>CAVZDW010000001.1:0-153022 GCA_963774155.1 uncultured Solirubrobacteraceae bacterium
GTCAAGGTGCTCCGGGTAGACTCGTACGGCGTCGAGTCCCCGTGCGGGCGGGGACGGCAGGGAAACGGGAGGAAGCGCAATGCCTCGCAAAGGGCTGCTGCTGTCGTGCGTGCTCATGCTGCTGACGTGGGCGGTGCCTGCGTCCGCGCAGGCTCAAGCCACCAGCCTGCCGGCGGTGGGGGCCGGCTGTGACGAGAAACGCCTCGGAGCGGACGAGAAGGTGCTCGTCTACTCGGAGACGGCCGGATACCGGCACGAGTCGATCTCCGACGGGCGGAACGCGATCTGCAAGGTCGCCGGCGGCGACGGCATCGCGGTCGACGAGACAGAGGACTCGGCGGCGTTCACCGCCGACACGCTCGCGCAGTACGACGCGGTCGTCTTCCTCTCGACCACGGGCGATGTGCTGGACGCCGCCCAGCAGGCGGCGTTCGAGGGCTACATCCAGGCCGGCGGCGGGTTCGCCGGCGTGCACGCGGCGTCCGACACCGAGTACGACTGGCCGTGGTACGGCGAGCTGGTCGGCGCGTACTTCGACAGCCACCCGGCGATCCAGCGCGCGACCGTCGAGGTCTCGGACCGCAAGCATCCGTCCACCAAGCCCTTGCCGCAGCGCTGGCAGCGCACGGACGAGTGGTACAACCTGCGCACCAACCCGCGCGGCGACGTGCACGTGCTCGCGACTCTCGAGGAGACGAGCTACGACGCGGGGGAGGGCGCCATGGGCGTCGACCACCCGATCGCGTGGTGCCACAACCACGACGGCGGGCGCGCCTGGTACACGGGCGGCGGCCACACGAAGGAGTCGTTCACGGAGAAGGCCTTCCTCGCGCACCTGCGCGGCGGCATCCGCTGGGCGGCGAACCTCGCCGAGGGCGAGTGCGGCGCCACCGAGTGGGGCAACTTCGAGCGCGTGACGCTGGCCAAGGGCGCCGAGGAGACCGGCGAGCCGATCGGCCTCGCCGTGCTGCCCGACCAGAGCGTGCTGCACACGTCCCGCGACGGCGTCGTCCGCCACACCGACGCGAGCGGCGCGACCGCGGTGGCCGCCACGATCCCCGTCTACAACCACGACGAGGACGGCCTGCAGGCGATCACGCTCGACCCCGGCTTCGCGACCAACCGCTGGGTCTACGTCTACTACGCGCCGCCGCTGAGCACCCCGGCCGGCGACGCCCCGTTCGACGGGACCGAGGAGCAGTTCGCCGCCTTCAAGGGCCACAACGTCCTCGCGCGCTTCAAGTGGGACCCGGCGACCAGGACGCTCGACCTCGGCACCGAGCAGCAGCTCCTCGAGGTCGCCCAGGACCGCGGCATCTGCTGCCACAACGGCGGCGACTTCGCCTGGGACGCCGCCGGCAACCTGTACCTCTCGACCGGCGACGACACGAACCCGTTCGAGTCGCAGGGCTCCGCGCCGATCGACGAGCGGCCGACGCGCAACCCGGCACTCGATGCCCAGCGCTCCGCGGGCAACACGAACGACCTGCGCGGCAAGATCCTGCGCATCAAGCCGCACCCGACGGACGCGCGCTACGCGGTCCCGGCCGGCAACCTGTTCGCGCCCGGCAAGACCGGCAGGCGGCCGGAGATCTACGCGATGGGCTTCCGCAACCCGTTCCGGATCGCCGTCGACCGCGAGACGGGCCACGTCTATGTCGGCGACTACGGGCCCGACGGCGGCGCCGACCCGCTGCGCGGTCCCGATGGCCAGGTGGAGTTCAGCGTCGTGCGCCGGCCCGGCAACTTCGGCTGGCCCTACTGCATCGGCGCCGACGAGCCCTACGTCGACTACGACTTCGCGACCGGCGCGTCCGGCGCGGCGTTCGACTGCGCGAAGCCCGTCAATGCGTCGCCGCGCAACACGGGCGCCCGCCAGCTGCCGCGCGCCACGCCGCCGGACATCTGGTACGGGACGGACAGCCCGTGGGAGGAGGAGATGCGGCCCGGCAACTCGGAGTCGCCGATGGCCGGCCCCGTCTACCACTACGACGCGGCCAACCCGTCGCCGACCAAGTTCCCGCCGTACTACGACGACCACTGGTTCCCCTACGAGTGGGGACGCGACTGGATCAAGGAGACGGCGCTCGTCGGCGGCGGCGGGCCGCTCGAGGTCAGCGCCTTCCTCGACGACGACGCGCTCCGCTGGCAGAACCCGATGGACATGGAGTTCGGCCCCGACGGCGCGCTCTACGTGCTCGACTACGGCAGCAACTGGTTCGGCGGCGGGCCGGACTCGGCGCTCTACCGCGTCGGCTACGTCAAGGGCGGCCGGCAGCCGGTCGTGGAGGCGAGCGCGAACCCGAGCACGGGCAGCGCCGCGACGCTGACGACCCAGCTCTCGAGCGAGGGCACGAGCGATCCGGACGGCGACCCCATCACGTACGAGTGGGACTTCGGCGACGGCACCGCGAAGTCGGCCGAGCCGAACCCGACCCACACCTACGGCGCGGTCGGCACCTACACGGCCAGGCTGACCGTCACGGACAGCACGGGCCGCAGCGGCAGCGACGAGGTGACGATCGTGGTCGGCAACGCCGCGCCGTCGCTGGAGATCACCTCTCCCGCCGAGGGCGGCTTCTTCACGTTCGGCGACGCGATCCCGTTCGCGGTCACGGCCACGGACGCCGAGGACGGCACCGTGTCCGGTGACCACGCGGCCTGCTCGCGGGTGCGCGTGAGCTACCTCCTCGGGCATGACGAGCACTCGCACCCGATCACGGACGCGACCGGCTGCCACGGCACGCTGCAGACGACGGGCGAGGCCGGCCACGGTGACGACGCGAACGTGTTCGGGCTCGTCTCGGCGACCTACACCGACGGCGGCGGCCTGCCCGGCGCCCCGGCGCTGAACGCCCAGGATGGCCTGCGCGTCTGGCCGAAGCTCCTGCAGGCCGAGCACTACGTCGAGCAGCGCGGGGTGGTCGTCTACGCGATCCCGGGCGCCGGCGGCGGCGAGCAGGTCGGCTCCACCGAGGACGACGGCACCGACGGCGGCGTGAACTACATCGCCTGGGAGCCGGTGAACCTGGCCGGGATCGACTCGCTGACCGTCACGGCCGCCGCGGGCGGCGACGGCGGGGCGATCGAGGTCCGGCTCGGCGACCCGACGAACGGCGAGCTGCTCGGCACGCTGGCCGTGCCCAACACCGGCGGCTGGGAGACCAGGCAGGACTTCGAGCTCGCCATCGAGCCGCCGGCGGGGAAGCACAAGCTCTTCTTCGCGTTCCCCACCGGCGGGATGGACGTCGATCAGATCCGCTTCAACGGCCCCGGGATCACGGGGCCGTGAGCGGTCACCAGCGCACGCTGCGCAGGTAGTCGATACCGGCCTTGGCCGTCTTGAACTCGGCGTCCTCGTCGCCGGGGTGGGACAGCTGCGGCTCGTCGTGCTCGATGTAGAAGTGCTTGTCGGAGCCGCGGACGTCGCCGGCGCGGAACACGTCGGCGAAGTCGAGCATGCCCGTGCCGACGTCCTCGACGGGATTGCCCTCCGTCCCGTCGGGGTTGCGCCGCGTGCCCCAGACGTGGTCCTTGACGTGGTAGCCCATGTACCGCGCGGGGTCGCGGCGCAGGTAGTCGAGCGGGCTCTCGCCGCCCACGACCATCCACAGGATGTCGAGCTCGAGCATCACGAGCTCGCGATCCGTCTCCTCGAAATAGACGTCGTAGAGCGGCGCGCCGTCGGCGCGGCGGTGCAGGAACTCGAAGTCGTGGTTGTGGTAGAAGAACTGGAGGCCGCACTTCTCCGCCATCGCCCCGGCCTCGTTCATGCGCTCGGCGATCCGCTTGAAGCGCTCCTCCGTGTACGGCGGCGGGTACCAGGCCAGTCCCGTGTAGCGCTGGCCGAGCGCGGCGGCGTACTCGAGGTTGGCCTTGTAGCCGTCCCGCCAGCCGTCGCCCACCGTGTCGACGTCGAGCCCGTCGTGGCTCGCGATGACCTTCAGTCCGGCGCGGTCCAGCTCGGCACGGAACTGCTCGGGCGTCCACTCGAAGCGCCAGTACGGCTCGACCTCGGTGTACCCCGCGGCACCGAGCCAGCGCAGCACCCGGCGGGCGTCGGCCTGTGAGTTGTCCATGACGCGGCGCAGCGTGTAGAGCTGGATGCCGCGGCGGTTGCGCGGCACGCTGCCGCCGCCTCCTCCGCCGGCGCTGATGGCCGGCGCCGCTGCGAGCGACCCGGCCCCCGCCATGGCCGCCCCTGTCCCGATCGCGGCGCCGAGGAACCGTCGCCGGTTGAGCTCGTTCTCCACAACTGCCTCCCAACAGTTCGGATCCGTTGCGCCCCCGACATATACCAGGGGTGTCCCCGGCCACCCCGCCGTCCTGCGGTGCCTTGCGTCGCAATGGGTCTTCTGAGAGGTTTGAATGGTCGAGCGACGGAAGGAGTCGTGATGACTGATCGAGCCTTGTTCGTCGGGTTCGGTGCGCCAGTACGGGGCCGCGAGGAACGCGCTGTCGAAGTGTTCGGCGCGTTCGTCGAGATGTTCGGGCGCATGCAGTCCGACGGCCGGATCGAAGCGATGGACGTGTCGCTCCTCGATCCACATGGCGGTGACCTCGGCGGGTTCTTCATGGTCCACGGCAGCGAGGCGCAGTGCGCGGCGCTTGCCAACGACGAGGAGTTCCGCCGTGCGAGCATCGACGCAAGCCTGATTGTCGACAACTTCGGCGTCGTGCCGGCGGTCACGGGCGAGGGGGTCGGCAGGGAGATGGCGATGTACAGCGAGGCTGTCGGAAAGGTCGGCGTCGGCGGGCACGCGCTCGCCGGTGCGCACAACGGCGGCTGACGCGGATCGTCCGGGCTGCGGCGTGGCCTTCGACACGCTCACCCTGCGCGCGGAAGGGTCGGTGGGGTTCGTGGAGATCGCGGCCCCACCGATGAACCTTCTCGGGCCCGAGCTGGTCAGGGATCTCGTCTCCGTGATCCAGTGGGCGGAGGCCGACGACGCCGTCCGGGTGCTCGTGTTCAGCAGCGCCGACCCCGACTACTTCATCTCCCATGTCGACCTGACCCGGGTCGACGAGTACCGGGCCGAGGCGGCGAAGCTGACCGGCGAAGCGTCGATCGCCCTGCTGTTCCACCATCTCAGCGCGAGCCGCCTCGTGACCATCGCGCAGATCGCGGGTCGGGTACGCGGCGCGGGCAGCGAGTTCGTGCTGGCGTGCGACATGCGCTTCGCCGCGCGGGAGTCGGCGATCTTCGGTCAGTTCGAGCCGGCCTTCGGTGTCCTCCCCGGCGGGGGCGCCGCCCAGCACCTCGCGCGTCTGATGGGGCGCGGCCGAGCGCTCGAGGTCATGCTGAGCGCGGAGGACTACGACGCCGAGCTGGCCGAGCGGTATGGCTGGATCAACCGGGCGCTCCCCGCCGCCGAGCTCGGAGACTTCGTCGCATCGCTCGCTCAGCGGATCGCCGGGTTCCCGTCCGCGGGCCTTGCCGCGGTCAAGGATCGGGTCAACGGCATCGCGCTCGCGCCGGTCGAGGACTTCCGCCGCGATTCGGATCTCTTCGGCGAGGGCGTGCGCGCCCCCGAGGCCCAGGCCCGGATCCAAGCCGCCATGAAGCGCGGCCTCCAGACCCGAGATGCAGAACTGGCCCTGGCCGCGATGCTCGGCGACCTGCCTTAGGGGCGCGCGCATGCCCAGCGGCGATCTCCGGGTCATGGTGAGCCATCCGGTCACGATCGGTCGCGCGCTGGCGCGGCGCGTGTCACGCGGTCGGCGCTGAACGCGCGAGGTCGGACCAACTCAGTCCACGTCGCGTCGGTGCCGGCGCCGGCGCGCCTGGACCTGGAGCCGGAGCGTCTCCCACCGCGAACGCGCCTGGGAGGTCACCTCGTCCCACTGGCGGCGGACCTCGTCTTCGGCGGGCCGTTCGCCGCGGCTGATGCGGTCGAGCTCGTCGCGGATCTCGCGGCCGGCCGCCGCCGAGACCACGACGATGACCATGACGCAGAAGAGCGCCGAGATCATGGCGAAGACCGCGCCGATCACGCCGTAGCGGGTGGCGTACGTGCTGAACAGATGCGGGAGGTACACCGACGCGCCGACCGAGTACACCGCGAACAGCGCCGATCCCAGGAGGGCGAACGGGACGAGCTCGCGGCGCGCGATCCGCTTGGCGCTGATCACCCAGCCGCTCCAGACCAGGAAGACCGCGGACAGGGGGATGAGGAGCACTGTCGCCGTGAGGTCGAAGCGGCTGTGTCCCAGTGCGGCCTGGAGGCCGCCGCTGACGGCGAGGTACGCCGTGAGCCCGCCGATCCACAGCAGCCCGTTGAAGGTGTTGCGGACGCTCAGTGGGCTGAGCTCCCAGGTCTGCTCGAACAGCCGTTGGATCCCGCGGGAGTAGCTCAGGACCGCGACCAGGAGGAAGAGGAACCCGATGATTCCGAGGCTCGTGCTCGAGCCCGAGGGCGGCGAGAAGACGTCCTTGATCGCCTCGGCACCGCCTCCGGTGAGGTCGTAGCGCTGGATGATGCGCTCGGCCGTGCCCTTGCCGCCGAGCTGCGACGACAGGGCGCTCGAGACGATCGTCAGCGGGATGAGGGCTGTGAGCGCGCCCGAGGCCAGGGCGATCGAGCGGTCGAAGCCCGCCACCTTCTGGAACCGGCTGACGACCCGGAGCAGGAACTCCGGGCGCAGCCAGAACGTCAGCGTCCGTAGGACGCGCTCGCGGTCGAAGCCGGACACGAGTGACAGCATGGCCGTCACGGCGCCGGTCTGCATCGGCGAGCCGGGTTAGCCGGCGCCCTCCTCGGCGGGGCGGCCCGGAACCCGGCCATGGCGCGGGCGGGCCGCGGGCTCCGGGCGGCGGTGCTCGTCGTGCAGCTCACCCTCGAGCGAGATCCTCGGGAGCACGCGGTCGAGCCACGCGGGCAGGGTCCACGCGCGGTCGCCGAGGAGGGTCATGACCGCCGGGGCGACGACCATCCGCACCACCAGCACGTCGATGAGGATCGCGACGGCGAGGCCGAGACCGATCGTCTTGACGACCACGTCGGGATCGGAGACGAAGCCGAGGAAGACGCTGGTCATGATCACGCCGGCGGCGAGGATGATCTTGCCGACGCGCGCCGTGGCCCGGATGACGCTCTCCCGTGGCCCCGCGCCGCGCTGGTACTCCTCGCGGATGCGGGACTGCAGGAAGACGTTGTAGTCCATCGAGAGGCCGAAGAGGATCGCGAACATGAACAGCGGGACGAACGACACGATCGGCACCTCGCCGTCGACGCCGAGCAGGCCGGCGCCGACGCCCTGCTGGAAGACGAGCACGACGACGCCGTAGGCGGCGGCGATCGAGAGCAGGTTGAACGCGGCGGAGACGAGCGGCACCCACAGCGAGCGGAAGACGGCCATGAGCAGCAGCACGCTGAGGCCGACGACCATCGCGATGAAGATCGGCAGCCGGCTGGCGATCTTGTCGGCCAGGTCCTGGAGCGTCGCCGTGGCGCCGCCCACGTAGACGTCGACCTGCGAGTCGCGGGTGGCGCCGGGGAGGACGTCGGCCCGGAGCCGGTCGACGAGCTCGCTGGTGCGCTCGTCCTGGGGCGAGCTCTTGGGGATCACGTTCAGGACCGCGGCGTCTCCGGCCGGCGAGGGTTGCGCCGGCGAGACGAAGGCGACGTCGGGGTCCTGCGCCACGGCTTGCTGGATGTCGTTCAGGGTCGCGGTGCCCGAGCCGTCGGTGGGCGTGGTGGCGGCCAGGACGAGCGGGCCGTTGAAGCCGGGGCCGAAGCCCTCGGCGAGCCGGTCGTAGGCGACGCGGGTGGTCGAGCCCGCACGGTCGTTGCCGTCGTCGGGCTGGCCGAGCCGGAGCGACGCGAACGGGACGGCGAGCAGGACGAGCACGAGCGTGCCCGCGATGGCGGCGGCGAGCGGGCGGCGGGTGATCATGCCCGCCCAGCGCGCGAAGCGCTGCGAGGGCTCCACGTGCTCGGGGCGCTTGGGCCGGAGCCGGCGCGCGAAGGCGCCCATGAGCGTCGGCAGCACGGTGACCGCGCCCACGGCGACCATGGCGATGATGATCGCCGAGCCGATCCCCATCTGCCCGACGAACGGGATCCCGGTCGTCAGCAGGCCGGCGATGGCCACCACGACGATCGCTCCCGCCGCCACGACGGACGTGCCGGCGGTGGCGTTCGCGACGCGGGCGGAGTGGCTGACGCTGTCACCGCTCGCCAGCTGCTCTCGATAGCGCCCGACGATCAGCAGCGCGTAGTCGATGCCGGCGCCGAGGCCGAGCATGATGCCGAGCGTCGGCGCGAAGCTCGGGAAGTCCGCGAACGCGCTGGCGAACTGCAGCAGGAGCAGGCCGCCCGCGAGGGCGATCAGCGCCGAGATCAGCGTCAGGGCCATCGCCGCCACCGAGCCGAACACGAGCGTGAGCACGATGATCGCGACCGCCACGCCGATGAGCTCGCCGACCGGCGCGGTGGCCTGCTCGGCCTGGTCCACGACCACTCCGTTGCGCGAGACCTCGAGACCCGCTCGCTCGCCGATCTCGGACGCCTGCTCGAGCCGCTGGCCGGGCTCTCGGCCCAGCGCCGAGGCGGTGTCGTCGTACTGGACCGGCACGTAGGCGATCCGCGCGTCCTCCGAGAGCTGGCCGCTGTCTCTGGCGAACGGATCCGGCGCGGCCGTCACGTGTGGCTGGGCGCCGATCTCCTCGATCGTCCGCTCGATCGCGGCGCGCCGCTCAGGCTCGCGAAGCGTGCCCGACTCGACCGCGAAGACGACGTTCGCCGTGTCGCCCGACGCCGCCGGAAAGCGCTCGTTCAGCACGTCCATCGCGCTCTGCGATTCCGTGCCGGGCGTCCTGAAGTCGTCGACGAACGAGCCGCCGCCGACGCCCGCTGCAAGTCCGAGCGCGACAAGCACCACCGCCACGATCGCGAGCGAGCGCTTCCAGTGTTCCGCCGCCCATGCGGCCAGGGATCCGAGGAGATGAGCCATGGGCCATAAGAAAGCACAGCAAGTGCAATTTTGCAAGAAATGCAATCTTGCTTAAGCTGCGTTCTTGCACATAATGCAGCGGTTCTCTACCATGGAACCCAAATGCCTCAGGGACTGCGGGAACGGAAGAAGCAGCGCACGCGCGAGCAGATCGTCGAGGCGGCGATGGGCCTGTTTGCCGAGCGCGGCTACCAGGCCACGACGATTGCCGACATAGCGACCGCCGCCGACGTCGCGCCCCGCACGTTCTTCGCGCACTTCCCGTCGAAGGAGGCGGTCGTCTTCCACACCGCCGACCGCGACCTCGGCGGCCTGGCCAGCGCGCTCCGCGACCGGCCGCCCGGTGAGACGGCCTTCGACGCGCTCCGGCGGTGGATCGACACGATGTTCGACGGGTGGACGGCGGAAGCGGACGACGCGGTCCTTCGCAAGCGGCTCTGCCGCCAGGACGAGGGGCTGGCCAACTTCCAGGGCGGCATGCTGGCTCGCATCCACGAGTTGCTGCTCGACGCGATCGCCGACGATCTCGACGAGCCGCAGGACGCGCTGCGGCCGCGGCTCGTGGCCGCCGCGGCGATGGCCGCGCTGACCTCGCTCGAGGGTGCCTTCGAGGAGCAGGGCGGGCAGCGCGCGCCGGTGACCAAGGCCGAGTCGCTCGCCGTGCTCGACGATGCCATGCTCTTCCTGCGCGGCGGCATCGACGCGCTTCAGAACCGGTAGCGAGGCCCTCATGAGCTCATCGCCCACCCCAGGCCGCAACGTGCTCTCCGCCCTCGACGGCGCGTCGGTACTGGCTCAACTCGGACCCACTCACGGCCGCGGGACTCGCCGGCCGTGTCGTGCTCGTGGACTTCTGGACGTACTCGTGCGTCAACTGGCTGCGCACCCTGCCGTACGTCAGGGCGTGGCACGAGCGGTATCGCGACCGCGGGCTCGTCGTCGTCGGTGCGCACGCGCCCGAGTTCAGCTTCGAGCACGACCTCGACAACGTGCGCCGGGCGGTGAGCGAGCTCGATGTCGGCTACCCGGTCGTCATCGACAACGACTTCACCATCTGGCGGTCCTTCGACAACCACTACTGGCCGGCCGTCTACCTCGTCGACGGCGACGGGCGGGTCCGGTTCCATCACTTCGGCGAGGAGGCCTACGAGGAGATCGAGCGGACCATCCAGCAGCTCCTGGGCGTGGACGAGGAGCTCGTGGACGTCGACGCCGGCGGTGTCGCCGAGCCGGCCGACTGGAGCGCGCTGGGGTCTCCTGAGACCTACGTGGGCTCCGCCCGTGGCGAGCGTCTCAGCGACGCCCGCGCCAACGAGCTCGCGCTGAACCAGTGGGCGCTCACCGGCGACTGGTCGGTCGGCGAGGAGGCCGCCCAGCTCGAAGCGGCCGCAGGCTCGATCTCCTACCGCTTCGAGGGCCGCGACCTCAACCTCGTGCTCGCGCCGCCGGCCTCCGGCGGCCCGGTCCGCATCAGCGTGCGCCTCGACGGTGAGCCGCCCGGCGACGATCACGGCGTCGATGTCGACGAGTCCGGCGAAGCGACCCTCTCCGAGCCGCGGATGTACCAGCTGGTCCGCCAGCGCAGGGCCATCGGCCAGCGGACCTTCGAGGGCACGTTCCTCGATCCCGGCGTGCGCGCGTACGTCTTCACGTTCGGCTGACCATGACGGAGGCGATCGCGGACGAGGAAGCCTTCGCCGAGCTCGTCGAGTCGCACCGCCGGGAGCTCCACGCGCACTGCTACCGGATGCTGGGCTCGGTTCACGACGCCGACGATGCGCTCCAGGAAACGCTGCTGGGAGCGTGGAGGGGGCGGTCCGGATTCGAGGGGCGTAGCTCGCTCCGCTCCTGGCTCTACACGATCGCCACCAACGCCTCCGTGCGCATTCTCGCGGGGCGCAAGCGGCGTGAGCTGCCGGGCGGCGCGGGCAGCGGGGACGATCCACGTGAGCCGCTCGCCGGGCCGCTGACCGAGTCGGCCTGGATCGAGCCGTATCCGGACGAGTTCCTGCGCTACGAGGATCGGGAGGGGGTCGAGCTCGCCTACGTCGCGGCCCTCCAGCTCCTGCCGCCCAACCAGCGCGCGGCGCTGCTCCTCCGCGAGGTGCTCGGCTTCAGCGCCCGGGACACCGCCGAGATCCTCCAGACCTCGGTCGCCTCGGTGAACAGCGCCCTGCAGCGAGCCCGCGCGAAGCTCGAGCGGGAGCGGCCGGCCCGTTCCCAGCAGGAGACGCTGCGGGCGCTGGGCGACGAGCGCTCGCGCGAGCTCGTCGAACGCTTCGTCGACGCCTGGAACCGCGCCGACGTCCCGGCGATCGTCGCGATGCTCAGTGAGGACGCGAGCTTCACGATGCCGCCGCTGCCGACCTGGTTCCGGGGCAGGGATGACATCGCGGCCTTCCTCGTCGCGCGCGTCTTCCGCTCGAGCTGGCGGTTCGAGGTGACGAGCGCCGGCGGGCAGCCCGCGATGGTCGGCCGCCGGCGGGACCCCGACAGCGGGCGCTACGTGCTCCGTGTCCTCACGGTGCTCACGTTCGAGGGTGAGCGCATCGCCGCGGTCACCAACTTCCTCGGCGCAGATGTGCTCGGCCGCGTCCGATGAGTTTCGTCGCCGAGGCCGCTCTCAATCGATAGAGCCGTTCCCACTATCGAAGGAGCTCGAGATGATGCTGAAGGACAAGACGGCGCTGATCTATGGCGGCGGCGGGGCGATCGGCGGCGCCGTCGCGCGGGCGTTCGCGGATGCCGGCGCTCACGTCTACCTCGCCGGGCGCACGAGGGCCCGGCTCGAGGCGGTGGCGAGCGACATCGGCGATGCAGCCGAGGTGGCGGAGGTCGACGTGCTCGACGAGCGTGCCGTGGTCGAGCACGCCGACGCCGTGGCGGCCGACGCGGGCGGCATAGACATCGCGCTGAACGCCGTGTCCTTCCCGCACGAGTCGACCACGCCGCTGGCCGGGCTGGCGGTCGAGGAGGTCATGCATCCGATCGCTGCCTTCCTGCGGGCCAACCTGATCACCGCCAAGGCCACGGCGCGGCACATGACGGCGCGCCGGTCGGGAGCGATCCTGACCCTCTCGACGGCCGGCTCTCGGTTCGCGCGGCCCGGGAACCTCGGCTACGGCACGACCTGCGCGGCGATCGAGCAGATGACCCAGCGCCTCGCGGTCGAGCTCGGGCCGAGCGGCGTCCGCGTCGTCTGCCTGCGGCCGACCGCGATCGTGGACGCGGCCGGCCAGGGCTCCTACACCGGCGAGCTGTTCGCGCCGCAGGCCGCGGCGGCGGGCGTCAGCGTCGAGCAGCTGCTCGCGCAGTGGGGCGAGGACCAGACGCTGCTGGGGCGGCTGCCGACGCTGGCCCAGGTCGCCGATGCGGCCGTCTTCCTGGCCTCGGACCGCGCGGGAGCGATCACCGGAACGGTGGCCGACCTGACCTGCGGCGCCGCGCTCCGCACCAGCTCACGGGGCTTGGTCGGCTTGCTCGACTAGGCCCGGCCGCCGAGTTCCCGGAGCTCCGCGGCGTGTTCGCTGACGCCACGCTGAGCGGCCTCGTTGGTCCAGTGGACGCCGACACCCGAGTCGACGCTCATCGAGGCCTGGCGATGGTCGTCGATCTCCTCGACGTCGAGCGCGACCGCCGCGAAGCCGGGGGAGCCCTCCATCGACTCCTCGACGACGCGGGCGCGACCGCGCGCCGTGAAGGCGACGCCTTCGGCGAGGATCAGGAGCGCCACGTCCGGATTTTCGCGCAGCCGGGCCAGCGACCCGCGATCGTGCTCGAGGCTGAACATGATCCGGTGGTCCGCGACACGCAGCGGGGCGGTCACGGGGATCGCGTGGGGGGTCTGGTTCACCGTGCTCAGCGCCCCGATCGTGCCGGCCGGCCACTCGGGCAGGGCGGCGGGCCGCGGGGGCAGGCCCGCCGACGGGACGATGACCGGCTTGTCCTTGGAGAGGCCCGTCAGCGTGGGAGCGTCGAGGTTGAGGTGGGCCTGGACGAGCTCGGGCGGGGTCAGCGCCATCCACTGGTTCAAGGAGATGTCGGCGAAGCGGTCGCTGCGGAACATCTCCAGGAAGCGCAGCGGCTGGTCGCCGGTGTTCTCGACGTAGTGGCCCATCGCGAACGGGACGTAGCCGACGTCGCCGGCCTGGAAGTCGAAGGTCCTGGCCTTGCCGGCCGAGGCGAACACGGTCATCCGCGCTTGGCCGGAGAGGTAGTACTGCCACTCGTCGGCGTTGGGGTGCCAGTGCAGCTCGCGCATGCAGCCGGGCTCGACCTCGACGAGGGCCGCGGCGATGGTGCCGGCGGCGGGGAAGTTTGAGGAGTCGACGATCCGGACCTGGCCGCCCGCGACCTTGATCGGCTCCTGCTCGAGCAACCGGTAGCTGAAGCTGGTCGGCACGGTCCCCGCGGGTGACAGCACCGCATCGTCCGAGAGCGCGCGGGGCACCCTGCCGTCGAAGATGTACCGCGAGTGGTCGACGTCGACCGGGATGTCCTCGAACGCCGATTCGTCGACGCCGAAGTTCTTGGCCAGCACGTCACGCGGCGTGTGCGCGAACCAATCGGTGATCAGGAACGTCTCGTTCTCGGAGAACGAGCCGCTGTCGAAGACGAGCAGGAACTCGCAACCCTCGTCGAGGGCCTGGATCGAGTGCGGGATGCCGGCCGGGAAGTTCCACAGGTCTCCGGGGCCGACGTCGTCGATGAAGTTGCGGCCCTCCTGGTCGACGGCCGTGATCCGCGCGCGGCCGGCGAGCATGTAGGCCCACTCGCCCTCCTTGTGCCAGTGCAGCTCGCGGATCCCACCCGGCTTGAGGCGCATGTTGACGCCGGCGAGCTCGGTGGCGACCGGCAGCTCGCGCACCGTGACCTCGCGCGCCCAGCCTCCGGTCAGCAGCCGGTTGCGCGCCGCCGCGAACGGGAACTTGAGGTTCGGGATGGTCCCGGCGTCGGTGTACGGCGACGCGAGCAGATCGGGGTTCGCGCGCTCGAGCGCGACATTGCGCGGACCGAGGATCGGGGCGCCGAGCCCGTCGCGGATCGGCTGCGGGTCGTTGCGTGGAGGCATAGCGCTCGACTGAACCCGACGAGCGTGCGTCCTTCAAGAGCCGATGTCGCTCAGTCCAGCGGCGGCGCCGATCACCGACGGAGCCTTCGGACCTGCACGGTCCGGCGAGGCCGCGGGAGGCCCCGCCGGACCGAGTTTCAGAACCGGACCCGGTCGAGGTAGTCGAAGCCCGCCTCGGCCGAAGCGAACGGGTCGAAGGTCGGATCGCCGAAGGGCGGGTCCTGTTCGTAGATGTAGTACTTCACGTGGCCTTCCGCGGCGCGGAGGATCGGCTCGAACACCATCTCACCCTGGCCCATGGGGACGGGCGTGGCGTTGGCCGGGTCCGCCACGTTGATGCCGTCCTTGACGTGGAGGCTGAAGATGCGGTCCCCGAAGCGCCGCAGGAGGGCGACCGGATCCGCGCCGCCGTCCGTCGCCCACAGGACGTCGAGCTGGAAGGTCACATAGCGCGGGTCGGTGTTCTCGACCAGGATCTGCCAGGCGCTCTTCATCTCGCCGGTCGCCGGGTCCACGTACTGCGTGCGGAACTCGCCCTGGTGGTTGTGGCCGTAGAACTTCCCGGTGCCGTTGCGCACCGAGCGCCGGCCGAGCTCGTTCATCACGATGGCCGTCGCCAGCGTGTTCTCGTAGCTGCCGATTCCCGGTGTCGGGAATCCGCCGGAGCCCACGTACTTCTGGCGCAACGTCTTCGAGTCCGCCAGCGTCTGCGCGAAGTTGGTGATCGACACGTCACCGTGGCGCGACGGCGCCTTGAGGTGGTACTTGTCCAGCAGGGCCTTGAACTGTGCCGCGGTCCGGCCGTTGAACGTGAACGGCTCCACGTTGCGGTAGCCGATCTCGCTGAGCCGTCGCAGGACCTCCTCGGCCCTGGCCTGCGTGGCCGCGTCGGTGCCGAAGCCCACGTACGCGGCGAAGTTCCACAGCTGGATCGAGATCTCGTCGTCCGAGATGCTGTGCCGTCGATCGCCCCGGTCCTCATGACCGCCCTTCTGACCGTGGGAGCCCTTCTGCTGGTGCCCGTCCGACCTCGGCGCAGCAGCGCTGATCGCTCCACCCAGCCCCAGGACCAGGATGATGGTCGCGATCACGACAAAGAGTGCTCGCGGACTCCGTCTGCGCCTGCGCATGTCTGCTCCCCCCAGCGGGTTGTCGCACGCGACGCTATCCCGCGTCATCGCCGACGCGAAGAAGTGTGAGGAAAGCCTGACAATCCCTTGCGGCACGCACGCGAGGGGTCGCCAGAGCGCGAGTGGGTGCGCGCCAGCCTTTTGCCGTCTCTCGGCGCTCCACTCGACAAGAAGCCTAATGGTCGCTAGGCTTTCGACCGATGAGCGTCGAGCTTTTGCAGGGCGAGCGGTTAAAGTTGGCGGTAGACGAGGAGAGCAGGCTCCCCCGGCCAGCTCGGAGGCCTGCGAACGCTCGCCGCGGTGCTCGCGACGCCGCTGCCGCTCGAGCAGATCGCCACGGTGGTCGCCGAAGCCGCGCTCGAGTTCCTCGACGTCCAGATTCTCGTGATCGCGGTTCACATCGACGATCAGCGCCACCTCCGCGCCGTCCACGTCTCCGGGGTTCCTCTGAGCCGGCAGCGCCGGCTCGCAGCAGATCCCTCCGACGAGACGAGTCTCGTCGCGGAGATCGAGCAACTCCTCGGGGACCCGGACTCGTCGCGGATCGTCGGTCCGCTCGAGGTGCTGCCGATTCCTCAGGTGCTGTGCCCCCGAGGCCTGATCGTCGCCGGCCGGTTGGACAGCACCCGCCCCTTCTCGGATGCCGACCGCGCGTTCGCGAGCGTGCTGGCGGGAATCTGCGGCCTCGCGCTCGATCGGCTCCGGCTGTCGTCCGAGCGATCGCGCGCGCGGGCGGCCCTGCGTCGCCGCCCGCAGGCCCAGGACCGCACCCACCTGCGAGTCGGCGACATGGAGATCGATCTCGTGGAGCACCGGATCTCGATCGGCAGCCGGGCGGCGACGCTCACCCCGTCCGAGTTCCGCCTGCTGATGCTCCTGGCCGTGGAGCCCGGGCGACCGCGCAGCCGGCAGGAGATCCTCCAGCACCTCTGGCACAGCGAGCACGTCGGGGACGAGCGAGCCTGTGACGTGCACATCTCGAACCTTCGTCGCAAGCTCGAGCAGGACCCCGCCCGGCCGTTGCGACTGGTCACGGTGCGCGGCGTGGGTTACGCGCTCGTGGCTCGCTCGTAGTCCGACGACCCCGGCGGCGCAAGGCGCCTGCGGAGGTCGCCGATGTAGTCGGTGAGCGCGGTGACCATGTCGACCTCGTCCGGGTCCAGGAGCCACTGGAGCTGGAGGCCGTCGAACATGGCGAGGATCTGCGCCGCCGTCAGCTCGACGTCCACGTCGTCGCGGATCAACCCGGCCCGTTGTTCCTCGATCAGGCGTTCCGCGACGAACTGCCGCGAGCCCTTGTAGCGCTCGACGAACCACTCGTGGCCCGGGTGACCGTCGTCGACGCTCTCCGCGGCGAGGATCGTGAACAGCCGGACCAGGCCGGGGTTGTCGGCGTTCTTCGCGGCGAGGACCAAGAGCGCGTCGAGCATTCGTCCGCCGCGCACGCTGGTGAGTGCCTTCAAGCGCGCGATGTCCTTCTCCCGGCTGAGCGCGAGAAGGTCGATCAGCATGTGCTCCTTCGTCGGGAAGTGGTGGAGCAGCCCCGGCGCGCTCATGCCGACCCGCTCCGCGATCAGCGCGAGCGAGGCGCCTCGATATCCGTGGTCCGCGAAGACGTCGGTTGCGGCGCGCAGGATCGCCTCGCGGCGCGCGAGACCGTTGGCATAGGCACCGCGCGCGGGCATCGGGGAAAACCTAGCAGTCGTTAGGCTTCCGCCCGGACGGTCGGCGGCGGGCGGCGGCGGTGGTGATAGGCCAGGCCGCCGGCGAGCGCGAGAGCGACGAGTACGACCGGCGTCGCCAGCAGGAGCGCGCCGGAGCCGCGGTCCGGGTCGGCGGTGGTCTGCGGCGCGGGCGCCGCCGAGGCGCCCGCGGCAGGGACGAACGACTTGGCCGGCGGCACGTCGGCCGGGAGGCGTCGACCGCCGGCCCGCGCGATCTGCCGCACCGCCGCCATGGCCGTGCGCGCCAGCTCGTCGCCGGTCGCGTCGGGCGGTACGACGATGCCGCGGACGAGCCTCTGGGACGTCGCCGGTGGTCAGCGCGCGCAGCCGCCCGTCGACGAACGCTCGGCCCGAGACGCCCACGCCATGGGGCGTGACGATCAGCACCGGCGCCTCGAGCCGGCGCTCGATCATCCGCGTGACCGACTCGGCGTAGTGCTGTGGCAGCTTGAGCATCCCGAGGCTGTCGACCAGATCCTCGGCACCCGCCACCAAGGCGACCTTGATCGGGTAGCCGCGTCGCGCGGCCGCCTCGAGCAGGCCGAGCAGCTCCAGCTGGCGCGCCTGAGAGGGTTGACGCGCGTACGACGGGTACAGCGCGTCGGTCTCGAGATAGTGGCTGGCCGGGTCGCCGTGGGCGGACGCGGCGGGGGCCACGGCGAGCGCGGCGATGAACGCCGCGCCGAGCGCGCGCAGCCCCCGCCGGCGCCTAATGCCGGCCCCCGCGGTCGTCGTCGTCACAGTCGTCGCGATCGTCGTCCTCGCGCAGGTCGAGCAGGTACTTCGCGCTGATCTTGGCCCAGCGCAGCGAACGGCCGGCGTCGATCGCGGCGGGTCCCGGACCGCTGTCGCTCTCGGCGTGGAACCAGCCGGGGCTGCTGAGCTCGAACCGGTCGAACTGGTCCGAGTAGCCGATGACCTCGGGGTCGGGGTCGACCGGGTAGCCCTGGGCGATCGAGCCTTCGCCGACGTAGACGACGTCGATGCCGCCGTTGAGCGGGAAGCCCGGCCGCGCGCGCGTCTGCGTGAACGGGTTCGTGCCCGGGGCGGGCAGGGGGATGACGCGGTCGGCGTCCTTGGCGTGCCACGCGATGAGCCGCTTGTCGGCGGCGAGACGCCCGTACCAGGCGTTCACGTCGAACAGGCGCCCGTCGACGGGGTCGGGGAAGCGCGCCCGGCCGGCGAGCGTGTGCATCGTGTCGGGCTCGAAGTACACGAGCTTGCGGTCGGTGTTGTCGGTGAACCAGTCGAGCCGGTGCACGCGGGCGAGCTCGGGGTGCGCCGGGTCGTCGAAGAAGCGGAACCAGTCCTGCTCCGGGTGGAAGAAGTACTTGATCCCGGCGGCGCGGAACGCCGCGCCGACCGTGTTGGCCTGCTCGGCGTACAGCTGCCAGGCCGCGAGCGTGCCCAGCGTCGGGTTCGCCGGGTTCCCGGCGGTGCCGACCATCCTGTGGCCGAGGATGCCGGCGATGTCGATCTGCGCTTGCAGGTTGGCCGGGACGGTCATCGCCGCGAGCCCGCCGGTGTGCGTGCCGGCCGACTTGAGTCCGGCGTTGTCGAGGGCCGTCCGCAGCTCCTGCGTGGTGATGGTTGGGTTCGGCGGCCTGATTGAAGGAGAAGAACTCGAACCCGGCGTAGCCGACCGACGCGAGGTACTGGAACACGGCGGCGAAGCCGCCGGGGAGCGCGACCGGGGGTCCGATGTCCGCGCCGTTCTGGGGGAAGCTCGGGCCGCCGAGGTACCCCGTCGTGGCCTTGTCGAGGCGCGTGATCGAGTCGCGGATCGCGAACTGCTGGAGCCCGAGCCGGTCACGCGGGACGAGCCGATCGCCCCGGTGCTTGCCCTTGCCCCTGTCGTCCTTGTCGTGGCCGAGGCTCAGCGCGGGTCCCAGGGCGGTCGCGCCGGCCGCTCCGGCCGCGGCGCCGATGAAGGTCCGGCGGTCGAGCTTGCGTGGCTTTGCCATGTCCTTCGCTCTCCTCCTGCGGGCGGCCGAACATAACTCGGTGCGCCGCGGGCGCGCGACCGATGTGAGGAAACCTTGACAATCGCTCGGCTCAGGGCGCCTCGAGCGCGTAGCCCAGCCCGCGCACCGTCACGAGGCGCTTGGGTCGCGACGGGTCTTCCTCGATCTTGCGACGCAGGTTGGAGACGTGCGCGTCGCACGCGCGCTCGTCACCGACGTGCTCCGCGTGCCAGAGGTGCTGCAGGATCTCGCGCCGGCTGCGTGGGCGCCCGGGCTCCTCGGCCAGGAACGTGAGCATGCGCAGCTCAGACGGCGTGAGGATGGCTGCGCGGTTGCCGATCGTGATCGTCTGTTCCTCGAGGTCGATCTCCAGGTCCCCGACCCGCAGGCGCGCGAAGGGCTTGCTCTCGTCGAACTCGCGGCGGAGCACCGCCCGCACGCGCGCACGGTCCCCGTGCAGGCGCAGGCGATCCAGGGCGAGCGCGCAGAGACCCGTGAGCACGTCCAGAAACGTCCGGTCGTCGAGGGAGAACGGTCGGTCCTGGCACCGGCCGAGGACCAGGAGACCGAGGGTACGTTCGCCCTGCGAGATCGGCAACGCCGCGAGGGTTGGAGCGGTCCCGGTGGTGCAGAGGAAGCGGTCGATCGCCACGACCAGCTCGCGCGCGGGAGTCGAGCGCGCACAGAGCTGCATCCGCAGCGCTTTCGGCAGCCCTGCGGCATGGACTCCACGGAACCCCGGGCCGTCGCTCTCCTGGACCGCGACGACCATGGCCTGGGCATCGAGTGCGTGCATCGCGGCGCGGGACACGGCGGCGCCGATCCGCTCGAGCGCGAGCGGGCCGCTGAGGTCCACGACCGCCGACTGCAGGGACCGCAGGTGCGGCTCGAGGACGTCCAGCACCTCGGGCGTCTCGACCAGAGACAGCGGCCGTTCGGCGGAGATGGCTGGGGGCGGCAAGACGTGAGCTCCTCGATCGCAGATCGGAAGTCACATATCGCTGCCGGCCCGATCGCTGAGGCTCGACCCCGATACGAGCGCCCTCCAGGTTCGCGGCGAACGGTACGCCTGAAGGAGCAGGCTGGGAAGGTCCCGATGCGGTGCGGGCGCGTTGCCGCTGTTCAGGTGTCGAACACGAAGAGCTCGAGCTCGAGGTCGGGACCGACGTGGTGGGTCGAGATGAACTTCGCCACGCGGCGGCCGGTGAGGCGCTGCACGTCGGCGATGAAGCGGTGCTCCATCGCCTGCTGGAACGCGCTGCGCGTCTCGTGCACGAGGGCGTGACGCTGCAGTTCGATCATCGTCTTCTCGACATCGGTGTACACGCCGCCGAGCATGCACGCGAGCATGTCGTCCCCGAGCATCTGGGTATGCGCGCTAGCGGGCTTGCGCCCGTGGTAGCGCTCATGGATGGCGATCATCGCGTCGTTGACGGCCTCCAGGACGTCTTCGCCGATCTCTGGGCGCTCTTCGTGGTCCGCCACGGCGAACCGCCTCTCGACCGTCTTCGGAGGAAGGCCCGCGAGAGGCAGAAGACGGATGAAAGAACCCGGACGCGGTGCTTTTCACACCGTACCGCGCCGGGCGTAGACTCGCACCAGGTCAATGACACCCGACCGCTTCGCAGCCGCCGACCGCCTCTCAGCATCCGGTGACGTCCGGACCGCGATCTCGGACGGCCTGGTCGCCCTGCTGAAGGACTACTACGGCCGCGGCCCCGAGAAGACCAAGACCTACGTCACCGACGACCTGGTCGTCTGCCTGCTGCGCGGTGGCTTCACGCGCGTCGAGCAGACCCTCTTCGAGGGCGGCCACGGCGATGAGGTCGTCCGTCAGCGCATGGCCTTCCAGAACGTGATGCGGGCGCGGTTCGAACAGGTCGTCGAGCAGGCGACCGGGCGCAAGGTCGTCGGTTTCATGTCCGGCAACCACCAAGATCCGGACATGATCTGCGAAGTGTTCGTCCTCGCGCCGAACGACATCGTGCACTGACATCGGCCCCCGGGAACCTCCCGGGACTCACTGTCAAGGTTTGCTCACACTCGTGGCGTTCTCTCCGGGCGCTGTCTAACGTCGCGAGCCCTGAGGCGGCAGCGATGCGTCAGACCCGTACCACGGCCCTGAGCTCGTGGACCACGGGTCGCGTCGCCGTGCCGGAGCTCGGGTGAGGCACGTCGGAGGAGACACGAATGAAGCGGGACGAGCGCGACGGGGACGGCGGGCTGCGGGTTGGCATCGCCGGGGCGGGGTTCATCGGGACGGTGCATGCTCGCGCGGCGCGGCTCGCGGGAGCCCGGCTCGTCGGCGTGGCCGAATCGGAGCTCGAGCATTCGGAGAGCTCGGCGCGCAGGCTTGGCGCCGAGCGGGCCTTCGAGTCGGGCGAGGCGCTCGTGCAGTCGCCCGACGTGGACGTCGTGCACGTGTGCACGCCCAACCATCTCCACCTGCCGCTCGCCGAGGCGGCCCTGGCGGCCGGCAAGCACGTCATCTGCGAGAAGCCGCTGGCGCTCGACGTCGCCGGTGCCGAGCGGCTGACCGAGCTCGCCGCGACATCGGGGCGCTGTGCGTTCGTGCCGTTCGTGTACCGCTATCACCCGATGGTCCGCGAGGCGCGCGAGCGCGTGCGGAGCGGGCACACCGGCGCGGTCCGCCTCGTGCACGGGACATATCTCCAGGACTGGCTGCTCCGGCCCGAGGACGAGAACTGGCGCGTCGACGCGGAGCTCGGAGGAGCGTCGCGTGCGTTCGCCGACATCGGATCGCACTGGTGTGACCTGGCCGAGTTCGTGACCGGCCACCGCATCGCCCAACTGAGCGCCCGGACGCTGACGGCGCGGGCGGCCGGTGGCACCGAGGACGCGGCCGTCATGCAGTTCGAGACCGATCAAGGAGCGGTCGGCTCGACGGTGATCAGCCAGACGTCGGCGGGCCGCAAGAACCGCTTGTGGCTGGAGGTCGACGGCTCCGAGGAGGCGCTCGCCTTCGACCAGGAGGAGCCCGAGAGCCTGTGGTGCGGTCGCCGCGAGTCGGTGACGATCCTCAAGCGCGACCCGATGTTCCTGTCCGAGCCGGCCGCTCGCGTGGCCTGGCTGCCGGCGGGTCACGCGCAGGGCTACGGCGACTGCTTCGCCGCCTTCGTGGCCGACGCCTACGCCGCGATCCGCGACGGCGCGCCGATGGACGGCCTGCCGGCGTTCGCCGACGGCCTGCGCAGCGCGGTGATCACCGACGCGGTGCTCACCGCGTCCCGTGAGGGGCGCTGGGTCGACGTTCCCGCCCACCAGCCGCTGGAGGTTGCGATATGACCGTCCCCGTCCTGGAAGTGCGCGCCATCGCCAAGCAGTACCCGGGCGTGCGGGCGCTGGACGGCGTCGACTTCGACGTGCTGCCGGGGGAGGTCCACGTGCTGCTCGGGCCCAACGGCGCCGGCAAGTCGACGCTGATCAAGTGCGTGTCCGGGGCGGTGGCGCCGTCCGAGGGCGAGATCCTCGTGGAGGGCCAGCCGCTCCCGACCGGCGAGCCGTCGGAGTCGATGGCGCGCGGCGTGGGGACGATCTACCAGGAGCTCGATCTCGTCGAGGACCTGACGGTGGCCGAGAGCGTCTTCCTGGGCCATGAGATCCGCCGCGGAGGGATGCTCGACCGCGGCGCGATGCGGCGGGAGACCGCGGCGCTGCTCGAGCGCCTCGACCACGTGAACATCTCGCCGACCGCGCGTGTGCGCTCCCTGCGGCCGGCGGGTCAGCAGATCGTCTCGATCGCCCGCGCGCTGTCGCGCAAGATCCGCCTGCTGATCATGGACGAGCCGTCCGCGATCCTCGACGACCACGAGATCGAGACGCTGTTCGGGGTGGTCCGGCGCCTCACGGCCGAGGGCGTGGGCGTGATCTACATCTCGCACCGGCTCGACGAGGTCAAGCGGATCGGCGACCGGGTGACCGTGCTGTCGGACGGCCGAACGGTGGCGGTCGGGCTGCCCGCCGACACGCCGCAGGACGAGCTCGTCGAGCACATGGTCGGCCGCAAGGTCGGCCAGCTCTTCCCGGAACGCGCGAAGCGCGGCGGCGAGGTGCTGCTCGAGGTGCGCGGCATCGCGCGGCACCCGGACGTCAAGCCGGCATCACTCGAGGTGCACGCCGGGGAGGTCGTCGGCATCGGCGGACTGGTCGGCGCCGGCCGCACCGAGCTGCTGCGGCTGATCTACGGGCTCGACCCCGCCGACGAGGGCGAGGTCGTCGTCGACGGCCGGCGGCTGCCGGCGAGCCGTCCGGACGCGGCGATCGCGGCCGGCCTGGGCTTGGCGCCGGAGGACCGCAAGTCGCAGGGCCTGCTGCTGGGGTGGTCGCTGGCGAACAACGTCACGCTCGCCGACGTCGGCAGCTACCGGCGCCGCGGGCTGCTGAGCCCGCGTGCCGAGCGCAAGGCGGCGGGTGCGGTGCTCCGTGAGCTCAACACCAAGCCGGACGATCCCCGCGCGCTCGCGCGAGAGCTCTCCGGCGGCAACCAGCAGAAGGTGGTGCTGGCGCGGTGGCTGATGCGCCACTGCAAGGTGCTGCTGTTCGACGAGCCAACGCGCGGCGTGGACGTGGGCGCCAAGGCCGAGATCTACCGCCTGATCACCGATCTCGCCAAGGACGGCAAGGGCGTGCTCGTCGTGTCGTCCGAGCTGCCCGAGCTGATCGGGCTCTGCACCCGTGTGCTGGTCATGCGCGAGGGCGAGCTCGTCGCCGAAGTCCCGGGCGAGCAGGCCACCGAGTTCGAGTTGCTGCGCCACGCCGTCACCCATCCCGAGTCCGTCCCGGAGGAGATCCGATGACCACCGTGCCCGAGGCACCCGGCAGGCAGCTCCCGTTCGGGCTGTCCGGGAGCCGGATCCAACTGCAGGAGTACACGCTCGTCGGGGTCGTGCTCGTCCTGCTGATCGCGGGAGCGATCCTCGAGCCAGACGTCTTCCCGACCAAGGACAACATCCTCAACGTCCTGCGCCAGAGCTCGGTCATCGGCGTGCTGGCGATCGGCATGACGTTCGTGATCGCCACGGGCGGCATCGACCTCTCGGTCGGCTCGATGGTCGCCGCCGCCGCCGTGACGGGCGGGCAGTTCGCCGACTCGGGCAGCGTCGCGTTCCTGCTCGGTGCCTTCGGCATGGGCATCCTGCTGGGCGGCGTCAACGCCGGGCTGATCGCGTACGGGAGGGTCGTGCCGTTCATCGCCACGCTCGCGATGTTCGCGATGGCGCGAGGCTTGGCGCTCTACATCAGCGACAAGACGCCGATCACGCTCTTCGACCTCGAAACCGTGCGCTGGTTCGGCAACGGCGAGATCATCAGCATCCCGTCCGCGGTGATCGTGTTCGTCGCCGTCGCCGTCGGCGCCTGGCTGCTGCTCAACCGCACGAGCTACGGCCGCCATGTCGTCGCCGTCGGCGGCAACCGCGAGGCGGCCCGGATCGCCGGCGTGAAGGTCTCGCGGATCATCTTCAGCGTCTACGTGATCAGCGGCATCTGTGTCGCGATCGCGGCCATCCTGGTGTCGGGACGGCTGTCGAGCGCCTCGCCGGTGATCGGCAACCTCTATGAGCTCGACGCCATCGCCGCCGTCGTGATCGGCGGCACGGCCCTGGCCGGCGGCCGGGCCACCATCGTCGGCACCGTCCTGGGCGTCATCACCTTCGCGTTGATCTTCAACCTGATGACGCTGATGGATCTCGCGGTCGAGATCCAGCTGATCACCAAGGGGGTGATCATCGTCGCCGCCGTTCTGCTCCAACGCAGGCAGCCGTAGCACCGCCCTGTAGGGCGCACCACGCAGCACCCGAGGACCTAGCCCCTGAAACGAGGAGGAGTACCCATGTCGTTCAAGCATCTCGTCGTCCCGTTGTGTCTCGCCGCGGCGGTCGGCGTCGGAGCGTGCGCATCCGACGACGACTCGGACAGCGGCGGCAGCACCATCAAGCAGGACAAGGGCACGCCCGCACAGAGCGAGCCCGTGACGATCGCGTTCAGCGCGCCGGGCGCCGACCACGGCTGGATGGCCGCGATCACCGACAACGCCCGCAAGCAGGCCGACGAGCTCGAAGGCGTCACGCTCAAGCTCGCGGAGGGCGTGACCGACTCGGCCGCGCAGGCGGACCAGATCGAGACGCTGATCGCGGGCAAGCCGGACGCGCTCGTCGTGCTGCCCAACGAGGGCGACGCGCTCACGCCGGTGGCGCTCAAGGCGATGGAGGCCGGCATCCCGGTCGTCAACGTGGACCGCGAGTTCGCCGAGGCCGGCGCCTACCGGGCGCTGATCACCGGCGACAACTACGGCATCGGCTACCAGGCCGGGAACTACTTCGCCGACGAGCTCAAGTGCTCGGGCAACGTCGTCGAGATCCAGGGCATCGCCGGCATCTCGGTCACCGAGGACCGCTCGCAGGGGTTCAAGGACGCGCTCGAGCGGCGGTGCAAGGGCGGGATCAAGATCGTCGCGAGCCAGCCCGCCGACTTCCTGCCCGACAAGGGGCTGTCGGTGATGGAGAACATCCTGCAGGCCCAGAAGGACATCGCCGCCGTCTACACGCATGACGACGACATGGCCGAGGGTGTGGTGGCGGCGATCCAGAACGCCGACCGCCAGGACGAGATGTTCCTCACCGGCGCCGGTGGGTCCAAGGCGGCGATGGAGCAGATCAAGCAGGGCGGGCTCTACCGGGCGACCTTCCTCTACAACCCGTCCATGTCCTCCTCGGCGATCAACCTGGCACGCCTGATCGCCACCGGGTCGGGGCTGTCGGACCTCGCCGAGCCCGAGGTCCCGACCAAGATCACGGTGACGGCCACGACGGTCACCAAGGAGAACGTCGACTCCGTCATGGACCTCGGCTACTAGTCGAGTCGACCGTGCGCCGCACCGCCGGACGCTCGGCGGTGCGGGGCGCGAGCCGCGACTCCTCCTCCGTCGCGGCGTCGGCGCGTCAGCACCTGCCTCAGGCTGGCGACGGCGACCGAGCCTGCGCCCGCCGCCGCAACACCGGCGGCGGGCGACGGCCGATTTCCGACAGCCGTCCCGCCGCAAATGTCAAGGTTCGCACACATTCCGTAGCGCGGCAGCACCTGCGGCGATTTGATGCTCTCGGGCCATCTCAGAGCGGATGGTCCGACCGGTTTTGCACGATCCGGTAGGCGGGTCGTGGCGGGCGAGCGGAGGAGGTAGCAATGGGGAGGACGACGTGATGGCCCTGACCACCCCGATGAGGCGCCTGGCGGCGGTCGCGGTGACCCTCGCCGCCGCCGCGGTGCCGTCCGCGGCGGCCGCCCAGGGCACGCAGTTCCCGGACCAGTCGCGGTTCCAGAAGGTCACCCTGAACGACCGACCTGGTGAGCCGATGAGCCTGGCGGTGCTTCCGGACGGGCGCGTGCTGCATGCCGCGCGCACGGGGGAGATCCGCCTGCACAACCCGCGCAACGGCACCAACAACATCGTCACCGACATGAAGGAGGCCCCGCAGGGGCTCTACCAGCACGACGAGGAGGGCATCCAGGGCATCGCCATCGACCCGGGGTTCGAGGAGAACCGCTGGGTCTACGTCTACTACTCGCCGAGGCTGAACACGCCGACGGACGTGCTCGGCACCGGCATCAACGAGGGTGACGCCCCGGAGAACCTCACGACGGACTTCGACCGGCAGCGGCTGGCGCTGTTCAACGGGCACGCCCTGCTGTCGCGCTTCAAGTTCTCGAACAGCCGGCTCGACTTCTCGACCGAGCAGGAGATCATCCGGGTGCCGATGTCGCGCGGCATCTGCTGCCATGTCGGCGGCCAGATCGACTTCGACGGCAACGGCAACCTGTTCCTGTCGACGGGCGACGACACGAACCCGTTCCAGTCGGCGGGCTACTCGCCGCTCGACGATCGGGTGACCCGCAATCCGGCGTTCGACGCCCGGCGCACGTCCGGCAACACGAACGACCTGCGCGGCAAGTTGCTGCGCATCCGCGTCCGTGCGAACGGCGGGTACAGCGTCCCGCAGGGCAACATGTTCCGGCAGGGCCAGGCGCTGACCCGTCCCGAGATCTACGCGATGGGCTTCCGCAACCCGTTCCGCTTCGCGGTCAACCGGACGAACGGGGACGTCTACGTCGGCGATTACTCGCCCGACGCCCAGGTGGCGGATCCGGCGCGCGGCCCCGAGGGAATCGGCAGGTGGATGATCGTCGACCGGCCGGTCAACTTCGGCTGGCCGTTCTGCATCACGCCCGACTCGCCGTACGTCGACTACGACTTCACGCCGGATGCCGTGCAGTCGGGCGAGGAGTTCAACTGCAACGGGCCGACCAACGATTCGCGCAACAACACCGGCCTGCGCCGCCTGCCGCCGGTCGTGTGGCCGGACGTCTGGTACTCGTACAGCACGGGCTCGGACCTGTTCCCGGAGCTGTTCAACCCGCCGGCGCAGGGCAACGGCATCGGGCCGATGGGTGGTCCGGCGATGCAGTTCGACTCGCAGATCGAGTCGGCGTTCCGGTGGCCGCGCGTGTTCTCCGGGCACCCGCTCTACTACGAGTGGACGCGGGACTACGCGAAGGTCTTCGAGCTGAACCGCCCGAACGGCGGCCGGCTCGTCGACATCCACCACCTGCTGGGCCGGCCGGCCGAGAACCCCAACGTCGTGTTGGACAACCCGATGGACATGGAGTTCGGTCCGGACAACGCGCTCTACACGCTCGAGTACGGCACCGGCTTCTTCGCGGAGCTGCCGGCGGCGCAGCTGGCGCGGGTCGACTACGTCCGCGGCGGCCAGTACACGCCGGTCGTGCGGGCGTCGGCGACGCCGTCCAACGGAACGACCGCGCCGCTCACGGTTCAGTTCTCGAGCGCCGGCACGGAGGACGCCAACGGCGACAACCTCGCCTATGCGTGGGACTTCGACTCCAACGGGACCGTGGACTCCCGCGTGGCGAACCCGACGCACACGTACACCGCGCGCGGTGTCTATGAGGCCACGCTGCGCGTGACCGATCAGACCGGGCGCTCGGCGTCGTGGCAGGTCCGCGTCACCGTCGGCAATCAGGCGCCGAGAGTGCAGCTCACCGTCGTGAGCACGACCCCGCCGTTCAACTTCGGCGACACGGTCAACTTCACGGTGACGGTGACCGACGACCAGCCGGTCGACTGCGGGCGCGTGAGCGTGGCCTACATCCTCGGCCACGAGTCGCACGGGCATCCGCAGACGTCGACGGCCGGGTGCTCGGGCACGATCTCGGTCCCGATCGACGAGGCCCATGCCGGCGCGGCGAACATCAGCGCCGTGTTCGTGGCGACGTACTCGGACAACCCGGGTGGCGGCGAGCCGCCGCAGCAGGGCAGCGCGGAGGTCCGGCTCGTGCCGGCCGCTCCGCCGACGAACCAGGGTCCGTAGGACGCAGCGCAACCGGGTGCCGCCACGGCGGCACCCGGACGCGCCTCGCGAAGCATCACGCGCGCGTGCGCGCGAGGGAGACGACCGCCGCGCTGATCTCGTCGGCGGTCGGGATCGCCTCGAGCGCGCCCCGGCGCAGCGTGGACTGTGATGCCACCCGCACCGCGTCCCTCGCCGCGTCGACGAGCGAGCTCCCGCGCGCCAGGCCGGCTGCGAGGCTTCCGCAGAACGCGTCGCCGGCGCCGGTCGTATCGACGGCGTCGACCCGCGGCGCCGGCACGTGGGTCGCGCGGTCGCCGTCGATGACGAGCGCGCCGGACTCGCCCATCGTGACGACCACCGCCGGCCCGTCCGCGAGCGTGCGCCCGCGTGCGCCGATGTCCTCCAGCGTCCGGGGCACGTCGCCGCCGGTCAGCGCGCCGAGCTCCGGCACGTTCGGGACCAGCACGTCGACGTGCCGGAGCAGCTCGCTCGGAAGCGGCCGTGCCGGCGCCGGATTCAAGACGACTCGCGCCGCCGTTCCCGCGACGGCTTCCATCACGGCGTCGAGCGGGATCTCGAGCTGCACGAGGACCACGTCGGGAGCCGCGAGCCGGTCGAGCTCGCGACGGACGTCCGCGGCGCTGAGCCTGCCGTTCGCGCCGGGGATGACGACGATGGTGTTGGCGCCCTCCGGGTCGACGGTGATGTGTGCCGTCCCCGTCGCGGCGTCCTCGCGCACGCGGACGCCGCTCGTGTCGATCCCCTCGGCCGCGAGGGCGTCCGTGAGCCGGCGGCCTTCGGGGTCGGCGCCGACGCAGCCGACCATCGCGACGCCAACGCCATGCCGGGCTGCGGACACGGCCTGATTGGCGCCCTTGCCGCCCAGCGCTCGGCTCTGGCCGTCGGCGAGCAGCGTCTCGCCGCGGCCCGGCAGTCGAGCGACCTCGGCCACGAGATCGAGGTTGAGGCTCCCGACGACGATCACGCTCATCGCAGCGCGCTCGCGATGCCGGGAGCGCCGTAGAGCCCCGCGGAAACGCCGGCCAGGACCGCGGCGCCCCGGGCCGTCGCCTCCTGGACGGGGGACCACTCGATCGGGCCCATGCGCTCCTCCTTGACGGCGCGCGCCGCGGCGCCGCGCACGCCGCCGCCGGTGGCGACGATGCGCGTGTGGGGTCCGGAGACCGCGTCGCTCCGGGCGAGCGTGGCGGCGCTGAGGTCCGCGCCGGCCTCGAGCGCCGCACGCCAGACCTGGGCGCGGCTCGTGCCGGGCACGATGCCGTGCAGCGACAGCGGTCCGTCGTCGCCGACGCCCTCCAGGCGCAGGTCGCTCGGCCCCAGTTCGGCGGCCGCGGCGTTCAGGGCGTCGCGCTCGGCCTGGCCGTCGATCCCGAGCAGCGAGAGAACCGACGCGAGCGCCACGTTGAGCTCGTTGCCGCTGAGCAGCGCCCAGCGCTCCGGGAGGACGTGCCACCCGACCGTCACGCCGTTGGCGACCGCTTCGACGATCCGTTCGGGCGCGAGCGGCTCGCGGATGCTGCGGACGAAGACGTCGGCCGTCCCGGACGAGTGCAGGACGTCGCCCTCGGCGGTCGCTCCCGCCCCGGCCATGGCGGCGACATGGTCGTGCCCGGCCACGGTGATGACCGCGCCGCGGGCCTCGGGCAGCGCGTCCTCGACGCGTCCGACGGGCGTGCCCGCGGGCACGGGCTCGGCGAGGAAGTCCTCCGGCACGCCGAGCCAGGCCAGCGCCTCGGGCCACCATCCGCGGTCGCGCAGCGAGAGCATCCCCGTCCGGGACGCCAGCGACAGCTCGGCCACGTCGGCGGCGCCCAGACTGCGGGCCACCCACTCGGGTATGCCGAGCCAGCGCACCGCGGCCGCGGCACCGGGAGCGTGGGCGCGCTGCCACCGGAGCTTGCTCAGGGAGCACAGCGCCGACGCCGGCAAGCCGGTCCGCTCGGCGAAGCGGCGGCGGCCGAGCTCGGTCGCGATGTCCCGAGCCTCGGCCGCCCCGCGAACGTCGTGCCAGGCGATGGCCGGACCCGCCGGCTCGCCGCGTGCATCGAGCAGCACGCCGGTCTCGCCCATGCCGGCGACCCCGACGGCGGCGACCACGCCCGCCGGGGACCCGGCCAGCGCCCGCGAGGCCACCGCGAGCGCCGTGCTCGCGATGGCGTGGGGATCGAGCTCTGCGCCGGTCGGAACCGGCGTCCAGGGTGTCCGCTCGCGGGCCTCGCCGAGCTCCGTGCCCTCGGCGTCGAGCACGAGCGCCTTGCAGTACGTCGTGCCGACGTCGATGCCGAGGAGGAGCTGCCGCACGGCTATCCCGCTGCGTCGACGATGGTGAGGAGGTCCTCCATGCGACGGCGAGCGACGCCGTCGAGGAACCGCCGCCGCTCGGCCTCGGGCCGGCCGACGGCCTCCTTCCACAGCGAGCGCCCGGCGATGAAGCCGTCGGCGCCGCCGTCCATCGACGCGCGCAGCTGCTCGCAGAACGCCTCGTGGTCCACGCCGGCCGAGAGGACCGCCCAGGGAACGTCGATCGCGTCGGTCACGCGCCGGCATCCGTTCGGGCTGCCGGGATACTCGAGCTTGAGGATCTTCGAGCCGCACTCCTGCAGGAACACCGCGCCGTCGACGACGAGGTCCTCCTTGCGGGCGGCGAACGCATCCGGGCTCTCGTCGTCGAGGCGGTAGGTCATCAGCTCCATGACGCACAACAGGTCGGCGCGGCGGCAGTCTTCGAGCGTTGCCCGGACCATGTCCGCGGTGTACCCGTCGAGATCCTCCCGGTCGGCGCGCAGGAACACCATGACCTTCGCCGCGGTGGCGCCGAGCGACCGTGCGCCCTCCGCGCCGAGGCCCGCGATCACGCCCGACCGGCGCAGCCCGTCCTCGACCTGGTGGCCGTCGGCCTCGATCCGCACGAGCAGCCCCACGTCGCGCGGCAGCACGTCGCGGTCGACGATGTCCGGAAGCGACACGTCGGGGTCGAGCAGCACCGCGCTGGCGTCGCGCCCGACGGTGTCGACGAGGTCGGCCTTGAAGGCTCGTTGCGCCTCCGGAGCGCTCGACACCCCGAGGCCGTCGAGCATGTCGACGAGGGGCTGGCCGTGATCGGCGGCGATGACGGCGAAGCGGTCGCCGGACGTCTTGATCTGCCGCAGGGCACGGCGCTCGGCAGTCGTCAGGATGGTGGTCGGGCGGGTCGTTTCCGTCAGCGGCACGGGAGTCTTCCTCGCTTGCAGGTCGTTTCGTGGTTCTGGTACAACCCTACGACGTGACTGAGAATTTGTCCAGCACATCTGTGCACGATGAGGCGGCGCTGATCGCGGCCGCCGAGCTGTACTACCGCGACCAGCTCTCCCAGCAGCAGGTCGCGCAACGGCTCGGCGTGTCCCGCTCGACGGTGTCGCGGATGCTGCAGCTGGCGCGCGACGAGGGCATCGTGCAGATCGAGATCCGGCGCCCGTCGTCTCCGGAGAGCCTGTCGGAGGCGCTTCGGTCGGCGCTCGGCCTCAGGCGCGTGGTGGTCGTCCCCGCGTCCGCGCGGAGCCCCTTGCACGGCATCGTCGGGCCGGCGCTCGCGGAGATCGCCAGGCTCGAGCTCGCGCCCGGTGACGGGCTGGCCGTCTCGTGGGGCAGCACGATCGCGGAGATCGCGCGATCCCGGGATTTCCCGCGGCTGCACGGGGTGGACCTCATCCCGGCCATCGCCGCGTTCGACGAGCTCGACGGCCGCTTCCAGACGAACGAGATCGCCCGCAGCATCGCCGCCTCGAGCGGCGCGAACGTCACCTTCCTGCATTGGCCCGCCATGCTCTCGCCGCGGCTGCGCCGGACGCTGCTGGCGGACGAGGACGCAAGCCGCCGCCTGGCCCAGTGGGACCGGCTCGCGGCGGCGCTGGTCGGCATCGGCCCGCCGACCGCCGAGGTCGAGACGGCCCCGGCTCACGTCCTTGCGGCCCGGGCCGATCTGGCGCCCGCCGCCGGCGACGTGGTCTCGCGCTACTTCGACATCCACGGGCGACCCGTCGCGTTCGAGGGCGAGAAGCTCCTCCTCGCCATGACCCGCGACCAGCTGCGCAACACCGGAACGGTGATCGGCGTGGCCGCCGGAGCCGGCAAGGGACCGTCGATCGTCGGGGCCGCGCGCGCCGGGCTCATCGATGTCCTGGTGACGGACGACGCGGCGGCTGGTGCGGCGCTCGGGCAGGCGTGATGGGCGCCTCCATCGCGCCCATCACGCCCACCGAGCCGGCTGCCGTCTCGCACGCGAACGTCGCCGCCGAGCGGGCGTCGGCGCCGTCGATCAGGGCGCTGACGAACGCGGCCGCGAAGGTGTCTCCGGCACCCGTGGCGTCGACGTCGGCGACCTCGGCCACCGGGATCGGAGCCGGATCGTCGCCTGCGCTGAACAGGAGCGCGCCGTTCCGCCCGCGGGTCTCGCAGACGATCGCGCCCCGGCCGGCGAGCTCCACGGCTCCGAGGCCGACGGCCTCGAGCTCGCCCTCGGACGGGAACAGCACGTGAGCCGCGCGCGCGAGGCGAGCGGTGCGCTCACGCAGCTCGGCGTCCGCGTCGGAACGGAGATTCGGGTCGAGCGACAGCCTGCCGCCCCGTTCGATCACTCGCGCGGCGGCGGCCTCCACGGCCAGGGCCGGCCGGCCGCCGAACCCGAGCGTCGAGCCGGAGACGTGCAGCCAGTCCGCGCGCTCGGCCAGACGCTCCACGGCCGCGACGTCGAGCTCCATGGCCGCAGAGTCGTGCACCGAGAACCAGAAGCGGCGATCGCCGCCCTCGTCGTACGCGACGAAGGCGGTCGCCGTCGCCCGTCGCGGCTCGATCCGCACGCCGTCGACGTCCACGCCGTCACGCTCCAGCCGGGCGACGAGGGCGCTTCCGAACGCGTCGGCGCCGACGCAGGCGGCCAGGGCGGTCGGCGCGCCGAGCCGCGCCGCCACCGAGGCGAAGATCGCCGGAGCGCCGCTGGGGAACGGCCCGGCCCACGCGCCGGGCACCGTCAGCTGGCCGTCGGGCGTCTGCCGGCGGAACTCCATCAACGCCTCTCCGACGGCCAGGATCATCGGCGGGCCTCATGATCGCGACCGTCACGCTCAACCTCGCGCTCGACGTGACGTACGCCGTGGCCGTCGTCCTGGCGGGCAGCCTGCCGCCCGGGGTAGGCGGCTCGCATCGTCAGGCGGCCGTGGCCGCGGCGCTCTCGTAGAGCTCGATCGTGTTGCGGTAGTTGTCGGCGATCGTCTGCACCGCCGTCTCGCGGTCGATGTCGCCGGCCAGCCACTCCTTCAGCGCATCCCAGAAGATCGTGCGGCCGATGGCGAAGCCCACGAAGCCGTCCACCGTCGCCGCCTGGCGGAGCCAGTGGGCCACCGTCGCCTCGTCGGCGCCGGCGCCGAGCACGACGCAGGCGACGTCGTCGCGGCCGCCGGCACGGGCGGCTTCCGCCACGAGCCGGCAGTCCTCGGCGGTGTCGAGACCCTCGACCTTCCAGAGGTCGGGCTCGACTCCGGCCTGCTGGAGCTCGGCGATGGCCGTCGCCGTCAGCTGCGGTCGCAGCTCGAGCGCGAACCGCTCCGAGTCCGACTCCAGCGAGGCGAGCTGGTGCGGCTCCGGCGGCACGAGGAGCTCGAACAGGTACTTGGTCTCGCGCGGGGCGAGGTAGTCCGACAGCCGCGCCAGCCGCTCGGCCTGGCGCCGGTTGAGCTCCCGGTCGCCCTCGGGGTTGTAGCGAGCCAGGATCTTGACGAAGTCCGGCTCGAACGCCTCGATGTGGCGGGCGAAGTCCTCGCCGTACTCGAAGTCGAACTCGGGCACCGAGCTCTTCTCGGCGCACATGGCGAACGGCAGCCCGCGGCGCTTGGCCTCGCGCGCCACCGCCGCGCCGTTCTCCTCGTCCACCAGCGCGCCGACGGTTCCGGGGGGCGCGGCCTCCGCGGCGGCCAGCAGGCCGTCGAGGATGATCCGCTTGGCCTCGTGGATGCGCTCGAGCTCGGCGGGCGTCGGCGTCCCCTCGACGCCGAAGAGCTTGACCTGAAAGGAAGTCCGGTGGTCGAACGCGAGGATGTACAGGGGCTGGGTGTAGCCGGGAGTCACGTGATGCTCCTTAGTTGTCGGACGAAGCAGTCGAGGCGATGGAGGGCGCAGGCGGTGGGCTGAGCCGGCTCGGCGCGACGGCGCCGTCGGACGTCAGGCCGATGAACGCCGACTCCCCACGGGCCAGGGCGCTGACCGCGGCACGTCCGGCTGCCTGCCCGACGGCGCGATCGAGCGCCGAGGGGGTGGCGGCGCGCTGCGTGTGGCCGAGGATCGTCGGGTGCACCCGGACGCCGCCGCGCGCAGCCAGCGCTTCGGCGATGCGAACCGCGTCGCCCACGGCCTCGGACATCACCGCGATGGCCGAGCCGGTCTTCGACAGCTCGCGGAGGCGGTCGGCCAGGGCATCGAGGTCGTAGGGCCGCTCCGGGACGAGCACGTCGTCGATCCCGGCGGCGGCAGCCACGGCATCGGCCAGGAAACCGTTGGGCGCGCCGAGCGTCTGCACGAGGAAGGCCCGGCCCGGCAGCGAGCGGCCCGTGATGCGCAGGCGGTCGATCGCGTCCACCGCATAGCCGATCGCGGAGTCCATCCCGATCGTGAGGTCCGTGCCCTCGAGGTCTCGATCGATCGTGGCCGGGACGACCGCGACGGGCAGCGTCTGGGAGAGAGCACGCCCGCCCTTCGTCGAACCGTCGCCGCCGATGACCACGAGTCCTTCGAGCCCGAGCTGTTCCGCGGCCTCGCTGCAGAGCGCACGACCGCTCGCCTCGCGAAGCTGGGGCCACCGGCTCGTCTGGAGCCAGGTACCGGGCTCGTTCATGTGCGCGCGCGCCTGGAGCGCCGTGATCGGCTCGGCGCGCCGGGCCGCAAGCCCGGCGAAGCCGCTCCGCACGCCGAGGATGGTCTGGCCGAGCCGCTCGGCCTCCTCACAGGCACCCGCGACGACGGCGTTCATGCCCGGGGCATCGCCGCCGCTCGTGAGGATTCCGATTGTCACTGCCCATCGTTATATCGCGCCTGATCGAACGCGTCAAGAAGTAAACGCGTGCAATCGGAAGCAGACGATGGTACGGTTCGAAGCATGCCCGGACAGGGAGTCACGATCGGCGTTGACCTCGGGGGCACCAAACTCGTAGCTGCCGTGGTCGACGGGGCCGGGCGCCCGTCCCCGCCCCAGCGCTGGCCCGCGCGCGTCACGCACTACGCCGAGGCCCTCGACGCGATCTCGGAGTTGGTGGCCGGCCTGCGGCAGGTGGCCCGCGGCCGCGGCGAGGACGTCGTCGCCGTGGGTGTGGCCGCCGCCGCGTTCCTGACCGCCGATCGCGCTCGGGTCCGCCAGGCGACCAACCTCGCCGGGTGGCGCGACCGCCCGTTTCGCGCGGACCTGAGCGAGCGACTCGGCCTGCCGGTCGTGATCGAGAACGATGCGGATGCCGCCGTCTGGGGCGAGTACACGCACGGCGCGGGCCAGGAAGAACGCTGCCTGGTGATGGCGACGGTCGGTACGGGGATCGGCGGCGGGATCGTCATCGGCGGCCACCTGATCTCGGGCGGTTCCGGGCTGGCCGGCGAGTTCGGGCACCTGCAGGTCGTCCCCGACGGCCTCGAGTGTGGATGCGGCGCGCGCGGCTGCCTGGAGCTGTACGCGAGCGGGACGGCCCTCGTCCGCTTCGCCCGCGCCGCCGCCGCGGAGCCCGCCGACGACGCGGGCCCGCTGCTCGCCCGCGCAGGAGGCGAGCTCGAGCGCATCGACGGCCCGATGATCACGGCGCTCGCGATCGACGGCGATCCGCTGGCACGGCGCGCGCTCGCCGATCTCGGCCAGTGGGTCGGGCGCGGCTTGGCGCAGGTGGCCACCGTGCTCGACCCCAGCATGGTGCTCATCGGCGGCGGGCTCACGGACGCCGCCGGCGACCTCATCGTCGCTCCCGCACGTGCGGCGTTCGCGGCCTCCGCGAGCATCCGCGCGGTCCGGCCCGTACCGCCCGTCCGCCGTGCGGCCCTCGGCAACGCGGCCGGATTGGTCGGGGCAGCCACGCTTGCGTCGGCCGCCGGAAAGCGATCGAAACCACACGAGCCGGAAGTGGTGGCGCGTTGGTAGGGTGCCGCCGCAATGGATCGAGACCTCGGGGGCGAAAGCCCGGTGTTTGCTGACGAGCGCCAGGCGAAGATCGCCGAGTTCGTGTCCGTGCGCGGCCGTGCCCGCATCGGCGAGTTGGCCACGCTGTTCGGCGTCACCGAGCCGACGATCCGCAAGGACCTCCGGGTCCTGCAGTCCCAGGGACTTCTGAAGCGAACGCATGGGGGAGCCCTCGCGCTCCAGCCGACCGTGGAACGCGAGTTCGCCGGCCGCCAAGGGTCGAACACCGCGGCCAAGGACGCCATCGCCCGGACCTGTGTCCGCTTGCTGCAGGACGGGGACTCCGTGTTCCTCGACAGCGGCACCACGGTCAACGCGATCGCCACCCTCATCGCGACGCAGGGCAACGGCCTCAGGCTCGCCGTGTTGACGACGAGCCTTGGCGTCGCCACGACGCTCGCGGACGTGCCGAGCGTCGAGTGCGTGCTGCTCGGTGGTCAGGTCAGGCGCGTCGACGGCGCGCTCGTCGGCCCGCTGGCGCTCGAGAACCTCCAGCGCTTCACGTTCAGCGTGGCGTTCATCGGCGTGAGCGGCTTCTCCGACGTGGGCATCAGCGTCGGGAGCATGGCCGAGGCGGCCGTGAAGGCCGACGCCATCGAGCGAGCCCGGCGCGTCGTGCTCGCCGTCGACAACTCCAAGGTCGGCACGACGGACTTCGCGCGCATCGCCGGCCTCGACGTGGTGGACGTGGTGGTGATGGACCGGCCGACGGCGGCCGTCCAGGAGCTCTGCGAGAGCTACGACATCGAGCTCATCGCCGCCGAGGCCTGACGAACGCCTCGAGCCGCGGAAGCACCACTCCGACACCTATTCACTTCCGATATGTTTCGATTAGGGTTGACTTAGACACCCGGTCGAACTACTATCGCACCGACTCGATGATGTACATGTCGAGTCGGAAGGGTGGAGGGGTTTCACTGAGCGGAGTGTCGGCGTCACGCGCCGGCGTGCGAGGAGAGGTGCAATGGCACGGTCAGTCCGTAGCGCCGCGGGTGTCGCCCGCGAGCGCTCGATCACGCGCTCGCTGAGAGCCGCGAACCCGCATCGTCGGGCCTGCTCCAGGGAGCGCGACGATGCCTCCTGAGCCGGTTCTCGAGGCGCGCAACGTCGTGAAGACGTTCGGCCGCGTGCAGGCGCTGCGCGGCGCGAGCTTCACGGTGTACCCGCAGGAGGTCGTCGCGCTCGTGGGCGACAACGGCGCCGGCAAGAGCACGCTGGTCAAGACGCTGGTCGGCGTCCACCCGCCCGACAGCGGCGAGATCCTCTTCGAGGGCCGGCCGGTCGACATCCACACGCCGCAGGACGCCCGCGGCCTGGGCATCGAGACGGTCTTCCAGGACCTGGCGCTCGCCGCGGAGATCGATCCCGCCGCGAACATGTTCCTCGGCCGCGAGGTGATGCGGTCAGGGCTGTTGGGCAAGCTCGGGTTCCTCGACAAGGCGACGATGCGCCAGCGGAGCGACGAGGCGTTCAAGGGCCTCGGCGTCAAGATCCAGGACACGAGCGCTCGCGTCGCGAACATGTCCGGCGGCCAGCGTCAGGGCATCGCGATCTGCCGAGCCGTCACGTGGGCCAAGCGGGTCGTGTTCATGGACGAGCCGACCGCCGCACTCGGCGTCGTGCAGACCCGCAACGTGCTCGATCAGGTCAAGCGCGTCCGCGATCAGGGCCTGTCGGTGGTGCTCATCAGCCACAACATGCCCGAGGTCTTCGAGGTCGCGGACCGCATCGAGGTGCTTCGCCTCGGCGCGCGCGTCGCCCGCCTGAAGCCGAGCGAGGTGTCGATGGAGGATGTCGTCGCGGCCATGACCGGCGCGCTGACGTTCCACGACGAGCCGGAGGAGACCTCATGACCGCGCCCACGGCTCCGCCTTCGCCCGACGAGGAAGTCCTCGACGCGCCGCCCGAGGGCTCGCAGCCGGTCTGGAAGCGGTTGCTCACGGGCTCGAGCACGTCGATCTTCCTGGTCCTCATCGGGCTGATCGCCGTCTTCTCGTTCCTGCAGTTCGAGCAGTTCTTCACGGTCTCGAACGCCCGCAACATCGGCACCGACGCGGCCGTGCTCCTCGTCGTCGCGACGGGCCTGACGTACGTGATCATCACGGCGGGCATCGACCTCTCGGTCGGCTCCGTGCTCGTCTTCTCGAGCGTCGTCTCGGCGCGCATGATGAACGCCGTCGGGGGAGACAACTGGGGCGTCATCATCATCGGGGTCCTCACCGGCCTGGCGGCCGGTGTCGCCTGGGGGACGCTGAACGGCTTCCTCGTGACCAAGGCGAAGATCCCCTCGTTCATCGTGACGCTCGGGACGCTCGGCATGGCCCTCGGCGCCGCACTGCTGATCACCGGCGGCGTCGACGAGCGCGACGTCCCGTTCAAGCTCGTCGAGACGATCGGCACCGGCCGGCTGTTCGACCAGATCCCGTGGCTGGTCGTCATCGCGGCGGTGGTCGCGCTGATCTTCGGGATCATCCTCGCCCAGACCCGCTTCGGCCGGTACACGTATGCCATCGGGTCCAACGAGGAGGGCGTGCGACGGGCGGGCGTCAACGTCGACCGCCACCTGATCAAGGTCTACGCGCTCTGCGGCGCCCTGGCCGGCCTCGCGGGCGCGCTCCAGCTCGCGCGCTTCGGCACCACCTCGATCGCCGGCAACACGACGCTCAACCTCGACGCCATCGCCGCGATCGTGATCGGCGGCACCAGCCTGTTCGGCGGCGTGGGCACGATCCTCGGCACCGTCGTCGGCGTCTTCATCCCCGCCGTGCTTCGCAACGGCTTCGTGATCGTCGGCGTGCAGCCGTTCTGGCAGCAGGTCGCCGTCGGCGCCGTGCTGATCATCGCCGTCTACGTCGACCAGCTCCGCCGCGCCCGGTACGCGCGGTAATCGTCAACACCACTCCTGGAGGAGGATTCCATGCAACGCACACTCGGATCCGGCAGGCGCATAGCCTGGCTGCTCGCCGGAAGCCTGTTCGCCGCCAGCCTCGGCCTCGTGGCCTGTGGCGACGATGACGACGGCGGTGGCGGCGCCGGCGGCGGTGACAAGTACGCGATCACGCTCATCGCCGGCGTCAAGGGCGACGAGTTCTACATCACGATGGACTGCGGCGCGCAGGCCGAGGCCGAGAAGCAGGGCGTCAGCCTCGACTTCCAGGGTCCCGATCAGTTCGACGCCTCGCTGCAGACCCCGATCGTCAACGGCGTCATCGCCAAGAAGCCCGACGCGATCCTGATCGCGCCGACGGACGCCAAGGCGATGTACGCCCCGATCAAGCAGGCCGCCGACGCCGGCATCAAGATCGTCCTCGTCGACACCACGCTCGAGCAGGCCGACATGGCGGTCTCGCAGATCGCGTCCGACAACGTCGGTGGCGGCAAGGCCGCCGCCAAGGCGCTCGCCGACGCCATCGGCGGCAGCGGCAAGGTGTTCGTCAACAACGTCAAGCCGGGCATCTCCACCACCGACCAGCGCGCGCAGGGCTTCGAGGAAGAGGCCAAGAACCTGGGCCTGGAGTACGTCGGCATGGAGTACAACCAGGACCAGCCCGACAAGGCGGCGGCGATCACGAAGGGCATCATCGCCAAGCACCCGGACCTGGCGGGCATCTTCGGCACCAACCTCTTCGGGGCCGAGGGCTCCGCGGCCGGCCTGCGCGAGTCCGGCAACACGGAGGTCAAGATCGTCGGCTTCGACGCCGGTCCCAAGCAGGTCAAGGACCTCGAGGAAGGACTGCTCCAGGCGCTCGTCGCCCAGAAGCCGGCCGACATCGGCGCCCAGGGCGTGCAGCAGGCCGTCGCCGCTCTCAACGGCGATCCGACCAAGGCCAAGATCGGCACGGGATCCACGATCCTGACCAAGGACAACCTGGCCGACAACCAGGACGCGGTCTACAAGTCCAGCTGCTGAACGACGTGCTGACGGGCGCCGGCGAGGACGCCGGCGCCCGGCTGCACGAGGAGACCGAATGTCACGCACACCGATGAGCTGGCGCGAGCTCGCGTCGCACCGGCTGTGGCTGGCCGGCGAGACCGGCCGGCTGCTCGACTTCGCACGCGGTGCGCGCGTGGACGGCGGGTTCGGATGGCTCGACGCCGACGGGAGGCCCGATCCGGCCCACCCGCTCCAGCTCCTGATCACGACGCGCATGACGCACGTCTTCGCGCTCGGCCACCTGCTGGGCGTCCCGGGGTGCGGGCCGCTCGCCGACCACGGTCTGCGCGCGATCCAGGACACCTTCGAGGATTCCGAGCACGGTGGCTGGTTCGCGGAGGTCAGCGCGGCAGGGCCGTTGCGGACCGCCAAGGAGGCCTACCTCCACGCGTTCGTCCTGCTGGCCGCAGCCAGCGCGAGGATCGCGGGCCGCCCGGAGGCCGACGCGCTGCTCGACCGGATCGTCGGCGTCGTGGAGCGACGCTTCTGGTCCGAGCCGGAGGGCGCGAGCGTCGAGGGCTGGGATCGCGATTGGCGCCGGCCCGAGGACTACCGCGGCGCCAATGCCAACATGCACATGGTCGAGGCCTTCCTCGCCGCCCGCGACGCCACGGGCGATGCGATCTGGTCCGAGCGTGCGCTGCGCGTCGCCGAGCGGCTCGTGCGCGACGTCGCCGGCGCGCACGGCTGGCGCGTGGTGGAGCACTTCGACGCGCGCTGGACGCCGCTGCCGGACTACAACCGTGACGATCCTCGTCATGCGTTCCGGCCCTTCGGGGTGACGCCCGGCCACGCGCTCGAGTGGTCGCGCCTGCTGCTGCACCTGCACGCGAGCCTCGACGGGCGGCCCGACTGGCTCGTCCCCGCCGCGCGCGAGCTGTTCGCGCGGGCGGTGGCCGACGGCTGGGCCGCGAACGGCGGGTTCGTCTATACGACCGATCTCGACGGGCGCCCGGTCGCGACCGAGCGGATGCACTGGGTGCTGACCGAAGCCATCGGCGCCGCCGCGGCCCTGCACGCCGTGACCGGCGCGGACGAGTACGACCGCTGGTACCGGACCTTCTGGGACGTTGCGGATGAGCAGTTCCGGGATCGAGAGCGCGGAAGCTGGCGCCACGAGCTCGACGAACGGCTGCAGCCGAGCGACCGCACCTGGACGGGGAAGCCCGACGTCTACCACGCTCTCCAGGCCACGTTGATCCCGCGGCTGCCGGTCACCTCGAGCGTGGCCGGCGCGCTTCGCAGCTAGTCGCCGGAAAGCGGCAGCGTGGCGGCCACGAGCGTGCCGCCGCCGACCGGGCTCTCGACCTCGAGCCGCCCTCCGAGCGCCGTCGCCCGGTCCTCCATCCCGACCAGCCCGTGACCGTGGCGGTCGGCGCCTCCGGTCCCGTCGTCGCGAACCTCGATCCGGAGCACCCCGTCGGGCACGGACGCGGTGACCTCGGCGCGCTCGGCGTGCGCGTGCTTGACGACGTTGGTGAGCGCCTCGGCCACGATGAAGTACGCGCTCGCCTCGATCTCGGCCGGGAACCGCTGACTCGGGACATCGACCCGCACCGGGAGATCGAGGCGCGCCACGACGGAGTCGACGGCGGCCCGCAGGCCGCCGTGCGCGAGGGCGCTGGGCAGGATTCCGTGCGCGAGCTCGCGCAGGTCCGCATTGCCCTGCTGCGCCTGCTCGAGCGCCTCGCGCACGAGCGACTCGGCCGCTCCGTCGTCCCGTCGAAGCGCCTGCTGGGCGAGCTTCAGCGTGATGATGGTGTGCACCAGCCGCTGCTGCGCGCCGTCGTGCAGATCGCGCACCACGCGGCGGCGGGCATCGTCGCCGGTGGTGAGCAGACGCGCGCGCGAGGCGGTGAGCTGGTCACGGCTGTCCGCGTTCGCGATCGCGGTGTCGAGCAGCTGGGCGAACCGGGCCATCCGCTCCTCGGTGTCGGCCGGCGGTGACTCCTCGCGGTGCCAGCTTGCCGAGATCACACCCCAGAGCCGGCCGTCGACGACGATCGGCGCTCCCACGACCACGGCCTGGGAGTTCTCGATCCGCGCGAGCCGTGCGGTGCGCCGGACGACGGCCTGCACGTTCTCACCGGCGTAGCTCAGCCGGGAGCCGGGCGGCACGCGCTGCGCGCTCGGCGCGCGATGGGCGACCACGGTGACCTCGGTCCCGGGCTCGTAGCGACTCATCACGACCTGGTCGGCGTCCAGCAGCCGCTCCATCTCCGCGGCCACGGCGTCGAAGACGGCGGTCGGCGACGCCCCTTCGGCAACCAGCGTCGCCACCCGGCGCAGCGCGGCCTGCTCGTCGGCGAGGCGCTCGACCTCCGCGCGCGCCGCGGCGTTGGCGATCGCCGTGGCCACCAGGTCGCTGAACTGCGCGATGCGCGTCTCGGTCTCGGGCGGGAACGGCTCGGCCTCGTACCGTGCCACCGCCATCGCACCCCATGTGCGCCCGCCGGCCACGATCGGACAGCCGACCGCCGAGCGGATCCCGAGCTCGCGGGCGCGCTCGGCGAACGGTCCGGTGGCCGAGGCGTAGTCGGCGATCCGGCATGGCCGTCCCTCGCGGAGCACGGCCGTGACCACGGCGTTGCCGTCGATCGGGATCCGGGTGCCCACCGGGACGCCGGCCCTGGCGGTGGCGCCCCAGACCGCGATGGCGGTCGCGGTCTGGTCGCCCTCGTCGCGGAACAGCGCGCAGTCGACATCCCCGAACACCTTCGCGACCTCTTCGGCGACCATCGCGAACACCTCCGCCGGCGAAGCCTCCTTGGCGACGAGCGTCGCCACTCGCCGCAGGGCGGCCTGCTCCTGCGCGAGGCGGTCCGCTCTGGCGTGCGCCTCCGTGTTGGCGATCGCGGTGGCCATGAGCTCGGTGAACTGCTCGAGCCGGCCTTCGGTCTCCGGCGGCAGGGGCTCGTCGCCGGTGGTCCCCGTGATCATGGCGCCCCAGAGCCGGCCCTCCACCATGATCGGCGTCGCCACGGCGCAGCGAAGTCCCATCGGGCGCACGGCGTCCGCGATCGGGCCGCTCGCCCGCCGGTAGTCGTCGATCCGTGCCGGTCGGCCGGTCCGGAACACGCGCGAGGCGGCGTTCTCGCCTCCCAGCGGCTGCCGAGAGCCGACCGGGAAGATGTCCCTGAACAGGCCCTCGCTTGCGAGCACGACCTGGGTGCGGTCGCTCTCGTAGCGCGCCATTCCGATGTTCTCGGTGCCGAACAGGTCGGCGCAGACCTCCGCGATCGCGGCGAAGATGTCGACCTGGGACGCCTCGCGCGCGACGAGCGTCGCCACCCGCCGCAGTCCCGCCTGCTCGTCGGCGAGCCGTTGCACCTCGTCGCGCGCCTCCGTGTTGGCGATCGCGGTGCCCACGAGCTCCGTGAAGTCCGCGAGGCGGACCTCGGTCTCCGCCGGCAGCGGGTGGGGGCCCGTGGAGGAGACGACCATGCATCCCCACAGCCGGCTCGACACGACGATGGGGATACCGACGGTGGAACTGATCCCGACGCTCCGGGACGTCTCGGCGATCACGCCCGTCAGGCTGCTGTAGTCGTCGATGCGAGCCGGCCGACCGGATTCCAGGACTCCGGTCACCACGTTGGTGCCCTCGAGCGACCAGCGGGTTCCGATGCGGAACACGGTTCCCTGCGGTGAGAAGCTGGCGCGCTCGGTGGCGGTGCGATCAGCCTCGTAACGGACGATGCTCACGAGCGGCACTCGCAGGACCTCGGCGACCTGCTCGGCGACGAGCGCGAACAGCGTCTCGGCCGGGGAGCCCTGTGCCACGAGCATCGCCACCCGCCGCAACGCCGCATGCTCGGAGGCAAGTTGCTCGAGCTGAGATTGATCCGTGGCGCGAACGCCGGCCATGGCCGAGCGCTGAACATAGCCCATAATCCCTGGGGTGACCACGAGGGGCCCCCGCGCCGCCGTCGTCGTCGCGATGCTGGCCCTGGCCAGTACAGCCGCTGGCTGCTCGAGCGGCGAGCGGACCGAGGACCAGACCGCGGCGATCAGGACTTCGCCCTCGCTCGGCCGGACACACGGGCCGAACGGCGAGAAGGCTGCGCCGGCGAGTGCCCTCAGACTGAGCTCGCGCGAAGTCGCGGAGCTCCGGGCCGGCCACCACAGCGCGGCGCTCGTCTGGCACGAGGACTCCGACTTCACGGAAGCGGTGACGGCCGGCGTGCTCGACGAGTTCCGGCCGCTCGGGATCCGGGTGGTCGCCCAGACGAGCGCGGGCTTCGATGCCGCCAGGCAGAAGGCGGACATCGAGACGGTCGCCGTGAAGCAGCCGGCCGTGATGCTGACGCTGCCGGTCGATCCCGTGATCACCGCGTCGGCCTACCGGCAGGTGGCACAGCAGGGGACGAAGATCGTCCTGCTCTCGAACCTTCCCGCAGGGCATGGTGCAGGGGCGCGACTACGTCAACGTCGTGACGGACGACCTCTTCGACATGGGCAAGCGCGCGGCCGACGCGCTTGCTGCCGCGGTGGGCGGCGAGGGTGAGCTCGGGTACTTCTTCCTGGACGCCAACTCGTTCGTCGCGAACCAGCGCGACGAGGCGTTCCTGAAGACCATCACGGCCAACTATCCGGGGATCGACGTCGTGGCCAAACAGGGCATCGGCGATCCCAACAAGGCCCAGGCACAGGCCAACGGCACGCTCGTCGAGCACCCTGATCTCGCCGGGGTCTACGTCACGTTCTCGCAGCCGGCCGGAGACGGCGTGCTCGCCGCGCTGCGCGCCAACGGCAACACGACGACGAGGATCGTCAGCCTCGACCTCGACGAGCCGCTGGCGCTCGACATGGCCAAGGGCGGGAACACGTTCGCGCTGATCGCCGACCGCGCCTACGAGCTCGGCCGGGCCATGGCGAGGTCCGCCGGCTACGGACTGCTCGGCAAGCCGGCTCCACCGTTCGTGATCGTTCCCGCCCTCACGATCACGAGAGCGAACCTCGTCGAGGGCTACCGCGAGTCGCTCAACCGGGAACCGCCGGCGAGCGTGATGGCCGCGCTCGACGAGTAGGACGCTTGTCGCGGACCTCCCTCGTCTTCGCGGCCTTCGTCCTCTTGTTCGCGTTCTTCGCGATCGTGCTGGGGGACGACGGCTTCACCAGCCAGACGAACCTGCTCAACATCGTCCGCCAGACGGTGCCCGTGACGGTGATGGCGGTCGCCGTCGTCTTCGTGCTCAGCGCCCGCGAGATCGACCTCTCGCTCGGATCCGTGGTCGCCCTCTCCGCGCTCGTCACCGCCAAGGTGCTCCAGACCGAGAGCCTCGCCCTGGCGGTCGCCGCCGGACTGGGCGTCGGGCTGGGCATCGGAGCGGTGAACGGGCTCTTCGTGACGCTCCTGCGACTCCCGTCGTTTCTCGTCACCCTCGCCACGCTGGGCATCGTGGCGGGGCTCGCCCGCACGATCACGGACCTCCAGTCGGTCGCGGTGGCGAACCAGGCCTTCATCAACGTCTTCGGCTCCGGCGACGTCGGTCCGATTCCCGGGCTGGCGTTCTGGGGGCTCGGCGCCGTCGCGGTCGGCCATTTCGCCTTCCGCCATACACGCTTCGGCGCACACGTGGTCGCGACCGGCGACAACGCGGGCGCCGCGCGGGTGGCGGGCATCCGGGTCGAGCGAGTCCGGTTCGCGGTGCTCGTGCTGAGCGGCGGCGCGGCCGCCCTCGCCGGCATCCTCTACACGGGCCGGCTCCAGGGTGCGACCTACACGCTGGGCGAGCAGGACCTGCTGATCGTGATCGCGGCCGTGGTGATCGGCGGCACGCGCCTCTTCGGCGGGCAGGGCAGCGTGATCGGCGCCCTGCTCGGCAGCCTGATCCTGGGGACGCTGACGAACGGCCTGATCCTGTGGGGCTTCTCGACGTCCGAGCAGATGATCGCGCAGGGCGTCCTGCTGCTGGTCGCCATCTCGCTGACCCTCCGCGAGCCGAGGGGGGAGCAGGGGTCGTGACCTCACCGCTCGTCCGGCTGGAGCACGTGCGCAAGGCGTTCGACGCGGTGGTCGCCGTCGAGGACCTGACGCTCGAGCTGCACGCGGGGGAGATCGTGGCACTCGTCGGCGACAACGGGGCGGGCAAGTCGACGGTCGTGAAGTGCCTCGCCGGCGTCTACCCACCCACCTCGGGGCGGATCCTGCTCGAAGGCCAGCCGGTCTCCTTCTCGAGCCCGCTCGACGCTCGCACCCACGGGATCGAGGTCGTGTTCCAGGATCTCGCGCTCGCCACCGCCCAGCCCGTGTACATGAACGTCTTCCTCGGCCGCGAGCTCGTGAAGGGGCCGCTGCGGCGGCTCGACCGCGACGCCATGGCGGTCGCGACGAAGGCGCTGCTCGACGAGCTCGACGTGAGCGTCGGGAGCGCTGTGCAGCCGGTCCGGCACCTCTCCGGCGGGCAGCGGCAGGGCGTCGCGATCGCGCGCGCGATGCTCTGGGCCCAGCGGCTGGTGCTGATGGACGAGCCCACCGCGGCGCTCGGCGTGGCAGAGACGCAGCGCGTGGAGGAGCTGATCCGCCGGATGCGCGACCGGGGCCGGGCGGTCGTGCTCGTCAGCCATTCGCTCGACCAGGTCTTCCGCCTCGCCGACCGGATCTGCGTCATCCGCCACGGCCGGCAGGTGGGTGTGCGCCGGACCGCCGAGACCAGCGGCGACGAGATCGTGGCGATGATCACCGGCCTCCGCTGAGGTCTCCCGCAGGTGCCCTGATCCGCGCCGGTCGTGAGCGACACTCGCAGCCATGGCCGCATTCCTGGACACCGCGCTCCACGACGGAACCCCGTGGCTGGCCCTGGCCTGCATCGTCCTGCTCGTGGGCGTCGCGGGGCTCTACACGCGCAGCGGCAGCGGGATCGGCTCCCACCCGTACGAGAAGGGCGGCGACGGCGGCGATCTGGGCACCGACATGCCGCCCCAGGCGACCGGACGCGAGGAGCTCGAGACCATCCTCTCGCCGGGACGCTCCGGCCGCCGCCCACGGCCTTCGCGGCGGAAGTGGCCTCGTCGATGACTGGCGAGCGGCCCGAGCGGTCGCGGCTCTCGCGGCGCGGGCTCCTCAGCGGCGGCGCCGCGGTGGTCGGCGGCGGGCTCCTCGCGAGCCTCCTGGCCGGGGGCGCCGACGACGAGCAGCCGCCGGTCCGTGGCGAGCCGGTCTCGGCTCCGAGGCTGCGGGTGCTGAACCCGGCCGAGGCGGCGACCGTCGGAGCGATGGCCGACCGCATCTTCCCTCCCGATGCCGACAGTCCCGGTGCCACGGCGATCGGGGTGGTCCGGTACCTGGACGGGCAGCTCGCCGGCGACTGGGGCGCCGGAGCGAGGCTCTATCGCGACGGTCCGTTCGTCGAGCCGGCCCAGTCGGGGTACGGCTACCAGCTCCCGCTCACGCCCCGCGCGCTCTACAAGCACGTGCTGGAGAGAATCGACTCGCACGTCAAGGCGCGCCACGGCGGCCAGGCACTGCCGGAGCTCGCTCACGAGGAGCAGGACAAGCTGCTCACCGCGCTGGAGGCCGGCAAGGTCGACCTCGGGCTCGCGGACGGGCCGAACGGCTTCACGTCGGCCGACTTCTTCACGATCTTCCTCGCGAACGTCACCGAAGGCCTGTTCGCCGACCCGATCCACGGCGGCAACCGGGACGTCGAAGGCTGGCGCTGGATCCGCTACCCCGGGGATCCGATGGCCTACGGCGACCCCTACTTCTGGTTCTTCAGCAGCTGGCACACGCCGTATGACGTCGAGCCGCGCGGCCTGGCGGCGGACGGCATGCCCGGACCTGACGACCACCATCACCACGGCTGATCGGGGGACCCGAGCCATGGCACTTCCGAGGGTTGACGCGGTATGCATCGGCGTCGGCTGGACCGGCGGCATCCTCGCCGCCGAGCTGACCAAGGCCGGCATGACCGTGGTCGGCCTCGAGCGCGGCCAAGGCCAGCGCAGCAGCGACGACTTCCTGCACGACCACGACGAGCTGGAGTACGCGGTCCGCGGTCACCTCTTCCAGGACTTCTCGGTGGAGACGGTGACCATGCGCCACGACCTGCGCAACCGGGCGTTGCCGATCCGCCGCCTCGGGTCGTTCCTGCCTGGAACCGGCGTCGGCGGAGCCGGCGTGCACTGGAACGGGCAGACGTACCGCTACCACCCCAGCGACTTCCGCATGCGCAGCGAGACGATCGAGCGCTATGGCGCGAGCAAGATCCCGGCCGAGATGTCGATCCAGGACTGGGGGATCACCTACGACGAGCTCGAGCCCTACTACGACCGCTTCGAGTACATGGCCGGCATCTCCGGCAAGGCGGGCAACCTCGACGGCAGGATCCAGCCCGGCGGCAATCCGTTCGAGGGGCCGCGGTCTCGCGAGTACCCGGTCGGCCCGATGCAGGAGTCCTACGCGGGCTCGCTCTTCCGCGAGGCCGCCCACGATCTCGGCTACCACCCGTTCCCGCAGCCCTCGGGCAACCTGCCGGAGGCCTACATCAACCCCGAGGGGACCTACCGCAACCACTGCCTGTACTGCGGCTTCTGCGAGCGCTTCGGCTGCGAGGTCGGCGCCAAGGCCGACCCCAACGTCACCGTCATCCCCGAGGCGCTGAAGACCGGGCGCTTCGACCTGCGCACCGGCGCGAACGTGGTGCGGATCGTGCACGACGGCAAGCAGGGCAGAGCCGTCCAGTACTACGACAAGGCGGGCCGGCTGCAGGAGCAGCCGGCGGACCTCATCCTGGTGACCGCCTGGGTCTTCAACAACGCGCGGCTGCTGCTGCTGTCGGACATGGGCGAGCCCTACGACCCGCGCAGCGGCCGAGGCGTGATCGGCCGCAACTACGCGTACCAGATCATGCCGACCCCGCCGCAGGGGTTCTTCAAGGACAAGGACTTCCACCCCTTCATGGGGTCGGGCGCGAACGCCGTGGTCGTCGACGACCTCGATGCCGACAACTTCGACCATGCCGATCTGGACTTCATCGGCGGCGGCGCGCTGCTCGCCGAGAGCACCGGCATCCGGCCGATCCTCGGCCTGCAGGTGCCACCCGACGTGCCGAAGTGGGGGGCGCGCTGGAAGCAGGCGATCCGCGAGTACTACCGGGGCACGATGAGCATCCTCATCCAGGGACAGAGCCCGGCGTACCGGATGCACTACCTGGACCTCGACCCGACCTACCGCGACGCATCCGGGCTGCCGCTGATCCGGATGACGTGGGACTTCCAGCACAACGAGCGCCGCATGGCGGCCTACCTGGGTGCCAAGGCCACGGAGATCATCCAGGCGATGAACCCCGACGCCATCACCGGCAAGGGGGTCGCCGGCACGTTGGAGCCCCACTACGACGTCACGCGGTACCAGACCACCCACAACACCGGCGGCGTGATCATGGGATCGAGCCCCGAGGACTCCGCGGTCAACACGTACCAGCAGCTGTGGGACTTCGACAACGTCTTCGTGATCGGCGCGTCGTCGTTTCCGCAGAACGCCGGCTTCAATCCCACCGGCACGGTGGGCGCGCTCGCCTATCGCACCGCCGAGGCGATCGTCGAGCGCTACCGCCACCGGCCGGGGTCGCTGGTCTGATGAGCCTCGTCCAGGTCCTGCTCCTCGCCGCCGTGGCCGCGGGCGCCCTCCTCGCCGGGACCCGCCGCGGTGTGGGGCTCGGCGCGGCGGTCGTCGCCTGCGCCGGGCTCGCGCTCGTGGTCACGATCATCGTGTCGGACGCCGCCCGCGGGGCGCGCGTGCAGCCGATGCACGGCCAGACGATCGAGCTCACGGCCGCCGAGGCCAACGGCCGGGAGCAGTTCGCCGCGAACTGCTCCAACTGTCACACGCTGCACGCGGTCAAGGCGGTCGGCGCGCTCGGGCCGAACCTCGACTTCCTGCGTCCTCCCGCGTGGGTCGTGCGTCGCCGGATCGACGAAGGATCACGGGCATCGACGGGCGTGATGCCGCCGAAGATCGTCACCGGATCCGACGCGGACGACGTCGCGGCCTTCGTGGCCAGGGTCGCCGGACGCTGAGGCTCGAAGCGCTCGTCGTCGGCTAGACGGCGCGCACCCGGATCCGCGGGCGCGCGTTGTTGACGTACCCCTTCGGGTTCCACAGCGCCGCCTCGTCCTCGGGCTGGGTGGCGGCCGAGGAGTCCCAGGCGCGGACGTGGATCTCGTGGTCTCCGGGCGCGAGGTCGACCGTGATCCGCCACTGGCGCCAGGCCCACGGGCCGAGGTCCTCGAGCAGTGAGGCCTGCGACCAGGTGGTGGCGCCGTCGAGCGAGACGTCGACCCGCGCGACGTGGCGCTCCCCGCCCGCGAACGCGTAGCCGCGCACCTCGACGGCGCCGGCCGGGACGGTCTCGCCGTCGGCCGGCGCCAGCACGTCGGCGTTGAGCGCGACGAGGCCGAGCGGCATCCCCGCGCCCGGGCCCGGCGTGCCGTCCTCCGGCAGCAGCCGGTACACGACTTGCTGGAAGTAGCCGTCCCAGGGCTTCGCCCGAAGCTCGATCCGCTCGAGCCACTTGACGCTGCGCGCGCCGATGTAGCCGGGCACGACCACGCGCAACGGGGCTCCGTGGACGGGCGCGAGCGGCTCGCCGTTCATCGCCCAGGCGAGCAGGACCTCCGGACGGCAGGCCTTGTCGAGCGGGATCGAGCCGCCGAAGCGCTGGGCCGGCTTCGCCTCCGGGCTGAGGTCGGCACCGCGGAAGCCGACGTGCGCGGCCTCGCGCAGCGGGCCGGCGAGCGCGAGCACGTCGGCGAGCGCGACGCCGGTCCACGTCGCCGTGCCGGTCGCGCCCGGACCCCACGGCGCCTCGCCGGGAATGTCGCGGATGGCGATCAAGCCCGCGCGCCGATTGCCGGCGCACTGCAGCGTCGCCGTCTCGGTGCGCTCCCGGAACGCCTCGCGCAGCGTCGTCAGGGAGAGGTCGAGCTCGCGCTCGACGAGGCCGTCGACGCGCAGCCGCCAGGCGGCCGGGTCGATCTCCGGGACCGCGCCGTGCCCGCGCACGTAGAACGCGTCCGTGGCGGTCAGCGAACCCTCGTTCAGGGCGGCGAGACCGGTCTCGGCATTGAACGGCTCCTCCTCATGCACGATCACGTCAGCGCGTTTGCCGTAGCGACCCACGCCGGAAGCGTAGGCGCTCCGGGTTTCCTCAGGGAACCCGGACGCTCCCTGGCCCAGGGCGACACTCCGACGATGCTGATCGCGCAGCTCTCGGATGTGCACATCGGCGGCGCCCGCCATGACGAGGCGGTCCTCCGGACGGCGATCGCCGAGGTCAACGAGGCCGAGCCGGACCTCGTGGTCATCGCCGGCGACCTCACCCACGAGGGGTACCCCGACCAGTACGAGCTCGCCCGCGAGCGACTGGCCGCGCTCGCGTGTCCCCAGGTCGTGGTGGTCCCCGGCAATCACGACGCGCGCCATGTCGGGTACCTCCAGTTCGAGCGTGTCTTCGGCGCGCGAGGCACGCACCTGCGGCTCTCCGCCGCCGGCACCGATCTCGCGCTGGTCGCCGTCGACTCGTCCAGGCCCGATGTCGACGAGGGTGAGATCGGGCGCGAGCACTACGCGCGGATCGACGAGGGCTTCGCGGGCACGGCCGATCTGCGCGTCTTCGTCTGCCATCACCATCTGATGCCGATCCCGGGCACCGGGCGGGAGCACACCCAGGTCCTCGATGCCGGCGACGTGCTCGCCGTCCTGCGACGCGCCGGGGTGGATCTCGTGCTGGCCGGCCATCGGCATGTGCCGTACGTGTGGCCGCTGGCGGGGATGCTGATCGTGCACTCGGGCACGGTGTGCACCTACCGCACCCGAGCGTTCACCGAGCCGGCCTACAACCTCATCCGGGTCGGCCCGGAGCGCATCTCGGTCGAGCTGCGCGTTCCCGGCGGTCGCGGCGAGAGCCTCGGCGAGTACCCCCGGGTGTCGGCCGCCGAGCGTGACGATCACGTTTGGCGATGAGCCGGACGGCGCTGCTTGTTGCAGATCGCGCTAGCGCCCGTACGGTCGAAGTTGCCCGATTTTCCTTCCCTATGGAGTTGATCTCGTGACCGCCCCACTCGGCCGCCCGGCCGCCTACGCCGCTGAGCTCATCGGCACTTTTGCGCTCGTCCTCTTCATCGTGTTCGTGCTGACGGTCTCCGGGCCGCCGCCGAACGGCATCGGCATCGGCGGCCCGAACTTCGCCGTCGTCGGGCTCGTGCACGCGTTCGCGCTGATGGCCCTGGTCGCGACGCTCGCCGGCGTGTGCGGCGCGCACTTCAACCCGGCCGTCACCGTCGGGATGCTGAGCCTGCGCCGGATCGGCCTGGTCGACGCCGCCGCGTACATCGTGATGCAGCTCGCGGGCGCCGTCCTCGCCGTCCTCGTCGTCAAGGCGCTCATGAACGGCAGCGCGACCGCCGCGCACTTCGGCGCTCCCGCGGTGACCACCGGCCGCTTCCTCGAAGGCTCGGCCGTCGGGGGCATGGTCGCGGAGGGCATCGGCGCCTTCTTCCTCATGTGGGCGATCATGGGCATGGCCGTGAACCCGCGCGGCAACCGTGCCCTCGCCTCGTTCGTGATCGGCGCGACCCTCGGGTTCGCCGTGATGTGCATCGCTCCGCTCACCGGCGCCGCGGCTGAACCCGGCCCGCGCGTTCGGCCCGGCCCTGTTCGGCGGCTTCGGTCCCGCCGGCGACTGGCTGCTCGCGTTCGTCGTCGGTCCCGTCGCCGGCGCGGTGCTCGCCGCGAACCTCTACACGATCCTCGTCATCGCCCGCCAGCCCAGCACCGCCGGCGCCGAGGCCGCCACTTCGCCGGCGCGCGCACCGTCCGGCCAGCTCGGCGTCGCCCGCCCGTGACCGCGACACCCGATTCCCGCAACGTGCCAGGAGGCATCCAATGACCGACGATCGTCGTCCGACGACCACCAACGACTCCGGGATCCCGGTGCCGAGTGACGAGCACTCGATCACCGTCGGCCCGAACGGCCCGACCGTTCTCCACGACCATCACCTGGTCCAGAAGCTGCAGCACTTCAACCGCGAGCGGGTCCCCGAGCGGGTCGTTCACGCCAAGGGCAGCGGAGCGCACGGCTTCTTCGAGGTGACCGAGGACGTCACCCAGTGGACCAGCGCCAGCTTCCTGTCCGAGGTCGGCAAGCGCACCCCGATGTTCGCGCGCTTCTCGCAGGTCGCGGGCGAGATGGGCAGCGCGGACACGGTCCGCGACCCGCGCGGCTTCGCGCTCAAGTTCTACACCGACGAAGGCAACTACGACATGGTCGGCAACAACACGCCGACGTTCTTCCTGCGTGACGCGATCAAGTTCGAGGACTTCATCCGCTCGCAGAAGCGGATGCCCGACACCGGGTTGCGGTCCAACGACATGCAGTGGGACTTCTGGACGCTCTCCCCGGAGACCGCGCACCAGGTGACGGTCCTCATGTCCGACCGCGGCACCCCGGCCAGCTATCGCCACATGAACGGCTACAGCAGCCACACCTACTCGTGGATGAACGCGGCCGGCGAGCGGTTCTGGGTCAAGTACCACTTCAAGACCGTCCAGGGCATCAAGAACTTCACCCTGGCCGAGGCCGACGCTCTGGTGTCCGAGGACCCGGACTTCCTCCGTCGCGACCTGTGGGACGCGATCGCCCGCAACGACGCGCCGGAGTGGCGGCTCGAGATGCAGATCATGCCCTTCGAGGACGCCGCGTCCTACCGGTTCAACCCGTTCGACCTGACCAAGGTCTGGCCGCACGCGGACTACCCGCCGATCACGATCGGCCGCATGGTCCTCGACCGCAACCCGGAGAACCACTTCGCCGAGGTCGACCAGTCCGGCTTCGCTCCCGCGCGGCTCGTGCCGGGCATCGGGCTGAGCCCCGACAAGATGCTGATGGGCCGGATCTTCTCCTACCACGACACCCATCTGCACCGCATCGGCGCCAACTACGAGCAGCTGCCGATCAACGCGCCGAAGTCGCCCGTGCACTCCTACAACAAGGACGGCGCGATGACCTACCGGCACAACGGAGCGCAGCCGGTCTACACGCCCAACTCGTACGGCGGGCCGGTGTCGGACCCCGGCAAGGAGCTGCCGGGCTGGTGGGTCGAGGCGGGCGAGACGGGTCGCTACGACACCGTGCGGCACGCGGAGGACGACGACTTCGTGCAGCCGCGCGCGCTCTATCGCGACGTCATGAACGACACCGACCGCGAGCACCTCGTCACCAACATCGTCGCGCACGCGAGCGCCGACGTCTCCTCGGAGATCCAGAAGCGCGTCATCGAGTACTGGACGAACGTCGACGCCGACCTCGGCAGCCGGGTCGCGGCCGGGCTCGGCTACGCGGACGCCGCGCCGGCTCAGGCCGCCTGAGGCGTCTTACGCGGCCGGGCGCGATCGCGCGCCCGGCCGCGAGCCCTTGAGCTCTTCGTCCTCACCGAGGGCGAAGAGCTCGCGGGCGACCTCGGCCCACTGGTCGCCGTCACCGGTGACCGCCGCTTCCCGCAGCCGCGCCGTCGGCGCGTGCAGGAGACGCGTGACGAGGCGCTCGACGAGGTCGTCCGGCAGATCGCCGAGGACCTCGACGACCGCGCGCCGCTGATGCTCGCGCAGCGCCTTGATGGTCGGCACGAGCGCCCGCGTCGCACGCCACTGCTCGAAGCTCCGCAGCTCCTCCTCGACGACCGCCTCGGCGGCGGGCACGTGCACCCGTCGCGTGGCGTGCACGTGCGCGCCGGCTTCGGCGAGGTCGTCGACGTCGTAGAGCAGGACGCCGGCAAGGTCGCGCGCGGCCGGATCGACGTCGCGCGGTACCGACAGGTCCACGACGAGCAGCGGCAGGCCGGTGCGCTCCTCTCCCGCCGCCCGCAGGGCCTCGCGAGCGATGACCGCGCCGCGTCCGGTGCACGCGACGACGACGTCGAAGGCGGACAGCGCCGGCCACGTCGCACGTCTCGGAGCACGCGGTCACGCTCCAGCCGTCGCCGAGCAGGCGCTCGCCGGCCGCGCGGGCGGTCCGGGTGTTCCCGACGACGAGCGCACGGCGCCCGGCCGGGACGCCCACCAGCCCGCGGGCGAGGACGGCGACGGTCGAGGTCAGCGACGCAGCGCCCGTCGCCAGCCCGGTCTCGGCCCGCACGCGCCGGCCCGCGCGGATCGCGTGTGCGACGAGCTGCTCGATCGCCGGGCCCGTGGCGGCGGCGGCCGCCGCGCTGCGATGCGCGCGGCGGACCTGGCCGAGGATCTCCGGCTCGCCGAGCACCGGCGACTCGAGCCCCGCCGCGGTGCGCAGCAGATGGCGCGCCGCGTCCATCCCGTGGCGGACGTCCGCGACGGCCGCGAGCTCTTCGAACGGGCGGCCCGCCCGCCGGGCGAGCCGCGCGAGAAGCTCGCGCTCGAGTCGCCCGGCGTCGGGTCCCACCACGTACGCCTCCACCCGCGAGCACGTGGCCAGCACGAGCGCCTCATGGGCCGCCGCGGAGCGGGCGAGCCGGGCGGCCACGGCGCCGACGCCGTGGCCGCCGATCGCCAGGCGCTCGCGCCAGCGGAGCGGCGCGGACGCGTGCGATATGCCGACCTGGACGACCTGGTTCACGCGGCGGCGTCGCCGCGGACGATGATCGGCTTCTGCCGCGCCCGGGCGACGGCGGCCATCGTCGCCGCGTCGAGGTTGAGGTGGGCCTGGACGAGCTCGGGCGGGGTCAGCGCCATCCACTGGCTCAGGAGATGTCGGCGAAGCGGTCGCTGCGGAACATCTCGAGGAAGCGCAGCGGCTGGTCGCCGGTGTTCTCGACGTAGTGGCCCATCGCGAACGGGACGTAGCCGACGTCGCCGGCCTGGAAGTCGAAGGTCCTGGCCTTGCCGGCCGAGGCGAACACGGTCATCCGCGCCTGGCCGGAGAGGTAGTACTGCCACTCGTCGGCGTTGGGGTGCCAGTGCAGCTCGCGCATGCAGCCGGGCTCGACCTCGACGAGGGCCGCGGCGATGGTGCCGGCGGCGGGGAAGTTTGAGGAGTCGACGATCCGGACCTGGCCGCCCGCGACCTTGACCGGCTCCTGCTCGAGCAACCGGTGGGTGAAGCTCATCGGCACGGCGCCGGCCGGCGAGGGCACGGCGTCGGCGACGAGATCCGGGGGCAGCGTGCTGTCGAAGATGTAGCGGCTGTGGTCGCCGTCCAGCGGGATGTCCTTGAACGCGGATTCGTCGACGCCGAAGTTCTTGGCCAGCACGTCACGCGGCGTGTGGGCGAACCAGTCGCTGATGAGGAACGTCTCGTTCTCGGAGAACGAGCCGCTGTCGAAGACGAGCAGGAACTCGCAGCCCTGCTCGAGGGCCTGGATCGAGTGCGGGATGCCGGCCGGGAAGTTCCACAGGTCTCCGGGGCCGACGTCGTCGATGAAGTTGCGGCCCTCCTGGTCGACGGCCGTGACGCGCGCGCGGCCGGCGAGCATGTAGGCCCACTCGCCCTCCTTGTGCCAGTGCAGCTCGCGGATCCCACCCGGCTTGAGGCGCATGTTGACGCCGGCGAGCTCGGTGGCGACCGGCAGCTCGCGCACCGTGACCTCGCGCGCCCAGCCTCCGGTCAGCAGCCGGTTGCGTGCTGCGGCGAACGGGAACTTGAGGTTCGGGATGGTCCCGGCGTCGGTGTACGGCGACGCGAGCAGGCTGACGTTCTCGCGCTCGACCGGGAAGTTGCGAGGGCCCATGATCGAGGCGCCGGCGCCTTCCCGGATCGGCTCCGGCATCTGGTTGCTGTCGGCAGGCGTCATTCGGGTCGCTCCATCTCCATTCGAGGGTCGGATCGACCGTACGGGGCGTGAGGGCGCCGCGCGATAGCGATGCCCGGTCGAGCGAGCGCTGCTGCCGATTGAGAAGCTCGCGGGCCGCGGCGAGCATGAGGTTCTTCCCCGACCGAGGATCTGTCATGAACGCATCCGCTGATGATCCCTCGCTGCGCTGGCAGCAACGCAGCCCGTTCCTGGTCGGCATCAGCGCCGCGGCGGGGTGGCTCGATGCCCTCGCGTTCCTGTATCTCGGGAAGGTCTTCCTCTCCTTCATGTCCGGCAACCTGCTGTTCCTGGGCCTCGGCGCCGGCGAATGGGACGGCGGGCTCCTGGCCCGCGCCGGCATCGCGATCGTCGCGTTCTTCGTCGGCGCGGCCGTGGGCGGCCGGCTGACGGGGAGCGAGCTCGCCCCGGACGATCCCCGCAGCCCGATGACTCGCACGCTGTGGGTCGAGGCCGCGCTGCTCATGCTCTTCGCGATCCTGTGGCTCGTGGCCGGGACTCCGGTCGAAGACTCGGCGATCTCGTTCGTCCTGATCGCGATCGGCGCCGGAGCGATGGGACTGCAGGCGGCCGTCTCGCTGGCGTTCAAGCTCCGCAACATCGCCACGGTCGCGATGACCGCGACGCTGGCTCAGCTGGGCGCGCTCATCGGCTGGCGGCAGCGGGAGGGCAGCCCGATCGTCGCGAGCACTCCGACCGTCTCAGTGATGGTCCCGCTCCTCCTCGCCTACCTGATCGCCGCCGTCATCGTGGCGGCCGTCCCGGAGACCGGCGTGATGGCCTTCGGCCCCGTGGTCCTGATCGTCGGCTCGCTCGCGATCGACGCGGGCGCGGCGGGCCGGGTGCGGCACGGAGGCACGCCGGCGGTGGCCGACGCCGGATGAGAGGCGATGGCGATCACGCGTACCGCGCATGCTGTTGAGGCGCTCGGGCGCCGGCGGGACTTTGTCGGCATGACCCGCCAACGCGCACGTGCCTACGCCCGAGTGATGCAGACTCTGAGAGACCTCGGGCCCTCGAAGCTGCAGCCCGCCGAGCAGGACCAGATCCGCGCCGCCGCGGACGCTCTGCTGTTCTGCACCTCGATCACCGCCGACGAGCCGGCGCGGGCGGCCCTGACGGACATGCAGACGCTCGGCGAGCGGCTCATCGCGTCCGGCCGCTGGACCGCCGAGAGCGTCGATGCGCTCGAGGGCGACGTCTGGGCCTGCGGACCCGGCCTCGGACTGGTCCTGGCCACCGCGGCCTGACGGATCTCAGGACCCGAAGTCGGCGGTGTACGTCGCCCCGTCGGCTTCGCTGCCGAACGGGGTTCCGGAGACGATGCCGATGCCGACGACGCGCAGCCGGGGATCCAGCAGGACGTGCCGGTGGGGGGCGCTGCGCAGCCACGCGCGCACGATCGTGCGCGGGGTGGCGGGCGCGCGATGCCAGGCGATGGTCTCGCCGACCTTCCAGCGCCGCCGGCCGCGCATCCAGCCGGTCCTGGCGATGCGGGCCACGAACGAGCGGCCCGACCGGGAATCGTGCGACAGGTAGCGGTGAGCGACCATGTCGCGCGAGTGGCGGCGTGCGGCGATTCGGAGCCGCCGGTCAGGTCGCAGCCGGGACGCCCCATGCCGCACCCGCGCCTCGTTGATCAGGCAGAGCGTCGTCACGGCGAGCGGCCGGACGCGCTCCTGCGACGGGCAGACCGAGGCCTGTGCGGCGGTGGCGAGGGCCGAGCCCCAGAGCGTGGTTGCGGCGACGAGGACACCGAGGAGCCGGCGAGTAGGCATCCGACCAGCGTGTGAGCCGCCGTCGGTTCGGGCAATCGCGACCGCCGATCGGGCGATCAGGCATCACGGTGTCCGTCGCCCGCCGCCAGCCGCACAATTCGACGTGATGACCACCGATCTCCACCGCGTGCTGGTTCCCGTCGATCGCTCCCCCGATGCGACCGCGGCCCTCGATGTCGCCGTGCGTCTCGCCCGCGTCGCCAAGGCGACGCTCACACTGCTGGCCGTGGCGCCGATGGCCGTGGTGCCCACCGCGGAGCCGGCCATCGGCGTGCCGGTGCCCGACCCCGAGCCGCAGGACGAGCTCGACCGCCTTGCGCGGGAGCAGGTCGACGAGGTCGCCGCGGCGCTTCCCAAGGGGATCGACGTGCGCGCGAAGCTGGGCTGGGGTCCCGCCGGGGAGGCGATCGCCGTCGAGGCGAAGGAGGGCGGCCACGACCTCGTGGTCATGCCGTGGCATCAGGCCGGACCCATCGGCCACCTGATGCATCACGATGACCACGCCGCGCGACACGTGCTCGACCACTGTCCCGTCCCGGTCGTCGCCGTCCCGGTCTGACGGCCTACCGATGCACGACCGAACGGTCGGCCGGTATGAGATCGTGGGGGAGCTGGGACACGGCGGGACCGCAACCGTCTATCTCGCCCGGCAGACCGACCTCGGCCGCCTCGTGGCGCTCAAGGAGCTCTCCGCCGTGCAGGTCGCGGACCCTTCCGCCGCCCGCCGCTTCGTCCGCGAATCGCGGCTGGCCGGCTCGCTCAACCACCCGAACGTCGTCACCGTCCACGACTACTTCGAGGACCAGGGGACGCCGTACATCGCGATGGAGTACCTCGAGCGCGGCTCCCTTCGCCCGCTCATGCACGACCTCACGTTCGGGCAGATCGCGGGCGTGCTCGAGGGTCTGCTGGCCGGGCTCGCCTTCGCCCACGAGCGCGGGATCGTGCATCGCGACCTCAAGCCGGAGAACCTGCTGATCAGCCCGGAGGGCCGGGTGAAGATCGCCGACTTCGGCATCGCGAAGGTCACCGATGCGGCCCTGGCGGGGACGGCGCTCACGGTGAAGGGGACGACGATCGGCACGCCGACCTACATGGCGCCGGAGCAGGCCATGGGCCAGGACATCGGGCCCTGGACGGACCTCTACGCGCTGGGTGTCATCGCCTTCGAGCTGCTCGGCGGGCGACCGCCGTTCGACACGTCCGGGACGCCGATGGCGATTCTCCTGCGCCACGTCAACGACCGGCCGCTCGAGCTCGCCGCGCTGGAGTCGTCGGTGGACCCGCGGCTGTCGGACTGGGTCGCGAAGCTGCTCGTCAAGGAGCCGGAGGACCGGACGCGGAGCGCCGCCTCGGCCTGGCTCATGTTCGAGGAGCTCGTGCTGGAACGGCTCGGCCCGCGCTGGCGGCAGCGGGCGCAGCTCCCGGAGGCTCCGCTCGCCGGCCGGACCCCCGCGACGCTGCCGCTGCCGCCCGACGTCGACGACGAAGCGGAGATCCCGGCGGCCATGCCGCACACCGGGCTCGCGACGGCCCTGCCGCTGGCCGGGGTCGCGACGGCCATGCCGCGCTCGGCTCCGCCTGCCGGTCGTCCGACGCGCTCGCGAGGTCGGGCGGGCTCGCGCGGCGGCTGGACCGCGGGGCGGCTCGTCCGCTCGCTGCTCTTCATGACGGCTGTCGCGGTCGCGGCGGCGGGCGCGCTGGCCGTGGGGTCGGGGAGCGGCACCCGCCCTCCGGCGGACCCGAGCGGCGCCCCTGCGGCGCCCGCGGCGTCTCAGCCGGCGACGACGACGCCGGAGGGAGGGAACGCGACGCCTCCGGCCGCGACCGCGACGCCGGAGGGAGGGAACGCGACGCCTCCGGCCGCGACCGCGACGCCCCAGCCGACCGCGACGCCCCAGCCGACCGCGACGCCCCAGGCGGCGCCCCCCGCGGGGAGCGGCGTCGGTGACTCCGAGTCCGACGATCCGAGCGACGACGAGCCGGACGGCGGCGAGCCGTGATCCGCCCTCAGTTCCGCTGGACCTGGTCGGGCCGGATCACGGGCAGCACCTGCGCCTGGTTGTTCTTGCTCGCCTCCTGTGCCTGGAGCGCGACGAAGAGCTGCGTGCCCGGACGGGACACCTCGGCGGCGTCACGTGCGACGGCGGCCTGCGCGCGCGTGACGTCGTCGGCGGTCGCGGAGGACTTGACGTCGACGTCGGTCACCGGGTCGTCGAACCGGCGGCCGCCGGCGAACTGCTCGGCGTAGTACGGCTCCTTGAGGCTGGAGATCTTCACGACGTCGCCGGTGTGCGGCGCGTGGATGAAGCGGTTGCCGCCGAGCGACATGCCGACGTGGTGCACGTAGCCGGTGTCGTCGCGGAAGAAGACGAGGTCGCCCGGCAGCAGGTGCTTGCGGCCGACCTTCTCGGCGCCCTCCGCGAGGATCTGCTGATCGGTGACGCGGGGGATCTGGATGCCGGCCTTCGCGTAGGCCCATTGCACGAGCCCGGAGCAGTCGAAGCCGGTCTTCGGCGACGAGCCGCCCCAGAGGTAGGGCGTCCCGAGGTAGCGGCGTGCCTCGGCGACCGCCTCCTTCGCCTGCGGCCCGGCGCTCGGCTCGCCCGCGACGCCGTCGATGAGCGGTTCGGCTCCGTCCCCCTTGCCCGACGAATGCTTGAGCAGCTCGTGCGCATCGTCGAGACGCTCCTGATAGCGCCCGCGGTACTGCTCGGCCGGCCGCTCGACGTCGGCGATCCACTCGCCGTACTGGTGGGGGTCCTTGACGGGCAGGCCGGCGGCGACGCGCTGCGCGCGCACCTCCTCCGCATGATCCAGGAACCAGTCGAGCTGGCGCTCGGGCTTGCCGCCGTAGCCCGCGTAGGGACCGCTGTCCCAGATGCTCGCCCGCATCTGGAAGAAGCCCACCGAGTCGGCGTCGCCGCCGGGAAGGTTCTTCAGCCCCGACTCCACGAGCGCCGCCATCACGGGCAGCTCCGGCGGCAGCCCTCGCCGCTGCGCCTCCGCGGCCATCCACAGCGCGAGGTCCTCCTGCTTGGCGTCGTCGCCCGGGTATTCCGAGGCGACGTCGCCAAGGTCCGGCACCGCGTCGTCGTCGCCGCCGTCGTCGGTCGGCCGCCGTCGCTGTCGTCGGGCCCGCCGTCGCTGTCGTCGCTGCTGTCGCCGCTGTCGCTGTCGTCGGAGTCGCCGTCGTCGCTGTCGTCGCTCGTCGTCGTCGCTGTCGTCGGACGACCCTTCCTCGTCGCTCTGATCCTCGACGACCTCGTCGTCGGTGAGATCGTCCTGGTCGGGACCGACCTCGTCGGGCTCCTCCTCGTCCGGCTCGTCCTCGTCCTCCTCCTCGTCCTCGTCCTCCTCGTCCTCGTCCTCGCTCGGTCGCGTCGTCGTCTCGGGCGTCGTCGGTCTCGCCGTCGTCGGTCCCGGGCGTCGTCGGATTCGACGTCGTCCCCCTCGCGGCGTCGTCGGTCTCGCCGTCGTCGGCGATCGGCTCCGCGGCGTCGTCGGTCTCGCCGTCGTCTCCGAGGACCGCCTCCACGTCGTCGGGCGCGGCCGCGAGGCCGGCCTTCGCCGGATCGGGGGCGGCGCCCTGGCCGCCGCCGCCGAGGTGGTCGACGTGGTCGTACAGACCGACGCCCTCGATGGCCGCCGCGAGCATGGCGCCGGCCAGGCTCGACTTCGACTCCCGGATCTCCAGCGTCTCGAGCGCCCGGTCGCCGGCGGGCTCGTCGATCGGGTCGAGTCCGAGCTCGCGGGCGGCGCCCTCCGGGTCGCGTCGGAAGCGGGCGCGGAAGGCCGCGTCGGACAGGACGCGCTCGATCAGGCGGGCGGCGGCCTCGTCCGGGTCGGCAGGCTTCCGGCGCCCGGGCGTCATGCCAGGCGCGCCGCTACCGCACGCCGTCCTGGATGATTCGGCGCAGCGCGGCGGCTGCGGGTGGGTCGCGCTGGACGTCCCAGTCGACGACGCCGGTGTTGCCCGTCCGGTGCACCTTGCCACGGCTCGGCAGCTGCGACCACATCACGGCGCGGATCCACGGCATGTCCCGGAGCATCCGCCGGAAGTCGCGCAGCCAGGTGAGGCGCCCGTCGTACTCCGTGTTCGTCTCGGCGAGGATGAGCGGCTTGCCGAACGCCTCGTGAAGCGCGCGCAGCCGCGGCGCGAACCGGGCGACGCTGTAGTCCTTGTCGCCGCCGAAGTCGATCATCGTCGAGCCGACGGCGTCGACGTAGCGCTTGCCGGGCCAGTACTGCCGCGCGGTCTGCAGCCACGTGCTCTCCGACTCGTAGAGGTTGGCGTTGACCGACCACACGAAGCGTACGTTGTCGGCGCCCGCCACGTCGAAGAGCCGGACGATGCGCCGCCAGGCCCACCGGTAGGCCTCGGCGTTGCGGCTCCACGGGTACCAGTAGCCGTTCATCTCGTGCGCGTAGCGCAGCCAGACGGTCCCCTGGAACCGCGCCAGGCTGCGCGCGAAGCGCATGATGTACCGGTCCTGCGCGCCGCGCGCGATGTCGATGTTGCGGTACCCCGGCTGCGGCCGCGACTGTGCCTCGACGCCCTCCAGCGCGGGAACCGGCGTCCATGGCTCCCAGGACACCAGCATCCGGCTGATGCCCTGCTCCCGGCTCTCGACCGCGTACTTGTCGAGCGTGCGCTGCTTGGAGAACGACTCGAACTTGGCCGTCGCCTGTGGCGCAGCGCCGATGGCGCGGGCCCAGTCGTCGACGTGCCACGGGTCGACGTAGACGCCGAACACGCGGTCTGGGTTCTCAGCCGGCTCGTAGCGCGGCAGGGGAAGAACCGTCTCGGCCGCCTGCGCTCCGCGATCGAGCGTCCGCTTGGCCGGCAGGGCGAGCACGACGAGGAGGAGGAGTGTGACTGCGCACGTCAGCGTGTTCAGCGTGAGCAGCCGCATCCGAGAAGCCTCCCGCGTCCCCGCCCGCGCGCAATCGGTCGTCGCGATGCACCGATCAGCATCTCCGATCCGTCGCGGGGTGATCCTCCCGGGGTATCGGCCGATCACCGGCTCCTGTTGCCGCCGGCGGGGCATGGCCGCAACCCTGAGACGACCATGACCACGACTCTGATGACCAGCGAGACCGGCGACCTCGAGATGATCCACGGCACCCGTGCGGTGCTGGAGCTGCTCGCCGGCAAGTGGAGCGTCGACATCCTCTACCTGCTCGCGACCGGCACGAGGCGGTACAGCGAGGTCCTCTACGAGGTCGGCGAGATCTCCAAGAAGACGCTGACGCAGACGCTCCGCTCGCTCGAGCGGGACGGCCTCGTCGCGCGTCGCGTGATGCCCGAGATCCCCGCGCGCGTGGAGTATTCACTGACGTCGCTCGGCTGGAGCATCACCGAGCCGCTCATGGCGATGTACGAGTGGTCGGCCCGGCACCTCTCGCCAGCCGAGCCGTACGAGCAGCGGCTCGCCGCCTGAACTGATCGACGGTCGCTTTCGCGCGAGCGGCAGCGCTTGTTGCCCGCACCGCGGCTGTCGCGGACGATCGAAGCCCTCCCTCGAGACCAAGGGGTCCTGATGCATCGCACGCAGCACCGTTTCCTGTCCATGCTCGTTGCGGGTACCGTGGCGCTCAGCCTCGGCGCCACGCCGGCGTTCGCCGGCTCCGATGGTTGCGCCGGCGGCGACTGCCAGGACGAGAACACGCCTGCTCCGGTCGTGCCGGTTGCGCCGACCCCGGTCGCTCCCGCACCGCTGCAGTCGCCCTCGCCCAGCACCGATACGCCCGGCCCGGCCGCCAGCGAGAACGGGTCCAAGCACCACGTCAAGCCCCGCGTCAAGGGCGTCCAGACGAAGAACGTCAGCACGAGGAGCACCACGGTCAAGACCACCGTCCCGCGGGGCTCCGTCTCGGCCGGCGCCGGTGGCATGGCTACGGCTACGCCTGCGCAGGGCCCTGAAGGTGCGGCCTTCGGCCTCGCCGGAATCGCCCTCGCTCTCCTCGCCGCGGGCGGCGGCCTCGTCGTCGCCGGCCGTCGCTCGGGGTCGTGAGCCACGACTCCTTCCGGGCCGGGAAGCGTCTTCCGACGCTTCTCGGCCTGGCCGTGCTGCTGCTCGGCGTCGCGCTCCTCGCGGCAGCGGTCGGCGCCTTCGCCGTGTCACGCTGCGGCGAAGGCGGCGAAGCCAAGGTCGGGCAGCTGGCCCTTGCGCTCGACGCGGAGACCAACAACGCGCGCGTCACCCCGGCGCCGCCCCCGCCGCGCGCCGAGCGCGCGGCGATCCCCGTTCGCATCGAGATCCCCGACCTCGGCGTGCGCGCGCCGATCATCCGGCTCGGCCTGAACGCCGACCGCTCGCTCGAGGTCCCCACGGACTTCGGCGACGCCGGCTGGTGGTCGGGCGGCCCGCGCCCCGGTGAGCCCGGGCCGGCGGTCATCGCCGGTCACGTCGACTCGCAGACCGGCCCGGCCGTGTTCTACCGGATCCGCGACCTGCGCCCGGGCAACGAGATCGTCGTCGTCGGCCGCGACGGCAGCCGCGCGCGCTTCGACGTCATCGGCAGCGAGCAGTACCCGAAGACGGACTTCCCCACCGCCCGCGTCTACGGCGCGACCAAGCGTCCGACGCTTCGCCTGATCACGTGCGGCGGTGCCTTCGACAGCTCGACCGGCCACTACGTCGACAACACGGTCGTCTTCGCCCGCGCCGCCGCGTGAGCGACGCTACGGCCGCCGGACGACGCAGTGCCGCGCACCCGGCGGCCGCACCCGCACGATCCGGTCGTCCCCGGGCTTCGGGTCGCCGCGCCCGTCGCGATTGCTGGTGAGGACGTACAGGCAGCCCCGGGGACCCTCGACCACCGTCCGCAGACGCCCGTAGCGCCCGGCGAGCAGCGGCTGGTCGCGGGTCACGCGCCCGCCGTCCAGGACGAGCCGGCGTAGCTGGGTCCCGCGCAGCGCGGCCAGCAGGTAGTCGCCGGTCCAGCGGGAGCCGGGCCGGCTCACGAACGTCGCGCCCGACGGGGCGATCGCCTCGACGTAGACGCGCAGGGGCGCGCGGAAGAGCCCGCCGGCGGTGTCGAAGCCGATCGCCTGCGGCCAGCCGTAGTTCCCGCCGGCCACGATCTCGTCGACCTCGTCGTAGCCCTCGGGTCCGTCGAACCCGCTCGGCCCGTGGTCGGTGGCGATCAGGCGGCCGGTGCCCGGCTGCCAGTCGAAGCCCTGCGAGTTGCGCAGTCCGGTCGCGACGATGTGCGGCGCCGCGTGCCCGGGCCCGCGGTACTGCGCCGGGGTGAGGGAGAGAAGCTTGCCGTTCAGCGAGGCCGGATCCTGCGCCAGCTCGCCGTCTCCCGCATCGCCCGTGCTCACGTAGAGCCGCCGGTCGGGCCCGAAGGCGATCCGTCCGGAGTCGTGGATCGCGCCCGCGCGGATGCCGTCGATCAGCGACGCGCGGTAGACGAGCCGCGAGCCGGTCCAGCGGCGGCGTTCGAGCCGCATGCCGGTCGCGCTCGTGTAGTACAGGTAGACGAGACGGTTGCGCTTGAACGCCGGGTCGATGGCTGCCCCCAGGAGGCCGCCTTCGCCCAGCGCGCTCACCCGGATGCGGGCGACCGGCGCCCGCCGCAGCCGGCCGGCGCGGGTGAGCAGGCGGACGCGGCCCGGGCGCTCCGTGACGAGCGCCCGGCCGTCGGGCAGGAACGCGATCTCCCACGGGATCTCGAGTCCGGTCGCCACGGTCTCGGCGCGCGCGCCGGAGCTCGCGGGGGCGGCGGGCGCGCTCGCGAGCGCGGCGAAGATCGCGGGCGCGACGAGCGTCAGCGCTTTGCGCTGCACTGCTCGGTGTCCGGGCAGACGGCCAGCACGCGGATCACCGGCACGCCGCCGGCGCGACGCCGCAGCCGCAGCAGCAGCGACGCGGCGTTGTTGTCGTAGGAGGACTCGACAAGGCGGCGGTCGTCGTTCGCGAGGTGCACGAGCACGTAGCGGCCCGGCCGTAGGCGGTCCAGCGAGAGGAACTGGCCCTCGAGGTTCGCGACGTAGTCGTCTCCGTAGCCGACGGAGATCCCCTCGCTGATGCCCAGCAGTGTGGACCGCTCGAGCCCGCACCGGCCCGTGTATACCGGATCCGGCGGCTTCGCCGCCAGGGCCTGGTCGGTGACCGGGTAGCGGTCGCCGAGGCAGAACCCGGTCTTGCGGTCGCGCACCAGGGCTTCGGTGCTGCCCGCGCGGCGCAGCTCGTAGTGGTCGAAGCCGAGCAGGTGCCAGTGCCGGTGGTCGGGCGACCGCACGTAGCGCAGGCGCCCCGCGTCGGGGACGACCGTGCTGGGAGCGCCGGCGTTCTCGATCACCTGCTCGGCGGACATCGTCTCCTCGGCGAGCGACGGGCGCCGGCCGTTGATGATCAGCGGCCCGTCGCCGACGTTGCGGACGGCGGAATCGAACCCCAGCCGCCAGCCGCCGCGCTTCGCCTTCCCGGACTTGGTGATGACGAGGCCGGTCGGCGTCTCCTGGTCGAGATCCGGCAGGAGCGGCTCGCCCTCGGCGGCGGATCCGCCGGCGGCCAGCGCGGCGGGGACGATCGCGGCGATCGCCGCGATGGCGGGGAGCACGCGCAGGAACGAGCGGTTCATGGCACCTGGAGGAGGAAGGGGAAGAGTAATGGGCCGCCCGCGTCGGACGTGAGGGAGCGCGGGCGGCCCGGTTGCGGCCGCAGGCCGGGGGAGGAGGAGCGGCCGCAGTCCCGCCGGGAGAGGGGCGGGAGGCTTGTCGGCCGGCGGGTTGCCGGCGCGTTCAAGATGAGGACTCCCCCGGCACCACCATCACAGTCTCCTGCCCGTGCTCGGGCAGCAACACCGGGGAGCGAAGGTGTGATCGCGCCTGCTTATCACCGCGGGTGCCCCAGTCCTGATGGAACATCGTCGCGAAGGCGGCGATGCGGATCGGCACCATGACGAACGTGATCTGCAGCACGAAGAGCGGCAGCCGGACGAGGTCGCGGGGCGACCGCCGGATGTGCGCCGCCTGGCGGATCCCGATGCTGGCCAGCATGCCGAGGTAGCCCAGCGGCAGCTCGAGTGTGAGCGGCAGACCGGTCACCCCGCCGTGGCCGCGGAGCCCGTGGGCGACGGCCAGCCCGGCGACCGCGTAGAGCGCGAAGGGGGTGACGATGTCGGTCGCGAAGCAGGCGAAGGCAACGGGCTTGCGCCACAGCCAGCGGAGGCTCAGGAGCGTCTCGCGCTGGCTCGACCGCCCCCAGCGCAGCTGCTGGCGCCAGAAGGTCCGCCAGTCCGACGGAGCGTCGGTCTCCACGAGGGCGGTCGACTGGTAGATGGTCCGCCAGCCATCGCGCAGCAGCTCGTTCGTGAGCACCCGGTCGTCGCCGACGTGCTGGGGGATGCCGAGCACGGTCTGACGAACCAGCCGGTCGACGGCCGGCTCGAACGCGGTGCGCCGGTAGGCGATCGTGCGTCCCGCGAGGCACCCGATCTGGCCGAACACCGACTGCGCCGGCACCGTGAGGTGGTAGCGGATGTCCTCCATCCAGTTGGCCAGCCGCCGCACCGGGTTGGTGCCGACGTCGAAGATCGCCTGGCGCGGCGTCACCCCGCCGACGCGCGGGTCGGCGAACGGCCGGAGCATCTCCGCGAGCGCGCCGGGCGCCCACACGGTGTCGGAGTCGAGAACCACGACCACGTCGGTGGAGGGGTCGCTCTCGCGCAGTCCGGCGGCGATCGCCAGCCGCTTGCCGCCCTTGGGCAGCCGGAGCACGCGGTCGCAGTACTCCGCGGCGATCGCGGCGATCTCCGGATCGCCGCCGTCGACCACCGCGATGACCTCGGTCGGCTCGTTTGCCACGACGCTCGCCAGCGAGCGGCGGAACACGGCCTCGGACTCGTTGTAGACGGGAACGATGACCGTCGTGTCCAGCTCCTGCGCGGGCGCGTGCGACGGCCGGTAGCGTCGCGCGGCCAGCGCCTTGGCCGACCACAGCACCCAGACGTAGACGAAGAACGCCATATAGAGGGTGGGCGCCCGGCCGTGGCCGAGCGCCTCCCAGGCGTCACGGAAGAACGTGAACATCGCGGCGGAGGAGCGGCATCGCTCTGGATCGTGGCGGCTGCCGGCACGCGGACCAATCGCGATCACCGCTCGCCGGATCGGGCTTGGCGCTGGCTTTTCTCGGCGCCGGGCACCGCGCGGTCTCCAGGACACCGCGGAGTGCCCTGGATCGCCCCCGGCAGGGCCTAGCTTGGCCTCGAGTCCACCCTCCCCGACAAGGAGTTCCGCTCCATGCGCTCTATCCGAGCCGCCCTTCCGCTCGCCGTTGCGGTGAGCCTCGTGGCGGTCAGCCCAGCCGCAGCCGACGCCAAGGCGCCCGCCAAGGCCAAGGCCTCCGGCACCGATGTCGTCGAGCTCACCTATCCGTCGATCGTGCAGGCCCGCGTCGGCCGCACCGAGCGTGCCCTCGAGCGCGCGACGAAGAAGATCGAGAACGGCAAGCCGGCCGACGCGGCGACCACCCTCAAGGTCGTGCGTCGCCAGATGGCCGCGGCCTGGCGCGGCGCCAAGTACGTCATCCGCACGGCTCCGCCGGCGCCGCCCGAGGACGCCGAGGACGCGCGGGTCAATGCCCGCAAGTCCGGTGATCCCGCGACCGGCCCGACGTACGCCGGGCCCGCCGACACCGCGTTCCGGGTCCTCACCCTGCAGCACGATGTCGCCTCCGGCGTCGTGAGCCTGATCGACGGCTCGAGCGGCACCGGCCTCGACGCGCTGTCGACGACGCTGAACCTCGTCAACGACCGGCGCGATCAGGCGCTGGCCTACATCCTCAGCGTGGCGCCCCCGGTGCCGCCGGAGGACGCCGAGGACGCGCGTGCTCGCAAGAGCCAGGACGAGGACGCCGGCCCGCCGACGTTCGACGTCGTGATGCCGAACCTCGGTCCGCAGCTCGTGGACGAGCTGCAGGCGATCGACGGCACGATGGCCGACGCCACCGACCTCACCGCCGGTGGGCGTCGTCTCCTGACGGCCGCCGACAACCAGGTCACCAAGACCAACGCGTTCGTCACCACCAACTGGCCCCTGGTCCCCGCGGAGGACTGAGCCGATCCTCGAGCGGCCGGCGCCACGCCGGCCGCTCGTCCGGGGCCACGTTCGATGAGCCAACACACCCTTACCGGTGACTCGAGCGTCAGCGCCCTCATCGCCGAGTACGTGTCGGCGATCGCTTCGCCGGCCGAGCGGCGCGCCCTGCGCGCGCCGCTCAGCCATGTCGACGCCGAGCTCGGGTCGCTTCCCCTGCGGGCCGTCCGCGCCCGCCACGTCGCAGCGCTGCTGGACAAGCTGCGGGACGCCGGGCTCAGCCCGAGGCGCGAGACCGCGATCCTCGATGCGGTCGGCTCGCTCTACGCGTTCGCGATCGCCCGCCGGCTGGTCTCGGCGGCTCCCTTGCCACAGCGTCCGCGCCCGCCGCGCGACGCGTCGCCGCCGGACGTCGCCACGCCGCCACGTCGCGTGCGGCGTGACACCCCCGGTAGGGCGCCGCGCGACACGCCGCGCGACTCGCCCCGGCCGGGTCAGACCCCCACGATGACCATGCTCGCGCTCGGTGCGCGGGTGGCCGTCTGGACGGCCTGGACGATCCTGATCATCTTCGCGGCGCTCCTCGTCGTGCTCGTCGTCGAGCTCGGCTGACCGTGCCCGCGGGCCTGGCGCCGTGGCAGCAGCGGCTGGCCTCCACGGCGGCCGCCACGGTGCCGGGCATCCTCGTGCGCTTGAGCGGCGGCGTCGTGCCCTACCCGCTGCAGCTGGTCGCCTACGGCGCGGCCGTCGTCGCCGCGGCGTTCCTCCTGGCGTGGGCGTGCGAGGCGGCCCAGGTCGACATCGCGAACGGCGTCGTGGTGGCCGCGGTCGCCTTCGTCGCCATCCTCCCGGAGTACATCGTCGAGGTGCACTTCGCCTTTCAGGGCCGGGCCGACTACGTGACGGCCAACCTGACCGGCGCGAGCCGGCTGCTGCTCGGGGTCTGCGTCGCGCTCCCGGCCGCCGTGGCGCTGCTCCCCCGCCGGTGGCGTCCGGGGGCCGTTGGGGCGGTCACGCTGTCGCCGTCGCGGCGCGTGGAGCTCGCGATCCTCGCCCTCGGCGTCCTGTGGTCGCTCAGGATGGTCGTGCGCGGACAGCTGAACCTGCTCGACGCCGCGGTGCTGATCGGGCTGTACGCGCTGTACCTGCATCGCGCCGCCGCGTCGACGGACGAGTCACCGGAGCCGATCGGGGTTGCGGAGGATCTCGCCGAGCTGCCGGCACGCGACCGTCGCCGCTGGGTCTCAGGGCTGATGCTGTACGCCGCGTCGGTGATCCTCCTGACCGCCGTCCCGTTCGGCGAGGCCGTGCTGGGCACCGGCGCCATCGTCGGCATCAGCCCGTACCTGCTCCTGCAGTGGCTCGTGCCGGTGGCGACCGAGACGCCGGAGCTCGTGGTCGCCTTCGTGCTGCTCACGCACGGCCGCGGCGGCCAGAGCGTGGCCGTGCTGCTCGCGGGCGCCGTGAGCCAGTACACGCTGGCGCTCGGGACGCTTCCGATCGCCTATCTGGCCGGGGCCGGGGTCGGCCCGCTCCCGCTGGCGGGGCGCGAGCGGGTCGAGCTGCTGCTCTCGATCGGCGTGGCGCTCTACGCGGTGGCGGCGCTCGTCGGACTGCGCCTGAGCCGCGGTGACGCGGCGATCATGCTGGGCTTGTTCGTGGCCCAGTTCCTGTTGCCGGCCGTCATCACGCGGCTGGCGCTCGCGGTCGCGTTCCTCGCCATCGCGGTCGACGTCCTGGTGTCCGAGCGCCGGGCCGCGATGTCGCTGTTCGGCGCCCTGTTCCCTAGCCGGGATCCACCGCGCGAAGCAGCGCCGACCGCAGAGTCCGGCCATAGCCCACGCGGCCGTTCGCGTGAACCGTCACCAGCTGGAGCCTCGGCACGCCCGTCCCGCCTGCGATGACGTACACCGGCTGCACCTGGACGAGCGCGTCGCCGACCGGGACGACGCGTGGCGCACCCAGAACGGTGCGGCTGACGGCGGCCTTGCCGAGGTCGCGCGACTCGCGGTTGACGACCTGGAGCCGCTCGTTCACCTGGGAGCTGGCGAGGATCTTCCGCGTGGCCTGGGCGGGGCCGAACGTCAGCCGGTCCCGCGGCAGGCTGAGCAGCGTGAGGCGGGCCTCCCCGCCATCGTCGACCGATCCCGCGAGGTAGCTCACCAGGTTCTGGCGGCCGCGCGGCGTGAACGGCGTCACGAGCACGAGGCGCTCGGTCGGCTCGCCGGGCAGCCGAGCGAGCAGGTACCGCGATTCCATCTCGAACTGGGCCGCTTCGTCGGCTTCGGGCTTCGGGACGCGGATCTCGCCCGCGACCTCGATCGGACCGGCGATCTGCTGCGGGAGCTGCCACGCATCCGCACCGTTCCAGAACGCGGTGGGATCGTCGGCGTGGTACGTCGTGTACACGCCGGCCTGCGCCGCGAACAGCTCGGACGGGTACCGCAGGTGCGCCCGCACCTCGGACGGCATGGCGGAGAACGGCTCGAACAGCCCCGGGTACGCCGCGCTCCACGCGCGCAGGATCGGCTCTCCCGAGTCGTCGGCGTAGAGGCTGACCTGGCCGTCGAACGCGTCGACGGTCGCCACGGCGGGCGCCCGCATGTAGTTGATCTCGGTCCGGTCGAGGACGACCGGCGCCGAGTACGGGTAGTGGCTGCTCGTCGTATAGCCGTGGAAGAGGAATTGGATCCGTCCGCCGATGACCACGGTCTGCGGCTCGGAGTCCCAGCGCAGGAACGGCGCCAGCGTCCGCAGCCGGTCACCGACGTCCCGGTGCAGGAGGATCCTCGAGTCGTCGGTGGCGGTCTCGGTCAGCAGGAGCTTCGCGTCGCCGAACCGCGCCGCGAACCCGGCCCGTCTGAGCAGGCCCGAGAGGGCGATGCCGCCGGTGCCGTCGTAGTGGTATTCGGGGGCCGTCGAGCCCGGCAGCGGTTGGTCCACCTCCGCTCGCCGGCTGTTGACGATCAGATACGGCGGACCCGAGCCGGGTTGCTCGGAGAAGTACACGCGCGGCTCGCGCACGTCGAGGAGATCGCCGTCCGTGCTGAACTCGCCCTCGGTGAAGCGCGGCTGGCCCACGGCGTCCGCCTGCGGGGCGGAGACCGCCGCGACGCCGTACCCGTGGGTGTAGGCGAACCGGTCGTTGGCCCACCCGCGAGCGTCCGTTCCCAGCGCGCTGAGGTCGATCTGGCGCGCTCCGAGCGTGAAGGCCCGCATGGAGCCGTCGATCTCGTAGCGGTCGAACGTGAGGCTGGGGAAGCTGTAGTAGCGCCCGATCGACTGCAGGTCGTCCATTGCCGGCTGCAGGACGTCGGTGTCCCACAACGGCACGTTCTTGAGCAGCCGGAGGTTCTCCTTGACGTCGGCGTGGGTGAGCGTGCCGTCACCGGACACGCTCCGCACCTGAGCGCTGTCGAGCGCGTACGCCTGCCGGGTCGCGGCGATCGCGCCCGCGAGATACGGCCGCTCGCGCGTCAGGACCTGGGGGTCGACCTCGATGCGCTCGACCAGGCGAGACACGACGCCCGGGCCCACGAGCGCCAGCACGGCGACGGCGACCAGGGCCACGAGGGGCCGCCGGAGCACCCGCCGCCGAGCGGCGTACAGCAACAGCAGCGAGCCACTGAGCGATACGGCCACCAGGACCCACAGCGCCGGCACGCGAACGTGGGCGTCCGTGTAGCCGGCGCCCGGCAGCGTCTGCCCCTTCTGCGGCAGCGCGAGCTCGAACTGGTCCAGGCGGTACCGCACCGCCATCACGGCCAGCGCGAGCGCCGCCAGCACGAGCAGGTGTGCGCGAGCGGCCGGCACGAGCACGCGCGGCCGAGCGATCTGGAGGCCGCCCGCTGCGAGGTATGCCGCGATCGTGGCGCACCCCGCCAAGGCGAGCGTCTCCAGGAGCCAGCGAGAGACCCACTCGTAGAGCGGCAGCGAGAACACGAAGAAGCCCACGTCGCGGTGGAACAGCGGATCGTCGATGCCGAAGTCGCTCCGGCCGGACCACAACGCGAGCAGCTTCCAGACACCGTCGGCGCGCTGGCCGGCGACGAAGCCGGCCGCGACCGCGACGACCGGGTAGACGAGCCGCCGGTGCGGCCGCAGCGTCGCATGCCCGGCCAGGACGCGCTCGACGGCCGCGAAGTTCGCGAGCAGGAAGGCCGCGGTGCCGAAGGCCGGGACCCCCGGGCCGAGGATCTTCCACTTCAGGGTGGTCCAGAAGACGTTCTCGTGGCCGAGCTCGCTGAACCAGAGCACGTCCGTGTAGACGTGCGCCGCGAGAGAGACTGCGCCGACGAGCGCTGTCAGTACTGCGACGAACAGCAGGGACCGCGACCGCGGCGCCCGCCAGAGCGAAATGCGGCGAGCGGACACACGTGACTCATCAGCACGCGCGTGCGACGCCGTTCCGGCGTCGGATGTCGCCCACAACCGAAGGGTCGAGCGTCGCCACGTCGGGCCAGTCTACCTCCACGAGATGGCCCGCGGGATCGCGTACGTACAGCTCGACGGATCCGTCACCGAGCTCGTGGGCGTCGAAGAACCAGTTGTCCCGCTCGACATCCCCGAGCTGCTTCAGCCTGCGGTAGACGGCGTCGAAATCGTCGACTGCCAGGCCGAAATGGCGGAACTCCGGCGCGAGCGCCGTCCGCCGGAAGAGATGCAGCTCCTGATCGCCCAGGAGCAGCCACGCATCCGGCGCAGCGGGGTCCGGGGCCGGGGCTCGCTCCATACCGAACACGCCGGTGTAGAACGCGACCGAGGCCTCGAGGTCCTCTGCGTGGATGCTCACGCTCGTCACGCAGCGACCTGCAGGCGGGCGGGAGTGGCCGGCCGCCGCCTGGCCGCGTGCGAGACGGCCCGCAGGAAACCGTGGATCGCCAGGCTGTCGCTCTCGGGCCGGGTCAGCACGGCCGACTCGAATGCGGGCTCGACCCCGACCAGATCGATCAGCTGAACGCCCGGGGCGGCGTACCGCTGCGTGATCGATGCGGGCAGCAGGGCGGCGCCGCCACCGGCCGCCACGGCGAGCAGCACGGCCTCGACCCGCGGCTCCGCGGCCTCGGCAAAGGTGGGTGACAGGCCGGCATCGCGGCACAGCGAGACGACGGCATCGTGCAGCGCCGGATTGCTGTCCCGCGGCAGCGTCACGAGTCGTTCGGGGTCGAGCTGCTCGAGGGTCAGCTCGCTTTCGAGCGCGAGCGGGTGGCTCGCGGGCACCGCGGCCACCAGCGACTGCTCACCGAGGGACGTCGCGAGCAGCCCTCGCGTGGCCGCCGGGAGGCCGACGATGACGGCGTCGAGCCGCTGGTCATGGACGGCCTGGATGAGCTGGAACGTGCCTCCGGTCTCCAGGGAGACCTCCACGCGCGGCGCCGCGGAGGCGAGATCCTGCAGCGCGCGTGGGACGCTCGCGGGGAGCGCGTCGGGCACGTAGCCGATCCGGAGCCTCGTCCCCGCCGAGCCGTGCGCGTTGCGCGCGGCAAGCTGTGCGACCTCGGCCTGGTGCAGCACCCGGCGGGCCTCCACGAGCAGGGCGGAGCCCGCTCCCGTGAGCGACACGCTCCGGTGCGTACGGTCGAAGAGCCGGACGCCCAGCTCGGCCTCGAGCTTGCGTATCTGCTCGCTCACGGCCGGCTGTGCGACGTACAACCGCTCCGCCGCGCGGCGGAAATGGAGTTCCTCCGCGACCGCGACGAAATACCTCAGGTGTCTTAGCTCCACGGCAGATGCCCTTTCATGAGGAGGATCGACGTCGGCACGCATGGAAATGTCTCGCTCAGGAGACACTTCCGCTATCCCCCTTGGCTGGACAGGGTTGTCGGGTTTCCCCGACGCACCGACGCCGCACCGCGTGACAGCATGAGGACAATGGCAATCTCAGTGCTCGTCGTGGACGACGATTCCGAGTTCCGCGGACTGGCCGCACGGATGCTCTCCGCCATGGGCATGGCGGTCATTGCAGAGGTCGGAAGCTGCGCGGCGGCCACCGAGGCCGCGGGCGAGCTGCGTCCCGACGCCGCGCTGGTCGACGTCGGCCTTCCCGACGGCGACGGCCTGGAGCTCGCTCAGCAGCTCGCGGCGCTGCCGTGGAGCCCGCGGATCGTGATCACCTCGTCCGATCCCGACGCGACGACGCCGGCCGCCGCACGGAACCTCGGTGCTACCGGGTTCCTCGCGAAGGACCAGTTGCTGAACGGGTCACTGCAGGCGCTGCTGGTCGGTCGGTAAGCGCTCGGGTACGGTTGGTCCGTGACCGACGTTCTCAGGGTCGTGATCGGTGAAGACGACGTCCTGCTGCGTGAGGGCATAGCGCGGCTGCTGGTCGAAGCGGGATGCGACGTGGTCGGCCAGGCGGGGGACGCCGATGAGTTTCTCCGCAAGACGCTGGCCCACCGGCCCGACGTGGCGGTGGTCGATGTGCAGATGCCGCCCCGCCACCAGGACGACGGGCTCCAGGCCGCGCTGCAACTCCGGTCCAGCCTCCCGGAGACCGGCATCCTCGTGCTGTCGCAGTTCTACGAGGAGAGCTACGCGCTCGATCTCATCGGCGACCGGCCCGAGGGCGTGGGCTATCTGCTGAAGGAGCGCGTCGGCGACGTGTCGGTGTTCGTCGACGCCGTCGAGCGCGTCGCGCGAGGCGGCAGCGCCCTCGATCCGGAGATCGTGGGCCGGATGCTCGGACGGCGCCGCGCGGGCGGCCCGCTCGACGAGCTCACCCCGCGGGAGCGTGACGTGCTCGCGGCGATGGCGGAGGGCAAGTCCAACGCCGGCATCGCGGAGGTGCTGGTCGTGACCGAGGCCGCGATCGAGAAGCACGTGACGCGCATCTTCCACAAGCTCGGCCTCGGGCCCGAGAGCACCGACCACCGCCGCGTCCTCGCGGTCCTGCTCTACCTCCGCGGCCCGCGCCGCCCCTAGCCCGGCACGGGGATCTCGGCGGCGACGCGCGTGCCGCCGCCGGAAGGGCTCTCGACGCGAAGGCGGCCGTCGAGCGCCGCCAGGCGGTCCTGCATGCCGAGCAGGCCGAAGCCGTCGGGCCGAGCTCCACCGACGCCGTCGTCGCGGACCTGGACCTGCAGGCGCCCGTCGACGACGGTCGCGGTGACCCAGGCCCGACTCGCCCGGGCGTGCTTGGCCACGTTCGTGAGGCCCTCGGCGATGACGAAGTACGCCGTCGCCTCGACGTCCCCGGCCAGCCGGGCGCGGGGGACGTCCGTCTCCACGGGCACGGGCATCCGCGAGGCGAGCGCGTCCACGCCGGCGCGCAGCCCTCCGTGGGTGAGGCTCGCCGGAAGGATGCCGTGCGCGAGCTCGCGCAGCTCCTCGGTCGCGTGTTGGGCGTTCACCAGCGCCTCATCCACGAGCCGGCTCGCTGCTGCGTCGCCGCGCTCGAGCGCGCGGCGCGCCAGCTTCAGCGTGACGATGGTGTGGACCAGCCGCTGCTGGGCGCCGTCGTGCAGATCGCGGACCACGCGCCGGCGCTCCGCATCGGCGGCGTGGATCACGCGCGCGCGTGAGGCCTGCAGCTCGTGCAGCCTGATCCGCTCGGCCTCCCGCGTCCGGAGCTCCGCCTCGAGCTCGAGCCGGCGCTCCGCCTCCTCGGCCCGCTGGCGCGCGCGATCGGCGATCACGCTCGCGACCGTCGCGGTCAACAGCAGCACCCCGATCGCGACGAAGTCGCCCGGACTCTTCGCGTCCAGCCGGCCCGATGGGTCCGCGTGGAAGTAGTCGAGTGCGAGCGCGCTGGCCACCGATGCGCCGAGGCCCACCCAGAGGCCGCGGTAGGTCGCGAGGAGCAGCACGCCGAGGACGTACAGCACACCGCTCGAGACACCCGGGTCGAGCTCCGAGATCGGGAACAGGACCAGCGTGATGGCGCCCACGACGAGGCCCGTCAAAGCCACATCTGCCAGGGCCGCTCCCCCGGGTCGTGTCAACGCGCGCTCCTCGGTCGGGTCCCCGACACACAACCGCTCGCGCCGCTCGAGCTCAATCGGGCGGAGCGCTCACTCGATAGGCATGGCCGATCACCGGCGAGCGATCGGCCGCGCGGCTCGGCCGAGCCGAATTCGTTGTTGCCGCTGCCGATCCACTCTCGAAGGATGAAGCCGCGCCGGCCGCCGGCCGCGCGCTTCCCGACAAGCCCACACGGGGGTCTAGATGCTCCGCAGCCACAACCGCGCGATGGCCGTTCTCGCAACCACGACGGCGGCGCTCGCGCTCGCCGCCGCACCGGCGCTCGCCGGCGAAGACGACGATGACGACGACGCCGAGTCGCCCACGCAGGTCACGCAAGCCGAGAGCAGCGGTTCATCCTCGAGCGGCGGCGTCCCGCAGGGCGGGGTCGCGACCGGTGCCGGCGGCACCGCCGAGCAGGGCGCCGGATTCGCCCTCCTCGGTCTCGCCTCCGGGGCGCTCGTCCTCATGGCCAGCGGTGGCGGACTGATCGCGGTCGGCCGTCGCGGGGAGTCCTGAACCGCGGGCGTGTCCGCACCGTTCGACCTCGTCCTCCCCGACGGCACACGCGTCCCGCTGACCGCGGAGGTCACGCTCGGCCGTGACCGGAGTTCGACGCTGACGCTGAGCGACCCGTCGGTCTCGCGCCGTCACGCGCGGATCTCGGCGGGCGACGGCGCGGGTCCGCTGGTGGAGGATGCCGGCTCCTCGCACGGCACGTACGTGGACGGCGTGCGCGTGCGGGGGCCGGCGCGCCTGCACGACGGCGCGCACCTCCGCCTGGGCGACACCGAGCTGGTGGTGGAGCGGCGGCGCGGCCCGGACGAGGCCGGGCGCACCGTCGTCGTGCCGGCCGGCGCCGCGCTCCCTGGAGACGCGACGTCGCGCCCACGCCTGCGGTCCGGCTACGCGCTCAAGCGCCTGGAGGCGGCCGAGGGGAGCCGCCGCTGGGTGCTCAAGGACCTCACGGACGGCAGCTTCCTGCGCTTGGAGACCGCCGACGCGGAGCTGCTGGAGCTGCTCGACGGCTCGCGCTCGCCGGCCGAGCTGCTCGGCGAGGCCGAGCGACGGTTCGGCGACGCCGGCCCGGCGCGGCTCGCGCGGCTCTTGGCGGACCTCGGCGAGCGGGGCCTGCTCGAGGGCGTGGAGGGCAGCCGCCCGGAGGAGACCCCGCCCCGCTGGTACGCGCGGGCGCTGAAGCCACGCGTGAAGGTGATCGATGGCGCGGGCGAGGTCTTCGAAGCGGCCTACCGCGACGGGGGTTGGAGGCTGTTCACGCCGCCGGCGCTCGTGACCATCGCGGTGCTTGCGGTGATCGGGGTCGGCGTGTTCGCGTACCTGGTGGGCGCGCGGTACGGGACGCCGTTCGTGGTCGCCTCCAAGGTCGGCCTCGGAGGGCTCGTGTTCATCCTCGGGCGCTTCGCGGTGGTGGCCGTGCACGAGCTGGCGCACGGGCTGACCATGGAGTCCTACGGCCGCCACGTCGAGCGGGCGGGCGTGAAGCTGCTGCTGGTGTTCCCGTACGCGTTCGTCGACACCTCGCAGGCGTGGTTCGAGCCGCGCCGGCGGCGGATCGCCATCAGCGCGGCCGGTCCGCTGTCGGACGCGACGCTGGGCGCTGTGTTCTCGCTCGTCTGCCTGCTGCTGGACCCGGGGACCGTGCGCGACATCTTCTTCCAGCTCGCGTTCGCCGCGTACGTCGGCGCGTGCTTCAACCTCAACCCGTTCCTCGACCGCGACGGCTACCACATCCTCGTCGACGTGCTCCGCGAGCCGGGACTGCGGCGGCGCGCCCGCGAGCAGTTCGCCCGCAGGCTCTCGGGCGAGGGGCGGGCGGACGACTCGCGGGTGTTCGCCCGCTACTCGCTGTTCGGGCTCGCCTGGTCATGCCTCGCCGGCCTCTTCGTGGCGGCGACGACGCTGCGCTATCGCCCGACGCTGGAGGCGATGGCGCCGGAGCTGATCGTCTGGGCGCTGCTGATCGGCGTCTGGGCCGCGGTGTTCGCGCCGGTGGCCTTCGTACTGCGTCCGGCTATCGCTGCCCGTCGCGGATGATCGCGCGGAGCTGGGCTGCGGCCGCCGGGTCGGCCTGCACGCTCCAGTCGAGCCTGCCGGTGTCCCCGAGCTGCACCTGACCGCGGCTCGTGTGCTGGAACCAGGCGACGGACCGGATCCACGGCATGGTGCGCAGCATGCGGCGCAGGTTGCGCAGCCAGCGTTCACGGCCGCGATACGCCGTGCTGACCTCCGTGAGCATCACCGGCTTGCGATAGAGCCGGCGCAGCGCGCGCAGGCGCGGCACGAAGCGCTTGACCGGATACTGCTTCGCGCCGCCGAAGTTGATCATCGTCGACCCCACGGCGTCCACGTAGCCGCGGCCCGGCCAGTAGACGCGGGTGCTGCGCTGCCACACCCGCATCGGAACGTAGAGGCTGGGGTTCACGGACCACACGAAGCGGACGTTGCGCGCTCCGGCCGAGCGGAACAGCCGGACGATGTGCCGCCACGCGCGGCGGTACTGGATCGGGTCGTGCGACCACGGGTACCACGTGCCGTTCATCTCGTGGGCGTACCGGAGGTCGACCCGGCCCCGGAAGGTCGCCAGGCTGCGGGCGAAGGCCAGGATGTACGCATCCTGGACGCCGGCGGCGATGTCGCGGTTGCTGTACCCCGGCTGTTCGCGGAACTGCTCGACGACGCCCAGCTCGGCCGGCACGGGCTTCCAGGGCTCCCACGAGACGAGCACGCGGCGGAGCCCCTGCGCCTCGGCCTCACGGAGGAACGCGTCCGCGGTGCCCGCGCGTGAGAACGCTTCGAACCGCGCGACGAATTGCGGAGCCGCGCCGACGCTGGTCGTCCAGCCGGCGAGCTGCGACGGCTCGACGTAGACGCCGAACGCGCGCGCCGGCTTCGCCGCGGCTTCCGCGGCGGGGAGCGAGGGGAGAGCGAGCGCTGCGCCCAGCACGAGAAGAACCACTCGGAAGTGCATGGCCAGAGCACAGCGGCTGGCCGCACGGACCACAATCGGGTCCGCCGATCCGCCGAGCGGTACTCGTTGTTGCGCGGCGCGCGACCGCCGAGTTCAGTGTGACGAATGTCCGCTCGAACTCTCCTCCCCATCGCCCTGGTCGCTGCTGCGGCCATCGTGGCGACACCTGCCTCCGCCCAGACCGACATCCCGGCGCCGGGCGTCCAGCCGGGCGCCTGCACCGATCAGGTTGCCCCGACCTCCAGCTACACCCGCAACGCGGCGCGTAGCGCTCTGAAGGGGCGTGCACTTCGCGGCGTCGCCAGCGATGAGGGCTGCGGTCTCGATCGCGTCGCGGTCGCGGTCAACCTCAAGAAGGGCGCTCGCTGCAAGTCGCTCGTGAACAAGGGGCGTCTCGGACCGGCCAAGAGCTGCACGTCGGTCCGCTGGAACGTCGCCAAGGGCTCGACGCAGTGGTCGTTCCAGATGCCCAAGCACCTCCCGGCCGGCAAGTACGTGGTCCGCACGCGGGCGGTCGACTTCTCGGCCAACAAGCAGCGTCCGCTCAAGCGTATCCTCCGGGTTCGCTGACCTGTCGCCATGGAGATTCCCGGTGTGAACGTCGAGACGCTGCAAAATCCGCTGCGGTACTCGTACGCGCAGATCGAGAGGGCCTGCTTCATCGCGCAGGCCCTCAACCGGGGCAAGCTCGTGCTCCTCGAGCGGCCACAACGCTGATGTGACCCCGTCGAAGCGCGCGCGGCCGGTCCCGTTGGGCGCCGAGATCGCGCTCGCCTTCGCCGTTGGCGCGGCCGCTTTCACGCTCGTGGCGGTCGCGCTCGCGAGCATCGAATCGGTCGCCCTGGTCGTCGTCCTCGGTGTCGCCTCCGCCGCCGCCGTCGTCGCTCTGGCGCGCACGTGGGGCGCCGCGTACGCGGTCCCGGCCGCGATGGCGGCGCTGCTCGCGTACGACTGGTTCCAGATCCCCCCGACGCATCCCCTCGAGCTCCCGGACTCCACGAACCTGGCCCACCTGCTCGTGTACCTCGGGGTGGCAGCGCTGGTCGGCGAGCTCGCGGCGCACGCCGGCCGGCGGGCCGCCGTGACGGAGGCGGCGCGCGGCCACCTCGCCGACGAGCAGGCCGCACTCCGGCGCGTGGCGACCCTGGTGGCATCCCAGGCGTCGCCGGATGCGGTCTTCGCCGCGGTCGCGCGTGAGGTCGGGCAGCTGCTCGACGTCGACGCCACGCACATGGCGCGCTACGAGCACGACGGCACGGCGGTCGGCGTGGGCAGCTGGAGCCGCACCGGTGACCCGGTGCTGGGGATCCGCTCGTCGGTCGGTGCTCCGATCGTCGTCGACGGGAGCCTCTGGGGCGTGATGAGCGCCTCGTCGAAGTCCGTGGACCCGCTCCCGGCCGACACGGAGTCGAGGATCGCCGCCTTCACGGAGCTCGTCGCGATGGCGATCTCGAACATCCAGGCGCGCGAGGACCTTGCCGCGTCCCGGGCGAGGATCGTGGCCGCGGCCGATGACGAACGCCGGCGCGTGGTGCGCGATCTCCACGACGGCGCGCAGCAGCGCCTGGTCCACTCGATCATCACCTTGAAGCTCGCCCACCGGGCGCTCGAGCCGAACCAGGACCCGGCGTCCAAGCTCGTGGCCGAGGCGCTCGGACACGCGGAGAGCGCGAACGTCGAGCTCCGCGAGCTCGCCCACGGAATCCTCCCGACCGTCCTCACGCACGGTGGGCTGCGCGCGGGAGTGGACGCACTGGCGTCGCGGATGCCGGTGCCGGTCGAGAACGACGTGTGCCCGGACCGGCTTCCCCGCACCGTCGAGGCCACCGCGTACTTCGTGGTGGCCGAGGCGCTGACCAACGTGGCCAAGCATTCTCACGCGGGCCGCGCCGCGGTCACGGCGCGCATCGCGGACGGCACGCTGGCCGTCGAGGTGCGCGACGACGGCGTCGGCGGGGCTCGGCCGGACGGCAGCGGCCTGCTCGGCCTCGGTGACCGGCTCGCCTCGCTCGACGGCCAGCTCCGGGTCGAGAGCCCGGCCGACGGCGGCACGCTGGTCGCGGCCGAGATACCCCTCGCCGGCTAGCCGGTCAGGGCAGGTTTCCTCCGCGCTCCCTCGAGCGACCGGGCTCTCCGTACGCTCGGCAGGCGTATGTCTACGAGGCCCTCCGCATCCGATTCCGACCCGGGGTTCGCCGTCGCGAAGGGCCTCATGGCGCCGTGGCTCATGGCCACGGGGTTGACGCCGGATCAGGCGTGGGACCTGGCCCGCCGCGTCGACGACCACCTCACCGCGACCGGGCGCAGCCGCCTCTCGCTGGACGAGCTCCGCAGCCTCGCCGGCCACGTCCTGGAGGCCCGGCGGGCGGACGAAACGGTGGAGCGCTTCCGGCGCTGGCACGAGTTCGGGACCCTCGGCCGGCCGCTGGTCGTGCTCATCGGCGGCGGGACCGGCGTGGGGAAGTCCACGGTGGCCACGGAGCTGGCGCACCACCTCGGCATCACCCGGGTGTCGAGCACGGATTTCATCCGCCAGGTCCTGCGTTCCGTCGTCCCCGAGACGATCGCCCCGGAGCTGTCGCGTTCGTCCTTCGAGCTCGACCAGGATCCCTCGGGCAACGGCGCGACGGTCCACGCCGAGTTCGAACGGCAGGCGCAGCAGGTGCTGGTGGGGGTCCGCGCGACGCTGGAGCGCGCCGCACGCGAGGGAACGCCGCTCATCCTCGAGGGGATCCACCTCTTCCCCGGACTGCTCGACGTCGAGGCCATGTCCGACAGCCTCGTGGTTCAGGTCGTGCTCACGGTGGAGGACGAGAGCGCGCTGTCGCAGCGCTTCGCGCTCCGCGCCGAAACCTCCGAGCGGCCGGCCGAGCGCTACGACGAAGGGCTCGAGACCATCCGGCAGCTCCAGGAGCACGTGGTCGCCACGGCCCGCCGTATCGGTGTCCCGGTCGTCGAGAACCGGCGGCTGGAGACCACGGTCTGCCGGGTGCTCGATCTCGTCTTCGCCGCGGTCGACGGCGCCCTCCGGCAGCGGGGGCCGCAACCCGCCTCGCCCTGACCTTGTCCGCGACGACCGGCAGGGCGGCCGATCGCGTCGATCGCGCGACCTGGAGGATCGCGGGCACGGTGGTGCTCGGGGGGATCATGACGAGCATCGACACGACGGTCGTCAACGTCGCGCTCGACTCCCTCGCCCACGACTTCGCGACCCCGGTGACGACCGTGCAGTGGGTGGCGACCGGGTACCTCCTCGCGCTGGCGATCATGATCCCGCTGTCGGGCTGGGCGACCGATCGCTTCGGCGGCATGCGGGTGTGGACGGTGTCGATCGCGCTGTTCCTCGCGGGCTCGATGCTGGCGGGCGCCGCCTGGTCGATCGGCAGCCTGATCTTCTTCCGCGTCCTGCAGGGGATCGGTGGCGGCATGATCATGCCGGTCGGCATGACGCTGGTCGCGCGCGCCGCCGGCCCTCGCCGGGTGGGCCGGGTGATGGGCGCCCTCGGCGTCCAGCAGCTCCTCGGGCCGGTGCTCGGCCCCGTCATCGGCGGCGTCCTGGTCGAGCACGCGGGCTGGCGCTGGATCTTCTACGTCAACGTGCCGATCGGCGTGCTCGCCATCGTGGCGGCGATGCGGTACCTGCCGCGGGCGCGCCCACAGCGGCGCGAGCGCCTCGACTGGCGGGGCTTCCTGCTCCTCTCGCCCGGACTGGCCGTCCTGGTGTACGGCTTGTCCGAGATGGCCAGGACCCGTGGGGTCGACGTTGCGGGGACGCTGGTCCCGGTCCTCCTGGGCCTCGCGCTCGTCACCGCCTTCGTGTTCCACGCCCGCCGAGCCCGCAGCCCGTTGATCGACGTGAACCTGTTCCGCAAGCGCCCCTTCGCGGCCGGCGCTGCGACGACGTTCTGCATCGGCATGGGGTTGTTCGGGGCGCTGTTCCTGCTGCCGCTCTACTACCAGGGCGCCCGCGGGCAGTCGCCGCTCGGCGCCGGGCTGCTCCTGGCTCCGCAGGGCGTCGGCGCGGCGATCATGATGCCGTTCGCCGGCTGGCTCACCGACAAGGTCGGCCCGGGGCGGGTCGTGCTGGTCGGCCTCGGTCTGGTGGTGGCCGGCACACTGCCGTTCGCGGCCGCCGGCACGTCGACCTCCGACCCGCTGCTCGCGCTCTCGCTCGTGGTCCGCGGCATCGGGCTCGGCGCATCCACGATGCCCGCGATGGCCGGCGCGTACGCGACCCTCGACGCGGCCGCCATGGCCCGGGCGGCGAGCGTGCTGAACGTCATGAAGCGCGTGGGCGGCTCATTGGGGGTGGCGTTGCTCGCGGTCGTGCTCGAGCACCAGCTGCCCGGCGCCGGCGGCTCGGTCGCCGAGCGGCCTGCCTCGTCCGCCGTCGTCGCCGACTCGTTCGAGAAGAGCTTCTGGTGGGTGCTCGGGTTCTGCGCGATCGCCCTCGTTCCCGCCTCGTTCCTCCCGCGGCGGCCGGCGGCCACGCCCGAGTCTTAGGCTGTCGGCCCGTAGGGCCAGCGCAACACCAGGTGTCCGAAGAGTGCGAAGAGCACGGCTCCTGCGACGACGCGGCCGATCCATCCGTGCGACCAGACCCACTCGCTGACCGTCTGCGCGGGGATGAGGCGCCAGTTCGCGGCGACGTCGACCACGACGAAGACGATCAGGATGGTGAGGGGGAGGAGGCGCATCGCCGGTTCCAGAAACGATGGCGCGGACGCCGCGCTCGGTGCATCCAGCCACCCCGACTTTGAGGGCACGGCTAACCCCAGGGTGCGGTCCTGCGGCGACGACGCCCGGGACGTCTCGACGGGTCCGGCCGGGGGCTATCCGGACAGCCGACGGGTGGCTGGCCGTGATGACGAGAGGCCCGGCTCCGCCCAACCTTCATGCATGGACACTCTCGGCTTCATCGGACTCGGGCACATGGGCGGCAACATGGCCGCGCGCTTCCTCGCCGCCGGCTACGCCGTCTCGGGCACCTCCCGCAGCCGCGACCGCGCGAAGTGGCTCGAGGACCAGGGACTGCGCTGGCTCGACACGCCGCGCGAGATCGCCGAGGCGGCCGACATCGTGCTGACGTCGCTCCCCGACGACGCCGCGGTGCAATCGGTCGCCGCGGGAGCCGATGGCATCCTGGCCGGCCTCGACGCCGGCAAGCTGTGGGTCGACCTGAGCACGATCAGCCCGGGCGTGAGCCGCGAGCTCGCGGCCCGCGTGAGCGAACGCGGGGCGCAGATGCTCGACGCGCCGGTGTCGGGAAGCGTCCCGCAGGTCCAGGCAGGGACGCTCACGATCATGGTCGGCGGCGACGAAGGCGCCTACTCCCGCGTCGAGCCGGTCCTGCAGGAGCTCGGCTCGCCGACGCGGATCGGCGACAACGGGCAGGGGCTCGTGCTCAAGCTCGCCGTCAACATCAGCCTTGCGGTGCAGATGCTCGCGTTCTCCGAGGGCCTGCTGCTCGCCGAGAAGGAGGGCGTCGACCCTCAGCTGGCGGCCAAGGTGATGACCCACAGCGCGATCGGCTCGCCGATGCTGCAGGCGCGCGCCCCGCTCGTCCTGGACCTTCCCGACGACGCATGGTTCGACGTCGGGCTCATGCACAAGGACATCGGCCTTGCGCTGGCGACGGCGCGCGAAGCCGCTGTGCCGCTGCCCTCCACGGGCGCCGTCGACGACGTGTTGTCGCGGGCCGCCGAGCTGGGCTACGAGCACCGCGACATCGCGGCGATGTTCGAGGTGCTGGGCCGAGACGGCGACGACGCCTAGACATGTGAGCGTTCCGCAGCTTCCGCTGCGCCACTCGGCGGCCACCGCCCGGGGGAGCCACGGCAGCGTCCGTGCGGTCGGGATCGCGCTGACGGCCAACGTGGTCGTCGCCGCGGCCAAGCTCGCCGCCGGCCTGGTCACCGGCTCCTCCGCGATGCTGGCGGAGGCCGTTCACTCGACCGCCGACTCGATCAACGAGCTGCTGCTCGGGGTGTCGTTGCGCCGCTCGCGACGGGCGCCGGACGCCCGGCACCCGTTCGGCCATGGCCGCGAGCGCTTCCTCTGGGCGTTCTTCGCCGCGATCTCCTCCTTCATCGTCGGCGGGTGCGTCGCGATCGCGCTCGCGATCCACGATCTTTCGCACGGCAGCGAGCTCGACCGGCTGGGGGTGGCCGGGATCGTCCTCGTGGTGGCCGCGCTCGCCGACGGGACGTCGCTCGTGCAGACGCTGCGGCAGGCGCGGCGTGATGCGCGGACCTGGGGGGTCCCGACCGTCGTCTACCTGCGAGAGACCAGCGACCCGACCCTGCGGGCCATCGCGGTCGAGGACAGCACCGCGCTGGTCGGCGTCGCGCTCGCGGCGGCGGGGCTCCTCGTTCCCGCGCTCGGCGGGCCCGCCGTGTTCGATGCCCTCGCCTCGCTGGCCATCGGGGTGCTGCTGGCGGCGACCGCCGTCGGGCTGGCGCGTCCGCTCGCCGATCTCCTGATCGGCAAGTCGATCCCGTCGGCGCGGCTCGAGCAGGCGTACGCCATCCTCAGCGCGGCGCCCGGAATCGACGAGGTGTTGACCGTCCACGCGGTGCACGTGGGGACGCAGGAGGCGATCCTCGCGGCGAAGGTCAACCCGAGTCCCGGTCAGACCGTGGCCGACCTCGCGCGGCTGCTCGACGAGCTCGACGGCCGGCTCCGTCGCGAGCTCCCCGAGATCGGCGAGGTCTTCATCGACGTCACGGCCCACCACCGGCCGGCGGACTAGGGCTGGCCGGAACGCGGCGTCGGGCTGGCCAGGGCAGACAGCCGGCTCGGCGTGGGCGATCGTTCTCTTGGATGGCAGGCACCGTCCGCGCCCGCCGGCGCATCCCCAACCTGCGCCACCACGAGTGGTCGCCGCCCGAGCGTGCCGTCTTCATCGCCGCTCTGACGATCGTGATGGGCGCGCTCTTCCTCACGACGTACACGCTCGCGCTCGGCGACCCCATGCCGCGCCAGATCGACGCCGCGCTCGTCGGCGACCCGGCGCAGCACCCGCGCGCGTTTGCCGCCGTCGACCAGGTTGCCGCGGGCAGCCTCGACTTCCGGCGGTACGACTCGGTGGCGGCGGCGCGCCACGCGATCGACCTCCAGCAGGTCTACGCCGCGCTTGATCTGGCTTCGGCGCGGCCGACGCTGTACGTCGCGAGCGCCGCCGGCGGGTCGGTGGCTCGAGTCCTCGAGCGGGTCTCCGCGAGCGATCCGGAGGTGAAGATCGTCGACACGCATCCGCTCTCCCCGAGCGACCCGAACGGGGTCGACATCTTCTACCTGATGCTCGTCTCCTCGATCGTCGGCTTCCTCACCGTGTTCCAGGTCCGCGCCAACGCGGGCGGCCTGCCGCTTCGCCACTGGACCGTCTGGGTCGTCGGCTTCGCGATCACGGCCGGGTTCGCGCTCACGCTCATGGCCGGCCCGATCCTCGGCCGGTTCGACGTGCCGGTGTGGCAGAGCTGGGGCATCCTCTCGCTCCACATCCTGGCGGTCTCGTCGTTCGCGTCGGCCATGTCGGTGCTGCTGGGCCGTTGGGCGATCATCCCGGTCTGGCTCTTCTTCGTCGTGCTGGGCAACAGCTCGTCCGGGGGCGCCGTCTCGCCGCCGCTGCTCCCCACGCCGTTCGCGTTCATCTCCCAGTGGCTTCCGTCGGGCGCCACCGTGACGTCGCTTCGCGACGCGATCTACTTCCCCGGCTACGAGCACGCGCGGCCGATCCTCGTCCTGGCGGGCTGGGCGACGACGCTGTTCGTCGTGATGCTGGCGGCCTCGCATCACCTCCGGACGAGCCCGGGCGCGGGTTAGCCGGCGCCCTCTCCCGTCAGGGCTGATCCGGAGGCGGGGGGAGCGTCGTGGAGCGATCGCGGGCGATCAGCGCCAGGCCGATCAGGAGCCCCGCTCCACCGACCAGCATGAGGATCAAGCCCACGGTCTGGAGGTCGACTCCGACCACCTGGACGGTGACGGCGTATTTCAGGATCGCGCCGGCCGCGATGAGGACCAAGCTCGTGCCGATCGTCATGGGCGACATCATGTACGGGCGCCGAGCGGCTTTCATCGGCCTGCGCGCCGATCTTGGACGTAGTCCGCGGGTGGTACACGGCGTCGTACATCCAGAGCGGTAGTCCGGAGTGTCGACCCGAGGCCGATGACGGGCGCGGGGGGAACTCCGATCATCTTCGGATGAGCGCGACGGTGGTCGACCGCAGCTTCCTGCTTCAGCGCGCGCAGCCCGCCCTGAGCGGGCTGATGGACGGCTCGCTGTCGACGCTCGCTCCGATCTTCACGGTCGTGCTGGCGACGCACGACCCGATCACCGCGTTCTTCACCGGTCTCGCAACCGCCCTGGGGGCCGGGGTGAGCATGGCCTTCTCCGAGGGGCTGTCGGACACCGGCGACCTCACCGGCCGCGGCAGCCCGGTCGTCCGCGGCTCCATCACCGGGCTCGGGACGTTCGTCGGCGGCGTCTTCCACACGCTGCCGTTCCTCATCCGCGACTACCACGTCGCGATCGCGGTCGCGGTCGTCGTGGTCGCGATCGAGCTGGTCTCGCTGGCGGTGCTGCGTGCGGTGGTCTTCCGGACGAGCTTCGCGCGCTCGTTCGTCGCCATCACCGTCGGCGGCGCGCTCATCGCCTCGTTGAGCGCCGCGCTCGGCGCCGCCGCTGGATGAGTTGCCCACCTCAGAAAGGCTCCAATGGATCTCGCACTGTTCATCGTTCGCATCGTCATCGGCCTGCTGTTCGTCGGCCACGGCGCCCAGAAGCTGTTCGGCGTCTTCGGCGGCGCGGGCCTCAAGGGGACGGCGGACCGGTTCGAGGCCGCGGGCCTTCGGCCCGGGCGCCTGCATGCATGGGCGGCCGGCGGTGCCGAGCTCGTGGGCGGCGCCCTGCTCGCCCTCGGACTGCTGACGCCGGTCGGCGCCGCGCTGGTGATCGCCGTGATGGTCGCCGCCGCCGTGACCGTCGGCCGGCCCAAGGGCCTGTGGAACGTCAACGGCGGATATGAGTACAACCTCGTGCTGATCGCCGTCGCGTTCGCGCTCGCCGGCGTCGGCCCGGGCGGCTGGTCGCTCGACGACGCGCTGGGGATCGACTGGTCGTCGACCGGCTGGGCGCTGGCCGCGCTCGCCGCCGGCCTGGTCGGCGGGCTCGGCGCGGTGTTCGTCAGGTCGCCAGCCGGCGCGTCGCCTCGGCGACGAGGACGAGCGCAAACAGCAGGCCAAGCTGCTGCAGCAGCCCGACGACGTACGTAAGCGCCGCGGCGTTGAGCACGCGCTCGACCTCGCTGGTCTCCTCGGCGTCGGTGAAGCCCGTACCGCGGAGCAGCGTGAGCGCGCGACGGCTCGCGCCGAACTCGACGGGCAGGGTGGCGAGCGCGAAGATGACCATCCCGGCGACGTAGGCGAGCGACAGCACCATGAGGAGCGGGATGCCGAACCAGAAGCCGCCGATGAAGAAGAACCCGGACCAGGGCGCGAGCTTGGCGAGCGGCTCACCGACCGAGAGGCGCGCGCGGTACACCCGGCTGCCCTCCGCGTCCTGGTAGGCGTGAGCCACCTCGTGGGCGGCGATCCCGACGGCCGCCACGCTGCGCTCGTGCGCGACCGTCTCGGACAGCCGCAGTTTCCGAGCGGAGCCGTCGTAGTGGTCGCTGAGGAACCCGGGCGTCAGCTCGAGGCGCACCTGAGCGAGGCCGTGGGCGTCCAGCAACGTCCTCGCCAGCTCCGCGCCCGTGACACCGGCGCGATTGGCGACGCCGCGGTAGCGCGTGAACACGGATCGCACGCGCCGCTGCACGAAGATCCCGGCGACGAGCGGGACGAGCAGCAGCAGCCAGAACAGCTCGATCATCGTGCGCGTCGGTCAGCGAACGGGGGTCGGGTGCGGGATGTTGCGCAGGTTCGTCCGGGCGAGATCGACCATGGCTCCGACGCCGCCGTCGAGGACGATCTTGCCCGCGGCGAGGGCAAAGCCCTTGACCTGGGCGGCGGTGATGTGCGGCGGGATCGAGAGGGCGTTGGGGTCGGTGACGAGGTCCACGAGTGCCGGGCCGGGATGCGCCAGCGCTTCGGTCAGTCCCGCACGGACATCGGTCGGCTGCTCGACGCGGACGGCGTGGATGCCGATCGCGCGGGCGATCGCGGCGTAGTCGAAGGTGCCGTTGCCGGTCTGATAGTCGGGTAGCCCGTCGACCATCATCTCGAGCTTGATCATGCCGAGCGCCGAGTTGTTGAAGGTGATGATCTTGACCGGCAGCTGGTGCAGCGCGACGGTCAAGAGCTCGCCCAGGAGCATGCCCAGGCCGCCGTCGCCGGACATCGAGATGACCTGGCGGCCGGGGTAGGCCAGCTGCGCCCCGATGGCGTGCGGCAGCGCGTTGGCCATCGAGCCGTGCAGGAACGAGCCGATCACCCGCCGCCGGCCGTTGGGCGTGACGTAGCGTGCCGCCCAGACGTTGTTCATCCCGGTGTCGACCGTGAACACGGCATCCTCGGAGGCGACCTCGTCGAGGATCTTGGCGGCGTACTCGGGGTGGATCGGCAGGTGCTGCTCGATGTCATGCGTGTAGGCGTCGACGGCGTGCTCGAGCGCCGCGGCATGCCCGCGCAGCATGCGGTCCAGGAACGCCCGGTCGCCCTTCTGCTCGAGCAGCGGCAGCACCGCTTTGAGCGTCGCGCCCACGTCGCCGTGGACGGCGAGCTCGAGCGGCGTGCGGCGACCCAGGCGGCTGGCATCGTGATCGACCTGGATCGTCCGCGCGCCCGGCAGGAACGCGTCGTAGGGGAAGTCGGTGCCGAGCAGCAGCAGCAGGTCGGCCTCGTGGGTGGCGTCGTAGCAGGCGCCGTAGCCGAGCAGGCCGCTCATGCCGACGTCGTACGGGTTGTCGTACTGGATCCACTCCTTGCCGCGCAGCGAGTGACCGATCGGGCTGTGGAGCTTCCCCGCCAGCGCCATCACCTCGGCGTGCGCGTCCTTGGAGCCCGCCCCGCAGAACAGCGTGACCGTCTCCGCCGCGTTGAGGCGCGCCGCCAGCGCCTCGACCTGATCGCCGGGCGGCACGATCGCCGCGCGCCCGGGCGCCGGCGCGCTCTCGCCGGTGGGACTCGGCGCCTGGCGATGAAACACGTCACCGGACACCACGAGGACCGACACGCCGCCCAGGCCGAGCGAGTGCTGGACCGCGCTGCGGGCCAGCCGCGGCATCTGCTCCGCCTGGCTGACGAGCTCGCAGAAGTGGCTGCACTCGCCGAACAGGCGCTCCGGGTGCGTCTCCTGGAAGTAGCTCGTGCCGACCTGCACGCTCGGGATGTGCGACGCGATCGCCAGCACCGGCGCGCCCGTGCGGTGCGCGTCGTACAGACCCTGGACGAGATGCACGTTGCCCGGCCCGCAACTGCCGGCACAGACCGCCAACCGGCCCGTCAGCTGGGCCTCGGCCGCCGCGGCGAACGCTCCCGCCTCCTCGTTGCGCACGTGCACCCACTCGATCCCGTCGCTGCGGCGGATCGCGTCGACGAGCGGGTTCAGGCTGTCCCCGACCACGCCGTAGATCCGCTCGACCCCGGCCTGGCGGAGGACCTCGATCAACTGGTCGGCGAGCGTCGGCCTTCTCATCTGGATCTCCTCGGGAGGGTGCCGGAGTCGAGCCGCGAAGCATCGCCTGCCGCTGGACTCGTGTCGTCGGCCCAGGGACGTCTCTTTGCGGCTACGCCCCAGGACGCACGCCCAATACGCGTCTCCGGCCCGACGACGGACGGGCGCGGGCTCCGGAGCATGTGCGGATGACGATGAGCGCTGCAGCGGGCCGCGAGGCGATCGGTGCGGCGCTGCCCGCCTTCGTGACGATCGCGGCCCTGCTGGCACTCGGGGCGCTTGCCGAAGCCGAGGGCCTGTTCGACCGGTCCGCGAGGTGGATCGGGCGGCTGCCGGGGAACGGAGCGGCGCTCTACGCCGGCTGCGCGGCTCTGGTCGTGGCGACGACGGCGCTGTTCAACCTCGACACCGCGGTCGTCTTCGTCACCCCCGTGGTGATCCGGGCGGCGATGCTCCGCGGTCTCGATCCGCTGCCGTTCGCGTACCTCGCGATCCTGGGCGCGAACGCCGGCTCGCTGCTCACGCCGGCGGCCAACCCGACCACGTTGATCCTCCTCGACGCCGGCGGGCAGGGCGGCGGGGCGCTCTTCGCGGCGTCGTGGGCCGGGGCGGTGATCGCGGCCGCGGCCGTCGTCGGCGCGCTGGCGCTCGTGAGCCGCCGGCGCCTGCTGGCGCCGGCGGGCGCCGCGGCTGCGGCCGGCGATCGGGTCGAGCGGAGGGGATGGCTGTCGCTCGCCGGGGTGATCGCGGTCGCGGTGAGCGTGTTCACCGTACGGGCGCCCGCGCTGCCCGTCGCCGCCGCGGCCGTCGCGGTGCTCTCCGCCGCCGTGGTCCGCGGCACGACGACCTGGCGGGCTGCCGTCCGGTCGGCGGAGCCCCTCAAGCTCTGCCTGCTCTTCGCGCTCGCCGTCGCCGCCGGGTGGATCGGGCGCGCGGTCGACCTCGGCGCCGTCGTCGCCGGCCTCGGGCCGGCCATGACCACGGTCGCGGGCGTCGTCGCCGCGCTCGCGTTCAACAACCTGCCGGCGGCGTCCGCGTTCGGCGGCGTCGACCCTGACCGGCTGCCGTACCTGCTGCTCGGGCTCAACCTCGGACCCAACCTGGCCGTGACCGGCGCGCTCTCCGCCCTGCTCTGGTGGACCGCCGCACGCCGCGCCGGTGTGCGGCCGTCGGTGGGCACGTTCTCGGTCCTCGGCGCCTTGACGACGGTCCCGGCCCTGGTGCTCGCGTTCTACGGCCTGCACGGCCTCAGGCACTGACGGCGGCATGGCGCGCACGCCATGCCCCAGCCGCTTCGCGTCCCATGACCGCCAGGTGCCCGTCCGGCTCCAGCACGATGAGGTCGACGTCGGCGAGCCTCTCGAAGCCGCGCTCGAGCGCGGCCGAGTGCAGCTCCTCCTCGGTGATCACCTCGGATCGCAGCGCCCGCTCGTGCAGCCGGCCGTGCTCGAGCAGCACGGTCGGCGTTCCCTCGAGGATCCTGCTGGCCCGCCGGCTGCGGAACACCACGCGCACGAACAGGTAGTTGACGACGAACAGCGTCGTCGCCCCGACGATCCCGCCGATGAGCGAGTTGTCGGCGCCGATCATCGCGTTCTGGAGGGCGTTGGAGACCAGCAGCAGGACGGCGAGGTCGAGCACGTTGATCTGGCCGAGCTCGCGCTTGCCCCCGAGCCGGAGCGCCACGACGAGGAAGACGAAGACGAGCAGCGACCGCACGACCTTCTCGAGCAGCGAGACCTGCGGGACGAAGAGGTCGCCCGCGAGCGACGCGATCAGCACGGTCAGATCGCGCCGGCGAGCGCCGGCAGCGGGTCGGCGCCGTCGCTGAAGCTCAGCAGCCAGCGCCGGCCGCTACGCACGAAGTCGACTGTGCCGGCGGTGCCGTCCGAAGCCACGACGGCGACGGTCGCGAGGTCGGCCTGGACGCCGACGTCGCGCACGCTCACCCGCAGCCGCGGCACGTTGGCCATCAGGCTCTCGAGCGTGCTCTCACACCCGTCTCCCTGCGCGTTCTCGGCGCGGACGACGGCGGGATCGACGAGCTCCCCGGGCCGGCACAGCCGCCGGACGTTGCCGGCGTCGTAGGCGCGCTCGACGTCGGCGAGCGCGCGCAGCACCGCTCGCGTGGTGCCGGTCGCCTTCACCGGCGTGGGGGTGGCGACGGCCGCGGGCTGCTCGCTGGTCGTCGCGGTCGCCGGTCCGCGGGCGGCCTGGACGACGAACCCGGCGACGACCAGGACCAGCACCACGAGGATCACGCCGCGTCGCTGGGTCATGGCCGGTGGCGGAACGGACGCATCACGCCGCGATCGGGAGGGGGTCCCGCCCGCCCGGGCGGGTCGGCGGCTCGAGCCCGGCGGCGCGGTAGGCGGCGTCCTGGTCGAGCGTCTCCTGCTCCAGGAGCGCCGCGGCGAGCTCGTCCAGCCGCTTGCGCTCGTCGCGAAGGAGCCGGACCGCATCCTCGCGCGCGGCCGCCACGATCCGGCGGACCTCGCGGTCGATCTCGCGGTGCGTGCTCTCGCTGACGGAGGGGGCGGGCACGGTCATGGCGCCGGGGATGTCGGAGTCCGGCAGCGCGACCGGTCCCAGCTCGTCGCTCATGCCCCAGCGGACCACCATCGCGTGCGCGACCTCGGTCAGCTGCTGGATGTCGGACTCGGCGCCGGTGGTGCGGTCGCCGAACACGATCTCCTCGGCCGCGCGACCGGCGATGGCGACGCGGATCCTCGCCAGCAGCTCGCGCTCGTCGTAGTTGAAGCGGTCGGCGTCCGGGGCGGAGTGGGTCACGCCGAGCGCGGGCCCGCGCGGGATGATCGAGATCTTGCGGACCGGATCGGCGCCGGGCGTGAGCATGCCCACCAGCGCGTGCCCGGACTCGTGGTAGGCCGTCCGGCGCCGGTCCTCCGGGCTGAGGACGATCTTCCGCTCGGCTCCCAGGATGACCCGTTCGAGCGCGTCGGTGAAGTCGCGCTGCTCGACGCGCTCGTGGTCGCGCCGGGTCGCGAGCAGCGCGGCCTCGTTGGCGAGGTTGGCCAGATCCGCTCCCACCATCCCGGGGGTGGTGGCGGCGAGCGCGCCGAGGTCGACGTCGTCGGCCAGCGGGAGCGTGCGCGTGTGCACCTCCAGGATCTGCCGGCGGCCGGCGCTGTCCGGCGGCTGCACCGCGATGCGGCGATCGAAGCGGCCCGGGCGCAGGAGCGCCGGGTCGAGGACCTCCGCGCGGTTCGTCGCCGCCAGCACCACGACGCCGGTGCCCGGCTCGAAGCCGTCCATCTCGGTGAGGATCTGGTTGAGCGTCTGCTCGCGCTCGTCGTTGCCTCCCATGATCCCGCCCGCGACGCGGGCGCGGCCGATCGCGTCGAGCTCGTCGATGAACACGATCGCCGGCGCGGCCGCCTTGGCCTGCTCGAAGAGGTCGCGGGCGCGCGACGCGCCGACCCCGACGATCATCTCCACGAACTCCGAAGCCGACATCGAGAAGAACGGCACGCGCGCCTCGCCCGCCACCGCTCGCGCGAGCAGCGTCTTGCCCGTCCCCGGCGCCCCCGACAGGAGCACGCCGCGCGGGACGCGGCCGCCGAGCCGGCGGTAGCGCTCAGGGCGCCGCAGGTAGTCGACGATCTCCGCCAGCTCGTCCTTGGCGTCGTCGATCCCGGCGACGTCCGCAAACGTCGTGTGCGTCGCCTCGCCCTCGACTCGACGGGCACGCGAGCGCGAGAAGGCGCCGAGCGGGCCGCCGCCTCCCATCAGCGAGCTGGCTCGGCGCGAGAGCCAGACGAACACGCCGATCAGCAGCACCACCGGGCCGAAGCCGACGAGCAGCGACACGAGCACCCCAGGGCCGGCGTCCGGCGGGCTGGCGTTGACGGTCACCTTCCCCTTCGCCAGATCGGCCGTCAGCGCGTCGTCGTCGGCGAACGACGGCACCTGGGTCTCGAAGTCGGTGACCGCGTCAGAGCTGCCCGGGACCTTCACCGACTTCCGGAACGTGCCCTGGATCGTGCCGGTGTCGGTGGACGAGATCTCCGACACGTTGCCGCTCTTGACCTGGTCGAGGAACAGCGGGCTGTAGGCGATCGTCGGCCGCGCGGGGCCGCCGTAGAGCGCGCCCGCCACCACCCAGTTGATGAGCAGCAGCACGGCGGCGACGATGAGGTACCGGCGCACGTTGCGCGACCGGTACCACGGCGGCCCCGACCCCTGGGGCGTGGGCGTGGGCGTAGGGGTGGTGGGATCGGTCAAGTGCTCGTGGCGATCAGGCGGTCGGCGACGCTCCGGACGGTGTTGCTCGGGATGGCGAAGCCGATGCCGACGGCCGGCGTGTTGCCGAACTCGGGGTCGAGCGCCGCGAGCGTGGGCACGCCGACGACGTGGCCGGAGAGGTCGACGAGCGCGCCGCCGGAGTTGCCGGGGTTGATCTCGGCGCTCGTCTGGATGACGTTCGAGAGCGTGACCCCGTTGCCCTCGTTGACCTGGCGGTTGAGCGAGGAGACGATGCCCTGGGTGACGCTCGACTGCAGGCCGAGCGGGTTGCCGATCGCGAACACGATGTCGCCCGACCTGACGTCGGAGGAGTCGTCGAACGTGGCGGGCGCGGGCGTCGTGTCGTCGAGGTGGATCACCGCGACGTCGTTCGACGGATCGGTGCCGACGAGCGTCGCCTTGTGCTTCTCGCCGCGGGCGAGCGTCACGACGAACGAGCGCGAGTTGCCCGCCACGTGGGCGTTGGTGACGATGTTGCCGTTGTCGTCGTAGACGATGCCCGACCCGAGGCCCACGTTGCTCTCGATCTGGACGACCTGCGGCGAGACGCGGTCGACGACCTGCACGAACTGCTCCTGGACGGCGGTTGCCCCGCCGGCGACGGCCGTGGTGGCGGTACCGGAGGAGCTGTCGCTGCTGCCGCATCCGGCGAGCACGGCGAGCGCCACGAGCACCGAGGCAGTCGCCGCGATCGGGCGCCGCCGGAAGTTGATCTTGGTCATCGGTCGATGCTGACCGTCGCCGGGGGCGACGTCGTCGGCCGGCAGGCGGGTCTTGTCGCTACGCCGCGAGGCGTAGCCGCGACTCAGCCGGCTTCCCGGCCCGGACCGCGTCGAGGTACGCCTGCGCGGCCGCTCGCGGCGGGTCGAGGGCGGCGACGACGACGATCTGCGAGGGCGGCACGTCGGCGAGGGGCACGGCCGCGAGGTCGGCTCCGTGCCCGTGCAGGAGGCCCTCGGGGACGACCGCCACCGCGTCCCCGGCGGCCACCCGCGTCAGGAGCTCCTCCATCGCGGCGGTCCGCCGGCCGATCCCGAGCGCGCCGTCCGGGGGCTCGAGCACCTGCTCGCGGGCAAGGTCGGCGAGCCGCACCGGCGCGGGGCCCACGAGGCGGTGACCGGCGGCGGCAAGGACCGAGCGCGGCTCGGTCGCGACGACGGCGTGGAGGTGCCGCGGCTCCCGCAGCGGCGTGCGCAGGAAGCCGACGTCGGCGCCGCCGCGCGCGAGGAGGCCCTCCGGATCGTCGGCGCGCGCCACGTCCGCGCGGGTGCCGGGGGCGCGCTGCGGCGAGCGCGGCGACGGCGCGCAGCGCGGGACCGAGCGGCACGGTGGTCGAGACCGCGACGCGGACCTGGCCGCCGCCCGACGTGACCTCGCGTACGGCCTCGACGCCCGCGCCCACCGCGGCCAGTGCGGCGTACGCCGGCTCGAGCAGCGCCTCTCCGGCGGCGGTCAGCGCGACCGGACCGCTCGACCGCACGAACAGGGGCGCGCCGAGCCGCTGCTCCAGTTGGCGGATCTGGGCGCTCAGAGGCGGCTGGGAGATGTGCAGCCGCCCGGCGGCGCGCGTGAAGTGGCGCTCCTCGGCGACCGCGAGGAAGTAGCGCAGGTGCCGCAACTCGATCGAGCGTGCAACTACGTCGGTGCCGATCACCGCTCGATCGTCCACTGCAGACGGCGATCCGTCGTCGGCCGTCGGGCGACTCTTGCGGCTACGCCAGCCGCCGTAGGGTCAGCTCGCGCTGCGCACGTAGGTCAGGACCGCGAGCACGCGCCGGTGCTCGGTCACCGTCGGGCCGAGACCGAGCTTCTGGAAGATGCTGGTGACGTGCTTTTCTATGGCCGCCTCGGTGACGAACAGCTCCCCGGCGATCCCCATGTTCGACTTGCCCTCGGCCATGGCGGCCAGGACCTCGCGCTCGCGCGGGGTGAGCTCCGCGAGCGGGCTCCGCTGGGACCCCCGGCCGAGCATCCGCGAGACCACCTCGGGGTCGAGCGCGCTCCCGCCCGACGCGACACGGCCGACCGCCGCGACGAACGCGTCGACGTCGCCGACCCGCTCCTTGAGCAGATAGCCGACGCCGTCCGCTCGGTCGCCGATGAGGTCGAGGGCGTAGCGCTCCTCGCAGTACTGCGAGAGGATGAGCACGCCGGTGTCGGGGCGCTGTCGCCGGATCTCGATCGCGGCACGCAGGCCGTCGTCCGAGCTGTCGGGCGGCATCTTGACGTCCACGATCGCGATGTCGGCGTGGTGTGCCAGCGCCTTGCGCAGCAGGTCCTCCGCGTCGCCCGCCTGGGCGACGATGTCGTAGCCGGCCTCGCCGAGGATGCGGGCGATGCCCTCGCGCAGGAGGACGTCGTCCTCTCCGATGACTACGCGCGTGGGAGCCGTCACGGCTCAACCGTACCGGGCTAGGGCGTTCGGCGGCCGAGAAGGACGCCGAGCGCGGCGCCCGGCAGGTCGTTCTTGGGCACGAACGCCTCGGCGCCGCTGCCGCGCACCTCGCTTGCGGTGGCGGCCTCCGCGTTGCTCGACGTCAGCACCACCCGCGGGCGCCACGGAAGTGCTGTGAGCTCCCGCGCGAGCGCGATTCCGTCGCCGTCCGGCAGCCCGACGTCCACCAGGACGGCGTCCGGTCGCAGCGCGCCGACGGCGGATATCGCCGACGCCACCGTGTCCGCCTCGCCGGCGACGGCGAGGCCGAACGCCTCGAGGATGCGTTGCGCCAGGCGGCGGAACGCCGGATCGTCGTCCACGACGAGAACAGAGCCATTCATCGCGATCATCATCGCAACCGGTGCCCGGCCCGGCAGTAGGGCGAACCCTAGAGTTCCGGGCCGTAGGGCTGCCCCGACAGCGTGGCGGGGGTTTGCCCGGAGCGGGACTCTGGTGAAGGCCATGGCGGCCGAGGCGTGCGAGAGCAAGAGTGTGTGACAGCTTGCGACGCCAGATCCAGGAGACTTCCATGACCCCTCTCACCGTGTGCGACGGCGTTCCGCTACGCGTTCTCGTCGCCGAAGGCCAAAGCCTCGTGCGTGCCGGCTTCCGGGCCCTGCTCGAGCACCAGGACGACATGGTCGTGACCGCGGAGGCGGCGACCTCGGACGAGGCCGTGGCCGCGACGCGCACGACGTCTCCCGACGTCGTGCTGATCGATCTCGACCTGCCCGGAGCGGGCGGGATCGAGGCGACGCGCCGGCTCCTCGCGGAGGTGCCGGCCGGCGCGACCCGCGTGGTGATGCTGATGCGCTCGGACACCGACGAGGCGGTCTTCGGCGCGCTGCGCGCCGGGGCGACCGGGCTCCTGCTCAAGGACGCCGAGCCCGACGAGCTCGTCGAGGCCGTGCGGGTCGTGGCGCGCGGTGAAGCGCTGCTGGCGCCTGGTCTTGCGAGCCGGCTCGTCGCGGACTTCAGGTCGCGCCCCGAGCGCCTGCGGGCCGTGCCAGCGCAGCTCGAGGAGCTGACGGCACGCGAACGCGAGGTGGTGACGCTGGTGGCGTGCGGCCTGAGCAACGTGGAGATCGCCGAGCAGCTCGTCGTCACCCGCGCGACGGCGAAGACGCATGTCAGCCGGGCGCTCTACAAGCTCCACGCGCGCGACCGCGCGCAGCTCGTCGTCCTCGCGTACGAGGCCGGGCTCGTCGGCGTCGGGCGACCGGCTGCCGCTGGCCCCGCTCTTGCCGCCGTGCCGTCCCCGGCCGCTCGCTTCGGTCGCTACGGCCCGCACGGCCGGATGCGCCAGGCGGCAGTGCGCCCCCTCGCAGCCTGAGCCAGCCGGCAGCCGGTGAGCCTCAGCGCGATCGTCGCGATCGCCGGCATCGCCGGCGGCGTCGGGTACGTCGCGGTCCCGCTCGCGGTTGCGCTCGAGACGATCGGCGTGCCGATCCCGGCCGAGACCACGCTGGTCGCCGCCGCCGTGCTGGCCTCGCAGGGGCAGCTGGACATCGGCCTCGTGATCCTCCTCGCGTCGGTGGCGGCGATCGTCGGCGACAACGTCGGCTACCTGCTCGGGCATCGGTTCGGGCGCCGCGCGCTGCTCGCCCCGGGCCCGCTCGCGCGGGCGCGGCGCCGTGTCGTCGAGCGCGGCGATCGCTTCTTCGCCGCGCACGGCGCGGCGGCGGTCTTCCTGGGACGCTGGGTCGCGGTCGGCCGCATCGCGGCGGCGTGGCTCGCCGGCGCGGACCGGATGCCGTGGCGCCGGTTCGCGATGTGGAACGCGGCGGGCGGCATCGCCTGGGCCACGAGCGTCGGGCTGGTGGCGTACGGCCTGGGCTCGGCGGGCGCGCGCTGGCTCGCGGTCGCGGGAACCGTCGTGGCGGTCATCACGCTGGCCCAGCTGACCGGCGTGACCCGCCGGCTCGCTCGCCTGCGCGTGCCGCGGATCGCCACACCGAGGCGGGTCGTCGCGATCCTCGGGCTCGGCGCGGCGGCGACCGCGTTCGCCGTCTTCGTCCTGCCGGAGATCGCCGGCGCCGGAGCCGAGTGGGAGCGCGTGCGCCGCGGGGAACCCGTCTGGCTCGTGGCCGCCGGCGTCGCCGAGATCCTGTCCTATGCCGGCTACGTCGTGCTGCTGCGCGTCGTGTTCAAACCGACGGTGCCATGGCGGGAGAGCTTCCTGATCACCATGGCCGGGGTCGCGGCCACGAGGCTCCTGGCCACCGGGGGCGCCGGCGGCATCGCGCTGACGAGCTGGGCGCTCGGCCGCCTCGGACTGACCGCGGGCGCCATCGGGCGTGGCATGGTCGCCTTCATGGCGATCCTCTACTCGATCTACATGGCCGCGCTGCTGGTGCTGGGAGTCGGGCTCGGGACCGGTGCGCTGCCGGGCGGCGGATCGCCGCTCCTGACGTTGCTTCCGGCGGCGATCGCGGCCGCCGTGGTGGCCCTCGCGCTGGCGATGGTGCGCGCGCCGGGGCGGATCGAGCACCGCGTGGCCTCGCTGGCCGCCGGTGACGGCCGACTGCGGCGCGCGCTGGGGTGGCTCGCCCGGATCCTCGCCAACGGCGGCGAGGGCGTCCGGTTCGCGATCACCCTGGCCAGGCGGCGGCCGGTGACGCTGCTCGCCGCGGCCGCGTGGTGGGGCTTCGACATCGCGGCGCTCGCCGCGGCGTTCCACGCCTTCGGGGCCGCGCCGGAGGTGACGGTGCTGGTGATGGGCTACTTCGTCGGGATGCTCGGCAACCTGCTTCCGCTGCCCGGTGGCGTCGGCGGTGTCGAGGGCGGCATGATCGGCGCGTTCGTCGCGTTCGGCCAGCCCGCCAGCCTGGCGCTCGTCGCGGTGCTGGGCTACCGGCTCGTCTCGTTCTGGCTGCCGACCGTGGTCGGCGGTCCGGCCTATCTGGTGCTGCGGCGGACCCTCGGAGCGCAGCCGGGGTGACGTCAGGCCGTGACGCGCGGCGGGTTCAGGCGCTCGAGCTCGGCCGCCGCGAGCTCCTCCAGCTCGAGCGCGGCGAGGTACGCGCGGTACGCGGCGGCGCGAGCGCCGGTGGACGCCGCCCGCCAGGCGGCCAGTGCCTCGGTGCAGCGGCTGTGGGCGCCCAGCCATCGGGTGTACGCGTCGTCGACGGGCGGGCGGCGCCAGGGGATCCGCCAGATCTGTGTGAGACGCATCGATCGCTCCTCGGTCTAGATGATCAGCGACGCGGTGCTGCCCGGCTGCGAGGGATCGTGGATCACCAGCTCGAGCGTCGCGGCCTGATAGGCCTTCTTGGGGACGCGGAAGACGAGCAGCTGGCCGGTGGCCGCCAGGTTGTCGTCGGCCACCGAGCCGAGGGCGGGGATGCGGGTCCCGGGGCGGAGCATGCGCTGCGAGTACGCATAGGGATTCGTCATAGGCAGCGACAGCGGGCGGTAGACGTGGCCTCCCTCGTCGCGAAGCTCGATGCGGTCAGCCGTCGGCATCGGGCGGGAGGAAGCGTTGGTGATCCCGATGAAGGCGCCGTAGAGCGACTGCTTGGGCGTGACGTTCCGCTGCTGCTCCGGCAGGCCGGCGATGATCTCGTGATCGACCTGGTTCGCGGGCTTGATCGGCCGGCCCTGCATGGACTCGTACTCGATGCCGCCGATCTTCACCACGCGGTAGTCCGGCGCTTTCGGGTTCTCCCGGTGCTGCGTGGCGAAGATCACGCCGACGCCGACGAAGAGGGCGACCACGCCGGTGACGCCGAGCGCGAAGAGGAGACGGAGGGCGGTGTACTCGCGGGAGCGCATCCCTCAACCATGCGCCGTGCGAGCCGGTTTCCCAAGACGCATCGCGAATGGCGCGAGAGGTGTTGGTTAGGGTGTGCCGGAGGCTGACCGTGAGAGGAGGGCTCACCCGCCGGACGATTCTCGCGAGCGCGGTACTCGCGCTCCTGGTCGGTGTGGCATTCGCGGTGCTCACACGAGCGGTCGCGCAGGAGCGCGACTCCGCCGACGAGGCGATCCGGTCGCAGGAGATCATCGCCGCGGCGAACCGGCTCGAACGGCTCCTGCTCGACCTCGAGACCGGCCAGCGCGGCTTCCTGGTCACCGGCGAGGAGCGCTTCCTGGAGCCCTGGCAGGCGGCGCGGGAGAGCTACCGGCGCCTCACGGAGGCGCTCGTCGCCTCGACCGGCGACGTGAACGGGCAGGCGCGGGCGGCGCGGGAGATCGCCACGGCGCTCGACGCGTACGTCACCGACTACTCGGTCCCGCTCGTCGAGGCGGCGCGCCGGGGCGACGCCTCGGCGTCAAGCGAAGCGGCGCTCGACGCGGGCAAGGAGCGGGTCGACGCACTGCGCTCGCAGTTCGACGAGTTCGTCGAGGCGGAGCGGGCTGCGGTTCCTCCGGCGCGAGGATGTCGCCGACTCAGACGCTCAGCGGGCGATCATCCTGGGCGCGCTCGGTCTCGCCGGATCGACGCTGCTCATCGTCGTGTTCGGCGGCTATCTCACGCGCGCCGTCGCGGTGCCGGTCCGCCGCGCGGCGACGATGGCCGGCCGGCTCGCGGGCGGCGACCTCTCCACCCGCGTGCCGGAGACCGGCAAGGGGGAGGTCGGAGCGCTCGAGCGCGCGTTCAACACCATGGGGGGCTCGCTCGAGAAGAGCCGTGACGAGCTGCGGACGATCGCCGAGGAGCAGGCCGCGCTGCGTCGCGTCGCGACGCTCGTCGCGCGCGACGTCCCGCCGGAGGAGGTCTTCCAGGCGGCCGCGACGGAGGTGCGCAGCCTGATCGGCGCGGACATCACCGGCCTCCTGCGCTACGAGGACGACGGCACGGCGGTGGGGCTGGCCGGGAGTTCGGAATCCGGCGAGACGATCATCGCGGGCGAGCGCTTCACGCTCGAGGGACAGGCCGTCACGCGCGCCGTGTTCGTCACGGGCCGGTCGGCCCGGATCGACGACGACGACGAGGAGGTCGAGAGCTCGATCGCTGCCGCGCACCGGCGTAGCGGCCACCGCACGTCCGTGGGCGCGCCGGTCGTGGTCGGAGCGCGTCTGTGGGGCGTGATGGCGGCGGGCTGGAACCGCGACGAGGGGGTCGCGCCTGACGTCGAGGAGCGGATGGCGCAGTTCACGGAGCTGATCGCGACCGCGCTCGCGAACGCACAGAGTCGGGCCGAGCTGGCGGCCTCTCGCGCGCGGGTGGTGGCCACGGCGGACGAGACGCGCCGGCGGATCGAGCGCGACCTCCATGACGGCGCCCAGCAGAGCCTGGTCCACTCGGTGATCACGCTCAAGCTGGCGCGGCGGGCGCTCGGCGACGCGGGCGGTCCGGGGGTCGACCTCGTCGAGGACGCGCTCGGGCACGCCGAGCGCGCGAACGAGGAGCTACGCGACCTCGCGCACGGGATCCTCCCGGCGACGCTCACTCGCGGGCTGGGCGCGGCGATCGAGACGCTGGTGTCGCGATTGCGGTTGCCGGTGTCGGTGGACGTGACGGCCGAGCGCCTGGGGCCGCAGCTCGAGGCGACGGCGTACTTCGTCGTGGCGGAGGCGCTGACCAACACGGTCAAGCACGCTCAGGCCACCAGCGCCCGCGTGACGGCCGAGGTCGCGGACGGCGTGCTGCGGCTCGAGATCCGCGACGACGGTGTCGGGGGCGCGCGCACCGACGGCCGGTCGGGGCTTCTGGGTCTCTATGACCGCGTGGCGGCGATGAACGGCGAGCTGCGCGTGGACAGCCCGCCCGGCGGCGGCACCATCGTCGCGGCCGCCATCCCGGTCCCGGCGGCCTGAGCCAGCGCCGGGCGGTCGGCCCGTTCCGCGAGCGCGTCGGAGAGCTCCGCCGCGGTCGGCCGATCACCCGGGCTCGGCGCCAGCGCATGACCGATCAGCTCGCCGACGGCGCCGGGCAGGGTCTCCGCCTGTGGGACGGAGGGATGGGCGAGCTGCCGGCCGGCGAGCGCCTCGTGCAGCGAGGCCGCGAGGGCGAACACGTCGGCCGGCGGTCCGAGTGCGGCGGGGCGGCCGGCGAGCCCGGCGCGGCGCTGCTCCGGCGGCATGTAGGCCCAGGTCCCTCCCGGCTCGGTCGTGCGCGCCGCCTCCGCGATGGGGCGCGCGATCTCGAAGTCGATCAGGCGCGGCCGCGCGTTGAGCACGATGTTCGACGGCTTCACGTCGAGATGGACCCAGCCCGCGGCGGCGATGTGAGCGAGCACGTCCGCGAGCGCCGCGCCGAGCGACGCCACGCGCTGCGGCCCCAGCTGCGTCTCCGTGACGATCGCGTCCTGGAGGGTGGGGCCCGGGACGTGCTCCAGCAGCAGATGCGGGTGCGGACCCAGGAGCACCGTGCCCAGGACGCGGGGCAGTGTCGGATGCGCCAGCCGCTCGAGCGCTCGCCCCTCGTGCTGGAGCCTCAGCAGGCAGTGCGGGTCCTCGACGAGGTGCGGCCGCGGCAGCTTGGCGACGGCACGGCGGCCCGCGCCGCCGGCCTCCACGAGGAACACCTCGTGAGCCGTCCCGCCTGCAAGCCGGCGGACGATTCGGCGCCCCGGACCGAGCGTGTCCATCGAGGTGAGCGTCCAGGACGACATAGGAGGCCCGGCGGATAGTCGCGCGCGGTCCGGGCCTCGTCATCGGCCGCCGGAAGCATCTTCGGCGTACATCCCGGGGCGTAGGCTCCCGGCCGCCGTCTCGCCGGCCGACAAGCGAGACAGGCTGGCGCGAGTCGTGACCCCGGCTGGGTAAGGCAGCCAGGGAGCCGGCCGCGCAGTCGTCCGGTTGTCGACTTTGGTGCCGCAGCGGCACCAAACTCGACACTCGACGCCCAGTGTCGACTTTCGCGGCCTATGGCCGACAAACTCGACACTCGGCAGACCAACCCGGCCCGGCGACCCAGCCAGCTCTAGGCCGCCCGCGGCCGGTGGTCAGGCTTCGGGGTACGGGTCGGCGGCCGCGTCCCCGCCGGTGACCGTCTGGTACTCGCCGTTCCCGCAGCTCGCGCACGGGGGCAGGTGCGTCGTCGAGCCGACCTGCAGCTCGTTACCGCAATTGGTGCACTTGTAGGTGCCGGCGGACACGTCGCTGCCGGCGGGAACAGGATCGGCCATCACGTCCTCCTCGGGGTTGATTCTGCGCGGTCCTACCCAGCCGTGTGACGTCCGGCAAACGCCCCGCGGGCCGCGCGGTCAGCGTCCTGTCGCCCATCGAGTTCTTCGCTGCCGGGCTGGGTAGCGCGGCCCCAACGCGACCAAGGGAGCACCCATGTCCGACAAGAAGGCACGCGACGTCATGAGCACCGACTGCACGTGCATCGGTGAGAACGAGACGCTGCTCGACGCGGCGCGCAAGCTCGCCGACCTCGACGTCGGATCGCTGCCGATCTGCGGCGAGGACGACCGGCTCAAGGGCATGCTCACCGACCGCGACATCGTCGTGAAGGCCCTGGCGCAGGGCATGGACCCCGGTTCCACCAAGGCCGGCGAGCTCGGCGCGGGTGACGGCAAGACCGTGACCATCGGCGCCGACGACTCGATCGACGAGGCGCTGCGCACGATGATCGACCACAAGGTCCGCCGCCTGCCGGTGATCGACGACAAGCAGCTCGTCGGGATCATCAGCCAGGCCGACCTGGCCACCAACGTCGACGAGGAGCGCGTCGGCGACCTCGTCGAGGCGATCTCCGCCGCGCCGTAGCCGCGGCTCAGAAGTCGAACTCGAACCAGACGCGCGTGCGCTGGTTCTCACGCGTCATGCCCCAGCGACGGGTGAGGCGCTCGACGATGAAGAGGCCGAAGCCGCCGTTCTCGTCGGACTTCATCGCCCCCGGATGGGGGACGAAGCCGGCGCCGCCGTCCGTGACCTGGACGCAGAGGAACTCCGGCTTCGGCGTCGCCGCGAGGGCGAGCTCGCCTCCCGGCGCGCCGTGGCGCACGGCGTTCGTCGCGATCTCCGTCATGACGAGCTCGAGGTCCGGCCGGCGCGCCGCCTCGACGTAGCCGCTCGCCACGGACGAGAGCCAGACGCGGGCCTCTCGGACGGCTGCGGGTTCGGCGGGCAGCACCAGTTCCTGTCGCCCTGCCGCCTGCGCTGGAGCAGCCATCCTGGAAAGCGTAGTGGACGTCCCGGTCCGGCCGATGCGGCAGGCGTCAGACTGGGCTGGAGATGCAACACCGACTGGTCGACATCCCGGGCGCCCGCATCCATCTCGTCGAGGAAGGCTCAGGGCCGCTCGTGCTCCTGGTCCACGGCTTCCCCGAGGCCTGGTACTCGTGGCGCCGGCAGATCCCCGCGCTCGCCGCCGCCGGCTACCGCGCGGTGGCCATCGACGTGCGCGGCTACGGGCGTTCGTCCAAGCCCGCCGACCCGGCGGCGTACCGGATGCTCGCGCACGTGGCCGACAACGTCGGGGTGGTGCGGGCGCTGGGGGAGGAGACCGCGACGATCGTCGGCCACGACTGGGGCTCGCCGATCGCCGCCGCGACGGCGCTGCTGCGACCCGACGTCTTCACGGCGGTCGCGCTCCTGAGCGTCGCCTACTCGCCGCCGGGAGGGCCGCGGCCGACTGACCTCTACGCCCAGGTCGGCGGGGACGACGAGTTCTACATCAGCTACTTCCAGGCGCCGGGCCGGGCGGAGGCCGAGATCGAACCAGACGTCCGCGGTTGGCTGGCAGGCTTCTACGCGGGCCTGTCAGGCGACACCGGTGAGGGATCGGGCGCGCTCTTCTTCGTTCCCGCGGGCGCGAAGCTGCGGGACCGCTTCCCGAGCGGCGAAGCGGCGCCGGCCTGGCTCTCCGAGGCCGATCTCGACTGGTACGCGGGCGAGTTCGAGCGCACCGGCTTGACCGGTCCGCTCAACCGCTACCGCAACGTCGACCGCGACTGGGAGGACCTCAGAGCCTGGACGGGCGCCCCGATCCGCCAGCCGTCGCTCTTCATCGCCGGCGAGCGCGACGCCTCGACCGCCTGGCTGGCCAGCGTGATCGAGCAGCACTCGACCACGCTGCCGGGCCTGCGGTCCTCTCACACGCTCGAGGGCTGCGGCCACTGGATCCAGCAGGAGCGCCCCGACGAGGTCAACCGGCTGCTGATCGACTTCCTCGGTCGCTGACCGCGAGGATCGCCGGGACGACGAGGTCCCACGTCGCGCGCGGGAAGTACTCGTGGCCGGTGTGCTCGAGCGACAGCAGCTCGGCGCCGGGGATCTCCTCGGCCAGCGCGACCCCGTGGGCGTGCTGGAACAGCGGGTCGTCGACCCCGTGGACGACGAGCGTCGCGACGGCGATCTCGCCCAGCCGGTCCCGCCACGGCTCGCCGGGCTCGAGCCGGAAGACGTTGGTCAGGCTCGCCGCGACGTCGACGCTGCGGTCGACGACCCGAGCGGCCAGCGCGCGCATGGCCGCCTCGTCGAACCGCGGGGAGAACGGCCGCTCGGTCTCGACGATGTACTCGATCGCGGCCGCGCGGTCGCCCCAGTCCGGCGCGGGCGGCTCGTCGGCGAAGTAGGCCACCAGCTCGGCGGTGGCGCCGGGGAGATCGGGCTGCTCGTGGCCGGGCTGGCCGGGCGTGGTCGAGGCGAGCGTCAGCGACGCGACGCGCTCGGGATGGTCGAGCGCGAGCCGCTGGGCGATCGCGCCCCCGACCGACAGCCCGACGATGTGCGCGCTGGCGATCCCGAGCGTGTCGAGGAGGCCGACGGCGTCCTCGACCAGGTCGTCGAACGCGTACCGCGGGGCGCCGGGCGCGTACGTGACCGAGCGGCCGGCGTCGCGCATGTCGTAGCGGATGACGAAGCGGTGGCCGGCCGCGAGTCGCTCGCACAGCTCCTCGTCCCACGAGAGCATCGAGTTGCCGGCGCCGTGGATCAGCAGGATCGCGGGGTCGGCGGGATCGCCGAAGGTCTCGATGCAGAGCTCGACCCCGTTGGCGTTGACGATGTGGTCGCTCATCCCCCTATGACCGTCGACCGGCTCGGAACTCATCGACATGGTTTTCCCAAGGCAAATCGCAGATGATCGGACCAGGCAACCCCCGACAGGAGGATCCGATGGCTCTTCAGCTCGGCGACACGGCCCCCGACTTCGAGGCCGAGACCACCGACGGACGGATCAGCTTCCACGACTGGGCGGGCGATTCGTGGGTGCTGCTGTTCTCCCACCCGCGCGACTTCACGCCGGTGTGCACGACGGAGCTCGGCTCGATGGCCGCGCTCAAGCCGGAGTTCGACGCCCGCGGCGTGAAGGTGATCGGCCTCTCGGTCGATCCGGTCGAGAACCACCGCAAGTGGGCGGTCGACATCGAGGAGACCCAGGGTCAGGCGCCCAACTTCCCCATGATCGGCGACGCCGACTTCGCGGTCTCCAAGCTCTACGGGATGCTGCCGGCGGACGTGTCCGGCGATCCCACGCAGCGCACGCCGGCCATGAACCAGACCGTGCGCAGCACGTTCGTCATCGCGCCGGACAAGACGATCAAGCTGATCCTCGTGTATCCGATGACGACCGGGCGCAACGTCCACGAGCTCCTGCGGATCCTCGACTCGCTCCAGCTCACGGCGAAGCACCAGCTCGCGACGCCGGCGAACTGGCAGCCCGGCGAGGACGTGATCATCGCCGGCTCGGTGTCCGACGATCAGGCGCGGGAGCGCTACCCGGAGGGCTGGGAGGCGCCGCGGCCGTACCTCCGCATCGTGCCGCAGCCTAGGCTTAGCCGGCCCAGGGGCCGACACCCGAAACCCGGTCGACGGCGATCCGCAGCCGCACTCCCGGCGGCGGATCGTCCATCGGCGGGAACCGCACGTCCGGGCCCAGGTACGTGTGCGCGAGGTCCTGCAGCAGCTCGGGCGCGCCGCCCTCCTCGACGGTCGCGCGCCCGTGCACGACGAGGTACTCGCGCAGCCCGGGCGGCCGCATCTCGGTGCCCTCGAAGGAGATCACCACGCGCGGATCGTTCTCGACGTTCTGGACCTTCTTCTGGCGCGGGTTGAGGTGCGCGGTGAGGAGGTCGTCGCCCTCGACCTTCACCCACACGCAGGTCACGTGCGCCCCGCCGCTCGCGCCGAGCGTGACCAGGTGCCCGATGGCGCCCGCGCGGATGAGCTCCTTGGCGCTCTCCGGGAAGGCCATCGCGCGAGTCTACGCGCCGATCCGGTCTTGCATCCGGTCCAATGGCCGATTACCGTCCCGCCGACCACTCCGAGGAGCTGACCATGTTCGATCGCCTGAGGCACCGTCATCTGTCGGCCGAGGAGCAGACCGCGGCCCGCGATCAGCGACGGGCCGATCGCGAGGCCCGCCGGCTGGAGCGCCTCGACCAGAGCGCCGCGCGGCGCGCGGCGAGCCTCGAGGCCGAGGCCCGCCGGGACTCGGGCCTCAACAGCGGGGGCGGCGTCGGCGGCGGGATGATCGGCGGCGGCCCGGGCTAGGCGCGATCCGCTTACCACGGTTTGCCTCGGGCTTTGCCTAGCCTTTCCGGGGCCGCGCCGACGATGCCCGGGTGCTCTCGAACGTCCTCATCGTCGGCGGCGGACTCGCCGCCCAGCGCGCAGCCGAGACGCTGCGCGCCCGTGACCACCGCGGTCCGATCCGGATCGTCTGCGCCGAGCCGTGCGCGCCGTACGACCGGCCGCCGCTGTCCAAGGAGCTGACCGCCACCGGGTTCCGGCCGCCTTCGTGGTACGCCGAGAACGAGGTCGAGCTGCTGCTCGGCCGGCGCGCCGCCGGGCTCGACCTCGCGGGTCGCCGGGTCGTCACCGACGACGGCGCGCTGTCCTACGACTCGCTGATCGTCGCGACGGGCGCCCACCCGCGGCGCCTGCCGGGCCTCGCCGGCCGGCCCAACGTCTTCGAGCTGCGCTCCGTGGCCGACGCCGTGGCGCTGCGCTCCGTGCTCGTGCCGGGGGCGCGGCTGGCCATCGTCGGGGCCGGCTTCGTGGGCCAGGAGGTCGCCGCGACGGCACGTGGGCTGGGCGTCGACGTGACGCTGATCGAGGCCGCGGACGTGCCGCTCGCCCATGTGCTCGGCCCGCGCCTGGGCGGCTGGTTCGCCGAGCTGCATCGTGCCGAGGGCGTGCGGGTCGAGCTGGGCGCCGGCGTCGAGACGGCGCTTCCCGCCGTGGCCGGCGCGCCGGTGCGCTCGCTCGTCCTGGCCGACGGTCGCTCGCTCGAGGTGGACGCCGTCCTCGTCGCCATCGGCGTCGTGCCGGAGACCCGCTGGCTCGCCGGGACACCGCTGGCCGGCGGCGTGGTCGTCGACGCGGGCGCGCGCACCGTCGTGCCGCACGTGCTCGCGGCGGGCGACGTCGTCCGCGGCTGCGAGCACTGGGAGCCGGCCGCACGGCTCGGCGCCGCGGCCGCGCGTTCGATCCTCGGCCTGCCCGTGGCCCCGGCCCCGCCCGAGAGCTTCTGGAGCGACCAGTACGGGCTCCGCATCCACCTCGTCGGGTCGGCCGTCGGCGCTGACGCGATCGAGTTCGACGGCGCCGGCCGGTCCTTCGCCGCCGCCCTGTACCGGCGCGGCGCGCTGGTCGGCGCGCTGCTGGTCGACCGCCCCCGAGAGCTTCCCGTCTGGCGCCGCCGTCTGGCGGACGCGCTGAGCCAACCCGAAAGGAACGCCGCATGACCCTCCTGCCCCGAGTCGACGAGTTCTCCTGCTGCGGTCACGGCGACTGCGCCGCGATCGCGCCGAACGTCTTCCGCGTCGACGAGATCGCCGTCGTCACCGGTCCCGGTCCCGACGACCAGGTCCTCGAGGCCGCCCGCGCCTGTCCGGCGATGGCCATCGAGGTGACGGACGCGGAGACCGGCGAGCCGGTCGATCTCTAAGTCGCGATAGTGGAGGCGTGCAGCAGCCGCGAATCGAGGCACGCAACACGGCCGGCTACGACGCGCCGATCGGCCTCACCGCCGACCCGGTCGTCTTCACCCTGGTCGACGGCCGCCTGAGCGTGCTGCTCGCCCGGCGGCTCGAGGAGCCCCAGCGGGGCATGTTCGCGCTGCCGGGAGGCTTCGTCGGGGTCGACGAGTCGCCCGAGCAGACCGCCGAGCGCAAGCTGCGAGAGAAGACCGGGGTGGGCTCCGTGCACCTCGAGCAGCTCCGCACCTACGCCTCCCCGTCGCGCGATCCCCGAGGCTGGCTCCCGTCGATCGCCTACATGGCGCTCGTCGCGCCCGAGGCGCTGCCGGAGGAGGGCCCACCCGGCCGCGAGGCGAGCTGGCACCCGGTCGACGCCCTGCCCGCGCTCGCCCTCGACCACGAGCGGGTCGTCGACGACGGGCTGTGGAGGCTGCGCGCGCGCGTGGCCGACAAGCCCTGGTTCGTGGCCGTCGGCGGAGGCCTCCTGCCCGAGCGCTTCACCCTCGCCCAGGCCCAGCGCCTCTACGAAGCCCTCCGAGGCGAGACCGTCGACCCGGCGAACTTCCGCCGCGACATCAGGGCCACCGGCCTCCTCGAGGCAACCGGCGAGCAGCGCTCCGACGGCCCAGGCCGCCCCGGCCGCGTCTACCGCAGAGCGCGATAGCGCCCCGAGCGCGGTCTAAGCTCCGCTCCATCAGCCCCTGTAGCTCAGCTGGATAGAGCAGCGGACTTCTAATCCGCAGGTCGCAGGTTCGAGTCCTGCCGGGGGCGCTCTTCTAACCAGCGCCGAGGCGCTGCAGGTCGTCGAGGTCGCGCGGGCGTCCTGCCGCGCGCTTCATAGCGACGAGATCCTCGAGCCCGCAGACGCGCAGCGGAATCCCTCCGAGCTCGCCGCTGATCGCGTTCGCGGTGCAGCGCCGTGTAGGCCGGTTCGGTGTCGATGCCTGCGACCCACTGCATGATGTCGAGGTCGCCGAGCCGCGTCTCGAGCCGGAAGTTCGCGCCCCTCTCGAGGTCTTCAGGACGTGTCGCGTCGAACGGGAACTCGTCCGGACGAAGTCGCCGACGCCGACGTGCCGAGCGTCTTCGGATCGACGGGAAGGATGTTCTTCCACTCCATCACCAAGTCGGCAGGGACCGGGCGGCCGCCGTTCAGGTTGAAGCCCCCGTCCGGGCCGAAGACCGGGATGCCGCCGCGGTCCAACGTGGACTGGTTGACGACGTAGAAGGGCCGGATGATGGTGTGACCGAACCGATAGGCCGCCACGGCGAACTCGACCGGCATGAACGGCCGGCCGTCCTTGTTGGTGGGCCTGTAGTAGTTCAGGGTCAGCACCGGCGGCTTCCCGGCGACCTCCCGGTACACGGTGCCGTTCGGACCGACGAGCCCGTCGCCCACGAACCGCGGGAGGAAGTCATGGACCACGGCCCACTGGTAGTGCCACCGGGTCAGCCGGCGCGCGGTCTCGAACACCCATTCGCGACGGATGCCCTGTGCCCGGGCGTACTCGACGATCCGGTTGTGGAACTTGGCGACGGCCTTGTGCAGCTGGACGATGATCAGGTTCTCGTCGTTGCGCGCTTCCGGGATGGTCGCGCGTCCGTTGCCGTCACGCGGCACGTCCTCGACACCATTGACGTTCGGCGTCACCAACAGCTTGTCACGATCGGCCGGATCGTAGAACTGGGGCTCGTTCGCCGGCCCGCGCCCGTAGACCGAGTCGAGGTCGTAGCGCGGCGTGCGGAAGTTGACGGTCGCATCGGGGTCCGCCTGCTGTAGGGCGAGCGGCGTGTTGTCGAACGTGATGTCGTGGTCGATGAACTGCCCGATGAACGTGAACCCCGCGAACAGACGCGAGCTGGTGTTGAGATGGTTGTCGTCCGGGACGGTCTGGTCCTCGACCATCGTTCTCGCCAGGCCGTCCAGCAGGTCGTCGCGCGGCGTGAAGGCCGGGAGCCGCTTGAACATGGCCCCGAACCGGCCTTCGGCGAGCCGGTCCTTGCTCGTCAGGTGGATGCCTCGAAGCGGGACGCCGTGCAGGCCGCCGGCGGCTTCGGCGGCGTGTGCGGCGGCAGGCGCCCGGCCGACCATCGCGCCGGCCGAGACGCCGGCCACCCCGGCGAGGAACCCGCGGCGGGAAAACGGATGGTCGTGCCAGCTCGGCCCAACGGGGCGATCGTCAGCGTTCATTGCTCCTTCTCCTCCCGTGTTGACCGGGCATCACGAAGCGCTAGTTGACCGTGAGATTGCCGCTCGAGAGCAGGCCCGCCCGTGTGTAGAACACCGCTGCGGGGTCGAGCTCGTCATCGAGGACTGTCCCGCTCGACAGCCTGATCTGGAAGTAGTCGCCGATCGACGGGGCGCGATTCTTGTCGTTGTCGCGCACGATGACCTCGAACCGGCACAACGGCGTGCTCTTGGTCTCACGCGCCGGGCACGTCGCGGGGAAGCCTGTCGGTGCCCCTGACACGAGCCGGTAGCGCCCCAGGAAGATCAGCTCGTTCGGGTCTGGCTGCGGCGGATTCTGACCAATACAGATCATGGACTCCAGCACCGGATCGATCGTGTCGACGATCCCGTGGATCCCGAATGACGACCCGATCGGGTTGCTGCCGTGGTCGATGTATGCGAGCTGGATGCGAAGCTGGCCGGCTGGCGGATTGGGGCTCGTGCTGCGGGACGAGCGCTGGCAACTGAAGTCGAAGCCGAACGACGCCGGGCCGGTGAACAGGACACCGTCAGGCGGCAGTTGGCCGCCTCCCGCTGGCGAGGGCCGGTCCGGCGGTGTCCCGAACGCTGTCCCCAACTGAGCGCAGCGAGGCATCGGTGGCCCAACTCTGCACGAGTAGACTGCGCTCGACCATGCGGAAAAGTCCTGCGTACAGGCAACTTCTAATCCGCAGGTCGCAGGTTCGAGTCCTGCCGGGGGCGCTCGGTTTTGCGACCCGTGTCCATCGGTGTCCCGCTTCGAGGGCAAGCGCCGCACGACGCCCTCGCGGTCAGCGTCGATAGCAATCAGTGGTGCGGCCCTTCGTTGTTGAACCGCGGACGCGGCGGCGGGAGATTGAAGGCATCACCACCTCGCAGCGCTGGCCACTCAACGCGGTCCGTGTCGGACTGCCCGCCGCCCTCCTCATCGCGGGCCTCGTCGTGCTGCTCGTCGACACGGACTCGCGCCGGTTCGAGGGGTTCGCCATGCTCGTCGGCTCAGGGCTCAGCGTCGCACTGACCAGCGTCCTCTTCCGCATCAGCGCAAGCGATCAGCGCGAGCGCGAGGACGAGGACCACGCGCGCGAGTTTCTCGCACAGAACGGCTACTGGCCTGACGAGGCCCGCGACCACGAGGACCACAAGGACCACGCGGCCGCCGGCGACGCCGGCCCAGAGTAGATAGCCGACGCGGGCTGCCTCGACGTCCGGCACCGCGGGCGGGCGTAGACTCGATCACGCGGAAAGCGTTCGCGTGCCTGAGTCCCTGACTGATCTGGCTGGCCTGAGCGTCAGCGTCGAGGATTTCCTCGCCGCCGTGCTGGAGACGGCCGTTCAGCCGATCTGGGTCGTGGATCCCGATGGCGTGATCCGGTTTGCCAACCCCGCCGCGTGCGCGGCGCTGGGCTATGACCGCCCGGACGAGCTGTTCGGGCGCGACAGCCACGAGACGATCCACTACAAGCACCCGGATGGGACCCGGTATCCCGCCGCGGAGTGCCCGATGCTGCTGCCGCGGGCCACGGGCGACACGGTCTCGCGCGATTTGGATTGGTTCGTCCGGCGCGACGGCTCGATGTTCGCCGTCTCCTACGTCTCGGCGCCGATCGAGATGCCGGAGGGTCGCGGTGCCGTCGTGGCGTTCAGCGACATCGAAGACCGCTTGCGCGCCGAGCGGGTGCTGCGCGAGCACGAAGCGGTTCTCGCCGCGCGCGAGGGCGCGCTCCGGCGGATCGCGATGCTCGTGGCTGGCGGGGCGGCGTCGCCGGAGGTGTTCGCCGCTATCGCGGCGGAGGTGGCGCAGGTGCTGGACATGGCGCTGGTGGTGATCTGGCGCAACGAACCTGATCGCCGCTCGACCGTCGCCGGCGCCTGGGGCGATCGACCGCATCCGTTCCAAGCGGGCACCACGTGGCCAGTAGAGGAGCGCACGGCCGCCGCACTACTCCCGGAGATAGGCCGCCCTTCGAGGATCGACGACTTCGGCGAGATCGGCGGCATGATTCCCGATGCCATAGCCGAGACTGGGATCCGCTCAGGCATCGGCGCGGCGATCGTCGTCGACGGCGAAGTGTGGGGCGTGATGGGTGCCGGAGTCGCGGAATCCGAGCCCCTGCGCGACCACAGCGAGGATCGGCTCGGCGAGTTCACGGAGCTGGTCGCCATGGCCATCTCGAACACCGAAGCGCGGACGGACCTTGCCGCCTCCCGGGCGAGGATCGTGGCCGCGGCCGACGAGGAGCGCCGGCAGGTCGTTCGTGATCTGCACGACGGAGCGCAGCAGCGGCTGGTCCACACGATCATCACGCTGAAGCTGGCACGCCGCGCCGTGCGGAACCAGCCGAAGGACATCCCCGCCCTGCTGACCGAGGCGCTCGACCACGCCGAGCGGGCGACGGCCGAGCTGCGCGAGCTCGCCCACGGCATCCTCCCAGCGGTCCTCACCCAGGGTGGGTTGCGCGCCGGAGTGGACGCGCTGGCTTCGCGGATGCCGGTGCCGGTAGAGAACGCCGTATCCGTGGGCCGGCTCCCTGCCGCGGTTGAGGCGACCGCGTACTTCGTCGTCACCGAATCGCTGACCAATGTCGTGAAGCACGCGCGTGCGAAGGGTGCCGCGGTGATGGCGCGCGTCGAGGACGGCACTCTCCGGGTCCAGGTGCGCGACGACGGCGTCGGAGGCGCCCGGCCCGCCGGCAGCGGTCTCCTCGGCCTGGCGGACCGGCTAGCCGTCCTCGACGGCCAGCTCCGGGTCGAGAGCCCAACTGGCGGTGGCACGCTCGTCGTCGCGGACATTCCCCTCCCCGGCTAGCTCCCGTAGTCCATGGCGACTGCAGCTCCTTAGAGGCTTGCTGTGTCGATTGGCCGGCCGGCGGCGGTCACATGTCGGAGCTCCGAGTCATGTATCCGGGTGATCACAGGCCTGGTCGACGCGGGCCCAAAGTCATGCCGGTGGCGCTCGAGATTGTGGCGGAGGCCGGCAGTCTCGATCCGGCTTGGGCATGGGTCTGGGCTTGGGTGAGTCTCAAGGTTCCTCGAGAGCCCGCCTGCCGCATCACGGCGCACCCGGGCTCGCTGGGCGTCTTCCTCGCGCTTCACCTCTTCGGGCGTCCAGCCGCCTCGCTCGAGCTTGTCGGCCATAGTCTGATCGTACGCTGCCATTCGGCTGCGCTCGGACGGCTTCGCCGCCCCGGTGTGCCGAACGGCCGCCTGTCAGAGAGACTCAGCGAAGGACGTCCTCGGCGGTGCCGGTCGATTCGGCGGGCGTGAGCTTCTTCGCGCGCTCGGCCGGGACCTCCGGCCCGACGACGACGTGCTCCTTGCCGCACGCTCCTCCGGCATGGCGCTTGATGACAGACGCCATGCCGCAAGCCCTCATCGCGTCGCGGTTGGCGGCGTCGTCGCCGTGGTTCAGCACCCAGGTCTTCAGTGCCCGTGCGTCGCCACCGGGGAGTTCGACGCCGTGGTCGGTCAGGCACGAGCGCAGCTCCTGCTCGGAAGGGCCGACCTTGGCGATGCCCGGCTTCGGCGGCGAACAGGCCTCCAGCGCTCGGTTCGCGGTGGCGTCGCCGCGCTCGATGCGCTCGCCGAGCCAGGACTTCAGCGCCACGGCACCGTCGGGCGCGCCAGCCAGGCCGTGATCGCGCAGGCAGGCCGCGAACCCGTCGTCGCTGCCGGCCTCGGGGGCGTCTTCGGCGATCGCCGGCACCGCGACGGTGACCGCGAGGGTCGTGAGCGCCGCGGCGGACGCGGACGCCATCATGGTGGTGAGCCTGCGCATGGGGAGTTCCTCTCGTCGCTTGACCGTGGCGTCGATGCCACCAGCCGCAGGCGATCAGGCGATGCACGAGCGCCGAAGAGTCTGCGAAAACCCGTCCGGTAGGCAGCGGGTTGCGGCACACTCAGAATCGATGCCCCAGACGGTGCTGGTGGTCGAGGACGAGCCCGACATCGTTGCGCTGCTGCGCGACTTCCTCGGCGCCGCCGGTTTCGACGTGCTCACCGCCGGCGACACGGCCACCGCCCTCGAGACGCTGGGCGAGCACGAGGTCGACTGCGTGCTCGTCGACGTCATGCTCCCCGGGAGCTCGGGTTTTGAGCTCTGCCGCCGCATCCGCGAGTCCTCCGACGTCCCGCTGCTGTTCCTGACCGCCCGCGGCGACGACAGCGACAAGCTGCGCGGCCTCGGCCTCGGCGCCGACGACTACATCGTGAAATCGGCAACCCCCGCCGAGGTCGTCGCCCGCGTCAAGGCCGTGCTCCGCCGCGCGCAGCGCAACGGCAACGGCAACGCCGCCGCGCCGCCCGCGCTGCGCTTCGGCGAGCTGACGATCGACCTGGCTGCGCACGAGGTCGCGCTCGGAGACCGCCGGGTGCGCCTGACCGCCCGCGAGTTCGAGCTGCTGCGCGTGTTCACCGAGCACCCGCGCCAGGTGCTCGGGCGCGACCAGCTGTTCGAGCTGCTCTGGGGATCGTGGGGGGACCGGAGCGCCGTCTCGGTCTACGTGCGCAAGCTGCGCGAGAAGCTCGAGGCCGACCCCGCGAGCCCGCAGATACTCGTCACCGTCTGGGGCGTCGGCTACCGCTTCGACCCACCGGTCGCTGCGTTGAGACGCCGCCTGCGCAGCCTGCCGCTGGGCGCCTGGCTCGGGCTCGGGTTCGCGCTTGGCCGTCGCCGCGCCCGCGGTGAGCGCCGGGACCACGTGGTGGGCGGTCGGTGCGCGCCAGCAGGCGGACGCCGACGGCCGGCTGCGCGAGGCGGCCTCGCTGGTCGCACAGACCGGCGAGCGGCTCGAGGACGCGGCTGCCCGGCGCACGCTGTTTGGTGGGCTCGCCGAGCTGCGGGTCGAGGCCGACCTGCAGCTCACCGACACGCGGATCCTTGCCGTCAAGAAGCGCGATGTCAGCGAATCCTGGCCGGACGGTTCCGTCATCAAACCGGCCGTGGAAGCCCACGCAAGCAAGTCCGGCGGCGACGCCTTCGTGACCCAGGGGCTGGCGGCGACGCTGGAGACGCCCGAAGGCAAGCGCGAGCTCACGACGCGCTACGAGTCACGCGACCTGGCGAGCGGACAAATCACGGGGACGCTGTTCGGCGAGCGTCCCAATGGTGCCGTGCGCCTGGCGGCGGCGTCGGTGGTCGGGCTGGTGGCGCTCGCGCTCGCGCTGATCGCCGGTGTGGTGCTGCTGCGGCGCTGGGTCGTCGCGCCGCTCGCGCGGCTGGCCGCCGATGCCGAGCGCATCGCCGGAGGCGAGCTCGACGTCGCGCCCATCAGCTCGCGCACCCGCGAGGTCGCCGGGGTGGGCGCGGCACTGCAGGGGATGGCCGCCGGCCTGCGCGGCGCGCTGGCCGAGCAGCGCGCTGCCGAGCAGCAACGACGCTTCCTCGTCAGCGCGATCGCCCACGACCTGCGCACGCCGCTGTTCACGCTCCGGGGCTCGCTCGAGGCGATCGAGCACGGCATCGGCGACGCCGACCAGCTGCGCCGCGCGCGGGACAAGGCGACGCTGCTGGACCGGCTCGTCGGCGACCTCTTCACGTTCAGCCGGCTGGAGTTCGCCGGACCCGAGCTGGTGCACGAGCCGCTCGACGCCGTGGCGCTCGCGCACGAGGCGGCCGACACCGTCGACCCGCGCGTCGCCGTCGTCGCGCCGGGTACGCCCGTGGCACTGGACGGCGACCACGCGGCGCTCCTGCGAGTGCTCGTGAACCTGCTCGACAACGCCGTGCGCCACGCGCGCTCGGAGCGTCGAGCTGCGTGTGCGTCGCGAGGGAGAACGGTGCGGTTCGAGGTGCTGGACGACGGTCCCGGGATCGCGCCCGATGACCTGCCGCAGCTCTTCGAGCCGCTGTTCCGCGCCGACCGCACGCGCAACAGCGCCACCGGAGGCGCCGGTCTGGGCCTGACGATCGTGCAGCGTCTGACCGCCGCCCACGGCGGCGACGTCGAGGCCGAGAACCGGCCCGGCGGCGGCACGCGGTTTGTCGTGCGCTTTCCGCGGCGGCGACTCACGACGGACGCCGGCGACGAGCTGTCGCCACGCAGTCGCGTGGCGTAGCGCCTCAGCGCTTCGCGGGGCCCCAGTCGGGCTGCGACGCGCCGGCGATCAGGCGCTTGGGCGCCGCGGCGCAGTCGCCCGTCCCGGCGGCGATCGGGCACGCCCAGATCCCGTCGCTCTCGCTCCACGCGAGGCGGTTGCCGTCGGGCGACCAGGTGGGGCTCTCGATGCGGCTGTTCGGGGCCGCGCGCAGGTCGCAGCGCTCCGTCGGTCGGGCGCTGAGGCTCGAGACGGCGTAGACGCGGATCATCGTGGGCGCCGAGCTGGCCGTGGTGTTCGGCCCTCGTACGACCGCGATCTTGTCCCGCCCGCGCGTGACCTCGCCGTCGTCGAGCGGCTCGCCGTCGCTCGGGTCGAGGACGTCGACGGTGGCGCGGTCCTGGAACCACTGGGTCGGGGAGTTGGGGATGCTCAGGTCGACGAGCCATGCGTCGGCCGAGTGGTAGACGTAGGGCGCGAAGACGATCGGCTCCTCGTTGCCCGCCCAGGTCACGCTCTGCCCGCTGTCGGTGGTGCCGGGCAGTCGCTTGCCGTTCTTCGTCTGCGTGTACCAGACGGTCGTGCCGTAGTCGGTCCCGGTCGGCTCGCCCGGCTTCGGCGTCGCGTCGCGCGTGGTGAGCCAGAGCGTCGACGCGAGTCTCCGCCCGTCGGGGGAGATCGCATGGTCGACGATCACCGGATCGAACGGCGGCGTCGGACCGCCGGTCAGGTCGCGGGCGCGGCGCAGCTTCTTGCCGCGCCGGTCGAAGAAGTGGACGTCGCGCCGGCCCCTGACGGCCGTGATGACGCCCTTGTCGGAGTACGCAGGCGACCGGTACGGGTTGCCCGGTGTGCCGTTCTTCGTGATCGCCCGCTGGCGCTTGCCGTTCCCGTCGGCGAGCCAGACGTCGCCGCGCTTGATGTAGACCATGCTGCTCGCCTGCGCGCTCGTGGCCGGCACGAGCGTGATGAGCGCGGCGATGAGCACGGCTCGACGCACGGTCCGACCATAAACCGGAATCAAGAGCGCCGTAAGCGTCCGTGCGCCAGAATCGGCGGAAATCCCAGGATTCAAGGATTTCTTGCGCGGCGAGCTTGGCGCCTGAACACTCCGCCGGTCCCCGAGGAGGAGAGAGACATGGCCACTCGCTTGAAGGCCGTCGTACCGCTGATCGTGTCGATCGGCCTGCTGGCGTTCCTCGCGACCGAGCTCGCGCTGAACTTCACGTTCCACTGGGTGACGGTCCAGAACGGGGTGTTCGGCGCCTACGGGCTCCCGGAGAACGTCCATCTGATCCTGCCGGCGCTGTTCGTCGCGTGGGGGCTCTACTTCATGCTCGGCGCGAATCGCGCCGCCCTCGGGAAGACCGTCATCGCCGCGGCGACGGGCTCGGTCGGCGCCGGGATCGCGATGTTCTTCGGGCCGATGCTCGCCGAGTCGCCCGACTTCTGGGGACTCGCCGTCATGATCGGGATCACCGCCGCCGGGCTGGTGGTGCTCTCCACCGTCGTGGAGGACGACCGGTTCGCGCCCGCGCCCGCGTTCTTCTGCTACGCGTCGGTGTTCTTCTGGTGGATCGCCACCGGGCTCGACAACTTCGTGCCGGGCGGCAAAGGACCACACACCGCGGAAGCCCTCATTGCAGCCATCACGGATACCCCGCTGGCGGCCGGGACGGGCGCGTTCGGCGGCCTGCTCTCGATGTCATGGATCGCCGTGGTGGTCAGCGTGTTCGTCTCGCTCGTCGTCGGCGCCCTGATCGGCGCGCTCTCGGTCCTGCTGGCCGGCGTGTTCGGGAAGGTCGGCGCCGGCCGGAGCGCTGAGGCCCCCCCGAACGTGGCGGTCAACGCGTAGTGATCCGCACGACCTTGGACGCGGCCGGCCGCGCGTACCTCGACCTCGGCTCCGGCGGCGAGATCCGGGATTCCGTGGCGCTGGACGAGCTCGGTGATGCCGATCGGGTGCCGGCGCTGGGCTCGATCGTCCTGCACTTCGACCACTACGGGCGGCTGGCCGGCATCGAGGTCACCGACTCGGCGGCCTCGGTGTTCCCACCCGAGCTACTGGACGCAGCCGACCCCCCGGGAGGACCTGCAGCACGCTGATCGAGTTGGACCCCACGCGGAGGGAATCCGGGCGCACCATGGCCGCGAACTGGCCGCCGCTCTCGGCCGGGTAGGTCCGGGTGGTCGCCTCGATGCGGCCGTTGACGGCGACGGCGAGGACCGTGCCGTCCGGGAGGTCCGCCACCGAGCCCGAGACGAGCGACGGCACGACGGCCGCGTCCTCGGCGATGGCCTCGTAGGCGCCGGGTGCGTCGATCGTGGCACGCGACCCGCTCGGAGCAGCGTCGCCGACGCGGCGGCCGAGCAGGTCCGGGCGCGGTCCGATGCCGTACACGCCGCGCCGCAGCAGTCGCTCCTCGACCTCGTCCCGCTCACGGACGCCCTCGACGAGCGGTCCCAGCGGCCCGGGCGCGCCCGGCTCGCCGTCGTCCATCACGTCGATCGGCGCGCCGGCGTCGACCGGGCGCTCGTCGGCGGGCATCCCGTCGGCCTTCCACGGCAGCGGGACCCCGGCCGCCTCGGCGATGGTCGGGAGGGCGTCGATCGTGCGGACCGCCCGCTCGTCGACGCCGCCCGAGCGCTGACCGGGCCGCTTGAGGAGGAAGGGGACGACGACGAGGTCGGGCCTCGTCTCCTCCTCCAGGCGCCGGCGAGGCTGGCCGGCGTGGAACGACACGCCGTGGTCGGCGGTGACGAGGATCACCGCGTCGTCGTAGAGGCCCACCGCGCGGACCCGGTCGAGCAGCCGGCCGACCAGCGCGTCGGTGTACTGGGTCTGCAGCACGTGCCGCTGGAAGATCTGATCGACCTGCCACTGGCGGTCGCTCCAGCGGCCGTCGCGGAACCCCGGGTACGCGCCGCGGTGGATCGCGTACTCGCGGCCGTCCGGCAGGTAGTGCGACGGGCCGTGCGGGAGCGACGAGTGCATGAAGATCAGCGGCGGGCGCGAGGACGGCCGGTCGAGCGCGGCCGTCATGCGGGCGAAGTGCGCCGGGGCGTCGTCGCCCCGGAGCCGCTCGACCACGCGCCCGAGGAGCCGCGCCCGGGGGGAGCGATCCACCTGCGCGGTGTCGAAGCCGAGCCAGCCGTCGTCGATCGGGGGCAGGCCCTCGCTGAGATCGTCGGGGAGGAGGAGATGCTCGGCGACGATCCGCAGGTCCTTCGCGAGGCCCGAGAGCCGCGCGCGGGTCGCCGGCTTGGGCTCGGGGCAGAGGCGAGCCGGGCAGACGTCGGTGATCGGCTCGACGGCGGAGATCTCGTGGCTGCGCCCGAACAGCGTGAAGAGGTTGCGCGGATGGTCGGTCGACGTCGGCAGGTCGTCGACCTGGGGCGTCTCTCCCGTCAGCTGCGCCGGGATCGCCTCGGAGGTGTTGTCGGCGACGGTCGTCGCGTTGCGGTACAGGGTGGCGTCGGCGGCGAAGCGCGCGAGGTTCGGGAAGAGCTCGGCGTCGATCCGGCCGTCGGGACCCGTGAGCGTCGAGACCGGCAGCTCGTCGAGGACGATGTGGACGATCGGCGTCGACGACCTCGCCGGCCCCGCGACCGACCCCGACGCCTCTCCCGGCATCACGAGGTCGGACACGGGCGAGAAGAAGAGGAAGAGGACCAGGAACACGAGCGGCGCGGGGGAGAGGACGGTCAGGAACGCGCGGACGCCGGCCGCGCGGACGTAGAGCACCACGGCGCCGATCCCGAGCAGGAGCGCGACCCCGACCGCCACCACGGAGCCCGACAGCGCGTCGCCGAGCGGCGGCAGCACGAACGCGGCCACGAGCAGGCCGATGAACGCGAGGTGGAGGAACCAGCCCAGCTCGGGCCGGATCCTCCCGACCGCCCAGACGGCCCCGGCGGCCGCGAGCGGCGGCACGAGTCCGTAGCCCAGCGCGAACACGAGGATGTCGAACGTCGTGTGGCCGCGGGCGACGAAGAACTGCGCGCTGTCGCCGAGCAGCTCGAACATCGGCTGGACGAACGCCAGCGCCCAGAGCCCGCCGAGGTGCAGGGCGGCGCGCCAGAAGCCGATGGACCGTTCGCTCTCCCCGCTCACGCTCGCAAAATACGGGTCGGTGCCGACAGGTCCGGCGCCGGTTGGCGCTTGAAGCTCCCCGAACGATCAGGAGTTCTGACACGTAGGGTTGACCTGCCGTCAGTTGCTGGAAGACGATGACGGTCGGTCATGGGGAAATTCGAGTCAGCGAAGTCGCTCCGCGATCAGGTCGTCGAGATCCAGAAGATCGTCAGCGACGCGCAGCAGCAGCTGAAGCAGGCCGACTACGCCCTGGAGACGCTGGAGAAGCGGCTCGAGGCGCTCGAGCCCGTCGCGCCTCCGCGTTAGCGGATGGCGTCGGCGAGGAGGTCGACCTGAGCGGGGTCGGGTGAAGCCGGGAAGGCGATCACCTCGTCCAGGCCCGCCTCGTCGAAGCCGGCGAGGAGCTGCTTGATCGTGTCGGCGTCCTTGGCCGCGCCGTCGGCGATCTGCTCGGCGTAGGGGCCGAGGAAGGCGTAGTAGTCGCCGAGCTTCTCGCGTGCCATCGCCTCGGCGTCGTCGCCGAGGACGAAGTAGAAGAGGGCCATCGTCTTCGGCTCGTCGGTGCGGCCGGCGGTCGCCCAGGCCTCGCGCAGCTTGTCGCGGGGCTCCGCGAACCTCGACGCGTCGCCGCCTCCCATCGTCCAGCCGTCGGCGTACTGCGCGGCGCGGCGGAACGCCGCGTCGGAGGTGCCGCCGATGAACAGCGCCGGCGGGTGCTCGACCCGCGGGCCGACGGGGCTGTCGTGCTTCCAGAGGCCGTGGAGCTCGCCGAGCTGGCGATCGAAGTCGCGGCCGCGGGTGTGGAAGTCGGCGCCGCTGACCTCGTAGTCGTCCTCGCGGCCCCCGGGCGAGAGGCCGAGGACGAGGCGGCCTCCCGAGAGGTCGGCGATCGTGGCCGCCTGCTTGGCGAAGAGGGCGGTGTTGGTCCGCAGGGGCGCGATGAGGATGTCGGTGACCAGCCGGATGCGCTCGGTGACCGCGGCGGCGGCCGCCAGCGCGATCAGCGACTCGTAGTTCGCGAACGCGATCCGGTCGATGGTCCCGAGGGAGGAGAAGCCCGCCTCCTCGGCTCGCTGCGCCCATTCGACGATGCCGGCGCGGTCCACGCCGCGTATTGCGTTGGGGAGCCCGATGCCGACATCCATCGCTCCCAGGACAGTAGCGATCGCGTTCCCTCGGCGGGCGTACGATTCAATGGCGATGTCCGACGGCGCCGCGACGAGGCCGACCGCTAGGCGAGCTCGACGATCACGGCCAGCTTGGGCTCGTCCCAGAAGAAGATGAGCTCCTCGGCGTCGTACTCGACGCGGTCGGGCGGCGAGAGGTCAGCCTCCTCGAGGAGCGAGCGGAAGCGGGCTTCGGCTGCGCGGTGGCGGTCTGAGACGGGCATGCTGCGACGATCCCAGGCCGGGCGTCGCACGTGGCGCAGGGGCTGTGCCGACTTGCGCGCGGAATCGTGCCGATTCAGCGCACGCGGACGCGCTGCGTGACCGACTTGCGCGCGCCGTCGACCCGGTACGTGAGCACGACCGAGTAGCGCCCGCGCGCGAGGTGCACCGCCATCGAGCGGCCGCGTGCCGCTGCCACGGCGCGCCCGCCGCGCTTGAACGAGGCGCGCACGGCCGAGGCGCCCGCGATCTTCACGCTGCAGACGACCGAGACCTTGGTGCCCTTGACCTTGCCGGACTTGCAGGTGACCACGGCATCGCGGCCGGCCGGGCCGGTCGCACCGGTGGCGCCCGTCCCGCCCGTCGCGCCCGGCGCGCCGGTCTGACCCGTCGCGCCCGTGGGACCCGCCGGACCCGTCGGCCCGACCGTCGAGGGCACGTCCGAGGTCTCGCACTCGGCGATGTCGTCGTAGGAGTCGCCGGTCTCGACGTCGGTGTCGGCACCGCAGCGCACGAGGTCCGAGGAGCTGTCGCGCGAGCGGACGTTGTCGGCTCCCGCGCCGGCCCGCAGCAGGTCCGAGCCCGCGCCGCCGGTGAGGTCGTCGTTGCCGAGCCCGCCGTCGAGCTCGTCGTCGCCCTGAGCGCCGTCGAGCACGTCGTTGCCCGCGCCGCCGCTGAGGATGTTGGTGCCGGTGGTGCCGGTCAGGACGTCGGCGCCGCCGCCGCCGGCGATGCCCTCGACGTCGGTCTCCACGGTGTCGCTCTCGCCGGCCTCGCCGTCGTCCGCGGCGCCGTCGGAGTCGGCCGTGATCGGGGCCGAGCGAGCCGTGTAGTCGGCCGTGTCGGTGCCCGCGCCGCCCAGCAGCAGGTCGGCCCCGAGGCCGCCGTCGAGCACGTCGTTGCCGCTGCCGCCGTTGAGCACGTTGACGCCGGCGGAGCCGGTCAGGCGGTCGTTGGCGCCGCCGCCCGTCAGGTTCTCGACGTCGGCGGAGATCAGGTCGTTCTCGCCGGCCTCGCCGTCGTCGGCGACGCCGTCGACGTCGGCCAGCACCGGCGCCGTCCGCGCCGTGTAGGTGACGGTGTCCACGTCCCCGCCGCCGATCGCGACGTCGCCCGCACCGCGACCGAGGTCGAGCAGATCGTTGCCCGCGCCGCCCGACAGCACGTTGGTGGCGTTGTTGCCGGTCAGCGTGTCGTCGCCCGACCCGCCGACGATCCGCTCGACGTCGGGGCGCACGTTGTCGGCCTCGGCGGTCTCGCCGTCGTCGGCCGCGCCGTCCAGGTCGACGGTCACGGAGGCGATGCGCGTCGAGTAGTCGGCCGTGTCGAGCCCGGCGCCGCCGGTGTGGGTGTCGCCGCCGGCGCCGCCCTCCAGCGTGTCGTCGCCGTCGTCGCCGTTCATCACGTCGGCGCCGGCCTCGCCGTGCAGGACGTCGGCACCCGGCCCGCCCGACAGGGTGTCCGCGATCGCGCTGCCGGTCAGCGTGTCGTCGCCCGAGCCGCCGACGACGCTCTCGACGTCGGTGCGGACGGTGTCGTCCTCGCCGGCGGCGCCGTCGCCGGACAGGCCGTCCAGGGTCACGGTCACCGCCGCGACGCGGCCCGCGTAGGTCACGATGTCCGTGCCCGCGCCGCCGGTCAGCGAGTCGTCCCCGTCGCCGCCGTCCAGCGTGTCGTTGCCGGCCTCGCCGTCGATCGAGTCATGGCCGGCGCCGCCCCACAGGACGTTGGCCAGCGCGCCGCCGAGCATCGTGTCGTTGCCCGAGCCGCCGATCGCGTTCTCGACGTCGGTCTTGACGAAGTCGCCCTCGGCGGGCGCGCCGTCGTTGGCCAGCGCGTCGATCCAGATCGTCACCGCGGAGACGCGGGTGGAGAAGTCGGCGACGTCGGTGCCGGCGCCGCCGTTGAAGACGTCCGCGCCGGTGCCGCCCGTCAGCGAGTCGTCGCCCCAGTCGCCGTTCAGCGTGTCGATGCCCGCACCGGCGTTCAGGACATCCGCGTCGGTGCCGCCGTTCAGCGTGTCGGCGCCGTCGCCGCCTCCGAGCACGTCGTCGCCCGCGCCGCCGGTCAGCGTCGCGTTGGCGGTGCCGGGGCCGATCGAGATGACGTCGTCGCGGTCCCGTCCGTCCACGCTCAGCAGGGTCAGCCCGGCGCTGGGGCAGGTGGCTTCCGACGGCGTGATCTGGATGCAGCCACCACCCGCGGTCAAGGGCGCGGTCGCGTCGGTCAGCGTGTAGGTGCCGGCCGCGAGGGTCACCGACAGCGTGTTCGCCTCGCCCTCGGCGGCGACGTACGTCAGCGTGGCCCCGCCCAGCGAGACGGTGGCGGCCTGAGCGGCAGCGGGAGCGACGGCCAGCAGGAAGGCGGCCAGGAGTGCGGAACGACACAAGCGCATTACGCACCCCTGATCGACCACTTCACTGCACCCTTGATGAATTGGACGAATGACCGAGCGTCGGTTAGCGTCGGCCCGGTGATCAGGTTCGGGCTGGGGGTCGTCCTCGTCGTGCTGCTCCTCGCCGCCCCGGCGCAGGCCAAGACCACGACCCACACCTGGCGCGTCGGCCCCGTCGCCCTCAACGGCTACGGGACCGAGCAGGGCCTCCAGCGCACGCGGGCGCCCACAGCGCAACGGCTTCGTCACGGCGATGTACGCGCGGCTGGTCGACGCCGCCGGCAACCCGGTGCCGCAGGAGCGCGTGATGCTCCACCACGTCTTCTTCGTCAACCACGGGCGCTTCAAGGGCGACCGCCGCGCCGGCGACTGCCGCTCCAAGGACGCCGAGACGTTCTACGGCACGGGGGAGGAGGACCAGGCGGTCCAGCTCCCGCCCGGCTACGGCTACAAGATCCGCAAGGGCGACCGCTGGCGCGTCGGCTGGATGTACATGAACCACCGCCACACGAAGGACCGCGTGTACCTGCAGTACACGGTCACCGTGACCGACGACCCGCTGACCCCGGTCACGCCGTACTGGGTCAGCGTGAGCTGCGCCGAGGGCAAGATCTACAGCGTCCCGGGCGACGGCGGGACCCACCAGCGCTCCCGCACCTGGACGGTCCCGAAGGCCGGCCGCATCGTCGTCGGGGCGGCCCACGCCCACGGCGGCGCGCTCTCGATCGACGTCGCGGACGAGCGCTGCGCCGGCCGCCCGCTCCTCACCTCGACCGCGCGCTACGGCACCGAGACCGACCCGATCTACAACCTGTCGCCGGTGCTCCACGAGCCGGCGCCCCGGAGCATGGGCGTCGCCGTCTCGGCCACCGGCTGGCCCGTCGACCGCGGCGACCGCCTGAAGGTCACCTCGAACTACTCCAACGCCAGCCCGCACAGCGCGGTGATGGGGATCATGCACCTCTACATCGCGCACGGGCCCGGCCGCCCCGAGCCCTGCCCGCCGCCGCCCGCCGACATCACCGAGCAGCGCCTGGCCTTCCTCGGCGCCCCCGGCCGCGACGTCCCGCCGCTCGAGCAGCCCGAGCTCTCCGCCCTGGATGCCCAGGGCATCGCCTTCCCCGTGGCCGATCTCACGGGCCCGATCGTCACCGCGGACGACCGAGGCGGACGTCGCGGTCTCCAACGCCGCCTTCAAGCCGCGCCGCCTGTCCATCGCGAGCGGTGCGCTCGTCCGCTGGAAGTTCGACGACCCGGTCCAGCACGACGTCACGCTCGCCAACGGCCCGCGCGCCTTCGCCTCGGCCTACACCCGGCGCGGCACGTTCCGCCAGCGCCTCACCGTCCCCGGCCAGTACCGGATCTTCTGCTCGCTGCACCCGGTGACGATGTCTCAGACGATCGACGTCCGACCGGAGTAACGTCAGCCCATGAGCGGCCTTCGTCGCGCGCTCCTCGGGCTCCTGATCGCCGGCCTCGTCCTGGGCCTGGCGGCGCTCGCGCTCGTCACCACGAGTCCCCGGTCGTTCAGCACGGCGGAGGTGGTGCTCGCGGCCATGCTCGGGTGGGGGTTCATCTTCGCCGGGCTCTACGCCTGGTGGCGGCGGCCGGACAACCGCGTCGGCGCGCTGATGACGCTGGTCGGGTTCCTGTGGTTCTTCGGCGCCCTGGAGAGCGCGCAGGCCGCCTGGGCCTACACGGCCGGGCTCGCACTCAGCGCGCTCTGGATCGGGGCGCTCGTCCACATGCTGCTCGCGTTCCCGACCGGCCGCGTGGCCGCCGGGCTCGAGCACCGGCTCGTGCTCCTGGGCTGGCTCGCCACCTCCGTGCTGCCGCTCGTCGGGCTGCTCGTCCTGGCCGAGCCGGCCGACTGCCGCGGCGACTGTCCCGACAACGTGCTGCTCGTCTGGGACGACGCGACCGCCGCGGACATCGTGGAGGGCGTCGGCGTGGTGATGACCGTCGCGGTGCTCGCCGCGCTCGCCGTCGTCCTCATCCGCCGGTACCGCGGCTTCGGCCCGGTCCAGCGGCGCGCCATGAGCCCCGTCGTCTGGACCGGCGCGGCGATCGCCATCTTCGGCGTGCTCACGGTGATCCCGGCGGCCATGGGCGCCGACGACGTGTCGAGCGCCGCCGACGGGGTGCTGCTCATCCTCATCATCTCGCTGCCCTTCGCGTTCCTGCTCGGGCTGATGCGGTCCAGCCTCTCGCGGGCGGGCGCCGTGAGCGTCCTCTTCGAGCGGCTCGGCGGCGCCAGCGCGCGCGACGCCCTGGCCGAGGCGCTCGGCGACGACACGCTGCAGCTCGCCTACTGGCTGCCGGAGCAGGGCCGCTACGTCGACGCCCAGGGCCGCACGGTCGAGCTGGCCGGCGCGGTCACCGAGATCGAGCGCGACGGCGCGCCGGTCGCCGCGATCCTCCACGACCCGGCGCTCGGCGACGAGCCCGAGCTCGTGCGCACGGCCGGCGCCGCCGCCGCGCTGGCGCTCGAGAACGAGCGGCTCACCGCCGAGGTCCGCGCCCGCTACGAGGAGCTGCGCGCGGCCAGCGCGCGCCTCGTCGCCGCGGGCGACGCCGCGCGCCGCAAGCTCGAGCGCGACCTCCACGACGGCGCCCAGCAGCGGCTCGTCAGCCTCTCGATCACCCTCAACCTGGCGCGCAAGCAGATCGAGCCGGGCACCAAGGTGGCGGCGCTGCTCGACAGCGCGGCCAGCGAGCTCACGGCTGGTCTCTCCGAGCTGCGGGAGCTGGCCCGGGGCATCCATCCCGCCGTGCTCACCGAGCGCGGGCTCGACCCGGCGCTCGCGGGGCTGGCCGCCCGCGCGCCCCTACCGGTCAGGGTCACCACCGCGGACCTGGAGGATCTCCCGCCGGCCGTCGAGGCCGCCGCCTACTTCGTGGTCATGGAGGCGCTCACCAACGTGGCCAAGTACGCGTCCGCCAGCACCGCCGAGGTCACCGTGACGCGGCAGGACGGCCACGTGGTCGTCGGCGTGCAGGACGACGGCATCGGCGGCGCCGACCCGGCGGGCGGCTCCGGCCTGGCCGGGCTCGCCGACCGCGTGGCCGCACTGGGCGGGCGCCTCCACGTGGAGAGCCCGCCCGGCGGCGGGACCGTCGTGCGGGCGGAGATGCCCGCACGACGATCCGGACTAGCTAGTTGAGGGACGTGAAGGTCAGGTCCCAGGCGGCGTTGGACTGGCTGACCACGCCGTTGACGTTCGTCGAGCGCAGCATCGGCTGCTTGTCCCACAGCCACGGGATGGCCGCCGCCGTCTCGGTGAGCGCCTTGTCGACCTCGCCCCACGCGGTCGCGCGTTCGGCGGGATCGTTCACGACCTCGGCCTCGTCCATCATCTTGTTGATCGCCGGGTCGTCGAGGAGGGCGAAGTTCGAGTTGCCCTCCTCGAGGATGTTCTTGCCGTTGAACACCGGGTTGAGCAGCGTCTCCGCGTCGGCGAAGTCCTTCAGCCAGCCGACGCTCGGGCAGATGTCCGGCTGGTTGGTCGGCACCTGGCAGAACTTCGTGTACATCGAGTCGCGCACGACGTACTTCATGTCCACCTTGAAGCCGAGCTTCTCGAACTGCGCCACGGCGACCTGCGAGACGTTCTTCTGCTGCGTGGCGTTGTCCGACACGCCGGTGAACGTCTTGCCGCCGTCGTACATGCCGGAGGCGTAGCCGGCCTTCTTCATGTACTCCTTGGCGAGCTCGAGGTCGCCCGACTCGTTGGCCATGAAGTCGACGCCCGGCCCTGCCTCGCCGCCGGCCTCTTCGAAGCCCGGCTGGCCCGGCGGGATCCAGTGCGTCGGGATGTCGCCGGTGATCGGGCCGCCGAACGCCTGCCGCAGCGCGGTCTTGTCGAACGCGGCGTTGAGCGCGCGCCGGACGTCCGGGTTGTCGAACGGCTCGACGTCCGTCCTGAGCGCGATATAGCGGAAGCGCCCGGTCGGCGGGGTGAGGACCATCTGGTCCTTCTGGTCGCCCTTGGACACGCTGGACAGGATCGTCGCCGGGAGCTGGAAGTCACCCGAGACCTGCGACTCGCCCTCGAGGATCTGCCGCGAGGCGACGTCGGGGTCGTTGCCCTCCTTGATGGTGATCGAGTCCAGGTAGGCCGGCTTGTAGTCGGTCGACGCGTCCCAGTTCGGGTTGCGCACGAGCTTGATCTCGGAGCCCGGCGTGTAGCCGGTGAGCTCGCCCGTGGTCTCGTCGTGCTCGATCATGTACGGGCCGGTGAAGGCCTGGAAGTTGCCGTAGTTGGACGGCGTCTTGGCGTCGTACTTCTGGGCGACCTCCTTCGGCACCGGCGCCGAGGCGGGGAGCGCCAGAGCGCCGGCGAAGATCGCGCCGCGCGGGCGGGCGAGCTTGAAGACGATGGTCTGGTCGTCGGGCGTCTCGATGCCCGAGATGTCCTTGGCCTTGCCGCTCGTGTACGCCTCGAGGCCCTCGAGGTCGCTCATGTAGGCGCCGACGTAGGGGCCCGCGACCTCGGGCTTGAAGCCGCGCTCGATCGCGTACTTGACGTCCGCCGAGGTGACCTCGCGATCGACGGGCGGGGCGAACTTCACGCCCGTGCGGATCTTCACCGTGACGGTCTTGCCGTCGCCCGAGATCTCCGGCGCATCCTCGGCGAGGTCCGGCTCGGGAGTGATCGCGTCGTCGGGCTTGAACGAGTAGAGCGGGCGCTGCGTCGCGTAGGCGACGAGGAAGCCGTACTGGTAGTAGGTCGCACCGGGGTCGATCTTGTCGACGTCGGCGGCGTAGAGCACGGTCAGGTCGCCGCCCTGCTTCGCCTCCTGCTGCCCGGTGTCGCCCGACTGCGCGGGCTCCTCAGACCCGGAGTCGTCGTCGCCGCCGCAGCCGACGACAAGGGCAAGGGCGAACGCGGCCGCCAGGGCCAGAACAACACGTCTCACTATGAACCTCCCCTTCGAGTTGCGGCGGAGCGTAGTCCCGCCGTCGGCGGCGGTCGACCGCCGCGCGCACCCGCGAGTAGGGCAGGTAACCCCGATGTGTCAGTCGGAGCGGTGAGGCAGCTTGACCACCGAGACGAAGAACTCGTCGATCTGCCGCACCACTTCGATGAATCGCTCGAAGTCCACGGGCTTCGTCACGTACGCGTTGGCGTGGAGGTCATAGCTGCGCAGCACGTCCTCCTCCGCCTTGGAGGTGGTCAGCACGACGACCGGGATGGAGCGCAGCTCGGGGTCGCTCTTGACCTCGGCCAGCACCTCGCGCCCGTCCTTGCGGGGCAGATTGAGGTCGAGCAGGATGAGGTCCGGCCGCTCGGCCGTGCGGTGGGCACCCTCGCGACGCAGGAACTCGATCGCCTCCACGCCGTCCGACACGACGGCGAGGTTGTTGTGGACCTTGTTGTGCTCGAACGCCTCGCGGATGAGCAGGACGTCGCCGGCGTCGTCCTCGACGAGCAGTACGTCGATCGGGTCGTAGGGGTCGAGCGAGCTCATGGGACGGGCGTCTCCTCAGCCGGCAGGGTGAACAGGAAGGTGGAGCCGTGGTCGGCCTCCTCGTCGAGCCAGATCCGGCCACCGTGATATTCGATGATCTTGCGGCACATCGCGAGTCCGATGCCGGTGCCCTCGTACGCGGTCCGGGGGTGCAGCCGCTGGAAGATGATGAAGATCCGCTCGGCGTACTCGTCCTCGACGCCGATGCCGTTGTCGGAGCAGCGGAACCGCCAGAAGGCGCCGTCGCGCTCGGCCGTGATCTCGACCCGCGGGGCGTCGTCGCCGTGGAACTTGATCGCGTTGCCGATCAGGTTCTGGAACACCTGCGCGAGCAGCGAGGCGTCGCCGCGCACCGGCGGCAGGCCGTTGGCGACCACCTCCGCGCCGGTCTCCTCGATCGCGGGCGAGAGCAGCCGGCGCACACGCGCCACGAGCTCCGCCGTGTCGACGATCTCGTGCGGCTGGGTCATGCGGCCGACGCGCGAGAAGGCGAGCAGGTCGTTGATGAGCTGCTGCATGCGCTTGGCGCCGTCGACGGCGAAGGCGATGTACTGGTCGGCGCGCTCGTCGAGCTGGCCCTTGTAGCGCTGCTCGAGCATCTGGCAGAAGCTCGCGACCTTGCGCAGCGGCTCCTGCAGGTCGTGCGAGGCCACGTAGGCGAACTGCTCGAGCTCGGTGTTGGAGCGCTGGAGCTCCTGGGCCTGATGGATGAGCTCCTCCTCGGCGCGCTGCAGCTCGGCGATCTCGCTGACGATCCGCCGGCGCATCGCGTCGACGTCGGCCGCGACCTCGCGGACCTCGCGGGCGCCGCGGGCCTCGATCTGGTGGCCGAAGTTCCCGCGCGCGACGTCGCGCACGGTCGTGGCCAGCTCCTGGAGCGGGCGGACGACCACCCGGCGCAGGGTGAAGGCCGCGAGCGCGAGCCCGAGGAGCAGCACGACGCCGAAGAAGATGAAGATGCGCTCGACGCGATCGGCCTCGTCGCTGAGCTCCGCGCGCGCGACCGCCCGCTCCGCGTTCACGTCTTCCTGGAGCCGGGAGAGCTCGGCGCGGACGGCATCGAAGCGCGCCTTGCCGATCGCGTCGGACGGCGGGTCACCGTCCCCGCCCACGGCCTGGATGATCGGCTCGGCGTAGTCGGTCCGCCAGGCCGCCGCGGCGTCCACCGTGGCCTCGAGGTCACGCTCGAGGTCGCCGGAAAGCAGCGGTCGCAGCTCGGTGACGAGATCGGCCTCCTCCTGCCGGCCCCGCTCGTACGGCTCGAGGAACTCGCCGCGCGCCTCCAGGGCGTAGCCACGCACGCCGGTCTCCTGGTCGACCAGCGCCGCCGAGAGGCTGAGCGTTGCGGCTGCCGCCGGGTCGAGCCGGTCGGCGAGCGCCTCGCGGGCGTCGGTGAGCCGGGAGAGGGCCAGGAGCCCGCCGACGATGTTCAGCACCGCGAGCAGCACGAGCGCGCCGACGGCGATCGCGAGCCACTGCGTGACCGTCCGGCCGCGCTTCATCGCTCGACGAGCAGGAGCGCGGCGGCGTCGTCGAGCAGCGGGCCGCCGTTGTGCTCCTCGGCGCCGACCACGACCTGCCGGAGCAGGGCCCACGGATCGGCTCCACCGCGGCGGGCGATCGTGACCAGCTCCGCCAGCCCTTCCTCGCCGAGCCGCCCGTCGCCGCGGCGGCCCTCGAGGAGGCCGTCGGTGTAGAGGAGCAGCGCCCAGCCCTCGGGGAGCTCGACCGTCTGCGGCGCCCACGCCGCGTCCTCGATCACGCCCAGCGGCGGGCCCGGTCGCTCCAGGCGGACCGGCTGGATGGCGTCCGGGGTCAGCACGAGCGGGGGCGGGTGCCCGGCCACGCGCAGCACGGCGGAGCGCCGGTCGGGCGCGACGGTCGCCATGCACAGGGTGGTGAACACGCTCTCCTCGTGGCGCTCGTGCTCGAGGATCTCCTCGAGCGTCGACAGCAGCGTGTCGACCGGGCTGTGAGCCAGGATCAGCGTGCGCCAGGCGACGCGCAGGCACACGCCGAGCGCCGCCTCGTCCGGACCGTGGCCGCAGACGTCGGCGATCACGGCGTGGACGGTGCCGTCGGCCTGCTCGACGGCGTCGTAGAAGTCGCCCCCGAGGAGCGCGCGGCGGCGGCCCGGCTGGTAGTGGGTGGCGAGGTTCAGCGCGGCGTCGGAGACCAGCGGCGTGGCGAGCAGGCCGCGCTCCAGGCGGGCGTTCTCCGCCGCGTGCAGCCGCGCGGCCTGCAGCTGCTGCTGGACCTGCTCGGCGCGCCGGCGCTCGATCGCGTAGCGGATGGCGCGGCCCAGCAGCGGGCCGTCGACCTGGCCCTTGACGAGGTAGTCCTGGGCGCCCGCGGCCACCGCCTCGGCGCCGCGCACCTCGTCGTCGAGGCCGGTGAGCACGATGATGGCCGGCGCCTGGTCGCGGGCGAGCAGCCCGCGGAGCGCCTCGAGGCCCGAGGCGTCCGGCAGCGCGAGGTCGAGCAGCACGCAGTCCGTGACGTCGAGCGCCGGCGAGGCGGCCTCGGCCAGCGTGTGGGCGCGCCGCAGCGTGAGCGGCGTGCGGGAATCGACGAGGAGGTCCTCCACGAGCAGGGCGTCGGCGTCGTCGTCCTCGACGAGCAGCACCCGCATCGGTGCGGCGGTCGCAGGCTCGAAGGCCTGCGCGATCGCGTCGGGAATCGTTTCCCTCAACCTTTGGTCTCGAACAGCACGTCCTGCGCACCTTCCCACAAGACGAGGCGGCCAAGGTCCCGAAGCTGGTCGGCGCCCTCCGTGACGGTCAGGAAATGGTTGCCCGCCAACTGGCCGACGATGCTCGAGAAATGTGTCCCGCCATAGGGGAAGAGGATCTCGGTCTCGCTGTAGCCGCCCGGGTAGAGGAGGATCTCGCCCGGCGCGGGATGACTCGTGTGGTTCTCGAACGTCACGTTGGTCTGGAGGTCGCCGAGCGGGATCCAGGCCGATTCCCCGCTCCAGCGGACGTGGATGATCTTGTTGCGGAAGGGGAGGAGCTGCTCGAAGGCCGCGCGGGTCTTGGGTGCGGCCTCGACCCAGTCGGCGCCGAACGCGAACGGGCCGGCGGTGATGCGCAGGTCGCTCATGTGTCTCCTCTCGGGGTGATCAGGCGCCCGCGGGGCGAGCCGCCGCGGACCAGGGTGCGGACGACCCGCGGGAGCGGGCGGCCCGCGAACGGGCTGAGCTTGTGACGGTCCTGCAGCTCGGGGGCTCGGCGCTCGCGCAGGTCGACGAGCGTCAGGTCCGCGTCGGCGCCCGGCTCGAGGCGGCCCTTGGGGAGGCGGAGCCGCTTGGCCACGTTCTCGGAGGTCAGCGCCGCGGCGGTCTGGGGCGGCAGGCGCTCGAGCAGGAGCCCGAGCGTCGTCTGAACGCCGGCGATGCCGCCCCAGGCGGCGGTGAACGGCTGGTCCTTGAGCGCGGGCGGGCACGGCGAGTGGTCGGAGGCGACGAAGGCGATCCGGCCGGCCTCGGCGTGGCGCCACAGCGCCTCCCGATCGGCGGCGCCGCGCAGCGGCGGCGCGCACTTCGCGCGGGTGCCGAGCTCGTCGAGGTCGTCCTCGGTCAGCATCAGGTAGTGCGGGCAGGTCTCGCACGTCACGCCCTCGGCCCGCGCCACCAGCTCCACGCCGGCGCCGCTGCTCACGTGCACGACGTGGAGCGAGCAGCCCGTCTCCCGCGCGATCGCGATGGCCACCTCGATCGCCTCGAGCTCGGCCTCGACCGGCCGCGAGGCGACGAAGGCGCGCCAGTCCGTGCCGTCCGGCGTCGTGAGCCGTGCCGGGCGCTCGGCGTGGACCGCGACCGGGAGGCCCAGCGCGGCGGCCTTGGCCATCCCGGCGTGAAGGGTGTCGTCGTCGGCGGCCCGGAAGTCCTCGATCCCGCTGTCGCACATGAAGGCCTTGAAGCCGACGACGCCGCGCTCCGCGAGCTCCTCGAGGTGGTCCAGGTTGTCCGGGGTGAGGCCGCCCCAGAGCGCGAAGTCGACCACGGAGGAGGCCTCGGCCGCCTCGACCTTGGCGTCGAAGGCCGCGCCGTCGAGCGTGGGCGGGTGCGCGTTGAGCGGCATCTCCACGCACGCGGTGCCGCCGCCGGCCGCCAGCGCACGGCTGCCGGTGGCCCAGCCCTCCCACTCGGTGCGGCCCGGCTCGTTGAAGTGCACATGGGCGTCGATGACGCCCGGGAAGAGGTGCAGGCCGCGGGCGTCGAGCTCCTCCCGGCCCTTCAGGTCCGGGCCGATGGCCGCGATCTTCTCGCCCTCGACGGCGACGTCGGCGACGACGCCGAAGACGCCCGGGAGCACGACGGTCGCCTCGCGGATGACGAGGTCAGACGGCACGCAGGAAGCGCTCCAGGGCCTCGATGGCGACCGCGACGTCGGCCTCCTCGACCGACTCGGCCGGGTTGTGGCTGATGCCGCCGGCGCAGCGGACGAAGAGCATCGCGGTGGGGGCGATGGAGGCCATCATCGCGGCATCGTGGCCGGCGCCGCTGGGCAGCCGGGTGGCGACGCCGAAGGCGTTCGAGAGCCGCTCGTCCATGGCGACGGCCGGGCTGTCGCCCCCGTCGCGCCAGGTGACCTCGACATCGCGTCCGCGCCCGGCCTCCAGGCGCAGGGCCTCGAAGGTCGCCCGACGGGCCGCGTCGTCCGGGTGGCGCAGGTCGAGCGTGACGGTCACGCTTCCCGGGATCACGTTGCGGACGTTCGGCTCGACCTGCACGCGGCCGACCGTGCCGCCCGCGCGCTCGACGGCGAGGATCCACTCGGCGGCGGCGGTCAGCGCGTCGCGGCGGGCGTCCATGGGCACGGTGCCCGCGTGGCCGGCCTCGCCCGTGAAGGTGACCAGGGCGTGGCTCTGGCCCTGGATCGCCGTGACGACCCCGACCGGCTCGCCGAGCTTCTCGAGCACGGGGCCCTGCTCGATGTGGACCTCGACGTAGCCGAGCACGTCCTCGCGCGCCGGGCCGGGGTCGCCGACGAGGTCGCCGAGGCGCACGTCGCCGTCGCGGCGGTCGCGCCAGGCCGGGTCGAATCGCCCGGTCATGGCCGACGAGCCGAGGTACGCCGTGCCGAAGCGCACGCCCTCCTCGTCGGAGAAGCCGACGACCTCGACGTCGCGGTCCACCCGCTCGACCGCCTCGAGCGCCACGAGCACCCCGAGCGGCCCGTCGTAGCGCCCGGCGTCGACGACCGTGTCGAGGTGCGAGCCGAGCATCAGCACCGGCCCGTCGCCGCGGCGCCCGATCAGGTTGCGCACCGGGTCCTCGCGCGTGGTCAGCCCGGCCTCCCGCATCCAGCCGGCCACGACCTCGTTCGCCTGCGCCATGGCCTCGGTCCCGAAGCGCCGTGTCAGCCGGTCCGGCTCCTCGCTGATCCGGCCGAGGACCGCGCAGCGCTCCAGCACGCGGGCCGCGCCGCTCAACTGCCCCGGTACGTGCTGTAGGACCAGGGCGAGACGAGCAGCGGCACGTGGTAGTGCGCCCCGGGGTCGGAGATCGTGAAGCGCACCGGCACGCGGTCCAGGAACGCGCGCTCGCCGAAGTAGTCGCCGACCGCGAAGGTCAGCTCGTACTCGCCGGCCGGGGACGCGTCCAGGAGCCGCGCCCGCCCGTCCTCGTCCGTGGCGGCGGTGGTGAGCAGCTCGTCGCCGCGGCGCAGCTCGATCGTCACGCCGGCGGCGGGCACGCCGCGCGCCGTGTCGAGGACATGCGTGCTCAGGCTCATCGCGTGAGGGTCAGCGTGATCAGGCCCTGGGCCGGGAACGGGTCGGTGTACATGCGGCGCCCGTCCTCCTCGCCGACCGGGTCGCGCGTGTGGTTCTCGGCCGTGAACGAGAGCTCGGCGATCTCGGGGTGGTCGGCCAGCAGCCGGGTGCCCATCTCGTGCACGAGGTGCTGGATCGACTCCGAGACGAAGTCGTCGAAGGTCCGCGCGAGGTGGTCGCGGACGGCGAGCGAGTCGACGGCGTCTTCGGGGGAGGCGTAGCGCCAGTCGACGTCGAGCCGGATGAAGAGCGGGCGGTCCCCGCGCTCGGGGAGCGTCGTGTACTCGTCGCGCGCGAAGCGCGTGAAGGCGCTGCCGCTGGTCTTGAGCAGCAGCAGGCCGTGGCGGCCGGCGGTGCTCGACCGCGGCCCCTCCGGCCCGATCTCGACCGCCGCCACGCCGTGGTCGTCGCCCGAGCGGGAGAAGACCTTGCCGGCGACGCGGTCGAACCGGAGCTCCTTGCCGCTCACCCGGACGGCCTCCATCACCGGGTAGGTCGCGAGCATCTTGGAGGCGAGGAAGGCGAGCAGGCTCTCGAGCGTGGCGCCCTCGTGGTGCAGCGACTCGCGCAGGATGAAGTTCTTCATCGTGTCGGTGGCCACGACGGCGGAGTTGTCGCCCTCCGTGTAGGCGGCGGCGAAGTTCTCGCCCAGCACCTCGACGCTGACCTCGCAGGCGAAGACGTCGTCGCCCTGGATCCGGTGGACCGGCACCCGCAGCTTGCCGTAGGAGATCTTCACAGCGTCTCCTCCAGCCGCAGCCGGGCGATCTTCGCGATCTCCTGCAGGGCCACGCGGAACTCCTCGTCCTCGCTGTTCGCGAGCCGCTCGCCGGCGACCCGCAGGATCGACTCCTTGGTGTGCTCGCGCGCGCAGACCACGAACGGGAAGCCGAAGCGCTCCCGGTAGGCGGTGTTCGTGCGCATGAAGGCGGCGTACTCGTCCGGCGTCAGCCGGTCGAGCCCGGCCGACGCCTGCTCGCGCGTGGAGCTGGCGGTCAGCGAGCCCTCGATGGCGGCCTTGCCGGCCAGGTCGGGGTGCGCGCGGATGAGCGCGAGGCGGCGCTCGCGCGGTGCGGCGTACATGGCGGCCACGAGCGCGTCGTAGAGCGCGTCGTCGTCCGCGAAGGGGCGATCGTGCCACGCCATCTCGGCGACCCACGGCGAGTGCTCGAACAGCGCGCCGAAGCGCTCCACGAAGGCATCGCGCGAGAGCTCGTTGATCGCCTCCATGGAACGGGGATTCAACCAGGCGCCGTGGGCGCGAACGTCAACTGCGGCTGGGTGAGGGAAGCGAGGCGCCGGCGGGGCCGGTTTCCTCGCCGCGTCCTGCCCAAGGGTCACGGTGTCACCCCTAGCCAGGACGCGAGTTCGAAATCCGGCCGATCCCACTCCCTCAATGCCGGGGTTGACGTTCGCCAGCGTGACCGGCGACCTCCGTTCGGGTCCGCCGCAACCGCTGGTACGTTCGCGCCAAATGACCGCTCTCGCCCGTCGTTTCCACTTCGCCGACCGGGGGACCGACGCCCGCACCGAGGCGCTCGGCGGCGTGGCGACGTTCCTGACGATGAGCTACATCCTCTTCGTCAACCCGGCGATCCTCAGTGCCGCGGGCATGCCGTTCGGCGCCGTCGCGGTGGCCACGGCGATCGCGGCCGCCATCGCCACGGCGGCGATGGCGCTGGCCACGAACCTGCCGTTCGCGCTGGCGCCGGGCCTCGGCATCAACGCCGTCGTGGCCTTCGACATCATCCTCGGCCGCGGCCTGCCCTGGCAGGTCGGCATGGCCGTGATCGTGATCGAGGGCCTGATCGCCGTGATCCTCGTGCTCGCCGGCCTGCGCACGGCGATCATGCACGCGGTGCCGATGGCGCTGAAGCTGGCGATCGGCGTCGGCATCGGCCTCTTCATCACGCTGGTCGGCCTGCGCGAGGGCGGCGTGGTCGTCAACAACCCGGCCACCGGCATCGGGATCGGCGACCTCACGTCCGGCCCGGCGCTGATCACCCTCGCCGGCATCTTCGTCGCGGCCGTGCTCGTCGCTCGCGGCGTGCGAGGGGCGGTCATCCTCGGCGTCCTCGCGGCGACCGCCCTCGGCCTCATCTTCGGCGTGCTGAACGGGCCCGACGGCGTGATCGACGCTCCGGGCTCCGACGACTTCGACACGATCGGCGCCGCGCTCGATCCCGAGTGGCTGGGCGACGCCCTGACCGTCTCGCTGATCCCGGTCATCTTCGCGCTGTTCATGACCGACTTCTTCGACACCATCGGCACGGCCGTGGCCGTCGGCCGCGGCGGCGGGATGCTCGACGACCGGGGCCAGCTCCCGAACTCCGACCGCCTGCTGCTCGTCGACTCCGGCGCGGCGGCCCTCGGCGGCGCGATGGGCACCTCGAGCGTCACGACGTACGTCGAGAGCGGCGCCGGCGTGGCCGAGGGCGCACGAACCGGCTTCACCGGGCTCGTCGTGGCCGCGCTGTTCGCGCTGGCGGTCTTCTTCGTGCCGATCATCGAGCTCGTCGGCCAGGGCGTCCCGGTCGGCGAGGACACGGTCATCCACCCGGCCGTCGCGCCCGCGCTGGTCATGGTCGGCTACCTGATGATCCGCATCGTCCGGGACATCGACTGGGACGCACCGGAGAGCTCGATCCCGGCGTTCCTCATCATCGCCGGCATCCCCTTGACGTTCTCGATCGCGGCCGGCATCGGCCTGGGCGTGATCGCCTACGTGATCGTCATGGCCGCCACCGGCAAGGTCCGGGCGATCCATCCGCTGATGTGGGCGATCGCGCCGTTCTTCGTGGCCTACTTCGCCGCCGACTGGCTCGAGGTCAACGTCTTCTAGGTGTAAGACCCGAGCAGGTTGTTCAGTCGTGGCGCTAATCCGCGCATACCGCGGATTACTCGCCACGGACGACCGACCGCGCCGGCTCCCTGCGGCGTACGATCGGACGGAGCCAAAGGAGGTGACATGCCGAACCAACTGCAGGACGACTGGGGCGGTGAAGTAGGCCTCCCGCGCTGGCTGCAACGCGTGCTCAGGCGCCGCGAGCGTCCCGGCGACACGCCCGAGGCCGCTCACGAGGCGCGCAAGGCGCAACCGAGCGCGTCGGTGGCCGAGAACGTCGACAAGGCGTCGTTCGGCGCCTGTCCAGCGTCTACCGGGAGGGCCGCACGAAGCGCCGTTAGCCGGCGATGTACGCGATGGCGCCGCGGGGCACCCGGAACGGCAACGCGACGGGACGCGACAGGCCGGGGCGGTAGGCGATCATGCGGCGCCCGGTCTGCACGAAGAGCCAGCCGCTCGAGGCCGCCCAGCTCAGCTGCGGGTAGTGGCGGGAGCGGATGCCGGGGACGATCGTGGTCCTGCCGCTGGCGGCCTCGACCAGCGCCACCTTCCAGCGGCGATCGGTGCGAGCCGGTGCGGCCAGCAGCGATCCGTCGGGCGAGAACCGCGCATCCCATTCGATCGGCCGGCGCGCCTGGACCTGCCGGCCCGTGGTTGCGTCGAGGACCACGAGCCCACTGCAGTCAGCGCCCGGAGCGCACCCCGCGAGCAGGTCGCCCCGGGTCGCGGTCACGGCCTGGATCGCCAGCGGGCGGCCCGTCTCTCCGGTCTCCGGGTCCCACACGACGAGCTCGCGCGAGCGCTGCAGCACGAGCCCGTGCGAGACCGCCCCGGCGAGCCAGGCCACGGGAATCCGCCGGTCGGTCTCCGCGGTCACGCGGCCGTCGACGGTCACCTCGCGGGCCCCGACCATCGCGGAGCGCGTGCAGTCGACGCCGGCCAGCCAGACGCGGCCCTCGGTCGCCGACGGGACGAAGGCGTGCGCGGCGCCCAGGCGCCGTGGCGGCCGATCGAGCGCGACCGGCACGGAGAACACGACCGTCCGGCGCCTCTGGCGCGCGGCGAAGACCAGGTGGCCGCCGGTCACGTACATCTGCGGACCGCAGGCGGCCACCGACGGCACCTTGCGGGCCGTTCTGCGGCCGCTCGCCACGTCGATCGCCAGCAGCCGGTTGGTGCCGAACGTGAACACCAGCGTCCCGGCCGGCCGCGCGGTCACCGCGGACGCCGTGACGGAGCCGTCCGTCTCGGACCCGCCGCGATGCCCGACCAGCAGGAGCGCAACCGCCGCGACCACCACCAAAGGCCCTCTGCGTCTCATCGTCACCTCTACGGCGCCGATCCATCGAGCGGTCCCGGTCTGGTACGGTTAACCTAGTGGTTAACGATCCGTTCAAAGCCCTCTCGCACCCGATCCGCCGCGGCATCGTCGAGCGCCTCGCCGCCGGCCCGGCCACGGTGGGCGACGCCACCGGCGGGTTCGGCGTGTCCAAGCCCGCGATCTCCAAGCACCTGAAGGTCCTCGAGGAGACGGGCGTCGTGACGCGCGTCGTCGAGGGCCGGACGCACCGGCTCTCGCTCGACCCGCAGGTGATGAGCGAGGCGGCCGACTGGATGGATCGTCAGCGCGCCCTCTGGGGCCGCTTCTTCGATGCCGTTGACGAGTACCTCAAGGAGGAAGACTCCCGATGAACGCACCGCCGATCGTCTCGAAGCAGGAGTGGGAGACCGCCCGCGAGCAGCTGCTGGTGAAGGAGAAGGAGCTGACCCGCGCCCGCGATGCCCTGGCCGCCGAGCGCCGCCGGATGCCGCGGATGGCGGTCGAGAAGGAGTACGCGTTCGAAGGCCCGAACGGGCCGGCGAGCCTGCTCGACCTCTTCGACGGGCGGCGCCAGCTCGTCGTCTACCGGTTCTTCTACGAGCCCGGCGTCCACGGCTGGCCCGAGCATGGCTGCCCCGGCTGCTCGTTCCTCGCCGACCAGGTCGCGCACCTCGCGCACCTGAACGCCCGCGACACCACGCTGGTGTTCGTCTCCCGTGCCCCGCAGGCGGACATCGAGCGCTGGAAGGCGCGGATGGGCTGGGAGCACATCCCGTGGTACTCGCTCACCGACGACTTCGACGCCGACTTCGGCGTCGACGAATGGCACGGCACGAACGCGTTCCTGCGCGACGGCGATGCGATCTTCCGCACCTACTTCATCAACGACCGCGGCGACGAGGCGATGGGCACCACCTGGGCCTACCTCGACATGACCGCGCTCGGCCGCCAGGAGGAGTGGGAGGACTCGCCCGAGGGCTACCCGCAGACCCCGCCGTACCAGTGGTGGAACCTGCACGACCAGTACCAGCCCGCGTGATCGCCCACGTCGGGCCCGTGCCGCTGGAGGAGCTGGTCCCCGCTGCGGGGACCGGCCTCCTCGTGGCACGCTGCTGGATGATGCTCTTCGTGCGACGCCGGCGAGACCCGTGACCGACGCCACCACGCTGCGCATCGAGCGCACGTTCCAGGCGCCGGCCGAGGCGGTGTTCGACGCGTGGACCAGCGAGGAGGTCATCCGGCGCTGGTGGCACGCCGAGCACGACTGGGAGACGACCGTGGCCGAGGTCGACCTGCGCGTGGGCGGCACGGTGCGGGTGGTCATGCGCAACCCGCACGAGGACGTCGAGTACGGCGGCGGCGGCCAGTACACGGAGATCGACCGGCCCCACCGGCTCGCGTTCACCTGGTTCTGGGACGGCAACGACACGCGCCAGCTGATCGAGCTCGAGTTCGAGGAGACCGAGGGCGTCACCACCGTCCGCTTCACCCACAGCGACCTCTGGAACGAGGAGGCCGTGCGCTCGCACGAGAGCGGGTGGAACAGCGCGTTCGACAACCTCGAGCGGGCGCTCTAGCCGCGCGGGCAGCCGGGGAACACGTGCGCCGGCACGTAGTCCAGCTTGCCGCGGAGAACCGCGATCCGCGCCGGAGCGGGATCGACGGCCGGCAGGAGGAAGTGGGTCCCGGCGAACGAGAAGCGCCCGATGTAGAAGCCGGCCTTCGGCCGCGGGACGGTCAGCCGCAGCGACTTGGTGCCGAAGCGTGCCCGGAACGTCCCGGCCTTGCGGAGCTTGTAGCGCTTGCCCTTGCAACCGGCCACCCGCATGAGCGTCATCGTGGCGCGGCCGCCCTTCGCCGCGTCCGGCCACTCGGCCCTGAACGTCAGCTGCGGGCGCTTGGACCGCTTACGAGCGATCGCTCGGACCTCATAGCGGAAGTCGCTGCGCACCTCGATCGTCAGCGGGCCCGACCACGGCGTCGCGAAGAACGTCGAGTCGAGGTTCCCGTCCAGGGCGTCGGCGGTCCCGCGCGCGACGCAGGTCCACACGCCGGGGCGCGGGAAGACGAACTCCGGGGTCTCGGGGTGCACGAACCCGCCGGGCTTGGGCACCACGCGCGGGCCGGTCACCGAGCCGTCGGGCGAGACAGTGGCATCCAGCGCGCAGCGGATGTCCGCGTAGCCGCCGGGCGGCGCGGCCGCCCGGACGCCCACGAACGGGTCCCCCGGGAGCGACGTGGCGCGGTAGCTCAGCGGGTCGCCGACGAGCACCGGAGCGACGTGCGCGTCGACGCCGAACGTGCCCGTGCTCGACTCGCCGGCCGTGACGCAGTCGTCCCCGCCGACCGAGACCTTGACCGCGTACGTGCCGTTGCCCTCGTACTGCAGCTCGGGCCCGGCGGCCACGATCGTGCCCGCGGCGCCGTTGCGGCCGACGCAGAAGGGCGAAGCGTTGTACGGCTGCGTCGGTTGGCCGTCGGGAACGCCCGCGACGGTCAGCGCCACCCGCTGGAACCCGGAGGCCTGGAGCCGGTAGCCGATCTCGTAGCCGCCGAGGTAGTCGAGCGTCGGCGCCGACGCGAGCGGGATCCAGTCGCTCACCGCCTCGTGGGTGTCCCACGGCTGCAGTCGCACGAAGAGCTCCGGCGCGGCCGCCTGCGCCGGTGCGGCGAGCCCGAGGCTCGCGAGGATCGCCGCGAGCACGAGCCTCACGAGCCAACCCTACGGCAGCGCGAGCGGGACCAGTGAGAAGCGGTCGACGTCGACCAGCCCTCGGTCGGTGATCTTCAGCGACGGGATCACCGAGAGGGCGAGGAACGAGAGGGTCATGAACGGCGCCTCGTCGCCGACGCCCTGCTCGCGCAGCATCGCCTGGAGGCCCTCGAGGGCGGCGACGACGACCTCGACCGGCTCGTCGGAGAGCAGCCCGGCGACCGGCAGGGCGAGCTCGCCCCGGACCTCGCCGTCGCGGGAGACGGCGATGCCGCCGCCGATCGCCTGCAGGCGGGTGGCGCAGGCGGCCATGTCCGCGTCGGTCGTGCCGACGACGACGAGGTTGTGCGCGTCGTGGGCGACGGTCGAGGCGAACCCGCCGGTCTTCAGGCCGAAGCCGCGGACCAGTCCGAGACCGATCCGCCCGGTCGCGTGGTGGCGCTCGATCACGGCGATCTTCGCGAGGTCGCGGTCCGGGTCGGCGACGACCTGGCCCTCGCGGGTGGTGGGCTCCTCCTCGCGCGCGTGCGTGATGAGCTGGCCCGGGATCGTCTCGATCACGCGCACGCGCTCGGCGGCGGGGATGGCGAAGGCGTCGGTTGCGAGCGCGGCGGCGCGCATCGTGCTGCGCACGCGCTCGGGGATCGCCGGCCGCTCGAACGGCTCGGCACGGCCGCCGGCGGCCACGAGCCTCCCGTCCTTGTAGACCTTCGCGGGCACGAAGGACTCGAGGTCCTCGAGCAGGACGAGGTCGGCGCGCATCCCGGGCGCGACGGCGCCGCGATCCATCAGACCGTGGCAGCGCGCGGGGTGGAGGGTGGCCATCAGCAGCGCGGCCTCGGGCGAGACGCCCTCCTCGACGGCGACGCGGCACATCTGGTCGATGTGCCCGTGACGGAAGAGGAAGTCGGGCTCGCGGTCGTCGGTGCAGAACGCGCAGTGCTCGGGCCCGTACTGGCCGACGAGCGGCAGGAGGTCGCGCAGGTTGCGCGCGTTGGACGCCTCGCGCAGCAGCACCCACATGCCGCGGCGGCGCTTCTCCAGTGCCTCGTCGAACGTCGTCGCCTCGTGGTCGGAGCGGATGCCGGCCGCGACGTAGGCGTCCAGCGCCCGCCCGACGACGCCCGGAGCGTGCCCGTCGACGTGCGTCGCGCCGTGCACCTCGAGCCGGGCGAGCACGTCCGGCACCCCGGCGATGACGCCGGGGAAGTTCATCATCTCCGCCACGCCGAGCGCCCGCGGATGCCGCAGGATCGCCTCCATGTCGGCGGGCGTGAGCGGGCACATCGGTGACTCGAAGTCGCTGGCGGGGACGCAGGACGGCGCCATGACGAAGACGTCGAGCGGGAGGCCCTCGGACGCGTCGAGCATCCATTCGACGCCCTCGCGGCCGAGCACGTTGGCCACCTCGTGCGGGTCGGTGATCACCGCCGTGGTGCCGTGCGGGACGACGGCCCGGGCGAACTCCGCGGGCGTGAGCTTGGACGACTCGATGTGCACATGCGCGTCGAGGAACCCGGGCACGAGGTACGAGCCGGAGGCATCCACCCGCTCACCTTCGTACGAGCCGAGCCCGGCGATCGTGCCGTCGAAGATGGCCACGTCGACGTCCAGCCACTCGCGCGTGAACACCGAGAACACCTGGGCGCCCGCGATGACGAGGTCGGCGGGCCGGTCCCCGCGGGCGACCGCGATGAGCTGGTCTCTCAACGCGTCTCCGCGGGCGCCTCGGCCGGCGGCACGGGCACGCTAGACGCCCACGATGTGATCGGGGCGGACCGGCACGCGGGTCAGCGCGGCGCCGGTGGCGGCGCGCAGGGCGGCGACGATGGCCGGGGTGGAGGAGATGGTCGGCGGCTCGCCGACGCCGCGCAGCCCGTACGGCGCGCCCGGGTCGGCGAGCTCGAGCACGTCCAGCTCCACCGGCGGCATGTCGAGCACCGTGGGGATCAGGTAGTCGGTGAACGAGGCGTTGCGCACCTCGCCGTCGACCACCTGGATCTCCTCCATCAACGCCAGCCCGAGGCCTTGGGCGATGCCGCCCTCGATCTGTCCCTCGACGGCCTGCGGGTTGATGGCCTTGCCGACGTCCTGCGCCGTGGCGATCTCCACCACGCGCACGAGGCCGAGCTCGGTGTCGACATCGACCACCGCGCGGTGAGCGGCGAAGGCGAAGGTGACGTGGGCGTCGCCCTGGCCCTTCTCGTCGAGCGGGAACGTCTCGCGGTGATGGTGCTCGCGCGTCATGTCGATCGGCTCGTCGCCGACCAGCTCGACGATCGTGCCGGTGCCGCGCCGCTCGAGCTCCTCCCGCACCGCCTCGCACGCGAGCTTGACCGCGCCGCCGGTCATGTAGGTCTGGCGGGAGGCCGAGCTCGAGCCGGCCGAGCCGACGTGCGTGTCGGCGGGCAGGACGATCACCCGCTCCACGCCGAGCTCGTGCCGGGCGATCTGCTCCTGCACGGTCACGAGGCCCTGGCCGACCTCGGCCGCCGCCGTGTGGACCTCGACCAGCGGCTCGCCGTGCACGATCGACAGGCGGACGCGGGCGGTCGAGTAGTCGTCGAAGCCCTCGGAGTAGCCGACGTTCTTGTAGCCGACCGCGTACCCGATCCCGCGCCGCACGCCCTCCCCGTGGGTCGTGTTCGACACCCCGCCGGGCATGATCTCGGACGGCCCGGGGAGCGGCCGGGCGGACACGCGGGCCAGCAGCTCATCGACCGGCGCCGGGCAGCGGATCGTCGCGCCCGTGGGGATGATCCCGCCCTCGGCCAGCGCGTTGCGCCGCCGGAGCTCCACCGGGTCGAGCCGCAGCGCGGCGGCGAGCTTGTCCATCTGCGCCTCGTGCGCGAAGCAGGTCTGGACCGCGCCGAAGCCGCGCATCGCCCCGCACGGCGGGTTGTCGGTGTAGACGACGTACGAGTCGATCAGCGCGTTGGGCACGTCGTACGGGCCGCAGGCGAAGGAGGCCGCGTTCGAGCAGACCGCCGTGGAGCTCGACGCGTACGCCCCGCCGTCGAGCAGGATGCGGCAGCGGACGTAGACGAGCCGGCCGTCACGCGTGGCGCCGTGCTCGTAGTGCATGCGCGCGGGGTGGCGGTGGATGTGGCCGAAGAAGGACTCCTCGCGCCCGTACATCATCTTCACCGGCTTGCCGCTGTGGAGCGCGAGCAGGCAGGCGTGGACCTGCATGCTCAGATCCTCGCGGCCGCCGAACGCGCCGCCGACGCCACCGAGCGTGATGCGGACCTTCTCCGGTGGCAGGTCGAGGCTCATCGCCACCTGGTCGCGGTCCACGTGCAGCCACTGGGTGGACACGAAGAGGTCGACGCCGCCGTCCTCGGCGGGCACGGCGAGGCCCGACTCCGGCCCCAGGAAGGCCTGGTCCTGCATGCCGACCTCGTAGTCGCCGCTGACCACGACCTCGGCGGTGGCCTCGGGATCGCCGTGCTCGATGTGCACGTGCCGCAGGAGGTTGCCGCCGGGGTGCAGCGGGTCGGCGTCGACGGCCTTCTCGGGGTCGCAGACCGGGGTGAGCGGCTCGAACTCGACCTCGATCTTCGCGGCCGCGCGGCGCGCGGTCTCGGGGTGGTCGGCGGCGACGACGGCGATCGGCTCGCCCTGGTAGCGGACCTGGTCGAAGGCGAGCACCGGCTGGTCGGCGATCTCCAGCCCGTAGGTCTTGCGGCCGGGCACGTCCTCGTGCGTGAGCACCGCGCTCACGCCGGGGACGGCCAGCGCGGGGGCGATGTTGATGTCCTTGATGCGGGCGCGGGGGTGGGGGGAGCGCAGCGTGGCGCCCCACAGCATCCCGTCGGCCCAGAGGTCGGAGGAGTACGCGAAGTCGCCCTTGACCTTGGGGATGCCGTCGGGCCGGCGGACGCTCTGCCCGATGCCGCCCTTGACGGGCGTCTCGACGGTCATACGGCCACCTCCTGCATGCGGCGGCTCGCCCTGGCGAGATCGCGCGCGATCTCCTCCTCGTCGGCGGTGGTCAGCCGGCCGTGCTCGACCACCGTCCTGCCGCCGACGAACAGCCGGTCCACGATCGGCCGCGGCCCGAGGACGAGCGCCGCGACGGGGTCGGCGATGCCCGCGTGGTCGAGGTCGTCGAGCCGCCACAGCGCGATGTCCGCGAGCTTGCCCGGCTCGAGCGAGCCGATCTCGGCCTCCCGGCCCAGGCAGCGCGCGCCGTGGATGGTCCCGAGGGCGAGCGCCTCGCGGGCGGTCAGGGCCTGCGGGCCGCCCCGCAGGCGGGCCACGAGCAGGCTCTGGCGCAGCTCCCCGGAGAGCTCGCCGGCCTCGTTGGAGGCGGCGCCGTCGACGCCGAGGCCGACCGGCGCGCCGGCCGCCGTGAGCGCGGCCACGGGGGCGATGCCCGCCCCGAGCCGGGCGTTGGAGCTGGGGCAGTGCGCGACGCCGGTGCCGGTCTCGCCGAACTTCGTGATCTCCCGCTCGTCGAGGTGGACGCAGTGGGCGAGCCAGACGTCGTCGCCCAGCCAGCCGACCTGCTCGAGGTACTCGACGGGTCGTACGCCGAACAGCTCGAGGCAGAACTGCTCCTCGTCGAGCGTCTCGGCCATGTGGGTGTGGAGGCGGACGTTCCGCGACCGAGCGAACTCGGCGGTCTCGGCCATCAGCTCCTTCGTCACGCTGAACGGGGAGCACGGGGCCAGGGCGACCCGCGTCATGGCGTCCGGCGCCGGGTCGTGGAAGCGATCGATCGCGTCGGCGCAGGCGACGAGGATCGCGTCGCGGTCCTCGGTCACCTCGTCGGGCGGCAGGCCGCCCTGGGACTTGCCGAGGTCCATGCTCCCGCGGCACGGGTGGAAGCGGACGTGGAGCTCCCGGGCCGCCTCGACCTCGATGGCCAGCAGGTCGCCGGCGCCGCGCGGGAAGACGTAGTGGTGGTCGGTGCTCGTGCTGCAGCCGGAGCGGGCGAGGGCGGCGAGCCCGCCGCGGGCGGCCGCGCGCTCGATGTCGCCGTCGACGCGCGCCCACACCGGGTAGAGCTCCTGCAGCCACTCGAACAGCGTCGACTGCTGGGACAGGCCGCGGGTCGCCCACTGGTAGAGGTGGTGGTGGCAGTTGACCAGGCCCGGGGTGGCCAGCCTGCCGCGGCCGTCGATCCGGGTGCCGGGCGCGTCCGTGCCGCCCTCGCCGAGCGCGGTGATGCGGCCGTCCTCGATCACGATGTGGCCGTCCGCGTGCTCGGTGCCGGCGGGGTCGACCGTCGCGATCGCGCACCCTTCGATGACCAGCGGTTCCGTCATCGCTGCGCCGCCAGCTTGACGGCGTCGAGGATCTTCTCGTAGCCCGTGCAGCGGCACAGGTTCCCGGCCAGCGCCTCGCGGATCTCGGCGTCCGACGGGTCCGGCTTGCGGGCCAGCAGGTCGTGCGTCGCCACGATCAGCCCCGGCGTGCAGAAGCCGCACTGGACGGCGCCGGCCTCGAGGAACGCCTCCTGGATCGGGTGCAGCTGCTCCTCCTCCGCGAGCCCTTCGACGGTCACCAGCTCGCGGCCCTCGGCCTGGCCCGCGAGCACGAGGCAGGAGCAGACGAGCACGCCGTCGAGGTAGACCGAGCACGAGCCGCACTCGCCCTGCTCGCAGGCGTTCTTGGAGCCGGGCAGGCCGAGCCGCTCGCGCAGCACGTAGAGCAGGCTCTCGCCCTCCCACAGGCCGTCGACCTCCCGCGCCTCGCCGTTGATCGTGCAGCTCAGCCTCACGCCGACCAGGCCCACTTCAGCGTGCGGCGCGCCATCACCGCGAGCGCGTGACGGCGGTAGACCGCGCTCCCGCGCTGGTCGTCGATGGGGGAGGCGGCGTCCGCGACGAGCTCGCCGAAGCGCGTGAGGACTTCGGTGTCGATCGCTTGCCGTCCGGCCCAGTCGAGCCGGCCGGCGATGAACGCCTCGGCCTCGCGCGCGCGTCTCGGGGTGGGAGCGGCCGAGCCCAGGCACGTGCCGACCGTGCGCGCCTCCTCGTCGATGGCCAGCGCGAACGAGCAGACGGCGATGACCATCGCGTTGCGCGTGCCGATCTTGGAGAACTGCTGGCCGCCGCTCGCGGGGCGGACCACGAACGCGGCGATCAGCTCGTCGGGTTCGAGGACGTTCCGCTTCGGGCCGGTGATGAAGTCCTCGATGGCGATCCGCCGCGTCCCCCGCGTCGACGCGACCTCGACCTCGGCCTCACTCGCGTAGAGCGGCGGCAGCGCGTCACCGGCGGGCGAGGACGACCCGAGGTTGCCCCCGATCGTCCCGCGGTTGCGGATCTGCGGCGACCCGACCGTCCGAGACGCGATGGCCAGCCCTGGCAAGGGCTCCCCGAGCTCGGCGATCGCCCGCGTGTACGTGACGCCGGCGCCGACGCGGATCCGCCCGTCCTCGGGACCGTGCTCGGTGAGCTCGGAGACCCGCGTGAGATCGAGGATCGCCTCCGGCCGCTCCCGGTCGAAGTTGAGCTCGACCATCACGTCGGTACCGCCCCACAGCGGCTTCGCCTCCGGGCGCTCCGCCTTGGCCTCGAGGGCCTCGCCCCACGTCACCGGCTGGAGGAGCTCCATCCCCGCAGTCTAATTCGAGCCTCCCGAGGCGCCAAAACGCCCGCTAGACTCGGCCACGCACGGTGGGCGTAGCTCAGTTGGTAGAGCTCCGGGTTGTGGTCCCGGCGGCCGCGGGTTCGAGTCCCGTCGCTCACCC
>CAVZDW010000002.1:0-273945 GCA_963774155.1 uncultured Solirubrobacteraceae bacterium
CTCGGGCTGGTGCAGCGCCTCGGCGATCGCCGTGTACGCCTTGCGGTTCCAGGCCAGCCCGACGTGCGAGCCGGTGATCTCGACGTTGTCGGCATAGGGCACGACGCACGACGACCAGCGGACCATCCCGTCGCCCTTGGAGTAGATGCTCGTGAGCCGCACGTCCTCGGGGAACGGCGCCGTGTAGCCGGCGGTGAACGCGCACCCGCAGTCCTCGGTCATGCACCCTCGCCTGCCGGCGCGGCCCTCGACCGCACGGGCGAGCGCGACGGCGGCGAGGGCCGGCGCGGCCGCGTCGAACTGGGACGTCAGGCCGGAGCCCATCGCGACGACGTGCGAGACGAGCTCGGGTCGCCGGGCGGCGACCGCGCGCGCGAGGTGCCCGCCACGCGAGTGGCCGACGACGGCCACCCGCCGCCCCTCGGCCGCGGCCAGGCCGGCGACCCTCTGTTCCACGCGCGCGAGCGCGCGCTCGGCGCAGCCGGCGTTGAAGAGCATGCGGCACGTGACCGGCCGGTAGCCCGTGCGGCGCAGCCAGAACGCCAGGTGCGAGAGCGTCCAGTCGCCGCCCGCGAAGCCGGGCACGAGGACCACCGGGCGGCCGTCGCCGCGCGGCCGCCCGCCGCCGAGGTAGATCGGGTCGGCGAGCAGGCGCAGGAACTCGGCCTGCCAGCGCATCTCGGCGATCGGTCGTCCCCACCAGACGGGCGGCATGCCGGGATCCTATGGGTGCGGCCGGGCAGGTCCACTACCCTCGGCGCGGTGAAGGGCAAGGTGGACGAGGCGATCGGCGCGCTGGGCGCGCTGCTGGGCGATCGCCTGTCGACGTCGGACTCGGTCCGCGACCTCCACGGGCGCGACGAGTCGGCGTTCCCGCCGGCGCGGCCCGACGCGGTCGCGTTCCCGCGCTCGACCGAGGAGGTCGCCGCGGTCGTCCGCACGTGCGCCGAGCACGGCGTGCCCGTCGTCGCGTTCGGCACCGGCTCCTCGGTCGAGGGCCAGATCCTCGCCGTCGAGGGCGGCGTCGCGCTGGACACCAGCCTGATGGACGCGATCCTGCGCGTGAGCATCGAGGACCTCGACGCCACCGTGCAGCCCGGCGTCACGCGCACGGCGCTGGAGAAGCGCATCGGCGGCGACGGCGCGTTCTTCTCGGTCGACCCGGGAGCGGACGCGTCGCTCGGCGGCATGGCGGCCACCGGCGCCTCGGGGACCAACACCGTCCGCTACGGGACGATGCGCGAGAACGTGCTCGCGCTCGAGGTGGTGCTGGCGGACGGGCGCATCATCCGCACCGGCACGCGCGCGCGCAAGTCGAGCGCCGGCTACGACCTCACCCACCTCTTCATCGGGTCGGAGGGGACGCTCGGGATCATCACCGAGCTGACGCTGCGGCTGCGGCCGATCCCCGAGGCGATCTCCGCCGCCGTGTGCTCGTTCCCGACCACCCAGGACGCGGTCGGCACGGCGATCGCGATCGTCCAGTCGGGCGTGCCGATCGCCCGCTGCGAGCTGCTCGACGCCACGATGATGCGCGCGATCAACGCGCACGAGCAGCTCGAGCACGCCGAGGCGCCCACGCTCTTCCTCGAGTTCCACGGCTCGACCGCCGGCGTCGAGGAGGACGCCCGCTACGTCGAGGAGCTCGCACGCGAGCACGGCGGCGACGACTTCGCGTGGGCCGTGCGGACCGAGGATCGCTCGCGGCTGTGGCGCGCCCGCCACAACGCCTACTTCGCGGGCATCGGGCTGCGCCCGGGCTGCCGCGCCCTCACGACGGACGTCTGCGTCCCCGTCTCGGAGCTCGCCGCCGCGATCGACGCCACGATCGCCGACGTCGCCGGCCTCCCCTTCCCCGCCCCGCTGCTCGGGCACGTCGCGGACGGCAACTTCCACGTGATGCTGCTGATCGACCCCGACGACCCGAAGGACCGCTCGGCGGCCGAGGCCGTCTACGAGCGGATCGTCGACCGGGCGATCGCCGTGGGCGGGACCTGCACGGGCGAGCACGGGGTCGGCCTCGGCAAGCGCCGCGCGCTCGGCGCGCAGAGCGGCGAGGCGGTCGAGGTCATGCGCGCGCTGAAGCGCGCGCTCGACCCCGCCGACCTGCTCAACCCCGGCAAGGTCCTGCCTACTCCATGACGTAGGTCCCCGGCGCCGGCCCGAGCACGGCGTGCCGGCGGTTGCCGGCGCGCTTCGGCGCGCGCTTGAGCTCGCCCGAGCGCTCGCCCAGCCACGCCGCCCAGTCCGTCCACCACGTGCCCGAGCGCTCGCTCGCGCCGTCGAGCCAGTCCTCGGCCGCCGGCGGGTTGACGCCGTCGTCGGCGACGCGGTAGCGCGCCTTCGGGTTGCCGGGCGGGTTGACCAGCGCGGCGACGTGGCCGCTGCGCGAGAGGACGAAGCGCGTGTCGCCGCCCAGCAGCTGCGTGGTGGCGTAGCAGTTCTGCCACGGCGTGATGTGGTCGGAGACGCCCGCGACGACGTAGGCGTCGGTCGTCACCGCGGCGAGGTCGATCGGCGTGCCGAGCAGCTCCATCGCGTCCGGCTTCGCGAGCGCGTTGGAGAGCGCCAGGTCGGCCAGGTCGCGCAGCAGCCCGGCGGCCATGCGGGTGGTGTGGGCGTTCCAGAACAGGATGTCGAAGGCCGGCGGCGTGCGGCCGAGCAGGTAGTTGTTCTGGACGTAGTTCCAGATCAGGTCGTTCGGCCGCAGCCAGGCGAAGAACGTCTGCAGCGCCTCCCCGTCGAGGTAGCCGCGACGGTCGACGGCCTCGACCGCGAGCTTGGCGACCTCCGGGCCCATGAACGCGCTGGCCGTGCCCGCGCGCTCGGAGTCGATCACGCAGACGCCGAGCATGATCGAGCCGAGCCGGTCGAGCTCGCCGCGCACGGCCATGCGCGCCGCCAGCGCGCTGACCAGGGCGCCGCCGGAGCAGTTGCCGGCCAGGTGGAAGCGGTCGCTGCCGGTGATGGCGGTGATCGCCTCGACGGCCTCGAGCACGCCCGCCGCGTAGGTGTCGAGCGTCCAGTCGCGCTGCTCGGCGGTCGGGTTGCGCCAGGAGAGCGCGAACACCTGCTGGCCCGCACGCACGAGCGACTCCACCAGGCTGCGCTCCGGCGCCAGGTCGACGAGGTAGTACTTGTTGACCATCGGCGGGACGAAGAGCACCGGCTCGGCGCGGACCATGTCGGTCTGCGGGGCGTACTGGATGAGCTCGAACAGCTCCGTGCGCATGACGACCGAGCCCGGCGTGGCCGCGACGTCGACCCCGACCTCGAAGGCGTCGGCGTCGACGCTCGACGGCAGCCGCGGCGAGGACGCCATGTCGCTCGCGAAGGCGCGCGCGCCGCGCACCAGGTTGGCGCCGCGCTCCTGCACGGTCGTCCGCAGCGCGACCGGGTTGGTCAGCAGGTAGTTGCTCGGCGCGGCGGCGTCGTGGAGGTTCTCCAGCGCGAAGCGCACGCGGCGCTCGTCCTGGACGTCGAGCCTGGCGTCCTGGAGGACGCCGTCGAGCGTGCGCCCGGCGGCGAGGTAGCCCTGGACGAGCCGGGAGAACACCGGGTTGTCCGACCAGGCGGGGTCGGCGAAGCGGCGGTCGCCGCGCGCCGGACCCTCGCCGCTGCCGGCGGCGGCACGGGCGAGGCCGCCGGCGAGGCCGGCGGCGCGGCGGGCGACGCGGTCGGGCCGGCGGGCGAGGCGCGCGGCGAAGGAGACGCCGGCGCGGCCGGGGATGAAGCGGTCCATCAGCGCCACCGCCGGCTCTCGCGCGCCGATCAGCCGCAGCGCCGCCTCGGCGGTGAAGCACCGCAGGTCCTCGAGCGCGACCTCGGACACCCACGCGACGTGCGGGGTGAGGATCAGGTTCGGGGCGTCGAGCAGCGGGCTGGAGAGCGGCAGCGGCTCGATCTCGGTGACGTCGAGCGCGGCGCCCGCCAGATGGCCGGAGCGCAGCGCCGCGGCGAGCGCATCCTCGTCGACCAGGCCGCCGCGCCCGATGTTGATCAGGATCGCGCCGTCCTTCATCTGCGAGACGTCGATCATGTGGCGCGTCTCGGGCGTCAGCGGCACGTGCAGCGACACGCAGTCGGCGCGCCGCAGCAGCGCGTCGAGCTCCACGAGCTCCACGCCGGCCGCCTCGGCCACCTCGGCCTTCGCGTACGGGTCGAAGGCGACGACCTCGAGGCCGAACGCCTGCGCCTTGCGCGCCACGTGGCGGCCGATGCGGCCGAAGCCCACCAGCCCCAGCGTCGAGCGCGACAGCCGCGCGACCGACTCCGGCGCGCGGCACGTCGATGCCGCCCCGCCGCACCGAGCGGTCGAACGCGAACAGCTTGCGGTAGAGCGCCAGCAGCAGCGCGATCGCGTGGTTGGAGATCTCCTCGTGGCCGTACTCGGGCACGTTGCCGACGCCGATGCCGAGGTCCTCGGCGGCCGCGACGTCGACGTTGTCGAGGCCGACGCCGTAGCGCACGACGGCGCGGCAGGCGGTCAGGCGCTCGAGGTGCGCGCGGTCGAGCGGGATGATCGGGCCGGCGAGGATGGCGACCGCCTCGCGCTCGACGGCGAGGTCGAAGCCCTCCTCGACTCCGAGGCCGAGGTCCTGCGTGTCGATCACCTCGTAGCCCAGCGGCTCGAGGACGCGGCGCTCCACGGTGCGGTCACCGTGGACGCCGTGGTCGATGACGGCGATGGTGCTCATGGGCTGGTCTCCCTTCATGCGGCGAGACCCGCATGCATCGTGCGCAGCTCGCGCTTGAGGATCTTGCCGCTCGGGTTCTTGGGCAGCCCGTCGGCGACGACGACGTATCTGGGGGTCTTGAAGCCGGCGAGACGCTCGCGGCAGAAGGCGGTGATCTCCTCCGGCGCGACGACGCCCCCGGCGCGCGGGACGACGACGGCGGCGACCGCCTCGATCCAGCGCGGGTGCGGGATCGCGAACACGGCGGCCTCGGCCACGGCCGGGTGCGCGTGGATGACCTCCTCGACCTCGCGCGAGGCGACGTTCTCGCCGCCCGACTTGATCATGTCCTTCATCCGGTCGACGACGTAGAGGTAGCCGTCCTCGTCGAGGATCCCGAGGTCGCCGGTGTGCAGCCAGCCGCCGCGGAACGTCTCGGCGGTCTTGGCGGGGTCGTTCCAGTACCCGAGCATCGCCTGCGGCGAGCGGTGCACGATCTCGCCGACCTCGCCGGCCGGGACGGGGTTGCCGTCGTCGTCGACGACCAGCGTCTCGACGCTGAGCGCCGGGCGGCCGGCCGAGCCCGCCTTGCGGACCTGGTCCTCGGGCCGCAGCACGGTCGCCACCGGCGACATCTCGGTCTGGCCGTAGAAGTTGAACAGCCGGACGCCGGGCAGGCGCTCGCCGAGCTCGGCGAGGACCTCGACCGGCATGATCGAGGCGCCGTAGTAGCCCTTGCGCAGCGACGAGAGGTCGCGGCGGTCGAAGTCCGGGTGGTTCATGAGCGCGATCCACACGGTCGGCGGGCAGAACAGCTTCGTCGCGCGCTCGGCCTCGACGGCGGCCAGCATCGCCGCCGGGTCGGCCTTGGCGAGCAGCACGTTGACGGCCCCGAGGTGGATGCTCGGCGTGAAGAAGCAGTGCAGCTGCGCGGAGTGGAAGAGCGGCAGCGCGTGGACCTCCACGTCGTCGGGCGTCATCTCGCCGTCGACGAAGCAGCTGGTGTGCTGGGCGATCAGGGAGCGGCTCGTGAGCATCGTGCCCTTGGGGCGCGACTCGGTCCCGCTCGTGTAGAGCAGCTCGACGGGGTCGTCGTCGGCCAGGTCGACCACCGGCTCGGCGGCCTCGGCGTGGGTCGTCCAGCCCGACACCTGCTCCCATCCGGGCCGGTCGTCGCCGATGACGCCGCGGACGGCGATCCGCGCGCCGGCGGCGTCGATGCCGGCCTCGGCGAGCGGCACGAGCGCATCCTCGGCGACCATCGCGGTGGCGCCGGAGTGCTCGAGGATGTAGCCGACCTCGCCCGCGCCGAGCATGTAGTTGACCGGCACGCAGATCAGGCCGAGCTTCGCGCACGCGAAGTACGTGACGACGAAGCCGTACGAGTTGTGGCCGAGCAGCGCGAGCCGGTCGCCCTTGACCAGGCCGCGCTCGGCGAGCGCGTTGGCGGCACGGTTGACGGCGTCGTCGAGCTCGCGGTAGGTCCGGCGCAGGTCGCCGTCCACGATCGCGGTGCGGTCGGGGTGGCGGACGGCGGAGCGGCGCAGCAGGTCGCCCATCGTCTGGCGGCGCGCGATGTGGTTGGTCACTGGTTCTCTCCTCAGACGGTCGCGAGCGGGCGGGCGAGCCGGCGGTCGGCGATGGCGTGGGCGGCCGCGAGCGGCGTGATGCCGAGGCCGGCGGCCTCGGTCAGGATCCGGCGCATCAGCGCCTCGATGCCGGCGGTGCGCTCGCGCGCGCCCTCGCCGTCGGCGCCCTCGAGCTCGGCGGCGACGCGCATCAGGCCGCCGGCGTTGGCGACGAAGTCGGGCGCGTAGTCGATGCCGCGGCGCGCGAGGTCCTCGGCGAGCGCGTCGTGGGCGAGCTGGTTGTTCGCGGCGCCGCACACGATGCCGGCCCCGAGCTGCGGGACCGTCGTCTCGTCGAGCACACCGCCGAGCGCGCACGGGGCCAGCACGTCGACCTCGGCGAGCATCGCCTCGTCCGGGCTCATCCAGGTGGCCCCCGGCAGCTCGTCGGCGAGCGCGCGCTTGGCCTCGTCGATGTCGGAGACGATCACGCGCGCACCGTCGGCGGCGAGCATGCGGGCGAGCGACTCGCCCACGTGGCCGGCGCCGACGACGGCGACGCTGCGGCCGGCGAGGCCCTCGGTCCCGAACCGGTGCTCGACGGAGGCGCGCATGGCGGCGTGCACGCCGAGCGCCGTGAAGGGGCTGGGATCGCCGAGGCCGCCGAGGTCCTCGGGCAGGCCGACCAGGTGCTCGGTCCGCGAGGCGATCAGGCGCATGTCGGCCGGGCTCGTCCCGACGTCCTCGGCCGTGATGTACCGCCCTCCGAGCGCCTCGACGGCGTCGCCGAAGTCCAGCAGCATCGCCTCGCGCGTCTCCGCGGTGAGCTCGGTGCCCGGCTCCACGCACACGACGCCCTTGCCGCCACCCAGGTCCACCCCGGCCACGGCCGCCTTGAGGGTCATCCCCTCGGCGAGGCGCAGGGCGTCCGCCACGGCGTCGGCGGGGTGCGGGTAGGTGGTCAGCCGGCAGCCGCCGAGGGCGGGCCCGAGCGCGGTCGAGTGCACCGCGACGATCGTGTATGCGCCGCTGCGTGCGCCGCGGCGCACCTGCAGCAGCTCGTGGTCGAGGCCGGAAAGGCCCATATGGTCTCCTCCGAGGTCGGTCAAGCTGTCACCCAGCTTGGGCGCCGGGCGCCGTGAGTTCTTCCGACGTCTGTCGGAAATGCGGCCGTCGGCCGTGCGACAAGGGCGCTACCGCGTGAGCCGGGAGAGCCGCAGGCCGAGGTGCAGGGCGAGGCGGTCCTCCCCGACCTTCAGGCGCGCGCCCGTGATCTCCTCGATGCGCTGGAGCCGGTAGTACAGCGTGGCGCGATGGAGGTTGAGCGCCTCGGCGGTGGCCTTGACGTCACCGGCACGGTCCAGGTACGCCTCGAGCGTCTCGACCAGCTGTTCGTGGGCGCCGTCGCGCAGGAGCAGGACCAGGCCCGGATGCAGCGCGTCGTCGTCGAGGTCGTCCGGGAAGCGCACGAGCGTCCGGTAGACGCCGAGCTCGTCCCACGCGGCGACGCGCCCGAAGCGCGCGACGCGCTGGGCGACGGCGACGGCGTCGCGCGCCTGCCGGTAGGACCGCCGTGCGGCGGCGAGCGGGTGCGCCCCGCCGATCCCGACGCGCGTGACCGCCTCGATCGCCTCGGCGCGCGCGGCCTCGTCGGCGAGCGAGAGCAGGCTCTCGGCGAGGTCGCGCGGCGACGCCGCGGACGCGTCGTCGAGCGCGATGGCGAAGACACCGTGGTCACCGCGGCGCAGCTCGAGCCCGCCCCGGGGCGGGACGAGTCGCCGCAGGCGATCGAGCGCGGCTCCCACGGCGATCTCGCAGCGCGCGGGCTCGGCGTCCGCCCGGATGACGAGCACCGCCACGCGTCCGGCTTCGAGGAACCCCTCGTCGGCCAGCGCCCGGGCAGCCTCCTCGGCGTCCGCGGAGTCGTCGCCGAGCAGGTGCGTGACCAGCCAGCGCTCACGCTCGCGCTCGAGCTCGCGCAGACGCCGCTCGCGGTAGAGGATCGTGCGCCGCCGCGTTCGCCGCCTCCTCGGCCTGCGCGAGCTCCGCCGCGCCGAGCGTCTCCTCCGCGTCGACGATGAACATGAAGCCGAGCAGGACGTCGCGCGCGCGCAGCGGGATGCACACGCGCGCCTCGGCGCCGATCTCCGGGTTCGCCGGCAGCCGCACCGGTCCCTCCGCCTCCTCGATGCCGAACGAGAAGGCCCACTCGAGCGCCTCGTCGGACACGCGCCGCGTCAGGATCGACCGCATCCGCGCCGGGTCCGGCTCCTCGTGGTGCGGGCTGTGCACGAGCCAGCGGATCTGCCGGTCGTCGACCGCGACATCGCGCCCGATGTCCGCGGCCAGCGAGTCCACGATGATCTGCAGCGGTGCGTGGGTGCTCACGCCGTCACATCATGCCGGACCCCGGTATCGCCATCCCACGCGTCCGTCCTACCGCATCCACTGGGACGACGAGCACGAGAGCTTCGACACCCAACGGTCCGCGCGCGACATGCATACGCGATTTCGCCGAACCGCGAAGGGCTGCGGTTGTGTCCCCTTTGTCTCCCCCAGGCCCCGTTCTTGGCTCTGTAGAGCCAAAGCGCGACGGAATCATAATCCGCGTGTCGGGGGTTCGAGTCCCTCCTCCGGCATGAGAAGTGCCTGCAAATTCGTGTTTTTGCGCAGCGCTGGAGCAGCGGAATCATTCCGCTTTCCCCCGCTCCGGAACGCGAAGTCTTGCGGTGGCGCGTGGTGTCGTGCAGGCCTCGCTGACGATTGTGTCCCCCGGCGTGTCCCTCGCGTCGCCCGACCAGCGTGGCGCCGGCGACACAGCAACCGCTGGGAACCACGACCCGGCAAAGTGGTGCTTCTGGGTCACTGCGCGACGAGACGCTGACGCTCACCGCCAGCCGCCCTGACCGCCGACCCGCTCAGTAGGCTGAGGCCACTGAGCGCCGACCGGCGCGTCCGCACTTGGAGGAGGCGCACATGGCAACATCGGAGCGCGGCAACGGCGGGATCACCGTCGGCGGGGTGATCGTCATCGTCGGCATTGTCGTGATGATCGTCTGGAGCATTCTGATCGGACTGATCATCACCCTGATCGGCCTCATCGCCTTCGGCGGTTTCGCGCGAGGCAAGTGGTACTGATCGCCGCCCTCCGCTCACGCTGACGAGACCTTCCGGAGCTAGCTACGCGTCGCAGCTCTATCTGCGGTCGCGCTTCACGATCTCAGGCACCGGGGCTGGTCCACGACTCGATCTCGAGGTACTCGGCCAGCAACCGCCGATCGACGTGATCGAACTGACCGACGGCTACTACGTCCTCGACGGGCGCCACTCATGTTCGGACCAGTGTCCGCCGTGAGCATCGCAGCCAGCCACCGTGCGAGCCCCGCGCACGTTTTCGCCGAGGTCGTGGCCACCTTCGGCCTGCTGCTGCTCATCTTCGCACTGGTCCGCAGCGGGCGCGCCGCGAGTGCAGCGGCCGCCGTCGGTGCCTATATCGGCGCCGCGTACGGGTTCACCAGCTCCACCAGCTTCGCTAACCCCGCGATCACCGTCGGCCGGATGTTCTCGGACGCCTTCACCAGCAGCTGTACACCGACGTCGGACCCACCGTCGCGGCCGACGTCGTCGTGCCGTACGACAACGCGGCCGCGAAGTACGGCCTGCGCTCCGCACGCCGCTCCTGACCCGCCGCCAGGCAGCGAGAGAGAGCGGCTAGACGGGACTCGCCGAACACCGTGTACGCCTCACTCGCACGCCAAAGGGAATCTGACAACGCGCTGCTGCTTCCATGCGATCTAGCAGCGCACGACACAGCTCAGTCCGCGCATGCCCAGCTCGTGCTTCTCGGGGCATGAAACTGCTCTCTGAAGGCCCGAGTCTTGTCCGGCGGCCGGGTTAGGTTCGTCGGACTGGGACTAGGGGCTTTCTGGGAGAACGCAGGCTGGGCAGGCCGGTTTGGACGATGGGCTCAGAGCCCGGGCTTTTCAGTGGCCGCCCCTGCGACTTGCCCGGTTGCGCTGCGAGCGCGGATCCGTCGATGTCGTTTGCCCACCGGTTCTCCTGCTCGATCGACGACGGCGAGGAGGGGACGTGAGGGCGGTGGCGCTGGATGTGCATCGCGACTTTTTGCGAGGTCGCGATCGTCGATGGTGGCCGGGTGCGCTCGGCCGGTCGGATCGCGGCCCGACCCGAGGCGCTGGAGCTGTTCGCGCGCAGCCTCGATGTGCGTGATCGGGTGGCGCTTGAGGTGACCGGCAACGCATGGGAGATCGCTCGGATCATCGAGCCGCACGTGGCGCGCGTGATCGTCGTCTCGCCGAGCGACACCGGGATCCGGCAGGCGAGGGCAAAGACCGACCGTCTCGACGCGCGGGCGTTGGCGAAGCTGCTGTGGGCGGGTCAGCTCGACGGGGTGTGGACGCCGGATGAGCGGATCCGCGCGATGCGCCGGCGACTCGGGCGCCGGTCACAGCTCGTGCGTGCGCGCTCGCGCGCGAAGAACGAGATCCACGCGGTGCTGATGCGCTGCCTGAAGGACCGCCCGCCGGCGTCGGATCTGTTCGGCGTCAAGGGGCGCCGCTGGCTGGCCGAGCAGCAACTCCCCCTCACGCGAGCGCGAGACCGTCGACTCGGCGATGCGCCAGGTCGAGTTCCTCGACACGGAGATCGCCGAAGTCGAGCGGCTGATCGCCGCCGAGGCGCTGGGCTGGTCCGGATGTCACGCGGCTGATGACCGTCCCCGGCGTCAACGTGATCGTCGCGGCGACATTCATCGCCGCCGTCGGCGACATCCGCCGCTTCCCCGACCGGCGCAAGCTGACCGCCTACCTCGGCCTGGACCCGCGCGTCCGCCAGTCCGGCGCCGGGCTCGCGAGCGCACGGCCACATCTCCAAGCAAGGCTCGACCAGCGCCCGGCACGCGCTCGTCGAGGCGTGCTGGTCGACGGTCCGCCAGCCCGGCCCGATCGCCGGCTTCTATCAACGCATCAAGGCACGCCGCGGCCACTCGATCGCGATCGTCGCCTCAGCGCGAAAGCTCGCGTGTCTGTTCTGGTGCCTGCTCACTCGCGGCGAGGACTACGCGTTCGCGCAGCCATCGCTGACCAAGAAGAAGATGCGCCGCCTCGAGCTGCAGGCCGGCGCCCCGCGCCGGCAGGGCGGCCACGGCATCTGGTCGACCAACGACGCGATGCGCCAAGCCGAACGCGAGCTTGCGCTCCAAGCCCAGCGCGCCTACGAACGCACGATCAACGACCGCCAAGCGAGCAAGGTGGGTGCGGGCGCGACACCGGGCCGCGCATCGCATGGCTCGTCAAGCGAGCACGTCGCGCGGCAGACCACAGGCCCAAAGTCTGCGCTTTGACTCGTCGTCGCCCGCGCCCACCAGAACTCTTCCACGACAGGCGGCGATCGAGCAAGCCGACTTGACTTTCATCCGTCGTCCGAGGGAGCAGTGAGCCGCGGGTCGCGCAGCGGGCCGGAGACTGCCGGTTTCGTCGAAAGCCAGCAGCGCGGGACCGCTTGACGAAGGCGTCGTGTCGCGGCAAGCGGGGCGCGGCGCGCGCGCAGCCTCTCCCGCTGGGCGTTGAGCCCGCGCGACGGATCCCCGAGATTCAGCGAGGCGTCACGCCAGGGCGGACGGCGAAGGCGATCGCCTGTTCGAAGCTCATCTCGGCGCCTGCTGCCTGCGCCTCGCTCCAGCGCCTCGTGTTGTGACGCGCGCGTGCGGGCGCAAAGAAGTGCTCTTCGAGCTCGGCCGCGACTTCGGCATCGGTGCACATGCCGCGCGCGGTCGCCGCGCCTTGCAGACGTGCGGCGCGGTCTGGGTCGCCCCGACGGGCCGCGATCGCCGCCAGGCCGGTCAGGCCCTCTGCGCCCACCCAGAACACGTGCTTCCGGCACAGTCGGAGCTGCTCGTCAAACGCGCTGCGTGCCCGGTCGAGGTCGCCGGTGAAGAGCGCCGCAATGCCCAAGTTGCCCCACACGAAGGCCAGCAGCAGCGGATCTCCAAGCTCACGCGCGAGCGGGAGCGCCCGGTCGAGCAATGGACGCGCTCGCTCTGGGGTGCCTGCCTTGATCGCGTTGTGGGCGGCGCTGGAGTACAGCCCCACGAGGTAGCGCGAGCTGCCGATCTTGCGTAGCGCCGTCGCCGCCTGCTCGAGGTCCGCCGCTCCCTGTTCCAGCGGGACCGCTAGCGCACGTTCCGTCAGCGCGAGCGCCGCGAGCCGGTCGTCGCCGGCTTGGCTTGCGCAGCTCAGCGCTTCCTCCGCCAGCGCCCGCCGTCGCTGCTGGGGCAAGCTCTCGGCCATTTCAATGCCGGCGAGGACAAGCAGGGCGTCGGCGATACCTGCGGGATCCCCCACCTGCCGGGACAGGTCAAGCGCCTCGGCAGCTTTGGCCTTCGCTTCCCTCATCAAGCCGTGCGCGTCATAGGCGGCTCCCTTGGACTGCAGGAGAAGCCCTTGTGCTCGCCGAGCGCGAGCGCGTTCGGGGAGCGGCGCGGCGTCGCCTGCCGCGTCCAGGGACGCCTCGATCCACACCAGGCCCTCGTCCGGCATGTTGCGGATTTCCCAGAACTTGGACAGCAGACCGGCGAGGCGCAGGGCCAACCCCGGGTCGCCGTGTCGCAGGCTCCAGTCGAGCGCCGCCCGGAGGTTGTGGACCTCGGCGTCGAGCCGCGGCAGCCACCGCGCCTCTCCACGGGTGAACAGTTCGGGCTCGGCGCGCTCGGCGAGGGCGAGGTAGTGCCGGCAGTGGCGCTCATGTGTCTGCGGCGCGTCCGCTTCGGCGTCGAGCCGCTCGCGGGCGTACTCGCGCACGGTTTCGAGCATCAGCAGGCGGGCGTCTGGGCTGGAGCCGTGACGGCGCAACAGCAGCTGCTTGTCCACCAGTCCGTGCAGCGCATCGAGTTCGCCGCCCGTGACCGCTTGGGCGGCCTCGATCGTGGCCCCACCGGCGAAGACGGCGAAGCGGGCGAAGGCGTCGGCCTCCGGCGCACTCAGGAGGCGGTGGCTCCAATCGATCGTGGCGCGCAGAGTGCGCTGGCGGTCGGGCGCGTCGCGTGGCCCGCCGCTCAGGACGTCGAGCGTCTGGGCCAGCCGGGTGTTCAGCTCCTCGGCGTCGAGCACTGTCGTGCGCGCGGCCGCCAGCTCGATCGCGAGCGGCAGCCCGTCGAGACGGCGACAGATCTCGGCGATAGCGCCGGCGTTGTCCATGCTCAGCTCGAACAGTCGGTCGTGGCTGCGCGCGCGCTCGAGGAACAACGCGCCGGCCGCGGCCTCCTCGACCGCCGCCGGCTCGCCCTCCGCTGGCACCGGTAGCGGGGCCACCGCGTAACGGTGCTCCGCCCGCAGTCGCAGACCCTCGCGGCTGGTCGCCAGCACCTTCAGCGCCGGGCAGGCGGCCAGGAGATCGCTCACCAGGGACGCCGCCGCGAGCAGATGCTCGAAGTTGTCGAGCACGAGCAGACCACGCTTGGGGGCGAGGGAGCGCTCCAGAGCCGCCCTGGGGGTCTCGCCCCGTAGCGAGGTAACGCCGACGGCCTGCGCGATCGCGATCGGCACATGCTCCGCCTGTGCCGTGGCGGCGAGCGAGACAAGCCAGGCGCCGTCGGGGAGTTCGGGCTCGAGCTCGCGCGCCACCTCGAGCGCCAGCCGCGTCTTGCCCACGCCGCCGGGGCCGGTGAGCGTCGCAAGACGAATGTCGGCGCGACGGAGCAGCCCCGCCACGGCGTCGCGGTCACCGTCGCGGCCAATCGTGCGCGTCGGCGGCTCCGGCAGCCGGCTCGTGGGCCTGGCCGGCGGCGCCCGCGAGGCGACATCGTGCGCGTCGCCCTCCGGCCGCAGCTCGACCGTGTCCACCGCCGGCGTCGCGAGCGTCGGGTCCTGCGCCAGTATGGCCCGCTCGAGCTCTCGGAGCCGCTCGCCCGGCTCGATCCCCAGCTCCTCGACCAGAGTCCTGCGGGCGTCCTGGTAGGCCTGCAGCGCGTCCGCTTGGCGTTCCGAGCGGTAGAGGGCGAGCATCAGCTGCGCCCGCAGACCCTCTCGGTAGGGGTGCTCGCCGATCAGAGCCTCGAGCTGCCCCACCACCTCGGCATGACGCCCGAGCGCCAGCTTCGCCTCGATCAGCCGCTCCAGCGCGGCGACCCGCAGGTCATCGAGACGGGCGACCTCCCGCTGCGCGAAGGGCTCGTAGGCGAGCTCGGGCAGGGGCGCGCCGCGCCAGAGCGACAGCGCTTCGTCGAGCATCGAGAGGGCGCGCTCCGGGTAGCCGCCGGCCAGCTCGCTTCGCCCCTCGGCCACGAGCCGCTCGAAGCGGTGCGAGTCGAGGCGCTCGGGATCGAGCGTCAGCTCGTAGCCGCGCTCGCGCGTCACGACCACGTTGGCCGAGCCGTTGCCCGCCTCTCCCGCCAGCGCCTTGCGCAGGCGGGAGATCTGCATCTGCACCGTCTTGGCGGCGTTGGCGGGTGGACGCTCGCCCCAAAGGTCGTCGATCAGACGGTCCGTGCTGAGCGTCTCGTTGACGTGCAGCAGGAGCAACGCCAACAACGCCCGCTGCTTGCTTCCGCCGAGCGTGATCGCGCGGCTCTCATCGAGGACCTCGAGCGGGCCGAGAATGCGGAAGTCCATGCCAGTGGGGACGCAGGCGGGTTGAACCCAACGTACAGCAGCGCGTGGCCCTCGCCAAACGGCCGTTGCCGCCCCGTTACCGCGCTGTGGCCGAAGTGCAACCGCTCCCCCGCATGATCGCCACCGATGTCGATCTCCGCAAACACCACCGGGCACGCCGCCGAGGCGGCCGCCCGACAAGGAGGCAGCCATGGGCAACGCAATCCCCGCACAGCACCCCGCAGTCGTTCTCCGCGTCCCACTACAGGCAGCTGCGCGCGCTGCTCGCCATCGCGATGATCGCCGTCGTCGGCCTCACGGCCGCGGTCGTGATCCTCGCCACCAACGACGACCGTGACACCGGCGCCAGCTCCGCAACGCAGGTGATCGCGCCTACCCCGACGGGCAGCACCCGCTACGACGGCGGCCCCGAGGAAGGCAGCCGCGGCGTCGTCCCGGCCCAGCCTCCCGGCACCCGCTACGACGGCGGCCCCGAGGAAGGCAGCCGCGGCGTCGTCCCGGCCCAGCCTCCCGGCACCCGCTACGACGGCGGCCCCGAGGAAGGCAGCCGCGGCGTCGTCCCGGCCGAGCCTCCGAGCCCTCGCTAGGACGGCGCCCGGCCGCTGGCTCTTCACGCCACGCGAACGCGAACGGGCCCCTCGAGAGGGGCCCGTTCGCTGTGCAGCGCCAAGCGTAAGCAGCCCGGGAAGCGAACTCGCACGGCGGCGTGCCGTCGGGTCCGCTGCCGCTCCGCAGCGCACAGCGCGCATGCCGAGGACGAGCCCCGCTCCTCCCTTGTGGAAGAGCAGCAGCCGCGCCACGGCTGCCGCCTGCATGCATCGCGGCAGTGCCATGTGGCCGGTCCCGGCTCGTGGTAGCGCAATCAGGACCTCGAGATGTCCCGCTCGGAATCCTGCCAGTGACGTGGTGCCAGGTAGCTGGCCGTGGTCTCGGGTCGGCTGTGCGCCAGCGCGTCCACGAGTACGCGCCGTGTGCCGCGCGTGGGTTCGCTCGGAGCGATCTCGGCTCGCAAGCTGGCGGACTCGACACCGCTTCCTCCCACGCGAGTTCATCGAGAGAGCACCACCCGGCGCGGCGACCCGTCGGTACAGCACGGCTACGCGATAGCCGCGTACGCCGCCCAAGGCATGACATCTCGCGCCGCGTTCGTGTTCGCGCGCGACGGCCGCTCTACACGATCGCGTCACCCGCCGCCGCGTTCGCCTACGCCTCCGTGCTCATGGCGCTCGCGCTGCTGGCGTTCATCCGCGTCCGCGGCTGAGGTAGTGGCTACGTCGGCTTGCGGGCGCGGATGATGGCCGAGCCGGCGTGCTGGTGGACGCGGTGTGTCTCCGTGATCTCGATGTCGGTGAGTCCCGCGTCGGTGAGGTGACGGGTGTACTCGTCGGCTGTGAGGGCGCCGGCGACGCAGCCGACGTACTGGGCAAAGTCGGAGCGGGTTGCGTCGTCCATGCCGGGATCGGCGATGACGTCCGAGACCGCGAATCGGCCGCCGGGCTTGAGGACCCGCGCCGTCTCCCGCAGGACCCGCGGCTTGTCGGTGGAGAGGTTGATGACGCAGTTCGAGAGCACGACGTCGACGGTCTCGGCTGGGAGCGGGATCTCCTCGATGTGGCCCTTGAGCCAATGCACGTTCTCGACGCCGGCCTTCGCCTGGTTCGCCTTGGCGAGTGCGAGCATCTCGTCGGTCATGTCGAGTCCGTACGCGACGCCGGTGGGCCCGACACGGCGTGCGGAGAGCAGCACGTCGATCCCGCCGCCGGCCCCGAGGTCGAGCACGGTCTCGCCCGCGCGCAGCTCGGCCATCGCGGTCGGATTGCCGCAGCCCAGTGACGCGAGGAGCGCAGTGTCGGGCAGCTGGTCGCGCTCGCCGTCGGCGTACAGCCCGGCCCCGAAGAGCTCGACGTGCTCGTCGGTGATCACCGCGGCGTCCGGGTCGCAGCAGCCGGCGGCCGCGGTCGGGTCCGTGGTCGCCAACGCGGCGGCGGCGTAGCGTTCGCGGACGGCCTCGCGCAGGTCCTCGGCCGGAGCCGGCTGGCCGGCCGAGCAGCCGCACGTGCCGCCGGTCGCGCAGCACGCGTCCTTCTCGCTCGGCTCGCAACACGTGGCCTGGACGGCGGGGGCGCAACAGCCGGAGGCGGAGGCGTCGGTTTCCGGGGCGCTCAGCTCAGCCATGCGGTCAGCTCCTCGAGGGCGTCAGGGATCACGTAGTAGTAGGCCCAGAGCCCGCGCCGCTCGGAGTCCACGATGCCGGCGTCGCGGAGTTTCTTGAGGTGGTGCGAGAGGGTGGGCTGGGAGATATCGAACAGCGGGACGAGCTCGCACACGCAGACCTTGCCTGCGTGCTTGCGCAGCACGTCGACGAGCTGGAGGCGGACGGGGTCGCCGAGCGCCTTGGCGACGACCGCCATCCGGGCCGCGTGCTCGCGCTCGACGTCGGGGTAGACGACCGGCTCGCAGCACGGCTCGCCCGCGGGCCGCTTGGTCTTGGGGGCAAGTTCCAGATCGATTGCCATCTATCTACATCTATCGATTGAAGTGGCGCTTGTCAATAGGTACGATGCCGCGGACCGCAGACCGGCTACGTAAGAGGAGCTGAGAATGGCCACCCAACTGCGGGACCTCGACGTGGACCTGATCACCCGCGGACACCTCGAGAAAGGGCTCGAACGGCTGCGCGACGAGTTCGCCGGGACGTTTTCGGCCGAGACCGTGGAGCGCTTCATGGCCGAGTCGGTCGAGGCGCTCGGCGGCGCCCGACTGAAGGACTTCGTGCCGCTGTTCGTTCACCGCTTCGCGCGCGAGCGGCTGCGCGCGCTCGGCCAGGTCGAGGGCACGATCGCCAAGACCGTTCCAGAGGTTCTGTTCGTCTGCGTACAGAACGCCGGGCGCAGCCAGATGGCCGCAGCGCTACTCGACCACTACGCCGAGGGCCGGGTCCGCGTGCGCTCGGCGGGCAGCGCGCCGGCCGACGAGATCAACCCCGACGTCATCGCCGCGATGTCTGAGCTCGGGCTCGACGTCAGTAAGGAGTTCCCCAAGCCGATGACCGACGAGGTCGTCCAGGCAGCCGACGCCGTCATCACCATGGGCTGCGGCGACGCCTGCCCCATCTACCCCGGCAAGCGCTACGAGGACTGGGAAGTCGACGACCCCGCCGAGGTCGACCTCGACGGCGTCCGGCGCATCCGCGACGACATCGGCGACCGGGTCAAGCGGCTCCTCGACGAGCTCACCGCCGTCCAGGCGGAGCACTCCACCCTGTGACCGCGATGGCCCAAGGCTCGCCGACGTCCCACCCGCCGCCGGTCAACCCGAGAGTCCAGGCCGCGCTCGGGCTCGACGCCGAGCCGATCCGCGTGCCGCCGCTCGTCATCTGGCCCGCCGAAGGTCAATGCGTCGTGCACGGCCGGGCCCGACTCTCGCTGAGCCGTCGCGAGTTCGAGCTCCTCGTCGCCCTCACCGCGGCTGCCGACCATGTCGTCCCCAAGACGAAGCTGTACGAGCTGCTCTGGGGACAGGCGATGCCTAACCGCACACGGGACGTCGACGTCTACGTGGCCAAGCTACGCGGCAAGCTGGCAGAAGCGGCGCCAGGCTGGACGTTCATCCACACGCATCAGAAGTTCGGCTACCGGCTCGCGCCCGTGAAGCTCGCATGAGCGACCGCGTCGCGGTGATCACCGACATCCACGGGAATCTGCCTGCGCTCCAGGCGGCGCTTGACCGGCTCGACGAGCTCGGCTTCGAGCGTGTCTACTGCGGTGGCGATCTCGTCGGCTACGGGCCGCATCCCAACGAGGTGTGCGCGCTGGTCGCCGAGCGCGGGATCCCGACGATCTACGGCAACTACGACTACGCCATCGCGCGGGACATCGACGATTGCGGCTGTGCCTACATTGACCAGCATGACCGCGAGCTCGGCCAGCAGTCCGTCGCCTGGACGCTGGAGTACACCGATCGAACCGCCAAGGCATTCATGCGCGAGCTGCCGTTCGACCTGCGCTTCGCGCTCGGTGAGCGCGAGGTCCATCGTAAGCGGCCGAGCAACGAAAAGGCCCGCAAATGCGGGCCTTTTCCTTAGTCGGGGAGACAGATTTGAACCTGCGACCGCCCGGCCCCAGCCAGCTCAAGGCGGCTGATCAGGGCCGGATTTGGCTTCCTAGAGCCAAGTTGCTGGTGTCTACTTGGCCTGAGTGGTCCTCAATTTGGACCCAAATTGGACCCTAGCTCGGGGCGGCTCAGTCGCGCGAACGGCGTAGGCGGCGCGCCGCCAGGAGCGAGAGGGCGAACAGCAACGCAGCCGTCACCGCCCACGCGCCGGGCACATCGAATGTCATGAGAGGCCTGCGATGAAGCAGATGGCCAAGACGGCGAGCACGGGCGGCGACACGCACGGAGTCTCGCTTGAGCCGACCAGGCGTGCCGGCGTCCTGACTCCGGGTAGCTAGCGGGGCTCGGGCACGTAGTGCCGCGTGCGCGTCTGCCGGTCCAGCCAGACGCGCATCAGGCGGTCGGTGGTCGGGTCGAGGAAGCGCTCGGAGGTCGGGATCCAGTCCGGGCGCGCACCGTCGCTCTCGCCGTGGCGGCGGCGCCACCAGCCCTTGCGGCTGGCGACGGGAGCAGAGACGGCGGGCTCGAGCCCCGGCAGATCCTCCAGCAACGCCACAGCGGACTCGGGCGCGGCGTGGAGACGACCTAACCGCTCGTCGAGCTCGTCGGCCTCCAGATGCCCCGCGACGTAGTGGCGTCCGAGCTCGGCGGCGACGGCGTCAGTTTGGGTCACCGCGCGAGCTTCACCGCGGTGCCGTAGGCGAGGATCTCGGTGAGGCTCTTGTCCATCTCCGACGAGTCGAAGCGGACGGCGATGATCGCGTCGGCGCCGAGCACGTGGGCGTTTGCGATCATCCGGTCCACCGCGTGGCGGCGCGAGTCCTCGAGCACCTCGGTGTACTGACTCACCTCGCCCGACCGCAGCGCGGAGAAGCTCGCCGTGAAGCCCTTGGCGAAGCCCATCGACCGCACGATCAGGCCGAAGCAGAGGCCCAGGCTCTCGGCGACCTGCACCCCGGGCAGCTCCTGCGCGGTCGTGATGGGCAGGTCTGCTTGAACGGCGCCGGTCGAGGTCATGGGCCGATTGTCGCACTGCGAGTGGCATCGCTTATCAGTCAGTCCGGCGGCTGGTAAATCGTGATCGCATCGGCATCAGGCTTGGCGACCCGCGACGGAGCCGCATGAGCAAATGCGGTGTTGACCATGTCGACCTCCCAGGCCGCCGGCGCGTAGTGCGCGTAGATCTGCGTCGTCTTCAGGTCCGCGTGTCCGAGGAACTCCTGGATCGCGCGTAGCGGCGCGCCGGATGCGGCGAGCGACGTCGCGAACGTGTGGCGGAGATCGTGGAACCGGATCTCGCGAACGCCGGCGTCGCGGCACGCGGCCTTGAAGCGCTGCGTGACCTTCGACGGATCGAGCGGCCGGCCGAGCTGCGGGTGGGCGAAGACGAGATCGTCGTCGTGATTGAACGCGCGTCCGCTCTCGCCACGCGGCGAGCTCGTGGGCGAGCCAGTCCGCCATCGGCACCGAGCGGCGCGTGCTGAGGTCGGACTTGCCCTCGCTCGAGTGCTCGCCGCGCACGAACGCGTTGCGGACGCGGACGCGGCTCGCCGTCGACGTCGATGTCGCGCCAGCGGATCCCGAGCAGCTCGGACTGCCGCAGGCCGGTGACCGCCGCGGCGAGGATCAGCACGCGCAGCACCGGACCGAGGACGTCGGGCGGAGGTGGCGGCGCCGGTCCTCGGCGACCGCGCCGCGTCGGCGCCGGCATCCGCCGCACGATCTCGTTCGGGATCGCGGCGATCACGGCCGCGAGCTCCGGCGACGGTGAGGAACTGCAGGTCGGGGCTCGCGTCGCCGCTCCGCGACGGCGCGGCCGAGCGGCGCGCGTCGACAGGGTTGGTCACGCACCAGCCGCGATCGACGGCCAGGCCGAAGACGCTGTGCAGGAACGTGATGACGTTGCGGACCGACTTCGGCGCGAGGCCTCGCCGCAGCATCGACCGCGCCAACGCCTCGACGTCGCCGGTCGACACCTCCGCGACGCGCCGCGAACCCATCGCCGGCGAGATGTGGACGCGCTGCATCGACTCGCAGTTCTGGCGGTAGGACTTCCGGGCGCCCTGCAGCTCGAGTCGATCGCGGAGCGCGTTGGCGGCGTCGTCGACCGTCCGGCCGCGCGCGTCGTCGGCCGGCGGCACCGCCGCGAGCTCGGCCTCCTGCGCCTTCCGCAGCGCCTGCTCGGCCATCGCCCGCGTCAACCCCTGGCTCGAGCCGGGCTCGCCGCACCGGCCCGAGCCGCCGGTTCCGGCAGCCGGCCGTCCGGCGTGCGCCAGCGCCCGTAGTAGGCGCCGGACTTCTCGTAGATGTGCCCTGTCCCGTATGGCCGTTTCATGGCCTCTATAGGGCGACGGCGAGAAAAATTGGTCCCCCAATTGGTCCCCAGCTCACTCAGCGTAAGCGGCCGAGAGAACGACAAAAGGCCCGCAAATGCGGGCCTTTTCGTTAGTCGGGGAGACAGGATTTGAACCTGCGACCGCCCGGCCCCCAGCCGGGTGCGCTACCAGACTGCGCCACTCCCCGTGGCTGTGTCCTCTAGAGCGGGCGACGGGAATCGAACCCGCCCTAGAAGCTTGGAAGGCTTCTGTGCAACCACAACACTTCGCCCGCACAGGGGACGGGGCGATGATAGCCGTGCGGGACGCCCGTGTCAGGCCTTCGGGCGGCGCTCCTCGGCCGGGACGGCGCCGGTCTCGTCGGCCAGCGCCGCGGGTGGCCAGGGGCCGAACCAGTTGTCGCGGGCGCCGTCGAGCGTGATGACGGAGCCCGACAGCGCGGTGCCGAGCGGGGATGCGGCGAGGGCCACGAGCCAGGCGTGCTCGGCCTCGCGGCCGAGGCGCTGGAGCGGGACCGTGCGGGCGGCGGCGCGCCAGACCGGCTCCGGGTACTTGCGCAGCGAGGCGGTGTCGAAGTGGCCGGCCGCCACCGCCAGCACGGCGATCCCGTCGGCCGCCCACTCGCGCGCGAGCGCGCGCGTGTAGCCCTCGACGGCGGCCCGGGCGGCGCTCGAGTGCGTCATCCCCGCCAGGCCGTGGTGCGGGGACAGGGTCACGTTGATGATCGTGCCGCGGCCCGCCGGGCGCATGGCGAGCTCGGCGGCGGCGCGGGTCATCGCGTCGGTGCCGCCGACGTTGAGCCGCGTCACGGCGCGCCAGCCCTTGGGCTCGATCGCCTCGGCCGGCGTGAAGTACTGGCCGCCGGCGTTGTTGACCAGCACGTCGAGGCGCCCGAACCGCGCCAGGCAGTCGCGGACGAGCCGCTCGGCGTCCTCGCGCACGTCGCCGGCCACGAACGACGCGCCGATCTCCTGCGCGGTGGCCGCGAGGACCTCCTCCCGACGGCCCGCGATCAGCACCGTGGCGCCGCAGGCGACCAGCTCCGCGGCGGCCGCGCGACCGAGTCCCGTGCCGCCCCCGGTGACGAGGACGACGCGCCCGTCGAGCATCCCATCCGCAAAGACCTCGGAACTCATGGCCGCGGATGGTACGTGTGCAGGCAAAACGGGAATCACGGGAACATGCAGATCCCAGGCGTCCACATCGAGACCCTGCACAACCCGGTTCGCTACACGTACGCGCAGATCGAGAAGGCCTGCGCCATCGCGCAGATGCTGAACCGGGGCAAGCTGGTTCTCGTCGAGCCACCTCGACGCTGACGGATCGCCGCGCGGGCCGGTAGGGGGCCAGCACGTGCGACAGGGTCAGGGTCGGCAGGCGAACAACAACATCTCGGTAGGAACCGGAGCCGCAGGTAGGGTTGGCCGGTGGTCCAGTCACCGCTCGAGTCGCACGTCGCCACGCCTCGTGAGCTGCAGGCGCGGCTCGAGGCGGAGCGACTGGGCCGGCCGTTCCTCGTCTACCGCGACGGGCGCGGCGACCAGATGCTCGTCCCGCTCGGCGACCGGCTGACGATCGGTCGCCGGCCCGCCAACGAGATCGCGCTCGACTGGGACACCGAGGTCTCACGCGTGCACGCGGCCGTCGAGCGCGTCGGCGACGAGTGGGCGATCGCCGACGACGGGCTCTCTCGGAACGGCACGTGGGTGAACGGCGAGCGCGTGATCGGCCGGCGCCGGCTCCACGACGGCGACGTGATCACCATCGGCACGACGGCGCTCGCCTTCGTCGCGCCCCACGAGGACCTGCCGTCGACGGCGACGGCGGCCGGCCCGCACGCCGGCGGCCTCCTCACGCCGGCACAGCGCCGCGTGCTCGTCGCCCTCTGCCGCCCGTACCGCGACGAGGCCTACGCCACGCCCGCGACCAACCAGCAGATCGCCGACGAGTTGGTCGTCAGCGTCGACACCGTGAAGAGCACCCTGCGGCTGCTCTTCGCCGCCTTCGGGGTCGACGCACTGCCACAGAACCGCAAGCGCGCGAGCCTCGCACGGGCGGCACTGCGCAGCGGCGTCGTGTCGCGACGCGACCTCTAGGCCACACGGGCGACCCGGTTCACGCCCACGCAGGTCACCCAGACCGCGTCCGGGCCGACGGCGACGAAGAGCGGATTGAGCGGCACGCGGAGCGGCTCTTCGGCGGGGATGAGCGAGTAGGCGTCGACCTGCTCCAGCGTGCTCGAGCCGTTCGCGGCCACCCAGACGCGGCTGCCGCGGACCGCGACGCCCATCGGCCGCGCCCCGACCTCGACAGACGCGGTCAGCCGCGCCCGGATCCGGTAACGGACGAGCCGGTCCTGGTCGGGGATGGTGGCCCATACCGCTCCGGCGCCGTAGGCCAGGTCGCCGACGGACGTCCCGGGGAGGTCGATGCGCTCCAGGGCGGCCAGGGTCTTCGCGTCGCGCCGGACGATGAAGTTCGGGGCCTCGTGGAGCGTCCACAGCTCGCCGTTGCCGTAGACCGCGCCCATGATCCCGTACTCGACTTCGACGGTCGCCTGGGTCTCGCCCGTGCGAGCGTCGAGCCGGCTGAGCTGCGCTACCTGGCCACCGGATTGAATTCCCACGACGACGTCGTCGCCACGGCGGGCGAGCGTGGCCGGGAGGCGATCCAGCGGGATGGGCGGGGCCACCCGCCGGCCGCTGACGGGATCGAGGCGGACGATCTCGTTCGCGCGCGTGGCGACCCAGAGCTCATCACCCCAGGTCACCATGTCCACGGTTCCGCCGCCGACGCTGACGCGGCCCGGCAGGCGACGCCCGGTCTCCGGATCGAGCGCGTCGAGCCGCGAGGAGCGCCACGCCCCGACCCACCAGCGACCGCCGGCCTCGATGAGGTGGTTCGGCCTCGGGCCGACGCGCGTGCGTGAGGCGACCCGCGGCGGCTCCGTCGTGACGACCGGGGTCGCCGTCGGAGCAGCGGTGGCCGGCGGCGGCTCCTGCCCATCGCCGAGAGTCAACACAGCAGCCACGCCGGCCACGGCCGCCACGGCGAGGACGAGCGGCGCCGCGAGCCGCCAGGCCGGCCGCGTGCGCGGCCGCGACCCGGACGGGTCGGTCGGTGACTCGATCGGGGCGGCGGCACCGCTGGCGACGGTCCGCTCGGACGAGCGCGCGCGCCTGCCCTCGGCAGCGGCGATCGCCGCGCGGCCGAGGTCTCCGGCCGACGGGTAGCGGCTGTCCGGCGCCTTGGCGAGCGCGCGCTCGATCACTGCGTCGAAGGCACTCGGCACGCTCGGCGCCACGGCGCTGATCCGCGGCGGGCGCTCGGTGAGGTGGGCCCAGAGCCGGGCCTCGTCGCCGTCGCGCGGGAACGGCACCTGGGCGCTCAGGAGGAAGAAGAGCAGGCAGCCGAGGGCGTACACGTCGGCCCGCGCGTCGACGTGCCCGCCGCGGATCTGCTCCGGGGCGACGTAGTCCAGCGTCCCGACCCAGTCGCCCGCGCGGGTCGGACCGGAGACCGACCGCATGTGCCGCGTGAGCCCGAAGTCGCACAGGTACGCGTGATCTCCGCTCGCCAGGAGGACGTTGGACGGCTTGACGTCGCGATGGACGAGGCCGGCGGCGTGCGCCGCGTCGAGCGCGCTCGCGACCTGATCGACGATCCGCGCCGCGCGCCCCGGCGCGAGCGGCCCCTCCCGGCGGACCAGCGTACGCGCGTCCTGGCCGTCGACGTAGCGCATCACGAGGAACGGGACGCCGTCGGCCTCGCCCGCCGCGTGGATCGGGATCACGTGCGGGTGGTCGATCGCGGCGGCGGCGCGTGACTCGCGCAGGAATCGCCGTCGCGCGGTCTCGTCCTCGGCCAGGTCGGCAGCGATCATCTTCAGCGCGACGGTGCGGTCGAGATCGAGCTGCGTGGCGCGGTAGACGACGCCCATCGCGCCACGGCCGACGACAGCCTCCAGGCGATACCCAGCGAAGTCTGTCCGTTCAGTGCCGCTCACCGGTACGTGTATAACCGGGAGAACGCGTCAACGCGAGCGATGTCGCGCGAAAGCGAGCGGGGGACCAGGGAATCGAACCCCAACCTGCGGTTTTGGAGACCGCCATCCTAGCCGTTGGACCAGTCCCCCGAGAGACCGAACCGGGGCGATTGTAGACGTCTAGCGTGGCGCGCCCGCGGCAGGCGGCGCACCGGCCGCCACGGGCGCGGGGACGGTGTGCTCGGCGGTGTCGGCCAGCGACGAGCGCAGCGGCACCTCCTTGAGCAGCCACGAGAGCAGGAAGGCGCCGGCCGTGAGCACGGCGCCGACGATGAACACCGGCTGCAGCGCATTGACGAACGCCACGAGGAACTCGGCGCGCAGCGCGGCCGGGAGGGCGTGGACCTGATCCGGGCTGACGTTCACGCCGCCGCCGCCCAGCTTCGCGGCGACGTCGCCGGGCAGCGCGGCCAGCTCGCTCGACAGGCGCGTGGCGAAGATCGCGCCGAAGAGCGCGACGCCGAGCGAGCCGCCCATGGAGCGGAAGAACGTCGCGGTCGCGGTCGCGACGCCGACGTCGCTGCGCGGCGCGTCGTTCTGCACGACGAGCACGATCACCTGCATGACGAGGCCGATGCCGATGCCGAGCACGAGCATGTACAGCGAGGCGAGCCACGGCGCGGTGTCCACCTCGAGCCGCGAGAGCAGGAACATGCCGAGCGCGGTGACCCCCGTGCCGACGACCGGGAAGATCTTGTAGCGGCCGACCCGGCTGATGGCCCGGCCGGAGAGGATGCTCGCGCCGAGCAGGCCGGCCATCAGCGGGAGCATCCGCAGGCCCGAGCTGGTCGGGCTCACGCCGTACACGAGCTGCAGGAACAGCGGGATGAAGATGATCGCGCCGAACATCGCGAGGCCGATCAGGAAGCCGAGGCTCGTGGCGACGCGGAAGACCGACGACCGGAAGAGCTCGAGCGGGATGATCGGCTCGGCCGCGCGGCGCTCCTGCCAGATGAACGAGCCGAGCAGCACCACGCTCGCGACCGCGAGGCCGACGATGATCGGCGAGCCCCAGGCGTACTCGTTCCCGCCCCACGTCGTGACGAGGATCAGGGCGCTCACCCCGGCGGTCAGCAGCAGCGCCCCGAGATAGTCGATCGAGTGCCGCTGCGGCGGCGTGTGGAGGTGCAGCTTGAAGGTCACGACGAGCACGGCCGCGATGCCGATCGGCATGTTCACGTAGAAGACCCAGCGCCAGGAGAGCGTCTCGACGAGGAAGCCGCCGAGCAGCGGGCCGATGACCGAGGCGACGGCGAACACCGAGCCGATCAGGCCCATGTAGCGGCCGCGGTCCCGCGGCGGGACGATGTCGGCGATGATCGCCTGCGCGCCGACCATCAGGCCGCCGGCGCCGGCGCCCTGGAGCCCGCGGAAGGCGATCAGCTGGCCCATCGAGTTGGCGAGGCCGGAGAGCAGCGAGCCGGCCAGGAAGATGAGGATCGCCGCGAGGAAGACGGGCTTGCGCCCGTACATGTCGCCGAGCTTGCCGTAGAGCGGCGTCGAGGCCGTGGTGGCGAGCAGGTACGAGGTGACCACCCAGGAGAGGTGGTCGATGCCGCCGAGCTCGCCGACGATCGTCGGCAGCGCCGTCGAGACGATGGTCTGGTCGAGCGCGGCCAGGAACATGCCCAGCATCAGCGCGCCGAACACCGTCGCGAGCGCGCGGCCGTGCAGCTCGGTCCTCCCGTTCGTGCTCACGGGCGCAGCCCTCCGATCAGGGTCCTGGCCACGCCGGCACGCGCCTCTTCACGGGTGAGCGCCCCTTCGCCGACGGCGCGCGCCCCCGCGAGGACGAGCCCGCCGAAGGCGCGGACGGCCCACTCCGGCGACAGATCGGCGGCGAACTCCCCCGCGGCCTGGCCGCGCGTGATGACCGCGATGATCGGCTCGCGGTAGGACCGGCGGCGGTGCTCCACCGTCTCGCCGGTGCGCTTGAACTCGCGCTGGGCGATCAGCTGCGGGAACGAGTACCGCTCGGCGAGGTCGAGCCACGCGTGCGCGAGGCGCGTGAGCGCCTCGCTCGCGGTGCCCTCCTCGAGCGCGCATTCGGCCAGCGTCCGCTCGCCCTGCTCGCTCGCCTGGCGCGCGATCGCATCGATGAGCGCCTCACGGGTCGCGAAGTGGCGATACACGGTCGCGCGGCTGATCTCGGCGGCCGCGGCGACCTCGGCCATGCCGGCGTTCGGATCCTCGCCCAGCAGGTGGGCGGCGACCTCGATGATGCGATGCACGTTGCGTGCGGCATCGGCGCGCATGTATTCGACTGGGCGGCTCATCTGAGACACCAGTGTAGCGTCTATCTGAGACGCTTATGTCTCAAATACCGGGGGCGAAATCGTCCTCGACCTGAACGTCGGGCACGATCGAGGCGGCATCGAGCTCCTCGGGCGCCGGCCCGTGGCCCGGCACGTGCTCGAGCTCGCTGAGCCAGCCGTCGCGCTGGAACAGCATCAGCCAGGACTGGGCGTCGCCCTCGACGAGGATCTCGGGCCCGTCGTCCCAGACCGCGGAGGGAGCGCGCTCGGCGAGCGCGGGGTCGACCTTGAAGGAGATGGTGCCGCAGCCGCACGTGCACTCGTGCGTCACCGTGATCGCGGGCACCTGCGCGCGGAAGCGCTCGACCTCGCGGAAGTCGACCGAGAGCAGCCGCTCGATCACGGCCTGCTCAGCGGGCGTGAGGGGTCGGTGTTGCACGATGCGGGCGGAGGGACTCGAACCCCCACGGCTTGTGGCCACGAGGACCTAAACCTCGCGCGTCTACCAATTCCGCCACGCCCGCGTTCCGCGTCCGCACGGCAAGCGCCGCACGCACGCGAGCGAGATTGTATGGTCGCACCGGGATGGCCGAGGTGAGGATCGAGCACCCGAACCGGGGAAAGGCGGCTTCGAAGGTCACGCGCGCGATCGTGGTCGTGCTCCTGCTCGTCTCCGCGGCGCTCGTGACGATCGTCACCGTCGGCGGCTGGGACGTCCTTCAGGGAGCCAAGGCGCTGCAGATCGCCTACATCCTCGTCTACCTCGTGCTGGCCTTCTTCGTCCTGCGCTGGAGCCGCGGCGTGCTGCCCCTCGCGGCCGCGCTGGCCATCATCCTGCTCATCTTCGCGGCCGTCTCGGCTCCGGCGTGGTTCGACCGCGACAAGCCCGGCTTCACCGACCCGGCGCTCGACGAGGGCATCCTCGGGCTGATCACCGCGCTGATCGTGCCCGTGCAGGTCCTGCTCATCGCCTTCTCCATGAGCGGGTTCCGGCAGGCGTGGAACGTCGAGGTCGAGCGGCCCGCCGACGAGCCGCCGCCGCCGCGGCGCGATCCGGCCCCGGCGCCCGCCTGATCTGACCCTAGGATGTGACGGCCCGCCCGGGTGGAGGAATGGCAGACTCGGGGCTCTCAAAAAGCCCTGCCCTTACGGGCGTGCGGGTTCGAGTCCCGCCCCGGGCACTTCGATGACGACCGGCTACGACGTCGACGTGAGCGCAGTCCGGCTCGCCAACTACCTGCACGTGCTGCGCGAGCTGGTCCACCGCTCGTCCGGGCATCTGGCCCTCGAGCCGCGTTTCGAGATCAAGGCGCTGCTCGGCGATCACGTCTTCGACGACGCCCGCGCCGCCGCCAAGCTCCTGCGCCGGGTGGAGGCGTTCGGCGCCTCGCCCGGGACACCGTCGCCGGAGCTGGCCGAGCTGCTCGACCGCGCGGCCCGCGCCGAGACGCAGGAGTACCTCGAGATCGCCTACGGCGAGCTCAAGCCGACGCTCGTCGCGGCGCTGAGCATCCACCTCCGCACCATCGACCCGCTGCTCGACGAGCCCGGCCTGCGCATGCTGACCCAGCTGCTGCACCGGCAGGAGCGCCACGTCGCCGAGCTGCCGGCCGGCGGCGCGCACGCGGTGTTCGACGATCTCGGCGCACTGGCGCTCGGAACCGGCGAGCGGAGGCTGACGGTGATGCCGCCGTTCGAGCGCCCGGCACGCGATGCGTTCGTCGAGATCGCGCCGACGCCCGTGCCGGACGACGTCCCGCTCGACCCCGAGCAGCAGAAGCCGTTCGCGCACGCGCTGATGAACGCGAAGCTGCTTGCCGCCGAGCGGGCGGCGCGGAGCTCGCACGAGCAGCCCGACATGCCGTGGGACGCCCATGTCGACCTGGCGCGCCACGGCTGGGATGCGATCCGCCATGCCGAGGTGCTCGATCGCCTGATGGCGACCGAGCTCGGCTGTCACTGGGGCGACTACCCCGTCGATCTCTCGGCGTCAGGCCCGCGCCTCGACGGCTGGCGGGGATCGCAGCGCCGCCGCGAGCTGGGCGAGATCCCGCTCGTGCGAGTGCTCGACTACCTCGCGGCGGACGAACGCTAGAGCGGCATCTTGTCGCGGCCGCGCCGGCCGCTGCTGCCGCTCTTGGAGACGGCCTTCGAGGACGTCTGGAACGGCTTGCGGAGCCAGCGCCCGAGCGGACCGGGGGCCTTGCCCGCGCCGCGGCTTCCGAAGCCGAGGACCTTCTGGCCCCCGCGCTCAGGGTGGCGCGAGAGGCGCGGCGCGAGGAACGCGAGGATCAGCAGCAGGATGCAGAACGCGACTACGGCGGCGATGATCATGGTGGGCTCCTACCCAGCCCGCCGACACACCACTCAAGCCACGATCGCCTCGAGCGCGTCGATCAGCCCTTCCGGGGCGACGAGCATGCCTCCCGCGGCGGGCGGAGCGGGGTCCAGCTCGCGGACGATCAGGCCGGCCCGCTCGCACACGAGCTCGCCCGCGGCGCGGTCCCAGCTGTTGAGGCCGCGCTCGTAGTACGCGTCGTAGCGGCCGGCGGCGGTCCACGCCAGGTCGAGCGCAGCCGAGCCGAAGCGCCGGATGTCGCGCACCTGCGGCAGGAGCCGCGCCACGACCTCCGCCTGCAGCGCCCGCACCTCGGCGTCGTAGCCGAAGCCGGTGGCCACCATGGCGGTGGCGAGGTCGTCGCGCGTGGACGCCTCGATCGGCCGCCCGTCGAGCAGCGGCGGGCCGTCCCGCACGGCGGACCAGAGCTCGTCGCGCATCGGGTCGTAGACCACCCCGACGAGCGTTCCCTCGGCGTCCTCGCAGGCGATGCTGACCCCCCACTGCGGGATGCCGAAGAGGAAGTTGATCGTGCCGTCGAGCGGGTCGACGATCCAGCGCAGCCCGGTCGTGCCCGTCGCGTCGCCGCCCTCCTCCCCCAGGAAGCCGTCGTCGGGCCGGGCGGAGGCGAGGCGCTCGCGGATCAGGTGCTCGGCCGCATGGTCGGCCTCGGAGACGAGGTCGGTCGGGCTCGACTTGGCGGTGACGTTGACGCGCGGTCCGTGGAACGCGTCGCGCAGCTGGCACCCGGCCTCGCGGGCCACGGCCTCCGCGATCTCGCGCAGTCCGCTCATGCCGCCATCTCCGGCCGGCGGTCGGCCCAGCCGAGCGCCTCCTCGAGCTGGGCCGCGAGCGCGAGCAGCAGCGGCTCGCCGTCGCGCGGGACCACGAGCTGGGCGCCCACCGGGAAGCCGTCCTCGGTCCACCGCGCGGGGATCGACGCCGCCGGCGAGCCGGTGTGGTTGTACGGGCCGGCGTAAGGCACGAAGCGCACCGAGCCGAAGAAGGTCCAGAGCGCGCCGCGCCCGTCGTACTCGCCGACCCGCGGCGGGCGGCGGGTGAACATCGGCGTCAGCACGGCGGCCACGCCGTCGTCGAACATGTGGGCGAGCGCGGCCTCGTCGGCGGCCGCCTGGGCCTTCGCGCGCTCCACCAGCGCCATCGGGATCGTGCCGCCGAGCCGGATGTAGCCCTGCGTGCGATGGGACAGGCGGCCCGGGTCGGGCATCGACCTCCCCTGGTCGGCGACACCGCGCAGGTAGCGGGCGAGTACGTTGCCCCCGAGGGAGAGCGGGTAGTCGATCTCGCGCTCGATCACCTCGTGCCCGAGGCCGCGCAGGGCCTCGGCGACGGCCTGGACGCCGGACCGCTGCTCGGCGTCCGCCTGCACGCCCGTGAGCGGCGGCGTCTTCAGCGACACGGCGATCTTCAGCTTGCCCGGCGCGCGCCTGGCCGCTTCGGCGAACGAGGGCCCGCGGTCCTTGATCACGTCGTAGAAGAGCGCGCTGTCGGCCACGCGGCGGCTCAGCGGACCCCACATCGACATCCCGTGCCACGGCTCGACCGCGGGCGCTGTGGGCACGATGCCGTTCTGCGCCTTGAGGCCGAACACGCCGCAGCACGCGGCGGGGATCCGGATCGAGCCGGCGCCGTCGGAGCCGAGCGCGGCCCCGCACAGACCGGCGGCCACGGCGGCGCCGGTGCCGCCGGACGAGCCGCCGGGCGTCCGGAGCACGTCCCAGGGATTGCGGGTCGCGCCGTAGGCGACCGACTCGGTCCACGGCGTGATCGTCAGCTCGGGCACGTGGGTCTTGCCGAGGATCACCGCCCCGGCCGACCGCAGCCGGCGGACGACCTCGGCGTCGGCCCGCACGGGCCGGTCGTCCGTGTAACAGCCGAAGGCCGTCGCGGCGCCCGCGACGTCGCAGTCGTCCTTGATGGCGATCGGGACCCCGAGCAGCGGCCGCGTGTCGCCGCCCTTGGCGCGGGCGTCGGCCTGGTCGGCCTCGGCCAGCGCGCGCGCCTCGAACACGACGCGGAAGGCGTTGAGCTGCGGGTCGAGCCGCTCGATGCGATCCAGGTAGAGCTCGGTCAGCTCGCGCGACGACGCCTCGCGGGAGCGGATGAGCTCGACCTGACGGGCGGCTCCGGCGAAGGCGAGGTCGGCGGCGTCCATCGGACGGGGGAGGCTATACGGTGCCCGCCATGCGCTCGGCGGTCGACGGCCTGTGCTCCTTCGCGGGCCGCGGAGCGTGTACCGACGCCGAGCGGCGCGCGGCGGTGTGGCTCCACGACGAGCTGCGGTCGCGCGGCCACGAGGCGTTCGTGGAGACGCGCTGGGTGCGTCCGCAGCGAGCGCTGACGCTGGCCCTCGGCGCGCTGCTGGCCGTCGCCGGCAGCCTGCTCTCGACGGCGAGCGCGCTTCCCGGGCTGATCGTCGCGGGCGCCGGCGCGCTCGTGCTGGTGCTGCACGCCGGCGGGTGGCCGCTACCGCTCCTCCCGCGCCGCGCGACCCAGCACGTGCTGACCGCGGCGCCCGACGCGTCGCTCGTCATCGCCGCCGCCTACGACGCGCCGCGGCGCGGTCTCGTGCTCAACGATCGCTGGCGCCGCTACCTCCGGCCACGCGCCGCGCCGGCGATCTGCGGCGTGGCCGTGGCGGGCGCGGCGGCAGCCCGGCTGGCCGAGGTCGACGACGCGTGGCTCGGCGCCGTGCAGCTCGTGCCCACCCTCGTGCTGCTGCTCGTGCTGGCGGCCGCGGTCGACGTCGCGCTCTCCGGCTGGTCGCCCGGCGCCAACGACAACGCCTCCGGCGTCGCCGTCGCGCTCGCGCTCCACGAGCAGCTCAAGCGCGGCGGCCGCGAGCCGACGCTCCTCCTCGTCGGCGCCGGCCACGCCGACCCGCGCGCGATCCGGCGCGAGCGCCTCGGCGGCGCGGTGCTGGAGATCGGGCCGTGCGGCGCCGGACGCCCCGTCCTCGCCGGTCACCGGATCGTCTGTCTCGACGAGCGCGGGCTCACCCCGCGGGCGCACCAGGCGGACGACACGACGGTCGACCTCGCCGCCATGGAGGCGGCGCTCGCGCTCGCCCTCGAGGTCGTCGACGGGGCACCGCGCGTTCGTTCGCCGTGAGTTCCCGGTTTGGCGCCTCTGTGCGCGGAAGCCGCAAGCTGGTTGAGTCGGTCCATGAAGGCGTTGGTCACCGGCGGCGCAGGCTTCATCGGCTCCCATCTGGTCGATGCGCTGGTGGACGACGGCGCGGAGGTCCACGTGCTCGACGACTTCACGACGGGGCGCCTGGAGAACCTCGAGTCTGCGCTCCAGCTCGGAGCCCAGCTGCACCCGGGCGACGTCACCGACCCATGGGCGATGAACGCGCTCGTGGCCGATGCCGGCTTCGACGTCGTGTTCCACCTGGCCGCGCAGAGCGCGGTGCGCCGCTCGACCACCGACCCGGCGTTCGACGCGCACGTGAACATCGCCGGCACCGCGGCGGTACTCGACGCCGCGCGCCGCGGCGGTGTCGGCCGCCTGGTCCTCGCCTCCACGGCCGCCGTCTACGGCGACCCCCGGAACGTGCCGACCACCGAGCTCGAGCCGATCGATCCGCTCTCCCCCTACGGCGCGAGCAAGGCATCCGCTGAGCTCTACCTGGCGCTCTACGCGCGCCACCACCGGCTCTCCACGCTCGCGTTCCGGATGTCCAACGTCTACGGCCCGCGACAGGACCCGCACGGCGAGGCGGGCGTCGTCGCCATCTTCTCCGCTGCGGCCGCGGAGGGCCGGCCCGTGTCCATCTACGGTGACGGCGGGCAGACGCGCGACCTCGTCCACGTGAGCGATGTCGCCGCGGCGTTCATGACCGCCGCCCGCAGCGAGGTCACCGGCGTCCTCAACATCTCGACCGGGTGCGAGACCAGCGTGCTCGGGATCGCCGAGACGCTCGGCGTCGAGGTCGAGCACAAGCCGGGCCGGCTCGACGAGGTGCGGCGCTCGTGCCTCGTCCCCGACCACGCCGCGCGCGTCCTCGGCTGGCGTGCGAGCACGGACCTCGAGAGCGCCTTGGCGGCGGCGCCGCCCAGGCTCGTGGCGGCCTGAGACGACGCGCGCCTAGGAGGCGCTCACGAGCAGCACGACGGCGACCGTCGCGGCCGCGGCCACCACGAGCACGTTGAGCACGAGCGCCACGGTCAGGAACCGCTGGAGCCTGCGCGCGCGCTCCGCCGTCTCGGAGGGTGCCGCCTCGCCGGTGTCCCACAGCGCGGACTCGACCGGCTCTTCCGAAGGCGACCAGTCGTATGGGCGCCGCCAGCCGATCGCCGCCGACAGCAGGCCGGTGATGTACGCGTTCAGGCTCACCTGGTCCCGCTCGGCCGCCTGGGCCAGCTCGCCGTGCAGGCTCTGCGGCATGCGCAGGAGCAGCTTTCCGCTGTAGGCGCGGGCGTCGCGCGGCTCGGGCACCTCGCGGCCCTCCGCCTGCGCGGCGGCGACCCAGTCCGCGAGCGCTGCCGTGATGCGCGACGCGGCCTCGGCCGGCGTGGCTCCTCGCGCTTCGCAGCCGGCAAGCTCCTCGATCGTTGCGCGCCAAGGGCGCCCTTCGTCCTCGCCGTCTCTGGTCATCGAGACCCGGTACGGGAGCTCCAGGTAACGCCTCACCGCATCGTCCGCCAGGATGCTCATGCGGCCGACAATACCCTCCCCCGCGGGCGCGGGCAACGCCTGCGCGCCACGTCTGAGGATTCTGGCCAGATGACTAGGTACCGGGTAGCCAATTAACCGCGAGCCGGTGCGGCGGTAACCAAAATTACAGCACCAACCGTGGATGTGACTGTAATATCACCGCACTCCCGGTGATATCAGTGCACTCAATGAAACTCAGCGGGCGCAGGGATCGGGGCCGCCAGCGGCGCGCGCGTGGGCTCGGCGCGGCTGTTGGCGACGTCGGCGACGACGCTCGTCAGCTCGAAGTCCGGGCGCTCGCCGAAAGCCCGCTCCAGCCGCGCCCGGAGCGCGTGGTAGTGGCGAAGGGCCTCGGTGCGCCTGCCGCGGCGCAGGCAGACCTCGATGAGCATCTGGTGCACGTGCGAGTCGAAGGGCTCGAGCCGCGCCAGCCGCTGGAGATGGTCCGCCGCGGTGACCAGCCGGCCGGTGGCGACCGCCATCTGGGCCATGGCCGCCAGGCTCTTGCCGGTCAGCGCGCGTAGGTACTCGCGCTCGGGGAAGGCCCAGTCGGCGTAGGCGTCGTCCGCGAGGAAGTCGCCGCGGTAGAGCGTCAGCGCTTCGCCGAGGACGGTCTCTGCCGTGGCGTGGTCCTGGCGCCGGTAGGCGGTGATACCAGCCGTCGCCTGCCGCGCGAAGACGTCCGCGTCGAGCTTCAGGCGCCGCGGATCGATGCGGTAGCCCGCGGCGTCGCGGAGGACGAGCGAGCCGCCGTTGTCGGCGCGCTCGCCGAGCTGGTCGCGGAGCTTGAAGATGCAGTACCGGACGTTGGTGACGGCCGATGGCCCGCGTTCTGGCCACAGGGCGCCGGCGATCGCCTCCGAGCGCTGGGCGGCCGACCGCGAGGCGACCAGGTAGCGGAAGACCTCGCCGGGGCGCTGCTGCAGCCAGTCGCCGTCGCAGCAGCGTCCGCCGACCGTGACCGAGAGGCGGCCGAGCGCCGCGACCTGGACCTCGGGCCCGAAGGCGGTGCCGGCGGCCACCGGGGCGAACGAGATCTCGAAGATCACGAGATTCGTCATGCCGCGAGCGAACGGGCGCGCGCTGATCGTCGCATCGAGCCGCCGCTCGCCGGCCGCGAGCGACCAGGGCCGCGGCGCCAGCCCCTTCGCCGCGTCGACGGCGCTGCGCGTCAGGCAGCCTTCGGCCGGCGTGGTGTTGCCGGGGCAGTCCAGCGCCTCGCAGCACGTCATGCCGGACGTCCACTCCACGCCGAGGCGGAAGAGCCTGGCGGCCACGGCCGGGCTCCACCAGATGACGAGGCCCTGGGCATCGACGATCACGACCGCGTCCGTCGCGGGACGAGCCTGCGAGGAGGCGAGGACTGCGCTGGCCGTCATCCGGACTTTCCTGTCTTCCGCCACGTCACCTCTAATGCCTTCCGCTGCGTTCGTTGAGGTACCTCCCACCTTTATTACAGATGGGAGGGGAGAATCAAGGTGAGATGTGTAACCTCGTACTTCGGCCAACGGCGATCTAACGCTCCAGGCCTAGCTTGCAGGCCATCACGACCCGCGATCTACAGGCGTTCGAGGCTCCCCTGGATGTGGGTCTGCTGACCGGGGCGCTCCGCCGCAGCCGCTGGCTGATCGTGGCGATCGTCGTCGGCGTCACGGCCGCGGTGCTGATCATCTCGCTCGCCGCGCCGGAGCGTTACCGCGCGAGCGCCCGCATCGCCGAGGATCCGACGTCCGACCAGGCGCTGGATATCGCGACCGCGGACCGGCGCCTCGCGACGAGCCGCGAGCTCGTCACCGGCCCCGCCGTGCTGGCCACGGCGGCGCGCCGGCTGCCCGGCGAGACGCCCGGCTCGCTGGCCGCGAAGGTGTCGGCGACGATCGACGCCGAGGCCAGCATCCTCGACATCAGGGCCACCGACGGCGAGGCGAGGGGCGCCGCGCGCATCGCCGACACCGTGGCGGCCACCTTCCTGGCCCAGGAGGCGCGGCGGCAAGCCGCGGCCCTGGCCAACGCTCGCGAGCGGATGACGCAGGAGATCGAGCGCCAGCGCCGCGCCGGCGCGTCGACGGTCACCCTGAGCGCCCTGAGAGAGCGGCTCAGCGAGCTCGCGGCGACCGAGGCGCTCGCCGGCTCGCGACTGCGGCTCGCCCAGCCCGCCACGGTGCCATCGAGCCCGTACGCCCCGCGCCCGCTGCTGAGCGCGCTGCTGGCCTTCGTGGCCGCCCTGGTCGTCGCCGTGCTCATCGCCCTGGCACGCGACCGCTTGCGGCGGCCGGCGCCGGACGCGATCGCGCTCAGCGAGGTCGCCGGGCTGCCGCTGCTCGCCGCGGTGCCGATCACGCGCCACGGTCCGGCCCAGCACCTGCGGCGGGTCGGCGCCCTGTTCCGGCGCGAGCCGGCCGGCGCCGTCGACCAGGGCATGATCGAGGAGGCGGCGCTCCAGGCGACCCTGCGCACCGTGCTCCCACCGCGCGTCCCGCGCCTCATCGTGGTGCACGACGCGGGTCCGGGCGCCGGCGCGGATCGCGTCGCGGCGGGGCTGGCGCGGTCGCTCTCGTGGGCCGGGCACGCCGCCGTCCTCCTGCGGCCTCGGGGCGAGGACATCGACGCGAGCGACGAGCCCGACGTGCCGGTCGCTCAGGTCACCGATCCCGGTGATATCAAGCGCCGCGACTACCGCTATGCCTTCGCGGCCAGCCCGACGGCCGGGCCGGTCGGCGATGTCCGCCTCCTCGCACCGCACGCCGCCGCCGCCGTGCTCGTGGCCCGGCTCGGCCGGACCAGCGCCGCCGAGGTCGCCTCGGCGCGGCGCCTGCTCGACGCGCTCGGCATCCACAGCCTCGGCCTCGTCGTCACCTGCACCGCCGGGGAGGCGTCGCGGATTCCGCGCGATGCGTTCACGGGAGCGCTGCGACCGCCCGCACGGGCCCGCGCCGGCTCGCAGAACGGCGGCGGTCACGACGGGAACGGGCGCGCGCCGGCCGAGCTGCCGGCGGGCATCTCCGTCACCGAGTAGACGATCCGCGACAAACCCGCGTCCAACGGGCCCGGCCACGGACCTCCAATGAGCGGGCCGTAGGTTCGCTCCGTGACCGAAGATCTGCAGCGCGCGTCCGCATCGCCCAAGGCGCGGGCCGCCTGGCGCCGGCGGCGCTGGCTGGAGCTCCGCCGGGACATGGTCCTGGCGCCCGTCGGCGGCGGGATCGTCCTCGCCTTCCTGGCCCGCCCGGGCGATCCGGTCCGGACGGCGGTGCTCGGCTGCCTCGCGCTCGCCGCGGGCGGCTGGGTCGCCCGTCGCGTCGCCCCGCACGCCGCGCTGCTGCCGCTGATGCGCCGCGTCTACCCGCTCCTGGGGCCGCTCCTGGGCGTCTGCGGCATCGCGGTGCTCGAGCTGCTGACGGGCGTGCCGCACGCCGGCCCGCTCGACCTCATCGCGACGCTGGCGGCGGCAGGGTTCGTGGCCCAACCGTGGGGCGGGCTGTTCGGCTCCCCGGCGCCCGGGAGCCTGCGGGTCGGGTTCATCGGCGCGCCCGCGGCGGCGGAGCGGCTGGCGCAGGCCCTGGAATCGGTCGGCTCGCGCCAGTACATCCTCGCCGGGCGCATCGCGTTCCGCGGCGCGCCGGTCGGCGAGCCGGTCGCCGAGCCCGAGCCTCTGGGCCGCCTCGGCGAGCTCGCCCACCTCGTCGTCGAGCACGACATCGATCTCCTGGTGATGAGCAGCGAGGCCCCGCGGCTGGAGGTCTTCAGCGAAGTGGCGGACTCCTGCCTCGACCTGCCCGTGCAGCTCGTCGAGCTGCCCGCCCTGTTCGAGGAGGTCTTCGGGCATGTCCCGACGGCCGAGATCAACGCGGCATGGTTCCAGTGCCTCGCCGACCCGCAAGCGCGCGCCTCCGCCGGGCCGCTCAAGCGCGCGGTCGATCTCACGGGCGCGACGCTGGCGCTGCTGCTGACGCTCCCGCTGCTCCCGCTGCTCGTGTTGCTGATCCGCCGCGACGGCGGCCCGGCGCTGTTCAGCCAGGTCCGGATCGGGGCGGGCGGCCGGCGCTTCCGCGTGCACAAGCTGCGCACCATGCACGTCGGCGCCGACGCGTCCGCGCAGTGGGCGTGCGCGGACGATCCCCGGACGACGGCCGTCGGCGGGTTCCTGCGCCGTACCCACCTCGACGAGCTGCCCCAGCTCGTGAACGTGCTCCGCGGCGAGATGAGCCTCGTGGGTCCACGGCCCGAGCAGCCGCAGTTCGTCGACCGGCTCGAGCAGATGCTGCCGTTCTACCAGCGGCGGCACCTGATGCTGCCCGGTATCACCGGCTGGGCGCAGGTTCGCTGCGGCTACGCCGGATCGGACATCGGCTCGGCGTGGAAGCTCTGCCACGACCTCTACTACGCCAAGCACCGGTCGCTCGGGATGGACCTGTTGATCCTCGGCGAGACGCTCGCCACCCTGCTGTTCGAGCGCGAGCCCGTGATGCAGCCCGAGAGCGTCTTCTACGTGCTCGCCGATGACCGCTGACGGTGATATCACCCTCAGCCGCGGGAAGATCGCCGTGATCATCCCCTGCCACGACGACGGCGCGACGCTCGAGGAGGCCGTCGGCTCGGTGCGCGCGCAGGATCTCCCGGCGGAGGTCATCGTGGTCGACGACGGCTCCACCGATCCCGGCACCGCGGCGGCACTCCAGCGGGTGGCCGCCGGCGGCGCACGCGTGCTGCGCCAGGCCAACCGCGGCCCGGCCGCGGCCCGGATGGCCGGACTGCACGCGACGACCGCCGAGTACGCCCTGCCGCTGGACGCCGACGACCGGCTGCTGCCGGGCGCGCTGCGGCGCCTGCGCGACGTGCTCGAGCACCGGCCCGCCGCGGTGGCCGCGTGGGGCGGCGCCCGGCACTTCGGCGGCCTCGACTTCGTCCAGCGCGGGCTCCCCACGCTCGACCCGTGGCAGATCAGCTATCAGAACCATCTCCCTCTCAGCGCCCTCTACCGGCGCGAGGTCGTGCTCGCCCACGGCGGCTGGCGGCTCGAGGGCGGCTACGAGGACTGGGACCTCTGGATGAGCCTTGCCGAGGCCGGCCTGGAGGGCGTCGGCATCGCCGACGTGACCGGCGAGTACCGCGTCCTGCCGGGCCGCAGGCTGTCCTCTTCCTCGAGTCGCCACGCCGAGCGCTGCGCCCGCCTGCGTGAGCGCCACCCGCAGCTGTTCGCCGAGCGCCGGCGCAACCGGCGCCGCTCCCCCGCGCCGCGGACGCTGAAGGCGGCGCTGCCCGTCATCGACGCCCTGCCCCTGTCCCCCACCCGCAAGCGCCTGCTGTCGGGCGCCGCGCGCTACCTGGCCGACGGGTCGGGGTGGCCCACCCTCGCGGCGCGCCTGCGGGCGCATCGGATCCGGCGTGCCCGCTGAGCGCTCACCGGCGCCGGCGGGCCGCGCCGATCCAGATCAGCGCCGCGACGAGCCAGAGGTGGCGCCAGTGCAACGTGTCGACGAACACGCTGTTGGCCAGGATCCCGCACCACGCCCCGAGCAGGGCCGCCGATCCCACGCCGTACGCATCGTGCCCGGAGAGGACGTTGCGGCAGGCGAGCGCGAGCGTCCCGCCGAGCAGCGCCAGGATCGCCGCGAGCCCGAGCACGCCCTGCTCGGCCAGCACACGGACGTAGATGCTGTGGGCGGAGACGGGCTGCACCACCTCGAACTGCCCGGGCCCGACGCCGACGGGATGGTCCGCGGCCAGCTCGAGCCCGGCCCGCTGAGCGCTGAAGCGCGCCGTGTCGTAGGTCTGGACCTGCGCGCGCTCGTCCAGGAAGGTCTCGGACCCGGTGAGCATGACGACCGCACCCGCACCGGCGCCCGCGACCAGCACGAGGAACACCGCCGCCGTGGCGGCGCGGCCCGTGCCCGGACGCAGGAGCAGCACCGCGAGCATGACGAGCAGCGCGACGGCGAAGTTCAGCCAGGCCGCTCGCGAGTACGCGAAGAGCACGCCGAGCGCGAGCACCGCGAAGCCGGCGGCGCTGAGGGACCGGCGCAGTCCGAGCAGGCGGGGGTGCACCGTCTCCTCGAGCAGGATGAGGGCGGCCGGGATCAGGAACGGCGCGAAGACGTTGGGGTCCTTGAACAGCCCCTGCGCGCGGACGGCGTCCTCGCCGGCGACGACGTCGCGCAGGGGGAAGGCGACGAAGAGCCCGAGCACCGCGAGGGCGGCGAAGAGCACGGCGCCGCCCACGTAGGCCCGGATGACGATGCGCATCCGGTCGCGCCGCTGCAGCTCGATGGTCGCCCAGACGGACAGCGTCCCCAGGTAGAGCGTGATGCCGAGGAACCGCACCGCCGCGCCGAGATCGACGGCGACGGCGAGGGAGGCCAGGTTCAGCGCGAGCAGGACGCCGAGGATCGCGACCATCGAGGCCGGCGCCCGGCGCAGGTCGAAGCGCCCGCCCGCGATCGCCACCGCGATGACCGCGGAGAGCAGCGCGTCGGAGGGAGCGGGCTCGAACCGCACGACGCCGAGCAACAGGAAGCCGAGCGCGATCGTCAGCTCGTAGCGCGTCAGCGCCAGCGTCACCACGCAGGCCAGGCCGCCGACGGCGGCCGCCGCCAGCGCCGGCGGCGGCGGTTCCCGCGCGAGCCAGAGACCGAGCGCCACCGTCATGGCCGCCAGCCCCGCGAGCAACGCATACGGCGCGGGGTGTCGTTCGCGGATGGCTGGCGCGATGCTCACGAATCGCCTCTAGTTGGCGACCGTATCGCCGCCCGCGCGCAGCCGCCACGGCCGGCCAACGCGAAAGGAACGCGATGACACGACGGGCGATCATTCTCGCCGGGGGGCGCGGATCTCGCCTCGCGCCGTACACCACGGTGCTGCCCAAGCCGCTGATGCCGGTCGGCGACCGGCCGATCCTCGAGATCGTGCTGCGGCAGCTGGGGTCCGCGGGGTTCGACGACATCACGCTGGCCGTCGGCCACCTCGCCCACCTGATCCGCGCCGTGCTCGGCGACGGCTCCGGGCACGCCGTGACGTTGCGATATCACGAGGAGCAGCACGCGCTGGGCACCGCGGGTCCGCTGGCGACGATCCCCGATCTCGACGGCACGTTCCTGATGCTCAACGGCGACGTGCTCACGACGCTGGACTTCCGGGAGCTGGTGCGGGCACACGAGCAGGCGGGCAACGCGCTGACGATCGCGACCCACCGGCGCACCGTCGTGACCGACTACGGCGTCCTGCATACCGACGGCGCCCTGGGCGCCACCCACCGGGTGCTGGCGTACGAGGAGAAGCCGGAGCTCGCCTACACGGTGAGCATGGGCGTCTACGTGCTCGAGCCGGCCGCCGTGCGCCACGTCCCGCCCGGGCGGTACATGGATCTCCCGGACCTCGTGATCGCGCTGCTCGCGGCGGGCGAGCAGGTCGGCTCCTACGCCTACGACGGCTACTGGCTCGACATCGGACGCGAGGACGACTACCGGCGCGCCCAGGTGGACGCCGAGCGCCTCCTGGAGCCCACGCCATGAGGGTGTGCGTGACCGGCGGCGCCGGCTACGTCGGTGCCGTCCTCGCGAGCCGGCTGCTCGACGGCGGCCACGACGTGACGGTGCTCGACTCGCTGCTGCACGGCCAGCGCGCCGTGGCCGACGCGCTCGCCGCGCGCGGCGCACGGGTGGTGGAGGGCGACCTGCGCGACGGCGCGGCGCGGCAGGCCGCGCTGGCGGACGCGACCGCGGTGGTGCACCTGGCCGCCATCGTCGGCGACCCCGCGTGCGCGCGCCGGCCTTCGCGCTCGTGGGCGGTCAACGTCGACGCCACGCGGGCGCTCGTGCGCGACTGCGACGGCCTGCCGATCGAGCGCCTCGTGTTCGCGTCCACCTGCTCGAACTACGGTCGCACGGCCGACTCCGGCGCACCGGTCGACGAGACGGCGGCGCTGCGACCGGTGTCGCTCTACGCCGAGCAGAAGGTGACGATCGAGCGCGAGCTGCTGGCCCGGAGCAACGGCGGCCCGGCGGTCACGTGCCTGCGGTTCGCCACGGTGTACGGCGTCGCGGCCCGGATGCGCTTCGACCTGACCGTCAACGAGTTCACGCGTGACCTGTGGGCGGGGCGCCGCCTCGACGTCTTCGGGGAGCGCTTCTGGCGGCCGTACGTGCACGTCCGCGACGCCGCCGAGGCGGTCCGCCACGTGCTCGAGGCTCCGCGCGAGGCCGTGGGCGGGCGCGTCTACAACGTCGGGCGCGACGACGAGAACTACCGCAAGGTCGATCTCGTCGAGGAGATCGTGGGCCAGCTCGGCCGCGGCGACGTGCGCTACGTCAGCCGCGCCGAGGACCCGCGCGACTACCGCGTGTCGTTCGAGCGGATCCGCGGCGAGCTCGACTTCGTGCCGCGCTCGCGGGTCAAGGACGGCGTGGGCGAGGTCGTGTCGGCGCTCGAGGGACGGCGCTTCGGCGATCCCTTCTCCCCGCGCTACGGGAACGCCGCATGACCCGTCTCCTCATGCTCGGTCCGGTGAACCACCCGCACGTGGAGCACCTCGCGCTGGCCATGCACGAGCGCGGGCTGGAGGTGACGGTGGCGGGGGCGGTCGAGCCCGAGCTGCCCGCGACGGTGCTCACGGACGCCGGCATCGCGCACGTCGCCGCTCCGGCGATCCCGCGCGGCACGCCGCGGGGCATCGCCGCGCACGTCCGCTGGATCCGGCAGCTCGACCGCGAGCTGCGGCCCGACGTCGTCCACGCCCACTGGCTGTGCGGGTATGCGGCGCTCGCCGCCGTGGCCGGGGTGTCGCCGCTCGTGGCGATGGCCTGGGGCTCGGACGTCCTGCGGGCGCGGCGCGTCCAGGCGGCGGCGAACCGGATCGCCGTCCGGCGCGCCGGACTGGCGATGGCCGACTCGCAGGCGCTGCTCGACCGCCTGGTCGCGCTCGGCGCGCGCCGCGAGGCCACCGTGCTCCTCAACTGGGGCGTCGACCTGGCCGCGTTCGCGCCGGCCAACGGCACGCGCGCGGCGATCCGCGCGCAGCTCGGCCTCGGCCCGGGCCCGGTCGTCCTCAGCCCGCGGTCGCTCACCGCCGTCTACAACCCGGCCGTGGTCCGCTCCGCGTTCGACCTCGTGGCCGCTGCGCGGCCGGACGCGCAGCTCGTGCTCAAGCACATGGGCGTCAGCGCGCCACCGCCGGCCGAGAACGGGATCCGCGTCATCGGGCACGTGCCGTACGCGTCGATGGCGTGGTACTACCAGGCGGCAGACGTCTGCCTGTCGATCCCGTCCTCGGACAGCTCGCCGCGGTCGGTCTGGGAGGCGATGGCCTGCGGCTGTCCCGTGGTGGTATCGGATCTCCCCTGGGTCCGCGAGCTGATCGTGCCGGAGCGCGACGCGCTCGTCGTGCCGATCGAGGCGAGCGCGGTGGCCGCCGCCGTGCTCCGGGTGCTCGGCGATCCGGCGCTCGCCCAGCGGCTGAGCGGCAGCGGTCGCGTGCTCACCGAGCGCCACCGCGACCGCGCGATCGAGATGGACCGGCTCGCCGACGTCTACCGGAGGCTCGCGGCATGACCCCCACGGTGACCACGATCACCGACGAGGCCGGCTTCGCCGCCCTCGCCGGCGAATGGGACGCGCTGGTGCGGGCCATGCCCCGCCCGAGCCCGTTCCTGCTCCACGGCTGGCTGCTCGCGTGGTGGCGATATCACGGCCGTGGACGGCGATTGGCGGTCCATGTCGCCCGCGAGGACGGGCGCCTGACCGGAGCGCTGCCGCTGTTCGTGGAGCGCCGGCTGGGTCTGCGCGTCGCGCGCTTCCTCGGCCGCGACGCCGCCGCCCTCGCCGACGTCCTGCTCGCCGCGGGCGCCGATCCCTCGACGGCCAGCCGGCTCGTCGACCGGGCGAGGGCCTCGGGCGCCGATCTCGCCGACCTCTTCGGGCTGACGCGGGACGGCCGCCTGGCCGCGGCCGCCGGCGATGCCCTGCTCCTCGTGCCCCGCGCCGAGGCGCCCGTGCTCGACCTCGACCAGGACTGGGATGCGCTCTACCGGTCCCGCACCTCGTCGAAGCGCCGCAACCTCCATCGCCGGCGGCGCCGCCAGCTCGAGCAGCTGGGCACCGTCAGCTTCGAGGTCGTGCGCGACCCGGACGGGCTGGCGGACGCGGTCGAGGAGGCGTTCCGGCTGCACGCGGCGCGCTGGCAGGACCGGCCCGAGGCGTCGGGCTTCGCGTCGCCGACCGGCCGGGCCTTCCACCGCGCCGCGCTGCAGGCGCTCGCACCGCTCGGCGTGCCGCGGATCGCGCTGCTGAAGGTCGGCGGCCGCGCCGTGGCCTGCAACTACCACTTCCTGCTCGAGGACTGCCTGTACTTCCACGAGCTCGCCTTCGACCCGGCGATCGCCCGCTGGTCGCCCGGGCAGGTCACGACGCTCGCCGTCCTCGAGGCCGCCGCCGCCGAGCGCGCGCGGCGGGTCGAGTTCCTCGGCGGCGCGGAGCGCTACAAGCTCGAGCTCGCCGACCGGCTGGAGCCGCTCTTCCAGGGCATCGGCCTGGCGGCCACGCCCCAGGGCCGCGCGGCGGTGGCGGCGCGTGCCGCCTCGGTGCGCGGCCGCCAACGGCTCAAGCACACCCCCGTCCGGCGGCTCTACTACGACGGTCTCGCGCCGGCCCGGCGCGTCGCGCGGCTGGCGAGCAGCTCGAGGTCGGCGCGGCGCGGCACGAGCGCGGCCGGCCGCAGCCCCGTTCGCACGCCGTAGGCGACGGACGCCGCGGCGCCACCGCTCAGCAGCGCGGCGCTCGCCGCCACCGCGGCCCCGGTCGCGCCGTGGCCCGGGATCAGCACGATGTCGAGCGTCACGCCGACGACGAGCGCGACGCGCCGGACCGAGCGAGGAGAGCAGCGGCGCGCCGGAGGCGAGCAGCGCGTTCGAGAAGACCGCGCTGGCCGCGAAGCCGAGGGCGCTGGGCAGCAGCCAGAGGAACGGCTCGGTCGCCCCGGCGTACTTCTGGCCGAAGACGAGTGGGATCAGGGTCGGCCCCAGCGCCGCGGCCACGGCGACGGCCGCCAGGGTCACGAGCGTCGTCGCGCGGAACACCCGCAGGGTGCGCTCGACGCCGGCCGCGCCGCCGCTCACCGCCACCACCGGCAGCAGGGCGGTGGCGACCGCCGACGGCAGGTAGAAGAGGACCTCCGAGGCGTTGACGGCGACCGCGTACGTCCCGAGCGCCGCCTGCGTGGCGATCAGGCCCATCAGGACCTGGTCGACACGGGCGTTGAGCAGGTGGGCCATACCACCGAGCCAGGCGCGCAGGCCGAAGGCCGTCGTCTCGCGGGCCAGCGCGAGGTCCGGCCGGCCGAAGCCGATGCCGCGTGCCGCCGCGGCGCAGAAGAGGAGGGCGGGAACGGCCTGGGCCGCGACCCACGCCAGCGCCGCGCGCTCGACCGTCAGCCCCCAGCCGAGCCACACGAGCCCGACCAGCGCCCCGTAGACCCAGGGGCCGGTCGCGACGACCAGCGCGTACGCGCGGAAGCGGCGACACCCCTGCAGGAACGCCGCGCCGGCGAGCGCGACGGACCCGACCAGCCCGCCGGCCGCGATGGCCGCGAGCCCGACAGTGCCCACGCCCTCCGGCGCCGCCCCGGGGACGAGGATCAGCACCAGGCAGGCGATACCACCGCCGACCACGGCCCCGCACGCGCTGACCGCGACGACGTTCGTCAGCAGGCGCGGCCGCTGCGGGAGCCGCTGGGCGGCGAAGACCTTGGTCGCGTCCGCGGCGCCCACGCTGGCCAGGCACGAGATGACGAGCGCGCTGACGGTGATGAACGCGACCGCGCCGCGCTGCTCGGGAGCCAGCCCGCGGGCGAGCACGAGCACCGAGACGAAGTAGCCCGCGTTGCCGACGATCTGCGCGCCGAGCACGTTGAGCGAGTTGCCCAGCATCCCCCGGGGGGCGTCGGTGTCGCTCACCGACCGCTGCACCGCTGCACGCTCTCGTTCGCGTCGAGCTGGTTGCGCAGCGAGTGGGCCGCACGGCCGTCGTCGTGGTGCGCGCTCCGCTGCGTCACGACCTCCTCCTCGCCGCGGGCGCACGCGCGGTTGCCGACGACGAGGTTGTCGGAGGCGCCCTGCAGCACCACCGCGCGGCCCGTCCCGCCGACGATGAGGTTGCCGGCGATCAGGTTGCGATCGCCGGCGACGTCCACGAAGAGCCCGGTCTCGCGCGGCCGCACGATCCGGTTGCCCTCGAACGTGTTGCCGCTCGAGCCCGCGTCGTCGTAGCGCCACTCGACGTTGATCCCGGTCGCCACGTCCACGATCTCGTTGCGCGCGATCACCGAGCTCGTCGTCTCGTGCTCGAGGTAGATGCCGACGCCGGTGCGGGCGACGTGGTTGCCGACGACGGCCACGCGCCGGGACGAGCCGACCGTCTGGATCCCGTCCCATCCCGTGTCGCTGATGCGGTTGCCGATGATCGCCGCCGCGACGCCGCCCGACCAGATGCCGCCCTCGTGCGTGCCGCTGTCCGCCGCCGGGTCGTCGATGGCGCTGATGCGGTTGTCGAGCGCGAGCGAGTCCAGGGCCGCGCGCGGCCGGTCGTAGGCGCGCTGGGCGAAGTTGATCCCGTGGCTGCGGAAGCCGGTGATGCGCGTGCGGATGACGCTGGTATCACGAGACTCGTCGCTGCCGAGCGCGAAGACGCCCGCGCCGCTCGCGCCGCCCCGCCGTCGATCGTCGAGTCCTGGATGGACACGTCCACGTGGCGGCCCCAGATCTCCACGCCCGTCCGGCGGATGCCGGCGATCCGGACCCGCTGGATGCGGACGTCGCGCGAGCCGTTCGCCACGCCGATGGCCCGGTCGCTCCGGCCGCCGCCGTCGATCGACAGGTCCGAGATGCGGACGCCGTGGCCGCGGGCCGTGATCAGCGACCACCCGGCGCCGGCCGCGACCAGCTCGGTCTTCGGGCCGGAACCGATCAGCCGCGCCCCGCTCCCGAGCTCGAGGTGCGAGAGGACGTAGCGGCCCGGGGCGAGGCGCACCGACGCGCCGCCGCGGGCGAGCGCGGCGAGCGCGCCATCCAGGCCACGCGACGGCGACGCCTCGAGGAACGCCCCGGAGCCGCCGGAGACGCTGACCGGCACCGCATGGCCGGTCGTTCTGGCGCCGAGCCGGTCGACGGCCGCGATGCGGAGCCGATGGCGCCCCGGCGGCAGCAGGCCGCCGTCGACGTCGAGGGTGTACGGCGGCGTGGCGTCGGTCCCGAGCGGCTCGTTGTCGAGCAGGAAGGTGACGGCGGCGAGCTCCGCGCCGCGCCCCTGCGCGCGAGCCCGCAGGACGGCCGGACCGCTGAGGTTCCGCGGCCCGACGTAGGCCACGCGCGGCGCGCGCGAGACCGTGGCCGGCATCGGCACGCCGGCCGCCGTGGCGCCGGGCGCCCCGTCGGCTGCCGACCAGCCGCCGCGCTGCGCGTCGACCGCCAGCCCGAGCAGCGCGGCGCAGCAGACGAGGAGGGCGAGGGCGACCCACCCGGCCGGCCTGGTCACGCGTGCCTCGCCTCGGTCGCGATGCTGTCGAGGTCCCGGCGCCTGAGCTCCTGGTGGACCGGCAACCCGATCAGCGTGCGCCGCAGCGCGGCGGCGCGCGGAAACCGTTCCGGCTCGAGCGACGGATGCGGTACCGACCACAGGTCGAGCGCACGGATGCCCGCCGCCCGCAGCCGCCGCAGCGCAGCGGGCTTGTCGTGCGCCTCGATCGGCAGCACGAGCGGTGCGGCGCCGGGCGCGAGCACGTCGAACGGGGCGGGCACGCGGTCACCGAGCCGGTCGAGCAGCAGCGCGTAGTGGGCGCGCCGCTGTTCCACGGCGCCCGGGTCGATGACCCGTCGCAGGGCCAGGACGGTGGCCGCCGAGGCGGGCCTCGGCGTGCCGAGCGCGAAGTCCTTCGCCGGGTCGTACGGCCGCCCGGGCCGCAGGCGGGTCGCAAGGCGCCCGACCGGCGCCGACCGCCCGGCCACCCACGCCGCGTGCTCGAGCGCCAGCCCGAGCACCGCCCCCTCGCGCCGGGCCGCGGGCGGCTCGGTGGCGGCGCGGCAGACCAGCGCGCCGCCGTCCGGCAGCCCGAAGCCCTTGTAGAGCGAGAAGATCGCGAGGTCGCCGAAGGCCCCGGCGGGGCGCCCGCCGGTCCGGGCGAGCCAGGCCTGGGCCGCGTCCTCCACCAGGCTCAGGCCGCGTTCGTCGCACCACCGCCGCCAGCGTCCGGCGTCCTGCGGGAAGCCGAGATGGTGGACGAGGTGCAGCGCGCGGGTGCGCGGGCCGATGAGCCGCTCGAGCTCGGCCGGGTGCGGCTCCAGGCCGGGCCCGGCGTCGTAGAACACGCAGTCGGCCCCCGTGCGCTCGATCGCCGCGATCTCGGAGCCGTGGTGGTAGGCGGGCGCGAGCACCTGGTCGCCGCGCCCGATCCCGAGCGCGGCGAGCCCGTGCCAGAGCCCGTGCCGCCCGCGCGCGAAGAGACGGCAGCCCTCGTCGCCGAGCGGGAACGGGACGCTGCCGCGCCGGCGGGTCAGCCAGGCTCGCGGATCGAGCGGTGGATAGGCCATCAGCACCGGCCCCGTCATCGCAGCCGCGCGACCGCGCGCCGGGCGAGCGGCCTGCCGTAGCGCAGGTAGGCGGTCTGGGCGGCACGTTCGGCGGCTCCGAGCGGCGTCTGCACGAAGCTGCGCACGAGCAGCCGCTCGTGCACGTCGCTGGTCCACTCGCGCTTCCAGGGCTCCTCGGCGCCGAGCAGCTCCATCCGGGTCCCGCCGGTCGCGGCAGCCTCGGCGAGCAGCGCGCGCATCAGCAGCTTCCCCGGAGCGAAGCGCCGCAGGTTGCGGTCATAGCCGCCCTTGACGATGTAGAAGGCGGCGTCGTCGCGGAGGGCGAACACGAAGGCCACCGCGCGCCCGTCGACGCGCAGGAAGCAGAGGCGGAGCAGACCGGCGGCGGCCGCCCATCGCGCCACCGCGGTGTAGAAGCCGCGGGTGACGGGACTCGAGGCGATCGCCGTGCCGCGATCGGCCTTCCAGCCGGACGCCTCGAGGCCGAAGCCCTCCGCGAGGTGGTCTTCGAGGCGTCGGCGGCCGTCGCGGAGGTCGACGGCGACGTGCCCTCGCTCCGAGAGCCGCCGGTGCAGGCGGCGCAGGTTGCGCGCCACCTTGCCGTCGAGCCGCCGGTCGACGTCCTCGCCCGCGGCCAGGGTCAGGTACGGCGATCGCTGGACCGTCGTGCACAGGACCCCGTGACGCGCGAGTGCGGCCGCGCGGCGCAGGTCGCCGAGCGTCGGGTCCGCGGCGTCGAGGTAGTCGAGCCGGACGCGCCGCGGCGCGAGCCCATAGAGGGCCGCGACGAGCTCGCCGCGCGCCGCCGCGTCCTCGGCGAGCAGCGCGAACCCGGGCGTGTGCGCGTTCGTGGGCGACGCGAGTCCGCCTCCGCGGCGCCGGACCGGCAGGACGCCGACCAGCCGCCCCTGCCTCCGCGCCGCGAGCACGAGGAGGCGTCCGCCGCCGAACGCGTCCTGCCACGCCTCGAGCCACCCGGGGCGGGCGAAGGGGGTCGCGGCGGTCCGGACGGCCAGCGCGTCCCAGTCGGCCGCCAGGGGCGCGATCGCGTCGTGGACGTCGACCGTCACGCGCCGAGTGTTCCGCGGGCCCGTTGGATTAGGGTTGGCCGAGATGGAGGAGCGCCTGACGCTCGGACCGGCGTGGGTCCAGCACGTCAAGCCGGCCCTGACGCGGGTGCGCACCGCAGCCTGGCAACGCGGCGGCCGGCCGGCCCGCCCCGGGCTGCGCATCCTCTTCTACCACCGCGTCTCCGACGATCCCGACCCGCTCGCGGTGACGCCCGGCCGCTTCGCCGCCCAGATGGACCTGCTGCGGGCGGAGGGCTACCGCGTGGTGGACGTCGCGGAGGCCGCCGGCCTGCTGCGGCGGCGGGAGCCGCTCGATCGCGTCGTCGCGCTGAGCTTCGACGACGGCTACCGCGACGTCGCGGACTCGGCGCTGCCGGCGCTCGAGCGCCACGGCTTCCGCGCGACGGTGTTCGTGGCGCCGCACGTGGTGGACGGCACGGCGGCCTTCAGCTGGTACGCGCGCCAGCCACCGGTCCTGGGCTGGAGCGACATCGTGGCGCTCGACGGCGCGTCGCCCTTCTCGTTCGAGGCGCACACCCTCACCCACCCCAACCTCACCGCCCTCGACGACCGCGCCGCCGAGCACGAGATCGCGGGATCCAAGCTCGCGCTCGAGGCGCGGCTGGGCCGGCCGGTACGCAGCTTCTGCTATCCGGCCGGGCTCTACGGGCCGCGCGATCGCGCGCTCGTCGCGGCCGCCGGCTTCGAGTCCGCGACGACGTGCGAGCCGGGGGCCAACACGCTCGGAGTCGGACCTCCTGGCGCTGCGGCGGATCGCGATCGACTCCCGTGACCGGCTGGCGGACTTCCGCGCGAAGGTCGAGGGGGGCCACGACCGCCCCTCGGTGCTGCGCGCCGCGTACCGGCGGCTGCGCTACGGCTCGATGGCCGCGCGGTAGAGCTCGAGGTGCGCGTGCCGGAACGCGTCGACGCCGAACTCCCGCTCGGCGCGGCGGCGGCCGGCGTGGCCGAGCCGTGATCGCAGCTCGGCGTCTTCGACCACGCGCCGGAGCGCGCGCCCGAGCGCGCCCGCGTCGCCCGGCGGCACGAGCAGCCCGGTGTCCCCGTCGATCACCGCCTCCCCCACCCCGCCGACCGCCGAGGCCACGACCGGCAGCCCGGCCGCCATCGCCTCGAGCACCGACATCGGCAGGCCCTCGGACTCGGAGGAGAGGACGAACGCGTCGGCCGCGGCGAGCAGCTCCGGCACGTCGTCGCGCGTGCCCAGCAGCTCGACGACATCGGCCAGTCCGCACTGCTGGATCGCGCGCTCCACGATCCCGCGGTCGGGACCGTCCCCGGCGATGCGCAGAAGTGCCGAGCCGGGGTCCAGCTCTGTCATCGCGCTGACGAGCGTGACGAAGTCCTTCGGCGCGCGCAGACGACCCACGCTGAGGAGGACGACCGGCGCGCCGGCGCGCTGCCGGGGCGCGGGCCGCGGCCCGAGCTCGATGCCGTTGTGGATCACCACGCAGCGGTCGGCGCGGCACGTGCGCGCGCGCAGCCCGGCCTCCAGCTCGCTCCGCGCGACGCAGATCGTCGTCGTGGTCAGCGGGCGCATGAGCCGGTCGGCCCAGAGGTAGACCGACGCGGCAAAGCCGCGGTGCGCCTTGAAGGCCCAGCCGTGCACCGTGAACAGGCGCACCGGCACGCGGGCGATGACGGCGGCGAGGCGCCCGAGAATTCCTGCTTTTGAGCTGTTGGCGTGCACGACGACCGGACGCTCGCGCCGGAACAGCCGCACGAGCTCCACGAGTCCGCGCAGGTCCTGAAGCGGGCGCAGGGGCCGGCGCACGTGCTCGAGCGGCACGTACGCCGCGCCCGCACGCGCGGCGGCACCGGCGAGGAAGCCCTCGCCGTGCGCCGCGACCGTCGTCTCGAACTCCGTCGTCAGCGCCGGGAGCAGCGCGGCGACGTACGCCTGAGCGCCGCCGGTCTCGGCCAGCGTGATGAGGACGAGCACCCGCGGCCGGCTCGGCGTATCGCTCAATTCATCTGACTGCTGAACCATTCTTATTTCCGCTCGGCCTTGACCAAGTTGTCGCGTGGGAACTAGGTTGCGCAGTGACGACGGGAGCAGATTGTCGAACGGAGCGCGTGCGAGATGGGCAAGAGGTCCCAGGCTCCTGAGCCTCGCGGTCGCGGTCGTCGTGATGATCCTTGCAGCGCCGGCGCTCGCGCTCGCCCAGGGCCCGGACCCGGCCCCGCCGTCCGGCGGCGCGCCCCGACCCGATCCCGTGCCGGGCGCACCGGAGCAGTCGGCCCCGCCGCCGGCAGCGACGCCCGCGCCGACCGCGCCGCCCCCGGCCCCGACCGTCGCGCCGGCACCAGCGCCGACCGCGACGCCGGCGCCGGTCGAGCCCGCAGCGGCCGTGACGCCGGAGCCGCGGTCCACGCCGGCTCCGGCGGACCGCCCCGCACCGGCGCGCTCGCGGGCCGAAGAATCGCCGCGCCGCGCGGAGCCCGTCGCCCGGCAGAGGCGCGCCGCGCCGACGCCGACGGCGACGCCGGCCCTGACCGAGCGCTCGGTGACGCCGGCGCCCGCCCGCCCGCGCTCGCCGCGGGCCGACGACTCCGACCGCGACCGGCTGCTCGTCGGGAGCGCGCTCGCGCTGCTCGCGGTCGTGGCGTCGACCAGCCTGCTGCTCGTCCAGGCCGCGCGCCTGGGCCGGGACATGGGGCTGCGATGACCGTGCGCTCGCTGCTCGCACTCGCCGGTGTCGTGGTCGGGCTGGCGCTCGCGCCGCAGCCGGCGGCGGCGGCGCCGTCGATCGTCTACGACTGCGCGCCCGCGCCGGTCGACTGCTCCGGTTGGTACCGAGGTGACGTCTCGGTCGACTGGACCGTCCTGCCGGCGAGCGCGGTGCCCACCGGCTGCCAGGACACGGTGCTGACGACCGACACGGCCGGCTCGTATCAGGTGTGCAGCGCCACGGATGGCGTGCGGGTCACCATCGAGCTGTGGCTCAAGGTCGACAAGACGGCACCCAGCGTCGCGGGTGGGACGCCCGACCGACCACCCGACGGCAACGGCTGGTATCGCGCGCCCGTCACCGTCGCGTTCCACGGCACCGACGCGACGTCGGGCATCCAGTCCTGCACGGCGCCGACCTTCAGCGGGCCCGAGAGCGCCCAGGCGCAGCTCGCCGGCACGTGCACCGACGTCGCCGGCAACCTCAGCGCGCCGCTCGGGTTCGGGCTGCGGTACGACGCCACGGGCCCGAACGTCACCTCCGGCAAGCCCGGCCGCAAGCCGGATCACGGCCGGTGGTACCGGCGTCCCGTGATGTGGCGCTTCAAGGGGACGGACGCGCTGTCCGGCATGCAGGCGTGCCCGCCGGTCGTCTACTCGGGTCCCGACGGAGCCCAGGCGCGCGTGCTCGGCGCGTGCAGCGACAAGGCCGGGAACGTGACGGTGCGCAGCTTCCCGCTCCGGTACGACGCGACGGCTCCGGCCGCGCCGCGCGTGACGACCGTCCCGCGCGACGGCTCGGTCAAGCTGCGGATCCGGACCGCGCCCGACGTCCACCGGATCACGATCATCCGCGCGCCCGGGCGCGGCGGGACCAAGGACAGCACGCTCTACCGCGGCGCGCCCAGGAACTTCACCGACGGGCGGGCGCGCAACGGCAAGAGCTACCGCTACACGGTGATCGCGAGCGATCGCGCCGCCAACCGCTCGCGCACCGCGGTCACGGCCGTGCCAGGCCCGCACCTGATCGCGCCGGCCGACGGCGCCACGCTCAGCGCGGCGCCGCTGCTGCAGTGGACCCCGATCCGCGGCGCCGACTACTACAACGTGCAGCTCCGCCGCGAGGGGCGCAAGATGCTCTCCCGGTGGCCGACGGAGGCGGGGCTGCAGCTCCATCAACGCTGGAGCTTCGGGGGCCGGATCCGGCGGCTGCTGCCCGGGCTCTACCGGTGGGACGTGTGGCCCGGCTTCGGACGGCGGCAGGCGGCGAACTACGGCCCCAGGATCGGAGGCCACACGTTCGTCGTGCCCCGCGGCTGGATGAGCGCTCCGCGCGGCTAGAGCACGCCGAGCGCGCGGAGATCGTCGACCGGCTCGGAGAACGAGCACGAGCCGTAGGCGATGAAGAGCTCGGACCGGGTCGCTTCGATCGCGGCGGCTCCGGCGCGGTGACCGTGGACGGCGAACCGGTCGGCGTCGACGGTGAAGGCCTGCGGGTCCTCCTCGGCGAGCATCTCCGTCTCCTCGCCGGCGAACACGGCGGCGGCCAGCAGGTTCAGGAAGCCGTGGCGGTCGCCGCTGCGGATCGGGTGATGCAGGCCGGCCGTGGCCTTGAAGGGCACGCCCGCTTCGCGGCAGGCGGCGATGAAGGCCGCGACCTCCTCGACGCTGGGCAGCGTCGTGCCGCCGCAGCGGATCTTGGCTCCCGCGCCGGCCTCCCGGACGGCGGCGACGGCGCCGCGCAGGCCACGGCCCGGCGAGAGCTCCCAGAAGGCCCTGACCCCCGGCAGCTTCTCGGCCACCAGCGCCTGCGTGTCGGGGATCCAGGCCGGGTCGATCCGTCCCTCGACCAGCTCGATCGGGCGGCCGGCCTCGACCGCCTCGTGCACCGCCTCGAGATCGCCCTCCCCGCGGTCGAGCACCACGCTCAGCGGCGGTGTCTCGGCGGGCAGCTCTCCGAGGCGCGAGGCGGGAACGATGAAGCGCCCGAGGATCCAGGCGTGCTCGCTCGCGCGTGCCCTGCGGTCGGCCTCGAGCGCCTCGGGCAGGTCGAGCGACGCCGGCGGGAACAGCGCGGCGTGGTCGATCAGCCCTCCGAGCAGCGCGCGCCGGGCGTCGGTGCTCACGCCGGCGGGATCGCGTTGCGCTTGGCCGGCCAGTCGCGCGTCCGCCCGGCGTAGCGGGCGAAGCGGCGCACGAGCTCGGTCCGGAGGTCCTCCGGCTGCACGACCGCGTCGACGACCATCTCCGACGCGAGCTTGAGCAGGTCGACGCCCTCCGCGTACTCGTCCATCAGCTCGGTGCGGCGGGCCGCGCGCTCCTGCTCGTCCTCGATCCCCTGCAGCTGGTTGTAGAACACGGCGTTGACGGCCGCACTCGGGCCCATGACGGCGATCTTGGCGGTCGGCAGGGCGAGCGTCGCGTCGGGCTCGAAGGCCGGGCCCGCCATCGCATAGAGCCCGGCGCCGTACGCCTTGCGGACGATCACCGAGAGCTTCGGCACCGTCGCCTCCGAGACGGCGGAGATCATCTTGGCGCCGTGGCGGATGATGCCCTGGCGCTCGACCTGCGTCCCGATCATGAAGCCGGGGACGTCGGCCAGGAAGAGGAGCGGGATGCCGAAGGCGTTGCAGGTCCAGATGAACCGCGCGGCCTTGTCGGCCGAGTCGACGAAGAGCACGCCGCCCTTGAACTTCGGCTGGTTGGCGACGAGCCCGACCACGCGGCCCTCGAGCCTCGCGTAGCCGACGATCACCTCCTTCGCCCACCGCTTGTGCACCTCGAGGAAGGAGCCCTCGTCGACGAGCGCGTCGATCAGCTCGTGCATGTTCCACGGCTTGTTCTCGTCGGCCGGGATCAGCTCCCGGATCGGCGTCGTGTCGGCCGGCGGCGGGGCCGGCGGCGCCGCCGGCGGCTCCTCCTCGCAGTTGCCCGGGAAGTACGAGAGGTAGCGCTTGGCGAGGTCGATGCCCTCCTCGTCGGACTTGACGAGGAAGTGGCCGCAGCCCGACACGCCCGTGTGCATCTTGGCCCCGCCCATCTCCTCCAGCGACACCTTCTCGCCGATGACCATCTCGGCCATGCGGGGGGAGCCGAGGTACATCGAGGCGTTGCCGTCGCGCATGATCACGACGTCGCAGAAGGCGGGGATGTAGGCGCCGCCGGCCGCGCTCGGGCCGAAGAGCACGCAGACCTGCGGGACGGCGCCGGAGAGCTTGACCTCGTTGAAGAAGATGCGGCCGGCGTGGCGGCGGCCGGGGAACATCTGCACCTGCTCGGTGATGCGGGCGCCGGCGCTGTCGACGAGGTAGACCATCGGCACGCGATGGGCGAGCGCGGCCTCCTGGATGCGGAGGATCTTCTCGACCGTCTTGGGTCCCCAGGAGCCGGCCTTGACCGTCGGGTCGTTGGCCATCAGGGCGACGGTGCGGCCGCCGATCGTGCCGAGCCCGGTCACCACGCCGTCGGCCCCGAGGCCGTCAGCCTCCCAGTTGGCGAGCAGCGCGTCCTCGGTGAACGAGCCCTCGTCGAGCAGCCGCGCGACGCGCTCGCGGACGGGGAGCTTGCCCTGCTGGGCCGACTTCTCGCGGTGCCGCTCCGGCCCGCCCGCGTACGCGCGCTCGAAGGCCTCGGTGACGTGCTGGGCGTCGGTCATCGGTCGGGCACGCTACTCGTCCACCCGCACGCGAAGCACCACCTCGTCGTCCGCGGTGCGCGACGCGAGCGGCATGTCTCCCGCCCGGTAGGCGTCGGGCTCGGGCGGGAGCGGCTGCCGGGGTCGCAGGCCGGCCGCCATCGCCACGACGCCGAGGATGAGCAGGGCGAACGGCCAGAAGTAGAGCGTGTCGTCGCTGTAGAAGCCGGCGGCGGCGACGAACACGGCGAGGTTCGCGAAGCCCAGCCACGCGGGCCCGGGCGAGCGCTCGAGCGCGCCGAAGGCGACCAGGCCGCAGCCCGCGGCGAGCAGGATCAGCTCCCAGAAGTTCGGCAGCGCCGGGCCCGACGAGGTGTCGCCGAAGACGAAGACCGCGAACGACAGCACGACGGCCTGCAGCCCGATGAAGAGGATGGCCAGGCCGGCGGCGTCGATCAGCAGCTCGGCGTGCCGCGGCGCGCCGGCGCGCAGCGCGAGCCCGGCGAGCACGAGCCCGGCGGCCAGGACCAGCAGCAGCCAGCGCGCGGGCGTGAAGGTGCCGGGCTCGAAGATCCATTCCCACGCCGACAGCAGCGCGACCGCCCCGGCGATGGCGGCGATCAGCGCGCAGATCGCCGAGCGGCGGCTGATCGAGGCGAAGAGCGCCACGGCGGCGGTCACGGCCCCCGTCCAGGCGAGCTCGCCGGCCGGGAAGTCGCCGGCGAAGTCCTCGGCGCCGAGCGTCGCCGCGAGCCGCAGCAACGCGCCGAAGAGCAGCAGCAGGCCGACGACGAGCAGGACCGACTGGTAGGCCGGCGGCCGGCCGTCCTCGTTCGGCGCCTGCAGGCCGAGCGCGAGGATCAGCGCCGCCGGGATCCCGAGGATGAGGAAGTGCACGCCGACCGCGAGCTCCTCGCGCAGGCGCAGCTCCAGCAGGGCCAGGCCCGTGGCGAGCACCACGGCTCCCGCAGCGATCAGCGGGCCGCGATGGGGCGGCGGGCGAAGGAGGTCGAGCACTGTGGCGCTGAGGCTACCGACGACGGACTTCGATGCGCCCCGTCGCGCACGCGGGTGTCCCACGCCGGCTGGGGGTACGCGGCCGGCCCGTGGATCAGGCTGCCGTCGCGGATGTCGAAGACGCTGTCGTGCCACGGGCACTTGATCTCGGTGCCGGTGAGCTCGCCCTCGTGCAGCGGGCCGCCGCGGTGCGAGCAGCGGTCGGACAGCGCGTGGAGCCCGTCGGCGCTGCGGGCGAGCATGACCGCGGTGCCTTCGGCCACCACGCAGCGGAGCTGACCGGGTTGCAGCTCGTCCTCGGCGATCGTGGCCACCCATCCCTCCGGCGCCTCCTCGAAGACGGTCCGGTCGACGCCGACGCCCTCGGCGAACGAGAGGTGGCCGCCGAGGTAGCCCGCCGCGCCGAGCGCGCCGCCGCCGGCGAGCGCGAGCAGGCGGCCGTCGCTGCCGCCGGCCCGTCGCGCCAGCGAGGCGGCGAACAGCGAGGCTCCCGTCAGATTCAGGGCAGCGTGCACGATGCCGACGCGCCGCACGGCGTCGTCTCCGAACTCGCTGTCGCTCCAGTCGCTCAAGCCGCTGGCCACGGTGGGCGCCGCGCTCAGCAGCCCGATGCCGATCAGGCGCTTGGCCGCCGGCCGTGACGACTCACCGCCCAGCCAGTCGAGCAGCACCGCGCTGGTCAGCGTGCCGATCGTGACGTCGGTGAGCGACGGGTGCAGCGGGTGGCCGAGCCAGCTCCCGCTGAGAGCGTCCTTGACGGGCCCCGGCTTGATGATGCGACGCACGGCCTTGCCGACGGCCTTTCCCGGGGCATCGAGCCTGTCGAAGCTCGTGAGGGGACGGAGTCGATCGGTCATGCCCGTCTCCCTACCCGCGTAGGGTCTCTCGCATGACCCTGGTGCTGACCGAAGACCACGGGGCGGTGCGCCACGTCGTGCTCAACCGCCCTGAGAAGCGCAATGCCTTCAATGGTGAGCTCGTCGTCGCAACCGGCGAAGCGCTGCGCGCCGCGGCGGCGGATCCGTCGGTGCACTGCGTCGTGGTCCGCGGCGCCGGGCCGATGTTCTCCTCCGGCATGGACCTCGGCTCGCTGGCCGAGCTGGCGGCTTCACCGGACCAGCTGCGCCCGTTCCGGCGCGGGATCCTCGACGCCTGGAACGTCGCCGAGGAGATGACCAAGCCGACGATCTGCGCGATCCACGGCGCATGCATCGGCGGGGCGATGGAGCTCGCGCTGGCCTGCGACCTGCGGGTGATGGCCGCCGACGCGGTGATCGGCATGCCCGAGACGCGGATCGGCCTGATCCCGGACGTGGGCGGCTCCTCGCGGCTGCCGGCGGTGGTCGGTCTGGGGCGGGCCAAGGAGCTCATCATGACGGGCAAGCTCATCGGGGCCGAGGAGGCCGAGCGGATCGGCCTCGCCAACCGCATCGCGCCGGCCGGCGAGCTGGACGCGGCGGTCCAGGGACTCGTCGACGAGCTGCTCGCCTGCGCGCCCGTCGCGGTTGGCCTGGCCAAGCGCGTGATGGATGCGTCGGCCAAGCCCGCGCTGGCCGCCACGCTCGAGCTCGAGGTCACGATGCAGGAACGCTGCGCCGCGACCGCCGACTTCGCCGAGGGCACGCAGGCATTCCGGGACAAGCGCCAGCCCGAGTTCAGCGGTCGTTGAGCCAAACGGCAGGCCAACGCACGCTGCCACCTGCGGCGAACGGACGGTGTCTAGGTTCATGCTCGTGAGGACGCTGCTCCTGGACAACTACGACTCGTTCACCTTCAACCTCTTCCAGCTGCTCGCGGAGATCAACGGCAGCGACCCCGTCGTCGTCCGCAACGACGGTGCGGCGTGGGAGGACCTGGCGGACGCCGGCTTCGACAACGTCGTGGTCTCCCCCGGCCCCGGGCGCCCCGAGCAGCCGCAGGACTTCGGCATCTGCCAGGAGGCGATCGAGGCGGCGCGGCTCCCGGTGCTCGGTGTCTGTCTCGGCCACCAGGGCCTCGCGTACTACTCGGGCGGCAAGGTCGAGCACGCCCCCGAGGTGATGCACGGCCGGCTGAGCGCCGTCTATCACGACGAGTCGGGCCTCTTCTCGGGCATTCCCCAGGGCTTCGCCGCCGTCCGGTACCACTCCCTCACGGTCGCCCAGCCGCTCCCACCGCAGCTGGCGGCGACGGCCTGGACGCTCGACGGCGTGATCATGGGCATCGCGCACCGATCCCGGCCGCTGTGGGGCGTGCAGTTCCACCCGGAGTCGATCTGCACGGAGCACGGACGGCGCCTGCTCGCCAACTTCCGCGACCTGACGGCCAACGGCCGCCGGCGCGCACGGCCGCGCCCGGCCGCGCCGTGCGTGGTCCCGCGCGGGACGCGACAGGCCGCCGGCGTCGCGACGAGCGAGCCGGAGCTCATCGTCGAGCGCGCCGACCGGCTCTACGACCCCGAACAGGTCTTCGCCGGCCTCTACGCCGAGGCCAGCGACGCCTTCTGGCTCGACAGCAGCGTGACCCGCGACGAGCGCTCGCGCTTCTCGTTCATGGGCGCGGCGGGCGGCCCGCTCAGCGCGGTCGTCCGCTACGACGTCGGGCGCCGGGAGGTGTCCGTCACCCGCGCCGATCGCAGCGAGGTGCACCACGAGTCGATCTTCGACTACCTCGCTCGCGAGCTGCGGCGGATGGAGCGCCTGTCCGACGATCTTCCCTTCGACTTCGACGGCGGCTTCGCCGGCTACTTCGGCTATGAGCTCAAGGCCGATTGCGAAGGCGACGCGGCGCACCGGTCTCCCCTTCCGGACGCCGCGTTCGTCTTCGCCGACCGGCTCATCGCCTTCGACCACGTCGAGCGGGCGACGTACGTCGTCTGTCTCGCCGACGCCCCCCACCGAGCGGAGGGCAGGCGCTGGGTGCGCGAAACGCGGCGGCGATTGGACGCCCTGCCGCCGCTCGACGACCCACTGTGCACCCGGCGCCCGGGGCGGCTCGAGCTCCGCCTCAGCCGCTCGTACGACCAGTACATCGAGGACATCCGCCGCTGCCAGGAGCACCTGGAGGAAGGCGAGAGCTACGAGATCTGCCTCACGAACCGGATCACGACCGAAGCGACGCCCGATCCCTTCAGCACGTACCGGATCCTGCGGCGCGTCAACCCGGCGCCGTTCTCGGCCTACCTGCGGTTCGACGACCTCGCCGTCCTCAGCTCCTCGCCCGAGCGGTTCCTGCGGGTGGGCCGCGACCGCCTGGTCGAGGCGAAGCCGATCAAGGGCACGACGCGCCGCGGCTGCACCCCGGAGGAGGACCTGGAGCTCAGCGAGGCCCTGCGCACGAGCGAGAAGAACCGCGCCGAGAACCTGATGATCACCGACCTGCTCCGCAACGACCTCGGCCTCGTGTGCGAGATCGGGACGGTGCACGTGCCGCACCTGATGGCGATCGAGACGTTCGAGACCGTCCATCAGCTCGTCTCCACGGTCAGCGGCCGCCTCCGCGACGACCTCGGCGCTGCCGACTGCATCCGCGCCTGCTTCCCGGGCGGGTCCATGACCGGCGCTCCCAAGCGCCGGACGATGCAGATCATCGACGCGCTGGAGGGCGAGGCGCGCGGCGTCTACTCGGGCGCCATCGGCTACCTCGGGCTGTCGGGCGGCAGCGACCTCAACATCGTGATCCGGACGATCGTGATGCAGGGCGAGACCGCCACGATCGGCGCCGGCGGCGCGATCGTGATGCAGTCCGATCCCGACGACGAGTACCAGGAGATGCTCCTCAAAGCCGAGGCGCTGGTGACAGCGCTCTCACTCAGCGCCGGCCGCGAGCCGGCGCCGATCACCGGCGCCGAGCAACAGGAGCGAGGACTGGCCGGTGCTGGCACCCACGCCTAGCGCCGTCCGCACGCCGGCGCTCGTCTGCGGCTCCGAGCGGATCGGCCGCGACGAGCTCTGGGAGCGCGTCGGGCGCCTGGCGAGCGGGCTCGCGGCGCGCGGGCTCGGCCCGGGAGACGCGGTGGCGCTGGTGCTCCCGAACGGACTCGCCTTCGTGACCGGCTTCCTGGCCGTCGCCCAGCTGCGCGGCGTCGTCGTGCCGCTGAATCCCCAGTACAAGCGCCCCGAGCTGGCCTTCTACCTGCGCGACAGCGGCGTGCGCGCGGTCCTCACCGACGCGGCGGGCGCACGCCTCTGCGGGGATCTCGACGTGCCGGTCATCGCGGACGCGGACCGGCTGATCGCCTCCCACCCCGAGCTCGCGCCGGTGCCGGGCGCCGCGGACGAGACGCTGCTGCGCGCCTACTCGTCCGGCTCGACCGGCCGGCCCAAGTGCGTCTCTCGCACCACCGGCCAGCTCCGCTGGGAGGCGGAGAGCGTCGTCGCCGCGATGCAGCTCACCGAGGCCGACACCATCTTCTGCTCGATCCCGATGTTCCACGCGTACGGACTCGGCTGCTGCATGCTGGCCGCCATCCGCAGCGGAGCCGGCCTCGTGATCGCCGACCCGGGCCTGCCGCTCGCCCTCGCGCGCGAGCACACGCTGGAGGTGCTCGAGCGCGAGCACGTGACCGTGCTGCCGGCGGTCCCGTTCGCGCTCCGCGTGCTGGCGGAGAGCGGCGGCGACGCCGACCTCGGCGCGCTGCGGCTGTGCTTCTCGGCGGGCAATGCGCTCCCGCGCTCCACGTTCGACGCCTTCGACCGCGCGTTCGGCATCCCGATCCGGCAGCTCTACGGCCTCACCGAGACCGGAGCGGTGACGATCAACCTCGACGAGGACCCGTGGGCGACGGCGGCGTCGGTCGGCCGCCCGATGGCCGGGATCGACGTCGACGTGCTCGACGTGGCGGGCGACTCGATGGAGGCCGGCCACATCGGGGAGATCGCCCTCTCGAGCCCGGCGATGACGCGGCGCCACGGCGCGCGCCTCCTCACCGGCGACCGCGGGCGGCTCGACGAGGCGGGACGGCTGGTCATCACGGGGCGGCGCAAGCTGCTGATCGACGTCAGCGGCGACAAGGTCGACCCGATCGAGGTCGAGGACGTGCTGGCCGTGCATCCGAAGGTCCGCGAGGTCGTCGTCGTGGGCGTGCCCAGCAGCATCGAGGGCGAGGAGCTGATCAAGGCCGTGGTCGTCGGCGAGGCGGCGTGCGGCGAGCGCGAGCTGATCCGGTTCTGCCGCGAGCGGCTGGCGAACTACAAGGTGCCGCACATGGTCGAGTTCCGCGAGGAGATCCCGCGCAGCTCGCTGGGGAAGGTGCTCCGCAAGTACCTCGTCTGAGGAGGAAGACGAATGAGCGTGACAGCCGAGCTTGAGACCTTCATCGTCGACGAGATCGCGCTCGGGCGCGGGGTGCGGACGATCGCCGCCGACGAGGACCTCCTGGCCCGTGGGCTGATCGACTCGCTCGGGGTCTCCCAGCTCGTCGCCTTCCTGGAGGACCGGTTCGGGGTCCACGTGTCCGACGAGGATCTGACGCCGGAGAACTTCCAGAGCCTCGTCCACATGGAGGCGTTCGTCGCCCGCAAGCGCGCGACGGCGGCCGCCCCGTGATCGACTTCCTGTACGCCAACGCCGAAGCGCGTCCCGCCCACGACGCGCTCGTGCACGGCGACCGGCGCATCACCCACGAGCAGCTGCTCGACCGGGTCGAGCGGATGGCCGGCGCGCTCGCGGCGAGCGGGGTCCGGCCCGGCGACGCGGTGGCCCTGCTCCTGCCCAACGGCCCGGCCTTCGTGACCGCCTTCTTCGCGATCACCGGCCTCGGGGCGGTGGTCGTGCCGCTCAACCCGCAGTTCCAGCCCGCCGAGCGCGACTTCTGCATGCGCGCCTGCGGCGTGGGCCTCGCGCTCGCGGACGAGCACGAGGTGGAGCGGCTGATCCTGGCCCACCCGGCTCGACGGCTGGCGCCGCGTGGCGCCGACGACCCATTCGTCTACCAGTTCTCGTCCGGCTCCACCGGCCGTCCCAAGCGCCTGGCGCGCACGCACGACCAGCTCCTCGCCGAGGCCCACAGCTACGCCTTCCTCGGCCCCGACGACCGGATCTTCGGCGCCATCCCGCTCTTCCACACGTACGGGATGGGCTGCTGCGTGGTCGCGGCCGCTCGCTCCGGGGCGACGCTCGTCCTCCTCGACGAGCCGCATCCGTTCGTGCTGCGCCGCCAGCGTGCGCTCGAGCTGCTCGAGGCGGAGGACATCACCGTCTTCCCGGGCGTCCCCTTCTCCTTCACCCATCTCGCCGAGACCCCCATGGACGCCGACCTCTCGCGGCTGCGCCTGTGCTTCTCGGCCGGCACGGCGCTGCCCGCGAGCACGTTCGATGCGTTCCTCGGGCGCTTCGGCGTCCCCGTGCGGCAGCTCTACGGCTGCACCGAGGCCGGGACCCTCACCGCGAACCTCGACGACGACCCGATCGCGAGCCGCGCCTCGGCGGGCCGCCCCGTCGGCGAGGTGGGCGTCCGGATCGAGGACGGGGAGATCGCGGTCCGCAGCCCGGCCATGACCCGCGGCTACTCCGACGCCGACGTGCTCAACCGCCAGGTGTTCCGTGACGGCTGGTTCCTCACCGGCGACGTCGGCAGCGTCGACGACTCCGGCCGCCTGTTCGTGACGGGCCGCAAGAAGCGGTTGATCGAGGTGGCCGGCCACAAGGTCGACCCGGTCGAGGTCGAGGACGTCGTTCTCGCCCATCCGCGGGTCCGCGAGGTCGTGGTGGTCGGGGTGCGCGCCCGCACCGGCGGCGAGGAGACCGTCAAGGCCGTCGTCGTCGCCGGCGAAGGCTGCGGGGAGCGCGACGTGATCGAGTTCTGCCGCGAGCGGCTCGCCAGCTTCAAGGTGCCGCAGGTGGTCGAGCTCCGCGACGAGATCCCGCGCAGCCCGCTCGGCAAGGTCCTCCGCAAGTACCTGGTGTGATCAGCGCATCCGCCCGAGCCTGAGATGCACCTCGCCGACCGACTCATAGCCCCGCATCGCGTAGAGCCAGCGCGCCGGCCGGTTGTCGCTGCGCACGTACCCCCACACCCGGTCGTATCCGCGCTCTCGCAGGCGCGTCTCGATCCCGTGCAGGAACTCGACGGCATGGCCGTCGCCCCGGTGCTCCGGCGCGACGTAGAAGTCGAAGCCGTAGACGTCGCGGTCGTCGAGGCGGATGCCGAGCGGCTCGAGGTGGGGATGGTCGTGGTCGGCCCACCAGTAGAAGCCCGCGACGTCGCCGTCGAGACGCCCCACGAAGCCGGCGTAGCCGCGCGCGCGGTCCGCGGCGAAGCGGGCGGTCGCCCGGCTGTCGCAGCGACGCCGGTTGAACGCCGCGAGGTCGCGCAGGTCGTCCGGCTCGATGTCCGTCACTTCCAGGTGCCCGGCGAACGTGATCGGCGCGATGTCGTCGAGCCGCTTGCGCAGCACGATCAGCTCGTGGCGCCTGAGGCCGTCACGCGCCTTGCCCATCGCCCGCGCGGCGCCGAGGCAGCGGATGTCTGAGACGATCGCCCTGAGCGCCATGAGCGTCCACCGTAGCCGTCCGGATCCGGCGCGCGGCGTCTTCGAGACGCTGCTCGTGCGCGAGGGCCGCCCGCTCGAGCTCGAGGCGCACCTCGCGCGCCTGGGGTCGAGCGTGGAGACGCTGTACGCGCAGCCGCTCCCGGCGGTGCGCGACGCTGTGCTCGATCACGCGCGCGGCGTGCCGCTCGGCCGCCTGCGCCTCACCGCGTCACCGCGCGACGGCGACCTGGCGACGGCGATCGTGGTCGCCCCGGTGGTCCCGGCGTTCGTCTTCCCGGTCGCCGGCGTGGAGCTCAGCCCGCTCGTGGTCGAGGGCGGCATCGGGCCGCACAAGTGGGTCGACCGGCGGCTGCTGACCCAGGCCGAGGACGGACGCGCCCTGCCGCTCGTCGTGGACGAGGACGGCAGCGTGCTGGAGGCCTCGCGCGCCAACGTCTTCGTGGTCGAGGACGGGAGCGTCGTGACACCGCCCGCGGACGGCCGGCTCCTGGCGGGGGTGACGCGCGCACGCGTGGTCGGGCTCGCCGGCGTGCGCGAGGAGCCGATCGACCTCGCGCGTCTGGACGCCGCCGACGAGGTGTTCCTCACCGGCTCGGTTCGCGGCGTGGAGCCGGTCGCCGGTCGCGACGGGCCGGTCACCCGCCTGGTCGCCGGGCAGCTGCGCCGCCATTGGGAGGAGAACCCGTGATCGAGACACTCGCCGCGCAGGAGCTGCAGTTCGTCGTCGTGCTGGGCCCGACGGCCACCGACGACGAGGTCGAGAAGGTGCTGGCGCGTCTCGCCGAGGCCGGCGCCCACGGCCGCGTGTCACCCGGCCGGGAGGCGACGGTCATCGGCGCGATCGGCGATCACGGGCTCCTCGAGGCGGTCACGCTCGACGGCGTCGCCGGCATCGAGCGCATCCTGCCGGTGTCCAAGCCCTACAAGCTCGTGTCGCTCGAGACCTCGCCGGAGCCGAGCGTCATCCAGGTCCTGGGCCGGCGGCTGGGCGGCGACCACTTCGGCCTCATCGCCGGACCGTGCACGGTCGAGTCGCGCGAGCAGACGCTGGCCAGCGCCCGCGCGGTGCACGCGGGCGGCGCGAGCATGCTGCGTGGCGGCGCGTTCAAGCCCCGCACGTCGCCCTACAGCTACCGGGGCCTCGGCGCCGTCGCACTGGACATCCTGGCCGAGGCCCGCGAGGAGACCGGGCTGCCCGTCGTCACCGAGCTGATGGATCCGCGCCACATCGACGTCGTCGCGGCGGCGGCCGACGTCATCCAGATCGGCGCGCGCAACATGCAGAACTTCCTCCTGCTGTCGGAGGTCGGTCAGGTGGACCGGCCGGTGCTTCTCAAGCGCGGCCCTTCCGCATCCATCGAGGAGCTCCTCATGGCGGCCGAGTACATCGTCAAGGAGGGCAACCCGCGCGTCATCCTGTGTGAGCGCGGAATCAAGACGTTCGAGACCGCGACGCGGTTCACGCTCGACATCGCGGCCGTGCCGGTGCTCAAGGAGCGCACGCACCTACCGGTGATCGTCGACCCGTCGCACGCCGCGGGGCGGCGCGAGCTCGTGCCCGCGCTGGCCCGGGCGGCGGTCGCGGCGGGAGCCGACGGGATCATCGTCGAGGTCCACCCTCGGCCCGAGGAGGCGCTATGCGACGCCCCGCAGCTCATCCGCACGAGCGAATTCGCCGAGTTCTCCGCCCAGGTCCGCGAGCTCGCCGCGCTCATGGGCAAAGCCGTGGGCTGACCCGCGCGATCGCCCACGGACGTCACCTGGCGCCGCTGGGTCCGACGCCGCTTGCCCGCGCGCGCCTCGCGTGGGCCGCGGTGTGGCTGCCCGCGCGCCGCCGCCTGGGCCCCGGGCGCCCGGTCGCGCTCCAGCTCGGCGCCGGGCGCATGATCGTGCGGGACGCCATCGACCTCGCCACCGTCGGAGAGGTGCTGCGCGACGAGCTCTACGCCGTGCCCGGGCTCGGGGACGTCCACGAGATCGTCGACCTCGGCAGTCACATCGGATCCTCGATCGCCTATTTCCACCAGCGGTATCCGGGCGCGCGCATTCGCGGCCTGGAGCCGGATCCGGGGAGCTTCGCGGCGCTGCAGGCGAACGTGGGGGGCCTGGCGGGCGTCACGCTCGACCGGCGCGCGGCCAGCGGCAGCACCGGCACCTCGACGCTCTACTGCTCGTCCAACTCGCTGGCGTCGTCGCTCGTCTCCGAGCGCGGCCGCCCGGTGACCGTCGACACGGTGAGCCTCGACGCGCTCATGGACGAGCTCGGCCTCGAGCGGATCGACCTGCTCAAGCTCGACGTCGAGGGCGTCGAGTTCGATGTGCTCGCCCGCTGCACGCGACTGTCCGACATCCGCGCCATCGCCGGCGAGCTGCACCCGCGGCTCGTCTCGCACACGCCGGAGGAGTTCTTCGCCCTGCTCGACGGCTTCGATATCACGGTCGATCGCTTCAACGACGCCTCCTGGCAGTTCCAAGCGGTCCGCGCCTGAACAGGCGGAGGCCGTCGGTGACCTCCCAGCCGTCGTCGAAGGTGTATGTGTGCGCGGCGAGGTTCGGCCCGCCGGTCCACTCCGGGCCCAGGGACCCGCGGCTCCGCTCGCGGTACTCGTCCCCGGTCAGGGCCTCGACCTCGTTGAGCATCACGCGCTCGCCGTAGCGGCCCGCGCAGCTCTGACAGGGCCGGATGAGCCGCCCTTCGTGCAGGAACGGCCGGCCCGCCGGCCTCGCGTGCCGGGCGTCGGAGACGACCGGGTTGCCCGGGTGCGGCGTCCAGCCGGCCTCGAGCCGATCGCTGGAGTAGAGGAACGTCTCGTCGTAGAGCCGGCCGCCCGGCACGGCGATCGTCACCCACATCCAGTACCGGCCGCCGTGCCGGATCACGCTGGCGTCGACGGCGTTGACGCCCTCGATCAGCGTCGCCACGTGCTCCCAGCCGGTCGGGAAGTCGACGGCGGCGAACAGGTCGACCCGCCGCGCGTCGCCGGTCTCCGGGATCAGGAAGATGTCCTCGCCGTCGCGGAAGACGTAGGGGTACGACGTGTGATGGGGCATCGGCAGGATCGGCTCGATGCCGGTCAGGGCGCCGTCGTCGAGGTGGCCGACGGCCAGCGAGCCGACGCCGCTGGCGTGGTCCAGGACCTCGAAGAACACGAAGGTCCGGTGGCCGTGCGCGAGCACGAACGGGTCGGCGTACGAGCGGTCCGGCGGCGGGATCACCGTGTGCCACGCGGCGGCATCGTCGCCCGGGAGCCGGTCGGCCGGACGGCGGCGGGTGCCGAGAAACCACTGGTGCTGCTGCGTCGCGTTGCGCAGCTTGCGGCGGGCGACCCGCCCCACCACCCGGCCGGCGTGCCGGAGCACGACGGTGGCGTCCGGGGAGGCGCGGGCGGCCTGCGGCGAAGGCGGGGCGGGGGCGGGCCGCGCTCGCCGGGCGGCTCCCAGGTCCCGCTCGCGAGGCCGTCGAGGCGCCGGATCGCGAACCGCGCGCTCTTCCAGAGGATCGGCACGCGGTTGCGGTTCAGCGACACCACGTCGGTGGTCCCCGTCGAGCGATAGATGACCGCGGTGCCGCGCGGGTCGTGCAGCTCGAGCGCGGTCTCGGTCACGGGGGCGGCGTCGAACACCGGCTCGAAGAGCGGCGGATCGCCGTACCGGTACGCCCACACCCCATGCCGGGCCGTGCCGAGCAGCGACGCCTCCGGACGCTCCGAGCCGAGGGCCAGCAGCACGTCGAGCCCGTGGCGGCGGATCTCCCCCGGATCCCGCGCCCGCGGGACGCCCGCCAGCAGGCCCGAGACGTCGACCAGCGCGAGGGCATTCGGGCGCGCCGGGAACACCTGCCGGTCGAGCATTTCGTAGAGCGAGAAGAGGCTCGGTCGCCGACGGTTTCCGGCGTCGTCTCGGATGACGGCGAGCGCCAGCTTCAGCCCCACGTTGGCGACGATCTCGCCCAAGATCCACGCCGCCCACGCGGGCACCAGCACCGTGTCCAGCAGCACACCCACCCGGACAGCCGTCACGAACCGACCGTATCTCACGAGCACCGCGCACGGGGCTCAATCCGCGTAAGGGGGTCTGACCCCCCTCGGTCGCCGGCGAGTAAGGGGGTCTGACCCCCCTGGTGGCGAGTAAGGGGGTCTGACCCCCCTGGTGCGGCGAGTAAGGGGGTCTGACCCCCCTTGGTGGGCGGGGAGTGAGGCTCGCTCACCAGGCGTGGCCGACGAGGACGGGCTCCGGGTGGAGCGCGACGCCGAATCGCGCCTCCACGCCGGAGGCGATCTCGCGGGCGAGGGCGAGCAGCTCGGCGGTGGTGGCGCCGCCGCGGTTGACGAGCGCGAGCGTGTGCTTGGTGGAGATGCCGACCCGGCCGGACCCGTAGCCCTTGTGGAAGCCGGCCTGCTCGATGAGCCATGCCGCCGAGGTCTTGATGCAGCCGTCGGGCTCGGGCCAGGCCGGAGGCTGGAGCCCGGCCCTCGCCACCAGCGCCTCGAACTCCGGAGGCTCGAGGATCGGGTTGGTGAAGAACGAGCCGGCGCTGACCGAGTCGGGGTCGGCGGGGTCGATGACCATGCCCTTGCGGCGGCGCAGGCCGAGGACGGCCTCGCGGACCTCGGCGAGCGGCGCGCTGCCGCCGACCGGGACCCCCAGCACCCGCGCGAGCTCGGCGTAGCGGAGCGGCCCCGACACCGCCGACTCGCGCAGGCGGAACGTGACCGCCAGCACGACGCGGCGATCGCGGTACTTGAAGACGCTGCCGCGGTAGACGAAGCCGCACTCGGCGGCGGGCATGTCCGAGACCGCGCCGGTCGACCGGTCGAACACCCGCACCGACTCGACCGTCTCGCTGACCTCCTGCCCGTACGCGCCGACGTTCTGGATCGGCGTCGCGCCGACCGAGCCGGGGATGCCGGAGAGGCACTCGAAGCCCTGCAGGCCCTCGGCCACGCACGAGGCCACCAAGGCGTCCCAGTCCTCGCCCGCCGCGACGACGAGACGGTCCCCCGATCGCGCGACCCCGCGCGTGGCGATCCGGAGCACGGTGCCCGGCACGCCGGAGTCGGCGACGACGACGTTCGAGCCCCCGGCGAGGATCAGCGAGGCGGAAGGCGCCGCCGCCACGACCTCGTCGTCGCTACGAGCCTCGACGAACGAGCCCGCCGGCCCGCCGAGCCGCAGCGTGGTCAGCTCGGCGAGTTCCACACCACCGGCCCGGCCGTGAGCACGTGCGAGCCCAGCGGCCGGCCGAGCACGTCCTGGGCCGCGCGCGCGGCCTCCACCAACCGGTCGAGCGAGACGCCGGTCTCGAGCCCCATCTCGTGCAGCATGGAGACGAGATCCTCGGTGGCGATGTTGCCGGTCGCGCCGCGCGGCACCGGGCAGCCGCCCAGCTCGCCGAAGCTCGACTCGAAGCTCGTCACGCCGACATCCAGCGCGGCCAGCACGTTGGCCAGGCCCTGCCCGCGCGTGTTGTGGAAGTGCGCGGTGAGCTCGACGTCCTCCCCCAGCGCCGCCCGAGCGGCGGGAAAGAACTCGCGCACCTGCGCCGGGTTCGCCATGCCGGTCGTGTCGCCGAAGCCGATCTCGACCGCCCCCGCCGCGACCAGCCGCGCCGCGATCTCGAACACCCGCTCAGGCGGCACGTGCCCCTCGTAGGGGCAGCCGAACGCCACCGAGATCACGCCCTCGCAGCGCAGCCCCTCCGCCCGCGCCCGTCCCAGCACCTTCTCCAGCCCGCTCAGCGACTCCTCGACCGAGCGGTTCACGTTCGCGCGGTTGTGCGACTCGGTCGCCGACAGGAACACGTTGACCTCGTGGAACCGCTCGCGCAGCTCCAGCGCATGCTCCAACCCCCGCTCGTTCGGGATGAGCACCGAGAGCGACACGTCGTCCGGCACCGCCACGCGAGCGAGCACCTCCCGGGCGTCGGCCAGCTGCGGGATCACGTCGGCCCGCACGAAGCTCGTCACCTCGAGCCGCTTCAGGCCGGACGCGGCGAGCAGCTCGATCAGGCGGACCTTGTCGTCGGTCGAGATGACCTCGGGCTCGTTCTGGAACCCGTCCCGGGGCCCGACCTCGCGGATGGCTACGTGCACGCCAGCGATTCTAGGTTCAGGCCATCGACAGGCCACCGGAGACGTTCAGCGTCTGCCCGGTCACGTAGGAGGCGTCGTCGCTCGACAGGAACGCGATCGCCGCGGCGACCTCCTCCGGCTGCCCGATCCGGCGCATCGCCGTGGAGCCGATCATCCCCTGCTTCAGGCGCTCCCCGAGCTCGCCGAGCTGCTCCGGAGCCGCGTTGAGCAGCGGCGTCTCGATCGGCCCGGGAGCGACCGCATTGACGCGCACGCCGAAGCGCGAGGACTCGCGCGCCACCGCGCGCGTGAAGCCGATCACCCCGGCCTTGGCGGCCGAGTAGATCGCCGAGCCCTGCGAGCCGACCCGGCCCGCCTCGGACGCCACGTTGACGATCGACCCGCGGCCGCGCTCCTGCATCTCGCCGAGCACCGCGTGGGTGACGGCGATCGTGCCGCGCAGGTTCACGCCGAGCACGAAGTCCCAGAGCGACGGGTCCGTGTTGACGAAGAACGCGAAGCGATCGGTCCCGGCGTTGTTGACGAGGATGTCGAGCGGGCCGAGCGCCTCGCGCGCGGCCGCGACGCCCGCGGCGGCCGACGCCGCGTCGGAGACGTCCATCGCCACGGGCAGCCCGTCGATCTCGCCGGCGACGAGCCGCGCGCCGGCCTCGTCGAGGTCGGCGATGACCACCCGAGCCCCCTCGGCGGCCAGTCGCCGTGCCGTCGCCGCGCCGATCCCCGAAGCACCGCCGGTGACGAGCGCGATCCGTCCTTCCAGCCGCATCCGGCCGTGAGCCTATAGCGTGCCGCGCCCATGCCGGACCAGGTCACCGTCATCGGCGGGTCGGGCGCCCTCGGCACCGGCCTCGCCCTCCGCCTCGCGGCGGCCCACGTCCCGGTGGTGATCGGCTCGCGTGACGCCGGCCGGGCCGAGGAGGCCGCCGCGGCCGTCCGCGCGCAGCTCCCGGACGCCGAGATCCAGGGCCTCGCCAACGGCCCCGCCGCGGAGGCGAGCGAGGTCGTCTTCCTCTGCGTGCCGTTCCGCAACCAGTCCGAGACGCTCACGAACCTCAAGCACCACCTGCGCGAGGGCCAGCTGCTCGTGGACGCGACGGTGCCGCTCGCCGCCGCCGTGTCGGGCAAGGCGACGCGGATGCTCGGCGTCTGGCAGGGGTCGGCCGCCGAGCAGGCCGCCGAGATGGTGCCGGAGGGCGTCCGCGTGGTCGCGGCGCTGCACAGCGTGAACGCTCCCGGGCTCAAGGACCTCGGGTGCACCCTCGACGAGGACGTGCTCGTGTGCGGCGACCGCAGGGCCGACAAGGCCCGCGCCGCCGCGCTGATCGAGCTCGTGCCCGGCCTGCGCTGCGTCGACGCCGGGCGACTGGAGATGGCCCGCATCGCCGAGTCGCTGACCGCGCTGCTGATCGGCGTCAACGCCCGGTACAAGACGCACGCCGGGATCCGGCTCACCGGCCTGACCGACCGCCCGTGGTAGTCCTGCTGGCCGGTGGGACCGGCGGAGCGAAGCTCGCGCGCGGCCTGCTCGACGAGGCCGAAGCGCTGACCGTGATCGCCAACACCGGCGACGACGTGGAGATCTACGGCGCCCACGTCTCCCCCGACCCGGACCTCGTGACGTTCTGGCTCGCCGACCGGATCGACGAGCGCGGCTGGGGCCTGAAGGACGACACGTTCCACGTGATGGACGGCCTCCGCGAGCTCGGCGACGACGTCTGGTTCAACCTCGGCGACCGCGACCTCGCCCTCTGCCTCCTGCGTGCCCGCCGCCTCGCCGAGGGAGCGCGGCTCACCGAGGCGATCGACGAGGCTCGCCGAGCGCTCGGCGTCCCGGCGCGCGTGCTGCCGATGAGCGACGAGCCGGTCCGCACCCGGGTGAAGGCCCGCGGCGCGTGGCATGCCTTCCAGGAGTTCATGATCCGCGAGCGGGCGGCCGGGCCGGTCGAGGACGTCGAGTTCCACGGGGCCGGCGAGGCGCGCCCGACCGAAGCGGCGCTGGAGGCGATCGCCGCCGCGAGCACCATCGTCGTCGGCCCTTCGAACCCGGTGATCTCCATCGGCCCGATCCTGGCCGTGCTCGGCGACCACATCCGCGCGGCGGCCGCGCCGGTGGTGGCGGTGTCGCCGCTCGTCCACGGCGCCGTGCTCAAGGGCCCGACCGACGCGTTCATGGCGTGGGCCGGCCACCCGCTGAGCTCGGAGGGCATCGCCGCCCACTACGACGGCCTGCTCGACGGGCTGGTCGCCGACGAGCGAGCCGACAGCCTCCCCACCCTCGTCACCGACGTCGAGATGGGCGACCAGGACGCGCGCCGGCGCGTCGCCCGCGAGACGCTCGCGTTCGCCGCGGCATTATCTGGTTAGGCTTGGCACGTGCGGACCATCGCCGTGCTCCCGGTCAAGTCGTTCACCCGCGCCAAGCAGCGACTCGGCGAGGCGGTCGGGGGGCGCGAGCGCGAGGAGCTCGCCGCCGCGATGGTGGCCGACGTGCTGGACGCGCTGGCCACCGTCCCCCAGCTCGACGCCGTCGTCGTCGTGACCGCCGAGCCGATCGCCGCGCGCGCCGCCGAGGAGGCGGGCGCGCACGTGATCGACGACCCGGAGGAGGCCGGCCAGTCGGCCGCCGCCAACCGCGGCATCGACGCCGCGCTCGAGCGCGGCGCCGAGCGCGTGCTGCTCGTGCCCGGCGACTGCCCTGCGGTCGAAGCGCGGGAGCTGGCGGACCTGCTCGAGGGCGACGGCCCCCCGCCGCACGTGGTGATCGTCCCCGACCGCCACGGCAGCGGCACCAACGCGCTGCTCCTGACGCCGCCCGAGGCCGTCCCGCCCTCGTTCGGCAACGGCTCGTTCGCCCGTCACGCCGCGCTGGCGCGCGCCGTCGGGGCGACGGTGAAGGTGCGCGAGCTGCCGTCGCTGGGGCTCGACGTCGACACCCCGGCCGACCTCGCCGCCCTGCGCGCGGCGCTTCAGCTCAGGCCGGCCACCGCTTCCCGGACCCGCGCGGTGCTCGACCGCCTGGTACACGCCGCCGCGGTGTGATCGAGCTCGCGGCGCTGCCCGGCCTGCCGGAGATCCGGCCGGGCGACGACCTGGCGGAGCTCCTCGGGACCGCCGCCGCGGCGCTCGGCGGCCTCGAGCCCACCGACGTGCTCGCCGTCGCCCACAAGGTCGTCTCCAAGGCCGAGGGCCGCGTCGTCGCCCTCGACACCGTCTCCCCCGGGCCACGGGCGATCGAGCTCGCCGGGACCGCGAAGGACGCTCGCTCGGTCCAGGTCGTGCTCGACGAGACGGTCGAGCTCGTCCGCGCGGATCGCGGCCGCTTGATCTGCCGCACCCGTCACGGCTTCGTGTGCGCCAACGCCGGCGTCGACGCCTCCAACGCCGGCGCGGCGGACACGCTGGTCCTGCTGCCCGAGGATCCCGACGCATCGGCCCGGGCGCTGAGGAACGCGCTCGGCTGCGCCGTGATCATCACGGACTCCTTCGGCCGCGCCTGGCGCCACGGCCAGTGCGAGGTGGCCATCGGCTGCGCCGGCCTGGCGCCCGCGGACGACTGGCGCGGCCGCGGCGACGCCGACGGGCGCCAGCTCAACGCCACGCACATCGCGATCGCCGACGAGGCGGCCGCCGCGGCCGACCTCGTCCGCGGCAAGGACACCCGCCAGCCCGCGGTTCGCATCCGCGGGCTGGAACATCACGTCACGGCCGATGACGGCCCGGGCGCCGCGGCGCTGATCCGGGCCCTGGCTGACGACCTGTTCCGCTGACCTACGCCGCGCGCTTGGCGGCCATCCGAGCGTCGAACCGGTCGCGCGCCTCCTCGACCCGCTTGCCGTGGGCCAGCGACCAGGAGCCGAGCGCCTTCAGCGGCGGGGCCATCGTCGCGCCCAGCGGCGTGAGCGCGTACTCGACCCGCGGCGGCACCTCCGCGTGCACGCGGCGTGCCACGACACCGTCGCGCTCCATGCTGCGCAGCGTCTGCGTCAGGACCTTCTCCGAGATCGGCTGGAGATCCTCGAGGAGCTCGTGGTATCGGCGTGTGCCGTCGCCGAGCGCCAACAGGATGTCCACCGACCACTTGGAGCTCAGCAGCGAGATCGACTCGCGGATGAGCCGCGCGGAGCGGGTACGTTCGGCGACGCGGCGCTCGTAGGCGCCGGGCATTGGGGTGATCGTATGGGCTGCCATCAGCCTCCTCTCATGGCGCTCACGCGTGAGCGCTCCTCATCTGCGTGGTGACGGTCCGGAGCCCGCGCGAGACCCGCAGCCGCGCGGCGTTCCGGCTACAGCCGAGCCTGCCCGCGACGGCCTCGTAGGGGAGCTGGTGCACGATCCGCAGCTCGAGCGCCCGCCGCTGGTCGGCGGGGAGCGCTCGCATGGCGTGCTGCAGCAGCGGAGCCAGCTCGCCGGCCTCGCTGCGATCGTGCACCCGCTCGTAGTCCTCGCACTCGGCGTGAGCCGGCTGCAGACCCAGCCGTTCTCGCGCCGCGGACTCGATCCGGTTGTGCTTGTGGTACTGCCGCAGCAGGTTTCGGGCGATCCCGAACAGCCACGGAGCACCAGAGCCGTCGGCGAGGTCCTTGAACCGGCGTGACGCATGCCAAGCCTGCGCGAAGGTCTCCGCGGTCAGGTCGAGGCTGGCCGAGTCGGAACCGGTATGGCGTACGAACCACGAGCGGATCCAGACCGCATAGCGGTCATAGAACTCGCGGAAGGCCTCCGGGTCCTGCTTGGCCAGCTTCAGCAGCTCGGCGTCATTTCTACTGGTCACGCGGTGCGTCGCCTCTCCAGACGGTTCGCTGGCCATCATCATGCCGTCCGAGCCCGCCAGAAGTCTTAAGCGCGTGCGAAGACGCCGTTATGCGAGCGCGTGCTCGTCGGCGACCTCGAGCTCCGGATGCTCGTGGCCGCCTTCACCCTGGACGGCGCGCTCCAGGCGTGCTATGGCGCCGCGGCCCTCGAGCTCGAGCGTGCCGACCTGGTTGTCGAAGCGCGGGTCGCCGTCCTGGAACCGCCACCTCACCGGCGGCGGCGGGACGCCGGCCGAGCGGGCCAGCGCGCGCCCGATCGCGTGCCCGGCGCGGCTGAAGCCGGCCATCACGGCACGGCGCTCGTTGTCGCTCAGCGGGTTGCGGAACGGCGAGCAGGTCGCCTGCCAGACGTGCGAGCTCACCCCGCTCCCGCGCGGGAAGCCGATCTCGGCCAGGTACGCGTGGTGGACGTCGCCGGAGAGGACGATGATCGACGCAGGGGCGTGCCCGCGCCCGCCCGCGCCCACCTCCCGCAGCAGCTGGCACACGGCGTAGAAGGAGTCGCGGAAGGCCGGCCAGTGCTCGAGGTCCGCTCCCTGGCGGATCTTCTCCCCCACCTTCGCCGCGAGGCCGCCCCAGGCGCCGTCGCACACCGCCTCGTTCCAGGCCTCCAGGTAGTGCAGGCCGGGGGCCATGATGAGCGGGAGCGAGGTGCCGATGAGCAGGTGGTCGAAGCCGCCGGTGGCGTGCTCGGTGATCCACCGCCACTCGTCGGCGTCGACCATGCTGCGGCCACCCGGCGTGAGGACGCGGCCGGCCCGCGAGTCGATCATCACGATCCGCGACCGGCCGACGTCGCGGCAGTAGCTCCAGCGCGCGCCCTCGACCTCGCGGTCCCACTTGAAGGCCGCCGCGGCCAGCACGTCGCTGCCGTCGCGGGACTCGCGGACCTGCTGATAGACCGGGTCGTCCTCGAGCGCGTCCGGGCTCATGTTCCCCCAGTGCTGGTACACGGCGTACGCCATGAAGGCGCCCACCACGCGCCGGTCCCACCAGCTCGTGGCGCGGATCTCCTCCAGCCACTCGAGCGACGTGTTCCAGTCGTCGATCACGTCGTGGTCGTCGAAGATCATCGCCGAGGGCACCGTGGAGAGCAGCCAGCGGATCGTGGGATCGCTCCACGCCTCGCGATAGAGCGCCGTGTACTCCTCGAAGTCCGCGATCGTCTCCCCGGGCGGCTCGCTGGTATCGCGGCGACCGCGGATGAACTCCAGCGTGTCGGGCGACACCTCGTCGGCGTAGACCTGGTCACCGAGCAGGAGCACGGTGTGGGGCCACTCGGACGGGTCCGAGCCGGCCATGCGCAGCGCGATCGCGCGCAGCGCGTCGAGCTCGCGGCCGCACTCGTCGTCGTCCGGCGTGAGCGTGAACGGCGGCTCGTGCGGATAGGCCGTCCGGCACGAGCCGAAGACGATGCGGGCCATCCCTTCCCGGCTGTGCGTCCGCAACGCGCTGGGCGGGAAGCGGCGGTCCTGCTCCTCGGGCCAGACCTGCACGCCGTCCAGCGCCACGGTGTACGGCGTCGCGGCGTTCTCCGGCAGCCCGCTCAGACGCACGATCGCGTAGTGGTGGCCCTCGACGTGGAACGTCGGCTCGCTCGCCACGGAGTCGCCGGCGCGCACCTCGACGTCGCAGGCCTCGTCCGTCTCGACCCAGACGGTGGCCTCGTCGGTGCTGGCCCAGCGGTTCATGGGCCCGAGAACGAGACCGGCCATCAGGCCGCGGCGACCAGCTCGTAGCGGCGGCGGATCCCGTACAGGGTGGTCCGCTCGGCCGCCGGCCGGCCGGCATCGTGGGCGGCGCCGACGAGATCGTCGGGATCGAGCCTGACGCCGTGGTACGAGCCCGCCATGCGGGAGATCGACTCCTCCATCAGCGTGCCGCCGAGGTCGTTCACGCCCCAGCGCAGCGCCTCGGTGGCGGCGTCGAGCCCCATCTTCACCCAGCTCGCCTGCAGGTTGGTGATCGTGCGCCCGAGCGCGAGCCGGAACGCCGCCGTGTGCTTGAGGTTCTCCTCGCGGCTGATCTCCTCGATCCCGTGCTGGCGGCCGAGCTGCGTGTGGAACGGGATGAAGGAGAGCGGCACGAACTCGGTGAAGCCGCCGGTCCGCTCCTGCAGCGTGCGCACGACGCGCATGTGCTCGGCCAGCTCCGCGGGCGTCTCGATGTGGCCGAACATGACGGTCACGGTCGAGCGCAGGCCGACGCCGTGGGCCGCCTCGATGACCTCCACCCAGCGGCCGGCGGGCAGCTTGTTGGGGCTGATGCGCTGCCGCACGCCGTCGTCGAGCACCTCGGCGGCGGTGCCCGGGACGGAGTCCAGCCCGGCCTCGGCCAGCCGCGCGAGCACCTCGGCGGGCGGCAGGCCCTCGACGTCGCACATGTGCGCGATCTCCATCGGGCTGTACGCGTGCATGTGCAGCTCGGGCGCGGTCTCCTTGGCCAGCCGCAGCCAGCCGAGGTAGTCCTCCAGCTTCCAGTCCGGGTGGATCCCGGACTGCATGCAGACCTCGGTGGCGCCGTAGTCGATCGCCTCGTGGATGCGGCGGACGAACTCCTCGCGGTCGTGCTCGTACGCGTCCGGGGAGCGACGGCCGACGCCGAAGCCGCAGAACGCGCAGCCGACGATGCAGACGTTGGAGACGTTGATGTTGCGGTTGACGACGAAGGTGACGGTGTCGCCGGCCAGCTCGGCGCGCAGCTCGTCGGCGGCCTGGCGCATGTCCTCGATCGCCTCCGGCCGGCTCTCGGCGAACAGCGCGGTGAGCTCCTCGGCGTTCAACGGGTGGCCGTCACGCGCCCGGGCGATGCTGTCCGGCGTGGTGCCCGCGGTACCGCGACGCGGGATGAAGGCGCGGTAGCGGTCGCGGATGACCTCGAGCACGCGCGGGGCGATCCACTCCTCGTCGATGAAGCGCCCGTAGACGCACAGGCGCTCGGCCAGCGCCACGCCGTCCTCGGCCAGCCGCTTGCGGACCTGCGGCGGCGAGGGGAACGGGTGCTCGGGCGAGATGTGGTCCCCGTTGGCCGACAGCCCGCCGAGGTCGGTGGCGCCGGCGGCCACCAGCTGCGGCCACCAGTCGCTCAGGTTGGGCGGGACCTGGATGCCGACGTCCGGCATCAGCCGCCGCGTCTCGGCGATCAGGCGCTCGAGGTCCTCGAGCCCGACCGGCGTCGCCCAGCTCGGCGCGCCGTGGACCGGACCGTCGTGCAGCCCGGTGCGCCAGAACGCGTCGGCGGCCTCGCTCGCGATGTCGGCCGGCTCCTCGCCGTAGTAGCGGCGGTGCGGGACGAAGTTCTGGAGGATGACCTCCTGCAGGTGGTCGAAGCCGGCCAGGGCCTCGAGCGAGGCGATCCGGTCCTCCTCGGACTCCCCGATGCCGACGAGGATGCCGCTCGTGAAGGGGATCCGCAGCTCCTGCGCGTCGCGGATCGTGGCCAGCCGCAGGTCGGGGTGCTTGGTCGGCGAGCCCTGGTGGGCGACGAGGTCGGGGTTGACCGACTCCAGCATCAGGCCCTGCGAGGCGGTCACCTCGCGCAGGCGGGCGAGGTCGCCGCGGGACAGGACGCCGAGATTGGTGTGCGGGAGGAGGCCCCGGTCCAGGGCCTGCTCGCAGGCCCAGACGACGTAGGCGGTGAAGTCCGCGAAGCCCAGCGCCTCGAGCTTGGCCTGCACCCCGGCGTGGTGGTCCGGCGCCTCGCCGGTGAGGACGAGCAGCTCCTTCACGCGGCGGCGGACCGCGCCGTCGAGCAGCTTGATGACCTCTTCGGGCTCGTGCAGGTGCGGCTGGTGCGTGGCGAAGGCGCAGTACTTGCAGTGGCACCGGCAGGTGCGCGAGAGCGAGAGCGTCAGGTTGCGGGAGAACGTGACGCGGCGGCGCGGCATGCAGCCGGGACGATACCGGTGCCGCCATCATGTCCGCCCGTGCCGCGCTCCCTCGCCGTCCTCCTGCTGGCACTGCTCGCGCTGACCGGTTGCAGCAGTACCAGCGGTTCCGACCGCCCCAACCGGGATGCCACGCTGCTCCTGGACTTCACGCCGAACGGCGTCCATGCCGGTATCTACCTCGCGCTCGCGCGTGAGTGGGACGACTCCGAGGGCGTCTCGCTCGAGGTGCGGGCGCCCAGCGCCTCGACCGACGCGCTCCGCCAGCTGCAGGGCGGCCGGGCCGACATGGCGATCCTCGACATCCACGATCTCGGCCTGGCGCGGCAGGCGGGCGCCGACATCGTCGGCGTGATGGCCCTGGTCCAGCGCCCGCTGGCCTCGATCCTCGCGCAGCCGGACGTCGCCCGGCCGCGGGATCTCGAGGGCCGCCGCGTCGGCGTGACGGGCCTGCCGTCCGACGTCGCCGTCCTGGACTCGATCGTGGAGGGCGACGGCGGGGACCCCGCGAAGGTGCGCACGACCACGATCGGCTTCGAGGCGGTCCGGACGCTCCTGGCCGGCCGGGTCGACGGCGCCACCGCGTTCTGGAACGTCGAGGGCGTCGCCTTGGCGGCCGAGCGGCCGGACATGCGGGAGTTCCGGGTCGACGACTTCGGCGCGCCCGCCTATCCCGAGCTCGTGCTGTGCGTGACGCGGCGGACGCTGGAGGAGGACCGCAACGTGATCGCGGCGACCGTCCGTGCGCTCCAGCGCGGCTACACGCAGACCCAGGTCGACCCCGAGAGCGCGGTGACCGCGCTGGTGGACGCCGATTCGGGGCTCGACCGCGAGGCCGCCTCCGCCCAGCTCGACGCCGTCGCCCCGTCGTTCACGGCCGGCGCCCGCGCCTACGGGCAGCTGCGCGAGAGCGTGCTCGAGGACTGGGCGGACTGGGACGTCGAGTTCGGCATCCTCGACGAGCGCCCCGCCGTGGCCGAGGCCTTCGACCTCTCCCTGGTCGGCCCGGTCTCGAACCCCTAGCCGGGGATCCGCGTGACCGTGCCGGCGCGCGAGTCGACCACCCAGGCGGCGCCGTCGCCGACCGCGATCGAGGCCGGGAAGCCGGGGATCCGGACGGCACGGCGCGCCGTCGCCGAGCCCGGCGTGAGCTCGAGCACGTCGCCGGTCGCGGAGTCGAGCACGAGCACCGCGTCGCGGGTGACGGCCAGCGCCGTCGGCGCCGTGCCCGCGCGCACGGGATCGCCCTGCGGCTGGCCGGTCGCGGCGTCGAGCCGGCTCACCGTGCCGTCGCCGCGGTTGGCGACCCAGACCGAGCCGAGGCCGACCGCGATGTCCTGGGGGTCGCGGCCGACGCGGATCCGGCGGCCGACGACGAGGTCCTCGCGCGGGTCGATGCGGGCGACCGTCCCGTCCCCGGAGTTGACGACCCAGAGGTAGTTGTCACCGAAGGCCAGCGCGGTCGGGAAGTTGCCGGTCCGGATCGCCGGGCCGAGCCGGCGGTTGGTGATCGGGTCGATCCGCATGACCGTGCCGCGCTGCCCGTTGGAGACCCAGGAGCCATCCGGTCCGGCGACGACGTCGACGGCGTCGGCGCCGATCGCGATCCGCCTCCCGGGCGCCCCCGGGACCAGCGGGTTGAGGCGGGTCACGCTGCCGTCACCCGCGTTCGCGGTCCACACGGAGCCGGCGCCGACCGCCACGCGCAGCGGCGCCGAGCCGGTGTCGCGGGCGGCTGGGTCGTCGTCCGGGCGCGCCGGGTCGATCGCGACGATGCGATTGTCGCGGCCGCTCGCCACCCACACCGTGTCGCCGCTCACGGCGACGTCGGTCGGCAGCCGCCCCACCTGCAGCGCCTCGAACTCCGCGGGGTCGTCGCGCAGGAGGAGGACGACGAGCGCCGGCGTCACGAGCACGGCCACGAGGACCGCGACGGCGGCCACGATCACCCAGACCGGGATCCGGCGCCCGGCGGTCGGCTGAGGCTCGGCCACGGTCGTCATTCGGCGTCCACCGTCTCGGTGCCCGGGAGGCGCGTCGCGGCGACCGGGGCGTTGATGCGGGCGTCCACGCGGCGGTAGCCCGCGTGCTCGGTCTCCGCGTAGGCGTGCAGACGGTCGGCGCAGCGGTACTGCTCCCGCCAACCGACATACAGGCGGCGGGCGTCCTGCCGCAGCTCCTGGAGGCGCTCCTTGACCGCGGACCATGGAATCGCGAGCCCGCCCGGTTGCTCCGGGCTCCCGGTCGCGAGCGCGAGGCCGACCAGCCGGCCGCGCGAGTCGACCACCGGGCCGCCCGACGACTCGGGGACGAGGGCGCCGTCGAGGCGAAGCGCGGCGTTCAGCCCGGGCAGCCCCTCACCGAGCGCCGCCGGAGCCGCGCCCTCGACCGCTCGGGACGGGATCGTGACCAGGCTCCCGGTCGCCACGTCGGGACTGGCCTCCCGGCGCCCCACCGCGAGCAGCAGGTCCTCGGCGGCGGGTTCGTCGGCCGCCGGCTCCAGCACCACGAGTCCGGGAAGGCGCGGCTGCGCCTCCACGACGGCGAGGTCGTCGCAGGGCGCGCGGGCGACGATCCTGCCGTACAGGACACCGAGGCCCGTGGCCACGCGGAGCGACGTCGCGCCCCAGAGCGTGTGGGCCGAGGTGAGGATGAGCCCCTCGTCGGCGTCGAGGACCACGCCCGAGCTCCGGACCTGGTCATCGCCGATCTGCGCCTCGACGGCCACGACGGCGAGGTTCATCCGCTGATCGGGCGTGAGCGGAGCGGCCGCAGGAGTCCCGTCTCCTCCGCATCCGGTTAGAGGGAGAATGCCCGTGGAGCCCAAAACCATGGCCCCGGTGATTACGCCAGCCAGGCGCACGTCCCGATGCTAAACCGGCTCCACCAGTCGCGGGTGGGTTGACGGTCAGGATTCAGAACCATGTTCTGTTCCTGACCCTACGATTGCTCACCAAACGGGGCCACGGCAGCCTGCGTCATATCCCACGAACGGGAGCAGCCATGCAGCAGGATGTCATCGCCGCCCGGAGGGCGCCGCTCGGATCTCTCCGCCTCTCGAGGCGCCATCTCGTGGCGTTCGGCGCCGCGGTCATCCTGCTCGCGGCCGTCGCGGCCGTCGTCCTCGGCCTCACGGGCGGCGGCTCGTCGCGCCTGGTCATCCCGATCCCCGGGCACCCGACGGCTCTCGCGGTCTCGGACGACGTCGTCTGGGTCACCGCGGCCGGCTCGCAGGCCGCCTGGCCGATCGATGCCCGCACCGGCCGCCAGGCGGGTCCGGGGATCCGGACCGGCGGCGCGCCGTCGCGGCTGGCCGCCGGCGCCCACGGCCTCTGGATCGCCGACAGCGCGCGTGCGGCGGTGATCCCGGTGCAGGAGGAGCCGCAGCGCGTGTTCGGCGCGCTGCCGGTCGGCGCCGACATCACCGACGTCGTGCTCGCCGCGGAGGCCGTGTGGGTGGCGAGCTCCGCCGAGGGCGTCGTGCGCGCGATCGAGCCCGGTGGCCGCCGCGTGGAGACCGTGCCGGTCGGCGCCGAGCCCGTGGACCTCGCGGCCGGCGGCCGCTGGGTCGTCGTCGTGGGGGCTCGCGGGCAGCTGGTCCGCATCGACGCGCGACTGCGCGAACCGGTCGGTGCGCCGGTGGTGCTCGGCGGCGTGCCGGTGGCGGCGGCCCTATCCGGAGATACGGCATGGGTGGCGGACGCGTCCGGCGGAACCGTCACGAAGGTCGATCTGGCCAGCGGGCAGGTCGCTGCCCCGCCCGTTCCGGTCTGCCGCCGGCCGGTCGCCCTGGCCGCCGACGGCGCGGAGGTCTGGGTCCTGTGCTCCGGCGACCGCAGCCTCGTGCAGCTCGACGGGCAGGGAGCCGAGCTCTCCCGGCGCGAGGTCGGGCAGGATCCCACGGCGCTCGCCATCGACGAGCGGTACGTCTGGGTCGCCGCGGCCGGCGACGACACGGTCACGCGGTATGAGCGCTGAGGGGGCCAAGCCGCTCCGCCGTTTCCTGCTCGTGCTGGCGATGTGCGTCGTCCTCGGCGCGCTCGGTGGGCTCCTCGTCGCGGAGCTGCAGCAGGATCCGGAGGCCCGGCCGCGCTTCATCCCGCCGCGGGAGGAGGCCCGCGACTTCCGCCTGCGCGACGAGGACGGGAAGTGGCGGACGCTGGCCGGCGAGCGCGGGAACGCCGTGGTCCTCACGTTCCTCTACTCGACCTGCTGGGACCTCTGCCCGGCGCAGGCGGCCGAGATCGTCGACGCCGTCGAACAGGTCGGCGAGAAGGGCGTGACGGTCTACGTGGTGAGCGTCGACCCGATCGCCGATACGCGCACGCGGGTCCGCGAGTGGCTCGCGGTGCGGCAGCTCGAGGACGCGCCCATGCACTTCCTGATCGGGAGCAAGGACGAGCTGGCCCCGGTGTGGCAGACCTATGGGATCGTGCCGGTCAACGCCTCACCGGAGGACGCCGCCGCGGCGGCGAAGGCCACGGACGAGTTCCGCGCGTATGCGGCGGCCGAGGGCCTCGATCTCGCCGCGCGCCCGTACGAGCGCCCGGAACGCTCCGCGCCGATCGCCGCACGCGACCCGTATCCCGACACCCGGCGGCTCACCTACCGGGGCCGCACGCGCCACGAGCAGGGCCTCGAGTTCGAGCACTCGGCCTACGTGCTGCTCATCGACAAGCGCGGCGTCCAGCGCCTCGGGATCCCGTTCGAGCGCCTGAACGCCGACGAGCTGGCGCAGGATCTCCGCGTCCTGATCGCCGAGCCCTAGAGCCGGCAAACCGGCGCGCGAGCGTCGCCCCGTACCAGCTCTCGAGCGTTCCCGAGCGTCGCCAGCCGTGGGCCTCGAGGTCGGCGACCAGCGTGCCGTGGGCGGCCACGGCGGGCTCGTTGTCCTCGACCGGCCCGCCGGCCGTGCGCGCGAACCGCGGCGAGCGCGCCAGCACGCGCCCGTTGCCGTAGTCGTCGAGCGCGAGCGCGACGAACTCGGCCTCGTCGCGCCGCGGCCGAGCCGAGACCAGCACGCGCTCCAGGCCCCGGCTGCCCGGCTCGAGCGGGCGCGACAGCCGGCGCTCGTACCAGGGACCGTCGTCAGCCGGTTCGTCGCGCCAGCCGGCGGCCTCGAGACGCACCATCAGATCGCGGTGGGCCAGCGCAGCGCGACCTTGCTCCTGCATGACGCGTCCGCGGCGCACGTCGAACCCGGTCGAGCGCGCGACGACGCGCTGCACGCCGCCCTTGTCCTTGATCCGGACCTCGAAGCAGCCGCGGCCCCACGCGTGCGAGAGCGCGACGTTGCAGGTCTCCATGCTGACCTCCTCCGCGACAGGCACGGACGGCGGCTCGGGTTCGCGGACCTCGGGGAGGGCAACCGGCGCGGGCGCGGCGACGGGTACTGGAGCGGGCGGCAAAGCCGGCGCGAGCCGCGCGCGCCGCGGCGACGGGGACTGCGCGATCAGGTAGCCCGCGCCTCCCGCCGCGGCCAGGAGCAGCAGGGCGAGTACGAGCGGCGCACCGTCGCCGCCCTCCGACACCACGCCGGGACGCGGTTGCTGGACCTGGGACCGGGAGGGCTCCCACAGCTCGAGCGGCACCCCGTCCGCAGCGTCGCGCACCCGCTGCGTGTCACCGCCGGCCTGGGCCCCGGCCGTCGCCGGGACGGCGAGAGCCGTCGACACGACGAGAGCGAGGACCGGCACGATGCGCATCTCGCGACGATCGTACCGGCGGCAGTGGCTCCGGTGACAGGGCTTCGTCGCCGTTGCGACCGCGGGTCCCGCCGATCGCCTCCAGCACGTTGCCGGCGGCCTCGAGTCGCTCGTACTCCTCGACGAACGGGCGCAGCTCCTCGATGCGCTCGCGCAGCTGGCGCCTCACCGAATCCAGCAGATCACCCATCTCAAGCTTCCTCCTTCCCCGAAAGCTCCCCCCTGGCCAAGGTGTTCGCACGCCGGGGCCGATCGGCTCGGTCTTATCTGGAGCCGACGCGCAGCGGTCATGCTGGGCCTGTGCCGCGCTGGTCGGTCCTGCTCTTCATCGCGGTGTTCGTCGCGCTCGCCCTGCTGGTGGCCGAGAACCGCCGCGACGAGCGCGCACCGGCGCGCGAGCCGTCGACGGCGGCCCCCCAGGGGCTCGAGACGCACCTCCGTGCGCTGCAGCGGATCGCCGATGCGAACGACGGCACGCGCGCGGCGGGGTCGCCTGGCGACGAGGCGACCGCCGACTACATCGAGGAGCGGCTGCGCGCGGCCGGCTACCGGGTCACCCGCGAGCGGTTCCGCGTTCCGTTCTTCCGCGAGACCGCGCCCCCGCGGCTCGTGACGGGCGGCCGGCGCGTGGCCGAGATCCGGACGTTGCAGTTCTCGGGTGCCGGGACGGCCGCCGGCCGGGTGCGCGAGGTCGGTCGCGGCTGTACCCCGGACGCCTTCGCGGCGCTGCGCGAGGGCGAGATCGCGCTCGCGCAGCGGGGGACCTGCTTCTTCCGTGTCAAGGCGCTCAACGCGCAGCGGGCGGGCGCGGCGGCGCTGCTGGTCGCCGACGACGAGCCCGTCGCCGGGTCGCTCCAACGCCCCGTCGCGCTCCCCGCGCTGGCCGTCCGGACGGGCGACGTTCCGCCCGGCCGCCGCGCGCGGGTGACGGTGCGCGCGGAGTCGGAGACGCGGGAGACGGCCAACGTGATCGGCGAGATCGGCCCGGCCGGCGACGTCGCGATGGCGGGCGCGCACCTGGATTCCGTGCCCGCCGGCCCGGGCCTGAACGACAACGGGAGCGGCATCGCCGCGCTGCTGCACGTCGCCGAGCGCGTCGCGGACCGCGGGCGGCCCCTGCGCTTCGGCTTCTGGGGCGCGGAGGAGATCGGCCTGGTCGGCTCGCGGCGCTACGTGGACGGGCTGTCAGCCGCCGGGCGGGAGGCGATCACGGCGTATCTGAACCTCGACATGGTCGGAACGCCCGACGCGACGCCTGAGGTCTACGACGGCGCGCCGCGCATCGAGGCGGCGCTGCGCCGGTACCTCCCGCGCGGCACGGACGACATCGACCTCGGAGAGCAGTCGGACCACGCGGCCTTCGAGGCGGCCGGGATCCCGATCGGCGGCATCTTCACCGGGATCGACGACTGCTACCACGAGGCCTGCGACACGCTGCGCAACGTCGACCTCGACGTGCTGGCGAGCTCGGCCTCGGCGGCCGAGGGCGCGCTGCTGGATCTCTCCCCCTGAACGGCCCCGGAGAGGATCCCCTCCACCTCGCGGTGGGCCGCCTGCAGCGCGGCGCGCGGCGACATCCGCCCGGCGAGCGCCGCGTGCACCCGCTTCTCGATCGCCTCCTGGATCCAGATCCAGTCCGGCACGATGGGCTGGGCCTGCGCCCGCTCGAGCGTGCGCTCGAGCTCGAGCGAGTACGGCAGGTGGTCGAGGACGGTCGTGCCCATGTCGTAGCTCGCGGTCAGCGCCGTCGGCACCCTGAAGCGCTCGACCACCCGCTTGGCCTCCTCGGGGCCCGTGAGGTAGTCGCCCAGCGCGTGCGCCACCGGCTCGTCGGCCGAGTCCGCCGCGATGACCACGGCGGCGCCGGTCAGGAGGGCGGTCGGCTCGCCGTCGCCGAAGGCCGGCAGCTCGATGATGTCGGCGTTCTCGACGCGCTCGTAGTCGTCGATCTCCGACGCGCCGTACGCGTAGGTCCAGTTGCGCATCAGACCGGCGCCGTGATCGAACGCGTACCGCGACTCCTCCTCGTCCATCCCGGTGACCGCGGCCGGCACGGCGCCGCTGGTGATGCCGCGGCGCATGAACTCGAGCGCCCGCAGGTTCTGCGGGCTGTCCAGCTCGCTCGCCGCGCCGTCGTCGGACAGCACGCGTCCGCCGGCGGCGGTGGCGACCTCGAGGAAGTGCAGGGCGAGGCTCGGGCCGGCGCTCCCGGCGTAGACGAGACCGCCCTGCTTGCGCGCGAGCGCGTACGCCTCCTGCCAGGTGAACGGCGGCGTCCCGACCTCGGTGTTGTAGTAGAGGAAGCCCACGTCGACGAACTTGGGCAGGCCCCAGAGCCGGTCGTCGTAGCGCACGAGATCGAGCGCGGCGGGCACGAAGTCCCCCTCGCGGGCCTCGACACGGTCGCTGAGATCGGCGAGGTCGCCGCCGGCGGCCAGGTCGCCCATCGAGAACGCGTGGACGAGCCCGACGTCGCATGTGGCCGGGAGCACCTCGTCTTCCACGGTGACCACACGGAGCCGGGCCGAATAGCGGCGGTTCTCGTTCTCGCGGTTGAAGCGCTCGACGGCCGAGCGCTCGGTCGCCTGACTGGGCTTGTCGACGCAGTACGTCACCTCACCGCCCTGGGCCTTGGTGGCCGGCGTGCCGCGCGGACGGTCCTCACCGCCGCAGGCCGTGAGCGCGAGGGCCAGCAGGAGGGCGAGGCGCGGTTTCACTCCGTCAGCCGGAGTACCGCGGCGCGCGACGGCTCAAACCGACCTCGATCGACTGGGTTGCGCTGCGGAGCGGGCGGTGATATTTAAAGCATCCGTTAATTAAACGGACGCTTAGATGCAATCCGACCAGCTCAGCCTGACCTTCGCCGCGCTCGCCGATCCGACGCGCCGCTCGATCGTGAGCCGCCTCGCCGAGGGCGAGGCGACCGTGAACGAGCTGGCGGAGCCGTTCTCGATGAGCCTTCCGGCGATCTCGCACCACCTCAAGGTGCTCGAGCGCGCGGGACTCATCGTCCGCAGCCGGGAGGCCCAGTGGCGGCCGAGCCGGCTGCAGGCCGACCCGCTCGACGAGGCCGTGGCGTGGATGGAGTCGCGCAAGCGGACGTGGGAGGGCCGGATGGACCGACTCGATGCGCACCTGCGCCGGAAAGGACAGCACGATGAATGACTCGACGCGAGCGGCTGCGGCCAACCAGGAGGTCCTGATCACGCGCATCTTCGAAGCGCCGCGCGAGAGGGTGTTCAGGGCCTGGACCGACCCCGACGAGGTGGCCGCGTGGTACGGGCCTGCGCACTTCGACACGCCGCGCGAGCGGATCCACATCGACCTGCGCGTCGGCGGGCGCTACGAGCTCACGATGGTCCAGCGCGACAACGGCGCCGAGTTCGCGATCGGCTACGAGATCATCGAGCTCGTTGAGCCCGAGCTGATCGTCCTGCGGTCGGACCCGATGCCGGAGGTGGGCATGCATGAGCCCACAGTCACGCGCGTGGAGTTCCACGACCACGGCGCCAAGACCCGCATGACCCTCACTGACGGGCCCTACCCCGTGGGCCGCGAGCACGCCGAGGCCGGTTGGAGCTCCGCCTTCGACAACCTGGCGGCGCTCGTCGCGCGCTAGGCGACGGTCCAGGTGTCGCCCGCGTGGAGCACCCGGTCGAGCGCGTCCGGGCCGAGGTGCTCGCGCGCCGCGGCCAGCTTGCGTGACACCTCGGTGATGCCGACCGTCCGCTCGACCGCGCGGAACACGCCGATCGGCGTCGGCTCGTTCGGCGAGTCGGCCAGCCGGGCGAGGGCGAAGGCCAGCGTCGGGTCGTCGCGGTGGGCGTCGTGCACGACGATGTCGTCGCGGTCGCCGGCCACGATCTCCAGCGAGCCCTCGGCGTTGCGCGCGACCCCGTGCTCGCCGTCGGGGCCGAAGCGGATCGGCTCGCCGTGCACGAGCGGGATGCGGTTGAAGACCGCGCGGTCCTTCTCGGTCAGCGCGAAGAACGCGCCGTCGTTGAACACCGGGCAGTTCTGGTAGATCTCGACGAAGGCCGTGCCCTTGTGCTCGGCGGCGGCGCGGAGCACGTCGGTCATGTGGTGGCGGTCGCGGTCGACGGTGCGCGCGACGAACGTGGCCCCGGCGCCGAGCACGAGGGCGAGCGGGTTGAACGGCTCGTCCTGCGCGCCGAAGGGCGTCGACTTCGTCACCTTGCCGAGCTCCGAGGTCGGCGACGCCTGCCCCTTGGTGAGCCCGTAGATCTGGTTGTTGAACATGAGGATCTTCACCGGCACGTTGCGGCGCAGCGCGTGGATCAGGTGGTTGCCGCCGATCGACAGCGCGTCGCCGTCGCCGGTGACGATCCAGACGCTCAGGTCGTCGCGCGCGGAGGCCAGGCCGGTGGCCAGCGCGGGCGCGCGGCCGTGGATGCCGTGCATCCCGTACGTGTCCATGTAGTAGGCGAAGCGGCCGGCGCAGCCGATCCCCGAGACGAACACGACCCGGTGCGGCGGGATGCCGAGCTCGGGCATCAGCTTCTGCACGGCGGCGAGGACGGCATAGTCGCCGCAGCCCGGGCACCAGCGGGTCTCCTGGTCGGACGTGAAGTCCTTGGCGGTCAGCGTGTCGGTCACAGGCGCGCCTCGAACTCGCGCTCGAGCTCGGCCGCGAACAGCGGCTTGCCCTCGAGCTTGGTGTAGCTCTCGACGTCGACCAGGTACTCCGCGCGCAGGAGCTGCGCGAGCTGGCCGGTGTTCATCTCGGGGACGAGCACGCGCTCGTAGCGGTGCAGGATCTCGCCGAGGTTGGTCGGGAACGGGTTGACGTGGTGCAGGTGGGCGGTGGCGACCTTGTGGCCGTTGGCCCGCACGCGGCGGGCGGCGGCGCGGATCGCGCCGAGGCTCGAGCCCCAGCCGATCACGAGCAGCTCGGCGCCGTCGTCGGCGTCCACGCGCAGCGGCGGCAGGTCGGCCGCGATCCCGGCCACCTTGTCGGCGCGGATCCGCGTCATCCGCGCGTGGTTGACGCCGTCGTAGGAGATGTCGCCGCTCCCGTCCTGCTTCTCGAGCCCGCCGATCCGGTGCGCGAGACCGGGCGTGCCCGGGATGGCCCACGGCCGCGCGCCTTGCTCGTCGCGCGAGTAGGGCTCGAACGGCTCGTCGCCCGCCTCGGCGAAGGCGGGATCGATCGGCTCGAGCGCGCCGGTGTCCGGCAGCCGCCACGGCTCGCTGGAGTTGGCCAGGAAGAGGTCGGTGAGGAGGATCACGGGCGTCCGGTAGCGGACAGCGAGGCGCGCGGCCTCGTAGGCGGACTCGAAGCACTGCCCGGGCGTCGAGGCCGCGACCACCGGCAGCGGCGACTCCCCGTGGCGGCCGTGGATGGCCATCAGCAGGTCCGACTGCTCGGTCTTGGTCGGCATGCCGGTCGACGGACCGGCGCGCTGCACGTCGATGACGATCATCGGCAGCTCGAGCATCACCGCGAGGCCGATCGTCTCGGCCTTGAGGTCCATGCCCGGGCCGCTCGTCGCCGTCACGCCCAGGGCGCCGCCGAAGGCCGCGCCGAGCGCCATGCCGGCGGCGGCGATCTCGTCCTCGGCCTGCATCGTGCGCACGCCCATGTCCTGGTGGCGCGCGAGCTCGTGCAGGAGCTCGGAGGCGGGCGTGATCGGGTAGCTCGCCAGCACCAGCGGGAGGCCGGACTTCACGCTCGCGGCCATCAGGCCGAACGCCATGGCCGTCGTGCCGTTGACGTTGCGGTAGGTGCCGGGCGGGACGTCGGTGGCCGGGTCGACGCGGTACTGCACGTCGACCAGCTCGGACGTCTCGCCGAAGTTCCAGCCGGCGCGGAAGGCGGCGAGGTTGGCCTCCAGCGGGCCGGGCTTGTTGACGAACTTGCGCCGCAGCCACTCCTCGGTCGGCGCCGTCGGGCGGTCGTAGAGCCACGACAGGACGCCGAGCGCGAAGAGGTTCTTGGCGCGCCCCGCGTCACGCGTCGAGACGCCCTCCATCGCCTCGACCGCGGCGGCGGTGAGCGAGGTCATCGGGATGCGGATGACGTGATAGCCGTCGAGCGAGCGGTCCTCGAGCGGGTTCGCCTCGTAGCCGGCCTTCTGCAGGTTGCGCTTGGTGAACGCGTCCTCGTTGGCGATCACCGTGCCCGCGCGGGCGAGGCCCGGCAGCTCGCTCTTCAGCGCGGCCGGGTTCATGGCGACCAGGACGTCCGGCTCGTCGCCCGGCGTGAGGATGTCCGCGTCGGCGAAGTGGATCTGGAACGCGGAGACGCCCGCGAGGGTGCCGGCGGGGGCGCGGATCTCGGCCGGGAAGCTCGGCAGCGTCGCGAAGTCGTTCCCGTGTTCGGCCGTCGCCTCGGTGAAGCGACTGCCCGCGAGCTGCATCCCGTCACCCGAGTCGCCTGCGAAGCGCACGATGACGCGCTTGCGCAGTTTGATCGGGACCCGTGTAACGGCCATCGAGGTTCTTCGTAGTCTGACACCACGAAAGGACGACGCGTCGGAAAGTGGACCGCGGTCTCAGCTACGACATCCGCTCCACGAGCGCGGCGCCCTCGCGCGCCATGCGGGAGCGGGGCACGACGAGATCGAAGCCGGCCGCTTCGGCGCGCTCCTTGGTGGCGACGTCGACGTGCGAGTAGACGCCGATGGCGCGGGCCGAGCCGCGATCGATCGCCACGCCGTCGAACGTGCCCGCCCCGAGGTCGACGACGAGCACGTCGAATCCCTCGGGCCGCACGTCCGCGCCTGAAGTCAGCTCGGCATCGTGGCCCGCGGCCCGGAGCATGCCGAGCACGTTCGAGCCGAGCAGCAGGTCATCGAAGACGACCAGGACGCGGGCCATCGTCCTACTGCGAGCTGAGGCGGCGGAACTCCCGGCGGAACGACTCCGGGCGCCCCCAGTCCTGGATCGTCTCCACGCGGCCCGTGCGGACCTCGCGCAGCGCCAGCTCGCCGGCGATGTCGGAATCGTCGAGCAGCTTCAGCGTGCCGTGGACGACGGGCGCCGCGGCGGCGTGGCCGAAGCGATGGGCGACGAGCAGCCGGAAGTGCCAGTCGTGCATCGAGTAGGGCTGCGCATTGCACGTCACGAGCAGCGTCGCGGCGTCGATGTAGCGGTTCTCGTCGATGCGGAGGTCGAGCTCGAGGTCGGTCCAGTCGGACGGCAGCGACTCGATGATCTCGTCGAAGGTCTCGGCAAGCGGCATGATTCGGGCAGAGGCTACATGGCCGCCACGCCGTTCCCTGTCGATCCCGACGACCCGCTCGCCCCCGCGCGCGGGCAGAGCCTGGACGGGCTGCTGCGCCTGCTCGAGCAGCTCGACGGCGCCGAGGAGGCGGAGGTCGTGCGGTCGGCGCTGGCCGCCGGCGTGGCGCGGGAGCGGGTGCTCGACGAGCTCCAGCGTGAGGTCGAGCGGCGGCTCGCCCGGGTCCGCGAGGCGTAGCGCGCCGAGCCCGTACGGCGCCTTTCGTATCCTCGCTGGAGGATGGCCACCGTCGCCGACACCGGGTATCTCGCGCTCACCGAGTCATGTGGGCTCGTCGACCGCTCCGAGCGCGGGAAGCTCGCGCTCACCGGGTCCGAGGCGAAGACCTTCCTGCAGGGCCAGGTGACGAACGACATCGAGGGCCTGGAGCCGGGCCAGGGCTGCTACGCCGCGTTCCTGACCCACAAGGGCAAGATGCTCGGCGACCTGCGGGTGCTCGACCTCGGCGACGAGCTGCTGCTCGACACCGAGCGCGTCGCGCTGCAGGAGCTCTTCAACATGATCCGGCGCTTCAAGCTCGGCCGCGACGTCGAGCTGCACAAGCGCACGGTCGAGCTGGCGCTCTTCTCGCTCGTCGGGCCGCAGGCGCGCCGCGTCGCGGGCGCCGAGGCGCTCGGTCCGCACGAGCACGACAACGTGGCTTCCGAGATCGCCGGCGTGCCGGTGGTGCTGGTGGCGACCGACGTCGGCGTCGACGTGTTCGTCCCCGCCGAGGCCGCCGACACGGTGCGCGCGGCGCTCGACGCTCCGGCGGTCGGCGAGGAGCTGGCCGAGGTGGTCCGGATCGAGCGCGGGCGCCCGCGCTACGGCATCGACCTCGACGACGGCGTCATCCCGCAGGAGGCCGGCCTCAACGAGCGCGCGGTCTCCTTCACGAAGGGCTGTTACGTCGGCCAGGAGACGGTCGCCCGCCTGCACTACCGCGGCAAGCCGAACCGCCATCTGCGCGGGCTGAGGCTCTCCGAGCCGGTCGCGACCGGCGAGCCGCTGCGGCTCGGCGAGAAGCCGGTCGGGCGGATCGGCAGCGTCGCCGTCTCCCCCGCGAACGGCCCGATCGCACTGGCACTCGTGCGCCGCGAGGCCTCCCCCGGCGACACGCTCGCCGTGGGCGAAGGCGGGGTCACCGCCGAGGTGGTCGCCCTTCCCTTCGAGGGGTAGCATCGCTCGCGTCGAACTGAAGGGGTGCCCATGGCCGCGAACGTCCTCGTCGTCGCCAACCTGACCGCCGGATCCCAGGATCTCCTGGACGCGCTGAAGCATCGCGCCGAGCGTTCGCCGATCCGCATCACGCTCGTGATGCCGGCGCAGGGACCCGGGCTCGGCGGTCGCGAGGCCGTCCGCGCGCGCCTCGACGAGGCGCTGGAGAAGATGCGAGCGGCCGGCCTCGAGGCCGAGGGCGCGATCGGCGACGCGGACCCGATGGAGGCCGTGACGGAGTGCTTCGACCCGACCCGGCATGATGAAGCGATCGTCTGCACGCTCCCAGGCCGCAGCTCCAAGTGGCTCCAGTACGACTTCCCGCACCGCGTGGCGCGCTACACCGGCGTGCCCGTGACGCACGTGGTGGCCGACGACATGCGGCCCGCACCGGCCACGAGCCCCGCCCCGGTCCACGAGCGCGAGCCCCTCGGCCCGCTCTCCGTCCTCTCGTGGGGCGGCAGGCGGTCCGGCTCGTGAGAGCGGCGTTGATCACGAAGCTCGTCCAGCTCGCCACCGAGCGGCTCGACGTCAACGACCCGAGCGTGCGCGAGCACATCCAGAAGCTGCTCTCCGCGCAGCAGGACGTCGAGCGTGCGCTGGCCGTGCTGGCGCAGGACCTGACCGAGGCGGGGGCCGCGCCGGAGGGCGTCGAGGGCGACCTCGAGGCACGCGTGGCGCAGTTGCGGGATCTGCAGGGCGCGGTCCTGGTCGCGGTGGCGGCCCGGACCGACGCGGCCTCTTAACCGCGTCGTCGGACGAAACTGCGGCTGGGTAGGGGAGCGAGGGAGCCGACCTGGTCGGCGGTCCGTGGCGGATTTCCCCCGATATGCGGGGGTTACCCGCCACGAACGCGGCTCGTGGCGACTTCCGCCGATAGCGTGGTCAGTCGCCACGAAGTCCGGCCGGCCGGCCCTCTCGCCTCCCTACCCAGCCGGGGTTCGCTCGCCGAGCCGCCCGACCAAGGCGGAGACGGCCGACGGATCGACGCCGCGGCCGAGCTCCAGCACCGGCACGTCGTGCCGCGCCGCCAGCCACGCGCCGATGATCCGCGCCTCGACCAGCTCGTCCGCCGGGAGCCAGCCCCCGAGCCCGCCGGCCTGCGACGCGCCGAGCGCGACCTGCGTCCGCGCGACGAGCTCCTCCCCGTCGGCCGGCAACGGCCCCCAGTCCACGACGCGTCCGGCGACGATCCAGAACGCGTCCGCCCGGCCCGCCTCCCCGGGGTGCGGCGCGAGCACGAGGCGCGCTCCCGCGTGTGCGGCGCGCAGGACGCCGCCGAGCTTGCCGAGCAGCGACTCCAACCGGCGCGCGCGGCGCCGCAGCCACGCGGCGCGCTCGAAGCGCTGGGCCGCCGCGGCGGCGCGCATCTGCGCCTCGACGTGCGCGAGCAGCGCGGCGCCGCCGTCGTGCTCGAAGAGGCCGAGCGCCTCGTCGAGCCGGCTGCGGTAGAGGTTCGGGTCGAGGTCGCCGAGGCAGGGCGACAGGCAGCGGCCCATCTGCCCGTAGGCCGACGGGTGCTCGCGCCGGTGCAGACCGCGGCCGCAGTGGCGCAGGCCGAAGAGCGAGTTGAGCTGCTCGACCAGCTCGGCGGCCGCCGCCCGGCCGCGGACGGGGCCGACGCAGACCGCATGCCCGGCGGCGGGCTCGCGCGCGACCTCGAGGATCGGGAACGGGATGTCGAGGCGGCAGCGCAGGTACACGTAGCCGTCGGCGTCCTTCTTGAGCATCGTGTTGCCGGGCGGCTTGAGCGCCTTGATCAGGCGGTTCTCGAGCACGAGGGCGCCGAGCTCGGACTCGGTCGGCTGGTAGTCGACGTGCTCGGCCTCGCCGGTCCAGGTCGAGGGCGTCGTGAAGTGCGCTCGCGCGCGCGTGCGAAGGCACACCGACTTGCCGACGTAGAGGGGCCGGCCGTCGGCGTCGCGGAAGATGTAGACGCCCGGGTCCTTGGGGAGCGAGGACAGGTCGGGCCGGTCGTCGCGCCCGCGCGTCATCTTCGGGGGACGCACCCGCGCCGGCCGGCGCGGCCGCAGCAGCGACAGCGCCTCCCCGACCGTGCGCGCGTTGGCGCACAGCCGCGGCAGCAGGGCGCAGAGGACGCGCGCGCACGTCTCCGCGTCGGGCAGCGCACGGTGCGAGACGTCGACCTCGATGCCGAGCGCGTCGGCCAGCGAGGCCAGGCCGCGGCGCCGCTGGAGCGGGGCCATGCGGCGGGCGACGGCGACCGTGCAGAGCACCGGCGGGTCGGGCCACTCGAGCTCGGCGCGCTCGAAGGCCTGGCGCAGGACCCCGACGTCGAAGCGCGCGTTGTGCGCCACCAGCACGCGGCCGCGCAGCTGCTCCGCCAGCTCCGGCAGCACCTGCTCGGGCGGCGGCGCCTCGTCGACCATCGCCTGGGTGATCCCGGTGAACCGCTGGATGCCGCGCCCGAGCGGCGCGGACACGCCGACGAGCGAGCTCCAGCGCTCGTGCAGCTCTCCCCCGCCGACGAGGACGGCGCCCACCTCCGTGAGCTCGCAGCGCTCCTTCGGCTGCCCGTTCGTCTCCGTGTCGACGGCGAGGAACTCCGCTCCGAGCAGGGAGGATTCGAGGAGGGCGGCTTCGGGCATCGGGTCGCCTGTCTTACGCCTCGGACCGGACGGCATGAACAGGCGCTTGCACGCGGCGACTCGGTTACAGTCGCCGACGTGCTGCGCGTGACGCTCGCGGCGGCGCTCGCGCTGGCCGCAGCCTCGACCGGCTGTGGCGAGGACGAGACCGCCGACTACCAGAACAAGCCCCGGCCGCCGGCGCCGATCAACGTCACGGCCGCGATCGACAACGAGCGCGTGCGCGTCTCGCCGGGCGAGTTCGGCTCCGGCCCGGTCGTGATCATCATCTCCAACCAGTCGACGGCCCCGCAGCGCGTGACGTTCGAGACCGACGAGATCGGCGGCGAGAGCGGCGGCATCACGCGGTCCACCGGTGATATCGCGGCGCGGTCGACCGGGAACCTGAAGGTCGATCCGCCCGAGGGGACCTACACGCTGAGCGCGAGCACGAGCGGCATCAAGGCCGCCACGGTCGAGGTCGGCGAGCGGCGCAGGTCCGCCCAGAACGACCTACTCCAGCCGTAGCAGCGGCTTCCAGGTGGCCCCGCCGTCGGTCGAGCGGCGGATCTCGCCGCCCGGCACCGAGGCGTACAGCGCGCCCTCCTCGTCGGCGACCAGCTCGTTGACGGTGAGGCCGACGGTCCCCCGCTCCTTCCACGTCGCGCCGCCGTCGGCGCTGAGCTTGACGGCGCCGCCCGGGTCGGCGCGGTACAGCTCGCCGGGAGCGGCCCAGGCGAGCTGGTCGCTCGGGATCGGATCGCGCGGGCGCCAGGACATGCCCTGGTCGTCGGACGTGAACGTGCCCTTGGCGGTGGCGACCACCATGCGCGACGGATCGTCGCGGTCGAACTCGACATCCAGGGGCAGGTCCGGCCCGGTGACCGCCTCGAACGTCTTGCCACCGTCGGTGCTGATCTGGATGTCGGCCTCCTCGACCCGGACCGCCACGACGTGGTCGCCGCGCGCCTGGATGATGTGGAAGTCGGACTCGCCGAGCTGGGAGATCGGCTCCCAGCTGTCGCTCCGGCGTCGCCCGAGCGCATGAGGCCGAGGTTCTCGGGGAGGCTCGTCCCGGCGCCTTCAGGGTGGCCAGAGGCGACCAGGTCGCCGGGCGCCGCGTAGCGGAGCACGAGGTTGCTCGAGACCGGGCCGCTGCCGTCGGGGCCGGTGAACTCGCCGACGACGCGCTCGGCCTTGCCGCCGCTCGACTTGGCGCGGAAGAGCCCGAGGCCGGTGCCGATCATCAGCGTGCCGTCGCCGGGGTCGACGGCGAGCGAGCCGATGAACGCGTTGGCGGCGCTCCCGGGCTCGGCCGGCGTGGCCTCCGGCGCGGTCGTCGGGTTCGGGGTCGGGGTCCCGGCGCTCCCGGACGGCGTCGCCTCGTCCCCGCAGCCGGCGGCCGCCAGGGTGAGGCAGATGAGGACGGCAAGTCGCGCCAGCACGGCGCGGAAGGTTAGGGGTCGAGCTCGCGCGGAACGAGCTCGACGGTGCGTGACTCCCCGCCGCGCACGACCTCGAGCTGCGTGGCGACGCCGATCCGCTCGCCGGTCATCAGGCGCTGCAGGTCGTCGACGCCGGTGACCGGGAGACCGTCCACGCCGACGATGAGGTCCTCGGCTCTGAGGCCCGCCCGGGCGGCCGGCGAGTCCTCGATCACCTCGACCACCTCGATCGCCCGGTCGCGGCCGAGCGCGCCGGCCACGCGGGGCGGCAGCGGCCGGGCTCCCCCGGCGATGCCGATCCACGCCCGGCGGACGCGGCCGTCGCGCATGAGCGCGGCGACGATGTTGCGGGTGGTCGCGTTGATGGGGACGGCGAGGCCGAGGCCGACCCCGGCCACCGCGGTGTTGATGCCGACGACGCGCTGGCGGCCGTCGACGAGCGCGCCGCCGCTGTTGCCGGGGTTGAGCGCGGCGTCGGTCTGGATCACGTCGTCGATGATCCGTGTGGCGGCGCCGGCGCGGGCGGGCAGCGAGCGCCCGAGCGCGGAGACCACGCCGGCGGTGACCGATCCGGCGTAGCCGTGCGGGTTGCCGATGGCGACGACGAGCTGGCCGACCCGCAGCCCCGCCGCGTCGCCGAGCTCGGCGGCGGTGAGCTGCGCCGACTCGGTGCGCAGGACGGCGAGGTCCGAGAGCGGGTCCGCCCCGACGACCGTCGCCTCGAGGTCGCTGCCGTCGGTGAAGCTCGCCCGCACCCGCGACCGGGTGCCGGCCACGACGTGCGCGCTCGTGAGCATGAAGCCGTCGGGCGTGATCACCACGCCCGAGCCGCTCCCGGCCATCCCCCGCCGCCCGCGGACGCGGAGGTTGGCCACCGAGGGCCCGAGCACCTCGGCGACACGGGTCACCACCTGCGAGTACGCGTCCAGCGCCTCGATGTCGCCGGGAGCCGATCCAGGAGCCGATGCAAGAGTCACTTGCAAAATGCTAGCGACACCGCCAACCACGTAAGGGGGTCTGACCCCTTCACAGCCAACCGCGTAAGGGGGTCTGACCCCTTCACGCGTATAACCCGTGACGGGGTCAGACCCCCTTAGGGCGGCCGGGGGCAATAGCGGTAATCGGGATCGGGTTTAGTACATTTCACGCATGGCCCTCGCTGCGACCCGCGTGTCACCGGACCTGGAGGCCATGGATGCGAGCGGTGTGCTCGCCTACATGGTCGAACGCTTCCACCCCCGGCTCGCCGTCGCGTGTTCGTTCCAGAAGGAGGCCTCGGTCATCCTCGACCTGATGCTGCGCGTCGCGCCCGACGCCCGCATCTTCACGCTCGACACGCACGTCCTCTTCCCCGAGACGTACGAGACGTGGAAGAAGGTCGAGGACCGCTACGGCATCACGATCGAGGTCCACCAGGGGCCGAGCCTCGGCCGCCAGGCCGCGACCCACGGCGACAAGCTGTGGGAGACGGACCCCGACGAGTGCTGCCGCCTGCGCAAGGTCGACCCGCTGACCGAGGCGCTGTCCGGCGTCGACGCCTGGGTCTCCGGCGTGCGCCGCGACCAGTCGATCGGCCGCGCGCGCACGGCCAAGCTCGCCTGGGACGCCAAGCACGACCGCTGGAAGGCCAACCCGCTCGCCGACTGGAGCGAGGCCGACGTCTGGAGCTACATCGTCGAGCACGACCTGCCCTACAACCCGCTGCACGACCGCGGCTACTCGTCGATCGGCTGCACGCACTGCACGAAGCCGGGATCCGAGCGCGAGGGGCGCTGGGCCGGCACCGGCAAGACCGAGTGCGGGCTGCACGGCTGAGCGCGACGCCGCGCCGGTCGCCGCGCGAGCGGCTGGAGGTCGGCGCCGGCGCGCCCCGCAACCTTTCGCATGCCATGAATCTCGATAAAAACGATCAAGTTGGGTAAGTTCGTGTCCACGATGACGCGTGAGCTCTCCTATCTGCGGCTGCTCGAGGCCGAGGCCGTCTTCGTGATGCGCGAGGTGGCCGCCGAGTTCGAGCGGCCCGTGCTGCTCTTCAGCGGGGGCAAGGACTCGATCGTCCTCCTCCGGCTGGCCGAGAAGGCGTTCCGCCCGGCGCGCTTCCCGTTCGGGGTGATGCACGTCGACACCGGGCACAACTTCCCGGAGGTGCTCGAGTTCCGCGACCGCCGCATGCGGGAGCTCGGCGAGCGCCTGATCGTCGCCTCGGTGCAGGAGTCGATCGACGCCGGGCGAGCCAAGGACGAGACCGGCGTCGGCGCCTCGCGCAACCGGCTCCAGACCACCACGCTGCTCGACGCCATCGCCGCCAACGGCTTCGACGCCGCGCTCGGCGGCGCCCGCCGCGACGAGGAGCGAGCCCGCGCCAAGGAGCGCATCTTCTCGTTCCGCGACGACCTCGGCCAGTGGGATCCCAAGGGCCAGCGGCCGGAGCTGTGGAACACCTTCAACGGGCGCGTCCGCCGCGGCGAGCACGTGCGCGTCTTCCCGCTCTCCAACTGGACCGAGCTCGACGTCTGGCGGTACATCCACGAGGAGCGCCTCGAGGTCCCGTCGATCTACTTCGCCCACGCGCGCAGCGTCATCGACCGCGACGGCATGCTCCTGGCCGACTCCGAGCACGTCCCCCGCCACGAGCACGAGACGCCGTTCGTGGCCACCGTCCGCTACCGCACGGTCGGGGACATGGCGGTGACCGGCGCGGTGCGCAGCGAGGCGGGATCGCTGGAGGACGTCGTGCGCGAGATCGCCGCGACGCGTGTGACCGAGCGCGGCGAGACCCGCGCGGACGACCGCGTATCCGTGGCCGCGATGGAGGACCGCAAGCGTGAGGGATATTTCTAACCCGCTCGACGCGCCGCCCGAACTCCTGCGCGTCGCGACCGCCGGTTCGGTCGACGACGGCAAGAGCACGCTGATCGGCCGCCTGCTGCACGACACGAAGTCGATCCTCGACGACCAGCTCGACGCCGTGCAGGCCACGAGCCACGACCGCGGCGACGGCCGGCTCGACCTCGCGCTGCTCACCGACGGCCTGCGGGCGGAGCGCGAGCAGGGCATCACCATCGACGTCGCCTACCGGTTCTTCGCCACCGACCGGCGCTCGTTCATCCTCGCCGACACGCCCGGCCACGTCCGCTACACGCGCAACATGGTCACGGGAGCGAGCACGGCCGATGTCGCCATCGTGCTCATCGACGCCCGCCACGGCGTGGTCGAGCAGTCCAAGCGCCACGCGTTCATCGCCTCGCTGCTGCGCGTCCCGCACCTCGTCGCCGCCGTCAACAAGATGGACCTGGTCGACTGGGACGAGCGCGAGTTCGCGGCCATCGCCAAGGACTTCGCCGCCTTCGCCGACCGCGTCGGCCTGCGCGACGTCGCGGCCATCCCGATCTCCGCCCTCAACGGCGACAACGTCGTCGACGTCTCGGACGCCGCGCCCTGGTACGACGGGCCGCCGCTGCTCGAGTACCTCGAGGACGTCGACGTCGCGGCCGACCGCACGGTCTTCGACCATGCCCGCGTGCCGGTGCAGTGGGTCATCCGGCCGCACGACGACGCCCACCACGACTACCGCGGCCACGCCGGCCAGGTCGCGGGCGGCGTGCTCCGGACCGGTGACGAGGTCGTCGTGCAGCCGCAGGGCTCCAAGTCGCGGGTCGCCCGCATCGACACGTTCGACGGCCCGGTCGAAGAGGCGTTCCCGCCGATGGCGGTCACCGTGCTGCTCGAGGACGACCTCGACGTCTCGCGCGGGGACATGCTCTGCGCCGCCGACGCGCCCGCCCAGGTGGCGCGCGACGTGCGGGCCGACGTCTGCTGGCTCGACGAGACGCCCGCCAGGCCCTCCGCCCGCTACCTGATCAAGCACACCACGCGCACCACCCGGGTCGAGCTCGCCCGCATCGAGCACCGGGTGGAGATCGAGAGCCTGCGCGCGGAGTCCGATCCCGGCTCGCTCGAGCTCAACGACATCGGGCGCGTCGCGCTGCGGGCGGCGACGCCGCTCGCCGTCGACCCCTACGGCGACAGCCGGGCCACCGGCAGCTTCATCCTCATCGACGAGGCGACCAACGCCACCGTGGCGGCCGGGATGGTGGTCGAGACGATCGCCGCCGGCGCCGACCGCAGCCCCAACGTCGTGTGGGAGCGCGGCGAGGCCACCCGCGAGGACCGCTGGGCGGCGCTCGGCCAGACCGGCGCCACCGTCTGGCTCACGGGCCTCCCGTCCTCCGGCAAGTCGGCGATCGCCGCCGCGCTCGAGGCGCGCCTGGTCGACGACGGCCGCGGCGCCTACTTCATCGACGGCGACAACCTGCGGCACGGCCTCTCCGGCGACCTCGGGTTCGACGCCGGCTCGCGGGCCGAGAACGTCCGCCGCGCGGGCGAGGCGGCCCGCATGCTGGCCGACGCCGGCATCGTCACCCTCGTCGCCCTCGTCTCGCCCTACGCCGAGCACCGCGAGCGGGTCCGCCGCCGCCACGAGGAGGACGGGCTGCCGTTCATCGAGATCTTCGTCGACACGCCGCTCGAGGTCTGCGAGCAGCGCGACCCGAAGGGCCTCTACCGGCGCGCCCGCGCGGGCACCCTGAAGGGCCTGACCGGGATCGACGACCCGTACGAGGCGCCGGCCCGCCCGGACCTCGTGCTCGACGGGACGGCGGAGCTGGCGGAATCGGTCGCCGCGCTCGAGGCGCTGCTGGCCGAGCGCGGCGTGGCGTAGCCTCCGCCTGTGTGCTGATCCTCACCAGCATCGACAGCGCGCAGATCGCCGACCATCGCAAGCGGGACGAGTTCTTCTGGCTCGACCTCGTGGCCCCGTCGGGAGACGACCTCGACACCCTCGAGCGGGAGCTCGGGCTGCACCCGGTGGCGCTCGAGGACACGCGCGAGTTCGGCCAGCGGCCGAAGGTCGACTCGTACCAGGACTACGTGCTGGTCGTCTACTTCACGGCCCTGCCCGCGAACGGCGAGGAGCGGATGGTGCGCCCGGTCGAGGTGCACGTCTACGTCTCGGGCCACTGGATCCTCACGATCCACCAGGAGCCGCTGGAGCAGCTGGGCAAGCTCCACGACGTCCTCAAGCCGAGCGACACCGGCGCGGAGGACTACCTCGTCTACCGGATCTTCGACAGCCTCACCGACGCGTTCTACCCGGTCATCTCGCAGCTCGAGGAGCGCATCGACGCGCTCGAGGCCGAGGTGCTCGAGCAGCCGCGGCGCGAGCTGCTGCGCGGCGTCTACCGCGTCAAGCAGGAGGTCCACGAGCTCCAGCGCCTGATCGCCGGCCAGCGCGACCAGTTCCACACCGCCGCCGGCGCCGTGCTGGCCCTCGCCGGCCTGAGCCGCAGCACGCGCGAGTACCTGCGCGACGTCGGCGACCACCTGGCTCAGATCGGCGGCGAGCTCCAGCGCCAGACCGACGACCTCACGGCGCTCACCAGCATCTACTTCAACGCCAGCGCCGAGAAGCTCAATCGCACCGCGACCCGGCTCAGCGTGGTGGCGACGTTCTTCGTCGTCTGGACGCTGATCACCGGCTTCTTCGGCCAGAACTTCGGCTGGCTGGTGGACAACGTGGAGTCGAAGACCGACTTCTTCGTGTTCGGCGTCCTGGGCCTCGTGGTGCCGACTGTGATCTTGGCCACAGTGCTGTGGAAGAAGCGGCACGACTGGTTCTGATCTCCCTATAGGGTCCAGCGTCTATGCCAGTTGACGCCGCCGACGTCGCCCGGATCTCCACCGAGCCGGGCGACCTCCCCGCCACCATGGCCGCCTGGGTGATTCGCGAGGATCGCTTCGGCGAGCCCCGCGACGCCTTCCAGATCGAGGAGATGGAGGTACCCGAGCCGGGCGCGATGGAGGTCGTCGTCCGCGTCATGGCCGCGGGCGTCAACTACAACAACGTCTGGGCCGCGATGGGCGAGCCGGTCTCGGTCTTCCGCTACCGCGACGAGGACCACCACATCGGCGGCTCGGACGCGTCCGGGATCGTCTGGAAGGTCGGCCCCGGCATCACCCGGTGGAAGCCCGGCGACGAGGTGGTCATCCACTGCAACCAGGCCTCCTACGAGGATCCGGAGGTCCACGGGCTCGACCCGATGGCCGCCCCCTCGCAGAAGATCTGGGGCTACGAGACCACCTGGGGCTCGTTCGCCCAGTTCTGCAAGGTCCAGGGCCAGCAGCTCCTGCCCAAGCCGCCCGCGCTGACCTGGGAGGAGGCCGCCTCCTACGGGCTGACCTACTTCACCGCCTACCGCATGCTCGTCCGGCAGGTCGAGCTGCAGGCGGGCCACCGCGTGCTCGTGTGGGGCGCGGCCGGCGGGCTCGGCGTCTTCGCGCTCCAGCTCTGCAAGCTCGCCGGCGCCGATGCGGTCGGCGTGGTCTCCTCGACCGAGAAGGCCGACCTCTGCCTCCAGCTCGGCGCCTGCGACGTCATCGACCGCAACGCGTTCACGGGCATGATGCGCGTCGGCGGCGAGACGGCGGAGGAGGAGAAGGCGCGCTTCAAGGAGTCGCGCCGCTTCTGCAAGGTGGTGGAGGAGAAGCTGGGCGGCGCGCCGGACATCGTGTTCGAGCACGTCGGCCGCGCGACCTTCCCCACCTCGGTGCTCGTCGTCAAGCCGTTCGGCAGCGTCGTGATCTGCGCCGGGACGACCGGCTTCAACCTCGATTTCGACGTCCGGTACCTCTGGATGCGCCAGAAGAAGATCGTCGGCTCGCACTTCGCGAACGCGTACGAGTGCCACAAGGCGAACGAGCTGATCGAGTCCGGGGCCGTCCGTCCCGTACTCTGGAGGACCCTCGGCTTCGAGCAGGTGGCCGAGGCCCATCAGCTGATGAAGGAGAACCAGCACCTCGGCAAGATCGCGATCCTCGTTGGCGCGGAGGCCGAGGGACTCGGAAAGACCGCGGACGGCCCGGGCGCGATCCGGGCGGAGGTAGGAGCCTGAACATGGCCGGCGTCGTGAACATCCCCTGGTACGCGACCCTCTTCCGGGGCGACCAGTTCGAGGCCGCGATCAGCGAGATCGCGCCGATCTCGCTGCGCTACGGCGCGACGGACTTCCAGGTCCTGCGCTCGAACGACGATCGCTACCGCTTCCAGCAGTTCGCCACCTTCAACGACAAGTCGGACTTCGAGGCGTACTGGTACGGCCCGGAGTTCTCCGAGTGGCGGGCCGACTACACGAGCTGGTTCCAGGTGCCGGTGCTCTACAGCTGGTTCGACCGGGTGAGCGCCGGCGAGCTCGCGGCCAACGGCATCACGGGCTGAGCCATTGTCCGACGCGGAGCGCATCGCCGCGCTCCGCGAGCGGCTGGCCGAGCGCCCGCCGCCCGCCCCCGGGCTGATCCGCCGCCTGCCCTACCGCCGTGCGCGGGTCATCGGCACGCGGCTCGCGGCGCCGTGGTCGCGCCGCCGCCTGCGCGCGGCCGCCGAGCGGTCTCCGCTGCGGCTGCACCTCGGCAGCGGCCGGGTCAACAAGGAGGGCTGGGTCAACATCGACCTCCTCGCCGCGCGCGCCGACGTCGCGTGGGACCTGGAGACCGGCGTCCCGTTCGCGAGCGACAGCGTCGACGCGATCTTCCACGAGCACATGCTCGAGCACCTCGACCTGCACGCCGGGTTCGCGTTCGCGCGCGAGTGCCTGCGGGTCCTCAAGCCCGGCGGCGTGCTGCGCGTCGCGGTGCCCGACGCGGGCGCGCTCCTGCGCTCCTACGCGGGGACGGGAGACCCGGGCTGGGCGCGCTCCCAGGCGACGCCGATGCTCGCCGTCGACGCGCTCTTCTACGAGCACGACCACCGGGCGATGTACGACGGGGAGACGCTCGTGCTGCTCCTGCGGGCCGCGGGCTTCGGCGAGGCAAGCGAATCGCGCTTCGGCGAAGGCCGGCTGCAGCCCAGCCCGGACAGCCCCGTGCGACGCGACGGGACGCTCTACGTGGAGGCGACGAAGCTCTAGCCCTGCTCGAGCGGGGCCATCGTGAGCCCGGCCGACTCGAGCTGCTCCCAGTACAGCTCGGCGGTCTCCTTCATCCCGGACCAGACGATCGCGCGGCCGGTGTTGTGGATCGTGTCGGCCAGCGCGTAGCCGCCCGCGACGGTGACGCCGGGGATCGTCTTGGCGAGCGTGTGGGCGACGTGGTCGAACGTGTTGTGGTCGTCGTTGAGGACGATCACGCGCCAGTTGCCCTCCAGGCCGGAGCCGGGGTCTTTGACCCGCGGTACCTCGACGACCTCAGTCATGCCAAGGCGCTCGCATGAGCTTGCGAATGCGAGTAAGCCGCATACATATTCGGGTGTTACCCGCGCTTCTTATGCCAGCGATCAAGACCGAGGAACAGGTGGTCGAGCGGCGCCGCCTGCTCGGTGGCGGCGACCTCTTCGGGCGCCTCGGCGACGATCCGCTCGTGCAGGGCGGCCATGAACGCCTCCTGGTCGCCGCTCGCGGCCAGGTCGGCCTGCCAGCGCAGCACCTCGCGCACGGCGGCGAGCTGGGCCGGCGGGTCGTCGGCGTGCCGAAATGGGTCATCGCGAGCGTCTCAGGCTCCCAGGCGGCGATCGTGTCGAGCGAGCGCTCCCAGGCCTCGACGTCGATGTCGGGCGGCGGGGTGGGCGCCAGGGTGAGGTCGTGCGGCGGGATGCGGACGCCGGCCATGTCGCCCACGAAGGCCACGCCGTCCTTGAAGTAACAGACGTGATGCGAGGCGTGGCCGGGCGTGTACTCGACCTTGAAGCCGAGCACCTCCTCCCCGCCCCTGAGCACCTTCAGGCGCTCCTCCGGGACCGGGACGACCTCGCCCCAGGTCTCGCGCAGCCCCTCCTCGCCGCCGTAGAGCCGCGCCGCGCTGGCCACGAGCTTCTCGGGGTTGGCCATGTGGGGCGCCCCGCGCTCGTGCACGTAGACGTCGAGGTCCGGCCAGCGGCGCACCAGCGCGCCCGCGGCACCCGCGTGGTCGAAGTGGATGTGGGTGAGCAGGAGCGCGCGCGGGCGCTCGCCGCCGAGCGCCTCGATCAGCGTGTCCTCGCACGACTGCGGGCCCGGATCCACGAGAATCCCGTCGACCTCGAAGCACGCGATGACCTTCTCCCGGCCGCGGTGGAGCACGTCGATCTGCCGCATCGCCCGCGCAGGCTACGGCAGAATCAGTTGCAATGAGCCACCGCCTCCCCGAGCCGGACAAGCCCTGGATGATGCGGACCTACGCGGGCCATTCCACGGCACGCCGGTCCAACGAGCTCTATCGCCGCAACCTGGCCAAGGGCCAGACCGGGCTGTCGGTCGCGTTCGACCTGCCGACCCAGACCGGCTACGACGCCGACCACGAGCTGGCTCGCGGCGAGGTCGGCAAGGTCGGGGTCCCGGTGGCCCACAAGGGCGACATGCACGCCCTCATGGACGGCATCCCGCTCGACCGCATGAACACGTCGATGACCATCAACGCCACCGCCGCCTGGCTGCTGGCGCTCTACCTGGTCGTCGCCGAGGAGAACGACATCGAGGCCGAGGCGCTGGCCGGGACGACGCAGAACGACATCATCAAGGAGTACCTCTCGCGCGGGACCTACGCGTTCCCGCCCGGCCCGTCGATGCGGCTGATCGCCGACAGCGTCGCCTACACGGTCGAGCACGTCCCGCGCTGGAACCCGGTCAACATCTGCTCGTACCACCTGCAGGAGGCGGGCGCCACGCCGGTGCAGGAGATCGCCTACGCGATGTCCACGGCCATCGCCGTGCTCGACGCCGTCCGCGCCCGCGTCGCGGAGGACCGCATGGGCGCGGTGTTCGGGCGGATCTCGTTCTTCGTCAACGCCGGCGTCCGCTTCGTCGAGGAGCACGCCAAGCTGCGCGCGATGGCCATCCTGTGGGAGGAGCTCGGCCGCGAGCGCTATGGCGTGGCGGACGAGCGCCACCTGCGCTTCCGCTACGGCGTGCAGGTGAACTCGCTCGGCCTGACCGAGGCGCAGCCCGAGAACAACGTGCAGCGGATCGTGCTCGAGGCGCTGGCCGTCACCCTCGGCCGCAACGCCCGCGCCCGCGCGGTCCAGCTCCCGGCCTGGAACGAGGCGCTCGGCCTCCCGCGGCCGTGGGACCAGCAGTGGTCGCTGCGCATCCAGCAGGTGCTCGCCTTCGAGACCGACCTGCTCGAGTACCCGGACATCTTCGAGGGCTCGAAGGTCATGGACGGGCTCGTTGCCGAGCTGCTCGAGGGCGCCCGCGCCGAGATGGCCCGCGTCGACGAGCAGGGCGGCGCCGTCGAGGCCGTGCCGTACATGAAGGCCGCGCTGGTCGAGTCCCACCGCGAGCGGATCCAGCGGATCGAGTCCGGCGAGCAGGTGATGGTCGGCGTCAACCGCTACGAGGAGACCGAGCCGTCGCCGCTGACCGCGGACGCCGAGGGCGGCATCCTCGTCGTCGACCAGGCCGTCGAGCAGGAGGCGCTCGAGAGCCTGGAGCGCTGGCGGGCCGAGCGGGGCGACGTCAGCGGCGCCCTGGCCGAGCTGCGGCGCGTGGCGGCGAGCGACGAGAACATCATGGAGGCGTCGATCGCCGCGGCCCGCGCGGGCGTGACGACCGGGGAGTGGGCGGGCGCGCTGCGCGAGGCGTTCGGCTCCTACCGGGCGCCGACCGGCGTCGGCGAGGCGGCGGCGCCGGTCGCGGGCGAGGAGCTGGCGGAGCTGCGCGACGAGGTCGCGCGCGTGAGCGAGGCGCTCGGCCGCACGGTGAAGATCCTCGTCGGCAAGCCGGGGCTCGACGGGCACTCCAACGGCGCCGAGCAGATCGCCGTCCGGGCGCGCGACGCCGGCATGGACGTCGTCTACGAGGGCATCCGGCTCACCCCCGCCCAGATCGCCCGCTCGGCCGTCGACGAGGGCGTCCACGTGATCGGCCTCTCGATCCTCTCCGGATCGCACCGCGAGCTGATCCCCGACGTGGTCGCCGCCCTCGACGGCGCGGACATCCCCGTGGTGGTCGGCGGCATCATCCCCGAGGCCGACGCCGACGCGCTGAAGGCCGCCGGCGTCGCCGCGGTCTACACCCCCAAGGACTTCGAGATCACGCGCATCCTGCGCGACGTCGTGGGCATCGTGGCGGAGCGCAACGGCGTACGCTCCGCCGCGTGAGCGGAGCGGAGCTCGGCGCGCGGCTACGGGAGCGCGACCTGACGGCGGCGCCGGCCGCGCTCAACCTGCTCGAGAACCGCTCGCCGGAGCGGCGCGACGAGATCGCCGCGCTGCTGGCGGAGGTCGCGCCGGCGCGACTCGGCGGCGAGGCGGGCGCGCACGTCGTGGGCGTGACCGGCCCGCCGGGGGCGGGCAAGTCGACGCTGCTCTCGGCGCTGGCGCGTGCCTGGCGGGCCGGCGGGCGTACCGTCGCGGTGCTCGCGGTGGACCCGACCTCCAAGCGCTCCGGCGGCTCGCTGCTCGGCGACCGCGCGCGGATCGAGGCCGACCCGGCCGATCGCGGGCTCTTCATCCGCTCGACCGCTGCCGGAGAACGGCTCGGCGGCCTGGCACCCGCCACGCGCACGGCGGCCCAGGCGCTGGCCGCGGCCTTCGACGTCGTGGTCATCGAGACGGTGGGCGTCGGCCAGTCGGAGACCGACGTGGCCGAGGCCGCGGACACCGTGGCCGTGGTCGTGCAGCCCGGCTCGGGCGACGTCCTGCAGTTCCTGAAGGCCGGGATCATGGAGGTCCCGGACGTGCTGGTGGTGACCAAGGCCGATCTCGGCCAGGTCGCCCAGCGGGCTCGGCGGGACCTGCACGCCGCGCTGCGCTCGCTGGGCGAGCGCGGCGTGCCGGTCGTCGCCGTCTCCTCCCTTCCCCCGGTGGAAGGGATCGAAGACCTCGTGGCCGCCCTGGACGAGCACCGGGAGGGGCTCGACCTCGCCGTTGCCCGGACCCGGGCGCGGCGGCTCGGCGCGCTGGCCGACTTCACGGCCGAGCACGGCGAGCGCGGGCTCCGCGCGCTGGGCGGCCGGCGCGAAGCCCGGGCCTGGCTCGAAGCGCAGGACCCGGGCCTCGACGAGGCCGCGCTGCGGCGGGCGCTCGAGGCGCGCGCCGCTAGCGCTTGAGCTTCAGCGTCTGCGAGCCGGTCTGGGCGCTCCCGCCGGCCTTGACGGTGAGCTTGACCGTGATGGTCGCCTTGCGCGCCTTCGCGAAGCGGCGCTTCGCCTTGGCGACGAGCTTCAGCTTCACCTTCGCCGTGCCGCCGGCCGCCGCGGAGCCCTTGCCGCTGCCGACCTTCTTGCCGCCGCTGAGCAGCGCGCCGGACACCGTGCACGCCGACGAGCAGGGGACGCTCACCGTCAGCCCGCTCTTCGTGAGCCCGCGCAGCTTCGTCGCCTTCACCTTGAACGCGAGGGCGCCGGGGCTCGGGCTCGGGCCGGAGCCGTCGACCGACTCGCAGTTGGCGACGATGTCCTTCGCGTCGACGATCGCCGTGTCGGTCCCGATCCCGCAGTCGATGTTGTCGACCTCGCCGTCGCGGGCGTGGATCGTGTCGTTGCCCCACGGGATCTGACACGAGTACCAGGAGCAGTGGGAGCTCGTGGCGTCGCCCATGATCGTGTCGCGACCCGGGCCGCCGGTGACGGTGTCGTTGCCGCGGCCGCCCTCGACCATGTCGTTGCCGGCGCCGCCGTCGACCGTGTCGTCGAAGTCCTCGGCCACGAGGATGTCGTCGCCGCCGCGGCCCGAGAGAGAGGACGGGCCCTCGTTGCCCGGGTTGATCACCTTGATCTCCTCGGGGCCGTCGGTGCCGACGTAGTCGCCGACCACGCTGACGCGGATGCGCTCGATGCCGACGACGTTGTCGCCCTCGCCGGGCCGGCCGTCGTTGGCCACGCCGTCGAGCGAGACGCTCGTGCGGGGCTGGCTCGTGAGGTCGGACGGAATGCCCCACTCCTCGGTGGTGTCGGTGCCAGGCCCGCCGTCGAGCACGTCGGCGCCGGGCTCCTTGTAGTGGTCGCCCCACATCTCGTCGTCGCCGGCGCCGCCGAGGACGCTGTCGTCGCCGAGGCCGCCGTCGACCATGTCGTTGCCGTCACCGCCGTCGATCCGGTCGTCGCCGCCGTAGCCCTCGATCTTGTCGTTGCCGGGGCCGCCGCTGAGCGCCCGCCCGGCGGTGCTGTTGTACGCATCCTTGAGCTGGTCGTTGCCGGCGTTGCCGTTGAGCGTGATCGGCTTGGCGTCCGGGACCTCGTTGCTGTAGACGCTCACGTAGTCGTCGCCCGCGCCGCCCTCGACGATCAGCGGCTGGCCCGGGTTGAGCGGACAGAGCGCGTTCGGGTCGTAGCCCTCGCTCATGAAGCAGGGGCCGGAGACGATGGTCTGCGGCACGTCGTCCTGGAGGCTCAGGTACGTGGTGTCGCTGTCGTAGGGCTTGAACGTCGAGACGAGCAGGTCGAGGTCCTCGGTATCCAGCCCGCGGTAGACGATCGCGCCGTTCTCGAGGCCGACCGTCGCGGCCTGCGCCGCAGCCGGCGCCAGGAGCGCCGTTGCCGCGACGAGCGCGGCGATCAGGGTCTTGTTCATGGCGGCGATGCTCGCGGGCCGGGCCTGCCCGCCGCATCGGGGGACCGCCTAGTCCGCCAGGCGTCCCAGCCAGTCGCGGATCGCCTGCGCGTGGGCCTCGAGGTTGCCGGTGGGACTGTGGTTCCCGGGGACCTGCACGACCTCGCGGCCGGGCGCCGCGGGCGGCATGCCGAAGGGGTCGCTGACGCCCTGGATGATCAGCACCGGCACGTCCACCAGCTCGAGCTCGGCGAGCCGCGTCTTCTCGGGCCGGCCCGGCGGGTGGAGGGGGAAGCTCAGGCACAGGACGCCGGCCGCGCCGGTCTGCTGCGCCGTCCGGCAGGCCACGCGAGCGCCGGCGGACCGCCCGCCGGTCACGAGCTTCAGGTCCTTGAACGGCAGCTGCTCGATCACGGCCTCCCACGCGGCGTCAAGCTGGTGGGCGGGCGCCGGCGACTTGCGCCCGGCGACGCGGTAGGGCTGCTCGACCAGCGCCACGCTCGCGCCGGCCTCGTTGGCCGCCTGCGCGGCCTTGACGATGTCGCGCGCGGCGACGCCGCCCCCGGCGCCGTGGCCGAGCACGACGGCCAGCCGCGGCTCTTCGACCTCGTGCAGGTGGGCGAGGGCCGGGCCGTGCGGTGTCTCGAGGGTGAGCGGCATGTGTGCGGATCGTAGGGACCGGCGAACCCCGGCTGGGTAGGGAGGCGAGATTGTCAGCCGCGTTGGCCGTCCGTGGCGAGTAGTCCGCGCTATTCGCGGAATAGTCGCCACGAATCGGTGCGTGGCGAGTTACCCAGCCGCAGTTCGGACTGCCGGGGCCACCTCGGCGGCGAAGCGGCCGATCTGCTCGGTCATGTCGCCCTTGCTCCACAGCACGAAGCCGTCGAAGCCGTGGTCGCGCACCAACCCACCGAGCTCGGAGATCCAATGGTCGGGCGGGCCTTCGAGCCAGCCCCGGACCGGGCCGTCGACGATCTCGCCGTTGAGGTTGGCGATCCGGCGGATGGACTTCGGGTCGCGACCGGCGCGCGCAGCGGCCTCGTCGATCATGCGCACGCGCGCCGGGAGCTCGTCCATCGGCAGGCGCGGGAGGCTGGGCAGCCAGCCGTCGGCCAGCCGGCCGACGACGCGCATCATCCGCGGCCCGTAGGCGCCGAGCCAGATGCCGATGGGGTGTGCCGGCGGCGGGCCGAACTTCATCCCGTGCACGCGGTAGTGCCGGCCGTCGAAGCTCACCGAGCGCTCGCCGGGGCGGGCGGGGTTCCAAGACCCCCGGAGGATGGCGATCGCCTCCTCGAGGGCGTCGACCGACTCCGGCCCGGACCGCCGCGGTCCGCCGAACGCCTCGATCGCCTCCCAGAACGCGCCGGCGCCGAGGCCGAGCTCGAACCGGCCGCCGCTGAGCACGTCGATCGTCGCCGACGCCTTGGCCAGCATCGCGGGGTGCCGCAAGGGCAGGTTGGCGACGTCGGGGAAGAGCGTGACGCGCGAGGTGCGCGCCGCCAGGAACGCCAGCAGCGAGAACGTGTCCATGAAGCGCCGCTGGTACGGGTGGTCCTGGATGCCGACCAGCTCGAGCCCGCCTGCCTCGCACGCCTCGACCTGGGCGAGCAGCCCGGGCAGGTTCTCCGCCTCGGGGACGACGAACGCCCCGAGCTCGACGCTCACTGGAGGTAGTGCTCGACCGTGTCCGCGTCGCGTGGACTGGCGCCGTCGGGATCCTCCCCCGCCCGGCGACGAGCACGGCGCTGGCGCAGGAGATCCCAGTAGCGGTCGAGCTCGACCTTGATCGATTCGAGCCGGGCGTGACCGGCCGCGTCGAGGCCACCCTGGCTGCCGCCTCGATCCAGGAGCTCATGCTCCTCCTTGACGAGGGCCTCGATGCGATCGCTGATCTGCTCGTCGGCCATGTGCCAGGGCCTCCTCAGGTGCCGAGCGACGAGATCTTCCACGTCCCGTCGAGGTTGACCAGCTTCAGCGTATCCCGTGAGGGGTCCTCACCGGCCGCGGACGTGCGAATCTCGACCGTCGCCTCGTCCTCCCCCACGGTGATCTTGCCGATCGTCAGCCGCGGATCCTCGACCTCCCCGAGCCCCTGGCGCAGCGCGACCTCGCATGGGAGGCCGATCGACTCGACGTCCTCGACCAGATCCGGCGCGAGGATCCGGTCGCAGAGCGCCTGGTAGTCCTTGGCCGCGGTCGCGCGGCCGAACTCGGTCACGGTCGTGCGCACCTGCTCCTCGGGCGGCGGGCCCTGATCGCCACAGCCCGCGAGGATGAGCAGCACGAGAGCCGGTGCCAGGTACCGCACGGACCGGAGAATAGAATGGCCGGTTATGGAGGATGCTGACGGAGCGCCGATCGGCGCTTGGCTGCGCTGTTACCGCTGCTGGTCCCAGGAGCTCGAGGTGCAGGTGCACTACGAGGGCATCCACCGGATCGACCCGGTGAGCGGCGAGCGGGCCGAGGTGGTGGACGAGCTGCAGGAGGCCGTGGTGCAGTGCCTCGACTGCATGCACGACCAGCCGCATCTCGCGTTCCACAACGGCCGTATCGAGCCGATCGAGGACCGCTGGGAGCGCATGGTGGCGGGCACGCCGTGGGTCGCGTCCTGCACGGTCACGGTCGACGCGGACGCGGTCGAGTCCTGCTCCGGCCCCGAGGCCGCCGACTCGCTGGCCTACGCCGCGTTCGGCGACAACGGCACGCGCGAGTTCTTCACCCACGTCCGCTTCCACAAGCACGACGAGGACCAGATCGCCGTGCACCTGCTCGTCGAGCTCTACGCGCGCTCGATCGAGGAGGCCACGGGCGTGCTCGAGGAAGCCGCCCGCGGCCTGCTCACGATCACCTCGCTGGCCGAGGAGTCACGGCCGCCCGCCGCCACCGGCGAGCACCCGCACTAGGCGCATCACCCAGTTCAGCTTCCACGTCGCGCCGCCGTCGAAGGAGAACGACTGCTCCCAGAGCGCGGACCCTTGGCTGATCTCGGACCACTCGAAGCGCATGCGGATCGGGACGCCCTCGAGCACGTCCTCGCACTCGAAGCGCGCGTCGCCGGCCGCGGTGAAGCGCCCCTCGACCGGCGGATCGAGCCGCCCCGGCCGCGCGGTGGAGCTCCACCAGATGCGCCAGACATCGCGCTCCGGGTCGTAGAGGCGGAGCGAGAAGCCCTCGTAGCCGGGCCCGTGGAACGTGTCGACGTTCCCGCCGCCGCCGAGGATCGCCCGCGCGTGCGACGTGGCCTCGAACTCCTCCCACTCGTCGCACTCGGGGTCGAGCGTGTCGACCAGCCTGCGGTTGGCGACGTTCCAGGTCCCCGGCAGGAAGTCGAAGTCGGTGGCCGGCATCAGACGTCGACCGGGTCGAGCGCCCGCTCCAGGTAGCGGTCCGCGTCGCCGCCCTTGAGCACGTCCTCGAGCCAGGCGCGGCGCTCGAAGTCGATGACCTCGAGCTCCCACACGCACGCCATGCCGGTGCCGTCGACGAGCTCGAGCGCCGCCGGGTCGTCGAGCGGCGCCGCGTAGATGCGGTGGTGGATCTCGTTCTCGTCCTGGAACCAGTAGACGAGCCCGAGGCCGTTGAACGCGGCGTCGTGGGCGATCGTGAAGCCGTAGGCGCCGGCGGGGATCGCGTCGGCGGCGACGGCGCGGACGGCGCCGGCCAGCGCCGGCCGCGGCGCCTTGCCGTGCAGGCCGATGCCGTAGTGCTTGAGCCGGCCCTCGCGTTCGAGGAAGGTCACGTGGCGGGGTTCGTGGGGCATGGCCTGGACGGTATCGGACAAAGAGGGCAGAATCTGCCCTCTAATGGCCAAGACCGACCGCGTGCTGCTGCTGCTCGAGGCGCTCCAGGACCGCGGCGCTGCTCCCGGCCCGCAGCTCGCCGCCCACCTGGGGGTCGACGTGCGCACGCTGCGGCGCGACGTCGAGTCGCTGCGGCGGCTCGGCATCCCGATCGAGGCGGAGCGCGGCCCGGCCGGCGGCTACCGGCTCCGGCCCGGCTACCGGATGCCGCCGCTGATGTTCACGGCCACCGAGGCGATCGCCGTCGCGCTCGGCCTGCTGGCGGCGCGCCGCGACGGGCTCGACGCCGAGGGCGCCATGGCCAAGCTCCACCGCGTGCTGCCGGAGCGCGTCCGGCTGCGGGTCGAGGCCCTCGAGCACACGCTGAGCATCAGCGGCCCGGCGCCGACCGCTGCGCCGCCCCGCGGCGAGACGCTGCTCGCGCTCGCCGAGGCGGCCTGGCGCGGCCGGCGGATCCGCGCCGCGTACACCGACGGCACCGGGCGCGAGACCGAGCGCGAGCTGAGCCCCTACGGGCTCGTGGCCCACGCCGGCCGCTGGTACGTGCCGGCGTACGACCACGGCCGCGGCGAGCCGCGCGCGCTGCGCGCCGACCGCGTGCGGGACGTGCGGCTCGGCGAGCCCGGGGAGCCGGCGCCCGCCGGCTTCGACGCGGTGGCCTTCGTCCACCGCACGCTCGCCCGCGTGCCCTGGACGCACGCGGTCGAGGTCGTGCTCGACCTGCCGCTGCCCGCCGCCTCCGAGCGCTTCCCGCGCCTCGCTCGCCGAGCTCGAGGCCGACGGCGAGCAGACCGTGCTGCGGATGCGCGCGGAGTCGCTCGACTGGGCCGCGGGCGTTCTCGCGGGCGCCGGCTGCGCCTTCACGATCCGCCGCCCGGACGCGCTGCGTACTGCGGTACGAGCGCTCGCCGGTCGGCTGACGGCCGCGTAGCCAAGGCCCACGCGATCAGGAGCGGCACGAGCCCGAAGCTGTTGTGGCCGAGCAGGAGGCTGGCGGCGATCATGAGCGGGAACGCCAGGGCCAGCAGCCAGGCCGTCAGCCGCGGCGCGTAGCCGGAGCGGAGAAGGGCGATGCCGAGCACCGACGATCCGATCGTGCCGATCAGCATGCCCGGGAGCAGCAGCGGGAGGAAAACGATGTCGAGCGCCGCGCCGTTCGGATCGAAGATGACGATGAACGACGCGCCGACGAGGCCGAGGGTCGTCATCCAGTAGCCGGTCAGCGCGATGCGCCAGCCCCAGCGCTCGAGGCCTCGCGGTGCGGGGCGCCGAGCGTGGACGGCCAGCGCGCCTACGAGGACGGCCCCGAAGAGCAGCGCGAAGAGCTGCAGGTACGTCGAGTAGACCCGGTCGGGCGACGCCCAGGTGAGCAGGCCGCCGGCCAGCTCGCGACCGGGATCCGACCAGGCGGCCACGGTCCCGGCCTCGAGCTCGGACGCGCCCTCGGACGTCCGGTGGTAGGCGAGGGCGAGCAGCGGAGCGACCACCGCTGAAGCGGTGGCCGCGGTCACGGCGTAGACGCCGGCATGACGTGAGATGAGCATGGGGCGATCGTCGTCCGGCGGACCACGCGCGTCGTCGGGAGGAGGATCGATCCTCCATCAACCATTGGATTGACGACAGAGCGCCGGGCCGGCGGTAGCGTCCGCCTCGTGCCGTCGCCACGCCGGTCCGACCTGCTCCTCGCCGCCCTCGTGGCGCTCGTCGGGACGCTGGAGATGATCGCGCTCGAGCAGCGCTGGACCGTTCTCGCGGCGTACTGGCTCGCCGCGGCGGTCCTCGCCCTGCCGCCGCTCGGGCCGGTGGCCGTCACCGCCGTCTGGGCACTTGCGCTGTCCGCGACCCACCCGAGCGTTCCGAGATGCCGCAGAAGGTGCCCGCGCCGGCCCGGCCGGCGATCGCGCGGGCCGACCTCCTGCTGCCAGCGCTGTTCGGCGCGCTCGGGACGATCGAGATCGTGGCGTCCGACCTCGAGCCCGTCGCGGCTGCACTGGCCGCGAACTGGGTCGCCGCCGCCGTGCTGGTCGCGCGCCGCGCGCTCCCGCTCGCCATGCCGATCGCCGTGGCCGCTGTCTTGGCGGTGCCCGGCCTGCCCGCTGAGGATCCGGCTGCGTGGCTGCTCACGCTTGCGCTCGCGTGCCTGACGCCGGGGCTGCACGTCCCGCGGTCGCGCGCGCTGCTCGGCCTGGCGAGCGTGCTCGCCGCGTCGGCCCTACAGCTGTGGTCGAGCGACGACGCGGTGCTCGTGCTCACGCTTGCGGTCGGCTGCTGGGCCGTTGGCGCCGGCCTCGCGGCCGCCTTCGCGAACGGTCGCGAGCTGACCGCCGGTCGAGGTTGACGCCCCAGTAGGCGCGCAGCTCGTCGTCGAGCTCGGGGTCGGGGAAGTTCGCGTACGCGCCGCCGGTGCCGTACGGGTGGGTGATCTCGTACGAGCGCCGGAGCCAGGCCGTGGCCGGCTCGACGGGCTCGCCGGCCTCGAGCGCGATCGTCTGCTTGAGCAGGAACCGCTCCTCGCGGTGCGGGAACGCGGTGGCGTCGGCGGGCACGCGGTTGTAGGCGCCGCCCCAGGGCGAGAAGTCCAGCTCGGCGCCCGGGATCAGGTTGTCGATCAGCGCCGCGAGCGCCTCGCTCGGGATCTCGCGGCGGAAGAACTCGGACTTGCTGTAGGGGTGCAGGGGGTCGTCGCCACCGGCGCCCGCCAGGTGGCGCTTGATCTCGCGGTAGCTGCCGTGGCGGAAGGCGGCCGAGGCGGGGTCGCCGAAGCGCGAGAGGACGGCGACGGTGTCCGCCTCGCTCAGGAGCGCCGCGCCGAAGAGCTTCGCGTCCTCCCCCACGAGCACGCTGGCGGCGACCTCGTCGGGCAGCTCGGCGGCCTGCCACGCCGCGAGCAGCGCGGGCGCCGCCGCCACCGGCCAGCGCAGGTCGAACGCCGTGGCGGCGGGCGGCGCGAGCGTGCGGAACGTGAACGAGGTGACGATCCCGAAGTGCCCGCCGCCGGCGCCCCGCAGCGCCCAGAACAGCTCGCCGTCCTCGCAGTCGACGATCCGCCCGTCGGGCAGGACGACCTGGGCGGCGAGGAGCGAGTCGCACGTGAGCCCGTGCAGCCGCCCGAGGATGCCGAGCCCGCCGCCGAGCGTGAGCCCGGCGATGCCGACCTGGGGTCCGCAGCCGGCCGGAATCGTGAGTCCGTGCTCGTCGAGGACGTCGTACACGCGGCCGAGCCGCGCCCCGGCGCCGACCGTGGCCACGCCCTCGCCCACCGACACCGCGTCCATCGGCCCGACGTCGATCACCACGCCCGTCGTGGTCGAGCGGCCGGCGAAGCAGTGGCCGCCGCTGCGCGCCACCGCGGGCGGCCCGAGGGCGAGCGCCGCCGCCACGTCCTCCGGTGTCCGGCAGCGCACGACGGCGGCCGGACGCACGTCGTGGAAGCGCGCGACGGCGGGCCGGTACGCCGCCTCGTAGCCCGGCGAGCCGGGGAGCAGGACCTCGCCGTCGATCTCCCGCTGGAGCGCTTCCCAGTCAGGCATCCAGCCCGATCCGCCGGTCGAAGCCGGCGGGCGCATGGATGTTCAGCATGCGGACGGGCACGTCGCCGTCGTTGCGGAAGCCGTGCTCGACGCCCGGCGGGACGAGCACGAACGTGCCCGGCGGGGCCACGGTCGGCCCGTCCTCGAGCAGGAACGTCATCTCGCCCTCCATGATGAAGAACGCGTCGTCCTCGTCGTGGTGAACGTGCGCCTCGAGCTCGCGTCCGGCGGCGATCTCGATGATCCCGAACGTGAAGCGCGGCGTGTCCGCCGTCCGGGCCAGGAACTCGACGTTCCCGACCCGATGACCCTCTCCGGGCGGGATGACGATGGCGCGGGACTCCACGAAAGGACGATCTCATATCGGGTGCGTTGCCTGCCGACTACAGGAGAACGCCATGGTCCGCCTCACCGCCATCGCCGCCCTGCTCGGCACGCTCGTCCTCGCCTCCCCGGCGCATGCCGCGGACCGGATCGTGCTCAAGCGCGAGGCGGGCCTCAGCTCTACCGAGCGCGGGGGCCTTCGTGCCGTCGCCGGCGTGAGGCTGGATCATCTCGTGCGCATCGACGGCGTCGAGGTCGTGCACGCCGAACCCGGGGAGCGCGCCGAGGCGCTGGCGGCGCTGCGCGCCCACCCGGACGTGGTCTGGGCCGAGCCCGACCGCCGCGTGACCGCGACCCGCGAGCCGCTCCAGAGCCAGCTCTGGGGCCTCGAGAACCTCGCCCAGAACGTCGGCGGCGTGCGCGGCACCATCGACGACGACATCGACGCGCCCGAGGCCTGGGCCGTCACGCGCGGCGCCGGCGTCACCGTCGCCGTCGTGGACTCCGGCGCCGATCCCGGCCATCCCGACCTCGCCGCCCGCATGCTCCCCGGGCTCGACTGGGTCGAGGGAGATACCGACCCGGACGACCTCGAGGGCCACGGAACGCACGTCGCAGGGACGGTGGCGGCCGCCGACAACGGCGACGGCGTGGTCGGCGTCGCGCCGCAGGCCGCCGTCCTCCCGCTCCGCGTGCTCGACGCCGACGGCGCCGGCTGGAGCTCCGACGTCGCCGCCGCGTTCGACTACGCCGGCGATCAGGGCGTCCGCATCGTCAACGCCTCGCTCGGCGCCGACCAGCCCACGCTGGCCGAGCGGCAGGCGATCCAGGATCACCCGAACACGCTCTACGTCGTGGCGGCCGGCAACGACGAGGTGAACGTCGAGGTCACGCCGCACTACCCGTGCTCGTACCCCGAGGCCAACGTGCTCTGCGTCGGCGCCACCGATCAGGACGACGCGCTGGCGGGCTTCTCGAACTACGGCGCCACCTCGGTCGACCTCTTCGCGCCCGGCGTCGACATCGTCTCCGACTATCCGCGCGCCCGCTCGACCATCCTCGACAACTGGTACGAGACCGGCGACGGCTACGAGATCATGAACGGCACCTCGATGGCCGCACCGCACGTCTCCGGCGCCGCCGCGCTGGTGGCCGCCGCGCACCCGGGGTATGGCGCCGCCGACATCAAGGCGGACCTCATGAACAGCGCCGACCCGGTCGTCTCCCTGACCGGCAAGGGCGTGATCGCGGGCCGCCTCAACGCCGCGCGGGCGCTCGGCCTCAACCCGCCCGCGCCGGCCGACACCATCCCTCCCGGCCAGCCGCTCGGGGCGGTTGCCGTCGCGGGCATCAACAGCGCGACGCTCGAGTGGGACGACACGGTGCACGCCGGCCTGGCCGGCTATCGCATCTACCGCCGGACCGCCGCGGGCGTCTGGAGCGTGATCCCGCTCGCCGAGCCGGCGACCAGCGAAGCCGTGATGTCCGGCCTCCCGTCCACGCGCAGCGTGATCTTCGGCGTCTCCGCGGTCGACACGGCCGGCAACGAGAGCGTCGTGCGCTCCTTCAACGCCGTGGTCCCGCTCGCGCCGCCCGTCACCCCGCCGGCACCGCCGGCCGACGGCGGCACACCGACCATCGTGCCGATCCCGGCGGCGGTGGGCTCGCTCAAGCTCTCCGGCAGGGTCGTGGTGTGCGCCGGCAAGCGCTGCCGCCCCCGCTCCGGCCGTCTCAGCTTCTCCACGTCCGCCGCCACGACGCTCAACGTCAAGCTGGAGCGGCGCGGCGCGCGGGCCACGGCCACGACGGTCGCGGTGCCCGCCGGGACGACGCGCTGGAAGGTCTCCCGCACGGTCGCCGGCCTGCGCGTGAGGCCCGGCCGCTACCAGCTGACGCTCACGGCTCCGGCCGGTCCTGCGTCGCTCGGCTTCCAGGTTCGAGGGCGCTGATCCGCCCCGGCCCCCACAATGGGGGCCGATGAGCACCGCCGCACCGTTCCAGGGCACCACCGCGTGGGCGCGCAACCTCGCCGCCCCGCTCCGCGACTTCCTGCGCAACGAGACCGGCAGCGCCGTCGTCCTGCTCGTCGCGGCGATCGCTGCGTTGCTGTGGGCGAACTCGCCGTGGGCGGACTCCTACGAGCAGGTGTGGACGACCGATCTCTCGATCGCTCTCGGCAGCCACGACCTCACCCTCGACCTGCGCGACTGGATCAACGAGGGCCTGATGACGTTCTTCTTCCTCGTCGTCGGGCTCGAGGCCAAGCGGGAGTTCGACATCGGGCAGCTGCGTGAGCGCAAGCGCGCCGCGATCCCGCTCGGCGCCGCGCTCGGCGGCATGGCGCTGGCCGTGGCGGTCTACCTGCTCTTCAACTTCGGCGGCGGGGCGGCGCACGGCTGGGGCACCGCGATGTCGACCGACACCGCATTCGCCCTCGGGGTCCTGGCCCTGCTCGCGCCGCGGGCGACGCGGCTCCGGCTGCAGCTGCTCACCATCGCCGTGTTCGACGACCTCGTGGCGCTGCTGGTCATCGCCACCGTGTACTCGGACTCGATCGAGATGCTCCCGCTGCTCATCGCGGGCGCGCTCTTCGTCGCGCTCATCCCCCTGCGGTACGTGCCGCCCGGCTACCGCGGGCCGATCGCCGCGGTGCTCGGCGTCGGCGTCTGGGCCGGGCTGCACGAGGGTGGCATCGACCCCGTCGTCACGGGCCTGGCGGTCGGGTTGATCACCGGCGCCTATCCGCCTGCCCGCGCCAACCTCGTGCAGGTCACCGAGCTGGCGCGCTCGTTCCGCGAGCAGCCCTCGCCCGCGCTCGCCCGCTCGGCCCAGCTCAGCGTGGCGGCGGCGATCTCACCCAACGAGCGGATCCAGTACCGGCTGCATCCGTGGACGAGCTACGTGATCGTGCCGCTCTTCGCGCTCGCCAACACGGGCCTGACGATCGACGGTGACCTGCTCGCCGACGCCGTGACCTCGCCGATCACGCTCGGCATCTTCTTCGGTTACGTGGTCGGCAAGCCGCTGGGCATCCTGGTCGGCACCTGGCTCGTGACCGTGATCTGGCCCGGCGAGATACGCCTGGCGGTGAGCTGGCCGGTGCGGGTCGGGGGTGCGGTGGTCTCCGGCATCGGCTTCACCGTCACGCTCCTGATCGCCAGCGTGGTCTTCGACGGCCAGGAGCTCGACGAGGCCAAGTTGGGCGTGCTCGCGTCGGCCGTCGTCACCTCGCTGATCGCCTGGGCCGTGTTCCGCGGCATCGCGCGCCTGCCGGCGGAGGTCCGCGCGCGCCAGATGAGCCGCACGGCCGAGGACCTCACCGATCTGGCGGAGGACGTCGACGCGGAGCGCGACCACATCCGCGGCGCGCCCGCCGCGCCGGTGACGCTCGTGGAATACGGCGACTACGAGTGCCCGTACTGCGGGCAGGCCGAGGTGGCGATCCGCCAGCTGCTCGACTCGTTCGGGGACGACCTGCGCTACGTCTGGCGCCACCTGCCGCTCAACGACGTCCACCCCAACGCGCAGCTCGCCGCCGAGGCGGCCGAGGCGGCGGCCGCCCAGGGCGCGTTCTGGCCGTTCCACGACGCGCTGCTCGCGCACCAGGACGCGCTGACGCCGAAGGACCTCGACCACACCGCCGGAGACCTCGGGCTCGACCGCGAGCGCTTCCGGCAGGACCTGCGCCAGCACGAGCACGCCGGCCGGGTGGAGGACGACGTGGCGACCGCCGACGCCAGCGGCGTGGCCGGCACGCCGACGTTCTTCATCAACGGCCGGCGCCACGAGGGCGCCTACGACGTGGCGACCCTCACCGCCGCCGTCAAGTCCGCCCAGCGACGTGCAAGGCTGGTTCCCACATGAGGATCACGCACATCGGCGGGCCGACCGTCCTGATCGAGATCGGGGAGCTGCGGCTCCTCACGGACCCCACGTTCGACCCCGCGGGCAAGCGCTATCGCTTCGGCTGGGGAACGGCTTCGCGCAAGGTGACGGGCCCGGCGGTGGCGCCCGCCGATCTCGGCCGGATCGACGCGGTGCTGCTCTCCCATGACCACCACGGCGACAACCTCGATCCGGCGGGGCGTGCGCTGCTGCCGTCGGCGGGGGTGGTGGTCACCACCACGTCGGGCGCCGGGCGGCTGGGCGGCTCGGCCCGCGGGCTGGCGCCGTGGGAGACGACGGCGCTGGACGGCATCGAGATCACGGCCACGCCGTGCCGCCACGGGCCGCCGGGCTTCGGGCCGATCGTGGGCGACGTGATCGGCTTCGTCCTGCGCTGGGACGACCACGTGGTGTGGATCTCCGGCGACACGGTGCTCTACGACGGCGTGCGCTCGGTCGCCGGGCGCTGGGACATCGACGTCGCGCTCCTGCACCTGGGCGGCGTCCAGTTCCCGGTCACCGGCCCGCTGCGGTACACGATGACCGCGAGCGACGCCGTCGAGCTGTGCGGGCTCGTCAAGCCGCACACCGTGATCCCGGTCCACTACGAGGGCTGGTCGCACTTCAGACAGGGCCGCGAGGCGATCGAGCGCGAGTGGGCTTCGGCGCCGGAGGCGTTCCGGCGCAGCGTCCGCTGGGTGCCGATCGGGGAGCCGGTGGACTTCTTCGAAGGAGGAGCTGACTGATGCGGATCAAGGTGGAGGACCTGCCCCGGGGCGAGAACTCGGCCATCTTCAACGGCCACGAGCAGGGCGCCTCGGTCTCCTTCTTCCTCTCGAGCAACCGCCAGGGCTCGGGCCCGAGCCTGCACCAGCACGAGTACGAGGAGACGTTCATCGTCCAGGAGGGCGACGTGCTCTTCACGCTCGGCGACGAGGAGTTCGCGGCCGGCCCGGGCGACATCGTGGTCGTGCCCGCGGGGACGCCGCACAAGTTCGTCAGCCGCGGCGAGACGCACCGGCAGATCAGCATCCACCCGGTCCCGCGCATGAAGACGGAGTGGCTCGACTAGCGGTAGCCGGCGTCGCCTGCGGGTGCTCCCGTGTCGACGACCTCGGTCATGTAGCGCCAGCAGTCGGGCCGGGTGCCGTCGAGGTCGGTGAAGCCGTAGACCTGGGCGAGCTGGCCGCTGGAGAGCGACTGGCCGTTCCAGCGCGCTCGGTCGGGGTCGCCGGCGAGCGCCGCGACGGCGCGGCCGGTGTAGCGCGGCGTCTCCGAGATGCAGAAGTGCGGCGTGCGCTCGGTGCCCTCGCGCCAGTTGTCCTCGGTGACGCCGTAGTGCTCGAGCATCTGCTCCGACCGCATCCAGCCCGGCGTGAGGGCGACCACGGTCTCGAGCTCGTGTGACAACCCCCACGCGAGCCGCGTGACGGACGTCTTGGCGAGGTCGTAGAACGCGTTGATGCGGTAGTGCTCGGCGTTGTACGCCGCGGTGCCGTCGGTCACCTCGACCGCGAGCCCATCCGTCTTGCCGAGCAGCGGGAGCGCGTAGTGGCTCGTGATGAGGTGGGTGTCGACGGCCAGGCGCAGCAGTCGCAGGCCGTTGGCGAGGTCGTGCTCCCACAGCGGCGTGTTCCACTCGAAGAGATGCTCGGCGCCCCAGATGTCGTTGACGAGGACGTCGAGCCGGCCGTGGTCGCGCTCGATGCGCTCGACGAGGCGCTGCACCTGCGCGGGGTCGAGGTGGTCGGTCGGCACCGCGATGCCCTCGCCGCCCGCCGCGGTCACCAGCTCGGCGGTCTCCTCGATCGTCTCCGGGCGATCCACCTCGGACCGCTGGCCGCGGGTGCTGCGCCCGGTCGCGTAGACCGTGAAGCCGGCCTCCCCGAGCGCGACCGCGATGCCGCGCCCGCCGCCGCGGGTCGCCCCGCTCACCAATGCCACCTTGGTCATGCGTGTGCCTCCCTGGTCGTGGTGTACCGGATCGCGACCGGCTTGAGCTGCAGCGCGAGCACCGCGCCCAGCACCAGCGCCCCGCCCGCGAGCTGGATGCCACCAAGCGTCTCACCGAAGACGAGGAAGGCGAGCAGGACCGTGACGAGCGGCTCGACGGTCGCGAGGATCGAAGCCGTCGTCGGGCCGACACGCTTGAGGCCGGCGAAGAAGAGGCTGACCGCGGCGACGGTGGAGACCGCGGCGAGCGCCGCCAGCCAGCCCCAGCCGGCGGCGGTCAGCCGGTCCGGACGGAGATCTCCCAGCGCCGCCGTGGCCGCCGTGAGGGTGATCGCCGCGCCGGTGCAGATCAGCGCGGAGAGGACGAGCGGCGACAGGCGCTTCGCGATGCCCTCGCCGATGAGGATGTACGCGCTGTAGACGAGCGCCGCCGCGAGGGCGAGGCTGGTGCCGAGCGGGTCGAGAGCCCCGGCGCCGGCCCCGGCGACGACGAGGGCGAGGCCGCCGGTGGCGAGCCCGAGCGCGGTCATCCGCCGGGCGTCGAGCCGCTCGCGGCCGAGGGCGACCGCGGCGACGGCCACGATGGCCGGGAACGTGTAGAGGACGAGCGAGAGCAGCGAGGCGTCGATCCGCTCGAGGGCGGCGAAGTAGCAACCGGCCTGGACCGAGTAGCCGACCGCGCCGAGTGCGAGCCCGGCGACGCAGTCCCTGCGGCTCGGCCGGCTGGCGCCGCGCACGAGGACGATGGCCCAGAACAGCACGGCGGCGAGCGCGAAGCGGACGGAGAGCAGCGTCCCGACCGTGGCGCCGCCGTCGTAGGCGAGCTTGCCGAAGACGGCCATCGCGCCGAACGCGGTACCGGAGGCGAGGCAGAGGAGCATGGCGGCATCGTTCCGCGCAGAAGCATCAGGAGCGACTCCGATTTCTGATGGATATTCGGTAGCGTTCCTGCACGATGCTCGATCTCCGCCGCCTCCGCCTGCTGCGTGAGCTCTCCGAGCGCGGGACGATCGCCGCGGTCGCCGATGCGCTGTCGTTCACGCCCTCGGCGGTCTCCCAGCAGCTGGCCATGCTCGAGCGGGAGGCCGGCGTGCCGCTGCTCGAGCGGGCGGGCCGCGGGGTGCGGCTGACCGATCCGGCGCTCGTCCTCGTGGAGCACGCGGACGCGCTGCTGGAGCGCGCCGCCGTGGCCGAGGCCGATCTCGCGGCGGCGGCCGGGACCGTGTCGGGGCGCGGGAGGATCGCCGGGTTCCAGTCGGTCGCGCTGCGGCTCGCGATCCCGGCGATCGAGGCGCTCGCCGTCTCGGCGCCGCGGCTGCGGTGCGAGCTGGTCGAGGCCGAGCCGGAGGCCGCGCTGCCCGCGCTGGCCCTCGGCGACGTGGACCTGGTGCTCGGCGACGAGTGGCAGCACCAGCCGTGGCGGCTCCCCGCCGGGCTCGAGCGCCATGAGCTGCTGCGCGACCCGGTGATGCTGGTCCTGCCGGCCGCGCGCGGCGCGGTCGTCCGGCTCGCCGAGCTGGCCGGCGACGTCTGGACGACCGGGCACACCGGGATGGCCTGGGAGGAGATGACGCAGCGGACCTGCCGCGAGCTCGGCGGCTTCGAGCCCGACATCCGCCACCGCACGGCCGACGCGAACGTCAGCCTCGCCCTGGTCGCCCACGGGATGGCCGTGACGATGCTGCCCGAGCTCGTCCTGCGGGACGTGGACGAGCGGGTCGTCCTGCGCCCGATCGCCGAGCGGCCGCTGACCCGCGCGATCTACGCGGTCACCCGCGCCGCCGACGCCGTACGGCCCTCCACGCAGGCGCTGCTCGCCGCGGTGCGCGAAGCGGTCGAGCACCTCTAGCCTTTGCGCCATGGCATACGACGAGGATCTCGCCAACCGCCTCCGCGAGCTCCTCGCGGACGAGACGGTGACCGAGCGCAAGATGTTCGGCGGGCTGGCCTTCCTGCTCGGCGGCCACATGTCGGTCAGCGCGTCCGGCCGCGGCGGGCTGCTGGCGCGCATCGATCCGGGCGATACCGAGACGGTGCTGCAGCGCCCGCACGTCGCGCGGATGGAGATGGGCGGCCGCCAGATGGACGGCTGGGTCACGGTCGCGCCCGAGGGCCTGAAGACCAAGCGCGAGCTGGCGGCGTGGGTGAAGCGCAGCGTGACCTACGTGAAGACGCTGCCGCCCAAGTGATCCAGCGCGAGCCCCTCGCGCCGCGGTTCGACGACGAGCCCGAGGAGCTGGCGGAGCTGCTCGGCGAGGCCAGCGAGGCGCGGCTCCTCGACATCGACGCGAGCGGCGCCCGGGTCAAGGGTCTCCGGCTCGTCGACGTGGCCGTCGAGCGGGGCAACCTCGCGAACCTCGTCGCCCCTGAGCTGGTCCTGACCCGCGTGTCCTTGACGGGCGTCCGCCTGACCGGCGCCGAATGGACGCGCGGCAAGCTCACCGACGTGGTGTTCCGCGACTGCCGCATCGACCTCGCCACCTTCGCGGGGACGACCTTCGAGCGCGTCACCTTCGACGGCTGCCTGCTCGCCCAGACCGACTTCCGCGAGGCGCTGCTCCGCTCCGTCCGCTTCAGCCACTGCGACCTCACCGAGGCCGACCTCCAGGGCCTCCGCATCGACCGCTGCGAGCTGCGCTCGTGCACGCTGGACGGGCTCGTGGCCGTCGAGCGCCTGCGGGGGGCGACGATGCCGCCGGCCGACATCATCGGCAACGCCGGCCTCTTCGCCTCCGCGCTCGGGATCCGGGTGCTGGAGGAGTGATCCGCGAGCACGCACCGCAGAACGTGATGGACGATCCTGACGAGATCGCCCGCTTCCACGACCGCTGCAGCGACCTCATGCGCGAGCTCCTCGCCGGGCTGTCGGACACGCCGGACCAGCCGCGCCCGTTCCCGGCGATCGAGGACACGATCGGCTGGCCGCGCCGGCGGATCGCGTCCGTCCTCGGCGGTGTCTCCCACCTGCGCCACACCGAGTTCGGCGGCCGGCGTCCCTTCCATTTCCTCGACGAGCGCCGCTCGGCCTCGGGCCGCTGGGAGATGTGGATGGACGGCACGCAGGCGACCGCCGTCCGCCGGGCACGGGAGAGCTGACGTGGAGCCGAGGACCATCCGGCGCCTGGCCGCGCTCTTCACCGTGCTCACGGTGCTCGCCGCCATGGTCACCGCGGCCTGCGTCGGCATTGCGGTGTTCCCCGACGGCACGGTGCTCCCGCTCCTCGTCTCCGCCGTCGTCACCGTCGTGCTCGCCGGCGTGACGCTCCTGCTCTTCCGCCGCGTCGAAGACTAGGTCGCGCCGTTGCGCAGCAGGTTGCCGCGGCCGGTCGGCCACGGCAGGCGCTTGGCGTTCGAGCGCGGGACGCGGTAGACGTCGATGCCGTGGTCGAACGTCGTGACCACGATCTCGAGCTTGCCGTCGCGGTCGAGGTCGGCGATCGAGGGCGCGGCGGGGATGCCGATGCCGTTGCCGTTCGTGCCCTGGTTGCGGAGGCGGACGTCGTAGAGCCGCTTGCCCTTGGCGGAGAGCACGACGAGGCGGCCCGAGTTCGGCGCCAGGCCGTAGGTGCCGAACACGAGCTCCGTCCGGCCGTCGCGGTTCAGGTCGGCGGCGACGACCTCGGAGGCGAAGGTCTTGCTCGCTCCCCGGGCGTAGTCGGAGCGCCAGAGCCGCTTGCCCTTCGGGCTGATCGCGTAGACGAAGCCGTCGGGGATCGGGGCGACGATCTCGGGCCGGCGATTGCCGGAGAGGTTGACGAGGCTCGGGGCGGGGATGCCGCTGGGCGGGTACCAGTCGCCGTCGGGCCGGACGGCCGGCTTGCTCGTGAGCGGGAGCCGGTTGAAGCCCTTGTGGCGGCGCCCCGAGCGGGAGCCGTTGCCGTACGCGCCGTCGAGCACCATGAACGCGTAGGCCTGCGTCTCGTACGGCTCCTTCCGCTCGACGTTGGGGACGCCGATCACCTCGTTGCGGCCGTCGCGGTCGAGGTCGGCGATCGACGGCGGCGAGGCGGTCCACTGCAGCCACGGCGTCTTGTTCACGTCGGGCCAGTCGCCGGTGTGCCGGTGGTAGTGGTCGTCCTCGACCTTGGGCTTGAGCCAGCGGATGAACTGGCCCCAGCCGAAGCGGTTCCCGACGTGCCCGCTCTGGCGGTTCGTGTACCAGGGCGAGGCGAGCACGGACGTGCCGTCGTGGTTGAAGAGGTTGATCTGGTGGTTGTCGTACGTGACGACGACCTCCGACTGAAGGTCGTCGTCGAGCTGGCCGATCCCCACGTTCTCCCCGTACGCGCCGTAGCCGTGGTTGCCGACGCCGTTGAAGGCGGCGTCGGAGGCGTTGTACCGAGGCCAGCCCGGCGCGTTGGCGCCCGCGGCGGTGAAGACGAAGACCTGCGAGCCGCTCGAGGACGTGTTCGTCGTCGTGGCGACCACCTCGATGCGTCCGTCGCCGTCGAGGTCGCCCGCGGCCATGCCGCGGGTCTCGGGGCACTGCCCGCCGCTGCAGGTCGAGGCCGGCCAGCCCGCCTTGGGCTGGAGCCCGCCGCCGCCGAGGTTGTACGCCGCGACGGTTCCGTCGTTGCCGCCGACGACGATCTCCTTCACGCCGTCGCGGTCGAGGTCGGCGACCACGCCGGGGGCGTAGACGCGCCCTTCCGTCGCCGTGCCCTTGCCGAGGAGCCGGCCCTTGGCGTCGTAGACGAACGTGGAGTAGAACGGCGCGACGATCTCGAGCTTCTTGTCGCCGGTGAGGTCGGCGAGCCCGGGCGACGCGAACCAGCCCGTCTCCCCCACGTCGATGTTCCGCACGAAGCGCGGCTTCGCGACGGCCGCGCTCGCGGTGTCGGCCGCCGTCAGCGCCACGAGCAGGCCGAAAGCCACCCACCGCCACATCGCGCCCACCTTAGGGTGCCTCCGGAGGGAATGCGCGCGGGTTCGAGGGCGTCCTTGAGGCATGATCCGCATCACAGCCATCCTCTTCGCCGGCCCCCTCGGATTCTTCCGCCCGATCGGATGGCCCTCAGGCCGCCCGGCGGAACCCCGTCGCCGCTGGCGCCGCAGGTAGCGGGCTCGCCGGCAGGTCCGCCGCCGGGCTCTCCAGGTTGTACCCGCCGGGCGCGGTGTCGTTCGGCCCGTCCGGGTGGAAGAGCGACGCGAGCAGCTGGATCTGGCCACGCCCCACGTCCAGCTCCCCCATCCCGCCGCCGTAGACGATCAGGCCCCGCTCGTCGACCGCCGCATAGAGGTCGAACAGCGACCGCAGGTCGCCGACGCGGCACGGCTTGATGTTCACGGCCACCGGCGTGAGCGGCGTCGCGTCCAGGTCGGCGACCGAGTGGATCGGAGCGTCGTACGAGATCCGGCGCCCCTCGAGCCGCGCGGCGACCTCGGGAAGGTCGTGCGCGTCCTCGAAGAGCACGTCGGGGAACGTCGCGACCGCCCGCTCGTACATGGCGAGGAGCTCCGGCAGCTCGCCGGTGTCCATCCCGTAGTGGCCCTTGAAGTCGACGATCTCCACCGCCCCGGTCGCGGCCACCTCGTCCATCAGCTCCTGCGACCACGCCGGCACCACGTCGAGCTTGAACCGCAGCCCGGGATGCACCTCCAGCCGGCGCGCGAGCGGCTCGAAGGTCGGCGGATCGCCCAGTCCGAGCGAGTTCACGAAGGTCACCGGCCGCGGTTCCCGTCCGATCACCTCGTGCAGCGGCTTCCCGGCCTGATTGAGCGCGAGATCGAGCGCAGCCGACTCGAACGCCCAGTTGCGCCAGAGCTTCTGCACATCCCACTCCGGCGCGACCGGCCACTGCTCGACCTCCGCCAGCCGGTCGAGCAGCGCCTCCAACGTCCACTCGCCGGCGATGTCGAGCTCCGGCTGCGCGACATGCAGCGTGCCGTCCTCACCCTCGTAGGGCGAGACGTCCTCACCGAGCCCCTCGGCGCCTCCACCACGAAGCCGGACGAGGCTCGTCACCCGCTCGAAGCCGTACGCCATCGTCAGCGCCCGCCGCTCGAACTCGTACGCCTCGACCACCACGGGCAGCGCCCGCAGCCGACTCCAGGGAGAGATCATCGGCCGGAAGCTTGTCATGCGCTCGGGAAAGAGTGGTGCTCGTGGGCCACGAGCCAGCGGCCACTCTCCTTGCGCAGGCCGAGCGTCAGCCGCAGGCGGTTCTCGGGCGTGGCCTCCAGCTCGCGTGGCGTGCCGCAGCGCAGCAGCGCCTGGGCGAAGGCGACGTCCTCGCCCGCCGTGACCTCGAGCGAGACGATCTCGAACGATCGCCCCTCTCGCCTGCAACTCGAAGAACCCCGGCCATGTGTCCCGATAGGCATCGATGCCGCGCACGCCCTCGTAGGGAGGCGGGACGTCGAACATCACGATGTCCCCCGCATGGTCGGCAAGCACGCCCTCCATGTCGCCGGCGTGGACCGCCTCGGCCCACCGCTCGATGAGAGCTCGGATCTGGTCTTCGTTCTCGGGCATACGAGTAAGACCGGACGACGCGCGACTTCTCATCTGCGTCCATCGATGAATCAGAAACGAACCGGCCGGGTGTAGGGTCGCCCGATGGCTGCGCTGACCAGCGCTTCGGCGGCGGCCCTGGCGGGGTTGATCGGCGGCCGCGAGGTGACGGCACGCGAGGTGGTCGAGGCGCATCTGCGGCGCATCGAGGCCGTGAACGGGCAGCTCAACGCCGTCGTGCAGCTCGACGCCGCGCGGGCGCTGGCCGCAGCGGACGCCGCCGACGCCGCGCTGGCCCGCGGCGAGCCGCTGGGCCCGCTGCACGGGGTCCCGTTCAGCGTCAAGGACAACATCGCCGCGGCCGGGGTCGAGATGGCGATCGGGGCGCCGGAGCGCGTGGGCATCGTGCCGCTCGCGGACGCGCCCGTGGTCGCAAGGATCAAGGCGGCGGGCGGCATCCTGCTCGGCAAGACGAACTGCCCGGCCTACGGCGGCGGCATCGAGACGGAGAACCCCGTGTACGGCCGCACCTCGAACCCGTACGACCTCGCGCGCACGCCCGGCGGGAGCAGCGGCGGCGAGGCGGCGATCGTCGCGGCGGGCGGCTCGCCGTGCGGCCTCGGGACCGACTCGGGCGCCAGCGTCCGCCTCCCCGCGCACTTCTGCGGACTCGCCTCGATCAAGCCGAGCGCGGGCCGCGTGCCGCTCACCGGCGTGCTCGACGACGAAGGCCAGCTCGGGACGCTCGGCGACCCCCGCACGCAGGTCGGCCCGCTCGCCCGCTCCGTCGAGGACGTCGCGCTGTTCCTGAGGACGATCGCCGGACCGGACGGCCGCGACGGCGGCGTCACCCCGGTCCCGCTCGGCGACCCGGCCGACGTCGATCCGCGCGGCCTCCGCGTCGCGGTGCAGACGGACAACGGCCTCGACGCCCCCACCCCCGAGACCGTCGCGGCGGTCGCGGCCGCGGCGGGCGCGCTCGGCGCCACCGTCGAGGAGGCCCGCCACCCGGACGGCGGCCACGAGCTGACGATCGAGGTCTGGAGCTCCTACGGCGAGGGGGTCGGCTCGGCCGACCTCTGGCGCCTGCTGCGGCGCTGGGACGACTATCGCGGCCGCATGCTCGCCTTCGCGGAGCACTACGACCTCATCGTGTGCCCGGTCTTCCCGGACCCGGCCCGCCTCCACGGGACGATGAACGTCCCGGGGAAACTCGACCCCACGAGCTGGACGACACCGCACAGCCTGACCGGATGGCCGGCGGCCACCGTGCGCGCCGGGACCTCGCCCGAGGACCTCCCGATCGACGTGCAGCTGGTCGCGCGACCGTGGCGCGACGACGTGGCGCTCGCCGCCGCGCTGCGGGTCGAGCAGGAGCTGGGACCATGGCCGCCGCCGTCGCTCGGGCGCGAATGATCCCTTGAGTCCGAGCGCGGGCGGCTGGGAGGATCGGCGTATGGCCATCCCCAACATCAGCGTCCGTCACCCGCGCCCGGACGACATCGTCGACGATCCCGTCGAGGTCGCGGGCGTCGGAACCGGCTTCGAGGGCACCCTCGTCGCCCGCCTGCGCAACGCCACCGGCCAGGAGATCGCGAAGCGGTCCTTCCAGGCCGGCGGAACGGGCATCTGGGGCAGCTTTTTCTTCCGCATCGACGTCCCCGGCATCCCCAACCGGCCGCGTGGCACGCTGGAGGTCTTCGAGCCGTCGGCGAAGGACGGCAGCGAGCTCCACAAGCGCGTGATCCCGATCCTCTTCGGCCGCGCGCTGCAGAACCCGTACCTCGGGTTCGCCGTCTACACCGTCAAGCAGGGCGACACGCTGTCGTCGATCGCGGAGGAGTTCCTCGGCGACGCCGGGCGCTTCCGCACGATCTTCGACGCCAACCGCAACATCCTCGACGACCCCGACGAGATCTTCCCGGGGCAGGAGCTGCGGATCCCGCAGTGAGCTAGCCCGTGGCCTGGGCCGCGGCCCAGTCCCGCATGCGCGGCAACAGCTCGGGCGAGGCGAGGCCCTCGACCTCGACGATCGCGTCCGCGGGCACGTTCGCCCGCTTGGCTGCGGCGAGGATGGCGTCCGGTGACGGGGCCTCGTAGAGGCAGTAGGTGTGCCGCCGGTCCGCGCTGAGGAAGGAGAACAGCCAGCGGACGCCCTCGTCGGCGTTGATCTCGTCGATCGCCCGGACGTCCTCGCTGCTGAGGTCGAGCTCCTCGGCGAACTCGCGCTCGATCACGTACAGGGGCATCTCGTCCGATCCTACCGGCGAGGCTACGCCCCGACCAGCCCTTGTGTGTGCGCGTAGGACGCGGCCTCGGTCCGGTTCGCGCACCGGGTCTTGCGCAGGATGCTGCGGATGTGGTTCGCCGCGGTGTGCTCGCTGATGAAGAGCGTCGCGCCGATCTCGCGGTTGCTGAGCCCCTTGGCGACGAGCTCGAGGATCTCCACCTCGCGGACCGAAAGCCCGTCGGGCAGCTCGGTCGCGGGGCGGGACGTGCCGAGCTCCCGGATCCGGCCCAGCAGCGCCGGCATGCCGATGCGCTCGGCGAGCACCTCGGCCTCCCTGAGCAGCGGCACGGCGCCCTCGCGATGGACGCCGCCGCGGCGCAGCAGCATGCGGCCGTGCTCGTAGCCCGTGTGGGCGAGCCAGGTGAGCGCGCCCATGCGCCGGTTGCTCTCCCTCGCGCGCTCGAAGTGGAGCTCGGCCCGCCCCCACTCGCCCAGCGTGGCCGCCAGCATCCCGAGGTAGCGGTCGGCGGACCCGTAGCACGCCACCACGTGGCCGATCATCACGTTGGTGCCGGCGTATGGCTCGAGCTCGGGGTAGAGCAGCTCGGCCATCGCCTCGTCGCCGAGTGCCGCCGCCGCGTCCGTGAGGTAGGTCAGCGAGGCGAGCCAGAGCGAGGCACGGAAGCCGTCGAGCCCGTCGGCCGCCACGCGCGCGAGCTCGCGCCGGGCCTCGGGCTCCATCCCGAGCTCGACGAGGAGCGAGGCGAGGCCGGGCCGCCACTGGTCCTGGCCCGCCAGGAGCCTGATCACCGGCGCCAGCTCGGCGAGGCGGCCCTGCTCGCGGCGGAGGCCGAACATCTGGATCCCGTGGACGCCCGAGGCGTCGCGCCCGGTCAGCAGCCGGCTCCACTCGTTGGACCGCAGGGCCATCGCCTCGGCGTCGGCGAGCCGGCCCTCGAAGAGCGCGATCGCCGACCCGCTGTGCTCGGCCACGTGGACGTGGAACGGCTGTGCCGTCCGCAAGGCCGTGGCGCGGACCTCGGCGACCTCGCGACGTGCCTGATCCATGTCGCCCAGCGCGACGAGGGTGCACACGTGCCAGTTCATGGCCTCGCTGCGCAGCTCACCGTCGCCGAGCTCGCCGGCGATGTCGCGCGCCTCGGTCAGCCGGTCCCGGACCTGTTCCAGGGCCATCGTCTCGCGCGACCAGTAGCTGGCCACCAGCACGGTCGCCAGCGCGGCACGGTCTCCGAGGGCCCGGGCCATCGCGACCGCCTCCTCCCGCACGGCGGCGCCCCGCTCGTGCCGGCCGCGGATCTGGAGCGCCCGCGCAAGCCCGCCCAGCACCCCGACGCGCAGCTCGGAGGCACCGTCGGGGAGCGCGAGCGCCGCCTGCTCGAGCTGCTCCACCGCGAGCCGGTCGGTGATCACCGGCCGCCAGCACGCCTCCTCATAGCCGATGGCGGCGCGGGCCAGCAGCTCCGCGCGGTCGTGCTCGCGTGCGATCCCCGCGGCCTCCGCGAACGCCGCCAGCGCATCGACGGCCCTGCCGGCCCGGTGCCTGGCGTTCCCGAGCTCGAGCAGCAGCTCCCCTCGCTCCTCGGGATCGTGGATCCCCAGCTCGAGGGCGACGCGGAGCCGCTCCGCGGCCTCGTCGTACGCCAGCGCCTCACCCGCGGCGCGCGCGGCGAGCACGTTGTACTTGACCCCGCGCGCGGCCCCGCCGAACGGCGCGGCGGCCGCGAAGTGGTGCGCGAGGTCGGCGATGCCGCGCCCGGACCGCTCGCCGGCACGCTCGAGCGCCTCGCCGAACCGGAGGTGGAGCTCCGCGCGCCGCACGCGCGCTGAGGCCGTCATAGAGCGCCCGCCGGACCAGCTCGTGCGTGAACCGGTAGGCGAGTCCGCGTGCCGGGAGCTCCTCCAGCATCCCGCTGCGGACGGCCTCGTCGAGCGCGGCCAGCAGCTCGCTCTCCTCGATCCCCGCGGCCATGCGGAGGACGTCGAGCTCGAAGTCGGCTCCGGCCGCGGCGGCGAGCTCGAGGAGATCCCCGGTCGCCGGCCTCAGGCGGGCGAGCCGGCGACTGACGACCTCGCGGACGCTCTCCGGCGCGCCGAGGTCGGCGAGCGGCCGGCTGAGACGGATCATGCCGTCGGCGACCTCGACGGTGCCCGTGTCCACCAGGGCGCGCCAGAGCTCGCAGACGAGGAAGGCGTTCCCTTCGGTCAGCTCGGTCATCGCCTGCGCGAGCTCCGCGGCCCCGTCGCCGCCGGAGGCGTGGCGCACGAACTCGACGACCTCCTCGCCGGAGAGCCCGGCGAGTCGCAGCCGCACGACGTCGTCGGACCGCCGCAGGTCGGCCAGCGCCTCGGACAGCGCGTCGTGCATGTCGGCGTCCGTGTCGCGGAAGGTGGCGAGCAGCAGCAGGCGCACCCGCCCGCCGGCGCGGACCAGGTGGCGGAGCAGGCCGAGGGTGGGTCCGTCCGCCCAGTGCCCGTCCTCGAGCACGAGCAGCACCGGCCGCCGCCGGCTGATGCCCGCGAGCAGATCGGTCACCGCCGTGTGGAGGCGATGGCGCTCGGTGTCCGGGTCCGCCTTGACCGGCGCCGTGGCGACCGGGAGATCGGGCAGCAGCCGCGTGAGCTCCCCTCCCGTCGTGCCCAGGGCCGCGAGCAGCTCGGCCGGATCGCTCACCCGCGCGAGGTGGTCGAGCGCGTCCACGAACGGGCCGTACGGGGCGGGCACCACCGAGTCGCAGGCGCCGTAGAGCACGAGCGCGCCCTCGTCGGCCGCGTGACGGGCGAACTCCCGCACGAGCCGGCTCTTGCCCGAGCCCGGCTCGCCGCCGACGAGCACGACCCGGCGTCCCTCGCCCTCGCCCCACGGCATCAGGCTGCGCAGCGTCGCCAGCTCGCGCGAGCGCCCGACGAACGGGAACGCCGACGGCAGGCACAGCGATCCGGGCAGCAGCTCCACGACCAGACGATAGTCAGGTCTGACTATCCGTGCCCGAAACCTGCCCGGTCGAGCCCGCGAGAAGTGGGTCAGTGCGGGTCATGACGGCGCGGCGAGGCGCCCGTAGCGTCGGCCGCATGACCCAACCAGTGATGAGCCCCGAGCTCGCCGGCTTCCGCGGGCGGCTGATCGCCCCCGCCGATTCCGACTACGACACGGCTCGCGCCGTCTACAACGCGATGATCGACCGGCGGCCCGCGCTGATCGCGCGCTGCGCCGATGCGCAGGACGTCGCGACGGCACTCGCCTACGCCCGCGAGAACGACCTGCTCGTCGCCGTCCGCGGCGGTGGGCACAACGGCGCCGGCCTGGGCACGTGCGACGACGGCGTCGTCATCGACCTCTCAGGCCTCAAGGACATCGACGTCGACCCGCAGGCGCGGACCGTCCGCGTCGGCGGCGGCTGCACGTGGGGCGAGGTCGACCGCGCCACGGGCGAGCACGGGCTCGCCACGCCGAGCGGCATCATCTCGACCACCGGCGTCGGCGGGCTGACGCTCGGCGGCGGCCTCGGCCACCTGACCCGCGCCCACGGCCTGGCGATCGACAACCTGCTGGAGGCCGACGTGGTGCTCGCCGACGGCCGGCAGGTGCGCGCGAGCGCCGACGAGCACCCCGACCTCTTCTGGGCGATCCGCGGCGGCGGCGGCAACTTCGGCGTCGTGACCTCGTTCCTGTTCCGCCTGCACGAGGTGGGCACGATCTTCGGCGGCCCGACGTTCTGGCCCGTCGAGCTGGGCGCCGAGGTCCTCTCCGCCTACCGCGACTTCATCTCCGACGCGCCGCGGGAGCTCAACGGCTTCTTCGCGTTCTGCACCGTCCCGCCCGGGCCGCCGTTCCCGGAGGAGATCCACCTGCGCGAGGTGTGCGGGGTCGTCTGGTGCTACCTCGGCGGCGAGGAGGACGCGCGGCGTGCCATGGCCCCGCTGCTCGACGCGCTGCCCGAGCCGCTGCTGCACGGCGTGCACGACATGCCGCACGCCGCCCTCCAGAGCGCCTTCGACGCGCTGTACCCGGCCGGCGAGCAGTGGTACTGGCGGGCCGACTTCGTCGACGAGATCCCCGACGAGGCCGTCGCCCTCCACGCCCGCTTCGGCGCCGAGATGCCGACCATGAAGTCGACGATGCACCTCTACCCCATCGACGGCGCGGCGCACGACGTCGACGAAGCCGACACCGCGTGGAGCTACCGCGGCGCGCGCTGGGCCTCGGTGTTCGCCGGCGTCGACCCCGACCCGGCCAACGTGCCCGCCATCCGCAGCTGGAGCATCGACTACCACGAGGCGCTGCACCCCCACTCGGCCGGCGGGGCCTACGTGAACATGATGATGGACGAGGGCCGGGAGCGCGTCCGCGCGAGCTACCGCGGCAACTACGACCGCCTCGCGCGCGTGAAGGCCGCGTACGACCCCCGCAACACGTTCCGCGTGAACCAGAACATCCAGCCAGAGGAGTGATTCCTCATGAGACGGCTCCTGGTCGTCTGGCTGGGCGCGCTGGCTGTCCTCGCGTCGCCGTCGGTCGCCCATGGCGACGCGGTGATCGACTGGAGCCTCCACGCCCAGAGCAGCATCCTCTCCACCGGTCCGACGGCGCACGCCTCCACCCTCGTCGTTCGCGATGGTGCACGGCGCGGTCTACGACGCCGTGAACTCGATCGACCGGCGCTACCAGCCGTACCTGCGCGTGCCGCGGGCCAAGCACTGGGCGTCGAAGGACGCGGCAGCCGCCACGGCGGCCTTCCGCGTGCTCGCCGCGCTGTATCCCGCCCAGTTGCAGACGCTCGAAGGCCAGTACGACGCTTCGCTCGACGCCATCGCCGACGGGAAGGCGAAGACGCGCGGGATCGAGGCCGGCGAGGCCGCGGCCGCGGCCATGCTGGCCGCCCGCGAGGACGACGGGCGGCTGGCCGCCCGGCACGCCCTATCCGTTCCCGCAGGGGACGACGCCGGGCGCCTGGCGCGTCTCGCCGCCGCTCACGGCGGTCGAGCCCGCGTGGTGGGTGGGCGACGTGCAGCCGTTCCTGATCCCCAACGCCCGCTGGTTCCGCTCGAAGGGGCCGAACGCCCTGACCAGCCGCGCGTACGCGCGGGAGTTCAACGAGGTCAAGCGGCTGGGCGCGTTCTCCAGCCCTGACCGGACCGCGGATCAGACCATGGCCGCGATCTTCTGGCAGGCCCAGCCGCTGCAGCTCTACGGCGGCGTGATGCGGGACCTGTCGGCGCGGTACGGGCTGAGCACGGCGCAGAACGCCCGTCTCTTCGGCATGGTGACGCTGGCGGGTGCGGACGCCGCGATCGTCTGCTGGAACGACAAGTACGCACGGAAGTTCTGGCGGCCGATCGACGCGATCCGGCTGGCCGACACCGACAACAACCCGGCGACGGAGGCCGACCCGACCTGGCGGCCCCTGTTCGACCCGGCCACCCCGACGACCCCGGCGCTCGCGACGCCGAACTTCCCGGACCACCCCTCGGGCCACAGCTGTCTCAGCAGCGCGGTCGTGCACACGCTGCAGGACTTCTTCGGCACGGACCGGATCGCGTTCGACGTGTCGAGCCCGCGCTTCCCGAACCAGAAGCGCCACTTCGACCGGTTCTCGGACGTCATCGACGAGATCATCGAGGCACGCATCTGGGGCGGCATCCATTTCCGGACCGCCGACACCCAGGGCGCACGGTCGGCGAGGACGTCGCCCGCTGGGAGCGCTGGTTCTACTTCCACCGCGTGCGCTGACCCCCCGCGAGTGCTTCTCGGACGGCGGTCGCCACCGCCGTCCGGGAAGCCTCGACTGCGGTAACGATGCATTCACGGGCAATCGGACAGCCGTCTAGCCAGGGACCTCGCGAGCGAATGTGGCGGTAGAACCAAGCCGGTGACCGAACCCCCGCTCTGCCCCACCTGCGGACAGCCCGCGAGCGAAGCGCTCGCCGGTCGCGAGCATGACTGGGAGTGCCGCAACGAGGCGTGCCCGGAGTTCGGCCAGCCGGTGGGGCCGGACGAACCCACCAGTTCTGACGACGAGGAGTAGGACCCGCGGCGCCTACGGACCGACGTCGAGGTCGGCGACGCTCGCCACGTAGGCGGCGATGCCGCTCTCCTCGCCCTCGCTGTAGCGCTTCATCACGCGCTGGATCGGCCAGATCACCGTGTCACCCCGGCGGAGGCTGAGGTTGACCTCGTCGTCGGGGTCGTCCTCGGCCGGAGTCCAGGTCCAGCCGTCCGAGTTCCGCCGGATGAGCTCGCCCAGGTAGGAGCCGAGCGCGAAGAGGCGCGGTCCCCTGTCCGAGGCGAGCAGCCCGCCCGGCTCGGGCTTGCCCGGGCCGCGCATCTGCTCGTCGAAGAAGCGGTCGAGCTCCCGGGCGCTCGCCGGCGAGAAGTCGGCCGTGTAGCCGGACGACTCCAGAGCGGTCGCGACCCAGTCAGCCGCCTCGCGCGCGTCGCCGCTGGCTGGCGTGGAACTCGACGATTCTGATCTCAGGGAGGAGATGTGCGCGCCGGTGGGGCGCCGAAGGTGCGCAGGACGTGCTCGAGCGTCGAAGCGAGCAGTTCGTGCGTGGCTTCGCGGGTGGCGTCGCCGCGTAGCCATCGTCGCGTGGCGGCGCGGTTGAGGGCGGTCCAGCACTCGAGCGCGTAGCGCAGCCGCGGCGTGTCCTCGGCGATGTCGGCGTGAAACGTCGTGAGCAGCGCGACGGCGCGGCGCACGAGGTCGGCGACGACGCGCCTGACCTCCGGGTCGGCGATGTCCTCGCCGTGCGCGATCGTGGCGAGCCAGATCGTGCGGTTGGCCTCAGTCCAGTCGAGCCAGCGCGACACGGTGTCCGCCACGCGCGCCTGGGCGCTGCGGCCCGTGGGCGGCTGGAGTTCGTCCTCACGTTGGGCGCCGAGCCGCTCGAGCAGCGCGACGTAGACGCCGTCGTTCCGACCGCCGAAGTAGTGGTGCAGCGAGCCCGCGGGTGACGCCGGCGGCGCTTGCGATGTCCTCGATCGAGCTGATCGCGAGGGCGCCGGAGTGGAGCGTCCCGCATTCGCTGGCGGTCGAGGCGGTCGTCAATCCGTTCGCCGAAGACCTGGATCGAGGACTGCGGCTGCTGCAGCGAAAGGTCGCCGCGGGGCAACCTTCGTGCAGTCGCAGATGGTCTTCGATCTCCCGAGGCTCGAAGCGTTCCTCGCGCGCGCCGAGGACATGCTCGCGGGCGTGCGCGTCTACGCGAGTGTGGCGTTGCTGCGCAGCGAGCGCATGGCAGACACGCCTGCGCGCTGCCGGGCGTGACGATCCCCGAGCCCGCCTGCGCGCAGATCCGTCGCGGTGCGGCATCGAGCTCGCGCGCGAGCTGGCGGCCGGGCTCGCCCGTGTCTCGCGCGTGGACGCACTGCACGTCTTCCCGCTCGGGGCGGAAGCGGCCACGCGCGAGGTCGCCGCCGAGTTTCGGGTGACACGAGGCATCAACTCGCGACGTCGATAGCGCTGTGAACAACAACAATCCGATTCTCGCCGAGCAACTCGCCTACTATCGGGCTCGCGCTCGTGAGTACGACAAGTGGTTCCGTCGCGAGGGGCTCCATGACTTGGGCGAAGAGCACAATGCCAGATGGCGTCTCGAGCTCAATCGAGTGTATTCAGCACTCGATGCGTTTGCGCCTCGTGGAGACGTCCTCGAGCTTGCCTACGGCACGGGTGAGTGGACGATCCGTCTCGCGGAGGTGGCGACCAGTGTCGTCGGAGTCGATGCAGCGCCGGAGATGCGCGAACTCGCTCTGGCGAAGCTGCAGGATGCCGGTAAGAGCAATGTCGAGCTCTGGGTTGACGATCTCTTCAGCTGGCAGCCAGATCAGGACTATGACGTCGTCTTCTTTGCGTTCTGGCTTTCGCACGTTCCCGAGAGCCATACCGACCGGTTCTGGCGCAGCGTCCACGACGCGCTTCGCCCCGGAGGCCGCTTCTTCCTCGTGGATGCCGCACGCGCGGTCCTGGACAGGAACGTCATTCACGGTTCGCGACTGCCCAATCGCGAGAGCGCGACTGAGCTCAGGCGACTCGAGGACGGTCGGGAGTTTCGGATTTTCACGCGTTCGTTCGATCCCGACCGGCTCGCGCGAGATCTTCGTGACCACGGCCTTGACGCGAGCTTTGTCGAGACGGGCGAGTTCTTCGTCTACGGACTCGGCCGACGTGTCTAGCCCGACATGCAACGCGGCTCTCCGGCGTTCCCGCGGAACGCTTCCCGCGGACTAGTGCTTCGCGCGAGTAGCGGTAGATCAACCGATCTCGTTGGCTGGAACCTTTGGCGTGAGGTCGTCGAGGCCGAGCGCACGGGCTCGCAGGCGCGCCGGAGCCGGGTCATACGGTGCGCGTCGCCAGGTCGCGGTGCGCCGCTCGAGATCGAGCAGCAGCCAGTACGCGCCATCAGCCGCCTGGAGGTCAAGGGCGTTCCACCAGCCGCGCCGTGACGGTGCCGGCGCGCCCACCGCTCCTGGATTCAACAGCCACTTGCCGCCAGCGAGATCCAGCGATACGCCGACCCTGATCTTGACCGCTTCGGCGCCGCGTGGCGTCTGCCGCCACGCAGCCGCGACTGGGTGTGGCCGACCAGCCCGAGCTCAGCGCGCTGGACCGCGAGGCAGGCTGCCGCGTTGGATGCGCCGACGTACTCGTGCACGGCGTTGCGCGGACCGCCGTGCCAGAGCTGCACCTCGCCGCGTCGCGCCGCGGGCTTGCGCGAACGCATCCACTCGACGTGGGGGCCGCTGAGCCGGTCGCGGGCCAGCTCGATCGACCGCACTGCCGGCGAGCCCGGCTCGCCGAACCGAGTGGGCTCGGCCGATCCCGTCGCGCCGTAGTCGTGGTTGCCCATCAGCGCCACCGCGCAGCGCTCGCGCGTGCGCGTCACGACATGCTCGGGGTCCGGACCCCGCCCGACCATGTCCCCCAGCGACCACAGCTCCTGCGCACCGCACGCCTCGGCCGCGCCGATCACCGCGTCAAGCGCTTCCGCATGCCCGTGCGCGTCGCTGAACACTGCTACGACCACGCCCCGAACCCTAGTCCGCCAACTCGACGGTCATGCATGCGGCTGACATAGCGCCGCAGCATCGAACGATCGAGCTCAGAGTGATCGTGTGCTCGCCGACGTGCTCGCCCCGTTCTCCGACGCGATCCCGATGAGCTCCGCGAGCAGAAGGCCCAGCGCCCGTTGTGCAAGTCGTCGGAATGGACGCGACCGTTGCGGCGTCCTCCGGGATGTCGCCACAACTCCGACGAGGGCTCCACTTGTCGTCAGTCCCGCGAGACCGCAGCTCGTGCTGCGACAGCGCCGGCGTCCGGCGGCGTATGCGTGGCGCGACCGTCGCCGAGTGCCCGCGTTGCGGCAGCGGTTGGCCGCTGTTCGCTCAGGACGACGCCAACGTTCCCGACAACGCGAGCTTTACCGAGAGTCGGCGAAGGTTCGAGCGCGCCGGTGAGGAGACGCGCCGGGTCGACAACAGGCGTGGCCGCACAGCGCTCGAGCGCACGATCACGTTCACCCAGGAGTGGCAGCAGTCCGTCAAGCTCGATGTCGAGCACGCGCGAGAGCGCGGGTCCGAAGTCCGGCTGTCCGGGCCTGGCATCGAGCTGGCCAAGACGTTCGAGCAGAGCGTGAAGACACACTACGAGGTGGGCCATGGGACGACGCGGACGCAGACCGAACAGGTCACGGTCACAGCGGACCCCGGCAGAGTCACGAGCGTCACCCTGCAGCGGTGGAACGAGTGGCAGGACGGCCTCATGCGCGTACCCGACGGCCGAGGGCGGACACTCGCGGTTCCCTACAGCGTGATCGTCGGCGTGGCCTTTGACGTCATCCAGGAAGATGTCCTCGTCGGCGGTCTGTCGCCCACCGACAAAACGCCCTAGACGCCGGCCGAGCGTTAGGTCGTCGCTCAGTGCGGAGCAGCGATCGTTGACTGAGAGCCCGGGCCGCTCGGCCGGGATCGCGCGGGAGGATGACCCCGGGGTCGGTATCCGATCGCGACTGCACACGGGAGCCTGTGCCCTCGCAGGCCATCACCATGCCGCCCTCCCGCATGACCGCGAACGAGAAGACGCCGAAACCATGGCCACTGCTCGTGGGCGGTCCGCGGCGTGTCCTCCCGGGGCGCTCGGGCGCGAGCTTGCGAGCGCTGCCCCGGGAGGGCATGCCGACGGGCCGACCCCAGCACACGCCGAAGGTCAGTCGACCAGCACGCCCAGCTGCCGCACGGCGAGAGCCAGCCCCGCGAGGTCGTTCTCGCCCTCGCGGGCCAGGGTCCGCATGAACCCGTCCAGGCGCCGCGCGGCCGACGCGTGGTTGTGGAGGAACCGCTCGACCGCGACCAGCGGCTCGGCCCCCGGTGACTCGTCCAGCGCGCCCGTGGCGAGCGCGCGGCGCGCCTTGAACGCGTCCTCGCGGACGGCGGTCAGCGCCCATCGCTGCATCCGCGTCGACGACCGGACGCGCGACAGCTCGCGCTCCATCCAGTCCAGCCGGAGCTCGGCGCCCAGCGCGAAGAAGACCCGCGCGACGTCCTCGACCGAGCGGCCCGTCGATGAGACCACCGCGACGACGTCCGGTGCGTGGACCAGCTCGGCCCGCAGCGCGTGCGCCCGGGCGACGTCCTCCGGCACGCCCTCGCCGATCAGCCGCGTCGCGACCTCCTCGCGCCGCGCCCGGCGATCCTCGGTGCCCAGCTCTCCGAGCGCCGCGGCGAGCCGCTGGAAGCCGTCGCGGCCCACCGAGATCGTCTCCTCGAACGGCGCGCCCGGAGCCCAGGTCAGGTACCAGCGCGCCGTCGCCTCGACCAGCGCGTCGATGCCGCCCAGCAGCTCGAGCTGCTCGGACCGCCCGACCGATGTCGACAGGTTCTCGACGGTCTCCCACAGCGGGTCCGCGCCGGTGACCTCGGCGGCGATCCGGAACGCCCGCACGACGTCCGCCACCTCGGCGCCCCGCTCGGCCACCAGCGACGACACGAAGGTCGGCCCCAGCGCGTTGACGACGACGTTCGCGTTGAGCATGCAGAGCAGCTGCCGCCGCAGCGGGTGCTCGCCCAGCAGGCCCTCGCAGCGGTCGACGACGGCCGCCGGGAAGTACGCCCGCAGGTCCCGCTCGAGCCACGGGTCCTCGGCGAAGTCGCTCGCCTCGAGCGAACGCGCCACCCAGCGCTTCGAGTAGGCCAGCAGGATGGCCAGCTCCGGCCGCTCGAGGCCGCGGCCGCCGCGCCGGCGCTCGGCCAGCTCCTCGCTCCCCGGCAGCCCCTCGCTCGCGCGGTCCAGCAGGCCCGTCTCCTCGAGCATCCCCACGAGATCCTCGTAGGAGAACATCCGCGAGCTCGCGCGCCCGACCTCCTGGGCGAGGATCTGCGCCTGCAGGAAGGAGTCGTAGAGCACGTGCTGCACGACGTCCTCGGTCACCGACTCCAGCAGCTCGTCGCGCTCGGGGCGGGTCAGCGACCCCGCGCGCTCCAGCAGACCCAGGAGGATCTTCAGATTGACCTCGTGGTCCGAGCAGTCGACCCCGGCCGAGTTGTCGATGAAGTCCGCGTAGACGAGCCCGCCGCCGGAGGAGTACTCCACCCGCGCCCGGCGCGTGAGCCCGAGGTTGCCGCCCTCCCCCACGACCCGCGCTCGCAGGTCGCTCGCGTCCACGCGGATGGAGTCGGACGCGCGGTCGTGCGCGTCGGCGTCGCTCTCCGTCGACGCCTTGATCACGGTCCCGATACCGCCGTTCCACAGGAGGTCGACCTGCGCCCGGAGGATCGCGCGGATGACGTCGTTGGGCGCCGTGCGCGCCTCGTCGAGCCCGAGCATCTCCCGTGCGCGCGGGGACAGCTCGATCCACTTGGCGTCGCGCCGGTAGATCCCGCCGCCCTCGGACAGCACGTCGCGCGAGTAGTCGTCCCACGAGGAGCCCGGCAGCTCGAAGAGCCGCCGCCGCTCGGCGAACGAGGCCGCCGCGTCCGGATCGGGATCCACGAAGACGTGCCGGTGGTCGTACGCGCCCAGCAGCCGGATCTTGTCCGACAGCAGCATCCCGTTGCCGAACACGTCACCCGACATGTCGCCGATCCCGACGACGGTGAACTCGTCCCGCGCCGGATCCAGCCCCAGCTCGCGGAAGTGGCGCTTGACCGACTCCCACGCGCCGCGCGCCGTGATCCCGAGCTTCTTGTGGTCGTAGCCCACCGAGCCGCCGGAGGCGAACGCGTCGTCGAGCCAGAAGCCGTACTCGCGCGCCACCGCGTTGGCCGTGTCCGAGAACGTCGCCGTCCCCTTGTCGGCCGCCACGACCAGGTAGGTGTCGTCCTCGTCGCGCACCCGCACGCCCTCCGGATGCACGACCTCGCCGTCGATCAGGTTGTCGGTCACGTCGAGCAGCGCCCGGACGTAGGTGACGTACGACTCCTGGATCGCCTCGCGATCGACCGTCGGCCGCTTGACGATGAACCCGCCCTTGGCGCCCGCGGGGACGATGATCGCGTTCTTGGTCAGCTGCGCGCGCATGAGGCCGTAGACCTCGGTGCGGTAGTCCATGCGATCGGAGAAGCGGATGCCGCCGCGCGCGATCTTGCCGCCGCGCAGGTGGATCCCCTCCATGTCCGGGCCGTAGACGTAGATCTCGAACTCCGGCGCCGGCATCGGGATGGCGGGCACGTCGGCGGAGCGCAGCTTGAAGGCCGTCGCGCCGCGGCCCTCCTTGTAGGCGGTCGTGCGCAGGGTCGCGTCGATCGCGCCGAGCTGGTTGCGCAGGATGCGGTCGTGGTCGATCGAGGCGACTTCCTCGAGGTCGGCCAGGATCTCGTCGCGCAGCGCGCGCTCGGCCTCGTCGTCCGTCTCCAGCGACGGGTCGAAGCGCAGCTCGAAGTAGCGCACGAGCTTGGCCGTGATCGCCGAGTTCGCCACCAGCACGTCGTTCTGGTAGCCCTCGGTGAAGCGCGAGCCGATCCGCTGGCGGTACTTGCGGTAGGCGCGCAGGACCGCGACCTGATCGCGGTCGAGCCCGGCCGTGACCACCAGCCGGTTCAACGGGTCCGACTCGGCGTCGCCCCGGTAGACGGCGGCGATGGTCGCCGCCACCCGGTCGCCGACCTCGTCCAGGGCGAGCGGCGCCTCGCCCGGGCCGAGCACCCGGAAGTCCTGCACCCAGGTCTCGTCGTCGCCCAGCAGCCGCGTGGAGATCTCCTCGATCACGCGCAGCCCGAGGTCCTCCAGCATCGGCATCACGCGCGAGAGCTCGATCTTGCCGCCCCGCTTGTAGAGCGCCACGCGCGTCGGCCGGTCCTCGCCGATCGGGTGCAGGCTCACGACGAGCGACTCGCCGCCCTCGAGCCGGGCGAAGCAGGCGACGTCGATCGCCGCCAGCTCGGGCGTCGTGTAGCCCTTGTAGTGGTCCGGGAGCCGCGGCGTCCATGCACGGGCGAGCGCGCGGTGCTCAGGCCCGAGCACCGCGGCGAGCTCGTCGTCCCACGTGCGCGCGAGCGCGACGACCTCCTCCTCGAGCTCGCGGTGGGGAACGTCGGGCAGGCCCTCGGCGGAGTGGACGAAGAAGTGCAGGCGCACCCGCTCCCCCTCGTCCATCACATGGTGCGCCTCGACGCCGCTCGTCTCGAAGCGCCGCCGCAGGAAGGCGGTCACCCGCGCGACGAGCTTCGAGCTGTAGCGCGAGCGCGGGAGCGAGAGGATGATCGCGGCGCTGCGGTTGTCGGCGTCGCGGCGCCCGAGCAGGCGGACGGTGTCGGTGCCCTCGAGCCCGGTCAGCGCCACCACGGCCCGCCGCAGGTCGTCGACCGGCGCCCGGAACAGCTCCTCCTTCGGGAAGGAGTCGAAGAGCGCGACGGCCGCCTTGTAGTCGTGCGAGCCCTCGATCAGATCCTCGGCGTCGAGCGCCTGGCGCAGCTTGCGGTGCAGCAGCGGCGTGTCCGACGCGCGCTCGGCGAACGCCTTCGAGGTGAACAGGCCGAGCAGCCGCGACTCGCCGACGATCTCGCCGGTCCGCGACACGCGCCGGACGCCGACGTAGTCCATCCGCTCGTGCCGGTGGACGGGCGAGACGGCGTTCGTCTTGGCCACCAGCAGCAGGTCGCCGCCGGTCGCGCGCTCGCGGACGCCGGGCTCGAGGTCGGCCAGCGCCACCGGCTTGCAGAACGCCGAGCGGTCCTCGTCGCGCAGGATCCCGAGGCCGGAGCCCGGGATCACCGAGATCGTCTCCGGGGTGATGTCGTACTCGCGCGCGCCGAGCATGACGAAGTTGCCCTTGAGCAGCCACTCGAGGAAGTCGGCGACCTCGTGGACCTCGTCGCGCGGGTAGCGGGCGGTGCCCGCCCGGGCGACGGTGATCATGTCGTCGACCCGCTCGGTCATCTCCTTGAAGTCGGCGACGACCGCGCGGACGGCCTTCAGGACGCCGCGGACGGCCTCCTCCAGCTCGGCCAGCTCGGCGGCGTCGAGCCGGCGCGTGAGGTCGAAGTGCATGATCGACTCGCGGTGCGCCGCCTCGCGCGCGCGGCCGACCGCCGTGATCGCGCCGGACGCGTCGCGCTCGACGCCGATGACCGGATGGAGCAGCCGCGTGACCTCGATGCCGCGCTGCTCGAGCTCCCCGGAGACCGAGTCGACCAGGAACGGCCAGTCGTCGGTGTTGGTCTCCAGCACCGACCCGAGCGGTTCGTAGCCGTGCTCCTCACGCGTCGGGTTGAACGCCCGCACGGCCGCGGGATCGTCACCGCGCTCCGAGGCGAACGCGAAGACGCCGAGGACCTCGTGCAGGAGGTCCTCGTCCGAGATGCCCTCGGTGGCGTCCCCGGCCAGCCGGCGCAGGTACGCCTGCGCGAACGCACGGACCGCTTCCGCGCGTTCGGGCACGGCTTCGCCGATCAGTTCGAGCAGCCTGCCGGCCGGCGGTGAGCCGGCCTCGGTCTCCTCCGCGAGGCTCACAGCGTCCCCAATCATGCCCTTCCGGGCCGACCTATGCCAGTTTGCGTTCGAGGGCCTCGAACTGCGACCAGATCTCGGCGGGTAGCCGCTCGCCGAACTTCTCGAGGAACTCGCGCACCTGGACGAGCTCGGAGCGCATGCCCTCCTCGTCCACGCTCAGGAGCTCCTCCAGCCGCTCGGGGGCGAGATCCAGCCCGCTCGTGTCGAGGTCCTCGGGCCGTGGCACGTAGCCGATCGAGGTCTCGCGGGCCTCGGCCTCGCCGTCCAGGCGCCGGAAGATCCAGGCCAGCACGCGGGCGTTGTCGCCGAATCCGGGCCAGAGGAACTTGCCGTCCTCGTCCTTGCGGAACCAGTTGACCGTGAAGATCCCGGGCAGCTTGGCGCCGTCGCGGCGGCCCACCTTCAGCCAGTGGCCGAAGTAGTCGGCCATGTTGTAGCCCGCGAACGGGAGCATGGCCATCGGGTCGAAGCGCAGGGTGCCGACCTCGCCGGCCGCCGCCGCGGTCGTCTCCGCGCTCATCGTGGCGCCCATGAAGACGCCGTGCTCCCAGTCGAACGCCTCGCGCACGAGCGGCACCACGTTCGCGCGGCGGCCGCCGAAGAGGAAGGCGTCGACGGCCACGCCGTCGGGGTCCTCCCACTCGGGGGCGATCGACGGGCACTGCGAGGCGGGCGCCGTGAAGCGCGAGTTCGGGTGCGCGGCCGGGTGGTCGGCCCCGGGCGTCCAGTCGTTCCCGCGCCAGTCGATCACGTGCTCCGGGGGCTCGGCCGTCATGCCCTCCCACCAGATGTCGCCGTCGCCGGTCTTGGCGGTGTTGGTGAAGATCGTGTTCCTGGCGATCGTGGCGAGCGCGTTCGGGTTGGTCTTCGCGCCCGTGTTGGGCGCCACACCGAAGAAGCCGGCCTCGGGGTTGACCGCGTAGAGCCGGCCGTCCGTGCCGAACTTCATCCACGCGATGTCGTCGCCGATCGTCTCGACGGTCCAGCCCTCGAGGTGGGGGACCATCATCGCCAGGTTGGTCTTGCCGGACGCGCTCGGGAAGGCGCCCGTGAGGACCTTCGACTTCCCCTCCGGCGACGTGACCTTGATGATCAGCATGTGCTCGGCGAGCCAGCCCTCGTCGCGCGCCATCACCGAGGCGATGCGCAGCGCGAGGCACTTCTTGCCCAGCAGCGCGTTGCCGCCGTAGCCGGAGCCGAAGGACCAGATCTCCCGCGTCTCGGGGAAGTGGACGATGTACTTCTCCGTGTTGCACGGCCAGGGCGACGTGTCGTTGGGGGCGCCGACGGTGTGCAGGCAGGGCACGAAGTCGCCGTCGTCGCCGAGCACGTCGAGGGCGCCCTTGCCCATGCGGGTCATGATCCGCATGGAGGTCGCCACGTAGGCCGAGTCGGTCAGCTGGACGCCGATCTCGGCGATCGGCGAGCCGAGCGGGCCCATGCTGAACGGCACGACGTACAGCGTGTGGCCGCGCATCGATCCCTTGAACTTCGAGGCGAGCAGCTCGCGCATCTCGGCTGGATCGCGCCAGTGGTTGGTCGGGCCCGCGTCGGCCTCGTCGGCGCTGCAGATGAAGGTGCGGTCCTCGACGCGGGCGACGTCGTTGGGGTCCGAGAGCGCGAGGTAGGAGTTCGGGCGCTTGGCGTCGGACAGGCGCTCGAACGTGCCGGCATCCACGAGCGACTGCGCGAGCCGGTCGTACTCCTCCGCCGATCCGTCGCACCAGTGAACCCGGTCCGGCCGGGTGAGCTCCGCCACCTCCTCCACCCAGTTGAGCAGCTTCTGGTTCGAGGTCAGGGCGGTGGTCTCGATCGTCACGGGTGTTGATCAACCTCTCATGGCATCGCGAGCGGAAAGATGGCACTTTGCCACACAGTGTCGAAACCCGATTCAGCAGGCCGCCCAACGAACGAACTGGTGGAACGTCTAGGCCCTAGGGGTCAAGTTCGAGCCACCATTCGTGCTCTGCGGACTTCATGGTGGTATCTGGTGGCGACGATGGTGACCCTCGCGGTTCTGGCCGCAGGGGTTCAGACGATGACGGTCGCCACCCCGGCTCTGGCCGAGCAGGACCGGTCCGCGCAGGACGCCGAGGCGGTCGCCGAGCGCGCCATCGTGCCGCGGCCGGCAGCGACCGAGGGCTTCCCCATACCCGCTCTGGTCGGAGGCGTCGTGCTGGCTTTCGCCGTCGGCCTCGCCGGCGGCCAGGTGCACCGTCGCCGGCGCGCCGCGCACCGGATGCAGGTCGCGCGCGCCCGGCCCGGGCCCGAGACGACGGCCGCGGTCGCCGCCCCGCCGGCCCCGGTGCGCCCCGCACCGCCCCCGCCCGAGCCGGCAGCCCCGGCGCCGCGGCCGGTCACCGTCAAGCCCCCCACCCCGGCCGCACCCCCGCCGCCACCCGAGGCCGCCGAGCGAGAGCGCCGCGAGGCCGAGCGAGCCGAAGCCGAGCGCCGCGAGGCCGAGCGCGCCGAAGCCGAGCGCCTCGAAGCCGAGCGCGCCGAAGCCGAGCGCCCGAGGCCGAGCGCCTCGAAGCCGAGCGCGCCGAAGCCGAGCGCGCCGAAGCCGAGCGCCTCGAAGCCGAGCGCGCCGAAGCCGAGCGCGCCGAAGCCGAGCGCCTCGAAGCCGAGCGCGCCGAAGCCGAGCGCCTCGAAGCCGAGCGCGCTCGAAGCCGAGCGCGCCGAAGCCGAGCGCCTCGAAGCCGAACGCGCCGAAGCCGAGCGCGCTCGAAGCCGAGCGCCTCGAAGCCGAGCGCCTCGAAGCCGAGCGCCTCGAAGCCGAGCGCGCCGAAGCCGAGCGCGCCGAGGCCGAGCGCGCTCGAAGCCGAGCGCCTCGAAGCCGAGCGCCTCGAAGCCGAGCGAGCCGAGGCCAGCCGCGACGATCAGGGTGGGGAAAATGGCTCCCACCCCGTCGAGGCGCCGCTGGCCGGCGACCCCGAGGCGGGTTCTCGCCTCGTCCGCCGGCCGACGAACGGGTGGCGCCAGCGCGGCGGTTCGCCCGCGCGCGGCCCTGGCCGGACGAGGCGGCGGACCTCTGGACCTGCGAGATCGCCTGGAAGGCGGGATACCTCAAGTCGACGTTCCGGGCGATGACCGGGCCGCCGGGCGGGCAGCGCCGCAAGGCGATCGCCGAGTCGCCGTCACTCAAGTGGACGCTGATGACCGACCCCGAGCCGCCGACGTCCGAGATGATCGCCGGGGTCCGGGCGCTGGTGGGCGCGCTGGCGGCGGCCGGCTGGGAGCGCGTCGACCCCGGCGCCGCGTGGTACGAGCAGCGCTTCCTGTGGCGCGGCAAGGGCGAGCCGACCCCCGTCGTGGTCCCGGACCCGGTCGAGTCCGGCGAGCCGCCGCAACGCTGACGCCAAGGTCGCGCCAACGTTCCAACAAGGGGCGGAGCCGAGGCTGTGTCCCATGAGCCGCGTCACCTTCGCCACCTTCACCGCCTTCCTGCTGCTCGCCGGCACCGCGTCCGCTTCCACGACCGCCGCCGCCGGCCCGAGCCCCACCCCGCTGATCCTCGAGATCCTCCTCGCCGCGATCGTCATCACGGGCATGGCGGTCCGCCGCCCGGTCTCCCGGGCGCTGGCGGCCCTCCGCCGCGCCCTCACGCCGCAGAAGCGCGCGGCCGCCGCGCGCGCCCGCCGCGCCTAATCCCGCTTCGGGACCAGCACGAGCCGCTTGAACTCGGCCACCAGCACGCCGTCCTGGTTGAGGACGCGCGTGTGCACCTTCACGGTCCCGCGGTCGGGCTTCGAGCGCGACTCGCGCACCTCGAGCACCTCGGTCTCGGCGAACAGCGTGTCGCCGTGGAAGACCGGGGCCGGGTGGCTGAGCTCCTCGGTCGAGAGGTTGGCGATCGCCTTGCCGGAGATGTCCGAGACGCTCATCCCGAGCGCGAGCGAGTAGACGTACGGCCCGACGACGACGTTGCGGCCCTGCTGGGATCCCGCCGCGTAGACGTCGTTGATGTGCAGCGGATGGTGGTTCATGGTGATCAGGCAGAAGAGGTGATCGTCCGCCTCCGTCACCGTCTTGGCCGGCCAGTGCTTGTAGACGGCGCCGACCTCGAACTCCTCGAAGTAGCGGCCGTAGGGATGCGCGCCCGAGGCCTCGCGGGAGCGCTGATCGGTGTCGACTGAGGTGCTCATAGGCTCGGGGACTCTACGATCCGGCGCCCATGCGCAGCCCCCGTGCCTTCTTCCAGCCGCTCGCCATCGGCGCTCCCGACCCCGTCCGCGAGATCCCCGTCCGCCCGTCGCGGATGATCCACTTCCTCGACTTCTCGAACGAGAAGATGGTCGCCAAGGCGGCCGACATCGCGACGAAGACCGACATCCTGCTCGGCAACCTCGAGGACGCGATCCCGGTCGACCGCAAGGAGGCGGCGCGGGAGGGCCTCATCAAGGTCGGCCGCGAGATCGAGCTCGGCGAGACCGCGCTGTGGACGCGGGTGAACGCGCTCGAGTCGCCCTGGGTCCTCGATGACCTGACGCAGATCGTCGGCGAGATCGGCGACCGGATCGACGTCGTGATGATCCCCAAGGTCGAGGGGCCCTGGGACATCCACTACGTGGACCGGCTGCTGGCGCAGCTGGAGGCGCGCGCGAAGCTGGAGCGGCCGATCCTCATCCACGCGATCCTCGAGACCGCGCAGGGCGTGGCCAACGTGGAGGAGATCGCCACCGCCTCGCCGCGCATGCAGGGCATGAGCCTCGGGCCGGCCGACCTCGCCGCCTCCCGGCGGATGAAGACGACCCGCGTCGGCGGCGGCCATCCCGGCTATCGCGTGCTGAGCGACCCGGACGGCTCCGATGGGCCGCGCGCCTCAGCCCAGCAGGACCTCTGGCACTACACGATCGGCCGCATGGTCGACGCCTGCGCGGCCGCCGGCATCCTGCCGTTCTACGGGCCGTTCGGCGACATCCGGGACGTCGAGGGCTGCGAGGCCCAGTTCCGGGCCGCGTACCTGATGGGCTGCGTCGGGACGTGGTCGCTGCACCCGGTGCAGATCGACATCGCGCGCAAGGTCTTCTCCCCGGATCCCGAGGAGGTCGCCTTCGCCAAGAAGGTCATCGAGGCGATCCCCGACGGCGCGGGCGTCCACATGATCGACGGCAAGATGCAGGACGACGCCACGTGGAAGCAATGCCGCGTGATGGTCGACCTGGCCGAGATGCTGGCCCGGAAGGACCCGGAGCTGGCGGCCGCCTACGACCTCTAGGGACGAAACTGCGGCTGGGTAGGGAGGCTGGAGGGTCGGCCCGCGTTGGCCACTCCGGAAAGTGGCGTGCTGACGAATGCTCGCTATACGAGCTTTAGTCAGCACAGGACGGCCGATCCCGCTCCCTCAATGCGGGGGTTGACTCGCTCTCAGCCGAAGCGGAACTTCTGCGGGCAGCTCGAGCGGGGGTTGCCCATGCCGCTGCCGCCGCTGTAACGGAAGCAGCTCGCGTAGCGGAACCGCCCGTTCCAGGACTTCGGGAGCCGCACGATGGCGGTTGACCGGTAGCGGCCGGCGCGGATCTTCTCGAGCTCGCCCGTCGCCGCCCGCGGGGCGCGGTCGGCGCCGCGGCGGCCGACGTAGAAGATCGTCGGCTGATCGAGCCGGATCCCGTTCGGGACGCGGTAGCGCTGGGTGAGCCGGATCACCGTCGAGCTGCGTGCCCGGAAGCTGAGCGTGAAGGCCGGGAAGACGTAGGCGCGATCCTGGTCGGAGACGGCGCCTCCCGTGCTCACCCGCAGGTCGGTGTTGCGGGGGAGCTCGGTCTCGAACGCGTACGTGCCGTCCGGGTTCGTGACGCCGGTCTCGAGCACCTGGAAGTCGTTCTCGAACGGATAACGGCGGCCCTCGAGCTGCACGGGCTGGCCCGCGAACGGGAGGCCGTCCGAGAGCGCGCTGCCCGACACCGTCGTGCGCTCGCCGAAGCGGGTCTCAGCGGGGTCGATCTTCATGTCGACGGTCACCGCCGCCTGCGCCGCGGGCGCAGCGATCAGCAGCGCGAGTGTGGCCAGGAGCACAGAACGCACGGAGCTTTCAGCGTAGCGACGCCGGTAGGGTTGCCCGCTCGCATGCGCCCCCGCCGAACCTGCCACGCCGTTCCCGGTTCCAGCGAGCGCTTCCTCGCCAAGGCCCCCGGCCTGGAGGCCGACGAGGTCTTCCTCGACCTGGAGGACGCGGTCGCCGCCAGCGAGAAGCCGCGCGCCCGCGAGCTGGTCATCGCGGCGCTGCGCGAGCAGGACTTCGGGTCCAAGACCGTCGTCGTGCGCGTCAACGGCACCGACACCCCGCACTACTACCGCGACCTCATCGACGTGGTCGAGCAGGCCGGCGACCGGCTCGACGCGGTGATGGTGCCGAAGGTGCAGACGCCGGGCGACATCGAGATGACGGCGAAGCTCCTGACCCAGATCGAGATCGCCCGCGAGCTGCAGGTCGGCCGCATCGGGATCGAGGCGCAGATCGAGGACGCCAAAGGCCTGCTCGCCTGCGAGGCGATCGCCGCCGCTTCGCCGCGGATGGAGACGCTGATCTTCGGGCCCGGCGACTACAGCGCGGCGGTCGGCATCCCCGTCACCACGGTCGGCGGCGTCCCGGACCACTACCCCGGCGACCACCTGAACTACGTCTTCTCGCGGCTCGTGGTGGCGGCCCGCGCGGCCGGCATCCAGGTCATCGACGGGCCGTACGCCGCGTTCGACGACGAGGACGGGCTGCGCACCCGCGCCCGGCTCGCCCGTGCGCTCGGGATGGACGGCAAGTGGACGATCCATCCGCGCCAGATCGCCACCGTCAACGAGGTCTTCACCCCCGCGCGCGACGAGTGGGAGCGGGCCGAGGCGCTGCTCGCGGCCTACCGCGAGGCGACGTCGTCCGGCCACGGCGCGGCCCTCTTCGAGGGCGAGATGATCGACGAGGCCAACCGCCGGATGGCCGAGCGCCTTGCGGAGGCGGGCCGCGCCGCCGGCTATGCCGCCGGCGGCGCGTAGTACTCAGACACAGACCTGACGGCGCAGCCGAGTCACCGCGGGCGGCCGAACCTCCCGCCGCGGTGGATGCGGCTGTCCCCCGTGCCGCCAGACGGCCTGCCGGCCTTCCGGACCGAGCACATCGATGCCCGTCACTCGCCCGTCCTCGCCGTAGACGATCTCCTTGACGACGGTGGCGAGTCCTCCACCGTCGTCACAGGAATCCTCTTCCACGCGCGCCAGCCGGCCGCCCTCGTGCCGGTAGCGCTCGCGCGAACACGAGCCGGTCGGTGGCATATACCGCTCGCTCTCGACCGGCTTGCCGGCCGCGAGCCGCATCCGGATCACGGATTGCAGCTCGGCGGGCAGGTCCCCGTCACCACATTCGAGCGGTGCACGGAAACAGACCACCTCGACCTGATCGCGACTCCACGTCGAGAAGCGCTCGAGCCACACCTCGCCGGTGGCGTCGTACTGGCGCACGCAGACGACGCGCCCGAGCGCATCGAACCCGATCGCCTCGTGCTCCTGCCACGGCGGCGGCGGGCGATGTAGCCAGCGTCCCGGCGACAGGCCCATCCGCTGCAGGCGCAGCGGCTCGACGTCCCCATGTCCGGACGTCGGCGTGGCCCATCGCCATCGCACCGCGGCGGTCTCCGCACGCGTGAGCAGCTCCTCATAGCGGTCAGCGAGCCCCTCAGCTCGCGTCCGCACCCATCCCTCACTGCTGGCGGCCGGCTCCACAACGGCCGCCCGCGACAGCCCTCTCTCCATGCCTCGGACGCTACCTGCGCTTTTGTCAACGGTCAAGCAAAAGATGCGGACCGGATTGACAGATTCACGCAATCTTGGAACGAATCAGGACGCAACCTTGTCCGCTGTGGCATTCTGATACGCGATGTCGGACCTCCTGGGCACCGAACATGTGGACGCAAACCGGCGTTTCGACGCCGCGAGGCCGGCTGTCGCTTCCGGCGGCTCCGGCAACGGGGGCACGATCGGAACGGGTGCGGGAGCGATGCTCCGGCTCATCCGCGACGGCCGCGCGAGCACTCGCGCGGAGCTCGTGGCGCTGACTGGGCTGGCGCGCTCGACCGTCGCCCAGCGGATGGACGCGCTGCTCGCGCAGCGCTTGGTGATCCCCGCGGGGGCCAGCGCCTCGACCGGCGGCCGGCCACCCAAGACCTTCGCCTTCAACCGCAACGCGGGAGTCGTCCTGGCAGCCGATCTCGGCGCCACCCATTCGCGCGTCGCGGTCACCGATCTCGCCGGCGATGTCATGGTGGAGACACGGATGGATCTGCCGATCGCAGATGGTCCCGACCCGGTTCTCGGGTGGCTCGAGGAGACGTTCGACGCACTGGTCGTCGAAAGCGGCCACGCTCCGGGTGACGTCCGCGGCATCGGCGTCGGCATCCCCGGCCCGGTGGAGTTCGCGACCGGCACTCCGGTGGCGCCGCCGATCATGCCCGGCTGGGATGGCTACTCCGTGTCAGGCCGGCTGCGGGAGCGCTATGGCGCCCCCGTGCTGGTCGACAACGACGTGAACATCATGGCCCTGGGTGAGTACTGGGCCCGCTGGCGTGACACGGCGCACCTGCTGTTCGTGAAGGTCGGCACCGGCATCGGCTGCGGAGTCATCACCGACGGCCGCATCCACCGGGGAGCGCAGGGAGCCGCGGGTGACATCGGTCATATCCATGTGCCAGACCACGACGACGTCATCTGCCGGTGCGGCAACCTCGGCTGTCTCGAGGCGATCGCCGGGGGCGGCGCGATGGCCGCCGCGCTGGCGACCTACGGGATCGAGGCGTCGAACTCGCGCGACGTGGTCAAGCACGTCCGCGACGGCCGCCCCGAGGCCATGCGCCTCGTCCGCCAGGCCGGCCGCGAGCTCGGCGGCGTGCTCGCCAGCGCGGTCAACTTCTTCAACCCCGGCGTGATCGTCATCGGCGGCGACATCGCCCACGCCGACGAGCACCTCCTGGCCGGGGTGCGCGAGGTCGTCTACCGCCGTTCCACGGCCTTGGCTACGAGGTCGATCCGCATCGCCCGGTCGACGCTGGACGATCGCGCCGGCGTGATCGGGGCGGCCGTGATGGTCATCGAGGCCGTGTTGGCGCCCGACGCGGTCGATCAGGCCATCGCGGCTGGGTATCCTGAACTGCGGCATTAAGGGAGCGGGTTCGGCCGGGATTCGCCACTCGGAATCGGGCGTGCTGACGGGTGACACCGTAGACGCGACATAGTCAGGACGCGACGAACGAAGACCGCCCCGCCGGCCTCCCCAGCCTCCCTACCCAGCCGCAGTTGACGTTCGACCGCGCTAGAGCGACGCAGGCAGCCCAAAGCGAGCGAACGCGTCAGGAGTCATCCCGCCCTCGGCCGACCCGAACCGCGCGAAGACCCACGGCGCCAGGAACGCCGTCACGGCATTGATGCGGTCGTCGCGGAGCGACAGCACGTCGAGCACGGCGGCGGCGTACTGGGTGCCGTCCCACATGTAGCACCCGACCGCGACCTGGCCGTTGGCGGCCGCGCGCCGATGCCGCCAGCGCTCCTGGCCCGGGTACTCCTCCAGGAACGCCCGCACCGTCTCGGTCCCGCCGAACCAGCCCGGGCACGGGGGCATCGACCACGTCGCGTCCTCGGTCAGGAGCTCCACGACGGCGTCGATGTCGCCGGAGCCGAGAGCCTCCATGTAGCGCTCGACCAGCGCCGTGACCTTCTCGTCGCCCAGAGCGCGGAGCGTGGCCTGCTGGCTCTGGTCGGGGAGCTTCTCGTCGACCGCCTTGCGGGCCCGCTGGAGCGCGCTGTTGACGCCCGCGACCGTCGTGTCCAGGGTCTCGGCGACCTCCGAGGCGCTGAACCCCAGGACCTCGCGCAGGATCAGGACCGCGCGCTGCTGCGCCGGGAGGTGCTGCAGCGCGGCGATGAAGGCCAGCTCGACGCTCTCGCGCTCCTCGTAGGCCAGCTCCGCATCCGGGTACGGCTCGACCCAGAACGCTTCCATCGGCGGCTCGCCCGGGCTGTCGCCCGTGGCCGCCCCGGGGCTGAAGTCGATCGGCAGCACGCGCTTGCGCTGCACGCTGTCCAGGCACGTGTTGGTGGCGATCCGGTAGAGCCAGGAGCGGAGCGAGCTGCGGCCCTCGAAGCGGTCCAGGCCGCGCCAGGCGCGCAGGAGCGCCTCCTGCAGCGCGTCTTCCGCGTCGTGCACGGATCCGAGCATCCGGTAGCAGTGGGCGTGCAGCTCGGCGTGGCGGGGCTCGACGAGGCGCCGGTACGCGTCCTCGTCCCCGTTGCGGGCCGCCGTCAGGAGCTGGGCGTCGGCGAGCGCGGTCATGCCGATCGAAAATAGTCGCCGCCCGCGATGAGTTCGGTACGGCTGCCCGGTCTATGTGGACATGGCACCCAGGCCCGTCGTGCACCTCGAGCTGCACACCGGAGATCTCGAGCGTGCGTGCGGCATCTACGCCGACCTCTGCGGCTGGAAGCCGGAGACCATCCGGGCCGGCGGCGGCAGCTACCTGGCGCTCGCGATGGGCCGCGGCATCGGCGGCGGTGTCGTCGAATGCGACAGCGTCCCGCGGCCGGTCTGGCTCCCCTACGTCGCGGTCGACGACATCGGCGCGAGCACCGAGCGCGCCCGCGAGCTGGGCGCCGACGTGGTGATCGATCGCCGCGAGGGGCCGGCGGGCTGGCGCAGCGTGCTCTCCACCCCGGCGGGCGGCGATCTCGCCCTCTGGCAGCCCAAGCGATGAGTTTCGGGACCGAAGCCGGTCTCTACGTACATGAACATGAATCCTCCCCAGACGACAGACCGCAGCCGTTGGACCGCTCTCTACGTCTTGTGCGTGGGGATGCTGATGATCGTTCTCGACGCCACCGTCGTGAACGTCGCACTTCCTGAGATCCAGAGCGATCTCGGTTTCTCCCAGTCCAGCCTCGCGTGGGTGGTCAACGCCTACCTGATCGCGTTCGGCGGACTGCTGCTCCTGGCCGGCCGCATCGGCGACCTGCTCGGCCGCAAGAACGTCTTCCTGGCCGGGCTCGGCGTCTTCATCGCCGCCTCGCTCCTGTGCGGCCTCGCGCAGAGCCAGGAGATGCTCGTGATCGCGCGCTTCGTCCAGGGCGCCGGCGGCGCGCTGACGTCCGCCGTGATCCTCGGCATGATCGTGACGATGTTCCCGGAGCCCCGGGAGCAGGCGAAGGCGATCGGCGCCTACGCGTTCGTCGCCTCGGCGGGCGGCTCGATCGGCCTGCTCGCCGGCGGCGTGCTCACCGAGGCCATCAACTGGCACTGGATCTTCTTCATCAACCTCCCGATCGGGATCGCCACCGCCGTGGCCGCCGTCCGGCTGCTCGAGCGCGACAAGGGCATCGGGATCGGCAAGGGCGCCGACCTCCCCGGCGCCGTGCTCGTCACCGGCGCGCTGATGCTCGGCGTGTACACGATCGTGCAGCCGGCGGCCGAGTACGGCTGGGGCGCGACCCGCACGCTGCTCCTCGGCGCGCTGTCGATCGTCCTGCTGATCGCCTTCCTCGTCCGCGAGGCCACGGCGAAGCAGCCGCTCGTCCCGCTGCGGATCTTCCGCTCGCGCAACGTGTCCGGCGCCAACGCGATCCAGGCGCTGGCCATCGCCGGCATGTTCGGCGTGTTCTTCATGGGCTCGCTCTACCTCGAGCGCGTGCTCGGCTACAACGCGCTGGAGATCGGCCTCGCGTTCATCCCCACGACGATCCTCATGGGCATCCTCTCGCTGCGCTACTCCGAGACGCTGATCACGCGCTTCGGCGCCCGCACGACGCTGATTCCGGGCCTGGTGCTCATCGCCGCCGGTCTCGCCTGGTTCACGCAGGCGCCGGTCGACGGCGACTACTGGGTCCATGTGATGCCGGTGATGGTGCTGATGGGCATCGGCAGCGGGGTCTCGTTCCCGGCGCTCATGACGCTCTCGATGTCGGGCGCCACGCCCGAGGACGCCGGCCTCGCCTCCGGGCTCGTCAACACGACGGTCCAGGTCGGCGCCGCGCTCGGCCTCGCCGTGCTGGCGACGCTCTCCGCCTCCCGCACCGAGGCGCTGGCCGACGGCGGCGCGAGCACCGTGTCGGCGCTCACCGGCGGCTACCAGCTGGCGTTCATCGTCGGCGCGGGGCTGGTCGGCGTGGCGCTGCTCGTCGCGGTCACGGTGCTCCAGCCGGAGCGCAAGGCGCAGGCCCGCGCAGCACGCCTCCGGGTGGCCTCCGAAACCGCGTAACTACCCTCTCGCTCCATGCCTGAGCTGCCTGAGGCGGAGCGAGCACGTCAGAAGCTGGAGCTGGTCGTCGGCCGCGAGATCGTCGCGGTCGACGACCGCGACACGTACGTCTGCCGCCCCCACGCGCCCGGCGAGATGGCCGCCGCGCTGGTCGGCCACCGGCTCGTGGAGGCGCACCGCCGGGGCAAGTTCCTGTGGGCGGAGACCGACGGCGGGCCGCAGCTCGGCCTGCACCTCGGGATGGCGGGCAGCCTCACGGTCGACGAGGCGCCCGCCCCGCGAAACTGGGATCGCTTCGTGCTCGAGTTCGCCGACGGCGGCCGGCTCGCCCTGCGCGACAAGCGGCGCCTCGGCCGCGCGCTGCTCGAGCCGGACTTCGCGCATGTCGGCCCGGACGCCGCCGAGGTCTCGCGCGACGAGTTCCGCAAGCGCTTCGGTCGCAGCGGCGCGCCGGTCAAGGCGCGCCTGCTCGACCAGAGCGTGATCTCCGGGGTCGGCAACCTGCTGGCCGACGAGATCCTCTGGCGCGCGCGGCTGAACCCGCGTCGCCCCGCCAACGAGCTCAGCACCGAAGAGCTCGACGCGCTGCGGCGCTCGGTCCGCGCCGCGCTGCGCGACGCGATCCGCAACGGCGGCGCCCACACCGGGCACTTCACCCCGCACCGCGAGCGCGGCGGCCACTGCCCGCGCTGTGGCACCGAGCTCGAGCGGGCCACCATCGGCGGCCGGACGACGTTCTGGTGCCCGTTCTGCCAGGGACTATGACGGGCCGAGCCCGACGTGGCCGGGCAGCGCGGCCAGCTCGTCGAGCACCGTGGTCGCCGTCGTGGGCGTGAGCGTGAGCTCGCCCTCGGGCCGCGCCTCGACCAGCCACAGGCCCAGCTCGCTGTCGAGCACCTCGACGTACCAGCCGACCCCCGGACCGTAGGCCTCGATCCGCCAGTGCGCGACGAGGGCGGCGAGGTGCGCCCGCAGCGGCTCCTCGTCCGCGGACCGCTCGGCGACCACTCGCGCGGGCACGGTGAGCGCCTGGCCGGCGACCGGCGGACGCGGGCGCAGCCGCACCGCGCGGACGAGCAGGCCGAGCAGCCCGCTGGGCGTGCAGGCCCGCAGCGCCGTGCGCCCGCCCGCGAGCGGCAGCACGAGCGCGGCGGCGCGGGCGTCGGCCACCGCCTCGAGCGGCTCCTCGAGACCGGTGACGCGGAAGCGGGCGGCCGGGGCGCGAGCCGCGCGGACGCCGTCCGCCAGCAGCGGGGGCTCCAGCGCCACCGGCTCGTCGTCCGCGAGCAGCGCGCGGATCTCCTCGTCCGGGCCGCTGACCTGCGCCCGCGCGGGGTCCACGGTCAGGCTCACGGCTCGACCTCGAGCGTCGCCACCACCGCGCGCAGTCCCGCGGGCGAGAGCCGCCCAGGCGGCGAGGTCCGCCGTCGCCGTCACGACCCAGCGCTCGCCCGCGGCCACGAGCCGCCACTGCTCGAGCACCACCGTGGCCAGGCCGCCGAGCTGCTCGAGCACGAGCGTCCGCACGGCGGGCGCGCCCGCCAGCTCGCACGGCTCCCAGTCGATCAGCACGGCGTCGGCGTCGAGGCCGGACATCGCCCGGTCGGTCAGCGTGAGCGCATCGTCCCCGGGCTCCGCGGGCTCACCCGCCAGCGAGACCCCCGCGCGGCTGGCGCCCCGGCCGGCGCCGATCGCCGCGTAGAAGTCGCCGACCGGCTCGGGCTCGACGACGTCCAGCGTGTCGAAGCGCAGGCCCACGGGTCAGCCGAGGATCTCGGCGACCCAGGAGATCGGCCCGCCGTGGACCGGGGTCGAGTCGAGCGGGAGGCGCGTGGCGCGCTGGTCGACGAGGTCGCCGTCGGGCACCAGGTCGCCGAGGGCGAGCATCGTGCTCAGGGGCGTGACCGGGCGCACGACGGCCGTCCCGTCCTCGCGCTGCTCCACCGACCACAGGCCCGCGTCGGTGTCGATCGCCTCGAGCGCGATGCTCCCCGGCGCGCCCGGCGCGGGCGGCCAGTGCGAGCTGGCCAGCCACCAGTCCCGGAACCCGTGCGCGATCGCCCCGTCGAGCGGCTCGGGCAGCAGCCCCGCGGAGTCCCGGTCGCCCAGCCGCAGGGCGACCGCACGGTTGAGCACGTCCGACTCGACCGCGATCTCGGCCGGCCGCGGCTCGCGCGGCCGCGGGCCGATCTTGAGCAGCCAGAGCAGGAAGTGCACGAGGTGCTCGCCCGCCATCGACACGAGCTGGTCGTCGTCGCCGCTCCGGTAGGCATGGAGGGTGAAGCGCCCCTCGCCGATCCACCCCGGCATGAGGTAGCCCGTCTTGGCCAGGCGGACGCCGACGATCGGCCGGCGCAGCGGCGCGAGCGCCTCCGCGAGGCGGGGGTGCGGCTCGGCCAGCGAGCCGGCGCCGGCTTCGGCCAGCATCGCGTCGACGGCCGCCTCGTCGGCGTGGCCCGCGCCGGTGGCGAGCGCGGCCAGCGCGCCGATCTCCGCGCGCGAGGCGGTGAGCACGCCGCTGACGGGATCGAACGAGCTCATGTGAAGCGCAGCGTCGAGACGATGGCGATCGCGCCGTCGCGCAGCTGGTGCACGTCCGACCACGGCATCTGCAGGCTCACGGTCCAGCCGACGCCGTCGCGCACCAGCATCCACGTGTCCAGCACGAGCGAGCGGCCGTCACGGGCGAACGCGTCGATCGTCCACCACGCCTCGTGGCCGGCGAGCGGCATCTCGGCCTGGTCGACGAGGTGCGGGTCGAGGTCGTGCTCGAGGTTCGCGCGCACCCGGGCGACGTGCTCGTCCCGGGTGAGGCCGTCCCCGGCCGCGCCGCCGCGCTCCGCGGCGACGCTGATGGTCGTCGCCGCCGGGTCGCCGAGCTCGCCGACCGCGACGATCAGGTCGACACCCCCGACGTCGCGGTGCACGGCCAGGCCGTCGGGGATCTCGAGGTCGAACTCGAGGCTCACGCGGTGACAGCGTACGCCGCGGGGAAGGCGTCCGTCACGTACCAGCGCCAGTAGTCGCGCCGCGCCTGTGGGTCGTCGCCGGCCAGCGCCCAGCCGGCGAGCGCCTCGACCCGCGGCTCGTCGACGTCGAGATCGGCCGCTTCGGCCGGCGTGAACTCGAGCTCGTTGTCGCCGTCCCACCCCTGTGTCGTGAGCCGCACGGCCGCGGTTCCCACGTAGTACGGCGCGGCCCGCTCGGGGTCGGCGCCCAGCCGATCGACGTCGTCGCGCAGCTCGCGAGCAAGGCTGTCGATCTCCTCCTCGGAGCGCTCGCCGCGCAGCGCCGGCAGCAGCGCATCGGCGATCTCGTGCGGGCGGCGGTCGTCCGGGAAGGCGGCCTCCCACACCGGCAGCGCGCGGCGGACGGTCGACTCGAGGAGCGCCGCCCTCCGCAGCAGCCCGGCGTCCGGCCCTCCGTCGTACGGCGGGGTCGACGGCCCGAACGCCTCGCGCAGGCGGCGGCGGGCCGGCAGGTCGAGCCAGCCGTCGGGCGCGGCCTCGAGCGTCGCGAGCGCCTGCTCGATCTCCTCGTTCACGGGCCGCCGGCGCCCGTGGCGGTGCCGGCGCCGGCCCCGGCGCCGCCCCACAGCGCTCCCGGCCAGCGGCTGTTGGCGCCGCTGAACTGCTCCGGCGACGGGTCCGGGATGACCTTGCCGTCGGCCCGGTACAGCGTCGGGCCGTCGGGCGACTGGACGACGATGTCCTCCTTGACGCTTGCCGCCAGGCGCTGGATGCCGGGGTCGCAGTTCTCGGGACAGGGGTTGCGCGTGACGCCGACCGGCACCTTGGGCTCCTCGACGAGCAGGCGCAGCTCGGCATGGGTGCCGTGGTACCAGCCGTCGGGCCGTGGCGGGATGTCGAGGCCGTGCCGCGGGGTCTCGTGGCCCGCGGCGCGCTGCATCGCCTCGCGCATCTCCGCCGAGCTCTGCGTCTTGAGCAGGTCCGGGTCGACGCCGATGCGCTCGAGCATCTTCTGCTGCTGGGCGAACGACTCGCCGCTGATCGAGACGCCGCCGCCGTCGCCGCCCTGGGCCGCGAACGTCTTGTCGTTGCGGAACTCCTTCGTCGGCATCTTGCCCTGCATGTCGCTGGCCCGGTCGTAGGCGCGCTGGGCGTCTGAGAGCTTGTCGATCGCCTTGGAGGCCTTGGTGGTGCGCGACGCCGCGGTGCCGACGCCGGCCGTGCCGATGGCGAGCAGCGCGTCGGGCCCGAGGTTCCCGAGCCACTCGCCGTAGCGCCCGTTCTCGAGGTCTTCGTAGTTGATCAGCGCCTTGCCGAACTCGCCCGGGTTGTCCCAGGCGTACTGGCCGGTCTCCCCGAGCTGCTTGTAGCGGTCGATCATCGCGCCCGGGTCTCGCCAGTTGATCGGGTTGGTCGGGTTGAGCTCCACGAGGAACTTGCCGCCCTCGTAGATGCCCTTCGTGCCCTCCCAGAAGCCCCCGGGGACCTGCTTGGTCTGATCCCACGTCCAGGACGCGGCGCCCTTGGCGTCGTCCACCCGGCGCTCGAACCAGTTGCGGTCGTCCTCCTCGGGCGGCGGCTTGGGCGGCTCGAGCCGGATCCCGGCCGCGGCGGCGAACGCGGGATCGGCGGGGCCGCCCGGCTGGGTCGGGAGCAGGCCGGCGCCCTGCGCGGCGGCGACCAGGCCCGTGCGGGCGATGGCCACGGCCTCCTCGGCGTTGTCGCCGTCCTTCTGCGCTTCGCGGCGGTCGTCCTCGGCCTCCTCGAGGCGGCGGCGCGCCTGGCGCTCGCGCTCCTCGGCGGCCAGCAGGTCGCGCCGCGCGTCGGCCTCCTCGGCTGCGGCCGCGTCGGCGGCGGCCGCCGCGGCGGCGTCGCCGAGCGCGATGTCGATCACCGACACGACGAAGCGGGCCTGGGCGGCCTGGGCGGCGAGAATGCGCGCGGTGGCGGTGCGCTGGTCGGTCTCGGCCTGGCGAATGTCCTCCTCCGCCTCGCGGATGCGGCGGTCGGCGTCCCGCGCGCGCTCGATCGCGCGGGTGGCCTGGCGCTGCGCGGCCTCGAGCACGAGCGCGTAGTCGTTGATCACCGCGGCCTTCTGGAGGAGCGAGACCGAAGCGGTGGTGGCCATCACGCCCTGCGTGCTCGTGAGCCCGGTGTGGGCGGCGCTCGCCGGCCCGAACCACGAGATCCCGCCGAGCACGCCCCGGAGCGAGCTGGAGATCGACTCGAGCATCCCGGCCGTGGCGACAAGGCGCCCGGCGCTCGCCTCGAGCGCCCCGGGGTCGCCCTCGGGAACGGTGATGCCGCCGTAGCTGTCGCCGCCGGCCATCAGCGCCGCATCTGCGAGTCGTCGGTCTGCTGGTAGGCGAGCCCGGCGGCGCCGAGGTTGCCGCCGGTGCGCATCGTCGCGTCGCCGAGGGCGGCGAGGCTGAACGACCACGTGTCGCCCCAGCCGCCGACCGCACCGCCCGCGCCGGAGTCCCCGACGGCCGCCGCCGCGGCGGCGATCGCGGCCTGCAGCTCTCCCGCCGCCTCGAGCGCCTGCCCGCCGGCAGCCGACTGCTGCGCGCCGCCCGCGGTCAACGATTCGGTGTCTACCTCAATCCGTGGCATCGAGTTCCTCCTACCCGCCAAGCCTCGACTGCTCGCCTCAAACGTAGCGAGCAATCGCCTCGGCGACAGCCCCGTGCATCTGCGGACCGCCGAGATGCCCTTCGTCGACGAGGATCAGCTCGCCCCACACCTGGGAGAGCGCGACGGCAAAGTCGGCCGGCGAGCCGAGGTCGCGGCGGCCGTTGACGAGCACGCCCGGGATCCCGGCCAGCCGCGGCGCCCCGCGGAGCAGCTCGCCGTCCTCCAGAAAGACCGAATGGCGCCAGTAGTGGGTCACGAGGCGCGCGAAGTTCAGCCGGAAGGCCGGGTCCTCGTAGCGCGGGCTCGGCGGCACGCCCATCTGCGCGTCCTCCCAGGCGCACCACTCGCGCGCGGCATGATCGGCGACCGCCGGGTCGGGGTCGTCGAGGAGCCGGCTGTAGGCGTCCACGGGCCGTTCGCCGTCGGGCACGAGCTCCATGAACCGCCGCCAGGCCTCCGGGAAGTACCGGCCGACGCCGCCCGTGATCCACTCGATGTCGGCGGACGAGGGGCCGGGGACCGCGAAGAGGACGAGCTCGGTGACCCGCTCGGGATGGCGCTGCGCGTAGGCCAGGCCGAGCGTGGAGCCCCACGAGGCGCCGAGCACGAGCCAGCGAGCGATCCCCAGATGCGTGCGAAGGGCCTCGACGTCGCGGATCAGATGGTGGGTCGTGTTGGCCCGCAGCTCGCCGTAGGGCAGGCTGCGACCGCAGCCGCGCTGGTCGAAGAGCACGACGCGGTACGCGGTGAGGTCGAAGAACTCGAGCCACCACGGCGGGCAGCCCGAGCCCGGGCCGCCGTGCAGCACGACGGCGGGCTTGCCGGCGGGATCGCCGTGGACCTCCCAGTGGATCCGGTGGCCGTCGCCGACGTCGAGCAGCGGGGTCACAGCTCGGCCTTCTCCTCCAGCGCCTCGTTGACCGCGCGGCGCACCGCGGCCGAGGCCTCGTCGGTGCCCATCCCGGTGCCGGCCACCAGGTCCGTGGCGGTCGAGCGGATCTGGCCGACGATCACGCTGACCGAGAGGTTGCCCGTGGTCTCGAGCACGAGCGTCGCGATCGCGGCCGCACGCAGCGCGTGCTCGCGCACCCGCTCGACGGCCCTCGGGTCGTCGAGCGCGTCGGCGAACGACCGCACGGCGGCCGCGAGCTCGTGGACCGCGTCGGCCATCGGCGGCGGCACGTTCTCGTCGAGGCGCACGGCGCGGATCGCCCCGCGCGCGAGCACGCGGATGTTGCGGACGGCGAGGTCGATCTGCTCGGCAGCGTCGGCATAGCCCTCGACCCGGCCCCGCAATCGGCGCCGCGGCGGCGCGTAGCGCGTGGTCTCGCGGCTCACGTTCACGGCCTCGGCGAAGTTGCCGCTCAGCTCGTCGATCGCCCGGGCGCGCAGCAGCGCCCGCTCGGCGAGCCCGCGGTCGCGCTCGAGGATGGCCTCCGCGATGTCCTCGAGCGTCGCCGCCAGCTCCTCCAGCAACGGCCGAGCCGCGCGACGCACCATCGCGACCGGGTCGGCGGGCAGCAGGAGGCCGTTCACGACCAGGGCCACGGTGCCGCCGGCCAGCGCGTCGAGGAAGCGGGCGAAGGTCACGCCGTCGGTCGGCGGCTGCAACGTGGCCACCAGGGCCGCCGACACCGCCGCCTGCGTGGCGAGCATCTGGCCGCTGCCGAGGAAGATGGCCAGCGCCGTGGCCAGCATGACCACGAGGGCGAGCTGGGCCGGGCCGCTGCCGATGGCCAGCACGAGCAGGTCGCCGACCGCGATGCCGACGGCGACGCCGATCGCCACCTCGACGGCCCGCCGACCGCGCTGGGAGATCGTGAGCCCGAGCGTGATGATGGCCGACACCGGCGCGAAGAACGGCGCGGTGTGCCCGAACACCTCGGTGGCGATCAGCCACGCCACGCCGGCGGCCACGCCGGCCTGGAGCACGGAGCGCCAGGCGAGCCGCAACCGCTCGACCCGCGTCCGCATGGAGACGCGCGAGCGCTCCGCGGCCTCCTCGATCAGCGGCGCCGCACGGTCGCTCAGCGGGAGGTCGGTGTCGCGCAAGCGGGGCATCGCGGCCTCTGATCCTGCCATGTCGCACCGTCACGATCTCGCGGCACCGAGGGTCGGATCTCCGGCGGCATCGCCGCTCGAACTGCGGCAGGGGCGCAGGCGCGCTCGGAGCCGCCGGTTGACGAAAAGCACCCCTCTCCACCCAGCCGGGGTTGACGTTCGTGGGGTGCCGAGGGTGCCTCCCGAGCCGCGAGGCGGCTTTACCCTCGCGGGGCTGTGTTCTGCTCACCAACTCAGGGCTGAAGAGGCGTATCTCAGCCTCAACTTGAGGGTGAGTTACGGCCGTCTGGGGTCGGGACCCCAGGTTCTTGGCTCAAGACCGGACCCTCCGATGCCGACTTTCAGAGGGTCGGGCCTCCTCTGTCTTCCTCCTGTGACGACGATCTTCCTCCTCTCCCCGCGCGTGTACGCGCCGTGCTCATGATGCGCCGCATCTTCAGCATCGCGCTGGCGGTCGCCGCCGTGTACGCCGCGGTGCTGGGTATCGCGGCCCCGGCCCAGGCGCCTTCGCCGGAGCCGGTCGCCCCCGAGGCCACGGCCACGCCGATCACGGAACCCGCCCCCACGGCCACCACCGCGCCCGCGGAGACGCCCACCGTCGTGCCGGAGACCACCCCGGCGCAGACGCCGGTCCCCACGGCCACCGAGACGCCGGCCGAGACCACCACGCCCACGCCGGAGCCCACGGCCACGTCCACGCCGGCCGAGACGGCCACGCCCACCGCGACGGCCGAGGCGACGCCCGAGGCGACCGCCACGCCGACGAACTCGCAGGTCGGCGAGGGCGACACCCGACACTGCTCGGGTCGGGCCGGCAAGACCTCAACCTCGACTCGAGGGTCAGATTGCAACGTCAAGGTCGACGGTCACGCCGATCGTGACGAAACGCACCAGCGTCGTCTGACCCCGGCTCCGAAGCTCGAGAACGCGGACGGCTCCCCCGCGGTTTCGAACCCCACCTTCTCACTCGCCACGGTCGGCCCGGCTCGCGTCGGCGTCCCGAACTTCTTCATCGACAAGTTCCGGATCCCGCCCTTCCTCCTCCCCATCTACCAGGCCGCCGGCATGCAGTACGGCGTGCGCTGGGAGATCCTGGCCGCGATCAACGAGATCGAGACCGACTACGGCCGCAACCTGAACATCTCCTCGGCCGGCGCCCTGGGCTGGATGCAGTTCATGCCGCCGACCTGGGCCGCCTACGGCGTCGATGCGAACCGCGACGGCCTCAAGGACCCGTTCAACCCGGTCGACGCGATCTTCGCCGCCGCCCGCTACCTCAACGCCGCGGGCGCCGAGACGGACATCCGCGCGGCCATCTGGGCCTACAACCACGCCGACTGGTACGTCGACTCGGTGCTCATGCGGGCCCAGGTCATCGGCGGCCTGCCGAGCGACCTCGTCGGCTCCCTCACGGGCCTCACGCAGGGCCGCTTCCCGGTCCACGCCAAGGCGACCTACGCCGGGCAGCTGACCAAGAAGGGCAACGCGGTCGAGGAGGGCAACGCGGCGATGGTCGTGGAGTCCGAGGAGGCCCGCCGCGGCATCAAGATCTACTCGCGCGACCGCGCCCCGATCATCGCCGTCAACGACGGCCGGGTGGTCAAGCTCGGCAAGAGCAAGCGTCTGGGCCGGTACGTGACGCTCCAGGACGTCTACGGCAACACCTACACCTACGCGCATCTCGGCGAGGTCTCAGAGACCTACCCCGCTCCGAAGGACCGCTCGCGCCGCCGCGGCGGCAAGCAGGAGTCGACGCCGACGCGCGACCTCGACGAGAAGAAGACCGTCGAGGCCGAGGAGGCCGACGACGAGGTCGTCACCGTCGAGCCGCCGGCCGCCGAGGAGACGACCGAGGATCTGCCGGTCAAGGAGCGCCTGTTCGCGCATCCGACCCGCGCTGCCGCGCAGGCCGCCGGCGGCGCCGTGCAGCTCGCGGACGAGACCGTCGAGGTCACGCAGGAGGCGCCGATCGGCTTCGACCCGCGCGACTTCCGCTCGAAGAAGCTCAAGAAGGGCTCGCGGGTCATCGGCGGCACCATCCTCGGCCGCCTGGGCACCGAGACCGAGAAGAGCGCGCCGTACCTCAAGTTCGAGATCCGCCCCGCCGGCCGCGGCGCCCCGCGGATCGACCCGAAGCCGATCCTCGACGGCTGGAAGCTGCTCGAGTCGACCGCCATCTACCGCGCCAAGGGCAAGAACCCGTTCTTCGGCGACGACGCCGCGAACCCGTCGATCGGCCAGCTGCTGCTGCTCAGCAAGGAGCAGCTCATCCGCCGGGTGCTCGCCGACCCGCGGATCGAGATCTACGGCTGCGGCCAGGACGACATCCGCTCCGGCCAGATCGACCGCCGCGTGCTGGCCACCATGCTCTACCTCGCCACCTCGGGCCTGAAGCCGACCATCACGTCGCTCAAGTGCGGCCACGGCTACCTCACGGCCTCGGGCAACGTCTCCGAGCACTCGACCGGCACGGCCATGGACATCGCCGCCATCAACGGCATCGTCATCACGCCCGCGACGCAGGGCCCCGGCTCGATCACCGACATCACGATCCAGCGCCTGCTCAAGCTCCAGGGCACGATGAAGCCGCACCAGATCATCTCCCTGATGACCTTCGACGGCACGGACAACACGTACGCCATGGGCGACCATGACGACCACATCCACGTCGGCTGGCGTCCGCTCTACGGCGAGAACCGCCAGGCCGCCAAGCAGATCGACGCGGTGCTCGCGCCCGAGCAGTGGATCAAGCTGATCGACCGCCTCGGCGACATCGACAACCCGACCGTGCGCGAGCAGCCCTCGAAGTTCTCGGTCAAGGTCGTCAAGCGCGCGTCTCGGTCTCACCGCGCCGAGTAGCCAGCCACTCCGACCCGGGCGTGTCGCTCAGCCCGTGGACGATGATCGACGTGAAGACGACGAGCGCCGCGAGGTTGAAGATGCGCTCGCCCTCCTCGAGCCCGAGGCCGAGGACGAGGATGGCGAAGGTCATCGTGGCCACGCCCTTGGGGCCGAACCACGCCATGAAGGCCTTGGTGGCGGTGTCCAGGCCGGTACCCGCGAGCGCGGCCCAGATCGCGATCGTGCGCGCGAACAGCAGCGTGAAGACGACGATGGCGACGGCCGCCCAGCCATCGCCGAACAGGCCGTCGAGCGTGAGCAGGGCGCCGAAGACCACGAAGATGCCGAGCTTGACGATCTCCACGATGTCCTCGGCACGCTCGGCGAACTGCTCGCCGATCTCGGGGCGTCGGATGCCGAGCACGATCGCGCAGACGAAGACGGCGATGAAGCCATTGCCGTGGAGCGGCTCGACAACCGCGACGCCGTAGGTCGCGAAGGCGACGCCCAGCGCGTAGAGCGACATGTGGTGCGACGGGATGCCCTCGGCACCGCGCGGCATCAGCCACGACGCCAGGTAGCCCATGCCGATGCCGAAGGCGAACCCGAGCGTGATGTCCTCGAGCACGAACTCGTACCAGACGAAGTCGCCCTCGTTCGTGGCCAGGGCGGCGCTGAAGGCGAGCACGGCCGGGAGCGCCAGGCCGTCGTTGAGGCCCGACTCGAGGTTCAGCGAGTGCCGGACGAGGCGCGGGACGCGGGGGTTGGTGACCACGCTCGACGAGAGCACCGGGTCGGTCGGCGACAGCAGCGCGCCGAGCAGGAACGACTCGGTCCATCCGAGGTCGGTGAGCGCGTGGGTGACGAGCGCCACGAGCACGCACGTGATCGGCATCGCCAGCACGAGCTTGCGCAGGGGCAGCCGCCATTCGCGCTGGAGCATCTCCCCCTCGACCTCGATCCCGTCGCGGAAGAGGATCACGATCAGCGCGACGGTGGCGAGCTGGACGACGAAGCCCGACTCGGCGTCGAACTCGAGCACACCGAGGCCGCCGTCGCCGAGCAGGAAGCCGGCGACCACGAAGACGGCGATCAGCGACAGGAAGCTGCGGTGCGCGAGTCCCGAGGCGAGCGCACCGACGATGAGCAGCGCGCCGAAGACGAGCGCCGCGACCTCGAATTGATCCATTCCCGCGACAGGCTTCCATAGGCTTGCGCGCCGTGCGCCTCGCCGACGCCTCTCCCACCCCGCTGTGGCTCGACCGCCCGCGCCCGGCCGAGGCGCCGCCGCTCGACGGCGTGGTCGAGGCCGACCTGGCCATCGTCGGCGCCGGCTTCACCGGGCTGTGGGCGGCCGTGATGGCCAAGCAGGACCGCCCGGACCGCGAGGTCGTGGTGCTCGAGGCCGCCGCGGCGGGGTTCGGCGGCAGCGGCCGCAACGGCGGGTTCGTCGACGCCTCGCTGACCCACGGGCTGCTGAACGGCATGTCGCGCTTCCCTCAGGAGCTCGAGGCGCTGGAGGCGCTCGGCCGCGAGAACCTCGCAGGCATGCGCGACGACCTGGCCCGGCTGCGGATCGAAGCCGGGTGGTCCGAGAGCGGCGCCCTGTCCGTCGCCACCGCGCCGCACGAGCTGGCCGACCTCGACGGGGAGGCGGCGGCGCTGCGCCGCTACGGCTGGGACGCGGAGGTGCTCGACCGCGAAGCCGTGCGGGCGGAGGTGGCCTCGCCGACCTATCTCGGCGCCGTCCACCAGCGCACCGGCGTGGCGCTCGCGGATCCCGGTGCGCTCGCGCTCGGGCTGCGCCGGGCGGCCGTGGCCCTCGGCGTGCGGCTCTACGAGCGCACGCCGGTCTCGAGCGCGACGGCCGCCGAGCTCGTCACGCCGGGCGGCCGCGTGCGCGCCGACCGCGTCCTGCTCGCCACCGGCGCCTATCCGCCGCTGACCCGGTCGATCCGGCGGCTGGTCGCACCGGTCTACGACTACGTGATCGCCACCGAGCCGCTCTCCTCCGAGCAGCGGGCGGCGATCGGCTGGGCGGCCGGCCAGGGGATCTCCGACCGCGGCAACCGCTTCCACTACTACCGCCTCACGCCGGACAACCGGATCCTCTTCGGCGGCTACGAGGCCGTCTACCGCTTCGGCAACCGCGTCGACGACTCACGGCTGAGCCAGTACGCGCCGGTCCACGACGTGCTGGTGGACCACCTGCTCCAGACGTTCCCGGTCCTCGAGGGCATCGCGGTCACCCACGCCTGGGGCGGCCCGATCGACACGTGCAGCCGCTTCTGCGTCACCTTCGGCCGCGCCCTCGGCGGGAAGGCGGTCTACGCGGTCGGCTACACCGGCCTCGGCGTCGGCGCCAGCCGCTTCGGCGCCCGCACCGCCCTCGACCTCCTCGACGGGGCTCAGACCGAGCGCACGCGGCTCAAGCTCGTCCGCACCCGCCCGCTCCCGTTCCCGCCCGAGCCGATCCGCTGGGCCGTCATCCAGGCCACCCGCCGGGCGCTCGCCCGGGCGGACGAGCACGGCGGCCGGCGCGGCCCGTGGCTCCGGCTGCTCGACCGCCTCGGGCTCGGGTTCGACAGCTAGGTCGATCAGCGCAGCGTGAGCTCGCGGCGGGCGCACTTCGTCTGCCTCGGCTTGAGTCCGTCGTCGAGGAACGCCGTGATGAGCTTCAGCCCGCAGGACGTGTCGAGCACGGTGTGGGAGGCGTGGCGGAGGATGACCAGCTGGGCGTTCTCGAAGGCGAGCATGGCGTGGCGGGCGTCGCTCGGCGGGGTGATCGGGTCATACAGCCCGGCGAGCAGGAGGGCTCGGTGGTCGATGCCCTCGGTGGCCGCCGACCTGCGGGTGTCCGGGTCGACGGGCCAGACCACGCAGGCGTCGCGGTCCTCCGCGGCGCTCCGGGCGGCGGCGGCCGCGAGCGGGCTGACGCTGTCGGCCGAGAGCGCGACCTTGCGCGGCGCCGTCGCGGCGCTGCGGTCGCGGCAGACACCGGAGAGGTACGCCCCGTCGGACACGGGGCTGCGCCCGCGGAACGCCTGCGAGAGCCGGCGCGCGAGCGGCCCGACGTTGCCCTCGGCGGCGCGGTGCACGAGCCCGGGAACGGTCGGGAGCGAGTAGCGGGACGCGAGGAGGTCGGTGAGGCCCGGGGCGAGGACGTCGCCGTAGCGGCGGCCGAGACGATCGAGGTCCTTGCCGAGGTCGGGCGCCATGCGGCGGCAGCGCGCCTGGCGCCGGCACCCGGCCTCGATCGCCTCCAGGGACTCCTCGAGGTTCGAGGCGCGCGAGGTGAAGAGGTTCTCGTCGGCGGGCACGACGCCGTCGAGCACGACGTCCTTGAGCCCCTCGCCGTCGATCGCCATCGCCTCCAGCACCACGCGCGTGCCCCAGGAGGCCGCGTAGACGTCGATGCCCTCCGGGTCCGTCGCTCGCGCGATCGCGCCGATGTCGACGGCCGACTGGCGGCTGTCGAAGAGGCCGAGATCGTCGACACGGCGCTCGAGCTGCTCGGCACACGCGACGTTGGCCTGGACGGCGTCGGCCGCGCGGCGCGGCGTGCGGCAGTGGAGCGCCGGCCGCGAACCGCCGCTCCCGCGGGCGTCGAGCACGAGGACCTCGCGGGTTCCGAGGAGCCGCTCGCGGAGGGTGCGCGAGGTCGCGAACAGCTGCAGGTACGGCTCCAGCGTGCCGCCCGGCCCGCCGGGCACGATGAGCAGCGGGTCGCGAGGGCCGGACGTGCGACCCATGCGAACGACCATGAGGCGGACCCGCCCGCGCTCTTGAGCCCAGTGATCGGCGGGCACCGTGAGCTGCAGGCAGCGCAGCCCCGGGAGGGCGTAGCGGGCGTAGACCCGCGGGCAGCGCGCCCGCGCGAACTCCGCCGGCCGCCGCTCAGGCGGAGCGGGAGGCGGCGCCGCGGCCGGCGGTTCGGCCGCGCGCGGCGCCTCGTCCGTCGCCGAACCACTCGCGAGCACGAAGGCGAGCACGCCCGCCAGCAGGATGCCGCCCGTGGCGGCGCCGTACCTCATCGAGCGCGTCATGGCCCATCACTCGACGTCGGCGCGAATCCGTTCGTCTCCACCGTGGGGGTCGGGTACCCCGGATCGGCGTCCGCGAGACGTCCCTGACCTATGAGACGACGCGACCGGGGCGGCGGCCCGTCTGGCGGCCGCCGGAGAGCACGGCGACGCCGTTGACGAGGACGTGCTCGATCCCCGTCGGATGGCGTGCCTGGTGCTCGGGCGAGCTGCGGTCGTGGAGCGCCTCGAAGTCGAGCACGACGATGTCGGCCCGCGCGCCCGCGCGCAGGACGCCGCGGTCGTGGAGGCCCATGGCCTCCGCGGGGAGGGCGGCGAGCCGGCGCACGGCGTCCTCGAGGCGCACGACGCCGAGCTCCCGCACGTACCACTCGAGCACGCGCGGGACGTAGCCGTACGTCGAGGCGCTCCAGCGGCACCCGCAGTCGGCGTCCTCGCCGCTGCTGACCACGCCGTCGCTGCCGAAGCTGCAGTAGGGCAGGTCGATGACGCGCCGGAGGTCGGCCTCCGTCGCGTAGACGTGGCGGATCATCACGGTCATCAGCTGGCTGCCGGCCTCGAGGAGCACGTCGCAGCAGAAGTCGGCGAGCGTCTTGCCCTCCCGTGCGGCGAGATCGGGGAGCGCGCCGCCTTCGAGCGCCGGGCGGGTCGGGCAGCCCGCGATGAAGATCTGCTCGTAGCCGCCGGCGCGCACGAGGAAGTTCGAGCCCGCCTCGAAGTAGGCGGCGACGTCGCGGCGGGCGCCGGGGTCGCGCAGCCGGCGGGCGACCTGGCGGGCGTCGCCGTTGGCGATGTGGCCGGGCAGGAGATCGACGAGCGTGCCCGGCCCCCAGACCTCGGGGAAGGTGTCCACCCAGACGGCGCCGGACCGCGCGGCTTGGTCGATCGACCCCAGCGCGCGCTCGGTCTCGTCCGCCGGCGCGTACGGGCGCGGCGCGACGTGGGAGAGCTGGAGCCGCACGCCCGTGCGGCGGGCGATCTCGATCGCCTCGTCCGTCGCGTCGGCGTACGCCTCGGCGCGGTTGCGCATGTGCGTCGCGTAGACGCCGCCACGATTCGCGGCGACCTGGGCGAGCGCCACCAGCTCGTCGGTCTCCGCGAAGCTGCCGGGCTGGTACTCCAGGCCGGTCGAGAGGCCGACGGCGCCGCCCTGCATGGCCTCGTCGAGGAGGCCGGCCATGGCGTCCGCCTCCGCCGTGGCGGGCGCGCGCGGCGTCAGCCCCATCACCGCGTTGCGCAGCGCGCCGTGCGGCACGAGCGCCGCCACGTTGACGGCTCTGCCGTCGAGCAGCGCGAGGTAGTCGCCGAAGCTGCGCCACGTGACCTCGACCTCCCAGGTCTCGTCGAAGGCGAACGCGACGCGCCGGATGTCGTGGTCCGCGTTCACCGGCGCGACGCCGCCGCCGCAGTTGCCGACCACCACCGTCGTCACGCCCTGGCGCACCGCGCTCTCGGCGTCCGGGAACGCGAGCAGCGGCAGGTCGGCGTGGGTGTGCACGTCGACGAACCCCGGCGTCACCACCAGCCCGCGAGCGTCGATCACCCGCGCATCGCCGGTCTCGGGCACGTCGCCGACGGCGGCGATCGCATCGTCCTCGACCAGGACGTCGGTCTGGCGGGAAGGCGCTCCGGTGCCGTCGACGACCGTGCCGCCGCGGATCAGGAGCCGCTCAGGCACCGCCCGAACAGGCCAAGCAGCTCGCGGTGGTGCCGCTCGGAAGCGGCCTCGTCGTAGACGGGAAGGTCGGCCATCGTGAACCCGTGGCGGGCGCCCTCGTAGAGCTCGGACCGGTAGGTCACGCCCGCCGCGTCCAGCGCTGTCTCCAACCGCTCGATCTGCTCGGGCGGCATCGACCGGTCCTGGTCCGCGTGGGCGAGGTAGAGCTCGGCGCTGATGCGGTCCACCAGGTGATGCGGGCTCTCGGGCGCGTCCGTCGCGAGGTTGCCGGCGTGGCACGTCGTCGCGGCGGCCACGCGCGCGGGATGACCACCCGCGGTGAAGACGGTCAGCCGCCCGCCCATGCAGTAGCCGGTCACGCCCATCGGCCCGGCCGCGACGTCGTCGCGCGAGGCGAGGAAGTCCAGGTACGCGCCCGCGTCCCGCTGCACGGCCTCGGGCGTGAGCGTCTGCATGTACGGCCGCAGCTTCCCGAGCAGCCCCTGCTGCGCCTCGGGGTCGGCCATGACCTCCTCGCTCGCGATGTCCGCCCGGGCGTCGCGGTAGAAGACGTTCGGCGCGAGCACGACATAGCCCTCCGCCGCGATCCGCTCGACGATCCGCTCGAGCGCCGGCCGCAGCCCGTAGGCGTCCATGTAGAGCAGGACTCCAGGATGCGTCCCGCCATCCCCGGGCCCGGCCAGATACGCCTGCGCCTCACCGTCGGGAGTCCGCACGTCGACCATCGCGGTGTTCATCCGCCCATTCTCGCGCGCCGCGTGCCCGCGCGGGGCTACGGTGCGGCGACGGGCGTCGCGGGAGCCGGCGCGGGAGCGGCCGGCTCGCTGAACCCGAGCCGCCAGGCCGGGTTCTCGGTGTCGCGCGTGACGACGGCGACGAGAGCGACGACGACGTCGGGCGCGAACTGCGTTCCCGAGTGCTTGTGGAGCTCGGCCACGGCCACCTCGAGCGGCAGCGCCTTGCGGTAGGAGCGGTCCGTGGTCATCGCGTTGAAGGCGTCGCAGGCCGAGACGATGCGGGCGGCCATGGGGATGGCCTCGCCGGCGAGCCCGTCCGGGTAGCCGCCGCCGTCCCAGCGCTCGTGCGAGGCGCGGACGACGAGCCCGACGCTCGAGAGCAGGCCGCCGACCTGCTGGAGCATGCGCTCGCCCTCGACCGTGTGGGTCTTCATGATCGCCCACTCCTCGTCGTTCAGCGGCCCCGGCTTGTTGATGATCTCGTCGGGCACGGCGATCTTGCCGATGTCGTGCAGCAGCGCGCCCATCTCGGTGGCGCGCAGCACGTCTTCGTCGACGCCCATATCTTCGGCCACCGCGACCGAAAGCGCGACGACGTCCTCGGTGTGGTGGCCCGTGTACTCGTCGTCGTCCTCGAGCAGGTCGCGCAGGAGCAGTGCCGTGCCCCGGTAGGCGCGACTGAGCTCGAGGCTGCGCTGGATGCTCGCCTCGCGGTCGCGGCCGAAGCCGACGAGCAGCGGGACGAGCGCGAGCACGAGCAGGGCGCCCGCGGGGGCGTCGACCGCCGCGATGGCCGCCAGGAGGCCGATCGCGAACAGGAAGCAGTCGACGCGCCGTGACAGCCGCATCTCCGCGAGCGTCTCGCGGAACGGGACGCCGGGGTCGACCCGCAGGCGCAGAGCGAAGTACGCGCCCTCGAACACGAGCTGGGCGACGAGCGCTGCCGCGTACGCGGGCAGGTGCGTCCAGTCGGGCGTCTGCGCGTCAAAGAGGACGAGGACCAGCGCCGGACCGACGGCGAAGAAGGCGTCGCTGACGCCGAGCACGCCGCGGCTCGGCGCGGTGCGCCCGTGGACGACGTCCGGGACGGCCGCGAGCAGGACGCCGGCGGCCACGAGGAGCGGCACGAGCGGCGTCGGCAGCAGAAGGAGCATGGGCACGAAGACGAGCTGGGTCGGCACCGCGTAGCCGGCGCCGGTGGAGAACTCGACCCGGCCGGCCACCACGTAGGCGACCACGAACGCGATCGCGAGCGGAATCGACAGCTCGCGCGCGGGCTCGGCGAGGACGGCGAGCGCCACGGACGCGACGAGGAAGACGACGGTGAACGGGAGGAGTGCGAGCAGCTCACGGCGGTCCAGCTTGCGCGCGCGGCGCTCGAAGGACTCCTCGACACGCCGCTCGGTGGCGGCGTCCAGTTCGCTTGTGAGTGTGGACATCCGTCTACCAGGGGGCGAAATCAACGTCTGTTGGATGTAGTCGGCGCCCCAATCCCCCGACTTTAGGGTCAGGCAAGCCAATGGAGGGCTTTACACATATGAACGGATTCATCCGCCGCGCAGTGATCGCGGCTACGGCCGCGGTCGCTTCGCTGGCGCTTGCGGGGCCCGCAAATGCGGGCATTCTCACCGCGTCCGCCACGGACTGCGGCGACGAGACGCTGACCAAGCCGTTCGCGCAGTTCGGCGACCAGGCCAACTACAAGGTCGTCAGCAACGGCGGCTTCGAGAGCGGCAGCACCGGCTGGACCCTGACGCGTGGTGCGAAGGTCGTCTCGGGCAACGAGCCGTGGAAGGTCGGCGGCGCCTCACACGGCAAGTCGCTGGTCCTGCCGGCCGGCAGCAACGCGATCTCGCCGGTGAGCTGCGTCGGCCTCGCCGAGCCCACCGTCCGGTTCTTCGCGAAGAAGAACAAGGCGCCGCTGCTCGGCATCTCGACGCTGGCGGTGTCCGTCTACGTCAAGACCTCGCTCGGCCTCGTCGTGCCGGTGCCGGTCGGCGTCGTGCTCGGCAACGGCCAGTGGAAGCCGACCCCGCCGATGCTGATCGTCGCGAACCTGCTGCCGCTCCTCCCGGGCGACCGCACCCCCGTCGCGTTCCAGTTCACCCCGGTGCTCGGCGAGTGGCAGATCGACGATCTCTACGTCGATCCCTTCCGCGCCCGCTAAGAGAGCGCCTTCAGGAGGACTGCAGCGTGCCCGCAGCTTCCGGCTGCGGGTGCGCTCTTCCTGCTTCTCCACCACGCTGGTGATGAGGCGCAGGATCTCGGGCGGCCCGGTCGCCTTGACGGTGCCCGACTCGAAGCCCTCGCGCCAGTGCCGGATCGTGCCCTCGCGGGCGAGCTCGTTGAAGTGCGAGCGCGGCACCGAGAGCCGGACCTTGGCGTCCGACGCGATGTCCTTGGTGATCTTCGGCCCCGGTACCTCGACGCGGAAGAGCTGGATGTCACCACGCCCGCGCAGCTCGAGCTCCAGGACGAGCTTGAGCCGTTGCAGCGCGGGAACCTCGCGCTGGAATCGGGCGACGCCCTCCTCGATGAGGGCCTTGGTGTCCGCAGTCGACATGTAACAGCATCTTACCTGCGTATCCGCAGTCCTTCTGGATCCCAGAGCGGTTCCGCGGTGACCTCGCCTTCGATCCACTCGCCGAAGATCTCCACGGACACGACCGTGCCGGGAGCGGCGTGCTCGGAGGGAAGATACGCGTACGCGATCGACCGCGCGACGCTGTAGCCGTAGCCCCCGCTCGTGACCCGCCCGACGATCGCATCGCCGACCCGCACCGGCTCGTTGGCCAGCGCCACCGAGCGCGGGTCCGCGAGCACCAGGCAGCACAGCCGCCGGTCCGGCTCCTCGACCAGCGCGTCCTTGCCGACGAACGCCTTGTCGCTCCGGACGGCGAAGCCGAGCCCGCCCTCGTAGGGCGAGTCGTCCGGCGTGATGTCGGCGCCCCAGACCCGGTAGCCCTTCTCCAGCCTCAGCGAGTCGATCGCCCGGTAGCCCGCGGCCACGATCCCGTGCGGCGCCCCGGCCTCCCAGAGCGTCCGCCACAGCGCGCCGCCGAACTCCATCGGGCAGTAGAGCTCCCAGCCGAGCTCGCCGACGTAGGTCACCCGCAGCGCCCGCACGGGGACGTCGCCGACCGTGAGGTCTCGCTCGCTCATGTAGGGGAACGACAGGTCGTCGGTGCAGGCGCCGGCCAGCACGTCCCGGGCCTTCGGCCCCCAGAGGCCGGCGCACGCCCAGCGCGAGGTGACGTCCTCGACCCGCACGTCCGCTCCGGCGTGGCGCCGGATCCAGGCGAGGTCATGGCGCCCGAACGCCGTGCCGGTGACGATCCCGAAGCGCTCCTCCCCGAGCCGCGAGACCGTGAAGTCGCACTCGATCCCGCCGCGCGAGTTGAGCATCTGCGTGTAGGTGATGCGGCCGATGTCGCGGACCACGCGGTTGTCGCACAGGTGCTCGAGCAGCTCCGCCGCCCCGGGGCCGCTGACCTCGAGCTTGGCGAACGAGGTCTCGTCGAAGAGCGCGGCGGCCTCGCGGCAGGCCGTGTGCTCGGCCCCGATGGCCGGCGACCAGTGCATGCCCGCCCACCCGCGCGGGCGCAGCGCCTCGTCCCCCGCCGCCTCGTTCGCGCCGTACCAGTTGACCCGCTCCCAGCCGGACTTCTCGCCGAACACGGCGCCGTGGCCGGCGTGCCAGTCGTACGAGGGCGAGACCCGCAGCGGCCGGCCGGCCTGGCGCTCGTGGTTCGGGTACTTGATGTCGTAGTAGGTCTCGTAGACCTCGCGCGTGCGCTTCACCGTGTAGGCGGGCGAGCGGTAGTGGGCGCCGAAGCGCCGGACGTCCATCGCCCACAGGTCCATCGACGGCTCGCCGCCGGCGATCCACTCGGCCATGACCTTGCCGATGCCGCCCGCGCCCGCCAGGCCGTGCGCGCAGAACCCGGCGGCCACGAAGAACCCGCGCACGTCGGTCTCCCCCAGGCAGAACTCGCCGTCCGGGGTGAACGCCTCCGGCCCGTTGATCAGGCGCGTGATCCGGGCCTCTTCCAGGGCGGGCACCCGCATGCGCGCGAAGCCCACGATCTCCTCGAACCGGTCCCAGTCCTCCTCGAGCAGGCGGCCGTTGAAGTCGGGCGGGATCTCGTCCAGCCCGCGGCCGTCGTCGCGCAGCGCCCACGGCGCGCTGGCCCGCTCGTAGCCGCCCCACACGAGCCCTCCGCCCTCCTCGCGGAAGTAGATGAGGTGGTCGGGGTCGCGCATCGTGGCCATGTGCCCGTCGCGCTCGCGGAACGGCTGCGTGACGACGTACTCGTGGGCCATCGGGATGATCGGGATGCGCACGCCCGCGAGGCGGCCGATCTCCGCCGCGAACATGCCGCCGGCGTTGACCACGACCTCGCACTCGATGTCGCCGCGCTCGGTGAGCACCTTCGTGACGGCGCCGTTCGCCACGTCGATCCCGGTCACCCGCGTGTTCGTCGCGATCGTGCACCCGCCCCGGCGCGCGCCGTCGGCCAGCGCGTACGTGAGCTGCGACGGGTCCAGGTAGCCGTCGGTGGGCAGCCACGAGGCCCCGATCACCTTGTCGGTGACCATCGGCGGGAAGCGCTCCTCGGCCTCGTCGGCCGAGATCAGCTCCAGCGGCAGGCCGAACGTCTTGGCCCAGCCCGCCTGGCGGCGCGTCTCCTCCCAGCGCTCCGGCGTGCAGGCCAGCCGGATGCCGCCGCACTCCGTCCAGCCCGGGTCGAACTCCCCGCCGCCGAGCTTCCGGTAGAGCTCGACCGAGTACATCATCATCTTCGTCAGCGAGACCGAGGACCGGAGCTGGCCGACGAGGCCCGCCGAGTGGAAGGTCGATCCGCTGGTGAGCTCGCGCCGGTCGAGCAGCACGACGTCGCTCCAGCCCAGCTCGGCCAGGTGGTAGGCGATCGACGTGCCGGCGACGCCGCCGCCGACGATCACGCAGCGGGCACGGTCCGGGAGCTCAGGCGGCACGGGCGTCCTCCAGCAGGGTCGGCAGGTCGGCGAGGGCGCCGCGCACCTTGTCCAGGTGCAGCTCGGCGTAGCCCAGGTAGTCGATGTCGAGGTCCGAGCAGGTCGCCTGGACGACGCCCCACATGCCCTCCCAGAACGCGGCCATGAACCGCATGAGCCGCAGCTTGGCCAGATTCGCGCCGCCGTACGCCTCGAGCAGCGCGAGCTCCTCGTCGGCTTCGAGGTCGTGATGGCCGGCGAAGTTGCCGAGGTCGAAGTGCGGGTCGTTCATCCCGGCGTACTCCCAGTCGAGGATCCGCAGCCGCGTGCCGTCGTCGAGGAAGTTCGCGGTCAGCAGGTCGTTGTGGCACGGCACGCGCTCGCCCGTGAAGAGCGGCTCGATGGCGTCGGCGGCGGCCCGGAGCTCGGGATACGCGGCCGGGATGCTGCCGCCGCGCTCGCGTGCCGTGCGCTCGTAGCGGGCGATCAGCGCGAACGGGGAGAACGTGGTCGGCAGCGGCGGGCCGGCGTGGATGACGCGCAGGGCCTCCGCGACCTCGGGCAGGCGCGCGCGGAGCTCGTCCGCCGGCACCGGTCGCGCCTCGAGGAACGCGGTCACCAGGCACGGCTCGTGCGCCACGACATCGGGCCCGACGCCGATCGCCGCCGCGGCCACGGAGGCCACCCGCTCGGTCTCGCGGTCGATCCCCAGCAGGTCGCTGTCCTTGCCCGGGAGCCGCACGACGCACTCGCGCCCGCCGAGGCGCACGCGGTAGATGGCGTTGGTCTGGCCACCCGTGAGCGGCACCGGCTCGCCCTCGGCGGGGCCGAGCTCCTCCTCCAGCGCGCGCAGGGCTTCCTCGATCACGCCGCGCAAGCTTGCCGGAAATGGGCCGACAGAGGTACCTTCTCGCAGCGATGCAGGCTCCCTCACCCGCCGTCGCCGCCGTCTTCGAGCCCCTGCAGACGGCGACGACCCTCGAGGAGACCGTCGAGCGCCTCGGCACGGCGATCCGCATCGGCCTGCTCGGGCCGGGCGCCCGCCTGCCGCCGGAGCGCGATCTCGCGGACCAGCTCGGCATCGCCCGCTCGACCCTGCGCCAGGCCCTCACGTCGCTGACCGAGAGCGGCCACCTGACGGCCACCCGCGGCCGGGGCGGCGGCACGTTCGTCTCCGCCGCGCCGCCGCTGGCCGAGAGCACGCGGATCGAGCTCGGCGCCGGCCACTGGCGGGACGTGCTCGACCACCGGATCGCCATCGAGGTCGGCACCGTGGTGCTGGCCGCCGAGCGGCGCCGCCCGGAGGATCTGGTGCGGCTGCGCGAGCACGTGGAGGCCATGCACGAGGTGACGGACTTCACGGCCTACCGGCGGGCCGACGTGTTCTTCCACCTCGGGCTGGCCGAGGCCTCGCGGTCGGCGCGGCTGCTCGCGGCCATGACCGACCTCCAGGGGCAGATGAGCGAGCTGATCGCCCACATCGCCCACCCGGCGCCGGTGCTCGCGCGCTCGAACGCCCAGCACGCGGAGCTCGTGCGGCTGCTCGGACGCGGCGACGGCTTCGGCGCCGCCCGGATCGTGCGCGAGCACCTCAAGGGCACCGAGCAGGTGCTCGCCGGCTTGATGCCGTGACGGGTCCGCCGAGCACTACGCTCGGCCCATGCATGACGTTGCGGTGATCGGCGGCGGCGTCGTCGGCGCGGCCGTGGCGCTGGCGCTCGTGCGGCGGGGCGCGGACACGATCCTGCTGGAGGCGAACGACGAGCTCGCCCGCGGCGCGAGCGGCGCGAACTCGGGGCTGCTCCACGTCGCCTTCGACTCGCCACCCGAGGAGCTGGAGACGCGGCTGATCCGGCGCTCGGCGGAGCTGCGCGACCCGATCGTCGAAGCGCTCGGCATCCCGGTCCTGCGCTGCGGCGCGCTCGTGCGCACGGCGGACGGCGGGACATTCGAGGTCGCCGAAGAGGCGGTCACCGACCCGGCCGTCTACACGCGCGCGCTGGCCGCCGCGGCGGAGGCCGGCGGCGCGACGATCCGCACCGGCTTCCGGGTCACGCGCCGCGACCAGGTGCCCGCGCCCGTGGTCGTCAACTGCGCGGGCCTCTACGCCGATGAGGTGGCCCGGCTCTACGGCGACGACTCGTTCGCGATCTTCCCCCGCAAGGGCGAGTTCGCCGTCTTCGACGGGCTCCCGGTCGACCGGGTCCTCTTCCCCGTGCACGACCCGCGGACGCGCGGCGTGCTCGTCTTCCCCACCGTCGACGGCAAGGTCATCGCCGGCCCGACGGCGGTCGACCAGGCCGACAAGGAGGACTGGTCGGTGCGGCCGCAGGCGCTCGACGAGATCCGCGCGATGGCGGCCGAGCTGTGCCCCGAGGTCGCGGACGCCGAGCCGGTGGCGATGTACGCCGGGCTGCGCCCGGCGGGCCGCGACTGCAACTACGTGATCCGGCGCCACGGCGAGCTCGTCAACGTCGCGGCCATCCGCTCGACCGGGCTGTCGGCCGCGCACGGCATCGCCGAGCACGTGGCGGAGCTGGTCCTGCCGGGCACCGCCGAGGGGCCGCTGCCCGCGATCGCGCCACTGCGGCCGAACGCGCCGTGGTGGCGGTACCCTCGATGACATGTCCGCTCCCAGGCGCATGCGCGTATGGGGGGCCGGCGTCAGCGCCGGGTATGCGGTGCTGGGCGTGATCGGCGGCGTCGCGCTCCACGTCCCCAGTGCCGAGCTGCTGTTCGGCCTGTGCGCGGTCATCACGCTCGTGCTCTCGTTCGCCGTGGCACCGCTCCTGCGCCCGCGCCGCGGCGAGGACGGCGACGGCGGCATCGGCGCGCCGCGGCGCCCGGACGATCCGCCGCCGCCGTGGTGGCCGGACTTCGAGCGCCAGTTCCGCGACTACGCGGAACGCTTGACATCCGTGCGCGGCTAGCCCTAGCCTGCGCCCCTAAAGGCTGGTCCATCATACCTTTGAGAGGGGAGCGTGATGGCTGAGCAGCGCCCGACGCACCGAGGGAGCGTCGATTACGAGCAGGTCGGCGACGACTATCTGGAGAAGCGCGCGCTCAAGAAGGGCGCCGCCGGCTGGGTCCTGCTGGCGGGGCTGGGCGTGGCGTACGTCATCTCCGGCGACTTCGCGGGCTGGAACTTCGGCCTCGAGAAGGGTGGCTGGGGCGGCCTGCTCATCGCCACGATCCTCATGGCGACGATGTACACGTGCATGGTCTTCGCCCTCGCGGAGCTCTCGTCGACCATCTCCACGGCCGGCGGCGGCTACGGCTTCGGCCGGCGCGCGCTCGGCCCATGGGGCGGCTTCCTGACCGGCACGGCGATCCTCATCGAGTACGCGCTGGCCCCGGCCGCGATCGTCACGTTCATCGGCGCGTACGTGGAGGCGCTGGACATCGGGATCGACGCCGGCTGGCCGGTCTACCTCGTGTTCTACGCGGCGTTCGTCGGCATCCACCTGGTCGGCGTCGGCGAGGCGCTGAAGGTCACGTTCGTCATCACGGCGATCGCCGTCGTCGCGCTGCTCGTCTTCATCGTCGCGATCATCCCCGAGTTCTCGACCTCGAACCTGACCGACATCCCGCCCGACGGGTCGTCCGGCTCGAGCGATTTCCTGCCGTTCGGCTGGGATGGCATCTGGGCGGCCTTCCCGTACGCGATCTGGTTCTTCCTCGCCATCGAGGGCGTGCCGCTCGCCGCCGAGGAGACCCGCGACCCCAAGCGCGACATGCCGCGCGGACTGATAGCCGGCATGGGCGTGCTGCTCGTCTTCGCGGCGCTGATGCTGTTCTTCGCCCCGGGCGGTGCCGGGTCGAGCGCGATCATGGCCTCGGGCAACCCGCCGGTCGACGCGCTCCTGGGCGTCAACGCGAGCAGCGGCGTGACCGACTTCGTGAACTGGGTCGGCCTCTTCGGCCTGATCGCCAGCTTCTTCTCGATCATCTACGCCTACTCGCGGCAGCTCTTCGCGCTCTCTCGCGCGGGCTACTTCCCGCGCTTCCTGTCGGTGACGAGCGGCCGCAAGGTGCCGTGGCTGGCGCTGCTGCTGCCGGCCGCCGTCGGCTTCGGCCTGGCCGCCGCCTGGGAGTCGCAGGGCGCGCGCATCCTCAACATCGCCGTGTTCGGCGCCGCCGTCTCGTACGTGCTGATGATGCTCTCGCACATCGTGCTCCGGTCGCGCGAGCCCGACCTCGAGCGCGGCTACCGCACGCCCGGCGGCACCAAGACGTCCGGTGTGGCGCTCGTGCTGGCGATCCTCGCGGTCGTGGCGACCTTCCTGGTCGACACGACGGCGGCGTTCATCACGCTCGGCGTCTACCTGGCCGCGGCCGCGTACTTCGGCTTCTACTCCCGCCACCACCTCGTCGGCTCCGCGCCGGAGGAGGAGTTCGCGGCGGTGGAGAGCGCCGAGGCCGAGCTCGCTCGCTGATGACGCTCGACGAACTCCGCAAGGCGATCGACGAGGGGACGGTCGACACCGTCCTCCTCGTCTTCGCCGACATGCAGGGCCGGCTCCAGGGCAAGCGGCTGGTCGGCACGCACTTCGTCCAGGACGTGATCGACCACGGTGCCGAGGCGTGCAACTACCTGCTCGCCGTGGACGTCGACATGAACACGGTCGACGGCTACTCGATGTCCTCGTGGGAGACCGGCTACGGGGACTTCGAGATGAAGCCGGACTTCTCGACGCTGCGCTCGGTGAGCTGGGTGCCGGGCACGGCGATGTGCATGGCCGACCTGCAGTGGCACGACGGGTCGCCGGTCGTCGCCTCGCCGCGGCAGATCCTCAAGGCCCAGCTCGACCGGCTGGCCGAGCGCAGCTGGAGTGCGCTCGCCGCCACCGAGCTCGAGTTCATCGTGTTCCGCGACACCTACGAGGAGGCGTGGCACAACGCCTACCGCGACCTGGAGCCCGGCAACCTCTACAACGTCGACTACTCGATTCTCGGCACGACGCGGCTCGAACCGCTCCTCGGGCGCATCCGGCGCGAGATGGCCGCGTCGGACCTGCCGGTGGAGAACTCCAAGGGCGAGTGCAACTTCGGCCAGCACGAGGTGAACTTCCGCTACACCGACGCGGTCGGCGCCTGCGACCTCCACACCATCTACAAGAACGCCGCGAAGGAGATCGCCTCCCAGGAGGGCATGTCGATCACCTTCATGGCCAAGTACGACCAGCGCGAGGGGAACTCGTGCCACATCCACCTCTCGTTGCGCACGGACGACGACTCGCCGATCTTCGCCGACGACAACGCGGTCTTCGAGTCGTTCCTGGCCGGTCAGCTCGCCTGCCTGCGTGAGCTGACGCTGTTCCTGGCCCCGAACGTCAACTCCTACAAGCGCTTCGCGGCCGGGTCGTTCGCCCCCACCGCGGTGGCGTGGGGCCGCGACAACCGCACGTGCGCGTTCCGCGTGATCGGGCACGGGCCGTCGCTGCGCATCGAGTGCCGCGTGCCGGGCGGCGACGTCAACCCCTACCTCGCGCTGGCCGCCCTGATCGCGTCCGGCCTGCACGGCGTGGACGAGAAGCTGGAGCTGGAGCCGATCCTGGCCGGCAACGCCTATACGGCCGACAAGCCGCACGTGCCGTCCACGCTGCGCGAGGCGCGCGAGCTGTTCGCTGCGTCGGACGTGGCGCGCGGCGCGTTCGGCGAGGACGTCGTCGGCCACTACCTCAACAACGCCGACGTCGAGCTGCTGGCGTTCGAATCGGCGGTGACGGACTGGGAGCGCTACCGGGGGTTCGAGCGGCTGTGACGCCGGTGATCGGGTTGTCGACCGCGCTCGAGCAGGCGCGCTGGGGCCCCTGGGACATGGCGGCGCACGTGCTCGCGCGCTCGTACTCGGACGCCGTCCAGGCGGCCGGCGGGCTCGCCGTGCTGCTCCCGCCCGACCCGGCCGCGAGCGAGGACGCCGAGCCGTGGCTGGACATCCTCGACGGCCTCATCCTCACCGGCGGGGCCGACATCGATCCCCGGTTCTACGACGCCGATCCGGACCCGCACACGCGCGGCAGCGTGCCGGAGCGCGACGCGTTCGAGATCGCGCTCGCGCGCGGGGCGCTCGACGCCGACCTCCCGATCCTCGGCGTCTGCCGCGGCATGCAGATCATGAACATCGCCCGCGGCGGCACGCTGATCCAGCATCTGCCCGACTCGGTCGGGCACGAGGATCACCGCCGGGTCATGGGCTCGTTCGACAACGCCGATCACGACGTCCGGCTGGCCGACGGCTCGCTGGCCGAGCGGATCGCGGGCGAGAAGATCCACGCGACCAAGTCGCATCACCACCAGGGAGTCGATCGCCTCGGCGAGGGCTTCGAGGTGACCGGCTGGGCGACGATCGACGATCTCCCCGAGACGATCGAGGACCCGGCGTGCGGGTTCGCGCTCGGGGTGCAGTGGCACCCGGAGGCCGACGGCGCCTCGAAGATGATCACGGCGCTGGTCGACCAGGCGCGGGCGCGCTCCGTCCGATGACGCTCACGGTCCTCGAGCCGGCCACCGAGCAGGTGCTGGCGGAGATCCCGCGCGCGGGCGCCGACGACGCGGACGCCGCCGTGGCCCGCGCCAAGGCCGCCTATCCCGCGTGGCGCGCCGTGTCTCCCCCCGACCGCGCGCGGCTGCTGCACGGCCTGGCCGACGCGCTGGGCGAGCGCCAGGAGGAGCTGGCCGTGCTCGAGGCCCGCAACGCGGGCAAGCCGATCGGCGACGCACGCGGCGAGATGGGCATGGTCGCCGACACGTTCCGCTACTACGCGGGCGCCGTCGAGCGGAACCTCGGCGACACGATCCCGGTGAGCGGCGGCGTGGGCATGACGTTCCGCGAGCCGCTCGGCGTGGTGGCGCTGATCACGCCGTGGAACTTCCCGCTGACCATCGCGTCGTGGAAGCTGGCCCCCGCGCTGGCGGCGGGCAACACGGTGGTGCTCAAGCCGGCCGAGCTGACCCCGTTGACCGCGCTCGAGTTCGAGCAGATCGCGGTCGAGGCCGGGCTCCCCGAAGGCGTCGTGAACGTCGTCGCCGGGCCGGGCTCGACGGCCGGCGCGCAGCTGGTCGCGCACCCCGACGTGGCCAAGGTCGCGTTCACCGGCTCCACCGAGGTGGGCCGCCGGATCGCGGCCGGCGCAGCGGAGACGATCAAGCGGGTCACGCTCGAGCTGGGCGGCAAGTCGGCCAACATCGTGTTCGCGGACGCCGACATCGCCGCGGCGGCCGCGGCGGCGCCGGGCGCCGTGTTCGGCAACGCCGGCCAGGACTGCTGCGCGCGCTCGCGCATCCTCGTCGAGCGCTCCGCGCTGGACTCGTTCATGGACGCGCTGGAGGAGGCGGTCGAGGCCGTGGTGGTGGGCGACCCGCTCGACGAGGCGACCCAGATGGGCCCGCTCATCTCCGCCGGCCAGCGCGAGACCGTCGCCTCCTTCGTGCCCGACGGCGCGCCGGTGGCCATCCAGGGCCGCGCTCCCGACGGCCCCGGGTTCTGGTTCCCGCCGACCGTCCTCTGCCCGGTCGACCGGGACGACCGCGCCGTTCGCGAGGAGATCTTCGGGCCGGTGGCGGTGGTCGTGCCGTTCCGCGACGAGGAGGAGGCCGTCGCGCTGGCCAACGACACGATCTACGGCCTGTCGGGCTCGATCTGGACGCGTGACGGCGCCAAGGCGCTGCGCGTCGCGCGGGCGGTCGAGACCGGGGTCCTCTCCATCAACTCCAACAATTCGGTGCGGGTGTCGACGCCGTTCGGGGGCTTCAAGCAGTCGGGGTACGGCCGCGAGCTGGGCCCGCATGCGCTGGACCACTACACCGAGGTCAAGACCGTGTACTACGCCACATGAGCCGGCTCGAGGGGAAGGTCTGCGTCATCACCGGGGCGGCGAGCGGGATCGGGGCCGAGACGGCCGCGCTGTTCCGCTCGGAGGGCGCGACGGTCGTCGGGGTCGACCTGCGCGACGACACGCGCCGGGGTCGATCTCGCGCTGGCCTGCGACGTCGCCGACGAGGACGCGGTGCGCTCGATGTACGCGCGCGCCCGGGAGGAGCTCGGGCGCATCGACGTGCTCTTCAACAACGCGGGCATCTCCCCCAACGACGACGGGTCCGTCCTGGAGACGTCGCTGGAGGCGTGGCAGCGCGTGCAGGACGTGAACACGAAGTCCGTCTTCCTCTGCTGCAAGCACGGCATCCCGCACCTGCTTGATAATTCGCCACCCACCCGCGGCTCGGTGATCAACACGGCGTCGTTCGTGGCCGTGATGGGCGCGGCGACCTCGCAGGTCTCCTACACGGCGTCCAAGGGCGCGGTGCTGGCCATGACGCGCGAGCTGGGCGTGCAGTTCGCCCGCCAGGGCGTGCGCGTCAACGCGCTGTGCCCCGGGCCGGTCAACACGCCGCTGCTGCAGGAGCTGTTCGCCAAGGACCCGGAGAAGGCGGCGCGGCGCCTCGTGCACCTGCCGATGGGCCGCTTCGCCGAGGCGCGCGAGATCGCCAACGCCGTGCTCTTCCTGGCGTCCGACGAGTCGTCCTACGTGAACGCGTCGACGTTCCTGGTCGACGGCGGGCTCTCAGGGGCGTATGTCACGCCGGAGTAGCGTCCGCAGCGGGAGGTCGTGGGGATCGGTGGTGGCGTCGAAGTCGTCGAGCAGGTCGCGCGCGTCGAAGGCGTCGCGCACCCGCTCGAGGTAGCGGCGGGAGACCACCGCGGTGCCGCGCTCGCGGCCGATGGCCAGCCGCTTGCGCGCGGCGGCGGTGCCGACGTAGGCCCACACCCGGCCGCCGAGGTCGGTCTCCAGCAGCTCCGTGACGTCCCGGCGCTCGTAGTTGCGCTCGCGCTGGTCGAGCAGGGCGAGCTCCTCGTCGTCGACGATGAAGGCGAAGCCGTTGACGCGCTCGCCCGGTGCCGGGCTGATGCTCAGGTAGGCGACGTAGACCGCGGGCCGCTCGCCCGTGTGGGGGTCGAGGTAGTACTTGTAGCCGGGGATCGCCTCGCGGTTGTCCATGGCCACGTCCCAGCCGCGGCGGTGGTCGCGCAGGCAGCACGCGACCCCCGCCTCCTCGGCAGGCAGAGAGCCGTATCCGAACACCAGCTGGCGCCCCATCTCCTCACCGTACCCGCCGCGCCAGGACAGCGATCATGGCTGTTGACACGACGACAGGGACGAGCGCCGTCCGCAGCGACGTGAGCCCTGCGAGCGCGCCGACGGCGGGCGGGCCGAGGACGAACGAGGCGTAGCCGACGGTGGTCACGAGCGACACCGCGGTGGCGCTGCGGCCGGGCGCGTTGCGGGCGGCCAGGGAGAGCGCGGTCGGCACGACCGGGGCGAGTGCGAAGCCGACCACGAGCAACCCGGCGGCCGCGAGCGCCGGCCCCTCGGCGAGCACCACGACGGCCATGGCGGCGCTGGCCAGGAGGCCGGCGATCGTCAGCACGGTGCGCTCGTTGCTCGGCCTGGAGAACACGAGGCGCCCGACGAGGGACGCGGTGTGGAAGGCGGCGAGCGCGACGCCGGTGAGCAGCGAGCCGGACTCGAGGACGTCGCGGAGGAACAGCGCGGCGTAGCCCTCGATCGCGCCGTCGCCGAAGAAGCAGAGCGTGACCAGGCCGACGGCGGTCGCGACCGCGGGGATCCGGAGCAGCTCGAGCCGGCCGCTCGGCGCTTCGTGCCCGAGCTCCTCGTGCGGCGGGAGCGGCGCGAGCCCCGCACCGACGGCGAGCACGACGTAGAGCGCCGCGACGATCCAGTAGGTGTCGGGGCCGATGGCGCCCGCGGCGAGCGCTCCTGCGGCGGCGGCGGCGCTGAAGCCGGCGTGCAGCCGGATCATGGCCCGTGTCCGGTGCGCGCGCTCGTAGTCGCTCCCGACGGCGTTGGCGGCGAGATCGAGACAGCCGCTGGCGATGCCGTAGACGGCCATGGTCGGCCACAGCGCGGCCTGTGACTTGGTCACGGCGAGCGCGACGAAGACCGCGGCGAAGCCGAGCGCCCCGGCGACCGCGAGCGGCCGCCGCCCGACGCGGTCGGCGAGCGGGCCGGCCGCGGCCAGCGCGCCGATCGACGTGGCCGCCATGACGGCCAGCGCCACGCCGAGCTCAGCCGGGGTCAGGCCCCGCGACGCGACGAGATCGGGGATGAGAACGGCCCAGGCACCGACCTGGACGCCGAGGCCGGCGAACAGGCCGGCCGCGATCCGGGCATGGGCCCGGCGATGGGACTGCAACACGGGTGCTCCGGCGCCGAGCACCTCGTGTTGCATGGGCTGAGGGTAGACCGAACGTCAACCCCGCTGCGCGCCCTCGCGACGGGCGGCGCCCTAGATCTTGTGGCGCCGCAGCAGCGTGCGGCCGATGACCATCCGCTGGATCTCCGACGTGCCCTCGCCGATCAGCAGCAGCGGCGCGTCGCGGTAGAGCCGCTCGATCTCGTACTCCTTCGAGTAGCCGTAGCCGCCGTGGATGCGGAAGCAGTCCTCGACGACCTCCTTGCCGGTCTCGGACGCGAACAGCTTCGCCATGCCGGCCTCGAGGTCGGAACGCTCGCCAGCGTCCTTCAGCCGCGCGGCCTTCAGGGTCAGCAGCCGGGCCGCCTCGACCTTGGTGGCCATGTCGGCGAGCTTGAACTGGATCGCCTGGTGCTGGGCGATCGGCTTGCCGAACGCGCGGCGCTCCTGCGAGTAGCGCAGCGCCAGCTCCAGCGCGCGCTGGGCGATGCCCACGCCGCGGGCGGCGACGTTGACCCGGCCGACCTCGAGGGCGTCCATCATCTGCGGGAAGCCCTTGTTGAGCCCGGCCTCCTCACCGCCGAGGACCATGTCGGCCGGGCAGCGGTAGCCGTCGAAGACCAGCTCGGTCGACTCGACGCCCTTGTAGCCGAGCTTCTTGATCTGCGGCGGGACGGTGAGCCCCGGGTTCTCCGAAGCGCCCGGCTCCTTCTCGCAGACGAAGCACGTCATGCCCTTCTGCGGCGTCACGGAGTCCTTGTCCGTGCGCACCAGCACGAAGACCACGCCCGAGCGCAGGCCGTTGGTCACCCACATCTTCTGGCCGTTGATCTCCCAGTCCCCGTCCTCGGTCTTGACCCCCGAGGTCTTGATCGCCGCCACGTCCGAGCCCAGCTCCGGCTCCGACAGCGAGAACGCCGCGCGGATCTCGCCGGTGGCCATCTTCGGCAGCAGCCGCTGCCGCTGCTCGTCGCTGCCGAACTTCATCAGCAGGTAGGAGCCGATGAAGTGCGTGTTGACCACGCCGGAGATCGAGATCCAGCCGCGCGAGAGCTCTTCGACGATCATCGCGTACGTCGTCAGGTCGAGCCCCATCCCGCCGTATTCCTCGGGAATCGTGGTCCCGAAGAGGCCGAGCTCCTTCATCTGCTCGACGATCGGCTCGGGGAACTCGTCCTCGTGGTCGTAGTGCTCGGCCTGCGGGATGATCTGCTCGTCGACGAACTGGCGGACCATCTCCAGGATGGCCTTCTGCTCGTCGGTCTTCTCGTAGAACGGGGTGGCTAGGGCCATGGCGGCGAGGATACCTGCGGTCGTCGCACGCGTTCGCCGCATAGGCTTGCGCGCCGGTGAACTTCGCTCGCGACGTCGTCGAGGCCGCTCCGGCCCGTAACCGCGCGCTCGTCGCGATCGCTCGCGACGGCTCGCGCACCGAGCTGAGCTTCGGCGCGGTCGCCACCGCGGCGGGCGCCGTGGCAGCGCGTCTGCACGGCGAAGGGCTGCGTCGCGGCGACGTGGTCATGACGCTGGTCGGCAACCGCCCCGAGTGGGTTCTGGCGCTGGTGGCGTGCTTCCGGCTCGGGCTCGTCGCCCTGCCGTGCAACGAGCAGCTGCGGCCCAAGGACCTCGAGCTGCGGCTCGCCGCCGCCCAGCCGCGCCTGGTGATCTGTGACGAGCGCAACGCCGACACGCTCGCCGCCGCCGGCTGGGACGGCCCGACGCTCTGGGTGCCGTGGGGCGAGCTCGGCGACCCTCCCGTGCCGCCGCACGAGGCGCTCGAGCCCAACGACCCGTGCCTGATCACCTTCACGTCCGGGACCGCGGGCGAGCCGAAGGCCGTGCTCCACGGCCAGCGGTACCTGTCCGGCCAGATGCTGCAGGCCCGGCACTGGCTCGACGCCCGCCAGGGCGACCTGGTCTGGTGCACCGCCGCTTCGGGCTGGTCGAAGTCGGCCCGCAACGTCTTCGTGGCGCCGTGGCTGCGCGGCGCGGCCTGCTTCCTGCACGACGCGCGCTTCGACCCCCACGAGCGACTGGAGCTCATCGAGCGCGAGCGCGTCGACCTCCTGTGCATGGCACCGACCGAGTACCGCCTGATCGCCAAGCGGGCGACGCTGCGCGGCCTGATCGACCTCCGCGGCGCCGTCGCGGCCGGCGAGGCGCTCAACCCCGAGGTGCTCGGCGCCTGGCACGACGCGACGAATCTCTGGGTCCGCGACGGCTACGGCCAGACGGAGACCGGCCAGCTGACCGGCATGCCGCTGGGCGTGCCCGCCCGCCCCGGCTCGATGGGCATCGCGCTGCCCGGCGTGCGGCTCGACGTCGACGAAGGCGAGCTGGTCGCCGATCCGACCACCATCCCCACCTTCTTCCTCGGCTACCTCGGCGAGGAGCCGCCCCCGACCGGCCCGAGCGCGCTGTGGCGCACCGGCGACCGCGTCGAGCGCGACGAGCAGGGCTTCCTGCACTTCGTGGGCCGCACGGACGACGTGATCATCTCGGCCGGGTACCGGATCGGGCCGTTCGAGGTCGAGTCCGCGCTGGTGTCGCACGACGCGGTGGCCGAGGCCGCCGTCGTCGCGGCCCCCGACGACGAGCGCGGCAGCGTCGTGCGCGCCGTGATCGTCCTGCGCGAGGGGTTCGCGCCGTCGGACACGCTGGCCGGCGAGCTGCAGGCCCACGTGCGGGAGCAGACGGCGCCGTACAAGTACCCGCGGATCGTCGAGTTCGCCCTCGACCTGCCGAAGACCGCGAGCGGCAAGATCCGCCGAGCCGCGCTGCGCGAGGCGTCTTAACGACGAAGGGCCCGCCGGGGGAAGCGGGCCCTTCGTGAGGGGGTGGCGGATGGCGGGGGGTCAGACCGCGTCCGCCGCGGCCGGGATCACGTTGGGCGATCCTCGGAGGGGGGATATGCGCAACTTCCGTGTCGCTGGATGCATAGTGCGGCCCGGCCGTTGGCGAAACGTTGGCGCGAGCTTGGCGGCCGCTTGCGGGAGGCGGGTTAACCGCACCATCCGTGCAGATACGCTGCTGCGCATGACGACGATCGAGCCCGCAGCCGCCCGCATCGACGCCGACCGGGTCGCCGCGCTCTCGGAACGGCAGCGCGCGATCCATCGCGAGCGCACGGCCGGCTCCAGTCGCATGTTCGAGCGCGCCGCCACGGTGATGCCGGGTGGTGTGCCGTCGTCGTTCCAGCGCAACGACCCGTGGCCCGTCTACCTCGAGCGCGGCCAGGGCGCCCGCGTGTGGGACGTCGACGGGAACGAGTACATCGACTTCCACAACGGCTTCGGCGTGATGTGCGTCGGCCACGCCAACCCGACGATCGCCGCCGCCGTCAAGGCCAAGATGGACGAGGGCACGCACTTCGCCGCCCCCACCGAGGGCTCGATCATCGTGGCCGAGGAGCTCAAGCGCCGCTGGGGCCTCGAGTTCTGGCGCTTCACCAACTCGGGCACCGAGTCGACGATGGACGCCATCCACCTCGCCCGCGCGGCGAGCGGCCGCCAGATCATCGTCAAGATCGAGGGCACCTACCACGGCCACCACGACGCCGTGATGGTCTCCGTCAAGCCCCCCGCCGCCGAGATGGGCGACCGCGACCGCCCGGCCTCCGTCCCCTACGGCGAGGGCTACCCCGAGGCGCTGACCGACCTCACGCGCGTCGTCCCGTTCAACGACGCCGACGCGCTCGACCGCCTGCTGGGCGAGCTCGAGGGCCAGGTGGCCGGGGTGATCCTCGAGCCGGCGATGATGAACGTGAACATCGTCCCGCCGGTCACGGGCTACCTCGAGGCGGTCCGCGCGCTCACGAGCAAGCACGGCGTCACGCTCATCTTCGACGAGGTCAAGACCGGCGCAGCCGTGGCCGCCGGCGGCGCGACCGAGCTCTACGGCGTCACGCCCGACGTCGTCTGCCTCGCCAAGGCGATCTGCGGCGGCCTCCCCGGCGGCGCCATCGGCATGACCGCCGAGCTGGGCCAGCTCGTGACCGACAACCGCGTCCGCCAGCAGGGCACGTTCAACGGCAACCCGCTGACCATGGCCGCCGCGCAGGCGACCCTCCTCGAGGTCCTCACCCCCGCCGCCTACGAGCAGCTCCACGCCGCCAACAAGACGCTGATGGCCGGCTGCGAGCGCGTGATCGCCCAGTACGGGCTCCCGGCCCACACGGTCGGCATGGGCTCCAAGGGCTGCGTGGTCTTCGCCACCGAGCCGGTCCGCGAGTACCGCGACTACCTCACGAAGATCCACCACGACCTGACCGACCTGGCGTGGCTCTACCACATGAACAACGGGATCTTCATGACCCCGGGCCAGGACGAGGAGTGGACGCTCTCGGTGCTGCACACCGAGGCCGACCTCGCCCGCTACGTCGAGGTGTTCGAGACCTTCGCGCGCGACGTCACGGCCGCGTCGTAGCCGCCCGCGGGCGGCACGTGGGTCATGGCGTGCTCGGCCATGGCCGTGATCGTGAGGCTCGGGTTGACGCCGACGTTGGCCGGCACGGCCGCGCCGTCGCAGACCAGCAGGTTCTCGTAGCCGAACACGCGCTGGCGGCCGTCGACCACGCCGCGTGAGGGGTCGGCGGCGATGACCGCGCCGCCGAGGATGTGCGCGGTGCTCGGGACGTTGGCCACCGCCTCCATGAACGAGCTCTGGGCGGTCCCGCCGGTCCGCTTCGCCAGCCACTGCGCGAAGTGGCTGGCGACCGGGATGTAGGTGGGCATGGGCCGCTCGGGGTCCTGCGCGGTCTGCAGCCGCACGCCGCCGCGCGTGCGCGTCGCGCGCAGCGCGATCGCGTTGTCGAGCGTCTGCATCACGAGCACGATGATCGTGCGTCGCGACCAGCCGCGCGGGTTGAAGAGGCGCAGGAACGTGAGGGGGTGCCGGGCGGCGGCACGGGCGAGTTTCAGCGGCCGCGTCACGCGCGTGCCGTCGCCCACCATCACGGTGTAGAGCGCGCTCATGGAGTCCGCGGCGTCGCCGTAGACGACGGTCTCGATGTGCGTGTCGGGGTCGGGGTAGATCGAGCCGGTGATGGACACACGCCGCGTGATGTCCGGCGCGCCGGGCGGGAGCGTGACGGCGAGGATCGCCTCCGAGTTGGTGCGCACGAGCTCGCCGAGCCGGTCGGACACGCGCGGCAGCGAGCCGTGGAGCTTCGAGGCGGCCAGCAGCCGGTTGGTGCCGAGGGCGCCCGCCGCCAGCACCACGCCGCGCGCCGTGAAGGTCCGGCGCTGCCTGCGGAACCAGGCGCCCGGCCGCTCGGTGGTGACCTCGTAGCCCTCCGAGCCGTCGGCCGCGCCGAGCGGCCGGATGCCGACCACCATCCGCTCGGGCAGGACCTCCGCACCGGCCCGCTCGGCCAGCCACAGGTAGTTCTTGACCAGCGTGTTCTTCGCCCCGTGCGGACAGCCGATCATGCAGCGCCCGCAGCGCATGCAGCCCGTGCGGTCCGGCCCCGCACCGTCGAAGTACGGGTCCGGGACCGTCTCCCCCGGCCGCGCGCCGAGGAAGACGCCGACGCGCGTCTTGGCGTACGTGTCCTCCACCCCGAGCTCGCGGGCGTACTCGCGGAGGAGGTCGTCGGCGTGGTCGTCCTCGTCGTAGGCGACGACGCCGAGCATCCGCTCCGCCGTGTCGTAGTGCGGCGCGAGCACGGTCTCCCAGTCGGCGAGGCCGGCCCACTGGGCATCCTCGTAGAAGCGGCGCCGCGCACGGTAGAGCGTGTTCGCGTAGCCGAGCGAGCCGCCGCCCACGCCCGAGCCGCTGGCGATCGTGACGTCCTTGAAGATCGACAGCCGGAAGATGCCGCGCATCCCGAGCTTCGGCGCCCAGAAGTAGCGGCGCAGGTCCCAGGTCGACCGTGGGAAGTCGTCGTCGGCGAACCGCTTGCCGCACTCCAGCACGGCCACGGAATAGCCCTTCTCGCGCAGCCGCAGAGTGGAGACGCTGCCCCCGAAGCCCGATCCGATGACCAGCCAGTCGTAGTCGTGGGCCATCTCGACCGGTCACTCTACCGGCGAAGATGACGGCAGCGTCACGTTTTACGCGGATTCCCACTCGATCGGGTCGCCCGACGCGAGGTCGGCGCCGAGCTCGCGCAGCACCGAGGCGAGCGCCTCGCGGCGGATCGCCCCGTACGAGAGGACGTGCGAGAGCACGCCGCCGTAGGTGAACGACTGCGGCGGCTCGCACAGCGCGTCGACGAACGCGTCGTCCCACGCTCCACGGTCGCGGATGCCGCGCGCTACGCGCGCGAAGGCCGGCGCCGCACGGCCGAAGCGCCGCAGGAGGTCGCCCGCACCGTCCGGCGCCGGCTCGCCCGTGATCGCGGCGACCCAGACCTCGAGCGTGAAGACGAGCCGCTCGGCCATGAGCGCCGCGCTCGCCTCCTCCCCCTCGAACCACACGACCACGAGGCCGGGCCGCACGGGCCGCTCGAGCGCTTCGCGGGGCAGCGACGCCGCGGCTTCGAGCAGCTCGCGCGTGCGGTCGACGTGGTGGGAGACCATGCGCTCGGTGAGGTCGCGCCCGGCCACGGGGGTCCGGGCGCCGGGGATGAGCAGCGCGCCCGGCGGGTGGAAGTGGATCCCGTTCGGCGCCTCGAGCTCGATCGGGCCCGCGAACTCGCTCGGCGGCGCCCCGTAGGCCCGGGAGAAGGCGCGCGAGAAGGCCGCCGCCGACCCGTAGCCCGCCGCCGGGCCCGCCTCGGCGGGCGTCGCGCCGTTGCGCAGCTGCCATGCCGCGCGCTCGAGCAGCAGCCGCCGCCGGAGCGCCACCGGCGACTCGCCGGTCGCGGCCGCCAGCAGCCGGTCGAGATGGTCGCGCGAGAAGTGCGCCCGCCGCGCCAGCGCGCGCCCGTCCGTCTCGGGCTCGTCCAGCGAGGAGACGACGAGGTCGATCAGGTCGCGCAGCCGGTCGGTTGATCGCATTCGACGTCCCCCTGGACGAAGGATCGCACGGACGGCAGTGTCCGTCCCATGCCCAGCTGGTCCGACTTCGAAGCCGCCGCCCCTGAGCTCGCCGCCACCGTTCGCGGGCGGCTCGACGCCCACAAGCACAAGACGATCGCCACGCTGCGGCGTGACGGCTCCCCGCGCATCTCCGGCACCGAGTCCGAGTTCCGCGACGGCGAGCTCATGATCGGGTCGATGTGGCAGGCGCTGAAAGCGCTCGACCTCCAGCGCGACCCGCGCTTCGCGCTCCACAGCGGCTCCGACGAGCCCGACGTCTGGACCGGTGACGCGAAGCTCGCCGGCGTGGTCGAGGAGCTCGAGAGCGAGCCACACGGCGGGAGCCCGTCGCACCGGTTCCGGCTCGACCTGCACGAGGTCTCGACCGTCGGCCTCGACGAGGCCCGCAAGCACCTGATCATCCAGGTCTGGACGCCCGCCGAGGGCGTCAGGACGATGCAGCGCGACTAGGGCTTCCAGGCCGTCAGCGCGTCCTGGAAGCGCCGGACTTCGAGCGCAGGTATCGGCAGCGGCTCGCTCCCGGGAGGCTGGGGCCGCAGCCCGTCGAGCACGATGGCCAGGTAGCGCCGGTAGAGCTCGGGCTCCACGTCGCGGCCGAAGTCGACGACCGTGTTGAGCATGAAGTTGATGACCGGGACGTCCGACGTCCCCAGCTCCGGTCGCACGACGCCCGCTTCGACCGCCCGGCGCACCAGCTTGGTCACCACCGGCGCGAGCGCGCGCCGGGCGTGGGCGGTGCGCTCCCGCCCGCGGCCGGACGAGAACAGGACCTCCTTGAGCCCGCGGTCGGCCGCCTGCAGCGCCAGCGCGCGCTCGAAGTAGCCGACGAGCCCCTGCCACGGATCCGGGTCGGCGAGGCATTCCTCGGCGATCGCGCCCAGCTCGCCGATCCGGTCCACCATCAGCGCCTCGATGAGCGCGTCCTTGTTCGGGAAGCGCCGGTAGGCCGTCCCCGTGCCGACGCCGGCGTGGCGCGCGACCTCGTCGAGCGTCACGTCGAGCCCGCGCGTGGCGAACAGCTCCTTGGCGGCGGCCAGCAGACGCTGCCGGTTGCGCTCGGCGTCGGCCCGCAGGGGGGTCTCGGTCACAGGGTCATCCTAGAGACTGGAGAGTGTATCTCCGCTTGTGATAGCTTAACCGGAGATCCTCTCTCCGCTCTCTGGAGGTCCTCCCCGCAATGCCCGATCCGCATCACGACCGCCGATGGATGATCCTCGCCGTCATCGGCATCGCCCAGCTGCTGGTGGTGCTCGACGTCACGATCGTCAACATCGCGCTCCCCTCCGCCCAGCAGGACCTGGGCTTCTCCGATGACCAGCGCCAGTGGATCGTCACGGCGTACGCGCTGTCCTTCGGCAGCCTGCTCCTCCTCGGCGGCCGCATCGCCGACGTGTTCGGCCGCAAGTACGTCTTCATCGCCGGCCTGCTCGGCTTCGCCGGCGCCTCCGCGCTCGGCGGCGCCGCACAGAGCTTCGGCCTGCTCGTGGGCGCCCGCGCGCTGCAGGGCGCGTTCGGCGCGCTGCTGGCTCCCGCCGCGCTGTCGCTGCTGGCCACGACGTTCACCGATCCCTCCGAGCGCGGCAAGGCGTTCGGCATCTTCGGCGCCATCGCGGGCGCCGGCGGCGCCTTCGGGCTCCTGCTCGGCGGCGCGCTGACCGAGGTGCTCGACTGGCGCTGGTGCCTCTACGTGTCGATCCTCTTCGCCGTCCCCGCGGCGATCGGCGGCGCGCGTCTGCTCCACCACATGCCGGCGGCCGACCGCCCGCGGCTCGACATCCCCGGCACGATCCTCGCGTCGTCCGGCCTCTTCGCGCTCGTCTTCGGCTTCTCGCGGGCCGAGTCCGACGGCTGGAGCGATCCCGCGACGCTCGCCTTCCTGGGCGCCGGCGTCGTCCTCCTGATCGCCTTCGTCGCGCTCCAGCGGACCGTCAAGAACCCGCTGCTCCCGCTGCGCGTGGTCACCGACCGCAACCGCGGCGGCGCCTTCGTGGCCATCGCGGTCGCGGGCGCCGGCATCTTCGGCGTGTTCCTGTTCCTGACCTTCTACCTGCAGAACACGCTCGGCCTGAGCGCGCTCGAGACCGGCCTCGCGTTCCTGCCGATGAACGTCTCGATCATCATCACCGCGACGCTGGTCAACACGAAGGTCCTGGCCCGCACCGGGCCGCGCCCGCTGGTGCCCACCGGGATGGTCCTCGCGGCCGTCGCGATGGTGCTGCTGACGCGGATCGGCGTGGACAGCGCGTACGCGTCGCACGTCATGCCGTCGCTGATCCTCATGGGCGTCGGCTTCGGCCTCATCATCGCGCCGTCGTTCGCCACCGCCACGCTCGGCGTGCCGCGGCACGACACCGGCGTCGCGTCGGCGATGGTCAACACGTCCCAGCAGGTCGGCGGCTCGATCGGCACCGCGCTCCTGAGCACGCTCGCCGTGTCGGCATCGTCCGACTTCATCGCGCGCAACGGGCCGAGCGCCCAGGCTGCCGTCGAGGGCTACGTGACGGCGTTCTGGTGGGCGGCGGCGATCTTCGCCTTCGGCGCGATCGTCACCGGCGCGCTGTTGCGCTCCGATGCTCGGGTGCCGGTGCATGCGGCTCCGGAGCCCGTGCCGGCCTAGCCGCGGACGTTTGCTGGGGTCGGTCCGTCGGCATGCCCTCCCGGGGCAGCGCTCGCAGGCTCGCGCCTGAGCGCCCCGGAGAGGACATGCCGCGGACCGCCCACGGGCAGTGGCCATGGTTTCGGCGTCTTCTCGTTCGCGGCCTGCGGGAGGGCGGCATGGTCATGGTGTGCGTGGGCACAGGCTCCCGTGTGCAGTCGCGATCGGAATACCGAGCCCGGCGTGATGGTCTCGCCCGACCCCGGCGTGGGCGGCCCGGGCTCTGATTCAACGATCGCTGCTCCGCTCGGGGTACGGACGCCACGCGCGGCGGCTGTGATGCCACCGCAGCTTCCGTTGCGGGCTTCGATCGCTCACACTAGGAGCCGATGGCGACCGACTACCAGCGGCCCGGATGGTTCACGAAACACGTCTTCAACCGGCTCGTTGCAGGACTGACGCGGCTGGGCGTGAGCCTCGTGGGCTCTCGCGTGCTGGAGGTGCGTGGCCGGAAGAGCGGCGAGTGGCGGCGCACGCCGGTGAATCCGCTCAACTACGAGGGCGAGCGGTACATCGTGGCGCCGCGCGGCGAGACGCAGTGGGTGCGCAACCTCCGAGCGAGCGGTGAAGGCCGCCTGCGGAAGGGCCGCAGGATCGAGGCGTTCACCGCCACCGAGCTTCCCGACGACGAGAAGGTGCCGCTCCTCCGCTCGTACCTGAAGAAATGGGCTTGGGAGGTCGGTGCCTTCTTCGAGGGTGTCGGCGCCGATGCGCCGGACGACGATCTGCGCCGCATCGCGCCACTGCATCCCATCTTCAGGATCTCGCGCCGCGCCTAGCGGTCACCGGGCTGGATGTTCTTGTTGTGGTGGAAGGCGTTGTCAGGGTCGTACTTGGCCTTGACTTCGGCGAGTCGCCGGTAGATCTGATCGCCGTAGGCCTCTCGAGTCCGGCTGGAGTCGTCGTCGGAATCGAGGAAGTTGACGTACACGCCACCAGGGCTGTGCGGTTGGAGGGCTTGGACGAACCGGCGCGCCCAGGCGGTCTCGGCCGCGGCGTGCTCGCCGGAGGCCTCAGGGAGCCATACGGCGTCGATCACGATGTTGTGGGCCACGTCGCGGCCGGCGTAGGCGGTGGCGTCGCGTGGGACTCGGGCGACGGCGCCACCCATGTGGAACATCGCCGCATACGACCGGGGCGAGCCGGCGGCGTAGGCATGATCGGCGATGACGGTGATGGCGTCGTCTGAGAGCCCGGCGAGGTTCGTCGCCTTCCAGTAGTAGTGCCACCCGTGCAGGACGGTGTCGTCCATGCCGCCCTGGAACTCGACGTACGGCGAGGGCGCGAGCAGGTCAACGAGTGGCGTTCCGAACCGGCGGAGGGCCCGCACCGCACGCTCGCCGTCATCGACGGCGCCGGCGTAGCAGCAGACGACGGCGATGGCCGGCCGCCAGTGCAGGTCCTCGGGGATGACCGGCAGTGGTGGGACGGTGCCGAGCCTGACGACGGTGCCGAGCTCGTCGGGCGCTTCGGCGGCGAAGTCCCGGTAGAAGCGCAGCACTTCGGTGGTGTCGTCGGCCGCCCAGAAGACGGGCCCGGCCATCACGGTGGGTCCGACGGTGTGGAGGGAGAACCGGAATGAGGTGACGACGCCGAAGTTGCCGCCGCCGCCTCGCAGCGCCCAGAACAGCTCGGGGTGTTCGTCGGCTGACGCCCGGACGATGCCGCCGTCGGCGGTGACCACCTCGGCGGCCAGAAGGTTGTCGACGCCGAGCCCGTGTTTGCGCATGAGGAAGCCGATGCCGCCGCCGAGGGTGAGCCCGGCGACGCCCGTGTGGCCCACGATGCCGCCGGTGGTGGCCAGGCCGTGGGCCTGCGTCTCGCGATCGACGTCGCCCCACAGAGCACCACCCTGCACCCAGGCCGTGCGGCCGGCGGGGTCGACCCAGACGGCCCGCATCGCCGAGAGGTCGATGACGACCCCGTCGTCGCACATCGCGGTGCCGGCCACATTGTGGCCCCCGCCTCGTACGGCGATCTCCATGTCGTGGTCGCGCGCGAGCCCCGCCGCGACCACATCGGCCACGCCCGTACAGCGGCACGATGCAGGCCGGATGGCGGTCAACCGCGCCATTCCAGATCCTGCGCGCAGTCTCGTAGCCGGGGCTGGTCGGCAGCAGCAGCTCTCCGCGCAACGATCCGGCGAACTCGTCGAATGGTGTCTCCAGGGGCGATGCCAGTGGTGTCCGGAAAGCGGTCATCTCTCGTCCTCCTCGCTGTGCTCGATGACCGTCCCACCAGCCCACCCGGGCTGACTAGTTCCACTTTCGAACCAACCGGTTCGAGTACCAGACCTACCGCAAATCCGCGGTTAGCATGGTGATGCGATGCGCAGCTATGCGCAGTACTGCCCCGTTGCCAAGGCCACCGAGATCCTCGGCGACCGTTGGACGCTTCTGATCGTGCGCGAGATGCTCGGGGGCGCGAGCGGCTTCAACGAGCTCCAGCGCGGCCTCCCAGGGATCTCGCGCTCGGTCCTCACCGACCGCATGCGCGCGCTCGAGCGCGCAGAGGTCATCGAACGCAGGACGGGCCCCAAAGGCCGCACCCTCGAATATCGCCTCACGTCCGCCGGCCGTGACCTCCAGCCGGTCGTGCAGGCGATCGGCGAGTGGGGGGCAACTTGGTCGTTCACCGAGCCGCGCCGCGACGAACTCGATCCCCTCCTGTTGATCGTCTGGATGGCCCGCCACGTCGATCGACAGCGGCTCCCACCCAACCGAACCGTGGTTCAGTTCGACTTTCGCGACCCCACGTACCGCTATTGGATGGTCCTCGAGCCCTCCGAGGTCTCAGTCTGCGTGCAGCATCCCGGCTTCGACGTCGACCTCGAGGTCACCGTCGACAGCCACGCTCTACCGCGTCTACCTGGGACGGGCCGAGCTGGGCAACGCGAGTCCTCCGCAGGATGAGACGCTGCAACGCGGATTCGGACACTGGTTCACCTGGAGCGCATTCGCCCCAGCCAGCCGCTCGGCGCAGGAGCGCCGCGCCGCCGCCTCACGCCTTGCCAGCCCCCATCGCGTACGGATCGCCGAATACAGCGATCCGGGCACTGCACCGCAGTGACCGCAACCGCCAGGCCCGCATCCGCGTGTGCGAGCAGGCATCTCGGCTGACCGCCGCTTGCTTGCGGCTAACGCGCGACGTAGGCTCGCTGCCTTCACTCGTCCCCCTCGAAGGAGACCACCATGAGTGGAGCAGGCACCGTCGTCCTCGTCCACGGGGGTTTCGTGGACGGCTCCGGCTGGCAGGAGGTCTACCGCCTGCTCAAGCAGCGCGACTACCGCGTCGCCGTCGTCCAGAATCCGACGCTGTCGCTCGAAGGGGACGCTGCCGCGACCAGGATGATCGTCGACGCGCAGGGCGAACCGGTCATCCTCGTCGGGCATTCCTACGGCGGAGCCGTGATCACCGAGGCGGGCAACGATCCGAACGTGGCGGCGCTCGTCTACATCGCGGCGTTCGCCCCCGACGCGGGCGAGTCCGTGAACACGCTGATCGCCAATCCGCCGCCCGGCGCGCCCGTGCCGCCGATCCTGCCGCCGCAGGACGGCTTCCTGTTCCTCGACCGCGACAAGTTCCACGAGTCGTTCGCCGCCGACGTCCCGGCCGACCTGGCCGAGTTCTGGGCCGACTCACAGGTGCCATGGGGCGTCGACGCCCTGGGCGGCACGATCAGCGAACCGGCCTGGCGGAGCAAGCCGAGCTGGTACCTGGTCGCGTCCGACGACCGGATGATCCCCCCGCCGGCCCAGCGCTCGATGGCCGAGCGGACGGGTGCGACCACGGTCGAGGCCGCCGGCAGCCACGCGATCTTCGTGTCGCAGCCGGCAGTCGTCGTAGATCTCATCGAACAGGCTGCATCCGAGGTGCGGTCGGCCTGAACCGGCCACGCCATGGCGAAGCGCAAGCATTCCCCCGACCACGAGCCGTTCGACGTGACGCTGCCCAACGGGTTCGATCCCGGTGAGCGCCGATCCGAGCTCGAGGCGGCGGCCAAGCAGTCGGGCTGGACGATCGAGCGCGATGGCGCGACGATCGTCGTGCGCGACGTGTGGACCGAGAACGAGGATCACGCGGCGTGGCTCGTCGCCACGAAGGCCGGCCTGCCACTTGAGCGCGTCACCGTCTGGGCCGGCCGCGCTGAGTAGCTGGCGGACGATGCGCCCGCGCGGCTGAGCCGCGCGGGCGTTCAGGGTTCATCGTCGGGGGGCTCGACCGCCCGGGACCATGGCGGCCCCGGTCAGGTCACCAGGTCGAGTCGAAGGTGCCGGGACGCTGCACCGGGGGAATCTCACGCACCGTGGGGAGGGTGTACGCGTGAGCGGTGGCGACGGGCATGCGGGGTGTGATGGTGACGGTCACGGCGAAGTCCTTAGGCGGCGCGACGTCCGCGACGGCTCAGGCGCGCGGTGTGCGCGGCGGCCGCGTGGATGATGTGGATGTCGGTCGGGCTCATGGGACGAATACTGCCTCCACACGCCGGCCCGCTCTATCGCGCTGCCCCGCGTCTTCCGGTGCGGCCGCCCCCTGCCGGCGTACGGGCAGCCACACCGAGGTCGTTCTGCGTTCGTAGGATGCAGCTCGTGGGCGACCACCTCATCGTTTTTCACTCCGCCGTCCGGGCCTGCCCGGGCTACAGCCGCCACGACGCTCCCTCGATCCTGATGGACGGCTCGTCGATCGCGCGCGACACCGAGCACGGTCGCGCGGTCACCGCGCAGCTGACGCGCCGCCACGGGACGCTCGAGGAAGCGATCGAGGCGGGGATCTTCGCGCTCGGCGCCGCGGGGTTGAGCAAGGGCATCCGCCGTCAGGCGCGCGCGGCGTGCGAGGACTACTTCTACAACCGGCTCAGCCTGACGCCCAGCGACCCGTTGGGCGGACGGGAAGCGATCGCGGAAAGCCTCGAGCTGATGCCCGATGCGATGTACCGGGCACTGGAGGACATCGTCGAACTGGTCGTGGACGGCGACTACGAGGAGCTCCACGTCGTGTCTGGCAACCGGCTCGAAGTCGAGGACCTGCGCCGTCGCGTCGAGGACGACTGCCCCGAGGCGCTGGTGCTGCCGCCGCGCGAGATCTACGGGGTCGAGGCGCTCACCAAGTCCGACGACCCGGACGAGCCGGGCTGGGCCTACTTCCTCGACCTGTGGACCGAGACGGGCCCGGCGCGCCTGCACATCGAGGGCGAGATCGAGGAGTCGGACGAGCGCTTCACGGCGACGCTGAACGACATCCTGCCCTGATCCGGCCTGTTTAACGCGGAAAGCCCACCCGCAGGTGGACTCTCGGCCATCAGAAGATCAGGCGGCTTACGCGGGAAGGGGACGTTCAGTTGAAGGTCTCGCCCTCAGGTTGCCCTCGCTGTCTGACACCTCCAGAGTAGCGCGCCCGCCGGCAGCTGTTTGGACCGTGGGCTCAGACCGGCGGGCGCCGCTCGCCGGCGACCTCGAACTCGGTCACCTTCAGCCGCTTGACCTCGAGGTCCTCGATGGTCAGGCGCTTGATCGTCGCCCGCCCGATCGCCAGCCGGCCGATCGCCACGGCACCTACGGCGAGCGCGCCGATCGCCACCGGCGCCATCGCCGTCGGCCCGCGCACTCCAGGCCCGCGGACGTCCGCACCGGTGACACGGAACGCGAGTCGCTCGACGACCGTGCGCTGCCGCCGCTTAGCCACGGTGGAAGCGTCGCAGAGCCTCGGCAACCGCGCAAGCGGCCTAGGCGCCGGGCGAAGGGTCGGGCTTCGACCTGTCGGGCGCGGTGGACGGCTCACCGGTCCGCTCCGGCGAGGCGGGCTCGTCGGGGGCGGGCGAGTGTGGGCCTGCGGGCGTGTCGGGGCCCTTGGCACCCGGGTCCTTCAGGGCGTCACCGGCCCGCTTGGCCTTGTCGGTCAAGCTGCCGGGGCCCTTGGCGATGTCTTTGAGCTCCTCGGCGTCCGCCTTGAGGCTGTCGGTCCCGCCGCGCCGGTCGATCAGCTGCTGCGCCCTGCGTTGCAGACTCTTCAAGTTCATTGGAACCTCCCTGGTTCGCTGTCGTCGGGCACTATGACAAGTCGCCCGGTTCTTGTTCCATGCTCGGAGGTGCCGCGATGGCCGAGAGGAAGCCCGCAAAGAAGGCAACGCAGCAGTCCGCCAAGAGGACCACCGCCAAGGCGTCCAAGGGATTCACGGACGAGGAAAAAGCCGCGATGAGGGAACGCGCCCGGGAGCAGAAGGCGGCTGCGGGCCGCGGCTCGCGCGCGAGCAAGGCGGACGGGGAGAGCGACGTGCTCGCGAAGATCGCCGAGATGCAGGAGCCGGATCGCGCCATGGCCGAACGGCTCCACGCCATCGTCAAGGCCAGCGCGCCGGACCTGTCGCCGAGAACCTGGTACGGGATGCCCGCGTACGCCAAGGACGGCAGCGTCGTCTGCTTCTTCCAGAGCGCGCAGAAGTTCAAGTCGAGGTACGCGACGCTCGGCTTCAGCGACAAGGCGAACCTCGACGCAGGCGCGATGTGGCCGACCTCCTACGCGCTGAAGCGGCTGACCGCCGCCGGAGAGAAGGAGATCGCCGCGCTCGTGAAGAAGGCCGTGACCTAGGAACGTGCTCAGCGGCTGACGTCGTAGACCAGGTGCGTGACCCGGTCGCCGCGCACGATCGTGGTCGGGTCCTCCAGCCGCAGCGGCTCGGCCAGGTCGCCGGTGGCGAAGAACGGGCGGCCGGAGCCGAAGACCACCGGGACCTGGTTGACCACCACCTGGTCGATGAGCCCGAGCTTGAGCGCCTGGCCGCCGATCTGACCGGCGGCCACGTCGACGACCCGGTCGCCGGCGAACTCCTTGGCGGCGGTGATCGCCTTCTCGACGCCGTCGACGAACGTGAACGGTGCGGTGTCGGCGTACTCCCAGTCCGTCGGCGGCTGGTGGGTGACGACGAAGACGTGCTCGCCGGCGGCCGGCTTGCCGTCCCAGCCGTTGGTCAGGTCGAACAGCCGCCGTCCGATGACATTCGCCGCCATGTCGCCGTACAGGTCCAGCATGAGGTCGGCCGACGCCTGGGTGGTCCGGACCTCGTCGTCGGAGCCCGGGAAGCTCCAGGCGACATCGCCGTTGCCCAACCAGTCGAACAGCGGCCCGACGCCGTCGTTGTCGTCGGCCATGAACCCGTCCAGGGAAACCACCGCGCCCATGATCGTCTTGCCCATGATCCCCGCCCTTGGTCTGTGATCGTCCCGACGACTTCAAGCTACCGAACGGAGGATTGCGGGCCAGGCCCGGCCCGGGCGGTGATCAACCAGGAGCGCGAATCGAGGACCACGCCGCGCTCGTCGGTGTAGTGCGCCGCGAGCGTCTCTCGCAGGCGCTCGACGGTACGGGCCGCGTCGCGGTCGCTCAGGCTCGCGAGGGCCGCGCTCGTGTCCTGAAACCCCCGGACGACCGCGAGCGCGGCGTCGAGGTCGCGTCCGAAGAAGACCGGCTCACGGACGTCCTCGAAGCGCATGTCGGCGAAGCCGGCGCTCTCGAGCAGGCGCGCGGTGGCCTCGGCATCGCCGAGCGAGAACGCGTCCGCGCCGGGTAGCGGTGGCCGCGCCGCGTCGCCCAGCGCGGCGTCGATCGACCGCATCCAGTCGTTGTCCTGGCGTCGCTGCCAGACGAGCAGCACCAGGCGCGCTCCAGGTCGAAGGGCGGAGGCGATGTTGGCGAACGCGGCGGCCGGATCGGCGAAGAACATCGTCCCAAAGCGACTGATCGCCACGTCGAAGCGGGCGCGGCCGAAGCGATGGACCTGGGCGTCGCCGAGCTCGTACCGGACGTTGTCGAGCCGTTCGGCAGCCGTCAGCTCACGGGCGCGCTCGAGCATGCGCTCGGACACATCGACGCCGACCACGCGGCCGGGCGCCGCGGCGCGCGCCGCCTCGCGAGTCGTGAGCCCGGTCCCGCAGCCGATGTCGACGACCTCGTCACCAGGGCTGATCCCGTACGCGGCGCGAAGGTGCCCGTGGTGGGCGCGCAGCTCGGCGTCGTAGAAGTCCAGGCTGATCGGCGAGGACACCGAGGCAATGCTATGGACCGGGAGGCACGACCGGCCCGACGATCTGTGGGAGATCCCTTTCGTCGTCGGGCCGGGTACCCGTCGGCTCCGTCTAAGCGGCCGCGGCGGCCTCGCTGCGATGGAGCTTCGCCTTGAGGTCTTCGACCTTCGCGTGGGCGTCGTCCTGGCTCTTCTCGAGGCGTGCCTTCCGCAGTTCCTCGCGGGCCTCGCGCTTGGCCTTGCGCTGCGCGTCCTGCGCCGCTGCGATCTCCTGCTCGACCTCGAAGACCGGCCGGCGCATGACCTCGCCGCCCAGGCGCGCCATCGCGGTGTCGATCACCTCGGGGCTCTGCTCGTTGACCTGGGCCAGGACCGCCGTGCGCGTCGCGTGAACCTGGTTCGAGATCTCGCTCAGGACCGACTCGGTCGTCTCGACGTCATCGATGTCGAAGAGCGATCCGACGAGCATGCCGTACGTGCCGCCGAGCAGCACACCGAGCGGGCCGCCGATGATGCCGACGAGCAGGCCGATGATGCCGCCGCTCGCGGTGCCGACGTAGGGCTCGTCTGCGACCTCGCTCTTGACCTCGACGCGATCGTCGGGGTCGCGCGTGACGACGGCGGCGCCGGCGATCTTGATCTGGCCCTGCGAATCGAGCTGCTTGAGGTCGGTGAGCGCCTGGTAGGCGTTCGTGTCGTTCTCCGGGTCTTCGCCGAAGCTGACCACCAGCACGTTGTCCGGTGAGAAGGAGTCGGGGCTCATGGGACAGTCCTTTCGTTGGATGGGGATGAAGCAACGGCGCAAGGCTCCCGCCGACGCGTGTGAGCGGTCGTCACAAACTTCGTGTGATTGAGGCGCCGTGGGAACGAGTTGGCCGCGGCCGCGATCTTTGGGAGAGTCTTCTTCGGGAGTGGCCCAGACGCACCAGCAGCCCCGATCCTCAGCTGATCGATTCCTTTCGCGACCGGTTCTCGTCGAGCGGCTGTCAGCGAGCGCTCCGGGCACCGTGACGCTTGTCTGCGCGCCGGCGGGAAGCGGGAAGACCGTTCTGCTGCGCTCGTGGGCCGCAGCGACGGACGCGGCTGTCGCGTGGGTCACGGTCGAGCGCGGCGAGCGTGATGCGCAACGGTTCTGGCTTCACGTGATCGGCGCGGTCGCCGATGCGGCCGGTGACGAGGTCATCGAGCGGGTCAGCCCGGCGCCGCAGTTCGCAGGCGCGTCTGGTGCTGGAGCGCCTGTTGGCGCAGCTCGAGCGGCTCGAGGAGCCGCTCGCGTTGGTGATCGACGACCTGCACGAGCTTGACTCCGACGACGCGCTCGTCTGGCTGGAGATGCTGCTCAGGCGGCTGCCGGCACGGCTGCGGGTCGTGCTCGCGACACGCGAGGAGCCGGCGCTCGGCCTGCATCGCCTGAGGCTCGTGGGCGAACTGACCGAAGTGCGCGGGCCCGACCTGCGCTTCTCGCTCGACGAAACCCGCTCCCTGCTCCGCGTCAGCGGAATCACTCTGTCGGATACCGGGCTCGACTCGCTGCAGGAACGCACCGAGGGATGGCCGGCCGGTATGCGCCTGGCGGCGATCTCGCTGACCACGCACCCGGATCCGGAGCGCTTTGCGTCCGAGTTCTCGGGCAGCGAGCGGACCGTGGCGGGCTACCTGCTCGCCGAGGTGCTCCAGCTCCAGCCGCCGGAGGTGTGCGACCTGCTCTTGCGCACGTCGATTCTCGAGCGCGTCAGCGGCCCACTGGCCGATGCACTCACCGGCGGCACCGGAGCCGAGGCCACCCTGCAGCGGCTCGAAGTCCAGAACGCGTTCGTCACCGCTCTCGACGCCGCCCGAACCTGGTTTCGCTACCACCACCTGTTCGCCGATCTGTTGCGCCTCGAGTTGCGGCGCGTCGCGCCGGCGACGATCCCGTCGCTGCATCGCGCCGCGGCCGACTGGCACGAACAGGAGGGCGACGTCGTCGAAGCGATCCGCCACTATCAGGCAGGCGGTGACTGGGCACCGGCTGGGCGCCTGCTCGTGGACAACTTCCTCACGCTGACGATGGACGGACGCGGCGAGACGCTCCACGCCCTGCTCGGGGTGTTTCCGCCCGATGCCCATCTGGACGACGGAAATCTCGCGGCTGCGCTTGCGATCGACAACATTGTCCACGGCCGGCTCGACGAGGCCGCCGCCCAGCTGCACGTCGCTCGGCGCCTCGCGACGGCCGTGCCGGCAGAGAGACGGCGCGTCTTCCAGGTGTATTTGGCCGTCGTCGAGGTCGAGCTCGCCCGCAGGCAGAACGACCTGCCCAAGGCTCAGGACGCCATGAGCGGACTGGAGGGAGCGCTCGGCGCTACGGCAGAGGTCAGCGAGCTGCCCGTGCGGCCCGAGTACTGGGCACTCACGCTCATGAACCTCGGCATCGCGGAGCTGTGGGCCGATCGCCCCGACGACGCACGGCAGCACCTCGAGGACGCCCTCAGCCGCACGCGCCGGATCTCACGACCGTTCATCGAGGTCGGCTGCCTCGCGCACCTCGCACTCGCGGCGCCGCTGACCGGGCAGCCGTTGCCGCTCGCGCTCGAGCTGAGCGAGCGGGCACTCGCGATCGCCGACGAGCACGGCTGGACCAGCCAGTCGATGACAACCGGTGCGTTCGCGACGGCCGGCATGGCGCTCGTGCGGATGGGGCGCTTCGCCGAAGCCGAGCGCCAGCTCGCTCGCGCGGAGGAGTCGTTACGCGCCGCCGGCGACCCGGGAACCGAGGTCGTGTTCCATCATGCCCGCGGCATGTTGCGCTTCGGCGAGGGCCGCTTCGATGAAGCGCTGGCGGAGTTCGCCCGCGCGCAGGGCCTGGAACGGCTGCTCGCCGGCAAGCACGCGTTCACGGTCGACGTGCGCGGCCGGGCTCTCCAGCTCTGGGCGCGCATGGGCGACATGGAGTCTGCGCAACGAGCGCTCGCTGGTTTGAGCCCGCAACAGCGCAACCGCGCCGCGGTGCGCATCGCGCTCGGGGCTCTGGCGCTCGAGCAGGACGACCCGCAACAGGCGGTCGAGGCGCTGGCGCCGGTGATTGCCGGGTCTGCGCCGGCGCTGTCCGAGCGCTGGGCGCGCGTCGAGGCACTGCTGCTCGACGCCACCGCCCGCGATCGTCTCGGCGACCGGCGCGCGGCGGAGGAGTCGCTCGAGGCAGCGCTCGAGCTCGCCGAGCCCGAAGGCCTGGTGCTGCCCTTCTTGCTGTGGCCGAGCCGCGACCTGCTCGAGCGCCACCCCAAACACCGGACCGCCCACGCGACGCTGATCTCCACGATCCTCGACACGCTCGCCGGCCGCTCCGCGCCTGAGCGCGGAGCGGCGGAGCCGTTGCGCGATCAGCTGAGCACCGCGGAGCTGCGCGTCGTCAGGTACCTGCCGAGCAATCTGACCGCGGCGGAAATCGCGTCCGAACTGATCGTCTCGACCAACACCGTGCGTACGCACATGCGCCACATCTACGCCAAGCTCGACGCGCACACGCGCAGCGAGGCCGTCGCGCGAGCGCGCGAGCTCGGGCTGGTCGCACCTGGAGCCGTGCGCGGCTGAGCTAGCTCTTACAGCTCCTCGCGCAGGGCGCGAATCTCGAATGCGCGCACGATCGTCGTGATGCCCTGCATGAGCGCCCAGATACCGGCGAAGACCAGGAGCACGTACGCCTTCTCGATGAAGAACGAGCCAGATGTCCAGAAGGCAAGCGCCGTCATCAGGATCCCGGAGATGAGCCCGATCCACCAGAGCGGGTTGATCGCACGCTCCAGGAACGCGCGAACCATCCACCACACGGCGACGATCAGGAAAAGAAACCCGAGCGTGTCGGCGAGTCCGGCGAAGGTGTCCGTGGGGTTGGCGAAGCAGACGACGGCCGAAACGAGGAAAAGGCCGCCGAACAGCGCCCAGGCCCAGCGCATCGGCACGTCCAGCCTCGCCAGCGCGATGTTCTCGATGCCGACGCCGAGGAACATCAGCCCGACGAGGATGCCGACCGTGCTCGCGGACGCCTGGTCGAACTGGAGGATGACGAGCGCTACGGCAACCCACGCGATCCCTGCAACGAGCAAGGTCCACCAGTAGCCGGTGAGCTTGCGTGCGCTGTCGCGCAAGGATGGAATGCTGGGCGCTTCGAACTGCGGTGTGGCGACGTGTTCACTCATGATGACCTCCAAGGGGTCGTTGTTGTCGCCACCGATGCTCAACGCCACACGTGTGAGCTGTCGTCACGCGTTTTGCGTGATGGCGAGAGACTGCCGACCGATGACGAGCGCCGCCTACGAGCATCTCGGGCCCAGTCAGTTCTCGCGCCTCATCTACGGCGCGATCATCGGACTCGCGCTGACCGTTGCCCTGGAGCACGAGGAGCCTGATGCCGCCGTGATGGCCGGAACGCTCGTCGGAACGGGAGTCGCCGCCGGTCTTGCCGAGTTCTACAGCGAGTTCCTCGGGACGGAGGTCAGCACGCGCCGACGGGTCGACCGCGCGCGCGTCCGCGAGATTGCGGCCAACTTCGTGGCCCTCGTTTTCGGAGCCAGCTTCCCGGCGATCTTCTTCTTGCTCGCGGCGGCCGGGGCCATGCAGATCGATACCGCATTCGAAGTCGCCAAATGGTCCGGGCTCCCGCTCACCGCCTTCTACGGGCTCTGCGCCGCACGCCTCCGCGGGGAGGGATGGCCGGCGGCGTTCTTCCAGGCCGCCGTGGTGGCACTGATCGGAGGTTTGCTCATCGCGTTCAAGGCGCTACTGCACTGAGGTCGTTCTGGCGCGCTGGCGGTCGCTCGGTTCAAGAGGAGCGCGCATCCGGCGCGTTCTCGGCCTTAGGGTGGTCAGCGTCTAGCAGTTGCCGTCCGGCGGCGGCTCTCGATCCGACCACGAACACCCACGATGGAACTTCGGCCTCTCGGGCACACCGGCGTACAGGTCAGCAGCTTCTGCCTCGGAGCGATGATGTTCGGCGCGTGGGGCAACCCCGATCGCGATGACTCGATCCGGATCATCCACGCGGCGCTTGACGCCGGCATCAACTTCATCGACACGGCCGATGTCTATGGCGCGGGCGAGTCCGAGGAGATCGTCGGCAAGGCACTCACCGGGGGCCGGCGTGACGACGTTGTGCTGGCGACGAAGTTCCATAATCCGATGGGCGAAGACCCCAACCGGCGTGGCAACTCGCGCCGCTGGATCATGCGCGCGGTCGAGGACTCGCTGCGCCGGCTCAACACGGACTGGATCGACCTTTACCAGGTCCACCGCCCCGACCCGAGCACGGACATCGACGAGACGCTGTCGGCGCTGAGCGACCTCGTTCGCCAGGGGAAGGTCCGCTACATCGGCACCTCGACCTTCCCGGCCAGCCAGCTGGTCGAGGCGCAGTGGACGGCCCGCGACCGCGGCTTGCAGCGGTTCGTCACCGAGCAGCCGCCCTACTCGATCCTCGTCCGCGGCGTCGAGGCCGACGTCCTGCCGACGTGCGCGCGGCACGGCATCGCCGTGATGTCCTACAGCCCGCTGGCCGGGGGCTGGCTGTCGGGTCGCTGGCGCAAGGAAGGAGGCCAGCAGGCCTCCTCGCGCGCCAGCCGACTGCCGGAGCGCTTCGATCTGACCGATCCATACAACCAGCGCAAGCTCGACGCCGTCGAGGAGCTCGCGCAGCTCGCCGAGCACGCAGGGCTGACGCTGATTCAGCTCGCGATCGCGTTCGCGAAAGCGCACCCCGCCGTCACGTCGCCGCTGATCGGCCCACGGACCATGGAACAGCTCGAGACGCAGCTCGCTGCGGCTGACGTCGTGCTTCTTGACGACGTGCTCGACCGCATCGACGAGATTGTCCCACCGGGCACCACCATCAACCCGGCCGACAGCTCCTTCGACAACCCCGCGCTCGCGCCCGCAGCTCGGCGCCGCACGTAACGCGATCAGCGAACCGAGCCGCGCCCGACAGCCGGCGGCGCGTGGCTCCGTACTCGGGCGGAGCAGCGATCGTTGAATCAGAGGCCGGTCCGACCCCAGCAAACGCCCGAGAGAGACTTCAGCAGCAGCGCGCGCGAGGGTTCTCCGCGCGCGCGTCCTGCCGCCGCCGCTCGAAGTCGCGCCGCGACATCACCGGCTGATCGGGATGGTCGCGCCGCATGTGCTCGACGTACCGCGGATAGGCCGACTCGCCCGACACCTCGCGCAGGTACCAGCGCACGCCCGCGAACGCCTGCTTCACGGTCATGGCTCACCGCCCGTCCGCGTGGGCTCGCGCTCGGGCCGGTCGAAGCGCGCCGAGCCGCCGTTCGCGCTCGCCACCAGCGCGCGCTCGTCGGCGGTGGGGAACAGCCCGGCCGGCGCCACGATCTTCGACTCCACGTACTCGACCTCGGTCGAGGGCAGCGGCTCGCGGGCGCGGATCGCCTTGATCCAGATACGCGAGGCGTCGAGGATCACCACGATGATCAGTGTCGCAAACAGCGCCGCGAGGATCCCGTCGACGGTCGAGTTCGTGACGATCGCCTGCATCTGGTCGGCGTCCAGCGCCGGCGGCAGCACCTCGCCGGCGTCCAGCGCCTCCTTGTAGGTGTCGCGCTGGGCGAAGAAGCCGATCTTCGGGTCGTCCGAGAACACCTTCTGATAGCTCGCCGTGAGCGTCACGGTCGCGTCCCAGGCCAGCGGGATGCCGGTGACCCACGCCCATTTCAGCCTGCCCGACTTTATGAGCAGCGTCGTCGCCACGGTCAGCGCGACGGCCGCCAGCAGCTGGTTGGCGATGCCGAACAGCGGGAACAGCTGGTTGATCCCGCCGAGCGGGTCCGTCACGCCGACGTAGAGGAAGTAGCCCCACGCGGCGACCACGACGGCGCTCGTGAAGTAGAGGCCGGGCTTCCAGCTCACGTTGCCCATCGGCTTCCAGACGTTGCCGAGCGTGTCCTGCAGCATGAAGCGCCCGACCCGCGTGCCCGCGTCCACCGTGGTGAGGATGAACAGGGCCTCGAACATGATCGCGAAGTGGTACCAAAAGGCCTGGAGCCCGGCCCCCGTTGCTCCGGAGAAGATCTGGGACATGCCGAAGGCGAGCGTCGGCGCCCCGCCGGTGCGGTGGAGGATCGACTCCTCCTCGACCGCGGCGGCGGCGCCCGACAGCGTCTCGGGACTGACCTGGAAGCCGAGGCCGTTGACCGCCTGCGAGGCCGACTGCACCGTGTCGCCGACCACGGCGGCCGGCGCGTTCATCGCGTAGTAGATGCCGGGGTCGATGATCGAGGCGGCGATGATCGCCATCACCGCGACGAACGACTCCATGAGCATCGCGCCGTAGCCGATGAAGCGGACCTGCGTCTCCTTCTCGATCATCTTCGGCGTCGTGCCGGAGGCGATCAGCGAGTGGAAGCCCGAGAGCGCGCCGCACGCGATGATGATGAAGACGAACGGGAACAGCGAGCCGGCGAACACGGGGCCCTCGCCGTTCGTCGCGAACTCCGTGATCGCCTGGTTCTGCAGCACGGGCAGCGTCACGACGATGCCGATCGCGAGCAGGATGATCGTGCCGATCTTCATGAAGGTCGACAGGTAGTCCCGCGGCGTCAGCAGCATCCACACCGGGAGCACCGACGCGATGAAGCCGTAGGCGATCAGGCAGAACGTCAGCGTCTCCGGCGAGAGCGTGAAGGTGTCGGCCAGGCTCGAGTCCTGCACGAACCCGCCGGCGACGATGGCGAGCAGGAGCAGCGACACGCCGATCACCGTGGTCTCCATCACCCGCCCGGGCCGGATCACGCGCAGGTAGAAGCCCATGAAGAGCGCGATGGGGATGGTCATCGCGAGCGAGAACGTGCCCCAGGGCGACTCGGCCAGCGCGTTCACGACCACCAGCGCCAGGACGGCGAGCAGGATGATCATGATCGAGAAGACGGCGAGCAGCGCGGCGACGCCGCCCACCGGGCCGATCTCGTCGCGCGCCATCTGCCCGAGGCTCTTGCCGTCGCGGCGCATCGAGAAGAACAGGACGACCATGTCCTGGACCGCGCCGGCGAAGATGACGCCGACGATGATCCAGATCGTGCCGGGCAGGTAGCCCATCTGGGCGGCCAGGACCGGGCCGACGAGCGGGCCGGCGCCGGCGATCGCGGCGAAGTGGTGGCCGAACAGGACCCGCCGGTCCGTCGGCTGGTAGTCCATGTCGTTGTCGAGCCGCTCGGCGGGCGTGGCCCGCTTGCGGTCGACGCCGAGCACCTTGTACGCGATGAAGCGCGCGTAGAAGCGATAGGCGATGGCGTACGAGCCGAGAGCGGCGGCGATCAGCCAGACCGCCGAGATCTGCTCGTCGCGCACGAGGGCGATGACGCCCCACGCGACGGCCCCCGCCAACGCCACCGCCGTCCAGATCGCAATCGAGCGCGCTCGAGACTTGGTTCTCACGAGATCCTCCCTAGGTCTCTCTCACCCGGTCGGATCCCCTGCGCAGGGTCGCGGCAAACGCTAGTCGTACAAGTGCTAGTCGTACAAGTGGTTCCGGTCGTTCACGGCGTCCTTGGCGCTCTTATGCAGGACGCGCTCGCAGTTCTTGCGCTCGACCTTCTTGTTCTGGGTCTTGCTCACGTAGAGGATGTCGTCCCCGCCCGCGCCGCAGTCGACGAAGCCCCGGCCGAACCAGATACGGATGGTGTCGTTGCCCGCGCCGCCGTAGATCACGTTCCAGCCGTGGCTGGCATAGACCCAGTCCTTGCCGGACCCGGCGCGGAGCGTGTCCTTCTGGTCGTTCGTGTTGCCGGAGGCCTTGTGGTCGCCCCAGATCACGTCGTGCCCGCCACGGCCGTGGATCCTGTCGTCCCCATGGCCTCCGAGCAGCTCGTCGTTGGCGGCTGCGCCCTCGTGCGAGGTGTCGGTGTCCTCGGAGTTGATCCAGAGCTCGCCGTCGATCTTCGGCCAATCGTCCTTGGGCGCGCCCGCCTGGGCAGGCGCGACGAGGCCGATCGTGAGGATCGTCACAAGAATCAAAGTTCGGTGAAGCATGTTCAACCGGTTCCCCCGTTCCATCATCGCAACACCTGTGTGTGGTAGCCGGCCTCGCGCAGGGTGGCGACCACCTCCTCGGCGTGATCGTGCCCGCGCGTCTCCAGCACCAGCTCCACGGCGGTCTCGCGGACATGCAGGTCAAGACCTTCGCGCACGTGGGCGACGTCGACGATGTTGGCGCCCGTGGAGGCGATGCCGCCCAGCAGGCGCGCGAGGTTGCCGGGTCGGTCGGGGAGGCGCGTGAGCACGACGAGCCGGCGCCCGGCCTGGGACTCGTGGCGGCGGGCGACGGCGGCCAGCATCCCGGGATCGACGTTGCCGCCGGAGAGGATGGCGACGGTGGTGCCCTGCTCGGCGGCCTTGATCTGGCCGCCGAGCAGTGCGGCGACGCCGACCGCGCCCGCTCCCTCGACGACGAGCTTGCAGCGCACCATGAGCACGACCATGGCCTCGGCCACGGCGTCCTCCTCCACGACCACGATGCCGTCGGCGTGCTCGCCGAGGAGCCGCAGCGTGAGGTCGCCGGGGCGCTTGACGGCGATGCCGTCGGCGATGGTCAGCGCCGACGTGACGGGCACCGGCGTGCCGGTGCGCAGCGACTCCGGGTACGGCGAGCAGGCGGCGACCTGCACGCCGACGACCTGCACATCGGGCTTGGCCGCCTTGACGCCGATGGCGATGCCCGCGCACAGCCCTCCCCCGCCGACCGGCACCACGATCCTGGCGAGGTCGGGCACCTCCTCGAGCAGCTCGAGGCCGAGCGAGCCCTGGCCGGCCACGATGTCCGGATCGTCGAACGGGTGCACGAAGGCGAGGCCGCCCTCGCGGGCGCGCGCCTGCGCGAGCTCGAGGCACTCGTCGACCGACCCGCCGCCGATGTGGACGGTCGCGCCCTGCCCGCGTGCGGCCTCGATCTTGGAGAGCGGCGCCTCGTCGGGCACGAAGACCTCGCACGGCACGCCGCGGGCGCGCGCAGCGGCCGCCAGGCTCTGCGCGTGGTTGCCCGCCGACGCCGCCACCACGCCGCCCGCGCAGCCGCTCTCGCCGAGCGCCGCGAGCTTGGCCGCGGCGCCGCGGATCTTGAACGAGCCGGTGCGCTGGAGGTTCTCGGCCTTGAGCAGCACCGTGCCGCCGGCGCGGTCGGAGATCGTGCGGGTGGACAGGATCGGCGTCCGCCGCGCGACCGCGTCCACCGCGGGCCGCGCCGCGGCGACGTCGTCGGCGGTCACCTGGGTCATCAGTCGGGGAGCGCGAGCACCATGTCGATCTCGACGTCGGCGCCCAGCGGCAGGGCCGCCACGCCGATCGTGCTGCGAGCCGGCGGATCGGTCTCGAAGTACGTGGCGTAGGCCTCGTTGACGTCCTTGAACGCCGAGATGTCGGTCACGTAGATCCCGACCCGCACCGCGTCCGACAGCTGCGCGCCGGCGGCGGCCGCGACGATCGCGAGGTTGTCGAGGCAGCGGCGCGTCCGGTCGCCGATCGAGCCCTCGACGAGCTGGCCGGTGTCCGGGTCGACGGGCGTCTGCCCGGAGAGGAAGACGAGGCCGTTGGAGATGACGGCGTGGGAGTACGGGCCGGCAGCCGGCGGGCCCGGGTCCGCGTTGACCGTTTCGCGATGATGGGACATATGGAGAGGGAACCTAGCGCGACATGAACCGACTCGCCGACGAAACCTCGCCCTACCTGCTGCAGCACAAGGACAACCCCGTGGACTGGTTTCCCTGGGGTGACGAGGCCTTGGCGCGGGCGCGCGACGAGGTCAAGCCGATCATCGTCTCGATCGGCTACTCCGCCTGCCACTGGTGCCACGTGATGGAGCGCGAGTCGTTCGAGGACCCCGCGGTCGCGGCGGTCATGAACGACTCCTTCGTCTGCATCAAGGTCGACCGCGAGGAACGGCCGGACGTCGACGCGATCTACATGGAGGCGGTCCAGGCCATGACCGGCCACGGCGGCTGGCCGCTCAACGCGTTCCTCACCCCCGAGGGCATCCCGTTCTACGCCGGCACGTACTTCCCGCCCGAGCCGCGGCACGGCCTGCCGAGCTGGCGGATGGTGCTCGAGGGCGTCGCCCGCGCGTGGGACGAGCAGCGCGACGACATCATCGACGGGGCCGAGAAGATCGTCGGCCGCCTGCAGGCCAGCGCGCGGATCGAGGCGCCGGAGGCCGAGCTCGATCCCGCCTCGCTCGACGCTGCCGTGACCGCCCTCAAGCGCGGCTACGACGCCGAGAACGGCGGCTGGGGCGGTGCGCCGAAGTTCCCCGCCGCCTCTTCCATCGAGTTCCTGCTCTCACGCGGCGAGCGCTCGATGGCGCTCCACACCCTGCGCCGGATGGCGGGCGGCGGCATGTACGACCAGGTCGGCGGCGGCTTCTCGCGCTACTCCGTCGACGCCCGCTGGATCGTCCCCCACTTCGAGAAGATGCTCTACGACAACGCGCTGCTCGCCCGCGCGTACCTGCACGGATTCCAGGTCTCGGGTGAGCCGTTCTTCGAGCGCGTGTGCCGCGAGACGCTCGACTGGGCGCTGCGCGACCTGCGCCAGGAGGAGGGCGGGTTCGCGAGCGCGCTCGACGCCGACTCCGAGGGCGTCGAGGGCAAGTTCTACGTCTGGTCGCTCGACGAGGTGCGCTCCGTCCTGGGGCCGCTCGCGGACACGGCGATCGAGCACTTCGGCATGAGCGAGGCCGGGAACTTCGAGGGCGCGAACATCCCGGTGCGCGCCACGCCCGACCCGGAGGCGCTGGAGGAGATCAAGACGCGGCTGCGCGCGGCGCGCGAGCAGCGCGTCTGGCCGGGTCTCGACGACAAGCGCCTGACCGCCTGGAACGCGCTGATGATCGGCGCGCTGGCCGACGCGGGCGCCGTGCTCGGCGAGCCGCGGTACCTCGAAGCCGCGGTCGCCGCCGCCGAGTTCGTCCGGCGCGACCTGCGCGATGCCGACGGCCGCCTCCTGCGGACCTACAACCAAGGCCGCGCGCACCTGGGCGCCTACCTCGAGGACCACGCCTTCCTGCTCGAGGCCCTGCTGACGCTCTACGAGGCGACCTTCGACCCGCGCTGGTTCGCGGCCGCCCGCGAGCTCGCCGACGAGATCCTCGGCCGCTTCGCCGACCCCGAGCGCGGCGGGTTCTTCTCCACCGCCGACGACCACGAGGCGCTGATCGCCCGCCGCAAGGAGCTCGAGGACGCCCCGATCCCGTCCGGCGCCTCGGCCGCCGCGTTCGGGCTGCTCCGGCTCGCCCGGCTCACGGGCGAGGCGCGCTACGAGGACGCGGCGCTCGGCCACCTCCGCCTGCTCCACACCGTGGCGCCGGCGCACCCGGGCGCGTTCGGCCACTTCCTGCGGGCGCTCGACTTCGCGCTCGCCGACGTCCGCGAGGTGGCGCTCGTGGGCGACGACCGCGACGCGCTCGAGGCCGTCGTGCGCGAGACGCTGCGCCCCCATATCGTCCTGGCCGGCGGCGAGAACGGGGTCCCGTTGCTCGAGGGCCGGACGCCGGTCGACGGGCGGGCGGCCGCCTACGTGTGCGAGCGCTTCACCTGCCAGCGGCCGGTGACCGAGCCGGACGAGCTGCGCGCGCTGCTCGAAACCTGATCCCCTGAGTGGGGCTAGCCGTACTTCAGGCGAATGACGCGTCTGGTTGATTGAGTCGCGCGTGTCCCGGCTCCTCACGCTCTCGTCGGGCCCCCGCTCCAAGTGGGTCGTCGCCGCGATCTGGCTGGTGGCGGTGTTCGTGATGATCGGCGCGAACCTGCCGGGGAAGTACTCGGACGCCGAGAACAACGAGTCGACCTCGTTCCTGCCGGGCGACGCCGAGTCGACGAAGGCGCTGGCCGTCACCGAGGAGCTCCAGGGCGGCGAGCAGGCCCCGGTGGTCGTCGTGTACCGCCGCGACGGCGGGCTGACCGAGGCGGATCGGGCGACGATCGCCGCCGACCGGCAGGAGCTCAACGAGATCGCGAGCCGCTTCCCGCACGTGTCGGAGTTCGGCGAGCCGCAGTTCTCGCCGGGCGGCGACGCCGCGCTGCTCATCGGGAACATCACCGGCGACGGCGAGTCGGACACCATCCTCGATCCGGTCAACGCGTTCCGCGACGCCGTGAGCAACCCGGGCGGCGGACTGGAGGTCAAGGTCACCGGGCCGGCGGGCTTCGCGGCCGACGCCATCAAGGTCTTCGAGTCGATCAACGGCACGCTGCTGCTCGCAGCGGTCGGGATCGTCTTCGTGCTGCTGATCCTCATCTACCGCAGCCCGCTGTTCTTCTGGATCCCGCTGATCGCCGTCGGGTTCGCCGAGATCACCACGCGCGCGGTCGGCTACGGGCTCACCGAGCTGGGCGTGACCGTCAACGGGCAGTCATCCTCGATCCTCTCGGTGCTCGTGCTCGGCGCGGGCACGGACTACGCGCTGCTGCTCGTGTCCCGCTATCGCGAGGAGCTGCGCAAGCACGAGGACAAGCACGAGGCGATCGCCCTCGCCATGCGCACCGCCGGCCCCGCCATCGTCGCCTCCGGCTGCACCGTCATCGCCGCGCTCCTGTGTCTGTCGATCGCCCAGGTCGAGGGCACGGCCGGCCTCGGCCCGATCGGCGCCATGGGCATCGCGGTGGCCATGATCACGATGCTCACGCTGCTCCCGGCCATGCTCGCCATCACCGGCCGCCGCGCGTTCTGGCGACCGGCGATGTTCGGCTCCGGCAACGGCATCCCGCACTTCGGCGACGAGGGCGCGGACGAGACCCACGGCTCCTGGCGCCGCGTCGGCAACCGCGTGGCCCGAGCGCCGCGGCGCGTCTGGATGGGCACGGTGGCCCTGCTCGTCGTCATGTCGCTCGGCCTGCTGACGATGGACACCGGGCTGACGCAGAGCGACGCGTACCGCGAGAAGGTCGAGTCGATCGAGGGGCAGGAGCTGCTCGCGCAGTCGTTCCCGGCCGGAGCCAGCGCGGCGACGCAGATCATCGTGCCGGACCCGTCGGAGGTCGAGGCCGTGCGCGCCGCCGCCGAGGGGTTCGAGGGCGTCGCCCAGGTGACCGGCCCGGTCGCCGAGGGCGAGCCGGGCGTGATGCTCGACGCGATCCTCGAGCCCGATCCGTACTCGACCGAGGCCTACGACCTCATCCCGCGCCTGCGCGAGGCGGTCAAGGCGGCCGGAGGACCGGGCGTGCTCGTCGGCGGCCCGTCGGCCATCGAGTACGACGTCCGCAAGGCCGCCGCGCGCGACACGCTGCTGATCCCGCCGATCGCCCTCGTCGTCGTGCTGCTCATCCTCATCGCCCTGCTGCGCGCGGTCGTCGCGCCGCTGCTGCTCATCGCCACCGTCGTGCTGTCCTTCGGCGCGTCGCTCGGCTTCAGCCTCGTCGTGTTCGACCTCGGGTTCGGCTTCGCCGGCATCGACCCGTCGCTGCCGCTCTATGCCTTCGTGTTCCTCGTCGGCCTGGGCATCGACTACAACATCTTCCTGATGACGCGGGTCCGCGAGGAGACCCAGCGCTACGGCACGCGGAAGGGCATGCTGCGCGGTCTCGCGGTCACCGGGGCGGTCATCACCTCGGCCGGCATCGTGCTCGCCGGCACGTTCTCGGTGCTCGCCGTGCTCCCGCTCGTCTTCCTCACCGAGATCGGCTTCACGATCGCCTTCGGCGTCCTGCTCGACGCGCTGATCGTCCGCTCCGTGCTCGTCCCCGCGCTGGTGCTCGACGTGGGCCCGAAGATCTGGTGGCCGTCGCGGCTCGCGGTCACCGACGGCGAGCACCGGCGCGAGGAGTCCGACGCCGCTCTCGTTTGAGGAGCATCGCAACGGGGCATCCCTACGCGCCAGGTTCGTCCACTTTCTCCTGGCAGGGGGATTCATCTCTTATGCGTAGTCGTCTGGGTGTGGCGCTGGTGTGCGCCGTCGCCGTCAGCCTGGTGTGCGCGAGCGGCGCCAGCGCCGAGCGGCCCGTCGCGAGCTGGTACACGAGCGCGGTCGCCAAGCAGGTCAAGCAAGCCGGGGCGACGGGGTTCGCCGTCGGTGAGGAGGCCCTCAACACCGAGTGCCCGGGCGTGCAGGGCCCGGGCGTCAGCGCGGCGGGCTGCATCGTGGCCCCCGCCGGCTGCACGGCCAACTTCATCTTCGCCAGCGGGTCGACGCGCTACGTCGGCACGGCGCGCCACTGCGTCGACAGCATCGGGCAGGAGGTCACGATGCAGGTCGACACGACCACCATCGCGGTGGTCGGCACCGTCTCGCACATGACGTCCGGCGAGGGCGTGCCGGGCAACGACTGGGCGCTGATCCGGATCGACCCGGCCGTGGCGGCCAAGTGGGGCGTGAACCCGGCGGTGCCGGTCGCCGGCGGCCCGCAGGGCATCTACACCGCCTGCGCCGTGACGCCGGTCCTCCACTACGGCCACGGCTACGGCGTCGCGGTCGCGCAGGGCAAGCTCGAGGGCGGGCTCGCCACCAACTGGAACAGCTCGGGCTTCGGCTGGACCGGCTTCGGCGCGCCCGGCGACTCGGGCTCGGCCGTGCTGACCGCCGACGGCAAGGCCGCCGGCGACTTCACCCACCTGATCGTCGACACGGGCGACTACCCGGGCTCGACGCTCGCCGGCACGCGCATCACCAAGGCGCTCTCGCAGTTCGGCGTCTCGCTGGTCAACGCCGACGGCTCGCTCACGGGCGCGGCCGCGGCGGCCTGCTGACCCATCCGTCCCTGCACCCGGCGCGCTCCGGCGCGCCGGGTCAGAGGATCGAGAGGTAGCGCTCCAGCTCCCAGGGCGTGACCTGCACGCGGTAGTCCTCCCACTCCTGCCGCTTGATCTCCACGTAGCGGTTGAAGATGTGCTCGCCCAGCGTCCTGAGGACGAGCTCGGACTCCGACGTGAGCTCGATCGCCTCGCCGAGCGTCTCGGGGAGCTGCTCGATCCCGAGCCGGCGCCGCTCGTCCGGGCTCAGGTGGTAGAGGTTCTTCTCCATCGGCTCGGGGAGCTCGTAGCCGCGCTCGACGCCCTCCAGCCCCGCCATGAGCAGCGCCGCGAAGGTCAGGTACGGGTTGCAGGCGGGGTCGGGGCAGCGCAGCTCCATCCGCGTGGCCTGCTCCTTGCCGGGGTGGTAGAGCGGGACGCGCACGAGCGCGGAGCGGTTGCGCCGGCTCCAGGCCACGTAGACCGGGGCCTCGTAGCCGGGCACGAGCCGCTTGTAGGAGTTCACCCACTGGGCGAAGATCGAGCAGATCTCCCGCGCGTGGCGGAGCTGGCCCGCGATGAACGCCTTGCCGGTCTCCGACAGGAAGTACTTGTCCTCCTCGTCGTAGAACGCGTTGCGGCCGGCCTTGAAGAGCGACTGGTGGGTGTGCATGCCCGAGCCGTTCTCGCCGAACAGCGGCTTGGGCATGAACGTCGCGTGCCAGCCGTACTTGAGCGCGATCTCCTTGACCGTGATGCGGTAGGTCATGCAGTCGTCGGCCATCTTCAGCGCGTCGGAGTAGCGCATGTCGATCTCGTGCTGGCTCGGCCCGACCTCGTGGTGGGAGTACTCGACGTCGATGCCGAGCTTCTCCAGCGCGAGCACCGTGTCGCGGCGGACGTCGGACCCCGCGTCGAGCGTGGTGAGGTCGAAGTAGCCGCCCTCGTCGAGCACCTCGGTGCCCTTGGAGTCGCGGAAGAGGAAGTACTCCAGCTCCGGCCCGACGTAGAAGTTGTCGAAGCCCATCTCGTGGGCGCGGTCGACCGCCCGCCGCAGCACGTGCCGCGGGTCGCCCTCGTAGGGCTCGCGCTCGGGCGTGAGGACGTCGGCGAACATGCGCGCGACGCCGCCGCCGTCCTCCTCCGGCCGCCAGGGCAGGACGTGGAACGTGGTCGGGTCGGGCATGGCGATCATGTCCGACTCCTCGATGGCGTTGAAGCCGGTGATCGAGGAGCCGTCGAAGCCCATGCCGCCCTCGAAGGCGTCGTCGAGCTCGGCGGCATTGATCGAGAACGACTTCAGCTGGCCCAGGATGTCCGTGAACCACAGGCGGATGAAGCGGATGCCGCGCTCCTGCACGAGCGCCTTGACGTCGTCTTGGGTCTGCGGCCGGTCTGCGTCTGCTGGCACGCGCCGCAGACTAACCCACCCCGGTGGCGCGCGAGGTGGACCGGCGGTCGGGGGTCAGTCCAACCAGCGGTCGGCCCAATCCTTGAGCTCGCCGAGCGCCGCGTGCAGGTCGCGCCCGCGGTCGGTGAGCTCGTACTCCACGCGCACCGGGCTGGCGGCGGCCACGTGGCGCTCCACGATTCCCTGCTTCTCCAGCTCCTTCATGCGCTCGGAGAGCAGCCGGTCGGAGAGATCCGGCACGGCGTGGGCGATCTCCGAGAACCGCATCGGGCGGCCGCTCTCCAGGAGCACGTAGAGGATCGCGCCCGTCCAGCGCTTGCCCACCAGCTCGACCGCGTGGTGGAAGTTCGGGCAGCAGTGGGCGTAGGGTGCCCCGGGCGGATCGATCGTCGCGACCAGGGTCCTGCGACGTGAGCCCGGGGCCGGTGCCATGGCGTTATGCGGCGCGGAGCACCCGCGTCTCCTCCACGGAGCCGTCCACGGGAACCTCGCCGGCGACGTTCACCATCGCCGTGAAGCATTCCAGGCTGAGCACCGCGATGGCTTCGATCAGCTGCTCGTCGGTCCAGCCGGCCTCCTTGGCCTCCTCGTTGAGGTGCTGCGGACAGGGGCGCTGGGCGACGAGCGGCTTGAGGAAGCGCAGGAGCGCGGCCTCCCTCGGGTCGCTCGACTCCCACTCGCGGGCGAGGCCGACCTCGTCGATGCCGAGGCCCGCCTGGCGCGCCGTCCGGGTGTGGATGGCGATGCCGGGAGCGGAGCGGTAGTGCTCCGCGACCGCCAGCGCGATCCGCTCGAGCGTTCCGAGCTCGAGGCTGCCGTGGCGGAGCTCGCCGCGGAAGCGGGTGTAGCCGCGCAGCGCTCCGGGCGACCCGGCGAGGACGCCGAGGAAGTTGGGAAGCTGGCCGGCTGAGGCGAGCGCGCTCTTGAGGACGGGGAGGGACCCCTCGGGCGCGGTCAGCTCGTCGTGGATGGGAAAGCGGCTCATCTGGGTCTTCTTGGGCATTGGGACCGCCGTGTGATCCGGGGAGGCGGAAGGCGGTGTTAGGCCTTCCTTACGGTAGGTAAGTGTAGGCCGCTGAGGGGCTGCCTACAACTGCGTATACGCAGCGGGAGGCCATCCGGTCTAGTGCCCGGCGCGATTCGTGGTGTCTCACGCCGAAATCGGGCGCGCCCGGGGGTGCGCCCGGCGGTTCAGATGCTCGCGGTGGCGATCGCGATGATGATCAGCAGGAGGCCGAGGGCGCAGGCCCAGGCGGCGATGCGGTCCGGGCGCGGGCCGACCCGCTCGTGGACCGTGCGCGCCGGCCGCCGGCGCGCCGACGGGCTCTGGAACTCGCCGGGACGGCCGCCGATCTTCACGGTGCGCCGGCCCTCGACGCCGCCGCGGACGACGCTTTCGGCGCGGCGCTCGTGGCGCTCGCCCTCGCGCTCATACTCGCGCTCGCGGTTGTCCTCGCGCTCGCGGTCGTCCTCGAAGGCCGCGGGGCCCTCGTCGACCTCGACGGACGGCTCGCCCACGTACTCGCGCACGGCGGCCCTGGGCGGAGCGAACGGCTCGTCGCCCGCCCACACGGCGTCGTGCTCCTCGCGGGCGCGCAGCGCGGCCTCGCGGCTGGCGAACTCCTCGTCGACGGCCTCGATCGGCGCCGCGACCGGCTCGCTCTGGGTGATCACGATGGTGCGGCGCCCGTCCTCGGCGCCGCCGCGCGGGATCCGGTGCTCATCGCCGCGGCGGTCGAAGCGGCGACCGGGCATCCCGTCGAAGAGCTCCTCGTTGACGCCCCAGTCGGCCACCTGACGGCGCCGGCGGCCGGCCGGGCGAGGCTCGTCCTCGTCGTGGTCGTACACGGCCCGCGCGCGAGCCTCGTGTTCAGGCATGTGGCGAAAGATCCTCTTCGTTGCTTACGGGGTTAGCTGTCGGGCTCGCGCCGAAGATCAGCGCTACGCCACCGGAGCCCGGCAGCGACTCGCCCCACCTGCTTTGGGTCCCCCGCTTCCCGTCTGGCACGGGAACTCAGCGGAGCGTTCACTACGTTAACACCTGCTCCGGCGGCAACCGAAACGGACCGTGCAACGATCCTGCAACGTGCGCGGAACCTGCGTGACAGGGCGCACGAGCGGCCCGCTCGGCGGCTCGGTTCAACCGCCGGATTCGTCGCCCGACGAGCCGCCGGAGTCGTCGCCGGACCCCTCGCCCGACGCAGCCGCCGGACTCGTCGCCGGACCCCTCGCCCGACGCGCCGCCGGACTCCTCGCCCGACGCGCCGCCGGACTCCTCGGACGAGCCGACCGCCTTGGCCACGTAGCTCGCGACATCGTCGGCGTCGCCGTCCGTGTAGAGGCCGGCCGCCATCTGCCCGTTGCCGTTGGAGCGGCCCTTCGCGATGGCGTCGAGCACGATCGCCTTGGTCGGGCGCAACGTGTCCAGGTTCGGGCCGATCTCCGCGATCGCGTTGGACGCCTTGAGCGTGTGGCAGTTCGCGCAGCGCTGGCCGAACAGCTCGCGGCCGTGCTTCTCGGCCTCCGTGAGATCGGACACGTTCGCCGTCGGGATGTCGTCCTTGTCCAGGACCGCCGCGACGACGTAGGCCGGCACGGCCGCGCCGAGGACGAGCACGGCCAGCACGAACAGCACGGTCGCCGCCCGGCGGCCGGTCCGGGACGTCGACATCATCCGGCCGGCAGCCCCGCTCGGACCGCCGCTCAGCGCGATCACCAGCAGTCCGAGACCGAGCAGTACCCAGACGAGGACGAAGATCAGGGTCGTCATGCGGGGCCGGAATCTAACGGTTCGAGCGGCGAGGGTCGCTGGTGGGCCTTCCGGCGACTCATCTGCGGCGCCCCGCGGCGAAGCTCTGGACGGCCGGCGCGACGCCCCGGAAGTCTGCCGCCGCGGCCACCGCAGCGGCGCTCTCGGCCGTCGCGCGGTCGCTCCCCTCCGCGCCCGCGGCCGCCGCGGCGGCGGCCGCGCGCCGCTCGGCGAGCGCGACGACGTCGGCAGCGTCGTCGTCCGGCGTGACCAGCGCACGGAGGTGGCGGACGTAGACGTTGATCGCCCCGCCGGCCTGCGGCAGTCGCTCGAGCCGCCCCTCGGCCATGATCAGCGGCTCGGAGCGCACGATCAGGCGGTGGCGCTCGTAGACCGGTGGCGGCACGATCAGGTTGATCGTCCCGAACTCGTCCTCGAGCAGGAGGAAGACGATCCCCTTGGCGGTCCCCGGCCGCTGGCGCGCCACGACGAGGCCGCCGATCCGCACCGGCGTCTCGTGCGGAAGGCGTGCGAGGTCCTCGCACGTGACCGTGCCGGCCGGCAGCGTCGGCCGCAGCAGCGCGAGCGGGTGTGCCCCGAGCGTGAGGCCGGTGGTCGCGTAGTCGGCCACCATCCCCTCCCACGAGTCGAGGGTCCGCAGCTCGGGGGCGGCCGGCACGTCGAGCGGCAGCGACAGCTGGGTGCCCGAGGGGACGCGCTCGCCGGGCGCGGCGACGCCGAGCTGCCAGAGCGCGATGCGGCGCGCGTTGGCGGCCGCGGCTGGTGTGTCGGCCAGCGACCAGCCGGTGGCGGCGCCGGTGACCAGCGCGTCGCACGCTCCCGCCCAGGCGAGGCGCTCGAGGGCCGGGCGGCCGGCGCCCGCGCGCGAGGCGAGCTCGGCCAGTGAGCGGAAGGGGCCCCGCTGCTCGCGGGCCTCGACCAGCGCCTCGACCTCCTCGCGCCGCACCCCGAGCACGTAGCCGAGCCCGATCCGCACCCGCGCAGGTGGACCGATGGCCTCCACCGTGCACTCGACCTCGCTGGAGTTGACGTCCGCCGGCGCGACCTCGATCCCGCGCCGCTGCGCCTCGTGGACCAGCGTGTCGGGAGCGTAGAAGCCCATCGGCTGCTCGTTGAGCAGCGCGCAGAGGAACTCCGGCCCGTGGTGGACGCGCAGCCAGGTGGACTGGTAGGCGAGCAGGCCGAAGGCGGCGCCGTGGGCCTTCGGGAAGCCGAAGCCGGAGAAGCCGACGATCATCGTGTAGACGCGCTCGGCCGTCTCCGCTTCGACCCCATGGGTGGCCGCCGCGCCGTCGAGGAAGCGCTGGTGGTAGGCCTCGATGGCCGCCGCCGAGCGCTTGCGGCTCATCGCCCGCCGCAGCCCCTCGGCCTCGCCCGGCGAGAAGCCGGCGAAGGCCATCGCGACCTCGATCACCTGGTCCTGGAAGATGATCGTGCCCAGCGTGTCGCGCAGCACCGGCTCGAGCGCCGGGTGGTCGTAGGGGACCTCGAAGGACGGATCCTCCCGCAGCCGCTGGCGATGCTTGATGTACGGGTTGACGGCGCCGCCGAGGATCGGCCCCGGGCGCACGATCGCCACCTGGATCGTGAGGTCGTCCAGGTTCTCCGGCCGCGTGCGGTACAGCGACTGCATCTGCGCGCGCGACTCGATCTGGAAGACGCCCATGGTGTCGGCCTCCTGGATCGCGTCGTACGTCGCCTTGTCGTCGAACGGGATCCGCGAGAGATCCACCCGCTCGCCGCGCACGCGCGCGATCGCCTCCACGCAGCGCTCGACCGCCGACAGCATCCCCAGGCCGAGCAGGTCGATCTTCAGGAACCCCGCGTCGGCGCACGAGTCCTTGTCCCACTGGCACAGCTGCCGCCCCTCCATGGCGGCGGGGACGACCGGGCAGCAGTCGATCAGCGGGCGGGTCGAGACGATCATCCCGCCCGAGTGCTGGGAGAGGTGGCGCGGGAGCCCGTACGCCTCGTCGCACAGCCGCGCCAGCCACTCCCAGCGGCCGGGCAGCGCGTTGTAGCGCTCCTCGGAGATGCGCGAGGGCGGCTCGGCATAGGCGATGTCGGCGGGATCGTGACCTCCGACCATGGCCAGCCACTCGCCGGTCGACATCGCGAACGGCGCCCGGTTGTCCATGTCCACGAACGGCGCCGGCGGCCCGCCGGGCTCCATCCCCAGGCCGTTCTCCACATCACCCGCCGTGCCGCGGATGGCGTACGGCTCCGCCCCGCGCGCCACCCGCTCGAGCTCTCCCGGCGGGAGGCCGAGCACCTTGCCCAGCTCGCGGATCGCCCCGCGCGAGCGGAAGGTCGGGAACGCGGCCACCAGCGCCGAGCGATCGCGCCCGTAGCGCTCGTGCACGCGCGGGATCAGGACCTCGCGGATGTCGCGCGGGAAGTCGAGGTCGATGTCCGGCAGCGCGGTCAGCTCCTCGTTGAGGAAGCGGCCGAGGAACAGCTCGTTGGTCACCGGGTCGATGTGCGAGAGGCCGGTGAGGTAGCAGACGATCGAGGACACCGAGGACCCTCTCCCCCGCCCCGGCGGCAGCAGGGCCCGCACCGACGAGGGCCCGCGCACCTCGACCGCCACCTCGCGCGCGAGCTCCAGCAGGTCGCGGTGGAGCAGGAAGAAGCCGGCCAGCCCCAGCGAGTCGATCACCCGCAGCTCCTCCTGCAGCCGCGCGTGGGCGGCGCCGGCGTGCGGGTTCTCCGCCGGGTAGCGATCCGCGAGCCGCGCCCAGCACAGCTCGGCCAGCTTGCTCAGCGCCTGCTCGTCGTCCGACCCCGGGTAGCGGTACCCGAGGTCGCTCGTCAGGTCGAACCGCAGGCCGGCGGCCAGCTCGCGCGACCCCGCCACCGCCTCCGGGTGCTCCGGGAAGCGCGCCGCCATCGCCTCCGGCGAGGCGAGCACGTGCGAGAAGTTCCCGCGGCGCAGGGGCTCCGAGGCGTCGAGCGTCGTGTGGTGGCGCAGAGCGGTGAACGCGTCCTGCAGCGGAGCGCGCCCGCGCGCGTGCGCATGGACGTTGCCGGTGGCCACCGTCCCCACCCCGAGCCGCGAGGCCATCTCCGCCAGCGCCCGGTTGCGCGCGCGATCGTCGCGCTGGAAGGGCCGCTGGAGCTCGACCCGCAATCGCTCCCGCCCGAACACCGCGAGCAGCCGCCGCAACGTCGGCTCGTCATGCACGCCGCGATCCGCGCAGCCGCTCAGGCAGACCAGCCCGGCGGCATGCTCCTCCACGACATCGAGCGAGACCTCGGGCGGGATGTCGACCCGCCGCATCCGCGTGCCCACCAGCGACTGCCGGCGCCCCTTGCCGGAGCGGCGGACCGCACGATCCTCCACCGACTCGTCCATGGCCCCGCGCGTGTGCGCGTGCGCGCGGGTCAGGAGATGGCAGAGGTTGCGCCAGCCACGCTCTTCCTCGACCAGGAGGATCAGGTGGCGGCCGTCGTCGAGATCGATCTCGACGCCGTGGATCGCCCGGACACCGAGCGGAGCGGCCGCCTGGGCGAACTCCATCGAGCCCGAGACGCCGTTGTGATCGGTGAGCGCCATCGCCTCGTAGCCGAGGTCGGCGGCTGCGGTGGCCAGCTCGTCGGGCAGCGAGGCGCCGTCCAGGTAGGAGAAGGCCGAGTGGGCGTGGAGCTCGACGTACACGAACACATGTTCGCATACGGAGCGGACGGAAACCGGCTACCGCGGTGGGAGGCCGCGCCGCCCTCCCACCGCGCAGGGCCGGGGGTCACGGTGGTCCGCGAGCGAAGAGAAGAATTGGACGGCCGGCCGCGTCCGCGGCTGCGGGGGGCGCCGCGATCGCGGACCAGCCGTCCGGGATGGCCGCCGCCTCAGCGGGGGTAGCCAGTACGGCGAGGGGCAGGGATATCGCCGCAGGCTGGACGAGGGCGTCACGCGAAGGGAGGTTCGCGTGCTCGGCGGCCAGTGCGAGGGCCGAGGGGGAATCGGCCCATTTGGCGACCGGCCTACGCGGTTGCGCTACTGCGCTCGGCGCCGCCGTCGCGAGCGTCAACGCTGCGACGGGGACGACCAGTGGGCGCAGGCGGGTCATGTCCCAAGTGTCCGCCCCGACCCTCAAGGGACCCTGGGAGGAACCGTAGAGCTTCCTAAATCTCGAAGAGGCGGATCCGGTTGCGACCGGCGCTCAGTCGCCGCGGTGACACCAGCGCGGCGAAGCGCCGGCCGTCGGCCCGCGTGGTCGCCGCGACGCGCCCGTTGACCGTCACGGCCAGCACCGCGCCGTCCGCCACGCCGGTCACGGTGCCCTCGATGTAGGCCGGGAGGATCGCCTCGTCCACGCGCACGTCGTCGTAGGCGCCGGGGTCCTCGAGCGAGAAGCCCACCGCCGAACCCCCGCGGAGCGGCCGGCCGACGAGGTCCGGCCGCGGGCCCATGCGGAACGGGTCGTAGCCGGCGGCGCCGAGCAGGGAGCGCTCGCGCTCCCGGCGCGCCTCGCGCTGGCGCAGGAACTCCCCGAAGGTCGTGGTCGTGCCGCCCTCCCAGCTGTCGGGCACGTCGAGCTCGGTCGCGGGATCGCCGCCGCGGGTGCCGAGCGGGACGCCGTCGACCCCCTCGGGCAGGCGCAGGCCGAGCTCGGCGGCGATGGTCGGCAGCACGTCGATCGTCCGCGCCACGCCGTCCTCGATCGCGCCTTCGGTCTGCCCGGGCAGCTTGACGAACAGCGGCATGTTGGCGACGTCGTGGACGTTGGTCGGCGTCGGCCGCCGGCGGCGGTCGCCGGCGCGGAAGCTCACCCCGTGGTCGGCGGTGACCACGATCAGCGCGCGCTCGTACAGCTCGGCCGCCTTGAGGCGGTCGAGCAGGCGCCCGAGCAGCCGGTCGGCGAACTGGGTCTGCACGAGATGGCGCTGGAAGTTCTGGTCGGCCAGCCACTGCGCCCCGGTCCAGCGGCCCTCCTCGAGCCCGGGCTCGGTGAGCCCGAGCACGGGGTAGCGGCGGCCGTCCGGCAGGTAGTGCCACGGGATGTGCGGGAGGCTCGTGTGCAGGAAGAGCAGCGGCGGGCGCTCGCTCGGCCGGTCGATGGCGCGCAGGATCGTCTCGAAGCGCGCCGGCGGGTCGTCGGTGCCGAGGCGCCGGAACGCCTCGTCGATGAACTCCATCCGCGACGGGCGCTCACCGAAGCCCTGCCAGTCGCGATCGATCGGCGGCAGCGAGTCGCGCAGGTCGTCGGGCAGGAGCAGGTGCGCCTCGACGATGCGCAGGTCTCCGGCGAGCGACCCGAGCCGGCCCAGGACCCCCTCCTGCCGCTCCTCGCAGAGCTCCGCGGGGCACACGTCGGTGATCGGCTCGACCACCTCCAGGCGATGGCTGCGCCGCAGGAGCGCGAACAGGCTCTGGGGGTGGTCGGCGGCGATCGGCAGGTCGCCCTCGCGCGGCCGCCGTCCGGTGAGCAACGCCGGCACCGCCTCGGTCGTGCGCCCGGCGACGGTGGACGCCGCGCGGTACCACGTCGCATCCTCGGCGAACGCGGCGAAAGCCGGATAGCGGCGGGCGTCCACCTCGTCGCGCGCGTCCATCAACGTGGTGGCCGGGAGCTCGTCGAGGACGACCATGACCACCGGCGTTTCGGACCGCGTCTCCCCCGCCACCGCCTCGGCCTCGCCGGGGAACACCAGGTCCGAGACCGGCGAGAGCACGAGGAACAGCACCAGGAAGAGCAGCGGCGCGGGCGAGAGGATCGAGAGGAACGTGCGCGCGGGCGCGGCGCGCGCGTAGAGCGCCGCCGCACCCGCTCCGATGAGCGCGGCGAGCGGCAGTGCCACGACCGCCGGGCCGAGGACGGGCACGACGATCGCCGCCACCAGCACCCCCACGAAGACCAGCAGCAGCGGCGCGTACAGGTGCGCGAGCAGCGCGAGCACCAGCGGCGGCACCAGCGTCCACACGAGCGCGAAGAGCACGATGTCCAGCGCCGTGCTCCCGCGGGCGACGAAGAACTGCGCCTCGCCGCCCAGCAGGTCGAACAGCGGCTGCACGAACGCGAACGCCCAGAGGGCGCCCAGGTGCAGCGCCTTCACGCGCGCGGGCGGGCCTCGTACAGGGTCCGCGTGGCCAGGCGCTCGGTGCGCTCCACGTCGAAGCACTCGGCCAGCTCGCGCTCGAACGTCTCGCGCTCGTAGTCGGGGTTGGCCCGCTCGCTCTTGCCCGAGAGCAGCCGCTGGACCATCGCGTCGTCGCGGTCGGGGAACTCGATGACGAGCCCGCACTCGAGCGAGCGCAGCCAGCCCACGAACTCCCGCACCGGGACGTTGCCGGTGATGACGACGTGGTGGATGAGCGCGAGGCAGAGGGCGAGGTCGGGCGTGCCGCGCCGCTCCAGCGAGCCGCGCTCGCGGCCCCGCCAGCCGCGGTCGGGCGACGGGTCGGTGAGGCTCATGACCAGCGGGAGCACGTCCGTGCGGCCCTCCTCCCGCAGCGCGCGGTAGAGGCCGTCGACGGTGGCGTGGTCGGCGTCGACCGCCACCACGGTGGCGGCGTGCTCGGCCGCGACGCGGGCGTACGTGCCGTCGTTGCAGCCGAGGTCCCAGACGAGTCCGTTCTCGTGCTTGGCCGCCGCCGCTCTGACGAACTCCGCCTTGCGACCGGCCTCCTCGTCGCTGTAGGTGTTGGTCTGCCCGTAGTGGGTCCAGGCCGTGCGGCCCGGCTGGAACTCGAGCCGGCGGACGAGCTTGTCGAGCTTGCGCAGGTTCGCGTCGAGCAGCTGCTTGCCGAAGCCCGCGCTCTTGAGCTCCTTCTTGACCTCCCGCCCGCCGGCGTCCGCGTAGCGCGCCTCGAGCCGGGCGTGGAGACGCACGTGCGTGAGCACGCCCTTGCGCCAGCGGGGGAGCACGGCCTTCGCCTCGGCAGGCGTGATCCCGTCGAGCGAGCCCCGCAGCCACGCGTGGTACGGCGCGCCGCGGTAGGCCTGCAGCATCAGCGGATAGAGGAAGAGCATGCAGAACTGGCGGTACCCGGCCCACGGCTCGCCCGGCCGCAGGGTCTCGAACGAGCCGACGTCGACGAACACCGGCTCGGCTCCCCGGAACTGGACGTTGTAGGCGGAGGCGTCCTTGAGCGTGAGGTCGTGCTCGAGCGCGCGGCGGCCGAGCTTGAGCTGCAGCAGCGCGGCGTCCTTGAGCATCGAGAACGGCCACTCGTAGGGGTAGGAGACGAACGGGATCCGCTCGTGCCGGAGCACGCCGGACACCGGGCCGCCGGACAGCTCCGGCGGGTCGTCGAGCTCCACGGGCTCGGTGGCGACGATGTCCTGCAGGAGCGGCGTGGCCGCGAGCGCCTCCCAGTCCGCCCAGCCCGTCGGGCTGAGCGCTCGGTAGACGGCGCCGTCGCGCAGGAAGACGCGGCTGTCGGGATCCCGGAAGGAGCCGGTTTCAGCCGCTGCTGCGCTCGACGGCATCCGGGGCCGGGTCATCCTTGCGAATGCGCAGCAGCCTCAGGACACGCCGCCAATAGAACTTGGCGGCGACGCCGATGGCGGCCAGGCCGCCGACCAGCAGCTGGAGCAGCATGCTCCCGGTGCCGGCATCCAGATATCCAAGTGTCGTTAACACCTGGGTAACAGCTTGTCACGTCAGGCGGACGAGCGCGTCGCCGAAGAGCTCGCTGTGGCGATCGACGTCCGCGTCGGTCGTCGCCGGGCACATCAGGGCCATGTTGTGGAACGGCGTGATGAGGACGCCGCGGTTGGCCAGGTAGGTGTGCAGGTAGTCCTCCATCTGCCGGTCGGCGGCCGCCGCCGACTCGGTCCCGTTGCGCGGCTTGGGCTTCGCGAAGCGGTACTCGGTGCGGGCGCCGAGCTGCGAGACCGACCACGGGAGGCCGTTCGCGTCGATGGCCTGCTGGACGCCCTGCGTGAAGCGGGTCGCGCGCTCGATCATGCCGTCGAACGCGTCGTCGGTGAGGACGTGCTCGAGCGTCGCGCGCGCGGCCGCCATCGACAGGGCGTTGCCCGCCAGCGTGCCGCCGACGCCGCCGGTGTCGTAGAGGTCGGCGTCCGGGTCGCCGGTGATCCGCTCGGCCAGCTCGGCCGAGAGCCCGAAGGCGCCGACGGGGATGCCGCCCGCGATCGACTTGCCGATCGTGACGATGTCGGGCTCCAGGTTCCAGGCGCGCGTGGCGCCGCCCGGCCCGGCGCTGAACGTGTGCGTCTCGTCGTCGATGAGCAGCGTCCCGTGCTCGCGCGTGAGGCGGCGGACGGCCTCGAGATAGCCCGGCTCGGGCAGGACGATGCCGATGTTGGTGAGCGCCGGCTCCATGAGGACGACGGCGACGTCGCCGTGGGCGAGCTCCTGCTCGAGCTGCTCGACGTCGTTGAACTCGGCGATGCGGGTGGTCTCGGCGAGGTCGACCGGCGCGCCGATGTTGCCCGGCCGGGCCACGACGGCTCCCGTGCCGTCGCGCAGCGCGAACGCCTCGTCGACGCTGCCGTGGTAGCACCAGGCGTTGACGAGGACCTTCGGCCGCTGCGTGAGGTGGCGGGCGATGCGGATGGCCCAGCGGTTGGCGTCGGTCGCCGTGAGGGTGAACGACCACTGCGGCGGGCCGAAGCGGCGGGCGAGCTCCTCCCCGACCCAGGCGGCGTCCTCGGTCGGCATCATCGTCGTGATCCCGGCGGCGGCCCGGCGGGAGATCGCCTGCACCGTCGCCGGCGGCGAGTGGCCGGCCATGGCGCCGGTGTCGCCGAGCGCGAAGTCGACGTACTCGTGGCCGTCGAGGTCGGTCACGCGCGCGCCCTGCGCATGGGCGAGGTAGAGCGGGAAGCCGCCCGCGGCGAGGTTCATCCACGTCATCGGCACACCGCCGAGCAGGTGCGGCTTGGCCGCGGCGTAGGCGGCGGCCGAGCGCGGGTGGATCTCGGCGAAGGTCGCGCGCTCTTGGTCGAGCAGGGTCTGGAGGCGGGTCACGACCGCTGCGTATACCACCCCCCGCGCACGAGGTCGCGGAAGGCGACCAGGTTGCGGCCGTCGGCGGTGACGACCTCCCAGTAGCGCCGGCGCAGCGGATTGTCGGTCCACCAGCGGTCCTCGATCAGCCAGGACTCGCGGACCGCCTCGACGGCGCGGCCGTCGATCCGGGCCGGGTGGCCGTCGGGATCCTGGGTGACGGTCGCGGGCTTCGGCTCGGCGAGGCGGCGGGGCTTCCTCAGGGATCCCATGGCGTCAGGGCCAGGCGGCGCTCGGGCACGCGCGAGTCGGGATCGACGGCCAGGATGCGCAGCGCGGCATCCGGGCCGGCGGCGGCGCGGGCCTGGCGGACGGCCTCGCGCAGGCGGGCGGCGCGAAGGGTCGCCGGCTCGGCCAGCAGCGAGCGCTGATCGCCGGCCGGTGGGCCGAAGCCCTCGGCCCGGAGGTTCAGCACGTCGGCGGGCGCTGGCAGCTCGGCCAGGCGCGGGACGAGCACCAGCCGCATCCGCCGCGGGTCGGCCAGCGCCTCGCGGAAGGTCACGCGCGCGCGCCAGCTCCCGCCCTCCACGAGCTTGGCGCCGAGCACGGCGGTGCGCAGCGAGCGGCCGCGACGCTCGCGCCGGGCGAGCAGGCGGTCGATCAGCAGGCCGAGCGCGCGCTCGAGCTGCTGGCCGGAGGCCGACTCGGGGAGCTCGAGCCGCTCCTCGATCTTCTCGGCTGGATGGCGGGGCCTGAGCGGCGCGTCCTTCCCTCTGGCGAGGTCCTTGGCCAGCGGGCCGGCCGTGCCGAAGCGATCGGCGAGGGCCGCACGCGGGAGCGCGGCGAGCTCGCCCAGCGTGCGGATCCCGAAGCGCTCGAGCGTCTCCGGCAGCGCCGCGGTCTCGGGCCTCGTGGCGAGCAGGTCGACGGGCAGCGGCGCGAGGTAGGCGGCGAGGTGCGTCTCGGGAGCCAGCTCGGGGCGCCGGGCGCGGGCGCGTGAAGCCGCCGCCAGGGCGGCGAAGCGCGACGGCGCCGCTCCCAGGCGCGCCGGGGTGTTCAGCGCGCGCCGCGCCGCCGCGATCACCCCCTCGACGGTGCCGCCATAGAGCTTGCGCAGGCCACGGGCGTCGAACCAGGCGAGGCCGGGGCGACCGGGCTCGACCGCGGCCCCGATCCCCTCCAGCGTGGTGATGAGGCGGTCCCACTCGTCGGCCACCCCCGCTGGGTCGGGCGTGATGAGCTGCAGCGCCGGGCAGCGCGCGAGTGCCTCCCCCAGCCGCAGGCCGGCCTTGACGCCGTGCGCCTCGGCCGCCGCGGACGCCTCGCCGATCAGCTGCTCCCGCCCGGCCTCCGGCGCCAGCGCGACCGGCCCGGCGGCCAGCGCCTCACGGCCTCCCGCCGCGACGGCGAGCTCGAAGCGCGGGATGAGGATGCAGACGACCATGCGAACACATGTTCCCATCGATCGCGACGCGAAACAAGCGGGGTTCGTAACGAGTTTGCGACATCTGAACCCAGACTTTGCGCGAATAAGGCGAGAGCGGGTATTTCCCCGCCTATAGGAAGGGCCCCCGGTCACCCGGAGGCCCATCCCGTAGCAGACCTGTAAGCCGGATTTTGTCTTGAGCAGCCATCCATCTAAGCGACCGACCTGGACCTCGGCGGGCAGCCTGCAAACGGTCCTGCTTGGTCTTGCACCCGGTGGGGTTTACCTGGCCGCCGCGTCACCGCGGCGCCGGTGCGCTCTTACCGCACCATTTCAACCTTGCCGGCCCGCCGGAGCGGACGTAGGCGGTGTGTTTTCTGTGGCACTGTCCCGCGGGTTTCCCCGGGTCGGCGTTACCGACCACCGCGCCCTGTGGTGTCCGGACTTTCCTCGAAGGTCGTTACCTCCGCGGCTGCTCGGTCTGCGAATGGAACGGTAGCGCCAACAAAGGTATCCTGATCAGACCATGCGGTTCGTCCGCAGGGGAGCGCACACTGAAGCCATGTACGACGTGATCTACATCGATGCCCACGGCGCCGAGACGCCGGTGAGGCAGCACGTCGACGATCGCAAGGAAGCCACCGACGTCGCCCGGCAGGCCGCTGCCGAACGCGGCGCCGGGCGGATGGTCCTGCCGGGGTCGACGAAGCTGCCGAACTGCGTCTGCGTAGTGCCCGTGGACGCGGAAGCCGCATAGCGCTCCCGCGGCCAGGACGGCCGACCTGCTGCTCCCTCATGGGAGCGGCGCGAGGACTTGATCGCGTTCTGAGATAGCGTCCCGCCGCATGCGAGTAGGAGTGATCGGTGGCGGGCTCATGGGTTCCGGGATCGCGGAGGTGTGCGCGAGGTCGGGCGTCGACGTCACCGTGATCGAGGTCGATCCGGATCGCGCCGAGTCCTCGCGCGCGGCGATCGAGAAGTCGCTCGACCGTGGCGTGCGGTCGGAGAAGCTGTCGCCGGACGATCGCGACAGCGCGCTGGACCGGCTCGCGTTCTCCACGGCGCTCGAGGACATCTCGGGCGCCGACGCGGCGATCGAGGCGATCATCGAGGACGAGGGCGCCAAGCGCGAGCTCTTCAAGCGGCTGGACGAGCTGCTGCCCGACGCCGACTTCCTCGCCTCCAACACCTCGTCGGTGCCGATCATGAAGCTCGGCGCGGGAACGTCACAGCCCCACAAGGTGATCGGGCTGCACTTCTTCAACCCGGTGCCGGTGCTCCCGCTGGTGGAGATCGTCCACTCGATCATGACCTCCGACGAGACGGCTACGCGCGTGCGCGAGTTCGCCGAGGAGACGCTCGGCAAGCAGTGCATCGACTCCCAGGACCGCGCCGGCTTCGTGGTCAACGCGCTGCTGATCCCGTACCTGCTGTCGGCGATGCGCATGTACGAGTCGGGCTTCGCCTCGCGCGAGGACATCGACCGCGGGATGGTGCTCGGCTGCGCGCACCCGATGGGGCCGCTGCGCCTGTCGGACCTGATCGGGCTCGACACGCTGCTGGCCGTGAGCGAGTCGCTGTACGAGGAGTTCCGCGACCCGGCGTCGGTGGCGCCGGCGCTCCTGAACCGGATGGTCGAGGCGGGCCTGCTCGGCCGCAAGTCCGGCCGCGGGTTCTACGAGTACGCGAAGAACTGAGCCCGCGCGGCGTTCGGGCCGGCGAACCCCGTCCCGCCGCTTCTAGCTCAGGATCGAGCTGTGGCGCGCGACGACCCGCCATTGGCCGTCGTCGCCCCGGTTCCACACGTCGGTGATCCGGAACGCGTTGGAGAGGCTGGTGTGGTGGAAGCTCGCGACCTGCGAGTAGCGGCTGTGCACCACGGCCGTGTCGCCATGGAGGTCGATGTCCATCGTCTCGTACGCGAACGACACGATCGTGTAGCCCTCGCGCGCGGCGTCCATCCACTGGTCCCGCGTCATCGGCACCGGGTTGAGGTGGATGGCGGTGAAGCGGAAGCCCGGCGCGACGATCTCCTCGAGCCGGTCCATGTTGCGGTCCTCGACCGCCTGCATCCACTCCTTCTGGAGCCGAGCCAGCGTGGCGCGATCGTCCTCGTCAGTCATCGAGGGCCGCAGGCTACACGCCGCGGGCCGGGCCCAGCGCGCTCAGCTCAGCGCGGTGTCGCAGCTCTCGCAACGGCCGCCGACGATGCCGGCTCCCGCCGACGCGCGGGGCAGCAGCTCGCCGCCGCAGACCGGGCACGCCGCGGGCACGTCCGCGCGCAGGACTTCCCACGCGCGCGAGATCACGTCGTCGAGCGTGGGACCGGACTCGATCTCCGGGCGTGGCCGGCAGTCGCTTTCGCGCATCCGGCGAGATGGTGCGGGACTCCGTGTCAGCAGTGCGCTCATGCCACCTTCCTCATTACCCCGACGACGCGCCCGAGGATGTTCACCTCGCGCGAGCGGATCGGCTCCATCGTGTCGTTCTCCGGCTGCAGGCGAACGTGGTCGCTCTCGCGGAAGAAGCGCTTGACCGTCGCGTCCTCGCCCAGGAGGGCGACGACGATGTCGCCGTCGGTCGCCGTGTCCTGCGGGCGCACCACGACGAAGTCGCCGGCGAAGATGCCGGCATTGATCATCGAGTCACCGCGGACCTGGAGGACGTACTCGCCCTCGTCGCCGCCGACTCGTGGGTCCACGGTCACGTGGTCCTCGATGTTCTCCTCGGCCAGGATCGGCTGACCCGCGGCGACGCTGCCGATGAGCGGCAGCCCGTCCGAGCCGCCGACCACCGACTTCACCGCGTCCACCGTCCGGTCGAGCAGTTCGATCGCGCGCGGCTTCGTGGGGTCGCGCCGTACGAGGCCGAGCTTCTCGAGGTTCGACAGATGCGCGTGCACCGTCGACGACGAGGCCAGCCCGACCGCCTTCCCGATGTCACGCACCGTCGGGGGATAGCCGTACTTCGCGGAGTACTTCTTGATGAAGTCGAAGATCTCCTGCTGACGCTTCGTCAGGTCCTTCCCGATGTCCATGACGGGGCTTGGCTCCTCGGTTCGTGGCGGGGAAGCGAACATCTGTTCGTAGACAGTAGCGAGGGGTCAGGACGGATGCAATCGTGGCAAGGACCCAGGGCTATACTGCGGCCCTCACCGCGCCGATGGCGGAATTGGTAGACGCGCCAGGTTGAGGGCCTGGTCCGGGATAACCGGGTGGAGGTTCGAGTCCTCTTCGGCGCATCGAAAAGCCCCGCACAGCGGGGCTTTTCGTGTTTCTGGCTCGATCGTCCTGGCGCCGAAACCGATGCCGTGGCAACACGCTGGCAACATTCGCCAGCTACGCCGGTGAGCAGCCACTGACCGCCGGGACCACAACCCGGCAAAGTGGGTGCTCCTGTGTCGCGTTGTGATTCGGACTCTACAGCGCGGTGTCGAGTCGTCTTCAGCGAGTGCAAGTCTCGTCGAGGAGCGCAGTCTTGACTTGCGCTCCTGCCTGAGCGGGCGTGAGCTGCATACGGTCCGGAGACGCCCGCATCCGTGGAAAAGCAGCCAGCAGGTTCGCGCGCCTCATGTCGGCCACTGCTCAGATTCGTCCTAAGCGACAGTGCCGGCCACCGAGACGCCGCGCTCGCGCGTGCCTCAAAGCGGGAGTGCCGCTCGACCGTCGTGCGACCACGTTTCGTGGGGACTTGTCAGCGACTCTATGGCCCGAATCTGAAACGGCTTCGCGCTACGGCGCGGTCTACGCGGTATACGGCAGGGTCTTGCGCGAAGCAGGCGACGACGGGTTGCGGGGCGGTGATCTAGTCCGTCAACTGTGCCCGCAACATCCAGAGCTGGTGATCGAGTGTTCGCTGTACCCCGATGAGCACGTGCTGAGATACGGCGTCGAGGGCACCGAGCCGTTCGCCGCGTTGCCGGACCCGGAGGGCGACGTCCCAGAGCTGTGAGCACAGGCGCTCTATAGCGTCTGCGGTCTCGGTGAAGCCGGGTTCCAGTGGTCGATGGTCGTCGAGTTCGAGGACGGTGGCGGCGGTGCCGTCGAGAGCGATCCCGATCGCAGCCGCGCGCTGGGCGACTTCATCTTCGAGCTCTCGCCATTCGTCGACGAGCTGTCCTAGGTGACGGTGGACGCTGAGGAACTCACGGCCGTAGGAGGCCCATTGCAACTGCTTTCCGGCGAGGGAAAGGGCGATCAATTCGACGAGCGTGAGCTGGAGCTGCTTTGCGATTTCCTCGCAGACCTCATCGGAGAGCGGCGGATTCGGCTTGTCGGGCTGGCTTGACAACGAATTCTCCTGTTCGGGTTGGACCCGAAGGACGGGGGCGGCCGGCAGGACTGGGGCGCCCTGCCGGCCACCGCCGCGTGTTCAGTCGGCGCTCTTCGCGGCGGCCAGGATCACCTTCGTGGTCGCGGCGGGCTGCGAGATCATCGGCACGTGGGAGGACTTCACTTGCGAGACCTTGGCATTGGCGCGCTTGGCCATGAACCGCTGGGTCGCGGGCGGGATCGCGCGGTCTTGGGTCGCGACCAGGTACCAGGACGGGATCGTCTTCCACGCGGGCTCGCCTGACAGCGACACGAACGCCTCTTGCGAGAACGGCCGCTGCGTCGCCCACATCTGGTTGGCGATGCGCCTCGGGACATCTGCGGCGAACGCGGTCTGGAAGCCGCGCTGCGTGATGTAGAGGTCGGTCCCCACGCCGCCACCGGGCAGCGGGTACGGGCGTGTGATCAGCGTCTGGGGCCCGAGCTCGCTGCCCGGGTTCATCCCCACGAGCTGCACGAGCGATTCACCCTGGTCGGGCGCGAACGCCGGCGATGTAGACCAGCGCCTTGACCTGCGGAATCCCGACGGCGGCGTTCGTGATCACCGCACCTCCGTAGGAGTGACCCACGAGCACGATCGGTCCGTCGATCGTCTCAAGGACGCTGCGAACGTAGGCGGCGTCGGAGGCGAGCGCGCGCAACGGGTTCGCCGGCGCGATGACATCGAAGCCCCGGTCCTGGAGCTTCGCCACGACGGCGTTCCAACCCGTCGAGTTGTCCCAGCCGCCGTGCACGAGCACGACGGTCGGCTTCGCCTGGCTGGTGCGACCGCCCTGCGATGATGCCTGCGCGCTGGCGGCGGGGCCGACGGCCGCGATGGCGAGCGCGACGATGCCAGCCGTCAGCCAGGGGCGACGTGTGTTGTTACTGCGGCGAGTCCTCATCGCACCGTCTCCAGGGTCTCGACATGGGCGCGCCGGGCGGCCTGCTTGATCAGCTCCGCCGTCGCGCGCGGCTGCGAGACGTAGATCGCGTGGCTGCCTGCGGCTTCGACGACGGTCATGCCCGCCCGCTCGGACATGGCTCGCTGCGCGGGCGGCGGGATCATGCCGTCGTCGGTGGCGACCAGGTACCAGCTCGGCTTGCTGCGCCAGGCTGGCTCGGTGACGGCGCCGTTGAGCGCGTCGACGCCCCACGGGACCTGGGAGTCGGCCATGAAGGCGGCATCTTCCGCCGGCAGGTCGGCCGCGAACGAGTCCGCGAACTTCTCGCGGTCGAGGAACAGGAGCCCGTCGACGGGCGGCAGGATCGGCGGCACCGGCGCGCCCGGGGGCGGGTCGGCGATCAGGGAGTTGACCGACTCGCCGGCGTCGGGCGCGAAGGCCGCGATGTAGACCAGGCCGGCCACGCGCTCGTGGCGTCCGGCCTCGGTGATCACGACGCCGCCGTAGGAGTGGCCGACGAGGATCGTCGGGCCGTCCTGCTGGTCGAGCACGTTGTGGGTGGCCTCGACGTCGCTGTCGAGCGAGAGCGTCTGGTTCTGGACGACGCTCACGTTGAAGCCGTCCGCCTTCAGCAGGTCGTAGACGCCTCGCCAGCCGGAGCCGTCGACGAATCCGCCGTGGACGAGGACGACATTCTTCACATCGGTCATGGCTGACCTCCTTGGTGTTGACCGGCCTCACATGAGGTCGGCGTGGTCATCCACGACTGTGCCGACGGCCCGGCAACGACGCGAGCGTCGGATGACGACACTTTCGGGCGTCTTCGTAAGTACTCATTCGGAGGTCGACTTACGAAGCGCCGCGCCGAGATCAGCCGATGGAGCGATAGCAGCCTAAGCCGCGCAGGACCGTGCTTGTGAAAGGATCGTCCTGCGATGCTCGCCGTCGCGCGCGACGATGCTGGGCCACTCCTGGGCCGCAGCGCCGAGGCGGAGACGCTGAGGTCGCTGTTGGATGGGACGGAAAGCGGCGGCGGGGCGCTCGTGCTGCGCGGCGAGCCGGGTATCGGCAAGTCGCGTCTCCTGGCGGAGGCGGCGGCGATCGCGCGCGAGCGCAACTTCGCGGTGCTGGGGACGATGGGGGTGCAGTGCGAGGCACGCGTCGGGTTCGCGGGTCTGCACCAGCTCCTGCGGCCGGTGCGTGACCACGCAGCCAGCTTGCTTCCCGCCCACCGCGCCGTGCTCGACACTGCGTTCGGCCTCGCAGACGGCGCTGCGCCGGAGCACTTCCGTATCGCCATGGCGGTCCTCGATCTGCTCTGCGAGGTCGCCGCCGAGCGACCGCTACTGGTCATCGTCGAGGATGCGCACTGGCTCGATCGCCCGTCGTCGGACGTGCTCGCCTTCGTCGCCCGGCGCCTGGAGTCTGACCCGATCGTGCTTCTGGCCGCCGTACGGGACGGACATGCGTCCTCGCTCGTCGACGCTGGCCTGCCGGAGCACCGGGTCGGCGCGCTCGACCCCGTCGCCGCGGCGACGCTGCTGGACGCCTCACCGAAGCGACTCACCCCGACAATCCGCGACCAGATCCTGGACGATGCCGCCGGCAATCCGCTGGCGCTGATCGAGCTGCCGATCGCCACCGCTCGCGCGGGGCAGGGCACGCCGATGCCGGGCTTGGTGCCCCTCACAGACCGACTTGAGCAGGCGTTCGCCGCCCGGGTGTCCGACCTGCCCGAGGAAACCCGCCTCCTTCTGTTGACCGCTGCGCTCAACGACGAGGAACGTGTAAGCGAGGTGTTGGCGGCCAGCCGAATCGTGCACGGCGGACCTATGGAGGTGGATCTGCTCGACCCCGCCGTCGAGGCGGCGATCGTCCACCTCGACGAGCGGACCGTGCGCTTCCGCCACCCCTTGCTGCGCTCGGCCGTGGGCCAGGCCGCGAGCGTGGTGCAACGCCGGCGCGTGCACGAGGCGCTGGCCGACACTCTCGCCGCCGATCCGGACCGTCGGGTCTGGCACCGGGCAGCGCTCGTCGCCGGCCCGCAGGAAGACGTGGCGGTGGAGCTCGAAAAGGCAGGCCGACGCGCCCGACGCCGCGGAGCGGTCAGCGTCGCCGCAACTGCGTTGCGTCGCGCCGCGGAGCTCAGCGAGCCCGCGCAACGCGCCCGGCGCCTGATCGCTGCGGCCGAGGCCGCCTTCGAGCTCGGGCAGACCGACCTCGTCGCCCCGCTGCTTCGCGAAGCTGAACAGCTTGAGCCCGGACCGCTAGAGCGGGCTCGCGCCACCTGGGTTGACGAGATGACCAACCCAAGAGCGCCAAGCCCCACATGGGCCGCGGCGTTGATCGCCGCTGCCGAGCAGGCCGGCCAGGCCGGCGATCGCGACCTGCACTTTGCCTTGCTGTGGCTCGTCGCCACGCGTGCCCATTGGGCAGACCCCGGTCCCGAGGCGCGACGGACCCTCGTGGAGGCGGCAAGTCGCCTCGGCGACGCCGACGACCTGCACGTGCTGGCGATCCAGGCCTACGCCGACCCGTTCGGCCACGCACCGGCGGTGCTCGCCCACGTCCAGAAGGCCGCCGCCGAGGGCGGGAACGACACCGACGCCTTGCTCTACCTGGGCAACGCCGCGGTCGCCGTCGGCGCCTTCGACGTCGGCGACACGTTGCTCAGCGCAGGGACCCAAGCGCTGCGCGAAGACGGACGCCTCGGACACCTGGCATACGTGCTCTCCGTGCAAGGAATCGTGACAACACGACTCGCCAAATGGGACATCGCAATCCCGGCCGCAGCAGAGGCAAGTCGCTTGTCGACCGAGCTCGGCCAGCCGCTCTGGAAGGCGGCAGCGGACACCATCGTCTCGGCGATCGCAGGGACGCGCGGTGACGCGGACGCAGCAGAGCAGGCGTCGGCCGACGCCGAGCGGATCGCACTGCCGATAGGTGCCGGCATGATTGTCGCCCTGGCGCAGTTCGGGAGGGTCTCCGCCGCGCTCGGGGCATCCCGACACGATCACGCCTACTCGGCCGCCGAGCGCCTCTTTGACCCCACCGACCCGGCCCATCATCCTGCGATGGCCTCCTGGATCATCGGCGACCTCGCCGAAGCCGCCCTCCACACCGGCCACATCGAGGAGGCACGAGCGCGCGTGGCGCAGATCGAAGCCGCCGCCGGCGACAACCCGACAATCTGGATCGCGCTGGGTCTGCGGCACGCCCGCGCAGTGCTCGCCGACGACGACCAGGCGGCCCGACTCTTCGAGGAGGCACTGGGCGCCGACCTCGACCGCTGGCCCTTCCAGCGCGCCCGAGCCCTGCTCGCTCACGGCCAATGGCTACGCCGCCACCGTCGGATCACCGAGTCGCGCGCACCGCTGCGAGAGGCCCGCGACACCTTCGACGCACTCGGCTGCGCCGCGTTCAGCAGACGGGCACGCCGCGAGCTGCGCGCATCAGGGGAATCGAGCCAGCGGCGCGACCCCGCCGCCCGCGACCAACTAACAGCCCAGGAACTCCAGATCGCTCACCTCGCCGCCGAAGGCCTCTCCAACCGCGAGATCGGCCAACATCTCTACCTCTCCCACCGCACGATCGGCACGCACCTCTACCGCATCTTCCCGAAGCTCGGAATCACCGCGCGCGGCGAACTCGGCGCCGCCCTTTCAGCAGGCACGGCACCACCGCAAGGCTGACCCAGTAGGCGATGGACGGCGAGCAGCCGTAACCGCAGACATCAGACAAACGTTTCCGTCTCCCATGCGGTGACACAGCCAGGGCGTGGACGGTGTCGCGCTTCCGCTTTCGGCCGGAGGGAGCAGCAAAGGAGCCGCAGGCGCGACTGCTGCATTCCATAGCGGTGCGCGTAGTCGTCGAATGAGGTCATTCGGAGTTGGCCTCCAGTCCTTCGCCGTCGCGATCTGGGTCTTGCGTGACGGTAGCACAGAAGCGGACGGATGTCGTCCGTTCGGACGAGCGGTTGTCTATCGGACGAGGATCGTCCGGCGAGGCTAGAATCGGCGTCATGACCACTGCCCGCGAAGCGACCGGCACGGCGCCGACGGAGCGCATCGATTCCCAACGCAATCGCCGGCGCCTGATCGAGGCGGCGACGGAGGCGATCGCCGAGAAGGGTCTCGAGGTCTCGGCGCTGGACATCGCCACGCACGCGGGGCTCGGCGTCGGCACGCTGTACCGGCGCTTCGGGACCAAGGAGGCGCTGATCGAGGGCGTGCTGGTGAGCGTGGTCGACGAGCTGCTCGAGACGGCCGACCGCGCGCTGGCCGATGACGATCCCTGGCGGGGCTTCGCGACGTTTCTGACCGCGCTCGGAGAGGCGCAGCTCGAGAGCCGCGGATTGGCCGAGCTGGCCGGGGCGCACGAGCCCGCCGACGGCCCGCTCCAGGAGCGACTCGTAAAGCAGCGGCGCGCGATGAAGCGGATCACCGAGCGCGCGCAGAAGGCGGGAGCGCTGCGTGCGGACGTCTCCTGGCGCGACATCATGTTGCTGTCGCGCGCCCAGGTCGCGGCCGAGGAGTGCGTCGGCGTGCGTGCGCGCCCGGAGCAGTGGCGGCGCACCGTCGCGGTGCTGCTCGACGGCCTGCGGGCTTCCGGCGACTCGCCGCTGCCGGGGCGGCCGCCGCTCGACACGCTCCGCACCACGCGCTAGCGATACGGACGTCTCTCGTCCGAGCGGACGATAATCGTCCGATTCTGTGGTAGAGTCGATCTCGATAAGAGCCGGGCATCCCCGGGCTTTGCACTCCGACTCAAGGAGAAACGTGGACGCGCTCGAGAAGGACGTTGTTGTGACCGACGCTAGGACGAGGTTTGGCCTGCCAGCGCGGCCATCGCCCCGTGCAACAGCGCGAAGCCGCGGTACAGCTCGGGGCCCGCTTGATCTGACTGCTCCGCGGCCAGCCGATCGACGACACCGAGCATCGCGACGGCGGCAGCGGCGATCATCTGCGGACCCGCCGCGTCCGGCGACTGCCCGGTGTCGCGGGCGACCGCGCCGGCGATGGCGTCATGCGCCCGGTTGAAGTGCTGGACCAGAAGGGCGCGGAGATCAGGGTCGCGGGCGATCGCGCGGCTGCGGAGAAGGCGGATCTCGGGGTCCTCCGGCTCGCGTTCCGCCTGCACCCCCATCTCGTCGATCCACGCCGAGAGACGCTGGACCACGTCACCGTCTCGGCCGTTCAGCAGAGCCTCCGCACGATCGACGGCTGCCTCCACGCCTTCGAAGAAGATGTCCTCTTTCGAGGGAAAACGGGTCGTCACGGTGCGCGTCGCAAGGTCCGCGCGGGCGGCGATGCGGGTGATCGTCGCGCGGTTATAGCCGTCCTCGAGCACGAGCTCGGACGCGGCCCGCACGATCTCGCGGCGGGTGCGCAGGCTCTTGCGCTCACGGCGGTTGAGTTCGGGGTTCTGGACGGCCACACCCGCAAGGTAGCCGGTCATGCCGTCGATAGCAAGGATGCATCACTAGGCATCTTTGCTTTACGATGTATATTTGCCCGCCGACGCACTCCCGCGTCGTTCTCGATCTCGACTCTCGGAGCTCCCCCCAAATGGCCCGCCTGCTGCAACGTCTCGGATACTTCGCGGTACGTCGTCGACGCCTCGTATTGGGCGGATGGATACTCGCCCTCGTCGTGCTGGGGGGCCTGGCCGGAGCGTTCAAGGGGACGTTCTCGGACGAATTCAAGGTCCCGGGCACCGAGTCGCAGAAGGCCATCGAGCTCATCCAGCGCGCCGTTCCGAACGCCAACGCGGACGCCGCGACCGGCCGGGTCGTCTTCGCCGCCCCGAGCGGTCAGTCGCTGAACTCCGGGGAAGGCAAGGCCGCGGTCGCGCAGGCCGTCAAGCAGCTTGCCGGCGTCCCCGATGTCGCGTCGGCCTCTGATCCGTTCAAGACCGCTGCCGTCTCCAAAGACGGACGCATCGCGTACACGGACCTGCAGTTCACGATCAAGCAGGCCGACGTCAGCGCGTCCCAGACCGACGCCATCGAGGCCGCGACCCGCTCGGCGGCGAACGCCGGGCTGCAGGTCCAATACGGAGGCTCCGCCGCGGCGGTGGAGAGCGATCCCCCGATCGGCGAGGTGCTCGGCGTGCTCGTCGCCGTGCTCGTGCTCACGATCACCTTCGGGTCGCTCATGGCGGCCGGTCTGCCGCTGCTGACGGCGCTCATCGGCGTCGGCGTCGGCGCGCTCGGCATCCAGATCGCGAGCGGGATGACCGAGCTGACCTCGACCGTGATGGCGCTGGCAGCGATGCTCGGGCTCGCCGTTGGCATCGACTACGCGCTGTTCATCCTCTCCCGCCACCGCACGCAGATGCGCGACGGCACGAAGATCGAGGACTCGATCGCACTCGCCACCGGAACCGCCGGCAGCGCGGTCGTCTTCGCCGGCTCGACGGTCATCATCGCGCTCGTCGCGCTGACCGTCACCGGCGTGCCGCTCCTGGCACAGATGGGCATCGCGGCGGCCGGCACGATCGCCATCGCCGTCGCGCTGAGCCTCACGCTGGTCCCCGCTCTGCTCGCCTTCGCCGGCTCGCGCATCCTGCGCGGCAAGAGCTTCAGCGCCGCCCTCCCCGACGGGTCTGCGAAGGGTGCCATGACCATGGGCGCTCGCTGGATCGCCGTCGTCATGCGCCGCCCGGTGATCGCCTCCGGCGCGGTCGTCCTGACCCTCCTCGCCCTCGCCATCCCGGCACTCGACGTCCGCCTCGGCCTGCCCAATGACGGCACTGCCAACCCCGACACGACGGCCCGCCAGGCCTACGACCTCGTCTCCGACGGCTTCGGCGTCGGCGTCAACGGCCAGCTCACGATCGCCGCCGAGATCGAGAACGCCGGCAATCCGCAAACCGCCGCCGACGCGACCGCTAAGGCGCTCACCGCGATGCCACACGTCGCGACCGTCTCGCCGGCCCAGGTCATCCCCGGGAAGGACCTCGCGCTCATCACGATCACGCCCTCCGGCGGCCCCTCCTCGACCGACACCGAGGATCTCGTGACCGCGATTCGACAGGACGCCGGGAAGCTCGAGGCCGCGACGGGCGCCCGGGTACTCGTCACCGGCCAGACCGCCACCAACATCGACGTGTCTCAGCGCATGGGCGACAGCCTCATCCCGTACCTCGCCGTCGTCGTCGGCCTCGCGCTCCTGTTGCTGACGATCGCGTTCCGCTCGATCCTGGTCCCGCTGACCGCGATCGCCGGCTTCCTCCTGACGATCGTCGCCTCCTTCGGCGCCGTCGTCCTCGTCTTCCAGAAGGGCGTCCTCGCCGGCCTGTTCGGCGTCTCACAGACCGGGCCGCTGATCAGCCTGCTCCCCGTCCTGATCATCGGCGTGATCTTCGGCCTCGCCATGGACTACCAGGTCTTCCTCGTCTCCCGCATGTACGAAGCGATCTCGCACGGCGCCAGCGCGCGCGACGCCGTCCGCGACGGCTTCCGCCACTCCGCCCGCGTCATCACCGCCGCCGCCCTGATCATGATCAGCGTCTTCGCCGGCTTCATCCTCCCCGACGACCCGATCATCAAGTCCATCGGGCTCGCCTTCGCCGTCGGCATCCTTATCGACGCGTTCCTGATCCGAATGACGCTGATCCCGGCGCTCATGACCCTGCTCGGCGCGCGCGCCTGGTGGCTCCCGCGCTGGCTCAACCGCTTGATCCCCAACCTCGACATCGAAGGCGCAGCTCTCGAACGCGAGCCCGCCCGGCCAGACTGCACGCTCGAGCCCGCCTCGGCGCGCGCCTAGCACCGACGCAGCGTCAGGCCGACACACTCGCCGATCCCCGACCGCCGTTGGAGTACCCGAACGGCGTCGGTGGCGGTGCGGCGGCCGGCGTTGTCGGCCTGCGCGCCGGCCCGGTTGATAAGGCGCTGCGACCTCAGGCCCGGGGGCGACGGCGACGCGGACGCGGACGTGCCTGACGGCGTCGGCTCTGGACCGCACGGTCCATCCGATGCAGACCGGACTCCACCACGAAAGGACCACACGATGGGCACTCGACTTGCCTCCAAGACCGCGCTCGTCACCGGCGCCACCAGCAACATCGGCCGCGCGATCGCCCTCGCCTTCGCCACGGAAGGCGCGCACGTGGTCGTGAGCGGCCGCAGCCGCGAGCGCGGCGCCGAGGTGGTCGACGAGATCCGCGCCGCCGGCGGTCGCGCAGACTTCGTCGCCGCAGCCCTCGACGGCTCTGCCAAGGCGTCCAACCAGCTTGCCACTGAGGCGACCCGCGTTCTCGGCGGTCACGTCGACGTGCTCGTCAACAACGCGGGCATCTACCCCGGCGCAACGACGCCCGCCACCGACGAGGCGACGTTCGACGAGGTCTACGCCGTCAACGTCAAGGCACCGTTCTTCCTCACCGCCGCGATCGCGCCGGGGATGGTCGAGCGCGGCGACGGGGCCATCGTCAACCTCGGCTCCTGGATCGCCCGGCTCGGCATTCCCGTCGGCTCGCTCTACAGCTCCACGAAGGGCGCCATGGAGACACTGACCCGCGCGTGGGCGGCCGAGTTCGGCCCCGCCGGCGTGCGGGTCAACGCGGTCTCGCCGGGCGTGGTCCACCCGCCCGCGCCCGAGAAGCATCCCGGCGATGTGATGATGCGCGGCACGCCGGCCGGAGACCACGGCACGCCCGACGCGATCGCCCACGCCGCCGTGTACCTCGCCAGCGACGAGGCCGAGTTCGTCCACGGCACGGTGATCGACGTTGACGGCGGCCGGGTGGGCATCGCCGTCATCGCCGCCCCCTGAACCGCGATTCCATCCACCGCACGAGTTCCACGACACCGAGCGCCCAGGCTCGGTCGCGCGTCGTCGCTTTCGTGAGCACGGCGTCCGCTGCCCCTTTCCATGCAACTGAGCGGTGCGCACGGATGACGCCGATCGACGGGAACGCTGCTGCTTTCGTGGAAGCGGTCGTCTCCTTATGCATAGGCACGGCACGACCGCGTTGGACGACGAGCGGGCGTCCGCCCGCGCGCGATCGGCCCCCGGCCGCTCCTGCATCCGTGCAGAGAGGCAGCAGCGACGCACTCAGCAGCCCGCGAGCGGCCGTGTCACCTGTCGTCGCTGCCCGTGACGGCGCCCGTCGCGCCCGCGCCGAGCGTCCGCACGGCTCTCCCCTACGCCAAGCACACCCAGCGGTGCCGGCTCGTGGCAACATCGTGGCAACATCCAGATCGTCCGATGCGTCCGTATCGTCCGGATTCCCGGACGGATCGGACGATCTGGCGCGGTCCGGACGTATCTGACACTTGGGTTACCAGGTTGAGGGCCTGGTCCAGGCTAACCGGGTGGAGGTTCGAGTCCTCTTCGGCGCATGAACGAAAGCCCCGCACTGCGGGGCTTTTGTCGTTCTTGAGCCGTGGCATCCGATCGGCGTGGAGAACTTGTCCGGCAACATCGTCGACGAGGTGTTCTCCACGACCTCGCCCACCGACTGCGAAGACGCCGGGATCCGGGAACGAGGCAGGGCGTCGCGCTCACGCCGCGTACGCGTCAACCGCTCGGACGGGGTCGCGTGACGGCGGCTGCTCGACTGAACGCACGCCGGGAACGAGCAAGCCTCCGAGCGTGACCGCGGCGCCCGCAACGCCAGCCAGCACCAGCGTGGTCTGAGCTCCCACGAGCTCGCTCACCGGTCCGGTCAGGGCGAACGACAGCGGGAGCAGGCCGATCGAGATCAGCCAGTCGAGGCTGGACACGCGGCCCAGCATCCTGGCGGGGACGTGCTGTTGCTTGGCGGTGATCCAGACGATGGTCCCCGCTGTCTCGAGCGCGTTGAAGACCGCGCTTGCGAGCATGAGGTGCCACACGGCCGTGCCCAGCCCGTAGCCCGCGACCGCGATGGTCGCCACCGTCCACGCGAGGTAGATGAAGGTCATGCTCCGGCGGGGCAACCCGAGCTGGCCGAGCAGCATCGCGGTGAGGATCGAAGCGAGCCCGCCGGCGCCGAAGACGAGCCCGAGGTCGCTCGCCGTGGCGCCGAGGTCGTGCTTGATGACGTAAGGCACCAGGACCTCGACGGGGCCCATGAACAGCAGGTACGCGACGGCCGCACTGGCGAACGTCACCCAGAGCCAGCGGCGCTCGCGGACGAAGCGCCACCCCTCGCGCAGGTCGCCGATGACCGAACCTGCCCGGATAGCGGCGTCCGCGACCGCCGGTGAGCGCATCAGCAGGAGCGCCGTGGCCGACGCGGCGAAGCTCGCGGCGTCCAGGGCGAAGACCGCGCTCGCGCCGAGCGCGCCAACGAGCACCCCGCCGAGTGCGGGGCCGACCATGCGCAGGGCGATCGGGCGGACCAGCTGGTCGAGGGCGTTGGCCTGCGCGAGCTGGTCGCGCGGGACCAGGTCGGGGACGATGGCGTCGAACGCCGGCGCGAAGAAGGCCTGGCCGGTGCCGTAGACGGCGACCAGGATCGCGACGTGCCAAAGTCTCGAGTGCTCCGGTGATGCGCCGAGCACCGCCAATGCGGCGGCGGCGAGCAGCCGTGCGACGTCGGCCGCCAGCATGAGATGACGGCGGTTCAGGCGATCGCTCAGCGCGCCGCCGACGAGCAGGAACGTGATCGTCGGCACGGTCATCGCGATGCCGACCATGCCCATGGCGGTGGGCGCGTCGCTCAGCTGGTAGACCTGCCAGGCCAGCGCCACGATGAAGGCGCCGTCGCCGAGCAGCGACACGCACATGCCGACCCACAGGAGTCGGAAGTCGCGATGGCGGAGCGGCGCGAGCAGGCCACGACGCGCCGTGCCACCGGCACGGTCGAGTCCCTCGTAGCTATGGTGCATCGGGCGTCGGCCGGGCCCGGCCGGCCAGGAACGCCAGCGAGTCCTCGGCGTCCAGCGGCCGGGCGAACAAGAAGCCCTGCCCGAACTGGCAGCCTAGGCCCCGGAGCGTCTCGGCCTGCTCGGCCTCCTCGACGCCCTCGGCGACGACCTCGAGATCGAGGGTCGCGCCCAGGCCGACGACCGCGTTGGCAAGGCTGTTCGAATCCGGCGTCGAGCCCGCGCGCAGGAAGGAGCGGTCCATCTTGAGGATGTCGACCGGGAATCGGCTCAGGTAGCTCAGCGACGAGTATCCGGTCCCGAAGTCGTCGAGCGCGAGGCTGACGCCGAGCGCCTTCAGCTCGCGCAGGCGCCGGACGGCGAGCTCGGTGTCGTCCATGAGCACCGACTCGGTGATCTCGAGGGTCAGGCGCTCGGGTTTGAGGCCGGCCTCTTCGAGCGCGTCGCGGACGTCAGCGACGATGTCGGAGTGCTGGATCTGCTTGAGCGACAGATTCACGCTCATCCGTAGCGGCCCGCCGTCATGGCTCTCGAGACGGCGGGCGTGGCGGCAGCCCTCGCGGAGGACCCAGCGCCCGATCGGGATGATCAGTCCCGTCTCCTCGGCAATCGGGATGAACTCGACCGGCGAGATCAGGCCGCGCTCAGGGTGCCGCCAGCGAATCAGCGCCTCGACGCCCCGAGACGGAGCCGTCGGCGAGCCGGATCACGGGCTGGTAGTGCAGCTCGAACTCGTCGGTGGCGAGTGCGCGCTGGAGATCGTTGCGCAGTTCGAGACGAGCGACGACGCCCTCGTGCATCGCGGGCTCGAACAGCCGGTAGCCGGCCTTGCCGTCGCGCTTGGCGATGTACATCGCAGCGTCGGCGTCGCGGATGAGCTCGTCGGCGTCGCGCGTGTCGTCCGGACCGAAGATCGAGACCCCGATGCTGCCGCTCAGCGTCACCTGTCGATGGGCGGCCTGCATCGGCTGGGCGAGCAGGTCGAGGATGCGCTGCGCGGCATCGGCCGCCGCCTGGCTCTCCGCGACGTCCTCGAGCAGGATGGCGAACTCGTCACCGCCGAAGCGCGCGGCGACGTCCGCCCCGCGGATACTGTCGTCGAGGCGCCGTGCGAACTCGACGAGGACCTCGTCGCCGGCGGCGTGGCCGAGCGAGTCGTTGACGGTCTTGAAGTCGTCGAGGTCCAGGAAGATCACCGCCGGCGCACGGCCCTCGCGGCGGGCGCGCGCGATCGCCTGGCGCACCTGCTCGGCGAACATCGCCCGGTTGGCCAGGCCGGTGACGGGATCGTGGAACGCCTGATGCGCGAGCTCGGCCTCGAATGCCTTGCGCTCGCTGACGTCGCGGGCGTTCAGCAGGATGCCGCCGACGTGCTCGTCGTCGACCAGGTTCGTGAACAGGATCTCGAACTGGCGGGTCTCCCCGTCGCTGCCGGTGAGCGCACATTCGAGCGACTGCACGCGCTCGCCGTCCGCAGTCGCCGCGACGCAGCGTGCGAGGCGGTCGCGATCGCCGGCCGGGGCCAGCCGGTCGAACCGCTGCCCGACGAGCTCTTCAGGAACGTAGCCGAGGATGCGCTCGATCGACGGGCTCTGGTAGCTCACCGTGGTGTCCCGCTCGAGCACGGTGATGAGGTCGCTGGCGTGCCGGACGAGCGACGCGAACCGCGCCTCGCCGCGCCGGCGATGCACCTCCTCGCTGAGCACGGCGCTGTCGAGCGCGAGCGCGACCTGGGTGGCGAGGGCGCGGATGGCCGCGCGCTCGGCCTTCGAAGCGTTGGCCTCTCCTGCCACGAGCAGCACCGCCGACTCCGCGCGCCGCGGCGCGAGCGGAACGACCAGCAGCCGCGTCTGGGCAGCCGAGAGCCCGAGCTCGATCGCATGGTTCGCCCTGACGCGCGCAACCGTCTCGCGCTGGGTCCCGACGCCGTTGATCTCCAGCGCGTCGCCGGGCGCCACCCCCCAGCCTCGCTCGCGGCCGCGACGCGCAGCGCGCCCCCATCCTCCCGGCACAGCGCGACGGCGGCTCCGGGTGTCGCGAGCGCGCCGGCGGCCGCCACGGCCACGCGGTCGATCGCCGCGCGCTCGGTGGCAGCGACGAGCTCGGCCCCCGCTCCGCTGAGCAGGCGCTCGCGCTCGAGCGAGCGCTCCTGCTGGCGGACGAGGCCGGCCATCCGCACCACGACCAGGCCGAACAGCACGATCGACGCCGCGCGTACGGCGGTGTAGTCGAGATCGCCGGTCCGGATGTCGTGCACGATTCCGATGAGCGGCGCCATGAGCGACGCGCAGGTCAGGAGCGCGAGCCGGAAGTGGGTGAGGACGACCTCACGACCGGGCACCGGCTGATCGAGGCGCGCCATCGAGGGATGCAGGCCGGCGGCGCCCCAGAGCAGGTACGAGCCGATCCAGCCGGCGTCGAGCCACAGCTGGTGCTCGTAGAGGCCGTGAAGCGTCAGGAGGCCGTACGCGAAGTCCGTGAACAGGAGCAGCACGATGCTTCCCGTCAGCAGGTAGAACGAGGGCTCCCGCCGCCCGGCGTCGAGCGCGAGGCGCACGACAGCGCCGACGAGGATGACGTCGCCAACCGGGTACGCGACCGAGACCGCCTTGCCCACCATCGACAGGTCGTCCACGTGGAGGTACGGCGCCATCAGCGCGATCCAGGCCGGCAGTGAGAGCCCGACGGTGAGGATCAGCCCGTCGATCAGGCCGCTGCGATCACTGCCGGCGTTGCGCCGCCGCACGAGCAGCAGCAGGCCGGCCATCATCACGGGGTACATCGCGACGTACAGCGCGTCGCCCGGCGACGGGAAGGGCACGTCTGCACCGAGCAGGTGCGGGTAGCTGTAGGTGTACAGGTCACCGAGCCAGAACAGCGCCGAGCCCGCCGCCAGCAGCAGCCACGCGAGCTTCGCCGCCGGCCGGTACCGGCGAACGCCGACGAGGATGGCGACCACCGGCGAGAGCCCGATCAGGTTCATCAGCGGCCCACTGCCCTTGAACGGTGGGACCGCGACGTACAGGGCACAGAGGACGGCCCCGAGCGCGAGGTAGACGGCCCACGCCGGGCCGAGCCGGAACCGCCGGCCGGTCATGCCGCCGGTCGCTCCCGATCAACCGCCGCCTGCGCACTACGCAGCTCGCCCCGCTCGGCGAGCTCCTCGAGCGCCGCGATCGCGCGGTCGACCTCCTCGACGGTGTTCGACGCCGTCAGCTGGACGCGGAAGCCGACCTCGTCCTTGGGCACGAGCGGGTAGGCGGCGAGCGTGACGTAGACGCCCCGCTCGAAGAGGAAGTGACCGACCTCGGCGATGCGCGTGTAGTCGCGCAGCGGGATCTCCACGATCGGCAGGCCCGAGCGGTTCGGTGTCTCGATGTCGAGCCGCTCGAGCGCCCCGAGCAGCCGAGCCGTGAGCGCGTGCAGCTCGGTACGTAGCGCGTCACCGCGACGCTCGTTGACGTCGAAGCCTGCCAGGACGGTGGCCAGCGAGGCGACCGGCGACGGCCCGGAGTACAGGTACGGCGGGGCCGCGACCTTGAGCAGCTGCTTGACCTCGGTCGGACAGGCGATGAACGCGAGCAGCGACGAGTACGCCTTGGAGAAACCCCCGACGAGCACGATCCCGTCGTAGCTCTCACCGGCGTGGCGAACGACGCTGTTGCCGCGCAGCCCGTACGGCGACGGCTCGTCGGCGGCGCGCTCGCCGATGACGCCGAACCCGTGGGCGTCGTCGACGTACAGCAGCGCCCCGTGGCGGCGCGCGACCTCGGCAAAGGCCCGCAGGTCCGGCGCGTTGCCGGTCATGCTGTTGACGCCGTCCATGCATACGAGCCGGGTCCGATCGGCCTCCGCGCTGCAGGAGCTCGTCGAGATGGTCGGGATCCTCGAAGCGGAAGCGGCGGACGGCCGCGCCACGGGAGCGTGCGACCTGGCAGCCGTCGTAGATCGTCTTGTGCGCGCGCGCGTCGAGGAAGATCGTGCCCGAGGCCGCGAGCAGCGGGATCACGGACATGTGGATGTGCGTGATCGTCGGCAGAACGAGCGAGTCCTCGCAGCCGAGCAGCGCGGTCAGCCGGTCCTCGATCTCCTCGTAGAGCACCGGACTCCCGAGCAGCCGCGACCAGCTCGGGTGGGTTCCCCAGCGGTCGAGGTAGGCCGGGATCGCGTCGATGATCTCGCGATCGAGGTCAAATCCGAGGTAGTTGCAGGAGGCGAAGTCCGCGAGCCAGCGGTCCCCGATGCGGATCATGCGGCCATCGACCTCGTCGATGACGGCGTCCATCATCGGGTGCGTCGCGCGCAGATCGGACAGGTCGCGGCAGGTTTCGAGCCAGTGCTCGAGCCACGGCTTGCGGGAGGCGCGCGCCGAGGGGTTGGTAGCGAAGTCGAGGGTGCCGATCTGCGGGTTCATCGAATGTAAACATCGGCGTGCGGTGGACGGACTTGAGCGTTCGGCGCTTCCACACACCCCGCTCCGGCGCCACCAAGCGGCGCGTTTCAGCTTCCGCGAGCGCGGCCGATCCAATGCAGGACATGCGGGACGGCACGACAATCGAGACGGACGCCGGGGTCACGGGTGGTGGCCGCGCGGCGGCGTCACGGTCCTGGGCGTGGTATCCGTCGCTCGCCTCGGTGCTGGCCGTGCTCTACCTCGCGGGGCCGCTGAACGCCGGTCCGGTGTTTAACCTCCTGGGCGCGTCGGCCGCGGTCGCCGTGCTGGTCGGCGCGCGCCGCTGGCGGCCACGGGGACAGTCGGGCTGGGAGCTCATCGGGCTCGGTTTGGCGCTCTTCGTCGCCGGCGATGTCGTGGCCTACAACTACGAACCGCTCTTCGGCCGGGAGCTCCCGTTCCCCTCGATCGCGGATCCTCTTTACCTCGCGATCTACCCGTTCCTCGTCGTGGGACTGATGGTGCTCATGCGGGCGAGCGACCCCACGCGCGACCGCGCAGCGCTGATCGACTCCCTGGTCGTCACGGTCGGCATGGGGACGCTCGCCTGGGTCTTCCTGATGGCCCCCTACGCCCATGACGCGAGCCTTTCCGCGGCGACCAAGGCGGTGTCGCTCGCCTACCCGGTGATGGATCTCCTGCTTCTGGCGATGAGCGCGCGCCTCGTCCTCGGCGGGAGGCGGCGCGGCACGAGCGCCAAGCTCCTCGCCTCTGCGCTCGTGGCGCTGCTCGTCACGGATGCGGTCTACGGCTGGGCGCTCCTGCACGGCGGCTATGAGACCGGTGGCCTGCTCGACGGCGGCTGGATCGCCTTCTACGTCCTGCTCGGCACCGCCGCTCTTCACCCGTCGATGTCCCGCCTCTCCGAGCCCGCTCCGGGGCCGGGGGCGCGGCTCACGCGACGGCGCCTGGCCCTCCTCGCCGCCACGAGCCTGGTCGCGCCGGTCGTCCAGCTCATCCGCAGCGTGCTCGACCTGCCCCGCGAGCCGGTCATCAGCGTCGCAGCCGGTGTGCTCTTCCTTCTCGTCCTCACGCGACTGGCGGGCATGGTCCGCCTGCAGGAGATGCATACGGAGAGCGTGCTCCGCCGACGCTTCGAGGAACGTCTGGCCGCGCTCGTCCGACATGCGTCGGACGTCGTCAGCCTGCTGGACGCCGCCGGCCGGATCACATATGTCAGCCCGTCCGGCTCCCGATTGCTGGAGCGACCAGAGGATTCGATCGTCGGCCGGCGCTGGGACGAGCTCGTACACCCGGACGACGCGGCCGCGATCGAGCGATTCCTCGGCGGCCTCGCGACCGGCCAGCCTGCCCGAGTCGACCATCGCCTCGCCCGTGCCGACGGGTCGTGGCTCGACGTCGAGACGCTTGCGACGAACCTCCTCGGCGACGACACCGTCGACGCCATCGTGCTCAACACGAGAGATGTCAGCCAGCGCAAGGAGCTCGAGCGCCGGCTCGCGCACCAGGCCACCCACGACGCCCTGACGTCGCTCCCCGGCCGCACGCTGCTCGTGGATCGGATCGACTTGGCGCTCGCCCGGCGCCGGCGTGATGGCCGTCGCCTCGCCGTGCTGTTCGTCGACCTCGACGACTTCAAGGCGCTCAACGACACCATGGGCCACGCCGCCGGTGACTGGGCGCTGCAAGAGGTCGCTGCGCGGCTTCAGAGCTCCCTACGCGGCACCGACAGCGCCGCGCGCCTCGGCGGCGATGAGTTCGCTCTGCTGCTCGACGGCATCGACGGCCCGGACGAGGCCGTCGCAGTCGCGGACCGCTGCATCGCGGCGCTGACAGAGCCGTTGCTCCTCGACGGCCGCGAGTTCGCCGCGACAGCGTCGATCGGCATCGCACTTGACTCCGATGAAACGCATACCTCGGAGGACATGCTCCGCCGCGCGGACGCGGCTATGTATCAAGCCAAGCGCAGCGGCAAGAGCTGCCACGCCGTGTTCGAGCCGGCTCGGCAGTCAAGGCGCGCCGACCGGCCGATCGCGCACTGAGCCGACTCGATGCCGTGGAGGTTCGGCCTTCCCTGGCGCGTCGGCGCGCTCCTGCTCGTCGTCCCTGGCGAGCGGCCGGAGGCCGTGCGGCCCCTGCGCTCGCTCGAATCTCAAAGCAAGAGCCAGTGGCGTGGAGGTAGCTCCGGCGCGCGGCGGCACACAGGTCGCTCCTGATTTCGATCGGCGAGCGCTGCTTCCCGGACCGCGTCCTGTGCGTGATCGAGGCAAGCCGTCGGTACGGTCGGCGAGGCGCGCTCGCCCGCCACTCGCCCGACCGGGCGGTCAGCTTCGTCTCCGGCCCGTCGGCCACCTCAGACAACTAGGTTGAGCGCGTTGAGGGTGTTCACGGCCCCGGCGCCTTCTGCAGGTTCTCGTGGTGGGCTGAGGTCAGGTCGCGAGCGCGCCGAGCTCCGCGAACGCCGCGTCGAGCTCGGCGCCCAGCGTCCGCTGCGGCCCGTCCTGCGCGAGCCAGCGGGTCAGGGCCTCGTCGAAGCAGGCCACGACGATCCGGCCGAGCAGCCGGGCCTCGCCCGCGGCGACGCCGCGCGCGCACAGCCCCTCGGCAAGGTCCGCCTCCCAGGCGGCGTGCTTCGCCCGCTCCCGGGCGGCCAGCGCCGGGGCGCTCGCGATCACCTCGCCGTGGCGACGCACCTCCTCCCGTCGGTCCTCCAGCGCACGCGCGAGGGTGGCCGCCGCTCCGCGCAGCACGGTAAACGGCGGTTCGCCGGCGGGCTCTTGCTCGATCGCCGCCCGCAGGCTCGCGCGCCAGCCGTCGTCCTCGGCGAACAGGAGGTCCTCCTTGTCGGCGAAGTAGCGATACAGCGTGCGCTCACCGACGCGCGCGGCGGCGGCGACCTCGGCCACCGTGACCGCGGCGTAGCCGCGCGCCGCGAACAGGTCGAGGGCGGTGGCGGCGATCGTCGCGCTGGTGCGGATCTTGCGCTCCTCGCGCAGAGACGGGCTCATGGACGCAATAATGACAGCTTGTGCCAAATGGCAGTCTCTGCCACTACAGTGTCGGCATGACCACTCTCCTGATCACCGGCGCCACCCGTGGGCTAGGACTCGCCGCCGCCCACGCCGCCGCCGCTCGCGGTGCCCGTGTCCTCGTCGCCGGGCGCTCGCCCGAGACCGTCCGCGCGACGGCGAGCGCGGTCGGCGGCGAGCCGATCGTGCTCGACCTTGAACGGCTCGCCGACGTCCAAGCGGTCGCGGAAGCGCTCCCCGCCGTCGACGCCGTCGCCCTCAACGCCGGGCTTCAGGTGGTCACGGGCGCGACGCGCACCCCGGACGGCTTCGAGACGACCTTCCAGGTCAACCACCTCGCGCAGCTCCTCCTGCTCGACGCCCTCCTCGCCCGCTCCGAGCCGCCCGCGCGCGTCGTCCTGACCGGCTCGGGCACGCACGACCCCGCGCGGCGAAGTGGCATGCCCGACCCGCTCGAAGGCGACGTTGGCACCTGGGCGCGGGCCGACGACGGCGACGAGGAGCCCGGCGTGGCCGGGCGCCGGCGCTACACCACCTCCAAGCTCCTCAATGCAGCCACGGCCGCCGCGATCGCCCGGGAACGCCCCGACGTGCACGTGACCACCTTCGACCCGGGCCTCATGCTCGGCACCGGCCTCTCGCGGCAGTACCCGGCCGCCGTGCGGCGGTTGACGACCGTGCTCGCCCCGGGCCTGGCCATCGTCATTCCGTTCGCCTCGACGCCGAAGGCCTCCGGCCAGGCGCTGGCCCGGCTCCTGCTCGAGGTCCCGGCCCCCGCCGCCTCGGGCGCCTACGTCGACCACCGCCTGCGCACCCAGCCCGCCTCGGCGCAGGCGCGGGACGCCGGCTTCCAGGCGGAGGTGCTCCGCGACAGCCGGGCCCTCCTGGCGCTCGCGACGGACCAGATGCGGGAGGGACCGCGCCAGCCGTCCGACTCTTAGTCTTCGGCCTGCTGCTGCTTTCGCGTCTGGATGCGAGCGCCTCGAAGATCCGACACACCCGCCCGCTTTGACGACCAGCGGGTGTCCGCCGGCGCGCGATCGGCCTTCGGGCCGCGCCTGGTCCGTGCAGAGGCGGGAGCGACGCACCCAGCAGCCGCAAGCGGCCGTGTCACCGGTCGGTCGCTGCCCGTGACGGCGCCCCGCGCCCGCGCCGAGCGTCTGCACGGCTCTCCCTCACGCCAAGCACGCCCAGCCCTGCCGGCTCGTGGCAACATCGTGGCAACTTCCATAGCGTCCGATGCGTCCGTATCGTCCGGATTTCCGGACGCAACGGACGTTCTGGCGCGGTCCGGACATATTTGACACTTGGGTTACCAGGTTGAGGGCCTGGTCCAGGCTAACTGGGTGGAGGTTCGAGTCCTCTTCGGCGCATCAACGAAAGCCCTGCATCTGCGGGGCTTTCGTCGTTCTCGTCGACGTCGCGCTTCGGCGTGGGGAACAGTCGTGGCAACACGTCGGCAAAACGTGGCCCACGTTCTCCATCGATGAGACAGTCCTGACGCGCCCACGCATGCGAGTACCGCCGCAGCCGCTGAGCGGGCGCTGCCCAGGATGCGGGGCTCCGTGCACCAGGTTGACGGCCTAACTGAGTGGAGGTTCGTGTTCACTTCGGCGCATCGAGCGAAGCCTCGTGTATCCGGGGCTTCGTGCCCTCCTGCCCTGTGGAATCGATGCAGCCTGGGGCAGAACGGTTTCTGACAGGGCAAGCCATGGCCATAGCCGTTCCACCGCGCGCTTGCGTCGGCGCTGTCGGCAGCTTCGAGGCTCGGCGACGTTGATCAAGAGCCGACGCAAGGTTGACACGGGACGGAGTGGTGAGCGAGGCTCACCGGTGATGGAGCCGTGACTGAGTCGGGTATCAGTAGCTCCGAGCGCGTCAAGCCTCCCGAACGGCCCCCCCGGCCGGGCATCGAGCCCGACGTCGAGCTGATGGTGACTCTGGCCTCAGTGCGCCGCCCTCAAGGTCCGGCTCGGCGCGCCCGCTACCGACCTGCAAGGGCTTTACCGCTTGGCGGTCGCGACCTTGGGCGATGAACGAGCGAACCCCGAGCTGCTCGCCTTCCTCTGGCGGCTCGCGAAGTGGCTGGGCTTCGCGACAGCGCTCGCTGGCGAAGCGAGCTACTCGCCGGCCTCCGACGAGGACGGACGCCGACTGCTCGACGCCATCGACACACGCGCAGCCTTCCCCGAATACCGGGACTGGAGCACCTTCGACATGATCGGGAGATGACATGAACACGGTCCACATCGAGGCACCGGAAACCGAGAGTCACCCAATCGCCTTGGTTCCACAGCCCGAGCGGGCGCGCAGGGGGCCGAGTAGGCGCCCGCTTCCCCAGCCGCTGGAGAATGCCCTCGAGATCGGCGGACCGGTCTCGCGCCGGATCGAGGTGGGCGGGGCGGACGGCGACCTGCGCGGCTTCCACGCCGACGTGGCCGAAGGCTTCACTTTCCACCTTGTCCATCTCACCGCGACGTTCACGCCGCTGGAGGAGGAGCCCTTTACGGAGGCGCTGATCCAGATCCTGCTCAGCAACCCCGACGCGAGCCAGCCGGGCACGATCGCGTGGTCGCTCGCTCCCGACCGGCTCGAGGACGTCGTGCAGCTCTCGCGCCAGCTGAGCCTCAACGCCTCGCTGGAGATCACCGCGATCGCTCCAGTCGCGCCCGGGATGGAGGCCGGCTGGTCGCGCGGCAAGACGGTCGACCGCAAGCAGGCGTTCCTACTCGGCGGCAACGAGCTCCGCTCGAACCCTAAGTGGCAGTTCAAGGAGACCGATGCGACCCGCATCGAGGGGATGATGCGGCTGATGCTCGTAGTGAAGGGGCCTCAGGGGCACGACGCCGAGGGCACGGTCAAGGTCTCGGCGTCGGTGCGGCGCAAGCGGTTGGGGATCTTCCGATACGACGCCGCCGTCGACCCGGCCGAACCCCCGACCGCGTTTCGCCTGACCTAGGCCACGCGGTTGCATCCTCTCCGCGGCGCGTGCTCCGAACTTGCCCTTCTCGGACGCTCCAAGACCGGTTAGCGTGACGTCTATCGGTTCGTAGCAAGGCGGAGCTGTATGAAGCACGTGAGGGACGCAAGGGCAAGACAGGCGGCACTCGTCTCGCTGGACACGGCCTTGCATGTAAGGACCTCGCCTGACCACGCTGCGCGAGGTGCTGCTCGCCGACGCGACTCGCGCCTACGGGCTCGCCTTCGACGGTCTCGAGGTACTGGTCGAGGTCGACGAGTCGGCCAGTGGCCCAGCGGTGCGGGGGCACGGCGGCGCGAGAGAACGGTCCAGCTACTCGCCGACGCCAGATCTATCATCGTGCGGACGGGCGGAGAGCCAACTTTCGCTTCGCGTCGAGGTGGCTGCGCGGGCCGTCGCCACCTGCGATGCCGGTTCTCATCTGCGTCCATGTCCGCTCGCGAATCGATTGTCCGACGACGCCACGGGCGAGGAGACGTGGGCCGAAGACGTGACTCGTACGTGATGCGTTGCCGGGACTCGAGGCGAGGCGGGCCGGGGGTCGAATGATGGCCGAACGCGTTCCTGGCTACGACGAGTTCAGGGTGCGCATCGAGCGAGCACCCAAGGAGGGGAAGTATCGGGTGTTGGCGTCCGGCCCGGGCAAGAGCAGCGCGTCGGCGACGTTCGAGTTGCCGTTCGAGCCGACGCAGCTGGAGAACTTCGTGCTGAGGGTGGTGGGCCGTACGCGGAGCGGGGTACGGTCGTTCCGGTCACCGCAGATGCAGGAGGCCAAGCGATTCGGCAGCGAGCTGTTCGACGCCGTCTTTCGGGGTGAGGTCCGTGACTTGTATGTCGCCGCTCGGCGGGGCGCCGAGGAGCACGGGCGCGGCCTGCGGGTGTCGCTGGGCTTGAGCGGGGCGCCTGAGTTGATGGAGATCCCGTGGGAGCTTCTGTACACGCGGCCGAGCTTTCTGGCCCAGTCGATCGACACGCCGGTCGTCCGCTCGCTCGACGTTGGGTCGGTGCGACCACCGCGCCCGCTGGCGTCGCCCCTGCGTGTCCTGGGGATGATCAGCAGCCCACGCGGCTTCGAGTCGCTCGACGTCGACCAGGAGCGCAGTAAGCTGACAGAGGCGCTGAGCGTGCTGGTTGCGGCGGGGATTGTCGAGCTGGACTGGTTGCCGCGCGCCACGCTGAGCGAGCTCGACCGAGCTCTGGATTCCCGCGAGGACCTGCACGTCTTTCATTACGTCGGGCACGGCGCCTATGACGATCGCACGGAGGGCGGCGTGCTGGTGCTCGAGGACGACGACGGCGGCCCGCATGAGGTCACGGGCGGCGATCTCGGCGTGCTGCTGCATGACTCGAACCTGCGCCTGGCTGTCCTCAACGCTTGCGAGGGTGCGCGGAGCTCGCGCGTCGATCCGTTCTCCGGCGTGGCCAGCGGCCTCGTTGAACACGGCATTCCCGCGGTGATCGCCATGCAGTTTGAGATCACCGACGCGGCAGCGATCCTCTTTGCGGACCGCTTCTACAACTCGGTCGCGCGGGGCTATCCAGTCGACGCCGCGCTGGCACAGGCGCGCAAGAAGATCTGGGCGGCCGATTCGCATGATGTGGAATGGGCCACTCCGGTCCTGTTCCTGGGCGCCGCCGACGCGCGCCTGTTTGACCTCGAGACTGTCCTTCCGCCGTCCGACCAGGCCAAGCTCTCCTTGCAGTTGCAGCCCGCCCCGGCCGATCCGACCGTAGGCGATGCGGTCGACTGGCAGCTGACGATCACCAATGCCGGCCCGCACCAGCTGACGGAGCTCACGGCGAAGGATCCCGACGGCCGGACGCTCGCCGAGCCCGTCGATCTCGCGCCTGGACAGCACACCACCGTGGGCTGGGCCGAAACCGTCCAGGCCGATCACGATCTCGTCGTTACGGTCACCGCAACCGAGCCGACGGGTACCCAACTCACTGAACAGATCACTACCCACCTCGCCGCTCGCTCGCGCGATGACGGTCGTCGCGTGCGAGCTATTCCGATCGGCCTGGGTGTCTTGCTCGCCGCGGTGGTCTTCGCGGTGGTTGCCGCGCTCGTCATCTCCGATCCGGATCCGACACCGGCGCCGAAACCGAGCCCCACCCAAACCCCCCGGCCGCAGCCCGAGGTGGGCGACTCGATCACGGTGAGCGGTCCGGCCGACGGGGTGGCCGTGGCGCGAGCCGTCTGGGTGGCAACGAATCCCGAGGGCGGCGAAAGCGGGAGCATTGTCCGCGTCGATCCGAAACGATTGACGGCGACCGACACAATCCCACTCGGCATCGGTGCACTCGACAGCGTTGCGGTCAGCGGCGGGTTCGTCTGGGTCACCAGCGAGGACGGCCAGCTGGGGCGAATCGGCGAAAACTCGGCACGCGCGGAAGATCCCATCCCCATCGAAGGCGGCGGGGAACTAAGAGGGCTGACCGTCGCCGGTGGCTTCGTGTGGGTCGCGAACTGCGGCCGGGGCACCGTGGTCCGCATCTCCCTTGAGCCGCCCTTCACGCAGAGGTTCTATGAGGTTGGCGGGAAGCCCCGCAGCGTAGCCGTCGACGACGATGGGCGCGTGTACGCCGCGGTACGTAAGGAGTACAACGCATGCAAGCCGGGGCCTTCCGGTACGCGCAGAGACCGCATTGCTGTCCTTGACACCGGCAGCGACAACTTCCGTACGCTCGTCGAGATCGAGGACCCCACGGCCGTCGTGCTCGCGACCGATGCCGCGCGTAAGCAGTGGCTGTTGGTCACCGAGACGCCAGGCGAGGCTCGACACCGGGTGCTCCAGGTCGATCCAGAAACGGGAGCAGTCGAAGGCACGGTTCAGGTCGATCCAGGCCTGTCGTCGCTCGCGGCCGACAGCGATGGGGTCTGGGCGCTCAGTCGCGTGAGCGGCGGCAACACCGCGAAGGTCACTCGCATCGAGCTCAGAAACGGAATCATGGCCAGGGCCGGAAAATCGATTCCCGTCGACGGCGACCCACAGGAGATCGCGGTCGGAGCAGGGCGAGTGTGGCTCACGCAAAACGCGGGCGCGGTCACGCCGATCACACCCTGAACGAGACCGCGTCCATCGAACTCGTGGTCAGCGCGAGTCGAGACCCCGCCCAGTCGTTCGTAGCCTCGCTGTTCGACGACATCCGCCAGCCCCGCACGTCACGGATTCCTCGCCGCCGCGAGGGCAGCAGAGCCGTCCGTTGGTGGATTGTGGTTGCCTACGACAAGGCAGCCGGGACGTCGAAGGCCGGGTTTGTGGGGCTCAGAGACCGGAACAAGCTCGATTCGGCCAGCTGATGGCAACATCCGTAGCAACATCCAGATCGTCCGATGCGTCCGTATCGTCCGGATTCCCGGACGGATCGGACGATCTGGCGCGATTCGGACGTATCTGACACCCGGGTTACCAGGTTGAGGCCCTGGTCCTGGCTAACTGGGTGGAGGTTCGAGTCCTCTTCGGCGCATCGAAAAGCCCCGCACAACGGGGCTTTTCGTGTTTCGGGCTCATCGCCTTGGCCGCCGAACCGATGCCGTGGCAACATGCTGGCAACATTCGCCGGCGACGCCGGTGAGCAGCCACTGCCGCCGGGACCACAACCCGGCAGATCGGGTGCTTGTGGGTCGCTGTTTGGCTCTACAGCGCGGTGCGAGTCGTCTTCAGTGGTGTCCACTTGCCCTCACTTCGGAGTTCGATCGCGCGCCTGGACTAGAAGCCGCGCGTCGACGCGTGCGACCGTACCCGCAGCGCAGTGCTCCTTTTGCCTCACAGCGAGCGTCGTCGGCACTCCGGGGAGGCGCTCGCTTTCGTGGGAAGGGAACACTCTTCGGGTTGGCGGCGCCGTGGTCTTGCTATCGCTGTTTCAGCGCGCCGAACGCACCGGCGAAGAACACGAGCGGGTCGTAGCTGGGGGAGGTGTGCAGGTTGTCGACCCGTCCTACGACGATCCAGTGATCGCCGGTGGGGTGCTCGGCGACGATCTCGCACTCGAGCGAGGCGAGGGCGTCCGTGAGCAGCGGTACGCCGCCGCGTCCGCGCTCCCAGTCGAGGCCGGCGAATCGGTCCGCGCTGGGAGGGGTCGCGCGACTTGCGAAGCGCTCGTGCCGGCGCCCCAGCACGTTGACGCCGAAGTGCCGAGACCGCCGCATGCGCGACCATGTGAGCGAGCTGCGGGACGGGCAGAAGGAGACGAGGGGCGGTGCGAGCGAGACGGACGTGAGCGAGTTCACGATCAACCCGGTGGGTTCGCCGTCAGGCGCGGCCGTGACGAACGCGACGCCGGTCGCGAACCTGGCGAGTGCGTCGCGCAACGAGCGCGCGTCGGGCGTCGCCGCGGCGGGGGTTGGAGCGGCGAGCGCCATCTCAGTGCAGCGATGTCTCTTCGCCGAGAGCGACGTCGGCGAGGTAGTCGTAGGCGCGGTTGGCGCCGAGCGGGTGCATGAAGGATCCGGCCTTGACGTCGCGGTAGGCGCGCGCGAGCGGGCTGCCGTTGAGGTAGCCGGCGCCCCCCGAGAGCGCGAGCGCACGCTCCACCGTGCGGGCGGCCGCTTCGTTTACGAATGCCTTCGCGGCCTGCGCCTCGGCGAACAGCGCGCCGAGCTGCTCGGCGCTGCCGTCGGACGCCGGGTAGGCGGCGCGGTGCTCGTCGATCAGCCCAGCGGCGCGTGAGAGGACGCCGCGTGACGCGGCGAGGTCGACGGCGTTGTCGGCCACCTGCATCCGCGGGCGCGCATCGCCGTTGACACGCCCGGCGATGGCGCCGCGGGCGATCGCGTCGGCCGACTCGGCGATGCCGAGCGAGGCCGCGGCGTGGAACAGCCCGGCCACCAGGTTGCGCTCCATGTACGGCAGCGGGTCGCCGGCTCGGAAGCCGCCACGTACGCCGGACTCGGGCAGCTCAACGCCCTCGAGCGAGATCGAGTTGCTGCCGGAGGCGCGCATGCCGAGCGCGTCCCAGTCGTCGTGCACGACGACGCCGGGCGCGTCGGAGGGCACCATCGCGTACGCGTAGCGCTCGGTGCCGTCCGCGTCGACATAGCTGACGGCCACGTAGAGATCGGTGGCGGCGGGAGACATGGTGCAGAACGTCTTGCGGCCGTCGATCCGCCAGCCCGACTCGGTGCGGGTGGCGACGGTGCCCGGTCGCGTGAGGTCCTGTCCGCGCTCGCTGATGGCGGCGGCCAGCACGATTCCGTCGTGGGCGATCTGCTTGAGCGAGGAGGCGAAGCCGCTGGCGCGGCGCTCAGCGCCGGACGCGACCGCGATCTGGCGACGGCGCTCCATGTTGTGCACGGCGACGAGGTGCATGTTCACGCCGATCGCGACCGAGGCGTCGCCGCGCGCCAGGCGGCTTGACGCCACGACGAGGTCGTGCGCGGAGGAGACGCCGAGCCCACCGAGCTCGGCGGGGATCGGCGCTGCGAAGTATCCGGCCGTCTTGAGCGCGTCGATCGCCTCGAAGGGGTAGCTGCCGTCGCGGTCGTGCTCAGCTGCGCGGGCGGCGAGCTCGTGAGAGAGCTCCTCGGCGATCGCGACCAGGCCGGCGCCGGCGCTGGTACGGGCTGTGAGTTCGATCGGCATGGCGCGATCTCCAATCCGCTCGTCATGAGCCCGTGGCCGGAGCGCGGCTCCGGCCACGGGGCCTCATGCGAATCGCTCGTCGGTCGTCACCTCGACGGCGACGGGCACGCCGTTGGTGACCATGTCGTAGACGGCCGAGCGCTCCCGGGCGCGTTCCACGATCTCGCGGAGCTTCTCCTTCGGCGCGTCGCCCGTCACGTGGAAGGCGACGCCGATGCGCTCGAACCCGTTGCGGGGCTCGTCGTCCACGCCGAGTGCGCCGCGCACGTCCAGGTCGCCGGTGAGGGTCGACTCGACGGACGTGAGCTCCACCTTGCGCGCCGCCGCGACGTAGACGATCGACGTCGTCAGGCAGGCGGCGAGCGCGTGCAGCAGGTACTCGGCCGGGTTGGCGCCGGTGTCGGTGCCTAGGAGGATCGCCGGCTCGCCGGCGTCGATCCGGAACTCCTCGGTGCGAGTTGTGTCCTCGCCGCCCGCGGCGTAGAACCCCTTGATCGTCGAGCGGTTGTGGGCGCCGTCGATCCAGCGGTTGGTGGCGCGGAACTGGAACTTCGCCAGCTCCGGCTGAGCCTTGATCAGATCCAGCGTGGCGAACATCTTCTCGGTGTCCACGCCGTTGCGGAACGTGTCCGTGATTACGCTCACTTTGAGACCTCCTCGGTGCTAGTGGTCGGGATTGTGGCGACCAGCGAGATGCTCTCGACCGCGTAGATGCTGCAGGCGTCGAGTGCCCGCTCGGAGATGAAGCGGTAGTCGTTCTTGCGTACTTCTCTCACGTGGAGGCCTTGCGCCTCGATCGCTTCCAGGTAGCTGCGGCGGGGGATCGCCCCGGCGATGCAGGCGGCCCATAGCTCGACGTTGCGTCGCGTGCGTTCCTTGAGCGGGCGGCCGCTGACGATGTCGGCGATCGCGAGCC
>CAVZDW010000003.1:0-301955 GCA_963774155.1 uncultured Solirubrobacteraceae bacterium
GGCGTCCAGCTTGAAGGGCGGCATGGACCCAACAACGATAGAGACCCCGCCCGACGGAATCCTAAGCGCCGTCGGGCGGCGCCGCGAGCCGCGCCGCGAGCTCCTCGGCCGCCTCGGGGTCGTCGACGGCGACCTCGAGCGCCTTCTCGTGCTCGACCACGAGCACCGGCGCGCGCAGCAGCCGCTTGCGGACCTCGGCGCGCCGGATCGCCGCCCGCGGGATCGCCTCGCCGTCGGACTGCTCGGCACCGCGGTACCAGCGGAACAGCCGCTCGTTGGTCAGCGCCAGCATCCCGCGCTTGTCGCCGTGGCGGTACGGCATCACCGCCTCCGGCAGCTCGTCCTCCCCCAGCTCGCGGGTCAGCGCCGCGAGCTCCGAGTCGATCTGCACCTCCGCGGGCAGGTCCTCGACGAGCGCGCCCAGCGCCTCCGCGGCCTCGATGTTGCCGGACGGGATGACCAGCTCGGGCGCGACGCGCGAGAGCACCACCTCCGCGTCGCGGTCCAGGGAGGCGAACGGGAGCTCGAGCCACGAGCCGTCGCGCGCCGTCAGCGTCAGCGTGTCCGGCGGAGCCGTCTCGACGAGCACGATCTCGTCCCAGTGCAGCGTCAGCGGGTCCTCGGAGGGCGTGATCAGGGTGATGCCCTCGCCGGCGAGGTGGACCTCGACGCCCGGCCCGGCCATCTTCTCGTCGTACGCGAGGATCTCGGACGGCCGCACCGGCGACGGCCGCACCGCCTCGTACGCCTCGAAGCCGGCGAACGTCACGGCCTCGGGTATGGCCGCCATCGCGTGCTCGAACGCCTCGGCCACCTCGGCGATCGGCTCGCCGGGCACGATCGCCTCGATCTCCTCCGCGACCCGCGCGCGGTCCACCGGCGGCGCCCCGAGCAGCTCCTGGCTGGCCGCGTCGTCGAGCTCGCCATAGATGGCGTCGGGGTCCTCGAGGTTGCGCTTGAACCGCCGCGTGTGGTCGGCGAGCTCCTCGGCCGTCACCCCGTGCTCGGCGATGTCCTCGACGATCTTCCAGACCTCCTCGGCGACGCGCGCGGCCCGCTCGTCGGGGCACTCGGCGCCGAGCATCACGTGCGCGTGCGCGGGACCGAGCCGCTCGTAGTTCACCCACGGCTGGTAGACGAGCCCGAGGTTGACCCGGAGCTGCTGGTAGAGCCGCTCGTAGGCGATCGCCATCGCCGCGTTGAGCGGCGTCGAGCGCGGCGCGATCCCGCCGATCGCCAGGCCGCCCGAGCCGCCGGCCACGAAGCGCCGGCCCTTCTGCGCGGCCTCCAGCAGGTCCACCGGGGCCGGCGGGTTGCGCTCGCCGTCGGGCAGGTCGAGCGAGAGCGAGTCCGGCGGCTCGCCCGACATCCAGAGCACGGCGTTCCCGCGGTTGAAGCGGGCCCGCGCCCAGGCGGCGACCTGCTCCTCCCCGAGCCAGCGCAGGCCGAGCTCGCGGTACTGGCTCAGCCCGTAGGAGACGGCGCCGAGATGCAGGTCGAGGAGGCGGGCGAGGATGCTCCCGCCCTGGCTGCCCGCCTCCGTGCGCAGGATGCGGCGCTCGGTGGCGAGCCGCTCGAGCGGCAGGTTGGTGAGCGCTGCGCTGCAGCGCGGCAGCCACTCGAGCACCTCGTCGCGGTCGCCGGCGGCGTAGAGCACGGTCCGCTCGAGATCGACGAAGCCGTTGGCGTCGTCGGACCGCGACATCGAGGCGAAGAGCGCGAGGTGCTCGACGAGGTGCGTGATGCCCCGTGTGGGGAGCGTCTCGTCCGCGACGCCCGAGCGGAACATGAGCGCCGCGCGGAACGGGCCGGGCCCCGGGGCCCAGAACGCGGGTATGCCATCAATCGTTGAGCGCTCCACGTTCTGGTCCATGACCGTGACATGTGCCCGGTCGGGGCCGAAACGATGCGTGCGCGTTTCGCGCCCGAAGGATGGGTAGTGAGAGGCAAGGGACAACGGGAGGTGTGTCGTGGAGCGGATCGTCGTGGCCGCCAAGGCGGGGGTCGAACAACCGTGGCTGGCACAGGCAGCGGCGGAGCTCGCCGCGCAGGCGGGCGCGGTGGTCGACGTCGCCAGCGCCGACGCGGTCGAGATGGAGGCCTTGTCGACCGTCCCGCGTGACGCGGCGGCCGAGCCGGCCGAGCAGGCCGCCGAGGCGATGGCCGAGCAGATCCGCGCCGCAGGGATCGACGCCACCGGGCACACGTTGCACGGGCCGATCGTCCGGAGCGTGCTGCTCTTCGCCGAGGAACGCGACGCCGATCTCATCGTCTGCGGCGCTTCCACGCGCGGCTCGGTCGCCCGGCGCCTGCTCGGCGACGTCCCGATGGAGCTCATCCGGCGCTCCCGCCGGCCCGTCCTCGTCGTCACTCCGCCCGACCGGCGGGGCTAGAAGGGAGTCACATGGCCGCGAAGCGCAGCGGGATCTTCGCCACCAAGCCCGTCGGCCGGCTGGTCGACGAGACCCACGAGAAGGACACCGAGCTGCGCCGCGCCGTCGGCGCCCTCGACCTGACCGCGCTCGGCCTGGGCGCGATCATCGGCACCGGCATCTTCGTGATCATCGGCGAGGCGATCGCCACCTCGGGGCCTTCGATCATCCTCGCGTTCGTCATCGCCGGCGTCACCTGCGCGTTCTCGGCGCTGGCCTTCGCGGAGCTGGCCTCGTCGATCCCGGTCTCCGGCAGCGCCTACACGTACTCCTACGCGACGCTCGGCGAGCTCGCCGCCTGGATCATCGGCTGGGACCTGATCCTCGAGTACGGCGTCTCGATCGCCGCGGTGGCCGTCGGCTGGGGCCAGTACTTCAACGAGCTGCTCGACAGCCTCTTCGGCATCTCCCTGCCGGAGGCGATCACCAACCCGCCGGGTGACGGCGGCACCGTCAACATCCCGGCGGCCTTCCTCGTGCTCGCCGTGGCCGGGGTGCTGATGATCGGCGTGCGCGAGACCGCGCGGACGAACACGATCATGGTCGCGATCAAGCTGGCCGTGCTGGCGCTCTTCATCGTCCTCGGCGTCACCGCGTTCACGAGCGACAACTTCGACCCGTTCTTCGTCCCGGGCGAGGGCTTCAGCGGCACGGTGACCGCCGCGTCGCTGATCTTCTTCGCCTACATCGGGTTCGACGCCGTCTCGACCTCGGGCGAGGAGGTCAAGGAGCCCGGCCGCGACCTGCCGCGGGCCATCATCGGCTCGCTGGCCATCGCCACGCTGCTCTACATCCTCGTCGCCGTCGTCGCGACCGGGGCGCTGCCGTTCGAGGAGCTCAACGGCGCCGAGGCCCCGCTGGCGACGGTCCTCTCGGAGGGCGCGGGCTACGAGTGGGGCGCGGAGGTCATCTCCTTCGGCGCGCTCGTCGCCATCACCAGCGTCGTGCTCACGCTGCTCTACGGGCAGTCGCGCATCCTCTTCGCGATGAGCCGCGACGGCCTGCTGCCCCGCCGCGTCTCGCGCGTGAACCCGCGCACGCGCACTCCGGTCTTCATCATCGGCGTGCTCGGCGTCGTGTTCGCCGCCCTCGCCGCGGTCGTGCCGCTGTCGGAGATCGTCCAGCTCGTCAACATCGGCACGCTGTTCGCCTTCGTGGTGGTGAACATCGGCGTGATCATCCTGCGCCGCACGCGGCCCGACCTCGAGCGCGGCTACCGCGTCCCGTTCGTCCCGGTCTTCCCGATCATCGGCACGCTCCTGTGCGTCTACCTGATGATCGACCTGCCGATCGAGACCTGGGTGCGCTTCCTGATCTGGATGGCCATCGGCCTGGTCATCTACTTCATCTACGGCGTGCGGCACTCGCGGCTGCGGCAGGGCGAGGTCGTCAACCCGGAGGCCGAGTTGCCGGAGGGATGAACCCCGGCATTGAGGGAGCGGGTTCGGCCGGGTTTTCGCATTCGAATCCTGCCCTATGGTCGCTATACGACCACAGGGCAGGACGGTTGGAAGAAACCGGCCCCGCCGGCCTCCCCAGCTCCCCTACCCAGCCGCAGTTGACGCCCGGGCCACCAGGGCCGGCGGGGACCCGCGAAACGCCGGGACCGGCGCCCCGGCGATGGCGGCCAGCAACGCCGCGGCCGCGGCCTCGCCGAACTCCGCGTAGTCGACCCGCACGGACGTCAGCGCCGGCGACGCCAGGGCGGCGAGCGGCGAGTCGTCGAAGCCGGTGATCGCCAGATCGCCGGGGACGTCGATGCCGCGCTCGCGGGCCGCGGCGAGGCATGCGGCGGCCAGCACGTCGCTCGTGTGGACGATCGCCGTGACGTCCTCCCCCAGCAGCGCCGCCGGGTCGCCGAAGGCGACCGGGCCCGGCTCGAGCCCCGCGGCGGACAGGGTCGAGCGCCAGACCGAGAGCCGCGCCTGCACGTGCTCGAACGACTCCCGGCCGCCGACGAAGCCGATGCGCCGGTGGCCGAGCCCGACGAGGTGCTCGACCACCGCTCCCATCCCGCGCGCATGGTCGGTCTCCAGCCACGGGAACGGACACGCCGTGACGGGGTGGCCGGCCACCACGGCGGGCACGGAGACGAGCGCGAACCGCGGGTCGTCGAGCTCCACGTCGCAGAGCAGGAACCCGTCGACGCGGCCTGACGCGGCGAGCCGCTCGTAGGCGCCGAGGTCGGCGGGCTCCCCGCTCACGCGCAGCACCAGCGCGTGGTCGGTACGGGCGAGCGTCCGCTCGATGCCCGCGAGGAAGCGCACGAAGAACGGGTCGACCTCGAGCTGCTCGAGCGGGCGCGCGAGCAGCAGCCCGATGGCCTGCGCCCGGGACTGGGCGAGCCCGCGGGCGTGCGTGCTCGGCTGCCAGCCGAGCTCCGCCGCCGCGGCGAGGATGCGCGCGCGCGTCTCCTCCCCCACGCCCGGCCGGCCGTTCATGGCGAACGAGACGGCGGCCGAGGACACGCCGGCGCGGGCCGCGACGTCATCGATCGTCGGCCGCTTGCGTCGCGGTGCATCGGATCCGGTCTGACGGGGCATGAGATCGGGTATCGTGCCACGAAGGTGACTTAAGCGCTTAAGGGAGGGGATTCACCTTGGGTCTCAGACGTACCGTCGCCGCCGGGCTGTTCCTGGCGGCCACGCTCGCACCGGCAGCCGCGCAGGCTGCGCCGCCGGAGCTCTCGATCACTGACCGGCTGCAGGACCGCCGGTACGCCGCCGCCGGCGAGCGCGCACGGATCATCGGCTTCCAGGACGGGCGCTTCTACGCGAACGGCTGGCACATCTCCGGCGAGATGGGCGGCATCTGGAGCGAGCCGATCAAGCTCGTCGACGGCGTCTGGTTCGGCGTCGACGACCAGTGGGTCGGCCAGGCCACGAAGTTCACGAGTGGCTGGGGCTATGTCCGGTTCGACCTGCCGACGACCGGCGGCCTCCAGCTCGAACGGACCGACTTCGCACCCGACGGTCGCCGGGGCGCGCTCATCGGCCTGAAGATGACGAACCCCGGCGCCTCCGCGCGCACGGTGACGGTGAAGGTCGACGCCCACTCGGAGCTCCTGGCCGAGTATCCGTGGAGCTTCGACAACACGCCGCACGCGCGCGACCAGCTGCCCGACACGGCGGCCGTGGACGACGGCGCCCTCGCCTTCCGCGAGCAGGGAACGCTGCCGCATCCCAACGCGACGCCGCACGACTACGCGGCGTTCGTCGCGTCCGACCGCCGGCCGCTCGCGGCCGAGGTCAACACCGCGGCCAACGGCCACCGCGGCCCGCAGGGCACGAACGTCTGCACCGCCGAGGAGGCGCCCAGCGCCTGCGACGACGGTCAGTTCGGCAAGGGCGCCGGGGGCCAGCTCCGCTACCGGGTGACCGTCGGCCCACGGCGGTCGGAGACGCTCTGGATCGCGGTCGCGGGCTCCGACAAGGGCCAGCGCGACGCGCGCGGCGAGCTCAAGGCGGCACTGAAGAACCCCGAGCGCGCGCTGGCGGAGAAGATCCGCGCCCGCGAGCGCTGGGGCGCGATGACGCAGCTCTCGCTGCCCGGCGACCGGCGGCTCCAGCAGGCGGTCGACTGGGGCAAGCAGAACGTGCTCGACCTCACCCGCCTCTCCGAGGACCTGCAGATCCGCTTTGTCGACCAGGGCAAGCAGTACCCGCGGCCCCTCGGCACGGTCGACCGCGCCCGCTGGGTGGGCGCGGGCTATCCGGACTACCCGTGGATGTTCGCCACCGACGGCGAGTACACCGCGTTCGCGAGCGTCGCGATGGGCCAGTTCGAGGCGATCAAGGACCACCTGACCGGCCTGCGCGACGTGTCCGAGATCCTCAACGACGGGTCGGGCATCGTCACGCACGAGGTGGTCTCGGAGGGCACCAACTGGTTCGGCCAGGACTCGAGGAACCCGACCACCGGCGCGTACAACTTCAACACCGACGAGACGGTGAAGTTCCCGAGCGCCGTCGCCCTGATCTGGCGCTGGACGGGCGATGACCGCTTCCGCGACGAGCTGTACGACTTCTCCCGCCGCGGCATGCGCGCGGTGGTGGACCGGCTCGACGAGGACGGCGACGGCTGGCCCGAGGGGTCCGGCAACGTCGAGCGCAGCGGCATGGGCGTCGAGAAGCTCGACAACTCCGTGTACCTCATCCGCGGCCTCTACGACCTCGCCGACCTGGCCAGGTCCAAGGGCGACGGCCGGACCGCCGCGTGGGCGTCGGATCTCGCGCGCCGGCTGCATCAGCGGTTCGAGGACGCCTGGTGGTATCCCGGCTCGCCCGACGGGGCGCAGTACGCCGACTCGATCGACGACCCGCCCCTCGGCGGCGACAACAACAAGCAGCAGGACAAGCACTGGATCGGCGTGACGCCGATGGAGGCCGAGCTCACGATCGGCGGGATGGCGGTCCCCGGCCTGGCCACCTCCGATCACGGCAGCCAGGCGCTGGCGCTCCGCGAGACCGACTGCTACAGCGGCCAGCGGCCCTACAACCTCGGGCTGTTCCACACCGGCTGCGTCGGCGGTTCCGACGGCACCGGCGAACGGACGATCTTCGGGCTCAACACGGCGATCCAGGCGGTCGGCGAGGGCAACTACGGCCGCCTCGGCCCGGGGCAGCAGCAGCGCTACACCGATGCCGAGGCCGAGCCGATGTTCGGCCAGCCCTTCACGGGTGGCACGCCGGACGAGCAGCCCGGCTCGCTGCCGGAGATCCTGCCCTCGCCGGACTTCGACAGGGCCGGCGCGCGCGACGCCAACATCGACCGGTGCTGGAGCTGCCGAGCGATGTTCGTGCAGGCCTGGGGCCACTACGGCACCGTCTGGCCGGTGGTCCACCAGCAGCTCGGCGTTCGGCCCGACATGGGCCGCGATCGCGTCGAGGTCGTTCCGCAGCTCCCGTCAGCGGCGCCCATCGCGGGCAAGGACATCCGGGTCGGCGACGGCTCGCTCGACGTGTCCGCCTCGCGTACGGGCAACCGCTACCGCACGAAGGTGGACGCCGACGTGCGGATCCGGACGCTGCAGATCGGCCACACGCTCCCGAGCGGAACCGGGATCCGCTCGGTGCGGCTCGACGGTCGCAACGTCGAGTGGGAGGCGCGCTCCACCAACCGCGGGCTCGAGGTCACCGTGCAGGCGGGACGCGGTGACCACGAGTTGGTCGTAGAAGCGCGCTGAGCGTGCCGCCCGATCACGGGCGGCGCTAGACGGGCTGGGACGGCCGCGGCGGGCGGCCGTCCCACTCGTTCTCCAGCGCCCAGCGGGCGCCGACGGTCCAGGCCTGGACGCGGTTGGAGAGCGGGATGCCCTCCACCTCGCCGTCGAGGCTGACGGCGTAGAGCTCGGGCGCGCGGCCGAGCTGCTCGAGCGCGGCCAGCACGCCGGTGCGGACGCGCTCGGCCTCCTCGGTCCGGCCGGCCGCCCGCAGGCCGCCCCAGCCGAGCCAGGAGTCGAACGGCCAGACCGCGCCGCGGTGGTACGCGTGTGGCTCGAAGACCGGCGACTCGCTCGTCAGGGTGCGCAGCCCGAACTCCGTGAGGATGTCCGGCGCGACCAGGCGCTCGGCGACCGCGTCGCGCGCCGCCTCGTCCAGCGCGTCCGCCCACAGCAGCCAGCCGAGCTGCGAGCCGGCGCCGGGCACCACGACGTCCCCGGCCTCGACGGCCACCACGTCGGGCACGAGCGCCGACAGCCGCGCGCGCAATGCCTCGGCGCGGTCGTCCCAGCCGAGCGCGCGCAGGGCCGCGTACGCGACGGCCTGCGTGTCGACGTCGGCGAGCGGCGGCCGCGGGACCGTGCCGTCCGGCCGCAGGATCCCGCCGCCGTAGGCGGCGGTCGGGTCGACCGTGTCGCGCCAGCCCTGCTGGGTCAGCGCCGGCCAGATGCCGGGCCCGTGGCGGACCAGCCCGTCGCCGCGGTCGAGCGCGCCGGCCAGCCACGCGGCAGCCTCGCCGCGCGCGCCGTAGAACGCCTCGTCCCCCACGGCGGTCGCCAGCACGATGAACCACGGCGTCGCGTCGGCCGTGCCGTAGTAGGCGAACTCGCCGGTGGCCGGCCACCCGGCCTCCACGAACGGCGCCGGCGCCGCTTCGCGGAACTCGTGCCCGATCTTGCCGGGCTCCTCGAGCGTCCCCGGGTCCTCGTGGCGGCCCTGCCGGGCCGCCAGCCCGCGCAGCGTGGCGTGAGCGATGTCCGGCCGCTGCGGCAGGAGCTGGAGCGCGGTGATCAGCGAGTCGCGGCCGAACAGCGCGTGGAAGCGCCCGGGGTCGCCCTCCTCGACCGGCGGCGTCGACGCGTAGGGCCAGCCCTCGTCGGAGAGCAGCTCGTCGATCTCAGCCATCGAGCCGCACCAGCACGGCCTCGTCCGGCCCGAGGACGATCTCGTCGGCCCGCCCCTCGGCCCGGTCCGGGTCGCTCGACACCACGATCGTCCCGGTGTACCCGAGCGGGCGCGGCTCGGACACGAAGTTGACCGCCGCGAGCAGCTCCTCGCCGCGCAGCCAGGCCAGGACGTCCGGCCCCGCCTCGACCGTCCGCTGCGGACCCTCCCGCAGGACCGGCAGCTCGCGGCGCAGCGCCGCGAGCCGGCGGAAGAGCGTGAGCGCGGAGCGCGGATCGCCGGCCTGCTCGCGTGCGTTGAACCGGTCGTCGATCGGGAGCCATGGCTCGCCCTCGGTGAAGCCGGCGCCCGGCCCGGGCTCCCACGGCACCGGCGTGCGCTCGGGGTCGCGGCCGTCGACGTCGACCACCCGGTCCGGCGGGATCTCCGTGTCGGGGAGCCCGAGCTCCTGGCCCTGGTAGACGAACGGCGTGCCGCGCAGGGCGTAGAGCATGAGCCCGGCGGCCCGCGCCGCGCGGGGTCCGAAGCGCGAGGCCACGCGCGGCTTGTCGTGGTTCTCGAGGAACCAGGCCGGCCATGCCGCGCGGTCGGCGAGGGCCTCGAAGTCGTCGATCGACGTCCGGAACGCCTCGGCGTCCCAGTCGAGGTCCACGAACACGAAGTTGTGCGCCAGGTGCAGCTGGTCGCCGGACTCCAGGTAGCCGACGATGCGGTGCAGGTCCTGGAGCGCGACCTCGCCGACCACCATCCGGTCGTCGTACTCGTCGATCACGCGGCGGATGCCTCGCAGGCGCTCGTGGATCGTGTCCCAGTCCTCGTCGTGGCGGCGCGGGGCGCCGGCGTGGTCGCGCAGGAGCGGGTCCTTGGCGATCTTGTGGATGGCGTCGAGCCGCAGCCCGTCGACGCCGCGGTCCATCCAGAAGCGGATGACGTCGTGCATCGCGGACTCGACCTCGGGGTTGTCCCAGTTGAGGTCCGGCTGCTCGCGCATGAACGAGTGCAGGTACCACTGCCCGGTGGCCGCGTCGAACGTCCACGACGACCCCACTGCGGCGAACTGCGACATCCAGTCGTTCGGCGGCTCGTCGCCGTCCCGCCAGACGTACCAGTCGCGCTTGGGGTCGTCACGCGAGCTGCGCGAGGCCTGGAACCACGGGTGCTGGTCGGACGTGTGGTTCGGGACCCAGTCGATGACGACCCGGATATCGCGCGCGTGGGCTTGGGTCAGAACCTCGTCGAAGTCGTCGAGCGTGCCGAAGATCGGGTCGACGTCGCAGTAGTCGGAGACGTCGTAGCCGAAGTCGGCCATCGGCGACCGGAAGAACGGCGACAGCCAGATGGCCTCGACCGCGAGCTCGGCCAGGTGGTCGAGCCTGGACACGATGCCGCGCAGGTCGCCCACCCCGTCCCCGTTCGAGTCCGCGAAGGAGCGCGGGTAGATCTGGTAGATCGCGCCGCGCTGCCACCAGGCGAGCTCAGCCATCCAGGACCACGCCCTCCCACGCCCCGAGGCGGCCGTCGAAGGCCTGCCCGTCGCGAGCGCGGTCGGTCCCGATCAGCACGGTCCCGCGGGCGTCGACGTCTCACTGAGGCGTCCGAGAGGTTGAGCGCGACCGTCGTGCCGGCGCCGCGCCGCCACACCCAGGCGTCGCCGGGGAGCCCCTCGTAGGCGCCGTCGCGCAGCTCGCTCCGCGAGCGCCGCAGCGCGATGAGGTCGCGGACGAGATGCAGCACCGAGCCCGGGTCCTCGCGCTGAGCGGCCACGTTGCGGGCGGCGGCGTCGCCGATCGGCAGCCACGGCTCGGCGCCGTCGGCGGTGAAGCCGGCGCCCGGCTCGCCGGTCCACGGCATCGGCGTGCGGCACTCGTCGCGGTTGCGGGTCGGATCGCCGGTCCGGTGCGGCACCGGGTCGAGCGCGAGCGCCGGGTCGAGCTTGACGTCGGGCAGGCCGATCTCGTCGCCGTAGTAGAGGAACGTCGTGCCGCGCAGGGTGAGGAGCAGCATCAGCGCGGCGCGCGTACGCGCCTCGTCGCCGCCGGCCCAGCGCGTGGCGAGCCGGCCTGCGTCGTGGTTGGAGCCCGTCCACACCGGCCAGGCGCCCGCCGGCAGCCGCTCCTCGATCGCCTCCACGATCGGGCGCATCTGCGCCATGTCCAGGGCCGAGTGCACGAAGAGGAAGTTGAACGCGAGGTGGAGCTGGTCCTCGCCCGTGCCGTAGTACGGGATCAGCTGGTCGATCTCGAGCACGTAGGTCTCGCCCACGAGGATGCGGTCGCCGTCGGCGATCCGCCGCCAGCGCTTGAGGACGTCGTGCACCTCGGGGCGGTTCATGGAGAAGACCTGACGCGTGCCGCGCTCGCGCACCTTGGGGTGATCGTCGGCCGTGGCCGGCGGGTCGTCGCGCAGGTCGCGGTCCTTGACGATCGCGTGGCAGACGTCGATCCGGAAGCCGGCGACCCCGCGGTCGAACCAGAAGCGCAGGACGTCGTCGAAGGCCTCGCGGACGTCGTCGCTCCACCAGTTGAGGTCGGGCTGGCTCGGCAGGAAGTTGTTGAGGTAGTGCTGGCCGGAGGCCTCGTCGAGCGTCCACGCCGAGCCGCCGAAGTTCGAGAGCCAGTTGTTGGGTGTCTCCGTCCAGACGTAGAAGTCGCGGTGCTCGGCCTCCGGGCCGGTCAGCGCGTCGACGAACCACGGGTGCCGGTCGCTCGTGTGGTTGGGGACGAGGTCGAGCAGCACGCGGATGCCGCGGCGGCCCGCCTCGGCGATCAGCGCGTCCATGTCCTCGAGCGTCCCGAGCTCCGGGTGCACGCCGGCGTAGTCGGCGACGTCGTAGCCCCAGTCGTCGTTCGGCGAGGGCATCGTCGGATTCAGCCAGATGCCGTCGATCCCGAGCCACTCGAGGTGGTCAAGGTGCGCCACGATGCCCTTCAGGTCGCCGATCCCGTCGCCGTTCGCATCCGCGAACGAGCGCGGGTAGATCTGGTACAGGACTCCGTCTCTCCACCACGACATGCGGGCGCAGGATACGAACCTGCGCACCAGTGCGACGTTGACGTGGCCTTTGTGTGATGCTTCGATGGAAGCGGTTCCAAGAGAGGAGAGCTGGTTGGCGACCATCGCCGAGGTGGCGAGGCGTGCCGGGGTAGGCGTGGCGACGGTGTCGCGCGTCCTCAACGCCTCGCCTGCCGTGCGAGACGAGACGAGGCAGCGCGTCCTGGACGCGATCGCCGAGCTCGGCTACGCACCGAACGCCGCGGCGCGCGCCCTCTCAACCGGACGCATGAACGCCGTCGGCGTCATCGCGCCCTTCTTCACGCGGCCCTCGGTCATGGAGCGGCTGCGCGGCGTCTCGCACGTGCTCGCGGGCGCCGAGCACCAGCTCGTGCTCTTCGACGTCGAGCGACCCGGCCAGGACTCGGACTCGTTCCACCGCCTGCCCGGCGGCCTCGACGGCCTGCTCTCCATCTCGCTGTGCCCCTCGGACGCGGACCTCGAACGGTTCGCCGCCGCGGGCATGCCGGTCGTGCTGGTGGATCACCCGCATGACCGCATCCCCGCCGTCCACATCGACGACGCGGCGGGCGGGCGCCTCGCCACCGAGCACCTGCTGGAGCTCGGTCATTCGAGGATCGCCTTCGTCGGCGACCTCGAGCACAACTACCACGGCTTCACCTCGAGCGCGATGCGGCGCATCGGGTACGAGCAGGCGCTGGCGGCAGCCGGCATCGTGCTCGACCCTCGGCTGGTCTGCCGCGCCGCGCACGGGCGTGAGCCGGCGGCGGCGCTGGCGCGGGACCTGTTGGTCTCGCCTCAGCGGCCGAGCGCCATCTTCGCGGCCTCCGACACCCAGGCGGTTGGCGTGCTGGAGGCGGCCGAGGCGCTCGGGCTCAAGGTGCCGGACGACCTGTCCGTCATCGGCTACGACGACATCGAACTCGCCCGCTATGCGGGCTTGACAACCGTTGCGCAACCGCTTGAGGAAAGTGGCGCGCGCGGTGCTGAGCTGTTGCTCGCAACGCTCGACGGCTCCACCGTCGTGGGTGAGCAGCTTTCCGTCGAGTTGGTGCTCCGATCAACGACCGCCCCATGGGGTAGGAATCGCGGAGCCGGTGCTCGACACCTTCAGGTCGACGGCAAGGATCGCCGCCGGCAAGCACGCCCGGACGGCAACAGGGTACGTTCCTAATTACACCCACGGACAGAGGGGGAGCTCGTGTCCAAGAAACTTCTGTACCTGCTCTGCATGGCACTCGCCTGCGGGGTCTTCCTCGCCGCTTGCGGCGATGACGACGATGGTGGCAGTGGAGGTGGCGGCACCTCCGAGGAGGGCGCGACCGAAGGCGCCAAGGCGGTCGATCCCGCCTCGATGGACTCTGCAGAGGGCGACGTGACCCTCTGCATGGGCAAGGACACCTCGGGGGACATCACCGAGGCCGTCAAGAAGTTCAACGCCGAGGGCAACGGCGTCACCGTCGAGCTGCTCGAGTTCTCGACGTCGGCCGACGAACAGCGCACGCAGTTCGTACAGCGCCAAGAGGCGAAGTCGGGCGAGTGCGACGTCTTCTCATCCGACGTGATCTGGACCGCTGAGTTCGCGTCTCAGAAGTGGCTGATGGACATGACGCCCTACGTCGAGACGCGCAAGGACGAGATCATCGAGGCGACCCTCGACACCGTCACCTTCGACGGCAAGATGTGGGGCATGCCGCAGCAGACTGACGCGGCCTTCCTCTACTACCGGACCGACGAGGTCAAGGACCCGCCCACCTCCTGGCAGGAGGTCTACCAGGTCGCCGGCGAGAATAACGGCATCGTCTACCAGGGCGCGCCGTACGAGGGCCTGACCTGCGACTACCTCGAGCTGGCGTTCGCCGCCGGCGGCGAGGTGCTGTCCGAGGACGGCAAGACCGCGGTGATCGACTCTCCCGAGAACGTCGCCGCCCTGCAGCTCATGGTCGACGGCATCAAGGACGGCACGGCTGCCACCGGCGTGACGACCTACATGGAGGAGGAGTCCCGGCGCTACTTCGAGTCTGGCAAGGCGACCTTCATGCGCAACTGGCCGTATGCCTACGCGCTCGGTGAGGCGGAGGGCTCGAAGGTCAAGGGCAAGTTCACGGTCATGCCGTTCCCGGCGTGGGAGAACGGTGGCACGGCCGGCATCCTGGGTGGCCACAACCAGGTCATCTCGGTGTACTCGGACAACCCGGGCGGCGCCCTGAAGTGGATCGACTACGTCACGGGCAAGGAGAACCAGAAGAACCAGCTTCTGAACTACTCCCAGTCCTCGACGCTGACGGCGACCTACGACGACGCGGCGATCCAGAAGAAGTACGCGTTTGCCGAGCAGCTGAGGGACGCCATCAGCCAGGCGAAGTCACGTCCGGTCTCGCCGGTCTACCCGCAGATCTCGCAGGCGATCTACAAGAACGTCAACGAGGCCCTCGCGGGCCGCGTGTCCCCCGAGGACGCGCTGAAGAACGCACAGACCCAGATGCAGCAGGCGTTGGAGACGTTCTAAACAGCCATGGCTGACGCGGCTTCAGTACAAGCCGGCACGCAGCGGCGGCGCTCCCGGGGTATCCCGGAGCGCCGCTTGGCGTGGCTGATGACGACGCCGTCGCTGGTGTTGATCGCGCTCGTCGCGGTGTATCCGATCCTCTACGCGATCTGGCTCTCACTGCACGAGTACAGCCTCATCTCGGCCGGGCTCTCTCGTTGGGCCTCACCGGCGGGGCTGGGCAACTACATCGACGCGTTCCAGACACCCGAGTTCGTCGACTCGATCGTGATCACGTTCGTCTACACGATCTCGTCGGTGTTCCTCGAGACCTTGATCGGCCTCGCGATGGCGCTGATCATGGCGACCGCATTCAAGGGTCAGGGCATCCTCCGCACGGTGGTCCTCGTGCCGTGGGCCGTGCTCACCGTGGTCACGGCGATCATGTGGAAGACGATCGTGGACCCGAACCTCGGTCTGGTGAACCAGTTACTCGGCACAAACACGGTGTGGCTCGGGGAGGAGCCACAGGCACTGATCGTGATGATCCTCGCCGACACGTGGAAGACGGCGCCGTTCATGGCGCTGCTCCTGCTCGCCGGCCTGCAGGTCATCCCCTCGGAGATCTACGAGGCGGCCAAGGTCGACGGCGCCACCGCGTGGCAGCGGTTCCGCCGGATCACCCTGCCGCTGCTGATGCCCGCGCTGCTCGTGGCGCTGATCTTCCGCACGCTGGACGCCTTGAGAGCGTTCGACCTGCCGAAGGTGCTGACCAACGGCGCCAACGGGACGACGACCATGTCCCTGATCGCACAGCGAACATTCCAGGAGAACCGCCTCTACGGAGAGGGAGCGGCGTACTCGATCATCACCTTCATCATCGTGATGATCGTGTCGTTCCTGTACATCCGCTTCGTGGGCGGCAACCTCCGCGGCCTGGCAGAGGACCGATAGCCATGAGCGCCGCAACCACAGCTCCGGTCGCGACGACCCGCGACGAAGTGGCCGTCAAGAAGGGACCGAAGGCGCCGGGTCCGCCCTGGTGGATCTACGTCGCCGTGGCGGGAATCGTGATCTTCTGCCTGTTCCCGTTCTACTGGCTGGTCAACATCTCGCTCAAGACCGGCGCGGACCTGTCCTCGGCGGACCTCATCCCGCCCAATCCGTCGCTGGACAACTACACGTCGATCTTCAAGAACGACGACTTCGTGCGCTCGCTGGGCAACAGCGCCGTCGTGAGCCTCAGCACGACGTTCCTCGGCATCATCGTGGGCGCGTTCGCGGCCTACGCGCTGGCGCGCCTGCGGATGAACTTCAAGTTCATCCTGCTCGGCATCGTGCTCACGATCTCGACGTTCCCGCAGATCGCGATCGCCGCCCCGCTGTTCCGCCTGTGGACGGACATCGGGCTCTACAACACGCTGATCGGTCTGGTCATCCCGTACCTGACCTTCGCGCTGCCGCTGTCCATCTACATCCTGGTGTCGTTCTTCCGCGAGATCCCCAGGGATCTCGAGGAGGCGGCGCTGGTGGACGGCGCGACGAACTTCGAGGCGTTCCGGAAGGTGATCGTCCCGCTGGCCGCACCGGGTCTGGCGACGACGGCCATCCTCGCGTTCATCGCGGCCTGGAACGAGTTCCTGCTGGCGTCCACCCTGACCTCCTCACGTGAGGCCAGGACGGTGCCGGTGGCGATCTCGCAGTTCACCGGGTCCTCGCAGTTCGAGGTCCCGCTGGGAACGCAGTCCGCGGCGTCGGTGGTGATCTCGATACCGCTGGTGCTCCTGGTGCTGCTCTTCCAGAAGCGCATCGTGGCTGGCTTGACGGCAGGCGCCGTCAAGGGCTAGCAGTGCTCCGGCTGCCGTCGCCGTCCCTCGCGGCGGCGGCAGCCCTCGCCCTGACGAACGCTGTCGTGGTCGTGGCCCTGTGGGGCCCGGCCGGAGTTCGCGACATCCACGACACGGCGAGCCTGCTGACCGGGCTCGGCCGTGTGACGGGGCTGCTGGGCGCGTACCTCGTGCTCGTCCAGCTGCTCCTGCTCGCCCGGATCCCGTGGCTCGGGTTCGACCTGCGGCTGCATCGCTGGAACGGCTTCGCCTGCCTGGCGCTGCTCGTCCTCCACGCCGTGCTCGTCACGGCGGGCTACACGCTCGGCGACGGGATCCCGCTGTGGGACGAGATCTCGCGGCTGATCAGCGGCTACCCGGGCGTCATCACCGCCGTCGCCGGGCTCGTCGCGCTGATCGCGGTCACCGTGACCTCGGTGGCGATCGCGCGGCGACGGCTGCGCTACGAGACCTGGTACTTCGTGCATCTCTACGCCTACCTCGGCGTGGCGCTCGCGTTCAGCCACCAGCTCGCGACCGGCAGCTCGTTCGTCGGCCGACCTGCCGCGCAGGCGTACTGGTACGCGCTCTACGCCGTCACGCTGGGGGCGCTCGTGGTGTTCCGCGTGCTGCTGCCGGTCTCGCGCAGCACGTGGCACCGTCTGCGAGTGACCCAGGTGGTCGAGGAGAGTCCCGGCGTGGTCTCGCTGGAGATCGGCGGCCGCCGGCTCGAGCGGCTGCGCGCGCGCACGGGACACTTCTTCACCTGGCGCTTCCTGACGCGCAGCCACTGGTGGGAGGCGCACCCCTACTCGCTCTCGGCGGCGCCGGACGGGCGACGCCTGCGGATCACGGTCAAGGGGGTCGGCGACCACTCGTCGTCGCTGCGCGACATCGCGCCCGGCACCCGCGTGATCGCCGAGGGCCCGTTCGGGGCCTTCACCGGCGCGCGCCGGACCCGTGAGCGCGTCGCGCTGATCGCCGGTGGCGCGGGCATCACGCCGGTCCGGGCGCTGCTCGAGGACCTGCCCGGCGAGATCGCCGTCGTCTACTGCACGACGCGGCCGGAGGATGTGATGCTGCGCGACGAGCTGGACGAGCTGGCAGGCAGGCGCGGCGCGAAGGTGCAGTACGTCACCGGCACGCTGTCGCCGGAGCGGCTGCTCGAGCTGATCCCCGACATCGCCGACCGCGACGTCTTCGTCTGCGGATCGCCCGCCATGACCGAGGCCACGCGGGCGAGCCTCGGGCGCACCGGCGTGCCGCGGCGCCACGTCTTCGTCGAGCGGTTCGCGCTCTGATGCGGCGCGCCGCCCTCGCCCTCGTCGTGACCGTGGTGGCCGTGGTGCTGCTCGCGCGCTACGAGACGACGCCGCCGGTGACGCGCAGCGCCGACGACCGGCAGCGGCCACCGGCCATCGCGACCCCGGCGCCGGCGCCCGCAGGCTCGGTCAGCGCCCTCGGGCCCGCGCTGGTCACGCCGTTCTCGGCCATCCAGGTCAAGGCGACGCTGCTGGACGGGAAGCTCGTGGGGATCGAGACCGTGGCCCTGAGCGGCGACGGGCCGCACACCGACGCCCTCAACGCCCGCGCGGAGCCGATCCTGCGCGAGGCGGCGCTGCGGGCTCAGAGCGCCGACGTGGACGTCGTGTCCGGCGCGACCTCGACCAGCGAGATCTGGATCGAGTCGCTGCGCGGGGCCATCCGGGAGGCACGCCGTGCCGGTTGAGCACATCATGGGCATGCCGGTGCGCGTGGAGGGCTCGATCGACGCCGGCCGCGTGTTCGCGTGGCTGCGCTGGGTCGACGCGACGTTCAGCACGTACCGGGACGACAGCGAGATCGTGCGGCTCGACCGCGGAGAGCTCGACGAGCCCCATCCGCTCGTCCGCGAGGTGCTGAGGCGGTGCGAGGAGCTGCGCGTGGAGACCGGCGGCTACTTCGACGTGCGGGCGGGCGGGTCGCTGGATCCGTCGGGCTACGTGAAGGGCTGGGCCGTCGAGCGCGCCGCCGCGTTCGGGCGCGGCCGCTTCCTGATCGACGCCGGCGGCGACATCGTGCTGCGCGGCGCGTGGCGGGTCGGGATCCGCCACCCGTACGAGCCGGACAAGCTGGCCGCGGCCATCGCGGTCTCCGACTGCGCCGTGGCGACGTCCGGGGCGTACGAGCGCGGCCCGCACATCCTCGATCCCCACACCGGCCGCCCGGCGCGCGGGCTCGCGTCGGTCACCGTGATCGGCCGCGACCTCGGCACGGCCGACGCCTACGCCACGGCGGCGTTCGCACGGGGCGATCCCGGCTGGATCGCGCCGCTGACCGCGATGGCGATCGCCGGCGACCGCGTGTTCACGACGGCGTCCTGGCCTCGAACTGGAACTCGCCGGGCTCGACGGTCCAGCCGCCGTCCCAGTGCGCCAGCGCTCGCGGCGGGATCGTGACCTGGACCTCGACCTCCTCGCCCGGGGCGGCCTCGGCGATCGCGAAGCCGGCGAGCCAGCGCGGCGGCCGCTCGATCGCGCTGTCGGGCTTCGACGCGTAGATCTGGACGACCTCGCGCCCGGCGCGAGCGCCCACGTTGCGCAGCCGGACCGTGACGTGGCCGTCGGCGGGCTCGACCGCGAGGTACTCCCACTCGGTGTAGCCGAGGCCATGGCCGAACGGGAAGAGCGATTCGCGGCCGTCGCGCTCGTAGGCGCGGTAGCCCACGAACAGGCCCTCGTCGTAGGTGAGGACGCCGTCGTCCGGCTGGGTCGACGGCAGGCCCTCCTCGGTCTTCGGCCAGGTGGTCGGGAGCCGGCCGCCCGGCTCGACGGCGCCGAGCAGGACGTCGGCGAGCGCGTTGCCGAACTCCTGGCCCGGGAACCAGGCGAGCAGGATCGCGGCCACGTCGTCGGCCCACGGCAGGACCACCGGCGCGCCGGCGTTGACGACGACGACGGTGCGCGGGTTGGCGGCCGCGACACGGCTCACGAGCTCGTCCTGGCGGCCGGGGAGCGCGAGCGAGTCGCGGTCGACGCCCTCGCACTCGACCTCCTCGTTGGTGCCCACCACGACGACGGCGACGTCGGCCTCGGCGGCGAGGGCGACGGCGCGCTCCAGCTCGGCCTCCTCGTCGCCGAACGGCGGCTCGACGTTGATGTGGACGGCCGCGAGCGGGCTGCCGGGCGCGAACGCGTAGCGCAGGACGAGCTCGTACTCCCGCCCCGCCTCGAGCTGGACCGCGACGCCCCGCTGGGGCGGCCGCAGCACCGCCTCGCCGACGTCGGTGCCCGACAGCTCGATCTGGGCGTCGAGCAGCTGCTCGGAGTCGAGCGTGAGCGTGTGGTGGCCGACCCCGGTCCCGCCGACGAGGTGCTCGCCGCCGACCGTCGGCCGCAGCGTGGCGCGCAGCTCGATCGCGGCGGCGCCGGGCGGGAGCGTGCCCAGCCACGTGAAGGCGGCGCCGTGGCGGTGCTCCGTCGCCAGCTCGGCGCCGTCGGCGTCGAGGAAGCGCACCTCCACCCCGCCGGGCAGGAGCTCGGCCGCGGCGGCCGGGATCCGCGTGTGCGCCCGGACGCCGACGGCGTGCGTGACCGCGAGCCCGGCGGCCCGCAGGCCCTCGAGCGGGGACACCGTGTAGGGCGGGAAGACGGTCGCGCTGCCGCCGCCGAGCGTGCGGGCGACGGCCGCGCTCGGCCCGAGGACGGCGACCGTGCGGGCGCCCTCCAGCGGCAGCGTTCCGTCGTTGCGGGCGAGCACGAAGCCGGCCGCCGCGGTGGCGCGCAGCTCGGCGGCGATCTCCTCCTCGCTCCAGGGGGTCGCGGGCGGCGTGGCCGGCTCGACGCCGTCGAGCGCGCCGACGCGCCCGGCGAGGCGCAGCAGCCGGAGGACCTTCTCGTCGATCTCCGCTTCCGGCACGCGGCCGTCGCGGACCGCCTCGACCAGCGCGTCGCCCCACGGGCCGTCGGGCCCGGGCATGGCGAGATCGAGCGCCGCGTTGCCCGCTTGCTCGGTGCTCCTGGCCGCCATCCAGTCCGACATGACGAGCCCGTCCCAGCCCCACTCCTCGCGCAGGATGTCGCGCAGCATGGGCGATTCGGTCATGGTCGGCCCGTTGACCGCGTTGTAGGCCGCCATCACCGTCCAGGCGCCGGCGTCGCGCACGATCGCCTCGAACGGCTCGAGGTACAGCTCGCGCAGCGCGCGCTCCCCCACCCGCGCCTCGAGCGTGAAGCGCTCGGTCTCCGAGTCGTTGGCCACGAAGTGCTTGACCGTCGCGGCGACGCCCTCGGCCTGCAGGCCGCGCACGTAGGCGGCGCCGATCCGGCCGGTGAGGAGCGGGTCCTCGCTGAAGGACTCGAAGTGGCGGCCGCCGTACGGCGTGCGGTGGAGGTTGATCATCGGCGCCAGGACGACGTCGACGCCCTTGCGCCGCGCCTCGGCCGCGAGCAGCCGGCCGAGCCGCTCGATCCGGGCCTCGTCCCAGGTCGCGGCGAGCAGCGTGGGCGACGGCACGTTGGCCGACGGCTCGCGCTCGTCCCAGCGCTCGCCGCGCACACCGGCCGGCCCGTCCGACATCACCACCCGCCGCAGTCCCGCGGCCGGCTCCGGGTAGAGCGACCAGAAGTCTGCGCCGGTCAGCAGGCGCACCTTCTGTTCGAGGGTCAGGGATCCCAACCGCTCCTGGAGATCGTGGGCCACGGGCGTATTCTCGCTTTATGTCGACGACGCTGGCAGCCGCCCTCCTCGCGATCGCGGGCGTGATCGCGGTGGCGGCCGTCTCGTACGTGTTCTACCTCGTCGGGCGCGCCGAGGATCGCGATCGTGCCAAGGCGGGCGCCCCGCCGCCCGCCGAGCCGGAGCCCGAGGTCAAGGCCGACCCCGAGCACCCGGACCACAACGGCCACGTCGCGCGCGAGCGCCGCCGGCCGCTGCCCCGCCGGCGCCCCTAGCCGGCGCCCCTAGCCGGCGCGGTTCACAGGCCCAGCTCGCGCGCGTAGGTGCGCCGGTACGACCGGCGGGCCTCGAGCACCTTGCTCACGTAGGCCCGGGTCTCCGGGAACGGGATGTGGTCGGCCACGCGGAAGCGCTCGCCGCGGTCGGCCGCCTCGCGCCACCACTCGTCGACCTTGCCCTCCCCGGCGTTGTAGGCCGCGAGGGCGAGGAGCTCGTTGCCGTGGTAGTGGTCGAGCAGGTAGCGCAGGTACCAGGAGCCGTACGAGATGTTGATCTGCGGCGTCGAGAGGTCGCCCTGCTCGAACTCGGTGCCGCCCGACTTCTGGGCGATGTAGTCGGCGGTCGACGGCATGATCTGCATGAGGCCCTTGGCGCCGGCGTGCGAGGTCGCGTCGCGGAAGCGCGACTCGACGTAGATCACGCCGGCGATCAACGACGGGTCGAGCTGCTTGTCCGCGGCCTGCTGGCGGATGATGTCGTCGTGGCGAAGCGGGAGCTGGATCTCCTGCACGGCCTTGTCGGCCCAGGGCGAGAGGACCGCCATGGCGATCGCCGCCGCGAGGGCCACGAAACCGAGGAGGAGGGCACGGCGCCGGAGCGTGCGGCGGCGCGCGCGGCCATCGGGCCGGCGGCGGGTGGCGGTTCTGGCCTGGGCGTGGGCGCTCACGACGTCAGCTTCGCGAGGACGGAGGACAGCTCCTGCTCCAACTCTGCCAGCGATCCGGAGTTGTGCACGACGTAGGTCGCTCGTTCCGCCTTTTCGTGCTGCGAGAGCTGGCGGGCCGTGCGCTCGTCGACCATCTCGTGCCCGCGGGCGGCCGCCCGCTCGGCGCGGACGCCGTCGTCGGCGACGACGGCGATGGTCGCGTCGTACGCCGCGGCGCTGCCGCCCTCGAAGAGGAGCGGGACCTCCACGACGAGCGCGCGAGGCGGCTCGTCACGGGTCGACTCGACCGCCCGCCACTCGGCCACCCGCTCGCCGACCTTGGGCCAGATCAGGCCCTCGAGCCAGGTCCGCTCCTCGTCGCTCGCGAAGGCGCGGCGGGCGACGGCGGAGCGGTCGACCGCGCCATCGGGCGCGACCTCGTCGCCCCAGCGGGCGACGACGGCGGCGCGCACCTCGGGGTCGCGATACAGCGCGTGGACCACGGCGTCAGCGGACAACGTGGCCACGCCCAACCTGCCGAGTGCCGCCAGGGCCTCGGACTTGCCGGCGCCGATGCCGCCGGTCAGTCCGACGAACGGCGGCGCGCTCAGCTCTTCTCGGACTCCTGGTCCGGCTCGGGCTCGGGCTCCGCGGCCGGCTCCGGCTCCGCGGCGGCCTCGGGCTCCGCGGCGGCCTCGGGCTCCGCGGCGGCCTCGGGCTCCGCGGCGGCCTCGGGCTCTGCGGCGGCCTCGGGCTCGGGAGCCTCCTCGACCTCGGCGACCTCCGCCTCAGCGGCGGGCGCCTCCTCGGCGACCTCGGCCTCCGGAGCCTCCTCGGCCACCTCGGCCTCCGGAGCCTCCTCGGCGACCTCGGCCTCGGGGGCCTCCTCGGTGACCTCGGCCTCGGGAGCCTCGACGGCGTCGCCGGCGTCGGCCACCTGAGCGGCGGTGTACTCCTCCTCGTCGATCTGCGGGGCGGCGAAGACGTCCTCGGACAGGCCCAGCTCGGGCACGTTCTCGAGGTCGCCGGCGTCGGCGAGCGGACGGCGCGGGAGCACCTGGCCCTCGACCCGCTTGATCGACAGCGAGAGGCGGCGGCGCTCGGAGTCGATCTCGAGGATCTTCACCTTCACGTCGTCACCCGGCTGGACGATCTCGCGCGGGTTCTCGACGTGCTGCTGCGCCAGCTCGGAGATGTGGACCAGGCCCTCGACACCCTCGAGGATCTCGACGAACGCGCCGAAGGCGACCACCTTGGTGACCGTGCCCTCGAGCTCGTCGCCGACGTTGTAGGTGTCGACCACGCGCTGCCACGGGTCCTCCTGGGTCTGCTTGAGGCCCAGGGAGATGCGCTGGCGGTCGCGGTCTATGTCGAGCACCTTGACCTGCACGGTGTCGCCGATCGAGAGGATCTCGCTCGGGTGGTTGACGTGCGACCACGAAAGCTCGGAGATGTGGATCAGGCCGTCGATGCCGTCGAGGTCGACGAAGGCGCCGAAGTCGACGATGTTCGAGATCTGGCCCTCGATGATGAGCCCGGGCTGCAGGCGCTCCAGGATGGCCTGGCGCTGCTCCTTGCGCTCCTCCTCGAGCACGGCGCGGCGCGAGAGCACCACGTTGTTGCGCGAGCGGTTGAGCTCTATCACCTTGCACTGGATGTTCTGGCCCAGGTACTCGTCGAGATTCGGCACGCGCCGGATGTCGACGAGCGAGGCGGGCAGGAAGCCGCGGACGCCGAGGTCGATGATCAGGCCGCCCTTGACGACCTCGATCACGGCGCCGATGACCGGCTCGCCGGACTCGGCGGCGGCCTCTATGCGGCGCCAGGCGCGCTCGAAGCGGGCGCGCTTCTTGGACAGGATGAGCCGGCCGTCCTGATCCTCCTTGGTGAGGACCAGCGCGTCGACCTCCTCACCCAGCTCGACCTCCTCCGAGGTGTCGACCGACTTGCGGATCGACAGCTCCCCGGAAGGGATGACGCCCTCGCTCTTGTACCCGATGTCGACGAGGACCTCGTCCTTGTCTATCCGCACCACCTTCCCGGTGACGACGTCGCCCTCCTCGAAGGGGACGATCGTGGCGTCGTAGTTGGGAACGATGCGGCCGTCGATCTCAAGCAGCATGCCGTCGCTGCCCTCGACAATCTTCGCGTCGATGTCGGTCGTTGGGGCGGTCATAGTGGCTTCCATTAGCGGCCAGATACTGTAGCGAGCCAACCTTATGCCCGTCCGCGCAACCAAGCGCGGCGCCGAGCGCACACGGTTTGCCTCGGACGCCGCCGTCGAAGTCCTCATCTGCGGTGCCTCGTTCGCCGGGCTGGCGGTGGCGCGCGAACTGCGTGCCTCGGGCGCGCGGGTATTGGTGCTCGACCGGTACGACATCGGCGAGCGACAGACCTCCGCGTGCGCTGCCCCCACCGAGTGGCTGCTCAATCTCGGGCTCCAGGACTCGATCCGCCAGACCTTCGGCTCGCTGCTCGTCCACACGCCCGGCGCGACCGCCCGCTGGCCCCTCCCGTGGACGTTTTCGACGTTCGACTACCGCACGTTGTGCCGGCTCCTCTGGGAGCAGAGCGAGGGCTCGGCGGAGTTCGAGACGGCCAAGGTCGACGGGCGGACCGGGAACGTCGTCCACACCGACCGCGGCGACGTGGCGGCCGACCTCGTCGTCGACGGCCTCGGCTGGCGGCGCGTGCTCGGCTCGGGAGCCAACTTCCAGCCGCCCGAGGCGCCTCTGTCGCGCGGCCTCGAGGTGCATCCGCACGGGACCGGCGAGGATCTCGAGCTGTGGCTCGACCGTCGCTACATCGGCCCGGGCTACGGCTGGTCGTTCCCGGCGCGCGACGAGCTGCGGATCGGCGTCGGGTCGTTCGACCCGCGCCTGCACGTCAAGGAGCCGACGCTGGCGCTGGCCGACGACGTCTCGGCCGAGGCCGTGCGCTTCCAGGGCAACTGGATCCCCCACCGGCTGCGGCCGGCCGTGGACGACGGGGTCTTCTTCGTCGGCGACTCGGCCGGCCATTGCCTGCCGCTCACCGCCGAGGGCATCCGCACCGCGCTGTACTTCGGCGTGGCCTGCGGGCGGGAGCTGGCGGCGGTGCTGGACGGGCGGCAGTCGGTCGGCGACGCCCTGCGACGCTACGGCGAGTTCTCGGCCGCGCATCGGTTCCAGTTCGAGTGCATGTACGCGGCGCAGCAGTCCGTCCGCCGCCTCCACGGAGCGCCGATGAACACCCTCGTGCGGCTGTTCGGGCGCCGCCGGGTGGCGCACTGGGCGTTCCGGCACTACCTGGACATCGCGCCGCCGTCGGCTGCTCTGCCGGTGCCTGGGGCCGCGCGGTCGTCGGTCGCCGCGGCGGCCTGACCGCGCGGCTCACGAACCCCGGCATTTACGGAGCGGGATCGGCCCGGCGGCTCGTCCGTGGCCGGTGAGTGGAACGTTTTGCCTCGTATAGGGCGCAAAACGTTCCACGGACCCCCGGCGCGGCCGGCTCCCTCACCTCCTTACCCAGCCGGGGTTCGAGCGCCCTCACCACTCGCCCGACCCGTCGCCCAACGCGCCCGCACGCCGGTAGGGCTCCTCCTCACGGCGGATGAGGTCCGGGTTCACACCCCGCGCGGCCGCCAGAGCCAGCGTCAAAGTCTGAAGCGCGGCCGCACCGGCCAGCAAACGCGCCACCGAGCCGTGGAACCCCTCCGCGGGCAGCAGCGTCAGGACCGGGCAGCCGATCGCGCCGAGCGCCGAAGCGGCCAGGGCGGCGCGGCGCTCGATCCGCGCGGCGCTCGTGTCGCTCTCCACCAGCACCACGGCGGTGCGGGCGTCCTCGCCGGCCAGGTGGCCGTGCAGCAGCGTCTCGAGGTGGAGCGCGGCGCTCGGCACCCGCGCGCCCTCGGCGAGCTTCAGCGCCAGCTCGCGGGCGGTGATCAGGTCGAGCCCGAAGCCGGCGGTGATCACCCGCTCGGCCCCGGACAGCGCCGCGGCGGCGGGTCGCTGCTCGAGGCCGGCCGCGAGCACCAGCTGCGCCTCCGAGCCGTCCACGCCTTCGAGCCCCAGCTCCCGGCCCAGCGCGGCGCCGATCGCGATCGACGACGTGTAGGCCACCGTGTGGCACCACGAGTCGTCGTGCAGCGGCGTGACGATCACGTGCTCGGCCGGGCCGGACGCCGACCCCCCGGGCCGGTTGGTGATCAGCGCGGTGACGGCGCCGTTGGCCGCCGCCGCCTCGAGCGCGAGCGTCGTCGCGCGCGTGCCGCCGTCGTGGGAGATCGCCAGACAGACGCCGCCGCGCTGGGGGTTCTCGGCCGCGTCGAGCGACTGGCGCGCGGCGACGCGCGCCGGCCAGCCGCCGCCCGCGGCCTCCTCGACGAGCGCGGCCACGGCCATGGCGCCGTGCTCGGACGTCCCGCAGCCGACCACGCTGACCGGCTCGCCGGCCTGCACGGCCCCGCGGATCGCCTCGGCGACCGCGGCCACGCCCTCGGGCGGCGCGTCGAGCATCCCGCGGACGGCCGCGGGCTGGGCCGCGACCATCTCCTGCGTGACCCACGGCGGCCCCGAGCGCAGCTCGGGGTACTCGTCGGTGTGCCAGTCCTCAGCCAAGGCGGTCGAGACCCGCGCGGAAGCCCTCGGCGATCTGCTCCAGGTGCTCTGGCTCGACCACCAGCGGGGGTGAAGTCGCCAGGGCGCCCAGCAGCGGCCGCACGAGCACGCCGGCCTCACGCGCGCCCGCGGCGACCTTGGCCACGGCGCCCGGATCCTGCTCGAGCACGTCCGGCGCGAGCTGCACGGCGGCCAGCAGGCCCAGGCCCGAGCGGATGTCGGCCACGGCCGGGTGGTCGGTCAGCGGGGCCAGAGCGTCGGTCAGCGGCCCCTCGAGCTCGCGGCCGCGCGGGATCAGGTTCTCCCGCTCGTAGATGTCGAGCACCTCGAGCGCGGCGACGCAGCACGTCGGGTGCCCGGCGTAGGTGGCGCCGTGCCGCAGCATCGGCCCGCCCGGGCTGTCGAAGAACGGCGCCGCGACGGCGCCGGAGACGATCACGCCGCCGAGCGGCAGGTAGCCGGCCGTGACGCCCTTGGCGAAGGTGATGAGGTCGGGCCGCACGTCCTCCCAGCGCTCGACGCCGAACCACGTGCCGAGGCGCCCGAAGGCGCAGATCACGCTGTCGATGATCAGCAGCACGCCGTGCTCGGCGCACAGGTCGGCGACGCCCTGGATGTAGCCGTCCGGCGGCGGATAGACGCCGCCCGCGCCGATCACCGGCTCGCAGAAGAAGGCGGCCACGCGGTCGGGCCCGACGCGCTGGATCTCGGTCTCGAGGGCCTCCAGCGAGTCGTACTGGACCGACGAGACGTCCGGGACGAGCGGGCCCCAGTTGGTCACGTTGGCCTCGATGCCGCCGACGCTCGTGCCGAACCCGTGCGTGCCGTGGTACCCGTGGGTGCGCGAGATCAGGTGGACCCGCTCGGGGTGGCCCTGGAGGACCCAGTGCCGGCGGGCGATCTTGGCCGCCGTGTCGATGGCGTCGCCGCCGCCGGAGGCCAGGAACACGCGCGCGCCGTCCATCGGCGCGAGCTCGGCGAGGCGCTCGGCCAGCTCGTTGGCCGGCCGGTTGCCGAAGTCGCCGAACGTCGAGTACGCCTCCAGCTTGCGCATCTGGGCGGCGACGGCGTCGGCCACCTCGGGGCGGCCGTGGCCGATGTTCGCGTACCAGAGGCTCGCGGTGGCGTCGAGATAGCGCGTGCCCTCGGAGTCGAAGACGTAGACGCCCTCGCCGCGCTCGATGAGCAGCTCGCGCTGGCTCACGGCCCCCATGTCGGCGAAGGGATGCCAGAAACGGGTGGTCGCGGTGGTGACTGCCATGCGCAAGACGGTATCGCCGCGCTCACCGCGCGTGCGGACAACCTCGCGGGCGCCCGTGCTCCGCTACGGCGCGAGCGCGCGACGCAGCCTGGCGCCCACGGCGTCGATCGCGTCGCGGGCGGCGGGCGTCAGGGCCAGCCACCGGAAGAAGCCGTGGATCGTGCCCGGCCAGCGGACGAGCTCGATCGGGACGCCCGACCGCTCGAGCGCGCGGGCGTACGCCTCGCCCTCGTCGCGCAGGACGTCCTCCTCCGCCGAGAGCACGTAGGCGGGCGCGACGCCGGTGTGGTCGGCCGCCCGCGACGGCGAGGCGTCGGGGTGGGACCCGTCGGCACCGTCGAGATAGAGGTTCCAGAAGCGGCGCATGCTCGCCGCGCTCAGCCCGTGGCCGTCCGAGAAGTCCGCGTAGGACGGCGTGTTGAGCGCGGCGTCGATGACGGGATAGATCAGCGCCTGGATCCGGATGGGGACCTCGCCGCGCAGCCTGAGCGCCGCCACGGCCGCCAGGTTGCCGCCGGCGCTGTCGCCGGCCAGCGCGAGCCGCGTGCCGTCGCCGCCGACCTCGTCCCCGTGCGCGGCCAGCCAGCGGATCGCGGCCAGCGTGTCGTCGAGCGCCGCCGGGAAGCGATGCTCGGGCGCCAGCCGGTACTCGACGCCGGCGACGATCGCCCCGGAGGCGTTGGCCAGCGCCCGCAGCGGCGTGTCGTAGCTGTCGACCGTGCCCATCACCCAGCCGCCGCCGTGCAGGTAGACGACGATCCCCGGCGTGCTCTCGGTCTCCGGGCGGAAGATCCGCACCGCCACGTCGCCTCCGCCCGAGGGCACGGCGATGTCCCGGACCTCGGCCACGTCCTCCCCCGGCCCCGACAGCCGCGCGGTCTCCGCCACGTGCGCCGCGCGCGCCTCCGCGACCGGCACCTCGTGGGCCGGCGGCCCCGGGGCCGCGTTCATCTCGTCCAGGTGCGCCTGGATCTCGGGCGTCAGCACGCCGAGGAGGTTATTGGCCTCCCAACTTCAACTGCGGCATTAAGGGAGAGGGTTCGGCCGGGCCATGAGCCACTCTCGGAGGCCGAGCCGACCCCAGCCTCCCTACCCAGCCGCAGTTGACGTTCGTCAGAAACCGCGGCGTTCCCGCGCGCGCACGCTCGACGGATCGTGCGGATCGCGGTGCCGGGAGTCCCAGACCGCGTGGACGACCCAGAGCAGCGCGAGGATGGCGATCACCAGTGTCAGGGCCAGAACCTCGCCCGGCTGGAACGCCCCCAGCGCCACGAAGAACGCGAAGAGGACCACGACGGCGAGCACGAGGAGCCAGAGCGTCTCGCTCAGGGTCGAGAGCATCCGCGAGCGCCGCTGCGGCATGGCGCGACTGTATCAAGCGAGACGGAGCAGTTCACGGGCCTGAGCGGCGCCCACGGGCGTCCGGTCGAGCAGCCGCGCGAGCTCCAGCGCCTTCTCCACCAGCTCGGCGTTCGAGCCCGCCCGACGGTCGAGCGCGACCCGCAGGTTGTCCTCCAGCCCGACGCGCACGTGGCCGCCCATGGTCAGCGCCGCGGCGGCCAGGTGGAACTCGGCGGGATAGCCCACGCCGGCCGTGCACCACGTGAAGTTCTCGGCCCCGAACTGGCCGACCGCGGTGCGGTGCACGTGCACGAGCTGCTCGAGCGTCGCGGCGTTGGCGCCCAGCACGCCGAGGACGAACTGGATGTGGATCGGGAAGTCGACGAGCCCGGCCTCGGCCAGATGGGCGAGGTTGTAGACGTGGCCGGTGTCGTAGACCTCGTACTCCGGCTTGGTGCCCGCCTCGCGGAAGAGCTCCGACAGCCGCTCCATGTCGGCGAACGTGTTGCGGAACACGTAGTCGCGCGTGCCCTCGAGGTACTCGACCTCCCACGGCTCCATCTCGGGCCGGTGGCGGACCTTGAAGATGCCGAAGTTGAACGAGCCGCAGTTGAAGGTCGCCATCTCGGGCCGGCACTCGGTCACCACCCGCGCGCGCTCCTCGATGGTCATCCCGACGCCGCCGCCCGAGGTCGGCTGCACGATCGCGTCGCAGCGCTCGCCGATCCCGCCGATGACCTCGCGGAAGAGGCCCAGGTCGGCCGTCGGCTTTCCGCTCGCCGGGTCGCGCACGTGGACGTGGATGATCGCCGCGCCCGCCGCGTGGGCGCCGACCGCGGCGTCGACGATCTCCTCCGGCGTGACGGGGATCGCCGGGCTCTGGGACGGCACGCTCATGCCGCCGGTGACCGCGCAGGAGAGGAAGACGGGATCGGCGTTCATGCGGGCCTCAGGCGGGACGGGGTGAGCGGGATGCAGCACGCGAGCAGGACGAGGGCGGTCGCGAAGAGCGCCCACAGGCTGGCCGAGAACGAGCCCGTGGCGTCGCGGACGGCACCGAGGCCGATCGGCGCGATCGACGCGAACCCGTAGCCGACGAGGAACACCAGCGCGGTGGCCGCGCCGGCCTCCGCGGGCCCGCGCGAGACGTCGAGGCAGAGCGCCACGCAGAGCGGGAACACGGCGCCGATCGCCGCCCCGGCCAGCGCCGCCCACGCGAACCCGGCGGCCGGCACCGCGGCCAGGCCGAGCGTGGCGAGCGCGACCGCCGCCGAGGCGCCCCCGAGCCACAGCCGGCGGGAGCCGCCGCGGTCGGCGAGCCACGGGACCACGAGCCCGCCCGGCAGCGCGGCCAACCCGAACGCGGCGACCAGCGCGCCCGCCGCCCCCGCGCTCCAGCCGTGCTCCTGGAAGGCGTCGGGCAGCCAGGAGGTGATCCCGTAGAAGATCAGCGACTGCAGCCCGAAGACCGCGACGATCGCCCACACCACCGGGCGATCCCACGGCAGCCGCGAGGCGCGCTGCGCGGTCCGCTGGGTCCACTCGCCCCGGCTGAGGACGAGCCAGCCGACACACAGCGCGACCGTCGCGAGGGAGAACGCCGCAAGGGCGCCGCGCCATCCCCCGAACGCCGCCGCGGCGGGAACGGCGACGGCCGACGAGATCGTCGTCCCGAGGTTCAGCCCGGTGGTGGCGACGCCGCTGGCGAAGACCGGCCGCTCGGGGAAGCGCACCTTGACGGCGACCGGGAGCAGAGCGCCGGCCATCGCCATCCCGATCCCCACCGGCACGGTGAAGAGCAGCACCAGCGCGACGCCCGGCGCGACGGCGCGCAGGACGCCGAAGAGGGCCACCGCCGCGATGCAGGCCGCGACCGCCGCGCGCACGCCGGTCCTGGAGGCCAGCGGGGCGGCCGCCGGCGCGAAGAGGCCCATGCAGAGCACCGGGATCGTCCCGAGCAGCCCGGCCACGGCGTGCGACACGCCGAGGTCGTCGCCGATCTCCGGCAGCAGCGGGCCGACGCCGACGAGCTGCGGCCGCAGCGCGAGCGCGGCGACGAACAGCGCGGCCAGGAGCGCGAGCGCGCTCCTCGCCGGAGCGGCGACCGTCACGGCCGCACGACCACCTTCAGGGCGCCGCCGCGGCGCTCGGTGAACGTCGCGTACGCCTCGGTGAAGTCCTCGAGGGCGAACTCGTGCGTGATCAGCTCGCGCAGGCGGATGCGGCCCGCCGCGATCAGCGCGATCGCCTCCGGCATCTCCCCCGCCGCCGCGCGCACGCCGACGATGTCGATCTCGTCCAGCACGACGCGCTGGAGCGGGATCTGCGCGCCCTCCATCGGGATGCCGATGACCGCGCAGCGGCCGCCCTTGCGCAGCAGCTCGCAGCACTGGCCGAGCGCCGCCGCGTCGCCCGAGCACTCGAGCGCCACCTCGGCGCCGAAGCCGCCCGTCATCTCGCGCACCGCCTCGACGGGGTCGACGGCGGTGAAGTCGACCGTCTCGTGCCCGAGCGCCGCGGCCTTGGCCAGCCGCGCACCGCGGCCGACCACGATCACGCGGCCGGCGCCGGTCGCGCGCGCGAACTCGGCCACCAGCAGACCCCATCACGCCGGGCCCGACGACCACCACGGTGTCGCCCGGCGCGTGGCCGCCGCGCTTGACCGTGTGCAGCGCGATGGCCGAGGGGTCGAGCATCGCCGCCTCCTCGTCCGAGAGCGCGTCCGGCACCGCGAAGACGCTCTTGATCGAGTGCGTGACGTACTCGGCGTAGGCCCCGTCCACGTTGTGGCCGTACTGCTGGTGGACGCGCAGGTCGCCGAACTTCTCGCAGATGTTGTACCGGCCCTCCACGCACTTGCGGCAGAACCCGCAGGCGGCGTGCGACGTGCCCGCCACGCGCGTGCCGACCTCCCACCCGAAGTCGGCGGCGCCCGGCCCGAGCTCGACCACGTCGCCGCACCACTCGTGGCCCGGGATCAGCGGCCAGCCCTGCGGCCAGAAGCCCGGGTAGTGACCCTGGATGATGTGCGGGTCGGTGCCGCAGATCGTGATCACCCGCACCCGGCACAGCACCTCGTGCGGCCCGGGCGCGGGCCGCTCGACGTCGCGCACGGCGAAGACGTTCGGCTCGTCGACGACCAGGGCCCTCACGTGACGGCCACCGGGTCGACCATGGAGCCCGTGGCCCCGCGGATGGCCAGCGGGAGGGCGACGAAGAGGAACTCACGGACGCCCGCGCGTGCGAGGCCCTCGAGATCGAGGCTCTCGAGGATGTAGATCCCGCGCTCGATGAGGAGCAGCGTGTGCACCGGCTGCGGGTTGGCCGGGGTGCCGCGGTCGGGCGCCGGCTGGACCTCGAACGTCTCGGTGTCGGAGCCCACGGCGAGCACGTCGCGGTCGGCGAGAAGCTGCGCGGCGCTGAGGTCCGGGCCGGCGCCGCGATGCGCGGCGAGCGCCTCGGGGTCCGGCCAGTGCGCGAGGTAGCCGCTGCGGATCAGCGCCACGTCGCCGGCCCCGGCCGCCACGCCGTGCCGGCGCTCGATCGCCTCGAGCTCGCCGGCGCCGACCGGCTCGCCCGCGGGCAGCGACTCGACCCCGCGGAAGCCCGGCACGTCGTAGAGCACGCCGCGCCGCCAGATCGGCGGGATCTCGGTGGCGTCGCCGACCAGGGGCCCGAAGTCGCCGAGGTCGGTCCGCGCCGAGCCACCGTGCCAGCGGTCCTCGGGCCCGATCGTCATGTGCCCGTGCGCGTCGATGTGCGCGCCGGAGTGCACCGTTCCCATCACGAGCTCGCTCATGAAGCCCAGGCAGGCGTCGTTCGGCGGGCCCCACGGCTGGTCACCGGCCGCGCGGATGCCCGACGGCGTGCGATAGGCGACGACCTCGAAGGTCGGATGCCCGGGCCACAGCGGCATCTTCGGGAAGCGGTCGCGGGCCAGCCGCCGCATCCGGCCGTCGCGCACCAGGCGCAGCAGGCCGCGCACCTCGTCCGGCGCGTTGGCGGCGCGCACGCGCGAGAGGGCGGGCGCCAGCAGGGCGCTGCCGATCTCGTGCGCTCGTGGGAGGTCGGGGCTGATCCGCTCGACCGAGTGGATCAGCTTGGCCGCCGCCCGGTCGCGCGGGGCCCGGCCGTCCTCCACCCAGCCGGCGACGAGCGGCGCCATCGTCTCCAGGAAGGAGAGCGAGTCGGCCGCCTGCACGAGGTCGGCCTCCGCCCAGCCGCCCTCCTCGTGCACGCGCACGAGCCCGGCCACCTCGTCGGCGAGGGCGTCGCCGGCCCCGCGCTCGCGCATGCCGGACGCGACGATGTCCGCGCAGCGGTCCTGGTGCCAGCGGTTGTACTCCGGCGAGTCCCAGTCGCGCGCCGAGTCCCAGCCCGCGGAGTCGTCCGGGTACGCGCGCTCGATGTCGTGCGTGGCGGCCGCGATGCGCGCCGCCTCGGAGGCGTGCGGGTCGAGCTCGAGCAGCCAGTCGAGCGTGCGCTCGAGATGGCGGGCGTGCGGGTGGACCTCCGCGATCCACGCCTGCGCGCTCGCCAGCAGCTCGCTCACGTCGTCACCGGCCGCGCCTGGAGCACGTACAGCGAGCCGCCCTCGAGCGCCCACTCGATGTCCTGCGGCCCGCCGAGGCGCCGCTCGAGGTCGTCGCCGATCCGCGCCAGCTCGCGCAGCTGAGCGTCGTCGAGCTTCTGCTCGGCCCCCTCGTCGCCGAGCTCGCGCTCCTCCACTCCCCCGCTCTCGACGGGCACGATGGCGAACGGCTGCCGGGCGACCTTCGCGCGCTTGACCGTGCCGTCGCGCTTGAGCACGTAGTGGTCGGGCGTGACCTGGCCGGAGACCGCCGCCTCGCCGAGCCCGAGCACCGCCTCGACGACCATCCGGTCGCGCCGCTGGTGGACGGGATCGCAGGTGAAGAGCACGCCCGCCACCTCGGCGCGGACCATCCGCTGGACCACGACGGCCATCCCGAGGTCGTCGAGCGAGCCCTTGCGCTCGCGGTAGAAGATCGCCCGCTCGGAGAAGAACGAGGCCCAGCAGTCGCGCACGCGCGCGAGCACGTCGTCGGCGCCGCGGACGTAGAGGTACGTCTCCTGCTGGCCCGCGTACGAGGCGGTGTCGGAGTCCTCCGCGCAGGCGCTGGAGCGGACCGCCACCGGCGGGTCGTCGCCGAACGCGGCGTAGGCCTCGGCGATGGCGGCGGGCGGATCGACCGTGGCGACGATGGCCTGCGCGGCGGCCGCGTCGGGCAGCGCCGCCCGCAGCGCCTCGCCGCCGTCCCCCAGCGCCTCGCCCAGGCACTCGGCGGGCACGACGAACCCCGGGGGCACCGGCAGCCCGAGCTCGCTCATGCGGGCCAGCGAGGCGCCCTTGCCGCCGGCACGGCCCACCTGGCAGCACTCCGGGTCGTCGAAGCGCAGCATCAGTCGTCCACGAGCGCCACGGCCCGGACGGGCGCGGCCGTCGTGCCGACCCACTTGACCGGCATGACGATCAGCTTGAAGCCGTGCGAGCGGCCGATCTGGTCGAGGTTCATGAGGTTCTCCAGGTGCCAGTACTCCTCGTCCCACATGACCCGGTGCGCCTCCCAGAACTTCTTCTTCTCGAACATCGCCCACACCGGCGGGTCGAACGTGATGGCGTCGCAGCCCATGAGCCGGACGCCGCGCTCGATCAGCCAGCGCGTGGCCTCGGCGCTCATCCCCGGGTGGTCGGTGCGGTAGCGCTCCTCGGTGTTGTAGGCGCCCGCGCCGGTGTGGATGAGCACGATGTCGCGCTCCTTGACCTCGTAGTCGATCTTGGCCAGCGCGGCCTCGATGTCGGCGGCGCTGATGATGTCGCCGGGCGCGCGGTCGGTGAAGTCGAGCCGCACCCCGTCCGAGATGCAGTACTCGAGCGGGATGGTGTCCGGGCCGCCCGCCTCCGGGACGATGTGCTTGCGGGCATCCAGGTGCGTGCCGACGTGGTCGTTGACCACGACGAGGTAGCTGGCGGTGAGCGAGTCCACCCCGTGCGCGGCGGCGCCGATGCGCTCCGCGAACTCCGTGTGGCTCTCGTACACGCACAGCGCCGGCGTCGGCACGCGCGGGAACGTGACCATGTCGTTGTGGACCGGCATGGAGAGGTCGACGATGCGGGTCAAGCGAGCTCCTTCAACAGATCGGCGGCGTCCAACAGGTGCTTCTCCATGGCCTCGGCGGCTGCATCGCCGTCACGGGCGCGCAGGGCGTCGAGGATCGGGACATGACGCTCGGAGAGCGCCTGAAGGTCCAGGCCGGGCTGCGAGACCGTCAGGTAGGTCCGCGAGTACGGCTCCAGGAAGGACCACTGGCGCTCGAGCAGCGAGTTGCGCGCGGCGCGCACGATCGTCGCGTGGAACGACGCGTTGGCCTGCGACTGGTCGTGCGCGTCCCCGCGCCGGGCCGCGTCGCGCATCCGCTCCAGCAGCTCGGCGAGCAGCAGCAGCTCCTCCTCGGTCATGGACTCGGCGGCGAGCCGCGCGGCCAGCGCCTCGAGCGCCGCCCGCACCGGGAACGCCTCGAGCAGCTCGTCGACGCTGAACGCCTTCACCGAGCAGCCGCGGAACGGCTCGTGGATCACGCAGCCGAGCTGCTCGAGGTCGCGCAGCGCCTCGCGCACCGGCGCCTGCGAGACGCCGAGCTCCTGCGCGATGCGCGTCTCCACCAGCCGCGCGCCCGGTGGGTACTCGCCGGAGACGATGCGCTGGAGGATCACGTCCTTGATCGACGCGCGCAGGTTGGGGCGGATGAACGGCGCCTCGCTCACTGGCACGCGGTGAGCCCTCCGTCGAGCGTGAGCACCTGGCCGGTGATGAAGGCCGACGCGTCGCTGCACAGGAGCAGCACCGCGCCCACGACGTCATCGGTCTCGGCGATGCGGCCGAGCGGGATCCGCTTGTAGAGCCCTTCGCGGAACGCGTCGTCGGCGAGCAGGTCCTCGACCTGCGGCGTCTTCACGAAGGTCGGCGAGACCGCGTTGACCGTGATGGCGTGCTTGGCCCACTCGGTCGCCTGCTGGCGGGTCAGCGCGTCGAGCGCGCCCTTGGCCGCCACGTAGGCGCTGAACCCGTTGTCGATCCCCAGCTGCCCGCGGACCGACGACAGGTGCAGGACGCGGCCGCCGTGGCCGCCGGCGATCATCGCCCGCACGGCGGCCTGCGTCGGGCAGGAGCGCGGAGCGCAGGTTGAGGTCGAGCATCCGGTCCCACTCGTTCTCCGGGTACTCCTCGGCCGGGTAGAGCGCCCCGCCGGCCCCGCCCCCGACCGCGTTGACGATCACGTCGACGCGGCCGAAGGCCGCCATCGCCGCGTCGGCCACGCTGTCGGCCTCCGCCTTGCGCGTGACGTCGGCGGCCACGGCGATGCCGTCGCCGCCCGCCTCGTCGAGCGCGGCGGTGGCGCGGTCGGCGTCGCGTCCGACGACCACGAGCCGCGCGCCGACGCCGGCCAGCGCCGTGCACAGCCGCTTGCCGATGCCGCCGGATCCGCCCGCCACGATGGCGACGCGGCCGTCGAGGCGGAAGCGATCGAGCTCCGAGCTCATCGGCGGCGCTTCCAGAGCAGCAGGAGGAGCAGGACGATGCCGGCGGCCGCCGGCGCGACGCGCTTCATGACCGCCTCGCGGCTCGCCTCGCCGAGGTCGAGCACTTCCTCGGTGGGTCGCGGACGCGCGGGGGCCGGTGCCGGCGGGCGGGCGGCGGCCTCAGCCGAGTCCCCGGCGGGCCCGGGCGGCGGCTCGGCGGCCGGGTTCTGCGGGCCGACGACGCGGGTGTCGGGCGCGGCCGGCGGCGCCGCCGGCGCCTGCTTCGCGGGCGCCTCGCTCTCGGGCGCCGGGGTCTCGCCGCCGCCCATCTCCTGCGCGAGGCAGTCGGCGAAGCGCCCCATGAGCTTCGCGCTGATGTCCTGCATCACGCCGCGGCCGAACTGGGCGGCCGGGCCGGTCACGCGCATGTCGGTCTCCACGTGCACGCGCGTGCCGCCCTCGACCTCCTCCATCGTGGAGGTGATGGTCGCCGCGGCCGAGCCCTGCCCGCGGCTGTCGCGGGCCTGCGCGCGCATGACGGCGCGGCGCGCCGCCACGTCGGCCTCCTCGATCTTGACCGTGCCCTTGTACTTCGTGGTGATCGGGCCGATCTTGATCGTCATCGTGCCCGTGTGCTCGTCGCCTTCGGACCCATCGATGGCGGCGCCGGGAAGGCACGGCGCGACGCGCTCGACGTCGAGCAGCACCTCCCACGCGTGCTCGATCGGGGCCGGGACCGTGAACTCGTTCTCAAGTTTCATGGCGTCTCGTAGAACTCCCGCTCGCGCGACTCGAGGATGTTCGGGATCGCCTCTTCCTTGACGAGGCGTGTGAAGTGCTCCGAGGCCATGTGGGCCTCGTAGGCGCCCTCGTCCTCGTACTGCTCGTAGAGGAGGAAGAGGCGCGGGTTCTCGACCGAGCGCTGGGCCTGGTAGAAGCGGTTGCCCGGCTCGGCGCGCGACGGCTCGGTCATCTCGTCGCAGATCTCCGCCAGCCGGTCCTGAAGTCCCTCCTTGGCCGTCCACTTGGCCACCACGACATAGGCCATCTCAGGTGCCTCCCTTTCGTCCGATGCGGTTGCGCAGCACGCCGATCCCCTCGATCTCGAGCTCGACGACATCCCCCGGGGCGAGCCAGCGGTCGAGCTCCAGGCCCGAGCCCCCGGGCGCGGTGCCCGAGCCGAAGACGTCGCCCGGGTAGAGCGTCTGGGCCTGCGACGCGTAGGCGATCAGCGCGCCGAAGCTGTGGTGCATGTCCGACGAGCGCGCCTCGCCCCACAGCTCGCCGTTCACGCGCACGCGCATGGCGGTGTCGGTGGCGTCGAGCTCGTCGGCGGTGACGATGCAGGGGCCCAGCACGTTGCTGCCGTCCCAGTCCTTGGCCTTGCCGGGGCCCATGCCGACGGGCAGCTCGCGCGTCTGGGTGTCGCGCGCCGACAGGTCGTTCCAGATCGTCCAGCCGAAGATGCAGCCGGCGGCGTCCTCGGGCCGCACGTCGCGCACGCGGCGGCCGATCACGGCGGCCAGCTCCAGCTCGTGGTCGAGCTTGTCGCTGTACGCCGGCCAGGGGATCTCCGCCTCCGGGCCGATGACGGTGTCGGGCATGCCCTTGTAGTAGGCGGGGACGTCGTACCACTCGTCGGGGATCGGCCGGCCGAGGCGCGAGAGCGCGTTCTTCATGTGGCCCTCGAAGGCGAGGAAGTCGCGCAGGGAGCGGGGGCGCAACGGCGCCAGCAGGCGGGCGCCCTCGACGACGTCGCCGGGATCGGCCGGCGCCCCCGCCTCGATGAACGCGACCATGTCGCCGTCGAACCCGGCGTCGTGGACCGCGTCGCCGTCGAGCACGCCGACCCGGGGCCCGGCGCCGCCGTCGTAGGTCACGAGGCGCACGCGCGCACCGCCTCCTCGATCTTCACGTAGCAGCCGCAGCGGCACAGGTTGCCGCCCAGCGCCTCGCGGATCTTCTCGTCGCTCGGCCGCGGATCCTCGGCCAGCAGCGCCTTCGCCGTGAGCACGAACCCGGGGGTGCACCAGCCGCACTGGAAGGCGTGTTTCTCATCGAACGCCCGCATAAGGGGGTCTGACCCTCGCTCGTCAGCGCCCTCGATGGTCGTGATCTCGCGGCCCTCGACGGCCGCGGCGAGGGTGAGGCAGCCGGAGACGGGCTCGCCGTCGAGCAGGATCGTGCAGGCCCCGCAGACCCCGATCGCGCAGGTCTCGCGCACCGACCGCAGGCCCTCGTCGCGGAGCGCCTCGAGCAGCATCTCGTCGGTGCGGACGTCCAGCGTCGTCGGCCGGCCGTTGAGGATCAGCTCGACCTTCACAGCGCCTCCAGGACGCGCTCGGGCGTCATCGGCAGCTCGGTCACGTGCGCGCCGAGCGTGGCGAGCGCGTTGCCGATGGCCGGCGGGACGGGCGGGAGCGCGGTCTCGCCGAGCCCGTGCACCTCGGCGCCGTCGCGCTCGATGAGGTCGTGGGTGAGCCGCGGCAGGTCGCCGGCGGCGGGGACGTTGTAGTCGGAGAAGTTCGCGTTGGTCACCTGGCCGTCGGCGAACTCCACGGCCTCGAAGAGCGCGGTGCCCAGGCCCATGAGCATCGAGCCCTCGTTCTGCAGCTCGGCCCCGGCGCGGTTGACCACGCGGCCCGCGTAGACCGACGCGTGCAGGTGCTCGACGGTCAGGCGTCCGGTCTCCGCGTCGAGGCTCACGTGCGCGGCGGCGGCGCCCTGGTGCCAGTGGGTCGACGCGACGCCCTGGCCCGTGTCGGGATCCAGCCCGCCCTCGTTGCGGATCTCGCCGAAGCCGCGGTCTCCCCCGTTCGAGCGCAGGTCGGCGGCCGCCTCGGCCAGCGCGCGGCCCATCATGTACGTCGAGCGGCTCGACGTCGTGCGGGTGTCGAAGGGCGACGTGTCGGTGTCGGGATCCGGGACCTCGACCTGGCCCGGCTCGCACTCGAGCAGCTGGGCGGCCATGAGCCGGATCGACTGCCGGACGTCCTGCCCCATCTCGCACGACGCGCTGCGCACGACGTAGCCGACCGGCGTGCGCTCGACGGCGATCTCGGCGCGGCTCGGGGTCTGCATCCCCTTGAGCAGCACGCACAGGCCCTTGCCGCGCGGGTCGTCCTCGTATCCGACCGCGTCGGCGGCCGCCTGCAGGCACTCCTCGAAGTGCACGTCGTGCATGACCTCGCCGGTGGCGAAGGCGTCGCCGTCGCGCAGGAGGTTCATGCGGCGCAGCTCGAGCGGGCTCATCCCCAGCTCGCCCGCCAGCAGGTCCATCGTGCGCTCGGACGCCCACACCGACTGCATCGCGCCGTAGCCGCGGTACGCGCCGTTGGGCGGGAGGTTGGTGTAGACGGCGAGCGAGTCCACGCGCACGTGCGGGATCCGGTAGGGCCCGACGCCGGCGTAGCCCATCTTGGTCGCCACGCCCGGGCCGCAGTCGGCGTACGCGCCGGTGTCGGCCCAGCAGTCGACCTCCTTGGCCACCAGCGTGCCGTCGCGCCTCGCCCCGATCTTCACGCGCACGACGGCGGGATGGCGGTTGAGGGTCACGAACTCCTCGGCGCGGTCGAGCACCGCCTTCACCGGCCGCTGCGCCTTGCGGGCGAGCGCGGCCACGACGGCCTCGAGCCGCACGAACGTCTTGGCCCCGAACGAGCCGCCCATCGGCGGGGCGACGACGCGGATCCGCTCCGGCTCGATGCCGAACACGCCGGCGAGGTCCGCGCGCGTGTTGAACGGGGTCTGCGTGCCGGCCCAGACCGTCAGCCGGCCGTCCTCCCACTCGGCCAGCGCGGCGTGCGGCTCCATCGGCGCGTGCGCGGCGCCGGCGGTGCGGAAGACCTCCTCGACCACCACGTCGGCGTCCGCGAAGCCGCTCGACGTGTCGCCGTGGCGGATGCGGAAGCGATGGCAGACGTTGGTGCCGGGGATCGGCCGGACGTCGATGGAGACGGCGTCGAACGCGCTGACGGCCGCGCTCGCCGTGCAGGAGCGGCGCGCCCGGCGCCACCGCCTCGAGCGCGTCGAAGACGGCGGGCAGCTCCTCGTACGCGACCTCCACGGCGTCCGCGGCGGCGCGCGCTGCCGCGCGCGTCGGCGCGGCCACCGCGGCCACGATGTCGCCGACGTGGCGCGCGACGTCGGCGAGCACGTGCTGGTCCTTGACCTGGCAGCCGTAGCGGTCCGAGGTCGGCCACATCCTCCGGGAGGAGCACGCACCACGTCGTCGCGGCACCGCCGCTGCGTCGACGACGACGATCCGCGCGTGCGGGTGCGGCGAGCGCACGAAGGCCGCGTGGAGCATGCCGGGCCGCTCGGCCTCGACCGAGTAGCGCTGGGCGCCGGTCACGCGCGGATCCACGCTAGGAGACCTCCTCCACGGCGCGCCGCACCTCGGCGGCGATCACGCGCCGCCGGTACGCCGCCGAGCCGCGCGAGTCGCTGAGCGGCTCGATCCGCTCGGCGTAGCCCGCGGCGACGTCCTCGGCCGGGCCGTCGCAGAGGTCCGGGAAGTCCTGCGGCGTCTCGGCCACCGCACCGACCACCACGCGCAGCCCGGCGCCGCCGCGCACCGCCGCCACCGCCGCGCACGGCCGGTCCTCGCTCGAGCGCGAGCGGAACTTGCGGTAGGTCGCCCGCGCGGGCTGCGGGGGCACCCGCACCTCCACGAGCAGCTCGTCCGGCTCGATGCAGGTCTCGTAGTAGCCGAGGATCAGCTCCCCGACCGAGACCGCCCGCTCCCCGCGCGGCGAGCGCAGGACCGCCCGCGCGTCGAGCGCGGCGAGCATCGCGGGCGGGTCGGAGGCGTAGTCGGCGTCCGCCAGCACGCCGCCGACGGTCGCCACGTTGCGCACCCGCGGGCTGGCGACCAGGGAGAACGCTCGCGCGAGCACCGGCCACCCCTCGCGGACGACCGGCGAGCGCTCGACGTCGCGGTGCGTGGCCATGGCCCCGAGCCGCAGCTCGCCGCCCTCGGCCGCCACGCCGCGCAGCTCGGCGACGCGGCCGAGGGAGAGCAGCGCGCGAGGCGCCAGGAAGCCCTGGTTCATGAGGATCCCCAGGAACGTCCCGCCCGCCAGCACCGTCGCCTCGTCACCGCGCTCGGCGCGCATCGCCAGCGCCTCGTCGAGCGAAGCCGGAGCCATCCATTCCGGCTCGCTCACGCGAGGATCTCGACGACCCCGGTCGTGCCGTTCACCCGGATCCGGTCGCCCGTCTTGATGCGCTCGCCCGCGTTCGTCGTCCCCACCACCGCGGGGATGCCGAACTCGCGCGCCACCACCGCCGGGTGGGACACGGCGCCGCCCGCCTCGGTCACCAGGCCGGTGATCTTGGTGAACAGCACCACCCACGCGGGGTTCGTCATGCGGCAGACGAGGATCTCGCCGCTCTGCACCTGGTCGAACTCGTCGAGCGAGGCGACGAAGCGCGCCGGTCCCTCCACCACGCCGGGCGACGCGGCCAGGCCCTTGACCTCGCCGGTGGTCGACGGCTCGCCGGCGTAGAACTTGTCCGGGAAGCCCCAGAGCGCGTTGTAGGGGAAGTCGAGGGCCGTCTTGGTCGCGGTGCCGACCCAGGACGGCGGGCGCCGCTCGGCCGCGTCCTCGCGGTAGTCGCGCCGGTCCGAGACCAGCTCGTGCGCCTCGAACGCATTGGGATCGGCCATCAGGACCCGCAGCTCGTTGTAGCGGAGGTAGTTCACGTCCTCGGCGCCGTCGAGCACGCCGGCCTCGACGAGCTTCGCGCCGATCGCGATCAGGGCGATGCGCAGGCGCGCGTTCGTGCCCTGGTCGATGTAGAAGTGGTGATCCGGCGTGAGCGGGTTCATGCCCAGCGAGAGGTCGAGCGCCTCCTGGAGCCGCTCGCGGCCCTCGCCGTCGACGCCCTCCATCACCTCGCGCTTGGCCGCCTCGAGGTCGTCGCGGACCGACTGGATGTTCGACGGGTAGTCGTAGTCCGTCGCGATGTAGCCGCGGATCGCCTCGACGATCGGCGCCGGGTCCTCGCGCCAGGTCTTGAACGCGAACTCGTGCGACCAGATCGACTTGTAGCCGAACGCCTTCTGGTGCTCGAGGATGCGCTCGGAGACGAACGCACGCCCGCGGTCGGAGCCGTCGAGCGCGCGCATCACGTCGGCGGCCGTCTCGCCCTCGAAGGCCGCGCTCAGCTCCTGGTCGCCCTTGATCTCCTCCTTGAGCTTCCAGAGATCCTCGATCGAGTCCCAGTTGCGATCCTCGAGGCTCGATTGCAGGCGCCCCATGAGCCCCGGGTCCTCCCCGCCGCGCACCTCGCCGATGACGGCGTTGAGGTTCGTGGTGGACGAGAACTGGGCGAAGTTCAGCATCCAGTGGATCTTCCAGTGGCGGTCGTGGACGTCGATCGCGTCCTCGAGGTAGACCGCCATCTCGCGCATACTGGACGCGCCGTAGTCGATGCCGTCGAGATAGGCGAAGTTGCGCTCGATCTCGGGGCGCAGCCGGTCGCGCCACCACGCGAGGAAGTTGCCGGCGTACTCGGGGAGCACCCAGCCCAGGTAGGTGCCGATCGTCGCCGCATGCTCGGGGTCGCGCGGCACGCGCGGGACGTAGCGGGCCTGGTACTCGGTCGCCTCCGACCGGAGCTCGCTGTCCGCCGGCACGGCGGCCGTGTAGACGTAGCCGTTGATCTCCTTGGCGATCCAGTCGCACGCGAACGGCGTGCCGAACCTCCGGAACATGTGGTCGCAGGTGAGCCACCACCCTCCGATGTCGAAGAACATCGGCGACACGGGGTTCGGGATGTGGAGATCGTCGTAGATCCAGAAGAGCTCCTTCTCGCCCTCCCGCCACTCGATCGGGAACTCGTCCGACCCGTGGAACTCGCCCAGGATCTCCTCGACCACGGCCATGCTCTCCTCCTGACTTCGCTCTCCTCGCGGCTGATCATAGATAATCGATGATCCGTGTGCGGACATCCTCGTCCTTGACTCTCCCCCAGGGGCAGGCCGCAAGCTCCACGCCATGACCTACACCACCCCCGAGTTCATCGAGATCCCCGCCCACGCCGTCCTCGCCGTCGACGGCCGCGGATCGGCCGACGGCCCCGCCTTCGAGGCGGCTGTCGGGACCCTGCTGGCGGACCGCACCATCCAGGGCACGTGGTGGTCGGGCGACGACCGCATGCGCTTCGAGCTCGAGCACCCCGACGGCTGGAGCTGGACGCTGGCCGTGCCGCTCGCGACCGAAGCCCGCATCGAGCAGCGCGAAGCGCAGCGCGTCGCGCGGCTCGTCCACCACGGCCCGTACGAGGACGAGGGCCCGTCGCTCGCCGCGCTCTACGCGTTCGTGGCCGAGCAGGGCCTCGAGGCGGCCGGCCCGCACACCGAGACCTACTTCAACGACCCGGGCACCACGCCTCCGGCCGACCTGCGCACCGAGCTGCGCGTGCCCGTCAAGTGAGCCGGCCGGCCGCGCTCATGCCGATCGGCGGCCTCGCGCGGCTGAGCCGTCTCTCGCTGAAGGCGTTGCGAATCTACGACGCAGAGGGCCTGCTCGTGCCGGCGTGGGTGGATCCGGACTCCGGCTACCGCTACTACTCCGCCGAGCAGGTCCGGACCGCCACGACGATCGCGCTCCTGCGCTCGCTCGACGTTCCGCTGAGCACGATCCGCGAGGTCCTGACGGCGCCCGACGACGACGCGCTGACCGCCGTGCTCGAGGCGGAGCGCGAGCGGGCGGCGCGCGACCTCGCCGCCCGCGAGCAGGCGCTGCGGAGCATCGAGCGCCTCGCCCGGGCGCCCGGGGCGCTGCGCTACGACGTGCGGGTCGGCCACGAGCCGACCCGCACGCTCGTCGGCCTCACGGCGCCCGCCTCGAGCGACCGCCTGGGACCGGACACCGCGGCGCTCTGCCACCGCGCGCTCGGCGTGCTCGGCGAGACCGAGCTGACCGCGCTCTATCCGCTCGACTTCGAGGACACGTTCGCCCTCACGGCCGGAGCCGTCGGCGCGCGTCCGGTCGACGGCGCCGAGCTGCACGAGCTGCCCGGCCGGCGACTGGGCCTCGACGCTCCACGTCGGGCCCTACGAGGAGCTGCCGATCGCCTACGCGGCCATGCTCGAGCACGTGCGCGAGCGCGGGCACGAGCCGCGCTGGCCGGTCGCCGAGACCTACGTCAGCGATCCTCGGGTCACGCCGCCGAACGAGCTCGTCACCCGGCTGTCGGTCGCTCTGGCCGACAGCCGGGGTTGAGCTCTAGCGGATGGTCACCCGGCGTTCGAGCGCCTTCGCCCCCGGTGTGGACACCCGCAGCGCCATCCGCAGCGTCCGCGTCCTCGCGAGCCGCTTGGCGACGGCCCGCGTGGGCTTCAGGCGCAGGGTCACCGCCTTGCCGGCCGCGCAGCGCAGGCTGCGCGTCGCGACCGTGCGACGGGCGAGCGAGAGCCGCTTGGCGGCCGCCCCGGTGACCTTGAGGGTCGCCTTGGCGCTGCCGCTCGTCGCGCACGACACCCGCACCTTGAGCCCGCGCGCTCCGAAGGCCTTGACGGACTTCGGGAGCGTGAGCTGTGCCTCGGCGCCCTTCACGCCGCCCTGCGGCCCGACCAGCGGGGAGCCGACGGTCACGCGCACCGTGGCCGTGCCCGTCGCGCCCTGCGGGTCGGTGACCGTCACCTTCGCGTCGTAGACGCCGGCGGCGGTGTAGGTGTGCGTCGCGCTCCGGCCACCGGCCTGGCCGCCGTCGCCGAACTCCCACACGTAGAGCAGCGCCGAGCCCTCCGGGTCACGGCCCGAGGACGTGAACCGCACCGTCAACGGCGGCGCGCCACTGTTCGGGTCGGCCGCGGCCTGAACCGTGGGCGCCTGGTTGCCGGGCGGGTTGCCGACCGTGATCGGCACCGTCGCGGTGGCCGTCAGGCCGCCCTCGTCGGTCACCGTCACCTTGGCCGTGTAGGTCCCGCCCGCCGTGTAGACGTGCGTGGCCTTCCAGCCCGTGCCGGACGCGCCGTCGCCGTAGTCCCACGCGTAGGTGAGGTCGTCACCGTCGGGGTCGCTGCCCTCGGCGGTGAACAGCACGCTCAGCGGCGCGTTGCCGGACGTCGGCGCGGCGGCGGCGTCGACCGACGGCGCGCGGTTGCCGGGCGGGTCGGTGACCGTGACCTGCACGGTCGCCGTGCCCGTCTTGCCGCCCGCGTCGGTCACCGTGACCGTCGCGGTGTAGGTGCCCTTGGTCATGTACGTGTGCTCGGGGTCCTCGTCGAACGAGCCGCCGAGGCCGTCGCCGAAGGTCCACGAGTACTCGAGCGAGCCGGCTGGCCCGTCGTCGCTGCCCGTGGCCGAGAACTTCACCGCGTGCGGCGCGGGGCCGGACGGCTTGTCGACCGACGCCGTCACCGTCGGGGCCGCGTTGCCGCCGCCCGCCTCGGTCACGTTCACCGTCACGTCCTTGCTCGTCGTCGAGCCCTCGTCGTCGGTCACCGTGACCGTGACGGTGTGCTGGCCGACCTGCGTGAACGTCCACTCGAACTCCGGCCCGAGCACGGTCCCGCCGGGCACCGTCCAGCGGTAGCGCACGGTCCCGCCGTCCGGATCGATGGCGGTGGCCGAGAACCGGGTCTTCAGCGGCGCCGGGCCGGAGGCCGGATCGGCGAACGCCGAGACAGTGGGAGCGCCGGGGTCGCCGCCGCTCTGGATGGTGAACGTGGCCGTCCCGACCGTGCCGACGTTGCCGGCCACGTCGGTCGCCCGGTGCTCGAGCGTGTGCGGCCCGTCGCCGGACACCGTCACCGGCGTGCTGTAGGTCGTCCAGTCGCCGCCGTCGAGGCGGTACTCGACCTTGGCCACGCCGGAGCCCGCGTCGTTGCCCGCCAGCGTCACCGGGGTGGGCCCGGTGAACGTGCCGCCGTCCGGGGTCGCCGTCGAGGTCGGGGCCGTCTTGTCGATCTTCACCTCGACCGTCTTGTCGGCCTCGACGTTGCCCTCGGCGTCGGTCGAGCGGTACGTCACCACGGTGGTGCCCTCGGAGCTCAGCGTCACCGGGCCGGTGTAGGCACCGAAGGCGCCGCTGCCGAGCTTGTACTGGGTGGTCGCGCCGGCCTCGGTGGCGAGCGTGAGCGTCACGTCGCCGGTGTTCCAGCCGTTCGTGGCGGCGGGAGCCAGCGTGTGCGTCGTCGTCGGCGCGGTCGTGTCCGGCAGCCCCGCGGTGATGCGGAAGAAGTCGAACACCGCGTCGTCGCGCGACGTGACCGTGGCGTTGCTGTCGTTCGCGTACATGCCGATCTTCGGGTTCGGCACGGTCGACAGCGCGGCCGGCTCGCCGTACAGCGTCCACGGCTCGCCCGCGAACTTGTAGTACGAGCGCAGCGTGGTGCCGTCGGAGACGATCCGCATGTCGACCGTCGTCGGCTTCGTCGAGATGTTCACGAAGCCGCCGAAGCCGGCCGCGACGTTGTTCGCCTCGCGCAGGAACTCGAGCCCGCGACCGTTGGCGAAGACGTAGTCCGCCTTCACGTAGTTGGCGTCGTCGCCGTAGACCAGCAGGCCCGCCTGCTCGTAGTTCTCGTTCGGGTTGAACGTGAGCCGCGCGGTCATCGTCCAGGGGCCGCTCGGGGCCGGCTGGAGGAGGATGTTCGGGTTGTTGTTCGGCGCGTTGGCGAAGAAGTCGCCGTGCGCCGCCGGCAGCGTGAGCTTGCCATCGCCGACGGAGTAGCCGCCCGGCTCGTGCCGGACCGACTGGCTCCAGCGGCACTGGTTGAGCGACGTGCCGTCGAACTCGTCGCTCGGATCCTGTGGCGCGTCGAGGGTGAAGTAGTCGAACGACGCCGTGGCAGGCAGCGTCCCCGCGGCGGTGGACGCCGTGGCGTACATGCCGATCTTCGGGTTGTTGAGGCCGTTGAGGTTGGCGGCGTTCCCGGTGTTCGTCCAGGTCTCGCCGTCGGGCGAGCGCTGCGCCTGCACCGTCGTGCCGTTGAAGACGTAGCGCACGTAGTACGTGCTCGGGAACCCGGCGCCGGCCGCGCTCGAGCCGAGCCCGGACGCGGTGTTGTTGAGCTCCTTGAACGCCTCGAACTGCCGGCTGCCGTTCCACACCATGCCGGTCTTGATCCAGTTCGCGTCGTCCACGTAGATGAGGAGGCCGGCGTTCTGGAAGTTGACCGTCGGGTTCCACGTCATGCGCGCCGTGGCCGTCCACGGACCGGAGTCCGGGAGGTCCTGGAGCACGATGTTGCGCTGCCCGGTGGCACCGCCGTGGATGTCCTCGCCCGGCTGGGCGTTGAGGTTCAGCGTCCCGTTGCCCACGGTGAGGAACTGGTCGTCACGGCGCACCACGCTCCAGCGCGACGCGTCGAGCGTCGTCCCGTCGAACTGGTCGTTGCCGGGGCACGACGCCAGCGGCGGGTACGCCTCGACCTCGACCTCGGTGCTGCTCGAGCGCGTCCCGTCGCTGACCGTGAAGGTCGCGGTGTACTCGCCCGCGGCCGCGTACGTGTGGCTCGCGTTCGCGGTCGTCGCGTCGACCGTCCCGTCGGACGTGAAGTCCCACGCGTAGGTCAGCGTGTCGCCGTCCGGGTCGGAGCCCGTGCCGGTGAAGTTCACCGCCAGCGGTGCCGGGCCCGCGACCTTGTCCGCCGTCGCCGACGCCGTCGGCGCGCCGTTGGACGCGATCCCCTTGCCGATGAAGGTGAACTCGTCGAGGTCGAACAGGTCGTTCGTGTCCATGCCCGGCCTGCCGCGGAACGTGAAGTACAGGCGGCCGGTGCTGTCGTCGGTGTCGAGCGGGATGGTGACGTTCTGGAAGTCCGTCCAGCTCGCGGTCGTCGGTAGCGTCGCCGTGCCGATCACCGGGGCGTCCACCGCGCCCATCCGCACGTCGACGATGCCTCCGTCGAAGCCCGCCGCGTAGCGGATCGTCAGTTGGTCGATGCCCTGCAGCGACACCGGCTCGAAGTAGATGTACTCCCCGGTGTCGGCGTAGCCGACCGTGCGGCCGCCCTCCGCGTTGGCCACGGTGTTGGACTGCGTGCCGATGTGGTCGGTGTAGTGCTCGGCCTGGATCTGCTTGGGCGTGAGCCGCCGCGTCGACGCGCCCTCGAGGGGCGCCGAGCCGCCGGCGCCGCCGGTGTCCGTGTAGTTCGCCACCAGGACGAGCGCGATGTTGGCGCTCTTCTCGTGGCCGGAGTCGGCGGGCGCGGTGATGGTGCCCGAGCAGCCGGTCTTGCTGACGCCCGGGTGCACGTGGGCGTTGCCGCCCTCGTCATGGAAGATGCCCGGGTTCAGCGTGACCCGGTTGCAGTCGATCGTGCCGTCCTCGGGATCGGTGACGGTGATCGTGTACGGGATCTCGTCGCCCCAGCCGAAGACGCCGCCCTGGACCGGGGTCGTGAGCGTGACCGTGGGCCGGGTGTTGCCGGCGGTGATGACCACGCTCGAGGTGCCGGACTTGCCGGTCGAGTCGGTCGCCGTCAGCCGCACGGTGTAGGTGCCGGCCGCGGTGAACGTGTGCGTCGGGTTGGCCTCGGTAGAGGTCTGCCCGTCGCCGAAGTCCCACGCGAAGTCGAGGTCGTCGCCGTCGGCGTCCTCCGAGCCCGCGCTCGAGAACGCCACCGTCAGCGGCGCCGGACCGGAGTCCTTGTCCGCCGACGCCTTGGCCACCGGCGTGCGGGTGCCCTTGGCGTAGTCGATCCGGTAGAGGCCGGAGTCCGGGTTGATGCCGGAGCCGGCGTAGTTGAAGTCACGGCCCCACTCGAGCACGTAGAGCGAGCCGTCGGCGCCCATCTCGATGTCCTGCGGGTGCCGGAAGTCGGCGTTCGGCATGAACTCGGTGATCGCCTTGGGCTTGCCCGCCACGTCGAGCTCGAGCGTGGCGATCCAGTCGCGCGACCAGTCGGCGAAGAACACCTTGTCGTCGAACCAGGCCGGGAACTTCGTGGTGCTCGGGTTGTCCGGGTTGAAGTGGTAGACCGGGCCGGCGATGGCCGTGCGCCCCGGGCCCGCCGGGATCTGCAGCGGCGGGGTGTTCCACGGGTAGTTCGGGGCGTTGGCGTGCGGCTGGTACGGCCACCACAGCAGGGCGCCGCTGGTCGGCGGCGTGTTGGCCTTGCCGGTGTTCCAGGCCGAGTCGTTCAGCGGGCCTTCGTCGACGCCGCCACCGCCGTCGCAGTCGAAGAAGCCGCTCTGCGTCTGCGTCGCGAAGTCCCAGTTCGAGTACGCCTTGTTGTCGGCGATGCAGTACGGCCAGCCCATGTTCCCCGCTTCGCGGATCTGGTTGAGCTCGTCGTAGCCGCGCGGGCCGCGGTTGGCGTTCTCGCCGCCCGCGTCCGGACCGACCTCGCCGTTGTAGAGCCAGCCGGTCTCCTGGTCGACCTGGATCCGGAACGGGTTACGGTGACCCATGGTGTAGATCTCGGGCTTCGTCAGGCCCTCGACGCCGGGGTACTTGCCGGCGAGCCCGAACAGGTTGCCCGCCGGGATCGTGTACGTCCCGTCGTCCTGCGGCGTGATCCGGAGGATCTTGCCGCGCAGGTCGTTCGTGTTGCCCGAGGAGCGCCGCGCGTCACGCGCGTGGTCGGCGTCCGGGTTGGTGCCCGGCTCGTTGGCCAGCCGGTCGTCGATCGGGTTGTAGCCCTGCGACTCGGCGTGCTGCGAGTCGTCGCCGGTGGAGATGTAGAGGTTGCCGTCGGGCCCGAAGGTCAGCGAGCCGGACGAGTGGCAGCAGATGACCCGCTGGTGCGGGATGCGCAGCAGGATCTTCTCCGAGGCCATGTCGATGTCGAGCGTGCCGTCGGTGTCGTCCACGGTGAAGCGCGAGACGTGTTGCTCTTCCGCGATCGGGTCGCTGTAGAAGAGGTACAGCCAGCGGTTGGTCGCGAAGTCGGGGTCGAGCGTGATGCCCAAGAGGCCGTTCTCGTTCCCGCGATGCACGGGGATCGTGCCCACGGTGCGCACGGCGCCGTTGGTGGCGTTGTAGTGCTTGACCTTGCCGGCCAGCTCGACGTAGTAGACGTTGCCGTCCTCGTCGACCGCGATCTCCATCGGGTTCTCGGTCGTGTCGTCGAGCGTGACCTTGTCGAACGAGGCGTCGGTCGGCAGGCCCTCGCGCGCGGGACCGCAGTTGCCGGGCGCCTCGCCGGAGGCCCATTCGATCGCGCCGCGGATGTGGTCGAGGTAGTCGGGCTCGGACCAGTAGCTGCCGTGGTGGCCGAGCGCGGTGTAGAACGAGCGCCCGCCGTCGTAGTTCGAGCACCACGAGATCGGATGGTCGTCCGCCGCCGCCGAGCCGTCCTGCTCGTCGTAGGTGTTCTCGTCGAGCTTCATGAGAACGTGGACGTTCTGGGGCTCGGCGGTGAAGTTGTACCACTCGTCCTCGCGCACCCAGTCGGGCTGCGGGACGTCCTTGGTGGCCGGATGCGTGGTGTCGGTGATCTCGACCGTGGCGTTCTGGAACTGGAGCGCGCCGGCCGGGTGGTTGAGGAACCACGCGCCGCCCATCATGTCGCCCTTCCAGGCCCAGTTGCGGTCGGCGTTGGCGTCGGCGTGGATGCTCACGATGCCGCCGCCGCGCTGGGTCCAGCGCTCGAACGCGGTGCGCTGCGCCGCGTTGAGGATGCCCTCGCCGTCGGTGTTGAGGAAGACGACGACCTCGTACTCGCGCAGGCCCGCGTCGCTGAAGAGCGTGGCGTCCTCGGTCAGGTCGACGTCGTAGTTGCCCGCCTCGCCCATGGCCGGGATGGCCGCACGGCCGGCGGCGATCGCCTCGGTGTGGCGGAAGCCGGTGGTGCGGGAGAAGACGAGGACGTCGAAGCGCGGCTCGTCGGTGACGGTGACGGTCCCCGTCATCTCCGCGTGGAACTTGCAGAGGAACGTGTAGGTGCCCGGGGCCGAGAACGTCCGCTCGATGGCGGCGCCGTTCGCGTCACGCGTCTCGTCGATGCTCCAGTTCGCACTCGAGGAGGTGAGCGAGTGGGTGGCGAGCGCTTCGTCGAACTCCCAGCGGACCGTCGATCCGCTTGGAACCGTGGCGCTGCTCGGGTCCCAGGCTGCAGCCGGTGAATCGACCGCATCGATGACCGTCGGCGCCTGGGCCGAAGCGGCGCCGGCACCGAACGCCAGCCCGACCAGAGCGGCGATGAGCGCCACGAACAGCTTCGATGTCGTCGACATCTCTCCCTCTCCCCCTTTTCCGCAATGCGGAATATACGTTCTGCCCTGCGGTGATGCTGTCAGAGCGATCACCGGACGTCAACTCCCGCGTAGGCACGGTCCAGGATCTGGATCGTGTGACGCACCGGCAGCTCGAGGTGCTGCCGGATCTGCGTGAGGCAGCCGATGTTCCCGGCCGCGATCAGCTCCGCCCCGGTCGCGCGCAGGTTGCCGGCCTTGCGGCGGCCGAGCGCGTTCGCCGTCTCGGGCCGCTCAAGGTTGTAGGTCCCGGCCGAGCCGCAGCACAGCTCCCACTCGTCCGGGACGACGACCTCGTGACCGGTCGCGCGCAGGAGGTTCTGCGGCGCCTCGCGGACCGTCTGGGCGTGCGCGAGATGGCACGCGTCGTGGTAGGCGATGCGCCGCGGCTGCTCGGGCGGCGGCGGCGACACGAGGCCGAGCTGGTCGAGGAACGCGCTCACGTCGGTCGTGCGCGCAGCCAGCTCCCTGGCCCGCTCCTCGTCCGGCTCGCCGGCGAAGAGCAGGCCGTAGTCGTGCATGCCCGAGCCGCAGCCGGCGGCGTTGACGATCACGGCGTCGACGTCCCGCGGGAAGGCGGCCAGGTTGCGGCGGGCCAGCTTGCGGGCCTGTTTCGCGCGGCCGGCGTGGGCGGCCAGCGCGCCGCAGCAGCCCTGCGCGCTCGGGATGACGGTCTCGACGCCGTTGCGGGCGAGCACGCGCAGCGTGGCCCAGCCGATGTCGGGGTCGAGCACCTGCTGGGCGCAGCCGGCCAGCAGCGCGACGCGGGCTCGCCGCGGGCCTTCGGCGGGGTGCAGCTCGGGCAGCGGCTGCGCGGCCGGGACGCTTCCGGGCAGCAGGTCGAGCATCGGCCGCAGCGGCTTCGGCGCGACCTTGCGGGTGACGATGCCGAGCTTGGCGGCGGCGCGGAAGCGCCGTGGGTGGGGCAGCGTGTTGGCGATCAGCGCGCGCCGCGCCCGGTCGGGCAGCGAACGGTGGCGCCGCTCCTCGCTGTGCGCGCGGAAGGCGGTGATCAGGTCGCCGTAGCCGACGCCGGACGGGCACGCCGTCACGCACGCCTGGCAGCCGAGGCAGCTGTCGATCGGGTCCAGCGCCTCCTCCAGCCCGAGCTTCCCCTCGAGCACGTCCTTCATGAGGAAGATCCGGCCGCGGGGCGAGTGCGGCTCCTCGCCGCTCGTGACGTAGGTCGGGCAGGTCGGCAGGCAGAAGCCGCAGTGCACGCAGCTGGCGATCGCGTCGGCCATGGCCGGGCCGCGCGCGCCGAGCTCGCCGACCGGGATGGCGTGCTGCATCAGGCCAGCGCCTCCTCGCGGCGCGGCGCCCGCGCCGGGGTGGCGAAGCGCCCGTGGGGATCGAGGCCCTGGCGCACGCGGTCGGCGAACGCGCCGCCGCTCGGCGCCCCGAGCAGGACCGGACCCGGGCGGCCGGTGAGGCGCACGCCGGCCGCCCCCGCGTCGCGCAGCAGCGCGTCGAGCTCGGCCAGCGGCTCGCCGGGTGGCCACGCGACCCAGCCCAGCGCGGCGCCGGAGGAGTAGCGCCGCGCGGCGCCGGCGGCGCCGAGGGCCGGGTCGAGCGTGGCGGCGCGGCGCGGGCTGAGCGCCACTCGCACGATCGAGGCTTCGGGCGGGGCCCAGCCGAGGGCGTCCCACAGGTCGGGCTCGCCCGCGCCGAGCACCTTCTCGGCGGGAAGGCCGAGGATGCGGCGCAGGCGCTCGAGGCGGGGCTCGAGCGCGGTCGCGCGGCCGCCGAGGCGGATCAGCAGGCGGCCGGACGGCTCGATGTCCAGCGCCTCGACGTCGAGCTGCCCGACGCGCTGCGCCGCCTCGAGCGCAGCGTCGAGGCCCGGCGCCTGGACGACCAGCGTCCCCCACGCGGCCGGCTCCGGGAAGACCTTGAAGGCGACCTCGACGAGCACGCCGAGCCGGCCCATGCTCCCGACCATCAGGCGCGGGAGGTCGAAGCCGGCCGCGTTCTTGACCACGCGCCCGCCCCCGCCCACCAGCGCGCCGGTGCCGTCGACGAAGCGGGCGCCGATGATGAAGTCGCGCACCCCGCCGTGCCGGTGGCGTCCCGGCCCGGACGTGCCCGAGGCGACGACGCCGCCGAGCGTCGCGCCGGCGCGGGCGAGCGGCGGGTCGAACGGCAGGTACTGCCCGTGCCTCGCGAGCGCCTCCTGGACCACCCGCACCGGCGTGCCCGCGAGCGCGGTGATGGTCAGCTCGGACGGGTCGTACTCGACGATCCCGCGCAGCCCCGAGACCACGAGCGGCACGACGCCCTCGCCGGGCGTCGAGAGCGCGGGCTTGGTCCCACCGCCCCGAGGCAGCACCCGCTCATGCGCCCGCACGGCCTCCTGCAAAGCCGCCACGGCATCCGTAAGGGGGTCTGACCCCCCTCGCCCGTTCCGCGTAAGGGGGTCTGACCCCCCTCGCCCGTTCCGCGTAAGGGGGTCTGACCCCCCTTGGTCGTGCGGCGGGAACATCTTGCCGCGGTTGGCCAGCTCGAGCGGGTCGACGGCGCGGTGGATCCGGCGCATGGCGTCGAGGTCCGCGGGGCCGAACATGCGGGGCAGGAAGTCGCGCTTCTCGACGCCGATCCCGTGCTCGCCGGTGATCGAGCCGCCGAGGCGGATGCAGAGGTCGAGGATCTCTCCGGCGAGCGCCTCGGCGCGCTCGACGGCGCCCGGCTCACTCCCGTCGAAGAGGATCAGCGGGTGCAGGTTGCCGTCGCCGGCGTGGAACACGTTGGCCACGCGGAGGCCGGCGCGAGCCGCCATCACGCCGATCTCCTCGAGGGCCTCGCCGAGCCGCGTGCGCGGCACGCAGCCGTCCTGCACGAGGTAGTCGGGCGCGAGCCAGCCGACGGCCGAGAACGCGCTCTTGCGGCCCTTCCAGATCAGGGCGCGCTCGGCGGCGTCCTCGGTCGCCCGCACCTCGGTGGCGCCGGACCGGCCGATGACCTCGGCCAGCCGCTTCACGTCGTCGTCCACGCACGCGCGCTCGCCGTCCAGCTCGACGATGAGCAGCGCGGGCACGTCGGGGTAGCCGGGCTTGACCGAGGACTGCGCGGCCTCGATGGCCAGCGCGTCCATGATCTCCATCGCCACGGGCAGCAGGCCGGCGGCCACCACGGCCGCCACCGCGTCGCCCGCCTCGCGCAGGGAGCGGTAGGCGACGAGCACGGTGTGCGTCGCCTCCGGCACCGGCAGGAGCCGCAGCGTCGCCTCGAGCGCGATCCCGAACAGCCCCTCCGAGCCGACGAAGCCGCCGAGCCAGTCCGGCCCCGCGGGCTCGGGCCCGCCGCTCCCCAGCCGCGCCACGGTGCCGTCCGGGAGCACGACCTCCACCTCGAGCACGTGACTGGCCGTCATGCCGTGCTTGAGGCAGTGTGCGCCGCCGGAGTTGAAGGCGATGTTCCCGCCGATGGTGCAGATCGACTGGCTCGACGGGTCGGGCGCGTAGAACAGCCCGTGCGCCGCCGCCGCGCTCGTGACATGCGCGTTGATCACGCCCGGCTCGACCACGGCGACGCGCTCGACGGCGTCGAGCCGCAGGACCCGGTTGAGCCGGTTGAGGCCGATGACGATGCCGCCCTCGACGGGCAGCGAGCCGCCGGACAGGCTGGTGCCGCTGCCCCGGGCCACGAACGGGACCCCGTGGCGATGGCACGCGCGGACCGTCGCGATGACCTCCGCGCGCGACTCGGCGAGCACGACCGCCTCCGGCCGGCGGCGGAAGGCCGTCAGCGCGTCGGACTCATACGGCGCGACGCGCGCCGGCTCCGTGAGCAGCCGCGCGGGCGGATACACCTCGCGCAGGCTGCCCAAGAGCCCCTGGATCCCCTCTGCCCGTCGATCTCCCACTGCCCTCGGCTCTCCCCCCGAGACCCGCCGTTGCATCTAAGTTGCGTCTTTGTAGCATCTGTAGCGCACACATGGCAAGCTCTCTTTCGAAGATGACCGCGACCGACCGCGCCTACGCCTTCACCAAGGGCCGCGTCCTCGACGCGACGTTCCCCGGCGGAGAGCTGATCACCGAGGGCGAGGTGGCCGAGGCGCTCGGCCTGAGCCGCACGCCCGTGCGGGAGGCCTTCCTGCGCCTCGAGGGCGAGGGGCTGCTGCGGCTCTATCCCAAGCGCGGCGCGCTCGTCGTGCCCGTCTCGGTCGGCGAGGTCGAGGCCGTGATGGAGACCCGCATGCTCGTGGAGCGCTACGCGCTCGACAAGGTGCTCGTGCGCGGGCCCGCGACCGGCGCTGGCCGATCAGCTCGGCGCGCTGATCGCCCAGCAGGAGGAGTACGCGGCGGCCGGCGACACGGACGGGTTCGTCGCCCTCGACCGCGAGTTCCACACGGTCTTCGTGACCGCGGCCGGCAACCCGATCGTCGCCGGTCTCTACGACTCGCTCCGCGACCGCCAGCAGCGCATGGTCATCACGTCGCTGCTCCGCGACCGGCAGCGCATCGCGTCCATCCTCGTCGAGCACCGGGCGCTGGCCGACGCCATCGGCGCGGGCGAGCGGGAGCGCGCGCAGGTCGTGCTGGAGGCACACCTGCGCGGCACGCTGGACCTCCTCCGGCCCGGCGCCTAAGCGGCGGCCGCGTGGTGGCCGAGGGCGCTGGAGACCTGTCCCGCGTGCTCGACCAGCAGCGCGCCGAGCGCCGCCGTGTTGCCGTGGAGGATGCGCGCCGTCGGGCCCGACACGCTGATCGCCGCGCACGGGATGCCGCGGTGGTCGAACACCGCGGTGGCCACGCAGCCGACGCCCTCTTCGTGCTCCTCGTTGTCGATCGCGTAGCCGCGCCGCCGGATCTGGGCGAAGTCGCGCTCCAGCTCGGCGACCGTGACCAGCGTGCTGTCGGTCAGCCGCTCGAGCGGCTCGCGCCCGGCATAGAGCGCCTCGACCGCGTCCGCGGGGCCGAAGGCCAGGATCGCCTTTCCCGAGCCGGTCGTGTGCGCGGGGACGGCGGTGCCGACCGTGGTGAACATGCGCACGCTGCGCGAGCCCTCGACCTGGTCGACGTAGACCACGCGGTCGCCGTCGAGCACGACGAGGTTGACGGTCTCGCTCGTGGCCTGCTGGATCGCCTCCAGGTGCGGGCGGGCGGCCGCGCGCAGGCGCTCGAGCCGCCGCTCGAGCCCGCTCGCCACCTCGACGACCTTGTAGCCGAGCAGGTAGCGCCCGGACTCGCTGCTCTGGCTCACGTAGCCGCGCTTGGCCAACGTCGAGAGGAGCCGGTGGGCGGTGCTGGGGACGAGCCCCGTGCGCGTCGCGAGCTCGGTCACGCCGAGCTCTCCGCCGACCGCCAGGGCCTCGAGCACGTCGAGCGCGCGCTCGAGCGATTGCACGCTTTCCCGGCGTTCAGCCATTCCATCATCCAATCACAACCTTCCGTGGACCGGAAGCGGGAACTCCGGTAGGGTCGCCGCGGTCCGATGGAGGGAGGAGCGAAAGTGACCGTTCTGCTCGTGGGCACGCTCGACACAAAGGGTGCCGAGTACGCGTATCTGCGCGAGCGGCTGCGGCTGCACGGCGTCGAGACGATCGTGGCCGACGCGGGCGTCAACCCGCCAGTGGGCATCGAGCCCGACCTCCACGTGGCGGCCGAGACCGGCGCCGATCCCGCCGCGCTGGCCGAGGCGGGCGACCGCGGCGCCGCGGTGACGGCGATGGCCGAGGCGGCCGAGAAGCTCGCCGCGCGACTGTACGGCGAGGGCAAGATCGCCGGCGTGCTCGCGGCCGGAGGCTCCGGCAACACGGCGATCGCCACCCGCGCGATGCAGGCGCTGCCGGTCGGGGCGCCGAAGCTCATGGTCTCGACCGTCGCGGCCGGCAACACGGTCGACTACATCGGCGCCAGCGACGTGACGCTGATGGCGTCGGTGACCGACGTCGCGGGCGTGAACACGATCTCGGCCCGCATCCTCGCCAACGCGGCCGCCGCCATGGCGGGCATGGTGCAGGCGCCGCCGGTCGAGCTGGGCGAGCACCGCCCCTTGATCGGCGCGACGATGTTCGGCGTCACCACCCCGTGCGTCACGCACGCGCGCGAGCGGCTCGAGGGGCGCGGGTACGAGGTCCTCGTCTTCCACGCCACCGGCACGGGCGGGCGCGCGATGGAGGGGCTGATGGAATCCGGCTTCCTCAGCGGCGTGCTCGACTCGACGACCACCGAGCTGTGCGACGAGCTCGTCGGCGGCGTGTTCAGCGCCGGGCCCGACCGGCTGGAGGCCGCGGGGCGGGTCGGCCTCCCCCAGGTCGTCTCGCTCGGCGCGCTCGACATGGTCAACTTCGGCGCCCGGGACACGGTGCCGCACCAGTTCGAGGACCGCAACCTCTACGTGCACAACCCGTCGGTGACGCTCATGCGCACGACGAAGGAGGAGTGCGCCGAGCTCGGGCGCCAGATCGCCGCCAAGCTCTCGGCCGCCACCGGGCCGACCGCGCTCTTCATCCCGCTCAAGGGCGTCTCGATGATCGACGCGGAGGGCCAGCCGTTCCACGACCCCGAGGCCGACGAGGCGCTGTTCGCCGCGCTGCGCGCGGGCCTCGGCGACAGCGTGGAGCTGATCGAGCTCGACAACAACATCAACGACCCCGAGTTCGCGGACGCGATGGCCGACAAGCTCGACGAGTACATGAAGGAGAAGACGTGACCGGAGACGAGGCGCGGGCGAAGCTGCGCGCGACGCTCGACGGCGGCGGGGTGATCATCGGCGCCGGCGCGGGCACCGGCCTGTCGGCCAAGTGCGCCGAGGCCGGCGGGACCGACCTGATCATCATCTACAACTCCGGCCGCTACCGGATGGCGGGGCGTGGCTCCCTGGCCGGGATCATGCCCTACGGCGACGCCAACGCGATCGTCATGGAGATGGGCGGCGAGGTGCTCCCGATCGTGCGCGACACGCCGGTCATCGCCGGCGTCTGCGGGACGGACCCGTTCCGCCTCATGGACGTCTTCCTTCGCTCGATCCGCGACGCCGGCTTCGCGGGCGTCCAGAACTTCCCGACCGTCGGGCTGATCGACGGCACGTTCCGGGCCAACCTGGAGGAGACCGGCATGAGCTTCGGCCTCGAGGTCGACATGATCCGGATCGCCAAGGAGCTCGGGCTCCTGACCACGCCCTACACGTTCGATCCCGACCAGGCCGTGGCCATGGCGGAGGCGGGCGCCGACGTGCTCGTCCCCCACATGGGCCTCACCACCAAGGGCTCGATCGGCGCGCACACGGCCAAGACCCTGGACGAGTGCGTGGTCGAGATCCAGGCCATGCGCGACGCTGCCGTGCGGATCAACCCGAACGTCATCGTCCTGTGCCACGGCGGACCGCTGGCCGAGCCGGAGGATGCGCAGTACGTGCTCGACCGCACCGAGGGCATCGCCGGCTTCTACGGCGCCTCGAGCATGGAGCGGCTGCCCACCGAGGTGGCCATCACGGAGAATATGAAGCGCTTCAAGGCGCTGTCGATCTGAGGGCGCTGCTGTGCCTTCAAAGTTTGTGGACCCGGCGTCGCTGCCCACGATGACCTTCGACTGGGGCGTCATCAAGCCGCTGGTGGCGACCGACAACACCGACGACCCGGAGGTGAGCTTGATGCACGTGATCCTGCTCCCCGGCAAGGGCCACGAGCGGCATAACCACCCCGACGCCGACGAGATCCTCTACATCCTCGCCGGTGAGGGCGACCAGATGGTCGACGACGAGGAGCCGCAGCGTGTCCGCCCCGGCGACACGGTGTTCATCCCCAAGGGCGCGTTCCACTCGACGCTCAACACGTCGTACGAGCCGATGGTCATCCTCGCCATCTACGCCCCCGCCGGCGCCGAGCAGGTGCTCAAGACGCTGCCGGACTACGTGGAGGTCCCGGCGGGCGAGAACCCGGCGCTCGCGCGCGGGTGATCGAGGTCCGCGAGGAGCGCCCGGAGGACCGCGACGCCGTCCGCCGCGTCGAGGAGGCCGCCTTCGGCCGCTCCGACGAGGCGGACATCGTCGACGCGCTGCGGACGGATCCCGCCTGGACGCTCTCCCTCGTCGCGCTGATCGGCGGCGAGATCGTCGGCCACCTGCTGTTCACGCGCGGCGACCGGGTGATGACGCTCGGCCCGCTCGCCGTCGCGCCGGAGCACCAGCGGTCCGGCGTGGGCGGCGCGCTCATGCGCGAAGGGCTCGATCGGCTCGACGAGCCGATCGTCCTGCTCGGGCACGTCGAGTACTACACGCGCTTCGGCTTCCGCCCCGCGGCGCCGCTCGGCGTCACGAACCAGTGGGGCATCGAGGATCCGGCCTGGATGGTGCGCGGCGACCTCGAGCCCGGTCTCGTCAGGTACCCCGCGGCCTTCGGGGCGTGAGCTACTCGCGGATGACGAGCCAGGTGCCGAGCGCGAGCAGCACGACGCCGCCGACCTTCGCCACCGTGATCGGCGACTTCTCGACGCCGAGCCACCCGAAGTGGTCGATGACCATGGCCAGGCCGAGCTGGCCGGAGATCGTCACCGCCGTGAGGCCGCCGGCCCCGAGGGCCCGGACCGTGAAGACGATGCTGCCGACGTAGAGCGCGCCGACCAGGCCGCCGCCGACGGCCACGTGGAGCGGCGCGTCGCCGATCTTCCGGATGCCGCCGAGGCCGTCGGTCAGCGCGGCCAGGCTGAGGAGCGCGAGGAAGGAGACGAACAGCGCGATGACCGACGCCTGCAGCCCTCCGACGGTGCGGCCGAGCTGGGAGTTGAGCGGTGCCTGCGCGGCGACCAGGCCGCCGATCACCGCCGCCACGGCGACGGCGACGCCTCGATCCACTACTTGGCCTCGAGCCAGTTCGGGCCGACGCCCGCGTCGACCTTGAGCGGCGGGTCCAGGTCGGCGGCGGCGACCATCTCGCGCGAGATGACCTCGGCCGCCCGCTGGGCCTCCTCCTCCGGGCCCTCGGCGAGCAGCTCGTCGTGGATCTGGAGGATGACGCGGGTCTGCAGGCCCTCGGCGGCGAGCGCGTCGTGCGCGCGCACCATCGCGACCTTGATGATGTCGGCCGCCGTGCCCTGGATGACCGAGTTGACGGCGAGGCGCTCGCCGAGCTTGCGGGTCTGCCAGTTGCGGGCGCGGATCTCGGGGATCTGGCGGCGGCGGCCGAAGAGCGTCGAGACGTACCCGTGCTGCTCGGCCTGCTCGACGGCGTCCTTCATGAACTGGGCGACGGCCGGGAAGCGCTCGAGGTAGCGGTCGATGAACTCCTGCGCCTCCTCCTGCTCGATCTGCAGGCGGTCGGCCAGGCCGTACGCGCTGAGGCCGTAGACGATCCCGTAGTTGACCATCTTGGCCTTCGACCGCATGCCGACGTCGAGCTGCTCGGGCGGGAGCTCGAAGACCTTCGACGCGGTCTCCGTGTGCACGTCCTCGCCGCGCAGGAAGATGTCCCGCAGGACCTGCTCGTTGGCGATGTGGGCGAGCACGCGCAGCTCGACCTGCTCGTAGTCGACCGAGATGAGCACGTTGCCGGGCTCGGCCACGAAGCACTGGCGGATCACGCGGCCGGTCTCGGTGCGGATCGGGATGTTCTGGAGGTTCGGGTTGATCGACGCGAGGCGTCCGGTGGCGGCGTTGGTCTGCAGGAACGTCGTGTGCAGGCGGCCGTCTTCGCCGATCCAGGCAGGCAGCGCGTCGAGGTAGGTCTGCACGAGCTTCGTGAGCTCGCGGAAGCGCTCGATCTTGGGAATGATCGGGTGCTCGTCGCGGATCGCCTGCAGGACGCGGGCGTCGGTGCTGAAGCCGGTCTTGCCGCGGCGCTTGCGGCTCAGGCCGAGCTTGACGAAGAGCACCTCGGCGAGCTGCTGCGGCGAGCCGATCATGAACTCCTCGCCGGCCATCTCCCAGATCTCGCGCTCGAGCTGCTGGGCGTCGGCGCGGATGCGCGTCGCGGCCTCCTCGAGACGGCGGGTGTCGAGCTTGATGCCGACCTTCTCGGACTCGCGGAGCACGTGCACGAGCGGGAGCTCGATGTCGGTCAGCAGGTCGGTCAGGCCGCGCTCCCGCAGCTGCTCGCGCTGCTGGGCGGCGAGGTCGTGGATCAGCACCGCGCGCGTGGCGTTCTCGTCGTCGGTCGTGACGGCGAGGCCGCGCTCCTCGCACAGCTCGTCGAGCGGGAAGCCCCGCCGGGCGGGATCGAGGAGGTAGGCGGCGAGCTCGGTGTCGAAGACGAGGTTGGCCGGGACGTCGCCGAGCGCCTTGGCGTCGTGGGCGAGCACCGGACGGTCGCCGGCGGCCTTCACGAGCTCGGCCGGGTCGTCGACCTCGCCGGCCAGCGCCTGCGCGCCGCCCGCGTAGGCGCCGAAGCGCCAGCCCTCCTCGCGCGGGAGCAGCTCGCCCTCGACGACCTCGGGCCGGGCGGCGACGAGGATCAGCTCGTCGCCCGCGAGGTTGGCGACGTCGGCGGCGGTGGCGCCGGTCTTGACCGGGACGGTGCGGGCGTCGACGGCCTCGGGACGCGGGATCGCCTCGATCTCGGCGGCCTCGAGCGCCTCCTCGAGCCGGCGCAGCGGGTCGCGCAGCTCCCAGTCCCGGAAGACCGTGCGCAGGTTGGCGCGGTCCGGCGTGCGGGTGAGCTCGGCCTCGAGATCGATGTCGACCGGGACGTCGCGAACCATCGTCGCGAGCTGCTTGGAGAGCCGCGCGGCGTCCGCGTGCTCGGTGAGGTTCTGCTTGCGCTTGGCGCCGGAGATCTGGTCGACGCTGGCGAGGACGGTCTCGAGGTCGCCGAAGCGCTGGAGCAGCTCGGACGCGGTCTTGTCCCCGATGCCGGGAACGCCCGGGATGTTGTCGCTCGTGTCGCCCTTGAGGCCGATGAAGTCGGGGATCTTCTCGGGCGGGATCCCGTAGCGGTCGATGACGCCCTGCGTGTCGTAGACCTTCGTGTCGGTGATGCCGCGCGAGGTGGTCATGATGCGCACGCCGTCCTGGACGAGCTGGTAGGCGTCGCGGTCGCCGGTCACCACCATCACGGGGATGCCCCGGTCCTGGGCCTGGGTGGCGAGGGCGGCGATGACGTCGTCGGCCTCGAAGCCCTCGACCGAGATGTTCCGGTAGCCGAAGGCCTCGACCAGCGGGCGCAGGTGCGGCCACTGGAGCTTGAGCAGGTCGGGGCGGCTGCTGCGCTGCGCCTTGTAGTCGGCCGAGATCTCCTTGCGGCCGGACATGCCGGCGTCCCAGACCACGACGGTCGGCACCTCGCCGTAGTCCGTGAGGATCTTCACGAGCATCGACGCGAAGCCGAAGATCGCGTTGGTCGGGCGTCCGTCGGACGTGGCGATCGACTCGGGCAGCGCGAAGAAGGCCCGGTAGGCGAGCGAGTTCCCGTCGATCAGGAACAGCTCGCGCGGGGCGTCACCGTTGGACTCGGCCATGGACCCCGAAGGCTAGTAGGCCGGGGCCCGTCTTATGACGCCGCGCCGCTATGCTGGCGAGTCCATGCTCCTCCGGCGGGCCGCGCCGTTGAGGACCCGGCTCCCCGACTGACGATGACCGAGACTCCCAGCCCCGAGGACCGCGAGCCGACGCCCACGGCCGAGACGCCCGAGCCCACGGCGGCCGAGGGCAACGGGGATCCGGCTCCGGCTCCCGTGGAGAACGAGACCGCGCCGCCAGAGGCACCCGCCGCGGAGGAGGCTCCGGCGCCCGCCGCCGAAGAGCCGCCCGCGGAGACCCCCGCGCCCGCCGCCGAAGCGCCGCCGCGGAGACCCCGGCGCCCGCCGCCGAAGAGCCGCCCGCCGAGACCCCCGCGCCCGCCGCCGAAGAGCCGCCCGCCGAGACCCCCGCGCCCGCGGCAGAGACGCCCGCCGGCCGAGACCGCCCGCGGCAGAGACGCCCGCGGCAGAGACGCCAGCGGCCGAGACTCCCGCCGGCAGAGACGCCCGCGGCATCGTCCGAGGCTCCCGCGCCTGCGGCTCCGAAGCAGGGTGGGCAGCGGCAGGGCCAGGGTCAGGGTGGTCGTGGTGGCCCGCAGGGTGAGCGGCCTCGTCGGCGCCGCCGGCTGACCGCCGCCGAGAAGCACCGGCGCACGTTCTTCGCGAAGCTGAGCGAGCTTCGCAAGCAGGAGCAGGCCGCGGTCGAGGCCAACGAGCCCGAGCCGGCCGAGGCGGAGGCCCCCGAGGCGGCTCCCGTCGCCGAGGGTGAGGCCGCCGCTCCGGAGCCGGCCGAGGCCGCGCCGCAGCAGCCTCAGCCCGCCGCGGCACCCGCGACCTCGCCGAGCCGGTCCGCCCGCGCGCAGGCGCGCCTCGTCGCCGCCATCGAGCGCGTCGGCGGCGCCGAGGCCGTTCTCGAGGCGCTGCAGCCCAAGCGACGCGACGACGGCGAGACCATGAAGTGGTCCTCGGTCTGCGCCGAGCAGGCGCAGGGCGTCAAGCCCGGCGATCCGATCTTCACCGCCTGGGTGCGCCTCGCGGCCACCCCGGTGCGCGACGTCAAGGCCATCGTCAACCCGCGCAGCCAGGACGACCGCCGTGGCCGAGGCCGCGGGCGCCGCCAGGGCGGCGGAGGCGGTCAGGGCGGCGGTGGCGGCGGCTACCGCGGCGGCGGCGGAGGAGGCGGGGGCGGCGGCTACCGCGGGGATCGCGACAGCGGCGGCCGGCCCGCGCGCCGCGAGGAGCTCGAGACCCATGGCCGCGACGGCTCGTTCCGCTCCTCGGTCCGCATCGTCCACGTGGACAGCGAGGGCCAGCGCAAGGACCGCGACGAAGACCGTCGCCAGGAACGCGAAGCGAAGCGCCAGGCCGAGGCCGAGCGTCTCGCACGCCTCGGGTACTGACGCCCACTAACATCCGGCATCGCCGGTGCCGCTCCCGACGTCCGCCCAGTTCTCGTTCGTCCTCCGCGTCCGGATCGACCACCGGCCCGGGATGCTCGGACGCGTGGCGACCGCGATCGGCGAGGCCGGCGGCACGATCGGCGCGATCGACCTGATCGCCATCGACGACCGCTACACGGTGCGCGACATGACGATCGACGCGGCCGGGACGGACCACGCCGACGCGATCGCCAAAACCGTCAACGCGACGGACGGCGCCCAGGTCGTCGACAAGACCGACCGCACGTTCCTCATGCACGTCGGCGGCAAGATCGAGATCCGCAACAAGCACCCGCTGCGCACCCGCGACGACCTCTCGATGGCCTACACGCCCGGCGTCGCCCGCGTCTGCGAGGCCATCGCGGCCGACCGCGACAAGGCCTTCCAGTACACGATCAAGCGCAACACGGTGGCCGTCGTCTCCGACGGCAGCGCCGTGCTCGGGCTCGGCGACATCGGCCCGGAGGCCGCCATGCCCGTGATGGAGGGCAAGGCGATGCTCTTCAAGGAGTTCGGCGGCGTCGACGGCTTCCCGATCTGCCTGAGCACCAAGGACCCCGACGAGATCGTGGCCACGGTGGAGGCCATCGCCCCCACCTTCGGCGGCATCAACCTCGAGGACATCAGCGCCCCGCGCTGCTTCGAGATCGAGGAACGGCTGAAGAAGAGCCTGGACATCCCGGTCTTCCACGACGACCAGCACGGCACCGCGGTGGTCGTCCTCGCCGCCCTCATGAACGCCACCAAGCTCACGGGCCAGAAGCTCGAGGACCTCGACGTGCTGATCGTCGGCCTCGGCGCCGCCGGCATCGCCGTGGCCAAGATCCTCATCGCCGCCGGCGTGCGCGACATCATCGGCTGCGACTCCCGGGGCGCCCTGAGCACCGACCGGGCCGACTACCAGGACGGCTCGATGCCCCCGATCAAGCGCTGGTTCGCCGAGTCCACGAACGCGGAGAAGCGCGCGGGCGGCCCGGCCGACGTGATCGAGGGCGCCAACCTCTTCGTCGGCCTCTCCGGCGCGCGCGTGATGCCCGCCGAGGCGCTCGGCGGGATGGCCGCCGACGCCATGGTCTTCGCCATGGCCAACCCGACGCCCGAGGTCTCGCCCGAGGAGGCCGAGCCGTACGCGCGGATCATCGCGACCGGCCGCTCGGACTACCCGAACCAGATCAACAACGTCCTCTGCTTCCCGGGGATCTTCCGCGGCGCGCTCGACGTCCGTGCGCGCGAGATCACCGAGGAGATGAAGATGGCCGCCGCGCGCGGGATCGCCGCCGTGGTCCCGGAGAACGAGCTGCGCGAGGACCACATCATCCCTTCGCCCTTCAACCGCGACGTGCCGGCCGCCGTGGCCGCGGCCGTCGCCGACCAGGCCAAGCGCGAGGGCTCCGCCAACGTGGATCCCGGCTCGATCGGCTACGCCCCCGGCGACACCCAGGAGTTCGGCTCCATCCGCCTGTAGTCCTGACCACCGACGCGGGGTCGGTGGTAAAGTCCGGCGCGTGACCCGCGGTACGAGCAGCGATCGCTACGAGCCGCTGCCCGGCCTGCTGGAGATCCCCGGGTTCCTGATCCGCAAGATCCCGCCGCGCGCCCGCAAGCCCGCCGCGTACGGCGCCGGCCTGCTGCTCATCGCCGCCGCCGTCGCGCTCGTGCTGAGCATCCCGGCGATCACGGAGACCAAGGAGGAGCGCGCCGCGGCCGCAGCCCAGGCCGAGCGCGAGCGCATCGCCCAGCGCACCGCCGAGCTGCAGGCCGAGCTCCGGCTCGTCGAGGGCCGCGGCACCCCGGCGCGGGGCCTCGAGGGCTCCGCCGCGCTCGCCGCCCGCCAGGCGCTGGCCGCCGACCTCGCGACCGCGGTGCAGGACGACGCCGTCGCCCGGGTGCGGGCCGGCGAGTTCACGCAGACCGTCAACCGCGTCGAGTGCGAGCGCTACCCGCGCGGCGCCCGCGGCGAGGACCCGGCGACCGACCTCGGCAGTGCGACCGGCCGCTACGCGTGCCTCGCCATCACGGCCGACGCTCCGACCGTTGAGAACAACGAGGCCAGCAGCATCGGCTACCCCTACCGGGCGCTCGTGGACTTCGAGACCGGGCGCTTCGGCCTCTGCAAGATCAGCGGCCGGCCCGGCGAGGGCTCGATCGCGCGCGACTTCCCCGTGCGCCTTCCCACCGCCTGCGGCGGCGACGGCTGACACAGCGTCAGGCCGGAGCCCATGTATGTAACGTCGCCCGCAGTCCCGAGCTTGCGAGGGACGAGGGCGAAACCAATCTCTCGCAGTCCCAACGATCTCATGCTGCCCCCGGACCTCGCACGCCTCGGCGACGACCTGTTCACCGCCGCCCGGCGCTCGGCCGACCGCCGCGCGCGGCGGCGGCGCGTCGTCGTCGCCGCGCTGACGGGCGCGCTCGCCTTCGCGGCCCTCACCCCCGCGCACCTCGGTCCGGCGCTCCGCGTGCCGGCGGCGCTCGCCGACGAGGGCTTCGCGCCCCCGGGCTGCGACCACCCGCGCGGCGCGCGGTTCACCATGGCGGCCTGCGAGGGCCCGATGGTCCTCCGGCGGCCCGAGGCCCAGCACTGAGGCTAAGCCTGGCTCCACCGATTCCCGCGGCGCCTCGCCGCCGTGGACGTTCGCCAGAGCCGAACGACGCCGAGTCATCCACGGATGATCGGTGGACCCAGGCTAGGTCGAGTGCGTGGCCCGCTCGACGGCGGCGAGCCGCTCCTCGGTGTCCTTGCCGCGACCCCAGGGACCGATCTTCTTCCACTTGGACTCGGGCTTCGGCGGCCAGACGAGCCAGATCAGGGTGCCGACGACGGAGAGCAGCAGCCCGAAGGCCAGGCCGGCCTTCTCGCCGTAGCCCTTCCGCTCGGACAGGTACGAGGCGACGATGGCGGACAGCAGCCACGCGTACATGAGCCAGAGCGCGAGGGCGCCGATGAGGGCGAAAGTCGTCATGTTCCGAGGTATGCCTTCTGGACTTCGGGGTTGGTCCGCAGCTTGTCCGACTCGTCGCTCATGACGACCCTTCCGGTCTCCAGCACGTACGCCCGCTTGGACACACCGAGCGCGAAGTTCGCGTTCTGCTCCACGAGCAGGATCGTCGTGCCCTGCGCGTTGATCGCGGCGATCGTCTCGTAGATCCGCTCCACGAGGATCGGCGCGATGCCCATCGACGGCTCGTCGAGCAGCAGCAGCTTCGGGCGGCCCATCATCGCGCGGCCGATGGCCAGCATCTGCTGCTCGCCGCCGGACATCGTGCCCGCCTTCTGCACCTCCCGCTCCTTGAGGCGCGGGAACAGCTCGAAGACCTGCTCGAGGTCCTGCAGGATCCCGGCGCTGTCCCGGCGCAGGAACGCGCCGAGCTCGAGGTTCTCGCGCACGGTCATGCGCTGGAAGCACTTGCGCCCCTCGGGCGACTGGCAGATGCCGAGCCGGACGATCTCCTGCGGCGGCAGCATCCCGATCTCCTGGCCGGCGAGCTTGATCGAGCCGGTGCGCGGTGGCGTGAGGCCGGAGATCGAGCGCAGCGTCGTCGACTTGCCGGCTCCGTTGGAGCCGATCAGCGTGACGCACTCGCCCTCGTTGACCTCGAGCGTGATGCCCTTGAGCGCCTGGATGTTCCCGTAGAACGTGTGGATGTCGGTGACTTCGAGGAACGCCATGGCTACGCAGCTCCCTCGGACGCGGCCTTGCCCAGGTAGGCCTCGATGACCCGCGGATTGGCGCGCACCTCGGCCGGCCCGCCCTCGGCGATCTTCTCGCCGTGGTCGAGCACGGTGATGTGCTCGGAGACACCCATGATCACCTTCATGTCGTGCTCGATGAGCACGATCGTGACGCCGCGCTCCTCGCGCAGCTTGCGCATGAAGTTGGTCAGCTCGTCGGACTCCTGCGGGTTCATGCCGGCCGTCGGCTCGTCGAGCAGCAGGACCTTCGGATCGGAGGCGAGGGCGCGGGCGATCTCCACCCGCCGCTGGTCGCCATAGGAGAGGTTGATCGCGAGGTTGTCGTGGTGGCGCTTCGCGACGCCGACGTAGGAGAGCTCCTCCTCCGCCTTGTCGCGCACCCGGGACTCCTCCTTGCGGACTCCCGGCGTGCGGATGATCGACGAGAACAGGCCGGCTCGCATGCGGGAGTTCTGGCCGACCATGCAGTTCTCGATCGCCGACATCGTCGCGAACAGCCGGATGTTCTGGAACGTCCGCGCCAGCCCGAGCTTCATGATCACGTCCGGCCGTCCGCCGGTGACGTTCTTGCCGGTGAACTCGATCCGCCCGTACGTCGGCTTGTAGAAGCCGGTGAGCATGTTGAAGAACGTCGTCTTGCCGGCGCCGTTGGGGCCGATGATGGAGACGATCGACCGCTCCGGGACCGTGAAGGTCACGTCGTTCACGGCCGTGAGGCCGCCGAACTGCTTCGTGACGTTGCGGGCGTCGAGGACGAGCGACGTGCCGTTGGTCTCACTCATACGCGGGCCGTGTAGAGGGTTTCGTCGGCGTGCTCGTCGCCGTGGGTCATCTCGGCCTCGCGGCGCCGTTCCGGCAACAGGCCCTGCGGCCGCATGATCATCATGACCACCAGCAGGAAGCCGTAGATGCCGAAGCTGATCTGCGTCATGTCGAAGTCGAGCCCGACCTTGTCGGGCACGTCATTGAGCACGTCCGGGATCAGCCAGTAGTTCACGTACGAGAGGACGATCGCCCCCAGCACGACGCCCCAGATCGAGCCGAGGCCGCCGAGGATGACCATGCCGAGGATCAGGATCGAGAAGAAGAACTGGAACTGGTCGGCGTTGACCGTGTTCAGGAACGAGCCGAGGAACGCGCCGGACATGCCGCCGAACGCGGCACCGGTGCCGTAGGCCAGCAGCTTGGTCTTGACCGCCGGCACGCCCATCGAGACCGCGGCCACCTCGTCCTCGCGCAGCGCGATCCACGCGCGCCCGAGCCGGGAGTCGCGCAGCCGGAAGTTCACGAAGAGCACGACGGCGATCAGCCCAAGCGCGGTCCAGAACCACGGCCGCAGGTTCAGCGAGGTGAACTGGTCCAACCCTGGGAAGGCGATCTTGTCCACCGGGGTTATCCCCTGTCTTCCCGCGGTGATGGCCTGCTCCTCGCCGAAGAAGTTGCCGAGCGGGCCGCCGAGGATCGGGATGCTCGAGAACTTCACCTGGTCGAGGTTGACGGCCAGGCGGCCGATGATCTCGCCGAACGCGAGCGTGACGATCGCGATGTAGTCGCCGCGCAGGCGTAGCGTCGGCAGGCCGATGATCATGCCGGCGATCGTCGTGAAGACGATCGCGCAGACCAGAATCAGCAGGAAGTTGAAGTGGATGCCCGGCAGGTTGGCGGCGAAGCCGGTCACGCCGACGTGGATGCCCTCCTCGTTGTTCACGGCGGAGAAGAAGCCTGAGCCGAGCCAGCCCATCGTGTACGCGCCGATGGCGAAGAAGGCCACGTACCCGAGGTCCAGCAGGCCGGCGAAGCCGACGATGATGTTCAGGCCCAGGGCCATGACGACGTACGCCAGCGCGAGCGTGGCGTCGAACAGCTGGTCGCTGCCCGAGTCCAGCACGAGCGGCACCAGCGCCAGCACGAGGAAGAAGACCGGGACGAAGGCCTTCTCGGTCCACGGCGGGAGCTTCCGCGCGCGGAGGGTCGTCTTGGGCGCCTGCTCGGCGGGCGGCGCGGCTGCGGTCTCGGTCATCCCGCCTCCCTCGTCTCCTCGCCCAGCAGGCCGGACGGCTTGAACACCATGATCAGGATCAGGTAGACGAACACGATGGCGGGCGTCCACTCCGAGCCGATGCGATTGTCGGACATCTGCTGGATGAAGCCGATGATGAGGCCGCCCAGCACGGCGCCGCGGATGTTGCCGATGCCGCCCATGACCGCCGCGGTGAAGGCCACGAGGCCGGCGGTGAAGCCCTGGAAGTACCAGATCGTCGTCTGGTACAGGGCGTAGATGAGCCCGGCGGCGCCGGCCAGCATGCCGCCCAGCAGGAAGGTCATGGAGATCGTCGTGTCGACGTTGATGCCCATCAGCCGCGCGGCCTCGGGATCCTGCGCGGTCGCGCGCATGGCCTTGCCGAGGCGGCTGCCGCCGATGAACGCCGTCATGCCCACGAGCAGCGGGATGGTCACGCCGACGGCGAGCACGTCGCCGTTGGTGATCTCGACGCCGCCGATCACGAACAGCTCGTTCTGCGACCGGATGAGATCGGGGATGCCCTCCTGCGAGCCGCCGAGCCAGAGCAGGCCGACGTTCTGGAGGATGAAGGAGAAGCCGACGGCGGTGATGAGCGGCGCCAGCTTGGGCGCGGAACGCAGCGGCCGGTAGCCGACGCGCTCGATCATCACGTTGAGCAGGCCCGGCCCGAACATGGCCACCGGAAGCGTGATCAGCAGCCCGAGGACGAGCAGGCCCGTGCCGGTGCCCTGGGTCAGGCCGATCGTGCCGAAGAAGCCGGCGGAGATGAACGAGCCGATCATGAACACCTCGCCGTGGGCGAAGTTGATCAGCTCGACGATGCCGTAGACCAGCGTGTAGCCGATCGCCACCAGCGCCCAGATGGCGCCGTTGGAGAGGCCGTCGACGAGATTGTTGCCGAGGCGGGAGAGATCGCCCTCGTCGCCCGTGAGATCGCTGATCGCGAATGCCACCGGCATCGCCAGGAGCAGAGCGATGAGCCCGAACTTCGAGATGAAGTCCCTGAGCGCCTGACCCGGTGGTGCCGGTCGGGCGGCGGGAACGCTTGCGGCTTCCATTGAGTGCGAACTCTTCCAGAAGACGGCCGCCGGGGGCGGGAAAACTTTCCCAACCCCCGGCGGGAGTCCGTCAGGCGGTCAGATCAGCCCGCCTGGGCCTTGATCGTGGAGTCGAACGTCAGCTCGCCGCCGTCGATCGTGTAGACGCCGTAGTCGGTGAGCGTCGTGTCGCCGTTCTCGTCGATCGAGTAGGTACCGAGCACGCTGGAACGGTCCTTCGTGTCGAAGAGCGCCGCGATGACGTCCTCCTTGGCACCGGTGCCGGAGCGCTCGATGGCGTCCAGCGCGAGGCGCATGGCCTCGTAGCCGTAGATCGCGTACGGATCCGGGTTGTCCTCGCCGTACTTCTCCGCGAACTGCGTGAAGAACTCCTGGCCTTCCGGCGGGTACTCGTCCGGGGACAGGGTGGCGACCGTGACCTTCACCTTGGAGGCCACGTCGGCCGGGATACCGCCCTCGGCGGGATCCGCGAAGCCGGACTCCGCGACGCCGTCCGGCCCGTAGAGCTTCGCGTCGGGCAGAGCCGCCGAGAAGTCCTTGTAGAGCTGGACCGCGTTGTTCGCGGTGATGCCCGAGTAGACGAAGCAATCAGCGCCGGCGCCCTTGGCCTTCTGGGCCAGCGAGCGGTAGTTCGGCGCGTTCTTGTCGATCGCGTCGTTGGCGATGATCTCGAGGCTCTGCGCCTCAGCCGCCGACTCGATGTTGGAGGCCAGGCCTGCGCCGTAGACCTCCTTGTCGTTGGTCAGCTGAACCTTGGTGCAGCCGTCCTCCTTCATGACCGTGGCAATAGCCGCGCCCTGGATCGTGTCCTTGGGGACGATGCGCGTGTACGTGCGCTGACCCGTCGGGTAGTACTTGTCCGGCTCGCCCGGGTTCGCACCCGGCTCGTCCGAGGTCAGACCCACGGCGGTGTTCGCCGGGCTGATCTGCGGCACGCCGGCCTCGTTCAGGATCGGGATCGAGACTGCCGAAGCACCGGAGTTGAACTCCCCGATGTAGACGGCCGTAGCGTCGTCCTGAGCTGCCTTGCGGGCGTTCGCCGTGGTCGCCTCAGGCGTCCACGAACCGGCCTGCGCCGTCGAGTCGTCGAGCGACTCGTACTCGACGCTGATGTCTCCTGCCTTGTTCCCGGCCTGCTCGAGCGCGAGCTCGATGCCCTGGACCATGGCGGTCGTCTGCGGGCGAGAAGCGCCCTGCAGCGGAAGGGAGGAGAAGACCTTGACGGTCGAGGCCTCGCCGCCGCTGTCTCCGCTGCCGCCGCTGCTGCCGCCGTCGTCGTCGTCACCGCAGGCGCCGACGCCCATAGCGAGCGCGGCTACCAAGCAGCCCGTCGCTGCCAACCAGCGTGAATTCAAGGAACCCCTCCTCATAAAGGGTTTGATTTGGGCGGCGATTCTACGCACGCCCGTTCCGGCCGCGCAACAGGGTATGAGGAAGCACGGCAGAATGCCTGGATTGGGCGAACCGGCCGGTGCGCGACGGTCCCGAGGAGGCGGGGACGCGCCTCTGCGTCGTCAGTCCGCTCGGCTGTTGCCCGGCAGGTGCGGCGCCACGATGTAGGCCGCCGCGGCGATCACCAGCATCAGCGTGGTGATCATGAACGCGTCGAACCCGCCGGCGCCCAGCGCCCAGAGGACGACCCAGACGACGAGGCCCGCGATGAGGGTGAGGAGCACGCCCATGAGCGCGGAACCTTAGCGCCGGAGCGCGTTTGCGAGCGCCGCGACCGCCTCGCCGACGGCCGCCGCGGGATCCTCCCCCGCATCCGCCGCCTCGGTCGCCGCCCGCACCAGCCGGGATCCGACGATCACGCCGTCGGCCCCCGCAGCGGCAGCGGCGGCCGCCTGCTCGGGGGTCGAGATGCCGAAGCCGACCGCCACGGGGACCGGGCTGTGGGCCTTCGCGCGGGCCAGCACGCCGGCCAGCGACCCATCGACCCCGGACCGCTCTCCGGTGGTGCCGGTGACCGAGACCGTGTAGACAAATCCACGCGCACGCTGCGCGATCTCGGCCATCCGGTCGTCCGGCGTGGTGGGCGCGATCAGCGGCACGAGGGCCAGGCCGGCCGCGTCGCAGGCCTCGCGGACGTCCTCGCCCTCCTCCAGCGGCAGGTCCGGGACGATCAGGCCGCTGACCCCCGCGGCCGCCAGCTCCTCGGCGAAGCGCTCGGCCCCGCGCGCGTACAGCGGGTTGGCGTAACACATGAGGACGACCGGCAGGCGCTCGGCGATCCGGGTGGCCGCCTCGAGCACGCGGTGCAGGGTGGCGCCCGCCGCCAGCGCGCGCGTGCCCGCCGCGTGGATGACCGGGCCGTCGGCCAGCGGGTCCGAGAACGGCACGCCGAGCTCGACGAGGTCGGCGCCCGCGTCGGCGCACGCCTCGCCGACGGCGACGGACGCGTCGATGTCCGGGAAGCCGCCCATGAGGTACGGCATCAGCGCGGCACGACCGGGGGCCGCCGCAAACGCGGCGGCGATGTTGTCAATCCCCGAGGCCAAGTTTCGGGAGGACTTCGGCGAGGTCCTTGTCGCCGCGGCCGGAGAGGCAGACGAGGTCGACCGTGTCGGCGCTCACGTCGCCGCGCAGCGCCCAGGTGACGGCATGCGAGGACTCGAGCGCCGGGATGATCCCTTCGAGCTGGCAGACGCGCGAGAGCGTGGCGAGGGCCTCGGCGTCGGTCACGGCGCCGTACGTCGCGCGGCCGCTGTCGCGCAGCCATGCGTGCTCGGGACCGACGCCGGGGTAGTCGAGGCCGGCCGAGATCGAGTGCGCCTCGAGGATCTGCCCGTCCTCGTCCTGCATGATCGCGGAGTACGCGCCGTGCAGCACGCCGCCGCGGCCGCCGATGGTCAGCGGGGCGCCGTGCTGGCCGGTGTCGAGCCCGTGGCCCGCCGGCTCGACGCCGATGAGCGCGACGTCCGGGTCCTCCCGGAACGCCGTGAAGATCCCGATCGCGTTCGAGCCGCCGCCGACGCACGCGATGACCCGGTCGGGCAGGCGGCCGAGCCGGTCGAGCATCTGGGCGCGCGCCTCGTCGCCGATCACGCGCTGGAGATCGCGCACGAGCGCCGGGTAGGGCGCCGGGCCGGCGCAGGTGCCGAGCACGTAGTGGGTGCCGACCACGTTCGTCACCCAGTCGCGGATCGCGGCCGAGATGGCCTCCTTCAGCGTCGCGGTGCCGGCGTCGACCGGCGCCATCTTCGCGCCCAGCAGCTCCATGCGCAGGACGTTGGGCCGCTGGCGCCGCATGTCCTCGGTGCCCATGTAGACGATGCACTCGAGGCCCAGCAGCGCGCAGGCCGTCGCCGTGGCGACGCCGTGCTGGCCGGCGCCCGTCTCGGCGATGATCCGCGTCTTGCCCATGCGCTTGGCCAGCAGGGTCTGCCCGAGCGCGTTGTTGATCTTGTGCGCGCCCGTGTGGAGCAGGTCCTCGCGCTTGAGGTAGACCGGGTGGCCGGCGGCCTCCGAGAGGCGCCTGGCGTGGTAGATCGGGGTCGGGCGGCCGGCGAAGTCGCGCAGGAGCATGGCCAGCTCGGCCTGGAACCCCTCGTCCTCGCGGGCCTCGATCCAGGCGGCCTCCAGCTCGGCCAGGGCCGGCATCAGCGTCTCGGGGACGTACTGGCCCCCGTAGGGGCCGAAGCGATGCTCGAGGGCGGGCGCGGTCACGTGGGCACCGCGCTGCTCTGCGCCGCGGCGATGAAGGCCTCGACCTTGGCGGGATCCTTGATCCCGGGCGCGGACTCGACCCCCGAGGCGACGTCGACGCCCCACGGCTGCACGGCGGCGATCGCCTCGGCGACGTTGTCCGGGTCCAGGCCACCCGACAGGAGCACCGGGATCTTGGAGCGCCGCGCCCCGATGAGGTCCCAGTTCCAGGTGCGCCCCGTGCCGCCGTAGGCGGAGCCGGCGTCGGCGTCGAGCAGGTGGAACGCCGTGTGGAAGCGCTCGGCGTCGCGCATGTCGGCCTTCGAGCCGATCCGCAGCGCCTTGATCACCTGCACGCCGGTGCGCTGGGCCACGGCGGTGCAGAAGGACGGGCCCTCGTCGCCGTGGAGCTGGACGTGCGTGAGCCCGATCGACTCCGCCGCCCCGGCGACCTCGTCGAGCGTCGGGTTGACGAACACGCCGACGATCTCGACCTGCCGGCGCAGCGTCCGGGCGATGCCGGCGACGACGGCCGGATCGGCCGCGCGCTTGGACTGCGGCCAGAGGATGAAGCCGATCGCCCAGGCGCCGAGGGAGGCTGCCAGCTCGGCGTCCTCGGGCCTGGTTATGCCGCAGATCTTGACGCGGGCCATGGGCCAACCATCGTAGGCCCTAGCCCGCGGGCACCGTCGAGGGGCGCTCCTCCAGCCGGATCATGACGTCGCCGACGCCCGCCGAGCGGACCACGTGCAGCGTGACGGTGTCGCCGATCGCCCGCTGCTCGACCTGGTCGAGCAGCTCGGGCAGCGTGCTGACCGGCGTGCCGTCGATCGCGGTCACGACGTCGCCCGGGTGCAGGCCCGCGAGCTCGGCCGGCCCGCCGGTGTGGACGCCGTCGAGCTCCACCCCGCCTTCGCCCGCATGGCCGCGGATGCCGAGCCACGGCCGGATGATCTTGTGGCTCTCCTCGAGCTGGCCCAGGATGTCGCGCGCGACGTTGGCGGGGACGGCGAAGCCGGTGCCGTCGCCGAGCCGCGAGGTGATGCCGACGACGCGCCCGTCGGTCCCGAGCAGCGGGCCGCCCGAGGTGGCCGGCTCGATCACCGCGTCGGTCTCCAGCAGGCCGTCGATCACGTAGCCGCCCGGCGTCTGCACCTGCCGCCCCGAGCCGGAGATGCGCCCGGTGCCGGCGGTGGCGGAGAACCCCGTCGGGTTGCCGACGGCCACCACGCGGTCGCCGGTCTGAACCGCGTCGGAGTCGCCGAGCTCGAGCGGGCGCAGGTCGAGCCCCTCGGTGGGGACCAGGAGCACGGCGAGGTCGGTCTCCTCGTCCTTGCCGACCACCTCCGCGGGAACGCTGTGGCCGTCGGAGAACGTGACCTGCACGGCGGTGACGCCGTTCACCACGTGCGCGTTGGTGACCACGCGCCCGTCCTCGTCGAACACGAAGCCGGAGCCGCTGGAGACGTTGAGGTCGCTGCCGGCCTCCGACTGGAAGGCCGTCGCGCCGGCCTGGACGGTGCTGGCGCGGATCGCGACCACGGCGGGCGCGGCGCGCTCGTAGATCTCCCCCGGCGTCATCTGCTCGCTCGACGTGTCGAGCGCGAGCAGTCCGCGCTCACGCGCGATGGTGCCCGTGCCGCCCGTCCCCGCCATCATCGCGGCAGCCGTGACGGCGCCACCCAGAAGGGCCGCGACGACTGGCACTGCGAGCTGCCGGCGCGTCATGCAACCAGAGGGTGGCCTCGGCGCGTTAGTGCGGGCTAAACCTGAGCCGGTTCACACGTCGAGGTCCGCGCCGCCGGTGAGGCGGCGGCAGGCATCCTCGACATCGTCGGCCCGCATCAGCGTCTCGCCGATGAGCACCGCGTCGACCCCGACCCGCTCGAGATCGTCGAGCTGGTCGCGCGTGGAGTAGCCGGACTCGGAGACCACGGTCTTGCCGGCCGGGACGTCCGAGAGCAGCTCGTACGTGCGCTCGATGTCGACCGAGAAGTCGACGAGGTCGCGGTTGTTGATCCCGAGGATGTCGGCCTCGACGTCGAGCGCGATCTCCAGCTCTTGCTCGTCGTGCACCTCGACGAGCGCGTCGAGGTCGAGATCGCGGGCCTCGCGCAGCAGCTCGTACAGCGCCTCGGGCTGGAGGGCCGCCACGATGAGCAGGACGGCGTCCGCGCCCGCGGCGGCGGACTCGTAGAGCTGGTAGGGGTCGACGATGAAGTCCTTGCGCAGCACCGGCAGGTGGGTGGCCGAGCGCGCGACGTGCAGGTCGTCGAGCGACCCGGCGAAGTGGAACGGCTCGGTGAGGATCGACAGGGCGGTCGCCCCGCCGCGCTCGTAGGCGGTGACGATCGACTCGACCGTCGAGTCCTCGCGGATCGTCCCGGCCGACGGCGAGCGGCGCTTGTGCTCGGCGATCACCGAGATGCCCGGCCGCAGCAGCGACTCCCCGAACGGGCGTCCCTCCGGCCGCTGGGCGATCGCCTCCTCGAGCCGGACCAGCGGCACCGACTCGCGGCGCCTTCCGACCTCGCCCCAGGTGTCCTCCACGATCCGATCCAGCACGCTCACGCCGGCGCCAGCTCCTTTGTCATCTCTACCAGTCGCTCCAGGCTCGCCGCGGCGCGCCCGTCGTCGATCGCCGCCTCCGCCTCGCGCACGCCCGCCTCGAGCGTGTCGACGCGGCCGGCCACGTAGATCGCCGCGCCCGCGTTGAGCACGGCCAGGTCGCGCTGCGGGCCCGTCTCGCCCGCGAAGATGCGGCGCGTCGTCGCCGCATTGTCCTCCGGCGTCCCGCCCGCCAGCTCCTCCGGATGGGCGCGCGGCAGCCCGACGTCCTCCGGGGACACCTCATAGGAGCGAAGCTCAGGCCCGTCAACCTCGACGACGCGCGTTGTCCCCGACGTGCTCATCTCATCCAGACCGTCGGCGCTGGACACTACCAGCGCTTTTACGGCGCCCAATCGCGCCAGTGCTCCCGCGATGGTGTCCAGGAACGCGCCGTCCGACACCCCGATCACCTGGCGGGCCGCCCCGGCAGGGTTGGTCAGCGGCCCCAGGAAGTTGAAGATCGTGCGCACGGCGAGCTCCTTGCGCACCGGGACCACGAAGCGCGTGGCGCCGTGATGGGCGGGCGCGAACATGAAGCCGAAGCCCGCCTGCTCGATGCAGCGGGCGACCTCCTCGGGGCCGAGGTCGATGCGGACGCCGAGCGCCTCCAGCAGGTCGGCCGAGCCCGAGAGGCCGGTGGCGGACCGGTTGCCGTGCTTGGCCACCGCGCAGCCCGCGCCGGCGGCGATCAGCGCGGCCGTGGTCGAGACGTTGAAGGTCGGCCGCCCGCCGCCGGTGCCCGCCGTGTCGATCAGGTCCCGGCGCTCGGTGCGCACCGGCGTGGCCAGCCGCCGCATCGTGGTCGCGAGGCCGACCAGCTCGTCGACCGTCTCGCCCTTGGTGCGCAGCGCGATGAGCACCGCCGCCGTCTGCACCTCGGTGGCGTTGCCCTCCATGATCTCGGCGAGCACCGCGGCGGTCTGCTCGGCGGTCAGGTCGCGGCGCGAGGCCAGCGCGTCGATCGCCTCAGTCAGGATCGCCAAGGAAGTTCTCCAGCAGGCGCTTGCCGTCGGGGGTGAGGACGGACTCGGGGTGGAACTGCACGCCGAGGGCGGGCAGGTCGGTGTGCCGGACGGCCATGACCACGCCCCCGCCGCGGGCGGTGACGGTGAGGACGTCGGGGAGCTCGGGGTCGGCCACGAGCGAGTGGTAGCGCCCCACGGTCAGCGGGCTCGGCAGCCCCGCGAAGAGGCCCTCGCCGTCGTGCTCGATCTCCGTCGCCTTGCCGTGCACGGGCACATGGCGGACGACGCGCCCGCCGAAGGCCTGCACGAGCGACTGGTGGCCGAGGCAGACGCCCAGGGTCTTGATCCCCGCCTCCGGGAAGCGGCGCATGACCTCGACCGAGATCCCCGCCTCGTCGGGCGTGCGCGGCCCGGGCGAGACGACCACGCGGTCGTAGCCCGCGGCCAGCAGCTCGTCGACCTCGGCGGCGTCGTTGCGCACGGCCACCGGCTCGGCGCCCAGCTCGCCCAGGTACTGGACGAGGTTGTAGGTGAACGAGTCGTAGTTGTCGACCATGAGCACCCTCACGGCCAGGCCTCCTGGCGGGCGGCGAGCTCGATCGCCCGCACCACGCCGCGCGCCTTCGCCCGCGACTCCTCGTACTCGTAGTCGGGCCGCGCGTCGGCGACCGTGCCGCCGCCGGCCTGCACGTGGGCCACGCCGTCCTTCACGACCACGGTGCGGATGCAGATGCAGGTGTCGAGGTCGCCGTCGTAGGACAGCCAGCCCACGGCGCCGCCGTAGGCGCCGCGCTTGACGGGCTCGAGCTCGTCGATGATCTCCATCGCGCGCACCTTGGGCGCGCCGGACAGCGTCCCGGCGGGGAGCACGGACCGCAGCGCGTCGACCGCGCTGACGTCCTCGCGCAGCTTCCCGGCCACGTTGGAGACGATGTGGATGACGTGCGAGTAGGTCTCGACGGCCATGAACGAGTCCACGTTCACGCTGCCGAACTCGCAGACGCGCCCGAGGTCGTTGCGGCCGAGGTCGACGAGCATCACGTGCTCGGCCCGCTCCTTCTCGTCGGCCAGCAGGTCCTCGGCGATCGCCTTGTCGTCGTCCACCGTGGCCCCGCGCGGGCGGGTGCCGGCGATCGGGCGGGTGGAGACGTCGCGGCCGGAGACGGTGACCAGCGGCTCGGGCGAGGCGCCGACGAGCTGGAAGTCCTCGAAGTCGAGGAAGTACATGTAGGGCGACGGGTTGACGGCCCGCAGGCCGCGGTAGAGCGAGAACGGCTCGACCGGCGAGGGCGCGGACCAGCGCTGCGACGGCACGACCTGGAAGGCGTCGCCGGCGTGGACGTACTCGACGATCCGGGCCACCATCGCCTCGAACGCCTCGCGCGGCATGTTGGACTCGAAGTGCGGCTCCGGGCTGACGTGGGCCTCGGGGTGCGGCAGCGGTCCGGCGAGCCGCTCGCGGACCTCGCGGATCGCCTCGCGGGCCCGCTCGTGCGCGGCCTCGTGCTCGTCGACGTAGGCGTTGGCGAGGATCGTGACCGTGTGCTTGAGGTGGTCGAACGCCACGATCACGTCGGACAGCATCAGCGCCATGTCCGGCAGCCCGATGACGTCCGGGTTGATGTTCGGGAGGTGCTCGACGGCGCGCACGCAGTCGTAGCCGAAGAAGCCGACGGCGCCGCCGGTGAACGGGATCGGCTCCTCGGGCGGGGCCTGGCTGTAGCGGGCGATCTCCGCCGCCGCGAGCGCGTAGGGGTCGCCGCCGTCGGCGAGCGACCAGCGGATGACCCTGCGCGGCTTGTAGCCGATGAACGACCAGCGGCCGACGCGCTGGCCCTGCTCGGCCGACTCGAGCAGGAAGGCCGGGCCGGAGCCGCGCAGCTTGAGGAACGCGGAGACCGGCGTCTCGCAGTCCTCGATGAAGGTCTCGCAGACCGGGACGAGGTTGTGCGTGGTCTCAGCGACGCCGGGCAAGGAGGACCTCCTCGGCGTCGGCCAGGCTGAGCCCGCGCGAGCGCAGCAGCACGGCCAGGTGGTAGAGGACGTCGGCCGCCTCCTCGGCGACGCGCTCGTCGCTCTCCTCGCGGGCGGCGCGGGCGACCTCCTCGGCCTCCTCCTGGACCTTCTCCCCCACGTGCGCGGGGTCGGCCAGCAGCTCGGCCGTGTACGAGCCCGCGGGCCGCTCTGCGGCCCGCGCGGCGATCGTGCGCTCGAGCCCGGGGAGCACCTCGTGGGGCGCGATCGCCCCGGTGTCGCCGTTGTGGAAGCAGGTGCGCTCGCCCGTGTGGCAGGCCGGGCCGGCGGGCACGACGAGCGCGAGCACCGCGTCGAGGTCGCAGTCGTAGCGCAGGGCCTTGACCGCCTGCGTGTGGCCGGACGTCGCGCCCTTGTGCCACTGCTCGGCCCGCGAGCGGCTGTAGAGGTGGACCTCCCCCGTCTCACGGGTCCGGCCGAGCGCCTCGGCGTTCATGTAGGCGAGCGTCAGGACCTCGCCGGAGGCCCAGTCCTGGATGACGCACGGCACGAGCCCGTCGGCGTCGAAGACGATGTCGGCGTCCGGCATGGACGCCGGAGTTTAGGAGTCGCACGGGGTCGGGGGTGCGTCCGGGACGGCCGGGACTGCCGGGACGCGCGGCCGTTGGCCGCCAGGCCGAGCGTCAGCGGCTCGCGGACGAGCTCCAGCGCCTCCCAGACGATCGCCCCGTAGGCGCCGACGATCACCCAGGGCAGCATCGAGAAGACGACGGGGCTGCCACTCAGGAAGCGGTCGCCGCGGCCACCGAGGATCGCCTCGATGCGCAGGGCGACGAAACGGCGCCGGGGACGAACCCGATGGCCAGCGGCTGGCCGGCCGCCGTGACGCTCCTCAGCTGGTGGAGGAAGAGCGCACGGTTCGCCAGCCCCGTGAGGGCATCGTTGGCCGCGGGGCCGTGGACCGGGAGTGGGGATTGGCGTACGCGCACGGACCCGAGTCATCGGCAGCGGCCGGCGGGATTAGAGAGGCATCCTGAGCAATCCGCGGATGCGCTTGCTCGAGGTACCAGTCGAAGGCGCGCCGGCACGGCCGCTCGCGCCCCATCACCGAGAGCACCGCCGTGAGCGCCCGCGGCGGCAGCGCGGGGACCAGCCGCTGCAGGCGCAGGGCGCGCGCGAAGGCGGGCGCGTGCGAGGCGGAGAACGCCGCGTAGGCCTCCAGCGCGGCCTCCCGCGGCTTGCCGTCGAGCACGGCGCGCAGCTCCCGCGCGCAGGCGATGCCGAAGTAGAAGGCCGTGCGGATCCCCTCGCCGGAGAGCGGGAAGCAGTGGCCGGCCGAGTCGCCCGCGAAGAACACGCCGTCCTCGGTCGCCGGGCGCAGCGCATGCGGGAACCAGTTGCCCTGGTAGCGCACGGCCTCGCTGTCCAGCCGCCGCGCCATGTCCCGCGTCGGCTCCTTGACGTGGTCGCGCGGCTCGTAGGAGCCGACGCCGATCCGCCGCTCTCCGGAGGCCGGCACGGACCACGCGTAGCCGGAGCGGACGACCGAGCGGTCGATCCAGATGTCGAGGTCCGTGCCGCGGCCATCGCGGGGATGGACCTCGAGGCCGCGCGAGATCAGAGCCTCGGGCGGCTGGACGTTGGGCCCGGCGCCGAGCACGCGCCGCCACCCGAGCGCGTCGACGATCAACGGCGCGGTGAGGTCGCCGCGGTCCGTGTGGACCGTAGTGCCGGTGCGGCCGTTCACCTTGGCGATCTCGAAGCGGGCATCAGCCTGCTCCCACAGCGCGCGGCAGAGCTCGCGGTAGTCGAAGCTCGACCAGCTCCACGGGAGGCGGAACCGCGCCGAGCCGTGCGGCGTGTGGAAGGCCATGCACTCGAGCTCCTGCCGGATCGAGCGCTCGACGCCCATCGCGTGCAGCCACGGGGTCGGCGCCGCGCAGGCGGAGGTCGCGCGCTCGCCGATCTCGTAGCGGTCGACCACCAGCACGTCGGCGCCCGAGCCCGCGAGCTCCCGCGCCACGGCCAGGCCGGCGAAGCTCGCGCCGCACACCAGCACGTCGGCGCCGGCGTCGAGCGGCGTGCGCTCGGCGCCCCGGAGCGTCGCGCGGCGCGTCATCGCCGCACCGACGCGAGCACGCGCGGCAGATCGCGGATGCGCACGCCCACGCTGCGGCCGAGCACGTCGCCGCCGGCTGCCTCGGCGCGGTCGAGGATGCGGAGGTAGGCCGCGCAGGCCAGCCGGATGCCGGAGCGCACGGTGGCCGGCGCCGCGGCCACGGCGGGCTCGGCGACGGCGAACAGCGCGCGGGTACGGGCCACCTGCTGGGAGACCAGCGCCCGCAGGGCCGGGCTCGCGCGGCGGCTGCCGAAGTCCTGCTCGGCGACCCCCAGGCGCTCGCGCTCGTCGGCCGGCAGGTAGATCCGGTCCAGCTCCCAGTCCTCGCCCACGTCGCGGATGAAGTTGGCGAGCTGGAAGGCCTGGCCGAGGTGCCCGAAGTCGGCGTGGAAACGCTCGGGGACGCCCAGGAGCGGGGCCATGATGCGGCCGACCGAGCCGGCCGAGCCGTCCATGTAGGTCTCGAGCTCCTCCCAGGTGCTGATCCGCACCCGGCCGCAGTCGACGCGCATGGAGCGCATGTACGGGCCGAGCTCGGCGAGCGGGAGGTCGTGGCGCTCGCCGGCGTCGACGAGGGCGCCGACCACGGGATGCGGCTCGCCGTTCCCGGCCAGGCCGCGCTGCAGCTCCTCCTCCCATGCGTCGAGCGCCGCGCGGCGGGCGGCCGGGGTCGGCGGGCGGTGCGGGCCGTCGACGATCTGGTCGGCCGTGCGCACGTAGCCGTACAGCGCGTGCGTGGCCGGGCGCACGTCGGCGGGCAGCCGGCGCGTGGCCCAGTAGTACGTCGGGTCGTGCCGCAGCTGCAGCCGCCGGCAGGCCTCGTACGCCGCGCTGATTTTCGGATCCATCGCTCGCATTGTCATCCTTCTCCGCATCGATGGAAGCACTCCTGCGCGACCGGCGGCTGCTCTACGTGACCGGCAAGGGTGGCGTCGGCAAGACCACGGTCGCCGCCGCGCTCGGCCTCGCGGCCGCCGCGGCGGGCCGGCGGACGATCGTCTGCGAGGTCGCCGAGCAGGACCGCGTGTCGCGCGCGTTCCGCCGCGAGGGCGTCCGCGCGGAGACCGAGGTGCAGCTCGCCGACAACCTGTGGGCGATCACCATCGACCCCCAGCGAGCCCTCGAGGAGTGGCTCGGACGGCAGGTTCCCGGCCCCGGGCTGCGCATCCTCACCCGCTCGTCGGCCTTCGGCTACTTCGTGGCCGCCGCGCCCGGCGCCAAGGAGCTGATCACCATCGCCAAGGTGTGGGAGCTCGCCTCGCCCGAGCGCTGGGACCGCAAGGGGCGCACCTACGACCTCGTGGTGGTCGACGCGCCCGCCTCCGGCCACGGCCTGGCCATGCTCACCACGCCGCGCACGTTCGGCGAGATCGCCCGCGTCGGGCCGATCCGCCGCCAGGCCTTCAAGGTCAGCGACCTGCTCTCGGACCCCGAGCGCACCGGCTACGTGGCCGTCGCGCTGCCGGAGGAGATGCCGGTCAACGAGACGCTCGAGCTCGAGCAGCGGCTGCCCGAGGCGGTCGGCTCCGGCCTCGAGGCGATCGTGGTCAACGGCATGTGGCCCGAGCGCTTCACGGCGGCCGACGCCGAGGCGCTGCGCGCGCTCGACGGGCGCATCGACAGCCCCGTCCACGCCGCGCTCACCTCGTACGAGCGTGCCCGCTCCCAGCGCAGCCACCTGCGGCGGCTGCGGCGCTCGACCGACGCGCACGTGGTCACGCTGCCCTACCTCTTCGAGTCCGAGCTCGGCCTGCCCGAGTACGAGCAGCTGAGCGCGCGGCTGGCCCGCAAGCTGTGATCGACGAGCCGACGCGGACGCTCGCCCCCACCGCCCGGGCGATCTGGCGCGGGCAGCAGATCCTCGGCTGGACCGTCGCGTTCGTCCTGGCCATCGTCGTCGTCCGGCAGATCGACGAGACGCTCTCCGTGGTCGCCGCCCTCGTCGCGCTCGCCGGCCTCGCGGTCGGCGCGACGGTCGTCCCCTCGCTGCGCTGGCGCCGCTGGCGCTGGGACGTGCGGCCGGACGCGATCGACATCCGCCACGGGACGTTCGTCGTCCGGCGCACCCTGATCCCGATGCTGCGCGTGCAGCACGTCGACACGACGCAGGACCTCGTCGAGCAGCAGCTCAACCTGGCCACCGTCGTGGTCCACACCGCCGCCGGCAGCCACAAGATCCCACTGCTGCGCGAGCGCGACGCCGGCGAGCTGCGCGAGCGGATCGCCGAGCTCGCCCTCACCGCCGATGAGCCCTGAGCCGCGCCGCCTCCACCGCGCCGCGATCGGCGTCTTCGCGCTCAACACGCTGCGCCAGGGAGCCTTCCCGCTCCTCGTGGTCGTCCTGCTCGGCGCCGCGCGCGGCGGGTTCGATTCCGGCGCCCTCCTCCAGAGCGCCCTCTGGGTGCTCGCGGGCACCGTCCTCTCGGCCACCGTCGCGGCGTGGCGCTGGGCCACGACCACCTGGTGGGTCGACGAGCAGGCGATCCACTACCGCACCGGCATGCTGGGCACGAAGGCCACGGACGTCCCGCTGAGCCGGATCCAGGCGCTCGACATCGAGCAGGGCCCGATCCAGCGCCTGTTCGGCGTCCGGGCCGTCCACGTGCAGAGCGGCGGCGGCGGGGCGCGCGGCGAGATCGTGCTCGAGGCGCTCGACGACCGGGAGATCGACGCGCTCCGCGCGCTCGTCGCGGGCACGGCGCCCGCCGTCGCGGTGGAGCGCGAGCCGGACGCCGAGCGGCGGCTCAGCGGCAGGCGCCTGCTCGTCGCGGCGCTCACGGCCGGGCAGCTCGGCGTGATCCTGCCGGTGCTGGCCGCCGCGGGGCAGCTGCTGGACAACGTGGTCCGCAGCGAGGAGGACGCGGCGCGGCTGCTGCCGCAGCTGGCGCACGAATGGGTGCTGGCGGGCGCGGTCCTGCTGGTCGCGGCGTGGCTGCTCTCGGTGGCCGGCGCGCTGGTGGCGTTCTCGGGGTTCACGCTCGCCCGGGAGGGCGACCGGGTGCGGATCCGCCGTGGCCTGCTGGCGCGGCGCGAGGCGACGGTGCGGGTGGACCGCGTGCGCGCCGTGGAGGTGGTCGAGGGGGTCCTCCGGCGCCCGTTCGGCCTGGCCTCGATGCGGATGGAGGTGATCGGCCACGCCGACGAGCCCGCCGCCGTGCAGGCCCTGTTCCCGCTGGTGCGGCGGAGCGAGGTGCGCCCGCTGCTGGACGCCTTCCTGCCCGAGCTGGCCGACGACCTCGACCGGCTGGAGCCGCCGCCGCGCCGCGCGGCGCGCCGCTACGCGCTCCCGCCGGTCGGACTGGCGCTCCTCGTGGGCGCGCTCGCCTGGATCCTCGCGCCGGTCGGGCCGTGGGGGCTCCTGCTCGCGGCGCCCGCGGCGGCGTACGGGCTCGCGCGGCATCGCGCGGCCGGCTGGCGGCTCGAGGACGGCCGGCTCGTGGTGCGATCGCTGATGCTCGCCCGGCGGACGCTGCTCGCCCCCGCGCATCGGCGCGAGTCGCACACGCTCTCGCAGACGCTGCTCCAGCACCGCGGCGAGCTCGCCGACGTCGCGGTCGCCTTCGGCAAGAGCGCGGACGCCCGCGTCCGCCACCTCGAGGCGGCCACGGCGGCCGGGCTGTTCGACCGGCTGAGCCGGATCTGATCGAATCGCACCATGTACGAGCCCGGCGCCGTCGTGCGCAGCCCACGTGGCACGGTCGTCGAGGTGCTGGAGAACGGCCCGGAGCGGCTGCGCATCCGGCGCAAGATGCCGCCGGCGACCGGCCGGGCGGCGCCGCACCGGCACCTCGACGGCGTCGAGACGTTCACGCTGCTGGAGGGCGAGGCGACGGGTGCGGTCGACGGCCAGAAGCGGGTCCTGCGCCCCGGCGACTTCCTGCGCGTCCCGGTCGGCTCGTCGCACCTGCATCCGCGCACGGCGAGCGACGCGACGGCCGTGGTGGAGCACACGATCGAGCCGCGCCCGCGCTTCGCCGAGGTCTACTTCCAGCTCTGGCTGCCGTGCCTGGAGGCCGGCCGCGTGGACGCGCAGGAGGAGCTCGGCCCGCTGGGCGTCATGTGGCTCGTGGAGAACGGCGGCGGCGGGACCTGGGTGGTGGGAGTGCCGGTCGCCGTGCAGCGGTTCTTCGGCCGGCTGCTGGCGCCGGTGGCCGCGGCTCGCGGCTACGGCGCGGCTATGTGATCCCGAGGCGGTCGAGCAGCGTCTCGTCGCCGCGCCACGACCGTCGCACCCGCACCGAGAGGTCGAGGTGGACGCGCTTGCCCAGCTCGCGCTCGAGCTCGCGCCTCGCGGCGATCCCGATCGCCTTGATCATCCTGCCCTTGGCGCCGATGAGGATGCCCTTCTGTGACTCGGTCTCCACCCAGAGGAAGGCGTTGACGATGACGAGGTCGTGCTGGTCGTGGATCTCGTCCACCTGCACCTCGACCGCGTGCGGGACCTCCTGGCGCGTGCGGTGCAGGACCTGCTCGCGCACCAGCTCGGCGAGCATGACGTGCTCCGGCTGGTCGGAGAACTCCTCCGGCGGGAAGTAGAACGGCCCCTCGGGCAGCAGGCCGGCGAGGTGCTCGACGAGCGCGCCGACGCCGTGACCGGTGCGGGCGGAGACCGGGAAGACCTCCGTCTCGCCGCCCACCAGGTCGGATGCGGCCTGCAGGGCCGGCACGGTGCGGTGGCGGTCGAGCCGGTCGACCTTGTTGACGGCGACCACGACCGGCGTCGTCGAGGCGGCGAGCGCCTCGGCGATGAAGACGTCGCCGGGACCGCCGATGCCCTGCTCGCCGTTGACCACGAAGAGCGCGGCGTCGGCCTCCCCCAGCTCGGACTCGACGCGGCTCTGCATGCGGGAGGTCAGCGCGTCGCGCGGCCGCTGCACGCCGGGCAGGTCGGTGAGCACGAGCTGGTAGCGGGCGGGCGCGGTAACGACGCCGCGGATGGCACGGCGGGTGGTCTGCGGCTTGTCGGAGACGATCGCGACCTTGTGGCCCACCATCGAGTTGACCAGCGTCGACTTGCCGACGTTGGGCCGGCCGGCGAGCGCGACGAACCCCGAGCGGGTGCTCATCGGATCCAGCCCATGATCTCGGCCTGCAGGGCCAGCATCTCGCCGTCGTCGGTCTCGTGATCCATGCCGGTCAGGTGGAGGACGCCGTGGACCACGGCCTCGAGCAGGTCCTCGGTGTGCGCCGGGCAGATCACGACGTCGCCGAGCTCGCGCGGACCGACCGGCATGCCCGCCTCGTCGACGGGGAAGCTCAGGACGTCGGTCGGGCCGTCCTTGCCGCGGTGCTCGCCGTTGAGCTCCGCGATCCGCTCGGGATCGACGAACTCCACGGCCAGGTGGCCGTCCTCGATCCCCGCCGAGGCGGCGGCGAGCGTCGAAGCCTCGACGACCTCCGTCACCGGCAGGGCGTCACCGATCACGTCGACCTCGAGCACTCAGGCGCTGCGCCGGCGCTCGGCCGGCCGCAGCTCCGAGGCGGAGCGCTTGGCGTGCTCGTCGTACGCCGCGACGATGCGCTGCACGAGCTTGTGGCGGACGACGTCCTCGCCGCCGAAGTTCACGAACTCGAGGCCGTCGACGCCGCCGAGGATGTCGTTGACCACGATCAGGCCGGACTTCTGGTCGCGCGGGAGGTCGACCTGCGTGATGTCGCCGGTCACCACCATCTTCGAGCCGAAGCCGAGCCGGGTCAGGAACATCTTCATCTGCTCGGGCGTCGTGTTCTGCGCCTCGTCGAGGATCACGAACGAGTCGTTGAGCGTGCGCCCGCGCATGAACGCGAGCGGCGCGACCTCGATCACGCCCTTCTCGAGATGGGCGGCGACCTTCTCCGCCTCCATCATGTCGTGCAGGGCGTCGAACAGCGGGCGCAGGTAGGGGTCGACCTTCGCCATCAGGTCGCCGGGCAGGAAGCCGAGCCGCTCGCCGGCCTCGACGGCCGGGCGGGTGAGGATGATGCGGTTGACCTCGCGGCGGGCGAGCGCGGCCGTGGCCATGGCGATGGCCAGGAAGGTCTTGCCGGTGCCGGCCGGGCCGACGCCGAACGTGACGGTGGAGCGGCGGATGGCGTCGACGTAGCGCTTCTGGTTGACGGACTTGGGCGCCACGCGCAGGTTGCGATGGCGCCACACGACGTCGTCGAGCACCTTGGCCGGCGACTCGCGCTCGTCGAGCACGCGGGCGACCGCTTCGATCGTCGCGGGCCCGATGTCGTGCCCGCGCTCGACCATGTCCCCCAGCTCGCGCACGACCGTCGCCGCCGCCTGCACGGCGTCCGCCTCACCGTCCAGCGTGAGCACGTTCCCGCGCAGGAAGACGTCGCACTCGAGGTGCTCCTCCAGCGTCTTGAGGATGCGGTCCTCGGAGCCGGCCAGCTCCGCGGCCACTTCGTTCGAGAGCTCCATCTGCCGTCGTGCCATCTAGCTGAGCGCTTCCTTCACCTTGGTCGAAACGGTGCGGCCGTCAGCCCGTCCCTGTGCGGCCGCCATCACGTGCTTGATCACCGAGCCCATGTCGCGCTGCGAGCTCGCGCCGGTCTCCGCGACCGCCTGGCGGACGAGCCCGTCGAGCTCGGTGTCCGACAGCTCGGCCGGCAGGTACTCCTCGATGATCGTCGCTTCGAAGTCCTCACCGGTGGCGAGGTCGTCGCGGGATGCATCGCGGTAGGCCTCGGCGGCCTCTCGCCGGCGCTTGCGCTCGCGCCGCAGCACGGCCAGCTCGTCGACCTCACCGTCCTTCTGCGCCTTCTGGAGCTCGGAGAGCACCAGCCGGAGCGCCCCTACGCGTTCCCGTTCGCCCGCCTTCATGGCGGAGGCGACATCGGACTTGATGCGATCGACAATCTGCAAGCAACTCCTATTGTACGCCGGGGTGGGGCGAGAAATCCGCGGGCGCGCCTCTTTCGTCCGTGGAGATCGTCGTGGCCCGCGGATTCCGGCGGCTGTGGGGCCTCGTCGGCCGCCGGTCGGCGGACGTCGCGCTGCTCCTTCCGCGGTGCCGGTCGGTGCACACGTTCGGGATGCGGTTCGCGCTCGATCTGGTCTGGATCGACCGGCTCGGGTCGGTCGTCCGGGTCGATCGCGGTGTGCCGCCGTGCCGCTTCCGGTCGTGCCGGCGTGCGTATGCGGTGCTCGAGTGCCGACGCGCGCGGGACGAACCCCGGGCATTGAGGGAGGCGGGATCGGCCGGTGTCGTCGATCGAGTGTCGACTTTGTCAGTCGTAGGCCGACAAAGTCGACACTCGGCACCGACTGTCGACTTTCGTGCCGCTGCGGCACCCAACTCGACACTCGGCAGGGCGAGCCGGCCGATCCCGCTCCCTCAATGCCAGAAGTTCGTCCCTAAGCGAGGGCGATCGCGGCGATGCCACCGACGACGACGACGGCGCCGGCCAGGCGCGCCGCGGGGACCCGCTCGCGGGCCAGGAACGCGGCGGCGGCCGTGGCCATGACCACGCTCGTCTCGCGCAGCGCCGCGACGGGCGCCGCCTCGGCCGTCTCCAGCGCGGCGAGGGCGAGCGCGTAGGCGGCGAACATCGCCACGCCGGCCGCGGCGGCGCGCGGCGTGGCGGCGGCGCGGAGCTCCCTCGGGCCTCGGGCCACGAGCACGGCGGCGGCGTAGAGCGGGGCGGTGATGAGCAGGACGGCCTCGAAGTAGCCGAGCGCCGCCGCGTGGCGGACGCCCTCGTCGTCGACCAGCGTGTAGGCGGCGATGCAGGCCGCCACGCCGAGCGCGAGGAGCAGGCCGTCGTTCGCCGTCTTGCGGCCCACGCCGCGGACGAGGAGCACGCCGGCCGCGATGGCGATGACGCCGGCCGCCTCGCCGAGCGTGACGGCGGCGCCGAGCGCGATCACCGACACGACGAGGACGAGCACGGGCGCGGCGCCGCGGGCGATCGGGTAGACGAACGTGAGGTCGGCGCGCTGGTAGGCCGCGGCCAGCAGCGCGAAGTAGGTGAGCTCGAGCAGCCCGGAGGCGACGATGTACGGCCAGGCGGCGGCGTCGACGTCCCAGGTCAGCACGGCGACCGGCGCGAAGACGACGGCCGCGGTCAGCAGCGCGACGGCGGTGACGGTGTGGCTGTCGCGCGCGTCGGCGATCAGCGCGTTCCAGAACGCGTGCAGGGCCGCCGAGGCCAGGACGAGGGCGACGGCGGCCGCGCTCAGCGCGGCACCGTCGCCTTGGCGTCCGTGCCCGCGGCCGTCGGCATCTCCAGCACCGGCGGGTGCCCGAGCTGGCCGAGCTCGGACGTGTCGCGCCCGAAGACGAGGTCCACCGTCCAGTCGACGATCAGCCGGAGCTGGCGCTTGATGCCCGGCATCATGAGCATGTGGTAGCTCCGGGCCAGGAACCACGCCGGGAAGCCGCGCCACTTGATCCCGAGCGTCTCGGCGACCGCCTTCTGGTGGCCCATGTCCACGAACACGCCGAGCGTCTTGTACGTGAACGGCTTGGGGCTCCCGGCACCGAGCGCGGCGGCCACGTTCCCGCCCACCGTCCGGCCCTGCCGGAGCGCGTGCTGGCAGGTCGGCGGCGTCGACTGGCCGGGCCGCGCGGGGTCGGGCACCGCGGCGGCGTCGCCGATCGCCCAGACGTCGCGGTGGCCCTCGACCTGGCAGAAGCGGTCGACGACGATCCGCCCCGCCGGGTCGAGCGGCAGGCCGAGCTGCTCGATCACCGGCGCCGGCCGCACGCCGGCCGTCCACGCCACGGTCCGGCACGGGACGAGCTCGCCGTCGGACAGCTCGACGGAATCGGCCGAGATGCGCTCGACCGTGGTCGACGTCCGGACCTCGACGCCGCGCCGGCGCAGCTCGGCGGTCGCGAACTCGGCGAGGTCGGCGGAGATCTCGGGCATCACGCGGTCGCGCGCCTCGACGAGGATGAACCGCAGGCCCTGGACGCGGGAGCGCGGGTAGAGGTCGACGATGTCGGCCGCGAAGTCCTGCAGCTCCGCGAGCCCCTCGAGGCCGGCGTAGCCGGCGCCCACGAACACGTAGCTGAGCAGCGCGCGCCGGGCCGTCTCGTCGTCGGTGGCCTCGGCCAGCTCCATCGAGTGCACGATCCGGTTGCGCAGCGCGATGGCGTCCGACAGCGTCTTGAAGCCGACCGCGTGCTCGCGCAGGCCCGGGATGGCGAGCGTGCGTGAGATCGACCCGAGCGAGACGATCAGCTGGTCGTAGTACAGCGTCCGCTGCTCGCCGTCGGCGGTCGTCACCGACACCTCCCGCTTGCCGGGATCGGCGCCCGTGACGTGGCCGAGCAGGAGGTCGGTGCGCGCGAGGTGCTCGCGCAGCGGGACGACGACGTGGCGCGGCTCCAGCGTGCCGGCGCTCGCTCCCGGCAGCAGCGGCGTGTAGAGCATGAAGTTGACGTCGCTGACGATGGTCACCTTCGCGGCGTGGCGTGGCAGCACTCGCTCCAGCTTGCGGGCCGCGTAGAGCCCGCCGAAGCCGCCGCCGAGGATCAGGACGTTCCAGGCCATTCATGCATGCTAAGGCGCTCGCACGAGCTTGCGAGTGCGAGTAAGCCGCATTCGATTACGGGCATCAGTTCGGCGAACCGCTCGGCCGACACGTTCCCGCCGGAGAGCGTCACGCCGACCCGCAGGCCCGCGCACGTCGCCGACGCGCCCCGCGAGCAGCGCCGCGACCGCGCAGGCACCGGACGGCTCGGTCACCGTCTTCATCCGCTCGAAGAGGAAGCGCATCGCCTCGACGATCTGCGCGTCGTCGGCCAGCGCGATGTCGTCGACCAGCTCCTGGATGACCGGGAAGGTCAGCTCGCCCGGCATCGGGAGCTGCTGGCCGTCGGCGATCGTGCGCGGCACGGGGATCCTGACCCGCTCGCCGGCCTCCAGCGACTGCTTGGTGTCGTCGCCCTCCTCGGGCTCGACGCCGATCACGCGGACGTCGTCGAGCAGCGCCTTGGCCGCCGTCGCGCAGCCCGAGATCAGGCCGCCGCCGCCGACGCAGACGAGCAGCACGTCGAGCGGACCGGCGTCCTCGATGAGCTCCAGCGCGGCGGTGCCCTGACCGGCCATGACCCGCTCGTCGTCGTACGGGTGGATCGGGACGCTCCCGCGCTCGGCCACCAGCTCGGCGAGCAGCGCCTCGCGGTCCTGTCCGTAGCGGTCGAAGCGGATCACCTCGGCGCCGTAGCCCTCGGTGGCCGCGAGCTTGCCGGCGGGCGCGTCGTCGGGCATGAGGATCGCGGCGGGGATGCCGTGGAGCTGGGCGGCCAGCGCGAGCGCCTGCGCGTGGTTGCCGGATGACACGGTCGCGACGCCGCGGCCGCGCTCCTCGGGCGTGAGCGAGGCGACGGCGTTGTACGCGCCACGGAACTTGAAGGCGCCGACCCGCTGCAGGTTCTCGGCCTTGAGGAACACCGTGGCGCCGGTCGCCTCGTCGAGCGCCCGCGAGGTGAGCACCGGCGTGCGGTGCGCGACGCCGTCGATCCGGCGGGCGGCGGCGCGGATGTCGTCGAGCGAGATCATCGGCTCAGCAGGATGGCGGACCAGCCGTCGCCGTCGCGCTGCGCCTCCAGCGTCAGGCCGGAGCGAGCGAAGGCGGCGACCACGTCGCCGGCCTCGCCGTCCTCGAGCCCCGAGGCGATCAGCCGCTGCGGCGGGCGCTCGAGCCGCGCGGCGACCTCGAGCAGGAGCGGGCGCACGAGGTTGGCGAGGACGGTCGGCGCCCACGGGCCGCCGTCGCGCAGCAGGTCGCAGCGCGTCGCCTGCACGGCGACGCCGTTGGCCTCGGCCGCGGCGAGGGTCGCGGCCACCGACTCGCGCTCGACGTCGCAGGCGAGCACCGGCTCGAAGCCGAGCTTCGCGGCCGCGACGGCGAGCACGCCCGACCCGCAGCCCCAGTCGGCCAGCGGGCCGCGGCCGCGCTCCTCGACGAGCAGCCCGAGCGTGAGCCGCGTGGTCGGGTGGGCGCCCGTGCCGAAGGCCTGGCCCGGATCGATGACCACGTCGAGCGCGCCCGGGCGCGCGGGCTCCCACGGCGGCCGCACGCGCAGCGGGCCGACGTCGAGCGGCTGGTGCCAGTCGCGCCAGGCGGTGCCGTCGTCCACCTCGGAGGTCGAGACGTCGACCAGCGCCCCGCCCGCCGCCGCCCGCAGCTCGCCGATGTCGGGCAGCTCGCCGGCGGCGCCGTAGAGCGCGTACTCGACCGTGTCCGCGTCCACGTCGCGCTCCTCGAGCCCGCCCGGCGAGAGCTCGAGCAGCTCCGCGAGCACCGCCTCGGCGTGCTCGCGGGCGACCCGCACCGCCAGGCGGATCACGCCAGCACCACCGCGGCCCAGCCGTCCGCCTCGAGGCGCCGCTCCTCGCGCAGGCCGAACGCCGCCACGATCTCGTCCGCCTCCCCCGCGAGAAAGCCCGACAGCACGAACCGTGCCGGGCGCGCCGGGGCGAGCTGCAGCAGGAGCGGCCGCGGGAGGTTGGCGACGATCGTCGGCGCCCACGGCGCCTCGTCCCGCAGGTCGCCGGCCACGACACCGACGTCGACGCCGTTGCGCTCCGCGTTCGCGCGGATCACGCCCTCCTCCAGCTCGACCGCGGTCACCGGCGACCACCCGAGCCGCGCGGCGGCGACGGCCAGCACCCCGGTGCCGGCGCCCCAGTCGCACAGCGGGCCGCCCGGCTCGCACGTCTGCAGCAGCTCGAGGCACAGGCGTGTGGTGGCGTGGGTGCCGGCCCCGAAGTACGTGCCGGGATCGATGACCAGGTCGTCGTCGGCGCCGTCGATCCACGGTGGCCGCACGACCAGCGAGCCGACCCGCACCGGCCGCAGGTACGCGTGCCAGCGCCGCTCCCAGCCCTCGGGCACCGGCTCGGTGCGCACCTCCAGCACGGCGTCCCCCGCCAGGGCCCGGATCTCGTCGCCGCCCGGCAGCTCCCCGGGAAGCCCGTACAGCGCGTACTCCACGCAGTCGTCCAGCGCCCGCTCCTCGGCCCCGGCGGAGAGCACCGGGAGCAGGTCGGCCAAGGCCATCTCGGCGCGGTCCGCCCGCACGCGGATGGCGAGGCGGATCAACCCGCCAGGACCCGCCGCAGCTTGGCGATCATGCCCTCGTCCTCGCGGTCGTTCTCCGCCGTCAGGCTGGCCGCGAAGCGCTCGAGCATCTCCCGCTGCTCGTGGTTGAGCCGGCGCGGGATCGTCACGTTGACCACCACGCGCAGGTCGCCGGTGCGGCCGCGCCGGAGCGGCGGCATCCCGCGGCCGCCGAGCGTCAGCGTCTCCCCCGGCTGCGTGCCCGCCTTGATCTCGACCGGCACCGGGCCGTCGAGCGTCGGCACGTCGACCGTGGTGCCGAGGGCGGCCAGCGGCGCCGCGACGTCGATCACCGTCACGAGGTCGTTGCCGTCGCGCAGGAACCGCTCGTCGGCGCGGATCTGGACGACCACGTAGAGATCGCCGTTCGGGCCGCCGCGCTCGCCGGCGTGGCCGCGGCCCGCCACGCGGATCCGCTGCCCGTCGGCGATGCCGGCCGGCACCTCGATCTCCACCCGCCGGCGCTCGGCGACCATGCCGCCGCCGCGGCAGGTCTCGCACGGGTCGCGGGCGATGCGGCCGTCGCCGCCGCAGACGTCGCAGACCGTCGAGCGCACGAGCTGGCCCAGCGCGGTGCGCGAGACCGCCTGCAGCTGGCCGGAGCCCTGGCAGCGCGGGCACGTCTCGATCGGCGTGCCCGGCTTGGCGCCGTTGCCGTTGCAGGTGCCGCACCGCGCGCGGGCGTCGTAGGAGACCTCGACGTGCTTGCCGTGGGCGGCGTCGATCAGCTCGACTCCGACGGCCACCGCGATGTCGCCGCCCTGGACCGGTCCGCCCGGGCGGCCGCCGCCGAACGCGCCCTCGAAGCCCGCCCCGAAGAACGCCGAGAAGAGGTCGGAGATCGAGCCGAAGTCACCGAAGTTCGGCTGGTAGCCGCCCGAGCGCAGGCCCTCGTGGCCGTAGGCGTCGTACTGCCCGCGCTTCTCGGGATCGGACAGCACCTCGTAGGCCTCGGCGGCCTCCTTGAACTTGGCCTCGGCGTCCGGATCGTGGGCGTTCACGTCCGGGTGCAGCTCCCGCGCCAGCCGCCGGAAGGCCTTCTTGACCATCGCCTCGTCGGCATCCCGGGCGACGCCCAGGACCTCGTAGTAGTCCCGCGGCATGCTCAGCTCGCCTCGTAGATGTCTTCGACGAACCGCGACAGCTGGGCCGCCGCCTCACGCACGGTGACGATCGCCGTCCGGTAGTCCATCCGGGTCGGACCGATGACCGAGACGGTGCCGAGGTTGCGCTGCGGCAGGCCGTAGTTGCCGGCCACCATCGACAGCGACTGCAGCGCCGGCATCTCGTTCTCCCCGCCGATGCGGACGTAGATGTCGCGCTCGTCGAGCGCGCGGGAGAGCACGCCGAGCAGCGAGACGCGGCGCTCCAGCGCGTCGAGCAGCTCGTTGAGCTGGGAGACGTCCTGGAAGCGATGCTCGGACAGCAGCCGGGCGGCGCCGTCCACGTAGAGCGTGCTCTCGGCGGTGATGGCCAGCTCGGTGAACGCGGGCGCGAGCTGGTACACGAACGCGCGCTCGGCGGGGTTGAGGCCCGGGTCGTTGAGCTTGGCCTGCAGCATGCGCGAGCCGATGCTCATCCCGACGAGCTGCTCGTTGAAGTAGGAGGCCGCCCACTCGGCCAGGCCGGCGTCGACGGGCCGGTCGAACGTGAACACGCGCTTCGACACGCCGCCGGTCGACGTGATGATCACGACCATCAGCACCTGCGGCTGGAGCGGGAGCACCTCGACGTGGCGCAGCGTGGTGGTGGCGATCGGCGGGGCGCTCACGATGGCCAGCAGGTTGGTGACCTGCGAGAGCGTCTCGGTCGTCACGCGCATCGCCTCGTCGACCTCGCGCCGGACGAGCGAGAGCTGCAGCTCCGAGCGCGTCTCGCGCTTCGCCGGCAGCAGCCGGTCGACGAAGTAGCGGTAGCCCGCGTCGGTCGGCACGCGGCCCGCGGAGGTGTGTGGATGCGCGAGCAGGCCCTGCTCCTCGAGCACCGACAGCTCGTTGCGGACCGTCGACGGGCCGGCCGTCACGTCGGGGTCGGCCGCCAGCGCCTTCGAGCTGACCGGCAGGCCGGACTCGTTGAAGCCCTCGACGACCTTGCCGAGAAGCAGCTCCTGTCGGGGCGTGAGCACACTCAGAGTCTAAGAAGGACGCCCTCGTCGGCCCGCAGGCCGTCGCCGCCGGCGTCGAGGTGGGTGCTGAGCACCACCGTGCCGTCGACCGGCAGCGGCCGCGGCTCGCTCGTGAGATTGAGCGCCACGGCGGTCCGCTCGCCGCGCGCGTAGGCCAGCACCCCGTCGCCGGCGGACAGCGTGCGGTAGTCGCCGATCGTCAGGTCGTCGCTCTCGCGGCGCAGCGCCAGCAGCCGCCGGTAGAGGCTGAGCATCGACCGCGGATCCTCGCTCTGCGCGGCCACGTTGACCGCCGGATCGCCGAACGGCAGCCAGGGATCGCCGGTGGTGAAGCCGCCGTCGGCATCCCACGGCATCGGTACGCGCTCGGGGTCGCGACCGGCGGGATCCACGACACGATCGGCGGGGATCGCCGCGTCGGGCATCCCGAGCTCGTCGCCGTAGTAGAGCGTCGGCGTGCCGCGCAGGGTGAGCAGGAGCATCGCCGCGACGCGCGCCTGCGCCGGCCCGACGCGGCTCGCGACGCGCGGGCGATCGTGGTTGCCGAGCACCCAGTTCGGCCAGGCGCCGGGCGGGAGCGCCGCCTCGTAGCGCTCGACAGGTCGCCGATCGCCTCGGCGGTCCACTCGGTCGAGAGCAGGTGGAAGTTGAACGGCAGCTGCGCGCCGCGGCCGCCGTCGCCGTAGTACCGCATGAGCCGCTCGATCGCGACGTAGACCTCGGCGATCATCAGCCGGTCGCCGATCACCGCCCGCATCTCGGCGACGATCTCCTGGAGCTCGTCGAGGTCGGTCGTGTGGAGCGGGATCAGCGAGTCGTACTCCGGCTGACCCGGCTCGTAGTCGGGGTTCGGCGGGTTGTCGCGGAGCTGCGGATCCTTGAGGAGCTGGCGCAGCGCGTCGACGCGGAAGCCGTCGACCCCGCGGTCGATCCAGAAGCGCAGCACGTCGTACATCGCCTCACGCACCGCCGGGTTGCGCCAGTTGAGGTCCGGCTGCTCGCGCAGATAGGCGTGGTAGTAGCTGCGGTCGCCGACCTGCTCCCAGGCGGGCCCGCCGAAGACGGCGATCCAGTTGTTCGGCGGCGGGCCGTCGTGCCAGAGGTAGAAGTCGGGCCGTTCCTCGAACCACGGGTGCAGGTCCGACGTGTGGTTCGGCACGTAGTCGAGCAGCACCTTGAGCCCGAGCTCGTGGGCGCGCGCCGTGAGCGCCTCGAAGTCCTCCATCGATCCGTACTGCGGATCGATCGCGCAGTGGTCGGAGATGTCGTAGCCGAAGTCGCGCTGGGGCGACTGGTAGATCGGCGTGAGCCAGATCGCGTCGACGCCGAGGTCCCGCAGGTAGGGCAGCCGCTGCGTGACGCCGCGCAGGTCGCCGATCCCGTCGCCGTCCGAGTCCTGGAACGAGCGCGGGTAGATCTCGTAGATCACCCCGCGTCGCCACCACGTCATTCGCGGATGACGGCCTTGCCGCGGCGGACGAGCTTGGTGTCGCCCTGGACGGCCTCGACGGTGCCGTCGGCTGTCGTGGTGACGGTGATCTCCTCCTCCGGCACGCCCATGCCCCGGAACGAGACAGAGAGCGACTGCAGCTTGAGCCCGTCGCCCTGCGCGCGGGCGCACTGGGCCATCGTCCACAGCCCGTGGAGGATGCGGCCCGGCAGCCCGACCGACTTGGCGAACTCGTCGTCGAGGTGGATCGGGTTGAAGTCGCCGCTGGCGCCCGCGTACCGGTACGTGAGGTACCGGTCGGGGGTCACCTTCATCTCACGATGTTCGTCCATCGCCCCTCGCTCACCAGGTCGCCGTTCTGGTTCCTGGAAGTGGTCTTGAACACGAAGAACTTCAGGCCGCCGCGCTCGGACTGCTCCTCGAGCTCGGCCTCGGTGGTGATCTCGTCGCCGGCCACCACCGGCTCGTGCCAGGTGAACTCCTGCGCGCCGTGGACCATGCGGGAGAAGTCCAGGCCGGACTCCATGATCGCCGGGAAGACGGCCGGGCCGGAGTAGACGGCGGCGAACATCGGCGGCGCGACGACGTCGGCGAAGCCGTCGGCGCGGGCGGCCTCGGGGTCGAGGTAGCGCGGGTCGCTCTCCCCCACCGCGTACGCGTACTCGCGCACCTTCTCGCGGCCGACCGCGTAGGTCGTCGACTTCACGTGTCGTCCCCGAGCTCGAGCACCGCCAGGAACGCCTCCTGCGGCACCTCGATACGACCGACCTGTTTCATCCGGCGCTTGCCCTCCTTCTGCTTCTCGAGCAGCTTGCGCTTGCGGGAGATGTCGCCGCCGTAGCACTTGGCCGTGACGTCCTTGCGGAACGCCTTGACCGTCTCGCGGGCGATGATCTTGGCGCCGACGGCGGCCTGGATCGGCACGTCGTACTGCTGGCGCGGGATCTTCTTGCGCAGCCGCTCGGTCAGGACCTTGCCCTGGTCGTAGGCCTTGTCGCGGTGGACGACCATGCTCAGCGCGTCGACCGGGTCGCCGCCGAGCAGCACGTCGAGCTTGACGAGGTTGGACGCCCGTAGGCCGATCGGCTCGTAGTCGAGCGACGCGTAGCCGCGCGTCCGCGTCTTCAGCTGGTCGAAGAAGTCGAGGACGATCTCCGCCAGCGGCAGGTCGTAGGTGATCTGCACGCGCTCGGCCGACAGGTAGTGCATGCCCTGGTGCGTCCCGCGGCGCTCCTGGCAGAGCTCCATGATCTGGCCGATGTACTCCTTCGGCGCGAGGACGCTGGCCCGGATGTACGGCTCCCGCACCTCCGCGATGCGCACCGGGTCGGGCATGTCGGTCGGGTTGTGCACCGGGATCACGCTGCCGTCGGTGAGCGTGATCTCGAACTCGACCGACGGCATCGTGGCCATCAGCTCGAGGTCGTACTCGCGCTCCAGCCGCTCGCGCACGATGTCCATGTGGAGCAGGCCGAGGAAGCCGCAGCGGAAGCCGAAGCCGAGCGCGTCGGACGTCTCGGGCTCCCAGGAGAGCGCCGCGTCGTTGAGCGTGAGCTTCTCGAGCGCGTCGCGCAGCTCCGGGTAGTCGTCGTTGTTCATCGGGAACAGGCCGCAGAAGACCATCGGCTTGACCTCGCGGTAGCCGGGGAGCGCCTCGGTCGCCTTGCTGCCCTTGGTGGTCAGCGTGTCGCCCACGCGCAGGCTGCTGACGTCCTTGATCCCGGTGATGAGGTAGCCGACCTCGCCGGCGTGGAGCTCCTCGGCGGGCGTCTGGAGCGGCGTGAAGTAGCCGATGTCGTCGATGTCCGCCTCGGTGTCGGTCGCCATCGCGCGGATGGCCTCGCCCTTCCGGAAGGTGCCGTCGACCACGCGGATGTAGGCGATGACGCCGCGGTACTGGTCGAACTCGGAGTCGAAGATGAGCGCGCGGGGCGGCGCGTCGGGGTCGCCGTGCGGCGGCGGGACGCGCCTCACGAGCTCCTCCAGCAGGTCCTCGACGCCCTCGCCGGTCTTGGCGCTGATGCGGCGGACGTCCTCGGCCGGCTCGCCGATCAGCTCGGCGATCTCCTCCCCCACCCGCTCGGGCTCGGCGCCCGGGAGGTCGACCTTGTTCATGGACGGGATCAGCTCGAGGCCGGAGTCGATGGCCAGGTAGGTGTTGGCGACGGTCTGGGCCTCGACGCCCTGGCTGGCGTCCACGACGAGCAGCGCGCCCTCGCACGCCGCGAGGCTCCGGCTCACCTCGTACGTGAAGTCCACGTGGCCGGGCGTGTCGATGAGGTGGAACTGGTAGTGCTCGCCGTCGCGGGCGGTGTAGAAGACGCGGACGGCCTGCGCCTTGATCGTGATGCCGCGCTCGCGCTCGAGGTCCATCGAGTCGAGCAGCTGGGCGCGCATCGACCGCGGGTCGACGGTGTGCGTCAACTCGAGGATGCGATCCGCCAGCGTCGACTTGCCATGGTCGATGTGGGCGATGATCGAGAAGTTCCGGATGTGTGCCTGGTCGGCCACGCGGACGTGAAGCTTAGAGTCCCCGAAACCGGCTCTTAGGAGCCGCGTAGCCTGCGCGTGAACAGCGCTCGGATCTGCTGGGCCTCGGGGATCCGCATCGCGAGCACCAGGGCGGCGTAGACGACCGTTCCGAGGGTCAGCGCGGTGCCCACGGAGATGACCTGCGCGAGCAGGCTGCGGCCGAGGGCGTCGTCGAGCAGCCACCACGTCGCGTAGGCGACGCCGCCGAGGACGGCGGAGGCGAAGACGACCTTCATCGTCGTGTTCAGCGTGGTCGGGAGCTGGAGCCCGCCGATGCGCCGCCTGAGGAAGAAGGCCTGGCCGGCGGTCATCGCCGCGGTCGAGACGACGGTGCCGAGGACGACGCCGCCGATGCCCAGCGGGCCGTAGAGCGCGGCCGAGACGATCGCGTTGATCGTGAGCGTGACGCCGGCGAGCGCGGTCGGCGTCCAGGGCCGCTGGAGGCTGAAGAACGTTCTCGTGAGCAGGAGGTTGAAGCCGCTGAAGGGGAGGCTGAACGAGAACCAGAAGAGCGCCTCGGCGACCTGCTCGGTCGACTCCGCGTTGAACTCCCCGCGCTGGTAGACGAGCCGCGTGATCGGCTCGGGCAGCGCGATGGTGATCGCGGCGGCGGGGATGAGCAGCAGCGCGATCTGCCGCATGCCGTTGCCCTGCGTGGCGCGGAGCCCGGCCCAGTCCTGGCGGGTGACGAGGCGCGAGAGCGCCGGGAACAGGACGGTCGCGACGGCGACGCTGAACATGCCCTGCGGGAGCATGTAGATCCGGAAGGCCTTCTCGATCGCTGAGGGCGCCTGCTCGGAGATGCGGAAGCCGAAGTACGTGTTGATGAGCAGGTTGAAGTTGATGAGGCCGAGTCCGATGGTCACCGGCAGCATCAGGAGCAACACGCGGCGAATGCGCGGATCACGCCAGTGGAAGCTGATGCGGATCGGGATGTCGAGCCGGTGGAGGACCGGGAAGGCCATCGCGAACTGGGCCGCCGTGCCGGCCAGGACGCCGATCGCGTAGGAGTAGATCCGCTCGTCGCCCTCGAACGCGGGGGTCAGGACGACCAGGCAGACGATGATGACCAGGTTCCAGACGAGCGGACTGATCGCCGGGATCGTGAAATGGTCGTGCGCGTTGAGCATCCCGACCAGCAGCCCGTTGAGGCCGAGCAGGATCACGATCGGGAAGAGGATCCGGCTGAGCGTGACGGCCAGGTCCTGGAGCTCGGGCTGGTCGACGAAGAGGGGCATGATCACCCCGGCCGCGAGCATGAAGACCACCGTGATCACGCTGAGCACGGTGAGGATGAGCCCGAAGAGCGCGGCGGCGAGCTGGAGCGCCTGCTTGCGCTGCTTGTGCTCGAGCAGCTCGGTGAAGACCGGCACGAACGCCGCGGACAGCGCCGCGTCGGCGAACAGGGACCGGACGAGGCTGGGAACCTGGAACGCGGCCGTGAAGGCCGACATCGGCCCGCTCGTGCCGAAGTAGCGCGCCGCGACGACCTCGCGTGCGAGGCCGGCGATGCGCGACAGTCCGGTGGCCACGGAGAAGATCGCCGTGTTCACCGCGGTGCGCCGGGAGTGGCCGTCTGACGCCGACAAGCGGCGCGCTATAGTACGCCGCCGCCGCGGGGGATCCGCGGTTTCTCCTCGTATGGCCAACATTCAGTCACAGATCAAGCGCAATCAGCGGTCGCTCCGAGAGCGTGCTGAGAACCGCCAGTACACGTCGGCCGTCAAGACCTACTTCCGCCGTCTGCAGGCCGCCGTGGCCGAGGGCGACGACGCCAAGGCCGACGAAGAGCACCGCCGTCTGATCAAGCTGATCGACAAGGCGGTCAAGCGCGGGGCCCTGCACCGCAACAACGGCGCTCGCAAGAAGTCCCGCGCCGCGCGGCTGCGCAAGACCTCGGCCAAGTAGCTCGCCTCAGCGCTCAGCGCGCGGTCGTTGCGGTCGTCGCGGTCGTTGCGCGGGCGAACGTCAACCCCGGCATTGAGGGGGCGGGTTCGAACGCCTCGGCGACGCACCGAAAAGACGTGGGTTCGCTAACGGTCGCTATACGACCACGAGCAACCCCAGCCCGCCCGGCGGACGCCCGAGCGGCCGATCCCGCTCCCTCAATGCCGCAGTTGATCCCGGCGGCCCGCTCCGCGATGCCGCGGTCATCCGCGGCGCGGTCAGCGGCGCGGTCGCGAGCGGCGCGGTCGCGAGCGGCGCGGTCAGCGAGCGGCGCGGTCAGCGAGCGGCGGCGATGACCGCACGAACCGCGGCCGTGTCCTCGCCCAGCGCGATCCCGCCCTGCCCCCCGCCGCGGCTCTCGACCTCCAGGTCGGCGAGGATCTCCAGCGCTCGCCGGTAGGACTCGGCGTCGCGCTTGGACACGTCGGCGATCAGGCGGTCGGCGGCGAACGACGGCATCCGCAGCGTCTTCCGGACCTGAGCAGCCGGCTTGCCGGCCGCGAGGTCCTCGGCGATGGCCAGCGCGTCGCGGACGCGGCGGACCATCTGGTAGAGCAGGCTGGGGATCCGCTCGCCCTGCTGGCGCAGCTCGAGCAGCGCCCGCGTGGCGGTCTTCGCGTCGCCGGCCACGAGCGCGTCGGCGAGCGTCCACGTCTTGCGCTCCGCCGAGCTCGCCGAGCTTGCCAGAACCTCCTCGACGCCGATCCGTGCGCCCTCGCCGTGCTCGAGCGCGAGCTTCTCCAGTTCGCGCATCAGCCGCTGGCGGCGCTCGCCGACCTGAGCCACGAGCGCCTTGGCTCCCTGCTGGTCGAGCTCCACGCCGAGCTCCGACGCCTGCTTGACCAGCCAGCGCGGCAGCTCGCGGGACTTCAGCGCCATCTCGGCGGCGATCTGGCCGCCCTGAGCCCCGACGGCCTTGTGCAGCGCTTCGGGCGCCTTGTAGCGGCCCTCCTCGCGCGCGAAGAAGGCCACGGTGAGGGTCTCCGGGTCCATGCCGGCCATGGCCTCCGCCACCGAGGCCACGTCGGCCTCCTTCCACCGCTCGACGCCGTCGGCGATCACGAACCGCCGCCCCATCGCGAAGGTCATCGCCGAGAGCGCACCCGCGACAGCGTCGGGCGTGCAGCTGTCGCCCTCGAAGAGCTCGACGCCGTTCTGGCCGCTCTCCGCCTCCGCCATCGCGCGCAGGCGCGCGCGACGCTCGCCGATGCGGCCGTGGTCGTCGCCGTGGATCAGGTACGCGGATCGGAACGAGGGCACGACGGGCGAGTCTAGTCGCCCGGGAGCCCGCCGGAGGTCGCCGGCGCCGGCTGGCGATGACGGTGCTCCGCAGCCGGATCGTTCGACTCGCATCTCTCCCCCGCGAACTCGCAGCCGCACGGTTCCGTCCTGGTCGGTGCGGTACACGTGGGCGACGCTGCGCAGGGCCGCGAGCGTGGACGGCGCCGGGTGGCCGTAGGTGTTGCCGCGCCCGACCTCGATGACGGCGAATGTCGGGCTGGCTCGGTCGAGCAGGGCTGGGAGCCCGGCGTCGGCGCTCCCGTGGTGGGCGACCTTGAGCGCCTCGACTCGTGGGAGCCGCAGCGCGGCCGTGACTTCGGACTCGGCGTCCGCGGGCAGCAGGAGGTCGAACTGCCCGGACTGGACGTGCGCGACGAGGGCGCGGTCGTTCGGGTCGCCCTCGGGGCGGAAGTCCGGGCCGGGCGGCGGCGGCCAGAGCATCCGCATGCGGATGCTGCCGAGCTCGAGGACCTGACCGGCCTGGCCGGCGATCCGGCGCGCCTGACGGGCCACCCCGGCCAGGCCCGCCTGCACGCGGCTCGGCCATCCGGCGCCGCCATTGACCACGAGACGCGTGGGGATCCGCCGGAGCACGGCCAGTGCGGCGCCCTCGTGGTCCGACTGCGCGTGCGTGATGACCAGCGCGTCGAGGCGCTTCACGCCCGCCTCGGCGAGCCTGCGCAGGATCGGCCCGTCGGGCGGACCGGTGTCGACCAGCACGGCGACGCCATCCTTCTGCAGCAGCGTCGCGTCACCCTGACCGACGTCGAGGAACGAGACCACGAGCTCCCCCCGCGCGGGCGGCGCGACGGTCCCGACATTGACCGCGGCCGCGAGCCCCAGCGCGAGCGCCCCGGCGGCGCCCGCGAGCGCCGCGACCCGGCGCGCCGTCAGCCGCCTGGCGGGCCATGGCCGGAGCAGCTCCGCCCGGCGCCACACGCGGCGTACGCCGAGCACGCCCGCACCGAGCCCGCCATAGGCCGCCGCGAGGGCGACCGGCGAGCCGAGCCGCACCGGCAGCACGGCGGCCGGCGCCGCCGCGGCCGTGTGCGCGACGAGCGAGACGAAGGCCAGGAGCGGCGCATTGGCGGCGTTGAACGGCCACGCCAGCGCGGGCGCGACCTGCGCGGCGGCCGCGGCGAGCATGCCGAGCCACATGACGGGTGGGATCGCGGCCGCCGCGATGAGGTTGGCGGGCAGCGAGACGAGCGAGACCTGGTCGAAGTAGAGCGCCATGAGCGGCGCCGTGCCGAGCGTGGCCGACAGCGTGATGGCCGCCACGTCGGCCACCGGCTGCGGCATCCGGCGGGCGAGCGCCTCGCGGAGCGGCGGAGCCAGCGCGAGCAGCGCGATGACCGCGGCGAACGAGAGCTGCCAGCCGGGCTCGCCGACCGTCCGCGGGTTCAGCGTCAGCGTGACGGCCGCGGCCAGGCCGAGCGCATACCAGCGGTGCGCCGGACGTCCGGCCAGGGCGGCGATGAGACCCGCCGCACCCATCACGCCCGCGCGCTGGATCGAGGGTCCGGCGCCGGTGAGCGGCACGTAGAGCGCCACGAGGGCCAGCGCGAGGATCAGCCGCGCGCGCAGGCCGAGGCCGAGAATCGCCCCGATCCCGAGCACGAGCGTCGCCAGCAGCATCACGTTCTGACCGCTGACGGCGAGGATGTGCGCAAGTCCCGACCGTTCGAACGCGTCTCGGACGTCCTCCTCCAGGCGCTCGTCCTGGCCGAGGACCATGCCGAGCACGAGCGCGGCCTCCGGCTCGGCGAGTCCGCGGGTGAGACCGGCCTCGGCGCGGCGCCGCGCCGCGTCGACGAAGCCGGCGAGCCCGCCGCGGCGCTCGCCGGTCATCCGCAGAGCGGCGACCTCGATCGCCGCGTCCGCGCCCCGGCGTGCCTGATAGGCGTCGAACCCGCCTAGAGGCGCCACCGTGCCCTGCACCTCGACGATCTCCCCGACGCCGGGCCACGCGCCTGGGTGGTCGCGCATCCGGAGGACCGCGACCTCGCCCGCCGTCTCAGCGCCGAGTAGGCCGGCGCGGGCGACCGCCGGCCCGGCCGATCGCTCCCGGACCGGCTCGAGCACGACGGCTCGCGTGCTGATCGGTTGGCCATGGAGGTGGGGCAGCGGACCGCCCTCGAGCGCTGCGAGCCGCACGTCCGCCGCGGTCGCGCCCGCGAGCACGGCCACGACCGCGAGGAGCAGTCGCGGGAGCGCGGCGGGGCGGTTCGGAGGGACGGTCGCCAACGGCGTGACGGACCGAGCCGTTGCGACGAGCCGCGCCGCGACCACGAGCACGCCCGCAAGGGCGGCGACGATCAGCCCGGCGACAGGTCCCAGCGGGCCGACGAGCAGGCCGGCGGTGAGCGCGAAGAGGACGACGTGGCGGGGATGGCCGTCGACCGCGGCCAGGACGCGTGCGACGCGCCGCATCTCACACCCGCACCTGCTCGCGCAGCGAAGCGAGCCGGACGTCGCCGATCCCCGGCACGTTCCCGAGCTCCTCGACCGAGCCGAAGCCGCCGTGCTCCTCGCGGTACTCGAGGATGCTCTGCGCCGTCGTCGGCCCGATGCCGTCGAGCTCGTCGAGCTGCTCAAGCGTTGCCGTGTTCAGGTTGAGCGGGACGCCGGGCACCGGTTCGGCCGCCGATGCGGCGCCGCTCGGCGTCCGCACCCGGGCGGGCACGAGGATCTGCCGCCCGTCCTCCACCTCGGCGGCGAGGTTCACCTGGCTCAGGTCGGCCCGCCGGGTGGCGCCGCCCGCACGACGCACCGCGTCGTCCACGCGTGCGCCCGCGGCCATCCGGTAGACACCCGGCCGCCGGACGGCGCCGGCGATATGAACGGTGACGCGCCCGCCGGCCCCCACGTCGCTCTCCACGCGGATCTCGGGCGCCGCGGCGGCCTCGGCACCGGGCTCGCCGCCGCGCGAGAGCGACCACGCGCCGAGCGCCACGATGGCGAGCAGCGCGAGGCCGCAGGCGACCAGTTGACGGGGCGGGATATCGGGCACGGCGCCAACCTATGGGCGACCGTGTGACGGATCAGGACGCGAACGTGACGATTCGCGCGCGAGAGCGTTACAAGAGTGCGGAAAGCCGCAGGGCCTCCCCCACCGCGGCCGTAGGGTCGTTCGCATGCACCACGCCCTCGACCGCCTCGCCCCGCAACGCCGGCACCCAGGTGCCGAGCCCGACCACGGGCACGCCGGCCCTCAGCGCCAGGGCGATCTCGCTCAATGTCCCCCAGCCGCCACCGATCGCGACCACCGCGTCCGCGCTGCGGACGACCAGCGCGTTGCGCGCCTCGCCGAGCCCCGTGGGCACCGCCACGACGACCCAGCCGTTCGCCGCATCACGGTCGAGCCCGGGCAGCAGCCCGAGCGTCAGCCCGCCGCGCGACCGCGCGCCGCGGCACGCGGCCTCCATGACGCCGCCGAGCCCGCCGCACACGAGCCCGGCGCCGGCCGCGGCCACCGCGGCGCCGACCTCCTCGGCCAGGCTCAGCTCGTCCAGCCCTGCCTCGCCAGGTCCGACCACCGCGATCCACGCGCGTGGAGGCGGCACGGCGCCCGCTCAGCGAAGGACGAAGTTGACGAGGCGGCCCGGCACGACGATCACCTTCGCCACCTCGTGGCCGTCCAGGTGGCGCACCACGTTCGGGCGCTCGCGCGCAAGGGACTCGAGCTGCTCGCGCGATGCGTCGGCCGGCGCCTGGATCCGGTCGCGCAGGCGCCCGTTGACCTGCACGGCCACCTCGAGCACGTCGCGCTCCAGCATCGCCGGGTCGGCGGCGGGCCAGGGCTGCTCCCAGACGCGATCGCCGGTCAGCAGCTCGTACGCGTCGGCGCCCGTGTGCGGGGCGAACGGGAAGATCAGCGAGGCCGCGGTGGCCACGGCGAAGTGCAGCGCGTCCGCCGAAGCGGCGTCGCGCCGCCGCGAGGCCTCGTTGACCAGCTCCATCACGGCCGAGATCGCGGTGTTGAACGCGAAGCGACCCGCGAGGTCGTTGGTGACCTTGTCGATCGCCCAGTGCGCCTTGCGCAGCAGCTCCAGGTCGTCTCCTGCCCCGGTGCCGGCGTTCGGGTCCAGCGGGCGCGTGCCGCGCTCGGATATGTCCGCCGCCAGGCGCCACAGGCGGCCCAGGAAGCGATGCACGCCCTCGACGCCCTCGTCGGTCCAGTCGGCGTCCTGGTCGGGCGGTCCGATGAAGAGGATGTAGGCGCGCGCCGTGTCGGCCCCGTAGCGCTCGACGTACGGCTCGGGGCTGATCATGTTGCCCTTGGACTTGGACATCTTCGCCCCGTCGCGGGTGATCATCCCCTGCGTGAAGAGCTTCTGGAACGGCTCCTGCGAGTCCAGCAGCCCCATGTCGGCGAACACCTTCACGAAGAAGCGCGCGTACAGCAGGTGCAGGATCGCGTGCTCGATGCCGCCGATGTACTGGTCGACCGGCGTCCAGTAGTTCGTGATCGCCGGATCCCAGGGCGCGTTCGCGTTGTCGGCGTCGGTGTACCGCAGGAAGTACCAGGAGGAGTCGACGAACGTGTCCATCGTGTCCGTCTCGCGGCGCGCCGGGCCCCCGCACCGGGGACAGGTCGTGTTCACCCAGTCCTCGGCCGCGGCCAGCGGGGAGCGTCCCTTGGGCCGGTAGTCCTCGATCTCGGGCAGCAGGACCGGCAGCTGGTCCTCGGGGACCGGCACCATGCCGCACGTGTCGCAGTAGAGGATCGGGATCGGCGCGCCCCAGTAGCGCTGGCGGGAGAGCAGCCAGTCGCGCAGGCGGTAGTTGATCGAGCGGTGGCCGCGGCCTTCCTTGTCGAGCCAGTCGATGATCGCGTCCTTGGCCTCGACCGCCGTCATGCCGTTGAAGCGACCCGAGTTCACGACGATCTCGTTCTCGCTGTGCGAGACGAACGGGCCGTCGCCCTCGATCTCAGCGTCGGCGGGTCGGACCACCTGGCGGATCGGCAGGTCGAACGCGACCGCGAAGTCGTAGTCGCGCTGGTCGTGGGCGGGCACGGCCATGATCGCGCCGGTGCCGTACTCCATCAGCACGTAGTCGGCGACGTACATCGGGATGCGCTCGCCGTTGACGGGATTGATGACGGTGCGCCCGAGCGGCACGCCGGTCTTCGTGCGCTCGGTGTCGGCGCGTTCCTCGCTGCTCTCGGACAGCGCGCGGTTGACGTACTGCCGGACCGCCTGCTCGTGCTCGGTGCCGGCCGCCAGGCGCATCACGTCGGGGTGCTCGGGCGCCATGACGAAGAACGTGGCGCCGAACAGCGTGTCGGGGCGGGTGGTGAAGACCGGGTAGTCGACGCCCAGCTCGGGCTGCGTGAACGTGACCTCCGCGCCCTCGGACCGCCCGATCCAGTTGCGCTGCATCGTCTTCACGTGCGGCGGCCACTCGATGTCGTCGAGATCGTCCAGCAGGCGGTCGGCGTAGTCGGTGATGCGGAAGAACCACTGCTCGAGCTGGCGCGCCTCGACCTCGGTGCCGCACCGCTCGCAGCGGCCGTCGATGACCTGCTCGTTGGCCAGCACCGTGGCGTCCTTGGGACACCAGTTGACCGCGGCCTCCTTGCGGTAGGCCAGGCCGCGCTCGAACAGCTGCAGGAAGATCCACTGCGTCCAGCGGTAGTAGCGCGGCTCGTGCGTTCCGAACTCGCGCGACCAGTCGATGGAGACGCCCCACGACTTGAAGCCCCGGCGGAAGGCCGTGATCGACTTCGCCGTGGAGTGGCGCGGGTGCTCGCCGGTCTTGATCGCGTGGTTCTCCGCCGGCAGGCCGAACGCGTCGTAGCCCATCGGGTGCAGGACCCGGCGGCCGGTGCGGCGGTGGAAGTGCGCGACGGCGTCGCCGACCGAGTAGTTCTTCAGGTGCCCCATGTGAGGCTCGCCGGACGGATACGGCAGCATCTCGAGCACGTACGAGGCGGGGACGCCCCCGTCGTCGTCGTTCGAGACCTCCCACGTGCGCTCGGCCTCCCAGAGGCGCTGCCACTTGGGCTCGATCTCGTGCGGGTCGTATCGGCGCTCGGTTGCCATCGGGCGCGGAGGTTAGCGGCCACACGGCCTCGTCCGGGACCGCGATCGGGTGTTCGGAGCGGTGTCTGAGAGCACGATCAAGGGAGCGATCGCCGAGGCCGCCATCACCGCGGCGGCCGTCGAGCTCGGCTTCGTCGTGCTCCGCCCTCTCGTCGAGGGCCGTCGCTACGACCTCGTGATCGACACCGGTCCCAAGCTGGTGCGAGTCCAGTGCAAGTGGGCCCAGCGCAAGGGCGCGGTCGTCGTGGTCTACCTCAGTACGTGCCGTCACACACCGAGCGGGTACGTGCGATCGACGTACGGACGCGACGAGATCGACGGCATCGGCGTGTATTGCCACGAGCTCAGGCGATGCTTCTATCTGCCGATCGAGACCGTGGCCGGGCGAACCGGTTTCAGCCTCCGTCTCGCCCCCGCTGCGAACAACCAAGAAGCCGCGATAAACTACGCCGCCGACTACTCCTTTGGGGCTATAGCTCAGCTGGGAGAGCGCGTGACTGGCAGTCACGAGGTCGCCGGTTCGAGCCCGGCTAGCTCCACCTGATACGAAGGCCGCTCCTCTGAGCGGCCTTCGTCGTTCTCAGCCGGCGTCCTCGATGACCTTCTGGGGCGCCTCGCCGGCCACCGCGGCCTTGAGCTGCGGCGTGAGCTTCTCGAGCACGTAGGCGAGGCTGAGCGGCGTGTCGAAGTACAGGGCGCCCGCGAGCGTGCCGTCGGTGTACACCGAGCGATGCTCGGCCACCGCCGGCAGCGTGTTGAACGTCGGGACCTTCTGCAGCTTGGTCACGTCGCTCGGCTTCTCGGTCGCGAAGACGATGACGTCGGCCTCCAGCACGCCGAGGCGCTCGGCCGACACGGCGACCTGCTCGCCCACGTTCTCGACCAGCGGCGTGAGCTTCGGGTTGATCGTGAAGCCGAGCATGGTGAGGAAGTCGGTCGACAGGCCGTCCGGATAGACGTAGATGAGGCCGTCGTAGAAGCCGTTCTGGCTGAAGGTGGCGGTCTTGCCGGCGAACTCGGGGTTCGCCTCGGCGGCCGCCGCGTAGTCGTCCTTGATGCCCTGGATGAGCTCGGCGCCCTCCTCCGGCTTGCCGAGCGCGGCCGCGACGAGCTCGACCTGCTGGTCCCACGGGGAGAAGTAGTCGGTGCTGCCCTTGCCGGCGGGGACGGTCGGCGCCAGCGCCGAGAACTTCTCGTAGTCGGCCTTCTCCATGCCCGAGTTCACGCCGAGGATGAGGTCGGGCCGCAGCGACGCGATCTTCTCGAACTGGAAGCCGTCCGCGACGCTGAGCACCTCGGGCTTCGCGTCCCCGAGCTCGTCCTGCGCCCAGGGCCACACGGCGTGCGGCTGGTCGCCGTACCACTCGGTGGTGGCGATCGGCGTGTAGCCGAGGGCGAGCACCGTGTCCTGCTCGGTGAGGCCGACGACGACGATCCGCTCCGGCTCCTTCTCCACCGTCGTCGTGCCGAACTTGTGCTCGACCTTCGCCGGGAACGTCGCGGCCGCCGACGGTGACGACGACGCGGCCGGCGCGCTCGGCTCGGACGAAGCGGAGCCGCCGTCATCGTCGTCCGAGCCACAGCCGGCCAGAGCGAGCAGGGCCAGCATGAGCGTGAGGAGCCAGGCGATTCGAGTCATGAGTTAGGGCAACCTAACACGGGATCGAGGCGCGCAGCAGCGTGCCTCGACCCGGCGGGCTGTCCAGCTCGACGCGCCCGTCGACCGCCGCCACCCGGTCGGCCAGTCCGCGCAGCCCGGAGCCGGAGCTGACGTCTGCCCCGCCGACCCCGTCGTCGCGGATCTCGACGACCACGCCGCCAGCCTCGAGCCGCTCCACGACCACCGACGCCTCGGACGCCCGCGCGTACTTCGCCACGTTGGTCAGCCCCTCGGCGACGATGAAGTAGATCGCCGTCTCGACCGCCGGCGGAAGGTCGTCGACATCGGCCACGAGCGAGACCGGGACCGGAGCGCGGTCGGCGAGCATGCGCAGCGCCGGCTCGAGCCCGCGGTCGGACAGGATCGCCGGATGGATCCCGCGCGCCAGCTCGCGCAGCTCGTCCAGCGACGCCTGCAGCTCGGCCGAGGACTCCTCGAGCAGGCCGGCCGCCTCCGACCCCGGCTCGACCTTCATCCGCGCCACGCGAAGCTTGAGGGCCAGCGCCACCAGCCGCGACTGCGCGCCGTCGTGGAGATCGCGCTCGAGCCGCCGGCGCTCGGCGTCGCCCGCCTCCACGAGCCGCGCGCGCGACGCCCGCAGGTCCTCGATCCGCGCCCGCAGCTCGGCCGCCAGCCGCTGGTTCTCCAGCGCCAGAGCCGCCGCCGCGCCCGCCGTGCGCACGAGCTGCGGCTCCTCCGCCAGCCCCGGATCGTGGGCGATCGCGGCGATCCGCCGGCCCTGGAGCTCGACCTCGGTCCACCCCGGGCCGGCGACGTTCACCTCGTGACCGAGCCCGTCCACGTAGCGCGACGACTCCGGCAGCCAGTAGGCCAGGGCGACCGACGGGTCGTCGAGCGCGTCGGCCAGCGCAGCGCGGAGCGCCTCCTCGCCTGGCGCGTCACCGAGCCGGGCGAGCAGCTCCGACACCGCGGCGCCCTGGGCCAGGCGGCTGCGCAGAAGCCCGGCGAGGAAGCCGAACGGCACCGTGGCCACCAGCGCCTCGGCGGTCGTGTCCAGCACCTCCGACGGGGATCCCGCCGCGTCGAACCCCTTGGCCACGAGGAACACCGCGAACGCCGCCCCGCCGGTCAGCAGCACGGGCGCGAGCGCCTCGCGGCTGCCGCGCCGCAGCACCACGACCACGGTCGCCGCGGCGATGATCAGGGCGAAGGCGTACTGGACGACGTCGAGCGCGTCCGACAGGCCCTGGTCGGACGTCACGATCAGCAGGTTCAGCGGATCGCCCGGTTCCTCGAAGAGCAGCGACGGGAGCTGCAGCACGGTGACCGCGAAGTACGCCGACGCCGTCAGCAGCCGCTCCGCGCGTCCGTGCAGCCGCCCGGTCGGGAACGCGACCAGCAGATGCCCGATCACGGCCACCGCCAGGCCGTCGCAGAAGATCCCGATCGTGTAGAGGACGTCGCCGTCGGCCGCGCTCAGCTGGCTCATGAACCACGCGAACCCGGCCGCCGTCATGAGCAGGCCCGTCCGGTTGGAGGGCCGCCGCCACCAGGCGAACAGGCCGGTGCCGATGAACGACCAGCCGACCAGCAGCGCGAGCGCCGCCTCGAGCCCGCGGTCGTCGACGTGGTCGCTCGCCAGGATCAGCGCCGCGCACGCCAGCCCGAACGCCAGGCCGGCCGCGCCCAGCGCCAGGAGCCCGCGGCTGGGCGCCGCTACTCCCCCACTGCGCGCTTCGGCGCCTCGCCCCAGAGCTGTTCGAGCCGGTAGAACTCGCGCGCCTCCGGCGTGAAGAGGTGGACCACCACGTCGAGGTAGTCCATGAGGATCCAGCGGGATTCGCCGAGCCCCTCGACGCGCCGCGGCAGCAGCCCGTGCTCGTTCTTCAGGCCCTGGTGGATCCGGTCGTGGATCGCCTTGGTCTGGCGGTCGGTGTTGCCGGTGGCGATGACGAAGTAGTCGGTGTAGCCGAGGACGTCGCGCAGGTCGAGCTCGACCGGGTCGATGGCCTTCGCGTCACCCGCGTAGCCGGCGACGAGCGCGGCGAGCTGGGCCGGTTCGAGGCTCATCGCGACGCTCCCGCGCGCGTCCGGTACAGACCCGCGTCGGCGATGTACGCCTCCACGGACGGCGGCACCAGGTAGCGGATCGGCCGGCCGGTGGCGACCATGCGGCGGATCAGGGAGGAGGAGATGTCGAGTCGGGGCATGTCGAAGAAGCGCAGGCGGTCCACGGGAAGGCCGGCCAGCCGCTCGACGATGTCGGTGCGGCGCACCCCCTCGCGCTCGGCCACGCCGAGGTCGCCCAGCTCGAGGATCCTGCGCGGCTCGCGCCAGGTCGGCAGCGAGAGCGCCATGTCTCCCCCCACGATGAAGGTCAGCTCGTCTTCCGGGCAGCGGTCATGAAGCCTCCCGAGGGTATCGACCGTGAATGAGGGACCCGGGACCTCGGCGTCGACGAGCGAGACCTCGAGCCGGTCGTCGTCCTCCGCCGCGCGGCGGCAGAGCTCGACGCGGTGGTCCACGCCCGGGTCGTCCTCGATGCCCTTGTGGGGCGGCTCGTGCACGGGCACGAGCAGCACGCGGTCGAGCTCGAGTTGCGCCAGCGCCTGCTGCGCGCAGACCAGATGGCCGATGTGCGGCGGGTTGAACGTCCCGCCGAGAAGTCCCACCTTCACTACGGGCGGACCTGACCCTCGCCCTCGACCAGGTACTTGAAGGTGCACAGCTCGCGGAGACCGATCGGCCCGCGCGCGTGCAGCTTCTGCGTCGAGTTGCCGATCTCGGCGCCCATGCCGAACTGGCCGCCGTCCGTGAAGCGCGTCGAGGCGTTCACGTAGACGCAGGCGGCGTCCACGCCGCGCTGGAACGCGTGGGCGGCGTGCACCGAGCCCGTGACGATCGCCTCGGAGTGGCCCGAGCCGTACGTCTCGATGTGGTCGATCGCGTCCTCGAGCGAGTCCACCACGCGGACCGCGAGCACGAGCGCCAGGTACTCGGTCGCCCAGTCCTCCTCGGTGGCGTCGATCACCGTGCCGTCGATCGCCTGGACGCGCGCGTCGCCGCGCAGCTCGACGCCCGCGTCGCGCAAGGACTCGAGCGCGGCCGGGAGGAAGGCCTCCGCCACGTCGGCGTGCACGAGCAGCGTCTCGGCCGCGTTGCAGACGCCGGGACGCTGCACCTTGGCGTTCAAGGCGATCTCGCGGGCGGAGTCGAGGTCGGCGCTCGCGTCCACGTAGACGTGGCAGTTGCCGGACGCCGCGTAGATGACCGGGACCTTCGCCACCGCGCTCAGCGCCGCCTTCAGGCCCTCGCCGCCGCGCGGGATGATGAGGTCGACGACGCCTTCCTGGGTCGCCAGCTCGGCCAGCTCCTCGCGCCCGCCGCCGGCCACCAGCGACAGCGAGCCCGCCGGCAGGCCGGCCGCCTCCGCGGCTTCGCCGGCCACCGCGGCCAGCACGGCGTTGGAGTGCGCCGCGGACGAGGAGCCGCGCAGCACGATGGCGTTGCCGGACTTCAACGCCAGGGCGGCCGCGTCGATGGTCACGTTCGGACGCGCCTCGTAGACCACGGCGACGACGCCGAGCGGGACGCGCACCTTGCGCACGTCGAGCCCGTTGGGCAGGCGGAAGCCGTCGAGCACCTCGCCGACCGGATCCGGGAGCGCGACGATCTCGCGCACGCCGCCGGCCATCGCGGCCACGCGCCGTTCGTCGAGCGCCAGGCGGTCCATGAGCGCGGACGAGAGGCCGGACTCCCGCCCGGCCTCGAGATCGCGCGCGTTGGCCTCGAGGATCTCGCCCACGCGGGCCTCCAGGGCGTCGGCGATGGCCAGCAGCGCCCGGTTCTTGGTGCCGGAGTCGACCTGCGCGAGGCGCCGTGCGGCGGCCTTGGCGGCGAGGCAGATGTCGGTGACGGTGCGGGCGGCGACGGCCATAGAGAAAGTCTAGGCGAGGACTCGTCTCAGACGAGGACGAAGTAGTCCCGATGAACCGCTTCCTCGGTCGCGCGCGGGAGCACCTCGCGGACCTGCGTGGACTTGAGGCCCATGACCTGGCGCAGCTCGACGGCCGAGAAGTTGGAGATGCCCTTGCCGATGGCCGAGCGGCCGTCGCGCACCTCGACGGCGTCGCCCGCGTCGAAGCCGCCGTCGACGCCCACGATGCCGACCGGGAGCAGCGAAGCGGCGCCCTCGCGCAGCGCCCGCGCGGCGCCCGCGTCGACGGTCACCGTCCCGCGGCTCTGCTTGGCGTAGCGCAGCCAGAGCTTGAAGCTCGACTGGCGGACCGGGTGGGGCGCGAAGCGCGTCCCCGCCGGCTCGCCCGCCCAGGCGCGGGCGAGCACGCCCTCGATCAGCCCGCTCCCGATCACCGTCGAGATCCCCGCCGCCGACGCCATCTCCGCCGCCACGACCTTCGAGCGCATCCCGCCCGAGCCGAGCGGCGACGGCGCGTGGCCGATCTGCAGGTCGGCCAGCGTGGCGGGATCGGTGACCTCCTCGACGAGCTTCGCGTCCGGCGAGGTGCGCGGATCGGCGGTGTAGAGGCCGGCGGCGTCGGTCAGGAGCAGGAGCAGGTCGGCGCCGACGAGGACCGAGACCTGGGCGGCGAGGAAGTCGTTGTCGCCGAACGACATCTCGTCGGTGGTCGTCGTGTCGTTCTCGTTGATCACCGGCACGATCCGCCACTCGAGCAGCCGGGCCAGCGTCCGGCGGGCGTTCAGGTAGTGCGTGCGGGCGCTGACGTCGAAGAACGTGAGCAGCACCTGGGCGCTCTGGATCCCGCGCTCGCGCAGGAGCTCGTCGTACGTGCGGTAGAGCCGCCCCTGGCCGACCGCGCTGGCCGCCTGGAGATCCTGCACGGCGGCCGGCCGCGAGCCGAGGCCGAGCAGCCGCATCCCGCGCGCGATGGCGCCGCTGGTGATCACGACGACGTCGACCCCCTCGCCGTGCAGCGCGGCCACCTCCTCGCAGATGCGCGCCACGACGGACAGCCGCATCTCGCCGCTGTCCTCGGCGACGATCGACGAACCGAGCTTGACGACCGCGATGGGCACGGACCGCAGCCTAGGACGGATCGAGCTCGAAGACCACGCCGCCGAGCTCGACGTCGTCGCCGGGCTCGAACCCCTTGTGCTCGAGCGCGGCGATGACGCCCATGCGCCGCAGCCGGTGCTCGACGTGCGCGAGCGCCTCCTCGTTCTCGAGGTCGTGGCGGGCGATCAGGCGGTCGACCGCCTCGCCCGTGACGCGGAACTCGCGGTCGCCGGTCTTCTCCACCTCGAACGCGCGGCCGGCGGCCGGGCGGAAGACCTGGAAGGCCGCGACGTCGTCCTCGGCCGCGATCTCGTCGACCGGCTCGGCGAGCGGGACGCGGCGCAGGAGCTCGCGCCGCAGCGTGTCGACGCCCTGCCCGGTGGCGGACGACGTGAGGACGACCGGGATGCCGAGCCGCTGCTCCCACTCGGCGACGGCCTCGGCGGCAGCGTCCTCGGGCACGAGATCGGCCTTCGACAGCGCGAGGATGCGCGGGAGCTCGGCCAGGCGGGTGTCGTGCTCGGTCAGCTCGTTCTCGATCACCCCGTGGTTCTCGAGCGGGTCCGAGCCGTCGAGGGGCGCGAGGTCGAGCACGTGGACGAGCAGGCGCGTGCGCTCGACGTGCGCGAGGAAGTCGTGGCCGAGGCCGGCGCCGTCGCTCGCGCCCTCGATCAGGCCCGGGATGTCGGCGACGACCAGCTGGCGGTCGTCGCCCTCGAGCGTGCCGAGGACCGGCTCGAGCGTGGTGAAGGGGTAGGCGGCGACCTTCGGCTGCGCGCGCGTCATGCGCGCCAGCAGCGACGACTTGCCGGCGTTGGGGAGCCCGACGAGGCCGACGTCGGCCAGCAGCTTGAGGTGGAGGTCGATGCGCCCCTCCTCGCCCGGCAGCCCGCGCTCGGCCAGCCGTGGCGTCTGCCGCGTCGACGACTTGAAGCGCGTGTTCCCGCGGCCGCCCGCTCCGCCGCGGGCGATCGTGACCTCCTGCCCGGGGCGCACGAGGTCGTACTGCGCGCCGTCCCATTTCTCGACCTGCGTCCCGGGCGGCACGCGCACGACCATCGTGTCGCCGTCGGCGCCGTGGCGCTGGTTGCCGCCTCCGTGGCCGCCGCGATCGGCGCGGAAGTGCACGCGCCGGCGGAAGGCCTGCAGGTCGCGCATCGAGTCGTCGACGAGCAGCACCACGTCGCCGCCGCGGCCGCCGTCGCCGCCGTCAGGCCCGCCCTTGGGGACGTGGGCCTCGCGGCGGAACGAGAGCGCGCCGTTGCCGCCGGCTCCGGCGCGGACTTCGAGATGGGCGCGATCCGTCAACAAACCGCGCCCTACGGTAGCCCTAGTCCTCCTCGAGCTCCGGATCGTCGTCGCCCAAGTCCTCATCGACCCACGCCTCGGCGTCCACCTCGATCTCGTCGGCCGTCAGCACGCCGCCGTCCTCGACGCAGACCAGGTAGGCCGCGTCGCCGACGAGGATGTCGGTGACGTCGAGGTAGTCCGGGACCGCGCAGGTGACGCCGCCGACGGTGATCGACGTCGGCGCGACCGCGGCCACCGCGCCGGACGCCTCGATCTCGCCGTCGATGGCGAGGAGCCCAAGCACCGGGCCGGCGGTGACGAGCAGCTCGACGTCGTCGCCGGTCTCGGCGGTCAGCTCGACCCCCGCCGGGGCCGCGACGGCCACGGCGCTCGAGCCCTCGACCTGGACCGTCAACGTGGAGCCGTCGAACGCCGTCAGCGTGCCCTCGAGCTCCAGCGTGGCGGCCTGGCCGGCCGTCCGGAGCTTCTTGACCGCGACCTTGCCCTTGGCGACCTTGAGGTCGGCGTGGACGACGGCGCCGGCCGCGGTCGGAGCGGCGGCGCGGGCGGAGCGCAGCGTGAACGTGCTCGCGCCGGAGGAGATCACGTAGTCGCGGCCCGCATGGCGGACGAGCGTGCCGCGGACCCGGGCGGCGCCGGCGCGGCCGAGCCGCTTGACGGCCGAGGCCCGGTAGGTGCCGTCGGCCTGCGGGGCGGCCGTGGCGCGCACCTTCACCCCGGCGCGGTAGCCGCCGGCGCGGGCCACGCGCAGCGTCGCGACGGTCCCGTCGCGGCCCGCGGCGACGATCGTGCCGCGGGCGGCGTCCCGCGCCACCACGGTGCCCTTGACGGTGTCGGCGCTCGCGGCCGCGGGCAGCGCGGCGAGCAGCGCGACCGCGGCGATCAGGGCTCGTGTCATGTCTCCTTCTTCGGCATCCGCGCGCCCGAGTTCGACCCCGACCGGGTAGACCTCTCGTCCATGAGCTCCGACAAGCCCGTCTTCCTGATAACCGGTGCCTCGACCGGCATCGGCGCCGCCACCGCCCGCCACGCCGCCGAGGCCGGATACCGGCTCGTGCTCGCCGCCCGCTCCGAGGACAAGCTGCAGGCGCTCGCGAGCGAGATCGACGGGCTGGCCGTCCGCTGCGACGTGACCGAGTGGGACGACCAGGAGGCGCTCGTGCGGCGCACGCTCGACGAGTACGGGCGCATCGACGTCGCGTTCGCCAACGCCGGGTTCGGCGGTCCGCGCGGCTTCGAGAAGGGCACGCCGGAGGAGTGGAAGGAGATGGTCCTCACCAACGTCTACGGCTGCGCGCTGACCATCCGCGCGACGATGCCCGCGCTGCGCGAGTCCAAGGGCCACCTGCTGCTCACGAGCTCGGTGGCCGGCCGGCGCGCCCTCCCGGGCTCGCTCTACTCGGCCTCCAAGCACGCCGTCACCGCCATGGGCGAGTCGGCGCGGCTGGACTTCAACGACAGCGGCGTGCGGGTGACGCTGATCGAGCCCGGGATGGTCGACACCCCGTTCTTCGACAACCCACCGCAGATGGTGGCGCTGCAGGCCGACGACGTCGCCCGCGCCGTGATGTTCGCGGTGTCGCAGCCGCCGCACGTGGACGTCAACGAGATCCTCATCAGGCCGACGGCGCAGCCGACGTAACCGGCTCGTAATCCGCCGCCGCGTACGGTTGTGGCGTGGCGCTGCTGACGCTGTTCGCCGTCATCGCGGGCGCCGGCACCGCGCTCTCGCCGTGCGTGCTGCCGGTCCTCCCCGCGCTGCTGTCGGCGAGCGCGACCGGCGGCCGGCGGCGACCGCTCGGGGTCGTGCTCGGGCTCGCCGTCACCTTCACGATCACGATCGTCGGGCTGGCGGAGCTGGTCGACGGCGTCGGGCTGGGCGACGGAACCCTGCGCAGCCTCGCCGTCCTCGTGCTGCTCGGCTTCGGCGCGCTGCTTCTGGCGCCCCGGCTCGCCGACCGCCTCGAGGCGGCGCTCTCGCCGCTCATCCGCCTCGGGCCGCGCACGCGCGGCGACGGCTTCTGGACCGGCCTCGGCGTGGGCGCCGCGCTCGGCTTCGTGTACGCGCCCTGCGCCGGCCCGATCCTCGCCGCCGTGATCTCGGTGAGCGCGGCCTCGGGCGAGACGGTCCTGGTGGCGGCCGGGTACGCGCTCGGCTCGGCACTCGCCCTGCTGGCGCTCGCGCTCGGCGGCCGCGCCGTGCTCGATCGCGTGCGCGGCCCGCGACTCCAGCAGGTCATGGGGGTGGTGATGATCGCCACCGCGCTGGCCATCGCGCTCGACGCCGACGTGCGCTTCCAGGCGGCGATCGCCGACGAGCTGCCGGCCATCCTGGTCAACCCGACCGCCGAGCTGGAGCGCTCGGACGCCGTCGAGCGGCGCTTGGCCGGCCTGCGCGGCGCCCCGCGCTTCGACGCCACCGGCCGCAGCGACCTGCCGGCGCTCGGCGAGGCGCCCGAGTTCGCGGGCGTCAGCCACTGGCTCAACTCCCCGCCGCTCAGCCTGAGCGACCTCCGCGGCAAGGTCGTGCTCGTCGACTTCTGGACGTACACCTGCATCAACTGCCTGCGCACGCTCCCCTACCTGCGCGCCTGGGACGAGCGCTACCGCGACCGCGGGCTGGTCATCGTCGGCGTCCACACGCCGGAGTTCGCGTTCGAGAAGGACACCGGCAACGTCCGCGACGCGATCGCCCGCAGCAAGCTGCGCTACGCGGTCGCGCAGGACAACGACTACGGGACCTGGGAGGCCTGGGGCAACCGCTACTGGCCGGCGAAGTACCTGATCGACGCCACCGGCCAGGTCCGCTACGCGCACTTCGGCGAGGGCGACTACCTCGTGACCGAGACGGCGATCCGCACGCTGCTCGCGGAGGCGGGCTCAGACGACCTCGGCACCGCCGCCGGCCCACAGCAGGGCGAGGTCCCCGGCGACGCGACGCCGGAGACCTATCTCGGGTCCGCCCGCGCCGAGCGCTGGGTCCAGCCGCCCCGGCCGGGCACGCACCCGTACGCCGGCGGAGCGAAGCTGGGGTTCGACCAGTTCGAACTCGGGGGCACCTGGAAGGTCGACGCGGAGTCGGCCGAGGCCGTCGACGACGCGACGCTGCGAGCGAACGTGCGCGGCAAGTCGGTCTATCTCGTGCTCGGCTCGCGCGGCAACCGCCCGCGCGACGTCACCGTCACCCTCGACGGCAAGCCGTACAAGTCCGTCACCGTGCGCCGCCAGCGGCTCTACACGCTCGTCTCGCTCCCCCGGGCGGGAGAGCACGAGCTCGAGCTGGGGGTCGAAGCCGGCGTGGCCGGCTTCGCCTTCACCTTCGGGTAACGTCGCCGAAGGCGAGCGCGACGAAGGAGCGTCTCGCCTGGCAGGCGAAAGCGATTACTCCGGAGCCGGGTCGACCGAGATCACGCGGCCACGGCGGCCGGTGCGGAAGGCCACGGTGCCCGCGGCCTTCGCGTAGATCGTGTCGTCCCTGCCGATGCCGACGCCGTCGCCGGGCTTGAAGCGGGTGCCGCGCTGGCGCACGATGATCTCGCCGCCGGTCACGGTCTGACCGGCGAACACCTTCACGCCGAGGCGCTTCGCGTTCGAGTCGCGCCCGTTGCGGCTGGAGCCAAGACCCTTCTTGTGTGCCATTTCTTCGCTACTTCCCGATCTTGGTGATTCGCAGGCGGGTGAGCTCCTGGCGATGCCCGGTGCGCCGCTTGTAGCCGCGCTTGGGCTTGTACTTGAAGATCCGGAGCTTCTTGCCGCGCTCGTGGCCGACGATCTCGGCCTTGACGGGCGCGGACGCGAGCTTCGCGGCGTCCAGCACCGGATCGCCGTCGCCCGCCAGCAGGAGCGTGACGAGCTCCACGGTGGCACCGGGATCGTCGGGCAGGCGCTCGACGAGGAGGGTCTGACCCTCCTCGACGCGGTATTGCTTACCGCCGGTCTTGATGACTGCGTAGGACATTTTCAGGTCTCACTCGGAAGCGTCCGCGTCGGCCCCGGCCTTCGCGCGCGAACGGCGCCGGCCACCTCTGCGGCCACGGCGCCGAGGGCGAGAGGATAGCGCGTCGCCGTTCTCGTCAGCGTCGTCCACGGCGCCGGGAGCGGTGCCCGCCTCGGCGGGCTCGTCGTCGGCCAGCGCCTGGACGGCGTCGGCCTCGACGCTGGCGTCCTCCTCCGCCTTGGCGGAGCGGCCGCGGCGGCGCCCGCGCGGCTTGGCGGCCGGCTCCTCCTCGGTGGCGGCGGCCTTGGCGCGCCGCTTGGCCGGCTTGGCCTTGGCGGGCTTGGCCTCGTCCGCGCGCGCCTTGCGGGCCGCGGCGCCGCGCTTGGCGGCGGCCGAGCGGCGGGACCGCTCCTCCACGCGCTTGCGCTCCTCGGCGCGCTCCGTGGCGGCCTCGGCGGCGACGTCGGCGTCCACGCCCGTGAGGGCGGCGGTGGCCGCCGTGCGACCGGCCTCCTCGATGCGGACGAGCTTCTTCTCGCCCACGAAGCCGATGCCGCCGGCGACCGAGATCAGGTAGCCGTCGATCTTGGCCACGCCGTCGTCCGGGTTGTACATGTGCGGCTCGACGATGTCGACGTAGACCTCCTCGCCGACGCGGAACGGCACCGCGCGCTCCTCGATCTCCGCCCGCGTGCCCTCCATGGTCACCGCGAAGTGGTCGAGCGGCAGGCCCTCGGAGCCCTCGAAGTGGAAGAACTTGCCGGTCTGCTCCTCGAGCGCGTGCAGCTCGCGCGCGCCGTCGGCCGTGAAGTGCGCGCTGACCCGCGGGTTGATGCGCACGAGGTAGGCCTCGGCCCCGTTCGCGCCGGCGTCCTCGACCATGTGCCGCAGGTGCCGCGCGGTCTCGATGGCGAGCGTCTCCTCGGACTTGATGACGCCCTCGCCGTGGCAGACCGGGCACGTCTTGGACATGATCTCGCGCACGCCGTCCGTGACGTTCTGGCGGGTCATCTCGACCAGCCCGAGCGGCGAGATCTCGACCACGAAGGTCTTCGTGCGGTCCTCGTCGAGCGCCTTGCGCAGGACCTTGAGCACGGCGTCGCGGTTGCGGGCGCGCGCCATGTCGATGAAGTCGATGACGATGATGCCGCCGATGTCGCGCAGCCGCAGCTGATTGACGACCTCCTCGGCGGCCTCGAGGTTCGTCTTGGTGATCGTGTCCTCGAGCCGGGCGGCCTTGCCCTTGCCGATGAACGAGCCGGTGTTGACGTCGATGACGGTCAGCGCCTCGGCGTAGTCGATCATCAGGTAGCCGCCGCTGGGCAGGTCGACGCGGCGGTTGAGCATCCCCTCGATCACGGGCTCGACGCCGAAGGCCTCGAAGAGCGGTTCGCTCTCCTCCCACAGCTCCACGCGGTCGACCAGCTCCGGCGCCGTGCGCTCGAAGAAGGAGACGAGCCGGTGGTGCGCCTTCGGGTCGTCGACGATGGCCTTCTCGAAGTGCTCGGAGAAGATGTCGCGGACGACGCGGACCGAGAGGTCGGCCTCCTGGAAGACGAGCGCGGGCGCCTCGGTGTCGGCGACGCGCTTCTCGAGCACCTCGTTGAGCTTGAACAGGTACTGCAGCTCGCGCTCGAAGTCGGCGCGGGTGGCGCCGTGGGCGGCCGTGCGGATGATCGCGCCGCCGCCGTTGAGGTCGAGCTGCTTGGCCTCCTTGCGCAGGCGGTCGCGCTCCTTGTCCTCGAGCCGGCGCGAGACGCCGACGCCCTCGCCGGTGGGCGCGTAGACCATGTAGCGGCCGGCGATCGTGACCTCCATCGACAGGCGCGCGCCCTTGGTCTTCAGCGGGTCCTTGACGACCTGGACGACGATCTCCTGGCCGGGTGACAGGAGGTCCGTGATTCGAGTCCCGGGGGATCCCGATCCTCGTCCGCGGCGGACCTGCTCCTTGCCTTCGATGACGATCTCGTCGACGTGCAGGAACCCGTTCTTGTCGAGGCCGATGTCGACGAAGGCCGCCTCGAGGCCGGCAAGGACGTTGTCGACCTTGCCCTTGTAGATGTTGCCGACGATCGACCGGCCGCCGCGGCGCTCGAAGTAGACCTCGGCGACGCGGTATCCGGTCGGGACCTCAGGCTTCTTCTTGCGGCGGCGCTCCGACGACTTCGGCGCCGCGGCAGGGTCGCCGGAAGCCTCCAGCATGGCGACGCGGGTCTCGCCGCGATCGACCGTGACCAGCACTTGCTTTCTCACAGAAATTCCTCATTGGAAGACGGATGCCCTCCCCTTCAGCTCCGCCGTCTCGCGCGCCTGCGCGTGGACCGAGTGGAGCAAGCCGAGGGCCAAAAATGTCGAGAGCATCGACGATCCGCCGAAGCTCAGGAGTGGGGCCGTGACGCCGGTGATGGGCATGATCCCCACATTCATCCCGATATTCACGAAGAGCTGGAAGAGCAGCATCACGGTGATGCCGCCGGCGAGCAGCGCGCCATACAGGTTCTTCGCGACGGTCAGGATATGCAAACCTCGCCATATAAGTAGCGCGTACAGCGAGAGGATGAGTGCGCAACCGGCGAAACCGAAGGTCTCGCCGACCACGGCGAAGATGAAGTCGGTGTGGTGCTCGGGCAGGAAGTTGAGCGACGTCTGGGTCGCATCCGCCACTCCGCGGCCGGTCTTCTCGCCCGAGCCCATGGCGATCAGCGCCTGGTGCTGCTGGTACCCGGCCTCGCCGGGATCGGCCGACGGATGCAGGAACGAGGTCAGGCGGTCGACCTGGTACGGCTTGAGCACCTCGACCCCCGCCATCGGCGCGATCAGCACCACGCCGGTCACCGCGATCACGAACAGCGTCGCCAGCGCGGCGAAGTGCCTCCACGGCGCCCCGGCGACGAAGAGCAGCGCGAGCGTGCCCGCCACGTAGACGAGCGCCGAGCCGAGGTCCGGCTCGAGCATCACGAGCATGGTCGGGATCAGGCCGAGCAGCATGATCCGCGCCGTCGTGTCCCGCCCCATGCGGCGCATGCGGTCGACCAGGAAGCCGGAGAGCGCCACCACCAGCAGCACCTTGCCGAGCTCGGACGGCTGGAAGTTGAAGAACGGCAGCTCGATCCAGGCGCGCGTGCCGCGGGTGCTCGTCCCCAGCGCGAGGACGAGCAGGATGATGCCCAGCAGCACGCCGTAGACCGGGTAGCGCAGCTCGCGCAGCCGCGAGTAGTCGATCCGCGACACCGCGTACATGAGGACCAGTCCGACGCCCACGTACGCCAGCTGGCGGTAGACGTAGTAGCGCGGCTCCCCGAGGACGTCGTTCTGCGTCGCCCCGTTCAGCGCGATCACCGATGCTGCAGCCAGCCCCAGCGTGGCGAGCAGGAGCAGCGGGTCCAGCCGCAGATGCCACTCGCGCGGGACGAGCGGGGGCGGCGGGTTTGATGCGGGCTGGATCGGGTGGGAGCTCAATTCGACTGGTCCGAGCCTTCTTTGAACTCGTCGTCGCTCAAATCGAACCACTCATTGAGGATGAGGCGCGCCGCGGGTGCCGCAGTTTCGGCGCCGAAGCCGCCTCGCTCGATGGTGGTCACGACGACGATCGGCTTCGTCGGGTGGTCGACGTAGCACGCGTACCACGACTGGTCGGGGTTGGGCTGGCGCTCCGCCGTGCCGGTCTTACCGTAGAGCACGTCGCGGTACGGGAAGTCTGAGAACACGTCGCTCGACGTACCGCCGTCGGCCGTGGCGGCGCCGTGCAGGCCGGCCATGATGGCGTCGCGGTTGGTTCCGTCGAAGGAGACGCGGCGGCGCGTCGGCGTGCGGATCTCCTCGAGCATCACGCCGTTGCCGTCCTCGACGCGCAGGCCGAGGTGCGGCCGGACGACCTTGCCCGACTCGATGATCGTGGAGTACGCGGTCGCGAGCTGGAGCGGCGTCGCCTGGAGGTCGCCCTGGCCGACCGCGAGGTTCACGTTGTCGCCCGCGGTCCACTCGCGCTCGATGCCGCCGCAGGTGAACAGCGCCTCGGTCGTACCGGGCGTGACCTTGGCCTTCTTGGCGCAGCGCAGGTACTCCTTGTAGCCCTGGTTGCGCCAGTCGGAGTCGGGTACGAGGCCACCGAACTCGCCGGGGATGTCGATCCCGGTGCGGCGGCCGATGCCGAGCCGGCGCGCCCACTCCTGCAGAACCGGCCCGCGGCTGTTCATCTCCGCGCCGAGTTGGTAGAAGAAGACGTCGGACGAGACGGTGAGCGCGCCCGGCAGCTGCAGCGTGCCGAACACCGCGTCGCGGGCATTCTTGAAGACCCGATCGCCCAGCTCGAACTCGCCGTCGTCCACGATGGGCGTCGTCGGAGTGATGATGCCCTCCTCGAGCGCCGCCATCGCGGTGACCGGCTTGAAGGTCGAGCCCGTCGGATACGTCGCCGCGATCGCGCGGTTGAACAGCGGCGCGCCGAGCGCCTCGCTGGAGAGCTGGTTGTAGCGGCTCTGGGAGATCGGCTTGGCGAACTCGTTGGCGTCGAAGCTCGGGTAGGAGCCGAGCGCGAGGACCTCGCCGTTGCGCGGGTCCATGGCCACGAAGGCGCCGGCCTTGGCGCCGTTCTCGGCGGCGGCCGCGACCGCGCGCTGGAGCGCGTCGTTGGCTGCTCGCTGGAGCTTGAGGTCGAGCGTCAGCCGCAGGCGCTTGCCCTGGCGCGGCTCGCGCCGCGTCATGCGGCGGCGGTCGTCGCGGCTGCCCAGCGCGTTGATCACGACGCGCGTGAAGCCGTCGGTGCCGCGCAGGTACTCGTCGTAGCTCTCCTCGATGCCGTCGGCCCCGATCCGCGTGCCCGGCTCGACGCCCCGGTAGCGGTCCTGCTTGAGCTCGTTCGGCGAGATCTCGCGCGTGGTCCCGAACAGCTGGGCCGCGAGCTCCTTGTGCGGATAGGAGCGCAGGTACTGCTTCTCGACCTCGACGCCCGGGAACTCCTCCTTGCGCTCGCGGATGTAGTTGAACGCGTTGCGCGGGACCGCCGCGCGGATCGTGACGTTCGAATACGGCAGCTCGGCGACGCCCTCGATCACGCGCTCGTGGATGAGCTTGGGCCGCACGTCGATGACGCGCCCGAGCCGGCGATAGAGGCGGCGCAGATCGAGCTCCTCGATCGGCACCGACGGAATCGCGACCGGCTCGGCCTGGCGGGCGGCGCGCTCCAGCTGCCGGCGGTCGCGGCGCTGCGCCCGGGTCGCGCGCCCGCGCTCGGCGATGTCGCGCTCGAGCGAGCGCAGCCGGCTCGCGGCGGCCAGGCGGGCGGTCTCGGCCACGCCGCGCTCCTTGCGGAACGCGTCGGCCTGCTCGAGCACCGACTCGGGCAGCGTGCTGGGGACGATCTGCACGACGGGTGCGACCCGCGTCTTGACCAGCACGGTGCCGTTGCGGTCCACGATGTCGCCGCGCGGGGCCTCGATCCGCACCTTGCGGACGCGGTTGTCGCGCGCCTGCGAGACGTAGTCGTCGCCCGACAGCACCTGCAGGAACCAGAGGCGGAAGAAGACGATCGCGAACAGCACGAAGGCGAGGCCGCCGAGAATGGCGACGCGCACCGCGAGCTGCGGTGTGATCGGCGGCCGGCGCTCCTCGACGGGCTTAGGCACGCGAGAGCGGGCTGAGGCCGCCGGTCGTGTACGCGCGCCGGCGGCGGCGGCGCGGGTCGTCGGGCAGGTACGGGAGCAGCACGCGGCGGCAGATCGCGTAGACGGGCAGCGCGAGCAGCGTGTTGAGCACGATCGTCATGAGGATCTGGCGCAGCAGCTGGAACGAGAGCGGCGCCTCGACGCCGAGCAGGAACTGCAGCAGCGAGAAGCCGATCGCGCTGATCGCCGTGGCGGCGGCGCAGATGACCACCGGCGCCAGCGTGTGGGCCGGGTCGCGCAGCTCGCGCACGCGGCCGGCGCCGTAGCCGACGGCCGTGAAGACGAGCGAGTTGACGCCGAGCGTCTGCAGCAGCACGGTGTCGACGAAGAGGCCGAGGCAGAAGCCGAAGACCGCGCCGGTCAGCGAGCCGCAGAGGAAGCCGACCGAGGCCACGAGCAGCGGCGAGAGGTCGGCGGGGACACCGAAGATCGAGAGCTGCGAGACCGTGGTCAGCTGGACGATGCCGCCGAGAAGGCCGAGCGCGGCGAGGCGGCCGACGGCCTGTGGTGACACGGTCACGGCGTCTGCGCCCTCAGGTCGGCCTCGGGCTGGGTGAGGACCTCGACGATGTCGAGCCGGCGCAGGTTGGCCGCCGGCTGCACGTGGATCACGCGGTCGAGCTCCCCCTCGCCGGTCTCGACCCGCCTGACCGTGCCGATCGGGATGCCGCGCGGGTAGAGCGAGCTGAGATCCGTCACGCGGGCCGAGGTGCTGGTGCCCGCCGTGATGATGCGGTCGCCGCGCCTGACCTCCTTGGCGTTCGGGACGAGCTCGAAGCGCAGGTCACCGGCCGAGCCGACGGCGGGACTGACGCTGCCCGGCTCGCCGCTCTCGAGCGAGCGGGCCGAGACGCCGAACTCCGGGTCGGTGAGCAGCATCACGACGGCGTTGCCGTCGGACACCTCCTTCACCTTGCCGACGAGGCCCTCGCTGTTCACGACCGGCTGGTTGACCCGGACGCCGTCGCTCGTGCCCTTGTTGATCTGGAAGGTCTGGTACCAGGAGCTGGGCGAGCGGGCGATGACGCGCGCGGTGACGGGCGTGTAGTCGTCGAGCCCGCCGGCCGTGTTGATCTCGTTGAGGCCCTTGAGCTGCTCGAGGTCGTTCTTCTCGACCGTGACCTCGGCGAGCTTGCGCTCGAGCGCGTCGCGCTCGGCCTTGAGCTGGTCGCGCTCGTCCTTGGCGTCGAGCGTGTCGCCGAACCAGCCGAAGAGGTCGCGGAACGGCTTGAGCGCGCGGTTGGCGCCCTCCTGGATCGGGGCCAGCACCTCCATGGTGGTGCGCTGGACCGCGTGCAGGGTGCCGTTGGAGCCCTCGCCGAAGTACGCCGTCAGCAGGAAGAGCGACAGCGCGACTAACGCGGCGAGCACCGCTCGACGTCGTCGAACGGCTTTGTCATGCATGGTGGAGCGTCATCGCCTTGGGGGGCGTCGGTTGCGATTGTTGCGGTTCGAGCGGTGGATCGCCTCGAACTCCTCCAGCGACCGGCCCGAGCCGACCGCGACGCAGGTCAGCGGCGAGTCGGCGCGATGCGCGGGCATCTGCGTCTCCTCGCGCAGGCGCTCGTCGAGCCCCTGCAGGAGCGAGCCGCCGCCCGCGAGCATGATGCCGCGGTCCATGATGTCCGAGGCCAGCTCCGGCGGCGTGCGGTCGAGCGTCTCCTTGATCGCGTCGATGATCTGCACGAGCGGCTCCTCGAGCGCGGCGCGCACCTCCTCGGAGGTGAGCACGACGGTCTTGGGCAGCCCGGAGACCAGGTCGCGGCCGCGGATCTCGGCCTGCACCTCCTCGTCGAGCGGGTAGGCGCTGCCGATCTCGAGCTTGACCTCCTCGGCCGTCTGCTGGCCGATGAGGAGCTTGTACTCCTTCTTGACGTAGTTGATGATCGCCTCGTCGAGCTCGTCCCCGCCGACGCGTACGGACTGGGAGACGACGATGCCGCCGAGCGAGATCACGGCCACCTCGGAGGTGCCGCCGCCGATGTCGACGATCATGTTGCCGGTCGGCTCGCCCACCGGCAGGCCGGCGCCGATGGCGGCCGCCATCGGCTCCTCGATCAGGTACGCCTGGCGGGCGCCGGCGCTCAGGCAGGCCTCCTCGACCGCGCGCTTCTCCACCCCGGTCACGCCGGAGGGCACGCAGACCACCACGCGCGGGTGCGCCCAGCGGTTCTGGTGCACCTTCTGGATGAAGTGCCGGAGCATCTCCTCGGTGACGTCGAAGTCGGCGATCACGCCGTCCTTCAGCGGCCGGATGGCCGAGATCGTCCCGGGGGTGCGGCCGAGCATGCGCTTGGCCTCGATCCCCACCGCGTGCACCTCGCCCGTGCGCGAGTCGATCGCCACCACGGACGGCTCGGAGAGGACGATCCCGCGACCGCGGACGTAGACCAGGGTGTTGGCGGTGCCGAGGTCGACGGCCATGTCGCGGCCGCCGAAACCGGTGAGGTACGAGAAGAAACCCATTCAGGAGGGAGCGCACGCAGGTGTGGACCGAGCCCGCGCCGGGCGGTGAGTGTATCGAAGGGTTCGGCAGCTCAAACCGCGTGTAATCAAGGCGCTCGCGCGAGCTTGCGAGTAAGCCGCCAGGAGAAACGTTTTCAGGCGCTCCAGCGGCAGGCCGACGACGTTGAGGTAATCGCCGTCGATCCGCTCGACCATGAACGACCCGCCCTCCTCCTGGATGGCGTAGCCGCCGGCCCGTCCCACCCACTCGCCGGTGGCCACGTAGGAGGCGATCTCGTCGGCGCTGCGGCGGCGGAAGGTCACGCGCGTGATCTCGACGGCGCTGGCCACGATCTCGCCGCCGGCGGCCAGCGCGATCCCGCCCACCACCTCGTGCGTGCGGCCGTTGAGGCGACCGAGGTACTCGGCCGCCTGCGCGGCGTCGCGCGGCTTGCCGAGGATGGCGCCGTCGAGCGCCACCACGGTGTCGGCGCCCAGCACGAGGTCGCCGGGGACCGCCAGCGCCTTGCGGCGGGCGTTGCCCTCCGCCACCGCCGCGGGATCGCCCTCCGTGTCCTCGTCGATGTCGGCCGGCACCGCCTCGAAGGGGATGCCGGCCTGCTCGAGGATGGCCCGCCGCTGCGGCGAGGCCGAGGCCAGGACTAGAGGTTCGGGAAGAACAGCGCGGCCTCGCGCTTGCCCGACTCGACCGAGTCGGACCCGTGGACCATGTTCTGGCCGACCGCGATGGCGAAGTCGCCGCGGATCGAGCCGGGCGACGCCTCGATCGGGTTCGTGGCGCCGATCACCTGGCGCGCGGCGGCGATCGCCTGCTCGCCCTCGAGCACCATCGCGACCAGCGGGCCGGAGGTGATGAACTCGACGAGCTCGCCGAAGAACGGCTTGCCGTCGTGCTCGGCGTAGTGCTCCTTCGCGGTGTCCTCGGTCAGCGTCATGTGCTGCAGGGCCACGATCTTGAGGCCCTTGCGCTCGAAGCGGGCGATGATCTCGCCGGTGAGTCCCCGCGCGAAGGCGTCGGGCTTGACCAGGATCAACGTCCTGTCCACGGATGGTCCTTTCGGTTTAACGTCGCTCGCGAGAGCGTTCAGGTTCGCGTTCGGCGTCCGTGCGTTCCACCGCGATCTCGGCGGAGACCGTCGGCTGGTCGGTCGTCGCCGACCGGCCTCGCCTCCGGCGCGTCGCCTGCGGCGGAGGCGGCGTCTCCATCTCCGCCTCGCAGAACGGGCACAGCTTCCATGCCGGGTCGACCGGCTTGCCGCAGGAGTAACAGCGCTCCTTCAGCTTGCGCATGCAGCTCGGGCAGCGCAGGTAGTCGGCCTTGATCTCGTAGTCGCAGTGCGGGCAGAGCTGGTAGTCGAGCTGGGCGAGGCGGGCCTCGGCCGCCGTCATCTCCAGCTCGCGCAGCCGCACGTCGTCCACGAACTCCGGCGGGCGCACGATCAGATAGACGATCGTGCCCACGAACGGGAACAGCGAGGCGACGGTCGCGCACGCGACGAGCATGGGGTCGTCGATCCGGCGACGGGCGTCCGCGTAGGTCCAGAAGATCAGCGCGAACCAGACCGTCACGAGCACGACGAGCAGCACGTTGACCGCCGTGTTGAGGCTGTCGTTCGTGATCCCGAAGATGCCGAAGAGGGGCATGTCTGCTCGAATCGTAGTGGGAGGGGTTACAGGAACGCGCGACCGAGCGCGAAGCCGATGGCGAAGAAGATGAGGATGACGAGCGCCACGACGACCGCCACGACGGCCACCATCGCGAGCAGGCTCGGCCCTCGATCGTTCACAGCGCCGAGGCCCTCCGCCGCCCCGGCTCACCCAGCAGGTCGGCCACGAGGTAGATCGACCCGGTGGCCAGCACCGCGCCGTCAGGACCGGCCAGCTCCTGCGCCCGGGCCACCGCCGCCCGCGGGTCGGGGACGATCTCGGCCGCCGGCCCGCCGAGCTGCTCGGCCAGCGAGGCCAGCGTGGCCGGCGAGAGCGCTCGCGGGTTGCGGGAGCTGGTGAACACGGCTCCCGCCGTCTTCCCCAGCAGCGCGCGAAGCATTCCCGCGGCGTCCTTGTCATCGAGGATCGATACGACGGCGATGAGCGACTTCCCCCCGGTCGCCGCCTCGAGCCCGGCGGCGAGCGCGGCCATGCCCGACGGGTTGTGGGCGCCGTCGTAGATCGTCAGCGGCCGCTCCGTCACCACCTGCATCCGCCCGGGCACCTGCACGAGAGCCGCGACTTCGGCCACCCGCAGCGGGTCGAGCTCACCCAGCTGCGCCCGGGCGGCGGCGACGGCAACCGAGAAGTTGGCGCGCTGGTACCCGGCCGGGCCACCCTCGACGTCGGGCGCGGGGACGACCCGCGCCCCCGTCGCCTGGGCCAGATCTTGCACCTCGGGATCGATCGGACCGGTGATCAGGGTGGCGGGCGGGTGGGACGGTCTCACGACGGCGAGCTTCTCACGCGCGATGTCCGGCACCGTCGGCCCGAGCCAGCGGGTGTGCTCGAGCCCGACGTTGGTGAGCACGACGATCGGCGCCCCGAGGACGTTGGTGGCGTCGTGGCGGCCGCCGAGGCCGGCCTCGACCACGGCCACCTCCACCCCGCGGCGCGCGAACTCGGCGAAGGCGGCGGCGGTCAGCAGCTCGAACTGCGTCACGCGGTCGTCGTCGTCCTCGAGCGTGCGGTCGACCTTGGCGGCGGCCGCGGCCACGCGCTGGATGGCGGCGCCGAACGCGTCGGGCTCGACGTCCTCGTCGCCGATGCGGATCCGCTCGGCGAACGTGCTCAGGTGCGGCGAGAGGTACGAGCCCGTGCGCACGCCGTGGGCCTCGAGCAGCGCGGCCGTCATGCGCACGGTCGAGGACTTGCCGTTCGTCCCCACCACGTGGATCGCGGTGAACCGCTCCTGCGGGCTGCCGAGCGCGGTCAGCAGCCGCCGCATGCGCTCCAGGCCGAAGCGCATGCCGAACAGCTCCAGCGAGAGCAGGTGGGCCTCGGCGTCCTCGAGGCGCCACGCCGCCGTCATCAGAGGCCCTCCAGCTCCTCCCGGAGGCTCTGCAGCTTCGCCCGCTCGGCCTCGACGACGGCCGCGGGCGCCTTGCTGACGAAGCCCTGGTTGGCGAGCTTGCCCTCGGCGCGGCTGATCTCCTGCTCGAGCGTGGCGCGGCGCGCCTCGACGCGCTTGGCGGCAGCCCCCGCGTCGACGCCGTCCGAGGCGAGCACGGCCACGCTGCCGCCGGGCACGCCGACGGTGGCCACCGGATCGCCGCCGTTCTCGGACCACTCGAAGCGGGCGAGCCGCGCCACGTGCGCGGCCGTGTGTTCGTAGCCCGGGGCGTCGAGCCTCGCCTTGACCGTCGCGCCGGCTGCCGCGCCGACCCGGTCGCGCCAGCCGCGCAGCTCCTGCGTCGCGGCGATCGCGCGGCGGACGTCGTCCTCGGCGTCCAGGTCGCGCAGCGCGTCGTCGGCCACCGGGTAGCGGCGGACGAGCAGCAGGCCCTCGGCGCCGGGGATGTTCGCCCACAGCGCCTCGGTCACGAACGGGATGATCGGGTGGCAGAGCGCCAGCGTCTCGCCGAGGACGTACACGGCCAGCCGACTAACGTCGCGCGGAGATCCGAGCTTGCGAGGATCGGAGCGCGAAACCTGATCTCCTCGGAGTACAGCCGCGGCTTGATCATCTCGAGGTACCAGTCGCACAGGTCGCCGTAGACGAAGTCGTAGAGGCGCAGGGCGGCCGTGTGGAACTCGAAGCCGTCGATCGCCGCCGCCACGTCGCGCTCGGCCGCGTGCAGGCGGGAGAGGATCCAGCGGTCCTCGACCGTCTCGACCTCCGGCGCGGTGTCCGGCATCGTCACGCCCTCGGGCACGCGGAGGAGCACGAGCCGCGAGGCGTTCCAGAGCTTGTTGGCCAGCTGGCGCCCCTGGGCGACGCGCTCCTCGTTGAAGCGCACGTCCTGCGTCGAGGAGCTGGCCAGCAGGCCCCAGCGGACGGCGTCGGCGCCGTAGGCGGGGAACTCCCCGCCCTGCTCGAAGACCGGCGGGCCGCGGGCCGCCGTCGATCAGGTACAGCGGGTCGATGCCCGTGCCCAGCGACTTCGACATCCGCCGCCCGTCGGGCGCCTGGATGACCGGGTGCACGTAGACGTCGTCGAACGGGATGTCGCCGGCGAACTCGATCCCGAACATGACCATCCGGGCGACCCAGAGGAAGAGGATGTCGCGCGCCGTGGAGAGGACGTCGGTGGGATAGAAGGCCTTCAGCGCCGCCGTCTGCTCGGGCCACCCGAGCGTCACGAACGGCCAGATGCCGCTGGAGAACCAGGTGTCGAGGACGTCGGGGTCGCGCTCCCAGCCCTCGCCCTCCGGCGCCTCCATGCCCACGTAGGTCTCGTCCCCGCGGTACCAGACCGGGATCTGATGGCCCCACCAGAGCTGGCGCGAGATGCACCAGGGCCGGATGTTCTCCATCCACTCGAGGTAGCGGCGGTGCTGGCCCTCGGGGTGGATGCGGATGCGGCCGTTCTCGACGACCTCGATGGCGGGCGCGGCGAGCTCGTCCATGCGCATGAACCACTGGAGCGAGATCAGCGGCTCGATCCGCTCGCCGCTGCGCTGCGAGTAGGGCACGTCGTGCGTGTGGGGCTCGGTGCGGGCGATGCGGCCCTCGGCGCGCAGGGCCTCGACGACGGCCTCGCGCGCCTCGAGCGCGGTCATGCCCGCGAAGCGCTCGCCGGCGGCGGCCGTCATGCGGCCGTTCTCGCCGATCGCGCTGATCTCCTCGAGCCCGTGCGACCGGCCGATCTCGAAGTCGTTCGGGTCGTGCCCGGGCGTGATCTTCAGCGCCCCGGTGCCGAACTCCGGCTTGACATAGGGGTCGGCGATGATCTTCAGCCGGCGCCCGACGATGGGCAGGATCGCGGTCTCGCCGATCAGCCGCGTGTAGCGGTCGTCGTCCGGGTGGACGGCGATCGCCGTGTCGGCCAGCATCGTCTCGGGCCGCACCGTGGCGATGGTGATCGCGCCGTGGCCGCTCTCGAGCGGGTAGTCGACGTAGTAGAGGGTGTCGGTGACCTCGCGCTGCTCGACCTCGAGGTCCGAGATGGCCGAGCCGGTCCCCGGGTCCCAGTTGACCATGTAGTTGTCGCGATAGATCAGGCCCTTGTCGTAGAGGTCGACGAAGACCTTCTGGACGGCCCTGACGTACGCCGGGTCGAGCGTGAAGCGCTCGTCCTCGTAGTCTGCTGACGCGCCGAGGCGCTTGAACTGCTCGACGATGGTGGAGCCGTACTGCTCGCGCCACTCCCAGACGCGCTCGATGAACGCCTCGCGGCCGAGCGCCTCGCGGCTCGTGCCCTCGGACTTCAGCAGCCGCTCGACCTGCGTCTGGGTGGCGATGCCCGCATGGTCGGTGCCGAAGATCCACTTGGCGCGCATCCCGCGCATGCGGGCGAGCCGGATCAGCGTGTCCTGCACGGAGCCGTTGAGCGCGTGGCCCATGTGGAGCGCGCCGGTGACGTTCGGCAGCGGGATCGCGATCGAGTAGTTCTCCGCGGCCGTGCCGGCGTTCTCGGGGTGGAAGAGGCCGGACTCGAGCCACTGCGCCCGCACCCGCGGCTCGACGGCGGCGGGGTCGTAGCGCGTGCTGGTCTCGAAATCGGCGCTCATCCGGCCGCGGAGTCTAGATCGCTCGCGCCGTTCGTTACACTTCGACACTGAATGTCACAACGTAACGTCGTGAGCGAGGACGACCGGCTCCTCGACGCGGCCCGCGAGTGCGTGCTGGCCGTGGGCGTGCGGCGGACGACGGTGACCGACGTCGCCCGGCGCGCCGGCGTGAGCCGGATGACGCTGTATCGCCGCTTCCCGGACCTCGAGGGCGTGCTCGCCGCGCTGATGACGCGGGAGTTCGGCCGGCTGATCTCCGAGGCCGCCTCCTCGGCCTCTGGCGCGACGGTGCGCGAGCGCGTGGTGGCGACGGTCGTGCACGGCGCGCGCTCCCTGGCGTCCGACCCGCTGTTCGTGCGCCTGCTCGACGTCGACCCCGAGCTGCTGCTGCCGTACGTGACGCGGCGGCTCGGCGGGATGCAGAAGATCGCGGTGGCCGCGGCGTCCGAGGCGCTGTCGGCTCGGGACGGCTCCGTGCGGACCGACGTGTCGCCGGCCGTCCTCGCCGCGGGAGTCGAGCTGATCTCGCGCGGGTTCGTGCTCGCCTCGCACGGCGAGCTCGGCCTCGACCCCTGGCCCGAGCTGACGCGGGCGATCGACGGGTACCTCCGGCCGTGAGCGCCTCCCTGAGCGCCGGTCGGCGCGCGGCAGAGCTCGACCGGCTGGCCGATGGCGAAGCGGTCGACCTCGTGGTCGTGGGCGGCGGGATCACCGGCGCCGGCGTGGCGCTGGACGCCGCCTCCCGCGGCCTCTCGGTGGCGCTGCTCGAGCGCCGCGACCTGGCCTTCGGCACGAGCCGCTGGAGCTCGAAGCTCGTGCACGGCGGGCTGCGGTACCTCGAGCACGGCGACGTCGGCCTCGCCTGGGAGTCGGCCGTCGAGCGGGCGACGCTGATGCGCACGGTCGCCTCGCACCTGATCCGGCCGCTGCCGTACGTGATCCCGCTCGACGCCGGCGTCGACCGCGCGACGGCGGCCAGGACGCTGGTCGGCCTGCGGGTCGGCGACGGGCTGCGCAGCGCGGCGCGGACCAGCCGCCGCGCGCTGCCGCCGGCGCGGCGCGTCAGCGCGCTGGAGGCCCGCCGGCTGGCGCCCGCGCTGCGGGGCGGCGGCCTGCGCGGCGCGCTGCTGAGCTGGGACTGCCAGCTCGAGGACGACGCCCGGCTGGTCGTCGCGGTCGCCCGCACCGCCGCGGCCCATGGCGCGCGGGTGATCACCCACGCGGGCGTGACCGCGCTGCGGGAGGACGGCGTCGAGGCGGTCGACGAGCTCACCGGCTCGCCGTTCTCCGTCCGCGCCCGCCGCGTCATCGTGGCCGCGGGCGTGTGGACGGACGCGCTGACCGCGGCGGTCACGCTGCGCCCGAGCCGCGGCTCGCACCTGCTCGTCCCGGCCGCACGGCTCGGCGACCCGCGCGCCGTGGTGAACGGGCGCGTCCCGGGCCGCCGCGGCCGCTGGGTCTTCGCGATCCCCCGCAGCGACGGCCTCGTCGCCATCGGCCTCACCGACGTCCCGGCTCCGGGCGAGCCCGCGGACGAGCCGCAGCCGTCGCCCGCGGAGGAGGCCGAGCTGCTCGAGTTCGCCTCGGCGGCGCTCGATGCGCCGCTCCGGCCGGAGGACGTCGTGGGCCGCTACGCGGGCCTGCGCCCGCTGGCCGCCTCCGGCGACGGCGAGACCGCCGACCTCTCCCGCCGCCACGTCATCGTCGAGGACGAGTCGGGCGCGCTGGCCATCGTCGGCGGCAAGCTCACGACCTACCGCCGCATGGCCCAGGACGTCGTCGACCGGGTGACCACAAGGCCGTGCCGCACGGCGCGGCTGCCCCTGGTCGGGGCCGCACCGCCGGCCGCGCTGCGCTCCGTCGCCGCGCCGGACCGGCTCGTCCGGCGGTACGGCACCGAGGCGCCCGCCGTGGTCGCCCTGGCCGACGGGCGGCCCGAGCTGCTCGAGCCGGTGGCGGACGGCGTCCCCGTGTGCGCCGCCGAGTTGCTGTGGGCGGTCCGCCACGAGCTCGCTTTGACCGTCGACGACCTCGTCGACCGGCGGGTGCGGGCGGGGCTCGTGCCTTCGTGGCGCGAGGCCGCGGTCGACGCCGCCGAGCAGTTCGTTCACGAACCCCGGCATTGAGGGAGGCAGGTTCGAGGGTCTCCCCAGCCTCCCTACCCAGCCGCAGTTGACGTTCGCGCCCTAGCATTCATACGAGATGGCCTACCGCGAGCTGCCAACCACCGGCCCGCTCCTGGCCTGCCTCTGGACCAACGACCGCGAGCCCGAGGCGCAGCCCGGCCGCATCCTCCCCGACGCCTGCGCCGACATCGTCTCCGTCGACGGCCGCCTCTTCGTCGCCGGCCCGGCGACGCAGGCGCACCTCAGCCGCGCCCGCGGCACCGCCTTCGGCGTCCGCTTCCGGGTCGGCGCCGCCGGCGCGGCGCTGGGACTGCCGGCCGCCGAGCTCCTCGACGCCAACGTCCCGCTCGAGGACGTGTGGGGCAAGGCGGGGCGCGAGATCGCCGAGCGCGCGACCGGGCCCCACGAGCTCGCCGCCGCGGTGCTCGAGCGCGTCGACGACGTCCCCGACCCGATCGTCCGCGCCGCCGCCACCGGCACGCCGCGGCAGCAGCTCGGGATCGGCGACCGCCAGCTCCGCCGCCGCTTCGCCGACGCCGTCGGCTACGGCCCGAAGACGCTCGAGCGGATCCTGCGCTTCCAGCGCTTCCTGCGGCTCGCAGACCACGACCGCGATCTCGCGCGCCTGGCCTTCGACGCCGGATACGCCGATCAGGCCCACCTCACGCGCGAGTGCGGCCGCCTCGCCGGCCTCACGCCCGCGCAGCTCCTCGCCACCGGGGCGACGGCCGCCGGCGAGAGGTCCGTTTCGTTCAAGAGCGACGAGCGAACTCCGGCCACCATGGCGGCATGACCGTCGACCTCAACGCCGCCACCACCTTCCTCTACGCGACCGCCCGGGTGCTGGAGCGCCGCCGCTTCGCCCACCTGTTCGAGGGCGCGCCCGCCGAGCCGGTGCTCCACGCCCTCAAGGCCTACCGCAACGACGACGGCGGCTTCGGCCACGCCGTCGAGCCCGACATGCGCGCCCCGCTGAGCCAGCCCGTGGGCATCCACACGACGCTGGAGATCCTCCACGAGATCGGCGCGCACGACGACGCGATGATCGGGCCCGCGGCCGACTGGCTCATGACCATCACCCGTCCCGACGGCGCGATCCCGTTCGTGCTGGAGAGCGCCATGGCCTACCCGCACGCGCCGTGGTGGCAGTACTCCGACGAGCCCTCGCTGACCCAGACGGCGATCAACGCCGCCGCGCTCCACGCGCTCGGCGCCGAGCACCCGTGGCTGGCGGGCGCCGACGCGTTCTGCTTCCGCGAGATCGCCGCGCTCGACCTGAGCCGCATCGGGGACGAGCCCAACTACGACCTGACGTTCGGCATCGCGTTCCTCGACGCCCACCCGGACGCCGAGCGCGCGGAGGCCGTGCTCGACGCGCTCGCCCCGGGGCTCGCCCCGCTGCGGACCGCCGAGCCCGATCCGTCCGCCGAGCGGCCCTCGCCGCTCGGCCTCTCCCCCCTGCCCGGGCTGCGCAGCCGCCGCCTGTTCGACGCCGCGGTCCTCGAGCGCCACCTGGACGCGCTGGAGGCGGCCCAGGAGCAGGACGGCGGGTGGAACGTCACCTGGCCGGCCTGGAACGCGGCGGCCTCGTGCGAGTGGCGCGGAATCGCGACGCTGCTCGCGCTCAAGGCGCTGCGCGCCAACGGGCGGTTGTGAAAAACCCCCCGGACGGACAGGTGACGAAGTCCGCGCGATCGGGCAGGCTCGCGCGTCTATGTCTCACTTTCTTGTGCGCCGTGTGGGTGGCGCGACCGTCCTGGCCCTGATCGCCGGCGTCGCCGCCGCTTCCCCCGCCGCCGCGCAGGCCCGCTGCGAGGCGCCGGACAACCCCGGCTGGCGCAGCTGCCTGACCGTCTCGCACCGCGCCGTCGACGGCGGCCCGCAGCTGCTGCTCACCAAGGCGCGCCCGCGGCTCGTCGAGCGCCTCGACCACTGCCCGGCGCAGCGCATCGCCCGCCGCGCCGTCGTCCGCACCAGCGGCGGCAAGCGCCTGGGGGCCGCCACGGTCCGCAGCCGCTGCTCGAACGGCGTCGCCCGCTGGGTCGCCGTGGTCGAGCTCAACACCAGCGCCCGCGAGGGCACGGTGATCCGCAGCTTCTGGAGCGGGATCGACGATTCCGAGACGACCGCCCCGCGCGTGAAGCTCGAGGCGAGCGAAGGCTAGGCGGACTTGGCCTCGGGCGACTCCGCGTCGTCCGGGGCCTCGGTGACCAGCGTCGGCTTCGTGCCGCGGTCCACCGTCTCCTTCGTCACGACGCACTTCTTCACGTCGCGCCGCGACGGCAGCTCGAACTGCACGTCGAGCAGGATGTCCTCGATGATCGAGCGCAGGCCGCGGGCGCCGGTCTCGCGCTCCAGCGCCTTGTCGGCGACCGCCTTCTGGGCGTCGCCGGAGAAGACGAGCTCGATCCCGTCGAACGAGAAGAAGCGCTGGAACTGCTTGACGATCGCGTTGCGCGGCTCGGTGAGGATCGTGATCAGGTCGTCGCGCGAGAGCTGGTGCACGGCCGAGCAGACGGGCAGGCGGCCGATGAACTCCGGGATCAGCCCGTACTGCATGAGGTCCTCGGGCAGGACCTTCTCGAACAGGGCGCCGGTGTCGCGCTGCGCCTTGGTCTCGATGGTGGCTCCGAAGCCCACGCCCTTGTGGCCGATCCGCCGCTCGATCACCTTGTCGAGGTTCGCGAACGCCCCGCCGCAGATGAACAGGATGTTCGTCGTGTCGATGGTGAGGAACTCCTGGTGCGGGTGCTTGCGCCCGCCCTGCGGCGGCACCGACGCGGTGGTCCCCTCGAGGATCTTCAGGAGCGCCTGCTGCACGCCCTCGCCGGACACGTCGCGCGTGATCGACGGGTTGTCGGCCTTGCGGGCGATCTTGTCGACCTCGTCGATGTAGATGATCCCGGTCTCGGCCTTCTTGACGTCGTAGTCGGCGGCCTGGATCAGCTTGAGGAGGATGTTCTCGACGTCCTCGCCGACGTAGCCGGCCTCGGTGAGCGCCGTGGCGTCGGCGATGGCGAACGGCACGTTGAGGATCCGCGCGAGCGTCTGCGCGAGCAGCGTCTTGCCGCAGCCCGTCGGGCCCAGGAGCAGGATGTTCGACTTCTGGAGCTCGATGTCCGAGTCGTCCGCCTGCATCATCTGCACGCGCTTGTAGTGGTTGTAGACCGCGACGGAGAGCGTGCGCTTGGCCTGCTCCTGCCCGACGACGTACTCGTTCAGGACGCCGTAGATCTCCCGCGGCTTCGGGAGGTTGTCGATATCGAACGTGGGCGGAGCCGTCAGCTCCTCATCGATGATCTCGTTGCAGAGGTCGATGCACTCGTCGCAGATGTAGACGCCGGGGCCCGCGATCAGCTTCTTGACCTGGCGCTGCGACTTGCCGCAGAAGGAGCAGAGGAGCTGTTCGTTGGAGTCGGTGGGCCTCGCCATGGTCTTCCGTCCCTAGTGCTCGGAGATCACCCGGTCGATGATGCCGTACTCCGTGGCTTCCTCTGAGCTCATGAAGTAATCCCGCTCCGTGTCCTGCTTGACCTTCTCGATCGACTGCCCGGTGTGGTCGGCAATGATCTCATCCAGACGGCGGCGGAGGTCGATGACCTCACGCGCGTGGATCTCGATGTCCGTCGCCTGACCCTGGAAGCCGGAGGACACCTGGTGGATGAGGATCTTGGCGTTCGGCAGCGCCATCCGCTTGCCCTTGGCGCCGCCCGCCAGCAGGAGCGCGCCCATGGACATCGCGATGCCCACGCAGATCGTCTGCACGTCGGGCTTGATGAACTGCATCGTGTCGTAGATCGCCAGCCCGGCGTAGACCGAACCGCCCGGTGAGTTGACGTAGAGCGAGATGTCCTTGTCGGGGTCCTCGGCCTCGAGATGCAGCAGCTGGGCGACGATCAGATTCGCGATCTGGTCATCCACCGGCGTGCCGAGGAAGACGATCCGCTCGTTCAGCAGGCGGGAGTAGATGTCGAACGCACGCTCCCCACGGGAGGTCTGTTCGACGACCATCGGTACGAGTGGGCTCACGGTCCTCGCTTCGTTTCGCTTCGGGCGCTCGAGTCCTGCTCAGGCTTCCTGGGCTGGGAGCCCGGCGACAGCCTAGCAATCGTGAGAGCCCGTCTTTACCGGACTTGCGACTAGGAACCTGGAGTCCACAGCTCGCCCGCCGAGCCGCCCTTGGCGCGCTCGGACTCGGACGGCGTCCACAGCTTGTCGCGGGCCTGCGCCTGCTCGATCGAGATCGGCTTCGCGGACTCCGCGATCATGTCCAGCGCCTTGCGCTGGGCCAGGTCCTGCTTCAGCTCGTCGAGGCGGCCCGCCGACTTCAGGCGCTCCAGCAGCTTCTTCGGCGAGGTCCGCCCGCCGCCGTCGCCGGCGGCCTCCGTGACGGCCTCGAGGACCTCGTCCTCGGTGGGCTCGATGCCCTCCGCCTCGATGATCGCGGCCAGCACCGCCTCGCGCCGCAGCGCCTGCTCGGCGTCCGGCTTGCTCTGCTCGATGATCTCGTCCTCGGGACGCCCGGCGATGCGCAGGTAGGTCTCGCGGTTGATCCCCTGGTGGCCGAGCGAGTGGAGCATCTGGTCCCACAGCTCGCGCGCGCGGGCCTCGACCAGCGCGTCGGGGATGTCGACCTTCGCCGCCTTGACCGCGGAGTCGAGCGCCGCCTCGCGGAACTCGCCCTCGATCTGCGCGGTGTCGGCCTCCGAGAGCCGCGTGCGGATGTCCTCGCGCAGCTCGTCGAGCGTGTCGAACCCGGCCTCGGTGGCGAGGTCGTCGTCGAGCGCGGGCAGCTCCTTGGCCTTGACCTCCTTGACCGTCACGGCGAACGAGGCGTCGTTGCCGGCCAGCTCCGGCGCGGGGTACTCCTCGGGGAACGTGACGGCGACCGTCCGCTCGTCGCCGGCGGAGGCGCCCTCGAGCTGCTCCTCGAAGCCGGGCACGAGGCGGCCGGAGCCGAGCTCGACCATCTGGTCGCGCCCCTCGCCGCCCGGGAACGGGGTGCCCTCGAGCGTGCCCAGGTAGTCCATGACGACGAAGTCGCCGGAGGCCGCCGGGCGGTCGACCGTGTCGAGCCGTGCCGAGCGCTCGCGCAGGCGGTCCAGCTCGGCGCCGATCGTCTCGTCGGAGACGACGGGCTCGCGGCGGCCGACCTCGAGGCCCTTGTACTCCCCCAGCTCGGCCTTCGGGCGCACGCCGATCTCGATCGAGAACTTCAGCGGCTCGCCGTGGGCGGGCAGATCGCCGAGGTCGAGCTGGGGCTCGCCGACCGGGACCACGTGCGCGGCGTCGATGGCCGCGGTGTACCAGGTCGCGATCGACTCGCGGACCGCCTCGTCGAGGACGGCCTCGCGGCCCATCCGCTGCATGATCACCGGCGCCGGGGCCTTGCCGGCGCGGAAGCCGGGAACCCGGAGACCGCGGCCGAGGCGCTGTGCAGCCTGGGCGACGCGCTTCTCGACCTCCGATGCCGGGACCTCGGCCTGGACGCGTACGCGCGACTCGGGGAGCTCGGTGACGGTGGTGACGACTTCGGTGGCCATGGCGGCCCATCACTGTACAACTGGTCCTTATGACCAGCCGCTTCGCCGCCTGGCTCTTCACCGGCCCGCTCGGCCACCTGGCCGCGGGCGTGGCAGACTGGGCAGAGCTCCTCGTCCACGTCTTCCGACGGCGCGCCGGGGGTAGGCCCGAATGACATGACCGTCCCCTGGGAAGCACCGGAGATCACCGCCCTGATGACCACCGCGCGCGAGCGCGGGTGCATCGACGAGTCCGACCTGGCCCAGGTGGTGGAGGAGCTGGATCTCGACCCCGAGCAGGTCGAGGCGATCGCCTCCCGGGTGCACGAGGAGGGCGGCCAGGTCCTCGACGACTGCGGCCTGCGCAACGCGCCGCCCACCGCGGTGACGAACCGCGAGCTCGCCGGCTACACCACCGATGCGCTCCAGCTCTTCCTCAACGAGGCCGGACGCCACGAGCTGCTCACCCCCGCCGAGGAGGTCGAGCTCGCCAAGGCGATCGAGCGCGGCGACCTCGCGGCCAAGGAGCGCTTGATCAACTCGAACCTGCGCCTGGTCGTCTCGATCGCCCGCAAGTACCAGAACGTCGGCGAGCTCAGCCTGCTCGACCTCATCCAGGAGGGCATGTTCGGGCTGATCCGAGCGGCCGAGAAGTTCGACTGGCGCAAGGGCTTCCGCTTCTCCACCTACGCCACGTTGTGGATCCGCCAGGCGATCGGCCGCGCGCTCGACGAGCGCGGGCGCACGATCCGCCTGCCCATCAACATCGCGCAGCGCGAGCGCCGCATCGCCGCCGCCGAGCGCGAGCTGGCCACGCGCCTCGGCCGCTCCCCCACCGTCGAGGAGATCGCCGAGGAGGCCAAGCTCACGCCCAAGCAGGTCGAGGACCTGCGCGACGTGGCGCGCAAGGTGACCAGCCTCGAGCGGCCGCTCGGCACCGACGGCGAGGCGGAGCTGGGCGACCTGCTGCCCGGCAGCGAGCCGGCGCCGGACGAGGAGGTGCAGCTCGCCCTCGCGCGTGACACCGTGCGCAGCGTGGTCGAGACCCTGCCCGAGCAGGAGCGGACCGTCATCCAGATGCGGTTCGGCCTCGACGGCGACCGCGATCCGGTCTCCATCCGCGAGGCCGCCCGCCGGCTCGACATGAGGCCCAACGAGGTCCAGCGGGTCGAGCGACGCGCGCTCGAGGAGCTCGCCCTGCGCCGCGAGCTCGCGGCGCTCCGCGAAGCGGCCTAAGGCCTAGGCCGGAGCGCCGTCCGCCGAGAGGGCGGCTTCGCGCGTGGCGTAGAGCCGGAAGCGCTGCGTGAGGTTGGTCATCTCGAGCAGCCGCCGGACCGGGCCGTCGGGCGCGACGACGGCGAGGCTCGTGCCCGCCTCGTCGAGCTGGGCCGCGGCCTTGAGGATCGTGCCGAGCGCCGTGGAGTCGATGAACGAGACCTCGGAGAGGTCGAGTACGAGCCGGCCGCCACGACTCGCCGAGCCCAGTGCAAGCACCGTCGAGAGCCTCGGCGTGGCCGAGATGTCGAGCTCGCCGGTGGCGACGACGAGGTGGCCTCGCTCGATGGGGTCGTGGTCGATCTGGTAGTCCATGGCTCCCTATTCTCCACCCTCGGCGCCGCTGCCCTCGGGCGCCGGGTCGGCACCGAAGCCGCCGGCGGCCTCGGTGCCGCCGAGGTACACGTGCTGGTGACCGTACCCGGTTGCGATGTTGATCGCATCCAACTGAGTTGCGGCGACCGACCAGCTGCGCACGGCGAGGTCGCGCTGGCGGCGCGCCTGCTGCAGGAGCGCGTCCTGGGCAGCCGGCTGGGCGAGCGCGAGGCGGTAGCTCTCGACCGCCTCTCCCAAGGCGTCGAGCGACGTCGCGAAGCCGCCGCGGGCCACGTTCGTGCCGGTCTCGCCGGACACGCTGTCGGCGAAGAACTCGTCCTCGGTGCGCACCGCGTCGCGCCACTGGTCGACCTGCCCCGCGCCGGCCAGCGGGCCGACCTTCTCGTCCTCGCCGGGCGGCAGCGTACGGCCCATCCCGTCGAGCACCGGGGCGAGCGCCTCCACGGTGCCGCGCATGCGCTCGGTGAGCTCGGCGACCTGCTCCTTGTCGCGCACCTGGGTGATCTCGCGCAGCTTCGCGGCCTCGCTCTCGACCTCGGCCTGGAACTCCGCGTCCGGGTCGGTGACGGCCGCCGCGGGCGGGTCGTCCGAACCCGAGGCGATGACCACGCCCACGGCGCCGAGCGGGATGAGGATCGCCGCGGCCACGAGCACGCCGATCCAGAACTGCCGCCGCGACGCCTCCTGGCTCGGAGGCGGCTCCGCGGGGGCCCCCTGCTGCCGTGCCTTCTTCACGCTCCGCTTCGCCATTCGGGCGCTGAGGGTAATCAAATGCGGCTTACTCGCACTCGCAAGCTCGCGCGAGCGCCTTGATTACTAGGCGTGCAGCGGAACCCCCGCGTCCCCCCTGAGCCGTGCGGGCGTGTCGTCGTCGAAGGCGGCGAAGAAGCCGCCCACGACGTCCTCCAGCTGGCCCATGCCGTCGGCGCAGAAGAGCACGGGCTGGTAGTGCGTGATGTCGTACTCCTGCGCGGCCATGGCGAGGATGTCGAGCGGCCGCAGGTCGGCCCCGCGGAACTCCTCGATCTCGCCGTAGGAGGAGAGGATCCCGGCGCCGTAGGCGCGCACCTCGCCGTCCTCGCGCAGGACGCCGAACTCGATCGTGAACCAGAAGACGTCGGCCAGGAACTGGAGGGCCTCGTCGGTCTCCACGCGCTGGGCGGCGAGCCCGGCCTGGCGCTTGATCTCGGCGAAGCGCGGGCTGGCCAGCAGGTTGCCGTGCCCGACCACCTCGTGGATCAGATCCGGCTCGGGCGTGTAGAGCGGCATCGCCCCGTGGCGGACGTACTGCGTGGAGTGGAAGACGCGGTCGCCGAGCGAGCCGTAGAACTCGCGCAGCGGCACGAGGCCGGCGGCCGGGTGGTACTGGAAGCCCGTGAGCGGCTCGAGGCCGGCCGTGACCTCGTCGAGCTGCGGGATGCGGTCGGCGGGCAGCGCCAGCGCGGCGGCCGCCTCGCAGAACTCGCGGCACGCGTACTTGGCGTGCTTGGGCGCCAGCTCGCGGCAGACGATGCGCCACACCTCGTGCTCGGCCTCGGTGTAGTCGATCCGCGGGACCGGCAGGCCGGGCTCCCAGGCCAGGGCCTGGGCGGCGATCACGTTGCGCCGCTCGCGGTAGCGCGGGTCGGAGGCGCCGGGGTGGTCGGCCGCGAGCTCGACGTTGACCGTGCCGTCCGCGTTCGCCGTGACGGGTGAGTACAGCTGGGCTTCCTCGAACACCTGAGCGGTCGTAGCGCTTGAGCGGCCCGACCGCAAGGAAGACGGCATAGACTGCGCGCATCGTGCAACGACCCGTCCGTATCGACGCCGTCGACCGCAAGATCCTTGACTATCTGGAGCGCGACGGCCGCGCCACGCTGGCTGAGGTCGGCGAGGCCGTCGGCCTCTCGGCCTCCGCGGTCAAGCGGCGCGTCGACCGGCTGCAGGAGACCGGCGTGATCGTGGGCTACTCGGCGATCGTCGATCCGCAGGCGCTGGGCGACCGCCTCGAGGCGTTCGTGGAGCTGTACTGCGGCGACACGGTGGCGCCCGGCGACCTGCTCGCCTCCGTGGCGGGCCTGCCGGCGGTCATCGCCGCCCACACCGTCGCGGGCGACGCCGACGCCATCGTGCGCGTGCGCGTGGAGGGCATCGAGGAGCTCGAGCACACGATCGAGCAGCTGAGGCGCGACCCGATGGTCCGGCGCACCCGCACGATGGTGGCGCTCTCCACGCTCGTCGAACGCCCGTAGGCCTCGAGCGGCGGTGGTTGGCCCGGCGAACTGCGGCTGGGTAGGGAAGCGGGGGCGCCGGCCCCGTTCGTCTCCCGTCTGGGCGCCACCGTCCTGCCTAGGGGTCACACCGTGACCTCTAACCAGGACGCGACGAGAAAACGGCCCCGCCGACCCCTCGCCTCCCCACCTGCCGGGGTTCGTCACAACCCCGCCACAAAGTCATGACGCTCGTGTGTGCGCCTCGTCACCTGCCGCGTAACCGCCGGGCCGCCGGGTAGTAATCCGGTGTATGGCCGACGAGCTCCGCGCGCTGACCCGCCTGGCCTTCGACGAGCTCGGCCTCGGCACCGGCGGCATCGGGCAGATCCACCGGGCCATCGCGGACCGCGCGTTCGCGGGCAACGGGCCGGTGAGGCTCATCCACGACGGCATCTCCGGCGCCGTCTACGCCGGCATCGCCGGAGCCGCCTCGCTGGCGGGCCGCGCCGCGGCGCTGGCCGTCGAGGACCGCCCGGTCTCCGACACGCCGCGCGGCGCGTTCGTGCTGGCCGTGCTCAACGGCCTGCGCGGTGACGTGCTCGAGCGCGAGGAGAGCCCGCTCGCCATCCCCATGACCCTGCGCGCGAGCGGCGCGTCGCCGCGGCTCGCGGTCTTCGTGCACGGCCTGTTCGAGAGCGAGCTCGCCTGGCGCTACGGCGGCGGCCGGACGTACGGCGAGCGGCTCGCCGACGAGCACGGCTTCACACCCGTCACCGTCCGCTTCAACAGCGGCCGCCACATCTCCGAGAACGGCCGCGAGCTGGCCGAGCAGCTCGAGGCCCTGGTGGCCGACTGGCCGGTCCCGGTGGAGCAGATCGCGCTGATCGGGCACTCGATGGGCGGCCTCGTGGCGCGCAGCGCGTGCCATCACGGCGGCGACTGGGTGCGGCACGTCACGCACGTCGTCTCGCTCGGCTCGCCGCACACCGGCGCCCCGCTCGAGTCGGCCGTGCACTACGCGGCAGCCGGGCTCGGCACGCTGCCCGAGACGCGGCCCTTCGCCGGCTTCCTGCGCCGCCGCAGCGCGGGGATCCGCGACCTGCGGAAGGGCTCGCTGGTCGACGAGGACTGGCGCGACCGCGACCCCGAGGCGCTGCGCGCGGCCGCGTGCCAGGAGGTCCCGCTGCTCGACGGCGCCGTCCACTGCTTCGTGGCGGCCACGGTGACGACGTCGAAGGACCATCCGGTGGCGCGGCTGATCGGCGACTGGCTGGTCCTGGAGAAGAGCGCCGGCCACCGGGCCCAGGAGACGCTGCACGTGGGCGGGGCGCACCACCTCGCCCTGCTCAACCATCCCGCGGTGTACGAGCGGCTCAGCGGCTGGCTCGCGCCAGCGCCTCGACCCGCGTAGCCAGCCACGCCGCGGCCGGCTCGTGCTCCGGCTTCATGAGGACGCTGCGCAGGATCCGGGCGCCCGGCGCGTCGGCGCGCAGCTCGGGATGCAGCGCGGTCAGGTGCTCGGCGTCGACGTGCAGGACGCTGAGGAAGACCGGGTCGTCGGGGTCGTCCATGCCGGCGCGCAGGATCGCGGCGCTGGCCGCGTCGAGCTCGCTGAGTGTCTCGGCGGGCGGCAGGTAGGTGACGATGTCGAGCTCGGGCTCGAGGTGGAGCCGCAGCGTGTCCAGGCGCCCGGCGAAGTCGCGGGCGGCACGGCGGGCGGCGGCGAGGATCGGGACGAGGTCGACGGCCCGCAGCGTCAGCCACAGCGCCGCGGCGGCGGCCCCCGCGCGCGAGCACTCGAGGCTGATCTCACCCAGGTGCAGGGCGTCGGACGTGAAGTAGGTGTACGGCGAGTCGTGCGCGTACAGCCGCCCCACGCCGGGGTCGGCGAACAGCACCGCGCCGCAGCCATAGGGCTGGAGGCCGTGCTTGTGGGGATCGATGACGATGCTGTCGGCGGCGCCGACAGCCTTCAGCGCGGCGGGCGCGTCGTCGAGCAGCGCGAAGAATCCGCCGTACGCTGCGTCGACATGGATGCGCACCCCGTGGCGCTCGCGCAGAGCCAGCGCCTCGTCGATCCGGTCGACGGCGCCCAGTCCCGTGGTGCCCGCCGTGAGGACGACGGTGCCGATCTCGCCGTGCGCGCAGGCGGCGTCGAGCGCGTCGAGGTCGATCCGCCCGTACGCGTCGGCCTGAACCTGTGTCGCCGGCATGCGAAGGACCTGACACATGCGTGCGTGCGTGTAGTGAGCGTTGGCGCCGTACGCGACGCCCTTGTCCGGATGAAGCTCTCTCGCCACCCACAGCGCCTCGAGGTTCGCGATCGTGCCGCTCGCGGTCAGGTGCCCGAGGTTGGGCTCGGGCAGGCCGAGCATGGTGGCCAGCTCGGCGACCGCTTCCTTCTCCATCTCGCTCGTGACGGGACTGGCGTCGAGCGCGTGGTTGTTCGGGTTGACGAGCATCGCGGCGACGTAGCCGGCGGCCGCCGCCGGATGCGGCGGCTTGAGCATCTGCCCGGCGAAGCGCGGGTGGAAGAACGGGAAGTTGCCGTCCATCCGGCGACCGAACTCCTCCCAGGCGGCCGCCCAGCGGTCGCTGGTCGACCGGCGGCGCGGGCGGGCGCTCGCCCCAGCGCGCCTCCCACGTGTCGACGAGGTCGATCGCCGCCTGGATGCCGGACCGGTCCACGGGCGGCATCTTGCCGTGCTCGCGCTGCTGATGCTGCTCGTCGGGTGCGGCTCGTCCGGCGAGCCGCCCGCCGAGCGCGCCGCGGCGGCTCCCGTGGCGACGCCCACGCCGGCGGCGCCGCCGCCCGCGCCGGAACCGCCGCCGGAGACGATCACGGCGCTCGTCTGGTCGCTCGAGCATCCGGGGCGGGCGGCGCGGCGGCTGCGCTCGCACCCCGCGGTCGAGGCCGTCACGCCGATCGGCCGCGGCGTCGTGCTCCTGCGCTCGGGGGTCCGCGCCGGATACGCGATCCCGCTCGACGCGCTCACCGTGGACCCCGCCGCCTACGCCCGGACGCTCCCCGAGCCCGAGCGGGAGCCGTTCGCGAAGCTGCGTCCCGGCACCGCGATCCTCTCGACCACATCGGCCGGGCTCCGGGACATGACGACCGGCGGACGGCTGCGGCTGGACGGCGGGCGCTCGCTGCGCGTGGTCGGCGTGGTGAGCGACGACGCGCTTCGCGACGCCGAGCTCGCGATGGCCGACGGCGACCGCCGGGTCGACCCGCTGCGCTCGACGGTCGTCGTCACGCTCCGCTCCGCGGTCTCGCCGGACGAGCTGGCCCGGCGTGCCGAGCGCGGCGCCGCCGCCCGCATCTTCGACGGGCCGGGCGCCGACGGGCCGGCGCGCCCGCTGAAGCTCAAGGCGCGCTTCGGCGAGCCCGCCGTCGGGCTCCCGTACGGCCCCGACTGGATCCGGCTCGACCCGGTGTGGGTCCGTCGCAACATCGTCAGCCGCCGCGTGCCGATCCTCGGCACGGTCACCTGCCACCGCGAGATGATCCCGCCGTTGCGCCGCGCGCTCGGCGAGCTCCGCCGCCGCGGCCTGTCGCGGCTCGTGGACCCCGGCGACTACGCGGGCTGCTACGCCCCGCGCCGGATCCAGGCCCGCGGCCAGCTCTCCCTGCACGCCTGGGGCGTGGCCGTCGACCTCAACGCGGCCGCCAACCCGTTCATGGGCCGCTCCCGCCAGGACCGCCGGCTCGTGAAGGCGATGGAGCGCCAGGGGTTCACGTGGGGCGGCGACTGGCCGACCCGCCCCGACCCGATGCACTTCGAGCTCAGGCCGTGAGATTCGAACCGGCGGCGGCGCGTATCGTGCCGCGGCCATGAAGCTGTACGAGCACGCCTCCTCCGGCAACTGCCTGAAGTGCCGCCTGGTCCTCCGGCAGCTGGAGCTGCCGTACGAGTCGATCTCCGTCGACCTCTTCCGCGGCGAGACGCGCACGGACGAGCACTTCGCCCGCAACCCGGACGGGCGGATCCCGGTGCTGGAGACCGACGCGGGCGAGCTCATCCCCGAGTCGGGCGCGATCCTCCTCTTCCTCGCCGAGGGGACGCCCCTGCTCCCGGACGGCGGCGTGGAGCGCGCGCACGTCCATCAGTGGATGTTCTTCGAGCAGAACCGGATCGAGGCCGACCTCGCCGTCGCGCGGTTCCTCAAGCTCGCGGGGCGCGACGCCGACGATGCCCGAGGTGTTCGCCAACCGCCTCGAGCGCGGCCGCGACGCCCTGGCGACGCTCGACCGCGGCCTCGCCGACGGCCGGCCGTTCCTCGCGGGCGACACGTACACCGTGGCCGACATCGCGGTCTACGGCTACGGCCACTGCGGCGCCGACGCGGGCGCCGACCCGCGCGACTTCGAGCACGTCGCCGCCTGGCTCGAGCGCGTCGAGGCCACGCCGGGGTTCGTCAACGATCTCGAGCCGGTGCCGACGTGGATCAACGAGCGGCCGATCTAGGGTTCGAAAACCCCACTTGTAGGGAGGGTGGTCGGGCTTCCGCGAGCCCGCGATTTCCACGATGCGCAACCGCCCCCGCCCGCGTCACTCCCTCAATGCCGCAGTTCGAAGAACCGAGCGCTCAACTCTTGAACAGCGACGCGTAGGCGCTCAAAGCGGGCTGGCCCCCGAGGTGGGCGTACAAAACATTCGAGCCGCGTTCAATCTCGCCGCGGGCGACGAGGTCGACCATCCCGGCCATCGACTTGCCCTCGTAGACCGGGTCGGTGAGCATCCCCTCGAGTGACGCGGCGAGCCGGATGGCGGCGAGCGTCGCCTCGTCCGGGATGCCGTACGTGCCCGCGTGGTAGCGGTCGTCGAGCACGATCTCGTCGTCGCGCAGGTCGCGGCCGAGGCCGATCCGCTCGGCCGTCGCCCGGGCGATGCGGGCCACCTGGTCGCGCGTCTCGGCCGGCTTGGCCGAGCCGTCGATGCCGATCACCCGCCGCTCGCGGTCCTGGGCGGCGAACCCGGCGACCATGCCCGCGTGCGTGCTGCCGGTGACCGAGCACACGATGACGGTGTCGAAGAACACGCCGAGCTCGCGCTCCTGCTCGGCCACCTCGGCCGCCCAGCGCGCGAACCCGAGCCCGCCGAGCGGGTGGTCGGAGGCGCCGGCCGGGATCGCGTAGGGCTTGCCGCCGGCCGCCTCGACCTCGGCGATCGCGGCCTCCCAGCTCGACTTGAAGCCGATGCCGAAGCCCGCCTCGACCAGCCGCACGTCGGCGCCCATCATCCGGCTGAGCTGGATGTTGCCGACGCGGTCGTAGACCACGTCCGGCCACTCGACCCAGCTCTCCTGGATGAGCACCGCCTTCAGGCCGCAGCGCGCCGCCACGGCGGCGACCTGGCGGGTGTGGTTGGACTGCACGCCGCCGATCGAGACGAGCGTGTCGCAGCCCTGCGCCAGCGCGTCGGCCACGAGGTACTCCAGCTTGCGCGTCTTGTTGCCGCCGAAGGCCAGGCCGCTGTTGCAGTCGTCGCGCTTGGCCCACAGGTTCACGCCGCCGCCGAGGTGGGCCTCCAGGCGCTCGAGGCGATGCACGGGCGAGGGCCCGAAGAGCAGCGGCGTCCGCGGGAAGTCGTCGAGGCCCATCAGAAGTCGATCACGCTCCGGATGCCGTCCTGGTCGTGCATGAGCTCGAAGCCGCGGTTCACGTCGTCGAGCGTGATGCGGTGCGAGACGAACGGGGCGACGTCGATGTCCCCGTCGAGGTAGCGCTGCACGAGCTGCGGGACCTGCTCGCGGCCCTTGACGCCGCCGAACGAGGAGCCGCAGACGCGGCGGCCGGTGATGAGGAAGCGCGGGACGATGTCGAGCGTCTCGCCCTTGCCCGCCACGCCGGCGACCGTGCACAGGCCCCAGCCCATGCGGGCGGACTCGACGGCCTGGCGCATCACGCTCACCAGCCCGGTCGCCTCGAACGTGAAGTCGGCGCCGAAGCCGCGCGTCTCGTCGAGCACGCGCTGCACCGTGTTCTCGTCCGCGACCCAGGTCTCGGTCGCCCCCTGGCCGCGCGCCAGCGCGAGCCGGTCCTCGGACAGGTCGACGCAGATGATCCGCTCGGCGCCCTGCAGGCGGCAGCCGGCCACCGCGCCGAGGCCGACCATGCCCGCTCCGAAGACCACGCAGGTGGAACCGGACTCGACACCGGCCGTGAACATCGCCGCGCCCAGCCCGGTCGAGAGCCCGCACGCGAACAGGCACGCGTGCTCGAGCGGCGCCTCCGGCGAGACCTTGGCCAGCGCGATCTCCGGGATGACCGAGTACTCCGCGAAGACGCTCGTGCCCATGAAGTGCCGGATCGGCTCGCCGCCACGGGAGAGGCGCGTCGTACCGTCGGGCAGGTAGCCCTTGTTCTGCTGCTCGCGGATGGCCAGGCAGAGGTTCGTGCGGGGCGAGCGGCAGTGCTCGCACTCGCCGCACTGGGGCGAGAACAGCGTGACCACCTGGTCGCCCTCGGAGACCGACCTCACGCCCTCCCCCACCTTCTCGACGACGCCGGCGCCCTCGTGCCCGAGCACGGCCGGGGCGTAGCCGGACGGGTCGGCGCCCGAGGCCGTGTAGAGGTCGGTGTGGCACACGCCGCAGGCCACCAGGCGCACGAGGACCTCCCCCGGCGCGGGGTCCGCCAGGTCGACTTCCTGCACCACGAGCGGCTCGCCGAACTCCTCCAGAACCGCAGCGCGCATCTTCATCTCACGTCCTCCTCAGCTCGTTCGGGACCCCGCGGAGGCGAAGGCTATGGCAGCATCGCGCGCCATGACCGCGAACTCGCTCGGCCGGATGGTGCTCGACGCCACCCAGCGACACACCGGAACCGCCATCCGCTTCCCGCACGACGGCACATGGCACGAGTGGTCGTTCGGGGAGTTCGGGACGATGGTCCGGGAGCTCGCCCGCGGCCTCGCCGCGCTCGGCATCCAGCCGGGCGACCGCGTGGCCGTGCTCGGCGAGACCCGCCCCGACTGGACGCTGTGCGACTCCGCCCTGCTCGCCGCCGGCGTGGTCGTGGTCCCCGTCTACCACACGAACTCCCCGGAGGAGTGCCGCTACGTCGTCGACCACTCGGGCGCGCGGGCGATCATCGTCGAGGACGCCGGCCAGCTCGAGAAGATCGAGGCGGTCAAGGCCGAGCTGCCCGGCCTCGAGCACATCATCAGCATGCACGACACGGGCCGCACGACCACCGTGGCCGACCTGCGCGCCCGCGCCGGCGAGATCGAGGAGGCCGAGCTGGAGCGCCGGCTCGACGCCGTCGGCCCCGACGACGTGGCCACCATCGTCTACACGTCGGGCACCACCGGCCCGCCCAAGGGCTGCGAGCTGACGCACCGGAACATCCTCTTCACCGGCGACGCCTACGTGGAGACGATCGACCTCAAGCCGCCCGCCACCCTGTTCATGTTCCTGCCGCTCGCCCACGCGCTGGCCCGCGTGGTGCAGATGGTCTCCCTCCAGAGCGGGACGACGCTGGCCTTCTGGAGCGGCGACTCGCGCAAGCTGGTGGAGGACGTCGGCGCCGCCGCGCCCACGCACTTCCCGTCCGTCCCGCGCGTGTTCGAGAAGATCCACGCCCGCGTGCTGGCCCGCGGGAGCGAGGGCAGCGCGGTCAAGCAGAGGCTCTTCGCCTGGGCGATCGCCACCGGCCGCAAGGCCCGCCCGGCGATGCGCTACGAGACGGCCTCGCCGGTGCTGCGCGCCCAGTACGCGCTGGCCGACCGGCTCGTGCTCTCGAAGGTCCGCCAGCTCTTCGGCGGCAAGCTCGAGCTGGCGCTCACCGGCGCGGCCCCGATCCCGCTCGAGGTGCTCGAGTTCCTCGACGCCTGCGGGATCCTCGTGCTCGAGGGCTACGGCATGACCGAGACGTGCGCGGCGGCGACGCTCAACCCGCCGCACGACCCGCGCTTCGGCACCGTCGGCCCGGCCCTCCCCGGGACGGGCGTGGAGATCGCCGAGGACGGCGAGATCCTGCTGTCCGGCGCGAACGTCTTCAAGGGCTACCACCGCAACGACGAGGCGACGCGCGACGTGTTCGAGGGCTCCGCGGTGCGCACCGGCGACCTCGGCGAGCTGCAGGACGGCTTCCTGAAGATCACCGGCCGCAAGAAGGACCTGATCATCACCTCGAGCGGCAAGAACATCTCGCCGACCAACATCGAGAACGCGCTGCGCGAGTCGCGCTGGATCTCGCAGGCGGTCGTGCACGGGGACAACCGCTCGTACCTGGTGGCGCTGCTCACCCTCGACGCCGAGGAGGCCTCCGCCCTGGCCGCCGAGCTCGGCATCGACGGCGACCCCGCCGGGATGGCCACCAACCCCAGCGTCATCGAGGCCCTGCAGGCCGAGGTCGACCGGGCCAACGCGAACTTCGCGCGCATCGAGCAGGTCAAGAAGTTCCACGTCCTCGAGCAGGACCTCAGCCAGGAAGCGGGCGAGCTGACGCCGACCATGAAGGTCAAGCGGGCGGTCGTGGAGCGCCGCTACGCGGACACGTTCAACGACCTGTACGGCGGGTAGCCCCGACACCATGCTGGCCGCCTTTGTCGAGACGACGAACCCCGACGACCCGCTCGCCGCACTGCAGATCGGCGACCGCCCCGACCCCGAGCCACCCGACGGGTGGACGACGGTCGAGGTGCGCGCCGCCTCGCTGAACCACCACGACCTGTGGTCCCTGCGCGGCGTCGGGCTGCCGGACGAGCGCCTGCCGATGATCCTCGGCTGCGACGCCGCCGGGGTCGATCCGGACGGCAACGAGGTCATCGTGCACTCGGTCATCGCCTCGGACGGCTGGCGCGGCGACGAGACCCTCGACCCCAAGCGGTCGCTGCTGTCCGAGCTGCACCAGGGCTCGCTGGCCGAGCGCGTGACGGTGCCCTCCGGCAACCTCGTGCCCAAGCCCGCGGCGCTGTCCTTCGAGGAGGCGGCGTGCCTGCCGACCGCGTGGCTCACGGCCTACCGGATGCTCTTCGTCAAGGCGGGCGTCCAGCCCGGCGACACCGTGCTGATCCAGGGCGCGGGCGGCGGCGTGGCCAGCGCGGCGATCGTGCTCGCCCGCCAGGCGGGGCTGCGCGTCTGGGTCACCTCGCGCGACCCCGCGCGCGGCGAGCGGGCGGTCGAGCTCGGCGCCCACGAGGCGTTCGAGAGCGGCGCCAGGCTGCCGGAACGCGTCGACGCGGTGGTCGAGACCGTCGGCGAGGCGACCTGGAAGCACTCGCTGCGGGCGCTGAAGCCGGGCGGCACGCTCGTCGTGTCCGGCGCCACCAGCGGCCCCAACCCGCCGAGCGAGCTGTCGCGGGTGTACTTCCTCCAGCTCAGCGTGGTCGGCTCCACGATGGGCACGCGCGACGAGCTGGAGAAGCTCGCGCGGCTCTGCGAGACGAGCGGGATCCGCCCGCAGATCGACCGCGTGCTGCCGCTGTCCGAGGCTCGCGAGGGCTTCGAGGCGATGGCCGCCGGCGACCTCTTCGGCAAGATCGTGTTCAACCCCTAGGTGCGCGACCGCGCCGGGCTCGTCGTCCTGCTCGGCGCCATCTCGGCGTTCGGGCCGGTGTCGATGGACACCTACCTGCCCGGGCTGCCGGAGCTGGGCCGCGACCTCGGCGTCTCGGCGTCGCAGGCCCAGCTCACGCTGACCGCGTGCCTGATCGGCCTGGCCACGGGCCAGCTGCTGGCCGGGCCGGTCAGCGACGCCCGCGGCCGTCGCGGCCCGCTGCTCGTCGGGCTCGTGCTCTTCGTGGCGGCTTCGCTGGCCTGCGCGGTGGCGCCGGACATCTGGACGCTGACGCTCGCGCGGCTCGTGCAGGGCGCCTCCGGCGCGGCGGGGATCGTCATCGCCCGCGCCGTGGTGCGCGACCTCTACTCCGGCTCGGAGATGGCGCGCGTCTTCTCGCTGCTCATGCTCGTCAACGGGCTCGCGCCGATCCTCGCCCCGATCGTCGGCGCGCAGCTGCTCGGGGTCACGAGCTGGCGCGGGATCTTCTTCGTGCTGGCCGGGTTCGGCGTGGTGCTCGTGGTCGCCGCGTGGCTCGGGCTGCGCGAGTCGCTGCCGCCGGAGCGCCGCCACGGCGGCGGCCTCGGCGTCACGCTGCGGGTGTTCCGCTCGCTCGTGGCCGACCGCGCCTTCCTCGGCTACGTCCTGGCCTGCGGGTTCGCGATGGCGGCCATGTTCGCCTACATCGCGGGGTCGCCGTTCGTCCTGCAGGAGATCTACGGCGTCTCGCCGACCGGCTTCAGCGCCGCCTTCGCGCTCAACGCGGGCGGGATCATGGCCATGGGGGCGGTGAGCAGCCAGCTGGTCGGGCGCCACGGCCCGGCGCGGTTGCTGCGCGCCGGGCTCGCCCTGCAGCTGACGGGCGCGGCCGCGCTCGTCGCCGTCGTGGCGGCCGGCGCCGGGCTCGTCCCGCTCCTGGTCAGCCTGTTCGCGGTCGTCTCCAGCATCGGGCTCGTGCTCCCGAACGCCACCGCGCTGGCGCTGGCCGACCACCCGCGCACCGCGGGCAGCGCTTCGGCGCTGCTCGGGCTCGCCCAGTTCCTCTTCGGGGCGGCGACGGCGCCGCTGGTGGGCGTCGGCGGAACCGGCACCGCGGTGCCGATGGCGATCGTCATCGCGTTCGCGGCAGGGGCCGCCGGAATCGCCGCGTACAGTACGGCGGCATGACGCTCGCAGCGATCGACGCCTACAGCATCTCGGTCTTCATCCACGTCACGGCCGTGATGGTCGGCTTCGGCGCGACGTTCGCCGAGTCGATCATGTTCCCCGTGGCGATGAAGGTCGGCACCCGCCACCTGCCCTACGTGCACCGGCTCCAGCTGGCCATCAACCAGCGGCTGGCCACGCCGGCGCTGGTCATCGTCCTCGCGACCGGCTTCTACCAGACGGCCGACGCCGACTGGGGCTTCGGCTCGTTCTGGATCAGCGCCACGTTCGCCATCGTGATCGTCATCGGCGGCATCCTCGGCGCCTACTTCGTCCCGACCGATCGCAAGCTCGCGGTGATGGCCGAGCGCGACCTCGAGGCGAGCGGCGAGATGTCGGACGAGTATCTGGCGGCGGCTCGCAGGGAGGGCGCGATCGGCGCGCTCACCGGCCTGCTGCTCGTCATCGCCGTCTTCCTGATGGTCACGAAGCCGGGAGCCTGATCCCGGCCAGCCGGCGGCGCAGCACGGCGTCGAGCAGCCGGCGCGGCACGTGCCGCAGCAGCGCGTAGTTGAGGGCGCCGACGCGCGTCGTGGCGAGATCGCGCGCCGGCGGGCCGAGCGCAGCGCGGGCGAGCGTGCGCGCGGCGTCGGCCACCCGCTCCACCGGCACGTGGCCCTCGAGCCCGACGCCCGCGTCGGCCGACGCCGCGTGGATACCGGTGCGGATGTAGCCGGGATAGACGGTGGTGACGGAGATCTCGCCGCCGTACTCGAGCCGGAGCGAGTCGGAGTAGGCGGTCAGCCCGCGCTTGCTCATGCAGTAGGCGGTGCCGAAGGGCAGCGCCATGTGGGCGAGGCCGGAGGCGACGTTGACCACGCGCCCGCGGTTGCGGCGCAGCTCCGGGAGCGCCGCGGCGGTCACGCGCCACGGCCCGAGCAGGTTGACGTCGATCACCGCGAGGGCGCCCGCGTCGGGCGCCGCGCCCGCGCTCTGCGGCGTGCCGATGCCGGCGTTGTTGATCAGCACGTCGAGCCCGCCGAGGCGCTCGATCGCCTCGGCGACGGCGGCATCGACCGACGCCTGGTCGCGCACGTCGGCCACGACGTCGGCCCCTTCGAGATCGAGACCCACGACCTCGGCGCCGCGGGCGCGCAGCTCCGCCACGGCGGCCGAGCCGATGCCGCCGGCCGCGCCGGTGATCAGCACGCGGGTCATGCCGGCACCGCCTCGGGCACCGCGACCGGCACGTCGAGCGCGTACTCGGCCGGGTCCAGCTCCGCGACGCGCTTGCGGAAGCGCCAGGTCCAGTCCGGCCAGATCGTCGCGTTGCGGCCCGTGTGGTCGAGGTACCAGCTCGCGCAGCCGGTGTTCCACACCGTGCTCTCGAGCTTGCGCTCGAGCGCGGCGTTGGAGCGCTCCTGCGCCTCGGGCCGGACCTCGATCGTCGCCGCGCCGCGGTCGCGCATCAACCGCAGCGCGTCCATCACGTGCGCGATCTGGGACTCGATCATGTAGACCATCGAGCTGTGCCCGAGCCCGGTGTTCGGGCCGAGCAGGAAGAACAGGTTCGGGAACCCCGCGACCGTGCTGCCGAGATGGGCGCGCGGGCTGCCGTGCCAGAGGTCGTCGAGCAGCCGGCCGCCGCGCCCGCGGATGCGGTGCGCCGCCGGGATGTCGGTGACCTGGAAGCCGGTGCCGAAGACGATCGCGTCGACCTCGCGCTCGCTGCCGTCGGCGGCCACGATCGAGCGCGCGCGGACCTCGCGGACGCCCTCGGTGACGAGCTCGACGTTCGGCTTGCCGAGCGCCGGATACCAGCGGTTGGAGGGCAGGATGCGCTTGCAGCCGATCGTGTAGTCGGGCCGCACGCGCTCGCGCAGCGCCGGATCGTCGATCTGGAGCTCCATGTGCTTGCGGGCGACGCGCTCCATGAGCTTCATGAGCCGCGGGCGCTTGACCAGGCCGACGACGAGCACCTCGCGGGCGCCGTAGATGCCGCCGCGCACGACGCGCTGGGCGGGCGGGAACGCGCGGTAGAGGCGGCGCTCCCAGCGGCGGGTCGGGCGGCTCGAGTGCGGGACGACCCACGGCGGGGTGCGCTGGAAGACGTGCAGCTTCGCGACGTCGTGGGCGATCTCCGGCACGTACTGGATGGCCGACGCGCCGGTGCCGATCGAGGCCACGCGCTTGCCGGCGAGGTCGTAGTCGTGGTTCCAGCGGGCCGAGTGCCAGACCTCGCCCTCGAAGGCCTCGAGGCCGGGGAGCTCCGGGATCCGCGGCTCGGTCAGCGGCCCCATGCCGGCCACGAGCACGCGGGCGCGCACGGGGCCGCTGCTCGTCTCCAGCTCCCAGCGCTGCTCGCGCTCGAGCCAGGTCGCGGACTCGACGGCGCAGTTGAGCTTGACGTGCGGCCGGATCCCGAAGTCGTCGGCGGTGCGGCGCAGGTAGGCCCAGATCTCGGGCTGCGCGGAGTAGGTCCGCGTCCAGTCCGGGTTGGGCGCGAAGGAGAAGGAGTAGAGGTGCGAGGGCACGTCGCACGCGCAGCCGGGATACGTGTTGGCCTGCCAGGTGCCGCCCACCTCGGCGGCACGCTCGAGGACGACGAAGTCGTCGTGGCCCGCCTGCTTGAGGCGGATCGCCATGCCGAGGCCGCTGAAGCCGCTCCCGACGATGGCGACGTCGGTGTCGTGGATCATCGCGGATTCGATACCCATAAGTTACGGAGGTGTAACAATACCGAGGGTGACGACGGTCACACGCATGAACGCCGCCGCGCGCCGCGAGCAGCTGCTCGACGCGACCAAGGCCGTGGTGGCCGACAAAGGGTTCCACGCGGTCTCGATCGAGGCCGTGGCGAGGCGAGCCGGGATCACGCGGCCGATCGTCTACCGCCACTTCGCCGACCTCCCGGCGCTGCTCGACGCGCTGGTCGAGCGCGAGACCGCCCGCGCGCTCGGGCAGCTCGTCGCGTTCCTGCCCTCCGAGCTCGGCGACGACCCGCGCGAAGGGCTGCTGGCCACGCTGCACGGCTACCTGCAGGCGATCGAGAGCGACCCGGTGACGTGGCGGCTCGTGCTCGTCCCGCCGGATGGCGCGCCGGAACTGCTCCGGAAGCGCATCGCCGCCGGCCGCGCCGCCGTGGTCGAGCAGCTCGCGGGCGCCGCGGTCGGCTCGCCCGATCCCGAGCTGACCGCCCGCGCCCTTTCGTCGGTCGCCGACGAGGCGGCGCGGCTGCTGCTCGCCGACCCGGAGCGCTACCCGCCCGAGCGCCTTCTCGACCACGCGCGCTGGCTGCTCTTCTCGGCGCCTCGACAATCTGGTTTAGGCATGCCATAATAAATCGCGTGGCTGAGTTGACTCGTCGACGCCTGCTCGCCGGATCGCTCGCTGCGACCGGCGGAGCGGCCCTGCTCCACAGCACCGTCCCCCACTCCCACCCGTGGGAGGCCGAGGCCGCCGCGCAGCACCACGCGGGCCACTCGGACACCGGACACGCCGACTTCCGCGACGGCCGCACGGTCGATCACGTCGCCAACGGCTTCGATCCCCACGAGATGCTGCGCGACTTCGACTGGGGCAAGACCACGCGCATGGCCAGCGGGCGCGTGCTCCGCGAGTGGGAGCTCTACGCGGTCGACAAGGAGATCGAGGTCGCGCCGGGCGTGGTCTTCGCGGCCTGGACCTACAACCAGCGGATCCCCGGCCCGACGCTGCGGTGCCGCGAGGGCGAGCGCCTGCGGATCACGTTCGTCAACGGGTCACAGCACCCGCACACCATCCACTTCCACGGCATCCACCCGGCCGAGATGGACGGCGTGCCGGGCAACGGCGCCGGCCAGATCGAGCCCGGCGACCGCACGGTCTACGAGTTCGACGCGCTCCCCGCCGGCCTGCACCTCTACCACTGCCACGTCCGGCCGCTGGCCGAGCACATCGCCAAGGGCCTCTACGGCGCCTTCATCGTCGACCCGGCGGACGGGCGCGAGGAGGCCGACGAGATGATCATGGTGATCAACGGGTTCGACACGAACTTCGACCGCGCGAACGAGTTCTACGCGGCCAACTCGATCCCCTTCGCGTACATGAACCAGCCGATCGTGGCCAAGCGCGACGAGCTGGTCCGGGTCTATCTCGTCAACGTGCTCGAGTACGACCTCATCAACTCGTTCCACCTGCACGGGAACCTCTTCCACTACTACCCGACCGGCACGTCGAAGACCCCGTCCGAGTTCACCGACACGGTGATGCTCTGCCAGGGCCAGCGGGGCATCCTCGAGTGGCGCTTCCCGCACGCCGGCAAGTTCATGTTCCACGCGCACCAGTCCGAGTTCACCGAGCTCGGGTGGCAGGGCTTCTTCGAGGTCGTGTGATGGAGGCGCGCGCGGCCACCGCCGGCGGGATGCGCTACCCCGCGTGGCTGCTCGGGCTCGTCCCGCTGCTGCTGATCGTCGCGGCCGTCGGCGCCTTCACGCTGCTCGGCGGGCCCGGGCTGGGCGAGCGCCGCGGGCCGCCGGTCGAGGAGCTGGCGGTGGAGCGGACGAAGCTCGAGCCGGGCGTGATCGAGATGACCGTGCGCAACGACGGCCCGGACGAGGTCTTCATCGCCCAGGCCGTGGTCAACGACGCGCTCGCGCAGTTCTCGGGCGCGGACGCCCCGATCGGGCGGCTGGAGACGGCGACGGTGCGGATCCAGCAGCCGTGGGTGGAGGGCGAGGCGTACGAGGTCGCGCTCGTCACCGGCAGCGGCGGGACGTTCGCCCACGAGATCCCGGTGGCGGTCGCCACCCCCGAGAACGACCTCTCGTTCTTCGGGCTGATGGCGCTGCTCGGCATCTACGTCGGGGTGATCCCGGTGGCGCTCGGCATGCTCTGGCTGCCGTGGGTCCGGCGCATCCCGCCGCGCTGGCTGCGCGTGGTGATGGCGCTGACCGTCGGGCTGCTGGCGTTCCTGGCCATCGACGCGACGCTCGAGGGCTTCGAGCTTGCCGCCGAGGGCTCGCAGGCGTTCGGGGGCGCCGGGCTCGTGGTGCTCGGCGCCGTGGCCGCCTTCCTGCTCCTGACCGGCGCTTCGCAGTTGGTCGCGCAGCGCAGTCGAGGTGCCACGGGAGGCACGCTCGCGCTGCTCGTGGCGGTCGGCATCGGCCTGCACAACCTCGGCGAGGGAGTGGCCATCGGGTCGGCGTACTCCGTCGGGGCGCTGGCGCTGGGCGCGTTCCTGGTCGTCGGCTTCGCCCTGCACAACACGACCGAGGGGCTCGCCATCGTCGCCCCGATCGCCAATCTTCGGCCGTCGGTCGGCCGCCTGGCCGCGCTCGGGCTGATCGCCGGGGCCCCGGCCGTGCTCGGCGCGTGGATCGGCGCGGCGGCGTTCAACGCCAGCCTGGCCGCCTTCCTCTTCGGCTTCGGCGCGGGGGCGATCGTCCAGGTCATCGTGCAGCTCGCCCCCACGTTGCGCGACGAGGCGGGGCGTACCCTGCATCCGGCGGCGGTCGGAGGGCTGCTGGCGGGTATGGCGCTGATGTTCACGACGGGACTGCTGGTGAGCGTGTGACGGGTTCGTCCGAAGCGGTAGAGAACTACGCCAAGGCGATCTACTCGCTCCAGCACCGCGGGGGCGGCGAGCCCGTGGCCACCAACGACCTGGCCGACCGGCTCGAGGTCACCCCGGCCTCGGCGTCGGGGATGATCAAGAAGCTCGCCGACCTCGGGCTCGTGGCACACGTCCCGTACCGCGGCGTGCAGCTCACGCACGAGGGCGAGCGGCTCGCGCTCGAGGTGCTCCGCCACCACCGGCTGCTCGAGCTCTATCTCGCCACCCAGCTCGACGTGCCGTGGGACCGCGTGCACGAGGAGGCCGAAGCGCTCGAGCACGTGCTCTCGGAGGATCTCGAGGCGCGGATCGCGGCCAAGCTCGGCAACCCGACGCACGACCCCCACGGCGACCCGATCCCCGACGAGCGGCTGCAGATCGACGAGACCGCGAGCCGGAGCCTCTCCAGCCTCGGCATCGGCGACCGCGGCCGCTTCGTCCGCGTCTCGGACTCCGATCCGGCCATGCTCCGGTACCTCACCGAGCGCGGCGTGGCGCTGGGCGACTGCTTCGAGGTGCTCGACGTCCAGCCGTTCGGCGGGCCGCTGACCGTGCGGTTCGGCGACAGCCTGCAGGTCCTCGGCGGGGCGCTGGCCGCCGCCATGCGCGTCGAGCTCGACTCACAGTGACCTGAGCTCATCGGCCAGGCCCTGGAGGTCGTAGAGGCCGTCGACGCTGCTGACCGGCGTGCCGACCTGCTCCACCGCGGCCATGACCTCGGTGGCGCCGATCCGGCTGTCGTTGCCCAGCCCGTTGGCGCCGCTGGTGAGGACGTAGCGGATGCGGCCGTCCTCGACGGCGTCCGCGAGCCAGTCGGTGCTGACCTGACTCTCGCGGCCCGAGAAGCCGCCGATGGCGGCGACGTCGGCGCCCGAGGTGATGAGCGAGCCGGCGGCGCCGGACTGGCTGGAGACGGCGATGGTGCCGCCGCCGTTGGCCTGGGCGTATGCGACGGCGGCGCTGACCGACGACGTGTCGCCGCCGAACAGGTTCCCGCCGCCTCCGCCGGTCGGACCCGCGCCACCGCCGCCCGGACCGCCGAACCCCGCGGTCGCGGCCGGGCCGCCCGCCGGGAACGTGCTGCTGGTCGCGTATCCGAGCGTCTGGAAGGACCACGAGGCGGGCACGGCCAGGAGCAGCGCGATCGCGGCGGTGGCCACCCAGGTGCGGCCCTCCTTGCCGAACACGTCGGCGGCCAGCAGCACCGCCGCGGCGGCGCCGCCGGCCGCGATCCACCACGCGTCCCCGCCGAGGACGAGCACCTCGGTCGCGACGGCGGCGAGGATGACCGCGGGGGCGGCGATCCGCCCGCGGGCGGCGACCACGGCGGCACCGGCCAGCGCGGCGGTCAGCGGCGCGAGCTGGGCCACGTAGTAGGGGTGGAAGATGCCCTCGGCGCCGCTGAAGGCGACGGCCGTGGTGGCGAAGGCGCCGCCGACGGCGATCAGCCACCCGGTGCGCGCGTCGGCACGGCGCAGGCGGGTGGAGACGAGCAGGACCACGCCGGTCGCCGCGGCGGCGCCGATCAGCCAGCCGCCCTGGCCGCCGAGCGCCTCGTTGAAGAGGCGGAAGAGACCGGGGTCGCCGCCGAAGACACCGCCACCGCCGCCACCACCGCCGCCGCCCGGTCCGCCGTCCTGGCCGAGCAGGCGGCCGAGGCCGTTGTAGCCGAGGATCAGCGACCAGATGCTGTTGTCGCTCGTGCCCGAGATCCAGGGCCGGTCGGCCGCGGGCGTGAGCCACATGAGCAGCGGCCAGGCGAGGCCGACGGCGGCCATCGCGGCGCCGCCGGCGGCGAGCTGGCGGACGGCGATCGCGCGCCCGCGGGGCGCGACCCACAGGTACGCGGCCACGATGGCGGGCACGACCATCAGCGCCGCCGCCATCTTGGCCTCGAAGCCGAGGCCGACGAAGACGCCGGCCAGGACCAGCCAGCGGGTGCGGCCGTCGTCCAGCCCGCGGACGATCGCCCACAGCGCGCCGGTGCAGCAGAGCACGAGCAGCGCGTCCGGGTTGTTGTGCCGCGCGATGGCGACCGTGACGGGCGTGAGGACGAGCACGAGGCCGGCGACGAAGCCCGCCGCGCGGCCGAAGCGGCGGCGCGTGAGGTCGTAGGTCAGGCCGACGGTCGCGACGCCCATGAGCGCCTGCGGGACGAGCAGGCTCCATGAGCTGAAGCCGAACACGCGCGCGGACAGGGCCTGGACCCACAGCGCGAGCGGCGGCTTGTCGACGGTCATCACGCCGGAGACGTCGAACGAGCCGTAGAGGAAGGCGTGCCAGCTCGTGCTCATCGAGCGCACGGCGGCGCTGTAGTACTCGTTGGCGTAGCCGTTCTGGTCGAGCGCCCACAGGTAGAGGACGGCGGCGAGCGCGAGCAGGCCGGCGAGCTCGGGCCGCGGCAGAGCGAGCGAGATCGCCCGCGTACGGCGTGCGGGCAGCGGGAGCGGAGTCGAAGACATGCCGGGAGCTTCGGCGGGGTCTGCGAGAGCGGCCTGTGACGAGCCTGGGAGTTCCCTGAGCGGGCGCTCTCAGGGAACGCTCAGCGTGCTCCGAGGCGGTTCGCACGGTCGGCGCCGACCGTAGTGGCCATGACCGCCCTCGCGCACCGACCGGTCCTCGCCGGCCCCCAGGTCGAGGTCGTCGTTCCCGTCTACAACGAGGAGGCCGCGCTCGCGCTGAGCGTGCGGCGCCTCCATCGCTACCTGTCGGCCGAGTTCCCGTTCACGTGGCGGATCGTCATCGCCGACAACGCGAGCACGGATCGCACCCCGGCGGTCGCGGCGACGCTCGCGCGCGAGCTCCCCTCGGTGCGCTGGATGCGGCTCGAGCAGAAGGGCCGCGGGCGGGCGCTGCGCGCGGCCTGGGCGGCATCCGACGCGCAGGTCGTCTCCTACATGGACGTCGACCTCTCGACGGACCTGCGCGCGCTCCTCCCCCTCGTCGCGCCGCTGCTCTCCGGCCACAGCGACCTGGCCATCGGCACGCGGCTCGCCCATGGCGCCCGCGTGGTCCGCGGGCCGAAGCGCGAGCTGATCTCGCGCGCGTACAACGGCCTGCTGCGGTTCTCGCTGCGGGCGCGGTTCAGCGACGCGCAGTGCGGCTTCAAGGCCGTGCGGGCCGAGCTCGTCCCGGAGCTGCTCCCGGCCGTCCGCGACGAGACCTGGTTCTTCGACACCGAGCTGCTCGTGACCGCCCAGCGCCGCGGGCTGCGGATCCACGAGGTGCCCGTCGACTGGATCGACGATCCGGACTCGCGCGTGCACATCGTGCGCACCGCGATCGACGACCTGCGCGGGGTGGCGCGGCTGATGGCCGCCTCGCCGGTGGCTCGCTTCATGGCCGTCGGCGTCCTGTCCACGCTGGCCCACGGGCTGCTCTTCCTCGCCCTCCTCGGTGCGCTGGGCGCGCTGGCCGCCAATGCGGTCGCCTTGACGCTGACGACGGTCGGCAACACCGCACTGAACCGCCGCTACACGTTCCGGGTCCGCGGCCGGGCCGGGGTTCTCCGACACCAGTTCCGCGGCGGCCTCGTCTTCGTCCTGACCCTGGCGCTGACCAACGGCGCCCTGCTCGTCCTGCACGGCATCGACTCCACGCCCGCGAGCTGGGTCGAGCTCGCCGTCCTCGTCGCGGCCAACCTGACCGCGACGGTCACCCGCTTCATCGCCATGAGGACCTGGGTCTTCGCCCACGGCCGGCGGCATGACACCACCCCCCGAATCATCACCACCGACAGGAGCCCCGCATGAGTCCCGCCCATCGCAAGATCGCCGTCTTCGTCGGCGCAGCCGCCCTCGCGGCCGGCGCCGGGATCGGCGTCGCCGCCGGCGGTGATTCCGCCGCGTCCGGCGCCCAGCCGTCCTCGAGCCAGCCGGGCTTCCGCGGCGGGCCGGGTGGCGGCGGCCCGGACGGCGGCGGTCCGGACGGCGGCGGCTTCGGCGCTCGCGGCGGCGTCGACCTCAGCGCCGCGGCCGAGGAGCTCGGCGTGTCCGAGGACCGCCTCTCGCAGGCGCTCGACGCGGCTCGCCAGGACGCCGCCGCGGCCGGCACCCGCCCCGACCCGTCCGCCATCACCAAGGCCCTCGCCGCCGACCTCGGCGTCTCCGTCGACAAGGTCGAGGCCGCCCTCGACGCCCTCATGCCGGGGCGAGGCCACGGCCGCGAAGCCCCGCCGGACGGCACGACACCGCCCGACACCACCCCCTCCTAACCCTCAACCACCCTCCAAAAGGGGTCAGACCCCGTCACGGGTATGAGGCGTGATGGGGTCAGACCCCCCTTGGTGTGGCGGTAGCCTCGCTGGGTCGTGGCCACCGCCGACCTCACCGTGATCGCCCTCGGCCGGCCGGACGCCAGTGCGTCGGCCTACATCGCCGAGATCCAGCGGCGGCTTGCCGCGCAGGACCGCGTCCGGTACTCGCTCCACGCCATGGGCACCTCGCTCGAGGGGACCACGGCGGACATCCTCGCGATCGTCGGTGAGCTCCATGCCGTCCCGTTCGAGCAGGGCGCCCCGCGCGTCTACACGGTGCTCAAGCTCGACGAGCGCCGTGACCGCGAGCAGACGCTCGAGGACAAGGTCGCCTCGGTCCGCCGCCTGCTCGACGGCTGACGACCACGAACGTCGCGCCGCTAGGCGGCCGGGAGGCGGACGCTGAACACGGCTCCGCCGCCGTCGGCGTTCGCCCCGGAGACCTCGCCGTCGTGGGCGTCGACGATCGCGGCGACGATGGCCAGGCCGAGGCCGGCTCCCGCCTTGCCGCGCTCGCGGCCCCCCTCGGCGCGCCAGAAGCGCTCGAACAGCTCGCCGGCGTCCTCGGTCGGCAGGCCCGGGCCGTGGTCGCGGACGTCGATCCGCACCGTGCCGTCCGAGCCGGCCACGCAGGACGTCGACCGGCGTGCCCGCCGGCGTGTGGACGAGCGCGTTCCTCAGCAGGTTGCCGAGGACCTGCCGGAGCTGGTGCGCGTCACCGCGCACGACCGCCGGCCCGGGGCCCTCGGCGGACAGCGAGATCGTGCGGTCGGGCGCGGTGGCCCGCGCGTCGTGGACGGCGTCGGAGACGAGGGACGACACGTCGACCGCCGTGTGCGGCGCCTCGGCGATCTCGTCGAGGCGCGCCAGCGTGAGCAGGTCCTCGACGAGCACGCCCATGCGCGTGGCCTCGCCCTCGATCCGCGCCATCGCGCGTGCCACCTCGTCGGGCGACGAGGCGGCGCCCATGCGGAACAGCTCGGCGTAGCCGCGGATCGAGGCCAGCGGCGTCCGCAGCTCGTGCGAGGCGTCGGCCAGGAAGGTGCGGAGGCGGTCCTCGCTCGCCTGGCGCTGGGCGAACGCGCCCTCGAGCCGGTCGAGCATGGCGTTGAAGGCCAACCCCAATCGCCCGACCTCGCTCCGCGGATCGGTCGCCTCGACGCGATGGGAGAGGTCGCCGCCGGCGATGGCGCCGGCGGTGTGGCCGATCCGGTCCAGCGGCAGCAACCCCACGCGCACGACGACCCAGGCCACCAGCCCGAGCAGCACGAGGATGCCCGCGATGACCAGCGACTCCTGGAGCAGCAGCCGGTTCAGCGTGGCGTCGATGTCGGTCAGCGGCGCGGCGACGATGGTGATCCCGCCGTCACCGTTGCGGTCGGCCTGGGCGTACACGCGGTAGCGCGACTCGTCGCCGTTCTGCCCGTTCACCGTGAACGGCTTGCCCAGCGGGACCTCGGCGGGCAGCGCCGGGTCCGCGCTGCTCTCCTGGTCGTAGTCGAAGACCCGGGCGTAGTCGACGTTGCCGTCGGCGTCCCGGTGCTCGGCGTAGGTGCCCGGAGGGAGCCCGGCCCCGGGGGGCGGACCGCCGCCCCCGCGCGGCCGCCGCGCCGGACCGTCGTCGCCGTCGTCGCCCACCCCGAAGGCGCCCGCCGCCGCCGGCGGCGCCGCCGCGATCTGGTCGTCGAGCCGATCGAGCAGGAACGAGCGCTGGCCGACGTACGTGATGCCGCCGAGGAGCACCAGCCCGACCGCGGCGAGGACGAGGACCGAGGCCAGCAGGCGGGCGCGGAGCGAGTGCACCGAACTCCTACGTCCGCGGCGGCCGGAGCGCGTAGCCGACGCCGCGAACCGTGTGGATCAGCGGCGGGCCATGGGCGTCGAGCTTCTTGCGCAGGTAGCTGACGTACGTCTCCAGCACGCGCGCGTCGCCGCCGAAGTCGTAGTCCCACACGTGCTCGAGCAGCTGCGCGCGCGTCAACACCCGGCGCGGGTTCAGGAGCAGGTAGCGCAGCAGGCGGTACTCGGTCGCGGTGAGGTCCACCAGGACGCCGGCGCGCGAGACCTCGCGGGAGTCCTCGTCGAGCTCGATGTCCTCGAAGGTGAGCCGGCTCGACTCCGGTTCGGCCAGCCCGGCGCGCCGCAGGATCGAGCGGATCCGCGCGACCAGCTCCTCCAGCGAGAACGGCTTCGTGACGTAGTCGTCGCCCCCGAGGGTCAGCCCGCGGATCTTGTCGTCGGTCGCGTCGCGCGCCGTCAGGAAGATGATCGGCACCCGGCTGCGCTGCGCGCCGAGCCGCTGGGCGACGTCGAAGCCCTCCATGTCGGGCAGCATCACGTCGAGCACGATCAGGTCGGGCCGGAAGTCCGAGAAGGCGGCCAGCGCGTCCGCACCGGTGCCCGCCGACTCGACCGCGAAGCCCTGGAAGCGCAGGGCCATGGTCACGACGTCGACGATGTTGGGCTCGTCGTCCACGACGAGCACGCGTGGCTCAGGTTGCTGCGACATCGAAGGAGATCGTCCCCACGTAGTCGGAGCCGTCGCGCGAGAGGTCGAGCAGCGTCGCGGGGTCGAAGATGCCGTCGCTGTCGTTGCGCTGCTCGCGCTCGCCGCGCGACGCGTACGGCGCGGCGGCGAAGACCTGGTCGGTGACGGCGTCGTCGAAGTACAGCTGGGTGGTCAGCGCGGTCGACGCGTCCAGGTGGACCTTCGCGTGGATGTGCACCGTGCGGCCCTGGTACCAGCCGGGATAGATCGTCGTGAACTCGGCGATGCCGTCCTTGTCGGTCGTCTGCACGCCGCGCAGGAACGGATCGGCCTCGACCGAGTACGCGCCGCCCGCGTCGCAGTGCCAGATGTCGACGACCGCGTTGGGCAGCGGCTGGCACGACGAGTCGCGGACGCGCAGGGCGAGTTGCAGGGTCGTCCCCTCATGGCCGTCGCGGATGTCGCTGCGGACGGCGCCGGCGTCGAAGTAGAACGGGCCCTCGGTCATCTCCGGGGTCAGCGTGCAGTTCGACTCGTCGCCGAACCGTTCGGCCGAAGCGCTCGGCGTGGCCGTGGCCTGCGGCGAGGGGGCCGGATCGTCGTCGTCCCCGCAGGCGGCGAGCAGCGCGCCGAGACTGACGGTGCCGAAGGCGGACAGGGCTTGGCGGCGATCGATCCGGCGGGTCATGGCTTCAGTCTCGGCGCGAAGGCTTGGAGTTTCCTGAGAGCCTCCTGGGAGAGTTCTAACGGCGGCGCGGGCGCTTGGCCAGCACTCGCGAGGCGATCCCCGACTGGGTCTCGCGCCCGTACGGGTGGTCGGTGCCGCTGGTGAGCACGGCCAGCGAGATCCGCTTTCCGTCGCGCTCGAGCAGCGCGACCTGGTGGAAGATGCCCGGCCGCCAGCCGCCCTTGAACATGATCTCGAACCCGCGCTCCTCGGCCACCGGCGCGATGCCCCAGCGCTGCGAGGGGACGATCCCGGCGAGGAGGCCCCGCAGGTACTTCCGGTGCCGCTTGGGAGCGAGCCGGTCGATCCGCTGGAAGAGCCGTGCCTGGTCGTGCGCGGTGATCAGCGCGTCGGCCCAGTTGTAGCCGATCTCGAAGTGCGTCATCCCGGCCGCCTTGGCGATCCGGTGGAGCGGCTCCGACCCCACCCGCGCGTAGGTCGCGCTCGCGGCATCGTTGTCGGAGTAGGTGATCATCGGCCGCAGCAGCGCCCGCTCGCTCGAGCTCAGCGCCCGCTTGGGAGCGCTCCGCACGACGGCCAGCGCGAGCATCGCCTTGACGACGCTGGCCGAGTAGAACTGGTGGTCGAGGTTGATGCCGCGGATCCGCTTGCCCTCCGCCACGGCGAAGCCGACGGTGCCGGCTCGCCGCCGCGCCCAGTGCATCGCCTCGCCGATCCCGCCCGGGTCGACGATCCGGACCGGCTCCGGCGGCTGCGCCTCCTGGGCGACCGGGATGACCAGCGGCGCGCTGGCCTGCGCCGACTGCGGCCGCACCGGCGCATCGGCGACGGCCGCGATGGTCAGCGCGGCGAGGACGGCGGCGATGGCGGCGCGGAGGCGCACACCGGAAATGAACCAGTTGCGGCGGCGGAGGGGCACGGGCGATCAGGCCAAAGCGAGGCGCGCCAGTTCGTGCATCTGGTCCCGGAGCGATCCGTAGAGCGAGCGGTAGACCCCGTACAGCTCGTCGTAGCGCCGCGCCTCGGCCGCGTCCGGCTCGGTGACGTCCGCGCGCAGGCGCACGCGCTCGCTCGCGTCGTCCACGTCGGCGAGCTCCCCCGCGGCGACGCCCGCCAGCAGCGCGGCCCCGTAGGCGGGACCCTCGTCGACCTCGGTGCGGCGGATCGTGCGGCCGTAGACGTCGGCCTGCAGCCGCAGCCAGAGCGCGGACCGCGCCCCGCCGCCGACCGCCCGCATGTCGTCGTCCGGCGTCCCGAGGTCGCGCATGATCTCGAGCCCGTCGCGCAGGGAGAAGGCCACGCCCTCCATCACGGCGCGCGTCATGTGCGCGCGCGTGTGGCGGACGGTCAGCCCGACGAAGGCGCCGCTCGCGTGCGCGTCGAGATGCGGCGTGCGCTCCCCCGTCAGGTACGGGAGGAAGAGGAGGCCCTCGGCGCCCGCCGGCACAGCGGCGGCCTCGCCGACGAGCTCGTCGAAGCTCGCGCCGCCGCCGACGCGCTCGCGCCACCAGCTCAGGGATCCGCCCGCCGACAAGGTCACGGCCATCAGGTGCCAACTGCCCGGAACGGCGTGGCAGAACGCATGGACGCGTCCCGACGGATCGGGCGTGAAGGCGTCGCGGTGGGCGAACAGCACGCCGCTCGTGCCGATCGAGGTCGACACCGAGCCCTCGCGCACGACGCCCACGCCGACCGCCGCCGCCGCGTTGTCGCCGCCGCCCGCGGCCACCGGGAGCCCGCGCGGGAGCCCGAGCTCGTCGGCGATGGCGTCCCGCAGGGTGCCCGTGACCTCCGGCCCCTCGTACACGCGAGGCAGCCACTCGCGCGGGATCTCCAGCGCCTCGAGGATCTCCGGCGACCAGTCGCGCGCGTGGACGTCGAGCAGCAGGGTGCCGGACGCGTCCGAGGCGTCGGTCGCGCGCTCGCCGGTGAGCATGAGGCGCACGTAGTCCTTGGGCAGGAGCACGGAAGCCACGCGCGCGTACGCGTCCGGCTCCTCGGCGGCCAGCCAGCGCACCTTCGGCGCCTGGAAGCCCGTCAGGGCCGGATTGCCGGCGATCTCGAGCAGCCGCTCGGCGCCGACGCGCTCCGTGATCTCGTCGCACTGCGCGGCCGTGCGCTGGTCGTTCCACAGGAGCGCCGGGCGGATGACCTCGCCGGCCGAGTCGAGGAACACCGACCCGTGCATCTGCCCCGTGAGGCCGATGCCGACGATGTCGCCGCCGGCCGCCGCCGCGACGTCGCGCAGCACGCCCTTCGCCGCCTCCCACCACTCCTCGGGCCGCTGCTCGGACCAGCCCGGCCGCGGCGTCAGGAGCTCGTGCGGGCGCGTGGCCTCCGCGACGAGCTCCCCCTCCGTGGTCACGGCCAGGGCACGCGTGCCGCTGGTCCCGACGTCGACGCCGATCAGGGTTGCCATAGCGCGGCGTGGAGCCTACGGCAGTTCAGCTTTCCCTGATCAGCGCGTCCACGTCGAACTCGGCGTCCATGGCCATGGCCGCGTGGCCCTCCTCGTCACGCGGCCACTCCTCGACCGGCCGGTCCCACGCGAGCTCGAGGTCGTTGCCGTCCGGGTCCGTGATGTAGATCGCGAGGTGGGTGCCGTGGTCGGCGATCTGCCGGAACGGCCAGTCGACGGCCTTCAGGCGGCGCGCCGCGTCGCCCAGCGCCGCCCGCGTGGGATAGAGGATGGCCACGTGGTGCAGACCGGTCACGCCGTCCGGCTGCGGCGGGCCGCCCGCCGACTTCCACGTGTTGAACCCGAGGTGGTGGTGATAGCCGCCGGCGGCCAGGAAGAGGATGTCGCCCGTCGTCCCCCACCCGGGCACGTCGCGCGCCTCGAAGACCACGTCGAAGCCGAGGACGCCGACGTAGAAGTCACGCGTCGCGGTCGATGTCGGCGGTGCGCAGGTGGACGTGCCCGATCCGCGTGCCCGGGTCGATCGGATCCGCGGCGCGGACGTGCGGCTCGATGGTTCCCTGAGGTAGTTGCATACGCAATCACTTTCCGCTAGACTGGCGCCATGCGCCTCACCGGACCTCACCACATCACCATGATCACGGGCGACGCGCAGGAGAACGTCCGCTTCTACGCGGAGTTGCTGGGCCTGCGCCTCGTCAAGAAGACCGTCAACTTCGACGCGCCCGACGCCTATCACCTGTACTTCGGCGACGAGCAGGGCTCGCCGGGCTCGATCCTCACCTGGTTCGAGTTCGCCGGCGCCCGCCGCGGCCGTCCCGGGCTCGGGATGATCCATACGATCCAGCTCGGCGTCGCCTCCGAGGCGTCGCTCGACTTCTGGGCCGATCGCCTCGCCGCCGCCGGGCATCCCGGCCGCCGCTCCGAGGGCAGCCTGAAGTTCGAGGACTCCGACGGGCTCGGGCTCGAGTTGGTGGTCTCGCGGCAACCCGCCGCTGCGGGCCGAGCACCCCGACATCCCGGCCGAGCACGCCATCGGCGGCATGGAGGGCGCGCGCGCCTACGCCGAGTACGCCGACGTCGAGGAGCGCGTGCTCAGCGACCTGCTCGGCTTCACCTACCGGGGCGGCGGCGAGTACGAGCTCGAGGGCACCGAGCGGAGCTTCCGCTGGGCCTACGACCCCGCGCCGGCGCTGTCCGGTGTGCAGGGCTCGGGCACGGTCCACCACATCGCCTGGGCCACCCCCGACGCCGACCAGCCCGCCTGGCAGCAGCGGATCCGCGAAGCCGGCGCCTACGTGACCGACGTCAAGGACCGCGACTACTTCCTGTCGATCTACTTCCGCGAGCCGCGCGGCGTGCTGTTCGAGATCGCCACGCTGGGCCCGGGCTTCGCCGTCGACGAGGACCCCGACCACCTGGGCGAGGCGCTCCGCCTGCCCGCCCAGCACGAGCACCTGCGCTCGCAGCTGGAGGCCACGCTGCGGCCGGTCGAGAACCCGCGCACGGTGGTCGCGTGAGCGACCTGATCTACCGCGAGCGCCCGGCGGTCGGGGAGGCCGCCGGGCTGCTCGTGCTCCACCACGGGCGCGGCGCCGACGAGAACGACCTGCTCGGGCTGGCCGACGTGCTCGATCCCGAGCAGCGGCTCCACGTGGTCACCCCGCGCGCCCCGCTCCAGCTCCCGGGCTGGCCGGGCTACCACTGGTACGTCGTCCCGCGCGTCGGCTATCCCGACCACGACACGTTCCACAACGCCTACGCGAAGCTGACCGAGCTGCACGACGGCCTCTGGGAGCGGACCGGCCTGACGCCGGAGCAGACGGTGCTCGGCGGCTTCTCGATGGGCTCGGTCATGAGCTACTCGCTCGGCCTCGGTCCGGACCGCCCGGCCCCGGCCGGGATCCTGGCCTTCTCCGGCTTCGTCCCCGTCGTCGACGGCTGGCAGCCGGACCTGGAGCGCGACACGCGCGCCTTCATCGCCCACGGCCGCCGCGACCCCGTGATGGAGGTCGGCTTCGGCCGCAGCGCCAAGGCGCTGCTCGAGGCGGGCGGCGTGCCGGTCGAGTACCACGAGTCGGACGCCGGGCACCACATCGACCCGGCGCACGTGCCGCCCGCGGTCGACTGGCTCCGGCAGACGATTCCCTAGTCTGCCGGGCGTGCCCTTCGGACCCGAGCGCCGCCACGCCCGCGAGACCCTGGCCGCCGATGCGGCGCGCGCCGGCGCGCGCTCGCACTTCCGGGCCATGGGCATCGACCCCGCCCGGCTGAGCGGGCCGATCGTCGGCATCGCCTCGACCTGGACGGGCACGATGCCGTGCAACCTCACCCACCGCGACCTGGCGGCGGCCGTGGGCGAGGGCGTCTCCGCGGCCGGCGGCGTGCCGCTCGAGTTCAACACGATCGCGGTCTCCGACAACCAGACCCAGGGCACGCCCGGCATGCGCGCCTCGCTCGTCTCGCGCGAGCTCATCGCCGACTCGATCGAGCTGATGGACGTCGCGCACGACTTCGACGCCCTGGTCTGCATCGTCGGCTGCGACAAGACCGTGCCCGCCGCGCTGATGGCGCTGGCGCGAGTCGACAAGCCGGCCGTGGTGATCTACAGCGGACCGATGCGGGCGGGCGAGTGGCACGGCGCGCCGGCCACCATCCAGGACGTGTGGGAGGCGGTCGGGGCGTACAACCGCTCGCGCATCAGCCGCGCCGACCTCGACGCGCTGGAGCGCCACGCCTGCCCCGGCCCCGGCGCCTGCGCGGGCAACTTCACGGCCACGACGATGGGCATCGCGCTGGAGTTCCTCGGCATCTCGCCGCCCGGCGTCGGCCTCGTCCCCGCCGACGACCTCGAGCAGCGCCGCCGCGCCGCCGCGGACCACGGCGCGCTGGCCGTCAGGCTGGCCGGCGGCGGCCCGACGGCGCGGGCCTTCCTCGACCGCCGCGCGCTGATCAACGCCATGGCCGGCATCTCGGCCACCGGCGGCTCGACCAACGGGCTCCTGCACCTGCTGGCCATCGCGGCCGAGGCCGAGGTGCCGCTGGAGCTCGACGAGCTGATCGAGATCAGCGCCCGCACCCCCGTCATCGCGAGCCTCACGCCGTCGGGCCGCTACGTGGCCACCGACCTGCACGAGGCGGGCGGCGCGCCCGCCGTCATGGCCGAGCTGCTGCGCGCCGGACTGATCGACGGCGCCGCCCCGACCGTCGACGGCGCCACGTTGGCCGATGCCGCGGCCCGCGCGCCCGAGCCCGACGGCGCCGTCGTGCATCGCGCGGCGGAGCCGTACAAGCCGGCCGGCGCCCTCGTCGCGCTGCGCGGGAACCTCGCCCCCGCGGGCGCCGTGGTCAAGGTCTCCGGCGCCGAGCAGCGCCGCCACGAGGGCCCGGCGCGGGTCTTCGAGTCCGAGGAGGCGTGCGCCGCCGCCGTCGCGACGGGCGCCGTCGTGCCCGGCGACGTGCTCGTCATCCGCAACGAGGGCCCGGCCGGCGGGCCCGGCATGCGCGAGATGCTGAGCATCACGTCGGCGGTCGTCGGCGCCGGGCTCGGCGAGTCGGTCACCCTCGTCACCGACGGTCGCTTCTCGGGCGCCACGCGCGGGCTGATGGTCGGCCACGTGAGCCCGGAGGCCGTCCGCGGCGGACCGATCGCCGTCCTGCGCGACGGCGAGCGGGTGACCATCGACGTCGACGCGGGCGTGCTGCACGCGGCCGTCGACCCCGCCGAGCTGGCGAGCCGGCAGGCCGCCTACGCCCCGCCCCGGCCGCCGTTCACCCGCGGCGTGCTCGGCCGCTACTGCACCCTGGTCGGATCGGCGTCAGAAGGAGCCACGCTGCGATGAGCCGCTATCTCGTCACCGGCGCCTACGGCGCCATCGGCGTCTGGACCATCCGCTCGCTGCTCGACCGCGAGCACCAGGTGATCGCCTTCGACGTCGGTGAGGAGGCGCCGCGCCTGAGCCTCGCCTTGTCGGACGAGGAGATCGGAGGTCTCACGCGCGTGCGCGGCGACATCACCGACCTCAACACGGTCGAGCAGGTGCTCGACGAGCACGCCATCACGCACGTCATCCACCTGGCGGCGCTGCAGATCCCGTTCGTGCGCGCCAACCCGCCGCTCGGCGCCCGGGTCGACGTGGTCGGGACCGTCAACGTCTTCGAGGCCGTGCGCAAGCGGCGCGAACGCATCGCCCCGCTCATCTACGCGTCCTCGATCGCCGCGCTCGGCGACGACGTGCACCCGAGCACGCTCTACGGCATCTTCAAGCGCGCCAACGAGGGCACCGGAGTGCGCTACTTCGAGGACTACCGCGTCTCCTCGGTCGGCCTGCGGCCCCACACCGTCTACGGGCCGGGCCGCGACCAGGGCCTGACCTCCGCGCCGACCACGGCGATGATCGCGGCGCTCGCCGGCGTGCGCTTCCACATCCCGTTCGGCGGCAGCGTGCAGATGCAGTACGCGCCGGACATCGGCGAGGCGTTCGTGCGCGCCAGCGAGTCCGCCGGCGAGGGCGCCGAGGTGCACAACGTCGACGGGCCGGTCGTCTCCATGAACCAGCTGATCGCGCTGCTCGAGCGCGAGGTGCCCGAGGCCAAGGGCCTCATCTCGGCCGGCGACGAGCCGCTGCCGTTCCCGCCCGGCGTCGACGGCAGCTCGTTCGCCGAGCTGCTCGGCGGCTCGGTCATGCGACCGATCGAGGACGGCGTGGCCGACTCGCTCGAGCGCTTCCGCGGGCTGTTGGCCGACGGCCGGGTCAAAGTGCCCAGCGGGCACCGCGACGCAGAGTGAGGACGTGGAACGGCGCCTCGGCCTCGGCCGCCACGTCGACCACCCGGCCGGGGAACTCGGTGTTGCCCTTGAACAGGTCCCAGTGGAGCGGGACGAGGATCTGCACGCCGATCTCGGTGGCCAGGGCGACGGCGTCGCGCGCGTCGAGATTGCCGACCAGGTTCTCGCGCTCGCGGAAGAAGGTGCGGCCGTTGACGGGCAGGAGCGCGACGTCGATGGTCAGCGGGGCGAGCGCCGCGAGCAGCGAGTCCGTCGCGATGGTGTCGCCCGCGTGGTAGAGCGTCGTGCCGCCGAGCTCGAGCACGTAGCCCACGAAGCGCGGGCTGTCGCTGTAGCCGTCCGCGGGCTCGACCGCGTGGACGGCCGGGACGACGGTCAGCCGGCCGGCGCCCGGCAGGTCGAGCTCGTCGCCGCGGGCCACGCCGACGAACGCCGCGTCCGGGACCGCGTCGCGGACCTGCGCCTCCAGCGGCTGCGGGGCCACGATCGTCAGCCCTTCGCTGCGGGCGGCGACCTCGCGCAGCGAGTACGGGTCGAGATGGTCGAGGTGCTCGTGCGTGACGAGCAGCCAGTCGACGCCGCCGGCCAACGGGTCGAGCGGCAGCGGCGGGTAGAGCCGCGCCTCGTGCTCGGCGAAGAACGGGTCGACGAGGATCGTCCGCCCGCCCGTCTCGAAGCGGAACCCCGCCTGCCCGAGCCACGTCACGACGAGCGCCATCGCGCGAACATACCGTGTCTCCCGTGCAGGCCCTGATCACGACACCCGGACGGCCCGACTCCACCCGCACGGCGACCGTGCCGGATCCCGGTCGCCGTCCCGGCGGCGTGCTCATCCGCACGCTCGAGGTCGGCGTGTGCGGGACCGACCGCGAGATCGCCGACGGCCAGTTCGGCGAGGCCCCGCCCGGCGAGAGCGACCTCATCCTCGGCCACGAGCTGCTCGGCGTGGTGGCCGAGGACGGGGGCGGCTTCGCGGCGGGCGACCTCGTCACCGCCACCGTCCGCCGCTCCTGCGGGCACTGCGGCGCCTGCGCCGAGGGCGCGCCCGACGCCTGCGACACCGGCGACTACACGGAGCGCGGCATCACCGCCCTGCCGGGGTTCGCCTCCGAGCTGGTGGTCGAGGACGCCGAGCACGTGGTCGCCGTCCCGCCCGAGCTCGGCCGCCTCGGCGTGCTGGCCGAGCCGGCCTCGATCTGCGCGCGCGGCATCCGCCAGACGGCGCTGATCGGCGCCCGCCAGCCCTGGGACCCGACCCGGGCGCTGGTCATCGGCGCCGGAGCCATCGGGATGCTCGCGACCTACATGCTGCGCCTGGCCGGCCACGAGGTGTGGACCACGGCCCGGAGCGACGCGGCGAGCGAGAAGGGCCGGCTCGTCGCCGCGTCCGGCGCCCGCTACGTGTCGACGGCCGAGACGCCGCTGAGCGCCCTCCGCGAGGAGACCCGCGGCTTCGACATCGTCATCGAGGCGGCGGGCAGCGCCGAGATGATGGTCGAGGGCATGAAGGCCCTGCGCCGGAACGGCGTCGCCTGCCTGCTCGGCCTCGACGCCCACGCCCACGAGGTCCCACTCGACGGGACGCTCCTCGGCGTCGACTTCGTGATCGAGAACCGCGTCGTCTTCGGCAGCGTCAACGCCAACCGCGTCGACTGGACGGCCGCCGTCGACTCGCTCGGGGCCATGCAGGAGCGCTGGCCCGACGCCATGGAGCAGCTGGTCGGGCTCCGGGTCGAGCCCGACCGCTTCTCCGACGCCTTCGGCTACCGCGGCGTCAAGGCGACTCTGGCGTTCAGCTGAAGCTAACGATCGGACAGGTCCTTGATGCGGACGTTGCGGAACGACACGACGTCGTTGGGCGCGCCGTGCGCCTGCAGGCCGATGTAGCCCACGAGGCCGCGTGAGTCCGAGCCCGGGTCCTCCGGACGACCCGGGAACGGCAGGCCGGGCGCGTTCTCGAACTCGTTGATGATCTCGCCGTTGCGGATCACCGTGTAGTGCTGGCCCTCGACGCGGATCTCGATGTCGTTCCAGACACCCTTCGGAGTCGGCTTCGAGGCCGCGGAGTCGAGGTCGGCAAAGCCGTAGATCGAGCCGGTCTTCCGCGCGTCGCCGCCCGGGTCGTCGTTGATCTGGATCTCGTGGCCGCAGACGACCGCCACCCAGGCGTCGTCGTCGGTCGGACAGCCCGGCACCGGCGCGTGCGGGGCCGGGAAGCGCACCTGGATCCCGCTGTTGGCCCGTGCGCCCGGCTCCGGCGCGTCGTCGCGGAACTGCAGCTTCAGGGAGAAGTCGCCGTACGGCCGCGCGGCGTACCAGAGGACGCCGAGGCCCGGGGCGCCGGGGCCCGAGCGGACCGTGCCGTCGCGCTGCAGCGTCATCGACGACCCGCCCGCGTAGCGCCAGCGCTCGAAGCAGCGCTTGCTGCCGTCGAGGATCGTCTCGTAGCCGCCGCGGGTCTTCCCGCAGCTCTTCCCCCGATCGTGGCCGCGGCCCTTGCCGCCGCGCCCGGTGTCCGCCACCGCCGGGATCGTCACCGCGGCGACGAGCGCCGTGAGACCGAGCAACATGACGAGCTTGCGCATCTCTCCTCCTCCGCCTAGGAAGTGCCTCCACCGCGGAAGGCTAGCGAGCGCCAAGCCCGCGCCAATGGTGCGCCAAGGTGCGTCCGGGAAGGTTCGACCGTGCCTACCGACCGCCCCCAGCCCTCGCTGAGCCTCGGTTTCGTCGTGACGGAGATGGTGCGCGCGCCCGAGCCGGTCGTCCCCGACCCGTTCATCGCGCCGGCGCCGCTCCCGAACGGGGACGCCGCGGCGAGCCGCGGCGCCCCCGTCCTCTGAGCGCTAGAGCCCGGCCCCGCTGAACTCGACCCAGTTCAGCAGGCCGAAGCCGGTTGCCGGACCGCCCGTCGCCTGCCTGAACGTCAGGTAGACCCTGTGGCTCCCGGTGACCGTTCCGGTGAACGGGCAGGTCTGGCTCGTGTAGACGCCGTTGTTGCCCGTGGACCGCAGCTCGCACGTGGCGATCACGGGGCCGCCGACGGTGTCCAGCCGCACGTCGACGAGGCCTCGCAGCGTCCCGGCCGCCTGGTTGTTGGCGAAGCGGAACGTGATCTGCTTGTCCATGTTGTCGAACGAGTAGCGGTTGTTGAGCGCGAGCCAGTCGCCGTTGTCGATCTGGTTCGCGGCCTGGCCGCCGCCCAGCGGATCGGTCTCCGGCGCCGCGACGCTGGAGAACTGGATCCCCGCGGCCTCCTGCACGTACTCGACGTGCTGGCGCCGCAGCTGGACCACGTGCTGCTTGGTCGTGGTCAGCGGCGGGGTCGAGCCCGCGCCGCCCGTGTCCGTGTACGACGCGTTGATGCCGCCGCCCAGGTAGCCGCCGTGGGCGGCGTCCCCGGCCAGCGTCGGGAGCACGCCGGAGCAGCCGGTCTGGCCGGCCTCGGCGTGGCCGTGCTGGTCGTGCACGAGCACGAACGTCACCTGCACGCGGCTGCAGTCGATCGACGCGTCCTCCGGATCGGTGACGGTCACCGTGTACGGGATCGAGTCACCGAACTCGAAGAAGTCGCCGTCGACCGGCGTCGTGATGGTCACGGTCGGCGCCGTGTTGCCGACCGTGATCGGGATCGTCCGCGACTGCGTCTTCCCGCTCGAGTCGGTCACGGTCAGCCGCGCCGTGTAGACCCCCGGCGTCGTGTACGTGTACGACGGGTTCGGGTCCATCGAGCGGTCCGCGTCGGTGCCCGGGACGCCGAAGTCCCAGTCGAAGCGGATCGAGTCGCCCTCGTCGGGATCCATCGAGCCCTCGCTGGAGAACTGCACGGTCAGCGGCGCCGCGCCGTTGGTCGGCGTGGCGTCCATGACCGCCTTCGGCCGCTGCGAGCCCGCGGTGTACTCGAACCGGTACAGGCCGGCGTCCGGGTTGGCCACGAAGAAGCCGTCGCCGTACGTCAGCAGGTACAGGTTGCCGTCGGCCCCGAACTGCATGTCCATCGGGTTGTCGCACTCGAACGGCACCGCGGGGTTGGTCGGCGAGCCGAACGCGCCGCAGTTGAGCGTGTTGTTGATCTTCTGGATCCCGCCCTTGGAGTCGAACCGGACCTCACGCAGGTAGTCGCGGGTGAACTCCCCGAGGATCATCGCCCCGTCGTAGTACGGCGGGAACTTCGTCTCGCTCGTGCTGGCGGGGTCGAACTCGTACGCGTCCGCGCCGTGCGGGCCGACGCCGCCCACCCCGAGCTCCGGGAAGAGCTGCGGGCAGGTGCCGCCGGATCCGTCGTAGTACGCGAGGCACGGCGTGCCCTGCGGCGGGGTCGCGTTGTCGTTGTACGAGTACCAGATGTCCGGCTGGGTGATCGGCGGCCCGTGCCGCAGGCCCGTGTTCCAGCGCGAGGTGTTGGCCGGCCCCTTGGTCGGGTTGTCGCAGTCGAACGGCTCGCCGAACGTCACCTGGGTGTTGAAGTCCCACTGGTACATCGGGAGCTGCGGGCCGTAACACATCGGCCAGCCGTAGTTGGACGGCTCGCGGACGACCTCGACCCGTCCGGTACCCGCCGGCCCACGGAAGTTCGTGGGAGCGCGGGAGTCCGGCGAGTAGTCGGTCACGTACGCGACGTCGTCGGAGTCGACCTGGACCCGGAACGGGTTCCGGAAGCCCATGGCGTAGATCTCCGGGCGGGTCTTGGCCATCCCCTCCGGGAACAGGTTCCCGTCCGGGATCGCGTACGAGCCGTCGGCGTTGACCTTGATCCGGAGCAGCTTGCCGCGGAGGTCGTTCGTGTTGGTGGCCCCGCGCCGCGCGTCGTTGTGCGGGGCGAGGAACCAGTTGGCCTCCTGCGTGGTCGCCACCGTCATCGACGGCGCGGCAGGACCGGGGCCGGTCAGGCCCGTCGCGGCCGCCGTCATCAGCGGCACGTCGTCCTGGGACCAGCGGCCCGCGAAGCCGATCGCGCGGTTTGCCCCCGAGTTACTGACGAAGACGTCGTCGATGTTCGACAGCGCCTCCAGCTTGGCCTCGAGGTCGGCGTTGTCGAACGGGAAGGCGATCGGCGCCGTCGTCTGGCCGTCGAACGTGAGCGTGAACGTGCCCCCGGTCGCGTTGGCGGGCGAGATCGTCTGGTTCTCGTTCGTCTTCATGTCGTTGAACGGCGGGAACTGCTGCACGTTCACCGAGCCGGCCGGCGTGTCGTCGCCGGTCACGAGCCAGAGGTTGTTGTCGGAGTCGAAGTCGATGTCACCGGCGACGTGGCAGCACGCCCCGCGGTCGACCTCGACCCTCATGATCTTCTGCTCGGTGTCGAGATCCAGGTGCGCGGGCTGCCCGCCGGCCGCCTCGCGGAACTTGAACCGGGAGAGCTGGAAGTAGCCCATCCACTCGTCGAAGGTCGCCGGGTCGGCCGCCATGACGGGCGCGTTGCCGGGAGGCGTCGTGGCCGGGTACGGCTTGCCGCTCTCGGCCGTGCCGTCCATCTGCAGCGGCGAGTAGTAGAGGTACACCCACCTGTTGGTGGCGAAGTTGTTGTCCACCGCCGGCCCGTACAGGCCGTCCTCGCTGTGGGTGTAGACCGGGAGGCTGGCGATCACGTCGACCGAGCCGCTCTCGGGGTCGTGCAGGCGCACCCGCCCGTCGCGCGTGGTCTGGATGATCCGGCCGTCCGGGAGCTGGTCGAAGCCGATCGGCTCGTTCAGGTTGGGCGGCGCGGTGATCTTGACCTGCTGGAAGTTCGCCAGCACGGTGGCGCCGCAGTCGCTGTACGTCGGGTCGGAGACGCCGGCCGTCCAGGCGACCGCGCCGGCCAGGTGCTCGCGGAAGTTCGAGCTCCGGTAGGACGATCGGGTGTGGCCGAGCGCCGAGTAGAACGAGCGGCCGCCCTCATAGTCCTTGCACCACATGACCGGGTGGTCGAAGCCCATCGCGCCGCCCGCGTACGTCGTCTCGTCGACGGTCGCGAGCACGTGCGAGAAGCCCCGGACGTTGCTCGTGAAGTTGTAGTACTCGTCCTCGTGGTTCCAGTACTCGGGCAGCGACTTGCTCGCGTCGTGGACCCGGTCGGCGACCTTGATGGTCGCGCCGTCGAGCGCGGCGGCGGCGCCGGTGGCGCGCGTGCCGAGCAGGTCGTTCATGAACGGCCAGCCGGTCTCGGTGGCGATCGCCGAGTGGATGCCGAGGAAGCCGCCGCCGTCCTTGAAGTAGCTCTCGAACGCGGCCTGCTCGGTGTCGTTGAGGACGTCGCCGGCGGTGTTGAGGAAGACCACCGAGCGATAGCGCTCGAGGTTCGTCTCGGTGAAGACCCCCGACGAGGTGCTCGCCACGGTGACCCGGAAGCGTTCGCGGCGCCCGATGTCACGCAGCGCATCGACGGCGTCGGAGACCGACGAGTGGGTCTCGCCGATGGCCTCCGTGAACGCCAGCACGTCGTAGCGGGGAGGCGGCGGTGCCGCCTCTTCGGGCTGCGGGCCTGGAGCGGGTCGCGGCGCCGGGGCCGTCGTGCGCGCGAGCACGGTCAGACGGCGGTCGGACAGCTCGCAGCTGCGGCCCGCGCGCGCGGTCACGCACGTGGAGAGCCAGTACCGGCCCGGTGCGACCGACGCCGGAAGGTCGACGTCGAGATCGAACCGCCGTCGTTGACCGGCGGCGACCTTGCCGAGGCGCTTCGCGACGAGCACGCGCCCGCCGTGGGCGTACTTGTACTTGCGCAGCCTGATGACCACCTGCGGGCGTGTGGCCCGCCTGGCCGTGTTGAGCACCCGAGCCGACACGTCGAACGATCCGCCGGCGATGACCTCCTCCGGCGGGGCGCTGACCGAGCGCAGCGGCTCGGTGCTCTTGGCGGTCGCCGTTGCGGGCGCGAGCAGCGCCAGACCGGCGAGGACGGGCAGCGCCGTGCGGCGCGATGCCGTGCACATTCGCATGGGTACTGCGGCCTCCTCCTCGTGCGCGGGCGTGCCCGCGCGGGTTCCCCCGACCGGCTTCCCCGGCCTGTCAGGGATGACTAACTGGACGGCCCCTGATTGTCAAGCATTAGTTACGTGGAAATCCGTCAAAGCGCGCCAGCTTTTGTCAAGCCCTAGGACAAAGTCCTCTCATGCACACGATTGGGGTGGTTCTGACCTGCAGATGCGTTTTGTCGCCTCCAGACAAAAGTAGGTTGACTTGCGTCAGAACACGGGTTAGGTTCGCCGCGGCGGGGTGGTCTTATTCCATTCGTCAGGCGCGCCCGCGCCATACAGAGGGGGAGAGGGATTTGAGGGCATTGAGACGGCGTGCGATCGGATGCGCGGCCGCTGCCGCCACCGGCGCCGTTCTGCTGGCGGCTGCCAGCGCGCAGGCCCAGAGGCCGGAGAAGACCGGAGACGGCATCCCCACCGGCCAGATGAGCGTGCAGATGTTCAACTACGGCGGCTACATGAACAACGGTGGCGGCCTCGGAGCGACCCCGCCGGCCCTGGGCATCAGCGCCGGATGCGTCACCTCGACCAGCTCCGACTGCCGCTGGGAGCGCCTCGAGCGCCTGTTCGCGTTCCTGCAGCGCAAGGGCGTGACCGGCATCGAGCTGTTCGGGCATTCCAACTTCCCGGCCAGCACCGACATCGCCGGCCTCGTGCGCTACCGCGCGCTGATGGACCAATACGGCATCCACGCCGGTGGTTGGCACGGCTCGATGAACGAGGCCCAGTGGGACACCCGCGTGGCCGCGGCGAAGATCCTCGGCGCCGACTTCATCGGCTCCGGCGGCGTCGCCGACCCGGGCATCAACACGTACGGCGCGACGCTGCTCAGCGCCCAGGCGCTCAACCGTCTCGGCAAGAAGTCGGTCGAGGCCGGCGTCGGCCCCGCGTACATCCACAACCACACCGACGAGTTCGACCGCAAGTACGTCGACGACGGCGTGGAGAAGACCGCGTTCCAGATCATCATGGAGCGCACCGATCCGCGTTACGTGGCCTCCGAGCTGGACGTCTTCTGGTCCTCGGACGCGTTCGACGACGTCACGGGCACCGCCTCGAAGGCGCTCATCGACGCGTACCCGACGCGCATCCAGCTGCTGCACATCAAGGACGGCGTCAGCATCGAGGCGCGCGGGTCCGGGATCAGCAGCCGTGGCGGCTCGCCGCGCGCGACGGGCACCGGCGAGCTGGACTTCCGTCCGATCTTCCAGGCCGCGAAGGACCGGGTCCGCTACTACCACCAGGAGCAGGATGGCGGCACGCTGACGGACGCCGACATCAGCTTCACGAACCTCAAGGGCATCGGTCCGGCCTCGGTCGGCACGCTGCTCGCGCTGCCGCCGACGTTCGCCTCCGTGGCGGCCAACACGCCGGCCGCTTCGAACGTGACGCCGATGGTGGTCCAGAACACGGGTGACCAGCCGCTGACCATCACCAACATCCAGGTGCAGGGCACGGACGCGGCCGACTTCTCGGTCGTGAGCCAGAACTGCACGGCCGCCGGTGGCGGCGGGCCGCTCGCTCCGGGCGTCGTGGCGACCGGGGTCCCGCGTGGCACGTGCGTCGTCAACGTCGGCTTCAAGCCGACGCGGGCCGGCTACACCTCCGTGGCCAACCTGCGGTTCACGTCCAACTCGGACACCGCGACGGAGTCCGTCCTGCTGGCCGCCAGGAGCACGAATGACGCTCTCGGCACGGTCGGCGGCGACGTCCCGAGCGTCCTGAACCTCACGGTCAGCAACACCGGGTCGTTCGGCACGTTCGCGCCGGGCGTTGCCCAGGCGTACAACACCGCGCTGGCCGCGAGCGTCACCACGACGACCGGCGACGCGACGCTGTCGGTCACCGACCCGTCGACGACGGCCACCGGCCATCTCGTCAACGGGACGTACAGCCTGCCGCAGGCGCTCACCGTCCGGGCCCTCGGCCTCGGCGACAGCGCGTCGACGGCGTTCACGCCGCTCAGCGAGACGGCCGGTACGCCGGTCGTGCTGAAGAGCTGGAGCGCGCCGATGACGGCGGCCCCGGTCACGCTCGGCTTCCGCCAGAACATCGGGAACACCGACGTCCTGCGGGCCGGCACCTACAGCAAGACCGTCACGTTCACGCTGTCGACCGCGACGCCGTGAGCTGACGGGGAACGACGAAGGGAAAGGGAGAGAGCGTCGGTCGCGAGACCGGCGCTCTCGCCGTCTTGATGGAGGAGAGAGTGAAGAAGGTGCTCGTGGGGCTCGTCGCGCTTGCCGCCGTCGCTTCCGGCTGCGGCTCCGACGAGCCCTCGCGCGCCGCGGCCCCGGCGGCGACGCCCACGCCCACGCCGGCCGCGACGCCGGAGACCGAGGAGCACAAGCCCGTCTTCGAGTCCGGCCACAACCGCGCCGTGCGCGAGTACTACGGGTCCGCGCACAGCCACGAGGGCGGCACCGGGTCGATCGAGGCCGAGTACCACCAGCCGCCCAAGCCGGCGACCGGCGAGGTCGGGGACGCGATCACGCTGACGGGCAGCAACATCGGCGTGCGCGTGCGCGTGACGGTGACCGGCGTGACGGATCCGGTGACCACGGCACGGCCGCCGCGTCCCGGCAAGCGGTGGGTCGCCGTCGGCCTGCGCCTGCGCACGACCGGCATCACGATCCTCGAGGACGACCTGAACAACGCCACCGTGAGCTACCGCGGCGGCAAGGCGCAGAGCGTGCTCGGGAACAAGGCGCCGTGCTCGAACGGCCTCCAGGACTACATGCGCATCGACGTCGCCCGCACCAAACGCGGCTGCCTCGTGTTCGAGCTGCCGGAGTCGGCACGCCCGCGCGAGCTCGCCCTCGCGCTCGAGCAGGTGCCGGTCGAGGCCGGAGGGCGATGGAGCATGCGTTGAGAGAACTGAACTTGTGTCCGGTTGCAGGCCGCGGCTATCGTGCTGAGATGGGTCGGATGGTCGCTCGGGTCCTGGGCCTCTGGCTCGGCTGCGTGGTCGCGCTCCTCGCGCCGGCCGCCGCGCTGGCCGCGCCCGCTGCGTCGGTCGGCGGCCTGCGCAACCCCGCGGGCGGCGTGCTCGAGCTGACGGTCAGCGCCGTCAGCGACGTCGAGCTCGTCTCCGCCACCGTCGCGGTCGACGGCAAGCACGTGGACACCCGGCCCTTCCCGGCCGGCGCCTGCCGCACGGGCTCCGCGGTGGCCTGCCCCGCGGTCGCGACGCTGACCGTCGTGACGCGCGAGGAGCTCCCCGACGGGACGTTCCGCACGCTCATCGCGGACGGCCTGCGCACGGTGCGCGTCAGCGTGCTCGACGTGAGCGGCGCCGAGTTCGTCCAGACGTCGCAGATCACGGTCGACAACGCGCCGATCCCGAACAACCCGGTGGTCGTCGTCAGCGTCGGCTCCGGCAACCTCAGCCCGAGCCCGCCGCCGCCCGGCGGCACCGATCCGCCGCCCGCGGGCGCGCCGACCTGCAAGTCGCCGCGGCTGTCGATGTTCCTCGACGAGCGCCCGCTGCGCTACCGCCGCGGGGTGCCGGTGCTCAAGGCCGGCCGCAAGTACCGCTTCGAAGGCCGTCTGACGTGCATGTACAACGGCCGGCCGCGTCCCGCCAAGCGCGGCACGCTCGTCCAGGTGCGCAACGTGGTGCGCGGGTTCACGATCTTCAAGCCGGCGCTCGAGGTCGGGCGCAACGGCCGCCTCGTCGCCAACCTGCGGTTCAACAGCAGCCGCGTGCTCGTCTTCCGCGTGATGGGCAGCGGCGGCAACATCATCCGGGTGCGCATCCCGCTCCGTGTCGTGAAGGCCGGACGATGAAGCTCGCCGCGGCGGCGGCCGCGGCCGCGGGGCTGCTGCTGGCCACGGCGTCGCCGGCTCTGGCCCAGACCGACGTCGGCGGCTCGGTCGACAGCCTCCTCGAGCTGTCGCTCGACGAGCCGTCGGGCTTCGAGAGCTTCCCTGCCGGCCCCGGCGAGCACGACCTCATCGTCCGCGCGCGCATCACCTCGACCGGCAACCGCGCGCTGCTGAGCGTGGCCGACGGCGACATCGCCTCCGGCAACCGCCTCGGGCGCATGGCCGGCAGCAGCTCCCTGCTCGACACGCCGCTCGAGGCGCGCGTCGGGACCAACCCGTTCGAGCCGCTGAACGCCGCCGTCGATCCGATCCTGGCCGAGTTCGGGCCGGTGGCCAACGAGCGGGTGAACATCCGGCTCCAGCAGCGCATCGGCGCCGGCGAGCGCCCGCGCGGCACCTACACCAAGACCTTGCTGATCACGCTGTCCGCGAACGCACCCTAGGAGTCCGTTGATGTACCGAAGCAAGTTGATCCTCGGAGCCGCGCTCGTGGCGGGCGTCGCCGCGACGCAGATCGCCTCCGCCGAGACACCGCCGGCGACGACGGCACAGAGCGGCGGCGTGTCGGTCTCGCCCCAGATCCTCGAGACCACCGCGCGCACCGGCGCGTCGGGCTCCGCCCGGATCTCCAACACGACCGACAAGAAGCTCAAGATGACGGTCCGCGCCCGCCCCTGGCGCCAGTCCAAGAGCGGCGCCGTGGCCGCCGACCGCCGCCACACGCTGAGCACCGTCAGCGTCAGCTCCACGAGCTTCACGCTCGCGCCCGGCGCCTCGCGCACGGTGAGCGTGCAGCTGCGGCGCGTGCCGGCGGCGAAGTCGGTGTACGGCGCGCTCGACGTCGTGGGGAAGCCGACCAAGAAGCGCCAGGGCATCAACGTCGCCTACCGGCTCGTCTCGAGCCTGCGCTTCAACCCGACGGCGGGCGCCCGCAGGCTGCGCCTGAAGGCCGGCAAGGCGTTCTCGACCGGGAGCGGCTCGGGCCGCTCGGTCAAGCTCGCCGTGACCAACCGCGGCAACACGGTCGATCCGGTGACGGGGACGGTCAACGTCACCGGCTCGGGCGGCGGCCGCAGCGGCGGCATCGCCCCCATGCGCATCATCCCCGGCAAGCGCGTGAACCTGCGCCTCGTGTCGCTCAGCGGCATGCGCCGCGGCAGCTACAAGGCCTCGGTCACGCTCAGCCAGGGCGGTCGCAACGTGGTGAGCGCCACCCGCAGCTTCAAGATCAAGTAGGCACGGCGCGGCGGCCGGCCGCCACGAGGTCGGCCAGCCGCACGAGCTTGACCCGCGGGCGGCCATGGGGCTCGCCCGCGGTGCGCTCGTGCTCGTCGATCGCCTGCCAGCCCTCCCACGTCACGGCGTCGGGCGCGGCGGCGGCGATCCAGGCCGCGCACTCGTCGGCGTCGGGGCGGGAGCCCTCGAGCCGGCCCGCCTCGCGGTCGGCGACGATCTTGGCGACGGTGTCGGAGGCGTCCTTCTTGTTGGTGCCGATCACGCCGCTCGGCCCGCGCTTGACCCAGCCGACCGCGTACTCGCCGCGGTGCGGGACGCCCTGCTCGTCGCAGACGCGGCCACCGTCGTTGCGGATCAGCCCGCGCCGCTCGTCGAACGGGATGTCGCCGATCGGCCGGCCGCGATAGCCGATCGAGCGGAAGACCAGGCCGCAGCCGATGACCTCCTCCTCGCCGGTGGGCACGGCGCGGCCGTCCTCGAGCCGGTTGTAGCCGAGGCGCACGCCGGTGACCGGCCCGTCCTCGCCCTCGCCCAGGATCTCCAGCGGCGAGCGCAGGAACTTGAGCGTGATGCGCCGGCCCGCGCTGCCCGGCGGGCGCTGCGCGTAGCCCTGGAGGATCTCGACGTTGCGCCGGGCGGTCGGCTCGGCGTCCTCGGGGACCTCGACGTCGACCTCGGCCGGATCGACGTTCACGTCGACGCCCGTCATCTCCCCCAGCTCGCGCAGCTCGGGGTTGGTGAACGCCGCCTGCACGGGCCCGCGCCGGCCGACGAGGATGACCTCCTGCACGTGGCCGGCGGCCATCGGGCCGATCGCATGGTCGGCGACGTCGGTCGCCGCCAGCTCGTCGGGGTCGAGCAGGAGCATGCGCGCGACGTCGATGGCCACGTTGCCGTTGCCGATGACCACGGCGCGCTCGGCCGTCAGGTCGAAGGCCGCATCGCAGGCGTCCGGATGGCCGTTGTACCAGGCCACGAAGGTGGTGGCCGGATAGGAGCCGTGCCGGTCCTCGCCCGGGATCCCCAGCCGGTTGTCCTCGCTCACCCCGATCGCGTAGACGACCGCGTGGTAGCGCTCGACCAGCTCGGCGCGGGAGATGTGCTCGCCCAGGACCACGCCGCCGTAGAAGCGGAAGCCCGGCTTGCGCGCGGTCTTCTCGTAGACGCGGGTGACCGACTTGATCTTCGGGTGGTCGGGAGCGACCCCCGAGCGCACCAGGCCGAACGGCGTCGGCAGCGCGTCGAGCAGGTCGACCTCGAAGCCGGCCGTCAGCAGCTGGTCGGACGTGTAGAAGCCGGCCGGGCCGGCGCCGATGACCGCGATCCTCATCCCCTTCTACGTTATCCACGAGCAATCTCAACAGGCTGTCGAAGAAATTCTCTGTATGCTGTTGAAGCGATGGACGCAGCCGGCTTCCGCCACGCCTACAACGAGCTCCGCCCGATCGCGCTGCGCGTCGCCCGGAGCGTGCTCGGGGACGAGGCGGCGGCCGAGGACGTCGTGCAGGACGTCTTCATGCAGCTGTGGCAGCGCCCTTCGTCATACGATCCGGCCCGTGGCTCCCTCCGCACGTACGTCGCCATGCTCACGCGCAGCCGGGCCGTCGACCGCTGGCGCTCGAGCGCGGCGCACGAGTCCGCGCTCCAGCGCGCGGGCTCCGAGCTCCGGCTGTTCCCGGACGCCACCGAGAGCTGCGCCGAGCCGGTGATCCGGCGCGACCGCAGCCGGCGGGTGCTCGCCGTGCTCGACACGCTGCCGCGCGACCAGCGCGACGCCGTCCTGCTCTCCTGCGTCGGGCTCAGCGCCAGCGAGATCGCCGGCACGGTCGAGCTGCCGCTGGGCACGGCCAAGAGCCGCGTCCGGCTCGGGCTGGAGAAGGCGCGCGCCCGCCTGGAAGACGCCGCGTGAGCGAGCTCACGATCCGGGACGTCGCCCGGCGCACCGGCGTCCCGGCCGGCACGCTGCGCATGTGGGAGGCCCGCTACGGCTTTCCGGTCCCGCAGCGCCTGGAGAGCGGCCACCGGCGCTACACGGACGAGGACTGCGACGCCATCGAGCGGGTGCTCGCGGACCGCGAGCGAGGGCTCTCGCTGCCGGCGGCGATCGAGCGCGCCCTGGCCGCGCCGGCCGAGCGCGAGGCGTCGCTGTTCGCCACGTTGCGGCGCATCCGGCCCGAGCTGGCTCCGCAGATCCTGCCCAAGCCCGCGCTGCTCGCGCTCTCGCACGCGATCGAGGACGAGTGCTGCGCCCGCGCCGATCGAGCGGTGATCTTCGGCGCCTTCCAGCGCGTGCACTTCTACCGGGCCTCCGAGCCACGCTGGCGCGAGCTCGCCCGGACGGCCGAGCTCGCGGTCGCGTTCGCCGACTTCCGGCGCGTGCGCGTGCGCGAGCGCGGGGTCTGCGAGCTGCCCCTGGAGGGCGACGCGCCCCTGCGCCGCGAGTGGGCGGTGGTGTGCGAGGGCGACCGGCTCTGCGTGGCGCTCTCGGCCTGGGAGGTGACGGCCGAGCGCCCGGTGGCCGACGACGCCCGGCGGTTCGAGACGATCTGGACGGTCGAGCCCGAAGCGGTGCGGGCGGTGGCGCAGGTCGCCGCGGCCGTGGCCGCCCAGACCCAGCCGGAGCTCGTGGCCACGCGCGCCCGCCGGCTCGAGGAGCAGCCCCCGCCGGCGGTCGACCTCTCCGGCACGATGGCGCTCGTCAACCGCTGCATCGCCTACCTCGCGCGTCCGTAGCGCTCCAGCGCCTCGCGCCGGGCCAGCGCGTGATCGACGATCGGCTCCGGGTAGTCACGCCCGATGATGCAGCCGCTCGCCTCCTGCTCGGCCTCGGACATCAGCCACGGCTCGGCGAGATGCTCGTCGGGGACGCCGGCGAGCTCCGGGACGTAGCGGCGCACGTAGGTCCCGCGGGGATCGAAGCGCTCCTGCTGGCGGGCCGGGTTGTAGATCCGCCGGAAGGCCGGCTGCGGGTCCGTGCCGACCGAGGCGATCCACTGCCAGTTGCCGTTGTTGTTGGCCTGGTCGCCGTCGACCAGCCAGCGCATGAACCAGCGCTCGCCCCAGCGCCAGTCGAGCGCGAGGTCCTTGGTGAGGAACGAGCCGACGACGAGCCGCACGCGGTTGTGCATCCAGCCCTCGCGCAGGAGCTGGCGCATGCCCGCGTCGACGAGCGGGAAGCCGGTGCGGCCCGCGCACCAGGCGTCGAACGCGGTGCGGCTGCGGCTCCAGCGCATCCCGCGGTAGCGCGCCTGGTACTCGCGGCGGGCGTTGCCCGGATGGTGCTGGAGGACGTGGTGGTAGAAGTCGCGCCACGCGAGCTGGCGCCGGAACTCGTCGTCGCGCGTGCGGTTCTCGAGCTCGCGCGGGGTGATGCAGCCGAAGTGCAGGTAGGGCGAGAGCTGCTCGCCGCGGCGGGCCGTGCGCGAGCGGGCCTCGGTCTCGCCGCCGGGCGGCGGCTCGGGCACCGTCTCGCGGTGGCCGAGCTCCTCCAGCGACGGCAGGCGGCCTGTGGCGATGTCCAGCGGCGGGAGCGTCTCCGGCGCTCCGAGCACGGTGCGGCGCGGCTGCTCGAGCCACGCGCGGTAGAACGGCGTGAAGACGGCGTACGGCGTGCCCTTCCCGGTGCGCAGCTCGGCGAGGTCGTCGACGGCGTGCAGGCCGGGCTTGCGGCGCAGCTTCACACGCTCGGCCACGCGCAGCGCGCGGGCACGCGCGTACGGCGTGTCGTCGGCCGTGCAGAAGACCGTGTCGGCCCCGGCTTCCCCGGCGAGCCTCGCAAGCTCGTCCTCGGGCCTGCCGCGCCGGAGCACGAGCCCGCTCCCCCGCGCCTGCAGCGCCGTGTCCAGCTCGGCCAGGCACTCGAGCAGGAACTGCGTGCGCGGGCCGGAGGCGTGGCGGCCGTGCAGGAGGCGGTCGTCGAAGCAGAACACCGGGATCACGCGGTCGTGGGCTTCGAGCGCGGCGTGCAGCGCCGGATGATCGTGCACCCGCAGGTCGCGAGTGAACCAGACGAGCGCGGTCACCCGAGCACGTCGCGCAGCGCCGGCTCGAGCTCGGGCTGCGCGAAGGCGTAGCCGAGCTCGCCGAGGCGCCGGGGCACGACGTTCTGGCCGGTCGTCACGACCTGCGCCATCTCGCCGTAGAGCGCCTTGACCGCGAGGCCCGGGACCGGCAGGAAGGCGGGCCGGTGGATGACCCGCCCGAGCGCCTTCGAGAGCTCGGCGTTGGTGACCGGACGGGGCGCCGTCACGTTGACCGGACCGCTCGCGCGGTCGTCGTCGAGGCAGTGGACGATCGCGCCCGCGACGTCGTCGAGATGGATCCAGGCGACGAACTGCTTGCCGCCGGCCACCGGGCCGCCGATGCCGAGCTTGAAGAACGGGAGCATCTTCGCCAGCGCGCCGCCGTCGGGCGAGAGCACGACGCCGGTGCGCGTGGTGACGACCCGCGCGAAGTCCGCGGCCGCGCGGGCCTCGCCCTCCCAGACCTTGACGACACCGGCCACGAAGTCGTCGCCGAGGGCGGCGGTCTCGTCGAGCGGCTCTGCGCCGCGCGGGCCGTAGACGCCGACGGCCGACTGGGAGATCAGCACGGGCGTGCCGGCCGTCCGCATGCCCCCCACCAGCGCGCGCGTGGAGTCCACGCGCGAGGCGCGGATCCGGTGCTTGGCATCGTCGCTCCAGCGCTGGTCGATCCGCTCGCCGAGCAGGTGGACGACCGCGTCGGCGCCTTCGAGGGCCGCGGCCGGCGGCGCCTGCACCGCGTCCCACTCGTGGACCTCGACCCCGAGCGCCTCGCGCCCGCGCCGGGCGTCGCGCGACAGCGCCGACGATGTCGTCGCCGCGCGCCTTGAGGCGGTCGACGACGGCCCGTCCGATCGTACCCGTGGCTCCGGTGATGACGACTCGCATGGCTCCCAGCTTAACAGTTTGTGTGGCAGAACCTCAACATCATGTTCAGCACTCGCACGGTCCGCCCTACGGTTCGTATACATGGTTCGCCCGGCGCATCGGGGATGATGCAACCATCGACCTCCACTCGAACGTCACCGGAGACCGGATCGAGGTCGCCCTCACCGGCGAGCTCGACATGGGCGCCGCCTTCAAGCTCGAGCCGGAGATCGACCGGCTGCTCGGCGAGCACGACGTCAGCCGCCTCGTCGTGGACCTCGCCGGAGTCCGCTTCGTCGACTCGGCGGGAATCGGCGCGCTGCTCTCGACGCACGAGCGGGCGAAGGACGCCGGGGTCGACCTCGAGCTCGCCAACGCTTCCGACCCGGTCCGCCGGATCCTCGACATGTCGGGGACCGGCGACGTGCTGACGGACTGAGAAACTCCGCGGGGTGCTCCCCGCCGCCTTCGCTGTGGCGGTCGTCGCGCTCGCCGCGGCGATCGCGACCGGCGTCGTCGCCGTCCCCGACCTCGCGGACGAGATCGGCGACACCACCGCCTCGTTCGGCGCCTGGATCTATCTCGCGGTCGCCGTGCTCATCTTCCTGGAGACGACCGCGCTCGTCGGCTTCGTGATCCACGGCGAGCTGGTCCTGCTCGTCGCCGGGGTCGCCGCCGAGCGCGGGGACGCGTCGCTGCCGGTGGTCATCGTGCTCGCGTGCGCGGCGGCGGTGGCGGGCGACGTGGTGAGCCTGCACCTCGGACGCCGGCTCGGCCGCCCGTTCCTGGAGCGCCACGGGCCGCGCGTGCGGATCGACGCCGCGCGGCTCGACCGGATCGACGCGTTCTTCGCCCGCCACGGCCCCCGGGCGGTGCTGCTCGGCCGCTTCACCGGCTTCCTGCGGGCCACGATGCCGTTCGTGGCCGGCACGTCAGGCATGCCGCGCCGCCGTCTCCTCCCCCCGAGCGTGTTCGGCGCGCTCATCTGGACCACGACGTTCGTGGTGATCGGCTACGTGTTCTCGGAGTCGTTCGCGAGCGCGGGCGAGACGGCCACCCGGGTGGCGCTCGTCGGCGTGCTCGCGGTCATCGCGGCGCTCAGCGTGCGCGCAGCGCTGCGATCCCGGCCTCGGCGAACGTAGCCGCGTCGTCGAGCAGCGCCTCGATCTCCGCGCCCGTGAGGTCACGCCGGTCCTGCTCCATGCGCTCGACCGCCGTCTCCTCCGTGGTACGCAGCCCCGCCATCAGCGCCGCGGCGGCGAGCTGCGCGGCCAGCCGCCCACGGGGCCCGAGCTCGGTCTCGAGCGCGTCGGCGACCACGCGCTCGATCGCGCCGTAGAGCCCCAGCCGGCGCGCCCCGATGGTGGGGACCTCGCGGGCCAGCTTGAGCTGGAGCATGAGCTCCGGCTCGATCCAGCCGTCGAGCTCGCCCAGCCACGACCGCACCGTGGCGATCGTCCCGGCCTCGGTCTCGCCGGCCAGCATCGCGGAGAGGGCCTCGACGGCCGCGCCGGCGTCGCCGAAGACGATCTCCTCCTTGCTCGCGAAGTAGGTGAAGACCGTGGCGCGGGAGACGTCGGCCGCCTCGGCGATCTGGTCCATCGTGGTCTTCGTGAAGCCGCGCTCGGCGAACAGCCGCATCGCGGCGTCGCGGATCGCGATCCGGGTCGCCTGCTTCTTGCGTTCGCGGAGGCCGGCCATCGGATCGAGAGTCTAACACTGCGTCCGATTTTACACTCAGTTGAAATTTCGACTGAGTCTGGTTATCTTCCCGGACATGTCCTCTCTCCTCTCCCGCATCGCCTCCCTCAGCGGCCGCCGCCCACGGGTCACGACCGCCGTCGTCCTCCTCGCGCTCGTCGCGCTGATCGCCGGCGCCACCAGCGTCGGCGGCAGCTTCAAGGACGACTTCACCGTCCCCGGCATCGAGTCCCAGAAGGCCCAGGACCTGCTCGAGCAGCGCTTCCCGGCCCAGTCCGGCACCCAGGCCACGGTCGTCTTCAGCGGATCGCTCGACCGTCCGGCCATCGACGACTCGCTCGCCGCCATCGCCAAGCAGCCCGCCGTCGTGGGCGTCGGCGACCCACAGGTGTCCGAAGACGGTCGGCACCGCGTACGCGACCGTCGACTACGACCGTCCCGCCGAGGATCTCGACGGCACGGTCGTCGAGCGGCTCGAGAAGGCCACGGCGCCACTCGAGCGCGACGGGATGCAGGTCGCCATGTCCGGCGAGGTCGTCGACGGCTCCGCCACCGGCGGCTTCCCGATCGGCGAGCTCGCCGGCCTGGCGATCGCCGTGCTCCTGCTCTTCCTCGTGCTCCGCAACCTGCGGGCCACCCGCAACGCGCTCGGCGTCGCGCTGGCCGGCCTCGGCTTCGGCTTCGGCGCGCTGCTGTGGCTGGCCGCGGCGACCGACGTGCCCGGACTGGCACCGACGCTCGCCGGCATGCTCGGCCTCGGCGCGGGCATCGACTATGCGCTGCTGCTCGCTGCGCGCCAGCAGGAGGAGCTCCGCGCGGGCCGCTCGCCGCTGGAGGCCGCCCGCCGCACGAACGCCACAGCCGGCCACTCGGCGCTGACCGCGGCGGGCATCGTGCTCGTCTCGATCTCCGGCCTGCTCGTGACCGGCATCCCGTTCGTCGGCCGCGCCGGCGTGGCCGCCGGACTGGTCGTGCTGGCGTGTGCCGTGACCTGCGTCGTCCTGCTCCCCGCGCGCTTCGCGAGCGCGGGACCGCGCCTGCTGCCCCGCCGCGAGCAGAAGGCCAAGCCGGCCGGTCGCGCGCCGTGGGCCACCCGGCGGCCGCGCTTCGCGCTCGTCGCCGCCGGCCTCGTGACGCTGGCGCTGGCGGCCCCCGCGGTGGGCCTCGAACTCGGCCAGCCGGACGACCGCAACCTCCCCGCCGACGCGACCCAGCGCCAGGCCTACGACCGCCTCGCCGAGGGCTTCGGCCCCGGCGTCAACGGACCGCTCGTCGTCGCGGTGTCCGACGCATCGCCGCGCACGCTCGACCGGCTCGCGGCCGCGATCGGCAAGGACCCGGAGGTGGCGAGCGTGAGCGAGCCCGTGGTCAACGAGGCAGGCGACACCGCCGTCATCACGGTCACGCCGGAGCATGGCCCGCAGGACGAGGCCACGCGCGCCCTGGTCGACCGGCTGCGCGCCGGGGCGATCCCGGACAGCGGCGCCGTGGCGTACATCGGCGGCCGCACCGCGCGCTTCGGCGACGAGGCCGAGCAGATCGCGTCGCGCATCCCGCTGTTCGCCGGCGCCGTGGTCGGGCTCTCGCTGCTCCTGCTGCTCGCCGCCTTCCGCTCGTGGCGGATCTCGCTGCTCTCGGCGGCCTTCAACCTGCTGTCGATCGCCGCCGCGTACGGCGTGGTCACGCTGGCGTTCCAGACGTCGGCCGGCGCGTCGCTGCTCGGCGTCGAGCAGCTGCCCGTCATCCCCTACGTGCCGCTGTTCATGTTCGCGATCCTCTTCGGGCTCTCGACGGACTACAACGTCTTCCTGCTCTCGCGCGTCCGCGAAGAATGGGATCGGCACGCCGACCACCGCGAGGCGATCGCGGCGGCGACCGCGGGCACGCGGAAGATCATCACCGCCGCGGGCGGGATCATGATCGCGGTCTTCCTCGGGTTCGCCACCGACCCGGATCCCGTGATCAAGATGACCGGCATCGGGCTCGCGACGGCCGTGCTCGTCGACGTGACGCTCGTGCGCATGTTCATGGCGCCCGCCGCGCTGACGCTGTTCGGCGACCGGCTGTGGCGGGGCTCGGCGACGAGCCGACGCGCACGGGGATCCGCACGGTCAACCCGGCGGCCCGAAACCGCACCGCACCCGACCGGCGGACGGTGACGTGAGCGGCGTGCCCGGCAGAGGGAGCGGCGGGGCCGCTCCCCCTGCCGGGCTCAGCGTCATGGCAGGGCGATTGCCCGGCCGTCGAGCTCGGACCGGCCGCGCAGGCCCAGCTCACGCAGGATCGTCGGCAGGATGTCGACCGAGCGGATCGCCTTGTGCGAGTCGCGCGAGCCGACCCCGGCACCCGCGAACACGATCGGGATCTCCTGGACCGGCCGCTGGGCGCCGCCGTGGTCGCCCGCCACGCCGTAGCTCGTGTCGTCCTTCAACAGGCCGACGACATCGGCGGCGTACGGCGCCGCCATGCTGTCGACGATCTCCTGGCCGCGCAGCGCCCAGTAGATGCCCCTCGCTGAGCGACATCCGGCCGAGGTTCGTCTTCTCGAGCCGGTAGCGGCTGCCGTCGAGCCGGTAGGTGGCGATGACGTCGGGCAGCTTCGCCATCACGCGAGCGGCGTTCCGCTTGGCCTCGACCGACGTGTCGGTCAGCCACGTCCGGATCGCGGAGTCCTGGTAGCGAGAAGCGCACGTTGCCGGTGTCGACGAGCGGCGCCAGCGACGGGGACGGCGCGAGGAACGTGCCGTTCTCGGTCGTGCCGTAGTACCAGTTGAAGTCGCCGCGCAAGGCCGCGTCGACGCCGTGGAAGCGCTTCGACGGCTGCCCGCATGGTCGGTCGTGAGGACGACGAGCGTCTCGTCGTCCTGCCCGAGCTCGCGCAGCTTGCGCAGGATGCGGCCGACCTGCTCGTCCGCGGTCTTGGCGACGAAGCGCAGATGGGCCTGCTCGGCGTCCGATCCCGGCGGGTACGTGCCGTCATCGGTGATGCCGCCCCACATGTGGCTCGCCTTGTCGACCGAGCCGAGCGTGAGGAGCATGCCGCTCCACGGCTCGCGCTCCATCATCGCCATGCCGGCGTCGGCGGTCCAGACGTCGCCGCCCAGGTGCGCGGGGTCGCGGCCGACCGCGAAGCGGTTGCCGTCGAGCGGGTACATCCAGGCCGGCGCGACGTCGGTGCCGTAGGTGAGCCCCGTCGAGGAGTTGACGTAGTACCGGCCGCAGGACGGCTCCGAGATGTAGGTCGGCACGTTGAGGCCGGTCGGCCCGCGCCAGTTGTTGCTCGGTGGCGCCGTCGCAGTTGGCGTTGCGGCTCGAGAACGTGACCGCGATGTCGCCAGTGGGCCCGTTCGCCGAGTAGACGGCGTAGTTCTTCTGGCCGGCGGTGATGAACTTGGTGCCCGGGTGGGCCGCCTTGAGGTAGTCGGCGAGCTTCCAGTAGCCCTCGTGGGCGATCAGGTCGTTGAACTGCTCGCGCGTGAGCGAGCCGGAGGTCCACATCGAGCCGGGACCTTCGCCGAGCACGTTCTCGGTATCGCGGAACGCCTCGTCGGCCCAGCCCATGTCCTTCGGGAGCTGGCCGCTCGTGATGACGTTGTGTGTGATCACCGTCTCCGACGCCATGTGCCCGAGATAGGCGTTGTCGAAGTTCACGCCGTCGCGCATCAGGGCGCGCACGTTGCGCATGTCGAACTTGTCGACGTAGTCCGGCCGGAACTGATCGACGACGAGGATCAGCACCCGCTTGGGCGGATCCTTCTTGCCGTGCGCCCAAGCGGACGAGCCCGCTCCGAGCACGACGAGCAGACCGACGACGACACCTGCGACGCGCGACGCGTACCGCATGGACCCCTCCTCCGGTGGATGCCGCCGATTCTCTTGGAGCCGGAGTTGTTAACCAAGCTAGCTGTCGCGGTGGAAGTCGCCCGCGCACAGGCCGTGGACCCCGCGGCCGGCGTCGCGCGCCGAGCGCTCGGCCGCGCGGAACCGGTCGTAGCGCTGGAACGGCTCGTCGTCGTAGACGTAGGTCGTGGCCCAGCCGGCCGCGAGAATCTGGGTCTGCAGGCTCTTGCCCTCCACGGCGGCGTAGGCCAGCAGGCGGTCGTAGCGGTCGATCGTGTCCTGGGTCGGGTCGGTGCGCAGCGTCACCTCGCGCCCCGGCCGGGCGAGCTCCGCCATCAGCGCGGAGGCCTGCGGGCCGCCGCACTCGACGCCGACGCCCGGCCGCTTGGTCTCCGGCGTGTCGATGCCGATCAGCCGCACCGTGACACGCCGGCCCTCGGAGTCGAGGACCTTCACGGTGTCGCCGTCGACCGCCTCGACGATCCGGCCGCGGATCACGTCGCCGGCGCCCTCGAGCTCCTCGCGCGCAGCGGGCAGCGCCGCGCCGGCGAAGAGGATCACGAGGACGAGGAGCAGCAGGCGTCGAACCACCCAGATGAGTTCACCGTGCCGACGCGCATCACCTTCTTCGAGGTTCCGCCCGAGGCGGACGAGGCGTTCCTCGCCGCGTGGGAGCGCGACGGCGCGGGCGAGCTGTGGCGGGCGCTGCGCGACGACGTCGCCTCCCGCTACGTGGCGCTCGCGGCGGCCGACGACGGACCGGACCTCTACACGCTCGTGAGCGAGAGCGGCCGCAACGACGTGGCCGGCGGCGTGCTGCTCGTCCAGCCGGTCGGCGACCCCGAGGCGTGGGCGGCCGAGGAGCCCACCGGGCATCGCGGCTACCTGGGCCGGCGGCTGTACCGCAGCCTCGACGGCGGCGAGCACCTCGGGCTCGCGCGCTGGTCGAGCCCGCTGATGATCCAGCGCGCCGGGCAGAGCGGCACGGTCTACGGCTGAGCGAGCTGCTCGGCCTCGCAGGACTCGGGGTCGCGCAGCGAGCAGTCCGAGCAGTACGGCGGCGCGGCCGGCTCGGTGTAGGCACGGCAGCACCCGCCCTTGCGCATGACGCAGACGGGGCCGACCTGCCACAGCGAGAGCCGCGCCTTCCAGGGTGCGCCGCCGGCCGCCGAGAGGGCGCGGAGCGTGGCGATGCGCTCCGGCGTGACCGGGAGCGCCGACTGGTAGGCCAGGACGCCGCCGAAGCCGTCGCCGACCTCGGCCCAGAGCCCCGGGAGCCCGAGCCCGCTCAACCCGCGCAGCGTGTGCAGGAGCGGCCGGACCGCCTCGGCCAGCGCCGCCACCGCGCGCTCGTGGCGCTCGCGCTCGCTCGACGACCACGGAGGCCTCGCCCGCCCAGGGGTGGCCGGGCGGGACGAGCGCGGCCGGCGTGCCGAGCTCGAGCTTCGCGGCCCAGGCGCCGGGGTGCGCGTGCCAGCGCAGGGCGTCCCGCTCGACGAGGAAGCTCGCGTCCGCGGCGACCGCCGCGTAGCCGATCGAGCGGGCCACCAGCCCGCCGTACCAGGCGGCCAGGTACTTGGCCGCCGCCTTCCCCGGTGTGCCCGCCGCGGTGAGCCGGCCGTGCAGCTCGGCCAGGCCGCCGTCGACGAGGTCGGCGGCCGAGAAGACCTCGTGCTCGACCGCCGGGTCGAAGTACGCGAACCAGGACGCGAAGGAGGTGTCGAGCCACGCGCGCGGGCTGTCGGCCGCCAGAAGCACGCCCGAGATCGTATTAGGGTTGCCTAACCGACATGATGTCGCGATGGAGATCGACGCCGACCGCCTCGGCGAGGACATCGCGCGGCTCGTCCGCGTCCCCAGCGTGACCGGCGACGAGCGCGCGGCGATGGAGGCGCTCGTGGAGCTCTGCGGCGAGCACGGCGTCCCCGCCGAGCTGCACGAGCACGACCTCACGGCCCTGCGCGGCCGCCCCGGCTACCCCGGCGAGGAGGCGGCGCGCACCGAGCTGGTCGGGGTGACCGCGACGCTGCGCGGCGGCGCCGGCCCGCGCCTGTGCCTCAACGGCCACCTCGACGTGGTCGGGCCGGGGACCGAGCCGTGGCGGCACGGACCGTGGTCGGGCGCGATCGAGGGCGGGTTCGTCCACGGTCGCGGCTCGCTCGACATGAAGGCGGGCGTGGTCGCCGCGCTGCACGCGATGGCGGCGGTGGGGGCCGACGCGCCGGGCGAGGTCGTGCTCATGGCGGTGGCCTCGGAGGAGGACGGCGGGCTCGGCACGTTCGCGGCGCTCGAGGCCGACAGCGCGTTCGACGCGTGCGTGATCCCCGAGCCGACCGGCCTCGCCGTCGTCCCCGCCCACGCGGGCGCGCTGACCTTCCGGGGCGTCGTCCGCGGCCGGGCGGCGCACGCGGCCATGCGGCTGGAGGGCATCTCGGCCATCGACCGCTACGTCCCGCTCCACCTGGCCCTGCACCAGCTCGAGCGCGAGCTCAACGCCGACGTCGCCCACCCGCTGATGGCGGCGCTCGAGCTGCCCTACCCCGTGCTCGTCGGCCAGGTCCACGCCGGCGACTGGTCGAGCTCGGTGCCGGACCGCCTGGAGTTCGAGGGACGCGTCGGCGTTCCGGTCGGCGCCGAGACCGCCGCGATCCGCGAGCGCGTCGAGGCGCTCGTCGACGGCGTGGCCGAGCTCACGTGGACCGGCGGCCAGTTCGCCCCCGCCGCGACCGAGCTCGACCACCCGCTGGTCCGGCTCGTCACGAGCGCGATCGAGGCCGAGACCGGCGAGCCGGCCCGGCTGGCCGGCCTGCCCGCCGGCACCGACATGCGCCAGTTCACCGCCCGCGGCATCCCTTCCGTGCTCGTCGGCGCCGGAGACCTGCGGCTCGCCCACGCGGTCGACGAGCGCGTCCCGCTCGACGAGCTCGTCGCCCTCACGCGCGCGCTCGCGCGCGTGATCCGCAGCTTCGGCGCATGAACCGAGCGCATTAGGGCACCCTAACCTCGTGCTAGGGTGCCGGGCCGTGACGATCGGGACCACCGGTGACGAGCAGGTGCTGGTCCACCCCTTCCGGGACGACAGGGTGATCCTGGCCGTCGAGGATCCGCGCTTCGGCCGCATCGCCACGGTGCGGCTCGACGCCGCGCAGGCGATCGATCTCGCCGAGGCGCTCCTGCGCAACTCGGGGCGCGCCCCCGAGTTTCACCTCCCAACGTGACCGTTTAACCGGCCGGACAGCGAGTCCGGCCGGCCGGGGGAACCACTGGTGGACTTCTGTCCGCCCGGGGCGAATCGCCGTTCTTCGGCGTAGCGCAGCCACTTCCAGCGCGAGCCCGTCAGCTCACCCCGGAGACGACTGGAAGGAGCTCGGATTGACTCTCACAGCGCCGCTGGGGCGGCGAAGGCTGCCCTGCGTACTCGCACTGATCCTCGCCGGGACCGGCGCCGCGCCGGCTCGGGCCGCGTTCGGCGACCGCCCGCTGCACGCCGGCCATCGCGGCCACGACGTCCGCGTCCTGCAGTCGTGGCTGACCCGCCTCGGCCATCCCACGGGGGTGGACGGCGTCTTCGGCCGCGAGACGCGCCGCAGCGTGCGGCGCTACGAGCGCGCCGAGACGCTGCGCGTCGACGGCGTCGTCTCCCGCCCCCAGGCACACGGGATGCGCTCCCGCCTCGAGAGCGCGGCCCCGACGGCCGCCGCGCCGACCGGCACCGCCACGCTCTCCGCCGACGGGCGTACCGCGGTCGCCCCGGAGGGCGCCCCGCCGCAGGTGCAGGCCGCGATCGCGGCCGCCAACCGCATCACGCGCAAGCCGTACCGCTACGGCGGCGGTCACGCCCGCTTCCGCGACACCGGCTACGACTGCTCGGGCGCGGTGTCCTACGTGCTCCACGGAGCGGGCCTGCTCGACCGCCCGCTCGACTCGAGCGGTCTCAGCACCTGGGGCCGCCGCGGCCGCGGGTCGTGGATCACGGTCTACGCGAACCCCGGCCACGCCTACATGATCGTCGCCGGCCTGCGCTTCGACACCTCGGGTCGCGGCGAGAACGGCCCGCGCTGGCGGCGCGAGCCGCGCTCCGGCAGCGGCTATGTCATCCGGCACGCCGGCGGCCTGTGATGCGCGCCCTGCTGATCGCCCTCACGGCGCTCCTGCTCGCCGCCCCGGCCGCCGGGGCGAGCACGTCGCAGTTCACGATCTTCGAGGCGGGCCGCGAGATCCGCAGCAGCGACCCCGCCGAGCGCAGCGCGACCCTCGACGAGATCCAGGGCTTCGGGGTGAAGTGGATCCGCATCGTCATGTACTGGCGCGACGTCGCCCCGCAGCCGAGCTCGGGCTCGGCGCCGAGCTTCGCCGAGACCGACCCCGCCGCCTACGACTGGACCACGTACGAGCGCATCGTCGCCGAGGCGCGGGCGCGCGGCATCCGCGTGCTCGTCACCCCGAGCGGCCCGGCGCCCGACTGGGCGACGCTCACGCGCGACGGTGTCGGCTTCCCGAGCCCGACGCGCTTCCGGCGCTTCATGACCGCCGCCGGGCGCCAGTTCGGGTCGCGGGTCAGCCACTGGTCGATCTGGAACGAGCCCAACCACCCGCAGTTCCTCGGCCCGCAGTACCGGAGCGGCAAGCCGTACTCGCCGAGCCTGTACCGCCGGCTCTTCCTGGCCGCGCACCGCGGGCTCGACGCGAGCGGGAACGGCGGGGACCGGGTGCTGATGGGCGAGACCGCGCCGCGCGGGAACGGCAACGTCGTCGCGCCGCTCGCCTTCCTGCGCAGCACGCTCTGCCTCGACAGCCGTTACCGCAAGCGCCCGAACTGCGCCAAGCTGCCGGCCGACGGCTACGCCCACCACCCCTACACGACGCGCGCGGGCCCGTTCTTCGTGTCCCCGCGCGCCGACGACGTCACGATCGGGTCGCTCGGGCGGCTCACCCGGGCGCTCGACCGCGCCGGCCGTGCCGGGGCCGTCAAGCACCGGCTGCCGATCTACCTGACCGAGTTCGGCATCCAGAGCCTGCCCGATCCGATCTACGGCGTCAGCCAGCAGCGGCAGGCCGAGTACCGCGCCATCGGCGAGAAGATGGCCTGGAACACCGGCCGCGTGCACGCGATCTCGCAGTACCTGATGCGGGACGATCTCCCGCGCAAGGGCAGCAACCGGTACGGCGGCTTCGAGTCCGGCCTGCGCCGCTCCGACGGGCGGAAGAAGGTCGCCTACGGCGGCTTCCGCCTCCCCATGGTCGCCCGCCGCGACGGCCGCCGCACGGTCCGGCTGTGGGGCCTCGTCCGGCCGCACGACTCCACCGAGGGCGTCGAGATCCAGTACCGCAACCGCCGCGGCAGCTGGCATCGCCTGAAGACGGACCGGACCGGAAGCCGCGGATACTGGAACACGAGCACGAAATACGTGGGCGGCCGGAGCTACCGCGTCCGCTGGAACGGGTTCACCGGGGCGCGCACGAGCGTCGTCCGCTGACATCCTGCGGGGATCGATCCGTTCGCATCCCTGTCCGAAGACGATCGGGCGCGCCTGAAGCCGGAGGCGCGCCCGGAACGCGTGACGCCGATGAAGGCGGTCCTCACCGACGAGCGCTTCTCGGATCCGGACTGGATCTACGAGCGCAAGCTCGACGGGATCCGCTGCATCGCCATCAAGGCCGAGCAGCAGGTCCGGCTCCTCTCCCGCAACGACCTCAGCCTCAACGGCCGCTTCCCGGAGGTCGTCGAGGCGCTGGAGACCGACCCCGTGACCGACGTCGTGGTCGACGGCGAGGTCGTCGCGTTCGAAGGTGCCCAGACGAGCTTCGCCCGCCTGCAGCAGCGCGGCGAGCGGCCGGTCGCCGTCTTCTACTACGTCTTCGACATCCTCCACCTGGCCGGGCACGACACCACCGCGCTCCCGCTGCGGGCGCGCAAGGCCCTGCTCCGGCAGGCGCTCGGCTTCCACGGCCCGGTCCGCCTCACGCCGCACCGCAACGAGGACGGCGAGGCCTACTACCGCGAGGCCTGCCGCAAGGGCTGGGAGGGCCTGATCGCCAAGCGCGCCGTCTCGACCTACACCCGCGGCCGCTCGCGCGACTGGCTGAAGTTCAAGTGCTCGGCCGAGCAGGAGCTGGTGATCGGCGGCTTCACCGCGCCCAAGGGCAGCCGAACCGACCTCGGCGCGCTGCTGCTCGGTTACTACGACGGCGGTGCCCTCCGCTACGCGGGCAAGGTCGGCACCGGCTTCACCCAGGCCACCCTGCGCGACCTCGCCGCCCGTCTCGCCCCGCTCCGGCGGGCCGACTCGCCGTTCGCCGACGAGATCCGCGAGCGCGACGTCACCTGGGCGGAGCCGTCGCTGGTCGCCCAGGTGGGCTTCAGCGAGTGGACGCGCGACGGCCGCCTGCGCCACCCGCGCTTCCTCGGGCTGCGCGACGACAAGGCCGCCGCCGAGGTCGTCCGCGAAGGCTAGGCGAGCTCGAGCGTGACGCCGGCCGCGCGGTACTCGGCCGCGACGTCGGGGTCGAGCTCGCCGTCGCTGATGATGAGGTCGAGCTCCTGGGCGGGCGCGATCGAGACGAGCGAGGCGCGGCCGAACTTCGTCGAGTCGACCAGCGCGACGATCCGCGAGGCGGAGTCGCGGGCCGCGCGCAGGACGTCGGCGATCGGGCCGCGCGACGTGGTCAGCCCCGCGTCCAGCGTGATGCCGGCGGCGGAGACGAACGCGCTGTCGAAGTTGAGCCGCCGGATGAACTCGCTCGTCCAGCGGCCGGTGAGCATGCGCGTGTGCTGGTCGAGCTCACCCGGGCAGACGACGACGTGGATCGAGTCGGCCCGGATCTCCGCGGCGATCATCGGCGAGTTGGTGACGAGCGTGAGCTCGTACGGCGGGTCGTGCGTGAGCCGCATGGCGAGGGCCAGCGCGGTCGACGACGCGTCGAGGAAGATCGTCGACCCGGCGGGCACGAGCCGCGCCGCGTAGTCGGCGATGGCCGCCTTGAAGGCCGCCGTCTGCCCGATCCGGTGCTCCCACGCCGTCGGGTGCGGGTGCACCGGCCCGCGCGCCACGCTCACCGCCCGCGCGCCGCCCCGCACGCGCTGGACCAGCCCCTGGCGCGCGAGCTGCTCGAGATCGCGGTGCGCGGTCATGTTGGAGACGGAGTGCGCCCGCGCGAGCTCGGCGACCGTCACGCCGCCGTCGCGTTGGATCCGCTCGAGGATCCGCGCTCGCCGTAATGGTGCGGGCACACCCGTCATTTCTTTCAAAACCTCACAAGTGGGCGCGTAGCGTCTTCACGGACTCCTCCACGAGCCACGAGTAGAACTCCTCGGAGAGCACGCCGGAGCCGTGGTCCTCGATGAACTTGAGCTGCTCGGGGGTCAGCGAGTCGTCGGCCGCCGCCATCGCGTTCTTGTACGGATTGGCCGGCGTGCGGTCGAGCGGCGGGACGAACTCGACCGTCAGCGAGCCGTCGTAGCCGATCTCCTTCAGCGTGCCGATGATGCCGGCCCAGTCGAGCTGGCCCTGGCCGCAGGCCATCCGGTTGTTGTCGGCCACATGGACGTCGAACAGCTTGTCGCCCGCATTGCGGAACGCCTGCAGGACGTCGGCCTCCTCCTGGTTCATGTGGTAGACGTCGAGGCAGACGCCGACGTCGTCGCCGACCTCGCTCGCCAGCAGCAGCACCTGGTCGTGGCGGTTCACGAAGTTGGTCTCGAAGCGGTTGAGCGGCTCGAGCGCCACGCGCACGCCCTCGCCCCGCGCGTGCTCGTTGACCGCCTTCAGGCCCTCGACGGCCCACGCCCACTCCTCCTCCGGCGAGGCCATCTCCTTCACCTTGCCGACCTCGGACGGGACGATGCTCATGGTGCCGCCGCCGTCGCCCCCGCGAAGCTCCTTGATCATGGTGATGCAGCTCTTGAGGTAGTCCACCGAGCTGGCCCGCACGGCCGGGTCGGCGTGGATGAGGTCGCGCCCCGCGAACATCAGCGAGATCGAGCCGACACACTCGATGCCCTCCTCCACGAGGACGTCGCGGATGGCCGCGCTGCCCTTCGCCCCCGGTGACAGGGCCACGGAGTCATAGGAGATCTCGATCCCGTCATAGCCGTACTTGGCCAGGCGCCGGATGGTCGTCTCGACCGGTTCGGCACGCATCCAGTTGTGCATCGCGACCTTCATGGCCGTCTCCTCCTGCGTAGTGCGTTGGTCACGATCAGGCGAGCGCCCGCCACGCGCGGGTGTGGACCTCGACCTCTAGCTTCTCGAATTCGCCGAGCGCCGCGGCGAGATGCTCGGCGTAGCGCTCGTAGGTCCGCTCCCCCTTCTCGGCGGTCGACCGGAACGGGTTGCCGATCACGCCGGACGGCGTGAACTCCTGATGGTCCGTCGCGAAGAGGAAGAACTCGTAGCCCTGGAAGGCCACGTCGGGGGCGCCGTCGCTCTTGACGAACGACTCCGGGATCGAGTCGGGCCGCTGCGGCACCTGCGAGACGGCGCGGTCCATTCGCACGAGCGACTCGTCGTGCGCCATGACCTGCGAGGTCTCGAGCTCGCTCGAGTGCCAGCCGGGGGTCTCCTCCGGCGGGTTCTCCATGATGTCGTCGATCAGCGCGAGGTAGCGCTCGCCGTAGAGGCGCGACATGGCGACCATGGCGCCGGTGTCGTAGCGCAGCCGTCGCAGCAGCGGCTCGATGATCTTGGCGTTCGAGCCGTGGTTGTTCACGAACACGAGCTTGTTGAAGCCGTGATGGATGAGCGAGCGGCCCACGTCGTACCAGAGCTCCAGCAGGAGGTTGGGCCGGATCGTGATCGTGCCCGTCCCCTCGCCCGGGTCGTACATGTGCTGGGGCGAGTAGCCCATCCATACCGTCGGCGTGTAGAGCACCTTGGCGCGATCGGCGGCGCGCTTCGTGATCTCCTCCGCCTGGATGGTGTCGGTCAGCAGCGGGAGATGCGCCCCGTGCTGCTCGAGGCTGGCGATCGGGATCATCACGACGTCCTTCTCGCTCAGGTACTCGCGAACGTCAACGGGCGAGAGCTCGCCGAGGTTGTACGTCGGTAGGTCCAAACCGCGATCTCCTTTGGTGTTCGAGGCCGTCAACTCCTATCATGTTCTCACATGGCACCCGCGACGCGCGCTCCTTTCATCGACGAACTGCGGGGCCAGGTCGGCACCGTGACCACCGACGAGGCCGAGCGTGCCAGGTGCGCGCGCGACTGGTCGTGGCCCGCCCTCTTCGCCGCCCAGCAGGGCCGGCCCGCGCTGCCCGACGCCGTCGTGCTCGCGACGAGCGACGAGGAGGTCGCCGCGACGCTGCGCCTGGCCACCGAGCACGGCGTGCCGGTGGTGCCGCGCGGCGGCGGCTCCGGCGTGATGGGCGCCGCCGTGCCGTACGCGGGCGGCGTGGTGCTCGACGTGAGCGCCATGAACCGGATCGTCGAGGTCGACGAGGCGGCGCTCACCGCCACGGTCGAGGCCGGCCACAACGGGCGGGCGTTCGAGCAGGCGCTCAACGAGCGCGGCCTCTCGTTCCCCCACTTCCCCGCCTCGGCCGAGTGGGCGTCGGTCGGCGGCTACGTCGCCGCGCGCGGCTCCGGAGTGCTCTCCTCCCGCTACGGCAAGATCGAGGACCTCGTCGTCGCCCTGCGGGTGGTCACGCCGACCGGCGAGATCATCGACACGCTGCCGGTGCCGCGGCACGCGGTCGGGCCGGAGCTGACGCAGCTCTTCGTCGGCTCCGAGGGCACGCTCGGCGTCATCACGCGCGTCACCGTCAAGCTCATCCCGCTGCCCGAGCACCGCCGCTTCGCGGCCATGGCCATGCCCACGCTGGAGGCCGGCATCGACGTCCTGCGCGACGTCATGCAGCGCGGGATCCGGCCCGCGGTCATCCGCTACTACGACGCCGAGGCCAGCGCCGGCAGCCTGTCGCCGATCGTGGGCCGCCCGCTCGAAGGCCCGACCGCGCTGCTCATGTTCGAGGGCGACGAGGCCGTCGCCGAGGCCGAGGCCGACAGCACGCTGCGCGCGCTCGCGGCCGCGGGCGGCGAGGCGCTCGAGCCGGAGCTCTGCAGCACCTGGTGGGAGCACCGCTACGACTTCTACCACCCGCCCCATTATCCGTCGCTGCCCGCGATGTGGGGCACGATCGACGCCGTGGCCGGCTACGGCACGATCCTCGGCGTCTACCACGGCATCCGCGCCGCGCTCGAGCCGTTCGCGGAGCACGGCCTGCGCCTGCGCACGCACTTCAGCCACTGGTACGACTGGGGCACGATGGTCTACCCGCGCTTCGTGATCGCCGACGCTTCGGGCGAGCCCGACCCGCTGGCGCTCTACAAGCGGATCTGGGACAGCGGCGTGCAGGCGATCTTCGACGCCGGCGGGGTCATCAACGACCACCACGGGGTCGGATCGACCCTGGCGCCCTACCTCGCGCGCCAGTGGGGCCCCGCCCACGACACGCTGGCCGGCATCAAGCACGCGCTCGACCCCGCCGGGATCATGAACCCCGGCAAGCTCGGCCTCGGCTGAGCTCGCTGAAAAACGCTGAGCGGTGACGCTAATCTTGCGGCGGTGAGCACCACCCGCCAGTGGCGACGCACGGAGATCCGTCGCGAGGAGATCATCTCGGCAGCCGTGAAGCTGTGGAGCGAGCGCGGCTACGACACGACGAGCGTGGCCGATCTCTGCGCGCTGACGGGCATCGGCAAGGGCTCGATCTACCACCACATCTCCTCCAAGGAGGAGATCCTCTTCGAGATCCACAACCGGTTCGTGGATCCCATGCTCGCGTTCGCGCGCGAGACCCTGGCCGCCGACCGCCCGGCCTCCGAGGCGCTGCGGGCGGTCAGCGGCGAGATGCTGCGGATCATCGCCGGCTACCGGGCGCACTGCGAGATCGCGATGCGCGACATGAAGTCGCTCGGACCCGCCCACCTCAAGCAGGTCCGCCGCAAGCGGCGCGAGTTCGAGGCGATCGTGTCCGAGCTGATCCAGCGCGGGATCGACAGCGGCGAGTTCAAGGACGAGCCGGTCCAGGACACCACGATGGCGTTCCTGGGCATGCACAACTACGCGTACACGTGGTTCCGCGCGAAGATGGACCGCACGCCGGAGGAGATCTCCGAGCGGTTCTGCGCGATCTTCCTCGAAGGCCTGCGGCGCTAGTCACTGGGATGACAACGTCAACTGCGGCTGGGTAGGGGAGCTGGGGGATCGGCCGGGTTGGCTACTCCGGAAAGTGGCGTGCTGACTATGCGCGCTATACGAGTATTCGTCAGCACGCCGGTTTCCGGAGTGGCCATCCCGGCCGAACCCGCTCCCTTAATGCCGCAGTTGCAGTTGCCGTTCGAGCCCTAGTGCACGAGCACAGGCGGAGCCGCGTCGGCCTCGGTCTCGCCCTCCTCGAGCACCGGCTCGGGCTTCTGCTTCGGCAGCAGCGGCGTGGCGATCGCGAACGCGATGAGCACGAACGCGAGCGCCCACCAGTACGTCGAGCCGAATGCCTCGGCCATCGGGCCGGCGATCCGCTCGCGGACCTCGGGCGGCACGGCCGCGGCGTCGCCGATCCCGCCGCCCCCGCCGCCCGGGAGGCGCGAGGACAGCGCGTTGGCGAGCAGCACGCTCATGACCGCGGTGCCGATCGAGGCGCCGACCTGCTGGGTGATGTTCAGCGTCGTGCTCGCGCGGGCGACGGCCGCCTGACGGAGCGTCTGCATCGCGCCGGAGAACGTCGGCATCATCGTCGCGCCCATGCCGACGCCCATGACGAACAGCACCGCGCCGAAGGCCCAGTACGAGGTGTCGGCCGCGAGCTGGGTCAGGGCGAGGAACGACACGGCGACGATGGCCAGGCCGACGGGCACGATCCGCCCGACGCCGGTGGTGTCGCTGAGCTTGCCGGCGATCGGCATCGCGAGCATCGCCCCGAAGCCCTGCGGGGCCAGCAGCAGGCCGGTGTCCATCGCCGACTCCCCGCGCACCACCTGCAGGTAGAGCGGGAGCAGCAGCATGCCGCCGAACACGGAGATGACGACGAGCGCGAGCGTGATCGTCGACACCGCGAAGACGCGGTTCTTGAACAGGCGCAGGTCGATCAGCGGGTTGTCGGCGCGCAGCGCGTGGCGCACGAAGAGCGCGAGCATGATCGCGCCGAGGACCATCGGGCCGATCACCATGCTCTCGCCGAAGCCGCCGGACGATCCGGACTCCGCGAGCCCGTAGATGAGGAGCGCGAGGCCGGGCGAGAGCAGCGCCAGGCCGAGCCAGTCGAGCGTCTCGTCGTGGCTCGGCACGTCCTTCTTGAGGATGCGCAGGGAGAGGATCAGCGCGGCGATCCCGATCGGCAGGTTGATGAAGAAGATCCAGTGCCAGGAGAAGTCGTCGACCAGCCAGCCGCCGAGGATCGGCCCGAAGATCGGCCCGAGCAGCATCGGCACGCCGATCACCGCCATCACCCGGCCGACGCGCTGCGTGCCCGCCGCGCGCGTGAGGATGGTCATGCCCGCCGGCATGATCATGCCGCCGCCGAAGCCCTGCAGCACGCGGAAGAAGATCAGCGACTCGGCCGACCACGCCAGGCCGCAGAGCACCGAGCCCAGGGTGAACAGCCCGAGCGAGATCATGTACAGCCGCTTCGTCCCGAAGCGGTCCGACGCCCAGCCGGTCAGCGGGATCACGGTCGCGAGCGCGAGGGTGTATCCCGTCACGACCCATTGGATCGTCGACAAGGTCGTGTCGAACTCCTGCGCGAGCGTGTTGATCGCGACGTTCACGACCGTGACGTCGAGGATCGACATGATCGCGCCGAGGACGACGACGGAGGCGACCAGCATGAGGTCGCGATCGAGGGCTGCGCCGTTCGAAGACGCGGGCTGTGGGGAGGCCGACATCAATCGGAGGCTAGCAGCGAAGTGGAGGCGTCCCTCCGCTTCGTCAGGACTTACGAACGTTTGAGCGTCTGCACAGGCGCCGTTACGGCAGCGGGGCCATCCTGGAAGGCGTGGCTGCCCATGACATCATCGCTCTCGCGGTCCTGGTCCTCACCGCGGCGGTCTTCGCGGCGATGATCTGGGCCGGCAGCGTCCATCACTGAGCGAGCAGCTGCTCGGCGGCGCGGATGCCGCTGGCCAGTGCGCCCTCCATCAGCGCGGCCCGGCTCCCGGCCGTGTACTCGCCCGCCAGCACCAGCGGACCGAAGCGCTGCGCCAGGGCAGGGTCGTTGCCGCCCGGGGTGTGGACCGAGTACGCGCCGCGCGCGTAGGGATCGTCCGACCACGTGGAGAGCACGGCTCCCTCGGGCTGCAGCGTCAGGTCCGGGCGGAGCGCGGCCAGGGACGCGAGCCAGCGGTCCGGGCCCTCGCCGACGGCGAGGCGCTCGAGCGCGGCCGGCGACCCCGCGAAGGCACCGGCGACCGGCTGGACCTCGCCGGCCTGCGCGGCGGTCCAGGTCCAGTAGCGCTCGGGGACCGAGAGGACGGCACTGGCGGCCGGGCGCTCCGCGAGCGGGACGAAGAGCTTGGCGGCGTGGCCGTAGCGGAGCGCGCGCACGGCGTCGCGGACCGGCAGCGGTGGGTCGAAGGCGATCGTCTCCAGCACGGGCGCCGGCACCGCGACGACGACCGCGTCGGCGGCGAGGTCGTCGACGCGGACCTGCTCGCCCCACTCGACGCGGCGCACCGGCGACCGCAGCCGCACGTCGACCCGCTCGGCGAGCGCCAGCGCGAGCGACTGGTTGCCGCCGGCGATCCCCCATGACGGCGCGTCGCTGAACGCGGCGACGCCGGAGAGCTCGTCCGCGCCCACCTGATCGGCCGGCGCCGCGGCCGAGACCTCGACGCGGGCGCGGATCGCCTCGCGGACGGCGTCCGGATGATCGAGCCGGTCGAGCACCGCCGCGGCCGAGCCACGCAGGTCGAGCCGCGCGATCGAGGCCGCGGCCGCCCGCAGATCGTCGTCGGTCACCGGCGCGCTCCCGCCGCGCGGTTCGCGGCGGCCGTAGGCCATGCCCTTCTCCCAGATCCCGAGTCCGAGCCGGCGCGCGGTCTCCTCCACCAGCGTGTTGCCGGGCAGCACGAACTCCGCCCCCATCTCGATCACCGAATCGCCGAGCCGGCGCGACCACACGCGCCCGCCGACCCGGTCGCGCGCCTCGAGCACGACGACCTCCGCGCCGCCGCGCAGCAGCCGCTCGGCGGCGGACAGCCCCGCAAGCCCGGCCCCGACGACGGCGACGCGCACGGCGCGAGACTAGTCTCGCGGTCGTGAGAACGCGCGGTCGCCGGACGGGAATCCCCGGTGCGGGCGGGATCGCTCCAGGCAACGAGGATGCCGCCATGCCCGCCCGCCTCCTCGCCGCTCTCGTGGCGCTCCTCGTGATCGTCCCCGCCGCGACCGCGTCCGCCTCCTTCGACGGCTCGAACGGCAAGGTCGCCTTCGTCGACATGGACAACAACCTCTACATCGACGACCCGTTCGACGCGCAGCCGCCCCAGGGCCCGCTCGCGAAGGTCTCGAACTCGCCCACGGGCACCTCGGACGACCACATGGCCGCCGTCCACCCGCCTGCCTGGTCCCCGGACGGCACGCTGCTCGCCTACACGGCGCCGGTGGACGACAGCTACGGGCTCAAGCACTCGGCGGTCTTCGTGATGAAGGCCGACGGCACCGGCGCGAAGCAGGTGACGCATCCGTTCCCGCTCGAGCCGGACACCTGCGAGGGGCAGTGCGACAACGGCCACGCGTCGTTCGACGGACAGCCGACCTGGACGCCGGACGGCAAGATCGCCTACATGCGCATGGTCTACTCCGGCGACGAGTCGCCGAAGGTGAGCCAGCGCGGCACCGCCGTCCGCGTCGTGGACCCGAGCGGCGGCGGTGACTCGCAGCGGTACTACATCGAGCCGAAGGCCAACGGGCTGATCACGGGGTTCGTCTGGCCGAAGGAGTCGATCCACCCGTTCGCCGTCATCGGCAGCCGGCCCGACAAGAAGTTCATCCTCCGCAACCTCGGCACCGGCACGACGCTCGTCGTCCGAGCTGGGGATCATCGACCTCGACGCCTCGCCCGTCGACGACAAGCTCGCCTACTCGACGATCGTCGGCGGCTACAGGATCCACGTGGTCGACTTCGCGGGCCGCGTGCTCGAGTCGTTCGCGACGCCGTTCACCGACCGCCCGGACTTCCGCTTCACGCCGGACGGCAACTCGATCCTGCGCCGCGGCTGCGCCAAGGACCGCGACGGCGTGCAGCACTGCGGGCTCGTCACGCACCGCCTCGCCGATCCGGACGGCGACATCCGGCCCCAGGACCCGGTCGAGGCGCCGTACCTCGACATGCAGCACATCATCAAGACGCAGGCCTTCCCCGGCTACCGCGGCAACTTCGACATCCAGAGCCAGGACCTGCCGGTCATCCTCATCCCCGGCTTCCTCGGCTCGGAGATCCAGTGCGACGGCAAGAACGTCTGGATGCCGGTCGCCGGCAAGATCACGATGCGCCCGATGGCCCTGTCGGCCGACGGGAGCTCCAACCAGACCTGCCTGAGCGCCGACACAACCGGCAAGCCGGTCGGGCGCTTCACGCTCAAGGACGTCTACGCGCACCTCGACGACTGGCTCGAGAGCCTCGACCCGGTCGCCGGCGGCGCGACGTTCGGCTGGGACTGGCGCAAGGCGCCGCAGGAGAGCCTCGACAAGCTCGGCGCCAAGATCGACGAGCTGCTCGCCAAGAGCGAGATCTCCAAGCTGCAGGGCGCCAAGCGGGTGACGCTCGCCGGCCACTCCTACGGCGCCGTGCTCGCGCGGCTCTACATCAACGACCCCGATCGCTCGCGCAAGGTCGCGCGCACGCTGAACGTCGGCGCCCCGATGTGGGGCGCGATCAAGCCGTTCTTCCCGCTCGTCTTCGGCATCGAGGGCCCCGGCTGGTCGGCGCTCGACATGTTCGTCGAGAACGAGGACCTCAAGGACACGATGCGCAACTTCCCGGGCGCCTACCACCTGCTGGCCGGCGACAACTTCGGCCAGTGGCTGACGGTGGACGGGCAGATGAAGGACCAGGCCGGCGTGAAGGCGTGGATGCAGACGCAGGGCGCCAACGGCGTGCTCTTCGAGGACGCCCGCAAGACGCACGCCGAGGGCATCGACGGCTGGCTCGACTACGACGGCCGCATCGACGACCGCGCGGTCGTCGGCGTCGGCTACTACACGCCGGGCAACGTCGACGTGGTCACCGACCCGGAGGACGGCGAGGCCGACATCGAGATCGAGTACATCGACGGCGACATCACGGTGCCGGTGCACTCGGCCAGCCAGAAGCTCCCGGGCCAGGATCCGATGGGCGACCCGCTCAACTTCCAGTACCGCTGCGGCGCCGAGCACATGGACCAGACGAAGGACGAGGAGATGTGGGAGGCGTACCACGACTTCCTGCTCAGCGGCCGGACCCCGCGCAAGCTGCCGGAGGCCGACTGCGAGCCGGAGGGCGATGTCGTCACCTTCCACGAGGACGTCGACATCCCGCTGCCGGTGCTCGACGAGGGCATCACGGCGAAGTCCGCCGGCCCGCTGAGCCTCGGCCAGGCCGCCTGGGAGGGCAAGGCCGAGATCGTCGACCTGCCGAGCGGCACGCAGGTGCTGACCCAGGACTCGATCCCCGTCTCGCTGGCCGTCGAGGCCGCCGGCCTCTCGATGACCGTCACCGACCTCGACGCCGGCCGCCGCGTCACCTACGGCCCGCTGACCGGCGACGTCGTCATCACCCCGGGCAAGGCGGACGTCCCGGCGGTCACGGTCGACGGCCAGGCCGTCACGCCGACGACCGACACGGGCGGCGGCGGCACGACCGACCCGCAGCCGCAGCCCAGGCCCGCCGACCCGCAGCCGCCGGCCGATCCGCAGCCGCCCGCCCCGATCACGGCATCGATCCGCGGCGGCAAGATCAAGCTCACCAAGGCCGGCGTGGCGAAGGTCTCGCTCACCGGCAGCGGCACCGGCACGCTGACCCTGACGGCGAAGCTCGGCAGGAAGACGGTCCGCATCGGCTCGGCCCGCGTCACGCTCGTCGCCGGCCGCACGGTCGTGGCGAGCGTGCGGGTCAGCAAGGCCGCCCGCAAGGCCGCCAAGCGGGCGGCCCTGCGCACGACGGCGACCCTGACGCTGAGCGGCGGGGTCACGGCCAAGGCGGTGCTGAAGCTCCGCTGACACAGGCCGAACGGGCCAACCCTCAACCCTCCGACGTCACGAATCGGGCTCGGCGTCAGAAGCCTGCCCCGGACCGTTTGGGCAGGCGCCCGAACCCGGGAGGCCATGGACATGATTCTTCGCATCGATCGCATCGCCACCGAGCTCCCGCCACCGTCGAGCCCGGATCCCGCAGGCGCCGCAGTCGTCCAGGAGCTCCTGGGCGGCAAGTTCGGCGAGATGTCCACCTTCATGAACTACACGTTCCAGTCGTTCAACTTCCGCGCCCGCCAGTCGGCGCGGCCGTTCTTCGACCTGGTCTCCAACATCGCCGCCGAGGAGTTCGGGCACATCGAGCTCGTCGCCACGGCGATCAACACGATGCTCACCGGCGCCGGCGAGAAGGGCGACCTGCCGGACCCGAGCAAGGTCCTCAACCCGCAGCACTTCATCGCCGGCGGCGCGGCCGCGCTCGTCCAGGACTCCAACGGCAAGCCCTGGAACGGCGACTACGTGACGTCGACCGGGGACCTCGTCGAGGACCTCACGCACAACTTCTTCCTCGAGACGGGTGCGCGCAACAACAAGCTCAAGGTCTACGAGATGGTCGACCACCCGGCGGCCCGGGCGCTGACCGGCTACCTGCTCGTGCGCGGCGGCGTCCACCAGCTCGCGTACGCGCGAGCGATCGAGAACCTCACCGGCGCCGATCTGATGAAGATGTTCCCCTCGCCGCGGATCCCCACCGACAAGATCCCCGAGTGCCGGCCGCACATCGAGCAGGGCTCGCACCTGAAGCTCTACCGCTTCTCGCCCAGCGACTACCTGGAGATCGCCGCCGTCTTCAACGGCGTGCACCCCGAGACCGGTGAGCCGCTCGAGGTCGTCGACGACGCGCCCGAGGGCGTCCCGGCCTTCGACCTGCCGGCGCAGGAGGGCGTGTTCGCGCCCGACTACGCGCCCGAGGAGATCGCCGAGATCGCGCGCAGGCTCCGCGAGGCCGCCGGCCTGTCGGACGAGCCGACCGGCGTCGTGGCCAACGACACGAACGGCGTGATGAGCAAGGTCAAGAGCGCCGTCAGCTAGATGGCCACCCTGACCAAGCTCGAGAGCAAGCTGGCCGAGGTTTTCGGCCTCGCCATGGCCGCCCAGGATGCCGCGCAGCAGGTGCGCGGCATGCTGGGCCCCGAGCACGCGGCGCTCGACAAGCGGCTCGCCCAGGCCCGCGACGAGGCCCGCGAGACGCAGAAGCGCTGCACCGCCCTGGCCGGCACCTTCAAGGGCAAGAAGACCGCGATCCTCGAGTCGGCGCGCGAGACCAAGCAGGAGGCGGCCGAGATGCGCGAGGCGTACCTCGGTGGCGAGGACGACCCGCTCGACGGCTTCGAGTTCCTCACCATGGCCGAGGCCGGCGAGGTCGGCCACTGGTCGATCGTGGCCAAGTTCAACGAGAAGGCGGGCAACACCGAGCTCAAGAAGCTGACCGACTGGGCGCTGCCGATCCAGCAGCGCCATCTCCAAGAGGTCCTCGACGGCTCGCTCAAGCTGGCCGCCGACGAGGACCCCGATGAGGAGGCGTAGTCAGCCGAGGGCTCCTAGTCCCGGCTGAGCGCGAAGAAGTAGATGAGCTGGCCGAGGGCGGCCACGAACCCGGCGATGTAGGTCAGCGCGGCGGCGTTGAGCACCGCACGGGCGCCCGGGACCTCGTCGGCCGCCAGCAGGCCCTGGCCCTCGAGCGCGACGAGCGCCCGCTTGGACGCGTCGAACTCGACCGGCAGCGTGACGAGCTGGAACAGCACGATGGCGGCGAAGAACACGAGGCCGACCGTGATCAGGCCGGTGATGTTGAAGATCAGGCCGAGGAAGACCGGGATGAACCACAGCGACTGGCCGATGGTGGCCGCCGGGACGAGCGTCTGGCGGATGCGCATCGGCAGGTAGCGGTTGGCGTCCTGGATCGCGTGGCCGGCCTCGTGGGCCGCCACGCCGAGCGCGGCCAGCGACGACGCCTGGCCGACGTCCGCGCTGAGGTTCAGGGTCCGGCTGCGCGGGTCGTAGTGGTCGGTCAGCCGGCCGGCGACGGGCCGGATCTTGAGCTGCGGCAGCCCCGACGAGCGGAGCACGGCCGCGGCCGCGTCGGCCCCGGACATGCCGTTGCGCGGCGGGACCTTCGAGTACTTGGCGAAGGTCCGTTTGACCTTCATCTGCGCCCACAGCCCGAAGAGCAGCGGGACGATGGCGGTGACGAGGAACAGCGTCACTTCAGTTCACCTCTCTGATGGGGACGCGGCGCTCCTTCCAGAGCGACGCGCCGATGGCGACGACGAGGACCGCGACGATCGAGCCGAGCGTCACGGACGTGGCGATCTTCTCCCCCGTCGCCTCGCCGTAGGCGAGCTTGAAGGCGATGCCGATGAGCAGGACGCCGAGGCCGAGCTGCAGGTAGGCGAAGCGCGCGACCGCGCCGGCGACGAGGAAGAAGAGCGCCCTCAGGCCGAGCAGCGCGAACGCGTTGGCCGAGAAGACGATGAAGGTGTCGGTGGTGATGGCGAGGATCGCGGGGACCGAGTCGACGGCGAAGATCACGTCGGCGAAGGCGATGGCGAGGAGCGCGGCGACCGCGGGCTTGAGGGCCGGAAAGCGCTTCTGCACGCGCTCGACGATCTTGGCGCCCTGGTCGTGGTCCTCACCCGAGCGCAGGATGCGCCAGCCGGTCCAGGCCAGCAGCGCGGCGAACGGCCAGGCGACCCACGAGTAGGTCTCGAGCGCCTCGGCGCCCGCGAAGATGAAGATGCCGCGCAGTCCGAGCGCGATGAGGATGCCCCACAGCAGCACGCGCGGCTGTTCCTCGCGCGGGACGGCGAGCGCCGCGAAGATGAGCGTGAAGACGAAGACGTTGTCGAGCGACAGCGCCTTCTCCATCACGTAGCCGGCGAAGAAGGCCTCCCCCGTCGCCGCGCCCTCGAGCAGCCACAGCAGAGCGCCGAAGGTCACGGCCAGCGCGATCCAGATGCCGCTCCACACCGCGGCGGTGCGGACGGTCATCTGCCGCTGCGCCGAGCCGACCTTGAGGTCGACGACGATCATCACGGCGAGGAACGCGAGCAACGCGCCCCAGGCGATGGGTCCAGCGGCGATGGATTCGGACAAAGGGGAGCCTCCGGCTGGTCGAGAGCGATCAGTCGAAGGTTTGTCCGCCCTTGTTAGGGCCGCCGGCTCCGGGCACAAGGCCGTATTGACGAAGCCGGCCGACGGGATACTTCCCTTCCCGTCCCACTGTAGGAGCTCAGATTTGGCCGGGATAAAGCCGAGCCGGGCCAGCGGCTCGCTACACGGCGGCGCCGAGCGCGTCGAAGAGGTCCTCGTACGGCTGGCCGGTGGCCTCGGCCACGGGCGCGTAGGTGACCTTGCCGGCGACCACGTTGACGCCCTTGGCCAGCCCGGGGTTGCGGCTTGCGGCCTCGGCCACGCCCTCGTCGGCGAGCTGCAGCACGTAGGGCAGCGTCGCGTTGGTGAGCGCGTACGTGCTGGTGACCGGGACCGCGCCGGGCATGTTCGCGACGCAGTAGTGCGTCACGCCGTCCACCTCGTAGGTCGGATCGGAGTGCGTCGTGGGCCGCGAGGTCTCGAAGCAGCCGCCCTGGTCGATCGACACGTCGACCAGCACGGCGTTGCGCTTCATCAGGCCGAGCTGATCGCGCCGGACCACATACGGGGCCTTGGCCCCGTGGACGAGCACGGCGCCGATCACGAGGTCGGCCTCCGGCAGCATCTTCTCGATGTCGAGCGTCGACGCGTAGCACGTGTCCGCGCGGCCGCCGAACGCGATGTCGAGCTCCCGCAGGCGATCGATGTTGCGATCGAACACCGACACGGATGCCTGCATGCCGACGGCGATGAAGGCCGCGTTCATGCCGACGACGCCGCCACCGATGATCATCACCTTCGCGGCGGCGACGCCCGGCACGCCGCCGAGCAGGATCCCGCGGCCGCCGAGCGGCTTCTCGAGCATGAACGCGCCCGCCTGCGTGGCGATCTTGCCCGCCACCTCGCTCATCGGCGCCAGCAGCGGGAGCCGCCCCCGCGCGTCCTCGACCGTCTCGTAGGCGACGGCCGTGGCGCCGGACTCGAGCAGCCCGCGGGTGAGGTCGGGATCGGGCGCCAGGTGCAGGTAGGTGAAGAGCGTGTGGCGCGGCTCGAGGAGCGCGACCTCGGCGGGCTGGGGCTCCTTGACCTTGACGATCATGTCCGCCTCGCCGAACACCGCCTCGGCGTCCGGCAGGATCTGCGCGCCCTGGGAGCGGTAGTCGTCGTCGCTGATCGCCGAGCCCTCGCCCGCACCGGCCTGGATCGACGACCTCGTGGTCGTGCTCGACCAGCTCGCGCACGCCCGCCGGGGTCAGCGCGACGCGGTACTCGTCCGTCTTGATCTCCGTGGGAACGCCGATAGTCGTCATCGGTGGCATCATGCGGCGATCGCTGTTGGTCTTCCAGACCAGGAGAGCAACGACTGTGGAACGTGTAGTTCTTGACGACACCGACTTCCGAATCGTGGACGAGCTCGTTCGAAACGGAAGGGTCTCGTTCGCGAGCCTCGGCGGGCTCGTCGGCCTCAGCCCGCACGGCGCGGCCGATCGCGTCCGCCGCCTCACGCGCGCGGGCGTGATCACCGGCTTCACCGCCGTCGTGGACCTCGAGCGCGTCGGCCGCACGATCGACGCGTTCATCGACGTCAGCCTCCAGCCGTCCACGGCGCCCGAGGACTTCGAGGCCGGGATCGGCAGGATCAACCGCGTCCGCGAGCTCGCGTTCGTCACGGGCCGCTTCGACTACCACCTGCGCGTGGCCTGCGCCGACGTCGACGAGCTCGACGAGACCGTCCGCGCGGTCCGCCACGCGGGCGCCGCCCAGACCGAGACGCGCATCGTCCTGCGCTCCGCCGCATACCGGCGGAACGTCTGAGACTGATAGACCGTCGCGTATGGAACTCCGTCCGTTTGGCCGCACCGGGGTCAAGGTCAGCCCGCTCTGCCTCGGCGCGATGATGTTCGGCGAGTGGGGCAACCCCGACCACGACGAGTCGGTGCGCATCATCCACGCCGCGCTCGACGCGGGCATCAACTTCATCGACACCGCCGACGTCTACTCGCGGGGCGAGTCCGAGGAGATCGTCGCCAAGGCGCTCGCCGACGGGCGCCGCGAGCACGTCTTCCTCGCCACCAAGGTCCACGGCACCATGGGCGACGACCCGAACCAGTTCGGCAACTCGCGACGCTGGATCATCGCCGAGGTCGAGAACTCGCTGCGGCGCCTCGGCACCGACTACATCGACCTCTACCAGATCCACCGCCCCGAGCCCGACACCGACATCGAGGAGACGCTCGGCGCGCTGACCGACCTCGTCCGCTCCGGCAAGGTCCGCTACCTCGGCTCCTCGACCTTCCCGGCCTCGCGGATCGTCGAGGCGCAGTGGGCCGCCGCGGACCGCAACCTCGAGCGCTTCGTCTGCGAGCAGCCGCCGTACTCGATGCTCGTGCGCGGGATCGAGAACGACGTGCTGCCGGCGGCCAAGCGGCACAACATGGCGGTCATCCCGTGGAGCCCGCTGGCCGGCGGCTGGCTCTCGGGCAAGTGGCGCAAGGACGCCGAGCTCCCGACCTCCACGCGCGCCGAGCGCCTGCCCGGCCGCTACGACCTCTCCCTGCCCGGCAACCAGCGCAAGCTCGAGATCGCCGACGCGCTCGGCAAGCTCGCGGACGAGGCCGGGCTGTCGCTCATCCACATGGCCATCGCCTTCGTCATCCGCCATCCGGTGGTGACGGCGGCGATCATCGGCCCGCGCACGATGGAGCAGCTCGAGTCCCAGCTCGGCGCGGCCGACGTGCACCTGGACGACGCCGTGCTCGACCGCATCGACGAGCTCGTGCCGCCGGGGACCTACGTCAACGTGGCCGACACGGGCTGGCAGAACCCCGACCTCCAGCCGGGGGCGCGGCGCCGCTGAGGATGGCCGACATCGACGCGCTCGTGATCGGGGCCGGGCACAACGGCCTCGTGGCGGCGAACCGGCTGGCCGAGCGCGGGTGGAGTGTGCTCGTGCTCGAGGCCGCGGACGAGCCGGGCGGGGCCGTGCGCAGCGGGGAGCTCACCGAGCCGGGCTTCACCAGCGACCTCTTCAGCTCGTTCTATCCGCTCGCGGCGGCCTCCCCGGCCATCCGCGCGCTCGGCCTCGAGCGCTTCGGCCTCACGTGGCGCCGCTCGCCGCTGGCGCTGGCGCACCCGCAGCCGGACGGTCGCTGCGCGGTCATCTCGGCCGACCTCGACGAGACCGCCGCTTCGCTCGAGCGCTTCGCGCCCGGGGACGGCGACGCCTGGCGCGCCCTCTACGCCTACTGGCGGCGCGCCGGCGACCCGTTCGTCGACGCCCTGCTGCGCCCGTTCCCGCCGCTGCGGGGCGGCGCGCGACTCGCGCGGGCGCTCGGGCCGCGCGGCCTCCTGCCCTTCGCGCGGTTCGCCGTGCTCCCCGTCCGCCGCCTCGCCGAGGAGCGCTTCGCCGGCGAGGGCGCCGGGTGGCTGCTCGCGGGCAACGCCCTGCACACGGACCTCACCCCGGAGTCGGCGGGCAGCGGCCTCTTCGCCTGGATCCTCTGCGGCCTCGGGCAGCAGCGCGGCTTCCCCGTCCCGGAGGGCGGCGCGGGCCGCCTCACCGCCGCGCTCGCCGCCCGCCTGCGCGCCCACGGCGGGCAGATCGAGTGCGGCGTCCGGGTCACGCGCGTCCTCGTCCGCGGCGGCCGCGCGGTCGGCGTCCGCACGAGCGACGGGCGCGAGCTCTCGGCCGGGAAGGCCGTGCTCGCCACCACGCTGGCGCCGACCCTCTTCCACGACCTCGTCGGGGACCAGCACCTGCCGGCCTCCTTTGTCGACGACCTCCGTGCCTTCCAGCTCGACAACGCGACCGTGAAGGTCGACTGGTCGCTCGACGGCCCGATCCCGTGGATCGCCGAGGACGCCCGCCGCGCCGCGACGATCCACGTCGCGGACGGCATGGACGCGCTGACGCGGACCGCGTCGCAGCTGTCGCGCCGGCTGATCCCCGACCATCCGTTCCTCGTCATGGGCCAGTACTCGATGGTCGACCCGACACGCCAGCCGGCCGGGAAGGAGACCGCCTGGGCCTACGCGCACGTGCCGCAGCGGGTGGCCGGCGACGCGGGCGGCGACGAGCTCGCCGGGCGCTGGGACGAGCGCGAGACCGAGCGCTTCGCCGCGCGGATCGAGGGCGAGATCGAGCGCCGCGCGCCCGGCTTCCGCTCGCTCGTCCGGGCGCGGCACGTGTTCACGCCGCCCACGATGGAGGCCGCGAACGCGAGCCTCGCCGGCGGCGCCGTCAACCACGGGACGGCGCAGATCCACCAGCAGGTGATCTTCCGCCCGGTGCCCGGCCTCGCCCGCGCCGAGACCCCGATCGCCGGCCTCTTCCTGGCCGGCGCCTCAGCGCATCCGGGCGGCGGCGTGCACGGCGCCGCGGGGGCTAACGCCGCGAGTGCCGCGGTGCGGCAGGCCCGCTGGAGCGCTCGCCCCGGGCGTCGCTGACCGCGGCGACGGCCGCGAACGCGGCGACCACGGCGGGATCGAACTGGGTCCCCGCGGAGCGGCGCAGCTCCTCCAGCGCGGCCTCCGTGTCGACGCCGGCCTGGTACGGGCGGTCGTTGACCATGGCGTCGAAGGCGTCGCTGACGGCGATGATGCGCGCGCCGATGGGGATCTCGCTCCCGCGCAGCATGTCCGGGTAGCCGGTGCCGTCGTAGCGCTCGTGATGCCAGCGGATCAGCTCGGCCGTCCGGGCGAGCGACGGCGCGGCGCGCACGATCCGCTCGCCGATGACGGGATGGCGCTTGATGAAGGCCCACTCGTCGGCGTCGAGCCTGGCGGGCTTGCCGAGGATCGCGTCCGGGATCGCGGCCTTGCCGACGTCGTGCAGCTCCGCCGCGAGGCGCACGCGCTCGACCTCGTCGGGCGCGAGCCCGAGCCGCTCGGCCGTCAGCCCGGCGAGGGCGGCGACGCCGCTCGTGTGCCGGCCGAGCGCGCGGCTGCGCTCGGAGAGGAGGCTGACGAGGACGTCGGCGCTCTGGCGGCTCGGCGACGTGCGCCCGGCCGCCTTGTGCTGGTACATGCGCTGGTCGGCCAGGACCAGCGCGATGTCCGGCCGCTTCGTGTCGTCGGGGAGCAGCGCGACGCCGTACGAGCAGCCGATGGAGAAGCCCTCGCCGTCCTCGTAGAGGGCGCTCGCGGCGAGGGCGCCGATGCCGTCCGCGGCGCCGTCGACGACCGGCGCGATGACGCAGAACTCGTCGCCGCCCATCCGGTAGGCGCGCCCGAGGCCGTCGATCGTGGTGGTGAGCCGCTCGCCGAGCCGGGCGAGCAGCGCGTCGCCGGCCGGGTGCCCGAAGCTGTCGTTGTACTGCTTGAAGCCGTCGAGGTCGAAGAGCGCGAGCATGATCTGGCCGCCGTCCGCGGTGGCGTCGAGATCGGCCATCAGCGCGCGGCGGTTGCCGAGGCCGGTGAGGGCGTCGGTGAGCGCCTCGTCCTGGCTGGTGGCCAGCAGGCGCCGGTTCTCGGCGGCGACGCGCGCCACGCGCACGTAGAACCAGCCGAAGACGCCGAGGAGGAGCAGGATCACCGCGGCGGAGCCCAGGCGCACCATGCGGACGCGGGCCTGCGAGCGCTCGTGCGCAAGACGGGCGGCCCGCGCCAGCGCGGCGTCGGCCGCGCGCGCGTCCTCGCTCTCGGCCAGCTCGACCCGCAGCGCGGTCAGCTGCCGCTCGGCGTCACGGCTCGCGCTCGCCTCGGTCTGCAGGCGCCCGAGGCCCAGGATCGCGGCGGCCACGACCGCGAGCCCGCACACGAGCACGAGGCGGGTCCTCCACGAGAGCACGTTGGGCATCCGGGCCGAAGCCATCGTCTGCTAGCTATCGGCTGCGCGGCGGAAAAACCTCAGCCTTCGCACCGCTCGCACCGCTGGCGGCCGGGCTCGCGTACGGTTGACCCATGAAGCGCATCGGCCTGCTGGGCGGCATGAGCTGGGAGTCCTCGGCCGAGTACTACCGGTTCGTCAACGAGGCGACGCGGGACCGGCTCGGCGGGCTGCACTCGGCCGACTGCCTCCTGCGCTCGGTCGACTTCGTGGAGATCGAGCGGCTCCAGCGCGACGGCGCGTGGGACGAGGCCGGCGCCCGGCTGGCCGCCGAGGCCGCGGCGCTGGTGGCCGCCGGCGCCGAGCTCATCGTCCTGTGCACCAACACCATGCACAAGGTCGCCGGCGCCATCACGGCCGCGGTCGACGTGCCGTTCGTCCACATCGCCGACACCACGGCCGAGGCGGTGCGCGCGCGGGGCCTCGGCACCGTCGGGCTCCTCGCCACGGGGTACACGATGGAGCAGGACTTCTACGTCGGGCGGCTGCGCGAGCAGCACGGGCTCGAGGTGCTGGTCCCGGACGAGGCCGACCGGCGCATCGTGCACGGTGTCATCTACGAGGAGCTGTGCGTCGGCATCGTCGACGACGGGTCGCGGGAGGAGTACCGGCGGATCATCCGCGACCTCGTCGACCGGGGCGCGCAGGGCATCCTCCTCGGCTGCACCGAGATCGACCTCCTGATCGGCCAGGCGGACTCGCCGGTGCCCGTGTTCGACACCACCCGGCTGCACGCCGAGCGCGCGGTCGAGCTCGCGCTGGGCTGAGACTCCAAGCAAACTCCCAGGGTTCGCTCATCGAGGGCTCACGTTCGCCTCGCACCCTGGGGACATGCCCAGTCCCGCCGCCATGGAGCTGCTCGCCGCCCGCGCCCGCCGCATCAGCTCGATCCGCCGCCGCGTCGCCGCCGCCACACTCGCCATGTTCGCGCTGGCCTGGGGCGTCGTCGCCTGGGACGGCTCGATGGGGACGACCGACACGGCCACCGCGCACGTCACGACGACATCGTCGTCGGACGCCGGCGAGCCGCTGACCGCGGTGACCACCGCGCAGTCATGACCGGCGAGCACGTGTTCTGGATCACCAGCCGCGCCGCCGGCATGCTGGCGCTGATCGCGGCCGGCGCGGCGGTGACGATCGGGCTGCTCATGAGCACGCGCCTGCTCAAGGGCCGCGACCTCCGCGTCCTGCACGAGGCCCTCTCGGTGGCCACGCTCGCCGCCCTCGCCGTGCATGCGCTCGCTCTCCTCGGGGACGGCTACCTGCACCCGAGCCTCGCCGACATCGCCATCCCGTTCGTCAGCTCCTACCAGCGCTTCTGGATGGGCGTGGGGATCGTCGGCGGCTGGACGCTGCTCATCCTCGGCCTCTCCTATTACGCGCGCGGGCGGATCGGCGCCGCCCGCTGGCGCAAGCTCCACCGACTGACCGCGGTCGCCTGGCTGCTCGGCGTCGCCCACGCGATCGGCCAGGGCACGGACGCCGGCACCGTCTGGTTCGCGATCTCGCTGATCGCGTTCGCCGGCCCGCCCTTCGCGCTGCTCGTGTGGAAGCTCAGCCGGACCCCCTCCCCCGCGGCGGCGGCGCGATGAACCGGGAGTTCGGCGTCTCGTTCCCCTGCTTCGGCGGGACGTGCCAGGTGATCGCGACCGACGGCGTCGAGGCCGTCGTCGCGGCCAAGCTCCGGCTGCTCGACTGGCACGCGCGCTACACGCGCTTCGACCCGGCCAGCGAGCTCTGCCGGCTCAACGCCGATCCGCGCGAGGCCGTGCCGGTGAGCCCCGTGCTCGCGCGGCTGGTGCAGGCCATCGTCGAGGCCGCCGAGCTGAGCGGCGGGCTGGTCGACGGCACGCTGGCCCGGGAGCTGGAGGCCGCCGGCTACACGTCCGACCTGGACGGCTCGCTGCCGCTGCGGCGCGCCGCCGACCCGCGCCCGGCCCGCCCGCGAAGCGATGCGCGCTGGCGCGGGCTGTCGGTCGTCGGCGCCGTCGTGCGGCGCCCGCCGGGCCTGGCGATCGACAGCGGCGGCCTCGGCAAGGGCCTCTTCGCCGACCTGGTGGCCGACGACCTGCGCGGCCACGAGGCGTTCGCGATCGAGTGCGCCGGCGATCTCCGCGTCGGCGGCACGGCCGGGCGGCGGCGGCCCGTCAACGTCGAGAGCCCGTTCGACGGCAGCGTTCTCCACACGTTCGAGCTGGCCGACGCGGGCGTGGCCACGAGCGGGATCGGCCGGCGCAGCTGGCTCGACTCGCGGGGCCGTCCCGCCCACCATCTGCTCGACCCGTCCACCGGGCTGCCGGCGTTCACCGGCGTCGTCCAGGCCAGCGCCGTCGCGCCAACTGCCCTCGAGGCCGAGGTCCGCGCCAAGGCCGCGCTGCTCAGCGGCCCGGAGCGTGCGGCGGACTGGCTCCCGCACGGCGGCGTGATCGTGCACGACGACGGCGGCCACACGTCGGTTACCGTGCCGCCCGGGGGAGAGCTCGTGCAGAACGCGAACGCCATGCGCCCGGAGGTGAGGGCCGACTACGAGCAGGCGCGCTCGCGCCTGCGCGGTGACGCCGCCTTCGGGCGGCGTCTCGAGCGCTTCTTCACCGAGCTGCGCGACCCGCTCTTCGCCGTCTACGGCGGCGACGCCCGGTTCCCCGCCGCGTGGGAGGCGCTGCTCGACAGGCTCGCCGCGAGCGCCGCGGCGCGCGCGGACGACCTGCGCGCGCTCGACCACGAGCGCGAGATCACGCCCGACTGGCTGCAGCGCGAGCAGGCGATCGGGTACGTGGCGTACGCCGACCGCTTCGCCGGCACGCTGTCGGGCGTGCGCGAGCGGCTCCCGTACCTGCGGGAGCTCGGCGTCACCTACCTGCACCTGATGCCGCTGCTGCAGAGCCGGCCGGCGCCGAACGACGGCGGCTACGCGGTGGCCGACTACACCGCGGTCGAGCCGGCGCTCGGCACGATGGACGACCTGCGCGCGCTCGCCGGCGAGCTGCGCGCGAGCGGGATGGCGCTGTGCGTCGACGTCGTCGTCAACCACACCGCACGCGAGCACGCCTGGGCGCAGGCGGCGCTGGCCGGCGACGAGGCCGCGCTCGCCTTCTACCGGACGTTCCCCGACCGCACGCGAGCCCGACGCCTACGAGCGGACCCTGCCCGAGGTCTTCCCCGACTTCGCGCCCGGCAACTTCACGTGGGAGCCGGAGCTGGAGCGCTGGGTGTGGACGACGTTCAACACGTACCAGTGGGACCTCGACCACTCCAACCCGCACGTGTTCGTCGCCATCGCCGAGGTCATCCTCGGCCTCGCCAACGCGGGGGTCGACGTGCTCCGGCTGGACGCGGTGCCCTTCCTGTGGAAGCGCCTGGGCACCGACTGCCAGAACCAGCCGGAGGTCCATCAGCTGCTGCAGGCGTTCCGCACGCTGACGCGGATCGCCGCGCCCGCCGTGGCCTTCAAGGCCGAGGCGATCGTGGCGCCGGGCCAGCTCGTGGCCTATCTCGGGACCGGCCGCCACCAGGGCAAGGAGTGCGACCTCGCCTACCACAACGTGCTCATGGTGCTGCTGTGGAGCGCGCTCGCGTCGGGCCGCACGGCGCTGCTCGCGAACACGCTGCGCAAGATGCCCGCGGTGCCGCCCGGCGCCGGCTGGGTGACCTACGTGCGCTGCCACGACGACATCGGCTGGGCCATCACCGAGGAGGACGCGGCCGCGGTCGGCGAGGACGGCTTCCTGCACCGCCGCTTCCTGGCCGACTTCTACGCCGGCGAGTTCCCCGGCACCTTCGCGCGCGGCGCGCGCTTCCAGGCCAACCCGGCGACCGGCGATGCCCGCACGAGCGGCACGGCCGCGTCGCTCGCGGGGCTGGAGGCCGCGCTCGAGTCGGGCGACGCGCTGGCCGCCGAACTGGCCATCCGGCGCATCCTCCTGCTCCACGCCGTCGCCTTCGCCCACGGCGGGCTGCCGCTGCTCTACATGGGCGACGAGCTCGGGCTGCGCAACGACGCCGCCTTCGCCGACGACCCCGCCCATCGCGAGGACAACCGCTGGATGCACCGGCCGCCGATGGACTGGGCCGCGGCCGAGCGCCGCCACGACCCGACCTCGGTCGAGGGCCGACTCTGGCACGGGTTGCGAGAGCTCATGGCCGCCCGGCGCGCGACCCGCGCCGTCCACGCCCAGGGCCGCGGCGAACCGCTGGACACCGGCAACGACCACGTCTTCGGCCTGCGACGCGAGCACGCCGGAGAGCGGCTGCTCGTCCTCGCGAACTTCTCCGCCGAGCCGCAGTCGGTCACGAGCGACGGCGAGACGATCGTCCTCGAGCCGTACGGCTACGCCTGGCTGCGGCCGTGAGGGTCGGGAGCGGCCTCGCCGCCGCGGTCTTGATGACGGCGGAGGCACTTCATCGGGCGCCGCCGTCCATGCGCAGCCACTCGACCGCGTCAGCGATGCGGCGGAGTCGCGTCTCGGGGGTCCGCGCGGTCTCGACGCGCTGGACGAAGCGGTGCCGCCGGCGGTCCGGCAGGCACTCGAAGTGATGGAGTGCCGCGGGCGTGGACGCGAGCGCGGCGGCGAAATCGGTCTGCATGCTCCTAAGACCTCACGCGCGCCCGTAACTCATCGGCATGCTTAGGCCCACATGAGCGGATCGCCTCCCCGCATCGTCGTCGTCGGCGCCGGCTTCGCCGGAACCGCGGTCACGGTGGCCCTCCTGCGCCGCGACCACGCGGCGGTGACGCTCGTCGAGCGGTCGGGCTCCTACGGGCGCGGCATCGCGTACGCGACGCCCGACCCGCAGCATCTGCTCAACGTCCCCGTCGGCAGCATGAGCGCGCTGGCCGACGAGCCTCGGCACCTGCTCGAATGGACGCAGCGGCGCGGACTCGGCTTCGGGGCCGGGGACTACCTGCCGCGCGACGTCTACGGCGCCTACCTGGAGGAGCTGCTGGCGACCGCGGACGGCGGCCGGGTCGAGCGCGTGGCGGAGGAGGCGGTGCGCCTGGACGGCGACGCGGTGGTCACGGCCACCGGCCGCCGCCTCGAGGCCGACGCGGTCGTGCTCGCCGCCGGCACCAGCCCGCCCGTCGACTTCGGCCGGCTCGCCGCGCTCGCTGGCCATCCCGGCTACATCGCCGACCCGTGGGACCACGACGCCGTGCGCGCGCTGGCAGCCAAGGGCAGCGTCCTCATCGTCGGCACCGGCCTGACGATGATCGACGTCGCGCTGTCGCTCACCGCCGGCGACGACGGGCCGCGGCTGCACGCGGTCTCCACCCACGGCGAGCTGCCGCGCCGGCACCGCGACGACGCCCCCGACCCCGGCGAGCCGGCGGTCCAGCCCGGCGACTTCGACACCGCCGACGCGCTCGTCGCCCACGTCGAGCGGCGCGCGTGCGAGGCCGCCGACTGGCGGCTCGTGATCGACTCGCTGCGCCCCGTCACCCAGGAGCTCTGGCGCCGGCTCCCGGCCGCCGAGAAGGCGGCGTTCGTCGCCCGCCACTCCCGCCGCTGGGAGGTCCACCGCAGCCGCATCGCTCCCTCGATCCACGCGCGCGTGAGCGCGCTGCGCGACGCCGGTCGGCTGAGCGTCAGCGCCGGCACGGTGGCCGAGGCCCGGCCGGACGGCGACCGGCTCGCGCTCCGCATCGGCGACGAGGCCATGGTCGTGGACGCCGTCGTCAACGCCACCGGCCCCGCCTGGGACTGCCGCCTCGCCGACAACCCGCTGCTCCGGCAGCTCCTCGCCGACGGCGTGGCCGCTCCGGGTCCGGTCGGGCTCGGGCTGGCCACGGCCGGCGACGGCGCGCTGATCGACGGCGACGGCCGTCCCTCCGAGCGTCTCTTCACGCTCGGCGCCCTGCGCCGCGGCGAGCTGTGGGAGACGATCGCCGTGCCCGAGCTGCGCACCCAGGCGGCCGAGCTGGCCGCCCGCCTGACACGCTGAGGCGCCTACGCGCCGAGGCGGACCCGGTCGGTCCGCCGCAGGGCTCCGGCCTTCGAGGCGAGCGCGACATCGGCCGTCGCCCGGCCCGTGCCGCCGAGCGTGCGGGCGGCGCGCAGCGTGACGGTGCGCGGCACGCCCGGCTGCAGCTCGACCTTGATCGCGCGCAGGCCCACCTTGGAGCCGCGGCGCTTCAGCGTGCCCGACAGCCTCACCGTCGCCCGCACGCGGCTCGTGAGCGCGAGCTTGAGGGGGCCCCGCTTGCGCACGCCGAGCTTCGGCAGCTTCCCCAGCACGGTGTAGGGCCAGCGCGAAGCCTGGGCGTTGCCGGCAGCGTCGGTCGCGGTGCCCGTGAGCTCGTGGGCCCCGGCCGTCGCCGTCGCGACCCGGGCCGCCGGCGGGCAGGTCGCCACGCCGGAGCCGCCGTCGGCGCACGCGTATCGCGCGGTGACGACCTCGCCGCGCGCGAACACGGTCGCGCTCGGGGCCGTCAGCGTCAGCGACGGGGCGACGGTGTCGACCTGCACCGTCACGGACTTCTCCGCCTCGACGTTGCCGGCCGCGTCGGTCGCGGAGAAGCGCACCGTGGTCGCGCCGTCCGACCCGAGATCGAGCGAGGTGGTGGCGGCCTTGACGGTCACCGGGGCGGACACGACGGCGCCCGTCGTCGAGTAGGTGAGGCTCGCCACGCCGGTGCCGTCCCCGTCGTCGCCGGTCAGGGTCACGCGGTTCGAGCGCGTCCAGCCCGTGGGAGGGCTCGCCGTGGTCGCCGGCGCGCTCTCGTCGGTGAGGCCCGACGCCCGCGCCGCGGTCGCGCCGCCGGCGATCGGGAGCTGGATCCGGCTCAGCTTCGTGTCGACCGTGATCTGCGCTCCCGGCGTGCCGGCGACCCCGAACAGGTTCCCGACGATCACGACCCCGATCTGGTGGCCCGCCGCGAACGTGTGCTCCGTCGGCTGCGTCGGGATCGAGAAGGCGTACGACTGGTCGAGCGCCAGCGGCGAGGCGACGCGCAGCGAGCTGCGGTTGGACGAGTCGAGGATGCCGCGCGTGACGCGCCATTGCGTGACGGTCTGCAGCGGCTTGGTGACCTCGCGCCAGCACCGCCGGTCGAGCCCGCCCTCCGGACCGATGCACGTGGTCGCGGTCGCCGTCTGGGTGCCGTCGCTGTTCCGCGTCACCTGGGTGAACGGCGCCGGCCCGTAGTCCACGAGGATCGCCCCGAGGTTGCTCTGCGTCGTGTTCAGCGACGCCTGCAGCTCGACGACGGCGCGGCCGGAGAGCCGCAGGTCGCGCATCAGCGGGCGCGAGAGGAACACGCGGCGGTTGGCCTGCGAGCCGCTCGGCGTGTTGATGGCGTTCGGCTCCACCGACCCCGGGACCACGTTGCGCGAGCCCCGTCGACGATGTTCGTGAACGACACGCGGTCGACCGGCCCGCCGCTGACGCCGCGCAGGACGCCGGCCTCGGCCTGCGACGGTGCCGCGCAGGAACACGGGGACGTCGGCCGTGCCGGGGATCGGCCACGATGGCGTACTCGCGCCACACGTCCTTCTCGTCCTCGATCGTCACCGCCGGCTCGTCCTCGATGCCGTTGTCGACGCCGTAGAGCCAGTGGTCGAACCAGCGGTGCAGGGTGTCGATCCAGGCCGCGCGGCGCGAGTCGAACGGATCGGTGTGGCCCGAGCGCAGGAGCCACAGCTTGCGCGGCACGCCGGTCGCCTCCAGTCCGTTCCACCACCACCAGAGGTGGTCCATGCGGACGTTGTCGTCCTGGATGCCGTGGACCGCGAAGACGGCGGCCTTGACGTTGCCGACGTCCTCGAGGTAGTTCCGCTCGTCCCAGAACGCGTTGTAGTCACCGGTCTCGTCGCCGTCCCAGGCGTTGAAGTCGGCGTTGACGGGCGCGCAGACCGCGCGCCGGTCGGGGAGGTTGAGGCCGGGCCGCGCCGTCGGGGTGTAGGTGACCGCGCCGTTGAGCTGGGCGGGGTAGTTGGTGTTCTGGCGGATGCCGCCCGAGCGCGAGTACGCGTACCAGTCCGAGATGGCGGCGATCGGGACGATGGTCTTGAGCCCGTCCACCCCGGTGGCGGCCACGCCGTTGGCCAGCGTGCCGTCGTAGGACTTGCCGATCATCGCCGAGCTGCCGTTGTGCCACGTCGCGAGCTTCTGGACGCCGTTCTTGTCGTAGCCCGGCACGCGCCCGTTGAGCCAGTCGATCACCGACTTCTCCCCCGCGATGTCCCCCGCGCCGCCATGGTGCGGGCAGCCGTCGGTGGTGATGCCCGTGCCGTTCATCTGCGCGAGCACGTACGCGTAGCCGCGCGGGAGGAAGTAGTTGTCGACGAACATCGGCCAGAGGTCGTTGACGCCGTCGCCGTCGACGTCGCCCAGGCACTCGGTCTCGTTGCCCGCGACAGAGCGTCGTGAAGTACGGGCCGGGGTCGACGATCGCCGGCATCCGGTTCGCCGGGCCGGACTCCTGCGGGCGGATGATGTCGATCGTGATCCGGTCGGCGACGCCGTTGCGGTCCTGGTCGATGCCCGGCTGCGGGATGAAGATCCGCTCGCGGACCGCCTGCGCGTAGTCGTAGACCGGGGCGGTCCTGCCGTCGGCGCCCAACGGCGGGGCGGCGGCGGCCGCCGGCGACGCGAAGGCCAGCACGATGAGGACCGCCAGAGCTCCCTGCCGCATCGTCGCAGTGTCCGCTGGAATGCGGCGAAACCCAATCGGATATACGCCGACGTTAGGCTAACCTAACTCGAATGCCAGACCGCCCCGTGCGCAGCCCGCGCAGCACCCGCGTGATCGAGACCGAGCCGCTCACTCCGTCGATGATCAGGGTCGTGCTGGGCGGCGAAGGGCTCGAGGGCTTCGACGCCGGTGCGTTCAGCGATCACTACGTCAAGCTCAAGATCACGCCGCCCGGCGAGTCCGAGACCCGCACCCGCACGTACACGGTGCGCGACTGGGACGCCGAGCGCCGGCGCCTGACCATCGACTTCGTCCACCACGGCGACATCGGCGTCGCCGGGCCGTGGGCCGCCGGCGCCCGGCCGGGAGACGAGCTCCTGCTGGTCGGCCCCGGAGGCGCCTACACGCCCGATCCCGGCGCCGACTGGCACCTGATGGTCGGCGACGAGGCGGTGATCCCGGCGATCGCCGCCTCGCTCGCGCGCGTGCCCGCGGGCGTGCCCGTGCACGTGTTGCTCGAGGTCGAGGGCCCCGAGGAGGAGCAGCCGCTCGCGACGCCCGGCGACCTCCACCTCACGTGGCTGCACCGCAACGGCGACGAGGACGCCCTGCCCGCGGCCGTCGCCGCCCTCGACTTCCCGGCCGGCGCCGTGCACGCGTTCGTCCACGGCGAGGCGAGCGCCGTCCGTGCCATCCGCCGCCACCTGCTCGTCGATCGCGGCGTCCCGCGCGAGGCACTCTCGATCTCCGGCTACTGGAAGCGCGACCGGACCGAGGAGGGCTGGCGCGAGGACAAGGCCGACTGGAACCGCCAGGTCGAGCTCGACGCGTCCGGCCGCTGAGGGACAACGTCAACTGCGGCTGACGTTACGGGGCCTTCTCCCGCTTCTTCGATCGGGGTTTCCGCTCGGCCGATGACCAGCGGGGCCACGGGGCGTCGGGGTGGTCCTCGCCGTCGTCGTCGCCGAGCATCCGGCTCACGCCGGCGATGACGCCGAGGGCGAGGAGGACGACCAGTGCGATGAGCGCGGCGTCGAGGAGGGTCATGACGAGCAGACTGCTCCCGCCGAGCCGCGCCTACGATCGGCCGGGACGGCGGTTGGCAGGCGGAGTGCCGCCTCCCCCGATCGGCTGAGGTCAGCGCGGGAGGACGACCGTGACGGTCGTGCCGCCACCGCTCTCGACGCTGATGTCGCCGCCGACCGCGCGCACGCGCTCGCTCGCCACCGCCAGGCCGATGTGCCCCTCGTCCAGCGCCCGTTCGAGCCGCCCCTGCGGCAGGCCGACCCCGTCGTCGGCCACGGTCAGCCGGATGGCGCGCGGCTCGGCGGTCAGCGCCACCGTGACCTTCGACGCGCCCGCGTGCGTGGCGGCGTTGGAGATCAGCTCGCGGACCGTCGCGTACACGAGATCGTCGTGGACGCCGACGGCCTCGTCCTCGACGGTCACGTCCGCGCTGAAGCCGCCGCGCCGCTCGGCGCTCGCGGCGATGTTCTGCAGCGCCGAGGCCAGGCCGCCGCGCTCGAGCCCGAGCGGGTGCATCGCGACGATCTCGCGGCGCAGCTGGGCGCTCGTCTCGTCGAGCGCGTGGCGCGCCCGGTCCGCCGCGCCCGGCACGCCGCGCTCGGCGTCGGCCACCTCCTGGCGGGCCACCAGCACGTTCTGGATCGCCTCGTCATGCAGGGTCTCGGCGAGCCGGCGGCGCTCGCGAGCCTCGGCGTCGAGCGACTGCCGGACGAGCCGGCGGCGCGCCTCGGCGAGCGCCGCGAGGCTCCGCGCGCGACGCCCCAGCAGCGCCGAGAGCATCACCGCCCCGGCGCCCACCCACAGGAGCGCGAGGCTCTGCTCGGCGACGAAGTCCAGGTCTTCCGGCACGCTGGTCTGCGGATGCGGCACGGCCACGAGCAGGTAGGCGGTCAGCGCGATGCCGAGCCAGGTGGCGGTCAGGCCCGGCGAGAGCCAGACCGCCGCGGCGAGCGGGAGCACGTAGAAGGCGAAGCGCAGCCCGGATTCGGCGCCGCCGGAGACGTAGACGAGCGCCGTGATCGACACGAGATCGGCGACGGCCTGCGCCGCCGGCGGCACGCGCCGGAGGCCGAGCAGGCTGACCGCCAGCATGATGATCGCGTAGGCGGCGAACAGCGCGAGGACGAGGGCGAACGCCGTGCTGTCGCGATCCGGGACGTCGACGACGAGCGCGATCGGCACGAGCGCGAGCCGCAGCAGCGCAACGCCGCGGTTCGTCGCGGAAGCCTCCGGTCCCCCGAAGGCCGCGCTCACTCCAGAAGGCCCCGTCGCATCGCCTCCGCGACGCTCGCGGCCCGATCGGACACCCCCAGCTTCTCGTACAGGTGCCCGAGGTGGGTCTTGACCGTCGCCGTGGAGAGATAGAGGCGGCGGCCGATCTCCGGCGCGCTCAGCCCCTCGGCGATCAGCCGCAGGATCTCCGTCTCGCGCGGGGTGAGCACGGGGCGCGTGTCGGCGACGCCGCGCGTGCGGACCTCCTCCAGCAGCCCGCTCTGCAGGGCCGGGTCGAGGACGGTCTCGCCGCGGGCGATGGCCGCGACGGCGTCGCAGACCTCGGTGCGGTCCGCGCTCTTGGCCAGGTAGCCGGCGGCGCCGCCGGAGACGGCCTCGAAGACCAGCGGACCGTCGGTGGCCGCCGAGAGCATGAGGATGCGCGTGGGGAGCCCGTCGCGGCGGACGGCGTTGAGGACCTCGAGCCCGGAGAGCTCGGGCAGCCGAACGTCGACCACGGCCACGGTGGGCGTGAGCTCCCGGATGCGCTCGAGCGCCTCGCGCCCGTCGGCCGCCTCGCCGACGAGCTCCAGGTCCGGCCGGGCCGCCACCGCGCGGGCGATCCCGTCGCGGAACAGCGGGTGGTCGTCGGCCACGAGGACGGTCACGCGGGACGGGGCCATCAGCCGATCGTACGAGCCTCGGGTCCTCCGCGCACCGACGCGGGCGACCGATGGGCAGCGGGCCGGATTCCGGCGATCGTGCAGTCAGTGCTCATTCACCGTCACAACCGCAAGGAGGACATCATGCGTACTCGCTTTGCCGGCTATCTCGCCATGGGTGTCGTTTCGGCGTTCCTGATCATCGCAAGCTACGCCTTCGTGGCCAGCACCTTCTGGTGGATCGCCCTCATCGGCGGCATCGTGCTCGCCGTGCTGGCGGTCGCCGAGGTCGGCGTCTCGCGCCGCATGCCCGCGCTCGCGGCTCCGGCCGCGCTCAACGGCGTGCTCGGCATCGTCATGGCCATCATCGCCGTCGCCGCGTCGGAGGCCACCACGGCCGACTGGGGCTTCGGCCTCGCGATCGCCACTGCAGCGCTCTCCGTCATCGGCCTCACCGGGCATGAGCTTCTCGCCGAGCGAGAGGTGGAGCAGCGCCACGGCCCGGGAGTTCCCGCCGTCTCCTGAGCCGATCCTGTTCGCCCGCGGGCCGGTCTGTCGACCGGCCCGCGTCGGCGTTCAGGACGCGGGCCCGACCCTGCCGTGCCGGGTCACGACGACGCCCGCGGGAGCGTGCTTCTCGGGCGACGGGAGGCCCTCCAGCCGCCGCATGAAGGCGAGCGCCACACGCCGTGCGTGGCTCTTCGCGAGCTCCGCCCGCTCGCCGGCGAACCGCTCGTCCACCGTGGCGTTCCAGAGGTTGAGCCAGACGGCGAAGTGCCCGCCGCGCAGGCCGATCTTCATGTGCAGCTCGGCATGGGGACGGAACGCGCCGCCGCCGTACGTCCGCGCGCCGAGCAGGATCGTCTCCCAGAACGACGCGATCCGCGGGACGTGCGCCTCGAGGTCGAGCTTCGCGACGTCGGTGAAGATGAAGCCGATCGTCGGATCCTCGAGCGCGCGGCCGTAGAACGCGCGAACGAGCCGCTCGCAGTCGGCCCGGGTCTCGATGTCGCGAAGGCCGACGGTCACACGGATCAGCCTAGAGCCCGGCCCGACGCCACCGGGACGTGGTTGCCATCCTCGGTGCATGAATGCAGACTGGGATTGCGTGATCGTGGGCGGCGGGGCCGCCGGGCTGAGCGCCGCGCTGGTACTCGGCCGTGCGCGCCGGCGGACGCTCGTCGTCGACGCCGGCGGTCAGAGCAACCTCGCGGCGCACGGGATCGGCGGGCTGCTCGGGCAGGACGGCCGGCCGCCCGCCGAGTTCTACGCCGCCGGGCGCGCCGAGCTGGAGGCCTACCCGACCGTCAGCGTCCGGGCCGGCGAGGTGGTCGGCGGCAAGCGACTGGACGACGGGTTCGAGCTCGAGCTGGAAGACGGCTCGCGCGAGCTGACGCGCCGGGTGCTGCTGGCCACCGGCATGGACTACCGCCTGCCCGCCCTCCCGGGGATCCCCGAGCGCTGGGGCGGCACGGTGTTCCACTGCCCGTTCTGCCACGGCTGGGAGCTCCGCGACGAGCCGCTCGGCGTGCTCGACCGCGGCGCCACGGGCGCGCAGCGGGCGATCATGCTGCGCGCGTGGAGCGACGACGTGACGCTGCTGGCCGACGGGCCGGCCGAGCTCGAAGCCGAAGACGACGCGCGGCTCCGCGCCGCCGGCGTCACGGTCGACGAGCGCCGCGTCGCCGAGCTGCGCGGGCCTGGCGAGACGCTGACGGCCGTCGCGTTCGAGGACGGATCCGAGCGCCCGCTCGGCGGCCTGCTCGTGCCCGTGACGCTGCACCAGCGGTCACCGCTCGCCGAGCTCCTGGGCGCGACGCCGGCCGAGCCCGGCCAGATCGCCGCCGACGCCCTCGCGGTCGACACGATGCTCGCCACCACCGCGCCGGGCGTCTCCGCCGCGGGAGATCTGGGCGGCCAGATGCCCTCGGTCGCGAACGCGATCGCGAGCGGCGCGACCGCCGCCGCGATGCTCGTGCACGGGCTGATGGCAGAGCACGCTGACGGCTCCCGAGTTTCGCCACCGCACTCGGGGGTAGTGACGGGTCGCACATGATGCGCCTGCCACAGCCCGACCCTTACGAATCGCACGAGCCGCCCAGCCTGCACCTGCACGCGCCCACGGCCGTGTTCCTCGACGGCACCCCGACCGGACTCGACGACCGCCTCGCCGACGCGGCGCTCGAGTGGCGGCCCGGCATGCTGATCGTGGTGCAGCACTAAACGCGTCTGGCGTACCCCCTAGGGGTATGCTACGGTTCGCCCCTGATACCCCCTCCCCGTATCAGGAGCCTCCCGTGACCAGCCAGACCCGCCCGTCCAGCCACGAGGCCGCCTCGTGAGCGGCGCCGCCAAGCTCGCCGCCTTCGCCGCTGGGCTCGCCGCGCTGTTCGGCCTCGCGACGCTCGCCGGCGCGGCCGTCGGCCCCGAGCCCGGCGACGCCGACCGGCCGGCCGCCGAGGAGCACGGCGAGATGACGGCCGCACCGCACGGCGGCTCCGGCGGGCACGAGGTGCGCGGGCTCGCGGTCGCCGCCGACGGCCTCCGGATCGTCGTGGCCGACCCCGAGCTGCGACGCGGCCGCGATCAGACCCTGCGCTTCCGCATCACCGACGAGCACGGCGAGACGCTGCGCGCCTTCGACGTCAGCCATGAGCGCCGGATGCACCTCATCATCGCCCGGCGCGACCTGACCGGCTTCCAGCACCTGCACCCCGAGCAGGCCTCCGACGGGAGCTGGAGCACGGACGTGCGGCTCGCCGAGGCCGGGTCGTACCGGCTCTTCGCGGACTTCTCGCGCGCGGGAGACCCGGTGACGCTCGCCGCGGACCTCCGCGTCGACGGCGACGCCGACCTGCGCCCGCTTCCGGCGCCGCAGCCGGTCGCCGTCAGCGACGGCGGCTACGACGTCCGGCTCGATGCCGGGCACGCGCGCCCGGGCGAGGAGGCCGACCTACGCTTCACGATCACCCGCGACGGCGTGCCGGTCCGGACCGAGCGCTATCTCGGCGCCGGCGGACACCTGGTGGCGCTGCGCGAGGGCGACATGGCCTTCCTGCACGTGCATCCGACCGCCGAGGACTCCGTCCGGTTCGCCGCCACCTTCCCCACCGAAGGGCGCTACCGGCTGTTCCTGCAGTTCCAGCACGATGGCCGGGTGCACACCGCAGCCTTCACCCAGGCGGTGAGCTAGCCGTGGCGACCGAGCACGTCGAGCTGCCCATCACCGGGATGACCTGCGCCTCCTGCGCCAACCGGATCGAGCGCAAGCTGAACACCCTCGATGGCGTCAGCGCCACGGTCAACTACGCGACCGAGAAGGCGACGGTCGAGTTCGACGCGGCGGCGGTCGCGCCCGAGCAGCTCGTCGCCGCCGTGGAGGCCGCCGGCTATCAGGCCGTCGTGCCGTCGGCCGATCAGACCGACGAGACCGAGGAGACCGACGAGACCGCGCCGCTGCGCCGGCGGCTGCTCGTCTCGCTCGCGCTCATGCTGCCGGTGCTCGCGATGGCCATGATCCCGCCGCTCCAGTTCGACAACTGGCAGTGGCTGTCGCTGACGCTCGCCGCGCCCGTCGTCGTGTGGGGCGCCTGGCCGTTCCACCGCGCGGCGTGGGCGAACCTGAGGCACGCGACGGCGACCATGGACACGCTGATCTCCATCGGCGTGCTCTCCGCGTTCGCCTGGTCGCTCTACGCCCTCTTCCTCGGCGACGCCGGCATGCCGGGCATGACCATGGCCTTCGACCTGTGGCCGGACCGCGGCGCGGGCAACGACGAGATCTACCTCGAGGTCGCCACCGCGGTCACCGTCTTCATCCTCGCCGGCCGCTACTTCGAGGCGACGGCCAAGCGGCGAGCCGGCGCCGCCCTGACCGCCCTGCTCGAGCTCGGGGCCAAGGACGTCGCCGTCCTCGCCGCCGACGGCAGCGAGCGCCGCGTGCCGGTCGAGCAGCTCGCGGTCGGCGACCGCTTCGTCGTCCGGCCGGGCGAGAAGGTCGCGACCGACGGCGTCGTCGAGGAGGGCGCCAGCGCCGTCGACCAGTCCCTCCTCACCGGCGAGTCGGTGCCGGTCGAGAAGCGGCCCGGCGACGAGGTCGCGGGAGCGTCGGTCAACGCCGGAGGCCGCCTGATCGTCCGGGCGACGAAGATCGGCGCCGACACGGCCCTCGCCCAGATCGCCAGGCTCGTGACCGACGCGCAGAGCGGCAAGGCGCCCGTCCAGCGGCTCGCCGACCGCATCTCCGGCGTCTTCGTGCCGATCGTGATCGGCCTCGCCGTGGCCACGCTCGGCTTCTGGCTCGGCGCCGGCGAGAGCCTCGCGTTCGCGTTCACCGCCTCCGTCGCCGTGCTCATCATCGCCTGCCCGTGCGCGCTCGGACTGGCGACGCCGACGGCGCTGCTCGTCGGCACCGGCCGCGGCGCGCAGCTCGGGCTGCTCATCAAGGGCCCGGAGATCCTCGAGTCGACCCGCACGGTCGACACGATCGTGCTCGACAAGACCGGCACGGTCACGACCGGCCGCATGAGCCTGGTCGACGTCGCGACGGCGGACGGCGAGGATCGCGCCGCCGTGCTCGGCGTGGCCGGCGCGGTGGAGGACGCCTCCGAGCATCCCATCGCGCAGGCGGTGGCCGCCGCGGCGCGCGACGAGCTTGGCTCGCTCCCGGCCCTGGAGGGATTCGCCAACCACGAGGGCCTCGGGGTCGAGGGCATCGTCGACGGCCGCGGCGTCCAGGTCGGGCGGCCGGCGTTCATGGCCGAGTGGGGCCTGCAGCTGCCGGACGCGCTCGAAGCCGCGCGGCAGGACGCCGAGTCGCAGGGCCGCACCGCCGTCGCCGTCGCCTGGGACGGCGCGGTCCGCGGGCTGCTCGTGGTGGCCGACACCGTCAAGCCGACCTCGGTCGAGGCCGTCGCGGCGCTCAAGGCGCTCGGCCTGCGGCCCGTCCTGCTCACGGGCGACAACGCGACCACCGCCCGCGCCGTGGCCGCCGCGGTCGGGATCGACGAGGTCATCGCCGAGGTGCTCCCCTCCGGGAAGGCCGCGGTCATCCGCGACCTCCAGGCGCGCGGTCACGTGGTCGCCATGGCCGGTGACGGCGTCAACGACGCTCCGGCGCTCGCCCAGGCCGATCTCGGACTGGCCATCGGCACCGGGACCGACGTCGCCATCGAGGCGTCCGACCTCACGCTCGTCTCCGGCGACCTGCGCGCCGCGGCCGACGCGATCCGTCTCTCGCGCGCGACCCTGCGCACGATCAAGCAGAACCTCGCGTGGGCGTTCGGCTACAACGTCGCCGCCCTGCCGCTGGCCGCCGCCGGCCTGCTCAACCCGCTGATCGCCGGCCTCGCCATGGCGCTCTCCAGCCTCTCGGTCGTCGCCAACGCCCTGCGGCTGCGCCGGTTCCCGTGACGCGCGCTTACGGCGTGACGGCGACGGCGGGTTGCGGCTCGGGGACCACGGCGGCGGGCCGTGCCGCCCAGAGACGGTCGAGGCCCGCCCACGCCGCGTAGGCGAGCGCTCCCGCCGTTCCCGTGGCGGTCAGCAGGACGCCGGCCGCGGCGGCCAGCGCGGGCCCGTCGGCGCCGAGGATGACCACCACGGCGGCCGCGCCGACGCTCGGGCCGATCGGGAGCTGGCTGAGCGTGACCATCGCGATCAGCACCGCGACGGCGTCGAAGACCGAGGCGTCGACGCCGACGGCGTGGAGCATGAGCCAGTTGCGCGCGATCTGGGCGCCGACCGCCACGAGGACCAGCGCCACGACCCGGTTGCGGCCGCCGAGGCTGCGCAGCACGGCCAGACCGCTGCAGAAGCCCTCGCGCCACCGCCCCGCGACCCTCCGCAGGCCGGCGGCGAGGAGGACCGCGACGGCCAGGAACACGAGCGGCAGCCACCAGGGGAGGCCCAGCGGACCGACGAGCGTGAACGACGTCAGCGCCGCGAGCACCGCCTCGATGGTGATGATCGGGATCTCGGCGGCGATCAGCGCCGGGACGCGCGGGCATTCGGCGGGGGCAGCGCGGCGCAGGGCGCCGATGCGCGCCGCCGTCCCGACGTGGCTGTTGAGCTGGCTGCCGAGGTAGCCCAGGCTCGCCGCCCGGTACAGGGACCGGCGGCCGACGGTCCCGCCCGCGGCCGTGACGCAGACGTGCCAGGCCTCGGTCCGCGACACCAGCGCGAGCAGCTGCAGCGCCGTCGCCACCAGCAGGATCCAGAGCGGAGCGGACCGCAGGGCCGTGCCGAATTCCTCGCGGTGGTCGGCCAGCACGTACGCCAGCACAGCGGTGACCACGAGCGCCCCGGCGATAGGCGTAAGGCGACGGATGTCCAAGCACGCTACTGTGTGCCAGGTAAAAGCCGGGTCACAAGCGACCCGGCGACGCAGTGCCTAGCGCCCGCAGTTGTCGCGTTACCCGCTTCTCCCGCGTTCGCAGTGCACACGACGCCGTGGAGGAAAAACATGGCTACCGGAACCGTCAAGTGGTTCAGCGACGACAAGGGCTTCGGCTTCATCACGCCCGACGAGGGGTCCAAGGACCTCTTCGTGCATCACAGCGCGATCAACGGCTCGGGCTTCAAGACGCTCGCCGAGGGCGCCAAGGTGTCGTATGACGCCGAGGCCGGGCCCAAGGGCCCGAGCGCCGCGAACGTCACCACGATCTAGGCGCGATCGCCCAGGGGGCCGGGTCCACCCCGGCCCCCGGTCGTCGGCCGGCACAGGGAGTAGGCTGTAACAAGACGCACGCCAGGCTCCTTCGCCTCCCTCCCTTCGCGTGCGGCTTCGATCCCCGAGGGACGCGAGCCAGGAGTGGCAGATGGCATCGCAGCCGCCAGTGCGCATGAACGCGCGACCGAGGGCCAAGACGCCCGCGGAGCGGGCCGACGAGGCCACCGCCGTGCAGCGGCGGCTCAAGGCGGAGGCGGCCGAGCGCCGGCGCATCGCGGCCGCGAAGGCTCCCGGCGACACGTCGGCTCCTCGCGCACGCGCCAGCGGCCGTAGGCGCACGCCTTAGTCGTATCCGCAGTCCCCGCGTCTCCGCTCGTCGGACGCGCGGTCGTCCAGAGACGCTCGCGCGCTCGGAACCCACGAGAAGGGACGTACCTGCATGGCTTCCAACGCCAAGAAGAAGACCACGATGGCAAAGCTGAACCGTGAGCGCGCGCTCCAGGAGCGCCGGATGGAGAAGCAGGTCAAGAAGGCGATGCGCAAGCGCGCAGCCGCCGAGGAGCAGACGGCCGAGACGGCCGAGACGACCGAGACGACCGAGACGCCGGTCGAGCAGGCCAGCTGACACGGCCGTCTCGCCGGGCCGCGCGCTGAGTCAGGCGGCCTTGCGCGCTCGAACCCGTTGCGCATAGGGTCGCGCAGACCCAACGAGGAGGCCGGGAAATGCGCGTGCTCATCCAGCTTCGAGCGACCCCTCAGCTTCGGGCGGCGATGGCGGCCGGCGGCCCCGTGCCGCCCAGCACGACCGAGGCCGCCGCGCTCGTCCCGGCCGGTCTCGTGCTCGACGCGGGGTTCGAGCCCGTCCCGATGCCGTCCCCGCGGCTCGACGACGGGGACGGGCGCCTGCTCGCCCTGTCCGCCCCGATGGAGTTCTCGACCGCGCCCGGAGACGTGACCCAGCTCGTGCGCGGCACGATCCCCGACGACGACTCGCAGACGGACGTGATCTCCGAGGCGATCTCGCACCCCGGCGTCGTCGGCGTGTTCTCCGATCCGGTGGTCGAGAACTGCCTGACGTGCATCGGCGACCCGCCGGTCGGCAACGCCGCCAAGGTCGCCCAGCTGCTCGAGGTCCCCAAGCTCGAGGCCGCCGGCATGACCGGGCAGGGCGTGAACCTGGCCATCGTCGACACCGGCATCAACGTCGCGCATCTGCGCGCCAAGGGCCAGCCGGCCAAGCTCGGCGCCGGCAAGCACTTCACTCCCGCCGGCGTGACCACCGACCCGGGCAAGCACGCCGTCGACCACGGCACGATGTGCGCCTTCGACGCCGGCATCGCCGCCCCGAAGGCCACGTTCCTCGACCACGCGGTGCTCCTCTCGCAGCGCCAGGGGCCGACGGTCATGTCCGGCCTGCTCAGCGATGCCCTGCGCTCGTACGCGAAGCTCCGGCGGATCCTCGACGCCATGCCCGCCAATCGCAAGGCGCTGGTCGTCAGCAACTCCTGGGGCATGTTCGACCCCGAGTGGGACTTCCCCGTCGGGCATCCCGGCAACTACAGCAACAACCCCCGGCACCCGTTCAACGTGACCGTCGCGAGCCTCGAGGTCGCGGGCGCCGACATCCTCTTCGCCGCCGGCAACTGCGGCCGCGAATGCGAGGACGGGCGCTGCAACTTCCGCCGCCGCCCCGTGTGCGGCGCCAACTCGCACGGGCGCGTGCTCAGCGTCGCCGGGATCGACACCCGGCGCCAGCGGGTCGGCTACTCCTCGCAGGGCCCGGGCCGCCTCGCGGCGCAGAAGCCCGACCTGGCCGTCTACACGCACTTCCGCGGCTCCGGTGTCTTCGCCCCCGACCCGGACGGCGGCACGTCCGCGGCCTGCCCGGTGCTCGCCGGCGTGGTGGCCGCGGTCCGGACCAAGTTCTCCGCGACGCGCCTGCCGCCGGCCGCGCTGCGGTCGTTGCTCACCAAGACGGCGGACGACCTCGGGGGCCTCGGCTTCGACTTCGACCACGGCTGGGGCGCCGTCAACACGACGGCGCTCCTCGAAGCGCTCAACGGGGTCCCCGCCGCGGCGCGCCGCCGCCGCTAGCCTTGACGGTGCTCGTGTCGGACGTCCTGATGACCGTCGAGCTGGATCCCGAAGCGGCCACCGTGGCCGCGGCGGCCGAGCGCCTCGGCATCGATCCGGCCCGGATCGATGCCGAGTTCGGGGTGGTCAGCATCGACCCCGAGCGGCACCTCTACAGCGTCCTCGTGGACGAGGAGGCGGCGAGCGGCGCCCAGGGGCGAGCCGGAGTCGAAGGGCCGTTCTCGAACCCGCGCATCGAGCCGTTCGGGCCGCCGCGCCCCTAGATCCGGCGGCGAGCCTAGGCGGAGCTCATGCCGCTGTCGCGAGGTGGCTCACGAAGTAGTCCAGCGCCGTCGCCGTCTTGGTCTGCTGCTCCCCCGAGAGGTCGACGCCCCGGTCGGACAGGTACGCCCGCGACTCGGCCGCGACCTGGAACATCTCCGCGGGCGGGCACTTCGTCGACAACTCGAGGATGCGGGAGCCGTCGGGGTACAGCCACAGCTCGGCCACCATCTTGCGGGGTATGTCCGCGGGCCGGAAGTTGAGCTTGAGCACGAGGATCGGTCCGAGCAGCGTGAGGTCCTCGAGCTCGAGCCCTGCGGGCGCATGAGCCTTGTAGAACGCCCGCTGCTCCTTCGAGAAGAGCTTGCGGATCGAGCGCTCGCCGGCGAGGCACCGCCGCACGTCGTCCTGGCCGAGCCGCCCCTTCATCGAGGCCGAGCAGACGTGGCCGCCGGGCATGGCGTCGAGCTCGACGACCATGCCGGGTGACCGGCGGATCTCCTCCGGGATGTGCTCCGGCTCCACCGGCCGGCGCTTGATGACCGAGTCGTCGACCCGGCCTTGCACGCGCCGCGCCCGCACCACGACTCCGGCGCGGTTCAGCGCGAGCTCCGGGGTGTCGAAGAAGCTGACCATCCGGATCTGCGCGTCGATCGGATCCATCCCGAGCGCTATCGCGGTCGAGCGGTGGTGCTCCTCGGGCACGGTCAGCTTCAGCTCGACGCTGTCCGAGCCGCCGGCGAGGGCCAGGATCTCGGACAACTGCTCGTCCGTCATGTTGACGAGTTTGCTCATGGGTCCTCCCAGGTGGGGCAGTCGGGACAACCGTCTCGCGCGAGTGGGTGGCCGTGCATCACCCCATGGGGGTGAAGGGCCGTACGACGGGCGCGGCTAGACGGACAGGCTGACCGGGAACGTCGCGATCCAGAGCAGGCTGCCGAGGAACAGCGCGGCGCCCAGGCCGACGACGACCGTACGCATCGTGGGCGAGCGGAGCCGTGTGCTGATGCCCGCGAAGAACAGCGCCGCGGCGAACAGCACGACGGCCAGCGAGTAGTTGTCGGCGCGCTGGATGAAGGTTCCCGCGCGCACCGAGAACGCCGCCGCGCGTGCCTCGAGCGCTTCGGCCTCGGCGGTCGCCGCGAGCCGGTACTCGGGCATGGCGAACGGCGACAGCGGGGCGTTGCGGTTGACACGCGGCCGGGTCGCGACCCAGGCCGTGAACGCCGGACGGAACTCGTCCCGGAAGCGCCGGCGGTAGAAGGCGGCGAGCTCGGTCTCGTCGACCGCGTAGGCGTCCACCCACTGAATGAACAGCGCGAGGTCGATCTGCACCTGCCGGTTCGCCACACCCGCCGCTCGCGTCGACTCGACGCGAGCGGCGACCGAGCCGCTCTGAGCCCTCGCCTGCTCGCCGTGCCAGCGCGCCGACTGGTACGCCGCCCACGCGGTCGCCACCGCCGCCACCGCGAGCAGCACCGTCGCCGCGAGCTCGAAGGTCCGGTCCCCCATCAGGCCGACACCGGCATGCCCTGCGCGTCGCACGGGAGCGGAGCGTTCACGCCGAGCACCTCGCGCGCGCTGTCGAGGAGCCGCAGCGTCCGCTCCATCGCGACCGGCTCGATCTGCCCGATGCCGGGCCGGTGCGGGCTGTCGAGCGCGTTGATCGCCAGCAGCGTGAGGACGATCACGGTGGTGGCCGAGCCCATCAGCATGGCCTGGGAGACCGCACCCTCCCCGCTGTCCGCGAAGAAGAGCATGTAGGCGAAGACGACGCCCGCGATCAGGATGAGGACGAGCCAGATCGAGTGCGGGATGATCCCCTCCGCGCCGTGGAGCCGATCGCGCCGGCTCTCCTCGCGGTCCGAGGTCTGATCGAGCCACTTCCCGAACGCCGCCTCCTCGGTCGGGCCGTCCGGCTTCGCGAGCTTCAGGGTCCGGAACAGCGCGACCGACCACGGGTTGATCGTGTCACCGCTCGTCCCGTCCTCCATGCGCGGCCACTCCTGATGCACCACCGAGCGGCCGTAGCAGGCGAGCTCCCCGGACAGGCGCTCGCTCACCGGGGCCGGGAGGAACTCCGCGGTCTCGAACTGCTGCACCACGGTGAGCGCCTCGGACTCACCGCCCGTACGTGACTGGTCGTAGGAGCTGAACGCGAGGAAGATGATGAAGCCGGCGAAGATCGCGAAGCCGCCCGCGAGGACGCCGAAGACGCCCGACGCGCGGTCGCCGTCCGTGAAGTAGCTGCCCTCCGGCGCACGCCGCCGGACGAGCAGCATCGCCGCGATCGTCACGACGTTGACGGCGACGAGGACGACGACGGACCAGAGAAGGCTCATGCGCGCGCCACGCTAGGTGGCCCAGCGGGGGCGGGCATCGTCCCGATTGGATGATGCGTGCAGCGTGCCTGCCGGCCCCCCTCTCGCCGTGGGGCATACACCCTTGCCCGCGGTCGGCGCAGGCTGGATGGTCTTCGGGAATCCCGCCACGCCCGAGGAGGTCGCGATGGAAGCGCACGAGGAACTGGGACCGATCGACATCGTCGTCATCGCCTTTCCGGCGGGCGCGCCGATGACCGGCGAAGCCGTGCCCATGCTGCTGGACCTGGTCGACCGCGGGATCATCCGCGTGCTCGACGCGCTGTTCGTCATCAAGGAGGAGGACGGGACGTACTCGGGCTTCGAGGCGACCGACCTCGAAAGCAAGGGCGTCGGCGACCTCGTCGCCTTCGAGGGCGCCACCTCCGGGCTGCTCGGCGACGACGACGTGGCCACGGCCGCGGACGGCATCGAGCCGGGGTCGGCGGCGGTCATCATCGTCTTCGAGAACCGCTGGGCGGCGCCGTTCGCCGCCGCCGTCCGCCGCAACGGCGGCGTCCTCGTCGACTTCCAGCGGGTCCCGGTACAGGCCCTCATCGCGTCTCTCGAGGCCGCCGAGGCGGCGGTCTAACCGAAAGGAGATCTCAGATGCCAGGATTGCTCCGCGGCATGGCCCGCACCGCCGTGGTGGCGGGAACCGCCACCGCCGTCTCGGGCCGCGTCGCCCGCCGCCAGAACCGGCGATGGGCCTCGCAGGAGGAGCAGGCGTACGAGCCGCCTCCGCAGCAATACGCGCCGCCGCCGCCGGCTCCCGCCGCGAACAGCGGCTCGGACCCGATCGCGCAGCTCAAGGAGCTCGCTGCCCTGAAGGACCAGGGCATCCTCACCGAGGAGGAGTTCGCGGCCCAGAAGGCCCGCATCCTCGGCTGAGGATGAGCGACGTGACCGAGCTCAGCGACGGCCCGCGCCTCGACGACCGGCTCGAGCGCTTCCGCGCGGTCCGGCGCGAGCTCGAGGTGTCCGTGCTGCCGCTGGCGACGTCCGTCGACGGCCGGCGCTTCTCGTTCCAGGCCTCGCTGCACGACCTCCAGCTCCAGGTCGGCGCCTACGTGGTGCTCGGCGAGGGCCGGATCGGCCAGATACTCGGCCTCGAGATGGCGCTGCGCGAAGGGACCGACCTCGACCTGCCATCCGACGACGCGTCGGGCTTCGGCCTGCACACGCAGGTCCCGATCCGGTACGCGAAGGGCATCGGGACCGTGCTGGAGGGCGACGGCGCGGCGTTCCACGACGCCGTCGTCCGGCCGGCCACGGCCGAGGAGGTGCGCGGATGGCTCGAGCGCACCCGGCCGCGGCGGGCGCAGCTGCCGATCGGCGAGCTGGCCACGGCGCCCGGCGTGGCCTTCGCGCTCGACGCCGGCGGCTTCGACCGCCACACCTTCCTGTGCGGGCAGTCCGGCTCCGGCAAGACGTACTCGCTGGGCGTGATCCTCGAGCAGCTGCTGCTCGAGACGTCGCTGCGCGTCGTCATCCTCGATCCGAACTCGGACTACGTCCGCCTGACCGAGGTCCGCGACGGCACCGACCCCGAGACCGCGGAGCGCTACCGCCGCGCCGCCGCCGGCGTCGAGGCACCGCAGCTGCGCGTGCGGGTCGCCGACCTCGACCCGGCGCTGCAGGCCGCGCTGCTGCGGCTGGACCCGATCCACGACCGCGAGGAGCACGCGGAGCTCGCCGCGCTCCTCGCCGCCGAAGGCCCGGCGGCGCTCGAGGCGCTCGCCGCCTCGGACCGGCCGGAGGCGCGGCGCCTGCTCCTCCGGCTCCGCAACCTCGGCGTCGACACGTTCGGCCTCTGGGCGCGAGGCGACGCGAGCACGCTGCTCGAGACGCTCGCGCCGGACGGCCCGCGCTGCGCGGTCATCGACCTCGGCTCGCTCCCCACCCGCGAGGAGCAGGCGCTGGTGGCGGCGACGGTGCTCGGCACGCTGTGGCAGCGCCGCGAGCAGCGCGAGCCGGTGCTCGTCGTCATCGACGAGGCCCACAACGTCTGCCCGGCCCAGCCGGACGACCCCCTCGTCGCGCTCGCCACCGAGCACGCGGTGCGGATCGCGGCCGAGGGGCGCAAGTTCGGGATCTACCTGCTGGTCTCCACCCAGCGCCCGCAGAAGGTGCACGAGAACGTGATCTCGCAGTGCGACAACCTCGTGCTCATGCGGCTCAACTCGGTGGCCGACGCCGCGTTCGCGCAGGCGGTCTTCTCGTTCGTCCCGGCCGGCCTGGTCGATCGGGCGACCACGTTCCGCCTCGGCGAGGCCCTGGTGGCCGGCAAGATCTCCCCCGACCCGGCGCTGATCCGCTTCGGCGCCCGCATCGCCGAAGAGGGCGGCGCCGACGTCCCCAGCACCTGGGCGAGGAGCGCACCGTGAGGTCCTCGCGCAGGCGCAGCCGCAGACGGAACGCGCTCGAGAACGTCCGCGCCGGGCTTTGGCTCACCCGCGGGGTCATGCGGATGCGCCGGGGACGGGCGCCGTGGCAGAGCCGCCGCCACCGTTGAAGTCGTTTTCACTCATCCCCCACCCACCATCGGAGGACGCATGAGCACACTCATCGCCATCGCCTATCCGGACACGGACACGGCCGAGCGCGTGCGCCAGGAACTGCTCGAGGCCACGAAGGAGCACCTCGTCACTCTCGAGGACGCGGTGGTCGTGGAGCACCGGCCGGACGGCAAGATCAAGCTGCACCAGGCCGTGAACCCGGCGGGCGCCGGCGCCGCGGGCGGCGCGCTCTGGGGCGGGCTCATCGGCCTGCTGTTCCTGGCGCCCCTGGTCGGCATGGCCGTCGGAGCCGCTTCGGGCGCCGTGGCCGGCAAGGTCAGCGACGTCGGGGTCAACGACAGCTTCATGAAGGACCTCGGCGAAAAGCTCCCCGCGGGCGGCGCGGCCCTGCTCGTGCTCGGGCGCACCGACGCCCCGGACAAGGTGATCGAGCGGGTCAAGCCGTACGGCGGCCACGTGATCCAGACGTCGCTGAGCGACGACGCCGAGCAGAACCTCCGCGAGGCCCTGGGCGAGCCCGCCCGGTCTGAGCGCCACCCTGGTCACTCGGCGAGCGTGACGGCGGGCGGCGTCCAGCGGCGCGTCAGCACCTCGTCGCGTGGCCAGTAGAGACGCAGCACGAGGGTGAAGTCCCCGGGCGGCGCCGGCAGCCAGTTCGAGCGCAGCGCCCGCGCCGGCCGATCGTGCTGGATGAGGATCGGCAGCGAACCGTCGACGTCGACGGTCAGCCCGTCCCGGTCGCCGAGCGAGACCCCCTCGCCCGGCACCGCCAGCGCCCAGAACCCGTGGACGGGCGGCGGCGTGTCCGGCCGGAACCGCAGCACGTAGCGGTGGGAGCCGGTGAGCGGACGGCCGTCGGCGTCGCAGCGCGTGAACGCGGGCAGCAAGTCCTCCGGGACGTCGGCGCCGAGCGGCGCGAGCGCGGCGGCGGCGCGACACACGTAGTCCGTCGCGAACCGCCCGCGCCGGTAGTCGATGTGCCAGTTCCCGACCATCTCCCCCATCGCCGCCGCGGCCTGAGCCCGCACGGTCTCCCGGGCCCGGCTGGTGGCCTGCTCGGCGACGCGCTGCAGCTCCGGGTCGTCTCCCATCCACGCCTCGTCGTCCGTGAAGAACCCGAGCCCGCGAGCGCGCTCCACGAGTGCGCGGTCCCGCCCGCGCGGCGGGTTGTCCGCGAGCAGCCGCCCGGCCAGGCGGAAGAACGCCCGCGCGTCCAGCCGATCGACCAGCTCCGCGGGCGGCGCCGAGCCACCGGCGGCCGGCGGGTCGCAACCGCCGTTGGGCGTCGCGAGCGCGAAGCTGCTGCGGATCGCCCCGCTGTCGGCCTCCACGTCCACGGGGTCGAGGCACGTCTCGCCGGCGATGCGGACGTGGCGCGTCGGCGCGGTGATCGGGAGCACCCCCTCCGGCAGCGCCGAACCGCGCATCCCGCGCAGGCCGATGGCGTAGCGCCCCGCGCCCGTGCCGGTCGTACGTGCGCCGACGGACGCGAACACGCTCGTCCACATGTCGATCAGCGACATGACGTAGTACCGGCCGTGGGTGTCGGCGACCGAGAGGACGACCGGGCCCCGGGCGAGGTCGAGCCAGGCCGACGTGCTCAGCGTGCCGGCGCCGGCACCCGGCCGGCCTCGTGCGTGCACGAGCTGGTTCGGCGGCGCGCGCATCGTGCCGGGGTCGGGCGCGGGCACCGAGGTCATCTGCCGGCGCGTGAGCTCCATGAGCACAAGCGGATACGCGAACGCGAATGCGTCCTCGCACACCGCGGCGGCATCGGCCCGGATGAGGGAGTCGCTCGTCAATTGCGGGTTCCCGGCTGTCAAACGGCGACCGTAGACGGCGCGTCCCGTGGCCTCATCGTCACGAACGGGTGAAACGGCCAGGGGTGCTGCGCACCCGGTATGCGTGGTGGCAGCGCACCCGCGAATGCGGTGGCGTGCCCCCTTGCCGCACCCGCGCGTGACGGGCGATGCTCAACCCATGACGGCTCCTGCCGCGGTCAGCATCCTCAAGGTCGCCGACGCAGGCCTCGCGACCGTCTCTCACGGCCCCTGGCCGCTCGACCGGGTCAGGCGCCCGCGCCTCGTGCGGGCCCTCCAGCGCACGAGCGCACCGCTGATCGCCGTCGTGGCTCCAGCCGGCTACGGCAAGACCACCCTGCTGTGCGAGTGGGCCGAGCGCGATCGCCGCGCGTTCGCCTGGGTCACGGCCGAGGAGGGCGACAACGCTCACGGCCGCCTCGCAGACAAGCTCGCCGGCGCGGTCCATCCCGACCGCGCCGGCGGTCAGGTCCTCGTCGTCGACGATGTCCATCGCGTGCACGCACGGGCGGCGCTCGACGCGCTGGCCGCCGTCGTCCACGACGCCGATGCGGGGCTGACCGTCGTCCTCGCCTCACGGAGCCCGGTCGCGCTGCCGATCGCGCGCCTTCGCGAGCAGCGCCTCCTATGCTGAGCTCGGGCCGCGCGAGCTCGCGATGAGCCGGAGCGAGGCGGCGACGCTCCTCCGGCTGCGCGGCCTCGAGCTCGACCGCGACGGGGTCGAGACCCTGCTGAGCCGTACCGAGGGGTGGCCGGCCGGGCTGTCGCTCGCGGCGCTCGCGCTCGGCGACCGCACGAGCGATCCGGAGGGGCCGCGACGCTTCGGAGGCCAGGATCGCCTCGTGGCCGACTATCTGCGCGACGAGGTGCTCGTCGATCTCGACCCCGAGCAGCTCGCGTTCGTGCTCGGCACCTCGGTGCTCGGCACGCTCACGGGCCCGGCCTGCGACGCGGTGCTCCAGCGGACCGGCTCGGCGGGCATGCTGTCCGAGCTCGCGCGCTCGAGCCTGCTGCTCACCTCGCTGGACCGCACGGATCAGCGCTACCGCTACCACCGCCTGCTCGGCGACATGCTGCGCGCCGAGCTGCGCCGCCGCCACCCGGAGCTCGAGCCCGAGCTCCACCGGCGCGCGAGCGACTGGCACCGCGGCGCGGGCGACCAGGATCACGCGGTGCACCACGCGATCTGCGCCGGTGACGTCGAGAAGGCGGGCCAGCTCGTGTGGAGCAGCGTGGTCGCTGCCCTCGGCCATGGCCGGCCCGCGACGATCGAGTGCTGGCTGGGCCGCTTCAGCGAGCTCGACATCAGCGGTCATCCGGCGCTCGCGCTCGCGGCGGCCCACAGCCAGCTCGCCCGCGGGCGGGGCGATCTCGCCGCGCACTGGGCCTCCGCCGCCGCGTCGGCGGCCCGCCGTCCGGCGCCGGTCGAGGCGGGCATCGCGATGCTGCGCGCCGCGCTCGCCCGCGACGGCATCGTCCGCATGCAGCACGACGCGGAGGCGGCGTACGCGCTCGAGCCGGAGCCCAGCGCGTGGCGCTCGCTCTGCTGCCTGCTGACCGGCACGGCCCACCAGCTGCTCGGCCGGCGTGAGGAGGCGGTCCGCGAGCTCGAGCGGGGCGCGCGCCTCGCCGCCGTCGCGGCGCCCGACGCGCACGCGCTCTGCCTGACCCAGCTCGCCGTGCTCGCGCTCACCGAGGACGACTGGGAGGCGGCCGCCGCGCTCAGCGCGCGGGCGCGGGCGCAGGTCGATCGCCATGGGCTCGCCAACTCGGCCACCGTGGCCCTCGTCTTCGCCGCATCGGCCGTGGTGCGCGCGCAGCGGGGCCGCGTCGACGAGGCGCGGAGCGATCTGGACGCCGCCCTGCGGCTGCAGGCGATGCTCGTCGACTTCGCGCCGTGGTACGACGTGGAGCTGCGCGTCCTCGTGGCGCGTGCCGCCGTCCGGCTCAGCGACGTCAACGGCGCAAGGACCGCGCTCGTCGAGGCGTCGCGGCTCATGCGGCTCGTGCCGGAGGCCGTGGCCCTCGGGGGCTGGCTCGAGGACGCATGGGCGCGCCACGACGCCTTCATCGGCCCGACGGCGGTGCTGACCAGCGCCGAGCTGCGGATCATGCGCTACCTGCCGACCCACCTCTCGTTCCGGGAGATCGCCGCGCGCGAGTACGTCTCGTCGAACACGGTCAAGTCGCAGGCGAACGCGGTGTACCGCAAGCTCAACGTCTCCAGCCGTTCCGAGGCCGTGTCCCGCGCGCGAGAGACCGGGCTGCTCGACGACTGAGCCCGTGACTGGAGCGCTCGTCGGCGTGCTCGCACCACCCAACACCCGCAAGCAGGCCCCATTGGCCGCCGGTCCGCCCGCTGAGAGAGTTGCCGACAGTCCTAGACAGCCGGAGGAGGCCAATAGTGCCCGCGCCGATCCTCGTCGCTTTCAGCCCTGACTCAGCCGACCACGGGCCGGTGAACCTCGCCGCTGCCGCCGGCCGCTTCACCGGCGCGCCGGTGGTCGTCGTCGCCGTCGGGAGCGACGCGGCCTCGGTGGAATCCGATCTCGCCGCGCGCGGGATCTCCGCGACCGTGCGCGCGGTCGAGCACGAGAAGCCCGCGCACGCGATCTCCGAGGCCGTCGAGGAGCTCGCGCCGAGGCTCGTCGTCGTGGGATCGACCCGGCGCGGCACCCTCGGGCGCGTGCTGCTCGGCAGCACCGCGGAGCACGTCATGAAGCACTCGTCGGTCCCGGTCGTCGTGGTTCCCCGCGGGCACGAGCAGCCCACCGAGGGCCTGCGGACCGTCGGCGCCGCCTTCGTGCCGACCGCGAGTGGGCGTGAGACGCTGCGCGCGGCCGCGGAGCTCGCCCGCTCCGCCGGCGCGCGCCTGACCGCCGTGATGGTGCTCGACCCCGACCACGCCGAGGACCAGTCCCCCGGTCTCATGGCCGCCACGCACCACGATCACGACGTGGCGGAGGACCTGGCGGCACGCAACCGGATCCAGGCCGAGGACACGCTGCGCGACGCCCTCGCCGAGTCGGCCGCGGACCTCGAGACCGAACCCGACGTGCTCTTCCAGAGCCCCGCGGACGGCCTCGTGGCCGCGTCCGCCCGTCTCGACCTCCTCGTCATGGGCTCGGCCCATCGCGGCGCGCCGGGCACCGTCGCGCTCGGCGGCGTGGCGCGCAAGGTCACCGCGCACGCGGGCTGCCCGGTGCTCGTGCTCCCGCACGAGGCGGCCGTGCCCAGCTAGGCGCCGGTCACGGTGACCGCGAAGACCGCTCGGTAACGGTCGCCCGGGGCGAGCAGGGGCAGCGACGGACCGCCGTCGACCAGCGCGTTGGTCGGCGCCGTCATCGGCTCGAACGCGACCACGTCGTCCGCGGTCGGCGCGAAGACCTGGGCGTAGGGGAAGCCTTCGAGGAAGGCCAGCTCGATGCGCCGGCCGCCGCCCGCGAGCACGAACGGGGCGCCGCCCTCGGGCGCGGTGTAGGCGTCGTCGAACGTCCGCTCCCCGAGCGCGCCCGGCGCGATGTCCACCGGCTCGCGCTCGCCGGTCGGCAGCATCCGCTCGTCCAGGCGCAGCCGCTCACGGACCGGCACGTCGATCTCCCAGTCGCGGCGGTCGATGCCCGGCAGGCGCAGGTACGGGTGGAACCCGAAGGCGATCGGCACCGGGGCGTCTCGCGAGGCCGACACGGTCGTGGTGATCGTGAGCGTCGAACCCTGCACCTGGGCCTCGAGCGCGAGCTCGTGCGGGAACGGGAACGCATCCGTCGCGAAGGCGAGGCTCGCGGCCAGGACCGCGCCGTCGCCCGTGGGTTCGTGGCGCTCCACGTGCCACGCGGCCGCGTTGAGCAGGCCGTGCATCGGCAGCCCGTTGCCGTCCGTGCGCAACGGCGGCGACACCGAATCGAGGTCGACCGTCCGGCCGGCCAGCTCGAAGCGCGTGCGCCCGAGCCGGTTCGCCCACGGGTACAGCAACGGGATCCCCATCGTCGCCCGCTCCGCGACATACGCGTCCAGCCCGCGCCGGAGGCCCAGCAGCTCGGCGCCGCGGTGGCGCAGCGAGCACCCGACCATCCCGGCGTCCGGAACGAACGCCGCCTCGAGCTCAGGACTCGACAGGGTCAGCGCGCGGCGGCCCTGGACGGTGCGTTCGCCGATCATCGTCGTGATCTTCCCATCCGGCTGCCGGCTCGTCGGCCGAGCGCTCGCGCAGCGCGTCGCTGATGTGGACCGCGGCCGAGGTCAGCGGCGCGGCGAGCGTGAGCCCGATCATCCCGAACAGGGCGCCGCCGCCGACCGTGACGATCAGCACCGCGAGCGGGTTGAGGCTGAGGGTGGCGCCGAACACGAACGGCTGCAGCATGTTCTGCAGCAGCCCGTTGGCGAGCAGGATGATCACCCCGAGGATCAGCGCGTCCGTCGCTCCCTGGGAGCCGAGGGCGATGACGAACGCGAAGATGCCGGCGGTCCAGGCGCCGATGTACGGGACATAGGCGGTGACGAACGTGACGACCGCGATCGTGCCCGCGAGCGGCACGCCCAGGACGAGCGCGCCGAGCCCGACCACGACCCCGTTGAAGGCCGCGACGATCGTCACGCCCGTGAAGTAGTTGCGCAGGCCCGCGGCGACCTCGCGGATGACGATCGACGCGACCGGGAGCGGAAGTCCCATGTGCCGGGTGATGAAGCGCGTCATGACCGGTGCGTCCTTCAGCACGAAGAACGTCGCGAGGGCCGAGAACGAGAGGAAGAAGACGATCGAGGTCAACCCGCTGACGCCCGCGGCGACCCCGTTCACGAGCGTCTCGCGGATCTGCGGGATCGCCTTCTCGACGTCGGCCTTCACGTCCTGCGTGCTGATCCCGGCGTCCTTGAGCGCGTCGTCGATCTTGTCGAGCCCCTTCGACGCCTCTGCCGACGCCTCGCCCGAGTTGGCCGAGATGCCGTGCACCACGAGGAAGATCACCAGCGCGGCGATCGCGATCAGGCCGAGCAGCACGAAGGCGGCCCCGGCCCCGCGGGGCAGGCCACGCCGATGGGCGCGGTCCACCAGCGGTGCGGTGACGGCTCCGAGGACCGACGCGAGGATCACCGGCATCACGATCGTCGACGTCTGGCCCAGCAGCCAGATGACGCCGACGATGATCAGCACGAACCCGACGAGCATCCACGACGCGAACCCCAGGTCGCGCAGCCACACCGGGGTCGAGAACATGCTCCCGCGCTCTCCGGCGTCCATCAGCGCGTCCGCCGTTGGAGGCGCTTGGCCGAGGGCGCATAGACGACGACGCTGTTCACCATGCGGTCGTGCAGCGCGCGGCGGCGCCCGTCGACCAGGATCATCAGGTAGCCGATGAACAGGATCAGCGCGGACAGGATCGCGCCGAGGAGGCGCACGACGGCCCGGCCGAAGTGCAGCGGCCGGCCGGTGACGGCGTCCTGCACGCGGATCTCCATGACGCGGTCGCCGGGCGTCTGTCCGGTGGTCGACCAGAAGAACACGAAGTAGCCGGCCGCCCACAGCGTGGCCACGACCGCGCCGGCGGCGATGAGCACGGTCTGGAGGTTCTCCGAGAAATCGAACATCGAGGCCGCGACGGCCGCCACGGCGGCGACGACCCAGGCGACGCCCTGGACGATCAGCACGTCGATGACGCACGCGAGCACGCGCGTGGCGAGGCCGGAGTACGGCGAGCCCGGCGGCAGCGGCGGTTCGGGCGCCACTGGTGCGACGCCGTTGGTGGCCGGCGACGCGACGCCGAGGGGCGCGGCGTCCGAGCTCACGGCGTGAACGGCTCGGCTGACGCCTGCCTTCGAAGCACGCGCCGGGCCGCCCGCTCCAGCCACGCGTCGGCCGAGCGCGAGCGGTCGCGGACCTCCCCCGCGACCTCGTCGGCGAGCCCGAGGCTCTGCCGGGTGATCGCGTCCGTGACGGCGGGACTCTGGGCGACCTCGTCGATGAGCGCCCACAGCGCCGGGCTCTCGGGCAGCCGGGCGGCCGTCTCGTCCACCAGGCGGGTGACGGTCGCCTCGATCAGGCGGCTCTCGACCACGCGCGTGATCAACCGCTCCAGGTCCGCGCTGTCGAGCGCGTTCGCCAGCGCGGCTTCCACGCGCTCGCTCTGGAGCACGAGGGCGACCATCCGCTCGAGCTCCGGTCCGACGAGGAACCGCTGGGCGAGCTGCTCGGCGAGCCCGGCCTCCAGCAGCCGGTCGGAGATCCGTTCGAGCACGGCGTAGTTGACGGCCTCGCGGGCGAACACGTCGACCAGCTCGCCGCTCAGCGCGCGGGCCACCGCATGCTCCGCGAGCCGGCTGGCGAGGATCCGGTCGACGGCCTCGTCCGCCCGCGGCGACGCGAGCACCGCGTCGAGGACCGAGAGCGCGGCATCGCCCGCGAAGTCCAGGCCCATGTCGACGACCCACCGGCCCACGCCGACGGTCGCCGACACGGGGCGCCACGCCAGCCTGTAGGCCTCGATCACCATGGCCGCGAGCGTATGGCCGCGCGGGCGATCTGGCTTCACCCGAATCGGACGATGTCCGCTGCCCCGGCCGGACGTAGGTTGATGCTCCCGACGAGAGGAGTGGTGAGGAATGTCCGGCGAGTACGCGAGCGTTGGCACGCGATCTTCAGGCGTCACGGATCGTGCCTACGCGGCGCCGCAGGCCGGCCTCGGCTGGCTCTCGTTCGCCGTGGTCATGCTCGGCATCGCCGGAACGCTCAACGTGATCCACGGGATCGCGGCGATCTCGGACTCGAGCTTCTACGTGGGTGACGCGCAGTTCGTCATCAGCAACCTCAACACGTGGGGCTGGGTCCTCCTCGCCTGGGGCGTCACCCAGATCGGCGCCGCCCTCGCCATCTGGGCTGACACCCAGTTCGGGCGCTGGCTCGGGGTGGTGCTCGCCGGGACGGGCGCGATCGTCCACCTGCTCTTCCTGCCGGCAGCCCCGTTCGGGGCGCTGGCGCTGTTCGCGCTCGACATCCTCATCGTCTACGGACTCGTCGTCCACGGCGGGCGACGCGAGGCGATCCGCTGACCGAGACGCCGACAGCCGGGCCGCCGCGCCCCCGCCGCCGCGGCTGGGCGCGCGCGCTCGTCGTCCTCGCGTCGATCGTCGCCTTCGCGGCGATCCTCGCCATCTGGGCGAACCGGCAGGTCCTCAACACGGACAACTGGACGCGCACCAGCTCCGAGCTGCTGGAGAACCCCGTCATCCGCGACCAGCTCGCTGTCTACCTCGTCGACCAGCTGTACGCGAACGTCGACGTGGCGGGCGAGATCCGCGAGGCGCTCCCGGAGCGGCTGCAGCCGCTGGCCGGCCCGGCCGCCGGCGGTCTGCGCGACTTCGCCGAGCGCGCCGCGAACGAGGTGCTCTCCCGGCCGCGCGCCCAGGCTCTGTGGGCCGACGCCAACCGGGCGGCGCAGGAGCAGTTCCTCCAGCTCATCGAAGGCGGTGGCCCGGTCGTCTCCACCGGTGGCGGCGACGTCGTGCTCGACCTCACCGCACTGCTCCAGCAGATGCAGGAGCGGGTCGGTATCGGCGGCCGGGTGGCGGAGCGACTGCCGCCGTCCGCGGCGCAGATCGAGGTCTTGCACTCGGACCGCCTCGATGCCCTGCAGACACTGCTGAAGATCATCCGCGGCCTGCCGTTTGTGCTGGTAGGCCTGTCGCTCGCGCTCTTCGGCCTCGCGCTGGCCATCGCCCCGGGCTGGCGCCGACAGGCGCTGCGCGCGTACGGGATCGGGTTCGTGCTCGCCGGCGCCGCTGCGTTGATCACCCAGGACCAGGCGGGCTCGGCACTGACCGCGACGCTCGTGAACACCGCGGCCGTCGAGCCCGCGGTCGCCGCGGCCTGGACGATCTCGACCACGCTGCTCGTCGAGGCGGCGTGGGCCACGATCCTCTACGGCGCGTTCATGGTCGTCGCAGCGTGGCTGGCCGGTCCGTCGCGGCCGATGGTCGCGCTGCGCCGCGCCATCGCGCCGTTCGTGCAGCACCCCGCGATCGCCTACAGCGCGTTCGCGGTCTTCATCGGCCTCCTGTTCTGGTGGGCGCCGACGCCGGCCACGCGCGACCCACTGCTGGCGCTGCTCCTGATCGCGCTGCTCGCAGCCGCCACCGAGGCGCTGCGCCGCCAGATCGGCCGCGAGAACCCCGACGCCGACCTGGGTGCTGCGATCGAGCGCATACGCGGGCGGGCCGCCGGCGGCGTCACGTGGGCGCGTGAGGCCACCACGTCTCGGGGCTCGACGAGCCCCACGACGATCGAGCAGCTCGAGCAGCTCGGGCGGCTCAAGGCGACGGGCGTGATCGACGAGGAAGAGTTCACGGCGCAGAAGCGCGCGGTTCTCGGCGGCGAGCCGGAGCCCGGCAACGGCGCGCCGCCCCCGACCGTGCTGCACCCCACCTGACGTCTTTCGTCTCCGCCGGCGAACGGACGCCGACCGCTCAGCCGGCGAGCCCGCCGAGGAACGCGAACGGGTGGGCCTGGCCCCAGGCCTCGGCGCGGTTGACCTCGACCACGACGGTCGTGCCCTCCGGCGCCTCGGAGCGCAGGCGCCGGGCGAGGGACTCGGCGTCGTCCTCGGTCTCGGCGCCCGCGATCATGCAGTTGGAGCGGCGCACGACCGGGATGCCCTCGCCGGCGAGCCGCTCCTCGAGGGCCACGGCGTCGGCGTGGCTCGGCAGCGCGAGCCGGACGTCCCACTCGGGGTAGCCCTGCTCGCGCGAGCGTTCGCGGTCGGCGTCGCCGCGGCGCGCGCGCTCGGCCGCCTCGGCCTCGGGTGAGTCCGGGAGGGCGTGCGAGGCGTCCTCCCAGCGCTCCTCGATCGGGTGCCAGCGCGCGAGCTTCACGGTGCCCGGCAGGTCGTGCTCGGCGAGCAGCGACGCCGCGAGCTCCTCGACCGCGCGGGCGTGCGCCTCGGTGTCGGTGTAGAGGAACACGCAGGGGCCGTCGTGCGTGACGATCACGCGCTCGCCGACCTGCTCCCGCGCCTCGTTCGCGAGCCTCCGTCCGCGCAGCGCCGAGAACAGTCCCTCGCGATGCCCCTCGTGCGCGAGCTCGATCGTGGCCCGCCAGTCGTCGGCCATCACGTCCCTCCCACTCGTTCGATGGTCGCCGGCGGCGGCGTCGGCGCGCCGGCCGGGCCCTGGAGCTCGCGCCGCCAGGTCGAGAGCAGCGTGTGGACGGCGGCGGCGCCGATGATCGGCTCGTCGGGGAGCGCGAAGCGCGGCGGGACGAGCACGAACGGCCGCGTCTGGGGCCCGCCGATCCCGCCGTGGAACGAGATCAGCTCCTCGAAGGCGCAGCCCTCGTCGATCATCGGGTCGTAGAAGCTGCCGATCATGAGGTCCGCGACGTGGGCGAAGCCGTCGGTCCGGCGCAGGTGCACGGCCGCCGTCGGCGAGAAGGGCGCCAGCGGGTCCTCGCCCTCGACGCGGCCCTCGTCGAGATAGTTCGCACCGCGCGGCCCGAGCACGACGGCGCCGTGCTCGCCCGAGCGCGCGAGCAGCCAGCCGACGTGCGGATGCTCGCGCAGCGCTCCAATCAGCCGCGGATGGCGCTCGTCGAGCTCCTCGAGCGTGAGCCGCCGCTTCTCCTCCATGAGGTAGACGAGCCCGAGGTTGCCCGACCCGAGCACGACGACCTGCCGGTCGGAGACGTCGTTCTTCGGCCGCTTCTTCTTCTCGGCGTCCGCCCGGCCGGTGGCCTCGTCGACGGCGGTGTGGACCATCGCGTGCTGCTCGTCGCCGCCGGCGTAGCCCGCGACCTTCACATCCTCGAGCGAGCGCTCGACGAGCTCGTCGAGCCCGTAGCCGTTGCGCTGCTTGAAGGTGGCGCCCTGGGTCTGCCCGTGATCGGAGAGCACGACGATCTCGTACGGGCGCGGCGCGTACCGCCGGGCGCGCGCGATGCGGCCGAACTGCTCGTCGAGCTTGCGCAGCGCCTCCATCGTGTCGGCCCGCTCGAGGCCGGAGTGGTGGGCCACCTCGTCGTAGCTGGCGAACGTCGCGTACACGGCTGGGCGCCCCCGCATCATGTCGCCGAGCACGCCGAAGACGACCAGGTCGCGGACGATGACGCACAGGACGCCGCGCATCAGCGGGTAGATACCGCCGCGATGGCCGCGCGGACGGACGTCGCGGCGCTTGGCCCGGGCCGACGCCGTCAGCTCCAGGACGATCTCCCACACGAAGAGCACGAGCGACCGCGTGACGTTGAAGCCGTTGGCGAGGAACGCGCGGTAGCCGGGGTTCGCGCGCTTCTCCTCCTCGGACCGGCTGACGGTGAGGATGACCTCCTCGGCCTCGCCCGAGAGCAGGTTGCCCCGGCTCGCGCCCCCGTCCACGAGCAGCCCGATGCCGGTCGCGCGGCGCCGCTCGATCTCCGCGCAGTCCGCGGGCGAGGAGCACACGAGCATGAGCCCGCTCTCCTTCTCCACCCACCGGAAGGCCGGGATGTCCTCGTTGGAGCCGAGCAGGATGCCGGCCTGGCTGGCGCCGGTCTGCGACGAGAGGTCGGTCTCCCACTCGGCGAGCCGGTAGCCGTCCTCGGCGATCCAGCTCGCCATGACCGGCGCCGAGCCGTCGCGCATCGCATCGCGCAGGACCGGGAGCGCGAGCCCGTCGATCTCGAGGTAGATGATCCCGGGCACGTCGGTGCGGTCGATCGCGCCCTGGCGCCGGGCGATCCGCCTGATGACCTTCATCGAGTACTGGTCCTCGTCGTTGGTCCCGAGGATCGTCTGCAGCACGACGCTCACGGCCGCGATGACCAGGGAGGCCAGGAACGCGTCGCCGAACGAGTCGACGTGGATGTCGTCCGGCAGCACGACGTCGGCGAGCATGAGGAGTCCGGCGTCCGCGAACAACACGAGCAGGAAGCCGAGCGCGAGCATGAACGGCAGCCGCAGCGCCGCCAGGATCGGCGGGACCACGGCGTTGAGGAGGGCGATGACGGCGGCGACGAGGAAGGCGGCGCCGGTCGCCTCCAGCGAGACGCCGGGCACGATCCACGCGGCCACGGTCACCGACGCCGCGGCGACGATCCACGCGACGATCGTGCGGACGAGGCCGAGGCGTGGCGTCGCCGGTTCCCAGCGCACCGTGTCGCCATAGGTCGGCGGGGCCATGGCGTGCACTGTCCCATCCATCGCCGCCGCCGCACAACCGCGTGCGCCTGTCGAGCCCGGGTGGTGCATGCACGCCGCGGCGGCTTCAGCCGATCGGATCGGCGATGACGAGGCCGCCGGCGGGCCGGTCATCGGGTCCGCGTACGACGGTCGCCGTCTGTGACACGCGCACGACCGACCCCCGCTTGGTGATCAGGCGCGCCTCGGCGCGATGCTGCGGGATCTCGCCGAGGAGCGCGCGCCGGGCGAGCTCGCGGTCGTCCGGCGCGTCGCCCGGATGCGCGATCTCCTCGAAGCTCCGGCCGACGAGCTCGTCGTGGGCTGAAGCCCGTGATCGCGCAGAAGGCCGGATTCGCGTCGACGAGCCGGAAGTCGTCACCGAGCAGCGCCATCCCCAGGGGACTGTCCTCGAACACGCCGCGGAAGCGCTCCTCGGCCACGCGCAGCGCCTCGGCGGCGGCGCGCCGCTCCGTGATGTCGGTGTGGACCGAGGTCCACACGGTTCCGTACTCCGGATGCTCGAAAGGCGACACGGTGACCGAGCACCAGAACACGCTGCCGTCCCTGCGGACGTGCTCGAGCTCACCGCTCCAGACGCCCTCGTGGTCGAGCTCGCCGAGCATCTCGGCCGCGCGGGCGGCCGGGGCCTCGTCGGTGGGGACGTTGAGCCGGGCGATCGGCTCGCCGACCAGCTCGTCGCGCGGGTAGCCGAACATGGTGCCGGCGGTCTCGTTCGCGTAGAGGATCTCGCCGTCCTGCGCCTTGATGAGGACGACGGCCTCGGCCATGTGCTCGGCGATCGCGCTCTGGAAGCGGAGCGCCGCCTCGAGGGCCAGCCGCTCGGTCACGTCGTGGATGACCACGACCGCGCCGACCATGCCGCCCCCGCGTCCGGAGACCGGGCCGCCGCTGACGCTGACCGTGCGGCGAGCCCCGCGCCGCGGCTGGACGGTCAGCACGACGTCCGTGAGCTGCTCCCCCCGCAGCGCGCGCTGGAGCGGGATCTCGTCGGTGCGCAGGAGCCGGTCGCCGTCGGCCGTGTAAAGGCCGTAGCGATCGGCGCAGTCGTCGGGGTCGATGGCTTCCCCGGTTCCCTCGAACAGCTCGCGGGCGCGGCGGTTGAAGACGAGGTTCTCGCCGTCGCGGCCGGAGGCGATGACGGCGACCGGAAGATCCTCGTACAACTCGGGCGCGAGGCTCGGGTCCCAGTCCCGCGAGCCGCTCCCCCACGCGCGAGGGCGCTTCATCGGGTGTTGGGGATCTCGCCGACCACGCTCGTGCCGCGGCCCGGCTCCGAGGCGATCGTGAGCCGGCCGCCGACCGAGGCCAGCCGGCCGGTGATGTTCGCGAGCCCCGCCCCGTGCGCGGGCGGCTGCTCGGGGAAGCCGGCGCCGTCGTCCCGAACCTCGAACCGCAACCCGTCGGAGGCGCTCAGCAGGACCATGATGTGACTGGCGCCCTCGGCGTGCTTGACCGCGTTCTGCACGGCTTCCAGGCACGAGAAGTAGACGGTCGTCTCGAGGTCGCGGTCGAACCGCCCGAGCCCGTGGCTGACGATGCTGGTCGGTACCGGCGCCTCCGTCACCGCCGATCGGAGCGCCTCGGCCAGACCTTCGCGCGCCAGCACGTCGGGGTAGGGCTGGTGGGCGAGCGAGCGCACGTCGTCGATCGTCTGCTCGACCTGGGTGGCGAGTGCGGCGAGCTCGCCGGCGCGCTCGGGCGAGTCGCCGTTCAGGCGCTCGACGATGCCTGCGAGGTTGATGCGCAGGGCGACGAGCCGCTGCTGCGCGCCGTCATGGAGGTCGCGCTCGATCCGCTCGCGCTCGCCCTGGGCCGCGATCGCGGTCCTCGACTCCGACTCCGAGAGCCGCTCCAGCGACGCCTGCAGCTCGGCGATGAGGCGTGTGTTCTCCAGGACGACGAGCCCGTAGGACGCCGCCGCCCGGATGAGCGCCGTGTCGGGCGCGAGCGTGGTGTCATGGACCACGGCCGCCAGGCGCCGGCCGTCCACCGCCACCTCGGTGACCGCGGTTCCCGGATCGCCTTCGGGCGTCTTGGCCGGCCATCCGCTCTCGTCCACCCAGCGTCCCGGCTCGCCGGGCATCCAGTAGACGACCCGCAGCGACGGATCCTCGAGCGCCTCCGCGAGACCGTCGCGCAGCTCGGCGGCACTCGCCGGGGCGCGCAGGCGCACCGTCAGCGCCTGCAGCGTGGACGCGACGTAGAGACGACGGTTCACGAGTCCGGCGGCGAAGCTCAACGCGACAGCGGGCAGGCTCAGCACCCACACCCAGCCGAGCAGTTCGACGGTCTCCGGCACAGCGCCGCCACGCCGGCTCCACTGATAGGCCGCGAACGCGGCGACCTGCACGACGGCCACGACGACGACGGGCGTCAGGGCGCGGCGCAGCATCGGGCCCGAATGCCGCCGCCGGTGGGCCAGGATCACGGCCACCACGAGGACCGCCGCCACGATGAGGATCTCGCGCACCGGCTGGATCACGTCCTCGGCAAACGACGGATCGACTTCAAGCACGGCAAACGCGTTCGCCGGACAGTCGACGCCGCAGACGGCCCACGGCGACGGCTCCGGGTAGTGCGGAACGATCAGGGCAGTCGGGAAATAGAGCGTCGCCGCCAGCGCTGCGACGGCGGCCATCACGCGCCGGTCCAGGCGCGAGACCAGGCGCCCCGACGGGAACGCCAGCATCAGGTAGAGCAGCATCGGGATGACCAGCCAGACCGCCACGCGTCCGACGCTGTAGAGCACGCTGTTGCTCGTCTGCGCCAGAACGGTCAGGGAGAAGATCGCGCCCACCCCGAGCAGGAGGCGGGCGAAGCGATCGTCCGGGTGCACGTCCCACGCCACGAGCCCGACGGTCATCGGGGCGGCGACGAGCAGACCGAACACGACGGCGGCGGTCACCCGCTCGTCCGGCGGCGCTCCGGTCAGTGCGACGGCCACCGTCCCCGCGCACAGGCACGCAGCCGCAACCGCCAACAACGCTCGGACACCACTTTTCGGTCTTTCCCCGGCAACGCCGCCGAGCGGACCCTTGATCTCCCCGGTGACCATCACTCCTGAGCGCGACGGTACCGGCCCAGCGTCGCCCTGTCACCCCGCGGACCAACGCGTTCACTACTGAGCCGGTTGACGGCGCCCCCGATCCCCGCGATAGTCGGACCGGCGTGTCCCTCTCTTCCCCTGCCCCGACCGCGGCGCCGCGGCCGATCCGGGTCGTGTTCGCGGACGACAGCTACCTCGTCCGCGAGGCGATCACGCACGTGCTCGCGCAGGACCCGCGGATCGATCTCGTCGCGATCTGCGAGGACGGCGAGGCGCTGCGCGCGGCGATCGAGGCCGAGCGGCCCGATGTCGTCCTCACCGACATCCGCATGCCACCGTCAGGCGACGAGGAGGGCATCATGGTCGCCAACCGGCTGCGCGTCACGCACCCCGAGATCGGCGTCGTGGTCGTCAGCCAGTACGCCGACCCGCGCTACGGGCTCGCGCTGCTCGAAGGCGGCTCGGACCGCCGCGCCTACCTGCTCAAGGAGCGCCTGCACGATCGCGGGCAGCTCGTCGCCGCGCTCGACGCGGTGGCCAATGGCGGCTCCGTCGTGGATCCCAAGGTCGTGGAGGCGCTGATCGCCGCGCGCGTCCGTGCCGAGGAGTCACAGCTCGCCGAGCTCACCCAGCGCGAGCTCGAGATCCTCAGCGAGATCGCGCAGGGCAAGAGCAACCAGGCGATCGCCGACAAGCTGTTCCTCACCAAGCGGGCGGTCGAGAAGCACATCAACGCGATCTTTCTCAAGCTCGGCCTGTCCACCGCCGAGGACGTCAGCCGTCGCGTGAAGGCGGCGCTGATCTACCTGGCGCAGCGCCACCCCGGCGAACCCCCCGAAGCCTGAGCCGTCAGGCCTGGGGCTGGAACGCGCGTTGCTCGTCGGGGCCGCGCTGGATGATCAGGGCGGTCGACTCGGGCACTTCGCGCCAGATGCCGGGCAGATCGGACACGGGTTCTGAGACCACGACGCGGTCCTCGTCGGTCATCCGCTGGAAGCGGGCGTTGTCCGGGTGCAGGGCGCGCACGGCCGCGATGTCCTCTGAGACGAAGAGCGTGCGCGAGCGACCCTCGGTCGAGTAGCGCACCGCGTAGAGCCGCTCGCCGTCGCTGAACCCGAGCGTCATCTGGACCGGGTACTCGATCCCGTGCGCGCGACCGGTGGCCTCCACGAACCCAACGGCACGCTCCACCCCGCCGATCGGGTCCTCCTCCAGGCCGAAGGTCAGCGCGAGATAGAACAACACCTCCGAATCGGTCGAGCCGTGCACGCCGTCGAACAACGAGGGGTCGACCGCGTAGAGCAGATCGCGGCGCATGGCCGCAAAGCCGTTGATGACGCCGTTGTGCACGAACAGCCAGCGGCCGTGGCGGAACGGGTGGCAGTTGGTCTGCTGCACCGGGGTCCCGGTGGTCGCGCGGATATGCGCGAGGAACAGCGGCGACTCGACGTGCGAGGCCAGGTTACGCAGGTTCGTGTCGCTCCACGCCGGCGTGACGCTGCGATAACGAGCCGGAGTGTCGCCGTTACCCGCGGTGTACCAGCCGAGTCCGAACCCGTCGCCGTTGGTCGTCTCCACCCCCATGCGTGAATGAAGGCTCTGATCGATCAGGCTGTGCTGGGTGCGGAAGAGCAGCTCGTCGATGAGGACCGGCTGTCCGAAGTACGCGTTCCAGCGGCACATGGGCGGATCATCCCCGCAGCGCCGCACCGGCCTCAAGGGCGCGGCCACCCCCACGATCGACGTGCGCGCCACCTTGTACGCCCGGCCGCCGCCCACGGATGATCGCCCCGGAAACCGGCAACAAGGAGACGCACGACATGGTGTTCGCGGCTGACTACCCGTTCCTCAACATCTTCTGGACGATGATCATCTTCTTCGTCTGGGTCATCTGGATCTGGATGGTCATCGGGATCTTCGCCGACATCTTCAGCCGTCATGACATCGGAGGCTGGGCGAAGGCGGGCTGGAGCGTGTTCATCATCGTCCTGCCGTTCCTCGGCGTGTTGATCTACCTGATCGTCAACAGCGACGGTATGGCCGAGCGCCGGGCGAGCCACGCCCAGGCGCAGCGCGCCGAGTTCGACGACTACGTCAAGACCGTCGCCGCGCCCGGCGGCTCCGCCGGCGAGATCGCGAAGGCCAAGGAGCTCCTCGACAGCGGCGCCATCAACCAGGCGGAGTTCGAGGCGCTCAAGGCCAAGGCGCTCGCGTAGGCGCGGGAGGCGTCAGACCGGGATCGACCCGGCGACGCGTGTGCCGCGGCCGGGGGCGCTCTCGATCCGCAGCGTCCCCCCTGCCGCCGCCGCGCGGTCGGCGAGGTTGGTCAGGCCCGAACGCTCGACGGTGTCCGGGTCGAAGCCGACCCCGTCGTCCTCGACGCTGAAGTGGACGCCGTCCCGGTCCTGGTCGAGCCGGACGACCGCCGAGGCTCCGGGCCCCGCGTGCTTGGCCGCGTTCTGGAGGGCCTCGAGGCAGCAGAAGTAGACGGTCAGCTCGACGCCCTCCGCCTGGCGTGCGAGCCCCTCGTCCCTGATGTCGACGGGCATCGAGCCGTGGTCGGTCACCGAGGCGAGGGCCTCGGCGACGCCGTAGCGGGACAGCAGCTGGGGATAGAGGCCGCGGGCCACGTTGCGCAGGTCGTCGATCGCCTCCTCGAGGTCCTCCCCGAGCTGCTCGATGCGGGCGCGGTCCTCGGGCCGCTCGAGCTGCTCGCCCGCGAGCCCGAGGTGGATGCGGAGGGCCAGCAGGCGCTGCTGGGTGCTGTCGTGCAGGTCCCGCTCCAGCCTCCGGCGCTCCACGCTTCCCGCCTCGACGATGCGCGCGCGTGAGGCTCGCAGCTCGCCCTCCAGGTGGCCGTTCTCGACCGCCAGCAGCGTCGCCGCGGCCGCGGCGCGGACCAGCTCCGGATCCTCGGTCAGCGCGTCGTCGACCACCATCGCGGCGACCGGCCGGCCGTCGCGATCGGCCGGCACCCATGTGCGGCCGGAGTGCGGCGGCGGCGGTACGAGCTCGGCGCCGCCGGCTTCGAGGAAGCGATCCGAATCCGGGTCGTGGAAGCCGATCTGCAGCGACTCGTCGTCGAGCGCGGACGCGATGTCGGCGCGCCACTCGGCGACCGTCGGCCGCGTCGCCAGCCGCTCGAGCAGCCGTGCCAGGGACGCCGAGGCAAAGAACTCGGCCTGCCACAGCACGGCCAGGAACCCGAGCGGTAGGAGGACCCGGGCGCCCACGACCAGCCACCCCATGGACGCCAGCGTGTCGGGCGCGACCTCGAGGATCAGACGCGAGAAGTGGAAGACGAAGAACACCGGCAGGAACAGCAGTGACGTCGCGGCGACGGCGATCAGCGCGCGCCGCTGCGGGTGCGTGGCGTCCCGCAGGCGGAGTGCGTAGACGACCAGCACGCCCACGGTCCCCGCCAGCAAGCCGTACGTCTCCGCGTTGCCCAGCCATTCGACGAGCCGCGGTGCCGATCCGAGCTGGAGCACGTTCTCCGGGCAGGCGGGAGCGCAGACGGAGAGCGGACCGCCGCCCATGATCACGGGCGACAGCAGCACCCACGGCACGAAGAACGCCACCACGACGATCGCCAGCGCCGCCATCAGCGCGCGCACCGCGCGGCCCTCCAGGCGCCCGCTGGGGAACGCGAGGAACAGGTAGAACGTGAGCCACACCGCCGGCGCCTCCGCCAGCACTCCGAGGTCGAAGAGCAACGGCACGTTGGAGGACTGGAGCGAGTAGACCCAGGCGACCGCACCGAAGCCCACGAGCAGCGGGCCGAACCGGCTGGCCGGCCGCCGGTGCCACCAGTACAGCCCGACCAGCAGCGGAGCGGCGACAAGGTAACCGCGGTACAGCGCCGTCGCGGTCGGCCGCTCGAGGTGATCGCTGGTCGCGGCGAGCAGGACCGCGGAGGCCACCAGCGGCACGACGGCGAGCAGCGTCGCCGTCTGCACGGCGCCGGCCGTCAGCGTCCCGCGGACCTCCCAGGTCGACAGGGGAGCATCATCGAGAGCCACAGCCCCGCCGGCGTTTCGGGACACCGACCGATCCTAGGCAGCGCCACGGGCGCGCAAATCACCCCCTTCGGGTGATTTCTCGCGGCCCCGAGGACAGGAAGGTCTGCGCTCGTGTCGAGCCCGCCCGCCGACCCGGCCAAATACCGCTACGGCGCGGTCTTCGTCCTCACGCTCGCGCTGCTCGTCTTCGTCATCCTCGCGCCGACGGAGGACTGGGCGCGCGCCGTCGCCCTGCTGCTCGAGAGCGCTGCGCTGGTCATCGCGGCGGCCACGTCACGCGCGCGCCGCGAGGTGCGCCGCGCTCGGGCCGTGGCGATCAGCGTGAGCGCCGGGCTCGTCGTGATCGCCGTCGCCACCGGTCTCGTCCCCGAGTGGGTGACGCTGCTGCTCAGCGGCGCTCATCGCCGTGGCGATCCCGCTCAGCCTCGTGCGCGGACTCGTGCGCCTCGTGGGTCAGGCGGGCGCGACGCTGCAGGCCGTGGCCGGCGCACTCGCCATCTACGTGCTGATCGGCCTCCTGTTCGCCTGGGTGATCGGCTTCGTGGCGCACGTCGAGTCCGCGCCGTACTTCGCCGGCGGGACCGACGCCAACGGGAGCGAGCGCATCTACTACAGCCTCACCGTCCTCACCACGACCGGCTTCGGCGACTTCACCGCGGCCCAGCCGCTCGGCCGGGCGCTCGCCGTCGTCGAGATGCTCGTCGGCCAGCTCTATCTGGTGACCGTCATCGGCGTCCTCGTCGGCAGCTTGGCGCAGCGGCGCCAGAGCTGAGCCGAGCTTCATCCGCATCGGGTGATGACCTCGCGGGGGCGAGCGTGAAGGATCGGCCATCACGTCCGCGATACGCGAGAAGGCGGAACCAATGACCACGGCATTGACACCTCGGGCACGCGACGCAGCGAGCCACAACGGGCAGCCGGCCGACGTGTTCGTCGTCTTCGGGATCACCGGAGACCTCGCCAAGGTGATGACCTTCCGCTCGCTGTACCGGCTCGAGCGGCGGGGCCTGCTCGAGCTGCCCGATCGTCGGCGTGGCAGTCGACGACTGGACCGTCGCCGACCTGCGCGAGCACGCGCGAACGGCGATCGAAGGCACGGGCGAGACCGTCGACCCGGAGGTGTTCGACCGCCTCGCGGCCCGGTTCTCGTACATGGCCGGCGACTTCGCCGACGGCGAGACGTTCGAGCGCCTGGCACGCGAGATCGGCCATGCGCTCGCCCCGGTCTTCTACCTGGAGATCCCGCCGTTCCTGTTCGGCACGGTGATCGAGGGGCTGGCGAACGCCGGCCTCACCAAGCGCGCGCGTGTCGTCGTCGAGAAGCCGTTCGGGCACGACCTCGCGTCCGCCGGCGAGCTCAACGAGTCGATCCACGAGCACCTCGACGAGTCGCAGCTGTACCGGATCGACCACTTCCTCGGGAAGATGGGTCTCGCCGAGATCCTCTATCTGCGGTTCGCGAACACGATGTTCGAGCCCGTCTGGAACCGCAACTACGTCGCCTCGGTCCAGATCACGATGGCCGAGAGCTTCGGCGTGAAGGATCGCGGCCACTTCTACGACCCCGTCGGGGCACTCCGCGACGTGGTCGTCAACCATCTGATGCAGGTGGTGGCGGGAGCGGCAGTCGAGCCACCCGCCCGTCGCGACGGCGCCACGCTGAAGGACACGCTGTTCGCCCTGTTCCGGGCGATGCCGGACGCGGACCCGGCCCGCTACGTGCGGGGCCAGGTGGAGGGGTACCAGGACATCCCCGGCGTGGCGCCCGGCTCGACCACGGAGACCTACGCGGCGATGGAACTCCAGGTGGAGAACTGGCGCTGGTCGGGCGTGCCGTTCTTCATCCGCACCGGAAAGGACCTCCCGGTCACGCAGACGGAGCTCCGGCTCGTCTTCAAGTGCCCGCCGCGCAGCGGCTTCTCGGACAGTACGAGCCGGTCACCGGAGCCGGACCAGCTCGTCATCAAGCTCGACCCGACGACCGGCGTGCGCCTGCTCGTCGACGCCCAGCGCGGCGAGGGCACCAACCCAGAGCAGATCAGCCTCGACATGGAGTTCGCCGACGAGGGCGGCGAGGGGCCACGCCGTACGAGGTCCTGCTGCACGCCGCCATGAACGGCGACAACCGGCGCTTCGTCCGGCAGGACAGCATCGAGGAGAAGTGGAGGATCATGCAGCCGCTGCTCGACGCCCCAGGGCCGGTCCACTCCTACGCGCCGGGGTCTTGGGGACCGGCTGCCGCGAACGACCTGGTGGCGGGCCACGGGCGCTGGCACGAGCCGTGGGTAGCGTCATGACCGTCGCCACCCACGCCGCCGAGGCGCCGCAGAGCGCGGCGGCGCCCTCGCCCTTCACGCCGATCGCCGAGTACGCATTCCTCTCGGACTGCCACACCGGCGCCCTGGTCGCGCCCGACGGCGCGGTCGACTGGCTGTGCGTGCCCCGCTTCGACTCGGCGAGCGTGTTCGGCGCGCTGCTGGACCGCGAGGCCGGCTGCTTCCGGCTCGGGCCCTTTGGCATCAACGTACCGGTCACCCGCGCGTACGAGCCCGGCACCAACACGCTGCTGACCACGTGGCACGCGCCGGGCGGCTGGCTGCTCGTGCGCGACGCGCTCAGCATGGGCCCGCGGCGGAGCGAGGACACGATCACGCCGCACACCCGGCCGCCCGCGGACGACGACGCCGACCACCTGATGGTGCGCACCGTCACCTGCATCGAGGGGAGCGTCGAGGTCGAGCTGGTGTGCGAGCCGGTGTTCGACTACGGCCGCGTCCCGGCCGACTGGGCGCTCGTGGGAGACGACCGACACACGGCCGACGCACGGGGCGGCGACACCCCGCCGATCCGGTTGCGCACCGACATGGCGCTCGGCATCGAGGGCAACCGTGTGCGCGCCCGCCATGTGCTGCGCGAAGGCGAGGAGCTGTACTGCTCGCTCTCGTGGGAGGCCGAGCTGGTCTCGCCGGCTGACATCGACGAGGCGAAGGCGCGGCTCGCCGCCACCACGCGCTTCTGGCGCGGCTGGTTCGAGCGGGCCCGGATGCCGGATCACCGGTTCCGCGAGGCCATCCAGCGCTCCGCGCTGACCATCAAGGGCCTCACCTACATGCCGACCGGCGCCACCGTGGCCGCGCTCACCACCTCGCTCCCGGAGACGCCGGGCGGCGAGCGCAACTGGGACTACCGCTACACGTGGATGCGCGACTCGACGTTCACCCTGCAGGCGCTGCACTGGATGAACCTCGACTGGGAGGCCGACGAGTTCATGCAGTACGTCGCCGACCTCGAGGCCAACGACGACGGCGCGCTGCAGATCATGTACGGCATCGACGGCCGGCGTGACCTGACGGAGACCACGCGCGACGAGCTGTCCGGATACGCGGGCGCGCGACCCGTGCGGATCGGCAACGGCGCCTTCGACCAGCGCCAGAACGACGTCTACGGCGCGGTCCTCGACTCGATCCTGCTGCACACCCGCCGCAGCGGGCGGCTGCCGCGGCGGCTGTGGCCGATCGTGCAGGCGCAGGCGGAGTGCGCGACGCGCGTATGGCGCGAGCCCGACCAGGGGATCTGGGAGGCGCGCGGCGCGCCGCAGCACTACGTCTCGTCGAAGCTCATGTGCTGGATCGCGCTCGACCGCGCCGCCAAGCTGGCCGAGATCCGCGGCGACCGTGGCTTGCGCGCGCAATGGGCCGCGACCGCCGACGAGATCCGCGCCGACATCCTCGAGCACGGCGTCGACGAGCGCGGCGTCCTGCGCCAGCACTACGCCACCGACGCGCTCGACGCCTCGACGCTGCTGGCCGCGACGTTCGGCTTCCTGCCGAACGACGACACGCGCCTGCGCGCGAGCGTGCTGGCGATCGCCGACGAGCTGACCGAGCACGGCTTCGTGCTCCGCTACAAGACCGATGAGACGGACGACGGCCTCTCGGGCAAGGAGGGCACGTTCCTCATCTGCTCGTTCTGGCTCGTCACCGCGCTGGCGATCATCGGCGAGCTCCAGCGCGCCCGCGACCTGATGGAGCGGCTCCTGCGCGAGGCGTCGCCGCTCGGCCTCTACGCCGAAGAATTCGACGCCGACACCAGTCGCCACCTCGGCAACTTCCCGCAGGCCTTTTCCCATCTCGCGCTGATCGAGGCGGCGGCCCGCATCATCCTCGCCGAGCGGATCGAGGAGTTCACGTTATGAGCCATTACGACGTCATCGTCATCGGAAGCGGCGCCGGCGGCGGCACGCTCGTCCGCCGGCTCGCTCCCTCGGGGCGGCGCATCCTGCTGCTCGAGCGCGGCGACTGGCTCCCGCGCGAGCCGGAGAACTGGGACGCCGGGCCGGTGTTCGTGGACAACCGGTACGTCTCGCCCGACACCTGGTACGACGTGAAGGGGGATCCCTTCCAGCCGCAGGTGCACTACTTCGTCGGCGGCGCCACCAAGCTGTACGGCGCGGCGCTCTACCGCCTGCGCCAGGAGGACTTCGCGCCGCTCACCCACTACGACGGGCTCTCGCCCGGCTGGCCGATCGACTACTCGGAGCTCGAGCCGTACTACACGCTGGCCGAGCAGCAGTACCGTGTGCACGGCGCGCGCGGCGAGGACCCGACCGAGCCGTGGTCGAGCGCGCCGTACCCGTACCCGGCCGTCACGCACGAGCCGCGCATCCAGCAGCTGTCCGACGACCTCGAGGCGGCCGGGCACCGGCCGTTCCACGCGCCCTGCGGCGTGATGCTCGACGAGGACGACATGCCGAACAGCACCTGCGTGCGGTGTGCGACGTGCGACGGCTTCCCGTGCCTCGTGCACGCGAAGTCGGACGCCGACGTGCTCGCGGTGCGGCCGGCCCTGGAGCACTCGAACGTGGAGCTGTGGACGAACGCCGAGGCCGTGCGGCTCGAGACGAACGCGTCCGGCACCGTCGTGACCGGGGTCGTGGTCGAGCACGACGGCGAGCGCCGGACGGTGAGCGCCGATCTGGTCGTCGTCTCCTGCGGCGCGGCGAACAGCGCCAAGCTGCTGCTGGCATCGGCGAGCGAGGCGCACCCGCGAGGCCTGGCCAACGGATCGGACCAGGTGGGACGCAACTACATGTTCCACAACAGTGTCGCGGTGCTGGCGCTGTCGAAGGAGCCGAACCCGACCGCGTTCCAGAAGACGCTCGGGCTCAACGACTTCTACTTCGGCACCTCGACCTTCCGGTTCCCGATGGGCAACATCCAGATGGTCGGCAAATCGTCGGCGCAGATGTACCGGGGCGAGAAGCCCATCCAGACGCGCCTGGCGCCGGAGCGGACGCTGGAGGAGGTCGCGCGCCATGCGGTCGACTTCTGGCTGTCCACCGAGGATCTGCCGCTCCCGGAGAACCGGGTGACGCTGCGCGAGGACGGCAGCATCCAGCTCGCGTACCGGCCGACGAACGAGATCCCGAAGCAGCGGCTCTATCACGAGCTCAAATCGCTCCTCGGCCAGCTCGGGATGCAGGGCCGTCACCTGTTCCCGCGGCACGCCTACCTGAAGAACGACATCCCCGTCGCCGGCGTCGCACACCAGGCCGGCACGTGCCGCTTCGGGACCGATCCCGCGAGCTCGGTGCTCGACACGGACTGCCGGGCGCACGAGGTCGACAACCTCTACGTGGTCGACACGAGCTTCTTCCCGAGCATCGGGGCGGTGAACCCGGCGCTCACGGCGATGGCCAACGGCCTGCGGGTCGGGGACCACCTGCTCGAGCGGCTCGGTACGCCCGAGGCGCAACCGGAGCCCGCCGGTGTCGCCTGACGCCTCCAACGGGCAGCGCCACGTGGTCATCGTCGGCGGCGGGTTCGCCGGCGTGGGCTGTGCGCGCCGGCTCGCCGGTCGCAGCGACGTGCGCGTCACGCTGATCGACCGCAACAACTACCACCAGTTCCAGCCGCTGCTCTACCAGGTCGCGACCTCGCAGCTGGCGGGAAGCGACATCGCGTACTCCCTGCGCAAGCTGTTCGCCGACGACGCCAACATCGACGTCAAGCTCGGGCAGGTCACCGCCATCGACGCGGCGACCCGCACGGTCGAGACGAGCGACGGGCAGCGCTTCACCGGCGACGCGCTCGTGCTCGCGGCGGGGTCACAGCCGAACTTCTTCCGCACGCCGGGCGCGCAGGAGCACGCCTACCCGCTCTACTCGCTCGACGACGCCACGCGGCTGCGCTCGCGCATCCTCGGCGTGTTCGAGGACGCCGACCGGGACCCGGCGCTGGTCGACGCCGGCGCGCTCAACTTCGTCATCGTCGGCGGTGGCCCGACCGGCGTCGAGCTGGCCGGCGCGCTCGCCGACCTCATCCACGAGACGCTGAGCGTCGAGTACCACCACCTCGCGGTGAGCGCGGCGCAGATCCACCTCGTCGATCTCGGCCACACGCTGCTCGGGCCGTTCTCGGACGAGGCGCACGACTACGTCGCGAAGGTGCTCGGCCGCAAGGGCGTCCGGCTCCATCTCGGCGTGGCGGTGACCGAGGTCGCTCCCGGGCACGTCACGCTGGCCGACGGCACGACGATCAGGACGCACTGCGTGGTCTGGGGCGGCGGCATCATGGCGCCGCCGGTGGCCGGCGTGGCGGGTCTGCCCCAGGGCCGCGGCGGGCGCATCGACGTGCAGGGGGACCTGTCGGTGGCCGGGGCGCCGGGCGTCTACGCCGTCGGCGACGTCGCCAACATCGCCAGCCCGGACGGCGGCACCCACCCGCAGCTCGGATCGGTGGCGCTGCAGAGCGGCGCGTGCGCGGCCGACAACCTCCTCGCCGAGTTCGCGGGCCGGCCGCGCAAGTCGTTCCACTACCACGACAAGGGCATCATGGCCATGATCGGTCGTGGCGCGGCGATCGCCGAGGTCGGGGCGCACCGCCACGAGCTCCACGGCGTGATCGCCTTCTCGGCCTGGCTCGGTGTGCACGCCTCGCTGATGACGGGCGTCCGCAACCGGGTCGACGCGTTCATCAGCTGGGGGTGGGACTACTTCGGCGGCTCGCGCGGGCCGCAGGTGCTCGACCGCAGCGAGGCCGCCCGCATCGACTGGGGCGAGGACGCGGAACCGGACCCGGAGCCGGCGGTGTCACGACCCGCCTCGCCGTGACGCTGCTCGGCGTCGAGACCGTCGACCTCGCGCGTGCCCAGTTCGGGCTGACCTCGCTCTACCACTTCCTCTTCGTCCCGCTCACGCTCGGGCTGGCGCCGCTCGTCGCGACGATGCAGACGATCTGGCACCGGACCGGCGACGAGCGCTGGCTGCGGCTCACCAAGTTCTTCGGGACGCTGCTGCTGATCAACTTCGCCATCGGCGTCGCCACGGGGCTCGTGCAGGAGTTCCAGTTCGGGATGAACTGGTCCGTCTACTCGGAGTTCGTGGGCGGCGTCTTCGGCGCCCCGCTGGCGATCGAGGGGCTCGCCGCATTCTTCCTCGAGGCGACGTTCCTCGGGCTGTGGATCTTCGGCTGGGACCGGCTGTCGAAGCGCGTCCACCTGGCGACGATCTGGCTCGTCGCGCTCGGGACCTGGCTGTCGGCCTACTTCATCCTCGTCGCCAACTCGTGGATGCAGCATCCGGTCGGCTCGACCGTGACCGACGGCGAGGCGCAGCTCACGAACGTCGGCGACCTGCTGTTCAGCCGCTTCGCGCTGTATGCGTTCACCCACACCATGCTGGTCGGGCTCACGACGGGCGCGCTCGTCGTCCTCGGCGTCTCCTGCTGGCACCTGGCGCGCGGCCGCAACGTCGAGCTGTTCCGCAAGGCGGCGGCGCTGGCGCTCATCGTCGCGGTGCCGGTGACCGCGCTGAACATGGTCGTCGGCAGTCGCTTCGGCCTCGCGACGACCGACTACCAGCCGATGAAGATCGCGGCCGCCGAGGCGCTCTGGGACACGGAGAAGCCGGCCAGCTTCTCGCTCTTCCAGATCGGCGGCTTCTCGCAGGACGACCAGGATCCGAGCTTCGACCTCGAGGTGCCGTACCTCCTCTCGTTCCTCGCTACCGGCTCCTTCACGGCGCAGGTCGACGGGCTCAACGCGGTCCAGGCGCAGGAGGAGAAGCAGCACGGGGCGGGCAACTACATCCCGCCCGTGGCGCCCGTGTACTGGGCCATGCGCGTGATGGCCTATCTCGGCGCGCTGATGGCGCTCGTCGCGCTGACCGGCGCGTGGCTCTACCGCACGGGCCGGCTCGAGCGGAGCCGCTGGTACCTGTGGACGGCGGTCGTCGCGACGGCGTTCCCGTTCCTCGCCGCGCTGTCCGGCTGGGTGCTGACCGAGGTCGGCCGCCAGCCCTGGATCGTGCAGGGCCTGCTCAAGACCTCCGAGGCGCACTCACCGAGCGTGGGCGGCGCCACGGTCGCCGTGAGCCTCGGCGTCTTCGTGCTCCTCTACTCCGTCCTCGGCATCGCCGACCTGGTCCTCATGCGGCGGTTCGCCCGCGTCGACCCGCCGGAGGTCCGGGAGCAGGTCCCGGTCGCGGCGCTGAGCACGTGATGGATCTCGCGACCTTCTGGTTCTGCCTGATCGCGGTCCTCTGGGGCGGCTACTTCGTCCTCGAGGGCTTCGACTTCGGCGTCGGCATGCTGCTCGCGGTGCTGCCGCGCCGTGAGGACGAGCGGAAGGCGCTGCTCGACACCGTCGGCCCCGTCTGGGACGGCAACGAGGTCTGGCTCGTGGTCGCGGCCGCCGCGACGTTCGCGGCGTTCCCGGCGTGGTACGCGACGATGTTCTCGGGCTTCTACCTCGTGCTGCTGTTGATCCTCGTGCTGCTGATCGTGCGGGCGATCTCGTTCGACTGGATCGAGCGTGGCGACGGCCCGCGGTGGCGGGCCACATGGCGGCGGCTCAACACCGTCGCGAGCGTGGGGGCGCCGTTCCTCTGGGGCGTCGCGCTCGCGAACCTCCTGCACGGCGTCCCGCTGAACGGCAAGGGCGACTTCGCGGGCGACCTCGGCGACCTCTTCAGCGTCTACACCGTGCTCGCGGGCCTCGCCACCGTGCTGCTGTTCGCGCTGCACGGCGCGACCTTCCTCACCCTGCGGACGACCGGTGAGCTGCAGGAGCGCGCCACCCTCGCGGCCCGGCGGCTGTGCGCTCCGGCGGCGCTGCTGGCCGGCGTCTTCCTGGTCGCGACGGTGGACGTGGCGGTCGAGCGCAACGACCGGGACGTCTTCCCGACGGTGCTCCCGGCGGCGCTCGGGGTCGGCGTGCTCGTGCTCGCCGTGATCTTCCTGCTGTGGCGCAGGACCGGCTGGGCGTTCGCGCTGACGGCTCTGGCCATCGGGCTCGTGGTCGCGGCGATCTTCACGGGCCTGTATCCGCGGGTGCTCGTCTCGCAGCCCGACTTCGCCAACAGCCTCACGATCGCCGACGCGTCGGCCGCGCACTACGCCCTGTCGGTGATGACCGTCGTGGCGGCAATCTTCACTCCGCTCGTCCTCCTCTATCAGGGGTGGACGTACCGCGTGTTCCGGCACCGCGTCGGCGGGTCGCCGGGCTGAGCCGTGCGGTCGCTCGACCCGCGCCTCGTCCGCCGCACGAGGGCCGTGCGGCCGCTGCTGGCGGCCGACGTGGCGCTCGGCGCGGCCACCGTGGTGGCCGTCGTGCTCCAGGCGACCCTCCTGGCCACGATCGTCGCCCGCGCCTTCGAGGGCGCCGCGCTGCGCGACCTGCGGGTCGAGCTCGCGGCGCTCGTACTGGCCTTCGCGTGCCGCGGGGCGCTCGGGTGGGCGATGGAGGTCGCCGGGCGCCGCGCCGCCGCAGACGTGCTCTCCGAGCTGCGGCTCGCGCTCGTCGAGCGGCGCCTCACCACGCAGCCGACGGCGGCGGACGGCACCGAGGCCGGCGAGATCGCGGCCGCGGGTGTCCAGGGCGTCGGCGCGCTCGAGGCCTACTTCGCCCGCTATCTCCCCCAGCTCGTGCTCGCGGCGATCGTCCCGGTCGCGGTCGTCGCCTGGGTCGCGACGGTCGACGTCGAGTCGGCGCTCGTGATGCTCGTCACCCTCCCGCTCGTGCCGGTCTTCATGTGGCTGATCGGCCGCGCGACCGAGCAGCGGACACGCGAGCGCTGGCATGCGCTCCGCGGCCTCTCGACGCACTTCCTCGACGTCGTGCGCGGGCTGCCCACGCTGCGGGCGCTGAACCGGAGCCGGGCCGAGGCGGCGGCGCTCGCCGAGGCCGGCGAGCGCTACCGGAGCGCGACGATGGGCACGCTGCGCGTGGGCTTCCTGTCGGGATCGGTGCTCGAGCTCGCGGCCACGCTCGGCGTGGCGCTCGTGGCCGTGACCGTCGGCGTGCGGCTGGTCGGCGGCAGCCTCGGTCTCGAGGCGGGGCTGACCGTGCTCGTGCTGGCGCCCGGAGCTGTACCTGCCGCTGCGGCGGCTCGGGACGGAGTTCCACGCGAGCGCCGACGGGCTCGCCGTCGCCGATCGCCTGCTCGCGCTGCTCGACGCGCCGGCGGCCGCGGGACCCGGCGGGCCGCAGCGCGCCCCGAGCCCGGCGGCCGCGGTCGTCCGGCTCGACCACGTCTCGTTCGCGTATCCCGCCCGGCCGGGGCTCGTCCTCGACGGACTCGACCTCGAGTTCGCCCCGGGCGAGGTCGTGGCGCTCGTCGGCGCGAGCGGCGCCGGGAAGAGCACGGTGGCCGCGCTGCTGCTCGGCCTTTTGGAGCCGACCGCGGGCCGCGTGACCGTCGGGACGATCGACCTGGCCGAGTGCGACCGTGACGCGTGGCGACGGGATGTCGCGTGGGTGCCGCAGCAGCCGGTGCTCCTGCGCGGCAGCATCGCCGCGAACCTGCGCCTCGGCGCGCCGGAGGCGACGGACGAGCGGATGCGGGCGGCGGCCGCGGCGGCGGGCGCCGACGCCTTCGTCTCCTCGCTCCCCGACGGCTATGCGACCGTCGTCGGCGACGGCGGGCGCCCGCTCTCGCCCGGCGAGCGCCGCCGGCTCGCGCTCACCCGCGCGCTGCTGCGCGACGCGCCGCTCATGATCCTCGACGAGCCGACCGCCGACCTCGACCCGGAGAGCGTCGCGGTCGTCGGCGCGGCGGTGCGGCGGCTCGCGGAGGGGCGCACGGTGCTCCTCATCGCGCACCGCCCGGAGGTCGTCGAGCACGCCGACCGCATCGTCCGGCTCGCGGGCGGCCGGCAGGCTCCCGAACCCGTCGGAGCGGCGGCATGACGGCGACCCTGACGCGGCTGCTCGCACTCGCCGGCGCGCCGCGCGGCCGGGTGGCGCTCGCGGTGGCGCTCGGCGCGCTGACGGTCGCCTGCGGGGTCGGCCTGATGGCGACCGCGGGCTACCTGATCGCCCGAGCGGCGGAGCGCCCGGCGATCCTCTCGTTGACGGTGGCGATCGTCGGCGTCCGGTTCTTCGGGCTCCTGCGTCCCGTCGCGCGCTACCTCGACCGGCTCGCATCGCACGACCTGGCGCTGCGCGTGCTCGCGCGGGTGCGCGGGCGCGTCTACGAGCGGATCGAGCCGCTGGCGCCGGCGCAGCTCGCGGGCTACCGGCACGGCGACCTGCTGGCGCGGATGGTCGCCGACGTCGACGCGCTGCAGGACGTGCACCTGCGGGTCGTCGGCCCACCGCTCGTGGCGCTGCTCGCCGGCGCCCTCTCCGTGGGCGTGGCGGCCGCCTTCCTTCCCGCTGCGGGCCTCGTGCTCGCGGCCGGCCTCCTGGCGGCGGGCGTGGCCGCCCCGGCGCTGGCCGCGGCGCTCGCCCGGCGCTCGGGACGCCGCCAGGCGGCCGCCCGCGGCGAGCTGTCGGCGCGACCTCGTCGAGCTCCTGCGCGCCGCTCCCGAGCTCGTGGCCAACGGCGCCGGCCCGGCCGCGCTGGCGAAGCTGCGCGGCGCCGACCGGCTGCTCGTCCGGCTCGGCCGGCGGGACGCCTTCGCCGCCGGGGCCGCCGACGCGCTCGGGCTCGCCGTCGCGGGCGCGACGGTCGCCGGCGTGCTGGCCGTCGCGATCGGCGCATCGGCGGGCGGCGAGCTCGATCGGGTGCTGATCGCGATGCTCGCCCTGCTCGCGCTCGCCTCCTTCGAGGCGGTCTCGCCGCTGGCGGCGACGGCGCGCGAGCTGCCGGCCCTGCTCGCGGCCGGCCGCCGGGTCCTCGCGCTGTGCGATCGCGAGCCGGCCGTCACCGATCCCGGCGAGCCGCTGGCGGCGCCGCGAGCGCCGTTCGCCGTCACGCTCGAGGGCGTCCGGGCGCGCTATCCCGGCGAGGCCGGCCCGGCACTCGAAGGGTTCAGCCTGCGCCTCGAACCCGGCCGGCGGGTGGCGCTCGTCGGGCCGAGCGGCGCCGGCAAGACGACGGTCGTCAACCTGCTCCTGCGCTTCCTCGACCCCGAGGCCGGCCGCGTCACGCTCGACGGCCGCGATCTGCGGGACTACCGGCTCCAGGACGTGCGGCACGCGATCGCCGTCGCGGGCCAGGAGTCCCACCTCTTCTCGGCGAGCATCCACGAGAACGTCCGCCTCGCCCGGCCCGGCGCGAGCGACCGCGAGGTCGCCCGCGCACTGCGCGGGGCGCGCCTCTGGCCGTGGATCGACGGCCTGCCGCAGGGCTGGCACACGCCGGTCGGCGAGGAGGGGCGCGAGGTCTCGGGCGGGCAGCGCCAGCGGCTCGTCGTGGCCCGGGCGCTGCTCGCGGACGCCCCCGTGCTCGTCCTCGACGAGCCGACGGCGCACCTGGACCCCGGCACGGCGCGCGACCTGATCGACGACGTGTTCGCCGCCGCCGGCGATCGCTCGGTGCTCCTGATCACGCACCGCCCCGAGGGGCTCGAGCTGGTCGACGAGGTCGTCGAGCTCGGATGAGCCACCTGCGCCGATATCTCCCGATCCTGGGCTGGCTGCCGCACTACGACCGGCGCTGGCTGGCCGCCGACGCGCTCGCCGGCCTGTCGGTGTGGGCGCTGCTCGTGCCGCAGAGCCTGGCCTACGCCACGCTCGCCGGCGTGCCCGTGCAGTACGGGCTCTACACGGCGTTCGCCGCGCTGGTCGCGTATCCGCTGTTCGGGACGTCCAAGCACCTCGCGGAAGGGCCGAGCGCGGCGGTCTGCGCGGTCTGCGCGGCTGTGATCGCGCCGCTGGCCGGCGCGACGGCGCTGGGCAGCGGGGCGGCGGCGCCGTACGCCGCCGCGCTCGCCCTGGTGACCGGCGGCGTGTACGTCGCGCTGGGCCTGCTGCGGATGGGCTGGGTGTCGACGTTCCTGTCGAAGGCCGTCATGGCCGGCTTCGTGCTCGGGTTCTCGATCGGGATCATCATCGACCAGTCGCAGAAGCTGCTCGGCGTCGATGCGGGCGGCGACTCGTACGCGCACCGAGCTCTGGCACACGCTCGAGGCGGTCCCCGACACGAGCCTGGCGACGCTCGCCGTCGGAGCCGGGTCGCTCGCGCTGCTGCTCGTCATGCGCGCGGTGGCTGCCGAAGTGGCCGCGCGCGCTGATCGTCATGGCGCTCGCGATCGGCGCCGTCGCGCTGCTCGACCTGGCGGACCACGGCGTCGCCATCACGGGCAGACGTCCCCACCGGCCTGTTCTCCGTCGGGATCCCGGACGTCGCCGCGAGCGACCTCGGGCCGCTTCTCGTGGGCGCGCTCGCGGTGATCTTCGTCGGCTACTCGGAGTCGCTCGCCGCGGCCCGCGCGATGGCGGCCAAGAAGGGCTACGAGATCGACACCAACCAGGAGCTCGTGGCCCAGGGGATGTCGTGCGGCGCCGCCGGGCTCGCCGGCGGCTTCCCCGTCGACGGCAGCCTGTCCAAGACGTCGGTGGCGGAGGCCGCCGGGCAGCAGTCGCAGATGGCGTCGCTCATCAACGCCCTGTTCATCCTGCTCACGCTGCTCTTCCTCGCGAGCATCTTCGAGCAGCTCCCGAGCGCCACGCTCGGCGCCGTGGTGATCGACGCGATGGTGGGGCTCATCACCTTCGGAGGGCTGCGGCGCTACTACTCCGTCAGCCGCGCGGACTTCGTCTTCTTCGCCGGCGCCATGGCCGGCATCCTCGTCTTCGGGATCATCGTCGGGATCCTCATCGGCGTCGTGCTCTCGCTGCTGCTGCTGATCGCGCGGTCCAGCCAGACGTCGGTCCGGCCGCTCGGCCGTGAACCCGCCTCCGGCGTCTTCCACGCGCTCGACGACCGCGACGGCCTGGAGACCACCCCCGGCGTGCTCGTGGTGCGGATCGACGGACCGCTGTTCTTCGCCGACGCCGACCGCTTCCGGTCAGAGGTGCGCGACCTGGCCCGCGAGCATCGGCCCACGCGTATCGTCATCGACGCCGAGTCCGTGCATCTCACCGACACCGACGGCGCCGACATCCTCATCCAGATCGCCGGCGAGCTGCGTGACCGCGGCACGGAGCTCGTTCTCGCCCGGGTCCACCCCGAGATCCTCGCGCTCTGGCGGCGCGCGGGCGTCGTCGACGCGATCGGCGGTGATGCGGTGTACGAGTCGATCCCCGACGCGCTCAGCGCCCGATCATCCGTTTCGGATGATTCGCGGACTGGCCGGCGCGCGATATCCAAGCGGGTCATGACCGCCGTCGTCGAGCACCCGTCCCTCGCGGACCGCGCTGCCCGCGGCAAGGCGCGGCGGGCCGAGGTCCGGCGACGGGTGCACGGCGAGTGGGAGCCGGCGCCGGATCGCGGCGATCCGGTCGAGCTGCTGGAGGAGCAGGCGCAGACCCGCGTGCCGGAGCTGATCCCGATCCGCTACGGGCGGATGCTCGTGTCGCCGTTCACCTTCTTCCGCGGCGGCGCGAAGCTGATGGCGGCCGACCTGGCGCGCGAGCCGCGAACCGGCCTGCAGGTGCAGCTGTGCGGCGACGCGCACCTGTCGAACTTCGGCGCTTTCGCCGCGCCGGACCGGCGGATGATCTTCAGCATCAACGACTTCGACGAGACCCTCCCCGGCCCGTTCGAGTGGGACGTGAAGCGGCTCGTCGCGAGCTTCGCCGTCGCCGGCCGCGACCGCGGCTTCACCGCCAAGGAGCGGCAGGCCGTCAACCTCCGCGTCGCCCGCGCATACCGCGAGGCGATGGCGGAGTTCGCCGGACTCCGGACCCTGGACCTCTGGTACACGCGGCTGAACCTGGACGAGGCAGCCGCGCGCTGGTCGTTCCAGGCGACTGCGAAGGAGCGCAAGCGCTTCGAGCGCAACGTCGCGAAGGCGCGGGCGAAGGACAGCCTGCGGGCCTTCGCCAAGCTGACCCACGTCGTCGACGGCGAGCGGCGGATCGCAAGCGACGCGCCGCTCATCGTGCCGATCGAGGAGGTCGCGTCGGAGATGGAGGCGGCGCAGATCGAGACGTTCATGCGCGGCGCGATCCGTGCGTACCGGCGGACGCTCTCGCGCGACCGCCGGAGCCTGCTCGAGCGCTTCCGCTACGTCCACGCGGCGCGCAAGGTGGTCGGCGTCGGCAGCGTCGGAACGCGCGCGTGGATCGTCCTCATGCTCGGCCGCGACGGCCAGGACCCGCTGCTCCTCCAGGCCAAGGAGGCCCAGGCCTCGGTGCTCGAGCCGGTGCTCGGCCGCAGCACCTTCTCGAGCCACGGACAGCGCGTCGTGGAGGGCCAGCGGCTGATGCAGGCGGCCAGCGACATCATGCTCGGCTGGATCCGCGTCGACGCTCACGACGGCGTCAAGCGCGACTTCTACATCCGCCAGCTCTGGGACTCCAAGGGCTCGGCGCTCGTCGAGTCGATGTCGCCGAACTCAATGGGGGCCTACGCCGACGTGTGCGCCTGGACACTCGCCCGCGCGCACGCCCGTTCGGGCGACTCGGTCGCGATCGCGACGTACCTCGGCTCCAGTGACGCTTTCGACCGCGCGCTCGCGGCCTTCGCCGAGACCTACGCGGACCAGAACGAGCGCGACTACGAGGCGCTCGCCGACGCCGCCGACTCGGGACGGATCCCGGTCGAGCGAGGGCTGTGACGGCCCCGGGGGACACTTCCCCCGATCCGCAGGTCCTGCTGCGGAGCCGCAGCTACCTCCAGCTCCTGCTGATCGCCGCGCTGATCGGCGCCCCCGTCTCGGCCGTCGCCTACGGGTTCCTGAAGCTCGTCGCCGTCGTGCAGGAGGCGGTGTTCGAGTCGCTGCCCGAGGGCCTCGGGTTCGACGCCGCGCCGACCTGGTGGCCGCTGCCCGTGCTCGCGCTGTCCGGCCTGCTCACCGCCTGCGCGATCCGGTTCTTGCCCGGCCGTGGCGGCCACTCGCCGGCCGACGGCTTCCACACGAGCGGACCGTGGCCGGCCGAAGCGGTCCCCGGCGTCCTGCTGGCGGCGCTCGCCACGCTGAGCTTCGGCGCGGTGCTCGGACCCGAGGCGCCGCTGATCCTCATCGGCAGCGGGCTCGGCGTCCTGGCCGTCCGGCTCGCCAAGCGCGACGCGCCGCCGACCGCCGCGGCGGTCATCTCCGCCGCGGGCAGCTTCGCGACGATCAGCACGCTGTTCGGCTCGCCGCTGCTGGGCGCCTTCCTGCTGCTCGAGGCTTCCGGGCTCGGCGGCCCGATGCTGGGGCTCGTGCTCGTCCCCGGGCTGCTGGCCGCGGGGATCGGCACGCTGATCTTCATCGGCCTGGACTCGCTGACGGGGTTCGGGACGTTCTCGCTCTCGATCCCTGGGCTGCCGCCGTTCGACCGCCCGACCGTCGCGATGTTCGGCTACGCGATCGCGTTCGGGCTGCTGGCGCCGTTCCTCGGGCGCGGGATCCAGGTGCTGGCCGTCGCGATCCGCACGCGCGTCGAGCCGCGCATGATGCTGCTGATGCCCGTGCTCGGGCTGCTGATCGGCGGCCTCGCCATCGGCTTCGAGCAGGCCACGGATCAGAGCGCGTCCGAGGTCCTGTTCTCGGGCCAGGACGCCCTCCCCGGCCTGATCTCCGGTGCGGCGGACTGGTCGGTCGGAGCCCTGCTGCTGCTCATCGCCTGCAAGGGCCTCGCGTACTCGCTCTCGCTGTCGAGCTTCCGCGGCGGCCCGGTGTTCCCGGCGATGTTCCTGGGCGCCGCCGGGGGCATCGCGGCGTCGCACCTCCCCGGGCTCGAGCTCGTCCCGGCCGTGGCGATGGGGATCGGCGCCATGTCCACGACGATGCTGCGGCTCCCGCTGACGTCGACGCTCCTCGCCACGCTCCTCCTGGCCTCCGACGGGCTGGCGGTCATGCCGCTGGTGATCGTCGCGGTGGTCGTGGCGTACGTGGTCACGGCGCGCCTGACGCCCATGCCGGCGAAGCCTTCGCCGTGAAGGGCCCGCGCGGTCAGGGCGCGCTGTTCGCGCTCGGCTCCGCCTGCTTCCTGGTCGCCTCGGTCGTGTCGCAGTGGGCCTCGACGCCGAGGGCGGGGATCGGCGTCACGTTCTTCGTCGGCTCGCTCTTCTTCACGTCGGCCGCCTACCTGCAGCTCGCCGGCGCCGGGCGGAGCGACCGGCCGGCGGCGTTCATCCAGTTCGCCGGCACCCTGCTGTTCAACGTCAGCACGTTCCTGGCCATGGAGCACGGCCTCGACGCCCGGCAGACGGACCTGCGCGTCTGGGCGCCGGACGTCTACGGGTCAGCCTGCTTCCTCGTCGCTTCGGCGCTCGCGTACGCGGCGGTGCGCCGGCTCCGGCGGTCGCTCGACTGGTGGATCGGCGCGCTGAACCTCCTCGGGTCGGTCGCGTTCGGCGTCGCGGCCGTGGCCTCGCTCGTCGAGCCGTCGAGCGACGTCATGGTGAACGTGCGGATCTCGAACGCCGGCACGTCGGTCGGAGCCGCCTGCTTCCTGGCCGGCGCGCTGCTGCTCGCGCGCACGGCCGTCGCTCAGCGCGAATCGTCCGTTTCGGGTGAGGCGGCCTGAGAGCCTCGCTGGGAGGCTGATGGCATGGAACTTCAGACGTCGCCGCTGTTCGCTCTCGAGGGCGCGCGGATCCCTCGCCTGGCGCTCCCCGAGGGGGCGCTGCCACCCGACGTTGCCTACCAGATCATCCACGACGAGCTGATGATCGACGGCAACGCCCGGCTCAACGTCGCGACGTTCGTGACGACCTGGATGGAGCCGCAGGCGCAGAAGCTCATGGCCGAGACGTTCGACAAGAACATGATCGACAAGGACGAGTATCCGCAGACCGCGGAGATCGAGACGCGCTGCGTGAGCATGCTCAGCCGGCTGTGGAACGCGCCCGAGGCCGCCACGGCGACGGGCTGCTCGACCACCGGCTCGAGCGAGGCCGCGATGCTCGGCGGGCTGACGCTCAAGCGCCTCTGGCAGAACCGGCGCAAGGCCGCCGGCCAGCCGTTCGACAAGCCGAACATCGTCATGGGCATCAACGTCCAGATCTGCTGGGAGAAGTTCGCGAACTACTGGGACGTCGAGATGCGGCTCGTCCCGATGGAGGGCGACCGGTTCACGCTGTCGCCCGAGGAGGCCGTCGCGCAGTGCGACGAGAACACGATCGGCGTCGTCGCCATCCTCGGGTCGACGTTCGACGGCGCGTACGAGCCGATCGCCGACATCTGCGCCGCCCTCGACAAGCTCGAGCGGGACACCGGCCTCGACGTGCCGGTGCACGTCGACGGCGCCTCCGGTGCCTTCGTGGCGCCGTTCATCGACGAGGACCTCGTGTGGGACTTCCGCCTGCCGCGCGTCGCCTCGATCAACGCGTCGGGCCACAAGTACGGCCTCGTGTACCCGGGCGTCGGCTGGATCGTCTGGCGCGACGCCGACGCCCTGCCTGACGAGCTCATCTTCTGGGTGAACTACCTCGGCGACAACATGCCGACGTTCGCGCTCAACTTCTCGCGGCCCGGCGCCCAGGTGATCGCGCAGTACTACAACTTCCTGCGCCTCGGGTTCAACGGCTACCAGGCCGTCCACGGGTACTCCCGGGAGGTCGCGACGCGGCTGTCGGGCGAGATCGAGGAGCTCGGACCCTTCGAGCTGCTCACCCGCGGCGACGAGCTCCCCGTGTTCGCGTTCAAGCTCCGCGACGAAATCGACAACTACACCGTGTTCGACGTCTCCAACCGGCTGCGCTCGCGCGGCTGGCAGGTGCCCGCCTACACGTTCCCGGAGCACCGGACGGACCTCGCCGCCCTGCGCGTGGTCGTCCGCCGCGGGTTCACGCACGACCTCGCCGACCTGCTGCTCCTCGACATGCAGCGAGCGCTCGGGGTGCTGAGCAAGCAGCCCGCGCCCGTGCACACGCAGGAGAACTCGCCGAACTTCCACCACTAGACCGACCGATGGTCGGCCCGGCCGCGATCGGCGTCGACCCGGGTGACTTCCTCGTCGTCACCGCTACCGCCGCAGCGGCCGGGACGCTGTCGGCGCTGCTGTCCGGCCGGTCGCTGATCGTCCCGACGGTCGTCGTCGAGCTGCTGCTCGGCGTGCTCATCGGGCCGCAGGTCCTCGGCCTGGAGGTGTCGGAGTTCCTGCAGTTCTTCGCCGACCTCGGGCTCGGCATGCTCTTCTTCTTCGCCGGCTACGAGATCGACCTGCGCCGGATCGCCGGGACGCCGCTGCGCCTCGCCGCGATCGGCTGGGCGATCTCGCTCCTGCTCGCCTACACGATCGGCGGCTTGCTCGCCGCGGCGGGGATCGTGCTCTCCCTGCTCTACACCGGCTCGGCGCTCGCGACCACGGCGATCGGCACCCTGATCCCGATCCTCTCGGACAGCGGGGAGCTGAAGACGCGGCTCGGAACGTACCTGCTCGCCGCGGGAGCAGTCGGGGAGTTCGGCCCGATCGTTCTCATCACGCTGATCCTGTCGACCCAGAGCGCGGTCCACAACGCGCTGATCCTCAGCCTGTTCGTGGTGCTGGCCGTCACCGTGGCCGTGCTCGCCGTGCGGTCCTCGGAGCGCACGATGCCGGTCCTCGAGCGGACGCTCGAGAAGAGCTCGCAGCTCGCGGTGCGCTGGATCGTGGTCCTCGTCTTCGCGCTCGCGCTGCTGGCTTCCGAGCTCGGCCTCGACCTGCTGCTCGGCGGCTTCGCGGCGGGGCTCATCACCCGGCAGGTGCTCAAGGAGCGCGAGGTGCCGAGCTTCGACTCCAAGCTGACCGCCGTCGCGTTCGGCGTCTTCATCCCGTTCTTCTTCGTGGTCAGCGGGATGCGCCTGGACATCGACGCCCTGTTCTCGAGCGCGTCCGGCATCGCCAAGATGTTCCTGTTCTTCGGACTCTTCCTCGTGGTCCGGGGGGCGCCGGCGCTGCTGCTCTACCGCGACGTCCTCGACCGGCGCGAGCGTCTGGCGCTCGCGTGCTTCTGCGCCACGCAGCTCCCGCTCGTGCTGGCCATCACGACGATCGCACGCGAGACCGGCAACATGCGCGCGTCGACGGCGGCGTCACTCGTCGGCGCCGCCGTGCTCTCGACGCTTGCCTACCCGATCCTCGGCCTGCGGCTCACCAGCCGGGCCCCGCTCCAGGCGGCCGCGCCGTGAGCGGGCGGCGCTTCTTCCGCGCTCGCATCTGGCTGGCCTCGGCCATGTGGGTCCCGGTGCTGGCCACGAACGTCGTGGCGATCACGCTGGCGCTCACGCTGCCGCTCCTCGACGAACGGGTCGGGGACGGCGAGCGCCTGCAGCTCTCGGTCTCCGCGGTGCAGCAGATCTTCGGCGCCCTGGCGGCGGGGATGATCACGTTCACCGGGATCATCTTCTCGGCGGTCTTCGTCGCCGCGCAGATCCAGACGTCGTCCTACTCGCCACGGCTGGCCGCGAGGCTCCGCCGCGACCCCGTGGTGATCGCGGGACTCGCGCTCCCGACGGCGACCGCCACGTACGCGCTGTTCGCGCTGGCCGCCCTCGGGCGGCAGACGGACCCCGAGTTCGTCCCCGCGTTCACCGTCGTGTTCGGGCTGGCGCTGCTCGTGGTCACGCTCGGGGCGTTCGTCGCGCTCGTCCAGCGCGCGTTCGAGATGACGCAGGTCGGCGGGATCCTCCGCGTGCTCATGCGGCGCGGATACGCCGTGATCGACGACGTGCACCCGCTGGGCGCCGCGACGGGCGACGCGCCGTTCGATCCCGGCGGCCGCCACCTGCGCGCACGATGGCCCGCCGGCCGTGATCGCCGCGATCGATCGCGCGGCGCTGCTGCGGCTCGCACGTGCCACCGGCGGCTTCGTCGAGGTCGTGCCGAGAGTGGGGAGCTACCTGTCCCCGGGCGTGAGCACGCTGCGCGTCCACGGCGGCCGGACGCCGCCGGAAGCCGCCGCCGCGCGGCGGGTGCTCGTGCTCTCGCGCCAGCGGACCGTCGACCAGGACCCGGCCTTCGTCATCCGCATCCTCGTCGACATCGCGATCCGCGGGCTGTCGCCCGCCATCAACGATCCGACGACCGCCGCGCAGGCACTCGACCGGATCGAGACGCTGCTCGTCGAGCTCCACCGCCGGCACCCGGGCCCGACGCTCGTGGTCGACGAGGGCGGCACCCCGCGGGGCTGCGTGCCGGGACCGTCATGGGCCGAGTACTTCGAGCTCGCGGTGACCGAGATCCGTCGCTACGGCGCGGATTCGGTGCAGATCACCCGACGCCTACACGCGCTCTACGAGCACCTCCTCGAGGTCGTCGACGGCGCCGACCGCCAGCGGGTTCTCGCCGAGCGGCGCCTGCTGGACGAGGCGCTGGCCGGCAACTTCCCCGACGAGCAGGAGCGGGCGATCGCCGCCCACCCCGACCGCATGGGGCTCGGCGGATCAACGAGCGCGGCGACGGGCGACGCGGCGCGCAGTCCTGCGGGCAACTCTGCGTGAAGCGAACATCGTGGACCTCCGTTAGGTGGTGCCGCTCTCGATGGCGTGCAGCGCCTCGGCCTCCTGCGCCGAGACGAGACCGATCTCGACGAGGTCGAGCGGGCTGATGAAGCCGTCGCCGATGCGGTAGCCGCCCGCCCGCGCGACGGCGTCGCGCAGCGGAACGGCCCAATGGTGCTCGACGAGGAGCAGTGCAGCGCCGGTGTCGCGCGGGATGTCGTCGAGGACGTCCCAGCCGTCGTCCCCGCCGTCGGGCTCGCTCTCCTCGCCCTCCTCGCCTTCGATGGCCAGGCCGACCAGCGCGGCGACGACGAGACCGAGATCAGCGGCCTGCCCTTCCAGCTCGACGATCTCGAACTCGCCGTCGAGGTCCTTGTAGAGCGCGAGCGCATCGATCACCCGGACCCCGCCGTTGTCGCGCAGCCGCTCCAGCTCGGCGACGATCTCGCCTTGGAAGCGGGGATGGTCGAAGCCCAGGACGATCAGCTGGACGGGTCCGATGGGCTGTTCATCGCTCATGCGAGGTCAGCGCCGGAAGGCGGACCAGGTCCAGACATCCAGCAGGAACGCGAACCCGACGAAGGCCCACTCCACGCCGTTGACCGACTCGGATGTGATGCTCCACATCGCCGCGTAGGACACGGTGGTCCACGGGAGCAGGAAGAAGCCGAAGAACGGGATCAGCCAGCTCGAGAACGCGTCGCCGATCTGACGGTCGAAGATCACGAAGCCGAGGATGAACAGGCGGGGCCAGAACAGCAGCGACCCGAGGATCACCAGGCCCACCCCCTGCGCGACGCCGACCTCCTCGTCGTGGTGATGCTGGGTGGCCATGGTAAGGATCGTGAACCGGGGCCCGGGCTGCGTCGTCATCCGAAACGGATGAAGCGAGCGTCAGGCGCCGAGTGCCTGCGCCTGCTCGGGATCCAGGAGCGAGTGCTGCACGATCGTGCCGCCGGTCTCGGCGATCTCGGCCTCGAGCTCGCCCGCCCACACGTGCTCGATCAGCAGGAGGCCGCCCGCTTGGCCCGGCCCCAGCGCGCCGGCGACCTCGTCGACGTCGGCCTGGGAGACGACGGTCGCACGCCCGGGGATCCCGGCCCGTGTCTCGAGGGCGTCCGTGTCGGGGTTCCGCCGGACGAAGAGCACGTCGATGACGCGCAGCGCGCCGCTCTGCTCCAGCCGTTGGAGCTCGGCCACGACCCGGCCCTCGAAGACGGCATCGGGCCCGAAGCCGGCGGCGATGAGCGAAACGGGGTTGGTCATCCGCCGACCTTCGCGCGCACGGGGTGATCCGGCATCACCCGGTACGGATGAAGCCGGACGATGCACGGTCAGGAACGATCGGGACATGCGGAGCTGGCGCGACGGCCCGGCCAAGCAGGCGATCGTCGACTTCGTCGCCCAGGTGACCGGCGCCGACGGGTCCGAGCCGGTGCCGGGCGAAGAGCGCGTGGCCGTGTTCGACAACGACGGCACGCTGTGGTGCGAGAAGCCGCTGCCGATCCAGCTCGACTTCATCCTGCGCCGGCTCGTGGAGATGGCCGACGCCGACCCGGCGTTGCGCGAGCGCCAGCCATGGAAGGCCGCGCACGAGCGCGACTACCGCTGGCTGAGCGAGCTCATGGACGAGCACTACGCCGGCGACGACACCAACGTGCGGATCCTCGCGGCGGGCGTCCTGGCGGCGCATGACGGCATCAGCGTCGAGGCGTTCGAGGCGCAGGCCGACGCGTTCCTGCGCGGCTCGCAGCACCCCACGCTGAGCCGCGGCTACCTCGAGACCGCCTACCGGCCGATGATCGAGCTGCTCGACTACCTGACGGCCAACGGGTTCACCAACTTCATCGTCTCCGGAGGCGGGCGCGACTTCATGCGCCCGATCACCCACGACGTCTACGGCATCCCCCGCGAGCGCGTGATCGGCAGCACCGTGGCGCTGACGTATACGAGCGACGACCGCGGCGGCACGATCACGCGCAGGCCCGAGGCCGACTACCTCGACGACGGCCCGGAGAAGCCGGTCCGTATCTGGAGCCGCATCGGCCGCCGGCCGCTGCTGGCCGCGGGCAACTCGAACGGCGACGTCCCGATGCTCCACTTCACCCAGCATCCCGACAAGCCGTCCCTGCGCCTGCTCCTCCTGCACGACGACGGCGAGCGCGAGTTCGCCTACACCACCGGAGCCGAACAGGCGCTCGAACAGGCCGCCGCCGACGCCTGGACCGTCGTCAGCGTCAAGAACGACTGGGCGAGCGTGTTCTGAGGCCATACCTGACGATCATCTCGATCGGATGATGCGCGGCCGCGCCCGCACGGCGAGACTCTGCTGCGACGACTCAAAGGAGCGGTTGCCATGTGTCGCTGGATGGGGTGGCTGGGCCAGGCGGTTCTGATCGAGGAGCTGCTCTTCAAGACGCAGCACGGAATCGTGGACCAGAGCCTGCACTCGCGCATGGGTGCCGAGACGACGAACGGCGACGGCTTCGGCGTGGGCTGGTACGGCGCCGGCGAAGGTCCCGGCGTCTATCACGGTGTCGCACCCGCGTGGGGCGATACCAACCTGCATGAGATCGCCGCCCACATCGAGTCGCCGCTCTTCCTCATGCACGTGCGGGCGGCGATCGGCTCGCCGGTCCAGCAGACCAACTGCCACCCGTTCCGCCACGGCCGCTGGTTGTTCGTCCACAACGGCTACATCGCCGACTTCCATCTGTTGCGGCGGGACCTCATGCTCGCGATCAAGCCCGACCAGTTCGCCGCCGTCCAGGGTTCGACCGACACCGAGGTCGTCTTCCATCTCGCGCTGACGCTGGGGCTGGAGTCCGATCCGATCGCCGCGCTCGAGCAGACCGTCGGGGTGATCGAGGCCACGGCGGCCGAGCATGGCGTCGCCGCCCCCGTGCAGGGGACGTTCGGCGTGTCGGATGGCACGTGCCTGTGGGCGGTGCGGTACGCGACCGAAGGTCCCGCCCGCTCGCTCTTCGCGTCTGCGGACGTCGACACCGTCAAGCGCCTGCATCCCGACAACTCGCGCCTGCAGCGGTTCAACGAAGGCGACCGCGTCATCGTCTCGGAGCCGTTCGCCGACCTTCCCGGAGCCTGGCAGGAGATCCCAGAGGCGACAGCGGTCTGCGTGCGCCCCGGGGGCGGGCTGGAGGAGCGTCCCTTCGTGCCGCGGGTCCAACGCCGCGTCACCGTCACGCAACGCGATCCCTCAACGACGCTGGAGGTCTGAGTGCCATGACCGAGCCCCCCTCCCGGCGGCTGCTCGTAGTCGCCAACCGCACGGAGTCAGCGCCGCAGTTGCTCGAGGAGGTCAAGCAGCGCGCCCTCGCCGGCTACCAGATCGCGCTCATGGTCCCGCCCGAGCGGGATCCTGAAGCTCCCGACTGGACGCCCGAGGAGGCGCTCGAACTTACGGAACGCGCCGCCGGCGACCAGCCGGTGACCCTCGTGGACCCCGGGGAGGACGCCGTCGCGACGATCGCGGCACTCGTGGAACGCGGCGAGTGCGACGAGATCCTCCTTTCCACGCCGCGCGAGCACCACGAGCACTGGCACCGCCACGCGCTTCCCAAACGCATCCAAGCCCTCGGCATCCCAGTGACCGTCGTCCCGCCCGACCGCTCGGGCTGGTCTTACTCCCACGGCTTCCCGTCGGAGTGGACTCGGCTCGAGGTCGGCCCGCTCACCTAGGCCTCGGCGACCGGCCGTGCGGCGCACGGCGGCCGGCCGCAGGCGACCTGATCCATCGCCCGGACGAGCTAAACGCCGTCGACCGTCGAGCCGGACGGCTGGCCTCTCGACCGGCGTGCCGACTTCACATGGGCACTGCGCCGCACGCCGCGATCGCACGTGGTACCGCGCGCATGGCGTCCGCGCTGACCCACTGTGCGTGAGCGCACAGACACCCCCGGGACCGTTTCGACGCGTCCCGCCATGGGAAGAGTTTCAGAGACGGCTTGGCGCCGGGCATCATCTGTCTCACGCGTCCTCTAACTCGTCCCTCGGTTTCGCTGTCCCGAGGGACCTCTCTACTGGATTGGACGCAGGATGAACACTTCTCAGAAGAAGGTCGTGCAGTACCTCGGCGAGGCCCAGGCCAGCGAGGATGCCCTGGTCCGCGTGCTGCAGTCGCAGATCGCCATGACGCCCCGCGGCACCTACCGCACGGCGCTGGAGCAGCATCTCGGCCAGACGCGCGACCACGCGGATCGCGTCGGCCGGCGTCGCCGCGAGCTGGGCCAGGGCGGCAATCCGCTGACCGCCGCGGTGGGCGCCGTGGAGAGCGTCGTCGGACAGGCGCTGGCCCTCGGCAAGACGCCGTTCGACCTCCTGCGCGGCTCCGGCGGCGAGGAGAAGGTCCTCAAGAACGCCAAGGACGCCTACGCGTCGGAGGCGCTCGAGATCGCGACGTACACGGCGATCGAGCGCCTGGCCCGCGCGGTCGGCGACGACGAGACGGCTCGGCTGGCCGCGTCGATCCGCACCGACGAGGAGCGGATGCTCGAGCGCGTCCTGCGTGAGATCCCCAAGCTGACGGACGCCGTCGTCCGCGCCGAGGTCAAGGGCGATCCCTCCTTCGAGGTCAGCACGACCGGCGCCGCCGACGCCGTCCGCAAGGCCGGCACGCGCGCCAAGCGCACGGCCCGCCAGGCCCGCAAGGTGCCGGGCGTCGCCCAGGTCGAGGGTGAGATCAAGGGCGCCGTGGCATCCGAGGGCGACCTCGCCATCGCCCGCTACGACAAGCTCACGGCCGAGGAGATCGCCGGCAGGCTGTCCGAGCTCTCCCAGATCGACCTGGCCAAGGTCGACGCCTACGAGCGCAAGAACGAGAACCGCACCACGGTCCTCAGCCGCATCAGCACGCTTCGCGGCAACGAGCCGTGGGCCGGCTACGACGAGCTGACCGCCGCCGAGGTGCAGACCGTCCTCGCCGAGAGCGACGACGATCGCGCCGAGCAGGTCCGCGCCTACGAGCGCAGCCACAAGAATCGCGCCGGCGTGCTCAAGGCCGCCGAGCGCGAGCTCGCGACCGCCTAGCGGCGCCCGCACCAGCGCAGCACCCACCTCCGGAGGCCCGGCGCGAGCTGGGCCTCCTCCCCATCCCTGAAACAGGAGCACCTATATGAGCATCGCCGACCAGGCCCGCAAGATCCCGGGGGTCGCGGCCGCCGAAGGCGCCATCACCGGCGTCGTGGCGACCGAGCAGGACCTCCCGATCGCCGACTACGACAAGCAGACGGCGGAGGACATCGCCGCGCGCCTCAACGGCTTCAGCCAGCGCGAGCTGCGGACGATCGACGCCTACGAGCGCAAGCACGAGAACCGCGCGACGATCACCGACAAGATCGCCAAGCTGACCGGCGAGGAGCCGTGGTCGGGCTACGACGAGCAGAGCGTCGACGCCATCACCACGACCCTGCGCGACGCCGACGAGAACACCGCGGCCGCCGTGCGCACCTACGAGCGCCAGCGCAAGAACCGGACCGGCGTCGTCGACGCCGCCGACGTGCGCATCGGCCGCTAGCCGCAGTACCGACCCTGACTAACCCAGAACCCAGGAGCACCGCATGACCACCATGGAAACGAATGATCGCGTCGCCGCGACGAACCACCGCAGCGAGCGTCACCTGAGCACCGAGACCAAGGGCGCCACCAAGACGACCGAGTTCTACGCGTACGTCGCCGCGACCGTCGGCGTGCTGCTCGCCGGGCTGCTCACCAAGGCCGGCGACGGCCACGACGACCGCCTCGCCGCCTCCGAGACGTGGCTGATCGTCGGGATCCTCACCGTCGGCTACATGATCAGCCGCGGGCTGGCGAAGTCCGGCAGCCGCGAGCCCTACACCGAGACCAGCGGCACCTCCAACCGCTGACCGGCCTCGGCGGTCGCCCCTTCGCGGGGCGGCCGCCGACGCTCACTCGGCCGGGCGCGCCCTCAGGGCGAGCGTCGCCGTGGACCGCGAGCACCGGGATCTCCCCGCCGTCCGGCGTTCGACCTGGAGCTCCACGTCAGCCCGTCCTGCGGAACAGCGCCAGGCTCCTCGCGTCCACCGTCGTGGCGGTGCCCGCCTCCACGCTGTCACCCTCGTTGAAGGCGTCCGCCGTGTCGAGCATCCGCAGCCAGCGGGCGCCCCACTCGCCGGCCGGCACCGTGAAGCTCAGCGGCTCATGGTGCGCGTTGAAGAGGACGAGGAACGAATCGTCCACCACGCGCTCGCCCCGCGGGTCCGGGCTGGGGATCGTCTCGCCGTTGAAGAAGACGCCGATCGCCTTGCCGAAGCCCGACGACCAGTCCTCGGCCTTCATCTCGGACCCGTCGGGGCGGAACCACGCGATGTCGGGCCCGTTCGCGCCCAGCGACTCGCCGTGGAAGAAGTGGCGCCGCCGGAAGACGGGGTGCGCGCGCCGGAAGGAGATCAGCCGCTGGGTGAACGCGAGCAGCGCGCCGTCCTCGTGGTCCCAGTCGAACCACGAGATCTCGTTGTCCTGGCAGTACGCGTTGTTGTTGCCGCCCTGCGTCCGCCCGATCTCGTCCCCGCCGAGGAGCATCGGGATGCCCTGCGAGAGGAAGAGCGTCGCGAGGAAGGTGCGCCGGCGGCGCCCGCGCAGGTCGAGGATCTCCGGGTCGTCCGTCGGGCCCTCGGCGCCCGAGTTCCATGAGCGGTTGTGGCTCTCGCCGTCGGCTCCGCCCTCGCCGTTCGCCTCGTTGTGCTTCTCGTTGTAGGAGACCAGGTCGTTGAGCGTGAAGCCGTCGTGCGACGTGACGAAGTTCACGCTCGCCGAGGGCTGGCGCCCGTCGTCCTCGTAGAGGTCCGAGCTGCCGGTCAGGCGCGAGGCGAACTCGCCCAGCGTCTGCGGCTCGCCGCGCCAGTAGTCGCGCAAGGTGTCGCGGTACTTGCCGTTCCACTCGGACCACAGGGGCGGGAAGTTGCCGACCTGGTAGCCGCCCTCGCCGACGTCCCACGGCTCGGCGATCAGCTTGACGCGCGAGACGACGGGGTCCTGCTGGATGAGGTCGAAGAACGCCGACAGCCGGTCGACCTCGTGGAACTGGCGCGCGAGCGTCGACGCGAGGTCGAAGCGGAAGCCGTCCACGTGCATGTCGGTGACCCAGTACCGCAGCGAGTCCATGATCAGCTGCAGCACGTGGGGATGGCGCATGTTCAGGCTGTTGCCGGTGCCCGTCGTGTCGTAGTAGTAGCGCCGATCGTCGTCCACGAGCCGGTAGTACGCGGCGTTGTCGATCCCCTTGAACGAGAGGACCGGCCCGAGGTGGTTGCCCTCCGCCGTGTGGTTGTAGACGACGTCGAGGATCACCTCGATGCCCGCCGCGTGCAGGGCCTTGACCATCCACTTGAACTCCTGGACCTGCTGACCGTCCTGCCCCGACGACGAGTACTCGTTGTGCGGCGCGAGGAACCCGATCGAGTTGTAGCCCCAGTAGTTGCGCAGCCCGCGGTCGACGAGGTGCGAGTCGTGGACGAACTGGTGCACGGGCTGCAGCTCGACCGCCGTCACGTCGAGCGCGAGCAGGTACTCGATCGCGGCCGGATGCGCGAGGCCCGCGTAGGTCCCGCGCATCGGCTCGGGGATGTCGGGATGCTGCTCCGTGAACCCCTTGACGTGGACCTCGTAGATCACGCTGTCGTCGAGCGGCACGTTCGGGGCGCGATCGTTCGCCCAGTCGAAGAACGGGCTGGTCACGACGGACTTGGGCATGAACGGCGCGCTGTCGTCGTCGTTGGACGAGTTCTGGGGATCCGCGAAGCGGTACGGGAAGACCGCCTCGTCCCAGCGCACCGCTCCGTCGATGGCCGTCGCGTACGGGTCGAGCAGGAGCTTCGACGGGTTCGAGCGCTGCCCGCGAGCGAGATCGTGCGGGCCGTGGACGCGATAGCCGTAGCGCTGCCCCGGACCGATGTTGGGCGCGTAGCCGTGCCACACCCACGCCGCCATCTCGGTCAGCCGCGTGCGCGTCTCGGTTCCGTCGGCGTCGAACAGGCAGAGCTCGACGAGCTCGGCCGCCTCCGAGAAGATCGCGAAGTTGGTGCCGACGCCGTCGTAGTTCGCGCCCAGCGGGAACGGCGATCCTGGCCAGAGCTGCATCCCGCTAGGCGGCCGCCATCTCGGGCGTGGCCTCGGCGGCCGTCTCACC
>CAVZDW010000004.1:0-918926 GCA_963774155.1 uncultured Solirubrobacteraceae bacterium
GCGTCCGCCAACGTCCCGTGGCTGACCGTCACGCCGGCGTCCGACGCCGCCCCGCGCACCGTCTCCGTGACGCCGTCGACGGCCGGGCTGGCGCCGGGCCTGCACACCGGCACCGTCGCAGTGACCGCCGCGGGCGTCTCGGGCTCGCCGAAGACGGTCGACATCGCCTTCACGGTCACCGAGGCGCCGAGCTGCCCGGTGGCCTCGGGTCTCGTGGGCGCCTGGGGCTTCGACGAGGCGTCGGGCACCACGACCCCCGACGCCTCGACCGCGGGTAACACTGGCACGATCAGCGGCGCCACGCGCACCACTTCGGGCCGCTTCGGCGGCGCCCTGACCTTCGACGGGGTCAACGACTGGGTGACGGTCGACGACGCGAGCTCGGTGCGGCTGACGACCGGCATGACCGCGTCGGCGTGGGTGAACCCGACCGCGCTCGGCGGCGACTGGCGCACAGTGCTCTTCAAGCAGCGCGCCGGCGGCATCAGCTACTCGCTCTACGCGCAGACCGACTCGAACCGCCCGAGCGGGCACGTCTCGACGCCGTTCGAGGTCGACACGCGGGGCTCCTCGGCGCTCGCTGCCGGCGTCTGGACGCACCTGGCGACCACGTACGACGGCGCCACGCTGCGACTGTTCGTCAACGGCACCCAGGTCGGCAGCCGCGCCGCGAGCGGCTCCATCGTCAACGACGCCAACCCGCTGCGGATCGGCGGCAACGCCGTCTGGACCGAGTGGTTCGCCGGCCGGATCGACGAGGTCCGGCTCTACAATCGCGCGCTCTCCTCGACCGAGCTGCAGACCGATATGGCCAACCCGGTGACCTGTTCGGCGCCGGTGTCACCCGCGCTGTCGGTGTCGCCCGCGTCGCTGTCGTTCTCCGGTGCCGAGGGCGGCTCCTCGCCGGCGGCCAAGACGTTGAGCGTCGCAAACTCCGGGGGCGGGACGCTGAGCTGGACCGCCTCCGAGAGCGCGCCGTGGCTGTCCGTCTCGCCGGGCAGCGGCACGGGTGCGGGGACCCTGAACGTGACGCCGTCGATCGGCGGGCTGGCCGCCGGGACCTACTCGACCGATGTGACGGTCACGGCCGCGGGGGCGAGTGGCTCGCCGAAGACGATCCCGGTGACGTTCGTGGTCGATCCGCCGCCACCGGTGCTCTCGGTGTCGCCCGCGGCGCTGTCCTTCAGCGGCACCTCGGGCGGGGCCTCGCCCGCAGCGAAGACGATCGAGGTCGCGAACACCGGCGCCGGGACGCTGAGCTGGTCGGCCTCGGAGGGTGTGCCGTGGCTGTCGGTCTCGCCCGGCAGCGGCACCGGCGCCGGGTCGGTCACCGTGACGCCGTCGATCACCGGGCTGACCGCGGGGACCTACACGACGGACGTCACGGTGTCCGCCGCGGGCGCGACCGGGTCGCCGAAGACGGTCGCGGTGACGTTCGTGGTCGACCCGCCGCCGCCGGCTCTGGCGGTGTCCCCGGCCTCGCTGTCCTTCAGCGCCGTCGCCGACGGGCCGGAGCCCGCGTCCAAGACGCTCACCGTCGCCAACAACGGCGGCGGGACGCTGAGCTGGACCGCGTCTGAGAGCGCGCCGTGGCTGTCGATCTCCCCGGGCAGCGGCACCGGCGCCGGGACGATCACCGTCGCCGCCGCGAAGTCCGCGCTCGCCCCCGGCACCTACACCACGGACATCACCGTGTCGGCGACGGGCGCGTCGGGCTCGCCCCGGACGATCGGCGTGACCTTCACCGTCGACCCGCCGGCGCCCCCGGCCCTGTCAGTGTCGCCCGCCTCGCTCGCCTTCAGCAGCGTGCAGGGCGGCGCCTCTCCAGCCGCGAAGACGTTCGGCGTCTCCAACACGGGCGGAGGCACGCTGAGCTGGAGCGCTTCCGAGAGCGCGCCGTGGCTGTCGGTCTCGCCCAGCAGCGGCACCGGCGCCGGGTCGGTCACGGTGACGCCGTCGATCACCGGGCTGACCGCGGGGACCTACACGACGGACGTCACGGTGTCCGCCGCGGGCGCGACCGGGTCGCCGAAGACGGTCGCCGTGACCTTGGTGGTCGACCCGCCCCCGCCGACCACGCCGCCCGGCCTCGTGGCCGCCTACGGTTTCGACGAGGCCTCCGGCTCCAGTGTCACCGACGGCTCGGGCAACGGCCATCTCGGCACGATCAGCGGCGCCACGCGCTCAGTGAGCGGTCGGTTCGGCAGCGCGCTCAGCTTCGACGGCATCAACGACTGGGTGACGATCCCGGACGCCAACCCGCTCGACCTCACCACCGGCGTGACCATGTCCGCGTGGGTGAACCCGAGCGCCGTCGGCTCGGCGTACCGGACCGTCCTCATGAAGGAGCAGCCGGGCGGCCTGATCTACACGCTCTACGCGGGCGACGGCACCGGCAAGGCGAGCGGCCACATCTTCACGACGGCCGAGCAGCGCGCGACGGGCACGGCGAACACGCCGGTCAACGCGTGGACCCACCTGGCCTCGACGTGGGACGGCGCCACGCTCCGGATCTTCGTCAACGGCGCGCAGGTCGGCACCCGCGCGGTGTCGGGAACCCTCAGGACCTCGACCGGCGTGCTGCGCATCGGCGGCACCGCGGTCTGGTCCGAGTGGTTCGCCGGCCGCATCGACGAGGTCCGCGTCTACAGCCGCGCTCTCAGCGTCCCCGAGATCCAGGGGGACATGACCCGAGCCGTCACGCCCGCGGGCTGAACGGCCCGGCGCAGCGCCGCTAAGATGGGCCGCTGCCCCTGCGCCCGTAGCTCAGCTGGATAGAGCGTCGGTCTACGGAACCGAAGGTCAGAGGTTCGAATCCTCTCGGGCGCGCTCGGGCAACCCCGGCAGATCCGGTCGCCCTTCGCCGGCGACCATGCAGGCCAGGCGTGTCAGCGCTTGCTCGGACGGACTGCCGGGCTCGGCGTGATAGATGATGAGGAACTGTCCCTCGGTGGCGGTGATCGCCAGCGTCTCGGTCAGCAGCTCGATACGACCGACGAGTGGATGGTTGATGACGCGAGTAGGGAGGGTCACGACGTCGACGTCGTGACGTGCCCACAGGCGTCGAAACTGCTCGCTGCTCGCCGACAGTTCGTCGACGAGCTCCGCAAGATGCGGATCGTCGACGTCGGTACCGACCAGCCCACGCAGGCGGGCCACCACGCCGCGCGCGATGGCTTCCCAGTCACCGCGTAGGCTGCGCACCTCGGGGTCCGAGAACGTCGCCCGGACGAGGTTGACCCCCGGGGTCAGGATGGTTGGCGCGAGCGCCGAGGCCATCGCGTTCGCGGCGAGCACGTCCATGTAGCGCCCGTGGACGAATGCCGGCGTGCTCGGCCACGAGGCGATCAGCTGTTCGATGGAGGCCGGCGCGTGCTCGCGTTGCTCGGGGCGATGGCGCGCCGCGGCCGGCTGCGAGATTGCATGGAGGTGGGCGGTGGCGTGTTCGTCGAGCTGGAGCGCACGGGCGAGGGCGTCGATGACCTGCGCGGAGGGGTGGTGTTCGCGGCCCTGCTCGAGCCGCAGGTAGTAGTCCGAGCTGATCCCGGCGAGCATGGCCACCTCTTCGCGCCGCAGCCCAGGAACCCGTCGGCGGCCGGAGGCGGATAGCCCCACGTCCTCGGGGTGCAACAGCGCGCGGCGCGCGCGCAGGAAATCACCGAGTGCGGTGCTCGGCGCCACGCCTAGACCATACGGGACCCCGCCCTCAACCTGTCCCTGCCATTCCCAGGATGCGCAGGGATCTGGCTAAGCGTGAGGGCGTCTGGCACCGTCATTCTCTTGGCAGTCGCAGCCCAGCCACCACTTGCGTTGACGACGTCCGTGAATGGTGCGGCCTTCGAGTTGCGCGTCGCCGGCCACGAGACACTGCTGGATGCGCTCCGCGACCGGCTGGGGCTCACCGGCACCAAGAAGGGCTGCGACCAGGGCGCCTGCGGCGCGTGCACGGTGCTGGTCGACGGGAGACGAGTGCTCTCGTGTCTGATGCTGGCTGCTCAGTGTGAGGGTCGCGAGGTCACGACGATCGAGGGCCTGAGCACCGACGTCGAGCTGCATCCTTTGCAGGCGGCATTCGTTCGGCACGACGCGCTGCAGTGCGGGTATTGCACGCCGGGGCAGATCATGTCGGCTGTTGCGCTGCTGGCCGAAGGACGTGCCGGCTCGGACGCGGAGATCCGCGAGTTCATGAGCGGCAACCTCTGCCGCTGCGGCGCCTATCCGAACATCGTGGCGGCCATCGGCGAGGTCGCAGGGCGATGAACGGCACGTTCGAGTACGTCCGTGCGGATGACGTCGCCGCGGCGGTCGCGTTGGTCAGCGGCGACTCGGGGGCGCAGTATCTCGCCGGGGGCACGACGCAGATCGACTTGATCCTCAAGGACGGGGTGCTGAACCCCGAGCGACTGGTCGACATCACGCGCTTGCCGCTCCGTGGGATCACCCTTCACGGCGATGCGCTCGTCGTCGGGGCGTTGACGACGATGGAGGAGCTCGCCGCCGACCCGGTGCTCGATGTGCGGGCGGCGTTCGTGCGCGAAGCGTTGCTCGCGGGCGCCTCGACGCAGCTTCGCAACATGGCGACCATCGGCGGGAACCTGCTGCAACGCACGCGCTGTCGTTACTTCCGCGATCCGTCGGTGCCCGCGTGCAACAAGCGAACACCCGGGAGCGGGTGCTCAGCCATTACCGGTCCGGCGCGAATGCATGCGATCCTCGGCGCAAGCGCACATTGCATCGCGCTGCACGCCTCGGATCTCTGTGTACCGCTGGTCGCGCTCGACGCTGTCGTGCACGCCCAGGGGACGGACGGCCGGCGGACCATCCCGTTGACCGAGTTCTACCGTCTGCCGGGCGATCGACCCGACCTCGAGAACGTCCTCGCCCACGGCGAGCTGATCACCGCGATCGAGATCCCGCTGCTTCCCGCCGGCGCACGCTCGGGCTATTTGAAGGTGCGCGACCGCGCCTCCTATGAGTTCGCGCTCACATCGGCGGCTGTGGCGCTCCTGATCGAGGACGGCGTGATGACCGAGGCACGCGTCGCGCTCGGCGGGGTCGGGACGATTCCCTGGCGCGCGGCAGCCGCAGAGGAAGTGCTGATCGGCGCCGCCCCGGGCACCGCCGTGTTCCGCGAGGCTGCCGAGGCGACGATCGTCGACCCCTTCATCGTTTCGGGGACGGCGTTCAAGGTCGAGCTCGCCAAGCGGACAATCGTGCGGGCGCTGGAGACGGTGGCCAGATGACCACGGCCCTCGGTCCCGGTGTCGACCGCGTCGACGGCCCGGCCAAGGTGCGCGGTGCCGCGGCCTACCCGACCGACGTCACCTACCCGGATCTCGCACACGCGGCGCTCGTGCGCAGCACCATCGCGTCCGGCCGGGTGATCGAGATCGACGACGCGGACGCTCGCGCGGCAGCGGGAGTCCTCACGGTCATCACCCACGAGACGGCCCCGAAGCTCACGCCCGCCCCGTTCGGGCTGCTCGGCCTCGCTCCGCCGCCGCCCCTGCAGGACGACCGCATCCATCACCACGGACAGTACGTCGCCGTCGTCGTCGCGGCGACGCCGCACGAGGCCGCCGCGGCGGCGCGCCTGGTCAAGGTCGACTACGAGCCCGGCGACCCACTCCTGATGGACTTCGACGACCCGCGGAGCGAGCTCGAGGCCACCCCCTGGGACACCGACACACAGCGCGGAGACGTCGCCGCCGGCCTCGCTGAGGCCGACGTCATCCACGAGGCGACGTACACCACCGCCGCGAACACCAACAACCCGCTCGGGCTGTTCGCGACCGTTGCCGCATGGGACGGCGACACCGTCACCGTGCACGACGCGACCCAGTGGCCGGCGTACGCGCAGGCGACGATCGCCGGCGTGCTCGGGATCGAGCCGGCCGCGGTCCGGGTCCATGCGCCCTACGTCGGCGGCGCGTTCGGGGCCGGCCTCTTCGTCTGGCAGCACGTGATCCTCACCGTTCTCGCCGCCCGTGCAGTCGGGCGCCCGGTCAAGCTCGTCCTCACCCGCCCGGAGATGTTCACGGGCGTCGGCCACCGACCCGGCAGCGTGCAGACGATCCGGATGGGCGCTCGCCGCGACGGCGAGCTCGTCGCGATCGAGCACGCCTCGACCAACAGCGCCGCGATCGTGCACGCGAGCATCGAGCCGATCACCGGCGCTACCGCGCGCTCGTACGCCTGCGTCAACGTCGCCACCACCGACCGGCAGCGGCGCCTGAACATCCCATTGCCAGGATCGATGCGCGGCCCAGGGCACGCCCAAGGGAACTTCGCGCTCGAATCCGCGATCGACGAGCTGGCCGATGAGCTTGGCCTCGACCCGCTCGAGCTGCGCCTGCGCAACTACGCCGAGGTTCACCCGCAATCGGGACTGCCGTGGTCGAGCAACGCGCTCCGTGAGTGCTACGCGGTCGGCGCTGAGCGCTTCGGCTGGTCACGCCGCAACCCCGACATCGGCTCGATGCGCGACGGCCACTGGAAGATCGGCTACGGCCTCGCCGCCCTCAGCTGGAGCTGGTTTCAGGTCCGCTGCCAAGCACGCGCGACCATCACCCGGGACGGGCAGGCGGACGTCCGCAGCGCCGCGAGCGACCCGGGCACCGGCACCAGAACCGTGATGCGCCAGCTGTCCGGCGAGCGGCTCGGCCTCCCACTCGATCACGTCCGCTTCGAGCTCGGCGACTCCGACATGCCCTGGTCGGCGGCTTCCGGCGGCTCTGGCCTCACCGCGTCGCTCGGAAACGCCGTCCATGCAGTTTGCGGCGCGCTGATACAGCGATTCCTCGACACCGTCGCCGACGACGACCGATCGCCTCTGCGCGGCTGCTCGCTCGACGAGGTGACCGTCGGCGACGGACGCATCCGCCGCCGCGACGACCCGCGCGCCGGCGAGCGCTACACCGACATCCTCGCCCGTCACGGCCTCGACGAACTCACCGCCGACGCGGAGGCCACGCCGCCCAGCCGGGACGTCGAGCTCGCCAACTCAGGCCCGTTCGCGGCCAAGTTCGTCGAAGTCCGCGTCGACGAAGACCTCGGCCTCATCCGCGTCGCACGCATCACCACCGTCGTCGACGCCGGCCGCATCCTCAACGAGAAGACCGCGCGCAGCCAAATCATCGGCGGCACCATCGGCGGCATCGGCCAGGCCCTGCTCGAGGAGAACATCATCGACCCCGGCACCGGCCGCGTCACCAACGCCACCTTCGGCGACTACCTCATCCCGGTCAACGCCGACGCTCCGGACATCGACGTCGTCTTCGTCGGAGAACCGGATCCGCTCACGCCGCTCGGAGCCAAGGGCGTCGGCGAGATCGGCCTCGTCGGCATCGCCGCTGCCATCGCCAACGGGATCCATCACGCCACCGGTCGACGCATCCGCTCGATTCCGATCACCCTCGACCGCCTCCTGTAACCCGCATCAAGTGGAACGTCGCCTCAGATGGACGCGACCGTCGTCCCCTAGGGTGCCGTCGGGGCGCAGCGCCGGGCACGCTAGATGGCGACGACGGCGAAGGAGAAGAGATGACCGACTTCGGCGACATGGCGAGAGGCATCATCGAGTCGAACCGCTACATGGTGCTCGGCACCGCCGATCAGGCCGGCGTGCCGTGGGTGACGCCGGTGTGGTACGCGCAGTTCGACTACCGCCGGTTCATCTGGGTCTCCTCGCCCGACCGCAGGCATTCGCGGAACGTCAGGACGCGCCCGGAGGTGAGCATCGTGATCTTCGACTCCCAGGTCGCGGTGGGCAGCGCGCGGGCGGTGTACATGTCGGCTCGCGCCGAGGAGCTGTCGGGCGCCGAGCTCGAACGCGACGTCACGCTCTTCGACGCGGCCGGCCAGGCACAGGGCCTGGCCCGCCGCTGGGCGTTGGACGACATGCTCGCTCCGGCGCCCTATCGGCTGTATCGGGCGGACGTGTCGCAGCATTGGGTGCTCGATCCAGACAGCCGTCCCGACGACCGCGCCGAGGTCTCGCTCTAGCCTGGCACGACGCGCCGGTACCCGCCGCTGACCCAGTCGACGACGAGGCGGCCGTATTCCTCCGGCGCTTGCTCCCAGGCGAAGTGCCCCGCGTCGAGCGGATGGATCTCGCTGTTCGGGAGGAGGTCGTCGAGGTACTGGTTGTTCGACCATGGCACGAGGTCGTCGTCGCGCCCGGCCACGATCTGGGTCGGCGTGGTGATCGTCGGCAGCAGATCGCGCAGCCGCGGGTTCTGCTCGGGGTAATGCCGCACGAAGCGAGCGGACTCCGCGAACCGCCCGAGATCGTAGGCGCTGACAAAGTCTTCGTGGACCTCGGGCTCGCTGTCGCTCGCCGCCACGGCCTCGACCGCCTGGCCGATGTTGGTCCTGGCATCCAGCCCGCGCACGATGTCCAGACTCGGCGCCTCGATGACATCCTTGAGCGCGCCGCCCGCGTCGATCGGAAAGCGGACTGCGCCGCCGCCGATGGTCAAGCTCGTGACGCGCTCCGGCGATCTCGCGGCAAGGAAGAGCGCCGCGGCCGTGCCGACGTCAGGGCCGACGATATGCGGAGCTCCGAGGCCCCACTCGTCGATCAGGCGGGCCAGGAACACTCCCGAGGCGTCCGGAGCGATCAGTTCCGGGCGACCGTCGGAGTGACCGAATCCCGGCATGTCGATGGCGACGACCCGCCCGACTCTCGAGACGTCGTCCCAGATTCGACGGAATGCCCAAAGGGTTTCGGGCCACGGCGCGAGCAGCAGAACGGTGATCTCCGAGCCTGCCTTGGTGTCGGCGAATCTCACTCGCACCCCGTCGCAGACTCGGAAGTAGGTAGCGATCGGCGAATCTGCGCTCATCTGACTGTCTCCTCCTGGTCGCTGCCAGGGTCGGGGGCGAGCGCCGTAACGACATCGCACGAACCTGCGATTTCAACTCGGTTCGCGCTGGCTACTCTCGGCCGATGACGCACGTCCTCGTGCTGCCGGGCGGTGGCTACTCCACGCATGCGCCGCATGAGGCCGAGCCGATCGTCGCGTGGTTGGAAGGGCTGGGCGTTCGCGCCAGCGTGTTCCGCTACCCGCTGCATGCCCGCCATCCGGCGCCGCTCCTGGCGCTGCGGCGCGAGCTCCGCCGGCGCCGCGATGAGGGCGCCGATCGCATCGGGATCGTCGGCTTCTCCGCGGGCGGCCATCTCGCCGGGCTGGCGGCCCTGGCCCCCGGCAGCGATGAGCACGAGGCCGTCGACTTCGTCGTGACGGGCTACGCGATCACGTCGATGGAGACCGAGACCTACCGGCCGTCGCGGATCATCCTGCTCGGCGAGGACGCGACGCCGCAGCAGCGCCGCGAGACGTCCTTGGACGCGCTCGTGACACCGTCGGCACCGCCGTTCTTCATCTGGCACACCGCGGAGGACACCTACGTCCCGCCGGAGCACGCCTACCGCCTCGCGCGGGCGCTCGCGGCCGATGACGTCCCCCACACCGTGCACGTCTTCGCGCACGGCCCGCACAGCCTCGGGCTCGCCCACGGCGCCGGCGATGCGGAGATCTGGACGACCCTGGCGGCGTCCTGGATCGCCGAGCGGCTGTCAACGGCGATCCACCGCGATCAGGGGCGGCGGTAGCGGGAAGTCTTAGCGCGTGGTCGCCGTGTCGCGCTCGGCCGCGATCCGGACGAGCGCGAGGCGTGAGTTGATGTCGACCTTGGCGAAGATGCTTCGCAGGTGGCTCGAGACCGTGTGCGGGGACACGAAGAGCTGCTCGGCGACCTCGCGATTGGTGAGACCTTGGGCCACGAGGCGTGCGACGGTGAGCTCGGAGTCGGTCAACGCCGCCCAGCCGCTATCGGGGCGCTCGCGCGCGACGAGGCGTCGGCGGACGCCGTGTTCACGGAGCCGGCCTCGCACGCGGCCCGCGTCCCAGGTGGCGCCCGCTTCCGCATACAGCACCAGCGCGCCGTCGAGCGCCTCGATCGCGGCGTCCACGGCACCGGCGCGGGCGCGTGCGACGCCGAGGTCCTCGAGCGCGTAGGCGCGCGCGAGCGGTCGCGGCCCGGTCGAGAAGCGGTCGACGGCGCGTTCGAGCTGCTCGATGTCCGACGTGAGCAATCCGCGGACGTGGGCCGCGGTCGCGACGATCGTCGCGACCTGCGGGTTGCGCTGTGCGCGCCGGTCCGCCTGGGCCGCCGCGACCTCAGCCAGCTCGTCGTCGCCGGCGGCGAGCGCGATGCGGACGAGCGGGATCTCGTCGGTCACGTCGATCGGGAAGAGCGGCAGGATCGCGGTCCGCTGGTCCTCGCCGAGGGCGCAGAGCCAACCGTGCGCGGCCTCGGGATCGCCGGTGGCCATCGTCTGCAGGGCGAGGAGCCAGACCGCCTGGCGGCGGAAGTTCGGCGTGCTGTCCTCGAGAAGACCCCTTGCGAGCCGGGCCGTTCGTTGCTGGAGGCGCCCGTTGCCCTGATGCAGCGCGACTCGCCCCAGGGCGACGATGCCCGCGGCGTCGAGGGCGCCGATGAAGCGATCGCCGGCCTCGGGGCTGAACTGGCCTTCGAGGATCGCGCCGGCGTCGGCGAGCCGGCCCAGCTGGTGCAGCTGCCGCCCGCGCCAGATCTCGAAGATGCGGATGCCCCAGCCGTTCCGGTCGCGCTGGGCCGCCGCGATGCTGTCGGCGGCCAGGCGCAGCGAGTCGTCCACGTGGTCCAGCACGGTGCGCGTCTCGCAGCGCCACTCCCGCGCGAGGTGCACGCGCGCCCAGTCGGTCGTGCCCATGCCGGCGCTCGCCGCCTGCTCGGTCATCGCGAGCGCGTCCTGGTAGCGGCCGTCGACAAAGGCGATCACGGTGTCGGCGAGCGCGAACGCGAAGGCCGCGTTGGCATCCCCGCTCGCCTGCACGGCCGCGGCCGTCTCGGCGTGGATCGCCTTCGCCTCCTCGGTGCGGCCGCCGACGAGCAGGTTGTGGAAGAGCGCGGCGAGGTGCTGGGCCCGCAGATGCGCCGGCAGCTCGGGCAGCGCGAGCGCCTGGCGGCCCGCGGCGACCCGCGCGTCGGGCGGGGCGCGGAACATGCCCGCGATGCCGAGGAGCACCTCGGCCTCCTGCTCTGCCGGCAGCGCGTCGCGCAGATGCGTGTCGGCGAACGCTCGCGCCTCGTCGACGCGGCCCGCGGAGTTCAGCAGGACGGCGGTCTGGGCCAGGAGCGGTCCGCGCAGGGCGTGGGCGCGCGGCGCCAGCTCCAGCGCGCGCCGGCTGAGATCGGCGCCGGCTCCCGGATCGGTGGTGGCGAGCGCCTCGCCGGCCCGCAGGAGGATCGAGATCGCCTGCTCGTCGCCGGGCTCGGCGCTCGCCGCGATCTGCGCGGCGACCTCGACGGGCGTGGCGCCGGCCGCCAGGAGCATGTCGGCGGCCTGGCGATCGAGCGCGTGCCGGGCCGACACCGGGACGCTGTCACGAACGGCCTCGCGGGTGACGTCGTGCCGGAAGGCGAGGCGGTCGCCGCTCTCGACGAGCATCCCGCTGTCGATCAGCTCCTCCACCGGACCGAGCAGTGTCGCCGCGGGCCGGTCGAGCATGCTGGCCAGGTCGGCGAAGGAGAACCGGCGGCCGAGCGAGGCGGCGACCGTGGCGGCTTCGCGCGCGGGCGCGGAGACGCTGCGCAGCCGCTCGCGCATCGTGGACTCGACGCGGCGGGGCAGACGGGCTTCGACCAGCTCGGCCTGACCGGCGACGACGCGGATCAGGTCCTCGTCCCGGAGTCCGAACAGCAGCTCCATGATCAGGAACGGGCTGCCGCGCGCGCCCTTGACGAGGTCGAGAAGCGCGTCGTCGGGCTCGGCGTCCATGACGTCCCCGGCCACCTGGGCCACGGCGGCGTCGTCGAGCGGTCCGAGGACGATCCGCTCGGCGCCGCTGTGGTCGAGGTGCTCGATCGAGCTGAGGAGCTGCGCCGAGCCCTGGTCGGGGCGGAAGGCGACGATCCAGGCGATCGGCAGGTCGGCGAGCCGGGCGGGCAGCGCGCGCAGCGCCGCCGCGGTCCCGCTGTCGGCCCACTGCAGGTCGTCGAGCGTGATCAGGAGCGGCCGCTCGAGCGCGGAGCGCTCGAGCAGCGCCTGCAGATCCTGCAGCAGCCAGTACCGCTGCTCGGGCAGCGAGTGGAGCTCCCGCAACCCGGACCGCTCGAGCAGCGGCCGCGAGCCGTCGAACAGCGCGGTCATCAGCGGAGCGAGCTCGACGACCTCCGCGCCGGGCTCGGCCGCGCCGGCGCCGTCCCGGAACGCGAGCCGCCGCGCGACCCGGGCCGCTTCCGCCAGCAGGCGGGTCTTGCCCATGCCCGGCTCTCCCTCGACAAGCACCACCGCGCCGGCGCCCGAGCGCACGCGGTCAAGCTGAACACCGATCGCCGCGAGTTCGGCGTCCCGACCGCGAACCACGGGATTGGGAGAGGTCGCCAGGCCCAGATCAGCAGTCTACGGAACGGCATCGCATGCTCATGCGATGCCGGACGAAGGTGCCGGCTGGATGCTTCGACCCATGTCGACGATCGGCGCTCTGACGGCCGACGGGCGCGGCCGGGTGCTTGCCGACGGGACGGTGATCCCGCTGCTCGGGCTCGGCGTGTGGCAGGTGCCGGACGGACCGACGTGCGTGCAGGCGGTCCGAGCGGCACTGGAGCTCGGGTACCGCCACATCGACACCGCGCAGGCGTACGGAAACGAGGCGAGCGTCGGCCGGGCGCTGCGTGAAAGCGGCATCGCGCGAGACGAGGTGTTCGTCACGACGAAGTTCCACCCCGGCCGGCGCGACCCACTGAGAGAGGCCGCGCACAGCATCGAGCAGCTCGGCGTCGACTACGTCGACCTGTACCTCGTCCACTGGCCGGCAGGCGGGGCCACCCGGGCGTGGCCCGGGATGGAGGCCGCCCGCACGCGCGACTACGCCCGGGCGATCGGCGTCTCCAACTTCGACGTCGACGAGCTCGATCAGGTCATGGCCGGTGCGACCGTCGCGCCGGTGGTCGACCAGGTCCAGTTCAACCCCTCGGCCCATCGCAGGGCGCTCCTCGATGCCTGCGCGGCACGCGGTGTCGCGCTCGAGGCATACAGCCCGCTCGGCACCGGCGCCCTGGTCGGCGACCCGGTGGTCGCGGCTGTCGCCGAGCGCCTGGGGCGAAGCCCGGCCCAGGTCCTTCTGCGCTGGTCGGTCCAGCGCGGCATCCCGGTCGTGGCGAAGTCGACCCATCGCGACCGCATCGCGGAGAACGCGCTCCTCTTCGACTTCGAGCTCGGCGCGGATGACCTGGAGCGGCTTGACGCGCTCGACCGCTCAGGCGGGACCCGGCAGGCGCTCGAGCGCAAGTGGTGGTAAGCGGCTGGAGCTCAGTCGCGGAGCAGAGCCGCGAACGGGCTCTCGAACGGCTCGACCGACCGCGGGAACTTCGCCTCGGCCCGCGCGACGTTCCGCCTGGTGACGACCTGGATGGGAGCGTCGACCTGCGCGGGCAACGGCTTCCCCGCCGCGGCGGCGAGACAGGCCTCCACGCCGAGCATGCCGATCGTGTACGGGTACTGCGAGACCGTGGCCGACATCACGCCGCGCCGGACCGCTGCGAGCGCCTGCTCGATCCCGTCGACGCCCACGATCGCCACTCTGCCGGTACGTCCCGAGTCGGCCACGGCCCGCGCGGCCCCCAGTGCCATCTGGTCGTTGGCGGCGAAGAACCCGTCGATGCCCGGCTCGTCGCGCAGCAGCGCGCCGGCGGCGGCCATCGCCTTGCGCTCGTCCCAGTCCGCGTTGACCGGGTCGAGCGCCTCGAAGTGTCCGCGGGCGCCGGTGCGAAAGCCGCCGACCCGGGCTGCGCTCGTCGCGTCGCCGGAGATGCCGCCGATGACCCCGACGCGTCCACCCTGGCCGACCAGCCCGGCCATCGTGTCGGCCGCCAGCTTCCCCGCCGCGTCGTTGTCCGTGCCGATGTAGGTCGAGATCTCGATCCCCAGGGCGCGAGCGTCGTCCGCGCCGACCGGCGAGTCGATGTTCACGATCGGGGTGCCGTCGGGCACGTGCGAGAGGGCCTGGACCAGGTTGGACTGGCTGATCGGATTGACGACGTAGCAGTTCAGTCCCTGGGCGACGAGCGCCTCGAGCTTCGAGGCTTGACCGGCCGTGTCGTCGAGCCCGGTTGCCGCGTCCAGGCGCACGTCGGCGTTCCGATCGTCCGCGGCCGCCAGCACGCCCTGCTTCATGGCCGCGAAGAACGGGTTGTCGAGACCCTTGATCACGACCCCGACACGGGCGTCGCCGCTGTCGCGAACGCTCGCGTCTCCGCCACAGCCGGCGGCAAGCACAGCCACGACGCCGACGGCGAGGATGCGACGGAGCGGAGCGCGGCGCCTCATCGCGCAAACGGGCTGTCGAAGGACTCGACGGGTTCGGGGAAGTTGGCCCGCGCCTGCGCGACGTTGTCGCCGGTGACGACCTGTACCGGAGCGTCCACGGTGGCGGGCACGGGGTCTCCGCGGAGCGCCGCCAGGCAGGCCTCGATGGCGAGCTGCCCCATCGTGTAGGGGTACTGGGCGACGGTCGCGGACAGCAGGCCCCGCTCGATGGCGGCGAGCGCCTGCGGGATGCCGTCGTAGCCGACGACCTTCACCTCGCGCTGCCGGCCGGCGGCCTGGACGGCATCCGCCACACCGAGCGCCATCAGGTCGTTCACCGCGAAGAAGCCGTCGATGCGCGGGTCGGTCTGCAGCAGGTCGGCGGCGGCCCGCCTCGCCTTCGCGCGCTCGAAGTCGGCCGCGACCGTCGCGACCACATCGAAGCGTCCGCCGTTGCCCTGCTTGAAGCCGTCGGCGCGCAGGCCGCTTCCGACATCGCCGGGAATGCCGGTGATCACGGCGACCCTGGCGCCGCGGTCGACGAGCGCCGCCATCGCGTCCGCGCCCAGCCGCCCGCCGGCGCCGTTGTCCGTCCCGACGTAGGTCGTGATCTCGACGCCCAGCGCCGTCGCCGCGTCCGTGCCGATCACCGAGTCGACGTTGACGATCGGCGTGTCCTCGGCGACACGAGCGAGCGCCCCGATGAGGTTGGTCTGGTTGATCGGGTTGACGACGTAGCAGCGTGGGTCGTCGCCGGCGAGCGACTCGAGCTCGGCCGCCTGACCGGCCGTGTCCTGCAGACCCGTCGCCGCGGCAGCGACCTCGAGCCGCGCGTTCTCGCGCCGAGCCGTCGCGACGAGGCCGTCGCGCATGGTCACGAAGAACGGATTGTCCAACCCCTTGATGACGGCGGCCAGCCGGACGCCTCCGAGGTCGGTGTCGGAGCGCTCGTCCTCGCCGCCGCAACCCAGCACGACGGCCGCGAGCAAGCCCGCGAGAAGGGCTAGCCGTCCAGCACGGCGGGTCATCGGAATTACGGGCCTCGCGAGCGTCGTCAGGGAGTACGGTAACTCACGATGGACGAGGTGTCGCGGCACTCCTGGTTCAGCTCCGCCAGATCGCCGAGCGTCCTGCTCCTCGCCCTGATCCTGCTGCTGGGCGTGGGCGGTTTCGTCCTCACGAGCACGACGATCCGCCGTGATCGTGACGCGGCGGCGGAGCGGCGCGCGCGGGTCGAGGCCGTGCATGCCCAGGAGGTGCTGGGCCGCGCCAGGGCGTACGTGGCCGGCCTGGCCGAGGTGCTGGCGCGCGAGCCGGAACCGGGACAGGCGCGATTCGCCCGCTGGGCGGGCGCCACGTCCGCCAGCGTGGGACTCAACGACGTGTTGTGGGTGGAGCTCGTGCCGGCGTCGGGGCGCAGCCGCTACGAGCGCCTGCGCGGCGTTCGGATCACCCGATTGACGGCCTCCGGGCGCCTCGCCCGTGCCCCGGCGGCGCCCTCGTACCTGCCCGCCACCTTCACGAGCCAGACGCGCCCGGAGCTGCGCCCGGGGCTTGACGTGACCGGCTTCCCCGCCCTCGCGGACGCCATCCGCGACCGCGCGAGGATCTTCGCCGTCGGCGCGAGCAAGCCGGGAGCCCTCGGACCGGAGTCCGGGTTCTATCTGCTCGAGGCCGCGAGCTTCGCGCGCGGTCGCGACAGCCGCGGCTACCTGGTCGCGTTCGTTCCCCGCGGATGGTTCAGCACCACGCTCGGCGGCGACCCGCGGCGCGTGGCGATCAGCCAGGACGGCCAGCGGATCGAGGGGCAGCTCGACTCGGTCCAGGCCAGCGCGAGCTTCGAGATGCTCGGCCGCCAGTGGCGCATCGATGTGGACCGCGAGCCGTCCTCGGGCCTGCAGTCGATACTCCCCTGGCTGGCACTCGCCTGGCCGTTCGCGGTTGCCGGGATCGCGGTCCCGATCGGGCGCGCGACGACGGCGCGCCGGCGAGCGCAGCGCGAGGTGGAGCGCATCTTCGACCTGTCGCTCGACATGATCAGCGTCATCGGCTTCGACGAGCGGTTCAAGGCCGTCAATCCGGCCTTCGAGCGGACGCTTGGCTACTCGCGGCAGGACATGGTCGGCCGGCCGTACTCGGACTTCGTCCACCCGGACGACCTGGACCGCGTCGCGCGACGGGTTCACGGTCGTCCTCGGCGGAGACGACGTGACGCAGTTCGAGAACCGCTACATCTGCGCCGACGGATCCGAGCGATGGCTCCAGTGGAACTCCCGGGCGCTACCCGAGCAAGGCGTGGTGTACAGCATCGCCAGGGATGTGACCGAGCGCCGGCGCATCGACGCCGAGCTGCGCGAGGCGCAGCGGACCGCCGAGGCCCGGGGCGCCGAGCTTCAGGTGCGCGCCGGCGAGCAGGCCGCGCTCCGGCGCGTCGCGACGCTGGTCGCGCGCGAGGCCTCCCAGCCGGAGGTGTTCCGCGCGATCGCGGAGGAGATCAGGCAGCTCCTCGGCACGCAGGAGATCCGGATGCTGCGCTACGAGGCCGACGGGACCGGGGTCGTCGTGGGCACCTCGGGCAGTGAGGACGCCTTCCCACTCGGCTCTCGCCAGGACCTGGGAGGCGACAGCGCCGCCGCGCGGGTGCTGCGGACCGAGCGCACGGCTCGGCTCGACGACCTCGGCCCCGCGAGCGGCTCGTACGCGGAGACCGCGCGGGCGATCGGCGTCCGCTCGGCCATCGGCGCGCCCATCGTCGTCGAAGGGCGGCTGTGGGGCACCATCGTCGCGGGGTCGACGCACGACGAGCCGCTGCCGCCGGAGACCGAGTCGCGCCTCGGCGAGTTCACCGAGTTGATGGCCACGGCGATCGCCAACACCGAGTCGCACGCCACGGCGGACCGGCTCGCGGAGGAGCAGGCCGCGCTGCGCCGCCTGGCGACGCTCGTCGCCAAGGAGTCGTCGCCGGCCGACGTGCTCGCCAAGGTCGCCGAGGAGCTGGGGGGCGTGTTGGGGAACGCTGACTCCGCGCTCTTCCGCGCCGAGGGTGAGGCGACCGCGACCGCGGTCGCCGTGTGGGGCCCGAACGCCTCGGTCCGCCTCGAGCTGGGCACCCGCATACCCGTCGACGGCGACGACGTCGTCGCCCGCGCCCTCCGCCAGGGACGGCCATGCCGGATCGACGATTTCTCCATGACCACCGGCGCCATCTCGACGCTCGCCCGGGAGGCCGGGCTCCGCTCCGCCGTCGGCTGTCCGGTCGTCGTCCGCGGGAGCATCTGGGGCGCGATCGTGGTCAGTCGGTATGCCGGCGAGCCGTTCGCAGCGGAGACCGAGACGCAGATGGCCCGGTTCGCCGAGCTCGCAGCCACCGCGATCGCGAACGCCGACGCGCGTGCGGAGGTGGAGCGACTGGCCGAGGAGCAGGCCGGGCTGCGGCGGGTGGCGACGCTGGTCGCCGAAGGGACCGCGCCGAGCGCCGTCTTCGACGCGGTCACCGCGGAGATGGAGCGGGTGCTCGGCGCCGACGGGGTCACGCTCGGCCGCTACGAGCCGAACGACGAGGTCTTCGTGCTCGCCTATCGCGGGCCGGGCGCGTCGCGGTTGCCGCCCGGCACGCGCGTGAAGCACGACGGCGACAACGTGACGACGATGGTGCGCCGCACGGAGCGGCCGGCCCGGATGGAGCACTACGAGGGGACGGAGGGCACCATCGCCACGCTCGTCGAGGAGATCGGCGTGCGCGTCGCCGTGGGAGCGCCGGTCGTCGTGGAGGGCCGGCTGTGGGGCGTCGTCATCGCCGACTGGAGGGGCGAGCACTCACCGCCCGACGACACCGAGGAGCGGATGGCGCGGTTCGCCGAGCTGCTCGACACCGCCATCGCGAACGCCGACAGCCGCGACCAGCTCAATGCCTCGCGGGCCCGTCTCGTCACCGAGGCGGACGACGCCCGCCGCCGGGTGGTGCGCGACCTGCACGACGGCGCGCAGCAGCGGCTGGTGCACACCATCGTGACGCTGAAGCTCGCCGAGCGCGCCCTCGGAGACGACGACGGCGAGGCGGCGGCGCTCGTCGGCGAGGCGCTCGAGCATGCACAGCGGGGGAACGCGGAGCTCCGCGAGCTGGCTCACGGCCTGCATCCGGCAGCGCTCACCCACGGCGGCCTGAAGGCCGGCGTCGAACTGGTCGCGTCGCGCCTCGGCCTTCCCGTTGAAGTCGATGTCCCGGAGCAGCGGTTCCCGGCGGAGATCGAGAGAAGCGCCTATTTCATCGTGGCCGAGTCGCTCACGAACATCGTCAAGCACGCGCACGCCGGCCACGCCCAGGTCACCGCGGTCGTGGACGCCGGGATGCTGCATGTCGAGGTTCGCGACGACGGGATCGGAGGTGCCGATCCCGAGGGTCACGGGCTGATCGGGCTGCGGGACCGCGCGACCGCGCTCGGCGGACGGCTCAGCATCGACAGCCCGCCCGGCGGCGGCACCGTCGTGGACGCCACGCTGCCGCTCGCTCACTGAGCGAGGGTCTCAGACCACCGACTGCGCCAGCCAGTAGTCCAGGCGCTCGGTCATGCGGCCCGAATCGAGCAGGTCCCGCACCCAGGCGTTGACGCAGCCGCGCCACCCCGCGTCGCCCTTCGGAAGCCCGAACGCGACATCGAACGGGTCGAGCAGGTCCTGCGACGACGGCCGCTCGCTCGTGACGCGCCCGTTCAGGCCGATCGCGGCGAGCGGCGGGTCCTTGAACCGCTCGTGTATGACCTTCATCGCGGCGGCCTGTGACATCGTCGCGTCGGCGCGGTCGGCGGCGAGGACGTCGTGCAGGAGGAGCCGGTGGCCCAGCTGCGTGTCGGCGACCTCCGCCTCCGGGATGTACTTGCGCGCCAGGTCGAGTTGGGCGGTCCCGGTCCCGTAGATGAAGCGGACGTCGGGCTGGTTCAGATCGTCGATCGTCTGGTAGGGCGACTTCTCGAGCACGTAGAAGAGCTGGCCCGACTGGTAATAGGGCGCCGAGAAGTCGATCAGCTTCTTGCGCTCGTCGGTCACGAACAGCTCCGCACCGACGATGTCCGCCTGACCCGTGATGATCGCTTCCGGCAGCACCTCGTACGAGTACTCCCCGATGTCGAAGTCGACGCCGAGGATGGTCGCCAGCTCGGCGGCGTTCTGCGCCTCGACGCCGGCCCATTCGCCGCGCTCGAGCTCGAACCCGAACGGCGGCGAGACCCCGATCGCCCAGAACAGGACACCCTCCTTCTTGATCCGGTCGATGGTGGGCGACGACGCCGCGCAGGCCTCCCTCACGGCGTCGGGCACATCGGTCTGGATCGGCGGCGGATCGAACCGCCCCGTGGCCACGTTCCCGGAAGCCTCGCCCCCGGTCGGGTCGCCTCCACACGCCGTGAGCCCGCTGGAGAGGATCGCGATTGCGCTCACCACGGCGGCGAGCCGCCCTCCGCTCCATCCGCGCGAGATGGTCATCCACCTAAGTATCCGTTAGCCTCGGCGCCGGGCACGTTAATGGGACGCGGGCTTATTGGCCGAGTGGTCGTCGCTAGCGGTCTGCTTGCGATTGTCGTGGGCGGGGCCTTTGCTTTCGTGCTCCTGACGATCACGGAGCTGCGCGGGACGACCGACCTGCGGCGCGAGACCCGCGAGGCGCTCGTGGCCGCCGACACGCTCGAGAAGCACGTCATCGACCTCGAGACCGGCCTGCGCGGTTACGTCATCACGCGTGACGACACGTTCCTCGAGCCGTCGAACCTCGCGCGGGCTTCCTTGCCCGCGAGCGAACAGGCGTTCGAGCGCCTCGCCGCCGACGAGCCGGTCCAGCTCGCCCGGGCCCGGCGCATCGTCCAGGCCACGAACGCGTACGTCCGGGAATTCGCGCTGCCGCTCGTGGAAGCCGTGCGGCGAAACGACCCGTCCGCGCGCAGCCTCGAGCGCACCCTCGCGGCCAAGCGGCGGGTCGATGCGCTGCGGGCCAGCTTGAACAGCTTCGGCGAAGCCGAACGCGTCCGGCTCAGCCGACGCGATGCCGACGTCGACGACGCCGCGCGCAACGCGACCGTCGCCGCCGCCGTCGGAATTGCCGGGTCGATCCTGCTGATCGTCCTCTTCTCGGGGTACCTGACGCGCGTCATCGTCCAGCCGCTGCGTCGCGCGTCTCAGATGGCCGACCGGCTCGCGGGCGGGGATCTGAGCGGACGCATGCAGGAGTCCGACGTCGCGGAGATCGCCGCCCTCCAGCGCTCGTTCAACGTCATGGCCGGCTCGCTCGAGAAGAGCCGGGACGAGCTCGATTCGCTCCTCGCCGAGCAGGCCGCGCTACGGCGAGTGGCAACCCTCGTCGCGGGCGGCGCCGTGCCGGCCGACGTGTTCGCCGTGACGGCCACGGAGGTGCGCCGGCTGCTGGCCACCGACGCCACGGCGCTCTGCCGCTACGAGCCGGACGAGATGGTCACCATTGTCGCGCTGGAGACGGACTCAGACCTCGGCGTCCGCGTCGGCGCGCGGGTCCCGTTCGACGGGGAGACCGCCATGGGGGGCGTCCTCCGCACGGGGCGGGCCTTCCGGCAGGAGGGGTTCGAACGGACGGGCGGCAGGATCGCCGAGATCGCGCGCAAAGGGCAGATGCGTTCCTCGGTCGGCGCTCCGATCGTGGTCGATGGGCGCCTCTGGGGAGTCGTGGTCACGTCGTCGCGCAGCGGCGCGCTCCCGGCCGACACCGAGCGTCGCCTGGTCGACTTCACCGAGCTCGTCGCGACGGCGATCGCGAACGCCGACGGCCGCGCCCAGCTGGACGCCTCGCGCGTCCGTCTGCTCACCGCCGGCGACGACGCCCGCCGCCGGGTCGTGCGCGATCTGCACGACGGCGCGCAGCAGCGGCTGGTGCACACCGTCCTCGCGCTCAAGCTCGCCCAGCGGGCGCAGCAGCACGGGGACGCATCGGCCGACGAGCTCGTCGCCGACGCGCTCGCCCAGGCCGAGGAGGCCAGCGCCCAGTTGCGCGAGCTGGCGCACGGCATCGTGCCTCTGGTGCTGACCCGTTCGGGCCTGCGAGCCGCCGTCGAGGCGCTGGTCTCGCGCCTGGACATACCGGTCGACGTGGCCGTTCACGGCGAGCGGCTCGCGCCCGAGATCGAAGCCAGCGCCTACTTCGTCATCGCCGAAGCCCTCAAGAACGTCGTCAAGCACTCCCGCGCCGAGCGTGCCGAGGTCAAGGCGTGGGTCGAGGACGGCGTGCTGCACCTCGAGATCAGCGACGACGGAGTCGGCGGCGCGCGCACGGACGGAGCCGGCCTGGTCGGACTCCAGGACCGGCTCGCCGCGCTCGGAGGCCGGCTACGAGTCGACAGCCCTCCGGAGGACGGCACGCGGGTCGTCGCGACGCTGCCGCTCTGAGTGCGCACCGGAATCCGTTCACTTGGTGCCGCCCGCACGGCGGGCGTAATGTCGGCCGGTGACCCCGCTGCTCTACCGGCTCGGCGGGTTCTGCGTCCGTCGCCGGTGGGTCGTCGTGGCGGCCTGGCTGGCGGTCTTCCTCGCGCTGGCGGGGGCGGCTCGCAGCGTCGGCCCTGAGCTGAACGACAACCTCACGCTCCCGGGCACCGGAAGCCAGGCGGCGACCGACCTGTTGGCCGAGCGCTTCCCGTCGCAGGCCAACGGCACGAACCCGGTGGTGCTGCGGGCGCCACAGGGCGCCAAGCTCACCGACGCCAAGTACCAGAAGCCGATCGACGCCACGGTTGCGGCGCTCAAGAAGGACCCGGACGTCCACAGCGCCAGGAGCCCGATCGGCACCGGCGGCGGCGACATCCTCGCCAAGGACAAGCGGACCGGCTACATCGCGCTCTCCCTGAGCGCCAGCCCGAGCGACCTCACGACCGACGACGCCCAGCGGATCGTGGACGAGGCGGATCCCGCGCGGGACGCCGGCCTTGCCGTCAGCTTCGGCGGCTACGTCGGGCAGAAGGTGTCAAAGCCCGAGACGCACTCGAGCGAGGCCGTGGGGCTCACGATGGCCGTCATCGTGCTGCTCATCACGTTCGGGACCGTTGTGGCGATGGGGCTCCCGATCGTCACGGCGATCGTCGGGCTCGTCAGCGGGCTGTCGATCATCACGCTGATCAGCCAGGTTGCCGAGGTGCCGACGGTGGCGCCGACGCTGGCGACGATGATCGGCCTCGGCGTCGGGATCGACTACGCGCTGTTCATCGTCACGCGCCACCAGGCCCAGCGGCGCGACGGGCTCGACACGCGCGAGTCGATCGCCCGCGCGACCGCCACGTCCGGCGGTGCGGTCGTCTTCGCGGGCACGACCGTGCTGATCGCGCTGCTCTCGCTGGCCGTCGTCGGCATCCCGCTCGTCACGACGCTCGGCTACACGTCGGCGCTCGTCGTCGCCGTCGCGGTGACCGCGGCGATCACGCTGCTGCCGGCGATCCTGGCCATCGTCGGCGACGGCATCGACCGCCTGGCGCTGCCGCACCGTCGCGCGGCGGGGGACGACCATCCGCACGGCTGGGAGCGCTGGGCGCGCTTCGTCGCGCGCCGCCCGCTGCCCTCGGCGCTCGTCGCCGTCGTCGTGCTCGTGGCGCTCGCCGTGCCGGCGCTCGACCTCTATCTCGGCCAGCAGGACAACGGTGCCCTGCCCACCGACACCGAGGCCCGCCAGGCCTACGACGCGCTCACCGCCTCGTTCGGGGTCGGCGCCAACGGGCCGCTCCTCGTCAGCGTCGACATGTCCGAGCAGCCGGCCAAGCCCGACCAGGCGAAGCTCGACGACCTCGCCAAGCAGGAGTCCGACCAGAAGGCCGCGGCCCGCGCGAAGGCCGAGGCGCAGGGGCTGCCGGCGTCGGCGGCGGACCCGCAGGTCAAGCAGATCGAGGACAAGGCCGCTGCGCAGCGCAAGCAGCTCGAGCAGAAGGCGACCGACCCGCGGCTGACGCACCTGCGCGACGACCTCTCCAAGACGGACGGCGTGAGCAAGGTGAGCGAGCCGCTCGTCAACTCGCAGGGCACGGCGGCGGTGATCAGCGTGACGCCGACGACCGGTCCGTCGGACCGTGCCACCGAGCAGCTCGTCCGGACCCTGCGCGACGACACGATCCCGAGGGCGACGAGCAACGCGAACATGACCGCCGACGTGGGCGGCACGACCGCGGGCTACGTGGACCTGGCGGACGAGATCTCCGACAAGCTGGTGCTCACGATCGCGGTCGTCGTGGGCCTGAGCTTCCTGCTGCTCATGCTCGCCTTCCGCTCGGTGGTGATCCCGCTGACGGCGGGGCTCATGAACCTCGTCTCCATCGGCGCGGCCTTCGGCGTCGTCACCGCGGTGTTCGAGAAGGGCTGGGGGGCGGGCCTCGTCGGGCTCGAGGGCGAGGTGGCGATCGTGAGCTTCGTCCCGCTGATGATGTTCGCGATCCTCTTCGGGCTGTCGATGGACTACGAGGTCTTCCTGATGACGCACATCAAGGAGGCCTGGGAGCGGACCCACGACAACACCCAGGCGGTGATCGACGGCGTCGCGCACACGGGTCGCGTGATCACGTCGGCGGCGCTGATCATGGTCAGCGTCTTCTTCGCCTTCGTGCTCAACGGCGACCCGACGGTGAAGCAGTTCGGCGTCGGGATGGGCGTCGCCGTGGCGGTCGACGCGACGCTCGTGCGCTGCCTGCTCGTGCCCGCCGTGATGGTCCTGCTCGGCCGCTCGAACTGGTGGTTCCCGCGCTGGCTGGACCGCGCCGTGCCCAACTTCTCGATCGAGGGCGACGAGTGGTTCCGCGCGCGCGACGCCGTGGAGGACGAGCGCAAGGTCGCGGTCCGCGTCTGAGCCGTCCCGTCCGTCCGGCACCCTACGGTGTCGAATGGACACGGGAGACCTCATCGACGCGGTTCGGATGCACCGCGCCGTCGAGCTCGTGTATCGCCGCGGTGGCGGTGTGCGGATCGTGTATCCGCACGCCGTCTACCGCACCGCGTCCGGCGACCTGCGGGTGGACGGGCTCCAGGTCGGCGGGGCCACGAGCACCGGCGCTCTGCCGGGCTGGCGGGACTTCAACCTCATGAAGATCGCCGAGGTCCGCGTGCTCGAAGCCGAGTTCGAGCCGGCGCCGGACTTCAATCCCGAGGCGGACCGGTACCGGCACGGCGTGCTCGCGCTTGCCTAAATAGAGGGATGCAGATCGACCTCAGCGGCAAGACCGCGCTCGTCACCGGCTCCACGCAGGGCATCGGTCGCGTGATCGCGGCGAAGCTCGCCGGCGCGGGCGCGCAGACCACGATCAACGGCCGCGACGCCGACCGCGTCCGGGCCGTCGCCGAGGAGCTGGGCGTCGACGGCGTGGCGGCCGACGTCTCGACCGCGGAGGGCGCGCAGGCCGTCTTCGACGCGCTCCCGCACGTCGATGTCCTCGTCAACAACCTCGGGATCTTCTCGCCCACCCCGGCGCTCGAGATCGACGACGAGACGTGGCAGCGCTTCTGGGAGGTGAACGTCGTCTCGGGCATCCGCCTCACCCGCCACTACGCGCCCGGGATGCGCGACCGCGGGTTCGGTCGCGTGCTCTTCATGGCCAGCGACTCGGCGGTCGTGATCCCGGTGGAGATGATCCACTACGGCGTGACCAAGACCGCTTTGCTCGGCGTCTCGCGGGGCTTCGCCAAGGCGCTGGCCGGGACCGGCGTCACGGTCAACGCCGTGATGGCCGGACCGACGCACACCGAGGGGGTGGAGGACTTCGTCCGCGAGCTCGTCGGCGACGACAAGCCCTGGGACGAGGCGCAGGCCGAGTTCATGCGCGACCACCGGCCCACCTCGCTCATCCAGCGCCTGATCGAGCCGGAGGAGATCGCCAACATGGTCGTCTACCTCGCCTCCGAGTACGCCTCGGCGACCACCGGGGGCGCGCTCCGCGTCGACGGCGGCTACGTGGACAACATCGTGCCCTAGCCGCCGAGCCGGGCGGCCTCCCGGCTACCCCGGATAGGCTGCGCGCCGACCTTACGAAACGGGGAACCCATGCCACGCACCCACTACCTCGCTGACGACGAACGTGCGCACTACACGTGGGACATTGGTCACGAGCCGGTCCTGGGCATCGAGTCCGGCGACACGGTGGTGGTGTGGACCCGTGACGTGAGCGACAACCAGATCGGCCCCGACTCCGACACGAGCGTGATCGCGGACCTGAACTGGGATTTCGTGTACCCGCTCGCCGGGCCGATCGCGGTCGCCGGCGCCGAGCCGGGCGACACGCTCGCCGTCGAGATCCTCGACATCCGCACCCAGGCCTGGGGGTGGACGGCGATCCTGCCGGGCCTCGGCCTGCTGGCCGACGACTTCCCCGATGCCTACCTGCGCGTCTTCGACATCTCGCAGGGCGACTTCGCCTGGTTCCGCGAGGACGTCGCCGTGCCGCTGGCGCCGTTCTTCGGGACGATGGGCGTCTGCCCGGCGGGCGCCAGCGCGCTGCCGATCATGCCTCCCGGCACCTTCGGCGGGAACCTCGACACCCGCCAGCTCGTCCGCGGCTCGACGCTCTACCTGCCCGTCCAGGTCGAGGGCGCGAGGTTCTCCTGCGGCGACGCCCACGGCTGCCAGGGCGACGGCGAGGTCTGCGTGACCGGGCTCGAGGCGCCGATGTACGCCTCGCTGCGCTTCACGCTGGAGAAGGGCCGCTCGATCCCGTCCCCCCAGTACCGCACGCCGGCCCCGCTCACGCCGCTCGTCGACGTCGCGCCGTTCTACGGGACGACCGGCATCGGCGGCGACCTCTACGTGGCCGCGCAGGACGCCACGCGCGCCATGGTCGACCACATCTCGAGCACGTCCGGCCTCAGCCCCGAGGACGCCTACCTGCTGGCCTCCCTGTGCGTGGACCTGAAGATCTCCGAGATCGTCGACGCCGGCCAGTACGTGGTCAGCGCGCTCCTGCCCGAGGCCGTCTTCCTGACGGTCTAGAAGGGGGTGCGGTTGGCCGCACGTCTGAGGCGGACGGCCGAACCTGCAGACGCTGGGCACCGCGATAGAGCGGTCTGTCACATGCTGGGAGTCTTACTCCCATGAGCCACACCGACATCCACATCATCCACGCGAACGCGGTCCACGCCGCGCGTCGCCGCCGGCGTCGGGCCTAAGGACTTCCCCGTGACCGTCACCGTCACTCCCCGCCCGCCCGCCGCAGCCAGCTCGCACCGTTTCTCCCTCCCCACGGTGCGGGAGCTCCCCTCGGTGCTGCGTCCGGGCACGTTCGCCTCGACGTGGTGACCGTCGGTCGAGGCTGATCCTCCCCTCCCTCCTCCTCTCCTCCTACACGCCCGGGCGGCCCCCAGCCGCCCGGGCGCGTCATCGTTAACGGGGTGTTCGCGGCTCGACGAGGCCGCCGTCGCGCACGCGACCGAGGAGGAGATCGCCCGCCCAGCTAGCGGCGGCGGCGTGAGCGCGCTGCGGCGCTGGCCGCTCGGCCCGCGAGCGCGCCGAGCCGCTTCGTCTCGGCCCTGCTGAGGTTGCGCGGGCGGCCGCGGGACTTCGTCAGCAGCTTGCCCACCTCCTCGCGCTCGGCGGCGGAGAGCTCGCTCCAGCCGGCCTGCAGCCACAGGTACACGATCGCGGCGCGATTGCGGAGCTCCGCCCATGGGATCTCCCGCGGTGAGGGCAGGCGGCGATTCGGCGGCATGGCTGCCAGGCTACCTGGCATGGACTACCGCCAACTCGGCCACTCCGGCCTCCGGGTGTCCGCGCTCACGCTCGGCACCATGACCTTCGGCGGCCGCGATAACTTCGCCAGCGTCGGCAACACCGACGTGGACGGCGCCCGGCGCCAGATCGACCTCTGTCTCGACCACGGCGTGAACTTCATCGACACGGCCAACGTGTACTCGGGCGGCGTGTCCGAGGAGATCCTCGGGGAGGCGCTCACCGGCCGCCGCGACCGCGTCCTGCTCGCCACCAAGGCACGCATGGAGATGGGCGACGGGCCCAACGACGCCGGCCTCTCGCGGCACCACCTCATCGCCCAGTGCGAGGCGAGCCTGCGCCGCCTCGGCACCGACCACATCGACCTCTACCAGGTGCACGAGTGGGACGGCCAGACGCCGCTCGAGGAGACCATGGAGGCGCTCGACACGCTCGTGCGCTCCGGCAAGGTCCGCTACGTCGGCGCCTCCAACTACTCCGGCTGGCAGCTCATGAAGGCGCTCGCCATCGCCGACCGCCACAACTACCAGCGCTTCGTCACCCAGCAGATCTACTACTCGCTGCAGTCGCGCGACGCCGAGTACGAGCTGGTGCCGGTCGCCGTCGACCAGGGCATCGGCATCCTCGTGTGGAGCCCGCTCGCCGGCGGCCTGCTGTCGGGCAAGTTCCGCCGCGACCAGGAAGGCCCGGCCGGCTCACGCGCGCTGAGCGACTGGGGCGAGCCGCCGGTGCGCGATCCGGAGCAGCTGTGGGACGTCGTCGACGCGCTGGTGGAGATCGGCGAGGGCCACGGAGCCTCGGCCGCGCAGGTCGCCATCGCCTGGCTGCTGGGACGGCCGGGCGTCGTCTCGGTGATCGTGGGCGCGCGGACCGACGAGCAGCTCGCCGACAACCTCGCGGCGGCGGAGCTGGAGCTCTCGGACGACGAGCGCGCGCGGCTCGACGCGGCCAGCCGGCCGCCGCTGATCTATCCGCACTGGCATCAGGCCAAGACGGCCGCCGACCGGCTCGGCGCCGCCGACCGCTGGCTGCTGGAGTACTAGGAGCGCGGGAACGAGCGGTCCTCCGGGACCGCTCGGCTCCACAGCGGGATCTTGGCCGCCGGCGGCGCCACGGGCTTCTGCGGGACGGGCGCGGCCGCCACCCCGCGCGGGTAGTGGCGGTGGTCGGGCGGCTTGGGTCGCTGCGGTCGCTCCATGCCCCGATGCAACCCGAGCCGGAGCGGCCGGCCAATGGCCCGGCGGTCCATGATGCGGCGGGCGATCGTGGCCGCGCGGTTGGTCAGGAGACCTCGATCGTGCCCTGCATGCCGGGGTGGAACGTGCAGACGTAGCTCAGCGTGCCCGCTGCGGTGGGCGTGAAGCTGAAGCTCTCGCCCGGCGCCACCGAGCCGGAGTCGAAGTCGTCGCCCGTCGCCGTGTGGGCGATGCCGCCGTCGTTCTTGAAGGTGACCGTCTCGCCGGTGGAGACCTCGATCGTCCCGGGGGCGAAGCGGTTGTCCTGCATGGAGACCGTGGTGCCGCCGCTCGCGGGTGCGTCCGCCGCCGGCGCGGCCGCGGGGTCATCCGAGCCGCCGCAGGCGGCCACGCCGAGGGCCGCCGCCGCCAGGCCGATGGTGAGGGTTCGCTTGATCATGCCTCTCAGGACGCCGCGCGGGCGCGGGCTATTCCGCCATCGCGCTACGTTTCGGGGCATGCCCGCCCCGGAAGCGCCACTGGAGGACGGCCAGCACGGCCGCGGGCCTACCGGGCCGGGCTGGTTCATCCTCAACCTCGCAGACGCGATCGGCGTGGCCAGCGAACGAACGGGCACCTACAGCCACGCAGAGCCGCCCGAGCGCTTTCCCGACTACGGCTTCGGCGTCCACATCCTCTGGCCGGGCCAGGCGAACGGGCTCTACCACGAAGAGAGCAACCAGGAGGACTTCCTGGTGCTGAGTGGCGAGTGCATCGCCATCGTCGAGGAGCAGGAGCGCCGGCTGGGCCCGTGGGACCACTTCCACTCACCGCCGGGCACACGCCACATCCTCGTTGGCGCGGGGGAGGGGCCGTGCGCGATCCTCATGGTCGGCACTCGCTCGCCGGACCGGACGATCCACTATCCCGCCAGCGAGGTGGCGGCCCGCCACGGCGCGTCGGCGGCCAAGGCGACGAGCATGCCGCGCGAGGCCTACGAGGGCTTCCCGCCGGCGGCCCGCACCCGCTTTCCCTGGCCGCCGAGCTAGGGCACGGAAACGCCGAGCTCGGCGGAGAGCTCGCGCAGGGTCTTCCACAGCGCCGGCGTGATCGGCACGCCGTCGCGTTCACGCCGGGCCTGGGCGCGCAGCTCCGGATCGCCGGGTGCGAGCACCTCGTCGTGACCGGCCGCGGGCGCGATCGCCCGCAGCTCGGCGAGCATCGTGTCGAGCACGGCGCCGAAGCGCTCGCGGCCGACCGTGCGCTCGGGGTCGATGGCGAGGTGGAAGTGGCCGGAGTTCTGCGGGATGTCCTTCTCCGTGTAGAGGCCGCCGACGCTGTGGCGCACGCCGGCCCCGGTCAGCACGCCGCACAGCACCTCCACCATCAGGGCCAGGGCGTAGCCCTTGTAGCCGCCGAGCGGCACGGCCGACGTGACGGCCGCCGGGTCGGTGGTGGTCTGGCCGTGCTCGTCGACGCCCCAGCCCTCGGGGATCGGGCGGCCCTCGTCGCGCGCGTTGAAGATGCGGTTGATCGCGACCTGGCTGGTGGCGAGATCGAGGTCGAAGACGCCGGTCGCCGTCGGCGCGGCGAGGCAGATCGGGTTGGTGCCGAGGGCCGCCTCGGCGCCGCCGTACGGGATCACGAGCGGCTCGGTGTTGGTCATCGCCATCGCCACCATCCCCTGCCCGGCCGCGTGGCGGGCGTAGAACGCGGCCGCGCCGAAGTGGGCGCTGTGGCGCACGCCGGCGATGCCGACGCCGTGCTCGCGGGCCAGCTCGATCGAGAGGTCGGTCGCGAAGAGGGCGGCGACCTGGCCCGGGCCGCGGTCGCCGTCGACCACGGCGATCGCCCCGTCGCGCTGGACCACCGAGGGCCGCGGGCGCGTGTTGATCACCCCGCCGCGCAGGCGCTCGATGTAGATCGGCAGCCGCGCGACGCCGTGCGAGTCGGTTCCGCGCAGGCTCGTCCAGACCAGCGATCCGGCGACCGTGGCCGCCGCCTCGGGCTCCAGCTCCGCCGCCTCGAGCAGCGCCCGCGCCCAGCGCTCCAGCGCCGCCGCGGGAAGTGTCGCGCCCTCAGCCGTCGCTCGACGCCTTCCAGAGGTTGATGCCCGCGTCGACCGCGTGACCGTCGATCTCGGCGAGCTCGTCGTCGCTGAAGTCGAGGTTGTCGAGCGCGCCGAGGCTGTCCTCGAGCTGCTCCACGCTGCGGGCGCCGATCAGCGACGAGGTGACGCGCGGGTCGCGCAGCGTCCACGCGATCGCCATCTGCGCCAGCGACTGCCCGCGGCGCTGGGCGAGGTCGTTGAGGGCGCGCACGTGCGTGAGCGTCTGCTCGGTGAGCATGTCCTTGCTGAACGAGCTCCCGGCGGTCGCGCGCGAGCCCTCGGGGATGCCGTCGAGGTACTTGCTGGTGAGCAGGCCCTGGCCCAGCGGCGAGAAGACGATCGAGCCGATGCCCTCCTCGCCGAGCACGTCGAGCAGGTCCTCCTCGATCCAGCGGTTGACCAGCGAGTAGGAGGGCTGGTGGATGAGCAGCGGCGTGCCCATCTCACGCAGGATGCGCGCGGCCTCCTGCGTGCGGGCGCCGGAGTACGAGGAGATGCCGGCGTAGAGCGCCTTGCCCTGCTTGACCGCCGTGTCGACCGCTCCGAGCGTCTCCTCCAGCGGCGTGTCGGGGTCGAAGCGATGCGAGTAGAAGATGTCGACGTAGTCGAGCCCCATGCGCCCGAGGCTCTGGTCGAGGCTCGCGAGCAGGTACTTGCGCGAGCCCCACTCGCCGTACGGGCCGGGCCACATGTCGTAGCCGGCCTTGGTGGAGATGATCAGCTCGTCGCGGTAGGGCGCGAGGTCCTCGCGCAGGATGCGGCCGAAGTTGATCTCGGCCGAGCCGTAGGGCGGGCCGTAGTTGTTGGCGAGGTCGAAGTGGGTGACGCCGAGGTCGAAGGCGCGGCGGAGCACGGCGCGCTGGGTCTCGATCGGATCGACGTCGCCGAAGTTGTGCCAGAGGCCGAGCGAGATGGCCGGGAGGTGCAGGCCGCTGCGCCCGGTGCGGCGGTACGGCATCTGGTCGTAGCGGTCGGCGGCGGCGAGGTAGGTCATGAGAGCTCTCCGTTGATGACGTAGCGCAGGATCGCCACGACCTGCTCGGGCTCGCGGGCGACGGCGAGGGCACCGCGGTCGACCTCCTTGAGCGCATGGTCGTGCTGCTCGGGATGGAGCGTGACGTAGGGCTTGCCGAGCGCGGCCGCCTGGCCGGCGTCGAAGGCCGCGTTCCACTGGCGGTACTGCTCGCCGAAGCGGACGATCACGAGGTCGGCCTGCTCGAGCAGGGTGCGGGTGCGGATGGCGTTGATCCCGGCGCCCTTGTGGTCCTTCCAGAACGGCAGTTCCTCGGGACCGAGGATGGCGACCCCGACGTCGTCGCTCGCGGAGTGGTCGGTCACCGGGCCGGTGAACTCGACGTCCAGCCCGAGCTCGTCGGCGCCGCGCTCGATGCGCTCGCGCCAGTCGGTGTGGATCTCTCCGGAGAGGTAGACCTGCCAGCTCATCGGCGGGCCATGCTACCCATGCGGGATGGACCGCTACGAAGTGCCGCCCGAGCGACTGGGCCGCTGGCTCGAGCGCTGGGCCGAGGAGAACGGCCCGGTCGAGCGCACGGAGCTGCGGGCCGGGCGGGTGACGTTCGTGGGCGCGGGCGGCACGCTCGACTGCGACCCGCCGTTCCCGCCGCTCGCGCGCACGGGGGTCCTCGAGGGCTTCGATCCCGCGCCGCTGCTCGAGCATGTCGCCAAGGACCGGGTCGTGGGCGTGCTCCTCGTGCGGCTGGGCGGGCACGCGGCCGGGGTGTTCTCCGGGGCGCGGCTGGTGGACTCGAAGGTCGGCACGCGCAACGTGCACGGCCGCCACCGGGCCGGCGGGTCGAGCCAGAAGCGGTTCGCGCGGCGGCGCGAGGGCCAGGCGCGGGTGGCGCTGGAGGCGGCGGCCGACGTGGCCGTGCGCGTGCTGCTCCCGCACCGGGGCGACATCGAGGCGATCGTGCTCGGCGGTGACCGGCGCGCGCTCACCTCGGTGATGGAGGATCCGCGGCTGCGGTGGATGACGGGACTGGCCACCGATCGCATCCTCGACGTGCCCGATCCGCGGCTCGCCGTGCTGCGCGCGACGCCGGACGCGTTCCGGGCGACGGTCCTGCGTCCGCGCGCGTAGGCTGCCGCCCTCGATGCTCGCCGGACACACGAACTCCTACCACCCGTTCACCGCCGACGAGGCCTATGCCGGCCTGGCGGAGGCGGGCTACCGCGCGGTCGAGCTCTCGGCCGTGCCGGGCTGGACCGAGCACGTCGACGTCCACCGCGATCCCGCGGCCGTCCAGACCCAGCTCGCGCACTACGGCCTCGAGGCACTCTCGATCAGCGGCCACTCGGACCTGACGACGGCCGAGGGGCTGGAGCACGGGCTCGCCGTCGTCTCCTGGGCCGAGCGCTTCGGCCTGCCGATCGTGAACACCGCGATCGGCGGCCACGCCCACGTGGAGGAGAGCGAGGACGCGTTCCTGGCCAACATCGGCACGCTGGCCGACGCTGCAGAGGCCGCCGGGCTCGTGATCGCGCTGGAGATCCACGGCGACCTGATGGCCACCGGCGCGCAGTCGGCGGTCCTGCTCGACCGCATCGGGCGCGACGCCGTGCGGGTGAACTACGACACCGCGAACGTCGAGCACTACGGCGGGGTGAAGGCGGTGGACGACCTGCCGGCCATCGCCGACCGGGTCGCCAACGTCCACCTGAAGGAGATGCGCGGCGGCAAGGGCGACTGGGACTTCCCGGCCATCGGCGAGGGGCACGTGGACTTCGGCGCGGTGCTCGAGATCCTCCGTTCGGCCGGGTTCGACGGCCCGTACGCCGTCGAGGTCGAGTTCGACGGCACGTGGCCGGGGCTGGCGGAGGTCACCGCGGCCATGCGCGCCTCGCGTGAGGCGCTGGCGCCTCACGGGCTCTCGTGACCGGCGTCGCGCTGCTCGGCTCCGGCTTCATGGCCGCGACGCACGCCGCGGCCTACGCCGCGCTGCGCGACCGCGCCGACGTGGTCGTCGTGGCCGGGCTCGAGCACGACCGCGTGGCCGCGCTCGCCGAGTCGCTCGGCGCGCGGGCGAGCGACGACTGGGAGGCGGCGCTGGCGATGCCGGGCGTCGAGCTGGCCGACGTCTGCCTGCCCACGCCGCTGCACCGGCCGGTCGCCGAGCGCGCTCTGGGGATGGGCCTCCACGTCCTGCTCGAGAAGCCGCTGGCGCTGACGCTGGAGGACGCCGACGCGATCGGCGCCGCCGCCGCGGCGAGCGGCGGGCTGCTGATGGTCGGCCACGTCCTGCGCTTCATGCCCGAGATCGCCGAGCTGCGCCGGCTCGTGGCCGCCGAGGAGCTCGGGCGGCCGCTGTCGGCGTCGGCGATGCGGCTCTCCGCGCCGCCGGACTGGAACGACTGGATGCTCGACGCCGAGCGCTCGGGCGGGACGTTCGTCGACCTCGCGATCCACGACCTCGACGTCATCGGCTCGCTGCTCGGGCCCGCCCGGCGCGTCGTGGCGAGCGGCGTCGCCGGCGGGCGGCACGTCTCCGCGCTGGTCTCCCACGAGGGCGGTCCGGCGAACGTCGAGGCCAGCCATGCGATGCCCGACTCGTACCCGTTCACCGCGCGGCTGCGGGTGCTGTGCGAGCGCGGCGTGCTCGAGCACACGTTCATCGCGGGCGCGGGCGACGAGGTCGACGCCGCCGTGACGTCGGTGCTGGGGATCCACCCGGCCGGAGGTGAGGCTCGGGAGTTCTCCGCGCCCGGCGACCCGTGGCGAGCCGAGATCGAGCACCTGCTCGACTGCATCGCGCGCGGGGTGGAGCCTGTGGACGGGACGTTCGCGCAGGCGCGTGCTGCTTTGGGCGTGGCTCTGGCTGCTCGGCGGTCTTTGTCGTCCGGAGGGATCGAGGTGGTCGAGGGCGCTTGAACTGCGGCATTAAGGGAGCGGGATCGGCCGGGATTTCTCACTCGAATCCTGCTTAGGGGTGACACCGTGACCCTTAGGCAGGACGGACCGAGGAAAACCGACCTCGCCGGCCTCCCCAGCTCCCCTACCCAGCCGCAGTTCAGAACCCGAGCCGCCGCCGGAAGGCCCCAGCGCCCTCCACCGACGCCCCGAGAGCGCGCACCCGAGCGGCAAGCCCGGCGTCAGAGGTGACCACGCTGATCGACGCCGGGTCGTCGTCCGCCGCGACCAGCCGCACGATCTCGTCGTCCGCCGCGTCCCGGCCTCGCCGCGGCGCGATCACGACCTCCAGCGGGCCGTCGCGGCCCGCCCACTCCTCCGGCCCGGCGTCGAGCACGACGACGGCCTCCTCGCCGGACTCGCGCAGCGCGTCGAGCAGGCGCCGGGTCGCGCCCTCGCGATCGCGCCACCAGCCGTCCGGCTTGGAGCCGATGACGTTCGAGGCGTCGACCAGCCGGCGGGTCATGGCCGGTTCGCTCCCGGCCAGGGCTCCGGCCGCGGCGGCAGCTCCATCGAGGCCATGACCTCGTTGTAGACCTCGAAGCCCCGCGCGCGATAGTTGGGGAGCGCCGCGGGGCTGTCGAGCGAGCACGTGTGCAGCCACACGCGCGACGGGCCGAGCTCCCACGCCCGCCGCACCGCGAAGTCGAGCAGGCGCTTGCCCAGCCCGCGGCCCACGAACGCCGGCAGCAGCCCGAACGAGGCGATCTCGACCGCGTCGCTCTCGATCGAGAGCTCCACGTAGCCGGTCGGCGTGCCCCGCAGCCACGGCACCCATACCTCGAGCTCGTCGCGGTCGAGGTACGCGTACCACTGCTCCCAGGTCCAGCTGAGCCGGTCGATCCAGTACCAGTCGCTCCCGACGCCGGCGTAGAGCGCGCGGCACAGCTCGGGAGAGGGCAGCTCCGCCTGCCGGATCTCCAGGTCGGGGTCCGGATCCGGCGCGGGCGCGGGCTGCGCCGGCTCGGTCTGCTGGAGATACCAGGTCGTGACCTGGACGGATGTCATGCGCCGGTCACGCTACAGATCCGCCGGGCCCTGTCCGACTACAGGGGGCACGATGGCCCACGGACGGTCGCTGATCTCCCTGCTCTGCGCGACGATCGCGTTGCTCGGCCTGCCCGCGGCCGCTGCCGCGCAGTCCCCGCCGACCAACGACACGCCCGCGACCCCGGGTGGCTGGCACACGGCGCCGTACGCGGTGAACCTCGCCGGCACCGATCCCGACGGCGGCGCCGTGACCATGAACTGGCGGCTCGACGGCGGTGCGATCAACACCGTCACCAACGGCGGCCAGATCATCATCTCCGACTCCGGCGACTGGGACTTCGAGACCCAGGCGATGGACGTCGACGGCATGGACTCCGGCTGGCGCCTCGAGAACCTGAGGATCGACACGATCGCTCCGACCGACGGCACCGACCCCGGCGGGCTCGGCTGGCGCAACGCCACCGTCAACGTCGCCGTCTTCGCCGCGGACATCACGTCCGGCCTCGACCACGTGGAGTGGGAGCTCGACGGCGGGCCGACGCAGACCGGCGCCAACAACGCCAACGTCCAGATCACCGGCGACGGCGTCCACACGCTGCGCACGCGCGCCGAGGACGTCGCCGGCAACGTCTCCGTCTGGCGCGACCACACGATCCGCATCGACACCGTCACGCCGACCGACACCACGTCGCCGAACGGCGGCTGGAACACCGCGCCGACCCTCGTGAACATCACCGGCAACGACGCGCTCTCCGGCGTCGACCGCGTCCAGTACAGCGTCAACGGCGCCGCGACCGTCGACACCGCGACCCCCGCTTCCGTCACCGTCTCGACCGAGGGCGTCAACACGGTGCAGACCCGCGTGCGCGACGCCGCCGGCAACTGGACCGGCTGGAAGGACAGCACCGTCCGCGTCGACACCACCGCGCCGACGAACCAGACCGACGTCTCCGACGGCGTCTGGACGACCGCCAACTACGCCGTCCTCGTCAAGGCGGCCGACGGCACGTCCGGCCTGGCCGAGGTCGAGTACCGCGTCGACGGCGGCCCGTGGGTCCAGGGCCCCTCGGGCATCACCGCCCAGGTCAGCGGCACCGGCGACCACACGCTCGAGACCCGCGCTCGCGACGTGGCCGGCAACACCTCGCTCGCCCGCCTCGACCACGTGCGGATCGACCGCGTCGCGCCGACCAACACCACGGCCGCGGCTCCCGGCGGCACGGTGGGCAACCCGTACACGGTGCCCGTGACCGGCACCGACGACCACTCCGGCATCGGTCATGTCGAGTGGCGCGTCGACGGCGGCACGATCCACACCGGCCCCTCCGGCACCACCGCGACGGTCTCCGGCAACGGCGTCCACACGCTCGAGACGCGCGTCGTCGACAACGTCGGCTACGACTCCGGCTGGCGCTCGTCGCAGATCACCATCGACGCCGTGACCGGCGACACGACCGATCCGACCGACATCACGACGACGGCCTCGGCGAGCTGGTACACCGGCCCGGTCAACGTCACCGTCGGCGCCACCGACGCGAGCTCCGGCGTGGCCAAGCTGCGCTGGCGCATCGACGGCCAGCCGGTGCAGGAGGATCCGGGCCCGACCCACCAGATCCAGATCACGGGCGAGGGCGCGCACCGCCTCGAGACGATGGCCGTCGACGTCGCCGGCAACGACACCGCCTGGCGCTCCCAGTTCTTCAAGATCGATCAGTCCGTGCCGGTCGACACGGTGGACATCCCCGCCGGCTGGTCCGACTCGACCGAGTTCACGCTCACGGCCACCGACGCGTTCTCCGGCGTCGCCGAGATCGAGTACACGATCAACGGCGGCGCCCTGCAGCACGGGACGCTGAACCAGGTCGTGGACGTCGGCGGCGAGGGCACCTTCACGATCGTCACCCGCGCGATCGACCAGGCCGGTCACGCCGCGCTCCAGCGCACGCAGACGCTCAAGGTCGACACGGTGCTGCCCGCCAACACCTCCGCGGCCGTGCCCGCCGGCCCCTGGCTCGACGAGCCGCTCGAGCTCGTGCTCAGCGGCACCGACGCCGGCTCCGGCCTCGACAAGATGCAGTGGCGCGTCGACGGCGGCGCCGTCCAGGACGGCTCGCCCGCGGTGGTCGACACCGACGGCCCCCACACGCTCGAGACACGCGCGGTCGACGTGGCCGGCAACCACAGCGCTTGGCGCAGCGACTCGGTGAGCATCGACGCGACGGCGCCCGAGAACACCACGCCGGCCGCTCCGGCCGGCTGGCGCCGCACCCCCTACTCGGTCGAGATCACCGGCGACGACGGCCTCGGCTCGGGCATCGACATGCTCGAGCGCACGGTCGACGGCGGCGCGGTCTCCAACGACCCCGACGTCACGATCACGGGCGACGGCGTCCACGTCCTGCGCTCGCGCTTCGTCGACAACGTCGGCCACGCGTCCGACTGGCGCGAGGACACGATCCGCATCGACACCGTCATCCCGACGGCCGCCCTGGACTGCGGCGCCGGCGGCTGGAGCCGCACGGCGGTGTCCTGCACGCCCGCCGCGAACGGCGGCGCCTCCGGCCTGGCCTCGCTGACGGTCGCGGGCAGCGCCGCCACCTCCGGCGCGGCCGTGCCGATCGCCGGTGACGGCGTCCACGCCGTTCAGCTGCGCGCCGTCGACGGCGCCGGCAACGTCAACACCGCCGACGCGACCGTGCACATCGACGGCACCGCGCCGACCGCGACCATCGCCTGCACCGCCGGCAGCTCCCAGTACACCTGCGTGGTCGACGGCTCCGACGGCCTGTCCGGCCTCGGCGCCCTGAGCTGGAGCGTCGACGGCGGCGCCTGGACCGACATCGCGCCCGGCGGCTCGTTCACGGTCGCCAAGGGCACGGTCCGCGTCCGCGCGGTCGACGTCGCCGGCAACGAGTTCGCCGGAGGCGACGCCGTGCTCCCCGCGCAGGCCAAGCCCGGCGCCACCGTGAAGGTCGCCAGCGCCCCGGTCTACCTGGCCGGCAAGAAGGACGCCGACAGCCTGGTGGGCGCGATCAACGCCGCGCGCAGCCCCAACGGCACCGTGTCGCTCGACCTCCGGCCGCTGGCCGTCGGGCGCGGCGCCTACCGGGTCGACATGAAGCTGAAGGCGGGCAAGCAGCATCGCGAGGTGAGCCGCAGGTACACGGTCGGCAAGACCGGCACGCTGCCGCGGATGAGCGCCTCGCTGGCCAAGGCGACCGAGCGCACGACGGTCACGCTGACGGTCCTCAAGCGGGTCGGCAAGAAGTGGAAGGCCTACGCGGGCACGAGGCTGGTGCTGGCAAAGTGACACCCGTGGTCAAGTCGGTCGAACGTCTGCCGATGATCGGGGCGAAGTGATGAAGGTCCTGCCCACCCAGAGCCCCGAAGCCGCTGCCGCCGCGCAGAAGGCTGCGACGCCGCGCACGGACAAGGCGACCACCGCCGCGTTCAAGGCCGCGCTCGCGCAGGCGTCGACGGTCGAGACGACCACGACCGAGACCTCGACGGAGCTCAAGCTCCGCAAGGGCGAGGAAGCCGTCGCCGTCGCCGATCACGCCTACTCGGAGATCACCAAGGGCGCCCGCGAGGGCATGTACGTCAACACGAGCGGCAACGTGCGCCACGGCGAGGCGTTCGTGCTCGTGCGCAAGAACGGCAAGGAGTACCACATCTACGGGACCGGCAAGGACCGTCTCGTCGTGGGCTTCCACATGCCGGGGACCGACAAGACCTCGACGGACACGACGACCACGACCACCGACTCCAAGCCGGCGGCCGACACGTCCGACATCAAGCTCCGCAAGGGCGAGAAGATCGAGCCGGTCGAGGGTCACGCCTACGCCGAGATCACGTCCGGTCCGCGCGAGGGCATGTACATCAACACCAGCGACAACGACCGTCGCGGCGAGGCCTTCGTGCTCGTGAACAAGCTCGGCGTCGAGTACCACATCTACGGCACCGGCGCGGACCGTCAGGTCATCGCGCTCGACCAGAAGAAGTCGGACGACGACGACTAGAAGCGCGTCGCGGCCAGCTCCGGCGGGATCTGGAGCCCCCCGGCCAGCGCTTCCACCACCAGCCGTGCCGAGCCCGGGGCGAGCGTCATGCCCCACGCGCCGTGGCCCGTGACCACGTACAGACCCTCGATCGCGGTCTGGCCGAGCAGCGGCCGGCCGTCCGCTGACAGCGGGCGCGCGCAGGCGCGCACGCTCTCGATGCGGCGCGTCGGCGAGCGCCGGCACGTAGGCCGCTCCGCGCTCGACCACGCTCGGAGCGACCCGTGCCGGATCCGGCTCGTCGACCGAGAAGGTCGAGCCGACGGCCGAGCCGTCGGCCGTCGTGATGAGCGAGAACAGCTCCGCCGGCGCGCCGTCGGGTCGCGTGAGCGATTCGACCCCGGCCTCCTCCAGCGCGTGCCGCGGCGGCGACGGCAGCCGCACCGAGGCAACGACGCCCCACAGCGCGCTCACCGGCAGCGGCAGGCCGCACGCCTCCGCCGTCCAGGGGCCGGCCGCGACGACGACGACGTCGGCCGCATGCCTGCGGCCGCCGACCTCGACGCCGCCCGGGACGGCGCGCGCGGCCTCGCCGATCTCCAGCCGCGCGCCGGCCGCCTCCGCGCGGGCCGCCCATGCGCGGGTCGCGGTCGTCGGCCCGACGGGCCGCCCGTCGGCCACGCGATAGCCGACGAGGCCGGGTGCGACGCACGGCTCGGCCTGGCGCAGCGCGGCCTCGTCGAGCCACTCGGGCGCGAGCTCCGGGAACGCCGCGGCCACGACGTCGTAGTCGCGCCTGAGCGCGTCGGGGTCGCGCGAGAGCACGATCGCGCCCGTCGGCTCGCGCGGCATCGTGAACCCGTGACCGAGCGAGCCGTAGAGCTCCAGCGAGGCCTCGAAGAGCGGGACGAGCAGCGGGTCGAGCGGGTGCTGGAGGATCCCCGAGTTGCGGCCCGAGGCGCCGGCCCCGATCGCCTCGCGCTCGTACAGCGTCACCGCCACGCCGCGCTCGGCCAGCAGCGCCGCCGTCGCGCAGCCGGCGATGCCGCCGCCGACGACCGCGACCTCGGTCATCCGAGCTCGGCCCGCGCGGCGGCGAGCTCCTCCGGCGTGTTCACGCTGCGCAGCGCCGCCTCGTCCCACTCGATCGTCTCGGGCGCGAGCGCCTCGAGCGTCGCGCGGACGCCGGCCTCGCGGGCCAGCGCCTCGCGCAGCGCCGGCAGCCACTCCGGCTCGAAACGCGCGGGGAACGGCTGCAGCCGCCCGTCCACGCACACCGCGCCCCCGGTGGAGAGCCGCGACAGCAGCTCGGCGGTGACGAACGGCATGTCGCACGGCAGCGCGACGACCGGACCGCCGGCGCGCTCGAGCGCCGTGATCACCCCGACCAGCGGATGGACGGGCTCGTCGGGCTCGAGCCAGACCGGCAGGCCGTCGGGGAGCGGCGTGCCGGCCTTGGCCACCACGACGGTCTCGAACGCGTTCGCGGCGGCCAGCGGGCGCGCGATCAGCGGCGCTCCGCCGAGGTCGGCCAGCGCCTTGGGCTCGCCCAGCCGCCGGCCGCGCCCGCCCGCGAGCACGGCGACGATCACCCGCCGATGGCCTCGGCGCCCAGCAGCCGGCGGAGCTTGACCTGCAGCTGCAGCGGCGAGAACGGCGCCGCGAGCCGCTCGTCGGCCCCCGCCGCGGCGATCTCCCGGCTCTGCCCCGAGCCGTACTCGACGAGCAGCAGCACCTTCGCGTCGCGCGTCAGCGCGTCGCTGCGCAGCGCCTCGATGCCCGCCTTGCCGGAGCCGGCCCAGTCGAGGATCACGAGGTCGGGCCGCTGCTCGCGGGCACGGTCGGCGGTGACCGCCGCCGGCGCCTCGAGCACGTCCACGCGGTTGCCGAGCGCCACGCGGGCCACCGCGCGGGTGTGGTCGTCGAGGCCGCCGAGCAGCACGCGCGGCCGCCGCGCGGCCTCCGCGGCGTCGCGCATCGCGGCGGTCGGGGCCGTGGCCGGCGCCGGTGGGATGCCCATGCTCGGCCGCGGCGGGATGGTCTCGCTGAGCGGCCCGGCGGCGTCGATCACCGCGCGGGCGGCCGAGATCATGTCGCCGCAGCTCGGGAAGCGCCGGTCGGGCGACTTGTCGAGCGCCTTGGCCATCACCGCGTCCAGCCCCTCGGGCAGCTCGGGGCGCAGCTCGGACAGCTTCGGCGGCTCCTCGGAGAGGTGCGCGTAGATGACCGCGACGTCCGTCTCCAGCGCGAACGGGACCTGGCCCGCGAGGCAGTGGTAGAGCAGGCAGCCGAGCGAGTAGACGTCGGACCGTGCGCTGACCCGCCGGCCCTCGATCTGCTCCGGCGCCACGTAGTGGATCGTCCCGACCACGTCGCCGGCACGGGTGAGCTGCGACTGCGCCCCGTCGAGGCGCTTGGTGAGCCCGAAGTCGGTCAGGAACGCGGTCCGGCCCTCGATCAGCACGTTGGCGGGCTTGACGTCGCGATGGATCAGGCCGCTGGCGTGCGCCGCGTCGAGCGCGGAGGCGACCTGGCGGCAGACGTCGATCGCCCGGTACGGGCGCAGGCGGCCCTCGACGCGCAGCATCGCGGCGAGGTCCTCGCCCTGGATGTACTGCATGGCGAGATAGAGGAGCCCGTCGACCTCGCCCGCGTCGTAGACGGTGACGATGTTCGGGTGCTGGAGCGCGGCGGCGATCCGGGCCTCACGGCTGAAGCGCTCCCGGAAGCCCTCGGACTCGGCCAGGTCGGGGGCGATGATCTTGATTGCGGCGCGCCGCTGGAGGTTCAGGTGCTGGGCGCGGTAGACGACGCCCATGCCGCCGCGACCGATCTTCTCCTCGATGCGGTAGCCGGCGATCACCGTGCCGAGGCGCGGGTCTCCTCTCTTGTCCGCCATCATGGCTTACCAGTATGGACGCCGTGGCAGGGATGAGGCTTCTGTTGGCCGGTGACGCGGACGCGGTCGGGCCGCTGCGCAGCGCCGTGGCGCTCGCCGGCGCGGTGCCGTCGGCGTGCCCCGGGGACCCCGACGACGTCGCCGCCGCCGTGGTCCGCGACCAGCCGGCGGCGGTGCTGGCGGTCGGCGCCGACCCGGCGGCCATCCGGCAGCGGCTCGACCCGCTCGGGCTGGACGGCGGGCCGGAGATCGTCGACTTCGAGGAGCTGACCGGCGCGGGCGGGCGCTTCGACGCCGCGGCCGCCCGTCGGCTGCAGGCGCTGGTGGACCGGCGCGAGCTGCGCGCCCGGCAGCGCGACCTGGAGGCGCTGGTCGCCTCGCACGCCGTCGGGCGGCGGCGGGAGGCGGAGGCGGCGGCGCTCGACACCCTGCGCCGGCTCGCGCTCGCGGCCGAGTACCGCGACGACAACACGCTCGAGCACACCCAGCGCGTCGCCGACCTCGCGGCCCGGCTCACCCGCACGCTCGGGCACGACGACCGCATGGTCTGGCTCATCCGGCACGCCGCCCCGCTCCACGACGTCGGCAAGATCGCGATCCCCGACACGGTGCTCCTCAAGCCGGGCCGCCTGACCGCCGAGGAGTTCGAGGTCGTCAAGACCCATGCGGTGCTCGGCGCTCGCGTGCTGGCCGGCGGGGAGTCCGACGTGCTGGCGACCGCCGAGCGCGTGGCCCGCTCGCACCACGAGCGCTGGGACGGCAGCGGGTATCCCGACGGCCTGGCGGGGGATGCCATCCCGCTGGAAGGGCGCGTCGTGCATGTCGCCGACGTCTTCGACGTGCTCCTCCACGAGCGCCCGCACAAGGAGTCGTGGACCGTCGAGGCCGCCGCCGAGGAGATCCGGCGCGGCGCCGGCAGCCAGTTCGACCCGGAAGTCGTCCGCGCGTTCGAGGAGCTCGGCGCGGGCGCCTGGCAACCCCAGGCCGCCGGATAGCGGCCCCCAAGATCACCCGCGACCCCGCGCCGCCAGGCGCGAGGCCGCGGGGCGTGCCGCCGTAGGACGGGGAGGGGGGAAAGGGCGCCCCCGGCGGATCACGTGTTAAAGGCTAGAACGCCAGGGCGACGTCACCGGATCGGCACCTGGACTTCCGTGCGGTACTCGTCGAACTCCGTGACCCGCGCGGCGATCTCGATCGTCCATTCGCCCGCCACACCGAGCGCCGCCCCAGACACAACATAGTGGCCCGGGCCCGCCTTCGTCGCGTCGAGCTCGATGCGGTCGATCTGCTTTTCCGGCAGTTCCGCCGTTACGGTCAGCTCCTCGGTCTCGTCGTATTGACTGCCGTCTTTTCGGTCGAACAGGTACACGTGGATCTCGTTCGGGCCGACGCGGGCGGGGTCGACGGTCATCTCCATCCGGGCGGGCCCGATGTCGGCGTCGGCGGAGTACGGGCCGGTGCTCTCGGCCACCGACGGCGCGTAGCCGGCGAGGGCCCCGGTGACCGCCAGGGCGAGGATGCCGAGCACCAGCTCGGCGCGCAGCGTGCGGCGCAGGAGGAGCCCGGCGCGACCGGGTGAGCCGCCCTCGCGGGCGGCGATCGTCAGCGCCGGGAGCAGCCGCCGGCGGTTCACCGCGCCGAGGGCGACGATGCCGATGAACAGCACGCTCTTGATCAGCACGGCACGGCCGAACGCCGTGTCCACCAGGTTCGGCACCGTGCGGACCTCCACCAGCCCCTGTGCGATTCCGGACGCCAGGAGCACGGCGATGGCCACCCCGGCGAGCGCCGAGAAGCGCGCGACGACGGTGGCGAGCAGGCGCGTGCGCTCGCCGGCGTCGAGGCGGGCGGTCGCCGCCCGCACCCCGAACACGAGCACGGCCACGCCGCCGAGCCACGCGCCCATGGCCAGCACGTGCAGCACGTTGGCGGGCAGCAGGAGCGCGACCGGTGACTGCACGCTCGCGTGGCCGCCCAGCGCGGGCAGCGCCGCCAGCGCGGCAACGGGGACGACGAGCGCGCGCAGGTGTCCCGCGAGGCCGAGGACGAGCAGCCACGCGACGATGCCCGCCGTCCAGAACACGCCGAAGCGCGTCCCGAGCACGTCGCCGATCACGTCGGCGTCGAGTGCGGCCCAGAAGGTCGAACCGGCGGCCACGGCGCCCTGGAAGACGATGGCCGCGGCGGCGGAGAGCACACCCGCGATCGCCGCCACCCGCAGGAGCGTCGTCTGGCGGCCGGCGAAGGCCACGGCGGCGGGCTCCCAGCCGCGGCGCAGCGCGGGCAGCCAGCACCAGAGCGCGAAGATCACCGTCCCGAGGGCGAGCGCGATGGCCGCGAACTGGATCGCCCGCGCCGCGCCGAACGCGGTGCCGGTCACCGGGCCGGTCTCCGAGTCGCCGAGCAGCTCGCCGACCGTGGTCGCGGGCGCCGCGCCGTCGCCGACCACGAACACGAAGCCGCCCGAGACCGGGTGGGAGTCGGCCGAGATCACGCGGTAGGTGACGGTGTAGCCGTCGTCCTCGAGCCCGTCGCGGAGCCGCACGCCGACCTGCGAGGAGCGGTCGCCCGGGTGGAAGGCCGCGCCCTCCTGGACCTCCTGGCCCTCGGAATTGAAGACGCGGACGGCGCCGAACTCGATCTCCACCGGCTCGCTGAAGCTCATGGTCACCTGCTCGGGCGCGGCGTCGAGCCGCGCGCCGCGTTCCGGCGTCGTGGCCTCGAGCAACGCGTGGGCGCTCGCCGTGGCCGGCAGCAGCGCGAGCGCCGCCAGCGCGGCGGCGAGCGCTCGCTTCACCAGGCCTCCGGCGACGGGCCGGCCGTGTCCGTCTCCGCCGCGGCCGCCCGCCGGCGGCGCACGATGATCACCGCGATGCAGAGCGGGATGATGATGGCGACGGCGATGATGATCGGCAGCAGCGGCGGCCCGCTCGACGCGACCGGGGTCCAGAACAGCGTTCCGGCGATCTCACCGCGCCGGCCGTCGACCTCGATCGGCACCTTCCAGTCGAAGATCTTGGTCCGCACGTCCTTGTCCTTGACCGCCTCGGGGTCGCTCTCGGCCATCCAGTGCATCCGGTGGTCGTGCCACTCGAAGCGGCCGGTCTTGGAGATCTCCTCCCACTGCGGCGCGCCCTCGGGGTCGATGCTGTCCGGCACCTCGACCTTGCCGTCGCGCTCCTCGTTGATGTAGTAGGCCTCGGAGTTCTTGTTGACCGAGACGGTGCCGTCCGGATCGACCCGCGCGTACGGCTCCTCCGAATAGCCGTCGATGAGCACGGTCTTGTCGCTCGTGTTGTGCAGGAGCAGGCGGTCGTCGCGGTTGAGCACCTCGACGGTGACGCCGTCCTCGACCGGCGTGACGTCGTTGATCTGGGACAGGAAGTTGGGGCTGCCCTCATGGGCAAGGGCCACGGGCACGCAGGCGAGCAGCACGGCGGCCGCGGCGACGCAGCTGAGGATCCGCATGGATCTCCTTGGTCGTCGGGACGGGATCGGGTCAGACGGCGACGAGCGCCGGCGGCCCGCGCTGCGGGCGCGGGCCCCGATCCAGCCGCGAGGAGAACGGCATGACCGCCATGGCGGCCCAGCGAGCCGGCACGCGACGGGCGCGCCGCACCGGCCGGGTGCCGCGCCAGCGGCGCACGATCCGGTCCTCGGCGATGTAGCGGCCGCACAGGAGCAGGGCCGCGATGAGGAACAGCGGCGTCAGGTACAGCGCCAGCTCGGTCACGCCGGACATGCCCTGGGCCAGCGCGGCGAGCGCGGCAAGGGCGGTCAGACAGGCGAGGAAGCGACGCTGGAGACGGTCCACGTTGCCGAACAAGCTACCGCGCACGAGGGCCGGTGGTGACACAATCGACATGACCACCCGCGAAGGGAGTTCCGATGGAGTCGTCCGCCGCCCGGATCCTCGTGGTTGCCAACAAGACGGCAGCGACGCCCGCGCTGCTCGACGCGGTCCGCGAGCGTGCCGCGCGCGGGCCCTGCGAGTTCACGCTGCTGGTCCCGAACGCGACGCACGGCCTGCACAAGGTCGTCGATCCCGAGGACCAGTCGCGGAACGAGGCCGAGGCCACGATCGAGCTGGCGCTGCCGCTGCTGGAGGACGCCGCCGGCACGCCGGTCGACGCCATGATCGGGGTGCCGGAGCCGCTGGCCGCGATCCAGGACGCCGTGAACCTGCACGGCTTCGACGAGCTGATCATCTCGACGCTGCCGAGCCGCGTCTCGAAGTGGCTGAAGCTCGACCTGCCGCACAAGGCCGAAGGGCTCGGCCTGCCGGTGACCACGGTCATCGCGCGCTCGCGGGAGGGGGCCGAGGTCTAGCGTCTCGAGCCGCACCGGCGTCGGTACGCTGGAAGCCCGTGCCGCGCTTCTGGCTCTACACCCAGGCCGCCATCGTCATCTTCGTGGTGGCCGGGATGATCATCGCGCTGACCAAGCTCTGAACCGCCGCGCGAGGTTGCCCCGCGGGCGCGGCAGCGGCGGGCGCGGGGGCAGCGGCTCCCCGGCCAGGATGGCTGCGGGCGCGGCGCTCGTCATCCACTCGAACTGGTCCTCGCCGACCACGCTGGAGGCGATGCGGAGGTCCGGCGAGCGGTGCGCGGGGTCGTGGGCGTCGGAGGCCACGATATGGACGAGACCCTTGTGGAGCATCGTCTCGGCGACCTGCTGGGCGACGCCGCCGAACGCCCCGGCCAGCGAGCCGCTGGTGACCTGCGCGAGCGCGCCGCGCTCGATCAGGCCGGCGAGCCGCTGCGGCTCGCGCTGGAAGCTGGGCGAGCGCTCCGGGTGGGCGAGCAGGACCTCGAAGCCGCGCCGCCGGAGGTCGTCCACCATCGGCCCCATCCCCGAGCCGACCGGGGAGAACGGGCACTCGAGGAGCACGTACGGCCCGCCGCCGAGCGAGATCCGGCGCAGCTCGTCGTCGTCCAGCTCGGGCAGGCGCGAGGGGGCGACCTCGCCCCCGGCCAGGAGCTCGAGGCCGATGTCCTCGCCGGCGAAGCGGGCGGCCAGGGCCTCGCGGGCCGCCTCGAGCTCCTCGATGGCGATGCCGTAGCCGTTGTTGACGTGCGAGGTCGTGGCGATGGCCCGCGTCCCCGACGCCGTGGCGACCCGGGCCATCTCGAGCGCCTCGTCGACCGACGCGGGGCCGTCGTCGAGTCCCGGGAGGATGTGGGAGTGGAGGTCGATCACGAGATCACGGGAACCGGCGGGCTCGTCCCGCGGGCGTGGTTATGATCGCGCGCCGGACGGCGACCACAGGAGATGGCATGTTCGGGACGATCGTGGTGGGCACCGACGGGTCGCACACGGCCGGGGAGGCGGTGCGCGAGGCGGTCGAGCTCGCGAAGGCAGTCGGGGCGTCGATCGAGCTCGTCTCGGCGTACGAGCCGGTCCCCAACCAGCGGCTGCGGGAGGAGACCCGCCAGGCGCCGGAGGACATGCAGTGGATGGTCAACCCGCGCGAGGACGTCGACGCGACCCTCAAGGACGCCGCCGAGAAGGTCGAGGCCGCCGGCGTCAGCGTGAACACCTACGCCCGCGAGGGCGACCCGGCGGACGCCATCCTCGACGTCGCCGAGGAGCGCGGGGCCGACCTCATCGTGGTCGGCAACAAGGGCATGACCGGCGCGAAGCGGTTCCTGCTCGGGTCGGTGCCGAACAAGGTCTCGCACCACGCGCCCTGCTCGGTGCTGATCATCCGGACGACCTAGGGAGCGACCGGGACCTGCGGGTTGGTCGCGGTCGCGACGTCGAGCCGGCCGGAGCCGTAGGCCTCGTCGTAGCCGGGGATGCCGGCATCGGTCGCCGTGGCCTGGAGGCGCGCCTGGACCGCCGAGGGCGCCGGGTCCGGCCCGAGGATCCCGGAGGCGATGACCAGCGCGGCGGCGGCCGAGACGTGCGGCGCGGCCATCGAGGTGCCGATGAAGCCGCTCGGCAGCCCGAAGCGCCGGTAGCTGGACGTGCGGCCCGGAGCGCTCAGCGTGCCGGCCCAGGGGAAGGTCGTCTGATAGATGTCGCGGCCGTCGGGCAGGCCCTGCGGGCACGTCGGGTCCGCGGCGTCCTCGCCGCCGCCCGGCGCCACGAGATCGAGGCCCTGGCCGATGTTGGAGTAGCTCGCGCGGCAGCCGTGCTCGGTCGTCGCTCCCACGGCGATCACCGAGGGAGCGCGCGCTGGGTAGGAGATCGCGGTGCGCTCGAAGTTGCCGGCCGCGGCCACGACGACCACGCCGTGCCGGTTGGCGTAGCGCACGGCGGCCAGCACGTCTGGGATGTCCCCGGCCGTGAACTGCCGCTCGGTGTCGTCGAACTCGAAGGAGAGGTTGATGACGTCGGCGTCGTTCCTCACCGCGAAGCGGATGCCCTCGGTGATGGCCGCGCTGTCGCCCTCGCCGCGCTCGTTGAGCACGCGGACGGGCATGATCTTGGCGCCGTAGGCCAGGCCGGTGACGCCGCGGTCGTTGCCCGTGCTCTCGCCGATCGTGCTGGCCACGTGGGTGCCGTGGCCGTTCTGGTCGTGCGGGAAGCGATCGTCCTTCACGAAGTCGTAGCCGCGCACGAAGTCTCCGGCCGAGAAGTCCGTCGACTTCTTGAAGCCGCGCCGGGTCCGGTAGGCCACGCCGGTGTCGAGCACCGCCACGACCGCGGTGCGCCCGCCCGGGCGCCCGACGTCGATCAGGTGCTGCCAGGCATCCGGCGCGTTGACGCCGGCGCCGGGCAGGAAGTTCCACTGCAGGTCCTGCCAGCCGCCGGGCACGCCGGAGCGGCCAGGGTCGGACGGGACCCAGCCGCTGAGCCGCGCGACGGCGTTGGGCGCGGCGGTCGCGACCTCGGGCCGCGTCTCCAGCTCGCGCACCGTGGCGTCGACGCTCTGGCCGTCCTTGATCTGCAGCACCCGCGTGCGTGGCGCGAAGGCACGCGGCGCACCGACGCCCGTGGCACGCTGCACGGCGGCGCGCTCGGCCTTGTCGACCCCGCGGGCGTAGCGCACGACGACCTCGCCTGGCTCGAACGGCGCGGCCACCGCGGGCGCGGCGGTGCCGAGCGCGAGCGCGGCGACGAGCGGGGGGAGCAGGCGGGACGGCTTCATGATCGGCGGCGACGGTGCCGCCATTTGAGCGGTCCGCCTCCGTAGAACATCATGGGCGGCCCGAAGTTACGGAACAAGAACGAAACGCGTTTTCTTTGATACAGAACTCTTTCTTTCCGCGCGAGGAGTACTTCATGCGGCTCGCGCTGCGCGAGGCCGAACGGGCCCTCTCGCACGACGACGTCCCGGTCGGCGCCGTCCTCGTCCACGGCGGCGAGGTGGCCGGGGTCGGGCACAACGAGCGCGAGCTCCGGCAGGACCCGACCGCCCACGCCGAGACGATAGCCATCCGCGAGGCCGCCCGGACGATCGGCTCCTGGCGGCTGCTGGACACGGTCCTCTATGTGACGCTCGAGCCCTGCGCGATGTGCGCGGGCGCGATCGTCCTGGCGCGCATCCCGCGCGTGGTCTACGGGGCCGTCGACCCCAAGGCCGGAGCCGCGGGCTCCGTGCTCGACGTGCTCGCCGAGCCGCGTCTCAACCACCGCCCGGACGTCGCCGGAGGGCTGCTGGCGGAGGAGTGCGGCGAGCTGCTCCGGGCGTTCTTCCGCTCGCGCCGCTGAGCCTGGCACGGCCGCCGAATCGCTACCCTGCACACCTCACCCCGGAGGGGTGCGAGAGTGGTTGAATCGGGCGGTCTCGAAAACCGTTGTGTGGGTAACCCCTGCACCGAGGGTTCGAATCCCTCCCCCTCCGCTTAGGCCCAGCAGCGACAGCGAAGCGCCGGGCCTCACGCCGCTCGTCGCGCTCCAGTCGCCGGTGCGTGACGCGGACCACCCTGAAGCCGGCCGTGACGAGGTCCGCGTCGCGGTCCCGGTCGGCCTCGAAGTCCTGGTGGAACGCGCGGCCGTCGAGCTCGGCGATCAGGCGCTCGTCGCGCCAGAGCATGTCGACCTCGTAGCCGGCCACCCGCTGGTTGACCTCGGGGCGGGGGAGTCCGTGGCGGTCGAGGAAGGCGAGGAAGGCGTCCTCGAGGACCGAGCGGGTCGGGGTGCGGTCGTCCTTGATGAGGTGGGCGAGCCGCGCGTCGTTCAGTGCGCGGGTGAGGGAGGCGGGGTCGAGGATCCGGCGCAGGTCGAACAGGGTGCGCTGTGCGGTGGTGACCGGGATGCCGTAGTGGCGCGTGACGTCTGCGCCCGTGAGCGTGCGCGAGCGGTGGACGCGGACGCCGTTGACGCGGTGGTCGGTCCGGGCCGTGACGTCGATCGTCTCCGGCGTGCGGCCGAGGCCCCAGAGCGCGGCGGCGGAGCGGTGGCTGAGCACGGCGCCCGGGCCGCAGGCCAGGACGGCGGCCATGGCGCGGGCGTGTGGTGACGGCGGGCGGTGGCCGACGGCGTAGACGCCGCGGTGGATGCGGATCAGCTCGCCGGTTCTCGACTCGGTGGGCGATGGCGTTGCGGTCCAACCCCGCACTAAGGAGCTGGGCGCGGGTGACCATCCCGTGCTGGCTGGACGCCAGCGTGCTGACTTTGCGCTGACATAGCGAGGACTAGTCAGCACGGCCGGAATCTCACCCCCTCAATGCCGGTGTTTCTCGAACCAATGATCGGCATACGGCTCAGCATTGAACGGCGGCACCTCGACGTAGCCGGCCGAGCGATACAGAGCGATCGCCTCGACGAGCGAGCCGTTGGTCTCCAGCCGCACGACGTCCCCCGCCCGTGCCTCGAGCTCGGCCAGGAGCCGCCGCCCCAGCCCCAGCCCGCGCGCCGACTCGCTCACCCACATCCGCTTGAGCTCGGTCGGCTCGCCCGGATGGAACTTCAGCGCCCCGCACCCGACCGGCTCGTTCGCCAATCGCGCGACGAGCAGGAGCCCGGCCGGCGGCCGCAGCTCCGGCGCGTCCGCGGAGATGCTCAAGGCCGGATCGAACCCGCCGGGGAACCGCTGGTCGAGCTCGGTGACGTAGGCGCCCAGGCAGAACCGCGCGTCCGGCTCGAGCGGGTCGGCCGGCTCGATCCGCACCATGGCCAGCGTGAACAGGCGCTCGACGTCGCGCATCGCGTCCACGAGCCGCTGACGCTGCGGGTCCGTGAGCGGGACCAGGAACGACTCGGCCAGCTCGTCGCTGCGACGGTCGTACAGCGCGCGCTCGCGACGGCCGGCTTCGGTGAGCCGTGCCGTCCGCACGCGCCGGTCCGGCTCGCCCGCCGTCACGGTCACCAGCCCGTCGCGCTCGAGGCTGCGCAGGAGCCGGCTGAGGTACCCGGAGTCGAGATCGAGCCGCGCCCGGAGCGAGCGGACGTCGCACCCGGAGCCGATCTCCCACAGGACGCGGGCCTCGCCCAGCGGGCGCTCGCGCGTGAGGAAGTGGTCGTCGAGCGCCCCGACGCGCTGCGTCACGACCCGGTTGAAGCGGCGGACCTGCGCGACCATCCCCGGCTCCATTCTCTGACTTTAGTCAGAGGTCGCTCGGCGGTCAACAACCCGGCGGCAGCCGCCCACGCACGGGCGCTCATGGACGCTCACGGTACGTGAACTGGATCGGCGCGCTGCTGGCCTCGGTCTCCCACGCGCTGGTCGCATCGGCCCAGACGGTGCCCGCGGCGGATGCCGGCTCCCCGTCGGGGCACGTCAGGGCGTAGCGCACGCTCCGCGTGAGCTCGGTCGGGACGAGCACGCCGGGCGGGATCCGTGGCCGCGCGATCTCGGGCGGCGGGAAGTAGCGGATGAGCGGGCGGACGTCGTCGCCGCAGCGGAGCCGCGCGTGCAGGCTCACGCGGATCCGCGCCATGCCCTGCTTGTCGCGGCCGATCGCCGTCGGCCGCAGCACCGGTGAATCGAGCCGGACCGCGGCCGCGTCGCCGCCGGATGCCGTCTCTGCCGCGGCGAGGCTCAGCACGGCGGTGGGAGCGGTTCGGTCGGTCTCCGGCACGCGGACGGTCGCCGGCTCAGCGCCGTGGCCGGCGGGCATCCCGGCGTCCGGCGCCGCCACCCGGGGCCGCGGGTCGGGCTCGCTTCCGCAGCCCGCGAGGAGAACGAGCAGGATCATCAGCCGCCGCATCGCCACCGACCCTACGGTCCGTCCGCGGCAACGAGAAATCGCGGCTCGACGCGTCTCATAAGCTCCGTGCATGAGGCTCGATCCGCGGCTCCTGCGGCCGTTCGTCGCCCTCGCCGACGAGCTCCACTTCGGGCGCGCGGCGGAGCGCCTGCACGTGACCCAGCCCGCGCTGAGCCAGCAGATCGCCCGGCTCGAGCGCCAGCTCGGCGTGCGGCTCTTCGATCGCACGCGCACCCGCGTGGAGCTGACGGAAGCGGGTGAGGACATGCTCGCGGCCGCTCGCACCGCGGTGCAGGCGGCCGATGCGGCCCTCGACGTCGCGCTCGCCCATGCGGACGGCGAGCGCGGCGAGCTGCGGCTCGGGCTCTCGCCCGGGGCGCACTACGTCGCCCAGGGCCTGCTGGCCGAGTTCGCCCGCCGGAGCCCCGACGTTCGCGTGCGCGCCCACACCGACAGCTCGGGCGCGCTCGCGGCGCAGGTGGCCGAGGGCCGCCTCGAGCTGGCGCTCGGTTTCTGCACCGAACCGCGCGCCGGCGTCGTCTGCGAGAGGCTGCGGGACGAGCCGGTGGTGGTCGCCGTCGGGACCGGCCATCCGCTCGCCGTGCGCGACGCGGTGACGCTCGTCGAGCTGGCCGCCGAGCGCTTCGCGCAGGTGGACTCCCATGACGGTGCGGGCTACAACCGCGCCGTCACCGAGCTCTGCCGGGCCGCCGGCTTCGAGCCTCGCGTCCGGGATGCCGCGCAGGGCCCAATGGCCTGGGAGACCGCGGTGCGGAGCGAGGGATGCGTCGGCCTCACCACGCGCTCCTCGTCGCCGTCCACGGCACGCGACGTCCGCCTGCTCGAGCTGCGCCCGCCGGCCGCCTTCCCGCTCGAGCTTGTGCAGCCCTCCGGGCCTGAGACGGCGCGCCGGCCGGCCGCCCGTGCGTTCGCGGCGCTGGCGCGCGACCGCAAGCTTCTCTGACCGCTGACGTTCAAGAACTTGTGATGATCGCTACACGTTCCCTTCTGCTCGCCGTCGCGCTGCTCCTCTCCGTCGTGGCCCGCGCCGACGCCGCCCCCACCCACTACGTGACCATGACCGACGGCGCCAGCATCGCCATCAACGTCAAGGTCCCGGAGCACTGCACGGCATCCAACCCGTGCCCGACCTTCTTCGAGATGTCCGGCTACGAGAGCGGGTCCGACGACGGCAAGACGCCGATCGGGGACGTCGCCGACGCCACGGGTCTCCCGCTGCCGGCCCAGACGGGCACGCGCGCCGCGCACGCCGCCCACGTCGACGACCGCTACGTCACGGTGCTGGCCAGCCTGCGCGGCACCGGCTGCTCGTCGGGCGAGTTCGACGTGTTCAGCTGGCGGTCGGCGCTCGACGGGCGCGAGGTGATCGACAACTGGGTCGCCGCGCAGCCGTGGTCGAACGGCGACGTGGTGATCTTCGGCCACTCCTACAGCGGCCTCACGGGGATGATGGTCGCCTCGACGCGGCCGCAGCACCTGCGCGCCGTGTCCGCCTCCGGGCTGTTCGCCGACATGTACCGCGACATCGTCTATCCCGGCGGCGTCACCAACTACGGCTTCCCGCTGCTGTGGGCGGGCGCGGTGCGGCCGGTCTACGACGTCGGCGGCGGCACGGCCGGCGGCCTGATCCCGCCCGAGAGCACGAGCGGGCAGTGCGCCGCGAACCAGGCCGGCCGCTCCCGGACGGTGCTCGAGGATCCGCTCATCCAGGGGCTCGACGACACCGACAGCGAGTGGTTCCGCGCCCGCTCCCTCGTCTCCTACGTGGAGCGGATCCAGGTGCCGGTGCACGTGACGGCCGCCTACCAGGACGAGCAGACCGGCGGCCGCGGGCCGACCAACGTCTTCGACCACCTGCCCGAAGGCATCTCCAAGCGGCTCGTGCTGGTCAACGGCGAGCACGGCACGCAGACCGAGGAGCACGTCTTCAAGGACCGCATCGCGTGGCTGGACTACTGGATGCTCGGCCGCGATCGGGCCGACCTGGGGATCAAGAGCGGCACCGCCGACCTGCCGGCCGTCTTCGGGCCGCGCGACGCGGTCACCGAGACCTCGCGCGTGATCCTCGGCTACCAGGGCGCCGGCCGCGCGGTGGGCGAGATCGCCTCCGACGGCTTCCCGCTCGGGCAGACGCGGTTCACCGACGCCTACGTCGGTCCCGAGCGCCGGCTGTCCTTCGCGCCGCCGACGCAGGCGGGGAGCGAGACCTGGGTCAACGGCTCGCGCCGCCAGGCCTACGCGCACCTCGCGGGCTCGAACACGGGCGGCGAGCTCACGAGCCCGACCGGGCCCGACGAGGTCGAGCTCTCGATGCCCTTCGACGAGCCGACGGCCATCGCCGGCCCGATCACCGCGAACCTGTTCGTCTCCTCGACGGCCCCGGACACCGAGCTCTTCGTGCAGCTCATCGACCGCGCGCCCGACGGCTCGCTGCTCTACCTCAACCGCGGCATGCTGCGGGCGAGCCACCGCGCGATCGACGCGTCGCAGTCGCAGTTCACCGACGACGGGCGGATCTACCGGCCGTGGCGCCCGCACACCGAGCGCTCGCTCGTCACGCCCGGTGAGGTCGTCGAGTACCTGATCGACGTCTTCCCGGTCGGCCACGTGTTCCTGCCCGGGCACGAGCTCGTCGTGAAGCTGCACGCACCGCCGCTCGACGACAACGACTACGCGTACGTGCAGAAGACGCTGCCCGGGGCGAACACGCTGGTGTTCGGCCCGGACCGGCCGTCGCGGATCATGCTGCCGGTCGTGCCGATGAGCGAGGTCCGTGGGTTCGAGGCGCCTTCTGGATCGTGTCCGTACGCCTCCATGCGGTGCGTCGCGGGGGTGGATCGCTAGGGTCGCCCTCTATGGACGACGCCACCCTCGAGCGCCTCGCCGATCTCGTCGTCGGCTTCGGGGCCAACGTTCAGGAGGACCAGATCGTGTCCGTGAACTGCGAGCCAGGCAAGGAGTACCTGACTCGCGCGATCGCCGCCAGCGCGTACCGGCACGGCGCGAAGTTCGTCGACATCTCCTGGTTCGACCCGTGGATCAAGCGCACGCGGATCGCGCACGCGCGCGAGGAGACGCTCGACTTCGTGCCCGACTGGTACGGCTCGCGCATCCTCGCGCTCGGCGACCAGCGGGCGGCGCGGATCGGGCTCTCGGGTCCCTCGGCCCCGGGCCTGCTCGAGGACCTCGACCCGGTGCGGTCGGGCAAGGACCGCCTGCCGGCCGTGAAGGAGTCCGGCCAGGTCGTCAACGAGCGCACGACGAACTGGTCGATCATCCCGGCCCCGACGCCCGCCTGGGCCTCGCTGGTCTTCCCGGACCTGCCGCCGGAGGAGGCCCTGGCCGGGCTGGAGGAGCGGATCCTCCACATGCTCCGGCTCGACGAGGACGACCCGATCGCCGCGTGGCGCAAGCGCGCCGACACGCTGGGCTCGGTGGCCGGGCGGCTGACCGCGCGCGGCTTCGACGCGCTGCACTACGAGGCGCCGGGAACGGACCTGACCGTGGGGCTGCTGCCGGACTCGACCTGGCAGGCCGCGCGCTTCGAGACGGTCGACGGGATCGAGCACATGCCGAACCTCCCGACCGAGGAGATCTTCACGACGCCCGATCCGGAGCGCGCCGAGGGGCTCGTGACCTCCAGCAAGCCGCTGGTGCTGGCCGACGGGACGGTCGTGCGCGACCTGTCCGTGCGGTTCGCGGGCGGCCGCGCGGTCGAGGTCTCCGCGTCCTCGGCCCAGGACACGATGCGCACGATCGTGGCCCACGACGAGGGCGCGGCCCGGCTCGGCGAGGTCGCGCTGGTCGACGACGAGGGCCGCATCGGCAAGCTCGACACGGTCTTCTACGACACGCTGATCGACGAGAACGCCACGAGCCATATCGCCCTCGGCCAGGGGTTCCCGTTCCTGCTCGGCGACTCGAGCCGCGACCGCTGCAACGAGAGCCAGATCCACATCGACTTCATGATCGGCGCGCCCGAGATGACGGTCACCGGGATCACCGCTTCGGGGGAGCGCGTGCCGGTGCTCGTGCACGGGAAGTGGCAGATCTGAATCGCTAGTCTGAGCGCCTTCCAGGAGAGGTGCCGGAGCGGCTGAACGGGCACGACTGGAAATCGTGTGACGGGGGTCAACCTCGTCCGAGGGTTCGAATCCCTCCCTCTCCGTGTGTTCGACCACGTCGGCATCGCGGTCTCGGATCTGGCCGCGTCCGAGCGGTTCTACCGCACCGTCCTCTCGGTGCTGGGGGTCGAGCCCAGCCACGCGGACGCCGAGCTCGTCGAGTGGGAGGACTGGGACATCGGGCCCACGGACCGCGAGCACCCCGTGACCCGCGGCCTGCACGTCGGGTTCCGCGCGCCGAGCCGCGCGGCCGTGGACGCCTTCTGGCAGGCGGGGATCGACGCCGGGTTCCGCGACGACGGCGCGCCCGGGCCGCGCACGGCGTACGGGCCCGACTACTACGGCGGGTTCCTGCTCGACCCGGACGGCAACAGCGCCGAGGCCGTGCACGGCGAGCGGGCGCGCCCCGTGCCCGACGGCAGCATCGACCACCTGTGGATCCGCGTCGCCGACCTCGCGGCGTCCAAGCGCTTCTACACGACGATCGCGCCCCACGCCGGGATCCGGCTGGGGGACGACGAGCCCGGCCGCGTGCAGTTCAAGGGCGACGACTTCAGCTTCTCGCTGATCGACGACGGGCGGCCGCTCACGCAGCACGTCCACATCGCGTTCGGCGCGCGTGAGGACGCCACGGTCCGCGCGTTCCACGCGGCCGCGCTCGCCGCCGGCTACGAGGACCACGGCGGTCCGGGGGAGCGCGCCGTGTACCACCCCGGCTACTACGGCGCGTTCGTCCTGGACCCCGACGGGCTCAACGTCGAGGTCGTCAACCACAACCGCTGAGCGACCGTTCAGCCGGCTTCTGACCTGCCCGCCTAGAGCTGCGCGCCGACGATCACGACGGTCAGCGTCACGAGCAGCACGCCGCCGATGGTGAACGCCGCCACCAGCCGGAACTTCAAGGGCGCGTGCACCTCGTCGAGGATCGAGCGTTCGAGCTCGCGCTGGCGGCGGGCGCCGAACCCGAGCATCCCGAGCGCCAGCACCGCATATCCGCACCCGAGCAGGACGTACGGCCAGGGCGCCGCGTCGAGCAGCTCCGGGGCGAAGCGCCCGATCGCGAGCGCGCCCGCCGTCGCGGCGAGCGCGGTCCGCCACCACGCCAGCCAGGTGCGTTCGGCCGCCATCGAGGTCCGTTGCCGGACGTCGACCTGAGCCGCCGTCGGCGCGGGCGACTCCGGGTCGCGCTGCCCCATGCCGGGAGTCTACGGCGACCCCGGCGGGGGGCGAACTCGGTCGCGTCCTGCCTAAGGGTCGACAGTGCGACCCGAAAGCAGGACGGTCGAGCAGGAACTCGCTGCCTTGGCCGCGCGATCGCACGGGGTGGTCACCCGTGCGCAGCTCGTGCGGGCCGGCGTGACCATCGCCGAGATCAAGTGGCGCGTTCGCACGGGGGCGCTGATCCGCGTGCACCGAGGCGTGTTCCGGGTCGGTCATTGCGCGCCGTCGCTCGAGGCCGCCTACCTTGCCGCCGTTCTGGCCTGCGGCGACGGTGCGTTGCTGCGTGGGCGGGCGGCGGGTTGGTGGCTCGGGCTCGTGCCGGGCACGGCTCCGCCGGCCGAGGTGGTGACGCCGACGGAACGGCGCATCGAGGGAGTGAGGACCGTTCGGTCGCGTGGGCTCGATCCGGCCGATGCGTGGGTCTGGCGCGGCGTCCCCGTGACGTCGGTCGCCCGCACGATGGTCGACCTTGCCTCCGTGCTCTCCCTCGATGCCCTCGCTCGAGCCTTCCACGAGGCCGGGATCCGGTTCGGGACGACGCCCGAGGAGGTCCTGGCCGTCGTCCCGGTTCGCGGCGGTTGCGGCGGGTGGTCTACGGCGACGTGCATGTGACGCTCAGCGCGTTCGAGCGTCAGTTCCTGCGGCTGCTGCGGGCCAGCGCGTTACCGTTGCCGGAGACGAACTGCGTCACTGACGGGAGGCGGATCGACTGCCGCTGGCCGGCGTTCGGGCTCACCGTGGAGCTCGACGGGTACCGGTACCACCGGTCGCGGCACGCGTGGGAGCTCGATCGACGGCGGGAGCGCGAGGCTCGGGCTCGCGGCGACGACTTCCGCCGGTTCACCTTCGGCGACGTGTTTGACCGGCCGGACGAGCTGGTTTTCGAGCTCGCGTCCTGCTTAGGGGTGACATGTGACCACTTAGGCAGGATGGTGGAAGTGGATCGAGGGCCAGCGGATCGGCGGCCTAGGCGGCGTCGAGCAGCGAGCGCGTCGCGGGGAGCGCGCCGAGCATCCGCAGGGCGCGGTCCTCGACCTGGCGCACCTGGTGCGGCTTGACGCCCAGCGCCCGTGCGGTCTCGGCCGCCGTGTGCGGCTCCTCGGTCCCGAGCCCGTAGCGCAGCTCGATCACGCGCCGCTCGGTCTCCCCGAGGTGCTCGAGGGCGGCGGCCACACCGGCCTTTTCCGCCCCGGCCAACGCCTCGTCCTCCGGGGACGGGGCGTCGGAGGCGAGCAGATCTCCGAGCTCGGCTTCGCCTTCATCGGCGACCGGGGCGTCCAAGGATGCGGGCCGGCGGCCCTGACCGCGCAGCCGATCTACGTCGCCGATCTCCCACTCGAGCTCGGCGGCAAGCTCTTCGTTGGTGGGCGTGGCGCCCATCCGGGTGGCGAGCGTGCGCTCGACGATCTCCAGCTTGCGCACGCGGTCGGCGACCGGGATCGGCAGGCGCACGATGCGGCCCTTGTCGGCCAGCGCGCGGCCGATGGCCTGGCGGATCCAGAGCGTCGCGTAGGTGGAGAAGCGGAAGCCCTTGCGGTAGTCGAACTTCTCGACTGCGCGCACGAGGCCGATCGTGCCCTCCTGGATCAGATCCTGCATCGTGAGCGAGGAGTCCTCGCGCTGGTAGCGCTTGGCGATGTGGACCACGAGGCGGAGGTTCGCCTCGATCATGTGGTCCTTGGCGACCAGGTCGCCCCGCTCCACGCGGCGCGCGAGCTCGCGCTCCTGGGAGGGCGTGAGGAGCGCCGTACGCGCAATGCGGCGGAGGTAGAGAGCCAGGCCGTCGTCGTGTCGCTCACTCATGGTGAGTGCACTTTGGGTCGCGCTCCTCAAGCGACCCTGAAGGAACCTTCAAGGACTCCTGAAGCCTTATGCGGACCTGACGCCCACGCGCCTAGCGTCGCCGTCGAACCCCTTCAGGAGATTGCCATGGACCGCCTCTGGACCGACGGGTACACGACCCGCACGTACGACCCGCCCACCAAGCCGCCCTTCGCGGAGCCGCCGCCTGCGCCGGAGCCCCCGCAGCGCAACGGTGGCGGCCGCTGGCTGGCGGCGATCGGCGGCGGGACCGTCTCGGCCGCCCTCGTGGCCGCCGTGCTGCTCGGAACCGGCCTGGTCGGCGACGACGGCGCGCCAGCGACCGCGAGCGCGCCGAACACGCCCGCCGTCGTGAACGGCAGCGACAGCAAGGGCGACCTCGTGCGCAGCGTCTACGCGGCCGCCAGCCCCAGCGTCGTCTCGGTCCAGACCCAGGAGGGATCCGGCACCGGGTTCCTCGTCGACAGCGACGGCACGATCGTCACCAACGCGCACGTGGTGGGCGACAACTCCCAGGTCCAGGTGCGCTTCGAGGACGACGGCCAGCTGCACGACGCGCAGGTCCTCGGCGTCGACGCCTCGACCGACCTCGCCGCGCTGAAGGTCGACCCGAGCGCCGCCAGCGGCGTCCGCCCGCTCGCGCTGGCCGACTCCGACAAGGTCCAGGTCGGCGACAGCGCCGTCGCCATCGGCTACCCGCTCGGCCTCGACCGCACGGCCACGGCGGGCATCGTCTCCGGTCTCGAGCGCCAGATCGAGGCGCCGAACGGCTTCTCCATCGACAAGGTCATCCAGACCGACGCGCCGATCAACCCGGGCAACTCCGGCGGACCGCTGCTCAACGCGCGCGGTGAGGTCATCGGCGTCAACTCCCAGATCGCCACGGCGGGCGGGAGCAACGGCAGCGTCGGCATCGGCTTCGCGGTCCCCGCGAACACGGTCAAGGACGTGCTCCCGCAGCTCGAGCAGGGCACCGCGCCCCAGCACGCCTATCTCGGGCTCTCGACCAGCCCCGCGCCCAACGGCGGCGCCCAGGTCGCCGAGGCCACGGCCGACGGACCGGCCGCCGACGCGGGCATCACGGCCGGCGACGTCGTCACCGAGGTCGACGGCGAGCGGGTCCAGAGCCCGGACGACGTCGCCCAGGCGATCGAGGACAACAAGCCGGGCGACCGCGTCCAGATCACCGTGCAGCGCGGCGGCTCCGAGCAGCAGATCGAGGTCACGCTCGGGCAGCGTCCGGAGCAGCTGCCGTGAGCTTCCAGGCGCCCGCCTTCCTGCTCGCCCTGCTGCTGGTGCCGCTGGCGGCCATCGCCTACGGCGCCGCGCAGCGGCGACGGCGGGCGGCCGTCGACGCGTTCGCCGGCCCGGCCGTGCGCGCATCCGCGCTGCCGCGCACGCCGGGCTGGCGGCGGCATGCCCCGATCGCCCTCTACGGGCTCGCGCTGGCGGCGCTCGCCGTCGCGCTGGCCCGGCCGGAGGCGACGATCGCCGTCCCGAGCGAGCAGGCCTCGATCGTGCTCGCGATCGACCGCTCCGGCTCGATGCGGGCGACCGACGTGCAGCCGACGCGCCTCGAGGCGATGCAGACGGCCGCCGGCCGCTTCCTGGACCGCGTCCCGGGGCGTGTGAAGGTCGGCGCCGTGGCGTTCAACACCCAGACCGACGTGCTCGAGGCGCCGACCACCGACCGCGCTCCCGTGCGGGCGGCGATCGACGGGCTGACGGCCGGCGGCGGCACCGCGTCGGGCGACGCGCTCGCCGCGTCGCTCGATCTCATCCGCCGCGGCCAGACGGCCGGCGAGCAGCCTCCCGCTGCCGTCGTGCTGATCTCCGACGGCGAGTCCACGGCCGGCCGCGACCCGCTCCAGGTCGCCCGCGAGGCCGCCGACCTGGGCGTCCCGGTCTACACCGTCGCGCTCGGCACGCCGGGCGCCACGATCGAGGACGCCAAGGGCCGCACGCAGCCCGCCGACCCCGATCCCGAGACGCTGCAGGCGATGGCCGAGGCGTCCGGCGGGGAGTCGTTCGCCGTCGAGGACGCCGACCAGCTGACCGCCGTGTACGACCGGCTGGGCTCGCAGGTCGCCACCGAGCGCGAGCCGCGCGAGGTCACGGCGGCCTTCGCCGGCGGCGCGCTGGTCCTCGTGGCCGGCGGCGCGCTGCTCTCCCTGCACTGGTTCCGCCGCCTCGTTTGACCTGGGTTCGCCGATTCCCGCCGCGGTCGATCGGCGAACCCAGGTTTAAAGTCTCAGGCCCCGCTTACGTTCTCTTAGCGAAGGCCCACTTGAATGGCGGGCCATGGGGAGCTTGGCCTCGAGGTCGGTATTCGCAGCGGCGCTCTGCACGGGCGCGGCGATGGTCGGCACGGCCATCTACGGGCTCGTCGGTGTCGACCAGGAGCTCCAGCGCTCCGCGGTCGCGGCGCAGGAGCGCGTGATCCGGGAGCACGACCTGCGCGTCGTCCAGCCGCGCGGCAACGACTGCCCCGTCGCGCCCCGCTCCAAGCAGCGCGTTTAACCTCCTGCGCGTGCCGGCGGCCGCGCTCGTCTTCATCGCCTCGGGCGCGGTGCTCGTGCTCGAGATCCTGGGCATCCGCCTGCTCGCCCCGTACGTCGGGCTGACGCTCGAGACCACGACGACGATCATCGGCACGGTGCTGGCCGGCATCGCGGCCGGCGCGGCGCTCGGCGGACAGCTCGCCGACCGGATGACGGACGAGCGGAAGCTGCTCGGCGCGCTGCTCGCCACGGGCGGCGCGCTGGCCATCCTCACCGTGCCGATCGCCCGCGGGCTGGGGACGGCGGTCCGCGGCGGCGGCGACGCGGCGGCGTTCCTCGTGACGCTGATCGCGCTCTTCCCGCCCGCCGCGGTGCTCAGCGCGGTCACGCCGACCGTCGCGCGCCTGCAGCTGCGCGACCTCGCCTTCACCGGCTCGGTGGTCGGCCGGCTGTCGGCGTGGGCCACGGCCGGCGGCCTGGTCGGCACGTTCGCCACGGGCTTCGTGATCGTGCCGCTCCTGGCCACGGACGTCGCCGTGCTCGTCGTCGGCGGCGTCCTCGTCGCCCTCGGGGTGGCGGTCGGCGCCTCGCCGCTGTTCGCCGTCGGAGCCGTCGCGCTCGGCGCGCTGACGCTGGCCGTCGGCGCGCCGTGCGACGCCGAGACCCGCTACCACTGCGCCCGCGTCGTCGACGATCCCGTCCGGCCGTCCGGCCGCACGCTCATGCTCGAGGAGCTGCGCCACTCCTATGTCGACCTCGCCGACCCGACCCATCTCGAGTTCCCCTACACGCAGTGGATCGGCTCGGCGATCGACGGCATGGCGCCGCGCGGCGAGCCGCTCGACGCGGTCTTCGTCGGCGGCGGCGGCTTCACGCTCCCGCGCTACCTCGCCGCCACCCGGCCGGGCTCCCGCTCGCGCGTGCTGGAGGTCGACGGCGAGCTCGTCGAGCTCGTCCGCGAGGAGCTCGGCCTGCGCACCGGACCGGACCTGGAGGTCCAGGTGGGCGACGCCCGCGTGACCCTGCGCGACGAGCCCGCGAACTCGGCCGACCTCGTGGTCGGCGACGCGTTCGGCGGCCGCGCCGTGCCGTGGCATCTCACCACCGCCGAGTTCCTCGAGGACGTGGACCGCGTGCTCCGGCCCGGCGGCGTCTACGCGCTCAACGTCATCGACTACCCGCCGCTGAAGCTCGCCCGCGCCGAGACGGCGACGCTGCTCGAGACCTTCGCCCACGTGTCCCTGGTCGCCGACCCCGAGCCCGGCGGCAACCTCGTCCTGCTCGCCTCGGACGAGCCGATCGCCGAGGGCACGCTCGACGCCGCCGAGTTCGCCGGCGATGCCGAGCCGCTGCGCGACGACGACGCTCCCGCCGACCAGCTCCTCACCCCGCGCGCATGAAGCCGTCACCGCAAGAGGTCGAGCGGATCGCCGCCGGCACCGACCCGGTGATCCGCAACCTCCAGATCACCGAGTGCTACTCCCGGCTGGCCGCCGCGGTGCCCACCGAGGGCGCCAACTGGTGCACGTTCGCCACCTGGGCTTCACGCCAGGCCGGGCGCACGATCCGCGGCGAGGACCTGCTCGACCGCCTCGAGCGGGAGCTCGGCCGGGACGCCGAGCTGCTGCATCCGTTCCGGTCCCTCGGACGCTGGCTGCTGCGGCGCGGCCTGTTCCGCCCCGCCACGCCGCTGGGCCGGTTCATGCGCCGGCTGCACACGCCGTTCGACGCCGTCGAGCTGGCGAGCGACGCCGTCGCGCGCGGGAACCTCAAGGTGTTCGCCGAGATCGGCCTGGTGTTCGCCCGCTGGATCGACGACGGCGCGATCCCGGCGGCGCCGCCGCTGCTGCATCAGGCCTTCACGCGGATGGCGAGCGGTGACGACCCGGAGGCCATCGTGCTCGCCAACCTGGAGATCGGCCTGCACGAGCAGACGCGGCTGCAGCCGGAGATCCAGGAGGCGATGGAGGCCGCCGTGGCGCCCAAGAAGCGCCAGCGGATCCTCGGCTGGCCGCTCCAGCGGCAGCTCACGAGGCTCAGCCGCGAGCTGATCACGGAGTCGTTCATGGTCCTCACCTTCCCCGGCGAGGTGCTGGCGCTCGGCCGTCATCTCGACCGCCCGATGACCGAGGCGGTCAACCCCGAGCTGCTCGCGCTACTGGCGCACTACGAGCCCGTGCCGCCGGCGGCGGACGACTGCGGCGCGCGGGACTGGTCGGAGATCGACCAGCGCATGCACTACATCGCTCACCTGTTCCGCGCGTACCACGAGGCGGGCGCGCTGGCCTCGCCGCCGTTCTCGCCGGCCCAGGTCGAGCGGCTGCGCGCCGGCGAGCTGCCCGACGGCGTGCTGTAGACGGGGAACGTCACCTCGGCCTCGAGGCCGCCGGCGGCTCGCGGCCGGAGCGACAGCGTCGCGCCGTGGGCGTCGGCCACTGCGCGCACGATCGAGAGGCCGAGACCGGCGCCGGGCCCGTCGGAGTCGCGGCCGAGGCGCTCGAACGGCTCGGCGAGGCGCCGGACGTCGTCCGGGGAGATCGCGCGCCCGGTGTTCTCCACCCGCACGACCCCGCGCCGCGTCGTGACCTGCACGCTGCCGCCCGGCTCGTTGTGGCGTACGGCGTTCTCCACGAGGTTCGCCACCAGCCGCTCCACCAGCGGGCGGTCGCCCTCGATGTGCGAGCGCTCGAGATCGAGCCGCAGGTCGATGCCCCGCGCCGCGGCCTCGGCCAGGCTCGTGTCGGCGGCCGACCGGGCGGCCGCGGCGAGATCGATCGGCTCGCGCCGGAGCGTCGCCTGCTGGCTGCGCGCGAGCACCATCAGGGAGTCGAGCAGGCACTGCGTGCGATCGGCCGCCTCGAGGACGACCTCGCCCATCTGCCGCAGCTCCGCCACGTTCGCGTCCGGGTCGGCCAGCGCGACCTCGACCTCGGCACGGATCACGGTCAGCGGCGTGCGCAGCTCGTGGCTCGCGTTGGCCACGAAGCGCCGTTGCCCGTCGAAGGCGGCGGCGAGGCGGTCGAGCATCCCGTCGACGGTGTCGGCGAGCTCGCGCAGCTCGTCGCGCGGTCCTTCCATCGCGATCCGCTCGTCGAGGCGCTCCTGCGTGACCCGGTGGGCGAGATCGGTGACGCGCCGGACCGGGCCCAGCGCCTGCCCGGCCACCACGTAGCCGAGCGCGACGGCCAGGATCAGCATGCCGCCGAAGGCGAGGATGTACTGCGTGTCGAGCTGCGCCAGCGCGCGGTCGGCGAAGCCCTGGGGGAGCGTACGGTCGACCTGGCGGTGGACGATCCACGAGCTGAGCCCGAGCAGCAGCGCGCCGCATGCCCCGAAGAGGAGCGTGTAGACGACGGTGAGGCGGAGGCGAAGGGTCACACGCGGTAGCCGGCGCCTCGCACGGTGTGGATCACGACCGGATCCCCGAGCTTGCGGCGCAGCGTCATCACGGTCATGCGGACCGTGTTCGTGAAGGGATCGGTGTCCTCGTCCCAGGCCTTGTCGAGCAGCTCGTCGGGGCTCACGACGGCGCCGCCGGCGGCCATCAGGACCTCGAGCACGGCGAGCTCCTTGGGTGCCAGGTCGATCGGCAGCCCGGCCCGCGTGACGGTCCGGCGCGAGGGGTCCAGCTCGACGTCCCCGGCCACCATCACCGGTGGGCGGGGAGCCCCGTTGCGCCGCGCCAGTGCGCGCGTACGCGCCACGAGCTCGGCAAAGCGGAAGGGCTTGGGGAGGTAGTCGTCGGCACCCAGCGCGAGGCCGTCGACGAGGTCGTCGACGCCGGCGGCCGCGGTGAGCATGAGCACCTTGGTCTCGGGACGCTCGGCGGTGAGCGTGCGGCACACCTCGTCGCCGTGGAGCGCGGGGAGGTCGCGATCGAGCACCACCACGTCGTACGGCGCGACGAGCGCCTTGCGCAGCGCCGTCTCGCCGTCGCGCGCGAGGTCGACGGCCATGCCCTCGCGGCGCAGACCGCGGGCTACAGCGTCGCCCACACGGGGCTCGTCCTCGGCGATCAGCACGCGCACGCGAGAGACCATGACGGCGCGGGCTGAAGGAGGGCCAAAGGGTCTCTAAACGTCACCTCAGACTGTGACCTCGGCCACAGTTCTTCCGGCCGGGAACGGGAATAACGGGATGGTGATCGCCAAGACCGTGCAGTCGCTCGCCGACCGCTACGACCCGACCGCGGTGAACCCGCCCGTCGAGGCCCGCGTGCGCCTCGAGTCCGGCGACGAGGCCCACGACGCGCTCCTCGACGCCACCGGCATCCGCATCGTGGAGGCCGACGGCGTGCAGCCGGACGCCGTCGTGCGCGGCCCCGTGGGCGCCTGGCGCCGCGCCGCCGACGGCCACGGGAACGCCTTCGCCGCGCTCGGGCCCGGCGGCCTGCACCTGCGCAAGAACCTGCACGTGGCGGCCGCGTTCCTCGCCTCCACGGCCGGCGACACGAGCCCTGGGCGCCTGCGGCTGGAGACCGTCGAGACAAAGCACGGCCCGCTCGCGACGGCGCAGTCCGGCACCGGACCGCCGCTGCTGGCCATCCACGGGCTCGGCGGCACCAAGGCGTCGTTCCTGCCCACGCTCGCCCTCATGGGGAGCACCCACCGCGTCATCGCGGTCGACCTGCCCGGCTTCGGCGACTCGGTCAAGCCGCTGCGCGCCCCGTACGACGCGCGCTACTTCACCGAGGTGATGACGGCGCTGCTCGACGAGCTCGGGATCGAGCGTGCCGACGTGGTGGGGAACAGCATGGGCGGCCGGATCGCGCTCGAGATGGCGCTCACGGCCGGCGAGCGCGTCGACCGCCTCGTGCTCCTGAGCCCGGCGATGGCGTGGCTGCGGCCCCGCCGCTGGGCGCCGGTCGTGCGGCTCCTGCGGCCGGAGCTGGCCATGGTCCCGCTCCCGGTGGAGCAGCTCGTGCGGCGGATGGTGCCGGCTTCGGGCTGGGCCGCGGCGGGCGTCGACGAGTTCCTGCGGGCGTTCGCCACGCCGCGCGGGCGGTACGCCTTCAACGCCGTGTTGCGCAACATCTACCTCGACCGGCCGCACGGCGAGGACGGCCTGTGGTCGCGCCTGGAGGGCATGACGCACGAGTCGCTCTTCGTCTGGGGCACGCACGACAAGCTCGTGCCGATCGCCTTCATGCGGCACGTCGAGCGCACCTTCCCCGCGGCGCGGCACCTCGAGCTGGACTGCGGCCACGTGCCGCAGGTCGAGCGCCCGGTCGAGACGCACGACGCCATCCGGGCGTTCCTCAGCTGAAGACGTCGTCCACGAGCGCCTCGGCGTTGACCGCCGCCTCGCGGAGGACGTCGGGCCGGCGCTCGAGCTGGCGCACGGGCGGCGTCCCGGCCGGGGGCCGGAGGCCGAGCACGTAGGGCGGGGACGGCTCGGCCGAGCGCTGGGCGATGTCCTGCACGACCGCCTCGTAGCTCGCGACGCGGCCGTGGTAGAGGTCGACGAGGTCGGGGTTCAGGCGACGGAGGTGGCGGGCGATCAGGCGGTCGGCGAACCGCGACCCGCTCGAGCGCGGCACGCCGAAGGGGCGCGTCTGCAGCACGAGCACATGGGTCGCGCCATGGCCGAGGGCGGTCGCCACCGGGATCGGCGCGGCCAGCCCGCCGTCGAGGTAGCGGCGGCCGCCGACCTCGACCGGTCCGCCGCCGACCCACGGCATGCGACTCGAGGCGAGCAGCGCGCCCCACAGCTCATCGATCGTGCGCATCCCGACGAGGTCGACCGGCTCGGCGGTCTCGACGTCGACGGCCAGGCAGTGCAGCGGCACCGGGCTGGCCAGCGTGCGGTCGTGGCGGTCGGCGTCGAGCCCGTCGGAGGAGTGCCGGAGCACGTATCCGACGTCGATGGCCGGGCGCCCGAGCAGCAGCCGCGCGGGGTTGACGAACTCGCGCGTCGCCAGCGAGCCGTGGTAGGCGGCGGCCGAGCCGGCCGCCACGCCGGCCAGGAACGCCGCGCCGTTCAGCGCTCCCGCGGAGGCGCCCACGACGAGGTCGAACGCCCCGCCGAGGCCGTGGCGCTCGAGTGCGGCGGTCATCCCCGCCGACACCACGCCGCGCATGCCGCCGCCCTCGAGCACGAGCGCCACGCGGTGCTCGTCCTCGCGGCCGGCCGCCCGTGAGCGCAGGACCTCGGTCACCGGATGCATGGGATGAGTCTTATCCAGACCTGACGGCGCGCGCCGCAGCCTCGTGGTCATGACCGAAGACGAGATTGACGCCCGCCGCGCCCTCGGAGAGGCGCTATACGAGATGAAGCGCGTGATCGTGGGGCAGGACGCGATGCTCGAGCGCCTGCTGGTCGCGCTGCTGGCCGGAGGCCACGTGCTGCTCGAGGGCGTGCCCGGGCTGGCCAAGACCCTCACCGTGCGCACGCTCGCCGACGTGCTCGGCGGCTCGTTCCGCCGCATCCAGTTCACGCCTGATCTGGTGCCCGCCGACCTCGTCGGCACCCGCATCTACCGGCCCGACTCCGGCCGCTTCGACACCGAGCTGGGGCCGGTGTTCGGCAACTTCCTGCTCGCCGACGAGATCAACCGCGCGCCCGCCAAGGTGCAGTCGGCGCTCCTCGAGGTCATGCAGGAGCGGCAGGTGACGATCGGCGGCGAGACCCATCCCGTCCCTTCGCCCTTCCTGGTGCTCGCCACCCAGAACCCGATCGAGTCCGAGGGCACGTATCCGCTGCCCGAGGCCCAGGTCGACCGGTTCCTGCTCAAGCTGCTCGTCGACTACCCGGATCTCGGGGAGGAGGCCGCTGTCGTCGGGCGGTCGCTTGCGCCTGCGCCGGAGATCACCGAGCGCCTCTCCACCGAGGATCTCGCGCGCTTCTCCGCGCAGGCCAAGCGCATCTTCGTCGACCGCGACGTGATCGCCTACGCCGTGTCGCTCGCCGATGCCACGCGGCATCCCGACCGCTACGGCCTCGCCGAGATCGGCCACTACATCGAGTACGGCTCCAGCCCCCGTGGCCCGATCGGCCTGATCGGCGCCGCCCAGGCGCTGGCGATGCTGCGCGGCCGCCGGCACGTCATCGGCACCGACGTGCGCGACCTCGCGCCCGACGTGCTCCGCCACCGGCTCGTGCTCTCGTACGAGGCGCTGAGCGACGGCGTGAGCGCGGACGATCTGCTCGAGAAGCTGCTCGGCGCCGTCGAGGCGCCGTCCGAGGGCTCGCTCAGGGAGGCCGTCGCGGCATGAGCGTCGCGGCGCTGACGCCGCCGGACGGGCGCCAGGGCCCCGGGCCGATGCCCGGAGCGCTGCTGCGCATGCTCGATCTGGCCCTGGTCCGCCGCTCCGGCGGGCAGCTTCCCGGCGACCATCTCTCCCCGGGCGCCGGGAGCGGGACGGAGCTCGTGCAGCTCCGCCCGTACCAGGTGGGCGATGACGTGCGGCAACTCGACGCGGCTGCCACGGCCCGCACCGGCGTGCCGCACGTCCGCCTGCAGGTGCCGGAGCGGACCCTGACCACCTGGCTCGTCCTCGACGTCTCGCCTTCGATGGCGTTCGGGACCGCTCGTCGCCTGAAGGCCGACGTGGCCGAGGGCGTGGCGCTCGCCGTGACCCGGCTCGCGACGCGCCGTGGCGGCCGTGCCGCGCTCCTGCGCAGCGGCGCCGGCGACGAGCTCATGCTGCCGCCGCGGGGGGGCCGCCACGCTCGGATTGCCTTGGAGCGTGCGCTGGCCGAAGGGGTCGCCCCAGACGGCAGCGCGCAGCCCGGCGCGCTCGCTCGCACGCTGACGCGCGCCGGGCGCGTCGCGCGCCGCCCAGGCCTGATCGTGGTGATCTCCGACTTCCGCGACGACGCGGGGGGTCAGACCCCGTCACGCGTTATACCCGTGAAGGGGTCAGACCCCGTCACGGGTCATAGGCGTGACGGTGGCGCCGGTTGGCGCGGGCCGTTGGCCACGCTCTCGGCCCGTCACAGCGTGGTCGCGGTGGAGGTCCGGGATCCGCGGGAGGAGACCCTCCCGCAGGCCGGCCAGCTCGCGCTCGTGGATCCGGAGACGGGCAAGCTCGTCGAGCTCGACAGCTCGGGCCCGCGAGTGCGCGAGCGCTACGCCGCGCTGGAGGCCGAGCGCCGCGAGGCGGTGGCCGCAGGCCTGCGCGCCTGCCGCGCCGACCACATCGTGCTCGACACCGAGCAGGACTGGCTGCGCCACCTCGGCCGGGGGCTCGATCGCCGATGAGCTTCGCCGCCCCGCTCTTCCTCCTCGGCCTGCTCGTGCTGCCGGTCGGCTTCGCGCTCCACGTCCTCGCCAAGCGGCGCCGGCGGCGCTACGCGGTGCGCTTCCCCGGCGCGCCCGTCGCCGCGCTCGCCGTCTCGTCCAGCGGCGGCGCGTGGCGCTCACGGGTGCCCGGCACGCTGCTGGCCCTCTCGGCCCTCGGTCTCGTGCTCGCGCTCGCGCGGCCCGAGGCGACCGTCGCCGTGCCCGTCGAGCAGGCCAGCGTCGTGCTCGTCACCGACACCTCGCGCTCGATGACCGCCACCGACGTCGCGCCCGACCGGCTCGACGCCGCCCGCTCGGCCGCCGAGCGCTTCCTCGACGAGGCGCCGGACGAGCTGCGCGTCGGCGCCGTCGCGTTCAGCGACACGGCCCGCGTGGTGCAGCCGCCGACCACCGAGCACGAGCAGGTGCGCGCTGCGCTGAGCTCGCTCGTCGCGGACGGCGGCACCGCCACCGGCGACGGGCTCGAGGCGGCACTTCGCTCGCTCGAGCCCGCCCAGGAGGGCGACCGCCGGCCGCCCGCCGCCGTGGTCCTGCTCTCCGACGGCAAGCAGACCGCCGGCCGCGACGCCGTCGAGGTCGCGCGCGAGGCCGCCCAGCTCAAGGTGCCGGTCTACACGGTCGCGCTCGGCACTCCGGAGGGCGTGGTCGACGGCAACCTGCGCGTCCCGCCCGACCCCGAGGCCCTGCGGCAGATCGCCCAGACCTCCGGCGGCCAGGCCTTCGAGGCCTCCGACGGCGACCAGCTGACCGCGGTCTACGAGCGGCTCGGCTCCCAGCTCGGCACCCGCAAGGAGACGCGCGAGATCACGGCCGCCTTCGCGGGCGCCGGGATCCTGCTCCTCGGCGGCGCGCTGGCCGGGTCGGTGCGCTGGTTCGGCCGCCTGCCCTAAGCCTGGATCCAGGCTAGAGGGGAGGCGGCGTCGAGACGAGCGTCGGCGGCGCCGGCTCCGGCCGGGCGCCGCTGTCGTCGATCACGCCGAGCGTCTCGAGCTCGAACACGAGCACGACCTGCTGGACGGACAGGGCGAGGAACTCGTGGCGCTCGGGCTGGCGGCTGCCGTCGAGCCAGCGGACCTCGGCGTCGGTGAGCGCGAGGAAGTCGCGCTCGTGGGCGTTCAGGAAGTCGGTGGTCCGCGACCGGAAGCCCTCGTTGGGCAGCTGCAGCGTCGCTTCGATGTCGTGGCGCTGCGTCTCGATCCGGACGCGCTCGCGGCGGAAGTGCATTCCGGCCAGTATCGACCATCCGCGCCGGAGCCTGTATAGGGTCCGGCGCCGATGGTCGACGTCGACGGCATCCTCGAGCCCTGGTGGGAGCGGCTCCGCGCCGATCTCGGCGACGTCCGGCTGTTCGACGCGCACACCCACATCGGCCAGGACGACCCGGACGGCGCCAAGCAGACGCCCGAGGAGCTGCTGGCGGTGCTCGGGCGGGCGGGGGCGCGCGGCGTCGTCTTCCCGATGCACGAGCCGGACGGCTATCCGGCGGCCAACGATCGCGTGCTGGAGGCGGTCGCGGGCTCGGGCGGCAAGCTCGTCGGCTTCGGCCGCGTCGACCCGCGCGCGCACGCGCTGGCCGAGGCGACGCGCTGCCTGGACGCCGGGCTCAGCGGCATCAAGCTCCACCCGCGTGCCGAGCAGTTCACGCTGAGCGAGCCGGCCGTGCGCGACGTCGTCGCGCTCGCGCACGAGCGGCGCGTGCCGGTGCTCATCCACGCCGGGCGGGGCATCCCGGCGCTCGGCCGGGACACCGTCCGCCTCTCCGGCGAGTTCCCCGGCGCGCGGCTGATCCTCGCCCACGCCGCGATCTCCGACATCGCGTGGCTGTGGCAAGTGCTGCCCGAGCACCCGAACCTGTTCGTCGACACGGCCTGGTGGGACCCGGCCGACATGCTCACGATGTTCACGCTCTGCCCGCCCGCCAACGTGCTGTGGGCGAGCGACTCGCCCTACGGCCTGCCGCTGACGTCGGCGGCCCTGCACCTGCGGCTCGCGGTCCAGGCCGGGCTCGAGCCGGCGGCCGTGCGCTCGATCGCCGGCGGCCAGCTGGAGCGCATCCTCGACGGCGGCGAGCCGGCCGACGCCGGGCCCGCCCCGATGACCTCGCGCCCGCTCGACCTGCTGCTCGAGCGCACCGTCTCGCACCTCAACCAGGCGGTCGCCCGCACGTTCGTGCACGGCGGCGCCGAGGAGCCGGTCGCGCTGGCCAAGCTCGCCTGCGCGGTGGGGGAGGACGGCCCGCACGCCGACGTCTTCGCCGCCGTGCTCGGGCTCATCGAGCTCTACGAGGAGCACCTGGCGCCGCCCGTGGACGGGCGCTTCCCGCAGGCCGTGCGGCTGCTCATCGCCGCCAGCACCGTCGCCCGCACCCCGGACGTCCCGCTCCCGTACCTGCCCGACGCGCCGCCGCCGACGCGCGAGGAGGCCGAGCGCTAGATGTTCGAGAAGCGCGCGTCGAAGGGATCGCCGAAGCGCCGCTCCTCCAGCCCGGCGATCACCTCCGCCACGCCGTCGGGCACGCGCATGACCGGGTCGAAGCCCAGCTCGGAGCGGATCCGCTCGAACGAGACGCGGTAGTCGCGGGGATCCTCGTCGCGCTTGACGAAGCGCACGTCGGCCTCCGGCAGGCGCTCGCGGATGACCTCGACGAGGTCGAGCTTGCGGTAGTTCTCGTCCGAGTGGCCGACGTTGAAGACGCGGCCCGCCACGCGCTCCGCCGGCGCGCCGAGGGTCATGACGATGGCGCGGGCCGCGTCGGCGACGTGCACGTAGGGCCGCCAGAACTGCTCGCCGTAGACGTCGAGCGTGCGGCCGTCCCAGAGGTCGCGCGTGAACTCGTTGACCGTGAGGTCGAAGCGCATCCGCTCGGCGACGCCGTAGATCGTGGCGAAGCGCAGGCAGGTGACGGTGCCCTCGCGCGCCAGCAGCTCGCGCTCGACCGCCACCTTCTGCTCGGCGTAGAGCGAGACGGGGGCGAGCGGCGCCGTCTCGTCGACCGGCACGAGCGGGTCGGTCATGCGGCCGTAGTTGGAGCAGGTGGAGGCGAAGACGACGCGCTCGACGCCGGTGAGCTCGTCCATCAGCGCGCGGGTCGCCTCGACGTTGACGGCCTGCGAGAGCGCCGGGTCCTTGGCGCAGGCCGGGTCGCCCACGATGGCCGCAAGGTGGACGACGGCCTCGGCGCCGTCGAGCGCCGCGCGGCGGGCGCCGGCGTCGCGGACGTCGCCCTCGAGCACCCGGGCGCCCGCCTCCTCGAGCCCGGCCGCGACGGCCTGCTGGCCGTGCAGGAGCACGTCGAGGACCGTCACCTCATGGCCCGCGGCGAGCAGCTCGCGCGTCGCGCGCGCGCCGATGTACCCCGCCCCGCCGGTGACCGTGACCCTCATGGGCCAAGACGGTAGCGGCGCTAACCTGGCCCGCGCCCGATGGCCTCGTCGCTGCCCGTGTTCGCGCTCCGCCGACTGATCGCGGCCGTGCTGCTCGCGGTCGCCGTCAGCGCGCTCACGTTCCTGACGCTGCACGGGCTGTATCCCGAGGCGTTCGGCGACACGCGGCCGCTGCTCGTCGAGTGCTTCCACTTCCTCGTCACGACCTTCGTGCACTTCGACCTCGGCCAGGACGGCCAGGTCGCAGAGGAGATCGGGCGCGGCCTCGGCGCCGACTTCTCGCTGCTGCTCGGGGCGCTGGCCTTCGGCGTGCTGGCCGGCATGGCGGGCGGCGTCGTCTGCGCCCGCCACCCGGGCTCCTGGCGCGCGCGGGTGCTGCACATCTCCGCGCTGCTCGCGCTCTGCACGCCGGTCTACGTCCTCGGCATGGCCGCGATCCTCCTCTTCAAGCCCGGCATCAGCGCGCCGTTGCCGATCGGGCTCCTGCCGTACCACGGGTACGTCCCCTTCTTCGACAACCCGCTGAAGTGGCTCCACGCCCTGGTGCTGCCGTGGGTGATCGCCGGGCTCCCGCTGGCCGCGGTCTGCATGCGGATGACCACCGTGACGATGCTCGAGCTGCGCAACGAGGACTTCATCCGCACCGCCAGCGCCAAGGGCCTGAGCCCGCTGGCGGTGAGCGCCCGGCACGTGCTCCCCGTGGCGATGCCGCCCGTCATCTCGCTGGCCGGCGCCTACACGCCGCTGCTCATCGGCAACGTGATCCTGCTCGAGAAGGTGTTCGACGTGCCCGGCATCTACCAGGTGATCCCGGGCGCGATCGACTTCGGGAACTACCCGCTGATCCAGGGCGTCGTGATCGTCACCGCGATCTTCGTGGTGATCGTCAACGGACTGGTCGACATCGCGCTCGCGGCGATCGATCCGCGCATCCGACTGGCGAGCTCGTGACGGCCGGTCTCGTCGCTGCGATGGCGCTGGTCTCCGCCGTGACGGCGGGGCCGCTCGACGGCCGGGTGGTCGTGCTCGACCCCGGCCACAACGGCGGCTACTCGGACCGCATCAACCGCCAGGTCCACGTGGGCGGCGGGATGTACAAGGCGTGCAACACGACGGGGACGGCCACGAACTCGGGCTATCCCGAGTCGCGCTTCAACTTCACGGTGGCGCGCGAGGCCGCGCGCGTGCTGCGCTCGCGCGGCGCGCGGGTCGTGCTCACGCGGCGCTCCAACACGGGTGTCGGCCCGTGCATCACGCGGCGCGCCGCGATCGCCAACCGCGAGGGGGCCGACGCGGCGGTCTCCATCCACGCCGACGGCGGCCCGGCCGGCGGGCGCGGGTTCCACGTGATCCGCCCGACCCGCATCGAGGGGCTGACCGACGACATCTACGCGCCGTCGCGCCGTCTCGCCCGGACCATGCGCGCGGAGTACGAGGCGGTGACGGGGCTGCCGCGGGCGACGTACGTCGCCGGGGACGGGCTCGTCGCACGGTCCGATCTCGGCGGCCTGCGCCTGGCCGACGTGCCGGCGATCTTCGTCGAGACGGCCAACATGCGGAACGCCACCGACGCGGCCCGGGTGAAGTCGCCGCGCTTCCGCAAGCGGATCGCGCGCGGGATCGCCGACGGCGTGACGCGCTTCCTCAGCGGCTGAACCGCTCGTCGATCCAGGCGACGCCGAACGCCGTGAGCTCGGCGGCGGGGAAGAGGTGGCAGGTCGCCTCTCCCACCATGCCCCTGGTGCCGATGCCGGCGGCGAGGGCGGCCTCCGAGATCACCACGAAGTCCTCGTCGTAGAGGTCGAGCTCGTCGTAGCGGTAGGCGCCGAGCGAGGTGTCGATGTCCGTGTACGTAACGGGTCCCCTGCCCGCGACGTCGACCGTGAAGGTCACCTTGCGCTTGTCCGGGGCCGTCGCGATCCCCTCCGCGTGGTGCAGCAGCGTGACGGTCTCGAGCGGGGCCCCGAGCATGAGGACCTGGCCCTCGGCCTCGACGAGCCGGGCGAACGGGCTCTCGGCCCCGTAGGCGTCGTCGGCCGGGTGCGGGTCGACCAGCCAGCGTGCCCTGGGCCCGATCGCGACCACGCTCGCCTCCGGGTGGTCGCTGCGCTCGGCGCCCGGCCACGTCCTGATCCGCTCGGGGATGCGGCCGTGGTCGCGCGCCGCCTCGCCGGTGCGCGGGTCGAACACCGGCGGGTTCGCGACGTACGCCTCGCGGTGCTCCTCCGGCCAGTCGGTGACGTGGTAGACGTGGTCCTCCCACGAGGCGTAGGCCATCAGCGTGCCCTGCGGGCCGAGCGCGTCGAGCAGCGCCAGCACGACGGCCTCGCTGCCGCCGATGACCCAGCCGAGCGCGCTCATGCGGGTGTGCACCATCGTGATGCCGCCGGGCTGGACGCCGAACCGGCGCAGGTCGTCGGCGAGCTGGAAGCGGTTGATGGCCCTGGCCACAGGCTGAGCGTAAAGCGCGTCGTACCGTGGGCGCCCGTGACCGTGCTCGTCCTCAAGGTGGCGCTCGCGCCCCTGCTCGTGGTGGGCGCCACGCTGGCGGGGCGCCGGTGGGGCGCCGCGGTGGCCGGGATCGTCACCGCGCTCCCGATCGTGGCCGGTCCGATCCTGGCGATCATCACCATCGAGCACGGCCGCGAGTTCGGCGCCACGGCGGCGCGGGCGGCGCTGCTCGCGGTCGTCGCGCTGGCCGCGTTCAGCGCGGCCTTCGCCCGCGCCGCGGGGGCCGGCCGGTCCTGGCCGGCGGCGCTCGGGCTCGGCTGGCTCGCGTACCTCGCCGTCGCCGTGGTCCTCTCACGCATCGACGCCCCGCCGGTGTTGGGCCTCGTCGCGGCGCTGGCCGGCATCTTCGCCGCCGGTCGCGTGATCGGCCCGCCGCCACGGGTGGTGATCTCGGACCGGCCGCCGCCCGCGTGGGACCTGCCGGCCCGAGCCGGCCTCACCGCGGCGCTCGTGCTGGCGGTGACCGGCGCGGCGGGCGCGCTCGGCCCGGCGCTCAGCGGCGTCCTCACGCCGTTCCCGGTGGCGATGAGCATCATCGCCGCGTTCGTGCTCGCCCAGGACGGAGCCGACGCCGCTCGAAGCCTCCTCCACGGCTTCGTCCGCGCCCTCCCGGGCTTCGCCGTCTCCTTCTTCGCTGTCGCGATCGTGCTCTGAATCTGGGCGCGGGTCCGCGGCGCTGGTAGGTTCGCGCCGGGGGAGGTGCCCTGAGCCGGAGGGATCCAGGAATGCATGGACGTGTATGGGCCGTTGTCGGAAGCGCGTTGATCGCGCTGGTACTCGCAGCACCCGCCGGCGCGCAGTACTCGCCCGGGTCGCGCGGCCTCAACGACGTCTACCTGCCGTTGCTCGGCAACGGCGGATACGACGCGCAGCACTACGACCTGACGATCGACTACGACCCGGTCACCAACACCATGGTCTCGTCGGCCGACATCACGCTCAAGGCCACCCAGGGGCTGTCGGAGTTCAGCCTCGACTTCCGCGGCCTCAACGTGAGCGCGATCACGATCGACGGCGTCGCCGCGACCTTCACGCGCGACGTCCCGACCGACAAGCTGATCATCACGCCCGCGGCGGGGATCGACAACGGGCGCGTCTTCCACGTGGTCATCGCCTACAACGGCGTCCCGGAGCAGATCCGCGATCCGGACAACTCGTGGGAGGGCTGGCTGCGGACGACCACGTCTCCCGGCGCCTTCGTGGTCAACGAGCCGATGGGCGCGATGAGCTTCTACCCGAACAACAACACCCCCTCCGACAAGGCGACGTACGACTTCCACCTGACCGCGCCGACCGCGTACAGCACGGCCGGCAACGGCGAGCTCGCCTCGAAGGTCGACCACGCCAACGGCAAGTCGACCTGGAACTGGCACATGGGCTATCCGATGGCCAGCTACCTCTCGACCTCATCGGTCGGCCTCTTCGACTACACGCGCGGCACCGGCGCGACGGCGCTCGGCAAGAGCGGCCAGCCGCTCGACCTCTACAGCTTCATCGAGAGCGCGCTCCCGGCCGGCACGAAGGCCACCAACAACACCAACGCCGCGCGCCAGGATGCGATCGTCAAGTACATGGCCGACACGATCGGCGCGCCGTACCCGTTCGAGTCCCACGGCGTCGTCGCCCATCGCTCGCCGGCCGGCTACGCGCTCGAGTCGCAGACCAAGTCGAGCTTCGGCGGCGGCTCGATCAGCATCGGCACGCTGGCGCACGAGATCGCGCACCAGTGGTTCGGCGACAGCGTCGGCCCCGCCACCTGGCGGGAGATCTGGTTCAACGAGGGCTGGGCCACGTGGTGGGCGCAGTGGTGGTCCAACAAGCAGAACGGCAGCACGACCACGACGGCCGGCTCGTTCCTGACCAACTACGACTCGCCCAACAACCCGTCGCGCTGGAACACGGCCCCGTCGCAGCTCTCCGGCCCGGCGCAGCTCTTCGACACCTTCCCGGTCTATACCCGGCCGTCGATGATGCTCGAGGCCTACCGGCAGATCGTCGGCGACACGGCGTTCTTCGCGTTCCAGAAGGCGCTCGTCACCGAGTACGCGTACAGCGTGATCGACGGCGCCCAGTTCGTGGCGCTGGCCAAGCGGATCGCGCAGGAGCGCGCGGGCTTCGAGCCGTGCGCCGTGCGCAAGCTCGACGAGTTCTTCACGCAGTGGATCTCGAGGCCCAGCAAGCCGACGCTGACGCCGGCAACGTGGGCCACGAGCGTGTGCCGGTCCGTCGACGTGGGCGGCACGGTGCCCGGCACGCTGTCGCTGACGGTGGGCGGACCGGTCGACTTCGGCGTGTTCGCGCCGGGCGTCGGCCGCTCCTACGACGCGACCCTCGGCGCCAACGTGGTGTCCACCGCCGGTGACGCCACGCTCGCGGTCACCGACTCGGACCCGAACGCGCCAGGCCGGCTCGTGAACGGCACGTTCTCGCTCGCGCAGCCCGTGCAGGCGAAGGTCGGCGCGGCGGCGTTCGCGCCGATCAGCGGCGCCCCGCTGACGCTGAAGAGCTATCCCGGCCCGACGAGCAACGACCCCGTGACGATCGACCTGCGGCAGACGATCGGCTCGAGCGACCCGCTGCGCACCGGCCGGTACGCGAAGACGCTGACGTTCACGCTGTCGACGACGACGCCGTAGCGGTCGGAGCGAAACTCGGAGAGCCCGCCGAGGCGGGCTCTCCGGGAGTCGGCTAGCCGGAGACCTGCTTTCCCGCCGGCGAGACCGCGAACCAGCGGGCGCCGAACGCCGTCAGGCCCTCGCCCTTCGTGTCGCCGGGCTTCTTGTCCTCCGCGAAGCGATAGAGCGGGTGGCCGTTGTAAGTGACCTGCGGCTTTCCGTCGGACCGCTTGGTGGTTCCGAGCTTCGAGGCGCGCGCCCCACTGCCGGCCGTTGGCTTGCCGTTCGCCCGCAGCGGCGGCCAGAAGGTCGCGCACGCGCCAAAGCAGGCGCTCTTCTTGCCCGAGTCCTTCTTGAACAGGTAGAGGGTGCGGCCCCGCGAGTCGACGAGAATCTTCCCAAGGCTGCTCCTGCGCACGTTGACGGTGCGCTTCGCCACGCTGACCGTCGCCTGCGGTCCATGGGTGGCCGCCGGGGGCGCCGTCGAGGCGCTTGCGCCGCTGCCGAAGGCAGCCACCGCCAGCGCGGTGACCGGCAGTGCAGCGAGCAGGGCGATGGGTTTGCTGCGAGACATGCTGGCTCCTCTTGAGTGGAGGTTTGGGTCTTGCCGGAGGTACTCGCCGGTCTTCAAGCCGAGGCCGCGTGGTCGGTGGCAGGACCGTGGCCCAGTTCGACGTGCGCCCTGCTGTCGCTGGTGCGGATCAGGAGCAGCGTGGTGACCAAGCCCAGCACAGCGAAGCCCGCCCCTGTGAAGAACGCGTCCTGGAAGCCGGTTGTCAGGACCGCCGGCGCCCGCGAAGACCCCGTGACGGACGTCGAGACCGCGGCGAGGACGGCCAGGCCGACTGCGCCGCCGACCTGCTGGGAGGTGTTGATCAGGCCGCTGGCCAGCCCGGAGTCCCTGGCGGAGACTCCGGCGACCGCCGCGATCGTGACGGGGACGAACGCGAAGCCCAAGCCCAGACCCGCCAGCAGCGACGGACCGAGGATGTCGGCGGCATAGCTGCCCTGGACCGAGACCTGGGAGAACCAGAGCAGGCCCACGGCTATGAGCGCCATCCCCGCCGCAAGCACCCACTTGAAGCCGACCCGCGTGACCAGCTGCGACGCGATGCCGGCCGAGATGACGATCGTGATCGCCAGCGGCAGATAGGAGACCCCGGCCTTGATCGCGCTGTAGCCGAGCACCTGCTGCATATAGAGCGAGACGAAGAAGAACATCGAGAACAGCGACGCCCCCAGGAGAAGGCCGACCACGTTCGCGCCCGTGAGCGTGCGCAAACGGAAGATCCGGAATGGCACGAGCGGCGCGGACGAGCGACGCTCGATCGCGACGAACCCCGCGATCAGCGCGGCGGATGCCACGAGCAGCGCGATCGTCCGGACCGACCCCCATCCAGCGTTGCTCGCGTCGAGGACCGCGTAGACCAGGAGCGAGAGTCCGGCGGTGATGCTCACCGCGCCCGCGACGTCGAAGCGGCGGCGCTCGCCCTCCGAGCGGCTCTCCCCGATGACCATCGGAGCAACGGCCGCGGCGATCACACCGATCGGGACGTTGACCAAGAACACCCACTCCCAGCCCAGGCTCTCGGTGAGGACGCCCCCGAGCAGCACTCCCACAGCCCCGGCGCTGCCGGCGATGGCTCCCCAGATCCCAAGCGCCTTGTTGCGCTCGGCGCCGTCACGGAACGTCGTGATCAGGATCGAGAGCGCCGCCGGAGAGAGGATCGCCCCGCCGAGGCCCTGGACCGCGCGCGCGGCTATCAACTGCCCGGCGCTCGTGGCCAGGCCGCCGGCGAGCGACGCCAGAGCGAAGAGGACCAGTCCGAACATGAAGACGCGACGACGCCCGAGAAAGTCCGCGACGCGCCCGCCCAGCAGCAGGAAGCCGCCAAAGGTCAGCACGTAGGCGTTCAGGACCCAGGGGAGATTGCTCTCCGAGAAGTCGAGCGCATTGCCGATCGTCGGCAGTGCGACGTTCACGATCGAGGCGTCGAGAACGACCATGAACTGTGCGACGCAGACAAGGACGAGGATCGTCCACGGGCTGCGCTCTGGCGAGTTCATGCCGACAACGCTCCTCCGCCGCGTCCCGGTTGTCGTCGGCCGGGCGGCGACTCTTCGTCGGCGGCCTCGCGCGGTATGGGCCGAGGGCAACTACTCCTTGGAGAGGACGCGCGCCGACCCCTCTGACCCCTGAGCCGTCGTCCCCTTGCTGCTCGGCGGGAGTAGTCGTCCCCCTCGGCTGCCGCGCCTGCGTGACGTGAACGAGTGGCCGCTCGGCCGACGACAGACGGCGCCGCGCAGAGGACTCTCGACGTACCAACAAATGCGACTCAGAGGAGCGCGAATGACGCCGAGTCAACGCATCATCTACACCGCCGAGGCGCACGTCACCGCCGAGGCGGTGGCGGCATGAGGGCCCTGGCCGCCGCGGTCCTGGTGCCGCTCACCGCCTTGGCCATCGCTGCCTGCGGCGGCAGCGACGGCAGCGCGACCGCACCGGCGCCGCATCGCCAGACCGCGAGCGGATCGGTCGCGGTCAGCGTGGCGAACAGCCGCCTGGGGAAGATCCTCGTGGGGGCGAACGGCCGCACCCTGTACCTGTTCACGAAGGACTCGGGGACCACGAGCGCGTGCTCCGGTGCGTGCGCCGCCGCCTGGCCGCCGCTGCAGGCCAACGGCACGCCGGCGGTCGGGAGCGGCGCGCGCGCGTCGCTGCTGGGAACCACCGGCGACGGGCAGGTCACCTACAACGGCCACCCGCTGTACTTCTTCGTGAAGGACCAGAAGCCGAAGGACACCAACGGCGAGGGCGTGACGGCGTTCGGAGGCACCTGGTTCGCGGTCTCCGCGGCGGGCGACCGGGTCTCGCCGCCGGCGTCGCAGGCGCCGGCGCCCACGCCCACGCCCACGCCGACGCCCACGCCGACGCCGACGCCGACGCCGAGCGCGACGCCGACGCCCGCACCGTCGAACCCGATCCCGCAGAACAACGGCGGTGACGGCGACGCGGACAACAACGGCGGACCCGACGACGGCGACGGCGGCGTCTAGCGGTGCGCACGCGGACCCTCGCGACCGCAGGCCTGTTGGCGGCGGCTGTGGCCGCGGTCGTGCTGGTCCTGGCTCTGGCCGGCGGTGGCGGATCGAGCCACCGCCCGGCCGCCGACCCCTTCGCCTGGCTGCGCCCCGCTGCGCCGCCGGCCGGCTGGCACGTCGCGCGCATCGCGGACGGCGCGACGCTCCCGTACCCGCCCGGATGGCGTCCGATCAGGACCGACCCGGGTACGGCGTCGGTGGCCCTGCTCCGCCACGGCCGGATCGAGGGCTACCTCAACGCCACCCCGCGGCAGGGGGCGGAGACGCTCGCGAACTGGAGCCGCTTCCGCCCCGAGCACAACCAGGGCGAAGGCGACCGGGACGTGCGGCTGATCGCCTCGTCCAGCGACCTCACCTTCCGCGCCGGACGCGGATCGTGCGTGATGGACGACTACACGACCTCGAAGACCACGTACCGCGAGATCGCATGCCTGGTTTCCGGCCCTCGATCGACCGCGGTGATCGTGGCCGCGGCCCCGACCTCGCTCTGGCACCAGCACGCCGCCACGTTGGAGCGGGCGGTCTCGAGCTTCACGTCCTAGTCATGGCACACCCCAGGAGGCACCAGTGAGCACCAATCCCCACATCGGGTCCTCGGCCACCGCCGGCCGGATGACCATGGCCCGCCGGTCGACCATGGCCCTGGCCGCGCGCTACCTCGGCGCACTCGGCGTCCTGGCCACCGGGGTCATCCACATCCAGCAGTACTACGGCCAGGACTACTCGACCGTGCCGACGATCGGCACGCTCTTCTTCCTCAACTTCGTGGCGGGGGTGGTCATCGCCGCCGGGCTGGTCGCGCCGCTTGGGCGCCTCGCGGGGCGCCATGCCGACCTGGTCCGCGCCGGCTTCGCGGTCGCCGGCATCGGGCTCGCGGTCCTGTCACTCGTGGCCCTGTTCATCTCGGAGTCGAGCAGCCTGTTCAACTTCACCGAGAACGGCTATCGCACGGCGATCGTGCTCGCGATCATCGCGGAGGCCGCCGCCACGGTGTTCCTCGTCAGCTTCCTCGCGCTCAGTGGCCTTCCCGCGCGGAGAGGTCGGTCGCTCGGCTGAGCGATGCGCCGCGCGGGGACCCCCCCGCGTCTGCGAGGGTTCCGGAGAGTGGGCGCGGCGGGTTTCGAACCTGCGACCTCTCGCGTGTGAAGCGAGCGCTCTCCCACTGAGCTACGCGCCCGGGAGGTGCGATTCTAGCCCGGAACGGGTAGACGGTCGGTTAGGACAGCCGATCTCGTATATCCGCCGAAAGTGCGGTTGGTATTGCTCTGCGCCGAATATTGCGCGTATTCTGGGCATTGCCCCTAACTCGCCCCGGCGGGAACTCAACCGGCGAAGCAAGGAAGGCTGCGCAGATGCGCAACGAGTCAGAGACGACTAACGCCGTGCAATTGAGAAGTGCGTCGGTAGTGGTGCGCGCGCTTGATCCGTCTCTCGCCGGGACGACAGCGCGCATGGAGGCCTCCGAGGTTGTCTGAAGAGGCACGCGCGGCGCGGCTGACGCTCGTCCGGGACGAAGCGGCGGCCGCGCGAAAGAGACGATACGACGCGGTCGAAGACCCGCGCGACGCGGTCGCACGGGCCTTCCCGCTCCTCGGCGTACCGAAGCACCGGACCGCCCGGCGCCTCCAGTACCTCTTCGAGGGGCGCGGCTGGACCTGGGCCAACGTCTCGACGGATCTCGCCGCCGCCACCGTCGCGGTCTCGCTCGCGACCGCCAACGGGCCGCGCCCGGGCGCGCTGCTGGCGTTCCCGCTCGTCGTCATCGCGATGCTCCACCTGCGCGGCATCTACGGCCGCCGCGTGCAGCTGCCCTTCCTCGACGCCGCGGGCCCGCTGCTGGGAGCCATCTCGGTGGCGGCCATGAGCGTGCTCGCCTGGCAGTCCGTCGTCATCGGCGACACCACGGCGGCCTCGGCCACGCTCCGCGCGTGGGGCCTGACCGTCGCCCTGCTCGGCAGCAGCCGCCTCATCATGGGGCTGCTGAGGAACCGCGCCCGCGCGCGAGGGCTGGTGGGCAAGACGACGCTGATCGTCGGCGCCGGCATCGTGGGCTCGCACGTTGCCCGCCGCCTGCAGGAGCACCCGGAATACGGGCTGCGTCCGGTCGGCTTCCTCGACGACGATCCGCCCGACGGCGTCATCGCCAGCCGCCGCACCCTGCCGGTGGTGGCCGCGCCCCGCGACCTCGCGACCGTCGCTGCCGTGACCCGCGCCGAGCACGTGATCCTCGCCTTCTCGGGCACCGCCGACCGCGATCTCGTGCACCTCACGCGCGAGTGCGAGGAGCTCGGGCTCGAGGTCTCCCTCGTGCCGCGCCTGTTCGAGTCGATCAACGACCGCATGGCGGTGGAGCGCCTCGGCGGCCTCCCGCTGTTCGGCCTGCGCGCCATCGATCCGAAGGGCTGGCAGTTCCGCCTCAAGTACGCGCTCGAGCGGCCGTTCGCCGCGTTCGTGCTCCTCGTCATGGCGCCCGTGCTCGTGGCCACCGCGATCGCGATCAAGCTCACGTCGCCCGGTCCGGTGATCTTCCGCCAGCGGCGCATCGGCCGCGACGGGAAGGCGTTCGACTTCCTCAAGTTCCGCTCGATGCGCACCGACGACGACGAGGCGGCCTTCAAGCCCACGGACGGCTACGCGCCCGGCGGCATCGAGGGAATCGACCGGCGCACGCCGATCGGCCGCTTCCTGCGTCGCTCGGCGATCGACGAGCTGCCGCAGTTCCTCAACGTCGTCAAGGGCGAGATGAGCATCGTCGGCCCGCGGCCCGAGCGGCCCGAGTACGTCGAGATGTTCGGCCGCGACCACGACCGCTACTCGGATCGCCACCGCGTGAAGTCCGGCATCACCGGCTGGGCCCAGGTCCACGGCCTGCGCGGCCAGACCTCGCTGAGCGACCGGGTCGAGTGGGACAACTTCTACATCGAGAACTGGTCGCTGTGGCTGGATCTCAAGATCCTGCTCATGACGATCGCCGCGGTGGTTCGATCCGGAGATGAAGCCTGAAGCGCTGAGGGCCGCCTTCCCCCGGGCAGCCATCGCGCACGAGTGGCTCACCATCCCCGGCGGTTCAGAGAAGGTCGTCCTCGCACTCTTGGACCTGCTCCCAGGAGCGGAGGTCTTCACGTCGGTCTTCGAGCCGGCGAACTGGGACGGCACGTTCGCGGGCCACAAGATCCACACGTCGTTCCTCGACCGCATCCCCGGCGCCCGCACCCAGTATCCGAAGCTGCTGCCGCTGATGAACGCCGCGTTCGAGTCGTTCGACCTCAGCGACTTCGACCTCGTCGTCTCCTCGAGCCATTCGTGCGCGAAGAACGTGCTCACCTCGCCGGGCACGCGCCACGTCTGCTACTGCCACACGCCGATGCGCCACGCTTGGGACCCGCGCTTCCTCGAGCAGGAGCCGCTCAGCCGGCCCGCGGCGGCCGCCGCGCGCCTGCTGCTCCCACGGCTGAGGCGCATCGACCTCGCGGGCGCGTCGCGGCCAGACGTCTTCGTCGCGAACTCCACCCACGTCGCCGCCCGCATCGCGAAGTACTATCGCCGTGATGCGGTGGTCATCCACCCACCCGTCGACGTCGACCCGCACCTCGCTCGTCCCCGCCGGCCACAGGACTACTACCTGGTGCTCGGTCGCGTCGTCCCCTACAAGCGCGTCGACCTCGCGGTCGCGGCGTGCGCGATGCTGGGCCGCCACGTGAAGGTCGCCGGCGCCGGACGCGGGCTGGACGCCGCGCGCGCCGCTGCCGGTCCCGGGAGCGAGTTCCTCGGCTACGTGTCGGACGAGCAGCTGGGCGAGCTGCTGGCCGGCGCGCGGGCCGTCCTCCTCCCCGGCGAGGAGGACTTCGGGATCGTCCCCGTCGAGGCGCAGGCGGCGGGCGTGCCGGTCATCGCCTATCGCCGCGGCGGTGCGTGCGACTCGGTCGTGGAGGGGGAGACGGGCCTGTTCCACGACGAGCAGACGCCCGAGTCGCTCGCCGCGGCGATCCGCGAGTTCGAGACGATGACGTTCGACGAGCGGGTCATCCGCGACAACGCGCGCCGCTTCGGGCCCGCCCGTTTCCGCGCCGAGATGGCCGAGCTGATCGGCGGCATGGCGTGAGCGCGCCCGCGCCCGCGAACCGCCGCGAAGGGGACACGCTCGCCCACGCGCTGGCCGTGCTGCGGCGCCGCTGGATCGTCGTCGTGGCCGCGGTGGTGGCGTGCGTCGCCGCGGCGCTCGTCCAGACGGCCTTCTCCGACGACGTCTACGAGGCGTCCGCGCGCGTGGTCTTCGGCTCGCCGACGCTGTCCGACGCCGCGCTCCAGGTCGACCGCGGCAGCGCCGATCCCGAGCGCGAGGCCGCCACCAACGTGCTCATCGCCGAGTCGCCCGAGGTCGCCTCCAACGTGCGCCGCGAGCTCGATCTCGCGACCCCGGCCGAGAGCCTGCTCGACAGCGTCAGCGTCGAGGCGGAGGAGAACGCCGACGTCCTGCTCCTCACCGCGAGCTCGGACGACCCGGAGCAGGCGGCCCGGATCGCCAACGCCTTCGCCTTCGAGTACATCGCCTTCAAGGCGCGCGCGGACGTCCAGAACATCGAGCGCGCCGAGGAGGACCTGCGCCAGCAGCTCGACGCGTTGCCGTCCGACGCCAGCGAGCGCGACACGCTGCAGGAGTCGCTGCAGCGCCTCGCGGCGCTGCGCGCGGTGGCGACCGGCGACGCGCGCGTCATCGGCCGCGCCCAGCCGCCGGCCGCGGCGTCCGGCCTCGGGACGCTGCCGTTGCTCGTGCTCGCCGTCATCCTCGGCCTCGCGATCGGCCTCGCCGCGGCGTTCCTGCTCGAGTCGCTCGACACCCGGCTCAACCACCTCGAGGACTTCGAGCGCGAGTATCGCCTCCCCGCCCTGGCCGGCATCCCCACCACGGGCTCCCGCGCCGGCGAGCGGGGCGACGAGCACCTGGAGCCGTACCGCATCCTGCGCAGCGCGATCGACTTCGCGCGCGTCTCGCGCGAGCTCGACGTCGTGATGATCACGAGCGCCGTGCCGGGCGAGGGCAAGACGACCGTGGCCGTCAACCTGGCCCACGCGATCGCCCTCACGGGCCGCGCCGTCGTCCTCGTCGAGCTCGACCTGCGCCGGCCGACGTTCGGCCAGCACCTGGACATCGATCCGCGGCGCGGCGTGACGACCGCGCTGACCCACCAGGAGCCGGTCGCCGAGCTCCTGCAGCACCCGTTCCCGGACCGGCCCAACCTCGCCGTGCTGCCGGCCGGCCGGCTCCCGCCGAACCCGTCCGAGCTGCTCGGCTCGCCCGCGATGGAGGAGCTCCTGGAGGGGCTGATCCTCGAGGGTGCGATGGTCATCATCGACGCGCCGCCGCTGCTGCCCGTGGCCGACGCCCAGGTGCTCCTCAACCAGGCGGCGGTCGACAGCTCGCTGATCGTCGCGCGCGCGGGCGTGACCACGCGCGACGAGGTGCGCCGCACGCGGGCGATCCTCGAGCGCCACGCTCGCTCGCCGATCGGGCTCGTCGTCTCCGGGCTCGACGCCGCCGAGGCCTACGGCTACGAGGCCTACTCCAGCCGGGAGCCGGACGGCGTGCCCGGCGAGCCGAGCGCTTCGCTCGACGACGTGCGCACCTGAGCGCGCGCCGGCGCTCAAGGGATCCACGCTCCTTCCGATAGTTCGCATAGGCCCTGAGGAGGGCCGGCGCGGAAGACGGTCGCCGCGTCCCGACAAGGCACACCCGCCGCGAGGCGGGGTCGCAAAGCCAGGGGTCTCTCCGAGATCGCCCAGCTGCCGAAGGAGCCGCAGACCATGCTCAGGATCCGTGGCGGGCGCCGCGCGCACGTCCTCATCATCGCCCTAGCCGCTCTCTTCACGCTCCCGTCGAGCGCCGTCGCCGCGACGTCGGAGCGCAACGTCGAGCTCCTCCGCAAGCAGGCCAGGACCACGTGCGCCAAGGCGGCGCGCCGCGGCAAGGTCGTCCAGCGCCGCTGCCGCCGTGCCAAGCGCCGCATCGCCCGCGTGACCGCCGGCAATCGCCTCGCGGCGCCGGTCCTGCGCGTCTCCGGCACCAAGGTCCTCTGGAACCGCGTCGCCGACGTCAACCGCTACGTCATGGCCAGCAAGCTGCCCGGCAGGGCGACCACGTACAAGGTCGTCACGGGCACGAGCATCACGCCGCCGGCCGCCCCGGGCCAGAAGGTCAACTACGGCCTCCGCACCGACGTGAACGGCAGCGCGTGGGCGCGCGAGGTGAGCATCACCTATCCCGCGCCGCCCACGCCCGCGCCCCCGCCCGCGCCGGTGCCCACTCCCGCCCCGGTGCCCACTCCTGCCAACCCCGCGTTCGAGGTCGGCGTCGTGTCCGGCTCGGACGTCATCGGCGAGGCGCGCGGCACCGCAAAGCTGGGCGCCAAGCTCGTGCGCATCGAGTTCGCCATCGGGACCCCGGCCGCCAACCTGCGCACCGCGATCGCCACCCACGCCGCCAACGGCACGCGCGTGCTCCCGCTGGCCGGCTTCCACGGCCGCATGCCGACCGTGGCCGAGGCCCGCAACCTCGCCGAGTGGGCGCGCGAGTTCGGCCCCGGCGGCACCTTCTGGGCGAACCGCACCGACGGCCGCCTGGCCGTCCGCCAGATCGAGTTCGGCAACGAGACCTCCTACGGCTATCAGTACGGCGACCAGTACGACAAGCCGAGCTACGCGGCTCGCGCCCGCGAGTACGCGCTCCGGCTGAAGGACGCCCACGAGGCGATCCGCGCGATCAACCCCCAGGTCGGCCTGCTCGGCCAGATCGACGACGCCAACACCGGCAGCAAGAACTGGATCGACGGCGTCTTCGCGGCCGTGCCGGACATCGGGACCCGCGTGTCCGGCTGGTCCATCCACCCGTACGGCCAGCGCGCCACGTGGGAGGGCCGCATGGACCGGACCCTGGCGTGGGCCGCCGCCCGCGGCGCACAGCCCCGGCCGCTGTGGATCACCGAGTGGGGCCTCTCGACCGACGACGGGCGCTGCCTGAGCGACAACTACACCTGGGATCGATGCATGACCTACGCGACGGCGGCCGCGAACCTGTCGAGCACGGTCGCCCAGATGCGGGCGCGGTTCGGGACCCGGCTCGCGGCGTTCTTCCTCTACCAGGGCCGCGACCTGCGCGCGCCCGGCGCGTCGACCAACCGCGAGCACTACTTCGGCGCGATGCGCAGCGACATGAGCGACAAGGGCCCCTACACGGGGGTCGTGCGCTCGCTGCTCGCCGGGTCGTAGCCGGCCGAGAGCGGGAGAGCCGGCACTCCCCCGCGGAGCCCGGCGGGCACGAGGCGCGCGACGCGGCGGTCGGCCACGACCCGGTCGACCCCGCCGAGCTGCGCCTCGGCCGTGAGCGCGCGGATCACGTGGAGCGGTCCCAGCCGCGGCACCACGCGGGCCCGGATGTCGCCTGCGACCGGTGCGTCGGTGACCAGCGCCACGTCGGCGCCGGCCGCGCGGGCCGCCCGCAGCCACGCGAGCGCCCGGTCGCGCTCGCCCGCCCCGGCCACGCCGACGATGCGCACCGGCCCGCTCGGCTCCCCGAGCCGGCCGTGGTGCTCGTCGCTCACCGGCCCGCTGCGCGGACCGAGCATCCGGCGGCCGACGATCAGGGCGTCGCTCAGGCAGTCGAGCGCGATGCGCACCACGCCAGGCCCGCCGTCGCGCCAGCCGCCGTCGACGAGCAGGCGGTAGACCAGCTTGGCCGTGGGCCGCAGGACGAGCGCGCGCGCGTACGCGGCGGCGCTCGGCTGGCGCGGCGTCTGCGCCGCCTGCAGCCCGGCGTAGACCCAGACGTCGTGGAGCGCCTCGCGCCAGCTCTCGGCGAGCAGGTGCTCGAGATCGCCCTCGAGCGGGAGCACCGGGCTGTCCGGCACGAGGCCCTCGTGGACCGTGCGCGTCTCGTCGTGCCGGTACGCGTCGCGGCGGAACAGCCGCAGCCGGTAGTTCGGGTACTTCCCCGCGGCGCCGAGCCAGCGCCCGAGGTAGCGCTCGCGGATCGGCACACCGCAGAGGCGACCGCGCGGGGGCGCCTCGAGGAGGCGGACGATCTCGGCCCGCAGCTCGGGCGTGACGCGCTCGTCGGCGTCGATCTCGAGGATCCAGTCGCCCGAGGCGTGGTCGAGCGCCACGTTGCGCTGCGCGGCGAAGCCCGGCCAGGGGTTCTCGATCACGGTCGCGCCCGCCGCTCGCGCGAGGATCGGCGTCGCGTCCCGGGAACCGCCGTCGACGACGATGACCTCGTCGCAGAAGGCGACCGAGCGCAGCGCGTCGGGCAGCCGCGCCTCCTCATCGGTGGCGATCAGGCAGGCGGAGATGGTCGCGCGGCTCATGCGCCCGCGGCCTCGCGCAGCACCGCGCGCATCGCCGCTCCCGCCGCGGCCCAGCGATAGCCGGCGGCACGCTCCCGGCCGCGCTCGACGAGCTCCTCGCGCCGCCGGCCGGCATCGGCCACGGCGGCCACCCAGGCGTCGGCGGTCCGTTCGGCCACCAGCACGGCCGCGTCGCCCACCACCTCGTCGAGGGCGCCCGCCCCGGTGGCGACGGCCACCGGCGTCCCGCAGGCCATGGCCTCGAGCGGCACGATCCCGAAGCCCTCGTAGAGGGCGGGCACGGCCACGGCCTGCGCGCCGCGGTAGAGCGCGACGAGGTCGTCGTCGCCGACGCCGCGCAGCAGCGCGGCGCCCGCCCCGCGCGCGGCCTGCTCGATCCGCTCGCCCTCGAAGCCCGGGCTGCCGGCGAGCACGAGCCGCCACCGAGACCGGGCCGCGGCGGCGATCAGCGGATCGAGCCCCTTGCGCGGCTCGAGCGAGCCGACGTGCAGCACGTAGGGCTCCTCGATGCCGTGCCGGCGCGCCACCTCGGCGCGCGCCGCGCGGACGTCGCCGGGCGTGAAGCGATCGTCGACGCCGTTGGGCACGATGCGGATCCGCTCCTCCGGGACGCCCCACAGCCGCATCACGTCCGCGGCCGTGGCGCGCGAGACGCAGGCGACCCGCGCGGCGGCGCGCGCCGAGCGGGGCATCGAGGTGCGGAAGGCGTGCTCGACGGCGGGCGGCTTGCTGGCGGGGAAGAGCAGCGGAGCGAGGTCGTGCACGGTGACGACGGCCGGCACGCCCGGCACGCGTGGGAGCAGGCCCTCGGGTGCCCACAGGACATCGGGCCGGTGGCGCAGCGCCCACAGCGGCAGTCGCAGCTCGCGCCACGGCTCGCGGCCCTTGAGGCGGATCGGCACGGCGCGGGCGCCGGGCACCGGGGAGCGGTACGAGCGCAGGTTGACGAGCAGGTCGACCTCGTCGCCTTCCGCCACGAGCCGCTCGACGATCCGGGTCACGTGCTTGGGGATGCCGCCCCAGGCCGCCTCGAGCACGTTGGCGTCGACCGCGATCCTCATGCCGCCGCCTCGCGGCGGATGAGCGCGCGCAGCTCGCCGCGGTCGACGACGTGCAGGGCGAAGAGCAGCGCCGTGTAGACGACGGCGGCGAGTGCCGTCCACGCGGCGACGGGGACGCCGGCCTCCTTCAACGCCCACGCCGTGACCCCCGCGATGAGCGCGGCGAGCACGATGCGGCCCATGTGGCGGCCGGTCGGGGCCACCGCGATGCGCCGGCAGATCAGCGCCATGATCCAGCCGGCGACGAAGACCTCGGTGGCGAGCGTGATCCACGCGGCCGCCATGAAGCCCGAGCCCGGGACGAACACGAGGTTCGCGGCCACGTTGAAGACGAGCGCCACGAGCGCGATCTTCACGAACGTGCGCTGCAGGCCGTAGGCGATGATGAGGAAGCCGGGCAGGTAGCCGACGGACACGAGCACGAAGGTGGCCATGAGCACGGGCAGCGCCGGCGCCGCGTCGGCGAACTCCGCGCCGAAGAGCAGGCGGACGATCGGCTCCGGCCCGGCGAGGGTGATGGTCAGGGCGGGCAGCGAGCCGAGCAGGAGGTAGTCGAACGCCTGGTGGAACAGCCGCCGCACCCGCTCGGAGTCGGCGCGCACGGCCACGAAGATCGGGAACAGCGTGGTCATCAGCGTGGCCGGGAGCATCTGAACGCGCTCGTAGATCCGGTAGACCGAACCGTAGAGGCCCGCGTCGCGCGCCCCGGCGAGCTCGAAGACGATGACCTGGTCGATGTAGCCGTACGCGAGGGTGAGCAGGCCGCCGACCCCGACCGGCACTCCGAGCCGCAGGAGCGTTCCCCAGTGCGCGCGGCTGCCGCTGCCAGCGGACCGGGGTGGCCCGCAGCGCGAGCGCGACCAGGACGAGCTGGGTGATCGTCGTGGCCGCCAGGAAGCCGGCGGCGATGGCGACGAGGCCGCCGTCGAGCGTCGCCGCGAGGATCACCGCCGCCGCCCAGAGGACGCCGTTCGCGAACTCGATCAGCGACGTCACGGCGTTGCGCACCTGGAGCTGGAAGACGCTCTTCGCGCCGTCGAGGGCGGCCAGCGGTACGGTCGCGCCGATGATCACCGCCGCCGTGCGCATCGTCGCGCTGTCGGCGATCCACAGCGAGAAGCCCATCGCGGCCAGCATCACCGGGACGGCGAGGACGAGCCGCAGGCCGATCAGCGCGGCGATCCATCGCGGCGCCTCGTCCGGGTCGCCGGCGGCGCGCTCGACCGCGACGCGGTCGAGCCCGAGGTTGCCGAAGTAGCCGACGAAGGCCACGACCGCGAAGAGCGTCGACCACTGGCCGAAGCCCGTGTCTCCCAGCGTGCGGACGAGGATCAGCGTCACGGCGACGCCGAGCGCCAGGTTGGCCGCGCGCAGGACGAGCTGGGCGACGACGTCCCGCCCCGCGCGCCGGCGGCTCGTCGGCACGCCGGGGCTGGCGGCCGTCTCGCTCACGCGTCGCGTACGAAGAGGCCGTCGAGCTCCATCAGCCGGCCGCGGTCGTCGAGCAGGATCGGCTCCATCGAGACCGGATGGAACCCGCGCTCGGCCAGGAACGGCAGCAGGTCGACAAGCCGGGCCTGGCCGTCATAGAGCGGCATCACGCTGAGCTCGAGCTCGAGCGCGTCGAACCGGGCGAGTGCCGCTCCCGCGCCGTCCAGGACGCGATCCTCGAAGCCCTGTACGTCGACCTTGAGGTAGGCCCGCTCGCCGTTGCGCAGCAGCTCGGGGACGAGCGTCTCGAGCCTTCGCGCGGGCGCGGTCTCGGTGCCGTTGGGCGACCAGCCCGCCGCTCCGGCGAACCGGTCGTTGCGGGCGAGGGCGGACGTGCTGCGCGTGTCGGCGGTCACGTTGAGCACGATGTCGCCTTCGGCGTCCGAGGCGGCGAGCCGGTGCGTCGTCCACGCCGGGTCGGGGGCCGCGCGGGCCTTCAGCGCCTCGTACGCGGCCTGCACCGGCTCGAGCGAGATCAGGCGTCCGCCGAAGCCCTCCTCGCGCAGCAGCTCGCCGTACTGCCCGGCGTTGGCGCCGACGTCGACCACCACGTCGATGCGTCCCAGCAGCTCCTGCCGCGCGGCCGCGAACGAGCGCAGCGGCGTGTACTGGCGGATCTCGTAGCCGGCACGGCGGGCCAGGTGCTTGAGGAGCCGGCGGTGCTGGATCACACGCGCAGACTACGCACGGCGGCCCCGACAAACCGCGCGCGGGAGGGCACGTGCACGCTGCGGACGGTGGTCCTCCGCCCGGGCTTCACCGTCACCGTCACCTTCCGGATCGCGCGGTGCCGGCGGTTGCGAAGCGTGACGCGCACGCGCACCGCGCTCGCGTTGCTCTTCGTCACGCGCAGCTGCACGAGCCGCCGCCCGGAGCGCCGCACGAAGCGCGCGTACACCTTCGGACGGTGCAGCTTGGTGCCGCCCCGCGGCGGAGGCGGGCTCGTGGGCGGTTCCGCCGGCGGGCTGGGTGGCTGGACGCCGACCTGGACCCAGCGCGCCACGGCCGGCGTGCCGGTCTCGTCGAGCACGAAGAGCATGTAGCGGCCGGTGGGGGCCACGTTCTCGTTCGGCGGCGCCGTCACGATCAGCGAGCTGCCGGTCCGGCCCTGGACGCGGAGCGGCACGTAGCGCTGGTTCATGTCGACCGCGTGCGTCGTGGCGCTCGGCGCCACGAGCACCGCGCGGGTCACCGCGCGGCCGGCCGCCGGTTCGACGCCGATCTCGTAGGCGTTGTCCCAGGTCATCGTGGTCGGAGCGGCGGTGATCGTCGGCCGCGGGGCGGGGGCGTCGCCGTCGAACAGGTACGGCGGCGCGTAGAGCTCAGCCGTGTCGTGCTGGAAGTCGCCGGGCGTGGCGCCGTTGTAGTCGTCGCCGGCCGAGACGACCCGCCCGTCGGGGAGCAGCACGGCGGTCGAGTGGTAGGTGCGGTACTCCTGCTGTGCCGGGCCGAGACGCCAGTCGCCCGTCGCCGGATCCCACAGCTCCACCTGACGCTGGGCGGGCATCGCCGCGTACTGGCCCGGCGCGCCGTTCTCCCCGGTCGCCATGCTGCCCCAGCCGCCGCCGACGGTCACCATCGAGCCGTCGGGGAGGAGCACGGTGTTGTGGTGCGAGCGGGGCTCGTTCAGCGCCGGGACCGGCGGATCCCATCGCGGGTCGGGGCCCGGCTGCGTCTCGTCGAACGTCACCGAGGTGTCGACGGCGATCGTGTTCCCCGCCGGCTTGTCGGAGCCGCCGATCTGCATGACCTCGCGGGAGATGTCGGACCCGTTCGGCACGAGGACCGCGGAGCCCCACACGCGCGCGGTGTCGAAGGCGTTGCTGTTGATGTTGGTCGTCGACAGGGTGGGCGACGGGTTCGGCGACACGTTGAAGAACCACGAGTCGGTGGTGTACGGGCCGAAGACGAGGCCGCGCCCGCTCGGCATCCAGAAGAGGTGCGGGTAGAAGTCGCCGAACTCGGGGGGCGGGCCTCCGATCAGGGTCGGTCGTCCCCTGCTGTCCGGCCTGGGCCGCGGGGGTGAAGAGCTCCAGCTCGCGGTTCATCGTCCCCGCGCCGGACTCGTCGAGGCCCGCGATGATGAACGTGCGACCGTCCGGCATCAGGAGCTGGCTCGGGTACCAGCGGCCATGGCGCATGTCCGGCTGCGTCGTCCAGCTCTCGGTGTACGGATCGAACGTGTAGACGTCCTTGAGGCCGGCGTACTGCGGGCCCAGCTCGCCCGGATAGGCGAGGTTGCCGCCGGTCACGAGGACCTGCCCGTCGGGCAGGAAGGACGCCCCGGCGCAGAAGAGGTTGATCGGGTCACCGTGCTCGTCGCGCGGCGGAGGCACCTCCTTGAACGAGCCGTTGCGGGGATCCCACAGGTAGGCGGCGGTGCTCTTGGCGTTCGGGTCCGGCCCGTAGTCGGGGCTGTATGGGTAGCCGAACCAGAGGACCTTGCCGGTCGGCAGCATCACGGCGTTGATCGCGAACCCCGCCGGGATCTGGACGCGGTTGGGGTCCCAGTGCCCGACGATGTCGCGCGGCTCGGCCGCCGCAAGGCGCGCCGTGGCGGACGTGCGGCGCGCCGCTCGGCGCATCGACCTCCGCCACTTCGGGTTGCGCTCGAAGCGCCGCAGGCGGGCGTGCTCGGCCGCGTGCTCGGGGCCGAGGAGCGCGGTCTCGGCGGTGCGCAGCTGCTGCTCGCTCAAGCCCGGGAACGTCGCCCCGTGGGCGCTCGCGGCCGCGGGGAACGCCAAAGCGGCCAGCGTCACTGCCACCAGCGAATGCACAGGGAATCTGAACGTCACGAGACCGCCACCGCCATCGTCCCAACAGATTCTGGCGCGCCGATAGGTCGGTGGTCCGAAACTGGACGGGTGTTGCACGCCTAGACTGGCCACATGACGACGGTTCGCGGACTCGACCGCCGGGACGTCGTCGCCGCCGCGCTGGTGGCCGGCACGGCCGGCGTGCTGGCGCTCGTGGGCGGGATGGCGCTGGGGCCCGTCGGCCTGGTGCTGCCGGTGCTGGCGCTCGGCGGCCTCGTGCTCGTGTCCCGCCCGCTGGCCGCGCTGGCGCTGCTGGTCGTGCTCGTCGTGGTCTGCGAATCGCGCGACGCGAGCCTCTTCGGAGCGCTCGAGGCGTTCTACACCCCGCTCCAGGCCGGCTCGTCGGGGTTCAACTTCCGCCTCTCGCCGTTCGAGTTCCTGTCCGCGTTCGCCGTCGCCGTGGCGCTGGTCGCCGTGGCCGCCCGCGGCCAGTCGCTGCGGCTGCCGGGGCTGCTCTCGCTGCCGCTCGCGCTGCTGGCGCTGGCCGTCGCGGCCGGAGCGGTGACCGGCTACGGGCGCGGGGCCGGCCTCGCCGCCATCATCCTCGGCTCGCCGTCGCTGGTCTTCGTGATCGTGCTGCCGTTCGTCGTCGTGAACCTCATCCGCACGCGCCGCGCCGCGATCCTGGCGCTCGGTTTCTGCGTCGCGCTGGCCGGGGTCAAGGCGGCGCTCGGCCTGCTCACCGTGGCGAGCGGCCGCGGCCGCGTGGTCGACGGCTCGACGATCACGTTCTACGAGCCGGTGGGCAACATGCTCACGCTCGTCGCGCTGCTCGGCGTGGTGGCGGTGGTGATCACCGGCGCTCGCAAGCGGCTGCCGTGGTGGGCGCTGCTGGCGGCGCCGCTCATGCTCGGATCGCTCGTGCTGTCCTACCGCCGGTCGTTCTGGATCGGCCTCGCGCTCGGGGCGCTGCTCCTGCTCGTGCTCGGCGCGTCGCGCTTCCAGCGACGGCTGTTCGTGCCGCTCGCGCTGCTCCTCGTCGTGGGCCTGTGGGCGCTCGGCTCGGTCGGGTTCCAGGCGCAGGGGCCGCTGGCCGATCGCCTCGAGTCGCTCTCGCCGTCGCGCATCGAGGTCAACGCCCAGGACCGCTACCGGATCGACGAGCGCGCCAACGTGCTGGCCGAGCTGCGGGCGCACCCGATCACGGGCCTCGGGCTGGCGGTCCCCTGGAGCAGCCGCGAGCGCGGGCTGCCGGTCGACCACGACGGCGGCCGCCAGTACGTCCACACCGTCGCCCTCTGGCACTGGCTCAAGCTCGGCCTGCTCGGCCTGATCGCCTACGCGGCGCTCATCGGGGCGGCCATCGCCATGGCCTGGCGCACGTGGCGCCGGGACCCGGACCCGCTGGTGCGGGGAGTCGGCCTGGCGGGAACCTGCAGCCTCGTGGCGCTCGCGATGGTCGAGACGACCGGGAGCTTCACCGGCGTGGAGCCGCGCTACAGCCTCGTCTTCGGCGCGCTGCTCGGGCTGCTCGCGGTCATCGACGGGACCCGGCCCGAAGCAGACGCTCGATCTGCGCCGTGATGACGGCGGGATCGTGCGTGGCCGCGGCGTGCCGCCGTGCCGCCGCCCCGTGCGCGCGGGCCCGCTCCGGCTCGTCGCGGTAGCGGCGCAGGAGCGCCGCCGCCGCCCGCGGATCGTGATCCGGCACCGCGATCTCGCCGGCCCCGGCCGGGATCAGCCCGGTCGCGCCCTCCGCCGCGGTGGCCACGACCGGGCGCTCCGCGAGCATCGCCGCGATGATGGCGCGCGGCGCGCCCTCGGTCGGCGACGGGCAGAACGCGACGACGTCGCTCGCCGACAGGAACGCCCGCAGGTTCGCGGTCGGCGTGGGGACGAAGTGCGCGGCGTCGCCGAGCGGCGCGGCCTGCGTCCGGAGCTCGCCCTCGGTCTCGCCGTCGCCGCCCAGCACGAGGTGCAGCGGCGGCGCAGCGCGGTCGGCCGCCAGCTCCAGCGCCGCCGCGACGAGCACGTCGTTGCGCTTCTTCGGGTGGAAGCGCGAGCTGCACGCGACCACGAACGCCTCTGGGCGGGATCCCCAGGGACGCGCGGAAGCGCCGGCCCTCCTCGGCGTCCGGCCGCAGGCCCTCGACGTCCATCACGTTCGGCACCACGTGCACGCGCGCCGCGTCGACGCCGGCCTCGATCACCGAAGCCCGGGTGCCGGCCGAGATGGCGAGCACCGCGGTCACGGGCGCGGCCGCCCGGCGGTAGGCGCGGTTGGCCACGCCGTGCCGCATGGGGTACGGCACCGGGCCCCATTCCGCCCACAGCAGGCGCGGACGCATCCGGCGCGGCAGCGCGGCGGCCAGCAGCTGCTCCTTCTTGAAGTGCACGAGCAGGGCGTCGTACGGCGCCTCGCTCCGCAGGGCGCGGGCCATGCGGCCGAGGAGCAGCGGCGCCGTCGCCGCGAGCCTGGGGTAGGTGGCGACCGAGAGCTTGGGGCCGAGCTCGAGGTGGCGCTCGCGCACGCGGCTGTCGCGGCTGATGCCGGCCTGGTTGGAGAGGATGACGGTCTCGTGCCCCGCCCCGGCCAGGGCGTCGAGCAGCGAGACGGCCGCGAACTCGGCGCCGCCCTGCGAGGCCGTCGTCATGATCGAGACGATCTTCATGCCAGGCGGGCGGCCAGCGCCTCGATCGAGTACTCGCGCTCGGCCAGCGCCCGCCCCGCCGCCGCGGTCGCGGCTCCGCCCCGGATCGCCTCGACCAGCGCCGCCGCGAAGGCCGGGCCGTCCGCGCCCTCGAGGTAGTGCTCGCCGGGCACCGCCTCGAGGCCCGCGGCGGCCCGCGGCGTCGCGACCACCGGCACGCCGTAGGCGAGCGCCTCGACGAACTTCAGCGGCGAGCCACCCCCGCTCAGCAGCGGCACCACGGCGCATGCCGCGTGCTCGTAGAGCTCGGCGAGCGAGGGCACGAAGCCGAGATGCCGCACGCGCTCGTCGCCGGGCGGCCGGTCGCCGAGGCCCCGGCCGACGACGTCGAGCCGCAGCTCGGGTACGGACTCCCACGCGCGCGGCAGCACCTCGCGGACGAGGAACTCCAGGCCCTCGCGGTTCGGCGCGTAGGTGAAGTCGGCGACCATGACGGCGGTCGTGCCGCCCGGGGCGCCGACCGGGCGGATCGCCGCCACGTCGACGACGTTGGGCACGAGGCGCAGGGTCGCCGACGGCGCCAGCGCCCGAGCGCCGGCGAGGTCGTGCGCCGTCGGCATCCAGGCCTCGGCGCTGCGCTCGATCAGCCGCCGCTCGAAGCGTCGCCACCCGCGCGGGCGAGCCCCAGTTCGTCCGGAACGCCGACTCGAGGTTCTGCGCGCAATAGACGACCGGCCTGCCCAGGCCTCGCAGCGACACGGCGGCGCTCGGGCCGTCGGCGATCACGCGGTCGTGGCCGGCCGCGAGCCGTCGCGCCGCGGCGGCGAGCTCCGGAGAGACCCCGCGCGCGACCGGCCGCGGCGTCCCGGCCGCGACCGCGCGGGCGTACGCGGCCAGCCGTCGCGCGCCGCGGCTGGAGCGGACCTCGTGGAGCCGGACGCCGTCGATGGCGGCGAACTCGGGGCCCGGCGACGGGGCGCCGAAGGCGACGTAGAGCACGTCGACCGGGCCGAGGAGCGCGAGCGCGCGGACGAGGCCGTAGGTCCGCATCCCCCGCCCCGTTCCGAGGGCCGGGGTGAACGAGTTCACCACCAGCGCGCTCACCCCAGCGCCTGCTCGATCTCCGCGATCCGGCGCTCCCACGAGCGCTCCCGGACCGCGGCCGAGCGCTCGCGGCGCCGCTCCGGAGCGTCGTCGGCGAGCAGCGCGTCGAGCTCTCGCGCGAACGCGCCGGCATCGGCCGCGAAGGCCACGCCCTCGAGCCCGTCGAGCGCGGGGAGCGGCGTCGAGACCACCGGCAGGCCCGCGGACAGGTACTCGTAGACCTTCATGGGGAAGACCGACCGCGTCAGCCCGTTGATCGCGTAGGGGATGACCGCGGCGTCGGCCGCGCGCAGGACCGACGGCAGGTCGGTGTAGCGGCGCGCTCCCAGCAGGTGCACGTTGGGCAGGGCGGCGAGCGCCGAGACGTCGGTGCCCGGGTCCCCGAGGCCGACCGGGCCGACGAGGGCCAGCGACCAGCCGGGCCGCGCGGCGGCCAGCCCGGCGAGCAGGGGAACGTCGAGCTTGGTGGCCACCACGGCGCCGGTGAAGACGATCCGGGGCCGCGGGAGCGCGGCCAGCCCCGCGTCGGTCTCGCCCGGCTCGAGCGCCTGGGCGAACAGCGCCGTGTCGGCGACGTTGGGCGCCTCGAGCACGCGGTCGTTGAGCGTCCGCATGCGCGCCGCGAGCGCCGGCGCACTCGCGACGACGAGGTCGGCGCGGGCGGCGAAGCGCTCCTCGGCGGCAGCGAAGGCCTGGCCGGCGACACCCTTCTGGGCGGCGATGTCGTCGACGCAGTGGTAGAGGATCGCCGCCGGGTCGAGGGCGTCGATCAGCGCCTCGGCCTGAGGGACGTAGCTCCACAGCAGCGGCCGCCGCAGGCCGAGCGAGCGGGCCGCCCGCGAGACCTGGCGCTGCAGCAGGCGGGCATTGAGCTGCCGCAGGCGCGGCCGGTCGTGCACGGGGACGACGAGCGGCGAGAGCACGTGCAGGCCGTCGGCCTCCCGTGGGGCCGCGAGCCCGCGCCGCAGCCGGCGGCCGATGCGGCGCACGTCACGCCCGGCGAGCTGGGGGCGGCGCAGCCCCAGCGACTCGACGAAGAGCACGCGATTGCGCTCGGCCAGGCGCGCCATCAGGTGCTGCTGGTTGGTCCACAGCTCGGCGTCCCAGTCGGCGAAGCCGACGCAGACGATGTCGCGGCCGCTGAGGATCACCCGTGCAAACATACGGATCCGATGGCCAACACAAGGAAGTGGTTGGGCGCCGCTTCCGTGGCCGTCCCCGCGGCGCTGCTGCTGTTCCTCGCGTTCCGCGCGGGCGGGTTCTTCCCCGGCACGCACGCCCTCGTGGCGCTGATCGTGCTCGTCGCGCTGGTGCTGCGGATGACGATCGCCGACCACCCGCTGGCCGGCTTCACGCCGGCGCTGATGATCGCCGCCGGAGCCACCGCCGGCCTGGCGGTGTGGATGCTCCTCTCGGGCGGCTGGTCGGGCGCTCCGGGCCGCGCGACGCTGGAGTACGGGCGCGCGCTCGTGTACCTGCTCCCGCTGGTCCTGCTCGGGAGCGTGCCGCGTGGGCCGGACGCGCTGCGCTGGGTCGTGCGCTGGCTCGCGCTGGCCATCTTCGCCGTCTGCGCGGCCGGGCTGATCACGCGCCTGGCGCCGGACGTGTGGCGCGTGGCGCCGAGCGCGGCGACCGATCGCCTCTCGTATCCGCTCACGTACTGGAACGGCCTCGCGGTCACCGGCGCCGTCGGGCTCGTGCTGCTGGTGGGGCTGACGACGGCGCTCCGCGAGCCGCGGGCGGTTCGCGTCGCGGCGGCCGCGGCGTGCCCCGTCGTGGTGGCCACCATCTACTTCACGTTCTCGCGCGGCGGCATCCTCGCCGGGCTGATCGGGATCGCGGTCTGCCTGCTCGTCGCGCGGCCGGCGGGGGTCGTGACGGGCCTGCTGCCGGCGGCGGGGGCGTCGCTGGCCGTCGTCCTCGTCGCCCTGCAGTCGGACGTGCTCGCGGGCGCCGACTTCGACACGCCCGCGGGGATCGCCGAGGGCCACGACCTCGCCCTCGTCGTCGCGCTCGCCGCCGCCGGCGCCGCGCTGGTGCGGGCCGCCCTCCTGCCGGTCGACGCGCGGGTGCTCGCCTGGAGCGAGCGGCGCACGCCGTGGCAGCCGAACCGGGTGGCGGCGACGTGGGCGGGCGCCGTCGCCGCCCTGGCCGTCGTGCTCGTGGTCGCCGGAGCGCCGGGCTTCGTCGAGCGCCAGTACGACCGCTTCGTGGAGGGCAACGTCACGCAGGAGACCGACCAGCGCGACCGCCTCCTGAACCCCGGCAACAACGGCCGGCTGCACAACTGGCGCGTCTCGCTCGATCGCTTCGAGGCGGAGCCGCTGCACGGCGACGGCGCGGGCACCTACGCCACGGCGTGGAACCGCTACCGGCCGACGTCGCTGAACATGCTCGACGGGCACTCGCTGTACCTGGAGACGCTCGGCGAGCTCGGGGTGGTGGGCCTGGCGCTGCTCCTCACCGCGCTCGGGACCATCCTCGGCGGGCTGCTGTGGCTCGCACGGGGCGTGGATCGCGGACCGCCCGCCGTGCTCTTCGCGGCCGCGTTCGCGTGGGCGCTCCACGCCGGCATCGACTGGGACTGGGAGCTCCCGGCGACGGGCGCCTGGATCTTCGCCGTGGGCGGGATCGCGCTCGCGGCGCCCGCCGGACCGGTCCGCGCACCGACGCTCGGCCGCGTCCCGCGCCTGGTCATCGCGCTGCTCCTGCTCGTGGTCGCCATCACGCCGTACCAGCTGCTGCGCTCGCAGTCGTCGCTCGACGCCGCCGCCGACGCGTTCGGCGCGCGCGACTGCCAGGCCGCGATCGACCACGCGCTGGCGTCGCTCTCGGCCCTCAAGGCCCGCCCCGAGCCCTACCAGCTGCTCGGCTACTGCGACGTCCGGCTCGGGCTCGGCGACCTCGCCGTGCGCAACCTCGAGCAGGCCACCGAGCGCGATCCCGACGCCTGGCAGACGTGGTACGGGCTCGCCCTCGTCCAGGGCGCCACGGGGACCGACCCGCGAGCGGCGGCGCGGCGGGCGCAGGAGCTCAACCCGCGCGACCCGCTTCCGCAGCGGGCCGTGGAGGCCTTCGCGGGCGACAACCCCCGCGTCTGGCGGCGGGAGGCGCTGCGGCTGCCGCTCCCGGATCGATAGGCGGGCGGTTCACGAAACTCGCGGCATTAAGGGAGCGGGTTCGGCCGGGATTTCAATTCGAATCCTGCCTAGCGGTCGACAGCGACAGTAGGGCAGGACGCGACCGAAGAAAACCGGCCCCGCCGGCCTCCCCAGCTCCCCTACCCAGCCGCAGTTCCGAGCCCTTAACGACTCCGGGGGGCGCGAACGCCCCCCGACCATCGAAACGTATGCGGCGCTAGTTGTCCTGCGGGGTCCTGCGGCGCAGCACCATGCCGGCGCCCACGAGGGCGATGCCGACGAGCAGCACCGGGATCGCGGCGAAGCCGGTGAAGGGCAGCGAGTCGCCGGCCTCGACCTGCTGGGCGACCTGGGCCTCGTCGCCGCCCGCCTGCTCGGCCTCTTCGCCGGCGGCCGAGCCGTCGGACTCAGCTTCCTCGCCGAGGACGCCGCCGTCCTCTTCGTCGTCCGGGTACTGGGCGATGCTGGCGTCATTCCCGCTGTCGGTGAAGCCCTGAACGGCGAGACCGGCACCGGTCGCACCGAAGAGCATGCCCACCACGAGCATGAGGAGGATGGCAAGGCGTGAACGCATCGGCTGTCCTTTCCGTGGAGCACTGGCGCGTTGCATCACGCGCTGCTTGATCAGGTCCAGCGCCAGCGGGGAGGCCTCAGGACGCTCCTCGCGCAGCAGCCGAACGATGTCGTCATGGTCGTCCATCACCCACTGATACGAAGGAACCGCCCGATTCCTGACCGAAGATTCGCGACGCATGCGCGATGACGAGTTCGAGCGGCTCTACGACGCGGAGGCCCAAGGCCTGTTCGCGTTCCTCGCGTACCGCACCGGCGACCGGGCGCTGGCCGAGGATCTGCTGGCCGACGCGTTCGAGCGGGCGCTGCGCTCGCGCGCGCGGTTCGACCGCCGGCGGGGGTCGCAGAAGACCTGGCTGTACGCGATCGCGCTGAACCTGCTGCGCGATCACGCGCGCCGGGCGGCCGCCGAGGGCCGGGCGCTGGACCGCGCGGCGGGCGGCGGCGCGGACGAGACGGACGCCAGGCTCGAGGGGGTCGAGCGGCGCGAGCTGCTCGACGGCGCGCTGGCCGCCCTCAGCCCCGAGGAGCGCGAGGCGATCGCGCTGCGCTTCGGCGCCGACCTCACAGTCCCCGAGATGGCCACGGTGCTCGGCGAGCCGCTCACGACCGTCGAGGGCCGCGTCTATCGCGCGCTCCGCAAGCTGCGCGAGCGTCTAGGATGAGTGGTGGACCGTGCTAGGCGGGGAATTAGCGGTGCCCTGCACCCGCAATCCGCTCTAGCGGGGCTGAATCCCCTCTCGAGGGGCCTAGCCCCTGGGCCAGCGCGCCGGTTGGAGGCGTCGATGGCCGGGTCCCGCGCGATGCAGGCCCGCGAACCAGGTCAGGTCCGGAAGGAAGCAGCCTTAAGCGGTCTCCTGTAGGCGCTGTGGGATCGCCCGGCCGGAGCCGACAGACGGTGGCAGCCCCCAGGGACGGCTTCGACGGAGGGTGCACGGTCCACTTTGTTGCCCCTGCGGGCGTCCGGCCCGCAGGTCTGACCAGGACCTCGCCTTCCGGGCTCGGTTAACCGGGCTTCGCCCTCCTACGACCTTGCGCTCATAGACTGGACGTCGTGCCTTCGGCTCACGCTTCGCTGTACCGCCGCCATCGCCCGCGAACGTTCGCCGACGTCGTGGGCCAGGACCACGTCGTCCGCACGCTGAGCAACGCGATCGAGCGCGACCGGGTCCATCACGCGTACCTCTTCGTGGGCTCGCGCGGGACCGGCAAGACGTCGATGGCCAAGATCCTCGCCGCCTCGCTCAACTGCGTGAACGGGCCCACGATCACGCCGTGCGGGCAGTGCGAGTCGTGCGTCTCGATCGCCAACGCCACCTCGCTCGACGTCATCGAGATGGACGCGGCCTCCAACAACTCGGTCGACGACATCCGCGACCTGCGCGAGCGCGTGAGCTTCGCGCCCGGTCTCGGGCCGGCACAAGGTCTACATCCTCGACGAGGCGCACATGCTCACCGCGGCGGCGTGGAACGCGTTCCTCAAGACGCTCGAGGAGCCACCGCCGCACACGCTCTTCGTCCTCGCCACGACCGAGGCCAACAAGGTGCTGCCCACGGTCGTCGACCGCTGCCACCGGTTCGACTTCGCACGCCCGGGCGTGCCGCAGATCGCCGGCGTGCTCCGGCGCGTGGCCACGGCGGAGGAGATCGAGATCGGCGACGACGCCGTGGCCCTCGTGGCCCGGGCCGCGACGGGCTCGTTCCGCGACGCGCTCGGGACGCTCGAGCAGCTCGTCGCCTACTCGGGCCGCGCGGTCGCGCTCGAGGACGTGCTCGCCGTGCTCGGCGCGGCGGATGCCGACCTGCTGTTCGGCGCCGTCGACGCGGTGGCCGCCGGGGACGTCCGCGAGGCGCTCATGGCGTCCGCCCGGCTCGCCGACTCGGGCCGCGACCTCGGCCGCTTCTTCGGCGATCTCGAGGCGCACGCGCGGGCGCTGATGGTCGTCCAGGCGCTCGGCGAGGTGCCGCTCGAGCTGCAGGTCACGCCCGAGCAGGACGAGCGGCTGGCCGCGCAGGCCAAGACCGTCGCGCCGGCGGACGTCGTGCGCCTGCTGGACATGATCGCCGCCGCGCTGCGCGCCCTCAAGGACGGCGCCGACGCGCGCACCCAGCTGGAGCTGGCGCTCGTGAAGGCCGCCGATCCGGCCCGCGATCCCTCGATCACCGCGCTGCTGGCGCGAATCGAGCGGCTCGAGGGGCGCGGGGGAGCGGCGGCGGCCGCCTCGCGCGCGCCGTCCGAGCCCGCCACGGCCGCCGGCCGGACGCGGGTCGCCGTCACGGCCCAGGTCGAGGACGAGCCGCGGGTCGCGGTCACCACGACGGTCCCGGGCGCGGGCACCGACGTCGACCCGAAGGCCGCGGCCGACCACGCCGCGCAGGTCGTCTCCTCCGAGCTCGAGGGCGACGCGCAGGTCACCGCGGTCGCCGTCGTCGAGCCCGACGCGCCGGCCCCCGAGCCCTCGCTCGAGCTCTCGGTGGACACGTTCGAGCAGGTCTGGCCCGCGGTGATCCAGTCGCTCGAAGGCGACTCGTTCCGGCTCGCCGCGGTCCTCCGCGAGGCGTCGCCGGCCCTCGACGACTCCGGCCTGACGCTGGCGTGGCCCGAGTCCGCGAGGTTCCTCAAGCGCCAAGCGGAGGATCCCGAGAAGAAGGAGCTGCTCGCCCAGGCGATCCGCTCCGTGACGGGCGCCTCCCTGCGGCTCGCGTACGAGCTCCGCTCCGACGAGGAGATCGGCACCAAGGCCACCGAGCAGCTCACGGAGGAGGAGCTCATCGACCGGTTCAAGACGGAATTCAGTGCGGTCGAAGAGCCGCCGAACGAGGAGACCTGATGCCGCAACCGCCCAACCTCCAGGCCATGCTGCGCCAGGCGCAGGAGATGATGGCCCAGCAGCAGGAGGCCCAGGAGGCGCTCAAGTCCGAGCGCGTCGAGGCCAGCGCCGGCGGTGGCATGGTCAAGGTCGTGATGACCGGTGACCTGCACCTCGACTCGATCGTCATCGATCCCGACGCGGTCGATCCCGAGGACGTCGAGATGCTCCAGGACATGGTCGTCGCCGCCGTCAACGAGGCGCTGCGGTCGGCCCAGGAGCTGCAGGAGTCCAAGCTCGGCGGCGCCGGCGAGGGCTTCGACCCCATGAGCGCACTCGACTCGCTCGGCCTGGGCGGGATGGGCGGGCTCGGCGGAGGCGGAGGCGGAGGCGGAGGCGGCCTGCCCGGTGGCCAGCCCAACCGCGCGGCGCGGCGCAAGAAGCGGTAGTTGCTCGCTCCGCCGCTCCAGCGCCTCGTCACCGAGCTGGCGAAGCTCCCCGGCATCGGCAACCGCACGGCGCAGCGGCTGGCCTTCCACATCCTCCGCGCGTCGGGCGACGACGCCGCGGCGCTCGCGGCCGCCATCCGCGACGTCAAGGAGAAGATCACCCTGTGCGAGGTCTGCTTCAACCTCGCCGAGGGGCCGCGCTGCACGGTCTGCCTCGACGAGCGGCGTGACGGCGAGTTGATCTGCGTGGTCGAGGAGCCGGGCGACGTGATCCCGATCGAGCGCACCCACGAGTACCGCGGCCGCTACCACGTGCTCGGCGGGGCGCTCTCGCCGATCGACGGGGTCGAGCCCGAGGACCTCCGGCTCGTGCAGCTCTACGGCAGGGTGGCGAACGGGGTCCGCGAGGTCATCCTCGCGACGAACCCGACCACCACCGGCGAGGCGACCGCGCTGCACATCGCCGCCGCGCTGCACGAGCGGGCGCCCGACGTGGTCGTCACCCGCCTCGCCTCCGGGCTGCCGGTCGGCGGCGACCTCGAGTACGCGGACGAGGTCACGCTCGGCCGCGCGTTCTCCGGCCGGCGGGCCGTGTGAGCCGCGCCGGCGTTGCGGCGGTTCGGAACTGCGGCTGGGTAGGGCGGCGAGGGAATCGGCCGAGTTGGCCACTCCGGAAAGTGGCGTGCTGACAAATACTCGCTATACGAGGACAAGTCAGCACGAGGGCCGATCCCGCCTCCTCAATGCCGCAGTTCGCGCAGCGCGGCGGCCAGCGCCACGTCGGCCCGCGCAACCGCCGCCCGCGCACGGATGAACGGCCGCCGCGCGTCACGGCGCGTCGCTGACGCGAGCGCGTCGTAGCCCCGCGCGGCGTCGCGCAGGGCGGCCACGACCTGCTCGCTCGCACCCGGAGCGGCGAACGGGGCGAGCGTGGCCGCCGTGCTCCGGTGCACATCGGCGAGCGCTGTCGCGGCCGCCGGGCGGCGCGTGTCGGCGAGCCTGGCACGCAGGGCGACGCGGCGGCCGTCGAGCGCTCCAAGCGCCGGGCCGGCCTGCTGGCGGAAGGCGAGCGCCGGTGCCGGGACGAGCGTGCGCGCGCCCTGCGAGCTGATCGCGTAGACGCCGCCGGTGCAGCCGGCCGCGGCGTCCCAGCCGGCCGGCTGGGCCGAGCAGGCGACCGCGAACGTGCCGCCGGTGGTCGGCACGACCGTCACCTGCAGGATGCGTCCCTCGGCGCGCAACGGACCGTAGCTCCACGCGCGCAGGCCGGCGAGCCGCGCGCGCCGCGGCTCCGGCAGCGCCGCCGGGAGCACGTCGCGCAGGGCGGCGGGCAGGAGCGAGGCGTCGACCGCCGGGCCGTGGACGAGCAGCGCCCGGGCGTCGACGCCCGGGACGGGCGCGTAGGCCTGGGCGCCCGCCACGGCCGGTGCGGCGTCGGCCGGAGCCCAGCCGTTCTCGAGCTCGATCCGCAGGTCGCCGACGGCCGCCACCACGTTCGCGGCCACGGCGGGCGGGGCGGGCCGCGCGGCGCCGCCGAGCCCCCAGCCGATCGCGGCCGTGACGACGAGCGCCGCGCCCGCCGCGGCGATCAGGCTCCACGGGTGGCTCCTACGGACGCTGTCGATGAGGACGCTCATGGTCAGCCGGAGCTGTCGAAGCTCTCGGGCTGCGGCTCGGGCGCTGCGGGCGGCGCCGGATCCGGGGCGGGCGCCGCGGGAGCCGGCGGGGCCGCCGTCGCGACGGGCTCCGGGCTCGCGGAGGGGGCGGCGACGAGCTGCTCCTCCGGCTGCCGCGCGGGCCGCCGGCGCTCGGGCCGCGGCGGCCGCGGGAGCGCGGCAGCGGCCTCCAGGCCCGGTGCCGCCGGCGCCACGGCGGTCGCGGGCGGCTCCAGCGGGGCGGCGGACGGCGGAGCCGGATGGTCGCGGCTGGCGCTCGCGGCGAACGGGATGGCGAGGGCGATGGCGACGGCCGTCACCCAGGCCCAGCGCCGGGCGTGCCTCAGGTGCCCGGGCACGCGGTCGGCGCCTTCGCGCCGGGGTAGAGGCAGCGGTCCGTGCGGGCGGGAGCCTTGCCACGCCGGATCCGGATCGTCGTGTGCTTGCCGATGAAGCCGGGGCGCGTGACGCGGACCACGAGCCGCGCGCCGGCCCGCAGCATGCCCTCATAGGACCACAGCCGCGTCACCTTCACGGCGCGCGCGGGAGCGGACCGCGGGCAGCCGGGGCCGGTGCAGCTCGCCGAGATCCGCGCACCCTTCGGCGCGCGCACGGTGAGGACCGTGATGCGGGCGCCCCGGCGGGTCAGGTAGCCCTGGATGCGCACGATCGGCGCGGGCTTCATGAGCTTCGGAGCCGGCGAGGGCAGCGGCTCGGGAAGCGGCGGCGGTGCGGGGAGCGGCACGGGCACCGGGACGGGCGGGACGACCACCACGGGCGCGGCCAGCACGGCGGCGGTCGGCGCCGACACGGCCCACGAGCGCCCGTAGCGGTCGCTCACGGTCAGCAGCGCGCGGATCCGCAGGCCGAGATCGTCCGGGGCCGGCGTGTAGGCCCGCTCGGCCGCCGCGTCGATGAAGTCGCAGCTCCACAGCACCTCGGTCTCGCACCGCAGCCACGAGTAGCTCGCCGTCGTCGGACCGCGTCCGTTCCAGGTCGCGCCGACGGCTTCGAGCCGCGCGCCGACCTCGGCGACGGCCGCGATCGACGGCGCGCGCGTGATGTCCGGGCCGTCGTCATCCCACTGCGCGGACGCGCCGGCGGGAAGCGCGGCGAGCACCGCCGCCGACGCCGCCAGTCCGATCCACACCCGCCAAATGGGTCGCACGCCTCGTCCCTTCGTCCATGCTGCCCCCGACTTCCTCACCAATGATGCGCTCCTGCGTATACGACCACAATCGGGCAAACGTCCAGAACCCGGAGGTTCGAATCCGACACCCGCATCCCTGCCGGGCCGCCTAGACTCCGCGTCCGTGTCCGGGACCGTGGTCATGAAGTTCGGCGGTACGTCCGTCGCCGACGCCGAGCGCATCAAGCGCGCCGCGCGGCGCATCGTCGCCGCGCGCGATCAGGGCCACCGCGTGGTCGCCGTCCTCTCCGCGCGCGGGAAGACGACCGACGAGCTCATCTCGATGGCCGAGGAGGTCTCGACGACGCCGGACCCGCGCGAGATGGACATGCTGCTCTCCACGGGCGAGCGGATCTCCTGCGCGCTCTGCGCGATGGCGATCAACGACCTCGGCCACCGGGCGATCTCGCTCACCGGGTCGCAGGCGGGGATCGTCACCGACACGAGCCACACCAAGGCGCGCATCCTCGACGTCCGTGCGGATCGCATCCGCTCGGCGCTCGACGACGGGCTCGTGGTGCTGGTGGCCGGCTTCCAGGGCGTCAGCACCGCCAAGGACGTCACCACGCTCGGGCGCGGCGGCTCGGACACCACGGCCGTCGCCCTCGCCGCGGCCGTCGAGGCCGAGATCTGCGAGATCTACACCGACGTCGCCGGGGTCTTCTCGGCCGACCCGCGGATCGTGCCGGACGCCCGCAAGCTGCCGGTCGTCTCCTTCGAGGAGATGCTGGAGATGTCCGCCTCAGGCGCCGGCGTGCTGCAGCTGCGCTCGGTCGAGTACGCGCGCAACCACGCCGTGCGCATCCACTGCCGCTCGTCGTTCACGGAGGAGCCCGGTACCTTCGTAGTCGGAGAAGAGGAGACGATGGAACGCCCGCTGATCACCGCCGTCACCCACTCGCGCGACGAGGCGCGGGTCACGCTGCTCGGCGTCCCGGACGAGCCGGGAGTCGCGGGCCGCATCTTCACGGCGCTCGCCGACGCCAACGTGAACGTCGACATGATCATCCAGAACGAGCCCGTCAGCGAGGGCGCCGTGGCCGACATGTCGTTCACCGTCCCGCGCTCGGACCTGCGTGAAGCCCGCGTCGCGCTCGACCCGGTCGTCGCCGCCCACGGCATCCGCGCCGTGGCCGAGGACCCGGAGATGGGCAAGGTCTCGGTCGTCGGCGCCGGCATGAAGACGCACCCCGGCGTGGCCGCCAAGGTCTTCTCCACGCTGGGCGACCAGGAGATCAACATCGAGATGATCTCCACGTCGCCGATCAAGATCTCGTGCGTGGTCTCCGGCGAGGCCGTCGACCGCGCCGTCCGCGCGCTGCACACCGCCTTCGAGCTCGGCGCCGACCAGGTCGAGGCCGAGCATCCGTTCGGAGCCCGGGCATGAGCTACCGGGTTGCCGTCGTGGGCGCCACGGGCGCCGTGGGCACCGTCATGCGGGCCAAGCTGCGCGAGCGCGCGTTCCCGGCCTCCGAGGTCGTCCCCTTCGCCTCCGAGCGCTCTGCGGGCCGTGAGCTCGACGGCGCGATCGTCCAGCCGCTGAACGACGAGACGATCCAGGGCTTCGACCTCGCGATCTTCTCCGCCGGGGGCGCGACCTCCGGCGAGTGGGCGCCGCGCTTCGTCGACGCCGGCGCCGTGGTGGTCGACAACTCGTCCAAGTGGCGGCGCGACCCCGAGGTCCCGCTCGTCGTCTCCGAGGTCAACCCGGAGGCGCTCGAGGACCACAAGGGCCTGATCGCCAACCCGAACTGCTCGACGATGCAGCTGATGGTGGCGCTCAAGCCGATCCACGACGCCGCCGGCATCGAGCGGCTGATCGTCTCGACCTACCAGTCGGTCTCGGGCACCGGCGTGAAGGCCGTCGAGGAGCTGGAGACCCAGACCCGCGCGGACCTGGCCGGCGAGCCGCTGCCCGCCCCGCAGGTCTACCCGCACCCGATCGCGTTCAACGTGCTCGGCGGGGCCGGCAACTTCGTCGACGACCACACCGACGAAGAGCGCAAGATGATGTTCGAGACGCGCAAGATCCTCGGCGACGAGTCGATCGCGATCAACGTCACCTGCGCGCGCGTGCCCGTCCGCAACTGCCACTCGGAGTCGGTGACCCTGCAGACGCGGGCGCCGCTGGAGGTCGAGGAGGCTCGGGCGCTCATGGCCGCCATGCCCGGCCTGACGATGGTCGACCCCTACCCGACCGCGCTGGGCTCCGCGGGTCGTGACGACGTCTTCGTCGGCCGCCTGCGGCGCGACCCCTCGCACGAGCGCGGCCTGTGCCTGTGGGTGGTCTCCGACAACCTGCTCAAGGGCGCGGCGACCAACGCGATCCAGATCGCCGAGGTCCTGCACGATCGCGGGCTGATCAAGGTTCCCGCCCACCCCGCCCGCGTCTGAGCAGCGCGACGGCGGCTCAGCAGACGAGCACGGCCCTGATGCGGTTCGCGTCGGCGGTCCATGCGGCTGCCACCGCGGGCGGGGCGACGTACCGGACGAGGCTGGCGAAGACCTTCAGCTTCAGACACGCGGCCTTGCGCTGGAGCGGGTTGTTCGGGTCGAAGCCGGTGACGAGAGCTTGCAGCGACGCGATCAGTTGCGTCTTGACCGTGGCGGGCAGGCGCGTGGAGTCGATCACCTCGCGGATCAGTTGCGCGAGCTGCTCCTTGGCGCCGAGCACGGTGACAGTGAAGCTCGCGCTCGCTGTGTTGTCCCCTGCGTCGGTCGCGGTGCAGGCGACCGAGGTGCCGCCGATCGGGAACACGCGGCCCGCGGGCGGCGTGCAGGTGACGGTGCGATCTCCGTCGAGGTCGTCATGCGCCGTCACCGTGTAGGTGACGACTGCGCCGGTCGGCCCGGTTGCGTCGACCGTGATGGGCCCCGGCACGGTGATCGTCGGCGGCGTCGTACCGCGCGGTGTCGAGTCGCAGGCGTCGCCAATCGCGTCTTCGTCGGTGTCGGTCTGGTCGTCGTTGGGGTTCTGCGGGCAGTTGTCGGCCGGATCCAGCCACGTGTCGGCGTCGCTGTCACCGAGCACGGAGCGCCAGGCGTTGAGCAGCTTCTGTGACGGCGTCGTGCCATCAGCCTCCTTCGCGATCCAGCCATCGCGCGTCGTGCTCGTGTGCTCGAGGTCGCCGACGCTGCTCGGAGGGGTGGAATCGGGGTCGAGGTTGATCACGAGCAGCGGCGTACCGAACGGCGGGTCGGGCGGCTCGCTGTTCTCGGCCAGCGTGAAACCCAGCAGGGGGCAGCTCTGGGCCAGGCCCAGAGCTTCGTACGCGTAACACGCGCGCTCGAAGAAGTCGTCGCGCTGGTGGATCAGCGCGAAGTAGTTGCTCGTGGGGGTCACGCCAGGTGTCACCCAGCCGTGCTTGGCATCCGTGAACCCGGCGAACGCCACCACGCGGTGCACCGGGTGCAGCATCCCGATCAACACGGCCTGCCCGGCACCCAGCGACTGGCCGCTGACCACGGTCTCCGACCAGTTGGGCTGCGGTTCCGCACCGCTTGTGTCGAGGAACTGCGACCAATCCTCCTCGGGGTAGGCCGCCTCCAGGTGCAGCAGTACCTTGGTGAGCCGGTTCTCGATGCTGTTCGCCCGATCTACGGCGATGACGGGGGAGTTGTCGACCCCGTCGAGGATCTCCTTGCGCGCGTTGAGCGCGCAGTTCGGCGGCGAGACCGGCGGCTCCATGTTGGGTCCGCAGCCAGCCGGCGCCGCGATCGGCACCGCGTTGCTGTACGCCAGGACGATCGTGTGATAGCCGAGGCGTCCGCCCTCGGCGCCGAGCTCGCTCCAGTCCTCCGGAAGGTTGAGCGCGCCCCCGCCGCCCATGACCACGAGGAGCTTTCCGACCCTGCGGTTCGCGTCGCTTGTGAGCCAGACGTGGTTCTTGCCGCGGGCTGGGTCGATCCCGGCGTCGTTCTCGTTCGCCGCGATCACGTGCGTTGGCGTATCGGCGGCGGTCGCGTTGGCGGCAAGAACGAAGGACGCGAGGCCGCACAGGGCGACGGCCACGACCGTAGGGATGCTGCGGTGGAAGGCCATGCTGTCTCCTCTCGAGAGACATGCGGGCGCTTGATCACTACGCGGACGTGCGCCGAGGTCACACTACACCCGGCGGAGCATCATTCATAGGTCAGGGCTTCTCGACCGTTGCAGTGTGCTGAGGGTGCCGAGTCTCAGGGTTCCCGCCGCGTCTGACCTCCAGCCCGTCGAGGATGAGCTCCAGCCCGAACGCGTAGGCGCGCTCGGCGTCATAGGCGCCGCCCTGCGCTTCGCCGGCCGCGCTCCCGACGCGTGAGGCGAGCGGGTAGTCGTCGGCCGTCACGACTTCCGCGAGCAGCGGCCCGACGGCCTCCCACCACTCGGCGTCGGGGTCGGGCGCGGGCTCCTGCGCCGCGATCCCCTGGACGAAGCCGAGCACGTGGGTGAGCGCGGCGTCGCGGTCGAGGTCGCTCAGCCCGTCGAACGCGGCCAGCTCGTGCTCGTACTTGGCCAGCAGCCCCGGGCCGAGCGGCGGCCGCGCCGTGGTCACGCGGGCGGCCCACGGGTGGGCTTCGAAGAGCGCCCGGTTCTGCGCGGCCACGAGGCGAACCCGCTCGCGCCAGTCGGCCGGGTGGCGTGGGGAGGTCTCCCGAGGCATGGCCAGCCACAGCGCGTCGAGCATGAGGTCGAGGAGCTCGGCCTTGCCCGGCACGTACGTGTAGAGCGTCATCGGCGAGGCCCCCAGCCGCCGGGCCACGGCGCGCATGGTCACGGCCTCCAGCCCGTCGGCGTCGGCCAGGGCGATCGCCGCCTCGACCACGGCGCCGACGCTCAGCCGCGGCCGCGGGCCGCGCGTGCCGCGCGCCTCGCGCCGCCACAGCAGCGCGAGCGTGCGAGCCGGATCTCCTTCGCTCGTCCTCAACTCTGTACAGTGTACGGAATGAACATCACCGCGTCCGCCATCTCGCTCAACGTCCGCGATCCGGAGGCGTCGGCCGCCTTCGCCGAGGAGCACTTCGGCTTCAGCCGGGCGATGGCCGCCGACGGTTTCGTCTCGCTCGGCCGCCCGGACGCCGGCTTCAACCTCATCTACCTGCGCACGGGCCTCGAGACCTTCAAGCCCGAGGCGCTGGCCGGCCACGACGCCGACGGCCTCCTCGTGGCGTTCGTGGTCGACGACATCGACGCCGAATACGAGCGCATCCAGCGCGAGGGCGTCGCGATCACGACCCCGCTCGAGACCGAGGAGTGGGGCGAGCGCTACTTCCAGGTCACCGACCCGTGCGGCGTGGTCATCCAGCTCGTCCAGTGGATCTGAGCAAAAGCAGGTTTTCGCACGCCCGTAGCGGGGCATCCAATCCCTCGCGAGTTTGCTAGGGCGGACTGGGGTACGCACACAAACGAGCGAAGAGGGCCCACTCGGGCCCTCTTTCTCCTTAGGGGCCTAGAGCTCTCGGCGCGCGAGCTTGAGCGCCGACTCGGTCGCCCGCTGGAACGGGCCGCGGCCCTTCCAGCGGTCCGGGTCGATGCGGTCCGCGTGCTCGAGGTCGCGCTCGAACTGCTCGGTGAGCTCGGCCGCGAACGCGTCGGAGACCACGCACAGCGTCGCCTCGTCGTGGAGCTGGAACGAGCGGTTGTCGAAGTTGACCGACCCGACGGAGGACCACGCGCCGTCGACCACCATCGACTTCGCGTGCAGCATCGTCGGCTGGTACTCGTGGATCTCGATGCCGCACTCGACGAGCTGGTCGTAGCTCACGCGGCCGGCCACCCAGACCGGCGGCTTGTCGATGTTCGGCCCGGGCACGAGGATCCGCACCCGGACGCCGCGCTCGGCGGCGTCGCACAGCGCGTCGATGAACGCCGGGCGCGGGACGAAGTAGGCGGCCGTGAGGTCGAGCGTCTCGCGGGCGGCGGCGATCGCGAGGTAGTACAGCGCCTCCACGTTCGTGTCGCCGACCCCCGCGCTCGAGCGGACGACCATCATCGGGCCGCCGCCGTCGCTCTGCGGGATGTCCGGGAGGTAGCCGTCGCCCACCAGGACCTCGCCGGTGGCCTCGAGCCAGTTCTCGGCGAAGGCGCCGACCAGCCCGCGGACCACCGGCCCGCGCACGCGCACGTGGGTGTCGCGCCAGTGGTCGGGATCCTCGGCGTCGCCGGTCCATTCCTCGGCGATGCCGACGCCGCCGGTCAGCCCCACGGTGCCGTCGGCCACGAGGATCTTGCGGTGGGTGCGGTTGGCGATCCGCCGCGCCGCGTACGGCTTCGGCGGCCGGAACTTCGTCACCCGCACGCCGGCGTCCGTCATCCGCTCCACGATGTCGCGCTCGATCTTCAGGCCGCCCACGGCATCGATGATCACGTTGACCTCGACGCCCGCCTGCGCCCGCTCGCACAGCGCGTCGGCCACCTCCGTGGCGATCTCGCCCCGCCAGTACACGTAGGTGAGCAGGCAGAGCGTCTTCTCCGCGTTGCGGATCGTGTCCAGGTAGCAGGGGAAGATCGCGTCGCCGTTGATCAGCAGCTCGACCTCGTCGCCCCACGAGATGGGCGCGGCGGTCAGCGCCTCCGCCGCGCGCAGGAAGCCCTCGTCGCGGACGTCGAGCTCGTCGGCGCCGTAGAGGTCGTAGCCGTGACCGCTCTCGCGCCGGTGGCGGAGCGACTCGGTGGCGTACCGCGCGGCCAACGCCACGCCCAGCCCGGCGGGCCAGGCAAAGCGAGCCCTTACGCGGCGGCGACGCTGCCGACGACGGAGGTCGACCAATCGATGACCGAGGTCGGCCGCACGACGTGCTTGTTCATTCCGAGCTCCTTCGGCTCCAGCCCGAAGGCGAGGCCGACGAGCTGCGGCAGGTGCAGCACCGGCATCTGCAGCTGGCGGCCGATCAGGCGTTCGGCCAGCGGCTGCTGCAGATCGAGGTTGAGATGGCAGAGCGGGCACGGCGTGACGAGGCAGTCGGCCTCGGCATCGACCGCGTCGCCGAGATGGCGGCCGGCCTGCTTGAGCGAGTTCGTCTTGTTCATCGTGATGATCGGGAACCCGCAGCACTTGTAGGCGCCGGCGTAGTCGACGACCGTGCCGCCGAGGGCCTCGATCAGCAGCTGGAGGTACGTGTCGCGCGGGTTCTCGCGGCTGATCGACAGCCGGTCGGTCGGCCGCACGATGTAGCAGCCGTAGAACGGGCCGACGCGCAGGTCGGTCAGCGGGCGCTTGACCTTGGCCTTGACGGCGTCGAGACCGATCTCCTCGACCATCAGCCAGAGGAAGTGCTTGTTGGTGATGCCCTGTTCGTAGTTCAGGCCCTCGCCGGCCAGCGTGCCGTTGATGTGCTCGCGATACTCCGCGTTCGCGTCCAGCCGCTCCTGGCACTCGCTCTGCGCGCCCTGGCAGGTCGAGCAGATGTTCATCATCAGGTCGGCGCCGTTGGCGATCTCCTGCTGGGCCAGCGCGAAGGTGCGCGCGTTGAGCGTGTCGGCCAGCTCCTGGTTGTGCTCCGCGATCACGCCGGCGCCGCAGCACGCGGCGCGGTCGAGGGCGACGAGCTCGATGTCGAGCAGCGGTGCGACCGCCGCCATCGAGCCGTGCAGCTCGGGAGTGAAGCCGCGGCTCACACAGCCGGGCCAGTACGCGACCTTCACGCCTGCGCCTCCTCTTCCTCGTCCTCGTGGCCGACCACGTAGAGGTTCAGCTCGTAGCGCTCTTCCCTCTCGTGGACCTGCTGGAAGATGCGCTTGACCTCCTTGTCCGCCCGGTGCTTGTGCAGGAGCGCCCCCGCGGGGGTGACCTTGCGGCGCTGGACCGCCTTGAGGATCACGGGCAGCGAGCTCAGCAGCTCGGGCACGGCGCGCGGGTGGAACTTGCCGCCGTAGGAGTCGGGCAGCAGGTCGGCCTCGTGCAGGAGCCCGTTCTTCTCGATGTTGTCCACGAAGGCGTGCTCGTGCCGGGAGCCGTTGTTGCGGTCCTCGATCCCGTGGTCCGCGCTGGCCACGCGGCGCAGCCGCATGATCTGGCTCATCGGGGCCACGCCCTTGGGGCACGCCTCGATGCAGTTGAAGCAGTGCGTGCAGTCGTAGATGCCGTGAGGATCCTCGGCGAGGTCCTTGAGGCGCTCGTACTGCTTGCCGTCCCGGGGGTCGCCGACGAAGCGGTAGGCCTTGGCCAGCGCGGCCGGGCCGATGAACAGCGGGTCGACCTCCATCGAGAGGCAGTCGGACACGCAGGCGCCGCACTGGATGCACGCCATCGTCTGCGTGACGTCGATCATCGACTCCATCGGGACGATGTACTCGCGCTCAGGCGGGTCGCCGTCGGGCAGGAGCCACGGCGTGACGCGCTGCATCTTCTTCCAGTGCACCGCGTCCATGTCCACGATCAGGTCCTTGAGCACGGGCATGTTGCCCATCGGCTCGACCACGATCGTGCCTTCGGCCGACGTCTCGGCGGCCTCGTCGAGGTGCGTGTGGCAGGCCAGCCCGGGCTTGCCGTTGATGCGCACGCCACACGAGCCGCAGATCGCCGCGCGGCAGGAGCAGCGGATGCCGATCGACCCATCCTGGTCGTCACGGGCCTGCAGGATGCCGTCGAGCACCGAGCGGTGACCGTCGAGGTCGATCGTGAAGTCGTCCCAATAGGCGGCGTCGCCCGACTCGGGCGAGTACCTCCGGATTCTCAGTGTGTATTCAGGCATGGGTTCAGTACGTCCGCTCCTGGGGCTCCCACTTGGTGAGGGTCACCGGGGAGTAGCTGATCTTCGGCTCCGCCCCGCCGTTCAGCGACAGGTTGATGTGCTTGAGCCACTCGTCGTCGTTGCGCTTGGGGTAGTCGAGCCGGAACTGGGCGCCGCGCGACTCCTTGCGCTCCAGGGCTCCCATGACGATCGTCTCGGCCACGTCGAGCATGTACCCGAGCTCGATGGCGCCCAGCACGTCCTGGTTGAAGACGGTCCCACGGTCGTCGATGGAGGCCACCGTGGCCTCCTCCTTGAGCCGGCGCACGATCTCGAGCGCCTCGGTGAGGCCGGGCTCGTCGCGGAACACCGCGCACTTCTCGTTCATCATCGTGCCGAGCTCGTCCTTGATCTCGGACACGCGGCGGCCGCTGGAGCGCTCGCGGCGCAGGATGTCGTCGATCATCGCCTGCTCGGCCGCCAGTGCGGCGCGGGAGACCTTCGGCATGGCCATGTCCAGCGCGCGCTGGGCGGCGTGCTCGCCGGAGCGGCGGCCGAAGATCAGCGTGTCGAGGAGCGAGTTCGCGCCCAGGCGGTTGCCGCCGTGGACGGAGACGCACGCCACCTCGCCGGCCGCGTAGAGGCCGGGGATCTCCGTGGCGCCCCAGACGTCGGTCTTGACGCCGCCCATGATGTAGTGGCACCCGGGGCGGATGTGGATCGGCTCGCGGGTGATGTCCACGCCCGCGAAGTCGCGGCCGATGTTGACGATCTCGCGCAGCGCCTCGAGCGTGCGCTTGCGCGGCACCTTCGTGATGTCGAGCGCCACCGTGCCGTCCGGGAAGCCGCGGCCCTCGTTGATCTCGGTCTGCTCGGAGCGGGAGACCACGTCGCGGGAGGCGAGCTCCATCTTGTTGGGCGCGTACTTCTCCATGAAGCGCTCGCCCTGGGCGTTGTAGAGATGCGCGCCCTCGCCACGGGCGCCCTCGGTGATGAGGATCCCGTTCCCGGCCAGCGTGGTCGGGTGGTACTGGATCATCTCCATGTCCATCAGGCGGGCGCCGATGCGGTAGCTCTGGGCGATGCCGTCGCCCGTGCAGATGAGCGCGTTGGTCGTCGGCTTGAAGCACTGGCCGGCGCCGCCGGAGGCCTGGATCGTCGCCTTGGCGGTGAACAGCTCCATCGCGCCGTCGCGGATGTTGCGGGCGATCGCGCCGACGCAGTTGCCCTCGTCGTCCTGGGCCAGGCCGGTGACGAACCACTCCTCGTAGCGGTCGATCTGTTCGTGGTGCTTCATGAGCTGCTCGTAGAGCACGTGCAGCAGCGCCTGGCCGGTGATGTCGGCGACGTAGTAGGTGCGGGCGGCGGACGCGCCGCCGAACGCGCGCGTGCCGAGGTGGCCGGTCGTGCTGCGGTGGAAGGTCACTCCCGAGTGCTCCAGCCAGAGCACCTCGTCGGGCGCCTCGCGGCACATGATCTCGATCGCGTCCTGGTCGCCGAGGTAATCGGAGCCCTTGACGGTGTCGAAGGCGTGCGACTCCCACGAGTCGTCGGGGTTCAGTGCCGCGTTGATGCCTCCGGCCGCCGCGTTGGAATGCGAGCGAACCGGGTGGACCTTGGACATGATGGCCACCGTCGCGCCCTCGCGGGCGGCCGCCAGGGCGGCCCGCTGACCGGCGAGTCCGGCGCCGATGATCAGGACGTCGTGTGCGGGCATGAGGCCGGAGTCTATGACGCGCCGCCCTTGGACAGAGCCGTGCCCGTCGGACATGATGGTCGAGGGATGCCGGTGCGCCTGATGATCGTGGACGACCGCAGGGACGTTCGCCATCTGCTGCGGGCGATCGTCGAGGACGCTCCGGAGGACGTCGTCGTCGCGGGCGAGGCAGACGGCGCCTACGCCGCCCTGGAGGCCATCGCCGGCGTCGACCCCGACGTCCTCGTGCTCGACGCGTTCATGCCCGACCTGAACGGCCTCGAGGTCGCGCCGCTCATCCTCGCTCGCCGCCCGGACCAGACGATCGTCCTCTTCACGGGCATCGTCGACGACGAGGTCTGCAAGCGGGCGGAGGAGATCGGCATCGCCGTCTGCCTGTCCAAGGAGGACCTCGAGGAGATCCCCGGCGTGGCGCTGCGGCTGGCTACGCGGTCGTCAGGCGGGACCGCAGGGCCCGCGTGACCTGCTCGACCGTGACGACGCCGCGCAGGCGGCCCTCGGCGTCGACGGCCATGAGGGCGCCGAGGCGGCGCAGCGACTCGGAGCCGAGCAGCGCCTCCAGCGGCGCGTCGTCACGCACCTGGTCCTCGCGCCCGGCCGCCACGTCCCGCACCGCGACGCCGGCCGGCTCGCTGTGCACGGCGTGCTCGACCGCGGCCCGGTGGGCGAGCCCGGCGTAGCGCCCGTCGGCCTCGACCACGGCGAACCACGGCCAGCCCTGGTAGCGCAGGAAGTACTCGTCCCAGGCCTGGGTGACCGGCATCTCGGCCGGGATCCACACCGGCTCGGAGTCCATGATGTCGGCCACCGTGACGCCCTCGAGGCGCTCCGTGAAGGCCGACTGGGCGATGGCGGCGCGCGCCGACGAGCCGAGCAGGTAACCGAGCACGATCGCCCACAGGCCGCCGACCGTGTCGCTCCACGCCAGCAGCACGTACACGCCGTAGGCGATCAGCAGCGCCGCGAAACCCTGGCCGAGGTAGGCCGAGATGCGCGTGGCCTTGCCGCGGTCGCCGGTGATCTTCCAGGCCGCGGCGCGGGCGATCCGCCCGCCGTCGAGCGGGAAGGCGGGTACGAGGTTGAAGACGAGCAGGAGCACGTTGACCGAGACGAAGAAGCTCAGCCACAGCTCGAACGCCCCGGTGTTGTCGATCCGCAGCCGCGCGGACTCCGAGAACGTGTCCGCGCCCATCACGGCCACGGACGCCAGGCCGCCGATGATCACGAGCACCAGCGTCACGGCCGGCCCGGCCGCGGCGATCCGGAACTCCTGGCCGGGACTCGTCGTGTCGCGGTTCATCTTCATCACGCCGCCGAAGAAGAACAGGTCGATCCCGCTCACCTCGATGCCCTCGCGGCGCGCCACCAGGGCGTGCCCGAACTCGTGCAGGAGGATCGAGCCGAAGAAGCTGAACGCCGTGGCCACGGCGACGAGGAAGCCGAGGCCGTCGTCGTCGAGCGCGTCGGCGAACGATCCCTGCAGCCAGAAGATGGCCAGGAAGAGGACCAGGAACCAGGAGACGTTGACGCCGACACGGATGCCGAAGATCGTCGCCAGGCGGATGGAGCTACCACCGAGCACTGAGCCTCAATGGTGGCATAGCCTTGCTAAAGGACCACGAAGGATTCGCGGCCACGGCCGCTGTCCGTGCGGGCCGTCAGGACATCCGAGGAGATGAACGTTCAATGGCTTCACCAGTCAGAGTTACAGTAACGGGCGCAGCCGGGCAGATTGGTTACGCGCTCCTGTTCCGCATCGCGTCGGGTCAGATGCTCGGTCCCGACACGCCGGTGCGGCTCAGCTTGCTCGAGATCCCGGACGCGGTGAAGGCCGCCGAGGGGACCGCGCTCGAACTGTTCGACTGCGCCTTCCCGCTGCTCGACGGGATCGATGTCACCGACGACGCCGCGAAGGCCTTCGACGGCTGCAACGTGGCGCTGCTCGTGGGTGCGCGTCCGCGCACGAAGGGCATGGAGCGGGCCGACCTGCTCGAGGCCAACGGCGGCATCTTCAAGCCCCAGGGCGAGGCGATCGCGGCGAACGCGGCGAGCGACGTCAAGGTCCTGGTGGTCGGCAACCCCGCGAACACCAACGCCCTGATCGCCATGACGGCAGCCGACGGTGTGCCTCAGGAGCGGTTCACCGCGATGACGCGGCTCGACCACAACCGCGCCGTGGGCCAGCTCGCCGCGAAGACCGGCGCGGCCGTGTCGGAGATCTCGCACATGGCCGTGTGGGGCAATCACTCACCGACCATGTATCCCGACCTGTTCAACGCCAAGGTGCGCGGCGAGCGCGCGTGGGACGTCGTCGGCGACGAGGCCTGGGTGGCCGACGAGTTCATCCCCCGCGTGGGCAAGCGCGGTGCCGAGATCATCGAGGCGCGCGGCGCGTCCTCGGCCGCTTCGGCGGCCAATGCGGCGATCGACCACGTGCACGACTGGGTGAACGGCACCGAGGGCGACGACTGGGTCTCGATGGCCGTGCCGTCCCCGGGCGCCTACGGCGTGGAGGAGGGCATCATCTCCTCGTTCCCGTGCCGGACCTCCGGCGGTGAGTGGGAGATCGTCGAAGGGCTCGAGGTTCCCGCGTTCTCCCAAGAGCGGATCGACAAGACGGTCGCCGAGCTCGTGGGTGAGCGGGACGCGGTGCGGGAGCTCGGGCTCGTCTGAACGTCGGCTCGTGAACCGTCAGGCCCGGATGTGCCAGCCGCGGCCCGACTTCGTCACCTTGCCGTCCTCGGCCAGCCCCGGCATGACCCGGTACAGGTAGTTCTGCTTGATCCCCATGGCGTCGGCCAGCTCCGGGATCGTGATGCCGGGCCGCTCGCCCACCAGCTGCAGCGCCTGCGCGGCGCGCGTGCCGGAGCCGCGCGGGCGGCCGCGGCGGCCGTTGGACGTGCTCGCCGACCGCCGGCGGCGGGTGGGCGCCGCCGAGTTGGTGGCCGGGCCCGGCTCCACGCCGGACAGTGCTCGTTCGGCGGCCTCCAGGCGGTGGAACTCGTCCACAAGGGGCCGCAGCTCCTTCAAGCGAGCCTGGATCTCCTTGCGTTTCTCATCGAGGAAGTCGGCCACCGAAGTTCCTTTCAATTTGATGGTGACAACTTACCAGTGAACGTGGCGTTGCCCGGACCTTTTAGCAAGAAAGATTGCACCGCATTCCGGCAGTCCTCGGTCTCGAACAGGTGTGATGTCAGCTCTGCGGTGCGCTCGTCGGCCCCGCGGGTGCCGTGGTCGGCCTGCGCCCGGATGACCGCCTTGGTGGCGGCGTGGGCGAGCGTCGGCCCGGCGGCCAGCGCGGCGGCGAAGCGCCGCGCCTTCTCCAGCAGGTCGCCGGGCGGCAGCACGCGGTTGACCACGCCCCAGTCATGCAGCGTCGCGGCGTCGTAGAGCCGCCCGGTCATCACGAACTCACGGGCGCGGGCCGTGCCGGCGCGCTCGGCCATGCGCTGCGTCCCGCCCATGAGCGGCGTGATGCCGACGACGTTCTCGACGAGGCCGAACTGCACGCCTTCGCCCGCCCACAGCAGGTCGCAGGCCAGCGCGAGCTCGAGCCCGGCCGTCAGGCACAGGCCTCCGACCACGCACAAGGTGGGCAACGGCAGGTCCTCGATCGCATGGGTGAGGGCCAGCAGGCGCTCGGTCAGCGCGGTGGCCGACGGCGCGTCCAGGCCTTCGAAGATGTGGACGTCGACGCCGGCCGAGAAGACGTCGCCGGCCGCGTGGACGAGCAGGGCGCGGGGCCGCTCGGCGGCCGCTCGGGCGACGCCGGCCTCGATCTGGGCGATCAGCTCCGGCTCCCAGAGATTCAGGGGCGGATGGTCGATGACGATCTCGGCGACGTCGCCGTCGAGCGCGTAGGTGGCGTGGGGCATGGCGCGGATTCTGCGCCATGCCCCCGCCACGCGGCCTCAGTGGACGGGCACGACGGCTGCCGCCAGCGTCAGCCTCGGGGCCGGCGTGTCGGCGTCCTCCGCACCGGTCCAGGCCACCCGCTCGCCGCGCTGGTAGGTCTGGAACGCGCGGAAGGTCAGCTGCGCGCCGGCCGCGCCGTCCGGGATCCGCACGGACAGCGGGAAGTCCTGGAACTGGCCCGGGGCGATGCGGTCGCGCTTCGCGTTCTTGGCCGTCCACACGACGCGGGTGTAGCGCTCGTCGACCGAGAAGCCGCCGAGGTCGACCGGCTTGTCGAGCTTCTGCTTGAACACGCGCGCCTTCCACCCCGGCACCTTCTGGTAGGAGAGGAAGTAGAACCCGTCGGGCAGGCGCAGGTCGACCTTCACCGTGCCCTTGTTGTCGCGCTCGTTCGGCACGCGGACGTCGACCTTGGAGAACGAGCCGGCGGTCACCGTGCCCGGCTGGAGGGTGACGTGCGCCGAGGCGGCGGCGGGAACGGCGAGAGCGGCGGCCGCGGTCACGGCGGCGATGGTCTTCTTCATGGCGGTGATCCTCACTTGAGGTTGAAGTTCCAGGACTTGGTGATGACGTGGCCATCGGTGTTCAGCACGCTGTAGGTGGCCGTGTAACGGCCCTTGCCGAGGCCGCCCTTGAGCCGCGTACGGACCGCGTGCTTCTTGTTGATGACGCTGCCTTCGCCCTTCGAGACCTTCGTGCCGTTCGCGTTGCGGACGGTGAGCTTCCCGTCGGTGATCTTGGCCTTGAAGGTGACCTTCACGACCTCGAGCGAGCGCGGCACGCTGGCCCCGCGGGCGGGTGAGAACGACTTCACGCCGACGTGGGCGGCGGCGGGGCTCGCCGCCAGCAGGACGGCGGCGAGTACGGCAATGACGAGCCTCACGGTGACTCCTTTCGTCGGGCGGCGACGAACGCGGCGCCGCCGGCGATCAGGGCGAGGACGGCGACGATGAGGGCGGCGACGGCGAGACCGTCCGTGCCCTCGTCGGCCGCCTCGACGGTGGCGGAGGTGTTCTCGGCGGCCGGCTCCTGGGCGCCCGCGGCGTCGTCGGAGGACACCGACGTGTCGTCGCCGCTGCTCCCAGGGGCGCCGTGGCCGCCGCCGCTGGCGGCCGCCGTGAGCGTCACGACGGGTGCGGGCTCCTCGGCGTCCTCGGGCCCGATCCAGCGGACCACGTCGCCGTCGTCGTACGTCTGGAGGGCCTTGAACGTCAGCTTCTCGCCCGCCTCGCCCTTGGGCATGCGCAGGGAGAGGCCGAAGTCGACGAACTCGCCGGGGCCGATGACCCCGTCCTCGCCGTCACCGGTCCAGGTGATCTGGCCGATGCCCTCGTCGACCTCGAAGCCGCCCTCGACCTCGACGGGCTCGTCGAGCTTGACGCGCTTGAGCGTGACCTTCCAGCCCGGACGCGGCTCGTACGAGACGAACGCGAACCCGGGTGGGAGCTGCAGGTCGACCTTCGTGGTGCCGGCGTCGTCGCGCTCGTTCGGGACGCGCACGTCGAGCCGGGTGAAGCCGTCCGCCGGAGCGGTGGACGGCTGGATCGTCACATGGGCGGACGCGAGCGCCGGGAAGGCGAGCGTCGCCGTGGCGACGACGGCCGCGACCATGCGCGGCCCGTATCTCGGATATGGCACTGCAACTGGCTCCTTCGCTGAATCGTGGGCAGACGGCAGGCGTCCGCCGCCCGACTCAGGTCAGGCGGCCGACGCGAGGCGGGCGGGCGGCCCGCGGACGGCGAAGGAGCCCTTGAGGACTGAGAGCGAAGCCGGGGGATGCTGCGGGGGCGCCAGCGCGTCGCCGTGCGGCGCGGACGGCGGGCGACGGCGACCGCCGCGCGCCAGCGCGCGACGATCCGCTCCTCTCCGACGTAGCGGCCGGAGAGCAGCAGCGCGACGATCAGGAAGACCGGCGTCATGTACAGCGTGAGCTCGGTCACGCCGGTGATCGCCTGCGCGGCGACGCAGAGCGCCGCGAGCGCGGTCAGGCACAGGAGGAAGCGACGCTGCGGTCCCAGCACTGGCGCGGCAGACTAGCCCGGCCGCGCCAGGATTGCTAGCGGCCGTTCTCCAGCAGGGCCTTCAAGCGCTCCAGAGAACGGTGCGCTTCGCGCTCCGGCACGCCGCCGATGATCATGCGGCTGGCGGCCGCCCCGAGCAGGCCGCCGGGCGCCTTGAACTCGTTCTCGTACTCGAAGCGCGTGCCGCCGCCGTTCGCCTCGCGCAGCGCGTAGCTCGTGCGGGCGTAGGAGTGGGCCGGCCCGCGGCCCTCCCAGGTGGCGCGGTCGGGGCGGTCGGCCTCGGTGAGCGTCCAGTTCACCTTGAAGTTGGCGCCGCGGAGGTGCAGCGTCTGGTTCATCTCGTACCCCTCACGGGGGGTGCCGGCGTCGCGCGAGTTGATGCGCCGGTGGATCGTGACCCACTCGTCGAGGTGGCCGGGATCGAGCATGAAGTCGTAGACCCGCTCGCGCGGGGCCTCGATGTCGATCGTCGCCTTGACCAGCGTCACTTCGCCGCCACGTCCTCGGTCGTCTCCCACTCGCGCAGGGCCCGTTCGACGGCTGCGTCGAACGAGTGCAACCTAACGCCGAAGGCCTCCGCCGCGTCGCGATGGCGGGCGAGCAGGTCGCTCTCGAGCGATTCCATCAGCGGCGTGATGAAGCCCGGGTCCTCGCTCGCGACGGCGGCGGCGACGACCGAGGCGACCGGCGTGAGCGAGAAGCCGAGCCCGATCGCGGGCCGGTCGACGAGCATGTGCTCGGCGATCCGCTCGATCAGCGCCTGGTAGGTCATCGTCTCGCGCCCGACGATGTCCCAGGAACGGCCGGAGCGCTCGGCCGGCGCGTCGGCGGCGCGGACGAGGAAGTCGAGCACGTCGCGGCCGTCGATCGGCTGCGTGCGGTTCTCGCGCCAGGCGGGGAGGGCGAGCACGGGCAGGCGCTCGATGAGCCGCACGAGGAAGCGGAAGGAGCGCGAGCGGGCGCCGATGACGATCGAGGCGCGGAAGGCGATCGGCTCGGCGGCCGCCTCCAGCAGGGCGTCCTCGACGGCGAGCCGCGAGGCGAGGTGGCGCGAGGCGGCGCCGTCCTTCGGGACGAGGCCTCCGAGGTAGACGACGCGGCGCACGCCCGCCGCGCGCGCGGCGGTCGCGAAGCGCTCGGCCGCTCGCCGCTCCTGGTCCGGGAAGCCGACGTTGGCCACGCCCTCCATCGAGTGGATGAGGTAGTACGCGGCGTCCACGCCGTCGAGCGCGCGGCCGAGGCCGGCGCCGCTGATCGCGTCGCCGAGGACGACGTCGTCGAGCACGACGCCGGCGGCGGCCACCCGCTCGGGCGAGCGGGCGAAGCCCCGGACCTCGTGGCCGGCGGCCTGCAGTCGCGGCACGAGCGCGGCGCCGACATAGCCGGAGATCCCGGTGACGAGGAGGCGCATCCTCAATCGCTCCCCGTCGCCATCGCACGAAAAACACCGAGAGAGCGGGAACGACATCCCGCAGGTAACGTGTTTTTCGCCCTTTTGGAGGGTATTTGCGACATGAAGACGAAGTCCGTGCGTTTTGCGGAGATCGTGGTTGCGGCCCCCCGCAGGAGTGCTTTGCTGTTGCCGTCCTGTGACGGATCGGTGAACGGAAGGCCTGGGGTGGAAAAGCGCGGCAAGGGTCGGAAGGTGACCTGTGAGGATTGCTTCTTCGGCAAGAACGGATTGTGCGCGCTGGCGCTCGACCAGCCCTGTGCGACGTTCCGTCCGGATACGCCGGAGGGCCTGAGGCCGCCCAGCCAGATGCGCTTCGTCTTCCGTCAGGAACGGCGCCGGCAGTCAGCTTGGCAGTTCCCGACGGCGCAGGAACAGGCCGCGTTACACGCGTGATTGAGGTTCGCCCGCCGTTCATCGCGAGCGACCGCGGGGCGGAGCGCCTCTGCGCACGGGGTCGTAGGTCGCTCGCGCTGACCGCCGTGCGACGATACCCACCGTGGAGTTGAGGGTGCTGGGGAAGTCCCCTTCCTGGCAGGACGCCGGCGGGGCCTGCAGCGGATATCTCGTCGAGGCGGACGGGACCCGGCTGCTGCTCGACTGCGGGAACGGGGTCTTCGGCAAGCTGCGCAGCGTGGTCGACTACGCGGAGGTCGACGCGGTGCTCATCTCGCACCTGCACGCGGACCACATCCTCGACCTCGTGCCCTACGCGTCGGGCCTGACCTACGCGCCGCGGCACCAGCCGGTGCCGGTCGGCGGTCACCCCGGCACCGACGCCCCGCCGCACCCGCGGCTGCTCGTCCCGCCCGGCGGTCGTGAGGCGTTGCGGCGGCTCTGCGCCGCGGCCGGCATGAGGGAGGAGCACATCGAGAGCGCGTTCGCCCTCGAGGAGTACGACCCCGGCGCGACCATCCAGGTGGGGGCGTTCGAGGTCAGCTTCCAGCCCGTGCCGCACTTCCTCCCGACCCAGGCGATCGGCCTCGCGGCGGGCGGGCACCGGCTCACCTACGGCGCCGACTCCTCGCCCAGCGACGACCTCTGCGCCTTCGCCCGCGACAGCGACCTGCTGCTCATCGAGGCCACGCTCCCGCGCCCCGAGCGCGAGGGCCCGCGCGGCCATCTGACCCCCGAGGAGGCCGGAGAGCACGGCCGCCGTGCGGGGGTCCGGCGGCTCGTCATCACGCACATCTCGGACGAGCTGGACGCCGAGTGGGCGCGGCAGGAGGCGGAGCGCAGCTTCGGCGCTCCGGTCGACGTGGCGCGTGAAGGCGCCGTGTACGCGCTTTAGGGCCGCGCCGTTTAGGCCGATTGGACTCTGTGATGACCGGTGCCGAGGCAACCGCCACCAACGGCGTGCGACTTCTGTCGCACCGTCCGTCCGTGCTCTACAAGGTGGAGCACCTGGCGACCGAGCCGGTCGAGGGCGACATCGCCGTCGACGGCCTCGTGCTGAGCGGTCCCGGCTGGAGCGACCGCCTCAAGGAGCTCCTGAAGTCGGTCTCCGCCTCCGAGCGCGCCTGCCTCTTCGCCCTGCGCCTGAACGACGAGCAGGGGCTGCCGCTGCCGGCCGAGACGCTGCTCGACCGCGCGCGCACCGACTGGTTCCCCGACTTCCTCTCGCACGGGCAGATGAAGCCGCACTTCCAGCCGATCGTGGAGCTGGCCAGCGGCCGCTCCTACGGCCGCGAGGCGCTGATGCGCGGCCGCCTGGGGGCCGTCGAGGTCCGCGGCGGCGAGCTGCTGGCCGCGGCCGAGGCGCACGACGCGCTCTTCTCCTTCGACTACCGGGCCCGCACGGCGGCGCTCGAGGTCGGCCTCCCGCTGCTGCCCGAGGGCGAGGTGCTCTTCGTCAACCTCGACCCGCGAGCGGCCCTGGACATCGAATCGACGGTCCGGACCACCTGGCCGATCGTGGCGCGCATGAACGCCGACCCGTCGTTCATCTGCATCGAGCTGATCAGGCCCGAGCGCACCGCCGACCGCGACATGCTGGCCGACATGGTCGAGGCGCACCGCAAGCGCGGAGCCAAGATCGCCCTCGACGACCTCTCCTGCGGCACCGACGCGCTGCTCTGCCTCGAGCTGCTCCGTCCCGACATCGCGAAGATCGACACCGCGCTGACCCAGGGCATCCAGCACTCCGACGCACGGCGCAAGCTCGTCGCGGCGCTGGTCGAGCTGGCCCACGAGCAGGGCGCCATGGTCGTCGCCGAGGGCATCGAGCGCGTCGACGAGTACGAGACGATGCTCGAGCTCGGGGTCGACCTCGGGCAGGGCTTCTACTTCGGGCAGCCGACCGAGCGGCCGATGGCCGTCGATCCGCGCGTGTTCCTGAAGCGCACGGCCTAGCCGTCCACGAACTGCAACTGCGGCATTGAGGGAGCAGGATCGGCCGGGTTTCGTCGTCGAATCCTGCTTAGAGGTCACGGTGTGACCCTTAGGCAGGACGGTCGAAGCTGCGGGAACTGGACTCGCCGCACGCCCGGCGATAGCCTTCTCCTCGTGCCACACGAGCGGGATCTGTTCGCCAACTTCGAGCGCATGCGCCGGGAGATGGACGAGCTGTTCGGCGACGTCTTCGAGCGCCGCCTGGCGCCACAGCGGCGGGGCGGGTTCTCGCCCGCCGTCGACGTCTACTACACCGCCGACCCACCGCGGGCGGTGGTGCGCGCCGATCTGGCCGGCATCGACCCGTCGGAGATCGAGCTGCAGATCCGCGGGCGGGAGCTGGTCCTGACCGGCCACCGCAAGCCCGAGGGCGGGCAGGAGCGCGTCTACCAGCAGCTGGAGATCGAGCACGGGGCGTTCCGGCGCGTGGTCGAGCTCGGCGTCGACGTCGACTCCGGCGCCGCGCAGGCCTCCTACGAGGACGGCATGCTCACCGTCGAGCTGCCGATCGCCGGCCCGGCCGAAGCCCGCACGGTCCCGATCCAGCAGCGCAGCGAGGCCGAGTGATCGACATCGGCGGCGAGGGCGCCGAGCTCGTGCCCGACGCACCGCTGCCCGACGAGCTGCCGGTCCTCCCGCTCCGCGACTCGGTCACGTTCCCCGACACGCTGACGCCGCTCGCCATCGGGCAGGACCGCTCGGTGCGGCTGGTCAACGACGTGCTGGCCGGCAACCGCATGCTGGTCATGCTCGGCAGCCGGGAGCCGGAGGTCGAGGCGCCGAGTCCCGAGCAGCTCTACGACGTCGGCGTGGCCGGCTCCGTCGCCCGCATGCTCAAGGTCCCGGACGGCTCGCTGCGGATCCTCGTCCAGGCGGGCCAGCGCGTCCGCATCACCGAGTGGGTCGGGACCGAGCCGTACCTGATGGCCAAGGTCACCGAGCTGCCCGACGTGGTCGAGGAGGGGCCCGAGCTCACCGCGCTCATGCGCAACGTCCAGCAGACGTTCAGCCAGATCATCGAGGAGGTCCCGTACCTCCCCGAGGAGCTGCAGATGGCGGTGGCCAACCTCGAGGACCCGTCCGCGCTCAGCCACCTGATCGCCGGCGCCCTGCGCATCGGCAGCGAGGAGCGCCAGGCGCTGCTCGAGGAGGTCGACGTCGGCAAGCGCCTGCGCCGGCTCTCGGAGATCCTCGCCCGCGAGCTCGACATCGTCGCCATCGGCTCGAAGATCCAGAGCCAGGTCAACGCCGAGATGGAGAAGGGCCAGCGCGAGTGGGTCCTGCGCCAGCAGATGAAGGCGATCCAGGACGAGCTGGGCGAGCAGGATCCGGCCGAGGCGGAGGTCGACGAGCTGCGCTCCACCCTCGTGGAGCTGGAGCTGCCGGATCCGGTCCGCACCCAGGTCAACCGCGAGCTCGGCCGGCTGGAGAAGATCCCCCAGGCGGCGGCCGAGCACGGCGTCATCCGCACCTACCTCGAGTGGATGGCGTCGCTCCCCTGGGGCAAGGGCAGCGAGGACAACCTCGATCTCACGCATGCCCGGGCGGCGCTCGACGAGGACCACTACGACATCGACAAGGTCAAGAACCGGATCCTCGAGTTCCTCGCCGTGCGCAAGCTCAGGGGCGGGCGGGATTCGCTTTTCCGGGGGCTCGATCCTCTGCTTCGCCGGTCCGCCCGGGGTCGGCAAGACGTCGCTCGGCCACTCGATCGCCCGTGCGCTGGGCCGCAAGTTCGAGCGCATCAGCGTCGGCGGCGTGCGCGACGAGTCGGAGATCCGCGGGCACCGCCGCACCTACATCGGCGCCATGCCCGGGACGATCATCCGCGCCCTGCGCGACGCCGGCTCGAACAACCCGGTGTTCATGATCGACGAGATCGACAAGATGGGCGCGGACTACCGGGGCGATCCGGCCAGCGCCATGCTCGAGGTGCTCGACCCCGAGCAGAACTCGTCGTTCCGCGATCACTATCTCGACGTCCCGTTCGACCTCTCGCGCGTGATGTTCATCTGCACGGCGAACGACATGGATCGCGTGCCCGGCGCGCTGCGTGACCGGATGGAGGTCATCACCCTCGCCGGCTACACCGAGGACGAGAAGCTCCAGATCGCCAAGCGCTACCTCGTTCCCCGCCAGATCGAGCGCAACGGGCTCAAGCGCTCGCAGGTCGGCTTCAGCGACGCCGGCCTCCGGGCGATCGTGACCGCATATACACGCGAGGCGGGCGTGCGGTCGCTCGAGCGGGAGATCGGCTCGGCGTGCCGCAAGGTCGCGCTCCAGGTCGCGCTGGGCACGCTCGAGCGCAAGCTCACGGTGACCGCGCCGAAGGTCCGCGAGCTGCTCGGGCGCCCGCGCTTCCAGCCCGATGTGCGGCGTCGCACGGCCGAGCCCGGCGTCGCCACCGGGCTGGCGTGGACGCCGGTCGGCGGCGACGTCCTCTTCGTCGAGGCCAGCGCCATGCCCGGCAAGGGCAAGCTCACGATCACGGGTCAGCTTGGAGACGTCATGCGCGAGTCGGCCGAGGCGGCGCTCTCGTACGTGCGCGGGCACGCCGACCTGCCGGAGAACTGGTTCGCGACGCACGACGTGCACATCCACGTCCCCGCGGGGGCGATCCCGAAGGACGGGCCGAGCGCCGGCGTCACGATGGCCACGGCGCTCATGTCGCTCGTCTCCGGACGCCCGGTCCGCGACGACCTGGCGATGACCGGGGAGCTGACGCTGACGGGCCAGGTACTGCCGATCGGGGGCCTCAAGGAGAAGGCCCTGGCGGCCCAGCGGGCGGGTATCCACCGCGTGCTGGCGCCGCGTCGCAACGAGCTCGATCTCGAGGATCTCCCGCAGCCGCTCAAGGACGACATGGAGTTCGTGTGGGTCGCCGACATCGGCGAGGTCTTCGCCAGCGCGCTGAGCGACGGAAGAAGCCGTCGCTGAGGGCTGCCCGTCCCGGGTATGCTCGTGCCAAACAGACGCGGAGAGGTGGTATGGCACAAGCCAAGAAGAAGGCCAAGAAGGCTGCTGGTTCGGCCCGCCCGTATGTGCAGCGGATCGCCCAGGACGAGGATCTGCGCGACAACATCCTGCAGGCGTACGAGTCCGCGCGGAAGGCCTACATCCGGCTCTCGAACGGCAAGTCGCCCTCCAAGCAGATCTTCGACGACAAGAAGCTCCAGAAGGAGATCAAGAGCGCGGCCGGCTCGATCAAGGATGCGAGCATCGCCCTGCGCGAGCCCGAGAAGAAGCGCAAGGGCGGCTTCGGCAAGCTCCTGCTCGTCGGCATCGCCGGCGCCGGCGTGGCGCTCGCCGTGAGCGAGGGCCTGCGCAAGAAGGTGCTCGACACGCTGTTCGGCGCCGAGGAGGAGTTCGAGTACAGCTCCACCACGACCGCCAACGCGACCTCGTCCGGCGCGACGGCCGGCACCACGACCTGATCGCTGGGGCTATCTGAGCTTCGAAAGGGCGCCCTGGGGGCGCCCTTTCTCTTTGGCGCGGCCTAGTTGTCCGGCAGGATCGGGATGTCCCACCAGAGCACGGCGAGCACGCAGGCGGCGGCGGCCAGCAGGCCGGCGATGGCCATGAGGACGCGCTGGGTCCCCGTGGTCTGAGCCGCCTTCTCCTGCGCGATCTGCGCCTGCTCGAGCGACTTCTCGAGCAACCGCTCGGCCCACACGAACTCGAGCGAGAGCATCGCGAGCCCGATCGGGATGAGCACGAAGGCCGGCCCGGGCGTGACGAGCATGATCACGCCGCCGAGCAGGACCAGCAGACCGACGAGCCCGAAGCCGATGCGGAAGAGCCGGCCGCGCTCGCGATGCGTGGCCCGCCGCGCCTCGAGCTTCTCGATCAGCTTGGGGCGCGGCCGATCGCTTTCCACGCTCAACAGTGTGCCAAACCGTACCGTCAACCCAGCAGGCCTGCACTAGCGTGATCGACATGACCGATGATGCGATCGTCGTCGAGGGGCTCGAAAAGTCGTATGGCTCGGTTCGAGCTCTCTGCGGCGTCGACTTTGCCGCGCGGACGGGCACTGTGCTCGGCCTGCTCGGCCCCAACGGCGCGGGAAAGACCACCGCGGTGCGGATCCTCGCCACGCTGCTCGAGCCCGACGCGGGGAGCGCCCGCGTCGCGGGCCTCGACGTTGTGAAGGACGCTGACGCCCTGCGGGCCAAGATCGGCCTGGCGGGCCAGTACGCAGCCGTGGACGAGAACCTCACCGGGTTCGAGAACCTCGAGATGGTGGGGCGGCTCTACCACCTGGGCAAGGAGCCGTCGCGCCAGCGCGCCGACGAGCTGCTCGAGCGCTTCGAGCTGACCGACGCGGCAAAGCGCCCGGCCAAGACCTACTCCGGCGGCATGCGGCGCCGGCTCGATCTTGCCGCGGCCCTCGTGGCGCGACCACCGGTGTTGTTCCTCGACGAGCCGACCACCGGCCTCGATCCCCGCAGCCGCATCGGCATGTGGGAGACGATCGAGGGTCGTGTGGCGGCCGGCAGCACGGTGCTGCTCACCACGCAGTACCTCGAGGAGGCCGACCGCCTCGCGGACACCATCGTGGTCATCGACCACGGCGTGGTGATCGCCAGCGGCACGTCGGACGAGCTGAAGGACCAGATCGGCGGCGAGCGCCTCGAGGTCGAGCTGGAGCCCGGCGCGGACGCCGTGGCCGCGGTCGCCGCGGTCGCGGAGATCGCGGCCGATCGCCCCGTGGTCGAGGAGAACGTCCTCAAGGCGCCGGTCCGCGCCCGCGCGGGGCTCATCCCCGAGGCCGTCCGGCGGCTCGACCGCGCCGGCGTCGGGGTCGTCGACGTCGAGCTGCGGCGGCCGACCCTGGATGACGTGTTCATCGCGCTGACCGGCCACAGGGCCGAGGACCAGACCGAGGCCGAGGACGTGGCGGCATGAGCTCGCTCGCGCTGACCCTGTCCGACACGTGGGTGCTGGCGCGGCGGAACCTGCTGCGCATCCCGCGCCAGCCGGATCTGCTGATCGCCTACACGATCCAGCCGGTCATGTTCGTGCTGCTGTTCGTCTACGTCTTCGGCGGCGCCATCCAGACGCCGGGCTTCGACTACGTCGACTTCCTGATGCCCGGCATCATCGTCCAGTCGATCGCCTTCGGCGGGTTCGTGACCGCGCTCGGCCTGTCGGAGGACGTCAAGAAGGGACTGATCGATCGCTTCCGCTCGCTGCCGATGTCACGCGCCGCCGTGCTCACGGCGCGCACGTCGTCGGACGTGGTGCTGAACTGCCTGTCGCTCGTGGTGCTGTTCGCGGTCGGCTTCGCCGCCGGCTTCAACTTCATCGGGGCGACGTTCGGCGAGATCGTCCTCGGGATCGTGATCCTGCTCTACCTGGGCTACGCGTTCTCGTGGATCTTCGCCCTCATCGGGCTCTACTCGTCCTCGCCCGAGACGGCCAACTCGATCGGCTTCACGGCCATCTTCCCGCTCACGTTCGCCTCCTCGGTCTTCGTGCCCGCGAGCACGATGCCGGACGGCCTGCGGCAGTTCGCCGAGGCCAACCCGTTCACGACGGTCTCGGATGCCGTGCGGTCCCTGTGGCTGAACACGCCGGCCCACACGGACGTCTGGATGTCGTTCGTCTGGTGCACGGTGCTGACCGCGATCTTCGCGCCGCTGGCCGTCGCGCGGTACCGCAAGGTCGCCGCTCACTGACGCAGGCGCGCCTGCGCGCGCAACGCACCGGCCCGCACCCCGGCGGGCCGGTGCAGGCGTACCGTCAGGATGCCCCCGGTCTGCGCCGGTGACCGTGCGGCGGCGTGACCGTGCGCCGGCCGACCGACCTGCCGGCCGCGCGCAGCGTGACGGTGACGCGCCCCGGCTGCGGCGCGCATGCGACCACGATCACCGAGCGCGCCCGCACGCGGAGGGAGAGGCGCGCGCGCTGCCGGCACGCGGGCGCGCTCGTCCACGTGGGCTGCTGGCCGCCCTTCAGGACGCGACGCTCGCGCGGCGCGCCCGTCACGTGCGCGACGTAGAGGTCGCCGCCGCGCTCGAACGCGATCCGCTTCCCGTCGGGCGACCATGTCGGCTGCGTGCTCTCACCGCCGGCGAGCTCGCGCACCGGCGCGGCGGTCGCGACGTCGTAGATGACGATCGCCCCCGAGCCGATCGTCGTGCCGGGCGACTTGACGACGGCGACGAGCGTGCCGTCGGGCGAGAACGCCGGGTTGAAGAGGTCCTGGGTCGGGTCGCGCGCGACGTCGCGCTCGCACGGGAAGTCCGTGTTGGCAACGAGGACGCAGATGCCGTACGCGAACGGGGCGGTGCCGGACTTGTCGGTCCGCACGAGCCGCGGGCCGGACCAGCCGACGTCGACCACCGCCCGCGCCGTCGCCTCGCGCGCGGTGCCGTCGGCGTTCATGACGAACAGGTACGGCATGAGGCCCGACAGGCCGGGGCTCCCCGGCGGGCTGCCCACCGGCGCCGGCGTGACCTCCGGCAGGAGGTCGACCGTGGCGACCTGCGCGCCGCTCGGGGCGATCTCGGCGATCACCGCGATGCCGCCCCGCGGCAGCTTGTCGGTGATGCGCTTCCCGGAGCCGTCGAGCACATAGGCGTACGTGGCGTTGACGACGGCCAGGCGCGACCCGTCGGCGCTGGCGGACAGCCACGAGTACAGCGGGCCCTGCGGACGCCCGTCGGTGGTCAGCCGCTGCTTGGCGGTGCCGTCGGGCGCCGCCCGGCAGATGTTCGGTCCGCAGCGGTACACCAGCCGGTCCGCCTGCGCGGGCTCGGTCGCGAACGTCAGGGCGGCGGCGGACGCCGCCGCGGCCAGCAGGCGACGGGAGCCCATGCGCCGGAATACGTCGCATGGACGTCGCGAGTTCAAGATTCGAACTAGGGATATCCCCGATGTGGGCCGTAGCCGCGCGCGAAAGGCTGCCGCCCATGAGGAATCGACACGGAATGCTGGTCCTCGCGGCCCTGGGGGCGCTTGCGGTGCCCACCGCTGCTGAGGCCGCCACCAAGCAGGTCACGGTCGGCCCGGCCAAGCCGCTGGCCGGCGTGCCGCCCACCGCCTTCGACGCGGGCTTCTACCCCGGCAAGGTCACGATCGCCAAGGGCGACCGCGTGAAGTTCAAGTGGACGACGGGGTTCGGCGACGTCACCTTCGTCCCCAAGGGCGAGGACGCCCCGCCGTTCGCGCTCCCGCGCCCGGACAAGCTGATCGAGGGCGCCAAGGACGCCGCCGGCGCCGACATGTGGTTCAACGGCCAGCCGAACGCCTCCCCGAACATGGGCGCGCTCATGCCGCACGGCGGCAAGACGATCGACGGCAGCAAGCAGGTCGGCTCGGGCCTGAGCCTCGACGGCCCGCAGAAGCCGTGGACGGTCAAGTTCCCGAAGGCCGGCAAGTACGTGCTGACCTCGGTCATCCACCCCGGCAAGAAGGTCACGGTCAACGTCGTGCGCAAGCGCAGCGACGTCCCGACGGCCAAGCAGGACGCCAAGCGCCTCGCCAAGCAGGTCAAGGCTGCCACCAAGACCGCGAAGAAGCTCGCCGCGTTCAAGGGCCCGGAGGGCAACGTCGTCCGCGCCGGCAACGACAAGGGCGGCATCGCGCAGATCGCGTTCTTCCCCGCCAAGAAGACCGTCAAGGTCGGTGACACGGTCACCTTCGAGATGTCCAAGAGCACGGTCGAGTCGCACAACGTCGCGTTCGGTCCCAAGGACTACCTCGATCCGTTCGCCCAGCGCTTCATCGGCGAGGTGTTCGAGCCGTTCGTGGTCTACCGCTCCGACGCTCCCGGCACGGCCGTGAACTTCGACGGCGCCAACCACGGCAACGGCTTCTTCAACACGGGCATCCTCGACGCCGACGACGCCTCGCCGTTCCCCTCCAAGGACGCGGTGACGTTCACCAAGGCCGGCACCTACAAGTACTACTGCGCCGTCCACGGCAACGACATGGCCGGGGAGATCGTCGTCCAGTGACCGACGTTCGCCTCCGCAGGCTCCTGGGACCCGCCGCCATCGCGGCGGCGGGTCTCGCCTTCCTCGTCTCCGGCTCCGAGGCCGCGGAGAGGAAGGCAAAGCCGCCGACCGTGACGGTCGGTTCCAACTTCTACGTCGCGCCCTTCAAGTCGGTGGCGGCCGGCGCCAAGGTCCGCTTCCAGTGGGAGGGCGGAGGCTTCGACTTCCACGACGTGCGGGTGAAGAAGGGCCCCGTCAAGTTCCAGTCGCCGCTGCAGGCGGCCGGCACCTACACCACCAAGAAGCTCAAGCCCGGCAGCTACACGCTCTTCTGCTCGCAGCACCCGGAGGAGATGCGGCTGAACCTGAAGGTCAAGAAGCGTTGAACAGACCGCGGGCGCGCCACAGCGCCCGCGGCTTGGCGTGCGGGCCGCAGCCGGCCGGTGACGAACGCCTTGCGCGGATCGAGCCGGCCGGCCACCACGTCGACCCAGTCGTCGAAGCGGCAGCGGAGCTCGAGATCGACCTCCGGGGCGCGCCCCGGCGCCGCCGCCGTCGATCCGTTGTCGAGCCGGACGTGCCAGGGCTCGGCGTCCGCGAACTCCCACTGCAGCACGAACGGCCCTTCCGGGGCGCGGCGCAGGTCGACGTTGCGGCGGACGCTGTCGAAGAGGATCGCCATCGCGGCGGGATCGCGGGCCGGTGGCCCGTTCGGCGGGCCGAGGTAGCCGGCGCGCAGCATCGCGAGCCCGCGCGCGGCGCGATCGGCGGGCGACATGTCCATCGGCATGATCTGCGGCCCGGGCAGATCCTCCACCGGCAGGCCGGCCGCGCGGAACTTGGACTCGAACGAGCGCGCGCCCTCCTCGTAGACCTGCTCGAGCGTGAAGCCGAAGCACTCGACGTAGCTCGTGTCCCAGTTCGGCGGGACGAAGACCGCGAGCGAGACGGGCGTGACGGCGCGCAGCTGCTCGGCCACCGCCTCCGGCACCTCGGGATCCTCCAGCGCGAGGTCCCGCAGGAGCTTGACGCCGAAGCCGATGTGGCGCTGCTCGTCGAGCGCGACGTTGTGCATCCCGGCCCGGAAGCCGGGCAGCGCGTCGCGCGCGGTCAGGTAGTCGGTGATGAAGTGCTGGCCGGGCTGGGCGAGCGTGGCCTCGACGACGAAGTGGTACATCGTCACGGCCTGCGCGAGCTTGGTGCGCGAGCGGTCGGTGCGCAGCTCGTCGACGACCTTGTCGAGCATCTGGAAGGTCTTGACGAAGCCCCACGTGAGCTCCGGCCTCGTGGCCTCGAGCGCGCTGGCCACGGTGCCCTCGCCGCGCTCGACGACCTCGTGCATGAAGCGGTTGAAGAAGACGGCGTGGCGCGCCTCGTCGACCTGCTGCGTGGTGAGGAAGTACTTCTGCTCCTCGCGCGGCGCGGCGTCGATGAACGGGGAGAGGTTGTCGGCCACCGAGTCCTCGCCGTGGAAGAACATCGCGTAGTTCCACAACGCGGCGCGGCGCTCGAGGTCGGAGAAGCTGCTGTGCCACTGCTCGCGGTCCACGGAGAAGTCGATCTCCATGGCGCGCCAGTTGCCCGCCTCCCAGCGCCGGTAGAGGTCCTGGTAGCTGACTTGGTCAGCTGCTACGGCACCCATATCGGTGTTTCGCCCTCCGCTCCTTCGTCGCTACGGGCGACGTTACTAAACGGCCGCGTTCAGCGAGTGAGGTTCGTCACACGTTCGACCAGCTCGTCGGCCGGCACCCGGTCCTGCGTGAGCGTGTCGCGCTCGCGCAGCGTGACCGTGCCGTCCTCCAGCGTCTGGTGGTCGATCGTGACGGCCAGCGGCGTCCCGATCTCGTCCTGGCGCCGGTAGCGCTTGCCGATGTGCCCGCCGGAGTCGTACTCGGCGCTCACGTGGCGGCGCAGCTCCTCGTAGATCTCCCGCGCGCGCTCGGGGTGCCCGTCCTTGCGCAGCAGCGGGAGCACGGCCACCTTCACGGGCGCGATCGACGGGTGCAGGCGCAGCACGGTGCGCTTCTCGCCGCCGATCTCGTCCTCGTCGTAGGCGTCGCACAGGAGCGCGAGCATCGTGCGCCCGACGCCGGCCGCCGGCTCGATGACGTGCGGGATGTACCGCTCGCGCGTCTCCGGGTCGAAGTACTCGAGCTTCTCGCCGGAGTACTCGGCGTGCTGCTTGAGGTCGAAGTCGCCGCGGTTGGCGACGCCCTCGAGCTCCGACCAGCCGATGGGGTAGAGGTACTCGACGTCGGCGGTGGCGGACGAGTAGTGCGAGAGCTCTTCCGCGTCGTGGTCGCGCAGCCGCAGCCGCTCGCGGTCGATGCCGAGCCGCACGTACCACTCGAGCCGCTCCTGCCGCCAGTAGTCGTACCACTGCCCGGCCTGGTCCGGCGGGACGAAGAACTCCATCTCCATCTGCTCGAACTCGAGCGTGCGGAAGATGAAGTTGCCCGGCGTGATCTCGTTGCGGAACGACTTGCCGACCTGCGCGATGCCGAACGGCGGCTTGCGGCGCGCGTACTGCAGCGTCGTCTTGAAGTCGAGGAAGATGCCCTGCGCCGTCTCGGGCCGCAGGTAGACGGTCATGCCCGACTCGGCGACGGGGCCGATGGTCGTCTCGAACATGAGGTTGAAGGCCCGCGGCTCGCTGAGCTCGCCGCCGCACACCGGGCAGCGCAGCTCGCCCTCGGGCTGTGCCTCGCGCAGGTGGTCCTCCCGGAAGCGCTGCTTGCACTTGCCCAGGCACTGGACGAGCGGGTCCGTGAAGCCCGCGAGGTGGCCCGAGGCCTCCCACGTGCGCGGGTGCTGGATGATCGCCGAGTCGAGCGCGACGACGTCGTCGCGCTCCTGGATCATCGACTTCCACCAGGCGTCGATGACGTTCTTCTTGAGCAGGACGCCGTAATGCCCGTAGTCGTAGGTGTTCGCGATGCCGCCGTAGATCTCGGACGCGGGAAAGATGAGTCCCCGCCGCTTGCAGAGCGCAACGACGGCCTCCATGGTCGGAGCGGCCATGCCTCTCAGCCTATACTCGCCTGCCCCGATGCCCATCTACGAGTACCGCTGCGAGAACGGTCATCTCCTCGAGGTGATGCAGAAGATCACCGACGATCCGATGACCACGTGCACGGAGTGCGGCGCGCCCGTGCAGCGCGTCTTCCACCCGATCGCGGTGCACTTCAAGGGGTCCGGTTTCTACAACACGGACTACGGCACGGCCAAGCGCAAGCGCGAGACCGAGAAGTCCGCCTCCTCCGGCGCCGACAAGCACGACGCGAAGGTCAAGGAGTCCAAGTCGGAGGCCAAGCCGGCTTCGTCCTCGGACTCGAAGCCCTCCTCGTCCGACTGACCGCCGAGCGGCCATAAGCGCCGCTTATCCCAGGCACCCGCAATCGTCATTTCCGCTAAGGCGGCACGGCTGCGACACTGGATGGCGTGACACCCCGTCAGGTCGGACTGCTGCTCGCCCTCGCCTCCATCTGGGGCGGCTCGTACCTGCTCATCAAGTACGCGCTGGAGGATCTCAGCGCCCCGATGATCGTGTGGGCGCGGACCGCGCTCGCGGCCCTCGTGCTGCTCGTGGCCATGGGCGGCACCGCCCGCGGCGCGCTCGCGGACATGCGCGGGCGGCCCGGCTGGGCGATCGCGCTCGGCGCGATCTCGGTGGCCATCCCCTTCAGCCTCATCACCTTCGGCGAGCACGAGGTGCCGTCCGGGCTGACCGCCGTGCTCATCTCGCCTGCCGCGCTCTTCGTGGCGCTGCTCGCTCCCGTCATCGACCCCTCCGAGCGGATCGACCGGCGGCAGACCGTCGGACTGGTGGCCGGGCTGGCGGGCGTGGCGCTCGTCGTCGGCGTCGAGTCCATCCACACGCTGGGCGAGTTCCTCGGCGCGATGGCGATGATCGGCGCGGCGCTCTTCTACGCGCTCGGCGGCTTCGTGGTCAAGAAGCGCTACGGGCGGCTGACCGCGATCCAGACCTCGTTCGTCTCGGTCTCGGTCGCGTCGCTGCTCATGCTCCCGGCGGCTATCGCCACCGCCCCGACCGAGGTTCCCGGGCTCGGCGCGATCGCGGCCGTGGTCGCGCTCGGCGTGGTCGGCACCGCGCTGGCCTTCGTCATCTTCTACAAGCTGATCGCCGAGGTCGGCGCCGGCCGCGCCTCGCTCGTCAGCTACCTGGCTCCGGGCGTGGCGCTCTTCTACGGCGCGGTCTTCCTCGACGAGGCGATCACCGTCGCCGCCATCGCCGGCCTCGTGCTCATCCTCGGCGGTGTGGCGCTCGCCTCGCGCCGGCGTGTGGTCGAGCCGGAGCCGATACCGTGCGCGCCCCATGGACCTGAGCCTGTCGCCAGCGGAGCGCGAGTTCCGTGACGCCGTCCGCGACTGGATAGCGGCCAACCACCCCGGCCGCGAGCCGGACGGCGATCCCGAGCTGTTCGAGTTCCGCCGCGCCTGGCAGCGGGCGCTCAACGAGCGCGGCTGGGCGGGGCTGAGCTGGCCGACTGAGTACGGCGGCGCGGGCGCCACGATGGTCGAGCAGTCGATCTTCTACGAGGAGGCCGCGCGCGCCGGCGCGCCGTCGATGGCCAACGTGCTCGGGCTGGCCATGGGCGGGCCGACGGTCATCGCCCACGGCACCGAGGAGCAGAAGCAGCGGTACCTGGAGCCGATCCTCTCGGCCGACGAGATCTGGTGCCAGGGGTTCTCGGAGCCCGAGTCCGGCTCGGATCTGGCCTCGCTGAAGACCCGCGCGGTGCGCGACGGCGACGAGTGGGTGGTCACGGGCCAGAAGGTCTGGACGACGTACGCGCACGAGGCCAAGTGGTGCATGCTCGTGGCGCGGACCGACCCCTCGGCGCCCAAGCACCGCGGGCTGACGTACTTCCTCATGGACATGGACCAGGAGGGCGTCGAGGTCCGCCCGCTCGTGCAGATCACCGGCGAGTCCGAGTTCAACGAGCTCTTCATCGAGGAGGCCCGGATCCCGCACGACAACATCGTCGGCGGCGAGGGCAACGGGTGGCCGGTGGCCATCACCACGCTGATGCACGAGCGCGCGGGGCTGGCCTTCGCGCTGCAGGTGCAGGTGCAGATCGCGCTGCGCGAGCTGGGCGAGCTGATCCGCTCGGCGGGCCGCGCCGACGACCCGCTGATCCGGCAGCGCTACGGGCAGCTCGTCGCCGAGGCCAACGTGCTGCGCCTCACCGCCTACCGTGGGCTGACGGCCGGCGCACCCGGGCCGGAGGGCTCGCTCGGCAAGTGGCACTGGGCCGAGGTCAACCAGTCGCTGACCGAGCTGGCCATCGACGTGGCGCCCGAGGATCGCCGGTGGCAGTACCGCTTCCTCCGGGCGCGGGCGAACTCGATCGAGGGCGGGACCACGGAGATCCTCCGGAACATCATCGCCGAGCGAGTACTCGGGCTTCCCCGCGCCTCGTGACCACGTGAACTTCGCTCTCTCAGAGGACCAGCGCGAGATCAAGGCGACGGCCCGGCAGCTGCTTGCGGCGCGCTACCCGCTGGCCGAGGTGCGCCGGCTGGCGCTCGAGGAGGAGCGCGGCTTCACCGACGCGCAGTGGGACGAGATGGTCTCGCTCGGGTGGCCGGACATCGCCGAGATCGGCACGGTCGAGCTGGTCGTGGTGGCCGAGGAGCTCGGCTACGCGCTGGCGCCGACGCCGCTGCAGTCGACGTGGGCCGCCGGTCTGCTGGGCGCCGAGCTCGGCGGGGCGGCGCGGCGCGGTGGTCGTCGACGGGCTGAGCTTCGACGCGGGGTACGCGGACGTGCTGGTCGACTGGGACGGCTCGATCGTCTCCGGCGCCGCCGTCGAGCCGGTGCGCGGCCTCGATCCCACCCGGCGGCTGTTCCGCGTGACCGGCGGGGAGCGCTCGCCGGCGGCGGGCGACGTCGGCCGCGGCCGCCTGCAGGCGATGGTCATGAGCGCGGCCGAGTCGGTCGGGCTGGCCCAGCGGGCGATGGAGATGGCGGTCGCCTACGCCAAGGAGCGCAAGCAGTTCGATCGGCCGATCGGCACCTACCAGGCGGTCTCGCACGCCTGCGCGCAGATGCTGCTCGAGGTCGAGGGCGCGCGCTCGGCGGTCTACTGGGCGGCCTGGGCGCTCGACCACGAGCCGGAGACCGCGCCGCTCGCCGCCGCCTGCGCCAAGGCCTACGCGGGCGACGCCGGACGCCGCGTCCCGCGGGCGGCGCTGCAGGTCCACGGCGGGATCGGCTTCACCTGGGAGCACGACCTGCACTTCTTCCTCAAGCGCGGCGAGGCCAACGCGCACGCGTACGGCGACGGCGCGATGCACCGCGAAGCGATCGCCGCGCTGAACCTCTAGCGCGCGTCTCGCGTATCCCCTCGGTCCACATCCGTCCTGAGGGGGTAAGGGTGAATCGACGCAGGCTCCAGCTCGTGCTGGCTCTGGGCCTGGTTTCGCTGCTCGGCGCCGTGGGAATGGCGGTGGCGACCGGCGGTAGCCGGGACTTCCGCGAGACGCTCAACGGCTACGAGGAGGTCCCGGCCCAATCGACGGCCGCCTCCGGCGAGTTCAAGGCCAAGCTGAGCCGCTTCTCCGAGCGCATGGAGTACCGGCTCTCGTACTCGGGCTTCACGTCCGACGTGACGCAGGCGCACATCCACTTCGGCCAGGAGGCCGTCAACGGCGGCATCAGCGTGTGGCTGTGTGCGAACAACCCGCCGATCACGAACGCTCCGGCCGGCACGCAGACGTGCCCGACCCGCGACGGCACGATCACCGGCGTGATCGAGCGCGACGACGTGACCGGCCCGGCGGCCCAGGGCATCACGACCGGCGAATGGGAGGAGTTCGTCAAGGCCCTCCGTGCCGGCGTGACCTACGCCAACGTGCACACCGTCGACCGGGGAGGGGGCGAGATCCGCGCCCAGCTGGAAGACGATGATCGTCACCGGTGAGGCTCAGCCCTCGAGGAACTGACTGACGATCTCCTGCTTGGCGGCGTCGTCGACCGTGAGGCCGGCGCCGCCGTCGGGCAGGGTTGTGCCGCCGCTCGGCGTGAGCACGTACTTCTTGGCGTTGCCGCCGATGAGCTCCGCGCCGATCAGGCCGAGCAGGGTCGGTCCCGACATGTCCGAGCGGATCGCCTTCGGCGCCGCCCAGGACACCCAGGGCAGGCGGATGAACGTCTCGAAGGACGTGACCTTGTCCTTGATGGCGGCGAGGATCTTCTGCTGGCGCCGGGCGCGCGCCTTGTCGTCCTCGCTCGGGCGGCAGTCGTTGTGGCGCGTGCGCGCGAGCGCCAGCGCCTGCTCGCCGTTGAGCTCGTGGGTGCCGGCCGTGAGGCGCAGCGTCGTCCCGCCGTTGCGCGAGCCGCCGTTGATCTTGGAGATCACGCAGTTGCCGGTGTAGGTGATGCCGCCGAGCGAGTCGATGAGCTCGGGGAAGTTCTCGAAGTTGACCTCGACGAGGTGGTTGATGTCCGTGCCGAGGTACTGCTCGACCGTCTCGATGGCCAGCGCCGGGCCGCCGAGCGCGTAGGCCGCGTTGATCTTGTTCTGCCCGTGGCCGGGGATGTCGACGACGGTGTCGCGCAGGACGCTGAGCTGCGCGTTCGCGCCGCCTCCGACGCGCAGGAGAAGAATGGAGTCCGACCGGCTCGCCTCGCCGATGGTCTGGGCGCCCGGCTCCGCCGTGTCCTTCGTGCGGGCGTCGGAGCCGAGCACGAGGATCGTGTTCGGCGACGTGAGCGGGAAGCCGCCGCCGCTCAGCTTGGCGTCGGCGGCGTCGGAGACCTGGGAGGACTGGATCTGCGCGCTGACCAGGAAGATGACGAGCGAGAGCAGGAGCCAGGCGCCGACGGCCATGGCGAGGTAGCCGATGACGCGGCCGACGGTGAGCCTGCGGCGCCGGCCGGGGCGCCGCCGGAACGGGTTGAAGCGCCGGCGCGTCGGCTTCGGCGCCTCGTCCGGGCGCGGCTCGCCGACGCGCTCCTCGTCGCGTTGCCAGGGGAGTCGTGGCCGCGAGCGGTACTTCGTGTACTGCGGCTTGTCGTCAGGGCGTTCGTCGGCCATGGAGTAAGGTGGCCCGCGTGGTCGAGCGAGGCGTCATAGGCGTCGACCTCGGCGGCACGAAGCTCCTGGCCGGCGCGGTCGACGCCGACCTGGGCGTCCATCACCGTACCAACCGCCCGGTGTACGGCCTGGATCAGGACGGCCTCGTGCAGATGGTCGCCGACGCGGTCGAGGAGATCCGCACCGCGGTCGGCGGAGGCATCGAGGCGGTCGGGTTCGGCATCCCCTGCACGTTCGATTCGCGCACCGGGATGGCGGTCCAGGCGGCCAACGCGCCGCTGCACGACATTCGCTTCCACGAGGTCATGTCGGCCCGGCTCGGGCTGCCGGTGGTGGTCGACAACGACGCCAACTGCGCGGTGCTGGCGGAGGCCCGGATCGGCGCCGCCGCGGGCTGCACCGACGTGGTGCTCCTCACCATCGGCACGGGCATCGGCGGCGGGTTGCTGATCGGCGGCGAGGTGTTCCGCGGCTGGATCGGCGGCGGGGCCGAGATGGGCCACATGGTCGTCGACATGGACGGCCCTCCCTGCCAGTCCAACTGCCCGAACTACGGCTGCCTGGAGACGGTGTGCTCGGGCACGACGCTGGTCCGGCTCGCCTCGGTCATGGTCGCCCGGCGGCCCGACACGGCGCTCGGCCATGCCCTGGAGGAGGGCCGCGAGCTGACGGGACCGCTGATCACCCAGCTCGCGCAGGAGGGCGATCCGGTGGCGAGCGAGGCGATCGCGAGGATCGGCGAAGGGCTCGGGGTTGGCATCGTGTCGCTCGTGAACATCTTCAACCCGCAGATCGTGGTCATCGGCGGCGGCGTCTCGGCGGCCGGCGAGCTGCTGCTCGAGCCGGCGCGCCGCCTGGTCGCCGAGCGCGCGCTCGCCCCGGGGCGCGACGTGGTGCGCATCGTGCCGGCGGCCTTCGCGGCCGAGGCGGGCATGATCGGCGCGGCGCTGGCCGCCCGCGAGGGCATCGGCGTCGCCCGAGCGGGCTACTCGGAGACCGTGGCGTGAGCGCGGGGCGGCTGGTCGTCTGCCCGACGCCGATCGGGAACCTCGAGGACGTGACGCTGCGGGTGCTCTCCGCGCTGCGCGAGGCCGACGTGGTCGCCTGCGAGGACACCCGGCGCACGCGGGTGCTGCTGGAGCGCTACGGCGTGCAGGCCTCGCTGATCAGCTACCACGAGCACAACGAGCGCGAGCGGGCGGCCGAGCTCGTCGAGCGGATGCTCGGCGGCGCGGTGGTCGCGCTCGTGTCCGACGCGGGGATGCCGCTGGTCTCCGATCCCGGCTACGTGCTCGTGCAGGGCTGCGTGGGAGCCGGCCTGGAGATCGAGGTGCTCCCGGGACCGTCGGCGGCCCTGGCCGCGCTGGTCGCCTCCGCGCTGCCGTCGGACGTGTGGCGCTTCGCGGGGTTCCTGCCCCGCAAGCGGGCCGCGCTGGTGGAGGTCCTGGCGTCGCCCGAGACCGTCGTGGCCTTCGAGTCGCCGCGGCGGGTCGGCGCGTCGCTGGCGGTGCTCGCCTCGATCGATGCGTCGCGCCCGGTGGCGGTCTGCCGCGAGCTGACCAAGGTCCACGAGGAGGTCGTGCGGGGCACGGCGGGCGAGCTCGCCGCGCGCTACGCGGACGCTGCGCCGCGCGGCGAGGTCGTGCTGGTGATCGGGGGCGCTCCGCCGCGGACCGGGCTCGATCCCGCGGCGGTCGACGCCGTGCGGCGGCTGGTCGAGTCGGGGGCGAAGGCGCGGGTCGCGGCGGGGGTCGTCGCCGACCTCACGGGCGCGCCGGCCAACGCGCTGTATCGCGCGGTGGCTGAGTCTTGAACTGCGCTGGGTAGGGAGGCGGGTGGAACGTTTTGCGTTGCCTAGGGTGCAAAACGTTCCACACAGGCCTGACCCGCTTCCCTCAATGCTGGGGTTCGGGGCTCGGCGGCTTCTCGCGCGGTGAATCGGGGTCGCGCGAGGCCTGCGCGATGACGTCCTGCGCGAACCGCTCGCTGAAGCCCGAGATGAAGCCCAGGCCGGCGTAGAAGGCGAGGTTGGCGCCGCCGTCGGGCGGGCTCAGGACCTCGATGATCCCGCCGTCGAGGAACAGGTAGACGACGGCGCCGAACACGGCCCCGATCACGGGCCGCATGAAGCCGAGGGCGCGGATGGTCTTGCGGCCGGCCTCCGGCCGGACCTTCAGCCGCCCGCCGGTCATGCGGTTCATGACGCTGACGATCGCGCCTGCGGCACCGCCCAGCACGCTGACCGTGGCCGCCTCGTCGAGCAGGTCCTCCTGGAACACGACGATCGCGGCGGTGGCGACGACGGCCAGCACGAGGAAGCGCACCATGCCGACGAGGTAGTCGAGCTGCGCCTGCCGCTGGGCGGCCGACTCGTAGTACAGCTGCGCCTGCTTGAGCTCCCGCTCGAGCGTCTCGACCTCGGCCGGGTTGGCGCCGAACGGCTGGATCGGCAGGCCCTGGGTGTCGCGCTCGAGCTGGCGGTGGTCCAGCGTGCCGAGCAGCGTGGTGATCACGCCGAAGATCATCCGCAGGCAGATCTTGCGTGGCTGCGGGGTGAGGAACTCGAGCGCCTTGTAGTGCAGGTGCAGGCACTGGAAGAGGATCTCCTTGGCCTTCCAGTCCTCGGGGTCGCCGAAGGTCGGCTCGATGTGGATGGCCGAGCTGGCGGCCGGGGCGGGGTCGAAGAGGTGCGGACCGCCCGGCAGGGCGCGGCGCCAGACCGAGACCTTGCTCTCGTCGTACCGCTTCCGGCGCCACGCGTCGTGCTCGGCGCGCGGGTCGGGCTTGCCGTTCTGGCCGTCGTCGTGCTGGCGCTCGAGGCTGTCTCGGATGGCCTTGGGCGGCGGCCCCTTGAGCGTGGCCTGCGGAACGCCTTCGGGCGCGTGCGCGGCATGGCCGATGTCGGTCAGCACGGCCGCGACGCGGATGTGGCGGCAGAAGTAGGCGGTGATGATGCCCTTGCGCGGCTCGGCGAAGGCGTCGAGCAGGCCGGGGAAGATGGTCTTGAACTCGTCGCGGAGGCCGTCCGGCAGGTTCGGGTCCGACATGTGGAACCACGCCGCCGCGACCTCGTGGAACGTCACCGTTCCGCGCCAGTGGGCGTAGCGGAACGCCTCGAGGTCGCTCTCCGCGGCCATGGTCACGCGGCGGCGCGTCTCGGGGTCGGCGATCAGCTTGATGTCGGCGGCGCCGTTGTCGACGGGCGCCATCCCGTTGCGCGTGATTCCCGTGGCCGTCGCCGACGCCGGCCCGGGGGTGGGGATCTCGGTCGCCATGCCACTTTCGACCCTCCCATGTAGTGCGAATGCCCGTCAATACTCCGTGTTCGTTGCAGCACCTCTTGCAGGTGCAACGAAAGCGCTCCAACTTCGCACCTTTTCCGTGACGCCTCGTGGTCCTGGGCGCCGGCCGCCGTAGCGTCCGGCGCATGACCGGCACCCTCGTCGCCGCGCTCGTGCTGCTCGCGCCGGGCCCGCTCGCGCAGGGCTTCGCGGTCGGTCCCGATCCGTTCGCCGCCGGCCAGCACCGCGGGGCCGACTTCGCCGCGGCGGCCGGCGCCGAGGTCCGCGCCGCGTGCGCCGGCGTCGTCGCGTTCGCGGGCGAGGCGGGGTCGAACGGCCGCGTCGTCACGCTCCGCTGCGGGCGCTGGCGGGTGACCCACCTGCCACTCGCCACGATCGCGGTCCGCCGCGGCGCGCGCGTCCGCGCGGGAGCGAAGCTCGGCACCGTCGGCTCGTCGCCGGCCCACGAGGGCCTCCACCTCGGCGTCCGCCGCGAGGGCGACCGGTTCGGCTACGTCGACCCACTGCGGTTCCTCGCCGAGCCCACGACTCCGCCCCCGCTCGGCCCGGCGCCGCGCGCGGCGAGACCGCGACGAGTCGGGCCGCCTCCGCCGCGAATCGCGCCGCCGCCGCGGACCGCGCCCCGCCGCGAATCGCGCCGCCGCCGCGGGCCGCGCCGCGCCGCCGCGGGCCGCGCCGCCGCCGCTCCCCACCCTCGCGCCGTGGCCGGCCTGGGCCGGGCTCGCGCTCGTCCTCGCCGGCGCCGGGGTCGGGTGGCGCCGCCGCGCGCGCCGGACGCGCCGTCCTGGTCGGCCGATCCCGGCTGCGGTTCACGAACCCCGGCATTGAGGGAGGCGGGATCGGCTGGGATTCTCATTCGAATCCTGCCTAGGGGTCGACACCGTGACCGCAAGAGCAGGACGCGGCGAAGAAAACCGCCCCGCCGGCCTCCCCGGCTCCCTTACCCAGCCGCAGTTCGCCGGCGCCCTCGCGCGCGCGGCCGAGCCCGCGCATCACAACGCGGCCGTATTCGAACCCGCTGACCACCCACCACACCAGCTAGCGTCCACGAGCACCATGACCGCGCTCCTCGTCGGCTTCGGCCTCGGGTTCCTCGTCGCCGCCCAGCTCGGGCCGATCTCGCTGCTCGCGATCCGGTCGACGCTCCGCAGCGGCGTCGTCGTCGGTCTCTCGATGGCCGCGGCCGTGGCGATCATCGACACGGCGTACGCCGCCGCCGGGGCCGCCGGCGCGGCCGGGCTGCTGGCCATCGAGCCGCTGCGGCTCGGCTTCGGCATCCTCGGCGCGGCCGTGCTCGTCGTCCTCGGCGGGCGCACGCTCTACAGCGCGTTCCGCGTCCGGCTCGGCGGCGAGGCGCGCGACGAGGTCGCGACTCCGCGCGCGGCGTTCCTGACCACGCTCGCCGCCACCGCGTCGAACCCGCTGACGATCGCCTCCTGGGCCGCGGTGTTCGCCGCCGCCTCCACGGCCGGCGCGGCCGCCGAGGGTGGTGGCGCCGCGCTCCTGCTGGCCGGCGTCGGCCTCGGCAGCCTGACCTGGATGACGATCCTCGCCGGCGGCGTCTCCGTCGCCCGTCGCTGGGTCGGCCCGCGTCTCCTGCGCAGCATCGACGGGGTCGCCGGCCTCGGCATCCTCGGCTTCGGCGGCCTGCTCGCGTTCCGGACGCTGCGGGACTGACCCATCAACCCAAGGAGGACCGGTTGCCCATCGTGACCGTCCAGCAGTCGCCCCGCGACCTCGAGCGCAAGCGCGCGCTCGTGGCCGGCATCACCCAGGCCTTCGTCGACGCCTACGACGTCGAGCCCGAGCACGTCCAGGTCTTCATCCACGAGGTGGACCACGAGAACTGGGCCAAGGCGGGCAAGCTCGCCGTCGACCGCTAGCGGATGGCCGGCTCCACGACCCCCACGGCCGCACGGGTCGCGCAGCCGACCATCTAGCCTTCGACGCCGCACATGGCCTTCTACGTCACCACGCCGATCTACTACGTCAACGCGGCGCCGCACCTCGGCCACGCGTACACGACGATCGGCGCGGACATCCTCGCCCGGCACATGCGCCAGCGCGGGGAGGAGGTCTTCTTCCTCACCGGCACCGACGAGCACGGCGAGCCCGTCGCCCAGGCGGCCGAGCGGGAGGGCGTCACGCCCGCCGAGCTGGCCGACCGCAACGCGGCCCGCTTCCAGGCGCTGATGCCGCGCATCAACGCCAGCAACGACTTCTTCATCCGCACCTCCGACCCGCGTCACCACGTGCGCGTCCAGGAGGTCATGCAGCGCATCCACGACAACGGGCACACGTACAAGGGCCTCTACGAGGGCTGGTACTGCCCCCGCTGCGCGGACTTCAAGACCGAGAACGAGATCGGGCCCGACAACACGTGCCCGATCCACAAGACCCCGCTCGACCGCGAGCGCGAGGAGAACTGGTTCTTCCGCCTCTCCACCTTCCAGGAGCCGCTCGAGCGGCTGTACGCCGACCAACCCGAGTTCGTCCGCCCGCGCCACCGGTACAACGAGGCGCGCTCGTTCATCACCGGCGGCCTCAACGACGTCTCGCTCAGCCGGTCGAAGGCCAAGCTGACGTGGGGCGTCGAGGTCCCGTGGGACCCCGACCACGTCTTCTACGTCTGGTTCGACGCGCTCCTGAACTACTACACGGCGCTCGGCTTCGCCCGCGACGGCGAGGACCTCACGGACACGTTCTGGCCGGCGACGTTCCATGTCATGGCCAAGGACATCCTGAAGTTCCACGCGGTGTTCTGGCCGGCGATGCTGATGGCGGCGGAGCTCGAGCTGCCCGAGCAGCTCTTCATCCACGGCTACCTGCTGATGAAGGACGCCTCCGGCGCCGAGCACAAGATGTCCAAGTCGCTCGGCAACGTGCTCGACCCGTTCGAGGTCATTGACTCGTTCGGCACCGACGCCCTCCGCTACTACTGCTTCCGCGAGGTCTCCTTCGGTCAGGACGGCGGCGTCTCGACGATCACCTTCGGCGAGCGTTACGAGACCGAGCTGGCCAACGAGTTCGGCAACCTCGCCAGCCGCACGCTCGCGATGATCGACCGCTACCGCGACGGCAAGGTGCCCGAGGTCGACGTCGACCCCGTCCTCGCCGCCGACTTCGACGGCCTCGTCGACGAGGTCAAGGGCCTGCTCGACCAGGCGGAGATCACCCAGGCCCTCGAGCGCATCTGGCAGCGCGTGCGACGGCTCAACCGCTACGTCGAGGAGCGCGCGCCGTGGCAGCTGGCCAAGGACGAGAGCCGGGCCGGCGAGCTCGACACCACGCTGCGCTCGCTCGCCGAGGGCCTGCGCGTCGTCACCGTGCTGCTCGTGCCGTACATCCCCGAGTCGGCGGCGAAGCTGCTGGCCGCGCTCGGCGCCGACGAGACGTCGATCGACAGCGCGGACTACGGCTCACGCGCGGGCGGCACGAGCGTGACGAAGCTGCCGCAGCTCTTCCCCAAGCCGCAGTGATCGACTCGCACACCCATCTCGACCGCGGGCCGGGCTCCGAGGTCGAGCTGCTCACGGCCGCCCGCGAGGCGGGCGTCACGCGCATCCTCACGATCGGGATCGACGAACGGTCCCGCCGCGCGGCGCTCGACGCGGCCGAGCGCAACGACGACGTCTTCGCCGCCATCGGCCACCACCCGAACAACGCCACCGGCTACGACGACACGATCACCGACGAGCTGCGGGAGATGGCCGCCCACCCGCGCTGCCTGGCCATCGGGGAGACCGGGCTCGACGACTACCGCGACTACGCGCCGCGCCCCGACCAGGAACGCGCCTTCCGCGCCCAGATCGAGCTCGCGCAGGAGCTGAGCAAGCCGCTCGTCATCCACACGCGCGCCGCCGAGGACGACACGATCGCCACCCTCGCCGAGCACGCGCGGGGACTCGAGGTGATCCTGCACTGCTTCTCGATGCCGGACCGCCTGGACGAGTGCCTCGAGCACGGCTGGTGGATCTCCTTCGCCGGCAACGTCACGTACCCGAAGGCCGAGGACCTGGCCGAGGCGGCCGAGCAGGTCCCGCTCGACCGGCTGCTGGTGGAGACCGACGCGCCGTACCTCACGCCGCAGGCCGTCCGCAAGGAGCGCAACCAGCCCGCGTACGTGGTCCACACCGCGCGCTTCGTCGCCGAGCGCCGCGGGATCGCGTACGAGGAGCTCGAGGCGGCCGTCGAGGCCAACGCCGCCCGGCTGCTGGGCTGGTGAGCGAGCTCCCGGCGCAGCCGAGCCTGCGCCGCCTGCGCCAGTTCGAGATCCGCCCCAACCGCGAGCTCGGCCAGAACTTCCTCATCGACTCGAACATCCTCGACGTCATCGGGCGGGCCGCCGAGCTGGACGAGGACGACGTCGTGCTCGAGGTCGGCGGCGGCCTCGGCGTGCTGTCGGAGTACCTCGCCGAGCGCACCCGGCACGTGCACGTGGTGGAGCTCGACCGGCGGCTGGAGCCGGCGCTGCGCGACGCGCTCGACCCGCACCCCAACACGACGCTGCATCTCGCCGACGCGGTCAAGCTCGACCTCGCGGGCCTCGAGCCGGCGCCGACCAAGGTGGTGGCCAACCTCCCCTACGGCGTGGCGGCCGGGGTCATCCTGCGCACGATCGAGCTGCTCCCGAGCGTGACGACGTGGGTCGCGATGGTGCAGAAGGAGGTCGGCGAGCGGTTCGCGGCCAAGCCCGGCACGTCGGCCTACGGCGTGCCGTCCGTGCTCGCCCAGCTGGCGTGCGACGTCAAGGTCCTGCGGCCGGTCTCGCGCACGGTGTTCCACCCGGTCCCGAACGTCGACTCCGTGCTGGTCGGCCTCCGCCGCCACGGCCCGGCGCCCGAGCCCGACCTGCGCGCGCTCGTCCAGCAGGGCTTCGCCCACCGGCGCAAGGCGCTCGCCCGCTCCGTGGCGCTCGGCGGCGGCGATCGCGACCGCGTCCGGGCCGCCCTGGAGGCGATGGGGAAGCCCGCCGACGCCCGCGCCGAGACGCTCGCGCCGGCCGACTGGCGGGAGCTGCACGCGCGGCTGCGACAGGATGCTGGGTAGTGCTGCTCGCCCGCGCCCCCGGCAAGGTCAACCTCTCTCTGCTCGTCGGCGCACCGCGGGAGGACGGCCTGCACCCGCTCGTCTCCGTCGTCCAGGCGGTCTCGCTGGCCGACGAGCTGACCCTCGAGCCGACCGACGCGCCGCAGGACGAGGTGGTGTGCGCCGGGGTCGAGGGACCCAACCTGGCGGGCCGGGCGCTGGCGCTGTTCCGCGAGGCCGCCGGCTGGGACGCGCCGCCCCAGCGGCTGACCATCCGCAAGCGCGTGCCGGTGGCCGGCGGCATGGGCGGCGGCTCGGGCGACGCCGCCGCCGCGCTGCGCCTGGCCGCCCACGCCGCCGGGGGAGCGCCGCCGGAGCTGCTGCACGAGCTCGCGGTCGCGCTCGGCGCCGACGTGCCGGCCCAGGTCGTCCCCGGCCGGGTGCTCATGACCGGGGCCGGCGAGCACGTCGACCGCCTGCCGGACCCCGAGGAGCCGTTCGGCCTCGTGATCGTCCCGTCCGGCCTCACGCTCTCGACCCCCGCGGTCTACGCGCGAGTTCGACCGGCTCGGCGGCGCGCGGACGCCGGATGAGCTCGAGCGCGCCAAGGCCGCCGCGCTGGCCGGCGAGCCGCCGCCCGCGATCAACGACCTCGCGGCGGCGGCCCGCTCGCTCTGCCCGGCCGTCGACGACGCGCTCGGCCGGTTCGAACGCGCGATGGTCTCCGGCTCGGGCCCGACCGTCTTCGGCCTCTTCCCGACGCCCGCCGCCGCCCGCGAGGCGGCTCGGCGCATCCCCGGCGCGATCGCCGCCGAGCCGGTGACCGCCGCCTTCGGCGAGGTGAGGCCGGCGTGAGGTGGGGCTGGCTGCTCGGCGCGCTCGCGCTCGCCGCGTTCCTGCTGGCCCGCCGGCAGAAGCTCGGCAGGCTGACGCAGGCCGCCGGCTGGCTCGCGGTGGCGGGTGCCGGCGCGGTCGGCGTCGGCCTGATCCACCTCCCCAACCTCGAGGAGCTGCTGCTCGACGTCGGGCGCGCGCTCGGGCCGTGGACCTACCTCGTCGTCGGCATCCTCGCGTTCCTCGAGACCGGCGCCTTCATCGGGCTGATCGCGCCCGGCGAGACCACGGTGATCGTCGGCGGCGTCGTCGCCGGCCAGGGCGAGATCTCGCTCTTCGTGCTCATCGCCATCACCTGGGCGTGCGCGGTGGCCGGCGACCTCGCCTCCTACACCGCCGGCCGCAAGCTCGGCCGCGCCTGGCTGCTCCGCCACGGGGAGCGCGTCAAGATCACCGAGGAGCGGCTCAAGCAGGTCGAGGACTTCTTCGAGAAGCGCGGCGGGATCACGATCCTCGTCGGGCGCTTCATCGGCTTCGTGCGCGCGCTGGCGCCGTTCATCGCGGGCACGAGCCGGATGCCGCTGCGGCGCTTCCTGCCCTACGACGTCCTCGGCGCCGGCGCCTGGGCGGCGACGTTCGCGACGCTCGGATACGTCTTCTGGCACTCGTTCGACCAGCTCACGACGTACGTCTCGCGCGGGCTGTTCGCGTTCGGGACCGTGGTCGTGGTGCTCGCGGGGTTCGTCGGGCTCGTGCAGCTGCGCCGCGACCCCGCGAAGCGCGCCAAGGTGCGCGCCTGGCTCGAGGAGCGCCAGGACCGGCCCGGCTGGCGGCCGATCGTCCGGCTCGCGCGGCCGGCCTGGCGGGTCGTCGGCCGGCCCACGGCGTGGGCCGCCGACGTCGCGACGAGCTTCGGCCTCGGCCGGCTCACGCCCGGCGGCCTCGGGCTCGAGCTGACCACGCTGCTCGCGCTCCTCGCCGTCGGCGCCTTCTCGTTCTTCTTCATCGGCGACCTCATCTCGGAGACCGCGCTGCCGCGGATCGACGAGCTCGCGTCCGACCTCGCTGACGAGCTGGCCATGGACCCGCTGATCGAGGTCGCCAAGGTCCTCACCCACCTCGGCTCGCTGGCAGTGGTGATCGCCGTCGCGCTGGCCACCGCGGTGTGGGCGGGAATACGGCGGCGGTGGATCGACGTCGCGACGCTCGTGGCCGGCGTGTGGCTCTCGGTCGTGGTGGTCAACGTCGCGAAGGCCGCGTACGACCGGCCGCGGCCGGCGGGCGGCCTCGTCTCCGTCAGCGATTTCGCGTATCCCTCCGGCCACGCCGCGTACGCCGTGGTGCTGGGTCGCGTGCGCCACGGTGCTCGTCCGTGCCGGCGCCGGCTGGGCGGTCCGCTTCGCGGCCGTCACCGTGACCATCGGGCTCGTGGCGGTGGTCTGCGCGACCCGCGTCTACCTGCGCGTGCACTACCTCACGGACGTGCTCGGCGGGGTCGCGTTGGCGGTCGCGACATGGGCGCTCGTGGGCACATTTGCGCTTATCGCCGGCTACGTGCGCCACAATGGGCGCCGAGACCGATGATCGACGACCGGGTCTCCCTCATCGTCATCGGCGTCGCAGCACTGCTGTCGCTCGCCGCCTGGACCGCCTTTGTCGCCGTACCGGCGTGGCGGTCGTACTGGCGCCTGCGCGAACGCGTGCTGGCCCTCGTGATGAGCCTCTACGTCCTCGCGGCCTTCGTCCTCGCGGGCGGGCTCGCGGGCGGTCTGGTGCTCTGGTACTACGACCGCTTGTGATGGCCGAGCCGATCCCGATCAGGCGGCAGGCCGCGTCCGAGCACCCGCTCGACGCGCTCAACGAGATCACCGACGCGGTGGAGTCCGGCCTCGGGCTGCCCGAGGTCGTCCGCGCCGCCGCGCGCGGGCTCGACGCCTCGCTCGTGCTGATGGACCGCACGAGCGCGGTGCTGGCCGTGGCCGCCCGGTCGACGGCCGACGAGCGTGCGCTGATGTCCGACGCGTCCGGCGTCGTCACGCACGATCTGCGGGTCGGCGACGTCGTCGTCGGCCGCCTGCGCGTGCGCGGCCGGTCCGGCGAGCCGGCCGCCGCCCTGCTGCGCATCGTGACCACGCTGATCGCCTCCGAGGTCGAGCGGGTCCGGGCGCCCGAGCGTGCCTCCGAGGTCGCGCAGGCCGAGTTCCTCACCGCCGTCCTGCGGCGGGAGATCACCGATCGAGGAGCCATCGTCGAGCGGGCGTCCGAGCTCGGGGTCGACGTCGCCTCCGGAGCCGCGCTGGTCGTCGTCCGCGCGCACCACTACGCGCCCGCCGACGAGGACTGGCGCGGCCGCGTGCTGGCCGCGGCGGAACGCGCCGCGCGCGCCACGGCCCCCGGCTCGCTGGCCGCGGTGATCGAGACGCTCGCCGACACGTCCGGCCACGTCGTCGTGCTCCTGCCGGCCGCCAACGCCGCCGAGGCGCGCCGGGTGGCGGAGGCCGTCGCCCGCGAGCTGCGCTCCAGCCTCTACGGCTTCACGTTCGCGCTCGGGCACTCGCGCGTGGCCACCGACCCCGCCGACCTCTACCGCGCGGGCAACGAGGCGCTGCTGGCCGCCAACGTCGCCGAGGCGAGCAGCGACGAGGACGCGGTGCTGGCCTTCGAGGACACCGGCGCCTACCGGCTCCTGCTCCCGGCCATGAGCGAGGACCCGGCCGAGCTGCAGCGCTTCTTCTCGGAGACCGTCGAGCCGCTCGTGACCTACGACGAGCAGTACGAGACCGATCTCGTGCAGACCCTGGAGACGTTCCTCGACGCCGACGCCAACGTGGCGGGGACCGCCTCGCGCCTCTTCACGCACCGGCACACGATCCGCTACCGGCTCGAGCGCGTGCGCGACCTCACCGGGCTCGACGTCTCGTCGACCGACGGGCGGGAGAAGCTCGGCCTCGGCCTGAAGGCGATGCGCGTGCTCGGGATCGGCAACCCGCGCGGCCCGGCCACCGAGCTGGGCGCCGAGGGCGGCCGCGTGCAGCGCCAGCGGCGCGACCGCTAGGCGGGAAGGCTGAAGCGCACGCGGGTGCCGACGGCGGCATCCTCGAGCCAGATCCGCCCGCCGTGGGCCTCGACGATGGCGCGGGAGATCGCCAGCCCGAGACCGGCCCCGCCGTCCTGCCGCGCGGCGTCGCCGCGGAAGAACGGGTCGAAGACGCGGTCGCGCTGATCGACGGGGACACCCGCGCCCGTGTCGGCGACCTCGACCTCGATGCTGCCGTTCACGGCCTCGGCGCTCACGGTCACGCTGCCGTCGGCCGGCGTGTGGTGGATCGCGTTCTGGATGAGGTTGAAGAGCACGCGCTGGAGCTGCTCCGGGTTGGCGCGCGCCGCCCCCAGCGCCGTGTCCAGCCGCGCGCTGACCGACACCGCGCCGGCCTCGGCGGCCGGGCGCATGGCGTCGACCGCCTCCTCGAGCAGCAGGTCGACCGGTACGCGCTCCATCGTCCACTCGAGCTCGCCGCTCTGGAGGCGGGTGAGCTCGAAGAGGTCGTCGATCAGCGTGCCGAGCGCGCGGACGTGGGTGCCCATGCGGGTGACGTACTCGCGGCGGGTGTCGGCGTCCACGAGGTCGTCGTCGATCGCGTTGGCCAGCAGGCGCAGGGCGGTGACCGGCGTCCGCAGGTCGTGCGAAACGGCGGCGAACAGCGTCCGCCGCAGGCGCTCCTCCTGGTCGAGCCGCTCGACCATGGCGTCGACGTCGGCGGCCACGCGGGCGATCTCGTCCTCGCCGGTGACGCCCGTACGGACGTCGCGCCGTCCCTCGCCCACGGCGGCCAGGGTCGCTCGGACCTGCTCCAGCTCGCCGAGCGCGCGCCGGCCGACGCGGAGCGCCGCCCACAAGGCCAGCGCGGCGGCGTAGGCGGCGAGGAGGATGGTGAGGAACGCGTCGTGGCTCGACACGAACATCAACGCGATGAAGAGGCCTACCGCGGCGGCCAGCATCGCCGCGCTCACGAGGACGACCGCCGCGAACTGGCGGCGCAGCCCGCCGCCCGCGATCAGCCGGTCCGTGGCCAGCACCGTCACCCAGCCGAGCGGCGCGACGATGGCCAGGGTGACGAAGCCGGCGTGGGAGCCGTAGCCGACCAGCGCCGCGAGCGCGACGAGCACGGAGACGGCGGTGGAGAACGCGAGGCCGCGGATCACGGCGCGAAGCGGTAGCCGACGCCCCAGACCGTCTCGATCCAGCGCGGCTCGGAGGCGTCGCGCTCGATCTTGGCCCGCAGGCGCCGGATGTGGACGGTGACGGTCGACGTGTCGGTGTAGAACGCGTACTGCCACACGAGATCCATCAGCTCGTTGCGCGTGAAGGCGCGACCGGGGTGGCGGGCGAGGAAGCGCAGGAGCTCGTACTCGCGCATCGTGAGCTGGACTTCCTTGCCGGCCACGGTCACGCGGTGGGCGGCGGGCTCGATCAGCAGGTCGCCGAAGGCCTGCGGCGGCTCGTCCTCGGCCACCTTGTCGACGCGGCGCAGTACGGCGTCGACGCGCGCCACCAGCTCGCCGGGGGAGAAGGGCTTGACGACGTAGTCGTCGGCGCCGAGGCGGAGGCCGACGATGCGGTCGCTCTCCTCGCCCTTGGCGGTAAGGAGGATGATCGCGCCGCTGCGCTCGGTCCGCTCGTGCACGCGGCGCATGACCTCGAGGCCGTCGATGCCGGGGAGCATGAGGTCGAGGACGATGAGGTCGGGCGCGCGCTCGGCGACCGCCTCGAGCGCGGCCGGGCCGTCGGCCGCCTCGCGCGTCTCGTAGCCCGCCCGCTCGAGGTAGCGGGAGACCACCTCGCGGATGGTCGGCTCGTCGTCGACGACGAGGACCGAGCCTCGTACGTGGCCGTCATCCATCCAGTGAATTGTCGCATCGGCCCGCGCCGGTTCAGCGAACCGTAAGACCTAGAAGACCTCCGGGCACCACGGGTCCCGGTCCCCGCGGAAGGCGCGGTTCGCGGAGGCGAGCGCGCCGCTGCGCAGCTCGCGCACGCGCCCGGCTCGGGCGAGGGTCGCGAGGGCGGTCCCGCCCAGGTAGGCGGCGCCCAGCTCGGCCGCGCCGAGCTCGAGCCCGGCCGGAGTCGCGGTGCGGGCGCAGGTGGCGGTCGTGCCGTCCCAGCGCAGCGCCCAGCGGCCCGCGTTCCACGGGCAGTCGTCGTCGGCCACCTCGAGCACGACCTCGAACGGCTCCGCGTACGTGCGCGACGTCAGCGCCTTCGGCAGGTCGACCACGCGGACGAAGAGGGCGTAGCCGGTGTTGACCTGCACGAACGAGGTGTTCGTGACCATGTGGGGGAGCGGATGGTCCGACGGCGCGAGCTCCCAGCTCAGCCGGCGCACGAGGTCGAGGCCGAGGAGGTACGTCCAGAGGGCCGTCTCGGCCTCGGGGCTCACGGCCAGGGCGTCGTGGACGGCGACCTCGCTCTTCGGCCCCTCGTCGTCCCACTTGCGGGTGACCGAGTACAGCGCGTAGGCGCCGTCCGTGACCACCGCGCGCATCGGCTCGGCGCCGTCGCGCAGGTGCTCGGGGTCGAAGACCTTGTTGTCCCACCACGGCCCGTCGCGATCGATCATGCCGGGGATGCTCGGGCGGACGGCGTCGAACACGTCGCGCATGGCGGGCAGCGCGTCGGTCGGCGCGAGCAGCTCGTAGCTCGCGCTCGACGGCGTCCGCAGCTCGGCGTTGTAGGTGGCGACGCGGAGGCCGCCGGCCATCGTCGCCAGGCCGTATCCGAAGCGGCCGTAGATGATCGGCTCCGAGGGCCAGAGCGCGGCGACCGGCTCGCGGCCGGCCTCGTGCACGTCGTTGAGCTGGCGCCGCATCAGCGTGCTCATGAGGCCGCGGCGGCGGTGCGTCGGCCGCACGCCCACGAGCGTCACCGCCGCGGCGGGCACCTCGCCGCCGGGCACGGTCAGGCGGCGCGAGAAGATGCCCGCGCCGGCGACGAACTGCCCGCGGTCGCGGATCGCCAGCGTGCGCTCGGGCTCGAGGGTCGCCTCCCAGCGAGCGCGCTCGTCGTCGTGCATCTCGCTGTGGAACGCCCCCCAGATCGCGGCCGCGAAGTCGCCGACCTCGGCTCGGTTGACGGGCGCGGGCTCCACCCGACCAGCTTATGCATACTCCGCATCGATGCCGATCGCGATCATCACCGGCTCCGGCACGCACGCACTGCCGGGGTTGGAATCCGACGGACCCGAGCTGGTGGAGACCGAATGGGGCGACGCGCTCGTCTCGCGCGGCGTGTTCGCGGGCACCGAGGTGCTGCACGTCTCGCGCCACGGCGAGGGCCATCACCGCCTCTCGAACCTGGTCACGCACCGCCCGAACATCGCCGCGCTCCACGACCTGGGCGCCGATGCGGTCATCGGCGTGACGGTCTGCGGCGCCGTCGACCCGACGGTCGAGCTCGGCACGGTGACCTGCTTCGACGACCTGCACTTCCTCGCCAACCGCCTCGGTGACGGCGACCTGTGCACGTTCTACTCCGAGGCGGGCGACCGGCGGCGCGGGCACTGGATCTTCGAGGGCCCGTTCTCGGAGCCGCTCCGGGCAGCGCTGCTCGAGGGCGCGCGGGCGGCCGGCGTGACGGTCCGCGACGGCGGCGTGTACGGCCATGTCGACGGGCCGCGCTTCAACACGCGCGCCGAGATCCGCGGGCTGGCGGCCTGCGGCGTCACCCACGTCTCCCAGACCGGCGGGCCAGAGGCCGTCCTGTGCGGCGAGTGCGAGATCCCGTACGCGCTGCTCGGCTACGCGACCGACTACGCCAACGGCGTCATGGACGAGGCGACGCCGGTGCAGACGCTGCTCGACATGATGGCCGCGAGCACCGGCACGTTCGCGGCCCTGCTCGAGGCCGCGGTCCCGCTCGCCGCCGGCGCCGATCTGGCGCCGGCCGGCATCGTCTATCGCTTCGAGGGGTCCGGGCCTTAGCGCACGATCCGGACCCGCGTGGCGGCGCGGCCGGTGATGACGATGTCGTCGTCGCGGAACGCCCGGCGCTGGCCGCCGCCCAGCCGCAGCTCGACGCCGTCCCAGCGCCCGAGGGCGCTGATCGTGTCGATCAGGTCGTTGAGGCGCGCCGCGCCCCGGGGGGCCTGCGAGTCCTCCTCGTCGAAGCCGAAGAGGATCGCCAGCAGGTCCTCGTCCGGCGACTGGGGCTGGAAGCCCTTGAGCTTCAGCGTCCGCACGCCGCGGTCGACCCCGCGCGGGATGCGCACGCGGTAGCTCTTGGTGAACGTGCTGCCGCGCAGGCGCTGCATGGTCACCCGGAGCGTCACCCGGCTGCCGGCCCTGACCCGGCGCGGGGCTTGGACGCGCCGCAGGAAGGCCAGGCGCTCGCCACGGCGGATCTCCGTCTCGGCGTGCACGGAGGCGACGTGCGGCGAGCGGCCCTCGTAGAGCTCGATCAGGCCGAAGGCGGTGCTGGCGTCGGTCGCCGCGCTGAAGGCGATCGGGTTGCCGAGCGGACCGAGGAACGGGTCGACGATCGTCGACGAGAGGTAGCGGTTGCAGAACCGGGCCGGCCGCTTGGGGCGCTCGGCGAAGGTGATGCGCAGGCACATGCGGCCGGTGAGGCGGCCCGGCGCGCTCTTCATCGAGCCGCCGGCGGCCTGCGAGATCGCGATCGGGCCGACGGCGCCGAGCGGCGAGAAGCCGGTCGGGTTGTCGACGTCCGTCTCGTCGGCCACGGTGGTCTCCACGAACTTCTCGGCGCCGGTGTCGTGGTCGCGGCCGAGCGCGGTCACCCTCGTGCTGCGGGGGAGTGCGCCGACCTTGCCGACGACGGCCGAGAACGCGTCGTTGGTGAGCGTGCCGACGTCGTGCCCGGCGAAGGCGAACTTGTACGAGCCGCCGGTGAGCGACGCGTTCGGGTCGTTCACCACGCGGTAGACGTAGGCGTCCTGCAGGATCAGGTTGCGGGCTCCGGCGGCCTCGAACTCGTGCCCGAAGGACCAGACGTTGCCGGCGTCCGTGTAGGCGACCGTGCCGACCGCGCCGAGGCGGACGTCGCCGCCCGAGTAGCCGACCGACACCGCGGCGCCGGGGACCAGCGTCTGCACCGGGAAGCTCCCCAGCGCGCCGGCCGGGACCGCGAGGATCGGCCGGCCGTACTTGCGGCCCGTCGCCTCGATCGCCTTGCCGAGCCGCGGCGAGACACCGCTGATGGTCAGCGGGCCGGCCAGCGACTTCGTCCCCTCGAGGCGCATCCGCTGGATCGCGCTCGCCGCACGCGGGGAGGCCGCCGCGCCGTCGCCCGCGTCGCGCGGGAGCGGCGGATCCGTCGGGTTGGCGAGGATCGCCTCGATCGGGGTCGCCAGGCCCGCGGTGCCGCCGAACTCGCCGATCGACTGCGAGATCGCGCCGATGTTGCGCTGCACGCCGTCCGAGCCCGGGCAGTAGATCGGCGAGCCCGAGAAGCCGGGGCCGATGCCGGTCCCGGCGATCGCCGGCCCGGACGCCTCGAAGAGGATCAGCGGGCTGTCCGCGGCCGGGTCGCCGCCGTCCACCACGTCGAGGACCTCGATGTCGAAGCTCGAGATCGTCGTGCCCCGGATCACCGAGAGCGCCGTGCACTGCATGCCCGGCGTCACCTCGGCGAGCGGCATGATCGGGTCGCCGGCGGCGGCCGGTGAGGCGAGGACGAGGCAGGTCGTGAGCGCGGCGGGGGCGGCGAGGAGGTGACGGAGGCGCATGGACGCGCCAGAGTAGCCTCGCGCGCGCTGCTGCGAGGCCCGCTTTCGCGCACAGGCCGGAAATCCGACCGTCACCGTTCGGAGCGCTCGACCATTGCGGCCCTATCGTTGCCGCATGAGCGGCTTTCCGATTGGTGCGCCGGTGCTGCACGTCACCCGGACTGGATGTGGGACGCGGACGCGCATGTGGCGCGAACGTCAACCCCGGCTGGGTAGGGGAGCTGGGGAGGCCGGCGGGGTCGGTTTTCTTCGGTCCGTCCTGTCTAAGGGTCACGGTGTCACCCCTAGGCAGGATTCGAGTGCGAATCCCGGCCGATCCCGCTCCCTTAGTGCCGCAGTTCGTCCCTCAGTGAGAGCTGGGGAGCCAGGGTTCGAACCTGATCCTGAGCATCCAAAGTGCTCCGTGCTGCCAGCTACACCACTCCCCAAACGGACGCATCGTTCCGCGAGGCCGATACTACGATGCCCGCGTGCCTGAACCCACCGTCGTGATCCTCGCCGCAGGCGAGGGCACCCGCATGCGCTCCGCGCTGCCCAAGGTCCTGCATCCGCTCTGCGGGCGCCCGTTGATCGCTTGGCCCGTGGAGGCGGCCCGGGAGGCCGGGGCCGGGCGGGTCATCGTGGTCGACAACCCGAAGCGGCGGCTGGAGGAGCACCTCCCCGAGGGCGTCGAGCTGGCGATCCAGGAGAAGCCGCGCGGGACGGGTGACGCGGTCGCCGCCGCGGCCTCGCTGCTCGATCCCACGAGCACGGTCGTGGTCATCAACGGCGACGTCGCGCTGCTCACCGCCGAGGCGATCGCCAAGCTGATCGAGGCTCACGAGGCGGCCGGGGCGGCGGCGACGATGGCCACGATGGAGCTCGACGAGCCCGGCACCTACGGGCGGGTCATCCGCGACGCGGACGGCTCCGTCGCCCGGGTCGCCGAGGCCAAGACGGCCGGCGACGCCACGCCGGAGGAACTCGAGATCCGCGAGGTGAACACCGGCGTGTACGCCTTCGACGGCGGCGCGCTCGTCGCGGCCCTCGCGACCCTCGAGACCGACAACGCGCAGGGCGAGCTCTACCTCCCCGACGTCCTGCCCGCCATGAGGAAGGCCGGCCGCGTCGTGGCCGCGCACCCGATCGGCGACCCGGACCTCACCCACGGCGTCGACAACCGCGTCGACCTCGCCTACGCCCACCGCGTCGCGCAACGCCGCATCCTCGAGCGGCACATGCTCAACGGCGTGACCATCGTCGACGCCGCCTCGACCCGGATCGACGTCGCGGTCTCGATCGGGCGCGACACCACGATCGAGCCGTTCGCCCAGCTCAAGGGCGCCACCGCGATCGGCGACGACACGCTGATCGGCGCGATGAGCACGCTCGTCGACAGCGAGATCGGGAACGGCGTGACCATCCTGCAGTCGCACCTCACGCAGGCGCGCGTCGACGACGGCGCCACCGTCGGCCCCTTCGCCTACCTGCGGCCCGACGCTCACCTGCACCCCAAGGCGAAGGCCGGCACGTTCGTGGAGATCAAGAACTCCGAGATCGGCGAGGGCACCAAGGTGCCGCATCTCTCCTACATCGGCGACGCGGACATCGGCCCGGGCACCAACATCGGCGCCGGCAACATCACCGCGAACTACGACGGCCGCAACAAGCACCGGACGACGATCGGCGCCGGGGTGAAGACGAGCGTCGACACGGCGTTCGTCGCGCCGGTGACCGTCGGGGACAACGCCTACACCGGCGCCGGCAGCGTGATCACCCAGGACGTCCCGCCCGGCGCGCTGGGGATCGCGCGCTCGCGACAGAAGAACATCGACGGCTTCGCGGACCGCAAAGAGCGGTGACGGCACCGACGGCGTCAGCCCCAGGTCGTAGACTTTCAGGTGCAGTGAGCGCGCTGGAACCTCGCCACGGTCTCGCCCATCTCGGCTCGTCGCTCGCGGTCGAGTACGACAAGCGCCTCATGGTCGTCTCGGGGCGCGCCAACCCCGCCCTGGCGAACCGGATCGCCGAGAAGCTCGGCGTCTCGCTGGGCGGCCTGACGCTCCGGACCTTCTCCAACGGCGAGGTCTACTGCCGCTTCGAGGAGTCGATCCGCGGGGCCGACGTCTTCCTCGTCCAGCCCACCTGCGGCAACCCGGAGACGGGCATCACGGCCAACGACGCGCTGATGGAGCTCCTCCTGATGGTCGACGCCGCCGTCGGCGCGTCGGCCCACCGCGTGATCGCCGTCACCCCGTGGTACGGCTACTCGCGGCAGGACAAGAAGTCGCTCGGCCGCGAGCCGATCTCCGCCCGCCTCGTCGCCCGCATGCTCGAGACCGCGGGGGCCGACCGCGTGCTGGCCATGGACCTGCACGCCGGCCAGATCCAGGGCTTCTTCTCCAAGCCCGTGGACCACATGACGGCGATGTTCATGCTCACGCAGTACTTCCGCGACCAGCAGCTCGACGACCTCGTCGTCGTCTCGCCGGACGCCGGCCGCGTGAAGCTGGCGAAGAAGTTCGCCGAGAAGGTCGGCGCCGAGCTGGCCATCCTCAACAAGGAGCGGCCCGCCCAGCAGGTCGCCGAGATCGCCTACGTGATCGGCGACGTGAAGGACAAGACGGCGCTGATCATGGACGACATCATCGACACGGCCGGCACGCTGCGGGCCGCCGCCGAGACCTGCAGGGCCGAGGGCGCCAAGAGCGTGTTCGCGGTCGCCACGCACGCGGTCCTGTCCGGCAACGCGTTCGAGAACCTCGAGGCCGCGGGCTTCGAGGAGGTCGTCGTGACGGACACGATCCCGCGTCGCGAGGGCGCCCCGAGCAACCTCAAGGTCCTCTCGGTGGCCGACATCCTCACCGACACGATCCGCCGGATCTTCACCGACGACTCGGTGTCCGAGGTCTTCGGCGGCGAGAATCAGCTGTTCTGAGCAAGGCGGCGCGGCTCCAGGAACTGCTCGGCCTCTCCGACGAGGAGCTGCTGGCGATCCTCGACGCCGACCCGCTCGAGGCGATCTCGGGCGAACTGGAGCACAAGCCGGAGCTGCCGATCCTGCTCGACCTGCTGGCCGAGCACGAGGAGAGCGGCCTGCGGCGGTGGGCCAGGACCGCCGGGCCCAGCGGGCGGCCGCTCGACCTGCTCCTGCGACGAGACTTCGCGGCCTTCGAGGACGCGATCGCCACGCTCGCGGAGCGCGGCTTCGTGATTACTCGGGGTCAGGGCGCTTCTCGCCGGGCCAGACCCCGGTGAGATGCCGCCAGGCGATCGCGCCGTAGCGGTCGACCAGCACGCGCGTGACCTTGAAGATCACGCCCTGCAGCGCGGAGGCCGCGATCAGCCGCTGCCACGACGTGGCCTCGGTCGTCGCCTTCGGTGGATCCTGGTCGTCGATCTTCGTCCAGGCGAAGTTGAAGATCCGCTTTCCCAACAGTCCGGCGACGATTCCGAGCACGATGCCGAACGGCTTGTAGATCAGCCCCATGGCCGCGGACTCTACCCACGGTCCAACCTACCCATTCGGCCGGTCGGTGTTGCAAACTGTTGCTGCGCGGTAAATATGTCGATAACCGACGCAGAAGAGCCATGGACAACCGCGAGCACGCCGACGATCTCCTTCGGCGGGCCCTCCTGGACACGGAGGCCACCGCCGCGGTCGCGCTGCGCGTCGGAGGCCTTCCGCTCTGCGACGAGCTGACCGTCGTCTTCCACGGCCGGCGCGACCTCGGGACGATCCAGACCTACGTGACGAACGGCGGTCGCGGGGCCGGATCGGCCGTGGCTCCCGCTGAGCTGCTGCGCGTGCCGTGCGACCTCGACCTCGGGGCCGCCGAGGATCGCGCGGAGGCCGAGCACATGTACGCCGAGCAGGCCGCCGCCATGCGCGACGCGCTCGTGGGGGCCGACACGGTGCTCGACATCTGGCGCGAGCCGCTGAGCGACCTCGCCCACTGCCACGTGCAGGTCGACCGCCGGATCGCGCTCGACGTCGACCTGCCCGCGCACCGGCTGATGCCCGCCGCGCTCGTCGCTCCCGACAAGCAGATCGTGATCGCCGCGGTGTGCGGCGCGCGCCCGCTGGCCGAGGGCCGGCCGCCGATGGGCATCGTGTGCGCCCAGCAGGACGTCGCCCGCGTCTATCCGCTGCCCGACGACCCCGAGCGCTGCCTCGAGGAGTTCCTCGACATCGCGTCCGACCACGCCCGCCGCATGGCCGAGCAGCTCACCCACCAGGAGACCAGCGTGCAGCGCTTCCTCGAGCTCAGCGGCGACGAGTTCTCGAACTGGCTGAAGCCCTGGTACTAGCCTGGCGCGCCGATGCGGCGCACCCGGCTCCTGATCGTCCTCGGCCTCGCGGCCGTCGTGTTCCTCGGCCTCTCGGCGCTGATGGCCCGCGCGCTGACCGGCGCCGGTGACGAGCGGGCGCGCGTGCTGGACCTGGTCGAGGCGCAGGCGCGCGGCGACGTCGACGCCGCCCTCGCCGAGCTGCCCGCCTGCCGCGCCCAGCCGGCCTGCGTCGAGGTCGTACGCGCCCGGGTGCAGGAGCTCGAGCGGGCGGGCCCGGTCGAGATCCTCAACTACCAGCCGTCGGTCCAGGTGGCGCTCACGCGGCAGACCGGCGTCGGGCGCGTGGCCTGGCGTGCGGGCGGTTCCGGCCCCGTCGTGCAGTGCGTCCGCGTCCGCCGCGACGGCCCGCTGACCGGCGCCGACGTCGAGCTGCTGGCCATCTCCGCACCCATCGGCGGCGAGGAGAGTTGTGTCTAGCATGGCGCCGATGCGGCTCGCCCTGGGGATCCTCTGCCTTGCCCTGCTCGCGCTGCCACAGGCGGCGCAGGCCGACGTGCCGACGCAGCGCACGCTCTACGAGGACGGCGCCGAGGGGCGGTATCTGATGGAGGGCGAGTGGCTGTTCCGGCTCGACCCCACCGACGCCGGACTCCGGAAGCGCTACTACCGCGGGACCTCGCGCAGCGGCTGGAGCCCGGTCACCGTGCCCAACGCCTGGAACGTCGGCGACCACTCGGTGGCCTCGATGAACGGCTCGGTGGGCTGGTACCGCAAGGACTTCGAGCTCCCGGACACCAGCGCGGCGCTCGACTGGGCGGTGCGCTTCGAGTCGGTCAACTACCGCTCGCGGGTCTGGCTCAACGGCCGCGAGGTCGGCCGCAACGCCGGCGCGTACCTGCCGTTCACCCTGCTCCTCGACCGTCTCGACCGCACCGGGACGAACCGGCTGGTCGTGCGGGTCGACTCGCGCCGCGTCGCCACCGACTTCCCGCCCGGGCGCGAGAGCCGGAAGACCGGCCTGCCGACCGGCGGCTGGTGGAACTACGGCGGCATCCTGCGCGAGGTCTACCTCCAGAAGGTCGACACCATGGCCTTCGAGTCGGCGATCGTGAACCCCCGGCTGGGCTCGACGACCGAGCCGGCCACGGTGGTGATGCAGTCGCGCCTGCGCAACGTCGGCACGGTCCGCCGCCGCGCCACGGTGACGGGCACGTTCGGCGACCGGACGGTGCCGCTCGGCGCCAAGACCATCCGGGCCGGGCGCACCGGGAGCTTCCGCGGCTCCTTCTCGCTCAGCAACCCGCACCTGTGGTCGCCCGGCGACCCGTTCCTCTATCCCGCCTCGATCGAGGTGCGGGTGGACGGCCGCGTCGTCGGTCGCTGGAACGTGCACAGCGGCGTGCGCTCCGTCCGGGTGACCGACGGCCAGCTCACGCTCAACGGGCGCAAGGTGCAGCTGCGCGGCGTCGGCCTCCACGAGGACAACGCCACGCAGGGCTTCGCGGTCGACAACCCGTGGCGGCGGTGGCTGGTCGACCGGGCCAAGGCGCTCGGCGCGTCGATGCTCCGCACGCACTACCCGATGCATCCGTACATCCACGAGATGGCCGATCGCGAGGGGCTCCTGATCTGGTCGGAGATCCCGGTCTACGCGCACAAGAGCTCGGTCATCGACGACATGACGCCGGGTGCGCTCAAGCAGCTCAGGCGCAACATCGAGGCCAACGCGAGCCACCCCTCGGTGCTGACCTGGTCGATCGCCAACGAGCTGTCCTCCAAGCCCGGCCCGACCCAGGGCACGTACATCCGCCGCGCGGCGAAGCTCGCCAAGGCGCTCGACCCGACGCGTCCCGTCAGCCTCGCCGTGGCCGGTTACCCGGGTGCCGGCTGCCAGGCGCGCTACGGGCCGCTCGAGATGGTCGGCATCAACGACTACTTCGGCTGGTACCCGGGGCCGAGCGGCACGCTGTTCGACCGCGACCGGCTGTCGCCCTACCTCGACTCCCTCCGCCGCTGCTATCCGAACGACGCGATCATGGTCACCGAGTTCGGCGCCGAGGCCAACCGCGAGGGCTCGGTCGAGGACAAGGGCACCTACGCCTTCCAGCAGGACTTCGTCAACTACCACCTGAGCGTGTTCCAGACCAAGCCATGGCTGAGCGGCGCGCTCTACTGGGCGCTCAACGAGTTCCGCGTGCGGCCGGAGTGGGAGGGAGGCAACCCCTTCCCGAACTCACCGGTCCACCAGAAGGCGCTGATGCTCTACGACGGCACGCTCAAGCCGGCGTGGACCGACGTCCAGCGCTGGTTCACCGCGGCGAATCAGTTCGGCTGAGCCCGTTGGCGAACGCGTAGACGACCGCCTGCGCGCGGTCGCGGACGCCGGCCTTGGCGAAGATGTGGTTGACGTGCGACTTGACCGTCGCCGCGCTCACCACGAGCCGCTCGGCGATCTCCGCGTTGGTCAGCCCCTCGGCGATCAGCGCCAGCACCTCGGCCTCGCGGGGCGTGAGGCCGTCCGGCAGCTCGGGCTCGGCCCGCGGCTCGGCCAGCGCCGCCAGCACGTGGTGCTGGACGGCCGGATCGATCGCCGCCTCGCCGCGCGCCACCGCCTCGACGGCGGCGCGGATCTGCTCCGCCGACGCGTCCTTGGTCAGGTAGCCGCGGGCGCCGGCACGCAGGGCGCCGAGCACCGACGCGTCGTCGGCGTAGGTCGTGAGCGCGATCGTGCGCGGGCGCTCCCCGCGCTCGGCCAGCCGCCGGATCGCCTCGATCCCGTCCATGCGCGGCATCCGCAGGTCCATGAGGACGACGTCGGGATCGCGGGCGGCGCTGAGCGCGATCGCCTCCTCGCCGTCCGCCGCCGTGCCCACCAGCTCGATCCCGTCCAGCAGCCCGAGCAGCGTGCCGAGACCCTCGCGGACGACGCGCTGGTCGTCGGCGAGGACGACGCGGATCACGCCGGCAGCCACAGCTCGACCCGGAAGCCGTCCGCGGTCGGCTCCGCGCGCAGCCGCCCGCCGAGCAGCTCGGCCCGCTCGCGCATCCCGGTCAGCCCGTAGCCGCCGCCGGAGGCGCCGACCGCGACGGGCGCGCCCGGCCCGTGGTCCTGCACGACGAGGCGGGTCCCGTCGGGCTCGTAGGCGAGCCGCACCTCGACGCGGTCGCCCGCGCTGTGGCGGAGCACGTTGGTGAGCGCCTCCTGGGCCGTGCGGTAGAGCGCCAGGCGCGCCTCGGAGGCGAGCTCGCGCGGCGTGCCGGAGACGGTCAGGCGCGTCTCCCCGGGAGCGGCGTCGACCAGCTGCTGGAGGCGCTCCGGCCCCGGCAGCTCCTCGCCGCGCAGGGCCGCGATGGCGTCGCGCGCCTCGGCCAGCCCGTCCGCGGTGAGGCGGTGGGCGTGCTCGATGGCGTCGACCACCTCGGGGTCCGAGCCGCGGTCGCGCGCCAGCAGGCGCGCGCTCTCGAGCTGGAGCGCGAGGGCGGACAGCGAGTGGGCGAGCACGTCGTGCATGTCGCGGGCGACGCGCCCGCGCTCGGCCAGCGCCACCGACTCCGCGTGGGCGGCGCGCGAGTCGCGGAGCTCGTCGACCAGCTCCTCGGCCTCCTCCTGGCCCTCGGCGAGCCGGACCACGAGGCGCATCACGAGGAACCAGGGGATGACCGAGACGGCGACGGAGATGACGGCCTCCGCCGGGCGCTCGGAGGTGAAGCCGGCGACGATCGAGACGCTGACGACGGCCAGCGCGCTCAGGGCCAGCGCCGTACGCAGGTCGAACCGCAGTGCCGCGACGATGACCACGTAGTACATGGCGCCGTAGGCGATCCCGGTCGGCTGGAGCGCGATCAGCGCGCAGGTGGCGGCGATCACGACGAGGAGCCCGGCGAGGCGGGCGGCGGTCGAGCGGCCGTAGCGCGGGATGCTCAGCGCGATCCCCGCCACGAGCGCGACGACGGCGAGCGCCACCAGCGGGCCGTCGCCGCTCAGCCCCGGCTGCGGCTCGGTCGAGCAGCGAGACGACGACGATCGTCGACATCGCGGCCACGCCGAAGACATGCAGGGGCGCCGGGCGGGTCACCAGGCACAAGGTACGGCCCGTGCGCGTGCCCGTCATCGCCTGGCGGGTGGAAGCGCCTCCACCCCTGGGTTGAGACGCAGGTTCGTCCTGTCCGCCGATGACGGGGGGCGCCGCTCGCGTCACCCTGAGGGCATGGTCGCCATCCAGCTCCGGGACGTGCGCAAGGCCTACGGCGCGGTCCACGCCTTGAACGGCGTGGACCTGACCGTGAACCGCGGCGAGGTGCTCGCCCTGCTCGGACCCAACGGCGCGGGCAAGACGACGCTGGTCGAGATCCTCGAGGGGCATCGCTACGCCGACAGCGGCGAGGTCTCGGTCCTCGGCTTCGATCCCGCCAAGCGCGAGCGGGCGTTCCGCGAGCGGATCGGCATCGTCCTGCAGGACTCGGCGCTCGAGTCCCAGCTCACCGTGCGCGAGGCGATCTCCCTCTTCGCCGCCGCCTACCCGGAGGCGCGGCCGGCCGCCGAGGTGGCGGACCTGGTCGGCCTCGGCGACCGGCTGGACGTCCGCGCGGGCGAGCTGAGCGGCGGCCAGCGGCGCCGGCTCGATCTCGCCGTCGGCATCGCCGGCAACCCGGAGCTCGTCTTCCTCGACGAGCCGACCACCGGCTTCGACCCCGCGGCGCGCCGCCAGTCCTGGGACCTGATCGCCGGGCTGCGCGCGGCCGGCCGCACGATCGTGCTCACCACCCACTACATGGACGAGGCGCAGCACCTCGCGGACCGCGTCGCCGTCATCGCCGGCGGGCGGTTGATCGCCGTCGGGACGCCCGACACGCTGCGCACCGCCGAGACGGCGGTGGTCTCCTTCCGCGTGCCGGAGGGCGTCGATCCCTCCGACCTCCCGGTGCCCAGCGGCCCGCGCGGCCGCATCGTGTCGTTCCGCACCTCCACCCCGACCGCCGATCTCGCGCCACTGCTCTCCTGGGCCTCGGTGCGCGGCATCGAGCTCGAGGGCCTGAGCGTCAGCCGGCCGAGCCTCGAGGACGTCTACCTGCAGCTGACCGAGGAGGCCGCATGACCCGCTTCGACCTCGCGCTCCTGCGGCGCTGGATCGTCGCCCGCGTGGTCCTCATGCTGCGCAACCCGCGCGTGACGTTCTTCACGTTCGCCTTCCCGCTGATGTTCCTCGTCATCTTCAGCGCTCTCAACGGCGACGCCCGCGTGACCGTCGCGGGCGCCGAGGTGCCGTTCAGCCAGTTCTACACGCCGTCGATCGGCATCTTCGGCCTGACGATGGCCTGCTACTCGAACGTGATCTTCGGGATCTCCGCCTCGCGTGACGAGGGGATCCTCAAGCGCGTGCGCGGTACGCCGCTGCCGATGCCGGTCTATCTCGGCTCGTGGCTGACCGGCGCGGTGCTGCTGGGCATCGCGAGCGTGGTGCTGATGTTCGTCGTCGCCATCCCGGTGTTCGGCGTCGACATCTACCCGCGCCTGCTGCCCGCGGCGATCGTCACGCTCGTGATCGGCGCGGCCGCTCTGGCGGCGCTCGGGCTGGCCGTCGCCACGCTGGTCAAGACCGCCGACCAGGCCGGCCCGGTCGCGCAGCTCACGCTCCTGCCGCTGTCCTTCATCTCCGGCATCTTCTTCCCGCTCGAGGGCGCGCCCGGCTGGCTGGTGACGCTCGCCGAGATCTTCCCGCTCTACCACATCGTGCAGGCCTTCGATGCCTGCTTCGTGCCGCAGACCACGGGCGGCGGCTGGGCGCTCGGGCACCTCGCGGTCGTCGCCGCGTGGGGCGTCGCCGGGCTGGTCGTCGCGGTGCGCCGGTTCCACGCCGAACCGCACACGGGCGAGCGGGGCCGGCTGCGCGCGCGGCTGGCGGCCTGAGGTGAAATCTCGACGCCACTGGGCGGCGCCGGCCCGCGCCTGCCGGCACCCGGCAGGCGCATACGTGCCACCAGCATGCAAGCGCCTGCCGGGCACCGGCAGGCACGACCCGGCATCCGCCCCGGTGGCGCCGATCTTCCCCCTCAGGCCGCTAGCTCGCGACGCGGCGGCGTGAAGGCCGGTGGGGCTCGACGACCCGGCGGCGCTGGCTGCGGTAGGCGTCGGCGAGGCGGCCGGGGCCGCGGAACCGCTTGGACGACTGGTCGGCGTCGGGCAGCGGGATCCCGCCCGACGGCGAGGTCTTGGGCTTGTCGCCGATGCGGTCGTTCCCGCCTCCTCCGCCGTCGTCCTCCTCGGGCGGCTTGAAGCCGGAGCGCGAGTCCGAGCGCAGGAACATCACGAAGAGCACGAGGCCCAGGACGAGCGCCACGAGGTGGAGGGCTCCGAAGATGACCATGAGCTCCTGGTCAGGACTCATCGACGACAGCGTACCCTTCAGCGGCATTTTGCAGACGCGGTTTCGCTACCATCGTCAGCCGTTTCATGGCTACCACCGACTCCTCAACCCTCGCTCTGACCGCCCGTGATCCGGAGGGCTCGCGCTCGGCGCGCCGCCTCCGCCGTGACGGTCTCGTTCCCGGCGTCGTCTATGGCGGCGGCGAGGAGCCCCAGCACTTCGCGGTCGACGCGCGCATCCTCCGCAACAAGCTCGCCCATGCCGCCCAGGTGATCGAGGTGGCCATAGACGGCGGCCCGACGAGCAACGTCCTGATCAAGGATGTGCAGCATCACCCGGTGCGCGGCGAGGCCACGCACATCGATCTTCTGCGCGTGCGCATGGACGTCGCGATCCACGCGACCGTCCCGCTCGAGTTCACGGGCGCCGACGAGTCGCCCGGCGTGAGCGAGGGCGGCATCTTCAACCAGGAGCTGCGCGACCTCAACATCGAGGCGCTCCCGGGCGACATCCCCGACGTTCTCCAGTACGACGTGTCGAAGCCTCGAGATGAACGCCACGCTGACCCTGGAAGTCCTCACGGCCCCGTCCGGCGTGACGCTGCTCGACGACGTCGAGACCGTCATCGCCACCATCACGCCGCCGACGCTCGAGCCGGTCGAAGAGGACATCGAGACCGAGACCGCCCTCGTGGGCGAGGACGGCGAGCCGGTCGAAGCGGCCGAGGGCGAGGAGCCCGCCGCCGAGGGCGAGGCCGCCGAGTCGGCCGGCTCGGACGACAGCTGAAGTTCTTCAGCTCCACACCGGTCGACTGGCTGATCGTCGGGCTCGGGAATCCGGGTCCGGGGTACGCCGACAGCCCGCACAACGTCGGTTTCCGCGTCGCCGAGGCGCTGGCGGACCGCTGGGACCTGCCGAAGGCGAAGAAGAAGTTCGCCGGCGAGCTGACCGAGGGCCGCACGGGCCCCGGCGGACCGCGCGTGGCGGTGCTGCGGCCGCAGACCTTCATGAACGAGTCGGGGCGGTCGGTGAGCCCGGCACGGGGGTCCTTCCGGTTGGACCTCGACCGCATCGTCGTGATCCACGACGAGATCGACCTGCCCTTCGGCGAGGTCCGGGTCCGGCTCGGCGGGGGACTGGCCGGCCACAACGGGCTGAAGTCGCTCAAGCGCGATCTCGGCTCGCCGGACTTCCATCGCGTGCGCGTCGGCGTCGGGCGGCCGGACTCCACGGATCCCGACATCGTCGCCTCCTACGTGCTCGGCAAATGGCGCCAGCCGGCGTCCGAGGTGGCGGCCCTGATCGACCGCGCGGGCGACGAGGCCGAGCGCATCGTGCTCGACGGCTGACCGGACCTGGTCACACGCCCCGGCGGCTCGAGGTGTGCTTCCTGCGCTGAGGACCGCGTGGCGGCTCGGGCGCGTACGGACGGCATGTTCCGGCTTCTCGCCACCGCGCTGATCCTCCTCGCCGCGCTCGCAGCGCCGTCGCCCGCGCGCGCCGGTGGCCTCGGGCCGGGCGGGGATGTCGGGCCGAGCGGCGTGACCGTTCCCGGGCACGCGAGCCGCTACGTCGCGCTCTTCCATCGCGGCAGGACGCTCGTCGCGCGGATCGACCGGCGGGGCGGGCGGGTGGTGGCGTACGCGTCGCTGCGCCGCCGCGCGTTCGTCACGGCCGCCGCTTGGGACGGGTCGCCCACAGGGCTCTCGGGCGACGGCCGCACGCTGGTGCTGAGCGGCGGCTCGGGGCGCTTCACGGTGCTCGATACGCGGTCGATGCACGTGATGGACCACATCTGGCTCGAAGGCGAGCTCACCCTCCACGCGCTGTCGGCCGACGGTGGGACGCTGTTCGTGATAACGTACAAACGTATGTCGTCGCCTCGTGACTGGGATGCCGCGTCGTATGAGCGGGTGTCGGCGCCGCTGGAGGCGATGGGGCGGGAGGTGCTGAACCGGCTCGACCTTCGCGGTGACGAGCGGGTCCTGGACGCCGGCTGCGGGACCGGGCGGGTGACGGCGGCGCTCGTCGAGCAGGTGCCGCGCGGTGAGGTGGTGGCCGTCGACGGCTCGCCGGCCATGGTCGAGGCGACCAGGGAGCGGCTGGGCGACAGCGCCGACGTGCGGGTCGCCGATCTGCTGGAGCTGAAGCTCGACCGGCCGGTCGACGCGATCCTCTCCACCGCCACCTTCCACTGGATCAAGGACCACGACCGGCTGTTCGCGCAGCTGCTCGGCCTCCTCGAGCCCGGCGGTCGCCTGGTCGCCCAGTGCGGCGGCGCCGGCAACGTCGCGGCGCTCAACGAAGCGGCCGCGCGCGTGGGGAACGAGGCGCCCTACGCAACGGCGCTCGCGGACTGGCCCGGGCCGTGGTACTTCGCGACGACGCACGACACCGCCGAGCGGCTGCGGCGGCTCGGATACGCCGACGTCTGGACCTGGTACCAGCACGTCCGCGTCGAGCCCGACGACCCGCACGAGTACCTCGGCACGGTCGCCCTCGGCTCGCACCTCGAGCGCCTGGCGCCCGAGCTCCGCGCGTCGTACATCGACGCCGTGCTCGACCAGCTCGACGAGCCGGTCGTCGAGTACGTGCGTCTGAACATCCTGGCGCGGCGGCCTTCGTAGACTCAATGGAGCCCTGGCGCTCCGTTCCTACCTCAGTCACCTCGAGCACGACCCCGCTGCCGCGAAGCTGGCTGATGAGGGCGGTTCGGCATTCGTGTCGCAGTCGCTGCGGCCGTTCGTCATCGCCGCGCTGGCCGACCGCGACACAAGACGCCCGACCGTCGTCGTGGCCGGAGACGACCGCGGCGCGCGCGACCTCGCGCAGGATCTCCGCGCCTGGCTGAAGCCCCGCGCCGTCCGCTACTACCCGAGCCGCGGCGTCGCCTACGAGTCGCACCTCACGCCGCCGCCCCACCTCGTCGGGCTGCGGGTCGCCGCGCTCGACGCGCTCACGGACACGCCTCAGGGTTCCGAGCAGCCCGTCGTGATCGTGAGCGCCACGGCGCTCTCCGAGAAGGTCCCCGACCCCGAGCTGCGCCCGCACGGCTTCACCCTCCGCAAGGGCGACCTGCTCGACCTCGACGAGGCGGCCAACGACCTCGTCGCCGCCGGCTACGAGCGCGTCGACCAGGTGGAGGAGCGCGGCCAGTTCGCCGTCCGCGGCGGCCTGCTCGACATCTACCCCGCCACCGAGGAGCGCGCCGTCCGCGTCGACCTGTTCGACGTGGAGATCGACTCGCTCCGCTGGTTCTCCACCTTCACGCAGCGCAGCCTCGGCGACGCCGACGAGGTGGAGATCTCGCCCGCCGCCGAGCTCGCGCCCGAGCACCGGGAGCTGGCCGAGATCGCCGCCACCGACGAGGAGCGGCCGGACATCGCCGAGCTGCTGCCCGTCGACCGCTTCCGCGAGCTGCTCGACCTGATCCCCGAGACGGCGCAGATCGTCGTCGCCGCCGACGAGGACGTCGAGCCGAGCCTCAGGGACCAGTGGGCCGACGTCTGCGTCGCGTTCCACGACGAGGACGCGCACCACCTCTACGTCAAGCCCGACCGCATCCTCGAGACCCTCAACACCCGTGCGGCCATCCGGCTGAGCAGCATCAGCGCCGACCAGCCGACCGAGATCCGCGCCCAGGCGGCCGACTTCGCCGCCCGCAGCCTCAAGGAGGCCGAGGCCGAGCTGGAGAAGCTCACCCGCTCCGGCTACACGACCGTCGTCACCTGGCCGCAGCGAGGCGCCGCCGAACGTGCGGCCTACAACCTCGCCCGCCTCAAGGCCTCGCTCAACGGTGGCGCGACCGGCCTCATCTTCACCGAGGCCAACCTCCGGGACGGCTTCGTGGCCCCCGGCCTCAAGCTCGCGGCCTTCCCCGAGCACCGGCTGATCCATCGCCGCAAGGCGTCGACGCGCCCCACGCGCAAGGGCCGCGGCCTCCTGCGCAGCTTCACCGACCTGCGCACCGGCGACATCGTCGTCCACGAGGACCACGGCATCGCGCGCTTCGCCGGCTTCGACACCAAGACCGTGGCCGGCGTCACGCGCGACTACCTGAACCTCGAGTACCAGGGCGACGACAAGGTCTTCCTGCCCGTCGACCAGCTCGCCAAGATCTCCCGCTACGTCGGCGCCGACGGCGCGCACCCGCCGCTCTCCAAGCTCGGCGGCACCCGCTGGGACCGGCTCAAGGCGCGCGCCCGCCGCGCCGCGCAGGAGCTGGCCGGCGAGCTGCTCAACCTCTACGCCGAGCGCAAGCGGCGCCGCGGTCACGCCTTCCCGGAGTTCTCCGACGAGCTGCGCGAGCTGGAGGCCGCGTTCCCGTACCGCGAGACGCCCGACCAGCGCGACGCCATCGACGCGGTGATCGAGGACATGGAGACGGAGCGGCCGATGGACCGCCTGATCTGCGGCGACGTCGGCTACGGCAAGACCGAGGTCGCCCTGCGCGCGGCCGTGAAGGCCGCGAGCGACGGCAAGCAGGTGCTGATGCTCGTCCCCACCACGATCCTCGCCCAGCAGCACTACGGCACCTTCACCGAGCGGCTGCGCGATCACCCGTTCATCATCGAGCAGGTCAGCCGCTTCCGGCCGCCGGCCGAGCAGCGCGCGGCGATCCAGCGCTTCGCCGACGGCAAGGTCGACATCCTCATCGGCACCCACCGCGTGCTCAGCCGCGACGTCCGGGCCAAGGACCTCGGCCTGCTCATCGTCGACGAGGAGCAGCGCTTCGGCGTCAAGCAGAAGGAGCTGCTGCGCCAGCTCAAGCTCAAGGTCGACGTCATCTCGATGAGCGCGACGCCGATCCCCCGCACGCTGCAGATGAGCCTCGCCGGCCTCAGGGACATCTCGGTGATCGAGACGCCGCCCGAAGGGCGCCGCCCGATCAAGACCTACGTCGGCGAGTACGAGGAGCAGCTCGTGAAGCAGGCGCTCGAGCGCGAGCACGCCCGCGAGGGCCAGGCGTTCTTCCTGCACAACCGCGTCGACGACATCGACGAGACGGCCGAGCGGCTGCGCGCGCTGTGCCCGGAGCTGCGCTTCACCGTCGCGCACGGGCAGATGGACGAGAAGCTCCTCGAGGAGCGCATGCTCGGCTTCCTCCGCGGCGACGCCGACGTGCTCGTGTCGACGTCGATCATCGAGTCGGGCATCGACATCCCGCAGGCCAACACGCTGATCGTCGATCGCGCCGACCTCTTCGGCCTCAGCCAGCTCTACCAGATCCGCGGACGGGTGGGCCGGAGCCGCGAACGGGCGTACGCGTACCTGCTCTATCCGAGCGCCGCCGCCCTCACGCAGGAGGCCGCCGACCGCCTCTCCGCGCTCAGCGACTACACCGAGCTGGGCGCCGGCTTCAAGGTCGCCATGCGCGACCTCGAGCTGCGCGGGGCCGGCAACCTGCTGGGCGACGAGCAGTCCGGCCATGTCGCGGCGCTCGGCTTCGAGCTGTACATGCAGATGCTCGACGAGGCGGTCCGCGCCATGGACCCCGAGCAGGACGGCGCCGATCTCGCCGAGCCCGTGCGGCTCGACGTCAACGTCGACGCCTACGTCCCGCCCGACTACATCCCGTACGAGCAGGCCAAGGTCGACGTGCACCGCCGCATCGCGGGCGCCCGCGAGGTGGCCGAGCTCCACGAGCTCCGCGCAGAACTCACCGATCGGTTCGGCGATATCCCGGACCCGTTGAGCAACCTCATCACCCTCCAGCAGGCCCGCATCAAACTCGGCGAGGCCGGGGCTCAGGCGGTCTCCTTCCGCAACGGGCGCCTGGCCGTCACGCCCGTGGAGCTGGACAGCGGGAGAGCCCGCAAGCTGCGCGAGGCCTTGCCTGGCGCGATCTACGAATCGGGACGCTCGCAGCTGTCGGTCAGAGTGCCCGAGGACCCCGCGTTGCGGTTCCCGGCGGTGGTCAACGCGGCGGACGTCCTTCTGTCCGTGGTTCGCGAAGCTGCCTAAAGACTCGCTGAAAGCCTGGGGAAGGCTCCAAGAAGGCCGCTACCATCACACGGCCGAGGAGGGCTCAAAGCCCAGCTGCCGCGCGGAGCGCGCCGCTGTCCCGAAATCGTCCCCCCTCCCGAAGCTTCTCTTATGACCAAGGCTGTTCGACTTCTTCTGGCGCTGTGCGCCCTCGCCGCTGTCGCCGCTGTCGCCGCTGGATGCGGTGGCGTTCCAGGCAATGCCGTCGCGTCCGTGGACGGTGAGTCGATCGAGAAGGACCAGTTCGAACACTGGTTGACCGTCGCCTCCAAGTCGAGCGGTCAACCGAACGCGAGCGTGCCCGACGCGCCCGAGTTCACCAAGTGCGTCGAGAACAAGAAGAAGACCGCGCCGAAGCCGGCCAAGGGCCAGCCCGCCACGACCGACGAGCAGTACAAGGACCAGTGCGAGCAGGAGTACAACCAGCTCCGCGACCAGGTCCTCCAGCTGCTGACCTCGTTCCACTGGATCGAGGGCGAGGCCGAGGAGCAGGGCGTGAAGGTCACCGACGCCGAGGTCAAGAAGTCCTTCGACGAGCAGAAGAAGCAGAGCTTCCCCAAGGCCGCCGACTACGAGAAGTTCCTCAAGGACTACGGCCAGACCGAGGAAGACATCATGCAGCGGGTCCGCCTCGACCTGCTGTCGAACAAGATCCGCGACAAGGTGATCGAGGGCAAGGACAAGGTCACCGACGCGCAGATCCAGGACTTCTACGACAAGAACAAGGAGCGCTTCGCTCAGCCCGAGCGGCGCGACCTGCGCATCGTCCTGACCAAGACCGAGGCCAAGGCCGAGGAGGCCAAGGCCGCGCTCGACAGCGGTGAGTCGTGGAAGAGCGTCGCCAAGGAGTACTCGATCGACGAGGCCTCCAAGGGCCAGGCCGGTCAGCTGCCCGCGCAGGCCGAGGGCACGCTCGAGGCCGCGCTCGACAAGGCCGTGTTCGCCGCCGACAAGGGCGAGATCGAGGGTCCCGTGAAGACCCAGTTCGGCTACTACGTCTTCGAGGTCGCCAAGATCCAGAAGGCCTCGCAGCAGACGCTCGAGCAGGCGAAGGAGACGATCCGCCAGACGCTGCAGTCGCAGAACCAGCAGAAGGCGCTCGACACGTTCGTCAAGGACTTCCAGGAGAAGTGGAAGGAGCGCACGGAGTGCCGCGAGGGCTACGTGACGCAGCAGTGCAAGAACGCGCCGAAGGCGACTCCGACGCCGAGCGTCGCGGCTCCTCCGACGACGCCGACGCAGCCGACCCAGCCGGCGCCCGCTGAGCCCGAGAACCGATGACAACGTCGAGGCGCTCCGGCGCCTCGACGAGCTGACCCGGCGGCTGCGGCGCGAGTGCCCCTGGGACCGCGAGCAGGACGAGCGCACGATCGTCCCGCACACGGTCGAGGAGGCCTACGAGCTGGCCGCGGCCGCCAACACGGGCGATGACGCCAAGCTCCTCGACGAGCTCGGCGACGTCCTCTTCCAGGTCCACTTCCTCTCGCTGCTGCTCGAGGAGCGCGGCGCCGGCTCGCTGGCCGATGTCGCCGAGCACTGCCGCCAGAAGCTGATCCGCCGCCACCCACATGTGTTCCCAAATCGGGGGCAGGATGCCCCCGTTCCCGATCAGAACGAGGGTCCGGACGACCCGCGGGGCGACCTCGATGCCGAGACGGCCGGCCAGGTGCTGCGCAACTGGGACGCCATCAAGGCGACCGAGCCGGGCCGCGAGCCCGGCATCTTCGGCGAGGTGCCGGAGAACCTCCCGGGGCCGCTCTACGCCCGCAAGGTGCAGCGCCGTGCGGCCACCACGGGCTTCGACTTCGATCACGTCCCCTTCGAGGCGATCGAGGCCGAGCTGGAGGAGCTGCGCGCCGCCGAGGGGCGCGACGAGACCTTCCACGAGCTCGGCGACGTGCTCTTCGCCGCCGTCAACGTGGCGCGCAAGCTCAAGGTCGATCCGGAGCTCGCCCTGCGCGCCGCCGCCGATCGCTTCCGCGGCCGCGTGCAGACCGCATCCGACCTCGCCGCAGCAGACGGCGCGGCTTGGCAGGATCTCGCGCCCGAAGCTCAGCTCGCCTACTACGCGCGGGCTCGCCTGAACGAGGAGCCGAAATGAGCCAGATCGAAACCGTCCACGCCCGCCAGATCCTCGACTCGCGGGGGAACCCCACCGTCGAGGTCGAGCTCGCGCTGCGCTCCGGCGCGCACGGCCGCGCCGCCGTGCCGTCCGGCGCGTCGACCGGCGAGTTCGAGGCCACCGAGCTGCGCGACGGCGGCGACGCCTGGGGCGGCAAGGGCGTGACCAAGGCCGTCGCCAACGTCAACGGCGAGATCGCCGCGGCGGTCAAGGGGGTCGACGCGCTCGACCAGGCGGGGCTCGACAAGACGCTGATCGACCTCGACGGCACGCCGAACAAGTCGCGCCTGGGCGCCAACGCGATCCTCGGCGTGTCCCTGGCCGCCGCCCGCGCTGCGGCGGCGGAGCAGAGCCAGCCGCTCTGGCGCTACCTGGGCGGCGAGTCCGCCCGCGTGCTGCCGGTGCCGATGATGAACGTGCTCAACGGCGGCGCCCACGCCGACAACTCGGTCGACTTCCAGGAGTTCATGGTCGTCCCGGTCGGCGCCGACACGTTCGCGCGCGGCCTGCAGATGGGCGCCGAGGTCTTCCACGCGCTCAAGAAGACGCTGAAGGCCCGGGGCCTGAACACCGCGGTGGGCGACGAGGGCGGCTTCGCTCCCGACCTCGAGTCCAACGAGGCGGCGCTCCAGGCGCTGATCGAGGGCATCGAGGAGGCCGGCTACACGCCGGGCTCGGACATCGCCATCGCGCTCGACCCCGCCACCAGCGAGATCTTCGAAGGCGGCGCCTACGACCTGGCCAGCGAGGGGCGCAAGCTCTCGCCGGAGGAGATGGCCTCCTACTGGGCCGACGTCGCCGAGCGCTACCCGATCCTCTCGATCGAGGACGGGATGGACGAGGAGGACTGGGACGGCTGGAAGGCGCTGACCGACCGCATCGGCGACCGCGTGCAGCTCGTCGGGCGACGACCTCTTCGTCACCAACACCGAACGGCTCAAGCGCGGGATCGACTCCGGCGTCGCCAACTCGATCCTCATCAAGGTCAACCAGATCGGCACGCTGAGCGAGACGCTGGCGGCGATCGAGATGGCGCGAGCGGCCGGCTACACCGCGGTCATGTCGCACCGCTCCGGGGAGACCGAGGACACGACGATCGCCGACCTGGCGGTGGCCACGGGCTGCGGCCAGATCAAGACCGGCGCGCCGTCGCGCAGCGATCGCGTGGCCAAGTACAACCAGCTGCTGCGGATCGAGGAGGCGCTCGGCGGCGATGCCGAGTACCCCGGCAGGTCCGTGTTCCGGCGCTAATCAAGGCGCTCGCGCGAGCTTGCGAGTGCGAGTAAGCCGCATGAGAGTTTCTTTTCAGAGGAAGGGTCGTGCCCACGTCGAACGAAGGCGTGGGCATGGAAGGCCGTCGTACCCAGATCCGCTGGGACCGTTTGGGCCGCTGGGCCCTGATCGCGGTCCTCGCGTTCGTCGTCTATCTCTACATCGGTCCCGCCGCCAGCTGGGTCTCCGCCTACAAGGAGGCCGGCCGCAAGCGCGCCGAGGTCGCCGCGCTGAAGGCCGAGAACCAGCGCCTGAAGGAGCGCCGCCGCGCGCTGCGCGATCCGACCGCTCTCGAGCGCGAGGCCCGCAGGCTCGGCATGGTCAAGGCGGGCGAGAAGTCCTACGTGATCGAGGATCTGCCCCCTCGCTAGCCTCGGGGTGTGTCGTCGTTCGACAACGCGGTCGTGCAGTGGCAGGACGGGCTCCGGCGCCTCGGTGAGGCGCCGCCGGAGGAGCGTCGCGTGCTCGAGCGCGTGACCCGGGCGATCGAGGACGAGCTGCGGCGCCGGCTCGGCGGCGCGTTCACCTCGGCCGAGCTCGCCGAGCTCTACGACCAGGGCACGGGCTGGACCACGGACCTCGCCGTGTCCGTGGCCCCCGAGCATCCCTACGCCTGGGACGTCCGCACGGTCACGGACGCCGCCTTCGGGCGCTACCTGCGCGCCGCCACGGACTTCGCCGGCGGCCGCCGCGTCAACCCGGTCGACGAGCGGAAGGCCGGCGGGTGAACTCGTACTGGATCCAGGCCGGCCGGAAGCCGAGCCGCAGGTAGAGACGCTTCGGATCGCCCTCGTCGTCGGCCACGATGTACGTCTCGGACGCGCCGGCCGCGCGCGCCGCAGCGGCCACGAGCGCGCCGCCGGTGCCACGGCCGCGGAGCTCCGGCGTCACGTACGCCTGCTCGACCTCGGCCGTCTCGCCGTCGCTGAGGAAGGTGACGTAGCCGGCGGGCTCGCCGTCGCCGCCGTACTCGACCAGCGCGCGGACGCCGCGCTGGCGGGCGACGTCCTCCTCCGCGTCGGCCTGGCGCTCGAGCTCGCGCTCGGTCGTGGCCAAGCCGTCGGCGCGCGCCCAGTCCAGGCGCAGCGCGCGCGTCCGCTCGATCGGCACCTCGGGGAAGTCCGGTCCGGGCGGCGGCTCGGTCAGGGCCAGCCAGACCAGCCGGGAGGCGGTCCAGCCGAGCTCCTCGAAGCCCTCTCGCAGCCGCAGGCCGGTCTCCGCGTCCTCGACGTCGAAGCGCCGGTGCCCCAGGCCGGCCTGCAGGCGATCGGCCTCCTCGGCCAGCTCAGCGGCGCTCAGGCCCGGGTCGGAGCCCTCGATGCGCAGGCAGTTGTAGTCCCAGAACCCGGGGTGGGGCGTGCAGCGGACGGCGGTGCCGTGCTCCCACGGCTCGACGACGTCGCAGACGAGCTCGTGCCGTCGCCGGTGGAAGGCGATGGCCCGCGCGCGGACGTCAGTCGTCGTCTTCGTCCCCGGAGCCGGCGCGGCGGATCACGATCTGGTCCTCCTCGATCGTGATCTCGACGGGGCGGTAGCCCGCCCAGTGCTCGGCGTAGATCGGATCGTCCTGGACGGCGGGGTCGAGCCATAGGCCGTAGCCCTCCTCGCCGTGGTCGAAGGTGCCCTCGAGCGGACCGGTGCTCGTGCGGCGGCGGCTTCGGCCTCCGCGGGCGCGCCGGGCGCGCTTGGCGGGCTTCTCGTCCTCCTCGTCGCCCTCGCCCGCGGCTTCGGCCTCGGCGGCCTTGGCTGCGGCCTCCTCGGCCGCGCGAGCCTCCTCCTCGGCCTTGCGAGCGTCCTCCTCGGCCTTGCGCTTGGCCTCCTCCTCGAGCTCGGCCGCGATGGCGGCGTCGTCCTCCGCGCGGAGGTCGACCTCGTCGGGCACAGGATCGCTACCGTCGGCCTCCAAATCCTGCTCCCGCTTGAAGGCTTGGATCTGTTGCACCGTCACGTCCAACTGGTGCGCAATCCACGCATCGGTGCGACCCTGTCGCACCCACCCACGGATCTGGTTAAGCTGGGGACGCAGGGACCGGCGACTCATGAGAGGCCGGTAGGCTAGCGCAAGAGGGGTCGGGGGCTTCGGGTGCAGGCCCTATTGGAGATTCACCGAATGAGCACTAACCTCGCCCGAGCCTCGAGAAACGCCAGGGAGGCGGCGCCATGCTGGTACTGACACGCAAGTCCAACCAGTCGATCATGATCGGCGACGACATCGAGGTCTCGGTGCTCTCCATCATGGGAGAGAAGGTCCGCATCGGGATCCAGGCCCCGCGGGACATTCCGGTGTTCCGTAAAGAGGTCTACCTCGAGATCCAGCAGGAGAACGTCGCAGCCGGCGCGTCGGCTCGTGCTGAGGTGGACGACGCGCTGAAGCGGCTCGCGCAGCCGCTCAGCCGCCTAGCTGCATCACGTAGTAGAGCGCCTGGAACATCGCGTAAGCGACCAGGACGGCCGTGCCGAGGAGCGTCAGCAGCACCACGGCGAAGCGCATCGACCCTTGACGGTGGGTCTTCACGGCCCGCCGCCGGCGCGAGCGCTGCTCGGCGTGGCGGCGGAGCCGTTCCTGGCGCTCGCGGTCTTCCTCGATCTCCTCGAAGAAGGCCTCCTCGATCTCGTTCAGGCTCTGACGCATCCGCATGGGAGCCGAAAGATTAGCGCTCCATAAGGTCTCTAGACCTTCGCGCCGGCCTCTGCGTCGTCGTAGACCTTGATGAAGCGCTGGTAGTTGTCGGCGATCTGGGTCGCCGCCGTCTCACGGTCGAGATCGCCGGCGAGGAAGCCCTTGAGGGCGTCCCACCAGATCGAGCGGCCGATGGCGAAGCCGACCATGCCCTCGACCGGCGCCGCCTGGCGCAGCCAGTGGTCGACCTTGTCGTCGCTCGCGCCGCGGCCCAGGAGCACCGACACGACGCCCTCGCGGCCCTCGCCCTTGCGGGTCTGGGCGACGAGCATCTCCACGTCGTCCTGCGTGTCGACGCCCTCGATCTTCCAGATGTCGACCTCGATGCCGGCGTTCTGGATGTTCTCGATCGACTGGCGCATCAGCTCGGGGCGGAGCTCGGCGTCGTAGCGGTCCTCGTCGCCGCCGGCGGACTCGAGCTGCTGCGGCTCGGCCGGCACGAGCAGCTCGAAGAGGAACTTGCGGTCGTTGGCGTGGAGCCAGTCCGCGAGCTCCTTGAGGCGGCCGAGCTGGCGCTCGTTCATCTCGGCGTCGCCCTCGGGGTTGTAGCGGACGAGGACCTTCGTGAAGTCGGGGTCGAAGGAGAGGATGTGGTCGCCGAACGCGCTCCCGTACTGGAAGTCGAACTCGTTCTGCCCGGACTTCTCGGCCGGCATCGAGAGCCTCAGGCCGTGCTCGCGCGCCAGCTTGGGCACGTCGCCGCCGAACTGCTCGTCGACCAGCACGCCGGCCGTCGAGGCGTCGAGGCCGCGCTCGACCGCCTTCTCCATGCCCTCGAACACCAGCCGCTTGGCGTCGGTGATCGTCGTGGTCTCCTCCGGCGTCGGATCACCCTCGATGCCGAACATCTTCTTCTGGAACGAGCCCCGGTGATCGAAGGCGAGGATGTAGAGCTTCCCGTCGTAGCCAAGCGCCATGTGCGCACCCCTGTTCGCGTCGTTTCGGTAGGGCTCGTACTGTACGCGGCCGATGGAGCCGAAGTTCACCGGCCCCAGCTTCACGATCGGGATCGAGGAGGAGCTCATGATCCTCGACTCCGAGAGCCTGGCGCTGGCCAACGCAATCGAAGCCGTGCTCGAGGAGCACGGCGAGGACGAGAACGTCAAGCCGGAGCTGCTCGAGTCCGTGCTGGAGATCGCCACGGCGCCGCACCCGGACACGCGGGCGGCCGGCGAGGAGCTGCGCACGCTCCGGCGGGCGGTGGCCGAAGCGGCCGACCGGCGGGGGCTCTGCATCGGATCGGCCGGCACGCACCCGTTCGCGATGTGGGAGGACCAGCGCGTCTCCTCGCGCCCGCGCTACCGGGAGCTCGTGCAGGCCCTGCGCTTCGTCGCGCGCCAGGAGATCATCTTCGGGCTGCACGTGCACGTGGGGGTCGACGATCCCGACAAGGCGATCCACATCGTCAACGGGATGCGCGTCCACGTCCCGATCCTCTTCGCGCTCGCGGCCAACTCGCCGTTCTGGCGCGCCGACGCCACCGGCTTCGCCTCCACGCGGATGCCGATCTTCCGCGCCTTCCCGCGCGTCGGCATCCCGCCCTACTACGAGGACTGGGCCGACTTCGACCGCCGGATCGGCTTCATGATCGAGTCGGGCGTGATCGACGACTACACGTTCCTCTGGTACGACGTCCGCCCGCACCCGAACTTCGGCACGGTCGAGATCCGCGCCATGGACGCGCAGACCCGGGTGGAGCACACGCTGGCCCTGGCGGCGCTCACCCAGGCGATGGTCAAGGAGCTCTCCGAGCACTACGAGGCCGGCAAGAAGCTCGCCCGCTACCCGTACGAGATGCTCGACGAGAACAAATGGCTGGCGGCACGGCACGGGATGGAGGGCGATCTCGTCGATCTCCCGGAGCGCCGGCTGGTGCCGGCCAAGGCCCTGGCGGTGCGGTTGTACGACCGTTTGAAGGAGCATGCGCAGGATCTCGGATCGGGCGACGAGTTCGAAGCGCTGCAGGACATCCTCGAGGGCGGGAACGGCGCCCAGCGGCAGTGCGTGGTCTACGAAGCGAACCACGACTACGCCGAGGTCATGCGTGAGATCGTCGGCGCTACGGTGCCCTAACGGCCGGCCGCGCGCGGCGGCGTAGAATCGACTGTCCATGGCCAGCGGCCCGGACCTGTTCGTCGTCTGCAAGAAGTGCGGGTCGGAGGTGTCTCCGTACATCACCGAGTGCCCGTACTGCGGCACACGGCTGCGCAAGCGCGCTCCGAAGCTCGAGCGCGGCGGGGTCCCGAAGCAGCCCAAGGTCCCGCGCCGGCGCCGTCCGACGCTCGGCCGCCTGAGGCCCGGCGAGATCCCGGGCATCAAGGCCGACCGGCGGCCGTACGCCACGATCCTGCTCGTCCTCGCCTCGATCGTGGTCACGCTCGGCTGGCGCGCCGGGCTGTGGAGCGTCGAGCAACATCGTGCTCGACGTCAGCACGACCGACGAGTACTACCGGACCGTCACCACGCTGTTCTTCTACGTGTCGACGGGCTACGAGGTCGTGGCCCTGGGGGCGATCTTCCTCTTCGGCTGGCTGCTCGAACGGCGCCACGGCGCCTGGGCGACGCTGCTCGTCTTCTTCGCGGCCGGCGCCGGCGGCATGTTCCTGGCCATCGCCGGCGACGACGTGGTCATCGCCACGGGCGGCAACGGCGCCGCCCTCGGGCTCCTGGCGGCGTGGGCGATGCGCGACGTGCTCGGCCGGCGGCGTGGCATCGAGGACGACTCCGACCTCCTCGGGGCGCTCGCCATGGCCGCGATCCTGATCCTGCTTCCGCTGGCCAGCGAGGAGGCCAGCGCGCTGGCCGGGCTGGGCGGCGGCGTCATCGGCGTGGTGCTCGGCACCGTGCTCGCGCGCCTGCCCGAGCGCTGAGCACCGCGGTACCTATGATGGGCAGTCCGTGCCCGAGCGCCATTCCGACGCAGAGATCGACGCAGCGATCGAGGCCCTCAGCGATCCGCAGCGGCTGGAGGAGGCCCAACGGCTGGTGGCGGCGAAGGCGCCGCAGCTCCAGCGCATCCTCGACCAGGCGCTCGAGGCGGCCGGCTGGTTCGATTCCGCGCACGAGGCGCAGGTCCTGACAGCCGCCGGCAAGCCGGACCCCGACGAGCGCATCGGCGCCGTGCGCACGCTGGTCGCCGAGGAGACGCGCGTGAGCATGCTCGTGGGCGTCGCGGTCGGGTATGAGCTGGCGCAGATGCTGACGAGAGGAGACATGAGACATGGCCGTTGACATCCGATTCCTGGGACAGTCCTGCTTCGAGCTCAAGGCCGGCGGGACCACCGTCCTCACCGATCCGTTCCTGACGGGCAACCCGCTGGCCGCCGCGTCGGCCGACGAGGTCGAGCCCGACGTGATCCTGCTCACGCACGGGCATGGCGACCACCTCGGCGACACCGTCGACATCGCCAAGCGCACCGGCGCCACCGTCGTCGCCATCGTCGAGCTCGCCGCCGAGATCGCCGGCAACGGGGTGGAGAACGTCATCGACCCCAACTTCGGCGGCACGGTCAAGTTCGACTGGGGCTGGGTCAAGCTCGTCCCCGCCTGGCACACGGCGGTCTCTCCGAGCGGCACGGCGCACATGCCGGCCGGGCTCCTGATCCACATCGGCGACCGGCTGATCTACCACCTGGGCGACACGTGCCTGTTCAGCGACATGCAGCTGATCGCGCAGCGCGGCGACAAGGTCGACCTCGCGCTCGTGCCGATCGGCGGCCACTACACGATGGATCGCTTCGACGCCGTGACCGCGGTGCACTTCATCAACCCGCAGCAGGTCATCCCCTGCCACTACAACACGTTCCCCCCGATCGTGGCCGACGCGGAGGCCTTCAAGTCCGACGTGCAGAACGCGGGCTTCTCCGAGGTCGTCATCGTCGAGCCCGGCGGGACCCACAAGGTCAAGTGACGCACGCGATCGTCCTCATCCAGGCCGAGCGCTCGGCGATGGAGCAGCTCGGCGGCGCCCTGGCGGACGTCGAGGGCGTGGCCGAGGCCTACTCGGTCACGGGCGACTGGGACTTCGTGGCCATGCTGCGGGTGCGTGACCCGCAGGAGGTGGCCGACGTCGTCACGCACCGCTTCGCGGCGATCGAGGGCATCAAGCGCACGCAGACGATGGTGGCCTTCGAGGTGTTCTCCAAGCACGACCTCGAGGCGCTCTTCTCGATCGGGAGCTGAGTGCTCCGGCCGGGCCTGATCGCGCTGCTCGTCGTCGCCGTGCTCGCGGGCTGCGGCGACGACGCCGTGTCGGTGGAGGCGACGCCCGAGGCCAGCGCGGTGCCGACCGAGGAGCCGACGGAGACGCCCACCGCCTCGCCGTCGCCGACCGCCACCGAGCAGCCCGCGCCCGAGGAGCAGGAGGGCGGCGCCGGGGACGAGGAGGCGGCACGGGTCCCCGTGCGGTTCACGGTCGGCCCGGACGGCGTCGACCCGCCGCAGGTCTCGATCCCCGCGTTCCTGGCCATCCAGCTGACCGTGGAGAACACGCTCGACGAGCCCGTCGTGGTCCGCCTCGACGGGGTCGAGCCGATCACCGTGAACCCCGGCGAGACGGCCACGGCGGACCTCGCGGGGCGGCGCGCGGGCAGCTATCCGATCGCCTTCGGCGACGCCGGCCAGGCCGTGCTCGTCACCGGCGCCGAGCCCGGCCCGTAGGGGATAGGCTCGGCCGCATGGCCGAGCGCACGCAGCGGACGGACTTCCAGGCCACCAGCGATCCGGGGCTGCTCGCGTCCGCCGATCGCGGCGAGGCGAAGCTCCTCAACTACCGCCAGCTCTACGAGCTGTGGGAGCGCCAGCAGTGGGCGACCCAGGATCTCGACTTCACCCAGGACCGCATCGACTGGCACGAGCGGATCGACGAGGAGGAGCGCTTCCAGCGCATGTACGGCCTCTCGTCGTTCTTCATCGGCGAGCAGCGCGTGGCGGCCGAGCTGGGCCCGATGATGCGCGCCGTCCCCGACGAGGAGATGCGGATCTTCCTCTGCACGCAGATCGCCGACGAGGCGCGCCACGTGGCCTTCTTCGACCGCTTCTACCGCGAGGTCGGGGTGCTGGAGTCGGAATCGCTCGAGGGCCGGCTGGAGGAGAGCTCAGCGCACCTGAACGCGGACTTCGGCGTGATCTTCGACGAGATGCTGCACGCGCGGGTCGACCGCCTGGCGGTCGAGCCGGAGGATCTCGAGACGCTGGTCGAGGCCGTGACGATCTACCACATGGTCCTCGAGGGCATGCTGGCGCTGACGGGGCAGCACTTCATCATGGACTTCAACGAGCGCCAGGGCACGCTCCCGGGCTTCGTGGCCGGCTTCACGCTCGTGGCGCGCGACGAGCACCGCCACGTCGCCTTCGGCGCGCGCTTCCTGCGCGACATGGCCCGCGACGACCCGCGCTACGTGACGGCGATCCAGCGCACCCTGGCGGAGGTCGGCCCGGTGGCCGACGGCGTGCTGCGCCCGCCGTGGATGGAGGGCGGCGACGACGAGATGACGCTGTTCGGCGTCACCGTCGCGGAGACCCGGGCCTTCGCGCTGAAGGCGCTCGAGCGCCGCCTGAAGGTCATCGGGCTGCTCCAGGCCGCCTAGGGTTCGAACTGCGGCATTAAGGGAGCGGGTTCGGCCGGGTTTCGCACTCGAATCCTGCTTAGGGGTGACACCGTGACCCGAAAGCAGGACGCGACGAAGAAAACCGGCCCCGCCGGCCTCCCCGCTTCCCTACCCAGCGCAGTTCGAAGTTCGCGCCCTAACGCCCTAATGAACCCGGGAGCCCAAGGGCACGTCCGCGTCGGGCGCGAGCAGGATCACGCGACCCTCCTCGTCTGACGCGCCGAGGCAGAGCACCTCGGAGCGCACCGGGCCGATCTGGCGCGGTGGGAAGTTGACGACCGCGACGACGAGGCGTCCCTCGAGGTCCTCGCGGGCGTAGTTGGTGACCTGGGCGGAGGAGCGCTTGACGCCGATCTCCTCGCCGAAGTCGATGGTCAGCTTCCAGGCGGGCTTGCGGGCCTCGGGGAAGTCGGCCACCTCGATCACGCGGCCGACGCGCATGTCGACCTTGAGGAAGTCGTCGAACTCGATCATGGGCGCGGCAGCCTAACGGCCGCGCCGCTCTACGGGCCGGGGGTCGGGCTCGGCGTCGGCTCGGGCGTCGGTTCCGGAGTGGGCTCCGGGGTCGGCTCGGGCGTCGGCTGGGGGGTCGGCGTCGGCGCCGGCTGCGGGTCGCCCTGGGCGGGCGGCGGGGTGTCGGTCGGCGGGGGCGACGGCGAGACCACGACCGGCGGCGTCGCGGTCGGCGCGATGGCGCCGCCGGAGCTGTCGGTCTCACCCGCGGTCTCGGTCGGCAGCGCGGTGCTCTCGCTCTCGTGCTGCTCGGTCACCACGGGGGTGGGCGTGGGGGTCGGCGTCGCGGTCGCCGTGGCCTTGACGGTCTCGGGCTTCTTCTCCGCCTCGGGCTTCTCCTCGCGCGGCTGGTAGCGGTCGCCCTCGGACGTCGGCTGGGCGGCGGGAAGGGCGGGCGGGGCCGCCGGGGCCGCGACCGCGGCCGGAGCCGGGGGCGCCGCGACGGCGGCGGCGACGGCGGTCTTGGCGCGCGGCTTGCGGGCCACGTTCTGCACCTCGACGGCGCCGGCCGTGACGATGGCGGCGGCGGCGAGACCCGCGACGGCCTTGGTGGCGAGCGTGCTGAGGCCGGCCTGTGCGGCGGCCGCGCCCGCGGCGGCGGCGCCACCGGAGGCAGCCGCGCCGCCGCCACCCGCGGCGGCGGAGGTGCCGAGGTGGGCCAGCAGCGTCTTCTTGAGCAGGAACAGCGGAGCGACCGGGAAGAGCGCGGCGAGCGCCTTGTTGGTCTGCTTGAGCTGCTTGCGGAAGGTCGCGCAGCGCTCACAGGTGCGCAGGTGGCGGCGGACCGGGGCGCTGGTCCGCGCGAGGCCCTCGGCGACCTCGCCGAGCTCGCAGCGCACCTCCTCGCACGAGAGCGTGCGCGCCTCGGCGGCCTCGGCGAGCGAGACCCGGGCGCGCACGAGCAGCGACTTGACCGACGGGACGGTGGTCTCCATCGCCTCGGAGATCTGGTCGTACGAGAGCGCGTCGATCTCCCGCAGCAGCAGCGCGGTCCGCTGCGTCTCGGGCAGCTCCTGCACGTCGGCGATCAGCAGCCGGAAGTCCTCGCGGCGATGGACCTTGTCGGCCGTCGTCTGGCCGTGGTCGGACAGATGGATGTCCATCGAGTCCACGCCGACCGCCTGCGTCCGCCGCAGGTGGTTGAGCGAGCGGTTGCGCGCGATCCGGTACAGCCACGGGCGCACGTTGATCTCGCGGCTGTCGGCGAGGATCGCGTTGAACGCGGCCGCGAAGACCTCCTGCAGCACATCCTCGGCGTCCTCCTTCGAGGACAGCATGTGCCGGCAGAAGGCCAGTAGGCGCGCCTGGTAGCGGGCCACCAGCGCCTCGAACGCGTGGTGGTTGCCGCGCCGGACGAGCGTGATCAGGCGCTCGTCGGACTGCAGCCGCAGCAGCGGCGAGCGCCCGTGCATGCCGGCTACGCCGGCTGGGTGATGGAGTGCGGAAGCTTCCAAAACGTACGTCGCCGCGCAGGCGGCGATCATTGCCCTCGTCGCGGAAAACTCGAACGCGACGGGAAAGTTGCGTCGGATCGAGGTTAGCGAGGCAACCTTTCGACCGATTAATACGACGGAGCAGCCCGTACCATGGGCGCCGAGCCCGGGTAGACAAACTGGCAAAGTCCGCGCCCTTAAAAGGCGTTGCTCGCAAGAGCCCTGTGGGTTCGAGTCCCACCCCGGGTACTCAGACGCTGAACTCGTCCCGCAGGGCCTCGGCGATCGGGCCGCCGGGGCGGGCGCGCCGCTCGCCGTCGACGAAGACGTCCACCCGCTCGTCCCAGAAGGCCACGAGGCCGGTGATCGCGACGGCGTCCGGGAGCGGCTGCTCGTAGCTCCAGGCCAGATCCTCGCGCCGGCGGCCGCCGGCGTCGACCGACCAGTACGACGCGCCGCCCTTGTAGGGGCAGTAGGTCTGCCGCGAGCTGGGGTGGAGCTCGAGGCGGACGTCCTCGCGCGGGAGGTAGAAGCGCACCGGCAGCCGGGTCTCGAAGAGCAGGCGGGCGCTCGTGGTCTCGGCCACGACGTCGCCGTCCACCTCGATGCGGACCGGCCGGGCGCTCTGGCGGACGTCGACGCGGTGGAAGGGGTCGCGCGGGTGGCCGATGATCCGCTCGTCCTCCTCGTACCACTCGTCGAAGGCGTCGAAGTCGAGCACCACGTACCCGGCCAGGTCGTCGTCGGCGAGCCGGAACCCGGCGCCCTCTCGGTCGGCGATCGTGACCGGCTCGCCGGCGGCCGTGTGCACGCGGAACGGAATCCCCGGGTGCAGCACGCCGGCGGCCTGGCCGTTCGTCGCCGGCGCGGCGGCAAGCTCGGCCCGGATGTCCTCGACCGGCACGGCGAAGGAGGGGACGACGCGGCGCGGTTCCCAGACGAGGATCGCGCGCGTGCTGTCGACGGTCGCCTCGGAGCCGAGGTTCGCCCGCACGCGCTTCTCGATCGGCTCGTGGCGAAGCTCGCCGAGGGTCCGGCTCAGGATGTCCTGCATCTTTGTGCTCATCGGAAAGGCAAGACGCTCCGCCTGCTGGCGTCTATTCCCAACCTGGCGCGCTTCAATGGCGTGATGTCGCGCGGCTTCCTGGTGGGCATGGCGATCGCCGTGGTGGTCGCGTGCGGCGTCTGGGTGGGCGGCTACTTCGGGGAGGACGGACTCGACGGTCCGTGCACGAGCGAGCTCAGCGCGGGCGGCGGGGGATCGTTCCGGCTCGAGCGCGAGCACACGCTGTTCCCGCCCGGCACGCACTGTCGCGGCTACCGCAACGGGGTCTACGTGGGCGAGATGACCGCGCCGTCGACCGGCACGCAGGTCACGGCGTGGGCGATCCTGCTCTCACCGCTCGCCCTGTATTTCACGCTCCGAGCATTCGGAAGAGAACGTTTCGGTCGCCGTAAGGACCCAGGAGCTTGAGCTCGCCGGGGTTTCGCGCAATGGTGGGGGTATGGATGCGGTCAGATGCCTGGAGTGCGGCGCGACGCGCTGGGCGCTGACGCCGGTGACCCTCGACCACCTGCTGGCCGAGCCGTGCGAGGAGTGCGGCGGCGAGACGGCGGTCGAGCGCCGTCGGCCTGGTTCCCGCCACCGGCTGCCGTTCGTGGAACGGCGCGACACGCCGGTACGCGCCTGAGCGAGCCCGTCGACGGCAAGGCCAACGAGGCGCTGTGCCGCCTCGTGGCCAAGGCCGCCCGCATCGCGCCCTCGCGCGTGCGGGTCACGAAGGGCCACACGTCGCGCGACAAGACCATCTCCGTGGAGGGGCTCGACGAGCGCGAGGTCCGCACCGCGCTCGGCCTCCCTGTGTGAAGCGCATCACACGTTTTCGCAAGTTTTGCTGAACGCCCGCGTTCCCGCTCCTGGGAAGGGAGCAGGAGGAACTTGCGAGGAACAGCCCCACTCGCGCGCGTCGTCGCGTTCATCGCCCTCGTGGCGGCCATCGTGTTCATCACGGTGCTGCTGGTCGGTGGCGCGAACGACTACACGGTCAAGGCCCGCTTCGAGAACGCCTCGCAGCTCGTCAAGGGCAACCTCGTGCAGGTCTCCGGCATCCCGGCCGGCAAGGTCGAGGACATCCACCTGACGCCGGACGGCCAGGCGGAGCTCACCCTCAGCATCGACAGCGACTACGCGCCCCTGCGCAAGGGCACGCTGGCCACGGTCCGCCAGGCCTCGCTCTCCGGCGTCGCCAACCGCTACATCGACCTCCGGCTCGCGGATGGCCGCCAGCCCGACATCCCCGACGGCGGCACCATCGAGCAGGAGAGCACCACGACGGCGGTCGACCTCGACGAGATCTTCAACACGCTCGACGAGCCGACGCGCAAGGACCTCCAGCAGGTCATCAAGGGCTCGGCCGACCAGCACGAGGGCCGCGGCGAGCAGATGAACGCGGGCCTGCTCTACCTCAACCCGTCGCTGAGCGCCTCTTCCCGCCTCTTCAACGAGCTCAACAGCGACTCCAAGCTGCTCGAGCGCTTCGTCGTCTCCTCCTCGCAGCTCGTGACCGACCTCGCCGACCGCCGCGACGACCTCGCCGGCCTCGTCGATCAGCTCGCCACCACGACCAACGCGATCGGCTCCGAGCAGGAGGCGCTCCGCGACTCGGTCGAGCAGCTCCCCGCCTTCATGCGCCGCGCCAACACGACGTTCCTCAACCTGCGCGCGGCGCTCGACGACCTCGAGCCGCTGGTGGACGACTCCAAGCCCGTCGCCAAGAAGCTGCGGCCCTTCCTGGCCGAGCTGCGCCCCCTCGCGCAGGACGCCCGGCCGACCTTCCAGGACCTCAGCCGGCTGCTCAAGGCGGAGGGCGAGGGCAACGACCTGATCGACCTCACCAACGCCCAGCCGGCGCTGCGCGACGTCGCCGTCGGCACCGTCAAGGACAACGGCGAGGACCGCGAGGGCGCGTTCCCGGCCTCGACCAAGGCGCTCGAGAACGTCACGCCGCAGATCGGCTACCTGCGGCCGTACACGGTGGACCTGCTCGGCTGGTTCGACGACTTCAGCCACTCCGGCACCTACGACGCGCTCGGCGCCGCCTCGCGCGTGGGCATCCACGCCAGCGCCTTCGCGGTGCTCGACGGCCAGCTCACCCCGGTCCCGCCGGAGCTGCGCGACACGGTGTTCCAGCAGGTCGCGGCCACCGATCAGCGCAACCGCTGCCCCGGCGGCGGCGACCACAAGTCCGATGACGGCAGCCGGCCCTGGAAGCCGACGGCGGACTACAACTGCGACCCGAGCCAGACGCTCCCCGGCGGCTGATGCGCGCGCTCATCGGCATCGTGGCCATCCTCGTCGCCACCGCGGCCACCGTCGCCGTGGCGAGCGGCGGCTCGAGTGAACCCGGTCGGTCCGAACTACACCGTCGAGCTCGACAACGCGTTCGGCGTCGTCGAGGGCGCCGACGTCAAGGTCGCGGGCGTCCGCGCCGGCCACGTGACGGGCATGCGCGTCGACCCGAAGACCAAGCACGCGCTGATCGACTTCACCGTCACGCAGGAGGGCTTCGGCTCGCTGCGCAGCGACGCGTTCTGCGAGACCCGCCCGCAGTCGCTCATCGGCGAGTACTTCGTCGACTGCCGGCCCGGCACCGAGCGCGAGCGCCTCGAGCCCGGCGCCGTCATCCCGGTCGAGCAGACGGCGTCGACGATCCCGATCGACCTCATCAACAACATCATGCGCCGCCCGTACCGCGAGCGGCTCGGGATCATCCTCAGCGAGCTCGGCGCCGGCGTCGGCGGCCGCGCCGACGACATCCAGGCGACTGTCTCGCGCGCGGTCCCGGCGCTGCGAGAGACCGACCGCGTGCTGGCCATCCTGGCCGAGCAGAACCAGGTGCTGGGCGAGCTGACGCGCGACGCCGACACCGTGATCGGCGACCTCGCCGGCAACCGCGAGAACGTCGGCCGCTTCGTCACCGAGACCAAGCAGACCGCCGCCGCCTCGGCCGAGCGCCGCGCCGAGATCGCCGCCAGCCTCCAGCGCCTCCCCGAGTTCCTGCGCGAGCTCGAGCCGACCATGGCCAAGCTCGGCCAGGCCGCCGACGCGCAGAACCCGGCCCTCGCCGACCTCAACGCGTCCGCCGGCCAGCTCGCCGAGCTGCTCGAGAACCTTCCCGACTTCGCCGACTCGAGCCGCACCGGCTTCAAGTCGCTCGCCGAGCTGTCCGAGGACGGCCGCCCCGCCATGCGGGCGGCCAAGCCGACGATCGCGCAGCTCAACGAGTTCGCCACGAAGACGCCGGAGCTCGGCAACAACCTGGCCATCGTCCTGCAGCACCTCCACGACCGCGACTTCGCCGTCGAGCCGGACCCGCGCTCGCCCGGCGGCAAGGGCTACACGGGCTTCGAGGCGCTCCTCTCGTACGTCTACGACCAGACGATGGCGATCAACACCTACGACAGCACCGGCTACATGCTGAAGGTGAACCTCTTCCTGTCCGAGTGCTCGGACTACCAGAGCCTCGCCTCGCTGAAGGAGAAGCTCAAGGAGGACGCCGGGTTCTACTCGCGCTGCGCCGCCATCCTCGGCCCGCACCAGCCCGGCATCACGCAGCCCGACCCGTCGTTCACCGGCGCGCAGCACGGCGCCGAGCACCACCTCCCCGCCTCGAGCAAGCCGGCGGAGAAGAAGGAGGCCCCGGCCAAGGCCGAGGAGCCGCCGAAGGAGCTCCCCAAGCTCGACAAGGACCAGCGCAAGGCGGCCGAGGAGCTCGCGGAGAAGATCGAGGAGACGCTCGGCATCGAGCTCCCCGAGCTTCCGCAGGCCCCCGGCGTCCCCGCGCTCCCGATCCCGCTGCCGACGCTCCCGCAGGGCCAGCAGGTGCCCGGCGCGGCCGAGAGCCAGCAGCTCCTCGACTTCCTCCTCGCCCCATGAAGCGCGCGTCCGTCGCAGCCAACCCCATGCTGATCGGCGCCGTGACCGTGCTGGTCACGACCGTGGCCGTCTTCCTCGCCTACAACGCGAACAAGGGCCTGCCGTTCGTCCCGACCACGACGGTGAAGGTGCGCGTGGCCAACGGCGCCAACCTCGTCGCGGGCAACGAGGTCCGCTCGGGCGGCTCGCGCATCGGCGTGGTCAGCGACATGCGGCCGGTGCGGCTCGAGGACGGCTCGAGCGGCGCCGAGCTGACGCTGGAGCTCGACAAGGCGCAGGGCCACCTCCCCGACGACTCGACCATCCGCATCCGCCCGCGCTCCGCCCTCGGCCTCAAGTACGTCGAGGTCACGAAGGGCACGAGCAAGGAGGCCTTCGAGAACGGGGACACCGTCCCGTCGTCGCAGGCCTCGTTCTCGACCGAGCTCGACGAGGTCTACGAGATGTTCGACAAGCCGACGCGCGAAGCCGCCCAGGAGAACCTCCGCGGCTTCGGCGACAGCTTCGCCGGCCGCGGCCAGGCCGTCGGCCGCACGCTCGAGGAGCTGCCGCCGCTGCTCGCCTCGCTCGAGCCGGTCATGAACACGCTGGCCGACCCGGAGACCGACCTCGACGGCTTCGTCAAGGAGCTGAGCGACGCCGCGCGCATCGTCGCCCCGGTGTCCGAGCAGAACGCGCGGCTCTTCACCGGCATGGCCGACACGTTCGAGGCGCTCGGCCGCGACGAGCAGGCGCTCAAGGACATGATCGCCAAGTCGCCCGCCACGCTGGAAGGAGGCACGAGGTCGTTCCGCGTCCAGCAGCCCTTCCTCGACGACCTCACCGCCTTCTCGCGCGACTTCTCCGGCGCCACCGAGGAGCTGCGCGGCGCGCTGCCGCCGCTCAACGGCGCGGTCAAGGTCGGCACGCCGGTGCAGAAGCGCGTCCCGGCGCTCAACGAGGAGGTCCGCAAGACGCTCGTGCGCGTCCGCGAGCTCGCCGAGGCGCCCGGCACCAACGCGGCGCTCCGCGGCCTCACGGCCACGGTGACCACGCTCAACCCGCAGCTGCGCTTCTACGGCCCGTACGTGACCGTCTGCAACTCCTGGAACTACTTCTTCACGTACCTGGCCGAGCACTTCTCCGAGCCCGACAGCACCGGCTCGGCCCAGCGCGCGCTGGTCAACACCACCGGTCGCCAGGAGGACTCGCTCGGCTCGATGGGCGCCGACGAGCCGGCCAACGGCAAGGCGGTCCAGGAGGGCACGCCGCAGTACGCGCAGGACCAGCCCTACGGCGCCGCCGTGGCCCCGGACGGCCGCGCGGACTGCGAGGCCGGCCAGCGCGGCTTCGTCGAGGACCAGGCGCGGTTCTTCCCGGACCAGTACAAGATCGCCCGCGACCCGCGCTCGCCCGGCCTGCAGGGAACGACCTTCACGGGCCGTGAGCGGGTCCCCGCCGGCCAGACCTTCACGGCCGAGCCGGAGACCGGCGAGTACGCCGACCTGCCGGAGAGCGAGAACCCATGAGGCGCGTCTCCAACGTCACTCTCGGCCTCGTCGCCCTCGTCGTGATCGCGGTCCTCGTCGTCTTCGCCTGGACCAAGGAGCTGCCGCTGCAGTCGCACTACGAGGTCCGCGCCGCCTTCACCACGGCCAACAACCTGCGCACCGGATCGCCGGTGCGGATCTCCGGCGTCGAGGTCGGCAAGGTCACGGCGGTCGAGCGGTCCGAGCGCGGCGGCGAGGGCGCCGTCGTGACCATGCGGATCTCCGACAAGGGCCGCCCGGTGCACGCCGACGCGACGGCCAAGATCCGGCCGCGCATCTTCCTCGAGGGCAACTTCTTCGTCGACCTCACCGCGGGCTCGCCGTCGACGCCGGAGCTCGAGGACGGCGCGACGATCCCCGTCCAGCAGACCGCGACGCCGGTGCAGCTCGACGAGGTGCTGACCGCGCTCGAGTCCGACACCCGCGAGGACCTCAAGATCCTCCTGCACGAGTACGGGACCGCGCTCGACGGCGCGGGCGGGAAGGGCTTCAACGAGTCGATCCCCTACTGGGAGCCGGCGTACCGCGACTCCGCCATCGTGGCCGACGCGATGCGCGGCGAGACGGGCCGCGACCTCTCCGGCTACGTGAAGAACGCCGGCGCCACCGCCGCGGCGCTCGACCGCAACCGCGAGGACCTGAAGTCGCTCATCACGGACTTCCACGTCACGGCGGGCGCGTTCGCGAGCGAGGAGGCCAACCTCTCGGCGGCCATCGCCGAGCTGCCGCGCACGCTGGCCGCCTCGATGCCGGCGCTGGCCGAGCTCAACGAGTCGTTCCCGCCGCTGCGCGCGCTGGCCACCGAGCTGCGGCCCGGCGTCCAGAACTCGGAGGAGACGCTCGACGTCTCGATCCCGTTCGTGCGCGAGCTGCGCGGCCTGGTCTCGGAGGAGGAGCTGCGCGGGCTGGCCGCCGACCTCAAGCCGACCGTGCCCGACCTGGCCCGGCTGATCGACCGCAGCCTCCCGCTCTACCGCCAGGTCCGGCGCGCGGCGAGCTGCCAGAACGAGGTCATCCACCCGTGGTCGGTCGACACGGTGCCGGACAAGCAGTTCCCGGCCACCGGCAAGGTCTTCGAGGAGGCCCCGAAGCCGCTGCCGGGCCTGGCGGGCGAGAGCCGCTCGGCCGACGCCAACGGCTCGTGGTTCCGCGTGCTGGCCGCCGGCGGCAAGAACCTCGTCACCTTCAAGCCCGGCGTCTTCGCGACCACGCCCGAGCCGCTGATCGGCGCCAACCCGCCGCGGCCGGCGAAGCGCCCGCCGCTCGACGCCGGCGTGCCGTGCGAGACCCAGCAGCAGCCCGACCTCCACACCAACCCCGCCGGCCCGCCGCCGCAGCGCACCGTGAACACCGACACGCCGGCGTTCCAGGCCCGCTACGCCGAGGCGCGCGGCGAGGCCGTCTCGTGGCTGCGCAAGCAGCTCAAGGCCGAGGGCCTCGACGGGCTCCTCGACGTCGCCGAGACCGACCTCACCAAGCCGCTCGTCGACAAGCTGGAGAAGGCGACGCGATGACGGCGATCCGCAAGCACGCCAAGGAGGTCATCGCGGTCCTCGGGCTGATCGTCGTGTCGGCCGCCGTCTCGCTCTACATCCTCGACCAGCAGCGGATGCGCTTCCCGTGGGAGGAGGCGCCGCTGCGGATCAAGGCCGAGTTCGCCACCGCGCAGGCCGTCACCCCGGGCCAGGGCCAGACCGTGCGGGTGGCCGGCGTGCGGATCGGCGACATCGGCGCGGTCGAGCTCGAGGACGGCAAGGCCGTGGTCGAGATGGTCATCGACCCCGAGTACGAGAGCATGATCCGCACCGACGCGACCGCGCTGCTGCGGCCCAAGACCGGGCTCAAGGACATGTTCATCGACCTCGAGCCCGGCACGTCCGAGGCGCCGGCCGCCGACGAGGACTTCACGGTCCCGATCTCCTCGACCGCGCCGGACGTCAACCCGGACGAGATCCTCGCGGAGCTCGACGCGGACACGCGCGACTACCTCAAGCTGCTGATCTCCGACGCCGGGCCGCGGGCTCGAAGGGCGCGGGCTGGACCTCCGCGAGGTCTTCCGCCGCTTCGAGCCCACGCACCGCGACCTCGCACGCGTGAACTCGGCGGTGGCCAAGCGGCGCGCCAACCTGCGCCACCTCATCACGTCGCTGAACACGCTCAACCAGGAGCTCGCCTCGCGCGGCGACGACCTCGCCGGCCTCGTCGACTCCTCCGCCGCCGTCATGCGGCAGTTCGCGGCCGAGGAGGCCAACGTCTCCAGCGCCGTCGCCGAGCTGCCCGGCGCGCTGGAGACGACGACCGGCACGATGGCCAAGCTCGAGGACTACGGCCGGCTCCTCGGACCCACCGCCGAGCGCCTGCGCCCGGCGGCCCGCGCCCTGGCGCCCGCCAACGACGCGCTGCGCCCGCTGGCGCGCGAGGTCACGCCGCTGCTGCAGGACGACATCCGCCCGTTCGTGCGCGAGGCGCGCCCGGTGGTGCGCGACCTGCGGCCCGCCGCCAAGAACCTCGCCAAGGCCACCCCGGACCTCACGACGTCGTTCGAGCAGGTCAACCGCTTCCTCAACATGGCCGCCAACAACCCGAACGGCCGCGAGGACCCGGACAACGCGAACCGCCAGGAGGGCTACCTCTTCTGGGTCGCGTGGGCGCAGCACATGGCCACGCAGCTGTTCTCGAGCTCCGACGCCCACGGCACGTTCCGCCCGGTGACCATCGCGGCGCCCTGCGCGACGATCGAGCAGGTGGTCAAGGAGCGGCCCGAGATGGAGTTCCTCTCGATGCTCACCCCGATCCTCACCGACAGCCAGGCGTGCGGGACCGGCTGATGAACAAGTCCGCCCCCTCACTCGGCCGCATCCTCGTCATGACGACGTTCGCGCTGTCGTGCTTCGGGCTCCTGCTCTTCCTGTGGCTCTCGTTCGGCGGCGCGATCCCGCTCAAGCCCGAGGGCTACCGCGTGCAGGTGGCCTTCCCGGAGGCGACCACGCTGGCCACCGAGTCCGACGTGCGGATCGCCGGCGTGTCGGTCGGCAAGGTCCGCGACCTGGAGGTCGACGGCGACCGCAACCGCACGGTGGCGACGATCGAGCTGGACCGGCAGTTCGCGCCGCTGCACCAGGACGCGAGCGCCATGCTGCGCCAGAAGACGCTGCTGGGGGAGACCTACGTGGAGCTGACGCCCGGCAGCTCTCGGGAGATGCTCGGCGAAGGTGAGCGGCTGGCGAACGCGCGCGTGGCCGACACGGTGCAGCTCGACGAGATCTTCGACTCGCTGGACCCGGCCACCCGGGAGGCGTTCCGGACCTGGCAGCAGGAGCTCGGCGAGGGCATCAAAGGACGCGGGCGCGACTTCAACGACGCCCTGGGCACGCTCCCCGGCTTCGCGGCCGACGGCTCCGACGTCCTGCAGGTGCTCGACTCCCAGGAGCAGGCGCTCGGGCGCCTCGTCAAGAACACCGGCGTCACGTTCGGCGCGCTGACCGAGAACGAGCAGCAGCTGGAGACGCTCATCACGTCGTCCGAGCGCGTCTTCAGCGCGACCGGCTCGCGCAACGACGCGCTGGCCGAGGCGGTGCGCATCTTCCCGACGTTCCTCGACGAGTCCAAGGCCACGCTGGCGCGGCTCGAGACGTTCTCGACCGACACGCGGCCGCTCGTGCAGGACCTGCGGCCGGTGGCCCAGGATCTCAAGCCGACGCTCGCCGACCTGCGCGCCACGGCCCCGCACCTCGAGCAGTTCTTCCGCGACCTCGATCCGCTGATCGAGGCGTCCAAGACGGGCCTTCCGGCCGCGCGCGAGACGCTCGAGGGCGCCAAGCCGCTGCTCGCCGAGCTGCACCCGTTCCTCGGGCAGCTCAACCCGATGCTGCAGTACCTCGAGCTCTCACAGCTCCAGGTCTCGGACTTCATCTCCTACGGCGCGGCGGCGCTGGCCGACACCACGGCCTCGCCGGGCGGCGGCACCGGCCACTACCTGCGGCAGTTCGGGCCGCTCGGCGCCGAGAGCGCGGCGATCTATCCCGAGCGCCTGCGCGCGAACCGCGGCGAGACGTACGTCGGGCCGAAGCACCTCTTCGGGCCCGAGGCCATGAAGTACCTGATGTCGCCGTCGTCCGACTGCAAGAACGCGGGCGGGGAGAAGGGGGCGCCGACCTCGGACGGTTCGCCGGGCTGCTGGAAGCACGGCGGCGTCGAGTTCCAGGGCCGCATCCAGGGCGACTTCCCGCACATCCAGGCGGAGGACTACTCCAAGCCGGAGAACTGAGTACCGGTACTAGGCCGCGGCGCGGCGCGCGGCGGCGGCCGTGAAGCCGGCGAGGATGGCGTCGGCCAGCCCGCGGTTCCCGCGGATGGTGAGCCCGTCCGAGGTGCCCTCGGGGCCGAGCGCGCGGACCCAGTCGGCCTTCCTCGCGGTCACCGTGGCGCCGGTGGGGCTCTCCGACTCGCCCTCGGTGATCTCCAGCCGCCCGTTCGCCGTGGTCAGCTGGTAGCGACGCTCAGGGTCGTCGCCCTCGGCCTCCACGATGAGCTCGATCGTGCCCTCGACGCCGCGCGGCGGCTCGATGAGCCCGGGGGCGAGGCGGAAGACGGCGCCGATGTTGACGTCCTCGCCAGGACGCGGGGAGCTCCAGACCCAGTCGTAGCCCCAGCGCGCGAGCGCGCCGACCACCGGCATCAGCTCGCGCGAGCGCTCGGTCAGCTCGTAGTCCACGCGCGGAGGTACCTCGCGGTAGCGCTGGCGGGTGAGCAGTCCGTCGGCCACCATGCGGTTCAGGCGCGAGCGCAGCTGCTCGGTCGAGATGCCCGGGAGGACTCGCTGCAGCTCGACGAAGCGCCGGGGCCCCGCCGCGAGGTCGCGAATGATCAGCAGGGTCCACTTGTCGCCCACCAGGTCGAGGGCGCGCGCGTCCGGCGACCACTGGTCGTACGGATGGCGCTTGGGGGGCGGTACGTTGGGGATCTCAGTGCCTCTCAACGGGGGGTTTTTCGGAGCATACTCCGACTTCGGACGGGAGGTTTCGTGTGATGGACATTGGACCCTAAGGTCCGGACCCGGACAACCTTAGTGCGATGGGCACGCAAGTTTTCCTCGCAGCGGTCGTTCATACCGGATGCAGGGCGGCGAAACGCGCCACATAGCAAGGGTTTCCGGCAGATCGGACAGGGAGACATGGGCGAGCTCATCAGACTCGCGGAGCGCAGGCAAGCACGACGCGAACGGCCGCACCGGCGGCATGAGTCGCTGCGCGCCGAGTTTCTCTTCGATTTGGCCTGTCCGTTCACCTACCTCATGGCGGAGCGCGTCGAGCGCGCGTTCGACGCCGTGACCTGGACGCCCGCGTCGACCACGGCGCTGCGCCGCGGCTCACTCGCCTCGGACCCGGTCGCGCTGGCCGGCATTCGCGCGGCAGCCCAGGAGCGCGCCGACGCGATGCGGCTTCCACTCGAGTGGCCCGAAGGCTGGCCGGGTGAGGTACCCGCGGCCATGCGGCTCGCGGCGTTCGCGACGGAGCGCGGTCGCGGTGCGGCCTTCGCCCTCGCGGCGAGCCGGCTCGCGTTCTGCGGCGGCTTCGATCTCGACGACCCGGAGATCCTGGCCGAGGCGGCCGCGGCCGCCGGGCTGGGGCTGGACGAGTGCCTGCAAGCGGCGGGCGATCGCGGCCGTGACGGCGGCATCGAGGCGTCGGGACGCCGCCTGCTGGCGGCGGGCGCCGACCGGCTGCCGGCGCTGCGCATCGGGCGCGCCCTGTACTGGGGCGAGTCGCAGGTGGCGGACGCGACCGCGGCGGCGCGGCTGCATGCCGCGGCCGGACTGCGTCGCTAGACGCCGGCTAGTACGGGGTTACGAGCCCGGCGAGGATCTGCTCGTCGAGCTCCTCGCGCGGTTCCTGCGCCGCTTCCGGGCGGCGGTGGGCCACGAGGAACGGCTGCTCACGGTCGCTCTCGTTGAGGAGCAGCTCCAGGTCCGCGTCCCTGATCTGGGTCTCGTTGTCCATGGGTCCGGACCCTAGCCCCGAGTGTGCGACAGCTCACGGGTGACCGGCGTCCAACCCCCCGGCCGGGGGGTAGATTGCCGCGCCTATGCCCGCTGAGATGACCACTCTCCACGGCGGCCGGCTGGTCGCCAGGCGCCTGAAGGCCTACGGCGTCACCAAGCTCTTCACGCTCTCGGGCGGCCACCTGTTCTCCATCTACGACGGCTGTCGCGAGGAGGGCATCGACATCGTCGACGTGCGCCACGAGGCGTCGGCGACCTTCGCCGCCGAGGGCTGGGCCAAGGTGACGCGTGAACCTGGCGTGGCGGCGCTCACCGCGGGCCCGGGCGTGACCAACGGCATGAGCGCGATGGCCAGCGCGCAGTCCAACCACTCGCCGATGCTGGTCCTCGGCGGCCGCGCGCCCGCCATGCGCTGGGGCCAGGGCTCGCTGCAGGAGATCGACCACGTGCCGTTCGTGCGGCCGCTGGTCAAGCTCGCCGCCACCGCGGGCGCGACGACCGAGATCCAGGGCCTGATCGACGACGCCTGGGGGGCGACGCGGCGCGACCATCCCGGACCGGCGTTCCTCGACTTCCCGCTCGACGTGGTGTTCTCGGAGGCCGAGGAGGCGCCGCTGCCGGAGCTGCGGCCGGTCGGGTGGCCCGCGGCGGACACCGGAGCGGTCGACCGCGCGCTGGCGCTCCTGCGCGACGCCGACCGGCCGGTGATCATGGCCGGCACGAACCTCTACTGGGGGCACGGGGAGGACGCGCTGCGCGAGCTGTCCGAGGCCTGCGGGATCCCCGTGTTCCTCAACGGCCTGGCGCGCGGCTGCCTGCCCGCCGACCACGAGAACTTCTTCTCCCGGGCGCGCAGCACGGCGCTGAAGGGCGCGGACGTGGCGCTGGTGGTCGGCGTGCCGATGGACTTCCGGCTCGGCTTCGGCGCCGCCTTCGGCGAGGAGACCGAGATCGTGGCCGTCGACCTCGCCGAGCCCGAGCGCGACCACCCGCGGGCGGTCGCGGCCGAGTGCTACGGCGACGTCGCGGCGACGCTGAGCGCCCTCGCGGCGGCCGGCGGGGCCTCCGGGCGGGCCGACTGGCTGGCGCAGCTCCGCGAGGTCGAGGCCTCAAAGCGCGAGGCCGAGCGCGAGCTGCTCGAGGACCCGCGCGCGCCTCTGCACCCGATGCGCGTCTACGGCGAGCTGGCGGGCGTCCTGGACCGCAACGCCATCGTGGTCGGCGACGGCGGGGACTTCGTGTCCTACGCGGGCCGGATGGTCTCCTCGTACGAGCCGGGCTGCTGGCTGGACCCCGGCCCGTTCGGCTGCCTGGGCAGCGGACCGGGCTACGCCCTGGCCGCCAAGCTCGCCCACCCGGACCGCCAGGTCGTCCTGCTGCTGGGCGACGGCGCCTTCGGCTTCTCGGGGATGGAGTTCGACACCCTGGCCCGCCACGGCGTCAGCGTGGTCGGCGTGATGGGCAACAACGGCATCTGGGGGCTGGAGAAGCACCCGATGGAGTTCCTCTACGGCTACTCGGTCGCCGCGGAGCTGACGCCCGAGACGCGGTACGACACGCTGGTGGAGGCGCTGGGCGGCCACGGGGAGCTCGTCCGGACGCCGGACGAGCTGCGGCCGGCCCTGGAGCGGGCCTTCTCGAACACCGGGCCGACGCTGATCAACGTGCTCACGGATCCGTCGGTGGCGTACCCGCGGTCCGCCAACCTGGCCTAGGGCTCAAACTGCGGCTGGGTGGGGAGGTGGGGAGCCGTCTCGCGCGGCGAGATTCCTCGCCCGCATCCTGCTTTCGGGTCACGGTGTCACCCCTAAGCAGGATCCGAGGACGAAATCCCGGCCGATCCCGCTCCCTCAATGCCGGGGTTGAGGCGACATAAACGGCCCCGGATAAACGTGAAGCCGCCCGCGGCGGGGGCGGGCGGCTTCAAGATGGCCCCGTCAGGACGGGCAGGGGTACGTGCCTTAGGGGGCCTATTTGGTTGGCCCGGACGGCGGGAGGCGCCGATGATGCGGCATCGCCCGGACCTATGGCGTCAGAGGGACGGCGGCGGGAGGCACGACCGCCCTTTCCGACGCAATGGAGTATCCACCCCTCGTGCGCCGCGTAACAATCGAACAAGTGTCCAGGGTTTCGCCGCCGGATTAACCATTTCGGCCTGCGTCGAGAGCGACTCCCCAGAGGATGTCGCGCTGGGACACCTCGACCCCGTCCAGCCCGAATGCGGACACTGCCTCGATCAAGATGGTGACCCCCGCGACGATCGTCGGGGCGCGGGCCGGATCGAGGCCCTTCACGCCCTTGCGCTCCTCGAGCGGCAGGGAGGCCAGGCGGTCGCGGAGCCGCTCGAGCGTCGCGAGCGGCAGCGCGTGGCCTTCGACGCGGTCGCGGTCGTGCTCGGACAGCTCGAGGTCGATCGACGCGAGCTGCGTGGCGGTGCCGCCAACGCCCACCCCCGCGGTCGCCCGGCGGCGCACGTCCTCCGGCACCGCTGCGTCGATCACGCCGCGGGCGTCGGCCGCGAGCGCGGCCAGCTCGTCCGGCGTCGGCGGGTCGGAGTGCAGGTGGCGCTCGCTGTGCCGGACGACGCCGACCTGGGTGGACGTGTGGAAGTCGACCGCGCCGCCGGCGCCCACCACCAGCTCGGTGGAGCCGCCGCCGATGTCGATGACCACGAGCGGCGCGTCGGTGTTCTCGCGCGCCGCCACCGCGCCGAGGTACGTGAGCCGCGCCTCCTCGTCGCCGGACAGCGTCGCCGCCTCGAGCCCGTAGCGGTCGTGCACGATCGCCGCGAACTCGGCGCCGTTCGCCGCGTCGCGGACCGCCGAGGTCATCACCGCCGTGCGGACGTCGGCGCCGCGCTCCTCGATCACCTCGCGGTACTTCTCGAGCGCCGCGAACACGCGGGCCTGCGGCTCGTCGCCGAGCCGCCCGGTCCGGTCCACGCCCTCGCCGAGCCGCGTCACGATCGATTCGCGCGCGAGCTCCTTCACCCCGCCGTCCACCTCGGCCACGAGCAGCCGGGTCGAGTTGGTCCCGATGTCGACAACGGCGACGCGGGTCATGCGACGGGGTGCGGCATCTCGCGGCCGTCCAGCGCGGCCAGCAGGTTCTCGACGGCCATGGCCGCCATCCTCGCACGCGTCCGCACGGTGGCCGACCCCACATGGGGCACGACGAGCAGGTTGGGCGCGTCGAGCAGCGGGTGGTCGGCCGGCAGCGGCTCGGGGTCCGTCACGTCGAGCGCGGCGCCCGCGATCGTGCCCTCGTGCAGGGCGGTGCGCAGCGCGTCCTGATCGATCACGCCGCCGCGCGAGGTGTTGACCAGCAGCGCCGTCGGCTTCATGCGCGCGAGCGCGCCGGCATCGACGAGCGCTCGCGTCTCCGGCGTCAGCGGCGTGTGCAGGGAGACGAAGTCGGCTCGCTCCAGCAGCTCCTCCAGCGGCACGCCCGAGGAGCGCGAGCTGTGGACGACCTCCATCCCGAAGCCCTCCGCGCGGCGCGCCACCGCCTGCCCGATGCGTCCCCAGCCGACGATCCCCAGCGTCGCTCCCGCGAGGTCGGCGCCCAGGTCGGCGGCCGGCTCCCAGGTGCGCCACTCCCCGCGGCGGACCATCTCGGCGCCGGGCACGATCCGGCGCGCCAGCGCGAGCAGCAGGGCGAAGGCGAGGTCGGCCGTCGCGTCCGTCAGCACGTCCGGCGTGTTGCCGACCGGGATGCCGCGCTCCCTGGCGGCCTCGACGTCGACGTTGTCGGTGCCCACGGCCATGTTGGCGATGGCCTTCAGGCGGGGCGCCGCGTCGAGCACCGACGCGTCGACCCGGTCGGTGATGAGCGACAGCAGGCCGTCGATCTCGGCGACCGCGGAGCGCAGCTCCTCCGGCGAAGGCGGGAGGTCGCCGGGCCACTCCTCGACGTCATGCGCGGCGCGCAGCTCGTCGAGCGCCGGGAAGGGCAGCCGGCGGGTCACGAATACCTTGGCCATTGCGAGGGGCATTCTGGTGGCATGGGCCGCATCCGCGTCGGCTGCTCCGGCTGGCAGTACGCCAGCTGGCGCGAGCGCTTCTATCCCAAGGGCCTCCCGCAGCGTCGCTGGCTCGAGCACTACGCGGCCGAGTTCGACACCGTCGAGGTGAACTCGACCTTCTACCGGCTGGCCAAGCCGCAGGCGGTGGCCGGCTGGCTGGAGCAGACCCCGCCCGACTTCGTCTTCGCCGTCAAGGCCAGCCGGTACCTCACGCACATGAAGCGCCTGACCGACATGGAGCCCGGCATCGCCCGCTACTACGAGGCGATCGAGCCGCTCGCGCAGTCGCCCAAGCTCGGACCCGTGCTGTGGCAGCTGCCGGGCAACTTCCACCGTGACGTCCCGCGCCTGGCCGCCGCGCTCGACGAGCTTCCCGACGGTGCTCCACGCGTTCGAGTTCCGCCACCAGAGCTGGTTCACCGACGACGTGCTCGATCTCCTGCGCTGGCACGGCGTCGCGCTGGCCATCGGCGACCACCCCGAGCGCCCGTGGCAGCCGTGGGTGACCACCACGGACTGGTCGTTCGTGCGCTTCCACTACGGCGCGCGCGGCCGCCGCGGGAACTACAGCGAGACGGAGCTGCGGGAGAAGGCGGACCGGGTCGCGGCGCTGTCCGGGGACGGCTACGTCTACTTCAACAACGACTGGGAGGGGTTTGCCGTCAAGAACGCCCGCCGACTGCGAGCATTGCTGCCATGACGGCGTTGCACGAGGACGCCATGCGCGAGGCGATCGCCGCCGACGGCGAGGCGCATCGCGCACTGCTGGCCGGCGGTGACGCCCGCGAGGCGCTCCGCCGCGCCGCCGCGAGCTATCGGGCCTCGTGGGAGGCGGCGCCGCCGCGCAGCTTCGGGCGGCTCGTCGGCTACGCCAAGGCCTCGGTGCTGGCGGGCGACGATCCGGCGCCGTACGTTCGGGCGCAGCTCGCCGAGGGAGCCGACTCGCCGCCCGCGCACTGGGCGCTGGCCCTCGCCGCGCTCAGCGCCGGCGAGGACGCCACGGCTCACGCCGAGGGCATGCGCGCCGGCTCCGAGGCCTTCGGCCGCGCCGCCGACGCGGTCTCGGCCCTGAGCGAACGCGACCGCGCGGCCTACGAGGCGGCCATCGCCGCGATCGTCGCCGACTTCGAGCAGCGCGAGGATCACCTCACCGGCGTCCCGATCGCCGACACCGCGCTGGTGCTCGAGCGGATCGCCGAGCGAGGAGGCCTGGCCGGCCACCCGCGGTCCGCGCTGCTGCCGCCGGTCGACGACGTCCGCGCCGTCCTCACCGGCACCCGCGTGTGGGCGGTGGTGGGCTGCTCGCCTGATCCGAATCGCGACTCGCATCGCATCGCCTCCATGCTCCAGCGCCGCGGCTACCGCGTGATCCCGGTGAACCCGATGGTCACCCACGTGCTCGGCGAGCGCTCCTACCCCTCGCTGCGCGCGATCCCCGCCCGGGTCGAGGTGGTCGACGTCTTCCGCCGCGCCTCGGCCGCGGGCGTGCACGTCGACGAGGCGATCGAGATCGGCGCCAAGGCGGTATGGATGCAGCTCGGGGTGATCGACGAGGCGGCCGCCGAGCGCGGTCGCGCCGCCGGCCTCCGGGTGGTCATGGATCGATGCCCGGCGATCGAGCTTCCCCGCCTGGGCCTGTGAACTGAAGGAGGAGAGCGATGCAGGGACTGATGTCGGCCTATCCGCTGACGCTGCCGCACCTGTTCGGGCGGGCGGAGAAGCTGTTCGGCGACAAGACGATGACCACGCTCACCGCGACCGGTCGCGAGCGGACGACGTACGCCGACTGGGCCGACCGCACGCGCCGGCTGGCCGGCGCGCTCGACGCCCTCGGCATCTCCGAGGACGGGCGCGTGGCCACCTTCGCCTGGAACACGGCCCGGCATCTCGAGCTCTACTTCGCGGCGCCGTGCAGCGGGCGCGTCCTGCACACGCTCAACATCCGCCTCTTCCCCGAGCAGATCAGCTACATCGTCGACCACGCCGAGGACGAGGTCATCTTCGTCGACCGGTCGCTGGTCGGGCTCCTCTGGCCGCTGGTCGGCGGCTTTGACACCGTCAAGCACATCGTGGTGATGGACGACGGCGCGGGCGACGTCCCGGAGGACGATCGCATCGTCCGCTACGACGAGCTGCTGGACGGCGCCGAGCCGGCCGAGTTCCGCATCGAGGACGAGAACCAGGCCGCCGCCATGTGCTACACGAGCGGCACCACCGGCAACCCGAAGGGCGTCGTCTACTCGCACCGCTCGACGGTGCTCCACTCGCTCGGCGCGATGCTGGCCGACACGCTGGCGGTCAGCGAACGCGACGTGATCATGCCGGTCGTCCCGATGTTCCACGCCAACGCGTGGGGCCTGGCCCACGCGGGCGTGATGGCGGGCAGCGCGTTCGCCTTCCCCGGACCGCAGATGACCCCGGCGGCCATCGCCCAGCTCATGGAGGACGAGCAGGTGACGGTCGGCGCCGGCGTCCCGACGATCTGGATGGGCGCGCTGGACGAGCTGGAGGGCCGCGACCTCTCGTCGCTGCGGGCCATCGTGTGCGGCGGCTCGGCCGTCCCGAAGGCGCTCTCCGAGGCCTACCGGGAGCGGCTCGGCCAGCCGATCCTGCACGCCTGGGGCATGACGGAGACGAGCCCGGTCGGCTCGGTCTGCCGGGTCAAGAGCACGCTCCTGGACAGGCCCGAGGAGGAGCTGGCCGACGTGCGGGCCACGCAAGGCATCGTCACCGCGCTGCTGGAGTGCCGGATCGTCGATCCCGACGAGCCCGGCGAGCTGCCGTGGGACGGCGAGGCGCGCGGCGAGCTGCAGGTGGCCGGCCCGTGGGTGGCGGCCGGCTACTACCGCGACGAGGAGGGCACGCGCAACCAGTTCACGGACGACGGCTGGCTGCGCACGGGCGACGTGGCGACGATCTCGCCCGACGGCTACATCAAGCTCGTCGACCGCACCAAGGACCTCGTGAAGTCGGGCGGCGAGTGGATCTCCTCGGTCGAGCTCGAGAACGAGATCATGGCCCACCCGTCCGTGCGCGAGGCCGCCGTGATCGGCGTGCAGGACGAGAAGTGGGGCGAACGGCCGGTGGCGTGCGTGGTGGTCGAGGACAGCGAGGCGCTGGACGCCGAGGCGCTGCGCGAGTTCCTCTCCGACCGCGTCGCCAAGTGGTGGATCCCCGAGCAGGTCGAGTTCATCGACGAGGTGCCCAAGACCTCGGTCGGCAAGTTCTCCAAGAAGACCCTGCGCGAGCGTTTTGGGCCTTGATGGTCGGCAACGACTTGGTAAGATGGACGGTCGCGACGCGGGGTGGAGCAGCCAGGTAGCTCGTCGGGCTCATAACCCGAAGGTCGCAGGTTCGAATCCTGCCCCCGCTACTCCGCCGACGATGGTGGTGACAGCCCACCGCCGACGGCCGAAAGCCCCGCTCCAGCGGGGCTTTCGTGTTTCTGACGCCCACGACGCGTCACGGAAGCGGAATGGCCGCCGCGATGCGAGTCCCGCCGGCCGGCGGACTCTCGATCTCGAACCGGCCGTCGACCGCAGCGACCCGATCGGCGAGCCCGAGCAGGCCGCTCCCGCTCGCACGGGCACCGCCGATCCCGTCGTCGCGCACCTCGATCCACAGCGTCCCGGCCTCGACGCGCGCGGACACCTCCGCGTGCTCGGCCGCGGAATGCTTCGACACGTTGGTGAGCGCCTCGGCGACGATGAAGTAGGCCGTCGCCTCGACGGCGCCCGGCAGCCGGCCGACCGACACGTGAAGCTCGACGGGGGTGGTCATCCGTGAGGCGAGTGCGTCGATGCCGGGGCCGAGGCCGCCGTGCGTGAGCACCGAGGGGAGGATCCCGTGCGCCAGCTCGCGGACCTCGGCCACGGCGTGCTCCGCTTGGTCGACCGCCTCGCCGAGGAGCGCCGGCGCGTCGTCGGCTCGATTCTCGAGCGCCCGCCGCACGAGCTTGAGCGTGATCACGGTGTGGACGAGGCGCTGCTGCGCCCCATCGTGGAGATCACGGACGACGCGCTGGCGCTCCTCGTCGGCCGCGGCCACGATCCGCGCTCGCGAGGCGGCCAGGTCGGCGCGCGCCTGCAGGTTCGAGATCGCGGTCGCGACCAGCTCGGCGAACTGAGCCAACCGCGACTCCGTGTCCAGGGGCACGTCGTCGGGCTGCAGCGACGCCGAGCCGATCAGGCCCCACAGGCGACCGTCAACCACGATCGGAACGCCGACGACCGCCTGCACGCCCTGGCTGCGCGCGGGTCGGCCGGTTCGCAACACGCGTGCCGACAGGCTGTCGCCAACCAACGCGATACGGGTCCCGACGGGCATCGCCGCGCCCGTACTCGCCACGCAGATCGCGGCCTCGGCCTCGTACCGGTTGATCTGGGTAGCCCGGCCGGGGAAGAGCCGGCTGACCTCCTCCGCGACGGCGGCGAGGACGTCGATCTCGGGCGCGCCGCGCGCGACCAACGTCGCGACCCGCCGCAGCGCCGCCTGCTCGTCCGCGAGGCGCTGCAGCTGGCTCCTTGCGTCGGCATTGGCGATCGCCGTGCCGACCAGCTCCGTGAAGGCCATGAGTCGGGACTCCATGCCGGGAGCGAGCTGCGACTGTGTCGAGGCGACGACCAGCTTCCCCCACACCCGGTTCTCGACGACGATCGGGCTCCCGACGGCGGAGCGGACCCTGAGCGGCTGGTCCCCGCCGGCGGCGACGCCGGGGATCTCATGCCAGTCGTCGAGCCGCGCGGGCCGCCCCGTGTCTCGGATCGTCTTCGACAAGCCGGCCTCGTCCCGCGTCACGCGCCCCGCCACGTCCGGCGGCTCCCCGGCGGCGCTCCACGCGGGGAAGTGCAGCACGACGTCGTCGGCGTCGTAACGAGAGATGCCCGCCAGGTCGGTGCCGAACAGGCGGCCGACTTCCGCGGCGACCGCCCCGAAGAGCTCGTCGGGCGGCACGTCGTGCGCGACCAGCGTCGCGACGCGCCGCAGGGCAGCCTGCTCCTCCGCGAGTCGGGTCACCTCCGCCTGCGCCTCGGAATTGGTGATCGCCGTCGCGAGCAGCTCGGTGAAGTCGGTCAGGCGCGCCTCGGTGTCCGCCGGGAGCGCGGCCTCGGTCGCCGAGACGACCATCGCGCCCCACAGGCGCCCCGCCACGACGACCGGAGCGGCCACAGTCGAGCGGATGCCGGCTCGGCGGACGTACTCGGCGATCTCACCCTCGATACCCGAGTAGTCCTCGACCCGTGCGGGCTGGCCGTGGGCGTGCACCTGCGCCAAGGCGCTCGTCCCCTCGAGCGGCCAGCGCGGTCGCTCGGGAACGCGGTGCCGCTCTCCGAGTAGGTCGCGCGCTGCACGACGGTGTCGTCCTCGAATCGCACGACGCTCGCGAGCGGCACTCGGAGGACCCGTGCCACCTGCTCGGCGACGACGGCGAACAGGCTCGACTGGTCGGCGCCCTGGGCCACCAGCGTCGCCACCCGGCGGAGCGCCGCCTGCTCCTCGGCAAGCCGAGCCAGCTCGACTGCATCGCTCGCGTGCGTGTGCGCCACGACCTTTCTCGGTGACCGTATCCCATACCCGAGCGCTCGACTGAGGCTCGACTGATCTGACCCGTCTTTGCGGCACGACCGTCCAGCCCAGGACCACCCCTTGACCGCGCCGGTCGCGGCGATCAGGCTGGCCCGGATGCGCGTCGTCATCGCCGATGACAGCCTGCTGGTGCGCGAGGGGATCGCCTCGCTGCTGCGGCGCGCGGGCTTCGAGATCGTCGGGGAGGCGGCCACGGGCGAGGAGCTCGTGTCGGTCGTCGCCACGCAGTCGCCGGATCTCGCGCTGATCGACGTCCGCATGCCGCCGACGCACACCGAGGAGGGGCTGATCGCGGCCCGGGCGGTGCGGGAGCGGTATCCGCAGGTCGGCATCGTGATCCTCTCCCAGCACGTCGAGGCGGGCATCGCGATGCGTCTGCTGGCCGAGGAGCCGGTCGGGCTCGGCTACCTGCTCAAGGACCGCGTGACCGACATCGAGGAGTTCGCGGACACGCTGCGGCGGGTTGCCGCGGGCGGCTCGGCGCTCGATCCGCAGGTCGTCTCCGGCCTCTTGGCGCGCCAGGCTGCCGCGGGGCCGCTGACCGCGCTGAGCGAGCGCGAGCGGGAGGTGCTCGGCCTCGTGGCCGAGGGCATGTCCAACCGCGCGATCGGCGAGCGACTGGTGATCAGCGAGCGCGCGGTCCAGAAGCACGTCACCTCGATCTTCGGCAAGCTCGGCCTTCCGGCGGGGGAGGACGCCCACCGGCGCATCCTCGCGGTGCTGACGTACTTGTCGGCGGCCCCCTGATGGTGAGAGCATCGGCATGTGTGGCAGACGAAATGGCTGCCCTGGGTCCTCTGGCCGATCGGCGTCACCGCCGTGGCCTGGGGCTTCGCACTGCTCTTCAACGGCGACGCTGAGGTCACGCCGCTCGCCGTCGTGAGCCGCGCCGTCGGCGGGTCGTTCATCGTCTGCGGGCTGGTCGCCTGGCAGCGCCGGCCGGACACGCGCACCGGCCCGCTGATGACGGTGACGGGCTTCCTCTTCGCGATCCAGGCCCCGCTCAAAGAGGCCGACTCGTCGCTCCTCTACACGTTGGGCGAGATCACCGCGATCTGGTGGGTCGTGCCCTTCACCCCGCTCGTGCTCGGGTACCCGAGCGGCCGGATCTCGGCGGGGATCGACCGCTTCATCCTCTACGGCTTCGTGCTCGGCGGCATGGTGCTCCAGGTCGTCTGGCTGTTGTTCCTGCCGTTTCCCCCGGAGGGGCCCGAGAACGCGATCCTGCTGTCGGCCGATCCCGGTACGGCCGACGTGATCGACACCTTCCAGCGTGGCTTCAATTCATCGCTCGGCGTCACGCTCGGCGTCGTCGGCTTCGCACGCTGGTGGCGGGCGGCGCCGCCGCTCCAGCGGCTGTTGCTGCCCATGCTGGCCGGCGCGGCCGCCGCGACGATCCTCGGCGGCCAGGGCCTCTACAGGACGCTCACGGGCGACTGGATGCGGGCGACGGCCGAGACCACCGCGGTCGTGCTCGTGACGGTGCCGCTGGCCTTCCTGATCGGCATCCTGCGCTCGCAGCTGGCGCGCGCCGGGACGGCGGACCTCGTGGTCGCGCTCCGGCAGGCGCCGGACCCCTCGCGACTGGGCGAGCTGCTGCGCAAGGCGCTCGGCGACCCGTCGCTCGAGCTGCTGTTCTGGCTGCCGGGCTTCGAGTGCTTCGTCGACGCCGAGGGCACGCCGATGACGTTGCCCGCGCCCGGCTCGGACCGTGCTTCCACCGTGATCGACCGCGACGGCGAGCCGGTGGCCGCGCTCGTCCACAACACCGCGCTCGCCTACGAGCCGGAACTGCTCGAGGTGGTGTGCGCCGCGGCCGACGTGGCGCTCGAGCGCCAGCGGCTGCAGGCGGAGCTGGAGTCCCGCGTGGAGGAGCTGGCCGGCTCGCGCCAGCGGCTCGTCGAGGCCGGCGACGCCGCCCGGCGGCAGATCGAGCGCGACCTGCACGACGGCGCGCAGCAGCGGCTCGTCTCGCTCGCCATCGCGCTGCGCATGACCGAGGACCGGATCCACGACGACCCGGACACCGCCGCCTCGCTCGTCGCCGCCGCGCGCAAGGAGGTCACCGAGTCGCTCACGGAGCTGCGCGAGCTCGCGCGCGGCATCCATCCACACGTGCTCGAGCACGGGCTCGACGTTGCCCTGCAGTCGCTGGCCACGCGCTCGGCCACGCCGGTCAGCCTCGACGTGGACCTCGACGACCGGCTGCCGGGAGCGGTCGAGCTCGCGGCCTACTTCGTGGCCTGCGAAGGGCTGGCGAACGTCGGCAAGTACGCCCAGGCGTCGCAGGCCGCGATCCGCGTCTCCCGGACCGACGACAGCATGGTCATCGAGGTCTCCGACGACGGCGTCGGCGGAGCGGACCGCGCGCACGGGTCCGGCCTGCGCGGTCTGACCGACCGCGTCGAGGCGCTCGGCGGGCGGCTCGGGGTGGTGAGCCCGGCCGGGGACGGCACGGTGCTCACGGCCGAGTTCCCGTGCGCGGTACGGCCAGCCGCACGCTGAAGACACCATCGAGGTACCCCCGCGGGCGGGGCGAGCCCCATGGGCACGGGGCGCGCCGGACGGGAGGCTCTCTCCCATGTTCTTCACTCTCGCCGTCTCCGCGATCGCGCTGCACGTCATCGACGACAACTTCGTCCAGCCCGAGCCCGGGACCGGACCGGGCGACCATCTCGTCAGCGGCCTCGTCCCGCTTGCCGTGCTCGCGCTCGCGGCGTGGGCGTATCCACGCCTGAGCGGCGGCTGGCGTGGCGCGCTGGCGCTGTTCCTCGGCCCGCTCGGCGTCGCCGCCGGCCTCGAGGCGTTCCACTACACGCGTGAGCTCGGCCCGTCGGGCGACGACTTCACCGGCCTGCTCTGCATCCCGGCCGGGCTGCTGCTCATCGGCCTCGGCGTCACCACGCTGTGGCGGACGCGGCGGACCGACGGCAGCCTCTGGTGGCGCTACCCGCGCCGCGCGCTGCTCGGCGCCGCCGGTGTCGTCGCGGCTTCCGTCGTCGTCATGGTGGGCCTCGGCTACGTGACCGTCCACACGGCGCGGGCCGTCGTGCCGGCGAACCAGCTCGGCGTCGCCCACGAGGACGTCAAGTTCACGACGAGCGACGGCCTGGAGCTCGAGGGCTGGTACATCCCCTCGCGCAACGGCGCCGCGGTGATCTCGTTCCCGGGCCGCAACGGACCGCAGCGCCAGGCGCGCATGCTCGCCCGCCACGGCTACGGCGTGCTGCTCTTCGACCGCCGTGGCGAGGGTCGCAGCGAGGGCCGGCCCAACTCCTGGGGCTGGGGCGGCGACGAGGACGTCAAGGCCGCCATCGCCTACCTCCAGCAGCGGCCGGACGTCGACCCGGACCGCATCGGCGGCATCGGCCTCTCGGTCGGCGGCGAGATGATGCTCGAGACCGCCGCCGAGACCGACGACCTCGCCGCCGTGGTCTCCGAGGGCGCCGGCTCGCGCACCTACTCCGAGGACATGGACCGGGAAGAGGGGACGGGCGTCGACAAGGTGCTCGGGCCGGTCCTCTCCGGCCTGAAGACCGCCTCGATCGCCGTGTTCTCGAACACCGCGCCGCCCTCCAACCTGAAGGACCTCGTCGGCCGCATCTCCCCGCGCCCGGTGATGTTCATCGCCGCCCCGAACAGCCCGCACGGGGAGGACCTCAACCGCGTCTACCACCGCGCGGCGGGCCAGCCCAAGACGCTGTGGGAGATCCCCGAGTCGGGCCACACCGGCGGCATCGAGGCACGGCCCGACGAGTACGAGCGGCGCGTGGTCGGCTTCTTCGACGAGGCGCTCTAGTCATGAGCTCCTATCGCGTCTTCATCGCCGCCACGCTCGTCGGTCTGCTCCACGCGTTCGACGACGCCTTCCTCCACGGGGAGGTGCACCTCCTCGCCGCGGTGGTCTCGGCTGCCGCCGCGGCGGCGGGCATCGCCGCCTTCCCGCGGCTGCGCCCCGGCCTGCAGGCGGCCCTCGCCTTCTCGTTCGGCGCGCTGGCCGTCGTCAACGGCGCTGTGCATGTCCGGCACATGGACGCGAACGGCTTCGACCTCGGCCACGCCAGCGGTGCGGTCGTCCTCGCGGCCGGCCTCGTCCTCGTCGGGCTCGCCGCCTGGATCCCCTGGCGCCATCGCGGCGAGGGGAGCTGGCGCAGCCGGCTCGTCGCGGCGCCCGCGGGGTTCCTCGCGGCCCTGTTCCTGATCGGGCCGGTGGGCTACGGCATCGTCGACGCCCACAAGTTCCGCGACCCGATCGGCGCGGCTCCCGACGCGGCCTACGAGACCGTGCGCTTCGCGGCCTCCGACGGCGTCGAGCTCGCCGGCTGGTACCGGCCGACCCGCAACGGCTCGACGGTGCTGCTCGCCCACGGCGGCGGCAGCGACCGCGAGGGCTCGGTGGCCCATGCGCGCATGCTGACCGGCCACGGCTACGGCGTGCTGCTCTACGACGCCCGCGGGGCGGGGGAGAGCGACGGCAAGCAGAACTCCTACGGCTGGGGCTGGGGACGCGACGTCGCCGGTGCGCTCGACTACCTCGCGACGCGCCCGGAGGTCGACCCCGACCGGATCGGCGCGCTCGGCCTCTCGACCGGCGCCGACGCGCTGCTCGAGGTGGCCGCCGAGCGGCCCGACCTGGCCGCCGTCGTCACCGACGGCGCGGCCGCCGGCTCGTTCGAGGACTGGCACCGCCTGCGCGGCACCGAGATCGGCCTGCCGCCCGGCTGGCTGATGTTCAAGACGATCGAGGTCACCACCAGCTCGTCGCCCGGTCCCGCGCTCGAGGACCAGGTCGCGCGCATCACGTCACCGCTCCTGCTCATCTCGGCGGGACAGGACGACGAGCGCAACTTCAACGTCCTCTACGACGCGGCCGCCCCGAGCGCCGAGCACTGGAACCTGCCCGACGCGCAGCACACCGCCGCCATCCGCGAGCACGCCGGCGAGTACGAGGAGCGGGTGGTCGGCTTCTTCGACGACGCGCTCGGCTAGAGGCCGCTACCGCACCCGGCGCAGGAACGGGACGACCGTCCGCACGAACGCGTTGGCCGGCATCGCGGCCGACAGCGGGTCGATGTGGTCGTACGTGGTGGAGCGGTCGACGAGCTTCACGTCGCGGGCCGGGATGTCCGAGCGGCGGGCCAGCGCCCGTGCGCCCTTGAGCACCCGGCCCGCGCCGAGCGTGGTCTCGAACGCGTAGATCGGCACGTCGAGGTCGTCGCCGTGCGTGGCACGGACGCCGAGCTCGCGCTGCGCCGGGTTCTTCACGCCGCCCGCCACGGCGCCGCCGTCGATCGACAGGCGCAGCGGGTGGTACCAGGCGGTGCCGTCGATCCCCTCGACCCCCGAGAACAGCTCCGCCGCGCGCCGCACGGTGCCGAGCTCGCCGTCGACCCAGCCGCGGGGGTCGCCGCTCTCGGCCAGGTGGCCGATGCGCATGTGCACGAGCCGCAGGCTGTCAGGCGACGTCTCGCTGTCGAGCGCGTAGCCGTAGCCGCCGGCGTTCGTGGTCGGCACCGGCGCCCGGAGATTCGCCGGAAGCGCGGGCCAGTCGTGCAGGACCGCCCGCTCGTCGGGCGCGAGGCGCGCCAGCGTGGACCCGACGAGGTTGAAGACGCCGGCCGACCACGGCAGCCCGAGGCCGGTGAGGTCGATGAACGGCGATCCCCCGTCGAGCTCTGCCAGCTGCTGCCGTGCCTCGGCGCGCGTCGGCGGCGCGCCGCCGCTGCCGCCGTCGATCAGCACGAGTCCGTCGAGGTCGTCGCCGCCCGGCCGCCCCCCGAAGTCCCACGTCGCGTAGGCGACGGCGATCGTCCCGCCCAGGGAGTGCCCGCCGAGGACGACCTGGCGCCCGCCGCGGCCGGCGGCGGCGATCACCCTCCGCAGGTCGCGGACGGCCACGCCCATGCCCCAGCGGCGCGCGTAGTCGGCCGAGGCGACGGGCTCGAAGTGCGGCGTCACCGAGGGGTCGGTGAGCCAGGAGAGGTAGTAGCGGAAGGCGTCGGCCGGCGGCCGCTCTCCCGCCAGCACCGCGTCGGCCACCGAATGGTCCTCGAGCTGGTTCTCGCGCCGGTCGACCGACCAGACCTTCCAGCCCGGCAGGCGCTTGACGATCGCCCGCGCCACCGGCCGGAAGTACGCCGCGCCGCCCGAGGTGCCCGGCACCAGCACGAGCACGCGGTCCGCGCCGCGGGGGCCCTGCTCGATGACCCGGAGCCGGTCCGGCCCGGGGGCCTCGCTGCCGCGCACCCCGAACACGCGCTCGGCGGAGGCGGGCGGGGCCGCGATCAGCGGGAGGAGGAGACAGATCAGGAAGGCGCGCCGCACCGCGCGCGGATGCTAATCCTCGCGGTCGACGGCGTCGCCGATCAACCAGAACATCGGCGGCCAGAGGCCGACGAAGAGCGCGCGCCGCTCGGCGTTGCCCCGCTCGTCCTGATCGACCGTCTTGGCGCGGATCCAGAGGGCGATGCACAGCCCGATCGAGCCGAGCGAGAGCGTGTGGGCGTGCCAGCCGCGGAGGCCGGCGCCATGAAGAAGGCGAGTCACCATCGTGCCCAGGAGTTACCCGAGCCGGGCCGGGTAGAACGCGCGGATGCCCCGGCCGCTCTCCCGCTCGCGCCGTCTGGCCACCGCCGCGCGCTGGCCGGTCGGCATCGCGCTGACGTCGTGGCGCTACATGTGGCGCACCACGCCGATGCACCGGACCGAGGAGCGGGGCGACCCGAGCCGCGATGCGCCGCCCCCGCTCCCCGACGAGCTGGAGCGCGACGAGGTCCAGCTCGCGGAAGCCGGCACCGGCCCGCTCTTCCATCGCCGTTACAGCGCCCGCATCCGCGACACGCCGTGGTCGCCGGAGGAGGTCATGGAGCGCCTCAGCCGCGATCCGGACTGCGTGGCGCCGCGCGCGCTCGCGAGCTTCCAGAAGGTGCGGGGCGACGAGGGGGAGATGCGGCGCAACGACGAGTTCGTCGTGCGCATGCCCGCGCCGTGGGACGGCCCGGTGCGGGTGGTCGACGTGACGCCGACGTCGTTCCGGCTGGTCACGCTCGACGGCCACCTCGAGGCGGGGCAGATCGAGTTCCGGGCCGAGCGCGAGGACGGAACGGTGCGCTTCACCATCGAGTCCTGGGCCCGCAACGGCGACCGCGTGGCCGAGGTGCTCTACGACCGCCTGCGCATGGCCAAGGAGGTCCAGCTCCACATCTGGACGTCGCTGATCGAGCGCATGGCCGAGCTGGCCGGCGGCCGGCTCGACGGCGGCATCCGGATCGAGACCCGGCGGGTGGACGGTGGATGAGCGCGCCGCCCTCGCGAAGCTGCGCGACCGCCCGCTGAACTTCGACCCGGCACGCCTGGGCGGGGACGGCTGGCGGGTCGACGACCTGCGCCAGCCGCTGCCGCCGGAGCCGCCCGGCGAGCCGGTGCCCGGCGGGACGTGGGAGCGCACGCGGGCGCTGATGGACGCCTACCAGGTGGCCGACCCCTCGCTGGTCCGCGCGACGTACGACGAGGAAGCGCCGCTCGAGGGCCGCGACATGCTGCTCACGCTCTTCTTCCACGGCCTGCGCTTCCACTGCGGAGTCCGGGTCGGCGACGTCTACGAGGACGACCGCGAGGAGGCGGGCCGCACCGCGCGCATCTACGGCTGGAACTACCGCACGCTCGAGGGTCACTTCGAGCAGGGCGAGATGGCGTACGAGGTCTGGAAGTGGCGTGACACCGGCGAGGTGGAGTTCCACATCCACGCCGTCTCGCGGCCGGCCTCGTCGGGGCGCTGGTGGCTCCGCCTGGGCTTCCGCCTCGTCGGCCGCGGTCCGCAGCTGCGCTTCTACCGCCGGGCGTGCACCCGGATCGCCGAGCTGGTGCTCGAGCGCTGAGAGCCTCTTACGCGGTCATTGCCCTACCCAGCTGGGGTTCGTGGACCAGGCGGCCCGGATGACCTAGAGGGCCGCGGAGAGCACCTCGCGCGCGACCGGCGCGGCGGCGGTGCCCCCGAAGCCCGCCCCTACGAGCATGACGGCCACGGCCACCTTCGGGTCCTCGGCCGGGGCGAACGCCACGAACCACGCGTTGGCGTCCTTGGGATCGCTCGAGTTCGGGACCAGCTCGGCCGTCCCCGTCTTGCCGGCCACGGTGACCCCGGGGACCGCGCCGGCGGTGCCGGTGCCGGAGGTGACGACCCCGATCATCATCGAGCGCACCTGATGGGCCACCCGCGCGGGGACGACGCGCTTGCGCACCAGCGGGTCGAGCGTGGTCACGCGCGGCTCGGCGCGGCGGCCGCCGAGCGCGATCGTCGCGCCGACGCTGGCCATGGCCAGCGGGGTGGCGAGGTCGCGCTCCTGCCCGATCGCGGCCGAGCCGACCGCCAGGTCGTCGGCCAGGTCCGAGGCGATCGTGCTGGCCTTGGCGTTCGGGACCCGGGGCTTCGCGCCGAAGCCGAACTCCTCCGCGGCGGCGACGAGGCGGCGGGCGCCGAGCTTCGCGCCCAGCGGCCCGAACACCGAGTTGCAGGAATGGATGAACGAGGTCTCGAGCGACCCGCCGCACGACTCGCCGCCCGCGTTGCGGAGCGTCACGCCCGACAGGGTGGCCGCCGTCGTGACCGGATAGTTGGTCGTCGGCTTGGCGATCCCGGCGTCCAGCGCCGCGGCGGCGGTGATGATCTTGAAGACCGAGCCCGGCGGCTGGGGCGCCGAGACGGCGAGCCCGGCGAGCGCCCGCACGGCGCCGTCGCGCGGCCGGATCACCGCCACGCCGCCGAGCCGGTCGCCCAGGGCGGACACCGCGGCACTGGTCAGCGCCGGCTCGATCGTCGTCTTGACGGAGCGGCCGCGGCGGGCACGGGTCTCCGCCACCTCGCGGTCGCCGAAGAACAGCCGCGAGGCGGCATGGCCGGACAGGCGGTCGTCGAAGCGCTTGGTGAGCCCGTCGAGCAATGCGCCGGGCTCCAGCGGCGAGCCGTCGGCGGCCAGCACCACACCGTGGCGCGGCTCGCGGCCCGAGCGCCGCACGACCGCCTCGTCGCGCCGCAGGCCGGGCAGGCGCATGGCGAAGTCCCACTCCACGCCCGCCTCGTCGCCGCGGCCGGAGACCGGCACGGCGATCGTCCCGGTCAGGTCCCCGAACGGCTCGGTGCGGACGGTCACGGGAACCGCCACGCGGCCGTCCTGCTCCGGCCCGATCGTGCCGATCTGGACGGTACGGACACCGGCCGCGCGGTCGGCGTTGCGGTACGCCTGGGCGAACCGGTTCTCAGGCGTGGCGGCGCGGGCGGCAGGCGTCAGCGTGCGCCACATCGCCGCGTGGTCGCGCTGCCCCCACGCCTCCGCGAACCGCACGGCGGCCTCGTGCCGCGCGTCGCCGGCCTCCGACTGAGTGCGCCACAGGTAGACGCCGCCGCCGATCGCGGCCAGGATCGCGATGAAGAGCAGCCAGCGGCCGATCCGCGGCCGGCGGCGACGGCGACGCCGGCGCGCCGGACTGTCGAGCAGGACGGACCCGGCGCGAGGCCCGGGCGACGAGAAACGGGTCCGGGCACGGCGGCGGGGCACCCCTAGGTTCTAGCGGCAGTGCCGGTCAGGCCCTTCTGCGCGCGAGCGGGATGACGAGCGGCGTGCCCGTCTCCGGGTCGGCGATGACCCGGCAGGGCAGCCCGAAGACGTGCTCGACGAGCTCCGCGGTCACCGTCTCGGACGGCTCGCCCTGGGCGACGACGGCGCCGTCGCGCATGGCCACGAGGTGCGTCGCGTAGCGGCAGGCGTGGTTGAGGTCGTGCAGGACGGCGACGAGCGTCCGGCCGCGCTCGGCGTGCAGCTCGGCGCAGAGGTCGAGCACCTCGACCTGGTGGGCGATGTCGAGGAACGTGGTCGGCTCGTCGAGCAGCAGGATCGGCGTCTCCTGCGCGAGCGCCATGGCCAGCCAGACGCGCTGGCGCTGGCCGCCGGAGAGCTCGTCGACGATCCGCTCGGCCAGATCGCTCACCCGGGTGGCATCCATCGCGCCGGCCACCGCCCGCTCGTCCTCCTTCGACCACTGGCGCAGCAGCCGCTGGTGCGGATAGCGGCCGCGCGCCACGAGGTCGGCGGCGGTGATGCCGTCCGGCGCGATCGCGCTCTGGGGGAGCAGGCCCAGCTCGCGGGCGACCTCCTTCGACGGCCGCGCGGTGATCAGCTCGCCGTCGAGGAACACCCCGCCGCGCCGCGGCTTGAGGAGCCGGGCGAGCGCGCGCAGGAGCGTCGACTTGCCGCACGCGTTCGGCCCCACGATGACCGTGAACGAGCCGTCGGGGATCTCGAGCCCGAGCCGCTCGACGACCACGCGGTGGTCGTAGGCGAGCTGGATGTCGTCCGCGCGCAGCCGCGTCAATTGCGCCGCCATCCGGTGGAGAGGAGCCAGCCGAGGTAGATGCCGCCGACGGCGCCGGTCATCACGCCGACGGGCAGGTCGGTCGTGAACAGGCGCTGGGCGGCCAGGTCGCTCGCCACGAGCAGCAGCGCGCCCATGACGGCCGCCGTGCCCAGCCCGGGAGCGGACGCGCGTGTGAGCCGCCTCGCCAGCTGCGGTGCGGCGAGCGCCACGAAGGCGATCGGGCCGGTCGAGGCGGTGGCGACCGCGGTCAGCAGCACCGCGACGAAGACGAGCGCGAGCCGCGAGCGCTCCGCGTCGATGCCCAGCGACCGTGCCGCGTCGTCGCCCATCTCGAGCATGGCCAGCGGGCGCGCGAGCACGAACGCGAGCGGGACCAGGACGGCGAGGCACGCGCTGACCGGCCACACGTGCTCCCAGCCGCGGCCGTTCACGCTGCCGACGATCCAGTGCGCGGCGGCGAAGGCGTCGTCGCGCGTGGCGCGGGTGATCAGGTAGGCGTTGACCGACTGCAGGACGGCGCTGACGCCGATGCCGACCAGCACCAGCCGGTACCCCTGGACGCCGCCGCGCAGCGCCAGCAGGTAGACGACCACGGCCGCCACCAGCCCGCCGAGCACGGCGCCGAGCGCGACCTGGCCCGAGCTGCCGTCGATGACGAGGATCACCAGCAGCGCGCCGGTGACCGAGCCCATCGTGAAGCCGATGATGTCCGGGCTCCCGAGCGGGTTGCGGGAGATGCTCTGGAAGATCGCGCCGGCGATCCCGAACGCGCCGCCGACGAGCGCCGCCGTGAGGACCCGCGGGAGCCGCAGCGTCTCGATGATGAACTCGCTCGCCGGGTCGCCCTGACCGACCAGCGTGGAGACCACCTGGCCGACCGAGAGCGGGAAGTCCCCGGTGCCGATGCTGACGACGCCCACGGCGAGCGTGACGACGAGCAGCGCCGCGCCGACCACCGCCGAGCGCACGTGCAGGCGGAACGAGAGGACGGCGATCACAGCTGGGCGATCCTCCGGCGGCGCACCAGCGCGATGAACACCGGGGCGCCGATGAGCGCGGTCACGATCCCGACCTCGAGCTCCGACGGCCGCACGACCACACGGCCGATGACGTCCGCGCCGAGCAGCAGGATCGGCCCGAGCACGACCGAGTAGGCGAGCACCCAGCGCTGGTCGGGCCCGGTGATGGCCCGCGCGATGTGCGGGATCGTGAGGCCCACGAAGGCGATCGGGCCGGCGACGGCCGTCGCCCCGCCGCAGAGCAGCGTGACCGAGAGCGCGCCGAGCGCCCGCGTGCGGCCCACCTTGGCCCCGAGCGCGCGGCCGGAGTCGTCCCCGAGCGCCAGCGCGTTGAGCGGGCGGGCGAGCGCGAGCGCGATGATGCCGCCCGCGAGCAGGAACGGCCCGACGTCGGCGAGGATCTGCATGTCGCGCCCGACCAGCGACCCGACGGCCCAGAAGCGGAACTCGTTGAACGCCTCGGGGTCCATCAGCGTCACCCCCTGGGTGAAGGCGGTGAGCGCGGCCGCGACCGCCGTGCCGGCCAGCGCGAGCCGCACCGGCGTCGCCCCGGCCCGGCCGCGCGAGCCGAGCAGGTAGACCACGACCGAGGCCACGGCGGCTCCCACGAAGGCGAACCACACATACGCGCGCGCCTCCGTGAACCCCAGCGCGCCGATGGCGATGACGACGGCGGCCGCGGCGCCGGCCTCCACGCCGAGGATCCCCGGGTCGGCCAGCGGGTTGCGCGTGAGCGCCTGCATGAGCGCCCCGGCCAGCCCGAGGCTGATGCCGACGGCGATGCCGACCAGCGTCCGCGGCACCCGCAGCTCGCGCACGATGGCGGCCGACTCCGAGCCGTCGTCGGAGAGGAGCCCGCTGATGACGTCCCCGGGCGGGATCGCCTTCGCCCCGATCGCGATGCTGAGCAGGGCGACGAGCGCGAGGCCGAGCGCGGCCACGGGGAGGACGGCGGTCCGGGTCATGAGTTAGGGAACCCTAACCCGTTCCTCCGATCGGCGGTTGCGCCAGTTGTGACGTCCTCGACCGCATGGCGAGTCGTGGTAGCCCAGGTTTAGACCGCGTGGCGGTGGGCGGGTCTCCCTCCGGCTGACAACCTGTTGACAGCGAGTGGGAACGGCGGCGCGCATATCGCATCTCTCCTCCTGCGAACCTGCGTCGTCACCCGCTCGCGGACCTGGTTGTTCGGGCCGGTGCCGGCGAGGACGAGGGGACCCCCACGTCGGCTCCGGCCCGTTACCAGCCAGTAGCCTGGATCCAGCTTCAGGTGAGATGCGTGGGAAACGCGCCGTAGGGTGCGAGCGCGGCGGCGACGAGGGCGAGCTGCGCCTCGATCGCGGTCGCCGACGCCGCGTCGGTGGGCGTTCCCGACGCGTGCGTGAAGTAGGCGGTCTCCAGCGTCTCCAGCGCGCCGCTGGCGTGCCGGAGCTCGACCGTGGCCAGCGGCGAGCCGGAGCCCGGCCCGGCCACCGCCACCAGGTCGTCGATCGCCGCGGAGGGCAGCGCGCCGGCCAGGCCGTCGTCGGTCAGGCGCGCCACGGGCTGCTCGGGCTCCATGTGCAGGTGGCCGAGGGCCGACGGCGGGACGAATGTGAAGGTGTCCAGCTCCGGCCGCAGGTCGCGCAGCGGCCGCAGCAGCTCCGCGCCGCTCGTGTCGCAGCCCAGGTAGGCGGCCTCGACGACCACGAGCGAGCGGCCGCGCACCATCTCGGCCACCTCGTGGTCCTGCGGGAACTGCATGAGACGCGCGACCGAGGTGATCTCCCCGGGAGCGGTCGCGGTCCACTCGTGCCAGGCGTGCAGCACCTCGGCGGCACGGTCGAAGGAGAAGAACAGGGCGCCCGCGTAGAGGTCCTCCGCGGGATGCAGCTCGAGCTCGACGGCGCAGACCACGCCGCCGCCGTGCAGGGCGCGGGTGATCTGCGCCTCGTCGTCGCGGTCGGCCCGCGCGATCTCGCCTTCGGGCGTGACGAACTCGACGGCGGTGACGCCGGCGCCCGCCAGGCCGTGACGGCGGGCCAGCCAGCCCATGCCGTCACCGATGACGCTGCCGACCACGCCGGCGCTCCGGGAGAAGCCGGCGGCGGGCGCGAGGCCCAGGTAGGAGGCGGGGTCGCAGACGTGCGCCCACCAGGCTCCCGCCCGCACGCGCGCTCGGCGTGCCGGTGCATCGATGTCCACCCCGGTCAGCGCCGTGGTGCGGAGGAGCATCGCGTCCTCCAGGGAGCCGAGTCGCGCGGCGCCGTGGCCGCGGTTCTGGGCGACGACGCGAAGGCCCTGGGAACGGGCGTAGCGGACCGAGGCCGCCACCTCGTCCTCGTTGGCGGGAAGGGCCACGAGCGCGGGGCGCTGATCGACGGCGAGGTCGAAGGCGCGGCGCGCGGCGTCCCAGCCCGGGTCTCCGGGCTCGATCACGGTGGTGCTCTCCGGGGCGACGGCGGTGCTCATGGCGAGGATCCAACTCCTCGGCGAGCCCGGAGGCATCGAGGGGACCCCCAAACCGTGACCCCCATCTTCGTTCCCCTAGGGCATTGGGGTGCGGCCAGCCGTACCCCTAGGTCGTCCAGCTGGCGCGGGGATCGGGGAGCGGGGTGAGCCGCGCCTCGATCTCCGCCCGGCGCCGCTCGAGCTGCGGCGGCAGGATGACCACCGAGCCGAGCTGCTCGAGCGGGACGTCGACCGTGAAGCCCGGGGCGTCGTCGGCGATCTCGAAGAGCACGCCGCTGGGCTCGCGGAAGTAGATCGAGTGGAAGTAGTGGCGGTCGATGATCCCGCTGTTGGCGACGCCGGCCCGCGTGAGGTGCTCGTGCCAGCGCGGGTGCTCGTCGACCGTGGTGCCCCAGGCCACGTGGTGGACCGAGCCGCCGCTCTGGCGGCCGCGCTCGGGCGGGGCGGGCTCGAACGTGATGGTGCTGCCGCGGCGCTCGCCGCGCAGCTCCCAGGTGCCCTCGCCGACGGGTTCCGCGCCGACGATCTTCTCCAGCAGCGCCCGGCTGCGCTCGGGGTCGGCGCTGTAGGCCCGGACGCCGTCGAAGCCCTGCAGCGCGTGCTCGATCGGGATCTCGGGGTGCTCGGCGCTCAGCGGCTCGTCGCTGTCCGACACCTTGAGCTCGTGCGCCAGGCCCTCGGGGTCGGCGAAGCGCAGCACGTCGCTGCGCTCCGTCGCCACGCCCTCGTTGGCCAGGCGCTCCTCCCAGAAGTCCAGCGCCTCAGGCCCGCCGACGCGCGAGACGACGGTGTGGACCATCCCCGCGCCCGGCCGGCCGGGGATGGCGCCGGGATACTCGAAGAACGTCAGCTCGGAGCCCGGCCGACCCTGCTCGTCGGCGTAGAACAGGTGGTAGACGGTCGGGTCGTCCTGGTTGACGGTCTTCGCCGTCAGCCGGAGCCCGAGGACGCGCGTGTAGAAGTCGAGGTTCCTCGGCGCGTCCCCGGTGATCGCGGTGATGTGGTGGATGCCTTCGAGCTTCAACGCATCTGGGTCTGGGGGTTGGAGAACCGCAGGTTGCGGGCCCCCTTCACGGCGCGGTCGCGGACCCGGATGATGTCGACGCCGCGGCCACCGTCGTTCGTGTACACGTGACCGTTGTACCAGTACGCCGACCACGTGTTGGCGCCATGCGGGTCGAGGTGGCCCACCTCGCGCGGCCGCGAGGCATCGCTGAAGTCGACCATCGTCGTCCCCGCGGCGTACGCGGAGGAGACCAGGTAGTCGCCCTTCTTGGTCGGCAGCGTGTTGAAGTTGTGCATCGTGCAGTTCGGATGCTGCGCCTGCATCTCCGTCAGCTTCTCCTGGATGCGCGGCACCTTCCACGAGCTGCGCGGGGTCACGACCTCCTCCTCGAGGCTGTCGATGTCCCGCGTGTCGTAGAACCACAGCGCGCCCTTGGTGGCCGGGTCGCCGCTCGTGCAGGCCGGGCCCGTGCCGCCGCCCGCCTCGTCGCCGAAGACCACGCGGCGGCCGTCGTAGCTGAACGTGGCCGAGTGCCAGAACTCGATGCTCGGGTTGAACACGCGGCCGATCGTCTCCGGGTTCTCGAGGTCGGAGATGTCCCAGATCTGGCCCTCGCCCATGCAGGCGGCGGCGGCGAGCTCGCGGTCCATGTCGACCGTGATGTCATGGCAGCCGAAGTAGCCGACGCGGAACTCCTTCTGCGGGATCCGCGGCTCGCTGACCACGGAGGCCGCGGCCGGATTGCGCAGCGGCACCTCGACGACGGAGATCTTGTTGTGGGCCGGCGAGCCGTCGGCCTCGCGGCGCCGGCACTCGTTCCCGTAGGCGGACGGCGCGAACTCGGAGGCCGTATAGGAGGCCACGTAGAGCAGCACGCGGCGGTGGCGCGGATCCGGCACCAGCGTGTGGGTGTGCGAGCCGCAGTCCGTCGGCACGCCCGTGACGAGCTGCGGTGAGCGCGGGTTGCTCACGTCGAAGATGCGGATGCCCTCGAAGCCCGGAGTCCCCGGCGGCTGGGCCACCGAGTCGCACGCCGGGCTCGAGCGCGGCGCCTCGACGGAGACGAAGAGCAGGTTCTGCCAGACGGACACGTCGTGCTGCGAGCCCGGACAGGCGTGGTCCGCCAGCTGCTGCGGCCGCCGCGGGTTGGCGACGTCGATGATCTGGAAGCCGTCGTAGTGGCCCGCGTAGGCGAGCCGGCCCCAGAACGCGAGGTCCGAGTTGCGGTAGGTGCTGAGCGGCTTGGTCCGCTCGATGCTCCCCACCATCTCGAAGTTGGATGTCTGACTCGAGGTGCTCGGCCAGTACCAGCCCGGATGGTCCTCGGTCAGCCAGCTCGAGCCGAGCCCGTTCTCGTGCGCCACGGCCGGGGCCGCGCACGCGAGTACGACGAGTACGGCCGCAGCGAGCGGCCAGGTGCGCCCTGCACGCATGAGATCCATCTCCTCCCGTAGACGAATCGATCTCGCTGGCCAGCTTAGTGCCCAGTTTTCGCGTGCGTATCAGGTTCGTGCTCTCTTTTGAACCATTTGTCACGAGCCGCCAATACGTTTTGAGACCCACAACAGGAGGAGAGGGGATGAAGCTTCGCTACGCGCTGTTCGCAGCGTGTGTCCTGGCGCTCGCGCTGCCCGTCGGTGCCTCCGCGCACCCGGTCAGGATCCAGGGTCTCGCTCAGACCTTGGGCAACGCGACCGCCACGCTCACGACGGCGCCGAACGACGGTGGCGCCAACTTCACGAAGTCGTCGAACATGCGACTGCTCGGGTTCTCCGAGCGCCGCGTCGCGGCCAACGACTTCAGCCGGTTCAACACGGATCTCGCCTTCTGGGGCGACTACGCGTTCCAGGGCCAGTTCAACGGCTTCCGGATCATCGACATCGATAATCCGCGCAAGCCGAAGGAGGTCCTCAACTACGAGTCCTGCGGCACCGTCGGACAGGGCGACGTCGTGGTCTGGGGGAGCATCCTCGTCCGCTCGTGGGACGTGAACTCGCCCGCGGGCCAGACCTGCGACGGCCAGGCCGTTCCGCCCGGCTTCGAGGGTCTGCACGTCTTCGACATCAGCGACGTCATGAACCCGCAGCTGGTGGCCAGCGTGGACCTGCAGTGCGGCTCGCACACGGCGACCGGCGTGCCGGACCTCGGCAACCGCCGGCTGCTCGTCTACAGCACGCCGTCGAGTGCGGCCTGCGAGGGGCTCGACATCGTCGAGGTGCCGCTCAGCCGGCCCGCGGAATCCGAGTTCCTGCGGTTCGAGTTCGCCGATCGGGCGACCGGGGCGGCGAACAACTTCGCCTGCCATGACACCGGCGTGATCCTCGGCCGGGCCAACAAGGTCGCCTGCGCCGGCGGCGTCGGCTTCGCCGTCTGGAGCGTCGGCGGCAAGGACGGCGGCTCGCGCGACAACCCGCGGTTCCTCTACAACTACGTCGTGCCGGAGATCGCCGCGGGCCCGCCGAACGCGGACAACCCGACCGGTCACTCGGCGGCCTTCTCGTGGGACGGGAAGACCATCATCTTCGGCCACGAGCCGGGCGGTGGCCTCCAGTCACGCTGCAAGGCGACGGGCGAGCCGGTCACGACGAACGGCGCTCCCGTGGGCACGCAGAACGACAACATGAAGTCGTTCTTCTTCTACGACACCGACTCGGGTCAGCCGCTGGGCAAGTGGACGCACACGCGGCCGCAGACCGAGATCGAGAACTGCACCCTGCACAACTACAACATCGTGCCCACCAAGCACGACGACATCCTGGTCCACGGCTCGTACCAGTCGGGCATCGGCGTGCTGGACTTCAGCGACCCGGCTCGCGCACGTGAGATCGCGTTCGCGGATCCGGCGCCGCTCCCGCTGACGTCGACCGGCGGGACCCAGGACGGCGGCGACTGGTCGTCGTACTTCTACAACGGCACGATCTACCAGGCCGACATCACCCGCGGCCTGTTCACCTGGGACCTCGACGACCGCGATACCGAGCGGTCGTACAAGCTGCGGCACCTGAACCCGCAGACCCAGGAGTTCACGATCGGCGCCAGGCACGACAACGATCGCTGGAACGACGGCGACCGCTGGCACGACGATCGCTGGGACGATCGCGACTGATCGTCTGAATTGCAGTCTGAGGACGGGCGCCGGGTGATTCCCGGCGCCCGTTCTTGACGTGCAACGTTCAGCGGAGGAGAGTGGTGAGCAAGGGGCCGGGGGAAGGGCCGGCCTGCGCGCTATTCCATCCAGGAGGGGCAGATGAGGACTCGCCTCACGCTGTTACTCGCTTGTGCGTCGTTGCTCGCCGTTCCGGCTGCCGCATCCGGGCATCCGGCGAACGCGGGGAACACGTTCGCCTACGGCTTAGGGGGCGCCACCGCCGCGCTCGCCCAGCCGCCCGTCGACGACGGGGGAGCGAACTTCGTCAAGACGCCGAACATGCGGCTGCTCAGCTACGCGCCGCGGCCGGGCTTCGTCCCGGGCAACTTCGGCACGTTCATCTCGGACCTCGCGTTCTGGGGCGACAAGGCGTACCAGGGCACGTTCGCCGGCTTCCGGATCCTCGACATCGACGATCCGCGCCACCCGGTCGAGCTGATCGACTACAAGGACTGCGCCAGCGGCGCGGGCCAGGGCGACGTCGTCGTCTGGGGCTCGATCCTGGTGCGTTCCTGGGACGCCAACAACAGCAATCCCGCCGCCACCTGCGATGGCGAGCCGGTCCCGGCCGGTCCGGCCGGCGGCCCGCCTGGCACGGGCGGCTTCGAGGGCGTCCACGTGTTCGACGTCAGCGACCCGGGCAACCCGGACCTCGTCGCGAGCGTGGACCTGACGTGCGGGTCGCACACCGCGACCGGCGTGCCGGACCTCGCCAACCGCCGTCTGCTCGTCTACAGCACGCCTTCGAGCGCGGCCTGCGAGGGCATCGACGTCGTCGAGGTGCCGCTGAGCCGGCCCGCGGAATCCGAGTTCCTGCGGTTCGAGTTCGCCGACCGGGCAGCCGGAGCCGCCAACAACTTCGCCTGCCACGACACCGCGGTGATCCTCGGCAACGCGAACAAGGTGGCGTGCGCCGGCGGCGTCGGCTTCGCGGTCTGGAGCATCGGCGGCAAGGACGGCGGATCGCGCGACAACCCGCGGTTCCTCTACAACTACGTCGTGCCGGAGATCGCGGCCGGCCCGCCCAACGTCAACAACCCGACGGGCCATTCCGCGGCGTTCTCCTGGGACGGGGACACGCTCATCTTCGGCCACGAGCCGGGTGGCGGTGTGGCGCCGCGGTGCCTGGCCACCGGCGCGCCGATCCCGGGCACGACGGGAACGCAGACCGACGACATGAAGTCGTTCTTCTTCTACGACACCGACTCGGGTGAGCCGCTCGGCAAGTGGGCGCTCACGCGGGCGCAGACGCCGCAGGAGAACTGCACCCTGCACAACTACAACATCGTCCCGACCAAGCACGACGACATCCTGGTCCACGGCTCATACCAGTCGGGGATCGGCGTGCTGGACTTCAGCAACCCGGCCAACGCACGCGAGATCGCGTACGCCGACCCGGCGCCGCTGAACACGTCGGCGCTGGTCATCGGCGGCGACTGGTCGTCGTACTTCTACAACGGGAAGATCTACGAGTCCGATATCTCACGCGGGCTCTACACGTGGGATCTCGACGACCGCGACGCAGACCGCGCGGTGCGCCTGCGGCACCTGAACCCGCAGACGCAGGAGTTCACGATCGGGGCCAAGAAGGACCACGACCGCTGGAACGACGGCGATCGCTGGCACGACGATCGCTGGGACGACTAGCCACACCCGCGAGCGGGCGCCCGCAAGTTCGGGCGCCCGCTTGCGTTGCAGGGGGCATGAGCCGACTTCTCGCCGCCTGTTCCGTCGCCCTGTCCTGTCTCGTCTTCGCCGCCCCGTCGTCCGCCGTCGTCGGCGGCCGCGATGCAGCGCCGGGGGCCTATCCGGCGGTGGCCGAGATCACCTTCGGCTCCTCGTTCCTCTGCACGGGCACGCTGATCGCACCGCGCTGGGTGCTGACCGCGGGCCACTGCTCCTCCGTCACAGGTGCGGCGGTGGCGTCGCCGGCCGCGTGGCCGGCTGCGCTGATCGACGTGCGGATCGGGTCGGTCACCCCGGGCGCCGGGGAGAAGGTCCCGGTCTCGCGGGTCGTCGTGAACCCGGACTACCTGCTCGGCGCGGGTTACGACATCGCGCTGATCGAGCTCGCCGCGCCGTCCTCCAAGGCTCCCGCCCGGGTCGTGGGCGCCGACGGCATGGCGCTCTGGGCGCCGGGCGTGATGGAGACCATCGTCGGCTTCGGCACCACCTCCGAGGGCGGCGACACGGCCGACACGCTGCAGGAGGCCTCGGTGCCGGTCACGACGGACGCGTACTGCGCCGGCGCCTACGACGACTTCGACGCGGAGACCATGGTCTGCGCCGGCTTCCCCGAGGGCGGTGTGGACACCTGCCAGGGCGACTCCGGCGGGCCGATGTTCGGCCGGAACTCGCTCGGCGCGTTGAAAGTCGTCGGCGCGACGAGCTTCGGCGAGGGCTGCGCGCGGCCCGGGAAGCCCGGCGTCTACGCGCGGGTCGGCGACGCCGTGCTGCGGCAGTGGATCGCCTCGGTGGCTCCCGACGGGGTTGGCTGAGGACGAACGTCAACCCCGGCTGGGTAGGGCGGTGAGGGAGCCGGCCGGGCCGGTTTCTTCGTTCGAATCCTGCCCTAGGGTCGTAGAGCGACCATAGGGCAGGATTCGAGTTCGAAAACCGGCCGAACCCGCTCCCTTAATGCCGCAGTTCGAAGCTAGCGACCCAGCGCGGCCGAGAACTCGGCCTTGAGACGCAGCTGGTCGGCGATCTTCGCCAGGTCGCGCTGGTTCTCGCGGCCGAAGAACGTCACGCCGACGCCGGTCCGGCCGGCGCGGCCCGTGCGGCCGATGCGGTGCACGTAGCCGTCGCGGTCCTCCGGCGGGTCGAAGTTGATGACGTGCGAGATGCCCTCGACGTCGATGCCGCGGGCGGCGACGTCGGTGGCCACCAGCGTGTCGACGCGGCCGGCCTCGAAGGCGGCCAGGGCCTTCTCGCGCTGGCTCTGCGACTTGTTGCCGTGCATGGCGACGGCCTGGACGCCCTCGCGGGCGAGCCGCTTGACGAGCCGGTCGGCGCCGCGCTTGGTGCGGACGAAGACGAGCGCCATGTCGGAGTCGTCGAGCTGGCCGACCAGGGCGTCGAGCCGGTCGTCGCGCTCGACGGCCACGAAGCGGTGCTCGATGTCGGTCCGGTCCTGCTGGGGCGGCGTGTGCTCGTGCCGGACCGCGTCGTGCGTGTAGAGCTTGGCGATCTTGCCGGCCTCGCCGTCGAGCGTGGCCGAGAAGAACAGCGTCTGGCGCTTGGCCGGGCACTGGGCGACGATGCGGTCGACGGCCGGGCGGAAGCCCATGTCGAGCATGCGGTCGGCCTCGTCGAGCACGAGCGTGTTGACGTCGCGCAGCGAGAAGGCGCGGCGCTGGAGCAGGTCCTCGAGACGGCCGGGCGTGGCCACGAGGATGTGGGCGCGCTTGGCCTCACGCGTCTGCTTCTCGAACCCGACGCCGCCGTAGACGGCGCTGACGGTCAGGTTGCGGGCGCGCGCCAGGGCGCGCAGCTCGTCCACGATCTGCGAGGCGAGCTCGCGCGTGGGAGCCAGGATGAGCGCCGCGGGACGCCGGGCGTCGGCCGCGATGCGGTCGACGAGCGGCACGCCGAAGGCGAGCGTCTTGCCGGAGCCGGTCGGCGACTTGGCCAGCACGTCGCGGCCGGCCAGCACGTCGGCGATGACGAGCTCCTGGATGGGGAAGGGGGAGTGCACGCCGCGCTCGCGCAGAGCGCCGGCGACGGCACGGGATACGCCGAGATCGGCGAAGGACTTCTGGGACATGAGACTTCCTGCGGCAATGGGCCGCGAACGATTCGGGAGGCGACTGCTGACCCGAACCGCACACTGGCGGGACCCAAGCAAGCGAACTGCCTCGCGGCAGGCAGAATCGCCAACCGCTGCCCCTTAGGTTAGCGCGGCCGAGAGCAACGCACCTGATACAGGCTCGTGAAGCCCGTCTCGAAGCCCTGGCGGGCCGCGCGCAGGTACAGCCGCCAGACGCGCAGGCGCTCGGGCCCGGCGATGCGCTCGGCCTCGGCGCGGTGCTCGTCCAGCCGCCGCGCCCAGTGGTGCAGCGTCTCGATGTAGTCGGACCGGAAGCCCTCGACGTGGTGGGTCTCGAGCCCGGCGCGCTCGATCGCCGTCTGGATACGCGAGAGGTGCAGCGGCGCCGCGTCCGGGAACACGTAGCGCTCGGAGAACGGCCCGGCCTCGGGCTCGCCCACGCGCAGCCGCGCGATCCCGTGGTTGAGGAGCTGCGCGCCCGGCTTCAGCGCCCTGGCGAGCACCTGCATGTACTCGTCGATCTGGCTCGAGCCGACGTGCTCGACCATGCCGATCGAGGAGATCGCGTCGAACGGCTCGTCACGCACGTCGCGGTAGTCCTGCAGGCGGATCTCGATCCGGTCCGAGAGCCCGGCCTCGGCCACCCGCTCGCGGGCCAGGGCGGCCTGGCCCTCGGACAGCGTGATCCCGGTGACCTGCACCCCGTGCTCGCGTGCGGCGTGGATCGCGAAGCTGCCCCAGCCGCAGCCGACATCCAGCAGGCGCATCCCCTCGGCGAGCCGCAGCTTCGTGCAGACCAGCTCGAGCTTGGCGAACTGCGCGGCCTCCAGGCTCGAGTCGTCGAGCGAGAAGAACGCGCAGCTGTACGTCATGGACTCGTCGAGGAACAGCTTGAAGAACTCGTTCGAGACGTCGTAGTGGAACTGGACGGAGCGCTTGTCCCGCTCGGGGCTGTGCCGCTTGCCCCGCGGACGCTGCTCGGCGGCGGGGATCGGCGGCGGGAGCATCGGGCCGGTCGCCCGGGCCGCGGCCAGCGCCAGCCGCAGCTGCCTGCCCCGGTCGAGCGGCGGCGGCTGGTAGCGAAGCACGACCCGGAGGAAGGCATCGAGGTCGTCGGGCTCGAGCTCCCCGGTCGCGTACGCCCGTCCGATCCCCAGCTGTCCCGGCGCCCGCATCGCGTGCGCGAGCGCGCGCGGGGAGCGGACCTCGAGCGTCGGCGCGCCGTTGCCGGCGGTCGACGGCAGCTCCGACCCGTCCCAGAACGTCAGCCGGAAGGGGCGGTCGGGGAGCGCGACCTCGAGCTCCCGGCGAAGCGGCTCGGTATTCCGCAGGCCCGGCACAGGCCTACGCCCGGATGGCTTTGCGGGCCTGCTTCTCGGGGCTGACCCGGACGACATCCCAGGCCAGGCCCAGCTTCTCCAGCGTCCAGATCACGCCGGCGGAGATGTCGAGCTGCCAGGCCTTGAGCCCATGGCGGTAGGACGTCGGGAAGGCGTGGTGGTTGTTGTGCCACGACTCCCCGAACGTGAAGGGCGAGAGCCAGAGCAGGTTGCGCGACTCGTCGCCGGTGTCGAAGTCCTTGCGCCCGAAGAAGTGACAGAGCGAGTTGATGCTGTAGGTCACGTGGTGGACCACCAGCATGCGTACGAGGCCGCCCCACAGCAGACCGGTCAGCGCGGTGCTGAAGCTGCCGCCGATCAGCCAGCCGAGCCCGAACGGCACGAGCAGCCCGACCGTCACCCACAGCACGAAGGTCCGGTCGACCCAGCGGATCAGCGGGTCGCTCAGCAGGTCCGGCGCGTAGCGCTCCTTGTTCCCGCGATGCGTATGGATGAAGAGCCAGCCCCAGTGCGCGTGCCAGAGGCCCTTGAAGGCGCCCTTCCAGCCGTGCCCGTGGTCGACGTGCGGGCTGTGCGGATCGCCCTCGACGTCGGCGAACGCGTGGTGCTTGCGATGGTCCGCGACCCACGCGACGATCGGCCCCTCGATCGCCGCCGAGCCGAGGATGGCGAACGTCCCGCGCACCCACTGCTTGGCCTTGAACGCCCGGTGCGTGAAGAGCCGGTGGAAGCCGACCGTCACGCCCAGCGCGGTGGCGGCGTAGCAGAGGAAGAACACGATCACGTCGCTCCAGCCCAGGGCTTCGTTCCACATCTGCCAGGCGGCGACGCCGAGGCCCACGAACGGAAGGACGGTGATCGATCCCGGTGAGGAACCGATCGAGCGTCTCGTTCGCGGTCGGCTGAGTGTCGTCCAGCGGGGGTGCCGACTGCTTGTCGTCCAACGGTGGTGCGATGGTCATTTCCACCCAAACCCTACTCGCTTCCAGGGACTTGCTACCTTGTGCCGCGTTCGACCGGGTACCCATGCCCGGATTAAGCAGTGCAACGACCGCAGTTGTTATGCCCGTGGCATCCTCGGCGTTCGCAGCACAAGTACGCCGTGGAGGTAAGCAGCATGGCGACCGGTACCGTGAAGTGGTTCAGCGACGACAAGGGCTTCGGGTTCATCACCCCCGACGAGCCTGGCAAGGACCTCTTCGTGCATTTCTCTGGCATCGCCGGCGACGGGTTCCGCACCCTCGCCGAGGGCGCCCGCGTTTCGTATGACGCCGAGCAGGGTCCCAAGGGCCCGGCTGCAGTCAACGTCACAGCGATCTAGATCGTCTTATGGGGCGCGGCCCGCTCACCGATGACGGTGAAGCGGGCCGCGTACTCATCCCCCGCCGCTTCAACGGGCCTCCGGCCAGCGCGAACGGCGGGTACACCGCCGGGCTGATCGCCCGCTACGTCGGCGGTCCCGCGGAGGTCTCGCTGCGGTCGCCGCCGCCGCTCGACACCGCGCTGACCATCCGGCACACCGGCGACCACGTCCGGCTCTGCCATCGCGAGCTCCTCGTGGCCGAGGCAGACCCGGCCGGCACGCCCGACGTCGAGCCGCCCGTGAAGCCGACCGTCGCCGAGGCCCGCGAGGCCCTGCGCCGCCATCCGTGGCGAGGCGCCCGCCATCCCTTCAGCGACTGCTACGTCTGCGGCATCGGCCGCCACGACGGGCTGGGCATGCACTTCGGCGACCTTCCGGGCGAGCCGACGATGACGGCCGCGCTCCTGGTGGCCGACGCCACGATCCCGCACGACGAGCACGGCATCCTGCCCGAGATCGCCTGGGGAGCGCTCGACTGCCCGAGCTACGTGCCCGCGCTCTGGGACGCCGACGTCCTCAGCCTGCTCGCCTGGATGCACGCGGAGTTGCACGAGCCGATCCCGCTCGGGGTGCCGATCGTCGCGCTCGGCTGGCCGCTCGAGGCCGACGGGCGCAAGCAGTTCACCGCCTCGGCGCTGCTGACGGCCGACGGGCGCGTGCTCGCGCGCGCCAAGCACCTCTGGGTGCGCCCGCGCGACGCCGTGGCCTAGAGCTTCAGCGCCGCGAGCCCGCTGGCCGGGTCGGCGTGGATGGCCATCCACTCGCCGGCCCCGACGATCTCCAGCAGCCGCGCCACGTCACCCGCCGGCGGGCAGACGATCGCGAAGCGCCCACCGTGCGCGCGAACCTCCGATGCGGCCCCGAGCAGCGCGCGCAGGCCGGTGGAGTCGCAGAAGTCGACCTCGGTCAGGTCGACGAGCAGCCGCGGGCGGCGGCCGATGCGCGTCGCGTCCAGCCGCGCACACAGGTTCGGCGCCGTGGCGATGTCCAGCTCGCCGGCCACGGCGATGACCTTCACGCCCGCCTCGTCCCGCTCTCTGACCGAGAACGGGTCCGGAATGGGTGTGCTCACCGTTCGACCTTCTCGCGTTCCGGGCGCGGCGTCAACTGGTCCGGCGCGTCGCGTGGCTTCTTGTCCTTCTTCTTCGGCTTCGGCTTGGGCAGGACGACCCGGAACTTCCGCGCCGTCGTGCCGACCGGGCCGCTCGGTCCCTGCGCCTCGATCTGCAGCCGGTAGCGCCCGCGCGCCGGGGGCGTCCAGTCGACCGCGTGCTCGCCGTACGGCAGCGTCATCTCCCGGCTGAAGGCGAGGCCCTTCTTGCCGTAGAGCCGGACCTTGACCGTCGAGATCTTCGAGAGCGAGAACCGCACGGTGGTCGTTTGCCGCGCGCGCAGGCGTGCGAGCGGCTCGAGGCCGATGCGGGTCGGCTCGCGCTCGTAGCGGGCGAAGCGCGCGTGCGCGTCGCAGTAGGCGCGCCGGTCCGTGCGGTCGCACATGTCGTCGAGGAAGGACTCGATCAGCTGGTGGTAGCTGAGCGTCGCCTCGCGGCCGGAGAGCGAGTAGAGCGACCAGGCGCCCGTGTCGGCGGCGTCGACCATCGCCCGCGCGCCGCGCTCGCCGCGGCGGAAGAGCCGGCGCGCCGTGCGGTCGTACGGGGCGAGCTCACCGAGCCCGCTCACCGCCTGGAGCTCGCCGTTGAAGACGCGCAGCGTGGGCGAGAACGAGTACATGAGGAAGTGGTCGCCGCCGTCGACCCCGAGCGGCGGGGGCGTCTCGAACGCGCCGACCGCGCGGACGGCGGCCTTGCGCCAGCGCGGGACGCCGAGGACCTTCCACGCCCGGGTCAGCGCCGAGATCGCCGTGGCCTGCGTCATCCCGCTGATCCACGGTGCCGTGCCGCCGCCCCAGTCGAAGTAGTGCTCCCACGTGAGGAAGCCGCCGCGGTCGGAGGCCAGGGCGAGCAGCCCGTCGACGGAGCGGCGCAGCTCCTTGACGGGGCAGGGGGCCTGCAGGCAGTTGCGGGCGAGCCAGTTGACCTTCCCCCAGCTCGCCAGCGGCTGGAGCTGCATCCCGCGGCCCGGGTAGTACTGGAACACCGCGGGATCGGGTCCGAAGACCGTGCGGTAGCCGGAGGCGGGCATGGCCGCGTGGGTCCAGAACTGGGTGTTGCGCTGGACGACGAGGAAGGCGGCGCGGAGGCGGCTCGGCGTGAGCCGGCGCTCGGCCGCGAGGCGGTCGACGATCCCCAGCACGGTGCCGAGCTCGTACGCGCGGGTGCCGTCGAGTCGCCCGGTGGCGGCGCGGGCCTCGGCGTACACGCGGGTGAGGTGGCGGTGCTCCCTCGGCGTGACCCGTTCGGTGAGCAGCGCGTAGCGGAGGGCGCCGGCGACGGTCTGCGAGGCATGGGCGCGTCGGATGGCCGCGCGCAGGCGGGCCAGGCGCTGGGCCTCGGCGGCGGCCGCGGCCCGCCAGTTGGCGGCCTTCAGCTCACCGAAGCGCTCCGGCGTGCGGACCTCGGGAGGCGGGGGCGGGACGGGTGCGGGGTCGGGCGTCGCACCGCAGCCGGCGACGCCCGCGAGGAGCAGGAGCAGGGCGATCCGTCGCCGGGCCATGCGACAGCATCGTCCACACGGTCAGCGGCCTTGACCATCGTGTCCGGAAGACGACCCGATCGGCGAGGCCGGTCTGAACTATGCGTCAGGCACGGTGTGGCCGCCCTGTGACCGTACGGTCACGCGGGCGCGAGTGCGCTAGCTTTGGCGCCCGATGGCCGTCCCCCGCCTGCGCGTCCCCACCGCCATTTCGGGCGGGTCGCTGCGGCAGGCTGCCGGTCTCCTCTCCGACGAGGTCGAGCTCTACCACCGCACGTACACGACGCTCCTGCGGTCCTCGGGCGAGACGCTGCTGCGCGTGCTCGAGCCGTCGCACCGCTCGATGAACTCGAGCCTGCACCCGCTGGCCGCCACGCCCGAGGTGGACCTCGGCGCCTTCATGTACGCGATGCGGCGCCTTCCCGCGGGCATCTGGCAGGCCTCGCTGATCGTCATGGGCCAGGAGGCGCAGGTCTTCAAGCGGGCCGGCGTCGGCGACATCGAGTCGTGGGACCCGGTCGAGGCGCCCGCCCGGCGGCGCCGCTGGTACGACAGCCACGAGGGCACGATGGCCGTGCTCCTGGCGTCCGTCTCGGACCTCGACGACCTCATCCCGACGCTCGTCGCCTACCAGGTCGAGTGGAACAAGCTGAACGCCGTCCTCCGCGCCTCCGACCTACCTCCGGGTGAGGAGCCCGACCCGGCGGACTGCGCCGAGGCGTTCGGCGGCGCGGTCGACGACTGGATCCGCATCCGCGATGCCTGGGGCGACCTGGCGACGTTCCTGAACGAGGTCAGCAGCGAGAAGCGCAACCTGCGGATCCGGATGCTGGGCGGCTCGCAGGCCGGCTACGCGCGGATGACGCGGCGCTGGTGGTACCCGGTGCGGAAGTCGATGGAGGAGCAGGGCCTGGGCGACCGCCCGGTCTACTTCGTCTCGTCCAACCCGCACTCGATGATCAACCTCGTCACGCCGACGGCGCGCTCGGGCGAGGCCCAGATCGTCCGCTTCATCGAGGAGCACGGGCCCGAGTACCTGCGCGAGGAGCTCGAGCGCTTCCGCGACGGGCGCGCCGAGGGGTCGTGGGAGAACTTCCTCTACTTCGGCGCGCGGCTGTTCTGGGAGTCGCTCCCCGAGGACGGGGAGGAGTGGCGGCAGCGGCAGGCGGACGAGCGGGCGCTGGGCGTCACCCACATCTCCTCGCGCGCGGCCCTGCGGGTCTCGTCCCAGATCATGGCGCTGGACAAGCTCGACCCGGCGGGGCTCGACCCGCGGCTCGGGCCCATCGACTCCGAGAAGCTCTCGCGGTCGTCGGCGGTCGTCGTCAACATCGAGTATCCGCTCGGCCTCGCCGCCTACAACATCCTGCGCGAGCTGACGGTCTCCACCGACGTCGTCAAGGGCGTCTACGTGCTCGGCAAGGCGGCGACGCTCAACGCCGACGTCGGCGACGTGCTGATCTCCGGCGTGATCCACGACGAGCACTCGGGGAACACCTACTGGCTCGACAACGCGTTCTCGTTCGACGACATCGCGCCGTTCCTGCGCTTCGGCTCGGGGCTCGACAACCAGCGCGCCGTGACCGTGAAGAGCACGTTCCTGCAGAACCGCGAGTACCTCGACTTCTACTACCGCGAGGCGTACACGGTGGTGGAGATGGAGGCCGGGCCGTTCTGCAACGCGGTCTACGAGATCGCCGACGCCGACCGCTACCCCGCCGGCGAGGCGGTCAACTTCTCCAAGCTCCCGCTGGACTTCGGGATCATCCACTACGCCTCTGACACGCCGTACACGCAGGCACGGACGCTCGGCGCCCGCGGGCTGTCCTACTACGGCATGGACTCCACGTACGCGAGCTCGCTGGCCATCATGCGCCGCGTGTTCAAGCTCGAGGGCATCCTCGAGGGTTAGCTGTAAGACCCGAGCCGGCCGACGAACTGCGGCTGGGTAGGCGAGCGAGGGAGCCGGCCGCGCCGGCGTCCCTGGCGAGTTGGTTCCGCATAGCGACACCAAGTCGCCAGACACGCTTTGTGGCGGGTAACCCCCGCATATCGGGGAAATCCGCCACGGACCACCGACCGCGCCGGCTCCCCCGCCGCCCTACCCAGCCGGGGTTCGTGGACCAGGCGGCTCGGGACACGACCGGAACGGGCGGAGAGGAGGGTGAGGGGCGGCGCGCGGCGCGCGGTGCGAATGGAGATCTCGCCTACCCAGCCGGCGTTCGTCGGCCAGGCGGCCTCGGATGACCCACATGCTCAGGAATTACTGCTAGGGCCGCTCCCAGCGGAAGAACGAGATGAGGTTGCCGTCGAGGTCGACGGTCGCGAACTCGCGGGTCCCGAAGTCCGTCGTGGCGACGCCGTGGACCGTCGGGTGCAGGACGCCCTGCGGCTGCAGCTCGTTGTAGAGCGCGTCGACGTCCGCGACCTCGATGCGGCAGCTCGCGGTCCCGGCGATGAACGACTCGGCGCCCGAGCAGATCGGCCGCTCGGCGAGGTCGCCGCGCGTCCGCCATGTGTCGTCGGAGGCGCCCCACAGGTGGATCTGCGCGTCGTCGCGGACGATGACCGCGAAGTCGTCGGTCTCGTGCGGCGCGTCGAAGCCGAACCGCTCGCGGTAGTGGGCGACGGCCTTGCGCACGTCGCGCACGGGAAGGGCGGGGATCGTGGCTCCGAGTCCGGCGGCAGGCATGCCCGCAAGTGTGGCCCATCCGGGCTCGATTCCGTCCGGACGGCGTGCGAACGTATGTTCGTGCGACATACCGCCGAGATCCTCCACGCCGACCTCGACGCGTTCTACGCGTCGGTCGAGCAGCGTGACGATCCGCGGCTGCGCGGGCGGCCCGTGATCGTGGGAGGCGGCGTCGTGCTCGCGGCGAGCTACGAGGCGAAGGCGCGCGGGGTGAAGACCGCCATGGGCGGGGGCCTGGCCCGGCGGCTGTGCCCGGAGGCGGTGGTCGTGTCGCCGCGGATGGAGGCCTACAGCGAGGCGAGCAAGGCGGTGTTCGACATCTTCAAGGACACGACGCCGCTGGTCGAGGGCCTGTCGATCGACGAGGCGTTCCTGGACGTCCGCGGCATGCGAAGGATCTCGGGCACGCCGAAGGAGATCGCCGTGCGATTACGCCGGCGCGTCCTCGACGAGGTCGGGCTCCCGATCACCGTCGGCGTCGCGCGCACCAAGCACCTCGCCAAGGTGGCCAGCGCCGTGGCCAAGCCCGACGGGCTGCTCGTCGTTCCTCCGGGCGGCGAGCTGGCGTTCCTGCATCCGCTGCCGGTGGAGCGGCTCTGGGGCGTCGGCCCGGTGCAGGCCGGGAAGCTGCACGCGCGCGGGATCGCCACGGTGGGCGACGTCGCGCGGCTCGGCGAGGAGGCGCTCGTGTCGCTGCTCGGGCGCGGGGCGGGCCGGCACCTGCACGCGCTCGCGCACAATCGCGATCCGCGCCCGGTGCACGTCGGGCGGCGGCGGTCCTCGGTGGGCGCGCAGTGTGCGCTCGGCCGGCGGCCGCGGTCGTGGGCGTCGCTGGACGCGGTGGTCGTCGGGCTCGTGGACCGGCTCGGCCGCCGGCTGCGGCGCGGGCGGCGCGTGTGCCGGACGATCATGCTGCGCCTGCGGTTCGACGACTTCGCGCGCGCGACGCGTTCGCACACGCTCGGGGAGCCCACGGCGGAGACGCGCGTGATCCTCTCGGCCGCGCGGGCGTTGCTGGCCGCCGCGTCGCCGACGATCGAGGCCCGCGGGCTGACGCTCGTGGGCCTCACGCTGCAGAACCTCGAGCCCGAGGACGCGGTGCAGCTCGTGCTGCCGTTCCACCGAATGCACGCGCTCGACCTCGCGGTCGACGACGTGCGCGAGCGCTTCGGCGTCGAGGCGATCACGCGCGCGGTGCTGCTCGGCCGCGACCAGGGGTTCACCGTCCCGCTGCTACCTGACGCGGAGTGACTCGTGTCGGTACCGTCGAGCCAACGCGAACCAGGGAGGCGACGATGGACTGGAAGCTCGAGCTCGTGGCGGTGCCCGTCTCGGACGTCGACCGCGCCAAGGCGTTCTACGTCGACCAGATCGGCTTCAACCCCGACCACGACCACCAGGTCACCGATGACCTGCGCTTCGTGCAGCTCACCCCGCCGGGGTCCGCCTGCTCGATCTCCATCGGCACGGGGATCACGCAGGTCCCGCCCGGCTCGGTCCAGGGACTCCAGCTCGTGGTGGACGACATCGAGGCCGCGCAGGCGCAGCTCTCCGAGCGCGGGGTCGAGGTCGGCGAGGTGCAGGACTTCCCGTGGGGTCGCTTCGTGTTCTTCTCGGACCCCGACGGCAACGGCTGGGCCGTCCAGCAGATCCCGCCGCGCGGCTAGCCCGCCCGGAGCTCGAGCACGACGACCTCCGGAGGCGCGAAGAGCCGGATCGGCAGGCCGCTGGTGCCGAGGCCGGAGCTGACATAGAGGTGGCGGCCGTCCTCGATCACGTGGCCCCGCGCGTACCGCTCGCCGTAGCGCGACGGGAGCGCCGGGCGGCGGATGACGGGGATGGCCACCTGCCCGCCGTGGAGATGGCCGGAGAGCGTGAGCGCGACGCGGTCGGGCACGAACGGGAACACGTCGGGATCGTGGGAGAGGAGGATCAGGGGGGCGTCGGCGGGGACGTCCGCCAGCGCCGTCGGGAGGTCCGGACGGCGCATCCGGAGGTCGGCCAGCCCGGCGACGAAGAAGTCGCCGGCCGGCACGGCGCGGTTCTCCAGGACCTCGATGCCCACGTCGCGCAGCGCTCGCCACATGCCGTCGCCCGACTGCTTCCAGTCGTGGTTGCCGAGCACGGCGTACGTGCCGAGTGGGGCGCGCAGCCCGCCGAGTGGCCGCGCGATCCGCTCGGGCGCGAGCCGCCCGCCCCACAGGATGTGGGCGTCGGTGAAGTCGCCGAGCAGGAGCATCACGTCGGGCTCCTCGGCGTTCAGGCGTTCGACCGCCCGCTCGAGCGCCGCCTCGCCGACGTACGGCGCGCCCGCATGCAGATCCGAGAGCACGCCCAGCCGCACGCCGTCGAGCGCCCGCGGCCAGTTCGGCAGCTCGAGCGTCTCCCGCGTGGTCACGAGCCGGCGCGGCTCGTACCACCCGGCGTAGGCGAGCAGCGCGCCGCCCGCGATCGCCGCGGCGCCCTTCGCGGCGGCGCTCCGGCCGGTGAGCTTCACAGCGCCGCCAGGACCTCGTCACGCCGCGGCATGCCCGCCCGCGCGCCGGCCGCGCGGGTGGAGAGCGCCGCGGCGGCGAGCGCGAAGCGCGCCGCGTCGCGCAGCGGGCGCCCGGCGGCCAGCTCGGCCGCCAGCGCGCCGTTGACCGTGTCGCCGGCGCCGGTCGTGTCGACGACCGCGACGGCCGGAGCGGGCAGGCGCTCGCACGCGTCGTGCTCCAGGAGCAGCGCACCCTCGGCGCCGAGCGTGACCAGCACCGGCGCATCCGTCCGTCCGGCCAACGCGCGCGCGGCAGCCTCGACGTCGTCGTCGGCGGCCAGCGCGCGGGCCTCGTCGGCGTTCGGCGTCAGCAGCACGCCGGCGAGCTCGCCGGGCAGCGTCCGCGCCGGAGCCGGGTTGAGCACGGCGGTCCAGCCGGCGGCCCGCGCGGCCCGCAGCCCGGCCTCGACCGCCGCCTCCGGCACCTCGTGGCCCAGCAGCACGACGCCGCCCGGCGCCGCCAGCAGGCGCTCGAGCGCGGCCTCCACGGCCGGTCCCTCGAGCGCGCCGTTCGCCCCGGAGGCGACCGCGATCTGGTTCTCGCCGCGCGAGTCGACCATGATCGCCGCCACGCCGGTGGCCACGCCGTCCAGGCGTGCGACGGCGCCCACGTCGACGCCCTCGGCGGCCAGCTCGCGCACCGCCTCGTCGCCGAGATCGTCGGCGCCCACCGCGCCGACCATGGCCACCGAAGCGCCCAGGCGGGCGGCCGCGACGGCCTGGTTCGCGCCCTTGCCGCCGCCCCAGCGGGCGAAGGTGCCGCCGGAGACCGTCTCGCCCGCCCGAGGCAGCCGCGCGACGGTGACCACGAGGTCCGCGTTGACCGAGCCCACTACGACGATGTCCGCGTTCGGCACGCAGGCGAGGGTACGGGCATCGGGCCGAACCCCGGCATTGAGGGAGCGGGATCGGCCGGGATTCGAACGCGAATCCTGCTTAGGGGTGACACCGTGACCCGAAAGCAGGACGCCGGCGAGAGTTTCGCCGCGCGCGGCGGCTCCCCAGCTCCCCTGCCCAGCCGCAGTTCACGCGGTAAAAGCGACCTCGACGACCGCGCAGGCCGCGGCCAGGACCGCCGCGAACGCCAGCGTCCGGGCCGAGCGGGCGGCGAGCCCGACCGCCGCGACCAGCAACCCTGCGGCGATCCCGAACGGATCGTGCCCGTGCGTGGCGAGCAGCGCGGCGATGACGACGACGGCCAGCATCGAGCGCTCGCGGGCGAGGCGCGTGCGCTCGACCCACTGCGTGTCAGGCGTCGATGGCACCGGTGACGACCAGGATCGCCACGACCAGCGCGAGCATCGCGATGGCCGGCGGGACGTAGCGGGGCGGGCCGATCACCGGGAGCGGCTCGCCGAGCCGCATCGCCCGCTCGTTCGCCTCCCAGCGCCGGTACGACGACACGGCGAGCACGCCGCCGAGCAGGATCGGCGGGAGCGCGACGACCAGCCGCACCAGCTCGGAATCGAAATGCAGCAGTTGCGAGGCGGCGAGGCCGCCGCCGATGAGCGCCAGCGCCGTGCGATTCCACGCGAGGAACGTGCGCTCGTTGGCGAACGTGAAGCGCGGATCGGGCTCCTTCCCGACGTCGCGCAGCGATGGGCCCGTCATGGCCTCGAAGTATGGTCGCCCGTCCATGCTGCGCGTCCCGATCACGACCGCGCGCCGGCTCGCGGTCAGCGCGCAGCGGCTCGCCGGCCCGATGCCGCGCGGCCGGGCGACCCGTGACGACGTGCTCTCCGTCTGCCTCGCCCTGCGCTGCCTGCAGCTCGATCCCACCAGCGTCGTCGCCCGCTCGCACCTGCTCGTGCTCTTCAGCCGCCTCGGCAGCTTCGACACCGCGATCTTCGAGGCCCTCGCGTACGAGGAGCGCACGCTGTTCGAGTACTGGGCGCACGAGGCCTCGTACGTGCTGGCCGAGGATCTGCCGCTGCACCGCTGGGAGATGCGCCAGCACCCGCGGCATCCGCGCGCGGTGCAGTGGTGGGAGCGCAACGCGGCGTTCCGCGCGCACATCCTCGACCGCCTGCGGGCGGACGGGCCGCTCCGCGCGCGCGACATCGAGGACCGCAGCGTCGAGCCGTGGGGGTCGACCGGCTGGTCGCACGAGCGCAGCGTCTCCCGCATGCTCGACTTCCTGTGGGGCGCCGGGCAGACGGGGATCGCCACGCGCGTCGGCGGCCAGCGCATGTGGGATCTCATGGAGCGCTGCCTGCCGCCCGATGCGCCGGAGGGCGTGCCGGACGAGACCGAGCTCACGCGCGAGGCCGCCCTCCTCGCGATCGGCGCGCTCGGCGTCGCGCGCGTGCCGCACATCCGCGCGCACTTCACCCGCAGCCGCTACCCCGGCCTGGAGGCGGCGCTCGAGGCGATGCACGAGGACGGCCTCGTGGAGCGCGTCGAGGTCGAGGGCCTGGGCGGCGAGTGGTGGATGCGCGCCGAGGACACGGACCGGCTGCCGGACGGCGACTGGCGCGGCCGCACCGCGCTGCTCTCGCCGTTCGACAACCTGCTCTGCGACCGGGCCCGCGCCGAGGAGCTGTTCGGCTTCACGCACCGGCTGGAGATCTACACACCGAAGCCCAAGCGGGTCTGGGGGTACTTCGTGCTCCCGATCCTGCACCACGACCGGCTGATCGGGCGCGCCGACCTGGCGTTCGACCGCAAGGCGAAGCGCCTCATCGCCCACGCCGTCCATCGCGAGCCGAAGGCGCCGAGGGGCGCCGGCATCTCGCGGGCCATCCGGCGCGAGCTCGAGCGCCTGGCGAGCTGGCAGGGCGCGACGGAGATCGAGCTCCGCACGGTGCCCGACGCCTGGGCGGCGCTCGAGTTGTAACGCTGGTCGTTCGGTCGGTGGGCGCCCGCCAGGCGGGCGGCGCCGATCGCGGCCTCGAGGCCCTTGTACGGCGCGACGTAGCCGAAGCAGAGCACGCACAGGCGGCCGTCGGCCACGCCGAGCGCGGCGCGCGCCGGCGCCGGAGCCTCGCCGTCGACGACCTCGATCCCGTGCGGGACGACCTCGGACCCCGGCACGACCCGGGCGAACGACGGCTCGTGCACGACGACGGCGTCGGCCAGCGCGCGGATGGTGCGCTGCACGGTGGCCACGCCCGCGCGGGCCAGCGGCGCCGGCGCGCGCACGGCGTGCGTGGCCGTGAAGGCCGAGTCGACGCTCGCCGGATCGACGACGTGGTGCATCGTCACGACGGCCCGGCGGCCGCGCAGCGCGGTCAGCGCCGGCAACAGGCCGGGCACCGCGGCCGGGCCGCCGTAGAGGAAGAGCTCGTGCTGGAGGTGCACGGTGCCGGCGCCGGTGGCCCGTGCGGCGGCGGCCGCCGCGGGCAGCGCGCCGGCACCGCGGCGCCAGACGCGGCGGACCTCGAGCGAGCCGTCGCGCAGTCGCGCCGGCTCGCCCGGCTCGGCCGAGGCGATGACGGCCACGGACGCGCCCGCGTCGCGCAGCGCCTCGACGAGGTTGGCGCTGTACGAGGCCACGCCGGTCCAGCCGCCGTGGCGCTCGCCGGCGCCCGGGAACGGGCTGATGAGGGCGACGTCAGGCGTCTCCACGGCGCCTCCCCGAGTGCGGGGCGCCGCGCCGGACGCGGCGGCGCATCCAGAGTCGCAGCAGCGAGGAGCCCATGCGGCGCGAGTCGGAGATCGGGCTCACGCGCGAGCCCTCCTGGTCGATCCACACCGTCGGCACCTCGACGACGCGCCAGCCGCCCTCACGCGCGGCGGCGAGCAGGTCGACGTCGAACAGCAGGTCACGGGCGGCCAGCCGCGGGAGCACGTCCCGCACCACGTGGCGGCGCAGGACCTTCGCGCCGCACTGGGTGTCGCGGTACGGCAGGCCCATGAGGACCCGCACGCTGCCCGCGAAGCCCGCGCTGGTGATCTCGCGGGCGAACGGCCGGCGGGCCGGGAGCAGCGAGGCGGGATGGCGGCGCGAGGCGATCGCGCCGTCGGTGTGGCGAGCGGCGTCGGCGAGGCGCAGCAGCTCCCGCGGCGGGGTGGCGCAGTCGGCGTCGACGAAGCCGACGAGGTCGGCGTCGGACTGCGCGAACGTCTCGGTGATCACGCCGCCCTTCCCGAGCTTGGGGTATTCGAACGACCGCACGCGGTCGTCGGCGCCCTCGTGGGCGGCGACGATCTGCGCCGTGCGGTCGGTACAGGAATCGAGCGCGACGAGGATCCGGACGCCGTCATCCGGGCAGCCGGAGCGATACGCACGCAGGGTGCGATCGATCCGGTCCTCTTCGTTGTGCGCTGGCATCACGATGTCGAAACGCACACAGACCTCCCTGGTCTGGTCGGGTACTCCCATCGCAACACGGAGGCCCGCCAACGATGCGCTCCTGTGACCCCCGTCACAGCCAGCGACCCCCACCTGTGGGGATCAGGGCACGATCGTGCCGCGGACGTCGCCGAACGCGACGCCGCCGGTCGTGCCACGCAGCACGACCGTGTCCCCGTCCTCGAGGAACGTGCGCTCGCTGCCGTCGGCGAGCGTGAGCGGGTCGCGCCCGCCCCACGTGAGCTCGATCAGGCTGCCCATGCTGCCCGGCTCGCTGCCCGAGATGGTCCCGGAGGCGTAGAGGTCGCCGGCCCGCGTGCGGGCGCCGTTGACCGTCGCGTGCGCGAGCTGCTGCGGGAACGTCCAGTAGAGGCCGCGGGCGTTGGTGCGCGAGACGATCGTGCCGTTCAGCTCGACCTCGAGCTCGACGTCGAGCGCCCAGTCGCCCGCGGTGCGCAGGTAGTCGAGCGGCTCGGGGTCCTGCGGCGGCGCGGCCACGAGCTGCACCGCCTCCAGCGGCACCACCCAGGGCGAGACCGAGGTGGCGAACGACTTGCCGAGGAACGGGCCGAGCGGCTGGTACTCCCAGCGCTGGATGTCGCGCGCGCTCCAGTCGTTGACGAGCACGAAGCCGAAGACGTGCTCGGCCGCGGCGGCGGTGCTGATCGCCGGCCCGCCGGAGCCGGTCACGAAGCCGATCTCGAGCTCGATGTCGAGCCGCTCCGATGGCCCGAAGCGCGGCCGCCCGTCGCCCGGCAGCTGGCCGTGCGGCCGGCGCACCGGCGTGCCGGAGACCACCACCGAGCCGGCGCGCCCGTGGTAGCCGACCGGCAGCTCGCGCCAGTTCGGCAGCAGCGGGTCGGTGTCGGGCCGGAACATGCGGCCGAGGTTGCTGGCGTGCTCGAGCGACGAGTAGAAGTCGACGTAGTCGCCCACCGCGAAGGGCAGCCGCGGCTCGGTCTCGGCGAGCGGGACGAGCTCGCCCGGCTCGAGCGCCGCGTGCAGCGCGCTCCAGGCCCCGCGGCCGAGCTCGAGCAGCGGGTTGAGCGTCGGCCCGGACAGCGTGCCCGCCGGGAGCCCTGCGGCCCGCTCCTCGCGCTCGCCGAGCAGCGCCGCGTCGTCACCGACCCGGACCGCCAGCCGCGTCTCGCCGCGGTAGGCCACGGCGCCGTAAGGAAGGAGCACGGCCGAGATCCTACGAGCGGGCCTAGCCTTCCGTCGGTTGACCGAGCGGTCGGGAGCGGCGAGGATCGCCGGGCCTTGCGCCGTCGGACTGGATTTCTGTGGGGGGTCGTGCTCGCGCTGGCCGGTCTCCCGGCGGGTTCCGCCGCGGCGCAGGAGGTCCAGGCGCCGTTCACCGGCAGCTACTCGGTGACCGATCTCGGCGCGCCCCCAGGCGTGCCGGCTCGCTTCGGCGGCCTCACCCTCAAGGCGGGGACGACGGACCGGCTGCTGATCGGCGGCGAGGCCAACAGCACGACCGGCGCGCTCTACGAGATCGGCGTGACGCGCGACGCGGGCGGCCACATCACCGGCTTCACCGGCGCGGCGACGCGCTTCGCCGACGCCGCCAACAACGACGGCGGCGTCATCTACGGCCCCGGCGGAGTGCTGTTCCTGGCCCGCTGGCCGACCAACGAGCTCGGCCAGACGCGGCCCGGGAGCACGACGACCGACAAGGTCATCGGACTCGAAGCGCTCGGCATCGCATCCTCGCTCGCTTCGATGCAGTTCGTGCCCCAGGGACAGCCGGGCGCCGGGAGCCTGAAGCTCGCCAGCTACGGCGGCGGCCAGTGGTACGACGCGGCCATCGTCGCGGACGGCGCCGGCACCTACGACCTCGCCAACGTGACACCGATCCCGGGCTCGACGCTGGCCGGCGGACCCGAGGGCTTCGTCTACGTCCCCTCCGGCTCGCGGCAGTTCAGCGCCCCGAGCCTGCTCGTCTCGGAGTACGCGGCCGACCAGATCGCGACCTACCGGGTCGACGGCAACGGCGACCCGATCGTCTCCTCGCGCCGCACGTTCCTCACCGGCCTCGACGGCGCGGAGGGCGCGCTGCTCGATCCCGTCACCGGCGACTACCTGTTCTCCACCTTCGGCGCCGCCGGTCGCGTGATCGTCATCCGCGGCTTCCGGCAGCCGCCGCCGGAGCTGCCCGCGCCGGTCGCGGGGCAGAGCGTGAACGCGCTCGAGGCGGGCGGCACCGTGCGCATCAAGCTCCCCGGCTCCAACAAGTACATCCTGCTCGGCCCGGGCCAGCAGATCCCGGTCGGGACGACGATCGACACCACGAAGGGCCGCGTCACGATCGTGGCGGCCGGGGAACAGCAGGCGACGTTCTACGACGGCATCTTCAAGCTCGGCCAGAAGAGCGGTGCCGAGCCGCTCACGACGCTGACCCTCGTCGACAAGCTCAGCTGCGGTGGCGGCGGGAAGGCCTCGACGGCGGCCAAGCGGAAGAAGAAGCGGCGCCTCTGGGGTGACGGGGCCGGCCGGTTCCAGACGAAGGGCAAGCACAGCGCGGCGACCGTGGTCGGCACCGTGTGGCTGGTCGAGGACCGGTGCGACTCGACGCTCACGAAGGTCCGGAAGGGCCGCGTCTCGGTCCGCGACTTCGTGAAGAAGAAGACGGTCGTCGTCAAGGCCGGCAAGCAGTACGTGGCGCGGGCCAAGCGGTGACGGTGCGGACAGCCCTTCTCACGGCGCTCGTCGCGCTGGCGGTCCTCGCAGCGCCCGGCGCGGCAAGCGCGCAGGGCCAGGTCCCCGACGTCAACGTCTTCACCGACGAGGCGACCCAGCCGGGCTGCACGGTCGACCACTGCACGCTCCGCGAGCGGGTCGACGAAGCGCTCACCGCGGACACCATCACGCTCGAGGCCGGGACCTACGAGCTGACCCAGGGCGAGCCGCTGAACCTCGACCGGGCCATGCAGATCGAGGGCGCCGGCGCACGGTCGACGACGATCGACGCGGGCGGCACGAGCCAGGTCGGACACGTCGACGACGAGGCGCTCGTGACGGTCGTCGGCGTCACCGTCACCGGCGGCGACGCCGACGCGGGCGACAACCCGAGCATGGGGAACGGCGGGGCGTTCCGCGTGGAGCCGTCCGCCGGCCTGATCCTCGCCCAGACGACGCTGACCGGCAACCGCGCGTCGGCGACGGGTGGGGCGGTCTCCAATTGGGGCGACCTGCAGTTCATCGAGTCGACGGCCACGGGGAACGTCGTGGAAGGCGGCTCGCCGGCTCTGGGTGGCGGGATCTACTCCGTTGGCGAGGGTGCCGTCCTCTTCAACTCGACGATCAGCGACAACGTCGCGGGCGGGCCCGGAGCAGCGCGCGGCGGCGGCGTGTACGTCGCCGACGGCTCGAGCCTGGAGCACGTGACCATCGCCGGCAACACGGCCGCCGAGGGCAGCGGCCTGTACGAGGCCACGGGGCAGAGCACCCTCTCCGCCACCCTGCTCGCGGGCAACACGGACGCCGAGTGCGCCGGGGAGACGCCCGCGGCGACCGACGCCCACAGCCTCGCCGAGGACGACAGCTGCGGGTTCGGCGGCACCGGCAGTCTCGAGGAGGTGGACGCGCGCCTCGCACCGCTGGCGGACTACGGCGGACCGACGGACACGCACGCGCTCTTCGCAGGCAGCCCGGCGATCGACGCCGCGGACGCTCAACGCTGCCCGGTGCAGGACCAGCGCCTCTTCGACCGCCCGCCGGGACCGTGCGACATCGGCGCGTTCGAGGGGAGCGTCGCCGCGGAGCCCGTCAGGCTCGACTCCAGCCCGCTCGACCTGTGGGCCGACGGACTCGGCCGGCTCCAGGTCCGGCTCGACGGCGAGCCCGACGGCATGTTCTATCCGCCGAGCGAGAACGCCGCGAACGCGGGGCTCGAGATCGTGACCGGCGCCGACCACTACGGCCTCGGCGTCGGCCGCCTTCCGATCTCCGCGCCGGAGGTGGGAGCCGCCGGGGACGAGCAGTCGATCACCTCGGCCTACCGGATCGGCCGGGACCTCGTCGTCACGGAACGCCTGTTGCACGAGCCGGGTACGCAGGTCTTCAACGTCGAGTACGACCTGCGCAACACGTCGGACCTTCCCGTCGACCTTCGTGCCGGGGAGCTCGCCGACCTGTACATCGGCGGTGACGACACCGGCAGCGGCTTCTACGCCGAGGCGTCGGAGTTCCGCTTCGTCGGCGGCCGGAGCGCCGACGGGCTCATCACGGGGATGGTCGAGCGGACCCCGTGGACCCGCTTCCAGGAGGGGTTCTACGGCGACGTGTTCCAGAACTTCGCCGCCGGCGGGCTCGACGACACGTGGCTGCCCGATCCCGTCGACAACGGCGTCGGCGTGGAGTGGGAGCTCACGCTGCCGCCGGGCGAGCAGCGGACGCTCGCCGTCACGTGGCGGATCGGCCTCGAGACGAGGGTGAACGCGACCGGCGACGACGATGACGGCACGTGCCTGGCGCCGCCCAGCGGCGACTGCACGCTCCGCGAGGCGGTCCGGCACGGGCTGCCGGGGTCCGACGTCGTCCTGCCGGCCGGTGACTACCAGCTGACCGAAGCGCTGGACGTCGACCGCGACGTGGCGATCGTCGGCGACGGCGCGCGCGAGACGGTGATCCGCGGCGCGGCCGGCGCCCGCGTGCTGGCGGTCTCCCAGGACGTCAGCATCTCCGGCGTCCGCATCACGGGCGGCGACGTCTCGGACGAGCAGCAGGCGGGCGGCGGCATCTACGTCGCCTCGCAGGGGCAGCTCACGGTCGTCGAGACGACCATCGACGGCAACGCGGCCGCGTCCGGCGGTGGCATCTACAGCGCCGGCTCGCTGATCGTCGAGCGCAGCACGATCACCGGCAACGACGCGATCGGGCCCGAGCCGGGCGACGGCGGCGGCGTCTTCGTCTCGGGCGGAGCCGCCACGATCGAGAACTCCACGATCAGCGCCAACGACTCGAGCAACGAGGGTGCCGGCCTCTACAACCAGAACGGCATCGTCGACCTGCGCAACGTGACGTTCGCCGCCAACGACGGCGACGAAGGCGGCGCCATCTATCACGACGTCCCCGGGGTCACCGACGCGCGGGCGACGCTGAGGAACGTGCTGATCGCCATCGGCGAGGGCGGGGCCTGCGGCGGCGACGCCGTCCACGCCATCGGGACGCTCGCCGAGGACGGCACGTGCGCGGGCGCCGACGTGGTCGGCGGCGCGGGCATCGGCGGGCTGCTCGCGAACAACGGTCCGACCGATACGCATGCGCTCCTCCCCGGCAGCCCGGCGATCGACGCGGGCGCCAACTGCTTCGACGGCGACCAGCGCGGCGTCGAGCGGCCCCAGGGCGCGGCGTGCGACGTCGGCGCGTTCGAGCTGGAGGCCGACACGGCGCTGACCGTGACCACGAGGGTCGTGAACGACAACGGCGGCACGCTCGCCCCCGGCGACGTCCTCGTGCGGCTGCTCGCCCGCGGGAACGAGGTCGACGCTGCGCCGGGCAACCCACAGGGCAAGTCGTACGCGCTGGTGGCCGGCGAGTACGTGGTCTCGCCGCCCGCGCGGTCGGGCTACACGGTCGCCGTCGGCGGCGCGTGCGGGTCCGACGGCAGGGTCCTGCTGACCGCGGACGCCGAGTGCGTCGTCAGCTACGACGACGTCGCCACGTCGGGCGGTGGCGGTGGCGGCGGTGGTGGCACGCAGGATCCGCCGCCGGGTCTTCCGGAGCCGGTGGCGGGCAAGACGCTCAACGTGCTGCCGGCCGCCGGGACGGTGAAGGTCAGGGTGCCGGGCACGAATCGGTTCGTCGTGCTGGCCGCGGGTCAGTCGTTGCCGGTCGGGACGATCGTGGATGCGCTCAAGGGGCGGGTGACGCTGGTCGCCGCGGGCGGGCAGACGGCGACCTTCTACGACGGGATCTTCAAGATCGGCCAGGGCAAGGGCGCCAAGCCGCTCACCACGCTGACGCTGGTCGAGGCGCTCTCGTGCAAGACGGGCAAGGCGAGCGCCGCGGCCAAGAAGAAGACCAAGCGGCGGCTGTGGGGCGACGGCAGCGGGCGCTTCGAGACCAAGGGCAAGCACAGCGCCGCCACGGTCGTCGGCACGCAAGTGGCTCGTCGAGGACCGCTGCGACTCCACGCTGACCAAGGTCGTGCGCGGCAAGGTCTCGGTTCGCGACTTCATCAAGAAGAAGACGGTGCTCGTGAAGGCCGGCAAGCAGTACGTCGCGCGGCGGAAGAGCTAGCCGACCGTCTGTTGACAGGCGCGTAGACGCTCAGCGAGGATCGGTCGCTCTTGCGAACGTGGAACGGATTCCGGGTCGGCCTCGTTGCCGCGATCGCCGCTGCGCTGACCGTGCCGAGCGTCGCTGCGGCCGCGGACTACCGCGTCACGACCACCCTCGACGGCGACGACAAGGAGTGCGCCGACCGACTGCACCCTTCGCGAAGCGGTCTCGCTTGCCAGCTCAGCCGACCGGGTGGTCGTTCCGAATGGCAATTACGTCCTCAGCGCGGCGGCGGGCGAACTCTTCCTGGTGGGTGACGAGATCGTCGGCGAGGGTGCGCGGACGACCTTCATCGGCGGCGCCAACGAGACCCGCGTGATGCGGCTCGCCGACGGCACGACCAGCATCTCCGGCGTCACGATCCGCAACGGCAACGGCGCATCAGCGACGGCGCCCGGGCTCGGGGGCGGGATCTACGTCCAGCAGGGCGCCACCCTGCTGCTGCAGAACAGCGAGGTCCGCAACAACACGGGCACGAACGGCGGCGGCATCTTCGCCGCCGGCATCGTGCAGCTGATCGGGTCGACGGTCGCGGGCAACACCGCCAACGCGAGCCGGCTTGCGCGCGGCGGTGGGATCGCCACCGCGACCACGGGCGGGCTGTTCCTGGGGAACTCGACCGTGAGCGGCAACAGCGCGGTGAACGGCGCGTCGGAGGGCGGCGGCGTCTTCACGTCGGGAACGCTCGCGATCATCGCGTCGACGATCGCGAACAACTCGGCGGCGGACGGCGGCGGGCTGTACTTCGTCCCGCCGGCGACCGGCGCCGCGACCCAGATGCAGAATTCGGTCGTGGCCCACGGCCCGTCCGGCGGCGCGTGCGGGGGCGAGATCGGCGCGCTCACGACGACGGCCAATGTCGCCAGCGACGCGACATGCCAGCTGAAAGACCCGAGCAACCTCAACAACGTCAACCCGCAGATCGGCGCGCTCGCCAACAACGGCGGCCCGACCGACACGCACGCGTTGCTCGCCGGCAGCCCGGCGATCGGCCGCGCGGCGAGCTGCGCCACCCTCGACCAGCGCGCCGTGGCGCGCATCGCTCCGTGCGATTCGGGCGCATACGAGTACGCCGGAACGCTGCGCGTCGTGATGGCGGTGACGAACGACAACGGCGGCACGCTCACGCCGAGCTCCTTCACCGTCCACGTCCGCCGCGCCGGCACCGAGGTGAGCGGCAGCCCGGCGCCCGGCAGCGCGACCGGGACGACACGCACGCTCGACGCCGCGACCTACGACGTCGCGGCCGACGCGATCGCCGGCTACACCCTGACCGTCTCGGGCGACTGCGCGGCGAACGGCAGCATCACGCTGGCGAGCGGCCAGAACCGGACGTGCACGATCACGGCGAACGACATCGCCCCGACGCTGCGGGTCATCACGAACGTCGTCAACGACAACGGCGGCCAACTCCAGCCGGCGGGGTGACGTGCACGTTCGGCGGGCGGCACGGAGGTGCCGGGCAGCCCGAAGGACGGCGCTGGTGCGCCGGGAGCCGAGTACACGGTGCTCGCGGGCGGCCATGCGGTCTCGGCAGACGCCGTCGCGGGCTACTCCGTGAGCTACGGCGGCAACTGCGCCGCGAACGGCGCGATCACGCTCGCACTCGCCCAGAACGCGACCTGCACGGTCACGCTGAACGACGGCGCCGCGACGCTCACGGTCGTCACGAACGTGGTCAACGACAACGGCGGGACTGCAGGCGCCAGGTGCGCTCACGGTGCACGTGCGGGCGGGCGGAAGCGACGTCGCGGGCAGCCCGCAGCCGGGCAGCGCGAGCGGCACCGCCTACACGCTCGACTCCGGCGTCGCCTACGCCGTGGCCGCCGACCCGCTTGCCGGCTACGCCTCCGACGGCTGCTCGGTCACGCTCTCGCCGGGCCAGAACGCGACCTGCACGATCACCGCGAACGACGACGCTCCGCCGGTGCAGGGCGAGCAGGCGCTCCCGCCCCCGGTGGTCGGCGTGAGCATCAACGCGCTGCCCTCGAGCGGCAAGGTCCTCTACAAGCTGCCGGGCACGAACGCGTACGTGACGCTGGCGCAGGGCGCGCAGGTGCCGGTCGGGACGATCATCGACGTCCTCAAGGGCCGCGTGACGCTGGTCGCGTCCGACGGCAAGGGCGGGACGGCGACCGCGGACTTCTACGGCGGCATCTTCAAGCTCGGCCAGACCAAGGCCGGTCTCACCGTCCTCACGCTGGTCGAGAAGCTGAGCTGCACGACCACCAAGGGCAAGAAGGCGGCCACGGCGGCCAAGAAGAAGACCAAGCGCCGCCTGTGGGGCGACGGCAGCGGGCGCTTCCAGACCAAGGGCAAGCACAGCGCGGCGACCGTCGTCGGCACGAAGTGGCTGGTCGAGGACACCTGCACCACGACGCTGACCAAGGTCGCGCGCGGCAAGGTCTCGGTCCGCGACTTCATCAAGAAGAAGACGGTCCTGGTGAAGGCGGGCAAGAAGTACATCGCGCGGGCGAAGAAGACCCGTTGACATAGCGGCGGCGCCTCCGGGAGGATCGGCTCCTGCGCCCCGTGAAACGAGCTCGGGTCGGGCTCATCGGCGTGGCGGCCGCCGTGGTCTTGGCATGCGCGCTCCCGTCCGTGGCGAGCGCGCAGGTGGGCGTCGTCAACACGACGAACGACCTCGCCGACGGACAACGTGTGCGACCCGGCTCCCGGCGGCTGCTCGCTCCGCGACGCGGTCGAGGACCCGTTGATCGACATCATCCAGCTTCCCGGACGCCGTCTACACGCTCGGCGCCCTCGGGCGAGCTGCTGGTCGAGCGAGACAAGCAGATCCAGGGCATCGGACTCGGGCCTCGCGACGATCCAGGCCGTACCGGTCCGGAGCATCCCGCACCATCGCGTCCTGAGATCGCCCCCGACGTCGAGGTCGAGCTCTCCCGCGTGAGGATCACGGGCGGCGTCGAGCCGAGCGACAACGGCGGCGGCATCCTCATCGAGTCGACGGCATCCTGTTGACCATCATCGGACAGCGAGGTCGTCGACAACCGGCCGTGGGCGGCGGCGGCATCTGGGCCGACGGGCGAGCTCCGCGTTCGCAACTCGCTGATCGCGTCCAACCGCGCCGAGACCGTGCTCGGCGCCGGCGGGCTCGGCGGAGGGGTGGGAATCGGTGCGCGGATCCAGCGACCGCCGCACCCGCGTCGTTCACGAACAGCACGCTGAGCGGCAACGTCACCGACGGCCGGGCGGCGGGCTCTTCATGCGGCGCTCGACGTCTCTGTTCAACGTGACGATCGTCGAGAACACGGCACCGCCGCGCGCGAACGCGCCGGTTGGCGCCAGCAAGGGCGGCGGGCTCTACCAGGACTTCGCCGGCGACGCTGAGGCCGGCGACGCTCGCCCGAAGCGCTCCTGCTGGCGCGCAACGGGGACGCGAGCTGCGGCGGAACCGCGAACGATCCAATCGACGTCGCTCGCCGGCCTGATCGACGAGCTCGCCTCGCCGTCCTGCAACGTCGGCGACCCGCGGCGCGGCAACTCTGATCGTCGCCGACGCGGCGATCGTCGGGCCGCTCGCGAACAACGGCGGCCTCGACACGTACCCATGCGCTCTTGGCCGGCAGTCCGGCGATCGACCGAGGCATCGACTGCTCGACAGGACGACCAGCGCGGCGTAGCGCGGCCCGCAGGGCGCCGACGTGCGACATCGGTGCCTTCGAGTTCGTCCCATCGAGCCAGCAGCCAGGTGGCGGGCAGCCGCCGCCGCCTCCGCCGCCTCCGCCCGACGACGACGAGGATCTGCCGCCGCCCGAGGCCGGCAAGAACGTGAACGTCGAGCCCGAGGGCACGGTCAAGATCAAGATCCCCGGCACCAACAAGTTCGTCGCGCTCACGGAGGATCAGCAGCTGCCGGTGGGCACGATCGTCGACACGCTCAAGGGATCCGTGGTCCTCAAGACGGCGGGCGGCGGCTCGGCCAAGTTCTACGACGGCATCTTCAAGATCGCCCAGGGCAAGGGCGCGAAGCCGCTGACCGTCCTGACGCTGGTGGAGAAGCTGAGCTGCCCGAGCAACGGCAAGGCGAGCGCGGCGGCCAAGGGCAAGAAGAAGCGCCGGCTCTGGGGCGATGGCAAGGGCCGCTTCCAGACCAAGGGCAAGCACAGCGCCGCGACCGTGGTCGGCACGAAGTGGCTGATCGAGGACACGTGTACGACGACCCGGGTCCGCGTGGTCAAGGGCAAGGTCCGAGTGGACGACTTCGTGAAGAAGAAGTCCGTAACCGTCAAGGCCGGTAAGGAGTACATAGCCAAAGCTCGCCGCCCATGACCGCACGGACGCTCGTCTTCACCGCGCTGCTCTTCGCCGCCCTCGCCGCCCCTGCGAGCGCGACGGACTTTCCCGTCACGGTCAACCACGATGACGGCAATGGCGTGTGCCTCGACGGAAGCTGCACGCTGCGCGACGCTCTGGAGGACGCCGGGGCCGGCGATCGCGTCCTCCTGCCTGCCGACACTTACGAACTCGTCAACCCGGTCGATCTCGAGGGCGACAAGCTGATCGGGGCCGGAGCGCGCACGACCATCATCGTCGGACCGAACGACGACCGGGTCGTCCATGTCAGGCAGGGCACGAGCGAGATCTCCGGTGTGACGATCACGGGCGGGAGCTCACCGAGCACTCCCACCGGTGTCGGCGGCGGCATCGTCATCGAGGTCGGCAGCCTGAGCCTGATCGACTCGACCGTGGTCGACAACGAGGCGCGCCAGGGCGGCGGCATCGCGAACCTCGGCACCCTCACCGTCGTGCGCTCGACGATCACGGGCAATCGTGCCTTCACGAGCACAGACGCGAGCGAGGGCGGCGGCATCTACAGCGCGAACGCCACGACGGTGCGCAACTCGACGATCAGCGGGAACTCCGCGAGCAGCGGCGAGTCGACATCGTCCGAGGGTGGCGGCGTTCTCGTCAACGACGGCTCGTTCACCGCGCACAGCACGACGATCGCCCGCAACGTCGCACCGGTCGGCAGCGCGATCTACAGCAACACGCCGCTGGCGCCGATCGTGACGCTCTCGCACACGATCATCGAGAGTGATGGCACGCTGTTCAGCTGCATCGGCGGCGCCACGTTCCAGAGCTCGAACACCATCGTCAACCACAGCTCGTGCGGCGGTCCGGCGGTCGACCCGCAGCTCGCGGAGCTGGCCGACAACGGTGGCCCGACGGACACCCAGGCGATCGCGAGCACCAGCCCTGCGGCCAACGCAGGGACGACGTGCGACCCGACCGACCAGCGCGGGGTCGCGCGCGTCGGGCCGTGCGACATCGGCGCGTACGAGTCGAGTGCCACGGCGCAGCCCGGCCCGGGACCGGGCCCCGGACCTCAGCCGCCACCTGACCTCCCGGATCCAGAGGCGGGGAAGAATGTGAACGTCACCCCGAACGGCACGGTCAAGATCAAGGTGCCCGGCTCGAACCGCTTCGTGACGCTCACGGAGGGCCGGCAGCTCCCGATCGGCACGATCGTCGACACGCCCAAGGGCAGCGTCACGATCGAGGCCGCGGGCAACCAGTTCGCGAAGTTCTACGACGGGATCTTCAAGATCGGCCAGGGCAAGGGCGCCAAGCCGCTCACGACGCTCACGCTGGTGGAGAAGCTGAGCTGCCCGAGCAGCGGCAAGGCGAGCGCGGCAGCGAAGGGGAAGAAGAAGCGCCGGCTGTGGGGCGACGGCAAGGGCCGGTTCCAGACCAAGGGCAAGCACAGCGCCGCCACCGTGGTCGGCACCAAGTGGCTCGTCGAGGACCGCTGCAAGTCGACGCTGACGAAAGTTGCGAAGGGCCGAGTCTCCGTGCGCGATTTCGTGTTGAAGAAGACCGTGATCGTGCGAGCCGGGAAGACGTATGTTGCCCGGGCGAAGACTCGGTAGGTCGTCCAGGTGCCCTTGACAGCGAGCCGGCGGCTCGATGACGATCAGACCCGCGTGCGCTCGAGGGGTACCAGTCGGCTGGCCGTGGCGGTCCTCTCCGCGCTTGCGCTGCTGCTCGCGGCGCCCGCCGTCGCGTGCGGCGCGAGGTGTTCACCGTCAACGACGACGTCGACGACGGCGACAACGTCGGTCGGGGACTGCACCGCCGGCGACTGCACTCTGCGCGAGGCGATCAACGATGCGGCGGCCGCAACGACACAGTCACCGTTCCCGCCGGACGATATGTCCTGCTCCGCACCAGCTCGGCGGCGGAACTCGTGCTCGACGGCAACATGACGATCGTCGGCGCCGGCGCGCGGGCAACGACCATCAGCGGCAACGGGACTAGCCGCGGTGATCACGGCGTCGAGCGGCGCGACGGTCGGCGATCTCCGGCGTGACGATGACCGAAGCGGCGTCGGTCGCCGGCACGCCGGTCAGCGGCAGCGGCGGCGGATCCACGTCGAGCGGACGCCACTCTCGGTCTGCCAACAGCCACGTCATCGGCAACAGCCGGCCGAGCTCGGAGGCGGCGGCATCTACATCGGCAGCGGGACGCTCTCGCTGACGCGGCGTCGACGGTCGTCGGGCAACCGGGCCAACGGCTGCCTCGGCCGCGAGCGGCGGCGGCATCTCCACGGCAGCAACGAGATCCGATCCGAATCGCCGTCATCGTCAACTCGACGATCAGCGGCAACACCGCCAACGGCACACGGTGCCGGCATCGACGCGCGCGGGGTCGGTGGCATCGCGCTGGCGCGCGGGACGACCTCGCCGCGAACGTCACGCTGGCCAGCAACGAGCGCGGGCGACGGACAACGGCGGCGGCATCACGTCGGCGGCGACACGGCGCTCACGAACACGATCATCGCCGACAACGCCGGCGGCGCGCCTGCGGCGGCTCGCGTGGCGGTCTCACGCGAGCTCGCACCACAACCTTGTCGACCGACGGCACGCTGCGGCTGACCGGCCCGGAACCGGCAGGGCGTCGACGCGCTGATCGGCGCTCTCGCCGACAACGGCGGGCCGACCGACACACATGCGCTCGCCGCCGACGAGCCCGGCGATCAATGCGGCGAGCGGCCGCGCGCTGCCAGGCGACCGACCAGCGCGGCGTCGTCCGGCCGCAACTCGGCGCCTGCGACATCGGGGCCTTCGAGTACCGGGCGCCGACCCTCACGGTGGTCACGAGCGTCGTCAACGATCAGGGCGGGACTGCGGAGCCGGCGGAGTTCAGCGTGCACGTGCGCAGCGGCGGCGTGGACGCTGGCGGCAGCCCGGCGCCTGGCTCTGGCGGCACCGGTTACGTGCTCGCGCCCGGCTCGTACGTCGTTGTCCGCCGATCCGCTGCGCAAGTACACGTTCGCCTACGGCGGCTCGTGCGCCGCCGACGGCAGCGTCGCGCTCGCCGAGGGCGGGGCGGCGGTGTGCACGGTCGTGGCGAGCGATCCGCCGCCGACGCTCAACAAGAGCGTGAACGGGACGCCGGAGAGCGGGACGGTGAAGGTCAAGCTTCCGGGCCGGAACTCGTTCCGGATCCTCCGGGAGGGTGAGCAGCTCCCCAACGGCACGGTCGTGGACACGCTGAAGGGGCGGATCAGCCTCACGACGGCGGCGGGTGGCGGGAAGGTCTCGCAGGCGGACTTCTACGACGGCATCTTCAAGTTCAAGCAGGCCAAGGGCCTGACGACGCTGACGCTGGTCGAGCAGCTCGCGTGCAGCACGAAGAAGGGCAAGAAGGCCGGTGCCGCGGCGGCCAGGAAGAAGAAGCGGCGCCTCTGGGGCGACGGTAAGGGACGCTTCCAGACCAAGGGCAAGCACAGCGCGGCGACCGTCGTGGGCACGAAGTGGCTGGTGGAGGACACCTGCACGACCACGCTCACCCGGGTGGTCCGCGGCAAGGTCAAGGTCGAGGACTTCGTGAAGAACAAGACGATCACCCTCAAGAGGGGCAAGCGCTACACCGCGAGGGCGAAATAACCCGTCTAAGCGTCCAGGGTCCCTTGACAGGGTCCTACCCACTCAAAGACCATCGCTAGGTTGCGCGCGCGAGCTGGGATCCGACTGGGAGTCGCGGCGGCCGTCGCGGCGCTGGTCGCGCTGGGCGTGCCGAGCGCTGCCGCGCCGCAGTTCGGCAACCTCTCGGTCGACACGACGGCCGACGGCAACGACGGCGAGTGCACGAACGACTGCACCCTGCGTGAGGCCGTCGCGCTGGCCGACGTGAACCAGGGCCAGTGGGTCAGCCTGCCGCCAGGTGTCTACCGGCTGACACTCGGGCCGATCGTCTTGAGCCGGAACACGATCGTGTTCGGCGTGAGCTTCACCGGCACCGGAAGTGCCGGCGCGCGGAGCACGGTGATCGACGCGCGCGGCACGAGCGGGGCATTCGAGGTGCCGTCTGGCTCGTCCGCGACGCTGGCCGGACTCACCGTCACCGGGGGCAACGCCCCGACCGGTGGCGGCGCGTTCGTGGCCGAAGGCGGTCAGCTCAGCGTCTACAGCACGATCTTCCGCGGCAACGTGGCCGCCGGGCGCGGCGGGGCGATCGCCACCGCGGGCAGCCTCGCCACGTTCAACTCCACCTTCTCGGGGAATCGCGCCGCCGCCGGCGGCGCCCTCGCGAGCGAGCCGAACGGCAGCTCCGCCATCATCAGCTCGACCTTCAGCGGCAACTCCGCGACGGGGAGCGGCGGCGCGATCACCGCGGCCGGCAGCGTCCAGATGCAGCGCGTGACCATCGCGGCCAACAGCGCGCCGGCCGGCGGCGGCTTCGTCCAGGAGAGCGTGACCGGAGCGAACACGGCGATGTGGAGCGTGCTCCTGGGCGGCAACCCCGGCGGCGACTGCGGCGGCTCGATCAACGGGGTCCCGCGGAGCGTCACGAGCGCCAACCTCGACAGCGACGGGACGTGCGCGTGGGCCCCCGGCCAGGGCACGACCGGCGATGCGCGCCTCGCAACCCTGGAGAACAACGGCGGCCCGACCGACACGGTCGCGATCGGCTCCGGCAGCCCGGCGATCAACGCCGGCGACCAGGATCTCTGCGGCCCGGGCGGCCCCGACCAGCGCTCGGCCCCGGCCGTCGGCCCGTGCGACATCGGCGCCTTCGAGTTCGGCGGGGTGCCGCCGGAGCCCGTCCTCCCGCCGCCGGTCGCCGGCGAGACGGTCAACGTGAACCGCTCTCGCGGCACCGTGCGGGTCAAGCTGCCCGGCAGCAACGAGTTCTTCGACCTCGAGGACGCGCAGCAGGTGCCCGTGGGCTCGACGTTCGACACCGTCAAGGGCCGCATCAACCTCGTGGCGGACGGGCGGCGCGAAGGCGTGGTTCTACGAGGGCATCTTCAAGTTCGGCCAGAAGCGCAAGGGCAGCAAGCTGAGCACGCTGGCACTCACCGGCAAGCTGAGCTGCGGTGGCGGCAACAACGCCAGCGCGGCCGCCAAGAAGAACAAGAAGCGCCGCCTCTGGGGTGACGGCAAGGGCCGGTTCCAGACCAAGGGCAAGCACAGCGCCGCGACCGTCGTCGGCACCCGCTGGCTCGTCGAGGACCGTTGCAACGGGACGTTGACCAGGGTCACGAAGGGCAAGGTCGTAGTGACCTACCGGGGCCGGAAGATCACGCTCCGGGCCGGCCAGCAGTTCTTCGCGCGCAAGTGAACTGGGTCTCCATCTTCACGGCGTTCCTGGTTGCCCATATGGTCGGGGACTACCTGTTCCAGACCGACTGGCAGGCGCGCCACAAGCGGGGCGGCCTGAGCGGCGACCGGGTGGCCTTTCGCGCGCTCGTGAGCCACGTGACCACCTACACGCTCGCCTTCGTGCCGGCGCTCATCTGGATCGGGGATGAGATGACCGCCGGCTGGGCGTTGCTGGCCGCCGTGCTGATCTTCCTGCCGCACCTCGTGCTGGACGACGGGCGCTTCGTCCGGCTCTACCTCGCCAACGTCAAGCGCGTCCCGGGCTTCGACGTCAGCATCGCGGCGTCGGTGGACCAGTCCTTCCACGTCCTGTCGCTGTTCCTCGTCGCGCTGCTCGTCGGGACCTCATGACCCGAGGCGGCCGCGTGCTGCCGCTCCTGTTGGCGGCGATCCTGGCGGCGGCCGTCGGGCTCGCCTTCCAGAAGACCGACTGGCTGCGAGGGCCGGAGCAGCGGACCATCGACACGCGCTACGACCTGCGCGGCGAGCAGGAGCCGCGGGGGGACGTCGTCATCGTCGGGATCGACGACGAGGCACTGGGCAACGGCCCCTTCCCGTTCGACCGCCGTCGCCACGCGCGGGTCGTCGACCAGCTGACGGAGGCCGGCGCGGCGGTGATCGCCTTCGACATCCAGTTCACCCAGCCGAGCCAGACGCCGGCGCCGACAAGGCGCTGCTCGCGGCCGTGACCGCGCCGCGCCCCGAGTGGTGCTGGCGACCACGGCGGTCGAGCCGGGCGGCAAGACGCCGATCCTCGGCGGCGGCGAGGCACTCGACGAGAGCCGGCGCCGCCCCGGCGTGGAGCGGCGTCGAGGCCGACGCCGACGGCGTGGCTCCGCCGGATGCCGCCGGCCAGACCACAACGATCTCGCGCAGCTTCGCGCTCGCCGCGGCCCGGGTCTCGGGCAACGAGGCCGAGCGCCCGCCGGCACGCTCATCGACTTCCCGGCCGGCCGGCACGTTCCCGCAGCTCAGCTTCGCCGACGTCGAACAGGGCAACTTCGATCCCGGCCGCCGTCCGCGGCAAGGTCGTCGTGGTCGGCGCCACGGCGGAGGCGCTCGGTGACTTCCACCGACGCTCCACCGGCGAGCTGGCGGGCGTGGAGCTCCACGCCGCCGCGATCTCGACGGCGCTCGACGGCTTCCCGCTGCGCTTCGCCGGACGCTGGGTCAACGCCGTGCTCGTGCTCCTGCTCGCCTTCGCCGGACCGCTCGTCGCGATCCGGTTCGGGGCGCTCGGCGGCCTGCTCGCCGGCGTCGCCTCGGTCGCGCTCTTCCTCGTCGGCGCCTACCTCGCGTTCAACCAGGGTGAGGTCGTCGCGATCATGCCGCCGCTCGTGGCCGCCGGCACGGCGATGGTCGGGCTGGTCGTCGCCGCCGCGCCGGCCAGTCACCCGCGCCTCAACCGGCTGCTCGACCGCCTGAGCCCGGACACGGGGATCAACCGCCGCACGCGGCGCCTGCGCACGATGCTGCTGCTCGGCGCCGCGCTCGTGTGCGCGAGCGGGGGCTCGTGCTCCTCGCGGCCGACGGGTTCCGCCGGATCGATCTCAACAGCGTCGACACTGCGCTTCGACGTCCGTGGCGCTCAGGCTACGCCTGACGAAGTCGTGGTCGTGGCGATCGACGATCCGAGCATCAACGCTCCCGGCCGCACGTACCCGCTCGACCGCAAGCTGCACGCCAAGGTGATCCGCAACCTCGACGAGGCCGGCGCCGCCGTGATCGCCTATGACGTCCAGTTCACCCAGCCGAGCGCGAAGCCGGCGTCCGACAACGCGCTGATCGAGGCGGTCCGCTCGGCGGCACCCAAGGTCGTCCTCGCCACGACGGCGGTCGAGCCCGGCGGGAAGACCCAGATCTTCGGCGGCGGGCGAGGTCCTGGAGTACAGCGAGGCCGTCCCGGCCTTCTCGAGCTTCGAGGCCGACTCCGACGGCGTCACCCGCCACATGTTCGCCGCCGAGGAGGGCCTCGCCACCATGCCGATCGCCGCGGCGACGATCAAGCCGGGCGCGAGATCGACACCCCGCCCGGCAACACCGGATGGATCGACTTCGCCGGCCCGCCGGCGACGGTGCGCTACCTGAGCTTCGTCGACGTCGAGGAGGGCCGCTTCGCGGCCGAGGACGTCAAGGACAAGGTCGTGGTCGTCGGCGCGACGGCGACCGCCCTGCAGGACGTGCGGCGCACCTCCACCACGGGCCAGCGCCAGATGCCCGGTCCCGAGGTGCACGCCAACGCGATCGTGACGGCGCTCGCCGGCTTCCCGCTGACCAGCGGCCCGGGCTGGCTCAACGCGCTCCTCGTCGTCCTGCTCGGCGTCCGCGGCACCGCTGGCGGCGATCCGCTGGCGGATGCTGATCGCGATCCCGCTCGGGATCGTCGCCATCGTCGCGCTGCTCGCCGGCGCGCAGCTCGCGTTCGGCGCCGGGACGATCATCAGCGTGGTCTACGCGCTCGTGGCCGGTGTTGCCGCGCTGCTCGCGACGGCCGCGATCCACGGCGTCACCGTGGCCTTCGAGCGCGCGAACACGCGCGACGCGTTCGCGCGCTTCGTGCCGGAGTCCGTCGTCGACCAGGTCCTGCAGGACGCCGAGGGCGTCCGGCTCGGCGGCGTCCGCGGCGAGGCGACGGTCATGTTCAGCGACCTGCGCGGCTTCACCTCGTTCGCGGAGACGCTCGAGCCGGAGCAGGTCATCGCCGCGCTCAACCGCTACCTGACCGCGATGAGCGAGGCCATCCTCGATCACGGCGGCACGCTGGTCGCCTACATGGGCGACGGCATCATGGCCGTCTTCGGCGCGCCGCTGAAGCAGGAGGACCACGCCGACCGGGCGCTGGCCGCCGCCCGGGACATGCTGGCCCAGCTCGACGGCTTCAACCAGTCGCTGCGCGACGAGGGGATCCACGAGGGCTTCAAGATGGGCATCGGCCTCAACAGCGGCCCTGTGATGTCCGGCAACGTCGGCTCCGAGCGCCGGCTCGAGTACACCGCCCTCGGCGACACGACGAACACCGCGGCGCGCCTGGAGGGCATGACGAAGGGCACGCCGCACCAGCTCTACGTCGCCGACAGCACCCGGGAGGCGCTGCTCCGACCGGCCGACGACCTCGTCGAGGTCGGCGAGTTCGAGGTCCGCGGCCGCAAGGCCACGATCAAGCTGTGGTCGGTTCGCGAAGAACCTGTATCCTCAACCGAGCAGTTGAGCAACCACTCGGATGAGCACGGCGACGACAGACCACCTGAGCACGACGTTCCAGGCGCTCGCGGACCCCACGAGGCGGGCGATCCTGGCGCGCCTCGCGCAGGGTGACGCGACCGTCAACGAGCTCGCCGAGCCGTTCCCGATCACCATGCAGGCGGTCTCGAAGCATCTCAAGGTGCTCGAGCGCGCCGGCCTCGTCGTCCGCGGCAAGCAGGCCCAGCTGCGGCCTTCGCGGCTCCAGGCGCAGGCGCTGAAGGACGTCGCGGAGTGGGTCTCGGACTACCGCGGCCATTGGGAAGAGAGCTTCGACCGCCTCGGGGAGCACCTCGAGGATGCCTGAGATCACCATCACCCGGGTCTACGACGCCCCGCGCGAGCTGGTCTGGAGGGCGTGGACCGAGCCCGAGCGCCTCGCCACCTGGTGGGGCAAGCGGGGATGGAACGCGGTGCTCGACACGATCGTCATCGAGCCGTGGCCGGGCGGCGCGTTCCGGGTCACCACGGTGAACGCCGACGGCGCCGAGATGACGACCGAGGGCACGTTCGCCGAGGTGGTCGAGCACGAGCGGCTGGCGTTCGGCGCCGGCCGCGTGACCTTCACCGATCTCGGCGACGGCCGCACCGAGATGGTCTTCGAGACCAGCACGCCGAGCGAGGCGGCCGAGGGCGGCGTCCGCAGCGCCTTCGATCGCCTCGCCGAACACCTACAAGGAGCCACAGCATGAACATCACAGGCGTCGACTTCACCATCGTCCAGACGCAGGACTTCGACCGTGCGGTCGACTTCTACGAGAACACGCTCGGCCTCGAGCGGTCGATCCAGTACGGCTCACACCCGGGCATGGAGTTCGAGACCGGCAGCCTCACGCTCGCCGTGCTCGAGATCGAGAAGTTCGGGCAGCCGTTCTCCGTGAGCAAGAGCGCGATCATGTTCCAGGTCGACGACGTGCCCGCCGCCAAGGCCGAGCTCGAGGGCAAGGGCGTGCCCTTCAACGGCGACATCATCGACAGCGGCGTCTGCCACCAGGCGTTCTTCAGCGACCCGGACGGGAACTCGCTGGGCCTCCACCACCGCTATACGCCTCGGAGCTGAGCCAGCGCAGGCCGCTAGATCGCTCGGCCGGAAGAGGTACTCGCCGCCGCGCATCGTCACGAAGCGCGGCAGGGGCCGCACGAAGTACGGGGGGTCGCCTTGGATCGTGAGCTTCCCCGCCGTGCCGTGCGGCTCCCCGACGAGCGGGTCCTTGTCCGGCCCGAGCCCGAACGGGTCGCCGTCGTCGACCCAGAGCGCCTGGACGGTCTCGAACTGGCGCCAGAGGCTGGCGTTGAAGCAGACGAAGACGAGCCCGCGGTCGACGCCGTCGTCCTCCATGACGCCGGGCGGGAGGACGGGTCCGTAGGCGCGGCCGCGGCGGACGAGGCGGTGGCGGTTGGAGAGCCGGCCGCCCCAGAAGCCGGGCGCGTCGCGCGGGTTGGCGCGGCGGATGTGGGCTCCCACCGGGCAGCGCCGGCCGTCGCCGTCGTCCGAGTACCGGAAGTCGTTGATGCGCGCCGGGTCGGAGGCGATCGCCGCGTCCGGCCCGTCGGGTGAGAGCGTCAAGGGCGTGCCGTCCCGCCAGCGGCCGACGATCTTCGCGGCCAGCAGCTCCGGGCCGCCCGGGAAGCGCGTGCCCTCGGTGGCCAGGAAGCGCCGGAACGCCGCCACGTCCATGTGCAGCTTGCGGTAGACCATGAAGGTGCCGTTGCGGTCGAGCGGCGGCGCGGGAGCGTCGGGCATCCTGTCGTCCTCGTCGACGTGGCCGTGGAGGAACTCGCCCGTGCGCACCGGCCGCCAGCCGCGGCCGTCCGGCAGCCCGTCCCCCGGACGGGGCGCGGCGCCGCTGCCCGCGATGGCCGGCTGCGCGATGCCGTCGAAGAACCCGAAGTGGTCGCGGCCGCCGTGGAGCGCCGCCGCGTGCTGCTCGGCCACGAGCGTCACCGCTCCGGCGGCCCCGACCGCGCGCAGCTCCGCGCGCCGCTGCTCGAGCTGCTCCTCGTCGGTCGCGTAGACGGTGACCAGCACGTGCGCTTCGGCGGTGCCCAGGCCCGGCTCCCACGCGGACGGCGCGCTCGGCCCGCGGTCGCCGAGCCGCTCGGCGCGCGCCGCCATCCCCTCGCGGAACTCGGACGGGAACGAGTCGAGCAGCCCGCGGTCCAGCCCCAGCGCCTCCAGCCCCGCGTAGGTGAACGCCACGCTCAGCGGGCTGGCCGGCGGCGCGTCCGGCCACGGCTCGGCGGTGGACACGTGCGGGAGCATCCGGCGCATCAGCGCGCGCGCCTTGTCCGGGTCGTCGATGCGCAGGAAGAGGTAGGCGGCGGCCGGGTGCGAGTAGCCGCGCAGCACGTCGCCCTGGACGTCGGCGAGATCGACGACCGCGGCGTCGCGTCGCCGGCGCGGGAGCCGGTGCGGCCGCCCGAGGCGCTCCATCAGGCGAACGTCTCGCGGAAGCGCTGCTGGAGCGCGCCGGCGTCGAGCCCGTGTGCGTCGATCGCGAAGCCGATGATCCGCTCCCGCAGCTCGAGGCTCTCGAGCACGTGGGGGACCCGCGCCTGCGGGTGCGCGGAGGCGAAGAGGCTGCTGTCGATCTGGTGCTCGCGCACGAACCGGGCGAAGGCGCGTCGCATCGTCGCTGCCCGGATAGCCCACGCAGTACCGCCACCAGGTGTCGGGCGAAGCGGTGGTCCGCAGCGCCTCGACGTACGGCTCGAGCTCGCGGCCGTCGAACGTGCTCGTGAAGATCAGCTGGCTGGCCCGCAGGGGGTCGCGGTGCCGCTGCTGCGGGCCCTGGAAGACCAGCTCGGAGACGACGTGGATGCGCGAGAAGTGCAGGCCGCCGAGCCGCGCGAGCGGGCTGTCGGGGCCGGCCGGCAGCGCCTCGATGGCCTCCCGGGCCGCCGCTTCCTGCCCAGCGACGATCGGCGCGACCACCGTCAGCGAGTACGCGCCGCCGACCCGGTTGCCCATTAGAGGTGCGCCTGCGACTCGACGAGGAACCGCTCGTAGGCGGCCGCGAACGCCTCCGGCGACAGGCGCGCCGAGTCCTCGACCAGCCGGTCGAACCGCTCCCGCACCTCCAGCACGCCCTTGACCATCCGGGTGCTCGCCTCGGGGTAGGCGCAGTAGTAGTGGCCGCCCTCGAGGCTGTTCATGGCGATCCACGCCTTCAGCGGCTCGGCCGGCGGCGGGCCCGGGAACCCCGGCCCGCGGCCCCACGTCAGGCGGATCCACTTCGGCACCACGTAGGCGAACGCGTCGATGTAGTGCTGCCACGGGCCGTCGAAGTTGCTCTCGAAGAGCAGGTACCGGTAGCGGAGCTTCTCGCCCGGGAGGCCGTCGACGATCGCCCAGCGGACGTAGTGGATGAAGTCGAACTGGAGGATGGCGTTCTGCGCCATCGGGAAGAACTTGGCCCCGAAGAACCCGACCCGCAGGAACCACAGCCACTGCGGGCGGATCGGCGTGAGCATCGTGAGGCCGGTCATCCGGCCGGTCGCGTTGCCCATCGCTAGCGGCCCCAGATCTCCTTCCCCTCGGCCGCTCGCCGGGCATGGCCCGGCTGGCCGAAGCGCTCGTAGTACTCGACCTCCAGGTGCGAGAACTGCACCCACGTGCCGGGCAGGTAGAAGGCGTCGGTGTGCGCGGGGAAGCGCCCGTACGTCTCCACCAGGTAGCGGCAGATCTCCTTGGTGTACGCGATCGCCTCGGGCGGGTGGTGCGCCGCGCGCTTGAGGTAGGCGTCGGCGCTCGCCGTGTCGCGGTAGGCCTGCCCGAACACCTCGGCCGAGCCGTACGGGCCGCCGGCGGCGAACTTCTCCTCCACGACCTGGTCGACCGCGGCGTCCATGTCGTGCACGTACGGCGGGCAGAGGCCCTCGAGGATGCCGTCGATACCGACGAAGTTCGGCTGCGAGGCGGGGACCGGGGGCCAGCGGCTCCAGCGCGACGGCTCGGGCTTGGACCGGTACTCGCGGAAGCCGAGGCCGAGGTGGCCGTTCGCCTCGTCGCGCCGCCACACGTAGGGGATCATCGGCGCGCCGTGGACCCAGCCGCCGAGCCGCAGCGCCTCGCCCATGAGCATGAGGTTCTGCATCAGGAAGTACGCCTCCTGATCGGTGCGCACCTCGCCGATGCTGCCGAGCGGGGCCGGCGTGTCCGGGGAGGCGAAGCCGCCGCGGGCGCGCTTGAGGCCGCCGATCGGGTGATAGGGGATCGGATCCACGAGCCCGATCTTCGAGGCGAGCTTGGCGACCCACTCGAGCGCGTTGCTGGGCCGGAACGGCCGCCAGTCGTCGATGAAGAGCGGCACCTTGCCCTTCGGCTCCGACAGCAGGATGAGCAGCACGTTGATGTACTGGCGCGTGTTGTCGACCACCGGCAGGAAGCAGGTGGAGCCCGGCACGTTGGAGTGCTGGGCGTTCCAGCCGAGGTAGAACGGCCACTCGCGCGGGAACGAGAAGCGCCCGTCGTGGACCTTGACCTTCACGGCGTCGGCGTACGCGAGCCAGTCGGCCTCGGTGCGGTCCTCCCAGCGCGGCGGGATCGAGTTGAAGAGCTCCATCGCCTCGCGCTCCTGCGGGCGCCGGATGAGCCAGATCCCCTCGTCGTTGATCATGAAGAACGACGTCGCCTGGCAGTTGTCGGCGCTGCTCGCGGCGCGGCCGGTGACGTGCAGGAACGGCGTGCCGAGCTCCGGCGCGCCGCTCGGCTTGTCGAGCGGCCCGTCGTGCATGACCGCGCCGGTCGGGCCGGTGGAGGCGATGAGGATCGCCTCCTCGAGCGGCGTGAGCGGCGACGGGGTGTTGCTGCTCTCGTAGCTCTCGTCGCCGGCCTTCAGGGACACGCCCTGCGCGACGCGGCGGGTGCGGCGGTCCTGGATGCAGGCCGCGACCGGGTAGGAGAAGAGGTCCTGCAGGCCGGTCGTGGCGGCCGCCGTCTCGGGTGCTGTCATGAGTTGTGGCGCTCCAGCTCGGCCAGCGCGATCGGGAACACGTCGCGCTCGGCCTCGCTGCCGAGCCAGCAGTCGAGGTGCGCGTAGTCCTCGATCACGTGGCGCGTGTACAGCTCCGGCCCGTTGGCCGCCCGCAGCATCTCGTGCGTCAGCTCGATCCCGCGCGGGACGAACATCCGGTTGTGCTCGCCGGTGATGAAGGCGATCGGCATCTTGTAGCGATCGGTGTTGGCGAGGTAGACGTTGCGCCCCTTCGCGTCGACCGCGCGGCCCTTGCGGATCATCAGCGAGATGTGCTCGAAGAACGTGATGTTGCCGTTGCCGAAGAAGCTCGGGACGGACTCGGCCATGGTCGCCTCGTCGATCCGCTTGTGGTCGAACACGTCGCCGTAGATGAAGTAGATCCGGCGGCCGGTCGGGCTGTCGTGGACGTGCTTGAACGGCAGGACGCGCATGACGCGGTCGACCACGCGATCGGGGAGCGTGCCCTTGTAGTCCGTGTTCAGCCCGCCGATGTGGAGCAGGCGGAAGAGCGTGGCCAGGCGGACGCGGGCGCGCAGCTGGTTGCCCGGCGTCGGGATCGGGTGGCCGGCGAGCGCCGAGAAGACCGCTGAGCGCACGCCCTCGAGGCCGCCGCCGATGGCCATGAAGAGCGACAGGCCGCCGACGCAGTGGGCGAGCACCTGAACCGATTCGGCGCCTGTCTCCGCGCGGACATGCGCGATGGCCGCCGGCCAGTCGCGCATGGCGATGTCGTCGACCGTGAACTGGGTGAAACTGGACTGAAGGTCAGGACTGGCCCGATAGTCGAGCAGCCAGACGTCGTACCCCTGCTCGCCGAGGTACTGGGTGAAGCTCTTCGGCACGGTGTCGAGCGCGAAGGCGCGCGCGGCGTTGCCGTAGCCCGGAGCCAGCACGACGGGGCCCTTCTTGCCCATGGCATAACGCGTCAGGCGGATTTCCGTGCCGTCCGACGTCGTGACCGGATGGACCTCGGGAGCGGGCAGCGTAAACGCAGCCCCGGGGCTCCGGACGGCGGTGGCGGGCTCCATCAGACTCTCCTTCGCGCGGATATCCATGCGGTTGTATCCGCGGACGGCCACCGAATCAAGGTGTCCGATCGTCCAGTAGAAATTTCCACACCGCCCGCACGGTCGAGTATTCATTCAGGCGGTCGTCAAGCCAGAGAAGGAGCCTGAAGAATGACCGCGCAGATCAGCGAGATGGCACGGAGCGCCCCCGGGGCCATCCGTGGCGCGCGTCCGCTCACAGACCGGCGGGACGACCTGATCCTCATGGTGCTGATGGTGTGGCCGATCACGGCCATGTTCTTCGACGGCCGCGGGCACAACAACGAGACCGGCCAGGAGTCCTTCTTCTCCCTGGCCCATCTGTTCCTGTACGGCGGCGCCACGGTCGTCGGCCTCTTCATCACGTGGGTCGTGATCAAGCACCAGATCGCCGCCGGGGTCGACGTGCGGCGCCTGATGATCGACTTCAAGGCCATCCCCGTCGGCTACGGCGTCGCGCTCATCGGCCTGGGCATCCTCACGGCGGCCGGGCCGGCCGACCTCATCTGGCACGAGATCTACGGCTTCGAGGTCGGCGTCGACGCCATCTACAGCCCGCCGCACCTGTGCCTGTTCTTCGGCGCGCTGCTGATCTCCTCGACGGGCATCCGCTCGATGTGGGCGAAGGCCGACATCGAGCCGGACCTGAAGCCCTTCCTGCCGGTGATCCTCTCGACGGCGCTCTTCATCGGCGTGATGGGCTTCATCACGATGTACCTGTCGACGTTCATGACCAACGTGACGCCGACGAGCGACTTCTGGAACGACCTGGGCAACTTCAACGACGTCCGCTCGAACCAGGACGTCAGCGTCAACGCCGGCCTGACCGCCTACGGCGACGACGCCTGGCCGTACAACTTCTACAGCGTCAGCCACGGCATGGCCTCGATGATCATCACCGGCCTCGTGCTGCTCGGCCCGACGCTCCTCCTGCTCCGCCGCTGGCGGGTGCCGTTCGGCGCCTTCACGCTGATCTACCTGATGTTCGGGCTGCTCGTGAACATCATGACCGAGTACCGGGACATCGTCCTGATCATCCCGCTGTTCCTCGCCGGCCTGACCGCGGACGTCCTGCAGCACCAGCTCAGCGACAAGCGCCTCAGCCTCGGCCAGATCCGGCTCGCCGGGCCGATCGTCGCCGCCGCCCTCTGGTGCTCGTACTACGCCGTGCTCGCGCTCGACAAGGGGATCGGCTGGCCGGCGACGCTCTGGGTCGGGGCCCTGCTGGTCGGCATCATGAGCGGCTTCGCCCTGGCCTTCCTGATCGCGCCGCCCGAGTACGGGCCGCGGCTCGTGGAGGGCGAAGGGTCACCGCCTGGAGGCGGTGTCTGAACGCTCAGAGTCCGATTCCCGGCGCTCCTCCGGAGCCCGGGATCATCTGCAGGTCGTCCCAGGCCTTTGCCGCCAGCTCCCAGTCCGTCTCGCTGTCCTGCTCCCCGGGCGAGCGCAGCATGCGGATGAGGTAGGCCAGCGCGGACAGCATCGCCATCGAAGCGAAGACGATCTGGACGCTGAGCACGCCCTCCTCGGTCCAGTAGACGTCGTCGAGCTCGAGCAGCAGCGCCGACTCGTCGAGCACGAGCGCGACCCCGATGCCGAACGGCAGGGCGAGGTACTTGTCGGCCGCGCTGCCCTTCATGCCGATCGCCACCCCGCCCGCGGTCAGCGCGATGATGCCGCCGGGCAGGAAGTGGTGGATGTGGCGCGTGCCGACGACCACGTTCTTCACCGGGCCGATGCCGCCGTGCTCGCGGATGTACACGGTGATGCCGCGCGTGACCCCGAAGGTCACCGAGAACGACGCGAGCATGTTGAAGAGCGAGTTCTCGCGCGTCCGGCTGACCGCGTAGCCCTCGCGGATGACGCGCACGGCGTGCCGCGCCGGGCCGACCTTCTTCTCCGACGAGGCTTCCTCGCGGCTGACCGGCAGCATGCCGAGGCGCCACACGCGCGCGACCTCGGCGCCGAACACGGTGACCACCGCGCCGCCGGCGAGGACGCCGAGCAGGCGGGTGCGGCCGGACGCCGCGCGCCCGGCCTGGCTGGCCTTCTTGAGCTGCTTATCCTTGCGCTGCGACATTCGTGCGCCGCCCCTTGCGCAGATAGGCCTCGGCCAGCTGGCCGAGGAAGATGATCATGAACCGGGCGAGCGCGCCGGCCTTGGCCGCCGGCCCGGGCCCGCCGACGCGGAACGTCGTGAGCTGCTTGGCGAAGTCCCGTACGCGGATGCGCAGGACGCCCGAGCCGACGAGCTCGGCGCCGGCCTCTTCGCCCTCGTGCACGTGCCCGCGCAGCACGCGCGTGAAGAGCGTCGTGGTGTCGCGCCAGACGTCGAAGCCCGCGTCGTCCTTGACGAGCTTGAAGCCGGTGAGCGTGAGCGGATGGCCCGCGCTGTCGCGGAAGTAGAGCCGGTAGAGCATGTTCTTGACGCCCGGCTCGGTGTCGACGAAGAGGTTGAAGTCCCCGTGCTCGACCGGCAGCCGGCCGCCGAGCGCGTCGCACTCGATGTAGCCGATGGCCCCGGCGGCGAGGCGCGGGTCGCTCTGGAAGCGCTCGATGTCGTCGACCACGATCGTGAGGTGGAACATCAGCGGCGTGGCGCCGTCCCGGCCGGCGCTGGCGCCGCGCTGGAAGTCCTCCTCTCCGAAGGTCATGTGGCCGAGCATCTCCTCGGTGAAGCGGACGCTGGCTGGCAGGGTCATGTGGCGGTGGCCTCCGCGGCAGGTGTCGGTTCGAGGATGTGGTCGGCGAAGCGGTCGGCGAGCGCCGCGATCGTGAAGCTCGGGTTGGGGCCGGTCGGGCCGGGCATCACCGAGCCGTCCGCGATGTGCAGGCCCGGGTAGCCGAAGACGTTGCCGTAGGAGTCGACGACGCCCTCGCTCGCCATGCGGCCCATCGGGGCGCCGCCGAGCGGGTGGACGGTGATCACGCGGCGCAGGAACCAGATCGGGTTGTCGGCGAACTTGCCGCCCAGCGAGTGGGCGAAGCCGCGCGACGTGGTCCGCAGGCGCTCGAAGTACGCGTTGGACTTGTCGGTCTTCCAGTCGAGGTCGAGGCGTCCGTTGCGCAGGAACATCTGGCCGTCCGGGACGTCCCGGCCCATCCCCAGCAGCGGCAGGCCGCCGGCCGACAGCTCGGCCGACTCCAGCAGGTCCGCGATGTGCCCCGTCACGTCGGTGTCCGGCGAGCCCTTCAGCCAGTTCTTGACGAGGTACACGCCGTGCTCGCGCCAGTTCCACAGCGTCTTGGGCGCGGCGAGCACGTGGAGGATCCAGGCCAGGTGCTGCGGGTAGCCGGCGTCCTGGAGGTAGAAGCCGCGGCCCTCGCCGCCGTCGAGCGCGTCCGGCATGCGGGCGGTGCTCGTGATGACCGGGCCGTAGCCGGGGTCGACGATGCGCGGCGTCCGCTTGCCGTCGGTCACCTCGGCGCAGTTGATGGCCAGCGTCAGGAGGTCGCCGTTGCCGCAGAAGCGGCTGCCGAGCTTGCGGCTGAGGCGCGGGAAGGCGCTGCGGTTGCGCAGCAGCAGGTTCGTGGTGCCGAGCGTGCCGGCGCTGAGCACGAGGTGGTCGCAGGTGAGCTCGGTGAGCGGCGTGGGGCGCCCGTTGGCGGCCGCCGGCCCGTCCTCGGCTGCGAGGTCGGCGTAGCCGACGGCGTAGCCGCCGCCCGGCCGCGGCTCGATCGTCTGCACGTCGCACAGCGTCTTCAGCTCAGCACCGTGGTGCTTGGCGTGGGTGAGGTAGTTGTAATCGAGGGTGTTCTTGGCCCCGAAGTTGCAGCCCACGTCGCACTCCCCGCACAGCTGGCAGGTCACGCGGTCGCGGTCGTGCAGGTTGCGGAGCTTCTCCTCGATCTTCTCGCCCGGCCGCGGCACCTGGCCCTCGTTGCCGAAGGTCACGGCCAGCTGCGGGAGGAACCACTCGATGTTGTTGCGCTCGGCCGCCAGCTTGAAGGCGATCGTCTTCGGCGTGCCCGCGTAGGGCTCGTGCTCGAACGGGTAGCGCTGGAGCCCGATCATCTTCTCGACCCGGTCGTAGTGCGGATCGAGGTCCTCGCGGTTGACGGGCCAGTACTCGTAGCCGCCGTCGTTGACGTCCTCGGTGATGAACCAGCGCTCGTCCTTGCGCAGGAAGACGTTCGCGTAGATCAGCGAGCCGCCGCCCAGGCCGGCCGAGACCAGCGCGTCGATCCCCTTGAACGACCAGTAGTTGTACATGCCGGTCAGGCCGCGCTTGGGATCCCAGAAGCTCTCCCGCGCCTTGTACGGGCTGCGCGTGAACGAGCCCGGCGGATACGCGCGCCCGCGCTCGAGGACGCACACGCTCTTGCCGGCCTCCGCCAGCCGGTACGCCGTGACCGACCCGCCGAATCCCGAGCCCACGACGATCGCGTCGAAATGCGTCATCCGGCCCAAACCTAACCGCTACGGCCGCGTCCGGCCACCGGTTGTGCTGAGGGGGAAGGTGTCCAGGTCGAGCGCCACGACCGCCAGGTCGGCGAACAGCGCGGCGCGATGGAGGTCCTCGTGGCGGTACGGCTGGCCGTCGCGGCGGTCGAGCAGGGCCAGGACGCCGATCGTCCGGCCCTCGCGGATCAGCGGGGTGGTGAGCATCGTGTAGGGCACGTAGCCGGTCTTCGCGGCGACCTGCTTGGCGAAGCGCGGGTCGGTGCGGCACTCGGGGACGGCGACCGCCTCCCCGCTCTGCGCCACGGCGCCGGCGATGCCGGCGCCGGGCGGGAGGCGCATGCCGACGACCTCGTGGGCGCCGGCGCCCCAGGCGGCCTCGTAGACCAGCTCGCGAGTGGCCGGGTCGGTGAGCGCGATCGACGCGGCGGCCGCCTCGAACATGCCGGCCGCCGTGCGCACGATGGCCTCGATGACCCGGCGGTGGACCGGCGCGCGGCCGAGGCTCTGGGCCAGCGACTCGCCGCCGCGGTCGCTGATCGGCACGCCGATCGCCTCGGCGAAGGCCAGCGCCGAGGGGATGCGCATCTCCGGCAGCATCTCGAGCCCGCCGACCAGCGCCTCGCGCAGCTCCGGCGGCATCTCGGGGGCGACCTTGTCGATCTTCAGCGTGTCGCCGTACCGCGGCGGCGCCCCGACGAGCAGCGTCCAGAGCGTGGCCGCGAGGCTGAAGATGTCGCTGGCGGCGGAGACCGTCCCGCCGGCGAAGACCTCGGGCGCCATGTAGCGCGGCGTGCCGACGGCGATCGTGCCGACCGTCTCGTCGCTGCCGATGGCGCGGGCGACGCCGAAGTCCACGAGCACCACGCCGTCGTCGGCGAGGATCATGTTCTGCGGCTTCACGTCGCGGTGCACGATCTGCTGGTCGTGCACGTACTGGAGCGCCTCGCAGCAGTGGCGGGCGTACTCGATCGCCTCGGTGGGGGGCAGGCCGGGCTGGCCGCGGGACTTGAGCTGCGCCCCCAGGTCGGTGCCGCGGACGAGCTCCATGACGATGTAGAGGCCCTCCTCGTCGCCCGCGTGGTCGACGACCTTGACCACGCGCGGGTGGCTCAGGCTGGAGAGGAGGCGCGCCTCGATCTCGAAGCGCGCGGCGTTGCGGATGTCGAGCAGCCGCTTGATCGCGACCTCGGTGCCGCTGGCGCGGTCCTTGGCGAGGTAGACGGCGCCCATGGCGCCGCTCGAGATCGGGGCGATGATCTCGTAGCGATCACCGAAGACGGCGCCGCCGACGCTGGTCGCTTCCGACACCCGGCCCTTCTCAGGCCGCCGTGACGAGCCGGGCCGGGACCGGCCGGCCGAGCGCGCGGAGCATCTCCGTGAGCAGGGCGCGAGCCGTCGCGGGACGGTCGTCCGGGTCCTTGGCCATCCCGGCCGCGATCACTTCGTCGAGCGCCTCGGGCAGCTCGGGCCGCCGCTGCGAGACGCTCGGCGGCGGGTCGACGACATGGGCGTACATGACGGCGGCGTCGGTGTCACGCGGGAACGGGACCTCGCCGGTGAGCGTCTCGATGGTGAGACACGTGAGGGCGTAGATGTCGGCGGGACTCCCCACGCCCTCGGCCTCGAGGTGCTCGGGGGCCATGTAGTCGAGCGTGCCGATGATCTGGCCGGGCACCGTGAGCATCGCGCCGTTGGGGTCGCGGGCCAGCCCGAAGTCGGCGAGGTAGGCGTGGACGCCCTGCCGGCCGGGGTCGACGAGCACGTTGGCGGGCTTGATGTCGCGGTGCACGATGCCGGCCGCGTGGGCGGCGTCGACCGCCTCGGCGACGGAGGTGAGGACGCCGAGCGCGATGTCGAGGTCCAGCCGGCCGTCGGCGGCGCCGATCAGCGTCCGCAGGTTCGAGGACACGAGGCGCGCGGCGATGAAGAGCTCGCCGTCGGTCTCGCCCATGTCGTAGATCGGGATCACGTGCGGGTGCCGGAGCGCGGCCAGCAGCGAGCCCTCGCGCCGGAAGCGCTCGCGGTACACGGGATCGATGCTGACGTCCTCGCGCAGCACTTTGAGGGCGACGGCACGCCCGTTCCGGGAATCCGTGGCCAGATACACGATTCCCATGCGTCCGACGCCGACGATCCCCTCGATCCTGTAATTGCCGAGCTGTGGCCTGTCCATGAGCGAGATCTCGAGGGAGTGTCGTGGGTCCAAGGCGCGTACGCAAGTGGATGACTGTCCAGAAGTCGTGGTCCGACAGTCCAGACGGTGGGGGATAGACTTCGGCCGCTCAGATGCCTGAGATCGCGCTCGAGCCAAGACCAGGCGACTCCCTCGGCCCGTACAAGATCACCCGGGTGATCGGTCGCGGGCGGATGGGGATCGTCTTCGAGGGGGCCGAGGACGGCGGCGAGCCGGTGGCCCTGAAGGTCGTCACGACCGAGCTCTCGCAGGACGACGTCTTCCTCCGCCGGTTCCGGCGCGAGGTCCGCGCCGCCGAGAAGATCACGCACCCGAACGTGGTTCCGGTGCTCGATCACGGCGAGGAGGGCGGCCTGCCCTACCTCGTCCAGCGCCTGATCCCCGGCGGGTCGCTGGCCGACCGCATCTCGGTGCTCGGCAAGCTCGACCTCCCGTACACGGTGACGCTGCTGGGGGCGGCGGCCGGCGGGATCGACGCGCTGCACGCCGAGGGCCTCGTCCATCGCGACATCAAGCCGGCCAACATCCTGCTCGACGGCGACACCCCGTACGTCTCCGACTTCGGGCTGGCCAAGGACAGTCAGGCATCGAACTTGACGCGGCCCGGCCAGGCGCTCGGCTCGCTCGACTACATGTCGCCCGAGCAGATCCGCGGGGAGGACGTGAGCCCGGCCACCGACGTCTACGCCCTCGGGTGCGTGATGTGGGAGTGCCTCACCGGCGCGCCGCCGTTCGGCGGCCGGCCGAGCATGCGCGTCCTGTTCGCGCACCTGCAGGAGGAGCCGGGGGATCTCAGCGCGATCCGGCCGGAGATCTCGGCTGCCGCCTCCCGCGCGGTGACCAAGGCGATGGAGAAGGAGCCGGAGGACCGGCCTGCGGGGGCCGTGGCGTACGTGTCGGGCGTGGCTCGGGCCGCCGGGCTGTAGTTGGTGGCAGCGGCGCGGACCCTCGTCCTCGAGGAGGATGGCGATCTGGCCGACGTGGTGCCGGAGGCGCTGGGCGACGGCGCACGCCAGGCCAGCGTGGCCGCCGTGCTCGACGTCCGCACGGGCCTGTGGGACGCTCGGCGCGAGGCCGACCGGGCGCGCGACGGCTACGGGCTGCTCGTGCTCGACGGCGTGCTCGTGCGGCGGGTCGGCTACGCGGGGCGCTTCGGCGCCGAGCTGCTGGCCGACGGCGACCTCCTGCGGCCGTGGGAGTTCGACGGCGAGGACACGCTGGGCTTCGAGACGGGCTGGCGCGTGCTGGTCACGACGCGGCTGGCCGTGCTCGATCTCCACTGGACCGAGCGCATGGCCCGCTACTCCCGGGTCGGACCCGCCCTGGCGGGCCGCGCGCTGGCCCGCTCGCGGCGGCTGGGGGCGATGATGGTCATCGCCCAGCAGCCGCGGCTCGACGATCGCCTGTGGATGCTGTTCTGGGAGCTCGCCGACCGGCACGGCCGCGTCCATCCGGACGGGATCCACCTCGATCTGCCGCTCACCCACGAGGTGCTCTCGCACCTCGTCGCCGCCCGCCGCCCGTCGGTCTCCGGCGCGCTGACCAAGCTCGCCGCCCAGGGGCGGCTGTGGCGCAGCGGGCGCGGCTGGGTGCTCGGCGGCTCGCCGCCTGAGTAGCTGGCGGGACGAACTTCGGCTGGGTAGGGGAGCGAGGGAGCCGACCGCGTTCGCGGTCCGTGGCGGGAAACCCCCGATATACGGGGGAAATCCGCCACGAATGCGATCCGTGGCGAGTTTGTCGTCGCTAGCGGAACGAGAACTCGCCAGCGTCGCGGACGGCGGGCGCGGCTGGCTCCCCGCCTCCCTACCCAGCCGCAGTTGAAGTTCAGCCCGGCAGGGCGTACCGACCCCGGCCGACCCGCCGCACGGCTCCCGACCGCACGGCCTCGGTCAAGGCCGAGCCGAACCGCCCCGGACCCCACCGGCGCGCGCCGACGAGCCGGGCGAGCTCGCGCCGCTCGACCACCCCGCGCTCCGAGAGGGCGCCGCTGATCGCCGCGACCTCGCGGTCGAACGCGACCCGCGGGATCGGGGCGGACACGGCCATGCCGGGCGACGACCTCGACCAGCTCGGCCGCGACTGCTGGGCGGTCAGGGGCTCGGCGATCTGCTCGAGCTCCTGGCCCTCGGCCTTCACGCCGTAGAACAGCTCGACGATGCCGCCGAACGCCATCACGCCGGCGCCGATGAAGAACGCGATCGCCACCTGGCCGGGCTCGCCGGACTCGATCATCTTCCCGAAGAGGAAGGGCCCGGTGATGCCGCCGACGGCGGTGCCGATCGCGTAGAAGAACGCGATGGCCAGCGCCCGGGTCTCCATCGGGAAGATCTCCGAGACCGTCAGGTAGGCCGAGCTGGCGCCCGCCGAGGCGAGGAAGAACGTCGCGAGGAGCAGGGCCATGAAGCCCCACAGGCCGAGCGAGCCGTCCACGAAGAGGATCGTCAGGACGGTGAGGACGGCGGCCGAGCCGAGGTAGGTGCCGGCGATCATCGGCTTGCGGCCGACGGTGTCGAACAGCCGGCCGAGCAGCAGCGGCCCGAGGAAGTTGCTGACGGCGAACAGCGCGATGTAGAGCGGCACGGCGCCGGCCGAGAGGTCGTAGAACTCGACCAGGAACGTGCCGAGCCCGAACGTGACGGCGTTGTAGATGAAGGCCTGGCCGACGAACAGCGCGAAGCCCAGCGCGGTCCGGCGCGGGTAGGTCTTGAAGGCGGTCGAGGCGATCTCGCGGAACGAGATCGTCTTGCGCTGCTTGACCGTGATCGCGTCGCCCGGCTCCTCGAGCTCCTCGCCGGTCTCCGCGCGCACCTCGTCCTCGATCTCGCCGACGATCCGCTCGGCCTCCTCGTCGTGGCCGTGGATGAACAGCCAGCGCGGGCTCTCCGGGACGTGGCGGCGCACGATGAGGATGCCGACGCCGAGGACGGCGCCGATGAGGAACGCGACCCGCCAGCCGATGTCGGGGGCGAAGAGGCTCGTGTCGAGCAGCAGCAGGGCGCCGAGCGCGCCGCCCGCGGAGCCGAGCCAGTAGGAGCCGTTGATGATGAGGTCCACGCGGCCGCGCACGCGCGCCGGGATCAGCTCGTCGATGGCCGAGTTGATGGCCGCGTACTCGCCGCCGATGCCGGCGCCGGTGAAGAAGCGCGCGATGTAGAAGAAGAGCGCGGAGCTCGCGAACGCGGTCGCCACCGTGGCGACGAGGTAGAGCACCAGCGTCATCAGGAAGAGCTTCTTGCGCCCGAAGCGATCGGTGAGCTGCCCGAAGAAGAGCGCGCCGATGCAGGCGCCCGCGACGTAGATCGAGCCGGCCGTGAGCACCTGGCTCGCCGACAGCCCGAGCCCGCTGTCCTCCTCGGTCAGCCGCGCCGCGATCGAGCCGACGATCGTGACCTCGAGGCCGTCGAGGATCCAGACGGTCCCCAGGCCGATGACCACCATCCAGTGGAAGCGCGACCACGGCAGGCGGTCCAGCCGCGCGGGGACCTTCGTCTCGATCGTCTTCAGCTCGACGGCATCGGCTGCCACGCCGAAGCCGTACCCAGCACGGCGCTCAGCGAAGCATGAGGCGGGCCGTTCGCAGCGGCGAGCGGTTGCCCGCGAGGTCGCGGGCGCGGACCTCGATCCGGTAGCTGCCGCTGAGCCCGCGGTCGCCGACCTTCAGGCTGTGCGTGCGGCTCCGCGCTGAAGGTCCTGCGGCGGCCACGACCGCTGATGCCCGCGCGCACTCGCACGCTACGCGCGCGCGCTCGGAGAGCTGGAAGCGCACGCGCCGTTGCGGACGGCGTTCACCCGCACGTTCGAGAGCTTCGCCGGTGTCGTCGTATCGAGGATCGACGGAGCCGCCTGATCGTTCGTCAACGGCTGCTCGCTCAGCGGCGGCGGAGGAGGCGGCGGCGGATTCGCCGACGGTCACCGACCCGATCATCGATGGCGTGCAGCTCGCAGACGAAGAGTAGATGCCCAGGCCGTCGAACTGCAGACACCGTGGCCCGGCCACCGCCCACGGCGTGTCGATCGTCGTGCCGTCGTCGCCTCACGTTGTGGAGGACGATGGTCCGTCGAACCGCCACGTCACCGTGTCGCCGACCTTCGCGGCGACGTCCTTCGGCGATCCACGTGCGGTTCTCCGCGGTCGGTGGCGTCGTCGACCGCGCGGATCGTCGGTCGGCGGCAAGCGCCGGCGTCGCGGCGCGAGCGCCGCGACGCAGGGCCAGGGCTCCTGCGACGGAGACTCTCACGGGGTCACCTCCAGCTGCAGCATCATCGCCTTGTCGGCGTGCTCGAGCGCGTGACAGTGGAAGACGTAGCGGCCGCTGTACGGGGCGAACCACGCCAGCACGTCGACGGTCTCGTTGGGCAGCACGCCGACCGTGTCCTTCCATCCGAGCCGGTCGCCGGGGTGAACCTCACCGCTGCTGACGCCGCAGGACGCGGAAGAGGAACCCATGGATGTGCATCGGGTGGACCCGGTTGGAGTTGTTGGCGAAGGTCCACACCTCGGTGGTGCCCAGTCGCGGCCTCACGTCCGTCCGCGCCGGGTCGAAGCCCTTGCCGTTGATCTCCCACGTCTGCGGCCCCAGCGCCAGATCCCAGCGCCGGCTCGTGGTCGGCGGCGGCAGCTTCTCGCGCGAGCGGAGCCGCCGCGGGACGCGGAAGTCCTCGCGCCCGCCGCCGCGCTACGACATCGAACCGCATCACCGCCATCGTGCCGCCCTGGCCGTCGTCGTTGCGCAGCACGAGCTCGGTGCCCGGCGCGTAGTCGCGGAAGTCGATCACGAGGTCGACGCGCTCGGCGGGGTGCATCGGCAGCTTCCGGCGGGTCACGGGCCCGTCGAGCAGCCCGCCGTCGGCGGCGATCTGCACCATCTTGCGGCCACGCCCGAGGCTGCAGCGTGTAGGAGCGCGAGTTCGAGGCGTTGAGCAGTCGCAGCCGGTAGCGGCGGCGCCGGACCGCCATCCGCGGCGACACGGCGCCGTTGACGAGGATCGTGTCGCCGCGGAAGCCGACGTCGACGTTCTCCTGATAGCGGAAGGAGCCGTCGCGATTGAACGCATGGTCGGCGATGACGAGCGGCACGTCGTACTCGCCGGCGGGCAGGTCGAGCTCGCGCTCGAGGTCGTCCTCGAGCGCGTACATGGCCAGCAGCCCGTAGTAGAGCGTGCGCGAGGTGCGCCCGTGCGCGTGGTCGTGGTACCAGAGCGTGGCCGCGTCCTGCTCGTTCGGATAGTGATACTCGAACGAGCCGCCGGAGGGGATCACGTCCATCGGGTGCCCGTCGTGGGCCGCGGGGACGTAGCCGCCGTGCAGATGGACGTTGGAGTCGAAGGGCAGCGTGTTGCGCTGGCGGACGACGACCTCGCGGCCGGTGCGGGCGCGGATCGTCGGCCCCGGATAGACGCCCTCGTAGCCGTAGATCGGCGTCTGGAAGCCGGGCAGGACCTCGGCCAACCCCTCCTTGATCGTGACGTCGTAGACGTCCCGCGTCCGCGTCCGCTGGACGGGCAGGAGCTCGGGGATCCGCGGCAGATCCCGCCGGAACGGCTCGAACGGCGACCGCGCCTGCGCGCGGAGGGCCGCCGACGTCACTTCGGGGCGCCCGCGCAGCGCGCTCGGCGTCGCGATCGTGCAGACCAGGGCGACGGACGCGAAGCTGTTGCGCATGAAGTCGCGGCGCGACCACGCGTCGGCGGGGGGTCGCCAGGCGGGCTCCGTCATTTCCGCACGGCGAGCCGCTTGCTCGCGACGGTCGAGCGGTTGCCGAACGCGTCGCGCGCCTCGATCTCGACGGTGTAGCGGCCCTTCGTCAGGCGCGAGCTGCGAACCGTCACGCTGCGCGAGCCGGCGCGTGCCTGGACGCGCGCGGTCTTGAGCACCGAGCGCCGCTTCTTCACGCGCAGGGTCACGGTCGCCGGCTCCGAGAGCGAGAACCGCACGCGCACGGCGCGTCGCAAGGCAGTGAGCTTCACGCTCGCGACGGTCGGCTTGACGGTGTCGGCGCCGCTACCGGTCGGCGCGGGCGTCGTGGTGTGGTCGTCGCCGCTCGGCTGCGGGCTGGGGCTGGACTCGGCGACGGGCTGGGGCTGGGCGACGGGCTCGGGGTCGGCGTGCCGGCGTCGCCCACGATCACCGTGCCGCCCATACCCCCACCCTCAGGCGCCGCGTGAGCCGCGCAGTAGAAGGTGTACGTCCCGGCCTCATCGAACTCGATCGGTCCGACGTCCGGGTGGTCCGTGCTGTACGTGCCATCGCCGGTCGACCACAGCTTGGGGCTGGTGGGTCTGGCGACGACGTTGTGCGGGCTGGCCGGGTTGTTGAACGTCCACGTGACGCTGCTCACCGACGTCGATCCGCACGTCCGATGGCGTGAACTGGAGCCCGTCGTCGGCCGAGATCGTCGCGTCCGCGCTCTCGCGCGCGCCGGCCGAGCCCACGGCACCCAGGGCGACCGTCGCCGCCACGGCGACGACCGCGGCGTAAATGCCGGTCCGGGATGCCCTCCGACCGCTCCCCATCTCGCTGCCTCCCCCCTGCCTCGTGCTCCCGACGTCGGGCAGGCTACCAAGTCTTTTGCCGTCGAGAAGCGAAACTCGGTTGACATACGACATTTCCCGGAATAACTTCCCGCGCTGATCGGGATCCGCTCGGGAGACGCGGAGGAGGAGGAGAGACCGATGGATGAGGCCAGGGGGCTGTCGGCATTCGTGCGTGGGCGTTCGAGCTCGCGCACCACCGGGACGCGTCGGCGCGCAGTCGCGCCGAACCGCCACCCGACATCCGCGCGTGTCCCTGCGGGCCGGTCTCGTGCTGGTTGTCGTGGCCGTGCTCATGCTGTTCGGTGCGGCCAGCGCGAGCGCCCAGGAGCCGGCGACGAAGATCCTCGTGTTCCATGGGGCGCCGAACGCCACCGTGAATGCCGGGGTGAGCGCGATCCAGGCCCTCGGCGCCGCCAACGACTTCTCGGTCACGACGAGCCAGGCCGCGTCCGACTTCACGGCCGCGAACCTCGACCAGTACCGCGCGATCGTCTTCCTGGGCAACGCCGGCGATGCGCTCAACGCGGCGCAGGAGACCGCTCTCCAGGGCTACATCAACAACGGCGGCGGCTTCGTCGGCATCGGCGGCGCCGCCGAGGGCGAGCCGGGCAGCGCGTTCTACGGCAACCTGATCGGCGCGCGGCCGACGGCCGCCAGCCCGACCGCCACGGCGACGAAGGTCGTCGAGGTCGGCGACCGCGTCCACCCCGCCACCAAGACGCTCCCGCTCGAGTGGTCGCGCGACGACGTCTGGTACGAGTGGCAGACCCGGCCCACCGGCCAGGTCCACACCGTCGCCCGCTACCGCGCGCCCAGCGCGCCCGCCGGCGACGGCACCGATGTCGGCGGCACCGACTGGCCGATCTCCTGGTGCCGCGACTTCCAGGGCGGCCGCTCCTTCTACACCGGCATGGGCCGCACCGCGGCGAGCTACGACGAGGCCGGCTTGCGCACGCACCTGCTGGGCGCCATCCAGTGGAGCGCCGGCATGATCCGCGCCGGCTGCAAGGCCACGATCGCCGCCAACTACGAGGGCGAGCGGCTGGTCGACGGCTCCAGCGGCGACCTCGACCACACCGGCGAGTCGCACGGCGTGGCCACCGCCCCCAACGGCTGGGCCCTCTACATCGGCCGCGGAGACTGCCGGACCGACGCCGAGCGCGGCGCCGTGATCGGCCAGGCCTCCTCGCCGCGCATCACCGACTTCGCCAACCGCAACGTCGGCGTCGGCTGCGGCAACGTCCACATCTGGGATCCGGAGCAGCACAACGGCACGGTGAACAGTGGCGTCACCAAGGCGGGCGTCGTCCCGGTCTACGGCGACCGCGGTTCCGGAGACGAGATCAACGGCAAGATCGAGACCGGCCTGATGGGGATCGCGGTGTCGCCGGACTTCGCGCAGACCGGCCACGTCTACCTCCAGTACTTCCCGACCTTCAACCCCGACAACCCGGTCCATCCGGGCCTCGCCGACGGCGACCAGCGCCGGATTACGAAGATGGCCGCGGGACGCGTCTCGCGCTTCACGATCGACCTCGACACCAAGCAGCTCGACCTCGGTTCCGAGGTCGTGATCTTCCAGTACGACGCACAGATCTGGAGCTGCTGCCACCAGGGCGGCGGCATGGGCTTCGACCGCGAGGGCAACCTCTACGTCACCACCGGCGACTCCAACTCGTCGCAGCGCACGAACGGCTACTCGGGCAACTACCAGCCCGCGAAGTGCCCGACCGGCCCGAACGTGGCGTCCAACGACCACTGCGGCCCGAACGGCATCTCCTTCAACGACGCGCGCCGTACCGCCGGCAGCACCAACGATTACAACGGCAAGATGCTGCGCTTCAACCCCGTCGACACGATTCCCGACGGGTCGCAGCCGACGATCGGCGTCAACAGCACCTACACGCTGCCCACGCCGACGTCGCCCAACGGCCCGAACCTCTTCAGCGGCACCGAGGGCAACGGCAGCCAGGCCAAGCCCGAGATCTACGCGATGGGCCTCCGCAACCCCTCGCGGCTGTTCATCGATCCTGAGACCGACATCCCGTACTCCGCGTGGGTCGGTCCGGATGCCGGGTCGCCGTCGGCGACCCAGGGCCCGTCGACCTACGAGAACGCCACGCAGCTGCCGACCGCCGGCAACTACGGGTGGCCCTACTGCATGGGCAACCAGCAGGCGTACCGCGACCGCGTCGCGGACGGCTCGCTGCGCACGACGAACGCGCCCGGCTACGTGAGCGGCGGCCCGGCCGGCAGCCCCACCCAGGGCTGGTACGACTGCGACAACCTCGTCAACGACTCGACGAACAACACCGGCCTGACCGTGCTCCCGCACGCGACCGGCACGGGCAAGGACGCCGGCACTGCGCGGCCGCTCAACCTCTGGTACAGCCGCGGCAACCCGGGCGGCGCCAACGGCTGCCCGGACTTCGCACGCGATCTGGGTGCGAACAACGCGCCCAACTACGGCGCCAATCCGACGCAGCTGTGCCCGTATCTGACCGCGTCCGGCGCGACGATCTTCAACGGCCCGGTCTACCGCTATGAGGAGGGCGCCGACAACTCGGACCGCTGGCCCGAGTACTGGGACGGCCGCTGGTTCCTCCAGGACTTCGGGAACAACAGCGCCAAGCACGGCCTGCTGCTCGACCCCGCCACGGATCAGGACGGCGGCAAGCCGGTCTACGCCGACAGCTTGCGCGGCGTCCTGAACTGGCAGGCCAACTACATGGACTCCAAGTTCGGGCCCGACGGGGCGTACTACGTCCAGGTCTACTCCGGCTTCTTCACCACCGGCCCCCAGGCCGGGCTGTACCGCTTCGCCTACACGGGCGGGGCGGACACCCCGAACCCCGACCCCCAGTGGGCGACCACCGGCACGCCGCGCGAGATCCGCTTCTCGCTCGGCAGCTCGGGCGGCGTCTCCTACGTCTGGGACTTCGGTGACGGGACCCCCACGTCCAGCGAGCGGTCGCCCACGCACACGTACGCGGCAGGCGGGATCTACCCCGCCAAGCTGACGGTGCGGTACGCCGACGGCGAGGAGCTGTCCAAGACCGTCCAGGTCAACGTCAGCGACGACGCGGCCCGGCCCACCACCACCGCGCAGACGACCGGCACCGGACCGGTCGAGGTCCGGCTGAGCGCCACCGACGGCACCGGCGGCACCGGCGTCGAGTGGACCGAGTACCGGATCGACGGCGGCGGCTGGACGCGCAGCGACAACACCGCCAGCGTCGACCCGTTCGTGACGACGTTCACCGTGCGCACGCGGGGCGACCACACGGTCGAGTTCCGCTCGCGTGACCGCGCCGGCAACGTCGAGGACCCGCCGAAGTCGGTGTCCTTCACGATCGAGCCGCCCGGCGGCGGCGGCAGCACCTGCCTGCCGCAGTCGGACGAGTTCGCGGGCTCGGCGCTCGACGCCAAGTGGGAGGTCCGGCGTCAGGCCGGCGGCGGCCCGCAGGTCGCCGACGGAAGCCTCGGGCTGCCGATCCTCCAGGGCGACTTCATCGCCAACGACGCGCTCGCCTCGAACACGCTCCTCCAGGACGCGCCGAGCGGCGAGTGGACGGTGACGACGCGGCTCGCCACGAGCCAGATCGACGCCAACGGCGAGCAGGCGGGCCTCGTGATCTGGAAGTCCGAGAACCCGAACACCTTCAGCAAGCTCGTCGCCATCCGGTCCGGCGCCGGCAACTACCAGTTCGAGCACATCGTCACCCAGAACGGCGCCGTCAGCCCGCCGATCTCGCAGAGCATCACGGCCGCTCCCGGCGGCCAGATGCCGGCGAACGTCCTGCTGCGCGCCCGTTCCGACGGGACGAAGGTGATCGGCGAGTTCTCCGGTGACGACGGCGCCACGTGGACGCTGATCGGCCAGCCGGGCCACGCCGCGCCGCTGCAGGGCGCGCTGAAGGTCGGCCTCGCCGCGTTCCGCGGCTCCGGCGGCGGCGGCACCGCCAGCTTCGACTGGTTCCGCGTGCACGCCGGCTCTGAGGCGGGCGGCCCGTTCGACTGCGCAGCGTGCCTGCCGAAGTCGGACTCGTTCGACGGCGCGCTCAACACCACGCGGTGGGGCTTCCGTCATCCGACGACGCCGGCGACCGGCGACCGCGCCCCGCGCACCGAGAACGGCAACCTCGCCTTCCCGCTCGGCGCGGGGGCGATCGACCAGGCCGAGACCGGGCAGATCGCCTTCCTCGGCCAGCCGCTCCCCGAGGGCGACTTCACCGTGGAGGCGAAGATCAACGCCCCCGGACTGGACTCGGACGACAGCCGTACGGATGACCCGTACGCGCAGGTCGGCCTGGGCCTGTTCCAGACCAACGACGACTGGATCGGCGTCTACCAGACCCGCAACGGCGACGACGGGAGCACCGACAACGGCACGTACTTCGAGGTCAAGAGCGAGAACGACGGCGCCCGTGCCCTCGGGAACCGCATCGGCCAGGCGGAACCGTCGGTGAACCTGCCGACCTACTACCTCAAGCTCACGCGTGCCGGCAACACGCTCACCGCGGCGTTCAGCCGGAACGGCACGGAATGGACCGACCTCGAGGCCAACCTCGACCTCGCCGCCATCTTCGCGGCCGAGGACGGCCCGGTCCACATCGGCCCGCTGGGCATGAACGGCCAGATCACGGCGACCTATGAGTACATCCGGTTCACGCCGGACGAATGCCCGGACCAGTGCAACCCGCTCTCGGACCAGTTCGAGGGCGGCGAGCTCGACCCGAAGTGGGAGCTCGTGAACCCGCACGCGACGAGCCGGCCCGCGGTGGACAGCGGCCATCTCAAGCTGCCGCTCGTCCCCGGTGACCTCTACGCCGGCACCGGCACGGCGCAGATGATCCTCCAGCAGGCTCCTGCGGGATCGTGGGTGGCAACGGCGAAGATCAAGCACGCCAACGTGGACACCAACGGCGAGGCGGCCGGGCTGGCGCTGATCAACAGCCTCAACCCGAACCACTTCGTCAAGACCGGGCTGCAGTACAAGTCGGACACCGATCCCAACACCCCGGGCGACCAGAACGGCAAGTGGGCCGAGCGCGTGGTGACCTCGGACGGCAACGCCGTGGTCATCCCGCCCGCGACGGTTCCGTGGCCGAACTCCGGCGCGCTGAACCTGACCGGGGAATACGTCTGGGTCCGGTTCATCCACGACGCGGACGCCAAGCAGGTCACTACCTGGACGTCTACGAACGGGACGACGTTCAGCTCGTTCGGCCCGGCGATCTCGGTCGAGCAGTACCTGAACCGACCGGGCGGGTTCCGGATCGGCCTGTTCGGCAAGCACGACGGCTCGGGCGACGACATCGTCGACGTCGACGCCTTCAACGTCGTGTTCGGCACCGCGGACCCGGACGCCCCGGGCGACGAGTGCCCGCCGGCGGGTGACATCACGCCGCCGAGGACGACGCATGCCCTCGATCCGGCGCAGCCGGACGGCGCCAACGGCTGGTACAAGACGCCGGTCAAGGTCACGCTGGACGCGACCGACAACGACGGCGGCTCAGGCGTCGACACCACCGAGTACCGCTTCGCCGGGGATGAGGAGTGGACCGCGTACAGCGCTCCCTTCACGGTCTCCGATCCGGGACGGCACACGGTCGAGTACCGCTCCACCGACGCGGACGGCAACGTCGAGTCCGCCAAGTCCGTGACCTTCCGGATCGACCCGGCGGCGCCGACGACGACGGCGAAGCTCAACGGCGAGGCCCCGAAGCCCAGCTACGACGGCCCGGTCCAGGTCGACCTGGACGCCGACGACGGCACCGGCTCGGGCGTCAACGCCACGGAGATCCGGATCGACGGCGGCGAGTGGCAGCCGTACGCCGAGGAGGAGACGATCCTCAACTCGGCGGCCGACCTCGGGCGCTGGGCGCAGGCCGGCGGCGGACGGCTCGAGTGGATGAGCGAGGACGGCGGGTTCGCCCGCACGATCAGCGGCTTCGGGATGCCGTGGTACCCGGTGAAGGACTACGGCGACTTCTCGCTGAAGCTCCAGTTCCGCGACTCGAGCGCCGCCAACGCGGGCAACTCCGGTGTCTTCGTCCGGTTCCCACACCCGGAGGAGGCCGTCCAGCGGCCCGCCGGCCAGCGCTACCCGTGCCAGGTTGGCTCGGGCCAGAGCGACCCCGCGTGGGTGGCGATCTTCTGCGGCCACGAGCTCCAGATCAACGATCATCAGGGCTCGGAGCCCCAGAAGACCGGCTCGGTCTACAACTTCTCCGCGTTGAACGCGACGCAGGCGAAGGTGCAGCCGAAGGGGACGTGGGTGGACTACGAGATCCGCGTCGTGGGCCAGACGTACACGATCAGCCGCAACGGCGAGGTCCTGCAGACGTTCGAGAACACGCCTGACAAGCCCTCGTCGCGGCCGGGCGATCCGTCAACCAGCGACCGCCAGTTCACGCGTGGCTACATCGGCCTGCAGAACCACGGCGGCAGCGACGTGATCGACTTCCGCAACATCCGGGTCCAGCCGCTGGACGAGGGCTCGGTCCGCGGGCCGGTCACGGTGGAGGGGGCCGGCGAGCACACGGTCGAGTTCCGTTCGACCGACGTGGCGGGCAACCAGGAGCCGGTCAAGAGCGTCACGTTCGACATCGGCGCGGCGGACGGCACGGCTCCGGTCACGACGCACGCGCTCGATCCGGCGCAGCCGGGTGCGGGCGGGACGTACAGCGGGCCGGTCGGCGTGACGCTGTCGGCCACCGACCCGGCGGAGGAGGGCGGCGGCGGCGCACCAGAGACGCACGACGTCAACGCCCTGCCCGCGGCGTGGCAGCCGAGCACGCTTCAGGTCGCGACCGGCGACGTGGTCCGCTGGAACTTCCCTGCGGCCACGGCCGGTGCCCCGCACGACGTGTGGGTGATCGAGCCGGGCGAGGCCCCGAACTCGGACGGCAGGCAGGTCACCACCGGCTTCAAGTTCCCCGGTGACCCGCCCGTTTCCGAGACGCTGGACGAGGCCGGGACATGGACCTGGGTGTGCAAGGTCCACTCGCACCGCGAGGCCACGGGCTGGCAGGGCATGGTCGGCACCGCCGAGGCGGCTGGCTCATCGACACCCGGCTCGGGCGTCGACTTCACCGAGTACCGCGTGAACACCGACGGCGCGACCGGTGCGTGGGTGCGCTCCGACAACGCCGGGGACGAGGATCCCTTCGAGACCGCCTTCACGGTGGACGACGAGGGCGAGCACGTCGTCGAGTACCGCTCGACGGACAACGCCGGCAACCAGGAGGAGATCAAGTCGGTCGACTTCGCGATCGCCGGTGACGACCCCGACGCCCCGTCCGTGGAGGGCTTCGCGGACCCGGCGACGGGCGCGGCTCCGCTGCTCGTGCAGTTCTCGGCCACGGGTCTCGACCCGCAGGGCGGCCGGCTCACCTACGAGTGGGACTTCGGTGACGGCGGCGGCTCGTTCAACCAGAGCCCGCAGCACACCTACACGGCGCCGGGGACCTACACGGCGACCGTGACGGGCACCGACCCGCAGGGCAAGACGGGGACCGACACCGTCGAGGTCGTCGTGACGCAGAACGGCAACCAGGCTCCGAGGGTGCGGGCGGCCGCCGACCCGGCGTCCGGCGTGGCGCCGCTCCGGGTCGCGTTCAGCGCCCAGGCCACGGATGCCGACGGCCCGCAGGAGGCGATCACGTACCTGTGGGACTTCGGCGACGGCGGGGCGAACGCCTTCGGCCGCAACGCCGCTTACACCTACAAGACGCCCGGCACCTACAAGGCCAAGGTGACGGCGACCGACGGCAAGGGCGCCTTCGGCACCGCCGAGGTGACCGTCGTCGTCGGCAACCCGCCGGGCAACGTGCCGCCGACCGTGCAGGCCGCGGCGGCCCCGCGGTCGGGCACGGCGCCGCTCCAGGTGCAGTTCACGTCGTCCGCCACGGATCCGGACGGGGACCAGGTCTCGACGGTCTGGGACTTCGGCGACGGCGTCCGGGCCGGTGGTGAGTCCATCAGCCACACGTACACGCAGCCGGGCACGTACACGGCCGTCGTGACGGTCAAGGACCCGGGTGGGCTGACGGCCACCGACTCGGTGCAGGTCACGGTGACGGCCGCGTCCGGCTCCGGCACGACGCAGCCGCCGTCCAGCTCACCGCCGCAGGGCGGGATCCAGGGCGAGAGCTCGACGCAGCCGGGCCTGCGCACGGCCAAGACGCAGAGCGTGCGCAGCGTGATCCGCCGCGGTCTCCGGCTCAACGTGAGCTGCGCCGAGGCGTGCCGTGCGCGGTCGGTGCTGCGGCTGTCCGGCGAGCGCGTGGGGACGTCGTCGCGGCTGAGCCTCAGGGCCGGCCAGTCGAGGACCCTCGTGGTCAAGCTCAACGCGCTCCGTGCGCCGGAACCTGCTGGCGGCGATGCGTCAGGCCGGCATGCGGCGGGTGATCGCCACGGCGATGACCACGGTGACCCTGGACGGCGTCACGCGCGCCTACCCGATCAAGGTCACGCTGCGGCGCTGAATGCGGCTCGCGGGTCGGTCTCGCCCGTCAGGCGACGGGCGCGACCGGCCCGCAGGCCAGCAGGTCGTGCACGAGCTGCTCGGCGCGCTCGGCCGTCCAGCGGCCGGTGGCGACGAGGTGCTCGCCGAGAGCCTCGACGTCCTCGAGCGCGGCGCGAGCCTCGTCGAGGTCGGAGGCGAAGATGAGCGTGTCGGCGGCGTCGCGGATCCGCTGCTGCTCGACCGGCTGGAGCTTCGCCGGACCGAGGTCCTCGAGGGTCTTCACGACACGTCCGTATGCCTGGGTGCGATCAGAGGTCATGATGTTCACGTCATCGTCAGGTTAGAAGCGTTCTGTAGTGAGGTCGTGAGGTTCGTCACATCCCGGGATGCGCATAGGGCTCGTTCCGGGATCACTGAGGGTCATCCCCAATAGGAACGCGGGCGCATGCACGGCAGGCTTGCCCCATGACCGACGAGACCCGCAACGAGAACTCCAGCGACCAGCCCGACGACGAGCGCACGGGCCCAACCGAGCGCCTCCCGGGCGACGAGCTGCCGCCCGCGGGCGACGACGTGCCGCCCGCAGGCGACGACCTGCCGCCCGCGGGCGACGACGTGCCGCCCGCGAACGAGCCCAAGCGGCTGACGCGGTCGGGCACCGACGCCGTGATCGGCGGCGTCGGCTCCGGCCTCGGCCGCTACTTCGGCGTCGATCCGCTGCTCTTCCGGATCGGCTTCGTGGTGCTGACGTTCGCCGGCGGCGTCGGCGTCCTCGCCTACCTGCTCCTGCTCGTCTTCATGCCGAGTGACGGCGGTGAGCGTGCCGGTGGCACGAGCAAGGCCGCGGCCGTGGCCGGCGCGGTGGTGCTGGGGGTCGCCCTGGTGGCGTTTCTCGGCACTCCTTTCTTCTTCTTCGGCCCTGGGCTGCTCGTCATCGCCGTATTCGGTCTGGCCGGCTTCCTGCTCTGGCGCGCGCTCGGAGGCAGCACCGGCGGCGACCCCGCCCGGGCGTTCGGGCGGATCGTCCTCGCCGGACTCCTCGCCGTCGCCGTCGCCGGAGCCGCCCTCGGAGTCGGGATCGCTGCGGCCCTGGGGGGCGGGGTGGTGATCGCCTCACTGGCCGTGGTCACCGGCCTCGTGCTGATCGGGACCGCGTTCGTCGGCGGCGCACGCTGGCTCATCCTCCCCGCCCTGGCCCTGGTGCTCCCGCTGGGCCTGGTCGCGGCGGCCGACCTCGATCTCGACGGCGGCGTCGGCGAGCGCGAGTACCGTCCGGCCACGATGGGCGACCTGCGGGATCACTACGAGGTCGGGATCGGCTCGATGGACGTCGACCTCCGGCAGCTCGACCTCCCCTCCGGCCGCACCGACATGGCCATAGACGTCGGGATGGGCGAGGCCGTGGTCTACGTGCCCGAGGACGCGTGCGTGACGTCCGACGTGCAGATCGGCGCGGGCCTGGCCGACGTGTTCGATCGCGACAACAGCGGCGTCGACGTCGCCTTCGCCGAGGCCGCGACGCCGCCCTCGAACCGTCCGCAGCTGCACATCGAGGCGGATGTCGGGCTCGGCGTGGTCGAGGTGGTGCGCGAGGGCTTCCTGCCCGACAGCACGAACCACAACGAACGCTGGGACTGGAACCACCGCAGCCGGGACGGCATCGTTGAAGGCGGCATGAACTGCGCGTGAGGCGCCTCGACCGCACGTCGCTCGCCGCCGGCCTCGTCACCACGGTGGCCGGGGTGATCCTGCTGCTCGACCGGGCCGGGGCGATCAACGTGCGGTTCGGATACGCCCTGCCGCTGCTCATCGCGGCGGTCGGGACGATCCTGCTCGTGGCCGGCCTCGAAGGTCCTCGCGAGCGCGACTGACGGTGCCAAGATGGCCGCAATGACCGCCTCCGCCGCTACCCCGATCCGCCGCGACCCCGCGCGCGGTGTCATCGCCGGCGTGGCCGCGGGGCTGGCGCGCCGGGTCGGGATCGACCCGCTGATCGTGCGCGTCGCCTTCATCGCCACGACGCTGGCGGGCGGCTTCGGGGTCGTCCTGTACGTGCTCGGCTGGGCGCTGATCCCGGCCGAGGGGAGCAGCCGGGCCCCGGTCGAGCGGATCGCCGGCCGGCGCGAGACGTGGCTGGTGGTCGCCGGCATGGTCCTGCTCACGCTCGCCGCGCTCCTCCTGCTGCGCGAATGGGGGATCTGGTTCAGCGACGGCGTGGTCTGGCCGGTGATCCTCACCGCGGCGGGCGCGGCGCTGATCTGGCGCCAGTCCCAGGCCGCCGAGGAGACGCCGGCCCCGGCCCCGGCGCAGCGGTCGGTGCCGACCGCTCTCCCGGTCTCGCTCCCTCGCCATGCGATGGGCCGCGTGCTCGCCGGTGCGGCGCTGGTGGTCGGCGGCGGGCTCGTCTTCCTCTGGCTCAACAACGCGCTGGAGCCGGCGCGCGACGTGCTGCTCGCGGTGGTCGTGGTGCTCGTGGCCCTGACGATGATCCTCGCTCCCTGGTGGCTGCGGCTCGTGCGCGGGCTGACGGCCGAGCGCACGGCGCGGATCCGCTCGCAGGAGCGGGCGGAGGTCGCGGCCCACCTGCACGACTCGGTCCTGCAGACGCTGGCCCTGATGCAGAAGCGCGCCTCCGACCCGCGCGAGGTGGCCTCGCTGGCGCGGCGGCAGGAGCGCGAGCTGCGCGCGTGGCTGAACGGCCGCCGCACGGACGGCGACGAGACGGTTTCACTGGCCCTGGAGACGGCGGCGGCCGAGGTCGAGGAAGCGCACGGCGTCCCCGTCGAGGTCGTGGCGGTGGGCGACGCTCCGCTCGACGAGCGGTCCCGGGCGCTGGTGGCCGCCGCGCGCGAGGCGCTGGTCAACGCCGCCAAGTTCGCGGGCGACAGCCCGGTGGCGCTTTACGCGGAGGTCGACGCGGAGCGGATCGAGGTCTTCGTGCGCGACCGCGGGCCGGGCTTCGATCCTGCCGCGGTGCCCGAGGACCGGCGCGGCGTGCGCGAGTCGATCGTGGGCCGGATGGAGCGTCACGGCGGCCGTGCGCAGGTCCACACGGCGCCCGGGGCGGGCACGGAGGTGGAGCTGGTGATGAAGCGATGACGTCGGTCGTGATCGTCGACGACCACCACCTGTTCCGCTCGGGCGTGCGGACGGAGCTCGACGGCCTCGTCGACGTGCTCGGCGACGCCAGCAACGTCGAGGACGCCGTGCGTGCCGTGAACGAGCTCGAGCCGGACGTGGTCCTGCTCGACGTGCAGATGCCGGGCGGCGGCGGGGTCGAGGTGATCCGCCAGGTCGCCACGCGCCGCCCCGGCCAGCGCTTCCTCGCACTGTCGGTGAGCGACGCGCCCGAGGACGTCATCGCGATCATCCGCGCCGGCGCGCGCGGCTACGTGACCAAGACGATCTCCGGCGCCGAGCTGGCCGACGCCGTGCGCCGGATCGCCGACGGCGACGCGGTCTTCTCCCCGCGGCTGGCCGGCTTCGTGCTCGACGCCTTCGCCGGCGGGCTGCCCGCCCAGGAGGTCGATCCGCAGCTCGACCAGCTGTCCCCGCGCGAGCGCGAGGTCCTGCGCCACATCGCCCGCGGCTACCTCTACAAGGAGATCGCCCAGCGGCTCTCGATCTCGACCAAGACGGTCGAGGCGCACGTCTCGGCGGTGCTGCGCAAGCTCCAGCTCTCCAACCGCCACGAGCTCAGCCGCTGGGCGGTCGAGCGGCGGCTGGTGGACTGAGCTCGTGCGTTCGCGTACCGGCTCCCGCTGGCGACCGCTCGTCGGCTCGCCGACGGCGACGCCTACGCGACGATCGAGCAGGAGGGCGAGGTCGTCTTCGAGTCGCGAGTGGGACTCCAGCGTCGCTCTCGACGTGCTGACCTGGGCCCTGGACCGCGGGATCGACCTCGGTGCCGGCGGCGAGCTCGAGCGCGTCGCCGCCGCTTCCGACGCCCGGCACGTCGTCGTCATCCCGATGCTCGATTAGCGACGTCGAGCATCGAGACCTTCACGCGCAGGTCGGGGAGCGCGGAGCCGAGCCGGGCGGCCGTGCGGTCGGCGACCGCCCTGGCCACGTCGTCGTCGCCGCCGTGCGCGGCGCAGTCGGTATGGGCGAGCACGTGGAGCTGGGTCACGCCGAGGCCCTTGTGGGCGAGCGTCAGCGATCGCACGACGTCGTCGGACCACTGGGCGCCGGCGTTGCGGAGCACCACGGCGTCGCCGAGCCGGAGGCCGAGCGCCGCCAGCGGGTCGATGCGGCAGTCGATGCACGTGAGGATCGCGAGGTTGCGGGCCGGCTCGCGCGGGAGCCCGCAGGACGGCGCGGTATCGCGCGCGGGCTCGTCGTCGCGCTGCGTTCTCCCGAATGGCGCCCAGCTGAAACCCATCGCCCGGCATGATGACGGCGTGGACGAGAGAACGTTCGTGGGGCTCGATGACCTGCAGCGGGAGATCCGCGAGCACGCGGGCTGCGGGTTCGAGCCGTGCGAGACGGCGACCCACATGGTGCCCGGCGAAGGCGATCCGGCGGCCGACGTGATGCTGGTCGGCGAGGCGCCCGGAGCCAGCGAGGACGAGCTCGGCCGGCCGTTCGTCGGCCGCGCGGGGCAGCTGCTCGACGAGCTGCTGCTCGAGGCCGGGCTGGAGCGGTCGGCGGTCTGGATCACGAACGTGGTCAAGGCGCGCCCCCCGAAGAACCGCGACCCGAAGGCGGCCGAGGTGGCGCACCACATGCCGTGGCTGGAGGCCGAGCTGGCGCTGATCCAGCCCCGCATCGTCGTCCCTCTGGGCCGCCACGCCCTGGCGCACTTCGTCGACGGGATCACGATCACGGCCGCGCACGGGCGGGAGATCTCGTCGCGCGGGCGTACGCTGTTTCCGCTCTACCACCCGGCGGCGGGGTTGCGGTCGACCGCTCTGCGGGCCGCGCTGTTCGAGGACGCCCGGGCTTTGCGGGCGGTGTTGTGAACGTCAACTGCGGCTGGGTAGGGGAGCTGGGGAGGCCGGCGGGGCCGATTTTCCATCTCGCGTCCTGCTTTCGGGTCACGGTGTCACCCCTAAGCAGGATTCGAGTGCGAAACCCGGCCGAACCCGCTCCCTCAATGCCGGGGTTCGGGCCCGCCGCGCCCGTCAACGTCCGGTGGTGAGCGGCAGCTCGGCTCGGACCACGGTCCCGTCGCCGGGCGGCGACACCACGTGCAGCACGCCGTCGGCGGCCCCGACGCGGTCCATGAGCCCGCTGAGGCCCGAGCCCGGGGCGGCGGCGGCCCCGCCGACGCCGTCGTCGATGACCTCGACGGCGAGCATGCCGTTCTCGCGCGCCATGCGGACGGTCGCGTGGGTCGCCTGGGCGTACTTGGCCACGTTGGTCAGGGCCTCGGCGACCGTGAAGTACGCGGTGGCCTCGGTGGCCGGCGAGAGGCGCTCCTCGGGCACGCCGACGACCTCGACCGGCACCGGCGCCCGCGACACCAGCGCCGAGATGGCCGGCACGAGGCCGCGCTCGGTGAGCACGGCGGGGTGGATGCCGCGGGCCAGCTCGCGCAGCTCCGCCGACGCGTCGGTCAGCTCCTTGCCGACCCGCTCGAGGAACGGCTCGGCCAGCTCCGGGTCCTTGGCCACCCGCGCCCGCGCCATCCGGACCTCCAGCGCGAGGGCCACGAGCCGCTGCTGCGCGCCGTCGTGGAGGTCGCGCTCGATCTTGCGCCGGGCGGCGTCGGCCGCCTCGACGATGCGCGCTCGCGACGCGTGCAGCTCCTCGTTGCGGGCCCGCTCGATCTCGCGGTGGCGCGCCGCCTCCTCGGCCTCGCGCCGCTCCGTGATGTCGAAGATCGCGCCGTCGCACCAGAGCCGCCCGCCGGCGCCGGAGACGAGCTGGCCGCGGTCGAGTACGTAGCGCACCTCGCCGTCCGCCCGCACGATCCGGTACTCGAGCCCGAACGGCTCGCCGTCGTCGGTGGCCTGCTCCAGCGCCGCCTTGATCCTCGCCAGATCGTCGGGGTGGACGATGCTCCACAGCGTGCGCTTCTTGGAGGCGATGAAGTTCGCCGCCGGATAGCCGGAGATGCGCTCGATCTCGTCGCTGATCAGCTCCAGCGTGTAGTTCGCGTGCCAGGCCGAGCGGTAGATCGCGCCGGGCACGTTGACCATCAGCGCGCGCACGATCGCGTCGTCGGCGCGCTGCTGGGCGGCGCGCAGGCCGGCGCGGGCCCGGGCCAGCAGCTCGGCGCGGGTGAACGGGCGATGCAGGTAGTCGTCGGCCCCCGCGTCCAGCGCGGCGTCGGCCGTGCGCTTGTGGGCGGCGATCGTGAGCGCGAGCAGCCAGGCCTCGTCGGCGCGCGTGTCGGCGCGCAGCTTGCGGCAGACGCCGGGGACGTCGAGCCCGCCCGGCTCGCGGTCCACGACGATCAGGTCGGCGGGCTCCTCGTCGAGCGCGGCGAAGGCCGACTTGACGTCGCGCACGGCGCGCACGGAGTGGCCCGCGGCCCTGATCCAGGGCTGGATCTCGGGCTCGGCGAGGCCGACGACGAGCACCCCGGCCTGGCGGCGCCGGACTGAGGCCGAATGAGGCACCCCTCGATTATCGCGGCCCGGTACGGTCCCTGCGTGCGGGACGAGCTCGAGCTGAAGCTGATCGGCGCGGGCGGCGAGCCGGTGGACCTGCGGCGGACGCTCGTCTCACACGGCGTCGCCGACCTGCTTCCGCATCGCGTGGACGAGGCGAACGGCGTGCTGGAGACCACGATCGCCGTCGGCGATCGCGCTCGCACGGTGCGCGTGGCCGGCGGCCGGAAGGGCTACGCCCGCGTCGAGCTGCTGGAAGCGCGCACGTCCGCCAAGGACCGCGCCGCGCTGCTCGCCACCGTCCGCCACATGCTCCGGCTCGACGAGGACCTCAGCCGCTTCTACGCGCTGATCGACGGCGACGAGGAGCTGGGCTGGGCCGCACAGGGCTCCGGTCGGCTGCTCCGCAGCCCGACGGTCTTCGAGGACGTCGTGAAGACGATCTGCACGACGAACACGGCATGGTCGGGGACCGTCCGGATGGTGACCGCGCTCGTCGAGCACCTCGGCGTCGCGAGCAAGCACGGCCACGCGTTCCCGGCGCCCGAGGCGATGGCGGAGGCGCCGGAGGCCTTCTACAAGGACATCGCGCGCGCCGGCTACCGCGGCGCCTACCTGAAGGCGATCGCACTCTCGGTGGCCGACGGCACGCTCGACCTCGAGGTGCTCGACGGCCGCAGCGACCTGACCGACGAGCAGGTGGCCGAGCGGCTGCTCGGCCTCCCCGGCGTCGGGCCGTACGCGGCGGCCCACGTGATGATGCTGCTCGGCCGCTACCAACGGCTCGTCCTCGACTCCTGGACGCGGCCGACGTACGCGAAGCTCGCCGGGCGCAAGACGGTCAAGGACACCACGATCGAGCGCCGCTTCCGGCGCTATCGCGACTTCGCCGGGCTGGCGTTCTGGCTGTATCTCACGCGCGACTGGGTGTGATGTCGATCTGGGCGATCTCGTTCGTCTAGAGAGTGAACGCCCACTTCAAGGAGGCCCCAGATGCAGTATCTGCTCAGCGTGTACCAGCCCGACGGCGAGCCCCCGGCCGACCTCGACCTCGAGGCCATCATGCGGGAGATCGAGAACCTCCAGGAGGAGATGAAGGCGGCCGGCGTCTGGGTCTTCGCGGGCGGCCTGCACGCCCCGAGCACCGCCACCGTCCTCAAGCCCGAGAACGGCAAGGTGCTGACCACCGACGGCCCGTACGTCGAAGGCAAGGAGCACCTCGGCGGCTTCACGATCATCGACGTGCCGGACCTCGACGCGGCGCTCGACTGGGGCCGCAAGCACGCTCTGGCGACCGCCCTGCCGAACGAGGTCCGCCCCTTCGCCGGCTGATGGACGTCGAACGCGTCTTCCGTGAGGAATACGGCCGTGCCGTGGCCGTGCTGGTCCGCTCCCTCGGCGACATCGATCTCGCCGAGGAGGCGGTCCAGGACGCGTTCGTCATCGCCTCCGAGCGCTGGCCGGAGCAGGGACTGCCGGCCAGCCCGGCCGGCTGGATCATCACGACCGCCCGCAACCGGGCGATCGACCGCCTCCGCCGCGAGGCGACGCGCGCCGACCGCCACGCCCAGGCCCAGAAGCTGCTCGCGGGCGGCGCGGCCGAACCCGAGGAGGAGGGCCCTGTGCGCGACGACCGCCTGCGCCTGATCTTCACCTGCTGCCATCCCGCGCTCGCCACCGGCGCCCAGGTGGCGCTCACCCTGCGCCTCCTCGGCGGGCTCACCACCGCCGAGATCGCCCACGCGTTCCTCGTGCCCGAGCCGACCATGGCCCAGCGCCTGGTCCGCGCCAAGGGCAAGATCCGCGACGCGAACATCCCCTTCCGGATCCCGCGCGAGGCCGATCTGCCCGACCGGATCGACGCCGTGCTCGCCGTCGTCTACCTCATCTTCAACGAGGGCTACATGGCCAGCTCGGGCGAGCGGCTCGTGCGCGAGGATCTGTCCGCGGAGGCCATCCGCCTCGGGCGGCTGCTGGCCGAGCTGATGCCCGACGAGCCCGAGGTCCTGGGCCTGCTCGCGCTGATGCTGCTGACCGAGTCGCGCCGGCCCGCGCGCACCACCGCGGCCGGGGAGCTCGTGCGGCTGGCCGACCAGGACCGCTCGCTGTGGGACGCCGAGCTGATCGCCGAGGGCCAGGCCATCGTGCGCGGGCTCCTGCGCCGCAACCAGCCCGGCCGCTACCAGGTGCAGGCGGCCATCAGCGCCGTGCACAGCGACGCGCCGACCGACTGGAGCCAGGTGCTGCGGCTCTACGACCAGCTGGTGCAGCTCGACCCGAGCCCGATCGTGGCGCTCAACCGGGCCGTCGCGGTCGCCGAGGTGAACGGACCGGCGGAGGCGCTCGAGCTCGTCGACGGTCTCCAGCTCGACGGCTACCACCTCTTCCACTCGATCCGCGCGAACCTGCTCCGGAGGCTCGGCCGGGGCGCGGAGGCGGCCGCGGCCTACGACGCCGCGATCGCCCTCGCCGAGAACGCGGCCGAGCGGGAGTTCCTGCAGCGCGAGGCCCAGCGGGTTTGATCGGCCGCGCGGCCGGAGACGCTCATACCCACGATGGCCGCACCGGTGCAGACGCGCCCGTCCAACGGACGTGCGGAGCCGCCCCGTCCGCCCCTCATCAAGGGCGACGACGCCGTCCCGCGCGGGCTCGCCGTGGCCTCGGCGGTGACGTTGCGGGTCATGATCGTGGTGGGCGGCCTCGTGCTGGTGGCGCTCGGCGCGGCGCGGATGATGCTGCTCGTCCTGCCGGTGATCATCGCCGTGCTGCTGACCACGCTGCTGCTTCCCGGCATGCGCTGGCTCCAGGCCCGCCACTGGCGCCCCGCCCCGGCGGCGGCGACCATGACGCTGCTGGCCGTGGCCGTCTTCTTCGGCCTGTGGGCGCTGATCATCCCGGGCGTCCTCTCGCAGTCCGACGACCTCTTCACCAACGTGCAGGACGGCGCGGGCCAGGCGGTGAGCGTGCTCGAGCCGCTCGGCGTCGGCCGCGCGGACGTCGACCGCGCGATCGACGAGGGCCTGTCGTCGGTGCGCGGCGGCGCGGTGACGAACGAGATCCTCAGCGGCGCGGTGCTGCTCACGCAGTGGGCCGCCGCGGTGATCCTCATCATCGTCCTCACGTTCTTCTTCCTCAAGGACGGCCGCAAGCTGTGGGAGTGGATCCTCGAGCTGTTCCACGAGGACCGCCAGCCGATGCTGCGCGAGGTCGGCCTACGGTCCTGGGGCGCGCTGAGCGCCTACGTCCAGGGCGTCTTCCTGGTGGCGACGATCGACGCGGTGCTGATCGGCGCCGCGCTCCTCATCGTCGGCGTGCCGGTCGCCATGCCGCTCATCGTGCTGACCTTCATCGGCGCGTTCTTCCCGGTCATCGGCGCGTTCGTGGCGGGTGCCGCCGCCGTGCTCGTGGCGCTCGTGGCCAACGGGGTCGGCGCGGCGCTCGTGATCCTCGCGGTGATCGTGGCCGTCCAGCAGCTCGAGGGCAACGTCTTCTATCCCGTCGTGGTCGGCCGCAAGCTGCAGCTGCACCCGGTCGGGATCCTGCTCGCGCTGACGGCGGGCGGCGTGCTGGCCGGCGTGGTCGGCGCCTTCCTGGCCGTGCCGATCGCGGCCGTGACCGGCGCGGTGCTCAACTACACGCGCGAGCGGCGCGAGGCCCGCCAGACCTCAGCGGTCCTGAGCCCTCCGTAGGGCCAGCGTCGCCTTCACGAAGCCGCCGGGCTGGAGCGTGGTGACCGTGCCCTTGAAGCCCTTGCGCACGCGACGGCCGAGCGGGACGCGCACCGTGCGCGTGCTGCCGGCGGCGACGTCGACCGGCGCCGAGCCGAGCCGGCCCTTGCGGTCACGCAGCACGATCCGGCCGGCGCACCGGCCGACCGAGCCGAAGCAGGCGACGCGGACGGCGGCTCGCTCGTCATCCACGACGGCACGCTTGCGGGCGATGGCGGCGAACGGCGGCGCTCCGCCGCCGTCGGCGCACGTCGACTTGAAGGCCGGGTCCGCGGGCCCCGGGCGCCCGAGCGCGTCGAGCGTCCACTCGAGGGCGATCGGGTCGTAGATGATCCCGACGTGCTCGGTGATGTCGGCCGCGCACTGGTCCTGGAGGACGACGTTGGTCGCGCCCTCCAGCGCCTGCGACTGGTACGGCGTCACCACCTCGTCGTAGCGGGTGGAGATGACCGTGTAGGACGGCGGTCCGGGCGCCTCGGGCGGCGTGTTGACCTTCTGCATGAAGGCCGAGCCGGCGGCCTGCTCGGCGCACGCCGGGCAGCCGAGGCCGACCCCGCCGGGCGCCAGCGGGTTCGTCGTCCCGTGGCTGGAGGGCGCGAGGCCGACGATGTCGTCGACCACCGCCAGCTTGTTGCGCGACTTGGCGACGTAGCGGCCGAGCATCCCGCCCTGCGAGTGGCCGACGAGCGAGACCTTGGCGGCGCCGGTCTTCGTCAGCACCTCGTCGATGAAGGCCGCGAGCTTGTCGGCGGACTGGTCGATGGGCGCCATCCCGCGGTTCACGAGGTCGAGCGCGAAGACGCAGTAGCCGGCGCTCTTGAGCGCGGGCGAGAACAGGTTCCACGACACCGTCATGTCGCCGAACGTTCCGTGGACGAGGATCACCGGGACCGGGTGCGCGGTCGAGCGGCAGTCGAAGTCGTTGGCGCCCGGCGGCGGGACGCCCGGCGTCTGGGCGGCGGCCGGCGCGGCGCAGGCGAGCAGGGCGACGGCGCTGATGAGGACGGCGAGGCGCATCGCCCGGTCAGGTTCTCACACCCGAACCGGCCGTGCGGAAGCTCCGCCCCGGAATCCGGTCTCCTGCGGCGAAGTGTTCCGGGAGCGGCGGGCCGCCCGCGAGCGCTCCGGCCACCCGCTCGGCCATCGCCGGCCCGTGCTTGAAGCCGTGGCCGGACCCGCCGCCGAGCAGCCAGACGCTTTCGTGCTCGGGGTGGCGGCCGGCGATGAAGTGCGAGTCGGGGGAGAGCTCGTAGCGGCACGTGCGCGTCTCCAGCAGCGGAGCGTGCTCGAGCGCCGGGAAGCGGTCGCGCAGGTACGTGCGGACGATCGGCTCCGTCGTGGGCTCGTCGTCGAGCGCGGCGTCGGGATCGATGGCCGGGCCCTCGAGGTCGAGCGCGGCCTTGAAGCCGAAGCCGTCGAGGTCCGGCGTGCCGTACATGGCGCGGTCGTAGTCGACCCAGGCCGGGACGCCGGGCTCGCGCCAGGCCGGGCCGCCGTCGACGAACAGCAGCTCCTGGCGGGTGACGGCGATGCGCAGCACGCCGGGGAAGAGCGCGGCGAGCCAGCCGCCGCACGCCCACACCACCGCGTCGCCCTCCAGCCGCGTCCCGTCGTCGAGCACGGCGGCGTCGCCTTCGGGGCGTGCCCGCCCGCGCACCACGCGGGCGCCGTGCGCGGCCGCCGCGCCCGCGAGCGCCTGGACGCCGCGCTGCGCGCGCACCACGCCGGCCTCCGGCTCGAGCAGCACGAAGGCCAGGTCGTCGCCGCGGAAGCTCGGGTAGCGCCGCGCGGCCTCGGCCACCTCGAGCCGCTCGCACGGGATGCCCTGCGCGAGCATGGCGCGCTCCGACGCGGCCTCCCAGCCGCCCTCGCCGGAGGCGAACCACGCGACGCCGCAGTCCACGAGCAGCTCCGCACCGGTCTCCGCCTCGACCTCGCGCCACAGCGCCCGGGCGCGCCACGCCATCGCCGTGTAGTCGGGGTCCTCGCCGTGCGAGGAGCGGATCAGGCGCGTCTCGCCGCCGGAGGTCGCGCGCCGGTCGCCGGGCTCGAACTGATCCACGAGCGTCACGCCGTGGCCCTCGCGCGCCAGCCACCAGGCGAGCGAGGCCCCGAACGTGCCGGCACCGACGATGACGACGTCCATCAGGCGGCGACGGCGAGTGCGGCGCGCCGGCCGAGGATGCGGTGCGACGCGTACTGCGCCATCCCCATCACGGTGAGCTGCGGGTTCACGTGCACGCTGGTGGGGAAGACGCTCGCGTCGCAGAGGTAGAGGTTCTCGAAGCCGCGCACGTGGAAATCCTCGTCGACCACGTCGCCGAGTGCGTTGCCGCCCTGCGGATGCGCGCTGGTGAGGAGCAGGTCGCCGGTCTCGCGGATCCGGCGCGGGAGCTGGCCGAGCGCGGCGGCGGTGCGGTACTCCTGCCACGCGAAGGTCGCCGGCATGACGCGGTCGGCTCCCGCCTGGAGCCAGATCCGGCCCGCGACCTGCAGGCCTTCGACCACGCGGTCGCGGTCGGCCTCGGACGCGGTGTACTCGATCTCCGGCGCGTTGCGGCCGGGCTTCACGCGGCCCGGCGTGGTGGTGCCGACGAGCACGCCCGCGCAGGCCATGTGGCGGTAGCGCTGCATGTTGTGGAAGTGGCGGTCGAACCAGCCGGGCATGGCCAGAGCCTGGGTGGCCGGCGGGTTGAACCACGTCTCCACCAGATAGCCCGGGATGCCCTCGGCCGCCCGGTAGGCGTGCGACATCTGGATCCCCGCGAACGAGTCCACGACGTCCGGGAACTCGGCGGTGAGCGGCGAGTTGATGTTGAAGTGCAGCCCGCGGCCGACGGCGTCGCCGCCGATCCCGCTGCGCTGCAGGAGCCAGCTCGAGCCGATCGCGCCCGCCGCCACGACGAACTCGTCGGCCTCGATGGCCACGCGCTCGCCGCTCTTGTGCACGCCGACGGCCCGCGTCGCGCGGCCGCCCTGGCGGTCGATCCGCTCGACCTCCACGTCGGCCAGCACGTCGACCCCGTGCTCCTGCTGCGCCCAGGGCAGGACCGAGTCGAGCGTGGAGAGCTTGGCCCCGTACGCGCAGCCGATGTTGCAGTAGCCGGTGCCGAGGCAGGCGGCTGAGATATTCGCCTCCATGACCTCGAAGCGGCCGGGGAGGTCGAGGTCGTGCACCGCCTGCTGGAAGCGGCCCGCGGCGATCGACGTCGTGCCGGCGCGGATCGGCGCGACCCCCAGCCACGCGCGGACCTCCTCGATCGCCGCCTTCAGCTCGTCGCGATCGAGGCCGCGCTGCGCCCAGTCGGCGAGCACCGGCTCGGGCGGCGGCAGGCAGAGCGCGTTGTTGATCGTCGTCCCGCCGCCCACGCACATGCCCTGGAGCACCTGCAGGCTGAAGTTGGTGGCCAGCTGGAGCGCGCCCTCGTTGTAGAGGCGCAGGTACTGGTCGACCTCGTCGTCGCCGAACGCGCGCGGGTCGACGTGCGGGCCGCGCTCCAGCACGAGCACCTTCCGGCCGGTGGCGGCGAACCGGTAGGCGAGGATCGCCCCCGCGGCGCCCGAGCCGATGACCACCGTGTCGTAGCGCTGGGTGGGCGGCACCTTCAGCGACTGCAGCGGCGGGTGGGGGTGGTCACCCGGTTGCGGCGGGCGGCCGCCGAGGCGGTGCTTGAAGGTCGTGTAGCCGATCGAGTCCCACGAGCGGCGGTCGCCGTAGTAGCCGAGGTACGCCATCTGCGAGCCGGTGCGGATGAGGATCTGCACGTAGGGCCGCAGCGGCGCGAACACCCGCCGCTCGGAGATCTCGGAGATGAAGCGCTTCTCGAGGAAGTGCTTGCGCGACTCGGGCGAGAGGAGCATGAGCGGGGGCCGCAGCGTGAGCAGCGGCCACAGCGCGAGCGCGATGAGCGCGAGCTGCACGCGACCCTTGCTGCGCGAGCTCAGGTCGGCGAGGTAGCCGTCGACGTTGCTCGCCACCTGCTGCGGCGTGAGCACCTCGCCGCGGCCCTCGATCAGCACGTCGGCGAGCGCGGCGAGCGAGAGGAAGCCGAGCGGGTGCAGGAAGCGCAGCTGGTGCTGCGCCCGGACGGCCGCCACCCAGAGGGCGGCGAAGATGACGGCGAGCACGAGGTCGATGGCCATCCACCCGAACAGCGCGACGGTGGCCGAGATCTCGCCGACGATCGGCAGGTCCATCGGCCCGGCGCCGCCCCAGATGAGCGTGGCGGCCTGGCCGATCACGAGCCCGATGTAGCCGGCCGCGACCACCAGCGCCAGCCCGCCGAAGCGCCGTACGTCCGCGGCCGCGACGGCCGAGAGGACCACGAAGAGCAGGTCCTTGGCGAACGAGTTCGGCACGAAGCCCAGCGTCTGCGTGTCGCCACCGGCGATGTAGCCGATGGCCAGCAGCCCGCTCCAGACCGCGTGGGCGATGAGCAGGCCGCGCAGCCACCGCTCCGGAGTTGTGAGTGGTCGCGGCATGGTGCGACGCTATCGCGTCGTAGGCTGCCGGGGGTCATGGCGCTCCACCTCCGGTCCGGCTCGACGCTCGTCCTCGTGCGCCACGGCGAGACCGAGTGGAGCGTCTCCTCGAAGCACACGAGCGTGACCGACGTCCCGCTCACCGACGCGGGGCGGCGCGACGCCGAGCGTCTCGGCGCGCGGCTCGCCGGGCGGGAGTTCGCCCTCGCGCTGGCCTCCCCGCGCGACCGCGCTCGCGAGACCGCCGAGCTGGCCGGGCTCGCCGCCGAGGTGGACGAGAACCTCGTGGAGATCGACTACGGCTCGTACGAAGGCCTGACCACGCCGCAGATCCGCGAGCAGAACCCGGGCTGGAGCGCGTGGCGCGAGGCCGCGCCCGGCGGCGAGAGCGTCGAGCAGGCCGGCGAAAGGGCCGACCGCGTGATCGAGCGCGTGCTGGCCGCCGAGGGCGACGTGGTGGTGGTCGCCCACGGGCACTTCCTGCGCGTGATCGGCGCTCGCTGGCTCGGCCTGTCGCCCACCTACGGCGGCAACCTCGGGCTCGACACGGGCTCCTACTCCGAGCTCGGCTTCGAGCGCGAGAGGCGGGTGATCTGGCTGTGGAACGACACGTCGCACCTGCGGTGATCGAGACGCCGCGGCTGCGCGGCGAGCGGATCGGGCCCGAGCACCACGCCGCGCTGCTCGCGCTGCTCGGCGACCCGCGCGTGGGCGCGACGCTCGGCGGCACGGCGACGCCGGAGATCGTGACGGCGCAGATCGAGCTCCACGTCGCGGGCTGGGAGCGGGACGGCTTCCACTACTGGCTGTTCGTGGACCGCGAGACCGGCGAACCGGTCGGCCGTGGCGGGCTCAGCCGCACGGACACCGGCGGAGCCGGCGGGGTCGAGGTCGGCTGGGCCGTCATGCCCGATCGCTGGGGCCAGGGCTACGCGAGCGAGATCGGCGCCGCCTCGCTCGATGTCGCCTTCGGCGTGCTCGGCGCTCTCCGAGGTCGTGTCCTACACGCTCCCGCACAACGCCGCCTCGCGCCGCGTGATGGAGAAGCTCGGGTTCAGCTACGAGCGGGAGATCGTGCACGCCGATCTCCCGCACGTGCTGTACCGGATTCAGTCGCCATCCTCGCGGTAGTCGCCGCCTCCGCGCCCCAGGTCGTCGTCGCCGGGGCCGCCGGAGAGGACGTCGCGGCCGCCCCCGCCGTCGAGCCGGTCGTCGCCCTCGCCGCCGTAGAGCGTGTCGTCGCCCTCCCCGCCGGCGATCCGGTCGGCGCCCGCGTCGCCCATCAGCGCGTCGTCGCCGCCGCCGCCGTCGATCACGTCGTCGCCGCCGAGGCCGCAGATGACGTCGTCGCGCTTCGTGCCGCGCAGGCGGTCCGCACCCTCCGTGCCGGTGATCGTGCAGGGCCGCGGCGAGGAGCTGAACTCCTCGACGCCGATCACCGGGCGGACCCCGCGCTCGATCTCGCGGTCCGCGAACGCGTCACGCAGCACGTCGCCGCCGAGCGAGTTGCCGATGGCGGCCATGATCATGCCCTGGTCGAGCGAGAGGTAGAAGTCCGACGTCGACGCCGGAGTCGACGTTGACCGAGTCCAGGAAGCCCCAGCGCGTGTAGATGTCGAAGTCGCGTTCGAGCCGCCCGAGGTTGGCCATCGTCTGCTGTGGCGCGTAGCGCAGGCGCAAGGAACGCCGCGTGCGGCGTGACCACGCCGTTGGTGTACGCGGTCTGCGGCGGGTCGGGCAGAGCCGGCCGGTCCGGGCAACCCTCCCAGCCGTGGTCGATCAGCGTCCGCTGCTCGTTCGAGGGGTAGCCGCCGGAATCGCTGCCGATCCCGTCGACGCCGTACACCTCGTAGCCGCCCTCCGGCACGTTCGCGGGGGAGAAGCCCCAGTAGCCGTACCCGGCCTCCTGGAGCCCATGATGGATCTGGGCAGCGACCGTGAGCGGGTGGTTGGCGCCCCAGCTCCCCGGGCCCCAGCGCTCCTCGGGCACGAACAGCGCCGGCATCAAGCGCCTCGAACATGCTCCCGCCCCAGCCCGGCGTGACCAGCGTGCCGTTGTAGGGCAGCGAGCCGTCGTATACCGGCGTGTCGAGGTACGAGCGCGTGAAGCCGAATGGCTTCGTCTCGGTCCAGCTGAAGTCGCAGGAGTCCGGGAAGGACCGGTAGGCGCCGTAGTAGTGGCGATCGGGCAGCTCGCCCTTGGCGATGCCGATGTAGCTGGCGATCCGGCTCTCGCTGACGATCGTGTCGTAGCAGCATTGCCGGAAGCCGGTGCTCGGCACGTAGTGCTGCAGGATCAGGTTGCCGGCCGTCGTCGTAGTAGATGCCGAAGTCCATCGAGTCGTAGAGCTCGCTCGCCCTTTTCGACAGCTCGGGGACGCGGTCGGCGACGATCTTCAGGCCGACGGCGAGCCAGCCGTTGTCGACCGAGGAGAGGATGGGGACGAGCGGGTTGCCGGACGGCGGCCAGGTCGTCAGCTTCGCGCCCGTGCGGTGGTCGTACCAGTTGTAGAACTGGCCGCTCTCCGTGTGGCGCTCGAGGTCTTCGAGCGTGCTCACGGTGCGGCGCATGCGGCTCGCCAGCTCGGAGCGGCGGATGATCCCCAGCTCCTCGGCCACGACCGCGCTCCACATGTACGCGCCGATGTTCGTCGTCGACGTCTGCACGCTGCGGGTGCCGTCGCGCTTCAGCGAGTCGGCCGGGAACCCGGTGCGCTCGTCGGTCATCGCGTCGAACGAGCGCCACGTCCCCTCGGCGTAGCGGTGGAGCGTGCGGTCACTTCCCAGCGCCGGCTGCGCGAAGGCCAGCGCAGCGGCCAGCACGAGAAGTCCTCCCAGGACCGTTTTCATGCGACTCCCCCTGAGTTTCGCCGAACCGTGGCAAAACTCTACCCCACCGGTGCGCGCTTAGAACGCGGACTTGCTCAGGCGCTTGCGGTAGAGCAGGCGCTGGTCGGCGCGATCGAGCAGCTCGGGGGCGAACGTCGCGTCGTCGGGCGCCACGGCCCACGCGAAGCTCGCGCGCACGGCGGGGATGCCGGGCGGGAACTCGGCGACCGAGATCGCCTCCTCCAGCGAGGAGACGATGCGGGCGACGCCGGTGGCGCCGGCGCCCGCCGCGACGACCGCGAACTCGTCTCCGCCGATGCGGGCCAGGCAGTCGCCCTCGCGGACGACGGCGTCGCAGGCCGCCGCGACGGCGCGCAGGACGGCGTCGCCGACCGGGTGGCCGTGCTCGTCGTTGATGGCCTTGAACTCGTCGAAGTCGAAGAGGATGAGCGCGGCGCCGTCCGGCCGCCGGAGCGCCCGGTGGAGCGCGGCGTCGAAGCTGCGGCGGTTGTAGAGCGCGGTCAGCGGATCGCGCTCGGCCATCACGCGCTGGCGCGCCTCGGCGTGCAGCAGGCGGTGCTTGAGGAGCTGCATGACGACCGTCTCGCCGGCGAGCGCCACGGCGAAGGTGATCGCGCGGGCGGCGTAGACCTCGTCGATGGCGTCCGGGTCGTAGAGCAGCGGCGTGGCGTAGACGAGCGCGAAGAGGACGACCAGCGGCCACGCGAGCCGCGGCGGGAAGAAGTAGGCGATGAAGAGCGCGGTGAAGATGAGCAGCGGGCCGAGGAAGCTCGAGGCGCCGCCGGAGGCCCAGATCGCGGCCGTGACCAGCGGCGCGGTCCCCGCCGTCACGATCGCGCGGGTGCGCAGGCTCATGGTCCGGCCCGTGCGGTAGAGGACGAGCGACGCGATCCCCCACAGCACCGAGGCCAGGGCGATCAGCAGCCCTTCGGTCAGGTGCTCGTCCGGCGAGCCGGGCAGCAGGAACATGGCCGCGCCGACCAGGCCGGCGGTGGTCCACATGCCCGCCGACGTGAGGTCGGCGAGTCGGCCCTCGTCGCGAGGGTCCTCGTCGGTCGGATGCTGCGTGGCCGCCATGTGGATCGCCCGGGCAATCGGCCGCGCCCCTACCGAGCTTGAGCTTTAGCCGACCACGCGAAGGTGCTCCTCGCCGGCCTGCACCTCGTCGCCGGCGCGCAGCTGGCGGCCCCGGCGGGCCTCGGGCTCGCCGTTGACCAGCACGGGCGCCTCCGCGAGGAACGCCTTCGCCTCGCCGCTGGAGTCGATGACGCCCGCGAGCTTCAGGAGCTGGCCCAGCCGGATCATCTCGCCGCGGATCGCTACATCGCGCACGCGGAACAGCGTATCCTCGGGTTCGTGCGCTACTGGCTGCCGCTCGTCGCGGCCTTCATCTGCCTCATCGCCTCGACGAAGCTGCCGGCGATCCCCTCGTACGCGCTGATCGTCCTCGCGTTCTTCTTCATCATCGAGGTGTCGACGAAGGCGCTCGAGCAGGCCGGCGGCACCGGCCGGCTGAAGGATCACCGGCAGTAGCGCCGGTACGCGCGACCCTCCCACGGCCCGAGCTCGTCACCCGGCTCGCCGAGCACGATCTCGGCGTCCGCCCAGTCCGGCAGCTCGACCGTCACGGCCTCGCCTGAGAAGTTGCCGAGCACGAGCAGCTCCGTGTCCTCGTAGCGGCGGGTGTAGGCGTAGACGCGCTCGTCGTCCTCGAGCAGCATCGTGAAGTCGCCGTGGGCCACGGCCGGCTCGCTGTGGCGCAGCGCGATCACCGCGCGGTAGTGGTGGAAGACCGAGTCGGGATCGGCGCGCTGGGCCTGCGCGTTGATCTCCGTGTGGTTGGGGTTGACCGCGATCCACGGCTCCCCGGTCGTGAAGCCCGCGTTTCGCGATCCGTCCCACTGCACCGGCGTGCGCGCGTTGTCGCGGCTCATCGCGCGCAGCGCGGGCATCGCCTCCTCGCCGGCCTCCGCGTAGTGGTTGAGCGACTCGATGTCGCGGAAGTCGCCGATCGAGGCGAACGGGAAGTTGGTCATCCCGAGCTCCTCCCCCTGGTACACGTACGGCGTCCCGCGGTGCAGGTGCAGGACGGTGGCCAGCATCTTGGCCGCGCGCTCGCGGTGCTCCGGGCTGTCGTCGCCGAAGCGCGAGACGGCGCGGGGCTGGTCGTGGTTGTCCCAGTAGAGGCTGTTCCAGCCGCTGTCGGCCAGCCCGGTCTGCCAGCGGCCGAGCGAGCGCTTGAGGTCGCGCAGCCGCAACGGGAGGACATCCCACTTCGACGACCCCTGGTCGAGCTGGACGTGCTCGAACTGGAACACCATGTCGACCTCGCCGCGGGCGGGATCGGTGAACAGCACCGCGTCCTCGACCGTGACGCCCGGCATCTCGCCGACGGTCAGGAGCCCGTCACGGTCCGCGAACACCTCCCGGTGCATCTCCTGCAGGAACTCGTGGACCCGCGGGCCGGAGATGTAGTACGGCGAGCCGTCGCCGCCCGGCGCGTCCGGGAGCGACGTGTCCTTGGAGATCATGTTGATGACGTCCATGCGGAAGCCGTCGACCCCGCGGTCCAGCCACCAGCGCATCATCGAGTAGATCGCCTCCCGGACCTCGGGGTTCTCCCAGTTCAGGTCCGGCTGCTTGCGCGAGAAGAGGTGGAGGTAGTACTGGTCCGTGGCCGCGTCGCGCTCCCAGGTCGAGCCCGAGAAGAACGAGCGCCAGTTCGTCGGCTCGTCGCGCCACCAGTACCAGTCGCGCTTCGGGTTGTCGCGGCTCGAGCGCGACTCGACGAACCACGGGTGCTCGTCGGACGTGTGGTTGACGACGAGGTCCATCACGAGCTTCATCCCGCGCGCGTGGACCTGCTCGAGCAGCGCGTCGAACTCCTCGAGCGTCCCGAACACCGGGTCGATGTCCTGGTAGTCGCTGATGTCGTAGCCCGCGTCGTCCTGCGGCGAGGCGTAGATCGGGGAGAGCCACAGCACGTCGACGCCGAGCTCGGCCAGGTAGTCCAGCTTCGAGGCGATCCCGGCGAGATCGCCGATCCCGTCACCGTCGCCGTCGGCGAAGCTGCGAGGCCAGATCTGGTAGACGACGGCGCTCTGCCACCACATCGTCAGCCGCTCGTACCCGGGACCGCGATGCCGAACTCGTAGGCCAGCACGACGGCCTGCACGCGGTCGCGGATCCCGAGCTTCATGAGCAGCCGGGCGACGTGGGTCTTGACCGTCGTCTCGCTGACGATCAGCTCGGCGGCGATCTCGGCGTTCGAGAGCCCGCGGGCGACGAGCTTGAAGACCTCGACCTCGCGGGCCGTCAGCTCGGCGAAGCCCGGCGGGGGCGCCGAGGCGGGCGCGGCGCGGGCGAACTCGTGGATCAGGCGGCGCGTGATCGAGGGCGCGAGCAGGGCGTCGCCGCGCGCGACGACGCGGATGCCGGCGGCCAGCTCCTCCGGCGGGACGTCCTTGAGCAGGAAGCCGCTCGCGCCCGCGCGCAGGGCCTCGTAGACGTACTCGTTGAGGTCGAAGGTCGTGAGCATGAGCACGCGCGCGGGGGAGTCCCCGCCGGCGGCGACGACGCGGCGCGTGGCCTCGATCCCGTCGAGCTCGGGCATGCGGATGTCCATGAGCACCACGTCGGGGTCGAGGCGCTTGGTCTGCTCGACCGCCTCGATGCCGTCGGAGGCGTCGCCGATGACCGAGATGTCCTCCTCGGCGTCGAGGATCATCCGGAAGCCGGCGCGCACGAGGGCCTGGTCGTCGGCGATGAGGACGCGGATCACAGGGGCAACCTAGCGACGACCTCGAACCCGCCGCCGTCTCGCTTGCCCGCTCGCAGCTCGCCGTCATACAGGCGCACGCGCTCCTCCATCCCGATCAGGCCGTGGCCGCCGCTGTGGCCGTTGGCGCTCTGCCCGCCGCGGTCGACGATCGCAAGCTCGAGATGCTCGGGCTCCCAGCGCACGGTGACCTCGGTGGGCGCGGCGCCGGCGTGCTTGATGGCGTTGGTGAGCGCCTCCTGCACGACGCGATAGGCGGCGAGGTCCATGCCGGCCGGGAGCGAGCGCGGCGCGCCCTCGACGGTCAGCGAGACCGGGAGCCCCGCGGTGCGCGTGCTCTCGATCAGCGCTCCCAGGTCGCGCATCGTCGGCTGCGGCGCGCGGTCGTCGCCGTGGTGCATGACGCCGAGGAGGCGGCGCATCTCGGTCATCGCCGCGCGCCCGACCTCCTCGATCTGGGCCGCCGCGGCGATCGCCCGGGCGGGGTCGCGGTCGAGGATGCGGCGGGCGCCACCGGCCTGCACGACCATCACGGAGACCGAGTGCGCGACCACGTCGTGCATCTCGCGCGCGATGCGGCGGCGCTCCTCGGCCGCGGCGCGGGCCAGCTCCTCGTCGTGCGCCTCCTTTGCGCGCACCGCGGCCTCGTGCAGCTCCTCGGTCAGCCGCGTGCGCGTGCGGACCCCGCGCCCGGCCAGCCAGGCGAGCAGGGCGAAGGCGGTGGGGAAGACGAAGTCGGTGAAGACCTGCTCGTCGAAGGTGAAGATCACGGTCAGCATGCCCGCCGCCACCACGAACGGCGCGGCCAGCGCCGCGCGGCCACTCGTGTAGGCGCCGGCGGCGTAGGAGGCGAAGAGCACGGACACGAGCGGCGTCTGCATCGGCTCGACGCCGGACAGCCCCGTGTTGGCGAGGGTCCAGCTGACGAAGATCACGCCGCAGACGATCAGCGGCTGCCGGCGGCGCCAGGCGAGCGAGCCGTAGGCCACGGCAGAGATCGCGATCATCAGCGCCAGCGCGTCGTTCTCATGCTCCAGCACGATCAGCTCGGTCTCGCCCACGACGACGAAGACGCCGGCGAGCAGCCAGTCGAGCCGGCGGCGGTCGATCCGCCGCGCGCGGGCGATCCAGCGCCTCACGCCGCGCCTCCGATGGGGAGCCGTGCGCGCACGACGTGACCGCCGTCGCGGCGCGCCCCGGCGCGCAGCTGTCCGCCGGAGAGCACGACGCGCTCGCGGATGCCGAGCAGCGGCCGCGCCGGGGCGCCGCCGTCGTCGGCGATCTCCAGGTCGACGTGGGCGTCCGCGTACGTGAGCGAGACCGCGGCGTGGCCGGCGTGCCCGTGCTCGAGCGCGCCGCCGAGGGCCTCCTGCACGACGCGGTAGGCCGTGAGGTCGATGCCGATCGGCAGCTCGCGCTCGGAGCCCTCGACGGCCAGCGTCACCGGCAGTCCCGCCGCCTCGACCCGGCGCAGGAGCGAGGCGACGTGCCGGAGCGACGGCTGCGGAGCCAGCGCGAGCTCCTCGTCCTCGCGGCGCAGGACGCCGAGCAGCCGGCGGATCTCCGTCAGCGCCTCGCGGCCGCTGGTCTCCACGGCGAGGAAGGCCGCGCTCGCCCGCGCGGGGTCACGCTCGGCCAGCCGGCGGGCGCCTGAGGCCTGGACGACCATCGCGCTCAGCGCGTGGGCGACGACGTCGTGCAGCTCGCCGGCGATCCGCGCGCGCTCCTCCTCGGCGGCCGCCGCGGCCTTCTCGAAGCGCTCGTCCTCGAGTCGCACGGCCTTCTCGTGGAGCGTGCGGTTGAGCTCGGCGCGGTTGCGGAGGACGCGACCGAGGAGGATCGGGCCGCCGATCAGCGCGATCACGGCCAGCAGGTAGTTGCCGAGGCTGTCGTCGGAGCTGTCGACGGCGGTCGAGATCGGTCATCCAGGCCGCCGCATAGGCGGTCAGCAGCCACACGACCCGGCCCTCGAGATGGCGCCCGACCGTGTAGAGCACGAAGAGCATCACGAAGAACGGGCTGACCATGTTGTCGACGTACGCCGTGTCGAGCACGTTGCCGATCGTGAAGAGCGGCATCACGAGGATCGCGGCGACGATCGTGAAGCGCCGCCGGATGGCCAGGCAGAAGGCGTGGGCGAGGAGGATCAGCGCCATCGCGCCCGTGTACGGCGTGCCGTCCGGGACGAGCACGAACAGCTCGGCGAACGCCTCCACGAGGAAGAGCGCGGCGAGCAGCAGGTCGGCCCGGAACGGATCCATCGCGCGCAGTCGGGCGAGCATCGTGGGGCAACGTTAGCCGCGGCGCGGGCGCGAATCGTCCTCCGCCATGAGGATCGCCACGTCCTCCTTGAGGATGACGGGACGTCCTCCCGAGGGTCCGAGCACAATCGTCAGGTCGGCCGACGACACGGGACGCCGCGGCCGAGAGAGTGCCGGTCATGAGGACATGGACCGCCACGACGACCACCGCCGCCCGTCCGGAAGACGTGCTCGAGGTGCTCACCGACCCGGAGGCCTGCGCCCGCTGGGCGCCGCTGCCCTTCGACGTCGACGAGCTCGAGGGCCGGCGGCTGGCCACCGGCAGCCGCGCCCGCGTGAGCGGGAAGCTGGCCGGCCGGCGCGTCGGGTTCGACCTCGAGGTGCACGAGGCCTCCGGCAGCGGGCTCATGCTCGCCGCCGACGGTCCGGTGGGCTTCGACGTCGACTACCGCCTGTCGCCCGTTGAGGGCGGCAGCGAGGTGCGCGCGTCCGTGTCCGTTCGCCCGTCCGGCGGGATCGTCGGGCGCCTCCTCGCCGAGGCGACGAGCGCCCTCCTCTCCGCCGGTGCCCTGGAAGCGGCTCTTTCTCGGATCACGCGGGAAGTCGCCCCAATCTAACGTCGCCCGAAGGTCGCCGCGTGGGGTTTGCGGCGACCGGAGGGAGAAAGGTCTCCCCTTGTCCGCTCTCCTCGAAGCTCCCGCGACGTCGCACGCCGTCACCGCCATGGCGCTGGCCCGGACGTACGGCGACGGCGACTCCGCGGTGCACGCCCTCCGCGGCGTGTCGCTCGACCTGGCCGCCGGCTCGTTCACGGCCGTCATGGGCCCGTCGGGCTCCGGCAAGTCGACGCTGATGCACCTGCTCGCCGGCCTCGACGTGCCGACCTCCGGCACCGTCAAGGTCGCCGGCCAGGACATCACCCGCATGAAGGACCGCGAGCTGACGCGCCTGCGCCGCAAGCACATCGGCTTCGTCTTCCAGTCCTTCAACCTGCTGCCGACGCTGACCGCGGAGGAGAACGTCCTCCTGCCGCTGGCCATCTCCGGCAAGCGCCCGCCGGCCGCCGAGGTCGATGCGCTGATGGCCCGCGTGGGCCTCACCGAGCGCCGCGGCCACCGTCCGTCGGAGCTCTCGGGCGGCCAGCAGCAGCGCGTGGCGATCGCCCGGGCGCTGATCACCCGGCCGACCGTCCTCTTCGCCGACGAGCCGACCGGCAACCTCGACTCCGAGGCCGGCGCCGGCATCCTCACGCTCCTCCGCGACGCCGTCGACCTCGACGGCCAGACCACGCTGATGGTCACGCACGACGCCCGCGCCGCGGCCATCGCCGACCGCGTGCTCTACCTGACCGACGGCCGTGTCGTCGCCGACCTCGCGCGTCCGACCGAGGCCGACATCCTCGCCGTGATGAAGCAGGGTGTGGCGCGATGACCCGGGTCGCTCTCAGAGGCCTCGCGGCGCGCCCATTGCGCACCGCGCTGAGCGCCCTCGCCATCGTGGTGGGCGTCGCCTTCGTGGCCGCCGCCCTCACGTTCACCGGCGCCATGCGCGGCGCCGCGGACTCGCTGTCGAGCGCCGCCTATGACGGCACCGACGCGGTCGTGGTCTCCAAGACCTCGTTCGAGCCGGGCCTGGACTCGTTCGCCCAGCGCCCGACCCTGCCGGCCTCGACGGTCGAGCAGGTCCGGAACACGCCGGGCATCGACGTCGCCGTCGGCGACGTCAACGACACGGCGCAGATCATGGGCCGCGACGGGGCGCCCGTCGGCGACGGCCCGTACTTCGGCTCCGGCTTCGACGCCGGCACCCCGGGCGCCGAGCGGCTGACGCCCTACCGCCTCTCCGACGGCCGCTGGGCCGAGGGCGCGGGCCAGGTCGTCATCGACCAGGGCACGGCCGAGAAGGAGAGCTACGCGGTCGGCGACCGCGTGACCATCGCCACCCGTGGCGAGGCACGCGAGTTCGAGGTCGTCGGCATCGCGAAGTTCGCCGACGTGAAGTCGATCGGCACCGCCACGTTCGCGGTGTTCGACCTCGGCGAGGCGCAGGCGCTGTTCGGCAAGCAGGGCGGCTACGACCGCGTCCTGGTGGCCGGCGACACGAAGAACCTCTCGGTCGGGGCGGACACCCAGGTGCTCTCCGCCGCCGCCGACGATCGCTTCGACCTCGAGAGCCTGAAGAGCTTCGTGGACATCCTGCGCACGGTGCTGCTCGCCTTCGCCGGCGTGGCGCTGATCGTCGGGGCGTTCACGATCTTCAACGCGCTCTCGATCGCCGTCGCCCAGCGGACGCGTGAGCTGGGCCTGCTGCGGATGGTCGGCGCGAGCCGCCGCCAGGTCCGCCGCTCGGTCCTCGTCGAGGCGCTGGCCATCGGCCTGATCGGCTCCGTGGCCGGCCTCGGCGTCGGGCTCCTGCTGGCCTCCGGGCTGGAGAGCCTGTTCAGCTCGATGGGCGTGGCGCTGCCGATCTCCGGCATGTCGCTGAGCATCGGCACGGTCGTCGCCGGCCTGCTCATCGGCATCGGCGTGACCGTCGTGGCGGCGATGCTGCCGTCGCGCCGCGCCACCAAGGTGGCTCCGGTGGCCGCGCTCCGCGAGGCGGGCCCGGGCGGTCGCAGGCTGCGGCTCGGCGGTCGCGCCGTGCGGGCGCTCACCGGCCTGGTCGGCCGCCCGTCGGCCGCGCTCGGCGGCTCCGCCGGCTCGCTCGCCCGCCGCAACGCGATGCGCCACCCCGGCCGCACGGCCGCAACGGCGTCCGCGCTGCTCATCGGCGTCGCGCTGGTGACGGCCGTGACGACGATCGGCAGCGGCCTCACCGAGGTCTCCAAGGGCTCGCTCGAGGATCGCGTGCAGGCCACCGCCGTGGTCGCCAACGCCGACGGCTGGACGCCGATCGATCCCAAGATCGAGCACGCGGTGCAGGCCGCGCCGGGCGTGACCGCGGCCACCTCCCTGCGGCAGGACGGCGCGCTCGCCTTCGGCGAGGAGGAGGGCGTCAACGCGGTCGACCCGGCCACGGTGACGGAGCTGTTCGCCTACGACCTGAAGGCCGGCGACGAGGCGGCGATCGCCGGCCTCGGGACCGACGGCGCGCTGGTCGACGACGGCTGGGCGACCGAGCACGGCCTGAAGGTCGGCGACGCGTTCACGATCACGTCGCCCAAGGGCACGGAGCTCGACCTGACCGTCCGGGCCATCGAGGAGTCCCCGGTGCTCGACATCCTGGGCCTCGGGCCGATCACGATCTCGCAGGAGGCGTTCGCGGGCGCCTTCGCCACCGAGCGCAATCGCTTCACGCTGGTGGCCGGCGGCGACGTCGAGAGCATGCAGCGCGCGCTCGCCGCCTTCCCGGAGGTCGAGGTCCTGTCCAAGGACGCGTTCGTCACGTCGCAGACCGAGTGGATCGGCCAGATCCTCTCGATCCTCTGGGTGCTGCTCGCCCTGGCCGTGATCGTGTCCCTGTTCGGGATCGTCAACACCCTGGTGCTCGCGACCTTCGAGCGCCGGCGGGAGCTGGGCACGCTGCGGGCGATGGGCATGTCCCGCCGCCAGCTGCGCCGCATGGTGCGCCACGAGAGCGTGATCACCGCGCTCATGGGCGCCCTGCCCGGCATCGGCGTCGGGCTCGGCCTCGCTGCCGTCGCGGTCGCGGCGCTCGGCGAGTACGGGCTGGAGTTCGTGGTCCCGACGGGCGCCCTCGTGGCGGTCGCGGTGATCGCGGTGCTGGCGGGCATGGCTGCGGCCGTGCTGCCGGCAAGGCGCGCGTCGAGGACCGACGTCCTCGCAGCGCTCGCCTACGAGTAGGGGAGTAACGGGGCGCCGGCGGCCTTCGGGCCGCCGGCGCCTCGGGGAGCTCACAGACCTCGCGGCCGCGCCGTTGTACGGATGATGCTGACCCACCCGAATGACCTCGACTGGGGCGACCTGCGCTCACAGCTCGACGCGCGCGGCTTCGCCGTGACCGTGCCGGTGCTCGACTCCGGCGAGACGTCGGCGCTCGCCGATCTGTTCGACGGCGGCCGCTTCCGCTCGACCATCGACATGGCCCGCCATCGCTTCGGCGACGGGCGCTACCGCTACTTCGACCATCCGCTGCCCGAGCCGATCGGCGGGCTGCGCGAGGCCTTCTACCGGCATCTCGCGCCGGTGGCGAACGACTGGTCAGGGCTGCTGGGCGGCCCGGACGACGCGTTCCCGCTCGAGCACGAGGAGCTGCTCGCGCGGTGCCACGAAGCCGGCCAGCTGCGGCCCACGCCGTTGATCCTCCGCTACGGCGCCGGCGACTGGAACGCGCTGCATCAGGACCTCTACGGCGACGTCTACTTCCCGTTCCAGGTGCTGACCGTGCTCACCGACGACTTCGAGGGCGGCGAGTTCGTGCTCATGGAGCAGCGCCCGCGGGCTCAGAGCCGGGCCCACGTGCTGACGCCGCCGCGCGGGGCGTTCGTGATCTTCCCGACGCGCGAGCGGCCGAACGCGGGAGCCCGCGGCTACCACCGGATCGGCCTGCGCCACGGCGTGAGCACCGTGACGAGCGGCAGCCGCACGGCCCTCGGGATCATCTTCCACGACGCCCGCTGATCAGCTGCACGGCAGGCGTGCGGTGAGCGTGGTGCCGACGCCGTCGGGGCTGTCGACGTCGAGCTCGCCGCCGAGGGCCTCGACGCGGTCGTGCAGGCCGCGCAGGCCGGAGCCGCCGGCCGCGTCGGCGCCGCCGACGCCGTCGTCGGTCACCTCGACCACGGCGCTGCCGTCGGTCCACCGCACGGCCACGTTCACGCACGACGCGCGGGCGTGCCGGGAGGCGTTGGTGATCGCCTCGGACACGAGGTAGTAGGCCGCCGCCTCGACCGGCGGCGGCAGGCGGTTCTCCAGCTCGGCGCAGAGCTCGACCGGGAGGGTGGCCCGTCCGGCGAGCATCTCCAGCGCCGCCACGAGGCCCTTGTCGCTGAGGATCGCCGGGTGGATGCCGCGGGCGAGCTCGCGCAGATCCTCCAGGGCGCCCGACAGCTCGCCGGTCGCGTGCTGGAGGAGCTCGGCCGCGGCGGCGTCGCCGGTGCCGAGCCGGCGCTCGACCATCCGCAGCTCGAGCGAGAGCGCCACCAGCCGCTGCTGCGCGCCGTCGTGCAGGTTGCGCTCGATCCGGCGGCGGGCGTCGTCGGCGGCTTCGACCAGCCGCGCACGCGACGCGGCGAGCTCCGAGCGAGCCTCGGCGTTGGCCAGCGCCTGGGCGACGAGCTCGGCGAAGTCGGCGATCCGCTGCTCCGAGCCCTCCGGGAACGGCGTCTCCTCGGCGGTCGAGACGATGACGGCGCCCCACAGTCGCCCGCCCAGCCGGATCGGGGTCCCGACCGCGGACCGGTAGCCGAGCCCGCGCAGCATCGCCGCAGTCTCGCCGCCCGCGGCCGAGAAGTCGTCGACGCGCTCGGGCCGGCCCGTGCGGTGGATGAGGGCCGAGACGCTGTCGCCGTCGAGGGCGACGGGCGTGCCCACCGGGACGTTGCGCCCTCGGCCGATGCTCCACGCGGCGCACACGACCGCGTCCCCGTCAGGCTCGTAGCGGATCATGTTCGCCGTCTCCGCCCCGAGCAGCCGGCCGAGCTCCTCGGTCACCACGTCGAAGACGCGGGCCTGGTCGGTCTCGCTGGCCACCACCGTGGCCACGCGGCGCAGCGCCGCCTGCTCGGCGGCCAGCGAGCGCAGCGCCTCCTCGTCCCGGCGGCGCTCCGTGATGTCGCGCAGGAAGCCGGTGTAGAGCGGTGGGCCGGGCACCCGCGGGCAGCTGATGGCGATCTCGACGGGGAACTCGCTGCCGTCCTTGCGCATGGCCGGAAGCTGGACCGGATGGCCGAGCATCCCGCCGTCGCCGGTGGCCACATGCCGCTCCACGCCGCGCCGGTGCGCCTCGCGCAGGTGCGGCGGGATGATCAGCTCGGCCAGCTCGCGGCCGACCATCTCGTCCGCGGTGTAGCCGAACGTCTCCTCGGCGGCGCGGTTGACCTCGAGCACGTTGCCGTCGGCGTCCATCGTGATGATGCACTCGAAGGCGGCGTCGAGGATCGCCTGGAGGATCGCTGCGTCGTGAGCCACTAGGCGATCGCCGGCGCCTCCGGCAGCCGTGCCAGCGCTGCCTCCATGTCGGACTCGGAGAACTCGGGATCCTCGAGGCTGCCGGACAGGTACGCGTCGTAGGCCGCGAGGTCGAAGTGGCCGTGCCCGCAGAGGCCGAAGAGGATCACGCCGGCCTCGCCGCGCTCGACCTCGTCGATGACCGCCCGGATCGCGTGGGCCGGCTCGGGCGCGGGGATGATCCCCTCGGTCCGCGCGAAGCGCACGGCGGCGTCGAACGTCTCGTTCTGCTTGTAGGCGCGCGCCTCGATCTTGCCGGCCTTGACGAGCCCGCAGAGCATCGGCGCGTCGCCGTGGTAGCGCAGGCCGCCGGCGTGCACGGGCGGCGGCACGAAGTCGTGGCCGAGCGTGTACATCGGCATCAGCGGCGTGAGCCCGGACGTGTCGCCGAAGTCGTAGTGGTAGACGCCGCGCGTGAGGGTCGGGCACGCGGCCGGCTCGGCGGCCAGGAAGCGCGCCTTCGAGCCCGCGCGGATCCACGGGAAGGCCATGCCGGCGAAGTTCGACCCGCCGCCGACGCAGCCGATGATCACGTCGGGCTCGTCGCCGGCCAGCTGCATCTGCAGGATCGCCTCCTGCCCGATCACGGTCTGGTGCAGGAGCACGTGGTTGAGCACGGAGCCGAGCGCGTAGTTGGCGTCCGGATCCTGCGCGGCGACCTCGACCGCCTCGGAGATGGCGATGCCGAGCGAGCCCGTCGGGTGCTGGGCCTGGCCCTTGCCGGACTCCGTGCGGTCGGACGGCGAGCGGTGCACGGTCGCGCCCCACGTCTGCATCATCGAGCGCCGGTAGGGCTTCTGGTCGTAGCTCGAGCCGACCATGAAGACCTCGCACTCGAGCCCGAAGAGGCTGCAGGCGAAGGCGAGGCTGGAGCCCCACTGGCCGGCGCCGGTCTCCGTCACGAGCTTCTTCATGCCGGCCTTGGCGTTCTCGTAGGCCTGCGGCACCGCGGTGTTGGGCTTGTGCGAACCGGCCGGAGAGACGCCCTCGTACTTGTAGTAGATGCGGGCGTTCGTGCCGAGGGCCCGCTCCAGCCGGCGGGCGCGGTAGAGCGGCGTCGGCCGCCACAGCCCGTACGCCTCGCGCACCTCGGCGGGGATCTCCACCTCGGGCTCCGGCGAGACCTCCTGCATGATCAGCCCCATCGGGAAGATCGGCGTGAGGTCGTCGGGCCCGGCCGGCTGGCCGGTCCCGGGGTTGAGCGGCGGCAGCGGCTCGCCCGGCAGGTCCGGCAGCAGGTTGATCCAGTGGCTGGGGATCTGCTCCTCGCTGAGGAGGAACTTGGTCAGCTCGCTCATGCGCGCGATCCTATGCGGTGTGGATGGTCGGCTCGTCCTCCTCGGCCTGGTCGTGGTGCTCGCGGTCTGGGCGGCGCGCGACCTGCAACCCGAGCGCTCGGCCGCCCAGGTGGCCCGCGACAGGGCGGCGATGGCGGTGCTCGTGGAAGTCGACCGGGTGCAGCAGTGCTACTTCGAGCGCCGCGAGCGGTACACCGACTCGATCATCTCCCTCCAGTTCGCGCGCGGGCGCTTCATGCGGACCGCGTACGTGAACGGGCTCGACATCTCGCTCCGTCTCGTCGACGGAGGCTACGTGCAGCGGATCACCGGCGAGGGGGTCTCGCTGCGGCTCGAGCGCCAGGGTGACGACGTCGTCGTGTCGGGTGGCGACGAGCCGGAGCTCGTCAGCTGCGAGCCCGGGCGCGGGCGGCCTTGACCCGCGTGATCTGGTCGAGGTCCACCTTGCGCAGCCGCACCGCGTGCGGGGTCACCTCGACCGCCTCGTCCTCGCGCACGAACTCCAGCGCCTGGTCGAGCGACAGCCGCTTCGGCGGCACGAGCCGCACCAGCACGTCGGACGTCGAGGAGCGCACGTTGGTGAGGTGCTTCTCCTTGCAGGCGTTCACGTCGAGGTCCTCGGAGCGGGCGTTCTCGCCGACGATCATGCCCTCGTAGCAGTCCTCGCCCGGCTCGACGAAGAGCACGCCGCGCTCCTGCAGGTTGAAGAGCGCGAAGCTGGCGATCTTGCCGTTGCGGTCGGCGACCAGCGAGCCGGTGGGGCGCAGGCGCATGTCGCCGGCCCACGGCTCCCAGCGGTCGAAGACGTGGTGGAGCAGGCCGGTGCCGCGCGTCTCGGTGAGGAACTCGGTGCGGAAGCCGATCAGCCCGCGGGCGGGGACGAGGTAGTCCATCCGCACCCAGCCCGTGCCGTGGTTGACCATCTGCTCCATCCGGCCCTTGCGCAGGGCGAGCAGCTGGGTGACGACGCCGACGTACTCCTCCGGCACGTCGATGGTCATCCGCTCGACCGGCTCGTGGACCTTGCCGTCGACCTCGCGGGTGACCACCTGCGGCTTGCCGACGGTGAGCTCGAAGCCCTCGCGGCGCATCAGCTCGACGAGGATGGCGAGCTGCAGCTCCCCGCGGCCCTGGACCTCCCAGGTGTCCGGGCGCTCGGTCTCCAGCACGCGGATGGAGACGTTGCCGATCATCTCGGCGTCGAGCCGGTCCTTGATCTGGCGGGACGTGAGCTTGTCGCCCTCGCGGCCCGCCAGCGGCGACGTGTTCTGGCCCATGGTGACCGACAGCGACGGCTCGTCGACGGTGATCACCGGGAGCGGGCGCGGGTCCTCGAGGTCGGCGAGCGTCTCGCCGATCGTCACGTCCGCCATGCCGGCGACGGCGATGATCTCGCCCGGGCCGGCCTCCTGCGCCTCGACGCGGTCGAGCGCCTCGGTGATGTAGAGCTCGGCGACCTTGGCGCTCGTCACGCTGCCGTCGGCGCGGCACCAGGCGACGTTCTCGCCGCGCCTGATCGTGCCGTTGCGGACGCGGCAGACGGCGAGCCGGCCGAGGTACGGGCTCGCGTCCAGGTTCGTCACGTGGGCCTGCAGCGGGTGCTCCGGGTCGTACTCGGGGGCGGGCACGTGCTCGACCAGGAGATCCATCAACGGCGTGAGGTCGGTGCCCTCCTCGCCTTCGGTGAGCGCGGCCCAGCCGGCCCTGGCGTTGGTGTAGACGATCGGGAACTCGATCTGATCCTCGCGCGCGTCGAGATCGATGAACAGCTCGTAGACCTCGTCCACGACGTCGGCGATGCGCGCGTCCGGCCGGTCGACCTTGTTGACGACGAGGATCACCGGAAGGCGGCCCTCCAGCGCCTTGCGCAGCACGAAGCGCGTCTGGGGGAGCGGGCCCTCGGAGGCGTCCACGAGCAGCAGCACGCCGTCGACCATCGTGAGGCCGCGCTCGACCTCGCCGCCGAAGTCCGCGTGGCCGGGCGTGTCGACGATGTTGAGCTTCACGTCGCCGTACTGGACCGCGGTGTTCTTGGCGAGGATCGTGATGCCCTTCTCGCGCTCGAGGTCCATCGAGTCCATCACGCGCTCGTTGACGTCCTGGTTGGCGCGGAAGGCGCCGGACTGCCAGAGCATGGCGTCGACCAGCGTCGTCTTCCCGTGGTCGACGTGCGCGATGATCGCGACATTGCGGAGGTCCTGGCGGCGCTGCATGGCCGAAATACCTAAGCAGGTCGCCGGAAAGTCACATCGTCTTGACGAGCCGTGCCTACCTTCCTCCGGGTCTCAGTCACTACTAGGCAGGAGTAGGAGTCATCGCCTCGCCGGTCGGCCTCCAGCACGTGGTCGCGACGGCCGGCCGCTTCGGCGCAACGCTGCGGGTGCAGCTCCTGCGGGCCGTCCTCGACCGCGACTGGGGCCGCGTCATCCGGCTCGCCGAGCGCAACGAGGCCGAGATCGGACGCCGCACGGCGCGCCTGATCGCTCGCGACGCCGCCGCGCTCTACCGCTGAACGATCCACCGCCTCTCGCCGGCTTGACACGTCTCGCCGGCGAGAGGTACGGTGGACGGGTGGTCGGACCACCCGCGTTCGGCACCGTCACGAGGGAGGCGGTGCCGCAGCAGATCGTGTCGCGCCTGCTGGACCTCATCCAGCAGCGCCATCTCGGCCCGGGCGACCGCCTGCCGGCCGAGCGCGAGCTGGCGGCGTCGATGGGCGTCAGCCGGTCGTCGCTGCGCGAGGCGCTGCGCGCGCTTACCGTCCTGGGCGTGACCGAGATGCGCCACGGCACCGGCACCTACGTGTCGTCCCTGGAGCCGGAGCTGCTCGTGCGGCCGCTGAGCTTCGTGCTCTCGCTGTCCGAGCACGCGTCGGACCAGCTGTTCGAGGCGCGGCGCGTGATCGAGCCGGCGATGGCGGCGCTCGCCGCCGAGCGGGTCGACGACGAGACGCTCGAGCGGCTCGACGGCTGCGTGACGCGCGCCCGCGCGGCGATCGGTGACGCCGAGGCGTTCATGGCGACCGACCTCGAGCTCCACGACGCGATCCGGGTGGCCGCCGACAACGCCATCCTCGGGCGCTTCATGGAGTCGACCGCCGCGCTCGGGGTCGCCAGCCGCCGCCGCACCGGCTCCCGCCGCGCCGTGCAGGAGCAGACCGTCAAGGACCACCGGGCGATCGTCAAGGCGCTGCGCGCGCACGAGCCCGAGGCCGCCGCCAAGGCGATGCTGCGGCATCTGCACAACGTCGAGCGCAACGCGCGCAAGGAGGAGATGTGACGCGGATCGTCGACCTGACGCTGAAGATCGGCGAGGACACGCTGAGCCCGCCGTCCGTGAACAAGCGGCTCGAGCTCACGACGCATCACCGGGGCCCGGGCTTCTGGCAGGCCAGCGAGGTGAACATGCTCCTGCACACCGGCTCGCACGTCGACTTCGGGCGCCACTGCGCCGAGGACGGCGAGACCGCGGCCGACGTCTCGCTGGACCGCACGTGCGGGCAGGCGATCGTCATCGACCTCACGTTCCTGGGCGAGGACGAGCCGATCACCGTGGCGCTGCTCGAGGAGCACGCCCCGCCGATCGAGGACGGCGACGTCGCGCTCTGCCGGACGGACTGGACCGAGAAGTTCTGGGGCCAGTTCCCCGACTACTACATGCGCTCGCCCTACTGCGAGCCGGAGGCGGCGGGCTGGCTCGTCGACCAGGGCGCCAAGGTGGTCGGCTTCGACTGCTTCAGCGAGCGGTCGGCCCGGCGCCCCGACTTCACGTCCGAGGACTTCGTCGTGCACAAGGCGATCCTCGACCGCGGGGCGATCCTCATCCAGCAGCTGACCGGTCTGTCGCAGCTGCCGGTGGGCGTCCGCGTGCCGTTCTTCGCAGGCTTCGTCCCGATCCGGGGGGCGGAGGGGTCTCCCGGGCGAATGTTCGCCCTGATCGAGGAGGAGGAGAGGTGATCACCGAGTATCTGCTCCCGGACTCCGCCGAGCAGGCGGTCGCGGAGCTGGCGGGTGGCGCGGCGGTCCTGGGGGGCGGCACGGCGGTCATGCCCGCCGTCCACGCCGGTTCGCTGGGCGCCACGCGGGTCGTGGGACTCGCGCGCGCGGGGCTCGACACGGTGGAGCGATCGGCGGGCCGCACCACGCTCGGCGCGATGGTCTCGCTGTCCGCCGTCGCGCGGCTCGGACGGCGTCCCGGCGCTGTCCGCCGCCGCGGGCGCGGTCGGAGGCCCGGCGCTGCGCAACATGGCCACGGTCGGCGGCAACCTGCTGATGAGCGCACCGTACGGCGACGTGGGGGTCGCGCTGCTGGCGCTGGACGCCGAGGTCCGGCTCAGCGGGCGCACGGTGCCGATCGAGTCGTTCTGGGAGTCGTTCGACCCGGGCTCGGAGATCGTGCTCGCGGTCGCGTTCGAGGACGATCCCTCGAGCGTGTTCGTGCGCTGGGCGCGGCGGGCGGCGAACTCGCCGGCCGTGGTCAGCGTGGCCGTCTCGCGCGGCCGTGTGGCTTTGGGTGGGGTAGCTCCGCACCCGGTGCGCTCACCGGGTGCGGAGGCGTCTTTCGGCGATCCGGAGGCCGCGGGCGCCGCTGCGTTCGAGGAGGTCGATCCGCCGACCGACTCGGTGTCCAGCGGCTGGTACCGCAAGCGGATGACGAGGCTGTTCGTGCGGCGAGCGCTGGAGGCGAGCCATGGCGTCTGAGGTCTTCGAGTTCGAGCTCAACGGGCGGACGACCGAGGTGATGGCGCGCCCGCTCGTGACCTTGAACCATGTGCTGCGCGAGCAGCTCGGGCTGAAGGCGGCGAAGGCCGGCTGCCGGCAGGGCGGCTGCGGGAGCTGCACCGTGATGGTCGACGGCGAGCCGGTGCTCTCGTGCCTGCTCCCGGTGGCCAACGTCGCGGGCCGGAGCGTCGACACGGTCGAGGGCTGGGCGGGAGCCGACCCGCTGCAGAAGGCGTTCCACGAGCGCTTCGCCGTGCAGTGCGGCTTCTGCGCCCCGGGGATGCTGATGAGCGCGCGCGCCCTGCTCGAGCGCAACCCGTCGCCGTCGCGCGAGGAGATCGCCGAGGCGATCGCCGGGAACGTCTGCCGCTGCACGGGCTACGACTCGATCATCGACGCGATCGCGGAGGTGACTCCCTCGTGAGCGCGACCAGCCAGCAGCCGTTCCACGTCATCGGCCGGTCGACCGAGCGGCGCGACGGCCTCGGCCACGTGACCGGGACGACCGAGTACGTCGACGACGTCCGCTACCCCGGGATGCTCCATCTCAAGATGGTCCGCAACCCGCTCGTGCACGCGCGGATCAACGGGATCGACTTCAGCGAGGCCGAGAAGGTCCCCGGCTTCGTGTGCGCGCTGACCGCCGCCGACGTGCCGAAGAACGTCTACACGATCCTCTGCCTGATCGGGGTCGAGCCGGACGAGGAGCAGGTCCTCGCCGCCGAGCGGGCGCGGTACCGCGGCGAGCAGATCGCGGCGATCGTCGCCGAGAGCGAGGAGGCCGCGCTGGAGGCGGTGTCCCGCGTCCGGCTCGATCTCGAGGAGCTGCCCGCGGTGTTCGACGTCGAGGAGGCGCTCAAGCCCGGCGCCCCGCGCGTCACGCACTGGGACACGAACCACTTCTGGTACGAGGGACACCACTGCCGGCGGGTCCGCTACGGCGACGTCGCGGCGGGTCGCGACTCGGCCGATCACGTCATCGAGGGCACGTACCAGAACAGCCCGACCGAGCACGCGCCGACCGAGACCACCGGGTGCATCGCCAAGCCCGAGGCCGACGGGCGGATCACCGTCCACACCAACACCCAGGCGCTCTACTTCTCGCTCGACAACACGGCGATCATCCTGCAGATCGAGCCGTCGCGGCTGCACTTCATCGGCGGCACCGTGGGCGGCGGGTTCGGCGGCAAGGTGGACGTGATCACCGAGCCGATCGCCTGCCTCGCGGCGCTGAAGACCGGTCGGCCGGTGCGCTACGTCTACTCGCGCGAGGAGGAGATGCGGGTCTCCTCGACGCGGTCGGCGAACCGCATCCACATCGTCGACGGCGTGATGAACGACGGCCGGATCGTCTCCCGCGAGGTGACGACGTGGCACGACGCCGGCGCGTACTCCCGGCACAGCCCGTACGGCGCGACCAAGCACGCGGCCAACGTGTGCGGGCCGTACACGATCCCCAACGTCTCGATCGACGTGCACTGCGTGTACACGAACCGCCAGCCGGCCAGCGCGTTCCGCGGCTTCGGCGTGACCGAGGCCTCGTTCGCGACCGAGATGCAGATGGATCGCATCGCGCGGGCGTTGTCGCTCGATCCGTGGCAGCTGCGGTTGTTGAACGCGTACCGCGACGGCGACATCCGGCCGCACCGGAAGGTCGTCGAGGACGCGACGCTGGTGGAGACGATCCGGGCCGCGGCCGAGCTCGTGGGGCACGAGCTATGACCCTGTTGTACGGGCGCGGCATCGCCGCCGTGAACTACCCGACCGGCATGAACCTGGGTGGCGACCCGACGCAGGCCCTGGTCCACGCGACCACGGTCGGCAACTTCGTCATCACGCTGTCCTCGGTGGATCTCGGGCAGGGGCTGAAGACGGTGCTCGCGCAGATCGGGGCGGAGGCGCTGGGAGTGCCGTTCGAGACGGTGCGCGTCGACACCGGCGACACCGACACCGGTCCGCACTGCATGGGCACGTTCGCCTCGCGCGCCACCCATCGCGCCGGCAACGCGATCATCCGTGCGGCCGACGAGGCGCGTCGTGTGCTCTTGGAGGTCGCCGCCGAGGAGATGGAGGCCTCGCCGGACGACCTGGAGACCGACGGCGAGGGCAACGTGCGCGTGATCGGCTCCCCGGGCTCCTCCATGACCGTGGTTGACGTCGCGCTGGCCGCGCACTTCAAGCACGGCAAGACGATCTCCGGGCGGGGCATGTACATGAAGCCCAAGAGCGAGGTCGTGCCGGAGACCGGCGAGATGGATCCCGACTCGACCGAGGCGCACGCGTGCACGGTGGCCGACGTGGAGGTCGACACCGAGACCGGGTACGTGCGGGTGCTGCGGCTTGCCTCGGCCTACGAGATCGGGTGCGCGATCAACCCGTCGCTGGTGCAGGGCCAGATCCGCGGCGGCGCCTGGATGGGCATGTCGCACTGCCTGTACGAGACGACGGCGCCGTACTACCCGTCGATCGACCACCCGCCGGGCGACTTCTCGACCTACCTGATGCCGGGGCCGCAGGATCTCCCGGAGATCGACGCCGTGGTGCTGGAGATGCCCTCCTCCAACGGCCCCTACGGCATGAAGGGCGTGGGGGAGATGACCGCCAACCCGCCGATCCCGGCGATCGCCAACGCGATCACCGACGCGATCGGCGTGCAGATCTGTGACCTGCCCATCACGCCCGAGAAGGTCCTTCGGGCTCTGGAATCCAAGGAGGCCGCGTAGTGCTCAAGGTGTTCTCGCTGATCAAGCGCCGGGAGGATCTGTCGCTGGAGGAGTTCCGTTCGTGGATCCTCGAGCAGCACGCGCCGATGGGCCGCGAGCTGCCCGGCTTGCGCGAGTACCACGTGAGCGTGATCGAGCAGGACGATCCGTCCCTGCCCTACCACGCGGTGACCGAGCTGTACTTCGACGACGAGGACTCGTTCAAGGCGGCGTTCGCGAGCGAGGCCGGCAAGGCCGCGGGAGCCGACGTCGCCGCCCACGCGGGCGACCGCGTGCGCCTGCTCACGCGGTCCGAGCGCATCATCTGAGCGCGACGAAGTCCTCATAGCGGCGGCGGCTGTCGCCGCCGCTCGCGCCGAAGAAATCCAGCAGTCGCGGGGTGTCGAGCCACGCCGGGCCTTCGAACCCCGTCGCGTGGCTCCCCCACGGCCACTCCTCCGGCGCATCGCACAGGCCACCGTCCACGGGATTGCGGACGACGTAGCGGGTCGTCTCGAGCAGCTGCGCGTCGCTCGTGACCCGCACGGCGCCGAAGCGTCCCTGGAAGACGTGCCCGGTCCGGCCGTGCCACTTGTTGAACATCTGGCCGTACATGCCGTGGAGGCGCTGCATCCCACGGCCGAGGTTCGGCTCCGGCGTCTCGACGAGCAGGTGCACGTGATTGTCCATCAGGCAGTACGCCAGGCAGCGCCACTGCTGGCGGACCACCACGTCGCCCAGCAGCGCGAGATAGAGCACCCGATCCCGGTCACACCGGTAGATGGCCTGCTTGGCATTGCCGCGCGCGAACACGTGGTGAATCGCACCGGCGCACTCTTCACGAGGCTTACGAGGCACGCCCCATAAGGGGGTCTGACCCCACCGGGGGTCTGACCCCCTCGCGCGGCGGGCCGGCGCGCGACCCGCATCCCGCCGCGCCCCACGTAAGGGGGTCGACCCCCTTACGTGGTGGGCGGTTGCTGAGGGGGTCAGACCCCCTTAGGGGTGAAGAGGGTGGTGAGGAGGCGCTGGATCGGGCGGGGTGGGAAGACGAGGACGGTCTCGTCTGCGTGGCGGGCGAGGAACTGCGCGGCCCAGCGGGTGCCTCGGAGGCCTCGGGGGATGCCTCCGCGGAGGAAGAGGCCGTCCCGGGCCGCGGCGGCGCTCTCCTCGAGGAACTCGCGGAGGTGCAGGGCCGGCTCGACCCGGCAGCGGAGGTAGGCCTCGTCGCCGCCGGTGCTCGCCAGGCCGTGCACGACGTTCGGCGCGACCGTGATCTCGCCCGCCTCCGGGCCGATGACGCGCTTCTCGCGGCCGAGCCGGAACCGGACCTCGCCCGAGACCACCGACCAGTGCTCGGTCTGGATCGGGTGGAAGTGCGGCGGCAGCGCGCCGCCCGGCTCGAGCCAGCAGTGCACCGTGAGGTTCTCGCCGTCGGGCGTGAACGCGTAGCGCACGCGTGAGACAGGGTCGCGGACCGGCTCGCTCATCAGCGGTTCGGAACTCATGCCAGCACCTTCCTCCGGGAACGCAGTCGCGGCTTGTAGACGGACAGGCCGGTGGCCAGGGACAGGGCCAGCACGTCGTAGCCGCTGCCGAGGATCAGCGCCAGCCGAGCGGACTCGTCGCCGTCCCGCGCCGCCACCGTCGACGGCCCGAGCACGAGCGCTCCCACGAAGATCACCGACACGATGACCACCAGCTTGGCAAGCACCCACCGGTGCTTCCGCACACCCCACTTGGTCACGGTCGTGAGCGCGAGGCCGGAGAGCAGGGCGCCGAACGAGAGCGGGATGCCGAACACGAGGCTGAACATCTCGAGCAGCTCGTAGGACGCCGTCGCCAGCGCCGGGTCGTCGGTCGTCGCCGCCCGCACGGACACGGCGAGGAAGCAGGCCACGTCGCCGAGCAGCGCGACGGAGCAGGCGATGTGGACGAAGAGGATGGCTCGGCGCATGCCAGGCACCGTCGCACCGCAACCGACGAGCGTCGTCGGCCGCCACGCCGATCCTGGCCTCGTCGCCGTGGAGGAGGAGCACGCGCCGCCTCCTCCCTGAGGAGGAGAAGCAGCTCGTCGGCCCGCAGGAGGACGAACGCGACGACCGGCGATACGGTCCGACGGGTGAGGCCGCCGGCGAGGAACGATCTGCTGCTCACCGCCGCGCTCGTGACCGCCGGTGCGATCGACGTCGCCCTCGGCCCGGCAGACGGCCGGCTCGTCAGGGCGATCGCGCTGCTCGGCACGCTGCCGCTGGCCTACCGGCGCACCCACCCGCTGCCGGCCCTGCTCGCGGCCACCGCCGCCGTCGTGCTCCAGGCGGCGGCCGCGCACCTCCTCGACTCCCACCCCACGGCGCCGCTCCTCGTCCTCGCGGTGGCGCTCTACAGCACCGGCCGCCACGCGGCCGGACGCCCCGCCCTCGCCGCGGCGGGCCTCGCCGCGACGGCGCTGGCCGTCACCCGCATCGCGGTCGACGACGCAACCCCCGCCGACGGCGTCCTGACGTTCGTCGCGACGCTGCTCCCCATGCTCGTCGGCCGCTGGGCGCGCGGCCAGGCCCAGCTCCGCCGCGAGCTGGCCGCCAAGGCCGAGCGGCTGGAGCGCGCGCGCCGCCGCGACGCGGACGAGGCCGCCGAGGAGGAGCGCATGCGCATCGCGGTCGACCTGCAGGCGGCCGCCACCGGCAGCCTGGAGCAGATCGCCCGCGACACCGACGACGCCGCGCGGCGCATCGCGCGCAACGACCTCACCGGCGCCCGCGACACGCTCGAGCGCATCGCCGCCACCGCCCGCGTGGCGCTCTCCGACGTCCGCCGCGTGCTCGGGATCCTGCGCCGCGACGCGCCGGAGCCCACGGCGCCCGAGGAGCACGTCACCGTCCCGGGCGAGACCGGCCCGAAGATCCCGAGCTGGCTGCTGCCCGCCGCGCTGCTCGTCGGCGCCACGGTCGAGCTCCAGCTGCGCTTCGGCGGCCTCGCCGCGGCCGCCTCGGCGGTCCTCGTCGCCGCGCCGCTGCTGCTCCGCGTCGAGCACCCGCTCCCCGCGGCCGCCGGCGTGCTCGCCGCCATCGCCGTTCAGAGCCTCGTGCTCGATCCCGAGACCATGCCGGCCTCCTCGATCGTGGCGATCGTCTGCGCGGCCTACGCGGTGGGCGCCTACACCGGCGGCGTCGCCGGCCTGGTCGTCTTCGCGATCGGCGCGACCGTGCACGCCGCGCTCGTGCACCCGGACGCCATCCCGCAGGCGCTGCTCGGCGGCACGATCGTCCCGTGGACCGTCGGCCGCATCCGCCGCGGGCAACGCCAGCTCAACCGGGAGGCCGCCGAGCGGGCAACCCAGATCGAGCGCGACCGCGAGCGAGACGCCCGCGCCGCCGTCACCGCCGAGCGCATGCGGGTGGCCCGGGAGCTGCACGACGCCGTCGCGCACAACATCAGCGTCATCGCCATCCAGGCCGCGGGCGCGCACGGCGTCGTCGAGCGCGACCCGGCGCGTGCCGCGCAGGTGGTGGAGCTCATCCAGGCGGTCACGAACGAGGCGCTCGTCGAGCTCGGCCGGCTCGCCGATCGCGCCGAGCCGCAGCCGGGCCTCGAGAGCGTCGACTCGCTCGCCCAGCGCGCCCGCGAGGGCGGCCTGCCGGTCGAGCTGCACGTCGAGGGCCGGCCGGTTCCGCTCCCCGCCGGCGTCGACCTCGCCGCCTTCCGCATCGTGCAGGAGGCGCTGGCCAACACGTCCAAGCACGCCGGCCCGGCGCGAGCCCGCGTCGTCGTGCGCTACGAGCCCAGGGCCGTCGCCCTCGAGATCGACGACGACGGACGCGGGCCGGCGAACGCGAGACCGCGAGACGGCTCCGGCCACGGGCTGATCGGGATGCGCGAGCGGGTCGCGCTGTACGGCGGCACGCTCGAGATCGGCCGGCGCGTCAGCGGCGGCTTCGCCGTCCGCGCCCGACTGCCCCTGGGAGGCACATGAGCATCCGCATCCTCATCGCCGACGACCAGTCGCTCGTCCGCGCCGGCTTCCGGCTCGTGCTCGAGAACCACCCGGACATGGAGGTCGTGGGGGAGGCCTCGAACGGCCACGAGGCGGTCCACAGCACGGCCCGCCTGAAGCCCGACGTCGTGCTCATGGACATCCGCATGCCGGTGCTGGACGGGATCGCCGCGACAGCCCAGATCACCGCCAACCACCCCGCCCGCGTGCTCGTGCTCACCACCTACGACCTCGACGAGTACGTCTACGACGCGCTGCAGGCCGGCGCCAGCGGCTTCCTGCTCAAGGACACGCCGCCGGAGCAGCTCGCCGACGGCATCCGCTCGGTCGCCGACGGCGAGGCCCTGCTCGCGCCGACCGTCACCCGCCGGCTGATCGAGGAGTTCGCCCGCATCGGCCGGACCCGGGCCACGCGGCCGGACGAGCTCGACGAGCTCACCCCGCGCGAGCTCGAGGTGCTGCGCCACCTCGCGCGCGGGCAGTCCAACGCGGAGATCGCCACGGCGCTGGTGCTGAGCGAGACGACGGTGAAGACGCACGTCACCCACGTGCTCGGCAAGCTCGGCCTGCGCGACCGCGTGCAGGCGGTCGTGCTCGCCTACGAGTCCGGGCTCGTCACGCCGGGCGGCTAGGCGGAACGGATGGAAAGTACACACAGCGCCGCGGACCTTCAGCGCCTCGCCCGCGAAGTCCTCGAGGCCGCGGGCGCGCCGCCGGCTTCCGCCGCGCTCGTGGCCGGCTCGCTCGTGGAGTCCAACCTGCGCGGCCACGACTCGCACGGCGTGCTCCGTCTCACCCGCTACGTGCAGTTCATCGGCGAGCAGCGGCTCGATCCCACGGCCGAGCCCGAGGTCATCACGCGCCGCGCTGCGGTCTGCACCGTCGACGGCCGCAACGGCTTCGGCCAGGTCGCAGCGCGCAGGGCGGTCGTCGCCCTGGCCGCCACGAAGCCGGCGAGCGGGTTCGACGCGGTCCTCGTCCCCGGGGAGATCGAGCAGCTCGCTCGCGCGCAGCGGGGGCGAGACGGCGTGCCCGTTCCGGCCGCGACGTGGGCGGACCTCCAGGGCCTGCGCGGATGATCGTCCACCTCGGGCTCGGCGCCTTCCACCGGGCCCACCAGGCCGTCTACACGCAGGACGCGGGCGCCTGGACCATCTGCGGCGTGGCGTGGCGGCGCCGCACGGTGGTCGACGCGCTGCGGCGCAACGACTGGCGCTACGAGGTGATCTCCCGCGGCCCGGACGAGGACACCTCACGCACCATCGACGTGATCCGCGACGCGCTCGTCGCCGCCGACGACCCCGACGCCGTGGTCGGGCGGATCGCCGATCCGGACACGCACATCGTCACGCTGACGATCACCGAGAGCGGCTACGAGCGCGGCGGCATCCTCGAGCTCCTGGCGCGCGGGCATCGAGGCCCGCACGACGCCGCTGACCGTGATCTCCTGCGACAACGTGCCGCGCAACGGGGAGGTGCTGCGCGACGTCCTCGGCGACCCCGAGGGCGTCGCGTTCCCGTGCTCGATGGTCGACCGCATCGTCCCGACGCCCACCGACCCGCTCACCGTGGTCGCCGAGCCGTTCAGCCAATGGGTGCTGGAGGACTTCGACGGACCGCGCCCGACGTGGCCCGGGGTGCAGATCGTGGACGACACCGCGCCGTTCGAGCTGATGAAGCTCCGGCTGCTCAACGGCAGCCACACGGCCCTCGCCGCGCTCGGCATCCCGAAGGGCCACACCACGGTCGCCGAGGCGATCGCCGACCCCGAGCTCGAGGCCTTCATCCGGCGCCTGCTCGTCGAGGAGCTGCTGCCCACGCATCCCGCCGGTCCCAGGCATCGACCTCGGCGAGTACGTCGAGACGATGCTCGACCGCTTCCGCAACCCGCGCATCGAGCACCGGCTGGAGAAGATCGCGGCCGGCGCGGAGGACAAGATCGCCCAGCGGCTGCGCCCGGCGGCCGCGGAGCTCGTCGACCCGGTCCTGATCCCGCAGGTCATCGCCGCGGCGGGCTTCTAGGCAACTCCGACCGCGTTGGTAGGATTACCACCGTGATCTTCACCACGAAGGCCGAGTACGGGGTGCGCCTGCTGATCCAGCTGGGTCTGCAGGGCGGCGAGGCGCCGGTGTCGCTCAAGGCGGTCGCCGACGCCGAGAACCTCCCGCTCGCCTACCTCGAGCGGATCGCCGCGCTGCTCAAGAAGGCCGATCTCGTCCGGGCCACGCGTGGCGCCCACGGGGGCTACGTGCTCGCACGCCCCGCCGAGGAGATCACCATGGACGCCGTCGTGCTCGCGCTCGAGGGCGCCATCGCGCCGATGGACTGCTTCGTCGACGACCGCGAGGCGCGCGTCAGCTGCTCGCATCACGACGACGGCGAGCACTGCGCCACCAAGCTGCTCTGGACGCGCGTGCAGGTGGGCGTCATCAAGTCGCTCCAGCGCACCACGCTTGCCGAGCTCGTCGACTTCGCCTCACCCACTGAGAAGACCCTGGAGATTCATGGCTGACCTCGAGATCAAGAACCTGCACGTCTCCGCCGGGGACAAGCAGATCCTGAAGGGCGTGGACCTCCACGTCCGCAGCGGCGAGTTCCACGCACTGATGGGACCGAACGGCTCCGGGAAGTCGACGCTCGCGAACGTGATCATGGGCCACCCGAACCTCGAGGTGACGGAAGGGCAGGTCCTCTTCGACGGCGAGGACATCACGGAGTCCGACCCGGACGAGCGCGCCCGCTCGGGCCTCTTCATGGCCTTCCAGTACCCGGTCGCCATCCCGGGCGTGACCGTGGCCAAGTACCTGCGCATGGTCATGAACGCGCACCGCGAGGCGAACGGCGAGGAGGCCATCTCGCTCAAGGACTTCCGCAAGACCGTCGAGGCCGCGATGGAGCTCACGCACGTCCCGCGCGAGTTCTCCAACCGCTACCTCAACGAGGGCTTCTCCGGCGGCGAGAAGAAGCGCATGGAGATCCTCCAGCTCGCGCTGCTGAACCCGAAGCTCGCCGTGCTCGACGAGACCGACTCGGGCCTCGACATCGACGCGCTCAACACCGTCGCCGCGGGCGTCAACACGGTCGCCGAGGGCTCGGACATGGGCGTGCTGATCATCACCCACTACCAGCGCATCCTGCACATGGTCAAGCCGCAGTTCGTGCACATCATGTTCGAGGGCCGGATCGTCAAGCAGGGCGGGCCGGAGCTCGTCGAGCAGCTCGAGAAGCGCGGCTACGGGTGGATCGGCGACGAGGTCGCGGCAGCCGCATGAGCCTCGCGGTCCCGCCGGCGACCGACTTCCCCGTCCTCGCGCAGGAGGGCCTGGTCTACCTCGACTCGGCCGCCACCTCGCAGACCCCGCGGACGGTCATCGAGGCGATGGACCGCTACTACAACGAGTACCGCGCGAGCATCCACCGCGGCGTCTACCCGCTGGCCGCCGAGGCCACGGAGGCGTACGAGGTCGCTCGGGCGAAGGTGGCCGCGTTCGCCGGCTCCACCATCGGCGAGACGATCTTCACGCGCAACGCGACCGAGGCCATCAACCTCGTCGCGTACTCCTACGGCCGCACGAACATCGGCCCCGACGACCTCGTGGTGCTCACGCAGATGGAGCACCACTCGAACATCGTCCCGTGGCAGATGCTCGGCTGCGAGCTCGCCTGGGTGCCGATCACCGATGAAGGCCTGCTCGACCTGGACGCGCTCGACGCCGCGCTCGCCCGCGGGCCGAAGCTCGTCGCCGTCGCCCACGTCTCCAACGTGCTCGGCACGGTCAACCCGGTGGCCGAGATCACGCGCCGCGCCCACGAGGCCGGCGCCGTGGTGGTGGTGGACGGCGCGCAGGCCGCGCCGCACCTCCCGCTCGACATGCAGGAGCTCGACGCCGACTTCTACGCCTGGACCGGCCACAAGGCCTACGGGCCGACGGGCATCGGCGTGCTGCACGGCCGCCGCGAGCTGCTCGAGGCGATGCCGCCGTTCCTCGGCGGCGGCCACATGATCGCCCGCGTCACCGAGGAGGGCTTCACGTCGGCCGAGCCGCCCGCCAAGTTCGAGGCGGGGACGATGCCGGTGGCCGAGGCGATCGGCCTCGGCGCCGCCACCGACTTCCTCTCCGGCATCGGCATGGACGCCGTGTGGGAGCACTCGCGCGACGTCGTCGGCTACGCCGTCGACCGCCTGCGCGAGGTCCCCGGCCTCACGCTGTTCGGGCCGGACATCGAGCACCGCGGGAGCGTCGCCGCGTTCGCGCTCGACGGCGTGCACCCGCACGACGTGGCCGAGATCCTCGGCCGCGAGGGCGTGTGCGTCCGTGCGGGCCACGCCTGCGCCCAGCCGCTCATGCGCCGCCTCGGCGTGTCGGCGACGACCCGCGCGTCGTTCGCCGTGCACTCGACCCGCGACGAGGTCGATCGCCTGATCGACGCCCTCGGTACCGTGCGGGACGTGTTCGCCTGATGGACGACCTGTACCGCGAGAACATCCTCCAGCACTACAAGAACCCGCAAAACTGGGGTGAGCTCGAGAACCCCGACCTCGAGGCGGACGACCTCAACCCCCTGTGCGGCGACGAGCTGAAGGTCCAGCTCAAGGTCGACGGCGACGGGAAGATCGAGGACGTCCGCTTCTCCGGTCACGGCTGCGCGATCTCCCAGGCCTCGGCCTCGATGGCCTCCGAGGAGGTCGTCGGGATGCCGGTCGAGGACCTGCTCAAGCTCGACCGCGGCTTCATCCTCGACCTGCTGGGGATCGACATCTCGGCCACGCGGATGAAGTGCGCGCTGCTCTCGCTCAAGGTGCTCAAGAGCGCATCGCTGGGACAGGCTGCGCAGTGGGAGACCGACGCCGCGTAGGCGGTAGGGCGAGCGCGCAGACGGCGCCCGCCGCCGACAGGGCGGCCGCGACCGCCGTGGCCGCGGCGAAGCCGTCGAAGAAGTCGCCGGCCGACAGGTAGCTGCCCGCGCCGGCGAAGACCGAGACGGCCAGCGCGATCCCGAACACGCCGCCCAGCTCGCGCATCATGCTGTTGGCGCCCGCGGCCTTGCCGATCGCCTCGGGCGCGACCGAGCCGACCACCGAGCTCTGCGCCGCCGGGATGGCCATCGAGACGCCGATGCCGGCGATCACGGCGGGGACGACGAACGTGCCGTAGCTCATCGCCGGGCTCGGCGACCGTGGCGAGCCAGGTCAGGCCGACCGCCTGCAGGCCGAGGCCGCCGGCCATCAGCGGGCGCTCCCCGATGCGGTCCGAGAGCGCGCCGGCCAGCGGCGCCACGGTCAGGAACGTCACGGTCCACGGGACGAGCCGCAGCCCGGCGGCCAGCGGCCCGTGGCCGAGCCCGGTCTGCATCAGCTGCGCGAAGAAGAACACGCAGCTGAACAGCGAGGCGAACGTGAAGAAGATCGCCGCGTTGCCGGCCGAGAAGCCGCGCGAGCGGAAGAAGCGCATCGGCAGCATCGGCTCGCGGGCGCGCAGCTCCCACGCGACGAACGCGGCGACGAGCAGCACGCCCGCCGCCAGCGAGGCGACGACCTCCACGCTCTCCCAGCCCGCGACGTTGCCGCGCACGAGGCCCCAGACGATGCCGAGCGCCCCGCCGGTCACCAGCGCCAGGCCCGGGATGTCGAGCGCCGTGTCCGGCCCGTGGCTCTCGCTCATCTTCGCCAGGACGAACGGGATGGCGATCAGCCCGATCGGCACGTTGACCCAGAAGACCCACTGCCAGGCCAGGCCCTCGACCACGGCGCCGCCGACCAGCGGCCCGAGGGCCACCGCGATGCCGGTGATGGCGCTGAAGATGCCGATGGCCGCGCCGCGGCGCTCGGGCGGGAACGAGCCGGTCAGCAGCGCGAGGCCGAGCGGCATGATCAGCGCCGCGCCGGCGCCCTGCAGGGCACGGCCGGCGATCAGCCAGCCGGCGTCGGGCGCCAGCGCGCAGGCGGCCGAGGCGGCGGCGAAGAGCCCGAGCCCGGTCGCGTACAGCCGCCGTCTCCCGTAGCGGTCGCCGAGCGCGGCGGCCGTGATCATGAGCACGGCGAAGCTGAGGTTGTAGGCGTTGACCGTCCACTCGAGCTGCTCGATCGAGGCGCCGAGGTCGAGCCGGATCGTGCTCAACGCGGCGGCCACGACGAGCGTGTCGAAGGCCGCCATCACGGAGCCGATGCCCGTGAGCACCAGCACCCAGGTGTTGCGTCGTGTCGTCATGTCCCGTTGGACGGGACGCGCCCGGCAAGGTCACCGATGAGATCCGGCGCCGCCGACCGTCTAAGGGGTGTGACGACGATCGCGATCGATGACCGTGCCTTCACGGAGCTGCTCGAGCCGTACCGCGAGGTGCTCGAGCTGCACTGCTACCGCATGCTCGGCTCGCTCCAGGACGCCGAGGACCTGACCCAGGAGACGCTCCTTCGCGCGTGGCGCTCGCTCGAGCGCTTCCAGCAGCGCTCCAGCCTGCACACCTGGCTGTACCGGATCGCCACCAACGCCTGCTTGGACGAGCTGGACCGGCGCCCCCGCCGCGCTCAGCCCGTCGACCCGTTTCCCGACCACGCGCTTCCGGACGAGGTCGACCCCGCCGCCCGCTATGCGGCCCGCGAGGGCGTCGAGCTCGCGTTCCTCACCGCCATCCAGCAGCTGCCCGGCCGCCAGCGCGCCGTGCTCATCCTGCGCGACGTCCTCGGCTGGAGCGGACCGGAGGTCGCCGACCTGCTCGACACGAGCCTCGTCGCGGTGAACAGCGCGCTGCAACGGGCGCGCGACTCGATCGAGCGGCCCTCGGGCGCGCCTCCCGGGCCCAGCCAGCGTGATCTGCTCGAGCGCTATGTCGACGCCTGGCAGCGGGCGGACATCGACGGCCTCGTCGCGCTCCTGCGCGAGGACGCCGAGGTCCGCATGCCGCCGCAGCCCGCGGTCGTCGGCCACGCGGCCATCGCGGACTTCTTCCGCCACCGCCCGGACGGTTGCGGCCCCGGCCGCACCCTGCTGGAGCCGACGAGCGCGAACGGCCGCCCGGCCGTGATCCTGCGCTTCCCGAACGGCGCGCCGCACGGCATCGTCGTGCTCGACATCGCCGGCGGCGAGATCGTCGGGATGGACGCCTACATCGATCCGACCCTCGCCGCGCGCTTCGACTAGTTTCCCGCTCACACCACGAGCGAGGGGGTTCGCGATGTGTCTTCCGGGGACGGTCGAGGCGGTACGTGAGCAGTCACCGCAGCTGTCGCGGCGCGGGCTGCTGGCGGGCGGCGGGGCCGCGGCCATGGCCGCGCTGCTGCCGGGCGAGGCGCTGGCCCACAAGCCCAAGAAGTGGAAGGTCAAGGGGAGGATCGCCGACCTCACCCACACCTTCACGGCGGGCTTCCCGGTCTACACCGGGAACGCGCCGTCGCGCCGCACGCTGACCACGATCGCGGGCGACGGCTTCTACAAGCAGGAGTGGACGTTCGACGAGCACTCCGGGACGCACATGGACGCCCCGGGCCACTTCGTCGAGGGCGGCCGCAAGACGCCGGACTTCAAGGCGGGCGAGCTGCTCCTGCCGCTCGTCGTCATCGACATCGCCAAGCGGGCCAAGAACGACCCGGACACGGTGGTGAACGTCGACGACCTGAAGAAGTTCGAGAGCCGGCACGGACGGATCCCCAAGGGCGCGCTCGTGGCCATGGACTCCGGCTGGGCGAAGAAGATCGGCGACCCCGACGCCTACAAGGGCGGACCGGCGGGGGCGTACCACTTCCCCGGCTTCGGCGACGAGGCGATCGAGTTCCTGCGCGACCGGCGCAAGGCGGCGGCCATCGGCGTCGACACGCTGAGCCTCGACAACGGCCCGTCGAGCACGTTCTCGGTGCACCACAACTGGCTCGCGGCCGACAAGTTCGGGCTCGAGAACCTGGCCAACCTCGACAAGGTGCCCGAGCACGGCGCCTTCGCCATCGTCGGCGTCGTCCCGTGGCAGGACGGCTCGGGCGGCCCGGCGCGGGTGCTCGCGACGTACTGAGTACCGGCTAGGCGGCGGGCGCTGCGCCCTTCGACCACTCGGCCTTGTGGATGCGCTTGGCCGCCTGGTAGTCGGCCAGCGCCTCCGCCGAGTCGACGTCGCCGAGCGTCGGGTGCCACGGGACGAGCTCCTGCGCGGCCTCGACGCCGAAGCGCTTGGCCAGCACGGCGCCGAGCGCCTTGATCTTCATCTCGCCGAAGCCCGGCAGCGCCGCGAGGTTCGCGCGCAGCTGGGCGGCGTCGGCGGCGTCGGTCCACACGCGCGCGGCGTCACCGTCGTACGTGTCGCGGATGTAGACGGCGAGGTCGTGCGTGCGCTTGGCCATGTTGCCCGGGAAGCGATGGATGGCCGGCCGCTCGCGGAAGATCGGGTCGAGGTCGGCGTCCGCGATCGCCGCGGCGTCGAGCGTTCCGAGCCGCTCCTTGAGGGCGAGCGGGCCTGAGAAGGCCTTCTGGACGGAGACCTGCTGGTCGAGCGCGAAGCCCACCAGCAGGGCCATGGGATCGGAGGCGATCAGCGCGTTGGCCTCGTCGGATTCGGTGAAATGCAGGCGGTCGGGCACGACTCGGATCCTACTCAGGCTGATAGCGGCTGACGGAGAGGATCGCGCCCGCCGGGTCGCTGATCACGGCCATCCGCACCGGACCGGCCTCGAACGGCGGCATGACGATCGAGCCGCCCAGCTCCTCGGCGCGGGCGGCCGTCGCGTCCGGGTCGTCGACCGTGAAGGTGACGCCCCAGCGGGCCGGGCCGCTGTCGCGCATCAGCCAGCCGACGCAGTCCGTGAAGCCCTCGGGCGCCCCGTCGCGCTTGTGCCGCTCGATGATGCCGGGCTCGAGCTTCTCGAGCTCGTCGCCGTAGCCGGGGAGCCGCCACATGTAGCCGTCGCCCGCGTCGCCGAAGGACACCTCGCCGACCTCCCAGCCGAACACGGCGCCATAGAACGCGGCCACGGTCTCGATGTCCGGCGTGTAGAGGTCGCTCGACACCCACGAGCCGGTGCCGTTGACGAACTGCGCGCCGTGGCGGCGCCCGGCCTCCCAGAGACAGAACACGGCGCCTGTGGGATCGGCGAGCACGGCCGCGCGGCCGGCGTCCTGAACGTCGAACGGCTCGACGAGCACCTTGCCGCCAGCCTCGCGCGCCGTGGCCGTCGTCGCGTCGGCGCTCTCGACGGCGACGTACGTGCTCCAGGCCGCCGGCTCGTCCTTGACCACGCCGGCGACGGCGAGCCCGTCGAGGCTGCCGACGTAGTACCGGCCCGGCACGCGCTCCTCGAACTCCCAGCCGAAGAGGCCGCCGTAGAACGCGACGCCGCGCTCCGGGTCGCCCTGCGCGGCGTCCACCCAGCACGGCACGCCGGCGGGATATCCGTCTCGTCGATTGCTCATCCGGGCACCGTACGGAGGGTTTAGGTCAAGATCTGTCCGCTACGAGCCGTCTCCTCACACTTCTGTCGCTGCTCCAGGCCCGCCGCGACTGGCCGGGCGGCGAGCTGGCCACGCGCCTGGAGGTCTCGCTGCGCACGATCCGGCGCGACGTCGAGCGGTTGCGCGGCCTCGGCTACCCGGTCGAGTCGCTCAGGGGCCCGGCGGGCGGCTACCGCCTGGCCGCGGGGACGGCGATGCCGCCGCTGCTGCTCGACGACGACGAGGCGATCGCCATCGCGGTCGGCCTGGGCACGGCCGCGCGGGCGTCCGTGACCGGGATCGAGGAGACGGCGGTGCGCGCGCTGGTCAAGCTCGAGCAGGTGCTCCCCGCCCACCTGCGCCGCCGCGTGCAGGCGCTGCAGGCCGCCACCACGACGCTCCCAGCCGGCGGCCCGACCGTCGATCCGCACGATCTGACCGTGCTGGCCGCCGCGTGCCGCGACGGCGAGGTGCTCCGCTTCGGCTACCGCGACGAACGCCGCCACGTCGAGCCCCGGGCGCTGGTCAACCGCGGGCGGCGCTGGTACCTCGTGGCGTGGGACCGCGACCGCGAGGACTGGCGCACGTTCCGCGTCGACCGGATCGCGAGGCCGGGATCCACCGGCGTCCGCTGCGCGCCGCGCGAGCTGCCCGTGGCCGATCCGGGCGAGTTCGTCGAACGGCGCTTCGCCGAGCGGCCGAGCCGCTACGAGGCGCGCATCACGCTCCACGCGCCGGCCGCCGAGGTGCGCACCGACGCGCTGTGGGGCACGGTCGAGCCGATCGACGACCGGACCTGCGAGTTCCGCACCGGCGACGACAACCTCGGCTGGCTCGCGGTCCGCGTGGCCATGATCGAGGTGGAGTTCGAGGTCCACGAGCCGCCCGAGCTGATCGAGCACCTGCGGCAGCTCTCCGCCCGGCTGGACCGCGCGGTCGCGGAATAAACCGGCGGCCGCCGCCGTCGTGTATCTCCATGCCCCACACGATCGTGCTCGGCGCCGGCCTCACCGGCCTGGCGGCCGCGATGATGCTCGCCCGCGACGGCCACCGCGTGACGGTGCTCGAGCGCGACCCGGATCCGGTCCCCGACACGCCCGAGGCCGCGTGGGAGCGCTGGGGGCGCCGCGGGGTCGCCCAGTTCCGCCAGGCGCACGTCATGCACGCGCGCGGGACCCAGGTGCTGGAGCGCGAGCTGCCCGACGTCCGGCAGGCGCTCGAGGCCGCCGGCGCGCTGCGGCTCGACGTCGTCTCGCGGCTGCCCGTGACGATCGCCGATCGCTCGCCGCGGCCCGGCGACGAGCGGCTGCTCACCGTGACCGCGCGGCGCTCGACGCTCGAGCAGGTGATCGCCCGCGCCGCGGAGTCCGAGCCCGGGGTGGAGGTGCGCCGCGGCGCGCCGGTGGCCTGGCTCGAGATGCGCGATGCCCGCGTGACCGCGGTCCGCGACGCGCGCGGCGACCGCCACGAGGGCGACCTGGTCGTCGACGCCATGGGCCGCGGCTCCGTGCTCCCGCGCCTGCTCGGCGACGCCGTCAAGGAGGAGCAGGAGGCCGGCGGCTTCCTCTACTACACCCGCTTCTTCCGCGGGCGCATGCCCGAGCTGCGGGCGCTGCCGCTCACCCACATGGGCCGCTTCTCGATCATCGCGCTCGGAGCGGACGCCGGCGTATGGTCGATCACGCTGGTCATCTCGGCGCGCGACCGCGAGCTGCGCCGGCTGCGCGACGAGGCGGCCTGGACGGCGATGGTGCGCTCCTGCCCGCAGCACGCGCACTGGCTCGACGGCGAGCCGCTCACCGGCGTGGTCTCGATGGGCGGGCGCGTCGGCCGGCGGCGGACGATCGACTCGCGCCTGGGCGGGATCGTCAGCCTCGGTGACGCGTGGGCGTACACGAACCCGTCGCTCGGCCGCGGGATGACGCTGGGGCTCATGCACGCGGCGCTCCTGCGGCGGGTGGGCGGCGATCCCGCGGCGTTCGCGGAGGCCACCGAGCGCGAGATCGGCCCCTGGTACCGCTCGACGGTCGCTACCGACCGCGCGCGGCTCGCGCAGATCGACGTGCTCCTGGCCGGCTCCGAGCCCGCGCCGCCCTCCGACCTCCCGGGCCGCGTCCGGGCGGCGCTGCCCGTCGCGATGCTGCACGACCCCGATGTGTTCCGGGCCGGCTCGGAGATCTCGAACTGCCTGACGCTGCCGCAGGACGTCCTCTCGCGTCCGGGCCTCGCGCAACGCGTCCTCGCCGCGGCCGGAGAGGTCCCCGCGCTCGCGGCCTGAGAAGCTGAGGGCATGACCGAGCTCGACACGCTCGTCGGCGAGTGGACCGTCGCGATGCGGTTCCCGGACGAGTCCTTTCCCGACATGCACGGACTCACGACCTTCGAGTGGATGGTGGGGGAGAAGTTCCTCATCCAGCGCTCGGAGGCCGACCACCCGGCCGTGCCGACCGCCCACTGCCTGATCGGCTATGACGAGGGCCGCGGCACGCTGCTCCAGCACTACTTCGACTCGCGCGGCGTCGCCCGCGTGTACGAGATGACCCTCGCGGGCGGCGACTGGACCCTCTCCCGCACCAAGCCGGACTTCTCCGAGCTCGGCTTCTGGCAGCGCTACTCGGGCCGCGTGAGCGACGAGCAGATCGTCGGCGCGTGGGAGACCTCGCGCGACGAGGGCGCGACGTGGGAGAAGGACTTCGACCTGACCTACACGCGCGTCACTTGAAGCGGCACCGATGAGTTCGCGGCGGGGTTGGCGTTCTACGGACATCCAACCCCCCAGGAGGCAATCATGAGCAAGGTCTACACCGGCGCGAGCATGTCCCTCGACGGCTACATCTCCGGCCCGGACGAGAGCGGCTTCGAGCACCTGTTCAAGTGGTATGCAAACGGCGAGGTCGCGGTCCCCACGACAAAGCCGGACATGACGATGCACATGACCGAGACGAGCGCCCGGCACTTCCAGGGGATCATCGAGATGACCGGCGCGTTGGTCGTCGGCCGCAAGCTGTTCGACGCGATCGGCGGCTGGGGCGGCAACCACCCGATGGGCGGGCCGGTCGTCGTCCTCACCCACCGCGAGCCGCCGGCCGACTGGCCCGAGGACGCGCCGTTCACCTTCGTCACCGGGGGCATCGAGGCGGCGATCGCGACGGCGAAGGAGCTCGCGGGCGACAAGGTGGTCGGCGTCAACGGCGGCGAGATCGCGAGCCAGTGCCTCGACGCCGGCCTGCTCGACGAGGTCTGGATCGACCTCGTCCCCGTCCTGCTCGGCGGCGGCACGCCGTTCTTCGCGTCGCTCGCCACCGCGCCGGTCGAGCTCGAGGGCCCGGTCATGGTGGCCGAGGGCCGCGACGTCACGCATCTGCGCTACCGCGTGCGCAAGGGCTGAGCCTCGGGTTGCGCGCGACACGGACGAGGCGCGATGCTGCTCGCCTATGGCTGACAAAGTGCTGATCAACCTCGCCACCGGCCTCGAGGACAGCGAGCGCGTGACCGTCGCGTTCCTCGTCGCCGGTGCCGCCCTGGAGCGCGGCCGTCAGGTCGCGATGTTCCTCACCAAGGAGGCCGTGCGGCTCGCGGAGCCCGGCCACGCCGTGGGCGTCGCCTGCGACGGCTGCCCGCCGCTCGACCGCCTGTTCCAGCAGTTCGCCGACGGCGGCGGCGAGCTGCTCGTGTGCCCGATCTGCGTCAACGCGCGCCGGCTCGACGCCGAGTCCTTCGTGAGCCACGCCCGCGTCGCGGGAGCCACCCCGATGTGGGAGTGGCTCGGCGACGAGGGGACCGTGTTCTCGTACTAGCGTCCTAGAGGAGCTCGGCGAGCAGCCGGGCGGCCCGCTTCGCGCCGTCGCGGTCGACGTCCGCGGGGCGGGCCTGCTCGCGCAGCGCGCCGGCGATCGCGGCGCCGATGTCCGCCGTGGCCAGGTCGATGGCCTGGCCGGCGCCGTAGCGCTCGAGCCGGTGCCGGACGTGGAAGTTCTGCTCGAAGTGCCGCTCCAGCGGCGCGTACAGGAAGGGGCGCTTGGCGGCCGTCAGCTCCATGCAGGTGGTGAGCCCGCCCTGCGTGACCGCGACGTCGCACGCCGCCAGGTGCTTGGAGAGCTCGTGCACGTAGCCGACCAGCTCGACGCCCTCGGGCGTGGGGAGCGACGCGCAGTCGATCCGCGGCCCGCACACCACGATCGTGCGCATCGACGGATCGGCCGCGTCGATCACGCGCCGCAGCAGGCCGGCGCCGACGCCCGACCCGCCGACGGTCACGAGGCAGACGGTCTCGTCGGCGCCGTAGCCGAGCTGCTCGCGGTCGGCCGGCTCGCCGGCGCCGGGCGCGAGGACGTAGCCGGAGAAGTCGAAGTGGTCCTCGACCCACGGGCGGATCTCCGGCAGCCCTTCGCCGAACGTGCCGGGGACGACGTCGGCGGGCTCGCCGACGAAGATCGCGCGGTCGCGCACGCGCGGGAAGCGGGCGATCTGCTCGATCATCTCGGCGTTGTAGTCGGCGGTCAGCCGCGCCTCCTCGTCGCCGCCTTCGGGCAGCGGGAGCCAGCCCACGAAGTCGGTCAGGAACGCGTACGCCGCGGTCTTCAGCTCCGGGTTCTCGTGCAGGTAGTGGTCGAGCTCCCAGGCCTCGTCGCCGATCCACAGGTCGTACGGCTCCTCGCGCACGAGGTCGTCGAAGACCATGAAGTTGGTGAGGAGGATCTCGTCCATCCGGCGCCAGGCCTGGAAGACGTTCAGCTCGTGGTCGTTCGCCTGGGCGGCGATGTGGCGGGACTCGCCGGCCAGCGCCGCGCTCGCCGGGTGGACGCGCTCGCCGCAGGCCTCGAGCACGTCCGGTGACGGGCTCCTGGGCCAGCCAGTCGATCTCGAGGTCGGGATGGAGCGCGCGCAGCTCGCGGGCGATCGCGACGTCGCGCCAGGCGTGGCCGAGCCCGATCGGCGAGGAGACGTAGAGCGCGCGCTTGCGGCGCCGGAGCGCGCGGCGCCAGCGCGTCGGCGGCTTCGGCCGCTCGTAGACGCGCTCGGCGAAGTCGCGCATCAGGTGGTTGACGCGCACGGGGTGGCGGGCGTGCGGGCAGTGGCCGACGCCCTCGAGCTCGACCAGCTCGGCCCCGGTGCGCTCGGCGAACGCCGCCCCGCGGTCGGCCGGGATCAGGTGGTCCTCGTCGCTCTGGATGACGAGCAGCGGACAGCGCAGCCGATCGAGCAGGTCGTGCATCGTCGCGTCGTCGAGCCCGGGCGCGTCGATCGTGTGCGCCAGCGTCTCCGGCGTCGTCTCGAGCGCCCAGCCGATGGCGTCCTCGATCGCCTTGGTCGAGTGCGGCTCGGGATAGCAGCGGTCGAAGAAGAAGTCGAGATAGCCGCGGTAGTCGCGCGCCCACGAGTGGCGGTTCGCGCGCGCCCAGCCCTCGTAGTGCTCGAGCTCGGCGTCGAAGGAGTGGCCGGTGCGCTCGGGGAGCGGCGGGGTGAGCGGCAGGGCGGGGGAGAAGAACAGGGCGCCGCGCACGCGCTCGGGATGCCGTGCGGCGAGCAGCAGCGCGCCCGCCGCGGTGCCGCAGTGCACGCCGACCACGGCGTGGGCGGCGCCGGCGGCGTCGAGCACGGCCAGCGCGTCCTGCTCGAGCGCGTAGGGCCCGTAGAGCTCCGGCGTGGTCGGGCGATCGCTCAGCCCGTTCCCGCGCCCGTCGAAGGTGATGACGCGGAAGTGACGCGCCAGGTAGGGGACCTGGAGCTTCCAGAAGCGTGAGTGGATGATCGACCAGGGCGGGAAGAGCAGCAGCGTCTCCTCGCCCTGGCCGAACACCGAATAGGCGATGCGGACGCCGTCGACGTCGGCGAATCCCGTTTCCTCCGGCGTCAGTGCCCGGGAGGCCGGCTCGGTGGCGTCCGCGACCACCATGTCGTCAGGCCGGCGTACCGGCGGCGAGCTCGTGGACGGCCTCGGTGGTCAGCGGGTTGCCGCCGATACCCCAGTCGCCGCTCTTGACCTCGTCGATGACGACCCAGGTCACACCGCGCATGTTCTCGCCCTCGATCTCGACCATGGTGTCGGTGAGCTTCTCGATCATCTCACGCTTCTGGTCGTGGTCGAAGACGCCTTCGATCAGCTTCACATTGATCATCGGCATTGGGACTCCTTAGTTAGTTGGTCGTTCGACCGACCAAACAGTATGCTAGGGTGCTCGCCGTGTCAAGTGCCGCCGATCCATCCACCGACGGCCGCGCGATCCGCGGCGCGGCGACGCGCGACCGCATGGTCGACGCCGCCCGCGAGGTCCTGATCGAGCACGGCCACGCGGGGATGAGCACGCGGGCGGTGGCCGAGCGGGCCGGGGTGCGGCTCTCGCTCGTCCACTACCACTTCGGCGGCAAGCAGGGCCTGCTCGTCGAAGTCCTGCATCGCGAGAACGACCAGCTGCTCGCGCGCCAGCACGAGCTGTACGCCGCGCCCGGGCCGCTGGCCGAGAAGTGGCGGATCGCCTGCGACCTGCTCGACGAGGACATCGAGTCGGGCTACGTCCGCGTGCTGTGGGAGCTGTGGGCCGCGGGCCTGTCCGACCCGGAGCTGGCCGAGGGCTGGCGTTCGGCCACGGCGGGCTGGCGCGAGCTCCTCGCGTCCGTCTTCGCGGCGTGGTCGGCGGAGCTCGAGATCGAGCTGCCCCTGTCCCCGCGAGCGCTCGCCTCGCTGGTCGCCAACCTCTTCCAGGGGATCGAGATCGAGCTGCTGGCCGGCGTGACCCGAGTCGGAGGCGCCGCACCGCGAGGTGCTCGACGCCTTCGGCGCGCTGATCGCGCAGGCCGAGGCGGATCGCGCGGCCTGATGGAACCGGTACGAGTCGACGTGGGCACGGCAGTTCGCGTTCCCGCTCCGGGACGGCTTCGACTACATCACGGACCTGGCAGTGCTGGCCGGAGTACTGGCCGGGCCTGATCAGCCTCGCGCCGGAGTCACGCTGGTCGCAGCCGGGAGACACGGCCCGGCTGACGCTGAAGCTGCTCGGCCGACCGACGGAGCTCGAGATGACCCTGACCCGGATCGTCCCGTATCGCCTGGTCGAGTACACGAGCGTGCAGCGTGGCCTGCCCGACGCGAACCATGAGCGCCACTTCGCCGACGATCCCGCGGGCTTCGCCTACCGGATCGTCGTCGAGCTGGAGCCGCGCGGAGGATTGCGCCTGCCGCTGGACCGGCTCGTCGTACCGCGCGCGGTCGCGCGCACGGCACGGCAGACGCTCGCCAATCTGGAACGGCGGTTCGCCGAGCGCTCCGGCGGCGTTGGCTGACCGTTGCACTTCCGCGGGCGGGCGCGGACACTGTGTGGCGTGCGACTGCTGGTCGTGATCCTCGTTTGCGGTGTCGTTGCCGTCGGCTGCGGTGAGGAGAAGCCGGCGCCGGTCGCCGGCCTCCCGGCCGCCGATCACGCGGCGGAGGTGGAGCGCAACCCGTTCGCCGTCACGTGCGGCGATCTGATCCGGCAGCCCGAGTCTCCGGAGGCGCAGAAGCTCGTCATCCGGGCCGAGTTCGCGCTCGCCTCGCGACCCGAGCTCCGCAAGCGCGCCAAGGCCATGACGCTCAATCGCGCCGGGCGGAGCGTGTACTGGGCGATGACCGAGCTGTGCAAGGGGCGCGAGGAGTCGTTCACGCCGGGGAAGGCCGCGGTCGCGGCCGTGCGTCGCGGCAAGTACCTCGTGCAGCCGCGGCCCCAGGCGTGGTCGGATCCCTACGTGGACTGACGCGCCGCGATGATCGCGTCGACCGAGCGGTCGACGTCCTCGGCCGTCGTCTGCCAGTTGCAGACGGAGAGGCGGATGCCGCGCCGCCCGCGCCAGCTCGTTCCGCTCGGGTAGCACGTGCCGTCGGCGTGGGCGGCGGCGACCGTGGCGTCGGTCGTGGCGTCGTCGGCGCAGGCGAAGAGGACCTGGTTGAGCTCCTGCTCGAGGACCTCGAAGCCGGCGGCTTCGAGCCGCTCCGCGAACCGCTCCGCGCACGCGCAGAGGCGGTCGACGAGCTCGGCGACGCCGTCGCGGCCGAGCGCTCGCAGGGTCGCGTAGACGGCCACGCCGCGGGCGCGGCGCGAGAACTCCGGCGTCCAGTCCAGCGGCTCGCGGGGTCCGGCGGCGTCCTGGACGATGTAGGCCGCGACGGCGGCGACCGCGGCGCGGTGGGCCTCCTGGTCGCGGACGAAGGCGATGCCGCAGTCGAAGGGCACGTTGAGCCACTTGTGGCCGTCGGTGGCCCAGGAGTCGGCGCGCTCGACGCCCGCGACCTTGTGCCGTTGCCGCGGGCTGGCCGCGGCCCAGAGCCCGAAGGCGCCGTCCACGTGGACCCAGGCGTTCGCCGCGTGCGCGGCTTCGCAGATGGGCTCGATCGGGTCGATGGAGCCGCCGTTCACGTTGCCGACCTGGGCGAGGACGATCACCGGCCGCTCGTCTCGCGCCGCGAGCGCCTCGGCGAGACGGTCGGCCCGCATGGCGCCGTGCTCGTCCGTGGGGATCGGCTCGATCGCGCCGGTGCCCAGGCCGAGCAGCCGCAGCGCCCGGTCGATGGTGATGTGCCGCTCCTCGCTCGCGAGCACGCGGATGCGCGGCGCGCCGACCAGCCCGTCGCGCTCGACGTCGTGGCCGCGGTCGGCGAGCACGCGGTGTCGTGCGGCGGCGAGCGCGGTCACGTGCGCCATCTGGCAGCCGGTCACGAGGGCGAACGAGGCGGTCTCGGGCAGGTGCAGCAGCTCGGCCAGCCAGCGGCCGGCGACCGCTTCGAAGGCGGTCGTCGCGGGCGTGGGACCCGTGAGCGCGGAGTTCTGATCCCACGTCGTGACGAGCCAGTCGGCGGCGAGCCCCGCCGGGTGCGTGCCGCCGATGACGAAGCCGAAGAAGCGCGGCGAGTTCATCGCCGTGAGCCCGGGCGTGGCCTCTTTGACGAGATCGTCGATCACCGTCTCGACGGGTATCGGGCCGTCGGTCAGCGTGTCGGTGATGCGCAGCTGAGCCGCCGTGACCTCCGGGGCCACGGGGCGATCGTCGAGCGCGCCGAGCCAGTCCGCGGCGTGGTCGGCGACGTCATGCAGCAACCCGCGCGTCTCCACGCGGCGACTCTACCGGCGCCAGATCCCGACGGCGCTCACGAGCGCGGCGATGCACGCCGCCAGGAACGGGAGGCCGACGGCCAGGTAGACGCCTGGGCTGCTGTCCCGGTATGAGCGCGCAGCGTAGATCGGGGATAGTGAAGGGGCCATGAGCATCGTGAAGATCAACGCCATCACCGTTCCGCGCGACCGGTTCGCCGAGTTCGAGCAGCGCTTCGCCACCCGGGCCGGCAAGGTGTCCGACGCGGAGGGCTTCGAGGGGTTCCAGCTCCTGCGGCCCAACGACGACCGCGAGGTCTGCCTCGTCGTCACCCAGTGGAGCACCGAGGAGGCCTTCCGCGCCTGGGTCGCGAGCCCGGACTTCGCCGCCGGGCACGCGCAGCACCGCAAGAGCGGCCCGGTGGGGCCGCACTCGGAGCTCTGGTCGTTCGACGTGCTCGAGACCGAGGTTCCGAGCTCGCGTTGAGCCGGCGTTGGCTGGGGTCGGCCCGTCGTCATGCCCTCCCGGGGCAGCGCTCGCAAGCTCGCGCCTGAGCGCCCCGGGGAGGACATGCCGCGGACCGCCCGCGGCAGTGGCCATGGTTTCGGCGTCTTCTCGTTCACGGTCTGCGGGAGGGCGGCATGGTGATGGCGCTGCGTGGGCACAGGCTCCCGTGGGCAGTCGCGATCGGAATACCGAGCCCGGGTCACCGTCCCGCGCGATCCCGGCGTCAGCGGCCCGGCCTCTGATTCAACGATCGCTGCTTCGCCCGAGGGATTGCTCGGCGCGCTGCTTGATCCCGCGGAGCATCTTGCGCTCCATCACGAGCGAGCCCGGTTCCATCGGGAGCATGCCGAGGCGTGCGCTCAGCGTCGGGAGGCGGAAGCGGTTGCGGCTGATCAGCCTGGTGGTGCCGTTTCGCTCCTCGAGGACGAAGGTCCAGACCCAGTTGCCGTCCATGGAGCGCCAGGCGAGCACGTGCTCCGGCTCGACCCGCTCCAGCCGCATCTGGTTCGTTCCGAGGCCGATCGTGTCGCCGACCTGCGGGTCCTGGAACTCGGGGAGGACCTGGTCGGCGCTGTGCATGCCGAGACCCATGAGGTTCTCGATCCAGTCGTAGGTGTACGCGCCGCCGCGCGGGGACGGTCCCATCTGCGCGAGCCACGGCCACACGGCCGCGGCGGGGGCGTCGATCGAGATCGCGCGGGTCGCGACGCCGTCAGCGTCCTCCAGCAGCTCGTCGCCCGGCAGTCGCGAGTTCGCCTCGGCGTCCGTGGCGCCCCAGGTGAGGATCGGCCGGCGCAGGAACTTGGCATAGAGCCCGCCCAGCGCGGCCACGACGGCGGCGGCTCGGAGTGGCTTCATGCGTCGAGTCTGGCGCAGGTTGCTCACGGAGCGGGGCGACTCGGCGTTGCAACCGTCATGAGCTCCTTCGTCATCACCGCCCTGCCCGCCGGCGAGGTCGACATCGACGCGCCGGCCGCCGTCGACCAGCCGGCCGACGGGCCGCAGCCGTGCCGCCGCTGCCTGCGCAACGCCGAGGTCGGCGACCCGCTCGTCCTCGCGCCCTACAACCCGTTCAAGCTCGTGAGCCCGTACACGGGCGACGGTCCGGTCTTCGTGCACGCCGACGGCTGCGAGCCCTTCCGCTCCGTCCCGGACGCGGTCTCCGAGCAGGTCCACGGCCGCGTCCTCGCCATCCGCGCCTACGACGCCGACGCGATGATGACCGGCGCCGCCGTCCTGCCGGGCGAGGACTTCGTCGGCCACATCGCCGAGCGGCTCAGCGACCAGCAGGTCGCGTTCCTGCACGTCCACTTCGCCGGCCCCGGCTGCTTCGCGTTCCGCGTCGACCGAGCCTGAGAGCTCAGACCGTGATGACGATCTTGCCCGCGGCGTCGCCGCTGGCGAGATAGCGGATCGCGGCGGGGACCTGCTCGAGCGGGAACGTGCGGTCGATGATCGGGCGGAGTTTGCCCGCCGCGACGAGCTCGGCCAGCAGGGTCATGGCCTCCGCCTTGTCCATCGCCGAGAAGTCGGGCTTCGGGATGTGCGGCGTGAACGGGGAGCGCGCGAGGAGCTTGATGAAGCGCGGGATGGAGCCGAACACTCGGCGGCCCTCGGTGCCGTAGGCGTCGTGGCCGATCAGGACGTACGTGCCGGACGGCGTGAGCGCGCGTTGGATCGCGGAGAACGGGTGGTTGCCGGGGATGTCGAGGATGACGTCGTAGCGCTCGGTGCCCTGCGTGAAGTCCTCGCGGGTGTAGTCGATGACGCGGTCCGCGCCGATCGACCGCAGCATGTCGAGCTTCGGCGCGCTGTCGACGGCGGTGACCGACGCGGCTCCGAGGGCGCGGGCGAGCTGGACCGCGAACATCCCGAGCCCGCCGCCGGCGCCGTTGATCAGCACGGTCTGGCCAGGCTGCAGGCGCGCCTGATCGCGCAGGCCGGACAAGGCGATCAGGGCTGACGTCGGGACGGCCGCCGCCTCCTCGAACGTGAGGCCGGCGGGCTTGAGCGCGAGCCCTTCTTCGGGAGCGGCGACGTACTCGGCGAACGCACCGCCGTTGCGCCACTGCATGCCCTTGACCGTCTCGCCGAAGACCTCGTCGCCCACCCGGAACCGCGAGACGCGGACGCCGACCCCCTCGACCACGCCCGCCATGTCGATCCCCGGCACCGGCTGCTTGGGCCGGCGCAGGCCGCCGCCCATGATCCGCAGCACGTACGGGACGCCGAGCACCGTGTGCCAGACGTCCGCATGGACCGACGCCGCACGAACGCGCACCAGCACCTCGTCGTCGCGCACGACGGGCCGCGGAACGTCGCGCACCACGAGCGCGTCAGGCGATCCGTACCGCTCCTGGACGACGGCCCTCATGCGCCGAGCCGTCGCTCACTGCTCGACGAAGTACGCCCCACTCGTCTGCCCCGAGGAGAAGAACCGCGACGTCACGGTCTTCTTGCGCGTGTAGAACTCGACCGCGTCAGGCCCATGGGCGTGGAGGTCGCCCAGGAACGAGTCCTTCCAGCCCGAGAACGGGAAGAAGGCGACCGGGGCGGCGACGCCGATGTTCACGCCGATCATCCCGGCCTCGACGTCGTGCCGGTAGCGCCGGACGGCCGCGCCGTTCTCGGTGAAGATCGACGTGCCGTTGCCGAACCGGCTCGCGTTGACCACCGAGATCGCCTCGTCGAGCGTCGTCGACGTTCACGATGCAGAGCACCGGCCCGAAGATCTCCTCCTGGACGACCTCGGCGCCCGGCGCGACGCCGTCGAGGATCGTCGGCCCCACGAAGGAGCCGTCCGAGGACGTGTCCACCGAGCGGCCGTCGACCACGACGTTCGCGCCCTCCTCGACGCCGCGGTCGATCCACGACCGGATCTTCGAGCACGCGGTCTGGGAGACGACCGGGCCGACGTCGGTGGACTCGTCGAGCCCGTCGCCCACGCGCAGGGCCTCGGTCGCCTCGACCAGCGGCGGCATCAGGCGGTCGTGCGCCTCGCCCACGGTGACCACCACGGAGCCCGCCATGCAGCGCTGGCCGGCCGCGCCGAACGCGCTGCCGATGATGCCCGGCACCGTGTTCTCGATCACCGCGTCGGGCATGACGACCATGTGGTTCTTGGCGCCGCCCAGCGCCTGCACGCGCTTGCCGGTCCGCGCCGCGCCCTCGTAGACGATCTTCGCGACGGGCGCCGAGCCCACGAACGACACCGCGTCGATCCCCGGGTGCTCGAGGATCCCCTCGACGACCTCGCGGCCGCCGTTGACCAGGTTGACGACGCCCGGCGGCAGGTCCAGGCCGTCCAGGACCTCGAAGGCGATCTGCTGGGTCAAAGGCACCTGCTCCGACGGCTTCAGGACGAACGTGTTCCCGCAGCCGATCGCGAAGGGCAGGAACCAGAACGGCACCATCGCCGGGAAGTTGAAGGGCACGATGGCCGCACACACGCCGACCGGCTGGCGCACCGTCTCGGCGTCCACGTTGCGCGAGACGTCCTCCAGCACCCGTCCCTGCATGGTCGTCGGGATCGCGCAGGCGGCCTCGACCATCTCGATCATGCGGCCGACCTCGGCCCGCGCGTCGACCAGCGTCTTGCCCATCTCGGTCGTGACCGAGCGGGCCAGGTCCTCGCGCCGCTCCACCAGGCCCTCGCGCAGCGCGAACAGCTTCTGCGAGCGGCCGATGACCGAGACGGCGCGCCACGCGGGCAGCGCCTCACGAGCGGCGCGCACGGCGGCGTCGAGGTCGCCGGAGTTCGACAAGGGCACCCGGGCGAGCACCTCGCCGGAGGCGGGGTTGGTGACGTCGAGCGCCTCGGTCGAGGTCGCCGGGGTCCAGGCGCCGCCGACGTAGTTGTCGAGCAGCCGGGTCGCGGTGGGAGCGGTCATGGGGACAACGTCCATTCGTGATCGGGGTCGTTCGCCACGGCCCAGGCTCGCACAGGGCCGGCCATGACGTTCAAGTAGTACAGCTCGTAGCCGGGAGGCGCCGAGACCGTGTGGTAGCCCCGTGGCACGAGCACCACGTCTCCGTCGCGCACCGCCAGCGTCTCGTCGAGGTCGCCGTCGGCCGTGTACACGCGCTGGAGCGCGAAGCCGCGTGCAGGGCTGATGCGGTGATAGTAGGTCTCCTCGAGGAACGACTCCTCCGGCATGGCGTCGCGATCGTGCTTGTGCGGCGGGTAGCTCGACCAGTGGCCGGCCGGCGTCAGCACCTCGCAGACGAGCAGCGAGTCGGCCGCCTCGTCGCCCATGAGGATCGGCCGCACGGTCCGTTCGAGGTTGCCGTGCCCGCGCGTCTCCTCCTCGACGCGGTCGCCGGGCAGGACCCGCGCCCGCGCGCCCTCGACGGCCGGCGCGCTGCACAGCCCGACCTCGGCATCGCCCTCGAGCGCGTAGTGCGTGCCCGGGGGGAGATAGGCGGCGTCGGGCATGCCGGACCACGGGTCGTCACGGCCGCCCAGCTCGCGCCACTCGCCGTATTCGCTCAGCACCGAGCACGTGCCCGAGATGACGACGATGCACAGCTCGTCGGTGCGGGTCTCGCGCTCGACCCGTCCCTCGACCTGGAGCGCCTCGAAGCCGACGTACTTCCACCCCGCGGACTCCGGCGTCACCGCTCCCCGCGTGACCAGGTTCACGGCGCCTCCACGTGCTGCCGCTGGGCGCGCCGGGCGGCCTCGTACTGCTCGCGCGCCGCGCGCACCGACTCGTCGGTCGTCACCTCGGCCACCGGCACGTCCCACCAGCTGTCGTAGTTCGGGACGCCCTCGTAGCGGTCCACCTCGACGTGCACGACGACCGGCCCGGAGGCCTCGCGCGCCGCGACCAGCGCCTCGCGCACCTCCGCGATGGTCCGGGTGCGCAGGACCCGCGCGCCGAGGCTCTCGGCGTTGGTCGCGAGGTCGATCGGCAGCACCTCGGCCGGGGCGGCGTCGGTCGGCACCGAGCCGTTCGAGCGCCGGCGGTAGAGCGTGCCGAAGCCCGCCGAGCCGACCGAGCGCGAGAGCGCGCCGATCGACGCGTAGCCGTGGTTCTGCACGAGCACGATGACGAGCTTGACACCCTCGGCGACCGCGGTCGGGAGCTCGCCCGGCAGCATCAGGTACGAGCCGTCGCCGACCATCACGAAGACCTCGCGCTCCGGCGCGGCGAGCTTCACGCCGATGCCGCCGGGGATCTCGTAGCCCATGCACGAGTAGCCGTACTCGACGTGGTAGCCCTTCGGATCGCGGGCCCGCCAGAGCTTGTGGAGGTCGCCCGGCATCGAGCCGGCCGCGCAGACGACGACGCCGGTCTCGCCGGCCGCATCGTTGACCGCGCCGATGACCTCGGCCTGGCTCGGCAGCGGCTCGTGGCCGGCCGTCACGAGGCGCGTGACCTCCTCGGCCCAGGCCGCCGACTCGGCGGCGGCGCGCTGCTCCCACTCGGGCGGGACGCGATGCCCGGCCAGCGCGGCCTGGAGCTCCTCCAGCGCGAGCCGGGCGTCGGCCTCGACGGCCAGGCCGCTCTGCTTGGCGGCGTCGAACGCCGCCACGTTGAGGTTCACGAAGCGCACGCCCGGATCCTGGAACGCCGACTGCGACGCGGTGGTGAAGTCGCTGTAGCGCGTGCCGATGCCGATCACGAGATCGGCGTCGCGCGCCAGCCGGTTGGCGGCTGCGGTGCCGGTCGCGCCGATCGCCCCCAGCGAGGACGGATGGTCCGAGCGCAACGACCCGCGGCCCGCCTGCGTCTCGCCGACCGGGATGCCCGTGGCGTCGACGAACGCGGCCAGCGCGGCGGTCGCCTCGGAGTAGATGACGCCGCCGCCGGCCACGATCAGCGGGCGCTCGGCGGCCCGGATCAGCGCCGCCGCGCGCGACAGCGCCTCGCGTGCCGGCGGCCTGCGGTAGACCGTCCACACGCGCGGCTCGAGGAAGGCGTCCGGCACCTCGACGGCCTCGGTCTGGACGTCCTCCGGCAGCGCCAGCGTGACCGCGCCGGTCTCCGCCGGATCGGTGAGCACCCGCATCGCCGACAGAGCGGCGGACACCAGCTGCTCGGGCCGCTCCACCCGGTCGAAGAAGCGCGACACCGGCTTGAAGCAGTCGTTGACGGAGAGCGTCGCGTCGTGCGGCGCCTCGAGCTGCTGCAGCACGGGGTGCGGCGCGCGGGTGGCGAACGTGTCGCTCGGCAGGAGCAGCACCGGCAGCCGGTTCACCGTGGCCAGCGCCGCGCCGGTGACCATGTTCGTGGCGCCCGGCCCGATCGACGTCGTGCACACGTAGGCGCCGAGCCGGTTGCGCTGGCGCGCGTAGCCGGAGGCGATGTGCACCATCGCCTGCTCGTTGCGGCCCTGGTGGAACGGGAACAGGTCCTGGTGCTGCTGGAGCGCCTGGCCGAGGCCGGCGAGGTTGCCGTGGCCGAAGATGCCGAAGCAGCCGGCGAAGAAGCGCTGCCGCTGCCCGTCGCGCTCGATCTCCTGCACGGCGAGGAAGCGCACGAGCGCCTGGGCGACGGTCAGCCTCATGTCCGCACCTCCTGCGGCTCGATGTCCTCCAGCGACGGCATGGCGTCCGCGCAGGCCAGCTGCGCGGCGACGAAGGCGCCGGCCGCGTTGGCCAGCCGGATCGTCCGCTCGAGCGGCCAGTCGGCGAGCAGCCCGTAGACGAGCGCGCCGCCGAACGCGTCGCCGGCGCCGAGGCCGCACACCACGTCGACCGGCACCGGCTCGATCTCTACGACGCCGGCCCGCGTCCGCGCCAGCACGCCCTCGGGCCCGCGCTTGACGATGGCGATCTCGACGCCCAGCTCGAGCAGGGCCGCCGACGCCTCGTACGGGTCGCGGGTGCCGACCGCCACCGCCACCTCGTCGCGGTTGCCGACCGCCACGGTCGCGTGTGCCAGGGCGCGGCGCGCCCACTCGCCGGCCTCCGACTCGTCGGACCAGAACATCGGCCGGTGGTCGAGGTCGTGGACGGTTATGCCGCCGCTGCGTGCCTCCAGCGCCGCGAGCGTGGCCGAGCGGCTGGGCTCCGCGGACAGCCCGGTGCCGGTCGTCCAGAACACCCGCGCGGCCCGGATCGCTTCGAGGTCGAGCTCGTCCGCGGTCAGCGTCATGTCGGGGGCCTGCGGCTCGCGGTAGAAGAGCAGCGGGAAGTCGTCGGGCGGGTGGATCTCGCAGAACACGACCGGCGTGCGCAAGGACGGATGCGTGCCGACGAAGGCGTCGTCCACGCCGAAGCCGCGCAGGGCTTCGCGCACGTAGGGGCCGAACGGGTCGTCGCCGACCTTGGTGATCACCGCCGCGTTCAGGCCCAGGCGCGCCGCCGCCACGGCCACGTTGGTCGCGCTCCCGCCGAGCGACTTGGCGAACGTCCGCACCTCGGCCAGCGACACCCCGATCTGCTCCGGGTACAGGTCGACACCGACTCGGCCCATGGTGATCAGGTCGTGCAAGACAGGCTCCTCTCGAGGCGCCGCAGCTGGTCGTCGAGCCCAGGCAGCTCCGCGCCGAGCACGGCTGCGGTCGCCGTCGCGTCGAGCCTCGTGTCGTAGGGGATCAACCACGGCTGCTCCGGGGCAGGCCCGAATTCGAGCAGCTCCGCGTCGAGCCCGAAGACCTCGGCCGTGCGCACGGCCAGCTCGCGGCGGCTGACCGACTCGCCCCCGCAGCAGTGGAAGACGCCGCGGTGGCCGCCCGCGGCGATGCGCGCGATCAGCCCCGCCGCGTCGCTGGCCAGCGTCGGCGTCGCGACGCCGTTGATCTCCGGGCTCTCCCAGACGGTGAAGCGCTCGCCGGCGCGCAGCGCGCGCACGATGGCGGCGACGAAGTAGCCGAATCCGGCATCCTGCGACCGCGGGCCCTCGAACGCGCCCTGCACCGCCGAGATCCGCGCGACGGCGCCGCGATCGCCCACCACCATCTCGCTGGCCGCCTTGAGCATCCCGTACAGGTTGACGGGGTTCGGCGGCGTGTCCTCGTACGCGACGCCAGTCCCGTCGAAGACCCAGTCGGTCGAGACGAGGACGACGTGGGCGCCCGCGGCGGCCTCGACAACGTTGCGCGTCGCGCCCACGTAGGCGGCCCAGCCCTCGCGTTCCAGCCGCGTGAAGTCGTTGAGGATCGCCGCGTGGACGAGCACGTCGGGCTGGTACGCCTCGACGCTGCGCCGCACGGCTTCGCGATCCGTCATGTCGACCTCGGCGTGCGACGGCGCGAGCACGTCGTCGAACGCCTCGACCAGGTAGCGGCCCACGAAGCCGCTCCCGCCCGTCAGCCACACCCTCACCGGCCGACCTCCACCGGCCGCCCCTCGCGCAGTGACCGCCAGGCGGCGAGCCCGATGACCAGGGGGGCGCGCGCGTCGGCGCCCGACACGACGGGCGGCGTGCCGTCGCGCACCGCGGCGACGAAGGCCGCCCACTCGCGCAGGTAGCTCGGGATGTAGCGCTCGAGGAAGAAGTAGGGGAGCGCGGCCACACGGCCGCCCTCGGCGGTGCGCACCACGGCGGCGTTGGCCGGCGGGTTCTCCGAGCTGGCCACGCCGCGCGAGCCGAAGACCTCCACGCGCTGGTCGTAGCCGTAGACGGCCTGCCGGCTGTTGTCGATGGCCGTCAGGCAGCCGGACTCGTGGACGAGCGTGACCAGCGCGGTGTCGACGTCACCCTCGTCGGCGAACCGCGGGTCGATCCGCACGGCCCCGCGCGCGAACACCTCGACGACCTCGCTGCCGGTCACGAACCGCGCCATGTCGAAGTCGTGGATCGTCATGTCGAGGAAGATGCCGCCCGAGCCGCGGACGTACTCCAGGGGCGGCGGCGCGGGGTCGCGGCTGGAGATGCGCACGAGGTGCGGATCGCCGACCTCGCCGCGCGCGACCGCCTCGGCCACGGCGGCGTGGCCGGGGTCGAAGCGCCGGTTGAAGCCGATCTGGAACGGCACGCCGGCCTCGTCGACGGCCCGCAGCGCGCGGTCGACCTCGGGCAGCTCGAGGGAGATCGGCTTCTCGCAGAAGATGGCCTTGCCGGCCGCGGCGGCGGCCACGATGAGGTCGGCGTGCGTCTCGGTGCTCGAGCAGATCGCCACGGCGTCCACGCCGGGGTCCGCGAGCAGCTCCTCGACCGCGCCGTACGCCTGCACGCCGACGGCCTGCGCGGCGGCCGGGTCGGCGTCGTGCACGGCGGCCAGCGAGGCGCCGGGGACCTGCCGGGCCAGCAGCTCGGCGTGCATGCGCCCGATCCGCCCGACGCCGATCACGCCGATGCCGACCGTCGCCGTTCCCGTCGAGATCACCGCACGTCCTCCCACTTCCCCGACCGCACCGACTCGAGCAGGGCCGCCTGGACCCGCACGAACCGGACCGCGTCCTCGAAGCCGGGGGCGTGCGGTGTCCCGGCCGCCAGCGAGCGGCAGAACTCGAAGTCCTCGATGACCACGAGGTCCTCGAAGCCGATCCCGTTCGCGCTGCCGGGGACGAAGTTGCCGTGATAGGGGAAGCGATCGCCGCCGAACACCGTGCGGTAGCCGCTGTGGAGGTCGTCCTCGACGAGGTAGACCTGCAGCTCGTTGAGCCGCTCGAGGTTCCAGCTCAGCGCGCCGCGCGTGCCGTAGACCTCGAACGCCATCTGGCTCTCCGGCCCGACGATCGTGCGGCTGGCCTCGAAGGTGCCGCGCACGCCGGAGGCGAACTCGCACAGCATCCCGGCGTAGTCCTCGTTGGTGACCGGCTCCAGCGGATCCTCCGCGCTGCCGCGCCCGTAGTGGGTGCCGGCGGTGGTCACCGGCCGCTCGCGGATGAACGTCTCGGTCGTGCCGACCACCCGGGCGATCGGCCCGAGCAGCATGTGCGCGAGGTCGACGGAGTGGCTGAGCAGGTCGGTCGACGCGCCGTGGCCCCCCTCCTCGAGCCGGTACCGCCACGAGAGCGGGTTGAGCGGGTCGCTCCCGTACATCGAGAAGAAGCGCCCGCGGTAGTTGGTGATCTCCCCGAGCCGGCCGTCGGCGATGAGCGATCGCGCGTACTGCACCAGCGGCGCCCAGCGGTAGTTGTAACCGACGCCCGTGATGACGTCGCGGGCCGCCTCGGCGGCCCGCTCGGTCTGCTCCGGCGTGCCGCCCACCGGCTTCTCGCAGAAGATGTGCTTGCCCGCCGCGGCCGCCGCCTCGATCAGCTCGAGGTGGAGCATGTTCGGGGCGGTGATGTAGACGACGTCGACGTCGGGGTGCTCGACCACCCGGCGCCAGTCGGCGGCGGAGGAGGCGTAGCCGAAGTCGTCGACCGCCTCGTCGAGCCGGCCCGGGACGGTGTCGGCGCAGATGACCAGCTCCGTGTCGAACGAGCGGTCGGCGAACAGCGTCGGGATGCGCCGCAGCGACCGGCTGTGCGCCTGGCCGAGCCAGCCGAAGCCGATCAACCCGACGCCGATGCGGGTGCGCTGCCCGCCGCCGAGCACCTCGGCGGCGGGCGACACGTACGTCATGCGGTCACCCGCTCGAGCTCGTGCGTGAGCTGCTCGAGCTCGGCGCCGCCGGCCATCATCCGCACCAGCTCGTCGCGGCTGATGCCGCCCTTGTCCCACGCGCCCATCATCCTGCCGCGGTTGAGGACCACGAAGCGGTCGCCGACCGGCCAGGCGTGGTGCGGGTTGTGGGTGATGAAGATGACGCCCAGCCCGCGGTTGCGCGCCTGCACGATGTAGCGCAGGACGACCCCGGACTGCTTCACCCCGAGGGCCGAGGTCGGCTCGTCGAGGATGAGCATCTTGGCGCCGAAGTAGACGGCGCGGGCGATGGCCACCGCCTGGCGCTCGCCGCCCGACAGCGTGCCGACCATCTGGTCCGGATCGCGCACGTCGATGCCCATCTTGGCCATCTCCTCGCGCATCACCGTCTTGGCCTGCTTGATGTCGATCCGGCGCAGCGGACCCTTCCCGACCGTCGGCTCCGAGCCGAGGAAGAAGTTCCGCCAGATGGCCATGAGCGGCACCGTCGCCAGGTCCTGGAACACGGTGGCGATGCCGGCGTCCTTGGCGTCGCGCGGCGAGGAGAAGTGCCGCTCCTCGCCTTCCACGAGCAGCTTGCCCTCGCTGTGCTGGTGCACGCCCGAGAGGATCTTGATGAACGTCGACTTGCCGGCTCCGTTGTCGCCCAGCACGCACGTCACCTGGCCGGCGTTGACCACCGTGGAGACGTCCTTCAGCGCGATGACGTTGCCGAAGTACTTGCCGATGCCCTGGACCTCCAGCAGCGTGGTCATGACCGGCTCCCTTCTGCCCGCCGGCGCACATACGTGTTGACCAGCACCGCGGCGAGCAGGATCACGCCGAGGAACAGGTACCGCCAGTCCGTGTTCCAGCCGCTGAACTGGATCCCGATGAACGTCATGCCGATGATCAGCGCGCCCATCGCCGCGCCGATGGCCGAGCCGAACCCGCCCGTGAGCAGGCAGCCGCCGGCCACCGCCGCGATGATGTAGTTGAACTCCTCGCCGATGCCCTGGCCGGCCTGCATCGAGCCGAGCCGGAGGGCGATCATGATGCCGACCAGCGCGGCCGCCATCGAGGTCATCATGAACAGGCCGATCTTCACCCGGCTGACCGGGACGCCGACGTTGCGGGCGGCGATCCGGTCGCCGCCCACGCCGAAGATCCAGTTGCCGACGCGGGTGCGGCTCAGCACCCACGTCGCCAGCGCCGTGATCACGATCCACCAGATCACGCTGATGCGGAAGTTGTGCGGGGCCCAGAAGTCGCTCGCGAAGATCCGCTGAGCGCTCTCGAACCCCGCTGCGTCCCGCAGCCCGCCGACGCGCACCGTGCCGGTGATCGCCTTCGTCCCGCCCAGGTTGACGCCCTGGAGGATGAAGAAGGTCGCCAGCGTCACGATGAAGCTCGGCAGGCCGGTCCGGATGACCATGTAGCCGTTGACGAAGCCGATCCCGGCCGCGAAGACGAACGTGAGCAGGATCGCGAGCCAGATGTTCATCCCCACCTCGGTGGCGAGGATGCCCATCAGCAGGCCGGCGGAGCCGGTCATCACGCCCGACGACAGGTCGAACTCGCCGCCGATCATCAGCAGCGCGACCGCCACGGCCATGATGCCCAGCGTCGAGGCCACGTCGGTCCAGCGGGCGATGCCGCTGAGCGTCGCGAACTGCTCCGCCGTGACGGCGAAGAAGAGCAGGACGACGCCCGCCCCGATCATCGCCCCGAGCTCTGGTCGCTGGAGCAGCTTGGTGAGGAACGAGACCTTCGCGAGCCGCTCGTCGACCGCTGTCGGCGGCGGCTCCGAGGTCGGTTCCAGAGCGGCCGTGCTCATCGCGTGCCGGCCTCCGCCAGCTTCTGGATCTCGGCCGCGTTCTCCTTGGTCACGAAGCCCGGCCCGGTCAGGACGGGCAGGCCGCCGCCGATCGTGTTGAGGTTGGTGTTGTTGAGCGTGAGGAACACGACCGGCAGGTAGCCCTGGAGGTACTGCTGCTGGTCGACGGCGAAGACGATCTCGTCGTCCTGGATCGCCTGGATCACGTCGCCCGAGAGGTCGAAGGTCGCGACCTTGGCCTCCGAGCCGGCGCCCGCCACCGCGTCCCGCGCGGCGACCGCGATGTCCGGGTTCAGCGCCAGCACGCCGTCGATCGACGTGTCGGACTCGAGCTTGGACTGGATCTCCGTCAGCGTCGTCGAGATGTCGCTCGTACCCGCGACCTGCACGTTCTCGATGTCACCGCCGAAGCCCTTGGCCGCGCCCTCGCAGCGCTGGTTGAGGCCGACGTTGCCCTGCTCGTGGACGATGCAGATCACCTTCGTGGCGCCGGCTTCCTTGAGCTTCGTCCCCGCGCCCTCGCCGGCGATCGTCTCCGTCTGGCCGACGTGCGTGATCGCGCCGAGGTCGGCCGATTCCTCAGCACCCGAGTTCAGCGTGATGACGGGGATGCCCGCATCGACCGCCGTCTTGACCGCGTCGCGGATGGCGTCCGCGTCCGGGACCGACACCGCGAGCCCGTCGACGTCCTCGCTGACCGCGGCCTCGATGAGCTGGGCCTGCTCCTCGGGGTCGTTGTTGGAGCCCGACCACTTGACCGTGACGCCCATGTCCTTGCCGGCAGCTTCGGCGCCCTTCTTGGCGACCGCCCAGAACCCGCCGCCATCGTCGTGCGTGACCACGGCGATCGTCAGATCCTTGCTCTGGGTGAGATCGACGTTGTCCTCGCTGCCACCGCCGTCGTCGTCATCACCGCCGCAGCCCGCGAACACGAAGGCACCGGCCACCAACACCAGGAACAGCAACGCAAGTCGCCTCATAGCTCCGCAACCCTCTCTCTCCTCGTAAGAGCCAGTGCGTGCAGGTAGTCGATGCTCGTTCGAACGTCGACGACCGGACCACTTCCCACCGGTGGCTCCTCCCCGGTGATGGCGGTGTCCTGCTCGAGCACGAGCCAGCGCTCGTACCCGCTCCCCTCGAGCCATCGCATGACCTCGTCGATCTGCGCGTCCCCTTGGCCGAGCGGGCGGAACAGCCCGGCCTGCGTCGCCTCGACGAGCGAGAGCTCGCCTGCCCGCAGGCGCTCGGCGATGCCGGCGTCCACGTCCTTGAGATGGGCATGGACGATACGGTCGCCGCAGCGGCGGACGAACTCGGCGGGATCGACCCCGCCGATGACGAGATGCCCGGTGTCCAGGCACCAGCCGGCGTCGCTCGCGTCGAGCATGCGCTCGACGTCGGCGGCCGTCTCGACCTGGGTGCCGGCGTGCGGGTGCAGCGCGAGCGTGAGCCCGTGCTGAGAGACGCGCTCGTCGATCTCCGCGAGGTTGCGGGCGAGCCGCCGCCACCCGTCGGCGTCGAGCGCCACGGGGGTGGACCACTGCGCGTCCGCGACGACCGCGGCGTTGAAGATGTCGGCGCCGGCGGCCGCGAGCACACCGGCGATGCGCTCCGCCTCGGCGGTCTGGAGCGAGCGCTCGTGGAGGACGAGCGGCACGAAGCCGCCGACCAGGCGCAGGCCGTGGCGGTCGAGCGCCTCGCGGATCGCCTCCGGCTCGAACGGCAGGTAGCCGATCGGCCCGAGCTCCGTCGCCGTGAGGCCCAGCTCGGCCATCTCCGCGAAGACGCGGTCGGCCGGGAGCATGCGGCCCCAGCCGGGCACCTCGCAGACGCCCCACGAGATGGGCGCACCGGCCAAGTTGTCGATCCGGATCCCCGCCATGACCCCTCCTCGGCGCTTGCGTCGACCCGTACGATTAGAGCGCTCTAATCGGAGTCTTCACTACGTGGCGCGAGATGTCAACACCCACCCGACGATGGACGACGTGGCGCGCGCCGCGGGCGTGTCGCGGGCGCTCGTCTCGCTGGTCATGCGCGAGAGCCCGAAGGTCAGCGACGAGCGGCGAGCCCGGGTGCTCGAGGCGGCGGCCGAGCTCGGCTACCGGCCGAACGCCAACGCGCGCAGCCTGGCCAGCCGGCGGACGCGCACGGTGGGGGTGCTCCTCAACGACCTCCACAACCCGTTCTTCGCCGAGATCACCGACGGCATCGAGGACGTCGCGGCCCGGCTCGGCTACCGGCTGCTGCTGAGCACCGGCGGCCGCCGGCCCGAGCGCGAGCGGGCGATGCTCGACGCGCTGCTCGAGTACCGCACCGACGGCGTGATCATGGTCAGCCCGCGGATGGAGACGAAGGACATCGTCGCCGCGACGCGCTCGACCGCGGTCGTGGTCACCGGGCGGCTGCTGCGCAGCGACGCGGTCGACTGCGTGGAGACCGACGAGGCGCTCGGCGCGAGGCTCGCCGTCCGCCACCTGGCCGAGCTCGGCCACACGGACATCGTCCACATCGACGGCGGCCGGGGCGCCGGCGCGGCACCCCGGCGGGCCGGGTACCTGAAGGCCATGCGCGACGTCGGGCTCCACGAGCGCGCCCGGGTGATCCCGGGCGAGTTCACCGACACGGCGGGCGTGCGAGCCGCCGAGGCGCTGCTCGCCGACGGCGACCTCCCGACGGCGATCTTCGCGGCCAACGACCTGATGGGCGCGGGCGTGCTCGACCGGCTCGAGGACGCCGGCGTGCGCGTGCCGCAGGACGTCTCGATCGTCGGCTTCGACAACACGTTCCTCGCCGCCCTGCACCACATCTCGCTGACCACGATCGACCAGCCGCGGCGCGAGATGGGGCGGCTGGCGCTCGAGCTGCTGCTCGGGCGCCTCGACGGCCGCGCGACCCCGGAGCGCCGCCTCACCGAGCCGACGCTCGTGGTCCGGAGCACGACGGGGCCGCCGCGGTGAAGCTGCTCGCGCTCCTGCTGCTCGCTCCGGTGCTCTTCGTCGGGCCGGACGAGTCGCCGCGGATCGTCTCGGTGGCCGTGGGTCCCGAGCGCGCGACCGGGTTCGTGGCCGGCGACGGCCGGGTGGTGACCGTGGCGCACGTGCTCGGCGACGGCGGAGCCGTGCTCGTCGACGGCCGCCCGGCCCGCGTCGTGCGCGCCGACGGGCGGCTCGATCTCGCGCTGCTCGCCGTGCCCGGCGTGGCGGGCGAGCCCGTGCGGCTGGGCGGCGGCGACGACCTGCGGCTGCTGGGCCGGGCCGCGCCGGTCGTGCGGCGCATCCGCGCGAGCGTCGACGGCGGCGTGCGGCGGCCGGCGCTGGAGCTGCGGGCCGACGGCGGATCGGCGAGAGCGGCGCGCCGCTGCTCGACAGCGTCGGGGCGCGTGGCCGGCGTGCTCTTCGCGCGGTCGCGGGACCGGGCCGGGGTGGCCTACGCGGTCGACGCGAGCGGCCTCGAGTCGCTGCTTCGCGGTCATTGACCCGGCGAACTGCGGCTGGGTAAGGAGGTGAGGGAGCCGGCCGGGTCGGTCGTCCGTGGCGAGTAATCCGCGGTATGCGCGGATTACTCGCCACGCAACGGTTTGTGGCGGGTTTCCCCCGCATATCGGGGGTTATCCGCCACGGACGCCGGCGCGGCCGACTCTCTCGCCTCCCTACCCAGCGGGGTTACGCGGAGGGCAATGAGCGCAACTCAGATGAACTCGGCGCTCAAAGCCTGCACGACGCCCTCGAGGCTGCCGGTGCGCTCGGCCATCGCGCGCTGACGCGCGGCGCCGGGCGACCCGGCGAGCAGCGGGACCTCCGAGAGCTCGTTCACGCAGCCGAGCGAGCGCGCGAGCGGCGCGCAGGTGTCGAGCAACTCGGCGAGCCGGTCGCGCAGCGGCCGGCGGCCCCATGACGACGGATCGACGAGCGAGCCCTCCATGCCGTCGCGCGCCGCGATGAAGCGGTTCTCGGACAGCACCTCGGGCCAGTCCTCCTCGGAGGACTCGGGCGGCTCGCGCTCGGCCGCGAGCCGCACCAGGCACTGCACCAGCGTGGCGATCGCCGCGGTGTCCCGGATGCGGGTCTGCGCGTCCATGATCCGGACCTCGACGGTGCCGAAGCGCGGCTGCAGGCGGGCGTCCCACCACAGGAAGGTCGGCTCGGGGATGGCGTCGCAGCGCACGAGCACGTCGATCGCCTCGACGTACTCCGCGTAGTCGGCGAAGCGGCGCGGAGGCCCGGTGCGCGGGAAGGCCTGGAACGCCGGCGTGCGAGCGGAGGCGAGGCCGCTGTCGCGGCCCACCCAGAACGGCGAGTTGGCCGAGAGGGCGAGCAGCACGGGCAGCTCGCGGCGGATGCCGTTGAGCGCCCGCAGGGCCGCCTCCGGCTCCGGGACCGCGACGTGGACGTGCAGCCCGAAGGTCGGCTCGCGCCGGGCCAGCTCGCGCATCGACGCGTGGACGAACTGGTAGCGGGCGCCGGGGGAGACCTCGATGTGCTCCCAGCGCGCCGTCGGATGCGTGCCGGACACCGCGCCGTGGATGCCGAGCTCGTTCACCGTCGCGGCGAACTCGGTGCGCAGCATCGTCAGGTGCTCGATCGCCTCGGCGACGGTGCCGGCCGGCGGCGTGGCCAGCTCGACCGCCGACCCGTGCGTCTCGGCGCGGGCGCACTCGACGACCTCCGAGGGCAGCGCGGCGAGCACGTCCTCGCAGCGGGAGATGGGAAGCCACGTCTCGGGCGAGACGAGCATGACCTCCTCCTCGATGCCCACGGTCCATGGGGTGGCGGGATCGGCCTTCCACTCCGCCCATGCGGGCAATACGTCCTCCAAAGCCATCCTCTCAAGCCTCCCCTGGCTGTCGACTCGAGACCTTGGCTAGCGGTCCAAGCCGGTGGCGCTCTTGATCGCCCCGCGGTCGAGTCCTACCCGGCCAGGTGAGCTTGGAGCCAGAGCTCCAGAAGCGCAAGTTGCCAGAGCGTGCTCCCGTCGAGATTCGTACGGTGCGCGTTTGGATCGGCGAGCATCGCGTCCACGACGCTTGGGCGGAACAGGCCGCGCTCGCGAGCGGCCGTAGAAGTGAGCGCATCGGAAACCAGCGCGAGGACCGGGCCTTCGAGATGCGAGAGCGCGGGCACGGGGAAGTAACCCTTCGGACGGTCGATCACGGCGTCAGGGACCAGACCGCGCGCCGCCTGCTTGAGCACGCCCTTGCCGCCGTGGGCCAGCTTGAGCTCCGGCGGGCAGGCGGCGGCGAGCTCCACGAGGTCGTGGTCGAGGAACGGCGTGCGCGCCTCAAGGCCGTGGGCCATGGTCATGTTGTCGACGCGCTTGACCGGGTCGTCGACCAGCATCACCTCGGCGTCGAGCCGCAGGCCGCGGTCGACGGGCGAGTCGGCTCCTGCGCGGGCGAACCACTCCGCGGCGAAGGCCAGCGACGGGTCGTGGTCGAGGGCCCACTCGGGGCTGACCAGGTCGGAGATCTGGGCGTGGTCGCGGTCGAAGAACGCGCCGGCGTAGGTCTCGAGCCCGTCACCCGGCGCCTCCAGCAGCGGCGGGTACCAGTAGTAGCCGCCGAAGATCTCGTCGGCGCCCTGGCCGGATTGCACGACCTTGCGCTCGCGCGCAACGGCCTCCGAGAGCAGCCAGAAGGCGACGGCGTCGTGCGAGACCATCGGCTCGCTCATGGCGCCGATGGCGTGCGGCAGCGCCTCCACGATCCGCTCCGGCTCCACGCGGATCTGCCGGTGCTCGGTCTCGAACTCCTCGGCCACCAGGTCCGAGAACTCGAACTCGTCGCCCTCGCGCCCGCCCGCGTCGGGGAAGCCGATGGAGAACGTGGCCAGCCCGCTCTGGCCCTGCCGCGCCAGCAGCGCGACGATCAGGCTCGAGTCCAGGCCGCCGGAGAGCAGGATCCCCACCGGCACGTCGGCCACCATGCGGCGCCGCACCGCGGTGTGCAGCGCGTCGCGCACGGCTCCGAGCCACTCGTCCTCGGACCAGTCGCGGTCGCGCGCGAACGGCGGGTCCCACCAGCGGCGCTCGCGGCGGGTGCCGTCGGGCTCGATGACCAGCACGGTGGCGGGCGGGAGCTTGCCGACGCCGCGGAGGATCGTGCGCGGGGCAGGGACGATCGAGTGCCAGCTCAGGTAGTGGTGCAGCGCGACCGGGTCGACCGCGGTGTCGATCCCGCCCGCGCGCACGAGGGCGGGCAGCGTGGAGGCCGCGCGCAGGCCGCCGCCGGGCAGGTCGGCGAGGTACAGGGGCTTGACGCCGAGGCGGTCGCGCGCCAGGACGATGCGGCCGGACTCCTCCACGAGGCAGAACGCGAACATCCCGGCCAGGCGCGGGAGCAGCGCCTCGCCCCACTGCGCCCAGCCCTTGATCAGCACCTCGGTGTCGCTCGTCGACGCGAAGCGGTGCCCGCAGCCCTCGAGCTCGGCCCGCAGCTCACGGTGGTTGTAGATGCAGCCGTTGAAGACCACGGTGAGGCCGAGCGCGTCGTCGCGCATCGGCTGGGCACCGGTCTCCGTGAGGTCGATGATGGCCAGCCGCCGGTGCACCAGGCCGGTCGTCCCGTTCAGCCACAGCCCGTGGCCGTCCGGGCCGCGCGGCGCCAGCGCTTCGCCCATCCGCTCGAGCGCGTCGCGATCCGGGCGGCCGCGGGGCCGCAGCTCGACGCCGAAGCCGCACATCAGGCGGCCCGGCGTCCCGCCATGGCCGCGCCGACCAGCTCGTCGAACAGGGCCTGGTGCTCGCGCCGCTCGATCAGCGTCTCGACGTGCCACTGGACGCCGAGATAGAGCGTCGGCCCGTCGCCCTCGATGGCCTCGATCACCCCGTCGGGCGCCCAAGCGACGGCGCGCAGGCCCTGGCCGAGCCGATCGACCGCCTGGTGATGGAACGAGTTCACGTCGACCTCGCCGGCGCCCACGATCCCGGCCAGCCGCGAGCCGGCCTCGACCGTGACGCTGTGCGTGGTCTGGCGGCCCGAGGCGGTCTGGCGGTGGGCGATCGAGCCGTCGGTCACGTCGGGCAGGTGCTGGTGCAGCGTGCCGCCGCGGGCCACGTTGAGCGCCTGGGAGCCGCGGCAGATCCCCAGCACCGGGAGGCCGAGCGCGTCGGCCCGCTGCGCGACGGCGACCTCGAAGGCGTCGAGCTGCGGCTCCACCACGCCGAGCTCGGGGTGCGGCTCGGCGCCGTAGGCGGCCGGGTCGAGGTCCGGCCCGCCGGACAGGCAGACCCCGGACAGGCGGCCGACGAGCGAGTCGACCACGTCGAGCCCGATCGGCGGGAGCACGACCGGCAGCCCGCCGGCCAGCTCCACCGCGCGCGCGTAGACGATGCCCAGCGCCATCTCGGCCTGCGGCGGGTCGCCCTCGGGCAGCGGGTGCGTGCGGCGCGGCATGCGCATCTCGGACGTGGTGACGCCGATCAGCGGGGCGCTCATGGCATCACCCAGGTGTCCTTGAAGCCGCCCTCCTGCGTGGAGTTGACGACGAGGGAGCCCTCGGCGGTCGCGAAGCGCGTGAGGCCGCCGGGCATCACGCGCGGGTGGTCGGGACCGTGCATGAAGACGAACGGTCGCAGGTCGACATGACGAGGTGCGAGGACTCCGTCGACCAGCGTCGGGTGCGTGGAGAGGTCCACGAGAGGCTGAGCTACCCACTCCTCGGGCGCTTTGCGCACCGTCTCGCGCGCGGCGGCGACGTCCTCCGGCTCCGCGTGGGGGCAGACCACCACGCCGTGGCCGCCATGGCCGGCGCGCGGCTTGACCACCAGGTCGTCGAACGTGTCGAGCGCCTGCTCGAGGTGGTCGCGGCGGGCGAGGTCGAGCGTGGGGACCGAGCGCAGGCGCGGCTCCTCGCCGAGGTAGAAGCGGATCATGTCCTCGACGTAGGCGTGGGTGAGCTTGTCGTCGCCGACGCCGGTCCCGAAGGCGTTGAGCACGCCGAGCGTGCCCGCGCGCAGCGGCGGGCCGAGCAGCTTGCCGACGTCGGTGGACAGCAGATCGGCGTTGGTGCGGCGGTAGACGGCGTCAACGGTGTGCGGGCCGTGCTTGAGCGTGTCGCCGTCGAGCTCCAGCTCGGACGGTGCCACGAGCGGCACGCCGAGCTCCCTGGCCGCCCAGGCATGCTCCCAGTAGGCGCCGTTCTCCGGCCCCTCGCTGAGGACGATCAGGTAGGGCTCGGACTCCCGCGCGGCGCCCGCCCGCAGCGTCCCGGCCAGCAGCGCCGGGACCCCGCCGAGGTCGCGCGGGCCCTCGCCAGGCCCGAGCTCGAGCGACTCGCCGACCGCGAGGCGTGCGGCCACCGCGTAGCCGAAGCCGCTCGGCGTCATCAGGTTGTCCTCCAGCACGAGGAACTCGCCGTTCGCGTCGCGCACGAGGTCGAGCCCGGCCACGCCGACCCATATCCCGCCGGGCGGCTCGACGCCGCGCATGGCCGGCTCGTAGTGCTCGGCGGTCTCGATCACGCGCGAGGGGACCACGCCGGCCTGGACGATCCGGCGCGGGCCGTAGGCGTCGGCCACGAAGGCGTTGAGCGCCTTCACTCGCTGCGCGAGGCCGACCTTGAGATGGTCCCACTCGTCGGACGCGATCACGCGCGGGACGGGGTCGAGCGGAAACGTGCTCCCGCGGTGCACGGCGAAGCGCACGTCAAGGCGCTCGAGGCGGGCCTGCACCGCGGCCTCCAGGCGTCCGTCGCCCTCTGCCAGCCTGGCGAGGACAGCCGGAGCTGCCGCCTCTTCAAAGGGCGCCATGACCCCAGGGCCTACCCTGCCCGACCGCTAGACTAAAACCTACCCCGTGAGTCGGACTTTTGTGGACATCTGCCCTGTCGAAGACCTCCCGCCCGGCGCCAAGCGCGTCGTAATGTGGGAGGACCTCGAGATCGGCGTCGTGAACTGCGGCGGTGACATCCTCGCCATCGAGGACCGCTGCTCGCACGACGACGGTGATCTCATGGAGGGCGACGTGGATGAAGATACCTGCACCGTGGAGTGCCCCCGGCACGGCTCGGTGTTCGACCTGCGGACCGGAAAGCCCCTGAACCTGCCTGCCTACATCCCGATCGACACCTTCCCGGTGGCGGTCGAGAACGGCGTGATCAAAGTGGAGGTCGACTGACCTATGGCTACTACGCCCGAGGTGATCGCCGAGCAGCAGGCGCTGGTCGGCATCAACGCCGATTACAAGGAGAAGTACGGGTTCTTCGATCCGGAGAACGCGTACGCCTACAAGGCCCCGAAGGGCCTCACCCGCGAGCTCGTGGAGCAGATCTCCGCGTTCAAGAACGAGCCCGCCTGGATGCTCGAGTTCCGCCTGAAGGCGCTCGATCACTTCCTCAGCCGCCCGCAGCCCACCTGGGGCTCGCCGATGCTGGCCGAGGTCGACTACGACGACATCCACTACTTCGTCCGCGCGTCCGAGAAGTCCTCGAAGACCTGGGACGACGTCCCGGAGGACATCAAGCGCACGTTCGACCGCCTGGGCATCCCGGAGGCCGAGCGCAAGTTCCTCTCCGGCGTCGGCGCCCAGTACGAGTCCGAGGTCGTCTACCACCAGGTGCGCGAGGACCTCGAGAAGCAGGGCGTGGTGTTCATGGACATGGACTCCGGCCTGCGCGAGCACGAGGACCTCGTGCGCGAGTACTTCGCCTCGATCATCCCCTCGAACGACAACAAGCTGGCCGCGCTGAACAGCGCCGTGTGGTCGGGCGGCTCGTTCGTCTACGTGCCGCCGGGCGTCCACGTCGAGATGCCGCTCCAGGCCTACTTCCGGATCAACACCGAGAACATGGGCCAGTTCGAGCGCACGCTGATCATCGCCGACGAGGGCTCGTACGTGCACTACGTCGAGGGCTGCACTGCGCCGGTCTGGACGACCGACTCGCTGCACTCCGCCGTCGTCGAGCTGATCGCCAAGCCGGGCGCGCGGATCCGCTACACGACCGTGCAGAACTGGTCGCAGAACGTCTACAACCTCGTGACCAAGCGAGCGGTGGCCTACGAGGACTCCACCGTCGAGTGGGTCGACTGCAACCTCGGCTCCAAGCTGACCATGAAGTACCCGAGCGTCTACCTGATGGGCGAGCGCGCGCACGGCGAGGTGCTCTCGATCGCCTTCGCGGGCAAGGGCCAGCATCAGGACGCCGGCGCCAAGATCATCCATGCGGCGCCGAACACGACGTCGAACATCTTCGCCAAGTCGATCTCCAAGGACGGCGGGCGCGGCTCCTACCGCGGCCTGCTCGAGATCGCCAAGGGCGCCCATGGCTCGCGCTCGAAGGTGGTCTGCGACGCGCTGCTGCTCGACGAGCACTCGCGCTCGGACACCTACCCGACGATCCGCATCGGCGACGACGACGTGGATGTCGGCCACGAGGCGTCGGTCTCCAAGATCGGCGAGGAGCAGCTCTTCTACCTGATGGCGCGCGGGCTCTCCGAGGAGGAGGCCGGCAAGCTCATCGTCAACGGCTTCATCGAGCCGATCGTCAAGGAGCTCCCGATGGAGTACGCGGTCGAGATGAACCGCCTCATCGAGCTCCAGATGGAGGGCTCCATTGGCTGAGGTCACCGCTCTGGAGCTCCCGACCTTCAAGGGCCGGCCCGGTTGGGAGTTCACGGACCTGAGCCGGCTCGACCTCTCGGCCTTCGGGCCCGCCGAGGGCGGCTCGCTCGACGCCGTGCCGGAGGGCCTGTTCGCCGGCGTGCCGGAGGGCACGCGGCTCGACCAGGTCGACGCCGCCGTGTCCGACGGCGCGGCGGTCGAGGACGGTCCCGTGGTGCTGCCGCTGTCGGTCGCCCGCGAGCGCCATCCCGAGCTCGTCGACCCGCACCTCGGCCGTGTGGTCGCGGCCGACGACGTCTTCACCCGCTGGAACGAGGACGCCTGGGAGGGCGGCGCGTTCGTGTGGGTCCCGCGCAACGTGCGCGTCGAGGCCCCGATCCTCCTGACGGCGGTGACCGCCGCGGCCGGCACCGCCCTGCAGCGGCGCGTGCTCGTCGTCCTCGAGGAGGGCGCCGAGGCCGAGGTCTGGGAGCAGTACCTCTCCGGCGACGAGGAGTCCGAGACGCTGCTCAACACCGTCGTCGAGCTCGTGGTCGGTCAGAACGCCCGCCTGCGCTACGTCTGCGGGCAGGACCTCAACGAGAACTCGTGGATCTTCGGCGCCCAGCGCGCCGAGGTGGACCGCGACGGCACGCTCGACTGGGTCGCGATCGGCTTCGGCGGGGTCAACGGCCGCGTGCGCACCGAGACGCTGCTGGCCGGCGAGGGCGCCCACGCCAAGGTCACCGGCGCGTACGCGCCGCACGGCCGCCAGCACATCGACTTCGACACGACGCAGGAGCACGGCGCGCCGAACACGACGTCCGATCTCGCGTTCCGCGGGATCCTGGCCGATCGTTCGCAGGCCGTCTGGCGCGGCGTGATCAAGGTCGACCCCGGCGCCCAGCAGACCGACGCCTTCCAGGAGTGCCGCAACCTGCTGCTGTCGAAGCGCGCCCACGCGGATGCCATCCCCGGCCTGGAGATCCTGGCCAACGACGTGCGGTGCACCCACGCGGCCGCGATCGCGCAGATCGACAAGGACCAGCTCTTCTACCTGCGCTCGCGCGGGCTCGGCGAGCCGGTCGCGCAGCGGCTGGTCATCGAGGGCTTCATGCAGGAGCTCGTCGAGCGGTTCGAGGAGGGCCCGATCCGCGAGGCGATGTCGGGCGCGCTCGAGCGGCGCCTCTCCCGCATCCTCGACTAGGCCTGTCCTTCGAACAGCCTCGTGATGAACAGCGGGTCGACCGGCGTGATGAGCGCCGCGTCGACCGACTGCTCGTCGGGCCAGCCCGCGGCGAGGATGCGCCGCCCGGCGGCGGCGGAGTCGTAGGCCGTCTGCCGGAGCTCGGGCACGCCGTCGGCGATCCAGAGCCAGCGCGCCGCGCCGTCGCCCTCGTACGGCAGCCCGACGCTGCCGGCGTTGACGAAGCGCGTGGGGCCGACCTCGCGGTCGTCCTGCTGGTGCGTGTGGCCGCCGACCACGAGTGTCTGCTCGACGCTCGCGAGGGCGTCGGCGAAGCGCTCGGGCGGGGAGAGCCGCGTGAGGATCTCGTCGTCGCGCCGCGGGGTGGCGTGGCAGTAGAGCACCCCGTCGAGCTCGAGCGTCAGCGGCAGCTCGCCGAGCGCCCGCGCTCGCTCGTCGCCGAGCTCCGCGGCGGTCAGCGCCGCGGTGACCGCGGCCGTGTCGTCCTCGGCAGGCGCCGAGCCGCCGACCGCCGCGGCGACCTCGCGCTCCCCGTTCCCGCGCAGCCACCGCACCGGCAGCCCTTCGAGGCGGTCGAGCGTCGCGCGTGCGAACGGCCCGGGCACGGCGTCGCCGCCCACGACGATGACGTCCGCGTCCGGCGCGTCGGCCAGGACCGCCTCGAGCGCATCTACGTTCCCGTGGATGTCGTAGAGCGCGAGGACGTTCACTTGTCGAGGTACGGCGCGATCATGGCCACGAGCAGGTCGCTGCGATCGAGCATGCCCGAGCCGGGCGGCATGAAGTGGGTGGTGCCCGGGAGCACGGCGAGCTGCGACTCGCCGGGACCGGTCATGTCGCCCGGCCTGCCGCCCCCGAGCGCCCGGACCATCTCGACCGCGTGCTCGAGCCGGATGATGTCCGAGTCGCCGACGATGAGGAGGATCGGCGCCTTGACGGCGCTGAGGTCCCACTCGAACGGCGTCGTGTCGAGCTCCTTGAGCTTCCAGACGAGGCTGTCGAAGCCGTCCGGGTCCGGGGCGAGCCGCTTGTACTCCTCCTCCATCGGGCTGCCCCTGAACAGCTCCGGCGTGATCGTGGGGAACATCTCGATCAGCTCGGGATACATCCCGTCGTAGCGGAACGACGCCGAGGCGAGCGCCGCCCGGCGCACGAGCTCCGGGTGCCGGATCGCCAGCTGGAGCCCGATGCCGCCGCCCATGCTGTAGCCGACCACGTCGACCTCGTCGAGCCCGAGGTGCTTGGCGAGGCCGGCCATGTCGTCGGCCATCCCCTCGTAGGTGATGGGCCGGTCGACGTCGGCCGTGCGGCCGTGGCCCTGCGGGTCGACGGCGATCACCTGCCGCGACCGGGCCAGCGGCGCGAGCAGCGGCGCCATGCTGTCGGCGGTCATGTAGGCCCCCGGCAGCAGCAGCGTCGGCCGCCCTTCGCCGTGGATCTCGTAGTACATCCTGAGGTCGCCGATCGGCGCATAGCCCGTATCCGGCATCACTTCTCCTCTCAGTCGTCGAGCGAGAACAGCAGGAACTGCGTGAACTGGGCGGGGGCGAAGTTGTTGTCGCTGACCAGGACGAGCGACCTGCGGCCATGCGGAAGCCGGGGCCCGAAGGTCAGGCCCTCCACGTTGTCGAGCGGGATGCCCAGCACGTCGAGGTCCAGCAGCAGGCGCTTGCGCGCGTGCCCTCCGCGCAGCTCCACCGCGTAGAGCCGGATCGTGTTGCCGGTGCCGGGCGCGCCGACCGAGAACGACCGCTCCATCGCGATCAGGGAGTCGTCGTCGAGCGGGAGGAGCTCCACGAGCCCGTTGACGGAGAACTGGCCGGCGGGGACCGGCGGCTCGGCGACCGGATCGGTCTCGTAGAACCACTGGCGGTCGAGCCGGCGGCTCCGCAGGTCGTAGCGGAGGATGCGGGCCGGGCTGCCGCTGGCGACGGTCGCGGCCGGGCCGTCCTGGTAGAGCGCGTTCTCGGTGGCCGTGAAGAGGAAGCGGCCGTTGCGCGTCACGCCGGCGCTCTCGAAGCCGAGGTTGGGCCGCACGCCGCTGGACTGGTCCGCGGTGACGAGGAACGGCTGCGGCACCGGCAGCGAGCCCAGGAACGCCCCGTCGAGCGAGGCGCGGCGCACGAACGGGTCGATCAGGCTGTTCGGCAGTCCCTCGGACGTGTAGATGAGCTCGCGATCCTTGGTCAGCGCGAGCCCCTCGGGATCGAGGCTCATCGGCGCATACGGCCGGCCGTCGGGCGCCAGGAGCGTCGTGACGGCCTTGAAGCGCACGTCGCCGTCCGCGAGCCGCCCGTCGCGCAGGTCGAGGCCGACGGTGTAGAAGCGCGCGTTGGTCTGGTCGTCGGAGATCGTGTAGAAGACGCCCCGCCGCGAGTCGTAGGTGATCGACGACAGGCCGCCGACCGTCGTCCCCAGGAACGTCGTCCCGGTCGGAACGATCGCCTGGCCGCGGAACCGCAGGTCCGTCCGCGTCCCGTCGGCGACCGCGGGCCCCGCGGCGGCCAGCACCGCGGCCACGGTTAGGAGCACTGCGACCTTGAATCTCATGACTCTGCCTCCGCCTCGAGAGCGCCGGCCGAACGCACGGCGCTCCGGCGATCCTATAAGCGCCGACCTGTCGGACCCGAGCAGGTTGTTCGGTCGTGTGATCGGTGCCGGCGGACGAACTGCGGCTGGGGGGGGAGCGGCGATGCCGGGCGGGGACGATCTCCGCGCTTGATCCGCGTGTCTGGGGTCGTCTGTACACGCATACCGTGTATGGGCAACCCCACGCGAATCTCGCCCCCGAACCTGCGAATCCTGGCGAGCCGGATAACAACAGCGGGGAGGACGCGCGCCGCGACGACAGTCCTTCCATCTCCCTACCAGCCGGGGTCGTGGCCGCCCGAGCGACGCGCCGGCCGGTAGGCGCGGCGGTTCTTCTCGCGCTGCCCGCAGACCGCCATCGAGCACCAGTGGCCAGAGCGGTTCTTGGAGTGGTCGTAGAACGCCCAGCGGCAGATGTCGCGCTCGCAGGACTTGAGGCGCTCCCAGGTGCCCTCGGCGATCCCGGCGTGGATGGCGGCGACGATCGCGCTGAGCGCGCCGTCGAATCCGTCGCCGACCGCCTCGAACCGCGTATGCGGATCGTCGAGCACGGCTCGCACGGGGATCGCGGCGACGACGTCGGCGGCGCTGCGGGTCGAAGGCGAGACCCGCGTGCGAGGAGACCAGCTCGCGGATCGCCTCGCGGAGCTCGATCGCTCGCGCGTGATCGTCGTCGGTCACGGCGGCGTCGGGGCCGAGCACGCCCGCATCGATCAGCCAGGCGCGGAGCGCGGCGGCGTCGGGAAGGATGTCCGGGCCGGTCTCGAGGTCGTTCGTGTTGACGAAGACCTGGACGAGTCGCAGCGCGCCGGGGGCCGGGGCGCGATCTCCAGGTTCCTCCACAGCCTGCTTCATAAATTCATACTAGCATAAGTCTTTAGGGTGTGTTATAACACCGGCATGAACCTTATGCTGGTATCAGAGCGAACGGCCGAGGAGTCGGCCGCGCTCGCCGAGAAGGCCGGCCCGCGCGGAGGCGAGCCCGAGGGTCCGACGATGAAGGACGGGCTGAAGGCGGGCCTCACGCTCGCGTTGCCGACGTTCGCCATCGGCGTCTCGTTCGGCGTCCTCGCGGAGCCCGTCATGGGCGCGTGGGCGGCGATCGCGATGTCGATCCTCGTCTTCAGCGGCTCGGCGCAGTTCGCGTCGGTCAGCATCATGGCCGCCGGCGGCAGCCTCGCCTCGGCCGTCTCGGCCGGCCTGCTCATCAACACCCGCTTCCTGCCCATGGGCCTCGCCGTCGCGCCCGCCATGGTCGGCGGGCCCGTCCGCCGCGCCGCCGAGGCGCAGGGGATGGTCGACGCGTCGTGGGCGCTCGCCAACCGCGGCGACGGCACGTTCAGCCGCGAGCTGATGCTCGGCGCGACGGCCCCGCAGGCGCTCGCGTGGTGGACCGGTACGGCCTTCGGCGTCTTCGGCGGGAGCCCTGCTCGGCGACCCCGCCGCCCTCGGGCTCGACGCGATGTTCCCCGCGTTCTACCTGGCGCTCCTCGCCGAGGAGCTGCGTGACCGCTCGATGGTCTCCAGCGCCCTGCTCGGCGCGGCCATCGCGCTCGTCCTGGTGCCCTTCACGCCTCCCGGCATCCCCGTCGTCGCGGCTGCTGCCGCGGCCCTGCTCGGACTGAGGAAGCGATGACCACGGTCTGGCTCACCGTCGGCCTGCTGGCCATCGGCGCGTTCGCGCTCAAGGCGGCAGGCCCGGTCCTGCTCGGCGGCCGCGAGCTGCCGCCGCAGGCGGGCGCCGTCATCGCCCGCCTCGCGCCCAGCCTGCTCGCCGCGCTCGTGGTGGTCGACCTCTTCGGCTCCAGCGATCGCACGCTGACCATCGACGAGACGGCCGGCGGCGTGCTCGCCGCGGCCGCAGCGCTGCTCGCGAAGCTGCCGATGATCGTCGTCGTGATCACCGCGGCGGCCGTGACCGCCGGGCTGCGCGCGCTCTAGATCCGCGGCAGGTCTCGGAAGCGGCTCCGGCCCTCCGACGACTCGCAGATCGCGGCCACCCGCGGCTCGCAGAGCCGCATCAGGTCGCGGGGGTCCATCCGCAGCGCGTGCCGGTGGTCACCGCCGGCGCACAGCACGTGGTCGTGGTAGAGCAGGTGCACGTCGATGATCTCGGGCATCGGCATCATCGGACCGAGCGGCGGCATGGCGCCGACCTCGAACATCGGGAAGTCGCGCTGGAGCTCCTCCTCGCTGGCCAGCCGGAGGTGGCTCGACGCTCCCAGCAGCTCGCGGACGCGCTGTAGGTCGAGCCGGTGCGAGGCCGGGATCACCGCCATCCGGTAGCCCGCGCGGTCGTGCAGGGCGAGGGTCTTGGCGGCCTGGCGCGGCTGCGCCCCCGACGCCCGCGCCTCGGCGGCAGCGCTGAACGTCGGCCGGTGCTCGACGACTTCGTGAGCCACGCCCGCCTCCTCCAGGAACTCGATCACGGCGGCGATGCCGAAGGCTTCTGCGGTGGTGCTCATGACGTCCTCCCGGTCGCGGACGGGCAAACCGGACCGTACGCCCGCCCCCCGCCGGAGGCAAGCCCGGCGCTCGTGACGGCGTGATACGTTCGCGCCACGACGCCCGATCCGGAGAGGGGGACGATGTCGGACCAACAGCGGGACTTCGTCGAGCGGTGGCGGAACAACGCTTACGGCTGCTTCTCGTCAGGCCACAAGTTCTGTCGCGAGGTGTGCCCGGTGATGCAGGTCACCCGCAACGAGAACCACACGCCGACGGCGTTCCACGCCAACATCGTGGCGATGGAGAAGGGCCTGGTCGACGTCGCCGACGTGGCCGACGACTTCGTCCACTGCACGCAGTGCGGGGCCTGCGAGCTGCGCTGCCCCAACACCCTCTTCACCGGCGACTTCTACCGCCACCGCACGCAGACCGTGTCCGTCGTGAAGGCCATGCGCGCGCTGATGGTGGAGACCGGCAACGAGCGCGAGGGCTGGAAGCTCTGGAACGAGCGCCTGGCCGAGAACCACAACGAGCCGGTGCTGGGGGAGGTCGACGTCTCGCAGGAGCACGTCGCCGACTGGGCCGAGGGCCTGGACATCCCGGTGGGCGGCGAGACGATCCTCTTCGTCGACTGCGAGGCGGCCTTCTACCGCACCTCGTACACGCGCGCCTTCGCCCAGCTGCTGCAGCGTGCAGGGGTGCAGTTCGGGCTCATGCGCGAGCAGTGGTGTTGCGGCGGACCGGCCGCCGAGATGGGCTACGTCGACCTCGCGCGCAAGCACGCCGAGCACAACGTGGCCGACTGGCGGGCGGTCGGGGCGACCCGCATCATCGCCCCCGACCCGCACGACTTCATCGCCTTCACGGAGGACTATCCGAAGTACTTCGGCGAGAGCTACGACTTCGAGATCGTCCTCGGGGTCGAGCTGGTCAACGACCTCGTGAAGGCCGGCCGCATCCAGCTGACCGAGCCCGTCAAGCGCACCGTCACCTACCACGACCCGTGCCGGCTCAACAAGCGCAAGGGCGTCCACGAGGCGCCGCGCGAGCTGCTCCGGGCCATCCCCGGCCTCGAGTTCAAGGACGTCGATCGCGTCACCCAGTGGAGCTACTGCTCCGGCGGCGGCGGCGGGCTCCCGATCGAGAAGCCGGAGATCACCGCCGAGATCAGCCGCCGCCGCGTGGAGAAGGCGGCGGACCTCGAGGTCGACGCCCTGATCAGCGCCTGCCCGTGGTCCGAGCGCCCGCTGAGCGAGGTGGGGACGCTCGAGGTGATGGACCTCTTCGAGCTGGTCGCGCAATCGGCCGGGATCGAGGTGGGCGGCCACACGAGCGCCGAGGCGCGGGCATGATCGCCGCCGTCGACGACGCGGTCCTCGACGAGCTGCGCGCGATCATCGGCGACGACGACCGGGTGCTCGACAACCTGTCGTCGCGCGTGGTGCGCACGCGCGTGCCGGCGCCGTTCCCGGTCCACCGCTGGGCCGAGCACATGCCGGACGTCGCCGTGCTGCCGAAGACCGCGCAGGAGGTCAGCGAGGTCGTCAAGCTGGCGAACCGGCTGAAGCTCCCGATCGTCCCGCGGGCCGGCGGCACGGGCCTGAGCGACGGGGCGGTGCCGCTGCGCGGCGGCATCCTCGTCGACGTCAAGCTCATGAACCAGATCCACGAGATCGACCTCGTGGACCGGACGGTGACCGTCGGGCCGGGCATCAACATGCTCAAGCTCAACGAGGTCCTGCGCCCGCACGGCGTCTTCTATCCCGACGACCCGGCGTCGTACCCGTGCTCGCTCGTGGGCGGCCGGATCGGCACCGGCGGCTGGTCGCTGCTGGGCTCGCGCTTCGGCCACACGCGCGACCTCGTGATCTCGATGGAGGTCGTGCTCCCGACCGGCGAGATCGTCGAGATCGCCGAGGGCGGCGGCCGCAAGCTGCGCAAGTCCTCGACCGGCCTGACCCTCAAGCACCTGTTCACCGGCCATCAGGGGACGCTCGGGATCTGCACCGAGGCGACGCTGGAGCTCGTGCCCCGGCCGGAGACCGAGTTCGCGGCCTTCTTCGCCTTCGACGACTACATGAAGGCCTACCGGACGACCGGCACGCTCACCAAGTGCGGGCTGGCCACGATCGCCGGCGTGGTCCTCTTCGACGAGTGGAAGCTGCGCTACCTGCGCCGCGACGACGAGGCCTACATCACGCAGCCGGAGGACGTCCGCAGCGTGGTCGCGGTCGCCATGTACGGGCGGCGCGCCGAGGTCGAGCCGGCGTCCAAGATCATCATGGAGCTGGGCCGGTCCGACGGCGGCAAGTACCTCGGCGACGAGATCTCCCAGGGCGACTGGGCCTCTCGCCACGACCGCTACGCGACCCCGCTGCACGGCCGCACGCTCGACGGCCAGGTCGTCCCGATGTCCTGGCACTGCGAGGACGCGGCGCTCAACTACTCCGTCCTCCCGCAGGTGCGCGAGGAGTGGCACGCGATCGTGGACCGCTACATCCACGAGTACGGGATCTTCGACGACTGGGGGATGTTCGCCTACACCAGCGGCGCCCACAAGCCGTGGGCCGACTACCTGGTGGAGATCGACGTCGGGATCTGGGAGCAGAAGCTCGACGACACCACGTGGGACGCCTGGGTGAGCTGCAAGCGGGAGATCTCCGAGGTGACGCTGAAGTACGGCGGGTCGATGACGGCCTGCCACGGCGCGACCCGGGCGGGCGACGCCGAGCTGGTGCCGACCGAGATGGGCAGCTCGTGGGAGGTGGTCAAGCGCATCAAGCGCGCGCTCGACCCCAACAACGTGATGAACCCCGGCAAGCAGTCGATGGACGAGGCGTACGAATGAGCATCTTCCGACTCGGCGACCAGAAGCCGCCGGAGGCACAGCGCATCACCGACGACGTGATCATGCGGTTCGAGCACGTCTACGAGGTCGACCCGGAGAAGATGCAGGTCTTCCCGCAGCAGGACATGCCGGCCTGGGACACCCAGCGCATCGTGGCGGCGCGCTGGGACCACCTGGACTGGATGCACGACCACTTCGCGGACGAGGTCCTCTCCACGGGACTGGGGTCCGAGACGATGCCGGAGGAGGGGGAATGAAGTTCAGCTACTGCATGCTGCCCGACTATCCGCTCAACGACTCGATCGAGATGATCAAGACGGCGGACGACCTCGGCTTCTACGCCTGCTACTCGGTCGACGAGACCTGGCACAAGGACCTCTGGGTGCTCTTCGCTGCTGCGGCGGACAAGACGAAGAACATCCGCTTCGGCCCAAACGTCACGCACGTGTTCCTGCGCGAGCCGACGCTGATCTGCCAGCAGCTGGCCACGCTCGACGAGCTGACCGGCGGGCGCATGGAGGCCGTGGTCTCCACCGGCAACTTCGGGCTGATGCAGCAGTACCACATCGACTGGGCCGCCAAGAAGCCGCTCTCCCGCCTGAAGGAGGCGCTGCACGTCATGCGCACCTTCCTGGACGACGGGAAGATCGACTTCAAGGGCGACTTCTTCCAGTACACCGGCCTGTTCACGGCCGCCCGGCCGGTGCAGGACCGGATCCCGCTGAAGATGGGCGGGATGAAGGGCCCGCGCTCCTTCATCGCGGCCGGCGAGCTCGCCGACGGCCTGCACCACGCGCTCTCCTACTCGCGCGACGCCTACGACTACGTCGTCGAGAACGTCCGCAAGGGCGCCGACAACGCGGGCCGCAACTTCGACGATCTCGACATCGGGGCCTGGGTCGTGACCGTGGTGGGCGAGGACTCGGCCGCCGCCAAGCAGGCCGCGCGCATCATCGTCGCCTTCTACATCTCCTCGATGCCGCCCGAGCAGCTCGAGCGCCACGGGATCACGACCGAGGAGGTCGCGCCGGTGGTCGAGGCGCTCGGGGCGGGCGACGTCGCGAAGGCGATCGAGCTCTTCCGGCCCGAGCTGTCGGAGAAGCTGTCGATCGCCGGCACGCCCGAGGAGTGCGTCGAGAAGATCAAGTCCGACATCGAGCCCGCGGGCGTCAACCACATGATCCTGTGCCTCACCGACGCCCACCTGGTCGAGTTCTTCTCCGGCCAGAAGGTGGAGAACGTGCCGGACATCAACGGCCAGCTGAAGCTCGTCGCGGAGCGGGTGATCCCAGCCTTCAGCTGAGTTTCTGGACATATGTCCGCCTGAGCGATCCCCGGGCGTTGCCGATACCGCTTTCGAAGCGACGAATGCGCGTCGCGGATGAAACGCCACGGAAGGAACCGCTTGACGATTCGCTACGGGATCCGCTGGGACGGACGGGGACGGCCCAAGCCGACCCGCATGGTGGCCCTCGGGTTCGCCCTCATCGCGCTCCTGCTGCCCGCCTCCGCGCGCGCCGCGGACGCCGGTGACGCGGCCGCCGCCACCTCTCTGCAGCGGATCGCCGGCGGCGCCGGAATCGCCGCCGGAGCGCCGGATGGATCCGGCGTCGACGTCGCCCTGATCGACTCCGGCGTGGTGCCGATCGGCCCGCTGGCCGGTCGCGTCGTCCACGGTCCTGACTTCTCCGCCGAGCGGCGCGATCGCCGCCTGGCGACGCTCGACACCTTCGGCCACGGCACCCACGTCGCCGGCCTCATCGCCGGTGCGGCTCCCGGCTCGCGGATCGTCTCGCTCAAGGTCGCGGGCGCGGACGGCAGCACCAGCCTCGCGCAGGTGCTCTCCGCGCTTGAATGGGTGCGCCGGAACAAGGACGCGAACGGCCTCAAGATCCGCGTCGTCAACCTCTCGCTCGGCGTCCAGGACACCGGCGGCTACCGCAATGACGTCCTCGCCTGGGCCGTCGAGCAGCTGTGGAACGACGGCATCGCCGTCGTCGCCGCGGCCGGCAACAACGGCAAGTACGGCGACCGGCTGGATCTCCCGGCCGCCGATCCGTTCGTGATCGCCGCCGGCGCCAGCGACACGCGTGACACGGTCGCTCCGGCCGACGACCGCGTGGCCGAGTTCTCGAGCCGCAGCCGCTACCGGACACCGGACGTGGTCGCCCCCGGTACGTCGATGGTCTCCCTGCGGGTCCCCGGCTCGGCCCTCGACGAGGAGTACCCCGAGGCGCGTGTGGGCGAGAACCACTTCCGCGGCAGCGGCACGTCGCAGGCCGCCGCCGTGGTCACGGGTCTCGCCGCGCGGCTGCTCTCGGCTCGCGGAGACATCACGCCCGATCAGCTGAAGGCGCTTCTGGTGGCCGGTGCGGTGGACCTGCCGGATCCGGTGGAGGCCGACGGCGCCGGGCGCGTCGATCTGACCCGCTCGCTCGCCGCGCCGGTGCCGAGCGCCGCCGAGGCTCGCCAGAACTGGCTGCCCGCGGTCCTCGATCGCCGCACCATCGCTCGGGCGATGCGCGATCGTGACGAGTACGAGGCGGGTGGCGCCGAATGGGCCGGTCGCCGCTGGAGCGGGCGCCGCTGGTCCGGGCGCCGCTGGTCGGGCCGACGCTGGTCGGGAGCTTCGTGGATCGACGTCTCGGCGCGCTGAGCCGCGCCACCCTGGGTGCCCTGATCGCCGCGACGGCCGTCGCGGCGATCGTCCTGTGGTACGAGGTCGTCCGCGACCTCGCGCCGCTGCAGGACGCCGTGAGCATCCCGTGGTGGGCGCTGGCTGCGGGCTTCGCCTTCACCGAGCTGTTCGTCATCCACGCGCATGTGCGCGGGAGCGCGCACTCGTTGACGCTGTCCGAGCTGCCGCTGGTCCTGGGCCTGCTGCTGGCCTCGCCGAGCGATCTCGTGATCGCGATGGTCGTCGGTCCGGCGGTGGTGCTGATCTGGACGCGCGGCCAGGGGCCGCTGCGGCTCTGCTTCAACCTCGCCCAGTTCGCCCTCACGGGCGTGCTGGCGACGATCGTGCTGCACGCGCTGGCGGGGGCGCCTTCGGAGATCGGACCCGCCGTGTGGGGCGCGACGTTCGTGGCCGTGTTCGTCTCGGCGCTGACCGGCGCCGTGCTGGTCTTCTGCGCGATCGGCCTCTCCGAGGGCTCGATCCCGTCGCGGAAGCTGGCGGGGATGCTGGGCGCCGATCTGCTGGTGGCCTTGACCAACACCAGCGTGGCGCTCTCCGGCGCGACGATCGTGGCCCAGGACCTGCGCGCGGGCTGGCTGCTGATCCCGCCGGCCGCGGTGCTGCTGCTCGCCTACCGCGCCTGGGTGTCCGAGCGGGCGAAGCACCAGTCGCTGGAGTTCCTCTACGGCGTGACGCGGTCGCTGACGCAGGGCGGCGGCGAGCTCGAGGGCGAGCTGCTCGACCTCCTGCGGCGGACGCGCTCCTCGTTCCGGGTCCGCACGGCCGAGCTGGTCCTGCTCCCGGGCGCCGACGGCGGCGCCCTGCGCACGGCCCGCGGCGTCGACGGCCACGAAGAGGTCATGGTGCCGGTCTCCCACGCGGCGGCGTCGGCGCTGCGCTCCGTGGTGGAGCACGGCGGCGCCGTGCGGGTGGACCGTTCGTCGGGGTCGGTGGACCTGCAGCGGTACCTGATCGAGCGCGGCCTCGAGCAGGCGCTCATCGCTCCGGTGCTCGGGGAGACGCGCCTCGCGGGCGTGATGGTGCTCGGCGACCGCGTGGGGGCGACGGACTCGTTCTCGGACGAGGACCTGCGGCTCTTCGAGGCGCTGGCCGCTCACGCGGGGTTGTCGTTGGAGCTCGACCGGCTGGAGCGCCAGGCGCAGAGCGATCCCCTGACGGGTCTCGCCAACCGGACGCTGTTCCTGCGCCGGGTGGAGGCGTCCCTGCAGCGCAGCTCGGGGATGGCCACGGTGCTGTTCCTGGACCTCGACGACTTCAAGGCCATCAACGACGGCGCGGGCCATGCGGCCGGCGACGCGGTGCTGGTGGCGGCGGCGGGGCGGATCGAGGCGTCGGTGCGGCCGGGGGACGTCGCGGCGCGCATGGGCGGCGACGAGTTCGCCGTGCTCCTGGAGGACGTCGACGACCACCACGGCGAGGTCGTCGCCGCGCGCATTCTGGACCTGCTGACCGAGCCGGTGGTGGTGGACGGCGAGGAGCTGTGGGTGCGCTCCTCGGTCGGCATCGCCACGGCGCCGGCGGGCTCGCTGGACTCCGGCGAGCTCCTGCATCGCGCCGACGTGGCGATGTACCGCGCCAAGGAGGCGGGCAAGAACCAGATGCGCGTCTGGTTCCCCGAGATGAAGGGCGCCGGCGACGGCGTGTCGACGCGGTCCGACGAGCTGGCCGAGGCGCTCCGCCGCGGCGAGCTGGTCGCGCACTTCCAGCCGGTGGTCGCTCTGGCCGACGGCTCCGTGGTGGCGTCCGAGGCGCTGGCCCGCTGGCGCCACCCGCGGCTGGGCCTGCTCGGCGCGGCGTCCTTCGTGCGCGACGCCGAGGGCGAGCTGGCCGCCGCGGTCGACCGCGAGGTGCTGTTCCAGGCCTGCTCGGCGGCCGCCTCCGGCGCGCTGTCCGCGGTGCACGTGAACCTGGCCGGGCTGCACGCCGGCACGGTGCGGGACGTCCTGGAGTCGACGGGTCTCGATCCGGCGCGGCTGGTGCTCGAGCTCTCCGAGCGGACCTTGGCCTCCGCCTCCGTCGAGGGTGTGTCTGCCTTGCGCACGATCGGCGTGCGGATCGCGTTCGACGACTTCGGGGCGGGCCGCCACGCGGTCGAGCTCCTGCGCACGCGTCCGCTGGACATGCTCAAGATCGCCCGCCCGTTCGTGGACGGCGCGCTGCGCAGCTCCCACGACCGCGCGGTGCTGTCGATGGTCGTCCAGCTCGGCGAGATGTTCGGGCTGCAGGTCGTGGCACAGGGCATCGAGCGCGAGGACCAGCGCCACGCCCTGGCCGCGCTGGGCTGCGAGCTGGGCCAGGGTTACCTGCTCGGCCGGCCGCTGCCGCTTGCCGCTGCTGTGAGCGTCTAGCTGGGCCGGAGGGTGCGCCGCCGCACCCTCCGTCCGTCGTCGTGTTCGGCCGCCCGGCGTGTTCTCGTTGATGCGCTGTTCGCGGAACTCCTTGAGAGCGCCCCTGGGTAGCTCCTTGGGCGACGCGCGCGAATCGCAGTCAAAGGCCGGGACCGCGATTCACGCGCGACACGAGGGCGCCACCGGATCGGCAACTCAGCCGCCCGTCTATGACTCGGCATTCGGGTCTCACGGCGCGGGTACGGATCGGATGACTCTGCCGTCCGCGTCGAGCCAGGTGATCCGGCTCGATTCCGAGGGCGCGACATCTGTAGCGAAACCGTTCTCGACGACGTCGACCTCATCCACGGCACCATCAGCCGCGGTCACTCTCACGCGCGCAACCGGATCCGGAACTATTCCCGTTAGCTGGCGGCGTTCAGACCCCGAGGGATCGGCCTGGCTTGTGCTGATCCCGTCCAATGCGACCAGATCGTCGTCAAGACACGCAAACCCGTGCCCGGCGCTACCGCGTGTCGCAATGCACGCGCCGCGCCCGCCCGGAACCAAGAACGTCATGACGCTGGCGCGAGATGCGACGAGCCGAGCTGCTCCGAGCTCCAGCTCGAATCGCTGCACGTCACGTGACGGCGACATCTGGATCATCCTGGCGGTTTCCGGCGGCAGAGCGTCGTTTGCATGCTCGGGGCGAGCTAGGACGCCGAACGACTTCTGCAACGTCTGTGACACCTCGCCGACCTGGCCCGCCTCGGTAGCGGTACCAGGCGTATCGCCTGCGGTCAGGACGACAGCCGTTACTGCACCGCTGACGCCGAGCAGCATGAGTACTGCGCTCATCGCAATGCCGCGGCGAAGGAGATCTGGAAGCCGCGTGCGCCTCCAGGTGTGTGACGTTCCATAGCGACGATGGGCCGCAGCGTGCAATTGCTCTTCCACATGCGGTAGCCAGCTCACGTCTCTCCCTTCAGTCGTTCTCGGAGGCTCTCCAGGCCCCTGCTAACGCGCTTCCGCACCGCCGACTCGGACGACGCAGTCCGTAGGGCGACGCGCGCGAATCGCGGTCGAAGGCCGGGACCGCGATTCACGCGCGACACGAGGGCGCCCCGGATCGGCAACTGAGCCGAAGTCGCTCGCGCCGCCCGGCGAACCCGGCCGGAGGCGTCGTTCCCAACGCCTCCGACGCTTTGAGATGGATTCGTTGTCGTTCGGATCAGCCGCTGGGGTCAGGACCCCTTCGCGGCGCTTGGGACGGGTCGGTCGGCTCGCCGGGCGGCATCGAGCTGCGCGGCATGAGCTCTACCTCGACGACGCGACCAGCAAACGAATACGCCGCCTTTGCGGCCTCGTCCGGTGCTCTCCAGACGTTGTCCTCGACGGCCACAACGCGGGTCGCGCCGTCGGTCATGGTCAATGTGACTGAGTCGACGGCGTCCGGGACGAGCCCGATGGCGCCTGAGTAGGAGACGCTGGCCGGCTGCTCATCGCGCGCAAGCGCGCAGGACGCCGTCTGCGATCCGTCCGCAAAGCGCGAGACCAGGCAGGGCGCTTTCGCCGCAGGCACGGCGACGACCGTGCGCGTGCTGTCTTGAGAGATCAGTCGCGCCGCGGCCATGCGCGCGCCAATGTCGTCGGGCAGTGGCCGCCAACCCGGCGTGGCTGCGTTGAACCGGGTGGTCGAGCCCGCGAAGATCGAGTAGGTGCTGGCGACGGGGCTTCGGGGTCCGCCGCTGTCACGACTCAACGCTGAGCCGGCCGGCGCGGCCGCCACTGACCATGCGAGCGCCGCCGTGAGAGCCGCTGCGCCGGCGATCGCCAGCAGCATTTTGGATGTCTTCGTCATGTGTGTCATTAGAACCCGTAGTCATACTCCGCATAGGTAAACACGTCAAAGGTCGACTGATTGCGGTTCCAGGCCGCGCCCCGGAACCAGATGTTGCTCGTTCCGTTCGGGTACCAGATTTGGTGGTGGGGCCCGCACGTTGGAGCATGTGCCGTGAAGTTCCCCCCGGAGTTCGGAGTCGATGTGTAGCCAGAGTAGCCCTGGGCCACCGACGGACACCACGTGTGATTGGCCTGTCCCTGGACGTACCAGAGGTTCGTGTGGCCTGTAGACGAAGACTTCGCATTCCCGGCCGAGAGTCCTTGCCCGTTGCCCATGAATCGTTCATACGCCGGCGCCTGAGCTGCCGTTGCACCGAACGCCAGCGCGGTCAAGACCACTACGGCCATCTTCTTTGCCGTTGCCAGCGAGCCCTCTTCGCCGACGCACCGTGCGATCCTTGCAATTCGACTTGGCAATGACAAGTACAAGAAGTGGATGTGACCAACTTCTGGCGTCTGACACGGCCGTGCCGTTGATGCCGAAGAGACGCTTGCTGAGCGCCTGCGCGGAAGACGCGGCGCCGATAGCCGTGCCCAACGCGCCGACGCATGCTGAAGCCAATCTCGCGGCTGTTTCCGTCCGTGCATTGCAGCTCCCTCATCAGTAGGGACTATGTGTCCGATCAGTCGCGCGACTCGACCGAGGTTCGAGGTTGCCGCGGAATCCAGTCGCCCGCCACCTTCGATCGACGGTGCGTGCGGAGCGTCGGTCTCGGCCGATCGACTGTCGTCATGTGGGTCGATCGGAGGGTTCGTGTGACAAGACGGCTCGGCTGGGCCGCTGGACCTCCGCTGCTACGACTCGAAGAGTGGGGCGGCTCGCCGAGATGAAACCGTTGTTGGCGACGTAGGTCGTCGAAGACCAGCGAAGGCCCCGGGATCGTCGTCCAGCTCGGCGAGATGTTCGGGCTGCAGGTCGTGGCCCAGGGCATCGAGCGCGAGGACCAGCGCCACGCCCTGGCCGCGCTGGGGTGCGAGCTGGGCCAGGGTTACCTGCTCGGCCGGCCGCTTCCTCTTGCCGCTGCTGTGAGCGTCTAGCGGGGCCGAAGGGCGCGGACAGCCCTCCCCCGACACGCGCTTCGCGCAAGGGCAGGGATGTGTCGGGGGAGGGCCGCCGCACCCTCCGTCCGTCGTCGTGTTCGGTCGCCCGGCGTGTTCTCGTTGAACGCGCGGTTCGCGTAACTCCTTGAGAGCGCCCCTGGGTAGCTCCTTGGGCGACGCGCGCGAATCGCAGTCAAAGGCCGGGACCGCGATTCACGCGCGACACGAGGGCGCCACCGGATCGGCAACTCAGGCCGCCCGTCTCCTGCTAAAGCATCGACCGTCTCTGCGTGCCCTTCGAGTCTCGCCAGACCGCCTCGAGCGGGTCAGCCGGCACGTCGGCCACTACCGCGTTGTTCTGGACCGGGAACGACGTGACCGTTCCGTCCGCGGAGACGACCTCGATCTGGGCGACGCCGTCGGGCAGGATGCCAAGGACCCTCACGTGGCCGTCGGCCAGGTCGGGAGCAGCATGCATCGTCGTGAAGTCACCCTCCAGGCCGGTGCCTGGTGCCGGGCACCCTCCACTTCCGCTTTCGGCGAGCAGGCACACGGTCCCGCGAGCCGGCACCAGGAAGTAGCGCGTCCCTCCGTTGGATGTCGCAACGTGGCGCGACAGATGTGGGTTCTCCCCGTAGCTCGCATGCAACGCGACCTGATCGCTGCGAGCCATCGTGTCGTCGCTCGTACGAGCCTGCCGGAACACGCCGAACGTCTCCTCGAGCACGGCCGTGACCTCGTCGACGAGTGGTTGTGGCGTTCCGGCGTCGCTCGCCGGGTTGGTGTCTCGGGACACTTGAACGGCCTCGCTAGCTGGTGGGGATGGCGACTGCGAGCCATGTTGCAGCATCGCGGCGCTGGTCGCGGCGACAGTACCAAGCGCGTCGCGCGAGTCGTCGGGGGTCACCCGTGCATTATGACCGTGTTGTTGGGAAGGTTGAGGTCGCCGTTGTCGGTCACACACTCATATCGGCAACTCGGCGGGGCTATGGATGCAGCTTCGACGACGGTCCGAGGTCCACCACGCGCGCGATCGCGAGGTGTGCAAGGCGCGCGACCGCGAGCAGGAGGAGGACGACGCCGACCGTCATGGCGACGAGGTAGCCCATGTGGCCGATCTGCTGGCCGTCGGTGATCGCAAGCGCCAGACCGACGAGGGTGAGCACGACGGCCACGATCGCCAGCCCGACGCACAGAGCAATGATCAGCCGCAACACTTGGGCGATCAGCAGACGCGACACGCTGGCGGAGCCTACCGCCCCGTATTCTCCGTCGCATGAGCCGGGTCAAGACTGAGGTCACCGAGGAGCTCGTCGACTACCTCGCCCGCCACTCCCGCCAGGACGAGGTGCTCGCGCGCGTCGAGCGCGAGACCCGCGAGATGCCGCGGGCGCAGATGCTGACCACGCCCGACGAGGGGGCGCTGCTGACGATGCTCGCCCGGTTGGTCGGCGCACGGCGCGCTCTGGAGGTCGGCACCTTCACGGGCTACGGAGCGATCTCGATCGCCCGAGGGCTCGCTGACGGCGGATCCCTGACGTGCCTGGAGCTCGAGGAGCGATTCGCGTCGATCGCCCGAGCGAATCTGGAGGACGCCGGCGTCTCCGACCGGGTCGAGATCATCGTCGGCCCAGCCGCCGATTCCATACGCGCGATGCCCGAGGAGCCGACCTTCGACTACGTCTTCATCGACGCGGACAAGACCGGCTACCCGGAGTACTACGAGCTGATCCTGCCGCGCATGCTGCCGGGCGCACTGCTCCTGATCGACAACGTCCTGTTCCGAGGCTCCGTCCTCGACCCCGACGGCGACAGCTCGCGCGCGATTGCCGAGCTCAACGAGCGAGTCACGGCCGACGACCGCGTCGACAGCGTGATGGTCCTGGTCGCCGACGGCCTCACGTTCGTCCGCAAGCGCTAGCAGGCCACGATCAGATTGAACGGGTACGGCACCGGCTGCCCGTCTGGCTCGCCATGTCTCGACGAGGATTCGTCCATCGCCGTTGTGTCGGACGGTCACGTGAGCAGTTGCCGGGCGTCTCGGATTCGGTCCGCCGGGCAGCGACGTGAGCGTCGCCGTCGCGACGCAGGCGGCAACCGGGCGGCTGAACCCACGACCGTCGCCGCCGCACCGCCTGGGCCGTGTGACGTCGCGTTGCCCGCCGACGAGTTCGCCTGCCGAGTTGAACGCAGCGAAGAACTCGGTGCCGGCTGGGACCCCGAGGGCCGGTCGCGCCGCGAAGTGAGTTGCGAGTCGACTGCGAGATATCACGCGAGCCGGATCGATCGGTCTCCGATGCGTCGACGACCGGACGGCTTCGTTTCGTAGCTCCGAGCGGCCAACGGAGTCGGACCGCAGTTGTGCCGAGCCAACGCTGTTGCGAGGCAGCGTCAGCGCGTACGACGTTCCTCCTAGGGCGATGAAGACAGCGATCGTCGCCATGACATTCGCGTAGCTGAGCCGCGCGCGAATACCTCGTCTCATCGGGTCACCTTACGTTCGATTCCTGTCGACGATGGGATCTCTCACAGGCCACGGACCTTCACGTACACCGATCGCGACGCGCCGGTCAGAGTACGGGTATGTGGCCTCAGCTGGGCACTCGCGCCCGGAATCGGTAGCGCACCGTGCCGCGGGTGGATGTGAATCGATAGCGATGACTCCATCGACCGGTTTTCGGCGTCTGCTCTGGGCGTCGCGAACGTGATCCAGCCACCGCGCGAGTACGCCTGGAGCTGGAGCAGCTTGCCGTTCGCCGGCGACGGCATGCTCGTCAGGCGGCCGGACAGCACGACGTCTTCGCCGTTCACGACGGTCCGCCGACTGGCTCTGAGCGTCGTTGCCGCTTTCACACGGAGCTCGACCTCCGTAGTCCGCGCGCGGACAAGCGCCGTCCCGGGGTAGCGGAAGCGAAGCACTCGGCTCGGACCGCGCAGTGCCTTGAACCTGAAGCGCCCTCGTGCGTCGGTCCCGATCACGGCGATGCGACGCGATTCTGCGCCCGGGAGCAGCGAGCTGCTCCCATACCTCGATCACGCCGCCGGGCACCGGGTTGCCGCCGGGCATCGTGAGGCGTCCATCTATCGGGAGCGTCGTTCCGTACGGGACGGTGGGACGCACGATGATGACGCGTCGTCGCTTGCGACCGGGTGATCGGCGCGCGCCGACCACCTTCACGTGACCGGCGACGAGCCGGGTGTCGATGCGCGTCGGGACGCTGCGGACGCGCCTTCCGCCCGACGGCTCGCTGTCCGTTGACCGCTCATTGCCTGCGCCGTCGGTCGCGCGGGCTCGGAGCTCGTACAGGCCGTCAGGCAGCTGCTCGTCGTCGAGGCGCGCGGTGAAGCCGTCGGCGGTGCGAACGGTCTGCAGCGGCGTCCAGCTTCCGCTGCCTCGGCGCTGGACCTCAAGCTCGGTGGTCGCGATCGGCGAGACGGCATCGGTCGCCCGTACGTCGATCCGGGTCGGATCGCTCGCGTCGATGGGCTGGAACGCGATCTCGGGAGCGCGTGTCGTCCAGTCGGAGCTCGACGGCTCTGGGCGGTTGCCCTGGAGGCGTTGCCGGCGGCATCGCGCAACCAGAAACGGCCCGACCCACTCACCGCCGGCCGGCACCGTCACGCGCGCGGTGCCCGTCGCGCCGCTTCTGCCGGTACGTGCATCCGGTCCATTGCTCGGCCGTGTTCGACGCCGGACAGATCGCGATCTCCACCGCCGCGATCGGCGACATGCCCTCTTGCGACGGATTTCGCCACGTGATGTCGAACGCGTTGCGACTGCGCCAGCCGCTCCCGCCTGCGACGCTCAGGTCGAGCGGCGGGCCGGGCGCAGTGTTGTCGGCTGCGACGACAACGCTGTGAGTCCCCAGTTGCTCGGCTGCGTCGAGCGCTCGAATCGCGAAGCGCTGGGGACCATCGGCAGCGCCGCGCGTGTCGACGCGAAACGCGGGCGCGATCGCCGGACATGGCACGACGAGGGTGTAGTTGCAGCCAGTGTGCTGCTGCCAGAGCACCTCGTCACCACGGATGACGTCGCTCTGCTGGATCCCGACGTTGTCGTTCGCGCGAACGGCGAGGTCGACGACGCCCGACTTCCAGCCCGGCGTGGTGGCTGAGCCGCCGGTCACCGCGACGCTCGGAGTCGTGGCGTCCGCCACGCAGACCGTCGCGCTGCGCATCGCGGCATAGCCCGATGGGCCACTTGTGCTGAGGCTGCAGCGAGACAGGGCGCACCACGTGACGAGGTGCACCGCCGGGGTTCCTCCGAGTGCGATCGAGTGCGGTGACCCCTGGAGCGTGCCGCATTGCCCTGGGGGAGCCGCGTGGAGCCATTGGAAGCTGTCGTTCATGAGGCCCGCGTAGAAGCTGCCTCCCCCGCAGAATGCGTGGTCGTAGGTCATGCGGTTGAGGACTGCTCCCGGCGGCGCTCGGAAGGTCAGGCGGGCGTGGGCGTTGGCGGGGACGCTGCCTTGCACCATCGCGGCTCGTGTTACGAGGCCGCGGTTCCAGGCGTCGAGGCGTCCTGCTGGCGGGCAGTTCGCGTAGACCGGTAGGGCGGGATCGCTCGAGTACGCCTCCCAGGAGGCGTTGACGTCGCCCACCGTGGGCTCGCAGGCGTAGACCGGGTACTCGCCGGCGAGCGCTGGGGCCGCTCCCGCTCCTGCGATCAGGATGAGGACGAGTATCAGTGCTAGGCGTCGCGGCAGGGTCATCGGTGGCTCCTCATGGGGCGAACTCGCCTCCGCCTGTGGCGGGTGCCGGTGCGGGCTCGGGTGGGGCTTGTGGGACTTCGGGGGTGAAGGTGTCCTGGCCGGTCGAGGACGCGGCCGCCGGGGTGATCGGGGCGTTCTCGTGGCTGGTCGGGGTCGTGCCCTGGGATGGGTCCTTGGCGGCGGGCGTGGTGGTTGCGCCGGAGTTCTTGCGCCGTGGCTCGCGTCGGCGTGTCGGCTCGCTCTCGGCCACCGGTGCGGTGACACCGTCGCGCTCACCGGGCGGGGTGTTGGGGTCGGAGCCGGCGTGACGCGGGCTCTGACGGCTCCGGGCTCGGGCTTGATCGATGGCTTCGCCGGTCGCGCCGGCTCGAACAGCCCGAGCGGGTCGTTGATGACTCCGGTCACCACGCAGACGGCCCCGATCCCGGCTCCGCTGAGGCAGAGTCCGAGCACGGCGCCGAGCGTTGCCAGGCGACCACCGCCTCCCGACGTGGCGAGCTGGACGCCGGTCGCCACGTCGGAGGCTTGGAGGCGGTGCAGGAATGCGGCGAGCTCGTGCTTGAGCGTCGTCAGCCGGCCGATCGGCTCCGGGTCGAGCTCGGGAAGGCTGGACAGCCGTTCCCCGGCCGTCGGGACGTCGAGGTCCAGCTCCAGGAGATCCTCGATGGACGGCGGCTCGCGCAGGAACAGGGCGGGCCAGAGGAGGGTCGCGCGGCGCAGGCGCGAGAGATGGAGTTCACGGACGGTCGCTCGGCAGACGCCGCAGTGCCGAAGGTGCGGCCGGATCGAGAGCACCTGCGCCGAGGTCGCGGAGCCCGCGCTGAGCGCCTCGAGGACGGGCGCGTACCGCTCGCACTCCTGGCCGGACTCGATTCCCTCGTACGCGGCCAGGAACCGGCGCCGCCCCTCGGTTATCGCCCTGTTGACCTTCGTGTAGCTCCAGCCCTGGCGCTCGCCGATCTCCTCGTATGACAGCCCGTGCGCCTTCATCATCAGCGCCGCCGCCTCGTCGGGCTTCAAGGCACGCAGTGCCTCGGCCGACCGCCGGACGCGCTCGGACGAGACGATCTGCTCCTCCACGCTTCGCTCAACGACCGGGACGAAGTCGTCGAGCTCGAGGTCCTCGGGAAGGACGGCCTCCGAGCGCGCGCGGCGGATCGCCAGCGCCTCGTTGCGGATCACAACCTTGAGCCATGCGACCTCCGTCGCCGGCTCGACCGTGTCCACCCGGCGAACGAAGATCTCGAGTCCGCGCTGGACCGCGTCCAGCGCGTCGTCGTCACACAGCGAAGCCTGGCGCGCGACGCGAAACAGCGTCCGCTCGTGGCGCATGACCACCGAGGCAACGCGGGAGTCTGCCCCGTAGGCGCCATCGCTCGTCCGTGAAACTGCCACCTGCTGCGCCCTCCACGTGTCTCGCTCGGATGAATCCGGAGCCACGCTCCTGCAAGGCTCCAGCGAGATCTAGCTCATCCGCTCGTGTCCTACGCACCAGTTCGCGGCAAAATGTCCGCAAATTGCGTATGATTCCCACCAGTTTCGAGCTGGATGTCAGTCACACCGATGACTTGGTCGTTCCGATGTGAGGGGCTATCGGGCTCGTCCCGGACGCCGTCGACTCAGTCACGCTGACCATGACCGACGGCGCGACCCGCGTTGTGGCCGTCGAGGACAACGTTTGGAGAGCACCGGAGGACGCCGCAAAGGCGGCGTATTCGTTTGCTGGTCGCGTCGTCGAGGTAGAGCTCATGCCGTGCGCAGCTCGATGCCGCCCGGAGGAAGGGCTGTCCGCACGGCGCAGCTGAGTGTCCGCGCTTATCGCCGTGCGCACGACCACGTCCGCGACAACGCCCGACATCAAGGCTCGGTTGTCGACACCGTGGCCTGGAGCTCGGCGTCGCTGGAGCCGTCGGCAAGCCGCGGCGATCGCGCACGTCGCGGACGTCGCAAGCGCGGATCGCCGCTGGAGCGGCCTTGCTGCGAGGCGCGCGTGCAAGTTGGACCCTTGTGGAGCATCGGTCGTTCGGCGCCGGGCGTTGAGTCGGCCGGCACCAGCGCGATGAATCGGCGGCGGGTGGCCCGGGCGCCGATCCGAGCTAGCTATGGGAGGTCGCCGACGCACCCGATCACGCGACGCCGCTGGAGCACCAGCACGTGCGGTCATATTGGCGTCAGCGCAGCTTGACATCTCGAAGTGATCAGAAGAGTCTTAGCGGTAGGAAAGGCCGTCTAAAGGAGGGTGTGACGCCACCCGCTCACACTCAGGCATCGCGCTGGTTTCTGGGCGCTGCTTGTACGGGCAGCTCGGGCGTCGTCGGCCGCGAGAGCGTCGCGCATCGGTGCGGCGAGCCGTCGACGCTCTGATGGGGACATCGGTGCGCGGGGAGCGCACGCCGGCACAGAAGCGAGAAGTACCGGATGCCCGGCCTAGCGCAGCCCGTTCCGCGCCGGCTCTTCGTCATGCTCGGGTTGATCCTGATTCTGTCGCTGGCAATGCCGGAGATCGCGGACAGCAGGCACAAGCGGCCGCAGCGCAGGAGTGGTACGGCCGAGTTCACTAACAGCTTCGTTGAGGCGGGTCTTCAGCCGCGAACTTTCACGTGCGAATGGGCCGAAGTTCTCCATGACTACATGTGCTCTCCGAGTCCGGGACCGGATGAGCCTGATCCGGATGATCCGCTTCCCGAGTGGAACGACCCCCCGGGCCGATTCAAGCTGAAGACGGGGCTGGCTCGAGCAGACCGCGCCCTTCCACCGGAGCCCCCGCCCGGCCGAGAGTGGAAGGGACTCGCCAGTCGGGAGGCCGCAAGAGTCTTCACGTGCACGTACGACGGAAGCGGACCTCTCAGTGCAGCGAACTACATGTGCTCGTACAGCAATCCGCAGCTGCACACGTTCACCGCCGCGGAGATCGTGTCGGTGTGCGACGACGAGAGACTCTCGCCCGCGCGATTGTCGTTCTGCGCTGACGACCACAAGCCCTTATGGACCCAAGACCCCAACGACGAGCTCGACGACGACCGCGCGCTGCGAAATATCCCCGTCGAGGACTACGTCGAATGCGATCCCACCGTGGTCCCCGAGTCAGGGGCGTGCCCCGAACGGCTTCCCCCGGAGCCTCGAGACGATTACGAACAACCGGGCGTGGGCTTCTTCGAGCTCGATAGCTGGTACCCGCCGGACACCACGGCGCCCGACACAGCGGTGACAGCGGCGCCGTCCGGGACGGTTGCGTCACCGGACGCGACGCTCGGATTCATCTCATCGGAGGACGACTCGAGCTTCGAGTGCCGGCTCGGCGGGTCCGCCTGGGAGGAGTGCGGGTCGCCCGAGGGCTACACCGACCTCGAGGACGGCGGCCATTCCTTCGAGGTTCGGGCGACGGATTCCGCTCTCAACCTCGATCCGCTGCCCGCCGGGGTGACCTTCACGGTTGATACGACGGGTCCTCGGATACGGATCTCCGGGCGTCGGGTGCGACTCACCACCCGCGGGCGGGCGCGCGTGCGCGTCAGCTGCCCGGCGTCCGAGCTCTCGGGTTCATGCACTGGGGCTCTGACGCTCAAGACCGCGAAGCGGGTGAAGACCGGCAGCCGGCGACGGATCGCCACACTCGGCAGAAAGGGCTTCGCGCTGCGCTCAGGGAGAAGCGCTGCGGTCAAGCTCAAGCTGTCAAAGCGGGCACGACGCCTGGTGGCGCGACATCGGAGCATCCGGGTTCGTGCCACGGTCCGCGCGCGTGATCGCGTTGGCAACGTAGCCAGCGCGCGCAAGAGATTCCTGCTCGTGGCGGCTCGCCGCTAGCCGAAGGTGAGTCTCAACGGTGCGCAGACGCATGTCCGGGCGCCATAAACCCCCACCCAAGGGAGGTGCGCGGTGAAGCGCATTCTCATCCTGGCCGTGGTTGCATTCGCCCTGTCGGGCGGCGTCGCAACGGCCGCCAAGCTCATCACGAGCAAGGACATCAAGAACGGCACGGTTGCGATGTCGGATCTTTCGACTTCGGTCAAGCGGGCCATCGACCGCAGCGTGGGCCCGCGTGGCCGGATTGGCCCGCCTGGCCCGCGTGGCTTCGATGGTGCGCAGGGCCCACAGGGTCCTACAGGGCCGGCGAGCTCGAATGCGCGCGTCGACGTCACGCTCGTGGAGGAGAACATCACGGTTGATCCGAATAGCCTCCGCCTTGTCACCGCCGTCTGCCCCGACGGCCAGGTTGTCGTCGGAACCGGCTTTGATGCTTCAGACATGGTGATTCACTACGTACGGGCGAGCGATACTCGCGTCGAGGTCCAAGCACAGAACCCAACCAACCAGTCCCACGGGCTCACGGCTCAGGCGCTCTGTGCCACGGGCGTTTCGCGCGAGCCGTAGTGGCCACCGCGTCGTCATGCCTCGGGCGGTTCGCGTAGCGTCTATGTTTCGCCCATGTTGAGCGACGACGCACTCGAGCGCCTTCGCGATCTGTTGCGCGAGGCCGGTGTCAACGTGGAGGACCCTTCTGCTGCGGACGTCCAGCGCGCGTGGGGCGTCATGGCGGTCTTCGTTGCCGAGCCGGTGGAGGACGCCGAGCCGCGCGACCGTGACGGCGACGGCATCCTCGCGCAGTACGGCGTCTTCGACTGGGGCGACGGCGAGCAGTTCGAGCTCGACATGACGCGGCAGTTCTCCTTCGTCGACGAGGACGGCGAGTACAGCCACATGGCACAGCTGCAGTGCACGTTCTGCTTCGAACCCACCGCGGAGCTGCGAGCGCTTGGCAGCGACGACCTGTGGTCGTTCGGCATGCCGCTGGACGAGTTCTTCGAGAACGCACTCGTGCTGCCCGGGTTCCGCGGCGTCCGCGACCTGCAGCCCACGCCGGTGCGGCTCGTCGTCGACTACAGCGACGTGTGAGGAGAACGCGTCCGCGCCTATAGTCGTGCGCATGACCTCGTCCGCGACAACGGCCGACATCAAGGATTCGATTCTCGACACGGTGGGGGAGACGCCGTTGGTGCGGTTGAGCCGCATCAGCGTCGGTTGCACCGCTCAGCTGGTGGCGAAGCTCGAGTCGTTCAACCCCGGGGGCTCGATCAAGGATCGGGTGGCGATGCGGCTCGTGGAGGCCGCCGAGCGGGACGGGCGGCTGCGGCCCGGTGGGACGATCATCGAGCCGACGAGCGGCAACACCGGCACCGGCCTCGCGATCGCCGCCCGCATCAAGGGCTACCGGGTGATCGCCGTGATGCCGGACAAGATGTCGAAGGAGAAGATCGATCTCCTCAGGGCCTACGGGGCCGAGGTGGTCGTGGCTCCGACCGACGTGAGCCCGGACTCGCCGCAGTCCTACTACCGCGTCGCGGACCGGCTGACCGAGGAGATCCCCGGGGCGTTCCAGCCGAACCAGTACGCGAACCCGGCCAACCCGGAGACGCACTACATGTCGACGGGGCCGGAGCTGTGGCGCCAGTCGGGCGGGCGGATCACGCACTTCGTCTGCGGTGTCGGGACGGGCGGGACGATCACCGGCGTCGCGCAGGTACCTGCGGGAGCAGAACCCCGGCATCGAGGTCATCGGGGCCGATCCGGTCGGCTCGATCTACTCCAACGACGAGGTTCATCCGTACCTCGTCGAGGGCGTGGGGGAGGACTTCTGGCCGCAGACCTTCGACCCGACCGTGGTCGACCGCTACGTGACGGTCAGCGACCGCGACAGCTTCCTCACGACGCGCCGTCTCGCGGCGGACGAGGGTCTGCTGGTGGGCGGCAGCTGCGGGCTCGCGGTCCACGCCGCGCTGCAGGTCGCCGCGGAGATCACGGACAGCAACGCGATGGTCGCGACGATCCTGCCCGACGGCGGGCGCGCGTACCTGAGCAAGATCTTCAACGACGCCTGGATGCGCCAGTACGGCTTCCTCGGCGCCACGAGCGACCGCACGGTGGGCGACGTCCTGCGGGACAAGACCGTGGCCGGCGAGATCCCGCCGTTCGTGACCGTGCAGCCGCACCAGCGGGTCACGGACGCGATCACGCTCCTGCACGAGCACAGCGTCAGCCAGCTGCCGGTGGTCCAGGGCGATGACGTGATCGGCAGCGTCGGCGAGCGCGGCCTGCTCAGACGGGCGCTCGACGACCCGGGCCTGATGAGCGCCGAGATCTCCGACGTGATGGAGCCGCCCTTCCCCGCCGTCGCCACCGGCGACCCGGTGCGCGAGGCGGTCGAGCTGCTGGCCGGCGAGGGTCAGGCGCTGACCGTCACCGAGGCCGGCCGGCCGGTCGGCATCGTCACCCGCGCGGACCTGCTCGAGTCCCTGGTCTCGTGAGCGAGCGCCGCTTCGCCACCCGCGCCGTGCACGCCGGGCTCGAGCCCGACCCGTCGTACCGCGGCGTCGTCCCCGCCATCCACCAGGCCACGACCTACGTGCAGCCGAGCCCCGGCGAGTTCGTCGGCGACTACGACTACTCGCGCAGCGCCAACCCCACGCGCAGCGCGCTGGAGCGAGCGCTCGGCGAGATCGAGGGCGGCCTCGCGAGCGCGTTCTCCAGCGGCATGGCCGCCGAGCACGCGCTGATCACCTCCGTCGCCAGCGCCGGCGCCCACGTCGTCATCCCGAACGACCTCTACGGCGGCACCTACCGGCTCGTCGACAAGGTGCTCACGCGCTGGGGCCTGAACTACACGATGGTCGACCAGACCGACCTTGAGGCGCTCGAAGCCGCCGTCACCGACGAGACGAAGCTGATCTGGGTCGAGACCCCGACCAACCCGACGCTCAACGTGGTCGACATCGAGGCGGTCATCGCGCGCAAGCGCGGCGCCCTCGTCGCCGTCGACAACACGTTCGCCACGCCCGTCTACCAGCGGCCGCTGGAGCTCGGGGCCGACGCCGTCGTCCACTCGACGACCAAGTACATCGGCGGCCACTCGGACGCCGTCGGCGGGGCGATCGTCGTGAAGGAGCAGGCGCTGCACGACGCGGTCGGCTTCGTCCAGAACTCGATCGGGGCGGTGCCCGGGCCGCTCGACGCCTTCCTCGTCCACCGCGGCATCCGCACCCTGCACCTGCGCATGGCCGCCCACACGGAGAACGCCCGCGCGGTCAGCGAGTGGCTCGCGACACGACCGGACGTCAGCGACATCCGCTGGCCCGGCTTCTCCGGCATGGTCAGCTTCCGGCACCCCGACGCGACGGGCATCGCGTCGCGGACCGAGGTCTTCTCGCTCGCCGAGTCGCTCGGCGGCGTCGAGTCGCTGGTCGAGGTCCCGCAGGCGATGACGCACCAGTCCGTCGAGGGCTCGGGGGCCGCCGTGCCGGCCGACCTCGTGCGCCTGAGCTGCGGGATCGAGGCCGCCGAGGACCTCGTGGACGACCTCGCGCGCGCGATGGGCTGAGCTCAAGACCCCCGGCGAACGTCCGAACCAAGAGGAGATGCGTTTTCTCCTCGCCGTGATCCTCTTCGGGCTGCTCGCCAGCAGCGCCCACGCCATCTCCAAGCTCCCGAACCCGCTCCCCGCGGTGAAGGACAACCCCGCGGACCAGCTCCTCGACCAGCCGATCGAGGACTCCCGGTACGACCGCGCCACGAAGTGCGCCAAGCGGACCAAGCCCGGCGTCGTGGCCATGACCGAGTGGCTCGCGGCCAACACGCGCGGCGTCTTCTGGGGCTCCTACCGGTGCGAGAAGTGGGGCAAGGACTCCGCGTCCCTGCACGCCGAGAACCGCGCGATCGACTGGCACCTCGACGCCGCCGTCGCCGCCGACCGCCGTGCCGCCGACACGCTCTTCCGCCTTCTCCTGGCGCCCGACGCCAACGGCAACCCGCAGGCCCTCGCCCGCCGCATGGGCGTGCAGGAGCTGATCTGGGATTGCGGGTACTGGGGAGCCGGGATGACCGAGTTCGCGCCCTACAGCCCGTGCTACACGAAGCGCGGCAAGCTCCGCAAGAACGTCGACAAGACCACCGCGCACCGCGACCACATCCACATCGGGATGAGCAAGCCGGGCGCCAAGGCGCTGACGAGCTTCTGGCTCTGACCTGGGCATACTCGTCGTGATGCGCCGCAGCCTCGTCCTCGTACTCGCCGCCGGCCTGGTCGCCCTGACCGCCGGCGTCCTCGCGCTGACCGCGTCGGGTGACGAGACGACCGCGGCGCCGCCGCGCGCTGCGGCCGCCGCGCCCCAGGAGCAGTCCGAGCTCCCGCCGCTCCCCGAGCTGCGGCCCAAGGTCGTCGAGCCCGTGGCCGGCGCCGCCGTCGGCGGAGCCGAGGTCGCCGAGCCGGATCCCGGCCTCGAGAACGCCGGGCCCAAGCCCACGCAGGCCGCCTCCCGCGGGGCGCGCCGCCGCGGAACGACCGGCCACACCGACATCACCAAGGCCACCGCGCTGCCCAACGGCATCGCCCTCCCGCCGCTCGAGGCGCCGGAGGAGGTCAAGCAGATCATCGAGGCCGGCAACATCATCGCCCGCTCCCCGTACAAGTGGGGCGGCGGCCACGGCAAGTGGCTCGACGACGGCTACGACTGCTCCGGCTCGGTCTCCTTCGCGCTCGCCGCCGCGGGCCTGCTCGAGGGCCCGCTGGCGTCAGGACCGCTCATGAACTGGGGCGAGCCCGGCAAGGGCAAGTGGGTCACGATCTACACGCATCCCGGCCATGTGTTCATGGAGGTCGCGGGCGTGCTCTTCGACACGTCGGCCGCCAAGGCGACCGGCTCGCGCTGGGCGAACACGATGCGCTCGACGAGCGGTTTCGTGGCCCGCCACCCGGCCGGTCTGTGAATTTCTCCGGTGCTTGGGGTCCCCACCCCATGAAGGTCCATCACCACCCGCCGATGATGAGGTTGTAAGCGTGCCCCTCCTGCTCCAAGACCGCACCTGATGTCCCGCTCTCACGAAACGCACGATTCCTTCTCCGGACCGCCGCCTGAGGTCATGGACGAGGTCGCTGCCGCGTGGGAGCGGGCTCAGGAGCCCTTCCCCGACGGTCTCGAGCTCTGGTTCGCCTCCGAGCCCACCTTGGGCCGCGCGTGGGGCGAGCTGCGGCTCGGCGACGGGCTCGTGACGAGCATCCCGGCGTCCGAGGCGGTTGCCATCGCCTGTGGCGACGCCCATCTCGCCCTGGCCGTGTAGCTCGCGCACCGCCCGGGGATGATGGCCACCATGGCCATCAAACCGAAGCAGATCCTCGATACCGCCGTCGACCTCGGCAAGTCCGCGGTGAAGACCGGCGTGGACCGCATCCGCGGCGGCGACGAGAAGCCGTCCGGCCCGCCCTCGACGCCCGGGACACCCGCCGCCAAGACGCGGCCGCGCGCGAAGCCGGCCAGGACCTCGGGTGCGCCCGAGACGGTCGGTGCTCCCGCTCCCGGCAAGCCGCGCGGCGTGAAGTCCGCGACCGCGCCGACGGCGGCGAAGAAGAAGCCGCCGAAGGCGAAGGCGAAGCCCGCCAAGGCCAAGAAGCCGGCGAAGGCGAAGCGCACCGCGGCCAGTCAGGCCGCTGCCACGAGCGGCGGCGACGTCGCCGAGGCCGCCAAGCGGGACTGAGTTACGCTCGCGCCGTGCGCTCCCCCGAGGAGACCGCGGCGCTCGAGCGGGCCAAGGCCCGGCTCGACCGGCTCGACTTCTATCCCGCGCCGGTGCGGATCGACCGGGTGCGGATCTTCCACACGCCGTGGTTCTTCCGCATCCCGGGCCTGCGCCGCTTCCGCGGCTACGAGATCGGGCCGCTGATCCTCATCAAGCGGCCCCTCTCGGAGGTCTCCGACAACCTCATCGTCCACGAGCTGTGCCACGTCTGGCAGGACCAGCACCGGCGCCTCCGCATGTGGACGTCGTACCTCTACCAGGGCTACCGCAACAACCCGCACGAGATCGAGGCGCGGCAGGCGGCGGCGAGACCGCCTAGGTGCAATTCCTGAGCGCGCTTTTCGTCTGAGCCGCCTGGTGCACGAACCCCGGCTGGGTAGGGCGGCGAGGGAGCCGGCGCGGTCGGTCGTCCGTGGCGAGCAATCCGCGGTATGCGCGGATTAGTCGCCACGAACCGCATGGCTGGCGCATTTTCGTTCCTCTGGGACGAGAGACGCCATCCGCTCGGAGACGGCCGGCGCGGCCAGCTCCCTCGCTCCCTACCCAGCCGCAGTTCGTCCGCCGCCACCGACCACACGACTGAACAACCTGCTCGTGTCTTACGGCCTAGTCGACGATCCAGGTGTCCTTGGCGCCGCCGTTCTGCGACGAGTTCACCACGAGCGCGCCGTCGCCGAACGCGACGCGGGTGAGCCCGCCGGGCAGCACGTCGGCCTCGTCGCCGCGCAGGAACACGAACGGGCGCAGGTCGACGTGGCGGTTCTGGAGCTCGCCCTCGATCACCGTCGGGTGATGGGAGAGCGCGATCATCTCCTGGGCGATGAAGTCGTGCGGCCGCTCCTGGACCTCGATCCGCAGCCGCTGGACGTCCGCCGCGTCGGCGTGCGGGCAGATGACGACGCCCTCGCCGCCGTAGCCGCCGCGCGGCTTGATGACCAGCTCGTCGAAGCGGTCGAGCGCCTCCTCGAGCACGTCGGCGTGGCAGAGGTCGTACGTGCGCACCGAGGGCACGAGCGGCTCCTCGCCGAGGTAGTAGCGGACCATCTCCTCGACGTAGGCGTGGACGAGCTTGTCGTCGCCGACGCCGACGCCGAACGCGTTGACGAGGCCGACCTTGCCTTCGCGCCAGGCCGGGCCGACCACGCTGCCGGTCGGTCCGTCGAGGCGGTCGCCGTTCGTGCGGCGGTAGATGACGTCGACGCCCTCGAGGTCGAGCTCGTCGAGGTGCACGAGCGGGACGCCGATCGAGCCGGCGAGCCAGGCGTGCTCCCAGTAGGCGGGATTCTCGGGGCCGTCGGTGAGGACGATCATGCGCGGCCGGTCGGTCCACGGCGCGGTGGCGGCGAGCGTGCCGCGCAGGAGCTCGGGAAGCCCGTCGAGCGTGCGCGGGACCGTGGCCGGGTCGAGCAGCTTGGTGCTCGTGGAGCGGGCCGCGACGGCGTACGCGGGGCCGCTCGGCGTGCGCAGGTTGTCCTCCAGCACGAGGAACGTGCCGTCGGGATCGCGGACCACGTCGAGCCCGGCGATGCCGACCCACAGCGGCAGCTCGAGGCCCTGCAGCTCGGGCTCGTAGGCGTCGATCGTCTCGATCACGCGCGCGGGCACCACGCCGTCGCGGACGATCCGGCGCTCGCCGTAGACGTCCGCGCACCAGCGGTCGAGGGCCTTCACGCGCTGGGCCAGGCCGGCCGCGAGCGGCTCCCACTCGGCGGCCTCGATCACCCGCGGGACGGGGTCGATGCGGAAGCGCTCGTCGCCCTTGGCGCCGAAGGTCACGCCCTCCATCTCCTCGTGGGCGCCGGCGGCGAGATCGGCCGGCGTGCGGCCCTGGAGGTCGGGCGCGGGCTCCTTGAACGGTGGGCGCATCGACGAAGCCCTACCCGGCATGGCACCATCCCAGACGGTGTCGGAGGACGTTCAGGACGCGCTCGCGCGCCACGCCGAGGCCGTAGCCACCGTCCGCGCATTCGCGGAGCGGTCACGTGCGGAGCGCGTGGTGCTGCTCGTCGACCCCGGTGACGGGAGCACGGCGACGATGCTCGACTGCGCGCCCGGCGGGGACCTCGACGTGACCGAGCCGCACGGCGCCTGGCACATTCCCGCTTCCCTGGAGTCTGGCGCCGCGCCGCGCGCGCTGCCCGAGATGCGCCCGCCGCCGCCGACCGCGCTGGCGATCGACGCCGACAGCGGCGAGCTCGAGGCGCCGCTGGGCGTGATCGCCAACCTCGGACGTGGCGTGCTCGCGCTGGCCTCGGCCTTCGGCGGCCGCAGCGTCGCGACGGCGGAGTTCGCGACGCGCGACCCCGGGACGCCGATCACCATCGCCGCGCGCGAGGGGGAGCCGCTCGTGCTCGCCGCCGGCGATCGCCGCTTCGTCCTGCCGGACCTCACGTGAGCGACCGCTGCGCGTGGTGTGGAGCCGACGTCGAGGCGGATGACGGCTATCGCGCGTCCGAGCCGGCGGGCAGCCGCTTTGCGGTGTTCTGCCGGCTCGAGCACGTGGTGCCGTGGGCCATCCGCGGCGCGTTCTGGGAGGCGGGCGCGCCGGACGCGGACCTGCCGGTCGAGACCTGCGCGTGGTGCGAGGCGCCGCTCGGCGAGGCGCACGTGCTGCTCGTGCGCGCGCGCGGAGAGCACCGGATCCCCGACGGGTTCTGCTCCGTCGAGCACCTGCTCGAGTGGGCGAAGGCGGGCGGCCGCTACCGCTGACGGGCGCGGTAGCTGCGGGCCTTGGCGCGGTTGCCGCAGACGCTCATGTCGCACCACGTGCGCGAGTGGTTGCGCGAGCGGTCGTAGAACGCCTCGAGGCAGTTGTCCGCCGGGCAGGCCTTGAGGCGGGTCCACGTGCCGTCGGCCTGGGCGCGGGCGACGATGCCGAGCAGCGCCGTCAGCACGCCGTCGACGCCCCCGCAGGCGGGCAGGAGCCGGGCCGTCCCGTCGGGCGCGAACGTCACGGTCAGGGCGGCGGCACGGTCGAGCGTGGCGATCGCCTCGGGAGCCGGCTCGCCTCCGTGGTTGGCCAGCAGGAGCTCGCGCAGCGCCTCGCGGATCTCGACGACGCGGAGGCGGTCGGCCTCGTCGAACTCCCGATTCGCGAGCCCGTTCTCGCGGACCCAGGCGGCGAGCTTGGCGGCATCGCCCAGCTCGTCCTCGCCCGACTCGAAGTCGGCCGTGTTGACGAAGCGCTCGACGAGCGCGAGCTCTCCGGGTGCGGGCTGGTCCACGGTGTCCATTCTAGCCGAGTAACCACCGTTATGCGATAGCTGGTAGACTAACTGGCGTACCTCAATTGACGGTTACGGAGGCCACCACCATGCAACCGATCGCCCACCTCCTCGTACACGCCCTCAACGAAGACGCCGGTCCGGTAACGCCCCCGGCGGTGCGCCCGAAGCGCCGTTTCGCCCGTGTTCGCGCCGTGCTAGCGGCCCCGTCGCACCGCGACTGGGTCGGCGACAGTGACGCCGCGCCGCAGAAGGGGTATTCATTACGTCGCGATGCTGCACGAGCGTCATTGGACACAGGAGCAGGCGAACGGCCTGCTGCCGATCGTCGGCGGCAGAGTCCGCGCTTTGCGTGACGCACGGCGCCGGCTCACCGAGCACGGCGAGGACGACGAGCTCGCCGAGCAGGCCGAGTCGACGGGCGGCGCGTGGCCGGGCGCCGAGTACGCGCGCGACACGGTCGAGGTCGCCCTCACCTTCGAATGGCTCGAGCGGCTCGACATCGTCGTCCGCGACCTCGAGCGCGGCCTCGTCGACTTCCCGGCCCTGATCGAGGGCCGCGAGGTGTACCTCTGCTGGCTGCTCGACGAGCCGTCCGTGGGTCACTGGCACGGCGTCGAGGCCGGCTTCGCCGGTCGCCGGCCGCTGCTGTAGACGAACTTCAACTGCGGCTGGGTAGGGGAGCTGGGGAGGCCTGCGTGGCCGATTTCTTCGCCGCGTCCTGCTTTCGGGTCACGGTGTGACCCCTAGGCAGGATTCGAGGACGAAATCCCGGCCGAACTCGCTCCCTTAATGCCGCAGTTCGACGGCGCTACGGCTCGGCCGACAGAGCGATCCGCACCGCCTCGTCGCGCGGGATGTCGCCCTCGATGCGGAGCAGGATGCCGTCGCTCCGGTCCACGAGCAGGGTGTTGCCGGCCAGGCGCTGGGGCTCGAAGGCGGCGCCGCCGCGGGTCGGGATGTAGGCGAAGCCGTGGTCCTCGCCCGTGATGAAGAACGCCGGGTCGCCGCCGACCGTCAGGCGCTCCAGGGTGGCCGTCGCGCCGATGGTCTTCTGGATCACCGGCTCGGCGACGGCCTCGAACTGGGTGACGAGCAGGCCGGCTCCGGTCGAGCTCGCCTCCGGCAGGCCGTCGCGGGGGCGGTAGACGAAGTCGACGCGCCTGCCGCCTTCGACGCTGTCGAAGAGGTAGACGGCGTCGGGCTCGCCGACGGCCGACGGGACGACCACGTCGAAGCCGGCGCGGCGGCGGGCGTCGGAAAGCGTGACCGCGTCGCCGAGCCCGAGGCCGGACGCGAAGCGCGACGGCTGCGGCTCCTCGCGCACGACCTCCACGCTGCTGATGCCGAAGAGGTCGAGGACGGCGCTGCGGGCCGGCGGGACCGCCGCGACGATGGCGATGACCAGCGCGACCAGCGCCACGGCGAGCTGCCACGCGGGCCGCGCGAGAAGCCGGTGGCGGCGCGACGGAGCCGGAGCGGACCGGGCGAGACGCGACTCGATCCCGGAGGCGAGATCGGGCGTCTCGGGCCACTCGACGGCCAGCGCGCGCAGCTCGAGCTCGAGCTCAGACACGCTCGCCCACCTCCTCCCGCAACCGGTCCAGCGCGCGTGACAGGCGCGACTTGACCGTCCCACGCCGCACGCCGAGCGTCGCCGCCGTCTCGGCCTCCGACAGCTCCAGCAGGTAGCGGCACGCGATCACGGTGCGGTCCCGCTCGCTCAGGCGACTCAGCCCCGCGAGCAGCGCTTCGCGGCGCTCGCCCGCGAGGAGCGCCGCCTCTGGGGAGGGGGCCGCCTCGCCCGAGGGGCGCTCCTCGCCGGCGGCGCGCAGCGTGAGCGCCGCGCGCCGGCCCGCCGAGCGGCGCCGGTTGCGGGCCTCGTTCGCCACGATGGCCAGCAGCCAGGGACGCAGCGGCTCGCCGGACCGGAACCGGCCGAGGGCGCCGTAGGCCTTCACGAACGCCTCCTGGGCGGCCTCTTCGGCGTCGGCGGCGCTGCCGCAGATGACGTATGCGATGCGGAAGGCGATCTCCTGGTGGTCGCGGACGAGCGCCGCATACGCGAGGCCATCGCCTCCCCGTGCGCGCTCGACCAGCTCGGTCTCTGTCAGTGGTCGGCCCACCACTCGACCGCTCTAGTACAGCGCGTACGGCAAGATGGGTTCCATGTCGTTGCCGCCCGGGCCCAAGGCGCCGACCGCGATCCAGACCTTCGAATGGATCGCGCGGCCGACCACGCTCATGCGCCGCGCCCAGGCCCGCTACGGCGAGCCGTTCACCCTGCGGCTCGCCTGGTCGGACGCGCCGATGGTCTTCACGTCCGACCCGGCGGAGATCAAGCGCGTCTACGCCGCCGACCCCGCCGTGCTGCACGCGGGCGCCAGCTCGGCCTTCCTGGAGCCGTTCGCCGGCCCGCGCTCGATCCTCGTCCTCGACGGCGAGGCGCACATGCGCGAGCGCAAGCTCATGCTGCCGCCCTTCCACGGCGAGGCGCTCGCCCGCTGGCGCGCGACGATGGCCCAGGCGGCGGCCGACGAGCTCGCCACGTGGGAGCCGGGCCGGCCGCTGCACACGCTCGAGCGCATGCAGGCGATCGCGCTCGAGGTGATCCTGCGCGTGGTCTTCGGCGGCGGTGACGCGCAGCTGCGCGACGCGATCCGCCGGGCCCTCCAGCTCCCGATGCCGATGCTCTTCGCCATGAGCGTGTGGCGCGACGAGCAGAGCGGCCCCTACGCGGCGTACCTCAAGCGCGTCCGCCGGCTGGACGCGCTGCTGCACGAGCGGATCGAGTCCGACAGCCACGACGGCTCGATCCTGCAGGTCCTCAAGAGCACGGGAGCGTCACCCGCCCAGCTGCGCGACCAGCTCGCCACCCTGCTCGCCGCCGGCCACGAGACCACGGCCGGCTCGCTCGGCTGGGCGCTCGAGCGGCTCGCCCGCCACCCGGACATCCTCGCCCGCATCCGCGAGGGCGACGAGGCCTACCTCGACGCCGTGGTGAAGGAGGTCCTGCGCGTGCGGCCCGTGCTCGCCATCACGCCGCGCAAGGTCGAGCAGCCGTACGCCCTGGCCGGTCACACGCTCCCGCCGGGCGTCCACGTCACGCCCTGCATCTACCTCGCCCACCGCCGGCCCGACGTCTGGGACGACCCGACCGCGTTCCGGCCGGAGCGCTTCCTCGACTCGAGCCCGCCGCCCTACGCCTACATCCCGTTCGGCGGCGGCGTGCGGCGCTGCGTCGGCGCCGCCTTCGCGACGCTGGAGATGAAGGAGGTCCTGCGCGCGCTGGCCGCTCGCTTCGACCTGCGGCCGGCGCGCGCCACCGGGGAGCGCATGCGACGCCGCTCGATAACGATGACTCCGTCCCATGGCGGGTACGTGGTGCCACACTCAACGTCGCGCCATGCCGATGTTCTGCCGCCACAACCGCCTGACCGTCAACTGCCCGATCTGCAGCCGCGAGCTGCAACCTGACCGCAAGCCCGCCTCGTCGTCCCGCTCGTCCGCGCCGCGCTCCAGCAGCGGCTCGCGCGGCGGGACCGCCACGCGCCGGAGCGGCGTCGTCACCAAGAAGCTCGCGCGCGCCGCGGACGACGGGTACCGCAACGCCCTCGTCCCGGGGCTCCGGGCCACCGCCGACGCCGAGCGGCTCGCCGCCGCTCTGACCGTCGCCACCGCGCGGCTCGAGCCGCCCGGCCAGTTCCCCGAGGTCGCGCAGGAGCCCGACCTGGAGGAGGCGACCTGGCTCGCCTTCCTGCTCTCGCTCGAGAGCGACGAGCGGCCCACCTGGGCCTCCGGCGACCTACCCGCGGGGCACGCCCGCACGGCCGAGGCGTACCGCGCGTGGGCCGAGCGCGCCGGGTCGCAGGCCCAGGCCTTCCGGGGCGACCCGACGTGGACGCCGCAGCGGCGCTTCAGCCGCGTCTTCGAGCGTCTCGCGCTGCCCGGCTTCCCCCGCGCCGCGCGCTTCGAGCTGCTGACCGGGCTCGGCGCCGCCGGCCGCTACGAGCTGGAGGCCGGCGAGCTGTGGCTGGCCGCCGGGGAGGATGCGACCACCGACGCGGCGAAGCGGTTGCTCGTGTCCGGCGACAAGCTGCTGCTGGAACGTCGCGCCCGCGATCTGGCGGAGGCGGCCGAGGTCCCGCTCGGGGCGCTCGACCGCGCGTTCGCGCTGTGGGGCACCGCGGGCGAACACGCCGACCTGGCCGCCGAGGCGCCCGCGCCGATCCGGGCGGCCCTCGCGCTGCGGTGAGCACGCAGGCCGTTCCCGCTCCGCCGCGCGCGCGGACGGCGACCCACCGGCGGCCTCACGGATCCGGCGCGCCGTCGCGCGCCGATGCTGCTCGTGCTCGCCGCCTGCCTCGGGCTCGCGGCCCTCTCGCTGCTCGCCGTCTCGGCCCCGACCTACGACCCGTGGGCCTGGATCATCTGGGGGCGGGAGATCACCCAGCTCGATCTCGTGACCACCAACGGGCCGTCGTGGAAGCCGCTGCCGGTGCTCTTCACGACGCCGTTCGCGCTGGCCGGCGACGACGGCGCTCCCGCGCTGTGGCTCGTCGTCGCCCGCGCCGGCGGGCTGCTCGCCTTCGTGATGGCCTACCGGCTCGGCGCGCGGCTGGCCGGCCCGTGGGCGGGCGCCATCGCCGCGCTCGCGCTCCTGCTCTCGGACGAGTTCATCTTCAACTTCGCGCGCGGCAACTCCGAGGGGCTGCTCGTGGCGCTCGTGCTGTGGGCGGTCGAGCGCCATCTGGACGGCCGCTACGAGCACGCGTTCCTGCTCGGCTTCGCGGCCGCGCTGCTGCGTCCCGAGGTGTGGCCGTTCTGGGGCCTCTACGGGCTGTGGCTGCTCTACCGCGCCTGGAGTCCCAGACAGTTCGTCCTCGTCGTCGGAACCGGCGCGCTGGCCATCGTCCTCTGGTTCCTGCCCGAGTACCTCGGCTCGGGCGACTGGCTACGCGCCGCCTCACGCGCGCGAGACCCGAACCCCGACTCGGCCGCCTTCGCGAGCTTCCCCTTCGCCGAGGTCTTCGTGCGCTCGGCGGCGATCCTCGCCGTGCCGATCTACGTCGGCGGCGTCATCGCCGTCGCCGTCGCCGCCTTCAAGCGCGACCGCCTGTGGCTGGCGCTCGCCGCCATGGCCACGATCCTCATGATCGCCGTGGCCCTGATGACGGAGGCCGGGTTCGCGGGCAACCTGCGCTACGTGGCGCTGCCGGCCGCGCTCGTCTGCGTGCTGGCCGGCGCCGGCTGGGTCCTCGTGGTCCGGCGCGCGAAGGCGCGCTTCGGCACCGGCGCGGGCGTCGCCACGGCCGTCGCCATCGCCGCGCTGGCCGCCCCGTTCGTGGTCGCCGACGTCGACAAGCTCCACTACGACTGGCAGGTCATCGAGTACGAGGCGAACTTCTACGGGCCCAACCTGAAGGCCGTGATCGCCAAGGCGGGCGGCGAGGAGCGGATCAAGGCGTGCGGCGGCGTGTTCACGGGCTCGTTCCAGGTGCCGTCGGTGGCCTGGCGGCTGCACATCCACCTCAACCAGGCGGAGATCTTCCCGTTCGGCCCGGGGACGGCGCTGTCGATGGGAGGCACGCCCCTGGCGGTCGATCCGCGCTACCCCGAGTTCACCAAGACCCGGCACTGGATCGCCGGCGGCACCTGTGAGCGGAGGTAGCCTGGAACCCATGGCGACCATCGCGCAGCGCCCGGCACCGGCGCTCCGCATGCGCGGGGCCGCGCGCCCGTGGCTGACGGTCCCGCTCGGGCTCGGCGTGCTGGTGCTGCTCTCCGTGGTCCTGCGCTCGCGCGAGCTCGGCGTGGGGTTCTGGATCGACGAGGGCCTCTCGGTCGGGATCGCCGACCGGCCGCTGGGGGACATCCCGGGCGCGCTGCGGCTGGACGGCTCGCCGCCGCTCTACTACATGCTCCTCCACGTCTGGATGCAGGTCGCGGGCAGCAGCGAGGAGGCCGTCCGCTGGCTCTCGGTGCTCTGCGCGCTGATCAGCATCCCCGTCGCCTGGTGGGCGGCCCACGGGCTGTTCGGCACGCGCGCGGGCTGGATGGCCGCCGTGCTCGCCGCGACGAACCCGTTCCTCACCCAGTACGCGCAGGAGGGGCGCATGTACGCGCTCGTCGCGCTGCTGGCCCTCGTCGCCTCGGCGGCCTACGGACGCGCCTTCGCGTGGGGGAGCCGGCCCTGGGCGATCGTCTACGCGGTGGTGCTCGCCGCGATGTTCTACACGCACAACTGGGCGCTGTTCTTCGGCGCCGCGTGCGGTCTCGTCTGGCTCTTCCTGGTGTGGAAGTCCGACCGCGGCGAGCGGCGCGACACGGTCGTCCTGGGAGCCATCGCCTTCGGCGGGGCGCTGCTGCTCTACCTGCCGTGGATCCCGACCACGCTCTACCAGGTGGCCCACACCGGGGCGCCGTGGTCGCAGTCACCGAGCGTGCTCAACCTGCTCGCGACGCCCGGGAGCATGCTCGGGCAGTTCGCCCAGGTCGCGATCGTGCTCGTGGCCGGCGCGGGGCTGGCCGGCCTGCTCAGACACCCCCGGCGATCGGTTGCCGTGTGGCTGCTGGCCATCGCCGCCCTGACCGTCGCGCTCGCCTGGCTGTCCTCGCAGGTCTCGCCCGCCTGGGCGAACCGCTACCTCGCGGTCGCCGTCGCCCCGCTGCTGCTGGCCGTCACCGCCGGGCTCGCCAACGCGGGGCGGCTGGGCATCGCCGGCCTCGTCGTGGCGGCCGCGCTGTCGGCCGGAGACACGGCGCCCGCCGAGAAGAGCAACGTGCGCGCCGTCGCGCGCACGATCGCGCCGAGCCTCCAGGCGGGCGACCTCGTCATCGCGACCCAGCCGGAGCAGATCTCGGTGCTCGACTACTACCTGCCGGACGGCCTGCGCTACGCGACGCTCACCGGCGCGGTCAGCGACACCGGGGTCACCGACTGGCGCGACGGCACCGAGCGGCTCAGCGCGACCACGCCGGAGCGCGACCTCGACCCGCTGCTGGACGAGCTCGAGCCCGGCGCGCGGGTCGCGCTGGTCACGCCGATCTTCTTCGACATCCGCCGCTGGCAGGCGCCGTGGACCGAGCTCGTGCGGCTGCGCTCGTTCGAGTGGCGCCAGCACATCGGCAACGACCGCCGCTTCGCCATCGCCACGACGGAGCCGATCCTGCCGATCGAGCGGCGCCCGAACGCCCTCCAGGCGACGATCCTCGTCAAGACCGCCGAGTAGCGGCGACGGGGTCGCGGCGCGGCGCGCCGCCGCCCTCCGGCTCGGCCGCGGGCAGCGTGAAGACGAAGCAGGCACCGGGCGGCTCGCGGTCGGCCAGGCGCAGGCTGCCGCCCATGCGCTCGGCCAGCTCGCGCCCGATGGCCAGGCCCAGGCCGAAGCCGCTCTCGGTGCTGGCGGCCCGCCCGCGGTGGAAGCGCTCGAAGACGTGCTCGCGCTCCTCGACCGGGATGCCCGGGCCGTGGTCGGCCACCGACACACCGGCCGTGCCGTTCGCGTAAATGGTGCTGACGGTGATGGGCTCGCCGACCGGGCCGTAGCGGAGCGCGTTGTCGATCAGGATCCGCACCACGCGGGCGACGGCGTCCGGGTCGCCGCGGCCCCAGCAGCCCTCGGCCGGCGGCAGCATGCGCAGGTCCACCTCGCGCTCGCGGGCGCGGAGGTCGAACTCCGCCGCCACGGCCCGGGCCAGCTCGCCCAGCTCGACGGGCTCCGAGCGCAGCTGGACCGCGGCGTCGAGGCGGCTCAGGTCCAGCAGCTCGCCCGCCAGGGCCGACAGACGGCGCAGCTCGCGGCGGGCGTTGGTGACCTGCAGCTGGGCGTCCTCGATGTCCACGCGGCCGTCGCGCAGGTCCTCCTCGAGCAGCTCCATCGTGCCCTGGAGCATGGTCAGCGGCGTGCGCAGCTCGTGCGACGCGGTGGAGACGAACGAGCGGCGGGCCGCCTCCTGCCGTCGCAGCGCCTCCTGCATGCGGGCGAGCGTGCGGGCGAGGTCGCCGACCTCGTCGCGACCCGTGTCCTTGGGCGAGGGCGCGTCGGGCCCCTCGGCCGTGATGCGCAGGGCGGCGGCGCGCACCCGAGCCAGACGGCGCAGGAGCGTGCTCGAGAGCGCGATGCCGAGCAGGGTGGCGACGAGCATGCCGAGGCCGGCGGCGGCCAGCAGCGCCTGCTCGACCTGGTCGACCGCGGTCGTCACCTCGGTGAGCCGGCGCTGCGCGACGAGCGCGCCCGAGAGCTTCGTCCGGTCGTAGAGCGGCGCGGCGATGCTCACGTCGTCGCCCGTCGTCTGCACGACGGTGTCGTTCAGGCGCATCGCGCGCAGGGCGACGAGCCGTGCTTCGCTCGGCGGCTCGCCGATCTCGGTGTCGATCTCGAAGCCGCTCACCGCGTCGCCCGTGAAGGGGTCCGTGCGCGTGAGCGACGCGTTGGTGACGAGCACGCGGGCGTCCGTGCGCTCACGCAGGAGGCGCACCTCGGTCCCGGCGTCGGTCAGCCCGCGGTTCCAGGCCGACTCGACGTCCAGTCGCGCCGAGCGCACGGCCTCCTCGAGGTTGGTCGTGCTCTGCTCGCGCAGTTGCTCGCGGAGCGGGCCTAGGAGCACCGCCGACACGACGCCGAGGGTCACCGCGCTCGTGACGAGGAACGCGGCCAGGAGTCGCCCGCGCAGGCCGCCGGGGATCAGCAGCCGCAGGCGGCTCATGGTTCGCGGAAGCGGTAGCCCCGGCCCGGCACGGTGAGGATCAGGCTCGGGTCCTCGGGGCGGGCCTCGAGCTTCTCGCGCAGGTGGCGGATGTGGACGTCGATGGCCCGCGGGTCGCGGTAGGCGCTGTCGCCCCAGATCGAGCGCAGCAGCTCCTGGCGGTTGAACGCGTGGCCGGGGCGGCTCATCAGCCGGGTGAGCAGCTCGTACTCGCTGAACGTGAGCTTGACCGCGCGGCCGTCGACCGCGACGCGGCGCTCGTCCTGGTCGAGCATGACCGGGCCCACGCGCAGGCTGCCCTCGACCACACGGCCCTGCGCGCGGCGCAGGACGGCCCGGATCCGGCTGCGCAGCTCGGCCAGCCCGAACGGCTTGGTGACGTAGTCGTCGGCGCCCGCCTCGAGGCCCTGGACGGCGTCCGCCTCGCTGTCGAGCGCGGTGAGCATGATGATCGGCACGACGTCGCGCCGGCCCCGCAGCATCCGCGCCACGTCGTGCCCCGTGGGACCCGCGCCGAGGGCGACGTCGAGCAGCACGACGTCGAACGGATGCTCCGCCGCGGCGTCCAGCGCCGCCTGGCCGTCGGCCACGGCCTTGACGCGATGACCCTCCCGCTCGAACGACCGCGTGAGCATCTCGCGCAGCGGCCGGTCGTCGTCGACCAGCAGGATGTCCAGCGTCGAAGCGGTCTGCACGGACGCAGAGCGTAGTCCCCTCGCGCCCAGTTAAGGGCTGTTAGGAGCCCTTAACAGCAGGCCGGAAAATCACGCGTTGCGGGCAAGGATGGGGCCATGTCGACCCTTGACTTCGAACCGACACGCCGCCGTTTCGAGCGTGGCGGAACCGACCGTCCCGTCGCCGTCCTCGGCGGTGGCCCGGCCGGCCTGACTGCCGGCTACCTGCTCGCACGGCAGGGCCGTCCCGTCATCGTCTTCGAGGCTGAAGACCAGGTGGGGGGCATCGCCAAGACCGAGGTGCGCGACGGCTACCGCTTCGATCTCGGCGGCCACCGCTTCTTCACCAAGTCCGAAGAGGTCAACGAGCTCTGGCACGAGGTGATGAAGGAGGAGTTCCTCAAGCGCCCGCGCATGTCGCGCATCTTCTGGAACGGCAAGTTCCTCAAGTACCCGCTCGACGGCCGCGACGTGATCAAGCAGCTCGGCCCCGTCGAGCTCGTCCGCTCGGGCCTCTCCTACCTGTGGGCCGCCGTCAAGCCCAAGGGCAAGGAGGAGAACCTCGAGCAGTGGGTCTCCAACCGCTTCGGCAAGCGGCTCTACCAGCACTTCTTCAAGGTCTACACCGAGAAGGTGTGGGGCGTGCCGACGACCGAGCTGCGCGCCGAGTGGGCCGCCCAGCGGATCAAGGGCCTCTCGTTCTTCTCCGCCGCCAAGGCCGCGTTCTTCGGCAACAAGGGCAACAAGATCAAGTCGCTGATCGAGGAGTTCCACTACCCGCGCTTCGGCCCGGGCCAGATGTGGGAGACGATGGCCGACGAGATCATCGCCGCGGGCGGCGAGGTCCGGATGAACACGCCGGTGACCGGGCTCGAGATCCGTGACGGCCGCGTCGTCGCGATCGAGGCCGGCGGCGAGCGCATCGAGCCGAGCCACGTCATCTCCTCGCTGCCGCTGCGCGCCACCGTCGGCATGGCCGGCGCCGTCGCCTCGGGCTCGGTCCAGTCCGCGGCCCAGGGCCTGCGCTACCGCGACTTCCTGACCGTCGCGCTCGTCGTCGACGGCGAGGACCTGTTCCCGGACACGTGGATCTACATCCACGACCCCGAGGTCCGCGTCGGCCGCATCCAGAACTTCCGCTCCTGGAGCCCGTGGATGGTCCCGGACCAGTCCAAGGCCTCGGTCGGCCTCGAGTACTTCTGCTTCGAGGGCGACGACCTGTGGGACATGGACGACGACGGCCTCGTCGAGCTCGCCAAGCGCGAGCTGGCGACGCTCGGGCTCTGCGATCCGTCGAAGGTCGAGAAGGGCTACGTCACGCGCGTGCCCAAGGCCTATCCGATGTACGACGCCGACTACGCCCCGCGCGTGGAGGCGATCAAGGACTGGCTGGAGACGGTGCCGAACCTCATCCAGGTCGGCCGCAACGGCCTGCACCGCTACAACAACTCGGACCACTCGATGCTGACGGCGATGCGCGCGGTGGAGAACATCACCGAGGGCACGAAGCACGACATCTGGGCGGTCAACGCCGAGTCCGTGTACCACGAGGAGCAGCGGGTGGACGAGAACCCGTACCGCCGCGCTCCGGAGACCCGGGGGATGCGCGAGCCGCTCGCTGACGCACCGGTTTCCTGAGTTAGATCGCGGACCTTTGGACGCATGTCCGATGGCCCAACACCGGCCTGAGTGACAGTCTCCTCATCGTCTGGAGGGCGTACGGATTCCGGGCCTGAGGGCCCGCTCACGGAGGAGGCGCGGACGGATTCGCTTCGAAGCGGCCGGGTGGCATGCCACCCGGCCGTTTTCTTTCTCTGGCCGGGGGTAGCCCGAACTCCATGGGGGAGAAAGAGGAGCAGACACGCGAGGACGCCAAGCGCGAGCTGTCCGAGCTCGAGGAGGGCGATCCGCCCGAGAAGCTCGAGGACTGGCCGGACGGCCCGGCCAAGTACCTCACCTACGGCGGCCCTGAGGGCACGGCCGGCTACGACGAGGGCCCGACCCGCAAGCTCGGCCCGTCATCGCTCGAGCACCACGAGGACGGCTCGGTGACGATCGAGGGCGAAGAGGTCGACGACCCCGAGCAGTACAAGGGCGAGCGTCTCGACGACGCGCCCGAGAACGATGACTAGCGCTTCAGCCGCGCTCGCTTCGTCACGATGCGGGTGTTCCCGGCCGCATCGCGCGCCGCGATCCTGACCTCCACCCGGACCGACCCGCGGCGGTCGATGGTCCGGCGCAGCTTGCGCATGGTCTTGCCGTTCAGCTTGATCGTGAAGACGGCGCGCTGGCCCGCGGCCAGGCTGCGCTGGCGGGTCGCGAGCATGCGCACGCGCCGGAGCCGCGGCGCCACGGACACGCGGCACGCCTCGTCGCAGCGGACGGCCACGCGCAGGCTCCGGCGCTTGAGCACCTTGCCGAGCTTCGGGAGCGCGATGCTCAGCTTCGGCTTGGTCACGTCGCCGCCCGCGCCGGGACCGGGACCGGGCGTCTGGGTCTGGCAGGCCGACGGCGCGCCGTCCTGCAGGCGGTAGACCGCGTCGCTGCCCCGCGACGCGGCGTAGAGGTGCCCGCAGCTGTCCTCGCCGAACGAGGACAGGCCGGACACGGTCAGCGCCTCGGGCCGGTTGTCGGCGCCCGTTCTCGCCACGGCGGAGTAGAGCCGCGAATGGCTGTTGTCGCCGTACAGGTAGCGGCCGTTGAGGGTCGGCAGCCCCGGGTCACGCACCACGTAGCCGCCGACGATGGCGAAGAAGGCGTCGCTGCCGCTGTGATCCATCGCGATGACGGGGTCCGCGCCGCAGGATCCGGCCGTGCCCTCGCAACCGGGCCAGCCCCAGTTCACGCCGTTGCCGGAGGTGGGCGCCGGCGCCCAGTTGATCTCCTCCCAGGTGTTCTCGCCCACGTCGCCGATGATCATGTCGCCGGTCGCGCGGTCGAACGTGAAGCGCCACGGGTTGCGCAGTCCGTACGACCAGACCGAGCCGGTTGCCGGTCGCCACGTCAAGCCGGAGGATCTTCCCGAACGGCGAGCTCATGCTCTGCGCGTTCGCGCCGTTCAGGTTGTCCCCGATGCTCACGTAGAGCGCTCCGTCGGGCCCGAACTGCAGCTGGCCGCCGTTGTGGAACTGCTGGGCGTGCGGCTCGTCGAGCAGCCTGCGGATCAGCGTCGGGCTGGCGACGTTGGGATCGGAGGGCGAGACGCGGTACTCGCGGACCTCGACGTCACCGGAGGGCTTCGACGTGAGGAAGACGTAGAAGAGGCCGTTCGCGGCGTAGCCGGGCGAGAAGGCGATCGAGAGCAGGCCGCGCTCCTCGGCGAGCAGCACGTCGCCGCTCAGGTCGATGAACGTGCCGCCGCCGACGATCCTCACCCGGCCGGCCTGCTCGACCACGAAGACGCGGCCGTCGTTCGGCGGCGAGGCGATGTGGACGGGATCGGTGAAGTCGCCGAGCTTGACCAGCTCGGGCGCCGCGGCGGCCGGGGCGGCGGTGAGCGCGAGGACGACGGCGGCGAGGAGGAGCGCGCGCATCAGTGCGGCGCCACCTGGCCGTCGGCGGGCTCGAGCGGCAGCCCCTGGCCGGCCCAGGCCATGAGGCCGCCGGCCATCGAGTGGGCGTCGTAGCCGGCGCCGAGGAAGGCGGTGGCGGCCATCGCCGAGCGCGAGCCGACGCGGCAGTAGAAGACCACGGGCCTGGCCTTGTCGATCGAGCCGGCCTCGGCCGCGACCCGGTCGAGGTCGATGTGGCGGGCGCCCTCGATCCGGCCGGCCTCCCACTCGTAGTCCTCGCGGACGTCGATCAGCTGGACGTCGTCGCGATGCTCGCGCACCCACTCCGGCGTCACCTCGAGATCCCCGGCCATCGCGCGGATATTAGGGTCTCGCTGGTGCCAGACGCGTGGGTCAACTGGTCGCGCACCGAGCGCTGCACGCCGGCGGTCTTCGAGCGGCCGGCCAGCCGCGCCGACGTGGCGGCGGCCGTCGGGCGCGCCAGGACCGTGCGCGTGGCGGGCAGCGGGCACTCGTTCAGCCCGTGCGTCCTGACCGACGACACGCTGCTCTCGCTCGAGCGGATGGGCCGCGTGCTCGACGCCGATCCGCCGAGCGGGCTCGTCCGCGTGGAGGCGGGGATCCCGCTCCACCGGCTGACCCGCGAGCTGCACGTGCGCGGCCTCGCCCTGCCCAACCTCGGCGACATCGACGCGCAGTCGCTGGCCGGCGCGCTGGCCACCGGCACGCACGGCACCGGCGCGCGCCTGCCCAACCTGTCGGCGCAGGTCGAGGCGATGGAGCTCGTGCTCGCCGACGGGAGCGAGCGGGAGCTGACCGGCGGCGACCTCCTGCGGGCGGCGCGGATCGGACTCGGCGCGCTCGGCGTCGTCGTGGCGGTGACGCTGCGCTGCGTGCCGTCCTTCCGGCTGCGCGGGATCGACGCCCCGGAGCCGCTGGAGGACGTGCTGGCCACGCTCGACGAACGCGCGGACGCCGCCGATCACTTCGAGTTCTGGACGTTCCCGCACTCGCCGCTCGCCCTCACGCGCACCAACACGCGCACGGACGCGCCGCGCGAGGTGCCCGGCCGCGCCCGCGAGTGGCTCGAGGACGTGCTCATGGACAACCACGTGTTCGGGCTCCTCAACCGGACCGGCCGCCGGTTCCCGGCGACCATCCCGGCGATCAACCGCGCCGCCTCGCGCGCCGCCTCGCGGCGCGAGCGCGTCGACTGGTCGTTCCGCATCTTCGCCAGCCCGCGCCTCGTGCGCTTCATGGAGATGGAGTACGCGATCCCCCGCGAGCACGCGGCCGAAGCCGTGCGCGCCGCCCGCGAGATCCTCGGGCGGCACCCGGTCACGTTCCCGATCGAGCTGCGGATCGTGGCCGGCGACGACGCCCTGCTCTCACCCGCGCACGGCCGCGACTGCGCCTACGTGGCCGTGCACCTCTTCGAGGGCCTGGACTGGCGGCCGGCCTTCCGCGAGGTCGAGGCCCTCATGGGCACCTACGGCGGCCGTCCGCACTGGGGCAAGCGCTCGTTCCTCGGCGCGGACGACCTCGCCCCGCGCTACCCGCGCTGGGAGGCCTTTCAGGCCGCCCGCGCGGAGCTCGATCCGGACGGCAAGTTCGAGAACGACTGGACGCGCTCCATCCTCGGCCGGCGTCGCTCGATCAGGTAGGCGGCGGCGCTCAGGCAGACCAGCGCGGCCGGGCCGACGGCCAGCGCGTGGAAGACCATCAGGCCGCCGAGGCCGAGCAGCACGAGCGCCGCGCGACCGGCGCCGGCCTGCTTGAGCGCCACGATCGCCGCCGAGATGGCGATCCACCAGGCGATGCTTCCCACGCTCGCGAAGACACCCCCGTCGCCGACGATCGGCGAGGTCAGGATGTTGTTGACGGCGTCGGCGACACCCTCGCGCTCGGCGCCGGTGAGGCTGTTGCCGGTGTCGGCGACGACCCCGGTGGCGACGCCCATCACGGTCTCGTAGACCCCGTAGAAGACGGCGTAGACCGGGAGCGCGAAGCGCGCCACGGTCGCGGCGCGGCTCGAGAGATCACGAAGCAGCAGCCACACGACGAGCGCCATGGCGGGGAACAGGATGGCCGCGCCGTAATGGACGGTCAGCCACGGCGTGAGGTTGTCGGCGACGCCGGAGTAGAAGTCGCTGGTTCCCTTCGGATGCAGCGTGAGCAGCGCGGCGAAGGCCAGCGGGGTGCTCACAAGGGCGGCGCGCAGGGCGGTTGAGGTCGGCATGGCTGCAGCGTCCCGCGAGCGCTCCCGCGCCGCAGTGGGGGCGGACAGGCGTTCGCGCGCCGGAGTTCCCGCACCGTAGGTGCGCCCTCCCGTACCTATGCACGGCTCCCCCGAAGCGTCAGGATGGGTCCATGTCGGCGGTCGCCCGCCCCGCCGTGTTCCTGCATGCCGATGACCGGCGACTCCTGGCGATCGCCGCGGCGGCGCTCGTGGCCGGGCTCGCGGGCAGCGTCCTGGTCCTCAACAGCGACCACTTCACGGACCGCATCTGGGCGGTGTTCGGTCCCGTCGTGGGCTGGAGCTTCGTCGGGACCGGCATGTATGCGTGGCGCCGGCGCCCGGAGTCGCACTTCGGCGTCCTCATGATGGTGCTGGGCTTCGCCTGGTTCCTCGCCCCGCTCGGGGCCGCCAACGCGCCGCTGCTGTTCACGGCGGGCATCGTGTTCGGGTCGGTCTGGGGCGCGGTCCTCGCGCACGTGCTGCTCAGCTTCCCGTCCGGTCGCCTGCCGCACGGGCGCCGGCGCGCGCTCGTGCTCGCCGGCTACGTCCTCGTGCCGCTGGCGCCGGTGCCGGGGATGCTCTTCAGCTCCGGCGACGCGCTCGCGGACTGCGAGGGCCCGTGTCCGCAGAACCTGCTGCAGGTGGGGACCGACGAGCAGCTGGGGGAGATCCTGCTGGGGGCCGGCGCGGCCGTCGTGATGACGCTCTGCCTGCTCGTCGTCGGGTTCCTCGTCGCCGACTGGCGCGCCGCCGGCCCGTCCCGCCGCCGCAGTCTGGCGCCGCTGTTCGCCGCGGGAGCGGGCACGCTGCTGCTCGTCTTCCTCTACGCCGCCACGCAGGTCCCGGCGCTGTCGACCCTGGCGTTCGCCTCGTTCGCCGCGACCCCGTTCGCGTTCCTGGCCGGACTCTTCCGCTCCGACGTGGTGCAGGCGCGCGGCATGCGCAGCCTGGTGGCCCGGCTCGGCGCCCTGCCGGAGCCGGGCGATCTGCGCGGCGTGCTCGCCTCCGCGCTCGGGGACCCGACGCTGAGCCTCGCCTTCTGGGTCCCCGAGCAGGGCCGCTACGTGGACGCCGACGGCGCCTCGGTGATGCTCCCGGTGGCAGGAGACGCGCGCCGCGCCGCCACGCAGATCGAGCGCGACGGGCGGCCCGTCGCGGCGATCCTGCACGACCCGACGCTGGCGGAGGACCAGGAGACCGTCAGCGCGGCCGGCGCCGCGACCGCGCTCCTGCTCGAGAACCAGCGCCTCGACGCCGAGCTGCGCGCGAACCTGCTCGAGCTGCGCGCGTCGCGCGAGCGGCTCGTGGAGGCGGGCGACGCCGAGCGACGCAGGCTCGAGCGCAACCTGCACGACGGCGCGCAGTCGCGCCTCGTCGCGCTCGCGCTCAGCCTCCGCCTCGGACGCGGGAGCCTCGCGGACGGCTCCGACGCGGCGATCCTCATCGACGCCTCGATCGACGAGATCAGGCAGAGCCTCGACGAGCTGCGCGAACTCGCCCGGGGGATCCACCCCGCCGTGCTCAGCGAGCACGGCCTCGAGCCGGCCCTCCGCGCGCTGGCCGCGCGATCGCCGGTGCCGGTCGAGCTCGAAGGACGCATCGGCGGGCGGCTCCCCGCCGCCGTCGAGACCGCCGCCTACTTCGTCGTGTCCGAGAGCCTGGTGAACGTCGCCAAGTACGCCGAGGCCACGTACGCCACCGTGCGGCTGGAGCACACCCCGGACCGCCTTGTGGTCGTCGTGTCGGACGACGGCGTCGGCGGCGCGGCGCCGAGCCTCGGCTCGGGCCTGCACGGGCTCGCCGACCGCGTGGCCGCCGTCGGTGGGACCCTGGACGTCGCGAGCCCGCCGGGGGGCGGCACGCGGATCCGGGTCGACCTGCCGTGCAGATGACCCGGGTCGTCGTCGCCGACGACGCGTTCCTCGTGCGAGCCGGCGTGGTGCACGTGCTCGAAGCGGCCGGTTTCGCCGTCGTCGGCGAGGCGAGCGACGGCCGGGAGCTGCTCGACGTGGCCCGGACCCACGAACCCGACGTCGTCGTGACCGACATACGGATGCCGCCGACCAACACCGACGAAGGGCTGCGGGCCGCGGCGGGCATCCGGGCGGAGCTGCCGCGGACGGCCGTGCTCGTGCTCTCGCAGCACGTCAACGAGAGCTACGCCCTCCGGCTGCTGGGCGACGGCGCGGCCGGACTGGGCTACCTCCTCAAGCAGCGCGTCATGGAGCCCACGGCCTTCGTGGACGCGGTGCGGGAGGTCGCGCGCGGTGGGACCGCGCTCGACCCGGAGGTCGTCGCCCACATGCTCGACCGCCGCCGCCCGGGCGGGCCGATCGACGCGCTCACGCCGCCCGAGCGCGAGGTGCTCGCACGTATGGCCGAGGGGCAATCGAACCGCGCGATCGCGGAGGGGCTCGAGCTCAGCCCGCACGCGCTCGAACGCGTCCTCACCAGCGTCTTCGGGAAGCTGGGCCTGCCGGCCGGGGCCGACGGTCACCGACGCGTGCTCGCCGTCCTCACCTACCTGCACACGCAGGAGGCGTGACTCAGAGGAACGTGCGGCCCTCGCCGCGGTAGGTCGGCACCGCGCCCACGAGCCGGTCGCCCTGCACGAGGTGCAGCACGTCGAAGCGCTCGCACAGCTCGCCGGCCTTGGCGTGGCGGAACCAGACGCGGTCGCCGATCTGCAGGTCGCCGCCGAGCACCGGGGTCTGGACCTCGCCGGCGCCCTCCTGGCGGTCGAGCCGCAGGCCCGCGGGGAACGTCGGACGGGGGAGCCGGTCGCGCCCGGCCGGGCCGGAGGCCGGGTAGCCGCCGCCCAGCACCGTGGCCACGCCCTTGGACGGCCGCCGCACGACCGGCAGCGCGAAGAACGCCGCCGGGCGCGGGGCGAAGCGCCGGTAGGCGTCGAACAGCGCGGGGGCGAAGAGGCCGGAGCCCGCCGCCACCTCCGTCACGGCTGCCTCGGCCGCCGTGCTCTCGACCGAGCCGGTCCCGCCGCCGTTGACGAAGCGCAGCGGCGGCAGCGCGGCCACGACCGCGGCCCGGCGGGCGGCCAGCTCGCGCGCCGACGCCTTCTGCATGGCGCGCAGCGCCGCGCCCAGCAGCGGGTTCCCCGGCCGGTCGCCGACTCCGGCGATCTGCGCCTCGTACATCATCAGCCCGTCGAGCTCGAGCCCGCGCGCGGCGATCTCGCGCGCCATCGCGGCCGCCTGCTCGGGCGTGCGCAGCGGCGACCGCTTGGCGCCGATCCGCACCCGGCCGCCGAGCGGCCACCAGCCGGCGTCGACGTCGAGGCACACGCGGCCGCCGGCGATCAGGTCGAGGTGCTCACGGCAGTCGACCATCAGCGTCACGCCGTCGCGCGGGGCTCCCAGCGCCTTCCGGTCGACGGTCGGGTAGGCCACGACCACGTCGCCGTGGCCGCTGCCCGCCAGCCACAGCGCCTCGGGCAGCGTGAAGGCGAGCACGCCGCGGAAGCCGGCGTCGAGCGCGCGGTCGATCAGCGCGCGGCAGCGGACCGACTTGGAGGCGAGCCGGACGGCCTTGCCTCCGGCGCGGCGCAACAGGTCGGCCGCGTTGGCGTCGAACGCGTCGAGATCGACGACCGCGAACGGCGGCTCGAGGTCGGCGGTGGCGGCTTCCAGGCGGTCGTGCAAGGTGTCGCACGGTAGTCGCCGTGGCCTGCGGTAGAGTGCCGCGCTTCGTTTGGGAGACATAAACGCCGAGTTCCCGCACGGCCTTGTCGCGCGGGGAACGGGGGATCCACAGGCCGGTCTCCGGCCAGGGGCGAATCGCCGCCACAGAGCGGCGTAGCGCGACTTTCTTTCCGCGCGAGCCCGACAGCTAACCCCGTAGGCGGACGAGAAAGAAAGGGTCCATCCGTCGTGCCACGCTGTCGTTCGCTCGCCGTAGGCCTCGTCGCCTCCGGTCTCTTCCTGCCCGCCGTCGCCGAGGCGCGGTTCGGCGACCGTCCGCTGCGCGAGGGGAGCCGCGGCCAGGACGTCCGGGTGCTGCAGGACTTCCTCACCCGCGTCGGCCTCACGACGTCCGTCGACGGCCAGTACGGCCCGCAGACCTCGCGTCGCGTCCGCTCCTGGGAGCGCCGGTCGCAGGTGACGCGCGTGGACGGGCAGGTCTCGCGCCCCAACGCCCGCAAGCTCCGCACCCAGGTGGAGACCGGGGTCCGCGTCTACGAGCCCGCCCCGCCCGAGCCGACGGCCGCCGCGCCCACGGGCGAGAAGGCCACCCTCGGCGCCGACGGCCGCGCCATCGCTCCCGCCTCGGCGCCCGAGGAGGTCAAGGGCGCGATCGAGGCCGCCAACCGGATCGTCGGCAAGCCGTACAAGTACGGCGGCGGCCACGGCCGCTGGGAGGACTCCGGCTACGACTGCTCGGGCGCGATGTCGTACGCCCTGCACGGCGGCGGCTTGCTCGACACGCAGCTCACCTCAGGCGACTTCATGCGGTGGGGCAAGGCGGGCAGGGGCCAGTGGATCGACGTCTACGCCCACAGCGGCCACGGCTTCCTCGTCATCGCCGGCCTGCGCTTCGACACGGGCTGGAACAACGCGGGCAAGGGCCCGCGCTGGAGCGAGGAGATGCGCCCGACGGACGGCTACACCGTCCGTCACCCCTCGGGGTTCTAGTACACGTCTCGATCTCGGACCACGGTGCGCTCCGCAGGGGCGCGCCGTGCCTGGGACAGGAAGAAGAGCGAGATCAGCAGACCGATGACCGCGACGACCATGAGGATGATCCCGATCGTCTTGATCTCGAGCCCTGAGATGTCGGCGTCAACGGCGAAGTAGAGGATCGCTCCGACCGCGAGCAGGAAGAGTGAGGTCCCGATTCCCATGGGTTGGGCATCCCCAGGGACAGCCTGCGCCAAACTACGGTGGATGGAGACCTCGACCGCGGGCACGTACGCCCTGACCGACGACCAGATCGACTTCCGGGACACGATCCGGCAGATCGTCGCCGAGCGCGTCGCGCCGCGGGCGGCGGAGATCGACGCCAAGGCCGAGTACCCGTGGGACCTGCGCAAGCTGTTCGCCGAGCAGGATCTGCTCGGTCTCCCGTTCCCGACGGAGTACGGCGGCACCGGCACCGGCACCCTGATGCTCAACGTGGCGGTCGAGGAGATCGCCCGCGCGTGCGCGTCCACCGCGCTGATCCTCATGATCCAGGAGCTCGGCACGCTGCCGATCCAGCTCTTCGGCACCGAGGAGCTCAAGCAGCGCTTCCTGCCGCGCTGCGCCAGCGGCGAGTGGTCGCCCGCCTTCGCGCTCTCCGAGCCCGAGGCCGGGTCCGATCCCGGCGGGATGATCACCCGCGCGGTGCGCGACGGCGACGAGTGGGTCGTCAACGGCACCAAGAACTGGATCACCAACCTCGGCGTGGCCGACTTCTACGTCGTGTTCGCCAAGACCGACCCGCAGGCCGCCCGCTCGCGCGGCATCAGCGCCTTCGTGGTGGAGGCGGACCGGCCCGGCTTCAGCGTCGGCAAGCTCGAGCACAAGCTGGGGATCAAGGGCTCGCCGACCGGCCAGCCAATTTTTGAGGACGTCCGCATTCCCGCCGCGAACCTGATCGGCGAGGAGGGCCGGGGCATGCACGTCGCCCTCGGCACGCTCGACCACTCGCGCCTCGGTGTCGCCGCGCAGGCCGTCGGGATCGCCCAGGGGGCGACCGACCACGCCGCGGCCTACGCCGTCGAGCGGCGCCAGTTCGGGCAGCCGATCGCGGACTTCCAGGGCATCCAGTTCAAGCTCGCCGACATGGAGACGCGCACGGCGGCCGCCCGCGAGCTGCTCTACCGCGCGTGCGCGAAGATCGACCGGGGCGAGCCGGACGCGGGCAAGTACTCGGCGATGGCCAAGCTCTTCGCGTCCGACACGGCGATGGCCGTCGCCGTCGAGGCCGTGCAGGTGCTGGGCGGCTACGGCTACGTCACCGAGTACCCGGTGGAGCGCTACATGCGCGACGCGAAGATCACGCAGATCTACGAGGGCACGAACGAGATCCAGCGCCTGGTGATCGCTCGTAGCCTTAGGTAGGACGATGTTCTCCAACCTGCCCACCGGCCGCCGTATCGCGATGACCGCGCTGGTCACGTTCTGCAGCGCGATCCTCGTGGTCACGGTGCTCGGCGGCCTGTCGGACATGTACGCCGTCCGGCTGATGCAGATCACGGCCTGCGTCCTGGCCGGCATCGTCGTCCTCGCGGCGGTCATGGTCGTCGTGACGGGGCGGCTGGCCAACTACACGTCGCCCGCCGACGAGGAGGAGTTCGAGCAGCTCGTCCGCCGGTCCGAGCGGCTGGCGCGCGAGAACCTCGCGGCCGAGCCGGACGAGGGCGAGTTCCTCGACCTCGATCCCCGCAACCCGGAGGACTTCGAGGAGCTCGTCCGCCAGGCGCTCGACGACCTGCCCGACCTGCTCCTCAAGGCGCTCGACCACGTCGCCGTGGTCATCTCCGACAAGGGCCGCCGCCACCGCGCCTACGGGCTCTACCAGGGCGACACCGTGTCCCGGGACAACTACCCGGACCGGATCATCATCTTCCGCGACACGCTGCTGCGCGACTTCGGCCACGATCCGGACGAGCTGCGCGCGCAGGTCACGCGGACCGTGCGCCACGAGCTGGCGCACCACCTGGGCGCCGACGAGCTGGGCGTCCGGGAGCTCGGCCTGTGATGATCGTGATGACACCCGAGGCCACCGAGGCGAACATCGCCGCGGTGCGGTCGCGGCTGGAGACCACGGGCGTGCACGTGCTCGTCCTGCCCGGCGAGCTGACCACCGCGATCGGGGCGATCGGCGATCCCGAGGGCGTGCGCGAGCTCGGCCTCGAGGGGATGACCGGCGTCGACCGCGTGGTGCCGATCTCGCGGCCCTACAAGCTCGCCTCGTCCGAGCTCGCCCACCACGAGCCCACCGTCTTCAGCGTGGCCGACCACGTGATCGGCGGCGAGGAGACGTTCTGCCTGATCGCCGGGCCGTGCACGGTCGAGTCGCGCGAGCAGACGATCGAGGTGGCCCGCACGGTCGCGGCGGCGGGCGCGGCCATGCTGCGCGGCGGCGCCTTCAAGCCGCGCACCTCGCCCTTCGCGTTCAAGGGGCTCGGCGTGCCCGGGCTGGAGATCCTCTCCGAGGCGCGCGCGGAGACCGGCCTGCCGGTGGTGACCGAGTTCCTCGACACCACCCACGCCGACGCGATCGCCGAGCACGCGGACGTGATCCAGATCGGCGCGCGCAACATGCAGAACTACGCGCTGCTCGAGGTCGCGGGCAAGCTCGGCAAGCCGGTGCTGCTCAAGCGCGGGCTCAGCTCCTCGCTCGACGAGCTGCTGATGGCGGCGGACTACGTCCTCAAGGAGGGCATGGAGAAGGTCATGCTCTGCGAGCGCGGCATCCGCACGTTCGAGACGGCCACGCGCTTCACGCTCGACCTCTCCGCGGTGCCGTGGCTGAAGCTGCACACGCACCTGCCCGTGATCGTCGACCCCAGCCACGCGTCCGGCGACCGCCGGCTGGTCGAGCCGCTGGCCCGCGCCGCGGCCGCGGTCGGCGCCGACGGGATCATCGTCGAGGTCCATCAGGACCCCGAGGTGGCGCTCTGCGACGGCCCGCAGGCGCTCTACGCGCGCGACTTCGCCGGGTTCGCCGAGCGCGTCTCGGCCCACGCGGCGCTCACCGGCCGCCGGCTGTCCTGACGCGAGGAGAGGTTCGCGCCGACCAGCGCGGCCACGGTCAGCGCGGCGCCCGCCAGCTCGATCGGCTCGGGGTGGTAGCCGCGCACGATGGCGATCGTGAAGGCGACGATGGGGACGAGGTTCATGAACAGCGCGGCGTTCGGCGCGCCCAGCCGCTTGACGCCCTCGTTCCAGGCCAGCACGGCCGCCAGCGCGCCGATGACGATCACGTAGAGGAGCTGCCACCAGATGGCTCCCACGTCGGCGGCCGACGGGGTGCCGAGCAGCCCGAGCAGCACGGCGCCCTGCGTCACCACGACCACGGTGATGGTGCCGCCGGTCGCCGTCAGGGCCGTGTAGCGCAGGGACGAGAAGCCCGCGAAGCCGCGCGCGCCGAACGTGTAGACGACGAAGCTCGCGGTCCCGAGCAGGACGAGCAGGTCGCCCGCGTTGACGCCGCCGTTGATCAGCGCCAAGGGATCGCCGCGGCCGATGACGAGCAGGACGCCGGCCAGCGCCAGGAGCACGAAGAAGAGGGTCATGGGCCGCGGCGCGCGGCGGGCGATCGCCGCGTCGGCCAGCAGGGCCATCAGCGGGCTCGTGGCCACGATCAGGGCGGCGTGCTCGGGTGTCGTGTGCTCGAGGCCCGCGAACGCGAGCAGGTTGAAGCCCGCGATGCCCGCGGTGCCGAGGAGGAACAGCTTCACCCCGCGGCCGTCGGGGCGCAGCGCGCGCCGGCCCTCGAACATCCACAGCAGCGCGAGGAAGCCCAGCGACGCGAACAGGTAGCGGATCTCCGTCAGGTGGAACGGGTCGACGCGCTGGATCGCCGAGTCGGCGATCGGGAACATCGCACCCCAACCGAAGGCCGGCACGAGGCTGGGCAGGAACCGGCGCACCCCTCCCATTGTACGACGACCATCGAACTAGAGGAGGCCGGCCTCATAGACCAGCGCCACGGCCTGGACGCGGTCGCGCAGCCCGAGCTTCTGCAGCACGTGGCGGACGTGCGTCTTCACGGTCGCCAGGGAGATGACCAGCTCGTCGGCGATCTCGGCGTTCGAGAGGCCACGGCCGACGAGCTTGAGCACCTCGGTCTCGCGCTCCGACAGCTCGGCGAGCTGGCCGCGCGGCGCCGCGGCGCCGGCCGGCGGGCGCTGCACGTAGTGCGTGACCAGCCGCTGGAGCACGCTGGGGGCGAACAGCGACTCGCCCGCGGCGACGGTCCGGACGGCCTCCACGAGCCGCTCGCGCCCGGCGTCCTTGAGCAGGAAGCCGCTGGCGCCGGCGCGCAGGGCCTCGTAGACGTACTCGTCGAGGTCGAAGGTGGTGAGCATGAGCACGCGGCTGGGCAGCCCGGCCTGGGCGATCCGGCGCGTCGCCTCGATTCCGTCCATGACCGGCATGCGGACGTCCATGAGGACCACGTCGGGCTGCGCCGTGCGGGCGGCCTCCAGCGCCTCGCGCCCGTCGCCCGCCTCGCCGATCACCTCGAAGCCGGCGAGCTCGAGGATGAGGCGGAACCCGCTGCGCACCAGCTCCTGGTCGTCGGCGAGGAGCACCGTGGTCATGTCAGCGGGAGCTCCGCGACGACCTCGAACCCGCCTTCGGGAGCGGCGCCCGTGTGCAGGCGGCCGCCGTGGATGCGCACGCGCTCGCGCATGCCCACGAGCCCGTGGCCGCCGGGCCCGCCGTTCGGCCCGGGGCCGCCGTCGCGCACCTCGAGCAGGAGCGCCGTCGGCGCCCAGCCGAGCGTGACCGTGGCCGGCGCGCCCGCGGCGTGCTTGCGCACGTTGGTGAGCGCCTCCTGCACGATCCGGTACGCGGTCAGGTCCAGCGAGGCGCCCAGCGGCCGCGGATCGCCCTCGATGCGCAGCTCGACGGGAACGCCCGCCGCCCGCGCGTGCTCGAGCAGCGCGGGCAGCTGCGCGAGGCCCGGCTGCGGGCCGTGCTCGAACCCCTCGTCGCCCTCGCGCAGGACGCCGAGCATGCGCCGCATCTCGCCGAGCGCCTCGTGGGCCGAGCCGCGGATCGTGCGCAGCGGCTCGCCCGCCCGCGCGGGATCGTGCTCCAGCGCCGCTTCCGCCGCGTCGGCCTGGACGGCGATCACGCTGACGCCGTGGGCCACGACGTCGTGCAGCTCGCGGGCGATCCGCGCCCGCTCCTCGGCCACGGCGATGCGGTGCGCGGTGGCCCGCTCGCGCCGCACGAGCCGCCCGACCGCGCACGGCGCGACCACCGCGAGGAACGAGCTGAGGTACTCGCCGATGCCCTCCTCCATCTGGAGCAGCGTGACCACCGACAGGGCGAGCGCGAAGACGGCGACGGCGACGATCACGCGCAGGTCGTCGACCTCCACGGCGAGCGTGTAGAAGAGCAGGAAGACGGCGACGTAGCCGACGACGAGGAAGCCGTCGGTGGGGATCGCCCACGGCGAGATGCCGACGATCGCCGCGGCGACCGGGTGCGGGCGGCGGAAGGCGACCGGCACCGTCGCGAGCAGCGCGATCGCCACGCCGAGCGGGCGCGGCGCGATCGGGAACGCCAGCACCTGGATCACCGAGATCGTCGCCAGCAGCGCCGCGACCACGACGTCGGTCCGCCGCGGCGAGGCCGAGACGGACCGGCGGATCGAGGCCAGCGCTGACACGGGCGCGAAACTAGCCGACCGCGAGGACCCGCGGGCGGATCGCCGCGCGCAGCGCGTAGGCGCCGAGCACGGCGGTGGTGGCGACGAGGCCGAGCTGGAGGACGCGCTCGGCGGCCGAGAGGTCGGCGGCGTAGGAGCCGTCGGAGGCGCCGGAGACGACGCTGACGAGGCAGAGCAGCGCCAGGACCGCGGCGCCGGCACGATGGCGCGTGGCGGCGTAGACCATGAGCGCCTGGACGGCGACGAAGGTGAACGGCGCGTTGATGGGGGTGCCGATGACGAGCGCGTTGACGAGGTCCTCGTTGCCGGCGGCGAGGGTGACGACGAGGCCGAGGACGTCGAGGGCGAGGACGGCGGCGAAGATGCGTGTGAGGGTCATGGCGAGCATGCTGCGGCCGGCGCGGCCGCCTGCCATCAGCCCTGGGGCTGATCCGCGCTCAGCCCAGGAGCGCGATCCGCTCGACCAGCAGGTCGAGGAACGCCTCGCCGTCGACCTCCACGCCGACGTGCGCGTTCGGCTCGCGCCCGCTGACCTGCCAGAGATCGACGACGGTGCGCCCGCGGCACAGCTCCGACGCGCAGTCGATCTCCACGTTGCGGCGCTGCGTGGTCAGCAGGTCGTCGCGGATCACGTGGGCGACGGCCAGCGCGTCATGGACCGGCGTGCCGGGCAGGTCGTACACGCGGGCGTGGAACTGGTGGTAGAAGGCCCACAGCTCGGCCACCATGGCGCCGACCCGGCCGGCCGCCGCGAGCGTCTCGGCGTGGGCGGGGGTCATCAGCGCGCGGTGCGTGACGTCGAGGCCGACCATCGTCACGTCGAGCCCGCTGGCGAACACGCGCGCCGCGGCCTCGGGGTCGACCCAGATGTTGAACTCGGCCGCGGGCGTGACGTTGCCCTCGGCGGTGGCGCCGCCCATGAGCACGATCCGCTCGAGCTTCGCGGCGGCGCCGGGATGTCGCGCGAGCAGCAGCGCCACGTTGGTCAGCGGGCCGGTGGGGATGAGCGTGACCGGCCGGTCGGCCTCGTGGATCCGCGCGGCCAGGAAGTCGACGGCGTGGTCGGCCACCGGCGTCCCGGCCGGCGGCGGGAGGTCGGGCCCGTCGAGCCCGGTCTCGCCGTGCACGTGGTCCGCGATGCGCGGCTCGCGGGTCAGCGGACGGTCGGTGCCCGCCGCCACCGGGATGTCGCCGCGGCCGGCGAACTCCAGGATCCGCAGCGCGTTGGCGGTCGTCTTCGCCAGCGTCTGGTTGCCGTGGACGGTGCTGACGCCGAGCAGCTCGAGCTCCGGGCTGGCGAGCGCCAGCAGGAGGGCCATCGCGTCGTCGTGCCCGGGATCGCAGTCGATCAGGACCGGCGTGCTCACGAGCGGCGAGACTAGTACAGGCGGCTAAGCCGCTCATGCGGTGGCGGGCGCGGGCGCGCGGACGCCGACCCGGCCCAGCCCGGTGAGCGTCAGCCCGCTGAGCAGCGCCGTCACGAGGATGAAGGTCCACGCGGGCTCGAAGTCGGCCACCGCCCGCGGGGTCCCGACGAGGGCCACGAGGACCGCGACGCCCACCGCCAGCCCGAGCTGGCGGGCCATGGTCACGACGGCGGTGCCCGTGGCGATGCGGGCCGGCGGGAGCGCGGCCGTGGCCGCGGCGGTCAGGGTCGGGATCACGAGCCCGACGCCGGCGCCGCCGATGAGCATGCCCGGCAGGAACGCGCCGGCGTAGTTCGGCTGCTCGCCGATCTGCGTGATCCACCAGACGCCGGAGGCGGCGAAGAGCGCCGTGCCGAGCACCCCGACGGGGGCCATGCCGATCCGCTGGCCGAGCCGCGCCCCGGGCACGCTGAACAGCGCGGCCATGGCCGGCCCGGGGGCGATCATCAGCCCGGCCTCGAGCACGCTCTCGTGCCACGGCCCGGTGAGCATGAGGACGCTGGAGAGCAGCATCGCCCCGAAGCCGGCGAAGAAGAGCGTCGCGGCTGCCGTGGCCACGCTGAAGGCGCGGATGCGCAGCAGCGCGGGCTCGACGATCGGCGCGGGGTGGCGCGCGCAGCGGGCGGCCACCGTGGCGAGGAGGACGGCCGCGGCGGCGAACGCCGCGATCACCCGGGAGTCGCCCCAGCCCCACTCGGGGCCCTGCACGATGCCGCCGACGAGCGCGGCCACGCCGAGCGCGAGCAACCCGGCGCCGAGCTCGTCGGGCCGGGTCGTCGCCGGATCGCGCGCCTCGCGCAGCACCCGCGCCCCGACCAGCAGGGCGACGAGCCCGACCGGGACGTTGACGAGGAACACCCAGTGCCAGCTCAGCTCGACCAGCAGCCCGCCGACCGGCGGGCCGGCGGCGGCCGCCACGGCGCTCGACGCCGCCCACATCGCGACGGCGATCGCGCGCTTCTCGGGCGGGAACTCGGGCAGGAGCAGCGCCAGCGAGCTGGGCAGGAGGAGCGCGGCACCGGCGGCCTGGAGCACGCGCAGCGCGATCAGCGCCTCGACGCTCGGCGCCGCCGCGCAGGCCGCGCTGGCCGCCACGAAGAGGCCGAGACCGGCGAGGAACAGCCGCTTGCGGCCGAAGGCGTCGGCCCACCGGCCCGCCGGCACGAGCAGCGCGGCGAAGACGATCGTGTACGCGTTGAGCACCCAGCTCAGCGTGCCGAGGTCGGTTCCCGCGAAGTCGCGGGCCAGGTCCGGGAAGGCGACGTTGACGATGAAGAGGTCGAGGCCGCCCATGAACGCCCCGAGGCAGAGGACGACCGCCGTGAGCTTGGTGCGTTGCGTCATGCAACGAAGTTGTATCATGCAACTCAATGCTCGGCGCGGACTACGAGACGCAGGTCTGCTCGATCGCCCGATCGCTCGAGGTCGTGGGTGAGCGCTGGACGTTCCTCATCGTCCGCAACCTCTTCCTCGGCCTCCGGCGCTTCGACCAGATCCAGGCGAACCTCGGCATCGCCCGCAACGTGCTCGCGGCTCGGCTCGACAAGCTCGTCGAGCACGGGATCGTCGAGACGCGGCTGTACTCCGAGCGCCCGCCGCGGCACGAGTACCTGCTGACCGAGAAGGGCCGCGACCTGTGGCCCGCGCTCATCGCGCTCATGCAGTGGGGCGACAAGCACGAGCCCGCGGCCGGCGGGCCGCCGACCGTGATCGTCCACCGCGGCTGCGGCGGCGACGTGGACTCCCACCGCGTCTGCACGCGCTGCGGGAAGGCGCTCGAGCTGCACCACGTGCAGGCCCTGGCCGGCCCGGGGGCCTCGCCCGGTCATCCGCTGCGGGTTTCCTGAACGGCTTAACTGCGGCTGGGTAGGGGAGCTGGGGAGGCCGGCGGGGCGGTTTTCTTCGTCGCGTCCTGCTTTCGGGTCACGGTGTCGACCCCTAAGCAGGATTCGAGCGCGAAAACCCGGCCGAACCCGCTCCCTTAATGCCGCAGTTGCAGTTCGGGCCACCGCAAGCCCTGATCACACCAAAGTCACTCTCCGGTCACCGGGAGGCAACCGAGGTTCACCGGCGCCGCGCTGAACTGCGGAGCCATGAGAGTGGCGCTGTTGGTTGCGGCGCTGCTGCTCGTGCCGGCGGGGGCCAGCATCGCGCACGTGCGCAGCACGCAGGGGTATTCGGACATCCGCGGCGAGGGCGGGACGGTCGTCTATGACCTGAGCCTCGAGTCCGCGGTGCTCGACGCGGCGGCCGGCGACGGCTCCGCGGCGGCCTACGTGCTGCCGCGGGTCGAGGTGTTCCTCGACGGGGTCGCGTGCGAGGGCGAGGCGGAGGAGGCTGGGGCCGCCTCGCAGGACGGGCGCGACCACACCCGGATGCGGCTCACGTACGAGTGCCCGGGCTCGAGCGGTGGCGCGTACGAGATCCGCTACGGCGTGTTCGCGGACGGCGGCGTGGTCGACGACCACGCGAACGTCGCCCGCTACGAGCTCGGCGGGGCGGGAGGCACGTTCGTGTTCGATAGCGGGCACCGCGAGCTCCGGGCGGGCGACCGCTCGCTGGCCGACACGGTCGCGCGCTTCGTGGCGCTCGGCGTCGAGCACATCCTGTTCGGGATCGATCACGTCCTGTTCCTGATCGCGCTGCTGCTCGGCGCGAGCGGGCTGGGCAGCGTGATCAAGCTGGCCACCACCTTCACCGCGGCGCACAGCCTGACGCTGGCGCTGGGCGCGCTGGGGTGGGTGCAGGTCCCGGCCGAGATCGTCGAGCCGCTGATCGCGCTCTCGATCGCCTATGTGGCCGCGGAGGCGGTCATCGGCGGCGAGTCGCGGCACCGGCTGGGGGTCGTGTTCGGCTTCGGGCTGCTGCACGGGCTCGGGTTCGCCGGCTCCCTGAGCTGGGCCGGCGATCTCGATCTCGCGGCGCTGGCCACCTTCAACGTCGGAATCGAGCTCGGCCAGGCGCTGATCGTGCTGGCCGTGTTCCCGCTGCTGCTGCTCGTGCGGCGGCTTCGCTGGTCGCCGTACGCCCATGCCGCCGCGGCGGCCTGCGCGGGCGGCTTTGGACTCCTGTGGTTCGTAGAAAGGTTGATGGCATGAGGAGAGTCCTGCCCATCGTCGGGCTGGCACTGGCGGCCCTCGTCTTCGGCAAGGCGGCGCAGCCGCTCATCGCTGAGGCGATCGACCCGACACAGGCGACGGTGACCGGTGTGGTCTACGAGGACCGCAACGGCAATGACACGAAGGACGCGGGCGAGCGCGGCGTGCGGGGCGTCAGCGTCTCGGACGGCGTCACGACCGCCCAGACCGACTCGGCCGGACGGTACCGACTCGACGTGGACGTGGCGCGGCGTATCACCGACATGGTGTTCATCACCAAGCCGGCCGGATACGCCGTGCCGACCGACCAGTGGATGACCCCGCGGTTCTACCGCACCCTCGGGCAGCTCGCCGACGGCGCCGCCGCCGGCGCGGACTTCGCCCTGCTCCCCGACCCGCGCGGGAAGAGCGACGACTTCACGTTCGCCAACGTCGCCGACCCGCACCGCAACGCGAACATGGTCACGCAGATGCAGCAGGTCACCAACACGTCGAAGCGCCTTGCGTTCGTGCAGGTGTCCGGTGACCTGACCGACAACGCCACCGACGCCGAGTTCCTGCAGTACAAGACCGGCACGGCGGCGTCCAAGCTCCCGGTCTGGCCGGCCGTCGGCAACCACGAGTACTTCAACGCGGGCCCGTCGACCTACCAGGCGCGGATCGACAACTACCGCCGCCACGTGGGGCCGGAGTGGTACTCGTTCGACCACGGCCGGCGGCACTTCGTCGTGCTGGAGAACAACGGCGCCGCGCCCTACCAGGAGCAGAAGGACTGGCTGCAGGCGGACCTCGAGCAGCACGCCGAGGGCAAGCGCGTCGTGGTGCTCATGCACATGCCGATGAACGTCCCGTTCGGCTCGCCGTCGCAGTACGACGATCTCGCCGGGCTGCTCGAGCAGTACGAGACCGAGCTGGTGCTCGTCGGGCACGAGCACTCCAACGACGTCGACCGCAACACGTGGGTCAAGGGCGCCAAGCACATCCAGACCAACTCGAGCTCGTACACGATCGACCACAGCCCGCGCGGCTTCCGCTACGTGTCGATGAAGGGCGAGCGGATCTCCAATCCGTTCCGGATGTACGGCGTCCAGCGGTCGTTGACCCCGACCAGCCCGGCGCCCGGCGCGCGGCTGGCACGCGGCGCGCTCGACGAGCTCCAGGTCAGCGCGTACCACACCTCCGAGACCGTCTGGGACGTCCGCTATCGGGTCGACGGCCGCGGCCAGTGGCGCAGCCTGAAGGCGTCGGGCGACTTCACGTGGCACGGCAAGGTCCGCGGCGGAGCCGACAGGCCCGGCAGCCACCGGATCGAGTTCATGGCCGTCGACGAGAGCGGCACGCGGTGGACCGAGTCCTCCGCCTACGAGGTGACGCGTCTGCGCGAGCCGGAGATCGAGCCCGGCGCCGACTGGGCGCAGTTCCACGGCGACCAGCAGCACAGCGGCGTGGCCGGCGACGTCCTGCGGCCCGACCTGCAGCTCGCGTGGACCCATCGCACGCCGGGCGCGCTGCTCACCGGCTCGCCGGTCATCGCCGACGGCGTCGCCTACGTCGGCATCCGCGACGAGAACGACGTCAAGGTCAGCGGCGTCCACGCCGTCGACCTCGAGACGGGCCGCACGCTGTGGGAGTTCTCGACACCGTCCTCGGTCCACGGCACGCCCGCGGTCGAGGCCGGCGTGGTGCTCATCCCGTCGCTGCGCGGCTCGCTGTTCGCCGTCGACGCGCGCGACGGCCGGCTGCGCTGGAAGCGCGAGCCGGAGCCGAACACGCCGCCGGTCAACCAGCGGTCGTACTCGTACTACTCGCCGGCCGTGGCCGACGGGAAGGTCTACTGGCCCTACCAGACCCGCTACGGCAAGGCCAGCCAGGGCCTGTTGACCGCGATCGACGTCCGCACCGGCGCGACCGCGTGGGAGGCCCCGATGACCGGCGCCACGATGAGCGACGGCACGCCGGCGGTGGCCGACGGCCGCGTCTACGTCGGCAACGAGACGGCCGACCGCGTGATCGCCTACGACGCCGCCACGGGAGCGCGGCTGTGGACGGCGACGGCACGGCTCGGCGGCTGGCAGGACGCGTCGCCGACGGCGGTCGGCGGGCGCGTGTTCATCGGCTCCAACAACCGCGTGATCGCGCGCGACGCGGCGACCGGCGCGGACCTCTGGCAGCACCAGAGCCCCGACGCCTCGTACATCCCGGGCAACGCCACGCCGGCGGCGCCGGCCGTGGCGGGCGACACGCTCTACATGGGCTTCCCGGACGGGCGGGTGACCGCGCTCGACGTGGCCAGCGGCGCGGTCCGGTGGAGCGTCCGGCTCCCCGGCCAGGCCTATCTGGGCGGCGTGCTGTCACCGCCGGCAGTCAGCGGCGACACCGTGTACGTCGGTGCCAACAACGGGCACTTGTACGGACTGGACCGCCGGACCGGCGCCGAGCTGTGGAAGTTCGAGATCGGCACCTGGGTCGCGTCCGGACCGGCGATCTCCGGCAACGCGCTGCTGGCCGGGGCGTGGGACGGGAACCTCTACGCCTTCACGGAGGACTAGGCGGCGAGGACGCGGGGCCGGCGCCCGGTCGGGCGCCGGCCCTGGCGAACGTCAACTGCGGCTGGGTAGGGGAGCTGGGGAGGCCGGCGCGGCTGGTCTTCTTCGTCGCGTCCTGCTTTTGGGTCACGGTGTCACCCCTAAGCAGGATTCGAGCGCGAAAACCCGGCCGAACCCGCATCGATCGTCTGAGTCTTTCGCGAGGGAAGGAGCAGCGTGCCATTCGCTGTACGGTGAGCGCCCGATGCGTTACACCCGCGAGGTCTCCGATGCGCTCAACGAAGGCCGCCCGGTCGTCGCGCTCGAGAGCACGCTGATCTCCCACGGGCTCCCGCGGCCCCAGAACCTCGAGATCGCACACGGGATCGAGGAGGTCATCCGCGAGGAGGGAGCGACCCCGGCCACCATCGCGGTGGTGGAGGGAATGGTGCGGATCGGGCTCGACCGCGAGGCACTGGAGACGATCGCCCTGGACGAGGGCGTGGTGAAGGCCAGCGCGCGCGACCTCGCCGTCGTGATGGCCCGCCGCGCGACCGGCGCGACCACCGTGGCGTCGACCGCCACGCTCGCGGTCCGCGCCGGCATCACCCTGTTCGCCACCGGCGGCATCGGCGGCGTGCACCGCGAGGCGCGCGAGAGCTGGGACGAGTCGGCCGACCTGACCACGCTCGGGCAGACGCCGATCACCGTCGTGTGCGCGGGGGTGAAGTCGATCCTCGACGTCGAGGCCACGCTCGAGCGGCTGGAGACGCTCAACGTGACGCTGCTCGGCTACCGGACCGACCGCTTCCCGGGCTTCTATCTCGCCGACTCGGGCTTCGCCGTGCCGTGGCGCGTCGACTCGCCCGAGGAGGTCGCGGACATCTCCCACGCCCGCGCCGAGCTCGGCCTCGGCGCGCTCGTGGTGGCCAACCCGATCGACGACCCGCTCGACCCCGAGCTGCACGACCGCGTGCTGACCGACGGCCTCGCCGCCGCCGCGAGCCAGGGCGTCCGGGGCAAGGACGTCACGCCGTTCCTGCTCGACTGGTTCCATCGCGAGACGGCGGGAGCGAGCCTCGAGGCGAACGTGCGGCTCGTGCTGAGCAACGCCCGGCTGGCCGCCCAGATCGCTCGCGCCGTGGCATGACGCTCGTCGTCCTCGGCGACCTGATGGTCGACGTCGTCGCCCGGACATCGGCCCGCGACCGACTTGCGCGCGGGAGCGACACGCCCGCGCGGGTCAGCTTCTCCGGCGGCGGCTCGGGGGCCAACGTCGCGGCGTGGGCGGCCGCCCTGGACACGCCGGTCTGCTTCGCGTGCCGGGTCGGCGACGACGAGCCCGGCCGGCTCGCGGTCAACCGTCTGCTGGAGGCCGGCGTGCGCGTGCACGCGGGGATCGACCGCGAGCGGCCGACCGGCACCTGCGTCGTGGTCGTCGAGGGCGACGGCGAGCGGACGATGCTCCCGGACCCCGGGGCCAACGACACGCCGGCGGACCTCCCGGACGCGTGGCTGCAGCCCGGGCGACACCTGCACGTGGTCGGCTACGCCCTCCTGCGCGAGGGAGCCCGGCCCGGAGCCCTGGCGGCGATCGAGCGGGCGAAGGCGGCGAGCATGACGGTGTCGATCGACCCGTCCTCGTGGGCGCTGATCCGCGAGGGCGCGATCCCCGCGTGCGACCTGCTGCTCCCCAACGAGCGCGAGGCCGAGGTCCTCGGGGACGTCGACGCGCGCGAGGTCGTGACCAAGCTCGGCGCGGCCGGCGCCCGCTGGACCGACGGCGAGGACGTGATCGAGGTTCCCGCCGTGCCGGTCGAGGTCGTCGACACCACCGGAGCCGGCGACGCCTTCGCCGCCGGCCTGCTCAGCGCCCGGCTACGCGGCTCTGGGCCGCGCGAGGCGCTCGAGGCGGCATGCGGCGTCGCCTCCCGGGCGGTGTCGCAGGTCGGCGCCCGGCCGTCCTGAAACCGGCGCATCGGGACGCCCGGAGGGGTACCTTCGCGTCGTGGTGCGCTCAGGGGTCGCCTTCGGTGTCGTGCTCGCCCTCCTGCTCGCCGCCCCGGCGGCGGCGCAGGACCGCTACGCGCTGGCCGGCGGGTGCTACGCGCTCACGGCCTCGGGGGCACCGGTGGCGAAGACCGCCGACGGCGGCTATCGCACCGCCGGTCAGGGCGAGCGCTTCCGCCTGCAGGCGACCGCGCTCGGGCGCTACCTGCTCTACGGCAGCGGGCGCGACTTCCTCGGCTCAGGGCGCGGTCCGCTGCCCGTCTCCCCGCAGCGCGTGCAGAGCCTGCCGGCGCCGAGCGAGGCGGCCGACTGGACGGTCGACGTCGCCGACGGCGCCTACGTGCTCAGCCTCGGCGACCGGGCGCTCGGGGTGCAGGACGGGCGGCTGGTGCTCGGCGACGTCGCCACGCGGTTCGCGTTCGAGCCGGCCGAGGGCTGCGCCGACTTCCCGGAGGCGGAGACGAACGTGACCGGGGCACCGAGCCACGGTGCCACCCCGTTCGGCGAGGTGCGCGGCCTGCTCGACGCGCACATGCACATGATGGCCTTCGAGTTCCTCGGCGGGCGCGTGCACTGCGGGCGCCCGTGGCATCCGTACGGGGCCGCGAGCGCGCTCGTCGACTGCCCCGACCACGAGCCCGGCGGCGCCGGCGCGATCGGCGAGAACACGCTCTCCTACGGCAACCCGGTCGGCACGCACGACACGCGCGGCTGGCCGACCCTGAAGGACTGGCCGCATCACGCCTCGCTGACCCACGAGCAGACGTACTACAAGTGGCTCGAGCGCTCGTACCGCGGCGGCCTGCGGCTGATGGTGAACCTGCTGGTCGACAACGAGGTGCTCTGCACGCTCTATCCGTACAAGCGCAACTCCTGCAACGAGATGGACGGGGTGCGCCTCCAGGCCCGGCGGCTGCGCGAGCTGCAGGACTACATCGACGCCCAGAGCGGCGGCCCGGGCAAGGGCTGGCTGCGGATCGTCACCGACCCGTTCGAGGCCCGGCGGCAGATCAACGCCGGGAAGCTGGCCGTCGTGCTGGGCATCGAGGTCTCCAAGCTCTTCGACTGCGGCGTGCAGGACGGCAAGCCGGAGTGCACCGCCGAGCAGATCGACCAGCGCCTGAAGGAGGCCCACCAGCTCGGCGTGCGCGACATGGAGCTGGTCAACAAGTTCGACAACGCGCTCGGCGGCGTGGCCGGCGACAGCGGGACGACGGGCGTGGTGGTCAACGCGGGCAACCGGATCGAGACCGGGGGCTTCTGGCAGATGGGGCCGTGCGACGACCCCCACAACCACGACCGGTCGCAGCCGACCGCCCCCGGAGTGCCGGACCGCGACCAGCTCGCCGGGAACCTCCTCAACGCCCTGCTGCCGCCCGGCGCCGTCCCGCTCTACGGCGAGCCGCCCCACTGCAACGCGCTCGGGCTGTCCTCGCTCGGCGCGCACCTCGTGAACCGGATGATGGACGCCGGGATGGTCATCGACCCCGACCACCTGAGCGTGCGCGCCCGGCAGCAGCTGCTCGACCTGGTCGAGCAGCGCGGCTACTCCGGCGTGATCTCGAGCCACAGCTGGAGCACGCCGGACGCGATCCCGCGGATCCTGCGCCTCGGCGGCGTCGTCACGCCGATGGCCGGCTCCACCACCGAGTTCGCCCAGGCGTGGCGCGAGACCCGGGCGCAGCGCGACCCCCGCTTCTACTGGGGCGTCGGCTGGGGCGCCGACATGAACGGCTTCGCTTCCCAGGGCGGCCCGCGCGGCGGCGCCACCGGGGTCAGCTACCCGTTCCGGTCGTTCGACGGCAAGCAGGTCATCGACCGCCAGCGCAGCGGGCAGCGCGTGTACGACATCAACGTCGACGGGATGGCCCACTACGGCCTGTTCCCGGACTGGGTCGAGGACCTGCGGGTGCTCGCCGGCCAGGACGTCGTCGACGATCTCGGCCGCGGCGCGGAGGCGTACCTGCAGATGTGGGAGCGCGCCGTCGGCGTGCCCCCGACCGGCTGTCAGGCGCGGCGCGCCCGCGCCACTCGGCGCGGCCTCGGTCACGTGCGGCTGCGCGCGAGCGCCAACGCGCTGCTGCGCCGCGCCGGGCAGCCGCGCCGCCGTGCCGGCCGGACCTGGACGTGGTGCGCGAGCGGCGGCGGGCGTGTCACCGCCCGCCTCACCCGCGGCGGGCTCGTCTCCAAGGTCACGAGCACCGCTCCGCGGCATCGCGCGCTCGGCGCGACGCCCGGGCGGCGGCTGGGCGCGGCGACGCGCCGGATGACCCGCCCGCTGGGTCGCGGGGTGCGCGGGCGGCGGGTCCGGGGCGGGACCGTCCTGATCGGCGTCCGCGCCGGCCAGGTGCGCTGGGTCGGCGCCACGACGGCGCGGCCCTCGTACGATTGACTCGCGAGTCAATCGAACCGGAGAGATGGAATGCCTGAAGCCGTCATCGTCGACGCGATCCGCACGCCGATCGGGCGCGCGGCCAAGGGGTCGCTCAAGGACGTCCGAACGGACGACCTGGCCGCGGTGCCGCTGAAGGCGCTCGTGGAGCGCAACCCGGACGTCGACTTCGGCGAGACCGTCGACGTGATGATGGGCTGCGGCTTCCAGCTCGGCGAGGCGGGCTACAACATCGGCCGCAACGCCTCGCTCCTGGCCGGGATCGATCATCACGTCCCCGGCACCACCGTCCAGCGCTTCTGCGCCTCCTCGCTCCAGACGATCCGCATGGCCTTCCACGCGATCAAGGCGGGCGAGGGCGATCAGTACATCGCGGCCGGCGTCGAGGCCGTCTCGCGCTTCCCCGCCCAGGCCCCGTTCGACCCGCACTCGCAGCTCGACGGCTCGGAGGGCTCGCTCTTCAACGTGTACATCCCGATGGGCCTGACGGCGGAGAACGTCGCCAAGCGCTGCAAGGTCTCGCGCGAGTCGCAGGACGAGTGGGCCAAGCTGTCGCAGGACCGCGCCGTCGCCGCTCGCGAGTCGGGCCACTTCGACGCCGAGATCGTGCCGGTCGGCGAGGTCACGCGCGACGACGGCCCGCGGCCGGGCACGACGCTGGAGAAGCTCGCCGAGCTCAAGCCCGCGTTCGATCCCGAGAACGGCACCGTCACGGCCGGCAACTCGTGCCCGCTCAACGACGGCGCCGCCGCCGTGCTCGTGATGTCCGAGGAGAAGGCCGCGGCGCTCGGCCTCGAGCCGCTGGCCCGCATCGTCGCGTCGTCGGTCTCCGCCATCCGGCCCGAGATCATGGGCCTCGGCCCGATCCCGGCCGTCAAGGCCGTGCTCGAGCAGGCCGGCATGTCGATCTCCGACATGGACATCGTCGAGCTCAACGAGGCGTTCGCCGCGCAGGTCGTGCCGTGCCGCGAGGAGCTCGGAATCGACCCCGAGAAGCTGAACCCGTACGGCGGCGCGATCGCCCTCGGCCACCCGTTCGGGATGACCGGCGCGCGCATCATGACCACGCTGCTCAACGGCCTGAAGGCCACGGACGGCACGTTCGGGCTGGAGACCATGTGCGTGGCCGGCGGGATGGGGCAGGCGATGATCGTGGAGCGCCTGTAACTCGGGCTTTCTCGTCCGAGCTCGCGAGGCACGAGAAAACCGGGCCGTTACATTCGTGGAGTGCGGATCCTCTTCGTGTGCATGGGCAACATCTGCCGCTCGCCGACGGCCGAGGGCGTGATGCGGCGGCTGCTCGACGACGCCGGCCTCGCCGATCGCGTGCACGTGGAGAGCGCCGGGACCGGCGGTTGGCACGCGGGCGAGCCGCCGGACGAGCGGGCGACGATCGCCGCCCGGCGGCGCGGCATCACGCTCGCGGGCGCGGCGCAGCAGGTCCGCGCGGCCGACTTCCGGGACTTCGATCTGCTCGTCGCCATGGATCGCGCCAACCTGCGCGAGCTGCTGGCGCAGGTGCCCGACGAGGACGCGGCCGACAAGGTGCGGCTCCTGCGCGAGTTCGACCCCGCGTCCTCCGGCGCGCCCGATCTCGACGTGCCCGACCCGTACTACGGCGGCGACCGCGGCTTCGAGACGGTCCTCGACATGGTCGAGGCCGCCTGCCGCGGGCTGCTCGACGAGCTGCGCGCCGCCGACCGCGTGTGAGCCTCGAGGCCGCCGTCGCGCGCGCGACCGGCCGCGGCGTGCGGTCGCTGCGGCGCGCCGGCGGCGGCGACATCAACGAGGCGTACGCCGCCGAGCTGGAGGACGGGACGCGCGTGTTCGTGAAGACCCGCGCGGACGCGCCGCCCGGCGAGTACGCCGCCGAGGCGGCCGCCCTGGCCTGGCTCGGCGAGCCGGGCGGGCTCGGCGTGCCCGAGGTCGTGGGCGTCGCCGACGAGCTGCTCGCGCTGGAGTGGCTGGACGAGGGCGGGGCCGGCGACGAGGCCGAGCTCGGGCGCGGGCTGGCCACGATCCACGCGGCCGGCGCGCCCGCCTTCGGGGGTGAGGGCCCGCTGCGGATCGGGACGATCGAGCTCCCGAACGACCCGGTGCCGGACTGGCCGTCGTTCTACGCCGAGCACCGCCTGCGACCGCTGATCCCGCGCGCCGGGCTGTCGCCGTCGGGCGCTCGCGCGGTCGAGGCGGTCTGCGACCGCCTGCCCGGCCTCGCCGGCCCGCCCGAGCCGCCGGCCCGGCTGCACGGCGACCTGTGGAGCGGCAACGTGCTCTGGAGCGGCGGCCGGCCCTACCTGATCGACCCGGTCGCCTACGGCGGCCACCGCGAGGTCGACCTCGCGATGCTCCGCCTCTTCGGCGCGCCCGGCCCGCGCTTCCTCGCCGCCTACGAGGAGGTCGCGCCGCTCGCGCCCGGCCACGAGGAGCGCGTGGCGCTCTGGCAGCTCTTCCCGCTGCTCGTGCACGCGGTGCTCTTCGGCGGCTCGTACGGCGCCTCGGTCGAGCGGGCCGCGCGCCGCTACGCGTAGCATCGGGCGCCATGGACCTGGGAATCGAGGGGCGGGTGGCGGTGGTCACCGGCTCCAGCCGCGGCATCGGCGCCGCGACGGCCGAGCGGCTGGAGGCCGAGGGCGCGCAGGTGGTCCGGGTGTCGCGCGGCGACGGGATCGACGTCCGCGACCCCGACGCCGCCGAGCGGATCGCCGAGCGCGCGCCCGGGCCGGTCGACATCCTCGTCAACAACGCCGGCACGAGCCGCATCGCGGCGCTCGCCGACGTTCCCGACGAGGAGTACCGCGAGCAGTTCGAGCTCCACGTCCTGGCGGCGCTGCGCCTCATGCGCGCGTTCGCGCCCGGCATGGCCGAGCGCGGCTGGGGGCGGATCGTCAACGTCTCGTCGTCGTCGGGCAAGCGGCCGTCGTCCAACCTCAGCGCCGCGTACTCGGTCGCCAAGGCGGCCCAGCTCTCGCTCAGCCGCGTGTTCGCCGACGCCTACGCGGGCCGCGGCGTGCTCGTCAACGCCGTCGCGCCCGGGCCGTCCTCGTCGCCGCAGTGGCTGGAAGACGGCGGTCTCGCCGACCAGCTCGCCGCGGCGAAGGGCATCTCCCGGGACGAGGCGCTGGCCGCCCAGGCCTCGCGGCCGCCGGTCGGGCGCTTCGCCGAGCCGGAGGAGATCGCGTCGGTCATCGCGTTCCTGTGCTCGGCGCAGGCCTCGAACGTCAGCGGTGCGGCGTGGTCGGTCGACGGCGGGGTCGTAGGAACGATCGTGTGATGGCCAGGGCCGCGACCGCCGCGATCGCGGCCGCCGCGGCGTAGCCCGTCTCGAAGGTCGTCGCGACACCCAGCGTCACCACCACCGCGAGCCCGAGCGCGGTGCCGATCTGCGCCCCCGCGTTGAGCACGCCGGAGGCGATGCCCTGCTCGTCCTCGCCCACCGCGGCCGTGCCGGCGGCGGTCGAGCCCACGGCGGCGACGCCGAGCCCGGCGCCCATGAGCACGAACGCGGGCGTCAGCGCCACGGTGAGAAGGAGCGCGCCGGCGGTCACGGCGACGAGTCCTGCGGGCATGGCGATCCGCGGGTTCCAGCGCGGCGCGACCAGCGAGCCGGCGATGACGGCGAGGTTGAGCGGCGCGCACGCCAGCCCGGTCTCGAGCGCCGAGCGGCCGAGCTCCTCCTGCTGGTAGAGGATCGCGAGGAACATCGCCGGGGTGGTCGAGGCGGTGATGGCGAGCGCCGCGCCGTTGGCCGGGAGGAAGCCGGGCCGGCGCAGCGTCCAGGCCGGCAGGATCGGGTCGGCCGCGCGCCGCTCCACGATCGCGAAGGCGGCGAGCGCGGCCACGGCGGCCGCCAGGACGGCGGGCGACCAGCCCGCCTCGATGCGCGTCAGGCCGAGCACGAGCAGGGCCAGGCCGGCGGTGACCGTGACGCCGCCGGCGAGGTCGAGCCGCCCGCTCTCGCGCGCGCCGTCGGGCGGCAGCACGCGGGGGATGAGCGCCGCCGCCAGCGCGCAGAGCGGCACGTTGACGAGGAAGACGGCGGGCCAGCCGAACGCCTCGACGAGCACGCCGCCGAGCACCCAGCCGGACGCGCCGCCGCCGGCGGCCGCGGCGGTCCACCAGCCGACGGCGCGGCGGCGCTCCACCGGCGCCGTGGTGAGCAGCGCCAGCGCGGCGGGGGTCAGCGTCGCGGCGGCGACGCCCTGGACCGCGCGGGCGGCGATCAGCACCGCGGGCGAGGGCGCCAGCGCGCAGCGGCGAGCGAGGCCAGGCCGAAGCCGGCCACGCCGGCCGCGAAGAGCCGCCGCCGCCCGAACAGGTCACCCGCCCGCCCGGCCACGACCAGCAGCCCGCCGAAGGTCAGCGTGTACGCGCTCAGCACCCACTGCAGGTCGCCCGCCGAGAAGCCCAGCGACGCGCGGATGTCCGGCAGCGCGACCGCGACGATGGTCACGTCGAGGACGACGAGGAACTGGGCGCCGCACAGCAGGAGGAGGACCATCCACATGGCCTCTCCGTCCCGTTACCGGTGTAAACTCGCTTTGGTGGTAACCAAGCGGGCCACAGACCTCCGGATCATCGGCGGCGACCCAGCGCTCGATCTCGCCAACACGCTCGAGGACCCTCGCGGGCCGGAGACGCTGGTCGACTTCGACGAGCTGGTCGCCTGGGCCACGAAGGTCGGCGTCCTCGACGGCCCGCTCGACCCGTCGAACGGCGAGCGCGCGCTCGAGGCGGCACGGCGGCTGCGGAGCGCGACCTTCGCCGTCTTCACCGCGATCGCCGGCGCCGACGACCCGCCCGCGGGCGAGGTCGAGCACGTGGTCGCGATGGCCGCCGAGGCCACCGGCCACGCGCGCCTGGCCGGCACGACGTTCGTGTGGGACGGCGACGATGCCATGCGTGCGGTCTGGCCGTTCGCCACCGCGGCCGTCGATCTCCTGCGCTTCGGGCCGCTCGACCGCATCCGGACGTGCGACGTGTGCCCGTGGCTGTTCATCGACGCGAGCCGCAACCACAGCCGCCGCTGGTGCTCGATGGACGAGTGCGGCGGCCGGCTGAAGATGAAGCGCTACCGGGCCCGGCGGGCTACGGCAGGTCGATGACCACGTAGCGGAAGCCGACCTCGAAGGCCGGCTGCGGGCCCATGGTGCGGTTGCAGCCGGCGAGCACGAAGCGGCTGGTGTTCGACGAGTTGCGGACCGTGAAGCCCAGGCGGTCCTCCGGCCAGCTCGCATCCGGCGTGACCAGCACGAGGTCCTGCGAGATGTTGGCCCCGGCCAGCTCGGGCGCGAGGCCGGCGGGCTCGCCGGACCAGCACGTGCCCGAGACCACCTGCGGCACCTGGATGCGGAAGCGCCCGTAGAAGCGCGCGATGTCCGGCGCCTGGAGCGCGCCGTCGGCGATCTGGCCGCCGGTGATCGAGTTGTTCATGAGGTCGGTCGGCGTGACCGAGTTGTCGGCCAGCGCGGTCGTGCCGACCGAGCCCGGCGCCAGCTTGCCCGGCGTGACCGACCCGTTGGCGAGCTTGGCCTCGGTGATCGAGTTGTTCCGCGTTCCGGTGAGCTCGCGGACCGTGCCGCGCGCGAGGTCGCGGGTCCGCAGCGAGCCGTCCTTGACCTCGCGGCTCGTCACGTCGCCCTTGCCCAGCAGGCGTTGCGCCTCGGCGGGACCGCCGAGGGCGATGAAGAGCGCAAGCAGCGCGATGGCGGTGGCGAACGACGGACGGCGCTTCACAGCGGAACCAGCGTAGAAAGTCAGCCGGATGACAGGTGGTCACTCGACGGACGTACTACGCGCTGAGCGTGACGCCGTTGTCGCGCGAGATGAGCTCGGCGTAGCGCCCGCCGGCCGCCAGCAGCTCCTCGTGCGTGCCGCGCTCGACCACGGTGCCGCCGTCGAGCACGGCGATCTGGTCGGCTTCGCGGACCGTGCTCAGGCGGTGGGCGATGACGATCGTCGTGCGGCCCTCCTCGAGCCGCTCGAGGGCGTCGCCGACCGCTCGCTCGGTCTGCACGTCGAGCGCGCTGGTCGCCTCGTCGAGCACGAGCACCGGCGGGTTGCGGAGGATCGTGCGGGCGATGGCGATGCGCTGGCGCTCGCCGCCCGAGAAGCGGAAGCCGCGCTCGCCGACCACGGTGTCGTAGCCGTCGGGCAGCGCCGCGATGGTCTCGTGGACCTGGGCGGCGCGGGCCGCGTCCTCGATCTCCTCGTCGCTGGCGTCCGGCCGTGCGAAGCGCAGGTTCTCGCGCACCGAGGCGTGGAAGAGGTACGTCTCCTGCGACACCACGCCGATGGCGTCGGCCAGCGAGGCGAAGCGCAGGTCGCGGAGGTCCGTGCCGTCGAGCGTCACGGCGCCCGCGTCGGGGTCGTAGAGCCGTGCCGCCAGGTAGCCGACCGTCGTCTTGCCCGAGCCGGTCTCGCCGACCAGGGCCAGCTTCGTGCCCGCCGGCACGTCGAGCGAGACGCCTTGCAGCGTCCACTCCTCCTCGTACTTGAACCACACGTCCTCGAAGCGCACGTCGCCGGTCACGCGGTCGAGCGTCTTCTCGCCCTCGCGCAGGTCGACGGGCAGGTCGAGGTACTCGTAGACGCGTTCGAACAGCGCCATCGAGGTCTGGATGTCGACGCCGACCGAGAGCAGCGACTGGATCGGCCAGAACAGCCGCGTCTGCAGCGTGGTGAAGGCGACCAGGGTGCCGATCGTCACGGCGCCGGGGGTCAGTCCGGCGAACAGGTAGACGAGCGCGGGCATGACCGCGAACGAGGTCTGGATCGACGCCATGACCCACCGACCGGCCATCCGGGAACGCACCTCGAGGTCCGCCAGTCGCTCGGACTCGCGCTCGAAGCGATCGGCCAGCTCGGCGCCGCGGCCCATCGTCTTGCCGAGCAGGATCCCGCTCACCGAGAGCGACTCCTGCACGAGCGAGGAGATGTCGGCCATCGCGCCCTGCCGGGTCGAGGCGATCTTGCGGCGCTGGTCGCCGACGCGGCGGGCCAGCAGCACGAAGAACGGGGTCAGCGCGAACGAGAAGACCGCCAGCCGCCAGTCGAGCAGCAGCATGGCCACGACCGTGGCCAGCACCGTCGTGACGTTGGAGACGATCGAGGTCGCCGTGCTGGTGACGACGTTCTGCACGCCGCCGATGTCGTTGGCGATGCGCGACTGGATCTCGCCGGTGCGCGTGCGCGTGAAGAAGGCGAGCGAGAGGCGCTGCAGGTGGCGGTAGACCTGCGCGCGCAGGTCGTGCATGACCTTCTGGCCGACCACGTTGGACAGCCAGGTCTGGCCCACCCCGAGCACGCCGGTGGCGACGGAGATGCCGATCATCCCCGCCACCAACGCGGCGAGCAGGCGGTCGTCGTTCTCCGGGATGGCGACGTCGAGGACGTCGCGCAGCAGGAACGGGGAGACCATCCCCAGCCCCGCGGAGACGACTATGAGCGCAAGGACCGCGCTCAACCGTCCGCGGTACGGACGGAAGAGCGCGGTGATGCGCTTCGTCAAGCGACCGCCTCGGTGCGCGCCGGCTCCAGGGCGATGTCGAGCACCTCGTGGATGCTCATCACCGGGTGGAACGTCATGGCTTCGCGGACGTCCTCGGGCACGTCGTCGAGGTCGCCGCGGTTGCGCTCGGGCATGATCACGTCGGTCAGCCCGGCGGCGTGGGCGGCCAGCACCTTCTGCTTGAGCCCGCCGATCGGGAGCACGCGGCCCTGCAGCGTGACCTCGCCGGTCATGCCCACCGTGTGCTTGATCGGGCGCCCGGAGAGCAGCGACGCCAGCGCCGTGGTCATGGTGATGCCGGCGCTCGGGCCGTCCTTGGGGATCGCTCCCGCGGGGACGTGGACGTGGAACGCGCGGTCGTGGAACGCGGCGGAGTCGATGCCCAGCTCGGTCGCGTGGCCGCGGACGTAGGAGAGCGCGATCCGCGCCGACTCCTTCATCACGTCGCCCAGCTGGCCGGTGAGCACCAGGTCCTCCTTGCCCTCCATCGAGGTCGCCTCGATGAACAGCACGTCGCCGCCCGCGCCGGTGACCGACAGGCCGGTGGCCACGCCGGGCACGGCGGTGCGCAGCGCCGCCTCCTGGAACACCTTCTGCCGGCCGAGCGCGTCGCGGATGGCGTCGAGGTCGATGGCCACGGGGGCCTCGATCTTGCCGCTCGCGATCTGCGTGGCCGTCTTGCGCAGGATGGTGCCGAGCTCACGCTCGAGGTTGCGGACGCCCGCCTCGCGGGTGTACTCGCTCACCACGGTGCCGAGCAGCTCGTCCGAGATCGAGACCTCGTCCTCGCGCAGTCCGTTGCGCTCACGCTGGCGCGGCCACAGGTAGTCGCGCGCGATCGCGGTCTTCTCGGCCACCGTGTAGCCGTCGAAGCGGATGACCTCCATCCGGTCCAGAAGCGGGCCGGGGATGGTCTCCGCCACGTTGGCCGTGGCGATGAACATGACCTCGGAGAGGTCGAGCTCGACGTCGAGGTAGTGGTCGCGGAACGAGTGGTTCTGGGCCGGGTCGAGCACCTCGAGCAGGGCCGCGCTGGGGTCGCCGCGCCAGTCGGCGCCGACCTTGTCGACCTCGTCGAGCATGATCACCGGGTTCATGGTCCCAGCGTCGCGCAGCGCGCGCACCAGGCGGCCCGGGAGGGCGCCGATGTACGTGCGGCGGTGGCCGCGGATCTCGGCCTCGTCGCGGACGCCGCCGAGCGACATGCGGACGAACTCGCGTCCGGTCGCGCGGGCGATCGACTCGCCGATCGAGGTCTTGCCGGTGCCGGGCGGGCCGATCAGCGTGAGGATGGCGCCGGAGCGCTTGTCCTCGGCGACGTTCCGCTCGACGCGCAGCTTCTTGACGGCCAGGTACTCGACGATGCGGTCCTTGACGTCCTCGAGGCCGGCGTGGTCGGCGTCCAGCACCTCGCGGGCGTGGACGGGCTCGAGCATCTCCTCGGAGCGCTCCTTCCACGGCACGGCGATCAGCCAGTCCAGGTAGGACCGGATCATCGACGCCTCGCCGGACTGCTCGCCCATGCGCTCGAGCCGGCCGAGCTCCTTGGTGGCCTGCTCCTCGACCGCCTCCGGCATGCCGGCCTCGGCGATCTTGGTGCGGTACTCCTCGACGACCGAGCCGGAGTCCTCGCCCAGCTCGCGCTGGATCGACTCCATCTGCTTGCGCAGGAAGTACTCGCGCTGCTGCTTGTCGGCGCCCTCGCGGACGTCCTCGCGGATCTTGCGGCGGAGCTGGAGCTCGGTCAGGCGCTCACGCTGGAGCTTCACGGCGAGCTCGAGCCGCTCGGTCACGTCGAGGGTCTCGAGGATCTGGACCTTGTCCTCGAACGAGATGTCGGGGGCGTAGCCGATCGTGTCGGCCAGCGGGCCCGGCTCGCCGATGGCGCGCAGCCATGCGCCCACGCGGTCGTCGACGCCGCGGAGCTCGAGGATCTCCTCGACCACCGCGCGGTACTCGCGCTCGAGATCGCGCGTGCGGCCGTCGACCGGGACGTCGTCGGTGGACTCGATCACCTCGATGCGGAGGCGGCCGAGCTGGTCGGTATGGGCGGCACCGGCGACACCGCGGGCGACGCCGGAGAGCTGAACGGCACGGGCACCGCCGGGCAGGCGGACGGTGTCGGTCACCTCCGCGATGGTGCCGACCTTGGCGAATTCCTTGTCGTGGCGCGGAATGAGGACAACACGATCCTCGTCACCGACGTCAACGGGAAGCGTGACGTCCATGGTGGGGAAGACCACGGTGTCGTCCATCGGGACGAGAATCAGCGAGGTCATCTAAAGCTTCACTTCCTGTAGGAACTTACTCAACGTACGTAGAGTCTAGCGGGCGATCTCAGTCGAGTCCACTGAGATTGTATGCAGGGAGGTGGTGGGCTTTCGGCCGCGGTGAGGTGCAGAAAAGCACCCCCGCCGCCCTACCCAGCCGGGGTTCGTCAGCCAACCCCTCGCCGGACTTGGCATTGCGCTGCGGTTCGTGCAATCGTTGGGGAGTGGCCGCTATCCACGCCGACCGACTTATGAGCGCCGCGGGCGCTCTCGTCGGCGTGCGAGTAGCCGGCTAGCCGAGCCTCCTCGGCATCTCCCGCTCGCACCCGTTCTCTCGAACCGAAAGGCCGTTCCCATGCTCGTACTCATCACCGTTCCTGCTCTCCGCGACCGCACCCACGGGAGGCGACGGCCATGCGCGGCGCCGACGCCCTGATCGCCGCGCTCGAGCGCGGCGGGGTCGACACCGTCTTCGGCATGCCCGGCGGCGCCAGCCTGCCGCTCTACGACGCGCTGCTCGACTCCTCCATCCGCCACGTCCTCATGCGCCACGAGGCGGGAGCGGGGCATGCGGCCGAGGGCTACGCGCGGGCGACCGGGCGCGTCGGCGTGGCCTTCGCCACCAGCGGGCCGGGCGCGACGAACCTCGTCACGCCGATCTGCGACGCGTACATGGACTCGACGCCGACGCTGTTCGTCACCGGCCAGGTCCGGACGGCGCTGCGGGGCACGAACGCCTTCCAGGAGGCCGACGTCATCGGCATCACGGCGCCGATCGTCAAGCACTCGATCGCCGTCGAGCGCCCCGACGACGTCGCGCAGGCGATCACCGACGCCCTGCACATCGCCCAGGCCGGGCGGCCGGGACCGGTGCTCGTCGACGTGCCGGTCGACGTCGCCAAGGCGCCCGCCCGTGGCCGCGTGCACGAGCCGCAGCTCCCCGGCTACCGGCCGTGCTCGAAGCCGAACGGCAAGCAGCTGCGGCTCGCCGCGGCGGCGCTCGCGGCCGCCCGCCGGCCCGTGCTCTACGCGGGCGGCGGCGTCGTGCACGCCGGCGCGGCGGCCGAGCTGACCGCGCTCGCGCGTCGCACGGGCGCTCCGGTCACGACCACGCTGATGGCCCTCGGCGCGTTCCCCGCCAGCGATCCGCAGTGGCTGGGCATGCTCGGCATGCACGGCACCTGCGCCGCCAACTGGGCGATGGACGAGGCCGACCTGATCGTGGCCGTCGGCGCGCGCTTCGACGACCGCGTGACGGGCGACACCGCCGAGTTCGCGCCGCGCGCGAAGGTCGTCCACATCGACATCGACCCGGCGGAGATCGACAAGATCGTCGCCGCGCACATCCCGGTCGTCGGCGACGCCCGGCGCGCGCTGGCCGGCATCGCGGCCGCCTACGACGGCGATCCCGGCCGGCTCGACGAGTGGTGGGAGCGGATCGACGGCTGGCGCGCGGACCCCGCACCGCGCACCGATGCGGAGGCGGCGCTCGACGCGCTCGCCGCCGCCCTGCCGGCGGACGCCATCGTCACCACCGACGTCGGCCAGCACCAGATGTGGGCCGCCAACCGCCTGCGGTTCGAGCGGCCCCGCCGCTGGATCACCTCCGGCGGCCTCGGGACGATGGGCTTCGGCCTGCCGGCGGCGATCGGCGCGCAGGTCGCCGAGCCGGATGCCACCGTCGTCTGCGTGACCGGCGAGGGCTCGCTGCTCCTCAACGTGCAGGAGCTGGCCACCGCGGCGCGCGAGCGCCTCCCGGTCAAGCTCGTGATGCTCGACAACGCCTCGCTCGGCATGGTCCGCCAGCAGCAGGACATGTTCTGGGGCGGGCGGCGCAGCCACGTCGACCTCGGCGCCACGCCCGACTGGCCCGCGCTGGCCGCGGCATTCGGCGTCGCGGGCCACGACGTGGACGCCGGCGGCGACGTCGAGGCGGCCATCGCCGCCACGCTGGCCGAGCCCGGGCCCGCGCTGCTGCGCGTGCCGATCGATCCCGACGCCGACTGCCTGCCGATGTTCCGGCCCGGCGGCGCGGCCCGGGAGATGCGGCGATCAGCGCGGATGCCTTCGGCGACGTTCGGGCAGCGCCCCGTCGAGCCGGATGACCTCGCCGTTGAGCATCGGGTTGCTGACGATGTGGGCGGCGAGGTCGCCGTACTCCTCCGGGCGGCCCAGGCGGTGCGGGTGCGGGACCTGCTCGCCGAGGGCCGTCCGGGCCTCCTCGGGCAGGCCGGCGAGCAGCGGCGTGTCGAACAGCCCGGGCGCGATCGTGACCACGCGGATCCCGTTCTGGGCGAGGTCGCGGGCCGCCGGGAGCGTCATGCCGACGATCCCGCCCTTGGAGGCCGCGTAGGCGATCTGGCCGATCTGCCCGTCGTAGGCGGCGATCGACGCGGTGTTGATGCAGATGCCGCGCTCGCCCTCGGCGTCGGGCTCGTTGCCGAGCATCGCCGCCGCGGCCATCCGCAGCACGTTGAAGGTGCCGATCAGGTTGACCTTGATGACGGTCTCGAACGGGTCGTAGGAGTGCGGGCCGCGCCTGCCGGCCGTCTTCTCGGCCCAGCCGACGCCCGCGCAGCAGACGGAGATGCGCAGCCCCGCGGCGGCCTCGACGGCGCCGGCGACCTGGTCCGACTGGGTCACGTCGCACTGCACGAAGCGCCCGTCGAGCTCGCCGGCCAGCGCCTCGCCGCGCTCGGCGTTGAGGTCGGCGATCACGATCTCGGCGCCGCCCGCGCGCAGCCGTCGCGCCGTCGCGGCCCCGAGTCCTGACGCGCCGCCCGCGACGAGCGCCGTGGCTCCCTCGATCTGCATGGGCGCGGACCCTAGCGCCCGTAGCGCAGGAAGATCTCCGATCCCGCGCGCTCGACCCAGAGGAGCTCGAGCTCGACCGGCTCCGGCAGCCGGCCGCCCGCGACGATGTTCGGCTCGCCGTCGTCGCCGGTGATGAGCGGTGCGATGGTGAGGAAGAGCTCGTCGACGACGCCCGCCGCGTGGAGCGCGCCGTGCATCGTCGGGCCGCCCTCGGAGAGCAGCGCGCGTACGCCTCGCGCCCGCAGGTCGGCGAGCATCTCGGTCAGCCCGCGGACCCGCACGATCTCGACGGCCGCGGGCACGGCCGGCGCCTCGGCGGACTCGACCTCGGTGTAGACGAGGACCGGCTGCTCGGGCGCCTGGCAGAGGCCGGCCTCCCACGGGACGTCGAAGTGGCGGGAGTAGACCACGGCGAGCGGGTCCTCGGACAGGCCGGCCGCCCGCCGCCGTGCCCGCCGCTCGCCGGAGCGCACAAGCCGGTCGTAGCCCTCGGCGCGCAGCGTGCCGGTGCCGATCAGCACGGCGTCGGAGATGGCCCGGAGCTCGAGCAGGTGCTCGAGGTCGGCCTCGTGGCCGAGACCGGCGCTGCGGCCGTCGATCGCCGCGCGCCCGTCGGCCGAGGCGATCATGTTCACGTAGACGTACGGCCGGTCGGCCGGGGCACGCTCCTGCGGGCGGAGCTCCCAGAGGCGTGACGTGTCCACGCGCCGCAAAGTACAGTCGGCGCATGGCGCGCCTCGTCCTCGCCGCCGTCGTGCTCGGCCTCGCGCTTCCCGCCAGCGCGTCCGCCGACACGCTCCTGCCGCCCAAGAACAAGGTCTACACGGGGGTGACGGGCTCCAAGTCGGTCACCCAGTTCGCCGGCCAGGTGGGCAAGCACCCGTCGGTGTTCGGCTTCTTCACGAAGTGGAACGGGTCGTCGGAGTACATCTACGACTCCGTCGAACGGGCCGGGTCGCGGCTCATGCTCCACATCTCCACGCAGGACGGCTACGGCACGCCTGAGGCGTTCTCGCCGCGGGAGATCGCCAACGGCGACGGCGACAACTACCTGATCAAGACCAACCGCCGGATCGCCGAGTGGGGCGAGCCCACCTACGTGCGCTTCCTGGCCGAGATGAACCAGGCCAACAACGGCTACGCGGCCTACAACCACAACGGGACGTCACGCGGGCCGTCGCACTCGACCGCCGCGTTCAAGGACGCGTGGCGGCGCGCGACGCTCATCCTGCGCGGAGGGCCGGCGGCGAACGTCAACGAGAAGCTCGCCCGGATCGGCCTCGACCCGCTCCCGAACGGCACCGCCGACCTGCCCAAGCCCGAGCTGGCGATGCTGTGGGTGCCCCAGACCGAGGGGACGCCGAACACCCACGCGAACCGCGCCCGCGCGTACTGGCCGGGGCCGAAGTACGTCGACTGGGTCGGCACCGACTTCTACTCGAAGTTCCCGAACTTCCCCGACCTCGAGACGTTCTACGACGACTTCCCGACCAAGCCGTTCGTGTTCGGCGAGTGGGCGCTGTGGGACGGCGACGACCCGGGCTTCGTGCACCGCTTCTTCGACTGGGTCAACGGCCACAAGCGCGTGAGGATGCTGCTCTACAACCAGGGCAACCTGAGCAGCGGGCCGTTCCGGCTCACCCGCTACCCGGCGAGCCGCAAGGCGATCAAGCAGGAGCTCAAGAAGAAGCGCTTCCTCGGGATGCCGTGACGAGGCATCCCTCGATGTGGTCGTCGACCATGCCGGTCGCCTGCATCAGCGCGTAGGCGGTCGTCGGGCCGACGAAGCGGAAGCCGCGCTTCTTCAGCGCCTTGGCCATGGCCGTCGACTCCGGCGTGACGGCCGGAACGTCGGCCCGCGTGGCCGGACGCGGGCGCGGCTCGGGGGCGAAGGACCACAGCAGCTCGGCGAGGTCCACCTCGAGGGCCGCGCGCGCGTTGGCGATCGTCGCGTCGACCTTGGCGCGGTTGCGGACGATCCCGGCGTCGGCCATGAGCCGGGCGACGTCGTCGTCGCCGAACGCCGCCACCCGCTCGATCTCGAAGTCGGCGAAGGCGGCCCGGAAGTTCTCGCGCTTGCGCAGGATGGTCAGCCACGAGAGGCCGGACTGGAACGCCTCGAGGCTCATCCGCTCGAACAGCCCGCGGTCGTCGCGGACCGGGCGGCCCCACTCCTCGTCGTGGTAGCGCGCGTACTCGGGCGTGGAGGAGCCCCACCAGCAGCGGCCGTCGACCAGTCCGTCGCTCACGGCGCCAGCGCGTCGATGAGCTCGGGCAGCGCCTCGGCCGGCGCCACCGGGGCGAGCACGAGCGTGGTGATCCCGCGCGCGGCGAACTCGGCGAGCCGCTCCTTCATGGCCGGCGGGTCGCCGAAGATGAAGATCTCGCGCAGAAGCTGATCCGGGACCAGCGAGAGCGCGAGCTTGCGGTCGCCGTCGCGCCAGGCGCGCACCATCGGATCGATCGCCTCGCCCCAGCCGAGGGCGCGGAAGAACGCCTCGTAGACCGGCACCGTGCCGTAGGCGGCGAACATGAACCGCGCGATGCCGATCGCGTCGTCGCCGGGCAGGCAGAAGAAGCGGCAGACGATCTCGGTCTCCGGGCGGCCGGCGCGCGCCTCGCCCTCGCGCACGCGCGAGACGACGTGCTCCACGGCCGACAGCGGCAGGAAGTTCGCGAACGTGCCGTCGCCCAGCTCGCCGCCGAGCTGGAGCATCCGGTCGCGCAGCGCGGCGATGACGATCGGAACCTCGTGCTCCGGCGGGCGCTCGAGCGAGAACCCGCCGGGGCCGCGGCCGCCCTCGAGGATGCTCCGCAGGACCGGCACGGTCTCCTTGACCTTGGTGAGCGGCTTCGTGAACGTCGCCTGGTTCCAGCGCTCGACGATCACGTCGGAGGAGGAGCCCAGGCCGAGCACGAAGCGCCCACCGCTGGCGTCGGCCAGCGCCGCGGCGTGCATGGCCAGCACCGCCGGGCCGCGCGTGAAGGGGTTCACCACACCCGTGCCCAGGCGCACGCGGTCCGTCCAGCAGGCCGCCTGCACGAGCGGGGTGAAGGCGTCGGACCCGTTGGTCTCGGCGCTCCAGAGGTCGTCGTAGCCGGCCGCCTCGACGCGCCGGACCAGCGGCTCGTGCGCGGCGAGCGGCACCCCGCCGAACGGGATCGTCAGTCCCCATCGCAGCTCGGCCACGCGGGCACCCTATAGGCTCGGGCCGGTGCATCTCGACCGGCTGGGAAGGGCTGAGCTCATCGCGGCGGTCGGCGGCCTGCTGCTGGCCGTGTGCCTCTTCCTGCCCTGGTACCGGACCGATCCCGACAACGCCAACGCGGTGATCGACGGCGCCACGGGCGGTGTCAGCGGCTGGGAGATCCACACGACCATCCGCTGGCTGCTGCTGCTCGCCGCGCTCGCTCCGTGGATCCTCGTCTGGATCGTCGTGCGCGACCACGAGCTGTCGTGGTCGCGGGGAGAGATGACCGCCGTGGCCGGCATCGCGGCCTTCGGGCTCGTGGCGTACGTCGGCCTGCTCGACCGTCCGGGCGCGCCGAGCGGCGCGATCTCGCTCGCGCCGGGCTACTTCGGCGCCCTGCTCGGCACCGTCCTGATGATCGTCGGCGGCGCGATCAGCGCCGGCCGTACCGAACGAACACGAAAGCCCCCGGGGGTCCTGTAGATGAGCGTTCCCGTCGACCGCAACCTCGCGCTCGAGCTCGTGCGCGTCACCGAGGCCGCCGCCCTGTCCGCGGCGCGGCTCGTGGGCCAGGGCGACAAGGAGGCGGCCGACCAGGCCGCCGTCGACGGCATGCACGCCGTCCTCCACACCGTGCAGATGGACGGCGTCGTGGTCATCGGCGAGGGGGAGAAGGACGAGGCGCCGATGCTCCACAACGGCGAGCGGGTCGGCAACGGCCAGCCGCCGGAGGTCGACATCGCGGTCGACCCGCTCGAGGGCACGCGCCTGGCCGCCGACGGGCGCCCGAACGCGCTCGCCGTGATCGCGCTGTCCGAGCGCGGCACGATGTTCGACCCCGGGCCCTGCGTGTACATGGAGAAGATGGCCGGCGGCGAGCACCTCGCCGACCTGCTCGACCTCGACCGCCCGATCGGGAAGACGATCGAGCTGGTCGCCGAGCGCAAGGGCACCGACGTGCGCGACGTGATGGTGGTCGTGCTCGACCGCCCGCGCCACACGGAGGGCATCAAGGCGATCCGCGCCGCCGGCGGGCGCGTGCGGCTGATCCCGGACGGCGACGTCTCGGGCGCCCTGCTGGCCGTCTCGCCCGACCGCCCCGCCGACCTCCTGTGGGGGATCGGCGGCACGCCCGAGGGCGTGATCTCCGCGGCCGCGCTCAAGTGCTACGGCGGCGGCCTGATCGGCCGGCTGTGGCCGCGCGACGACGACGAGCGCAAGGAGGCCGAGGACGCCGGCTACGACGTCACCCGCGTGCTCACCCAGGACGACCTCGTCAAGGGCGACAACTGCTTCTTCTGCGCCACCGGCGTCACCGACGGCGACGTCCTGGAGGGCGTCCGCTACGCGGGGACGAGCGGCGCGAGCACGGAGTCGCTGGTCATGCGCAGCCGCTCGGGCACGGTCCGGCGCATCCAGTCGCGCCACGACCGGACGAAGCTGCGCGCGCTCACCGGCCGCTACGGATAAAGCGCACGAGCCCCGTCACGGCCGCGCCGAACGCGGCGACGATGGCGATGACCACCGGCCAGGGCGTGTCGCCGACGTTGACCGGCCTGTCGCCCGGGCCGGCGAACCGCCCGACGGCCGACAGCTCGAGGTCGCGGCGGGCGAGGGAGCGCAGGAAGCCGTGCGTGACCAGCACGTGGATGCGCGACTGCGTGGCCTTGTAGAACCAGCGCGCGACCCAGGTGGCGATGGCCGGGTAGAAGTTCGCGACCTCGACCTCGACGTGGGCCTGGTCGTAGTCGTCGTCGTCGGAGTCGGTGCGGCGGACGTCGATCTCCAGGTAGCCCTGGTCGCGCTTGGCCACGAGCACCCCGTCCTTGATCCCCCAGCGCACGATGCCGCGCCCGTCGGTGATCTCGTACTCGGGGGCGCGGAAGCGCAGCAGCACGAACGGGCGGCGCAGGAGCACGACGCGCCGCTCGGTCTCGGCGTACTCGACGCGGATGAGCCCGAGCGAGACGCGCGAGAGGTACTTCCAGTACGTGCGCGCGAGGCGCTCGAGGTAGGTCGGCGTCCAGATGGCCTCGAGCTCGCCCTGCGGCGTGGTCACCGTCGCGGCCTGGATCGAGCGCACGCTGCCGTGCGAGTCCATGACCGTGTGGTCGTCGACGTCGCTGATGACGGCGTCGCCCGTGCGCCTCATGGCACGGCGTCGTCGAAGCGCAGCGGGCGGGCGAGCCCGCTGTCGACGGGGGTGACGAGCGCGACCCAGTAGGAGGACAGGCGAGGCGTCAGCACGGGTACCCGCGGGCGGCGGCGCCCGAGGACGTCGGCGGTGCGCTCCATCATCTCACGGCCGGTGCGCCACCGACGAGGTTCGGGTACTACTGGGCGGCGCTCACGCGGACGGCGCCCACGCGATCCGTGTACTCGAAGCCGAGCGCCTGCGCGGTGGCCACGGTGAGGTCCCACGCCGTGCCGCGGCGGAACGGGCCGCGGTCGACGACCGGGACCGTGATGCGGCGGCCCTTGTAGAGGACGGCGACCTTGGTGCCGCACTTCAGCGTCTTGTGCGCGACGCCGAGCAGCGTCTTGCTCATCTTCTGGCCGCAGGCGGTGCGGCGGCCGTAGAAGCCCGGGCCGTACCACGTGGCCATGGCGGGCCGGTGGACGGTGATGGCGAGGTCGGGGGTGGCGCTGGCCGCGGCGGCCTGGCCGGCGGCGGCGAGCACGGCGCGGACGCGATGCTCGCCGACGCTGTCGGCGCGCCACGTGGCGACGTAGGTGCCGTCGGCGGCGGCCGTGGCGGTCGCGACGGCGGCCCAGGCCTGCGTGGCGGCGTCGAAGCGCTCGATGCTGACGGCGCGGCCGGGCTCCGTGGTCCCGCGGAAGCGCGCGACGCCCTTCACCATGGTTCCCGCGCGGGTCGTGACGCTCACCTGCGGGCCCTCGGCGCTGACCGTGCTCTCGGTCTGCGGTGGGGGCGGCGCCTGCGTGCCGCCGGTCGCCGGTGGGTCGGCGGCAGCCGTGGGGGCCGCGATCGCCATGGCGGCGGCGGACAGCAGCAGTCTTCGACCCAGGGAACGCGTCATCGCTTGTCTTTCTCCGGTGCCTACGAGGTGAGCTGACGGGCTCGCGCAGAGAAAGCAGCGCTACGACCTTTGTGACCCCCGGTCGATTCGCCCCACGGCGTCCTGCCGCAGTGGTTCCCCCGTTCGCCGCGATTCAGAACCCCGGCGATTCGGCGTGGGGCAAACTAGCAGAAGCGACGCGGGTCTAAGGCCGCGGGATGCGGCGGGTGGCGCGCCTGATGAGCTGGCCGCCGACGGTGGCGCCGATCTGCGCGAGCTCGCCGGCTGCCTGGATGGTCGTGGTGACGATCTCGGGGCCTCTCGGAGCCGTGCCGCGACGGCCCGGCGGCGGCGTGGGACGGCTCTTGGCCGCCGGCTCGGGCGCGGCCTTCACGGTCGCGGCCGCCGGCTTCGACTTGGCCTTCTTGGACGAGGGCTTCGACTTCGCCTTCTTGGCCGACGGCTTCGACTTCGCCTTCTTCGGAGAGGGCTTCGGCGTCGTCGCGGTGGCGGTCGCGGTCGACGAGCTCGTCGCCGAGGCGCGGCGCTCGCCGCCCAGCCGCGTGGGCCGGGTGGAGCGCAGAGCACCGAGCACGCCGGGATCGGCGGCGGCCTTGGTGGCCTTCTTGGTCTTCTTCTTCGAGGACTTGTCGCTCATGGCGTCAGCGGCGGAACGCGAATTTCCCGACTTCGCGTCTCGACGGGATACAGTCATTGGCGAAGCAGGCGCTCCGCGCTTTGACTTCAAAAAATATAGCGCCTAGACTCACGCCCTAGGATCACGCTCGCCAGCTTTGCTCCGGGTCGATTGGAGCGCGATCCCAGCGGTGTCGCACAGAACCCTGTCGCCCCAGCAGGGCGTCGCCGAGAACAGGACTTGAATGTCTGTAGTGGATCTCCAAGAGCTCGAAGAAGTCAAGACTCTGCTCCTCAAGGGGCAGCAGGTGGGCGTGCTCACCTTTGCCGAGATCGCCACGGCGGTAGCCGAGATCGATCTCGACGAGGCCGACGTCGAGGAGCTTCACGGCTACCTCGAGAAGTCGGAGATCGAGCTCGTCGAGGAAGTCGATCCGGCCCTCGAGGCGGCCCAGGTGGAGCGCGCGCCGGACAAGCGCGGGCGTCGCAAGAAGGCGACGCTCGACCTCAAGCCGGACATGACCACCGACAGCCTTCAGCTGTTCCTGAAGGACATCGGCAAGGTCCGCCTGCTCACCGCCCAGGAGGAGGTCGATCTCGCCCGGCGCATCGAGCGCGGCGACCTCGACGCCAAGCAGAAGATGGTCGAGTCGAATCTCCGGCTCGTCGTCTCGATCGCCAAGAACTACCGCAACCAGGGCCTGCCGTTCCTGGACCTGATCCAGGAGGGCACGCTCGGGCTGGTGCGCGCGGCCGAGAAGTTCGACTACCGCAAGGGCTTCAAGTTCTCGACCTACGCGACCTGGTGGATCCGCCAGGCGATCGCCCGTGCGCTCGCCGACAAGGCGCGCACGATCCGCATCCCGGTCCACGTCGTCGAGAAGCTCAACAAGATCGGCCGCGCCGAGCGCAAGCTGGTCACCGAGCTCGGTCGCGAGCCAACCGCGGAGGAGATCGCCCACCACACGGGCATCGAGCCCGAGGAGGTCGAGTCGATCAAGCGCTCCGCGCAGGCTCCGGTCTCGCTCGAGAAGCCGGTGGGTGACGAGGAGGAGTCGGAGTTCGGCCAGTTCATCGCCGACGAGCGCGCCGAGTCGCCGTACGAGCGGGCCGCGGAGATCCTCACCAAGGAGGCGCTGCGCGAGGCGCTGGAGAACCTCTCCTACCGCGAGCGCCGCGTGCTGGAGCTCCGGTACGGCCTCGGCGGCGAGCACCCGCGCACGCTCGACGAGGTCGGGCGCACGTTCAACGTGACGCGCGAGCGCATCCGCCAGATCGAGAACCAGTCGCTGAAGAAGCTCCAGAGCCTCGCCGAGGCTCAGAAGCTCCGCGACGTCGCCTGAACGCCGAAGCCACCCGGAGCTCGTAAGCGCTCAAGGGGTAGCGCGGCGCCGCCGATCTAGACCGGGACATGGCTTTTGATCTCGATCACGCGCTGCGCTACCTCATCGCCGCAGAGGGTTCTGACCTCCACCTGAAGGTCCCCTCCTACCCCCTGATCCGGCTCCACGGGACGCTGGAGCCGATCCCCGGCACCGAGCGCCTCTATCCGGAGGACACCGACCGCGCGCTCGCCGAGATGCTCACGGACAACGAGAAGGTCGCCGAGTTCGACTCGGAGAACGAGGTCGACTTCTCGTACGCCGTGGAGGGCCTCGGCCGCTTCCGCGTCAACGCCTTCCGCCAGCGCGGGTCGGTCTCGATCGTCATGCGCGCCATCCCGGTGGTCATCAAGTCGGTCGACGAGCTCGGGCTCCCCGAGGTCGTCACCTCGCTGGCCGAGGAAGAGCGCGGGATCCTGCTCCTCACCGGCACGACCGGCTCGGGCAAGTCGACCACGCTCGCCGCGATGCTCGACCACATGAACCGCACGATGGCCAAGCACATCGTCACGATCGAGGACCCGATCGAGTTCCTGCACCGCGACCGCACGTCGATCATCAACCAGCGCGAGGTCGGCGCCGACACGGCGTCCTTCAAGCGCGCCCTGCGCCGCGTGCTGCGCCAGGATCCGGACACCATCCTCATCGGCGAGATGCGCGACGAGGAGACGGTCCACACCGCGCTGAGCGCGGCCGAGACCGGCCACCTCGTGCTCTCCACGCTCCACACCGTGGACGCGTCGGAGACGATCAACCGCATCATCGACTTCTTCCCGCCCCATCAGCAGCAGCAGGCGCGGGCGATGATCGCCGGCACGCTGAAGGGCATCGTCTCGCAGCGCCTCGTCCCGACGGCCGACGGCCAGGGCCGCGTGGCGTGCTGCGAGATCCTCGTCATGACGGGCCGCGTGCACGACATGATCCTCGACCCGAAGCTCACGGGGCAGCTGCCCGAGGTGATCGCCGAGGGCTCGTACTACGGCATGCAGACCTTCGACCAGCACCTGCTGGCCCACCTGCAGGCCGGCCGCGTGACCATGGAGAACGCGATGCGCGTGGCCACGTCGCCGCACGACTTCAAGCTCATGGTCGCCGCCGCCGCCAAGGGCACGCCCGAGGACGACAGCCCGGAGGCCACGATCGAGGCCCCGCGTCACGAGCACGACTCCCACGAGCCGCCCTCGGCGTCGTACGAGCCGCCCCCGGCTCCGCCCGCGCCCGCGGTCTCCGCGCCGCCCCCGGGCGTCTCCTACTGATTTGACGGTCGCTTGCATGCGCGGCTACGTTGCCGCGCATGCAGACGACCCTCGCGCAGTTCAATGAGACGCAGTCGCAGGACGCCTTCGCGCTCCAGAACTCGAAGCTCCTGAAGGTCCGGCTGGACCAGGTGACCGTGCAGGCCAAGCTGGGCTCGATGGTCGCCTACCAGGGCGACGTGACGTTCGAGCACGCCGGATCCGGCGGTCTCGGGCGCATGCTCAAGAAGGCGATGACCGGCGAGGGCACGCAGCTCATGAAGATCACCGGGACCGGCGAGGTGTTCCTGGCCGACCAGGCGCAGGACATCCACCTGATCTACCTGGAGAACGACTTCATCACGGTCAACGGCACGAACCTGCTCGCCTTCGACGCCGGCATCGACTGGGACATCAAGCGCGTCGAGGGGGCCAGCTCGATGATGGGCGGCGGGCTCTACAACCTCTCGCTCCAGGGCACCGGCTGGGTGGCGATCATCTCCGACGGCCCGCCCGTGCTGCTGAACGTCGCCGCCGCGCCGACGTACGCCGACGCCCAGGCCGCGATCACGTGGTCCTCGGGCGTGACGACCGGCATCCGGACCGACTTCAAGATGAAGAACCTCGTCGGCCGCGGGTCGGGCGAGACGATCCAGATGTCCTTCAGCGGCCAGGGCTGGGTGCTCGTGCAGCCGTCCGAGGGTCAGGTGCAGGGCGTCCCGCAGCAGGGCGGCAGCTCGTCGGGCGGCGGGCTCGGCAACCTCCTGAACTCCTAGGCCGCCTCAGATGTGGACGACCTCGTCATCGTCGGGGTCGTCCACCACCGCCTCGCAGCTCGGGCACCACCAGCGAGCCTCGAGGGCCGTCCCGCACGCCTCGTGCCGATACGGCTCGCCGCCGCCGGTGCGCGCGCCCCAGTCGGCGAGCAGCCGCAGCGCGCCGGCCAGCTCGCGGCCGGGCTCGCTCAGCTCGTAGACGAAGCGCGGCGGCCGGTCGCTGTAGGGCTGGGCGACCACGAGCGCCTGCTCGGTCAGCCCCTTCAGGCGAGCGCTGAGCACGTTGGGCGCGATCCCGTCCAGCTCCTCCTGGAGCTCGTTGAAGCGCCGCGGCCCGTCGAGGAGCGCCGCGACCGTGAGGAGCGTCCAGCGATCACCCACGCGCGCAAGCGCATCGGCGAGGGGCGTCGTGGGGGTCTTCGAGCGCTTCATCAGGGTCGCGAGGAACCGGCCGGGGCCGTCCCCAGATCCTAAGGGGGTCTGACCCCATCACGCGTTATAGCCGTGACGGGGTCAGACCCCCTTAGGTGCTGTGTATAGTGACTTGCAGATTGCAAGTCACTAGGAGTAGCGCATGAACCAGGTACTCGAGGGTCTTCAGCAGGCGGTCGCCGAGGCGGCCGATCGCGTTGGTCCGGCCGTTGTCGGACTTGGCCGTGGCTGGGGCCGCGGCTCCGGCGTCGTCATCGCGCCCGGCCAGGTGCTGACCGTCGCGCACGTGCTCCGCGGCGACGATGTCACCGTCGCGTTCGCCGACGGCCGCACCGCCGACGGGCGCGTGGCCGGCGAGGATCCCGACCTGGATGTCGCGGTGATCGCCGTCGACACCGGCGACGTCGCCCCGGTGGCCTGGGAGCCCGGCGAGACCCCGGCGCTCGGGGCGCCGGTCTTCGGCCTCGCCAACCCCGGTGGACGCGGGCTGCGCACCACGTTCGGCCTCGTCTCCGCCACCGGCCGTGGCTTCCGCGGCCCGCGCGGGCGTCGCGTGGCCGGCTCGATCGAGCACACCGCCCCGCTCCCGCGCGGCTCCTCGGGCGGCCCGCTCGTCGACGCCGAAGGCAACCTGATCGGCCTCAACGCGGTCCGCCGCGAGGGCGGCTTCATCCTCGCCCTGCCGGCCGACGCCGCGCTCCGGCGCCGGGTCGGCGACCTCGCCCGTGGCGACGCCGCACCCCGGCCCCGGCTCGGCGTGGCGATCGCGCCGCCGCGCGTGGCGCGCAAGCTGCGAGGCGCCGTCGGCCTGCCGGAGCGCGACGGCCTGCTCGTGCGCGGCGTCGTCGACGGGAGCCCGGCCGCCGCGGCCAAGCTCGAGCGCGGCGACCTCATCGTCAAGGCCGCCGGACGCGACATCGCGAGCATGGACGATCTCTTCGACGCGCTCGACGCGACCGGCGACACGGTGACGCTCGGGGTGGTCCGCGGCACCGAGGAGCGGACGCTGGAGATCGACCTCGGTCGTTCGTGAAGCAACTTCAGTTCGTGAAGTCTTGCGATATCCTGAGGTTCAGTGCCGAATTCCGACTGTCCCGTCTGCCGTACCGCCGACATCGTCTGCGGCAAGTGGACGCTGCTCGTGATCCGCGATCTGGCCGAGGGCCGCTCGCGCTTCTGTGAGCTCGAGCGCTCGCTCGCGGGCATCTCGCCGCGCACCCTCTCATTGCGCCTGCGGGCGCTGGAGGAGGAGGGCGTCGTGGAGCGGCAGACGTACCCCGAGGTCCCGCCGCGGGTCGAGTACGCGCTGACCGACAAGGGCCGCGCGCTCGCCCCCATCATCGAGTCGATGCGGACCTACGGCCGCGAGTGGCTCGGCGCTGACGCCGTGTGCGTCGAAGCGCCCGAGACGCAGCAGCCCGTCGCCGCGTAGCCGCCGTTCCGTCCGACCCGTGTGCAATCCCGCGTGCGCGCGGAGGAGCCGCACGTGCGAGGGCGAACGAGCCGCCTATGCACAACCGCGCCCTGTACGACTCGCTCGCCGCCTTCGTCGAGGAGGCCGCGTGGCAGCTCGCCGAGGAGGTCTCCGGGGGCGCGGAAGTCCCCTTCGAACTCATCGAGCAAGGCCGAGCCTCGGCTCCGCTCTACTGCTACCGCCCGCTGACCGGCCGCTTCATCGCCGAGCGCTCGACCGAGCTGGCCAAGCTGCCGTCGTACGCCCCGGCGGTGCAGGGCTTCATGACGCTGCCCGAGCTCCCGGCCTACCTGCGCGTCCGCGGGCGCCGCACGCCCTCGCCCGACACCCGCCAGCAGGCTGACGCCGCGCTCCAGTCCTTCCTCACCGCCGTCTGGGCGGAGACGAGCGACTTCGGCTTCGACCGCAGCCGCTTCGACACCGCCTTCGCCGAGCTCGAGGAGGCCGGCTACGGGGACCGCACGCTCTCCGTCGTGCTCGCCGCCGTCGAGGGGCTCGTGCTGGAGAGCGACGAGGTGCCGCTCGGCGACGGCCTCGCGCTCGTGCGCACCGAGACGCTCAAGGACGTCCCCTCCGACCTCCAGCTCGAGGAGCTGGGCACCGTCGCCGTGCTCGCGCTCGACTCCGCCGCGGGCGACGACCGCGCGCTCGAGGACGCCGGCCGCCGGCTGCGCCGCCTCCAGACCGCGCTGCGCCTGTGGGACGACGCGGAGCCCTCGCTCGGGCCGACCGCCTGGGCCAAGACCGGCGGCAGCGCGTGGAGCGCCGTCCCGCTGGCCACCGGCCTGCGGCGCGACGCCGGCGACTGCCTGCTCAGCGCCGAGGAGGAGGACCCGCTGCGCGCGTTCTGCTCGCTCATCGCCCGCCGCACGCCGCGCGGGGGAGAGCTGGCGTGGGCGCTGCGCCGGTTCGAGATCGGCTGCGAGCGCGCGAGCGCCCTCGAGGCGCTGACCGACTGGCTGCTCGCCACCCGCGCCATCCTCGCCGACCCCGACAGCCCAGGCTACGACGGCATGGCCGAACGCCTCGCCGTGATCTGCGCCACCCCAGACGACCGCCCGGCGCTCGAGGCCCGGCTTCTCGAGGCGATCCGCCTCGAGCGGGCCGCGATCGCCGGGCGGGTGCGCCCCGACCCGCTCGTCGAGGACCTCATCGCCGACCTCGGGGGCAACCTGCGCGCCGTCCTGCGCGACGTCCTCTGCGGCCACCTCGATCCGCAGCTCCGCCGCGTCGCCGATGAGATGGCCGGCGACGAACGGGTAGGAGCAACGGATGACTGGTGACGACAAGGGCGAGTGGGCCAAGACGGCGGACGAGGGGATCGTCCCCGACGAGCTGAGCGACGACGACGACTCGGGCCCGGTCGGGCGCGAGGCCGTCTCGGACGAGCCGGCGACCGATGAGGGCGTCGACCCGCAGGCGGGCGACAACGCCGATGCGACGAGAGACGGCGGCGCCGAGCCGCCGGAGGGCGCCGAGCCCGACCTCAAGGACGTCGCCGCGGCCGCGCGCGAGCAGCAGAAGGACTAGTCGCCCGCGAAGAGGTGCCCGCGCATCCGCGCGAGGCCCTCGACGTCGTGCACGTCGCCGTCGAGCTCGGGCACGATGATCGTCGGCGGGTCACCGAGCCGCGTCCGGAGCCGCTCGAGGCTCACCGCCTCGCGCTCGGCCAGCGCGCTCAGCTCGTGCGCCGCGTGACTGACGCGGCGGGCGAGCTCCTCGTCGAGCCCGTCGGGGATGTCGCCGTCGGGCGCCGTGTGGACGCGGTTGACCACCAGGCCGCCGAACGGCATCCCCGCGTCGTCGAGCTTGGTGTGGAAGAAGATCGCCTCCTCGACCGGGTCGTGCCGCGGCGCGGTGACGATGAGGAACGTCGTCCCGGGATCCTTGAGCAGCGCGCCGACCAGCCGGGCGCGCTCGGTGAAGTCGTCCACCATCCCGCTCAGCGCGCGGAAGAAGACCGAGAGGTCGTGGATGAGGTCGACGCCGGTGAGCCGCTCGACCAGCCCGAAGACCACGCCGGTGCCGCGGCCCAGCAGCCGCCCGCCGATCCCGGCCGGCCTGAGGAACATCTTGATCGCGCGCCCCTGGAAGAAGCCGGTCAGCCGGCCCGGCGCGTCGAGGAAGTCGAGCGCGTTGCGCGACGGCGGCGTGTCGAGCACGAGCAGGTCGTAGTCGCCCTCCTGGTCGAGCTCGTAGAGCTTGGCGATGGCCGTGAACTCCTGCGAGCCGGCCACCGCGCTGGAGAGCTGCTGGTAGATCCGGTTGGAGAGCACCTCGTCGCGCGTCGCCTCGTCCGGCGCGAGCCGCTCGATCAGCGCGTCGAACGTGCGCTTGGAGTCGAGCATCAGCGCCCACAGCTCGCCCTTCATCTCGCCACCGAACCGTGAGGGGTCGACCAAGCGCGGCTCGTTCCCCAGCTCCTCGAGGCCCAGCGAGTCGGCCAGCCGCTTCGCCGGGTCGATGGTGACCACGGCCACCTTCAGGCCCCGCTCGGCCATGCCCATGGCGATCGCGGCCGCGGTGGTCGTCTTGCCGACGCCGCCGGCCCCCGCGCAGACGACGATCCGGCGGTCTTCGAGGAGCGAGAGCATCTAGCGGATCCGGATCGGCTGGCCCTTGATGTCCGTGACGGCGACGTTGACCGTCCGGCAGCGGCCGCAGCGGATGCGGACCTTCAAGGTCATCTGCACCTCGCTCATCGACGCCGCGAGCAGGTTGCCGCACTCGGCGCACACGTAGTCGTCGGGCCCGTTGGCGCGGAAGACCGGGCGGTCGGGGTCCTCCTGGACCGCCGTCCCGCCGTCGGGAGGCACCTCGCCGTCACGCACCCGCCGCATCTCGACCCGTGCCATCAGAGCTTGGCGCTGAGCTTCCCGGTGAAGTCCTTGATCAGCGCGTCGAGCACGCCGGCCACCACGCCCTCGCCCATCGACGCCGCCTTGCCGGTGATCTGCGCGTTGGTGCTGACCGTCCCGCCGCCGCCGTCGGCCAGCGCGAAGATCGCCGTGGCGTTGGCGTGACCCTGGCCGCCCGCCTCGCGTGACCTGACCGTGAGCGTCGCGCTGTGCGCGTCCGGATCCTTCTCCGTGACCTCGACGGTGCCGCTGAACTTCATCGACATCGCGCCCATCTTGACGAGGATCTCGGCCTTGACCGAGTCGTCGCCGGTGCGCTCGACCACCCGGCCGCCCTCGACGCACGGCACGACCTCCTCGAGGTTCGTGATCGTGGCGAAGTTCTCGTCGACGGGCTTCGTCGTCGCGAAGGGGTGCTCGAGCTGGACTGCCATGGGCTGCTCCTCGGTTTCGGTGGATAGGCTCCGCGCGTGTCCATCTACACGCTCGGGCCGGAACACGGAACGCTCTTGGTGCGGACGGGCCGCGGCGGTGCCGTGGCCAAGGCGGGGCACGACCTCCTGATCCACGTCACCGCATGGTCCGCGACGCTGGACCTCGAAGCCCCGAGCCTCGCGCTCGAGGCCGATTCGACCTCGCTGCGCGTGCGCGAGGGAACCGGCGGGATGCAGGCGCTCGACGACGGCGACCTCGCGAACATCGAGACGACGATCAACGACGAGGTGCTGCTGCGGCGCGACATCGGCTTCCGCTCGACCTCGGTCAGCGGGGAGGGCGAGGCGCTGCGCGTGGCCGGGGATCTGACGGTCTTCGGCGCCACCCGTCCGATCGCCTTCGAGCTGGCGGTCGACGGCGGGCGGGTGCGCGGCATGGCCGTGGTCAGGCATTCCGACTTCGGGATGAAGCCGTACTCGGCGCTGTTCGGCGCCCTCAAGGTGGCCGACGAGGTGCGCGTGGAAGTGGACGCCACGCTCCCGGCTCAGTCGCGGTAGACGGTCTGCGCGTCGAGGCCGCCCTCGACGCCCGGCGGGAGCGGTCCGGTGCCGTGGGCGTAGAGCGCGATGTCCTCGATCGTCTTGTACGCGTCGCCGGAGGCCCACGCGCCGTTGTCCCAGGTCAGCGACTCGGGCGCCGCGTCGAGCGCCATGCCCGCGAGGAGCTGCGCCTTGTCGCGGATCTTCGCGGTGGTGCTGGCGATCGCGGCGGGGACGCCGTCGGACGGGCTCGTGTTGAAGCCGTGACCGTTCCCGAAGCGATTGGTGTCCGCGGGCACGACCTTGACGTCGAGCGGCGGCACGCCGAGGTCGCGCGCCACGAGCTGCGCGTACTCGCCCTCGCGACCGTCGGAGTCGGTCGTCAGGCTCAGCACCATCTTGCCGGTCGGGTGGACGCGCAGGAAGACCGCCCGGTACGCCTCGTCACTCATCGTTGGCTCTCCTCTCGTCGGCGAGACGCTGCCGTTCCTGGTGGGCGGTCAGCGCGTTGTGGTCCTCGCGGTCGCAGAACGCCGGCTGCGGCCCGCCCAGCGGATGCGGGGGGACGGCGGGACGCTCGCAGCCCGGGTAGATGCAGAGCTTCGGGTCAGCCACCGATGCTCCATCCCGGGGTGGTGCGCCCGCGGCTCGGCCCGTAGCCGCTCGGCATGGCGACCGAGCTGCCCGCCACCGGGGTGGCGCTCGCCCACGGCTCGGGCTCGGCCTCGCGCTCGAGGTCCGGCGGCTCGACCGGCGCGCCGCCGATCGCCGCGACCACCTCGCCGAGCGCGGCGAAGCTGTGGCCGCTGACCAGCGCGTCGCAGTGGGGCAGCGCCGCGACCATGCCGCCGGCCTGGACGCTGAAGGCGCTCGCGCTCACGCGCGGGTTGACCCAGACGATGCGATGGGCGAGCCGCGCGAGCCGCTCCATCTCGCGGCCCACCAGCGCCGGGTCGCCGCGCTCCCAGCCGTCGGAGAGGATCACCACGACGGCGCCGCGCGCCATCCCGCGGCGTCCGTGGCGGTCGTTGAACGCCTTCAGCGCGTCGCCGATGCGGGTACCGCTCGACCAGTCGGGCGCCGTCTCGGCCGCCCGCTGGATCGCGCGCTCGGGGCTGCGCGAGGCGAGCGCGCGCGTCAGCCGCGTCAAGCGGGTCGCGAAGACGAAGGCCTCGGCGTTCGGGCTGCTGCCCGCGGCGCAGGTGAGGAACTGGAGGTAGGCGCGGGCGTACGGCTCCATCGAGCCGGAGATGTCGCAGAGCAGCACGAGCCTGCGGCGGACCACGCGGCGGCGCCTGCGCGCCAGCCGGATGGGGTCGCCGCCGGTGTGCAGGCTGCCCCGCAGCGTGCGCCGCATGTCGACGCGGGCGCCGTGGCGCGCCCGCTCGTGGCGCCGGGTGCGGCGCGACGGGCGTCTCGAGCCGGAGCCGCGTCATCAGCGCGTAGAGGTGCGCGAGCTCGTGCGGCTCGAGCGCGTCGAAGCGCTTCTCGGACAGCCGCTCCTCGTCGCTCGCCATGGCCATCGGCACCTCGATCTCGTCCGCGCTCGCCGCGCCCGGACGACGGCACGTGGCCGCGCTGGTCGGGGCGACCGGCGCCGCGCGGCGGTCGTCGGGCTGCCTCGTCGGGCCGTCTCGTAGCCGCGGAACACGCCGCGAAGACCGCGTCGAACGCGGGCACCTGGGTCGGGTCGGTCACCACGATCGAGCGCAGCGTCCAGTACAGGCGCCGGCGGGCGATCGGGCGCACGAGCTCCAGCGCGCGCGCCAGGTCGGCCGCCCGCGCGGGCGTCACCGGAAGGCCGGCGTCGTGCAGCCGCCGCGCGAACGCGCCGACGAACGGCGGGAGGTCGAGCCAGACGGTCTCGACCCTCATGCCTGCCGCACGAGCTGCTCGAGGCCGGCCGCGCGGATCACCTCCTGGTCCTCGCTGTACTTGAGCACCGAGCCGAGCGTGCGGTCGATGGTCGCCGCGTCGAGGGCGTCGACGCCGAGCAGGTCGAGCGCGGCGAGCCAGTCGATCGCCTCGGCGATGCCGGGCGGCTTCTGCACGTCGCTGTCGCGCATCCGCGCCACCGCTTCGGCCACCTGCACGGCCAGCACCTCCGCCGCGCCCTTCACGCGGCGGCGGATGATCTCGACCTCGCGCCGCGCGTCCGGGTACTCGATCCAGTGGTACAGGCAACGCCGCTTGACGGCATCGTGCAGGTCGCGCGTGCGGTTGGACGTCAACACGATGATCGGCGGGTGCTCGGCCGTGATGGTGCCGAGCTCCGGGATCGTCACGCTGGCGTCGGCCAGCAGCTCGAGCAGGAAGGCCTCGAAGTCGTCGTCCGCGCGGTCGATCTCGTCGATGAGCAGCACGGCGGGCCGCGGCCCGGGGTGCTCCAGCGCGCGCAGGAGCGGCCGCCGGATCAGGTAGTCCCGTCCGAAGAGGTCCTCCTCCCGGACCTCGGCGTCGCGAGCGTCGGCGAGCCGGATGCTGATCAGCTGGCGGGGGTAGTTCCACTCGTAGAGCGCCTCGGCGGCGTCGATCCCCTCGTAGCACTGCAGCCGCACGAGCGGCGTGTCGAGCACCGCGGCCAGCGCCTTCGCCGCCTCGGTCTTGCCGACGCCCGCCGCGCCCTCGAGCAGGAGCGGCTGCGGCAGGCGCAGGCTGAGGAACATCGACGTCGCGAGACCCTCGTCGACGAGGTAGTCGACGGTGGCCAGGCGCTGGGCCAGCGTCTCGATGTCGGGAACGAGGTGGGCGACCTCGTCCGTCACTGCGGCGGCTCGGGACGTCCCTGCATCGCCCTCCACACCCGGGCCGGCGTGCACGGCATGTCGATGTGGTCGACGCCGTGGGTCTCGTGCAGCGCGTCGATGATCGCGTTGACGATGGCCGGCGGCGAGCCGACGTTGGGCGACTCGCCGACGCCCTTGGCGCCGAGCGGGTGGTGCGGGCAGGGGGTGACGGTCTCGCCGAGCTCGAAGTCCGGGCACTCGAGCGCGGTCGGGATCAGGTAGTCCATGAACGACGAGTTCAGGCAGTTGCCCTCCTCGTCGAACGAGATGAGCTCCATCAGCGCGATGCCGATGCCCTCCGCGAGGCCGCCGTGGATCTGCCCGTCGACGATCATCGGGTTGATCCGCACGCCGCAGTCGTCGACCGCGATGAAGCGGCGGACCGTGACCTGCGCGGTGTCGGGATCGACGTCGACGACCGCGATGTAGGCGCCGTACGGGTACGTGAGGTTCGGCGGGTCGTAGATGACCTGCGCGTCGAGGCCGCCCTCCATGCCCTCCGGCAGCGACTCGCCGGAGTACGCCCGCTGCGCGATCTCCTCGATCAGCGCGCCCTTCTCCGGGTCGCCCTTGACGTACCAGCGGCCCTTCTCCCAGGCGAGGTCCTCGGGGCGGGTCTCGAGCATCGTCGCGGCGATGGCGCGCGCCTTGTCGCGCACCTTGCGGGAGACGATCGCCACCGCGCCGCCGGAGACCGGCGTCGAGCGGCTGCCGTACGTGCCGAGGCCGTAGGGCGAGCGGTCGGTGTCGCCGTGGCGGACCTCGACGTCCTCCGGCGGGATGCCGAGCTCCTCGGCCACGATCTGCGCGAACGTCGTCTCGTGGCCCTGGCCCTGGGTCTGGGCGGAGATGCTCACGACGGCCTTCCCGGACGGGTGCACGCGCAGGTCGGCGCCGTCGTTCATCGAGAGGCCGAGGATGTCCATGTGCTTGCGCGGGCCGGCGCCGACGCCCTCGGTGAAGAACGACACGCCGATGCCCATCAGCTCGCCCTTGGCGCGCTTCTCGGCCTGCTCGCGCCGCAGCTCGTCGTAGCCGGCGATGCCCATGGCCACGCGCATCGTCTCGGCGTAGTTGCCGGAGTCGTAGGTCCAGCCGGTGGTCGTCTCGTACGGGAACTGCTCGGGCTTGATGAAGCTCCGCATGCGCAGCTCGATCGGGTCGACCTGCATCTCCAGCGCGAGCGCGTCGACCATCCGCTCCACGAGGTAGACGGCCTCGGTGATGCGGAACGAGCAGCGGTAGGCCACCCCGCCCGGCGCCTTGTTCGTGTAGACGGCCTTGACCTTCACGTGCGACGCCTGCAGGTCGTAGGAGCCGCAGACGATGTGGAAGAAGCCGGCCGGGAACTTGGTCGGCTGCGCGGTGCTGTCGAAGGCGCCGTGGTCGGCGATCACGTCGACCCGCAGGCCGGTGATCTTCCCGTCCTTGGCGCACATCTCCGAGCGCATGACGTAGTCGCGGGCGAAGCCGGTGGAGACGAGGTTGCCGGTGCGGTCCTCGACCCACTTGACGGGCACGCCGGCGACGATCGAGCCGGCGATGGCGCAGACGTAGCCGGGGTAGACCGGGACCTTGTTGCCGAAGCCGCCGCCGATGTCGTTGCACATGATCCGGATCATGTGCTCGGCGAGGCCGGCGACGTGGGCGTAGACCGTGCGGTGGGCGTGCGGCGCCTGGTTGCCGTTGTAGATGTCGAGCTGGCCGGTCGCCGGGTTGAAGTCGGCGATGATCCCGCAGGTCTCGAGCGGCGCGGGATGGCAGCGCGGGTAGATGATGTCGCGGGCGACGACCGTGTCGGCCTCGGCGAAGGCGCGCTCGGTGGCGTCCTCGTCGCCGGCCTCCCAGAGCGGGCTCGCGAGGTTGTCGACCTGGCCGGTCTTGTCGTCGCGGATCAGCGGGGCGTCCTCGTCGAGGGCCTTGCGGGCGTTGACCACGGCGGGCAGCGGCTCGTACTCGACGTCGATGAGCGAGAGCGCGTCCTGGGCCGAGTACGGGTCGGTCGCGATGACGAAGGCGACCTCCTGGCCCTGGAAGCGCACCTTGTCGCCGGCCAGGACGGCCTGCGTGTCGTAGGAGATCGTCGGCATCCAGGCGAGGCCGAGCGTCTCGAGGTCCTTGGCGGTGACCACGGCGGCGACGTTCGGGTGCGCGAGCGCCCGCGACGTGTCGATGGAGACGATCCTCGCGTGCGCGTACGGGCTGCGCAGGAGCGCCCCGTGGACCATCCCCGGCAGCTTGATGTCGTCCAGGTACTTGCCCTGGCCGCGGATGAAGCGCGCGTCCTCCTTGCGCTTGAGGCGGCCGAAGCCGATCGGCCGTTCGGTCTCGATTGCGGCCATGCTCAGACCTCCTGCCTCGTCGAGGCCTCGTGCTGGGCGGCCCAGCGGGCGGCGGCGACGATGTTCTTGTAGCCGGTACAGCGGCAGATGCCGCCGGAGATCGCGGTGCGGATCTCGTGATCGGTCGGGTTGGGGTTCTCGTCCAGCAGCGCCCGGATGGTCATCATCATGCCGGGCGTGCAGAAGCCGCACTGGAGCGCGTGCAGCTCGTGGAAGCCCTGCTGCACGGGGTCGAGCTGCCCGTCGACCTCGAGCGACTCCACCGTGCGGATCTCGTGCCCGCTGCACATGGCCGCGAGCGTGGTGCACGACTTGACCGGCTGGCCGTCCATGAGCACGACGCAGGCGCCGCAGTTCGACGTGTCGCAGCCCCAGTGGGTGCCGGTGAGGTCGAGCGTGTCACGCAGGAAGTGCACGAGCAGCTGGCGCGGCTCGACGTCGCGCGTCACCGACTCGCCGTTGACCGTGATCGAGACATCCATGCTCAGGCCTCCTCGTTCAGTGCGCGGGCGGTCGCGCGGCGTAGGGCCCGCCCGGTGAGCACACCGGCCAGGTGGCGCTTGTAGTCGACGGGCCCGCGGCCGTCCGGCATCGGCGAGCAGTCCTCCGCGGCGATCGTCGCGGCCTCGGTGAAGAGGTCGTACGACGGCGCCTTCCCGCGCAGGAGCTCCTCGGCGCGCGTGAGGTGGATCGTCGTGAGGCCGACGGCGCTCAGCGCGATGCCGACGTCGGCGAACGTGCCGCCGTCCATCCACACGGCGGCCGACGCCGCCGCGATGGCCCAGTCGCCGGCGCGGCGCTCGACCTTCTCGTGCGCGCTGCCCGCGCCCGCCCGCTTGGCGAGGCGGATCTCGGTGAGGATCTCGCCGGCGCCGACCGCGGTCATGTACGGGCCGACGTGGAAGTCCTCCATGCTCACCGCGCGCTCGCCGTCGGCGCCGCGGATGACCACGGTGGCCTTGAGCGCGGCGCAGACCGAGGAGAGGTCCTCGGCGGCGTCGGCCTGGCAGAGCGAGCCGCCGATCGTGCCGCGGTTGCGGACGACGGGGTCGGCGATGACCTGCTCGGCGTCGCCGAAGACCGGGAAGTGCTCGGCCAGCAGCTCGGACTTGAGGAGGTCGACGTGCCGGGTGAGCGCGCCGATGCGGATCTCCTCCCCCGCGTCGCGGATGTACGCGAGCTCGGAGAGGTCGTTGATGTCGATCAGGTGCTCGGGGTTGGCGAGGCGCAGCTTCATCATCGGCAGCAGGCTGTGGCCGCCGGCGATGATGCGCGCCTCGGAGCCGAGCCGCTGGAGCGAGGCGATCGCGCCGTCGACGCTGGTCGCGCGCTCGTAGCCGAAGGGCGCCGGGGTCTGCATCAGCTCCTCCTGAACCGCTTGCGCGGCCGGCTGGGGTCCTCGGGCGGCTCGTACTGGACGGGCGCGTCGGTGCCGATGACGGGCGAGCGCTCGAGCCGCTCGGGGCGCGCCTGCCGGGCCTCGGGATAGAGCAGCCGCGCGTTGAGGCTGCCGGACTCGATGTTGCGCAGGACCGGGCCTGCGGGGTTGGCCGTGGCGATCGGCGCCTCGCGGCCGAGCCGCGCCAGCGTGAGCGTCCCGCGCGTGTAGACCTCGGCGATCCGCGGCGGGGTGATCTCGCGGCTCTCGGGGAAGGCGCGGAAGCCCGCCTGCGCCGCCCCGGGGTACAGCCCGTCGACGAGGCCGAGCGCGTCGCCCATGCCCGCCTTCTTGACGAGCAGGCCCTCGAGCAGCTCGACGCCCGCGTCGAGGTTCGCGTTGATGTCGTCGACCACGTCGTTGACCGGCCCGCTCTTCTCGACGATCTCGCCGACGCTCTTGATCACGTCGTCGAGCCCGGCGGTGATCCGCTGGAGCTGGAAGATCGTGGCCACGAGGTAGTAGACGAGGGCGAGGACGATCAGCACGATGATCGCGATGGTCACCACTCCGGCGGCGGGCATGCTCAGCGCTCCTCTGCGTCGTCGAGGATTACGTCGAGCGAGCCGCCATAGTTCGCGACGACCGCGACGGTCTGCCGGACCTGGTCCTGCGTGGTGAGGAGCAGGGCCGTGGCGTCGAGGTCCTTCGAGCCCTTGGACGCCGCGTCGGAGATCGCCCGGATGCTCGGGACGATGCTCGTGGCGGCCTTGAGCACGCCGCTGAGGAGCAGGATCACGACCACGAGGACGACGAGGAGGACCACGTTGCCGATCCACCAGAGGGTCATGACGGCCTCCTCTCGGCCACGATCGACGCCTTCTTGGCGATGCCGGGCATCGCGCCGAGGATCACGTCGAACTGCGCGTTGATCGCCTTCACCGCGGGCTCGAGCGGGCGCAGGTGCTCGGACTCGACGGTGGTGAGGGCGGCGCCCAGCGTGGCCAGCCCTTCGGAGATGTTCTGGAGGCCCTGGCGGACCCGGATCAGCGCGATCGCCAGGACGGCGACCACGACCAGGCCGAGCAGGACGCTCAGCAGGAGCAGGACGTCCTCGGTGCTCATCGCTCGCCTCCGAAGCCGTCGGTGAGGGCGTTCATGTAGCCGTCCTGGACGACGGCCTCGTCGACGATCATCGCCAGCACCGGCGCGGTGGCCTCGAGCTGGGGGATGTGCGACGTGTTGCCGGCGACGCTCGTGGCCACGCCGAGCAGCCCGCCGACCGACTTCTCGATGCTCGCGACCGAGCGCAGGAGCAGCACCAGCAGCGTCGCCACGATCAGCGCCGCCACCAGCCCGATGATCAGCGCGATGGTCCAATACTCGGTGTTGCTCACTTGCCCACCGCCACCTTTCGCAGGGCGCGGGCGGAGTGCAGGATCCGCACGCCGGAGTCGTTGATCCGGCCGATGCCGTCGAGCTGCTCGGTCTGCTTGCGCACGACCTCGACCGCTCCTTCGGCCGTCTTGGCCTGCGCCGCGATCCGCGCCGCCAGACGCACGATCGCGATGACGATCAGCGCCGCGACGAGGACCACGACGATGCCGAGCACCAGCCCCACCGTCCATCCGCTCATGTCCGCTCCTCCTTCATGCCTGTCCGGCCGCGGCGACCACGGCCTCATAGTCCTCCCAGGTGTCGACGTCGAGCGGGACGCGACCGGTGATGGGGATCTCCTCCACCTCGTCGGCGCGCTCGTCGAGCATCCGCCAGACCGCCTTGTCTCCGTGCAATGCGCGGAGGTCGGGGAAGACCTCCTCGCTGAACGCGAACGGGTGACCGCGGCCGTCCTCGTAGCCGCACACGGCGATCGGCGCGTCGCCGCCGGCGGCGAGCAGGAGCCGGATCGTGGCGGGCACCACGCCCGGCTGGTCGCCGAGCATGAGCACGAGGGTGGTCGTGCGGGCGTCGATGACGTCCATCGCGACGGCGATCGAGGACGAGCAGCCGGCGCCGAAGCCGGGATTGACCACGACGTCGGCCCCGTGCAGGTCCACTCGGGTGCGGATCTTCTCCGAGTGGCCGCCGATGGCCACGACGAGCTGGTCGAACTCGCAGGCGCGGGCGGTGGCCACGGTGTGGTCGAGCAGCGTGGCGCCGGCGAAGGGGAGGAGCTGCTTGGGGCGGCCGAGCCGACGAGAGCCGCCCGCCGCCAGTACGAGTCCGGCGACAAACGGGTCAGTCATGGCAGCAGTGCCCGCCGCCGTGCTCGTCGTGGTGCTGATGGGCCTGCGGGGCCTCGACCGGGGCGGTCAACGTGCGCCGCTTCGTCGCGACGATCTCCGCGAGGATCGACAGGGCGATCTCCTCCGGCGTCCGGGCCCCGATGTCGAGGCCGGCGGGCGTGTGCACGCGCGCCTTGTCGTCGTCGCTGACCTGGAGCGTCTCCACGACGGCGGCGCCGCGCCTGCGGCTGGCGACGAGGCCGACGTAGGGGACGCCGAGCGTCGAGCGCGGCGGCCAGCGCCTGCTCCTCGTCGCGCCCGTGCGAGGCGACGATCACCGCGGCGTCGTCGCTGGTCGGCTCGCCGGTGCCGACGTCGTAGCCGAGGGTGCGCGCCAGCTCGGTGAGCGCCTGCGCGATCGGCGTGTCGCCGAGGACGTGCACGCGGGCCGCGGGGATGCGCGGCTCGAGGAAGATCTCCAGCGCGCCGCCGCTGATGCAGGGGTTGTGGACGGTGACGGCGCCCTCCGTCGCCGCTTCGTCGCCGGCGCCGGGCTCGATCCGCAGGAGCAGCGCCTCGCCGGTCTCGAGCACGTGCAGCGCGTGGAGCCGGACGCTGGGCTCGGCACAGTGGCCGCCGACGAACCCCTCGATCGTGCCGTCGCGCAGCACCAGGGCCGTGGCGCCGACCTGCACGCTGGCGGGACGCGAGGCACGGACCACCGTGGCCTGCACGAACGGCACGCGCTCGGCTACGAGCGCGGCCGAGCGGTCGGCAAGCCGGGCGGCGATCATGCCGTCAGGCCTTCGCGCTCGTCCCCGAACGGTGATCTTGGTTGCACCGACGTTCCTTCCCCTTGTGTGGACCCGACCCGGTCGCCCACCGAACAGCTTGTCACGTTGCCCGATGCAACCGTTTGCGTCAAGCGACGATCAGCTAGTTCTGGCGATCAGGGCCCTGGCGAACGGCAACTGCGGCTGGGTGGGGGAGGGACGCGTCCCCTCAATGCGCAGTTCAGGGCTTCGCGGCCACCAACGTGAAGAGGACCGGCAGCAACTCCCCGTCGACCCGCAGCCGGTAGCGGCCGTCGTCCTCCAGCGCGAGCACGTCTCCGCGCGGATCGTGGTCGGCGTCCATGTGCTCCTCGAGGCGCTGGATCTTCAGCCCGGCGGCCAGGGCGGCGTTGACGATCTCGCCGATGGAGTGGCCGTACTCGACCGAGGCGGTGGCGGAGACGTCGAGGTCGGCTCCCGCGTAGGAGCCCGGCTCGTCGTAGCTCCGCGGGCCGTCGTTGAAGTACGGGAAGTCGAAGGCCAGCGGCGAGCTGTGGGCGACCATCAGGGCGATCGGGTGGAGGTCGACGAGCAGGAGCTTGCCGCCTCCCCTCAGCGCCGCGGCCGCGGAGCGCATCCAGGCCTCGAGGTCTCCGATCCAGGACAGCACGCCGATCGTGGCGTACACGAGATCGAAGCGGTTGTGGAGCTCGACGGGCAGGCGGGTCGCCTCGGCCTCGACGAACTCCGCCCGCACCTCGCACCGGCGGGCCAGCGCGCGCGCCTTCTCGAGCGAGGCCGGCGAGAAGTCGGCGCCGACGACCCGCGCTCCCCGGCGGGCGAGCGAGATCGTGTCGAAGCCGATGTGGCACTGCAGGTGCAGGACGTCGAGCCCCGCGACCGCTCCCACGGCCTCGCGCACGCCCGCCATCTCGGCGGCGCGCAGCGAGTCGGCGCCGGAAACCAGCGCCTCGGTGTCGTACACGCGGTCCTGGCCGTGGACGGCGGCGAGGGCGTCCCAGCGGGCTCGGTTGATGCGGCGGGCGGTTGTCGGATCCATATTGTTGCTCAGGCGCTCGCACGAGCTTGCGAGTGCGAGTAAGCCGCATACGGTGTCATGGCGGGAGGAAACCCGGCGCGCGGGGCGAACAGGCAAGGCCGATGGGTTTCCCCGACCGTGATCGGAGCACGACGTGACCGGCAAGGCCAAGGTCATCGCCTTCGCCAATCAGAAGGGTGGCGTGGCGAAGACGACCACGACGCTGAACCTTGCGGCGGCATTTGCCGAGCAGGGGCACCGCGTCCTGTGCGTCGACATGGACCCCCAGGGCAACCTCACCATGTCGCAGGGGATCGATCCCGACACGCTCGAGCAGTCGATGTTCGACGTGCTCGTGCACGATCTGTCGATCCGGGAGGTGATCCGCAAGCGGGAGATCGACATCGCGTGCGCCTCGATCGACCTCGCCGGCGCCGAGATCGCGATGTCGACGAAGATCGGTCGCGAGCGCTCGCTGACCAAGGCGCTGAGGACCGTCGAGGACGACTACGACTGGGTCTTCATCGATACGCCGCCGTCCCTGGGACTATTGACGGTGAACGCGCTCACGGCGGCGAACCAGGTGATCGTCCCCGTGCAGTGCGAGTATCTCTCGATGCGCGGCCTGCTCCAGCTCCAGAACACCCTGGCGATGATCCGCGAGAACCTGAATCCGGAAGTGCAGATCGCGGGCATCCTGCCCACGATGGTCGACACACGGACCCTGCACGCCAAGGAGGCTCTCGAGATCCTGGAGGAGAATTTCGGCGACCGCGTGTTCGGCGCGCGGATCCGCAAGACCGTGCGGTTCGCGGAGGCCCCCGTCAAGGGGATGTCGGTGCTCAAGTACGACCCCAAGGGGACCGCCGCTGACGCATATCGCCAGCTGGCCAAGGAGGTGCTCTCGAATGGGAAGCGGTAAGCGGGCGAGCATGCGGGAGGGACCGCTGGCAGCGCTCTTCCGGAAGACGGACGAGGGCCAGGAGGCGGCTGGCAAGCCGCCCGCCCCGCCCGAGGCAGCCGCCGCACCACCGCCCCCGGAGCAGCCCGAGCAGCCGGCCGCGCCGCGCACGCCGACGCCCCAGGAGCGCCTGCGCCACGCGTTCTCGTCGGACCTGCCGGACAACATGATGAGCCCGCCCGAGCCTTCGCGGCCCGCGGACTACGAGTGGTCCGCGGCCGCCTCCCAGATGACCCGGCAGCCCGAGCTCAGGGTGGTCGGCGTCGGCGGCGGCGGCGTGAACGCCGTCAACCGCATGATCGAGGCCGACGTGACCGGCGTCGAGTTCATCGCCCTGAACACGGACGCGCAGTCGCTCAACTCGTCGTCGGCTCATGTGACCCTCCAGCTCGGCGCCGACATCACGCGCGGGCTCGGCTCCGGCTCCAACCCGGACCTCGGGCGCTCGGCCGCGATGGAGGACTACGACCGCGTCAAGTCCCTGCTCAAGGGCTCGGACATGGTCTTCATCACGGCCGGCGAGGGCGGCGGCACCGGCACCGGCGCGGCGCCCGTGATCGCGCGTATCGCCCGCGAGCTCGGCGCCCTCACCGTCGGGATCGTGACCAAGCCGTTCGGCTTCGAGGGCTCCCGCCGGCTGAAGGCGGCCGAGGAGGGCATCGAGGCGCTGGGCGAGGAGGTCGACACCCTCATCGTCGTCCCGAACAACCGGCTCCTCTCGGTGCTCGACAAGCAGACGTCGATGGTCGAGGCGTTCCGCGTCGCCGACGACGTGCTGCGCCAGGGCGTCCAGGGCGTGTCGGACCTGATCACGCTCCCGGGCCTGATCAACCTCGACTTCGCGGACGTGCGGACGATCATGGCCGACGCCGGCAGCGCGCTGCTCGGCATCGGCATGGGCACCGGCGACAAGCGCGCGATCGAGGCGGCCCAGGCGGCCGCGTCCTCGCCGCTGCTGGAGACCACGCTGGACGGCGCGCACTCGATCCTCCTGTCCATCACCGGCGGGCGCGACCTGTCGCTGTGGGAGGTCAACGAAGCGGCGCGCACCATCCAGGAGGCCGCGCACCCGGACGCGAACATCATCTTCGGCGCGATGCTCGACGAGAACCTCGAGGACGAGGTGTGGATCACCGTGGTCGCCACCGGCTACGGCGAGAAGCGCGCGCCACGCGAGGAGCGCTCGCCGTTCCGCGAGCCGATCGGCGAGCCGCGCGTGCGGCGCGTCGGGACGCAGCCGCGCTCGTCGCGGGTGGACGTCGACGTACCGGAATTCATCCCTCGGTATTAGTGCCCTTGGCTTCGTCCGGACGCCGCTTTCCTGTCATCGGGGGCCATCCGTGGCCCCCGTAACCGGGCCCGGGGGGCCCTCTTGGGGCGTTCTCGCGGCGTCGTCGCGGCCGGCCATCCGCTGACCGCGTCGACCGGCGCCGACGTGCTGCGCGCCGGCGGCAACGCGGTCGACGCCGCGCTCGCGTCCATGCTCACCTCGTTCGTGGCCGAGCCCATGCTCACCGGGCTCGCCGCGGGCGGCTACATGCTCGTCGTCCCGCCGAGCGGCGAGCCGGTGCTGCTCGACTTCTTCGTCTCCGCGCCGGGCCGAGGCGCCGATCCCGAGGGCCGCGCGCCGCTGCTTGCGGTCGACGTCTCGTTCGGGGACGCCGTCCAGGTCTTCCACATCGGCGCCGCGTCGTGCGGCGTGTACGGCGTGCCGGCCGGCGTGTGCGTTGCGGCCGACCGCTTCGGGACGGTCCCGCTCGCCGACCTCGCCGCGCCCGCGGCGGAGCACGCCCGCAAGGGCGTCCCGCTCAGCGCCGAGCAGGCGTACGTGCTCGAGATCCTCGCGCCGATCTTCCGCTCGACCCCCGAGGCGAGCGCGCTCTTCATGCCCGACGGCCGCCTGCCGCGACCCGGCGAGGTGCTCAAGGACCCGCCCCTCGGCGACTCGCTCGAGCGGCTCGGGGCCGAGGGGGCCGATCCGTTCTACGGGGGCGACATCGGCGCCGCGATCTCCGACCGCGTGTGCGAGCTCGGCGGCACGCTCACCCACGCCGATCTCGAGGCCTACCGCGCCGAGCCGCGCGAGCCGGTCCGCGTGCGCTACCGCGGGCACGACGTCCTCACCAACCCGCCGCCGAGCGCCGGCGGCACGCTGCTCGCCTACGCGCTCGCGCTGCTCGACCAGTACCCGTCCACACGCACCCCGCCGGACGCGCTGGCGATCGTGCAGGCGATGGAGTCGGCCCAGTCCGAGCGCACGCCCGCCTTCCTCGCCGGCCTGTCCGAGGACGGCTTCCTCCAGCGGTTCATGGCGAGCCGGCTCGGCTCGACCACGCACATCTCGGTGATCGACGGGGACGGCTGGGCCTGCTCGGTGACGTGCACGAACGGCGAGGGCTCCGGGATCGTCGTGGCCGGCACCGGCATCCACGTGAACAACATGATGGGCGAGCAGGACCTCTCGCCGCTCGGCTTCTTCAGCCATCCCGTCGGTGGCCGGCTGCCTTCGATGATGGCCCCGACCGTGGTGCTCGACACGGAGGGCGCCCCGGAGCTGGCCCTCGGCTCGGCCGGGTCCAACCGCATCCGCTCGGCGCTCCTGCAGGTGATCGTCAACGTCATCGACCGCGGGATGGACGCCGCCGCGGCCGTCGACGCGCCGCGCCTGCACTTCGAGGACGACATCGTCTACGCCGAGCCGGGCATCGACGGCGCGGCGCTCCAGGCGAGCGGGCGCACCCTCTCCTGGTTCCGCCATCCCAACCTGTTCTTCGGCGGCTGCCAGGCCGTCGAGCGCGACCCGGAGACGGGCAGCCTGAACGGGGGCGGCGATCCGCGCCGCGGCGGCGCGGTCGTCGTGGCTTGACACAGAGGTGAGTAGTCACTAACTTGATGGCGATGCCTGATTCCCGCGACCTGCTGGCCTCGGACGCGGAGCGCGAACGCGTGGCGGAGACGTTGCGGACGCACGCCGCCGACGGCCGGCTCGACCACGACGAGCTCGAGGAGCGCCTCGGCCGCGCCTACGGCGCTCGCACGCACGGCGAGCTCACGCCCCTGCTCGCCGACCTCCCCGCACTCCCCGCCCCGGCGCCGCGCGAGCCGCGCCGCCTACCGCAGTTCAGCCCGCTGATCGGCGTCGCCCTCCTCCTCATCGCCATCTGGGCGGTGAGCGGCATGGGCTACTTCTGGCCGATCTGGCCGATCGGCGCGATGGCGCTGAGCAGCTTCAAGCACCATGGGCGCGCGTGCGCCGCGCGCCGCCGCGTCGAGACAGGCTCACCAGCACCGCGGTGAGCACGGCGGCGAGCGCCGCCGCGAGGACCACGAGGCCGGCGTCGATCGGCTTGTAGGCGATCACCACCACGGCGACCGCGGCCGCGGCGAGCCCGAGCAGCACAGCCGATCACCGCGGCGACGACGTGCAGCGCCAGCGACGCGTCGTACACCTAGGCCTCCGCGCCCCACAGCGCGGCGCCGACCGCGCCCGCGTGCGTGCCGAGCTCGGCCCGCACGACCGGGATCTCCGGTGCCACGCACGCGCGCCGCCGCAGCTCCGCTCGCAGCGGCTCGAACAGCGCGTCGCCGGCGTCGGCCACGCCGCCGCCGACCACGATCCGCTCGGGCCAGAGCAGGACGACGGCGCCGGCCAGCGCGCGGCCGACGTACTCACCCGCCCGTGCGAAGGCCGCACGGGCGACGGGATCGCCGGCGCGCGCCGCCGCCGCGGCCTCCGCCACCGTCGGCGCACCGGCGGCCGCCGCGATCGACTCGGCGCTCGCCATCCGGTCCAGGCACCCGCGGTTGCCGCACCCGCACAGGGGCCCGTCGGGGTCGACCGTCGTGTGCCCGATCTCGCCGGCGTGGCCGAGCCCGAGATGCAGCCGCCCGCCGATCGCCACCCCGCCGCCCACGCCGGTTCCCAGCGCCACGCACACGAGATCCGAGGCGCCCCGGCCGGCACCGAGGCGGAGCTCGGCCAGCGTCAGGGCCCGGACGTCGTTCACGAGCGCGACCGGCATCCCCAGCGCCGACCCCACCGGTCCCCCGATCGGACGCCCCACCCAGTCGCCGAGCAGGTTCGGGAGCAGGGTCCCGGTGCCGCTCGCCGCGTCGAAGTGACCGGGCAGGGCGAGACCGGCCGTGACGAACCCCGAGGTGAGCCGCGAAGCCAGCGCGACGACGCGCTCGAGCACCGCATCAGGGCCCTCGGAAGCGGCCGTGGGGCAGGCTTCCGTGGCCACGACGCGCACGTCCTCGCCGCGGCGTTCCACGAGCGCTGCCTTGATGTTCGTGCCGCCCAGGTCGAGCCCGAGATGCGTGCTTGACATGGCTCCGGTTCGATGGCTAGGTTGCAACCTGTCTACACAACTAGACCGATGCCGCACGGACATCATCAGCCAGTGAACCTCGGTCTCCTCGGATCGGGATTCGTCGCCGAGTTCTACATGGACGGCCTCCGGGACGTCCCGGCTGCCCGCGTGGTCGCGAACTACTCGCGCAGCGCCGAGCGCGCCGCGGAGCTCGGGCGCAAGCACGACATCCCGCGGCAGTACACCGACGTGGTCGAGCTGTGCGCCGATCCCGACGTCCAGATCGTCGTGGTCGCGCTCCCCAACCACCTGCACCTCGACGCCATCCGCAGCGCCGCCGCGGCGCAGAAGGCGATCATCTGCACGAAGCCGCTGGCCCGCAACGGCGCCGAGGCGGCCGAGATCCTCCGGCTCGTGAACGCGGCGGGCGTCATGCACGGCTACGCCGAGACCGAGGTCTTCTCGCCGAGCGTCGTCCGGGCGCGGGAGATGATCGAGAGCGGCGCGATCGGAGAGGTCATCTCCGTGCGTGCCCGCGAGGCCCACTCCGGCCCGCACGCCGAGCACTTCTGGGACACCGAGACGGCCGGCGGCGGCGCCCTGCTCGACATGGGCTGCCACACGATCGAGGCCGCGCGCTACTTCTTCGGCAAGGACGTCGCGATGACCGAGGCCTTCGCCTGGGGCGCGACGCTCACCCACGCCGACAAGACGACCGGCGAGGACAACGCGGTGGCGCTGATCAAGTTCGCCAACGGCGGCATCTCGATCACCGAGTCGAGCTGGTCCATGAAGGGCGGCATGGAGCTGCGCAACGAGATCACCGGCACGGGCGGCCGGCTGGTGACCGACACCACCGAGACCCCGGTCTACGGCTTCATCACCAACCCGGCGGGCTACCTGATGGAGAAGGCCGACGCCGAGACCGGCTTCGTCTACCCCATCCCCGAGGAGGCGCGCGTCTACGGCTACGCGCAGGAGATGCGCCACTTCGTGGACTGCTTCCGCGACGGCACCGAGCCGCGCGAGACGTTCGTCGACGGCTACATCGTCAACTGTGCGCTCGACGCCTGTTACCGCTCGATGAAGAGCGGCACGTGGGAGCCGATCGAGCTCGACCCGGACATCATGGGATGAGTCCGACGGCCACGGCGCGCTACATCGACGTCATACGGGAGCTCCTGGAGCGCGTCGCGGACCAGGACGCCGAGCTCGACCGCGCCGCCGACCTGTGCGCCGAGGCCATCGGCTCCGGCGGACTCGTCCATCTCTTCGGGACCGGCCACTCGCGGATGGCGGTCGAGGAGATGTTCCCGCGCTACGGCTCCTACCCGGGCTTCCATCCCATCGTCGAGCTGTCGATGACGTTCCACACGCAGGTCGTGGGCGCCAACGGGCAGCGCCAGGCGATGTTCATCGAGCGCGTCGAGGGCCTCGGCGACGTGATCCTGAGCAACTTCGACCTCCGACCGCCCGACGTGATGATGGCCTTCAGCGCGTCCGGGCACAGCGCAGTGACGATCGAGGTGGCGCGTGGCGCGCAGCAGCGGGGGCTCGCGGTGATCGCGGTCACCTCGCTCGCGGCGACGGAGGCGGGGGAGAGCTCACACTCGACGGGAGCGCGCTTGCGCGATCACGCCGACGTGGTGCTGGACCTGCGCACGCCACCGGCGGACGCCCTCGTGACGCTCGACGGGCTCAAGACCCCGGTGGGGCCCGGCTCGACGATCGCCGCGGTGGCGCTCGGCAACGAGGTTAAGGTGCGTACAGCGGCGCGGCTCGTGGAGCGGGGGAAGTTGCCCCCGGTCCTCACGAGCGCGTCGGTGGTGGGCGCCGAGGAGTCGCGCCGGTTGTTCGACGCGGCCTACGCGGAGCACGCCCGCCGTGCAGCAAGGGTGCTGGAGGGTGCCCGGTGAGTCGTACGTCCTGTCCCATCGAAGGAGGAGGAACTTCGTCCCTATGAGTCTCCGGGCTCGTCCATTCGCGCTGATCGCGCTGCTCATCGGCCTGATGGCCCTCGTCGCCGCGGGCTGCGGCGACGACGACGACAGCAGCGGCAGCGGCACCACCTCCGGCGGTTCGTCGGAGGAGAAGAAGATGTACAAGGTCGGCGTCAGCAACACGCTCGTCGGCAACGGCTGGCGCGAGGAGATGATCTGCTCCGTCAAGGCGCAGTCGCTCGCCTCCGGGCAGGTCGACGAGGTGCTCGTGCACAACGTCAACGGTGACGCCAGCGCGCAGATCGCCGGCATCCGCAACCTGATCTCGTCGGGTGCGAACGCCATCATCATCAACCCGGCCGACCGCTCGGCGCTCGACCCGGTCATCAAGGAGGCCGCCGCCCGCGACATCGTCGTGGTCGCGGTCGACCAGGCCGTCACGGCGCCCGAGGCCTACGTGGTCACCAACGACCAGGTCGCCTACGGCCGTCTCGGCGCCGAATGGCTCGCCGAGTCGCTCGGCGGCAAGGGCAACATCGTCGAGATGCGCGGCATCAGCGGCGTGCCCGCCGACGACGACCGCCACAAGGGCTTCATGGAGGTCATCGAGCAGAACCCCGACATGAAGGTCGTCAAGGAGACCTTCACCGACTGGTCATTCGCACCGGCCGGCAAGCAGGCGAACGACATCCTGAACTCCAACACGCCGGTCGACGCCATCTGGACGTCCGGCATCGACTACGTGGTCGTCGACGCGCTCAAGAAGGCCGGCAAGGACACCGTTCCGGTCATCGGCGCCGACAACAACAAGTTCCTGGAGCAGCTGAAGGACGGCGCTGCGGGCGCCGCCGTGACCAACCCCGCCGCCATCGGCGGCGTCGGCACGGCGATCGCCATCCAGGCCCTCAACGGCGAGGAGCCCGAGAAGGTCACGACGCTCACGCCCGAGGTGTGGGACATGGAGTCCTCGGCCGACAAGATCGAGGAGTTCTACGACCCGAGCCTGCCGCCGACGTACTCGAACCAGATGATCGTCGAGCCGTACACGACGTACACCAAGGACCAGCTGACGGGCTGCGAAGGCCCGTAGGCCAGGACGCATCGATCCGGGCGTGGGGCGTAGGGTCCCGCGCCCGGATCGGCTTCTCCCTATGCCTCTCCTTGACGTACAAAACGTTGCGAAGCGCTACGGCTCCGTCGTAGCGCTCAAGTCCGCCGATCTCGTCGTCGAGCCCGGTGAGATCCACGCGCTGCTCGGCGCCAACGGCGCCGGCAAGAGCACGCTCGTGAAGATCCTCACCGGCGTCATCCGGCACGACAGCGGGACCATCGCCGTCAACGGCGAGCAGGTCCGCATCGGCTCCCCCGAGCGCGCCCGCAAGGTCGGGTTCGCCCCCGTCTTCCAGGATCCGGCGCTGCTGCCGGACCTCACCGTCGCGCAGAACCTCCGCCTCACCCGCACCTCGATCGAAGGCGTCCGCGAGTGGCTCGAGCGCATGGAGCTGTCGATCGATCTCACGGAGATGACGAGCGACCTCGCGCTGCCCACGCTGCGCATGCTCGACCTCGCGCGTGCGCTGGCGCGCGATCCGCAGCTCCTGATGCTCGACGAGATCACGGCCGCGCTGCCGTCGGACCTCGCCGAGAAGGTCTTCGCCGTGATGCGCGAGTGGCGCGACCGCGGGCGCTCCGTGCTCTTCATCACGCATCGCCTGGCCGAGGTCACGGCGCTCTGCGACCGCGCCAGCGTCCTGCGCGACGGCCGCACGGTCGGCACGCTCGTGCCCAAGCCGGGCGAGGAGGAGAAGATCGTCGAGCTGATGCTCGGCGAGTCGCGCACCAAGCTCGCGCAGGCCATCGACGCGGCGGTCGGGGAGAGCGACACCCCCGCCGTCGAGGTGGCCGCCAAGAGCGGCGAGACGCAGCTCGAGGTGCGCAACCTCGTGGTCGGGGACGATCCCGGTGGCATCTCCTTCGAGCTGCGGGCCGGGGAGATCCTCGGGGTGGCCGCGCTCGAGGGCCAGGGCCAGGACCTGCTCTTCGACTACCTGGCCGGCGAGCGCCGGCCGTCCGGCGGCGGCGAGATGCTCGTGGCCGGTCAGCCCTTCAGCCCGCGCCACCCGTACGAGGCGATCCGCAAGGGCGTCGTGCTCGTGCCGGCCGACCGCATGCTGGCGCTGCTCCCGCAGCGGCCGATCCGCGAGAACATCGCCGCGCCGCTCTTCAACCGCATCTCGCGCTGGGGGCCGATCAACCGCGGGGACGAGACCCGCCGCGTGCAGAACGCGATCGAGCGGCTCTCCATCGACACGCGCGCGCAGCGCCAGGCGCGCCGGCTGTCCGGCGGCAACCAGCAGAAGCTGACCATCGCGCGCTGGCTGGCCGCCGGCTTCACGACGATGCTCTGCTTCGACCCGACGCGGGGCATCGACGTCGGCACCAAGCGGCAGATCTACGCGCTCCTGCGCGAGCTGTCCGAGGCCGGGGCGGCGGTCCTGCTCTTCACCTCGGAGCTCCCGGAGATCCAGCTCGTCTGCGATCGCACGATCGTCGTCTACCGCGGCGCGGTCACGGCCGAGATGCCCGGCTCCGACGCGGACGAGCCGGCGCTGCTGAAGGCCGCTCACGGACTCACGAAGGAGGCGGCGTCGGCATGAGCACGGTCGAAGAGGCAACGGCGGCGACCGGCCGCCGCGGCGGGTTCGACGCCCGGCGCATCGCCAGCCGCCACGGCTGGACGATCGGCGTCTACGTCCTGCTCCTGCTGCTGATCATCGCCTACATCTGGGCGCTCGCCCCGGTGAAGTTCACGTCGTTCGACCTCAAGACGATCATCCTCGGCGCGCTGCCGTTGGTCTTCGCGGCGATGGCCCAGGCGGTCATCGTCATCTCCGGCGGGATCGACCTCTCGCTCGGCGTGATGGTCGCCGTGATCAACGTGTCGGCGGCGTCGCTGATGGAGAACCAGAGCTTCGCGACGTCGATCCTCATCGCGTTCGGCCTGATGCTCTTCGGCGTCGTCCTCGGGACGATCAACGGCGGGCTGATCGTGCTCACCGGGGTGCCCGACATCGTCGTCACGCTCGCGATGTCCTTCGTCTGGGGTGGCGTGGCGCTGCTCATCATGCGGACGCCGGGAGGCGGCGCGCCGGTGGACTTCCAGGCGCTGGGAACCGGCGTGTTCTTCAGCGAGTGGATCCCGGCGGGGGCGGTGATCATCGCCCTGGTTCTCGCGCTCGTGTGGTGGCCGATCCGCTGGCACCGCCCCGGTTTCGCCATCTACGCCATCGGCTCGAACCGCGACCGCGCGTACCTGTCCGGCGTCAACGTCGCCCGCACGCGCGTGATGGCCTACTCGATCGGCGGCTTCTTCGCCGCGCTGGGCGGGCTGGCCGCGACCGCGACCACCGGCATCGGGACGCCGTACGCGGGCACCTTCATCACGCTGAACTCGGTCGCCGCCGTCGTCCTCGGCGGCGTCAGCCTGGCCGGCGGCAAGGGCGGCGTGGTCGGCCCGGTCGCCGCCGCGTTGTGCCTCACGCTGGTTCCCTCGATCATGGTCTTCCAGGGCATCGACCCGAACTACGGCCAGGTCATCCAGGGAGCCCTGATCGTGGTCGTCGTCATGCTCGGCGGCCTCCTGCTGCTGAAGGAGCGTCGATGAGCGCCGTCGCCACCGCGCCCGACGACGACGCCCCGCGCCCGGGCCCGGTCCGCGCCGCCGGCTACTTCCTGATCGACCGTCCGCTGATCATGCTGACGGTGATCCTCGCGCTGCTGCTGGTCGCGTGCGAGATCACGTCGCCCGGCTACCTCTCGACCGGGCGGATCGGCACGATCCTCCAGTTCACCGCGCCGCTCGCGTTCCTGGCCGCGGGTCAGACGCTGGTGATGCTCACCGCGGGCATCGACCTGTCGGTGGCGGCCACGGCCACGGCGGCCGCCTACATCATGGCCGGCCAGGCCTCGCGCGGGACCGGCACGGCGGTGGCCATCGCGATCGTCGTCGGCCTGGTGGTCGGCTTCATCAACGGCGTCGGCGTCGGCGTGTTCCGCGTGAACCCGCTGATCATGACGCTCGGCATGGCGAGCATCGTCAGCGGCTACCTGACCGTCTCGGCGCAGTCGTTCGTGACCGGCGTGCCGCTGGTGCCGGACTTCGTGCGCGAGCTCGCGGTCGGCAACCTGATCGGCGACGCGATCCCGAAGTCGCTGCTGCTGTGGGCGCCGGTCGCCGCGCTCATCCTGCTCGGGTTGCGCTACTCCGGGTACGGGCGAATGCTCTACGCGGTGGGTGACAACCCGCTCGCCTGCCGGCTGGCGGGCGTGCGGATCTGGCAGGTCCTGCTCATCGTGTACGTGCTCTGCTCGGTGCTGGCGGCGATCGGCGGCGTGCTCTACGTCGGCGTCATCAACGCGGCCGACCTGCAGCTCGTCTCGCCGTACCTGCTGCCCTCGGTGGCCGCGGTGGTGATCGGCGGCACGTCGATCTTCGGCGGCATCGGCGGCTACTCGGGCACGATCCTCGGCGCGATCATCCTCGTGGTGCTCGACTCGCTGCTGACGCTGCTCGACGCCACGCAGGCGTTCAAGCAGATCCTCTACGGCACGATCATCCTGCTGCTGGCGTGGTTGTACGCGACGTCCACGAAGCGCGTTTGATCACGACCACGGTCATCGGCTCGTACCCGTTCCCCGGGTGGCTGGAGCTCGTCTCCGGCCGCACCGAGGAGATGGGGCCGGACGACCTCGAGGAGGCGGCGCGCGACGCCACCCTGGTCGCCGTGATGGACCAGGTGCGCGCCGGGCTCGACATCATCAGCGACGGCGAGCAGGGGCGGTTCGACTTCAACCTCTCCTTCTACGCCTACCTCGAAGGGCTGGAGCTCGAGTCGGCGCCGCGGCGCCTCTGGGGCCCGCCCGCGCACGACCAGCGCGGCAAGCACCGGCTGGTCGGCGAGCTGCGCGCCGTGCACGGCCTGGGCGCGGTCGAGGAGTTCCAGCGCCTGCGCTCGCTCGCGCCGGCCGGCCCCGCTTTGAAGGCGAGCGTTCCCGGCCCGTACACGCTCGCGGGCCGGATCGAGCACCCCGACCGCTGGGCCGTGACCGACATGCTCGTGCCGATCGTCGCGCGCGAGCTGGAGGACCTGGTCGAGGCGGGCTGCGAGCGGATCACTCTGGATGAGCCCTCGATGTCCTGCTACGCCTGGCGGGAGGACACGGAGCGCATGGTCGACGTCTTCAACCGCACGGTCGCGGGCGTCAAGGGGCGTGCGTATCTCAGCACGCACCTGTGCTTCGGCAACTTCAAGGGCCGCGCCGTCGGCAAGCGCCGCTACGCGCCGATGTTCCCGGCCTTCCTCGGCTTCGACGCCGACGAGCTGCACCTCGAGATGGCCTCGCGCGAGTTCGCCGAGCTCGAGCTGATCGAGCAGGTCGTCGCGGCGGGCAAGGACGTCGGCGTCGGGGTGATCGACGTCAAGTCCTACTACGTCGAGTCGCCCGAGGACGTCGCGGAGCGCATCCGCGCGTGCCTGCAGTACGTCCCGGCCGAGCGGCTCAGCGTGTCGCCCGACTGCGGGCTCTCCCAGACCGCCCGCTGGGCGGCGCGGCGCAAGCTGCAGAACATGGTCGCGGGCGCGCGGCTAGTGCGGTAGCTCGCGCACGACGGGCCACAGCACGGCCATCAGGTGGTCGGCCACCCGCTCGAGCGGGACCTCCGGGTGGGCGACGGCCCAGAACGCGATCGCCTCGGCCGCGCCGACGAACACGTGCGCGGTGGCGTCGAGCGTCTCCGCGTCGGGCTCGACGGTCCAGCCCGGGAGCTCGCGCAGGAGCTGCGCGATGAGGCCGGCCTGCTCGTCCCGGATGGCCGCCGCGGCCTCGCCGAAGCGGCCGCCCTCGCCGAAGAGGACGACCCAGGTGGCGCGCTGCTCGTCGGCGAAGGCGAGGAACGCCTCGATGCCGGCCCGGAGGGCGCGGTCGGGCTCGTCGGCCTTGCGCACGGCGGCGGCGATCTCCTCGAACAGGCGCCCGCGCGCCCGCTCCACGCAGGCCAGCAGCAGGCCCTCCTTGGAGCCGAAGTACTCGTAGAGCATCGGCTTGGAGATCCCCGACGCCGCGGCGATCTCGTCCATCGAGACGCCGTGGTAGCCGCGCTCGGAGAACAGCCGCTCGGCCGCGGCGACCATCTGCGCTTCGCGCACGGCCCGCGGAGTGCGGCCACGGGGGTAGTGAGCGGTGTCACTCATCGGCGTTTCGCCGAGTCTACCCTGGGTACCCTACTCACAGTAACCTACCGCCAGTAACCAACTAAGGGGGTCTGACCCCCTTACCACCCGCGAGCCGAGGGGGTCAGACCCCCTTACTGCCATGACTGCTGATCTCATCCCGCTTTTCGCCGCCGGCGAGCCCGCCGGTGGCGCCCCCATCCAGGACCTGGTGCCGGCCGCCATCGTGGCCGGCCTCCTCACGGGCGCCGCGCTGCTGCTCGGCTCCGGCCACCGGTCCGGGCGCGTGACGCTGCTCTCGCGCCTCGCCGGCCAGGCCTCGCGAGTGATGCCGGTCCCCGGCTGGTCGGCGCTGCCGGTGCTGGTCACGCTCGCCTCGCTCGGCGTCGCGGCCTTCGGCTTCTTCTGGGACGTCGCGACCCACATCGACGACGGGCGCGACGCCGGCCCGTTCGCGAACGTCGCCCACTACCCGATCCTGCTCGGCCTCGGCGGCGTGACGCTGGCCGGCTTCCTCGCGTGCGTCCTCGGCGCCGACGACCGCGACCGCGCGGCGCTCACGCTCGCTCCCGGCTGGCGCGTGCCGCTCGGCGGGGCACTGCTCCTGCTCTGCGGCGCGGTGGCCATGCTCGGCTTCCCGCTCGACGACGTCTGGCACCGGATCTTCGGCCAGGACGTGACGCTCTGGGGCCCGACCCACGTGCTCATGATCGGCGGCGCGTCGCTCGCGCCGATCGCCGCGTGGCTGCTGCTGGTGGAGGGCCGCCGGGCGTCCGGCCGCCCGCACGCGGCGCGGATGACGCTGCTCGCCTGGGAGGTCCAGCTCGCGGGCGCGACGCTGATCGGCCTCTCGACGCTCCAGCTCGAGTTCGGCTTCGGCGTGCCGCAGTTCCAGCTCGTCTTCCACCCGGTGCTGATCGCCCTTGCGGCGAGCATCGCGCTCGTCGCCGCGCGGCTGCGCCTCGGCCGTGGCGGCGCGCTGGCCGCCACCGGCGCCTACCTGCTGATCATGACGCCGATCGTGCTCACCGTCGGCCCGGGCTTCGGGCACACGTTCCTGCACTTCCCGCTCTACCTCGTGGAGGCCCTGCTGGTCGAGCTCGCCGCTCTCGTGCTCGCCCGGCGCGGCGCGATCGCCGTCGGCGCCGCCTCCGGCGTCCTGATCGGCACGGTCGGCGTGGCCGCCGAGTGGGCCTACTCGCAGGTCGCCTTCCCGCTCCCGTGGACCGCGACGCTGCTGCCGGAAGCGCCGGTGCTGGCGCTCGTCGCGGCGGTCGCCGGTGGCCTCCTCGGCGCCCATCTCGGCAACGGCCTGCAGGGCGAGCGCGCGCTGCCGCGCCTCATGCCCGCCGCCGCGCTGGTCGCGATCGGCGTCTGCATCGCCATCCCCCTGAGCACGAGCGACGGCGGCGAGATCCGTGCCTCGGTGACGCTGACCCCGGGGGACGAGACCACGGCGACCGTGCGGATCGACCCGCCGCCGGAGGACGTCAAGTGGCTGCACGCGATGGCATGGCAGGGCGGCGGCAGCCGGCTGATCGAGATGGACGAGGTCGGCAACGGCGTCTATCGCACCACGGAGCCGCTGCCGGTCCGCGGCGACTGGAAGGCGATGGTCCGCCTGCACACCGGCCGCGCGATCCTCGCCATGCCGGTCTACCTGCCCGACGATCCCGGGATCCCGGCCAGGGAGGTCCCGGCCGAACCGCGCTTCGAGCGGGCCTTCCAGCTCGACAGCGAGGTGCTCCGGCGCGAGGAGCGCGGCGGCGCCGCGTGGCTGACCGGCGCGGCCTACGGCATCCTCGCCGTCGTCGCGCTCGCGTGGCTCGCGGCGATCGTCGCCGCGGTGACACGCTTCGAGCGCCTGCACGCCGTCGCGCGCGGTTGACACCCTGTCGGCGGCGAAATAGGCTCGCCGCGCGGCTGTATAGACAACCAGGGAGGACCGGCGGCGTGAGGGACATCAGGGACATCAAGGCCGCCGTCGTGGGCACGGGATTCATCGGCGTCGTGCACGTCGAAGCACTGCGACGGCTCGGCGTGGAGGTGACGGGCATCGTCGGCTCGACGGCCGAGCGCGCGGCCGAGAAGGCGCGCACCGCCGCGCTGCCCGCGCCCTATCCGAGCTTCGAGGCGATGCTCGACGATCCCGCGGTCGACGTCGTCCACCTCACCACGCCGAACCACCTCCACTATCCGCAGGTGCAGGCCGTGCTCGCCGCCGGCAAGCACGTGGTGTGCGAGAAGCCCCTGGCCATGAACTCGGACGAGACCGGGGAGCTCCTGAGGCTCGCCGAGGACAGCGGCCTCGTGCACGCGGTCAACTTCAACATCCGCTTCTACGCCCAGAACCGCGCGGCGCGGGCGCGCGTGCAGGCCGGCGACGTGGGCGACGTGCGGCTCATCTCCGGCGGCTACCTGCAGGACTGGCTGCTCTTCGACACCGACTGGAACTGGCGCCTCGACCCGGCGGCCGGCGGGTCGCTGCGTGCCGTGGGTGACATCGGCTCGCACTGGCTCGACCTCGTCACCTTCATCACCGGCCGCCACGTGGAGGCGGTGATGGCCGACCTGACGACCTTCATCCCGGTGCGCAAGCAGCCGACCGGGCCGGTCGAGACGTTCGCGCACGGCGGCGGCGGCGAGACCGTCGACACGCCGATGGAGACGGAGGACGCCGCGGGGATCCTGCTGCGGCTGACCGGCGGCGCGCGCGCCCTGGTCACGGTCAGCCAGGTCTCGGCCGGCCGCAAGAACCGGCTGAGCTGGGAGATCGACGGCTCGCGCTCGGCGCTCGCGTGGCACTCCGAGGCTCCCGAGGAGCTGTGGATCGGCCACCGCGACCGGCCCAACGAGCTGCTGCTGAGCGAGGGCGGCGACTACCCACCGGGGCACGCCGAAGGCTTCCCGGACACGTTCAAGCACCTCTACCGCGCCGTGTACTCCGCCGTCGCCGCCGGCGAGCCGCCCGCCGAGCCGGACTACCCGACGTTCGCCGACGGCCACGAGGAGGCGCTGATCGCCGACGCCATCGCGCAATCGCACGCCGAGCAGCGGTGGGTGACCGTCAATCCCGTTCCCTCGGAGGTGCGATGAAGCTGGGCCTGCTGACGGCGGCCTTCCCGACCCTGACGCTCGACGAGATCGCGGACTGGGCGGCGGCCAACGGCTTCGAGACGCTGGAGGTCGCGTGCTGGCCGGCCGGCGAGGGCGCCGCGCGCCGCTACGCCGGCGTCTGCCACATCGACGTCGACACGCTGGACGCCGACGGCGCCCGCGAGATCGTGGCCGGGCTCGAGCGCCGCGGCCTGAGCATCTCCGCGCTCGCCTACTACCCGAACCCGCTGTCGCCCGACGCGGAGGCGCGCGCCGCTGCCCACGAGCACCTGCGCAAGGTGATCGCCGCCGCGCCGCTGCTGGGCGTCGACATCGTCGGCACGTTCGTCGGCCGCGACCGCACCAAGAACCTGCCGGACTCGCTGGCCGACTTCCGCGAGGCCTGGCCGCCGCTCGTCGCCCACGCCGCCGAGCACGGGGTGCGGATCGCCATCGAGAACTGCCCGATGATCTTCTCCTACGACGAGTGGCCGGGCGGCGACAACCTCGCCTTCTCGCCGGCCATCTGGCGCGAGCTGTTCACGGCGATCCCCGACGAGCACTTCGGGCTCAACTTCGATCCCTCCCACCTGATCTGGCAGATGATCGACGTCGAGCGCGCGGTGCACGAGTTCGGCGAGCGCATCTTCCACGTGCACGGCAAGGACCTCGAGGTGCGGCCGGACGGCCTCTACGAGCACGGCGTGATGAGCGCCGGCATCGGCTGGCAGGTCCCGCGCCTGTGCGGGCTCGGCCAGGTCGACTGGGGTCGCTTCGTCGGCGCGCTCTACGCGGTCGGCTACGACAACGTGGTCTCGATCGAGCACGAGGACCGGCGCTTCGAGGGCTCGGTGGAGCTCGTCCAGCGCGGCTTCCTGATCGCCCGCAACACCCTGCGGCCGCTGCTGGCGTGATCGGCCTCGCCAAGCTGGCTTCCGGCGAAGGCCACGTCGACCTCGCCGAGCGGCCCTCGCGTGCGGCCGGGCCGGGCGAGGTCGCGCTCGACGTCCACGCCGCCGGCATCTGCGGGACCGATCTGCACATCTGGCTCGGCGAGTACGACAGCGTGCCGCCCGTGACGATGGGGCACGAGGTGTGCGGGACGGTGTCGGCGCTCGGGGAGGGGGTCGATCCGGCGTGGGCCGGTGCCCGCGTCGCGGTGGAGACGTTCTTCTCGACCTGCGGCGTCTGCCCGTACTGCCGGGCGGGGAAGCTGAGCGTCTGCGCGCAGCGGCGATCGATCGGGACGCACGTGGACGGCGGCTTCGCCCCGCGGCTCGTGCTGCCCGCGCGGAACCTCCACCGCGTGCCGGATGCGCTCCCGGACGAGGCCGCCGCGCTGTCGGAGCCGCTGGCCTGCGTGTGCAACTCGCTGCTCGACCCGAGTGCGGTCTCGCCGGGTGACGACGTGCTCGTGGTCGGCCCGGGCGCGATCGGGCTGATCGCCGCCCAGGTGGCGCGCGCCGGCGGCGGCCGCGTGATCGTACGGGGCGCCGAGCGCGACGGCCCGCGGCTCGCGCTGGCCGGCGAGCTCGGGTTCGAGACGTCGGTGGCCGGCCGCGACGCGCTGCCTTCGGCCGACGTCGTCGTCGAGTGCTCGGGAGCCGGGCCCGGGATCGGCGACGCGCTGCGTGCCGCCCGGCGGCGCGGGCGGATCGTGCAGATGGGCCTGCGCGGCGCCGACGTGACGATCCCCTATGACCTCATCTGCTTCCACGAGCTGACGGTGACTGCGGGCTTCGCCTCCAACCCCGCGTCGTGGCGCCGCGCGATGGCGCTGCTGGCCGCCGGCGCCGTGGCGCTGGAGCCGCTGGTCACCGAGGTCGTGCCGCTGCGGGACTGGCGGCGGGCGTTCGACGCCTCGCGGGCCGGCGAGGGCGTGAAGTTCGTGCTCGATCCGCGATGACGGCGGTCATCTTCGACTGCGACGGCACGCTGGTGGACTCCGAGCCGCTGGCCCGCCGCGCCTGGGCGCAGACGCTGGCGCCGTACGGCCACGCGGTGACCGATGCCGACGCCGAGGCCACCGTCGGACTTCCCTTCCCGCGGACCCACGCGTACTTCGCCGACCTGGTCGACCTGCCGGACGTCGCGCGCACGTGGACCGAGTACTCGGGCGCGCTGTTCGCGCTCATAGACAGCGAGCTGGTGGTCTTCGAGGACGCCGTGGACGCGGCTCGCGAGCTGCGCCGGCGGGGAGTGCCGGTCGGTGTGGCGTCCTCGAGCCCTCGCGAGCGGCTCCATCGCACGCTGAGCCGCGCCGGCCTGGTCGACGCCTTCGACGTCACCGTGGCGGGCGACGAGGTCGCCAACGGCAAGCCGGCGCCGGACATGTTCCTGCTCGCCGCCGAGCGGCTCGGCGTGGCGCCGGAGGCCTGCGTGGCGATCGAGGACAGCCCGCCCGGGGTGGCGTCCGCCGTCGCCGCGGGCATGACGACGATCGGCATCGTGCCGCGTGCCGGGAACCGAGGCTTCGCTCGCGGCGGCCGACGTCGTGGTTGACTCCCTGAGCGCCGACTCGATCCTGTCCCACGCATGATCGCCACCGCCACCTCGTCCATCGTCACCAACGGCCGCGCCGCGGGCTGCCGCGCGATCGACCTGCGCGTGGAGGGCGGGATCTCGCTGCGCCTCCTGCCCGACCGCGGGCTCGACGCCTCCGACGCCTGGTTCGCCGGCGCTGCCGCTCGACTGGCGCTCGCCGGTCGGCGAGACGGCCAACGTCGCCGACGACTGGATGCTCTCCTTCGGCGGCGGGCTGATGGTCGACGTGCGGGCAGCAGAACGTCGGCGTGCCGTCCGAGGGTCACGGCCAGCACGGCGACTACACGTTCCAGAAGGCCGACATCGAGGCCGTCGAGCGCTCCGGCGACGCGCTGATCGTGCAGGGCCGGATCGCCGAGGTGGCGGCGCTCGGCTACCACGTGGAGGTCGCAGCGGACCTGGCACACGCACGCCGGCCGAGGCCTGGTCCAGCTCGAGGACACCGTCACCAACCGCGGCCACACGACCGCCCCCGCGCTCATGCTCTACCACGTCAACCTCGGCCCGCCGGTCTGGACCGAGGGCGCCGAGCTGCACCTCGACGCGCGCGCCACGCATGCCGCGCGACGCGGACGCCGCGCCGTTCGCTGACGCCTGGAACGTCGCCCCGGCGCTGATGCCGGGCGCGCCTGAGCGGGTGTTCGAGCACGAGCTCGCCCCGGGGCGTGACGGCTGGTTCGCCGCCCTGGTGCGTGGCGCCGGGCTCGAGGTGATGGTCCGCTGGGACGCCGCCACGATGCCGCGCATGTGGCAATGGGTCCACCCGGCCTACGGCGTGCTCGGCCTCGAGCCGGCGAACTGCTCCGTGCTCGGCGCGGCCCACGACCGCGCCGAGGGCCGGCTGCCCGTGCTGGCGCCGGGCGAGGAGCGCCGCAGCCGCCTGGAGATCCGCGCCCGCCGGATGTAGCGATCAGCCGCCGTTGTGGCTCGGGAGCTCGACGTCGAACTGGACGTCGAGGCCGTAGCGGGCTCCCGCGTAGCGGGACTCGCAGAGCTCCAGCGGCCGCCCGTCCTGGTCGTGGATGACGCGCTTCTCCACGAGCAGGGGTGAGCCGAGCGGAACGGCCAGCTGCTCGGCGTCGTCGGGGCCCGCGGCCTCGGCGCCCAGGCGGGCGCGGCCCATGGTCGGGACGTGGCCGCCCGCGACGAGCGTGTCGTGCAGCGAGACGTGCTCGAGGTCGGCCTGCAGGATGAGCGGCGCGACGGTGGCCGGGAAGACGGCCTCCTCGATGGCGACGGGCTCGTCGTCGGCGACGCGCAGGCGCCGCAGCGCCACGACCTGGGCGCCCGGCTCGAGCTGGAGGCGGGCGGCCTCGGCCGGTCCCGGCTCGCGGACCTCGCGGGTCAGCACGCGGGAGCTCGGCTCGCGGCCGCGCCGGCGCATCTCCTCGGTGAACGACAACAGGTTCCCGGCCTGGCGGTGCACGGGCGGCTCGGCGACGAACGTCCCGCGCCCCGGCACGCGGTAGACGAGGCCCTCCTGGGTGAGCCGCTGGACCGCGTTGCGGGCCGTCATGCGGCTCACGCCGAACTCCTCGCAGAGCATCGCGTCGGAGGGGAGCGGGTCGTCGGGCCGGAGCTCGGCGATGCGGGTGCGCAGCGCCTGCTCGATCTCGTAGTACCGGGGCACGAAGCGCGCCGGCGGACCCGCGGTCTCGCGGACGCGGCGCGTCATGCGCGCACCGCCAGGGCGTCGAGCGCCCAGCGCACAGGCCGGTGCAGCGCGACCCCGCGCAGCCCGAGGTCCATCAGCGTCAGGTGCCAGCGGCCGAGGTTCGCGCACACCACGCGGTCGAGCTTGGGGCCGACGAAGCACACGTTGGTCGGCGCCCCGAGCAGCGTCCCCTGCGGATCCTGGGCGACGACCTCGAGCTCCCCGCCCGCGTCGAGGTGGTAGATGCGATCCGGCCGGTAGCACGAGATGAGCACGCCGCCGTCGGCCGTGAAGGCGATGCCGTCGAGCACCGTGCCGTAGAGGCAGGTGACCTCCTCGCGCGCGCCCGTCTCGAGGTCGAAGCGCGACACGATGGGCACGTAGGACTCGACGACCCAGAGCCAGCGCCCGTCGGGTGAGATCGCGCAGCCGTTCGTGAAGTGCGGCACCTCGCGCGAAAAGGTCTCGACCGTCCCGTCCGCATCGATCCGCACCAGGCGGCCGTTGTCGCGCCCCCAGTCGCCCGAGTCGCTCACGAAGAGCGTGCCGTCCGCCGCGAACGCCGGCCAGTTCGGGAACCCGATGCCGGGCGCGATCCGGTGCAGCTCCTCGCCGTCCCAGGCGCACAGCGAGCCGTCGCTCGACACGCACACGGCCAGGCGGCCGCGGCCGTCGACGGCCAGCCCGAGCACGAAGCCGGGCGCCCGGCCGACCTCCTCGAAGGTCTCGCCCCGGACGCGGTAGAGCTGGCCCGCCTCGCCGCCCGCCCAGACGCAGTCGGCGATCGGGTCGTACGCGACGCCCTCGGGGTGATCGAGGCCGTCGACGAGGACCTGGGCGCGACCAGGGCCGGGGAGATGGGCGAAGGGGTCCATCTACGCCCGCGCGTGTCCCACGGTGCCGTTGATGGTCAGCCCGCCGTCGACCACGAGCTCCTGCCCGGTCACGTAGCGGGAGGCGTCGGAGGCGAGGAAGAGCGCCGCGTCGGCGACCTCCTCGGCGGTGCCGATCCGGTGCAGCCCGATCCGCTGCTCGTACACACGCCGTACCTCGGCAGACCAGGCCGTCTGGTTGAGCGGCGTGTCGATGGCGCCCGGGGCGATGGCGTTGACGGTGATCCCGTGGTCGGCCAGCTCGAGGGCGAGGACCTTGGTCATGGCGACGATGGCGCCCTTGGCCGCCGTGTAGGCGCCGAGGTCGGCCACGACGAGGATGTCGGCCGCGCTGGAGACGTTGACGATGCGGCCGCCGCGCCCGCCGGCGACCATCGCCCGGCCCGCGGCGCGGCAGCCGTAGAAATAGCCGTGGAGGTTGGCCGCCAGCAGGCTGTGCCAGTCCTCGTCGGTGGTCTCGAGCAGCGGCTTGACCATCAGGCGCGCGGCGTTGTTGACCCAGATGTCGATCCCGCCGAACCGCTCGACGGTCGCGGCCGCGAGCCGGTCCACGTCGTCGACCTGTCCCGTGTCGCCCTCGACGAGGAAGCAGTCCACGCCGTGCCGGCGAACTCCGGCCTCGGTCCGCTCGGCGCCGTCCGGATCCGTCTTGTAGATCCCGGCCACGTGGACGCCCGCCGCTCCGAGGGCCAGCGCGATGGCGCTGCCGATGCCGGTCGAGGCGCCGGTCACGACCGCGCGCCGGCCGCGTAGGCTGAAGGCGGCGGGCCCGCTGGCCAGGGTGGCGGTCGCCGCGTCGTTGTCCGAGCTCATGTCCGGTTGTCTAGACGGGTGGTACTGCCGCGACACTACCGAGCGGCAGCACCCTTCGTCAACGTGATCCGCCACTCGTTCGCGTCCCGCTCGCGGACGAAGGCGTGACCCTCGTCGGCGGCCAGCGCGGCGAGGTCGATCGGCGCCTCCGGATCGGTGGCCAGCACGACCAGCGTCGCCCCGGTCGGGAGCTCCGAGAGCGCGCGGCGGGCGCGCAGGAGCGGGAGCGGGCAGCTCAGTCCGCGGGCGTCGAGCGTGCGTACGATCAGAAGATGATCGCGGCCTTCCTCGAATCGGGCGAGCTCCAGCGCCTCTACACCGGCCTGTCACTGCTCGTGTCGGCGGCGGCCGACGGCCGGCCGGCGCGGGCGCTGGTCGGCTTCGGCGCCCTCGGCCCGCTCACCGACGAGCGCCTGATGGCCCGCGCACTGCGCCCGGAGGCGGCGCCCGACGTGACCGAGGCCGAGCGCGAGACCTTCGCCCGCACGCTGTCCGAGCTCCGCGACACCGCGCTCGAGCTGGAGGACTGCCGCATCTACGCGTGCGCGGCGGCGGTCGAGGCCACCGGCGCCGACCGGGCGCTCGTCGAGGCCCGCCTGCACGGCGTGCGCTCCACCCCGCGCTTCCTGCGCGAGGTGGCCGGTGCCGAGCTGGTGGTGGTGTGAGGCGGATCGCGGTGGCGGCGCTGCTCGTCGCGCTCGCCGGCTGCGGCACCGCCTCGCCGGATCTCTTCGAGGTCGAGCGCAGCGGCGCGGACCGCAACGCCAACGTCACGATGGTGGTCAACGACGGCGGCCACGTCACCTGCAACGGCTCCGAGCACGCGCTCGACGCCGATCGGCTCCTCCGCGCCCGCGAGCTCAGCCGGCAGCTCGCCGAGCAGGCCGAGCTGGGCGTGGAGCTGCCGCCGGGGGAGGGGACGAACCTCAGTTACAAGGTCCGCATGGAGGCGGGCACCGTGAGCTTCTCCGACACCTCGCGCGGCAACCCGAGGGCCTTTCTCGAGCTCGCCGCGTTCACCAAGGATGTGACCGAGCGGGTTTGTGAGATCGTTCGCTGATGGCCGAGGATCCGCGCGTCAGCGCCCTCGTCGCCGCGATCACGGGCGGCGACGCGGAAGCCGTCCGCGAGCTCCTGCGCGAGCAGCCGCAGCTCGCCTCCGCGCGCAACGCCGACGGTCTTCCGGTCGTGCTCGTCGCGCTGTTCCACCAGCAGCGCGAGGTGGCCGCGGAGATTCTCGCGGCCGGTCCTGAGCTCGGCGTCCTCGAGGCGGCCGCCACCGGCAGCGTGGACCGCCTCGATGCGCTGCTGACCGCCGATCCCGCGCGGATCGGCGAGCGGACGCCGGAGGGCTTCTCCACCCTCGGGCTCGCGGCGTTCCTCGGCGGCGCCGCGCCCGTCCGCGTCCTCCTCGCGCACGGCGCCGACGCCGACGACGACGCGGACAACCCGTTCGGCGTCCGGCCCGTGCACGCCGCCGCGGCCGCTCACGACCACGAGACGATGCGGCTGCTGCTCGAGGCCGGAGCCGACCCCAACCTGCGCCAGCAGGGCGGCTTCACGCCCCTGCACTCGGCCGCCCATTCCGACGACGTGGAGATGGCGCGGCTCCTGCTCGACCACGGCGCGGACCCCCTCCTGGCCACCGACGACGGCCGCGACGCGCGGCGCGTCGCCGCCGACGACGGCTCCGTAGGAGTCGCCGCCCTCCTGGCCGGTTAGAACCACGGCGTGGCCGGCGCCGAAGTCCTCGTCTTCCTGCTCGTTGCCGTGGCGCTGCTCGCGGGCTTCGCCCTGCGCCACGACATCCCGTACCCGATCGTGCTCGTGCTCGGCGGGCTCGGACTCGGCTTCGTCCCGGGGCTGCCGGCGCCCGAGCTCGAGCCCGACATCGTCTTCTTCGTCTTCCTGCCGCCGCTGCTCTACGCCGCGGCGTTCTCGTCGTCGGCGTACGAGCTGCGCGACAACGTCCTCCCGATCAGCCTGCTCGCCGTCGGCCTCGTGCTCGTGACCGTGGTGGCGGTCGCCGCCGTGGCGCACTGGGTCACCGGAATGCCGTGGGCCGTCGCCTTCATCGTCGGGGCGGTGCTCGGGCCGACCGATCCGGTCGCCGCCACCGCGGTGCTGCGCCGGCTCGGCGTGCCGGCGCGGATGCGCACGATCCTCGAGGGCGAGTCGCTGGTCAACGACGGCACCGCGCTGACCGCGTATGCGCTCGCCGTCGCCGCGGTCGGCACCACCGTGACGGTGGGGGACGTGTTCGCGGACTTCGCGGTCAAGTCGGCGGGCGGGATCGCCATCGGCCTCGCCGCCGGATGGCTGTTCAGCCGTCTGCGCTCGATGGCGACGGAGCCGTCGATCGACCTCGTGCTCTCGATCCTCACGCCGTTCGCCGCGTACGTGCCGGCGGAGAAGCTCCACGTGTCCGGCGTGCTCGCCGTCGTCACGGCCGGCGTCTTCATCGGCTCCCAATCGCTCCAGCTGGGCGACGCCGGGTCGAGGCTGCGCACGCTCGCGTTCTGGCAGTCGTCGGAGTTCCTGCTCAACTCGCTGCTCTTCCTCCTGATCGGGCTCCAGCTCACGAACCTGGTCGACGAGACCGACGGAGCGGTGGTCCTCTACGTGGGCGTGCTGTCGGCGGTGGTGATCGGTGTGCGGCTCGCGTGGATGTTCATCGTGCCCGCGGTCGCGCACCTGCGGATCGTCAGCCGCGAGCCGACCGGCGCCCGCGAGCGCCTGCTGCTCGGCTGGAGCAGCATGCGCGGGGCCGTCTCGCTGGCCGCGGCACTGGCCATTCCCGCCTCGGTCCCCGACCGCGAGCTGGCGATCGTGCTCTCGTACGGCGTCGTGGTGGTCACGCTCGTGCTCCCGGGACTCACGCTGGCCCCGCTGGTCGGGCGGCTCGGCCTCGCGCAGAGCGAGGAGCGCCAGCGGCAGGAGGTCGAGGCGCGCATGCGGCTCGCCCACGCCGCGCTCGAGCGGTTCGACGAGATCGGCGAGCACGGCGACGTCCCGCGCGAGGACCTCGAGCGCCTGCGCGACCGCTACGAGGCGCGGCTCGAGCGGCTGCGCGGGCGGCTCGAACACGCCGGCGGGCACCCGGACCACGGCACCGAGGCCGCCGAGGCCCAGATCGAGGCGATGGAGGCCGAGCGCAAGCTGCTCGAGGAGATGCGGCGCGAGCGGGCCTTCCCCGGCGACCTGCTCCGCGAGCTGGAGGCGGAGATCGACGTCGACGAGGCCCGCGTCCGCTCGCGCGGCCGCTAGACCGAGCGCCGCCGGATAGAGCAGCACCGAGGCGGCAATACCCGACCGCGGCGAACCCGAAGCACCACGCGACGGCGAGCAGCGCGTCGCCGCCCGGCGTGCCGAGCATGAGGTGGCGCAGCGTCTCGGTGATCGGCGTGATCGGCTGGTGCTCGGCGATCGTCTGGAGCACGCCCGGCATCGTGTCCGGCGGCACGAAGGCGCTGCTCAGGTAGGGCAGGAAGAGCACGAAGAACGAGAACGCGCTCGCCGCCTCGGCGCTGCCCGCGAGGAGCCCGAAGGCGGCGGCCAGCCAGGACACGGCGACCATGAAGCAGAGCAGCACGCCGAGCACGCCGAGCCAGTCGAGCACGCCGGCCGTGGGGTCGAAGCCGATGGCCAGCGCGACCGCCAGCACGAGCACGGTGGAGAACAGGTTGCGCAGCACGCTGGCCACCACGTGCCCCGTGAGCGGCGCCGCCGCCGGGATGGGGAGCGACCGGAAGCGGTCGGTGACGCCGGTCGTCATGTCCGTGTTCACGCTCACCGAGGTCGTCGCGGCGCCGTAGCCGGCGCACAGCAGGATGATCCCCGGCACGACGTAGTCGAGATAGCGGGTGCCCGCGTCGATCGCCCCGCCGAAGACGTAGACGAAGAGCAGGAGCAGCATCACCGGGAGCAGCACGGCGGTCAGCAGCGCGTCGATGCTGCGGGTGCTGTGGCGGACGCTCCGCCCGATCAGCGCGAGCGAGTCGCTCGCCGCCCAGTACACGCGGTCCATCAGATCATCTCCAGCGTTCGCTCGGTCAGGGTCAGGAACACCTCGTCGAGGGTCGGGCGGTGCAGGTCGAGCCGCTCGACGGCGATGCCGTGCCGCTCCAGCCGGTCGAGCAGCTCGCGCACGCCGGCGGCGCTGCCGTCGCCGGGCACGCGCAGGGTGAGCCGCTCGACGTCGACGTGCCCGCCGACCTCGCGCGCGGCCTCGAGCAGCGCGTCCTCGTCGGCGAAGGTCAGCGCGATCGTCTCGCTCCCGACCCGCGCCTTGAGCTCGTCGGCGGTGCCCTCGGCCACCACGCGGCCGCGGTCGAGCACGGCGATCCGGTCCGCCAGCCGGTCGGCCTCCTCGAGGTACTGGGTGGTGAGCAGGACCGTCACGCCGGAGGCGCGCAGGCCCGACACCGCGTCCCAGACGTCGCGGCGACTGCGAGGGTCGAGGCCGGTGGTCGGCTCGTCGAGGAAGACCACGGGCGGATCGGAGACCAGGCTCATGGCCAGGTCGAGCCGCCGCCGCATGCCGCCCGAGTAGGTGGCCACGCGACGGTCGGCCGCGCCGGCGAGGTCGAAGCGCTCGAGCAGCGCGTCCGCGCGGCGGCGGGCGGCAGGCCCGCGCAGGTGCCGCAGGCGGCCCATGAGGACGAGGTTCTCGCGGCCGGTGAGCGGCTCGTCGACCGCGGCGTACTGGCCGGTGAGGCTGATGGCGCCGCGCACCTGCCGCGGCGCCTCGACGACGTCGTGGCCGGCGACCGTCGCCCGCCCGCCGTCGGGCCGCAGGAGGGTGGAGAGGATCCGGACGGTGGTCGTCTTGCCCGCGCCGTTGGGGCCGAGGAGCGCGAACACCGATCCGGCCTCGACACGCAGGTCGAGGCCCTTGAGCACGCGCACCGAGCCGAAGGATTTGAAGAGGTCGACGGCCTCGATTGTGTATGCCATATACATAGTGTACGGCATATACTCAGGATCGTGCAAGAGCTGCCGCCCGGACTCGATCTGCTGTGGGGCGAGCGCGACCGGCCGCGCCGCGAGCGGCAGGGCGGACTGACCGTCGACCGGATCGTCGAGACCGCCGTCGCGCTGGCCGACGCCGACGGGCTGGACGGCGTCTCGATGGCGCGCGTCGCCAAGGCGCTCGGCTTCACGCCGATGGCGCTCTACCGCCACGTGAGCGGCAAGGACGAGCTGCTCATCCTCATGCAGGACGCGGCCGTCGGCCCGCCGCCGCTGCCGGACGACGTGGTCGGCTGGCGGACGGGCCTCGAGCGCTGGGCCACCGACCTGCTGGCCGTCATGAACGCCCACCCCTGGTGGCTGCACATCCCGATCAGCCCGCCGGCGCCGACGCCGAACCAGATGCTCTGGCTCGAGCGCGGGCTGCAGGCGCTCGCCGAGACCGATCTCTCGGAGGGCGACAAGGCGGCCGTGATCCTCATGCTCAACGGGGTCGTCAACTGGGAGGCGCGCCTCACCGCCGAGATCAGCCGGGGCACGGCGCCCGACGACGCGCTGACCGTCTACGTCCGCGTCGCGCGCGGCCTCATGGGCGACGAGCGGTTCCCCGCGCTCGGCCGCGCCGTCGAGGCCGGGATCTTCGAGGACGACAGCCGCGACACCGACTTCTGGTTCTCGCTCGAGCGGGTCCTCGACGGCGTCGAGCGCCTGATCGAGCGGGCCGGCTAGCCGCCGAAGTGGACCTTGCCGTTCGACCGCGCGCGGGCCTGCGCCCGGCTCACGAAGTCGAGCCGCTTGATCGCGGCGCGGAACAGCCGGGTGACGAGCTTGAGGCGCGCCGTCTCGGAGCGCAGGTCGAGCAGGCCCTGCTTGGCGTCGAGCCCGAACTCGACCGTGGCGGCCATCTCGTAGGCGCTCATCGCCGAGATCTCGTCGGGATCCGGCGTGCGGTCGGTCGCCTCGCTGACGAGATCGGCGTAGGCGGCGTGCGCCGCGGCGGCCGCGCCGGCGTCGGGGTCGTCCCCGCGGTCGTTCAGGAACTCGACCGTCCCGGCGGGGTAGGGCAGCTCCTCCTGGCGCGCCTCGATGCGGAACGGCCGCGTCCCGCGCGCGATCAGGTTGATCCGGCCGTCCTCGAACTGCTCGACGACCTCGGCGATCTCGCACGCGCAGCCGATCGGCCGCAGCCCGTCCTCGGCCATCCAGACGATCCCGAACTCGGATCCCTCCTCCAGGCAACGTTCGATCATCGCCTTGTAGCGGTCCTCGAAGATGTGCAGCGGGACGAGCTCGCTGGGGAGTGCGACGAGGCCGAGCGGGAACAGTGGGAAGTCCCGGACCACAATCAGAGTCTACGTCTGCGGAGCGGAGGATCATGGAAGCGACAAGAGCAGTGACGATCGACGGGCACGACGACCTCGGGGCCAAGCCCGCGGTCACCGTCGACACCAGCGCCGATGCGCCCACCAAGCTCGTGAGCGTCGACCTCGTCTTCGGCGACGGGCAGACGATCGAGGCGGGCGACACGGCGAACGTGCAGTACGTCGGGGTCGTCGTGGTCGACCGGCCGCGAGTTCGACTCGAGCTGGGATCGCGGCGCGAAGCCGTTCAACTTCCCGGTCGGCGCCGGGCGCGTGATCGCCGGCTGGGACCGCGGCGTGGTCGGCATGCGCGCCGGCGGCCGGCGCCTGCTCGTCATCCCGCCCGACCTCGGCTACGGGTCGCGCGGCGCCGCCGGGGCGATCGCGCCGAACGAGACGCTGATCTTCGTGGTCGACGCGCTCTAGATCCCTCGCGGATGACGGACCTCTATGTCCAGCGCGACCAGCCGGCGGGCGTCCCGCCCCTGTCGCTCACCGGCGAGCGCACGCTCCCGGACGTGCCGGAGGAGAACTACTGGTTCCGGCGTCACCTCGCGGTCTACGAGTGGATCGCCGCGCGCGCCCACGGGCGCCGGATCGTGGACCTGGCCTGCGGCGAGGGCTACGGGTCGGCCGTGCTGGGCCGCACGGCGGCGTCGGTCGTCGGCGTCGACGCCAACCCGGAGGCCTTCGAGCACGCCCGCTTGAAGTACACCGCGCCGAACGTGCGCTTCGAGCGCAACATGATCGAGCTGTGGGACGGCGACGTCGACTGCGTCGTGTTCCTGCAGACCATCGAGCACGTCCAGGATCCCGACGCCGTGATGGCCCGGCTGCGTGACCTCGTCGGGCCGGGCGGCGTCGCGTACGTGTCGACGCCGAACGTCCTCACGCTGGCGCCGAAGGGGGCCGCGCGCTCCGGCAACCCGTGGCACATCCGCGAGTACCGCGCCGGTGAGTACCGCGCGCTGTGCGAGCGCCACTTCGGCTCGGTCGACCTCCTCGGCCTCTTCCACGCCCGCAAGCTGCGTGCCCACCAGTGGGCGATCGAGCATGCGGGCTGGGACGCCGTGCACAGCCCGTCTCGGCTTCACGAAGCCGTTCTACGATCGCTTCACGCCGGCCATCTCGACACGCGACTTCGCGCTGCGGCGCAGCGACCTCGACCGCGCCCTCGACTTCCTGGCGGTGCTGCGACCGTGAGCCGGCTCTCGATCGTCCTCCACACGCACATGCCGTACGTCGAGGGCTTCGGGACGTGGCCGTTCGGCGAGGAGTGGCTGTGGGAGGCGATCGCCACCAGCTACCTGCCGCTGCTCGACGTGCTCGACGCTCATCCCGGACGCGTCACGCTGTCGCTGACCCCGGTGCTGTGCGACCAGCTCGAGGCGCCGGGCGCGCTGGAGCGCGGCCTGGCCTTCCTGCGCGACGTCCGGCCGGCGTCGCATGCGCTGGACCTCGAGGAGGCCGATGCGCCGGTGGCCGCCGTGCTCGAGCGCAGCGCCGCCGCCTACGCGGCAGCCGCGGACGCGCTCGAGCGTCGCGGCGACCTGCTGGCCGCCTTCGCCCCGCACGCGAGCTGGACCTCCGCGGCCACGCACGCCGTGCTGCCGTTGATGGTCACCGGCACCGGCGTGCGGCTCCAGCTGCGTACGGGAATCACCTCGCACCGCGCCCGCTTCGGCGAGTGGGAGGGCGGCCTGTGGCTGCCCGAGTGCGCCCACACGGCGTGGCTCGACGACGTGCTCGAGGAGGCCGGCGTCCGGGTGGCGTGCGTGGACTGGACCGACGTGCTCGGTCCCGGCCCGCAGGCACCGCGGCGCACGGCGGCGGGCGTCGTGCTCGCCCCGATCGACCGCGAGGCGATCGAGCTGGTGTGGCACGAGGACGGCTACCCGTCGAAGGCGGCGTACCTCGACACCCACCGCCTGACCGAGCGCGACCACCGCGCCTGGGCGGTCGACGGCTCGGTCTACGACCCCGACCGCGCGGCGGAGCAGACCGTGGCCGACGCGGAGGACTTCGTGGAGCGCGTGGCGGGGCGCGGCTCGGTCGTGGCCATCGACACCGAGCTGCTCGGGCACTTCTGGCCCGAGGGCGTGAACTGGCTGCGGGCGGTGATCGAGACCTGCGAGCGGCGCGGGGTCGAGCTGGGGCCGCCCGGGGTGGGCGAAGCCGAGCCTGCGCCCGCGGCCGTGCCGCCGACGAGCTGGGGCGCCGGCCGCGACCTGCGCACGTGGAGCCACCCGTCGGCGGGCGGCATCGCGTGGACGCAGCGCAACGCCGAGCTGCGGGCCTTCGCGGGCCGCCGGAAGCCCTCGGAGCGGGCCCGGCGCGAGCTGCTCGCGCTGCAGTCGTCCGACTGGGCGTTCCTGATCAGCGCGGGGACGGCGGGCACGTATCCCGCCGAGCGCGCCGAAGGGCATCGCGCCGCCTTCGAGGCCGCCTTGGCCGATTCCGGGATGGAGCCGGCGCTGCGCAATCTCGCGCCGTATCTCTGAAGGTTCTCGGCCGGCCGCCGATCATTCCGGGGGAGGCGGTGCGTATAGTGCCCCGCTTCGTCACAACCGATTGAACCTTGCCGAGTCTCCGCCGCCCAGGTGGCGGGGAGCGGGGGAACCAGAGGGGCCGAGGTGGTCCCAGGGGCGAATCGCCGCACGTGACGCGGCGTAGCGCAGGTCTTCGCGCGAGCCCGACAGCTAACCCCGTAGGCGCAGAGACCCAGAGGAGTTCCTGCTGTGCCGACAACCGAATTCGCCCCTTGGCTGGAATCGCAGCGCCGTTCGCGCACGCGGCGCTTCGAAGCCGCCCGCAAGCTGCGGCGGCTGCGCGGACGCCGCAGCCTCGCCGCGATGGCGATCGTCTCGCTGAGCCTCGCCGCCGGCGGCGCCACGGCGGCCGAGCGCAGCTCGTCGCCGGCCAAGGTCGTGCGCTCGTCCGGCAGCTCGGTGGCCGCGCTCCAGCGCGCGCTGGGCATCACGGCCGACGGCGTCTACGGCCCGCAGACGCGCCGCGCCGTGCGGCGCTTCCAGCGCAGCCAGGGGCTGACCGTGGACGGCATCGCCGGCCCGCAGACCCTCGCCGCGCTCGGCCTCGCCGGCGGTGCGCGCGAGTCGTCCGCGGCAGGCGTGCTCGAGCGGATCGCGCAGTGCGAGTCCGGCGGCGACCCGACGGCCGTCTCCGCGAACGGCCGCTACTTCGGCAAGTACCAGTTCTCCAAGCCCACCTGGCGCGCGGTCGGCGGCACCGGCAACCCGGCGCGGGCCCCCGAAGCCGAGCAGGATGAGCGCGCGCTGATCCTGTACAAGCGCGAGGGCACCAAGCCCTGGCCGGTCTGCGGTGGCCGCTAGCCCTTCGGCCGCCAGACCTCGATGATGTCGCGCATCGAGATGATCCCCGCGACCTGGCCATCCTCGACCACGAGGAGATGACGGAAGCCGCCGCGCGCCATGGCGTCGGCGGCCTTCTCCAGGTCCCAGTCGCTGTCGGCGAACGCGGCGTTCGTCGTGAGGTGGTCGCTCACCAGCTCACCGTCGGGATCCTCGCCGCCACCGAGCGACCGCACGATGTCTCGCTCGGTGACGATGCCGGGCCCCGGCTGCTCGGGATCGAAGATCACCGCGGCGCCGACGTTGTGGTCGGTCATGAACCGCGCCGCCTCCCGCAGACTGCGGGCAGGCGTGATCGTGAGCACGTGCTCGGTCATCGCGTCTCGTACCCTCACACAGGCTCCCCTCGGCGGAGTTCGGATGTTGCGGCCGCGACGATACTCCCGCAATGGACATGACGGTGGCGACGACCGACTACCACACCGCCGGCGAGCCGTTCCGGATCGTCACCGGCGGGGCTCCGGAGATCCCCGGCGAGACGGTCGCCGCGCGGCGGGAGCACGCGCTGGGCAGTGAGCCGATCGACGCGATTCGGCGGCTCCTCTGCCACGAGCCGCGCGGTCACGCCGACATGTACGGCTGCTTCACGGTGCCGCCGGACGACGACGGCGCCGACCTCGGCGTGCTCTTCTGGCACAAGGACGGCTTCTCGACCGCGTGTGGTCATGGCACGATCGCGCTCGGCGCATGGGCGGTCGAGAGCGGCCTGGTCGACTGCCCGCGCGACGGCGAGGCCGACGTGATCATCGACGTGCCGTCGGGTCGCGTCGTGGCGCGCGTCCGGCGGACCGGCGCCGCGATCGACTCCGTCACGTTCCGCAACGTCCCGGCCTACGTGCTCGCCCGCGGCGTCGAGGCCGCGGGCGCGACGGTCGACGTCTCCTACGGCGGGGCGATCTACGCGAGCGTGGCGGCGCGCGACCTGGGGCTCGAGGTGGTGCCCGAGCGGCTCGACGACCTGATCGCCGCGGGGCGCGAGATCAAGCGCGCGCTGGAGGGCACCGACGTGGCCCGGCACCCGAGCGACGACCGGCTCTCGGGCATCTACGGCACGATCCTCTACGACGCGCTCGGCCCGCTGCACCAGCGCAACGTGACCGTGTTCGCCGACGGCGAGGTGGACCGCTCGCCGTGCGGGTCCGGCACGTCGGCTCGCGTGGCGCTGCTGGCCGCCGACGGCGAGCTGGAGCCGGGGCAGGCGCTGCGCCACGACTCGATCGTCGGGACGACGTTCCGCGCCTGGATCGAGGAGGAGGTCACCGCCGAGGGCCGCGACGCCGTGATCACCGCCGTCGAGGGCAACGCGTACCGGACCGGCGAGCACCGGTTCGTGCTCGACCCGCGTGACGAGCTCGGCACCGGCTTCGTGCTGCGGTGAGCCTGCCGTTCCTGCCGCTGATCTCCGTGGCCGAGGCCGCGGACGCCCTGGAGGCGGCGCTGGCGGGCGGGCTGGATCCCGAAGCCGGACCGCCGCGGACGGCGCTGTCGGTGGGGGAGGGGGAGCTGCTGGTGATGCCGGCCGCCGCGGGCGGCGTGGCGGCGGTCAAGCTGGTCAGCGTCGGGCCCTCCGAGCCACGGGTCCAGGGTGTGTGCGTGCTGTTCGACGCGGCGACGCTCGCGCCGGTCGCCCTGCTCGACGGCATCGCCCTGACCAACGTGCGCACGCCCGCCGTGTCGGTGGTGGCCGTCCGGCGGCTGGCGATCCCCGACGCCCGCCGGCTCGTGGTCTTCGGCCGCGGTCCGCAGGCCGTCGCGCACGCGGAGGCGATCCGCGCCGAGCGCCCGATCGAGCGGGTCGACCTGCTCGGGCGCGACGCCGCCGACCGGGAGGAGCTGGTCGCCGCCGCCGACATCGTCTGCTGCTGCACGACGGCACGCGAGCCGCTGTTCGACGGATCCCGCGTGGCCGAGCACGCGTGCGTGATCGCCATCGGCTCGCACGAGCCGGACGCGCGCGAGACCGACGACGCGCTGGCGCGACGCGCCACCGTGGTGGTCGAGTCTCGCGGCTCGGCGCTGCGCGAGGCCGGCGACGTCATCGGCGCGATCGAGGCCGGCGCGCTGTCGGCCGGCGAGCTGCTCACCCTGTCCGACCTCGTGGCCGGAAGCCCCGTGCCCGACGGGCCGCGGCTCTTCAAGAGCACCGGCATGGCGTGGGAGGACGCGGTCGTCGCCGCGGCGGTCTACGAGCGCTCGGCCTCCTAGGGTCGAGCCGCGTGGGCCGTCAGAGCCGGTCCGACGCGTGAGCGTCGGCGCGAGTCGCGATGCGACGATCGCGGGCGAGGCCCGCGGGCGCTCAGGCGCAAGCTCGCGAGCGCTGCCGCGGGAGGCGCCAGTGCCGACGGGCCGACCCCAGCAAACGCCGGCACGCTCGAGGCCGTCCCAGCCCAGCGTGGCATCGGGGCGCCTGGGGGGACCACGCGTCGAGCTCCGAGTAGGCGAGGACGTCGTCGACCGCCCATTCCATGTACGCGCGCAGGCAGGCGCGGAACTCGGGGTCGTCGGGCAGCCCTGCGTCGTCCATCGCTCCCACGAAGCAGCTGACGAAGCGCTCGCCGAGATCGCCCATGTCGCCGTTGCGGGCATGCATGCGCAGCACGCGCGACTGGTCGCTCAACGACTCCGAGAACCGGGGCGGGCCGCCGAGGACCTCGGCCCAGTAGGCCGCCAGGCGCTCGACGTGCTGCGGATGCTGGCCCGCGTGCGAGAACGGATGGTTGAGCTCCGGATCCGCCAGGCAGCGCGCGTGGTGTGCCGTGGCCAGGGCGAGGAATGCGGCCTCGCCTCCGGCGAACTCGAACAGCGTCGGTCGCACGAGCTAGTCCAGCACCGTGACGGCGTCGTCGTAGCCGTACCGGCGCGCCTGGTCGATGTCGACGATGTCGCGCCCGAACGGCGTGATCGAGACCGGGATGAGCTTGAAGTGCGCCAGCCCGAGCGGGATGCCGATGATCGTGATGCAGTTCGCGATCCCGGCGATCAGGTGGCCGATGGCCAGCCACCAGCCCGCGAGCACGAACCAGATCACGTTCCCGACGGTCGAGGCGGCGCCGGCGTCGGGCCGCCGGATCAGGGTCCGCCCGAACGGCCACAGGCAGAACAGCGCCATCCGCGCGCTCGCGATCCCGAACGGGATCGTGATGATGAGGATGAACATCACGACGGCCACCACGGCGTAGGCGAAGGCCAGCAGGAGGCCGCCGAAGATCAGCCAGATGAGGTTGAGCAGGACCCGCACCCAGACGACTCTACTCGCGGGTTCGCGCTCATCGAGACGGATCCGTGCCGCTGCTGATCCACGCGCGCGCGGTCAGTGAGAACGGGCGGTCGTCGACGCCGAGCCGCGCACGGAACTCCTCCTTGAGCGCGGCGCGCTGGTCCGGGCCGAGCGAGACGGCGTACGCGCCCGCGGGCCCGACGCCGACCTCCAGCGGATACCAGAGGTCCTCGAAGCTCTCGTAGCCGGCGGCGACGACGGCCGATGTGACCCGCACGTCCTCGAGCCCGGCCGCCCGCCAGAGCTCGCCGAGCTCGCCGGGAGTGGAGTACGCCATCGAGCGTGCCTCGTCGCGGTCGGCAGCCGCCGGGTCGAGCGCCACCGCCGTGTCCCAGAACGTGCGCAGCAGCACCATCTCGCCGCCGTAGTCCCACACCGCGGCGGCCACGCTGCCGCCGGGGCGCGTCACGCGCCGCATCTCGCGGACGCCGGCGGGTGCATCGCGCAGGAAGTTCACGACCAGCTGCGAGAGCACGTGATCGAAGCTCGCGTCCGCGAGCGGCAGCGCCTCGGCGACCCCGACCTGCACCTCCACGCCGGGGTTGCGCAGCGCGCAGGCCTCGGCGAACGGCGGCGAGGGATCGACGGCCGAGACGTTCGCCGCCCCGAGCACGGTCACGAGCTCTCCCGTCAGCGCACCCGGGCCGCAGCCGACATCGAGCGCACGGCCGGACTCCACCCCGGCCGCGGCGATCAGGTCCCGTGCGAGCGCGGCGCCGTACCGCCCGACGTGCCGGTCGTACGCCTCAGCCGGAGTCCGGAACATCGCTTCGCTCATGCCACGAGGATGTCGCGCCGCCGCTCCGCGGTCAAAGTCAGCCTCGGAAGAACGCCGTGAGGGCGGCGGCGGCCGGCCCGGGATCGGCGACGTGCCCTTGCCGGGCGAACGTGCGGCGCTCGGCGTTCGGGAGGCTTGCGGCGATGGCGTCGGCGGCGCGGTCGAAGAAGTCTCCGCGCCCTCCGGTGATGACGAGGGTCGGCTGGGTGATCGTCGCGAGGCGCGCGGTGGGCGGCCGGCCGTCGCCCAGGCACGCGGCGTCGTACGCGAGCGTGGGCGCGAGCTCGAGCAGGCCCGGCCAGAACGCGGAGGCCCGGGCTCCCGCGATGCCCTCCTCGGAGGAGCCTGCGAGGCGCATGAAGAGCGCGAGCGCGTCGGCGCGGCGGTCCGCGGCGAGCAGGGTGCCGAGCTCATCGACGTACGCCTGCCAGTGCTCCGGCCAGTCGTCCGGCGTGTCGTACGGGACCTCGTAGACGGCGAGCCGGTCGATCGGGACACCCGCCGCCGCGGCCTCGAAGGCCAGGGCGCCGCCGGACGACACGCCGTAGACGTGCGCGGAACCGCCTGCGGTCTCGATCACGGCGGCGAGGTCCTCGATCTCGCGTTCCACGGCGTAGGGGAGCGTGTCGCCGCTCTCGCCGCGGCCGCGGCGGGCGTAGTTGAAGACGGTGAAGCCGGCCGCGAGCTCCGGGACCAGCGGCGCGTTCTCGCTGCCGTCGTCGAGCCCGCCGCCGACCAGGACGAGCGGCGGTCCGGTGCCGAGCCGGTCGTACGCGATCGGCGTTCCGTCGTTCGACGTCACGTGGGTCATGGCCGAGTCAGACGGTGATGACGACCTTGCCCGGGACGTGACCCTCCTCGAGGTACCGGATCGCCTCCGGCACCTCGGCCAGCGGGTATGTCCGGTCGATCACCGGGGAGAGCTTGCCCGCCTCGATGAGCTCCTTCAGGGCCGCCATGTCCTGCCGGTTCGACTTCACCGTGAAGCTCACGAGGCGCTGGCTCACGAACGGTGACAAGGCGGTCGCCTGGATCAGGCGGACCATCGGTCCGATCCATCGCCCGGTCGACTCTCCGCTGATGCCCAGGAGCGTCCCCTTCGGGGTCAGCGCGCGCCGGCAATCCGATGGCGAACGGGTGCCCGCCACCTGGAGGATGACGTCGTAGCGCTTCCCGCCCTCGACGAAGTCCTCCTGCGTGTAGTCGATGACATGGTCCGCCCCGAGCGAGCGGACCATGTCCACGTTCCTCGTGCTGCACACGCCCGTCACCTCGGCGCCGAGGGACTTGGCGATCTGCACACCGAACGTCCCCACGCCTCCCGATGCGCCGATGATCAGGACCTTGTGCCCGGGCTCGACCTTTCCGTGGTCGCGCAGTGCCTGGAGGGCGGTCGACGCGGCAACGGGCACGACCGCCGCTTCCTCCAACGACAGGTTGGACGGCTTCGCCGACAGGAGCTCGTCCGCGATCGACACGCGCTCGGCGAACGTGCCGAAGCCGCGCATGAACGTGCACCCGAACACCTCGTCACCCGGCTGGAGCCTCGTGACGTTCTTGCCGACCGCTTCGACCGGCCCGGCCACGTCGCAGCCCAGGACCGCGGTCTTCGGTGAGCGCAGTCCGAACGAGAGGCGGGCGATGCGGGGCTCGCCGCGCATCATGTGCCAGTCGGCGGGATTGACGGAGGTCGCGTGGACGCGGACCAGCACCTCGTCATCCCCCACGGCGGGCTCGGGGACGTCCTTGAGCTCGAGGACCTCCCGGGCCGAGCCGTATCCGTCCTGGACGATCGCCTTCATCGTGTTCTCCTGATCGGGTCGCGGACCCAGAGAGTGTCGCCTAGCCCGCGTGGCTGAGGTCGCCGGACCCGTCGATGCTCTGCGTCAGCGCCGGGTCGCCGTGGTAGCGCACGTCGCCCGAGCCGTCGACTTCGACCTCGAGCCGATCGTCGGCGCGCACGTCGACGTCGCCCGATCCGCCCACGGTCACGCGCGCCTCGCGCGCCGCCAGGCCGTCGAGCTCGGCGTCACCCGAGCCGTCCAGGTCGACCGCCAGCCGTCCCGCCGTGCCGTCGAGCGCGATGTCGGCCGAGCCGTCCGAGCGGACCTCGAACGCGTCCGCGTCGATGCCGGCGACGTCGATGTCCCCGGAGCCGGACGCCTCGATGCCCGTCAGCCTCGGAACGGAGGCCTCCACGACGACGTCATCGCCGCCGAAGCCGTCGTGGTCGAACGTCAGCTCCAGCGTGCCGTCGCGCACGTCGGTGCGAACGTCGTCGATCACCTTCTCCCCGGCAAGCACCCGCACCCGCTGCGGCTCGCCGACCTGGAGCCGGACGTCGACCGAACCGCGGTTGTCGATGCGCGTGAAGTCGGCGACATCGCGCGTCTGCGTGGTCTGGGGGCCGTCGTCGCCGACGCTGCAGCCGGCCACCGCGAGGGCGGCGACCGCGACGGGGATCAGGAGGAGGGCGCGGGGTACGGAGGGCATGGCTGAACGCTAGGCGCGGCCGACCATCGCCGCGGTGGAGGTCGCAGGCGGACGAGGAGGAGGAACGCCGCTCTGCGAGGGGTGGGGCTGTCCTCAGGCGTCCCGCTGCTGGCGTCTGACCAGCATTCGCATTATGCTGGTCAGATGAGCCGGGCCGGGTCGTGAACGAGCGCGACAAGCGACGGGTGGGCGAGCAGATCGAGCCCGGAGGGCGACCGAAGGCGCCCGGGCGGCTCGAGCTGCTCCAGCGCTTCATCAACACCCACAACCACGACTTCCCACCCGAGTGGGACCGCATCGGCACCCCGGAGAAGGCCCAGGCGTGGCTCCGGCAGAAGCGGCTGCTGGCGCCGGAGGACCGAGTCTCGGACGCCGACGTGGTCCGCCTGCGCGAGCTCCGGGAAGCGATCCGGGCGCTCGCGCTGGCGAACCAGGGAGGGCGACCCGGGGCCGCGGCGGCAGACGTCATCCGCCGGGCCTCCGGCACGGCTCAGCTCAGCGTCGCCATCGACGCCAAGGGGCGTACCGCCCTCGAGCCCGCGCGTCGCGGGGTCGACGGTGCCGTCGCGACGCTCCTCGGCATCCTCTACGAGGCGCAGCTCGTCGGTCAGTGGTCGCGCATGAAGGGCTGTCGCCAGTGCGAGTACGCGTTCTTCGACCGCTCGAAGAACCGGTCGGCGGCCTGGTGCGCCATGTCGATCTGCGGCAATCGCACGAAGAACCGCGCGTACTACGAGCGCCGCCGCAGTTCGACGAGATGAACGCAGGCTCGCGGCGCGTGCTCGTCGCCGCAGGCGTCGGCTTCGCGATCGTCCTGCCGCTCTTCCTCGGCGAGAGCAGCAGCGCGCTGGACAATCTGGTCCTGGCGGCGGCCTACGTGATGATGGCTCTGGGCCTGAACATCGTCGTGGGCTTCGCCGGGCTGCTCGACCTCGGGTACGTCGCGTTCTTCGCGATCGGCGCGCACGTCGCCGCCCACTTCGGATCCGCGTTCTGGGAGAACGCCGCGGGTGGCGACGGCATCGCGCTCTTCGTGGGCGAGCCGGCCGCCGGCATGCCCGGCCTCCACTTCAACTTCCTCATCATCGTCGTGCTCGCGATCGTCGCGACGACGACCGCCGGCGTGCTGATCGGGGTGCCGACGCTGCGCCTGCGCGGCGACTATGTCGGCATCGTCACGCTCGCGTTCGGCGAGATCATCGGGCAGGTCGTCTCCAACGGCCGGGGGATCGAGCTCTTCGGTGGATCGCTCACCGGAGGACCGCACGGCATGTCCGCCATCGACCGGATCGACCTGCCGTTCCTCGAGCGCTTCGGTGCCCTGGACCTGCGCCCCTGGTACTGGTTCGCCCTCGCGCTCGTCGCCCTGACGCTGTTCGTCAACTTCCGGCTGCGCGACTCGCGGCTGGGCCGCGCATGGATCGCGCTGCGCGAGGACGAGGCAGCGGCGGCGAGCGCGGGCGTTCCGATCGTGCGCACGAAGCTGCGGGCGTACGGGGTGGGGGCGGCGCTCGGCGGCGTGTCCGGCGCCTTCCTCGCGTCGTACCTGAGCACGGTCAGTCCCAGTCAGTTCACGTTCTCGTTCTCGATCTTCATCCTCGCCATGGTCGTGGTCGGCGGGCTGGGGTCGATCGAGGGCGTCGTCGTCGGTGCGATCGTCCTGTCGGCGATCAACCACTACGTGCTGCCCAGGGTCCTCTACGACGTCCCGGGCCGTGTGGGCCTGGACTTCGACCTGTCGGAGATCTCGTCCGGCATCTACGGCTTCCTGCTGGTCATCGTCATGCTCCTGCGACCGCTGGGCCTGCTGCCGGACCGGCGCCGCTCGCCGCTCAGCAAGCCTTGATGATCGGCGGCTACGTTCGCGCGATATGCGTTCCCTCTTGCTCGTGCTCGCGGCTGTGGTAGCCGTGGCCGCCACCGCGGCGCTCCCCACCGCCCCGAGCGCCGGTGAGGGCGAGCTCGAGCCGCGGGTCGCCCCGCCGGTGGCCGCTGCGGAACCGCCCGCAGAGCGCGCGACGCGAGCGCCGCGCCGGCCGCCGGCGATCCGCTGGCGGAAGTCCATCGCCGTGGGCACGCCGGACGCCGGCCGCCTGGTCCGCGGCGTGCGCCTTCCCGCGTTCGGCGCCGGCTTCGTCGCGTGGGACGCGAACCGGCTCCGCAGCCCCAACCGAGCCTGGCGCCGGTGGGGCACCAACCGCCTGGTGCGGCTGCTGGTGACCGTCGCGCGCGACTATCGCGCCGCCCATCCGGGCGCTCGTCCGCTGCTCATCGGCGACCTCAGCCGCCCGCACGGCGGCGACTTCGGCCGGCAGTACGGCCTTGTCTGGCACGTGAGCCACCAGAACGGACTCGACGCCGACATCTACTTCCCGCGCGAGGACCGGGCGCGGCAGGCAGCCCGAACGGCGGGCGACATCGACCGCCGGCTGTCGCAGGACCTCGTGGATCGGCTGGTCCGGGCGGGCGCGGCGAAGGTCTTCGTCGGGCCGGGCACCCGTCTGACCGGCCCGCCCGACGTGGTGCAGGTGCTCCCGGGCCACGACGACCACGTGCACGTCCGGATCCTGTAGTCGCTACTTATATAAGTCGCTCGTGATACGATCGCGCCGTGCACGCCTTCGACGTCCTCGGCGATCCCGTCCGCAGACGCATCCTCGAGCTGCTCGCGACCGGCGAGCAATCGTCGGGCGCGATCACGGAGATCATCCGATCCGAGTTCGGGATCTCCCAGCCCGCGGTGTCCCAGCACCTCCGCGTCCTGCGTGAGGCGGGGTTCGCGACCGTGCGCCCCGAGGGCGCACGCCGGCTCTACGCCGTCGACCCCGAGCCGCTGCGCGACGTCGATGCCTGGCTCGACCACTTCCGCGCGTTCTGGACGCCCCGTCTGGACGCGCTCGCCACCGAGATCGCCCGCGGCCGCCGGCAGCGCCGGCTCCGCTCCACCCCCGACGAGGAGAGCACCCCATGATCGACGCCGTCCACGAGATCAGCAGCGTCGACCGTCAGGTCGGCAGCCGGACCCTGGAGGCCGGCGAGGCCCGCACCCTCACCATCTCGCGCGTCTACGACACGCCGCCCGAGGACCTCTGGGACGCCTGCACCAACCCGGAGCGCCTCCCGCGCTGGTTCCTCCCGGTCTCCGGGGATCTGCGGCTGGGCGGCCGCTACGCGTTCGAGGGGAACGCGTCAGGCACGATCGAGCGCTGCGAGCCGCCCCGCAGCCTGGCCGCGACGTGGGAGTACGGCGGCCAGACCTCGTGGGTCGAGCTGCGCCTCACGCCCGAGCCGCAGGGCGGCACGCGGTTCGCGCTCGAGCACATCGCCCACGTCGATGACGAGATCTGGGCCCAGTACGGGCCGGGCGCCGTGGGCGTCGGCTGGGACCAGGCCCTCGTCGCGCTGACCCTGCACGTCGCGAGCGGAGGCGAGCCGGTCGACCGCGAGGCCGCCGAGGCCTGGCAGGCGTCCGCTGACGGCCGCGAGTTCACCAGGCTCTCCAGCGAGCACTGGGCCGAGGCCAGCATCGCCGCGGGCGCTGACGCCGGAGAGGCGCAGGCGGCCGCGGCGCGCACGACGGACTTCTACACCGGCGAGCCGGCCGCGTGAACGAAGCGTCCGGCGGCTTCGGCCTGTAGCCGCCGGACAACTTTTCTGAGAGACCCGGAATAGCTGGGCTGCAGCGACGTCTTGTTACTGACGTCTCCCACCAGCCATCAACGAGGCTGGCCGATCGGCGGCCAGCCGGGTCTCAAAGGAAAAGCGATGCAAACAGGTCTTGACAACGCCTCTCGGCTCGGCCGCGGGCTTCTCGCCAGCGCGGCCCTCGCCGCGGGCATCCTCGCCGCCACGACCGTGTCGGCGAGCGCGGCCGTGACCTCGTCGTTCAGCGGCTCCGGCGTGCTGACCGTCAACGGCGACTCCCTCAACAACAACATCACGATCAGCCGCAACGCGGCTGGGAACATCCTGGTCAACGGCGGCGCGGTCGCCGTGGTCGGCGGCACGCCGACGGTGGCCAACACCTCGCTGATCCAGGTCTTCGGCCTCGACGGCCAGGACGTGATCACCATCAGCGAGGTCAACGGCGCGCTGCCGAAGGCCAACCTGTTCGGCGCGGCCGGCAACGACGTCCTCACGGGCGGCTCCGGCAACGACCAGCTCTTCGGCCAGAGCGGCAACGACACGCTCCTCGGCAAGGGCGGCTTCGACCTCCTGTTCGGCGGGACCGAGAACGACACGCTGACCGGCGGCGACGCCGACGACCAGTCCTTCGGGCAGGGCGGCACCGACCGGATGATCTGGAACCCCGGCGACGACACCGACCTCAACGAGGGCGCTGAAGGCGTCGACACGGTCGAGGTCAACGGCGGCAACGGCCTCGAGCAGTTCACCGCGACGGCCAACGGCACCCGCGTCCGCTTCGACCGCCTGAACCCGGCGCCGTTCTCGATCGACATCGGCACCTCCGAGAAGCTCGTCCTCAACGCCAACGGCGGCGACGACAGCTTCTCCGCGACCGGCAACCTCGCCGCGCTCATCGCCATCACGGTCGACGGCGGCACGGGCAACGACAACCTCCTCGGCAGCAACGGCGTCGACCTCCTGCTCGGCGGCGACGGCAACGACTTCGCCGACGGCCAGCAGGGCAACGACACCGCACTGCTCGGCGCCGGCGACGACGCGTTCCAGTGGGATCCGGGCGACGGCAACGACGTGATCGAGGGCCAGGACGGCACCGACACGATGCCGTTCAACGGCTCCGCCGCCAACGAGAACATGGAGGTCTCGGCCAACGGCGGGCGCGTCCGGTTCACCCGCGACATCGCAAACATCGTGATGGACCTCGACGACGTCGAGATCATCACCGCCAGGACGCTCGGCGGCACGGACAACCTCGTCGTCAACGACGTGTCCGGCACCGACCTCACCCGCGTGAACGCCGAGCTCGCCCTGATCGGCGGCGGCGACGACCTCGCGGCCGACAACGTGATCGTGAACGCCACGAACGGCGACGACGTCGTCAGCGTCAGCGGCACGGGTCCGAGCGCACAGGTCCTCGGGCTCGCTGCCCGGGTCTCCCTGTCCGGCGCCATCGCCGGCAGCGACCGGGTGACGGTCAACGCCCTGGCCGGCGACGACGTCGTCGACGCCAGCGGGCTTGCCGCCAACTCGGCGCTGCTCACGGCGACCGGCGGCGACGACGACGACGTGCTCCTCGGCGGCGACGGCAACGACACGCTGCTCGGCGGCGCAGGCGACGACGTGATCCTCGGCGGGCCCGGCACCGACGTCATCGACGGCGCGCCCGGCGACGACGTCGTCATCCAGTCCCTCAGCGCGAACGCCGCGTCCTCGGCGACCGTGGTGGGGAAGCGCTGGCTGAAGTCCCACGCCCGCATCGTCAAGGGCAAGACCGTGCTCAAGGTCGACGGCGAGAAGCACAAGCTTCCCCGCGCCGACCTGACGGAGCTCACCCGAGACCTGCGCTCGCTCTGAGCTCAGCTCGATCCTGACCGGCCGCCGGCGCCAGAACCTCTCGGGTTCTGGCGCCGGCTCGGTCATGGACGGTCTCGAACCTGCGAGATCCGGCTTGTGCCGTTGCGGGAAGGAGAGTCCCGTGACGCTCGAAGTGATCGACCACGGGGTCCGGCTCGAGTTCGCCTTCTCGGACCTGATGCGCTACCACGGACCCGGCTCGCCGGGTGGGGTCGCGCACGCGTACAAGGTGCTGGAGAAGGCGCTGCCGCTGCTGGCCCCGGACGGGCCGCCGGAGCGGCGCGAAGTACTGGTCCGCACCGCGTTCGGCGGGCCCGGCGCGCGTGACGCGTTCGAGCTCGTGCTCCGCGCGGTGACCGGGAATCGCTACACGGTGGACCCGGCACTCGCTCGTCCCGACCGTGGGCGAGCGGCCGAGCGGTTCGTCTTCGTGCTCGCCTACCGAGAGCGTGAGGTGACGCTCGCGGTGCGCGACGGGTTCGTCACCGACGAGTTCGTCGACCTCGCGCGACTCCAGCAGCGCACTCCCGAGCAGGAGCTGCGCCTCACCGCGCTCAAGGCCGCGATGGCCGAGCGGGTCATGGCCGCGCCGGCCGACGCCGTCTATCTCGCCGAGTAGGGCGACCGCCGCGGCGTCACGCCTGGCGCTGGCCCGCGGCCTGCACGAGCAGGGCGATCTGCACGCGGTTGTCGACCTCGAGCTTGTCGAGGAGGCGGGAGACATGGCCCTTGACCGTCGCGACGGAGAGGTGCAGCGTCGCGGCGATCTCGGCGTTGCCCTGGCCGAGGCCGACGGCGTGGGCGACGTCGCGCTCGCGCGGGCTGAGCGTCGCCAGTCGCTCGCGGGCGTGATCGGCGCGGGCGCCGGCGTCCGAGTCGCCGGCCACCATCGCGATCAGGCGGCGGGTCACGGTGGGGGAGAGCATGCCGTCGCCCGCGTGGACGAGCTCGATCGCGCGGATGATCTCCGCCGGCGGCGTCTCCTTGAGCAGGAAGCCGGCGGCGCCCGCCTGCAGCGCGCGCAGGACGAGCTCGTCGGCGTCGAACGTGGTGAGCACGATGACGGCGGGCGGGTTCGGCTGCGTGGCGAGCAGCCGGGTGGCCGCGATCCCGTCGACCTGCGGCATGCGGATGTCCATGAGGATGACGTCGGGCCGGTGGAGGTCGACCGCGCCGAGGACCTCGCGGCCGTCAGCGGCCTCGCCCACCAGCTCGACGGTCTTCGCGCCGGCGAGCATGATCCGCAGGCCCGAGCGCACGAGCGCGTCATCGTCGACGATCAGCACGCGGATCATCGCGGCAGGCGGGCGCGGAGGACGAAGGCGCCGGTGGGGTCGACGCCGGACTCGAGCTCGCCACCGACGAGCGTGACGCGTTCGGCGAGCCCGATGAGGCCGGTGCCCGCTCCTGGCAACGGCGACGCTGAGGCGACGGCCACCGGCGCGAGGCTGCGGACCTCGACCCGCAGATCGCCGTCGGGCGCGTGGACCGTGAGCGTTACGGCCGCACCCGGGGCGTGCTTGCGCGCGTTGGTCAGGCCCTCCTGGGCGATCCGGTAGGCGGTGCGGCCGACCGTGGCGGTCGGCGCCACGTCGCCCAGCTCGATCCGTGCGTCGATGCGCATGCCCGCAGCTCGGGACTCCTCGACGAGCGCGTCGAGGTCGGCGAGCGTCGGCTGAGGCGGCTCGGTCAGGCTCTCGCTGCCGTCCTCGCGCAGGACGCCGATCACGCCGCGCAGGTCGTCGAGCGCGGCCCGCGCGCTCGCGCCGATCACGCCGGCCGCCTCGGTGACCTCCTCGGGCGACGCGTCGGCCCGGAACTCGAGCGCATTGGCGTGGACGGCGAGCAGCGAAAGGCGGTGGGCGAGCACGTCGTGCATCTCGCGCGCGATCCGCCGCCGCTCGGCCGCGCGCGCGTCGTCCCCGGCGCGGTCGGCCTGCTCGTTCAGCGATCGCACGAGCTCCCGGCGCGCGCGCACGAACAGTCCCCAGCCGAGCGCGGCGCCCGTCAACCCCAGGCCGGCGCCGAACTCGAGCCCGAGGCTCTGAGAGCCGCGATAGAGCAGCGGGTTCGTGAAGTTCGAAGCGATCGTGAGGCCGGCGGTGATGGCCAGATCGCGACCTCGGGCCCGGATCGCCGCGTTGAAGAGGGCGACGAACGGAGCCGTGATGAGCAGGACGGAAACGGCTCCGACGCCGATCCCGACCGCGCCGGGGTGCGTCCGCCGCCAGTGCAGCGAGCCAACGGTCGCGATCACTGCCGCGACGGCCACCGGGCGCAGCCAGGGAGGATGCAGGTCCCAGGTGTCCACGAGGGTGGCGGTGCTGATCGTGAACGCGACCAGATACATCGTCGCGTCGACGAGGCGGTCGCGGCGGCTGCGCTCCTGGTCGGGGTCGTCGACGAAGGCGGCCGGCAGTGCCGTCCGGAGCCAGCCGGACGGGCCTCGGGTTGTCGACTCGCGTGCCATCGCTCGAGGGTGAAGGCTAGGCGAGCGCCACGGCGGCGACCCCCTACCAAAGTCGTCATCTGCTCAGGCCCTAGGGCCCGGCGAGCTCAGCCCGGCGACGCTGGCCGGGAGCCAGGCGGACCGTGAGTCTGCAGGCATGATCGAAACCGAAGCACTCACCAAGCAGCTCGGCGGGCGCACCGTCGTCTCCGATGTCTCCTTCCGCTGCGAGCCGGGCACCGTCACGGGCTTCCTCGGCCCCAACGGCGCCGGCAAGACCACGACGATGCGGATGCTCGTCGGCCTGTCCGAGCCCGACAACGGCGAGGCCCGGATCCTCGGCGGGCGCTACCGCGACCTGCCCAACCCCGGCCGGCGCGTCGGGATCCTGCTCGACGCCTCGGCGCAGCACGCCGGGCGCCGGGGCCGCGAGGCGCTCGCCGTCTCCGCGCAGACCATGGGCGTGCCGACGCATCGCGTCGACGCGCTGCTGGAGTTCGTCGGCCTCGACGAGACGGCGGCGCGCAAGCGGGTCGGCCAGTACTCGCTCGGCATGCGCCAGCGGCTCGGCTTCGCCCACGCGCTGCTCGGCGACCCGGAGGTGCTGATCCTCGACGAGCCCGCCAACGGACTGGATCCGGAGGGCATGCGGTGGATGCGGGGCCTGCTGCGCGGCTTCGCCGACCGCGGCGGCACCGTGCTCCTCTCGTCGCACCTGCTGGCCGAGGTCGAGGCCGTCGCCGACCGGATGATGATCATCGGCGGCGGACGGATCCAGGCGCAGGGCACCCGCGCCGAGCTGCTGACCGCGAGCGGGACCATCGTCGAGGCCGCCGACCTCGACGGGCTCGACGCCGCGCTCGACCGCGCCGGCCTCGCGATGCATCCCGCCGACGGCGGGCGGCGGCTGGTCGAGGCCGAGCCCGACGTCGTCGCCCGCGCGGCGATGGCCGCCGGCGTCGTGCTGCACCGGCTCGACCGCGCCGAGGGCGCGGGCCTCGAGCGCCTCTTCTTCGAGCTGACCACCGAGCTGACTGGAGCAACCGCATGAGCACCCTCACCGCACCGATCCCCGTCAATACCGCCGGCATCAACGCGCGCCCCGGAATCGGCCGTCTCGTCGCCGTCGAGCTGCGCAAGATGGTCAACACCCGCGCGGGCTTCTGGCTGCAGATCGCCATGGTCGCGCTCACCGTGGTCGTCGTCGTCGCCCGTGTCGTCACCGGCGACGCGGCGGACCATACGTTTGCCTCCGTCCTCGGCCTCGGGCTGCAGCCGGCCGCCGTGCTGCTGCCGATCGTCGGCATCCTGCTCGTCACCTCGGAGTGGTCCCAGCGCACCGGGATGATCACGTTCGCGCTGGTCCCGGTGCGCTCGCGCGTCCTCGGCGCCAAGCTCATCGCCGGCATCGTCCTCTCCCTCGTGATGCTCCTCATGGCCGTCGCGGTCGTCGCCGCGGGCGTGTTCGCCGCCGACGGGGCGTGGACCGACGCCGGCACGCTGATCGCGCAGTCGGCGGTCTTCCTGACGAGCGGCATCATCGTCGGCGTCGCGTTCGGCGCGATCTTCCTCGCCTCGGCGCCCGCCACCGTCGCGCTCTTCGCGCTGCCGATCACGTGGACGGCGGTGGCCTCGCTGTCCTTCCTCGCCGGCGCGGCCCCGTGGCTGGACACGCGTCTCGCGCTCGCCCCGTTGCACGAGGAGGTCATGAGCGGAACCCAGTGGGCGCACGCCGGCACCGCGCTCGCGCTCTGGATGCTGCTTCCGCTCGTGATCGGCATCTGGCGGATCACGCGTCGCGAGGTCGCCGCCTGACGGAACTCAGATCATGCTGCCGGGTGGAGCGCGGCGGGCGCTCTCCCGGGAAGCTCGGCGGCGAGCCGGCCGACCGCGCCGAGGATCCGGACGACGGCCGGCCCGCGGGGCTCTGACCCTCCGCGCCGGTGCCGATCGAGCGTGTGGACGTTGATCACCGCCCGCTCCGGGCACTCCCAGCCGGCGAACGGCTGCGCCGAGTACTCCTCCGACGTCACGAGCTCGCGTGCGACCGCCTCGGCCTTCAGACCACGTGCCAGGCGTGGCCGCGCGGCGGCATCGAGGTAGGCCCAGTAGGCGCGCAGCGTCGCGAGCCCGGGCACGTCCGTGACCGGCCCGTGCCCCGGCACGACCACCTCCGGCTCGAGTGCCTCGATCGTGTCCAGCGCGCGCAGCCAGCCCTCGAGCGGGCCGGCCCACATGACCGGCGTCGAGCCGACGAACGCGACGTCGGCGGCGAACACCACGCGCGCGTCGGGCACATGCACGATCAGGTCGCCATGGGTGTGCGCCGGCCCGACCTCGATCAGCTCGACCTTCCGGCCGCCGACGTCGAGCTCGAGCCGACCCGAGAACGTCCGTGTCGGTCGCGTCAGCGAGATGCCGCGATGCTCGTAGGGCGAGACCATTCCCCGGAGGAAGCGGCCGCTCGAGCCGACCGCCCCGCGGCTCGGGTACGGGATCGGGCTCCGTCCCGCAAGGTTCAGCGCCGACCCGAGCCGCCCAAGCGCGACCATCGAGCCCGGCTTCACCGCCCGCATCTCGTGCGCGGCCGCCGCGTCCGTCGCGACGATCTCCTGAGCACCGACCAGCTCGTTGCCGAACCAGTGGTCGCCGTCGCCGTGCGTGTTCACCAGCGTGCGGATCGGCGCCTCCGCCACCAGCGGCCGCATCGCGTCGAGCATCCGCCTCGTGAGCGGCAGATCCCAGAGCGTGTCGACGAGGAGCGACTCACCGCTGCCGACGACGAGCCCGGCGTTCGACTCGCCCCACGCGCCGTTGGGCTGCAGCCACGCATGCACCCCCGGCGCCACCTGCGTCAGACCTGCTGCGTAGCGCTCCCGGTCACCGAAGAGCGTGGCCACGAGGCGAAATCTACGCCACCGTACGCGCGCTGCGGCCCGGCTCGAGCCCCCAGACGACGATCCGCTCGGGATGGATCCGGATCAGCGGCGTCGGCAGCGCGATCGCCTCGCCCCGCCCGCGGATCTCGATCCCGCGCGGACGCCACGGGTCCGTGCTGGCCAGATCGTCGATCACGATCGCGGCTCGCCCCGTCCGGGCCACGTCGCGAAACTTCTTCGAGCGCTCGAGTTCGCTGCCGCCGACGTCGATCGTGTCGCGCACCGCGTTGTAGATCCACGCGACCGGCACCACGTGCGGCGTGCCATCCGCGCCGACCGTCGCGATCCGTCCGAGCTGCCGACCGCCGGCGAGGTACCGAAGCTCAGCCTCCCTGAAGACGCTCATCGCCCCAGTCTGCTTCATCCGCGATGCGGGGGCTGGCCCCCGCCGGCCCGGCAGCGGACCGTACGCACGCTTGCCGGGAACCCCGATGGCGCGAGACCGCCGCAGGCCGCAAGCTTTGCGGACGACCATGCGCCGCTCCCGTCCATCCATCGACCGGGCTGCCCCACCGCTCATCGGTGTCGTGACGCACGAGCTGCGCGCCGAACCCGTGCCGGTGTGGGCGCCGGCTCCTGGCCGACGCGAGCGCGACCTCACCCCCGCCCGGCTCGCGATGCGGCTCACCTACACCCAGGCGGTCCAGGAGGCCGGCGGCGTCGCCGTCGTCGTGCCGGCGCACGGCTTCGTCGACGACACCGCCGCGTTGCTGGATCGCCTGGACGGCCTGGTCGTCAGCGGCGGCCCCGACATCGACCCCGCCGTCTACGGGCAGGTGCGCCATCCGCAGGTCGGCCCCGGCGTCGATCGCGTCGGCGACGAGTACGAGCTGGCGCTCCTCACCGGCGCCGCAGAGCGCGACCTCCCCGTGTTCGCCATCTGCCGTGGGATGCAGGCGCTCAACGTGTCGCGCGGCGGAACGCTGCACCAGCACCTGCCGGACCGCACGACGCTCGAGCACAACCAGGGCCACGCGGCCCTCGAGACGGCGCACCGTGTCTCCGTGGAGAGCGGATCGCTCCTGCGCCGGATCACCGGCACCGAGACGCTCGACGTGAACTCCTACCACCACCAGGCGATCGCCCGGATGGGCGCCGGCCTGCGCGTCTGCGCCGTCGCACGCGATTCGACGATCGAGGCCGTGTGGGACTCCTCCGCCCGGTTCTGCCTGGGCGTGCAGTGGCACCCCGAGGTGCTCACCCACCGCCCGGAGCACGCATCGCTGTTCCGGGGCTTGGTCGACGCCGCGCGGGGCGCGGCGGCCACGCTCGCGCTCGCCGCCTGACGCGCGCTCAGGAGCGAGCCGCGCTCGCCACCAGGGCGCCGGCGAGCTTGACCGCCTGCGCCCGGCTGACACCTCCGGCGTGGGCGAGCGAGCGCCAGGTGTGGAAGTCGACGGCGTGGCGGACCGCAGCGGTGAGCACCTTGCGGCGCCCGCCGCGGGCCGGCCAGCCGGAAGCCAGCGTGCGGCCGGCCTCCTCCACGTAGGCGTTCATCGGCCGCATGTGCGAGGCCAGGGCCTCCACCAGCGGCGCATCGCGGTAGAGGTTGGAGAGCATCGGCTCGTTCTGCTCGTACCAGCCGTAGAGCTCGCCGAGGCCCGTCTCGAGCCGCTCCGCCGGGTCCTCGATCGCACGCCAGCGCTCCTGGTCCGGCAACGGGTTGAGCTCCGCGAAGCGGCCCGAGCAGGCCGTGAAGAGCGCGTCCTCGTCCGGGAAGTGGCGGTACAGGGTGTGCCGCTGCACGCCCGCACGTGCGGCCACCGCCGACAGCGACGTCCGGGCCGGGCCCACCGTTCCGTGCAGCTCCACGGCCGCCTCGGTGATGCGGCGGCGGGTCTCCTCCATGCCCTCGGCCCGGCGGCGGAGCTCGTATTTGCGCTTTTGGGGCGACATAGGTGTGCAGTGAATATTGACAGATCCTGCCGCGTTCCCTACTCTGCCGTTTCCGCTGCACACCCCTGTACCCTCAAAGGAGTCCTCCCCATGCAGACCGTCTCCACCGCCAGCCTCGACCTGCTCCACGTCTGGGTCGACAGCGATCCGGCCGGCCAGGTGCACCCCGCGTTCCCGATCAACAAGTACACCGGCGCGCGCGACACCGCGGTCGTCGTCTTCGAGGTCGAGCCGGGCGAGTACCTCCCGACCCACACCGACAGCGCCGAGGAGATCCTCTACGTCGTGAGCGGCACCGGCATCGCTCATGCCGGCGACGAGCGCGGCCGCGTGTCGGCCGGCGACCTGGTCGTCATCCCGGAGATGGTCCCCCACGGCGTCGCCAACGACGGCGACGAGACGCTGCGCGTCGTCGGCTTCTTCTGCAGCTCGGAGATCGTCTCGACGTTCGAGGAGCCGCTCCAGCCGCTGGGTCTGCGCGTGCTCGAGATGGGCGCTCCCGTCCCGGTCTGAGCCGCTGTCGACCGCTCGGGCCACGCGATGAGATTCGCCTGGCCCGACGGTCACAGTGTGCAGACCAGACGAAGGAGAGTCGTGTCCGCAACCGTTCTTTACATGTCCATGTCCCTCGATGGCTTCATCGCCGGACCCAACGAGGGACCGGACAACGGGCTCGGCGACGGCGGGCCCCGCCTGCACGAGTGGGTCTTCGCCGGCGACGGCGCCGACCACAAGGCCATCTCGGGCCTGGCCGGCGTCAACGGCCAGGTCGTCGACGAGTTCATGGCGACCGGGGCGGTCGTCGCCGGCCGGGGGACCTTCGAGCCGGCCGGCGGCTGGGGCGGCGACCACCACGACGGCGTGCCGATCTTCATCCTGAGCCGCCGAGAGCCCGAGAGCGAGACGCAGTGGCCGCTGGTCACCTATGTCAACGACGTCGGGACCGCGATGTCCGAGGCCAAGCGGGCTGCGGGCGAGAAGAACGTGCTGGTCCACGGCGCCGGAACCGCGCAGCTCGCGCTCGCTGCCGGCGTCCTCGACGAGCTCGAGATCCATCTCGTCCCGGTGCTCTTCGGCCAAGGGCGCCGTCTGTTCGACAACCTCCGTCCCGAGCAGATCGAGCTCGAGCGCACCCGGGTCCTCGAGGGCGAGGGCGGCGTCACCCACATGCACTACCGCGTCAGGCGCTGAGCCCTCAGTGCCGGCTCGCGTGTCCCCGCCGGTGCATGATCGCCACGACGATCGCGCCGACGAGGAGCCCGAGGACCGCGGAGGCGGCGGTGTTGGTCAGCCAGGCGCCGACGCCGCCCACCGCGCCGAGCGCGTCGTCGACGTCCTCTTCGAGATGATGGACCGAGTCGTAGAGCAGCGAGACGCCGAGCTCGTCGAGGCCGACCAGGAGGATGTGCCCGCCGACCCAGAGCATCGCGGCGATCCCGACCGTCGAGAGCACCGACATGACGACCGGCATGGCGCGCACCAGCCCGCGCCCGAACGACGCGGCCGGCCCTTCGCGCGTCTGCGCCAGCCGTAGGCCCGCATCGTCCATCTTCACGATCAGGGCGACGGCGCCGTAGACGCCGGCGGTGATCGCGAGCGCGACGACCACGAGGATCAGGGCACGCGAGATGAACGGCTCGTCGGCGACCTCGTTGAGCGCGATCACCATGATCTCCGCCGAGAGGATGAAGTCCGTGCGGATCGCCCCGCCGACGAGCTCCTCTTCGTGCTCCGGTCCCTGCAGGCTGTCCGACGTCTCCGCGTCCGGGGGATGCGGGCTGATCGTCTCCCACAACTTCTCTGCGCCCTCGTAGCAGAGGTACGTGCCGCCGATCATCAGGATCGGCGTGAGCAGCCACGGCAGCAGCTCGCTCAGGAGCAGCGCGGCGGGCAGGATGAAGAGGAGCTTGTTCCGCAGCGAGCCGACAGCGATCCGCTTGATCATCGGCAGCTCGCGCTCGGCCCGGAACCCCTGGACGTAGCGCGGGGTGACCGCGGCGTCGTCGACGATCACGCCGGCCGCCTTCACGCTCGCGCGGCTCGCACCCGCGGCGACGTCGTCGACCGACGCTGCGGCCGCGCGGGCGAGCGCGGCCACGTCGTCGAGGAGCGCGGCGAGACCGGCGCTCAACGCGTACTCGTCGTCTTCACGGCGCGAAGCCTAGGAGAGGACGCCGCGTCTTGACGCCCGGGCTGGCCGGTGCGAGGGTCGTGGTCCACCAGCCAGCTCGTCCCGGAGGTTCGCGATGGACGCGCAACTTGAGCAGTGGCGCTCGCAGGGCCAGTCCTTCGACTATCTCGGATTCGAGGTGTTCTACCGGCGCGAGGGAACGGGACCGGTCCTGTTGCTCCTGCACGGATACCCGTTCAGCTCCTTCGACTGGCACCCGGTCTGGCCGGCGTTGAGCGAGCGCTTCACGCTGATCGCCCCCGACATGCTCGGCATGGGCTTCTCGGCCAAGCCGGTCGAATACGAGTACTCGGTCCACGATCACGCGGACATGCACGAGGCGCTGCTCGACCACCTCGGCGTCTCGGAATGCCATGTGCTGGCGCACGACGTCGGCGACAGCGTCGCCCAGGAGCTGCTCAGCCGGTTCGAGGAACGCCAGGAGGGCAGCCGCCCGTACGAGATCAGATCCATCACCTGGCTCAACGGCGGCATGTTCATCGAGGCCTACCGTCCGCGGCTGCTGCAGACGCTCACCGTCAAGACGCCGCTCGGCGGGCTGTTCGCGAAGTCCCCGCGGCTCTTCCTGTCCGACGCGGTGATCCGCCCCGCCATCAACGAGGCCTTCGGACCCAAGACCAAGCCGTCGGATGAGCTCTGGCGGCAATTCAGCGAGATCCTCGACTACAACGACGGGCGCCGCGTCTCGCACAAGGTGGGTCGCTTCATCCTCGATCGCTACCACCACCGCAACCGCTGGGTGCGGGCGATGCGGGAGACGAGCGTGCCGATGCGCTTCATCGACGGTCCGTATGACCCCAACTCCGGTCGGCACATGGCCGCGCGCTACGCCGAGCTGATCCCCGAGCCGGACGTCGTCCTCCTCGGGGACGAGATCGGCCATTGGCCGCAGATCGAGGATCCGGAGGGCGTCCTGAACCACTTCCTGGAGTTCGTCGAGCCGCTGGCACAGCGCCCCGTCAGCGCGGCCGGATAGCTCGTCAGGTACGCCCGCGTCTCCCGAGCAGCGCGCCGAACAACGAGCGGACGGCATGCCGGGGCTCGACAAGGAGATCGAGCGCGAACACGAGGAAGACGAACGCGGATGCGAGCTGGATGAACGTGGTCGGGTAGATGAGCTGGAGCGCGAGCAGGCCGACCATGAGCACGGCGTCGACGCGTTCGGGCCGGAGCGACACGAGCGCGGCCACGGCGAAGAGCGTCAGCGCCACCGTGAGGCCCAGTTCGAGCTGCTGGTGCGCGTCGAGCGGCATCGACGCGCCTCCGCCTCCCGCGAAGAACGCGATCGGAAGCGCGCCCATCGCCAGCGTCCATTGGCTCACCGACGAAGCGAGGAACAACGCCAGCCCCTGGGCGGGACGGCGGTGGGCGACGAGGACCGCGACGATGACGAACTCCGGTGCCTCGGTGGCCACGGGGACCACCGACTGGATCAGGAAGTACGGGTCGATGCCCAGCGCCGTCCCGGAGCCGAGCAGCGCGTCGGCGAACGGGTTCGCGATCGTGACGACGACGGCGCCCGCCACGAGGGCCAGGGCGGCGATCACGGGTCGTCGATACCGCGGCGGGAGCGAGACGAGGCCGGCCGGCACGCCGAGGACGGCGGGCTCCTCCTCCGGCGTGCCCTGCACCCGTCGTGCGTAGAGCGCGTAGAGCGCGACGAGGATGATGCCGTCGAGGAGCGTCAGGTTCCCGCTGACGACGATCTGGATCGCGAAGATCGACGTGATCAGCAACACCGCGAGCTCCAGCCGCCGGGGCGGCGCGAGCTCGAGCGAAGCCGCCGCCTGACTCCTCCTGCGAGCGATGAACGCGACCGCGAGCGGCAGGCCGACCGCGCCGGTCAGCAGGAGCCGCGTCGCGCCGGTCAGGTTGGCGGTGACGAGCTCGGTCTGGAGGCCGTACGCGAACCGCGCCTCGATGACGAACTCGGGCAGCACCGCAAGGAGCGCGATCACCGCGAGGACGAGGCCGCCCGAGAAGACCGCCTCGCCCGCGTCCGCCGCCCAGGCCAGCAGGAAGGACGCCGCGACCAGCCCGATCCCCAGGCCGACGGTCGCGAGCTGCACGCCGAGCACCGGACTCGCACGATCGACGAGCAGCCCTCCGAGGAGCGCAGGCGCCCGCGACGAGGAGCTTGCGCTGCCACGCCGCCGTCATGGCTCGACCCCGGCGGTCAGCGGGATCGTCGTCTGCGTCGTCGTGCCGCCGCTCGACTGCGCGCTGACCGTGAGCCGATAGTCGCCGGGTTCAGTCGGCGTCCAGGCGAACGCCACTCTGCCGGCGGGACGTGCGAATCGCCAGACGCGCGCTTCTCCGTCGTCGCCGGCGATCCGGGCGACGACCTCACGGGATCCGGCGGCGCTGAAGGCGACCTCGGATTCGCGGCCGACGGTCGCACGATCCGGGACCTCGAGCAGCGTCACCGCCGGAGCGACCGCGCGAGGGCCCGCCGCCACGGTGAGCCTGGCCGAGTCGGTAGCCGTCTGCCCCTGGCGGCCGCGCACCCGGACCCGCAGCTCAGCGGGTCCCTCCGTCGTCGGCGTCCACTCGACGAAGCCGGTGCCGTTGCGGATGCGATAGCGGCGCGTGAACGTGCCGTCCCGGGTCGAGACCTCGGCCAGCTCGTCCAGCGCATCCGCGACCTTGAACGAGAACCTGATCGGCCGGCCGACACGGGCGCGAGCCGGCGCGCTCGTCACCCGCACCGCCGGCGCCGGGCTCAGCACGCGAAACGCCGTCCTGCCGGCCGCCTGGCTTCCGTCCATGCCCTCGACCGCGACGCGTACGCGAACGCGGCCGGGCGCGGTCGGAACCCAGGTGACGCCTCCCAGGCCCGCCTCGACCGAGTGGCTCACCTCCTGGCGGCCGGCGGGCGACGTGATCGTCATCACCTCGCGCCGCGCGTTCCGCACGCGGAAGGGCAGCTCGACCGGCATTCCGACCACGGGGCGTCCGCGAGGTCTCAGGACGTCGACGTCCGGCGGCTCGTGCAGCGCCTGCCGCACCGCGTCGTCGACATCGGACCCGACGCCGGCACGACCGTTGAGGAACGCCGTGACGCCGATCATCCGCGAGACACCGGGTCCGCTCGCGCCCTTGTACAGGCTCTGGATCTGGACGATGCCGCGCGGGAGGTACAGGAGATGCGGCCTTCCGAGCGAGACGCTGTCGAGCGAGGACCTGTCGAGATCGCGGAGCTCGAGATTCGTGAGGCCGAGGAGCTCGCTGACGCGCGGTGTCGAGAAGACCAACCGGCTGACCTGCGCGGGTCCGAGCGTGATCGGGTCGGACGGCAGGCTTCGCGAGGCGAGGTGGGCCCGGCCGCGGTCGTCCACCCAGCCGTCGAGCGACGCGACGAGGTTCTGTCCGCGCCGCGGGCTGTAGTTGGTCGAGAGGACGAGCCGCGGCTCCGGCTGCCCGGGCGGGGGCGAGAGCTTGTACTCGGGCCGCATGGACCGGCGGAGATCGTCCTCGTCGTCCTCGTCGAACCGGATGTCGCCGGCGACCTCGATCGAGCCGGAGAGGCTCGTCGGCGGCGACCAGACGTCGGAGCCGCTCGCGAACACGTCCGCTCGAGTGGTGTGGAACCGCTCGTAGGCGGTCGCCTGCGCCGTGAAGAGGTCGGTCGGGTACCGAGCTCGGTCGCGAAGCCACGCGGGCATCGCCTCCGGCCGCTGGAAGAGCGACGGAAACGCCTCGGTCCAGGCACGCGCGATCGGGTCCGACTCGTCGGTCAGGTACAGCTCCACCTGGCCCGAGAACGCGTCGACCGTCGCCCGCACCGCCGAGCGGGCGTAGCTGACCGAGGCCCCGCCGAGCGCGACGCGCTCGGCGTACGGATAGCCGGCGCTCGTCGTGTAGCCGTCGACCACGAAGACGATCCGGCCGTCGACGGCGAGCGGCGCCGGATGCGCATCCCACTGGATGAACGGCGCCAGCGTGGCCAGCCGGTCGCGCACGTCGCGGTGCAGGAGGATCCGCGACTTGGGCGTCACGTCGCGCGAGATCAGGAGCTTCCTGCTTCCGAGCGCGAGCGCGAACACGGCTCGCTCGATCCCGCTCGAAAGCCGGATTCCGGCCGGGCCGGTGTAGTGGTATTCGCGGTCCGAGCCGGGCACGTCGACCTCGGGGCGGCGAGTGTTCACGAGGACCCACTCCGGCGACTTCGGAGGAAGGTCACCGAAGTAGATGCGCGGCTGGCCGCCGCGAAGGCCCGCGTCCAGCAGGCGCGGCTGACCGGTCCGCTCGATGTCGGTTCCGGCGAACCGGGGAAGCCCGAGGCCGTGGGTGTATGCGAGACGCTCATTGGCCCACGAGCGGCCGTTGCCGCCGGCGCGGCCCAGGTCGAGCTCGCGAGCGCTGCCGACCGTCAGCCGTCGCCGTCCGGCCTCCTGCACGATGTCGGCGGTGGGCTTCCCCGGGTCGTAGAAGGGCGCGGCGGTGACCAGGTCGCGCATCCGCGCCTCGAGCACCGGTGTGTCCCAGACCTGGACGTTCGCGAGCCGCGAGCGAGCTTGCGAGACGTCGGCGGCGCTCAGCCTGCCGGTCGGCGAATACCGATGCACCTCGATCCCGTCGAGCCCGAGGCCGTTCCTCGTCGCCGCGATCGATCGTTCGACGAAGGGCTGCTCGCTGAGCAGCGGGTTCGGGTCGACCGCGAACCGCTGCACGACCGCCGGCAGCCACGACCCGAAGGAGACCAGCGCGACGAGGAGACCGGCCGCCGGGACGCCGATCGACAACCGGGCTCGGCGCCGGTATCCGCGGCGCGCGATGTGCGGGGCGGCCACGCACGCGAGCGCCAACACGACGGAGAGGATCGACAGCGCCGTGAGCCCCGGCGACCGGACGTGGACGTCCACGTATCGGGCGCCCGCGAACGAGTCGCTGCCGGTGGACGAGGGCTGGCCGAGCTCGAGCACGTACCGCTCGAGGCGGAACCTCCACGCCACGGCGAGCAGGAAGACGGCGGCGAGGACGGCAAGGTGCACCTGGGCCTCGTAGGTCGCGCGAAGCGGCCTCAGCGTGAGCGCGCGCCGCTCGAGATAGACGAGCAGCGCGAAGGCTGCCGCGACCGCGATGACCCAGAGCAGCAGCCGCGAAGCCAGGAGCCCGAATGGGAGCGAGAAGACGAAGAACCCGACGTCCTTGCCGGACATCGGATCCAGCACGCCGAACGGCTGCCCATGGCGCCAGAGCAGGAACGTCTCCCAGTGCCGGGCGGCCGACGCCGCAATCGACGTGCCCACGACGAGCGACGCGGCGACGACGGCAAGCGTGACCGAGCGCGTCCGGGCAACGCCGGCCCGCGAGAGCGCGACGAGGAGGTTCAGCGCGACGAAGGGCGTAGCCGTGCCGGCGACCAGGAGCCAGAGCTCGGCCTGCGCCGCCGCGATGCGCCGGAAGACGTCAAGCTGCCCGAGCTCGTCGAACCAGAGGGCGCCGGGCAGGATCTGCGCTGACGCGTAGACCAGGAGGAGCGGCAATCCGAGCGCGACGACGACGACCGTCGCGCGCCCGCGGGGACGGAGGAACCACCGTCTCCGAACGGTCGCCGGCCGTCTCCGGCGGCGTCCGTCCAGGCGTCCCTGCTGGGAAAGGAACTCGGAGACGCCTTTCCGACTCGGAACCCAGACGAACCGGTTTCCCCACGGCTCCCTTCGCCCGCGCAGCTCGCCGTCGCGCAGCAGCCTCCGGACGGTCTGCGGGCTGGTTCCCAGCGCTTCGGCGGCCTCGGCCACCGTGAGGTCGTCCGACGGCGTTGGAAACGTCTTGCGCACCCTTCCCGAACGGTCGCGCCCAGCTTTCCCAGACGCGAGCGTTTCTCGCAATCAAGCGAGAAGCGCTCCTGGGCGTCACGAAAGGGGATAATCGGCTGAGGTGCTGGGCGAAGCCTCGTCGGTCGCGGCCGCGCAGGCCGTGGCGCGTGAGCACGGCGTGGCCTGCGACGAGGCGGTGCCGATCGCCGGCGGCAGCAACGTCCTGGTGCACCTGAAACCCGCACCGGTGGTGGCGCGGGTGATGACGGCGACGGCGGTCTTGCACGATGACGTCGGCCAATGGCTGGCCCGCGAGGTAGCCGTCGGCGTCTACCTGGCCGAGCGGACCGACCTCGTCGTTCCGCCCACGGACATCCTGCCGCCGGGGCCGCACGAGCGGGACGGGTTGTGGATGACGCTGTGGAAGTTCGTCCCGCACGACGCGCAGGCTCCGCCGCCGGAGCCACAGGAAGTCGGTCGTTCGCTGCGGCAACTGCACGTGGCGCTCGCCGGCTTCCCGGGTGACCTGCCCCCGCTGAGCGAGATTCGGGACTGGCTCGGGCGCCTGCTCGCGGAGCTGCGCCCGTCGCCCTCGTTGACCCAGCGGGACATCGACGGGCTTCGCTCGAAGCTGGACGCGCTGACGCCCGCGGTCTTCGAGAGCTCGCTGCCCGCGCAGGCGCTTCACGGTGACGCCTCGCTGTCGAACCTGCTGCGCACCGACGAGCGGGCTGGTCTGGAACGATCTCGAGGACGTCTGCGCCGGCCCGGTCGCGTGGGACGTCGCCGGGCTCGTGTCGAGCGCGAGGGCGCGCGGGCAGCGCGCGACGTTCATGGACGAGCTCCTCGCCGCCTACGGCGACCCCGGCGTCGAAGACCTGGAGGCGTTCCTCGACGCGCACGCGCTGTATGAGGCCGTCTGGCACGCGTCCAAGGGCCGACGCCCGTCGGGTCGTTAGTGCAGCGCCGGGAGCGCCCGGTCCTCGTCGGGCTCGGGTGTCGGCGCCCCGCGCGTCTGGATCACGATCGCGACGATCACGATCGCCCCGCCGACGAGCGTGAGCGTGCTCGGGCGCTCGTCCAGCGCGAGCCACACCCACAGGGGGCCGAGCACCACCTCGAGCAGCGTGATCAGCCCCACCTGCGCGGCCGGGATCAGCCGCGCGCCGACGGTGAGCAGCCCGAAGCCGAGCCCGATCTGCCCGATGCCGAGCGCGGCCAGCCAGACGACGTCGTCGCCGCCGATCTCGCCCGGACTGGCGAAGGGGAGGAAGACGGCGACGAGGATCGCCTGGGAGAGGCACGTGGCCGGCGCCATCGAGACGTCGCGGCGCCAGCGCGTGATCACGATCATCACCGCGAAGGCGAGCGCCGCGAGGAACGCCAGGCCGTCTCCCGCCAGGCTGCCCTCGCCCGGCGCCCCGAGCATCACCGCGACGCCCGCCAGCGCCAGCGCCATCGCCAGAGCGGTGCGCCGCGTGACCGGCTCGCCGAGCGTCACCCGGGCGAGCAGGGCGGCCAGCACGGGGGAGACGGCCAGGATGAACAGGACGCGCGCCACGCTCGTGTGGTTGAGCGCGCCGATGAAGCTGCCCGAGGCGGTCGCGACGCACAGCGCCACGGCGATCCCCGCAAGCCCCACGGACCTGAACGCGTGGAGCAGCCGGCCACGCTCGACCACCGCGACGAAGGCCAGCAGCGCGGCGCCGGCGAACACCGCGCGGCCGAAGACCTGCGTCGACGTGTCGAGCGTGAGCTGGCGCTGGAGCACGCCGGCGGTCGACCACGCGACCGCGGCGAGCGCCACATAGATCTGCCCGCGCCGCTGGCGGCGCGACCCCTCGAGCGCCACCGTCGCCGTCGTCACCGACGGAGTGATAGCGAATGGCCGCCTACGACTGAGCTGGAGCGGACGCTTCGCTTTCGAAGGTGGTGAAGGCGTAGCGCCGCCGCTCCTCTTCGCTCGGCTCGCGTCCGATGCTCCGCTGCGCGACGGCGAGGAGGTGCTCGGTCCCGAGCGGCCAGGCGCGCACGCCGTCGCGGCTCGAGGTGATCAGCCAGCGGTCGTCGGGCGTCAGCTCGATGCGGTCGACCCCGAGCTCGAGGTCGGGCAGGACGACGCACGAGTTCGCGGGGGTGGGCGACCACAGGTCCCAGATGCGGCAGCTCTGCGGCGGGACGTAGCCCCCGGGCTCGCTCAGCGGTCGATCGATGCTGACGAGCCAGTGCGCGTCGCTCGTCATGCGGAAGACGATCACGTCGTGACGATGCCCGGGCAACTCGATGGGCGGTGCGTCGAGATCGGCGCGCAGGTCGATGAGAAAGAGCCGGCCCTGTCTCGCCACGACCAACCAGCGCTCGTCCGAGGAATACCGGTAGGTGCTCCCCAGGTGGATCGCGTTGGGATCATGGGGCAGCTCCCGGCGCTCGACGCGACGCTCGAGGTCGAACACGCGCACGGCGCGGCCATCCCAGGTGCTCAGCCAACGGCCGGTGGATGAGAAGGCGCCGCTGACGTCGCCGGCCAGGCCCGGCGGGTCCCAGCGCTCCGTCACGTCGCCCTGTGGGTCCAACGTGAGGAGCGTGCCTCGTCCGTCGGCTCCGCCGGCGAAGATCCGCAGGTGCTGCCGATCGGCGGTGACCGACCGGAGCGGACCGTCGACGGCGTGCAGTTCCTCCGGCTCCGGGTCCTCGCCCGTGTCCGCCAGCGGCCAGCGCAGGAGCCGCCCGTCCGCACCGGCGCTGACCAGCGATTGCTCGTCGGGACTCCAGCAGACGTCGGCAACCTCTCCGCGATGCGCGATGAGCCGTCGCTCCGAGGCGGGTGGGTCGTCGCGGCTGAGATCCCAGATGCGCGTGGCGTCATCGTCCGAGGCCAGCAACCAGCGGCCTCGCGGGCTCGCCTGGCGCACGCGCAGCGTGCGCGATCCGGATAGCGCCACGAAGCTCGAGCGTTCGCTCGCGTCCTGGAGCGGCCAGGCACGGACGTCCGCGGGGTCGTCCGCGGTCGAGCCTCCGCACTCCGCGATCAGCCAGCGATCGTCCTCGGTGAAGAACGCGTACCGGACGGGTTGCTGATTCGTGTCGAGCGCCGGCGGGCTGTCGTCCGAGGCCAGATCCATCAGCACCAGGGTCTCGCCGGCATTGAGCATGAGGAAGCCGCCCTGGCGACTGAACTCGGCGCGCTTGATCTCGAGTTGACCGGCGGAGTCGCGCAGCGCCGGCCGATCGCTGTCGGAGCGAAGCTCCCAGAGATCGCACGTTCCCAGGACGAAGAGCCAGCGCCCGTCGCGGCTCAGCGCGCAGGTCTGATTGAGCTGGAAGTTGTCGATGCTCGCGGTGGTGGACAAGCGGATCGGCGCGGCGCACGCGGAGTTCGAACGCGTGTCCCAGAGCCTCGCGCTCGCAGGTTCCTGGGCTCGGAAATGTGCGCTGACGAGCCACGCTGCATCCCCGCTGAACGCGCAGTTGAGCGGCGCGCCGTCGTCGGCGAGCAAGATCTCCGGTCGCGCGGCGCGGAAGCGTCCGGCCGCCTTGAGCAGTTCCCCCTGCACGAGCTCGAGCGTCTCCCCGAGTTGCTGAGCGATGTCCTGCTCCGAGAAGCCGAAGTCTCGGATCAGCACCTGCGGGTCCGACTGCAGGAGGAGGCGTGCGAGCACCTCGGACAAGGCGTTCAGCTCGCTGAGATCCCAGAGCCGGATCACTCGATCGATCGAACACGTGGCGAGGCAGTTGCCGTCCGGAGAGAACGTCACGTCGGTGATCAGGTCTTCGTGACCCGAGAGCGCGATCTCTTCGAGCGAGCCAGGGATGAGCAGACTCCTCAAGCGCACGACGAACTCCGGCTCCTCGACCTGCAGCTCGGGGAACTTCTCCATCGGTCCGGCGGCCGTGGCGAGCCAGTAACCGTTCCGGCTGAACGCGTGACGGTTCATCGTGCCTCGGGCGGAGGTGATCGTGAATCCGCTTTCCGTCGGTCGTTGCAGGTCGACCACGTACGACGGGCCCGAATCCGACAGGAGCAGGCCCCAGCGGCCGTCGGGGCTGATCTCCAGCCGGTGAACGATGTCGCCGTCCAGCTCTGCGATGACGCTGCGTTCGAGCTCACCGTCAGCACCGAGCGTGGCCACCTGAGGTGTCTCGTTCACGAGCATCAAGAGCCTGTCGCCCGCCGGAGACACACGGCACCCCTCGATCGGCGCCGTCTCGTGGAAGCTCCGGCTCGTCACGTCGCCATCCAGGCTCCAGACCGTGACTTCGTCGCCGGAGAAGGTGCACAACATCGTGTCGACCGGTGAGAACTCCAGTCGCACGACACGTGTGCCGGGATGGTTCAGCACGAGCGATGGACCAGCGGACTCGCCGTCCTCCCGCGGCGGCAGATGCCAGACCAGAAGGCCCGCCGGAGCGGCCGTCGACACGGCGAGGAAGTCGCCCCGCGGGCTGACGTCGGCCTGGACGATCGAGCCCTCGTGCGCGAGCGCCACTTGCTCGGGCGGGCTCGCGCGCATGTCCCAGAGCTGGACCTCGCCGCTGGGCTCGTCTGCGGACGGCTCCGTCACGGTGACGAGCCAGCTGCCGTCGCGGCTCAGCTGCACCCAGCTCGGCGTGGGGAAGTGGCAGATCGCCGCCGGTTCGAAGTCCGCTTGCTCGGCGGCCGCGAGATCCCACAGCCTCGTCTCGTCACCGGCGTGGACCGTGGCCAGCCAACGCCCGTCGAAGCTCATGGAATGGGCCGGGCGGGCCTGGTTGTCGAGGTGACCGAGGGGACGGCCGCCGGCGCGGCTGAGGGTCTGGCGCAGCGCGGCTTCGGCTCCCGGCACACGGGCTTCGCCCTGCGCCTCCGTCAGCCGCAACGCATGCGCCGCGAGCAGCAGCGCGCGATCCGAGAGGTGCTCGCCAAGCGCGGCTTCCGAGTCACGGGCCATTCGCTCGGCGTCGGACATGATCAGGGCGGACACCTGCATGCCGTACAGCTCGTCCTTGCTCTTCCCGTGCAGCGTGCTCGCGATGGTCGCCACCTTGTCGCGAAACAGCGGATCGCTGAGGCGACAGTCTGCTTCCGTCAGCTCACGGAGATCGACGAACAGCGGCGTCTGTTCGAAGGCCGTGTGGAGGACCTCGGGAAGTGCATCTGAGAGCTGCGGATCGAACGCCGTGTCCCCTTCGTTCCACTGGATGCCGCCTTTCGCGAGCCCGAGGATGATCTGGTCAGGACCGCGTTGGGCGAGCCAGTAGGCAATCTCCTTCTGCGTGTAGAACGAGCGGGCGGACTCCGGAGACGCGAGGTAGATGAAGTACTCCGAATCATCCAACGCCTCGCGCAGGATCTCCCAGAGGTCAGGACTCGCGGCGAGCCCGGATTCGTCGCGGAAGATCTTCGGCCCGCTCCGCTCATACCACGGCGTTCCAAAGCGATAGAGCGCATCCTGGAGGGCGCGCGCGAGCCCCAGGTAGGTATGGCTGTACGAGATGAACGCCTTGTAGCGCGTGGTGCCTCGATCGAGAAAGGTGGCTCAGTATCCCACGGAGTCGGCGGCTTCATGGGAGGATCGCCGTCATGGACGATCGCGGTTCCACGGATGTGGTCGTCGCGCGCCTGGCGGAGCAGCTCCGGGCTCCCCAGGGCGATGAGGTACCGGTCATCCTCGTGTTCGGCAGCGCGGGCGAGGGGGTCGCGAAGGCTCAGGCGATCACCGGCGCGGCCGTGATCGACGACGAGCTCGTCGCGGGCGACGCGGACGCGGCCGCGGCACCGGATCCCGTCCGGCTGCGGTTCGAGACCGCCGCGGCGGCGGCAGGCGCTCGGCGCATGGTCGTCGTGCTCGCCGACGAGCGGACGAACGCCGACGCGGCCGCCGAGGCCAAGCGCCGCCAATGCCCGCTCTTCGTGGTGTCCGACAGCGCCGACGGGCCCGTGCAGCTCGCGCGCGGGATCGCATGGGAGCTCCAGGACGAGCCGGTCCTCAAGCGGGCGTGGCGCACCTTCGCCACGTACGACGCGCACGCGACCGCGCTGCGGGCCACGTTCGAGAACTTTCAGAAGTGGATCCTGGGGCTCGGCATCGCGGCGACGTTCCTCGCCCTGCTGAGCAATGCCGTCCAGGGCGACCCGGATCACGTCTCGGGCGGGGAGGACCTCCTCCACTGGGCCGTGGTGGCGGGGCCCATCGTCGTGGCCGTCCTGATCGCCCTCGCCAACCGCCGGGCGGCCGGCAAGCGCTGGGTCCTGCTGCGCGCCGGAGCGGAGTCCGTGAAGGGGCAGATCTACCGCTACCGCACGCGCAGGGAGCGCGATCCGGCGGAGCTGGCCAAGCGGCTCGACGAGATCGACTCGCGCCTCATGCAGAGCGAGGCGAGCGGCGGCCCGCTGACGCCATACAGCGGCGTGCTGCCACCCGGCATGTACGGCGCCGAGGCCGAGGACGATGGCCTGTCGCAGCTCGACGGCGACCAGTACCTGCGGATCCGCGTCGCGGACCAGCTCCGCTACTACCACGGGAAGGTGAAGGACCTCGACCGCCTGCGGAACCGGCTGCAGGTGGTGGGCGTGGCGGCCGGCGGCGCCGGCGCGATCCTCGCCGCGGCCGGAGCGGAGATCTGGATCGGGCTCACGACCGCCGTGTCGGGCGCGGCGCTGTCATATCTCGGCTACCTCCAGGTCGACAACGCGATCGTGACCTACAACCAGTCGGCGGCGCAGCTCGAATCCCTGGAGCGGGGTTGGGACGCGCTCAAGCAGCAGGGCTGGGACGCGCTCACACCCGAGCAGCGCGCTGAGCGGTTCGAGCAATGTGTGACGATGACCGAAGGCGTGCTGACGGCCGAGCTCGGCGGTTGGGTCCAGCAGATGAACAGCGCCATGGAGGAGCAGGCGGACCAGGGCAAGAAAGGCGACGCCGAGGCCGTGTAGCGATGTCCCCCACCAGAGCGCTCGTCCTCGTCGTGCTTGTCGTGCTCGCCGGCTGTGGCGGAGACGACGCGGGAGACCGGCGGGCGGAGCCGGCGGCGGAGCGGCTCGCTCGTGCCCTACAGGCGAAGCTCGACGCCAAGCGCGAGGAGTACGACGTCCGCGGGATCACGGCGTCGGTGGCGTTCCCCGACGGCAGCCGCTGGAGCGGCGCGAGCGGGCTCGCCGATGCCGAGCTCCGGCGGCCGATGGCGCCGGACACGCCGATGCCCATCGCCAGCGTGACGAAGCCGCTCACCGCCGCGCTTGCCGTCGCGCTCGCCCAGGAGGGGCGGCTCTCGCTCGACGACCCGCTGAGCCGCTGGGTCCCGCGCTTCCCGAACGCGCGAAACATCACGCTGCGGCAGCTTCTGAACCACACCAGCGGCCTCTTCAACGTCGACGAGGACGTGGCGTATGGCGAGGCAGTGGTGGGACAGCCGTCGCGGGCCTGGACGCCGGCGATGGTCCTCCAGTACGTGCGCAAGCCATACGGGCCGCCGGGAAGCGTCTGGCACTACTCCGACACGAACTACACGCTGATGGGCCTCGTGCTGCAGCGCGCGGGCGGGACGGGCGTCGCGGAATCGCTGCACCGCCTCGTCCTCGACGAGCACGGCATGCAGGATGCGGCGCTGGGGCCCGAGGAGCCGGCGCCGCCCGGCACCGCGCGCGGCTACGACCCGGTCGGGCCGCCGGCTCCGCCGCCGGGGCGCTACGTCCCGTTCCGCTCGGCCGCGTCGTCCGAGTGGACCGCCGCCGGCGTGGTGGCGACCGCGCCCGGCGTCGCGACGTGGGGTCGCGAGCTCTTCGCCGGGCGCGTCGTCGACCGGCGCGGGCTGCGCGAGATGCTGCGCTTCGTCGACACCGGCGAAGACAGCTACTACGCGAAGTACGGGCTCGGGGTCGCGCAGCGCCACATCGTCGACCGCGACATCGTCGGGGCCAGCGGGCGCTTCTGGGGCTACAACAGCGAGCTGTGGCACGACCCCGCGACGCGCGCCACCGTCGCGGTGCTGTGGAACGACACGCTCCTGCTCCGCAGCCCCGACGTCGCCGACTCGCTGCTCGAGGTCGTCCGACTCGGTCGGTGAGCTGCAGCCTCGGCCGCTCGCCGCAGCGGAAGTTGCGGTGGCATCACAGCCGGTCGCGCGTGGCGCCGTACCCGGTGCGGAGCAGCGATCGTTGAATCAGAGCCCGGGCCGCCAGCGCCGGGGTCGGGCGAGACCATCACGCCGGGCTCGGTATTCCGATCGCGACTGTCCACGGGAGCCTGTGCCCACGCACAGCGATCGCCGTGCCGCCCTTCTGAGGCCCCGAACGAGAAGACGCCGAAACCATGGCCAGTGAGACGGGCGGTCCGCGGCATGTCCTCTCCGGGGCGCTCAGGCGCGAGCTTGCGAGCGCTGCCCCGGGAGGGCATGCCGACGGGCCGACCCCAGCGGACGCCCGCGGCTCACTCCCAGCGCAAACTCGCCGGCGACGGCCGCATGCGCAGGACCTTGGCCGGCGCCCCCGCGACCACCGCGTTGGACGGGACGTCCTTGGTGACCACGGTCGAGGTCCCGATGATCGCGTTGTCGCCGACGGTGACCCCGCGCAGGAGGCAGGCGCCGTAGCCGATCCAGCAGTTGTGACCAACGCGGACGTCGCGCTTGTAGATCCCCTGCAGCCGGATCGGGCGCTCGGTCTCGACGACGCCGTGGTCGAAGTCGATCAGCATCACGCGGTCGGCGACGACGCACTCGCGGCCGATCGAGACGTGCTGGAAGGCGGAGATCGTGCACTCCTGCCCCAGCACGGTCTTGGCGCCGATCGAGGCGAACCCCTCGTGGACGCGGATCTTCGTTCCGTGCCCGATCCAGGACCAGCGCCCCAGCCGCAACACCGCGTCGCGGCCGATCTCGAGCTTGACCCCCGGGCCGACGAAGCAGATGCCGTCGGTCTGCAGCCGCCGGCCCCAGCGCAGCTTCAGCCAGAGCCAGCGGAGCATCAACCGCCCGTACTTCCAGTTGAGCATCCCGTGTGCGCGCAGGAACCGCAGCAGCGCCAACGGTCCACCGTCCAGCGGCTGGGGCTCGCCGCGGACGTTCAATTCGGCAGGCGGCTTTGCCAACGTCGCCATCGGAGAGCGATCCTAGTGTCCTGATTCAAAATTTCGATGGCACTCGGCGCCGGCCTCGCGCCTCCGGCACCCGGCATCCGGTCACGTGCCACCAGCATGCTCGCGGATGCCGTGCACCGGCAGGCACGACCCGGCATCCGCCGGTGGTGCCACCGAACTTCCGAATCAGGACACTGGACGCCTGCGATAGTGCGCCGCCCATGCCGGATCCCAAGCCCAGCCTCGCCGAGCGCCTGCTGGCGGGCGACAAGCGCGCCCTGGCTCGCGGGATCTCGCTGGTGGAGGACGACGAGCCCGAGGGGTGGGACCTCGTCCGGGCCGTCTATCCGCACACCGGCAACGCTTCGGTGGTCGGGTTCACCGGCCCTCCCGGGGCCGGGAAGTCGACGCTCATCGGCTCGCTCGTCACCCTCCAGCGCAAGCAGGACCGCCAGGTCGCCGTGCTCTCGATCGACCCGAGCTCGCCGTTCCGCGGCGGCGCGCTCCTGGGCGACCGGATCCGCCTGAGCGAGCACTTCCTCGACCCCGGCGTCTTCATCCGCTCGATGGCCACCCGCGGGGCGCTGGGCGGACTGGCCGAGGCGTCGCTGCAGACGGCGCTCCTGATGGACGCCGCCGGCAAGGACGACGTCTTCCTCGAGACCGTCGGGGTCGGCCAGGCGGAGGTCGACGTGATCGACCACGCCGACACGGTGGTGCTCGTGCTCATCCCCGGCTCGGGCGACAGCATCCAGGCGCTGAAGGCCGGGGTGATGGAGATCCCGGACATCATCGTGGTCAACAAGGCCGACCATCCGCTGACCGACACGATGGTGCGCGAGATCAAGGGCGTGCTGAGCCTCGGTCCGCAGGAGGGCTGGAAGGTCCCGATCATCAAGACCGAGGCGGTGCGCGGCACGGGCGTCGACACGCTCGCGGAGAAGCTCGTCGAGCATCGCGCCTACGTCGAGCAGGAGGGGTCGCTCGCGGAGCGCCGCCGCCGCAACCTCATGGCCGAGGTGCTCGGGCTGGCGACCATGCGGCTGAGACGAGCCCTGGAGGCCTCGCTGCACGAGGATCCGGAGGTCCAGGAGCTGCTCGACGAGGTGGTCGCGCGCCGCCTCGATCCCGCCAGCGCCGCAAGCGCGATCCTCGCCCGCGGAGCGGTCGACGGGGGCGACGCCGCCCGCCCGGATCAGCGCGCCGAGTGACGCTAGCGACCGACGGTGTCCGCCCGCGCGGGCACGATTACGCTGAGACGGTGCGGTTCCTGATCCCGATCGTCCTGCTCGCGGCCATCGCCGCCGCCGCGCTGTCGATCGTCGATCGCGGCGAGGCGCCGGCCGACAGCCGTCCCGCCGAGGCCAGCCCCGCGGCCGAGGCGACCCCCACGCCCGCGCCGCGCCCGAAGCGGCGCGACGTCCGCCGGGCGACGTGCCCCGAGGGCGAGCCGGGCTGCCGGGCCGTCCGCGGCACCGTGATCTACGTCGAGGCCGTCGACCCCGACGGCGACGGCGACCTCCACGTCGTGCTCGACGCCGGCTCGATCACGCTGCCGGGGATGACGGCGGTCGACGTGGCGCCCGAGCTGCGTCCCGAGCGCGACCCGCAGGTCGGCGATCGCGTGAGCGCCGCCGGACCGGTCCAGACGGGCTCGTACGGCCAGTCGCAGATCCACGCGCTCGTCTTCCGCGTCCGCGCGCGCTGATGCGCAACTGGGCGGGCAACTACGAGTACCGCGCGCACGCCCTCCACGAGCCGGAGACCGTCGAGGCGCTGCAGGAGCTCGTGGCCGGCACCCGGAAGCTCCGCGTCCTCGGCTCCAAGCACTCCTTCACCGCGATCGGCGACTCGGACGAGCTGGTCAGCCTCGACCGCCTGCCGAAGGCCATCGACCACGGCGACGGCACCGTCACCGTGCCGGGCGCCATGCGCTACGGCGAGCTGGCCACCGAGCTGAACGCCCACGGCCTCGCGCTGCACAACCTCGGCTCGCTGCCGCACATCTCCGTCGCGGGCGCGGTCGCCACCGCGACGCACGGCTCGGGGGACAGCAACGGCAACCTGGCGACAGCCGTCGCCGCCCTCGAGCTGGTGACCGCCGGCGGCGAGCTCCACACGGTCGCGCGCGGCGAGCCGGACTTCGACGGCACGGTGGTCGGGCTCGGAGCGCTCGGCGCGGTGACCCGGGTCACGCTCGACGTCGAGCCGTTCTACGAGATCCGCCAGCGCGTCTACGAGGGCCTGCACCTGGGACGCGCTCCACGAGCACTTCGACGCCATCACGGGCAGCGGCTACAGCGTCAGCGTCTTCACGCTGTGGGACGAGAGCGCGGGAAGCGTCTGGGTCAAGACGCGCGGCGAGCCGCCCGACGAGGTGTTCGGCGCCCGGCCCGCCGACGGCGAGCGCAACCCGCTCCCCGGCCTGGACCCGACCCACTGCACACCGCAGCAGGGCGTCCCGGGCCCGTGGTCGGATCGCCTGCCCCACTTCCGGATGGGCTTCACTCCGAGCGCCGGGGAGGAGATCCAGTCCGAGTACCTGGTCCCGCGCCGGCACGCGCACGAGGCGCTCGAGGCGGTCAGGCGGCTCGGCCATGCCATCCGGCCGCACCTGCAGGTCGCCGAGGTCCGCACGGTCGCCGCCGACCGCCTGTGGCTGAGCCCGCAGCACGACCAGGACACGGTCGGCATCCACTTCACGTGGAAGCGCGAGCCCGAGGCGGTGGAGCGGCTCGCCGGGGCGCTCGAGGTCGCGCTCGCGCCGTTCGACTTCCGCCCGCACTGGGGCAAGGTCTTCCTGGCGGGTGCCGCCACGATCGGCGACCGCTACGAGCGGCTACCCGAGTTCGTCGCCCTCGCGGAGCGGCTCGACCCGGAGCAGAAGTTCGGCAACGCGTGGCTCGAGCGCCACGTGACCGGCTAGTCGACGCTCAGCTTCACGCGCTCGTTGTAGAACGCGATCATCCCAGCGATCTCCACGGCGTCGGGGAGCGGGTGCTCGTAGGTCCACGCGACGTCCTTCTCATCGCCGACCGACCAGTAGCGCGCCTCGCCCTTGTACGGGCAGCCCGTGCGCTTCTCGCTCGGCGCCAGGTCCGCGACGACGTCCTCGCGCGGCAGGTAGTACCGCGTGCCGAGACCGGTCTCGAAGACGAGGGTCGGCCGGGTGCTGTCGGCCAGCAACCGGCCGTCGAGCTCCACGCGCACGTGCCGGGAGCTGCGCCGCGTGTCGACGCGGTGGAACGGGTCGCGCGGATGCGAGAAGGCCCGCTCGTTCTCCTCGTACCAGGCGTCGAACGCGTCGAACTCGAACAGGACGTAGCCGGCGAGGTCGGCGTCGGCGAGCCGGAACGCGGCGGCCTCGCGGGTCTCGCCGCCGGCGCGCACGTCGAGCGGCTCGCCCTCGGACGTGTGCGCCAGGAACGGGATGCCGGGGTGCAGGAACGGCGCGTCGGACTCCACCGGCTCGGCCGCGGACGGCACGAGCTCGGCCGTCACGTCCTCGTCCGGCACGGCGTACTCGGGCACGACGCGGCGCGGCTCCCAGACGAGGATCGCGCGCTCGCTGTCGAGGACCGTCTCGCCGCCGAGCTCCGCCCGCACGCGCTTCGCCGTCGGCTCGTAGCGCAGCTCCGGCAGGTGCTGCCGCAGCGCCTGGAGGACTCGCGTGCTCACTGGATCGAGTGTTGCATAGGCTGATCGTGTGCCCTCAAGGTCGATAGCGGTCGTCGGCGGCGGCTTCGGTGGCGTCGGCGCGGCCGCGATGCTGCGCCGCGCCGGGTACGACGACGTGACGGTGTTCGAGCGCGCCGAGCGGATCGGCGGGGTCTGGCACGCGAACACCTATCCGGGCGCGGCGTGCGACATTCCCTCGCACCTCTACGAGTTCTCCTTCGCGCCCAACCCGCGGTGGTCGCGCCGCTACGCGCCGCAGGCCGAGATCCAGGCCTACCTCGAGGACGTCGCGGACCGGCACGCCGTCAAGGCCCGCACGAGCACCGAGGTGACGGCCGCCCGCTGGGACGGCACGCGGTGGCGGGTGAGCACGAGCGCGGGCGACCACGAGGCGGACGTGCTGATCACCGCCTGCGGCCAGCTCTCCACCCCGACCGTCCCGCCGCTCCCCGGTCTCGAGGCCTTCGCCGGCCCGGCCTTCCACACCGCGCGCTGGGACCACGGCGTCGACCTGGCGGACCGCCGCGTCGCCGTCATCGGGACGGGCTGCAGCGCGATCCAGGTCGTCCCCGCCATCCAGCCGCAGGTCCGGCAGGTCGACGTCTACCAGCGCTCGCCCGGCTGGACGATCCCGAAGATGGACTTCGCCTACAAGCCGCGCACGCTGAAGCTGTTCGAGCGCTTCCCGTTCCTCGTGCGAGCGGACCGCGCGCTCATCATGGGCATCCAGGAGGTCGGGGCGGCGGCCATGACCCGGCATCCCCGCCTGCTGCCGGCGATCCGCGCCGTCGGGCGCTCCCAGATCAACCGCGCGATCGAGGATCCCGACCTGCGGGCGAAGGTCACGCCGAGCGACGAGCTCGGCTGCAAGCGGATCATGCTCACCGACGACTGGTATCCGACCCTCACCCGCGACAACGTCGAGCTCGTCACCGACCGGATCGCGGAGATCACGCCGAGCGGCGTCCGCACCGAGGCCGGCGACGAGCGCCCGGCCGACGTCCTCGTTCTCGCCACCGGCTTCGCCAGCCACGACTTCGTGGCGCCGATGGAGATCGCCGGCGAGCACGGCACGCTGGCCGAGGCCTGGGGCGACGTCCCGCGCGCCTACCTCGGCGTGACCGTCCCCGGCTTCCCGAACCTCTTCCTCCTCTACGGGCCCAACACGAACGGCGGGACGGGGTCGGTGGTCTTCACGATCGAGTCGGCCATGGCGCACGTGCTCGCGGCGCTCGACGCGCTCGAGCGGGCGGACGCCGACCGCATCGAGGTCCGCCGGCAAGCCGCCGAGGCGTTCGATCGCGAGCTCCGCGCCGCGCTCGGGGGCACGGTCTGGCACAGCGGCTGCACGAACTGGTACGTGGACGAGAACGGCAACGACCCGAGCCAGTGGCCGTGGCAGTGGAGCACGTACCGCCGTCGCACCGCGAGCCTCGCGCCCGGCGCGTACGAGCTCACACGAACAGCGACACGCTGAGCGCGAGCGAAGCGGCGCCCAGCACGACGGAGACCGGGCGCGGCGCGTGGCGCACGCCCCAGGCCACCAGCGCTCCGGCCAGCGGCAGGGCGGGCACGAGGGAGCGCGCGTACGGCCCCACGGTCGGCTCCAGGAACGCGGCGACGAGCACCACGGCGCCGACGACGGTGAGCACGAGTCCCGCCGCCGCCTCGGCGCCGGCCCGCTCCGCGACCACCCGGGCGATCTGCCCGCGCCGCGAGCGCCACAGCAGCCAGCCGGCGAAGAACACGAAGGCGAAGATCGGCGCCCAGCGCAGGAGCCCGTCGCCGTCGACCCACAGGGTCAGGAGCCGCGGCACCCGCTCGAGGTGCTCGGACACGCTGTGCGCGCCGGTCGCCGACACGCCCTCGGGCAGCGCCGACCACGGCGTCGGGCCGCCGTAGAGCTGCTCGTTCAACGTCGCGTAGAGCACCACCGACGCGGCGGCGAGCTCCACCGAGATCAGCCCCAGCGTCGGCCGCCGCGACCGCCGGCACCCCTCGTACAGCGCGAAGCCGATGGGGAGCGCGGGGACGAGGTAGAGCGGGTCGAACCACGGCAGGACGGCGAGCATCGCGCCGCCCGCCAGCGTCGGCCCGACACGCGGGTCCTCGTGGGCCGCCACGGCGCACAGCGTGGATCCGGCGAGCAGCGTCCCCGCGGCCGCGAAGGGCAGGATCTCGCCCGCGTGCACGATGGCCGGCACCGACAGCCCGGCGAGCGCGGCGCCGGTGCTCGCGTACGGCTCGGGCACGATCCGCCGGGCGATCAGCGCGGCGAACACGAAGCCGAGCGCGGCGAAGGCGGCGAGGAAGAGCTCGACCGCGCCCACCAGCTCGGCGGGCGCGATGAAGAGCGGGAAGCCGACGCCCTCCGGGCCGCGCAGCAGCCGCCCGTGGTCCACGAGCGTGCGCGCCGCGTTCAGGTACGCATCGCCGGCCTGCGGCTCGAGCCCGATCCCCGCCGCGTAGACGCCGAAGAGGAGCAGCCAGAGAAGGCCGAGTCTCACGCGCCGAGCGCGCGGGCGATGACCATCTGCTGGACCTCGTCGGTGCCCTCGCCGATGGTGAGGATCTTGGCGTCCCGGTAGAAGCGGCACACCGGGTACTCCTCGATGTAGCCGTAGCCGCCGTGGATCTGGACCGCCTCCTCGGCGCTCCGCACGGCGAGCCGGCCGGTCTTGAGCTTGGCCTGCGCGGCGGTCAGGGAGAAGTCACGACCGGCATCCTTGAGCAGCGCCGCCTTGTAGGTCAGCAGCCGCGCGGCCTCGATCTCCGTCGCCATGTCGGCGAGCTTGGCCTGGATGGCCTGGAACTTGGAGATCGGCTTGCCGAACGCCTTGCGCTCCTTGGCGTAGGCCAGCGCCTGGTCGAGCGCGCCCTGGGCGAGCCCGACGCCCATCGCCGCCACGCCGATCCGGCCGATGTCGAGCACGCGCAGGAACTGCTTGAAGCCGTCGCCGCGCGGGCCGACGAGATGGTCCTCGGGCACGCGGCAGTCGCTGAAGGTCAGCGGCCGCGTGTCTGACGCGTGCCAGCCCATCTTGCGGTACGGCTCGCCCTGCTCGTAGCCGGGCGTGCCGTTGGGGACGAGCAGGTTGGAGATCTCGTCGGGGTGGGTGGGATCCCCAGTCTTTGCGGTGATGACGACCATGCCGGAGATCTCGGTGCCGGCGTTGGTGATGAACTGCTTGGCGCCGTTGATCACCCACTCGCCGTCCTCGAGGCGGGCCCGCGTGCGCACATTGCCCGCGTCGCTCCCGGCCTCCGGCTCGGTCAGCCCGAAGGCGCCGAGCTTGCGCCCCGCCATCAGCTCGGGCAGCCAGTCGCGCTTCTGCTCGTCGGAGCCGTAGAGGTAGATCGGCTGCGTGCCGAGCGACGTGTGCGCGCACACCGTGATGGCCACCGACGAGTCGATCCGCGTGAGCTCCTCGACGGCGATCGCGTAGGCCAGCGTGTCGCCGCCGCTGCCGCCGTACTCCTCCGGGAACGGGATGCCCATGAGCCCGAGCTCGCCGAGCTTGGCGACGATCTCGTAGGGGAAGCGCTTCTCGCGATCGAGCTCCTCCGCGACCGGCGCGACCTCCTGCTCGGCGAAGTCGCGCACCGTCCGGCGGATGAGCTCGTGATCGGGGGAGAGGTCGAAGTCCATGGCGACGATTCTGACGTGGGTGATTGACTACGCGCCTTCATGACCGTGCTCGAGGCGCTGGCCGTCTTGCTAGCCGGGGCGGTGGCCGGCGGCGTGAACGCGGTCGTCGGCTCCGGCTCGCTCATCACGTTCCCGACGCTCGTCGCGGTCGGGTACTCGCCCGTGACGGCGAACGTCACGAACTGCGTCGGGCTCGTGCCGGGCGGCGTGAGCGGCTCGTTCGGCTACCGGCGCGAGCTGCGCGGCCAGTGGCGGCGCTGCGGGATCCTCGCCATCGGCACCGCGATCGGCGCCGTGATCGGCGGGATCCTGCTGCTCGAGCTGCCCGGCGAGGTGTTCGACGCCGTGGTCCCGATCCTCATCCTCATGGCCGTGGGCCTGATGGCGCTGCGTCCGGCGCCGAGGCAGCACAAGGGCGGCGACAACCTGCCCGCGGGCGTCGCCTCGTCGTTCGCCACGGGGATCTACGGCGGCTACTTCGGGGCGGCGCAGGGGATCATCCTCGTCTCCCTGCTGCGCCTCTCGTTCTCGGAGAACCTGCAGGTCCTCAACGCGATGAAGAACGTGCTGGCCGGCGTGGCCAACGCCGTCGCCGGCCTGCTCTTCATCATCGTCGCGCACGTCGCGTGGGGAGCCGCGGCGCTGATCGCCGTGGGGTCGTTCGTCGGCGCCCATCTCGGCGCCCGCTACGGCCGCCGGATCCCGGAGGAGGTCCTCCGGCGCGTGGTGATCGTCTACGGCGTGATCGTCGCCGGCATCCTCATCGTCACCTGAAGACCTGCAGCTCCGCGGCGCGCACGTTGTCGTCCTGCGGGCTGCCGTCGTCGCAGTCGGTCACGTTCCGCGGATCGTCGTCCTGGTCGCCCTGGTAGGCGGGGGCGCCCGTGCACTGGTTCGTCAGCACCCGCAGGCGCACATGCGTCGCGCGCGTGGTCGGCACGTCGAACGAGCGCAGGATCAGCTCCGGCGCCCGCGGCCGCGGCACCCGGGCGGGGAACGCGTCCGGCGGGCTGGTGAACACCGACGTGAACTGCGCGGGCTGCGTGCAGTCGACGGCGCCGCGTGCCTCGCAGGCCAGCAGCTCGAACTGCCGCAGGGCCGAGAAGCGGTTCTGGCCCTGCGAATCGCTCGCGTCGGCCGGGATCCGGTGCCGCAGCAGCGCGCTCACCTGGATCCGCTTGAACGTCTGGACGCGCCGGGACGGGTCGAGCCGCACGGTCACCTGCTTGCCGGCGATCGGCGAGCCGAGCGACGCCCAGTTGGTCGCCTCGGTGTCGTCGATCAGCGCGGGCAGGTTGACGCCGTCGCCCGCCGCCGTGGCGCCGTTGAAGCGCGAAGCGAGGTTGAGCGGCATCGCGATCCGCAGGTCGCGCAGCTGGCCGGCGCTGACCGTGGCCGTCGTGCGCACGGCGCCGACGCCGTTGCCGCGAGCCACGAACTCGTACGTCCCGGGAACGAGCTTGAACGTGTCGGAGAGCGGCGTGCCGGGATCGGTGTCGGCGATCGGCGTCGCCCGCGCCTCGTACTGCCCGACGAAGAGCTGCGCCGACCGGCCCGCACCCTCGCCGGTGGGCGTGAAGCGCAGGGTGGCCTCGGTGGCGTGCGGCGAGTCGAAGGCCGGCACCGGGTCGGCGTCGTCCGTGCTCGTCGCGGTCGCCGCCTGGCCGAGGCCGCGGCGGGCGAACGCGTTCCACATGATGTCCTGGTTGGCGCCGCTGTTGCGCAGCAGGTCGGCGGCGAGCAGCGCGTTGCGCGCGTCGATCATGCTCACCCGGCCGCTGGCCATGAGCAGCCACCCGTCGAAGACCAGCTGGATCCAGCGGCGCGCCCCGGTGCCGGGGTAGCGGTCGATGAACGCCTGTCGGATGTCGTAGTTGGTCGCGCTCCAGATCTCGCCGTCGGCGTGGACCTGCGTGAGCAAGGGACAGGTGGCCCCGTTGCACACGAAGTCGTAACCGACGTCCGAGTAGTTGAGCGGGCTCGCGTTCATGGCGAAGTTGCGGATGCCCGCCTGCTTGTCGCCCGTGGCGTACGGCCCGATCGCGAAGGGGTTCTCGTCGGCCACGGGGACGAACCCGTTCTCGTGCAGGTACTGGACGGCCGCCAGGTCCGACCAGCTCTCGCCCATGGCGCCCGCCTGGCTGCCGGAGAGCCCCGACGACGGTCCGGCCACCATGCGGTTGGAGATCGCGTGCGTGTACTCGTGGGCGATGACCGACATGTCGTAGTCGCCGTCCACGCAGGGCGCGTAGAACGAGGCCGCGATCGGTTGCCAGAGGTACATGTTGGTGATCGGCGGCACGCCGTCCTGGGGCGTGATCTGGTTGGCGTTGTCGCGCGCGGCGAAGCCGGGCGGCCCGCCGGTGATCCCGCCGGCTTGTGCGTTGCCCTGCTCGAGATCGTTCTCCGCCCCGCCGCGCCCGAAGTTGAACGCCTGCAGGTTCCAGGTCTGCTCGGTGAACCCGAGCGCGTACGACCAGTCGTGCATGCGGTTGTGCATCGCGAACAGGTTCGCCCGTGCCGCGTCGATGTCGTTGCGCTGCGCCGACGCGAAGACGGTCGGGTTGCAGCGCTGCTGCTGCCACTGGTTCGTCCACGTGTAGTTGTACTCGCGGTCGGGCCGGAAGGTGGCTCGCTCGGTGCCGACCGTGAACGGATCGTTGCTCTCCCAGTTGTGCACCGCGTACGCGTTGTTGCCCTGCGTGGTGAACGTGGGCAAGCCGGTGCGGGCGTCGACGTCCCAGGGCAGGGACGCCGGGTTGTTGAGCTGCAGCGCGCAGTTGGGCGGGCCCGCGAGCCAGCACCAGCGCACGCGTGTGTCGGTGCTCGCGTAGCTCATCGGCGGCGTGTTCGGGAAGACCGTCCACGTCGGGTTGTCGGCCAGGTGGTCGACGAGCTCCTCGCGGACGAGAACGTCGCCCGTCTCGGCGTCGACGAACGACGCGACGCCGCGGTCCTCCTCGATCAGCGTCGTCTCCCAGGCCACGCGCACGCCGTCCTTGGGCGTCGGTACGGCCACGAGCCGGGCTCGGGCCGGATCGCTGAGCCCCGAGGCGTCGAGCACGGTCCAGCCGGCGCGCCGCCGTGCGTCGGAGAGCGAGCCGGTCTTCAGGTCGGCCTCGCGGCCGGCGGCGCGGAGGGCGGCCTCGGCGTCCAGCTCGCGAGCGCCGGTGACGGTCGCGTCGGGCGCCAGCGAGGACGACACGTACGCGACGCGTCCGTCGGCGACGCCGACGGCGATCAGGCCGTCGCGACCCGCAGGCAGAGCGCCGAAGCGCTGGCGCAGCAGGACCGCGTGGGCGGTCGCGCTGACCACCTCGAGCTCACGGGCGGTGGCCGCGTCGATGCCCAGCAGCCCGACGTTGCGGGCGATCCACCGGCGAGCGGCCGTCGCTGGGTCGTCGGGGAGCCCGTCGGCCAGGTAGCCGCCCGTGGCCGACACCGAGTGCGGCGTGCCGAAGCGGTTCCACGTCACCTCGAGGCCGGCAGCGAGCCCGCGCTGGCGCGCACTCGGGGCGACCCGCCCGTCGCGCGCGTCGAGGTCCGCGTGCATCCCGTGCTCTCCCTGGAAGCCGGGCGCAGCGTGCGCCACCCCCGCCGATCCGGCCAGCACCAGCATCGTCCCGCACACCAACGCACATGCCCGCAGCATGAATCCTCCCCTGTCCGCCACGGCAGAGTGTTCCTCACCGGTGGCGAATCGTCAAGCGCGAATCAGTGCATGTCGGGCGACCCGGCGTTCGAGCTCGCCAGCTCGATCAGCGTCCGCACGCCGTAGCCCGCGCCGCCCTTCGGCGTGTACGGCTTGCCGTTGTCGTTCGCGGTGCCCGCGATGTCGATGTGGGCCCACGGCACGTCGCCGGTGAAGCGCCGGAGGAACTGCGCCGCGGTGATCGAGCCGGCCTTGCGGGCCTCGACCGCGTTGGCGATGTCCGCGTAGCGGCTCTTGATCAGCTCGTCGTACTCGTCGTGCAGCGGCAGCCGCCACATCAGCTCGCCCGCCCGGCGGCCGGCGGCCTCGACCTGCTCGAGCCACGCGTCGTCGGTCCCGAACAGGCCGGCGTAGGTGTTGCCGAAGGTCGTGACGATCGCGCCGGTCAGCGTGGCGAGGTCGACGAGGCGCTCGGCGCCCTGGTCGATCGCGTGGGCGAGGCAGTCGGCGAGCACGAGCCGGCCCTCGGCGTCCGTGTTGATCACCTCGATCGTCGTGCCGGTCTTGGCCTGCAGGATGTCGCCGGGCTTCACGGCGGTGCCGCTGGGGAGGTTCTCGGTGGCGCCGATCACCGTGACCACGCGCGCCTCGAGCCCGAGCCGGGCGATCGCGCCGGTCGCCTCGAGCACCGCCGCGGCGCCCGACATGTCGAACTTCATCTCGCTCATCTTCATCGCGGGCTTGATGGAGATGCCGCCCGAGTCGAAGGTCACGCCCTTGCCCACGAGGCCGAGCACCGGCCCGGCGACGTCCGGCGGCTCGTAGCGGATGGTGATGAGCTGCGGCTCCTCGGCCGTGCCCTGGGCGACGGCCGCGAAGGCGCCCATGCCGGCGGCGATGATCTCCTCCCGGCCCCAGACCTCCACCTGTACGCCGGTCAGCTCCCGCGCACGCTCGGCCAGCGCGGTCGGCGTCATCGCGTTGGAGGGGGCGTTCTGGAGGTCGCGCGCCGCGTTGGCGGCCTCGCCGGCGACCTTCGCGCGCTCGACCTCGGCGCCGACGTCGTGATGGGCCGAGACGAAGAGCTGCTCGAGCTTCGGGCCGTCCTCGGCGTCGCTCTTGTAGGCGCGGAAGTCGTAGGCGGCGAGCAGCGTGCCCTCGACGAAGCCGGGCGCCTCGACGTGGTGCGGGATCTCCCAGCACAGCGCCTTGGTCCCCAGCTCCTGCGCCCGGCCGACCACGGCGGCGGCGGCGACCCGCGCGCGCTCGCTGTCGAAGTCGGCGCGCTTGCCGAGGCCGGCGAGGATGTACCGGCGCCCGCCGGCGTGCGTCACCCCGACCTTGCGCAGGCCGGTGCGGGCCTCGCCGCTGTCCACGAGTCCCTGCAGGACCCCGTCGACGTCATGGGCGATCCCCTCGCCCTCGAAGATGCCGACGGCGATGGTGTCGGCTCCGGTGTCTGGCGGTGAGACTGTCGTGGCCTGTACGCGCATCGCAATAGCATGGCGTTATGCCTCGCACCGTGATCCTTGGCTCCGCCCGCACGCCCGTCGGCAAGCTCGGCGGCGGACTCTCCTCGCTGCACCCCACCGAACTGGGCGGCATCGCCATCAAGGCCGCGCTCGAGCGCGCCGACATCGCTCCCGAGCAGGTCCAGCACGTGATCATGGGCCAGGTGCTCCAGGCGGGCGCGGGGCAGATCCCCTCGCGGCAGGCGCAGATCCACGCCGGGATCCCGAAGGAGGTCACGTCGGAGACGATCAACAAGGTCTGCGCTTCGGGCATCCGCGCGGCCGGGCTGATCGACCAGGCGGTGCGCGCCGGCGACCTCGAGCTGGCGGTCGGCGGCGGCATGGAGTCGATGTCGCAGGCGCCCTACCTGCTCCCCAACGCGCGCTTCGGCTTCCGCATGGGCGACACCAAGGCGCTCGACGCGATGGTCCAGGACGGCCTCCGCAACGCCTTCACGGGGAAGCAGATGTTCGAGGAGGCCACCGAGGTCGGCGACCAGCTGGAGATGACCCGCGCGGACCTCGACAAGTGGGCGCTGCGCTCCCACGAGCGCACGATCGCGGCCACCGACGACGGCCGCCTGCCGGAGGAGATCGTCCCGGTGACGATCAAGGGCCGGAAGGGCGACACCGTGGTGGAGGTGGACGAGGCGCCGCGCCGCGACTCCACGCTCGAGGCGCTCTCCAAGCTGCCCGGCCTGGCCCACAAGGAGGGCTCGCACACGGCCGGCAACTCGCCCGGCGTCAACGACGGCGCCGGCGCGCTGGTCTTCGCCTCGGACGAGTGGGCCGAGCGCGAGGGCAGGGAGATCCTCGGCACGATCATCGCCCAGGCCGCGGTGGCCGACGACTTCGAGTGGCTCGCCCGCACACCCGCCAACGCGGCCATCAAGGCGCTCGACAAGGCGGGGCTGCAGCCGGGCGACATCGACCTCTGGGAGATCAACGAGGCGTTCGCCTCGGTCACGCTGAACTCGGTCCGCATGCTCGGCATCGACGAGGACCGCGTGAACGTGAACGGCGGGGCGGTGGCGATCGGGCATCCGATCGGAGCCTCCGGCGCGCGGATCCTCGCCACGCTGGTGCACGAGCTGCGCCGGCGTGGCGGCGGGTACGGCTGCGCCGCGATCTGCTCCGGCGGCGGCCAGGGCGACGCGGTCATCGTCCAGGTGTGACGGAGCGCCCGCACATCCTCCCGCCGCCGCCTGGCGGCGGCGCGCTGCGGCGGCCGGAGGAGCCGGGCGCCGCGTTCTTCGATCTCGATCGCACGCTGATGGCCGGCTCGTCCGCGTACCAGTTCGGCCGCGCGGCGTACAAGGCCGGGCTCGTGTCGCGCCGCCAGCTGGCCAAGGACGCCTACGAGAACCTGCTCTTCAGCCTGCGCGGCTCGACCGACGCGGGCACCGACGCGCTGCGGGAGCGCATCGCGCAGCTGCTCGAGGGCGTGCGCGTCCGCGACCTCCAGCGGCTGGCCCCCGAGGTCCTGGCCGGCGTGCTCCCGCGGCTGTACCCGCGGATGCTGGAGATCGCCTACCAGCACCAGGACGCCGGGCGGCCGATCTTCATCTGCACCGCCGCCTCGCAGGAGATGGCCGAGCTGATGGCCATCGTGCTCACCTTCGACGGCGCCGTCGGCTCCGTCTCGGAGGTCGTCGACGGCTACTACACCGGCCGCGCCGGAGGGCCGTTCACCTATCGCGAGGGCAAGGCCCAGGCGATCCGCGAGCTGGCCGAGCGCGAGGACATCGACCTCGCCGCCTCGTGGGGCTACTCGGATTCCGAGTCCGACCTGCCGATGCTGCGCGCCGTCGGCCATCCGGTGGCCGTGCATCCCGACAAGACCCTGGCGCGCGTCGCGCGCGAGGAGGGGTGGGAGATCCTGCGCTTCGACCGCCGGCGGCTGCGGTACGCGGGCGCGGCGGTGGCCGCCGCGGCGGTCGGCGGCGGCGTCGCCGTGACCCGGACACGCGCATGAGCCTGCACGAGCTCACCGTCGAGCAGCAGGAGATCCGCGACCTCGCGCGCCGCTTCGCCGACGAGAAGGTCGCCCCGAACGCCGCCGAGTGGGATCGCGGCCACGTCTTCCCGCGCGAGCTGTTCGCCGAGCTCGGGGAGCTCGGCCTGATGGGCGTCTGCGTGCCCGAGGACCAGGGCGGCGCGGGGGCCGACTTCCTCAGCTACGTGCTCGTCCTCGAGGAGCTGGCCCGCGCCGACGCCGGCGTCGGCGTGACCGTCGCCGTGCACACCAGCGCCTGCACGCTGCCGCTGCTCGCCTACGGCTCGCCCTATGTGCCCGCGCTCGCCGCCGGCGAGGAGATCGGCGCGTTCGCGCTGACCGAGTCGGGCTCGGGGTCGGACGCGAGCGCGATGCGCACGAAGGCCGTCGACGGCCGCATCACGGGATCCAAGCAATGGTGCACGAACGGCTCGTACGCCTCGACCATCCTCGTCTTCGCCCGCGAGGACGAGCGCGTGAGCGCGTTCGTCGTGCGTGCCGGGGCCGACGGCTTCGCGGTCGTGCGCGAGGAGGAGAAGATGGGCCTCAACTCCTCCTCGACCGCCGACCTGGCCTTCGAGGCCACGCCCGGCGAGCGGCTGGGGGAGCCCGGCGAGGGCATGCGGATCGCCCTGCGCACGCTCGACGGCGGCCGCATCGGCATCGCCGCCCAGGCCGTCGGCATCGCCCAGGCCGCGCTCGACGTCGCCACCGCCTACGCCAAGGAACGGCAGGCGTTCGGCGGGCCGATCGCGCGGCTCCAGGCCATCCAGCACAAGCTGGCCGAGATGCAGACCGAGATCGAGGCCGCCCGGGCGCTGACCTGGCGCGCCGCCCGGCTCAAGGAGGCGGGCCGCCCGCACACCGTCGAGGGCGCCCAGGCCAAGCTCTTCGCGAGCGCCGTCGCGCGGCGCCAGACCGGCGAGGCGATCCAGGTGCTCGGCGGCTACGGCTACACCAAGGAGTTCCCGGCCGAGCGGTACTACCGCGACGCCAAGGTCACCGAGATCTACGAGGGCACGAGCGAGATCCAGAAGCTCGTCATCGCCCGGGCGCTGCTGGGTGACGCGATGCGGGGTGGCTGAGGGACGAACTGCGGCTGGGTAGGGGAGCTGGGGAGGCCGGCGGGGCTGATTTCCACCGACCGTCCTGCCTAAGGGTCACAGTGTCACCCCTAGGCAGGATTCGAGTTCGATACTCGGCCGATCCCGCCGCCCTCAATGCCGCAGTGGGGCGGCCCACACCTCGAAGACGCGGGCTGACGCGGTGATCGGAACGCCCTGGACAACCGATCCTTAGCGGCATGGACACGACGCTGCGCCCCGACTCCCCGATGCGCGCCCTGCTGCGGCCGATCATCACCCCCCGCGGCTGGACCGCGGTCACCCACCACCTGCTCGGCCTGCCGCTCGGCACCGCCTACTTCATCTGGTTCGTGACGGGCCTCTCGCTGGGGCTCGGGCTCGCCATCACGCTGCTCGGCATCCCCATCCTCACGTTCGTGCTGGCCGGCGTGCGGCCGCTGCAGGGGCTGGAGCGCGGGCTCGCCAACTCGCTGCTCGGGACCTCGATCCCGTCGAGCGGCTTCGCCCCGCACGGCGAGGGGTTCCTCGGCCGGCTGAAGGCCTACTGGACCGACTCGGCCACCTGGCGCGGCCTCGCGTACCTGTTCGCGCGCTTCCCGATCGGCATCTTCACGTTCTCCGTCGCGGCCACCACGTACGGCATCGCGGTGACGGCGCTGGCCGCCCCGCTCCTCGCGCCGCTCGACGCCATGGACCTCGGCTTCTGGGAGCCGGACACGCTCCTCGAGGGCCTCGCGCTCTTCCCGCTCGGCTTCCCGCTCCTGCTCGCCGCCGGCTGGATCTCCGAGGGCATGGCCGCGATGTCGCGCGGCCTGGCCCGGTGGGGGACGCGTTAGGCGGTGAGCTGGGTCATGGCGAGCTCGCGGTAGAGCGCGTCCGACTCCACCAGCTCCCCGTGCGTGCCCTGCGCGCGCACGCGCCCGCCGTCGAGGACGACGATCCGGTCGGCCGCCACCACCGTCGAGAGCCGGTGGGCGATGGCCAGCACGGCCCGCTCCTCCGCGGCGGCCGCCACGGCCGCCCGCAGGGCCTGCTCGTTCACCGCGTCGAGCTGCGAGGACGCCTCGTCGAGCAGCAGCAGGCGCGGCGAGCGCAGCAGCGCCCGGGCGATGGCGACGCGCTGGCGCTCACCGCCGGACAGCGTCGTCCCGCGCGAGCCGACCTCGGTCTCGAGCCCCTCGGGCAGCCGCTCCACGAGCGTCTCGAGCCGCGTCGTGGCGAGCACCTCCAGCAGCTCCTCGTCGGTCACCTCCGGGGCGGCGTAGCGCAGGTTCGCGCGCAGCGTGCCGGCCAGCACCGGCGCCTCCTGCTCGACGTAGGCGATCGCCGCGCGCAGCTCGTGCCGCGGCCAGGCGCGCACGTCGCGGCCGCCGAAGGCGATCGTGCCCGCGGCCGGGTCGTAGAAGCGCTCGAGCAGCGCGAAGAGCGTCGTCTTGCCCGCGCCCGAGGGGCCGACCAGCGCCACCAGCCCGCGCGGCGGCACCGTGAAGGTGACCTCCTCGAGCACCGGCGGCCCGTCCACCCGGTACCGGAACGCGACCTCGTCGAAGCGCACGAGCTCGGCGTCGCCGCCGGTCGCGGCCGTCAGCGCGTCGTCGTCCTCGACCGCGAGCGCGGACACCTCGTCGAGCCGGTGCACCGCGGCGATGCCCGCCTGCAGCTGCGTCGCGCCGTTCGCGATCCCGGCGATCGGCTCGGAGACGTAGAAGAGGTAGAGCAGGAAGGCGATCAGGTCGCCGACCGCGAGCGTGCCGTCCGCGACCTGCGCGCCGCCGACGCCGAGCACGGCGAGGAACGCGACCTGCACGGCGAGGCCGGTCGAGGTGCCGACCAGCGCCTGATAGCGCGCGTTGCGCAGGCCCTCGGCGTAGGCGTTCCCGGCCGCCGCGTCGAGGGCCGCCGCCTCGCGTCCCTCGGCGCCGCTGGCCTTCACGGTGCGGATGGCGCCGAGCGCCCGCTCGAGCACCGAGCCCATCTCGCCGACCGCCGCCTGCGCCCGCTCGGTAGCGCGCATGATGCGCGGCATCACGAAGCCGACGGCCCCGCCGATCACGACCAGCACGAGCAGCGTGACGAGCAGCAGCGGGACGTCGATCACCGCCATCAGCACGATGGCGGCGACCAGCGTGATCACGCCGTTGAACGACTGGACGAGCCCGGTCGAGGCGACCTCGCCGAGCAGCGTCGTGTCCGACGTGGCGCGCGCCACCAGGTCGCCGGGCGAGAGCCGGTCCAGCTCGCCCATCCGCAGCCGCAGCACCCGTCCCGTCAGCCCGCGTCGCGCGCGCAGGACCACGCGCTGGGCCGTCCGCTCGAGCAGCCAGAAGTGGAACGCGGTGACGAACGCCGCGGCGATGACGAGCGCGGTGAGGATGAGGATCGGCCCGGTCAGCGACTCGTCGGTGCCGAGCGTCTCGATGACCTCGCGCGCGGCCAGCGGCTGGGCCAGCCCGGCCGCCGCGCCGAGCAGCCCGAGCAGCGCGGCCGCCACGAGCGTCCCGCGATGTGGCCGCACGTAGGCGATCAGCGCACGCATGCCCGCACCCTAGACTCCGGCGAATGCCGAACCCGCTGGCCCGTCTGCACGTACACATCCCGATGCGCACGCTCATTCTCGCCCTCATCCTCAGCCTCGCGGCCGCGGCTCCGGCCGCCGCGAAGACCAAGATCGTCAACGTCGGCGACGACTACTTCGCCCGCTCCGGGAAGCCGCCGACCGTGAAGGTGGACAAGGGCACGACGGTGCAATGGAAGTGGGTCGGCTCACGCGACCACAACGTCGCGGTGGTGAGCGGCCCGATGCGCTTCCAGTCCAAGCTCAAGCGCTCGGGGACCTTCACCCGGACGCCCAAGGTCGGCGTCTACAAGATCGTGTGCTCGATCCACCAGCCGGACATGGCGATGACGCTGCGGGTGAAGAAGCCCACATAGACTTGGCCGATGGCCGAGCGCAAGATCCGGGTGGTGGTGGCCAAGCCCGGGCTGGACGGGCACGATCGCGGGGCGAAGATCATCGCCCGCGCGTTGCGTGATGCGGGGATGGAGGTGATCTACACGGGTCTGCATCAGACGCCGGAGCAGATCGTGGAGACGGTGCTCCAGGAGGATGCCGACGCGGTCGGGTTGTCGATCCTCTCGGGGGCGCACATGACGCTGGTGCCGCGGGTGGTGGAGTTGCTGCGCGAGCAGGACGCCGGCGACGTCGTGGTCACCGTGGGCGGGACGATCCCTTCTCAGGACATCCCGGAGCTGAAGGAGCTCGGGGTCGCCGAGGTCTTCACCCCCGGCGCGCCGACGCAGGCGATCATCGACTTCATCGAAGGGGCGGTGCGCGACTAATCAAGGTGCTCGCGCGAGCTTGCGAGTGCGAGTAAGCCGCATATGTATACCGTCCAGACGGTATAGTTATGGGCGTCATGCCAATCGCCCTCCTCCTCAGCCTCGCCATCGTCACCGAAGTCTCGGCCACCGTCGCGCTCCGTTTCAGCGACGGCTTCACGCGCCCCGGGCCGATCGCCATCGTCGTCATCGGCTACGGCATCAGCTTCTACTTCCTCGCCCTCGTGCTGCGCGAGATGTCCGTGGGCTCGACCTACGCCATCTGGTCGGCCGCCGGCACCGCGCTGGTCGCCGCGTTCGGCATCTTCGCGCTCGGCGAGTCGGCCACCACGTTGAAGCTCGCGAGCCTCGCGCTCATCATCATCGGCGTCGTGGGTCTCAACCTCACCGGATCCCACTAGTGGCGCGCGGCGACACGCGCGCCAGGCTGCTCGACGCCGCGGGCGCCGTGATCCGGCGCGACGGCGCGCAGGCGCTCACGCTCGACGCCGTGGCCTCCGAGGCCGGCGTCTCCAAGGGCGGCCTGCTCTACCACTTCGCCTCCAAGCGCGACCTGCTCGACGCGCTCGTGGTCCGCTGGCTGGACGAGTTCCAGCGCGACATCGACGCCGCCGGCGGCACCTTTCCGGTCGGCTACGTGCGCGCCTCCGACGGCGCCAAGGCCGAGGAGGCGGGGCTGCTCGCGGCGCTCGTCGCCGACCCCGCCGTCCTGGCCGCGGTGCGCGATCGCTACGCGACGTGGCAGGATCGCATCGCCACGGAAGGTGGCGACCCCGTGGAGGCGACGGTGGCCCGGCTCGCCGCGGACGGCCTCTGGCTCGCCGATCTCCTCGGGATGGCGCCTCCCGAAGGCGATCTCCGCATGCGCGTGATGGCGCGCCTGCTGGAACTATGCGATTGACTCGTCAGTCAACGCGGTAGGATTGCGCCCGTCAGTCCCGACCACGAGGTGTCCTCAGTGAAGATTTGCGTCCTGGTCAAAGAGGTGCCGGACGCCGCCGTCGAGAAGCGGATCAGCGCATCGACGGGGCGGCTGGACCGCAGCGGGGAGAAGAACCTCAACCCGTTCGACACGCACGCCATCGAGGCGGCGATGCAGCTGAAGGAGGGCGGCGCGATCGAGGTCGACGAGGTCGTCGCGGTCACCATGGGCCCCGCCTCGTCCGAGCGCGCGCTGCGCAAGGCTGTCTCGCTCGGCGCCGACCGCGCCATCCAGCTGACCGACGACGCGCTCGCCGGCTCCGACGTCAACGGCACCGGCTACGCGCTGAGCAAGGCGCTGGCCGCCGAGTCGCCCGACCTCGTCCTCCTGGGCCAGCAGTCGGACGACGGCGAGTGCTACACGATCGGCGCCGTCGTGGCCGACCACCTCCAGATGCCCTCGCTGACCCAGGTCATCAAGATCGACGTCGAGGACGGCAAGCTCCGCTGCGAGCGCCAGGCCGAGTACGGCTACGACACGGTGCTGGTCGAGCTGCCCGCCGTGATCTCCGTCGGCGACGCCATCAACGAGCCGCGCTACCCCTCGCTGAAGGCGATCATGGGCGCCAAGAAGAAGCCGCTCGCCACGCTCTCGGCTTCCGACGCCGGGATCGAGGCCGACCGCGTCGGCTACGACAACGCCCGCGCGCACTGCAGCGAGTTCGCGGCCCCGCCGAGCAAGGAGGCGGGCCGGATCATCGAGGACGAGGACACGAACGAGACGGTCGAGCAGATCGTCGCGTGGCTGGACGAAAGGAAGCTGCTCGCATGATCCTCGTCTACGCACTGCACTACGAGGGCGCGTTCAACAAGAACTCGCTCGGCGCCGTCTCCGAGGGCGCCCGCCTCGCCGCGCAGCTCGGCAGCGAGTGCCACGCGATCGTGGTCGGCGACAAGAGCGGCCTGCCCGACGATCTGCTCGCCACGCTCGGCTCCTGGGGCGCTTCGAAGGTCTACCGCGTCGAGGGCCCCGAGGGTCTCGCGCAGCCGGTCGTCGACGCGATGGCCAAGGTCGCCCAGGACAACGGCCACCAGTACCTGCTCTTCGGCGGCGGCCTGCTCGGCTTCGAGATCGGAGCCGGCCTGGCCGCGCGGCTCGACGCCGGCGTCTGCATGGAGGTCACCGAGGTCAAGGTCGCGGACGGCAAGCTCGTCGCCCGGCGCCCGATCCTCCAGGACTCGCAGGTCTCCGACGTGCACTACCGCTCCGGCGTGGGCGTGATCATCGGCCGCCTCAACGCGTTCGAGGCCAAGCAGGAAGGCTCCGGCGACGCCGCGATCGAGGACGTCGACGTCGACTTCGCCGCCCATTCGCTGAAGGCCACGATGGTCCAGCGCGGCGAGCAGCGCGGCGCCGACGTGAACATCGAGGACGCCGACATCCTCGTGGCCGGCGGCCGCGGCCTGCGCGAGGCCGAGGGCTTCAAGCTGCTCGAGGACCTCGCCGGCGCGCTCGGCGGTGCCGTGGCGGCCACCCGCGCGGTGGTCGACGCCGGCTGGTACCCGTACGCCGCCCAGATCGGCCAGACGGGCAAGACCGTGTCGCCGAAGCTCTATCTGGCGGCCGGCATCTCCGGCGCCATCCAGCACAAGGTCGGCATGCAGGGCTCGGAGAACATCGTGGCGATCAACAAGGACTCGAACGCCCCGATCTTCGAGTTCTCCGACCTCGGCATCGTGGGCGACCTCAACAAGATCGTCCCGAAGCTGACCGAAGCGGTGAAGGCCAAGAAGAGCTGATGGCCGCGCCGAGCGAGTACCCGCCGCCCGTCGACTCCGCGGGCGAGTTCGTCGGCCCGCCGACCGACGCCGAGGACGAGCGGATCGAGGTCGGCGTCGCGATCGTCGGCGGCGGCCAGGCGGGTCTCGCGTGCGCGATCCGGCTGCTGCAGCTGCTCGAGGACGACCCGGAGCTCACCGAGAAGCTCGGCGAGGTGCCGGTCGCGGTCATCGAGAAGGGCAAGGTCGCCGGCGCCCACCAGCTCTCCGGAGCGGTCATGAACCCGTCGGCCATCCGGGAGCTGTTCCCGGACGACGACTCGTGGCCGTCCTACGGGCCGGTCGACGCCGAGACCGTCTACTTCATGCTCAACCGCAAGCGCGCGGTGCCGCTGAAGCCCACGCCGCCGCCGTTCCGCAACCACGGCAACGTGGTCGTCTCGGTGGCCGAGGTCAACCGCTGGCTGGCCGAGAAGGCGGAGGAGGCCGGCGCGTACATCCTCACCGAGACCACGGCGAACAAGCTGCTGGTCGAGGACGGCGTGGTGCGCGGTCTCCGCACCGGCGACAAGGGGCGCGACAAGGACGGCGGCGAGAAGTCCAACTTCGAGCCGGGCTCCGACGTCGTGGCCCGCGCGACGGTGCTCGCCGAGGGCTGTTGGGGCCACCTCACGGGCGCGGCGATGAAGGCGCTCGACCTCGCAGGCCACGACCCGCAGGTGTGGGCGCTCGGCGTCAAGGAGGTCTGGGAGGTCCCCAAGCCGTTCGAGAAGGTCGTCCACACGCTCGGCTGGCCGCTGCGGCCGGGGGCGAGGTGGAAGGAGTTCGGCGGCTCCTGGATCTACGGCATGAACCGCGAGGGGGAGACCCCCAAGGTGTCGATCGGCTTCGTCGTCGGGCTCGACAGCACCGACGCGCGGCTCTCGGTCCACGACGTGCTGCAGGAGTTCAAGCTGCACCCGCTCGTGCGCAAGATCCTCGAGGGCGGCAAGCGCGTCGCCTGGGGCGCGAAGGCGATCCCCGAGGGCGGCTACTGGGCGATGCCCAAGCTGCACGCGCCGGGCATGGTCGTGTGCGGCGACGCCGGCGGCATGGTCAACGTGCCGCGGCTGAAGGGCATCCACTACGCGATCCGCTCCGGGATGATGGCCGCGGAGACGATCTACCGGCAGCTCAAGGCCGGCTCGACCGACTTCTCGGCCTACGAGGTGGCCGTCCACGAGTCGGAGATCGGCAAGGACCTGTGGGAGTCGCGCAACATGAAGCAGCCCTTCGGCAAGGGGCTGATCATCGGCGGCGCCATCACGAACGCGATGGTCGTGACCAAGGGCCGCTTCCCCGGCGGGCATTGGGCGACGCACCGCGACGCCGACAGCCCGGTCTCGCTGTCCGATCGCGACAAGCGCTATCCGAAGCCGGACGGCAAGTACACGTTCGACAAGCTGTCGGGCGTCTTCCTCACCGGCAACGCGACGCGTGACGACGCGCCGAGCCACATCCGGATCGAGAAGCGCGTGCCGCGGGAGGTCGCCGAGGCGTGGGCCTGGATGTGCCCGGCCGGCGTCTACGAGGTGCCCGAGGACGCGCCCGAGAACGGGCACGTCGACCTGATCGTCAACCCGTCGAACTGCGTGCAGTGCGGCGCGATCACCGCCAAGGGCGGCCGCCTCACGCCACCCGAGGGCGGCGACGGCCCGATGTACCAGATTACTAGCCCTTGCCGGCATCCAGCCGGCGCTCTGATGGGGCGGGGGCCATCCAGGCCCCCGTAACCGCTTCGCTCTAGCGCAACTTTGCGGGCGGTGCGGGCGTTATGGGGATCCCATGCTCCGCGCCGCTCTCATCACCGCAGCCCTGCTGCTCGTCTTCCCCGCCGCGGCCTCGGCCGCGAGCGTCACGCTGACCGCGTGCGAGCCGAGCGCGCGGGCGGCCGGGTTCGAGGCGCGGATGGACAAGATCGCCGGCGCCGCCCGCATGAAGCTGCGGTTCTCGCTCGAGGCGCGCAAGGTGGGCGCCCCGTGGCGCCGGATCGCCGCGCCCGAGTTCGGGGGCTGGCGCACCGCCGATCCCGCCACCACGCGGTACATCTCCTCGCGGCGGGTGACGGCGCTCGTCGGCCCGTCGAGCTATCGCGCGGTCGTGCGCTTCAAGTGGGTCGACGCCGACGGCCGCACCGTGGCGTCGGCGCGGCTGCGCTCGAAGGCCTGCTGGCAGCCCGACCACCGGCCGAACCTCAAGCTGCGCGCCCTCTCGATCGAGGCCGGGACGCACTACGTGGCGCTGGTCGCCAACACCGGCCACACCGCGTCCGGCGTGTTCGAGCTCTCGCTCGCCGGTCAGACGCTCACGGTGCCCGACCTGGCGCCCGGCGAGGAGCGCCTGGTGGAGGCCGATGGGCCGGAATGTGCGCCCGGCGAGCGGATGAAGGCGATGGCCGACCCGCTCGACCTGATCGACGAGCGCAGCGAGCGCGACAACGCGTTCACGCTGCGGTGCACCTGAGCCCAGGGCATCTACAATGGATCTCATCATGAAGACTGAGATCCATCCCGAATACGTCGAGGCGACGGTGACCTGCACCTGCGGGAACACGTTCACCACGCGCTCGACCAAGGGCGACCTGCACGTGGAGATCTGCTCCAACTGCCACCCGTTCTACACGGGCAAGCAGAAGCTGGTCGATACCGGCGGCCGCGTCGAGCGGTTCCAGCGCCGGGCGGCCAAGCGCGCACGCGGCGAGTAAGCCCTCACCACTCCAGCCGGCGGGCCCCGTTGCCGATGCTTACGCAGTGAGCGACGAGCCCCGCCTGCCTGACGACCTCCTCATGGCCCAGCGGGACGCCCCTGTGGGCGGCCAGGCCGTGATGGAGGGCGTCATGATGCGCGGCGTCTCCACCTGGGCCGTCGCCGTGCGCAAGCCCGACGGCGAGGTCGACGTCCAGTCGTTCCCGCTCGTCTCCTTCACCAAGCGGCACCGCCTCGCGCGGCTGCCCGTGATCCGCGGCGTGGTCGCGCTCGTGGAGTCGCTCGGCATCGGCTTCAAGGCGCTCGGCATGTCGGCCAACGCCCAGCTCGACGAGGACGAGGAGCCGATCTCGGGCGCCATGTGGTTCGGCACCGTGGTCGTCGCCCTGCTCTTCGCCGTCGGCCTCTTCTTCGTCGTCCCGGTCGGGCTCACCAGCCTCTTCAAGGACCAGCTCGGCTCGGCGTTCCTCTTCTGGGTCGTCGAGGGCTTCGTCCGCACCGCGATCTTCCTCGGCTACATCCTGCTCCTCGCCCGCGTGCGCGACCTGCGCCGCGTGTTCGAGTTCCACGGCGCCGAGCACAAGACGATCTCCTGCTACGAGGCGGGGCTCGAGCTCACGCCCGAGAACGCCCAGCGGTTCAGCCGGCTGCACCCCCGCTGCGGCACGAGCTTCCTGCTCATCGTGATGATCGTCGCGATCTTCGTCTTCGCCCCGATCGGGCTGCCGGCCTGGTACCTGCTGCTCGCCTCGCGCATCCTCGGCGTGCCGCTCATCGCCGGCCTCTCGTTCGAGGTCATCAAGTGGGCCGGCCGCAACCGCCGCAAGCCCTGGGTCCAGAAGCTCATGTGGCCCGGCATGCAGCTGCAGAAGCTCACCACCCGCGAGCCCGACCACGAGCAGCTCGCCGTGGCGATCGCCGCGCTGGAGGCCGTGCTCGCCGTCGAGGATCCCCGCGCCGCGTCCGACGAGGATCGCGTCGGCATGGAGGTCGTGGCCTAGATGTAGTTCTTGAGGATGTTGGTCATCCGGGCCGCCTGGTCCACGAACCCCGGCTGGGTAGGGCGGCGGGGGTGCATTTCTGCCGGTTTCCGTGGTCGTCGCCGGGAAAGCTGCAGTTGCGCACCTCTACGGTGCGTTTCTGCAAGTCTCGCCTCGTCCGGCGCGGAAATACTGCAGAAAAGCACCCCCAGACCTGCCTCCCTCGATCGACGACGTGCTCGCCGAGCCGGGCAGGTCGTCGAGGTCGACATGACGCCGGGCGAGACGACCTACACGCTGATCGAGGGGCGCGGCCTGCCGGTCAAGCACTTCGGCGAGCAGCTGCGCGTGCTTCCCGGGCTGCCGGTGACGATCGCCGAGGAGCCGGTCAGAGCCCCAGCAGCTGCTTGAGGTTGGCCCGCTGCTCGTCGGTCGCGGCCACGAGCTCGAACTGCTCGTCGGTCCACTGAGCACTGTCGAACCGCGCGAGGTTGACCAGGACGTCGGCGAACGACGACCCGATCTCGCGCGGCACCGGCTCGTCGCGGATCCACAGCACGCGCCCGTCGCCGTCCCGCTCCACGCACAGTGAGTCGCCGCCCGCGCTGGCCACCTCGATCAGGCCGAGGGCCTCCAGCTCGGGCGGTGCGCCGGGGGAGAGGCGGAACTCCCCGAGCGGGGCGTCGAAGACGTCCAGCTCCCGCAGGCACTCGAGGTAGGACTCGGGCAGGCCGGGCAGGCGCTGCCGGAGATCGTCCATGGCCTCCGGCGGCAGGCCGGGCGTGAGAAAGCGCTCGCGCAGTTCGGCGTGCATGACTCCTGCCAAGACTAGACTCGAAAATCGTGATCGAGTCCCTCGTCGAGCAGATCGAGGCCCGCTACGCCGAGGCGGAGGCCGCGATGGCGGATCCGGTGGTGATCGCCGACCGCCAGCGCTCCGCCGAGGTCGGGCGCCAGTACAAGCAGCTCGCGCCCGCCGCCAAGCTCGCCGAGGAGTGGCGCCGGGCGGTCTCCGACGCCGAGGGCGCGCAGGAGATGCTCGACGAGAGCGGCGAGGATGCGGAGCTGCGCGAGGAGATGCAGACCGCGCGGGCGCGGATCGAGGAGCTCGAGGAGGAGATCCGCCTCGCCATGGTCGAGACCGACCCGAACGACGACAAGAACGTGATCGTCGAGATCCGCGGTGGCGCCGGCGGCGACGAGGCCGGCCTGTGGGCGGGCGACCTCTTCCGCATGCTCACGCGCTACGCCGAGCGGCTCGGCTTCAAGACCGAGACGCTGGACGCCTCCGACGGCTCGTACACGTTCGAGGTCCGCGGCGACGGCGCGTTCTCGCGCTTCAAGTACGAGGGCGGCACGCACCGCGTGCAGCGCGTCCCGGCCACCGAGTCGCAGGGCCGCATCCACACCTCCACGGCCACCGTCGCCGTGCTGCCGGAGGCCGAGGACGTCGAGGTGGAGATCGACCCGAACGACCTGGAGATCGACGTCTACCGCTCCTCCGGCCCGGGCGGCCAGTCCGTGAACACGACGGACTCCGCCGTGCGCATCACCCACAAGCCGACCGGACTCGTCGTCTCGATGCAGGACGAGAAGTCGCAGCTCCAGAACCGCGAGCGCGCGATGAAGGTCCTGCGCGCGCGGCTGTACGAGCAGAAGGTCGCCGAGCAGCAGGCCGAGCTGGCCGCCGACCGCCGCGCGCAGGTCGGCACCGGTGAGCGCGCGGAGAAGATCCGCACCTACAACTTCCCGCAGCGCCGCGTGACCGACCACCGGGTCGAGGGCCTCACGGTGCACAACCTCGAGCAGGTGCTCGCGGGCGAGCTCGACGACATCACCGGAGCCCTGCAGGACGCCGAGAAGCGGCGCCGGCTGGAGCTCCAGGCCGCCGGCTGAGATCGTTTCGCCGCCCGCGAACGCGGGCAGGTAAAGCCTCATGGGGAGGCTGCTCGGGGTGGCGGTGCTCGTGGCGATGCTCGTCGCCGCGTGCTCGCCGAACGACCCGCCCGGCGGCGAGGGCCGGCTCTCGATCGCCACCGGCGGCGCCGGCGGCGTCTACCAGGTCTACGGCGGCGGGCTCGCCGACCTGCTGAGCGACGAGCTGCCCGACGCGCCGACCACGGCGGAGACGACCTCGGCCTCGGTCGACAACCTGCTGCTCGTCGCCAACGGCGACAGCGACATCGCCTTCTCGCTCTCCGACAGCGCGATCGACGCCGTCGAGGGCAACGAGAGCTTCGAGGAGCCGCTGCCGCTGCGCGCGCTCGCGACGCTCTATCCGAACATCACGCAGGTCGTCGTGAAGGCCGACTCGGACATCGAGACGCTCGAGGACATGAAGGACAAGAAGATCTCGATCGGCTCGCCGGGCTCGGGCACCGAGGTCATCGCCCTGCGCCTGCTGCAGGTCGCCGGCCTCGACGCGGACGAGGACATCGGCAAGCGCCAGCTCGGCGTCGGCGAGTCCGTCCAGGCGCTGCGCGACGGCTCGATCGAAGGGTTCTTCTGGTCCGGCGGCGTGCCCACCGGCGCGGTCACCGACCTGGCGACGACCGACGACATCCGGCTGCTCGCGCTCGACGGCTACCTCGAGGCCATGCAGAGCGAGTTCGGCGAGGCGTACGAGGCGGCCGAGGTCGAGGACGACGAGTACGCGGGCGTGGCCGGCACGGCGACGATCGGCGTCCCGAACCTGCTCATGGTCAACGAGGCGATGAGCGACGACCTCGCGTTCGAGATCACGCAGAAGCTCTACGACGGCAAGGACCGGCTGGCCACGGTGGTCCCCGCGGCGGAGTCGCTCGACCCGGCCGAGGGGCAGAAGGTCGTGACGCCGGTGGAGCTGCACCCCGGCGCGCAGCGCTACTACGACGAGCAGGGCGGATGAAGCTCGTGCTCGCGATCGCACTGGGGGCCATGGCGCTGACCGGCGGGTCGCCGCACGTGGTGGCGCGCACGGCCGACGGCGACGTGGTCGCCGAGCTGCGCCTGCCGGAGTCCGGGACGTTCGCGCTCGAGTACCGCCACTCGTACTACGGCGTGCCGGCGCGCGAGACCTTCCGCGCGGCCGGCGACGCGGGCTTCGAGCTGGTCGCGATCTCGTCGCGCGAGCGAGGCCGTGCTCGACTACTACGAGATCGAGGGCTCGCGCGCGCGGCGGGACGGGCGGTGGACGCTGCGGCCGGACGCGCGCGCCCAGTTCCGCGACGGCATGGCGCTCGCGGCGACCGAGACCGGGCGGCGCACGCTCGTGGCCGGCGCCCGGCGGGTCCCGCTCTACGGCGGTTCCGACGTTCACCTGCGACTGGCGGTGGAGCGATGACCAGCGCGCCCGTGGCCGAGCCGAGGACCGAGGAGCAGCTGCTCGAGGAGTTCGAGGCGGAGCGGCCCGGCCGGCGGCTGTCGGGGTTCGCGGCGCGCGTCGTCGACGTGCTCGGCGTCGGACTCGTGCTCTTCGCCGTCTACTGGGTCATCAACCCGATCCCGGCGCAGCAGTACCGGCCGGCGTTCCTCGCGGTCGTGCTCCTGCTCACGTTCCTCGTGTTCCGCGGGCGCGGGCAGGCGAGCGCCGCCGAGCATCCCGAGGAGCGCCCGTCGGTGCTCGACTGGGCGCTCGGGATCGCGGCGCTCGTCTCGTGCGGCTACGCGGCCGTCGTCTCCGACGAGCTGTTCCGGCGCGCCGCCGTGCCGGAGGGACTGGACATCTTCTTCGGCATCCTGACCGTGGTCCTCGTGCTCGAGGCCACGCGGCGCACGGTCGGCTGGATCCTGCCCGCGTTCTGCATCGGGTTCCTCGTCTACGCGTACCTCGGCGGGCTCATCCCCGACTCGATCGGGCTCGCGCACAAGGGGTACGGGGTGGACCGGCTCGTCGGGATGACCTACATGGGCCTCGAAGGCCTGTTCGGCATCCCGCTCGACGTCGCCGCGACCTACATCATCCTCTTCACGCTGTACGGCGCCGTGCTCGAGTACTCCGGCGCCGCGCGGTTCTTCGTCCAGCTCTCGTACGCGGCGTTCGGGGGCAGCCGCACCGGACCCGGCCGCACGACCACGCTGGCCGGGTTCCTGCTCGGCACGGTCTCCGGCTCGGGCGTGGCGACGACCGTGACGCTGGGCTCGGTGACATGGCCGCTGCTGCGCAAGGCGGGGTACCCGAAGGACGCCGCCGGCGGCGTGCTCGCGGCCTCCGGCATCGGGGCGATCCTCTCGCCGCCGACGCTCGGCGCGGCCGCGTTCATCATCGCCGAGGTCCTGGAGGTCAGCTACTTCAAGATCCTCCTCTACGCGATCGTGCCGTCGGTCCTCTACTACCTCGGCGTGCTGCTGGCGATCGAGGCCGACGCGCGGCGCTTCCGGGTGCAGGGCCTCGCGCTCGACACGCCCGGCTTCTGGAGGCTGCTCAGCCGCTGGGGCTACCACTTCTCGTCGCTGATCGCGATCGTCTGGCTGCTCGCCATCGGGATGTCGCCGTTCCGGGCGGTGCTCTACGCGACGGTGCTGGCCTTCCTGATGTCGTTCGGCGACAAGCGCGACCGGATGGGTCCGGACCGCGTCTGGCAGGCCCTGGTCACGGGCGCGCGGGGCGTGCTGCCGATCGCCGCGACCTGTGCCGCGGCGGGCATCATCGTGGCGGTCGTCTCGTTGACCGGGCTGGGCCTGGAGCTGTCGGCCCTGATCGTCGACGCGGCGGGCGGCTCGCTGGCGCTGACGGCGATCTTCAGCGCGATCGCCGTGCTCATCCTCGGCCTGGCGGTGCCGGTCACGGCCTCGTTCATCATCGCCGCCGTGATCATCGCCCCCGCGCTGATCGCCCTCGGCGTCGAGGACTTCGTCGCCTACATGTTCATCTTCTACTACGCGGTCCTGAGCGAGGTGAGCCCTCCGACCGCGCTGTCGGCGTTCGCGGCGGCGGCCATCACCGGCGGCGACGGCTTCAAGACGATGATGTACACGGCGCGCTACACGCTGCCGGCCTTCCTCGTGCCGTTCGCGTTCGTGCTGTCGCCCAACGGCGAGGGGCTGCTCCTGCAGGGCGACTTCGAGACCATCGCGGTGGCCGTGCTGGTGAGCGGCGTCGCGGTGGCGGGCCTGGCGGTGGCGCTCGGCGGCTGGCTGCGCGGGCCCGTGGGCGTGCCCGCCCGCGTGCTCACCGGCGCCGGCGCGGTGATCCTGCTCTACCTCGAGCCGCTGTGGATCGCCATCGGGCTCGGCGTGCTCGCCCTCGGCCTCGTGACGCACTTCGTACTGTCTCGGGGTGCCCCGCGCCCAGACGACGGTCCGTGACGCACTGGACTCGGCACGCATCCCGCTGACGGCGTCGGGCTGCGAGACGCCGCGCCTCGACGCCGAGGTCCTGCTCGCGGCCGCCATGGGGGTCGATCGCGCGGCGCTGATCGCCGATCCGGGCCGCGGCGTCGAGCCCGAGCCGTTCCGGGAGTACGTCCGGCGGCGGACCCAGCGCGAGCCCGTGGCCTACATCCTCGGCTCCAAGGGCTTCCGGCGGCTCGAGCTGGAGGTCGACCCGCGGGTCCTGATCCCGCGGCCGGAGACCGAGCACGTGGTCGAAGCGGCGCTGACGCTGCCCGAGGGCGCCCGCGTCGTCGACGTCGGCACCGGCTCGGGTGCCATCGCTCTCGCGCTGGCCGACGAGCGGCCGGACCTGCGGGTGGTGGCGACGGAGTCGAGCGCGGCCGCGCTGGCCGTCGCGCGCGCCAACGCGGCGCGGCTGGGCCTGGAGGTCGAGTTCGCCGAGGGTGACCTGCTCGAGCCGGTCTCGGGCCCGATCGACGCCGTCGTCTCCAACCCGCCGTACGTCCGCGACGGTGAGCGGCTGCCCGCCGAGCTGGCCTACGAGCCGCGCGAGGCGCTCTACGGCGGTCCCGACGGGCTCGACGTCTATCGCCGCCTGGCCCCGGCGCTCGCCGACGTCCCCTTCGTGGCGCTGGAGGTCGGCGCCGGCCAGGCGGCCGACGTGGCGGCGCTGCTGCCCGGCCACGCGATCGAGATCGTCCCGGACCTCGCCGGCATCGACCGGGTCGTGGTGGGGCGGCGGTGACGTTCGACGCGTGCATCGCCGGCGGCGGCGTGGTCGTGTTCCCCGCCGACACCGTGTACGGGCTGGCCTGCGATCCCGAGAGCGAGGACGCCGTGGCGCGGCTCTACCGGCTCAAGGGCCGGCGGCCGGACAAGCCCGCCGCGGTGATGTTCTTCGATCGCGACCGCGCGCTCGCGGCGCTGCCGGAGCTCGGGGAGCGGACCCGGGGCCTGATGGAGCGGCTGCTGCCCGGCGGCGTGACCCTGCTGCTGCCCAGCCAGCGCTTCCCGCTCGCCGGCGGCCGCGGCACGCTCGGCCTGCGCGTGCCGGACATCCGCGCGCCGGGCACCGTGGCGGTTCTGCAGACCTCGGCCAACGCGGCCGGCGGTCCCGACGCGCGGCGGCTCGAGGACATCCCGGACGAGATCCGGGCCGGCGCCGGCCTCGTCCTCGACGGCGGCGAGCTGCCGGGGACGCCTTCCACCGTCGTCGACCTGCGCGACTACGAGGCCTCCGGGCGGCTCCAGATCGTGCGTGCGGGAGCGGTGCCTGAGCCGGTGATACGTTCACTGGCATGACCGACCTCCAACCTGATTACTTCGAGCGCCCGCTCGCCGAGGTCGACCCAGAGGTCGCCGAGGCGATCCAGGGCGAGCTCCACCGCCAGCAGTCGACGCTCGAGATGATCGCGTCGGAGAACTTCGTGCCGCAGGCGATCCTGGAGACCCAGGGCTCCGTGCTCACGAACAAGTACGCCGAGGGCCTGCCCGGCAAGCGCTACTACGGCGGCTGCGAGTTCGTGGACATCATCGAGACGCTGGCCATCGAGCGCGCCAAGGCGCTGTTCGGGGCCGAGGCCGCCAACGTGCAGCCGCACGCCGGCGCCCAGGCCAACGCGTCCGTCTACCACGCGCTGCTCCAGCCCGGCGACACCATCCTGGGCCTCGCGCTGCCCCACGGCGGCCACCTCACCCACGGCATGAAGATCAACGTCTCCGGCCGGCTCTACGACATCGCGCCGTACGAGGTCGACCGCGAGACCAGCCTGATCGACATGGACGAGGTCGAGCGGATCGCCAAGGAGCGCCGCCCGAAGCTCATCCTGGCCGGCTGGTCGGCCTACCCGCGCTTCCTCGACTTCGACCGCTTCCGCGCGATCGCCGACGAGGTCGGCGCGTACCTCATGGTCGACATGGCGCACTTCGCCGGGCTCGTCGCCGCCGGGATCCATCCCAACCCCGTGCCGGTCGCCGACGTCGTCACCACGACCGTCCACAAGACGCTCGGCGGCGCGCGCGGCGGCGCGATCCTCTGCAAGGAGGAGCACGCCAAGAAGATCAACTCGGCCGTCTTCCCGGGCCAGCAGGGCGGCCCGCTCGAGCACGTCATCGCCGGCAAGGCGGTGGCCTTCAAGATCGCGGCCAGCGAGCTGTTCCGCGAGCGCCAGCGCCGCACGGTCGCGGGCGCCAAGGCGGTCGGGGAGGAGCTCATGGGCGCCGGCCACGGCATCAGCGTGCTCACCGGCGGCACCGACGTTCACCTCGTGCTCGTCGACCTGCGGGAGTCCGAGCTCGACGGCCAGCAGGCCGAGGACCGCCTGCACGACATCGGCATCACCGTCAACCGCAACGCGATCCCGTTCGACCCGCGCCCGCCGATGGTCACGAGCGGGCTGCGCGTCGGCACGGCCGCGCTCGCCACCCGCGGCGTCCAGACGGACGACTTCCCGGAGATCGGCAGCATCATCGCCACCGCGCTGCAGCCCGGCTTCGACGCCGCCCGCGGCGAGCTGGCCGAGCGCGTGACGGCGATCGCCGACCGCTACCCGCTGTACGCCAACCTCGGCGTCGGCGCCGCCGTCTACGGTACCGCCGCTTCCAGCCGCGCCGCCCGAGCACGAGGCGGCGCGGCAGCCCGGCCACCAGCGGCTCGAGACCGGCGGCGAGCTGCGCCGCCGTCGGGCGCGCCGCCGCGTCGCGCGAGAGCGCGGCGGCCAGCAGGTCGGCGAGCTGCCGCGGCACGTTGCGCGGCAGCGGCGTGGCGGCGGTCTCCAGCTGCGGGAAGCGCTGCTCGCCGGTGCGCGGGAACGGCCGCTCGCCGGACACCGCGTGGTGGAGCGTCGCCGCGAGGCCGAAGACGTCGGCGGCCGGGCCGATCGGCCCGAACGCCGGGTCGGCCTGCTCGGGCGCCATGTAGCCGTCGGTCCCGACGGGCCGGCGCAGCTGCTCGGCCTCCGCGATCGAGCGCGCCACGCTGAGGTCGATCAGCCGCGGCGGCGCGCCCATGACCACGTTGTCGGGCTTGACGTCGAGGTGGACGACGCCCTCGCCGGCCAGGTAGTGCAGCGCCGAGGCGACGTGCAGCCCGAGCGGCAGGAGCTGCTCCAGCGGCAGCGCGCCGTCGCGGTCGATCAGCTCGCGCAGCGTCGGCCCCTCGAGGTGCTCGATCAGCAGGTGCGGGAAGCGCCCCTCGAGCACGACGTCGAAGCCGCGCAGGACCACGGGGTGGGCGAGCCGGGCCAGCGCGTCCGCTTCGCGCGCCAGCTCGCGCAGCGCGCCGGCGTCCGCGAGGTGATCGGGCCGCAGCAGCTTGGCCACCAGCACGGCCAGCCGGTGGTCGTCCCAGACGAGGAAGACCTCGTAGCGCCGGCCGCCGCCGAGCGAGCGCAGGATCGTCCGGCCGGGCGCGATCGCGTCGCCCTCCTCGAGGCCCCAGGTCGGGCGCTCGCGCAGCTCCTGCTCCCAGGGCGGCGCCTCCGAGACGGTCGCGAGCTCGCTGAGCGCCGCGCGCGTCTCGGTCCCGATCACACGTCGGTCGCGGGCCACGCGTCGCCGTCCTCGTCGTCGTCGGACTTGACGGTCGTGGCGGCGGGGAGGTCGAGCGGCTTGCCTGCCGCGGCGGACGTCCACGCGAGCGGCGCGCCGAGGGCGAGGACGAGGATCGCGAACAGCCCGCAGAGCGCGCGCGAGACCGAGCGCTGAGCCACCGGCGGCTCCGGATCGTCGGCGATCGCCAGGTAGGCGCCGGCGAGGTGTACGTGAGCGGTGATCTCAGCCATGTCCTGCGACACGGCGGTAATTGCCCGCCGCGCGCGTCCTCCAACCACCAATTCGCCAATCGGCCACATCTCCCTCCGCGCCGCCGGCCCTGCGATCCTCTCCTGCTGCACGATGGAGACCGACGCCCTTTACGCCGCCCTTGTGGCGTTTGCCGCCGCCGCGCTGCTGACGCCTGTCGTCGCGCGCCTCGCCCGCCGCGTCGGCGCCGTCGACGAGATGAAGGCGCGCGGGCTCGCGCGCGAGGCCACGCCGCTGCTCGGCGGGCTGGCCATCTTCGCGGGCACCCTGATCGCCGCGCTGCTGTTCATGCCGGACGACGAGCGGACCCGCGGGATCCTCATCGCCGCGGCCGTGATCACCCTCGTCGGCGCCTGGGACGACGTCCGCGACATACCGCCCGCGGCCAAGCTCGCCGGCCAGATCGTGGCCGTGCTCATCCTCGTCGACGCCGGCGTCGTCGTCCGCAACATCACGGTCCCGTTCGTCGGCGCGGTCGACCTCGGCGACCTCGGCGGGCCGCTCACCGTGCTCGGCATCGTCGCCGTGATGAACGTCGTGAACTTCTCCGACGGGGTCGACGGTCTCGCCGCCGGCGTCTGCGCCATCTCGGCCGTGGCCTTCGCGATCATCGCCTTCGACCTCGGGCGCGACCTCGCCGGCGTGCTGGCCGCGATCACCGCGGGCGCGGCGCTCGGCTTCCTCGTCCACAACTTCCACCCGGCGTCCGTCTTCATGGGCGACTGCGGGTCGAACCTGCTCGGCCTGTTGCTCGGGGCGGTGATCGTCGAGGGCTCGCTCAAGACCAACGCCCTGATCGCCCTCGTCGTGCCCCTGGTGGTGCTCGCCGTGCCGTTCCTCGACACGGGCTTCGTGGTCATGAAGCGGATCAAGTACCGGCGGCCCGTCTACCGCGGCGACTCCAACCACTTCCACCACCGCTTCCACCGGATCGGCTTCTCGCAGCGCCGCACGGTGCTCTACCTCTACGCCTGGACCATCACGATGGCGGGCCTCGCGGTCGCGCTGCGCTTCATCCCGTACTCGGACGATCGCGGCAACCTCAACCTCGGCTGGACGGCCGCCGTCGCTGCCTGCTTCGTCGTCGCGCTCGCGGCCAGCGCGTACCTCGTCTACGTCCTCGAGATCCTCAAGCTGCGCCGCCTGCGTGCCTGGCAGATGCGCCGCGCCGACCCCGACACGACCGAGCACGACATCGACGAGACGGTCCGGCGCGACATCGAGACCGGCGAGTTCTCCGCCGTGTCGGGTTCGAATCCGTACGGGTAACCGCACTTGCGCGGTCGCCGGGCAGGCCTGTAAGGTCATCCGAGTTGTCGATCCGCGCAACGCGCGAAGGAGGTGAGCAGGACTGATGCAGTGCACGCCCCGCACGTTCAATTGGCACATCGCCATGGACGCCGGCGTGCTCCGGCGTCCTGTCCTGCTCGCGCTCACGTAGCACCCCTCGGTCGCGAGCAGCAGCCACCACACTGCCGCCCGTGACCTGCATAAGGTCCACACCGTCTGCCGGTTACGGGCGGCTCCCCGTCCAGTACTACTCAGGGAGCCTTCTGAGATGCATTCGCTGAACCACCCGGCCTACGCCCGCTCCGTTGCTGCGGAGCGCGTCTCGGCCGCCCAGCGCGGGCGCAAAGCCGCGCGCCTGCAACACCCCCCGCCGGTCCGGAGCCGTGCGGCGTACGTCGCCGCGCGTCTCGCAAGCCGACTGGACTCCGCGGCGGCCCGTCGGGCCGTCGCCTGAGCGGCGACACGTCTTCCCCTTCGTGTCCAACGTTCATTCATGTCACGCCCCCGGCCGTCGCGGCCGGGGGCGGCGGGGCCGCTTCCAGCGGGTCGTCTACCCTGTCGACCGCCTCGTGCAGACCGTCCGCCTCGAAGAACGAGAGCCGTTCGTCACCGCTGACGGCTCGACCATCCAGGAGCTCGCCGGCATCCCGTCCGGCAACTCCGTGAACCAGTCGCTGGCCCAGGCCACGGTTCCCGTGGGCGGCGAGACGGTGGAGCACTTCCACCGCCGGGCCGAGGAGATCTACCACTTCACCGGCGGGTCCGGGCGCATGCGCCTGGGCGCCGAGGAGGCCGATGTCCGGGCCGGTGACACGATCGTCATCGCGCCGGGCGTCCCGCACAAGCTGTGGAACACGGGCGACGAGCCGCTCGTGCTGCTCTGCTGCTGCGCCCCGCCGTACTCGCACGACGACACCGTCCTGCTGGAGGACTGATCCGGCGCCTCGCCCTGCTGGCCTTCCTTGCCGTCGTGGCGGGGTGCGGACAGGAGCGCGCCGCGATCACGGCCGGCGGGCGCGTGGCCGGCGACAACCTGACGGTCTACTCGTCGGTGCCGCGCCCGGACCGCGGGCTCGGGCGCGACATGGTCGACGCCTCCAAGCTCGCCATCTCCCAGGCCGGGGGGCGGGCCGGCGAGTTCGGGATCAACTTCGTCTCGGTCGACGAGGGATCGCTCGGCATGCCCGACCCGCGCCGCGTCCCGGCGACGGCGGCCGAGCTGGCGATCCGGGACGCGCAGGTGATCGCGGTCGTCGGCTCGCTGCGCTCCGACGCGACGCTGACCACGCTGCCGCTGTTCAACGCCGCCGGGGTGCTGCTCGTGAGCCCGGGCGCGGGCTATCCCGGGTTCACGCAGCCGATCGCGCCCGGCGAGCCCGAGCACTGGTATCCCTCCGGCCGCCCGACCTTCGCGCGCGTGATCGGCGACGACATCGCGATGGCGCAGGCGCTCCTCGACGCCGCCGGCGACGGGCCGGTGGCGATCGAGGCCGAGGCGGGGAAGGTGGCCGACGCGCAGGTGCAGGCGGTGCGCGACGCCGCCACGAACATCGTCGAAGACCCCGCGCGCGCCGACGCGGTGATCTACCTGGGCAGCGACGTGCGCGCGGCCGCCGGCGTCGCCGAGGCGCTGGCCCGCGAGGCGCCGCGCGCGCGGCTGGTGTTCGGCGACGAGCTGACCCGCGCCGGCCTGCCCGGGCGGCTCGACCCCGCCGCGCTGCGACGCGCCGTCTTCGTCTCGGCCGCGCCCGAGCCGGGCTCGACGCCCGAGCTGCGCACGTTCGAGCAGGCGTTCGAGGCCGCGTTCGACCGCCGGCCCGATCCCTACGCGGTGCTCGCCTGGGAGGGGACCCGGCGGGTGCTGGAGGCGATCACCGACGCAGGCGACCAGGGCCGCCTGCGTCGTGTCGTCGCCGAGCGCTACCTCGCGTTGCCGCCGCCCGAGGAGGCCTTCACGGCCTTCCGGTGGCGCGGCGGCGAGCGCGACTACCTGAGCTCGAAGAACAGCGTCTCGCCGTAGTTCTCCTCGTTGCCGTCGTTGTCGGTGGCGAGGAAGAGGTCGCCGGCGGCCGTCACCGCTCTCGCCGCCGTCAAACCCAGCCCAAAGCGCAAGTCGACCTCCGAGTTGGTTGACTTGCACCCTCCGTGAGCCGGGGAGCGGCAGTGGTGAAGAGGGTGTTACTTGGTCAGCCACTTCCCGTCGTCGTACCGGGCGGAAGAGGCGTCGATCCGCTTGAAGGCGGGGCGGTCCTCGGCCACCAGTCCGGCGACGGCGCGGCGGAAGTTCTGGAGTCGAGTGGTCATGGTCGTAGTTTGGCTCTACGCGGCCGGTCTCAACACCGTGGCAGCAGGCCAACGGGTGGCCGGTTGTCCCCACGCTACGTTCGGGCACCCGTAGGGCTGAGGCGGTGGATCGCGACCGGTCCGTCCTCGCTCGTCCGGAGGCTGAACGTGGCCCGCGCGGCGGCCAGGAAGTCGCGCGCGCCGGCGCGCCGCGGATCGGCGAGCCAGACCGCGCCGGTGGGCTTCACGAGGCGGGGGAGGAGGCGCAGCGCCGCCTCGACGTTGGCCTTCACGTAGAGGACGTCGGCGGCGAGGACGAGATCCCACGGCCCGCGTGCGACCAGCTCGTCCGCGTGCTCGGTCCAGTCGACCTGCGCGACCTCGCCCTCGACCTCGTTGAGGGCGAGCGAGTGGGCGGCGAACACCACCGCATCGGACGAGCCGTCGGTGGCGAGCACGCTCGCCCCGGCGCGCGCGGCCACGATGCTCGGCAGCGCGAGCCCGCAGCCGAGCTCGAGCACGGTCGTCCCCGCGGCGGGCGGCGTGCGGGCGAGCGCCGCGGCCAGCGCCTTGCCGCTCGGCCACGGCATCGCCCAGTAGGGCACGGGCCGGCCCGCGCCGCCCTCCTCGTGGCGGAGCTGCTCCCAGTCGCGCGGGCCGGACGACCACGACGTCGCCGATCCGCTGCTGCCTGACGTCGAGCAGCGCGGGCGGCAGGTCCTTCTCGGGCACGCCGCGCAGCGCGCCGAGCTGCTCACGAAGGCTGAGCAGCACCGGCGGCATCGTGGCAGGATCGCACGCCATGACCTGGCAGACCCGCTCCTCGACCGTCGTCTACGAGAACGCGTGGATCCGCGTCCGCGAGGACCAGGTGACCCGGCCGGACGGCGACCCCGGCCTCTACGGCGTGGTCGAGACCGGGCCGTCGGTCTTCATCGCGGCGCTGACCGACGAGCGGGAGCTGCTGCTCGTCACGCAGGACCGCTACCCGACCGGCCAGGCGTCGACCGAGCTCCCGGCCGGCAACGCGGACGGCGAGGATCTGATGGTGGCGGCGCGTCGCGAGCTGCAGGAGGAGACGGGCTACGTCGCGGCGCGCTGGGAGCCGCTCGGAGAGCTCCAGTCGATGAACGGGATCTCCGACGAGATCCAGCACGTGTACCTCGCGCAGGAGCTCTCGTACGCCGGCGGCGAGAAGCTGCTCGAGGACGGGATCCACGACGTGCGCAAGGTCCCGATCGACGAGGTGTTCGCCATGGTCCGCCGGGGCGAGCTGACCGACGGCCAGAGCGTCTCCTCGCTCATGCTGCTGGCGCTGCATCTCGGTCGCTTGGCGTAGCCGCGGCTGCGCCTGGGTACGGATCAGGGATGGCGAGCCATGTTGAAGCCGGTGGTCTTACCGGAGGGCCCGGGTATACGGCACAGGCCACTGAGCTGAAGCCGGCGATCACCCGGACGATGCTGCTGTTCTTCATCGTCGGGGACATCCTCGGCGGCGGGATCTACGCGCTCGTCGGTGAGGTGGGGGCGGAGATCGGCGGGGCGATCTGGGTCGCGTTCGCGGTCGCCGGCATCGTCGCGGCGTTCACCGCCGCCTCGTACGCCGAGCTCGTCTCCAAGTTCCCGTCGGCGGGCGGCGCGGCGCTCTTCGTGCACAAGGCGTTCCGCACGCCGCTGTTCACGTTCCTCGTCGCCTTCGCCGTGATGTGCTCCGGCGTGGCCTCGGCCGCCACGCTCGCCACCGCGTTCGGCGGCGACTATCTGAGCGAGTTCATCGACGTGCCGACCGTGATCGTCGGGCTCGTGGTCGTCGCGGCCCTCTCGCTCCTCAACTTCCGCGGGATCAAGGAGTCGGTCACCTTCAACATGGGCTGCACGCTGATCGAGCTCTGCGGCCTGCTGCTCGTGGTGGTCATCGGCCTCTCGTTCCTCTTCGACGGCGGTGGCGACACCGGCCGCGCGTTCGAGTTCAAGGCCGGCGAGGCGCCGGTCCTGCTCGCCATCTCCGGCGCCTCGCTCGCGTTCTACGCGCTGATCGGCTTCGAGGACTCGGTCAACGTGGCCGAGGAGACGGAGGCCGCGCCGCGGGCCTTCCCGGGGACGCTCTTCCTCGGCCTCGCCATCGCCGGCTTCGTCTATCTCCTGGTCACGATCGTCGCCTCGATGGCCGTGCCGACCGGCACGCTGGCGGACTCGGACGGCCCGCTGCTGGAGGTCGTCCAGCTCGGCCCGCTGGCCATGAACACGAAGGTGTTCAGCGCCATCGCCCTGTTCGCGCTGGTCAACGGCGCCCTGATCAACCTCGTGATGGCGTCGCGGCTGCTCTACGGGATGGGTCGCCAGGGCGTGATCCCGCGCTGGTTCGGCCAGGTCCACCCCGGCCGCCGGACGCCGTGGGCGGGCATCGTCCTCAGCTCGGCGCTCGCGGGCGTCCTGGTCATCGTCGGCGACCTCGAGACGCTGGCCGACACCACGGTGCTCCTGCTGCTGCTCGCCTTCGTGGCCGTGCACATCGCGGTGCTCGTGCTGCGCCGCACGCCGGTCGACCACGAGCACTTCCGGGCCTGGACGGTCTTCCCGGTGCTCGGCGCCCTCTCGTGCACGGCGCTGATCGTCCAGAAGCTCGTGGAGGACACGATCGTCTTCGCCTACGCGGGCGGCCTCCTCGCCTTCGGCCTCGTGCTGTGGCTGATCGCGCGAGCGCTCACCGGGCCGACCGAGGCGATCGACCCGGAGAGTCTCAGCGGGGACGACTAGGGCTGCTCAGCTCTCGAGCTTCGCGTCGACCGTGATGTTGCCGACGCCGGCGAGCGAGCGCGAGATGATGCAGCCGTCCTTCGCCTGATCGGCGAGCTCCTGGAACTTGGCCTCGTCGACGCCGGGCACGCGGCCGACCGTCGTGAGCGCGATCTCGCTGATGGTCGGAAGGCCGTCGATGTTGCGGATGTGGACCTTGGCCTGGGTGTTCACCGAGTCGACCGGGAAGCCGGCCTCGGCCAGCATGTTCGAGAGCTGCATCGTGAAGCAGCCGGCCTCCGCGGCGCCGATCAGCTCCTCCGGGTTCGTGCCGGGGCCGTCCTCGAAGCGTGACTTGAACGTGTAGGAGCCCGTGAAGGCGCCCGAGCCGAGGGCCATCGTGCCCTCGCCCTCCTTGAGCGTGCCCTTCCACTCGGCGCTCGCGGTACGTGCCATCTCATCTCCTCGTCGTCGGGGGTTGCGCTCACGGGAGCTTGGCAGCATGTGGGTCATCCACGTCCTGCTGTTGATCGCCGTCGGCCTCGCGCTGGCCGATGCCTCGGTCGTCACGCTGGCGCTGCCGCCGATCATCGCGGAGCTCGACGCCTCGGTGGAGCAGGCCGCGGCCGTGCTCGGCGTCTACACCCTCGTGCTCGCGCTGGCGCTGCCCGCGGCGGCCCTCGTGCGCCACCGCGCGCTGGCCCCCGCCGGCGCGGTCCTCTTCGCGCTGGCCTCGCTCGGCTGCGGCCTCGCCGGATCGATCGAGCTGCTGCTCGTCTTCCGCGGCGTGCAGGCGGTCGGCGGAGCCGCCCTGCTCGTCGGAGCGTTCCCGCTGCTCGACGCGGGCGGCACCGGCCGCCGGGCATGGACCGCCGTGGCGGTCTTCGGGTTCGCGGCCGGCCCCGCACTCGGCGGAGCCCTGACCCAGGCGTTCGACTGGCGAGCGATCTTCCTCGCGCAGGTCCCGATCGTCGCCGCAGCCGCCGCCCTCGCCACCACCAAGGGGGGTCAGACCCCCTTACGCGCCGCCACCGAGGGGGGTCAGACCCCCTTACGTCGGGGGGACGCTGTAGAGCCAAATCCGCCGGTGGGGTCAGACCCCCTTACGGCGGAGCGGGGGTGGGGTCAGACCCCCTTACGCGTGAGGGTCAGACCCCCCTTGGTCCCGTGGTGGCGCTGGCGTTGCTCTCGGCGGCGCTGGTCGGGGTGCTGTTCCTGCTCGTGCTGCTGCTGGTGACCGGCTGGTCGGTGAGCCCGCTGGCCGCGGCGGCGGCGGTGTCGGTCCTGCCCGTCGCCGCCGTGCTTGCGGCGCGCGTGCCCGGGCCTCCGCGGACGCGGGCGGCGGCGGGTGCCGTGCTCGTCGCCGGCGGTGTGCTGGCGCTGGCGGCGCTGCCCGGTGCCTCGCTGTGGTGGACGGTGCTGCCGCAGGTCATGGCGGGCGCCGGCCTCGGCCTGGCCCTGCCCGCGCTCTCGGGTGAGCTGCTGCCCGAGGACACGCCGCGGCAGATGGCCCGGCTGCTCTCGATCCGCCACGCCGGCATCACCGTCGCGCTGATCCTGCTCGCGCCCGTGGCCGCCGCCGAGCTCGACGACGCCGTCGCCGAGACGCGCCTCGTCGGGACGGCGCTCGTGCTCGACGCCCGGCTCCCGCCGCTCGACAAGCTCTCGCTCGCCGGCACGCTGCTGGCCGACCTCGACCCGGTCGACCCCCGAGGCCAGCTCGACCGCTCGCTCGACCGCGCCCGCAGCGAGATCGACGCCGAGGACCGCGGCGCCTACGACGCCCTCGCCACCCGGGCCGACGAAGCGCTGGTGGAGGGCGTGCAGCGGGCGTTCGAGCCCGCGCTGGTGGTCTGCGGCGTCCTCGCCCTGCTCGCCGCGCTCGCGCTCGTCCCGCGCGATCCCAGGGTCGCCGCGGCGGCCGCCGCGGCGCTCATCCTCGCCGGCGGCGCCTGGCTCGCCCGGCCGCAGCTCGCGCCCGAGCCGGTCCGCATCGCCGACCCCTGCCAGCCGCGCGCGCTGCCGAGCACCGGCGGCATCGACGGCGCGCTCCAGGACGCGGCGCTGCTGGCGCTCGACCGCGCCGCCTGCGACTTCGGCTCCTCCCGCGAGGAGCTGGCGCTCGCCCTCGCCGACGACACGGCACGCAGGGAGTACGAGCGCGAGTACGGCGTGGACCCGCGCAGCGCGTCCGGCCTGCTCGGAGCCATCCTCGGCCGCTGACTACCCTGGATCGGAATGAACCGTGGTCAACGCTTCGCCTTCCTCGCCGTCGCCCTGGTGATCGCCGTGGTCGCCGTGGTCGTGCTCGCCGACAGCAGCGAGGACGACTCGTCCCCGTCGCCGGCCGCCGCGACGGCCACAGCCACCGCCACGCCGGAGCCCACCGAGGCCTCGCCGGGCGAGGACGAGACGCCCACGCCGACGGCCACGCCGACCGCGACGCCGACCCCCGAGCCGCCGCCGCTGCTCACCGCCGACAAGGTGACCGAGCTGGAGGCCAAGCAGGGGGAGACCGTCCGCTTCCGCGTCCGCTCCGACACCCCGGACCACGTCCACGTGCACGGCTACGACCTGATGAAGGACGTCGTCCCGGGCGAGACGACCACGATGTCGTTCAAGGCCACGATCACCGGCATCTTCGAGATCGAGCTCGAGGACGCCGGCACGGAGATCGCCTCGCTCAAGGTGGAGCCGGACTAAGGAGGCGTACGGTTGGCGTCATGACCCGCTCGTACGCGTCGGGCGTCGCCACCAAGCCGCTGATCGGGGAGACGATCGGCGAGAACCTCGAGCGGACGGTCGCGCGCTTCGGCGATCGCGAGGCGCTCGTCGTCCGGCACCAGGACATCCGCCTCACCTACTCCGAGCTCAACGAGCAGGTCGACGCGCTCGCGCGCGGGCTGCTCGGCGCCGGCCTGCGCAAGGGCGACCGGGTCGGCATCTGGGCGCCCAACTGCGCCGAGTGGGTGCTGATCCAGTACGCCACCGCGAAGGCCGGGATCATCCTCGTCAACGTCAACCCGGCCTACCGGACGACCGAGCTCGAGTACGCCCTGCGCCAGTCCGGCTGCCGGATGCTCGTCGCGGCGCCGAGCGTTCAAGACGAGCGACTACGCGGCCATGATCGAGGAGGTCCGCGGCGACCTGCGCGAGCTCGAGCGCGTCGTCCTGCTCGGGTCGGACGAGTGGGCCGCGCTGTCGGAGGACGGCCCGCCGCCGGACCTCTCCGAGCTCGACTCCGACGACCCGATCAACATCCAGTACACGAGCGGCACCACGGGCTTCCCCAAGGGCGCCACGCTCAGCCACCACAACATCCTCAACAACGCGTTCTTCGTCGGCGAGGGCTGCTCCTACGACGAGACCGACCGGGTCTGCATCCCGGTGCCCTTCTACCACTGCTTCGGCATGGTCATGGGCAACCTCGGCTGCACCACGCACGGTGCGGCCATGGTCATCCCCGAGGCGGCCTTCGAGCCGCAGGCGGTGCTCGCCGCCGTGCAGGAGGAGCGCTGCACGAGCCTCTACGGCGTGCCGACGATGTTCATCGCCGAGCTCAACCACCCGGAGTTCGAGCGCTACGACCTGTCCAGCCTGCGCACGGGGATCATGGCCGGCTCGCCGTGCCCGATCGAGGTCATGAAGCAGGTCATCGAGCGGATGCACATGGACGCGGTGACCATCTGTTACGGCATGACCGAGACCTCGCCGGTGTCGACCCAGACGGCGGCCGGCGACTCGCTCGAGAAGCGCACGCAGACCGTCGGGCGCGTCCATCCGCACCTCGAGGTCAAGCTCGTCGACCCGGCCACCGGCGCGACCGTCGAGCGCGGCGAGCCGGGCGAGCTGCTCACCCGCGGCTACTCGGTCATGGCCGGCTACTGGGACGAGCCCGAGCGCACGGCCGAGGCGATCGACGCCCACGGCTGGATGCACACCGGCGACCTCGCGACCATGGACGAGGACGGCTACCTGAACATCGTCGGCCGCTCGAAGGACCTGGTCATCCGCGGCGGGGAGAACATCTATCCGCGCGAGGTGGAGGAGTACCTCCACACCCATCCGGACGTGCTCGAGGCCGCGGTCATCGGCGTGCCGGACGAGCGCTACGGCGAGGAGCTGATGGCCTGGATCCGGCTCCGCGAGGGCGCCGAGCTCTCGGAGGAGGACGTCCGCGCGTACTGCGAGGGCCGGATCGCCCACTTCAAGCGACCGCGCTACGTGCGCTTCGCCGACGAGTTCCCGATGACGGTCACCGGCAAGGTGCAGAAGTACAAGCTGCGCGAGCGGGCGATCGAGGAATTGGGCCTGCAGGTGCAGGCGACCGCGTGACAACGGTCACATAGTGAGGCAATAGTTAGCACGCTAATGTCTTCGGGGTGCCCGTCGCCACCGATCAGCTCGCCGCCGCCTGGGAGACCTTCTTCCGCACCACGCGCCGCCTGCGCTCACGCGCCGGCAAGGCCGACATCGAGGGCCTCACGCTGCCGCAGTACTACCTGCTCGAGGCCCTGCGCGGAGACGACGACGAGCTGAGCGTCGGCGCGCTGGCCGAGGCCGCGGGCGTCGCCCCGCCGACGGCCACGCGGATGCTCGACTGCCTGGCGCGCGACGGCTACGTCGAGCGCCGGCACTCCGAGGAGGACCGCCGCGCCGTGCTGGTCAGCCTCACCCCGTCCGGCCGCATCGCCGTGCACGCCGCGCGCGAGCAGGTCAGCGCCTGGCGCCGGCGCGTCTTCGACGCCCTCGAGCCGGAGGAGCGCGAGCAGGCCGCCCGCCTCCTGAACCGGCTCAGCGAGGTGCTCGAGGAGCAGATGCCGTGAAGCGCCAGCACTACGGGCTGACGCTCGCGGTCCTGGCGATCTCGGGCCTCTCGTTCGCGCTCCTGCAGACGATGGTCGCGCCGGCGCTGCCCGCCATCCAGAAGGAATACGGGGCGTCGACGACGGCCGTCACCTGGGTGCTGACCGTGTACCTGCTCAGCGCCTCGATCGCCACGCCGCTGCTCGGCCGCCTCGGCGACATGTTCGGCAAGAACCGCCTGCTGGTCATCGTGCTGCTCATCCTGGGCGCGGGCACGCTGATCGCGGCCCTCTCGAACTCGCTCGAGGTGCTGATCGCGGGCCGCGCCGTGCAGGGCGCGGGCGGCGCGATCTTCCCGCTCTCGTTCGGGATCATCCGCGACGAGTTCCCGCGCGAGCGCGTCGGCGCCGGGATCGGGCTGATCTCGGCCACCTTCGGCATCGGCGGCGGACTCGGCCTCGTGCTCGCGGGCGTGATCGTCGACCACCTGGACTACACCTGGATCTTCTGGCTCAGCCTCGTGGTGATCGTCGCCGCGGTGGTCGCCGTCCACTTCTTCGTCCCCGAGTCGCCGGTCAAGACGCCGGCCCGCATCGACTGGGGCGGCGCGGCGCTGCTCGCCGCCGGCCTGGGCACCGGCCTGATCGGCATCAGCGAGGGCAACGGCTGGGGCTGGACCTCGCCCGGCGTGCTCTCCCTGCTGGCCGCGTCCGCCCTGCTGCTCTGGGCGTGGGTCGTCTACGAGCTGCGCGTGACCGCGCCGATGGTCGACATGCGGATGATGCGGCTGCGCGGCGTCTGGACCACGAACGTCACCGCGATGCTGGTCGGCTTCGGCATGTTCGGCTCGTTCCTGCTCGTGCCCCAGCTCGTGCAGCTGCCCGAGTCGACCGGCTTCGGCTTCGGCGGGACGGTCACCCAGGCCGGCCTCTACCTGCTTCCGTCGTCCTTCGTGATGCTCTTCGCCGGCCCGTTCGCCGGCTGGCTCGGGGCGCGCTTCGGCTCGCGCGTGCCCGTGCTCTTGGGGAACAGCCTGATCACCGCCGGCTTCGTCCAGCTCGCCTTCCTGCACTCGGAGACCTGGCACCTCTACCTGAACAGCGTCATCACCGGCGCGGGCATCGGGCTCTCGTTCGCGGCGATGGCGACGCTGATCGTCGACGCCGTGCCCCAGTCCCAGACCGGCATCGCGACGGGGATGAACACGATCATGCGGTCCGTCGGCGGCGCGCTCGGCGCGCAGATCACCGCCAGCATCCTCGGCGCGCACGTGAGCGCCTCCGGGCTCCCGACCGAGACCGGCTTCGTCATGGCCTTCGCGGTCTCGGCCGTCGCCCTCAGCGTGGCCGTCGCCGTCGCCCTGCTCATCCCGCGCCGTCCCACCGAGCCGATCGTGCACCACGGGTACAGCCGTCTCGGCGAGCCCGCACGCGCCAGCGTGCGCTAGGCGCCGACTCGCGTGTTTGTTCGGCCCTGAGCGGGGAGGCTCGGCACCGACGTGCCCGCGCTAGAGCCGCCTGTCACAAAGTTGTTACAAACTCGAATTCCCCGCTACACTCCGGCGCGCCGCCCAGGCCAGGGATTCCCGGGGAGTTGGAATCCCGCCGCCGCATTCGCGCGCGGGGATGGTCGCTGGGTGGTCATTTCGCCATGGCCAATCTTCGTGAACGAGCGCATGCCGACCGTGCCCGCTGATCCGGGCACCACCGCCCCGCGCGTGGACCCGCTCTCGATCGTCCGGTACCTGGACGTCGTGCTCGTCGTGCTCGCCGCGCCGTTCGTGGTGCTGCTCGGTGCGCCGGTCCTCGGCTACGTCGTGGGGGCCGTGGCGTGGATCCTGCAGCGCTTCGCCGCCGTCGCGATCGAGCGCCGGGCCGCTCGCGCGACGGACATCAAGACGTCGCTCGGGCTCAACATGGTGTCCCTCGTACTACGCGCGTGGCTCATCGGCCTTACCATCCTGGCCGTCGGCCTGACCGCCGAGCGAGAGGACGGACTGATGGCGGGCATCACGGTGCTCGCCGCGTTCACCGTCTACTTCGCCATCTCCCTGATCCTTCGCCCTCTGGAGAGGATGTCCCCCCGCCCATGACGAGCCGGCGCAAAGTGCTGTTCGGAATCCTCGGCTTCTACCTCTTGTCGCTCGTCGCGATCGTGGTGATCTTCGGCTTCACCCGCCGCGACAACGAGGAGTTCCAGCCCCAGAACGAGTTCAAGCTCGACACCTGGGTCGACCTGCCCGGCCCGTTCGACATCAACAAGGCCGTGATGTACCTGGTCATCGCCGGGATCCTCACGGTCGGGACGATGATCTGGATCTCCAAGCGGATGCAGGCGCGGCCGAACAAGGTCCAGACGGCGGTCGAGGTGCTGTATTCGCTGATGCGCGACAACATCACCCGCGGGAACCTCGACGACCGGATGGCGCGGAAGTGGTTCCCGTTCATCGGTTCGCTGTTCCTCTTCATCTGGTTCAGCAACCTGATCGGCTACATCCCGCTGCCGACCAACACCCACGAGAAGGTGGACATCTTCGGGGTGGAGATCCCGGCCTTCGCCATCTACGCGGCAACCGCGAACCTCTCGGTCCCGCTCGTGCTCGCGCTCGTCGTCTTCGTCGCCTACAACGTCGAGGGCATCCGCGCCAAGGGCTTCATCGGCTACCTGAAGAGCCTCATCCCGGCAGGGGTGACGGGAGGCATGGCGGTCTTCATCTTCGTGCTCGAGTTCCTCTCGAACTTCATGCGCCTCATCAGCCTCTCCGTACGTCTCTTTGCCAACATCCTCGCCGGGCACCTGATCATCCTCTTCATGTCCGGCGGCCTGGCCGTGCTGCTCGGCATCGAGGCGCTCGGATGGATCACCCTGCCGCTCGGGGTCATCCTCTTCGTCTTCGAGGTCGGGTTGGTTGCGACGCTGCAGGCGTTCATCTTCGCCACCCTGACCGCGATCTACCTCGGCGGCGCCGTCGCCGAGCATCACTAACGCAAAGGAGCACTTCGGTGGACCTGCTCTTCTCCGTCATCACCATCCTCGCCCAGGCGAGCGCCGAGACCGCTGCTGACGCCGGCAAGGCGATCGCGCTCGGTGTCGGTGGAGGCCTGGGCGCCGTCGGCGCCGGCGTCGGCATCGGCATCATCTTCGGCAAGGTGATCGAGTCCGTCACGCGTCAACCCGAGATGCGCGATGAGATCACCGGCATCCAGTGGTTGGGCTTCGCCCTGACCGAGGCGTGCTTCTTCTACGGCCTCGTCGCGGGCCTCATCGCGTTCTTCCTCTAGGCCGACATGACTGACCTGCCTCTCATCATCGCGGCCGCCGCCGAAGGCGAAGAGGAGGGCGGCAGCTTCCTGGTCTCGCCCGACGTCGGGCTGATGATCTGGACGCTGCTCGTCTTCGGCCTGTCGATGTACCTGCTCGCGAAGGTCGCCTTCCCGCGCATCTCCGAGGCTCTCGACCGGCGCCAGAAGGCGATCGAGGACTCGATCGACACGGCCGAGCAGATTCGCAAGGAGGCGGAGCAGATCCTCGCCGAGTACCGCGAGCGGCTCGCCGAAGCTCGCGGTCAGGCCGACGAGATCGTCACCCGCGCCCGCAAGACGGGCGAGGCTGCCGAGCACGAGATCCTCGCCGACGCGCGGACCAAGCGCGAGGAGATGATGGAACAGACGCGGCGCGACATCGAGGCCGAGACGCGCCGGGCGATCCAGGAGATCCGCTCCGAGGTCGCCGACCTCACGGTGCTCGCCACCGAGAAGGTCACGCGCAAGACGCTGACCGACGCCGACCACAAGCGGCTCGTCGAGGAAGCGCTCGCGGAGCTCGACTTCGCCTCTCTCTCAGGTGAGGAGCGCCGCGACTGATGGAGGAGATCGGCACCGTCTACGCCCGCTCGCTGTTCGAGGTCGCCAAGGAGCACGACAAGCTCGACGACGTGCGCGACCAGCTCGGCGCGTTCGCCGACGCGCTGTCGGAGACCCGTGAGCTCCAGGTGTTCTTCTTCTCGCCCTACTTCTCCACCCAGGAGAAGGAGGACGGTCTCGAGCGCGCCGTGTCGGGAGCCGAGCCGGTGTTCCTGAACTTCCTCAAGCTCCTGATCGAGAAGCACCGGATGCCGGCCATCTTCCGGATCCGCGCCAACTACGACGGGCTGTGGGAGAAGGAGAACAAGCTCCTCCCGGTGGAGATCACCTCCGCCATCGAGCTCGACAAGGACATCGTCAAGCAGCTCGGGGATCGCATCTCCGAGCAGACGGGCCGCAAGGTCGAGCTCTCCTCCCGCGTCGAGCCGGACATCCTGGGCGGCATCGTCGTCCAGGTCGGCAACTCAGTCCTCGACGCCTCGGTACGTAACCGACTTGAACAACTTCGCCGCTCAGTAGTGAAGGCCTAGGAGATCATGCAGATCAAGCCAGACGAGATCACGTCCATCCTCAAGAGCCGCATCGAGGGGCTCGACGAGGGCCAGGCCGACCTGACCGAGGTCGGCACCGTCCTCTCGGTCGCCGACGGCATCGCCCGCATCCACGGCCTCGAGAACTGCGAGGCGTTCGAGATGCTCGAGCTGCCGCACGACGTCACCGGCCTCGCGCTGAACCTCGAGTCCGACAACGTCGGCGCCGTGCTCTTCGGCCCGTGGGAGGAGATCGTCGAGGGCGACACGGTCAAGCGCACCGAGCGCCTGCTGGAGATCCCGGTCGGCGAGGCGCTGCTCGGCCGCATCGTCTCCCCGCTCGGCGTGCCGCTCGACGGCAAGGGCGACATCAACACCGAAGGGACGCGCCCGGCCGAGTTCAAGGCGCCCGGCGTGGTCCAGCGCCAGCCGGTGAAGGAGCCGATGCAGACCGGCATCAAGGCGATCGACGCGATGATCCCGATCGGCCGCGGCCAGCGCGAGCTGATCATCGGCGACCGCCAGACCGGCAAGACCGCGATCGCGATCGACACGATCATCAACAACAAGGACACGGGCGTCGTCTCGGTCTACGTGGCGATCGGCCAGCGCATGTCGACCGTGGTCGGCATCGCGCGCATCCTCGAGGACGCCAACGCGCTCGACAACACGATCATCGTCGCCGCGCCGGCCGACGAGGCCGCGCCGATCAAGTACATGGCGCCGTACGCCGGCTGCGCCATGGCCGAGCACTTCCTCTACAACGGCAAGCACGCGCTGGTGGTCTACGACGACCTCACCAAGCACGCGTACGCCTACCGGCAGATGTCGCTCCTGCTGCGTCGCCCGCCCGGGCGCGAGGCATACCCCGGCGACGTCTTCTACCTGCACTCCCGCCTGCTCGAGCGCGCGGTCAAGCTCAACGACCACCTCGGTGGCGGCTCGCTGACGGCGCTGCCCATCATCGAGACGCAGGCCGGCGACGTCTCGGCGTACATCCCGACCAACGTGATCTCGATCACCGACGGGCAGATCTTCCTCGAGCCCGGCCTCTTCAACTCGGGCGTGCGCCCGGCCATCAACGTCGGCATCTCGGTGTCGCGCGTGGGCGGCAACGCGCAGATCACCCCGTTGCGGAAGGTCGCGGGCAAGCTGAAGATCGAGCTGTCCCAGTTCCGCGACCTCGAGGCGTTCTCCCAGTTCGGGTCGGACCTCGACCCCGAGACCCAGCGCACGCTGGCCCGCGGCGAGCGGCTCGTGAAGTCGCTCAACCAGGGCGAGCGCTCGCCGATGGCGGTCGAGGACCAGGTCGCCGTCGTCTACGCGGCCACCAACGGCTTCGTCGACCGCATCAACGCCGACCGCGTCGCCGAGTTCCACCGCGGGCTCATCGAGCGCCTCCACGCCGAGGTCCCGGAGGTGCTGAAGACGATCGCCGGGGGCGACTGGTCCGACGAGACGCAGAAGGCGCTCGACGACGCCATCTCCCAGTACGCGCAGGACTTCGGCTACGACCTCGACGAGGAGGGCCTCCCGCTCAGCGACGAGCAGGCCATCCGCGAGGGCGGCGGCAAGCGCGACGAGGCCAAGGCCGAGGACGACGCCGACGAGGACGGCGGCGACGACTCCGAGGAAGAGACCGAGAAGAAGGAGGAGGCGGGCACCACCGCCTGAGCCATGGCGCAGAAGGACGTCAAGAACCGGATCGCCTCGGTCAAGAACATCCAGAAGATCACGCGCGCGATGGAGATGGTCGCCGCTGCGCGCCTGCGTCGTGCCGAGCAGCGCATCGAGGCGCTGCGCCCGTACGCGTCGGCCATCCGCCGGATGACCCGGCAGGCCGCCGAGGCGGCCGGCAACGTGCCGAACCTGCCGATCCTCAACGAGCACGAGTCCGTCAACACGGTCGGGCTCCTGCTCGTGACCGGCGACCGCGGCCTGGCCGGCGCCTTCAACTCGCAGATCGTCCGCGCCGGCGTGCGCGCCGCGGCCGAGCTGGAGGGTGACGGCAAGTCGATGGCGTGGTACGCGTCCGGCCGCCGTGGCACGTCGTCACTGCAGTTCCGCGGCAAGGAGGTCGTCGGGAGCTACACGGGCTTCACCGACCGCCCGGCCTACGGTGACGCGCGCGACATCGCGCAGGACCTGATGACGGCGTACGTGGACGGCCAGGTCGACCAGGTCGAGATCATCTACAACCACTACATCTCGCCGCTCACGCAGAAGGTCACGCGCGAGACGCTGCTCCCGCTGCAGCACGCGACGATCCTCGAAGAGGGCGAGGAGGACGAGGGCGACGACAAGCCCGACGACGCCAAGCACGCGCTCGTCGAGTACGAGCCCGACCCGGAGGAGATCCTCCAGCGGCTCATCCCCGCCTACGTGGAGATCTCGATCTTCCGCGCGCTGCTCGAGTCGACGGCGTCCGAGCACGGCGCGCGCATGACCGCCATGCGCAACGCGTCGCAGAACGCCGGCGACATCATCAAGGACCTCACCCTGCAGATGAACCGCGAACGGCAGGCGGAGATCACGCAGGAGATTCTGGAAGTTGTGAGCGGGGCCGAAGGCCTCAGGTAAGGAGAAACGTGGCTGCGCCTACTGAAACGAAGGACGAGACGACCCAGAACGTCGGCCGGATCGAGGAGATCCAGGGCGTCGTGATCGAGGCCGTCTTCCCCGACGAGCTTCCCGAGATCTACTCGGCCATCGTCGTCAGGCGCCCTGCCGCCGAGGACCAGGACGAGAACATCAGCCCCGACCTCGTGTGCGAGGTCCAGCAGCACATCGGCGACGACCGCGTGCGCGCGGTGGCCATGGACTCGACCGACGGCATCGCCCGCGGCGCCGAGGTCATCGACACCGGCGGGCCGATCACCGTGCCGGTCGGCCGCGTCACGCTCGGGCGCATCTTCAACCTGCTCGGCGAGGCCATCGACCAGGGCGACCCGATCGAGGTCGAGCAGCGCTGGCCGATCCACCGGTCCGCCCCGACCGTCGAGCAGCTGACCCCGACGGCGGAGATGTTCGAGACCGGCATCAAGGTCGTCGACCTGCTCGCGCCCTACGCCAAGGGCGGCAAGGTCGGCCTCTTCGGCGGCGCCGGCGTGGGCAAGACCGTGCTCATCCAGGAGCTGATCCACAACCTGGCGCAGGAGCACGGCGGCCTGTCGGCGTTCTGCGGCGTGGGCGAGCGCTCGCGCGAGGGCAACGACCTCTGGCTCGAGATGACCGAGTCGGGCGTGATCGACAAGACCATGCTCGTCTTCGGCCAGATGAACGAGCCGCCCGGCGCGCGCATGCGCGTCGCCCTGTCCGGCCTCACCATGGCGGAGTACTTCCGCGATGAGGAGGGCCAGGACGTGCTGCTCTTCATCGACAACATCTTCCGCTTCGTGCAGGCCGGCTCGGAGGTCTCCGCCCTCCTCGGCCGCATGCCGTCGCAGGTGGGCTACCAGCCGACGCTGGAGTCCGAGATGGGCCAGCTGCAGGAGCGGATCACCTCGACCCGCAAGGGCTCGGTGACCTCGGTGCAGGCCATCTACGTGCCGGCCGACGACCTCACCGACCCCGCCCCGGCCTCGGTGTTCGCGCACCTCAACGCCACCACGGTGCTCTCGCGCGCGATCTCCGAGAAGGGCATCTACCCGGCCGTGGATCCGCTCGACTCGAGCTCCACGATCCTCAAGCCGGAGATCATCGGCGAGGAGCACTTCAACGTCGCCAACGAGGTCAAGCAGATCCTTCAGCGGTACCGCGAGCTGCAGGACATCATCGCCATCCTCGGCATCGACGAGCTCTCGGACGAGGACAAGGTGCTCGTCCAGCGCGCGCGCAAGATCGAGCGCTTCCTCTCGCAGCCGTTCAACGTGGCGGAGGCGTTCACCGGCACGCCGGGCCAGTACGTGCCGATCGCCGAGACGGTCCGCTCCTTCCGCGAGATCCTCGAGGGCAAGCACGACGACCTGCCGGAGTCGGCGTTCCTGCTCAAGGGCTCGATCGACGACGTCATCGAGGCGGCCAAGAAGTAATGGCCCGCACGCCGTTCCAGGTCGAGGTCCTCACCCCCGAGGGGGAGATCTTCAACGACGAGGTCGAGATGGTCTCGACCAAGACGACCGTCGGCTCGATCGGCCTCCTGGCGAACCACCAGCCGCTGCTGGCCATGCTCGACCCGACGGAGCTGCGGCTCTACAAGTCCGAGTCCGACGTGGTGCGCTTCGCCCAGGGCGAGGGCTTCCTGCAGGTCGCCGGCACGCACGCGCTCGTCCTCGTGGACGAGGCGTTCGCGCTCGACGACCTCGACGCGGGCGAGATCAAGGGCCGGCTCGATCGCGCCGAGAAGGCGCTCGAGCAGGCCGAGGAGGGCACCGAGGAGCGGCGCGCCGCCGAGCGCGACAAGCGCCGCTACGAGGCCTTCCTGAAGATCATCGAGGGCTAGCCGCCCGCCTTCTCACGCTCCGCGCGCGGTGGTACGGTCGCGCGGAGCGCTATGCAATACCGAATACTCGGCCCTCTCGAAGTGGCCGAGCACGATCAGGAGGTCGTGCTGGGCGGGGGTCGCCAGCGTTCGCTCCTGGCCCTCCTCCTGCTCAACGCCAACGAGGTGGTGTCCAGCGAGCGGCTGATCGACGAGCTGTGGGGCGCGGCGCCACCGCCGACGGCGGCCAAGACGGTCCAGGTCTACGTGTCGCAGCTGCGCAAGTCGCTGCGCAACGGCGATCCCGAGGGCCCGCTCCTCACGCGCGGGCGCGGCTATGTGCTGCGGATCGAGCCCGGCGAGCTCGATCTCCATCGCTTCGAGCGCGCGCTCGACGAAGGCCGCCGCGCGCTCGAAGCGCAGGCGCCCGCCGACGCTTCCGCCACCCTGCGCGACGGGCTGGCCCTGTGGCGCGGCCCGCCGCTCGCCGACTTCGCCTACGAGGCGTTCGCGCAGGGCGAGATCTCGCGGCTCGAGGAGCTCCGGCTCGCCGCCCTCGAGCAGCGGATCGAGGCGGATCTCGAGCTGGGGCGCCATGCCGAGGTCGTCGGCGAGCTCGAGGCGCTCGTCGCCGCGCACCCCCTGCGCGAGCGCCTACGGGCCCAGCTCATGCTCGCGCTCTACCGCAGCGATCGTCAGGCCGACGCGCTCGAGAGCTACCGGCGCGGACGGCACCTGCTCGTCGAGGAGCTCGGCATCGAGCCGGGCAGCGCCCTGCGTGACCTGCACGAGCGGATCCTCGCCCAGGACCCAGCCCTCGGCGCACCGCGCCGCCCGCGCGTGGCGCGCGCCGTGGAGGGCGCGGTCGCCGCTCCCATCCGGCGTCCGCGCGCGCTGATCGCGGCCGGTGCGGCGCTCGTGGCGGTCGCCCTCGGGGTCGCCGGCCTGCAGACGCTCGGCTCGGACCCGCCCCCGCCGCGCCCCGAGGTGCCGCTCACCTTCAGCGCGCTGGCGGTCCTCACCCCGACGGGCACGGTCGACGCGGCCGTCGCGCTCCCCGGCGTCAGCCGCCTCGCGGTGGACGGGGGGCTCGTCTGGGTCGCCGGCGACGACTCGCGTACGGTCTCCGCCGTCGACGCCAGGACGCACCGCCTGGTTCGCACCGTCCCGACGGGGCTCTTCCCCAGCGACGTCGCCGCTGGAGAGGGAGCCGTCTGGGTCGTCGACGGCGCGCGCGGACGCGTCGCGCGGGTCGAGCCGGACTACGGCCGGCTGCTCGAGCCCGTGCGCTACCGGCCGTCGGGCGACGCACCGCCCGATCGCTTCGGCTTCGACCCGACGTCGATCGCCGTCGGAGCGGGCGCCGCATGGATCACCGACGGCGGGCCGCGCCTGTTGCGCGTGGACGCCGAGTCGCCGCAGTCGGTCCGGGCGATCCCCGTCGGGCGCTCGCTTGTCGGCGTCGCCGTGGGCGGCGGCGGCGTCTGGGCGATCAGCGGCTCGTCGTCGCATGTGCTGCGGATCGACCCGGCGACGGAGAACATCACCGTGCGGCTGCCGCTCGTCAGCGACCCGGTGCTCGAATCCGCCTTCCCGCGCGCGGTCGCCGCGAGCGGCGACATCGTGTGGGTGCTGAGCGGGAACACCGGCGCCGTCACCAAGATCGACGCGCGCACGCGCAGCGTCGTCGGCACGATCAAGGTCGGCGTCGACCGGGCCCCGGTCCAGCTGGCCGCCGACGCCGGTGGCGTCTGGGTGGCCAACGAGGACGGGTCGCTGGCTCACATCGACGCAGTGACGGACGAGGTCACGTTCTCCGAGGTCGGCCGCACGCTGCGTGACGTCGCGGTGGGGGCGGGCACGGTCTGGGCGACCAACCGGCTGGCCGACTGCTGCGCTCAGGAGGAGTGACCGTGCGGCGGGCCGTCATCGTGCTCCTGCTCGCCGCACTGGGCGGCTGCGGGGGCGATGACGACCAGCCGGGACAGGCGGCCCGTCACGTCAAGGCGCCCGCGCCGCTCGCGACCTGCTCGGACGTCTACTCGCGCGGGACGCCGGACGTGCTGATCGCCTCGGACCTGCCACTCCAGGGCACGTATGCGACGGACGGGCTGCAGGGAACGAAGGCCGTCCAGGTCGTGCTCGAGCAGCGCGGCTATCGCGCGGGGCGCTTCTCGGTCGGCTACGTCTCCTGCGACGGCGCGACGCCGCGCGACGACATCTCGCCGGCCAAGTGCCGCCGCAGCGGCCGCGCGTACACCGCTGCCCGGAAGGTCGTCGTGGTCATCGGCCCGTTCTTCTCCAGCTGCGCGGTCCACATGATGCCCGTGCTCAACCGCGCCGGCGTGCCCGAGATCGGGCCCGGCAACACGTACGTCGGGCTCACCCGCGGCGGGCCGGGGATCCCCGAGGACGAGCCGGCGCGCTTCCGGCCAAGCGGCCGGCGGAACTTCGTCCGGCTGGCCGCGCCGGACGATCTCCAGGGCCGCGCGCACGTCAAGCTCGCCGCCGAGCGCGGAGACCGTTCGGCCTACGTGCTCCACGACGGCGTCGACGCCTACGGGCTCGGCGCCGCGAGCGGGTTCCGCGACGCCGCGCGCGCCGCCGGGATCGACGTGCTCGGCTTCGAGACGTGGGACCCCGAGGCCGCCGACTACCGCGCGCTCGCCCACCGGGTCGCGCGCAGCGGTGCCGACGGCGTGTTCCTCGGCGGCTACATCGTCTCCAACGCCGGCCTCCTCATGCGCGAGCTGCGCGCCGCCGTCGGCGACGACGTGACGCTGATGGCGACCGAGGGCATGTTCCCCGTCACCCTGCTGCGCTCGCGTGCGGGCGAGGCGGCGGACGGCCTGATCGTCACGCTGTCGTCGGTGGCGACCGACGACCTCGAGGGCCCGGGCGCCGACTTCCTCCTGCGGTTCCAGGAGGAGACGGGCCAGGACCCGTGCTGTTACACGGTCCACGTGGCGCAGGCGACCCACGCGGCGCTCGACGCGATCGCCGCGTCCGACGGCTCGCGGGCGTCGGTCCGCGAGGCGCTGCTCGACCTGCAGGTCCAGGACGGACTGATCGGCGACTTCGGATTCGACGAGAACGGCGACGTGTCACCGTCCCTCGTCAGCGTCTACCGGATCACCGGCGGCCGGCAGAAGCTCTTCGATGTCGTCGAAGATCCGTGATATGCAGGGGATTTACCGGCGTTAACCGCGGACCGGCCTCGTCGCTTACCGGCGGGGCGCAGCGTCCCGGCCATGAAGACCTCACCGCTCATCTCCCGCTCGTTCGCCGTCGCCCTCGTCGCCGGGACCACCCTGGCGCCGGCCACGGCGATGGCCCAGCAGGACCTCCGCATGCCCGACACGCGCGAAGCGGCGTCGCGGGCGAAGCAGGACCTGCGCCTGCCCGACACGCGTGACGCGGCCGACGGTCGCGGCACCGAGAAGGCCCCGATCGTCGAGTTCGTCGAGGTGCCCGTGGCCGAGCCGCAGGGCTTCGACTGGACCGACGCCGGCCTCGGCGCCCTCGCGGGCGTCGGCGTCATGCTCGCCGGCGCCGGCGGCGCCGTCGCCACCGTGCGGCTCCGCCGCCGGCCCGCGCAGGCGTAGCCGCACCCCCGGGAGCGGGCGCTAGACCAGCGCCCGCTCCTCGCGATCTCGCAACGGCACCGGCGCCCCGACGGCGATCAGCGAGCGCACGAACGCGATCGCGGCCTCGTGGGCGCCCTCCGCGTGGCGGCGGCCGGCGAGCTTGACGGCGATCCGGCCGGCCAGCGTGCCCGCCGCGTCGTCGCCGAGCCGGCCGTCGGGAAGCAGCGGCCGGGCGGGCAACAGCCGGCGCGGGCCGTGGCGCAGCGCCGCGTGGTGCTCGTGCGCCCAGTTCACGCACATCCGCGCCCGCTCGGCCTGCACGCCCGCGACCGAGCGGCTGCCGACGACCTCGGCGGCCAGCGGATAGAGGTCCTGCCTCCGCCGCTCGTCGATCCCGTCGTTGTACGTGCGCAGGAACCCGGCGATCACCGGGTCCACGCAGCGGGGGCGGTCGGTGAAGGCCTCACCGGCGAGCATGGAGGACAGCTCCATGACGCATGCGCCGTGGTCCGGACCCCGATGCTTGCCTTGGGAGAGGCGGACGGTCTGATGGCTCGCCTGGGTCATTCCCGCTCCTTTCGCCTGAACCCAGTGTCTCATGCGCCGCTACCCTCCTGCGGGTGGATGAACGGGTTCTGACCGAGCGCCTGGTCACCTACGACACCTCGACTGCGGAAGGCCTGCACGCGGCCGCCGGATTCGTCAAGGGCTGGCTCGAGGCCCGCGACATCGAGGTCGAGGCCCATAGGTTCGGGGAGTTGCACGCGCTGACCGCTTCGGTCGGTCCTGAAGGCGTGCCCACGATCGTCTTCCACGGCCACCTGGACGTGGTCCCGGGCCATCCGGGCCAGTTCAAGCCGCGGATCGAGGGCGACCGGCTGTACGGCCGCGGCGCCTACGACATGAAGGGCGGCCTCGCGGCCATGATGTGCGCCGTCCACGACCTCGTGACCCAGAACGCCGTTCGCGTCCGCCTCGTCATCGTGCCGGACGAGGAGTCCGAGGACATCGAGGTCCGCTCGAGCGACGACCTCGTCCGCCGCGGCTACGTGGGCGACTTCGCCATCACCGGCGAGCCCACCGACCTCCACATCGGCGTCCAGGCCAAGGGCGTGCTGGCGGCCCGCATCCAGGTGCGCGGGCGCGCCGCCCACGGGTCGACGCCGTGGCTCGGCGACAACGCGATCGTGAAGGCGGTCGACGTCTTCCGGCGAATCGAGTCGATGCCGTTCTCGCGCGAGTCCTCCGAGCTGTTCGACCGGCCGTCGACCAACCTCGGGCGCATCGTGGGCGGGGACGCGCCGAACAAGGTTCCCGACAGCTGCGTCATGGACGTCGACATCCGCTACCTGCCCAACCAGGATCCCGGCGACATCCTCGAGGAGATCCGCGCGATCCCCGACCTGGAGATCAAGCGGACGTTCGTCTTCCCGCCCGCGCACGTCTCCACCTCGAACCCGTACGTGCGCGCGCTGTGCGAGCTGGCGGGGCCTGAGACGCACGGCGTGTCGGTGTCGGTGGGCCGTGACGGCGCCTCCGACGCGGTGTCGTACCTGCGCGCCGGCATCCCCGCCGTGGAGTTCGGCCCCGCGGGCGCCGGCCACCACGGGCCCGAGGAGTGGGTCTCGCTCAACTCGCTGACGCTGTACCGGCGGCTGCTCGCGGACTTCGCCCGCGTGGTCCCCACGCGGCTGGCCGAAGGCGCGGCGCCGCTGCGCGCGGTCGAGGGTGGAGCGGCGTGAGCCCGTCCGGCGAAGACCGGCCGCCCCGCCTCGGTCTCAAGCTCGTGCTCCGCGGGCTGCTGGCCTGCACGCTCGTGATGGTGCTGACGGCGACCGCGCTGGCCACCACGGTGCTGCGCGAGGTGGACAGCATCCTGGAGCCGTTCCGGCTCCCCGGGCGCGCGGACATCGACGTGCCCGAGCTCGACATCCCCGACCCGGGCGGCCCGCGCACGTTCATGATCCTCGGCTCCGACAAGCGCGAGGGCGCCGACGCGAGCAGCCCGCCCCGCTCGGACACGATCCTGCTCGCGCGCGCGGACCCGGACAAGGGCGCCGTCGCGGTGATGTCGATCCCGCGCGACCTGAAGGTCGACATCCCCGGTCACGGGGAGGGGAAGATCAACAGCGCGTTCGAGCTGGGCGGCAAGAAGGAGGGCCCGCGGCTCATGGTCCGGACGGTGAAGAAGCTGTTCGAGGACGCGACGGGCGAGAAGTTCCCCATCACCAACGTGATGATCATGGACTACGGGGCGTTCCGGCGGGCGGTGAACTACATCGACGGCGTGTACGTCGACGTCGACCGCGACTACTTCAACGACAACTCGTCGGGCGAGAACTACGCGACGATCGACGTCGATCCCGGCTACCAGCTGCTCCGCGGCAAGGACGCGCTGGACTACGTGCGCTACCGGCATACCGACAACGACCTCGTGCGCGCGGCGCGCCAGCAGGACTTCCTCCGGCAGGCCAAGAACTCGGCCGGCGTCCGCAAGCTGCTGGCCAGCGGGCTGAGCGAGAGCCGGCACCTGATCCAGGTCTTCAGCCGCTACTTCCAGGTCGACAAGTCGCTGAAGTCCAACAAGCAGGTCTTCTCGATGCTCAAGCTGGTGCTCTACCTCAGCCAGGAGAACCCGAAGGTCAACCAGGTCGCCTTCAAGGTCCACGACGCGCCCAACCCGCAGCTCGACTCGAACCTCTACTACCGCGATCCGGACCTCCGCAAGGCCTTCCGCCAGTTCATGAGCGCCCAGGAGTCGGCCGCGCCGCGCGAGGCGCCCGAGACCGAGCCGACCGAGGCCGAGCGCGAGTTCAGCGCCGAACAGCGCCGGCGCGAGCGCCGCCGCGCGCGCGATCGCGAGCCCGTCGCCGTCGCGGGGCTCTCGGACGCGAAGACGGAGGGCGAGAACCAGGCGGTGCTCGCCGATCCCAAGCTCAAGCTCCCGTTCTACTACCCGGGCGTCCGCGTGTCCGGCTCGAGCTACGTGGGCACCGAGCCCCGGATCTACACGCTCAAGGACGAGCGCGGCGACAAGCGCGAGGCCTACCGGCTCGTGCTCAAGAAGGAGGGCGTCGGCGAGTACTACGGCATCCAGGGGCTGGCCTGGAAGGCGCCGCCGATCCTCGACGACCCGGACCGCACGATGCGCCGCAACGGGCGCAACCTCAAGCTCTACTACGACGGCCGCCGCCTGCGGATGGTGGCGTGGAAGACCCGGCGCGGCGCATACTGGGTCACGAACACGCTCACGCAGACGATCGACGAGGATCAGATGCTCGAGATCGCCGGTTCGCTCAGGCGACTCAATCAGTAGGGTGATCCGCCGCTGATGAGAGAACCCATCGGGGTCATCGGGACGGGCTACGTCGGCCTCGTCACCGCGGCCGGGTTCGCCGAGCTCGGCAGCGATGTCTGGTGCATCGACATCGACGAGGCGAAGATCGAGGCCCTCAAGGACGGCCGGATCCCGATCTGGGAGCCCGGCCTCGAGGAGCTCGTCCGCCGGCACAGCGACCGCCTGCACTACTCGACGCAGGTGTCCGACGCGCTCGAGCACGCCCGGCTCATGTTCGTGGCCGTGGGCACGCCGCCGACCTACTCGGGCGACGCCGACCTCTCGGCCGTGCACGCCGTCGTCGCCGCGATGCCGCCGTCCGACCGGCACGCGCTCGTCATGAAGTCCACGGTGCCGGTCGGCACGGGGGACAGCATCAAGCGCGCGTTCGCCGAGCAGGGCAAGGGCGCGTTCCGCTACGTGTCCTGCCCCGAGTTCCTGCGCGAGGGGACGGCGATCAAGGACTTCCTCGAGCCCAACCGCGTCGTCGTGGGCGACGACGGCGACTGGGCCGGTGACGCCGTCGTCGACCTGTACGAGACGCTCGGCGCGCCGCTCGTGCGCACGGACATCCGCAGCGCCGAGATGGTCAAGCTCGCGTCCAACGCGTTCCTGGCCACCAAGATCTCCTTCATCAACGAGATCGCCAACGTGTGTGAGGAGACCGGCGCCGACGTCGTCGAGGTCGCCCGCGGGATGGGCCTCGACGATCGCATCGGCCCGAAGTTCCTGCAGGCCGGCATCGGCTTCGGGGGCTCATGTTTTCCCAAGGATGTGGCCGCGCTGAAGCAGCTGGCCGGCAACTCGGGCTACCACTTCCAGCTCCTGAACTCGGTGATCGAGGTCAACGAGCTGCAGAAGCGGCGCGTCGTGGCCAAGCTGCACAAGCACCTCGGCTCGCTGGTGGGCAAGGAGATCGCGCTGCTCGGGCTCGCCTTCAAGCCGAACACCGACGACATGCGCGAGGCGTCCTCGCTCGTGCTCTCGGCGCGGCTGAGCGCGGCCGGCGCGCGGGTCCGCGCGTACGACCCGGTCGCCGAGGCCGAGGCGCGCAAGCTCATCTCCGGCCTGGACTTCAAGCCGTCGGCGGCCGAGGCCATCGACGGCGCCGACGCGCTGGTGCTCGTGACCGAGTGGCCGGAGTTCGGTGAGCTGGACTTCGCCGCGGTGGCCGCCGCGATGCGCGGGCGCCTCGTGGTCGACGGGCGCAACTTCCTGGATCCGGAGGCCGTCGCCGGCGCCGGGTTGACCTACGAGGGCGTCGGCCGGCCCTCGCGCAACGGAGCGGGGTAGACGATGCAGGCCTTGATCCTGGCGGGAGGCGAGGGCACGCGGCTGCGCCCGCTGACCAGCACGGTTCCCAAGCCCGTGGTGCCGCTGGTCGACCGTCCCTTCATCCGCTTCATGCTCGACTGGCTGCTCTCGCACGGGATCGACGACGTCGTCATGTCGTGCGGCCACCTCGCCGTCGGTGTGCGCAACGTGCTCGGTGACGGCTCGGCGTTCGGCATCAGCCTCCGCTACGTCGAGGAGCCGCGGCCGCTGGGCACGGGCGGCGCGCTCAAGTACGCGGAGTCGCTGCTCGACGACCGCTTCTTCATGCTCAACGGCGACGTCCTGACCGACATGGATCTCACCGCTCAGCTCGCCCAGCACGAGCGGACCGGCGCGCGCGCGACGCTGGCCCTGACGCCGGTCGAGGATCCGTCGGCCTACGGGCTCGTGCGGATGGACGCCGCCGGCGCGGTCACCGAGTTCGTCGAGAAGCCGGCGCCGGACCAGATCGACACCAACAACATCTCGGCCGGGGCGTACGTGCTGGAGCGCTCGGTGCTCGAGCTGCTGGAGGCCGACCAGCCGGCGTCGATCGAGCGCGACGTGTTCCCGCGGCTCGTCGACGAGGGGCTGTACGGCCACGTCTCCGACGGCTACTGGCTCGACATCGGGACGCCCGAGCGCTATCTCGAGGCCACGTTCGACATCCTCGAGGGAACCGTCCACACCCGCGTCCAGGAGCGGATGGGGTCCGGCTACCTGTGCGTCGAGGACGGCGTCGAGAACGCCGGGCGCATCATCCCGTCGGGCCTCGTGGAGACCGGCTGCCGGATCGGCGAAGGCGCGCGGATCGGCGGCCGGGTGGTGCTCGAGAGCGGCGTGAGCGTCGGTGCCAACACGACGATCGAGCGCGCGGTGGTCCTGCAGGGCGCGGAGATCGGCAGCAACTGCACGCTGTCGGGCTGCATCATCGGCGGCGGCGTGCGGATCGGCGACGACTGCCACGTCGACGGTATGAGCGTGGTCGGCGAGGGCGCCACGATCGGTTCCGGAAACGTCATCTCGATGGGGGCGCGGCTGTTCCCGGGTGTGACGCTGCCCGACGGGGCCCTGCTGTTCTGATGGAGCTGACGCGGGGCGCGGTCGCGGCCGTCGACTCGACCGGCCAGGCCCAGGAGATCCTCGATCTCCCCGTCCACCTGCTCGACGCGCTGTGGCGCGTCGAATCGGCGGGGATGGGGCCGGTCGAGGCGCCCGACGGGATGATCGTGGCGGGCATGGGCGGCTCGGCCGTGGGCGGGCGGCTGGCCGCGGCGGCGATCGGGCCGCGGCTGAAGCGCCCGCTGGTGGTGGCCGACGCGTACGCGCTGCCCGGCTGGGCGGGGCCCGAGACCCTGGTGCTGTGCTCGAGCTACTCGGGCACGACGGAGGAGACGCTGTCGGCCTACGACGACGCGGGGGAGCGCGGCGCGCAGCGCGTCGTGGCGACCACGGGCGGCCCGCTCGCCGAGCGGGCCCGTCGCGACGGCGTGAAGGTGATCCCGGTGCCGGGCGGCTTCCAGCCGCGGGCCGCGGTCGGCTACTCGCTCGTCTCGGCGCTGGAGGTCGCGGCCGTCTGCGGCGCCGGACCGTCGCTACGCGACGAGATCGAGGCGGCGGCGGCGCTGGCCGAGGGGCTGGCCGTGGAGTGGGGGCCCGACGCGGCGGAGGACTCCGAGGCCAAGGCGCTGGCGCGGCGCCTGCACGGCACGGTGCCGGTCATCGCGGGGGCCGAGCTCACCGCGGCGGTGGCCTACCGCTGGAAGTGCCAGGTCAACGAGAACGCGGGGCTGCCGGCCTTCGCCAGCGTGCTGCCGGAGCTCGACCACAACGAGGTCGTGGGCTGGCCGGCGGCGGGCGGCGCGCTGTCGGCGGTCTTCCTCGAGGACCCGGGCGCGCACCCGCGCAACCGGCTGCGGAGCGAGCTGACCGCCGCGCTGGCCGAGAGCGGCGCCGCGGTGGTCGAGCGCGTGACCGCGCGTGGCGAGACGCCCACGGAGCGGCTCATCTCCCTGGTCCTGCTCGGCGACCTGGTCTCCCTCTATCTGGCGGTCCTCCGCGGCGAGGACCCCGTGGCGATCGCGCCGATCGACCAGCTCAAGGCCGCGCTCGCCGAGCGGTGACGCTGCTCCTGCACGGCGGCACCGTGCGCACGATGGACCGGGCGCGTCCGGTGGCGCGCACGCTGGTCGTCGAGGGGGAGCGGATCGCGGCGCTCGACGAGGAGCCGGAGGGCGCGCGGCGCGTCGACCTGCGTGGCGGCTGCGTGCTGCCGGGCTTCACCGACAGCCACGTGCACTTCCCGACGTGGGCCGTCACGCGCCGGGAGCTGCAGCTCCACGGGACGCGCGACGACGTCCTCGCCCGCGTGGCCGAGGCCGTGCCCGGCGTGGCGAGCGGCCGCTGGCTGCGCGGGTTCGGCTGGACGGCGGACGGCTGGGAACCGTCGCTCTCGGCGCTGGACGAGATCAGCGGCGACGTGCCGGTGGCGCTGCTCGCCCACGACTGGCACTCGCTGTGGGTGAACTCGGCGGCGCTGGCGTTCGCCGCCGGCGACCTCGAGCGGCCGGGCGGTGAGGTGGACCTGGCGGCGGGCGTGCTGCGCGAGGAGGCGGCGTGGTCGTTCCGCGATCGCTTCACGCTCGCCTCGCACGCGGAGATGGTGGAGGCCACGCGGGCGGCGCTGCCGGTGGCGGCGGCGCGCGGCGTGACGGCGATCCACGACAAGGACGGGCTGATCGGCTCGCGGGCGGTGTTCGCCGAGCTCGACCTGCCGTTCCGGGTCTGGCAGTCGCTGCCGCCGGACCGCCTCGACGAGGGCCCGGACTACGTGAAGGCCTACATGGACGGGACGCTCGGCTCGAGGACCGCGCGGCTGCTCGACGGGACCGGGGTCGAGATCACGAGCCGGGCCGAGCTCGAGGCCATCATCCGCGCGGCGGCCGCCCGCGGGCGTGCCGGTCGCCGTGCACGCGATCGGCGACCGCGCGAACCGCGATGCGCTCGACGCGTTCGAGGCCACGCAGGACGAGTGGCGTGGGCTGCGCCCGCGGATCGAGCACGCGCAATGCCTGCATCCCGACGACATCCCGCGCTTCGCCGCGCTCGGGGTGGCGGCTTCGATCCAGCCCTCGATGGCGGTGACCGACGAGCCGGTCGCGGAGCGGCTGTGGGCCGATCGTCTCGAGGGCGCCTACGCGTACCGCTCGCTGCACGAGTCGGGCGCCCGGCTGGCGCTCGGCTCCGATGCGCCGGTCGAGGCGATGGACCCGCTGCGCGGCCTGCGCGACGCCGTCCTGCGGGAGTGGCGCTCGCACGAGGCGCTCGACCTGCAGGCCGCGCTGGAGGCGCTGACCGTCACGCCGGCCTGGCTGGCGGGCGACGAGGACCGCCGGGGCCGTCTGGCGCCCGGCATGCTCGCCGACCTGGTGATCCTCGACCGCGACCCGTTCGAGGACCTCGAGGGTGCGGCCGTGGTTGACACCTGGCTGGCAGGCCGCAGTACCGTGGACGCATGACCACGATCGCCGCGACCGAGATCGCCTCCATCGTCGACGGGAACCCGCTCGCCGACGCGCCGGGAGGCCGCCTGACCTCGACCAACCCCGCCAACACGTCCGAGACCGTCGCCGAGGTGCGGCTCGGGAACGCCGACACGTTCGTGGCCGCCGCCCGCGCCGCTCGTGCGGCGCAGCGCGAGTGGGCGAAGGTGCCCGCTCCGGCCCGCGGGCGCGTGATCGCCAATGTCGGCCGGCTCGTCGAGGCCAACAAGGAGGCGCTCTCCCGCCTCGTCACGCGCGAGGTCGGCAAGCCCTACGCCGAGTCGCTCGGCGAGGTGCAGGAGATCATCGACACCTGCGACTTCTTCATCGGCGAGGGCCGGCGCCTGTACGGGCAGACGGTCCCGTCGGAGATGCCGAACAAGCAGCTCTTCACGTTCCGCATGCCCGTCGGCGTCGCCGCCATCATCACGGCCGGCAACTTCCCGGTCGCCGTGCCCGCCTGGTACCTCGTGCCGGCCATCCTCTGCGGCAACGCCGTCGTCTGGAAGCCGGCCGAGTACTCGCCCGCGCTCGGCGACGCGATGGCGAAGCTCTTCCACGCCGGGGGCGTGCCGGGCGGCGTGCTCAACCTCGTCCAGGCCGAGGGCGCCGCGACGTTCGAGGGCCTCGAGCGCTCGCTGTCCGAGGGGCTCGTGGACAAGGTCGGCTTCACCGGATCGAGCGCGGTCGGCTCGAAGATCGGCGAGCTCTGCGGCCGCCACCTGCAGTCGCCCTGCCTCGAGCTCGGCGGCAAGAACCCGATGGTCGTGATGGACGACGCCGACATCGACCTCGCCGTCGAGGGCGCGCTGTTCGGCGGATACGGCACGGCGGGCCAGCGCTGCACCTCGCTCGGCACGTCGATCGTCCACGAGTCGGTCCACGACGAGTTCGTGAGCAAGCTCGACGCCCGGCTGCGCAGCGCGCCGATCGGCGATCCGACGCAGGACGTGCTCTACGGCCCGATGCTCCACGAGCGCTTCGCCGAGCGCTTCGAGGACTGGCTCGGCCTGATCCGCGACCACCACACCGTCCACGGCTCGACCGCGAGCGGGCGCATCACCTCGTCCAACCCGCGCGACGGCTTCGTCGGCGACCCCGACGCCGGGATCTACTACCACCCGGTGCTCGTCGACGGCGTGACGATCGAGGACGACATCTACGCGACCGAGACGTTCGGGCCGATCACCGGCGTCGCGACGTTCCGCTCGTTCGACGAGGCGATGGACCTGGCCAACAACCACGGCTACGGGCTCTCCTCCTCGATCTACACCCGCTCGGGCGAGCACGCGTTCCGCTTCCGCGAGCGCATCAGCGCCGGCATGGTGTCGGTCAACAACTCGACGTCGGGCGCCGAGGCGCATCTCCCGTTCGGCGGCAACGGCAAGTCGGGCAACGGCTCGCGCCAGTCGGGCGTGTGGGTGCTCGACCAGTTCACCCGCTGGCAGTCGATGAACTGGGACTACGCCGGCAAGCTGCAGAGGGCGCAGATGGACCTCGTCGAGGTCGATGCGCAGCTCGACTTCCGGCTCGAAGACTAAGAGCGGCGGCGCGCCCAACGCCGCCGGGAAGTGAACCGCTGGGGAGCGGTCGTTCGAAGTAGCGGCCGTTCACCGACCTCTCCCCAGGAGGAACATCATGAGCCGGACCCGCCTGCTCCGCTGGAGCGCAGCGTTGGGCTGCCTTCTCGCGCTCTCCGCCGTCGCCGCCCAGGCGTCGCACAAGCGCCACGACCGGATCCCGGATCGGATGCTGGTCGCCACGACCGACCAGAACCAGCTGATCCGCTTCAACGCCCGCAGCCCGGAGCGCATCCGGGACATCCGATCCATCACCGGCCTGCCCGCGGGCGTGACGCTGAAGGGCATCGACTTCCGGCCCGCCACCGGTGACCTGTACGGCGTCGGCTCGGACAGCGTCGTCTACCGCGTCAGCCCTGGGACCGGGATCGCCGTCGCCGAGGGCCCGGCGTTCACCCCCGCCCTGCGCGGGCGCTCGTTCGGGGTCGACTTCAACCCGACCGTGGACAAGATCCGCGTGGTGAGCGACGACCGGCAGAACCTCCGCCTCAACGTGGACGAGGGGACCGTGCTCAGCGCGGACAAGGACATCAACCCGGGCATGCCGACGCTGGTCGGCGCCGGCTACCTCAACTCGTCGTTCAGCGCGACCCGGCCGACGGCGACCACGCTGTTCGTCGTCGACGCGGCGAGCGACACGCTGTTCAAGCAGAACCCGCCGAACGACGGCACCCTGGTCGAGGGCAAGGATCTCGGGATCGACGTCGGCCTCAACGCCGGCTTCGACATCGCGGGCGCCGACAACCAGGGCTTCCTCGCCAACACGGGGCGCCGCGGCGCGACCCTCTACGGCGTCGACGTCAACACCGGCGACACGGACGATCTCGGGCGCATCGGCGGCGGACGCCGGCTCGTCGTGACCGGGCTCGCCGCCTGGCAGGACTGATCACCCGACCAGCGGAAGCCGCTGGTCGGTCGAGGCAGCACGCACGAACGCGAGAAAGGCGCCGGCCGCAGGGGGCTGGCGCCGCTCGCGCCAGACGAGCGTGAGCGGGCGGTGCAGCCCGACGGGAACCGCGGTGATCGGCGGGCCTTCGCCGTCGACGGTCGAGCGCGGCACGATCGAGACACCCAGCCGCTGCGCCACCAGCTCGCGGACGCTGACCAGCTCGTCGCTCTCGAAGACGATCGAGGGAGTCGCGGCGGCGTTCTTCAGCGCGGCGTCGACCGTGTCGCGGAGCGCCGAGCCCCGGCGATAGCCGATGAACGGCACGCCGGTGAGCTCGGCGAGCGTCAGCGATTCGTGGTCCGGCGCCATGATGAGGAGCAGGTCCTCGGTCAGCATCTGCTCGCCCGCGAGCCCGTCCTCGAGCCGGTCGGCGGGGAGCCCGGTGAACGCGACGTCGAGCTCGTCGCGCCGCAGGGCGGCGAGGATCTCGGGCGCGCTGCCCTCGCGCACGCGGACGCCGATGCCGGGATGGGCGGCGTGGAAGCGCGCGAGCAGCTCCGGCAGGTTGACGGGGCCGGGCGGGAGCATCGTGCCGAGCGCCACCGTGCCCTCGAGCAGCCCGCGCAGGGCGGCGAGGTCGGAGCGGATGGCGTCGGCGCCGGCGACGATCTCGCGGGCGCGCTCGAAGACCACCTCGCCGGCCTCGGTCAGCTCGACGCCGCGCGAGGTCCGGCGCAGCAGCTCGAAGCCGAGCTCGGCCTCGAGCCGGCCGACGGCCTGCGACACGGCCGACTGCGCGACGTGGAGCTCCTCGGCCGCGCGGGTGAACGTCCCGGCGTGCGTGACGTGCACGAAGGCGCGCAGCTGGCGGAGCTCCATCGCGCGAATCGTAGATAGGTGCCATCACGCATCGATGTTGCCTGCGAGCGGTTCCGCACCTACCGTCGCCGGATGTGACCCGAGCCGTCGCCATGAACCGTTGGGCCGGCGTGTTCGCGACGAAGGCGCCGCCGGAGAGCTTCTTCGCGATCAGCGCGGTCTTCCACTATCTCGGGCCGGCGTTCGCGGTGCTGCTCTTCGCGCGCGTCGACGTCCTCGGGGTGGCGTGGCTGCGGATCGTCTCAGCGGGGCTGATCTTCGCGTTGTGGCGCCGTCCGTGGCGGACCTACGCGGCGCTCGACCGCGAGGGACGCCGCGTGCTGCTGGCCTGGGGCGCGGTCCTGGCGGTGATGAACTGCGTGTTCTACAGCGCCATCGACCGCCTGCCGCTGGGCACCGTGGCGGCGATCGAGTTCCTCCCCGTGATCGTCCTCGCCGCCATCGGCACCCGGACGCGGCGCAACGTCGTCGCGCTCGCGATGGCCGTGGCGGGCGTGTACCTGCTGACCGACGTCGTGCTCGCGGGCGAGCCGCTCGGCGTGGCCTTCGCGGCCGTCAACGCGGTGCTCTTCGCGCTCTACATCGTGCTCGGGGCGAAGGTGGCCGAGCAGGGGGCGGGAGCCGGCATCGACGCGCTCGCCGCCTCGATGCTGATCGCCGCCATCGTCGTCACCCCGATCGGCGGCTGGGCCGTGCTGCCGGTGCTCGACGACCCGGTCGCCCTGGCGGCCGGGATCGGCGTCGGCATCTCCTCGTCGGTGATCCCCTACGTCGCCGACCAGCTCGCCCTCGCCCGGCTCCCGCGGGCGACCTACGCGCTCATGGTCTCGCTGCTGCCGGCGACCGCCACGGTCATCGGCATCGTCGTGCTGGCGCAGCTGCCTTCGGCGGTCGAGATCGTCGGCGTGGCGCTGGTCGTGGTGGGTGTTGCGCGTCCACCGCGAAAGCTGCGGCTGGGTAGGGGAGCTGGGGAGGCCGGCGGGGCTGGTTTCTTCGTCGCGTCCTGCTTTCGGGTCACGGTGTCACCCCTAACGCAGGATCGCGAGTTCGAAACCCGGCCGAACCCGCTCCCTCAATGCCGGGGTTGAAGTTCGCGCCCTAGCGGCGGCGGTACCAGTTCGGCGAGGTGTTGGGCGGCGGGACGAGCGGCTCGGGGGTCTGGGCGACGAGCACGGACGGGCCGGGCTCGAGCACGTGCCGCGCGAGCGCTTCGCCGAAGTCGTCCTCGAGGCCGTCGACGACCTCGGCGGCCACGCCGAAGGCGGCGGCGAGGGCCGCGAAGTCGGGGGTGTGGAGATCGACGCCGTAGCGCTCGTCGCCGTGGACGTCCTGGTCGTAGCGGAGCATCCCGTAGCCGCCGTCGTCGACGATCACGGCCGTCAGCGGGATCTGCTCCTGCGCCATCGTGGCCAGCTCGCCGCAGGCGAAGAGGAAGCCGCCGTCGCCGCTCACCGCGACGACCGGCCCGACGTCCGCCAGCGCGGCGCCGAGCGCCGCCGGGAACGCGTAGCCGAGCGTGCCCCAGCCGAGCGGGATCTGCAGCCGGCGGGGAGCCGCCGGGGAGTAGAAGCCGCCCAGCCAGTAGCCCGGGATGCACATGTCGGCGACCACGACCGCGTCGTCGGGCAGCGCGAAGCGCATCGCGTCGAGGAAGCGCAGCGCGCGCTCGTCGAGCGTCGAGCACGCCTGGGCGCGCACCTCGTGCAGCCGCTCCGCGACGCCGTCGAGCCCGCCGCGGTCGGCGACCCGCTCGGTCAGGGCCGCGGACAGCCGTGCCGCATCGCCCTCGAGCAGCGTGTCGACGCGGTAGTTCTTCGCGGCGTCGACCGGGTCGAGGTTGATGGCCAGCAGCGCAGCCGGCTGCGGCATCGCGAAGTTCTGGGTCTGGACGCCGTCGAGGTCCGAGCCGATGGCCAGGACGAGATCGGCCTCGTCCCACAGCGTGCCGGCCGACTCGGCGTGCGGGGGCATGCCGACCAGGCAGGGGTGCGCGGGCGGGAGCAGGCCCGCGGCACCGTACGTGGTGAGCACGGGCGCGGCCAGGCGCTCGGCCAGCCGCCCAACCTCGGCCCCGGCGTCGCGCGCGCCGGTGCCCGCCCAGACCAGGGGCTTGGCCGCCGCGTCCAGCCGCGCCGCGGCGGCGTCGAGCGCGCCGGCCAGCGGCGGCATCGGCGCCGGGGCGGGCTCCGACGAGGCCGCGGGCAGCTCAGCGGCCAGCAGGTCGGTCGCGACCTCGAGGTACACGGGCCGGGTGGGCGCCGCAAGGGCGTCGCGCATCGCCGCGGCGGCGGCCTGCGGCGCCGTCTCGAGCGTCAGGGCGCGGTGGACCGACTTCACGACCGGGGCGAACATCGCCGCCTGGTCGGTGGTCTCGTGGAGGATGCCGCGGTAGACGCCCGGCTGCCGCAGCGTCGACGGGATGTCGGTGGCGATGACGAGGATCGGCGACCGCGCCGCCCACGCCTCGCCGACCGCGCCGAGCGTGTTCGCCGCACCCGGTCCGGTCGTGGTCAGCGCCACGCCGAGCCGCCCGCTCGACCGCGCGTACCCGTCGGCCGCGTACGCCGCCGCCTGCTCGTGGCGCACGCCGACGAGCCGGATGTCGGAGTCGCGCAGCGCCTCCCACAGCGCGAGGTTGTGCACGCCCGGCAGCCCGAAGCAGACGTCCACGCCCGCGTCCTCGAGCAGCCCGACGATCAGCTCAGCGCCGTTCGGCATGGCGGGGATCCTCTCACCCCGCCGCGGGTCAGCGCGGGCGGCTCCAGCGGCGGCTGGTGATCTGCCGCCGGACGGCGTCGAGATGCGCGCGGCCCTGGGGGCTGCGGGCGTAGCGGCCGGCCTGCGACATGGCGCGGCGGCCCTGTGGTGTGCGAGCGAAGCGGAGGATGCGATTCAGGAGGGTCACAGGCCTGAGGCTACCCAGCCGCAAAACCTTGACACAGTTGTGTCAGGGTTCGCTACACTGAGCCGCCGAATGGACGCACTGACGATCCACGAGGCGGCGGAGACCACGGGATGGTCGCCCCGGATGCTGCGCTACGTCGAGCGCGTCGGGCTGGTCGAGCCGGCCCGCAGCGCATCCGGTTACCGCCTCTACGGCCCGGCCGAGCTGCAGCGGCTGCGCACCCTGCGCGAGCTGCTCGAGGAGCATGACATCGGCCTCTCCGACCTCGCGTTCGCGCTCCGCCTCCGCGGCGAGCCCGAGCTCCGCGAGGCCACGGAGACCTGGCTCGAGGCTCGTGCCGAGCGTCCCGACGACGTGCCTGTCGCGGACTGGATGCGCTGGGAGCAGGAGAAGCACCAGCGCCTTCTCGAAGCCGCCGCCCTGACCGCAACTCCCTGAGGAGACCCTTCTCGATGGCATCCACCAACCTGACGACGGACTACAAGGTCGCCGACATCTCGCTCGCGGCCTACGGGCGCAAGGAGATCCAGCTCGCCGAGCACGAGATGCCCGGTCTGATGGCGACCCGTCGCGAGTTCGCCGACGTGCAGCCGCTCAAGGGCGCGCGCATCACCGGCTCGCTCCACATGACGATCCAGACCGCGGTGCTGATCGAGACGCTGGTTTCTCTCGGCGCCGAGGTCCGCTGGGCGTCCTGCAACATCTTCTCGACCCAGGACCACGCCGCCGCGGCCATCGCCGAGGCCGGCATCCCGGTCTTCGCCTGGAAGGGCGAGACGCTCGAGGAGTACTGGTGGTGCACGGAGCAGGCCCTTACGTGGCCTGACGGCAATGGCCCGAACATGATCCTCGACGACGGCGGCGACGCCACGCTGCTCGTCCACAAGGGCGTCGAGTACGAGGCGGCCGGCGAGGTGCCGGATCCGGCCACGGCCGACTCCGACGAGTTCCGGCTCATCCTCGAGACGCTCTCGCGCTCGCTGGCCGAGGATCCGCAGCGCTGGACCCGCGCCGCCGCGAGCATCAAGGGCGTCACCGAGGAGACGACCACGGGCGTGCATCGCCTGTACCAGTTCGCCGAGCAGGGCACGCTCCTGTTCCCGGCGATCAACGTCAACGACTCGGTCACCAAGTCCAAGTTCGACAACCTCTACGGCTGCCGCCACAGCCTGATCGACGGCATCAATCGCGGCACCGACGTGATGATCGCCGGCAAGGTCGCGGTCATCTGCGGCTACGGCGACGTCGGCAAGGGCTGCGCCGAGTCGCTCCGCGGCCAGGGCGCCCGCGTCATCGTCACCGAGATCGACCCGATCTGCGCGCTCCAGGCCGCGATGGAGGGCTACCAGGTCCTCCCGCTCGAGGACGTCGTGGAGACCGCGGACATCTTCATCACCGCGACCGGCAACAAGGACATCATCACGGCGGCGGACATGGCCCGCATGAAGCACCAGGCCATCGTCGGCAACATCGGCCACTTCGACAATGAGATCGACATGGCCGGCCTGGCCAAGCTCGACGGCATCGAGCGGATCAACATCAAGCCGCAGGTCGACGAGTGGGTCTTCGCCGACGGGCACTCGATCATCGTGCTCTCCGAGGGCCGCCTGCTGAACCTCGGCAACGCCACCGGCCACCCGAGCTTCGTGATGTCGAACTCCTTCACGAACCAGACGATCGCCCAGATCGAGCTGTTCACGAAGACCGACGAGTATGAGAAGCGCGTCTACGTGCTCCCGAAGCACCTCGACGAGAAGGTCGCCCGGCTGCACCTCGACGCCGTCGGCGTCAAGCTCACCGAGCTCACGCCCGACCAGGCCGCGTACATCGACGTGCCGGTCGAGGGCCCGTACAAGCCCGATCACTACCGCTACTAGTCCGGAGCGCATGCGGCGGGCCGATAGGCTCGCCGCATGAGCGCCCTGCGCCGTGCGGTCGAGATCGCGGAGGCCCACCTCGACGGGCTGGGCTCGCGACCCGTGGGCGCCTCGACGAGCTACGAGGACGTCGTCGCGGCGCTCGACGAGCCGCTGCCCGAGCAGGGCGAGGATCCGACCGAGGTGATCGAGCGGCTCGCCGCGGTGGCGGGCCCCGCCACCGTCGCCTCGCCCGGCCCGCGGTACTTCGGCTTCGTCACCGGCGGCGCCCTGCCCGCCGCGCTGGCCGCCGACTGGCTCGTCTCGGCGTGGGATCAGAACGCGTTCAGCCGCGTCAGCTCACCGGCGGCGGCCGCCGTCGAGGCCGTGGCCGAGCGCTGGGTGCTGGAGGCGCTCGGGCTGCCGGCTTCCGCGGGCGTCGGCTTCGCCACCGGCGCCACGATGTCGAACTTCACGTGCATCGCGGCGGCCCGCGGCGCGGTGCTCGCCCGCGAGGGCTGGGACGTCGAGGCCGAAGGGCTGGCCGGCGCTCCGCCGATCCGCGTGATCGTGGGGGAGCAGGTCCACGCGGCGATGCTCGTGGCGCTGCGCTACGCCGGGCTCGGCGCCGGCCGTGCCGTGCGCGTCGACGTGGACGGCGAGGGCGCGATGCTGCCCCACGCCCTCGAGCGCGCGCTCGGCGACGGGCCGACGATCGTCTGCGCCCAGGCCGGCGAGGTGAACACCGGCGCGTTCGATCCGCTGGAGGAGATCGCCGCGGCGTGCCGCGCGAGCGGCGCGTGGCTGCACGTCGACGGCGCCTTCGGCATGTGGGCGGCGGCCAGCCCGGAGCTGCGCGGTCTCGTGCGCGGCGCCGACCAGGCCGACTCCTGGGCCGTCGACGCCCACAAGTGGCTCAACGTGCCGTACGACGGCGGTCTGGCCATCGTCGCCGATCGCGAGGCGCTGCGCACGGCCATGGGCGTGCAGGCGAGCTACCTGCCGCCCGCCGACGGCCGCGAGCCGATCGCGCACGTCCCGGAGTCCTCGCGGCGCGCGCGGGCGCTCCCGATCTACGCGGCGCTGCGCTCGCTCGGCCGGTCGGGCCTGGCGGAGCTGATCGAGCGCAACTGCGCGCTGGCCCGGCGCGTGGCGGACGGGGTGGGGCGGCTGCCGGGCGCCGAGGTGCTGAATCACGTCGTGCTCAATCAGGTGCTCGTGCGCTTCGGTGACGACGACGAGATCACGCGTGCGGTGATCGCCGCCGTGCAGCGCAGCGGCGAGGCGTGGCTCGGCGGAACCGTCTGGCACGGCGTCGCCGCCGCCCGCGTGTCGGTCTCGAACTGGTCGACGACCGAGGCGGACGTCGACCGGCTCGTCGCCGCCTTCGAGACCGCGCTGGCCGACGCTCGGTCGTAGTCTGAGCGGCCATGGCCGCATCGGACGTCGCCGACACCCGGCTCGCTGACGCCGGCGAAGCCCGGATCGAATGGGCCGATCAGCAGATGCCCGTGCTGCGCTCGATCCGCGAGCGCTTCGCCCGGGATCGCCCGCTCGACGGCCTCGTGGTGGGCGCCTGCCTGCACGTGACGTCCGAGACCGCCTGCCTGGTCCGCACCCTGGCCGCCGGCGGCGCCGAGGTGGCGCTCTGCGCGTCGAACCCGTTCGCGACGCAGGACGACGTCGCCGCCGCGCTCGCGGCCTCGGGCTACGAGGTCCATGCCGTCCGGGGCGACAGCGCGGAGTCGTGGGCCGCCCACGTGGCCGCGGTGGTGGCGCGGGCGCCGCGGATCACGCTCGACGACGGGGCCGACCTCCTGACCGCGCTCCACCTCGCCCGGCCCGACCTGCTCGACGGGCTGATCGGCGGGACCGAGGAGACGACCACGGGGCTCGTCCGGCTGCGTGCGCTGCACGCCGAGGGCAAGCTCGCGTGCCCGGTCGTCGCGGTCAACGAGGCGTTCACCGAGCGCGCCTTCAACGATCGCTTCGGCACCGGCCAGTCGGCGCTCGACGGCATCCTGCGCACCACCAACCTCCTGCTCGCCGGGCGCACGCTCGTGGTGCTCGGCTACGGCTGGGCGGGGAAGGGGATCGCCCAGCGGGCCGACGGGCTGGGCGCCTCGGTGATCGTCTGCGAGGTCGACCCCCTGCGCGCGCTGGAGGCGCGCATGGACGGCTTCGAGGTGCTCCCCGCGCTCGAGGCGGCCGTCCGCGGGGACGTGTTCGTCACGGTCACGGGCGGGCGCGGCGCGCTGCGCGGCGAGCACTTCGCTCGCATGAAGGACGGCGCCGTGCTGGCCAACGCCGGCCACTTCGACGTGGAGATCGACATCGCCGCCCTGCAGGCCGAAGCGTCGGGCGTGCGCGAGATCCGGCCGCTCGTGGAGCAGTACACGCTGGGCGCCCGGCGCCTGAACCTGCTGGCCCGTGGCCGGGTCGTGAACCTGGCGGCCGCCGAGGGGCACCCCGCGGCGGTCATGGACATCTCCTTCGCCCTGCAGGCGCTGGCCGCCGAGGAGCTCGCCCGCAGCAGCGGCGAGCTCGCGCCCGGCGTGCATCCCGTGCCGGATCGCATCGACCGCGAGGTCGCGACGCTCAAGCTCGCCTCGCTCGGCGTCGAGATCGACACGCTGAGCCCGGAGCAGGAGCGCTACCTGCGCGGGTGGCGAGGGGTAGATTGAGCGCGGTGGACGGGCTGACCGCCTCCATCGAGAAGATGCGCAAGGCGGGGCTGCCCGAGCCGGCCATCGACACCTTCTCGCACTACTACCGCCAGCTCGCGGAGGGCGAGACGGGGATGCTCCCGGAGTCGGACATCGAGCCGGTGGGCGACCTCCAGGACCTCGACTCGCTGCCCGACTCGGACGCTCCGCTCGATCAGGCGGTGGTGCTGAAGCTCAACGGCGGGCTCGGCACGAGCATGGGCATGACCCAGGCCAAGTCGCTGATCGAGGCCAAGGACGGGCTGACCTTCCTCGACGTGCTGGTCAAGCAGGTGCTGCATCTGCGCGAGCAGTGGGGGGCCCGCCTGCCGCTGGTGCTGATGAACTCGTTCTACACGCACGACGCGTCGCTCGAGGCGCTCTCCCGGCACGCGGACATCGGCTCCGACGTGCCGCCGGACTTCGTCCAGCACAAGGAGCCGAAGCTCCGCGTCGACGACCTCATGCCGGTCGAGTGGCCCGACGATCCGTCGCTCGAGTGGTGCCCGCCCGGCCACGGCGACCTCTACACGGCGCTGCTGACCTCGGGGATGCTCGAGGCGCTGCGGGAGGGCGGCTACCGCTACGCGTTCGTCTCCAACTCGGACAACCTCGGGGCGGTGCTCGAGCCGCGGATCCTCGCCTGGATGGCGCGCGAGGGGCTGCCGTTCGTGATGGAGGTGACGGACCGGACGGAGGCCGACCGCAAGGGCGGCCACATCGCCCACGTCCCCGGCGGCGGCTACGTCCTGCGCGAGACGGCCCAGACGCCGCAGGAGGATCTCGAGGCGCTGCAGGACATCACGCGCCACCGGTACGTGAACACCAACAACCTGTGGGTCGACCTGCACGCGCTCGCGGACGTCATGCGCGAGCGGGACGGCGTGCTCGGCCTGCCGCTGATCGTCAACCGCAAGACCGTCGATCCCGGCGACAAGTCGACGCCGGAGGTCTTCCAGCTCGAGACCGCGATGGGCGCGGCCATCGGCGTGTTCGACGGCGCGCAGCCGGTCCGCGTGCCCCGCAGCCGCTTCTCGCCGGTGAAGACGACCGAGGACCTCCTGGCCCTGCGCTCGGACGCCTACGTTCTGGCCGACGACGCGCAGGTGGAGCTCGCCGAGGCCCGCTCCGGCACTCCGCCGGTGGTGGACCTCGACGACGAGCACTTCAAGCTCCTGCGCGACTTCGACGCCCACTTCCCTGCGGGCGCCCCCTCCCTGGTGGACTGCGAACGGCTCGCCGTGGAGGGCGACGTGACGTTCGGCCGGAACGTGGTCGTGCGCGGCGTCGTGACGGTCAGCGGGCCGCGGCAGATCGAGGACGGCGCGGTGCTCGAGGGCTGACGGCGCGGCGCGCGAAGGCCGCGATGTCGGCCGCCACGCGGTGGGGCTGCTCCCAGTGCAGGGCGTGGCCGAGGCCGGAGTGGACGAGCAGCTCCGACCCCGGGATGGCCGCGGCCAGGCTCGCCTGCTCCTCGAGCGGGCAGATGTCGTCGCGGTCGCCCCACAGCACGAGCGTCGGCGCCTCGATCGTCGCGGTCTCGGTGGGCACCGGGCGCCTCGGCGAGCTCGCGGAGGACCTGCTGCCAGACGCGGGCGGGCAGCTTCCGGCTCTCGCCGCAGACCATGTCGAGGAACGCGGGCGGGATCGGCTGGGCGAGCGTGCTGAGCTGGAACTCGCGGACGAACTCGGGGTCGACGGGGTCGGTGAGCTCGTCCACCGCGGCGAGGAGCGGCGCGATGGCCGGATTGTCGCGCGTGGAGCGGAACGCGCCCATGAGCACGAGGCCGCGGACACGGTCCGGGTGGTCGACGGCGAGCTGCTGGGCCGTGTAGCTGCCGGCCGAGTGGCCGACGATCACGGCGGCCTCGATGTCGCGGTCGTCGAGGTGGGCGACCACGTCGCCGGCCAGGGTGCCGGGCGTGTACGCGTTCTCGCCGTGCGGGCGGGGCGCGTCGCCGTGGCCGCGGGTGGTGAGCGCGGTCGCGCGGAGGTCGCGGGGGAGGTGGGCGAGCAGCGGCTCGTACGAGCGGTGGGAGTCGCTGTAGCCGTGCAGGAGGATCACCGGGATGCCGGTGGAGTCGCCCTGCTCGATGTGGGGGAGCTGGATTGGCATGCGCCGCATGGTCTTGGCGGCGGCCTACGGCTCGGTTACCGAAGGTCTACGAGCGGCGTGCTCCGATCGTCTGTGAGGGACGAACCCCGGCATTGAGGGAGCGGGATCGGCCGGGACTCTGGAGACGGATCGGCCGGATCGCGGATCGGGCTGGGGTTGCTCGTGCTCGTATAGCGACCGTTCAGCCGCCCCACGTCTTTCCGGTGCATCAGAATCGCCCGATCCCTCCTCCTTCAATGCCGCCGTTCGCCGGCCGCTGTAACCACCGCCGAGGACACGGTGTATCTCCTATCGACCAGCGGTCAACAAGGAGAGAGTGTCAGCCATGTCCGCCCCACGTGAGAAGACCTTCCTGCTCGCCCGCCCGGAAGCGCGCGTGCTCGACTGGATCGCCCGTCGCCTGCCGGCGGGCGTCATGCCCGATCACCTGACGGCGCTCGGCGTGGTCGCGGCGATCGGGATCGCGACCGCCTACGCGCTCTCGAACCGCGACCCGGTCTGGTTGTGGGCGGCGAGCGGGCTGCTCGTCGTGCACTGGCTGGGCGACTCGCTCGACGGCACGCTCGCGCGGGTGCGGCGCAGCGAGCGCCCGCGCTACGGCTACTACCTCGACCATCTCGTCGACGCCGTCGCGACGGTGCTCATCGGCCTCGGGCTCGGCCTGTCGCCGTACATGCTGCTCGCCACCGGCCTCGTGATCGTCGTCGCGTACCTGGTGCTCTCGATCAACACCTACCTCGAGACGAACGCGCTCGGCGTCTTCTCGCTCGGCTACGGGCGGCTCGGGCCGACCGAGGCGCGGCTCGGCCTGATCGCCCTCAACACGGTGCTGGCGCTCGGCCTCGCGCCGCAGGTGACGATCGCCGGGCTCGGCGTGACCGTGCTCGACGCGGCCGGCCTGGCCATCGCCGGCCTGATGCTCGTGGCCGTGGGCGTCCGCGCGTCGCGGAACCTGCGCGAGCTGGCGCGGCGGGAGCCGGCGCAGCGGCCGGCGCCTCAGACGGCGCCGTAGCGCTCGGCGCGCTGGTCCTCGGCCTCGGACTCGGCCAGCATGCGGAAGAAGAGATACGCGAGCGCGATCCCCATCACGATCGACTGCTCGAGGGCCATCACGAGCCCGGCGACGTGCTGGTCGTCGATCGGGCTCAGGCCCCACTTCGTGCCCTGCCAGTCGTAGGCGTAGAGCAGTTCGGGCGAGAAGGCGAGCAGGATTCCGAGGAAGCCGACGAGGAGCTTCGTCGACGCCATGTAGAGGATCGGCCCGAGCCCGGAGAGCCGGAGCCGCGACCGGATGGGCGACAGCAGGTGCCACCAGTACAGGAGGCCGGCGGCGGCGAACGACAGGTGCTCGAGCGTGTGGATCACGGGGGTCTCGAGCGCTGCGTCGTACAGCGCGGGCACGTGCCACAGCCACATCACGCCGACGTAGGCGACGACGCCGAACGCCGGATGCCCGAACGGCCCCGCCGCGCGCTCGATCCGGTGGATCCGCTTGGTCGCCGGCCGCAGGATCCACTTCGTCAGCGCCAGCGTCAGGAAGATCGGCGCCAGGTCGGCGATCAGCAGGTGCTGGACCATGTGGAACGTCGCGAACTGCTCCCCGAGCGTGTCGATGGGCGAGATCAGCGCCACGAACAGGGTCAGGATCCCCGCCGCCCACAGCGCCGCCCGGCCCCAGCCGGCCGCCCGCGCGCCACCCTGAGCGCGAGCACGCCGCCAGCGCAGCCCGTAGACCAGGCCGTACGCGACCAACGACGCGATGACGATCGGCGCGAAGCTCCACGAGGTGTCCACGGCCTGCGACACGCGGGCCATTGTCACAGCGTCCGACCACGTGCGACCGCACGTCGGCGGCCCGGTGGGTCAGAGGGTGCGCGTGTACGTGAGCGCGAGCACCTCCTGGCAGCCGCCGGCGAGGAGCGCCTGGGCGCACGCGTCGAGCGTCGTGCCGGTCGTGTGGACGTCGTCGACGAGCAGCGCGCGCCGGGGTGGTGGTGGCGCGCGCAGCTCGATCGCCAGCCGTCCCGCGCGGCGGCGCTGCGCTCGCGTGGCGCCGACCTGGCGGCTCGCCCGGTCACGGCGGCGCAGGCAGTCGCGCTCCTCGATCGCGAGGCGCCGCGCCAGCGCGGCCGAGAGCAGGCCCGCGGGATCGAAGCCGCGGCGCCGCTCGCGGAGCCCGTGGGCCGGCACGGGCACGAGCACGCCGCCGCGCCGCAGGTCGGCGGGCAGGTTGGCCGCGATATGCGCCGCCATCAGCCCGGCCACGGGCAGCGCGCCGCGGAACTTCAGCGCGGCGACGAGCTCGCGCGCCACCCCGTCGTGGGCCAGCGGCGCCCACGCGCGCACGAACGCCTGGCCCGCGGCCGGACAGCCGCGGCGACGATGCGAGGGCAGCCCGCACCGCGGGCACGGCCGCGCCGGCAGCCACGGCAGCGCCCGCACGCACTCGGCGCACAGCCTCAGCTCGGCCCGTGGCAGCGCGGCACGGCAGACCACACACGCGGGCGGGACCACGATGGCGACGAGCTCGGCGAGCAGTGACGAGGGCACGCGTCGGAGCGTCCCGCTTCGCCTGTGACGGAACAACGCGCGATCGTGTCGATTCTGCGGCGGGGCGGTTGACGAACCCCGGCGCTGGGGGTCTGGCGGGGCGGTTGACGAACCCCGGCAGGTGGGGGAGGTGAGGGGTCGGCCGGGGGTTCTCCGCCGCGCATCCTGCCCCGCTGTCGTCAGACAACAGCTAGGCAGGACGCGGGCGCCGATTTCTCGCGGGCGATCAGTCGGCAGGACGCGGGCGCAGATTTCTCGCGGGCGATCAGTCGGCAGGCCGCGGGCGCAGATTTCTCGCTGCCGTCCTGCTTTGAGGTCACGGTGTGACCCTTAGGCAGGACGAAGGGCCGATTCCTCGGGCGCCCGCGCCACCGCGCGGCCCCGCGAAGACCAATCACGCCGGCGCCCCCGCTCCCGTACCCAGCCGCAGTTGGCCGGGGCAGCCACGACCTACGATGTCGCCCGTGCACAGCAGCAGCAACAGCCTGCTCCGCGACTACAGCCGCCAGGCCCAGACCTACGACTCCACCCGCGCCGCCAGCCCCTCGGTGCTCGGGCCGCTCCGCGAGGCGCTGAAGAACGCGCCCGGCCCCCGGCTGGCCGACATCGGCGGCGGCACCGGCAACTACGCGCAGGCGCTGCAGCACGACGGCTGGGACCCGGTCGTCATCGACCGCGAGCCCGCGATGCTCGCCCACGCGAGGGCCAAGGGCCTCGCCACGATCGAGGCCGACGCGCAGCGCCTCCCGCTCCAAGACGAATCCGTCGACGCGGCGATGCTCGTCTCCATGCTCCACCACGTCGAGGACCCGGCCACGGCGATCCGCGAAGCGACGAGGATCCTCAAGCCCGACGGCCGCCTCGCGCTGATGGTCTTCACCCGCGAGGACCTCGAGCAGTCCTGGCTGCTCGACTACTTCCCGACCACCCGCGCCTGGATGGAGCAATCCCACCCGCCGCTCCACGAGCTCGAGAAGCTCCTCCCGGGCGCGCGACGGCTCGAGATCACGTACACCGACCTCGAGGACGGCTCACTGGCCGCGCTCGAAGCCCATCCCGAGCTGATCGTCGACCCGAGCTGGCACCGCCAGACGAGCTACTTCGAGCGCCTCGCGAAGCACCACCCGGACGAGCTGAGAAGCGGGCTCGCCCGCATCCAGCACGACCTCGACAACCACCAGGCGCCGAACCGGCCCGGCAGGGCGACGGTGCTGGCCTACGCCAAGACGCGGCCGGCTTCGTCCGCCCACTCGAGCGCGGCGCGGTAGGCGCCGGCCAGCGACACGCCGGTGTCGCCTGACTCGAGGGCGGGGAAGTCGCCGCGCTCGTACGCCGTGACGGCTTCGAGCAGCTCGCCCTTGCTCCCCTCGCGGCGGAGCAGGGCGTTCTGGATCTCGTCGGTGAAGGGGAGGGTGTCGAGCACCTCGGCCATCGGCGCATCGAGCAGCGCGTCGGCGACCGAGAAGAGCCCCACCGTGAACAGCGTCTCGCGCTCCTCGGGCAGCGCGCTGCCGGCCAGCATCTCGCACATGCGGGCGCGCCGCAGGCCGAGGGCCACCAGCTCGTCCGGCACGTCCGGGATCGCCGAGATGGCCATGACCGTCGCCCAGCGGCGCACGGTGCGCACGCCCAGCAGCGACAGGGCCTCGCGCACGGACCCCACGGTGCGGGGCAGCGCGAAGAAGGCCGAGTTGACGTAGCGCAGCAGCTTCAGGGAGAGACCGACGTCGGACCCGATGATCCGCTCGAGGTCCTCGAAGGAGACGTCACCGACGGTCAGCTCGCTCAGCTGGCGCAGCGACCCCAGGCCGGCCGTGGCCACGCCACGGTGGCGGAAGAGCCGCGGCTTGGCGAAGTACTCGCCCTGGTAGTACGTGAAGCCCTTGCCCTGCAGCGCGGCGAAGCTCGCCTGGTCGCTGACGCCGGTGGCCACGAGCAGCGCGCCCTGGACCCGCGGCGCCTCGATGACGGCAGCGAGCTCGTCGGGGGAGCGATCCTCGACTCCGACCTTGACGATCGAGCAGAGCGACATGAGCTCCTGGACGTCGTCGCGGCCGTCGTAGTCGCCGAGCGCCAGCGTGTAGCCGGAGCGGGAGAGCTGCTGGAGCAGGGAGAGAAGGTCGTCGCGTGCCGGGTAGGCGTCGATCTGCAGCACGGCGCGGTCGGGGCGGACCGGCGGCGGGCCGATCTCCACGAGGAAGTTGCGGGCGATCGACACCCAGGCCGGATGGCGGCCGGCGAGCGTCTCGAGACCGATGTCGCCGAACGCCTCCACCAGCAGCGCGGACGTGGCCTTCGCGTCACGCGACGGGTCGCCGAGGTCGACTGCGCCGCCGAAGCGCAGCTCGTACCCCACGACGTTGTTGCGGCCATCCGCGATGGGATGGCGGACGACGGCGACCTCGGGGCGTTGGACGGTTGCGCTCACACCATCCAATGTCGGCCGTTCCGCCGAATGGTTGAGGGAAACCGGGCCCGGGGTCCGGAAATTCCCGTTAACATCCCCGGTCAGGTCGGCCCCACCATTCCGAGAGGAGTCCCCCGTGCGGATCGAGGTCAAGGGACGCAACCTTCAGGTCACCGACGAGCTGCGCGAGACCGTGGCGCGGCGCTTCGAGAAGGTGGACAAGCAGGTCAGCGAGCTGGCCGTCCTCCAGATCGAGCTGTCCGAGGAGCGGAACCCCGCCAACCCGGACCACATGGTGGCCGAGGCGACCCTCCACCTCAAGGGCACGACGCTGCGCGCCAGGAACGCGACGCGCGACAGCAAGCACTCGATCAACCTCGTCGCCGAGGAGCTCGCGCGGCAGGTCAAGCGCCACCGCGACAAGCGTCGCAAGCGCCGCGAGTCGCGCGCGCTGGCGGGCCAGGCCCCGGAGCCGATGGCGGGCGCCGAAGAAGCCGTCTGACGGCCCACGAAGCGCCACAGGACGGCGGCCGCGAGCCGCTAGGCTAGATACCTATGTCGATCCTCGATCGTGCTCTTCGGATGGGCGAGGCCCGGCAGTTCAAGCAGTACGCCAAGCGCGTCGAGCGGATCAACGCGTGGGAGCCCGAGCTGGAGCTCCTGGACGACGCTGAGCTGCGCGCCAACGCCGACGCCCTGCGCGAGCGCGCGCGCGGCGGCGAGTCCACGGAAGACCTGCTCCCGGAGACCTTCGCGCTCGTCCGCGAGGTCAGCCGCCGGCGCATGAGCATGCGCCACTTCGACGTCCAGATGATCGGTGGCATGGTGCTGCACGACGGCGCCATCGCGGAGATGCGGACCGGCGAGGGCAAGACGCTCACGGCCACCACCGCCGTCGTGCTGAATGCGCTGGCCGGCGAGGGCGTCCACCTCGTCACCGTCAACGACTACCTGGCCCGCCGCGACGCCGACTGGATGCGGCCGATCTACGAGGGCCTCGGCCTCACCCTCGGGGTGCTGCAGAACATGCAGCCCTACGAGGAGAAGCGCCAGGCCTACGCCGCCGACATCACATACGGCACGAACTCCGAGTTCGGCTTCGACTACCTGCGCGACAACATGGCCACGACGCTGCAGGAGAAGGTCCAGCACGGCGGCCGCTACGACGAGGACGGCAAGCCGCTCACGTCGCACCACTTCGCGATCGTCGACGAGGTCGACAACATCCTCATCGACGAGGCCAGGACGCCGCTGATCATCTCCGGCGCCCCCGAGCAGGCCGCCGATCTCTACGAGAAGTTCGCCAAGCTCGCGCCGCAGCTGGAGGCCGGCAAGAAGCCCGACGGCATGGACCCGAAGTCCAAGAAGGACTTCATGGCCGACTACGACTACGAGTTCGACGAGAAGCACAAGAACGTCTCGATCACCGAGCGCGGCGTCGAGAAGGCCGAGAAGTTCCTCGGCATCGACCACCTCTACAAGGCCGAGAACGGCCCGCTCGTCAACCACCTCCTGCAGTCGCTCAAGGCCGAGTCGCTCTACAAGCGCGACGTCGACTACGCCGTCATCGACGGCGAGGTGAAGATCATCGACGAGTTCACGGGCCGCATCCTCGACGGCCGGCGCTGGTCCGAGGGCCTCCATCAGGCGGTCGAGGCCAAGGAGGGCGTGCGCGTCCGCGAGGAGAACCAGACGCTCGCGACGATCACGCTCCAGAACTACTTCCGCATGTACGACAAGTTGGCCGGCATGACGGGCACCGCCATGACCGAGGCCAACGAGTTCATGAAGATCTACAAGCTGCCGGTGGTGGAGATCCCCACCAACCGGCCGATGGTCCGCAAGGACCAGAACGACCAGATCTTCAAGACCATGGACGGCAAGTGGGCCGCCGTGGCGACCGAGATCGGCGAGCGCCACGAGAAGGGCCAGCCGGTGCTCGTCGGCACGATCTCCGTCGAGGTGTCCGAGCTGCTGTCCGACGAGCTGAACCGCCGCGGCATCAAGCACCACGTCCTCAACGCCAAGCCGGAGTACGCCGAGCGCGAGGGCGAGACGATCGCCGAGGCCGGCGCCCTGGGCGCCGTGACCATCGCGACCAACATGGCCGGCCGTGGCGTCGACATCAAGCTCGGCGGCAACCCCGAGCACCTCACGCGGCTGGAGCTGGCCAAGCTCGGCCTGCAGCCCGGCGATCCCGACTACGACGAGCGGTTCGAGCAGGTGTTGCCGTCGATCGAGGCGCGCGTGGAGGACGCCCGCGAGAAGGTCATGGAGGCCGGCGGCCTCTTCATCTGCGGCACCGAGCGCCACGAGTCGCGCCGGATCGACAACCAGCTCCGCGGCCGCTCCGGCCGCCAGGGCGACCCCGGCGAGTCGCGCTTCTTCCTCTCGGCCCAGGACGATCTCGTGCGCAAGTTCGCGGGCGACCGGATCTACCGCATCCTCGACCGGCTCGGCCCGGTGTCCGAGGACGGCGTGGAGGAGCCGATCGAGGCGAAGATGCTCACGAAGCAGATCGAGGGCGCCCAGAAGAAGGTGGAGGAGCAGAACTTCCTCATCCGCAAGCGCGTCCTCGAGTACGACGACGTGATGAACCAGCAGCGCGAGATCGTCTACCAGTACCGCGACGAGGTGCTGGAGGGCCGCGACATGGGCCCGGTGGCGCGCGACGCGATCGGCGAGGTCATCGGCCGCCTGGTCGACGAGTACACGCCCGGCGACTACCTCGAGGACTGGGATCTCGACGCCCTGTGGGCCCAGCTCGACCAGATCTTCGAGGTCGACTTCGCGCCCGACGAGATCGACGCGGAGACGGTCGACCGCGAGCAGCTCAAGCGCCTGCTCTCCGAGGACGCGGCGAACCTCTACGACGAGCGCGAGGAGGAGCTGGGCGAGGAGCTCATGCGCGCGCTGGAGCGCTATCTGCTGCTGCAGATCATCGACCAGCGCTGGCGCGAGCACCTCTACGACATGGACTACCTGCGCGAGGGCATCCACCTGCGCGGGTTCGCCCAGATCGAGCCGATCGTCGCGTACAAGAACGAGGCGTTCACGCTCTTCCAGGACCTGATGAACACCATCTGGGCCGACTTCGCGCGGATGATCTACAACGTCGAGGTCCGGATCGAGGGCGAGAACGGCGCCGACGCCGTCCCGGCCCCCCAGGCCGGCGGCGAGCGGCCGCCGGCGCTCCAGTACTCCGGCGGCACGATGGAGGACCAGCCGACCGCGTACGGCGAGGACGAGGACGGCGCGCCGTACGAGCCGTCACCGGTCGTGCAGCAGCGGCGCGTCGAGGAGAACGAGCAGCTCGGCCGCAACGATCCGTGCTGGTGCGGGTCGGGCAAGAAGTACAAGAAGTGCCACGGGGCCTGACGGGTTGGACCCGCGGCGCCTGCTGACGTTCCGCGAGGTCGTCCGGCAGGGCTCCTTCTCCCGGGCCGGCGAAGCGTTGAGCCTCACGCAGCCGGCCGTCTCCCAGCAGGTCTCGGCGCTCGAGAAGCAGCTCGGTGTGCGGCTCCTCGATCGCGGTCCGGGCGGGCCGACGCCGACCGAGGCCGGAGCCCTGCTGCTCGCCCACGCCGACGCGGTCGCCGACCGCCTCGCGCAGGCCGACATGCAGGTCGGCGAGCTGGCCGCCACCGACCGCGAGACGCTGCGGATCGGCGCGTTCCCGAGCGCGCTCGCGTCGATCGTCCCGGCGGCGATCGCGGCATTGCGCGAGCAGCGGCCCGAGATCCAGGTCGAGGCGACCGAGGCTTCGGGCGCCGAGCTCGGCGAGGCCGTCGCGGACGGCCGGCTGCACGCGGCCGTGTGCTTCCAGGACGCCGAGGAGCCGCCCCGCCGCCCGGAGGGCACCGAGCGGCACGAGCTGGGGGAGGAGACGATGCTGCTCGCCCTCCCGAACGAGCATCCGCTGGCCGGTCGGGAGAAGGTCAACCTGGCCGAGCTGGCGCAGGAGACGTGGATGGCGCCCTCGCGTGACCACCTGATCTACCGGACGTGCGTGGCCGCCGGCTTCGAGCCGCACATCGCGTTCGTGACCCGCGACGTGCTCGCCTCCCGCGGGCTCGTCCGCGCCGGCCTGGCCGTCACGCTCATGCCCGAGCTGGTCTGCGGCCTCTTCGACGACGTGGCCTTCGTGCCGCTCGACGGCGTGCACCCACGGCGCTCGCTCTACGCCCTCACCCCGGCGGCCGGTGTCCGGGAGTCGGCACTGGCGTTCCTCCGGGTGCTCGAGGTGCCGTAGTAGCCTCAGTGGCCGCTATGGCCACGCCCGCGAGCACACAACCCACCCCGCAGCGCCTGGCCGCCATCCGCGAGCAGTTGTCCCTGCTCGCGGACTACCTTTGACCCGGCAGGGCTGAAGGAGCGCATCGCCGCCCTCGAGGCGCAGATGGGGGAGCCCGGCTTCTGGGACGAGCCGGAGGCCGCCGGGAAGGTCGGCGCCGAGCACTCGCGGCTCTCGCGCCGAATCGACACGTTCGAGAAGCTGCAGGCCGACGCCGACGACCTCGACGGGCTGGTCGAGCTCGCCGAGGAGGACGAGGAGATCGCGGCCGAGCTCGAGGACACGCTCGTCTCCGTGGAGCAGCGGCTGGCCGCCCTCGAGGAGGAGCGCCTGTTCACCGGCAAGTACGACGCCGGCGACGCGCTCGTCACGGTCAACGCCGGCGCGGGCGGCACCGACGCCCAGGACTGGGCCGAGATGGTCCTGCGCATGGAGATGCGCTGGGCCGAGCGGCGGGGCTTCAAGGTCGAGCTGCTCGAGGTGAGCGCGGGAGAGGAGGCGGGCATCAAGTCGGCCACCTTCCGCGTCAACGGCGAGAACGCCTACGGCCTCTACAGCGCCGAGAAGGGCGTCCACCGGCTCGTGCGCCTCTCGCCGTTCGACGCCGCCAATCGCCGCCAGACGAGCTTCGCGGGCGTCGAGGTGGCGCCCGTGGTGGAGGACACCGACGTCCAGATCGAGGACGACGACCTCCAGATCGACACCTACCGCGCGTCCGGCGCCGGCGGCCAGCACGTCAACAAGACCGACTCCGCCGTCCGCATCACGCATCGCCCGACGGGCGTCGTGGTGCAGTGCCAGAACGAGCGCTCGCAGTCGGCCAACAAGGCGACCGCGATGGCCATGCTGCGCTCCAAGCTCGTGGAGCGCGCCGAGCGCGAGCGCCAGGCGGAGATCGCCCGCGAGCGCGGCGAGGCGCAGGACGTCAACTTCGGCTCGCAGATCCGGTCCTACGTCCTGCACCCGTACACGATGGTCAAGGACCACCGCACGGACTTCGAGGTCGGCAGCGCCGAGCGCGTGCTCGACGGCGACCTCGACGGCTTCGTGCGCGCCTGGCTCGAGGCGAACGCAAAGGCGAGCGCCAACTGACCACCCTGGATGGGTGGTTCTGGCGTTTCACGTGGCCTGACGGGCGGGCCGCGATCGTGCTCTGCGGCGTGTGCCCGGGCTGGGCGCTGGCCGGCGTGGCCGTCCATCCCGGCCGCGTCTGGCAGTCGGCGATCCTCGACGGCCCGGTGACCGACGCCCACGGCGTGCGGATCGGCGGCGCGTTCGCGGGGGAGGCCGAGCGGCTGCGGATCGTCGTGCCGGGCGCGCGGGTGCACGCCGACCTGCGCGACGTCGTGCGCTGGCCGCGCCCCTGGAACGGCACCGGGCCGGCCGGCTGGGCGCCGTTCCTGCGCCAGTACTGGCGGCCGCTGGTGCTGCGGGGCAGCGCGGAAGGGTTCGTCGAGGCCGGCGAGCACTGGTCGCTGGAGGGCGCGACCGCCTACGTGGAGCGCAACTGGGGCAACGGCTTCCCGCCGGTGTGGTGGTGGGGCGAGGCCCACGACTTCGGCGGCGACCCGGTCACCGTCGCCTTCGCCGGCGGGCCCGCGCTGGGCCCGCTGCGGGCCACCGCCGTGGTCGTGCACATCGGCGGCCGCCTCATCCGGCTCGGCGAGCCGCTGATCGCCGCGGTGCACGCCGACATCTCGCCCGGCCGCTGGGTCCTGCGCGGCCGCTCGCTGACCGGCACGCGCGTCGAGATCGAGGGGACCGGAGATCCGGATGCCGCGCACGTGCTCGACGTCCCGGTGCCCGAGGAGCACCGCGTGGTGCCGTGGTCGCACCAGCACCTCGCCGGGTCGCTGCGCGTGCGGGTCACTCGACGCGTCGCGCCTCGTCTACGAGGGCTCGAGCGCGCTTGCCGGGCTCGAGCTGGGGCGGGCGCCGGGATGAAACTGCGGCATTGAAGGAGGCGGGATCGGCCGGCCCCACCCAGCCGGGGTTGACGTTCGTCTGACACGCTGAGGCGCATGGACGACCTGATCGACCGCGCGCTGGCCGAGGACGTCGGCGACGGGGATGCGACGACCGAGGCGACCGTGGATGCGCAAGCCCGGGCGCGGGCGACGATCACGCAGAAGGCGCCGGGCGTGATCTCCGGGCTCGCCGTCGCCGCGGCGGTGTTCCGAAGGCTCGACCCGGACGTGGAGATCGAGCTCGGGCCGGAGGGCGAGTGGCGCGAGGCCGGAGCGTTCGTGCTGCGCGCGACCGGCTCGGCGCGCGCGCTGCTGACCGCCGAGCGGACCGCGCTGAACTTCCTCGGGAGGCTGTCCGGGATCGCCACGGCGACCGCGGAGGTGGTGCGGGCGGTCGACGACGCCGGCGGCACGGCGAAGATCCTCGACACCCGCAAGACCACCCCGGGGCTGCGGGCGCTCGAGAAGCGCGCCGTGGCCGACGGCGGCGGCGTGAACCACCGCGCGGGGCTCTACGACGCGATCCTCATCAAGGAGAACCACTCGGCCGCGGCGGGCGGCGTCGCCGAGGCGGTCCGGCGTGCGCGGGCGGCGCGGCCCGACCTCCCGCTCGAGGTCGAGGTGCGCGATCCGGCGGAGATCGACGAGGCGCTGGAGGCCGGCGCGCCCCGGCTCCTGCTCGACAACATGACGCCCGAGGAGGTCCGGGCCGCGGTCGAGCAGGTCGGCGGCCGCGCCGAGCTCGAGGCATCGGGAGGCGTAAACGCGCAGACAGTTTTGGTCTATGCGACCATTGAGGGGCTACACTACGTATCGATGGGCGCGCTCACCCATTCAGCGCCCGGGCTCGACCTCTCTCTCGCCCTGGAGACCCTCCCCACATGACGCTCCTGACGCTCGACAACATCCCCGCCCTGCAGTCGGAGGTGCGCGCGCTGGCGCAGGAGCGCGGCGCCGTGATCCTCGCGCACAACTACCAGCTGCCCGAGGTCCAGGACGTCGCCGACTTCGTCGGCGACTCGCTCGGGCTCTCGCAGCAGGCGGCCCGCACCGACGCCGAGGTCATCGCCTTCTGCGGCGTGCACTTCATGGCCGAGACGGCCTCGATCCTCTCGCCCGAGAAGATCGTCCTGCTCCCGGATCCCGACGCCGGCTGCTCGCTCGCCGACTCGATCACCGCCCCGCAGCTGCGGGCCTGGAAGGCCAAGCATCCCGGCGCCCTGACCGTCATGTACGTCAACACCACGGCCGAGGTCAAGGCCGAGACCGACTACTGCGTGACGTCCTCGAACGCCGTCCAGGTCGTCGAGCACATCTACCGCGAGCACGGCGAGGACACCGAGATCCTCTTCGGCCCGGACATGTTCCTCGGCGCCTACGTGGAGAAGGTCACCGGCCGCAAGATGCACGTGTGGGACGGCGAGTGCCACGTGCACGCCGGCATCCGCCCCTCCGACATCCGCGACATGCGCGAGAGCCACCCGGGAGCCGACTTCCTCATCCATCCCGAGTGCGGCTGCTCGACCTCGGTGATGGAGTACGTCGCGGCCGGCGACGTCGATCCCGACGGCGTCCACATGCTGTCGACCGGCGGGATGCTCGGCTACGCCGCGACCGCGCCCGCGGGCGCCACGGCGATCGTGGCGACCGAGACCGGCATGCTGCACCCGCTGCGCGAGGCGCGCCCCGACGTCGACTTCGTGGCGGCCAACGAGGCCGCCAGCTGCCGCTTCATGAAGATGATCACGCTGCCCAAGCTGCGTGACGCCCTGCGCGAGCTGTCGCCGGCCGTGAAGGTGCCCGAGGCCATCGCCGAGCGGGCACGGCTGCCGATCGAGCGCATGGTCGCGATCGGCTAAGCGGGCTCGGGCAGCAGCTCGAGCCCGCGCTCGGCGGCCTCGCGCACGAGCGGGAGCTGGTCCAGCTTGCGCTCGAACTCCGCCGGCGTGTAGCAGTGCACGTCGGCCGGGGCGCCCATCTCGTAGGCGTCCCAGAGGTTCCCGCAGACGTAGACGCGCTCCAGCCACGGCACGCCGTCGAAGAACTCCGACACCAGGACGAGGACGAACTCGGGGCCGCGCTCGCGCTGCGGTCCGGCGCCGCGCAGATCGGCCACGCGCGCGCCCCCGAGCAGCGCGCGCGAGATCGGCCACCGGTCCGTGACTCGCTGCACGTAGCGCTCGAGCTCGCGATGGTTGAGCTCAGGCAGGGACACCTAACGGGATCGTGGCAGGCCCGGCGGGCCGCGGCAAGCGGCCTAGACCTTGAATTCCGCCTCTTCGTGCGGTCCCACGCAGGCCACCGACGCGTGCTCGGAGATGCCGCGGGCCACCTCGGCGACCTCGTCGAAGGTCACCTTGTCGAGCGCGGCGATCGCCTCGTCGGGATCGATGTCCTGCCCGAAGACGACGGACTGGGAGGCCGCGTAGCGGGCGACCGCGTTGGTGTTCTCGAAGGCCAGCACGCGCCGCCCGGCGGCGTAGGCGCGGGCCCGCTCGAACTCCTCCTCGTTCGGCCCGTCGCTCCTCAGCTCGGTGACGATCTCGCGCATCCGGGTGAACGCCTCGACGCACTTCGCGGAGTCGAGCCCGGCCGAGAGCTGGAGGATCGGCACGTCGGCGAAGCGTGTGGTCGACCGAGTAGACGGAGTAGGCGAGGCCGCGCTGCTCGCGGATCTCGTCGAACAGGCGCGAGCCCATCGAGCCGCCCAGGAGCGTCGAGTAGATGCCCAGCGCGGCGCGCTGGGCGCGGTCGCGCGGGTCGATCGAGGGCCGGTAGGAGATGCGCAGGTGCGACTGGTTGGAGTCGCGGGCCTCGACGAGCGTGCGCGGCGCGAACTCCGGGGCCGGCTCGCTGCCGCCGTCCGGCGAGATCGAGGGGAAGCGCCCGAACGTCTCGGCCAGGTCGCTGTCCTCGGGCACGTGCTCGAGGTTGCCGACGAGGAAGGCGCCGCCGCGCGATCCCGCCCACTGCCGCGACGCGGAAGCTCACGATGGCCTCGCGCGTGAAGGTGCGCAGGTGCTCCTCGGGGCCGAGGACGGGACGCCCGAGGGGATGGTCGCCGAAGGCCGCGCGATCGATCAGGTGCTCGGCCACCACCGACGGCTGGTCGTGGGCGCGCGCGATCTCCTGGATGACGACCCCGCGCTCGCGGTCGAGCTCCGCCGCGTCGATCTTCGGGCGCCCGACGAAGTCGGTGAGCAGGTCGATCGCCTCGTCGACCACCTCGGCGCGACAGGTGATGTGGAAGGCCACGAGATCGTGCGACGTGTACGCGTTGAGGACCGCGCCCATCCGCTCGGCGGTCTCGTTGACCTTGCGATAGTCGTCGTACTTCTGGCCGCCCTTGAACACCAGGTGCTCGAGGAAGTGGGCCATGCCGTTCTCGTCGGGGCGCTCGGTGCGCGCACCGGCGTCGAACGCGACGAGGACGGTGGTCGCTCGAGTGCCCGGAATCTCGATGCGGTTGATCGGGAGACCCGAGGGGAGGGTCGACGTTTCGATGCGCGCCATAACCTCTATCTAACCAACGTGCTGCTGCAATGTCGGTTTCAGGAAGGGTCGGAACCCTTCCGCACGAATTACCCTCCTCGGACGCGATGGCTGCAACCGAAAGACATGTCAGGCGCCACAGAGAGCGCCCAGTAGAGGCTCAGACCCCTGCCCCGGGCCCGTCGACCCCTGGCGCGGTGATCGAGTTCAAGAACGTCTCCAAGCGCTATCCCAGCGGGGATACGGGGCTGGAGAACGTCTCCTTCGCCGTCTATCCCGGCGAGTTCGTCTTCCTCGTCGGCGCCTCCGGATCGGGCAAGTCGACGACGATGCGGCTGCTGATCAAGGAGACCGAGGCGACGGGCGGCGAGATCCACGTGGCCGGGCGCGACCTCACGAAGATCCCGCGCCGCCGCGTGCCGTACTACCGCCGCAACGTCGGCATGGTCTTCCAGGACTACAAGCTCCTGCCGACCCGCACGGTGTACGAGAACGTCGCGTACGCGCTGCAGGTGACCGGCGGAAGCCGCCGCGACATCCGCGACAAGGTGCCGGACATCCTGCGCCTCACCGGCCTCTCGCTGAAGCTCCACAGCCACCCCGACCAGCTCTCGGGCGGCGAGCAGCAGCGCGTCAGCGTGGCGCGCGCGTTCGTCAACCATCCGCCGCTCCTGCTCGCCGACGAGCCGACCGGCAACCTCGATCCCGAGACCTCGATCGGGATCATGCAGCTGCTCTACCGGATCAACCGCACCGGCACGACCGTCGTGGTCGCCACGCATGACGTCGAGATGGTCGACAAGATGCGCCGCCGCGTGATCGAGCTCTCCGGCGGCCGCGTGGTGCGCGACGAGCAGGCCGGCGCCTACACGGCCCGCGAGAGCACCGGCGAGTTCGCGATCCGGATGCGCGAGGAATGAGGATCGGCTTCTTCATCCGCGAGGCGCTGCGCGCGCTGAAGCGGAACGCGGTCCCGTCGTTCGCCGCCATGGCGACCGTGCTGGTCACCGTGCTCATCCTCGGCGTCTTCATCCCGGTGGTGCAGGCGACGACCGGCGCCGCCAACGAGGTGCGCGGGCGCGTCATCGCCGACGTGTGGCTGACCAACGACGCCACGAACGCCGACGTCAAGCGGGTCCGCAACCTGCTGGAGAACGACACGCCGCACGTCTCCAGCGTCGAGTTCGTGTCCAAGGACCAGGCCTACGCGGAGCAGCGCAAGGAGCTCCCGGACGCCTACGGCGAGCTGGGCGAGTTCAACCCGCTGCCGCACGTCTTCCGCCTCACGCCCGACGACCCGGACAACATCAACAAGATCCGCAACACGCTCTCGCCGCTGGCCGCGAGCGGCGGACGCACGGTGGTCGACCCCGCGATCGACGAGGTCACCAACCGCGAGGAGGACACGGCCAAGATCCTCTCGATCACCCGGGCCGTGAAGCTGACCACGGCGCTGCTCGCGGGCCTGCTGGTGATCGCCTCGATCCTCCTCATCGCCAACACGATCCGGCTGTCGCTCTACGCGCGGCGGCGCGAGGTCGAGGTGATGAAGCTCGTCGGCGCCACCGACTGGTTCATCCGCTGGCCGTTCGTGATGGAGGGCATGCTGGTCGGCGCGCTGGGCGGTGTCCTGGCCGTGCTCGTGCTCGCGGTCTTCAAGGTCGCGGTCGTCGATCCGCTGGCCGCCGAGTACGCGCTGATCGCCGCGCCCGACACGATGAGCTTCCCGCTGCTCGTCACGCTGCTCCTCGGCGCCGCCATCGGGGTGTCCGCCGCCGGCTCCGGCCTGTCGCTGCGGCGCTTCCTGCGCGTCTGAGGCCTTACTCCGAGCTGACACGCCCTCGGTACCGTGGGAGGGCTGATGCGCCCTCGTAGACGCCCTTACATCGCCGTGCTCGTGATCCTGCTGCCAGTCCTGCTGGTGGCCGGGATCTGGCTGGGCGGCCACCCGGAATCGCTGCCCGACCCGGTGCGCGACGTGCTCGTGGCCGACACCGACGGGCGCATCTACGAGGAGGCGATCGACACGCTGGCCCGCGACTACTACCGGGAGGTCGATCGCAAGGAGCTGCTCAACCAGTCGCTCGAGCAGGCTGTGACCTCGCTCGACGACCGCTTCTCGCACTACTTCGCGCCGCGCGACTACAACGACTTCCAGGAGGCGACCGAAGGGCGCTTCGAGGGCGTGGGCATGACCGTGGAGGAGATCGACCGCGGCCTGCGCGTCCTCACCGTCTACGAGGGCTCTCCGGCCGCCCGCGGCGGCCTGAAGCCCGGGGACGTCATCACGCACGTCAACGGGAAGGCGATCGCCGGCCAGAGCTCGGACGAGTCGACCACGCAGATCCGCGGCCCGGCGGGGACGCCGGTGCGGCTCACGGTCCGCTCGGGCAAGGAGACGCACGAGCTCAAGCTCGAGCGCGCGTCGGTGGACATCCCCGCCGTCAAGGCCGAGATGGTCCGCGAGGGAGACAAGGAGATCGCCCATGTCGCGCTCGCCGGCTTCACCTCCGGCGCCCACGGCGAGGTCTCCGAGGCCGTGCGGCGGCTGCTCAAGCAGGGCGCCGACGGCGTCGTGCTGGACCTGCGGGACAACGGCGGCGGCCTATTGAACGAGGCGGTGATGGTCTCCTCGGTCTTCATCCCGGACGGCAAGATCGTCACGACGCGCGGCCGCTCGCGGCCGGAGCAGGTCTACGAGGCCACCGGCGGGGCGATCGACAGCGACATCCCGGTCGTGGTCCTCGTCAACGATCGCAGCGCCTCGGCGTCGGAGATCGTCACCGGCGCGCTGCAGGACCGCGACCGCGCGAAGGTGGTCGGCACGCGCACGTTCGGCAAGGGGGTCTTCCAGGAGATCGAGCCGCTGCCGAACGGCGGGGCGCTCGACATCACGGTCGGCGAGTACTTCCTGCCCAGCGGGCGCAACCTGGGCGGCGGCGGGGTCTCCCGCGGCGCCGGGGTGAAGCCCGACATCCAGGCCGAGGACAATCCGGAGACGCCACGCGACGAGGCCCTTCAGGCCGCGGTGCGCGAGGTGGCGTGAGCCACCGGCCACCGCCGCGCGAGGACCAGCTGCACGCCGGCCCCGTCGTCGGGGTGCTGCAGAAGCGCGGGCGGTTCCTGGTGGTCGAGCCCTTCTTCGCGCGCGGGCGGCGGGTGACCGTGTCGCGGTCGGACCGCGCTCGCACCGGCGACCTCGTGCTGGTGGCGCCGGAGAAGCGCGGCGCCGGGCACGGGCGGATCCTCAAGCGGATCGGACGGCCGGACGTCGCGCGTGACGTCCTGGAGGCGCTGATGCTCGACCGCGGGCTGGCGCGGCGCTTCGACCCGCTGGCCGAGCGGGAGGCCCGCGAGGCGGCCGAGCGGGTCCCGGAGGTCCCGCGCGTCGACCTGCGCGCGATCCCGACCTTCACCATCGACCCGCCGAGCGCGCGCGACTTCGACGATGCCATCTCGGCCGAGGAGCTCGACGGCGGCCTGGTCCGTGTGTGGGTCCACATCGCCGACGTGGCGGCGCACGTGCGGCCCGGCTCCCACGTCGACCGCGAGGCGTTCAAGCGCGCGACGTCGGTCTACGTGCCCGGGCTGGTCGAGCCGATGCTGCCCGAGGCGCTCTCGAACCAGGCCTGCTCGCTCGTGCCGGACCAGGACCGCCTGGCCGTCACGGTCGAGCTCGACTTCGACGGCGCCACGGTGAAGCGGAGCGCGTTCCACCGGTCGCTGATCCGGTCGGACCGCCGGCTCACGTATCCCGAGGTGGACGCGATCTTCGCGGGCGCCGACCGTGCCGAGGAGCCGTGGGGCACGCCGCTGGCCGCCGCTCGGCGCGTCGCGGCGGCGCTGCAGGAGGCGCGGGTGGGGGCGCTCGAGGTCGACACCTCCGAGCCCGAGTTCGACTTCTCGCGCGAGGGCCACGTGGTGTCGCTCCTGCCGAGCGAGCAGACCGAGTCGCACCGGCTGATCGAGCACCTGATGATCGCCGCCAACGAGGCCGTGGCGACCCTCCTGGAGACCCGGAAGCTGCCCGCGCTCTACCGCGTGCACGAGCGGCCCGACCCGCCGCGGGTCATGCGGCTGGTCGAGCAGCTCGCCTCGCTGGACGTGCCCACTCCGCCGCTCCCGAAGCACATGACCCCGCAGCAGGCCGAGGACGCGGTGGCGGAGATCGCGCAGCTCGTGTCCGAGGAGGTGCGCCGGCGCGGCCGCGGGCGGATCGCCTTCACGTCGCTGGTCCTGCGATCGCTCAAGCAGGCGTACTACGCGCCGCGCAACCTCGGCCACTCCGGGCTGCGCTCCTCGCGCTACTGCCACTTCACCTCGCCGATCCGGCGCTACCCGGACCTCATCTGCCACCGCTCGCTGCTCAACGCGATCGGCGCCGGCGAGGACCAGCCGTCAGCGTCGCGGCTGGAGGGGGCGGGCGAGTGGTGCTCCCAGCGCGAGCGCGACGCGATGAAGATCGAGCGCGACGCCGACGCCGTCGCCCGCTGCTTCCTGCTCGAGGCGGAGCTCTTCCAGACCGGCTGGGACCGCGTCTTCGACGGCGAGATCACCGGCGTCATCGGCGCCGGCGCGTTCGTCGCCTTCGGGGACGGTCACGAGGGGATGCTCCCGGTGCGGCGGCTGCGCGGCGACTGGTGGGAGCTGAACGAGCTCGAGACGATGCTCGTCGGCACGGGGACGGGCGACCGGCTGCGGCTCGGCGACCCGGTCAGCGTGCGTGTGGAGCGGGTGGATGTGCCGCGGGGGCGCGTCGACCTCGCGCCAGTGTGATGTCGGCGCACTCGGCGCAGACCGCCTCGGGCACGAGCCCGACCCGCATCAGCACGCCGAAGATCTGGCAGCCGAGGCAGAACGCGAAGACCGATTCCAGCGTGGCGGCGACGATCAGCGCGGCGACGAGGACGCCGGCGGCCGTCGTGGCGCCGAAGCCGAGCGCGAGCACCGCGGCGGTGCTCGTGATCACGGCGCCCATGCCCTGGGCGAAGCGCTTGGGCGGGCCGGCGACGTACTTCGGCTCGCGCGCCATGAGCTTCATGGCGATCCGGGCCAGCGGGCTCAGTTTCGGCCCCGTCAGCACCCTCGCCCAGAAGCCGTAGGCCACCGGGATCAGCAGCCAGTACGCGCCGGTTGCCAAGATGATGATCCCCGCGACCGCGACGACGCCGGCCACAACACGGGCCGCCTTCTCGTTGACAGGATTGGGGAAGGAAAACATTGCGCCTAAATCCTACTAACTTGATCCAGAATGGCTGATATTGCCACCAACCGCCAGGCGCGGCACCGCTACCACCTGCTCGAGAAGTGGGAGGCGGGTCTCGTGCTGACCGGCACCGAGGTCAAGTCGCTGCGCGAGGGCAAGGCGCAGATCAAGGACGGCTACGCGGCGCTGCGCGACACCGAGGTGTGGCTCTACAACGTCCACATCCCGCCGTACGGCCCGGCGTCGCGCGAGAACCACGAGCCCGAGCGCCCGCGCAAGCTCCTCATGCACCGGCGAGAGATCGAGCGGCTGATCGGCAAGACGCGCGAGAAGGGCCTCACGCTCATCCCCACGCGCATCTACTTCCGCGACGGGCGCGCCAAGGTCGAGATCGCGCTCGCCAAGGGCAAGGACGCCGTCGACAAGCGCCAGACGATCAAGGAGCGCGAGATGAAGCGCGAGATGGAGCGCGCCGTCCGCCGCTAGTCGATCGTCAGGACGGCTTTGCCGGCGACGCGGCGGTTGAGGAGCGCGTCGAGCGCGGTGCCCGCCTCCTGCCAGCTGACCGTGAGGTCGATCTGCGGGTCGAGGCGGCCGGCGGCCAGCTCGCCGAGCAGCAGCTCGAGGTCGCGGACGCCGGAGTGCGTGCGGGCGAGCTCGTCCCACACGCGCAGGCCGTAGAGGCGCGGCGCGCCGCGGTAGTAGAAGCGCGAGACGTCGAACGTCGTGGGCTCCGAGGACGAGGCGCCGAACGCCACGACGGTGCCGTAGGGGCCGACTCGGGTGAGCGCCGCGGCAAGGCTCGCGCCGCCGACGGACTCCAGGAGCAGGTCGAAGTTCTCCCCCTCGGGCTCGAGCTCGGTGATCAGCTCGTCGGCGCCGAGCTCGCGCAGGCCTTCGCCGCGCTCGGCGTTGCGGACGACGCCGGTCACGTGGGCCCCGGCGCGGTGGGCGAGCTGGACCGCCAGCCGGCCGACGCCGCCGGCTGCGCCGGTGATGAGCACGCGGCGGCCGAGCAGCGCGCCGCCGACCTCGAGCGCGCGCACGGCCGTGATGCCGGCCACGGGGAGCGTGGACGCGGCCTCGAAGGACACGTCGTCGGGCAGCTCGGCGAGGGCTTCGGTCTTGACGACGGCCAGCTCGGCCCAGCCGCCGCCCTCGGCGAGCCCGGCCACGCGTTTTCCGGCCTGCGGGCCGCTGCCGTCGGCCGCGGGTTCACGGACGACGCCGGCCACGTCCCAGCCCGGGATCGTGCCCTCCTCGCGTGCGGGGAGCCGGCGGATCTCGCCGCGGTTGAGCGAGACGGCGCGCACCTCGATCAGCGCTTCGGCGTGCCCCGCTTGCGCGTCGGGCGCCTCCACGAGGGAGACGCCCGACACGGCAGAGCGATCGGCGACCAGCGCTCGCATCAACCGGTGGGGCGACCGGTGAACACGACGACGCGCCGGAACGGCGGTCGCTCGGGCGGGGTGGGGGGTGGGGAGGAAGGACTCATGTTGGAACGCTCCTCTTTGTTCCGTAGTACGACGATCATCGTACCAAATGTTCGAAGGACGTCGTACAATCAGATTCGAACCATGCCACGCACGCTCTCATCATCCCCCAGCCGAGTCGCTCGAGCTGACCGGCGTCCTCCACGCGCTGTCCGATCCGGTGCGGCTCGAGATCGTGCGCACGCTGGCCTCCGACGGCGGCCGCGAGTGCCGCTGCGGCGCCTTCGAGCTGCCGGTCACCAAGTCGACCCGGACCCATCACTTCCGCGTCCTGCGCGAGAGCGGCGTGATCGAGCAGCGCGCCGACGGGACGGCCCTGGTCAACCGCCTGCGCCGCGACGAGCTCGACTCCCGCTTCCCGGGCCTGCTCGAGTCCGTGCTCAGCGCTCGGTGAGCGCTTCCAGCATGGCGGCGATGGCCGGCCGGGCGCTGCTGCCCGCCCGGACCGCGGCGTAGATCCGCCGGCTCGGCGGGGCGCCCGCCACGGGCCTGACCACCACGCCGGGCGGCGGCGGGCCGGCCAGCTCCGGCACGAGGCCGACGCCCGCTCCGGCCTGCACCAGCGCGTACGAGACCTGGAAGTCGTTGGTGATGTGGGCCAGGCGCGGCTCGTAGCCGGCCGCGCGCGTGGAGTGGACGACGACGAGGTGGCAGAACGAGCCCTCGCGGCCGGCGATCCAGGGCTCGGCGTCGAGCGCCGCGATGTCGACGGTGTCGGCGCCGGCGAGCGGGTGGTCCTCCGGCAGGGCGACGCGCAGGAGGTCCTCGAGCAGCTCCGTCCGCTCGAGCGCCGGGTCGGGCGGAGTGGGCGCGAAGCCGTACTCCTGGGCGAGCGCGACGTCGAGCTCGCCGAGCTTGAGCGCGGGGAGGCTGTCCTCGGGCTCCATGTCCTGCGTCGTGACGCGCAGGTCGGGGTGGCGGGCCGCGAGCGTGGCGATGGCCCTGGGGAGCAGGACCCGGTGGGCGCTGGCGAACGCGGCCGTGCGGAGCACCCCGGCGACCTGCGTCGTGGTGGCCTCGAGGGCGGCCTCGGCGGCCTCCAGCTCGCGCAGGATGCTCTCGGTGCGCTGGACGAGCTCCTCGCCCGCGGGAGTGAGCCTGCGGCCGCGGCCGTTCTTCTCCAGCAGGGCGACGCCGGCCTCGCGCTCGAGCGCGGCGAGCTGCTGGGACACGGCTGGAGCGGTGTAGCCGAGCGCCTCGGCGGTGGCGGCGATCGTGCCGCGGGCGGCGAGCTCGCGCAGGACGCGGAGGCGGCGGACGTCGAGCATGCGAAAGCTGAGCTTACGCTCGTGCCAAGAAATCGCAACTGGAAGTTGTGTTGAGGGGCGGGCACCATGGCGTCCCATGCGCCCCGTCCACGTCGCCCTCGCCGTCCTCGTGGCCGCGCTGTGGGGCCTCAACTTCGTGGTCATCGAGGTCGGGCTCGAGGACTTCCCGCCGCTCCTGCTCTCGGCCCTGCGCTACTCGCTGGCGGCGCTGCCGGTGCTCCTGCTGCGGGGCGGGCCGGGGGTGCCGTGGCGGTGGGTCCTGGCCGTCGGCGTCGCCATCGGCGTCGTGAAGTTCTCGCTCGGCTTCGTCGGCATGGACGTCGGCATGCCGGCCGGCCTGGCTTCGCTCGTGCTGCAGGTCCAGGCGTTCTTCACGATCGGCTTCGCGGCCGTGCTGCTCGGCGACCGCCCGCAGGCGCGCCAGCTGGCCGGGCTCGTGCTGGCCACGTCCGGCCTGGCGCTCGTCGCCACGGGCCTGAGCGGCTCGGACGCCACGCCCGCCGGCTTCGCCCTGTTCGTCGGCGCGGCCGCCGCCTGGGGCCTGGGCAACATCGCGATCCAGCGGGCCGCGCCGGCCGACCCGATGCGCTTCATGACCTGGATGTGCGTGGTGCCGCCGGTGCCGCTGTTCGCGCTCTCGCTCGCCTTCGAGGGGCCGCGCGAGATCGGCGACGCCCTGTCCGGCATCGATCTCGGCGCCATCGGCGTCGTCCTCTACCTCGCCTTCGCCGCCACCACCCTCGGCTGGGGCCTGTGGGGCTACCTGCTGCGTGAGTACTCGGCCGGCACGGTCGCGCCGTTCTCGCTGCTCGTGCCCGTCTTCGGCCTCGGCTTCGCCGCGCTCCTGCTCGGCGAGACGCTCACCGCCCGCACCGTGATCGCCGCCGTCCTCGTCGTGGCCGGCGTGCTCCTGACCCAGCGCGGTCTGCGGATTTCACCGCAGTTTGCGTGGATCTCGGGGCGCCGAGCCTTGCGCGGCGAAGCGGGCGCGGGTTAGCGTCGCCGGCAGACGCGAAGGTTGAGACGCAGAGAGCGAGGCCATCGAGGTGAGAGGCCCGCCGCCCCGTCCGCGACGGTGCTTGCACTGGCGCAGAGGGCTCCTCAAGCGGCTCCCTTCGCGTCTTTTCGTGCCGCAGCGCGTGCTGATCGACGAACGTCAACTGCGGCTGGGTAGGGGAGCTGGGGAGGCCGGCGGGGCTGGTTTCTTCGCGTCCGTCCTGCCTAAGGGTCACGGTGTCGACCCCTAACCAGGACGCGAGTTCGAAACCCGGCCGAACCCGCTCCCTCAATGCCGCAGTTCGAGCGTAACCGCGCACTTTGCGGATCTCTGGATTTGGCCGATCGGCGGAGATTTGCCGAGGATGCGGGATCGGCGCCTTTGGCCCTCTTGCGCCGCCGGCGCCGCCCGCTTAGGTTCTTCCCAGACGCGAGGGTGTGAGTCGCAAAGAGCGAGGCCATGAGGTGCAAGGCCCGCCGCCCATCCCGAAGACGGCTTGCCGTCCGAGGGGGGATCTCAAAGCGGCCGCCTTCGCGTCTTCTTCGTTTAACGCTTCGGCGGCTGGTGCAGCCCGAAGCGCGAACCCTGGTCGTCGCGGCAGAACTTGAAGCGGCCGAACTTCGCCGTCGTCTCCTCGTCGCCGTCCATGTCCATGTCCTCGATCTCGCCTCCGAGCTCGCGGACCTTGCCGGCCGCGGCGTCGATGTCGTCGACGCCGAAGAACACGTAGGGCATCGCGTCCTTGTCGCCGCCGTGCATCCCGCCGGCGACGTTGGGCGCCGTGATGCCCCAGCCGCCTCCGCCGGACGGGCCCGGCTCGAACTGCCAGCCGAACAGCGCCTCGTAGAACGCCCGGCCCTTTTCGGCGTCCTCGACGCCGACCTCGAAGAACGTCAACTCACCCGCCATCGGGTTCTCCCTTCGCTCGCGTGGTGTCCCGATCCACGCTAGGCGGGGCCGGGCGACGCGTCTTGGACATTTGCGACAGAGCTTTTTCCGGAGGATGCGGGATCGTGCTCCGGCGGCCCTTGCGCGGCTCAGGGGCCGTGAATAAGTTCTTCCCAGACGCGAGGGTGAGTCGCAAAGAGCGAGGCCATGAGGTGCAAGGCCCGCCGCCCATCCCGAAGACGGCTTGCCGTCCGAGGGGGGACCTCAAAGCGGCTCCCTTCGCGTCGTTTTCTTTTAACGACCTCAAACGCCAGCCTTGGCCAGCAGCGTGAGCCACACCTCGCTGCGCGTCGGGAAGCACGGGGTCGCGTGGCGGAGGCGCTCGAGGGGGATCTCGCCGACGATGGCGACCGTCGCCGCGTGCAGCATCTCGCCGACCTCGGCCCCGGTGATCGTCGCGCCGACCACCACGCGCCGCTGGGGATCGATGAGCAGCCGGGTGGTGCCGGGCGCGTCGCGCCCGTAGAACGACCCGCCGGCGTTGCCCGACGTCTCCGTCTGGACCACGTCGACCTCCAGGCCCGCCCGGCTCGCCGTGTCGATCGTGTGCCCGACGGCCGCGACCTGCGGCTCGGTGAAGATGACGCGCGGGCTCAGCGGTCCGTCGGCGCCGTGCTCGGCCGCCGTGTTCTCGCCGAGGATGTGGTCGCAGGCGATCCGTGCCTGGTACTTGCCCATGTGCGTGAACAGCGCCTTGCCGTTGACGTCACCCACCGCGTACAGCCAGGGGTGGCCCTCGACGACCATGACCTCGTTCACCGACAGCGTCTTGCCGGGCTCCACGCCGAGCGCCTCGAGCCCGATCCCCTCGGTCTGCGGCTTGCGGCCGAGCGCCACGAGCAGCGCGTCACCCTGCGCCTCGCGGCCGTCCGCCGTCGTCACGACCACGGTGTCGCCGCGCTCGGCGACCTTCTCGGCGCGCTGCCCGGTCCGGACGTCGACGCCGTACCCGGTCAGCGCGTCCGTGACCTGCTCGCAGGCGTACTCCTCCTCCCTCGGGAGCAGCCGCCGCTCGCCCTCGATGAGCGTCACGTGCGACCCGAGCGTCTGGAAGGCCTGCGCCATCTCGACCCCGACGACGCCGCCGCCCATGATCACGAGCCGGTCGGGGATCGTCTTCGCGGTGGTGGCCTCGCGGTTGGTCCAGGCGTCGTCGATCGCGTCGAGGCCCTCGATCGGCGGCATCATCGGCGCCGAGCCCGTGGCGACGATCACGGCGCGGCTCGCCTCGATCTCCTCGTCGCCGACCTTGAGCCGCTTCTCGCCGGTGATGACCCCGACGCCCCGCAGGAGCTCGATGCCGCGCTCTTCGAGCCACGGGAGCTGCTCCGAGTCGTCGAGGTCGTGGATGATCTCGTCGCGCCGCGCGAGCACCGCCGCGACGTTCAGGTCGCCGGTGATGGCGTCTGCCGCGCCCGGGATGCGACGCGCCTCGGCCAGCGCCTCGTACGGCCGCAGCAGCGCCTTGGAGGGCATGCAGGCCCAGAAGGAGCACTCGCCGCCGACCAGCCGGTCCTCCACGATGGCCACCTTCATGCCGCCCTCCGCGAGCCGGCCCGCCGCCACCTCGCCCGCCGGGCCGGCGCCGATCACCACCACGTCGAAGCTCCGCATCCATCGCTCCCGTCTCGTTCACATGGTCCGTGGACCTCTACAATGAAGAGCGAACATAACCCCCTGGGGACGACACGGCTTCGACGTGGCCGGTTCGCAGGGGCGGTTGCGAGTCGAGGTTCCGGAGGCCTCGTAAAACCCCGGAAAAACCATAAGTGCGGATAACAACGCGCACGTGCTCGCTCATGAGCACGCTCTCGCTGCCTAGCTGAAACTAGGTATGTGATGTCGGCCCCCGTAGCCTGCGGCGGGATCGGCCGACTCAATTAGCAGGCTCACCTCGGCCGGTCTGTCTCAGCCGTCCGGGGGACATTTTCGAGGCTGGTCCCCCACAACCCCGCCGGCGTTGGCGAGTGGGGGGCGAGATTTAGAGCGCCGGCTACGCTCGTAGACGCCGTCCTTAGCGCGGTCGCGGACGTGGGTTCGATTCCCACCGTCTCCACCTTTCGAAGCCCCCGGTCACCGCCGGGGGCTTCGTCGTTCAGGGGGCGACGAACTCGTCCGGACCGGCGTCGCAGACGGGCCCGCGCGGCTCGCCGTCGATGTCGACTCCGCCGGTGTACTCGCGGCACGCGTCGAGCGGCTGGCCCGCGTCGACGGCCGGCGAGCCCTCGGTCAGGTGGTAGCCGTCCAGCTCGTACGCCCCGTACTCCTGCGGGGCGGGGTCGACGACCCAGGCGTCCGAGCCGCAGCCCTGCTTGGCGGCCGACCAGATCCAGAGGTTCGACTCGCCCGGGCCGGTGCCGGGGCAGGGGAGGTAGTCGGGCTGCGCGGCGAGGTTCGCGACGAGCCGCAGCGACTCGGCGTCGACCTTCTCGCAGGCGTCGAGGAGCCCCTCCCTCCAGAGGTTGTAGGCGAACACGTAGCCGACGCACTGCTGGCCGTCGCCGAGGTGGATCGAGGCCGTGCCCGCGGCGGTGCCGAAGTAGTTCCCGACCACGCGCAGGCGGTCGGCGTTCTCGCCCGTCCCGGCGGCGCTGAGCTTGGTCACGAAGAGCCGGGCCGTGCCGGAGCCGTCGTCGTCCTCGAACACGCTGTTGGTCAGCGTGAAATCGTCCATCCCGTCGTTGACCCGGATCGTCTCCAGGTGCAGCGTCCCGTCGGGCCCGCACTCCGGGTTGCCGGTCTCCGCGTGGAACGGGTGGAAGGTGACGCGGTCGATCGTCATCCGGGGGGAGTCCGCGACGTCGACCGGCTCGGCGTCGCCGCTCCCGCAGACGCGCCGCTCGGTGTTGCCGGGCGTCCCGAAGGCCGCGTTCCGGAACGTGATGTCGCTCCCGCCGCGGACATAGAGGTTGGCCCACGGGCCGACGATGTCCACGCCGTCGAGCGTGTTGTGCTCGCCGCCGGGCTGGTCCCCGGTGCCGTTGTACCAGCCGCGCTCGTGGGTGCCCGTCGTGTCGATCGTGACGTCGCGGAGCGTCAGCCAGTCGCCGAACGTCGCGAGGCCGGCGAACGTGACCGTCTCGCCCGCGGCCGGCGCGAACGTCACGGCCTCGGTCAGGTCCTCCTTCGCCGCGGCCGTCTCCTGCGGCGGGTAGTCGCCGCCCTTGATGCGCCCGGTGTCACCGGACGAGGCGGCGCGGTACGCCGCGTCGAGGCTGCCGAACGCTCGCGCCGGGTCGAACTCGCATGGCTCGTCGCAGCGGGCCGGGTCCTCGCCGGCCTCCGGCGCGACCCACAGGTTCGCCAGGCGGGAGGCAGGAGCCCGCGAGGGCTCCGGCTCCTCGTCCCCTCGGAGCAGCAGGAACGCGCCGGCGGCCACGGCGGCGACGAGGACGCCCATGGCGCCCCAGACCAGGCGTCTCGGCACTACTGCGCCAGCCAGCTCTCGAGCCAGCCACGGAGGCTCGCCGCCACGTAGCGCGGGCGTGGCTCGGCGGGATCGACGCGGACGACCGGAAGCGCCGGGTCGTCGGTCTCGATGCAGATCAGCTCGCCGCCGGCGCTCCAGAGCGGGACGGCGTCGATCCCCAGCCGCGCGGCCCACTCCTCGGCCTCGAGCAGGCTGAGCATGCCGTCGAAGGGGCCCCAGCCGCCGTCGCCGACCTCGGCATAGAGGCGCGCCACGAGCCAGGGCACGCCGGACCCCGGATCGACCACCGGGACCGGTCCGGCGCGGGCCTGGAGGCGGACGATGAGGTCGTCCACGTCGCGCGTCGCCTCCTCGTCGGAGAGGAAGACCTCCTGGGGATGGTCGTAGGCGAAGCGCAGCGCATGCTCGAGCAGCGGCGTCCCCTCGAGGCTCAGCTCGTAGAAGCGGTCGTCGAGCGCGCTGAGCCGCTCGAGGTCCTCCTCCGGCAACGCGGCGACCGCCTCGCGGAGCACCGGCAGGTACTCCGCCGCGCCGACCAGGTGGGCCGCCTCGAGCATGTCGGCCTGGAGCTCGACGGGCCGGTCGACGAGCCCGACGAAGCCGCCGTTGTCGACGGCGTTCTGGACGGTCTCGAGCACGAGCAGCGCCCACTGCGGGCGCGTCAGCTCCCGGGTGTCGGAGACGCCCGACCAGAGCATGCGATCACGCGTGGCGATCGGGAGATCGTCCGGCGTCTCGAGCGTGCGGCGATCAACACGGCAATCGCGGGCCACGCCGGCCACGGTACCTTGACCGCGGTGGCGACGCGCTGGGGCATCGACCATGACGGGCGCCGGCTCGAGGTCGAGCCGGAGAGCCAGTGGTCGGGCGAGACGCTGCGGCTCTACGTCGACGGCGAGCAGGTGGCCGAGCACAAGAAGCAGGGCTCGCCGATCACCGTCGCGTTCGAGGGGCTCGAGGTGACCGCGAAGCTCGCCTGGCACGGCAGCTCGATCACCTCCGCCGAGCTCAAGGCCGGCGAGGACGTGATCCCGCTCGAGCCGGAGCCCGGCAGCCGCGCGGCCAGGAAGGAGCAGTTCAAGCGCGAGCGGCCCGGCCTCTACGCGGCCCGCCACGTGGCCAAGGCCGTCGGCAAGGTGCTGGTGCCGCTCCTCGGCATCGGCCTGCTCCTGAACTTCCTGCCGGAGATCTCGATCGACATCCCGATCGACCTCCCGGCGATCCCCTTCCCGGACATCCCGTTCCCGGACATCAACCTGCCGTCGATCGACATCCCGGAGCCGCCGGGCTGGGTGAAGGCGATCCTCGAGTCGGCCAAGTACTGGGGGCCGATCCTCGTCGCCGTCGTCATCGCCGTCGGCGAGTGGCGCAAGCGCCGGAAGCCTTCACGCAACCGCGGGGGCGACCGGGAAGGAGACGCCCGTCAGCTGCTCTGAGAGGTCCCAGAGGGCCCGCGCGGTCGCCTCGTCGCTCGCCGCGCCGCTGCGCCCCACGAGCGTCGGGTGGCCGACCGACTCGAACCGGCTGTCGGGACCCACGTAGCTCGCGCCGGGGATGTCCTCGGTCGCGGCGTAGAGCGTCGGCAGGGCGCCCATCTCGTCGCTCTGCGCGACGACGCGGTTGAGCACCGCCATCAGCGCGTTCTGCACGGCGCTCTCGGTGTTCCCCTGCAGGTGCGTGGCCGAGTACCCCGGGTGGGCCGCCACCGCGCGCAGGTCCGAGCCCGTGAGCCGGCGCTGCAGCTCGAGCGTGAAGAGCAGGTTGGCGAGCTTCGACTGCCCGTAGGCGCGCCAGCGCTGGTACCGGCCGCGCTCCCAGTTGAGATCGTCGAGCCGGATCGAGCCCATCCGGTGCGCGCCCGACGCCACCGAGACGACCCGGTCGGTCACGTGCGGGAGCAGCAGGTTGGTCAGGGCGAAGTGGCCGAGGTGGTTGGTACCGATCTGCAGCTCGAAGCCGTCCTTGGTGCGGCGCTCGGGCGTCGCCATGACGCCGGCGTTGTTGATCAGCACGTCGATCTCGCCGTCCCACGCCTCGGCGAACGCGCGCACCGACGCGAGGTCGGCGAGGTCGAGCGGGCGGACGTCGGTCTCGCCCGGGATCGTCGCCGCCGCCTGCTCGCCGCGCGCCGGATCGCGCACCGCGAGGACGACCCGTGCGCCGGCGCGGCCCAGGGCGCGCGCCGCCGTGAGCCCGATGCCGCTGTTGGCGCCGGTGACGACGAAGGTGCGCCCGTCGAGGGGAGGAAGGTCGGATGCAGTCCACTTGGAGGCCATGGCGGAGTAATGTAGTCGATGACAACAATGATGTCAACGCCTACATATCGGTTACCCTCCATTGATGGCCACGCGCACGTACCACCACGGGAACCTGCGCGCGGCCCTGCTCGAACGCGCCGAGCGCACGCTCGAGGAGCGTGGGGTCCAGGAGCTGTCGCTGCGCGAGCTCGCGCGTGAGGTCGGCGTCAGCCATGCCGCGCCGCGGCGGCACTTCGCCGACAAGCAGGCGCTGCTCGACGCGCTCGCCGAGGAGGGCTTCGCCCGCCTCGCGGGCGAGATGGACGCGGCGATCGCCGGCGCCGGCGGCTCGTGGCGCGAGCAGTTCGGCGCCTTCGCCGCCGCGTATGTGCGTTTCGCCACGGAGCACGCCACCCTGCTCGAGCTGATGTTCGCCGGCAAGCACCGTCCGGGCGCCGACCGCGTGCGCGAGGCGGCCGACCGCGCGTTCGCCGAGCCGCTTGACCTGTTCGTCGCGGGCCGGCAGGCCGGGGAGATCGTCGGCGACCCCGAGCGCGACGGCACGATCGCGCTGGCCACGCTGCAGGGCATCGCCTCGCTGGGCAACAACGGCATGCTCCACGACGCGCCGCTCGAGGACGTGGTGGCCGAGGCGGTCGACCGACTGCTGCTCGGCCTGCGCCCGCGCTGATCCGGCGCTTACGTTTCGTAGGCACCATGCACGGGTGCAGCTGAACTTCCCCACCGACGCGGTCGTGGTCGTGGCCGGTGTTCCCGGCGCCGGCAAGACGACGCTGATCCGTCGCGCCGTCGACCGTGAGACGGTGCGCGTGGTGGACACCGACGACCGCCGCGAGGCGGGCGCCACGAAGCTGCTCTACCTCCGCCACTACGTCCGGATCGTGGCCGCCATCGCCGGCCGTCGGCCCGTCGTGATCCACTCCCGCGGGACGAGCGCCGCCGGCCGGCGCGTGATCGCGCTCCTGGCCGCGCTGCGCGGCCGCCCCGCGCATCTCGTGCTGCTCGATGCCGGCCGCGGCGAGGCCGAGGCGGGCCAGCGCGCCCGCGGGCGCATGATCGCCGCCGAGGAGATGGACCGCCAGGTGGCGCGCTGGCACCGGCTTCTGGCACGCGGGCCGAACGGCGACGAGGGATGGGCCTCGGTCACCGTGCTCGACCGCTCGCAGGCCGCCCGCACCGAGACCTTCACGTTCCGCGCCACCGCGCCACGGCCGGTCGCGGCGGCTACCATATAGAGAGCCGCGAGAGCCCGGTCGCCGCAGCCACCGGCGACTGACGGGCTCCGCTACAGAAGCTTCCGAGCGCGATGCCGCCCACCGCGGCGTTCTCGGCGCTCGTTCCCATCGAAATCTGGAGGTGACAACCATGGCCGTCGAAGAGAAGCTCTCCCTCGAGGGCGTCGTCGAGGAGTCCCTGCCCAACCTGATGTTCCGCGTCACGCTCGACAACGGGCATTCGGTGCTGGCTCATATGGCCGGCCGCATGCGCCGCGCGCGCATCCGCGTGAACCCGGGCGATCGCGTCCGCGTCGAGGTCTCGCCGTACGACCTCAGCCGTGCGCGGATGATCTACCGGCTCAGGTAATCAAGGCGCTCGCGCGAGCTTGCGAGTGCGAGTAAGCCGCACTCCAAATCAACGGAGTGCGCGAGCGATGAAGGAGTCCATGACCCGGTCCGGCAGGAGCCGGGCGGCGAGCGCCTGGACCTTGGCGTCGCGCCCGACCACGTAGCGGGCGCGCGGGCGCCGCGCCGTCGCGGCGCGGCCCACCGCCTCGGCCACGGCCTCCGGCGGCAGCCCCTCGCGGGCGAGCCGCTCCACGATCTTCGTGACGCCGGCGATCACGCCGGCGTAGCGCCGCTGCTGCTCGGCCGACATGTCGCCGGTGATGCGGCGCGCATCGTCCATGCCCTTGTCCCAGATCGGCGTGGCGATGCCACCCGGCTCGATGCTGACCACGTGCACGCCGTGGGGGCCGATCTCGCGCCGCAGCGCGTCGCTGAACGCCTCGAGGCCGAACTTCGAGGCCGAATACGGCCCGAACAGCGGGTTCGCCACCCGACCGCCGATCGAGCTCATGTTGATCACCCGGCCGCGCGCCCGCAGCACCGCGGGCAGCAGCGCGCGGGTGACGGCGATCTGCCCCAGGAGGTTGACCTCGATCTGCCGCCGCCACTCCTCGAGCGGCACGACCTCGACCGGGCCGCTCACGGCGATCCCCGCGTTGTTGACGAGCAGGTGCAGCTCGGCGCCGATGCGCTCGGCGGCCGCCGCGATGTCGGCCTCGTCCGTCACGTCGAGCTTGAGCGGCTCGAGACCGTCGGGCGCGTCGGCCGGATCGCGCACGCCGGCGAGCACGTGGTAGCCCAGGCCGGCGAGGTGATGGGCGGTGGCGCGGCCGATGCCGGTCGAAGCGCCGGTGACGAGAGCGAGGCGGGGCATCGCATCGACGATACGCATACGCTCCCGCCCGTGGATCAGCCGGCCGTCCAGCGCGTGTGCCCCCACTGCGCGCGCATCTCCTACGAGGACGGCAGGCGCTGTCCCTACTGCGGGCGCTCGTTCCGGCGGCGCTCGAACCTCGGCGCGATCGCGGCCATGCTCGCCGTCTCCGTCGCCGTCGTGCTCGGCGGCGTCGCGATCATGCTCACGATCGCCGGCCGCGAGGTCGACGAGCAGCTCGACCGCGAGGTCGAGCGCGTCGAGCGCGAGCTGGACCGCAACTTCGAGGGGATCCAGCGCGACGTGCGCGAGGAGCTCGACCGGCGTCTCCCGGAGGTCACCCCGGCGCCCTGAGCCTGAGGTGCAGGTGGTCGTCGTGGTTGACGAGCTCCTGCACCACGCCCGCGGGCCCGCGCAGGCCCAGCGACGGGCCCGTGAAGACGTACTCCGCGCCCTCGGCCACGAACGCGTCCACCAGCTCCTGCGCGGCGGCGCGGTCGACCTGGTCCGGCCGGCGCGGCGCGCGCAGCCGGCGATCGAGCCGCGGGTAGTAGATGTCGACGTCGATTCCGTTCTGATGCGATGCGTGGCCGATGCCGCCGAACCGCGGGCCGAAGTCGCCGCCGCGCGGCCGCGAGAGGTCGCCGACCAGCACGGGCTCCGCATCGGGATGGCGGGCGGCGTAGGCGCCCAGGACGCGCTCCACCGTCGCCAGGAGCCGGTCCGTGCCCCAGCGCCGCCACGGCCGGTTGCCGACGCGCTTGAGGATCGGGTCCCAGGTCACGTAGCCGTCGCCCGACAGCGGCAGCTGCCGGCCATGGACGAGGCGCCCGTTCCACGGGCGGCCGGCGGCGCGTGACCGGGGCGGCTCCGGCGTCGCGGTCGGGGTCGGGGTGGCGACGGGCGGGAGCGGCGCCGGCGGGCTCGTGGCCACGGGCGGGAGCACCTGCGGCGGGGCAGGCTGCACGGGTTCCCGCTCGCGCGGCGCCGCCAGCAGCACGGCCGGCAACGCGAGGGCGAGCAGGAGAAGGATCAGGCCAAGACGCACAGACGGGATACGCGGCGACCGGCGCCGCGGGTCCCGACCGAGTCTAGGTCAGTCCGCGAGCGCCCCGGCGACGTGGTCCGCCTCGGCGGCCACGAACTCGGTGCGCGGGTACTGCGAGGCCACGGGATCGACGGCGATGCGCCGGTCCAGGCCGACGCCGACCACGGTGCGGTAACCGCGTGCGGCGAAGTAGTGGGTCACCGAGAGCTGCTCGGTCGCGGTGCGGGGGATGCGCAGCTGGGCCTCGGGCCCGGCTGCCTCGACGGCGGCACGGGCTTCCGCGATCGCGGAAGGCCCGGCCGACGCGTCCACCACTACGACGACTCGCCGCTCCGGTGAGGCCGAAGCAGACTGGAGCCCACCGAAGACGATGAGCGCCAGAAGCCCGGCGAGGAGGAGAAGGCGGTGGGTCATACGAATGAGCGTAATACGTATGACGAGATTGTTCAAGTGGTGGTAGCACGACCTTCACAAACGCCCGGTTCAGGCCGGCGGGGCCGTCGAGGCGCGCTCGACGAAGCGCACCGGGAGGATCCGGCTCTCGGGCTCCCCGCCGTCCATCAGGGCGGCCAGGACCTCGAACGAGACCTTGCCGAGCTCCTCGGGCTCGATCCGGATCGTGGTCAGCGGCGGCTCGAAGACCTTGGCGAACGGAAGGTCGTCGAAGCCGACGACCGAGACGTCCTCGGGGATGCGCAGGCCGCGCTCGCGGGCCGCCAGGTAGATGCCGCCGGCCAGCAGGTCGTCGTCGCAGTAGATCGCGGTCGGGCGCTCGGGGGCGTCGAGCAGGGCGAGGCCCCCGCGGGCGGCGTCGTCGAAGCGGAAGTCCGCTCGCTCGTGCGGGCCCGGCTCGAGTCCTGCCTCGCCGAGCAGCCGCACCACGGTCTCGCGCCGCAGCCGGAACGTGTCGGCGACGAGCGCCGCACCGAGGTGGCCGATGCGCGTGTGTCCGAGCTCGATGAGGTGGCGCATGGCCAGCTCGGTGCCGCGCTCGGTGTCGAAGCGGACCGAGGCCATGCCCGGCGGCGAGACCTCGAGCGCCACGATGTGCTCGCCGGTCGTGTCGGGCGGGTCGATCGTGAAGAAGAGGAAGCCGTCGACCGGCCCGGCGCGCAGCGCCTCGAAGGACTCCAGCTCGTGCTCGGGATCGTTGGCGACGTCGACGAGCGCGACCGCGTAGCCGGCGCGCCACGCCGCGACCTGGGCGCCGCGCAGGACGGGCCCGAAGAACGGGTGCGTCACGTCGGTGACGACGAGGCCGATCGTGCGCGCCGTGCCGGTGCGCAGGGCCCGCGCGGCGGCGTTGGGCCGGTAGCCGAGCTCCTCGGCGGCCTTCCGCACGGCGGCCTCGGTCCGCGCCGAGATGCGGCCCGCCGACTTCCCCGAGAGCACCAGCGAGACCGTCGACTGCGACACGCCGGCGTGGCGTGCGACGTCGACGCTCGTGACACGTGAATCCGTTCGAGCGATTCCCGGATACAACCACGTCTGTGAACGACCTGGTCGAGGAGGTGGTCCCGCTGCACGGGCACGACCTGCGCCTGCTCCGTCCGCGCGACGCCGAGGCGCTGCTCGACGAGGAGGCGTTCGAGCACGAGGAGTTCCTCCCGTACTGGGCCGAGCTGTGGCCGAGCTCGCTCGCCCTGGCCCGCAGCGTGGTCGTGCGCTCGCTGCACGGCGCGCGCACGCTGGAGCTCGGGTGCGGGCTCGGATTGCCGAGCATCGCGGCCGCGCTGGCGGGCGGCCGCGTGCTGGCCACGGACTGGTCGCCGGACGCGGTGGCGATGACGGCGACCAACGCCGAGCGCAACGAGGTCGAGATCGAGACGCTCGCGTGCTCGTGGACCGACCCGGCGCCGCTCCTGGCCCGCGCGCCGTGGGACCTCGTGCTCGCCTCCGACGTGCTCTACGAGGCGCGCAACGTCGACGTCCTGCTGGATCTGCTGCCCCGGCTCGGCCCTGAGGTGTGGCTCACCGATCCCGGACGCGTGCCGGCGGAGCGCTTCCTCGAAGCCGCGCGGGACGAGTGGCAGGTCGAGGAGCGGCGCGTGCGCGAGCTCGCCAACGGCGCGCTCTATCGCCTGCGTCAGCCCGCGGCGACGTAGAGCGCGCGCGTGGTGGCCGGCCCGTGGCGGCGGAGCCGGTGCCGGACGGCGCCGTCGAAGCGCAGCGCGTCACCGGCGCCCAGCAGGTGCGTCTTGCCGTCGAGATCGACCTCGATCGACCCGCGGACCACGTAGACCAGCACCTCGCCGCTCGCGGTCTCGGCCTCCCTGGGCCACGCGCGCCCACCGCCGGACCACTCGCGCACCCGGAGGTGAGCGCTGCCGGTCGAGAGGTCCCGGATCGTGCCCGGGGCGCCGGCCTCGGCGTGGGTCGAGATGTCGCCCTCGTCGGCGCGCATCACGGTCGCGGCCTCGGTCCGACGGCTCGCCCACAGGGAGCTCACCGGCACGCCCAGCGCCTCGGCGATCCGCTCCACGGAGCCCACGCTCGGGCGGGCGAGACCGCGCTCGAGCTGGCTCAGGAAGGGGTGAGAGAGGCCGGCCTGCCGACCCAGCGCCTTGAGCGTCAACCCGCGTTCGTGGCGTAGCTCACGTACGCGCGCCCCAAGGCAAGCAGCAGCGTCCTGGACACTCATGCTCTGCTCACTATCGCGTAGCACCGTCTTCTAGCGTATTGATGTTGGCACGCCAAATGCGGCGCGCCGGTGCCGGCGAACAGTGTTCCGGGGCGAAAGGCACGGACCAGCAGCGCGTCTTGCGCGGCACGACGATCCGTACCGGTCGCCGGCGCATCGTGCGCCGGGGCACCGGTGGAGCTGTGGATCCGACGACGGACCCAGGTGGGACCCGCCCCTGGCGGGCGGGGCGGGTCCCACCTCGATCCGCGGTCGGTACGAAACGTTGACCGAACGACTTGGTGCAGCGTAGGAGACCCCGTAGCCGACGCCTACTCCCCGAAGGAACAGTTGTCACGGCAATGAGGTTGCGGCCCCCGTATGGATACCATCGAACGCGGTGAGAGGGGGAGATGTCAGGCATTTGCTGGCGCTCGCGCTGGTCTGCGTCCTGTTCGCGGGGTGCGGTGACGAGGCGTCGACGACGGCCGATCCGTCCGAGCTGGCGGTGCCGTGGGTCGACCCCGACGGCGATCCGCCGATCGTCGGCTCGCTGAGCGAGAACCCGGCCGACAAGACGCTCTTCATGGCCACGAACACCGGCCTCTTCACGATCGCCGAGGGGGCATCCGAGCCCAAGCGCATCGAGGGCCGGCTCGAGACCCCGGACGGCTCGGGCGAGGTGTCGGAGTCGCTCGTGGTGCGCTTCACCGGCCCGGACGAGCTGCTCGGGTCAGGGCACCCTGCCGCGGGCTCGACGCTCCCGCAGGCGCTGGGACTGATCCGCTCCTCGGACGCCGGCAAGACCTGGGAGTCCGTGTCCGAGCTGGGCCGCGCGGACTTCCACGCGATCGAGCCGTCGGGGAACGAGATCGTCGGCGCGCTCTTCCAGCAGGCGCAGGTGCTGGTCTCCAACGACGGCGGCCGCGGCTGGGCCACGCGCGCGGCGCCGCTCCCGCTCGTGGCCCTGGAGGTCGACCCCAACGACGCGCAGCGCTGGGTCGGCAGCACCGAGCGCGGGATCTTCGTGTCCGAGGACGGCGGCGGGACGTGGCGGCAGCGCGACCCGACGCCGAACGTGCGCTTCGCCTGGTCGACGGGCGGCGAGCTCTACCGCATCGACCCGGGCGGGCCGGTCAAGGTCAGCACCGACGGCGGCATGCGCTGGGAGGACCGCGGCTCCACCGGCGGCGAGCCGCAGGCGGCCACGATCACCGACAGCGGGACGCTCTACGTCGCGCTCATCGACGGCACGGTGAAGGCCTCCGAGGACGGCGGCGAGACGTTCACCGATCTCGTCGAGGGTGGTGGCTGAGCTTCGAACGTCAACTGCGGCTGGGTAGGGGAGCTGGGGAGGCCGGCGGGGCGGTTTCTCTCTCGCGTCCTGCTTTCGGGTCACGGTGTCACCCCTAGGCAGGATCCGAGTGAGAATCCCGGCCGAACCCGCTCCCTTAATGCCGCAGTTCGAGGCTCAGATCCGGCCGGACTCGCGCGCGGCCGCTTCCGCCGCGTCGAGCTGGCGCTCGACGATGTCGAGCCCGCGATCCCAGAAGCCGGGATCCGCGAGGTCGACGCCGACGATCTTCCCGAGCTCCTCGGGGCTGCGGGAGCCGCCGGCCTTGAGCAGGTCGAGGTAGGCGGGGACGAAGCTGTCGCCCTCCTCCTCGTAGCGGCCGTACACGGCGAGCGCGAGCAGCTGCCCGTACGCGTACGCGTAGACGTAGCCGGGCGTGCCGATGAAGTGCGGCACGTAGGACCACCAGCTCTTGTAGTTGTCGGTGACCTCGACGGCGTCGCCCAGCAGCTCGGTCTGCGACTCGGTCCACAGCTCGCCGATGCGCTCGACGGCCAGCTCGCCGCGCTCGCGCCGCTCGGTGTGGACGAGGTGCTCGAAGCGGTTCATGGCGACCTGGCGGAAGACCGTGGCGATCGAGCCCTCGATGCTCTCGGCGAGCAGGGCCAGACGCGACTCGGGCGTCTCGGCCGCGTCGAGCAGGCGCCCGAAGACGAGCGTCTCGCCGAACACGCTGGCCGTCTCGGCCATGGTCAGCGGGGTCGCCATGTGGAAGATGCCCTGGCGCGCGCCGAGCGCCGCGTGGACGCCGTGGCCGAGCTCGTGCGCGAGCGTCAGCACGTCGCGGCGCGTGGACGTGTAGTTGAGGAGCACGTACGGGTGCGAGGACGGCACGGTGTAGGCGCAGAAGGCGCCGCCGCGCTTGTTCGGGCGCACCGGCGCGTCGATCCACGACTCGTCGAAGAAGCGCTGCACGAGGGCGCCGAGCTCGTCGGAGAAGGCGCCGTAGGTGCTGAGCACGGTCTCCTTGGCGCTCGCCCAGTCGACCTGCTCCTGCTCCTGGGTCACGGCGGCCATGCGGTCGTAGTCGGCGAGGCCGTCGAGCCCGAGCAGCTGGGCCTTCAGGCGGTACCAGCGCCGCGGGACCTCGTAGCGGTTGCGCACGGCGCTCACGAGCGCCTCGACCGACTCGTCGGAGGCCTCGTTGGCGAGATTGCGGCTGGCCAGCCAGTGCGGGTAGTGGCGCAGGCGGTCCTCGACCATCTTGTCCGCGAGCAGCGTGTTGAGGACGTAGGCGCGCGTGCGCAGGCCGGGCTCGAGCGACTCGGTGACCTTCTCGGCGGCGTGGCGGCGGACCTCGCGGTCGGGCGCGAAGAGCCGCGAGAGCGCGACCTCGAGCGAGACCGGCTCGGCGCCCTCGTCCAGTGCGACGGTGATGGCCGACGCCTGCTCCTCGAACAGCCGCGACCACGCCGTGCGGCCGGTGAGCGCCTTCTCGGCGAGGATCTTCTCCTCGGGCTCGGTGAGCAGGTGCGGGCGGTAGCGGCGCGCCGTCTCCAGGTGGTGGCGGGCGAAGTCGAGCCCGTCGGTGGCGAGCAGCGCTTCGGCCCGGTCGTCGTCGAGCGCGGCCCACTCGAGCTCGAAGAAGAGGAGCGTCGTCTCGATCCCGGTGGCGCCCTCCTGGAGCTTCTGGAGCAGGGCGCCGCGGGCGGGGTCGGCGGTGTTGCCGGAGAAGTTGAGGATCGCGTAGGAGCCGGCGCGGCCGAGGAGCTCCTGGAGCGCCTCCAGCTCGTGCAGGGCGGTCACGAGCCCGGCGCCGTCGAGCTCGGCCATCTTGCCGGCGTAGGTCTCGGCGAAGGCGTCGGCCCGCCGCTGGGCGTCGGCCACCATCTCGGTGACGGCCGCATCGGGGTCGTCCGCGCCGCCGTTCAGCAGCGGGGCGAGGTCCCAGGCGACTGCCTGGAGATCGGGATCGGTGACGTCAGGCGCGCTCATGCGCCAAACGGTATCGTCGCCGAAGGCGAGCGCGTCAGCGATCGCCTGGCAGGCGAAAGCGTTTACCTATGTAATGGGCCGGTGGCGCCTTCGGCGCGCAGGCCGTCGAGCATGATCGCCAGGTGGCGGCGCCAGGCGCCCGGCACCGGATGGTCCATCTGCGACGCGCTGCCGACCCCGCACATGATCAGCCCGATGTCGGCGACCATGGCGTCCTCGCGCATCGTCCCGGCGGCCTTGCAGCGGTCCATCAGCTCGGCGACCGTGATGTCGAGGTCCTCCTTGCCGGGACAGGTGCGCGGCGTCATCTTCGTCGAGGCGGCGAGCACCTCGCTGAAGGCGCGGTCGCCCGCCGTCTTCTCGGCGCCGAACCACATGGCCCGGGTGAAGGCCTCCCACGGATCCTCGAGCGTGAGCAGGTTGCGCGTGTAGACGGCCACGACCGCGAAGACCTCGTCGCTGAGCGCCGTGAGCAGGGCTTCCTTGGTGGGGAAGTGCCGGTAGACGGTGCCGACGCCGACATCGGCGCGGCGCGCCACGTCGTCCATCTGCGCGTCGACGCCCTCGTCGGCGAACACGGCGCGGGCCGCGGCCAGCACCTTCTCGCGGTTGCGCCGCGCGTCGGCCCGGAGTGGTTTCTCGGTGGTCGTGGGGATCATTGTCGTAATCCGGAAGGTACGGCTTGACAAACGGAACGTCAACTCCGTATCGTACTAAGCGAAACCGGAGTTCAGGTTCCAGATTTGATACCTGGCTTATCCGCCAGGGCCCTATATCTCCTCCCTCCCCAGGAGTCTCCTTGATGCCCCGCACTGCTCCCAGCAAGTGGGTTGCGCTGGCCTTGCTGGCTGCTGCCCAGTTCGTCGTCATCCTCGACGCGTCGATCGTCAACGTGGCGCTCCCGTCGATCGGTGCCGACCTCAACATCTCCCCGGACAACCTGTCCTGGGTCGTCAACGCCTACGTGCTCGTCTTCGGCGGCTTCCTGCTGCTCGGCGGGCGGATGGCCGACCTCCTCGGTCGACGCCGCCTCTTCATGATCGGCCTCGTCGTCTTCGCGCTCGCCTCGCTGGCCGGCGGCCTCGCGCAGAACGAGGGCCAGCTCATCATCGCCCGCGCGGTCCAGGGCCTCGGCGGAGCGCTGCTCTCGCCCGCCGCCCTCTCGCTCGTCACGGTCCTCTTCGAGGAGGGCTCCGAGCGCAACAAGGCCATGGGCGTCTGGGGCGCGGTGGCGGGCTCCGGCGGCGCGGTCGGCGTCCTTCTCGGCGGCATGCTCACGGAGTGGGCCGGCTGGGAGTGGGTGCTGTTCGTGAACGTGCCGGTCGGCATCGCCGCCGCCCTGCTCGCGCCGCGGCTGCTGCCCGAGTCCCGTAACGAGGGGCTGCGGCACTTCGACTTTGCGGGCGCCGTGTCGGTGACCGCGGGTCTGTCGCTGCTCGTCTACACGCTGGTCGACGCCAACTCGGCCGGGTGGACCTCGGCCCAGACGCTCGGGCTCGGCACGCTGTCGCTGCTCCTGATCGGCAGCTTCTACGTGATCGAGCGGCGCTCGAAGGCTCCGCTCATGCCGTTCCCGGGCATCTTCCGGATCCGCACGATCACCGGCATCAACGTGTCGGCGGTGCTCATCGCGGCCGCACTGTTCTCGATGTTCTTCTTCATCTCGCTCTACATGCAGGGCGTGCTCGGCTTCTCGGCGCTCGAGACCGGGTTCGCGTACCTGCCGCTGGCGGTCGGGATCATCATCACGGCGGGCGCTTCGGCCGGCCTGGTGACGCGCTTCGGCTTCAAGCCGGTGCTCGTGACCGGCCTGATCATCACCGCGGGCGGCCTGCTCTGGTTCTCGCAGGTGTCGGTCGACGGGAGCTACCTGAGCGACATCCTGTTCCCGTCGCTGCTCGCCGCCGTCGGCCTCGGCCTGGCCTTCGTCTCGATGACCGTGGCCGCGGTGAGCGGGGTCGAGCCGCACGAGGCCGGCCTCGCCTCCGGGCTCATCAACACGTCGCAGCAGATCGGCGGCGCGCTGGGCCTGGCCATCCTGGCCACGATCGCCAACACCCAGCGCGACGACGCGCTGGCACAGGGCAGCGGCATGCCGGCCGCCCTCACCGAGGGCTTCCAGGCCGCGTTCCTGGTCGGCGCCGGCTTCGCGATCGCCGGGGCGATCCTGGCCATCCTCCTGGTCTCCGGCCGGGCGTCCCGCGCCCATGCCGACGCGGCCCAGCGCGGCGAGCTCGAGCCCGTCGCCGCCTGAGCTCCTCGTCGGGCATCGCCGTAAGGTGCGGCGATGCCCGACGACCTGGCCCTCGCGCTTTCGCTGGCCGATGCCGCGGATGCGCTGACCGTCGCGGCCTTCGATCGTGGTGAGGCCGTGACGGCGAAGGCCGACGGGACGCCCGTGATGGAAGTCGACCGGGCCGTCGAGCGGATGCTGCGCGAGCGGCTGGCCGCCGAGCGGCCCGGCGACGGCGTGCTCGGCGAGGAGCTGGGCGAGACGCCGGCGGGCGCGCGGCGGTGGGTCGTCGATCCGCTCGACGGGACGGAGTGGTTCGCCCGCGGCATCCCGCTGTGGGCGACGATGATCGTGCTCGAGGACGCCGAAGGGCCGCTGGTCTCGGTGATCTCGGCGCCCGCGCTCCAGCGGCGCTGGTGGGCGGCGCGCGGGAGCGGCGCGTTCCGCGACGGGCGCCGCGTGACGGTCTCGGACGTCGCGCGCGTGGAGGAGGCGTTCGTCGCCCACGCCAACCTCTTCCTCGGCTTCCGGATCGACGCGACGACGCTCCTCGAGCGGGCCCGCCTGAGCGGCGGCTTCGAGTCGTTCCTCGCGCTGATGCTCGTCGCCGAGGGCGCGGCCGACGCCGCCTTCGCCCCGCGCGGCTTCCTCTGGGACCTGCTGCCCGCCCAGCTCATCGTCGAGGAGGCCGGCGGCACGTTCACCGACTTCGACGGCGTGCGGACGGCGGCCGGCCGCGGCGCGGTGGCCGCCAACCCGGCGCTGCACGCGGCCGTCCTCGCGAGCCTTCAGGCCAGCGCTTCGAGCAGCGCCTGAGCGGGCGCGCCCGGATCGTCGAGCAGCCCGTCGAGCCGATCGCCGGCGAGCAGAGAGGCCTTGGCCGCGAGCTCGTCCGCGCTGAGCGGTCGCTCCGGCGAGCCGCGCGAGGCCGGCACGCGGGCGACCTCCTCGCCGTCCAGCGCGAGCACGGCCTCGGCGCGGCGCAGCCGGTCGTCCTCGCGAACCCGCACGCGAGCGCGGGCGAGCGCCTGGACGTCGCCGTCGACCTCGTCGAAGCTCGAAGGCCGCGGCTCGCCGCGCGCCACCACGAACGCCACGAGGTAGGGGATGGAGAACTTGGCCTGCAGCCCGTCGGCCACCTCGTCGTAGCGGGCCGCACGCCGCGCCACCGGGTGCACGGCGACCTCGATCGGCCCGCCCGACTCCGCGAGCGCGTCACGCGCTCACCGAGGCGGCCTCGATCGCGCTGTGGGCCATCAGACAGCACGGCCACGGCTTGATCCAGTTGTCCTCGACGGCGGGGCGCGCCGTCGTCTCGCGCTCCGGGCCGAACGCTGCCGCGAAGCCCATCGGGCCGCCGACCACATCGGCGGTGATCGCCGCCCCGCCGGCCGCGATCCGTGCCGCGTGCACGCCCGCCGCGGCGGCCAGGCCGACCTGGAGCGCCTTGCCGTCGGACCCGAACGCCGCACGCAGGCCGCCGGCCTGGAGCATCGCCAGCCGCTCGGCCGCGCCCGTCCGCTCCTCGTCGAGGCCGAGCAGCCGGCCGGCGGCGTGGGCGGCGCCGGCCGCGCCGAACACGGCCGTCGGATGCCAGCCGCCGTCGTACAGCTCGTGCGAGCGGCTGAGCCGCCCCATCGCCTCGAACCCCGCCGCGTAGGCCTCCAGGGCGTCGCCGACGCTGCGGTCCAGCTCGGCCGCCACGGCGATCGCCGCCGGGGCCGTGGGCGCGGAGAGGTGCGCGATCCCGGGCAGGTAGGTGTCGTCGAAGTCGAGCACGTGCCCGGCCGTGCCGAGCCAGGCGACCCGCTCGATCAGCCCGTCGCCGGCCGCCCGCGCGGCGAGCGCCGCCCGCTGCCCGCGCCCGCCGGAGGCGCACGCCAGCCAGTCGAGCAGCGCCGCGCCGTACGCGCTCATCGCACGGCCGCACGCCAGACCCAGGCGATCAGCAGCCCCTGGATCGGCAGTCGCACCCACAGGAGCCACGTCGGGATGCGGTGGTAGCGATCGGCGTTGACGGCCATGTTCACGTTGGCCGGGAAGACCGCCAGGAGCGTGGCGATGAGCCACCAGCCCGCGGCGCGGCGGGTCGGCCCGGGCAGCACGCCGGCCCCGCCCGCGATCTCCGCCATGCCGCTGACATAGACGAGCTCGAGCTTGCGCGGGAGCGCGTCCGGCACGATGGCGACGTACGGCTTGGGTTTGAGGAAGTGCAGCAGCCCGGCGGCGAGGAAGAACGCGCCGAGGAGGATTCGCGACATCGGCCTACGGTTGCACGAACAGCCGCACGTTGCGGTCGGTCGCCTCGCCCGCGAAGCCCTGCGGCCGGCCGCCCTGGGCGTCGAGATAGGCGAGCTCGCGCGCCGTCCCGGCCAGCCCGCGACCGTCGTGGTCGACCATCCAGGTCTCCAGGACGGCGCCGCCCTCGGCCTCCCTCAGCCGGAACATGCGCGACTGCTGGGGGAAGTCGGCGAGCGAGGACGTGCCGATCAGCCAGTAGCCGTCGCGCGGTTCGATCGTGTTCCGGTGGCGGTTGCCGGCCACCACCGCGGCCACGCGCGGGGCGGCGTCGAGCGCGGCCAGCGCCGCCTCGCCGCCGTCCGACGACTCGAGCGGGTTGTGGGCGAAGACGACGACCCAGCGCTCCCCGGCGCGCGACAGCTCGCCGCGCAGCCACTCGACCTGATCGGCGCTCACGACGCCCCGCGACCCGCCGGCCCGCGCCGCCGTGTCGAGCACGATGCCGCGCACCGACTCGCCGAGGTCGAACGTGTAGTCGAGCCGGTCCGGCTCCGCCGGCTGCACGCCCGCCGCTCCGGCCAGCCGCTCGACGAGCTCGACGGGCTCCAGGTGGCGCCGGGCCGGATCGGCGGGCACGGTCTCGGCGTCGCCGAACACGCCGCCCTGGGTGAGCAGCGCGTTGACGGCGGCCGGGGCGTCGGCCTCGTCGAGCGAGGCCGGGAGGAACGACGGATCGAGGCCGGTGACGAGCTCGTCGCCGGTCGCGACCGCCTCGATCTGCTCGGTGGCCGGCACCTCGCCCTGCACGAGCACGTCGTGGTTGCCGACCGCCGGGTACCACGGCACGTCCAGCCCGGTCGCCCGGAACCGCCGCTGCGCGGCTTCCAGCGCTCCCGGATGGCGCGGGGCGTCGTTGTCCGGCCGGAAGTAGAAGGGATCCGGGTTCGAGGCCGCCTGCACGCCGGCGTAGCCCGCCGCGCCGCTGTCCGGCTCCACGACGTCGCCGCCGAGCACGGCCAGCGCCTGGTCGAGCTCGTTCTCCTGCGCGGAGTCGACGATGTCGCCGGTCACCACCACGGCCTGCGGGCGCTCTCGGGCGAGGGCGCGGACGGCGGCGTCGAGCACCTGGGTGGAGAACGCCTCCTGCGGGCGGAAGGTGGAGTCGAGCGGCGGCCCGAGGCGGTCGAGGAACGGCACGCGCGCGGGCGACTCCTCGTCGCGTACGTGGGCGTCGGTGATCTGGCCGAACGTGGCCAGCACGCGGCCGCCCTCCGGTCCCCGCAGCGGCTCGCCGGGCCCGCGCTCGAGGAAGCCGTCGCCGTCCGGGTCGACGAGCGTGGCCTGGAGCGTGGACGTCGCCGGCGGCGTGCTGCCCACGCTCTCGCCCCCGCAGCCGGCGAGGGCGACCAGCAGCAAGAGGGCCGCGCGCCTCACTCTTCCCTCAGCCCCTGGACGACGGGCTCGCGCAGCACGCGCCGCGCCACCAGCGCGGTGGCCGCGCCCGCCAGCGCGAGCAGGCCGAGCACGACGAGCGCGACGTGCCCGGCGGCGGGGGCGATCGGCAGCGCCGCGAAGCCCGCGGCCAGCCGCGCGACGAGCGGGCCGAGCACCGTGACCTCGAGCGCGACGCCGAGCAGGGCGCCCGGAAGCGCGACGGCCGCCGCCGCCCCCAGGAGGACGAGCCCCACGCTGGCGCCGTCGGCGCCGCAGGCACGCAGCAGCGCGACCGCGCCGCGCCGCTCGCGGGCCGTCATGGCCAGCGCCTGCACGAGCGCGTAGAGGCAGACGAGCCCGACCGCGATCCCGACCCCGCGGAGCACCGCCGCGAGCACGCCGAGGAAGGCGGCGTTGCGGGTCGTGGCGCCCGCGACCGCCTGCGGCGGCGCGCCGAGCGCCTCGAGCGCCCGCTCCACCGCCGGCCGGTCGGCGCCGCCGTCGAGCCGCACCGCCAGCGCCGGGTCGAGCTCGCCGAGCCCGTCCGGCCGCGTCCAGGCGATCCGCCCGTTGTTCTCCAGCGCGCGGACCACGCCGACGACGCGGAAGCGCGCCTCGTCCCCGCTCGGGAGCTGCGCCGCGAGCGCCGAGCCGGGGCGCAGGCCCAGCGCGTCGGCCAGCGCGAGCCCGACCTCGATCTCGCCCGCGCTCCGCACGCGCCGGCCGGACGCCAGCGGCGGCGCCTCGAAGCGCGTGTGGTCGCCCGGGTAGGCGACGAGCCGGAACGGCTTGTCGAGCCGGTAGGAGTCGGCGGCGTCGACCACGTAGCGCGGCGCGGCGTCGGCCACGCCGGGGATCGCCTTCACGTCGTCGACGGAGGTCGAGTCGAGCTGGACCGTGAGCTGGTAGCGCTTGCCGACCGTGCCCGGGTCGTCGCGCAGGCGCTCGAGCAGCGAAGCGAGCGCGAGCATGAGCGTCACCACGCCGGCGCAGACGCCGATCGTCGCCACCGCCGCGAACCACCGCCCGCGGGCGGCGGTGGCGAAGCGGGCGCCCAGCGCCGTGAGCCCGCCGCCGGTCGGGAAGCCGCCCGGCCGCGCGGTGAGGTCGCCGCCGCGCAGGATCTCCACCGGCGGCCGCCGCGCGGCGCGCCACGCCGGCCACGTGGCGGCGGAGACGACGATGGCCACGACGACCAGCAGCGCCAGCGCGAGCGGGCCGAGCAGGGCCCAGCCGGGCGGGCGCTCGTTGAGCGACGCCAGCAGCGCGGAGGCCGGACCGGCCACCACCAGCGCGCCGAGGGCGATCCCGGCCGCGGCGGCGGGCACCGCGAGCAGCGCCGCCTCCGTCGCCTGGAGCGCCGCGATCCGCCCGGGCGAGAAGCCCAGCGCCCGCTGCACGCCGAACGCGCCCAGCCGCCGCTGCACGTCGGCGTGGGCGCCGGCCGCGAGCATCGTCCCCGCCGCCGCGAGCGCGACGAGCGAGAACGCCACGAGCAGGGAGATGACGATGCCGGCCGCCTGCCCGAGCAGCACCTTGACGCCCTCGCGGGTGACGAACTCGAGGCGCCCGAGCCCGAACGACACCGAGCGCGCCTGCGTGAGCGTCACGTCCGCCTTCGACGCGTCGTTGAGCCAGAGCAGCGCGACGTTCGCCGGGGTGTCCTCGAAGCGCTCCGGCACGTAGACGCGGGCCGCGGCGGCCAGCGGATAGGCGACGTTGTCCGGCGACACGGCGACGCCGACGATCCGCAGCCCGTTGCGGCGGCCGATGTCGATCGTGTCGCCGACCTCGAGGTCCCAGTCGCGGGCCAGGCCTTGCTCGACCACCGCCTCGTCGAGCCGCCCGGAGAGGTCGCGGCCTTCGGTGACCAGGTAGCCGCGGCGGCCGCCGAGCACGATGTGCATGGCGCCGCGGTGGTTGTGGTGCCCGTTGGCGGTCAGCGGCAGGTTGTTGCGCTCCCAGCGGTAGGAGCGCGCGGCGAGGTTGGGCAGCGCGCTGACGCGCTCGTCGAGCGAACCGCGGGGCTCCTCCTCGAACCGTGCGATGACGTCGGGCAGATCCGCCTGGTCGGCGGAACGCTCGAAGCCGGTGGCGAGGCCGTAGCCGACCGTCGCGCCGGTGCCGACCACGAGCGAGGCCGCCAGGACCCCGGCCGCCGCCAGCAGCGTGCGCGTGCGGCGCGCCCGCAGCCCGGCGAGCGCGAGGGCGATCACGCGACGAGCCTCCCGTCGCGCAGCGTGAGCACCCGGTCGGCCACCTCGGCGGCGGCCGTCTCGTGGGTGACCATCACGACGGCACGGCCCTCGGCGGCGCCGGCCCGCAGCAGCCGCAGCACCTCGGCGCCGGCCTCGACGTCGAGGTTGCCGGTCGGCTCGTCGGCGAGCAGCAGCGCCGGATCGTTGACCAGCGCGCGGGCGATCGCGAAGCGTTGCTGCTCGCCGCCGGACAGCGTGCTCGGGAGCGCCCCGGCGACCGGGCGCAGCCCGAGCCCGTCGATCAGCGCGCCCGCTCGCTCCGCGGCGTCCGGATGGGCGCCCCGCACCCGGCCGGCCAGCAGCACGTTGGCCTCGCCGGACAGCTCGGGCAGCAGGTGGAAGAACTGGAAGACGAAGCCGATCCGGCGCCGGCGCAGCGCGCTCAGCTCACGCTCCCCGGCCCCGGTGACCCGCTCTCCCGCGACCTCGATCGTTCCCGCCTCCGGCCGGTCGAGCCCGCCGAGGAGATGCAGGAGCGTCGACTTCCCCGACCCCGAGCGGCCGAGGATCGCGACCACCTCGCCGGCCGCGACGTCGAGGTCCGCGCCGTCGAGCACGCGCCGGGCGGCACGACCCTCGCCGTACGTCTTGACCAGCCCGCGGGCCGTGACCGTCATCCCCCTCAAGGTAAGGACTACGCGCCCGGGCCCGTTCGGGTTGACCGGTAGCGTCATGACCATGGAGCCGACGATCTACGAGTGGGCCGGAGGCGAGGAGGCCTTCGCCCGCTGGCTCGACGCCTTCTACGACCTCCTGGAGGGCGACGAGGACCTCGCCCGCCTCTTCGGGGGCACGGTGAGCGAGGAGCACCGCCGCAACGTGACGGCGTGGTGGTCCGAGGTGATGGGCGGCCCGGCGCGCTACACGGAGGAGCACGGCGGCTACGAGCACATGCTCGGCAAGCATCGAGGCCTGGGGATCACCGCCGACCAGCGGCTGCGCTTCGTGACGCTCCTGAGCCGCGCGGCGGACCTCGCCGCCCTGCCCGCCGATCCCGAGTTCCGCGCCGCCCTGATGGGCTACGCGGAGTGGGGGTCGAGGCTGGCGCTGGAGAACTCGCAGCCTGGCGCACAGCCGGTCGGCCAGGCGCCCGTCCCGCGCTGGGGCTGGGGCGTCGCGCCGCCGTACCAGCCGTAGCTCGGGCTCGAACTGCGGCATTAAGGGAGCGGGTTCGGCCGGGATTTCGTTCGAATCCTGCTTTGGGGTGACACCGTGACCCGAGAGCAGGACGCGACGAGAAAACCGGCGCCGCCGGCCTCCCCAGCTTCCCCACCCAGCCGCAGTTGACGTTCGGCGCCTAGTACGCGAAGCGGCTGCGCGGGAAGCGCTCGAGGCCGTCGTCGGGGATGGGCTCCCAGTCCGGCGCCGACTCGAGCCACTGGCGCCACGAGGGGCGGATCCCCGGGTCGTCGTCGACCGCCCCGAGGCGCACGCCGATCGCGTCGTCGCCGGGCACGCCGCTGAACAGGTGCCCGCCGCACTCCCCGCAGAAGGACTTGGGCTTGCCGGTCTCCGGGCGCCACGTCCGCACCGCTTCGGCACCCGCGACGACCGCGAAGCCCGCGCCGTCCACGACCGCGTTGAGGGTCCAGAGGGCGCCGCTGCGCCGCTGGCAGCGCTTGCAGTGGCAGTAGCCGGCCGTCTCGAACGGCGCGGTGACCTCGAACCGGACGGTGCCGCAGGGGCAGCCGCCGGTGAGGGGAGCGTCAGGCGAGGGCATGCCTGCAGCCTACGCGTGCGGTCAGGACAGCCGGTGCCGGTGCGCGACGGCCGCGGCCTCGGTGCGGGAGCGCACGTTGAGCTTGGAGAGGATCCGCGAGACGTGGACGCTGGCCGTCTTCTCGGCCATGAAGAGCTGGGTGCCGATCTCGCGGTTCGTCGCGCCCTCGGCCACGAGCGCCAGGACCTGCCGCTCGCGTGACGTGAGGCCGAAGCCGTCCTCGTCGGCCTCCGGCTCCGGCTCGGCCTCGTGCGCGCCTTCGAGCGGCAGCCGCGCCCGAGCGGCGAGGCCCTCGACCTCGCTCCGGAGCCAGCCGGCGCCGAGCCGGGCGGCGACCTCGTGGGCCGCGTTCAGCGCCTCCGCGGCGGCTTCGCGGTCGCCCGCGGCGATGTGCGCCTCGGCCTCGCGCCAGCGCATGCGGGCGGCGAGCTCGGGCCGCGAGATCTCGTCCCACGACTGCGCGGCGCGGGCGAACGCCGCCGGTGCGGGGCGCCCGGAGGCGCGGCCCGCCTCGGCTCGGGCGCTCAGCAGGAGCGCGCACTCGACGGGCCGCGTGCGCGTGGCGGCGGCGGCCACGCGGGCCAGCAGGTCGTCGAGGCGGCGCAGCGCGATCGCCGCGGCCTCGCCGTCGCCGAGGTCGCGCGCGCGCTGGGCGGCGTCGGCCTCGACGCACACGCCGCCGGCCGCAACCGCGGCCACGCGGGCGGCGTCGTCGGTGCAGAACTCCATCCGGTCGAGCCCGCGGTCGATCGTCCGGCGCGCGGCCTCGATGTCACCCTCGCGGCGGCGCAGCTCGGCCACCAGCACCGCGATCGGGCCGACGTACTGGGGCTCGCTCGAGTCGGCGGCCAGCTCCTCGAGCTCGGCGAGCGCCGCGCGCGCCTCCTCGTGCTCGCCGCGGCCGAGGAGGAGCGAGGCGCGCCGGACGCCGATGTTCACGCGCGTCTGGGTCCCGGCCCAGCGCTGCGGGTCGGGAAGGCTCGCCTCGGAGAGCTCCCACTCGCCGACGTCGAAGGCGAACTCGGCGAGCTGGCAGTCGAGCCACGTCACCGCGATCGGGCGCCGGCCGGCGACGACCTCGCGGCCCTCGGCGGCGATCGCCCGCGCCTCGTCCGAGCGGCCGAGGATGTGCAGCATGTCCGAGTAGTTCACGTAGCCGTCGGAGATGTCGGGCAGGTCGTCGGACTCGACGGCGATGCGGATGGCCTCCCGCATCTGCTCGGCGCCCTCGTCGACCTCACCGATCATGGCCAGGCAGAAGCCGAGCGTGTTGCGCGCGTGACCCTCGGCCCCGCGCATGCCGGCGGCGACCGTCGCCTCCAGCGCGCGCCGCGCGACGGTCACGCCGTCGCTGTAGCGGCCGTCGAGCATGCGGCCGCGCGCGAGGCCGGCCAGCAGCCGCGCGCGCGCCTCGCCGAGCTTGCCGTCGCCGCCCTCGAGCAGCTCGAGCGCGCGCTCGAGCGTGGCGATGCTCGCCCGCGGCTTGCTGAGGTGCCGCTGCGCGCGGGCGATCGACTCGAGGATCCGCGCCTGGCGCAGTGGGTCGGCGTCGGGGCCCAGCAGGTCGAGCGCGGCCTCGAAGAGCGCGAGCTGGCGGCCGGGATGGCCCTGGGCCCACGCGGCCTCGCCCGCGCGGGTGAGGAGCGCGACGCGGTCCAGGCCGGCACGCGCCTCGGGGTCCGGCACGCGGTCCCAGAGCTCGAGCGCGCGCTCGAACAGCGCGCGCGCCTCGCCGTGGGCGTAGACGCGCTCGGCCGCGACGGCGCCGCGCACCGACCACTCGAGCGCGGCCGGTTGGTCGCCGGCGGCGACGAAGTGGTGGGCGACCGCGGCGGTGAGCACGGCGCCGTCGGCGCGCGGCTCGAGCGCGCGGGCCAGGGCGAGGTGCAGCGCGGCGCGCTCGCCGGGCAGCAGGTCGTCCTCCACCACCTCGCGCAGGAGCGCGTGGCGGAAGCGATGGATCCCGTCGTCGGCGGCGACGAGGATGTGGCCGTCGACCGCCTCGCGGAGGGCGTCGCGCAGCGTGCGCTCGTCGAGGCCGCTGGTCTCGGCCAGCAGCGGATGGTCGAGCCGCTGCCCGACGGCGACGAGCCGGAGCAGCTCCTGGGCGGGCTCGGAGAGCTGCTCGACGCGCAGCATGAGCGCGTCGCGCAGCGTGTCGGGAGCGGCGCCGAGGCCGTCCACGCCCGCGGCGAGCAGCTCCTCGCTGAACAGCGGGTTGCCGCCGGAGCGCTTCCACAGCCGCTGGAGCAGCTCGGCGGCCGGTGGCTCGCCGAGGATGTCGGCGAGCTGGTCGGCGAGCTCGTCGTGGGTCAGCGGGTCGAGCGCCATGCGCAGGGTGTGCGGGTGCCGCTCCATCTCGGACAGCAGCGGCCGCAGCGGGTGGCGCCGGTGCAGCTCGTCGGGACGGTACGAGCCGACGACGAGGACGCGCTCCTCCGACAGGCTTCTGGCGAGGAAGGCGAGCGCCGCCCGGGTCGAGCGGTCGGCCCAGTGCAGGTCCTCGATGAGCAGCAGCACCGGGCGCTCGACGGCCAGGGCGTCGAGCAGGGAGAGGAGGCCCTCGAAGAGGCGCGCCTGCGCCCCCTCGGGATCGTCGCGCTCGGGCGCCGCCCCAAGGCCCGGCAGCAGCGGCGCGACGGCCGCCCGCACGGGTTCGGTGAGCGCGGGATCGCCCGAGCGGGCGAGCGGCCGCAGCGCGGCCACGAGCGGCACGTACGGCAGCTCGCTGTCGCCGAGGTCGACGCAGTCGCCGGCCAGCACGAGCGCGCCCGCCTCGGTGGCGACGCGCTCGAGCTCGGCCAGCAGGCGCGACTTGCCGACGCCCGACTCGCCGGCCACGAAGGCCAGCTGCGGTCGGCCGTCGGCGGCCGCGGCCAGCGCGGCCTCGAGCTCGGCGAGCTCTGCGGCGCGGCCGATCAGCCGGGAGCTCGTGACCCGCGTGGCCATCTGGTTCTCAGCGGTCGCTCGTGTCCAGGTCGAGGGCGCAGGAGTTGATGCAGTAGCGCAGGCCGCCCGCGTCGCGCGGCCCGTCGTCGAACACGTGGCCGAGGTGGCCGCCGCAGTTGCGGCACACGACCTCGGTCCGGCTCATGCCCCAGGAGCGGTCCTTGCGCAGCTCCACCGCCTCGGCCACGGCCGGCTCGGTGAAGCTCGGCCAGCCGCTGCCGGAGTCGAACTTCGTGTCGGAGGAGAAGAGCACGGTGCCGCAACCGGCGCAGCGGAACGTGCCGTCCTCGTGGCTATTCCAGTACTTCCCGGTGAAGGCGCGCTCGGTCGCGCCCTTGCGCAGCACGTCGTACTGCTCGGGCGTCAGCTCGGCGCGCCACTGATCGTCTGTCTTCGTCGTCATATGACGACCAATTTTAGAGGGCGGCTAGACCGGGGAACCAGCGTCGACCGTGAACTGCGCGACGAGCCGCTCGAGCTCGTCGGCGGAGTCGCCGAGGCGGACGGCGGAGCCCGCCATGGCCCGGGCCGCCGAGGCGGTCTGCTCGGTCGTGGCGGAGACCTCCTCGGTGTTGGCCGAGGACGACTCGGTGAGGCGGGCGGCCTCCTCCATGCGGGTGCGGACGGCGTCGGTGTCGACGGCCACCTTGCGGCTGGCCGCGGCGATCCGCTGCACGCGGTCGACGAGGCCGGCGACCGCGTCGTCGATCCGCTCGAAGGCCTCGCCGGCGTGGGCGACGGTGCCGGCGCTGACGTCGGTCCGCTCGGCGGCGTCGCGCACGGCGTCGGCGGCCTGCACGGTGAGGTTGTCGATCCGGCCCGACGGCGTCGGCGATGCTGCGGGCGGCGTCGCCGGACTCCTCGGCCAGCTTGCGCACGGCGTCCGCGACGACCGCGAAGCCGCGCCCGTGCTCGCCCGCCCGGGCGGCCTCGATGGCGGCGTTCAGGGCCAGCAGGTTCGTCTGGTCGGCGATCGCCGTGATGCGGGAGACGAGGCCGGAGATCTGCTGTGAGCGCTCGGTGAGCTCGCCCATGGCGCCGGTCATGGCCGCCGAGCCCTCGGCGGCGCCGGCCATGGCGCGAGCGGCCTTGGCGGCCGCGGCGCGGCCCTCGCCGGCCAGCATGCGGGCCTGCTCGGCCGCGTCGGCGGCCGCGGTGGCCTCGTCGGCGTTGCCGCGCATGGCGTCGCTCACACGCTCGGCGGCGTCGTGCGTCTCGGCGACGATCACGGCCTGGCGCTCGGCGCCGACGGCAACGTCGGACACGGCGTCGACGATCTCACCGCTCACGCGGCCGGCCTCCTCGGCGCCGGCCACGACCTCGCGGGAGGAGGCGGCGACGTCGCCGGCGGTCTGGCGGATGGCCCGGACGAGGTCGGCGACCTGCGAGATGCCGTCGCGCATCGCGACGCTCGCCTCGGAGCCGCTGTCGCCCGACGGGGTCGAGAGGTCGCGGCGCTCGAGCCGGTCGGCGAGCGCGGCGAGCTCCTCGCGCTCGTCGTGCTCACGGGCGCGGAGGTCGGAGAGGTAGACGACCTCGCGCTCGAGCGTGACGGCGAGGAAGACGAGGACGGCGGTCTCGAAGATCACGAAGACGGCGTGCAGGACGACGATCGGCAGGCCGTGGTGCCCGTTCGGGAGCACGTGGGCGAAGTGGGCCTCCGGGTCGAGCGCGTCGAGCCCGAGGTGGTGCAGCGCGATCGCCACGGCGGCGACGACCGGGACCCGCCAGTCGCGATAGACGAGCAGGAACGCGAGGCTCGCGAAGACATGGAAGTGCAGCTCCACCATGCCCTGGCTCTGGTGGATGAAGAGCCCGGAGTAGGCCATGAAGCCGATGGCGATGGCGAAGCGGGTCTCGACCGCGCCGGGGCGGGTCTGCGCCATGTAGAACGTGATCGCGGACACCGAACCGCCGACCACCAGCGCCGCCGTCCACGTGTCGTGCACCCCGGCGATGGCGAGGGCGACGGGGAAATGGGCGACGAGCAGCCAGGCCAGCGCGCGGTCGGCGCGGGCGCGGATGCGGTGGAGCGTCTCCTGAGCGGCAGCGGTCATCTCCGACCATGCGTCGGCTTGAGCGCGCCGGGACTTGAATCGACCGTTCGGCCAGAACGGCGCTGCGGCCGCAGGCTAGGGCTCGAACTGCGGCATTGAGGGAGCGGGATCGGCCGGGATTTTCACTTCCGTCCTGCTTAGGGGTGACACCGTGACCCGAAAGCAGGACGCGAGCGGAAATCTCGCCGCGCGGCACGGCCTCCCCAGCTCCCCTACCCAGCCGGGGTTACGCCGGCCTCACCGCACGGTCAGACCCAGCCGGTGCGCCACGGCGGCCGCCTCCACCCGCCCACCGACACCGAGCTTGGCCAGGATCCGCGAGACGTGCACGCTCGCGGTCTTCTCGCTCATGTAGAGCTCCTCGCCGATCTCGCGGTTGGTCCGGCCCTCGGCCACGAGCAGCAGCACCTGGTGCTCGCGCGGGGTGAGCCCGAGCGGCGCGGTCACCGGCGGCGCCTCGGGCTCCTCCTCGGCCACGACCTTCACGCGCACGCGCGCGCGACGTGCGAGACCCTCGGCGGCGGTGGCCAGCGGCGTCGCGCCCATCTCCACCGCGGTCTCGAGCGCCGCGGCGAGCGGGTCGGCCGCACCGTTGCGGTCGCCGGCGGCGACGAACGCCTCGGCCTCCCGCAGCCGCGCGTAGGCCACGAGCCACGGCAGCCCAAGGGCGCTGAAGCCCTCGGCGGCGGCCTGCCACGCGGCCGGTGACGGCTTCCCGCGGCCGAGCGCGTGGTCAAGCCGCGTCAGCTCGGCCTCGGCGAGCGCGGCGTAGTGCGCGCCCTCCGCCCACTGGCCGGGTCGCCGGCACGCGCTGTCGAGCCGTGCCCGCAGCGTCTCGGCGTCCGCCACGTCGAACGGCTCGCCGAGCGCGCCCGCGCGCTCGGCATCCTCGGCCTCGACCATCAGCGCGATCCAGACGAGCTTGATGAGGCGCCCGCCCTCGTCGGTGCCCTCGACGAGCGCGAGCCCGCGCGCCGCGGCCGCCCGCGCGTCCTCGAGCCGGCCCTCGCGGACGGCGAGCTGCGCCGACATCGACTCCAGGCCCTCGATCCACTGCGCGTCGCGGTTGCCGAGGCACTGGCGGCGCAGGTCGTCGAGCGCGGCGCGGGCGACCTCGTCGTCGCCGCGCACGAGCGCGAGCCGCGCACGGACCTCGTTGAGGAACATCGCCGTCGACCCGATGGCGTCGCCGGGGACGCGGTCGGGAAGCGTCTCGGCCGCCTCGGCCACGCGCCCGAGCCGGACCAGCACGTGCGCCTCCTGCAGCTCCAGGAACGCGTCGTAGATCGAGCGCTCCGCGTGCGCGCGGACCATGGGGAGCATGGCCCGCACCTCGGCGAGCGCCTCCTCGCTGCGGCCCGAGAGGTCGAGCAGCTCGGTGAGGTTGATCACGGCCCGCACCTGATCGCCGGGCGAGCCGTTGCGGACGGCGAGGTCGAGCGCGTGCCGCAGCAGCCGGGCGCCCTCGTCGCTGTCGCCGAGCGCGCCGCGCGAGAAGCCCTCGGTGTTGGTCGCGTTGGTCTCGAGATCGACGTCGCCGAGGCGCCGCGCCTCCTTGGCGGTCTCCCGCGCCTCGATCGCGGCCTCGCGGAAGTGGCCGCGCAGCATCAGGCTCTTGGCGCTCTGGTCGCGCAGCTGGGCGCGCTCGAGCTCGGCGCCCGGCGGGAGCAGCTCCAGCGCCCGGCGCAGCTCGTCGTCGCTCTCGTCGTGCTCGTTGGCGTGGCGCAGGTAGCGGGCCAGCTCGGCGTGCATGCGGGCACGCTCGATCGGATCCGCGCCCGCGTCGGCCAGCGCCTCGCGCTGGAGCGCCACGGCGCGCGACGTCTCGAAGCCGTCGCTGGCCGCCGCCGCCGCTTGGCGCATGACGCCGGAGCGCGAGAGGCCGGCCCGCTCGGCGGCGTCCGGCACGCGCTCCCAGAGCGCGAGCGCCGTCTCGAGATGGCGCAGCGCCTCGCCGTGGGCGAACACCTCGCGGGCGGCGAGACCGGCGGCCACCGAGGCGCCGAGCGCCCGCGGCAGGTCGTGTGCCCCGCGCCAGTGGCAGGCCAGCTCGGCCGGCACCGCGCCGGGGGGCGCGTCGCCGAGCAGCGACGGGTCGGCTTCGATCACCTCGCCGAGGCGGGCGTGCAGCGCCGTCCGCTCGCCCGGGAGCAGGTCCTCGTAGATCGCCTCGCCGACGAGCGCGTGGCGGAAGGCATACGTGCCGTCGGCCTGGGCCACGAGGAGCTGGTGCGCGACGGCCTCGCGCGCGCCCTCGAGGAGGTCGCCGGAGGGCAGCACGGCCTCGAGCAGCGCGTGGCTCATCGGATGCTCGACCACGGCGGCCACGCGGACGACCTCCTGCGCCGCGGACGGGAGGCGCTCGAAGCGGCCGAGCAGCGCGTCGCGGAGCGTGGCGGGGAGCTCGCCGAAGCCGTCGGCGGAGGCGGCGAGCAGCTCCTCGGTGTAGAGCGGGTTGCCCTGCCCGCGCGCGTACAGGCGGTCGGCCAGCTCGGCCTCGGGCGCGACGTCGAGGATGCCGGCCAGCTGCTCGGCCACCTCCTCGCGGCTGAAGCGCTCGAGCGCGATGCGGTCCACGCCGGGCACGCGCTCGAGCTCGGACAGCACGGGGCGCAGGGGATGGCGGCGATGGAGCTCGTCGGAGCGGTAGGTGACGAGCAGGGAGAGCGACTGGGAGCGCGCGTTGCGGACGAGGAAGACGAGGAAGTCGCGCGTCGAGGGATCGGCCCAGTGGAGGTCCTCGATGACCAGGGCGACCGGCCCGAGCCGCTCGAGCAGCTCCAGCAAGGCCTCGTACACCTCGGCCTGGCTGGCGGCCTCCGGGAAGGCCACCTCCGACCTAAGAGCCTCGACCAGCGGCGCGTAGGGGAGGACGGTGCCACCGAGGTTGAGGCAGTGGCCGACGAGCACGCGCGCGCCAAGATGCGCGGCGCGCTCCTCGAACTCGCGGACCAGGCGGCTCTTGCCGACGCCCGACTCGCCGGCGATGAAGGTGAAGGCCGGCACGCCCTCCAGCGACCGCTCCAGACCGCGCTCCAGCAACCCGAGCTCGTCGGAGCGGCCGACGAACCTGGGGCTGGAGACGCGGCGGAGCACGACCTCCATGATGGAGGTCACTTGCCGGCGCTGCTTACGCCTAGCCGGCTGGGGAGCGGGGAGGAGGGAGCAGCATCGCGGCGCTCGGCGCGCGAGAAGCGCCGGCGAACGCGGGCGAAGCGGCGGGCGCGAGCGGCGCCTTCGACGCGCTCGGTGACGTACTGATCGGCGATGGTGGCTGCGTTGAGCGTGTGCATGAGAGCGAACTTAGGGCTGAGACAGAGCCTCTACATCGGGAGGTCGCGCCGACTAAGGGGGTCAGACCCCCTTAGTTCGCGGTGAGGACCCCTTACGGCCGCTTCTCGCGTAGCGTGTGCGCAGCAACCCGACCAGGAGAGAGAGCCGCATTGACCCAGGTGACGGAGCGGGCCGCCCTCGACGAGCTCTGCGTGAACACGATCCGCACGCTCTCGATGGATGCGGTCCAGAAGGCCAACTCGGGCCACCCCGGCACCCCGATGGCGCTGGCGCCGGTGGCGTACCTGCTCTACACGCGCGTCATGCGCCACTCGCCGGAGCATCCGGACTGGCCGGGACGCGACCGCTTCGTGCTGTCCGCGGGCCACGCGTCGATGCTCCTCTACTCGACCCTGTACCTCAGCGGATACGGGATCTCGCTCGACGACCTCAAGCACTTCCGCCAGCTCGGCTCCCCGACCGCCGGCCATCCCGAGTATGGCCACGCGCCAGGAATCGAGACCACCACCGGGCCGCTCGGCCAGGGCATCTCGACCGCCGTCGGCATGGCGCTGGGCGAGCGCCTGCTCGCCGCGCGCTTCGACGAGGAGATGGTCGGCCACCACACGTACGTGATCGCCTCCGACGGCGACCTCGAGGAGGGCATCGCCTCCGAGGCGAGCTCGCTGGCCGGGCACCTCGGCCTCGGCCGCCTGATCGTCTTCTACGACGACAACCACATCTCGATCGAGGGCGACACGGCGCTCGCCTTCTCGGAGGATGTCGGCAAGCGCTACGAGGCCTACGGCTGGCACGTCCAGAACCTCCACGAGGACATCGGGCTCGACAGCCTCGAGGCCGCCGTGGAGGCCGCCAAGGGCAACACCGACCAGCCGAGCATGATCATCATCCGGACGCACATCGCGCCCGGGTCGCCGAACAAGCAGGACACCCACGAGGCGCACGGCTCGCCGCTCGGCGAGGAGGAGATCAAGCTCACCAAGCAGGCCTACGGCTGGCCCAGCGAGGAGCCCTTCTTCGTCCCCGAGGAGGCCCTCGCCCACTTCCGCGAGGCGGTCGACCGCGGGCGCGAGCTGTACGAGGCGTGGGACGAGAAGTTCCCCGACCGCGCCGAGCTCGAGCGCATGCTCTCGCACACGCTGCCCGAGGGCTGGGACGCCGAGGTCCCGAAGAAGGGCCCCGACGCCGGCATGATCGCCACCCGCAAGGCCTCCAACGAGGTCATCCAGTGGGCGGCGGCCCGGGTGCCCGAGCTCGTCGGCGGCTCCGCCGACCTCGCGCCCTCAACGCTCACGCTGATCAACGGCGGCGGCAGCGTGGAGGCCGGCGAGTACTCCGGCCGCAACTTCCACTTCGGCATCCGCGAGCACGCCATGGGCGCCGTGGTCAACGGCCTCACGCTGAGCGGCTTCCGCGCCTTCGGCGCCGGCTTCCTGATCTTCAGCGACTACATGAAGGCGGCGATCCGCCTCGCGGCCCTCATGCACATCCCGTCGACCTTCGTGTTCACCCACGACTCGATCGGCCTCGGCGAGGACGGCCCGACGCACCAGCCGATCGAGCAGCTGGCCACCCTGCGGGCGACGCCGAACCTCGACGTCGTGCGGCCCGCGGGCTTCAACGAGACGGCCCTCGCCTGGCGGCACGCCCTGCGCCAGACCGACCGGCCGACCGCGCTCGCGCTGTCGCGCCAGGGCCTGCCGGTCTGGGACCCCGCGGGGGTGCCGGACGACGCGATCGAGCGCGGCGCCTACGTGCTGCGGGACAGCGAGGGCGGGGACCCGGAGCTGATCCTCATGGGCACCGGCTCCGAGGTCCACCACGCCAACGACGCGGCCAAGCTCCTGGAGGCCGACGGCGTCCGCATCCGCCTCGTGAGCATGCCCTGCCTGGATCGCTTCGTCGAGCAGGACCAGGACTACCGCGACAGCGTGCTCCCGCCCTCCGTGCGGGCGCGCGTTGCCGTCGAGGCCGCCAGCCCGCTCGGCTGGCATCGCTGGGTCGGAAACGACGGCGACGTCGTGGCGATGGAGGGATTCGGCGCCTCGGCTCCGGCCAAGGCGCTCTACGAGCACTTCGGCTTCACCGGGCCCGCGATCGCGGATCGCGCCCGCGCCGTTCTGGAAAGGACGAGAGCATGAGCGTCACCTTGAACGAGCGGCTCGCGGCCCTGACGGCCGCGGGCACCAGCGTGTGGCTGGACCAGATCCGCCGCGGGATGATCGAGGACGGCGAGCTGGAACGGATGGTCGCCGAGGACTCGCTGCGCGGCGTCACCTCGAACCCGGCCATCTTCGAGAAGGCCATCCTCGGCTCCTCGGACTACGACGAGGACATGGCCGCGGCGGCCCGCGAGGGGCTCTCCGCGCGCGAGGTCTACCGCCGCCTGGCCGTCCGCGACGTGCAGCTCGCGGCGGACGTGCTGCGTCCGGTCTACGACGAGTCGGGCGGGCAGGACGGGTACGTCTCGCTCGAGGTCGCGCCGCGGCTGGCGCACGACACCGAGGGCACGCTCGAGCAGGCCCGGATGTACTGGGGCCTCGTCGACCGGCCGAACCTGATGATCAAGATCCCGGCCACCGACGAGGGGATGCCGGCGATCGAGGAGGCCCTCTACGAGGGCATGAACGTCAACGTCACGCTGCTCTTCGCGGTGTCGTACTACGAGCGCGTGATGGAGGCCTTCATCCGCGCGATGGAGCGCCGGCGCGAGGCCGGGCGCCCGCTCGACCGCCACTCGGTCGCCTCGTTCTTCGTCTCGCGGGTCGACACCGAGGTCGACAAGCGGCTCGAGGCCGCCGGCCGCAGCGACCTCGCCGGCCGCGCCGGGCTGGCCAACGCCCGCGCCGCCTATCGCAAGTTCCGCGAGGTGTTCGACGGCGAGCGCTTCGCCGCGCTGCGCGAGGCCGGCGCGCCGGTCCAGCGGCCGCTGTGGGCGTCGACCGGCGTGAAGAACCCCGCCTATCCCGAGACGATGTACGTGTACGGCCTCGTCGGCCGCGACAGCGTCAACACGATGCCGCTGCCCACGCTGACCGCCGCCGCGCGCGAGGGTGAGGTGTCCGGCGAGACCTCCGCGCTCGACCCGAGCGGCGACCTCGCCGCGCTCGCCGACGCGGGCATCGACCTCGACGACGTCACCGCGAAGCTGCTCAAGGACGGCATCGACGCGTTCGTCGTCCCGATGAACAAGCTGCTCGACGGCATCGAGACCAAGCGCGAGGCGATCGTCACCGGCCGCCCCGACGCCATCGAGGCCGACCTGCCGGCCGACCTCGAGCAGGCCGTCGCCGCGCGCCTGAAGAAGGCCGAGGAAGGCGACGTCGTCCACCGCATCTGGCACCGCGACGGCACGCTGTGGGGGCCCGAGGGCACGCCGGAGGTCACCAACCGCCTCGGCTGGCTCGGCATCGCCGAGACCATGCTCGACACGGTCGACGACCTCGAGAGCCTCGCCTCCGAGGTCCGGGCCGAGGGCTACACCGACGTCGTGCTGTGCGGCATGGGCGGCTCGAGCCTGGCGCCCGAGGTCTTCCGCCGCTCGTGGGCCGACCCGGCGATGACGCTCCACGTGCTCGACTCGACGCACCCCGCCGTCATCCAGGCGACCGTCGACGCCATCGACCTCGCCAAGACGCTGTTCGTCATCTCCTCCAAGTCGGGCGGGACGATCGAGCCGCTGTCGCAGTTCAAGTTCTTCCACGCGCTCCAGAGCGACGGCGCGCACTACGTCGCCGTCACGGATCCGGGGAGCGGGCTGGCCGAGCTGGCCCGCGAGCACGACTTCCGGCGCGTGTTCGAGAACGATCCCGACATCGGCGGTCGCTACTCCGCGCTCTCCTACTTCGGGCTCGTCCCCGCGGCGCTCATCGGCGTCGACGTGCGCGCCGTGCTCGAGGCGGCCGAGGTGGCGGTGGCCAACTGCCAGCTCAAGGAGGGCAACTCGGGCCTCTGGCTGGGCATCGCGCTCGGCGAGCTGGCCACGACCGGGCGCGACAAGCTCACGTTCGTGGTCGACGAGCCGCTGTCGTCGTTCGGCCTCTGGGTCGAGCAGCTGGTGGCCGAGTCGACCGGCAAGCACGGGCGCGGCATCCTCCCGATCGCCGACGAGCCGCTCGTCGATCCGGGCGCCTACGGCAACGACCGCGTCTTCCTCCACATCGCGTTGGGCGACGAGGACAACGCCGCCAAGGTCGCCGCGCTGCGCAAGGCCGGGCACCCGACGATCACGGTGCGCGCCGAAGGCCCGGCCGACCTCGGGCGGATCTTCTTCCACTCCGAGTTCGCGACCGCCGTCGCCGGCTGGGTGCTCGAGATCAACCCGTTCGACCAGCCGAACGTGCAGGAGGCCAAGGACAACACGAGCAAGGCGCTGAAGGCGGGTCCGCAGGACGTCGATCCCGGCAGCCTCGACGAGCTGCTCAGCGGCCTCGAGCCGCCCGCCTACGTGGCCATCCTCGCCTACCTGCCCTACAGCGACGAGACCGACGCGGCGGTGGCCCGCTTCCGCGCGAAGCTGATCACCGAGCACGGCGTCGCCACGACGTTCGGCTACGGGCCGCGCTACCTGCACTCGACGGGCCAGTTCCACAAGGGCGGCCCGCCGACCGGGCGCTTCGTCGAGATCGTCGACGAGCCGAGTCTCGACCTGGACGTGCCGGGCGAGCCTTTCGGCTTCAAGACGCTGATCCGCGCCCAGGCGGACGGCGACCTGGAGACACTGCGAGCACACGGACTTCCGGCCGTCAGGGTCGGAAAGGAGATCCTCTGATGCAACTCGGCTTCGTGGGGCTCGGGAAGATGGGCGGCAACATGGTCCATCGCATCCACCGCGACTCGGACCACCAGGTCATCGCCTACGACCATCACGCCGACAACGTCAGCGCCGCCGAAGGCCACGGGGCCACCGGCGCGTCCTCGCTCGAGGACCTCGTGAGCAAGCTCGACCCGCCGCGCACCGTGTGGCTCATGGTCCCGGCCGGCGACGCGACGGAGGAGACCGTCAACGCGCTCGCCGACCTCTTCGACGAGGGCGACACGATCGTCGACGGCGGCAACACCAACTGGCACGACGACGTCCGCCGCGCGGCCGCGCTCGACGAGCGGGGGATCCACTACGTCGACGTCGGCACCTCCGGCGGCGTCTGGGGGCTCGAGGTCGGCTACTGCATGATGGTCGGCGGCCACGCCGAGAGCGTCGACCGGCTCGCCCCGATCCTCGACGTGCTCGCCCCGCCGGACGGCTGGCGACGGTTCGGCGACGCCGGCGCGGGCCACTTCGTGAAGATGGTCCACAACGGGGTCGAGTACGGGATCATGCAGGCCTACGCCGAGGGCTTCGAGCTGATGCACAAGGCGAAGTTCGACATCGACCTCAAGGAGGTCGCGGGCCTCTGGAACCGCGGGTCGGTCGTCCGCTCGTGGCTGTGCGAGCTGGCCGAGCGCGCGTTCGAGCAGGAGGGCAACGACCTGGCGGACATCCGCGGCCACGTGAGCGACTCCGGCGAGGGCCGCTGGACGATCATCGACGGCATCGACCTGGACGTGCCGACGCCGGTGATCACCGCGTCGCTGTACGCGCGCTTCTACTCGCGCGGCGAGGGCGAGTACACCCACAAGGTGCTCGCGGCGCTGCGCAACCAGTTCGGCGGCCACGCCGTCGAGCGGGCGGCCGGGGGAGGCTGATCGATGGCTGTCGCGGCAACCGAGAACCCGCTCGTCGAGGGCCTCGAGCGCCTGCCCGTCCCGGCGACGACGCTGGTCATCTTCGGCGCCACCGGTGACCTGGCCGGGCGCAAGCTCCTGCCGGCGCTCTACAACCTCGCCCACGAGGGCGCGCTCCCCGAGCGCTTCAACCTGATCGGCGTCTCGCGCCGCGACCAGACCGACGACGACTTCCGCGCGCAGGCGCGCGAGTCGATCAGCGAGTTCTCGCGCCGGCGGCCGGACGACAGCGTGCTCGACGGGCTCGTGGCACGCATGTTCTACCGCGGCATCCCGTTCGACGACGTGGAGAACTACGCCAAGCTCGGGACGCTGATGGACCAGCTGGACACCGAGGGGGGACAGCCGCTCAACCGCGTCTACTACCTCTCGACGGCGCCGGAGTTCTTCCCGGTGATCACCGAGGCGATCAAGGAGAACGGCCTCCACCGCAGCGAGGACGCCGAGGTGCGGGTCGTGATCGAGAAGCCGTTCGGCACCGACCTCGCCTCCGCGCGGTCGCTGCAGGACGTGGTCCACTCGGTCTTCCGCGAGCGCCAGGTCTTCCGCATCGATCACTACCTGGGCAAGGAGACGGTCCAGAACGTGATGGCGTTCCGGTTCGCGAACTACATGTTCGAGCCGGTCTGGAACCGCAACTACATCGACCACATCCAGATCACCGCGGCGGAGGACATCGGGATCGGCACCCGCGCCGGCTACTACGACTCCTCCGGTGCGCTGCGCGACCTCGTCCAGAACCACATGCTCCAGCTGCTCACGCTGGTCTGCATGGAGCCGCCGACGTCGTTCGAGGCCAACAAGGTGCGCGACGAGAAGGTCAAGGTCCTGCAGGCGATCGAGCCGCCGACGAAGGAGCAGGTCGCGAAGATGACGGTGCGCGGGCGCTACACGGCCGGCGTGGTGGGCGGGAAGGAGGCCCCCGGCTATCTGGAGGAGGCGGGCGTGCCCGCGGACTCGCAGACCGAGACCTACGCGGCGCTGCGGCTCGAGGTCCACAACTGGCGCTGGGCCGGCGTGCCGATCGTCCTGCGCACCGGCAAGCGGCTGGCGCGCAAGGTCACGGAGATCGCGGTGCAGCTCAAGCCCGTGCCGCACCTCGCCTTCCAGTCCAAGGGATCGGTCGGCGTCCAGCCCAACCAGCTCATCCTCACCGTGCAGCCCAACGAGGGCGTCTCGCTGTCCCTGGGCGCGAAGATCCCGGGCGCGAGCATGCGCATCCGCCCGGTCAACATGGAGTTCCTCTACGGCACCTCGTTCATGTCCCAGTCGCCGGAGGCGTACGAGCGGCTGATCCTCGACGCGATGCGCGGCGACGCGACGCTCTTCACCCGCAACGACGAGGTCGACGCGCAGTGGTCGATCATCGACCCGATCCTCAAGGCCTGGAGCGAGGGTCACCCACCGCTGGCCGAGTACGAGTCGGGCACGCCCGGGCCGGCGGAGGCCGACGCGCTGTTGGGCGAGGGCCGCCACTGGAGGGCCCTGTAAGTGGACGAGGTCTGGTCGGAACGCAACACGACGCCGGCGAGGATCGAGGCGGCGCTGCGGCAGATCGTCATCGAGCACCATCACTCCGACCATCCGTTCGTGCCCGCGCGGGTGCTCAACGTGGTGGCGATCGTGGACGCCGAGTACCGCGGAGAGATCGAGAACCGGTTCGAGCGCGTGGGGCGCTACCACCCGTCGCGGCTCGTGCTCTGCGCCGTGGAGGAGGGCCGGCAGACGATCGACGCTTGGGCTGGCGTCGGCACCGACGACGCCGAGCCGAGGCCAGGCCACATCGCCGTCGCCCGCGAGCGGGTGGAGATCGAGATCGGCCCGCGCCACCTGTCCAAGCTCGACACCATCGTCGACCCGCTGCTCGTCTCCGACCTGGCGACGATGGTGTGGGCGCCGCACGGCCACGCCGAGGCAGTCGACGCCCTCCGGCGCCTGGCGCAGATCGTGCTCGTCGACACCCAGGACGAGCCGGACGTGGCCGAGTCGCTGCGCCGCGTGTCCGAGCTGTCCGAGTACGCGTACGTGGTCGACCTCGCGTGGCTGCGCTCCACGCCGTGGCGCGAGCGGGTGGCCGCCACCTTCGACCCGCCGAACCTGCGGGCGGCGCTCGCCGGCGTGTCCTCGGTGACCGTGCGCCACCGCGACGACTCGCTCGCCGCCGCGATGCTCTTCTGCGGCTGGCTCGCCTCGCGCCTGGGCTGGAAGCCGGGCGGCCTCTCGGCCTCCGGCCGGTCGCTGGTCGGGCACGCGCGGGCGAAGCGCGGCGAGGTGCGGATCCAGCTCGAGCCGACGCACCAGAACGCTCCCGGCCTGGCCGGGGTGACGATCGAGACGGCGTCCGGCGAGGCGGTCTCGCTCGACCGCGGGCCCGGCGGCCTGCTCGCCGTGCGCCGCGCCCGCGACGGCAGCGAGCAGAAGTGGACCGTGCTCGGCGCCTCGCGCGGCGAGGGCGGCATCCTCGGCGAGGGCGTCCGGCAGGCGCTGCTGCGCGATCCGACCTACCGCCCGGCGCTCGCGTGCGCGCGGGTACTCGCGCGATGAGGATCGAGGTGCTGGACGACCCGGCCGCGCGTGTCGCCGAGCTGCTGGTCGCGACCGCCGGCGCCGGCGGGGACCTCGTGCTGACGGGCGGCAGCTCGCCCAAGCGCGCGTACGAGCTGGCGGCCGCGGGTGGCGCCGACTGGAGCGGCGCCCGCGTCTGGTACGGCGACGAGCGCTGCGTGCCCGAGGACCACGAGTGGTCCAATCACGGGATGGCCGAGGCGGCGCTGCTCTCCAAGCTCGACCCGCGGCCCGAGGTGTTCCGGATGGAGGGCGAGCTCGGTCCGGACGCCGGCGCGCGCAACTACGAGGCGCTGATCCGCGAGCGGCTCGGCGACGAGCCGCCGTGGGACCTGCTGCTGCTCGGCCTCGGCCCGGACGCCCACTGCGCTTCGCTGTTCCCCGGCAAGCCCGAGGTGAACGTGACCGACCGCCTCGTGGTCGGCGTGCCGGAGGCGGGGATGGAGCCGCAGGTGCCGCGCATCTCGCTGACGATCCCGGCCATCAACGCCGCCCGGCACGTCGTCTTCCTCGTCACCGGCGAGTCGAAGCGCGAGGCGGTCCGGCGCGCGTTCGGGGACACTCCCGATATGACCTCGCCCGCCGCCCATGTCCGTCCCCGGGGTGAGCTGACCGTGTACCTCGACCCCGCCGCAGCGCCTTGAGCGACCAGTTCGTCGGGATCGACGTCGGGGGCACGAAGATCGCCGTGGCCACGCTGCAGGCCGGCGAGCTCAGCGAGTCGGAGCTCCAGCACACCCAGCTCGGCGACCAGGAAGGGCTCGTCGAGCAGCTCGCGGCGACGATCGAGTCGGCGCGGACGCCCGACACCAAGGCCGTCGGCATCGGCGTCCCGTCGCTGATCGAGTTCGCGACCGGCCGCATCCGCTCCAGCGTGAACATCCCGCTCAAGGACGTGCCGCTGCGCGAGCTGCTCACCGAGCGCGCCGGCGTGCCCGTCTACGTGGAGAACGACGCGTCCTGCGCCGCGCTGGCCGAGGCGTTCCACGACGGCCGCCTGGCCGTCCCGCATCTCGTGATGTTCACGGTCGGCACCGGCGTCGGCGGCGGGCTCGTGCTCAACGGCCGGCTCTACCGCGGCGCCACCGGCACGGCGTCCGAGGTCGGCCACACGATCATCGGCCTCGACCTCGCGCACGGTGCGCCCGCCCACACCGGCGTCTTCCCGCAGGCCGGCTCGCTCGAGCAGCTCGCCTCCGGCACGGCGCTCGACCGCCTGGCCCACGAGGCCGCGCGCGAGGACCCGAACTCGTTCCTCGGGCGGCGCCTGACGCGAGACGGCGGGGTGACAGGGCACGACGTCGTCGACGGCGCGAACGAGGGCGACGAGGCCTCGGTCCGCTGCCTGCGCATCCTCGGCGAGCGGCTGGGCATCGGGATCGCCAACGCGATCACCATGTTCGACCCGCTCGAGGTCGTCATCGGCGGCGGCGTCTCGGCGGCGGGCGAGCACCTGCTCGGCCCGGCTCGCGAGACCGCATGGAAGTACGCCGTGCCGGGCGCCGGCTCGAAGACCGAGATCCGGTGCGCCCGCCACGGACCGCGCGCGGGCGTGCTCGGTGCGGCGCTGATCGCCGCGCAGGAGTACGCGGCGGAGACCGGTCAGGTGATGGAGGAGGCGGTGGAGGGACGATGAAGATCGCCTGTGCGTTCGACCACGCGGGGTTCCCGTTGAAGGAGCTCGTGCTGCAGGTCGTTGCCGACGACGGCCACGAGACCATCGACCTCGGGACGAACTCGACGGCACCGGTCGACTACCCCGACATCGCGCGAGCGGGCGCCGACGCCGTCCGCGAGGGCCGCGCCGATCGCGCCGTCGTGGTCTGCGGCTCGGGCGCCGGCGTCGCGGTGGCGGCCTGCAAGGTCCCGGGCATCCGCGCCGCCTGCGCGCACGACACCTACACGGCGCACCAGTGCGTCGAGCACGACGACGTCAACGTCCTCTGCCTCGGCGCCCGGGTGGTCGGGCCGGCGCTGGCGGCCGACTGCATCCGCGCGTTCCTGGGCGCGAACTTCACCGGCGAGGAGCGGCACGTGCGACGCCTGGCGAAGATCCAGGCCATCGAGGACGAGTTCTGTAACTGATGGCCGACGCAGGCGATCTGGCGCAGCGGTATCTGCCGATCGCCGAACACGGGCTCGTCGGCGATCTGCACACGGTCGCGCTCGTCGGCACGACCGGCACGATCGACTGGTACTGCTGCCCGGCCTTCGACTCCCCGAGCGTGTTCGGGAGCATCCTCGACGCCGACAAGGGCGGCTCCTACGTCATCCGCCCGGCCGACGATGGCTGGACGTCGCGGCAGCTCTACTTCCCCGACACCAACATCCTCATCACGCGCTTCTTCACCGAGAGCGGCGTCGGCGAAGTGCAGGACTTCATGCCGATCGAGTCGATCGACACCGGCTCCCACCGGCACCGCCTGATCCGCCGCGTCGTCGTCGTCCGCGGCGAGATGCGCTTCATGCTCGAGGTACAGCCGCGGTTCGACTACGGGCGCGCCGAGCACGAGGTGGAGATGCACCCGCACGGCGTGCTCTTCCGCTCTCCCGTGCTGTCGCTGGCCCTCGAGGGCGCCGTCGCGCATGCGATGGGCTCGCAGCGCCGCCTCGAGCGCCGCGACGGCGGCATCTTCGCGACCTTCGATCTGGCGGCGGGTGCTTCGCAGTCGTTCGTGCTCGAGCGGGTGCCCCCGGACCACATCGCGCGGCCGTACCCGGAGCAGGAGACCGCCGCCGCGTTCGATGCGACGGTGAAGTACTGGCGGAGATGGGTCTCCCAGTCCGGTTACAAGGGCCGCTGGAGGGAGATGGTGCAGCGCTCGGCCCTGACGCTGAAGCTCCTGACCTATGCGCCGACGGGCGCGCTGGTGGCGGCGCCGACCACCTCGCTCCCGGAGCAGATCGGCGGTGAGCGCAACTGGGACTACCGCTACACGTGGATCCGCGACGCGGCGTTCTCCCTCTACGGGCTGTTGCGGCTCGGCTTCACCGAGGAGGCCGGCGCCTTCATGGGCTGGCTGACCGATCGCACGCGCGAGTGGAAGGTCGGGCCCTCGGGCCCGCTCCAGATCATGTACGGGATCGACGGCCGGGCGGAGCTGCCGGAGATCGAGCACCCGACGTGGTCGGGCTATCGCGACTCGGCGCCCGTGCGCATCGGCAACGCCGCGGCCGACCAGCGCCAGCTCGACATCTACGGCGAGATGATCGACTCGATCTACCTCTACAACAAGTACGGCTCGCCGATCCACTTCGAGACGTGGGAGAACGTCCGCCGGATCGTCGACTGGCTGTGCGAGAACTGGGACCAGGCCGACGAGGGGATCTGGGAGACGCGCGGCGGCCAGAAGGAGTTCACGTACTCGCGCCTGATGTCGTGGGTGGCGATCGAGCGGGCCATCCGCATGAACCGCTCGCGCGGGCTCCCGGGCGACATCGTGACCTGGCTCGGCGAGCGCGACCGGATCTACAACCAGATCATGAAGAAGGGCTGGAGCGCGGAGCGCGAGGTCTTCGTCCAGCACTACGGCTCGGACGTGCTCGACGCGTCGATCCTCCTGATGCCGCTGGTCCTCTTCATTGCGCCGACCGATCCGCGCTGGCTCTCCACCCTCTGGGCGATCGGCGACGAGCTGGTCTCCGACTCGCTGGTCTACCGCTACAACGTCGAGGCGTCGCCCGACGGCCTACGGGGCGACGAGGGCACCTTCTCGATGTGCACGTTCTGGTACGTCGAGGCGCTGACGCGGGCGGGCGAGCTCGAGGAGGCGCGGCTGGTCTTCGAGAAGATGCTCACCTACGCCAACCACCTCGGCTTGTACTCGGAGGAGATCGGACCGACGGGCGAGCAGCTCGGCAACTTCCCGCAGGCCTTCACGCACCTGGCGCTGATCAGCGCCGCCTACAACCTGAACAAAGCATTGGGGTAAGACGTCGACATGCGAGTGATCGAATGCAACGAGTGCGGCGAGACGATCTCCGCCGCCAACGACGAAGAGCTGGCCCGCAACCTGGCCCAGCACCTGAAGACCGAGCACGACGAGGAGCCCGACACCGAGGAGGTCGCCGAGCTCGTCGAGGACCAGGCGTACGACGCTATGGATTCCTGAGCCGGGTCAGTCGCGCAGGCCGCCCGTCCGGGCCACGCGCAGGTGGCGCAGCTCGGCGACGGCCGGCAGGGTCGAGGGTGAGTTCACCCGTGAGTGGAGTGAACGCACGGTAAGTGAAGTTTCACCGTCAACTGTCACCTCGTAGGCGCGCGCCCCGCGGCGGGCGCTCACCACTTCCTCGAGCTCGGTGCCCTTGAAGATCAGCGCGGCTCCGTCGTCCGCCGCGTAGCCGGGCGGGACGATGCCGGTGCGCACGGCGTTGAGGTACACGGGGCGCCGGGCGGGCTCCGTGTCGTGGTGAACGGAGTTCGAGCCGGGCAGGAAGCCGAGTCCGGGCGCGGGGGCGGGATGACCGGACGACGTGGTCACGCCCCACTCGAACCAGCACATCGAGCCGGCGCTGAGGCCGGCGAGGAGGATGCCGTGCTCCCAGGCCTCGCGCAGGATCTGATCCAGCCCCTGCGCCTTCCAGATGGCGAGCAGGTTCACCATCGAGCCCCCGCCGACGTAGATGGCGTCCTGTGACAGTAAGTGCTCGCGCAGCGGGACCGGCCTGCGGCCGAGGCGGAACAGTGAGATGTGCGAGGGCTCGCACAGGCGGTCGCCGAACGTCTCGTAGTAGCGGCGGATCTGGAACTCGGAGTCACCGCCCGCGGTGGGCAGCAGGCAGACGCGCGGGCGCGGTAGGCCCGTGAGCTCGAGGACGAGGTCGTCGAGGGCAGGGTCGGCGGTTCCGGCGGTGAAGCCACCGCCGCCCATGGCCAGGATTGTCGGCGTCCGGCCGGTCTCAGGCGGCAAGCGCCGGCTCCACGGCGAGCGGCGCGCCGAGGAAGCGCGTGGCGAGCTCGGTCTCTGTCACTTCGGCCCCTTCAGGCGCTACATGGTACGCCCGAGCCTTCTCGCGCGAGGTCACGACCTCGGCGAGCGTGGTGCCGACGAAGTGCAGAGCCGCCCCGTCACCGGTGCCGTAGCCGGAGGGCAGGCCATCGGCCACGGCCGCCAGGAAGGCGGCGCGGCGCTCCGGCTTCTCTTCGTAGTGGACCGCATTGGCGAACGGGAGCAAACCCATGCCCCGCACGGGCTTGCTCTCGCCGTGGAACGCCGTCATGCCCTGCTCGAACCAGCACAGCGACCCGGCGCTGAGGCCGGTCATGACCACGCCGTTCTCCCACGCGGCGCGAAGCATGAGGTCGATTCCGTGGGCGGACCAGGTCCCGAGCAGCGAGATCACGCTGCCGCCGCCCACGTAGATCAGGTCCTGCTCCATGAGGAAGGCGCCCATGTCCGGCCCTGCGCCCCCGTCGCGGCGGAAGAGCGAGATGTGCGACGGCCGGCAGCGGGCCGCCGGGAAGGCCCGGTAGAAGCGAACGATGTAGTGGTCGGCGTCGCCGGACGCGGTGGGGAGGAAGCAGACCTTCGGGCACTCGACTCCCGTGAGGGCGAGCGCGTAGTCATCGAGCAGCGCGTTCCCGGACTCCATGGAGAACCCGCCGCCGCCCATCGCGAATATCTGACGCGGACGCGACATGGCGGGAAGGTAGTGCCCAGAATCGCGCCGCGAGCGGATTTCAGCCTTCGGGCCAGGCGGTGCGGACCGGTGGTCCAGGAAGGGGTGAACGTCCAGTCTCGGGGTTGGCTTGATGTCGTTGTGCGGACCGTTTTGGGGCGCGGTCGTGGTACGTGTCGTGGCGCTCCTTGTCGCGGGGTGGTGGCGCCGGCGAACTGCGGCTGGGTAGGGAGGGTGGTCGGCCTCGAGCGCCTCGCCGGGCGCGCATCTCAGTTCGTGGCGGATTGACCCCCCTATAGCGTGGGTAATCCGCCACGAACGTTCGAGGGGTCCGCCGCGCCGGTTCGACCCGCCTCCCTCAATGCCGAAGTTCGCGCCCTTGCGACCGCCGAAGAAGGGTTGACAGGCGGCTTCGCGTATGTATGAGTCACGCATATGTCCGCGCGCGACGCCAACCTCTTGGGCGCCCTCGGCCTGGCGCTCGCCGACCGGCTCGCCGAGGTCTCGGTTCCCGAGGCCGGCGGGACGGCGGCGCAGGCGGTCGTGTGGCTCTACGGCCGTGGCGCCGGTCGTGCGATCGACGCTCTGGCGGGCACTGTGGCCCTGTCGCACTCGGGGACGGTCCGTCTTGTCGACCGGCTCGAGGCGGATGGGCTGGTGGAGCGCCGGCGCGGTGCTGACCAGCGGTCAACCGCCCTCTTCCTCACGCCGGCCGGCCGCCGTGTCGCCCGTCGGCTCATCACGAAGCGGGCCGCTGAAATGCAATCCGTACTGAACGTACTGACCGTCGATCAACAAGCCGCCCTCGCGGGTCTCGCGGAGTCGATCCTCGGCGAGCTCGGGCGCGCGCCCGACGCCGAGCCGCGGCTCTGCCGGCTGTGCGACCTCGAGGCCTGCGGCCGGACGCGAGGTGACTGCCCGGTCGCGCCCAGGCGCCGGCGGTCATCCACCTGAAGTGCATGACAGTCGATCAAGCAAACAGTGAACGGACGTTCCACTCTTCGTCGCAAACGCGGTCTGAGTGCACCGTCCAGACGGTTCACCGCCACGAAGAGCTGAATCCGGATTCTTAGTGTTTACTTAGGCGTGAGCCTTGACAGGCTGGCGCTCGGACGCTTGCCTGAAGGGTTCGATGAGCGGCGGGCGGACCATGTATCGACGACGCAGTCGCGGCCGCCGTGTCGCGGCCCTGGCCGCACTCGTGATCGCGCTCGGCGCGGTTGCCGCCGGAGCCACATGGTTGCTGATCGGGCAGACGGGTCCCGCCGCGCGGGACGCCGCCAACGGCTTCCTGGCCACCTGGAGCCGGGGAGACGACGGCGGCGCCGCCGCGCTCACCGACCGCCCGGAGCCCGCGGCCAAGGACCTGGAGGCGAACCGCGCGGGGCTCGACGGCGCGACGCTGAAGGCGCGCTTGCTCGACATCACCGAGGAGGACGACACGGCTCGGGCGCGGACGGAGCTGGCCTGGGAGGTTCCCGGGATCGGGCGCTTCGCGTACGAGTCGGCCCTCACGTTGCGCCGCACCGACGACCGCTGGACGGTCACGTGGTCGCCCACCGTGGTGCATCCCGCCCTCGACGAGGTCCAGCGGCTCGGCACCACGCGCTCTCCCGCGACCCGCGGGAACATCCTCGACCGCGACGGCGAGGCGATCGTCCGCAACCGCACCGTGTACCGCGTCGGCCTCGCCCGCGACAAGGTCGACGACATCGGCGCGTCCACGCGGGCGCTGGCCGGCGTGGTCGACATCGACCCCGCGCCCCTCGCCCGCGCCCTCCGGGGCGCCGGGCCGCAGCAGTTCGTGGAGGCCATCACCCTGCGCGAGGCCGACTACGACGCCGTGAAGGCCGCGCTCGAGGACGTTCCCGGCGGTCTGGCGGTCCGCGACGACGCGCCGCTGGCCGAGAGCCGGGAGTTCGCGCGGGCGCTGCTCGGCACCGTCGGGCCGGTGACGGCCGAGCAGCTCGAGCAGCTCAAGGGCACGCGCGGGCCCGGCGACGAGGTCGGGCAGTCCGGCCTACAGCAGCGCTTCGAGGAGCGGCTCGGCGGCGAGGCGACCCGCGAGGTGGTGCTCCGCGCCGGCGGGGTGCCGGTCGAGACGCTGCATGACGAAGAAGGGCCAGGCCGGACGACCGCTGCGCACGACGCTCTCGATCGACGTCCAGCGCGCCGCCGAGCAGGCACTCGGCGACCGCGACGACGAGGCGGCGCTCGTGGCGGTCCAGCCGTCGAGCGGCGACATCCTCGCCGTCGCCAACCGGCCGGGCGACGAGTCCTACGACCGCGCCATCGACGGCCGCTACCCGCCCGGCTCGACGTTCAAGGTCGTCACCACCGCCGCGCTGCTCCGCGCCGGGCTCAGCCCCGACGACGTCGTCGACTGCCCGCGCACGATCACCGTGGGCGGCCGGTCGTTCCGCAACTTCGAGGGCAGCGCCCAGGGCGCCGTGCCCTTCGCGACCGACTTCGCGCAGTCGTGCAACACGGCGTTCATCTCGCTGACCGAGCGGCTGGAGCCGGACGCGCTCGACGCCGCGGCGCGCGACTTCGGCCTCGAGGTGCCCTCGGGCGGCGACCTCGTCGAGCGCGCGGCGTCGATGATCGGGCAGGGCCGGATCACGGCCAGCCCGCTCCAGATGGCGAGCGTGGCGGCGACGGTCGCCGACGGACGCTGGCGGAAGCCGCGGCTGCTGCCGGACGACGCGCGGGAGGCGGGCCCGCGGCTCGACGCCGCCGAGCGCGACACGCTGCAACGGCTGACGCGTGACGTCGTGACGACCGGCACCGGCACCGCGCTCGCCGGCCTCCCGGGCGACGTGCACGGCAAGAGCGGCACCGCCGAGTACGGCGGCGGCGATCCGCCGCCGACCCACGCGTGGTTCATCGCCTACCGCGACGACGTCGCCATCGCGGTGCTGGTCGAGAACGGCCGGTCGGGCGGCTCCGTCGCCGCCCCGATCGCGGCCGACTTCTACGCGGCGCTGGGCTGACCGCGCCGGTCGTACTCGATCTCGCGCGCCACCGTCTCGGCGACCGTCGCGCCGGCGACCTTCTCCACGATGTGCAGCGCGAGGTCGATCCCCGACGTCACGCCCCCCGCCGTGAGCAGGTCGCCGTCGTCGACGAAGCGCTCTTCGACGACCTCGGCCCCGAACGAGCGCAGGTCGTCGAACGCGTCGTGATGGGTCGTCGCCCGCCGGCCCTCGGTCAGGCCCGCGGCGGCGAGCAGCATCGCCCCCGTGCACACGGAGGCGAGCATCGCGCCGCGCTCGTGGGCCTCGACGAGCAGGCGCGGGAGGTCGCCGCGCTCGAGCTCCGAGCGCACGCCGGCGCCGTGGAACCACCCGCCGCCCGGGACCATGAGCATGTGGGCCGACTCGGAGGGGCCGCGGTCGACCGCGAGCCGCGCGCCGTGCGACGCGGTGACCGTGGCGGGGCCGTGGACCCCCACGAGCTCGGCCTGGATCTGCGCGCCGTGCGCGGCGGCGGTACGAAGCACCTCATAGGGCGCGAGCGCGTCCAGCTCGTCGAACCCGTCGAAGACCACGATGTCGATCTGCATGCCGTCATGCTCGCGCGCCCCGCGCCGGCTCGCCAGTGGCAGGACTGCCATACATCGCCGTGATCCTGCCAGGTACGATCCGGAGGTGCACCGGATCGCCGTCCTCGCGCTCGACAGCGTCGTCGCCTTCGACCTCGCCATCCCCGCACAGGTCTTCGGCCATCCCGACGAGCGCGACCGCTACGCGCTCAGCGTCTGCGGCGAGCGCGCCGGCCCGGTGCAGACCTCGACCGGCTTCGCCGTCGTGGCCACGCACGGGCTGCAGACCGTGCGGCGCGCCGACACCGTGATCGTGCCGGGCATCCAGGCCACGGCGGCGCCGATCCCCGAGGCCGTCGTCGCGGCGGTACGGGCGGCCGACCGCCGCGGGGCGCGGCTCATCTCGATCTGCACCGGCGCGTTCGTCCTCGCCGCCGCCGGCGTGCTCGACGGCCGCCGCGCGACCACCCACTGGCGCGACGTCGCCGAGCTGCGGGCGCGCTACCCGGCCATCGAGCTCGATCCCGGCGTCCTCTACATCGACGACGGGCGCGTGCTGACGTCGGCCGGCGTGGCCGCCGGCATCGACCTCTGCCTCCACGTCGCCGCGCGCGACCACGGCGCCGCCTACGCGACGGCCATCGCCCGGCGGATGGTCGTCGCCCCGCACCGCAGCGGCGGGCAGGCGCAGTTCGTCGAGCGAGCGGTCCCGCCGCCGAGCGACGACGGCCTCGGCGCGACGCGCGCGTGGATGCTCGAGCGCCTCGAGGCGCCGCTCACGGTGGCCGAGATGGCCCGGCACGCGATGCGCAGCGAGCGCTCGTTCATGCGCCACTTCCGCGCCGAGACCGGGACGACCCCGCTGCGCTGGCTGCACGAGCAGCGCCTGCTCCACGCCCGGCGGCTGCTCGAGCAGAGCGACCTGCCGATCGAGCTCGTCGCCGCCCGCAGCGGCTTCGGCAGCGCGACCACGTTGCGCGAGCACTTCGCCCGCGCCGTCCGCACCACCCCGACGGCCTACCGCCGCTCGTTCAGCGCCGCCGCCGCGCGGTGACCTCGATCTCGATCCGCATCCGCGGGTCGGACAGGCCGCACTCCTGCATCGTCGCGGCCGGGCGCGAGGCCTCGAACGCCTCGCGCAGCAGCGGCCAGCACGGCTCGAAGTCGTCGCGCGACGGGAGCAGGTAGCGCACGCGCACGACGTCGGAGAAGGAGCAGTCGGCCTGGGCCAGCGCGTCGGCGATGTTCTTCAGGCACTGCCGGCACTGGGCGACGATGTCGTCGGCGATCGTCATGGTCGCGTAGTCGAAGCCGGTCGTGCCGGAGACGTGCACCCAGTCGCCGTCGACCACGGCGCGCGAGTAGCCGATCTGCTCCTCGAAGGTCGAGCCGGACGAGATCTCGCGACGCACGGTGATCACGGTATCCGCCGAGCCGCATGTGGCGAGCGCGCGCGGGACGTCGTCCTCGGGGATGCCACGCAGGCGCGGGTGGTCGAGGTCGATCGCCACGCCGCCGGCGCCCTCGATGCCCAGCGAGGCCTTCCCGTGGTTCGCGACGGCGCGCCAGAGATCGCCGGCCTCGCCCAGCAGGGCGTGCCGCGTCCGGCCCTCGCGGCGCGCGCCGGTCTCCAGCTCGCGCACCTCCTCGAACGGGTCGACCACGACGTTGCTGTCGCTGCCGATGGCCATCCGCACGCCGGCGTCGCGGTAGCGCAGCGCGGGGAAGTGACCGTCGCCGAGGTTGCCCTCGGTCGTCGGGCACGTCGCGACGATCGTCCCGGTGTCGGCGAGCAGGCCGACGTCGCGGTCGTCGACGTGGATGGCGTGCACGACGGTGGTGCGCTCGCCGAGGAAGCCGGTGCGGTGGAGGAGCTCGATCGGCGAGCAGCCGTGCTCGGCCTGGCACTCCTCGAGCTCGCGCGGCTGCTCGTGCGCGTGGATGTGGCGGACGAGGCCGTGCGTGTCGGCGTAGGTCGCGATCTCGCGCAGCCAGTCCGCCGGCACGGCGCGAACGCTGTGGGCGGCGACGCCGACGTCGATGCCGCTCCCGCGCAGCGCGTCCACGCGCGCGAGAAACGCGTCGACCGACGCGTCGCGGAAGCGCGGGTGGCCGCCGCGGTGATACGCGGCCGGGAGGAGGACGGGTCGCACGCCGGCGAGCATCGCCGCCTTGGCGACGGCGAGGGCCATGCGGTTCGGCTCCTCGTACGGCGTCCCGTCGGGCTGGTGGTGCACGTAGTGGAACTCGCCGACGGCGCCGTAGCCAGCGGCCGCCATCTCGCGGTAGACGCGTTCGGCGACGTCGTACATGCCGGCCGGGTCGAGCCGGTCGGCGAGCGCGTACATGCCCTCGCGCCAGCTCCAGAAGTCGTCGTCCGCGCGGTCGCTGCGCTCGCCGATGCCGCGCAGGTCGCGCTGGAACGCGTGCGAGTGCACGTTGGGCATCGCCGGGATGACGAACGGCCTCACGCCGCCAGCTCCTGCGCGGCGGCGAGCAGCGCGTTGGCGGCGACCGCGGCGTCGTCGAGCGAGACCTCCTCCTGCGGCGAGTGGCTGATCCCGGTCTCGTTGCGCACCAGCACCATGCCCGCCGGACGGGCGGCGGCGATCACGCCCGCGTCGTGCCCGGCGTAACAGATGAGCCGCTGCGCGCCCGGCCGCAGCGCCTGGGCGAGCGCGTCACGCACCTCCGTAGGGAACTCGGTTCCGGGCGACCAGGCGGCGGTGCGCAGGTCGAGCTCGCAGCCCGCCTCGGCGGCCACGCGCTCGATCTCGCCGGTCATGGCCTCACGCCACGACTCGACGGTCTCGGCCTCCGGCGCCCGCGCGTCGAGCCACAGCCGCACCAGCGACGGCACCGTGGTCGGCGCGTTCGGCTCGACCTCCAGACGGGCGGCGGTGAAGACCATGCCGAGCCGCTCGGCCGACTCCGTGTCGCCGCGGACGATCACCCGCGCGGCGGCGGCCAGCGCGTCGTGACGCTCCTCGCGCGGCGTCGTGCCCGCGTGGTCGGCGCGGCCGGTCAGCTCGACCTGCAGGCGCAGCCGCGCCGCCAGGCGGCGTCACGACGCCGGCGGGCCGGCGCGCCGCGGCGAGGTCGCGCGTCTGGTCGATGTGCAGCTCGAGGAAGCCGTCGAGCCGGTCCAGCCACTCCGGCGCCGTCGCCAGCCCGTCCGGGTCGACCCCGACGGCGGCCATCGCGTCGCCGAGCGACACCCCGTCCCCGTCGACGCGGTCGAGCGCGTCGTCGACGTCGAGCCGCCCGGTCAGCGCGCGCGAGCCGAAGGTCGGCGTGTTGAAGCGCCCGCCCTCCTCGTCGGCGAACGAGATCACGGCCAGCGGCACGTCCGACCGCTCCGCCACGGCGAAGCCGGCGGCGACGCCGAGCGCGCCGTCGAAGCGCCCGCCGTCGCGCACGCTGTCGAGGTGCGAGCCGACGGCCCACCACGGACCGGGCGCGTCCGGGCACGCCCAGAGGTTGCCGGCGGGATCGCGCTCCATCCGCCGCCCGATGGACCCGGCGCGGCGGGCGAACCAGGCCGCCGCCTCCTCGTCCTCGCGCGTCCACGCCAGCCGCGTGGTGCCGCCGTCCTCGCCGAGCCCGATCGGCACGAGGTCCGCGAGGAGAGCGTCGAGGTCGGCCCCGGTGATCACGCCGTGATGACCTCCGCCACCGGGTTGTGGCCGAAGCGATACGGGATGTGCTCGACCGTCGCGTCGAGCAGGACGAGATCGGCGCGCTTGCCGATCTCGATCGAGCCGCGGTCGTCCAGTCCGAGCACCCACGCGGCGTTCAGCGTGCAGGCGGCCAGCGCCTCGCGCACGGTCCAGCCGTAGCGGCGGACCGCCAGGCCGATGATCAGCGGGAGCGAGTCGATCGGCGAGGTGCCGGGGTTGCAGTCGGTGGCGAGGACGCAGATCGCCCCCGCGTCGGCCAGCGCGCGGCCGGGCGCGAGCTGTTCGGCGCCGAGGAACTCGGCGCCGGGCAGCAGCACGGCGGCGCACTCGGCGGCGGCCAGCGGGGCGAGGTCGTCCGGGTGCAGGCAGGCGAGGTGGTCGACCGAGCGAGCGCCGGCGGCCAGCGCCACCGGCACCGAGCGGTTCGCGTTGAACTGCTCGACGTGCGCCCGCAGGGGCACGCCCTCGCGCCGGGCGATCTCGCCGAGGCGTTCGAGGTCCTCGTTGCGGAAGGCGACCGACTCGACGTAGATGTCGAGCGCGTCGACGTCGGCCTCGGCGGCCAGCGTGTCGACCTCGTCCATCCAGCTCGCGGCGTCGTAGCCGGCCGGGATCGCGTGCGCGAAGAGGCCGGTCACGCGGTCCGCGCCGAGCGCGCGGGCCAGGCGGACCGCCCGCAGCTCGCCCTCGCGCGACCACCCGTAGCCGGTCTTGGCCTCGAACGTCGTCGTCCCGCACTCGAGCATCTCGCCGCGCAGCGCTCGAGCCTGCGCGAGGACCTCCTCGTCGCTGGCCGCGGCCAGCGCGCGGGCCGACGACGCGATCCCGCCGCCCCGCCGGGAGATCTCCTCGTACGGCACGCCGGTGACCTTCTGCTCGTACTCCTCCGCGCGCCAGCCGGCGAAGGGCAGGTGCGTGTGGCAGTCGACGAAGCCCGGGATCACCGCGCGGCCCGTGGCGTCGATCACGACGTCGGCGCCCGGGTCGTCCTCGAGCGCGACGATCACGCCGTCCTCCACGGTGAGCGAGCCGGGCTCGAGCCGCAGCTCGCCCGGTCTGCGCAGGTACGGCAGCCCGTCCTCGGGCGGGAGCAGGACCTGCGCCGCGCCGCGGACCGAGATCCTCATCGCATCGGGATCCGCACCCCGAGCCGCTCCGCCGCGTCGAGCGCCTCCGGGTAGCCGGCGTCGGCGTGGCGGATCACCCCCATGCCGGGATCGGCGAGCAGCGTGCGGCGGATCCGCTCGCCCGCCTCGGGCGTGCCGTCGGCCACGATCACCTGCCCGGCGTGGAGCGACTTGCCCATCCCGACGCCGCCGCCGTGGTGGAAGGAGACCCAGCTCGCGCCCGTCGCCGTGTTGACGAGCGCGTTGAGGATCGGCCAGTCGGCGACGGGGTCCGAGCCGTCCCGCATCGCCTCGGTCTCGCGCTGCGGCGAGGCGACCGAGCCGGCGTCGAGATGGTCGCGGCCGATCACGATCGGGCCCTTCACGGCGCCCGTCGCCACCAGCTCGTTGAAGCGCAGTCCGGCGAGGTGCCGCTCGCCGTACCCGAGCCAGCAGATCCGCGCGGGCAGGCCCTGGAAGCGCACGCGCTCGCGCGCCAGCTCGATCCAGCGGCGGATGTGGTCCTGCTCGCCGAAGAGGTCGAGGATCGCGTCGTCGGTCACGGCGATGTCGGCCGGATCGCCGGACAGCGCGACCCAGCGGAACGGGCCCTTTCCCTCGCAGAACAGCGGCCGGATGTAGGCGGGGACGAAGCCGGGGTACGCGAAGGCGTCGGCGTCGCCGTGCTCGGCGGCCAGGCCGCGCAGCGCGTTGCCGTAGTCGAAGGCCTCGGCCCCCGCGTCCTGCAGCGCGCGGATCGCGGCCACGTGCGCCAGGGCGCTCGCGCCGACGCGCTCGAGGTAGTCGTCGGGATCCGAGGCCCGCAGCGCATCGGCCTGCTCGACCGTCAGCCCGGCGGGGACGTACCCGTTCAGCGGATCGTGCGCGCTCGTCTGGTCGGTCACCACGTCGATCTCCGCGCCCCGCCGGACGAGCTCGGGCAGCACCTCGGCGGCGTTCCCCAACAGGCCGATGGACAGCGCGCGGCCCTCGCGGCGGGCCGCGTCGAGCCGCTCCAGCGCGTCGTCGAGCGACGCGGCGCGCTCGTCGAGGTAGGCGGTCTCGATCCGGCGCTCGATCCGGTGCAGGTCGACCTCCACGCACAGCGCGCAGCCCTCGTTCAGCGTCACGGCCAGCGGCTGCGCGCCGCCCATGCCGCCGAGGCCCGCCGTCACCACCAGGCGGCCCTTGAGCGTCCCGTCGAAGCGCTGGCGGGCGAGCGCCGCGAACGTCTCGTACGTGCCCTGGAGGATCCCCTGCGTCCCGATGTAGATCCAGGACCCCGCCGTCATCTGGCCGTACATCATCAGCCCGGCGGCGTCGAGCTCGCGGAACGTCTCCCAGTTGGCCCAGTCGCCCACCAGGTTGGAGTTGGCGATCAGCACCCGCGGCGCGTCCGGGTGCGTCTCGAACACCCCGACCGGCTTGCCCGACTGCACCAGCAGCGTCTCGCGGTCCGAGAGCCGCATCAGCTCGCGCTTGATGGCCTCCAGCGCGGCGGGATTGCGCGCCGCCTTGCCGATCCCGCCGTAGACGACGAGATCCTCGGGCCGCTCGGCCACGTCCGGATGCAGGTTGTTCTCCAGCATCAGCAGCGCCGCCTCCTGGACCCAGCCGCGGCACCTCACAGGATCAGCTCCCCGGTGCGCAGCGCAGCGGCGAGGTCGGCCAGCTCGCCGGCCAGCGAGCGGTCCTCCTCCACGCGCGGAACGTACGAGCGCACGCGGGCGGCGGCCTCCTCCAGCGCCGGCGTGCTGCGCAGCGGGCGGTGGAACTCCAGCCCCTGGACCGCGCAGACCAGCTCGGTGGCCACGACCTGCGCGGCGTTCTCCGCCACCGTGCGCGCCTTCAGCGCCGCGAATGCACCCATCGAGTTGAAGTCCTCCTGGCCGGCGCTGGTGGGGATCGAGCCCGCGCCCGCGGGATGCGAGAGCACCTGCGACTCGTTGACCAGCGCGGCGGCCGCGTACTGGGCGATCATCAGGCCCGACGAGAGACCGGGGCGGGGCGTGAGGAAGGCGGGGAGGCCCGCGTAGCCGGGGGAGAGGAGCGCGTAGATGCGCCGCTCGGAGAACGAGGCCAGCTCGCAGAGGGCGAGCGCCAGGTGGTCGAGCGGGAGCGACAGCGGCTGACCGTGGAAGTTGCCGCCGCTGAGGATGTCGTGATCCTCCGGGAAGACGAGCGGATTGTCGGTCACCGCCCGCAGCTCGCGCTCGAACGCGCCGGCGACGTAGGCGAGCGCGTCGGCCACGGCCCCGAGGACCTGCGGGGCGCAGCGGAGGGTGTACGGGTCCTGCACGCGGCCGCAGTCGGCGTGGCTGGCCACCACCTGGCTGCCGTCGAGGAGTCCGCGCAGGCGGTTGGCGACCGCCGTCGGCCCCGGCTGGCCCCGCAGCTGGTGCAGGCGGGCGTCGAACGGCACGGTCGAGCCCTTGAAGGCCTCCAGCGACAGGGCGACGGCGACCACCGCGGCGTCCAGCAGCCGCTGCGCGTCGCGCACCGCCAGCGTCCCGGCCGCCGCCATCAGGTGCGTGCCGTTGATGATCGCCAGCCCCTCCTTGGCCGACAGCTCGACCGGCGCGAGCCCGGCGCGCGCCAGGGCCTCGCCGCCCGGCAGCGACTCCCCGCGGTAGGTCGCCGACCCCTCGCCGATCAGCACCAGCCCGAGGTGCGCGAGCGGGGCCAGATCGCCCGACGATCCCACCGATCCCTTGCTCGGGATCACCGGCGTCACGCCGCGTTCGAGCAGCCCGAGCACGAGCTCCACCAGCTCGGGCCGCACGCCCGAGTGGCCGCGCCGCAGCGACGAGGCGAGCAGCAGGAGCATCCCGCGCACGATCTCCTCGGGCAGCGGCGGTCCGGAGCCGACGGCGTGCGAGCGCAGCAGGTTGACCTGCAGCTGGGCGGCGTCGTCGGCCGCGATCCGGACGCTCTCGAGCTGCCCGAACCCGGTCGTCACGCCATAGACCGCCGTGCCCTCGGCGAGCGCCGCCTCGACCACGGCGCGCCCGGCGGCGATCCGGTCGCGGTCGGCGGCGTCGAGCGGCACCGGCGCGGCACCGCGGGCGACCGCCTCGAGCTCCTCCGGCGACGGCATCCCGAGAACGTACTGGTCGGGCGTGCCCTAGCATCGGCCACGTGGAGGTCTCCGGCCCGACGCTCACGCTCCGCTACGCCACGGGCGACGACGCTCCGCGGATGCTGGAGCTCGCCTCCGACCGGCGCGTCACGCGCTGGTTCTCCTGGGGCCCGTACGTCTCGATGGAGCAGACCGAGGGCTACATCGCGTCGCTCGAGGAGAAGCGCGACCGCGGTGAGCTGCTCGACTTCCTCGTCGTCCATCCCGAGGCCGGCCCGATCGGCGTGACCGGCCTCTCCGAGCTCGCGGTGCGCGACCGCCGGGCCACGATCGGGACGTGGATCGGGCACGACTGGTGGGGGAGCGGGGCCAACCAGGAGTCCAAGGCGCTGGTCGCCGCGCTCGCCTTCCGCCACCTCGGGCTCGACCGCCTGACCGCCTGGGCCAACACGCGCAACGGCCGTTCGCAGACCGCGCTCGAGCGCGTCGGGTTCCGCCGGGAGGGCGTCCTGCGCGGGTGGCACCGCCACGGCGACGAGATCCACGACGTCGTCGTCTTCGGGATGCTGCGAGGCGACTGGGAGGCTTCACCGCTCGCCGCGGTCAGGGCCGAGATCAGCGGTGTGGCGCCGGCGGCGTTCCTGGTCGGCTCGCCGGTTTCCTGAACTTCGAACTTCGAACTGCGCTGGGTAGGGGAAGTGGGGAGGCCGCTCGCGGGGCGGGATTCCTCGCTCGCGTCCTGCCCTAGCGGTCGCACTGCGACCGCTAGCCAGGATTCGAATGCGAAAACCCGGCCGAACCCGCTCCCTTAATGCCGCAGTTGACGTTCCCCGGGCAGCCGCCGACCTGTTGGGGGTGTAAACAAAAGTAAGAGCGGGGACACAGTGGTTTCGGCGGAGTTCGAGGGGCACCCACCGGTCTAGGGTGCCGAACCAGCTGAGACCAAGGGGAGGTCTCGATGCTCCTTGACGTCCACAATCGACGGCGAACCCTCCTGGCCGCGATCGGCGTATCCGCCGCCATGGTGGTCGGTGCTCCCGGACTCGACGAGGCGGAGGCGAGCGGTTGCTCAGGCGCGAAGGCCACGACCGCGAAGGCCTCGCCCGGCAAGCTGCGCAACGCGATGCTCTGCGTGATCAACCGCAAGCGCGCCAGCGAGGGCCTGGGCGCGCTGAAGCTCGACAAGAAGCTCCAGAGGGCCGCGGGCAACCACGCGCGTGACATGGTCCGGCACGACTACTTCGCGCACCAGCGCTCCGGCGGCCCGGACCTCACGCAGCGGCTCGACCGGGTCGGCTGGAACGGCACCAACTGGGGCGAGAACATCGCGTACGGCTGCGGCTCCTCGTCCTCGCCCAAGGCGACGCTCAAGGCGTGGCTGAACAGCCCGCCGCACCGGGCCATCCTGCTCTCGGGCACCTACCAGCGCGGCGGCCTCGGCCTCGGGCTCCAGGCGCCGTGCGGGGGCGACGGCGCGATGTGGGTGCTGGACGTCGGTCGCAAGTAGCGGCGCGGCGCTCAGTCGCGCCGCGCGTCCCACGAGAAGCCCCGCACCGCGAGGATGATCCCGGCTGCGGCCCACAGGCACAGCGCCGCGAGCGCCGTGAAGTGGTCGGCGAGCCCGTCCCCCTGCACCATGGCGCCGGACAGCCCGTCGATCAGGTGCTTGAGCGGGAGCACCTCGGCGAGGTCGCGCAGGACGGTGGGCGCGTTGTCGTCGTCGTAGAACACGCCGGCCACCATGATCATGGGCAGGAACACCGCGTTCACGTACGCGGGCGCGGACTCCGAGTTGGGGATCGCGTGCGAGAGGGCGACGCCGAGCGACGCGAAGCAGATGACGCCGACGGCGAGGAAGACGAGCAGCAGCAGCCAGTCGCCGGGCCAGGGGATGCCGAAGAACGCCCGGCCGACCACGATCACCACGGCCACCTGCAGCACCGTGTTGGCGATCGCGTTGCCGGCGATGCCCGCCAGGTAGGCGGACGACCGCAGCGGCGTGCCGCGCAGGCGCTTGAGGATCCCGCGCTCGCGCAGGAACGTGAGGTTGTAGGCGAGCGCCACGAAGGTCGCCGCCATGACGCTCATGCCGGCGATGCCGGGCACGACGACGTCGAGCTGGTCCTGCTCTCCCGAGAAGACGGCGCCGAACATCAGCAGGAGGAGCAGCGGGAGCAGGAAGCCGAAGAAGGCGGCGGTCGGGTTGCGCCAGAACATCCGGCGCTCGAGCCGGTACTGGCGCCACGCGCCGGCCGCCCACGACGGGCGGGGCTCCGTCTCGGTCGCGGCGCGCACGCGCTCGAGCGCGTGGTCGCTCACCCGGTCAGCTCCAGATAGACGTCCTCGAGCGAGGGCCGGGTCACGCGAAGGTCCTCGAGCCGCTCGCCACGCTCCAGCGCGTCGGCGGTCAGCTCGTGCAGGAGCGCGGTCGGGTCGTCGGTCTCGTGCTCGCCGCCCCGGTAGGTCACGCGATAGCGCGGCGTGCCGGGGACGAGCTCGCCCGGCGGACCCTCGGCGAGGATCGCGCCGTCCTTGATGATGGCCACGCGGTCGGCCAGGGCCTGCGCCTCGTCGAGATAGTGGGTGGTGAGGAGCACCGTCTTGCCCAGCGCGCGCAGCGACCGGACCGTGTCCCACGCCGCGCGGCGGGCCGCGGGATCGAAGCCCACCGTCGGCTCGTCGAGGAAGACCAGCTCGGGATCGCCGACCAGCGCCAGCGCCAGGTCGAGCCGCCGCTGCTGGCCGCCCGAGAGCGTGCGGGCGCGCTTGTCCGCGGCGTCCTGGAGCCCGGCCAGCGTCAGCACCTCCTCGACGTCGCGCGGCTCGGAGTACAGCGAAGCCCAGTGGGTCATCGTCTCGCGCACGCTGAGGTGGGGGTAGGTTCCGCAGCTCTGCAGCACGATGCCGACGCGCTCGCGGAGGTCGGCCGCGCGCTCCTCGGGATCGTGGCCGAGCACCGACACGCTGCCGGCGCTGCGGGTGCGGTAGCCCTCGAGGATCTCCACGGTGGTCGTCTTGCCGGCGCCGTTGGGACCCAGCAGCCCGAAGACCTCGCCGCGCCGGACGCTGAAGTCGATGCCGCGGACGGCCTCCTGGCCGTCGTAGGCCTTGCGCAGGCCCTCGACCTCGATCGCGGCGGGCATGGTCACGCGAAGATCATGGCATCCTCCCCCTCGGCCGGATGGTCTGCGCGTGCGTCGACATCGGCACGAACACCACCCGGGTGCTCGTGGCGGAGGTGAAGGAGGGGCGCCTCGCCGAGGTGCTGCAGCAGCGCGCGTTCACGCGGATCGGGACCGTGCCGGAGATCCCGCGCGAGAAGATCGACGAGGTGGCGCGCGTGGTCGCCGAGCAGGCCGAGCTGGCCCGCGCGGCCGGCGCCCTGCGCATCCGCGTGGTCGCCACGGCGTGCATCCGGGCGGCCCTGAACCGCGACGAGTTCCTGGCCGGGATGACCGAGGAGGTCGAGATCCTGGACGGCAACGAGGAGGCGCGGCTGGCCTTCCTGGGCGCGACGACGACGCTCGGCGCCGCGCTGCCGGGGACCGTCGGCGTGGTCGACGTCGGCGGTGGCTCGACCGAGATCGCGGTCGGCACGGTGGCGGGCGGCGTGCGGTGGAGCTCGTCGTTCCTCGTCGGCTCAGGGGCGCTGGCCGAGCGCTACCTGGACTCGGACCCGCCCACGGCGGACGAGCTCGACCGGCTGCGCGAGCACGCCGACGACGTTCTCCGCGCGCGCGAGGTTCCCCAGGTGGACGTCGCGGTGGCGGTCGGCGGCAGCGCCGCCTCGCTGCGGCGCCTGGTCGGTGACACGCTCGCGCGGGCGTCGCTGGAGCGCGCGCTGGCCACCCTCTGCGGCGCGCCGGCCGCCGAGATCGCGGCCGAGCTCGGGCTCGACCCCGTCCGTGTCCGCCTCCTGCCCGCGGGCATCGTGCTGCTCGGGGTGGCGGCCCAGCGGCTGGGACAGCCCTTGCAGATCGGCCGCGGAGGCCTGCGGGAAGGCCTCCTGCTGGACATGGCTCGTAGCCTCTAGCGTCTCTTGGCCAAAGCCGCCGACATCGATGTCGAGCCGTTCGAGCCGTACGCCCACGCGGCCGCGCGCATCGTCCGCGTGCGCGCGAACGAGCTGTTCGAGGCCGAGGAGAACGTCCTCGACACGAACGACATCGAGCGCGTGCACGACATGCGCGTCGCCTCGCGCCGCCTGCGCGCGGTGCTCGAGATCTTCGAGCCGTGCTTCCCGAGCGGCGACTACAAGACGGTGCTGCGGGACGTGAAGAAGCTGGCCGACGCGCTCGGCGAGCGGCGCGACCCCGACGTGCACATCGAGGACATGGAGGCGTTCGAGCGCAGCGTCCAGGCGACGCTGCGGCCGGGCATCGACGCGCTGGTGGCGCGCCTGCGCGAGCGGCAGGCGCGCGGGAACGACACGCTGACCGCCGCGCTCGAGCACGCTCGCGAGTGCCAGCTGCACGACCGCCTGCTCTCGCTGGCCGACGGCGCCGAGGAGCTGATCGGCGAGTGAAGGCCCGGCGCGTCAAGGGCCTGGAGCCCGAGGGCACGGTGGCCGACAATGCCGAGCGGATCGTCCGCGTCCGGCTCGACGAGCTGACCGGCTTCATGCCCCAGGCCGCCGATCCCGGCGAGGTCGTCGCCCTGCACGACATGCGGATCGCCGCCAAGCGGCTGCGCTACGTGCTCGAGGTCACCGGCTCGTGCTTCGGCCCCTACGCGTCGAACGCGGTGAAGATGGTCAAGGACCTGCAGGACCTGCTCGGCGAGATCCACGACTGCGACGTGCAGCTGCCCGAGGTCGCCGGCTTCCTGGAGGAGCTGATGGCCGAGGACGTCGCCGCCGCCGGGGCCTCCCCCAAGGACCTCGCCAGGACGCCCAACCGGCGCACCTACGCCGGGCTCGTCGGCCTCCAGGTCCACCTGCGGGCGCGCCGCGAGGCCCTGTTCGAGGACTTCCTGGAGCTCTGGCGCGACTACGAACGTAAAGGGTTTGCTGCACGTCTCGCGTTCGCGCTCGGCGAACGGTCACAATCAACGTCATGAGCGAGACGAGCACCGAGCGGATCGCCCAGGCCGACATCTCCTCGTCGGACCTGTACTTCAACCGCGAGCTGTCGTGGATGGAGTTCAACGCGCGGGTGCTGGAGCTGGCCGAGGACGACAGCGTCCCGCTGCTCGAGCGCGTCAAGTTCTGCGCGATCGTCTCCTCCAACCTCGACGAGTTCTTCATGGTCCGCGTGGCGGGCCTGCACGACCAGATCGAGGCGGGGATCGAGAAGCCGCTGCAGGACGGGCGCACCCCGCGGGCCACGCTGGACGAGATCCGGCGCGTCGTGCGCCTGCACATCGAGCGCCAGAGCCGGTGCCTGGAGCTCGACATCCGGCCCGCCCTGGCCGAGCACGGCATCCGCATCGTCGGCGTCGACGACGTCGGCCCCGAGGAGCGCCGCGCGCTCGACGAGCGCTTCCGCCGCCAGATCTTCCCGGTGCTGACGCCGCTCGCGGTCGGGCTCGGGCGCCCGTTCCCCTACATCTCCAACCTCTCGCTCTCGCTCGGCGTGCTCGTCCGCGATCCCGTCAGCGGCGTCGAGACCTTCGCGCGCGTGAAGGTGCCGAAGGAGATGCTCCCGCGCTTCGTCCCGACCGGCGACGGCTTCACGTTCGTCCCGCTCGAGGACCTCATCGCCAAGCACCTGGACACGCTGTTCCCGGGCATGGAGATCGTCGACTACGACGTCTTCCGCGTCACCCGCGATGCCGACTTCACGGTCTCGGACGAGGCCGACGACCTGCTCCAGGCGGTCGAGGACGAGCTGCGCCGGCGGCGCTTCGGCGACGTGGTGCGCGTCGAGGTCGGCGCCGGCATGAGCGCGATCATCCGGGAGGAGATCACCGGCTCGCTCGAGGTCGGCCCCGACGACGTCTACGAGGTCCCCGGCCTGCTCGACCTCAACGACCTGTTCGACATCGTCGGCGTGCCCGGCCACGCCGAGCTGCGCGATCCGCCGTGGACCCCGGTCACCCAGCCTCGCCTCCAGGCCGACGATCCCGACAAGGCGGACGTCTTCGCCGCCATGCGGCGCGGCGACATCCTCCTGCACCACCCCTACGACTCGTTCACGACCTCCGTCGAGCGGTTCGTCGAGCAGGCGGTCGCCGACCCCAACGTGCTCGCCATCAAGCAGACCGTGTACCGCACGAGCGACGACTCGCCGCTCGTGCCGGGCCTCATCACCGCCGCCGAGCGCGGCAAGCAGGCGGTCTGCCTGGTGGAGATCAAGGCGCGCTTCGACGAGCGCGCGAACGTCCAGTGGGCGCGCGCGATGGAGGAGGCGGGCGTGCACGTGGTCTACGGGCTGCCATCGCTCAAGACCCACGCCAAGTGCATCCTCGTGGTCCGCCGCGAGGGCGAGGGCGTGCGCCACTACGTGCACATCGGGACCGGCAACTACCACCCCAAGAACGCGCGGCTGTACACGGACTTCGGCCTGCTCACGTGCGACGACAAGATCGGCGCCGACGTTGCCGACATGTTCAACTTCCTCACCGGCTTCGCGCGCCCGCGGGCGTACCGTCGCGTCCTGGTGGCGCCGGCGCACATGCGCAACGGCATCCTCGAGGAGATCGAGCGGACCATCGCGGCGGCCCGCGAGGGCAAGCGCGCCCGGATCCGGCTGAAGATGAACGCGCTCGTCGATCGTGCGTGCGTCCAGGCGCTCTACCGCGCGTCCCAGGCCGGGGTGCCGGTGGAGATCAACCCGCGCGGCATCTGCTGCCTGCGGCCGGGCGTCGAGGGCGTCTCCGAGAACATCCGGGTCGTCTCGATCGTCGGGCGCTTCCTCGAGCACTCGCGCATCTACTCCTTCGAGCGCGACGACGAGACCACCGTCTACATCGGCTCGGCCGACCTCATGCCGCGCAACCTCGACACCCGGGTCGAGCTGCTCGCCCCGGTGCGCGAGGAGACGCTGAAGGCCGACCTGATCGACACGCTCGACCGCTGCTTCGCCGACAACGTCAACGCCTGGGACCTCGGCGAGGACGGCCGCTGGACGCGCTTGACCCCGGACGGTGAGCCGAGGTCGGTGCAGCGGGAGCTGATGGCGGGGCACGCAGCCCGCGCCGCCGAAGCGGCAACGGGCTGACGCGCGCGTAATCGGGTTTCGCCCTCCGGTCGCCGGAAACCCCACCCGGCGACCTGCGGGCGACGTTACCGCTTCTTGGGGAGCTCGAGGGAGTACTTCCCGCTGCCGTCCTCGGTCTGGCCGACGACGGCGATCTTGCCGTTCTTGGCGAACTTCTTGATGCCCTTGTAGAGGTAGATCTTGACCTTCTTCTCCTCGCCGTAGGCGAGGTCGTACTTCGCGCTGCCGAGGACCGGCCGGATCTTGACGCCGTGCACCTTGTAGTACTTGTCGGTGGTCAGGGTCAGGCGGCCGTAGCAGCCGTCATGCGCCTCGCACTTGAGGTAGGCGTAGGCGTACGGCTTGTTCTTCTTGTCGTACTTGATGACGACCTTCTTCTTGAGCACGTCGAGGTAGTGCTCGGCCTTGCCGCGGTCGACGTGCTCGACATCGACGTAGATGTCGTGCTTGTCGATCTGCGCCGAATCGCTGCCGGCGCCGCCACGGACGAGGTCGCCGTAGCCGTCACGGGCCAGCAGGCTGTCGTCGCCGGCCTGCCCGTCGAGCAGGTCGTTGCCGCCGCCGCCGTTGAGCGAGTCGTTCCCGGAGCCGCCGAAGAACGTGTCCTGCTCCTCGGCGCCGGTGAGGCTGTCGTTGCCCTCACCGCCGTCGGCCAGGACGGCCATCGGCACGCCCGGCTTGACGAGCAGGGTGTCGTCGCCGCCGAGCGTGTTCAGCTCGAACACCTCAGAGGTCGCGACGTCCAGCGTGAAGGGGACGAGGTTGACGCGGTCGAACTTGACGCGGGCCCCGTTCGGTGCGATCTCGAACGCGTCGCCCGCGGCGGCCGCTCCGTTGACCTCGATCGCGTCGAGGCCGTCCTGGCCGTCCATGACGTCGCTGCCGTCGCCGTTGTTCCAGACGAGCGTGTCGTCGCCCGTCGCGCCGCGCATGGCGTCGCCGCCGCGGTCGCCGACGATGCGGTCGGCCGAGGGGCCGCCGTCGAGGACGTCGTTGTCGTCGCCGCCGTTGATGAAGTCGGCAGCCGCGCCGCCGCTCATGTTGTCGATGCCGGTGCCGCCGTTGAGCAGCATCGCGGTCGGGGTGGCGGGGTCGGAGACCATGTTGTCGTCGCCGCCGTTGGCGTTGAGCACGAGGCGCTCGGTGTCGGGGCCGACGTCGAGGACGAACGGCGCGGGGCTGACCCGCTCGAACCGGACGCGCGCGCCGTTGGGCGCGGCGGCGAAGTTCTCGGGGTTGTTGCCGCCGTTGAGCTCGGCGTCGTCGCCGCCGCCGGCGCCGCCGTTCATGACGTCGTCGTCGTCGCCGGGGTTCCAGACCATGACGTCGTTGCCGGCGTCGCCGTTCATGGTGTCGTTGGCGTCGTTGCCGGAGATCCGGTCGTCGCCACCGCCGCCGTTCAGCGTGTCGAGGTCGTTGCCGCCGTTGATGATGTCGTCGTCGGGTGAACCGTTGACGATGTCGTTGCCGTCGCCGCCGTTGATCGTGATGCCGCGCAGGAGCGCGGTGTTGACCGTGATCGTGTCGGCGCCGCCGAGGGCGTTCACGGTGAGATCGAACGTGTCGTTGGCGGCCGCCGTCGTGGCCGCCCCGTCGACGGTGATGAAGCCACCGGCGTCGGCGATCGTGATCGTCTCGTCCGTGTTGTCACCGGTGACGGTGATGTTGGGCGCGGCCACGTTCACCGTGGCGGCGTTCGCCACCGCCGGAAAGGCGGCGATGGCGGCCGCGGCCGAGGCCGCAGCGATGAGGCTCTTCCTGGTCATGCCGCTGAAGACGCCGCCCGGACACGATTCATTCCGCCCTTGCGGCTACCGTGGATCGTTCGCATGCGCGTCGCCGAGCCGGTCCACAACGTCGAGCTGCGCCGGAACCTGCAGGGGCAGGAGTCGGTGGTCTTCGCGTTCCCGTACCGGGCCGACATCGTCGACGCGGTGCGCACGATCCCCGGCCGCCGCTTCGACTGGCAGGTCAAGGAATGGTGGGCGCCGCGCGCCGACGCGACCGCGCCGTACGTGAAGGGCGTGCTGGAGCGCTTCCCGGCGCTCTCGGTGGCGCCCGACGTCGAGGCCTGGCTGGCGCGGGCGGTGAAGGGCTGGGTGGGCCGCGTGACGGCCGGCAAGCTCTCGGGTCACGGCCGCTTCGCGATGGAGGCGATCTCCGGCGAGCTGCCCGAGTCGCTGGCCGCGGTGGCCGAGAGGGCCGGCGGCCGCTCCTGGGTGCCGTTCACGCAGGAGGTCGCCGAGGAGCTGCTGGAGATGGCCGGCGCACGGCTGGACCAGCGGGCGCTGCGCTGCGCCTCGCGGCTCCAGGTCGGCCAGGAGCCCGCGGGGGCGACCCTGGCGCTGGTCGAGAGCGTCGGCGAGCCGCGCTTCATGCTCGACGTCAACTGGGACCCGGAGACGATCCCCGCCTTCCTCGCGCTCCCCGCCTGCGAGGCGCACGGACGGTCGCTGCCCGTCGACCCGTACCTGCTGGAGCCGCTCGAGCACTACCTGCGCAAGTACGGCGTCGAGGTCTCGGCGAACGCCCGCGTGGTGCTGGATCGGCTGCGCGCCGAGCACGACGAGGCGATCGACGGCGTCCGCCGCTCGCGCGCCCACAACGCCCCGGAGCTGCCGATCGAGGACCGGCTGGGCGGGGAGCTGCGGCCGTTCCAGCGCGCGGGCGTGACCTACGCACTGGAGGCCCGGCGCACGTTCCTGGCCGACGAGCAGGGCCTCGGCAAGACCGTGCAGGCGCTCGCCACGCTGGAGGCCGACGACGCCTTTCCGGCCGTGGTCGTCTGCCCGGCGTCGCTCAAGCTCAACTGGCAGCGTGAGATCTCGCACTGGCTGCCGCACCGCTCGGTCACGGTGATCTCGGGCACCGGCAGCGTCGCCGAGGCGGCCGACATCTCGGTCATCAACTACGAGATCGTCCACGCGCACCGCGTGCGGCTCGCGGCGCGGCGCCCGCGGGCGCTCGTCCTGGACGAGTCGCACTACATCAAGAACCCGCGCGCCAAGCGGACGCAGGCCGTGCGCCGGCTGGCCGAGTCCCTGAGCGAGGACGCGCTGCGGCTGGCCCTGACCGGCACGCCGGTGATGAACCACGCCGAGGAGCTGATCGCCCAGCTGCGCGTGATCGGCCGGCTGGAGGACTTCGGGAGCGGCGCGCGCTTCGCCCGCCGCTTCCAGGGCGCGGGCGCCGAGGAGCGCATCCACTGGCACCTGCGCCGCCGCTGCTTCGTGCGCCGCCTCAAGGCCGACGTGCTGCCCCAGCTCCCGGCCAAGCGCCAGGTCGTCGTGCCGGTGGCGCTCGAGAACGAGCGCGAGTACCGGCTGGCCGAGCGCGACGTGGTGGCCTGGCTGCGCGAGCAGCCGCTCGACCTCAGCGAGCTCGAGAGCCGCGTCGCCGCCGCGCTCCGCGCCGAGCGGCTCGCCCAGCTCAACGCGCTGAAGCGGCTGGCCGCCCGCGGCAAGTCCGGGCCGGCGCTGGCCTGGATCCACGACTTCCTGGCCTCGGACGAGCCGCTGGTCGTCTTCTGCGGCTCGCGCGAGGTGCAGGAGCTGGTCATCGAGCGCTTCCCGGAGGCGCTGCATCTCGTGGGCCGCGACACGGTGGAGCAGCGCGAGGCCGCCGTCCAGGCGTTCCAGGACCCGGACGGGCCGCAGATGCTGGTCTGCGGCACCCGCGTCGGCGGTCAGGGCATCACGCTGACCCGGGCGTCGAACGTCGCCTTCCTGGATCTCGAGTGGACACCCGCGATGCACGACCAGGCCGAGGACCGCTGTCACCGCATCGGCCAGCACGACGCCGTGACCGCCTGGTACCTGCTGGCCGCCGACACGATCGACGAGACGATGATCGAGCTCATCGGCCGCAAGCGCGGCATCATCGGAGCGGTCACCGACGGCCGTCGCGACGAGTCCGAGGCGCTGGTGCAGGCCGTCGTGCGCGAGCTGCGTGGCGGGGTGCCGCGCAAGCGCCTCCGGGTGGCGTAGGGCTCGGGTTCACCAGACGGCGAGGCGGGCCAGCGCGTCGGCATCCGCGCCCACACCCACGATCACGCACGTCCGCCCGGCGCGCGTCCACGTGACGGCGACCTGCCCGCCCGACCGGAGGACGCGCAACGACCCGTCGTCCGACAGCGCCGGGCCGTCGACGATCGCGTAGGCGATCGTGCGCCCGTCGCGGCTGTAGAAGACCGTCTGCACGTCGCGGCCGTCGATCACGTCGCGGCGCGAGCCGGTGGCCCTCCAGCCCTCGTACGAGGGGTACTGGACCCCGGCGAAGCTCGGCACGGCCGGCGCGGTGGCGGGGAGCAGGCCGACCGGGAGCACGTCGGCGACCGCCGGACCGCTGCCGGCGAAGAGGATCACGAGGGTGGAGAGCGCGGCCGCGAAGGCGGCCGCCACGGCCGGGCGCCAGCGACGGCGGAGGCTGCGGCGGGCCTGCGCGGCGGTCTGCAGCTCCTCGACGCGCAGCCGCAGGCTCAGCGGCGCCGGGACGTAGGACGCGTTGAGGAGCGACAGGGCGGCTTGCTGGCCCTCGAGCGCGTCCGCCAGCTCGGGCTCGGCGCCCAGGCGGCGTTCGAGCTCAGCCCGGCGCGGCCCGTAGAGGCAGCCGTCAGCGAGTGCCACCAGGTCCGCCTCGTCCTCGGGAGGCAAATGGGGGAGTGGTCCGTTCATGACCCTGTCTGTGAGACGCCCCCGGGCCGCCGACTATTCCCGTCGATAGGCTCGGCGGCCGTGGAACGCGAAGCGCTCCTCACGGGATCCGTGCAGCCCGGCGGCCGCGAGCCGGCCCCGCCGGCGCTGCGCATCGTGCAGGGATTCGTCAACACCGTCGACCGCGAGCACGGCCCGGACCTCTTCGACGACGCCGCCGGCCTCGCCGAGTGGCTCGCGCGGAACCACCTCCCGGCGCCGGTCTCCGACGGCGACCTCGAACGCGTGCGCGAGGTCCGCGAGGCGTTGCGCTCGCTGCTGCTGGCCAACAACGGCGAGCCGTACGACCCGGCCGCGTCCGCCGTGCTCGAGCGCGCCGCCGCGCGCGCCCGCCTGGAGCCGACGTTCCCGCCTGACGGCGCCGGGCTCGTGCCCCGCGCCGGTGGGCTCGACGCCGCGCTCGGCCGCATCCTCGCCGCCGCCTTCGCGGCCATGCTCGACGGCACGTGGCGCCGGCTCAAGGCGTGCCCGGGAACCAACTGCGCCTGGGCCTTCTACGACCGCTCGACCAACGCCAGCGCGACGTGGTGCTCGATGAGCATCTGCGGCGGGCGGGCGAAGGCCGGCGCGTACTACCGGCGCCGCCGCGCTGCCGGTGCTTGACCTTCACCGGTCAATGAATTCGTGAAAATTTACGCCCAAGTGGTGTGTTGACGCGCCAGCGCCGGAAGCCGTGTGATTTGGTGGTGCTGTGGCCTGGCGACCAAGCTGGTGGGCCGCGTCAGCTGTGGTGGTCAGTTGTGCGGTCGTACTCCTCATCGCGAGCGCGATGGCGGCGCCGCCCGCGCTCGCGCGCTCGTCCTCGGTGGCCGCTCTCCAGGTCGCCCTCCGCGAGAAGGGTCTCTACGCCGGGACCGTGGACGGCGTCCGCGGACCGATGACGAGCGAGGCCGTCCGCCGCTTCCAGCTCCGCCGCGGCCTGGCGGTCGACGGGGTGGCGGGCCCGCAGACCCGCGCGGCGCTCGGCTGGCGCGGGCGGCCGCGGCTCGGGAGGCGCGTGCTGCGCGCCGGCGCCCGCGGCTGGGACGTCGCCGCGCTGCAGTTCCTCCTCGCGACCCGCGGGTTCCCGTCCGGGCCGTTCGACGGCCGGCTCGGCGCGCGCGGCGATGCGGCGCTCCGGCACTTCCAGGCCTGGGCCGGACTGGGGGCCGACGGCCTCGCCGGTCCCGCGACCATCCGGGCGCTCAGGCGCCCGCCCGCCCGATCACCGCTCACCTTCCTCGCCCCGCTCGGCATCGCCCCGGCCGATCGCTTCGGCCCGCGCGGCGGCGCCATGCACACCGGCCTCGACTACCCGGCGGCGGCCGGCACGGCCGTCGCCGCGGCGGGCCGCGGCTGCGTGCGCGCGACCGGCTGGGACGCGGGCGGCTACGGCAACCTCATCGTCATCGAGCACCGCGCCGGGATGACGAGCTACTACGCCCATCTCGCCTCGATCGCCGTCTCGCCCGGGCACTGCGTCGTCGCCGGGAACATCATCGGCACCGTCGGCTCGACCGGCAACGCCACCGGCCCGCACCTGCACTTCGAGCTGCGCCTGCGCGGCGCAGCCATCGACCCGCTCTCAGGCCTCTAGCGCGAACACGACGGTGAGCTCGGCCGTCACGGTCTGCTCCCGCGGCCGGACGTCGGGCGTCTCGCTGACCGCAAAGGCGACGATGCCGTGGTCGTCGACGCGCCGGGTGCCCTGCTCGTCGATGGCCAGCACGCGCCCGAGGCGGCGCCCGGCGGCCGCGGCGAGCCTCTCGGCCTTGCGGCGCGCGGCCTCGAGCGCCTCGGCCAGGAGCTCCTCGTGCACGGCCTGCCAGTCGTAGACGTACCGCGGGCCGTGCAGGCGGTCGGCGCCGGCCGCCATCGCCGCCTGCGCGACCTCGCCGGCCCGCTCGGCCGGCGACTCCACGCGCACGGCGCCGATCGCCTCGGCGTCCTTGGGGCCGTGCTCCTCCCAGCGCGGCTGCACGACCACCGCGTCGGTGGCCACCTCGCCGACGCCGGCCAGGCCCTCGAGGAGCGCGTTCATCCGCAGCGTGGCGCGCTCGAACGCCGCGCGCGGGTCCGCGTCGCCCTCCACCGCCTCGGCGCGCCACGTCGCGGTCGCGGGCGCCACGGCCCGGCTCGCGGCCCCGGTGACCGTGACGCGGTCGTCCGTCACCAGTGGACGCCTCGCATGAGGTACGCGAGCGCCTGCGCCTCGCCGGAGGCGCGCTCGCTCGGGTCCTTCTTGCCGGCCGCGGCGGCCGACTCCGGGAAGACCTTGTACGCCATGTGGAGGATCTGGTCGACGGCCTTCGGCGCCAGCGCGTAGGCGACCTCGCCGAACGTGCCGAGGCGCGTGTTGATCTGCTTCGGCTTGGCCCGGATGGCCTCGCAGATGAGGTCGGCCGCCTCGTCGGGGGAGATGGTCGGGAAGGAGTCGTAGAGCTTGGTCGGCGCGATCATCGGCGTCCGCACGAGCGGCATGTGGATCGTCGTGAAGGTCACGTTGTCGCCGATCGTCTCCGAGCTCACCACGCGCGTGAACGCGTCGAGCGCCGACTTGGAGGCCACGTAGGCCGAGAAGCGCGGCGGGCTGGTCTGCACGCCGATCGACGACACGTTGACGACGTGGCCGGAGCGTCGCTCGATCATGTGCGGGAGCAGCCCGAGCATGAGCTTCACGGGGCTGAGGTAGTTCAGGCCGACCGTGCGCTCGTAGTCGTGGAAGCGATCGTAGGAGAGCTTCACGGACCGGCGGATCGAGCGACCCGCATTGTTGACCAGCACGTCGATCGCCGGGTGATCGGCCAGGAGCTGCTCGACCAGCCGATCGATCGCGTCGTAGTCGGACAGGTCACAGGGGTAGACGTACGCGCTCCCGCCCAGCGCCTCGATCTCGGCCTTGAGCTCCTCGAGCTTCTCCTGCGTGCGGGCCACGAGCAGCGGGATCCCGCCGGCCGCCGCGACCTTGACCGCCGCGGCGCGGCCGATGCCGCTGGAGGCGCCGGTGATGACGACCGTCTTGCCGTTGACGGCGTGCTCGAACGAGCGGTCCTTGAAGAGGTCCGGGTCGAGGTGGCGCTCCCAGTAGTCCCAGAGCTTGTCCGCGTAGGTCTCGAGCTTCGGCAGCTCGATGCCCGAGCCGGCCAGCGCCCGCTGCGCGTCGCGTGCGTCGAACCGGGTGCGCAGCTCGGCGTGCTTGATCGCCTCCTCGGGGATCCCGAGGTCGGCCAGGAAGCCGCGCTTGATCCCCTGCAGCGCCGGGATCTTGAGGGCGTAGCCGAGGACGCCCGTCGGCAGCATGTCCGTGAGCTTCTTGTCGACGCGCATCACCGCGTGCGGCGCGTGGGCCGCCTCGGCGAACGTGTTCATGACGTCGCCCGACTTCGGCGGCTTCGGATCGACGATGTGGAACGCCTGGCCGTCGAGCCCGTCCTGATGGGCGATGTGGTCCACGGCGGCGGCCACGTAATCGACCGGCACGAGGTTGGTGCGGCCGAACTCGAGCGAGACGAGCGGGAACCACTCGGGCAGCGCGTGGCGGAGCTTCTGGATCGCCTTGAAGAAGTAGTAGGGACCGTCGATCTTGTCCATCTCGCCGGTCTTGGAGTTGCCGACGACGAGCGACGGGCGGTAGACCCGCCACGGACCCTGGACGCGCTCGCGCACCAGCTTCTCGGACTCGAACTTGGTGCGGTGGTACGGGCTGGGGAGCTCCTGACCCTCGTCGAAGTCGTCCTCGGTGAAGTGGCCGTCGTAGTTCCCGGCGACCGCGATCGAGGACATGTGGTGGAAGCGCTTGGCCCCGAGCTGGTTCGCGAGGTCGACCGCGTTCTGGGTCCCGCCCACGTTGAGCAGCGCGTTCTGCGTCTCGTCGGCGGTTATGTCGTAGACGGCGGCGAGATGGAAGAAGTGATCGACGCCCTGGAGCTGCTCGATCGCGGCGTCGTCGAGCCCGAGGCGTGGCTGCGACAGGTCGCCGTAGACCGGCTTGATCCGGTCGGACTGATCGCTCTGGTCTCGCAGCCGCTCGAGCTTCTCCTCCGAGCCCTCCCGCACCAGGACGTGGATGTCGCCCTCACGCTCGAGCAGCCGCTCGACGAGATGGCGTCCGATGAATCCCGTGGCCCCCGTGACGAAGTAGCTCATGCGCCGAACCCTATCCCTCGGATGCGAAGCGCCGCGCACCCTCCAGGGCGGTCGCGATGCGGGCCCGCCCGAGGCGCGCCTCGAGCGCGATCCCGTCGGTCAGCGGGAGCCCCTGCGCGGCGAGCGCGGCCTCGCGGTCGGAGAGCATCGTGTCCTGCGGGAAGGCGGCGATCGCCTCGGCCAGCTCGAGCGCCCGGGCGAGCGGATCGGGGGCGATCTCGGTGACGAGGCCGATGGCGTGCGCCTCTGCGGCGCCCACCGTGCGGCCGGTGAGGATGAGGTCGAGCGCGCGGCCGAGCCCGACGATCCGCGGCAGCCGCTGCGTGCCGCCGTCGATGAGCGGGACGCCCCAGCGGCGCTCGAGGCAGCCGAAGCGCGCGCCGTCGCTCGCCACCCGCAGGTCGCACCAGAGCGCGAGCTCGAGCCCACCCGCCACGCACCAGCCGCGGATGGCCGCGATGGCCGGCTTGGCCGGGGTGAGGCGGGTGAAGCCCATCGGCCCGGCGGGAAGGTCGGGATCCAGCGTGTCCAGCGCCTTGAGGTCGGCGCCGGCGCAGAACGCGTCCTCGCCCGCGCCCGGTCAGCACCATCACGCGGGCGGCGTCGTCGGCCGCGAACCGCTCGTAGGCCTCCAGCAGCGCCGCTGCCGTCGGCCCGTCGACGGCGTTGCGCCGCTCCGGCCGGTCGATCGTGACCACGGCCGCCGCTCCGGCCCTCTCGTAGCGAACCATGGCGACAGTCTCGCTCACGCGCGGAAGGTTGAGACTGCGGCTGGGTAGGGAGGCTGGGGGATCGGCCTCGCGGTCGGTCCGGAAAGTGGCGTGCTGACAAAGCCTCGCTATACGAGGTTTAGTCAGCACAGCGGCCGATCCCGCTCTCCTTAATGCCGGGGTTGACGTTCGCGCCCTCGGAGTCGCGCGTCCCGAGGCCTGAAATGCGCAACGGCCCCGGGCGGGGAGTCCGAGGCCGTCGCAACGAGGAGGGATCTCGCTCCCTCAGCGTCGCGGTCCCCGGACACGGGGGTGTGAAGATGCGGCTACCAGCCGCCGCGCAGGTCCTGGCGGCCGCGGCGGGCCTTGGCGGCCGCGAGCCGGCGGTCCTTGCGCCGCTCCAGCGCGGACTGGATCAGCGTGAGGATCAGGATGAGGATCGGGACGCCGGCGATGATGATGAAGCCGGCGTTGGTGATCACCTTGTCGTTGGTCTCGCCCCACCAGCCTTCGCCGCCGTCGTGGCCCTCGGAGGCCAGCGCGGCGGGCGCCGTGAGGGCGAGCAGCGTGAGCGTGAGCAGGGCGGTGCGCAGCACGGGCCGGATCATAGTGCTCGTGCGGGGCATCCGGCCCGCACATTGACCCGAACGGCGCCATCCAGGCGCCGTAACCTGAACGCTCGATGGCCGTCCTCATAGCCTCCGACATCGCCAAGGACATGGCGGGCGAGCCGCTCCTGCGGGGCGTCTCCTTCCGCCTCGAGCGGCGCGACCGCATGACCCTCTCCGGTCGCAACGGGGCGGGCAAGACGACGCTGCTGCGGATGCTGTCCGGCGAGACCTCGGTCGACGGCGGCGAGCTGAGCTTCGCCAAGGACGTCCGCGTCGCGCTGCACGACCAGCGGCCGCCGCGCGACCGCGACCGCAGCCTGCGCGACTACGTGCTCTCCGGGGCCAAGGACCTGCTCGAGCTCGAGGCGCGGCTCGCGCAGCTCGAGCTGTCGATGGCCGAGGGCGCCACCGACGGCGCCACGCTCGACGCCTATGCCCACGCGCAGTCGCGGCTCGAGCACGCCGGCGGCTACAACTGGCGCGAGGCGATCAACTCCACGCTGCACGGCCTCGGCTTCCGCGACGAGCACCTCGATCGCAGCCTGGCGACGTTCAGCGGCGGCGAGCTCACCCGCGCCTCGCTGGCCCGGGCGCTGGCCGGCGACCCCGACCTGCTGCTCCTCGACGAGCCCACCAACCACCTCGACATCGAGTCGCTCGAGTGGCTGGAGAGCCACCTCCAGAGCCTCGACGCCGCCGTCGTGCTCGTGGCCCACGACCGCTGGTTCCTCGAGGCCGTCGGCACCGCCGTCCTCGAGCTCGAGGCCGGCCGCGGGCGCTTCTTCAAGGGCACCTGGCACGCGTGGCGCAAGGAGAAGGCGTCGCGCGAGCTGGCGCTCGGCCGGGCGATCGAGAAGCAGGAGGCCGAGATCGCGCGGCTCGAGCGCTTCGTCGACCGCTTCCGCGCCGGCACGCGGGCGCGGCAGGCGCAGGCGCGCGTGAAGAAGCTGGAGAAGATCGACCGGATCCAGCGCGATCCGCGCGACGGCAAGGCGCTGGGCTTCGCCTTCAAGCCGCCGGAGCGGTCCGGGCGCGTGATCTTCGAGGTCGAGCACGGCGAGCTGATCATCGGGGAGCGCACGCTCCTGCACGACTTCGAGCTGTGGCTCGAGCGCGGCGAGCACATCTCGCTGATCGGCCCGAACGGCACCGGCAAGACCACGCTGATCAGCGCCCTGGCCGGGCAGCGCGAGCTCGACGGCGGCAAGCTGCGCCGCGGCCACAACGTCAAGATCGGCCTGCTCTCCCAGCACGCCGAGGAGCTCGGCGCCCCCGGCGCGCGCACCGTGCTCGAGGCCGCCCAGCGCGCCACCGGCCTCAAGCCGAACGAGGCGCGCTCGCTCCTCGGGCAGTTCCTGTTCAGCGGCGAGGCGGCCGAGAAGCCGCTCGACGGGCTGTCGGGCGGCGAGCGCCGCCGGCTCTCGCTGGCCATCCTCGTCCACTCCGGCGCCAACGTGCTCGTGCTCGACGAGCCGACCAACCACCTCGACCTCGAGAGCCGCGAGGCGCTCGAGGAGGCGCTCCAGAACTTCCCGGGGTCGCTCCTGCTCATCTCGCACGACCGCGCGCTGCTCGACGCCGTCGGCACGCGGACCGTGGCCGTCGAGGACCAGACCCTGCACTCCTACGTCGGCGGCTGGCCCGAGTACGTGCGCGTGCGGGAGGAGCGCAAGGAGGCCGAGAAGACGGCCAAGCGGTCCAAGCCGGCCGCTGCCAAGAAGGCGCCGCCGCCCAAGCCGGCCGGCCCGTCGAAGAACCAGCAGCGGCGCGCGGGCGAGCTGGAGAAGGCGATCGAGGTCGCCGAGGCCGACCTGCGAGCGCTCGAGCAGGAGCTCGCCGACCCGTCCGCCTGGAACGACCCGCGCACCGCGAAGAAGTCCACGCACCGCCACGACGAGGCCAAGCGCGCGCTGCAGGCGCTCTACGAGGAGTGGGAGACGGTGGCCGGATAGTGCATTTCCGTTTTCCGGTCGGACGGACTACGGTGCCCGACCGAATGAATCGACTCACCGGTCTCGCCGTCTTAGCGGCGGTCCTCGCCCTCCCGTCCTCTGCGGCCGCCGCCACGCTCGGCGAGCTGCCCTATCACGTCGATCCCCGACCGCGGTCCCGCGCTCTGCCTCGAGCCGACGGGGGTCCCGGGCGCCGTCTCGCTGCTCGGCCCGTTCTCGCGCCGCGAGACGGCCACGGACCTGTTGACGGTGGGCGGCGACGGAGTCCAGACCCGCGAGCGGGTCGAGTTCGGCCGGGTGTACGCGTGCGCCTCCGTGAGTGAGGCGCCCGGCGGAGCCGCGGTGATCGCCGGCCTGGGCGTTGCCGCCGACGAAGCGCTCGAGCTGCGGGCCGTGGTGCGCGATCCCGGCGGCGCGTTCGGTGCCCCGGTCGCCCTCGGCGACCGCCCCGGCATCCCGTCCGCCGCGGTGGGGCCGGCGGGTGACGCGGTCGTGGCCTGGGCGGAGCACGTGTCACGACGACGGTTCCGGATCGTCGCGGCCCGGCGCGAACCGGGCGGCGCCTTCGGGGCCCCCGAGGCGCTGGTCGATTGGCGCCGCGACGAGGACGACACTCCCGTGGTCGACATCCGCGCCACGGTCGACACCGCGGGCACCGCGACGCTCGTCTGGAGGCGCGAGCTGCCGTCGGACGACTTCGACGAGCACATCGAGGTGGCCACCGCGGCGCGCGGCGGTGCGTTCGTGACGCAGCGCATCGGTGACGGCGTCTCGACCTCGAGCGCCCCGGTCCTCGCCACGTCTCCCGGCGGTTGGGCCCTGGCGGCGTTCCAGGAGGCGCGCGAAGGCCCGCCCCAGGTGTTCGAGCGCGCGCCCGGCGGCGCCTTCGCTCGCGTGGCCGTCCCGGAGACGCCGGACCTGCGCATCCGCTCCGGCGTGGCGGTCGCGATTCGCGACGGCGGCGGTGCCGTGGTCGCGTGGCGAGGTGGCCGCTCCGACGTGTCCGGCGGCGTCGAGGCCGTCACGCGCGAGGCGGGAGGCCCGTTCGGTGCCGTCCGCACCGTCGCTGAGCCGCCGGGTCGGGTGCACTACGGCTCGTCGTTCGTGCTCGACGGCCTGTTCGATCCGCTGGAGCCGCTCGGCGGGCCGCCGTTCGACGGGGAAGACCCGAGCCTGCGTGCCGCGCTCGGCTCGGACGGCCGCATCGCGCTCGCCTGGACCGCGGTCTCAGGGCGGCCCCCGCTCCGCACCCTCGTCGCGCACGCGGCGACAGGCCGCCTCGCCGGGACGTTCGAAGCCCCGCAGACGCTCGGGTCGCCGATGCGCGAGACGTCCGACGTCGTCCCGCTCTTCCTCGCCGACGGCCGGGCGGCCGTGACGTGGACCGACAACGCGCACGGCCCGGCCGACGGGCGGTTCCACGTCGCCGTCGAGGGCGCCCCGGCCCCACCCGCGCCCACGGCGCCGCGGCTGATGCTGCGCGCGCCCCGCTTCCAGCGGCTCTTCGCCTCGCAGTCACTGCGGGTCACCGCAGGCTGCGACCGAGCCTGCGACCTGCGCACGCTGGTCGCCGGACCACGCGGCTACAAGGGCGACGCGCGTACCTCGACCCGGCACCTTGCCGGCCGCGGTCCGCTCGACGCGGGATCGGTCGACGGCGTCTACCGCAGCCGCTCGCGAGTCGTCAAGATCGTGGTCCAGGCCACGGCTCCCGGCGGCACGGCCACGTCCATGCGCCGCGTGCGCGTGCGGGTCGCGCGCCGGCCCGCGCTGCCCGTGCAGCGGCCGATCGACGTGACAGCGCGGCGCGACGGCGACGAGGTCGTGGTCCGCTGGCGCACGGCCGAGCCCGCGAGGCGTCAGTACTTCTTCGTCGCCGGCTACGAGACGCGCGACGATGATGCGGTCGAGACCGCGGGCGCGTTCGACTTCGTCAACGCCCCTGGGCGCCGGCGTTTCCGCTCGCGTCTCCGGCCGCCGGAGGGGAGCGACGTCCGCTGGGTGGTGCTCGCCACCGCGAGCCTCGACAGCAACGTCGACCGGGTCGTGGTCGTCCGGGTCCGATGAGGCGGGCAGCCACAGCCGCCGCCGTCGCGGGCGCCCTGGCGCTGACGCCGGGCGCCGAGGCGGCGCTGGTCGAGGTCCCAGGCGAGCCGCTCCCGGCCAACCAGGTCGCGACGTGCCTGCGCTCCGCGGAGACGACCCTGGCCCTCCACGGCGCGACCGGCGTCGACCTGTTCGCGGCCGGCGGCGACGGCGTGGCCCGCCAGGAGCGGATCCCGCTCGGCCGGCTTCGCGAGTGCGCTGCGGTCGCCGGCGCGCGTCGGCTCGGGGCAGTTCCCGGCATCGGTCAGCGCCGCCGTCTCATCGTCCGGCCACACCGTCGTGGCGTGGTACCAGCGCCGCGGGGCCGCCGATGCGCCGGCGCCGATGCTGCGCCTCGTCGCCGTCCGGCGTGCGCCCGGCGGCGCCTTCGGGCCTGTGGAGCCGTTCTCCGGGTTCGCGCGCGGCTTCACAGCCGTGGACGGCGGCGGGCGGACGCGGTTCGTGGCACGCCTGCGGCGGCCCGAGGGCCGCGTGCGCTGGATCGCCGTCACCGCCTACGGCTGGTCCGGCGGGACGCGGGCCGTGGTCGTCCCCCTGAGCTAATGACGCCCGTTGCTGGCGCGCTTGAGGGTGATGCCCTCGAGCACGTTGGCGACCGTCTCGCACGCGTCGACGGCTGACTCGAGCGTGTCGAAGATGTCCTTCCAGCGGATGACCATCATCGGGTCGATCCCGTTCACGAACAGCGAGGCCACGGCCGCGCGCACGATGCGGTCGGCCTCGTTCTCGAGCCGGTGGATCTGCACCAGCTCCTGGGCGACGCTCTCGCCGCTCCGGAGGCCGCACAGGCTCTCGGACACGAGGTCGGCGGTCTCGACGAGGACCTCGGCCATCCGCTGGGCCTGCTCCATCGGGGCCTCGACGCCGTAGAGACCGAGCTGGTCGGCGGCCTCCTCGGCGAAGTCGACGATGTCGTCGAGCGCGCCGGCCAGCGCGTGCACGTCGGCCGCATCGAGCTCGGCGACGCGGCTACCGCGTTCGGCCAGGCGGCTGAGGATCTCGTGGGCGATGCGGTCGCCCTCGTGCTCGCAGGCGAGTACCTCGCGGGCGATCTCCGGGTGCTCCGGGTAGTCGGCGTACAGGTCGCGGAGCAGGCACGCCGCGCGCTGCACGTTGCGCCCCGACTCCTCGAACAGGACGAGGATCTCGGCGTCCTCCTTGGCCTTTACGAGCCTCATGGCGGCACCGTAGCCCGGCCTCGCGCGCGGTCGCGAGCCGTTCACAACCCTTTCACGCGCGCTTCACCCCTCGGTAACCGCACGCGCGTGTCGCTGCTCGATCTTCCGGCGCGATGCGGTCGATGCAAGAGGCTCAAGAGGTCATCCGGGCGGGCGAGCTGGAGATCCGTCCGTCGGAGTACCTGGCGCTCGCTGGTGGGCGCGCGCTGACGCTCTCGGTGCGCGAGCTCGAGCTGCTGGCGGCGCTGGGGCGCCGCGAGGGCCGCATCGTCCCGCGGGAGGAGCTGTACCAGACGGTGTGGGGAGCACCGATGCGGGCCTCCGATCGCTCGGTCGACGTCTACGTCCACAAGCTGCGGGCCAAGCTCGCCGCGGCGTTGCCCGAGTGGCGTTTCATCCATACGCACTTCGGTTTCGGCTACCGCTTCCAGGCCGAGCTTTCACAGCGTTTTAACAACACGGCCACGACTCGGTAACAGGCGGGGTTGATGGCACTGCGAGTGTCGGCCCCGACACAACACGGAGAAGGAAGGGCAATGAGAATCGAACGTCTGTTGCTGGTGCTCGCCATGGTGGCGTCGCTGGCGTTCGTCGTCGCCGCCTGTGGCGATGACGACGACGAGGGGAACACCGGCGGGAGCGGGACGTCGACCGAGGAGTCCTCGAGCGAGGAGCTGTCCGGCGAGATCCGGATCGACGGGTCGTCGACCGTCTTCCCGTTCGCCCAGGCGGCGGCGGAGCTCTTCAATGAGGACCAGCCGAACGTGCAGATCGCCGTCGGCCAGTCCGGTACCGGCGGCGGCTTCGAGAAGTTCTGCGCCGGCGAGACCGACATCTCGGACGCCTCGCGCCCGATCGAAGAGGACGAGACGGCCGTCTGCGAGGAGAACGGCATCGAGTACGACGAGGTCTCGGTCGCCAACGACGGCATCTCCGTCGTGACCAGCAAGGAGCTCACCGTCGACTGCCTGACCGTCGACCAGCTCAAGAAGATCTGGGAGCCCAAGTCCAAGATCAAGAACCTCTCGGAGGTCGATCCGAGCCTCCCGGACGCCGAGCTCACGCTCTTCGGCCCCGGCACGGACTCGGGCACCTTCGACTTCTTCACCGACCAGATCAACGGTGAGGAGGGCGCTTCTCGCGAGGACTACGAGGCGTCCGAGGACGACAACCAGCTCGTCACCGGCGTGTCCGGGAGCTCCGGCGGCCTCGGCTACTTCGGCTTCTCGTACTACGAGCAGAACCAGGACAAGCTGAACCTGGTCGGCGTCGGCGCCGACGCGGCAAGCTGCATGAAGCCGTCCGCGGAGACGATCCAGGACGGCTCGTACACGCCGCTCAGCCGCCAGCTGCTGATGTACCCGTCCAAGGAGGCCATGGCCCGTCCCGAGGTCAAGGCGTTCATGGACTTCGTGATCGAGAACGAGACGGCGATCGCAGAGGCCTCGCAGATCGTCCCGCTGACCGACGAGCAGATCTCGGAGGCGAAGAGCAAGCTCGAGTCCCTCGGCGGCGGGGCCTAGTCACATGGCCGAGCCGCGTTACGCGGCCTCCGCAGGCGCTCAGGGGGTCCGGGTGAATCTCACCCGGACCCCGACGCGCCGCACGCGCTTCGAGGGCGCCGTCCGGATCGCCCTCTTCCTGGCGGCGGTCCTGTCGGTCGTCACCACCGTCCTCATCATCGGCTCGCTGATCGTCGAGACGATCCAGTTCTTCGGCGAGGTCCCGATCGGCGACTACCTCTTCGGTACCCGCTGGGCGCCGACGTTCGCCGGCGAGCAGCAGTCCTTCGGCGTCCTGCCCCTGGTCTGGGGCACGGTCTACATCTCGCTCATCGCGCTCGTCGTGGCGATCCCGCTCGGGCTGCTCGCCGCCATCTACCTGTCCGAGTACGCGAAGCCCCGCGTGCGCAAGACGATCAAGCCGATCCTCGAGGTCCTGGCCGGCGTCCCGACGATCGTGTTCGGCTACTTCGCCCTCACGTACTTCACGCCGGAGATCCTGCGCGGGGTGCTGGGGCTCGACGTCAACGTCTTCAACGCGCTCTCGGCGGGCGTCATCATGGGCCTGCTCGTGCTGCCGACGATCGCGTCGGTCGCCGAGGACGCCATGTCCGCGGTGCCGTACTCGCTGCGCGAGGGCGCCTTCGGGCTCGGGGCGAGCAAGCTCCAGGTCTCGCTGCGCATCGTCTTCCCGGCCGCTCTGTCGGGCATCGTCGCGGCGCTCATCCTCGGCGCGTCCCGCGCCGTCGGCGAGACCGCGCTCGTGCTCGTGGCCGGCGGCCAGGTGCCGAGCATGAGCATCGATCCGCTCGAGAGCCATCAGACGATGGCGGCGTTCATCGCCTCGATCTCGCGCGGCGACATCTCGACGGGCTCGATCGAGTACCTCACGATCTTCGCCGTCGGCTTCACGCTCCTCGTGCTGACGCTGATCCTCAACATCGCGTCGATCCGTCTCGTCCGCAAGTACCGGCAGGTGTACGAATGACCGGCGCGCAGATCGCCGCCTCCGTGCAGGACCCCACCACGATCGAGCCCCGGACCAGCCGCGAGAAGCTCGCCGACAGGGGCTTCCTCGGGGTCATGTGGACCGCGCTGGGCCTGGCGTTCATCGGGCTCGCCGCCCTCATCTGGGACTTCGTGTCCGACGGCGCGTCGGTCGTCACGTGGGACTTCATCACGAGCATGCCGTCGCGGATCATCCCGGAGAACGCCGGCATCGAGTCGGCCATCGTCGGCACGCTCTATCTGATGGTCATCTGTGCCGTGCTGGTGGTGCCGCTGGGCATCGCGACCGCGATCTACCTCGAGGAGTACGCCGATCAGAACCGCTGGTACAACCGGCTGATCGAGGTCAACATCCAGAACCTCGCGTCGGTCCCGTCGGTGGTCTACGGCATCCTCGGCCTCGCGTTCATCGTCCGCGGGCCGCTGAGCCTCGGACCGGTGCTCCTGGCCGGCGGCATCACGCTCGCGCTGCTCGTGCTGCCGGTCGTGATCATCGTCGCCCGCGAGGCCATCCGCGCCGTGCCGCCCTCGATCCGCGAGGGCTCGCTGGCGCTCGGCGCCACCCAGTGGCAGACGATCTGGAAGCAGGTGCTCCCGGGCTCGATCGCCGGCATCTCGACCGGTGTCATCCTGGCCCTCTCGCGGGCCATCGGCGAGACGGCGCCGCTGCTCGTCATCGGCGCCGCGGTGTCACCGCGCTTCAATCCGGACGGACTCGACAGCGCGTTCACGGCGCTGCCGATTCAGATCTTCGCATGGACACAGGACCCGAATCAGGCTTTCATTGCACGGGCGGCGGGCGCGATCTGCGTCCTCATGGTCATCCTGCTTCTCATGAACTCCGTCGCAATCTGGCTGCGCAACCGATACGAGCAGAAGTGGTAGAGGAACCCGATATGCCTGAGAACGTCAGAGACGAGGCGGCAGTCGAAGCCGAGCACGCATCGCTCGCCGCGCGTGCCACCGAGCGTCGTGCGCAGGCGCCGGTGCAGCCGGCGGCGCGGATGGCCGAGCCGATCTTCGAGGCCCGCGACGTCGCCGTGTTCTACGCCGATCACCGCGCGGTGACCGACATCAACCTGCGGCTGGCCAAGCACGAGATCACGGCGCTGATCGGCCCGTCGGGCTGCGGCAAGTCGACCTTCATCCGCTGCCTGAACCGGATGAACGACCTGATCCCGTCCGCCCGCGTGGAGGGGCAGGTCATCTACCACGACCAGGACCTCTACGACCCCAAGGTCGACCCGGTCCAGGTCCGCAAGCGGATCGGCATGGTCTTCCAGAAGCCGAACCCGTTCCCCAAGTCGATCTACGACAACATCGCCTTCGGCCCGCGCGTCATGGGCATGAAGGGGAACATGGACGAGATCGTGGAGAACGCGCTCCGGCGCGCCGCGCTGTGGGACGACGTCAAGGACCGTATGAAGACGAACGCGTTCGGCATGTCCGGCGGCCAGCAGCAGCGCCTGTGCATCGCCCGCGCGCTCGCCACCTCGCCCGACGTCCTGCTCATGGACGAGCCGTGCTCGGCGCTCGACCCGATCTCGACCGGGCGCATCGAGGACCTGATGATGGAGCTCAAGTCCCAGTACTCGATCGTGATCGTGACCCACAACATGCAGCAGGCGGCGCGTGTGTCGGACATGACCGCCTTCTTCACCGTCGAGCTGGACGCGGGCGAGCGCCATCGCACCGGCCGCGTGGTCGAGTACGCGAAGACCGACAAGATCTTCACGAACCCGGACGACAAGCGCACCGAGGACTACGTCACCGGCAAGGTGGGCTGATGGCCGAGCAGGCACGCCTGCATTTCCAGGACGAGCTCCGCACCCTGGAGGAGCAGGCGCTGGGTGCACTCGACATGGTCGTCAACACCCTGGACCGGACGCTCGAGGCGCTCGAGCACCAGGACATCGAGCTGGCGGCGATCGTCGTCCACGACGACGATCGCATCGACGGCCGCTTCCTGGAGGTCCACCAGGGCATCCTCTCGCTGCTGGCGCTGCAGGCGCCTGTGGCCGGCGACCTGCGGGTCGTGGCCGCGCTCCTGCACGTGATCAAGCACGCCGAGCGCATGGGCGACCAGTGCGTGAACATCGCCAAGGTGCTGCCGCTCGTGGGCCACGAGCCGCCGTCCGATCAGGAGCTGCTCGAGCGCATCTTCAAGATGGGCCGGCTCGCCCGCTCGGAGGTCGCGCAGGCGAAGCAGTGCTTCGTCCTGCGTGACGTCTCGCTGGCCCAGGATCTCGTCCGCCAGGACGAGGAGATCAACGCGCTCAACCGCGAGGTCTTCCGCCGTGCGGTGGAGATCGGGACCGACGAGGACCGTCGTGAGTGGGCGATGACGATGATGCTCGTGGCCCGCGCGCTGGAGCGGATCGGGGACAACGCGGTGGATATCGGGGAGCAGGTGGCGTTCGTGGTCACCGGCCTCTTCCGCGAGTTCTCGGATGCTTCACGCGTCTAGGCGCGTTTTGTCGCAAGATGCGGGATCGCGCGCAGAGCGGTAAAGCGGTTGTGACCATCCTGTTATCCGGGGTTCGTTCTGCTGCGTCCCCGTCGTGCGTTGCCCCTATGCTGCGCAGCAGATGACGACGACGACGCAAACGGCGATCCGCCTGGCGGTCATCGATTCGGACAGCGGCTTCCTCCAGGTGCTCACCAAGCGCCTGGGCGCGGCGGGCTGGCAGCACCGGGTCCTGGCCTCGGCAGTCCCTCTCGACGCGCTCGTGGCCATGCGGCTCAACGCCGTGGTCCTCGACCTCGGGGTCCTGGGCCCACAGGCCTGGACCTACCTGGAGAAGCTCTGCGTCCGGCTCCCGCAACTGGGCGTGATCGTGTGCACCGGCCAGTCGAGCGTCGCCCAGCGCGTTCGCGGGCTGCGCCTCGGGGCCGACGACTGGGTGACCAAGCCATGCCACCCGGAGGAGCTGATCGCTCGCGTCGAGGCCGTCGTGCGGCGCCGCAAGCGCGCCGACACGCGCTCGGCCACCGCACCGCTCGCCGTCGGCGAGATCGAGATCCGTGCCGACCAGTTCCAGGCGTTCGCGTCCGGCGTCTCGGTCGACCTCACGCGCCGCGAGTTCGAGCTCATCCACCTGCTGGCCGAGGCCGAGGGCACGGTCCTGCAGCGCGAGGAGATCTACGAGCGCGTGTGGGGCTACGCGATGGTGCACGGCGACCGCTCCGTCGACGTGTTCGTCCGCAAGCTGCGCCAGAAGCTCGAGAAGGCGTCGCCCGAGTGGCGGTACATCCACACGCACTTCGGGATCGGGTACCGATTCGCTCCCGAACCGGTCGAACCGACCGTGGCCGCCGCGCCGGTTCCGGCTCCGGCCGAGGTCGATGCGGAGGCCGAGGTCGCCTCCGCACTATCGTAAGGGCCCGTGGGGCCCGACCGAGGCACGCACCTTCGCAACATCGCGATCATCATCGGCCTGGCGCTGGCCGTCTGGCTGGTGCCCGGTGGTGACACGGCGAGCGTGACGATCAGCAACCTGCTGACGATCGTCTTCGTCGCGGGGTTGCTGTTCTTCGGCTACCGCCTCTACATGGAGCACCGGGACACGATCTTCGGGCTCACCGACCGCCAGCGCGGCACCGTGTACGCGGCGATCGCGCTGGCCATCATCACGCTCGTCGCGACGAGGCGGCTGTGGGACGCCGGCGGCCTCGGCGCGGTGCTCTGGCTCGCCTTCCTCTGCGGTGCGATCTACGCGCTGATCAGCGTGTGGCGCGCGTACCGCGAGTACTGATCCAGGCCTCGTGAGCGGCGTGGACGCGCCCGTAGAGCGCGGCGCGCTGCCCGTCTGTGAGGTCTGTGAGGGGCAGGTCGAAGACGTCGTGGAGGGCGTCGAACCACTCCGCGGCGGTCTCGAGCGTGCGCGGCTGGGGTGGGCCGTGCGCGTCGAGGCGCTGGAGGACGCAGCCGGTGAGCATGTCGACGCCCGTGGCGTCGCGGCGCTGGACGGCGCACGTGCGGACGAAGCTCGACTCCGGTGAGCTCGAGAGGAACGCGTGCGTGGCCGCGAAGTCCTCGGTGGTGGCGCGCCGGGCCCGGAAGTCCATGCCCGTGAAGCTGCAGCGCGGATCGTGCTCGAACCGCCAGCCGCCGGGCTCGCGCGTCGAAGGTGCGAGCCCGTAGGTGAACGGGCCCTGCTCGTAGGTCCCCTCGATGAGCGGCAGCGGCTCGTGCAGGGCGTCGCCGAGCCCGGCGTCGACCAGCCAGTCGCCGCTCGGGTTGTCGTCGGCGGGCAGGCCGTGGACGGTCAGCGCGAGGTGGCTGCCGGTGGCGCCGACGGGCTCGGGGTCCGTGCGGGCCTGCACGCCGCCCTTGTGCCACACGACGTCGTAGCCCAGGGCCTCGAGCAGGAGCGACAGCGCGCCGTTGAGGTGGTAGCAGTAGCCGCCGCGGTGGCGCTCGACGATCCGTGCCGCCGACTCATACGGGTCGACCGTGGTCGGCCGGCCCAGCTGGATCTCGATCACCTCGTAGGGGATGCGCTCCACGTGGGCGGCGTGGATCGCGCGGAGACGCTCCACGGACGGCGGACCGTCGTGGCCGACCTGCAGCCGGCGGAGGTAGCCGTCGACGTCGACGTCGCCTGCCGCCATTGGCGGTCTACTCCTCGAGCGGCGAGCGGCGGGAGCGGAGGCTCTCGCGGACGCCCACCACGTCGATCGCCGCGCCGCGGCGGCGGGCGTCGGCCTCGGCGGCGAGCAGCACATCGAGCCCGTGCGAGTCGATGTGATCGACATCGCGGAGGTCGACCGTGACGGGCGCGCCGTCCGTGCGCAGCGCATGGAGCACGCCGTCGAGCAGCGCGGCCGTCGCCTGGTCGAGGCGGCCGCTCACGCGGAGGAGCACTCCGCCGTCGACCTCGCGCTCGAACTCCACTGCAAGGCGTTCAGCGCCCATGTGGGGCCACCATATCCGGTCACCTCGGCGTTACTGCAATCCGATGCCCGGTTTTTCTGAGTCGTGACGCTCTCGGCACGCTTTCGCAACGAACGCGCGTAGCCCTGGCGCACGCCGGCCGGGATGCTCCCGGTCATGCCATCGCTCCGGGACGAATCGGGTCAGGCCAGCGTCGAGCTCGTCGCGCTGCTGCCCGTGATCGTGGTGCTGCTCGCCGGCGTCTGGCAGGCCGTGCTCGCGGGCCAGGCGATCTGGGCGGCGGGCGCCGCCGCCCGCGCGGCGGCACGGGCCCACGCCGTCGGGGGTGACCCAGCGGGTGCAGCACGCGCTCATCTCGCGGGCGATCTCGAGCCCGGCCTGCGCGTCTCCGCGTCGTCGGGCGGCGCCGTGCGGGTCAGCGTCCGCATCCCCGCCCTGCCGGGGCTGCCCAGCCCGGGTCGCGCCGGGGCCGGAGCCCACTTCGAGCCGCAGTCATGAGGCGTCCCGGTCGCTTCGCCGAGGGGGAGTCGGGCCAGGCCACGGTCGAGCTCGTCGCCCTCCTGCCGCTGGTCTTCGTGATCACCGTGACCGCCGCGGCGGTCCTCGCCGGTCATGGAGCCCAGGAGCAGGCCGGTGCGGCCGCGCAGGCGGGAGCCATGGCCCTGCTCCAGGGAGGCGACCCACGAGCCGCGGCCCAGCGTGCCCTCCCGCCCGCCACCCGCGCCCGGGCCACGATCACCATCGCCGGCCGGCGGGTCACGGTGCGGGTCCGGCCGAGCCTCCCGGTCCGAGCCGTCGCCGCGGCCATGACCGCCGAGGCGAGCGCTGAGGCCGGCCCGGAGCCGGCGTCATGAGCGGCGTGCTCGACCGCGCGGCGGAGTTCTTCCTCGTCCCGGCGGCCGGCGAGGCCGGCGAGGCCGTCGCCGCGGCGCTGCCGCCCGCGGCTCGCGCCGCGGTGCTCGGCGCGCCGGCCGAGGTCGCTGCCGTCGCGGCCGCCCTCGCACTCGGCCTGCGCGCCGCCGAGCACGCGCCCGCCGCACTGGTTGCGACCTGGGGGGCGAGCGGCGGAGCGGTGCGGCGCGAGGCCGCGTCGCGCTCGGCGGCCCGTCTCGCCGCCCGTCTCACCACCCGTGGCCTGACCGCGGCGGCCCGCGGCCGGCTCGCGTGGCTTGCCCTTCCGGCCGAGCCGCTCGAGGCCGTCGCCGCGGTCCGGCGCGCCTCCACGGTCGTCGAAGGCCCGCTCGTCACCGCCCTCGCCGGCGCTCGCCCCGAGCCGCTGGAGCAGCTGGTCGCCGAGCACGACCTGGCGGTCGTCGTCGCCGACCCGGCGTCGGCGCTGGCCCGCGCGGCCCTGGCTCGCCTGGCCGCGCGCGGCATCGCCGCCGCGGCCCATCCACCGCTCCGCCGCTGGGTCCCGCGCACGCTCGCGCTGGCCGGCGTCAGCGCCCCGCGGCTCGTGCTCGCGGGCCTCAGTGCCCCGCGGCTCGACCTCGCCCGGGAGGAGTCATGAGGGCGCGCGGAGCCGGCAGTCCTCCGGCAGGGGATGCGCGAGCCGGTCGCGATCGCCGAGCGGCACGATCCGGCACCACGCGAAGCGTCCTTCGTCGAAGCGCACCACCAGCCGGAAGGGCATGCCGATGACGCCCTCGCTGTCGCCCTGCAACCGCGCGGTGACCGCGACGCAGTCGTACGCGGCCGCGGGCCGGCTGAGATCGCGCGATGGGACCGAGCGATCGGCCCGCCGCGGAAACGGCTCGCACTCCACGTCGCGGATGTCCTTCCCGCCGCGCCGCGCCGCATCGGCCGCGATCCCCGCCTGGGCGTCGACGAGCAGGCCGTCGCGGACCGTGGCGCGCCGGCTCGAAGCCGCGGCACTCCCCGGGTCGGGTCGCCCGCCACCACGGCGCGGGTGCTGCTCGCGGTCGACGGTCTCGAGGAACGCGGCGCGCCGCTGGGCGTCCGCACGCTGCTGCCGCTCGCGCGCCTCCTGCCGGTTCTCCGACACCTGAGGCAGCACCACGGCGGCCACGGCGCCGAGCACGAGCACGAGCGCCGTCGCGCCCACGGCGATCTTCCGCCACGGCACGGGCGGCACCTCCGCCTCGCGCGGCGGAGTCCAGAATCCGAGCCAGGCACCTAGCGTCTCCCAGCGCCCGAGCCGATCGCCTGGCCGATCGCTCATGCGGATGAAGCTAGCGACCTCGCGGCAGGCCCGGCGGCGACGTCGCCGGTGGCGCCTGGCGGCGACCGTGGACGAGCCGGTCCTGGGCATCACGGACGAGCGGACGCCGGTCTCGCTCCCCGGCTGACTCGTCGCGAAGCCGTCGCAGACTTGTGACGATCGCGCGTAGATCCGTCACGCCACTCCCGGAAGGCTCGCCGGTATGGCGGATCAGGAGCGACAACGCGGGCAGGCATCGGTGCTGCTGGTCGGCGCGCTCGCGGCCCTTCTCGTCGGCGTGCTCGTGCTCGGCACCGTGGCGCGTGGCGTCGCACGGGAGGGCGCGGCCCAGCGGGCGGCCGATCTCGCCGCCCTGGCCGGCGCCCGGGCGATGCACGAGGCCAACCCGCGGCTCTTCGAGCCGGCCGTGGTCGAAGGCCGCCCCAACCCGCGGCACCTGACGCGCGCGGCCTACCTCGCGCTCGCGTCGGAGACGGCGGACGCGGTCGCCCGCGCCAACGGCGCCGACCGCGCGACCGTCGCGTTCCCCGACGGCGAGTCGTTCGCGCCCGTGCGCATCCGCGTCGCCGTCCGCGAGGTCGTCGAGGTCCGGCGGGGCGTCGAGCGCCGCCGCCTCCCGATCACCGCGGAGGCCGAGGCGGAGCTCGCGCCCGACCCGGAGGCGGGTTTCGCCGACGGCGGCGGCTACGACGGCCCGCTCGCCCTGCGTCAGGGGAAGCCGATGCGTCCTGACGTCGCGCTCGCCTTCGATCGGCTGGAGCGCGCCGCGCGTGCGGACGGCGTGACGCTGCTCATCAGCAGCGGCTTCCGGTCGGACGCCGAGCAGGCCGAGCTGTTCCGCCGCCATCCGGACCCGAAGTGGGTCGCGCCGCCCGGCCAGTCGCTGCACCGCTACGGCACCGAGCTCGACCTCGGGCCACCGGCGGCCTACGGGTGGCTGGCGGCCAACGCCGGGCGCTTCCACTTCATCCAGCGCTATCCGCACGAGCCCTGGCACTACGGCTACACGCTCAACGCGCGGTCGACGCGGCGGCCGTCCGGGGGCGACGGCAACGGGCAGCGGAGCACGCTGCCGGCCTTCGTGCCGCCCCGGTACGCGCCGCTCCTCGCTCGCGCGGCGCAGCGCTGGAACGTCTCGGCCGCGCTGCTCGCCGCGCAGCTCTACGCCGAGAGCAACTTCAACCCGTTCGCGGAGAGCAGCGCGGGGGCACAGGGCATCGCGCAGTTCATGCCCGGCACGGCGCGGGCCCTCGGGCTCGACGACCCGTTCGACGCTCCCGAGGCGATAGACGCGCAGGCTCATCTCATGCGCGACCTGCTGCGGCGCTTCGGCAGCGTCCCGCTCGCGCTCGCGGCCTACAACGCCGGCCCCGGCGCGGTCGCCGGCTGCATGTGCATCCCTCCGTACCCGGAGACCCGCGGCTACGTCGCCCGGATCCTCGGCCTGCTCGGCGGAGCGGGCGAGCTCGCGTCGGCGACGGGGCTCGCCGTGAGGCTGGTCGCATGAGGCCGCCGGCCTCGCCGTCATCCTCGAGGACCGGTCCACTTAGCTCTGACGAGCGTTCAGACGACCTTAGTGCTGGGCGTTCCGCGGAGCATCCGTCTTAGGGCACCCGAAGGCCCGACTGACCGGTTGAGCGCGCCGATCTTCATGAACCAAGCGCTTCGCTCGCGAACACGGAGCTACCGCTGATCGCTCAGCCAATTCGCGCAATCTTGTGAGGACAGTGTGAAAACGGTGTGGATCGGCTCGAACTGCTGCACGCGCGGCGCGGAATGGGCATGCTGGATGGGCAGGACCGACAACTATTGGTCGTCAAGTACTGGCAAGATCTGTCAGACGGCGCGCTCGCAAAGCAGCTGGGAGTCGCCGAATCGAAGGTCCGGGTCCGACTGCATCACCTCTGACTCCAGCTGCGTGAATCCCTTGGTGGAGGCATGACCACGATCAAGAACATCGATGATCCCCGATACGTGAAAGCGATGAGCCATCCGCTCCGAGTTCGCATCCTCGCGATGCTCGACGAGCGGGTCGCGTCGCCCAACGAGCTCGCCGGCTGGCTCGGGGCCAGTCTCGGGACGGTCGCCTACCACGTCCGCACGCTCGAGCAGCTCAAGCTCATCGAGCTCGTCGACGAGACCCGCGTCCGCGGCGCGGTCGAACACCACTACCGCGCCAAGGCGAGGCCCACCGTCACGGCCGAGGGATGGGCGAAGGCGCCGGCGATCGCCAAGCAGGCGGCGGTCGGCTCGTCGCTCGACCTGATCGGCGAGTACGCCCGAGCGTCGGCCGCGGCCGGCGGCTTCGACCGCCCCGATTCGCAGCTCCGGCGGGTCCTCGTCAGGCTCGACGCGAAGGGCTTCGCCCAGCTCTCGAAGGCCTGCGACAAGCTCGTCGAGCAGGCCTTGAAGATCGAGGCGTCGGCCGCCGAGCGGATCGCGAAGGATCCCCATGCGGAGGACAACGTGGAGGCGGGCCTGGGCCTCCTCCTGTTCGACGCCGTCCGCCTGTCTGGAGATAATATGGACCGACCGGTCGACAGGCGGCGGTCGCGCGCCCGTCAGGCTGTCCGTAGCGAGTAGATACGCGCCACAATCGCTCCGGCACGACTCGTGCGTGCCGGAGCTCGGCGGTAAAGGGGTACTTACTCGCGGTTTCCGAGATCAAGGGGCGGCATGAATAGCTCGATCAACAGCATCGACGATCCGCGGTACGTGAAGGCGATGAGCCATCCGCTCCGCGTGCGGATCATGGCGATGCTCGACGAGCGCCAGGCCTCACCCAACCAGCTGGCGGGCTGGCTGGGCGCGAGCCTCGGTACCGTCGCCTACCACGTCCGCACGCTGCTCCAGCTCGGCCTCGTCGAGCTCGTCGACGAGACCCGGGTCCGCGGCGCGGTGGAGCACCACTACCGCGCGAAGGCGCGACCGGACGTCACCGCGGCCGGGTGGGCCGACGCCCCGCCGGTCGCCAGGCAGGCGGCGATCGGCTCCTCGCTGGACGTGATCGGGGAGTACGCGCGGGTGTCCGCCGCCGCCGGCGGCTTCGAGCGCCCGGACGCCCAGCTGCGACGGTCGCTCGTGCGGCTCGACGCGAAGGGCTTCGCTCAGCTCTCCAAGGCCTGCGACAAGCTCTTCGAGCAGCTCGAGAAGATCGAGGCGGCCGCGGCCGACCGGCTCGCCCGGAACTCCGACGGCGAGGAGGCCGTCGAAGCCGGGTTCGGGCTACTGCTCTTCGAGGCGGCGCGGCTCACGGAAGCCGGCGGCGGAGCCGCAGGGAGCGGGCCGGGCCGGGCTCGCGCCCGAAAGCGCGGGCCGCGCCCCCGCAAGCGGAGGAGTGCCCCGGCGACGGGGTCGGTCGCCGCCGGGGCAGGCACCGTGGGATGAGGGCCGGTGCACCGCGGAACTGTAAACGGTCACTGCTCAGATTGCTTGATCGTTGACGGAAGTGCCGTGCGCGCCGCCGCGAGCGCTCGCTCCACGCCGGCGCGGTCGACGTCGAGGTGGGTGACCGCGCGGACCCGCCCAGGCCCGAGCGTCCCCATCCGCACGCCCGCCGCCTCGAGGGCCGCGCAGAACGCCTCGGCGTCGGGCACGTCGAAGATGACGATGTTCGTGGCCACCGATTCCGGGTCGATGTCGACCCCGAGCTCGGCCAGCCCTTCCGCCAGCACCCGAGCGTTCTCGTGGTCCTCGGCCAGCCGCTCGACGTTGTGGTCGAGCGCGTACAGCCCGGCGGCGGCCACGATGCCGGCCTGGCGCATCGCGCCGCCCCACATCTGCTTGTAGCGCCACGCCTCGTCGATCAGCTCGCGCGACCCGGCGAGCACGGCGCCGACCGGCGCGCCGAGGCCCTTCGTGAAGTCCAGCCACGCCGTGTCGAACGGCGCGGCCCACTCGTGCGCGGGAACGCCGGACGCCACGACCGCGTTCATCAGCCGTGCCCCGTCCAGGTGCGCGCGCATGCCCGCCGCGCGAGCGACCTCGAGGACCGATCGCATCTGCTCCAGCGGCCACACGTGGCCGCCCGTGATGTTGGTCGTCTGCTCGAGCGAGACGAGCCGCGAGCGCGGCTGGTAGCGGTCGCCCGCGGGCCGCAGCATCGAGCGCAGCGTCTCGGCGTCGAACATCCCGCGCTCGCCCTCGACGGGGCAGAGCACGGCGCCGGAGATGGCGGCCGGCCCGCCCGCCTCGGCGATCAGCGGGTGCGACGTGCGGTGCAGGACGACCTCGTCCCCGCCGGGCCGCACATGGAGCCGGAAGGCGATGGCGTTGCACATCGTCCCGCTCGGGAGGAAGACGGCCGCCTCGTGGCCGAGCAGGTCGGCGACGCGCTCGCAGAGCGCGTTGACGGTCGGGTCGCGGAACGACTGCTCGTCACCCACCTCCGCGTCGGCCATGGCGCGGCGCATCGGCGGGGTGGGGCGGGTCTGCGTGTCTGAGTAGAGGTTGACCACGCGCAGGACGGTATCGCCCCGCGCGTGGTCAGAGCCCAGGCCTAGCGGTGGTTCTTGGCGTACTTCTTGACGACCGCGAGCGCCTTGCGCGGCGTGCCGCTGGGGTTCACGAGCCCGGCGTCGAAGCGCGCCGTGCGCCCCTCGCCGAACCAGCGGTAGATGTAGAGCTGCGTGATCTTGGAGCGCAGCCCGGACTGCCGCGAGTCGTAGCGGTCGGCCAGCTTGAACATCCACGTCGTCCGCTTGGCGGCGCGAGCCGGGTTGTAGTTGAAGTTCTGGAACTTGACGATGCCGCCCGTCTCCGTCAGCCAGACCTCGCCGGGGACGATCGAGAGCATCTTGCGCGTGTCAGCCGACGTGTTGCGGTTGACGTCCTGGTAGTTGTGCAGGCCCCAGAGCCGCGGGCTGCCCTTGGCCTTGCGCAGGAACGAGCGCAGGTAGCCGGGCATGCTCGAGGTGTCGAGCATGTCGGCGGCCATCACCTTGAACTTGCGCTTGCCGGCCAGCTTGCGCAGGACGTCGTAGTAGCGCACGGCGAGGGCCGGCTTGTTGTTGGTCGGCTGCGACGCGTGGTTGACCTCGTTCCAGGCCGAGTACGTCTTGACCCAGGGGAAGGCGTTGTCGAACCGCCCGAACTGCGTCTTGTACGCCTTGGCGCTCGGGGCGCGGCAGGCCTTCGACTTCGAGTAGCGCGAGCCGTTCCAGCAGCCACGACGAGCCGTGAAGGCCACGAGCACCTGCTGCTTGGCCGCGCGAGCGCGGTTCATGAAGCCGGTCACCTCGGCGACCTGGGCTGGACTCTTGCTCCAGTCCCAGGGGACGAGGTAGCGGGTGCGCTTCAGCTGCAGCTGCTGCCAGCGGGCGCTGTCGAACATCGCCGGACTCTGATCACCGATGCCGACGCGGTACTTGGCCTCTGCGGCGGGGACCACCAGTAGGACCGCGAGCAGCGTCAGCGAAGCGGTGCGAGCGAAGCGAGGGAGCATCTTGCGGAATGCCATGTCTTCTCCATCCCCTTACCGGGGTGTTTGTTGCTTAAAGACGAACTAAAGATCCTGCCGAGCCGTTCTCTAACCTTGGTCTAGACCCAAATGGCGATCGAAGCCGCAGCCGCAGAACAGGACCGCGCGGGACGGCTCGCCGAGCAGCGTCGAGGCCTTCCCGACCAGCCCGGTGTCTATCTGTTCCGTGATCGGCGCGGACGGGTCATCTACGTCGGCAAAGCCAAGTCGGTCCGCAAGCGCGTCGCGAGCCACTTCTCCAACCCGACGCTGTACGGAACCCGCGCCCTGACGGACGAAGTGGACCACATCGACGCGCTCGTGGTCACCACTGAAGCAGAAGCGCTGCTCACCGAGCAGACCTTCATCAAGCAGTACAAGCCGCGCTTCAACATCCGCCTGCGCGACGACAAGTCGTATCCCTACATCGCCATCAGCCTCGACGAGGAGTTCCCGCGCGTCTACTTCACGCGCGAGCGCCACAGACGCGAACGCGCCTACTTCGGGCCCTACTCGAGCGCCAAGCGCGTCCGTGGCACGCTCGACCTCCTGGGAAAGATCTTTCAGCTCCGCAGCTGCGAGGGGGCGGAGCCCGGCCGCCACTCGGGCTCGCCGTGCCTGGACTACTACATCAAGCGCTGCGGGGCGCCCTGCGTGGGCTATGTGAGCAAGGAGGAGTACCGCCAGGGGATCGACGGCGTGATCGCCTTCCTCAGCGGCCGCTACAAGCAGATCGAGCGCGACCTCGAGCGGCGGATGCACTGGCACTCCGGCGAGCAGGACTACGAGAGCGCCGCGCTCGAGCGCAACCGCCTGCAGGCCGTGCGCGCGCTGCTCGAGCGCCAGCGCGTGGCCAACGAGGGCGCCGGCACCTACGACGCGGTGGCGGTCGACGTCGAGGGCGCCGAGGCCAACGCCCAGGTCTTCCAGGTCCGCGACGGCGTGCTCAGCGACCGCCAGTCCTTCTACCTCGACAACGAGGCCGAGCAGCCGCCGGCCATCGTGGCCGAGGAGTTCCTCCTCCAGTACTACGCGAGCGCGCTCAGCATCCCGTCGCTGATCGTCGTCCAGGGCGTCCTGGCCAGCGGCTCCGAGCTGCCGATCCTCGAGGAGATCCTCGCCGAGCGCCGCGACGGCCCCGTGGAGATCCGCGCCTCCGAGCGCGGGGGCAAGCGCCGCATCCTCGAGCTGGCCGAGCGCAACGCGCGGCTCGCGCTCGAGCAGGAGAAGCTCAAGGCGGAGCGGCGCCGCCAGCAGCGCGTGGAGTCGCTCGACGGCCTGCAGAAGGCGCTCGAGCTCGAAGCGCTGCCGGTCCGCATCGAGTGCTTCGACATCTCGCACCTGGGCGGGACGCACACCACGGCCTCGATGGTCGTCTTCGAGGGCGGGGCGCCGAAGAAGTCGGATTACCGGAGATTCAACATCCGCGAGGTCGAGCCGGGGGACGATTACGCTGCAATGGCGGAAGTTCTGGCCCGCCGGTTCGGGCAGTGGGAGAAGCAGAACGAGCGCTCGCCGTACGACGCCGAGCGCGATCCGTCGTTCGGCGCGCTCCCGAACCTGATCGTCATCGACGGCGGCAAGGGCCAGCTCGCGGCCGGCCTCGAGCCGCTCCAGGGCTTCCTCGACCGCGGCGTTCCCGTCGTCTCGCTGGCCAAGCGGATCGAGGAGGTCTTCCGGCCGGGCAGCGCGACGCCGATCCGCCTCCCGCACGACACCGCCGAGCTGCAGCTGCTCCAGCGCGTCCGCGACGAGGCGCATCGCTTCGCCATCACGCACCACCGCATCCGGCGCGACCGCGCGATGACCGAGTCGATCATGGACGACCTGCCCGGCATCGGCCCGGCCCGCAAGCGCGCGCTGCTCAAGCACTTCGGCTCGCCCGACGCGGTGCTCGGCGCCTCGCGGGAGGAGCTCGAGCGCGTTCCGGGCTTCCCGCAGAAGGTCGCGCGGGCCCTCTACGCCCACCTCAACAAGACCGGCAGATGAGCCGCCGGATCGGCAGCCACACTTCAAGCGTGGGCACCAACGGCCGACGGCCCTCGCACCTCGTCGACTTCGTGATCATCTCCGGGCTGTCCGGCGCCGGGAAGTCGTCCGCCATGAACGTCTTCGAGGACGCCGGCTACTTCTGCGTCGACAACCTGCCGGCGGAGATGATCCGCTCGCTCGCCGAGCTGTTCCGGCACTCCGGCTCAAAGGTCGAGAAGGCCGCGGTGGTCTCCGACTCCCGCACGGGCGAGTACCTGTCCGCGCTCACCGGCGTGATCGACGAGCTCGACGAGGCGGGCATCGTGCACCGCGTCCTCTTCCTCGACGCCGACGACGACACGCTGCTCTCCCGGTACAAGGAGACGCGCCGGCGCCACCCGCTGGCGCCGCACGGCAGCGTCGTCGACGGCATCGCGCGCGAGCGTGCGCTGCTCCAGCCGGTGCTCGAGCGCGCCGACACGCGGATCGACACCAGCGGCCTCAGCTCGGCCGGCCTGCGCCGCAAGGTGGCCGACGAGCTGCTCGAGCAGGAGGCCCCGGGCAAGCTGTCCGTCACCTTCACGTCGTTCGGCCACAAGTACGGCCCGCCGCGCGATCCCGACCTCGCCTTCGACGTGCGCTTCCTCAGCAACCCGCACTACGAGGCCGACCTGCGGCCGCTGACCGGGTTCGACCAGCGGATCGTCGACTACGTCGGGCGCGACGGCCGCCTCCAGCAGTTCTACGACCACGTGATGCCGCTGCTCGAGTACCTGCTGCCGCAGTACGTGGCCGAGGGCAAGGCGCACCTGGTCGTCGCCATCGGCTGCACGGGCGGCCGGCACCGCTCGGTGGCCATCGCCGAGCACCTCGCGGCGGCGTTCCGCGATCGCGACGAGTACTTCGTCGAGGTCCAGCACCGCGATGTCGACCGGCTGCCGCTGCGTCGGGCCGGGTAGCCTTCCTGCCCGTCTTTTCAAACAGCCTCAGACCAGAATCAGGGGAGATCGTCCATGCCCGTACGGGTCGGGATCAACGGATTCGGCCGCATCGGCCGCAACGTGTTCCGCGCAGCGCACGAGTCAGAAGCCGACATCGAGATCGTCGCCGTCAACGACATCACCGACGCCGGCACGCTTGCGCACCTGCTCAAGTACGACTCGGTCTACGGGCCGTTCCAGGGCAGCGTCGAGGTCCGCGACGGCGCGCTGGCCATCGACGGCCGCGAGGTCAAGGTGCTCGCTGAGCGCGACCCGGCCGCGCTGCCGTGGGGCGACATCGGCGCCGAAGTGGTGATCGAGTCGACCGGCCTCTTCACCAAGCGCGACGACGCGGCCAAGCACCTCGAGGCGGGAGCCAAGAAGGTCATCATCTCGGCGCCGGCCACCGAGCCGGACGCGACGGTGGCGCTGGGCGTCAACTTCGACGACGTCTACGACGCGGACAACCACCACGTCATCTCCAACGCGTCGTGCACGACCAACTGCCTCGCTCCCGTGGCCAAGGTGCTGCACGACACGATCGGCATCGAGCGCGGCCTGATGACGACGATCCACGCGTACACGGCCGACCAGCGCCTGCAGGACGCGCCCCACAAGGACCTCCGGCGCGCCCGCGCGGCGGCGATCAACCTCGTGCCCGCCTCCACCGGCGCCGCGAAGGCGATCGGCCTCGTCATCCCCGAGCTCCAGGGCAAGCTGCACGGCTTCGCGGTGCGCGCCCCCGTGCCGACCGGCTCGGTCGTCGACCTCACCGTCCAGGTCGCGCGCGAGACGAGCGTCGACGAGATCAACGACGCCTTCCGCGCCAAGGCTGACTCGGGCGCCCTGACCGGCATCCTCCAGTACACGGACGACCCGATCGTCTCCTCGGACATCGTCAAGTCGGCGTACTCGTCGATCTTCGACTCCGGGCTGACCTCGGTGCTCGAGGGCACGCTGGTCAAGGTCGTCGCCTGGTACGACAACGAGTGGGGCTACTCGAACCGCTGCGTGGAGCTCGCGCAGAAGGTGCTGGTGCGTGCGCACGCTTGAGGACCTCGACGTCGAGGGAAAGCGGGTCCTCGTCCGGGTGGACTTCAATGTGCCGCTGGACGGGGACCAAAAGATCACGGACGACGCGCGCATCCGCGCCGCGCTGCCGACGCTCGAGGAGCTGCGCGAGCGCGGCGCCCGGCTGCTGCTGGCCGCCCACCTGGGCCGGCCCAAGGAGCGTGAGCCGGAGTTCTCGCTCAAGCCCGCGGCCGAGCGGCTCTCCGAGCTGCTCGAGACCGAGATCGAGCTGGCCGAGGATCTCGACCACGTGCCGGAGGGCGCCGTCGTGATGCTCGAGAACGTCCGCTACGAGACGGGCGAGACGAAGAACGACGAGGCGCTGGCAAAGCGCTACGCGGCGCTGGCCGACGTCTACGTCAACGACGCGTTCGGCGCCGCGCACCGCGCGCACGCCTCCACCGAGGCCGTCGCGCACCTGCTCCCGAGCGCCGCGGGCCGGCTGCTCGAGCGCGAGGTGTCGACGCTGAACGGGATCCTCGAGGACCCGAAGCGACCGCTCGTGGCGGTCGTCGGCGGCGCCAAGGTGACGGACAAGATCGGCGTGCTGCAGGCGTTCCTCGAGCGCGCGGACGAGATCCTCGTCGGCGGCGCCATGTGCTTCCCGTTCTTCAAGGCGCAGGGCCACTCGGTCGGCGACTCGCTGTGCGAGGAGGAGGGCATCGAGCCGGCGCGCAAGGTGCTCGCCGCCGGCGGCGACAAGCTGCGGCTTCCCGTTGACCTGGTGGCGGGCGAGGCGTTCAATGCGGATACGCCCGTGAGGGTGATCGACGGCGTGGACGTGCCCGAGGGGTGGATGGGGTTGGACATCGGGCCGTCCACTGCCGAGCGCTACGCCGAGTCCGTGCTGGCGGCGGGCACGGTCTTCTGGAACGGGCCGATGGGAGCCTTCGAGCTGGAGCCGTTCGCGGCGGGCACCAGGGCGGTCGCCGACGCGATGGCGGCCACGTCGGCGACCACCGTGGTCGGCGGCGGCGACTCGGCTGCGGCGCTCGCGCAGTTCGGCCTCGCCGACGAGGTCGACCACCTCTCGACGGGCGGCGGTGCGTCGCTGGAGCTCGTCGAGGGCAAGCCGCTGCCCGGCGTGGAGGCCCTCAAGTGAGCCGCACGCCGTTCATCGCGGGCAACTGGAAGCTCAACAAGACGATCGCCGAGGCCGAGGTGTACATCCAGGCGCTGCTGCCCAAGGTGGGCGCCGTGGACGACGTCGAGATCGTCATCTGCCCGACCTACACCGCGCTGCAGGCGATGGTGGACTCGGCGCGCGGCTCGAGCGTGCAGGTGTACGCGCAGAACATGCACGAGGCGTCGTCCGGCGCCTTCACCGGCGAGGTCTCGGCCGAGATGCTCAGCGAGATCGACGTCCAGGGCGTCATCCTCGGCCACTCCGAGCGTCGCCAGTACTACAACGAGACTGACCGTTCGCTCCAGCAGAAGGTCCCGAAAGCGCTGGACAGCGGCCTGATCCCGATCCTCTGCGTGGGCGAGACCGAGGAGGAGCGCGAGCGCGGCGACACCGAGCGCAAGCTCCGCCACCAGGTCCAGGAGGGGCTGGAGAAGGTCGCGGCGCACCGGCTCCCGGAGGTCGTGATCGCCTACGAGCCGATCTGGGCGATCGGCACCGGCCTGACCGCGACGCCCGAGCAGGCACAGGAGGCGATCGCCTTCGTGCGTGCGCTGGTCGAGGATCAGGACAAGGCGGCCGGCGAGGCCGTGCGCATCCTCTACGGCGGCTCGCTCAAGCCGGACAACGCGGCCGAGATCCTCGCGCTGCCCGACATCGACGGCGCGCTCGTGGGCGGCGCCAGCCTGGATCCGGCGAGCTTCGCCGAGATCGTCGAGGCTGCCCGCTGATGACCGTCCCCCAGGTCGCGCTGATCATCCTCGACGGCTGGGGCCTCGCGCCCGACGGCCCCGGCAACGCGATCTCGCTGGCCGACACGCCGGTGTTCGACGCCCTCGAGGAGGAGCACCCGCACACCCAGCTGACCGCCAAGGGGGAGGCGGTCGGCCTGCCCGAGGGGCAGATGGGCAACTCGGAGGTCGGCCACCTGAACCTCGGCGCCGGCGCGATCGTGCCGCAGGACCTGGCGCGGATCGACAAGGCGGTCGAGGACGGGACGCTGGGGGAGAACGAGACGCTCAGGGCGGCGATGGACGATGCGCCGCGCGTTCACCTGATCGGACTGGTCTCCAAGGGCGGCGTGCACTCGTCCGAGAAGCACCTCGAGGCGCTGGTCGAGCTGGCCCGGGAGCGCGGGGTGGAGGATCTGGTGATCCACGCCTTCACGGACGGGCGCGACACGTCGCCGACCTCGGGCGCGGCTTCGCTGGCCGAGGTCGAGAGCTGGGGCTTCGGACGGGTCGGCTCGGTGGTCGGGCGGTACTTCGCCATGGACCGCGACGACCGCTGGGACCGCACCGAGAAGGCGCTGAAGCTGCTCGTCGACGGCGAGGGCGAGCACCACGCGGACAGCGGCGAGGAAGCGGTGAAGGCCGCCTACGAGCGCGACGAGACGGACGAGTTCATCACGCCGACGACGGTGGGCGAGGAGGCGAAGATCCGGCCGGGCGACTCGGTCATCGCCTTCAACTTCCGTCCCGACCGCATGCGCCAGATCACTCGCAAGCTGACCGAGTCGGTCGACCGCTACACGACGATGGCCGAGTACGACGAGGACTGGGACTTCCCGGTCCTCTTCCCGCCCAAGCGGCCGGAGATCACGATCGCGCAGGTCATGTCCGGCCTCGGCAAGCGCCAGCTCCACGTGGCCGAGACCGAGAAGTACCCGCACGTGACGTACTTCTTCAACGGCGGCGAGGAGCACCCGTACGAGGGCGAGATCCGCGAGCTCGTGCCTTCCCCGCGCGACGTCCCGACCTACGACCACAAGCCGGAGATGAGCGCGCGCGAGGCGGCCGCGGCGTTCGTCGAGCACTGGGAGAGCGACGAGCCGACGTTCGCGATCATCAACTTCGCGAACCCCGACATGGTCGGCCACACGGGGGTCATCGAGGCCGCCGTGAAGGCGGTCGAGACGGTCGACGAGTGCCTGGGCCGCGTCGTCGAGGCCGTGCACGGGAGCGGCGGCGCGTGCGTGATCACCGCCGACCACGGCAACTGCGACCACATGCTCGAGGACGACGGATCGGTCAACACCGCCCACTCCCTGAACCCCGTGCCGTTCATCGTCACGGCCCCCGGCGCCGAGCTCGCCGGGGAGGGCATCCTCGCCGACGTCGCGCCGACGGTGCTCGAGCTGCTCGGGATCGACCAGCCCGAGCAGATGACGGGCCGCTCGCTGCTCGCGTAGGCTGCCGCGGTCATGGGCGAGCGCGAGAACTATGCCCCGGGCATGTTCTGCTGGGCCGACCTCGGGACCACCGACGCTGACGCCGCCAAGGCGTTCTACACGGCGGTCTTCGGCTGGGAGGCCGTCGACGCTCCGGCCGGCGACGCCGGCGTCTACACGACGTTCAAGCTCGACGGCAGCGACGTGGCGGCGCTCTACGCGCTCGGCGAGCAGGAGCGCGGAACGCTCCAGCCGCACTGGTCCTCGTACGTGTCGGTGGCCGACGCCGACGCGCTGGCCGCTCGCGCGCGCGAGCTGGGCGGCGAGGTCCTCGCCGAGCCGGTCGACGTCATGCAGGCCGGGCGGATGGCCGTGATCAAGGACCCGACCGGCGCGCTCCTGCACCTCTGGCAGGCGCGCGAGCAACAGGGCGCCGCGCGCGTCAACGATCCGGGCTACATGGTCTGGAACGAGCTCGCCTCGCCCGACCCGGCGCGCGCCCGCGACTTCTACGGCGAGCTGCTGGGCTGGACGGTCGAGCCGGAGGAGTCCGGCTACGGCGTCATCAAGCTCGGCGACACCGTCAACGGCGGGATGCGGCCGCTCCAGGACGGCGAGCCGACGCACTGGCTCGTGTACTTCACGGTCGAGTCGTGCGACGATGCCATCGACGGGGTTCGCGAGGCGGGTGGATCCCTCATCACCGGACCCCACGCCACGGCCGCCGGCCGGGTCGCCGCCGTCGCCGATCCCCAGGGCGCGCCGTTCGCGCTCTACCAGGGCGAAGTCGATCCATAACGGTTGCATACGCAACCACTTCTTCGCTACCCTAGAGGCATGGCGACCACGACCGAGCCGATTCGTGAACTGACCGATGAGGAGCTCGGCGCGTGGCGTGGCCTCCTGCGCGTCCACAGCGCGCTGGTCAAGGCCCTCGACGCGCAGCTGCTCACCGAACACGACCTCCCCCTCACCTCCTACGAGGTGCTCATCAACCTCCAGGCCGCACCCGACCGGCGCCGGCGCATGGCCGAGCTGGCCGACGGCGTGCTGCTCTCCCGCTCGGGCATGACGCGCCTCGTCGACCGCCTCGAGCGCGACGGGCTGCTCGAGCGCGACGCCTGCACGTCCGACGGCCGCGGCACGTTCGCCGTGCTCACGGACAAGGGCGAGGAGATGCTCGCCGAGGCGCGCCGCACCCATCTCGGCGGCGTGCGGGAGCGCTTCCTGCGGCACTTCTCCGAAGACGAGCTCGAACAGCTCGCCGGCCTGTGGAACCGGGTGCTCCCGGGCGCCGCGGATCTCAGTCGCGCAGACTGACTTTCAGCGGCTCCTTGCCCGTCTTCGACATCCGCACCCGCGACGCCGGCTCGCGTGCCCGCACGGGCACGCTGAGGCTGGCCCACGGCGAGGTCCGCACGCCCGCCTTCGTCCCGCTCGCCACCAAGGCCGTGGTGAAGACGCTGGAGGTGCGCGAGGCCGGCGAGCTCGGCTTCGACATGGTGCTCGGGAACACGTTCCACCTGTTCCTGGCGCCCGGCCACGAGCTGATCGCCCAGCTCGGCGGCCTGCATCGCTTCATGGCCTGGGACCGGCCGGTGATCACCGACTCCGGCGGCTTCCAGGTCTTCTCCATGGGCCACGGCACGGTGGCCGACGAGATCAAGGGCCGCGCGGCCCAGTCCGCGGCGGCGGGGGAGCGCTCCGGCGCGATCCTGAAGATCGAGGAGGGCGGCGTGACGTTCCGCTCCTACCTCGACGGCTCCACCAAGTACCTCGCGCCCGAGACGTCGATGGAGATCCAGGCCGCGCTGAACTCGGACATCGCGCTGGTGTTCGACGAGTGCACGCCGTTCCACGGCGGGCGCGACTACACCGCCCGCTCGACCGAGCGCACGCACCGCTGGCTCGACCGTTGCCTGGCCTGGCACGAGCGGCACGGCCCGCCCGAGCAGGTCGTCTACGGGATCGTCCAGGGCGGGGTGGAGGAGGATCTCCGGCGCGCGTCGGCCCAGGAGGTCGCGGCCCGGCCGGTCGGCGGCATCGCCATCGGCGGCACGCTCGGCGAGGACAAGGAGCAGATGTTCGAGGTCGTCGACTGGGCGGTCTCCGAGCTCGACGAGGCGCGGCCCCGGCACCTGCTCGGGATCGGCGAGATCGACGACCTCGTGCGCGGCGTCCAGCTCGGCATCGACACGTTCGACTGCGCGATGCCGACCCGCATCGGCCGCCACGGCATGGCCGTGGTGCCCGACCCGGGCAAGCGCTGGCGCGTCGACCTGGCCAAGGGGCGCTACCGCACCATCGACGAGCCGCTGCTGGAGGGTTGTCCCTGCCCGGCCTGCGCGCACGGCTACTCCCGCGCGTACCTGCACTACCTGCTCAAGGCGCACGAGCAGACGGCCCAGCGGCTGCTCACGATCCACAACCTCGCCTACCTGCAGCGCCTGATGGCCGGGCTGCGCGACGCGATCGACGCCGGCCGCCTGGCCGAGGCCGCCGCCGCGGTGCACGCCGGCGCGGCGCCGTGGGACGTCTAGTTGGCGGTGTTGTCCTCGATGACGCCGCGCAGCTCGTCGACGGCGTCGTTGACGTTCCCGCGGACGTCCTCGCGCAGCTGCGCTCCGCCGCCGCCGGCGTCCTGCAGCGCCTGGTAGCCCAGGATCCCCGCGGCGACGATGGCGAGCGCGACGAGCAGGCCGACGAACAGCCGCAGCGCTCCGCCGGAGCGGCGCTTGGGCGGCGGCGCGGGGGCGCGGCGGGGAGCGCGCGCGGGCGCTGCCGGGCGCGGCTCGTCGATCGGCTCCATCCGGCGGCGCGGCGGCGCCTGTGAGGTGCGCGGCATCGCCGAGGTGGCGCCGGTGCCGGTGCCGGTGAGCAGGCGCGTGGCCGCGGTCTCCTCGGTGCCGCCCGACCAGCCGGTGGCGGCGGGTGCCGGCGCGCGGCCGCGCAGGCCGTCGCGCAGCGCCTTCTCCATCTCGCCGGCGTCGGCGTAGCGGCGGTCGGGGTCGCGGTGCAGCGCGCGGGCGACGGTGGCGGCCAGGGCGGGCGGGACGTCGGGCGTGACCTCGTCCAGCCGCGGCGGCGGGCCGGCGTCCTGCAGCCGCGCGAGGTCGGTCAGCGACGCGGCGTCGTACGGCAGGCGGCCGGCCAGCAGCTGGTAGGCGACCACGCCGAGCGCGTACATGTCCGAAGCGGGGCCGGCCGGCTCGCCGCGCGCCTGCTCCGGCGCCAGGTAGGCGGCGGTGCCGAGCACCGAGCCGACCTTCGTGATGTCGGACTGCTCGGCCGCCTTGGCGATGCCGAAGTCGGCCAGCTTGACCATGCCGTCGTGGCTGCGCAAGAGGTTGCCGGGCTTCACGTCACGGTGGACGACGCCGTGGCGGTGCGCGTATTCGAGGCCGCGGCACGACTGGGCGAGGATCTCGACGGCCTCGTCGGGCGGCAGGGTCCCGCGCTCGCGCAGGATCTCGGCGCACGACTGCCCGTCGACGAACTCCATGACGATGTAGTTGCGGTGGGTGGCCGTGTCGAGCCCGAAGTCGAAGACCTGCACGATGTTCGGGTGGACGAGGCGGGCGGCGGCCAGGGCCTCGCGCCGGAAGCGGGAGACGAAGCTGGCGTCGTCGGCCAGGTGCTCCGCCAGCAGCTTGACGGCGACGTGGCGCTCGAGCCGGGTGTCGAGCGCGAGCTGGACCGTGGCCATGCCCCCGGTGCCGAGGCGGCGGTCGAGCTCGTAGCGGTCGGCGAAGAGCTCGCTCACGGGACGACCTCGTCCGGCGCGGGCACGCCGCCCTCGCCGCCGTCCGCGGGCGGCTCGGTCGGCGCCGGCGTCTCGGTGGGAACCGGGGTCTCGGTCGCCGTGGGCGTCGGGGTCGGCGTGGCCGTCTCGGTCGGCGTCGGGGTGGCCGTCTCGGTCGGGGTGGGCGTCGGCGTCTCCTCCGGCTTCTCCTCGCAGTCGCGGTCCAGCCGGCGGTCGATCTGGGCGAGCCAGTCGAGCATGTTCTGCCGGAGCTGGTCGTCGACCGCGCGCGGCAGCTCGTTCACCTGCGCCGTCGCCTCGTCGTGCGCGGCGCGGGCGGCCGAGACGTCGTTGTCGTCGCAGGCGGCCTGGATCTCGTCGACCGTGGCAACGAGCGCCGTGGCCCGATCCCCGGGGATCAGACCGCGTTCATCCTGCCCGCAGCCGGCCGCGAGCGCGGCGATGGCCAACGCGAGCGCAAGGGGGGCTCGGTACCACATCGGCCTCGCAGGCTAGCGGCCCGGGCCGCTGCTACTGACCGTACTGGAGGCGCTCGGCGAGGGAGTCCGGCAGGTTCGCGGCCCGGATTGCCGCCTGGGCGCCCGCGATGTCGTACTCGGCCCGCCGCCACGTCGCCGTCGCCTTTTCCGTGTCCAGCGCCAGCCAGGCGGCGCGCGCGTCGCGGTCGCGCGGCTGCCCGGTCGAGCCCGGGTTGAGCAGCCACTCGCCGGTCGAGAGGTCGACGTGGCTGCCGTCGCGCCGGGTCGTGCCGCTGGCCGGCTCGCCCTCGGGCCGGTGATAGGAGAGCGCCACGTGCGAGTGGCCGATCAGCGAGATCCGGTAGTCGGTGGCGTCGAAGCACAGCTCGGCGGCGAGGGTGGAGAGGACGTACTCCCAGACGGGATCGCGCGGTGAGGCGTGGAAGAGCCCGATCCCCTCGGCCTCGCCCTTCGGCGACAGCGAGAGCAGGTACGCCCGAGTCTCCGGCGTGATCACGTCGCGCGTCCACTGGGCGGCGAGCGCCGCGCCGCGGGAGAAGTCGTCGAGCGAGAGCACCTCGACCACGGCGAGGTCGTGGTTGCCGGCGAGGCAGACCGAGCAGTGCGCCTCGGCCAGCGCGACGCAGGCGTCGGGATCGGCGCCGTAACCGACGAGGTCGCCCAGACACCACAGCTCATCCGCACCGTCGGCCTCCGCCGCCCTGATGACTGCCTGGAACGCCTGCTTGTTGCCGTGGATGTCGGACGCGATGGCGACGCGCATGGCTCGGGTTATCGTCTATTCGGTGCTCAAACGGCTCCGCCTGCCGCTCAGCATCGTCGCCGCGCTGGTCGTCGCGGAGGCAGCGGTATTCCTCTTCCGACCGCGTGACGGGCTCACACCGGTCGACGCGGATCCGCAAACCTACTTCAGCACGGCCTTCATCGAGCGCGCCGAGGACTTCCGGAGCGGGCAGCTGTGGCTGTACGGCGCCCGCGTGGCGCTCGAGCTCGGCCTCCTGATCTACGTCGTGCGCCGCCCGCCGGCCCGCCTGCGCGGCGCGTTCCGGCGCCCCGTCCTGGCGGGAGCGGCGACGGCCGCGGCGCTCTCCGCCGCCGTCACCCTGATCACCCTGCCGGTCAGCGCGATCGCTCGCCAGCGGGCGATCGATGTCGGGCTGGTGACCCAGAGCTGGGCGGGCTGGGCCGGTGACGTGGTCAAGGGCGTGGCCATCGACGCGGTGATCGTCGGAGCCGGCGGCGCCCTGCTCGTGTTCGCGATGCGGCGCTTCGGCCGGGACTGGTGGGCGCCGGCGGCCGCCGTCGCGGTGACCTTCGCGATCGTCATGACCTACGCGAGCCCGGTCCTCATCGAGCCGCTCTTCAACAAGTTCGAGCCGCTCGAGCGCGGGGAGCTCCGCAGCGACGTCCTCGAGCTCGCGCGGAAGGCCGACGTGAAGGTCGGCGAGATCTACGTGATGGACGCCTCGCGCCGCACGACGGCCGCCAACGCGTACGTCGCCGGCCTCGGGTCGACCAAGCGCGTCGTCCTCTACGACACCCTCCTGCGCGACTTCTCGCCCGGGGAGGTGCGGCTCGTGGTCGCCCACGAGCTCGGGCACGTGCACTACAAGGACGTCCCGCGCGGGCTGCTCTACGTGGCCATCGTCGCGCCCTTCGGCATGTTCGCCGTGGCGCGGCTGAGCGAGCGGATGGCGCCCGGGGGCGGCGTGCTCGCGGTCCCGGCCGTCGGCCTCGCGATCGCGCTGATCGTGCCCGCCATCACGATGATCTCCAACCAGCTCTCACGCCAGGTCGAGGCGCGCGCGGACCGCTACTCGATGGAGCTGACCGGCCTGCCCGACCAGCTGATCGCGTTCCAGGAGCGGATCACCGTGCAGAACGTCTCCGATCCAGAGCCGCCCGGCTGGGTCGCCTTCCTGCGCGGCACGCACCCGACGGCGATGGAGCGGATCGGCCAGGCGCTGGCGTTCAAGCAGGAGGGTCGTCAGGAGGCGGCTGCACCTCCGGGAGGTTCTTGATGCCCTCCTTGGTCCGCCACTTGGACCAGTTGTCCTCCATCGCGTCGATCAGCTCGCGCATGAAGCGCGGCGAGAGGCTGATGCGCGAGACCACCACTCCCGGGACCTCGGCGCTCTCCACCTCATGGTCCACGCGGGCGAACGTGATCGTGAACTCGTAGTCGGAGTGCGAGACGTTGGCGAAGTTCGCATAGAGCCCCGCCATGACTTCGGGCGAGGTGTGGAGGTTGATGTGACGCTCCGGCTGCTCCTCGTCCACGCGCCCTAGTATCGCAGCGGTGGTCTACACGGTGCTCGCGGTCGGCAAGGTACGGCCGCCGTTCACGGACGACGTGCAGCACTACCAGCGGCTGATCGCCCGCCACGCCCGGCTGTCCCTGATCGAGGTCCGCGAGGACGAGCAGGTCGAGCGCCGGCTCCCCGAGCGGGCGTACGTCTCGCTGCTCGACGCCGGCGGGGAGACGTACTCGTCCGAGGCCTTCGCCCGCTGGCTGGAGGACCGCCGGCAGGCCGGCCGCGACGTCTGCTTCGTGGTCGGCGGCCCGTACGGGACCGCGCTCGAGCGCGTCGACCACCGCCTCTCCTTCGGGCCGATGACGCTCCCGCACCAGCTCGCGCGCGTCGTGCTCCTCGAGCAGCTCTTCCGCGCGCACAAGATCCTCGCCAACGAGCCGTACCATCATTGACCCCGCGATGAGCACACCGATCGACGACCTGCGCACCGCCGTCATCGCCGCCGCCACCGAGCTCGGCAACGGCTCGACGACCTCGCCGACCCTGGAACGGCCCAAGAAGGCCGGCTTCGGCGACTACTCCACCAACGCGGCGATGCTGCTGGCGCCCAAGCTCGGCGCGCCGCCGCGCGAGATCGCCGAGCGGCTCGGCGCGGCGCTGCAGGAGCGGCTGGGGGAGCGGCTCGAGAAGGTCGAGGTCGCCGGCCCCGGGTTCCTCAACGTCTTCCTGGCCGACGCGTGGTACGCGGCCGCGGCCGCCGACGTGCTCGCCGCGGGCGACGGCTGGGGGGCGGGGACCGCCGCGGAGCGCGAGCGCGTGCTGATCGAGTTCGTCTCCGCCAACCCGACCGGCCCGCTGACCGCGGCCAGCGGCCGTCACGCGGCGTACGGCGACGCCCTGGCGCGGCTGCTCGAGTTCGCCGGCCACGACGTCGGGCGCGAGTACTACTTCAACGACGCCGGGGCGCAGCTGATCAAGCTCGGCGCGTCGATCCGCGCCCGAGCGCGGGGCGAGGAGCCGCCCGAGGACGGCTACCCGGGCAGCTACGTGGCCGAGCTGGCGGCGGAGCTCGAGGGCGCCGCGGACCGCGACGCCGAGGACCTCGCGTTCGCCGGCGGGCGGCTGATGATCGAGCGCATCCAGGCCACGCTCGAGAAGTACCGCGTGCACTTCGACGTCTGGTTCTCCGAGCGCAGCCTCCACGACGGCGCGATCGAGAAGGCTCTCGCGCGGGTCAAGGAGGCGGGGCACTCGTACGAGTCCGAGGGCGCCGTGTGGCTGCGCACGACGACGTTCGGCGACGACCAGGACCGGGTGCTCGTGCGCTCCACCGGCGCGCCGACCTACTACGCCGCCGACGTCGCGTACCTCGAGAACAAGCTCGAGCGCGGCTGGGAGCGGCTGATCACGCCGCTGGGCTCCGACCACCACGGCTACGTGGCGCGCTTCAAGGCCGCGATGGCGGCCAGCGGCGGTGACCCGGACCTGATGGAGATCCCGCTGCTGCAGTTCGTGCACCTCGTCGACCGCGGCGCGCGCGCCTCGATGTCCAAGCGGCGCGGCGACTTCATCACCCTCGACGATCTGATCGACGAGATCGGCGTCGACGCGACGCGCTTCTTCATGCTCCAGCGCTCGAACGACTCCACGATCGACCTCGATCTCGACCTCGCGCGCTCGGAGTCGGCCGAGAACCCCGTCTACTACGTCCAGTACGCCCACGCCCGGATCGCCTCGGTGCTGCGCAAGGCCGAGTCCGTGCCGGAGACGCTGCCGCGGGATCTGGAGCTCCACCAGGCCGAGCGCGAGCTGATCAAGAAGCTGCTCGCGTTCCCGGCCGAGGCCGCGGAGGCGGCCGAGCGCCGCGCGCCGCACCGGATCGCCACCTACGCGCTCGAGCTGGCCCAGACGTTCACGGCCTTCTACCGCGACTGCCCGGTCCTCAAGGCCGAGGACGAGGACGTGCGGACGTTCCGGCTCGGCCTCTGCGTGGCGTCGAAGCGCACCATCGCCCGCTCGCTCGACCTGCTCGGGGTCTCGGCGCCCGAGTCGATGTAGCCTCGGCGAACGTCAACCCCGGCATTGAGGGAGCGGGATCGGCCGGGATTTCGCACCGAATCCTGGTTAGGGGTCACAGTGTGACCCCTGGGCAGGACGCGAGCGGGAATCTCGCCGCGCGAGACGGCTCCCCACCTCCCCTACCCAGCGCAGTTCGAAGTTCGTCTACAGCTCGTTGAAGAAGTTCAGGCCGAGGTCGTCCATGGCCTGCTGGGCCTCGATGTTGAGCGTCTCGAGCTCGCCGGTGAAGAGCAGGACGCCCATGGCGATGAGGATCACGCCGGACACCGCGGTGATGATCAGGTAGCGGTCGCGGAGCCAGCGGAACGCGCTCGTGGCGCGCGTGAAGGCGATTGCCGTGATGAGGAACGGGACGGCGAGGCCGGCGCTGTAGAAGAGCAGCAGGATCGCTCCCTCGCCGACCGTGTCCTGGATCGACGCGGCGGTGAGGATGGTGCCGAGCGTGGGGCCGACGCAGGGCGTCCAGGCGAAGGCGAAGGCGGCGCCGGCGATCAGCGGGCCGCCCGACCCGGCGCGCGACATCAGCACGTCCGGGCGCCACTCGCGGTTGAGCTTCGGGACGAACGGCGTGAGGACGAAGAGCAGGCCGAGGGCGATGATGATCGCGCCCGCGACCTTGTCGAGCGTCCCGCGGCCGTCCTGCAGGGTCGAGCCGAGGCCGGTGGCCGTCATCCCCAGCGCCACGAAGACGACGGTGAACGACAGGCAGAAGACGATGGCGGGCATGAGCACGCGGCTCAGGCGCTTCTCGCCCTGCTGGATCTCGGCCAGCGAGACGCCCGAGACGGCCGAGAGGTAGCCGGGCACGAGCGGCAGCACGCACGGCGAGATGAAGGACACGAAGCCGACCGCGAAGGCGGCGATGATCGTGGTGTCGACGCCGCCGGTCATCGGTCGAACGCGCGCAGCTCGGCGTCGAGGCGGCTGGTGTCGGCCGGGTCGAGCTCCGGTCCGGAGGCGGCCACGGCGTCCGGCCGCCGGCGCCAGCGGCCGGCGAGCAGCACGACGCCGCCCGCGGCCAGCACGACGAGCGCGACCGGCACGAGCCAGGCCGTGATGTCGAAGCCCTCGCTGGGCGGCTCGGCGAGCACGTCGGCACCGTACTCCTCGACCAGGGCGGCCTTGATCTGCTCCTTGTCCATCCCCTCGGCGATGCGGGCGCGGATGAACGCGCGCTCCTGGTCGGCCACGGGCGCCGAGGAGACGTTGAGCGCGGTCCGGCACTCGACGCACATCACCTCGTCCTCGATGTCGGGCAGCGTCGCGTTCGGCTCGGCCGCCGCCGTGAGGCCGAGGATCAGCATGAGGGCGACGAGGACCCTCAAGCGGGCTCCTCGAGCAGCGGTTCGAGGTGCTCGTCCAGCCACGCCTCGTCGATCGGCCCGCGCATGAGCGCGACGATCCGGCCCTGGCGGTCGATCAGGAACGTCTCGGGGTAGCCGCTGACGCCGAGCTCGCGGCCGTACTCGCGGTCGCGGTCGCGCAGGCTGCTGAAGGTGATGTCCTTCTCGCGCAGGAACTTGAGCGCCTCCTCGGAGGCGTCCTGTGTGTCGATCCCGAGCACGAGCCCGCCGCGGTCGGCGATCTCGTCGTGGGTGCGCTGGAGCATCGGCATCTCGCTCACGCAGGGCGGGCACCACGACGCCCACACGTTGAGCACGACGACCTTGCCCTTGTGGTCGGCGAGCGATCCGGTGCCGTCGGAGCCGAGCACGGGCAGCTCGGTGACCGGCGCCGTCACGCGCTTGCCGTTGGCCAGCCGGTCGTCCAGCGACGTGTCCGGCCCGTTCGAGGCCACCCCGTAGGTGAGCAGCGCGACGAGCGCCGCAGCGGCGATCGTGACGGGCCAGTAGAGGCGCGGGCGCACGTGTTGAAGGGTAGTGGCGGGTCGGTAAACTCCACGCGACCCGCGGGCGTTGTCCAATGGCTAAGACGCTGGCTTCCCAAGCCAGAAATGGGGGTTCGATCCCCCTCGCCCGCTCTCAGTCGACCCGCTCGAGCACGACCACCGGGATCTCGCGGTCGGTCTTCTTCTGGTAGGCGTCGTACGGCGGCCAGTGGCCGGTCATCTCGCGCCACATGGCCGGCTTCTCCTCGGGCGTCGCGTCACGGGCGCGGGCCTTGAAGCGGTCGCCGAGGACCTGGAGCTCCGCCTCGGGCTGCTCCTGCAGGTTCTGGTACCAGGACGGCGGCTCGGGGGACCCGCCGTTGGAGGCGACGACGAGGTAGTCGTCGCCGCTGCGCCCGTAGATGAGCGGCGACGTGCGGGGCTCGCCCGACGAGCGGCCCTTGGTCGTGAGCAGCAGCGTCGAGCTGCCGTTCATCCAGTCGTGTCCGAGCTCGCCGTCGGTCTCGCGGTACGCGCGGACGTGGGCCGCGCCGAAGAGGTGGGATGCGTCCTGCCTGGCCATGCCTTCAGACTACGCCGCCAGGTGCCGGCGCCAAGGATCGAGACGCAGGGTCTTGCGGTCGCCCGTGGGGACCGCGTGGTGCTGCGGGGGATCGACCTGCGCGTGCACGCGGGCGAGCTGGCCGCCGTGGTGGGCCCGTCGGGCGCCGGCAAGTCGAGCCTGCTGCGCAGCCTCGTGCGGCTGGACGAGCCGCATGCCGGCCGGGTGCTGGTGGACGGACAGGACGCCGCCGAGCTGGAGCCGTGCGAGCTGCGGCGGCGCGTCGGCCTCGTCGCGCAGGCGCCGGTGATGCTGCCCGGGGACGTGCGGGCCAACCTGGCGTACGGACTCGCGAACCCGTCGAACCTCGAGGAGGCGCTCGCCGCCACCGGGCTCGGTCCGGGCTTCATGGAGCGCGAGGCGCGCGAGCTCTCGGGCGGCGAGGCGGCGCGCGTGGCCGTCGCGCGGGCGTTGACGCGCGACCCCGCGGCGCTGCTGCTCGACGAGCCGACCGCGGCGCTCGACCGCGAGGCGGCGGCCTCGATCGAAGGGCTCGTGCGCTCGCTGGCCGGCCGCGGGCTGGCGATCGTGATGGTGACCCACGACGAGGCGCTGGCCGAGCGTGTGGCCGACACCCGCCTCGAGGTCGCATGACGCAGGTCGCCGTCGCCGCCGCCCTCGTCGTGCTCGCCGTCGTCGTCTCGCGGCTCGGGCGGCTCGGGCTCGAGCGCGAGCTCGCGACCACGGCGGTGCGCGCCGCCGTCCAGCTCGCGGCGGTCGGCGCGATCGTCACGCTCGTCTTCGAGCACGGCGGGCTGGCGGCGGCCTTCGTCGCCGTCATGCTCGCCACCGCCACGTGGACCTCGGGGCGGCGGCTGCGCGGCGTGCCGCGCGCGCCGCTGCGCGCCGGGGCGGCGATCGCGACGGGGGCCGCGGTCGGGGTCGTCCCGCTGCTGGCCAGCGGCGCCTTCGACACGACACCGCGCGAGCTGATCCCCGTCGCGGGCATCCTCATCGGCGGCGCCATGGCCGCCACGTCGGTGACGGGGCGCCGGCTCGTCGAGCAGGTGCGCGACGACCTCGCGGGCGTCGAGGCCCGCCTGGCGCTCGGGGTCCCGGTGAGCGAGGCGCTCTCGCACGCCGTCCGCAGCGCGGCCACGACCGGGCTGATCCCGCTCCTCGATCAGACCAAGAACGTGGGTCTCGTGACGCTCCCCGGCACGTTCGTCGGCCTCGTGCTCGGCGGGGCGACGCCGGCGGAGGCCGCGCGCGTGCAGCTCACCGTGCTGCTGACCCTGCTGGCCGTGGAGGTGGTGGCCGCCCTGGCGGCGGCCCGGCTCGTCGTGGCCGGGCTCACCGCCCCGGGCGAGCGGGTGCGCCTACCCCGCGTGTCCTGACGAGTCGAAGAACGTCAGCTTCAGCGCGATGGCCGTCCCCGGCGCTCCGGCCCAGTTGTGGGCCTCGAGCCGGTACCGGCCGGGCGCGAGCCGCCCGAACTCCAGCGTCTCGGTCTCCGTGGAGGAGCTGCCCCCGGTCGCCAGGTCCGCCGACCACGTGCCGTCGGCGTTCCGGCGCTGGAGGTACAGGTCGACGTCGGTGGCCGATGCGGGCGTCGCCACGGCGCTCAGGCGGGCGTTGTCGGCGCCGGCCTGCGACTCGAACTCCAGGTACTCGCTGGTCACGCCGCCCTGACGCACGCCGGCGCCGGGAGCGGCCGGCGTCACGGTGCCCTCGATCGCCGGCTGCGCGGGCCCGGCCGGCGGCTCGCCGCCGGTCTCGAGCGGGACGTCGTCCGCGGTCAGAGCCGGATCTGCCATGACCGGCAGGTGGATCGCCGTCGCGTCGTTGCCGGTGAAGACCGTGACCTTGGGGTCGACCGCGAACAGCGGCACCTTGTCGGCGTCCGAGGTGGTCACCCGCAGCACGAGCCGGTGGCCGGCCCGCAGGTGGTGGGCCATGGCGAAGCCCGGCGGGTGCATCGCGTAGCGCGTGCCGGGGACGACGAGCTTGCGGTTGGCGAGGCCGTCGCGCAGCTCGGGGTTGATCGCCCACTGCGTGATGCGGCGGCGGTCGCCGTCCTCGGGCCGCTCGTCGTAGAGCGTCGCGATCAGGTGCACGCGCGGTGCGGTCACCGAGGCGGCCAGGTCCATCTCCGGCTGCCCGGCGAACACGACGTCCTCGCTCACCGGCTTCGTGACGAACTCGGCGGCGCCGGTCCCCTGCGGGTCGCTGTAGCCGGCCGGGTCGCCGGAGAAGGAGCGGCTGCCGGTGCCGGCCTCGCCCTCGGAGAGCGAGCCGTCGGCGCCGGGGCGCAGCGTCAGGAACTCGCTCCCGCGGGTCCACTCCGGCGCGGTGGCGACCTCGGTGCGGGCGCCGCCGCGCGCCTCGGTGAAGGTGCCGTCGCCGAGGAAGAGCTCCACCGGCGGGCCGGTGTCGACGGTGCGCTGGGCGAGCTGCCGGTCGAACCACGCGTGCAGCGCGTAGGTCCACTGGATCCCGCGCCGCGTCGGGCAGCAGCCCGAGCCGTGGTCCCACTGACCGAGCCAGAGCTTGTCGCCGTCACGGCCGTCGCGGCGGGTGAACCAGTCCATGGCGGCCACCCGCGCCGCGTTGTCGTTGACGCCGTGGACGAGGAAGACCGGGATGTCGGCCTCGGTGGCGCCATCCTGCCAGTCGCGGGCCTCGTGCCAGGCGGAGTAGCGGCCGGAGAGCTGATCCTCGCCCGAGACCGCGGCGGAGTTGGGCAGGCCGCAGCCGGTCTCCTCCATGCTGTTGCCGAAGTCGTCGCCGGGGTGGGTCAGGCCGAACGGATCGGCGAGGCCCGGCGGGAGCTTGCGCTCGATGGCGATCTGCTCGTACGCCTCGATCGGGCCGGCCCACTGCAGGAAGTAGGGGACGCCGCCCTGGAACTGGTGGTCGTACATCGAGGCCAGGCCGGCCGACGGGACGATCGTCTCGAGCCCGCGCGGGTTCTGGGCGGCGGCGACCGACGGGGTGGAGCCCACATAGGAGTGGCCGGTCATGCCGACGCGGCCGTTGGACCAGCGCTGGTCGGCCGACCACTCGACGATCTGCTCGAGGTCGCGCGCGTCGCGCAGGCCGAGGTGGTCGAGGCAGCCCTGCGAGCGGCCGGTGCCGCGCAGGTCCATCATCACCACGGCGTAGCCGCGCGGCGCGAAGTAGCCGGTGAGCCCGAGCGACGTGCCCTCGGCGTTGCGGGGCTCCGGCAGGATGCGGCGGCCGTCGCGGTCGGCGAGCGTGCCGTGGTACGGCGAGGCCTCGAGGATGACCGGGAAGCGGCCGGCCGCCTTCGGGCGCGTGACCTCGAGGTAGAGCTCGCGGCCGTCGAAGGCGGGCACCCGCAGCACGTCGCGGACCGTCTCGTACTGCGGCTGGCTCAGCCCTTCGGTCTTCGTGTAGTCCGTCGTCTGGGCGCCTGCGGCTGCCGGTGCGGTCAGCAGCGCGGCCGCGAGGGCGACGATCGTCAGTGAGAAGCGCATGCAGCGTCAAACGCGCTGCAAAGCGGTTTCTTGCGGACTACCAGGCCTGGTGAGTGCCGCAATGCGGGCAGCCGACCGAGGTCGTGACCTCGGCCTTGAAGGCGTAGCCGCATTCGCACTCGTACAGCGCGCGATCCTCGGGGCCGCCGCTGCGCTTGGCGCGAGCGAGCGTGGCGAGGACCGCGGACCGGGCCCGGGACCGACCGTCATGGTGGTCGCGGCGGAGGCGGGTGGGGAGGTTGGCGGTGAGTTGCATGGGTTCTACGGGGGACTAACGCTGATCCTGTACGAAGGTTTCTCGGCCTCGTGTTGCAAACCTTTATGTGTCGTTAGGCACGAGGCATCCGCCATTGGTCCAGGTGGCGGCGGAATTGGCCGTTTGATCGATGTCTACGGGCGTCGCCGCCTCCCGGATGCACGCTCGCCATAATCGGAGGGGAATGGATCCCGCCCGCAAGCGAACCGTCCGCCTGGTGGTGGCCCTGAGCGCCGCGCTCCTGCTCGCGACCGCGCTCGTCTACACGAGCTTCTCCGCGTCCAGCGAGGCCCGCAGCCCGAGCCAGCTCCTGAGCAGCGCCGAGCCCGGCAAGACCTACCAGCTGACCGGCAAGGTGGTCGCCGGCTACGAGCGCGACGGCACCGTCACCAACTTCCGGGTGCGTGACCGGACCGGGCAGGTCTCGGTGCCGGTTCGCTACGAGGGCGTCCTGCCCGACCCGTTCCGCGCGGACCGCGAGGTCATCATCGACGTCCGCAAGCAGGGGGACATCTGGGTCGGCGAGAAGAACTCGCTGGTCACGAAGTGCCCGTCGAAGTTCACGGCTGAGAAAACCTAGTGTTGGTCGCGGGCAAGGCCTGCCTGATCGTCGCGCTGGCCGTCTGCCTCTACGGCATCGGCGCGTCGCTCTACGGCGCGCGGACGCGGCGGCGCGACTGGATCGCCTCCGGCCGCCGCGCGGTCTACGCGCTGGCCGGGACCGCGGCCGTCGCCTTCGTCGTGCTCGAGGCGGCGTTCCTGCGCTCGGACTTCTCCTTCGCCCTGGTGACGTCGCACTCGTCGACCACCACGCCGGCCTTCTACCGCGCCACCGCGGTGTGGTCGTCGCAGGAGGGCTCGCTGCTCCTGTGGCTGCTCCTGCTCTCGCTGTGGTCGAGCCTGATCCTCTTCATGACGCGGCGGCGGCTGCGGGAGATCGCCCCGTACGCCACCGCCGTGCTGCTCGGCTTCGGCGCGTTCTTCGCCGCGCTGCTCGTCTTCCTCGAGTCGCCGTTCGATCAGACGATCGGGCCGGTGCCGGCCGAGGGCGCGGGGCTGAACCCGCTCCTGCGCCACCCGAGCATGATGATCCACCCGCCGATGCTCTACTCGGGGTACACGCTGTTCGCGGTGCCCTTCGCGTTCGCGGTCGGCGCGCTCGTGGCGCGGCGCCTGAACGCCGACTGGATCCGCAGCACGCGGCCGTTCACGCTCGGCGCGTGGTTCTTCCTCGGGGTCGGGATCGTGCTCGGCGCGCGCTGGTCGTACTCCGAGCTGGGCTGGGGCGGCTACTGGGCCTGGGACCCGGTGGAGAACGCGTCGCTGATGCCGTGGCTGACCGGCACCGCGTTCCTGCACTCGGTGATGATCCAGGAGAAGCGCGGGATGCTGAAGACGTGGAACGTCTCGCTGGTGCTGGCCACCGGCGTGCTGGCGATCCTCGGCACGTTCCTCGTCCGCTCCGGGATCCTCGACTCGATCCACGCGTTCGGCGCCTCCACGCTCGGCGTGCCGTTCCTGATCCTGATCGTGACGATGATCGCCGGGTCGATCTTCCTCGTCGCGTCGCGCGCCCCCGAGCTGCGCTCCCAGCACCGGCTGGACTCGCTGCTCTCGCGCGAGGCCGTCTTCCTGCTCAACAACCTCGTGCTCGTGCTGCTGTGCGTCGCCATCTGGTGGGGGACCTTCTTCCCGCTCATCTCGGAGGCGTTCACGGGGAGCCGCGCCTCGATCGGGCCGCCGTGGTTCGATCGCTTCACGGTCCCGCTGACGCTGATGCTGGTGCTGCTGTCGGGGATCGGGCCGCTGATCGCGTGGCGGCGGGCGACGGCCGCCAACCTCCGGCGCAACTTCGTGTGGCCGCTGGCGATCGCGGGGTCGACGCTGATCGTGGCGCTGGTGGCCGGCGCCGCGGACCACCCAACGGCCCTGATCATGTTCGTGCTCGCCGGCTTCGTGCTCGGCGCAGTGGGCCAGGAGCTGGTGCGAGGGGTCCGGGCGCGGCGGGTGATGACGCGCGAGCCGCTGCCGCTGGCCCTGGTGTCCCTGGTCCGGCGCAACCGGCACCGCTACGGCGGCTACCTCGTGCACGCGGGCATGGCCGTGCTCTTCGTCGGCATCGCGGCATCGTCGAGCTTCGCCGACGAGCGCGACGTGGAGCTCACGCCCGGGCAGACCACCCAGGTGGGCGGCTACGAGATCCAGTACGTGAAGCCCACCTCGGAGCTGGTGGCGGCGAGCAACGGGCGGCTCGAGCGGATCGACTTCGGCGCCGAGCTGCGCGTGACGCGCGACGGCGAGACGACGATGCTCCACACCGACCGCTCGTTCTTCCCCTCGCCCGGCCCGATGCTCGGGCCGGTCTCGCGCTTCTTCGAGGGCGAGGCGACCAGCGAGGTCGGGCTCGACGCGGGGCTCCAGCGCGACGTCTGGGTCTCGGTGGCGCCCGACACGCGGCGGCTCGAGCCGCGCGTGAAGGAGGGCGACGACGTCTTCAGCGCGGCCGAGGAGTCCGGCGAGCTGGCCGCCGGCGAGCGGGACGCGTTCCTCGCCCAGGCGCTGCGCGGGCTCGTGCGCTCCTACACCGACGACCCGCCCCCCGCGACGTTCCGCCTGCTCGTCTCCCCGATGGTCACGTGGATCTGGATCGGCGCCATCCTCGCCTTCCTCGGCGGCCTGATCGCGCTCTGGCCGTCGCCGCACGCCGTCGGCCGGCGCGTCGCGGCCGCCTACGCGGCCCGCGTCGGCCGCGAGGCGCGTATCCCCGTCTAAGTGCACGCGTAGATGGACCTGCTGGTCATCCTCGTCGTGGTGGCGATCGTCGTGCTGGTCGTGTCGGCGCCGCTGCGCTCGCGCCGGGCCGGCGAGGCGACGGAGAGCGCGGAACTGGCCGAGCTGGAGGCCGCGCGCGACGCCAAGTACCGCGAGATCCGCGACGCCGAGCTCGACTTCCGGACCGGCAAGCTCTCCGACGCCGACTGGCGGGCGCTCGATCGCGGCCTGCGGGCCGAGGCGATGGAGATCCTGCGCCGCCTCGACGAGCTGGACCCTCCAACCTCGGAGCCCGCCTCGCGTTCGTAGGGGCATGAAGTTAGTACCCTGGGCGGCCGATGCTCCAGTCAGCTCTCTCCGTCGCCCAGGTGTTCATCGCCGTCCTTCTGATCTTCCTCGTGCTCCTGCATTCGGGGAAGGACGCGGGGATGTCCGGGGCCTTCGGCGTCGGCACGGCCGGCGGAACGGGCGGCGGCTCGCTGATGGAGCGCAATCTGGACCGCTGGACCATCTTCTTCGCCCTGCTCTTCGTGGCGAATACGATCGTCCTCTTGAAGATTTAGGTCTCGCCGGCCAACTTCCGGCTCGGTCGCGTGTTCTCTTTCCCATAGGGGGAAGGGGCGCCCTCGGCCGGAACCTGGTCGAGGGCGTCCGAAGGCCAGCCAACCCATGCAATTCGATCGCCTGCTGCGGCTCGCGTCCGACGACCGTCTCGTCGGCCATGTCCGCGCGGGTTCCGAGCGGGCGTTCGAGGTCATCTACTCACGCCATCACCGCGGTGTCCTGTCGTTCTGCCGGCACATGCTCGGCTCGGTCGAGGAGGCCGAGGACGCGCTCCAGCACACGTTCCTGGCCGCCTACCGGGATCTCGTCGGCTCGAGCAAGCCGATCCACCTGCGGCCGTGGCTCTACACGATCGCCCGCAACCGGTGCCTCACGGTTCTGCGCGCGCGCCGCGAGCAGGCGCTGGGCTCGCTGGCCGAGCCGGCGACCGAGCACCTCGCGGCGGAGGTCGAGCGCCGCCAGGATCTGCGCGCCGTCCTCGCGGATGTCGCCGAGCTGCGGCCCGACCAGCGCGCCGCGCTCCTGCTCACCGAGCTGGGGGACCTCTCCCATGAGGAGATCGGTGAGGTGCTGGGCTGCCGGCGCGACAAGGTCAAGGCGCTCGTGTTCCAGGCTCGCAGCTCGCTGATCGCCAGCCGGACCGCGCGCGAGACGTCGTGCGCCGAGATCCGCGAGCAGCTCGCCAACCTCAGCGGCGGCTCGCTGCGGCGGAGCACGCTGCGGCGGCACCTGCGCGACTGCCAGGGCTGCCGCGAGTTCGGCGACCAGGTCACGAGGCAGCGCCGGGAGATCGCGTTGATCCTGCCCGTGGCGCCGACGCTCGGGCTCAAGGCGGCCGTGTTCGGCGCGGCGGGGGTGGCGGCGGGGGGCTCCTCGGCCTCGGTCGTGGCCACTGCGGCGGTCGTCTTGACCGTGGCCGGGGGCGGGACGGCGGCGGCGGTCGTGGAGACGACGCACGAGCCGGCGCCGAAGCCGCCGAAGCGAGCGGCGCCCGTGACCACGAGTGTCCCAGTTCAACCGGGCGTACAAGCGGCGTCACGGCGGCAGGCTGCCGCCGTGACGCCGGCTCCGGTCAAGGCCCGCAAGCCCCGGCCTGTCACGTCGCGCGGGCAGGGACCGCCGGCCTCGCCGCCGGCCGGCGCGCGGCGCAACGGGCCCAAGGCCCCGAAGGCCGAGAAGGTCAAGGCGCCGAAGGCCGAGAAGGTCGAGAAGGTCAAGGCGCCGAAGCCCAAGCCCATCAAGATCAAGGCACCGAAGCCCGTCAAGGTGAAGGCGCCGAAACCCGCGAAGGTCAAGGCGCCGAAACCCGCGAAGATCGTCGTCGCCCCGCCGGCCGAAGCCGTCGGCCAGGGTCCCTCAGGCGACCACGAGCCCCCCGCCGACTCGAACGCCGGGGGCAACGGTCGCGGACGCGGTCCGCGCTGACCGCAGGAGCGGCGGCGGGAGGGTCCGCTGGCGCGCCGTCAGCGCCTGGACGGCCGACAGCAGCTCGAGCGGCTCGAACATCACGGTGAGGTTGGGCCCGGGCTCGGCGAGCTCGCCGCCGCGGATCAACCGGACGCCCTCGGCCAGGGCCGCGCCGCGACGGCCGAGCATCCACGCGCCGTGCAGGGACAGCGCCGGGATGAACAGGCCGTGCTCGACCGGCTGGGCCAGCTCGGCCAGGTCGGCAGCGCCGCCGCCGACGAGGACGAGGTGCTCCGGGAGCTGGGCGCCGCCCGGCGCCTGCGCATGCCCGGTCCCGGGGCCGACGACGCGGTGCGCGACCCCGTCCTGGATGAGCGGCAGCGGCGTGCGCGGAGCGCCCTCGGCGTCGTAGCTGCGCTGGAGCTGGGCGGCGAAGCGCGGCGAGTCCGAGAGGTTCACGGCCGAGGCGGCCACTCGCGAGCCGAGCCGGTCGGCGAGCGGCGCCCGCGGCCCGCCGAAGGCCAGCGCGGCCCGGCGCAGCACCTCGGCCACGGCCCACGGCCCGAGCACGGCGACGTACTCGCCGGACGGCACGGCGACCGGCGCGCCGGTCCCCAGCAGCGCGTCGGCCTCGGCGGCCAGCGACCCGGCGTCGAGCTCCGCCGGGCGCACCGTGGTGGCGCTCAGCTCCAGCGAGCGTCCCTCGCCGTGGCGGCGTACCCGCAGCTCGCCGAAGCTGCGCTCCTCGTACGCCGACACGCCCTTGGTCGAGGCGATCGCGGTGCGGGCGGCGGCGGCCCGCCAGCTCGTCCACTCGCCGCACACGGCGGGGTCGCCGCGGACCGCCGTCGGGTCGAACCCGTCGTGGGCCCGGCCGGCCGACGGCTCGGGCAGCGGCGCGACCGCCTCCGGCCCGGCCGGCGCCGCACGCCCGGCCGCCTCCGCGGCACGCCCCAGCTCCTCCAGGTCGGTGGTGACGGCCGTCCCCACACGGCCGTCGCGCACCACCGCGACCTCCACCGACACCGCCTCGGAGGTCACCGCCCCGCCCGGGCGGGAGCTCAGCTGCCGCTCCCACCAGGCGGTCGCCTGCGCCTCGCCGGGCACGCCCTCCAGCGCCCGCTCGGCGAGCCGCGTGAGCTCCTCGCGCCTCACCCGGTGGTCGAGAGCTCCGCTCCCTCCTCGAACCACGAGAACGCGTACGACGGGTCGTCGAGGTCTCGCGAGAGCGGGGTGAGCTTGAGCGGGCGGAAGGTGTCGCACATCACGGCCAGCTCCTCCGTGCGCGTGGAGCCGAGCGACTTCTCGACCAGCCCCGGCTGCGGCCCGTGCGGGAGCCCGGACGGGTGCAGCGTGATCGCTCCGATGTCGACGCCCTTGCGCGAGCCGAACTGGCCATCGACGTAATAGATCATCTCTTCCGACTGGACGTTCGAGTGGTGGTAGGGGATCGGCACCGCCATCGGGTCCCAGTCCAGCATCCGCGGGCAGAACGAGCAGATCACGAAGTTCGGGCCCTGGAAGTTCTGATGGGCCGGCGGCGGCTGGTGCAGGCGCCCGGCCTTGGGCTCGAAGTCGGCGATGTTGAACGTGTACGGGTAGACGTAGCCGTCCCAGCCCACGACGTCGAGCGGGTGGTAGTCGAGCACGTAGTCCTGGTAGCCGCCGCGCACGCGGACCTTGACCAGGTACTCGCCGCGGTCGCGGTGGGTGACGAGCTCGGACGGCGGCATGAAGTCGCGCTGGGAGAACGGCGCGTGCTCGAGCAGCTGGCCGTAGCGGTTGCGGTAGCGGTTCGGCGTCTCGATCTCGCCGGGCGTGTAGAAGGTCAGCCACCGCTGCGGCGTGTCGAAGCGGAACCGGTACGTGATGCCGCGCGGGATCACCACGTAGTCGTGCTTGCGATAGGGGAGGGTGCCGAAGATCGTCTCCACGACGCCCTCGCCCTCGTGGACGAAGATGACCTCGTCGCCCTCGCCGTCGCGGTAGAAGTAGTCCGCCTCGGCCTCGGGGATGCAGATGCCGATCTCGACGTCGGCGTTGTACTGGAGCACCTGGCGGCCGAGCACGGGGTCGCCCATGCGCGGCATGCCCATGGTGTTCGTGAGCCGGTGGACGTGCGTGTCCGGGACCCACTCCTCGCGCTCGATCGGCGTGAACTCGCCGACGTCGCTGATCCGGCACGGCGACCACAGGTGGTAGAGGATCGACTCGTTGCCGGAGAAGCCCTCGAAGCCGAGCACCTCCTCCACGAGGAGCGGCGCCTTGCCGTTGCCGGCCGGCGCCTCGGGGTCGCGGAACTGGACGTGTCGCTTCTGCGGGACCTGGCCCAGCGAGTGGTAACGCATCAGAGGTTCCCCCTCAGATCCTGCTCGCGCTCGATCGCCTCGAAGAGCGCCTTGAAGTTGCCCTCGCCGAAGCCGCGGGCGCCGTGGCGCTCGATGACCTCGAGGAACATCGTCGGGCGGTCGCCGATCGGCTTGGTGAAGATCTGCAGCATGTAGCCCTCGTCGTCGCGGTCGACGAGGATCCCGAGGCGCCGGAGGTCCTCCAGCGACTCCTTGATCTCGCCGATCCGCTCGGGCACGTCGTCGTAGTAGGTGTCCGGGACGGTGAGGAACTCCATCCCGCGCTCGCGCAGCTCGGTCACGGTCCGCACGATGTCACGCGTGGCCACCGCGATGTGCTGCGCGCCCGGGCCGCCGTAGAACTCGAGGTACTCGTCGATCTGCGACTTGCGCTTGCCCTCGGCCGGCTCGTTGATCGGGAACTTGATGCGGCCGTTGCCGCTGGTGACGACCTTCGACATCAGCGCGGAGTACTCGGTGGAGATGGCCTCGTCGCTGAAGTGGAGCATCTCCGTCATGCCGAAGACGTCCTCGTAGAACTTCACCCACGTCTCCATCTCGCCGAGCTCGACGTTGCCGACGATGTGGTCGATGGCGAGCAGGCCGACGTCGCCGGCCTGACGGCTGCGGGCCACGTAGCTGGGCATGAACGGGCCCTTGTATTGCGAGCGGTCGACGAACGTGTGGAGCGTCTCGCCGTAGGTCGCGATGGTGGCGAAGCGCATGGTGCCGTGCTCGTCGGTCTCCTCCCACGGCTCCCTGACGCCGGTGGCGCCGCGGGTGGTGGCCTCGCGGTAGGCGTGCTCGACGTCGGGGACGGAGAGGGCGATGACCTTGACCCCGTCGCCGTGCTTGGCGGCGTGGGCGCCGATCGCGTGGTCCGGCGTCAGCGCGCCGGTGAGGACGATGCGGATGCGGCCCTGCTCCAGGACGTGCGACGTGCGGTCGCGGACGCCGGTCTCGAGGCCCGCGTACGCGACCTCCTTGAAGCCCAGCGCGTGCACGTAGTAATAGGCCGACTGGAGGGCGTTGCCCACGTAGAGCTCGACGTGGTCGATGCCGTGCAGCGGCATGAAGTCGTCGCGGTGCTTGTCTGCAGGAGCGACGACGGGCTGGGTGCTCACGGGCTGGGCCTCCTGGGAGTCAAAGATTCGCTGGCTTCATGGTTGCGCTGTCGCGCGCCGCGCTCAAGCGCGATTCATTGCGTGGCATGCGATACTCGGCGCTGTATGGACGACATCGACCGTCAGATCGTTGCGCTCCTCCGGCAGAACGCCCGGCGCTCCTTCCAGAGCATCGGGATGCGGGTCTCGCTCTCGGCCCCCGCGGTCAAGCGGCGCGTCGACCGGCTCGAGGCCGACGGGGTCATCCGCGGCTACACGGCGCAGGTCGACCCGGGGCGCTTCGGCTGGGGAACGCACGCCTTCGTGGCGCTGTACACGGAGGGTCGCATGGCCGCCGCCGAGGTGCGCGAGGCGGTCGAGCGGCACCCCGAGGTCGAGGCCGCCTACACCGTGGCCGGCGAGGCGAGCGCGATGCTCCACGTCCGAGCGCGCGACACCGCGCACCTGGAGGAGTCGCTCGAGCGCCTCCGCGACCACCCCGGCGTCACCCGCACCCAGACCCAGATCGTCCTCTCGACGCTCTTCGAGCGCCCCTTCGAGGAGCCGCCCGCGTAGTTCTGTACATTGTCGATCGTCATGATCGAGAATGTCACTCGCAGGGACGTCCTGAAGCTCGCCGCGGCCGCCTCGCTGCCGCTCGCCGTGCCGCGCATCGCGCTCGGCCAGGCCCCATCGGGCCCGATCGTCAAGCCGCTCCCGCCGGAGTGGTTCGTGGTCCACGGCACGAACGCCGAGATGCGCTGGGAGACCGTGCGCGAGCTCGGCTACCTGATCCCGAACGAGCGCTTCTTCGTCCGCAACCACACGCGCACCCCCTCGATCGATGCTCGCACGTGGCGGCTGCAGGTGCACGGGCCGGGAGTCCGCAAGCCGCTGTCCCTGTCGTACCGGGACCTCGAGCGGCTGCCCTCCTGTGACGTGACGTCGGCCGTCGAGTGCGCCGGCAACGGCCGCAGCTTCTTCGGCAGCCAGCAGGGGACGCCGGCGAGCGGCACCCCGTGGAAGCTCGGCGGGATCGGCGTGGCGCGCTGGCGCGGCGTGCCGCTGAGCGAGGTGCTCGAGCGCGCCGGCCTGCGGCGCGGCGCGGTCGACGTGCTCGCGGAGGGGCTCGACGACCCGTACGTGACGGGCGGTGTGGACTACGGGCGCGTGCGGCGGCCGATCCCGGTCGGCAAGGCGCTCGACGACGTGGTGTTGGCGTACGAGATGAACGGGCGAACGCTGCCGCCCGACCACGGCTTCCCGGTGCGCCTGCTCGTCCCCGGCTGGATCGGCATCTCGAGCATCAAGTGGCTCGGCCGGCTGGAGGTCTCCGACACCCCCGTCGAGACCGCCTGGAACACCAAGTGGTACCCGGGGCTGAGCGTGCAGCCGGTCAAGAGCGCGTTCGAGCTGGCCTGGGACGCGGTCCTCCCCGCCGGGCGTCGCTTCAGGCTGACCGGCCGCTCATGGTCCGGCAGCGCGCCGATCAAGCGCGTCGAGGTGAGCACCGACGGCGGCGCCCGCTGGCGCCGGGCGGACCTGCGCGGGCCGAATCTGCGGGACGCATGGGTCCGTTGGGAGCTGCCGTGGACGCCGGCGCCGGGTCGCCACGAGTTGCTGGCGCGGGCCACAGACTGGACCGGGACGAGTCAGCCGGACGTTGTGCCCTTCAACGAGGGTGGCTACCAGTTCTGGGCCGTCGTGCGGCATCCGGTGACGGCGGTCTAGGGCAAGAACTGCGGCTGGGTAGGGAGGCTGGGGAGGCCGGCCGGGCCGGTTTCTTCGTCGCGTCCTGCTCTCGGGTCACACCGTGACCCCTAAGCAGGATTCGAATGAGAATCCCGGCCGATCCCGCTCCCTCAATGCCGGGGTTGACGTTCGTCCCTAGACGGCCGCCGCGGGCACCAGCCGGGCGGCCCGCCGCCCGCCCAGCGCCACCAGGCCCGCCAGGCACAGCACCGCGGCGCCCACGAGCAGGATCGCGTCCGGGTCTGCCAGCCCGTTGGCCAGCGGGGCGAGGGCGATCGAGCCGATCATCGCCGTGCGGACCGTCGCGTCGGTGAGCCCGAAGGCGCGGCCGAGCAGGCGGGGGTCGGCGGAGCGCTGCAGGGCGGTCTCGAACATCACCCAGCCGATCGCGTCGAGCACGCCGACGAGGACGAGCAGGAGCAGCGCCAGCGGAGCGTTCGTGACGGCCGCCAGCGCGCAGAAGATCACCGCGGTGGCCAGCAGGGTGCGGCCCAACACGCCGGTGTCGGCGCGCTCGACGCGGATCGAGCCCGCGACGGCGCCGCCGATGGCCAGGCCGATGGCGATCGCGCCGAAGCCGTAGCCGTACGCGCCCGCGCCCATCCCCACGCCCTCCAGGAAGCGCGGGAGCGTGGCGTTGACCAGGCCGCCCGCGACCACGGTGATGCTCAGCGCGGCGACGGCGGTGGTGATCGTGCGGTCGGCGAGAAGGTCGCGCAGACGGGGCGCCGGCGCCCCGTCTGCGACTTCTTCCTCCGCGGCGGCAGCGTCCATGCCGCCGTGTGCGGAGACCCCAGCGAAGAGGATCGCCGCGAGGAGGAAGGTCGCGAGGTCGAGCGCGAGCGCCGGGCCGACCCCGAAGAAGGCGAGCAGCGCGCCGCCGGCGATGGCGCCGAAGGCCATGGCGCTGCTCTCGATGATGCCGCTGAGCCCGTTCGCGGCCGGCAGCTCGGCGGCCGGGACCAGGCGCGGGATGAGGGCGGAGACGGCCACCGGCGAGATCGCGCCGAGCAGGCCGCTGAGGCCGATGGCCACGTAGACGAGCGGCATCGTCCCGGCCGCGAGGCCGAGGATCACCATGGAGAGCGCGGTGAAGCGCAGCAGCTCCACGTTGACGAGGAGGCGCTCGCGACGGACCCCGTCGACGAGCGCCGCGGCGGCGCCTCCACCGAGGATCGGCGGCGCCAGCCGGACGAGCATGAGCAGCGCCACGCTGCCCGTCGAGCCCGTCTCTTGGAAGATCCAGCCCATGAGTGCGCCGACGGTGAGCCAGTCGCCGGTCTTGGAGACCAGGCTGCCCGCCAGCAGCCGCCGCATGGAGCGGCGGCGGAGCGGTTCGAGCAGGAGCCGCCGTTGGGTCGTGTCGGTGGCGGCTCCCCGCTCTGTCGTGTCCGTGATCGTCTGGATCAGGTCCAGGTCGCGCGCTTGGCGATCATTGCCAGAGTCCTTTCGCAGGTCGTTGCCAGAGTCCGAAGTGGTGGTGGTGCCTAGCCCCAGCTGGCGCGGTCGAGGATCATCTCGGCCCTCCTTCCGAAGAATGTCGTCGGTGTTCATGGGGAGCATGTTCGGGGGACCCGGCAATGTGGTGGTAAGGCGGCGGTAAGGCAGGAATGGACTTCGCGATCCTCGGACCGCTGCGCGTCTCTGCGCCCGGCGGGGAGATTCCGGTGCCGGGCGCCAAGCAGCGCGCGCTGCTCGCCGCGCTCCTGCTCGCCCACCGCGACGGCGTGGTCTCCGCCGACCGCCTGATCGACGAGCTGTGGGGCGACGAGCCGCCTGCCACGGCCGCCAAATCGCTGCAGGTGCACGTCTCGCAGCTGCGGCGGGTGCTCGGCGACGGCCAGCCGATCGTGACCAGGCCGACCGGCTACGCGGTGGAGCTGGCGCCGGGCGCGCTCGACCTCGATCGCTTCGAGCGCCGGCTCGAGGACGCTCGGCGCCACCGCGCGGCCGGCGAGCTGCCCGAGGCCGCCGCCGCCCTGCGCGACGGCCTGGGCCTGTTCCGCGGCCCGGTGCTGGCCGACGTCGAGCTCCTCGGGCGCTTCTCGGCCGAGAGCGCGCGGCTGGAGAGCGTCCGGATGGCGGCGCTCGAGGACCGGCTGGGGCTGGACCTCGCCCTCGGCGAGCACAACGCGGTCATCGCCGAGCTCGAGACGCTCGTCGGCGAGCACCCCTACCGCGAGCAGCTCCACGCCCACCTGATGCTCGCCCTCTACCGCGCCGGCCGCCAGGCCGACGCGCTGGAGGCCTTCCGCCGCGCCCGCACCGTGCTCGTGGAGGAGCTCGGGCTCGACCCCGGTCCCGAGCTGCAGCGGCTCGAGGCCGCCGTGCTCGCCCAGGATCCGGCGCTCGATCTCGACCGTCCCGCGTCCGCGCCTGCGAGGGCGACGCCCGCGCCGGACCTGCCCGCGGCGCCCGCCGCCCTCGTCGGCCGCGAGGACGATCTCGAGGCGATCGCCGCGCTCCTGCGCGAGCCGGGCACGAGGCTCGTCACCGTCCTCGGCCCTGGCGGCGTGGGCAAGACGAGCGTCGCGCTCGCGCTGGCCCACCGGCTGGGCCCGGAGTTCCGCGACGGGGCGCGCTTCGTCCCACTGGCCGCCGTCGACACCCGTGAGCGCCTCGAGGGCGAGCTGGCGCAGGCCGAAGGCGAGGCGCTCGTGGTGCTCGACAACTTCGAGCAGCTCATCGACGCGGCGCCCGCCGTCGCCGACCTCCTCGCGGGACAGCCCGGCGTCACGGTCCTGGTCACCAGCCAGGCCGCGCTGCGGCTGACCGGCGAGCACGAGGTCGCGCTCGCGCCGCTCGCCGCCGAGCCCGCGGTCGAGCTCTTCGTCCGGCGCGCGCGCAAGGTCGACCCGCACGACGAGGCGATCCCCGAGATCTGCCGCCGCCTCGACGGCCTCCCGCTGGCCATCGAGCTGGCCGCCGCCCGCACCCGGCTGCTCAGCCCCGCCGCCATCCTCGACCGGCTCGGGCGCCGCCTCGAGCTCCTGACCGGCGGCCCGCGCGACGCACCCGAGCGCCAGCGCACGCTGCGCGCGGCCATCGAGTGGAGCCACGACCTGCTCGAGCCGGCCGAGCAGCGCCTCTTCGCCCAGCTCGCCGTGTTCGAGGGCGGCTGGTCGCTGGACGCCGCCGAGGCCGTGGCCGGCGACGTGCTCGACGAGCTCGAGGCGCTGGTCGACCGCTCGCTCGTGCACCGCTCGGGCGAGCGCTTCCAGCTCCTGGAGACCGTCCACGAGTTCGCCCGCGAGCGCCTCGACGACGCGACCCGGGCACGCCACGCCGCGTGGGCGCTCACGGTGGCGGAGGCGGCCGAGTCCGGCCTCGAGGGCGCCGAGCAGCCGGACTGGCTGCGCCGTCTGGACGCCGAGCGGGAGAACCTCGGCGCGGCGGCCGAGCACGCGATCGCGACCGGTGACGCCGAGACCGCCCAGCGGATCGCCGGCGCGCTGTGGCGCTACTGGCTCGCACGCGGCGCGGTGGCCGAGGGGCGCCGGCTCGTCGACGCCGCGCGGGCGGCCGGCGCCGCGAGCCCCGCCGCCGGCGCCCGCGCGGGCAACGCGGCCGGCGTGCTGGCCGGGGCGGCGGGCGACCACGAAGCGGCGCGCGAGGCGTTCACGGCTGCGCTCGCCCACGCGCGCGAGGCGGGCGACCGGGCTCGCGAGGCCCGCGTGGTCACCAACCTCGGCGTCCTCGACGTCTTCGCCGAGGACTACGACGAGGCTCAGGCCCGCTACGAGGCGGCGGCCGGGATCTGGAGCGACCTCGGCGACGTGCGCGGCCAGAGCATCGTCACGCAGAACCTGGCCATCGTCCACGAGGGCCTCGGCGACCTCGACCGCGCCGCCGACCTGCTCCAGCAGAGCGTGGAGCTGGCCCGCGAGGCCGGCGACCCCGCGCACGTGGCCTCGACCCTCCACGTCCTCGGCAGCCTGCTCGCCCGCCGCGGGGAGGCCGAGCGCGCGGTCCCGCTCGTGCGCGAGAGCCTCGAGCTCAGCCACGCCGCCGGCGCGTCCGTGCTCACCGTCGAGTGCCTGGAGACGCTCGCCGGCGTCGCCGCCCGCGACGGCGACGCGGTCACCGGCGCCACGCTGCTCGGCGCCGCCGAGGCGCATCGCGAGGCCACCGGCGCCGTCCGCCAGCCCGACGAGCTGCCGGCCGTCCAGGAGACCGCGCAGGCGCTCGAGCAGGCGCTCCAGCCCGACGCGCTGGCCGTGGCGCTCGACCGCGGCCGCCGCACCGAGCTGCCGGACGCCGTGGAGCTGGCTATGGCCTCCGTGCGTTCTCGATCCGGATGACCAGCGCGACCGAGACCACGATGATCGCCGCGCCGACGATCATCACGGGCGTGACGATCTCGTCGAGGATCAGCATCCCGAGGATGATCGCCACCACCGGGTTGACGTAGGCGTAGGTGGCGACGCGCGAGATCGGCGCGTTCTGCAGCAGCCAGGCGTACGTCGTGAAGGCGAACCACGAGCCGAACACGATCAGGTAGGCGAGCGCCACGAGCGAGCGGGTCGAGAACGTCTCGAGCTGGACGTCGGGCGCCTCGCCGGCGGCCAGCCCGACCAGGCTGATGACGAGGCCGCCGAGCAGCATCTGCCAGCCGGTCGAGACGAGCGGGTCGGCGGGCAGCTTGATGCGCGGCGAGGCGAACGAGCCGCTCGCCCACATCACGGCGCCGAACACGCACGCCGCGAGGCCGAGCAGCGTCGCCTCGCCGGACTGCTCGCCCGGCCGCACGAGCAGCGCGACGCCGGCGAACCCGACGAGCACCGCGCCGATGCTGGCCCGCGACACGGTCTCGCCCGCGGCGCGCCGGATGAGGATCACCCACAGCGGGATCGAGGCGACGAGCAGCGCGGCGACGCTCGAGGGCACCTCCTGCTCGGCCACGGTGATCACCGCGTTGGCGCCGGGGAGCAGCAGCCCGATGAGCAGGGCACTCAGCAGCTGCGCGCGCGTCGGCCGGATGCGGCGGGTGAACGCGAGCACGGCAAGCATCACGGCGCCGGCGACGCCGAAGCGCACGCCGGCCCCGAGCAGCGGCGGCACGGTCTCGACCATCACGCGGATGGCCAGGTACGTCGAGCCCCAGACGACGTAGACGACGCTCAGGGCGGCCCATACCTGCCAGCCGGGGGCGGCCAGCTTGGCCGCCCCCGCGGGAGTTGAGGAGGGGAAGGAGGGGGAGGTGGTGGTCACGCGGCTCGCAGGAGCGAGCCTCGCAGCTGCAACAGCTCGACGACTCGGCGGTGTGCCGGAACGGGTCGGCGATCGTGGCGCCCGACCCGGGGCGTGGGCGGCGACGAGCGCGCCGTCGGACTCGGCGACCAGCAGCTCGCCGGCGGGCACGCGCGCGCTGTCGAGGCCCGCGAGCCGGCGGAGGGCACGGCCATCGGCGCCGACGGCGGGCCGGATGACGACGGTGGGGGCGGAGATGGCGGTCACGGTCATGTCCCTTTCAACGACGCTGGGGAGGACGATGTGAGAAGGATTCTCCCGCTGGATCCCCATCAGTTCAAATGAACGTTCGCAAGGGGTGGTATAAGTTCTCCTCATGCTCGACGTCCGCCGCATGCGCGTCCTTCGCGAGGTCGCGGTCCGGGGCTCGTTCTCAGCCGCGGCCGAGGCGCTCTCCTTCACCCAGTCCGCGATCTCCCAGCAGATCGCCGCCCTCGAGCGCGAGGCCGGGACCACGCTCGTGCAGCGCAACGCCCGCGGCGTCCGCCTCACCGAGGCGGGCGAGGCCGTGGTCCGCCACGCCGAGGCGATCATGGCCCGCCTGGCCGAGGCCGAGTCCGAGCTGGAGGCCATCGCCGGCCTCCGCGGCGGGCGCCTGCGCATGGCCGCCTTCGAGTCGGCGGGGTCGAGCCTGATGCCGCTCGCCATCGCCGCCTTCCGCGCCGAGCATCCGGCCGTCGAGCTCACGATGAGCCTCTCCGAGCCCGAGGACTGCGTGCCGCTCCTGCGCAGCGGCGACCTCGACCTGGCCATCGTCTTCGAGTCGGCCGTCAACCACGCCGACGACGGCATCCACCGCGTCCACCTGCTCGAGGACCCGATGTACCTCGTGCTCCCGCGCGACCACCCGCTGGCCAACAAGCGCCGCGTGCGCCTCGCCGACCTCGCGGGCGAGGCGTGGATCGCCGGCCAGCCCGACTGCGAGTGCAACCGGTTGATCAACCGGGCGTGCGCGGTGGCGGGCTACGAGCCGCGGATCGCCTTCGAGACCGACGACTACACGGCCATGCAGGGCTTCGTGGCCGCCGGCGTCGGCGTGTCGCTGATGGCCGAGCTCGGCCTCACGAGCGTGCGCGAGGACATCGTCGTCCGCGACCTCGGGCGCGAGACGCCGGTGCGGCAGATCTACGCCGCCACGCTGTCCGAGGGCTACCGCTCCCCGGCCACCCAGGCGATGGTGGAGATGCTCAAGGACGTCGCGGGCCGCTACGAGTCTCGGCGGCCCAAGCTGCAGCTCGTCGTCGCGTAGTCGACTTTCGTCCAGTCCGCTCAAGGGCCTTCGCGCGAGGGCCGACAACCGTGATGCATGCCCGGATCGCGCGCTCGCCGGAGAATCGGCTCAGAAGAAGGATTTGCCCTCATCGAGGTGGTCGTCTCGGCGGCCGTCCTCGTCATCGTCGTGCTCGGCGTCATGGCCGCCTCCGATGCCGTCAGCGGCACCGCGGGCGCCAACAAGGCCCGCACGGTCGCCGCCACACTCGCCGAGAAGGATCAGGAGGAGCTGCGCTCGCTCCGCACCGCCGACCTGAACCAGCTCAGCACCTACATCCCCGCCGACCGCACCGTCAAGGTCGACGGCGTCGCCTACACGATCCACTCGGAGGCGGTGTGGGTCGCCGACATGACCGGCGAGGACATCAGCTGCGAGGTCCCGGAGGGCGACGGCAGCTACCTCCGCATCAGCTCGACGGTCAGCTCGCCGATGTCCGGCGCCAAGGTCAAGCCCGTGACCATGAGCAGCATCGTGGCGCCGCAGCCCGGCTCCGGCACGCTCAGCGCGATGGTCAAGGACGCCGACGACCGGCCGGTGGTCAACATGCCGGTCCAGGCCTCGGCGGTCGGCCTCGCGACGCAGACCAGGAAGACCAACGACGCCGGCTGCGCCGTGTTCAGCCTGCTCGAGGCCGGCAGCTACGACGTCAAGGTCGACAACGCCGGCTGGGTCGATCCCGAGGGCAACCAGCTCTCGACCCAGACCGCGACGGTGAACCCCGGCATCCTCTCCACGGTCGAGTTCGTCTACGACCTCGCCGCGCGGATCAACCCGGCCAACATCGTGACGCGCGTCAACGGCACGCTGCAGATGGACGAGGGCAACGGGGTCCTGCTCGCCCACAGCGGCCTGCAGACGGGCTTCCGCACGTGGCCCGGGTCGCCGACCGCCGCCGTCTACGCGCCGGACAAGCTCTTCCCGTTCCGGGACCCGTACAAGATCTACGCCGGCCAGTGCACCGGCGCCGACCCCGAGCTGTACGACGGCTCCTACTTCGAGGACAACCCGTCCGCGACCCCGAAGCTCAACCGCGGCGAGAACTTCGGCCGGATCGACGTGCTGGAGCCGGCCACCCGCCTGGTCGTCCGGCGCGGCACCGCAAGCAGCAGCACCACGCGCAGCAACGCGCGGGTCTACGCCTACCCGACGCACGCGTCCTGCTCGGGTCAGCGGATCGACATGGGCTCCACGCTCTCGACCCCGGCGGGCTCCGTCGGAACCCTGATGCGGCCCGGCCTGCCGTTCGGCGATTACCGCTTCTGCACGCAGTGGACCGACACGAGCTTCAACCCCGACCGCTCGTGGTACGTGTTCCCGACCACGGTCGTCCAGAACCGGATCCCGACCGGGGCGACGGCGCTGACGACCCTCCTCATCCCGAACTCGCCGAGCGGCGGCAACGGCACGTGCCCGGCCACCGCATGAAGCGCGTTCGCGAAGAGGTGGGCATGACCCTCACGGAGCTCGTGATGGCGATGACCATCGGGCTGATCGTCATCTCGGGCGTGTTCGCGATGCTCGACACCACGGTCAAGCTCAACACGGGCGTGATGAGCAAGACCGACGCGATGCAGCGCGGGCGCCTGGCGATGGACATCATCACGCAGGAGCTCCGCTCGCAGGTCTGCCTGAACACGTTCACCGACCCGGCGATCGTCGGGCCCGTCACGACGAAGGAGTCGGTGACGTTCTACTCCGACTTCAGCAACGCCGACGGCGCCAGGCCGATCGAGAAGCGCAAGCTGTCGTTCGACCCGGCCACCGGGAACATCACCACCTCGATCTACCGCACCGCCCGGCTGCGGCCGATCGCGAACGACTTCCCGCTCTCGCCGACGACGAAGCAGATGCGGCTCGAGAACGCGTCGCTGCAGACGGTCAAGGGCGCTGACGGCAAGCCGGTCGTACCGGCCGAGTACGTCCCGTTCCTCACCTACTACGCGTACGACGTCTCGAGCGGCCGGCCGCTGGCCACCGAGAAGCTCGTGCCCGGCGCGAACGGGCTGACCGCGGCGCAGGCCGCCCGTGTCGCCCGCATCGACGTGAACTTCGTCGCCCGCCCCACCGGCGCTGACAGCGACGACAAGGGCGTGAACCTGACCGACCAGATCATGGTCCGCCACGCCGATCCGAACCTCACGGTTCCCGACCCGAAATGCATATGAGCCGACGCCTGAAGCTGTCCGCCGAGCACGGCTACACGATGGCCGCCGTGATGCTCGTCATGCTCGCGACGACGATCCTCGCGGGCGCGACGTTCGCCGCCGTCGGGGCCGACATCCCGTTCGCACGCGAGTCGCAGGACCGCAAGCAGGCCTACGCCGCCGCCGAGGCCGGGATCGAGTACTACCTCTACCAGCTGACGCGCGACAACGACTACTGGACCAACTGCGACGACGTCGAGGATCCGGGCGACGGCCAGCCGAGCCCGGTCAACCTCGAGGACCCGGGCGACAACCGCACCTGGCGCAAGGTCGCGGGCAGCGAGGCGAAGTTCTCGATCGAGCTGCTTCCGTCCAACGACGCGGCCGAGTGCGATCCCGATCGCTCCGAGGAGACGATGCTCGACGAGAGCTCGGGCTCGTTCCGCATCCGCTCGACCGGCGTGTCACAAAACGTCCGCCGTTCCGTCGTGACCACGCTGCGCCGCACCAGCTTCCTCGACTACCTCTACTTCACCGACTACGAGGCGTCCGACCCCAACAGCTTCGAGACGACCTCGCAGCAGGACTACGCCCGCGCGCACTGCGTCAAGTACCGCACGCAGCGCAACCAGGACCAGTGGTGCCGCGACAACACGAACATCACGTTCCCGGACTGGGACGCGATCCGCGGGCCGCTGCACACCAACGACGATCTGCTCACCTGCGGCACGCCGGAGTTCGGGCGTGCCGGCGAGGAGGACGTGACCGAGGTCCACGGCCCGGCGCCGGGCGGCTTCGTCCGCGGCTCCGGTTGCTCCGGCAGCCCGGTCTTCCACGGCCCGGTGCGGCAGCCGGCCGAGCACCTTCCGGTGCCGACGTCCAACGCGCGCCTGCGGCAGGCCGCGGACGCCGCCTACGTGTTCGCCGGCAAGACGGAGATCACCTTCGACGGCACCGGGTTCATGGACGTGCGCCGCTGGACGGGCAACTCGACGTCCACGACGACGCGCATGCTGACCCCGCCGAACGGCGTCGTCTACGTCGACAACAACGGCGCGTGCTCGCTCGCCGCCCCGCGGCAGATCGACTACAACGTCTCGGGCGAGTGGCGCTGCGGCCTGCTGATCGTGCGCGGCAGCTATCCGAAGTCGATGACGCTCGGCGCCGCGGTCGACATCCTGGTCGACGGCAACCTCGCGGCCAGCGTCCACGCCGGCCCGGTGCTCGGCCTCATCGCCCAGCGCTTCGTCCGCGTCAAGCACGACGTCAACGACGACTGCGGGTCGAACGCCTCGCCGGTCCTGACCAACATCACGGTCGAGGCCGCGATCCTCGCGCTCAACGACTCCTTCATCGTCGACAACTACCGCTGCGGCGCGCCGCTCGGCACGCTCACCGTGTTCGGGGCCATCGCGCAGAAGTTCCGCGGCCCGGTCGGCACGTTCAGCGGCTCGACGCGGCAGACGGGCTACGCCAAGAACTACGTCTACAACGACGAGCTGCGCTACCGCAGCCCGCCGTTCTTCCTGGATCCGCTCCAGGCTGCCTGGCGCGTCGTGCGCGCCAACGAGCAGGTCCCTGCAGCGCAGTAAGCGTTCCTTCACCGCGGCGGTAGCGATCGTCGTCGAAGCCCCCTCGCGCGCGCGCGACGATGGGTGACGTACGGTCGACGACCCGGCGGGGGCCGCCGGAGGAAGGAACCTCATGCATCGAGTGGCCAAGAGCGCGTTTCTCGCGCTCGCTCTCGCCGGCGCGGTCCTCACGGGCTGCGGCGGCGGGAGCAACGGTTCGGACTCTGAACGGAGCACCAGCACGGGCGCGCCCATCGAGGGCAAGCAGGGAGGCAAGCTCACGATGCTCTGGACCGATGACGTGGACAACATCGATCCAGGCATCACCTACTACCAGATGGGCTACATGGTCTCGTACGCGACCCAGCGCCCGCTGTATTCGTGGAAGCCGGACGACGGCCAGACCCCGGTGCCGGACCTCGCCGAGTCCGACCCGCAGATCTCCAAGGACGGCAAGACCGTCACGGTGAAGATCCGCTCCGGCGTGAAGTTCTCGCCGCCGGTCAACCGCGAGGTGACGTCCAAGGACGTCAAGTACGCGATCGAGCGCGGCTTCTTCAAGACGGTCAACAACGGCTACGCGGGCGCCTACTTCGGCGACCTCGTCGGGGCCGAGCCGGGCGTCGACCCGGGCACGAAGATCGAGGGCATCACGACGCCCGACGACAACACGATCGTCTTCAAGCTCAGCCGCGGCACCGGCGGCGTCCTGGCCGGCGCCCTGGCCCTCACCCTGAGCGCGCCGGTGCCGGAGGAGTACGCGTCCGAGCTCGACGCCAAGAACCCGTCGATGTACGGCCAGAACCAGGTCGCGACGGGCCCGTACATGATCGAGAACGACGCGTCGGGCAAGGCCATCGGCTACGAGGCCGGCCGCCGCATCCACCTCGTCCGCAACCCGAGCTGGGACAAGACGACCGACTACAAGCCGGCGTACCTCGACGAGATCGAGATGCCGCAGGGCAACGACGACACCACGGTCGCCTCGCGGCGCGTCGTCGAGGGCGAGGGCCTGCTGACCGGCGACTTCTCGCCGCCGCCGCAGGTGCTCGCCTCGGTCGTGAAGAACCAGAAGGACCAGCTCGTGCTGATCCCGGCCGGCAGCGCCCGCTACGTGTCGATGAACACCACGGTGAAGCCGTTCGACGACGTGAACGTGCGCCGCGCCGTGGTCGCCGGCTTCGACCGGGAGGCGATGCGCCTCGTCCGCGGCGGCGAGCTCGTCGGCGACATCCCGACCCACATGATCCCGCCGGGCCTGCCGGGCTTCGAGGAGGCGGGCGGATTCGACGGCTTCGGCCTCGACTTCATGTCCGAGCCGGGGGGCGACATGGCGCTGGCCGCCGAGTACCTCAAGAAGGCGGGCTACGCCTCCGGTAAGTACGAGGGCGACGAGGAGCTGCTGATGGTCGGCACCACCGAGGGCGTGGCGCAGAACACGGCCGAGCAGGCGAAGGAGAACTTCGAGCAGCTCGGCTTCAAGGTCCGCCTCCAGCTCGTCACGCAGGACGCGATGTACACGAAGTTCTGCAACGTCCCGTCGGCCAACGTCGCCATCTGCCCGAACGTCAGCTGGGGCAAGGACTTCGGCGACCCGCAGACGATCCTCGACCCGACGTTCAACGGCAAGAACATCATCCCGCAGTTCAACTCCAACTGGCCCGAGCTCGACGTGCCGGAGATCAACCAGGCGATGGACGCCGCCGCCCTGCTCACGGAGCCGACCGAGCGGGCTCAGGCGTGGGCGAAGATCGACCGCATGATCACCGAGCAGGCGCCGGTGGTGTCGTGGATCTGGGACAAGCAGCCGCTGCTGCGCTCGGCCGACGTCAACGGCGTGGCCAGCGAGTTCAACTCGCAGTGGGACTTGACGTGGACCTCGCTGAAGTAGCGTGAGCGGCTGGAAGTGGGGGAAGCCGCAGGTGCAGCTCGGCACCTGAGCCGTTGCGAGGTGGCGCCGCCCAGGCGGCGCCACCGTGCATCTCGGCGACCTGGCGCACGATGGCCAGGCCGAGGCCGGAGCCGGGCAGGCGCCGCGACTCGGCCGACCGGTAGAAGCGGTCGAACACGTAGGGGCGGTCGCCGTCGTCGATGCCCGGGCCCTCGTCGCGCACCACGAGCTCGCCGTCGGCCACCGTCACGTACACGGTGCCGCCGTCCGGGCTCCACTTGCGCGCGTTGTCGAGCAGGTTGGTGACCGCGCGCTCGAGCCGGGCGCGGTCGGCGCGGACCTCGCCGGGCGCGAGCGAGCACCGGAAGGCGACGCCGCCGGCGCGGTGCCGCGCCCGCTCGACGCAGCCGGCCACCAGCGCCGCCAGGTCGAGCGGCTCGAGGTCGCTCTCCGGCGGGCGCTCGCGGGCGAGCTCCACGAGGTCGCCGACGAGGCCGGTCAGCTCGCGCAGCTGGCTGAGCAGGTCCTCGCGCAGCTGACGGCGCTCCTCGAGCGGCAGCTCGTTCGCGCGCGAGAGCAGCTCGACGTTCGCCTGCACGGTGGCCAGCGGGGTGCGCAGCTCGTGCGAGGCGTCGGCCACGAGCTGGCGCTGCGCGCGGCGCGACTCGCCCAGCGCCTCGAGCATCGCGTTGTAGCTGCGGGCGAGGCTGGCGAGCTCGTCGTCGCCGACCGCCTCGACGCGCCGCGAGAGGTCCTGGGTGGCGGCCACGTAGCGGGTCCCGCGCATGAGCCGGCGCACGGGGCGCATCGCGCTGCTGCCGACGACGCCGCCGAGCACCGCCGCGAGCACGATGCCGGCCAGGCTCACCAGCGCCAGCACCGCGGTCAGCCGGCGCATGGTGGCGTCGACGGTCTCGAGCGAGCGCGCGGCCTGCAGCGCCTGGCCCTGGGCGAACGGCGCGACGTAGACGCGCACGTCGGTGCCCGACAGCTGGGAGTCGTAGAAGAACGGGCCGGCAGTGCCCTGCGCGACGGCGATCACGCGGTCGTCGACCTCGAGCAGCGCTTCCTGGTTCGGCGGCGGCTGGATCTGACCGGCGCTCGAGACCACCTGGGCGTAGCCGGAGTCCTCGCCGAGCGGGGAGGAGGGGAGCAGGAGCAGGAACGCGCGGCGCTGCTCCTCGGGGTCGAGCTGGCGCCGCGTCGGGCTCTCGCGCGGCTCCGGCGCGGTGGCGACGCTGCCGCTGAGGGCGCGCAGGCCGTCGTCGACCGAGTCGCGCAGCTGCGCGCGGACCGACACGTAGGTGGCGACCGAGGCCAGCACGACGGCGAGCGCGACGGCCAGCGCGGCCAGCAGCATGATGCGGCGGCGGTAGCTCATTTGCCGAGCCGGAAGCCGACGCCGCGCACGGTGTGGATCAGCCGCGGCTCCCCGCCCTCCTCGGTCTTGCGGCGCAGGTAGCCGACATAGACGTCGAGCGAGTTCGACGTGGAGCTGATGTCGTGCCCCCACACGCGCTCGTAGATCATGTCGCGCGGGAGCACCTGCTCGGGGTTGCGCAGGAGCAGCTCGAGCAGCCGCTGCTCCGTGCGGGTCAGCTCGAGCGCGCGCCCGCCGCGGCTGGCGCGGCAGTTGGCCAGCTCGAGCTCGAGGTCGAGGTACGCGAGCCGCTCGCCGTCGTCCTCGTCGCCGTTCAGGCGGCGGAGGAGGGCGCGCACGCGCGCGTTGAGCTCGTCGAGGGCGAACGGCTTGACGAGGTAGTCGTCGGCGCCGGCGTCGAGGCCGCTGACGCGGTCGTCGACCGCGTCGCGGGCGGTCAGCATGAGGACCGGCGTCCGGTCCCGCCGGGAGCGCATCCGGCGGCAGACGGCGAGGCCGTCGACGCGCGGCATGCTGACGTCGAGCACCACGGCGTCGAACCGCGCGGCCTCGAGGCGCTGCAGCGCCTCGGCTCCGTCGCCCGCGGTCTCCACCTCGTAACCCTCGATGCCGAGGGCGCGGCGCAGGGTCCGGGCGAGCGCTGGATCGTCGTCGACGACCAGCAGCCGTTGGGGGGCACGAGCGCGCACTTCTTCGATTATCGGCGCTCGGGCCTTTCTTAGGGAGTTCTCACGACCGCGGTCGATGTTCCCGCCGAGGGATCCGTGGAATGAATCTCACCCGCCTGCAGACGTTCGTCGAGGTCGTCCGGCGCGGCACGTTCGCCGGTGCCGCCGACGCGCTCTCCTTCACGCCCTCGGCCGTCTCCCAGCAGATGACCAAGCTCGAGGCCGAGACGGGCACGCCGCTGCTCGTCCGCGAGGCGAGCGGCGTCCACCTCACCGAGGCGGGCCGCCTGCTGCACGACCACGCCGTCGGCATCGTCGAGGCGGTCCGGGCCGCTCAGTCCGGGATGGATGCGCTGCAGGCCGAGCAGATCAAGCGGCTGCGGCTCGGCGCCTGCCCCGTGGCCGCCGGCGCGGTGCTCCCCCGCGCGCTGCGCCTGCTGCGCCGCCGGCTCCCGACCGCCGACCTCGTCCTCGAGGAGACGGCCGCCGACGCCGCGCGCGACGCGGTGCTCGAGGGGCGGCTCGAGGTCGGCGTCTGGGTGGCCACGGGCGCCGCCCTCCCCGAGGATCCGCGGATCGTCGAGACCGTGCTGCGGCGCGAGCCGATGTGCGCGGCGATCGCAGCCGAGCACCCGCTGACCCGGCTCGAGGTGCTCGACTACGAGGCGCTCGCCGCTACGCCGCGGATCGGCGACGGCTCTCGCTGGCGCGTCGAGAGCCTGCGCACATTGCTGGCGCTCGTCGCCGCCGGCGAGGGCTGGGCGCTCGTGCCGGCCCTGGCCGCCGAGCCGCTGCCCGCCGGCGTGACGCTGCGGCCCCTGACCGGCGCGCCCTCCTGGGAGCTCCGCGCGGCCCGGCCCGCGCAGGACGTCCTCTCGGTCGGGACGCTCGCCGTGATGGACGCGCTGCGGCGGGTCAGCTCCGCTCACGGGGGCGATCAGCAACGCTGGTCGCGCGCCGTCGGCAGCTAGGCGAGGATCGCTCGCGTAGGGCCCACTGGACCCTGGCAGGTCCCCCGCGTGCCGGCGTGGGGGACCCCCGGGGACGCGCCAACCTTTGATCCGGGTGCGAGGTCGGCGCGCAGTAGGCCCCATGACACTTCGCACCCCCTCCATCATCCTGACCGCGATGGCCCTGGCCGTCGGCGTCGGGGCATGCGGCGACGACTCGGCTGATCAGGCCTCCGCTCCTGCGCCGCCGGACCCGGTCGCGCAGGTCGATCAGCTCTCCGGCCAGGCGACCGCCGTCACGCTCGACGGCGGCTTCGTCCAGGCGCTGCAGTCCCTCAAGCTCACGCCCGCGCCGCTCGGCGGCGCGTCGATCAGCAAGGCCGGCGTCGCCGCCTTCCCGATCACCGGCGGCAACGTCACCTACTACGAGCCCGGCTCGGTCAGCCCGTACGTGCAGGGCGAGATCGACCACGACGGCGCCGGCCTCAGCCTCGAAGGCGGCGGCAAGCTCGTCGAGCTCACCGACTTCGTCGTCGATCCGGGCGAGTCGGTCCTGACCGGCAAGGTGTCGGTCGACGGCAAGGTCGCGGCCGAGAGCGCGCCGCTGTTCTTCCTCGACGGCCGCACGCTCAACCCGCTCGAGGTCAACGAGGGCAACGGCACCGCCGTGCTCGAGGGCACCACCGTCAAGCTCAAGGCCGAGGCCGCCGAGCTGCTGAACACCACCTTCGGCGTCGACGCGCTGAAGGAGGGCCTCGTGATCGGCGTCGCCAAGATCACGATCAACACCGCCGCCTAGCGGGCCGCGAACGAACGTCAACTGCGGCATTAAGGGAGCGGGTTCGGCCGGGTTTCGCACTCGAATCCTGCTCTAGGGTCGCTACTGCGACCAGAGGGCAGGACGGACGGAGAAACCGGCCGCGCCGGCCTCCTCAGCTCTCCCTACCCAGCGGAGTTGACGTTCGTCCCGCCGCTACCCGTAGAACTGCCGCCAGGCCTCCAGCCACGTCGCGGCGGTCGACCGCAGCGCGCGCCCATCGATCTCGACGCCGGGACGATGGGCGTAGCGCTCCGCGTGGTCCGGCGTGGCCAGCACGACATCGATCGTGCAGGGCGAGCCGGGCGAGTAGACCGGCGCGTCACCCGCCGACCGGACCGCGTCACGGGCGGCCGCCTCGATCGCGACGCGCGCCCGCGAAGGCGGCTGGTGGCGCGCCGAGAAGCGCGCGAGGCCGGTCTTGACGGCCACCGTCGTAAGCCCCGGCCCGAGCAGCGCCGACGACTCCTCGCAGACGACGTCGTCGCCCGTGACGAGCGCGGTCGGGCAGCCCCACGTCCCGGCCAGCGCGGCGTTGATGGCGACCTCGCCGACCTCGGTCCCGTTGAACCGCAGCTCGTGCCAGTCGGTGCTGCTCACGGTGTGCGACATCACGCCGCGCGGCGCGCCCGCCATCGCGTGCATGCCGACCATGAGCGCGGCGTCGCAGCCCTGCTCGAACGGCTCGGTGTACTCGGTCCACTCGCTCTGGACCACGAACTCGCAGCGCTCGTCGAGCTCCTCGGGCAGGAGCGAGTTGAACGACAGGTCGCCGCCCGCGCCGTGGCAGTCCATGACCACGACCTCGTCCGCGCCGCCGTCGAAGGCACCGCGGACGGCGGCGTTGATCTCGGCCGTGTAGAGGCGGCGGCCCTCCTCGTAGAGCGCCGCGCCGGCCCTCACCTGGGCCCAGCGGCAGATCCCCGCCACGCCCTCCATGTCGCCGAAGACCACGACCCGCACGGGCCGACCCTATAGGGAGCGGATCCGCTCGGTGTGGCGCGCCTGGATCTCCATCGCGCGCTGCAGGAACTCGGTGAAGCGCTCGATCTCGCGGTCGCTCAGCTCGTCGATGATGGACTGCGACTCCGCCACCATCGGGCCGATCAGCTCGCCGGTGACCTCCCACAGCTTCGGGGTCACCTCGATGCGCACGCGGCGCCGGTCCTGGGGATCGGCCACGCGCCGGGCGAGGCCGGCGGCCTCCAGCCGGTCGACCACCGCGGTCACCGCTCCGGTCGTGAGGTTCGCGTCGCGCGCGAGCTCCCCGGCGGTCATGCCGCCGGCCTGGTCGATCAGGTCGATGCAGCGCGCGTCGGTGCGGTTGATGCCGATGTGGTCGGCCATCGCCTGATCGAAGTTGTCCACGTGCGTCTGGTACGCGCGGACGGCGTTGCCGAAGGCGGCCTGGAGCTCCTCACGTGTCGAGTCTCTTGACATCTAAGTCTCTTGATCTCTAAGATACTTTCCTATGAAGACAAGTCTAGACCATGCGGTAGAGGCCGAGGACCTCGTCAAGACCTACCCCGGCGACGTCCGCGCGCTCGACGGTCTGAGCCTCTCGGTCCCGGCCGGGACCATCTTCGGGCTCCTGGGCCCGAACGGCGCCGGCAAGTCCACCACGGTGCGCATCCTCACCACACTCTCGCGCCCGGACTCCGGCCGTGCGACGGTGGCCGGCCACGACGTGCTGGGGGATCCCGGCGCGGTGCGGCGCGCCATCGGGTGCGTCGGCCAGCGCTCGGGCGTCGACCGCGACGCCACCGGCGTCGAGAACCTGCAGCTGCAGGGGCAGGTCCACGGCATGCACGGCCGCGAGCTGGCCTCGCGGATCGCCGAGCTGCTCGACCAGTTCGGCCTCGCCGAGGCGGGCGGGCGCTTCGTGCGCACGTACTCCGGCGGCATGCAGCGCCGGCTCGACATCGCCATGGCGCTCGTGCACCGCCCGCAGGTCCTGTTCCTCGACGAGCCGACGACCGGCCTCGACCCCGAGGTGCGAGCCGAGATGTGGCGGGAGATCGAGCGGCTGGCTCGCGACGAGGGCCTCACGATCCTCCTCACCACCCACTACCTCGAAGAGGCCGACCGGCTCGCGTCGGACCTCGCCATCATCGACCGCGGCCGCAGGGTGGCCGGCGGCTCGCCGGAGCGGCTGAAGGCCGAGCTGCGCGGCGACGCGATCCAGGTCGAGCTCGGCTTCGCGGCCGAGGGAGCGGTGGCCGCGGCGCTCGAGCCGCTGGCCGGGATCCGCGAGCTGGTCATCGACGGCACGTCGCTGAAGGCGCGCGCCGACGAGGGCGCGCGGGCGGTCCCGCTCGTGCTCGGCGCGCTCGAGGCCCGCGGGGTCGACGTGGCCTCGGTCACCGTCTCGCGCCCCTCGCTCGACGACGTCTACCTCCGGCACGCGGGAAGGAGCTTCGAATGAGGCACACGTTCTACCTGGCACTGCGCGACCTGCGAGCCCTCTGGCGCCAGCCGTGGTTCGTCGCCGTCACGCTGGTGCAGCCGCTCATCTGGCTGCTGCTCTTCGGCGAGCTGTTCAAGAGCGTCGGCAACCTCCCCGGCTTCGGCGACGAGTCCTACATCGCCTACCTGGCGCCCGGCATCGTCGTCATGTCCGCGCTGTTCTCCTCCGGCTGGAGCGGGATGGCGACGATCGAGGACATCAACCGCGGCGTCACCGATCGCCTGCTCGTCTCGCCCGTGCGGCGGAGCGCGCTGATCGCCGGCCGCGTCGCGCAGGGCGCCGTGGTCGTCGTCATCCAGTCCGTGATCATGGTCCTGATCGCCCTCGCGGTGGGGGCGAGCTTTCCCGGCGGCGTCCTAGGGGTTGTCGTGCTCATCCTCGTCGCCGCCCTGCTCGGCGCCGCGTTCGCGGCCCTGTCGAACTCGCTCGCGCTGGTCACGCGCCAGGAGGAGTCGCTGATCGGCGCCGTCACGTTCCTCGTGCTGCCGCTCACGTTCCTCTCGACCGCCCTGATGCGGGAGGACCTGCTGCCGGGCTGGATGCGGACGGCGGCCGACCTCAACCCGGTCGACTGGGCGATCGAGGCCGGGCGCAGTGCCACGGCGGCCAGCCCGGACTGGGGGCTGGTGGCGGGCAACGCGGCGCTGCTGGCCGCGCTGCTGCTCGTCTGCAGCGCTCTCGCGACCCAGGCGTTCCGCTCCTATCAGCGGAGCGTCTGAGGAGGGTCCTACCGTCAACGTGGTGATCGACGACCGTGCCCTGACCCTCCTGCGCGACCTCGCAGGCCCCGAGGCGAGCTTCCGCGAGCACCAGCTCGAGGCGGTCCGCGACCTGGTGTCCGACCAGGCGCGCGTGCTGTGCGTGCAGCGCACGGGCTGGGGCAAGTCGGCCGTCTACTTCCTCGCCGCCGCGCTCCTGCGGGAGCGCGGCGCCGGGCCGGCGCTGATCGTCTCCCCGCTGCTGGCGCTCATGCGCAACCAGATCGCCGCGGCCGAGAAGCTCGGCATCCGCGCGTACACCGTCAACTCGACGAACCGCGAGGCCTGGGCCGAGGTGCAGGCGCTGCTCGAGGAGGACGCGATCGATCTCCTGCTCATCAGCCCCGAGCGGCTCGACAACCCGCAGTTCCGGTCGCAGATGCTGCCGCTGTTCGCCTCGCGGGTCGGGCTGCTGGTGATCGACGAGGCCCACTGCATCAGCGACTGGGGGCACGACTTCCGGCCCGACTACCGGCGGCTGGAGGAGATGCTCGCCAAGCTGCCCGACGGCGTCGCGGTGCTGTGCACGACGGCCACGGCGAACGACCGGGTGGTGGCCGACGTGGAGGAGCAGCTCCGCGCCGACGGCGCCGGGCTGCGGACCTACCGCGGCCCGCTCGGCCGCTCCAGCCTGCGGCTCGAGGTCGTCGAGCTGCCGGGCCAGGCCGACCGGCTCGCCTGGCTCGCCACCTGGTTGCCGCAGCTCCCGGGCTCGGGCATCGTCTACACGCTCACGAAGCGCGACGCCGAGCTGGTGGCCGACTGGCTGAGCGGCCGCGGGATCCCCGCCGAGGCCTACAGCGGCGAGATCGAGAGCGAGCAGCGGATCGCCGTCGAGGAGCGCCTGTTGCGCAACGACCTGAAGGCCGTCGTGGCGACCAGCGCGCTCGGCATGGGCTACGACAAGCCGGACCTCGGCTTCGTCGTCCACTACCAGGCGCCCGGCTCCGTCATCTCGTACTACCAGCAGGTCGGGCGCGCCGGCCGCGGCGTCGACCGCGCCGAGGTCGTGCTGCTGCGCGGCGCCGAGGACCGCCGCATCCAGGACTTCTTCATCCAGCAGGCGTTCCCGCCGCGCGAGCTGGTCGGGCGGGTGCTCGAACGGCTGGAGAACGGCGGGGCCACGGCGCGCGAGCTGATGGCCGAGGTCAACCTCGGCCGCGGCCGGATCGACGCGCTGCTCAAGGTGCTCGACGTCGAGGGCGCGGTGGCGCGTGAAGGCAGCCGCTGGAGCGTGGTCCCCGGTTCCGGCTGGGAGTACGACGCCGAGCGCTACGCGCGGGTGACGGCGCTGCGCCGCCGCGAGCAGGAGGCGATGGCCGCCTTCGGCGCCGACGGCCGCTGCCTGATGCGCGCGCTCCAGGAGGAGCTCGACGACCCCGAACCGGCCGACTGCGGCCGCTGCGCGGTCTGCGCGGGCGCGCGCTACGACGGGCCGCTGGATCCCGCGCTCGTGCGCGAGGCGGCGCTGCTCCTCCGCTCGCGGCCGATCGTGCTCGAGGCCAAGAAGATGGCGCCCGACGAGAGCGGCGCGATGCGCAAGATCCCCGAGGACGCCCGGGCCGAGGAGGGCCGCGCGCTCGCGCGGCTCGGTGACGGCGGCTGGGACCCGGTCGTCCAGGCCGGCCGCCGCGGCGGCCGCTTCGAAGGCGACCTCGTCGACGCCGCCGCCGAGGTCGTGCGCGCATGGCGCGCGCCGATCGCCTGGGTGACGGCCGTGCCGTCGGACCGCTCGGGCGACCTCGTGCCCGACTTCGCGCGCCGCCTCGCCGAGGCCCTCGGCCTGCCGTTCGTCGACGCCGTCGCACGGGTCGCCGACCGCCCGCCGCAGCGCGAGCTGGCCAACTCCGCCCAGCAGGTGGCGAACGTGCGGGGCGCGTTCGCCGTGGCCTCCGACGTGCCCTCCGGCGCCTGCCTGCTCGTGGACGACGTGCGCTTCAGCGGCTGGACCTTGGCCATGGTGGGCGGGCAGCTGCGCCGCCGGGGCGCCGCCGCGGTGTATCCGCTGGCGTTGACCTCCGCCTTCTGAACTGCCGCAGTTGAAGACCCGCCGCTAACCCTCGACGCCCGTCGCCTCGTGCGCGGCGCCGACCGGCTTGGACTCCGGTGAGCCCCGCTGGCGGAGGTAGATGGCCAGCACGGCCATCGAGCCGACGGCGAGGAACTCGGACTGCCAGTTCTGCAGCGTCGTCTCCCAGAAGTCGGCGCTGCCGACGTACTGGATCCAGCTCAGCGCCGGCTCGCCGTGCTCGGCCGCTTCGCTGTTGTACACGCGCATCCCGGTCAGCGAGTGGGCGAACCACGAGCCGAGCCAGATCGTGCCCATCACGATGAGCAGCGAGTTCGAGTAGAGGAACAGCTTGAGGTCGTGCCGGCGCCCGGCGATCTGCTGCTCCTCGTCGGACCCGGTCCCGACCTGGTCGAGCTTCTTCGACTTCGGGCGATCCCTTCTGCGACGAACCAGACCGTGGCGAGGATGAACAGGGTGAACTGGAGGTACTCGGACTGCCAGTTCTCCATCACCGCCTGGCCGAACTCCGACGACGTCACGTAGCGCCAGAACGAGTAGGTCTCGGCGCCGTGGGCCACGGCATCGTTGTTGAACTCGGCGTGGCCCGCGATCGACTGTCCGATCAGCGCGGCGACGAAGATCGCGAAGAAGAAGAGCGAGAGCCCGTGGTTGCGCAGGGTGCGCATCAGCGGCCGACGAGGCCGACCACGGTGAAGAAGGCGATGCCGGCGACGATGACGGTCAGGTAGAGCACGAACACGGCGCGCATGGGGTCAACGTACCCGCGAGGAGGTCATGACGAGCGTGGCCGAGACCGGCCCGCCGAGCGCCTCGTAGACGTGCGCCACCGAGGCGTCGAAGGCCACGAAGTCTCCCGGTCCGAGCTCGACCGGATCCTGCTCGGGGCCCACGCGCAGCCGGCCGGCGTGGACGAGGAGTTGCTCGGTGACGCCTTCCTGGTGCGGGTCGGCGCGCCGGGGCCGGCCGGGGGAGACGTGCAGCTCGTAGATCTCGACGCGGGCCCGCTCGACGGTTCCCTGGCGCAGGAGCCGCGCCTGGAGCACCGGGCCCGCCACGTGCGGGCCCTCACCGGCCCGGACGACCTGCACCGCCGGCGCGGCGGCCTCGACGAGCAGGTCGGAGAGCGTGACGCCCAGCACGCTCGCCAGCCCGTAGAGGGTCTCCACGGTCGGGTTCCCGCGGCCCGCCTCGAGCTCGGCCAGCGTCGCGCGCGCCACCCCGGAGGCACGGGCCAGCCCGGCCGCCGACAGGCCGCGCTCCGCCCGCAGGCGGCGGACGTTGGCGGCGATCGTCTTGACCGAGTCGTCCACGGCTGTCTAATATAACGGCATGTCAGACGGTAAACCATTCAAGCGAGCGCAGCGCCTGAGGGACGTACAGGGCTTCGGCATCGACCGCACCGCCCTCGCTGCCGACGCGCTGCGCGCCGACTGGCCGGTCCTGCGGATGGAGAACCTCGACACGGATCTCCCGCTGCCGCCCGAGGCGATCCCGGCGACGGTCCGCGGCCTCGAGACGCCTGAGGCCAACAGCTGGCTCCCCTTCACCGGCGGCATGGAGCTGCGCGCCGCGGTCTCGGACTTCCTCTTCGAGCGGACACGACACCGTTACGACCCCGAGCGCGAGGTGATCATCACCAGCGGCGGCACCTCGGCGCTGCTCGACGTGATGCTCGCCACCGTCGATCCCGGCGACCGGGTGCTGCTCACGGATCCCACGTACGCGGGGATCGTCAACCGCGCGCGGCTGGCCGGCGGCGTCCCGCTGCTCGCGCCCTACGTCGTGCGCGACGGCGAATGGCGGCTCGACCTCGACGCCTTCGCGGCGGCCGCCGCCCAGCGCCCGGCGCTGGCCGTGCTGATGAGCCCGTCGATGCCGTCGGGCGCCGTGCTCGGCGCCGACGAGTGGGCGGTGGTCGCCGACATCCTCGGCGAGCACGAGGTGCCGCTCCTCTACGACGCCGCGATGGAGCGGCTGCTCTTCGACGACCGCCCGCTCGTCCACCCGCTGCACGTCGAAGGCATGGCCGAGCGGACGGTGATCGCCGGCTCGCTCTCCAAGGAGCACCGGATGATCGGCTGGCGGGTGGGCTGGGTGGCCGGGCCGGCCGAGCTCGTGGAGTCGGTCGGCTGGATGCACGTCTACAACACGACGATGCCGACCGGCATCGCCCGCGCGGCGGCCACCGCCGTGCTGCGCGGCGACCAGGGCCACGTCGCCGACGCGGTGGCCGACCTCGAGCGCCGGCGCGACGTGATCCTCGACGCGCTCGCCGGCTGGCCGGTGGTGCGGCCGGCGGGCGGCTGGTCGTTGCTCATCGACGCGGTCGCGCTCGGCACCACGGCGCCCGAGCTCTCCCGCGCGCTGCTCGAGGAAGCGGCGATCGCGGCGACGCCGATGACCGGATGGGGCGGCGCGGTCGCCGACCGGTGCGTGCGGCTCGTGTTCAGCGCCGAGCCCGTGGACCGGCTGAAGACGATCCCGGAGCGCATGGCCGGCACGCGGCTCGAGGCCTACGGCAGCTCACCGCGAAGCGCGCGGACGTAGCGCTCGGCCGAGCGCTGCACGATCGCGCTCCCGTCGCCGCGCACGATCCGGTCCCACCAGGCGCCGTAGATCGTGTCGAAGGCGTACGGCTCGAGCGCCCGGGCGATCGCCTCGACGCTCTCCGCGGGCAGCGGGATGAGGTTCGGATAGCTGTACATGAAGCCGACCCAGCCGCGGTCGGGGATGACCTGCACGATGTCGCCGGACAGCAGCGCGGCCCCGACGTGGAGCACCGTGCCGCCCGCGAAGTGCCCGCCGCAGCGGATCAGCGTGAGCCCGTCGCCGAGGTCCAGCGTCTCGCCGTCCCACAGCTCGACGTGGGGGTCGGGGCGGGTGATCCACTCGCGATCGTCGGCGTGCAGGTGGATCGGGCAGTCGTAGCGGCGAGCCCAGTCGGCCATGCCGGTGTAGTAGTGCGGGTGCGAGATGGCGATGCCGGTGACGTCGCCGATCTCGACGTCGCCGACCCGCGGTACGCAGTCCCACATCAGGCGGCCGCCGCCGTGCGGGACGAGCAGCGCGCGCTGGCCGATGGCGAAGCCGGGCTCCAACCCGACGCCCTCGAACGCGCCGTCCTGGCGGACGACGTGCTCGTGGTCGGCGGCGAGCGCGTCGGTCGTCGTCCACCGCTGGCCGTCCTCCGGCACCCACTGCCGGGCGTCGTCGCAGATGGGGCACACGTCGGGCCGCGACTCGAACTGTGCTCCGCAGGTCTCACACACGTGAACGATCACGGCATGATGTCGCGTCATGAGCCACGACGTCCTGCGGTACACCGCGTTCTCCGAGACTCCCGACGGCGGCAACCCGGCCGGCGTGGTGCTGGACGCCGCGGGCCTCTCGGACGAGCGGATGCTGGCCATCGCGGCCGAGCTCGGCTACAGCGAGACCGCCTTTGTCGAGGGCGACGACATCCGCTACTTCAGCCCGCTCGCCGAGGTCCCGTTCTGCGGGCACGCGACGATCGCCACCGCCGTCGCGCTCGCCGACCGCGACGGCCCGGGGGAGCGGGTGCTGCAGACCCGCAGCGGGCCCGTGCCGGTCACCACGCGGCGTGACGACCAGGGCCGCCTGACCGCGACGCTGACCAGCGTCCCGCCGCGCGTGGAGCCGATCGCGGACGGCGACCTCGAGGAGCTCCTGGCCGCGCTGCGCTGGCCCGAGCGCGACCTCGACCCGGAGCTGCCGCCGCGCGTCGGCTACGCCGGCGCGTACCACCCGATCCTCGGCGCCGCCACGCGTGAGCGGCTGGCCGACCTCGACTACGACTTCGATCGCCTCGGCGCGCTGATGGCCTTGCGCGACTGGACGACGATCCAGCTCGTCTGGCGCGAGGAGCCGACCCGGTTCCACTCGCGCAACCCGTTCCCGCCGGGCGGCGTGGTCGAGGACCCCGCCACGGGCGCGGCGGCGGCCGCCTTCGGCGCCTACCTGCGCGAGCTCGACCTCGTCGCGCCGCCGGTGACGGTGACGCTCCTCCAGGGGGAGGACCTCGGGCGGCCGGGCCGGCTGCTGGTGGATCTGCATGCCGGCCGGCCCGAGGTCGACGTCACGGGCGCGGCGGTCACGATCGACTGAGCGCGGCGCGGACGTCGGCCGCGAACGTGTCGATGTCCTCCTCCGTGGTGTCCCACGCGCACATCCAGCGCACCTCGCCGGTCCCCTCGTTCCAGACGTAGAACGGCCAGGCCCGCTGGAGCTCCTCGGTGGCCGCCGGATCGAGCACGGCGAAGACCGCATTGGCGTCGACGGACTGCGTGACCCGCACGCCGTCGATGGCGCCGACGGCGTCCGCGAGCCGCTGCGCCATCGCGTTGGCGTGAGCGGCGGAGCGCTCCCACAGGTCGCCGCTCAGGAGGGCTTCGAGCTGGGCCGAGATGTAGCGCATCTTCGATGCGAGCTGCATCGCCTGCTTGCGCCGGAAGCGGAAGCCGTCGGCCACCTCGTCGCGGAGGAGCACGACCGCCTCGGCGCCCATCAGCCCGATCTTCGTGCCGCCGAAGGACACGGCGTCGACGCCGGCGTCGGTGGTCAGCTCGCGGAAGGAGACGCCCTGGCCGACGGCCGCGTTGCACAGCCGGGCGCCGTCGACATGCAGGAGCATCCCGTGGGCGTGCGCCCAGTCGGCCAGCGCGCGCACCTCGTCGACCGAGTAGACCGTGCCCAGCTCGGTGCTCTGCGCGATCGAGATCACCCGCGGCTGGACCACGTGCTCCTCGCCGATCCGCACGAGCAGCGGCGCCACGTGGTCGGGCGTGACCTTGCCGTCGGGCGTGTCGACGACCAGCAGCTTGCGGCCGGAACGTTCCGGCGCGCCACATTCGTCGACGTGCAGGTGGGCGGTGCGCGCGCAGACGATCCCTTGCCAGGGCTGGGTCAGCGCCTCCAGGCAGAGCACGTTCGCACCCGTGCCGTTGAAGACCGGGAAGGCCTGGGCCGAGGGGCCGAAGTGCTCACGAAAGCGCTGCGTAGCCCGGGAAGTCCAGGGATCTGCGCCGTACGCGTTCGCGTGGCCGTCGTTGGCGGCCAGGACGGCGTCCATGACCTCGGGATGAACCCCTGCGTGGTTGTCACTGGCGAAGCCTCGTCGCTCGCTCATCGGGCTCCTCCGATCAGGAATCTCTTATTGGGTTCGATTTGCTGAATGCGTGGGTAATAACACCGCGTCATGATCTTCCTCTTGGCAGGGGGACTGGCAGTCTGGCTGCTGCTTGTCCTCTGCGTGCTCTGCATCTGTCGCGCCGCTTCGCGCGCCGACGAGAACGAGGCGGGTCGCCGCTTCGTCCGCGTCAGCCGCTCGAAGACGACCGCGACGCTGGCCGCCGCGGTCGTGGTCCTGCCGGCGGCCATGTCCGGCGAGGCGCACGCCGCCGCCTGCGCGAACCGCGACCTCCAGTTCGACGCCGGGCCCGCGCTGATGCAGGAGGCGGTGGTCTGCGAGATCGAGCGCATCCGCGCTCGCAAGGACGTCGGGCGATTGCGCTTGAACAGCAGCCTCGCGGTGGCCGCCGGTCGCCATGCCGCGGACATGTTCGAGCGAAGGTACTTCTCCCACGTGAGTCCGGGCGGCGGCGAGCTCAGCGACCGCGTGCGCCGTGCCGGCTATGCCGAGCCGCGCTGCTCGTGGCGCGCCGGCGAGATCCTCGCGTGGGGCGTGGGGACCCGCAGCACCGCGGCGAGCACCATCCGGGCCTGGCTCGACAGCCCGTCCCATCGGCAGATCCTGCTGTCGCGCCGCTACTCGCAGGTCGGCGTCGGGATCCAGTCCGGCACGCCGTTCGCGCAGTACACCGGCGGGATCACGGCCGCGGCCGTGCTCGGCAGCCGCGACTGCTCGAGCTAGCGCGTCACACTGCGAGCGATCGCCGGAACGTGCGCCCGAGGATCTGGGCGTCGAGCCGGAGCGACCATGTCCGGGCGTACGTCTCGTCGAGCTCGAGCTGCTCGGCGAGCGACAGCCAACGCTCGAGCTGCGCGAGCTGAGCCGGGCCGGCCAGACCGGGGCGGCAGGGCGGGGGTGCGAAGCCGAGCTCGCGCGGCCGCGGGCCGACGATGCTCAGCTCGCCCTTGACGACGCTCCAGAGCTGCGGCAGGGCCGTGACGCCCGCGCGCGAGAGCATCCTCCAGGCGCCCGAGCGGCGGCACATCTCGGCGGTGATGGCGAACGAGCGCACGCTGATGAGCCGGCCGTCCTCGCCCACGCGATCCTCGCGCCGGATCACGGCGCCGGGACCCCAGAAGCGCAGCGCGAGCGCGACGCCGAGGACGATCGGGGCGGTGACGAGCAGGCTCGCGCCGGCGGCGAGCTTGTCGAAGGCATGCTTGACCGCTCGCGCCACCGGACGCGACGGCACCGGCGCGGGTGCGGGCGGACGGCCGCGGACGCGCCGCACCGGGCGCGTCGTTTCCAGGCTGTCGCTGAATCCCCTACTGGCCATCCGTGCCAGACCTCCTCGATTGCTCACCTGCCGGGCGGATCGTCCACCAGGAACAACCGTACCCACCTCGGCGGCGAACCAATACTCCGGAGTTCAGGTTAGGGGATCTCGCGAACCATGATGAGGTTCGTGCCGCCCGGCGTGCCGGTCTGCCGCCCCGCGGTCACGATCACGCGGGCGCCGCTCGGCAGGCCCACGGCGTCGCGGGCCGCGACCAGCGCTCCGTCGATCATCTCGTCGACCGTCTCGGCCACGTTCACCGCGACCGGATCGATGCCCCACTCCAGCGTGAGCTGATTCGCCGCCCGCTGCTCGTAGGCCAGCGCGATGATCGGGCGCCGGCGGCGGTACTTCGAGCAGGCTCGCGCCGCGCCGCCCGTCGACGTCGGGACGACGATCGCGGCGGCGTCGATCTCGTCGGCGAGCTCGACCGCGGCGTGCATGACCGCGGCGGCGGCCGTCTGGCCGATGGTCGTCCGCGCGCGGCCGTGGATCTCGGGCGCCTGCTCGGCCGCCGTGGCGATCTCGCCCATCGCCCGCACGGCCTCGACCGGGTACGCGCCGACGCTCGTCTCCGCCGAGAGCATCACCGCGGACGTGCCGTCGATCACCGCGTTGGCGACGTCCGCGGCCTCGGCGCGGGTCGGCTCCGACGACTGGATCATCGACTCGAGCATCTGCGTCGCGGTGATGACGAGCTTGCCGGCCTGGGTGGCGCGGTAGATCGTGTCCTTCTGCATCAGCGGCACGTGCGCGACGCCCGCCTCGACGCCGTAGTCGCCGCGCGCGACCATGACGCCGTCGGACACGGCGATGATGGCGTCGAGCTGCTCGTAGGCCTCGATCTTCTCGATCTTGGCCACGATGCGGGCGTCGGAGCCGTGCGCCTCCAGGCGCGCGCGCAGCTGCTCGAGATCCGCGGCCGAGCGGACGAAGGAGAGCGCGACGAAGTCGGCGTCGAGCTCGGCGGCCAGCGCGAGGTCGTCGATGTCCTTCTCGGTGATGGCCGGGAGCTCCGGCCGCGCCCACGTGACGTTGATCCCCTTGCGCGCCGAGAGCGGCCCGGGGGAGCGCACGCGGGCGACGACCTCGCCGGCCTCCACGCGGTCGACCGACAGCCGCGGCACGCCGTCGCCGATGACGATCTCCGAGCGCTCGGTGACCAGCCCGGCGAAGTTGGCGAAGTCGACGAGCACCCGATGATCGGGCGAGGACCGCTCGCCGCAGAACACCACGGTCTCGTCGATGACGAGCGCGCGCGTCTCGGTGTCCGAGGACAGCCGCAGCTTGGGTCCCTGCAGGTCGAACAGCAGCCCGATCGGCCGCCCGGCGCGCACCGCGGCCTCGCGCACCGCCGCCGCCCGCCGGCGGATGTCGTCCGGCGTCCCGTGCGAGCAGTTGAGCCGCGCGCAGTCGAGCCCCGCGTCGATGAGGCGATCGAGCACCTCGGGCGCGTCGGTGGACGGCCCGAGCGTCGCGACGATCTTCGTGTGGCGGCCCCGCATAGCCGCAGTGTTGCAGCGTTGCCGGGTACGAGCGCGCCAGCGTCGGCGGTGCTTGTGATGGCGGCCCGGATCGGCATAGGATCGCGCTGATGCGGTTGCTCATGGCCCTCGCGGTGGCGCTGGTATGCGGAGCGGTGCTCGCTCCGTCGGCGTCGGCCGCGCTGACGGCCCGGGAGATCCGCGTCGGCGACCATCCGGGCTTCGTGCGCGTCGTCGTCGACTTCACCGGCGGGACGCTGCTGGAAGGCGAGGTCGTCGCCACCGACCCGGACCCGTTCCCGGACGGCTTCGTGCGGCTGCCGCTCACCCGCTCGGGCGTGCGGAGCACCGCGGATCCCGTGCGCTCGGCCGGCGTCTTCGCGCGGATCGCCCAGGGGAACGGCCGCATCACGATCCGGCTCACGGGGGCGGACCGGCGCTTCAAGTACGTCGGCTACTTCGCGCAGCACACCCCGGAGCGGCTCGTGCTCGACCTCTACAAGGCGCGCCCGCCCGTCAACGCCGCGGAGATCGACCGCGGCCGCGGCGGCTGCCTGCGGCTCGACTCGCACCAGGTCACCCGCAACCACGTCAACGCCGCCGGGCGGGAGCGCGACCTGTTCGAGCACTCGCTCGTCGTCCGCGTGCGCCGCGAGGACGGCCGCATCCACCGCCAGCGCGCGGAGACGGCGTTCCAGAACCGCTGGTCCACGAGCTTCAACTACCCGGCGATCTCGCAGCAGAACGGGACGCTCGAGGCCGTCGCGCTGTCGGCCAAGGACGGCACGCTGGACTGCCTGGTCCAGGCTCGGGTGCGGATCGGCGGCTAGATGCTGGGGTTGACGTTGGCCCGGGTACGCTGCCAGCGATGCTGTTCCCGGCCCTGCAGGACCCCACCGACAAGGTCGCGCTGCGCTTCGGTGACCGCGCGCTCACCTACCGGCAGCTGCGCGACGCGGCCACCGCGGTAGCCCAGCAGATCGAGGGCCGCGAGCGGGTCGCGGCGTGGGCGGTGAACGAGCCGGAGATCGCGGTGGCGGTGATCGGCGCGCTGCTGGCCGGCGTGCCGATCACGCCGATCAACCCGAAGGCCGGCAGCAGCGAGCTCGCCCACATCCTCGACGACTCCGACCCCGAGCTGGTCCTGTGCCCGCCCGGCACCGACGTCCCCGAGGCCATCGCCGAGCGTGGCCGCGTCGACGTGGACCTGGATGCGCGCGGCGGCGAGGTCCCGGGCGAGCCGGACGGGGAGGCGCCGGCGATCGTCGTCTACACCTCGGGCACGACCGGGCCGCCGAAGGGCGCCGTGCTGCCCCGCCGCGCCGTCGCCTCCAACCTCGACGCGCTGGCCGAGGCGTGGGAGTGGACCGAGGCCGACGTCGTCGCCCACGGCCTGCCGCTCTTCCACGTCCACGGGCTGATCCTCGGCACGCTCGGCCCCGTTCGCCGCGGCGGCGGCGTGCATCACCTCGGCCGGTTCAGCGCCGAGGGCGCCGCGGCGGCGCTCCAGGGCGAGGCGACGATGCTCTTCGCGGTCCCGACCATGTACCACCGGCTCGCCAGCGAGGCCGAGGGCAACGCGGAGCTCTGCCGCGCGTTCGGCGGCGCCCGCCTGCTCGTCTCGGGCTCGGCCGCGCTCCCGGCCGTCGAGCACGAGCGGATCGAGCGCCTCACCGGCCAGCGGATCGCCGAGCGCTACGGCATGACCGAGACGCTCATGAACACCGGGGTGCGCGCGGGCGGCGAGCGGCGGCCGGGCTACGTGGGCCCGCCGCTCAAGGACGTCGAGATCCGGCTCGTGACCGACGACGGCGAGCCGATCGAGGCCGCCGACGACGAGACGATCGGCGAGATCCAGGTCCGCGGACCGAACCTCTTCCTCGAGTACCTCAACCGCCCGGACGCCACCGCCGAGGCGATGACCGACGGCTGGTTCAAGACCGGCGACCTCGCCACCCGCGCGCCCGACGGCTACGTCCGCATCGTCGGCCGCCGCGCGACCGACCTCATCAAGAGCGGTGGCTTCAAGATCGGCGCCGGGGAGATCGAGGGCGCGCTGCTCGAGCATCCCGGCGTCGCCGAGGCCGCCGTGACCGGCGAGCCGGATCCCGACCTCGGTGAGCGGATCGTCGCCTGGGTCGTCACCCGCGAGGGCCAGCAGCCGTCCGAGGACGAGCTGGCCGGCCACGTCGCGGACCTGCTCACCCCGCACAAGCGCCCGCGCGTGGTGCGCTTCGTCGAGGCCCTGCCCCGCAACGAGATGGGCAAGGTCCAGAAGCGCCGCTTGACGTCGTAGCGTTCCGCGCCGGGGAGTACCGGCGATAGGAGGGACGATGGCGGTCTGGAAGCTCCACGGCGACGGGCGGACGGTCGAGCCGGGTGAGGTGGTGCGGCCCGACGAGCGGCTGCACATGCCGCAGATGCTGGGTCTCGGCGGCCAGCACATCCTCGCCATGTTCGGCGCCACGGCGCTGGTGCCGGTGCTCACCGGCTTCCCGGTGACCACGACGATCTTCTTCTCCGGGATCGGCACGATCCTCTTCAACCTCCTCACCCGCAACCGGGTGCCGTCCTACACGGGCTCGAGCTTCGCGTTCATCGCGCCGGTGCTGGCCGCCAAGTCGGAAGGGCTGCCCGCGGCGCTGGGCGGCATCGTGGCCGCCGGCATCGCGCTCTTCCTCGTCGGCCTGATCGTCGACCGCGCCGGCTACCGCGTGATCGAGTTCCTGCTCCCGCCGGTGGTCACCGGCGCGATCGTGGCGCTGATCGGCCTCAACCTGGCGCCGGTTGCCAAGAGCCAGTTCGAGGCGCAGGCCGGGATCGCGCTCGTCACCCTCGTGGCCATCCTCATCATCGGCGTCGCCGTGAAGAACTTCCTGTCGCGCCTCTCGGTGTTCCTCGGCGTGGCGGTCGGCTACGTCTTCGCGGCCCTGCTGGGCAAGGTCGACTGGGACGGCGTCCGCGCGGCCGACTGGTTCGGCTTCCCGGACTTCATGACGCCGGAGTTCAACGGGAGGGCGATCCTGCTCATCGTCCCCGCCGTGCTCCTCGTGCTGCTGGCGGAGAACGCCGGCCACGTGAAGGCGGTGGCGACGATGACCGAGGACGACCTCGACCCGCTGATCGGCCGCTCGTTCATGGGCGACGGCGTGGCCACGACGCTCTCCGGCTTCTTCGGCGGCTCCGGCACGACCACGTACGCGGAGAACATCGGCGTCATGGGCTACACGCGGATCTACTCGACGCTCGCGTACCTGATCGCGGGCGTGGTGGCCATCGCGCTCGGCCTGCTGCCGAAGTTCGGGGCGATCATCAGCGCGATACCCATCGGCGTCCTCGGCGGCGCCGTGACCGTGCTCTTCGGCATGATCGCCGTGCTCGGCGCGCGGATCTGGATCGAGGCGCGCGTGGACTTCCGCGATCCCGTGAACCTCGTGACGGCGGCGGTCGCGCTCATCGTCGGCACGGCGAACTACACGCTCAACTGGGGCGACTACTCGTTCGCCGGCATCGCGCTCGGCACGATCGCGGCGATCGTCATCTACCAGGTGCTGCGCCTCTTCCAGCCGGAACTGCCGGAGCAGGGCACGGGGGTGGGCGACTCGCTCTCGCCGCTCGCGACCTCGCCCGACCCGAGGGGGCCGCGACCATCCGCCTGATCGCCACCGGCGGCACGATCGCCTCGCTCGCCGATCCCGAGACCGGCGTCGTCCGGCCCGCGGTCAGCGCCGAGGACCTGGTCGCGACGGTGCCGGAGCTCGGGCCGGTCGAGGTGGAGGAGGTCGCGCACGTCAACGGCTGGAACGTCACGCCCGCCACGATGCTGGAGGTCGCCAGGCGGGCGGCCGGCGGCGGCGTGGTGGTCACGCACGGGACCGACACGGTCGAGGAGACGGCGTTCCTCTGCGACCTGACCGTGGCCTCGGACGAGCCGGTGGTCTTCGCCGCGGCGATGCGCAGCGGCGGCGAGATCGCCGCCGACGGGCCGCGCAACCTCCTGTGCGCCGCGCAGGTGGCGGCGGCGGGGAGCGCCCGCGGGCTCGGCACGCTGCTCGTGCTCAACGACGAGATCCACGCGGCGCGCTGGGTGCGCAAGCAGGACTCTTCGCGGGTGTCGGCGTTCGTCTCCCCGGGTCACGGGCCGGTGGGCACCGTCGTCCCGGGGTCCGTGCGGATCCCCTTCGCGCGGCCCCGCCGCGTGACCCTCGAGCTCCCGGACGCGCTCCCGCCGGTGCCGGTGGTGCAGACCTACACGGGCATCGAGGAAGGGCTGATCGAGGCCGTGCTCGAGACCACCGGCGCCGCCGGGCTGGTGGTCGAGGGCACGGGGCTCGGCAACGTGCCCGGGACCGCCGAGCGCGGGATCGCGGCGGCGATCGGGCGCGGGCTGCCGGTGGTCATCGCCACCCGCGTGCCGACCGGCGGCACCGGTGCCGTCTACGGCGGCCCCGGCGGCGGCGTCACGCTGCGCGACCTCGGCGTGATCGCGGCGGGCGGGCTGCCGGCCGCCAAGGCGCGCCTCCTGCTCATGCTCCTGCTCGCCGCGGGCGGCGACGTCCGCCCGCGGTTCGAGGAGGCCGTGGAGACGCTCGCCGGCTGGTGATCAGCGCAGCCGGTGAGGGCTCACCCCCGGCGTCGGGGATCCGCCTAGGCTTCCGGCATGAAATGGGATGACGTCGTGGCGATCGCGTCCCGGTTCCCGGAGGTGTCCGAGGGCACCTCGTACGGGACGCCGGCGCTGCGCGTGAAGGACAAGTTCCTCTGCCGCATGCGCACCAATCCGGACGCGCTCGTGGTGCGGGTGATCGACGTCGGCGACCAGCAGGCGCTCCTCCAGGGCGAACCCGACGTGTTCTTCACCACGCCGCACTACGACGGCTCTCCCTACGTGCTCGTCCGGCTCGAGACCGTCGCGCTCCGAGACGCTCGAGGAGCTGATCGAGGACGCGTGGCGGATCCAGGCGCCCAAGCGCGTGATCAAGGCCTTCGATGGCCCGGCGTAGCGGTTCACGAACTGCGCTTGTAGGGAGGGTGGTCGGGCTTCCGTGAGGGCTGGGGTTGCTTGTGCACGCATACCGTGTATGCGCAACCCCCCGTCCGGGCCACCTCCCTCAATGCCGCAGTTCAAGAAGTGCCGGGGCGGCTAGGGCGCAGGGCCTAGGACCAATTGCCCGTGGAATCGCGGGCGGGTGGGGTCCACCATGGTCGGCATGACCGAGACGCGCACAGCCAGCGAGCAGATCATCGACGAGGCGACGTCGTGGCCCGGCGTCGTCGCCGTGAACGGCGACCGCGGGGAGCTCTCGTTCCGCATCGGCCGCCGCGAGATCGGCCATCTCCACGGTGACCGGTCCGCACACTTCGGCTTCCCCAAGGAGGTCGCCGCGGAGCTCAAGGAGCAGGGCCGGCTCGGGCCGCACCCCGCGTTCCCGGACAAGCTCCAGTGGGGCGCGCGCAGGATCGCCTCGGACGACGACATCCGCGACGTGATCGTGATGCTGCGGCTGAACTACGACCGCAACGTCGAGCGCTTCGGCGTGCCCGCCAGCGTGTAGCTCAGCGTCAGCCGAGCGCCGGCCTCGTCGTGGGCGTACGCCGCATCGCCGCGGATGCCCTCGAGCTCGCCGGTGCCCGATCCCGGCACGACGTGGCCGAACGCGCGGCCCTCGACGCCTCCGTGCTGCAGGACGAACGTCCCGCTCCGGCCTTCGAGGGTGCCCTCGACGCGCTCCGACGCGAGGTAGCCCTCGCGGCCGGCGGTGAGCAGCTCGGCCACGCTCGTGCCCTCGAGCGGGCCGCTGAAGCGCTTGCGGACCGTCGCGCGGGCGAGCGGCGGACCTTCGGCCGGGGCGTCGTAGGTGGTCTCGTCCCAGCCGGTGATCTCGAAGGTCGCGGTGATGGTGGTCGGCATGGCTCCGACGGTACGCGCGCGACCCCGACGCGTCTTGGAGATACGCGTCAGGAGTACCAGCGGATGCGGGGCATCGGCTCGGGCGGCCGGCGGACGACGGGGGTGGAGTCCCTGCGGAGGAAGGTGATGCGGTGCTTGAACATGGAATGCATCCTAGGACATATCTTCCTAGGACGCAATACTCTGGGACGAGAATTTAAGTTAGGCTGTCCGCCGTGGCCGAGCACGAGCACGACGACGTCGATCCCATCATCGAGCAGTGGCGGCGGGAGCGGCCGGACCTCGATCCGTCGCCGATCGGCATCGTCGGCCGCATCTCGCGGGCGGCGCGCGAGCTGGAGGCACGGCTCGAGCCCGTCTATCGCGAGCACGGGCTGGAGCCCGGCTGGCACGACGTGCTGGCCACCCTGCGCCGCACCGGGCCGCCGTACCAGCTGCGCGTGACCGACTTCTCGGGCGCGCTGATGCTCACCTCGAGCGGCACGACGAAGCGGCTCGACAAGCTGGAGCAGGCCGGGCTGATCGCGCGCGCGCCCGATCCCGCCGACCGGCGCGGCACGCTGATCCGGCTCACCGACCAGGGCCGCGAGCTGATCGACAACGTCACCGCCGCGCACCTCGACAACGAGCGCGACCTCCTGCGCTCGCTCGACCGCAGCGAGCAGCGACAGCTCGCCGGCCTGCTGCGCAAGCTGCGGCTCGGGCTGCGCGGATGAGCGACGTCCGCGGCGTCCTGCACACGCCGCCGGACGACGCGTGGGCGCTGCATCGCTTCGACCCCGGGCCGGAGCTCGCGCCGTACGCGGTCTGGCACTGGATCGTGGTCTGGGACCTGCGCGGTCGCGAGCCGCACCGGCAGATGACGCTCCCGCACCCGTCGCCGCATCTCGTGGTGGAGGAGGGAGGCGCGTGGCTCTACGGGCCGCTGCGCGAGCGCTTCGAGCGCACGCTGCGCGACGCCGGCCGCGCCGTCGGCCTGCGCCTGCGACCCGGCGCCCTGCGCCCGCTGCTCGGCGCGCCGGTGTCGTCGATCCGCGACCGGCGGCTGCCGGCCTCCACGCTGCCGGGGCTCGACGGCGACGCGCTGACCGCCGCGGTGGAGGCGGCCGATCTCGAGGCCGCCGTCGCGGCTGTGGAGGCCGCGCTCATCCCGCTCCTGCCGCGGGAGCCTGACCCCGACGTCGCGCTCGCCGACCGCGCCGTCGCGCTGCTCGAGGCCGAGCGCGAGATCACGCGCGTGTCCGAGCTGGCCGAGCGGCTCGGCCTCAGCGTCCGCACCGTCCAGCGGCTGTTCGCCGACTACGTCGGGCTCGGCCCGTCGTGGGTCATCCGGCGCTACCGCCTGCACGAGGCCGCCGCCCACGCCACGAGCGGCGGCGACGTGGACTGGGCGCGCCTGGCCATCACGCTCGGCTACTACGACCAGGCGCACCTCGTCCGCGAGTTCACCGCGACCGTCGGCACGGCTCCCGCCCGCTACGCCGCTACTCGGCGGGCGGCTGGTCGTCGCACCAGGCCACGCGCGGCCGGCGCTCCGTGACCAGGTAGCGGACGACCTCGTCGGTCACGCACTGGCTGCGCAGGAACGCCGTGTGGCCCTCGCCGCGGAGCGAGATCAGCATGCCGCTGTCGAGGGTCCGCGAGAGCGTCACGGCGTCCGGATACGGCGTGTCGGGGTCGCCCGTGGTGCCGACGACGAGGATCGGCGCCGCGCCACGAGCCGACCAGTCGCCGCGGTAGCGGCTGGGCGCATGGTCGGACGCGAAGGCCGGCCACTGCACGCAGGCCGTCGCGTGCGAATGGTCGTACGCCGGCGGGCCGTAGGCGAAGACCGGGCCGAGCCGCTTCCCGAGCGCCGCGTGCTGGGCCAGCCGCGTCCGGAGCAGGGCCCGGCTGCGCGGGAAGTCGCGGTCCGCGCACTCGACGGCCACGTTGGGCCCGAACCGGTTCGCGAACACGCTGATCGGCGGGAAGCCCGATGCCCCGTCCGTCGCCTCCGTCTCGGCCAGCGTCGCGCCGAGCGAGGTGTAGCCCTCCTGGCCGTCGCCCATGGCCAGCGCGACGTGGACCAGCGTCGACGCCGCGTTCGCGTCGAGCCGCCGCATCAGCCGGTCGAAGGCTCGCTCGGCGTCCCCGTCGCCGAAGCCGCACGCGACCGGGTTGTCCGAGCACCAGGCCAGGAACACGGTCAGCGCGCGCTCGACCGCGACGTACTGCTTGCGGTCGTACTCGTACGGGTCGCTGGAGTACGTGACCGGGTCGTAGGCGCCGTCGAGCGTGAGCGCGCGCACGCGGTTGGGGAAGAGGTTCGCGTAGACCGTCCCGATGAAGCTGCCGTAGGAGAAGCCGAAGTAGCTCAGCTTGCGGTCGTCGACCGCGTCCCGCATGCGGTCCAGGTCGCGGGCGACGTACTCGGTCCCGATGTAGGGCAGCAGCCGGGCGCTCCGCTCCACGCAGGCGTCGATGAACTCGCGGGCACGGCGCAGGGCCGTCCTGAACGACGGCGGCGTGGGGAAGAGGCGCGTGGCGGCGAAGGCGGCGTCGTACTCGGCGGCGGTCCAGCACTGCAGGCCGTCACTGCGGGCCACGCCGCGCGGGTCGAAGCCGACGAGGTCGAAGCGCTCGACCAGCTCCTCGGGCAGGAACGGCGTGATGCCGAAGGTCATGTTCACGCCGGAGCCGCCCGGGCCGCCGGGGTTGAGGAAGAGGCTGCCGATGCGCCGGCCGGGATCCGTGGCGGGATGGCGGATCAGCGCCAGGGAGAGGGTGGCGCCGCGCGGGCGCTCGTAGTCGAGCGGGACGTCGAGGGTCGCGCACTGGAACGGCGCCGGCTGGCCCTCCTCGCACGGCCCCCAGTCGAGCTCGTCCGCGGCAGCGGTCCCCGCCGCTCCGAGCATCATGAGAATCCCGACGAGGGCACCCACCAGCAGCCTGATCACCGCAGCCTCCGTTCGATGAAATGTCCAACTGGTGAACAACCATAGACTGGATTCGGCGGCGAGGGAAGGGGTCTCGTGTAACCGCAGGGTTGCATCTCATGGGATGATGTGTAACTCTGTGGTGACACATCGACCTGGGAGGTTCCACCATGCAGATCGAGCGAGACACCCTGATCGCCGCCCCCGTCGAGCGCGTGTGGGCGCTGATCACCGAGGCCGAGCACCTCGGCCGCTGGTTCGGCGACTCGGGCGCCGAGATCGACCTTCGGCCCGGCGGCGCGCTGACCATGCGCTGGGCCGACTACGGCGTCGCCCTCGCGCGGATCGTCGCCGTCGAGCCGCACACGCGCTTCTCGTACCGCTGGGTCCCGTACCCGTCCGCCGGCGTCGAGCCGACCGACGACAACTCGACGCTCGTCGAGTTCACGCTCGAGCCGGAGGAGGACGGCACGCGCCTGCGCGTGGTGGAGAGCGGCTTCGAGAAGCTCGACCGCGCGCCGGCCGCCATCGACGAGGCCGTCGAGGGCAACACGAAGGGCTGGCAGAGCGAGATCGCCGAGCTGCGCGAGTACGCGGAGCGCGTCACCGCCTGATGGAGGTCTTCGCCGCGTTGGCCGACCCGACCCGCTGGCGCGTCCTCACGCTCCTGGCGGAGCGCGGCGAGGCGACCGCCACGACGCTGGCCGGCGAACTGCCGGTCAGCCGCGTGGCGGTCGTCAAGCACCTCGCGGTCCTCGACCGGGCGGGACTGGTCGAGGGCCGCCGGCGCGGCCGCGAGGTGCGCTACACGGTCCGTCCCGAGCGGCTCGGGGCCACCGCGCGCGAGCTCGACGCCATGGCCACGGCGTGGGACGCTCGGCTGGCCGCGATCAAGGCTCTGGCCGAGTCTTCATGACTGGACACTCGCCAGTGCTCATTTTTTTCGTCCATTCACGGATAGAGCGCCGCGAGTCGGGTACGTTGTCCCCAGGCCGCGGGGCGGGACGCGGCCGTGATCGAGGGCGCTGCCCCCGAGCCCAGCGCGCACGGAGGACGCGCAAGGAAGAACCGGCTTGGGGGCGCCGCTCGCTACTCGAGGACGCCGTAGCGCAGCGACCGGAACGCCTGGCTGACGCGTTCGGCGAAGCGGCGCTCGCTCTTGGTGAGCGTGACCGGGCCTTCGACGTCGCGCCGCAGGCTGAGGAGCAGGGCTCCCTCGGTCGTCTCCTCCTCGGGCAGGAGCAGGAGGTCGATGCCCAGCATGCGCCGGTCTGCGCCTCCGGTCTGGAAGCGCATCTCGTAGCCCGGCGCGTCGTTGATGCGGGCGCGGTGCTGGGCGGTCAGGCGGAAGCCGTCGATCTCCTCGGCGAGCTCGCGGATGTGACCCGAGGCGTAGACCGGGAGCTGGCCGTGTGCCACGTCGCCGCTCGCGGCCGGCAGCTCCAGCGGCTGGACGGTCACGCTGGCGGTCTGGCGGCCGCGGCGACCCTCGAGCCGGACGAGCTCGTCGCCCTGCGGCTCCTCCGAGCGCAGCGCGGTGTTGGCGTACTCCATCGTGAAGCGCGGATCCTCGCGATGGACGACGTTGCTGATGGTGTCCACGCGCGGCCGCACGAGCACGACGGCGACGGCGAGCAGCACGAGGGCGAGCAGCAGCACGACGACGGTGGTCCGCTCGGGCACGCCGAAGCGCCTGCGCACGAGGGCGGGCAGCGTCGGCTGGAACTCCTCGCGGACGTGCGGCACGCCGTCCACTCTGGTCCTGATTCAAAATTTCGATGGCACTCGGCGGCGCCGGCCTCGCGCCTGACCCGGCATCCGCCGGTGGTGCCACGAACTTCCGAATCAGGACCTAGGCCGCGACGGCTGTGGCCTCGCGGTCGCCGGTGTCCTGCCTCTGCGCCGCGCGCAGGCCGGCCGCGATGGCCAGCAGCACCCAGGAGAGCGGATCCTCGAGGTAGGCGGCGTAGACCAGCGTGTGGAGGATCAGCGCGCAGTACGCCGCGGCGAGCGCGGCGCGCGTGATCGCGGACGAGCCCGGCCAGCCGCCGCCCGCCAGCGTCCTGCGGAGTCCGTCGAAGAGCAGCGCGAAGGAGAAGCCGATCAGCGCCAGGTACGCGACGAGGCCGATCACGCCCTGCTCGGCCGTGACGGTGAGCGGGATCGTGTGCGACGCCGCGGCGACCTTCTCGGAGCTGACGTCCTCGCGCTCGCGGTAGCGCTCGGCGAAGGCGCCGGAGCCGAAGCCGAAGATCGGCCGGTCGCGGACCATGCGCAGCCCGCCGCCGACGAGGTCCGAGCGCCCGCTGGTGGCCCGGTCGAGCTCGCGCAGGTTGCCGGTCTCGAGGTTGAAGGCCGATGGCGCGACGAGCACGAGCGCCAGCGCCACCGCTGCGGCGACCCCGGTCGCGGCAAGCACCGGCCAGGCCTTCCAGCGCAGCGCCGCGAGGACCCCGAGCCCGAGCAGCAGCGCGGCGAAGCTCGACTGCGAGAGCGAGAAGACGAGACCCGCCCACAGCAGGCCGAGGGCGAGCGCGATGAAGATCGCCTCCCGCTGCCGCCTCGTCCACAGCAGGACGGCCGCGAGCAGGACCATGGTCAGGGCCAGGTAGCGGCCGTAGATGTTCGGGTCGAAGAACAGCGAGTTGACCCGGAAGTACGGGAGGAGGTCGTTGGCCTCGACGACCTTGTCGTTGCTGATCAGCAGGTGGCCGGTCGCGAACTCGATGCACCCGATGGCGGCGAAGACCAGCGCGAGCCCGACCGTCACCATCAGGCTCCAGCGCAGCCGCCGGTGGCTCCAGCGTGCCTGGAGCAGGAGCAGGAAGAGCAGCGCGAACGGCACGTAGAAGAGGCAGACGTTCTTGATCGCCTGCTCGACGTCGCTCGAGTAGATCGACTGGACGCCGTAGAGGACGAGCACGGCGGCGAACGCCCAGCAGAGCCGCTTCAGGAGCGGCTCGCGCTCGGGGCCGGGCTCGTCGTCGCGGTCGCGCAGCGCCTGCCAGGCGAAGGTCAGCGTGCCCGCCGCGATCACCGCGTAGAGCGGGAGCAGGAGGTTTGCGGCGGAGTCGCCGATCGAGACGGGAAGCCGGAATGGGAGCGCCGCGACGGCCAGCAGCGGCAGCGCGACGGGCCGGTGGTGGATGAGCCACGCGAGGGCCAGCACGGCGAGCCCGGCGGCCACCGCGGCTGCCGCCAGCAGCGGCGAGACGTTCGGGACGTCGAAGTCCGAGGCCAGCGTGGCGAGCGCGAGGACCGCGCACGCGGGCGCGGCGAGCATGGCGATGGCGCGCCGCCGCCGGTCCGGGACCACGAGCGCGACGGCCACCGCGATCGCCGTGACGCTGAGCACCGCACCCTGGATGGGCTCGGCGATGGCGAGGAGTGACAGCGAGGCGGGCAACGCGCGCGCAACACCCTAGCGTCGGTGCCCGATGCCGCTATCGTGGCCACGCGGATGGCTACGATCACGCCCCAGAGGCCGTCGCCGTCGCCGCCGCCCCCACCGAGCGCCCCGCGCCGGGCCTTCCCGCGCGAGGCCGCCGTGGCCGCGTCGGTCATCGTGGGCGTCGCCGTCGCGCTGTTCCTGATCTACCAGCCGACGTACGTGAACTACGACGCGCAGTGGGCGCTGCAGTGGGCGCGCGACGCCTGGAACGGCTTCACGCCCGAGTACACGGCGGACTTCGCGCCGACCCCGCATCCGCTCGCGACGTTCCTGAGCTCGCTGGCGCTGCCGTTCGGCGGCGGCGCCCCGATGGTCGTGCTGTGGGTCACGCTGCTCACCTTCGGTTCGCTCGTCTACCTGACCTACCGCCTGGGCGCCGAGCTCTTCTCGCCCGCGGTCGGCGTGGTGGCCGCGCTCGTGGTGCTGACGCGGCCGGCGATCGAGCGCGACGCGCTCGTCGGCTACCAGGACGTGCCGTTCGCGGCGCTGGTGGTCCTGGCGGTCCTGCTCGAGGCCCAGCGATCGCGACGCGGGATGCCGGTGCTCGTCGTGCTGCTCCTCGCCGGGCTCCTGCGCCCGGAGGCGTGGGTGCTGGCCGGGCTCTACTGGCTCTGGCTGTGGCCGTCGGCCACGCCGCGGCGGCGGGTGCAGACCGCGCTGGTGGTCGCGGCGGCGCCGCTGATCTGGGCGGGCACCGACTGGCTGGTGACCGGCGATCCCCTGCACTCGCTGCACGGCACCGCCGCGCTCGCGGAGGAGGCCGACCGCCGGCGCAGCGTGGACGACGTCCCGTTCTGGACCGCGCAGTACTTCGGCTTCGTGCTCCGCGAGCCGCTGGTCCTCGGGGTGCCCATCGGGCTCGCGTTCGCGTGGATGTACGCCCGCCGGCGCGCCTGGCTCCCCGTGGCCGTCGTCGCGGCCATGGTCGCCGTGTTCGCCCTCGGCCCGCTCTTCGGCCTGCCGCTCATCCGGCGCTACATCGAGACGCCGGCCGTCCTCCTGACCGTCTTCTACGGCCTCGCCGTCGCGGGCTGGACGCTGCTCCCCGCGGGCCGCTCGCGGCGGATCTGGCAGGCGATCGGGGCGGTCGCCGTGGCGCTCTCGCTCGCCTACCTCCCGTGGCACGTGAACGAGCTCGAGCGCGTCGACCGCAACCTGCGCATCGACGGCACGATGTACCGCGACCTCAGGCGCGCGGCGGAGGCGCCCGTGGTCGTCACGGCCTTCGCGCGCTGCGCGCCGCTGACATCGGCCGATCACCGCCCGATCCCGTTCCTGCGCTTCTGGCTCGGCGGCGAGCCGGGCTCCGTGGGCACGGTGGCGAGCAACGCGAGCCCGATGGGGCGCCTGCTGCTGGTCCCGCGCCGCGCGTGGACGACCCGGCGGGTCTACAACCAGCGCGCCGGGACGCTGCCGACGATCGCGCCGCCCGAGGGCTATCGGATGATCTACCGCAACCGGTCGTGGCGGGTGCTCGCCGCTCCGGGCTGCGTGGGCGCGTAGAACGTCAACTGCGGCTGGGTAGGGAGGTGGGGAGGCCGGCGGGGCCGGTTTCTCCGTCGCGTCCTGCTTTCGGGTCACGGTGTCACCCCTAAGCAGGATTCGAGTGCGAAACCCGGCCGATCTCGCTCCCTTAATGCCGCAGTTGACGTTCGCCGAGGTCTAGCGGCGCAACGCGCCGAGCATCCGCCGCTTCCACCGCACCGGCACGCGCCGGCGAACCCCACGCGGGACCATCCGGGCGGCCTTCGTGGCGGGCCCGGCCGCGACCGCCGTGCCCTTCGGCCGCTGCTGCTGCGGCTGCTTGCGGCGGGAGCCGACCACGGACGAGTGGGCGATCGCCTCGGCCTGCTCGTAGAGCTCGATGTACGACCTGCGGGCGGCGTCGAGCGCCTCGGGCGGCCGCTCGCCCGAGATGTGCTCCCAGGTCTGGCCGGCCAGCTCGGTCAGGGCCGGCGGGATCCGGGTGTCGCTCCACTCGGTGCGCGACGTGCCGGGCACGCCGTCGAGGAAGTCGTGGACGCGCCGCATGGCCGGTGGTGCGGCGCTGCGGACGACCTCGAGGTCGAGCTCCTCGCCGAGGCGGCCGACGGCGACGGTCCAGTCGGCGACCAGGTCGTCGTAGCCGACGAAGGCCCGCCTGGCGTCGCGCGTCGCGCGCTCGGTGAAGAGCGTGTGGTTGAGCCAGGCCGCGGTGCGGCTGACGTCGGCCGGCCACGTGTCGTCGGCCACCGCCGCCGGATGGCGGAGCGTGTGGACGAACCGGGGGGCCGCGTCGATCGACGCTCCGCAGCGGCGCCACAGCGGCACGAACCACATGAGCCGTGGATCCTTGACGACGATGTCGTCGGACTGCTTGAACTGGGTCGCCAGCCAGGCGCGGAGCTGCTCCTCGACCTCGTTGTCGAGCCCGGCGTCGGCCGTCTGCGCCCACGCGGCCGGGCGGCCGTCGGCGACCTGGACGTTCGCGCGCGCGAGCAGCTTGGTGTGGAAGTCCACGACCCACTGGGATTCGCCGTATCCGCGGGGATGCGCGTCGTCGGCGGGCACCTCGGGCGAGGGCACGGTGTAGCCGAGCCGCTGGAGGACGCCGGCGAGGAGGCTGGCGCCGCTGCGGCCCGAGCCGGCGACGAGGACGAGTGTGCGTCGGGTTGCCACGGTGGAGCGATTACCCTAGCCGTCTTGGCTGTGATCACGACATCGACGGACACGCCGTTCTCCCAGCATCTGCTGCAGCGGACGGTCGTGCTCGAAGACCTCAAGGTCCTCTTCGTGCCCGTGCCCAAGGCGGGCTGCACGAACGTCATGTGGCGGCTCGCCGGGCTGGCCGGGATCCCGCTCGAGCGCTTCGCCGAGTCGCCGCTGCCCGAGGTCTCGCCGGCCCTGACCGTGCACGACATGGCGCTCTGGGAGGGCCACCGGCTCGCCGACTACGACGAGGCCGAGCAGGAGCGCCTCCTCGCCGAGGACGGCTGGCTGCGCTTCTCGCTCGTGCGCGACCCGGGTCGCCGCCTCTGGTCGGCCTGGCAGTCGAAGCTGCTGCTGCGCGAGCCGCGCTTCGTCGAGACGTTCGGCGAGGCGCCGTGGTTCCCGCGCGTGCCGTACGAGCCGCGCCAGCTGGTGGACGACTTCCGCGCCTTCGTGGCCGCGCTCGGCGCGGGCGGCGTCGAGGACGTGCACTGGAGCGTCCAGCACGATCTCGTGAGCCGGCTGCCGCTCACCCACGTCGGGCGGGTCGAGCGGCTGGAGGAGACGCTCGAGCTCCTGCGCGCGCACGTCCCGGCCGACCGCTGGCCGGCCGAGATCCCGCGCGAGAACCGCACCCGCATCCCGCTGGCCCCCGAGGCCTACGACGAGGCGACGGCGACGGTGCTCAAGACCCGGTACGCGGCCGACTTCGAGGCCTACGGCTACGACGCTGCGCCGCCCGAGGAAGACGTCGTGCCCGGCGAGTGGGAGCTCGGCGTCGCCCCGCTCCTGCCGCTCCTTCGCGACCTGATCGACCAGAACGCGCGGATCGGCCAGCTCCACCGCCTCGCGCGCCGTCCGCGCAAGCCGCCCGAGCCCAAGCCGGACATCGCCAACGTCGAGGACGAGCCCGACTTCCACGTGCGCTGGGGGTGGGCCGCGGGTCCGGTCGAGCCCGGCTTCACCGGCGTGCTGCGGGTGAAGGACGAGTCGGCTTCGCTGCCGTGGGTGCTCCCGCCGCTCCTGCGCGCGGTGGAGCGCGTGGTGATGATCGACAACGGGTCGACCGACGGCAGCCCCGACCTCGCCCGCGAGGTCGCGGCGAGCGTCGGCGCGGCCGATCGCTTCGAGGTGCTCGACTACCCCTTCAGCGTCTCGCGCTGCGGCCCCGAGCACCTCGGCACGGCCGTCGACTCGGTCCACAGCCTCGCCCACTTCTACAACTGGTCGTTCTCCCACGTGCGCACGTCGTACGCGCTCAAGTGGGACGGCGACATGGTCCTCACCGACGTCGCCTGCGCGATGATCCGCGACCTCGCCTGGCAGCTCGAGGGCGTCGAGGCCGTGGTGCGCATCCCGCGCCACGCGCTGTACCTGGAGAGCGACAGCCAGGCGTACCTCGACACGGCGCTGCGCAACCGCGAGCCGTGGGGCTGGCCCAACGGCCCCGCCTACACGTTCGTCAAGGCGTTCGAGTGGGAGCTGCCGCGGTGGCCCGAGGGGATCCGGACGGTGACGCTCCCCGAATGGGGCTGCATCGAGCTCAAGCACCTCGACGCCGACGAGTTCGCCCACTGGTCGCAGACCGACTTCACGCTCAGCTCGCGCACCCAGCGCAAGAAGCGCGAGTGGGAGATCTTCCAGGCCAAGGCGCAGGGCACCAAGCTGCCCGACGGCGTCATCCCGATCACCGCGCCCGAGGGCGTGCACGTGATCGAGTACGTGCGCGAGACGTGGATGCCCGAGCAGGCGGCCGCGGGCCGGTGAGGATGCCGGTCCTCGTGGGCTGGGTGACGCTGGCCGCCGGCGCCGGGCTGCTCGCCGCGCCGGGCCGGGCCGCCGCCGCGCTCGGCCTCGAGGGACAGGACACGGCGCTCCGCCTGATCGGCGCCGCCGACCTCGCGCTCGTCCCCGGGCTGCTCGCCGACCGGCCGCGCTGGATGATCGCCCGCGCCGGCCTCAACCTCGCGCAGGCGGCGTACCTGCTCGGCGTCGCGCCACAGTCGTCGCAGCCCGAGCGCGTCAAAGGGTCCGCGGCGGCACTGCTCGGCCTCACCGTCGTCGACGGTGCGACCGGCCTGAAGCGCTAGGAAGCGCTAGATGTCCTCCATCGTGATGGGGTCGTTCTCGTCCTTGACGCCGAGGAACTCGGTGTAGGCCTCGACCACGGCGTGCGGCTCGTCCCACATCCGGAGCGTGCCCTTGTCCATCCAGATCGCCTCGTCGCAGAGCTTCTCGATCGTGCCGAGCGCGTGGCTGACGAGCAGGATCGTCCGGTCCTCGCCGCACAGCTCGCGCATGCGCTCGAACGACTTGCGGCGGAAGCGCGCGTCGCCGACCGAGAGCGCCTCGTCGATGATGAGGATGTCCGGGTGCATGGTCACCGCGACGGCGAAGGCGAGCCGCCCGTACATGCCCGACGAGTAGGTCCGCATCGGCATGTCCATGAAGTCCTCGAGCTCGGCGAAGTCGACGATCTCGTCGTACTTCTCGGCCAGCTCGGCGCGCGTCAGGCCGGCCGCCAGCCCGCCGAGGACGACGTTCTCGCGGCCCGTGAGCTTGCGGTTGAAGCCGACGCCGAGCGAGAGCAGCGTGGAGACCCGGCCGTCGACCTCGATGCGCCCCGACGTCGGCGGGAGGATGCCCGCGACGGTGCGCATGAGCGTCGACTTGCCGGCGCCGTTGGCGCCCACCACGCCCATCACTTTGCCGTGCGGGACGCTGAAGGTGACGCTCTTCAGCGCCTCGATCTCGCGCACGATCCGCTCGCGGCGGCCGAGCCGCGTCAGCGTGCTCTTGAGCGTCGGGGCCTTCTCCAGCGAGGTGCGGTAGGTCACCGACACGTCCTCGACGCGGATGCGGGTTCGCTCAGAGACGGACAGCGAACTCACGCTCCCGGGAGATGAAGAAGAAGGCGCCGACGAGCAGGAAGGCGAAGGCCCACGCCGCCCCGAGCAGGAGATCGGCCGCGTCGGGCGCCACGCCGCGGTCGAGCACGTCGCTCCACGCCGCCAGCATCGGCGCGATCGGGTTGACGACGAGCAGCCACGCGTACTTGTCGGGGACCTCGTTCGCGTAGTAGAGGATCGGCGAGCCGTAGAGCCACAGCCGCAGCACGTAGGTGAGGAAGTTCTTGAGGTCGCGGAAGTAGACCTGGCCGGCCGCCACGAGCATGGCGATGCCGGTGGCGAGGATGGCGAAGAGCGCGAAGGTCGGGATGAGGTACAGCAGCTCCGGCCCGACCGGCAGGCCGACCGCGATGTGCACCGGGATGTAGATCACGATCGTCGGCAGGAAGCGCTTGAACGCGGTGATCACCGACGCGCCGGGGAGCAGCACGCGCGGGAACGCGGTGTTGAGGATCAGCGCGCCGCCGCCGACCACCGAGCGCACGGCCTGGCGGATGGCGTCGGTCACGAAGTTGAAGACGAACAGGCACGCCATCAGGTGGGCGAAGAACTTGGCCCCGCCGGTGCGCGCCGCGAGGATGTCGACGAGCACGAAGAACACGAACGCCAGCAGGAGCGGGTTGAGGACCAGCCAGACCTGCCCGAGCACGGTGCTGTAGTTCTGCTCGCGCAGCGTCGTGCGGGAGAGCTCGAAGGCGAACTCGCGGCGCCGCCACAGCTCGCGCAGGTACGGCCGCAGCGGCGGGAGGCCGACGCGATGCGGCTCGTAGACGTGCCGCTGCGTCGTGAACTCGTCCTCGCGGGGGTGCGAGCCGGACGGCGGCTCGGTGACAGGAGCGCTGCTCAAGGCCAGGAGAGGCTAGCCGCTAGATGATCGGAGGCCGCCCGGCGCGCGTCATGCGCCAGAGCGTCTGGGCGCGCAGGCGGCGGCGCGGGCCGCACGGGGCCCGGAGCCCGTCGCGGTAGCCGCGCAGCGCCGCTCGCGCCCGGTGCGGCGAGCGCAGGACCGGCAACGTGCGCAGCGCGAAGCCGGCGACGTACGCGACGCCGAGCGGGAGCGGCAGGTGCCGGCGCGCCAGGAACACGCGGTTGCGGGCGCCGAAGTAGGCCGACGCGTCGTGCGGCGCGGTCCGGTACGCCGGGTGGAGGGCGACGATGTCGCCCGCGTAGGCGACCCGGGCGCCGGCGTCCATGACCCGCCACGCGAGGTCCACGCCCTCGTGCGCCCGCTGGAACACCTCCGGCCAGCCCCCGACACGCTCGAACAGCGCGCGCCGGATCGCCACCGCGCCCTCCCAGACGGCGGTCACGTCGCTCGAGCGGGCCGGGTCGCCGACGCGCAGCCGCGGGACCCAGTCGCGCGGCGCGGCGCCGCCGTCGGACGCCTGCACCCGCAGCTGCAGCAACCCGAGCGACGGGTCCTCGAACCGCGCACGCACGCGCGCCAGGGCGTCGGGCTCGGCGAGCCGCGCGTCGTCGTCGAGGAAGAACAGGAGGTCGCCGGCGACGGCCGGGACGCCGGCGTTGCGGCCGGCCGGGATGCCGCGATCGTCGGCGAGGGCGACCGAGCGCACGCCGTCCGGCAGGCCGGTGGGCTCCCACCCGTTGCCGACCACGACGACATCGAGCTCCACGCCGGTCTGCGCGGTCAGGGAAGCCAGGGCCGCGGCCAGCTCGGCCGGCCGCCGGCCCTGCGTGAGCACGACGCAGCCGATCACTTCAGCCGGCCGGACGTGAGGATGGCCAGCCCGTGGCCGGCGACCGTCACCGCGGCGACGGGGATCAGCGCGACGACGAGGAACCGCGTGCCGGAGAGGTCGCCGGCCACGGCGTCGGCGATGGCGGCGGCGAGGGCCAGCATCGTGAACTCCATGGCCACGAAGGCGCGGTAGAAGGGCAGCCGCCTCAGCGCACGCCGCGCGCTGCGCAGGAGCCCACCGCGCGGGGCCGCGACGGCCTCGGTGTCGGCCGCGGGCGGCTTGCCCGCGTCGGCCCGCGCGACGGTCACGAGCGCCGACTCGCCCTTGATCCACAGCACGAGCACGGCGACCACGAGGCCGAGCGTCGTGTAGGTGCCGATCTCGTCCCAGCCGCCGTCCGCGCGGATGCCGAGCGCGATCGGGAGCAGCGACTCCGTCACCCAGTGCGCGACGCGGTCCAGGTACACGCCGGCCGTCGAGCGCACGTCGCGCCAGCGAGCCAGCTCGCCGTCGCTGCAGTCGAGCAGGATCTGCACCTGGATGAGCAGGAACGCCGCGACGGCCGCCGCGATGCCCGGCAGCGTCAGCACGCGCGGCGGCGGCCACGCCGACCAGGAGCATCAGCCACGTGACGCCGTTCGGCGTGATCGGCGTGGGGATGAAGAGGCGCGTGACGTACGGCGACAGGCGGCGGATGTAGAGCCGCCCGGCCCAGTGCTCGCCGCTGTCGCGGGCGAAGATCGAGGGCGGCTGCGCCACCGCGCGCAGCTCGGCGATCGAGGGCATCAGCTGAACGCGTCGACGTAGGCCGCGACCCGCTCGCGCGCGGCGGCCTCGTCGAGCCCGAGGTGCTCGAGGATGGTGAAGCGATCCGGCCGCGTGTTCGGGGCGTACGCGACCGCCTGCGCGAACTGGTCGTCGGTGAGGCCGAGGTCGGCCGGCAGCCGCGGCAGCTCGTGGCGGCGCAGGCACGCGTCGATCCCGCGCGCCAGGCCGTCGTCGCCACGCAGGAAGGACGTGAAGAGGCTGGCCGCGCCTGCCAGCTCGCCGTGGTGCGCGGTGCCGGGGAAGAGGTGGTCGATGGCGTGGAGGATCTCGTGGTCCCCGCCGCTGCAGGGCCGGCTGGAGCCCGCCGTGGCCATGGCCAGCCCGGAGAGCACGAGCGCCTCGGCCAGGGCGATGAGGAACGCGTCGTCGTCGATGCCGTCCTCGCGGTGCACGAGCGACGTCGCGGCCACGTGCGCGAAGGTCACGGCCACGCCGTCGACCTCCTCGCCGCGCTCGCGCCCGGCCAGCCGCCAGTCGGCGATGGCCGAGAGGTTGCTGATGGCGTCGCCGATCCCCGACCGGCGCATGGCCGGCTCGCTGCGGCGCACGTAGTCGAGGTCGACCACGACGGCCATCGGCATCTGCACGCCGACCGACGACTTGCGGCCCGCGTCGTCGTCGAGCGAGGAGACCGGCGACGCGATGCCGTCGTGGGCGAGGTTGGTGGCCACGGCGACGAGCGGGAGCCCGGAGAGCGAGGCGGCGTACTTGGCGACGTCGAGCGTCTTGCCCCCGCCGATGCCGACCACCGCGTCGTGGAAGCCCTGCCGGAGCCGGGCCGCGAGCTCCGCGCCCGCCTGGACGGAGCCGCCCTCGACCGTCCAGATCTCGCCGTTGGCCAGCTGCGGGCGGCACGCGTCGGCGATCTCCTCGCCGAGCCCGGGCCCGACGATCACGGCGACGTGGCCGCCGCTCGAGATCCGGCGGTCGGCGAGCAGCGGCCCGAGGCCCGCCACCGCTCCCGGTCCGATGTCGATCGTGAGCGGCGTGCCGACCGTGCGGGTCAGCAGCGGCACGCGACCTCCCGTGCCCGCGCGAGGTCGCTCGCGTCGTCGACCTCGACCCACTCGACGACGCCGATCGGCGCGATGCCGACGCGGCCGCCGCGGTCGGCGAACTCCTGGAAGCCGTCCTCGTAGTAGAGGTGCGGGTCGCGCCGCCAGGTCGTCTCGAGGGCGTCGGCGAGGGCGGTCGCGGCGCCCGGCTCGATCAGCGTGACGCCGATGTACTCGCCGTGGGCGGTGGTGGGATCGAGCGACTTGTGGATGCGGTCCAGGTGCCCGTCGGCGGTCACATGGACCTTCATCTCCTCGTCGCCCAGGGTCTTGTCGTCGTCGACGGCGATGAGCAGCTCGGGCCCCCGGGCGGCGAGCAGCGTCTCCTCGACCGACGCGGGGTGCACGGTGTCGCCGTTCGCGAGCAGCGCGCCCTCGGCGAACGCCTCGCGGGCGCACCACAGCGAGTAGGCGTTGTTCCACTCGAACCTCGGGTTCTCGAGCAGCTCGACGGTGAGCCCGTAGCGCCGCTCGAGCGCCGTGCGCCGCTCGGCGAGGCGCTCGTGCGCGTAGCCGGTGACGACCACCGCCTGCTCGAGGCCGACGGCGGCGAAGTTGGCGAGCGCGATGTCGAGGATCGTGCGCTCGCCGTCGACCGTCAGCAGCGTCTTCGGCAGCTCGGCGGTCTCGGGACCGAGCCGCTTGCCGGCTCCCGCGGCGAGGACGAGCCCGATCACCGCGGGCCTCGCAGGTTGCGGTCGTAGCGGCGCAGGGCGAGGACGAGGAGCACGGCGAAGGCCACCGGGTACGCATCCTCGCCGAGCACGGCCGCGACCGCGATCACGGCGGCGAACTCGACCGTGCAGAGCAGCACCGGCCGCAGCCAACGGATCGACGCTCCCCGGAGCAGGCGCCCCGCGTGCGTGTAGGCGATGCCGACGGCCGTCCCGGTGAGCAGCGCGATGAACGTCACCTCCGGGCCGAACAGCGGGGCCGTGATCGCGATGACGGCGAAGCGCTCGCCGATCGGGAACGGGAGCGCGCGCTTGAGCCAGCGCAGCGCGGGCGAGCGGTCGGCGCGGCGCCAGGTGGCGAGCGAGGCGCGCTGCTCGGCTCCGGGGCGGTCCGACGGCTCGTCGAACGGCAGCGTCGTGTCGGGAGGTGTACGTGCGGCGGCGAACGCGAAGTCGGACACGTGGCGGACGGTCTGCAGCGCGAGCGCCGCGCAGGCGAGCAGCCAGACATCGCCCGCGCCGATGGCCAGACCCGCGTAGACGGCGTACTCCTTCGTGCGGTCGAAGATCGAGTCCAGCCAGGCCCCGCGCTTTGAGTACGTCCTCGTGTAGCGGGCGAGCTGGCCGTCGACGCAGTCGGTGACGAACGCCACCAGTACGAGCACGGCGCCGAGGATCATCGCGTCGGCGGCGAACGCGGCCGCGGCGAGGATGCCGATGACCAGCGAGGCGACGGTCACCTGGTTCGGGGTGAGCCCGCGACGGGCGGCCCAGCGCGCGAGGTGCCGCGAGTACGGGCTGACGAGGAACGTGGTGAACGGGCTGTCGTAGCCCTTGACCGACGAGTCCAGCTGCAGCCGGTCCTCGTCGGCGGCATCGAGCGCCGCCACGCCCGCCTGGTCGCGCGTCCAGCCGAGCCGCCGGAGATAGACGGGCGAGACCCGCGTGCCGCCGCGCACGAGGGCGACGAGGAGCAGCGCGGCGAGGCCGCCGCCGGCGCCCGGCGCGGGAGACGACGATCGCTGCTCGTCGTCCGGCCCCACGAAGTCGTCGCCGCCCACGACCGCATCGCCGTCCACCATCGCCGCCCACGACCTCATCGCCGCCCACGACCTCGTCGGCCACGATCGTGTCGTGACGCAGGGCCGCGATGTGCTCGGCCGCCGCGGCGAGGTCGCCGGCGGCGACGCGGAGGACGCCGAGATACGTCGCGTTGGGGTGGTTGACGCGGTGGTAGGGCGAAGCGGCGCTCACGACGCGGCCGCCCCGCACCTCGATCGCCGGAGCTCGTCGGGTCGGCGCACCCGCGAGGATGGCGGCGCCCGGCCGCGGGTCGGCGATCACGTTGGCGAGCGCGGCGTCGTGGACGGCCACCGATCCGTCGGCGATGAGCACCGGGTCGCTCACGGCGTCGAGCTCGCCGAGGTTGTCGACGATCGCGACCGGCCCGGCGAGCTCGCGCAGCTGGGCGGCGAGCCGTTCGACGAGCGCAGGCGGGGCGTCTCCGGCCAGCACGACTGCCGCCGGGGCGCCCAGCGCAACCTCAGCTGGCTTCTCCGTCACCGCGATCAAGGCCGCTGGAGCCTAGCCTGGCGGCGTATCGCTGCCAGCGGTCGCGCTCGCCCGTGAGCAGCGGATGCCACGGCTTGACGCCGTCCGCCCAGTGGACGAGCTTCGGCGCGACGACCGGTCGCCAGGTGGGGACCGCGTGCCACGCCTCCGGGAGCGCCACGTGGTCTCCGCCGACGAGGTAGTGGAAGACCTCGACGTCGGTCAGCCCGTACGTCTGGACCAGCCGAAGGGCCTGGTCGCCGAAGCGCGAGCGCCGCATCGCGGCCAGATCGAGCACGAGCAGGTCGCCGATGAAGGCGTCGAAGTCGAAGCGGTGGCGAGCGTGGGCGGTGCGGCGCAGGTCCGAGGCGGCGTCCGCGCGGTCGCCGAGCCGCAGCGCCGCCTCGTCGATCACGCCGAACCCGCTGACCGCGTCGGCGGCGGGCGGCGCGGCAGCGGCCAGGATCCCGGCGCCGAGGTCGAGATCGGCCAGCTCCGCGATGTCCGCCTCGACCACGGACGGCACGGGCAGCACCACGAGCCGGTCGACGCTCGGCAGGAGGTCCGCCAGCAGGAGCCGGACCACCTCGCGCGGCCGCGCGAGGTCGCCGCCGAGCCCGCGCAGCGGCACCGTGCTGTAGGTCAGCTCCGGGAACCGGTCGCCGAGCTCGTTCTCCACCGAATCGTCCGGCCCCGGCAGCGTCAGCGCCCACAGGTGGACCGGCCGCGACGCGTGCTCGAGCAGCGAGGCCGCGAGGACCGGCAGGTGGCGCGCGAGATGCTTGTTGACCACCACCGCGACATGCACGGGCTCGCCAGTCCCGGTGCCGGTGACCGTGCGGGTCGCCTCCGCGATCTGCTCGCGCTGCTCGGCGATCGGCGTCGTCACCGGCGGCAGCTCCAGCCCGCGCTCGCGCCGCTGCGCGGCCGCGGCGACGTCCGCGGCCGTCAGGTCGCGCCACAGCGCGTAGACCTCGGCCTCCGGCCGGCCCGAGAGCACGGCGCGCATGACCTGCTCCAGCGTGCTCGTCATCCGCTCGCCGAGCCCGCGGAACCGCGCGTCGTCGAGGTCGATCAGCCCGTCGAAGCGGATGTCCGAGCGGTTCGAGGGCTGGAAGTCCACGTCCACGCCGAGCGAGCGCACGGGGAGGTAGCAGTGCAGCCGCGAGGTCACCACTCGGGCATGGCGGGTCCGGTAGGTCTCCAGCAGCTCGATCGCGGCGCGGATGTTGGCCACGAACGGCCGGCTGCGCACCTCGTCGGACTGGTGCGTGTACGTCGGCGCCCCCTCCGGAGCCGGGACGTCCACGTACGCGACGGGGGCATCGCTCGGCGGCGGCGATGCCAGCTCCGGGAACACGCCGGCCGTGGTCATGGTCAGGCAGCCGGAGAAGAAGGCCGGGACGTCGAGCGAGAGCAGGAGGTCGACGGTGTTCCAGTCGCGGCAGCCGACCGGCCCGTAGCGGCGCAGGTACTCGATGCCCTCCGGCGTGAGCATCTCGCGGGTGTTGCAGTGGAACGAGGTGAAGATCGGCCGCAGGTTCGGGTGCAGCGGGAACGCCACCCGCATGCGGAACAGCGGCTGCATGTACCACCCGAAGCACAGCACCCACGTGTCCTCGGGGATCGCCTCGTAGGTCGAGGCGTCGCGATGCACGGTGAGCACGTCGACGTCCGCCTCCACGTCGTCGAGGCGCAGCTCCGGCCGGCTGCGCGCGCCCAGCTCGCGCAGGAGCGCGGTCAGGGCCTCGGGCCCGTGCAGCCGCACGCCCTGGTGGCGGACGAGATGGCCGAGCGAGGCGAGCGTCTGGATGTGGTCGCCCAGGTTGGCCGACGCCTGGTCGGCGCCCGGATGCCCGTAGTCCATGATCGCGAAGGAGCGGCGTCCGGTGGCGGGCGCGGTCCGCACCTCGCCGCCGGCCTCGATCCACGGCCGCATCCACGCCCGGTAGCGCGTGCCCTCGGGCCAGCTCTCCGGCTCGGCCTCGAGCCGGCGGTCGAAGACCTCGAAGATGGCGGCCGCCAGCTCGTGGTCGCCGTGGCCGAAGACGGCGGTGAGGATGTCGAGCCAGCTCCGGACCGGCACGTAGGCCGGGTCGGCGGCGACGAGCTCGCGGATGGTCTGCAGCGTCTCGTCGGGCTCCACGGCCAGGCCGGAGCGCACCCAGGCGCGCGCGACGAGCTTGGTCCACACCTCGGGCGCGACCTCCCGCAGCGCCTCGCGCGCCAGCGGCTCGAAGCCGCGGCGGTAGGCCACGATCCCCGCCAGCACGCGCCCGATCGTCTCGGTCTCCGCGTGGGCGCGCAGCGAGAGGGCGATCGACCAGGCCTCGTCCGTCTCGTCGTCCGCAAGCAGCGCGCGGACCTGCCACACGAGCGCCTGGTCCACGCTGTGGCCGATCCCGATCCAGCGCAGCAGCATCTCGCGCATCGGCAAGCCGTCCTCCTCCTCCGAGGACGCCTCGCCCGCCGGCGCGCGCACGGCCTCCTCCTGCGCAGGGGCAGGGCGCGACGGTTCGGTCTTGCGGCTCAGCCTCCGGGCGAGGCGGCGCGCGGGGTCCACGGCACCTCCGGTACATCGGGGACGGAGCGGGCGAGTGTACTTCTATGATGCCGACCCGCCTGATGCCCGACCCCGCCGTCCCCGACACCCCGACCGCCGCCTCCGGACGGCAGCTCGTCCTCGTGGTCGGCGTCGGGAGGAGCGGCACGAGCCTCGCCTCGGGCATCCTCGGCCAGCTCGGACTGCACATCCCGCAGCCCGAGGTGTCGGCCGACGAGACCAACCCGCGCGGCTTCGGCGAGCCGCTGTGGGTCGTCGACTTCCACACGCGGCTGCTCGAGCAGCGCTACATCTCGGTCAACGACGCCCGCCCGCACGCGCTGGAGATCACGGGCCGCGACGCGCCGGTGGCCGAGGCGCAGCTGCGCGAGTGGCTCACCGAGCAGTTCGGCGTCGCCGAGGCGCTCGTGGTCAAGGACCCGCGCACCATCTGGTTCCTGCCGCTGTGGATCCGCGTCGCCGAGCAGCTGGGGGCGACGACCTCGTTCGTGACGATGCTGCGCCACCCGGCCGAGATCGTGACCAGCGCGCGCAAGTACTACGGCACGCGGCTCAGCTCGGCCGCCCGCGCCGGCGCCTGGATCCACCTGATCCTGCATACCGAGCAGGCCACGCGCGGGGCGCGCCGCGCCTTCGTCCGCTACGAGGACCTGCTCGCCGACTGGGAGTCCGAGGTGCGCCGCATCGGCGCGCAGATCGGCTCGCCGCTGCTCGCCGAGATCGACCGCACGCAGCACCCGGCGGTCGAGGGCTTCGTCGACCCGAAGCTGCACCGCAACCGCGTCGGCTGGGAGTCGCTCGAGGTCCCCGCGCGCGTGCGCGACATGGCCGACGACGTGTGGGAGCAGCTGCAAGTTCTCGCCCAGGCCGGTGGCGACACCGAAGCCGTCTGGCCGGTGCTCGACGCCCGCCACGCGGCCTACCTGGAGATGTACGCCGAGGCCGAGGCGCTCGCCCAGTCCTCGGTCCTGGCCGCACGGCGCCGCGAAGCCGCGGTCGCGGCCGCGAAGCTGCCGCCGTCGCTGCGGGTCCGCATCGCCCGCCGGATCCCCCGCCAGTACCGGCAGCAGATCCGCCGCGCCCTCGGCGCCTCGCGCGACGGCTGAGCAGGATCCGCAACGACCGCGCGGTAGCCGTGTTCGAAGACACGTGCGCCGCCTCTTCCTCGCCTTCACCCTGCTCCTCTCGGCCGGGCTCGCCCCGGCCGTCGCCGACGCCAGCCAGGGCCTCTGCCTGCCGCCCGCGGCCGCGACGACCTGCGACGTGACGACCGGCAAGGTCACGTACGTCAGCGACGGCGACACGTTCTGGGTCGACCTGAACGGCGACAACTCGCGCAAGACGTACTCGGTCCGCGTGACCGGCATCAACGCGATGGAGCAGACCGTCTACAGCCGCTACCCGTCGCGCCGTCGCGGCGAGTGCCATGCGCTCGAGGCGACCGCCGCGCTGGAGGGCCTGCTGCGGCGCGCCAAGTGGAAGGTGCGGCTCGCCGCACAGGACCCCGTGGCCCATTCGCGTACCCGCCTGCGGCGCTCCGTGCAGGTCAAGGTCCGCGGCCGCTGGATCGACGTCGGGCGCCGGATGATGGCCGAGGGCCACGCGCTGTGGCTGCCGAACTACAAGGAGAACGCCTGGAACGCCGAGTACGCGCGCACCGGTGAGTGGGCGGCCTCGCTGCAGCGCGGGATCTGGAACCCGACGTACTGCGGCGCCGGCCCCAACGACGAGTCGCCGCTCAAGGTGACGGTCAACTCCGACAGCCGCGCGGCCGGGGGCGAGTGGGTCAGGATCCGCAACCTCGACCCCGTGAACAGCGTCCCGCTCGCCGGCTGGTCCCTGCGCGACTCGCTCACGCGCTACGCGTTCCCCGAGTGGGCCGTGGTCCCGCCCGCCGACTCGATCACCGTCTACGTCCTCGAGGGCGAGGACACGTTCACCGAGCTCTTCTGGGGACGCCAGAACACGCTGTTCGACAACCCCGGCAAGAACGGGATGGGCGACGGCGCGTATCTCTTCGATCCGCAGGGGGACCTCCGCGCGTCCATGACGTATCCCTGTACGCGCAACTGCGCCGACCCGTACGCGGGGGCCGTCGACATCAACGCCAAGCCGGACGGCAACGAGTACGTGACGGTGACGAACATCGCCGCCTTCGCCGTCGACCTCGAGGGCTACCAGCTCCAGAGCCCGCCGTTCGCCTACGCCTTCCCGCGCGACTCCGTGCTGCAGCCGGGCGAGTCGATGCGGATCGACGTCGTCGGCGATCCAGGCGCCGACACACGGCTCCAGAAGAGCTGGGGCGAGACCGGCCGGATCCTCAACGACGGCGCCGACAAGGTGCGGATCAGCAACTTCCGCGGCCAGGTGCTCGACTGCGTCACCTGGGGCCGCGGGAAGTGCTGAGCCGGGTCATTCCTGGGCGATCAGCTCGTTCAGGTCCGGCTGCTCCTCGATCAGCCCGTACTCGAGGCTGAGCGCCGACAGCCGCTCGATCGTGTCGGTCGTGAGGTCGGCGCGCCACTGCGGCAGCTTGATGTTCTCCGCCACCTCCGGCGGGATCTCGGTGTACTCGCCGAGGACCTCCCGGACGGCGTCGGGGTTGCTCTGGGCGAACTCGAGCGACTGCTCCATCGCCGTGACGAACTTCTCGACGATCTCGGGGTTCTCCGACGCGTACTGCTTGGACGTGAAGTACGTCGCCACGGTCAGGTCGGGCGCCGTGTTCACGTAGAACGGGTCGATCCCCTTGGCCTTGCCGGCCAGGCCCTGGCTCACGAACGGCTCGACGACGCACGCACCGTCGACGCGGTTGGCCTCGAGCGCCGCGTTCATGTCCGGGAACGGCACCTCGGTGAACTTCAGCGTCTCGATGTCGACGCCCATGTCGGCGAGCGACGCCTTGATGGTGACCTCGCAGATGTTGCTGAGCGTGTTGACGGCGATCGTCTTGCCCTCGAGGTCCTTCGGCTCCTTGACCGGGCCGTCCTTGAGCACGAGCAGGTCGGCCCACGCCTCGTCGGTGGTCTTGCCGCCGAGCACGCCCTGGCTGATGATCGTGACCGGTAGGTCCTTGGACGCCGCGATGAGCAGCGAGACGGTGTTCGAGAAGCCGATCTGGAAGTCGCCGCTGAGCACGGCCGGGGCGATGGCCGCGCCGCCCTCGGCGAGCTGCGGCTCGATGGTCAGCCCTTGGTCCTCGAAGAACCCCTCCTTGACGCCGAGGTAGAGCGGCGCCACGTCGGCGATCGGGATGACGCCGACCCGCAGCGTGGTCTGTTCGGCGGTCTCCCCGCCGCCGCCGTCGTCGTCGTCGTCCCCGCAGCCGGCCATCGCGAACGCCGCCGCGATCCCCAGCGCAACCAGCCCGCCTCGTCCCACCATGGCTCCTCCTCCTGTCCTGTGGACGGGGAGGAGAATACACCAGACTATTTGGCTTCTTCGTCGATCACCCGTTGCGCGACGGCGAAGGCGGAGTTGGCGGCCGGCACCCCGCAGTAGACGGCGGTCTGCAGGAGGATCTCCTTGATCTCGTCGGGCGTGAGGCCGTTGCGGCGCGCCGCGCGGACGTGCAGGGCCAGCTCGTTCTCGTGGCCGCCGGCCACGAGCGCCGTGAGCGTGACGGCGCTGCGCATGCGGCGGTCGAGACCGGGCCGCGTCCAGATCTCGCCCCACGCGTAGCGCGTGATGAAGGCCTGGAACTCGGCCGTGAAGTCCGTGATGCGCTCGGTCGCGGCGTCGACGTGGGCGTCGCCCAGCACCGCGCGGCGGGTGCGCATGGCGGCGCCCTCGGCGAGGAAGGCGCGCAGCTCGCGGTTGAACGCCTCGGCCCGCTCGAGGTTGGCGATGTGGCGGGCGGGGACGAGCACGCGCAGCGGCGTGCCCGGGATCTCGTCGACGATCTGCTGCAGCTTGAGCGGCGGCGTCGCGGGGTCGTCGGAGCCGGCGATGGCCAGCACCGGCATCGTCAGCGCGCCGAGCTTCCCGCGCACGTCGTGCCCGGCGATCGCCTCGCAGCAGCTCGCGTAGGCCTCGGGGTCGGTGGCGAGGAACGGCGTCCGGAGGTGCTCGACCATCTCCGGCGGCGCCTCCGGCGTGAGCCAGCGCTCGAGCACCGCGTCGACGATCGCGCCCATCCCGCCGGCGCGCACGGCGGCCGCGCGCTCGTGCCACGGCTCGGGCGGCCCGAACCAGGAGGTCGTGCAGGCGAGCACCAGCCGCTCGATCCGCTCGGGCGCGCGCAGGGCGAGCACCATCCCGACCGCGCCGCCGAGAGAGGCCCCGACGAAGCTCACGCGGTCGATCCCGAGCTCGTCGAGGAGAGCCAGCACGTCTCCGGCCAGGTCGTCGATGCGGTACGGGCCGGGCGGCGCCGGCGAGCCGCCGTGGCCGCGATGGTCGAAGCGGAGCACGCGGTACTCGCCGCTGAGCGCCGCCGCCTGGGGGTCCCACATCGCGTGCGTGGTGCCGAGCGAGCTGGCGAAGACCACCACCGGGGCGTCGTCGGGACCGTCGAGGCGGTAGTGCGTCATGCCAGCTCCAGTGCGCGGTCGATCAGCGCGTCGATGATCGTCTGGTCGAGGTCGCCGGCGAGGTCGCCCAGGTTGGCGGCCATCCGGTCGCGATCGACGGTCAGCCCGTCGAGCGCCTCGCGCAGGGACCAGGCGGCGCCGCCCGTGCCCGCCAGGGCCTCCGAGAGCGCGCCCCACTCGCTCTGCCAGGCGCCGGCGGCGCGCTCGTGCTCACCCGCCATCGCCTCCAGGAGCACGCCCGCGGCGCCGCGGACGCTGCGGGCGGCGGCGCGCGCCCGCACGCTGCCGACCGGGTTCGCCTTGTGCGCCATGGCCGACGACCCGCCGCGCCCGCCCTCACTCGACTCCGCGACCTCGCCGACCTCGGTCTGGGCGAGCAGCACGATGTCGAGCGCGACCTTCTCGCACGCGCCGGCCGCGATGGCCAACGCGGAGCCGAGCGCCGCCACGCGGGTCCGGTCGGAGTGCCAGGGCAGCGCCGGCTCCTCCAGCTCCAGGCGCGCCGCGAAGCCGGCGAGCACGGCAGGTCCGAGGCCCTCCAGCGTGCCGGCTGGGCCACCGAGCTGCGCGGCGAGCGGAAGCGCGCTCAGCCCGTCGCGAGCGGCGGCCACGCCGGCCAGCCAGCCCGCCGCCTTGAGCCCGAACGTCGTCGGCACGGCCTGCTGGAGCAGCGTGCGAGCGGCCATCGGCGTGGCCCGGTGCTCGCGCGCGAGCCGCGCGCAGTGCGTCGTAACGGCGTCGAGCTCCGCGAGGATCAGCGCGCGGGCGCGCCGGGTCACGAGCATCGCCGCGGTGTCGAGGATGTCCTGGCTCGTGGTCTTCAAGTGCGCGTCCGGGGCGCGCTCGCGCAGCGCCCTGGCCAGGGACACGACGGGGTTCGCGGCGTCACGTCCACCGATCTCGTAGGACTCCCGGCATGCCGCCGCCACCGCCTCTGCCGCCTCCGCGCTGATCAGGCCGGCTTCCGCCTGCGCCGCGGCGAGCGCCGCCTCGGCCTCGAGCATGGCCCGCACCCAGGCGTCGTCGGAGACCGCCTCCCGCAGGGCGTCGGGCACGAAGATGGACGTGAAGCTAGACGTCAAGGAACGCGGTCTGGCGGGGTCCCTGCAGGCGGATGTCGAAGGCAAGCACACCATCGAGCCGCCGTGCGATCAGGGTGGCGCGCAGGGCCGGGTCCGCGATCGAGGCGAGCAGCGGGTCGGCGGCGTTGGCCTCGGCCTCATCGGGGAAGTAGAGGCGCGTGACGAGGTGGCGGAGGAGCCCGCGGGCGAGGACGCAGACGTTGATGTGCGGGGCCTGGCCGTCGGTCGCGCCCGGCTTGACGGTCACGAACTCGAAGCGCCCCTGGCCGTCGGTCGGGCAGCGCCCGAAGCCCGTGAAGCCGTCCTCCAACGGCAGCTCCGAGCGCGTGTCCTCGGGATGCCGGTAGCGCCCGTGGCGGTTGGCCTGCCAGATCTCGATCAGCGCGTCGGCGACCGGCTGGTCATCGCCGTCGAACACGGCTCCGACGATGCGGATGGCGGCCGGGTCGCCGGGCGAGACGAGCCGCTCGCCGCCGTCGTAGGGCAGCGCGTAGTCGAAGAACGGGCCGACGGTCTGGGAGGGCGTCGACTCGGGCATCAGTCGTCGTCGAGCGGGGTCGCCTCGCGCCCCCGCAGCACGATGTCGAACTGGTAGCCGAGCGCCCACTCCGGCTCCGTCGTCTTCATGTCGAACTGCGCGATCAGGCGCTCGCGCGCCTTCGGCTCGCGGACCGACTGGAAGATCGGGTCGTAGGCGAACAGCGGGTCGCCGGGGAAGTACATCTGCGTCACGAGCCGGGTCGCGAACGCGGTCCCGAACAGCGAGAAGTGGATGTGCGCCGGGCGCCACGCGTTGTCGTGGTTGCCCCAGGGGTAGGCGCCCGGTTTGACGGTCACGAAGCGGTACCTCCCCTCGCCGTCGGTCAGGCAGCGGCCCGCGCCCGTGAAGTTCGGGTCGAGCGGCGCGGGGTGGCGGTCGGCCCGGTGGACGTAGCGGCCGGCCGCGTTGCACTGCCAGACCTCGACGAGCGAGTCGCGCACCGGGCGGCCGTCCCCGTCGAGCACGCGGCCGGTGACGACGATCCGCTCGCCCAGCGGCTCGCCCTCGTGCTGGCGGGTGAGGTCGTGGTCGAGCGGCCCCACCCGGTCGTGACCGTAGACCGGGCCGGTGATCTCCGACAGCGAGTGCGGCAGGAGGATCAGCGGCTTGTCGGGCGCGCGCAGCCGCGTCGACCGGTACTCCGGCGTCAGGTAGTCCGGATGCGTCCCCTGGGGGTCGCGCCGGTAGCCGTTCATGCCTCGATCACCGCCGCAACCCCCTGTCCGACGCCGATGCACATCGCTGCCAGTCCCCACCCGCCCCCGCGACGGCGCAGCTCCCACGCCAGCGTCGTCAGCAGCCGCGTACCCGAGTTGCCGAGCGCGTGGCCGAGCGCGATCGCGCCGCCGTTGACGTTGACGATCTCGGGATCGAGCTCCCGCCACTCGGCCAGGCACGCGAGCGACTGCGCGGCGAACGCCTCGTTGAGCTCGACCGCCGCCAGGTCGCCCCAGCCGATCCCGGCGCGCCGCAGGGCCTTGTTCGCCGCCTCGACCGGGCCGATGCCGTAGAGCGGCGGGTCGACGGCGCTCGAGGCCCGCGAGGCGATCCGCGCCAGCGCCCCGTCCGCCTTGTCCGAGAGCAGGAGCGCGGAGGCCGCGTCGTTCATCGGCGACGAGTTGCCGGCGGTCACCGTGCCGTCCTTGCGGAACACGGGCTTCAACGAGGCGAGCTTCTCGAGCGAGGTGTCGGCGCGGATGTTCTCGTCGCGCGCGAGCTCGGGCAGCTCGACGACCTCGTCGGCGAACGCGCCCCGGTCCCAGGCCGCGGCGGCTCGCTGGTGGCTCTTCAGCGCGAATGCATCCTGCGCTTCGCGCGAGATCTCGTAGCGGTCGGCGAGGATCTCGGCGCCCTCGCCGAGCGACACGGTCCACTCGTCGGGCATCTCCGGGTTGACCATCCGCCAGCCGAGCGTCGTCGAGTGCATCGTCTCGCTCGTGCGCGGGAACGGCTTCTCCGGCTTGAGCACCACCCACGGGGCGCGGCTCATCGACTCGACGCCGCCGGCCACGCAGAGCGTCTCGTCGCCGACGGCGATGGCCCGGCTCGCGCTGAACACCGCCTCCATGCCGGAGCCGCACAGGCGGTTGACGGTCGCGCCCGGGATCGAGGTCGGGAGCCCCGCCAGCAGGACGGCCATGCGGGCGACGTTGCGGTTGTCCTCGCCGGCCTGGTTGGCGTCGCCGAAGTAGACCTCGTCGACCGCCGACAGATCGTTGCGGTCGGAGAGCGCCCGCAGGACCGTCGCCGCCAGGTCGTCGGGGCGCACGGTGGCGAGCGAGCCGCCGAGCTTGCCGACCGGGGTGCGGACGGCGTCGACGATGTACGCCGCGCTCACCGCGCCTGCAGCTCCCGGAGCAGCCGCAGCTCCTCCGCACTGGGGGGATCGGTCGCCGTCAGGTCGTCGGCCACCCGCAGCTCCCAGCCGGTGGCCTCCTGCGCCTGCTCCAGCGTGACGCCGGGGTGGAGCTTCTCGAGCGTCAGCTCGCCGTCGCGGCGCAGGACGCCGAGGTCCGTGATGACGATCTGGTCTGCGGCCCCGAGAGAGGTCTTGAAGTCCAGCTCGCCGACGAAGGAGCGGGGCGACTGGCGGATGATCGTGATCACCCGAGCGGCCTGGGCAGAGATCTCAGGGGCGCCGCCGGCGCCCGGCAGGCGCACCTTCGGCTCGTCGTACGAGCCGATGACCGTTGAGTTGAGGTTCCCGTGGCGGTCGATCTGGGCGGCGCCCAGGAAGCCGACGTCGATCCGCCCGCCCTGCAGCCAGTAGTTGAAGATCTCCGGCACCGAGACGACCGACTCGGCGGTCTCGGCGAGGTCGCCGTCGCCGATCGAGAGCGGCAGCCGCGTGGGCTTGGAGCCGATCGTGCCCGACTCGTAGATGAGCACGACGTCCGGCGCGTGCATGCCGCGAGCGAGGTTCGCCGCGGTGCTGGGCAGGCCGATGCCGACGAAGCAGACCTCGCCGTCGCGCAGCTCGCGGGCCGCGGCCACGGTCATCATCTCGTCGGCGCTGTGCTCCACAGGACGTGCTCCTCCATCCACGCCGTGAACGTGTCGCGCTCGCGCGCGATCCGGTCCCAGGCCTTGTAGAAGTCGTTGTCGCGGTCGTAGTACGAGTGGGCGTACGAGGGGTGCGCCCCGCGCGGCGCCTCGGCGACGGCGGTGATCGCCCACGTGGGGATGACGATCGCGCCCGGCCGCGGCTCCAGCTCGTCGACGATCTCCTCGACGGTGACGAGCGAGCGCTCGGCCGCCAGCACGACCTCCTTCTGGATGCCGACGATGCCCCAGAGCTGGACGTTGCCCTTCCGGTCGGCCCGCTGGGCGTGGACGATGCCGACGTCGGGCCGCAGGGCCGGCACGGCGGTCAGCTCCTCGCCGGTGAACGGGCACGTGACCTTGGCGACGTTGGTCCGCGGCTGCAGGTCGGTGCCGTCGTAGCCGCGGAGGATCGCGAAGGGCAGGCGCGAGGCGCCGGCGGCATAGCGGTTCGCCATGCCGGCGTGTGAGTGCTCCTCGAGCTCGAGCGGCTGCGGCCACCCGTTCTCGACTGCGTCACGCAGCCGGCGCAGGGAGCCCACGCCCGGGTTGCCGCCCCACGAGAAGACGAGCCGGCGCGCGGCGCCCATGCCGATCATCTGGTCGTAGACGAGGTCCGGGGTCATCCGGATCAGCTCGAGCCGCTTGCGCTCCTGGCGCAGGATCTCGTGGCCGGCCGCGAAGGGGATCAGGTGGGTGAACCCCTCCAGCGCCACGCTGTCGCCGTCGCGCACGAGCGTGCGGATCGCGTCGGGCAGGCTGGCGAGCTCGGCCACGTCCCTAGTGTGTCAAATCTATTGACCTAATCGCGGCTGCGTGTCATCGCGAGCACGTCGCGCAGGTACAGCAGGTGCTCGCGCATGGCGCGCTCGGCGCGCATGCGGTCGCCCTTCTCGATCGCCTTGAGCAGCGCCACGTGCTGGTCGAGCACGGCGTCCGGCACGACGGCGTCGCGCAGCTCCTCCATCAGCCGCGGCTGCAGCACCTCGAAGACCCAGCCGGTGAGCGCGCCGGCCATCCGGTTGCCCGCCGCCGCCGCGATCAGGCGGTGGAACTCCGTGTCGGCCGAGTGGATGGCGTCCATGTCGCCGTCGGCCTCGGTCTCGGTCGCGAGCGCCTCGCGCAGGCGGGTCACGGTGTCCTCGGACGCCTGCAGCGCCGCGAGCCCGGCGAGCGGGACCTCGAGCAGCATGCGGGCGTCGAGCAGCTCCTCGAGCGAGACGGCGCCGGTCTGGATCATCATGTCGACCGAGTCGCTGATGCTCTGGCGGACGCCCTCGTCGGCCGTGTGGGCCACGAAGATGCCGCCGCCGGGGCCCTTGTTGGCCCGGATGAGGTTGCCGCTGGCGAGGAGCTTGAGCGCCTCGCGCAGCGTCGGGCGGCTCACGCCGAACTCGGCGGCCAGGTCCTCCTCGCGGCCGAGGAAGTCGCCCGGCTCCAGGCCGGCCGTCTGGATCCGGTGCTGCAGCGCGGCGGCGACCTGCTCGCTGGCGCCGCGGATCCTCACGTCCAGCCTCGCTCGCGGAGGTCGACCACCCGCCGGGACTTGTTCTCGCTGCGCGGGAGCACCCCGGCGGCCACCGGGACGATGCGGACCCGCAGGCCGAGCTGGTGGCGCATCACGTCCTGCAGACGGCGCGCCTTGGAGCCCTGGTCGAGCTCCACCTCGAGCTTGATCTCGTCCATGCCGCCGGGCTCGGTGTAGAAGGTGATGCGGAACTCGCCCGAGCCGGTGACCGAGCGGACGCCCTCCTCGATGACCGACGGATAGACGTTCATCCCGCGGATGACCACCATGTCGTCGGTGCGGCCGACGATCCCGCCCGGCAGCCACGGGTCGTCATGCCCGCCCGGGCAGCGCTCGTCGGTGCGGACGACGATGTCGCCGGTCCGGTAGCGGAGCACCGGGAAGCCCGTGCGCCCGAGCGGCGTGACGAGCAGCTCGCCGCGCTCCCCGCCGGCGACCGGCTGCAGGTCGCCGCCGACGATCTCGCAGGCGAACTGCGAAGCGTCGATGTGCAGGCCGCCGCCCTCGCGGCACGGGGAGCCGAACGGCCCGGCCTCGGTGGAGCCCGCGTGCTCGTAGACGCGGGCGCCGAACGCCTCCTCGATGGCGCTGCGGACGGCGGGCAGCGAGCCGCCCGGCTCGCCGGTCACGATCACGGCCTGGATGCTCTCGAGCGCCGCCTCCAGCCGCTGCTCGACCGCCACCTCGTACAGCCGGAGCGCGTACGTCGGCGTGCAGGCGAGCGCGGTGGCCTGCGTCTCGGCGATGGTCTGCAGCCGCTGGGCGGAGGTCATGCCGCCGGTCACGATGGCCATGGCGCCGACCTCCTGGAGGCCTTCCTTCGTGGCCCAGAAGTGGACGTGCGGGCCGAAGGAGAACGCGAGCGCGACGCGGTCCTGCGCGCTGATCCCGATCCGCTCGTAGCTGCTGGCCAGGCAGGAGCGCCACCAGGCCCAGTCCTCGGCCGTGTCGAGCACGCGCAGCGGCGGACCCGTCGTCCCGCTCGTCTGGTGCATGGCGACGTAGCGGTCGAGCTCGTAGGTGAGGTTGGTGCCGAACGGCGGGTGCGCCGCCTGGTCGGCGACGAGCTCCTCCTTGGTGAGGGGCGGCAGCTCGCTCTCGCGGTCCCAGCCGGCCAGCCGCGCCTGGTGGAACGGGTTGCGCGCGAGCACGAGCTCGAGCAGGTCGCCGTACGCGATCACGGCGCGACCCTAGCCACTTCGCGCTTGATCAGCCGGTAGACGTGGGCGCGCAGGCGGGTGAACTCGGCCAGCTCCTTGGTCTCGACCTGGTCGCGCGGGCGCGGCAGCTCGACCTCGAGCAGCTCCTTGACGGTCGTGGGGGAGGGGGTGAGCACGATGATGCGGTCGCTCAGGTAGACGGACTCGTCGATGTCGTGGGTGACGAAGACGATCGTCACGTCGTAGCGCTCGCGCACCTGGAGGATGAGGTCCTCGAGGTCGGCGCGCGTCTGGGCATCGACCGACGCGAACGGCTCGTCCATGAGCAGGATCTGCGGCTGGTAGGCGAGCGCGCGGGCGATGGCCACGCGCTGCTGCATGCCGCCGGAGAGCTGCCACGGGTAGCGGTCGATGAACCCGGTGAGCCCGACGGCCTCGACCGCCTCGTCGACCAGCGCCGCGCGCTCGGTCTTCGCCAGGTCCTTGTGCCGCAGCGGCAGCGCGACGTTCTTGCGCACCGACATCCACGGCATCAGCGAGCGGCTGTACTCCTGGAAGACGAGCGCCATCTCCTCGGGCGGCCTGGTGACGGGCTGGTCGTGCAGCAGCACCTCGCCGGAGGTCGGCGGGAGCAGCCCGGACATGCACTTGAGCAGCGTCGTCTTGCCGCAGCCCGACGGTCCGACCACGCAGACGAACTCCTTCTCGTCGATCGTGAAGCTGAGGTCGCCGATCGCCCGGGTGTCGCCGTAGGACTTCGAGAGGTTGCGGATCTCCAGCATCAGCTGTGCGCTCCCCGGTGCCAGGCCAGGACCCGGCGTTCGACGAGGGTGAACAGCAGGTTGAGCACGTAGCCGAGTATTCCGAGCAGGAGGATCCCCGACCACATCTCGGGGATCGCGAACTCGCGCTGCGACTGGAGCACGAAGAAGCCGATGCCGTTGGTGCTGGCCACCATCTCGCTGATCACCATGAGGATCACGGCGAGCGAGAGGCTCGTGCGCATGCCGGCGAAGATCTGCGGCGCGGCGGCCGGGAGGATCACCTGGCTGATCCGGCCCGGACCCGTCACGCCGAACACGCGCGTCGTGTCGTTGAGCGTCGGGTCGATGCCGCGGATGCCGTCGATCGTGTTCAGCAGCACCGGCCACAGGCAGACGAAGGCGATGATCGCCACCTTCATCGCGTTGCCGACGCCGATGACCACGATCGCGAGCGGGAGCAGCGCGGGCGGCGGGATGGCCCGGAGGAACTCCACGATCGGCGAGGCGGCTCGCCGTGCCGTGGCGTTGAGCCCGAGCGGGATCCCGATCGCGACGGCGAGGACGACGGCCAGCGCGTAGCCGGCGCCCAGCCGCAGCAGGCTGGGGACGACGTCGCTGCCCACGCGCTCGAAGATCCACGTCTCGCTGAACGTCTCGAGGATGTCGGTCAGCGGGGGGTAGTAGAAGGTGTCCGAGCCGGCCGACCACGCCGCCCAGAGGCCGAGCAGGGCGAGCGGGACGAGCACCTCGAGGACGGCGCCGAGGCGCTTCACGCCGTCACCTGCCGCTGCGACGGGTGCCAGTGCAGGACGCGCTTCTCGGCACGCGTCGTGAGCGCGTTGAGGCCCCAGCCGAGCAGCCCGGTGGTGATGATCAGCGCGTACATCAGCTCGATGGCGCCGCTCGAGCGGGCGACGTTGATCGAGCGTCCGAGGCCGGCGCTGCCGATGACGATCTCGGCGGTCACGGCGAGGATGAGCGCGACGGCGCTCGAGATCCGCAGGCCGGTGGCGATGTAGGGGACGGCGCTCGGGAGCTTGATCCGCCACAGCCGCTCGAACCCGCCGAGGCCGAACGACCGGGCGGTGTCGGTGGCCACGGGGTCGACGTCCTGCACGCCGTAGAGCGTCTGCACGAAGAGCGGCCAGAAGCTCGCGAAGGCGGCGAGGAAGACCTTGCTCTCCAGGCCGACGCCGTAGATGAGCACGGCGAGCGGCACCAGCGCGACCGACGGGATCGGCCGCAGGAACTCGACCACGAAGCGCACGGCGCGGTAGGTCGTCGCGCTCGAGCCGATGACGATGCCGAGCGGGACGGCGAGCGCGATGGCGATCCCGAGGCCGAGCGCCCAGCCCGACAGCGTGCTGCCGACGGCGCTCCAGAAGTCGGGATCGGTCAGCTGCCGCGCCAGCTCTGCGAGCGTGTCGGTCATCGAGGGCACGTGGCGCTCGTTGAGCACGCCCGTGCGGGCCAGCAGCTCCCACAGGCCGAGCACGCCGGCGATGGCGAGCAGCGGCGCGATCATGCGTAGGGCATCCCCGTGTAGTTCTCGGCCAGCATCGTGGCGGCGGCCTCCGACGACGTGACGTAGTCGAGCTCGGCTCGCTGGAGCCGGGCCTGGATGTCGTCCTGCTCGGGGAAGCGATGGAGCATCGAGGTCATCCACCAGCTGAAGTGCTGGACGCGCCAGACACGGTGCAGGCAGGTGGTGGAGTAGGCGTCGAGGCCGGTCTCGCCGCCGGTCTTGAGCCAGTCGGTGAGCGCCTGCGCCAGCACGCGGACGTCGGCCACCGCGAGGTTGAGCCCCTTGGCGCCGGTGGGCGGCACGATGTGGGCGGCGTCACCGGCCAGATAGAGCCGCTCGTGCTGCATCGGCTCGACGAGGAACGAGCGCATCGGCGTGATCGCCTTCTCGATGATCGGGCCTTCTTCGAGGGTCCAGCCGTCGTCGCGGTGCAGGCGGGTGTGGAGCTCCTCCCAGATGCGCTCGTCGGGCCAGTTCTCGATGTCGTCGTGGGGGTCGACCTGGAGGTAGAGGCGGCTCAGCTCCGGCGACCTCAGGCTGTGGAGCGCGAAGCCGCGCTCGTGCGTCGCGTAGATGAGCTCGTGCGTCGACGGCGCGACCTCGGCCAGGATCCCGAGCCAGCCGAACGGGTACTCGCGGGTGCGCTCGGTGAGGACGCCGTCGGGGATGGCGTCGCGGCAGACGCCGTGGAAGCCGTCGCAGCCGGCGATCGCCCGGCACGTCAGCTCGTGGCGCTCGCCCTCGTGCGTGTAGGTGACGCTCGGCGTCGCCGGGTCGACGTGCACGTCGTCGACCTCGAAGTGCAGCGGCAGGCCGTCCTGCCGTCGTCGCTCGATGAGGTCCTTCACGACCTCCTGCTGGCCGTAGACCATGATCGCCCGGCCGACGAGCGCGGCGAAGTCGATCCGGTGGCCGACGCCGTCGTAGCGCAGCTCGATGCCCTCGTGGATCGCGCCCTGGCGGTCCATCCGCTCGCCGACCCCAGCCTCCCGCAGCGTGTCCATCGTGCCCTGCTCGAGCACGCCCGCCCGCACCCGCTGCACGACGTAGTCCTGATCGCGCGCCTCCAGCACGACCGACTCGATCCCGTTCAGGTGCAGCAGGTGGGCGAGCAGGAGGCCGGCCGGGCCGGCGCCGACGATGGCGACCTGGGTGTCTATCCCCACACCTCTTCCGCTGTCTCGACGATCAGGCGCAGCTTGGCGACCTCCTGGTCGTAGCTGAGCTCGTTGCCCTCGACGGTGGAGGAGAAGCCGCACTGGGGCGAGAGGCAGAGCTGGTCGACGTCGACGAACTGCGACGCCTCCTCGATCCGGCGCTTGAGGAAGTCCTTGTCCTCCAGGTCACCGCGCTTGGTCGTGACGAGGCCGAGCACGACGTGCTTGCCGGGCGGGACGAAGCGCAGCGGCTCGAAGCCGCCGGAGCGGGCGTCGTCCCACTCCATGAAGAAGCCGTCGACCTGGAGCTCGTTGAACAGGGCCTCGGCGACGAAGTCGTAGCCGCCCTCGGCGACCCAGGAGCTGCGGAAGTTGCCGCGGCACATGTGCGTGGTGACGGCCATGCCGGGCGGCCGATGCTCGAGCGCCTCGTTGATGTGGCGGATGTAGCTCTCGTGCAGGTGGTCGGCGTCGGCGCCCTGCGCGGCCATCATCTCGCGCTGCTTCGGGTCGTTGAGATAGGCGAGGCTGGTGTCGTCGAACTGCAGGTAGGTGCAGCCCTGCTCGCCGAGTCGCCTCACCTCCTCCGCGTACGCGCTCGTGAGGTCGTTCCAGAAGTCGTCGAGGTCGGGATAGAGCTCCTCGTCGATCGCCGCCCGGCCGCCGCGGTAGTGGACCATGCTCGGGCTCGGGATGGTGAGCTTCGGGGTGGCTCTGCTGGTCTGGCTCTTCAGGTAGTCGAAGGCCTCGCCGAAGATCGTCCGGCTCACCCCGAGCCGGCCGTCGATGGACAGAGCGGCCGGGGTGAACTCGATCGTGCCCTCGGCGTTGCGGAACTCGACCTTGAGGTTGCCCGGGGCGGTGGATACGCCGTCGAGCTGGTAGATGAAGTCCATGTGCCAGGAGGCGCGGCGGAACTCGCCGTCGGTCGCCGACTGGAGGCCGACCTCCTCCTGCATCCGGACGACCTCCGCGATCGCCTCGTCCTCGACGGCCCTCAGCTCCTCGTCGTCGATCTTCCCGGCCTTGTGGTCGTCGCGCGCCTGCATGAGCCTCGGCGGTCGCAGCAGGCTGCCGACATGGTCGGCGCGGTACGGCGGGCTGGTTCGCTGGGCCACGGGTCTCCTCCCTACTCGTTCCTGGCCAAATAGTCTGACGTGTTCGCTCCGAACGCAGCTCTCCCTCGTGTCAAGGCGGCGGTAGGACGCGGTAGCCGAAGGCTCGCCGGGCTTCGGTGATGACGTCGTCCGGGATGCCGCGATCGGTGCCCGGGGGCCAGGATGGATCTGCTCCCGGATCGCCGAACAGCGCGATGCCGTAGAGCTTCTGGGCGGGGTCGTGGCGGACGAGGTAGCGGACGCCGGCGAAGCCCGCCGCGACGGCGTCCGTGGCGAAGGCCTGGCTGGCCTCGTACTCCTCGTTCGCGCCGAGTGATGCGGTGACGCCGAAGGACAGTGCCCGGCGTGAGGTGAGGTCCGCGAGCCGCAACGGGCGGCCGAGCTCGACGGAGAACAGCGAGCGCTCGCGGATCTCTGCCTCGCTGAGGAGCATCTGCTTGCGGAAGACCTCGATCCAGGCGCCCAGTGGCCGCTCGGCGAGGTAGCACGCGCCCGCGCCAGTGCCGATCGGGTCGAAGCGGCCGCTGCCGTCCGAGGAGAACCACCAGGCGTTCGTGGTCGAGCGGTGGATGCGGTGGATGGGACGATCGCCGCGGAGCGTCCGCCGCGGGAAGCCGTCCAGCTTCACTGCGACAGGCGGGCGGCGTCCTGACGCGCGATGCGCACGAGCCGCGCCGGATCCCGGCCTTCGAGCGCCCATTGCGCCGGTGTGCGGCCCTCGAGCGCGTCGTCGGGTGAGACGCACCAGGACGCGGCCGTCCACTCGTCGATCGTGCCTTCCGCGACCGTCCAGTACGCCGCGACCAGCGGCTCGAGCGGCCGGCCGTCGTGGAACTGGAAGGCCGGGAACCTCCTGCGACCGGACTCGTCGCGCGGTCCGATGAGGCGGCGAGCCTGGAGCAACTCGTCGACGCGTTGGCGGGAGACGCCGCCCAGCAGCTCACGGACCTGCGCACTCGTCAGGAGCGGGCCCAGCTCGTTCTCCCACGCCTGGCCGGCGGCAGCGAGCAGCGCCGCGCGGCGCGCAGCCTTCTCGTCCAGCGGCAGCTCTCCCAGGAGCTCGCGGAGCGTCTCGACGAAGGCCACGACCGCGGCCTCGTCGATGTTGGATCCGATCACGAGATCGCGGACCGTCAGCGTCCGCGCGCCGGACCGTTCCAGCTCGTCGCGCGCGCGGCGCAGTGCCTCCTCGGCGCGGGCGACAGCAGCAAGTGCCTCGTCCCGGTCCTTGACAGTCATGACATGAGTGTACATCACGTCAAGGGAGTCAAGGTGGTGCCGGGAAGCCGTAATCTCGTCGAGACGATGAGGATCCCCGACAGCGTCCACACCGGTCGCCCCTGGCGGATCCACGAGCTCACGCGCGACTTCCGCCTCGAGGACGTCTGGGCGCTGGACACGCCGGGCGGGCCGGACGACTTCCCGCAGCTGGTCGCGGTGATCGCCGACGGCGACCCGTCGCAGGGCTCGTCCCGCGCCGCCCGTGCCCTCTGGGCGATCCGGTGGAAGGTCGGCGAGGTGCTCGGCTGGGACGGCCCGGACACCGGCCTCGGGTCGCGGACGCCGACGCTCCGCGACCGGCTGCCGGCCGATCTGCGCGACGCTCCGGCCGGTCCGGCCTTCGGGTCGCTGCCGTTCGACTCGCTGTACCGGCTCGACGACGAGTGGGCGGCGGAGATCGCCAACCGGACCATGCACGGGGTGCTGCACCTCGGCTGGGTCCCGGACGCGACCGGCGGCTACCACGGCGAGATGGCCGTCTACGTGAAGCCGAACGGCGTGCTGGGGAACGCCTACATGGCCGCCATCCGGCCGTTCCGGCACCGCGTCGTGTACCCGCCGATGATCCGGCAGATCGAACGCGGGTGGCGGTCTAGAACGTCAACTGCGGCTGGGTAGGGGGAGCTGGGGGGCCGGCGGGGCCGGTTTTCTTCGTCGCGTCCTGCTTTCGGGTCACGGTGTCACCCCTAAACAGGATTCGGGTGCGAAACCAGGCCGATCCCGCTCCCTCAACGCAGCCGTTGACGGTCAGGCCGCCAGGACCGGGAGGCCGTACTCGCGCCGGACGCTCGAGCCGATCCGGGACACGTCGGTTCCGTAGACGTGGATCGAGATCGCGGTGTCGTCGCCGACGTTGCGGACGCGATGGATGTCACCGGGCGGCGCGAAGCCGCTCACCTCGCCCGTCGGGTTGGCGCTCGCGCCGGCCTCGACCAGGCACCCGCGCTCCTCGTCCAGCACGAAGAGCTCCTCGTGCTCGATCCCCTGGATGACCCCGAAGACGCACCACGTGACGTGGTCGTGGATCGGGGTCGTCTGGCCCGGGCGCCACGTGAGGGCGACGACCGAGAAGCTGCCGTCGGGCTCGGCGTGCAGCAGGTGGCTGCGGTAGCTGTCCGCGGCGCCGGTCCGCTGCTCGGGGGTGAGCAGGTCGGGCGACGGCAGGTGACGGCGAAGCTGGGCGGCCACGAGCTCGGCGGTCCGTGCCCAGTCGGCTTCGCTGCCGACGGCGGCACGGATGCCCGTCACGAGGGCTTCGAACTCGGGCGCGTTGGGTCTCATCGGGAGGTAGACGTCCCCCAGGCTCGCACTATTCCCGGACCCATCCACGAGGTCGGTGGCGCAGACCAGTTACGCCGGTGCACGGCCCGAGGAGGAATACGCGCGGCGGCGCGACGTCCTAGCAAGGGTGCGCGCGCTGCTCAAGCACCCACGGCTCATGCCGTATCGCCGTCTGGCGGCCCTCGTCCTGCTGGCCAACACCGCCGTGCTCCTGGCGCATCTGGAGAACGGCGACTGGTCGGTAGCGGACGGGAGCGCGCTCTCGCCGCTCGCGACCCTGACCCTGCTCAACCTCGCGGCCGCGGTCCTGATCCGGCAGCAGCACGTCCTCAACCTGCTCCACTCGCTGGCCGGCCGCGGGTCGACGACCTGGCCGCTGTGGATCCGCTGGAGCGTGTCGAAGGTGAACCAGATCGGCGGCGTGCACGTCGGCGCCGCGCTGGCCGGGACGGCGTGGCTGTGCGCGTTCGTGGTCGTGGCCCTTGCCGGGCCGGCGTCGGCGACGACGGTCGCCCTGGCGGGAGCGCTCGCCGGGCTGGCGGTGGTGGTCGTGGTCTGCGCCGCCCCGGTCGTGCGGGCACGCGCCCACAACGTGTTCGAGGTCACGCACCGGTACGGCGGCTGGACGGCGATCGCGCTGTTCTGGGCGCTGACCGTGCACCTGGCGATCGAGGGCCGCGGCGACGAGTCCGCGCTCGGGGCGGTCGCCTCGAGCTGGCAGGTCTGGTTGCTCGTGGTCCTGACGCTGAGCATCGCCTCGCCCTGGCTGCGCCTGCGGCGCGTGCCGGTGGTCGTCGAGCGGCCGTCGTCGCACGCCGCGATCGTCCGCTTCGACTACGGGGTCACACCCGCGATCGCTTCCGGAGTCGGCATCAGCCGCACCCCGCTCGGCGAGTGGCACTCGTTCGCCACCGTCACCACGCCGGACCGCACCGGCTACCGGCTCCTGATCTCCCGGGCCGGCGACTGGACCGGCGAGTTCATCGATGACCCACCGTCCCACGTCTGGGTCCGCGGCATCCCGACCTCGGCGCCGATGGCCAACGTGGAGGTGCTCTACACGCGGGTCGTCTACGTCGTCACCGGCAGCGGGATCGGTCCCTGCCTCGGCCAGGTCCTGGCCGGTCGCGTCGATGCCAGGCTGGTCTGGTCGACCCGCAGCCCACGGGTGACGTACGGGGACGAGCTCGTCGACCAGGTCGAGTCCGCGCAGCCGGACGCCGTCATCTGGGACACGAGCGAGCGGGGCAAGCCCGACCTGGTGCAGCTCGCCCGCGACGCGTACGAGGACTTCGACGCCGAGGCGGTCTTCGTGGTGAGCAACAAGGCCGCCACCTGGCGGATCGTGCACGGAATGGAACGCCTCGGAATTCCCGCGTTTGGCCCTATCTGGGACTCCTGAGAAGGCGTAGGCTCGCCCTAGCGAACAGGAGGTGCTCGGACATGACCGAGGCCAAGGAGTCGAAGGGTCGCTTACGCCGCTGGCTCGACCGGCGCCGGGACGCACAACGGCAAGGCGCCGAGATGGCTCGGCGGGCGAAGGCCGCGCGCAGACAGGACCACGACCGCGCGTCGCGCCACGGCGCAACATCGGAACGGCGATCCGGGGGCGTTCGGCGGCGGCTGAGTCCCTGGCGGACGCCACCGCCTGAAGGGTCGCCCGCAACTCGAGCCGCCGGGAGGCGTTCTCGATTGACGTGCGACGCCTTCTGCCGATCCTCGCGCTCGTCCTGTTCGTCGTTCTCGCCGGTCCCGCTCAGGCAGCCAAGACGGAGATCGGAGTGGCCGATGACCGGGTCCTGATGCCCGGTGGGCCGTCGGCGGACCGGCTCGTGGCCGAGTGGCAGGCGAACGGGGTCGACACGGTGCGGATCTTCGCGCTGTGGTCGCGGATCGCTCCCGCGCAGAAGCCGAAGGGCTTCAACCCCGCCAACCACCACGACCCGCACTACGGGTGGATGTTCCTGGACCAGGCCATCGACCGCGTGTTGGGAGCCGGAATGCGGGTGACGTTGACCGTGACCGGGCCCGGGCCGGCGTGGTCGAGCGCGAAGCCCGGGCGGCGGCAGGGGGCCTACAAGCCGAAGCCCGCGGCCTTCGCGGCCTTCGCTCAGGCGGTGGCGACGCGGTACGCGACCAAGGTCGACCGGTACATCCTCTGGAACGAGCCGAACATCTCGGTCTGGCTGGCGCCTCAGGCGAGCTGCACGCGCGGGACCTGCACGCCGGTGTCTCCGCACCTGTATCGCGGCCTGGTGCGCGCCGCGTATCCGAAGATCGTGGCCAGCGATCCCGTGGCGGAGGTCATCATCGGCGCGCTCTCGCCGCGCGGGCAGCGGCTGCGCACGCCGACGACCGTGATGCGCCCGCTGCTCTTCCTTCGCCGCTTCGGGTGCCGCGCCGACGACTACCGCAGGATCACCACCGGGGACTGCCGGGGCTTCAAGGCGGCCACCGGGGACGGGTTCTCGATCCACCCCTACAGCGGCCGGTCGGCGCCGGAGCACAAGCACCCGAACGCCGATGACGTGAGCCTCGCCGAGATCGGCAGCCTGACGAAGACGCTGGACCGGCTGAAGCGGCTCAAGGCCCTGAGGTCCACGACGCCCCGCATGGGCATCTTCGTCGACGAGTACGGCTATCAGACCCGCCCGCCGGACCAGATCGCCGGCATCGCCCCGAGCAGGCAGGACGCCTACCTGCAGCGGGCCGCCTACCTCGCCTGGCAGACCGGCCGCGTGCGGCTCTTCACGCAGTACCTCTGGCGCGACGAGCCGCGCGGCAAGGACGGCTCGTTCAGCGGCTGGCAGTCGGGCCTCCGCTTCACCGGCGGGCGCGCCAAGCCGAGCCTGGCGCACTTCGACACGCCGTTCGTGGTCGATGCCGCCCGCAGTCGCCTCTGGGGCCAGGTCCGGCCGGGCGGCGCCCACAGCGTGGCCGTCGAGCGGCGCACGAGCACGGGCTCGTGGACGCCGCTCGCCACCGTCCAGACCGACGCGCGCGGCTACTGGACGCTGCGCACGACCCTCGCGAAGGGCACGAGGTACCGCTTCCGAGCCGCCGGGATGGTGAGTGCGACACTGCGCCCGTGAGGCGCGTCGTTGCTCATCTCGTCGGCGAGCGGGAACGGGAAGACCACGCTCGGCAGGACGCTCGCAGCCAGGCACGAGGTGCCGTGCGCCGGGCCCTGATCGCGATGCTCGTCCTCCTCGCCGGCTGCGGGAGCGCCGAACCGGCGCCCGACGCCGCCGACATCAACCGCGCCAACGACGCGGACGAGGTCGTCTTCCTCCAGCGCGTCCTCGGCGACGATCCCATCTCGGAGTCGGTCTCGCTGCGCGCCGACGGCACGGCGGCCGTCCGCCGCGGCGGCGGGCGCGGGTACTGGGACGTCGCCGTCGAGCTCTCGCCGCACCAGACCGAGACGGCGCTCGAGCACGTCCGAGCCGCGCCCTTCGCCGTCCTGGCGGGCAACACGATCACGCCCGGCGGCTTCGGCGGCAACGACAACGACCGCCGCTACATGCTCCGCCGCGACAAGCTGTCGGTGACCGTCACGGAGCGCGACGTGCCCGAGGCCATGCGCCCGCTGGTCGCCGACCTCAACGCCCTCATCGACGGCGACCTCGGCACGATCGTCGCCGACGACCGCCACTTCTCCGCCGCGGGCGTGACGGGCAGCGACAGCAGTGACGACGCGGCGACGCCGCAGGTCTACGAGAACACGCCCGCGACGCCGATCGAGCGCAGCGACGCGCCCGAGGCCGAGCGGCACGTGTCCTGCTACGGCTCCGGCACGCGGCAGAGCGGCACGCCGCGGGGCATCCGGGCGGGACCGCTCACGCTCGAGGTCGACGGACCCTCGGTCGCGGCGGTGGTCGAGCCCGGCGGCAGCGTGACGATCGCGGCGCAGCGCCCGGTCCTGCGGTTCGGCGGCGGCGCGTTCCGCGTCGTGCGCTTCGAGGGCTGCTCGGACAGCACGAGCGGCGGCGGGGCGGCGCGCTTCGAGGGCCGCGTCAGCGGCTGCGCACGCGTCGAGATCTACGCCGGCGGCGAGGCCGTCCGACGCCGGATCAACTGCGGGCGCTAGCGTCACCGGCATGCTGGTGGCAATCGCAGGAGGACACGGACAGATCGCGCTCCACCTCACCCGGCTCCTCACCGAGCGGGGCGACGAGGTGCGCTCGCTGATCCGCAACCCGGATCATGCGCAGGACATCGAGGACGCTGGCGGCCAGCCCGTCGTCTCCGACCTCGAGCACGACGACGAGCAGGTGGTGGCGACGGCCGTCGAGGGGGCCGACGCGGTCGTCTTCGCGGCGGGCGCCGGGCCGGGGAGCGGTCCCGAGCGCAAGGAGACGATGGACTACGGCGGCGCCGTGAAGCTGATCGCGGCGGCCAAGGCCGCGGGCATCCGCCGGTACGTGATCGTGAGCAGCATGGGCGCCAACCCCGACGCGCCGGGCGACGAGACCTTCGCCGTCTACCTGCGCGCCAAGGGCCGAGCCGACGCCGCTCTGCGGGACAGCGGCCTCGACTACACGATCGTCCGCCCCGGCAGGCTCACCGACGACCCGGCCACGGGCCGCGTCGCCTTCGAGGGCTCCGGTCAGATCCCGCGCGAGGACGTCGCCGCCGTCGTGGCCGCCACGCTCGCCGACGACGGAGCCATCGGCAGCGAGTTCGACCTGATCAGCGGCGACGTCCCCATCGCGGAGGCGCTCAGTCGCGCACGCGGCGGACCTTGAAGCTCCGGCTGGCGCTCGCCGAGTACTTGTCGTCCATGTTCACGACGACCCGGTAGCGGCCGGACTTCCTCTGGGTGATCGTCTTGCTGTAGCGGGAGAACTCGCCGCCACTGGCGTTCGTCACGCTCCGGCCGACGTTGTACCAGACCCCGTCGCTCCGCCTGAGCTTCTGGATCAGCACCTCACGGCCGTCGACGGCAGGGCGCACGGTGCCGCGGAAGCGGACGCGCCCGCTGCGATTGCCGCGGTTGACCTTGACGCGACGGGTGACCGACACGGTCGTCCCGACCACGACGATCGGGCTGGCGACCTCCGGCTTGGCCGGCATCTGCACGACGAACTGCGTGTTCACCGGCACCGATGGCACCGTGGTCGAGAAGCTGCCGTCGGCGTTGGTCACGAGCGTGTTGCCGGCCGGCAGGAAGCCCTGCGTGTACGGCCACGGATTGCTCTTGACGACGACCTGGCGGCCGCTGTTGCCGGTACCGGAGAGGACGCCGGCGAGCGTGGTGATGCCGCCCGCGCGGACCGGGTTGGGCGTCGCGGCGAGCGTGACGCCGAGCGGCTGGCGCTTGGTCTTGAACGTCCGGTGCTTGCCGCGCGTGATGCCCTTCGCGTTCTGCGCGACGAGCCGGTAGTGGTAGGTCGTGTCCGGCGCCATGCCGCTGATCGGCACCGCGATCCTGACGCCCTTGTTGCCGCCGCCGGCCGAGGTCGGCGCCGTGGTGGAGCCGTAGAGGCTGGTCGTGCCCACCTGGAAGACGTACGTCGTGGCGGCGCCCTTCGGGTTGACGGTCCCGTTCAGGACGGCCGTCGTGGGCTGGATGCTTGCCGCGCCGCCGGTGGTGACCACCGGCTTCTCCGCGGCCGCCGCCGTCGCGGGCACGCACAAGAACGCACCCAGGATCACCGCGACCTTCGCTCCCCGCATCACTGTCTCCCCTCGGTCTTTGACGGTTCAACGCTGCCAACACGCGCGCGGGCGCGCGGATGCGGTGCCGACGCGCCCCCCGGCGGGTACGACTCCGCCCGTGGACACCACAGAGACGTTCAACGCCCTCGTGGGCGACCTGGAGTATCCGATGTTCATCGTCACGGCGCGCGCCGGTGACGAGCCGCTCGGCTGCCTCGTCGGCTTCGCGACGCAGACGAGCATCCATCCGTCGCGCTTTGCCGTGTGCCTCTCGCACGAGAACCGGACGTACCGCCGCGGGCGCGACGCCGACATGCTCGGCGTCCACTGCGTGCCCGCGGACGCGCTCGAGCTGGCCGAGCTGTTCGGGGGCCAGACGGGCGACGAGGTGGACAAGTTCGCGCGCTGCGAGTGGCACATGAGCCCGGAGGGCGTCCCGCTGCTCGACGGCTGCCCGAACCGCTTCGTCGGACGCGTGCTGTGGCGCCACGACGCCGGCGACCACGACGCGTTCCTGCTCGAGCCGGTGGTGGCGGAGGCCGCGCCCGGCGAGGAGGAGTTCAGCTTCCATCGCGCCAAGCGCATCCACGCGGGCCACGACGCCTGATGGAGACCTTCACGCGGCTGCTGCCCGACCGCGCCGAGGGCCTGACCGCCTCCGACGTGGCCGCCGCCGTGCCCGGCTCGCCGCCGGACGGCCGCCCGTTCCTGCTCGTGAACATGATCGCCACCGCCGACGGGCGCGCCACCATCGCCGGCCGCACCGCGCCGATCGCCAACCGCGCCGACTACGAGCTCTTCCACGCGCTGCGCGCGCGGGTCGACGCCGTCATGGTGGGCGCGGAGACCGTGCGCGTCGAGAGCTACGGCGCCATGGATCAGCCCGCCGTCCTCGTCACGCGCAGCGCGCGCGTCCCGAGCGATGTCGGCCTGCTGCAGGCGCCCGGCAACCGGGTCGTCGTGCTCACGCCCTCGCCCGACGCGGAGCTCCCGTCGTGCGAGGCGAGCGTCGAGTACCTTCGCGCGCCGCTGGAGGCGGGTGTGCCGCGGCTGCGCACCGACCTCGGCTTCGAGTCCGTGCTGTGCGAGGGCGGCCCCCACGTGCTCGGCGACCTGCTGCGCGCCGGCCTCGTCGACGAGCTGCACCTGGTCATCGCCACCAAGCTCGCGGGCGGCGTGGATCCCGTGACCATCGTGGCGGGCGACACGCTCGACCCGCCGGCCGACCTCGATCTGCTCTCGCTGCACGAGTCGGGCGGCTTCCTGTTCCTGCGCTACGGCGTCTGAGGGCAGCGACCGATAAGCCTTTCCCAAGGCGATCCCAAGGCCGGCCGCGGACCCTGTCGCCATGCCACTACACGCATACGGCGTCCTCGTCGGGCGCGCGACCGACAGCCGGCGCGAGGGCGGAACCGACTCCCCGCATCACCAGATCCGGATCGAGGCCGGCGGCACGAGCTATCGCATCGCCGTGAACGTCCTGTCGCAGCAGGCGCCTTCGGAGCTGCTCTACCTCGTCGACGACGACCTGCGCCACCCGGTGACGGCCGCTCTCGAGCCGCTCGCCCCGGGCTGGCACGAGCTGCCCTCGCGGCCCGGCGGCGCGAGCCTGGACTTCATCCGCGGCAACCTGTTCGACCGCCGCGAGATGCGGCCGTTGCCGCCGGACGTCGCCGGCCCGGACAACGACCTCGGCGACCTGTTCGACCTGCACATCCGCCGGGCCATCGCCGACCCCGCCGCCACCGTCTACGCGTTCGGCGAGCGCTGGGGCCCGGAGACCGCGCGGGACAAGATCTTCGGCTTCAAGCCCGGCAACGGTGTCCACGACATCCACATGAACCAGGGCAACAGCGCACGCTTCGCCGGCGACGACGGCGTGTGGCAGGACGGCGCCGTCATCCTGCGCGCCGGCGGCCGCTGGATCGGGATCTTCCTCGCCTTCCAGAGCCAGGCCTGGCACACCGACGACAGCACCGGGCACGCGATCGAGGGACTGCCGGAGCCTCAGCCGCCCGCCGAGCCGTCGGCGATGCGGATCCTCGCCGCCATGGTCAACCCCGTCGGCGGGGCGCCCGAGCGCGAGACCGTGCTGCTGCTGAACGCGTCACCGCGCCCCGTCGACCTGACGGGCTGGAAGCTCGCCGACCGCATGCTGCACACCTGCGCGATCCCACCCGGCGCGCTCGCCGCCGGCGCGGTGCTGCCGGTCACGCTCACCAACGGCGTCCAGCTCGGCAACAACGGCGGGACGATCACGCTGCTGGAGCGCACCGGGCTGAAGGTCGCGGGCGTCTCCTACACGGCCGAGCAGGCGCGCAGGGAGGGCTGGACGCTCACGTTCTGACCCGGGCGGGTACGATCGGTGAGGGATGACTGAGCGGAGGCACTCCCGGCGGGCGCGACTCTCGCTTCCCTGCGTGCTCAGCCCGGAGCTCGGTTCGCCGATCTGGGCCGAGACGATCGACGTGGGGGAGGGCGGTCTCAGCGTGCGCGCCGTGCGGCCCCTGCGGGCGGACCAGGAGCTCGACTTCGACCTGGCGCCGGGCGAGATGCACGTCGAGGGCACGGCCACGGTCGTCCGCAAGCACGCGCCGCGCGTCTACGGCCTGCGCTTCGAGTCGCTCGACGCGGCGATGCGCGAGCGGCTGCTCGAGCTCGTCGGCGAAGCGCGGCCCTAGACCCCGCACCAGTCGGCGATGAACAGCGCGATCGCCTGGGCGGTCTGGGTGATCGAGGGGATGAAGACGCGCTCGTCGACGCCGTGCTCGTTCTCGGCCAGCGGGCCGAAGGAGACGGCCGGCGTGTCGCCGTAGAGGAAGAAGGTGCGCGCGTCGGTGGTCGCCGTGGAGGCGTAGAGCGGCGGCACCTCGCCTCCCGCTCGCGCCGCGGCGGCCTGGAGGCCGGTGACGAGCGGGGCGTCGTGCTCGAGCTCGTAGCCCTCGCACTGGAAGCCCTCGTAGATGACGTCGAAGTGGAAGCGGCTGTTGGCGGCCACCGAGGCGACGGCCGCCTCGACGCGGCCCTTGAGGCCGGCCACCGGCTCGCCCGGGTAGAGCGCGAGGCGGAAGTGGGTGAGGCACTCGCCGGCCACGGTGGACGGCCAGTCGCCGCCGCGGATCACCCCCACGTTGAGGTTGATCGGGTGCGGATAGGCGGCGAAGAGCGGCGGGCGGTTTTCGTTGAGCTCGGCCTCGAGCTCGCGCAGCGCCTCGATCACCGCGTAGGAGGCCTCGATGGCGTTGGCGCCCTCGGCCGCCTCGCCCGCGTGGGCGGGCGCGCCGATCGCGCGGACCTGGAACCACAGGACGCCGACCTGCGCCGGCCAGATGGCGCCCTGGGTCGGCTCGGTGAGGATGGCGGCGTCGGCGGTGTGGCCGGCGAGCACGCAGGCCAGCGCGCCGTTGCCGGTGCACTCCTCCTCGACGACCGACTGCAGCTGGACGCGGCCGCCCGGCTCGAGCCCGAGCGCCTGCAGCCCGCGAACGGCGCCGACGATGGCGGCGAGGCCCGACTTCATGTCGCCCGCCCCGCGGCCGTACATCCAGTCGCCGTCCACGCGCGCGGTGTAGGGGTCGCCGGTCCACAGGGCGACGGGCTCGGGGCTCACGACGTCGATGTGCCCGTTGAGGATGAGCGAGCGCCCGCCGGCGCCGCCGCCCCAGTCGGCGAGCACGTTCGCCTTGCCCGCGACGTCCCAGCCGAACGGCGCGCCGCCGGGATGGCGCCCGATCTCCTCCGCGTCGAGCGGGACGTCGAACGGCTCGAGCCCGAGCGAGGCGAAGGCATGCCGCATCACGTCCTGTCCGGACGCCTCGTCGCCGAGCAGCGTGGGCGCGGCGACGAGCTCGGCCACCAGCTCCACCATCGCGTCCTGCTCGGCCGCGACGGCGGCCAGGATCTCGGCGTCCATGCCCGGGAAGGCTACGAGGGGCATAGGATCGCTTCCCCTATGGAGGTCAACGAGCAGCCCACCGCTCCGTACCTCGACGCGGTGGTGGCGTACGCGTTCCGCGGTACCGGGCGCTACCACGTGCCGGGTCACAAGGGCGGCCCGGGAGCCGACCCCGGCCTGCGCAAGGCGATCGGCGTCGATGCGCTCGCCGCCGACGTCCCACAGGACATCCACGGCATCGACCTCGGCCCGGCGCCCACGCCGTACGAGCGCGCCGAGCGCCTCGCCGCGCAGGCCTTCGGCGCTGAGCGGACGTTCTTCCTCACCAACGGCGCCACCCAGGGCAACCACACGCTCTGCCTGGCGCTGGCCCCGCTCGGCACGCGCATCGTCGCCCAGCGCAACTCGCACTCGTCGATCGTCGACGGTCTCGTCCTCAGCGGCGGGATCCCGAGCTTCGTCGCCCCGGAGTACGACGCCGAGCTGGGCATCACGCACTGCGTCACGCCGGAATCGCTCGAGCGCGGGCTCCGCGACGCGCCCGACGCCAAGGCCGCGTTCATCGTCTCGCCGACCTACTACGGCATGGCCGCCGACATCGCCGGCATGGCCGACGTCGCCCACGCCGCCGGCGTGCCGCTCGTCGTGGACCAGTCCTGGGGCCCGCACTTCGGCTTCAACGACGCGCTCCCGCCGCCGGCTCTCTCACAGGGCGCCGACGCGATGCTGACCAGCACCCACAAGATCGCCGGCTCGCTGACCCAGAGCGCGATGCTGCACATCTCCGACAGCGGCCGGGTGGACATCGGCGCCGTCGGCCGCGCGCTGCGCCTGCTGCGCTCCACCAGCCCTTCCTCGCTCCTGCTCGCCTCGCTCGACGCCGCCCGCCGCCAGCTCGCCCTGCACGGCGAGCAGCTGCTGTGGGAGACGCTGCAGGCGATCGATGTCGCGCGCGAGAAGCTGGAGACGATCCCGGGCATCGCGCTGGTCGACGCCTCGCTGATCGGTCGGATGGGCGTGGCCGGCTACGACCCGCTGCGGATCGTGCTCGACGTGCGCGGCACCGGCCGCACCGGCTACGAGATCGCCGACGCGCTCCGCCGCTCGTACGACGTCCACGTCGAGCTGCCGATGCAGGCGACGGTCGTGTTCATCGTCGGCCTCGGGGAGTCGGCGGCCGTGCTGCGGCGCCTCGCCGGCGATGTCGACGAGGTGGTCAAGCGCCTGCGCGTGAAGACCGCGACGGCGCCGATCATCCCGCCCGCCGCGGCGCTCGGCTTCGAGGTGGTGCTCCCGCCGCGCGAGGCGTTTCTCGGCGAGGCCGAGCAGATCGCGGTCGACTCGGCCATCGGGCGGATCTCCTGCGAGTCGATCGCCAGCTACCCGCCCGGCGTGCCCGCCCTGCTGCCGGGCGAGCGGATCTCCCCCGAGACCGTGGCGTACCTGCGCGAGCTGGCGGCCAGCGGCGCGCGCCTGCACGGCGCCAGCGATCCGGCGTTCCAGACCATAAATGTCCTGCGGGAGGTCTCGTGATCGACCCCCAGAAGCGGTGGGCGCAGTACGGCGAGAAGCCCGATTACGCGGGGCTGCTGACCTTCGGCGGCGCGCCGTTCACCGAGGATCCGGACGAGCTCGCGGGCTTCGACGTGGCCATCGTCGGAGCGCCGATGGACGACCTCGTCTCCGACCGCCCCGGCGCGCGGCTCGCCCCGCGCGCGATCCGCGGCGCCTCTTCGCCGCCCGGCCCGCATCTCGAGGTCAAGATCGACGCGTTCGCGGAGCTGCGGATCGTCGACTTCGGCGACGCGCCGGTCATCCCGGCCGACGTCGACATCTCGCACGCCGCGATCGAGGCGACCGTCGCCCAGGTCCTGGCCGCCGGCGTGATGCCGATCGTGCTCGGCGGCGACCACGCCATCACCGAGCCGTCGGTGCGCGCCTGCGCGGCCGTCCACGGGCCGGTCGGGATGATCCACTTCGACACGCACACGGACACCGGCAGCGAGGTGTTCGGGGTCGAGCGCTCGCACGGCACGTTCATCCGCCGGCTCGTCGAGGCCGGCAAGCTCGACGGCTCGCGCTACGCCCAGATCGGCCTGCGCGGCTACTGGCCGGGAGAGGCGGAGTTCGCCTGGCAGGCCGAGCACGGCATCACGAGCTTCTTCATGCACGACGTACGGGATTCCGGCATCCGCGACGTCCTGCAGCGCGCGATCGCGGCCGTCGGGCCGGGTCCGGTCTACCTCACCGTCGACGTCGACGTGCTCGACCCGGCGTTCGTCCCCGGCACGGGCACGCCGGAGCCGGGCGGCATGACCTCCGTCGACCTCCTGCTCGCCGTACGCACGGTGGCCGCTTCGCTCGACTTGATCGCCGCCGACGTGGTCGAGGTCATCCCGACCAACGTCGGCACGAACGACTACAGCGCGCTCGTCGCCGAACGAGTCGTCCGCGAGGCGCTCACGGGCATCGCTCTGCGCCGCCGCGGCTAGCTCCCGCCGACTGAAAGACTGAAGCCATGGCCCTCATCCAAGAGCTCGACTTCATCGGCATCCCTTCGCAGGACCCCGACCGCGCCCGCGCCTTCTACCGCGACGTCCTCGGCATGCGCCCCGACGAGCACGCGGACTACGAGCAGTGGGCGGGCGACACGTGCTTCGGCGTGTGGCAGCCCGAGAAGGTCGGGATGGAGTTCATCGCCCAGCAGGGCAACCCGCTCCCCCTGCGTGTGGAGGACGTCCACGCCGCGCGCGCGGAGCTGGAGGCCAAGGGCGTGACGTTCTTCGGCGAGACCTTCGACACCGGCGTCTGCCACATGGCGATCTTCGCCGACCCCGACGGCAATCACCTCATGCTGCACCACCGCTACGCGCCGTACGAGAACGCGTAGGCACGATGCAGGAAGCTCAGATCGAGAAGACGCCTGAGGGGCAAGTGCCCGTCGGCGGCGGCTGGTTCATCCTCAACCTCGGCGAGATGGCGTGGGAGACCGTCCCGGGCTTCGGTGTCTGGCGCGGATTCGACGCTCCCGACGCTGATCCGTCGACGCCCGGCATGGGGGTACACGTGCACGTGCTTCAGCCGGGCGAGGCCAACGGCTACTACCACGCGGAAGCCGCGCAGGAGGGCTTCCTCGTGCTGAGCGGAGAGTGCATCGCCATCGTCGAGGGCGAAGAGCGGCGGATGCGCCGATGGGACTTTCTCCACTCGCCGCCCGGCACCGAGCACATCACGATCGGCGCTGGCGATGAGCCGTGCGCGATCCTCATGTTCGGCAGTGCCGATCCCGCCCGGAAGGTCGAATGGATCGCCAACGAGACTGCGGCGAAGTACGGCGCGAGCGTCGCCAAGACGACAAACCGGGACACGGAGGTCTATGTGGACCTGCCGGCGGAGATGCGCGTACGCCCGCCGAAGCCCTTCGGCGGAAACTCTGTCGGCGGGTCGTCCGACGACCAATAGATCTCGAGGTGGCTCAGGCCCGACGGTGTGAAGCCATGCTGATCTACTCGATGAGCGTCTCCGTGGACGGCTTCATCGCCGACCGCGAGGGGGCGTTCGAGTGGACGGCCCCGAGCGAGGAGCTGTTCGGCTTTCACCTCGCGGAGGTCCGCGAGCTCGGCGGGTATCTCCTCGGCCGCAGGCTCTGAGCGCGGGATCAGCCCGGCCGCCCCCAGCTCCCAGGCGCTCGCGCGCATCTGGGCGGCGATCGGGTTGTGCTTGGCCATGAAGGCCTGGAGGTGAGGCTTGGCGAGGTCGTGGATCTCGTCGTAGGCGCTGTCCCGGAGGTTGTCGGTGCTCTGGCCGCATTCGCCCGTCTCTGGGTCGTCCGAGCGCTCCGACCAGGCGAGCAGGAGCTTGTTCGCCTCGGCGATCAGCCGCAGCCCCTCGTCCACTCGCGTTCGCACGCGGTCGTAGCTGTTCGGCATGCGCAGCCGCGCCAGACGGGCGCGGGCCGCGGCGATCCGCTGCGGCGAGTCACGCAGTTCGGCGCGCGTGCGCCTCGGCAGCGAGGTGCACTCGGCGACGGGAAAGCGCACGTCGATCGCCGGGCCGCGCAGCAGCGCGTTGAACTCGCGCACGAGCCTGCGTTCGTCGGCATTGGGCGCCGGCGCCTGCTCGGCTACGGGCGCCGGCTCCGAGCCGCAGCTCGCGACAAAGAGCAGCATCCCCGCGACGACGATCGGCAGTCCGTGCCTCACCATGCGGCGCGGCTATCCCGCCAGGTTCGTTCCGACACCCGCAGAATTGAACCGCGAGCCAGATCGAATCGTCCACGCGCGCCACAAAGCCCGGCTCGAGGACGGTCGCTCCGACCGCGCCCGTCGAGGTTCAACTGAGCTGCTCGGCCAGTCCGACGATGAAGCCCTCGGGGCCACGCAGGAAGCAGAGCCGGTAGCTGTCCTCGTACTGCGCGATCTCGCCGACGAGCTCGGCACCGTGGGTGCGCAGGCGGGCGATGACGTCGTCGAGGTCGTCGACGGCGAACATGATGCGGCGGATGCCCAGCGCGTTCGCCGGCGCGCTCTTCGGCTCGGCCCTGACCGCCGGCGGCGTGTGGAACCTCGTCAGCTCGACCCGGCCGTGGCCGTCCGGGGTCCGCATCATGGCGATGTCGGCACGGACGCCGTCGAGCCCGACGGTGGCGTCCACCGACGGCCCCTCGACCAGCGTCTGGCCTTCCAGCTCCATCCCGAGCTCGGCGAAGAACGCCTTGGCGGCCTCGAGGTCCTCGACGACGATGAGCACATTGTCCATCCGCTTGAGCGTCATTTCTTCGGGTCTCCTGGTGTCGTGGACCGCGCCTGTCGATGGCCCTTCACATCGTGAGCGGAGCCGGTCAGAGCTTCTCGACATGGAAGCGCTCTTCTGGCTGTGCACGTCGTGGTGTTGCGGCCCACCGTCCTGCTTGGGGTCGTGGTGCGACCTCAGGGCAGGCGGAACTGCGCGACAGCGTCACGCCCAGCCCGGCTCGACGATGCGGAAGTCTCGTGGGCTCGCAGCGACGATGGTGGACGCGAGTTCGCGCCGCACGAGGATCTGTCGAAAGGCGTTGCAGCCATCGCCGAACCACTCAGGGCTGGCGACGACGTCGAACTCGTCGAACTCCCGCACGTCGAGCACCGGCGGCAGCACCTCTGTTGTCATCGGCGGGATGGGATCGAACGACAGTGGCAACCAGCGCCACACACCGCACTCGCCGCACGCCGACCCCGGCGTGCCGTGTTGCGCGATCACCCGCGCCCGGAGCTGATCGGCGTCGAACCACCGCTCCCCGACCGTCGGGGCGATGATCTGCCGCGCGTGTGCCAGGCGAGGACGCGTGCCACTCGACGTCGATCAACTCGACGCGGAAGGCCGCTGCGATCTCGATCGGCAAGCGCGGCCTCGAGGCAGATGGCGTCGTACTGCCAGTACGGCGTCCACGCCCCGTGAACCTTGAAGCTCTTGCGCTGGAGGATCAGCGAACCACGCTGAGGGTGTCGCGGCACGCAGCAGGAGTGACACCATGCCGTCCGCCCCGTACAGCCGGCGCGAGTCCCCAAGAGTCTTCAGGCCACGGCCAGCCACGGTTGCGCCTGAGCGCCAATTCGACGAAGTCGGGCACGAGCGCGCAGGTTACGTGTGGCGCTGCCACTTGAGATGGGTGTGCACACGGCATGCCCTCCCGGGGGCGTCCGCTCGCCGCAGCGGAAGCTGCGGTGGCATCACAGCCGCCGCGCGTGGCGTCGTAGCTCGAGCGGAGCAGCGATCGTTGAATCAGAGCCCGGGCCGCCCACGCCGGGGTCGCGCGAGACCATCACGCCGGGCTCGGTATTCCGATCGCGACTGCCCACGGGAGCCTGTGCCCACACCCGGCCGTGCTGTGCCGCCCTCCCGAGGCCGCGAACGAGAAGACGCCGAAACCATGGCCAGTGCGTGGGCGGTCCGCGGCATGTCCTCTCCGGGGCGCTCAGGCGCGAGCTTGCGAGCGCTGCCCCGGGAGGGCATGACGACGGGCCGACCCCAGCAAACGCCTCGTAGTCGTGTTGGACACCTGAACGCCAGAGCGAGAGGATGCGCCCCATGCTCCGGGGCATCTCCGAGATCCGGGCGTTCTTCCGGACGAACCCGACGCCGATCTACTTCGTCTCCCCGACGGCGTTCAACCTGCTGGGCGTCGACCGCTGGCTGCGGAACTTCTTCTACGTCAACTACTTCGACTCGTTCGAGGGCAACCACCCGCGCGTCTTCGTCCCGAACGAGCGGCCCTACCGGGAGTTCGAGTCGATGGAGGACGTCTGCAACTACCTGCTCGAGCACAAGGAGGTGCTCGACTTCGTCGGCAGGCGCGGCGGCTCCGGCAAGGCCGTGTTCGTCATGTTCGACGAGGAGACCGAGGCGGCGGCCGAGGCGGCCGGGCTCGAGATCGCCCACCCGTCGGCGGAGCTGCGCCACCGGCTCGACTCGAAGATCGTCACCACCCAGCTCGGCAACGAGGCCGGGCGTCCCGAGCGCGCCGAACACGCTCGGCCGCGCGACCTCCTACGAGGAGCTCAGAGAGCTCGCCACCGCCGCAGCGCTCGGCGACGACCTCGTGGTGCAGACGCCGTACGGCGACTCCGGCAAGACCACGTTCTTCATCAAGGGCGAGGCCGACTGGGACCGCTACGCGGGCGACATGGTCGACCAGGAGCTCAAGGTGATGAAGCGGATCAACAACCGCGCCGCGGCCGTCGAGGCCGTGCTCACCCGCCACGGCACCGTCGTCGGCCCGCTCATGACCGACCTCACCGGCCACCCGGAGCTGACGCCGCACAAGGGCGGCTGGTGCGGCAACGACATCTTCCCGGAGGCGCTCTCGCCCGAGCATCGCGAGCGGGCGCGCGTGCTCACCCAGAAGCTCGGCGACCGGCTCGCGGTGGAGGGCTACCGCGGCTTCCTCGAGATCGACTACCTGGCCGACGTCGACAGCGGCGAGCTCTACCTCGGCGAGATCAACCCGCGCATCAGCGGCGTGACCTCGATGACCAACGTGACGGCCGGCGCGTACGCCGACATGCCGCTCTTCCTCTTCCATCTGCTCGAGTACCTCGACATCGACTACGAGATCGACGTCGACGACATCAACCGCCGCTGGGCCGCCGCCTCGAGCGTCGACGTGTGGAGCCAGATCATCCTCAAGGACGTCGGCGACGAGGTGGAGCAGCTCACGCAGGCGCCGCAGACGGGCATCTGGCGGATCGAGGGGAAGGGCATCGAGTTCGCCCGCTGGGGCCACGACTGGCACAGCCTGCACGACGACGACGAGGCGTTCTTCCTGCGCGTGCTGGAGCCGGGCGACTACCGCTACCCGGGCGCCGACCTCGGCGTCCTCGTCGCGCGCTCTCGCATGCAGACGGAGGACAACCAGCTCACGCCGCGGGCGCTGGAGTGGATCGCCGGCGTCCAGTCGCGCTTCGCCGGCACGGCCCTGCCGCCGCAGGAGCCCGCGCCGGCCGGCGCGATGGCCTTCAAGTCAGCGTGACGGTGCGGCGGCCGGGCTCGAAGCGCTCGAACGACTGCTCCCAGCTCGTCCCCGGCCAGCGGTAGGTGACGCGGCCCGCGGCGGGCTCGTACGCCGCCGTGTAGATGGTGCCGAACCCGCGCTCGTGAGCCGTGCTGTGCAGCGGCGGCTCGAGGAAGGCGTCGACGAAGCGCTCGCGCTCCATCTCGGGGTCGGCCAGCAGCTCGAGGACGCAGGCCTCGCGCTCCTCGCTGCGGATCGCCGCGGCGTACTCCGGCCACTCGACCTCGCCCTGGTGGTTGGTGGTCGCCGGGATGTCGTGGAACGTCGGCTCGCGGCCGGGGCCGACGTAGGCGGTGACGTAGGCGCCCGTCCGGTCGAGCAGCGTGAGGTTCTGCGGGGCGTGGACGGGGACGCGGGCGAGCACCGCGCACGCCTCGTCGACGGTGTCGCAGGTCTCCAGCACGTAGCGGAGCACGAGCGAGATCGCGAAGCCGTCGCCGACGTCGGGCCGCCCGCCGAAGGTGAGCGAGACGGCGAGGCCGCCGTCGTTGACCCCGTCGAGCAGGCCCCACAGGCAGTCGCTCATGCCGATCACCCGCCGCTCGCCCCACTTGGTCAGGGAGACGATGCCCTCCAGCCGCTCCGCCGGGTAGTCGTAGTTGCGGACGAGCAGCGGCTCACCGCGCGTCCACGCTCCCTGCGAGCAGCCGACGATGAAGCCCGGCGGCCGGTAGAGCGAGAGCAGGCGCGCCGCGAGGTCGCCGCCGCCGGCGAGCTCGACGAGCCGGTCATAGATGCCCTCCAGCTCGGGCATGTGCTCGACCAGCGCCCGCCGGCCGGCGGCGTACGTCGGCCGCGCGGTGTCGCCCTCCTGCAGGTACCAGGCCTTGTAGGCGGGCCACATCGAATGGAACCGGGCCTGCCACCTCAGGCCCGGCGTGAGCTCCTCGATCGCCTCGAGCTCGAGCTCCTCCCCGTGCGGATGATGCTCGGGGAGGAGCTTGATCTGGTCCCAGACCGGGCCCCAGTAGCGGTCGATGGCCGCGACCGCGTCCGGCGGCAGCCACTTGACCCAGTCCGGGAGATCCTGGGTGTCACCCACCCAGGTAGCTCATGACGTGCTTGACGCGCGTGTAGTCCTCGAAGCCGTACATCGAGAGGTCCTTGCCGTAGCCGGACTTCTTGAACCCGCCGTGCGGCATCTCGGCCACGAGCGGGATGTGGGCGTTGATCCACACGCAGCCGAAGTCGAGCCGCCGGGAGACGCGCATGGCGCGGCCGTGGTCCTGCGTCCACACGCTGGAGGCGAGGCCGTACTCGACGCCGTTGGCCCACGCGACCGCCTCGTCCTCGTCGCTGAACGACTGAACGGTGATGACCGGGCCGAAGATCTCCCGCTGGATCATGTCGTCGGTCTGCTGCAGGCCGTCGACGACGGTCGGCTCGAAGAAGAAGCCCTTGTCGCCCTGGCGGTGGCCGCCGGCCACGACGGTGGCGTGGTCGGGCGTCCCGTCGAGGAACCCGCTCACCTGGGCGAGCTGGTTGGCGTTGTTCAGCGGGCCGTAGAGGACCTCCTCGTCCGACGGCGGGCCGGTGCGCGTCTCCTTGGCCTGCTCGCCGAGCGCGGCCACGAAGTCGTCGTGGATCTTCGGGCCGGCCAGCACGCGCGTGGCCGCCGTGCAGTCCTGCCCGGCGTTGAAGTAGCCGGCGATGGCGATGTTCTCCGCCGCCAGCTCGAGGTCGGCGTCGTCGAACACGATGACCGGCGCCTTGCCGCCGAGCTCGAGGTGCACGCGCTTGACCTGGTCGGCCGCGGACTTGGCGACCTGGATGCCCGCGCGCACGCTGCCGGTGATGGAGACCATCGCGGGCGTGGGGTGGGCGACGAGCGCGGCGCCGGTGTCGCGGTCGCCGGTGACGACGTTGAAGACGCCCTCGGGCAGGAACTCGGCCATCAGCTCGGCCATCCAGACCGTGCTGGCCGGGGTGGTGTCGGACGGCTTGAGGACCATCGTGTTGCCGGCCGCGAGGGCGGGCGCCCACTTCCAGACGGCCATCATCGCGGGGTAGTTCCACGGCGTCACCGCGGCGCAGACGCCGACGGGCTCGCGGCGGATGAACGACGTGTGGTTCTCCATGTACTCGCCGGCGGCCGTCCCCTCGAGGATGCGCGCCGCGCCCGCGAAGAAGCGGATCTGGTCCGCCATCGGGGGGATCTCCTCGTCCATCGTGAGCTGCTTCGGCTTGCCGGTGTTCTGGCTCTCGACGTCCACCAGCTCCTGGGCACGCTCCTCGATCGCGTCGGCGATCCGCAGCAGCGCGCGCTGGCGCTCGCTCGGCGTGGTGTCGCGCCAGCTCTCGAAGGCGCGCGCCGAGTCCTGGAAGGCGGCGTCCACGTCGGCCTCGCGCGAGAGCGGCGCCGTCGCGTAGACCTCGCCGGTGCTGGGGTCGACCAGGTCGGTCGTCTCGCCGCTCGCGGCGGCGACGCGCTTGCCGTGGATGAAGTTGGCGATCTCGGTCATGCGCTCTCCTCGGTGTGGCAGTGGTCCGACGGCGCCACGTCGAGCGCCGGGTTGCGGTCGAAGAATCCTGTTGGCTTGAGCCAGAACGACACGGTGTCCACGGACATCACGGGCCACTCCTCCGGGCGCGTGATGTGGTGGATCCCGAACACGTACCAGAGCACGATGTCCGTGTCCTGGATCGAGCGGTCCTGCGCCGTCCAGACCGGCAGCCCGCGGTCGTCGGAGCTCTGGACGACGAACTCCCCGCAGGGCCAGCGCTCGTCCTCATGGAACGGCGTGACCCACAGAGTGTGACCGATGGCCTGCGCGCGGCGCAGCACGGGCGAGTCCGGATGGAGCATGGCCGGGAAGGCGCCGCCGGGCACGAGCTTGTAGCCGACGGGCGTGCCGAGCGAGTTGGTCGAGTGCTCGTTGACCACCTTCCACGCCCGCTGCGTGCTCCACTCGTAGTCCTGCCTGCCCTCCTGCTCGGTCCGCAGCGGCGTGCTGCGCTGCACGAGCGCGAGGCCGTGCGGGTTGTCGTCGCCGAGCGGGAGCGCCTCGGACTCGGTCATGTGGACGGTGTTGCTCTCACCGTCGACGTCGAGGTCGAGCCGGGCGACGAGGAAGTGCTGGTGGAACGGGGCATAGGTGCGCTCGTCGACGAGTGTGCCGTACGGCGGCGGCTCCCCCTCGAAGCTGGTGGTGACCATGATCCCGGTCGCCCGCACCTCGCACTCGATGTTCCCGTCCTGGTATAGGCGCCAGTAGATCAGGTACTCGTAGTTGGCGACGGTGACGTGGAAGGAGAGCACGAGCCGGCGCTGGCGGCGGGTCTCGGCGCCGACCTGGGCGTCGACGTGCTTCCAGAGGACGCCGTTGTCCTCCTCGTGGATGCAGATCGCGTTGCGGATCGCGTACGGCTCGCCGCTGGTGTCGTGCATGACCGCGTCGAGGTAGGAGATCTCGCCGAGGCAGTCGCAGCCGAGCTCGAGCGAGGTGGTCATGAAGCCGAGGCCCCATTCCCCGATGTCGAACGCGGTGCGGCGGTAGTGGTCGGTCGTCGGGTCGCGGTAGGGCACGACCATCTCGGCGAAGCTCAGGCGGTGGGCGACCGACCTGGAGTCGTAGGCGACCGTGTGGAGCACCATGCCCTCGCGGTGGTTGAAGCCGACCCGCAGCGACCAGTTCTGCCACCGGATGGCATGGCCGTCGAGGCTGAACGACGCGCCCTCGGGCTGGGTGATCTCGAGCGGCTCGAGGTCGGTCCGCGTGCGGAGGCCGGGCACGAGGTGGGGGACGTACTCGCCCATGGTCCTGGGCGGGTCGACGCGGTGGGTGTCCTCGATCTCCAGCAGCTCCATGCGGTTGAGGTCGACGACGAAGTGCAGGCCGGTGACCGGGTTGGCGTACGGGCTCGACCCGTCCTGCTCGCGGTACCAGACGTCGGCCCAGCCGATGCGGCCGCCGCGATGGCGCTCGGGCACCAGGTGGGCGCCGTAGGCCCACGTGTCGATGAGCACGCGGGCCATGTCGGTGATCCCGCGCTCGGCCAGCGCCTCGATCACGCGCGGATCCTTGCGCAGGGCCTCGTCGCACTCGGTGAACTCGTCGACGGTCATGTTCGGCTGACCGTCCGGGACGTGGTCCCAGCGCTCGACGGCGTCGCCGGTCAGCGAGACCGTGGCCTTGTAGACCCGTCCGTCGTCGCGGTTCCAGCAGATCACGACGGCGCGGCGATCGCCCTCCAGGTCGCGGACGGCCTGCTTCGAGGGCTCGCGCAGCTCGATCGACGCGAAGCGCCAGCGGTCGGTGACGTCGCGGTCGCGGCGGAGGATGTCCGCGGCGCGGCGGATCTCGTCGGCCGACAGCGGGTCGAGCGGGTGGACGCTCACAGGACGTCCCTGGCCAGCAGGTCGTTCATGCTCTCGCGGCGCACGACGAGCCGGGCCTCGCCGTCGCGGCACAGGACGACCGGCGGCTTCCGGGCGCCGTTGTAGTTGTTCTGGAGCGAGTAGCAGTACGCGCCGGTGACGGGCATCACCAGCAGGTCGCCGACCGCGGGCGTGGCCAGCTCGACCCCGCGGGCGAGCACGTCGCCGCTCTCGCAGTGGTGGCCGACGAGCTCGCACGTCTCGGCCGCGCGGTCGCGGTCGACGATCGCCGGCGCGAACCGCTGGCCGTAGAGCATCGGCTCGAGGTTGTCGCCCATCCCGCCGTTGACGGCGACGTGGGTGAGCCGCCCGCGCTTGACGGTGACCACCTCGTAGAGCGTGACCATCGAGCGGCCCACGACCGAGCGGCCCGGCTCGACGATCAGGCGGGCCTCGGGGTCGAGGAAGGTGTGGAGGGCGTCGACCGTCGCCTGCGCGTAGTCCTCGATCGACGGCGCGCGGTCGCCCGGCCGGTAGGCGATGCCCAGGCCGCCGCCGAGGTCGTACGTGCCGAAGCGCCCGAGCGCGGCGATCGCCTCGGCGGCGCGGCCGAAGCCGTCGAGGTCGAGCAGCTGCGACCCGATGTGCACGTGGAGGCCGAGCAGCTCGAGGCCGGGCACCGCCGCGATGCGCTCCAGCAGCGCGGGAGCCTCGTCGAGCGCAACGCCGAACTTGGCCTCCGGGCTGCCGGTGTCCATCGCCGCGTGCGTGACGCCGGGCACCGCCGGGTTCACCCGCAGCAGCACGGCCTGGCGGGTGGGGGCGAACCGCGCGAGCCGGTCGACGTCGTCCGGCCCGTCCACGACCACGATGCCGACGCCGGCCTCGAGCGCCGCGCCGACGTCCTGATCGCTCTTGGCGTTGCCGTGGAGCAGGATGTGCTCCGGGTCGAAGCCGGCGGCGAGCGCGATGGCCAGCTCGCCGGCCGAGGCCACGTCGCAGCCGAGGCCCTCCTCGGCGAGGATGCGCGTGAGCGGCGCGCAGGGGAGGGCCTTCGACGCGAAGTGCACGTCGGTCTCCGCGTGACGCGAGGCGAAGGCCGCGAGGTACTCCCGCGCCGTCTCGCGCAGGCCGAGCTCGTCGGCCACGAACGCCGGGGTTCCGAACTCCGCGGCCACGTCGGCGAGCGCCACGCCGCCGATCGTCAGGCGGCTGTCGTCGACGGCGGCCGTGCGCGGGAGGACGTCGAGCAGCCGGCCGGTGACCATGGCGGGAGTATTTCGAGGTGCGCGGCACGGCGCCATTCGGGCGATCCGCGGAATACGGGGCGACCGCAGCGCGTCGTCCCCTGGTAATGCGCGTCCTCTTCCTCGTCTCCGCCCACAACAGCCTCAGCCAGCGCACCCAGATCGCCCTGACCGAGCTCGGCCACCAGATCTCCGTCGCCGTGGTCGTCTCCGGCCTCGAGATGGAGGCGGCGGTCGCCCGCCACCGCCCCGAGCTGATCGTCTGCCCGATGCTGAAGGCCATCATCCCCGACGCGATCACCGAGCGGCACCGCTGCCTGATCGTGCACCCCGGCCCGAAGGGCGACCGCGGGCCGTCGTCGCTCGACTGGGCGATCGAGCTCGGCGCCGAGCGCTGGGGCGTCACCGTCCTCGAGGCGACGCCCGAGGTGGACGGCGGCGACGTCTGGGCGAGCCGGACCTTCCGCATGCGGGAGACGGGCAAGAGCAGCGTCTACCGCCACGAGGTCCGCCGCGCGGCCATCGAAGCCGTCGTCCAAGCGGTCAGCGACGTGGCCGCCGGCGACGTGACCCCGAAGCCGCTGGACTACTCCGACGTGCACGTCATCGGCCGCCCGCGGCCGCTGATCCGGCAGGCGGACCGCGCGATCGACTGGACGAGCACCACGACCGCCACGGCGCTCCGGCGGATCCGTGCGGCCGAGGGCCACCCGGGCTTGCTCGACCGCATCGGCGGCGAGCCGTTCCACCTGTTCGGCGGGCACCGCGAGGGCGCGCTGCGCGGCCGCCCGGGCGAGCTCATCGCCCAGCGCCACGGGGCGATCTGCCGGGCGACCGTCGACGGAGCGGTCTGGATCACGCACCTGAAGGCGCCGGGCGCCTTCAAGCTGCCCGCCACGCGGGCGCTCGAGCTCGCCGGCGTGCCCGTTCGCGTGCCGGAGGTGGCGGCGCCGCCCACCGGCGACACGTGGCGCGAGATCGCCTACGAGGAGCGCGCCGGCGTCGGCTACCTGTCCTTCGACTTCTACAACGGCGCCATGAGCACCGACCAGTGCCGCCGGCTGCTCGCGGCCTACCGCCGAGCCGCTGCGCCGGCCGACCCGCGTGATCGTGCTGATGGGCGGCCGCGACTTCTTCTCCAACGGCATCCACCTCAACGTCATCGAAGCGGCCGACGACCCGGCCGCCGAGTCCTGGGAGAACCTGCACGCGATCGACGACGTGGTGCGCGAGATCGTCGAGACCGACTCGCACCTCGTGATCTCGGCGCTGGCCGGCGACGCCGCGGCCGGTGGCGTGCCGTTCGCCATGGCGGCCGACTACGTCGTCGCGCGCGAGGACGTGGTGCTGAACCCGTACTACCAGCACATGGGCGGGCTCTTCGGCTCCGAGTACTGGACGTACCTGATGCCCCGCCGGATCGGCGCGGCGATGACCGCCGAGCTCACGTCGGCGCCGTTCGAGCCGGTCGGCACGCGCCGCGCGGTGGAGATCGGGCTGCTCGACGACGCCTACGGCGACAACGCCGAGCGCTTCCGCGCACGGGTGCGCGCGCAGGCCCGCGAGCTTGCCGCCTCACCGGACCTCGGCCGGCGGCTCGTGGCGAAGCGGCGCGTGCGGGCCGCCGACGAGCGGATCCGGGCGCTCGCCCGCTACCGCAGCGACGAGCTGACGCGCTCTTACGAGTGCTTCTTCGGCGCCGACCCCAGCTATCACGAGGCGCGCCACCGCTTCGTCCACAAGCTCGGGGCGCCGTGCGTCGTCACGCCGGCCGTCGCCGCGCCGCGGGCCGCGTGAGCGCTTGTACAGTGCGCACTAACCGGAGGGCGATTCGAGGGGGCGAGACCGGGGAGCCATGGGTGCTCCGCACAAACCGAGCGCAGCGCATGTGCTCGACCGGCTCGAGGCCGAGGCGCAGGCGATCGCCGGCCGCATGGCGCTCGCCGTGCGCGAGGAGGTGGCCGAGTACTCCGGCGTCGCCGTCGACCCCGCCTTCGCGGCGCAGGTCCTCGCCCACGGGATGGAGCACGTCCTCGCCTTCGTCAACGCCGGCCGCGCCGGGCGGCCGCCGCGCGGCGCCGAGCTCGACTTCGTGCGCGAGCGCGGCGCCCGCCGGGCGCGCGAGCTGCTCCCGCTCGACGCGCTGCTCGAGACGTACCTGATCGGCCAGCGCACGGTCTGGGAGGCGATCGTCGAGGCGGCGGGCGACACCCCGGACGGGCTGCGGACCGCGCAGGCACTGACGGGCTTCACGTTCGGCTACACGCACGCGATCAACGTCGCGGTGGCGCAGGCGTACCTGGCCGAGAGCCAGGTGCTCGCCTCCGAGGCCGAGCGCGTGCGCCGCGACCTGCTCGACCGGCTGCTCTCCGACCTGCCGCCCGGCATCGACGAGGAGCGCCGGGCCGAGGCGCTCGGCCTGCGGCCGGACGGCGAGCATGTCGTCGTGGTGGCCGACGTCACTCAGTCGCCCGACGCCGAGCACCGCATCGTCCTCGCCATCACCGGTGACGACGGCTTCGCGGTCGCTCGCCACGGCGAGGTGGTGGGCATCGTCCCGCGCGGCCCGCGCGAGGTGCGCGAGGCGCTCGAGCTCAGCCCCGCCGTCGACGTCCGCGCCGGGGTGAGCGCGGTCTGCACGGGCCTCACCGAGCTCCCGCGCGGCTACGCCGAGGCACGCCGCGCGCTCCGGCACGCCGCCGCCGGCACGGCGGTCGTCGCGCTCGAGGAGATCCCGCTCTTCGACTACCTCGCCGAGGGGGCGGACGACATCGCGCGCCGCCTCGTCCCGCTCGGCACCCAGGCGCTGATCGAGGCCGACCAGCGCGCCGAGGGCGCGCTGTCGGCCACCTTGATCGCCTACGCCGAGTCCGACCTCAACGTGGCCCGCGCCGCCGTGGCGCTCGACGTCCACGCCAACACGGTCCACTACCGGCTCGGGCGCGTGCAGGAGCTCAGCGACCGCGATCCGCGTCGCTTCGGCGACCTCGTCGAGCTGATCACCGCACTGCGGCTGCTGGCCTAGCCGGGCGCGCCGCGGTTGTTCCCCAGCGGCGCGAGCAGGTTCTTCTTGCTCTCGAAGGCCACCATCAGCAGGTCGGTCATGCGGAACGTCTTGTTGTCGGGGCCGAGGGACGGCTTGAAGCCGGGGTCGCGGACGATCGAGAAGGTGCTGCCCTGCATCGCGCGGTGGAACGTCTCCGCGACGATGCGGCCGCCCACGCCGGTCAGCTTGCCGCCGTTGAGCTCGGCCTCGCGCAGGATGTAGAACCACAGCGGCGTGTTCTTGAGCACCGCGTCGCGCTGCGCCTGCGTGAGGTTGTCGAGCTTGGCGCCGCCGTTGCCGTCGCGCAGCTGCGGCTTGGTCAGCGTCTTCACGTTGACGCCCCGCTGGCGCATGAACGCGGCCATCTGCTGGCCGGTCGCGAGCTTGACCATCTTGGCGCGCTCGAGGTTGCGGAACGCCAGGTCGGCGTGGATCGGCGGCGCGTTGTCGGGGTCACCCGTGGTCTGCTGGCGCAGGAAGCTGAGCGTGTTGGCCAGCCGGGTGTCGATCCGCATCGCCTTGTTGACGCCGGCCGGCGGCTTGAGATCGTCCTTGTTGAGATCCTTCTTGAAGTCGTACATGCGCCGCCAGTCGACGGTCCAGTTGGCCGGCAGCTTGGGCCCGCCGAACATGTTGCCGCTCAGCCCGGAGAAGGTGAACAGGAAGTCGAGCGTGCCCTCCTGGCCCGGGAACTCCGCGTTCCAGTCGTAGGCGTCGCGGATCATCGAGTGGCCGAGCCGGAACGCGGCGATCGAGAACTCGATCGGCATCGTCGGCACCTTGGTGGCGTCGGCGTTCTTCTCGAAGACCTTGCGGCCGTTGTTGTAGACGTCGTTCACGACGGCGGGCGCGACGATGCGCGGCAGGTAGTCGTTGCGCAGCAGCCACTGGTAGTGCTTGGTGACCCGCTCGCGCGCCTTGGTGAACTTCTCGGTCGCCGGCATCGCGTTGGGGAAGCTGTCGACGACCTTGTTGTGGAAGCGGATCATCGCCAGGTGCGTCTGGGCGATCGCGAGGTTCTCGTCGTTGCGCTTGTCGGGGATGACCGCGACGCGCTTGGCGGCGTTCGAGCCCGACGTGCCGCGCGGCAGGTCGTAGCCGTCCCGGGCGATCAGATCGCCACCGCCGAACGCGGACGTCGAGCCCACCTTCAGGTGCACGCCGTCGCTGTAGAACTTGACCGATTCGGGGTCACCCGGACCCGCGCCGTAGAGGGAGTCCAGGTCGAGGGCCGGCGAGCGGTCCTGCAGGAGCTCCGCGGGCGTGACGCTGTCGCCGAGCTTGACGGTCGAGACGTCGAACGTCAGGTCGTGATCGACGAACTGGCCGAGGTACGTGTAGCCGGCGGGCATCGAGCCGTTCCCGCCGCCGCCCCTGGTCATCGCCTGCGCGAGCTTCTTGTGGATCGCCTCGGTCTGCTGCTTGCCCTGGCCCTTCGGTCCCATACGCGAGAACCGGAACGGCGGCGGCGGCGCGCCGTCGCCGGAGGCTGCCGTGGCGATGGCCCGGACGTCGCGGCCGCCGACGGCCTCTCCCAACAAGCCTTCGCCTTCGACGAAGTAGCTCTCAGAACCATGGTGATGGGCCACAGCGCCTCCTCTGGTCGCGAATGGTCAGCTCGACCCAACCACACCCCGCTCAGCTGGTCAACCGTTCTTGACCGAAGCCACGAAGCCGCGCACGTCGGCCGCCGGCTCGGAGTACGCCTCGCCCAGCGCGGACTCCATGGCGCCCATGTAGTCCTCCGCCCACTGCGGGAAGTCGTAGTCGATGGCGCGCAGGAACTCGAGCGTCGCCGCCAGGCGGATGTCGGCGATCGAGGGGCTGTCTCCGCCGATGAACGGCCGGCCGTCCATGAAGAACGTGTGGAACACCTCGAGCGGCTCGGCGAGCGCGTTGGTGGCGTCCTCCTGGGCCTTGGCCTTCAGGGAGTCGTCGGCGTCCGACGTGGCGACCTCGCCGGGGTACTGCGGGAAGCCGAGCGTCGGGTACGTGGCACGGACGACGAGCGGATAGAACGTCCCGATCAAGTAGAACATCGCGTTGTCGACCATCGCCCGCTCGCCGGGATCCGCGGGATAGAACTGGTCGAGCCCGTGCTTGTTGCAGAGGTACGCCATGATCGCGCAGCTCTCTCCGAGCGAGCCCCGCGGCAGGTCCTCCGCCTCGAGCATCGGCGTGAGATGAGCCGGGTACTTGCTCAGGTACTCCGGGGTCGTCGTCTTCCCCCAGACGTCCACCTCTTCGAAGTCGAGCCCCGCGGCTCGCACGAAGATCCGGGCGGTGAGGTTGTTGACGCTCGGCGTCAGGATGTTCAGCGTGTGCGCGGCCATGAGCTCCTCCTACCGGTAGGGGTCCTTCGGCGATCGGTCGTCCGACAGCGACGCCCGCGATCGCGCGACGAGCGTCTCGATGGCGTCCGCGACATGGACGCGGTCGATGTGGTGGTCGCCGCGCTCGATGCGAAGTCGGTGTGCCTCGAGCAGCACTTCACCGTGACCGTATCCGGGCGGGGGCTCGAAGCGGTACGACGCGAGCTCGATCAGCAGGCCGAGGGGATCCTCGAAGTAGATCGAGTCCATGAAGCCGCGGTCCTTCACGCCGCTGTGGCGGATGCCGCGCTCGTCGAGCCGCTCGACGGCCTGGGCGAACGTGGCCTGGCCGACCGCCAGCGCGACGTGATGGACGGCGCCGATGTCGGTCGAGGTGCGCTCGGGGTCGGGCGCGCGGTCCTCGTTCGTGAAGATGGTGATCAGCCGGCCGTCGCCGGGATCGAAGTAGAGGTGGCTCTCCGCCGCGTTGTCGAGGTTCGGCTGCTCGAACACGAACGGCATGCCGAGCACGCCCTCCCAGAAGTCGATCGACGTCTGCCGGTCGGCTCCCACGATGGTGATGTGGTGCACACCCTGGGTCTGGAGCTTGCGCATGTGCCTCAGTGTTGGACGAGTTTCGACTTGTACTCGCTCCGCGCCAGGCTGCCCCACGGGACGAGGTCCACCTTCGTCTGCACGACGAGTACGGCGCGCAGTCTCTCGCGGATCGACGCGGCGAGCGTTTCGTCGGCGGTCGCGCCGCGGGCGAGCTCCACGCTGACCGGCAGCGGCGGCTCCTGCTTGACGCCCTCGGATGCGGGGCGGACGAGGATGTTGCCGCTGACGTCCGGGGCGAAGCTGCCGACGACCTCGCGGACGGCCGACGGGAAGACGTTGACGCCGCGCACGATCAGCATGTCGTCGGTGCGGCCGATGCAGCGGATGCGCGGCCCGGTCCGGCCGCACGGGCACGGGCTCGTGGCCACCCGCACGTGGTCGCGCGTGCGGAAGCGCAGGAGCGGCGCCGCGCGATGCCGGAGGTGCGTGAGGACGAGCTCCCCGGTGGCGCCGTCCTCCATGGCCACGGCGGCGCCGGTCTCGGGGTCGATCAGCTCGGGGTGCACGAAGCCGTAGGCCCCGAGGTGCATGCCGTCCTGGTGCTCGCACTCGCCCCACAGCGAGACGCCGATGTCGCCGATGCCCATGGCCTCGGTGACCCGGGCGCCCCAGCCGGCCTCCAGCTGGGCGCGGAAGCCGGGCTCGCCGCCGCCCGGCTCGCCGGCCACCAGCACGCGCTCCACGCTCGAGCCGGCGAGGTCGAAGCCGCGCCCCTGCGCCCACTCGACGAGGTACGCGGCGTAGGAGGGCGTGAGCACCGCGGCCTCCGGCTCCAGCAGCTCGATCGCGCGCACGAGGCGCTCCGTGTTGCCGGTGCCGACCGGGATGTGGCTGAGACCGAGCCGGTCGAACGAGGCGAGCGCGGCACCGGCCACGAACGGGCCGGCGTTGTAGGTGGAGACGATCCGCTGGCCGGCCTCGATGCCCGAGGCCGCGTAGCTGCGGGCCGAGCCGGTGATCCAGTTGTCGAGGTCGCCGGCCGTGAGCGGGATGTAGCTCGGCGTGCCGGTCGTCCCGCTCGTGGAGTAGATGCGCACGATCTCCGAGCGTTCGGCGCACAGGTGCGCGCCGAACGGGTTCTCCGGGGTCACCGACGCGCGGAGCTCGCGCTTCTCGGTGAGCGGGAGCCGTGCGATGTCGGCCAGACCGCCGGCCTCGTCAGGCGTCGCCAGGCCGAGCTTGTCGCGGTAGAAGGCGGATCGGTCCAGCAGGTAGGCGAGCTGGGCGCGGTAGGCAGAGTCGTCGTCCATCGACCGCCGCGAAGCTAGTGGTTGCAAGCGCAACCGTCAAGACACCCTGGCGTGACGCGGTACCGTCGCGGTCATGGAGGCCGCGACCCTTGAACCCACCGCCCAGACCGTCGGCGGGCTGCTGCGCGAGTGGCGGTCCCGCCGGCGGCTCAGCCAGCTCGCGCTCGCGCTCGAGGCCGACGTCTCGACGCGGCACCTGAGCTTCGTCGAGACCGGCCGCGCGCAGCCGAGCCGCGACATGGTCGTCCGGCTCGCCGAGCAGCTCGAGGTCCCGCTGCGCGAGCGCAACCACCTGCTGCTCGCGGCCGGCTACGCGCCGGCGTACCCGGAGAGCGAGATGGACGACGAGCGGATGGAGACGGTCCGTGCGGCCGTGCGCCAGGTGCTCGCCGGGCACGAGCCGAATCCCGCGATCGTGGTCGACCGCCACTGGGAGATGCTCGAGGCCAACGCCGCCATCGGCGTCCTGCTCGAGGGCGTCGCGCCGGAGCAGCTCGCGCCGCCGGTCAACGCCCTGCGCCTCGCGCTGCACCCCGACGGGGTCGCGCCCCGGATCCTCAACCTGGGCGAGTGGCGCGCGCACCTGCTCGGCCGCCTGCGCCGCCAGATCGCCGCCACGAACGACCCGCAGCTCGCCTCGCTCCTCGTCGAGCTGCGCGACTACCCGTGCGACGACCCCGAGCCGGACGTCGAGCTGCCCGGCCCGGGCGAGATCGTCGTGCCGTTGCGCCTCCGGCACGGCGACGGTGAGCTGCGGCTGATGAGCATCGTCTCGACCTTCGGCACGCCGCTCGACGTCACCGTGGAGGAGCTCTCGATCGAGGCCTTCTTCCCAGCCGACGCGGAGACGGCCGCCGTGCTGAGGGCGGCGCTTCCTTGACGTAAGCTGCGGCGAGTCCCGGAGAGGAGCCCAGGTGAGCGGTGACATCGAGCCCGGACGGCCTGTCGTGCTGCGCGGAGGCATCGTCCTGACCATGAACGACACGCACGACGTGCTGCACGACGCCGACGTGCTCATCGTGGGCGAGGAGATCGCCGGAGTCGGGCCAGGCCTCGAGGTCCCCGACGGCGCCTACGAGATCGACGCGTCGGGCGGCATCGTGATGCCGGGGATGATCGACACCCACCGGCACATGTGGCAGACGGCGCTGCGGGGCTACGGCGCCGACTGGACGCTGGCCCAGTACTTCGTCTTCTTCTACCTCGAGTACGGGAAGATCTTCCGCCCGCAGGACATCTACGCCGGCAACGTGCTCTCGGCCGTCGAGTCGCTCGAGGCGGGGGTCACCACCACGGTCGACTGGTCGCACGGGCTCCAGACGGTCGATCACGCCGACGCCGCGGTGGACGCGCTGGAGGCCGTGCCCGGCCGCTTCGTGCTCGCCTACGGGAACCTCCAGCAGGGCCCGTGGGAGTGGTCCACGTCGGCCGACTTCCGCAGCTTCGTCGAGCGGCGCTTCGGCAGCCGCGACGACATGCTCGGCTTCCAGATGGCCTTCGACGTCACCGGCGACCCGGAGTTCCCCGAGCAGGAGGCCTTCAAGGTCGCCCGCGAGCTCGGCGTGCCGGTCACCACGCACGCCGGCGTGTGGGGGGCCACCAACGACGACGGCATCCGCCTCATGCACGAGCACGGCTTCATGACGCCGGAGAACATCTACGTGCACGCGGCCACGCTGGCCGAGGACTCCTACCACCGCATCGCGGCCACCGGCGGGTCGGTCTCGGTCTCCACCGAGAGCGAGCAGAGCGCGGGCCAGGGCTACCCGCCGACGTGGCGGCTGCGCCAGCACGACATCCCGGTCTCGCTCTCGATGGACACCAGCGTGTGGTGGAGCGGCGACCTGTTCTGCGCGATGCGCACGACGCTCGGCGCCGACCGGTCGCGCGAGCACCTCGAGGCCCACGCCCAGCAGAACACCGTGACCAACCACCACCTGCGCGCCCGTGAGGTCGTGGAGTGGGCCACGCGCGGCGGCAGCCGGGCGCTGCGGCTGGACTCCCTCGTCGGCAGCCTCGAGGAGGGCAAGAAGGCCGACGTCGTGCTCGTCAAGAACGACGCGTCGCCGGCGATGTTCCCCGTCCTGCATCCCTACGGCCATGTGGCGTTCCAGGCGCAGCGGGGCGACGTCCACACGGTGCTCGTCAACGGCAAGGTGGTCAAGCACGAGGGCAAGCTCGTCGGCATCGACCTCGCGGCCGTCCGCCGTGCGGTCGACGAGACGGTCGAGTTCGCCCAGTCGACGCTCGGCGACGAAGCCTGGACGAACGGGATGCACCCCGAGGTCCCCGAGCGCTCGATCCTCGAGAATCCGTACCAGTACACCGAGTGGGGGAAGACGTCGTGAGCGTTTCCATTCAGAGCGAGCGGCTGGCCGAGGTGGTGCCGGACGCGTTGGCGGCCATCCACGAGGTGCTCGAGAAGCACCACGTGACCGAGGAGGAGTGGCACGCGGTCCTCGCCTTCCTGACCGAGGTCGGCCGCGCCGACGAGTTCGTCCTGCTGTCCGACGTCACCCGCACGTCGGTGCTCATCGACGCGCTCACGCACGGCGGCGACGAGTCAGGGGCCACGGCGAGCGACGTCGAGGGGCCGCTGTACACCGCCGACCCGCCGCTGCGCGAGAAGCCGGCCAAGCTCTACGAGGAGTACGAGGGCATGTCGGACGACGACGTCCTCTTCGTCCGCGGCCGCGTGACGTCGACCGAGGGCGGACCGCTGCCCGAGGCGGTGCTCGACCTCTGGCAGACCGGTCCCGACGGCGGCTACGACATCTGGGACGAGCGGCAGCCGGAGGGCAACTTCCGCGGGCTCGTGCGCGTGGAGGAGGACGGCGCCTACGAGTTCCAGACGATGCTTCCGAAGCCGTACACGGTCCCGACCAAGGGGCCCGTCGGCCGCTACCTGGAGGCGGTCGGCCAGCACCCGTGGCGGCCGGCGCACATCCACTTCAAGGTGACGGCGCCCGGGCACCGGACGCTCGTGACCCAGGTCTTCTTCCCGGACGATCCGTACCTGGAGAACGACACCATCGGCGCCGTCAAGGCCGCGCTCGTGCGGCCCGTCGAGCGCGAGGGCGACCACCTGGCCTGCAGCTTCGACATCGTGCTGGCGCCGGCCGCGTGAGCCGCTTCGCCAGCTGTGCCCTCGGCGACCGCCGGTTCGCCGCGCTGGTCGAGGGCGACGAGGTCCTGCCGCTCGGCGGCATCGCCGAGCTCGGCCGCGACACGCCGTCCGAGCTGCTGGCCGAGCCGCCGCTGACGAACGAGCGGATCCCGCTCGCCGAGGTGACGCTCCGCCCGGTGATTCCCAGCCCGGGGAAGATCATCTGCGTCGGGCTCAACTACAAGGCCCATGTCGAAGAGGGCACCTACGACGTGCCGGACTACCCGGTCTTCTTCGTCAAGTTCCCGGAGACGCTGGTGGGCGCGGGCGAGCCGGTCCTCCTGCCGCCGGAGTCGGAGGCCGTCGACTACGAGGCCGAGCTCGCGTTCGTGATCGGCCGACCCGTCCGCCGCACGTCGGCGCTCGACGCCGTGGCCGGCTACACGATCGGCAACGACGTCTCGATGCGCGACTACCAGTACAAGTCGCATCAGTGGCTGCAGGGCAAGGCCTGGGCGCGCTCGACGCCGCTCGGCCCGTACCTGGTCACGCCCGACGAGGTCGGCGACCCGCATGACCTCGACATCTCGCTCGAGCTCAACGGCGTGCGCCTGCAGGACTCCAACACGAGCCGGTTCATCTTCGACATCCCGGCGCTGCTCGGGGCGCTCTCCGAGTTCATCCCGCTCGCGCCCGGCGACGTGGTGCTCACGGGCACGCCGGAGGGCGTCGGCTTCCGGCGCGACCCGCCGGTGCTGCTCAAGGACGGCGATCGCATGGTCGTGGAGATCGAGCGCGTCGGGCGGCTCGAGAACCCCGTCGCCGCGGAGTGATCAGCCTCACCTTCGACAACCTGGGCGAGGTCTCGGAGCTCGAACGCGGGCAGTGGCCGGCCGGGAAGCCGCTCGGTCGCCACTTCTCGGTCACGCGCTCGCTGCCCCGGATCCTCGCGTTGTTGGACGAACGCGGGCTGCGCGCCACGTTCTTCGTCGAGGGGCGCAACGCCGAGCTGTACCCCGACGCGCTGCGCGAGCTCGACGCCGCCGGGCACGAGGTCGCCTACCACGGCTGGCAGCACGAGCCGTGGGCCGGCCTCGATCCCGCGGCCGAGCGCGAGTCGCTCGAGCGCGGCGTGCAGGCGATGGACGCGCTCGGCGTGCGGCCGGTCGGGTTCCGGCCGCCGGGCGGCTCGCTCACCGCCGCCACTCCGGGGCTGCTGCGCGAGCTCGGCTTCGCGTACGTGTCGCCTGAGGCGAGCGTTGCCGAGCCGCTCGACGGGCTGGCGGTTCTCCCGTTCTCCTGGCCGCTCACCGACGCGCTCTACGCGCTGCCGCACTTCGCCGGCCTGCGCGAGCGCTACCTCGGAACGCGCGACGCGCAGCCGCCCGCGCGGCTCCTCGACGCGATCGGCGACGAGGATCCGCTCGTGCTGCTGTTCCACCCGTTCCTGCTCGACGACGACGCGCGCTTCGCGGTCCTGCGGCAGGTCACCGAGGGGCTGCGAGCGGTTCCGTTACGCGAACTCGCCTAGAGCCGCTCCCGAACGACCCGCGCGCCCTCGACCAGGGCGCGCAGCTTGCCGAACGCCACGTCGCGCGACAGGTACTTCATGCCGCAGTCGGGCCCGACCTGGAGCCGCTCGGCCGGCACGTACCGCAGCGCGGCCTCGATCCGCGCGGCCACGACCTCGGGCGTCTCCACGGGCGCGTCGTCGGCGAGGTCGAGCACGCCGACGACCACCGTCTTGCCGGCGAGCGGCTCGAGCACGGAGAGGTCGAGCCGGGGCTGCGCGGCCTCGATGGCCAGCACGTCGGCGGCGCAGCCGGCCAGCTCGGCGAGGAACGGGTAGCCGGACGGGCGGTCGTGGACGACGTGGGCGTAGCCGAAGCACGTGTGCAGCGCGGTCGTCCCGCCCACGTCCTCGAGCGCGCGGTTGATGGCCGGCAGCGCGAACGCGCGCGCCTTCTCGGCCCGTGACTGCAGCCACGGCTCGTCGAGCTGCACGATGTCGGCGCCCGCCGCGAAGAGGTCGCGGACCTCCTCGTTGACGGCGACCGCGAGGTCCATGGCCAGCTCGGCCTCGTCCTCGTACGCCTCGTTGGCCGCCTGCTGGCTCATCGTGAACGGTCCGGGCAGCGTGATCTTGATCGTGCGGTCCGTGCGCGAGCGCAGGAAGCGCAGATCCTCGACCTCGACGGGCCGGACGCGCCGCACGCGCCCGACCACCCGCGGCACCGCGTTCGTGCCGCCGGCCCGGCCCGGGCACCATCGCCGGGTTGTCGATGTCGAGCCCCTCCAGCGCCGTGGCGAAGCGGTTGGAGTAGCTCTCCCGGCGGATCTCCCCGTCGGTGATGATGTCGATGCCGGCCCGCTCCTGGTCGGCGATGGCCAGCGCCGTCGCGTCGTCCTGCGCCTCGGCCAGATACGGCTCGTCGATCCGCCACAGCTCCTTGGCCCGGATGCGCGGCGGAAGCGAGCCGCGGAGCTTCGCGCGGTCGATCAGCCAGTCCGGCTGGGGGTAGCTGCCGATGACGGTCGTCAGGATCACGGCGCGCCACCCTACCGGCGGGCCGTCAGGCAGCCATCGCCGAACGGCTCCAGGCCCCGCTCGCCGCGGCATCGCGCGCGAACTCGGCGAAGTCGCGCGGCTCGCGCCCGAGGGCGCGCCGGACGCCGTCCACCACCGGCGTGTTGCGTCCGTCGAGCACCTCGCTGAACAGGTAGGTGAAGAGGTCGATGACGTCCTGCGGCATGCCGTGCTCGGCCGCTGCGGCCGCGTGCTCGTCGAGCGTGATCGGCAGGTACGTGACGTCGCGGCCGGTCGCCTTGGAGATCTCCGCCACGGCGTCGGCGAAGCTGAGCGCCCGCGGGCCGGTGAGCTCGTACAGCTCGCCGATGTGGCGGTCGTCGGTGAGGGCGGCGACGGCGACGTCGGCGATGTCGTCGGCGTCCACGAAGGGCTCGGGCGTGTCGCCGGCCGGGAGCGCGACGACCCCGCTGAGCACGTGGTCGCGCATGTAGTCCTCGCTGAAGTTCTGCGCGAACCAGGTCGAGCGCACGATCGTCAGGTCGCCGCCGGCGGCGCGCACGGCCTCCTCGGCCTCCTCGCCCTCCGGCTCGCCGCGCCCGGCCAGGAGCACGAGCCGCCGCGTCCCGCGCTCGACGGCCAGCTCGGCGAAGGCGCCGACGGTCTCCACGGCGCCGGGCACCGCGAGGTCGGGGTAGTACGAGATGTAGGCCTTGTCGACGCCCTCGAGCGCGGGCGCCCACGTCGCGCGGTCGTCCCAGTCGAACGCGGGCTCGCCGGAGCGCGAGCCGACGCGCGTGGGCAGGCCGCGGGCGGTCAACCGCTCCACCACGCGGCGTCCGGTCTTGCCCGTTCCACCCAGCACCAGGATCGGCTTGGTCATCGTGTCTCCTTCGGATCGTCGTGGCATCGCTTCAGCGCATCGACGAAGCCGAGCCAGCCCACGAAGTGCTCCTCGGTCCCGTCCTCGGCCTGCAACCGCCCGCGGACGGGCTCGCAGTCGAGGAAGAGCTGGAGCCGCACGCTGAGCACGCGACCCTCGTCGGTGCGGACTTGGTCGTCGATGTCTCGACCGTAAGCGCGTCGTCGGCGCCACCGCCTCGGGGAGCACCCCGATGTTGGCCCCTGGTACGGCCCACCCCACCCCGCGTTCTGGTGCAACCCGCCTTTAGCCCGCGTTGTCGGTACCGGATACTGCCTGCGTGGCGGTCGAGGCACCGACGACACTCCTCGAGCGCGATCGCGAGCTCGTCGAGATCGAGGTCGCCCTGGCCGACGCGCGGGAGGGTGGCGGCCGCGTGGTCGTCGTCGAGGCCTCGGCGGGGCTCGGCAAGACGACGCTGCTCCGCACCGCGCTCGACCTCGCCGACGAGGCCGGCTTCGCGTGCCTGCGCGCGCGGGCCACCGAGCTGGAGCGCGACTTCGCGTACGGCTGCGTCCGCCAGCTGCTCGAGCCGGTCGTCACGTGCAGCGACGATGCGGGGCGCGAGGCCCTGTTCGAGGGCGCCGCCGCGCTCGTGCGCTGCCTCTTCGCCCCGGCCGACGTGACCGAATCGCCGCCGGCCGACGCCTTCGGGATGCTGCACGGCCTCTACTGGCTGCTGGCCAACGTCGCCGAGCAGCGGCCCGTCGTGCTCGTGGTCGACGACCTCCACTGGGCCGACGCCGAGTCCCTGAGCTTCCTCAACTACCTCGCGCCGCGGCTCGACGGCCTGCCCGTCGCCGTGCTCGGCGGCACCCGCAGCGGCGAGAGCCTGACGCCCGATCTCGTGCGCCTGTGCGCGGCGCCGGAGACCACGCTGCTCCGCCCGGCGCCGCTGAGCATCACGGGGACGGCGCAGCTGTGCGAGCGGCGGCTCGGCGCCGGCGTCGCCCCCGAGTTCGCGCTCGCCTGCCGCGAGGCCACGGGCGGCAACCCGTTCTTCCTCGAGGCGCTGCTGCTCGAGGCGAGCGAGCAGATGGTCGCCCCGTACGCGGCCGAGGCGCAGCGCGTGCGCGGGATCGCGCCCGCGACCGTCGCCCGCGCCGTGCTCCTGCGGCTCTCGGGGCGTCCGGCGTCGGCGACCGCGCTGGTGCGCGCCGTCGCCGTGCTGGGCGACGGGACGAGCCTCGGGGAGGCGGCGCAGCTGGCCGAGCTGGGCGAGGCCGAGGCCGCGCGCGCCGCCGACCTGCTGATCGCGCTGGCCATCCTCAAGCCGGCCGACGGGCTCGAGTTCGCGCATCCGATCGTCCGCGAGTCCGTGTCCGTGGACATCGGGGCGCACGAGCGCGCCGTGGCGCACGCGCGCGCGGCACGGATCCTCGAGGAACGCGGCGCGGCCGAGGAGCGGATCGCGGCGCAGATCGCGGGCGCCGAGCCGGCGGGAGAGACCGCCCGGGTCGAGCTCCTGCGCCGCGTCGCCGCCGACGCGCTCGGCCGCGGCGCGCCCGCGGCCGCCGTGGCCTGGCTGCGCCGCGCGCTCGCCGAGCCGGCGCAGGCGGAGTCGCGCGTCGACGTGCTGCTCGAGCTGGGCGCGGCCGAGCTGCGGCTCGGAGCTCCCGATGCCGTCGGCCACCTGCGGGAGGCGGTCGGCCTGATCCGCGAGCCGGAGCGGCTGGCCACGTCGGTCCGGCAGCTCGCCAACGCGTTCACCATCACCGGTCACGGCGACCGCGCGGTCGAGGCGCTCGACCACGCGATCGACGTGATCGAGCCCGCCGACCGCGAGCTGGCCCTCCTGCTCGTGGCCGAGCTGGCCTCACACGCGCAGCAGGCCAGCCCGGCGACCCGTGCGCCGGCGGCCGCGCGCCTGCGCCGCCACAACGACCTGACCGGCGCCACTCCCGGCGAGCGGCTCGTGCTCGCCAGCCTCGCCTACGAACGCGCCCGGGCCAGCGAGACGGCGGAGGAGGCGGCCGGGCATCTCGAGGGCGCGCTCGCCGGCGGCCGGCTCGTGAGCGAGCAGCAGCTCGACATCGCCGGGCCGTTCTACGACATCGTCGTCGCGCTCCTGCACACCGACGCGCTCTACGCGGCCAACGCCAGCCTCGATCACGCGCTGGCGGGCGCGCGCGCGAGGGCTTCAGCGCCGGCCACCGCGTACCTGACGTCGCGCCGAGGCTGGATCTCCCTCCGGCGCGGGGCGATCGCCGCCGCCGAGGCGGACGCTCGCACGGCGCTCGAGCTGCTCACCAACCACGGCATCCCGCTGGGCATCCCGTTCGCGGTCGCGCTGCTCGTGCTCTCGCTGATCGAGACCGGCGACCACGCCGCCGCCGAGCAGGCGCTGAGCGACAGCGGCCTCGGCGCCGAGCTGCAGCCCGGGCTCACCAACAACTGGCTGCTCGAGGCGCGCGGCGTGCTGCGGCTCGAGCAGGGCCGGACCCAGGAGGGCTACGACGACATCGTCGAGTTCGGCCGCCGCCACGAGCAGTGGGGCGGCGCGAACCCGCTGGCCTCGCGCTGGCGCTCGCGCGCGGCGATGGCGCTGGCCGACCTCGGGGACCTCACGGCGGCTCGGGCCATGGCGGCCGAGGACCTCGAGCGCGCGCGCCGCTGGGGCGCGCCGACCGGCATCGGCGTCGCGCTCCGCGCCGGAGCGCTCGTCGAGGGTCCGCAGGCGCCGGTCGCGCTCCTGGAGGAGGCGGCCGAGGTCTTGGTCGACTCGCCGTCGCGGCTCGTCCACGCCCGCGCGCTCGTCGACCTCGGCGCGGCGCTGCGCCGCGCCAACCGCCGCGCCGACGCGCGGGTCGCGCTCCGCGACGGGCTCGAGCGCGCCGAGCGCTGCCGGGCCGGGATGCTCGCCGCCCAGGCGCGCACCGAGCTGCGCGCCGCCGGCGGGCCGGTCAGCGACCCGCTCGGGACCGGCGTCGAGCAGCTGACGGTGTCCGAGCGCCGAGTGGCCGAGCTCGCCGCCGCCGGGCGCAGCAACCCCCAGATCGCGCAGGCCCTGTACGTGACGCGCAAGACCGTCGAGACGCACCTCGGCAACGTGTACCGCAAGCTCGACATCCCGGGCCGGGGGGAGCTGGCCTCGCGCGTTGGCCGGCTAGGGCGCGAACTGCGAACTGCGCTGGGTAGGGAAGCTGGGGATCGGCCTCGTGGCAACTCCGGAAAGTGGCGTGCTGACGAATACTCGCTATACGAGGAAAAGTCAGCACGGCCGTCCGACCCGCCTCCCTCAATGCCGGGGTTCGGACGCCGCCCCCGCCCGAACCCGCCTCCCTCAATGCCGGGGTTCGCGCCGCCGCCGCCCCCGGCCGAGCCCAAAGTTCAGGGTGCTCCCCGAGGCGAGCCGGGGCGACTCCGCCTACCGTGCCGGTCCATGGGCGACGTGAGCACTGAGACGACCGTGCGGGTCGTGACCGTCGAGCACGCGGGCCAGGTGCGTCTCTTCCGGCTGGTCGAGACGCACGAGGCCGAGCGGCTGCTGCTCGCCGTGCTCGTGCAGGAGCCCGAGGCTTGACGGCGCTCGCCGACCGCCTGTCCGGCGAGCTGCTCGTGCCCGGCGATCCCGGCTACGACGCGGCACGCCGGGTCTGGAACGCGATGGTCGATCGCTTCCCGCAGGTCATCGTGCGCTGCACGACCGAGGGCGACGTCGCCGAGGCGGTGCGCTTCGGCCGCGAGCACGACATGGAGATCGCCGTGCGCTGCGGGGGCCACAGCGTGCTCGGCCTCGGCGTGCCCGACGGCGGGCTGATGATCGACCTGACGCCGATGGGCGACGTGCGCGTGGACCCGGCGCGGCGTCGTGCCTGGGTGCAGGGTGGCGCGCTGCTCGGGGCGCTCGACCGCGCCGCGCAGGAGCACGGGCTCGCCACGCCGGCCGGCAACGTGTCGCACACCGGCGTGGGCGGGCTCACGCTGGGCGGCGGCATGGGCTGGCTCGCGCGGCGCTTCGGGCTGAGCTGCGACAACGTCGAGTCCTTCCGGATGATCACCGCGGACGGCGAGCTCGTGCGCGCGAGCGCGACCGAGAACGAGGAGCTGTTCTGGGGCCTGCGCGGCGGCGGCGGGAACTTCGGGGTCGTCACCGAGTTCGAGTTCCGCCTGCACGAGACCGGCACCCAGTCCCTGCTCGTCGAGCTCTTCTTCGAGGTGGACGACGCCGCGCCCGTGCTGGCCGGCTGGCGCGACCTCAGCGCCACAGCGCCGCGCGACGCCACGTTCACGGCCTGGGTCGGCGAGCGGGACGGCCGGCCGGTGGCCAGCGTCGGCTACGTGTGGGTCGGCGATCCGGCAGCCGGGCGTGCGCTGCTCCCGGCACTGCGTGCGCTCGGCAAGCCGGTCGAGGAGCGGGTCGAGGAGCTCTCGTACGTCGAGCTCCAGCGGATCGACGACACGCTCGAAGGCCACGAGCTGCGCCGGTACTGGAAAGGCCACTACTTCCACGCGTTGCCGGACGAGGCGATCGAGGCGTTCCTCGCGCGCGGCGGGAACGGCGCTCGGCTGCCCGCTGCCTCGCTGCAGGCCTATGGCGGGGCGATCGCCGACGTCCCGGACGACGACACGGCCTTCAGCCAGCGCGCCACGCAGTTCGAGTTCGTGACGGCGGCGCGCTGGACCCACCCGGGCGAGGACGCCGAGCGGATGGGCGCCGCCCGCGCCTACGCGGCGTCGCTCGAGCCGTTCGCCGCCGGCGCGTACGTCAACGCGCTGAGCGACGAGGGCGCCGCCGGCGTCGCGCGCGCGTACCCGCCGCACAAGCTGGCGCGCCTCGTCGCGCTCAAGCGCGCCTACGACCCGGGCAACGTCTTCCACCTCAACCAGAACATCGCTCCCGCCTGCCGATGGCCAAGATCGTCAACTCCACGTACATCTCGCTCGACGGCGTCATCGAGAGCCCGCACACGTGGCCCTCGCTCGAGGGGAGGGGCGAGCGCGGGGACCAGATCCAGACCGACCTGTTGCACGCGTCGGACGGGGTGGTGATGGGGAGGCGGACGTACGAAGGCTTCGCCCCGGCCTGGATGTCGCGCTCCGGCGATGCCTACAGCGACCGCATCAACACGATGCCGAAGTACGTCGTCTCCTCGACGCTGACCGATCCGGAGTGGCCGAACACGACCGTCATCGGCCCCGCCGACCCCGTCGCGGAGATCGCCCGGCTCGACGGCTCGCTCGTGCAGTACGGCTTCGGCCGGCTGACGTTCGCGCTGATGGAGGCCGGGCTGCTCGACGAGCTGCGGCTGTGGTTCCACCCGTTCATCGTCGGGCGCGGCGGCCCGGACGACCTGCTCTACCGCGACACGGCGCTCCAGCGGTTCACGCTCACCGACACGACGACGCTGGAGAACGGGATCGTGATCCTCACGCTTCAGGGCTCCTCGACGTAGACCTGGCGCCCGTCGGAGAGCTCGTAGCCTGACGCGCTCGCTACTATCTCCACCGAACTAGTCGGCTTGATCTAGTTAGTGGAGAAGTCAGGGGAATGCGCAAACTGATCCTGCTCGCCCTGGTCGGTCTCGGGGCACAGCTCGTGGACGGCAGCCTCGGCATGGCGTACGGCGTCACGTCGACCTCACTGCTGCTCGCCATCGGCACGAACCCCGCCGCGGCGTCGGCGACGGTCCACCTCGCCGAGATCGGCACCTGCCTGGTGTCCGGCGCCTCCCATTGGAAGTTCGGCAACGTGGACTGGAAGGTCGTCTGGAAGATCGGCGTGCCCGGCGCGATCGGCGCCTTCGCGGGCGCGACGTTCCTCTCCAACCTCTCGACCGAGACCGCCGCGCCGGTCATGTCGATCATCCTCCTGGCGCTCGGCGTCTACATCCTCGTGCGCTTCACGAGCTTCGGCCTGCCCAAGGCGAAGCTCGGGATGCCGCTGCGCAAGCGCTTCCTCGGCCCGCTCGGCCTGTTCGCCGGCTTCGTCGACTCGACGGGCGGCGGCGGCTGGGGTCCGGTCGGCACGCCCGCCATCCTCGCCAGCGGCCGCCTCGAGCCGCGCAAGACGATCGGCTCGATCGACACCAGCGAGTTCCTCATCGCGATCGCGGCGAGCATCGGCTTCATCATCGGCATCGGCTCCGAGGGCATCGACTACGCCTGGGTCGCCGCATTGCTGGCCGGCGGCATGATCGCGGCGCCGATCGCGGCCTGGCTCGTGCGGCACATCCCGCCGCGGATCCTCGGCTCGGCGGTCGGCGGCCTGATCATCCTCACCAACGTCCGCACGCTGCTCAAGAGCGACTGGATCGACGCCGCCGACACCACGCGGTACCTCGTCTACGGCGCCATCGCGCTGATCTGGGCCGGCGCCCTCGCGTACTCGATCCGCGCGTATCGCAAGGACCTCGAGCTGGAGCGCCACGAGCGGCGTTTCGTGCGCGAGCGCGAGCCCGTTGCCGTCGCCGGCTGAGGCCGCCGCGGACGCGCTGTTACGGTCTCGGCATGACGTACGTGATCGTCGGCAGCTGCATCAAGGACGACTCCTGCATCGAAGTCTGCCCCGTCGACTGCATCCACCCCAAGCCCGGGGCGGACGACTTCGAGACCGCCGAGCAGCTCTACATCGACCCTGAACTGTGCATCGACTGCGACGCCTGTGTGGAGGCGTGCCCGGTCGACGCGATCTTCCCCGACTTCGACACACCGGAGAAGTACGGGTACGCGCTGGACCTCAACGCCGAGTTCTTCGCGCAGACGGGATCCGCCGTCCAACGCACGGCCGCGTGATGGCACCGCGCATCGCAATCGTGGGAGCCGGCCCGGCCGGAGCGTTCGCCGCCGCTTCGCTCCTGCGGGCGCGCGGCGACGCCGACATCGACTTCATCGAGCGGCTCCCGACGGCGTGGGGGCTGCTGCGCGGCGGCGTCGCGCCCGACCACCAGGAGATCAAGCGGCTCGACGCGCTGTTCGACCGCCAGACGCTCAAGCGCGGCTGCCGCTTCCTGGGCAACGTCGAGGTGGGCACCGACGTCTCGCACGCCGAGCTGATGCGCCACTACACGGCGATCATCTACGCGACGGGCGCCCAGACCGACAAGTCGCTCGGGATCCCGGGCGAGGACCTGCCGGGGAGCCGTGCGGCCACCGAGTTCGTGGCCTGGTACAACGGCCATCCCGACTACCGCGACCTCGAGTTCGACCTCTCGGTCGAGCGCGCCGTGGTCATCGGCAACGGCAACGTGGCCGCCGACGTGACGCGCATCCTCACGCTGAGCGGCGCCGAGCTCGAGCGGACCGACATCGCCGACCACGCGCTGGAGGCGCTGCGCGAGAGCCGGATCCGCGAGGTCGTCGTGCTGGGCCGCCGCGGGCCGGCGCAGGCGGCGTTCACGAGCGCCGAGCTGCGCGAGCTGGGGAGCCTGCCCGACGTCGCGCTCCGCGTGGGCGAGGTCGAGCTCGACCCGGTCTCGCGCGAGTGGCTCGACAGCGAGGGCACCTTCACGGCGCGCAAGAACGTCCAGCTCCTGCAGGAGTTCGCCAAGCGGCCGCCGCGCGCCGACGCCGCGCGCACCATCGAGCTGCGCTTCCTGCGCTCGCCGGTGGCCATCCGCGGCGAGGGGCGGGCCGAGGCGGTCGACATCCGGGCCAACGCGATCGTGCGCGGCGACGACGGTGCGCTGCGGGCGAAGCCGGTGGGCGACGAGGTCGAGACGATCGAGGCCGGGCTCGTCCTGCGCTCGGTCGGCTACCGCGCCGTCCCGCTGCCCGACGTGCCGTTCGACGAGCGCTATTCCGTGCTTCCCAGCGACCGCGGCCGCGTGCTCACGCCGGAGGGCGAGCGCCTCCCGGGCGTCTACGCCGTGGGCTGGATCAAGCGCGGCCCGACCGGGATCCTCGGGACCAACAAGCGCGACGCGGAGGAGACGATCGCCCGGCTCGTGGAGGATCTCCCCGAGCTGCCCGAGCCGGAGCAGCCGTCCCGCGAGGCGATCGACGCGTTGCTCGCCGAGCGCAAGCCGGACCTCGTGACCACCGACGGCTGGCGCGCGATCGACCGCGCCGAGCTCGCACGCGGGAAGGCCGCCGAGCGCCCGCGGGTCAAGCTGGCTGGACGCGACGAGCTGCTGGCGGCTGCCACGGGTCGAGCGGCCGGGTAGCGGCCTCGAGCCACGCGGCGAACGCGGCCGGCGGCACGGGCCGGCTGAAGTGGTAGCCCTGCGCCAGCTCGCAGCCCATGTCGGCCAGCTCCGCTGCCGCCGCGGCGTCCTCGACACCCTCGGCGACCACCTCGAGGTCGAGCGCGTGGGCGAGCTCGACCGTCGAGCGCACGATGGCCGCCGTGCGCGGGTCGTCGACGACACGGGCGACGAACGAGCGATCGATCTTCAGCTGGTGGAGCGGGAGGTCGCGCAGGTAGGCGAGAGCGCTGTAGCCGGTGCCGTAGTCGTCGACGGCCACCGAGACGCCGAGCTCGCGTAGCCGCGTCAGCGTCTCGCGGGCACGGCCGGGGTCGGTCATCAGCAGGCTCTCGGTGATCTCGAGCTCGAGCGCGCCGGCGGGGAGCGCATAGCGGTCGAGGAGCAGCTCGACGCGCGCGGGGAGCGCGTCGTCGACCAGGTCGGACGCGGAGAGGTTGACGGCGATCGGCAACTCGATCCCGGCCGCGCGCCAGTCGCGGGCCTGCCGGGCGGCCATGTCGAGCACCGATTCCGTCAGCTTGGCCATGAGGCCGCTCTGCTCGACCAGCGGCAGGAACACGTCGGGGTACACGAGCTCGTGGCCGGGCCGGTCCCAGCGGACCAGCGCCTCAGCCCCGACAGGGCGCCCTGACGGGAGCTCCACCTTCGGCTGGTAGTGGAGCACCAGCTCCTCACCGTCGAGCGCGTTGCCGAGATCCTGGGCGGTCTGCAGGCGCGTGCGGCTGTGGCCGTCGAGCTCCGCCGCGTAGGTCTCGACGACCGACTGCCGGCGCTTGGCCTCGTACATCGCGATGTCCGCCCGCCGCAGCAGCGCGGCGAGGTCGAGGCCGTCACGCGGGCACTCGGCGATGCCGACGCTCGCCCGGACGCGCATGGTGACGCCGTCGACGGTCAGCGGCTCGCCGACTTGCGCGAGCACGCGGCGCGCGATCTCACCGGCGCTCGCGCCGGCGCCGAGGCCGATCAGGAGCGCGAACTCGTCGCCGCCGAGGCGAGCGAGGACGTCGCCGGGCCGGACGTGCGACGCGAGCCGGTCGGCGACGCGCCGCAGCAGCTCGTCACCCACGTGGTGGCCGAGCGCGTCGTTGATCTCCTTGAAGCGATCGAGGTCGATGAGCAGCAGCGCCGCCGAGCCACCCGCCCGGGCGAGCCGCCCGTCGGCCTGCTCGTAGAGGGCGCGCCGGTTCGCCAGTCCGGTCAGCTCGTCGGTGCGAGCCTGCCGGCGCGCGTCGGCGAGCCGCTCGACCTGTCGGAAGGCGACGAGCGTGCGGATCGCCGCGAGCACCAGCGTGGCGACCGCGAGCGCGACGGTGACGGGCGGGATGTGCTCGCCCGTCGCCCAGAGCAGGACCCCGATGGCCACGGCGGTCGAGGCGAGCGGGATCGCCAGCAGGGCGAGCGAGCCGCCGCGGCGGGCGGCCGGACCGGACGAAGGGAGCGCCAGCGCGGCGACGATGATCACCATCCCGGTTCCCCACAGGGCGTCGACGGGCCCGCCGACGACGTAGCTGTCGGTCGCCACCCGCAGCGCGTAGGTCACGTCGGCGGCGCAGAAGAAGAGGAGCCCCGTGACCAGCGTGAGGAGCTTGGCGCCGCTCCGCACGCCGCGGGCGGCGAGCGCGCCGACGATCATCGAGATCAGGAGGAGGTCGCCGACGGGGTAGGCGCCGTAGACGAGGACCTCGGCGAGGTCGCCGCTGACCGACGACAGCACCGGGTCGAGCAGGACGGCGAGCGCGGTGGCCGTGCCGACCGCGCCGAGCAGGGCGTCGAGGAGGAGCCCGGGGCCGAGGCGCGCGCCACCGCGCAGCAGCAGCACCACCCCGGCCAGCGCGAGCGGGTAGAAGCCGAGGTAGCCGATGTCGGCCGGCGACGGCACCGTGGGCTCGACCTGGAACTGGATCCCGCCGACGTAGGCGATGTTCCCGGCGGCGAACGAGAGCATCGCCGCGCCGAGGCAGAGCGTGGCGAGGCGGTGGGAGCGGCGTGTCGCGGCGAGCGCGAGGGCGGCGAGCCCCGGCGCCGCGAGCACGACATTGGCGAGCCAGCCGTCGCGCAGCACGTCGTAGCCGCCCGGACCGAAGGCCAGCAGCGCCGTGTAGGTCGCCAGCCCGAGGCCCAGCAGAACGGCCCCGGCCGTGCGCCAGGAGAGCAAGCGAGTCACGGTCTCGTTGATCGGACACCCTGCCCCTGCTCTTGAACTCGAGAGCCTTGAGCATTCGACGGTCGCCGGGGTTCGTCCGCGCGCGGGGACGGGTAGCGGCGGAGCGTGGCCGACGACCCATATCGCATCCTGCTGTTCGACATCGACGGCACGCTCGTGTCCACCGGCGGGGCCGGCGCCGTGGCGTGGAAGCGGGCCTTCGACGAGCTGTACGGCATCCCGGCCGACATCGGGAAGTTCACCGACGCCGGGATGACCGATCCCGACGTCGGCGCGAAGACCTTCGAGGCGGTCCTGCACCGCGAGCCGACGCCGCACGAGCTGGCGCAGATCGTCCAGCGCCGGCTCGAGCACCTCCCCGAGGCGGTCGCCGAGAGCGAGGGGTACCGGGTCCTGCCGGGCGTCCCGGAGCGCCTCCGCCAGCTCAGCCGCGACGGCCACCTGCTGGGGATCATCACGGGGAACGGCGACGGCGCCGCGTACATCAAGCTCACCCGCGGCGATCTCGTCCGCTGGTTCACCTTCGGCGCGTACGCCAGCGCCGGCATCGACCGGGCGGGGATCGTCCGCCAGGCGGTGCAGCGCGGCGAGGCGATGCTCGGGCGCGACGTCCCCAACACGCAGATCTACGTGATCGGGGACACCCCGCTGGACATCCAGGCGGCGCACGCCGTGGGCTGCACGGCGATCGGCGTGGCGACCGGTCACTTCGACGCGGCCGCCCTCCGCGAGGCGGGGGCCGACCGCGTGGTGGAGACGATGGAGGAGCCGCTGCCGCTCGACGCGTGACCGTCAGCTCGCCCTAGGCTTGGAGCGGTGATCGCCATCGAGACCCTCGGGGAAGGCCCGCCGCTCGTACTGCTGCACGGCGTCGGGACCAGCCGGGTCGTCTGGCGCGGGGTGATGCCCGCACTGGGCGAGCACCGGTTCGTCGTGGCGCCGGACCTGCCCGGCTTCGGCGCCTCGCCGCCCGTCGGCCGGGGCTTCGACCTCGACCACGTGGCCGACGCGCTGGCCGAGGCGCTGCCCGAGCGCTTCGACCTGCTCGGCAACTCACTCGGCGGCGCCGTGGCGCTCGTGGTGGCCCACCGGCACCCCGAGCGCGTGCGCAGCCTCGTGCTCGCCGCTCCCGCGGGCCTCGCTCCCCGCGGCGGCCCGATCCCGGCCGTCGCCGGGCGCGTCGGCTTCGCGATCGGCCGCACGCGTCGCGCGGCCGCGCCGGCGCTCGCCGGCCGGCCGATCACCCGGCGGCTGCTGCTGGCCGGCATCGTCGTCGACACGAAGCGCGTGTCCGGCGAGGACGCCCGGCGCATGATGAACGGCTCGCGCGGCGCGACGCGCATCAGCGAGGCGATCGCCGCCGTCGTACGCGCGGACCTGCGGCCGCGGCTGGGCGAGCTGGCGATGCCGGTGGCCTTCGTGTGGGGCGACCGCGACCGCGTCATCCCATACGGGACGCTCCGCGCCCTGCGCGCCTACGTTCCCGAAGCGCGGTGCGAGGTCCTTCCGGGCTGCGGCCACGTGCCGCAGCTCGAGCGGCCGGCCGACTTCGTCGCGGCGGTCGAGCGCCTGATCACCGATTCGGTCCCGCGCTAGTCCGGGCGGCGGGCCTCGTCGAGCAGGCGCTCGAAGCCGGGATCGTCGAACTCCGCCACAGCGCGCTCGAACTTCTCCAGGCCCCAGCCCCAGAAGTCGAAGTCGATGTCGGAGACGCCGTCCTGGATCGAGGCCCACAGCGTCCAGCCGTACTTCGACATCAGGCCCCACAGCCGCGCGCGGGCGACCTTGTGGCGCAGCTCGCGCCCGTAGTAGGCCGCGACGAGCTCGCCCAGCTGCGCGAGCGACAGGTTCGACTCGCTCCACACGTTGCCGAGCTCGAAGCACGCGTCGTTGTTGCCGGAGTACTCGTAGTCGATGAGGCGGAAGCCGTCGGGCCCGAGCAGGAGGTTCTCGGCCAGCAGGTCGTTGTTGCAGGGGACCGTGCCCTCGTCGCGGACCGCCAGCGCTTCACGGATGGCGGCCACGTGCGGCGCGAACTCGAGGTAGCGGTCGGGAAGCTTGAAGCCGCGGTCCTGGACGATGCCCAGGTAGCGCGGCTGCGTCGCGAACATGTCGAAGTCGTCGCGGAAGCGCCGGGCCGTGTGGAGGCGCCGGCAGGCGTCGGCGACGAGCGCCATGTGGTCGCCGTCGCGTAGCGCCTCGGCGCTCATCGTCACGCCCTCGACGAACGCGAAGACCATCGTGTTGTGCTCGGGCAGGTAGCCGATCACCGGCGCGCCGACGCCGGTCTCCGCGGCCCGGACGGAGTTCCAGTGCTCGTTGTCGCGGTCGATGGCCAGCAGCCCGGTGTCGTCGCTCCAGCGGCGCACCACGAACGCGCCGGCGTCGGTGACGACCTTGTGGTTGGCGTTCGTCAGCCCGCCCGGGAGCTCGCTGACCGTCCGTGGTCGTCCCGCGAGCGGGGGAACCAGCTCCAGCACCTCGTCGAGCGACGCGTCCAGCGACATCCGGGGATCATCCCCGAATGGACCGAGCGAGGGTGGTGGTGATCGGGGGCGGCATCGCCGGGTGCAGCGTCGCGCTGCATCTCGCCCGCGCCGGGTGGGACGAGATCGTGCTGCTCGAGAAGGGCGAGCTGACGAGCGGGTCGACGCATCACGCCGCGGGCCTCGTCACCGCGTTCAACCCCTCGGCGACGATGATGCGCTTCCGCCGCTACAGCGTGGAGCTGTATCGCGAGCTCGGCGTCTTCGAGGCGGTGGGGAGCGTCCGCATCGCGTCGAGCGAGGACAGCCTGCTCGACCTGCGCCGCGCGGCGAGCCGCGCCGCGGGGATCGGCCTGGAGGCCGAGCTGATCTCGCCCGCCGAGGTGCTCGAGCGGCTGCCGGAGGCGGACGGCGCGCCGATCCTCGGCGGCGTGTGGATGCCGGGCGACGGCCACGTCGACCCGCACATCGCGACCCACGCGGTGGCCGACGCGGCGCGCGCGCTCGGCGTCGAGATCCGGCTCCGCACGCGCGTCGACGGCATCGAGCTCGGGCCCGGCCGCGAGGTGCGCGCCGTCCACACCGACCGCGGCCCGATCGAGACCGAGCACGTCGTCAACGCGGCCGGGATCTGGGCGCCGCAGGTCGCGGCGATGGCCGGCACGTTCCTCGCCTCCGTCCCGGTCGACCACCAGCACGTGGCCATGCAGGCCGTGGCCGGACACGAGATCCCGCGCGACGCCCCGTGCTTCCGCGATCCCGACCACCTCGTCTACGGCAAGGCGGAGGCCGGCGGCCTGCTCGTGGGCGGCTACGAGCCGAACCCGACCGCGCGCTGGGCCGACGGCGTGCCGTGGGACCACGGCAGCAGCCCGGTCGAGTCGGACATGGATCGCTTCGCGCCGCTGCTCGAAGGCGCCATCGAGCGCTTCCCGTTCCTCGAGGACGCGGGCGTCGTGCGCCTGCTCTGCCACCCGGACGCGATGACGCCGGACGGCAACCCGCTCTTGGGCCCGATGCCCGGGCTGCACGGCTTCTGGGTCGCCGCCGGGCTGTCGCTCAACGGGTTCGGCGGCGCCGGCGGCATGGGCAAGGCGCTCGCGGAGTGGATGACCGACGGCCGCAGCGAGGAGGACGTCACCGCGTACCGCGCGTGGCGCTTCGGGCGCGTCTATCGCGACCCGGTGGTGGCGGGGGAGACCGCCCGCGAGGTCTACAAGTACTACTACCGGCTGCGCTACCCGCTCGACACGAGCGAGGCCGGCCGCGGGCGCCGGCTGAGCCCGCTGCACATCCGCCACGAGGAGCTGGGCGCGGTCTTCGGCACCAAGAACGGCTGGGAGCGGGTCGACTACTACGAGCCGGGTGAGCGCTGGCGCCGGGCCGGGGAGGACCAGCGGGCCTTCGGCTTCACACGACCGCCCTACCTGGACCGGCTGCGCGAGGAGCACGAGGCGTTCCGCGAGCGCGTGGGCATCATCGACCTGACGTCGTTCGGCAAGCTCGAGGTCTCCGGCCCGGGCGCGCTGGCCCTGCTCGAGCGGGTCTGCGACGCGCGCATGGACCGCGAAGTCGGCCGCGTCACCTACACCCAGTTCCTCGACGCGGGCGGTGGGATCGTGGCCGACCTCACGGTCACCCGGCTCGCCGAGGATCGCT
>CAVZDW010000005.1:0-276804 GCA_963774155.1 uncultured Solirubrobacteraceae bacterium
GTCCACGCCGCCGTCGTGGCGCGCTGGGGCGACGAGATGGCCCCCGGAGGCGTCGTCGATCGCCCCGCGGTGGCCCGCCGCGCGTTCGCCGAGCCGGACGAGCGGGCGTGGCTGGAGGAGCTGATCTGGCCCAAGGTGGGCGAGCGGATCGCCGAGTGGCGGGCGATCGAGTCCACCCGCGTGCCGCCGCCCCCCGCCCTCGTCGTCGAGGTCCCGCTGCTGTTCGAGTCCGGCCTGCAGTCGGCCTTCGACGCCACGATCGCGGTCGTCGCGGACGACGCCGTGCGGGCCCAGCGCGCCGCCGCCCGCGGGCACGAGGCTGTCGACGAGCGGACAGCCCGGCAGCTCGGCCAGGAGGAGAAGTCGCAACGTGCGACGTATGCGGTCCAGAACTCCGGCACTCTCGGGGAGTTGGAGCAGCAGCTGTCGTCCGTCCTTGCCAAGCTGACATCGTGAGCGCGCACGCCCAGACCCGCACCGCCTCCCGGCGCCGCCCGCGCCGCAGCCGCGCGAAGGTGCTCCGGCGCCGCCTGGCGCTGCTCGTCACCGCCCTCGTGGCCGTCGCCATCGCGACGCTGATCGTCAAGCCGTGGGCCGACAAGGCCGTCCAGGAGCTGGCCCTCCCGCTCCGTCACGAGGACGTCATCCGCCAGCAGGCGGACGACAAGAACCTCGACCCGACGCTGATCGCCGGCGTCATCTACGTCGAGTCGCGCTTCCGCGACCAGACGTCGCATGCCGGCGCCAAGGGCCTCATGCAGATCATGCCCTCGACGGCCGACTACATCGCCCACAAGTCGGGCGGCACACGGTTCGAGCAGGGCGACCTCGCCGACCCGCAGATCAACATCTCCTACGGCTCCTGGTACCTGCGCTACCTGCTCCAGCGCTACCACGGCAACGAGGCGCTCGCGCTCGCCGCCTACAACGCCGGCGAGGGCAAGGTCGACCAGTGGTGGCGGGAGGCGGCCGACCACGGTGAGCGCTTCCGCGTGGCCGACCACATCCCGTTCCCCGAGACCCGCGAGTACGTCGGGAAGGTGCTGAGCGCCCGCCGTGACTACCGGCGCGAGTATCGGGCGGAGCTGGGGCTGTGAGCGTCCACCGGAGAGCGCTTGGCCGGACCGGCCTGGAGGTATCCGAGATCGGCTACGGCGCGTGGGGGATCGGCGGCAGCATGTGGCTCGGCGCGCAGGACGACGAGTCGCTGACGGCGCTTAACCGCGCGGTCGACCTCGGCGTGACGCTGATCGACACGGCGCTCGCCTACGGCGACGGGCATAGCGAGGAGCTGGTCGGGCGCGTCGCACGCGAGCGCGACGAGCAGGTCGTCGTCGCCACCAAGATCCCGCCGAAGAACCGCATCTGGCCGGCGCCCACCGGCGTCGACCCCGACGACGCGTTCCCGGCCGAATACGTTCGCGGGTGCACGGAGCGCAGCCTGCGCAACCTCGGCCTCGACACGATCGACGTCCAGCAGTTCCACGTCTGGTCGGACGAGTGGGTGGGGCGCGGGACGTGGCTCGAGGGAATCGAGGCGCTCAAGGCCGAGGGCAAGATCCGTGCCTTCGGAGTCTCGATCAACGACCACCAGCCCGCCAACGCGCTGAAGCTGATCGAGAGCGGCGCGGTCGACTCCGTGCAGGTGATCTACAACGTCTTCGACCAGTCGCCCGAGGACGAGCTGCTGGACGCCTGCGCCGAGCACGGCGTCGGCGTGCTCGCTCGCGTGCCGTTCGACGAGGGCGCGCTGACCGGCACGATCGGCCCCGACACGGAGTTCCCGGAGGGCGACTTCCGCTGGCGCTACTTCCGCGAGGACCGCAGGCAGCAGGTGGCCGACCACGTGCAGGCGATCCTCGACGACCTCGGGATCGAGCGCGAGCAGCTGCCCGAGGTCGCCCTCCGCTACGTGCTCTCCCACCCCGCCGTGTCCGCCGCGATCCCGGGGATGCGGACGGTGCGCAACGTGGAGCGCAACGCCGCGGTCGGCGACGGCCGCGGGCTGCCGGACGAGCAGGTGGCAGCGCTCAAGCGCCACCGCTGGGACCGCAACTTCTACCGCTGAACCGACGCTGCGCCGCTGCTCTAAGGGCGGCGCGGCGGCATCGGCCGGCGGCGCTCGCGCGCGATCCGGCCGTTGCCCGCCGAGTGGTCGTGCTCCGGCTCGCGCCGCGACTGGGGCTCGGGCTCGGGCTCGGGCTCGGGCTCGGGCGGCTTCGCCTTCGCGGCCGCCTCCGCCCGGTCGCGATCCTCCGCGCGGCCGACCAGGAAGAACACCCACGCGATGCCCACGACGGCCACCACGCCCACCAGGGCGAGGACGGCCGCCGTGAGCGGCGTGGACATCAGCCCTTGACGGCTCCGGCCGTCAGGCCCGCGACGATCCGCTTCTGGAACAGCAGCACGAGCAGAATCAGCGGGATCGAGATGAGCACCGACGCGGCACTGATCGTTCCCAACGGCTCCTCGAACTCGGTCGAGCCGGTGAAGAACGCGATCGCCGCCGGCACCGTGCGTGCACTCGGCGTCGACGTCAGCGTGACGGCGAACAGGAACTCGTTCCAAGCGGCGATGAACGTCAGGATCCCGGCCGTTGCGAGCCCGGGCGCGGCGAGCGGGATCACGATCTTGTAGAACGCCTGGAAGCGCGTCGCGCCATCGACCAGCGCCGCTTCCTCGAGGTCCTTCGGGATCTCCTTGAAGAACGACACGAGGATGTAGATCGCCAATGGGAGGGCGAACGTGAGGTACGGGATGATCAGGCCAGGCAGCGTGTTGAACAGCACTGGGAGCCCGAACGGCGGGTTCGACCACAGCCTGAAGATCGGGGTCGCGATCGCGATCCCCGGGAACGTCGTGATCGACAGGACCACCGCCAGCAACAGGAACTTCGCCGGGAACCGCAGGCGCGCGAGTGCGTAGGCACAGAACGAGCCGACCATCAGTGCCAGGAACGTGGTGGTCAGGCTGACGATCGCGCTGTTGAGCAGTGCATGGATGAAGTCGTCGTCCTGGAGGACCGACTGGTAGTTGTTGAGGGTCGGGTTCGGCGGCACGATGGCCGACCCCGACAGGTCCGGCCCGGTCTTGAGCGAGACGTTGACCAGCCAGTAGAACGGCGCCAGGCAGAAGAGCACGATCGCTGCGATGGACACCCACAGCCACCACGGCGGTTTCGGTGCTGCCGGCTTCTTCTGCTTGGCGACCGTCCGCGTGGCGGTCGTGACGGGCTCGGTTGCTCCGACTGCGGGGGTAGCCATTGTCACTCCTCCGCCAGGCCGCGGATGTTGCCGCCGACGAACCTGATGTACATGAACGAGACGGCCATCACGATGATGAACGTGAGCACCGCCAGAGCGGCGCCCAACCCGATGATGTTGTTGGCCGTGAACGTCTGATACGCCTCGAGCGACAGCGTGTTGGTGCCGTGCGTGCCCTTGGTCAGCACGAACGGCAGGTCGAAGATCCGCAGCGCGTCGAGCGTGCGGAAGATCAGCGCGACGAGCAGCGCCGGCATCAGCAGCGGCAGCGTGATCTTGCTGAACCGCTGCCAGATCGTGGCTCCGTCGACCTTCGCCGCCTCGTAGATCTCACCGGGTATCACCTGCAACCCGGCGAGCAGCAGCAACGCCATGAAGGGCGCGGTCTTCCAGACGTCGGCGATGATCATCACGATCATCGCGTGGGGCGACTCGCCGAGCCACACGATGTCTGTGCCCAGCAACGAGTTCACGAGGCCGAGCGTGGGGTCGAAGATCGTCCGCCACATCATCGCGGTGACGACGGTCAGGACCGCCCACGGCACGAGCACCACCGTGCGCAGCAGGCCCTGGCCGCGGAACGCGCTGTGCATCGCCAGCGCCATCCCCATCCCGATGATCACCTCGAAGATCACCGAACCGGCGGTGAAGATGAACGTGTTCTGCACGGCATCCCAGAACTCGGGATCCTGGAGCGCCTTCGAGTAGTTGTCCAGGCCGGCCCAGCGGGACAGGCCGGCGACGCGGACGCTGTACTCGTGAAGAGACAGCCAGACCGCGTAGATGATCGGATAGGCCGCCACGAGCGCGATCAGCAGCAGGGACGGCGAGACCATGTACGCCGCCAGGCGGCGCTCCGAGATTCCTCGAGAGCGCCGCGCCTTTGGCGTGCCGGCCTTAATGGAGGCGGCTTCCACTGTTAGCTCCTAGAAGGTCGCCAACGCGTTGTTGATGTCCGTATCGGCCTGCTTGAGCGCGTCCTCCGGTGAGGTCGAGCCCGACAGTGCTGCATTGACGTTCTTGAAGATCGCCTCCGAGATCTGCGGGTAGACCGGCGACACCGGACGCGACTTGGCGTTCTCGACGCCCTCGCGCAGCGCGTCGGCGAACGGCATCGCCTTCTGGACCGCCGGGTCGTCGAACGCGGCCCCGATCGTCGGGGTCTTGGAGTACTTGGAGGCGTTCTTGGCGATCCGCTCCGGGCTGGTCGCGTAGTCGATGAACTTCAGGGTTCCGCCCGGGTTCTTCGAGTACACCGAGATGACCATGTTGTGGCCGCCGAGGACCGCCGCCTTGCCGCCGCCCTCGAACTCCGGGTACGGCGCGACGGCGAACTTGCCTTTGACGTTCGGCGCCTGCTGCGAGAGGGCGTAGCAGTACGACCAATTGCGCATGAACGTCGCCTTGCCGGCCTCCCAGGCGCGGCGGGCCGGCTCCTCGGTCATCGTCGTCACGGCCTTGGGAGCCGCGCCGTCCTTGATGCCGTCGACCATGAACTGGAGCGCCTTGACGTTCTCGGGCGAGTTGATCGTCGACTTCTTGCCGTCCTCGGAGATGACCGAGCCGCCGGCCGCGAACGCATACTCGAGGTAGTCGACCGTGAGGCCCTCGTAGGCCGAGCCCTGGTAGACGAGGCCGTCGCCCTTCGCGGCCTCGGAGTAGAGCTCCTGCCAGGTGGCGGGGAACTCCTTCACCTGGTCGGTCCGGTAGTACATCATGCCGGCGTCGGAGGCGCGCGGGGCCCCGAAGACCTTGCCGTCGAACGTGACGGTCTCAAGCGTCGACGGGATGAAGTCCTTGCGGGTCGCGATGTAGTCCGACATGTCCATCAGCCACTTCTGGGACGCGAACTCCGCGGTCCAGACGACGTCCTCCTCGAACCCGTCGCAGTCTCCGGACTTCGCCTTCTGGCGCTGCACGAACTGGTCGTGCTGCTGCTGAGCGTCCTCCGGGAACTCCACCAGCTTGACCTGCAGGTCGGGATTCGCCTCGTTGAACTCGGCGATGGTCTCCTTGAGGTCACCCGAGGTGTCCTTGCCGGAGCAGTACGTGACCGTGCCGGTGGCGCCTTCCATCGAGGCCGGGTCGACGGCCTTCACGCCCTCGGTGCTGCCGGTCTCCTCGGTACTGGCTCCGCCGCCGCCCTCGTCGTCGCCACCGCACGCGGTGATGAGGACCGCACACGCGAGTGCGGCGCACAACAGAAACACAAGTCTCTTGGACACGAGCTCCCCCTCTGTCCGATGTTTGGGTTAGGAACGTACCCGTTGCGGCCCCGGAATGCGTACTGGCACCGGTCCTCGGGCTATCTACGTGGTGCGCCGGTCCTTCGTATCCTCCGCCGCCATGTCCTGGTGGCGAGACGGCGTCCTGTATCAGATCTACCCGCGCTCCTTCGCGGACTCCGACGGCGACGGCGTCGGCGACCTCCGCGGGGTGATCGACCGGCTCGACCACCTCGAGTGGCTGGGCGTCGACGGCATCTGGCTGAACCCGACGATGCCGTCGCCGAACGCTGATTGGGGATACGACGTCGCGGACTATCGATCGGTCCATCCTGAACTCGGTACGTTGGCCGACCTCGACGAGATGATCGCCGAGGCCGGAAAGCGCGGAATCAGCGTGCTGCTGGATCTCGTCCCGAACCACACGAGCGACCGCCACGAGTGGTTCCAGGACGCGCTGACCGGGCGCGAGGCGCGCTACCGCGACTTCTACGTGTGGGCCGACCCGAAGCCGGACGGCTCGCCGCCCAACAACTGGCAGTCCACGTTCGGCGGCCCGGCGTGGACGCTCGACGAGCGCTCCGGCCAGTACTACCTGCACAACTTCCTGCCCGCCCAGCCGGACCTGAACTGGTGGAGCGAGCAGGTGCGCGAGGAGTTCGACGACATCCTGCGCTTCTGGTTCGAGCGCGGCGTCGCGGGCTTCCGGATCGACGTCTGCCACGCGATCGTCAAGGACCGCGAGCTGCGTGACGACCCGGCGGCCGGCCCGGAGGATCATCCGAAGGTGCAGGAGTGGGGCTGGAGGCACGAGTACTCGATGAACCGCCCGGAGGTGCACGACGTCTTGCGCCGGTGGCGGGGCGTGGCGGATCCCGACCACGTCCTGGTGGGGGAGACGTACGTGCTCGAGCTCGCCCAGCTGTTCCCGTTCTACGGCGCCGGCGAGGACGAGCTGCACATGGCGTTCAACTTCCTGTTCGTGCACTCCGACCTCGACGCCGCCCAGCTGCGCGCCGTGGTGGAGGGCGTGGAGGCCGGCCTGCCGGAGGCGTCGTGGCCGGTCTACACCGGCTCCAACCACGACGCGGGGCGGCTCGTCACGCGCTGGGCGGACGGCGACGAGGCGAAGACGCGGGCGGCGCTGCTGATGCTGCTGACGCTGCGCGGCACGCCGTTCCTGTACTACGGCGACGAGATCGCGATGCCGGACGTGGAGATCCCGCCGGACCGGTTGCGCGACCCGGTGCCGGAGGGACGCGACGGCTGCCGCACGCCGATGCAGTGGGCGAGCGGCCCGGGCGCCGGCTTCACGGACGCCGCCGACACCTGGCTGCCGCTCGGCGACGCCGGCGCGCGCAACGTCGCCGACCAGCGCGCCGACCCCGGATCGGTGCTGAACCTGGTGCGCGACCTGATCGCCCTACGCCGCGACCGCGCCGACCTGCGCGCCGGCGCCTACGCGACACTGCCTGCGCCCGACGGGGCGTGGGCGTGGCGGCGCGGCGACCGGACGGCCGTGGCGCTGAACCTCTCGGACGCGCCGGTGACGGTCGACGGGATCACCGGGTCGGTGCTGGTCGCGACCGATCGCGCTCGCGACGGCGAGCGCGTGGACGGCGCGCTCGCGCTGGCGCCCTGGAGCGGGGCGGTGATCGATGTCGCTTGACGAGCTCGACGCGCTGCTCTCCGACGAGGGCTGGCCGTACGCGTCGACGCCACCGGTCGAGGAGGGGGACCCCGGGCGCTTCAACGCGCTGTTCGGGCGCGACTCGCTGATCTGCTCGCTCCAGCTGATCCCGGAGCGCCCGCGCGTTGCCGAGGCAACGCTGCGCGCGCTGGCGGCGCGCCAGGGCCGCCGCGAGCACCGGGGCACGTGCGAGGAGCCGGGCAAGATCGGGCACGAGTTCCGCGACCGTGCGCCGGAGGGGTTCCTCGAGCTCGGCTGGCCCGACAAGGGCGAGTTCGCCTACTACGGCACAGCCGACGCGACGTCGTGGTTCCTCGTCGTGATGGCCTCGCAGGACGCGGAGCTGTCCGACGAGCTGGAGGACTCCTGGCGGGCGGCGGCGCGCTGGCTGGACCGGGCGCTCGAGCGGGGCGGCGGCCTCGTCCGGCACGTGCCGGGCGACTGGCCCGCGCTGACGCAGCACGGATGGCGCGACACGGTCGATCCCACCGGGGCGTACGGCGGCGGGATCCTGCGACCCGACGGCACGGCGCCGCACGCGCCGCTGGCCGACGCCGACTCTCAGGCGGCGGCGTACGCGGCGCTGCAGGCGATGACGGCACTCGACCCGGACGGCGGCTGGGAGGAGAAGCAGCACGCGATGCGCGCGCGGCTGTCCGCGGTCTTCACGCCCGAGGTGATGGCGATCGAGGCCGGCGACCGGGTGGTGCCCGGGGCCGGCTCGCAGCTCGGCTGGCTGCTGTGGGCGGACGCGCTCTCCGGCGACGCGCGCGACGCCGCGGCAGAGCGACTGTGCCGGCCCGACATCCTCACGGACTTCGGCCTGCGCACGCTGTCGTCGGACTCGCCGGTGTTCGATCCGCAGCACTACCACCGCGGCTCGGTCTGGCCGTTCGACTCATGGCTCGGCTGGGGCGGCCTGCGCGCCGCCGGCCGCCACGCCGAGGCCGAGCGCGTCCGCACCGGCGTGCTGGCGGCGCTCGACCAGCTCGGCCGCTCCCCCGAGCTGTATGCGGTAGCTCGGGAGGGAGCGGTCGAACCGGTTGCCCTCTCCAATCGCGTTCAGGCCTGGACGGTCGGCGCGCGCTGGGCGTTCGAGAACGACTGGGACGGTCTCAGGCTCAGCCCGCGGTGACCACCAGCTCGTGCTCGCCGCGACCGGTGGCCACCGTGACCTCGAGGCCGCGGTTGGTCGTACGCGCGTGCCACTCGACCCGGCGCCCGTCGAGCCTCACGCTGCTCACCTTCGCGCCGCGCGGGAGCGTGTGCCCGAGCAGCAGCCGCTTGATCGGCGCGCGCGAGGCGTCGACCTTCGTCACGTAGCGGTTGCCGTCACGCGCGGCGCGCACGAGGTCGAGCCTGCCGTCGCCGAGCCGGATGTCCTCGCCGGCGATCGGGGCCGCGGACGGCAGCTGCGGCACGACCGTGAGCACGTCGCGGCCGAGGTCCGGCTGCACGCCGAGCTGCTGGTGCACGACCGGCCACGCGGTGCCGTAGTTGCCCCATGCCTGCAGGAACATCGACCGGCACGTCCAGCAGCGGTCGATGTTCTTGCCGAAGGCCGGTGACGGCACGATCTCCGGCATCGCGCCGGGCTGCTCGTCGGGCGTGCCGTTCGTGGCCGGCTCGGCGAACATCGTCTCCACGTTGGCGTCCGTGTAGCGCTTCTGCTGCTCGGCGCCGAGGCGCCCGTAGTTCCCCTCGCCGACCGACTGGATCGCCGTGTTGAGCGAGAAGATCGTCGCCTCGCCGGCGCCCGTCGGCCCGCCGCCGCAGCCGGTGTGGAACAGGCCGCGGTTGAGCGGGCGCTCGCCGCTGAAGCACGGCGTCTCGTGCAGCGCCGCCGCGCGCGTCCCGTGGTCGCGCGACGCGAGCCCGGGGACTGCGCGGCCGTCGATCGTCAGCTCGGCCTCGGTCGGCGTCGCCGTGATCCAGTGCTTCTGCTGGATCTTCGCGCCGGTGGCGCTGAGCGAGTCCGCGTGCAGGCTCTGGGCGTCCATCCACCACTCGTCCTCGAACCGCTCGTACAGGTCGTCGGCCAGGCCCTTCGCCCACTCGTACGTCGCCCGGTCGTGCTTGGAGGCGGCCAGATCGGCGAGGTCGTAGAGGCCGCGGATGTAGTAGACGGTGTTGTCGAGCTTCTCCGGCCCCATGCCCTCGCGCTCGACGTTGCCGAGGCCCTCCGGCCAGCCGTCGTTGTCGGCGTCGAGGTTCTCGTCGACATAGCGCAGGTTGCGCTTGGCGAAGTCGTACATCTCGTCGCGGAACCTGTCGTTCCCGGTCCAGCGCCACAGCAGCGCCACGATGCTCGGGAACTTGACGGTCTCGTCGGTGTTCCCCGGGTCGGTGTTGGAGCCGAACCAGATCGAGCCATCGGTGACGATCTCGTGCACCACCTTGCCCGAGCGCGCGTTGGCGATCTCGGACACGTCGTGCAGCGCGCGCATATGGTCCATCGTCGGCTCGAACTGGCCGAGCGCGACGCTCGCGAACGCCGTGTACTCGCCGTCGGTGCCGAAGATCCACGGGTAGTCGGGCCAGCCGGCGCCGCGGAAGCGCACGTGCCGGACCGTGCCGGCCGGCGGCGGGTACTGGCGACCCTGATCGACGTGGCGGATCTTCAGGTTCTCGGCCACCTGCGTGGAGTCGGCCAGGTTCTGCTTGCTCCAGTCGATGCCGTCCTGAAGGCGGCGGTCGCCGGGCAGCGAGACGCGCGACCAGCGGCCGAGCTCCTCGCGCGCCTCGATCTTGCGATCCAGCGCCCGCTCCGGGTTGCTCGTGGCGGCCTCGAGCTCCTTGCGCGCCGCCTGCAGGCCCTGGTCGGACCCGGCCACCGCCACCCACACGGTCTCGGAGTCGCGGCCCTTGATCCGCACCTCGTAGCGCAGCTGGCCGCCCCGGCCCTTGCCGAACGGCCCGTCGTCGCACTGACTGGGCGGTACCTCCGCCGTACAGACGTTGTTGCCCTGGTCGCCGCGATGCCCGGCTCCCGTGTCGCCGCCCGCCGGTCGACGATCGGAAGCGACGAGGGCCGCCCAGTCGTGCGTTTCTGCGTTGGGGTGAGGCAGCTTGCCCTGCTCGCGGAACACCAGCGCGCGGCCGTCGAAGGCCGCCGTGTCCGCCAAGTTGTCGCTCGCGTTCGGCGTGACGCCGCTGAAGCCCCACGGGTAGGCGCCCATCAGCTCCGAGTGGGCGTCCACCTTCACGGTCACGGTGCGCGTGCTGTGACCGCGGTTGGTCAGCTTCAGGCCGAACAGGACGGCGCGGCGGCCGTCGGGCGCGAAGTCGGTGCGCTGCAGCTGCAGGCCGGCCGTGTCGGGGAGGTCGAGCTCGGTGTAGCCCCAGCCGCTGCGGAAGCGTTTCGCCGGGCCGACCCACTGGTCGCCGACGCCGAACCAGACGCCGTCGACGAGCTTCAGCGGCGGCGTCCACACGCCGCCCATCTCGCCCGTGATGTGCCAGCCGTTCGCGTAGAACCGCCCGTCTTCGAAGCCGACGGCGTACGCCCGGTCGCCCGAGGCGAGGGCGCGCCGGTCCGCCAGCCGGTCCGACACTCCAAGCTCCGGCGCGGCCTGCGCCGCCCCCGCGCCGATCGTGGCCGCCAGGACGACTCCGGCGGCGACCGCTCGCTTCACCCGCATCACGATCTCCTCCCGCTTTCGCTTAAGCGCTTAAGTCCCGTGTGGAACGATACCCCCTTCATGGCCTCCGACAAACGACCGGATTCACGTCCTGTGAGGGCGCGCCGGCCGACGATCGACGACGTCGCCGCGCGCGCGGGCGTGTCGTCGGCGGCGGTGTCGTTCGCCGTCAACGACCGGCCGGGGGTGGCGGAGGCGACGCGCCGCCGGATCCTCGACGCGGCGGACGAACTGGGCTGGCGACCGAGCGCATCGGCGCGCGCTCTGACGGAGGCGCGGGCGCGCGCGATCGGCCTGCTGCTCGCGCGGTCCGTCGACCAGCTCGAGGTGGATCCGTTCTTCGTGCGCTTCCTGGCCGGCATCGAGCGCACGCTCGCGCGCAGCGACCACGACCTCGTCCTGCGGGTGGCCGAGCGGGTCGACCTCGGCGCCTACGAGCGGCTCGCCGCCGCCGGGCGCGTCGACGGGTTCCTGCTGTGCGACGTCGAGCTCGACGATCCCCGGTTCGAGCCCCTGGCCGCGGCCGGCCTGCCGGTCGTCGTCGCCGGCCATCCGGTGTCGCCGTGCCCGTTCCCGTCGGTCGAGACCGAGCACGCGCGCGGGATGGAGGAGGTGGTCGCGCACCTGCTGGATCTCGGGCACCGCTGGATTGCCTTCGTCGGCGGGCCGGCGCACTACGAGCACGTGCAGGCGCGGCTGGCGGTGTGGCGATCGACGCTCGTCGCCGCCGGCGTCGAGCCGGGGCCGGTCGCGCACGCCGAGGCGGGCGAGGCGGCCACCGCGTCGCTGCTGGCGGCCGAGCGGCGGCCGACGGCGATCGTGTACGGGAGCGACCTGCTCGCCGCCGCCGGGATCGCCGCGGCGCGCTCGCACGCGGTCGCGATCCCGCGAGAGCTGTCGGTCACCGGGTTCGACGACTCGCCGCTCGCCGCGCTCGCGTCGCCGCCGCTCACCAGCGTCCGGATCGACTACGCGCAGTTCGGCGAGATCGCGGCGGCCACGCTGCTCGCCGCGATCGCCGGCCGGGAGCCGCCGCCGTACGAGGCGCCGGCGCCGGAGCTGATCGTGCGCGGGTCGACCGGGCCCGTCAAAGCTTGAGGGTTTCCACGATTTCGCCCGAGGCCGCCCGGCCGTAGCGTCGAGGCATGCCTTCCAAGCTCCTCCCCCATCTGAGCTACGCCAACGTGATGGCAACGATTGCCGTGTTCGTCGCGCTCGGCGGGAGCTCCTACGCCGCGCTGCAGGTCACCAGCCGGAACGTCCCGAAGAACGCGCTCACCGGGGCCGACATCAAGAACCTCACCGGCAGGGACGTGACCAACGACTCGCTCACGGGCGCCGACGTGAAGAACCTGACGAGCGCCGACGTCGCCAACGGAAAGCTGCTCGCGGAGGACTTCGCGGCCGGCTCGCTTCCCAAGGGCGAGACCGGCGAGCCCGGGCCGCTCCCGGCCACCCTTCCGAGCGGCAGGACGCTCACCGGCGCATGGTCGTTCGGCATGGATTCGCCCGCCGGTCAGAACGTCACCGGAGCCATCTCCTACCCCTTCCCGCTGGCCGCGAGCCCCGAGCTGCACATCGTTCAGAAGGGGGACATGCCGCCGCTCCAGTGCCCTGGCACGGCCGCCGCCCCGGCCGCTCAGCGAGGTCACCTGTGCATCTACGTCGGAACCGTCAACGACGAGGGCCCCGTGAAGTTCTACAGCGTCGTCGATGGCGACGAGGACGGTCCGTACACGCGCGGAGCGGCCGTCTACAAGCAAAGCGCGGTCGACCTGAGCACATACGCGGCGGGTACGTGGGCCGTGACGGCTCCGTAGGACTTCACAGGTCGTACGCGTAGCGCGTCAGCGTCTCGCAGCCCGTCGTCGGTGATCAGCAGCAGGTCCTCGAAGCGCACGCCGCCGATCCCCTCGAGGCCCTCGATCCCCGGCTCGATCGCGACCACGTCGCCGGCGACGAGCGTCTCGCGCCGAGCCGAGCCCGAGCCATGGCGCCTCGTGCGACCTCGAGCCCGACGCCGTGGCCGAGGCCGAAGTAGAACCCGTGCGTCAGCCGCTCCCCGGGCTCTCGCGTGCGCTGGGTCGGGTAACCGGCGCGCTCGACGATCTCGGCCGCGATCGTCGTACAGCTCTCCGCCGGTGATCCCGGGACGCGCCGCGGCACGCGCCGCCTCCAGCGCCTCCCGGACGACGTCGCGCAGCGCGGCCACCTCGTCGGTCACCGTCGCCGGCGACGAACGTGCGCGTCATGTCCGCCCAGCAGCCGCTCGTCTCGTCGCGGGGCCACAGGTCGATCTCGATCGGCAGGTCGGCGGGCAGCGGCCCGGAGCCGGGATCGTGCCCGCCGCCGCCGACAGCGCGGACACCACCATGATGTCCGGCGGCGCGGGCGCGCCGGCCGCCGCACACGCCGCGCGGATCGCCGCCCGGACCGTCTCGGCCGTCAGCGCCTCGCCGGCGCGTAGCAGGCGGCCGTCGCCGCGATCGGCGCCGCGAATCAGCGCCTCGCCGGCCGCCATGCCGGCCTCGGCCGCGCGCTGCGCGCGCCGGATGCCGTCCAGCTCGGCCGGCGTTCTTGACCCGCCGGCGTCCTTCGACGGCGCCCGCGTCGACTTCGACGCCGACGCCCGCGTCGCGCAGCCGGTCGGCGACCACGACCGGCAGGTCGCCCGGCACGACCGCGTCCCGGATGCCCCACCGCTCGACGGCGCGGACCGCCGATCTCGAGCTCCGCCTCGTCGAGCGACATGCCGTCCTCGACGAGCTCGTAGAACCCGAGGTCCTCGGCGAGCAGCAACTCCGCGTCGGGCAGCACTTTCGCGATGCGCTCGGCCTCGAGCGAGCTCGTGAGCACGAGCGCCCGTCCTTCGCGAGCGACGAACAGGAACGGGTCCACGATCTCGAGCGGGATCTCGTGCCGCAGCGCCGGATAGCGGAGCGTGTCGCCGTAGCAGGAGGATCGTCGCCACGCGCCCGACAATATCTACGGCTAGCCGCACCCTGCCGGCGCGCCGTCGCGTTATTGTTAACCCAGTGGTTAACGATCCGTTCAAGGCGCTGTCGCACCCGATCCGCCGCGGCATCGTCGAGCGCCTCGCCGCAGGCCCGGCGACGGTCGGCGACGCCACCGGCGGCTTCGGCGTGTCCAAGCCCGCGATCTCCAAGCACCTGAAGGTGCTGGAGGAGACGGGCGTCGTGACGCGCGTGGTCGAGGGCCGGACGCACCGGCTCTCGCTCGAGCCCGACGTGCTCAGCGAGGCGGCCGACTGGATGGATCGCCAGCGCGCCCTCTGGGGGCGCCTGTTCGACGTCGTCGACGAGTACCTGAAGGAGGAACGGTCGCAATGAACACCCCGCCGATCGTCTCGCCGCAGGAGTGGGAGGCCGCCCGCGAGGAGATGCTGGTGAAGGAGAAGGAGCTGACCCGCGCCCGCGACGCGCTGGCCGCCGAGCGCCGCCGGATGCCGAGGATGGCCGTGGAGAAGGACTACCGCTTCGAGGGCCCGGACGGCCCGGCGAGCCTGCTCGACCTGTTCGACGGGCGCCGCCAGCTGATCGTCTACCGCTTCTTCTACGAGCCCGGCGTGGACGGCTGGCCCGAGCGCGGCTGCGGCGGCTGCTCGTTCCTCGCCGACCAGGTCGCCCACCTCGCGCATCTGAACGCCCGCGACACCACGCTCGCGTTCGTCTCGCGCGCGCCGCAGGCGAACATCGAGCGCTGGAAGGCGCGGATGGGCTGGGAGCATCCCGTGGTACACGCTCACGGACGACTTCGACGCCGACTTCGGCGTGGAGCGAGTGGCACGGCACCAACGCCTTCATCCGCGACGGCGACCAGATCTTCCGCACCTACTTCATCGACAGCCGCGGCGACGAGGCGATGGGGAGCACCTGGGCCTACCTCGACATCACCGCGCTCGGGCGCCAGGAGGAGTGGGAGGACTCGCCGGAGGGCTACCCGCAGACCCCGCCGTACCAGTGGTGGAACCTACCACGACGAGTACGACGGCGCCGCGTGATCGCTCACGTCGGGGGCGTGCCGCTGGAGGAGCTCCTCCCGTCGGCGACCGGCGCCGGCGCCGGACTGCTGATGGCGCGCGCCTGGATAATGCTGCGCCTGCGACGCCGACGGGAGCCCGGCACATGAGCGACGACCACGACGCTGCGCATGGAGCGCACCTTCCAGGCGCCCGCCCAGGCGGTGTTCGACGCGTGGACCAGCGAGGAGGTGATGCGGCGCTGGTGGCACGCCGAGCACGACTGGGAGACGACCGAGGCCGAGGTCGACCTGCGCGTGGGCGGCGCCGTGCGGGTGGTGATGCGCGACCCCCACGAGGACGTCGAGTACGGCGGCGGCGGCCGCTACACGGAGATCGACCCGCCGACCCGCCTGGCGTTCACCTGGATCTGGGACGGCAACGACACGCGGCAGCTGATCGAGCTCGACTTCGAGGAGACCGACGGCGTCACCACGGTCCGCTTCACCCACAGCGGCCTGTGGGACGAGGAGGCCGTGCGCTCGCACGAGGAGCGGCTGGGGCAGGGCGTTCGACAACCTCGAGCGCACGCTCGCCGAGACTCAGCCCCCGAAGAGCGCGTAGACGGCGGCGCAGCGGCGCATGGCCGCCTCGTCGATGTACTCGCCGGGGCCGTGGGAGACGTCCAGCCGTCCGCCGCCGTAGGCGAAGGCCGGGATCCCGAGCTGTGAGTACCAGCGCGTGTCGAGGACTCCGGGGCACAGCCGGAAGCTCGGTGCGGCGCCTTCGACGGCCTCGATGCACCGAGCGAGCGCCTGGGCGGCCGGATGGGTCTGCTCGGTGCTGCCGGACGGCTGCTCCTGCAGGACGTCGATGCCGACCGTGGCGCCGGCGGCGTCGGCTGCCTGGTTGATCATGCCCGTCAGCCGTTCGAGCTCCTGCTCGAGCTCTTCCTCCGGATTGAAGCGGCGGTCGATCGAGAACCACGCGGAGCCGGGCACGGCGTTGAAGCCGGCGCCGGATCCGGCCTGGCCGCCGACGACGAGCATCGAGCCTCGGGCCTCCTCGCTTTCGACCGGGAAGCCGGTGCGCTTCTCGAGCAGCTCGTGGGACAGCGCAGTCAGCGGCTCGGCGATCCGGATCATGTGCTCGAAGGCGTTGACGCCCTGGTGGACGTAGCCGACGTGCGCCTCGCGGCCCGAGGTCCGGACGCGCAGCGTGATCGCGCCGCGGCACGCGTGCCAGATCACGCCGCCGGTGGGCTCGGCGGTGACCATCGCGACAGCATCGCGGTCGATCAGCCCGGCCTTGCGCAGGTACCCGGAGCCGGCGGCGCTGCCGGTCTCCTCGTCGCAGACGAAGTGGAAGACGATCGTGCGACCGCCGAGCAGGCCCAGCGCGTCGGCGGCGGCGGCGCCGTAGAGCATCGAGACCAGGCCGCCCTTCATGTCGGCGCTGCCGCGCCCGACGATCCTGCCGTCACGGCGCTCGGGCTCGAACTGCGCAGTGCTCTGCGCGGGGACGACGTCGAAGTGCCCGTGGTGGTAGATCAGCGCGTCCCCGCTGCCGACACGCCCGCGCACGATCGTCGGTCCTTCGAGCGTTCCGGTCGGCGCGAGCTCGATCAGCTCGGGTGAGAAGCCCAGCCTCTCCATCACGTCGCGCAGAACGCCTGCGCATCGCGCCAGCTCGCGGCCCGGCGGGTTCTCCGTGGGGATGCGGACGAGCGCTTCCAGCAGCGTCGCCATCTCGTCGGCTCGGCCGTCCAGCCAGGCCCCTACGTCGGCGGTGCGATCGGTCACGGCTCCTCCATCATCGTCCGCGCGGCACCCACTGGGCAAGGCAAGCGCTTCGACAGCGAGTTCCTCCTGTTCAGCGACACGCCTCGAGACGCTCCTGCGCGGCCTCGGCGCCGACACGATCGTGATCAGCGCGGCGCGGACGAACATGTCGATCGAGCACACCGCCCGCCACGGGGCCGACGCCGGGTTCGACGTCGTGGAGGTCAGCGACGGCACGTCGACCGTCGCCGAGATCGCGGGCGCGCTGGGGGGTTAGCCGCCTGGAAGGCCGTCTCACACGGTCTCTATCGTTGTTGGGTCCATGCCGCCCTTCAAGCTGGACGCCGTCTACTCACCCACCGCCGATCAACCGAAGGCGATCGACGGCCTCGTCGAGGGGATCGAGTCGGGCGCCCGCGGCGTGACGCTGCTGGGCGCCACCGGCACCGGCAAGACGATGACCATGGCGGCGACGATCGAGCGCATGCAGCGGCCCGCTCTCGTCCTCGCCCACAACAAGACGCTCGCGGCGCAGCTCTGCAACGAGTTCCGGACGTACTTCCCGCAGAACGCGGTCGAGTACTTCGTCTCGTACTACGACTACTACCAGCCCGAGGCCTACGTCCCGAGCAAGGACCTCTACATCGAGAAGGACTCGGCGATCAACCAGGAGATCGACCGCCTGCGCCACGCCGCCACCGCGGCGCTGTTCGCGCGGCGGGACGTCGTGATCGTCGCGTCGGTCTCGGCCATCTTCGGCCTCGGCTCGCCGGAGACGTACAACGACAACTGCCAGATCCTGCTCAAGGGCGGCGAGGTGGATCGCGACGAGCTGCTGCGCAAGCTCGTCTATCTCCAGTACAACCGCAACGACACCGCGCTCGGGCGCGGCACGTTCCGCGTGCGGGGCGACACGCTGGAGGTCTTCCCGGCCTACGCCGAGACGGCGTTCCGCGCGCTCCTGTTCGGCGACGAGGTCGAGCGCCTGCAGCACTTCGACCCGCTGACGGGCGAGCTGATCGTGGACGACCTGGAGCACGTCGCGATCTGGCCGGCCACGCACTACAACGTCAAGGAAGGGACGATGGAGCGCGCGGTCGACGAGATCGGGCGCGAGCTCAATCACCGCACCGCGGAGCTCGAGGCGGAGGGCAAGCTGCTCGAGTCGCATCGCCTGCGCCAGCGGACGCAGTACGACATGGAGATGCTGCGCGAGGTCGGGTTCTGCTCCGGCATCGAGAACTACTCGCGGATCCTGGACGGCCGGCCGCCGGGCGCCCGGCCCTACTGCCTGATCGACTACTTCCCCAAGGACTTCGTCTGCTTCATCGACGAGTCGCACCAGACCGTGCCGCAGCTCGGCGCGATGCACGAGGGCGACCGCTCGCGCAAGACGACGCTGGTGGACTACGGGTTCCGGCTCCCGAGCGCCCTCGACAACCGGCCGCAGACCTTCGAGGAGTTCCTCTCCATCACACCGCAGCTGGTGTTCGTCTCCGCCACGCCCGGGCCGTACGAGCGCGAGCACTCGGCGGCCATCGTCGAGCAGATCGTGCGGCCGACGGGCATCGTCGACCCCGAGGTCGAGGTGCGCGAGACGCGCAATCAGATCGACGACCTGATGCGCGAGATCCGCGCGCGGACCGAGCGCAACGAGCGCGTCCTCGTCACGACCTTGACGAAGAAGATGAGCGAGGACCTCACGGACTACCTGCTCGAGATGGGCTTCAAGGTCCGCTACCTGCACTCGGAGATAGACACGCTGGAGCGGATCCAGATCATCCGCGAGCTCCGGCTCGGCGAGTACGACGTGCTCGTCGGCGTCAACCTCCTGCGCGAGGGGCTCGACCTGCCGGAGGTCTCGCTGGTGGCGATCCTCGACGCCGACAAGGAGGGCTTCCTCCGCGGCGAGACGTCGCTGATCCAGACCATCGGGCGCGCGGCGCGCAACGTCGAGGGCAAGGTGTTGATGTACGCCGACAAGCAGACCGCGGCGATGCGCAAGGCGATCGACGAGACCGACCGCCGGCGCGCGATCCAGGTCCAGTACAACCTCGACAACGGCATCACGGCGGAGACGATCGTCAAGGGGATCTCCGACATCAGCGAGTTCCTGATGGGGGACAGCAAGGTCCCGAAGTCCCGCCGCCGCAGGCGCGAGAAGCGCGTCGACATGACGCCGCACGAGATCGAGTCGACGATCGTGGAGCTCGAGGAGGAGATGCTCGCCGCGGCCGAGGAGCTGCGGTTCGAGTACGCCGCGAAGCTGCGCGACGAGATCCGCGAGCTGCGGCGCGAGCTCGACGAGGCCGCGACCGCGTCGTAGGCGCGCGGCGGGACGAACGTCAACCCCTCGCCGCCCTACCCAGCCGGGGTTCGCCTCACATCGCCACGCGCCACCACGTTCAACGAGCCATGAACACCGAACGCGCCTACCAGGCGGTCAACGAGCGCGACGCCCGCTTCGACGGGGAGTTCGTCACGGCCGTGCGCACCACCGGCATCTACTGCCGCCCGAGCTGCCCGGCCCGCACGCCGCTGCGCCGCAATGTGAGCTTCTACGCGTCCGCGGAGGAGGCCCGCGCCGCCGGCTACCGGGCCTGCAAGCGCTGTCGACCGTAGCCTTCCTCGCCGCCCGCGCCGTCCCCGGGATCGAGGAGGTGGTGGACGGCGTCTACCGCCGCACCGTCCGCCTGGCCCACGGGCCGGCGGTGGTGACGCTGCGCGACGGCGGCGTCGCCTCCGACGGCGGCGTCGTCACCGCCGACCCGCGCGATCGCGCCGCCGCCGCGCTCGCGGCCTCCCGGCTCGCCGGCGCGGATCCGTCGGCGGCCGACGCCTACCTGGCCGGCGACGACTGGCTCGGCCCGCTCGTGGCGGCCCGGCCGGGACTGCGAATGCCGGGGACGGTCGACGGGGGCGAGCTGGCGATCCGGGCGGTGCTCGGCCAGCAGGTCTCGCTCGCCGCGGCCCGCACGCTCGCGGCGCGGCTCGTGGCCGCGGTGGGGGAGCCGCTGCCCGAGCCGGTCGGCGGTCTCACGCACCTCTGGCCGGCGCCGGAGGCGATCGCCGAGGCGGCGCCCGGCATGGCCATGCCGCACTCGCGCCGGCGCACGGTCGCCGCGGTGGCCGGCGCGCTGGCCGCGGGGCTCCGGCTCGAGCCGGGCGGCGGCGTCGAGGCGCTGCTCGAGCTGCCCGGGATCGGGCCGTGGACGGCGAGCTACGTGGCGATGCGCGCGCTCGGCGACCCCGACGCCTGGCTCCCCACCGACCTCGGCGTCCGCCACGGGCTCGCGCGCATCGGCGCGCCGCCCGAGGCGGCGGAGGCGTGGCGCCCGCACCGCACGCATGCGGTGCGGCATCTGTGGGCTGCGTCATGATCGGGCGCGCATGGACGTCTCCGCGCTGCTCGACTGGTACGCACGCGTAGCCCGCCCGCTGCCCTGGCGCGCCACGCGCGACCCGTACGCCCTGCTGGTCAGCGAGGTCATGCTGCAGCAGACGCAGGCCGCGCGGGTGGTCCCGTTCTACGAGGCGTTCCTGGCCCGCTTCCCCGACCCGGCCGCCCTGGCCGCCGCGGCGCCGCGCGACGTCCTGGCCGCGTGGAGCGGGCTCGGCTACAACCGGCGCGCGCTCGCACTGCAGGCGGCGGCGCGCGTCGTCGCCGAGTCCGGCTGGCCCGAGGACCTGACCGAGCTGCCCGGCGTCGGCCCGTACACGGCGGCCGCCGTCGGCTCGTTCGCCTGGGACCGTCAGGTCGCGGCGGTCGACACCAACGTCCGGCGGGTCATCGGGCGCCACGGCGGGGCCGAAGCCGCGGAGCTGCTCCCGCCCGGCCGGGCGGCTGACTTCAACCAGGCGATGATGGAGCTCGGGGCCACCGTCTGCCGCCCGCGCGCGCCGCGCTGCGAGGCGTGTCCGGTCCGCTCCGGCTGCGCCGCGCACGCCGCCGGCGGCCCGGCGGCGACGCCGCGCCGGCGCGGCGCGGAGCGCTTCGAGGACAGCGACCGCTGGGCGCGCGGGCGGATCCTGGCGGCGCTCGTCCACGGCGATCCGCAGCCTCGGCTGGACCGCGAGCGGCGGGAGCGCGCGCTCGCCGGACTCGTGCGGGACGGATTGATCGTCCGGGACGCAGAAGACGACGTTCGTCTACCCGGCCGTCAAGGCCCCACTACACGACTATCCTGAGCGGCTGATGGACCGAGATGCCATCGAACGCAGCGATTTTCCGGTCGGCCGGCGCGGCTACGACCCGTCGGCGGTCGACGCGCACCTGAGGCGCATCGCCGACGAGTTCGAGGCGCTGCGCGGCCGCGCCCCCGCGCCGGCGGCCCCGGCGCCGCTGTCGATCGGCACGTCCGAGCAGGTCCGCGCGATCCTCGAGGCGGCCGAGGCCAGCGCCGCCCAGCTGCGCGCCGGCGCCGAGCGGGAGGCCTCCGAGCACGTCGCCCGCGTGCAGGAGGCGGCGGGCGGCATGCTCGCGCGCCTCGACGAGCTCCGCGGCGAGCTGGAGGGACTGCTCGAAGGCCTGCGCGGCAGCGCCGAGCGCCTCAACGACGGTCTCACGGACCTTCAGGCCCAGGCCACCGGTCTCGGCGCGGCGGCGCGCCCGGCGCCGGAGCCCACCGCCCCCGCACCCGAACCCGTCGTGGAACCCGCGCCTGAGCCCGCGGCGGCGGTCAACGGCGCCGACGACGAGGCCGGCGCGCGGCTCATCGCGCTGAACATGGCGCTGAGCGGGACGCCGCGCGAGGAGACCGCGGCGTACCTGGCCGAGCACTTCGCGCTCGCCGATCCCGACGCGCTGCTCGACGACGTCTACGAGCGAGCCGGTCGTTGAGCGGGCCTCCCGCAGAGCTCGCCGCGCTCCGCACGCGAATGGCCGAGCTGAGCGACCTGCACTCGATCAGCCGCCTGCTGTCCTGGGATCAGCAGGTGACGATGCCGCCGGCCGGCGCCGCTTCGCGCGCCGACCGCCTGGGCACCCTCGCGCTCACCATCCACGGGCGCGAGACGGCGCCCGAGCTCGGAGCCCTGCTCGACGTGCTCGAGCCGTGGGCGGCGGGGGAGGACCCCGACTCGGACGACGCCCGCCTCATCCAGTGGACGCGCCGCGACTTCGAGAAGTCCGTCCGCGTCCCCGCGAGGCTGGCGGCCGAGCTCGAGCGGGCCAAGGCGCTCGGCCAGCAGGCCTGGCAGGAGGCGCGCGCGGCAAACGACTTCGGGCGCTTCCGCGACGCCCTGGCCGAGCACGTCGACCTGCGGCAGCAGTACGTCGCCTGCTTCGAGGGCTACGCGCACCCGTACGACGCCCTGCTCGACGACTTCGAGCCCGGCCTCACGACGGCCGAGCTGCGCCCGCTGCTGGCGGAGCTGCGCGACGCGCTCGTGCCGCTCGTGGCCGCCGCCGGGAATCCCGGGCAGCCGCGCAACGACGGCGCGTTCCACGGGACGTTCGACGCCGGGTCCCAGCGCATCGCCGTGCTCGAGGTCCTCGAGGGGATCGGCTACGACCCCGACGCCTGGCGCCTCGATCCCGCGCTGCATCCCTTCGCCTCCAGCCTCTCGCCCGACGACGTCCGCCTGACCACGAAGTACGACGAGTCGGACTTCGCCGTCGCGCTCTACTCCGCGCTCCACGAGTTCGGTCACGGGCTCTACGAGGCCGCCGTCGACCGCTCGCTCTTCCGCACGACGCTCGACGACCCGGTCTCGCTCGGCGTCCACGAGTCCCAGAGCCGCATGTGGGAGAACATCATCGGCCGCTCGCGCGCGTTCTGCGCCTGGCTGCACCCGCAGATCGCCCGCAGCCTCCCGGGCGCCCTCAACGGGCTCGACCCCATCGGCCTGTACCGCGCGGTCAACACCGTCCAGCCGTCGCTCATCCGCACCGAGGCGGACGAGACGACCTACAACCTCCACATCGTCCTGCGCTTCGAGCTCGAGCTGGCGCTGACCGACGGCACCCTCTCCGTCGACGACCTCCCGGCGGCGTGGGACGCGGGCATGCACCGGCTGCTCGGCGTGGAGGTCCCCGGGCCGGCCGACGGCGTTCTCCAGGACGTCCACTGGAGCGTCGGGCTGCTCGGCTACTTCCCCACGTACACGCTCGGGAACCTGATCGCCTCGCAGCTCTGGGAGCGCCTCGTCGAGGACCTGCCGGAGGTCGACGAGCTGCTCGAGCGCGGCGACTTCGCGCCGATCCGCGAGTGGCTGCGGGTCAACGTGCACCGCCACGGGCGCAAGTTCTACCCGCGTGAGCTGCTGCGCCGCGTGACCGGCGAGGATCTCCGCGTCGACCCCTTCCTGCGCTATTTGCGCGAGAAGCTGGCCGACTCCGGTGTCCTCGCCCGCACCGCTTGACACGAACGTCCGTTCCCCTATCTATCATCGGAGCGGTCTTATGTCCCGTTCCGATTTTCTCGTCGTCTCCGGCGCCCGCGAGCACAACCTGAAGGACATCTCGGTCTCGCTCCCGCGCGACTCGCTGGTGGTCATCACCGGCCTGTCGGGCTCGGGCAAGTCGTCGCTGGCGTTCGACACGATCTACGCCGAGGGGCAGCGCCGCTACGTCGAGTCGCTGTCGGCCTACGCGCGCCAGTTCCTGGGGCAGATGGACAAGCCGGACGTGGACTCCATCGAGGGCCTGTCGCCGGCCATCTCGATCGACCAGAAGACCACGTCGCGCAACCCGCGGTCGACGGTCGGCACGGTCACCGAGATCTACGACTACCTGCGCCTGCTCTGGGCGCGCGTCGGCAAGCCGCACTGCTTCAACTGCGGGCGCCCGATCGCCGCGCAGTCGGCCGAGCAGATCATCGACCAGATCATGGCCACCGAGGACGGCGAGCGGTTCATGGTCATGGCCCCGATCGTCCGCGGTCGCAAGGGCGAGTACGGCAAGCAGCTGGCCGAGCTGCGCAGCGAGGGGTTCACGCGCGTGAAGGTGGACGGCGAGCTCCGCCTCCTGGAGGAGGAGATCGTCCTCGACAAGAAGTACAAGCACGACATCTCGGTCATCGTCGACCGCCTGGTCATGCGGCGCGACCTGCGCAAGCGGCTGGCCGACTCGGTGGAGACGGCGGTCGCGCTGGCCGACGGGATGGTCGAGATCCAGACGGTCCCGCGCGAAGGCGGCGAGTCGGTCATCACCACCTACTCCGAGAAGTTCGCCTGCCTGCACTGCGGGATCTCGATGCCCGAGCTCGAGCCGCGGTCGTTCTCCTTCAACTCGCCGCACGGCGCCTGCCCACGCTGCACCGGGCTCGGGTCGCAGATGGAGATCGACCCCGAGCTCGTCGTGCCGGATCCCTCGCTCTCGCTCAACGAGGGCGCGATCCTGCCGTGGGCCAGCGGGGCGACGAGCTACTACGAGCAGATGACGTCCGCGATCGCCGACCGCTACGAGGTCGACCTCGACGCTGCGTGGGAGGAGCTGGACGACGCCCAGCAGAACCTGTTCCTCTACGGCACGAACGGCGACAAGCTGTACGTCTCGTACCGCAACCGGATGGGGCGCAAGCGGTCGTACATGACGACGTTCGAGGGCATCGTGCCGAACCTCGAGCGGCGCTACCGGGAGACCGACTCGGACTGGTCGCGCGAGAAGATCGAGGAGTACATGTCGGTGCGGCCGTGCCCGGAGTGCGGGGGCGCGCGGCTGCGGCCGGAGTCGCGGGCCGTGAAGGTCGGCGGGCTGGCCATCCACGAGTTCAGCGGGTTGAGCGCGGGCCGCGCCCTGACGTGGCTCGAGGCGCTCGACCTCAGCGACCAGGACCGCGCGATCGCGCGGCTCATCCTGCGGGAGATAGACGAGCGGCTGCGGTTCCTCGACAACGTGGGCGTCGGCTACCTGTCGATGGACCGCGCGTCGGCGACGCTGTCGGGCGGCGAGGCGCAGCGGATCCGGCTGGCCACCCAGATCGGCTCGTCGCTCGTCGGCGTGCTCTACATCCTCGACGAGCCGTCGATCGGCCTCCATCAGCGCGACAACGAGCGGCTGATCGCCACCCTGAAGCGCCTGCGCGACCTCGGCAACACCGTGCTCGTGGTCGAGCACGACGAGGGCACGATGCACGCCGCCGACTACCTCGTGGACATGGGGCCGGGCGCGGGCGAGCACGGCGGCTACGTGGTGGCGCACGGCACCGCGGAGGACGTCATGCGCGTCCCCGAGTCGCTGACCGGCCAGTTCCTGTCGGGCGCGCGGCAGATCGAGCCGCCGGCCGAGCGCCGCAAGCCGTCGGGCTACGTCGAGATCCAGGGCGCCAAGCAGCACAACCTCAGGAACGTCGACGTCAAGGTGCCGCTCGGCGTCTTCACGGCGGTCACCGGCGTGTCCGGCTCGGGCAAGTCGACGCTGGTGAACGAGATCCTCTACAAGGCGATCTCGAACAAGCTGCACCGCGCGCGCATGCGGCCGGGCGCGCACAAGCGCATCCGCGGGCTCGAGCATCTCGACAAGATCATCAGCGTCGATCAGTCGCCGATCGGCCGCACGCCGCGGTCCAACCCGGCGACCTACATCGGGCTGTTCGACCAGATCCGCGACCTCTTCTCCAAGACGCAGGAGTCCCGGGCCCGCGGCTACAAGCCGGGCCGCTTCTCGTTCAACGTCAAGGGCGGCCGCTGCGAGGTCTGCCGCGGCGACGGCCAGATCAAGATCGAGATGCACTTCCTGCCCGACGTCTACGTCCCCTGCGAGCAGTGCCACGGCAAGCGCTACAACCGCGAGACGCTCGACATCCGCTTCAAGGGCAAGAACATCGCCGACGTCCTCGAGATGCCGATCGAGGAGGCGCTCGAGTTCTTCGCCCACATCCCGAAGATCGCGCGACGGCTGCAGACGCTGCACGACGTGGGGCTCGACTACATGCGGCTCGGCCAGCCCGCCACGACGCTCTCGGGCGGCGAGGCGCAGCGCGTCAAGCTCGCGGCCGAGCTCTCGAAGGTCGCGACGGGGAGGACGCTGTACATCCTCGACGAGCCGACCACCGGCCTGCACTTCGCGGACATCCAGCGGCTGCTGGAGGTGCTCCAGCGCCTCGTCGACGCCGGGAACTCGGTCGTCGTCATCGAGCACAACCTCGACGTCATCAAGGTCGCCGACCAGCTGATCGACATGGGCCCCGAGGGCGGCGACGAGGGCGGCGCCGTGATGGCCGCCGGCACGCCCGAGGAGGTCGCCGCGGTCGCCGAGTCCCACACCGGCGCCTTCCTGCGAGCCCTGGTCGAGCCCACGAAGCCGAAGAAGCCGCGCCCGCGGCGCCGCAAGGTCGCCGCGGCGGCCTGAGCGCGCGGTCGACGAACGTCAACCCCGGCTGGGTAGGGAAGCGAGGGTTTCGGCCGCGCTCGTCGTCCGTGGCGAGATTTCCCGCGATATGCGGCAGTAACGTCGCCACGACTTGCGTCGCTGGCGACGTTAGTCGTCGCTATGCGGAACAACTCGCCAGGGACCGCCGGCGAGGCCGGCTCCCTCACCGCCCTACCCAGCCGGGGTTGACGTTCGGAATTGTGCGGCCACCCGTACCGACGTCTGAAGAGCCGCGGCGTACGATCCGCGACGTCATGATTGATCGCGGACGCTCGTAACCCAGCACTGCCTCGCGCCGCGGCCCTGTGCCGCGTGCCCGCGTGCTCCGGCCGTCCGCCCCTTGACATAGACGTCCTCTCCGCCGCCCACCGACGGTTGCCGCGGAGAGTGCGGACCGGCCGCTCCACCGCCTCACCGTGTCAGAACGAGGAGCGCCAGATGTCACGCCACGCCAAGAGCAATCGCCAGCCGCGTCGTCAGCCGCAGGAGCGCCACCCGCAGTTCCGCCCGCCGGCGCCGCGCATCAACCGCCCGGTGCAGCACCGCCGCCTCCCGGCGCAGTACCGCCGCAGCTGAGACTTCCCGGACCGAGGGGCCGCGCCCCAGGGCGCGGCCCTCAGCGGCTCTCGCCGCGGCGGACGCGGGCGATGATCGCGTCGATCCGCCGCCGTGCGTCGACCCGGTCCGTGCTCGCGTAGCCGGGGTGGCCGGCGGGCGCGGCCCAGGGGACCAGCAGGTCGTACTCGAGCTCGCGGACCAGCTCGAGGCTCTCGAGGAACCGCTCGCGGTCGCTGCCGGAGACGTCGAGCGCGGCGACCCACTCGTCGCCGTCGAGGTAGATCGAGTCGCCCGTGAAGAGCGCACCCTCCCAGAGAAACGCCGTCGCGCCCGGCGTGTGGCCGGGGATCGGGATCAGCTCGAAGTCCCCGTCGAGCGTCTCGCGCCCGGCGAACGTGCCGTCGACGCTCAAGCGTTCCTCGGCCAGGGCGCGGTCGTCCTCGTGGACGAGCGTCGGGGCATCGAGCTCGCCGGCGAACATCGCCTCGTGCCAGTGGTTCAGGTACCGCGCGCTGACGTCGCCGAGCCCGGCGGGCACGCCGGCGCCGTAGACGAGCAGGTTGCCCGGCGAGCGCTCGAGCACGTACGAGCGCACGACCAGGGAGGGCGCGAACGGAAGCGGCTGCGGCGCCGTCGCGGTCATGGCTGGGGTCACGGTTTCCATGTCGTTCCGAGCGTAGGAGCGCCGCGTCCGCGTTCCCATCGGCAATTCGACCTAGGACCGCAGGCGGATGCGCGAAGATCGAGCCGTGATCGTCGACTGCGCGCACTACCGGGACGGGCAGCGCCAGCACCAGGCCCCGATGCGCCCGGAGGACGCGGCGCTGATCTGCCAGGAGACGCCCGGGTTCGTGTGGCTCGGCATGGTCGATCCGTCGCAGGACGAGCTCGCGAACATGCAGGAGGTCTTCGGCCTCCACGAGCTCGCCGTCGAGGACGCGCGCGGCTTTCACCTGCGCCCCAAGGTCGAGCAGTACGAGGAGGGCTTCACCTTCGTCGTCCTGCGCACCGCGCGATACGTGCCCGAGCGCAAGGAGGTCGAGTTCGGCGAGATCTCGATCTTCCTCGGCCCGAGCTTCGTCATCACCGTCCGGCAGGGAGCGGCGAGCGACCTCCACACCTCCCGGCTCCGGCTCGAGGCGCGTCCCTCGCTGCTCGCGGAAGGGCCGCTCTCCGCGTTGTGGGCGATCCTCGACCAGGTCGTCGACGACTACGCCCCGGTCGTCGAGGCGATCGAGGGCGACATCGAGGCGGTCGAGCAGATGGTCTTCGCCGGCTCCGTCGCCCCGACGCAGGACATCTACGAGCTGCGCCGCGAGGTCAGCGACTTCTACCGCGCCGTGCACCCGCTGCTGGCGCCGGTCGCCACGCTGGCCCGCGGGGGTCTGCTCGATCCGCCGCCGCACCTGCGCCAGTACTTCCGCGACGTGGGCGACCACCTGGCGCTCATCAACGAGGAGGTGATCGCCCAGCGCGACCTCCTGACCACGATCCTGCAGGCCAACATGGCGGTGATCGCGGTCACCCAGAGCGACGTCGTGCGCCGCATCTCCGGGTGGGCCGCGATCATCACCGTGCCCACGTTCATCGCGTCCTTCTACGGCATGAACTTCACGCACATGCCGGAGCTGGGCTGGACGATCGCCTATCCGCTCGTGGTCGCCCTCATGGTCTTCACCGCGGTCATGCTCTACCGCGGCTTCAAGCGCGCCGGCTGGATCTAGCCTCAGCCGCCGAAGCGCGATCTCAGCGCCTGCACGTTCTCCACGTACCGCGCCGTGTCGTCGTACATGCCGCGCTCCTGGACGGAGGCGAGGCCCTGGTAGTAGCCGGCGATGGCCGAGCTCTCGTCCCCGCCCGCGTCGGTCAGCAGGCGCTTGAGGTACATCACGCCCGCGTGGATGTTGTCGGTGGCCGACGCCGGGTCCAGCGCCTGGCCGCCGGCGAGGTTCTCCTGGACGTAGTCCCACGTGCCCGGCATGACCTGCATCACGCCGCGCGCGTTGGCGGAGGAGACCATCGAGTTGTTGAAGCCGCTCTCCTGCCAGGCGATGGCGGCGGCCAGCGAGGGGGAGACCCCGTGCGCCGCGGCGACGTTCTGGATGTCGGCGGCGCTGACCTGCTGCGGCGTCGGCGCGGGCGCGGCGTCCGCGACCACGGTGGTGGCCGGAGCCGGGTCGGCCGCGTGGACCGGCGCCGGGGCGCCGCTCGGCAGCTTCAGGACGGTGCCGGTCAGCAGGAAGCCCGAGGGATCGAGGCCGTTCATGGCCGCCATCGCCTCGACCGAGGTGCCGGTCTGGGCGGCGAGCGCCGACAGCGTGTCGCCGGCACGCACCGTGTAGGCGCCCTGCGGTGCCGGGGCGGCGGCGGTCACGGGCGCCGCGGCCGGCGCGGCGGCGGGAGCGGCTGCCGCGGGATCGGCAGGCACCAGCCCCGCCTGCTGCAGCGCCGCGTAGCCCTCGACCGTGGTCGGGACCATGATCGTCGAGCCCAGGACGACCTGCGAGTCCTCGGACAGGCCGTTGAACGCGGCGACGGTCCGCGTCGTCAGGTTGTTGGCGGCGGCGATCGACCACAGCGTCTCGCCGGGCTGCACGGTGTGCGGCGCGGCCGCGGAGGCGGACGATGCAGGAAACAGCAGGACGATCAAGAACAGCAGCAATCGGCTCGGGCGCAAGATGACGTGGTCCTCCGTGTCCGGGTTCGAAGTCCATCCTCACCCGCTCCGCACGCACCGGGAACCAGTGCGCGCGGTGTTACGAAGTCCTGCAACGCGCCCTTCATGGCATGCTCAGCGCCTTGCCATACGCCGATTTCAAGCTGTGGGCGCAGAAATGGCGCTGGTACGAGCGTTCGTCGCTGCCCTGGAACCGGGCGCGCCTGCACTACGAGTTCGCGCGCCGCCGGGCGTTCTGCCGCTGGCCCGTCCAGGGCAACGTGCTCGAGATGCTGCAGGAGGGCCGGCTCGAGCTGGGCGAGCACGTCCTGCTCGAGCCGAACGTGTGGCTGACGGCGCAGGCGCCGGCGCGGATCCGCATCGGCGGCGGCAGCTTCCTCAACCTCGGGGTGCAGGTGGCGGCGGTCGAGCTCGTGGAGATCGGCGAGCACTGCATGCTCGCCAACGGCTGCTTCGTGACCGACGGCAACCACCGCTTCGACGACCCCGACAAGCCGGTCCCGTGGCAGGGCTTCACGACGAAGGGGCCGACGCGGCTGGGCGACAACGTCTGGCTCGGGGCCAACGTGGTGGTGACGAGCGGCGTGACGATCGGGGAGCGCAGCGTCGTCGGCGCCAACTCGGTCGTGACCACCGACCTGCCGCCGTACTCGATCGCCGCCGGAGTCCCCGCGAAGGTCCTCCGCACGATCGAGTACACCTAACCCTTGGAGAGCAGGATGTGGACGCCGTACACGACCGCCGCGGCGAACGCCGCGAAGGCGATGACAGCCAGGCCCGCCCAGGCGGCCGCCGCCGAGCCCCTCCCGTCGCGCGCCGCCTGGGTCGACTTCCCCATCCCGAGCACGACATAGGAGTAGGCGAACGTGACGAAGATCCCCGCCAGGAGCGAGACCCACACGACCTCGAGGATGTCACCGGCCTTCACCGTCGCGAGCATCGCTCAGCCCTCCGCCGTCAGGGTCCGGCCGCCCACCGCGCGGCGCGCCATCACGACGGTGAGCGCGGCCACGAGCACCGCTGACACCACCACAGGCCCCGCCGCCCCGTCGCCGAAGAGCTGCGTCACGCCGTAGGTCACGGCGCCCACCAGGGCCGCCGCGGGCAGCGTCAGGACCCACGCGACGACGATGTTCCCGGCCACGCCCCAGCGCACGGCGGAGATCCGCTTGGCGGCGCCTGCCCCCATGATCCCACCCGAGATGACCTGCGTGGTCGAGAGCGGGAAGCCGACGTGCGAGGCCGAGAGGATCACGGCGGAGCCGACGCCCTGCGCCGCGAAGCCCTGCGCCGGGTCCATCTTGATGATCCGGCTGCCCATCGTGCGGATGATCCGCCAGCCGCCGACGTAGGTCCCGAGCGCGATCGCCGCGGCCGCGGAGACCACGACCCAGGTCGGCGGGTCGGCGCCGGACTCGAGGTGCCCGCTCGCCACGAGCGCCAGCGCGATGATGCCCATCGTCTTCTGCGCGTCGTTCGTCCCGTGCGACAGCGAGAAGAGGCTGCCGGTGACGATCTGGCCGAGCCGGAAGCCGCGCGACACGGTGCCCGGGCTCTGGCGGCCGACGATGCGGTAGCAGATGACGATCGCGATTCCGGCCGTGACGAACGCGAGCACGGGGGCCACCAGCGCCGGGATCATGACCTTCTCGATCAGCCCGGCGCCGAACACCGCGTCCGGCCCGTCGGCCGCGAACGCGGCGCCGACGACGCCGCCGATCAGGGCGTGCGAGCTCGACGAGGGCAGCCCGAAGTACCACGTCAGCAGGTTCCAGGCGATCGCGCCGATGAGGCCCGCGAAGACGACCTCGAGCGTGACGAAGTCGGGGTTGACGATCCCCGAGGCGATCGTGGCGGCCACGGCGAGCGAGAGGAACGCGCCGACGAAGTTGAGGAGGGCGGACAGGGTGACCGCGACGCGTGGCGCCATCGCGCGCGTCGAGATCGACGTGGCCACCGCGTTGGCGGTGTCGTGGAACCCGTTCGTGAAGTCGAACGCGAGCGCCGTCGCGACGACGATCAGGAGGACGACGTCTGTGGCCATCTACGCGTTCTTGATGACGATCCCCTCGAGGATGTTGGCGGTCTTCTCGGTGGAGTCGATCGCGTCCTCGAGGCGCTCGAAGATGTCCTTCCAGCGGATGACCAGCATCGGGTCGATCCCGCGCTCGAACAGTGACGCCAGCGCTTCCCGAAGGATCCTGTCGCCGTCGTTCTCGAGCCGGTTGATCTCCACGGTGTAGTGGTGGATGTCCTTGAACGAGCGGAGGCGGGGTATGGCGCCCGCGACGGCCCGAGCAGACTGGTGCAGGATCCGCCCCATCTCGGTCGCCTTGTCCATCGGCGCCTCGATCCGGTACAGCGCGAGGAAGTCGGCGACCTCCTCGATGAAGTCGACGATGTCGTCGAGCGCCGAGGCCAGCGCGTAGATGTCCTCGCGGTCGATCGGCGTGACGAACGTCGAGTTGAGCCGCTGGATGATGTCGTGCGTGATCCGGTCGCCCTCCTGCTCGCAGATCACGACCTCGCGGCCGAGCTCAGCGTGGTCGGGCCAGTGCTCGAGCATGCGCTCGAGCAGCTCCGCCGCACGGACGATGTTCGCTCCCGCCTCTTCGAAGAGGTCGAAGAAGTGGCGCTCCTTCGGCGCGAAGAGCTGCGACAGCCGGGCCATGGCGGCGGAGTGTAGGTGGACACCCGGTCCTAATCCCGGGATCTTGTGAACGACTTGTGAACGAGCTGTTATCGACCCTCAGACCGCCGTGCGATGCGGCGGAATCTGGGCGCGCAGCCGCTCCAGCTCCTCGGGCGCGATGCCGTACGTGTGCTCCGGGAGCGGGAAGGCGCGGGTGCGCACCTCGTCGGCGTACGCCTTCACCCCGCGGAGCATCTCCGCCTTCACGTCGGCGTAGCGCTTGACGAACTTGGGCCTGAAGCCGTCGTGGATGCCCAGCAGGTCGTGCAGGACGAGAACCTGGCCGTCGGTGCTCGGGCCCGCGCCGATCCCGATGATCGGGACCTCCATGTGCTGCATCAGCTCGTCGGTCACGTCCGCCGGGATCGCCTCGAAGACGATCGAGAAGCAGCCGGCCTCCTGCAGCGCGAGCGCGTCGTCGAGCACGGCCTTGGCGCGCTCGGCCGTGCGGCCCTGAGCGCGGTAGCCGCCGAGGGCGGTCGCGGTCTGCGGGGTCAGCCCGACATGGCCCATCACCGGGACGCCGGCGCGCACGATGGCGCGGGCGCGCTCGGCGCTGGCGCCGCCGCCCTCGAGCTTGACGGCGTCGCACCCCGCCTCCTTGACGAAGCGGTGGGCGGTTCCGATGGCCTGGGAGTCCGAGGCCTCGTAGGAGCCGAAGGGCAGGTCGCCGACCAGCAGCGGCGTCCGCAGGCCGCGGCGGACGGCGGCGGAGAGCATCAGCAGCTCTTCGACGGTGACGGGGACGGTGTCCTCGTAGCCGAGGACGTTGTTGGCCGCCGAGTCGCCCACCAGGACGATGTCGACGCCGGCCTCCTCGGCCACCACCGCGCTGGGGTGGTCGTAGGCGGTGATCATCACGATCGGCTCACCGAGCGCTCGCATCTCGGCGAGCTTCGTGAGGGTGACTGGCTTGCGCTCGGTCCGGGGTACGGACGACATCTGCTCCTCCTAGGTGGTCGGCGCCCGCTCAGGGGTCGCCGCCGGCTGGATGATGGTGTTGTCGATCAGTCGCGTCGCGCCGATGCGCGCCGCTACGGCCACCAGTACCCGGCCGTCCACGGTCTTCATCGGCAGAAAGCTGTCGGGGTCCACGAGGGCGAGGTACTCGGGCTCCACGCCGTCCATCGCCGCCCGGGCGGCGCCCTCGATCGCGGCGGCGTCGCGCGCGCCTTCGGCCACCGCCTGCTCGGCCGCCCGCAGGCCGCGTGAGAGCGCGACGGCGCGGCGCCGCTCGTCGGCGTCCAGGTGCCCGTTGCGGCTGGACATCGCGAGCCCGTCGGGCTCGCGGACCGTCGGGACGATCACGAGCTCCACGTTCAGGTCGAGGTCGCGCACCATGCGGCGCAGGACGGCGACCTGCTGGGCGTCCTTCTGCCCGAAGAAGGCCACGTCCGGGGTCACGACGTTGAACAGCTTGGTGACGACCGTGCAGACGCCCGCGAAGTGCCCGGGGCCGCGCTCGGCGCCCTCCAGCAGGTCGGAGAGGCCGTCGACCCGGACCGAGGTGGCGAACCCGGGCGGGTAGACCTCCTCGACCGCCGGCGCGTAGAGCACGTCGACGCCCCGGCCGGCCGCCTCGGCCGCGTCGCGCGCCTCGTCGCGCGGGTAGGCGGCGAGGTCGGCTGCCTCGTTGAACTGGGCGGGGTTGACGAAGAGCGAGACGACGACCTCGTCGCAGCGCTCGCGCGCGGCGCGCATGAGCGCGTGGTGGCCGGCGTGGAACGCGCCCATCGTCGGGACGAGCCCGATCGTGGCGCCGCGGGCTCGGCTGCGCGCCACGTGGGCACGCATCTCGGCGTTGGTGCGGATCGTCCTCATGCCACCACCGCCTGGGTGGCGTCGACCATGGCGTCGAAGAGTGGCAGCAGGTCCGGCGTGCGCTCGGCCACGGCGGCGCGCTGGCGGGCCACCGTCTCGGCGTCGCCGCGGGCGATCGGGCCGGTGAGCGCGTGCTCGGCGCCGCGCGCGGCCCAGTTCTCCACCGCCGCTCGCACCAGCGGCGCCAGCAGGGCGCGATCGACGCCCGCCGTCGCGGCCAGCCGCTCGGCGGCGCCTTCCAGCGTGACGAGGAAGTTCGAGGCGATCGAGGCGGCGGCGTGGTACGCGGCGCGGTCCTCGTCCGCGACGCGGGTGGCGCGCATGCCGAGGGCGGCGGCCAGCGCCTCGGCGGCCGCGAGCGCTCGCGGCGTGGAGCCGTCGACCGCGCAGCCGGCGCCGGCCAGCACGTCCGCCGGCGCCCCGGCGGGGACGGTCATCAGCGGGTGGACGGAGAACGCCTCATGCGGGGCGAGGACGTCGAGCCCGGTGGCGCCCGAGCAGTGGCCGACGAGGAGCCCTTCGCGCCCGGCCACGGCGGCGGCCGCGGCGGCGATCTCGGCGTCGGGGACGCAGAGGAGCACGGCGGTGGCGCCGGAGCCGTCGGCGCCGCGACCCAGCGGTCCGCGTACGGCGAAGCCCGCCGCGCCGAGGGCGGCGGAGAGCGCGGCGCCGAGGCGGCCCGCGCCGACGATGGCGATCGAGTCCAGTTCCCTCACGGAGATACCGGCTTTCAGGCTTCCTCTTCAGCATAGTCCGCCGTGGGGGCGATTAGAGTCAACGGACGATGGGGACCGCAGCCGAAAGGCGCGAGGAGCTGAAGGCCGTCTGGGAGCAGGCACGCACCTGCACCAACTGCCCCCAGCTCGCCTCCACCCGCCAGACCGTCGTCTTCGGGTCCGGGAACGCGGACGCCGATCTGATGTTCGTCGGCGAGGCGCCGGGCGCCAACGAGGATCGCCAGGGCCTCCCGTTCGTCGGCCAGGCCGGCCGCCTGCTGGACACGCTGCTCGAGGAGATCGGCCTCACGCGCGGCGACGTCTTCATCGCCAACACGCTCAAGTGCCGGCCGCCCGGGAACCGCGATCCGCTGCCGCAGGAGATCGACGCCTGCCAGGACTACCTGTTCCGCCAGCTCGAGCTGATCGAGCCGCGGGTGGTGTGCACGCTCGGCAACTTCTCCACGAAGCTGCTGCGCGGCGACCCTTCGACCGGCATCACGCGCCTCCACGGCCGTGAGGAGGTCCGCCGGATCGGGCCGCGGCGCGTGCGGCTCTACCCGATCTACCACCCGGCCGCGGCGCTCTACACGCCGCAGATGCTCGACGTGCTGCGGAGCGACTTCCGGAAGCTCCCCGAGCTGCTGGCGCTCGATCCGCCCGAGCAGCCGGAGCCCGAGGTCGAGCCCGAACCGGTGGTCGAGGAGCCGGAGATCGTCCTCGAGGTCGAGCGCGAGCCCGAGGCGGCTCAGCTCGGGCTCTTCTGAGCCGCGCGCTCGTCGGCCGTGATCGCGTACCGCTCGTGGTCGCGCCACTGGCCGCCGATCAGCAGGTACCGCGGCGAGAAGCCCTCGAGCCGGAAGCCGGCGCCGCGGGCGAGCGCGATCGACGGCTGGTTGCCGGGCTGGATATTGGCCTCCAGCCGGTGCAGCGCCAGCGGCCCGAAGGTGTGATCGAGCAGCTGCTCCATCGCCTCGCGCATCAGCCCCTGGTTCGCGTAGCGCTGGTGGGCGTAGTAGCCGAGGTAGGCCGACTGGAACGCCCCGCGGACGATCTGGGACACGGTGAAGACGCCGGCGATCTCGCGCTCCGCCTCGACCGGGCAGGCGATCAGGCAGGCGAAGTCGTCGCGCCGCGAGCGGGCGTAGAGGTCGTCGAACTGGTCGGTGCGCTCCGGGGGGTACGTCCACGGGCGGTGCAGCTCCCGGCTGTCGCGCGCGAGGGCGAGGAAGACCTCGCGGTCGGCGCGCTCGAGGACCCGCAGCAAGACGCGGGCGCCGTCCGGCGGCGGATCGGGGTCCACGTCCGAGGGACGCAGCACTCCTGCCACGGCGGACAACGGGCGGCGGCGGAGCATCGGACGTCTCACAAGAGCAATCAAAGCGCACCGCCGCGGTGGGCCGCCAGATGACGGCCCCGATCGCCATCGACGCGCGGGCGGCCACGCGCCCGGAGCTCGGCGGCGTCGAGCGCTGGGCCCGCGAGCTGGCGGCGCGGCTCCCGGCCCTGCGGCCCGGCGGGTACGTCGTGCTGCGGCCGCCGCGCGCGCTGGCCCACCGGGCGGGCCACGCGTGGGAGCAGCTGGTGCTGCCGGTGCGTGCGGCGCGGGCGCCCGCGCTCCTGTGCCCGGCCAACCTGGCGCCCTTGGCCCATCCCCGCACCGTCGTCGTCGTCCACGACGCCGCGGCGTTGCGGCATCCCGGCTGGTACTCGCGCGGCTACGTCGCGTGGCAGCGGCTGGTGCTCCCGGCCATCGCGCGCCGCGCGCGCCGGCTCATCACGGTGTCCTCCTTCGCCCGCGACGAGCTGGTCGACCTCCTGGGCGCCGACCCCGCGCGCGTCAGCGTGATCGCCGGCGGGGTGGACGAGCGCTTCGCGCCCGGCGCCGATCCCGAGCCGGCACGCCGTGCGCTCGGGCTGGCGCGGCCGTACGTGCTCTGCGTCGCCTCCCACACGGCCCGCAAGAACCTCTCCGCGCTCGTCCCCGCGGCCCGCGCGCTCGCGCCCGAGGGGATCGACGTGGTCATCGCCGGCGGCTTTAGGCCCCAGTTCGCGCGCGAAAATGGCCTTGAAGGGCTGCGTCTGCTCGGGCACGTCGACGACGAGCTCCTGCCGGGCCTCTACGCCGGCGCGCTCGCCTTCGCGCTCCCCTCGCTCTACGAGGGCTTCGGTCTGCCCGTGCTGGAGGCGATGGCCAGCGGCACGCCGGTCGTCGCCTCGCCGGCCGGCGCCGTGAGCGAGACCGCCGGCGGCGCCGCGCTGCTCGTGGAGCCCGACGGCGAGGTGTTCGCCGGCGCGCTGACGAAGCTCGCGGGCGACGCGACCGAGCGCGCCCGCCTGAGCGCGGCGGGGCTCCAGCGTGCGGCCGGCTTCTCCTGGGCGGCGACTGCCTCCGCCGTCGACGCGCTGCTCAACCCGTGAGCTGCCGGGCGGTCTTGCGGAACGTGCCGAACGCGGGCGTGGACACGATCCCGCCGCCCTCGTCGACGCGGCGCAGCCCGGACCAGGAGAACACGCTGTCCTTGCTGCCGACGGAGAGCCACGTGTACCAGAAGACCCGGTCCAGGCGGAGCTCCTTGCGGTAGCGGGCGAGCCCCTTGAGCCCGATCGCCAGCCGCTCGGCCTGGCCCTTGTCGGTGGTGGAGATGCCGATCGGGTCCTTGGCCCGGCCCTTGGCCGCCGGCCACGACAGCTCGGTGACCCACACGGGCTTCTTGCGGTCGCCGAACGTGCGCATCACCCGGCGCACCGCCCGCAGGTAGTCGGGCAGCCGCGCGGGCTTGGCCGTGTAGGGATGGATGGCCACGGCGTCGAACGCCGGCCGGCCGCCGGCCTTGTAGATCTGGCGCAGCGGCTCCCAGCCGTTGGGCAGCCCGGCGAGGATGACCCGCGCGCCGGGGTCGGCGCCGCGCAGCGCCTTGCGGGCCGCCTTCAGGAGGCGCACGTAGCCCTTCGCGAAGGGCTTCTGCGACCAGTACCCGGGCAGGTTCGGCTCGTTCCAGACCTGCCAGTTGCGGACCGGTCGCCTCGGCACCTCCGGGTGCTCGCTCCACAGTGAGCCCTTCGGCCCGTAGCGCTCGACCAGGGCGCCCAGGAAGGCCGCATAGTCGGCCGGGTCACGCGGGGGGGAGGCGGGGTTGGCCGGATCGCTCCGCGCCCACTCCGGCGTGGCGACCACGACCGGCAGCAGGTCCAGGCCGGCGTCCGCGGCGCGGAGCACCGGGCCGTCGTAGACCGAGAAGTCGACCGCTCCGGGCCCCGACGGCTGCCCCTGCGACCAGTAGAAGGCCACGCGTGCGCTGCCCGCGCCGCTGTCGGCCATCAGCGGCCACTCGGCCGCGTACGCGTCGGCCGAGTCGATCACCGGGCCGTCCACGGCGACGCCGATCCAGTTCCGGGGCACCTTGGTGGCTGCGGCCGCCGGAGCCGTCAGGGCAAGGCAGAGCAGCAGGGCGAGCGCGAGAGGACGCATCGTCGGGACAGAATAGGATTGCCGCGGATGGGTTCCCCCCGAGTCGCGCTCGTGCACGATTTCCTGCTCGACCTGCGCGGCGGTGAGCGGGTCTTCGCTGCGATGTGCGATGCCTGGCCCGAGGCCGACGTCTTCACGGCCATCTACGACGAGGAGGGCACCGAGGGCCGCTTCGCCCACCGGAACCCGCAGACGTCCTTCCTGCAGCGGCTGCGCCCGAGCGCCCGCACGTTCCGGCCGCTGCTCCCGCTCTATCCCTACGCCATCGAGTCGCTCGACCTGCGCGGCTACGACGTCGTCGTCTCGTCCTCGAGCGCGTGGGCCCACGGCGTGCTGCCCGCGCCCGGCGCGGTGCACGTCTGTTACTGCCACAACCCGTTCCGCTACGCGTGGTCCGAGCAGCAGGCCACGCTCGCGGCCCGGTCGGCGGCCATGCGGCTCCCGCTCTCGGTCGTCCTCTCGCGCTGGCGGCGGTGGGACTGGATCGCCGCGCAGCGGGTGGATCGGTACGTGGCGAACTCGGGGCTCACCGCGTCGCGCGTCCGCCGCTACTTCGGCCGCGAGGCGGACATCCTGCATCCGCCGGTCGAGCTCGAGCGCTTCTCGCCCGGCGAGGTGGGCGAGCACTACCTGGTCGTCGCCGAGCTGATGGCGCACAAGCGGATCGACATCGCCATCGAGGCGTTCAACGAGCTCGGCATGCCGCTCGTGGTCGTGGGTGACGGGCCCGAGATGCGGCGCCTGCGCCGGCTCGCCGGTCCGACCGTCAGCTTCGCCGGCCGGCTGCCCGACCCCGCCGTCGCCGCCCTCATGCGCAGCGCCCGCGCGCTCGTGGTCACGGCCTCCGAGGAGTTCGGGATCGCTGCCGTGGAGTCATTGGCGTCCGGCCGCCCGGTCATCGCGCTCGGCTCCGGCGGCGTGCTGGAGATCGTCCGCGAGGGGGAGACGGGCGCCTACTACGAGGCGAACGATCCCGGATCGCTGGCCGCCACGGTCGCGGCGTTCGACCCGCTGGCCATCGACCCGGCGGACTGCGTCGCCACCGCCGAGCACTTCAGTACCGACCGGTTCCAGACCGCCCTGCGCGGTATTGTGGACGAGGCCGTACGAGCCGTGGCGGGTGAGGAGCGTGACCGTCCGGCCGTGGTGACCGGGCTCTTGCCCCGCCGCGCGGCACGGCGCGCCGCCGCTCGCGGCACTGTGCGCTAGGTCACACAACGCTCCCTGAGAGTCGCAAAATCGCCGGAAATGCGATTCACTTGATCATTGGCGCCTAAAACCTGCGTGCAGCGGGTGGAAAACCGCGTAACTTGCGGTGGCGCCGAGGGTTCTCTGTTGTGCCCGGACTCTTTGTGAGTCCGGACGCCTGAACTGGGGAAGGGTCCCCACGTAGACCCAGTTCGAGCATTGCCTTGAAAGGACGGCCGTCCGACCTCCCCCGGGCGGGCCGACCTAAACGGTGGCCGCAGGATGCGGCGCCGCGCCGACACGGCATCGGCTGGTCATCGCACGGGTCCGATGGTTGCATCGGCAACTGGATTCGCTATAATTCCTACCGCAAGAGTTGGTTTTGAAATGGCTGCGACACAGACGAGAGGAAAGACCACGAGCACGCTCACCGATATCCCGCGCCCCCGGGTCGTGTCCGAACACGAGGCCGACCCCACCATGGACTCCCTCCAGCTGCTGCTGCGAGAGGCCGGTCGCTACCCGCTGCTCAAGCCCAGCGAAGAGATCGAGCTCGCTCAGCGCATCGAGAAGGGTGACCTCGCTGCCAAGGACCGCATGATCAACTCCAACCTGCGCCTGGTCGTCGCGAACGCGCGTCGCTACCAGGGTCAGGGCCTTGCGCTCGGCGATCTCATCCAGGAGGGCATGCTCGGCCTGATCCGGGCCGTGGAGAAGTTCGATTGGCGCAAGGGGTTCCGGTTCTCGACTTACGCGACGCTGTGGATCCGCCAGGCCATCCAGCGCGGACTGGAGAACACGAGCCGGACCATCCGGCTCCCTGTCCACGTGGCCCAGCGTTCCCGCAAGGTCGGGCGTATCGAGCGCGAGCTCACGACCAAGCTCGGTCACGAGCCGACCGACGAGGAGATCGCCGCCGTGGCTGACCTCCCGTTGGAGGACGTGATCGAGATCCGCAAGGCGGATCGCGCGGTGGTCAGCCTCGACAAGCCGGTCGGCGACGACGGAGACACCTCCTTCGGCGACCTGCTGGCGATCGAGACGGCCCCCGTCGACGAAGAGGTCGGAGAGAAGCTGCGCTCGGAGACGCTCCTGAGCGCGATCGCCGAGCTCCCCGAGCAGGAGCGGAACGTCATCGAGATGCGTTTCGGCGCCGGCGACCAGGAGCCTCAGACGCTCAGCCAGGCCGGCCGCAAGCTCGGTGTCTCCACCGAGCGCGCGCGTCAGATCGAGGAGCGGGCCCTCAAGCGGCTCAGCCAGCGCACCGACGTTATGGCGCTGCGCGAAGCGGCTTAATCGCCCCGCAACGAGAGTTGGATCCGAGGCCCGGACATCGTCCGGGCCTCGGTCGTTTAACGGCCGGCGCGGCTGAGCTCGCCGGGCCCGCGAACGTCAACTGCGGCATTAAGGGAGTGGGTTCGGCCGGGTTTTCGAACTCGAATCCTGCCCTATGGTCGCTATACGACAGCAGGGCAGGATTCGAACGAAGAAACCGCCCCGGCCGGCCTCCCCGAGCTCCCCTACCCAGCCGCAGTTGACGTTCGAACTGCCCTAGCCGCCGGCGCGGCTGAGCTCGCCGGCGCCCTCGACGTCGGAGCGGATGCGCGGGTCGCCGCGGTAGGTCACGTCGCCGGCGCCGTCGATCGTCACGTCGAGCTCCTCGCTGACGTTGAGCTCGGCCTCTCCGGCGCCGTTCACGTCGACCCGCGCGCTGCGGACCGCGAGGCCGGCGAGGTTGGCGTCGCCCGCGCCGTCGATCGTCGCGGTCAGCCGCTCGACGCTGCCCGAGGCCTCCACGTCCGCGTCCCCGTCGACCTCGAGCTCGAGCGCGTCGCCCTCGAGGTCGGCGAGCGTGACGTCGCTCGAGCCGCTCACGGTCACGCCCTGAAGGGCCGAGGCGGCGACCTCGATGCTGACGTCGCCGAGCGGGTCCGGGCCGATGACGATGCCGCGGTCGTGCACGTCGAGGTGCAGGACGCCGCCGCTCGACTCGGTCGAGACCCGGTCGAGGACCTTCTCGCCGGCCCGGACGCGCACCTCGCGGCCGTCGCCGGGCACGACCCGCACGTCGATGCTGTCGGACACCTCGAGGCGGTCGAACGCCGCCACCTCGCGGGTCTCGACCACGCGCTCGCCGCCGCCGCAGCCGGCGACCAGCAGGAGCGCGAGGAGCGGGAGCGCGCGCCTCATGCGATCGGCATCTCGGCGATCACGGTCGTCCCGAGGCCGGAGGGGGAATCGACGTCCAGGCGCCCGTCGAGCGCCTCGACGCGGTCGCGCAGGCCGCGCAGGCCCGAGCCGTTGCGCGGGTCGGCGCCGCCCGCCCCGTCGTCGCGGACGACCAGCCGGACCCGGCCGTGCTCGACCGTCACGTGGATGCTCGCCGACGTCGCGCCCGCGTACTTGGCGACGTTGGTCAGCGACTCCGCGGTGACGAAGTAGCAGGCGGACTCGATCGCCGCCGGCAGGCGCTTCTCCGGCACGCCGTCGACCGAGGTGGGCACCGGCGCGCGGCCCGCGAGCGCCTCGAGCGCCGGGCCGAGGCCACGGTCGCTCAGCAGGGCCGGGTGGATGCCGCTGGCCAGCTCGCGCAGCTCCTTGACGGCGAGCTGGGCCTCCTCGCGGGCCTGGGAGACGAGCGGCGCGGCGGCCACCGGGTCGGCGGGCAGGCGCGACTCGGCGAGGCCGAGCGTGAGCGCCAGCGCCACGAGCCGCTGCTGCGCGCCGTCGTGCAGGTCGCGCTCGATCCGGCGGCGCTCGGCGTCGGCCGCGGCGATGATGCGCGCGCGGGCGTCGCGCAGGTCGTCGACGTGCTCGCGCAGCTGCTCGGTGCTCGGTCCGAGCATGATCCGCGCGAACAGCGCCCACAGCCACGCCAGGCCGTTGTAGAGGTGGAGGGAGAGCAGCGTGGCGGGCGCGCCGAGCAGGGTGAGGGGGAGCGCCTGCAGGGGCGACTCGACGATCCAGCCGAAGAACGTGACCGGGGTGACGAGCACGATCAGCGGCGCGGTCAGGAGCGTGAGCGAGAAGAACCCGGAAGCGGCGACGGCCGCGAGGCTGGCGACGCCGAGCGGGAACTTGAGGGCGACGAAGACGAGGCTCTTCCACGTGACCGGGTCGCGCAGCCAGCGGCCGACGCGCTCGACGGGCGGCAGGCCGCGGCGGTCGATCGGTTGCGAGATGGTCACCCCGAGCAGGGCGCGCGCGATGCCGCGCTCGATCGCCGCCATCCCGCGCCACGCGGCCAGCGTGGCGAGCAGGATCGCCAGCCCGACCACGAGCACGGCGAGCGCCGCGCCGACCGAGATCCCGACCACGAGCACGACGAAGTAGGCGAGCCCGAACGGGAAGGCGAGCAGCAGGTACGCCGTGTTGAGCCACGTCTGAGGACGCAGCGCGACGCCGAGGAAGCGGCGGACCCAGGGGCTCACGCCGCGCAGGCTAGTCGGCGCCGGGCGGCCTTCCGCTACGGCCGACCGGCGGCACGCGGTGTGGGCAGCCCCACCGCGCGCGCCTGCCGGAGCGCGCGCAGCTGGGCCAGCGGCCGCGCCGCGCCGCCGCCGGTCAGCGCGTGCCCGGCGGCCCGGGTGGCGAAGGTGAGCGCCTGCGCGAGGTCGTCGAGCGCGAGGGCTCGGCGCCCGCGCGTGGCGGCGACCGCCTCGCGCCGGCGGCGCGCGAGCCGCTCGTACGGCTCACCGGTCCGCAGCGTGGCGTGGCCGCCCGCGTGCCGGAGCGCGAGCTGGGGGTGCAGCACGGTCGGGATGCCGGCCGCCCGGGCGCGCAGCCCGAGCTCCATGTCCTCGGCGAACAGGTGCACGGCCGGGTCGAACGGACCCAGCTCGCGCAGCGTGGCCGTGCTCGCCGCCAGGCAGGCGGCGATCGCCCAGCCGACCGTCCGGGCCCGCTCGGCGCGGTACGGCTCGCAGCGGTCGCGCAGGGCGGGCGGGAGCAGCGGCGGGTGCACGACGGCGGCGAGCAGCGCGCCGGCCGTCCCCGGCAGCGGGTGCGCCGACCGCTGGACGCTGCCGTCGGCGTTCAGCAGCCGCGGCGCGTGCAGCGCTCGCGGATGGGCGCGGGCGAGCGCGGCGAGCCGCGCGAGCGAGTCGTCGAGCAGCTCGCAGTCGGGGTTGAGGAGGACGCTGACGTCGTGCCGCGCGCGGGCCAGCCCGGCGTTGCAGGCGGCGCCGAAGCCCGGGTTGCCTGGAAGCACGACGACCTCGGCCCCGCGCTCCGAGGCGAGCGCCGCCCCGCCGTCACGCGAGCCGCTGTCGACCACCACGAGCTGCGGTGGCTCGGCGAGCCGCTGCTCGAGCGAGTCGAGCAGCACCCGCAGCTCGGGCTCGGAGTCGTGCAGCACGACGATGACCGCGTACGTCATCGAGCGGGCCCGCCGGACGAGTCGTCGGTGGCCGCGCGGAGGGCGGCGCTCAGCGCGCGCCCGCTGGCCTCCCACGTGCGCGCCGCCAGCGCCTCCGCGCCGCCGGCGGCCAGGCGGGCGCGCAGCGCGTCGTCGCCCGCGAGGTCGCGCAGCGCCGCGCTGAGGGCGACGAGGTCGCCGGGCGGCACGTAGAGCGCGCCCGCGCCCGCCGTCTCGCGCAGGGCCGGCAGGTCGGAGACGATCGCCGGGGTGCCGTGGGCGTAGCCCTCGAGCGGCGGATAGCCATAGCCCTCCAGCCACGAGGGCAGGACGACGGCGCGGGCGCCGGCGTAGAGGGCGCCCTTCTCGGCGCGGCCGACCGCGCCGAGCAGGTGCACGGCGGGGCCGCGCAGGCTCTCGGCCAGGCGCCCGGTGCCGGCCAGCGCGAGCGCCTCGCCGGCGGGCAGCGCCGCGACGAGCCGGTCGACCGCCTTGCGCGGCTCGAGCGCCCCCACGAAGAGGAAGTAGCGCTCGGGCAGCCCGTACCGCTCGCGCACGGCCGTGACCGCGGCCGCGTCGGCCGGCGGACCGGGATCGCCGGCGCCCGCCGGGACGACGACGGCTTCGACGCCGAGCCGCACCCGGACCAGCTCGGCGGTCGCCGCCGTGTCGGCGAGCACGCGGGCGGCCCGCCGCGCCAGCGGGCCCGGCCGCGCCAGGCGGTGCCAGAGCCGCTCGTAGCGGGTGAAGTCGCCGGGCCGCTCGAGGAAGCTGAGGTCGTGCACGGTCAGCACGATCGGCACGTCGCCCACTGCGACGGGCGCGGGCGCCGGCAGCCATACGACGTCGGCGCCGCCGGCGAGGCGGTCCAGCCGCGGCCGCCCCGCGATCGCCCCCGCGCCGTGCAGCACCCGCGACGGCGCCGGGTGCCTGACGGCGACCACGTTGGCGCCGAGCCCTGCCGGCAGCCGCGCGCCGCGCGGGAGCAGCACCCGGAGCTCGAGGTCGGGCTCGACCGCGGCGAGCATGCCCGCGAGGTACTGCGCCACGCCGCGCGCGCCGCCCGCGAGACTGCGCCCGTCGACGGCGACGACCGTCACGAACGCGCCCTCGTCGTCCGCGCCGCGCTCACCGCTCGCGGAGGAACGCGGTGACGCGGTCGAGCAGGGCGTCGTCGAACGACGCGTCCCAGCCGGTGCTCCAGCGCACGGCGCTCCCGCGCAGGCGCGCGGCGGCGTCGCCCGCCCTCGCCTCGGCCGCGACGAGCGCCTCGGCGATGCCCTCGACGGTCGGCTCCGCCGCTACGAGGTTGGACGAGATCGCGGCCAGCGACTCGGTCGTCCGGTTCTCGAACGTCGTCGTCACGGCCACGACGCCCGCGCGGGCCATCTCGATCGGGACCAGGCCCGTCCGCGGCCCGGCGAGCGGTGCGAGGCCGATGTCGTAGCCGCGCGGATCGGCGGCGCCGACGAGCTGCATCCAGTCGCCGCCGCCGAGGTCGAGCCGCCCCTTGCGCCCGGTGTCGACGCCGTGCAGCGTCCAGCCGGCCAGTGCGCCCCGCTCGAGCGCGCGCGAGAGGCCGAGCACGCCGAGCTCGAGCAGCTCGCCGCCGGAGAAGAGCAGGCGCCGCCCCGGTTCCACCGCCGCGGGCGGCGGCACAAGAACCGCCTCCTCGAACACGGCCGAGGCGCGATCGCCGGCGGCCGGGCCGTCGGCGAAGACGCCGAGGCCGCGGACGCGGAAGAAGTCCCGCAGGAGCGACGAGGAGAACAGCGCGCGGTGGGGGAACGTGTAGCTCTCCGCCGCGAGCGCGGAGTGCGTGCCCGCGGGATGGCGCAGCGGCTCGTAGTCGGCGATCACGTAGAGGAAGCGGCCGTGCGGGCGCGCGAGGTGCGCCGACCGCCAGTCGGTGGCGACGAACGTGTCGGACCCGCTGACCTCGATGCCCGTCGACTCGCGCCCGGGCACGACCTCGAACCCGCCCGGCTCCTCGACGCCGGGCTCGACCGTGACCAGTCGCACCCGATGGCCGCGCGCCGCGAGCCGGCGAGCCAGCTGGAGCACCGCCTCGGACGGGCGCGAGAACAGGATGTTGATCCGCTCGGGCGCGCCGTCGGCCGGGGCGAAGCGCAGCGGTTGCAGGGCCTCGGCGAGCACGCGCAGGTCGGGGTCGCCCGGCACGCGCGCCCGCGCGCTCGGCGCGAGCACCGGCGGCGGCGCTGCGTCGAGCCGCGCGGCCAGGAGCCGCCGCCACAGGAAGGCGTAGCCGAGCATCCACTCGGCACCCAGCGTCTCCGGCCGCGGCCGCGCCAGCTCGCGGGCGCCGCGCGCGAAGAGCCGCGGGATCGGGACGAACGAGCGGTCGGCGCGCAGGACCGTCGCGAGCGAGCGGCGCTTGGGGCGGCTCATCCGCGCGCCGCAGCGCAGCTCGAGCACGGCCGCGAGGTGCTGGACCCGGCAGGCGTCGACGAAGTAGTGCCTCCGCCACAGCCGGACGCGCTCCTGCGGGCCGCGGCGCAGCGAGGAGAGCCGGTCGCGCAGGCGGACCATGCGCGTCGCGGTGGCGTGGCCGATCGTCGCAGCGTCGTGCTGGACGTAGTCGTAGAGCGCTCGCGGCACGAAGCGGATCTCGCCGAGCGCGCGCGCCGTGAGCGCCAGCCAGTGGTCGTGATAGTGGGCGAACTGCGCCGGGGGAAAGGGGAGCGCGTCGTCCAGCAGGTCGCGCCGGAAGAGCGAGGCGGCCCCGGTCACGCAGTTCCCCACGAGCAGCGACAGCAGGTCCTCGTGGTTGTTGGCGCGGGCGCCCCAGTAGGTGTCGGCGAGCCGCTCGCCGGCCGCGGAGATGATCCGCTGGTCGCTGTAGACCAGCCGCGCGTCGCCGATCGCGGCCACGAGCGTCTCCAGCTTGTCCGGGTCCCAGGCGTCGTCCTGGTCGGCGAGCGCCACGAACCGGGCTCGCGCCGGGACGAGCTCCAGCGCCCGCTCGAAGTTGCCGTAGAAGCCGCGCCGCCGGTCGGAGCGCGAGACCACGAACCGCGGGTCGCCGGCGAGCACGGCCTCCAGCTCCGCGAACCGCTCGGGGTCGGAGCAGTCGTCGCTGACGACGCACAACCAGTCGGTCAGGGTCTGCGCGCGGAGCGACTCCACCTGGCGCCGGAAGAGCTCGACGCGGCGGCTCGAAGGTCGCCATGGCGATCGCCACGAGCGGCGACCCCGGCAGCGGCTCGGGCGGCGACGCGACCTCGATCCGCGCCAGCTCGGCGGAACGGCCGTCGCCGGCCCGCACGGAGATCACGACCTCGTCCGCCCCGGCGGTCACGCGGGCCATGCCCCAGAAGCCCGCCCCGTGCTCCCGCGGCATCCCGCACGCCATCAGCGCCTGCTCGGAGCCGTTCACCACGAGCGCGAGCGACCCGGCCGGCGAGCACGTGCCGGCCACGAACAGCGCGGTCCCCGCGCCGACGGTCACCGCCGCCGGGAGCGGCGCGTCGAGCCGGACGTCCAGTTCGCCGGCGGCTGTGGCGGTCTCGACGGCCAAGGCGCGGGCTAGCGTACCCTCCGGTCCGGTGACCACGGAGTTCCTGCGCGCCCTGCGCGCCCGCCATCCGGGCCTGCGCGAGGCGCTGATGGCCGACGCGAAGATCACGGCGGCGTACCGCGGGGAGCGGCACGAGTTCCGGTCGCCGCTCGACGCCGCGGTCCAGCTCGCCCGGCTGGCGCTGGTGAGCGACGCGTTCCTCGGCCAGGCGCTCTACCGGACGAAGGCGGCGCTCCAGAAGCGCGGCGTGCCCGTCCTGCCGCGGATCCTGCACCGGCTCGCGATGATGACCGCGCAGGTGTCGATCGGCGACCCCGTGATCGTCGAGCCCGGCGTCTACATCGTCCACGGCCAGGTCGTGATCGACGGGACGGTGGAGATCGGCTCGGGCGTGAGCATCTCGCCGTGGGTGACGATCGGGCTGCGGGCCGGCAACTACCAGGGGGCGACGATCGAGCGCAACGTGAGCATCGGGACCGGGGCGAAGATCATCGGCCCGGTGCGGATCGGCGAGGGGGCGACGATCGGCGCGAACGCCGTCGTGGTGGACGACGTCCCGGCGGGAGCCACCGCCGTCGGAGTGCCCGCTCGGATACGGTGAATCGCCATGTGGCGATTCAGGCGCAAGGACGGCGGGGGAACGGCGACGGTCGAGCTGCCGCCGGATATGGGGGCGGAGTGGACCGGGTCCACCGCCGAGCTGTGGGACGAGATCGAGCGGCTGAGCGCGGCCAACCGCGAGCAGCCGGACACCGAGACCGAGCGGCGCGTGCTGCGGCTCCGCCATGTCGCGGGCGCTCGCGCGTACGGCGAGGCGAGCATCGGTTCCGACTTCGCCGCGCGTGACGCCGCCGGGCTGCCGGCCGGCGACCCGCTGCCGGAGTTCACGCGCGCCGACCTGGAGCCCGGGCTGCTCCGCGCGGGCATCCTGCGTGACGGCTGCGTGCTCGTGCGCGGCCTGATCGAGCGCGAGACCGCCCTCGCCTTCGCCGAGCGCATCGACCGCTCGTTCGCCGAGCGCGAGCGCCACGACGCCGGCGAGACGCCGGAGTCCGGCTACTACGAGGAGTTCGTGCCCAACATGCCCTACAAGGGCGTGCTCGGCCGCGAGTGGATCAAGGACGGCGGCGGCGTCCTCGCCGCCGACTCGCCGAAGGTGGCGTTCGAGATGTTCGAGCTGTTCCGCGCCGCGGACCTGCAGCCGCTCGTCGACGGCTATCTCGGCGAGCCGGCCCTGATCTCGGTCCACAAGACGACGCTGCGCAAGGCCGCGCCGGCGGTGCCGGGCGCCTGGCACCAGGACGGCTCGTTCATGGGCGACGTCCGCTCGCTGAACCTGTGGCTCTCGCTGTCGCGCTGCGGCGACGTCGCGCCCGGGCTCGACCTCGTGCCGCGCCGGCTCGACCATCTGGTGGCGCGCGGGACCGACGAGGCGATGCTCGACATCCAGGTATCGCAGGCCAAGGCCGAGGAGGCGGCGGGCGACGTGCCGATCGTCCGGCCGATCTTCGAGCCCGGCGACGCGCTGCTCTTCGACGAGCTGTTCCTGCACCAGACGGCATCCGACCCGTCGATGCCGAACCCGCGGTACGCGATCGAGAACTGGTTCTTCGCCGGCTCGGCGTTTCCCGAGGACTACGCGCCGGTCGCGCCGTGGTGACGCGCCTGGACGTCGACCCCTACGAGCACGACCACGCTCGCTGGGGAACCTCCCTGGCGCACACGGCCGACCTCTCGCTGCCGTGCCTGGACGCGGCGGGCGCGCGCTCGGTGGTCGAGGTCGGCGCCTACGCGGGCGACTTCACGCGCGTGCTCGTCGCGTGGGCGGCGCAGTCCGGGGCGACCGTGCAGGCCGTCGATCCCTCGCCGCAGCCCGATCTCGTCAAGCTCGCGGAGGCCAACGCCGGGCTCGAGCTGATCCGGCGCACGAGCCTCGACGCGCTGCGCGACATCCCGCTGCCCGACGCCGTCGTCATCGACGGCGACCACAACTACTTCACGGTCGCCGAGGAGCTGCGGCTGATCGGCGAGCGCGCGCCGGGGGCGGAGCTGCCGCTGCTGCTCTTCCACGACGTCGGCTGGCCGCACGCCCGCCGCGACGACTACTTCGACTACGAGGCGATCCCGCCCGAGGCTCGCTCTCCGCAGGTCGGCGACGCCGGCGGCCTCTACCCCGGCGACCCCGGCGTGCACCGCGACGGGTTGCCGTACCCGCGCTCCGCGGCCCGCGAGGGCGGGCCCGGGAACGGCGTGCTGACGGCGATCGAGGACTTCGTGGCGGGCCGAGACCGGCTGCGCCTCGCGGTCGTGCCGGTCTTCTTCGGGCTCGGCGTCGTCTGGCACCTCGACGCGCCGTGGTCGGAAGCCGTGGCGGAGATCCTCGACCCGTGGGACCGCAACCCGCTGCTCGAGCGGCTCGAGGACAACCGGATCCACCTGATCGCCCGGGCGTGGGCGTCCCAGCGCGTGCAGGGGCCGCAGGAGGCCATGCTCGAGCGCATCGCGGGCTCGAGCGCGTTCCGGGTGGCGGCGTGGCTCTCGCGGCTGCGGGTCAGCCTCGGGGTCGCCTCTGGCGCTCCTGCGCTTTCCACGGAGGAGATCCGCCGCGTGCTTTCCACCGACGGTACGCGTTAGCCAGCCGCAGCGGCTCGGTGAGCTTCCAGCCGAGCGTCGACGTCATGGCGTCGAGCTCGCGCTGGAGCGGGAGCAGCTGCGCCTCACGGCGCGAGTACTCGGAGAAGAGGATGGTCTGGGCGGCGTCCCTTTCCGCCTCTGCGAGCCGGGCGCGCGTTTTCCAATCATCCGGCCGCGGCGGCGCGCCGGGCAGGCGGCCGTCCCACTTCTCGGCGAGCCGAACGTGCGCCTCGGTCCAGGCCTCCGGCTCCTCGGCGAGCTCGAGCGAGGCGTGGTGGAGCACGCCGAGGTCCTCCACGACGACCTTGCGGCCGGCCTTGCGCGCCTGGGCGCAGAAGTCGACCTCGTAGCCGATCCCGAGCGCGAGCGTCTCGTCGAAGCGCAGCGAGGCCACGGCCCAGGGGGAGAGGGCGAGCAGGAACCCGGCCACGGCGTCGACCTCGGCCGGTGGGCGGCCGGCGCGCGCCCAGGCAAAGGCGTCGAGCTCGCCGCCGCCGAACTCGCCGTAGCGCAGGCGCACCTCGCCGGCGACGACCGCGCCCTCCCACCATGCGGCGCCGGCCACCCCGGTGGCCCCGACGCAGCCGACGACGGCGACGTCCGGGTCGGCCAGGGCGCGGCGGACCTTCGCGCACAGGTCCGGGTCCGTGATCTGGGCGTCCTCGCCGACGATCACGAGCGCCTCGAGGTCGTCGCGCGCCGCCGCACGGTCGAGCAGGAGGTTGAGGCTGCGGCAGATCGAGCTGGTGGCGGCCAGGACGTCGACCACCGAGCCCGGCTCGGCGGCGAGTGCGATGCCGGGCCCTGCGTGCTCGCGGTAGCCGTCGGGCTCCTGGACGGCGCTGGCGAAGGCGATCATCGGGCCCGCAGGCGGGGTCGTTCCTGCGGCGCCGGCTTGCGGAAGAGCCGCAGCGGCGCCGTCAGCCGCCAGGAGATGCTCGTGCGGGTCTCGGGAATCAGCTGCTCGAGCATCGCCTGCCGCGCCTCGATCTCCTGCGCCGTCGCGCGGGCCATCGCGAGCGCGGCGTCGCGCTGCGCCTCGGCGCGCAGGGCGCGGTCCCGCCAGCTGCCCGGCCCCGTTCCGATCCCGGGCATCCGCCCGTCCCACTTCTCGGCCACGCTCATGTGCGCGTCGATCCACTCGCGCTGGTCGGGGACCATCTCCAGCGGCCGGTGGTGGATGGCGCGGAAGTCCGCGGTGACGACCTTGCGGCCGGACTCGCGGACCTGGAGGCAGAGGTCGAGGTCGTAGCCGTGGAAGCCGCCGAGCGTCTCGTCGAAGCGCAGGTTGCGCACGACCCACGGGGAGAGGACGAGGACGAAGCCGTCGAGCGTCTCGACCTCACCGGTCCGGGCGTAGGCGGGCGCGTCGCCCCAGTTCCACGAGAACGCGTGCAGGTCGCCGCCGCCGTGCTCGGGGTAGCGGTTGATGAAGTGCGAGAGCGTCACGGACGCCTCCCACCAGGCGATGCTGCGCACCCCGACGGCCCCGGCGCAGCCGATCAGGCCGACGTCGGGATCCGCCAGCGTGGCGCGGATCGTCGCGCACAGGTAGTCGGACACGAGCTCGGCGTCCTGGTGGACGAGCACGAGCGCCTCGAGGTCGTCGCGCTCGGCCGCGCGGTCGAGCACCGCGTTGTAGCTCTGGAAGATCGTCCCGGAGGCCGGCAGGTCGTAGACGACGCTGTCGGCCTCGGCGGCCAGGCGGATGCCGGGCTCCGCGCAGGTGCGGAAGATCTCGGGCTTGGTGATCGCGGTGCCGAAGGCGATCATCGCGTCCGGCGCCGCCACGGCCGGCTGCGCAGCGCCGCGACCTCGCGTTCCAGCTCCAGCTCGCGGCCCGTCGGCACGTGCGGCGCGCGCGTCCGGGGCAGCGCCTCGGCACGCGCGGGAGCACGCCGAGACACTGGGCCGACCTCGATCGGCGCGCCGTCGGTCCGCCGCCACCGCACGCAGGTCCAGTCGACCTCCTCGATCGGCTCCGCGATGCCGTGCTCGGCGCGGAACTCGTCGACCGCGCGGCGGCACTCGGCGCGGTCCATCACGCCGTAGTCGTCGACGATCACGTGACCGCCGACCGCGAGGCCCGGATAGAGCGCCTCGAGCGCGGCGCGCGTCGCCTCGTAGGTGTCGGCGTCGAGCCGGATCAGCGCCCAGCGGCCGCCGGCGAGCGCGGGCATCGTCTCCTCGAAGAAGCCGGCGACGAAGCGCACGCCGTCGTCGAGGCCGAGGCGCGCGAAGCTCTCCTGCACCTCCTCGAGCGGGACGGAGAGGAAGTCGATCGCGTTGAGGTCGCCGAGCTCGTCGGCGGCCGGAAAGCCCTGGAAGGAGTCGGCGACCACCACCGTCCGGCCCGCGCCGAGCGAGTCGAGCGTGGCGCGCATCAGCATCGACGCCCCACCGCGCCAGGCGCCGGCCTCGATGAGGTCGCCCTCGACGCCGTCGCGCACCACGGACTCGACGCAGGCCTGGAGATCGTCGAGCCGGTTCAGGCCGACCATCGTCAGCCCGTGCAGCGGCCAGTCGAGCCCGGCCGCGCGGAACTGCCGCTCCTCACCGGACAGCTCCCGCGAGGCCACCGCTCCGTCCATGAGACGGCTGACCGAAGCCGTGCGCGTGCCGGCCAGATCGCAGAGCGCGAGCTTGAGCAGGCCGAGGTAGGCGAGACGCAGGCTTTCCGCGTCCGGGGCCGGTCCCGGGGCGGCGGGCGCCCGTGCCGCCTTCCAGCCCGCGAACTCGCGGAGGGCCGTCAGGTCGGGGAACGCCATCGCGGCCGCATGATATTGCTGCGCTGATGACAGACCGGCCGGTGGTCATCGAGGTGCGCGGGGTGGAGAAGACCTTCCGCATCCCGACCCACCGCGTCGACTCGTTCAAGGAGCGGGCCACGCACCCGCTCCGCCGCATCGAGTACCGGGAGCAGCACGCGCTGCGCGGCGTGTCGTTCGACGTCCACCAGGGCGAGTTCCTGGGCATCGTCGGCCGCAACGGCTCGGGCAAGAGCACGCTGCTGAAGATCCTCTCGAGCATCTACGCGGCCGACCGCGGCCGGATCCGCGTGGCCGGGCGGCTGGCGCCGTTCATCGAGCTCGGCGTCGGCTTCAACCCGGAGATGACGTCGCGCGACAACGTGGTGCTGAACGCCGTGATGATGGGCCTCGGGCGGCGCGAGGCGGCCCGGCGGCTGGACGCGGTCCTCGAGTTCGCCGGGCTGCGCGAGTTCGCGGACCTCAAGCTCAAGAACTACTCGTCGGGGATGATGGTCCGGCTCGCGTTCGCCGTCATGGTCGAGGCGGACGCCGACATCATGCTCGTGGACGAGGTCCTCGCGGTCGGCGACGCGGAGTTCGCCCGCAAGTGCATGGACGTCTTCGAGGCCCGGCGGCGGGCCGGGCGCACGCTCGTCCTCGTGACCCACGACATGGCGACGGTCGAGAGCCTGTGCGACCGGGCGCTGCTGCTCGAGGGCGGCGACGTCGCCTACCTGGGCGAGCCCCAGGAGGCGGCGGCGCGCTACTTCCGGGTCAACTTCGCCCGCGAGCACTCGAGCCCCGACCCGGATCCCTCCGGCGGCGTCTGGGACGTCAACGCCACGCCCGTCGACGCGTGGCTCGAGAACGCCGCCGGCGAGCGGATCGAGAACGTCGAGCAGGGCGAGCCGATCAGCTTGCGGATCGTCGTCGAGGCGCGGCGCGAGCTGGCTTCGCCGATCTTCGGCATCCACTTCGACGACGCCCGGGGCAACACGGTCTTCGGGTTCAACCGCTCGCTCCCCGACCCTGCGGTGGTCCCCGTCGGTGGGCGCGTGCGGATCGGCGGCGCGGTCGAGAACCGGCTGGCGCCGGGGCGCTACTTCGTCCAGTGCTTCGTCGCGCGCAGCCGCGAGCAGGGCGACGTCGCCCTGCACCTGCTGCGCCTGTTCGACTTCGTCGTCTCCGGCACGATGGTGGACAAGGGCGTCGTGGTCATGGACGCCCACGTCGAGGCGGAGCTGGAGCGATGAGCGAGGCGCCGCCCGAGCTGGTCGAGATCCGCGGGCCGTCCGCGCTGGGCGGCGGCTGGCGGCGCTCGCGCGACCTGCTCTACCTGATCGCCGTCAGCGAGTTCCGCCGCAGCTACCTCGGGACGGCGCTCGGCTACCTGTGGTCGCTGGCGCGGCCGCTGATGCTCTTCGGCGTCCTGCTCGTGGTCTTCACGCAGGCGTTCGACCTCGGCGAGCGCGTGCAGCAGTACCCCGTGCTGCTGCTCTTCAACATCGTGCTCTTCGGCTTCTTCCAGGAGTCCACGACGCTCGCCGTCGGCTCGATCCTGGCCTCGGAGTCGATCGTGCGCAAGACGCAGTTCCCGCGCCTCGTGATCCCGCTCTCGGTGGTGCTCACCGGCCTGTTCAACCTCGGGACGAACCTCGTCGTGGTCTTCGTCTTCATCCTCGTCGCCGGCGTCGATCCGACGTGGACCTGGCTGCTGTTCCCGCTCGTCGTGCTGCTGCTGACCGTCTTCACGACCGCCGTGGCGATGCTCGTCTCCGCGCTGAACCCGCGCTTCCGCGACACCGGCATCATCTGGAGCGTGGGCGTGACCGCACTGTTCTACGCGACGCCGGTGCTCTATCCGCTGGAGATCGTGCCGGGGACGATCGGCCGGCTGCTCGCCCTGAGCCCGCTGGCGCCGCTGTTCGAGCTGGCGCGCAAGTGGGTGATCGACCCGACCGCACCGGGTCCGGCCGAGGCGGCGGGCGGCGCCGCGTGGCTGCTCGTGCCGGCGGCGCTCTTCGTGGGTGTCTGCGTGCTCGCCGTGTGGGTCTTCCGGCGCGAGGCGCCGCGGATCGCGGAGGTGCTGTGAGGCGCGTCGCCGTGATCGCCGTGGCCGTGGTGGCGCTCGGATGGCTCGGGCTCATGGAGCGCTCCGTCCGCCTGCAGACGAGCGCGTCCGACGCGAGCTTCCGCTCGGCGCGGCTGCTCAACCCCGACACGACGCCCGACGTGCGGCGCGCGTTCCTCTTCCAGAGCCAGGGCCGGACGGAGGACGCCGCGCGGGTCCTCGAGGACGTCCTGCGCCGCGAGCCCGACAACCTCGAGGCCTGGGGCCTGCTCTACGCGTTCACGAAGGACGAGCGGGCGCTGGAGGCGCGGCGCCGGCTGGATCCGCTGGGCGCTCGCTGAGGGCGATCAGCATCCCGGCGAGGGCGAGGGCGGGCAGGGTGACCGCGGGCAGCTGCCAGTCCCAGTCGATGCAGGCGTGGAGGAACCAGGTCGTGAGGGCCGCCGTGGCGCCGGCTGCGAGCGCGCGGTGCGTGGCGAGCGCGCGGCGGGCGGCGAGGATGACGCCGGCGAGCAGCGCGGCGAAGCCGAGCAGCCCGGGAAGCCCGAGCTCGGCGGCCATCTCGAGCGGCAGCGAGTGGGTGTCGCGCACCGCCTCGTCGATCCGCCGCTCCTTCAGCCACTCGACACGGAAGCCGCCGGCCCCGAGGCCGGTCAGCGGGTGGTCGGCGAACGCGTCGAGGGCGACGCGCCAGTACTCGTAGCGGTTCGAGCTCGCCGTCGTGAGGCGGCCGGCGCCGGCCCCCGCCGACAGCTCGGCGTCGGTGGGCCGCTCGCCGAGCCCCGCGGCGAGCAGACCCGCGAGGGCGGCCACGACGGCGACCGCCGCAACGGCGGGCAGGCGCCGCGCCCAGCGCGGGGCGGCCTCGGACCCGCCGAGCCGCAGGGCGACGACGGCGGCGACCGCGGCGATGAGCACGAGGCCGGCGAGGGCGAGCGCGCCGTCGCGGGCGGGGTCGTCGCCCTGGAGCGCGGCCACGTACGGGAAGGCCTCCGCGACCGCCGCGGCCGCGACGCCGGCCACGAGGACGAGCAGCGCGGCGCGCAGCTGGGCGGTCGAGGGCGCGGCCGCCACGAGGACGAGCAGGCCGACGAGGGCCGCGCCGATGGCGCCGCGCGAGAACGACAGGTAGACCCCGGCGCCGAGCGGGGCGGCGGCCGCCGCGGCCAGCGCGCGGACCAGCGGTGGGCGGCTGCGGTCACCGACCAGGCGGGCGCACAGGACGAGCCCGACGGCCGCCAGCGCGCCCTCGGCGTTCCAGTAGGTGATCGGCTGCTCGAGCCGCCCGCCGGCCCGCTCGGAGCGCGACAGCTCGACGATGTCCGGCAGCAGCCGGCCGGCCAGGCCGTAGCCGATGACGAGCGTGGCGCCGGCGGCCAGCGCCGGTTCGACCGCGCGGGCGAGCGGCCTGGAGCGCAGCGCGGTCATGGCCACGGCCAGCGCGGCGACGTAGAGGAGCAGGCGCTGGACGCTCTCGGCGGCGGGTCCGCCGAGCGGCGCCCAGGCGATCGAGATCGCGCTCCACGCGGTGATGAACGCCAGGCCGCCGAGGGCCAGCGACCCCGGCAGCCGGCGCGGCAGCACGGGCTCCCCGGCGACGGCGAGCGCGAGGACGAGGCCCCACGCGACCAGCGCCGCGATCAGTCGCGGCTCTGCGAAGAACCCTCCGGAGAAGAAGGCCAGCACCGTCGGACCGCCGAGCAGGCAGGCCGCGGCGGCCACGAGCACGGCTCGGCGCATGAGCGGTGAGGCTAACCGCGGCGACGGCTAAGGTGACCGCTACATGCGGAGGAGAGGCAAGCAGATCGCGTGCCTGGTGGTCGCCGCGACGTTCGCTCTGCCGGCCGCGGCGTCCGGCCAGAGCGCGGGCGACGAGCAGTACGACGACCCGTTCGCACCGGAGGAGCAGACCGGCGGTGGCGGCTCCCAGCCGGAGCCCGCGCCCGAGCCCGAGGCTCCGGCCGCTCCCGCGGCACCGTCAGCCGAGCCGGCCCAGGCGCCTGCGCCGTCGCCGGACGGCGGGGGAGACGAGGGCGGCAGCGGCCAGCTCCCCTACACGGGAGCCGACTCCGGCCTGCTCGCCCTCGCGGGCGGGACGCTGGTGGTCAGCGGACTCGCGCTGCGGCGCCGGACGCGTCCACGCGCAGACCGCGCCTGAGCGCGCGGTAGGAGGGGCGCAGGGCGCCGTTGCGCTCGACGAAGGCCGAGTCCCAGCGGTTGCCCTTCTTCTTGGCCCACTCGTAGAAGTAGACGCGGGTGATGCGGCGGTTCGACTTCGCGATCTTGTAGACGCGGGCGATGGCCCGGGCCTGCTGGCCCTTGGTGTGCTTGCGGCCGCCGCGGCTGCCGTCGGCCGGCTTGAGGCGCAGGATGCCGCCGGTCTCCGTCAGCCAGACCTGGCCCTTGACGTTGCGGAGCAGGAGCTTGGTCGTGCCGGTGGCGTCGTTGGCGTCCTTGTAGTTGTGCAGGCCCCAGATGCGGGCGCCCGGCGCATAGCGCTTGAACTGCTTGACCCAGGCGATCATGTCCGTGCTGTCGAGCACGTCGGCGGCGACGATCGTGCAGCTCCGGCAGTCCTTCTTCATGGCCAGGTAGTAGCGGGCGGCCATCTTCGGGTTGCGCGAGGTCGGCTGGCTCGAGTGGTTGGCCTCGTTCCAGGCCGAGTAGTCGGTGACCCACGGGTAGCGCTCGCGGACGAGGCGGAAGCTCTTGCGGTAGAGCGCGAGCGAGGGAAGCTTGCGATGACCGTTCTGACGCCAGTTGCGGTTGAAGGCGACGAGCGGCTTGACGCCGAGGGACTGCGCGTTCGCCATCCACTGGTCGGTGGTCCCCACGGTGTGCGGGTCGCGGTACCAATCCCACGCCAGCGCCAGGCGGCTGTGCTTGACGCCGAGCTTCTGGAAGGACGGATCGGCGAACATCGCCGGGTTCTGGTCGCCCACCCCGACGATCGGGGCCTTCGCGGCGGCGGGGGCGGCGACGGCGAGGACGAGGAGCAGGGAGAGGCTGAGGGAGCGGATCATCTAGTCATTCATCGGAAGAGGGGACTCGGCTCTTTACGCTCCGCAGGCCCCGTGGTTACGAATCCGACCGACCTGTGAGCCACCCCATCTCAACCACCGGCCCGGACGCGACCGAGCGCGCAGGGGCCGATCTGGCCTCTGGCCTGGCCCCGGGAGCGGTCGTGCTCGTCTCCGGTGAGCTGGGCGCGGGCAAGACGACGTTCGTGCGCGGCGCGCTGCGGGCGCTGGGGGTGACCGGGCCGGTGACGAGCCCGACGTTCGTGGTCGGCCATGCCTACGAAGGTTCGACGGGGCCGGTCTCGCACCTCGACCTCTACCGGCTCGCCGGCATGGGGGACGAGGACCCGGGCCTGCTCGACCCGTTCTTCGCGCCCGACGCGATCGCCTTCGTCGAGTGGCCCGAGCACGGCCCGGGCGCCTGGCCCGACGAGCGGGTGACCCACCGCGTGCGGCTCGCCCACGCGGGCGGCGACGAGCGGACGATCGAGGTCGCGTGATCCTGGGGCTCGACACCGCCACGCCGTCCACCGCCGTCGCGCTCAGCAACGGGATCGAGCGCCGCCACGATCCGGCGCCGGGCGAGCGCCCCGGTCATGCGGCGCAGCTGCTCGTCCTCGTGGAGGAGGTCCTCGAGGGCGTCGGCTGGGACGCCGTCACCCGCATCGCCGTCGGCGTCGGCCCCGGCGGCTTCACCGGCCTGCGCATCGGCATCGCCACGGCCCGGGCCCTGGCCCAGGCCCGCGATCTCCCGCTGGTCGGCGTCTCGAGCCTGCTCGCCCTGGCCGCCGGCGCCGGCACCGGCGGGGTGGTCGCGGTCATCGACGCGCGGCGCGGTGAGGTGTTCGCCGCCTGGCCTGGACGGTTCGGGCCGGTGGCCCTGGCGCCGGAGGCGCTCGCCGAGCGGATCGAGGCCGGCGCTTTGGCCGTCGGGGACGGGGCGGTACGCTTTCGGGAGGAGCTCGAACGGGCCGGGGCGTTCGTCCCGGCCGACGACTCCCCGCTCCACCGGGTCAGCGCCCTCCAGGTGTGCCGGCTCGGAGCCCACGGGGAGCCCGCCGACCGCGACGCCCTGCTCCCGGACTACCGCCGCGAGCCGGACGCCAAGCCACGCCAGCATTGACCGCCCCGCCCGCCGCCGCTCTTGAGATCCGGCGTCTCACGTACGCCGATCTTCCGCAGGTCGTCGCCATCGAGCGCCGCGCCTTCACGACCCCCTGGTCGCTGGCCATGTTCGTGCTCGAGCTGTCCAAGCCGTCGGGCGTCTGCCTGGCCGCGGACGTCGAGGGCGAGCTGGCCGGTTACCTCGTCTGCTCGCGCTACGACACGGTGTGGCACGTGATGAACGTGGCCGTGGATCCCGACCGCCGCCGGCGCGGCATCGCGTCGGCGCTGATCGGCGCCCTGCTCGAGCGCGTCGACCCCGACGGCCAGCTCACGCTCGAGGTGCGCCGCTCGAACACCGGCGCCATCGCGCTGTACGAGCGGTTCGCGTTCCGCTCGGCGGGCCTGCGCCGCCGCTACTACGCCGACAACGGCGAGGACGCCGTGATCATGTGGCGGACGCCGGCGACGCTGCGCGGCACGCTGGACGACGTCCCCGGCACATGATCCTCGCGCTCGAGACCTCCTGTGACGACACGTGCGCCGCCGTCGTCACCGACGGCGGCGAGATCCGCGCGAACGTCGTCTCGTCGCAGGGCGTCCACGACCGCTTCGGCGGCGTCGTGCCGGAGATCGCCTCGCGCCACCATCTCGAGCTGGTCAACGCCGTGGTCGACGACGCTCTGTCGCAGGCGGGCACGAGGCTGAAGGACGTCGACCGCATCGCCGTGACCCAGGGCCCCGGACTCGTCGGCGCGCTGCTCGTCGGCGTGGCCACCGCCAAGGCGCTCGCCGCCGCGCACCGGCTCCCGCTCGTGCCCGTCGACCACCTGCAGGGCCACGTGGCCGCCAACTTCCTGGCGCCCGACCCGATCGAGCCGCCGTTCACGTGCCTGATCGCCTCGGGCGGCCACACGCTGCTCACGCGGGTCACCGGCCACCGCGGCTACGAGCTGATCGGCCAGACGCTCGACGACGCGGCGGGCGAGGCGTTCGACAAGGGAGCGCGGCTGCTCGGGCTCGGCTACCCCGGCGGCCCGGCGCTCTCGAGGCTGGCCGCCGCCGGCGACCCGACCGCGTTCGCCTTCCCGACCGGCGCCCGCGTCGCCGGTCTCGACTTCTCGTTCGCCGGGCTCAAGACGGCGCTGCTCTACAAGGTCCGCGATCTCGGACCCGAGGAGACGGAGCGGCGGGCCGCCGACCTCGCCGCGAGCTACGAGCACGCGATCGTCGAGGCGCTGATGGCCCGCGTGGTCCGGGCGCTCGACACCGAGCCGGAGCCGCGCCTGGCCATCGGCGGCGGCGTCGCCGCGAACCGGCTTCTCAGAGAGCGGGCGCGCGGGCCTCGGCGTGCCGGTCCACATCCCGCCGCCCGAGCTGTGCACCGACAACGCCGCGATGATCGCCTCAGCGGCCCGCTACGCACCGGCGACTCCGTTCCCGGACTACCTCGAGCTCGACGCCTACGCCACCGCCCACCATCACGCTCTATAGCCGTCCGGGGTGCCACCTCTGCGACGACGCCCGGGCCGCGCTCGAGCGCGTACGCGCCAAGGCGACGTTTTCGCTCCGCGAGGTCGACATCACCGGCGACGACGACCTGCACCGTCGCTACCTCGAACGCATCCCCGTCGTGACGCTCGGCGAAGAGGAGCTCTTCGAGTTCTTCGTCGACGAGGCGGCGCTGGAGGCCAAGCTCTATCGTCTGCCGCGATGAGTTTCGGGGACGTGGCGTCGCGCGGGGAAGGGCAAGGGGACGCCAGCACGAGTCTCAGCCCGCTCGCCGACCGCCTTTCCCTCGGTGTCGCCGCTCGCCTCTCGCGCTACCTGCAGGTGCTGACGCAGGCGCGCAAGATGGGCAAGGAGACCATCTCGAGCCAGGAGCTGTCCGAGTACACCCATGTGAACTCGACCCAGATCCGGCGCGATCTCTCCGGCTTCGGCAAGTTCGGCAAGCGCGGCGTCGGCTACAACGTCGACTCGCTCGTCTCCCAGATCCGCAAGATCCTGCGGACCAGCGGGCAGCACAACATCGCGCTGTTCGGCGCCGGCCACCTCGGCCGCGCCATCGCCTCCTCGGACATCTTCGCCGACCACGGCTTCCGCGTCGTGGCCATGTTCGACTTCGACCGCGCCAAGGTCGGGGAGGAGATCAACGGCGTCAAGGTGCGTCACACGGACGACGTGAAGGCCGTCGTCGAGGAGGAGGACATCGTCGTCGGCGTCCTCGCCGTGCCCACCGCCGCCGCCCAGGAGCTCGCCGACTCGCTCGTCGACGCGGGAGTGAAGATCATCTTCAACTACTCTGAAGCGCTCCTGCAGGTGCCGCCAGAGGTGACGGTCCACACGTCCAGCCCGGCGGTGGATCTCCTTTACGCGCTCTACTTCTACCTGACCTGAGTTGATCGACCTCGTTGCTGCTCAGGAGACCTTCGAGGCCTCCCAAGACCTGACGGTCGGAATCGAGGAGGAGTACGCGCTCGTCGATCCCGAGACGCTGGTCCTCGTCCCGAAGTTCGAGACGCTGCGCGAAGCGGGCGCGTCGGACCCGGTGCTCGCCGAGGCCATCGCCGGCGAGCTGATCTCGTCCGAGATCGAGATCCGCTCCGGACGCGGGGAGGACATCGCCGACGCCCGCGCCAAGCAGCAGGAGGCCCGCCGCCGCCTGCACCGGCTGGCCGACGTCCACGGCGTGCGCCTGGGCTCGACCGGCACGCACCCGCTGTCGGACTACCGCGAGCAGCACATCATCGACACGCCGCACTACCACCGGGTCGAGGACGGCCTCAAGTACGTCGCGTGGCGCAACAACACGTTCGCGCTGCAGGTCCATGTCGGCGTCCAGGGCGCCGACCGCGCGATCAAGGTGTGCGACCGCCTGCGGCCCGTGCTGCCGCTCCTGCTCGCGATCTCGGCGAACTCGCCGTACGTCGACGGGCGCGACTCCGGCCTCCACACGGCCCGCACGCAGACCTTCACGAAGTCGTTCCCGCGCTGCGGCGTGCCGGACGCCTTCGGCGACTGGCAGGCCTGGGCGGAGTACGTCGACCTGCTGGTCCGCACGGGCTCGATCGTCGAGTTCACCCAGCTCTGGTGGTCGGTCCGCCCGCACCACGCGTTCGGCACCGTCGAGGTGCGCATCTGCGACGCGCAGACCACGGCGCCCGAGGCCGACGCGCTCCAGGAGCTCATGGTGGCGTGCGTCGCGCAGGCGCTGCGTGAGATCGACGCGGGAGAGACCGCGCCGGACCTGCCGCCGCGGCTGATCGAGGAGAACATGTGGCGGGCCATCCGCTACGGGCAGGACGGCCGGCTGCTCGATCTCGAAGCGAAGGCGATCGAGGAGTTCCCGGCCGCGGAGGCGCTCGATCGCCTGAAGGCCTGGACGGGCGCCGATGTCGGCCTACCCGAGCTGAACGGCGCTCAGCGTCAGCGCCGCATGATCGACGCGGGTGCTACACCGTTCGAGGTGTACGCGAAGTCCGTGGAGGAGACGAGAGCCAGCCATGAGACAACCGTCTGAAGAGGAGATCGCGGCCCTCGAGGCCGAGCTGGAGAAGCTGACCGTCGACGACGTGCTGCTCCAGACCATCGTCACGCTGCTGAACCTCGGCGCCCGCAAGGCCGGGCTCGCGGAGGGCAGCGCGACCGACCTGCCCCAGGTCAAGCAGGCCATCGACGCCGCCCGCGCCCTGGTGCCGCTCGTGGAGGAGCGCCACGGTGACGCTGTAGCGCCGGTCAAGGACGCCCTCGCGCGGCTCCAGATGGCCTACGTGCAGAAGTCCGGCGGCGCGCCGGGCGAGTCGCAGCCCGACGAGCCGCCGCCCGCGCCGGGCGGTGCCGGTCCCGCGCAGTCGTCGGGCAAGCTCTGGGTTCCGGGCCAGTAGCCGAGGTTTCCGCCCCCACCCGCGATAGACTCACGGCGCTTCAGCGGCGGCCCGGCCGGGCCGTCGCTTCGCTTTGTTCCCGGAAGTTGGCGAGCCAAGCGCTCGCTTCCTTGATTTCAGAGGGGTTCCCTTGACCGATTTCCTGTCCGACTACGGGGTCGTCGTCGCGCTGATCTGCGCGGGGCTTGCGATCGCGTACGGGCTGCTGACAACACGATCGCTGCTCGCGCTCTCCCCGGGCAACGAGACCATGCAGGGCCTGTCGGCAGCCATCCAGGAGGGCGCATCGGCGTACCTCCGCCGCCAGTACACGACGATCGGCATCGTCGGCGTCGTCCTCTTCGTGGTCCTGCTCTTCGTCCAGAGCGCGACGGTGGCGATCGGCTTCGCCATCGGCGGCCTCGCTTCGGCGTCAGCCGGCTTCATCGGCATGAACGTGTCCGTACGGGCCAACGCCCGCGTGGCCGAGGCCGCCCGCGGCGGCATCGGCCCGGCGCTCGACGTCGCCTTCCGCGGCGGCGCGGTGACCGGCATGCTCGTCGTCGGCCTGGCGCTGATCGGCGTGGCCGGCTACTACGGCATCCTCGTGCTCGCGGGTGAGAGCGACAAGGACGCGGTCGACGCCCTCATCGGCCTCGGCTTCGGCGGCTCGCTGATCTCCGTCTTCGCCCGGCTCGGCGGCGGCATCTTCACCAAGGGCGCCGACGTCGGCGCCGACATCGTCGGCAAGATCGAGGCCGGCATCCCCGAGGACGACCCGCGCAACCCGGCCGTGATCGCCGACAACGTGGGCGACAACGTCGGCGACTGCGCCGGCATGGCGGCCGACCTGTTCGAGACCTACGCGGTCACCGCCGTGGCGGTCATGCTGCTCGGCGTCCTGACCTTCGGGAACGAGACGGTCGTGCTCTACCCGCTCGTGCTGGGCGGCGTCTCGATCATCGCGTCGATCATCGGCACGTTCTTCGTCAAGTCGAAGACCGGCAACGTCGAGCGCGCGCTCTACCAGGGCATGATCGTGGCGGGCCTGATCGCCGCGCTCCTCTTCATCCCGGTGACCCTCTGGATGATGGACGACCTGACGCTGATCAACGATCAGCAGGGCGTGCAGCCGGGCGTCTGGGACATCTACCTCTGCGCGCTGATCGGCCTCGGCGTGACGGCGCTCCTGTTCGTCATCACCGACTTCTACACGTCGACGCGCTTCAGCCCGGTCAAGAGCACCGCGAAGGCCTCGGTCACCGGCCACGCGACGAACATCATCCAGGGCCTCGCGCAGGGCCTGCAGGCCACCGCGCTGCCCGCGCTGGTCATCGTGCTCGGCATCTTCTTGTCGTACGAGCTGGCCGGCGTGTTCGGCATCGGCGTGGCCGTCATGGCCCAGCTGTCGCTGACCGGCCTGATCGTCGCGCTCGACGCGTTCGGTCCGATCACCGACAACGCCGGCGGCATCGCCGAGATGGCGAACATGCCGGAGGACGTCCGCAACGTCACCGACCCGCTCGACGCGGTCGGCAACACGACCAAGGCCGTCACCAAGGGCTACGCGATCGGCTCGGCCGCGCTCGCCGCGCTGGTGCTCTTCGCCGCGTTCAAGATCGAGCTCGAGGAGGAGGTCGGCGGCGTCGTCACGTTCGGCATCGACAACCCCGACGTGCTCATCGGCCTCATCATCGGCGGCGCGATGGTCTACCTGTTCGCCGCGCTCTCGATGGAGGCGGTCGGTCGCGCCGGCCAGGCCGTCGTCGAGGAGGTGCGCCGCCAGTTCCGCGAGCACCCCGGGATCATGGACGGCACCGAGAAGCCGGAGTACGGCCAGTGCGTGGACATCGTGACCCGCTCGGCCCAGCGCGAGATGATCATCCCGTCGCTGATCCCGATCGTCGTCACCGTCATCGTCGGCGTCCTCTCGGCGCAGGCGCTCGGCGGCCTGCTCATCGGCGTCATCGTCGTCGGCCTCTTCATGGCCATCTTCATGACGGCCGGCGGCGGCGCCTGGGACAACGCGAAGAAGCTGATCGAGGACGGCGCGTTCGGCGGCAAGGGCTCCGAGGCGCACGCCGCCTCGGTGACCGGCGACACGGTCGGCGATCCGTTCAAGGACACCGCCGGCCCCGCCATCAACCCGATGATCAAGGTCGCGAACATCGTGGCGCTCTTGATCATCCCGCTTGATCGCATAGAGCGCAACGGTTTGCTCGCGACACCCCGCCGTGTTAGGTTGCACCGCGGGGTGTCGGCGAGCGAGGCCAGTGCGCTGTTCGATGTTGTCGGTGAGGGAGCGCCGGTCGGGCTCGCCTTCGTCGACACGGACCTCCGCTACGTCCGTATCAACGCGGCGCTCGCGGCCATCAACGGCCGCCCCGCCGACGAGCACCTCGGCCGCCGGCTCGAGGACGTGCTTCCGGAGATCGCGGACGAGGTCGTCCCCATCTACCGCGAGGTCATCCGCACCGGGCAACCGGTGCTCGAGCGCGAGCTGACCGCCGAGCACCCGGACACGGGGCGGATCCGCCACGTGCTGGCGAGCTGGTTCCCCGCTCGCATGGCGGGCGAGATCACCGGCGTCGGCGTGGTCGTCGTCGATATCACCGACCGCAAGGCGGCCGAGCAGCGGCTCGAGGGCGTGCTGCGGCAGCTGCCGGTCGGCGTCGTGATCGCCGACGCCAACGGCCAGGTGCTGCTCACCAACGAGCGGCTGGCCGCCATGGGAATGCCGGTCGAGCCCGCCGGAACGCAGCTCGAGCGGGCGCGCTTCCCCGCCTGGAGGCCCGACGGCACGCCGTACGAGCGCGAGGACTGGCCGCTCAGCCGCTCGCTGGCGCGCGGCGAGGTGGTCCGCGGCGAGGAGATGGCCTTCCTGCGCGCCGACGGGAGCCAGCGGGTCATCGAGGCCAACTCGGCGCCGATCCGCGACGCCGGCGGCAACATCGTCGCCGCCGTCGTGGTCGTGCAGGACATCACCGAGCGCCGGCTCGCCGCTCGCCGCCAGGACCTGCTCGTCCGCGCCGGCGAGGTGCTCGACTCCGCGCTCGGCGTCGACGAGCGGCTCGACCGCTTCGCCCGCCTGCTCGTGCCCGAGCTGGCCGACTACGTGAAGATCGAGCTGCTCGAGGGCAAGGGCGGGCGGCGCCCCGTGGCGATCGCCCACGAGGACCCCGAGCGCGAGGCGCTGATGCGCGCCTGGCGCGAGCGGGGAACGCTCGCCGCGTCCGGGAATGTCGGCATGGGGACCACGTTCGCCACCGGCCAGGCCCGGCTCACCCGCGACATCGAGTCGGAGGCGGTGGTGCGCTCCGCACTCGAGACGACCGGGGAGGAGGGCGCCGAGCTGATGCGCGAGATCGCGCCGCGCTCGCAGATCGTCGTGCCGCTGCGCGCCCGCGGGCGGGTGCTGGGCGCCCTGTCGCTGACCATGGCCGAGTCCGGCCGCCGCTACACGGAGGACGACCTCGACCTCACGCGCGACCTCGGCCTCCGCGCCGGCCTGGCCGTGGACAACGCGCGGCTCTACGAGGAGGCGCAGGCGTCGGCCGCCGCCGAGCAGCGCCGCGCCCAGCAGCTCGACGCGCTCGCCGCCGCGTCGCTGGCCATCCATCGCGCGCGCCAGGTCGAGGGGCGGCTGCAGCTCATCGCCGACCGGGCACGCGACCTGGTCGGCGTCCGGCGGGCGACGGTGACCGTCGGCGCGGGCCGCGCCGACGAGCGGCAGGCCGTCTCCCAGGCGGCGGACGTGGTGGCGATCGACGAGGACGGGATCTCGACCCTCATGTTCGCCCGCGACGGCAGCGAGCTCGGCCGCATCGCGCTCACGGGCAAGCTCGAGGGCGCCTTCGCGGCGGCCGACGAGCTGCTGCTCGAGGACCTCGCCCGGATCGCCTCCCTGGCCACCGAGAACGCCCGGCTGGAGGAGCGCGAGCGGCACATCGCCCGCACGCTGCAGGACAGCCTGCTCCCGCGCCGCCTGCCGGACATCCCCGGCCTCGAGGCGGCCGCGCGCTACCTCGCCGGCGGCGAGGGGACGGTCGTGGGCGGCGACCTCTACGACCTCTTCCCGGTCGAGGACGAGTGGGCGCTCGTGCTCGGCGACGTCTGCGGCAAGGGCGCCGAGGCCGCGGCCCTGACGGCCATGGTCCGCTACACGCTGCGGGCCGAGTCGCTCCACCACTCGAGCCCTTGCGACGTCCTGCGGCTGCTCAACGACGGCCATCTTGCGCCAGGTCGACGACGGGCGCTTCTGCACCGTCCTCCACGGCCGCATCCGCGTCGGGCCGGAAGGCGCCCGCCTCGTGCTGGCCAGCGCCGGGCACCCGCCGCCGCTCATCGTGCGCGCCGACGGGACCGTGGAGGCCGCGACGTGCGGCGGCCCGCTCCTCGGCGTCCTTCCCGCCGTCGTGCATCCCGACGTGATCGTCTCGCTCGGCCCCGGCGACGCGCTCGTCTGCTTCACCGACGGCGTCACCGAGGGGCGCGGGCCGAAGGGCATGTTCGGCGACGAGCGGCTCGCCGAGGTGCTGGCCCGCTCGGCCGGGCTCGATGCGCAGGGCCTCGCGGACCGCGTCGTCGAGGCCGTGCTCGCGTACCAGGGCGGCGGCATCCAGGACGACATCGCCCTGCTCGCCGTGCGCGTGCCGGTCGCCTAGACCCGAGAATCCCGCCCCGATGGCACGACGGCGACTGCAGGGGCTGGAGCGCGTGCTCGGGGCGAACGCGCTCTTCTCGACCGCGTACGGGAACGTCGGCTCGTCGATCTACTACGCGCTCGGCCTGGTGGCGGCGCTGGCGCTCGGCCTCACACCGCTCGTCTTCCTGCTCACCGGCGCGCTCTTCTATTGCACGGCGACCACCTACGCCGAGGCGACGGCGATGTACCCGGAGGCCGGCGGCTCGTCGCTCTTCGCGCGCCAGGCCTTCAACGAGTTCTGGTCGTTCTTCACCGCGTGGGCGCAGATGCTCAACTACGTGATCACGATCGCCATCTCGGCGTTCTTCGCCGCCCACTACGCGGGCGGCGTCGCGTTCGAGTGGTTCACCACCTCGCCGGGCGACATCGTCTTCGGCATCGGGCTGATCGTGATCCTCGCGCTCGTCAACATGCGCGGGGTCAAGGACGCGGTGACCGTGAACGTCGTCCTCGCCGTGGTCGACTTCCTCAGCCAGCTCGCGCTGGTCATCGCCGGCGTCTTCCTCGTGCTCAGCCCGGAGCTGCTGATCAACAACATCAGCTACTTCGGCACCGCGCCGACGCTGACCGACTTCCTCATCGCGATCCCGATCGGCACCGTGGCGTACACGGGGATCGAGACGATCTCGAACATGGCGGGGGAGGCGCGGGACGAGGCGAAGACGATCCCGGCCGCCATCAAGCGGGTGATGATCGCGGTCTTCGCCATCTACTTCACGCTGCCGTGGGTCGCGTTGTCGGCGCTCCCCGTACGCTGCGACGCATCGGGCGAGAACTGCACCACCCAGCTCGGCGTGTCCAAGGAGGACGGCGGCTACGCGTCGGACCCGATCATCGGCATCGTGAGCAACATGGGCCTTGGGGCTGCCGAGGGGGCGGCCGTGACGTACGTCTCGGTGCTGGCCGTGACGATCCTCATCGCCGCCACGAACGCGGGCGTGCTCGGAGTCTCGCGCCTGGTGTACTCGATGGGTGTCCACCGCCAGATGCCGGACGGGCTGCGCCGCCTGCACCCGCACTTCCGCACGCCGTACATCGGCATCCTCGCCTTCTCCGCGCTCGCCTGCCTGGCCCTTCTGCCCGGCCAGGCCGAGTTCCTGGGCGCCATCTACGCGTTCGGAGCCATGCTCTCGTTCTCGATGGCGCACCTCGCCGTCATCCGGCTGCGCGTGTCCAAGCCGGACGTGCCGCGGCCCTATCGCAGCCCCGGGCGGCTGCGCGTGCGGGGGCACGACCTGCCGCCGTTCGCCGTGCTCGGCCTGGCCGGCACGGCGCTGTCGTTCGTGGTCATCAGCGTCCTCGACGTCGTCGTGGCGGCCGCGGGCGGGCTGTGGCTGTTCCTCGGCATCCTCGTCTTCGTCGCCTATCGCCGCCGGCAGGGGCTCGACCTGGTCTCGACCTACAAGGTCGCCATCCCCGAGCCGGTGGTCGATCACGAGGCGGAGTACGACTCGGTGCTGGTCCCGCTCGTGGACGGCCGCTACGACGAGTGGGTCATGGCGACGGCGATCAAGCTGGCCGCCTCCCGGCGCCGCGGCATCCACGTGCTGGGATTGGTGACCGTGCCCAACGCGCTGCCCATCGACGCCAGCCAGCCGGACGCGGAGGCGCTGGCCGACTCCGCGATCGAGCAGGCCAAGGTCCAGGGCGGCCGCCGTGTCTCCGGCCACCAGGAGAAGATCCGCGCCGGGCAGGCGGGACGGCGGATCATCGAGGAGGCGACCGACATGCGGGCCGCGGCCATCGTCATGCCGCTGCCGGAGCGCGTGGCCGGCGCGTCGCTCTTCGGCAAGACGCTCGAGACCGTGCTCACCGAGCGCCCGTGCCGGGTGATCATCGAGTCGCCGCCCGCGGAGCGCCGCCGGTGAGCGGCGTCAGCCAGGTGCTGTCGGCGCTGATGGTCGTCATCGGCGTGGCCATCGTGATCCGGACGCTCGCCGAGGGCGGCGGCGCGCTCGCCTTCGGGCTGATCGTCGGTCTCCTGTTCGTGGCTGCCGGAATCGGGCGCCTCTACGTGGAGCGGCGCCCGTGAAGCCGCTCTCCAAGTCGCTCGGCGCCCCGGCGCTGTTCGGGATCGTCCAGGGCTTCATCGCGGCGTCCGTGTACTTCGCCGTCGGGCTGGTCGCCGAGCGCGCGCTCGGCTTCACCTGGATGGTCTTCCTGGCCGGAGGGCTGCTCTTCGCGCTCGTGGTCGTCTCGTACGTGGAGGGCGCGTCGCTGCACCAGGAGCGCGGCGGGGCGACGGTCATCGCGCGGTTCGCGTTCAACGAGCTGGTCAGCTTCATCGCCGGCTGGGCGATCTGCCTCGACTATCTGATCCTCATCGCGATCTGCGCGTTCGCGATCACCGACTACGCGGCGGTGTTCGTGCCCGGCGTCCAGTCGGGCGTGCCGGAGTTCCTGCTGGCCGCGGCGGTCGTGGCCTTCGTGGCGTGGTGGAACGCCCGCGGGTCGGACGCGCCGCGCTACAACCGCGCCGTCTGGCTCGTGCTGGGCGACCTCGCGCTCCAGCTCCTGATCGTCGCCTTCGGCCTGATCCTGCTCTTCACGCCCGAGGTGCTCACCGACCCCGGCTCGATCGCGGGCACGCCGTCGATGCAGGACCTCCTGTTCGCGTTCCCGCTCGTGATCGTCGCCTTCAGCGGGCTCGACGCGTCCTCGGGCCTGGCCGGGCAGGTGGCCATCGGTCGCCGCGGCCTGCGGCGCCTGATCTCCGTCCGGCTGCTCGCGGCGATCGTGCCGTACGTCGGGATCGCGCTCGTCGCCTCCGCCACGCTGCCGGTCGAGCGCCTCGACGAGGGCGGCCCGGCGGGCTGGATCGAGGCCCCGATGCTGGGCATCGTGGCCGACTTCTCGCAGGAGTGGCTGCGAGAGGGCCTTCGGTACGTCGTGGCCGTGTCCGCCGTGGCCATCCTCGCCGCGGCCAGCAACGCCGCCATGCTCGGCGTGTCGCGGGTCGGCTACAACCTCGCGCTCAACCGGCAGATCCCGTCGCGCATCGGCTACCTGCATCCGCGGACCGCGACGCCGGTGGTGATCATCGCGATCGGCGCGATCGCTGCGACGCTGCTGCTCCTCACCGCCGATCTCGAGTTCCTGCTCGGCATCTCGGCGTTCGGGGCCACGGCGGCGTTCACCATCGTCTGCCTGTCCGTCTGCCGGCTGCGCTGGCGCGAGCCCGACCGCGACCGGCCCTACCGGGTGCCGCTCAACGTGCGTGTGGCCGGCGGCTCGCTCCCGCTCCCGTCGGCGCTCGGCGCCGTGCTCTCGGCCGCCGCCTTCGTCAGCGTGCTCGCCTACCACGAGGGCGCGCGCTGGGTCGGCCTCGGCTGGATGGCCTTCGGGATCTTCGTCTACGTCTACTACCGGCTGTCCGAGGACAAGCCGCTGCTCAAGCGGATCACGGTTCCCGAGAAGGTGCTGACCCGCAAGCGCACGGAGGCCGAGTACGGCTCGATCCTCGTCCCCGTCCTCGGCCGCGAGCTCGACGACGACATCGTGCAGACGGCCGGGCGGCTGGCCTCCGAGGACGACGAGGACTTCGGCGAGGGGGGCGCGGTGATCGAGGCGCTGTGGATCTTCGAGGTGCCGATGGCGCTGCCGCTCGACACCCCGGTGCCCGACGCCGAGCTCAAGCGGGCGCGCAAGGCGCTGGCCCGCGCCAAGGCCGTGGGGGAGGAGTACGAGGGCGTCGAGGTGGCCACCGCGGTGGTGCGCGCGCGCAGCGCCGGTGAGGCGATCGTGCGCGAGGCCAAGCGCCGCGGCGTCGAGGCGATCGTCCTGGCGGCCGAGCAGCCGGACCAGATGCGCGGCGGCGTGCTGCTCGGCGGCAAGGAGGGCCTGCACGACACGTTCGTGGGCGACACGACCCGCTACGTGATCAACAAGGCCCCCTGCCGCGTGATCCTGACCGCCCCGCCGAGCGCCGGCGCGGACCCGACGCGGGTCGCGGACGTCGGGACCGACGTGCCGACGGGCCATCTCCGTCCCCGAACGCTAAGTACACGTCTTCGGGACCACGGCGGGTCGCCTGGCGCAGTCCCGATCGTGTCTGCCGGTGCACGGTATCCGCGAGCATGCTGGTGGCACGTGACCGGATGCCGGGTGCCGGCAGACGCGGGCGGGGCCCGCCAGAACCCGGCGTGGTTGCGGAGGCGTGTACTAGGATCGCCGCCGATGTTCGTACTCGTGGTCGGAGCGGGCCGGGTCGGCTCCTCGGTAGCGACCTCGGCGCTGCGCGCCGGTCACACCGTGTCCGTGCTCGATGAGGATCCGCTCTCGCACGAGCGGCTCGACGTCGAGCTGGGCCAGTCGTGGGAGGAGGCCGGCGGCCGGTTCACCATCGGCACGGCGCTCGAGCTCGACGCTCTGGTGGAGGCGGGCATCGGGGAGGCCCAGGTGTTCATCGCCTCGACCAACGGCGACAACACGAACCTCGTTGTGTCGCAGATCGCGCAGAAGCGCTTCGAGGTCCCGCGCGTGATCGCGCGCGTGCTCGACCCGCGGCGCGCCGCCTGGTACTCCGAGCAGGGCGTCCAGACCATCTGCCCGACCCAGATCGCGATCGAGCAGCTCGAGCAGGCTGCGCTCTCCGACGCCTGATGGCCGGCCTCTACGTGATCATCGCCGGCGCCGGGAAGGTCGGCTGGAACCTGGCCCGGGAGCTGATCGAGAAGGGCCATGAGGTCACCGTCCTCGAGCAGGACCGCCGCCGCTACCTGACCGTCGAGCAGGAGCTCGAGCACGCCGTCCAGTACGGCGACGCCACCGAGCTGTGGGTGCTCGAGCGCGCGGGGATCCAGCGCGCCGACCTCGTCGTGGCCGTCACGGGCGACGACGAGGACAACCTCCTGATCTGCCAGGTCGCCAAGGAGAAGTACCTCTGCGAGCGGATCATCGCCCGCGTCAACAACCCGCGGAACCTCGAGCACTTCAAGCTCATGGGCATCCAGCCCGCGGTCTCGGCGACCGACCTCATCCTGCGCCTGATCGAGCACGAGGTGCCCCGCTACGGCCTCGTCCATCTGCTCGACCTGCCCGAGGAGCGGCTGGAGATCATCGAGCTCGTCGTCGCCGACGGGGCGCCGGCCGCGGGCCAGCAGATCTCCGACATGTCGCTGCCCGACGGCGCGCTGGTCATCTCCGTGCTCCGCGACGGCAGCGGCTTCGTCCCGAAGGCCGACACCGTGGTCGAGGCCGGCGACGAGGTCCTCGTCGTGCTCGACCCGGGCCTGGAAGAGGAGATCACCCGCGAGTTCGTGGGCGACGACGGCGGTGGCTGACGCCGACGTCCTCATCGTCGGCGCCGGCGCGGCCGGCTCGGCGTGCGCGGAGGCGCTGGCCGCGGGAGGCTTCGACGGCAGCCTCGTGATCGCCGGGCGCGACGTCCACCCGCCGTACGAGCGCCCGTTCTGCTCCAAGCAGTACCTCCGCGGCGCGGTCTCGGTCGAGGAGACCTACCTCGACCTGCCGGACGGCCTCGACCTGCGCATCCGCACGAGCGTGATGAAGCTCGACACCGAGGCCCGCACGGCGAAGCTCGGCAAGGACGAGCTGTCGTTCGGGCACGCCGTCCTGGCCACCGGCGCCAACGTGCGGCGCCTGCGGGTCGACGGGGCCGACCTCGAGGGCATCCACTACCTGCGCGCGCTCGGCAACGCCGACGCCATCCGCGCCGAAGCCGAGAACGCCGAGAACGTGGTGCTCGTCGGTGGCTCCTACATCGCCTGCGAGGTCGCGGCGTCGCTCACCACGCAGGGCAAGCGCTGCACGCTGGTCATGCAGGAGGACTCGCCGCTCTCGCTCGGCTTCGGCTCCACGGCGAGCGACGTTCTTCGCCGGTGTGCTGCGCGAGCACGGGATCGACTGGGTGCCGCGCGACTCCCTCGGCCGCTTCGAGGGCTCCGACGGGCGCGTGACGCGGGTCGTCACCGAGTCCGGCCGCGAGCTGGACGCCGACCTCGTGGTCATGGGCACCGGCGCGATGCCGGACATCATGCTCGCCCGCTCGGCCGGCCTCGAGCTGGGGGAGACGGGCGGCATCGCCTGCTCGCAGAACCTCGAGACGTCGGCGGAGAACGTCTGGGCCGCGGGCGACGCATGCGAGTACGACTCGGTCGTCCACGGCCGGCGCCTGCGGGTCGAGCACTGGGAGGTGGCGCGCGCCCAGGGGGCCGCGGTCGCCCGGGCGATCCTCGGCGACCGTGGGCCGTTCACCGAGATCCCGTACTTCTGGTCCGACCTCGCCGACTGGTGCACGTTCGAGTACGTCGGGCCGGCCGAGGAGTGGGACCAGGAGGTCGTCCGCGGCTCGACCGCCGACGGCGAGTTCACGATCTTCTATCTCAGCGCCGGCCGCGTGGTGGCGGCGCTGACGGTCGGCCGCTCGGACGACCTCGAGCGCGCCCGCGAGCTGATGGTCGCCGGCGAGCCGATCGCGGCCGGCGACATCTGAGCCGCGCGGCTAGAGGCTGGCGGTCCGCGGAAGGGCGCCGGTGCGCTCGTCCGCGCTGCGCCCTTCGGGCGGCTGTCCGCGCAGGAGCCAGCCACCGTCGGGCCGGCGCTCGATGTCACCGCGCGCCATCAGCTGCCCGAGGGCGGTGGTCACGGACGGGCGGCGGGCGCCGACCATGCCGGCCAGCGTGCGGTGCGGCAGGCGCAGGCTCACGACGACGCCGCCGGGCACGACGCGGCCCCAGCGCTCGGCCAGGCACCACAGCAGCGCCAGCAACCGGTCGTCCACCCGCGTGAGGTGGCCGATGGCCTGCATGACCACCAGCCGCTCGGCGCGGCGGGTGGCCCGCTCGACGAGCGAGGCGAAGATCTCCGGCCACTGCGCGGCGCGCACGGCCAGCGCATGGTCGATCACGGCGACCCGTGCGTGGGTGAGCGCGCTCCAGTGGACGCTGCGCGGGAGCAGCACCTCGGCGTCACGGTCCTCCCAGGCGCGGATGAGGTCGCCGGGGCCGAGCAGCTCGGCCGACGGGTGGTCGCTCACCGTGGCCTCGCGCACCAGCAGTCCGTCGAGCACGAGGAGCCCGATCGGCTGGCTGCCCTCCATAAGTGTGCGGCCTGGGCTCCAGGCCCCGCGTGGGATCGATACCGCTCTCACGAAGAGCCGCTGGGACACCTCACGCACACGTCGGGGATCAAGTCCCCGCGCGAGTTCCGGGTCGGCTTCGAGAAGCTGTATCGATCCGTTCCCCGCCTCAGGCATACGTCCTCTCGTCCCCTGCGCCGCCTCCCGGCGCAGGACGCCAAAGGTAGCGCGTGGCGCAGCGAATGGAAGGCGGGTCCTATACTGAGCGCGCGCACTGCGGGGTGGTGTAATTGGCAGCACGCCAGATTCTGGCTCTGGTAGTTGGGGTTCGAGTCCCTGCCCCGCAGCTTCACCCATGGGCAAGAAGCTGATCATCCTGAGCCTCGTACTGGCTCTCTCCGGCGGCCTCGTCGCGTGCGGCGAGGACGACGAGACCTCCGGCAGCGGCGCCGACAGCGCCGAGACGACACCGGAGCCCACGCCCGTCGCGGCGGACATCGAGGCGCTCGTCCAGGGCATCTCGAAGAAGACCGACGCCAAGCCCGAGGTCCCCGCGCCCCAGGGCGACCCGCCGCCCGAGCTCGTCATGCGCGACATCGTCGTCGGCAAGGGCCCCGCGGCCAAGCCCGGCGACACACTGACCATGCAGTACGTGGGCACCTCGTGGTCGAACGGCCAGCAGTTCGACGCCTCGTGGGACGCCGGCCAGCCGTTCCCGTTCCAGCTCGGCGCCCAGATGGTCATCCCCGGCTGGGACGAGGGCATGGTCGGGATGAAGAAGGGCGGCCGCCGGCTGCTCGTCATCCCGCCCGAGATGGGCTACGGCCCCTCCGGCTCCGGCCCGATCGGCCCGAACGAGACGCTGATCTTCGTGGTCGATCTCGTCGAGAAGTCGTAAGCGCGGACGAACGTCAACCCCGCTGGGTAGGGGGAGGTGGGGAGGCCGGCGCGGGTGTTTTCGGTCGAACCGTCCTGCTTTCGGGTCACACCGTGACCCCTAGGCAGGACGCGACGGCGAAATCCGACCACGGACGCTGGCGCGGCCGGCTCACTCGCCTCCCTACCCAGCCGCAGTTGACGTTCGCGACGCGCTACGCCGCGGCCTGCTCGGCCCAGTCGCGGTAGAGGCGCCAGTAGGCGCCCTCCGCGGCCAGCAGCTCGTCGTGCGTTCCCTGCTCGACCACGCGGCCGTGGTCGAGCACGACGATCCGGCCCGCCGTGCGGATGGTCGAGAGCCGGTGGGCGATGACGATCGCCGTGCGGCCGGCGAGCAGGCGCCGCAGGCCGGCCTCGATCAGGCCCTCGGTGTGGATGTCGACGTTCGCGGTCGCCTCGTCGAGGACGAGGATGCGCGGATCGGCGATCAGGGCGCGGGCGAAGGCCACGAGCTGGCGCTGGCCGGCCGACAGCTGGATCCCGCGCTCGCCGATCTCGGTGTCGTAGCCGTGCTCGAGCGCGGCGATGAACTCGTGGGCGTGGACGGCATGGGCCGCCGCCTCGATCTCCTCGGGCGTCGCGTCCGGCCGCCCGAAGCCGATGTTCTCGCCGACCGTGCCGCTGAAGAGGAACGCCTCCTGCGGCACGATGCCCATCTGCGCGCGCAGCGAGCGGACGGCGACGTCGCGCAGGTCGTGGCCGTCGACCAGCACGCGCCCCTCGGTCGGGTCGTAGAAGCGCGCGACGAGCTTGGCGAACGTCGACTTGCCCGCGCCCGTGGCCCCGACCAGCGCCACCGTCTGGCCCGGCGGGACGTGCAGGTCGACGCCGGTCAGCGCTTCGCCGGAGCCGTAGGAGAACGTCACGTCCTCGAAGGAGATCTCGCCGCGGATGCGGTCGAGCTCGATCGCGCCTTCGCGATCCTGCAGCTCGGGCTCCTCGTCGAGCAGCTCGAAGATCTTGTCCAGGGCCGCCATCCCCGCCTGGTAGGTCGTGTAGAACTGGGACAGCGACTGGATCGGGTCGAAGAAGTTGTTCAGCGCGGCCACGAAGGCCACCAGCACGCCGATCGTCACCTCGCCGTCGATGGCCTGCATCCCGCCGTAGAGCAGGATGCCCGCGGTGGCCACGGCCGACATGAGCTCGACGGCCGGGAAGTACGCCGCGTTCAGGTAGACCGTCTTCATGTTCGCGTCGTAGTTGTCCTCGTTGAGCTCGTCGAAGCGCGCCAGGTGGCGCGGCTCCTGGGCGAAGCTGCGGACGACGCGGATGCCGGACAGGCTCTCCTGCAGGTAGGCGGTGATGGCGGCGACCTTCTCGCGCGTGGCGCGGTACGCGTTGGCCGACACGATCCGGAAGGCGAGCGAGCCGAGCGCCAGCACCGGGAAGACGAGGAACGTGAGCAGCGCCAGCTCGAGGTCGAGCACGATGAGGATCACCGCGGTGCCGATGAGCGTCAGCGTCGCCCCGAAGAGGGTCACCACGCCGTCGGAGACGAGCTGGTCGAGCGCCTGGACGTCGTTCGTGAGCCGGGAGATGATCACGCCCGCCTGGCGGCGCGAGTAGAAGCCCACCGACAGCGTCTGCAGGTGCGCGAAGAGCTGGATCCGCAGGTCCTGCAGCACCCGCTGGCCGACCCAGCCGACGAGGTACGTCTGCACGTAGGTCGCGCCCCAGTAGACGAGCGCGCTGAACAGGAACCCGACGACGACCCACGTGAGCGTCGTCACGTCGCCGGGGACGATGCCCTCGTCGATGGCCAGCTTGGCCAGCGGCGGTGGCGCCAGCGCCGCGGCGGTGCCCAGCAGCAGCGCGCCGAACATGAGGATGACCCGGCCGCGGTAGGGGCGCAGGAGCACCAGCAGGCCGCGCAGCTTGCGGCCGCGGCCACCCGTGGCGCGCCAGCGGCGCGCGATCTCGGCCCGCCGCGTGCTCACAGCCCGGCCGCCGCCTCGCTCGGCTTGCGGTTGAGGAAGACCTGGTCGGGCAGGCCCTTGGCGGCGATCTCGGCGTAGAGCGGGCTCGTCTCCCGCAGCTGCGCGTGCGTGCCGCGGCCCACGATCCGCCCGCGCTCGAGCACGACGATCTCGTCGGCCAGCGCGATCGTCGACAGGCGGTGGGCGATCACGAAGGTCGTGCGGCCGGCCATGACCTCGCGCAGCGCGGTCTTGATCGCCTGCTCGGTCGTGGCGTCGACCGAGCTCGTGGCGTCGTCGAGGATGAGGATCCGGGGATCGGCCAGCAGCGCCCGCGCGATGGCCACCCGCTGCCGCTGGCCGCCGGACAGCGTGAGCCCGCGCTCGCCCACGCGCGTGTCGTACCCCGCGGGCAGCGCCTCGATGAAGGCGGTCGCCTGCGCGCGCGCCGCCGCGCGCTCCACGTCCTCGCGTGACGCGTCCGGCCGCGCGTACGCGATGTTCTCGTGCACGGTGGCGCTGAAGAGGAACGGGTCGTCGTCGACGACGGCGATCGAGCTCCGCAGCGAGCGCAGGTCGACCTCGCGGACATCCGCGCCGTCGATCAGGACCGCGCCGGAGTCGACGTCGTAGAGCCGCGCGAGCAGCCGCACCAGCGTCGACTTCCCGGAGCCCGTGCCGCCGACCAGGGCGACCGTCGTTCCGGCCTCGACCGTGAGGTCGATGTCGTGCAGCGTCGGCGCCGGAGCGCCCTCGTACGTGAACGTGACGTCGCGCAGCTCGACCCGCCCGGCCCCGGCCGGCAGCGGAGGCGCTCCCGCCGGCCCGACCACCTGCGGCTCGCGATCCAGCAGCTCGAAGATGCGGACGCCCGAGGCGGCGGCCCGCTGTGCCATGCCGAGCGCGACGCCGAGCTGGCGCATCGGGTTGATGAGCATCAGCAGGTAGGCGTAGAAGGCCGTGAAGTCGCCGAGCGTCAGCGTCCCGTTGATCACCTGGCGGCCGCCGACGAGCAGGATCACGGCCAGCCCGAGGTTCGGCAGGAAGCCGATGTACGGGTTGTAGAACGCCCGCAGGCGGGTGGCCCGCATCGACTGGCCGAAGACGCGCTGGACCCGCCGCCGGAACGCGGTCAGCTGGCGGTCCTCGGCCGCGAACGCCTTCACCACGCGGACGCCGGAGACGTTCTCCTCGACCTCGGCCGTCAGCTCGGCGATCCGTTGCTGGACCTCCTGCAGGGCGGGCCGCGAGCGGCGGCTGTAGCGCGTGGCGATGAGCACCACGAACGGCACCGGCAGCAGGGACAGCGCGGCCAGCTCGGGCTGGAGCAGGAACATGGCGATCGCGGCGAGGACGATGGTCAGCGCGCTCTGGACGATGAAGACGAGGCCGTAGCCGAGGAAGAAGCGGACGCTGTTGAGGTCGACCGTCGCGCGTGACATCAGCTGGCCGGTCTGCTGGCGCGCGAAGAAGCCCAGCTCGAGCCGCTGCAGGTGCGCGTAGAGGAGGTTGCGGAGGTCCAGCTCGACGCCGAGCGACACGCGCCCGGCCACGAGCCGGCGGGCGACCGAGAGCACCAGTCGGACGAGCGCGAGGCCGAGGATGATCCCGACGTAGAGCCGCACGTCGGCCTCGTCACGACGCGTCACGGCGTCGATGCCGCGACCGGTCAGCCACGGGATGGCGACGGTCGCCCCCATGGCCAGCGCGGCAAGGCCGATCGACCACGCGGCGGCCACGCGGTACGGACGCAGGAAGCCGAGGAGGCGGGCGAAGGTACTCACTTGCCAGACACGATACGGCGGCTGGCCGACCGGCCAGCGAGTATGCGACACTCGCGCACCGCATGCCAGAAGACGCCATCTCCCTCCGAAATCGCTTCGCGATGGTCAAGGGCGCTTGGGACGAGAACCTGCGCGGCGTGCCCTTCCCGTCGCTCGGAGAAGGGACGGCCGAGCAGAAGATCGAGCGGCTCGAACTTGCCCTCGTGGACAACATGCGCTCGCGCGCGACGGTCGAGAGCGCCGAGCAGGTGGCCGACGCGATGTGGAGCCTCGTCCACAACCGGCCCGACGGCGACCCGGTGAAGCAGCGCGTGACGCAGCATCACGAGGACCTCGCGCGCCTCGGGCACCGCGGCCTGCGGTGACCCGCATCTCAGCCGGCCTCTGCGACAGCTGCGTCCACCAGAAGGTGGTCCGCAACACCCGCGGATCGGCGTTCTCGATGTGCCTGCGCAGCCGCACCGAGCCCGACCGCTTCCCGAAGTACCCGCGGCTGCCCGTGCGGGCCTGTGTGGGCTACTGCACCTCCGCCGGCTCCTCCAGGAGCAGGTAGCGCCCGTCGGTCCCGAGCGGCTGGATCGTGGCGAAGAACAGGTAGCGCAGCGCCAGGCTGTCGACCCGGGCCGCCTCGCTCTCCGTCATGGACTTCGCCGTCGGGGTCTTGGCCGCGAGCGTCTCCGCCAGCGGGACCTGGAGCTGCGGGAGCAGGTCGCCGGGGCGGAAGAAGAGGGCACGCTGCCGCCCGTCCTCGGCCGTCTCGCTGCTGACGTCCTCCGGCTCGGCCGCGTCCGGGATGAGCACGGCGACCATCGACACGTCGTCGAGGTAGCGGAACGAGTAGAGGGCGAGCTCGAGCGCCTCGCGGAACAGCAGGCGGCCGCGCTCCTGGGTCGGCTCGCCGCGGAGGACCCCCTTGTCGCCGGACCCGGTGAGGAAGTACGTGAGGCCCTCTCCCTCGAGGAACTGGAGGGGGCTGCGCAGGGGCTGGACGGCGACGTCGAGCCCGGCGGTGTCGAGGTCCGACGCGCTGATCTGCACGAGCGGGGAGCCGTCGTCGAGCTTGTACTGGCCCCCGATGTGCGACGCGATCTCCGCCGCGCCGTCGAGCATGCGCGTCGTCTCGGGCTGCCAGGCCGACCAGTTGGCCGCCAGCGTCGGGCCGCCGCCACCACTGGACGAGACGAAGAGCAGGACGAAGGCGACCGCCGCGCAGGCGCCGATTCCGGCCAGCGCGCCGAGGACGAAGCCGAACCGCACCCGCCGATTATCAGCTTCGCCACTTGATCGAGCAACCGCGGGCCGGCGTCTCGGCCGGTTCGGGCTCGTCGCCGGCCAGCACCGCGTCCAGCGCCGCGCGCAGCCAGGCCGCGTTCTGCGAGGGATCCTGGTGGTCGGAGTCCGGCGCGCCGCGGTACGCGACGCGCTGCTCGGCGTCGAGCACGAGCACGTGCGGCGTGCGTTCGGTGCCGAGCGCGCGGGCGACGTCCTGCGACGCGTCGAAGGCGTAGGGGATCGGCCAGTCCTGGTCGCGCACGAACTGCGCCATCCGCTCGGGCGAGTCGGCCGGGTGGGTCTCCGGGTTGTTGGAGTTGACGGCCAGGAAGCGCACGCCGCGCGGCCCGTACTCCTCGGCCACGGCGCGCAGGCGCGGGTTCCAGGCGATCACGTAGGGGCAGTGGTTGCAGGTCTGCAGGAGCACGGTGGCGGGCGGCGCGTCGGTCGCCGGCACCGTGTGCTCGACGCCCTCGGTGTCGGTCAGCGTGAACGCCGGGACGGCGGCGCCGATGGTTGCGGAGTCAGCCATCCATGGATGATTGCGCCTCGAGGACGCGGGCCGCCGATTCCTCCACGCGGGCCCGGAACTCGGGGTCGCGCTCGGCCTCGGCGAGCAGGGCGCGGTACACCCGGATGTAGGAGCCGCGGCCGGTGGTGAGGATCACGTCGACGCCGGCGCGGGCCGAGGCGAGCGCCGCCTCCTCCACGTCGGCGACCTCCTGCACGGCGGCCGCCTCGAGCGAGTCGGTCATCACCACGCCCTCGAAGCGGATGTCGTCGCGCAGCACCCCGTCGACGACGGCGGGCGACTGCGAGGCGATGTGCTCGGCGTCGAGCGCCGGATAGGTGGCGTGGCCGACCATCACGAACTCCGTGCCGGACTCGACGGCGAAGATGAACGGCCGCAGGTCGTCCTCGAGCTGGGCGCGCGTCCGGTCGACGGTCGCCGGGCCGAAGTCGGTGTTCACGGTCGCGCCGCCGAGACCGGGGAAGTGCTTGACCGTGGTGGCGACGCCGCCCTCGCGGAAGCCCGCCACCGCCTCGGCGATGGCCGCGGTGAGGGCGGCCGGGTCGGTGGTGAAGGCGCGGTTGGCCATGGCGGCGCCCTCGACCGTCGGCAGGTCGGCCACCGGCGCCAGGTTCACGTTCACGCCGGCCTCCCGCAGGTCCCGCGCGGCGGCCAGCGAGTCCTCGCGCACCGTGCCGAAGGCCTGCTGCTCAGGAGCGGCCCGCTCGGGCGCCGCCCACGGCAGGATGCGCACCTCGCCGCCCTCCTGGTCGACGCAGATGAAGGGCGTGACGTCGGGCGAGGCCTCGCGCAGGCTGCGGGTCAGCGCCCGCAGCTGGTCCGGGTCGGTGACGTTGTCGCGGAAGAGGATCACGCCGGCCACCTTGCCCTCGCGCAGGTTGCGGGTGACGTACTCCGGCGCGCGGGTGCCGGCGAACCGCAGGATGATCATGCGGCCGACCTGCTGCTCGAGCGAGAGGCTGTCGACAGGCACCGGAGCCGGCGTCGCCCGGGCGCCCGGATCCGATGGGCTCTCGGCCGCCGGGCGGGTGGGATCGGGCTCGTCGCCGCCGGCCCCCACGATGAGGCCGAGCACGAGCGCCGTGGCCGCCGCGGCGGCCACGGTGAGACGGCGCCGCCGGACCTGCTTCGACCGCTCCACTCTCGTGATCATGGCGAATGCGCCGATAAGAGGGGAATGCAGCGGTCGACGTACGAGGTTGAGCCGGTTCTGCGCGCCGTGGCGCGCACGATGCAGGCTTGTCTCGGCTTCGGCACCGTCGTGGTGAACCTCCACCGCCCGGCGTGGGACGACTTCGAGACCGTGGTGGTCGAGGGATCGGCCGACGCGCGCGAGGCGCTGCTCGGCCAGACCTCGAGCACCGGCGACTGGGTCGACCTCCTGGATCCCCGCTTCGACCGCCGCGGCGCGTACCTGATCGAGCACGGCAGCTTCGACTGGAGCCAGGACCGCCTGACCTCGTGGGTCCCGGACGCCGCGCCGTCGGCGGATCCGGGCGACTGGCATCCGGAGGACGCGCTGTTCGTGCCGTTGCGCTCAGCCGCCGGCGACATCCTCGGCATCCTCTCCGTCGACGAGCCGGCTGACGGCCGCCGGCCGGTCGACGAGCGGCTCGACCTCCTCGTCGGCGTCGCCCAGCACGCCGCCCTCGCCCTGGAGCACGCCCAGCAGGCGGCCGCCGCCGAGCGCCAGCGCGTGGCGGTCGACCACCTCCTGCGCCTCACCGCCTCGCTCGCCGAGCGGCGCACGATCGACGAGATGCTCGACGCGGTCTGCGTCGGCGTCCGCAACGCGCTCGGCTTCCAGAAGGTCTGCGTGTCGATCGACGGCGAGCGCGACGGCATCCTCACCATGCGCTCCGTCATCGGCATGAGCGACGACGAGCTCGCGCGCCTGCGCAGCGTCCCCATGGCGTCGGTGGCGCCCCTGCTCGACCCCGCGCTCGAGCGCGACGGCGTGGTGCTGCTCGACCGCGCCGACGCCCGCGCCCGCGTCGATCCCTCGCTCCACGGCGCCTCGTTCAGCCGCCTGAACGGGCGCGGCGACCAGGCCTGGGAGAACCACGTCCTGCTCGTCCCGCTGCGCGATCGCGAAGGCCGGCTCGAGGGCGTCGTGTGGGCCGACGAGCCGCGCGACCGGCTGCTTCCCACCGCCGAGATGCAGCAGGCGCTGCGGGCGTTCGCCAACCACGCCATGAGCGCGGTCGAGTCCGCTCGCCAGCTCCAGCTCATGCGCCACCTGGCCGAGCACGATCCGCTGACCGGCCTGCGCAACCGCCGCGGCCTGCAGGAGCACATCGACGCCGAGATCAGCCGCGCCGGCACGGTGGCCGTGCTCGTGTGCGACCTCGACAACTTCAAGCGGGTCAACGACTCGCTCGGCTACGTGCAGGGCGACGAGGCCCTGCGCCGGTTCGCCGGGGTGCTCGGCGAGGCCGGCGGGCTCGCCGCGCGCCTCGGTGGAGAGGAGTTCGCCGTCGTGCTGCCGGGCTGCGACGAGGACGCAGCGCTGCTGGCGGGCGAGCGCATCCGCGCGCGGGTCGCCGAGGTGTTCGCCGACTTCCCGTGGCCGGTCACCACGTCGGTCGGCATCGCGGTCAGCGGCCCCTCGGCCGAGAACGCGTCGCAGCTCCTGCGCGCGGCCACGCGGGCCGTCTTCGGCGCCAAGCGCCTGGGCCGCGACCGCTGCGTCGTCTACCACGCCGAGACGCTCGACGCCCTCCTCGGCACGCTCGAGGACACGGGCGGCCACGCGAGCGAGCAGCTCGCCGCCGCCATGCTGCTGGCCGAGACGCTCGACCTGCGCGACGTCGGCACGGCCCGTCACTCGCAGACGGTCGGCCGCTACGCCGAGGCCATCGCGGAGGCGCTCGGCTTCGCGAAGGAGCGCGTGGAGCGCATCCGCGCCGCGGGCGTGCTGCACGACATCGGCAAGCTCGGCGTCGCCGACGCCGTGCTCAAGAAGCCCGGGGCCCTGACGGACGACGAGTGGGTCGAGATGCGGCGCCATCCCGAGCTCGGCGCGCGGATCCTCGATCACGCGAACCTGCGCGACATCAGCGGGTGGGTCCGTGCCCATCACGAGCGCATCGACGGCCGCGGCTATCCGCTCGGCCTGGCGGGCGACGAGATCCCCTTCGAGGCCCGGATCCTGGCCGTCGCGGACGCCTACGAGGCCATGACCGCGGACCGCGCGTACCGCCCTGCCCTGGGCCATGACGCGGCTCAGGCGGAGCTCCGCGCGGGCACGGGGACGCAGTTCGATCCGGCCGTCGTGGAAGCCTTCCTGGCACTGCTCGCGCCCGGCGAGGATCGCGTGCGGCGTATGATCGGCGCGCCAGCAGTGTGAACCCGCCCCGATCGGGTAACGGGTCAGCACACGAACATGATGAGGAGGAGCGATGCGAGGCTTCGGGCTGACCATCGAGCCACTCGCGGACGGTGCGGTGCGCGTTGCGCTCCGCGGGGAGCTCGATCTCGAGCACGCCTACACGTTCGACGAGGAGTTGAAGCGTCTGGAGGGGACGCGACCGAGTTGTCTTGTGCTGGACCTTCGGGGCCTGACGTTCCTGGACTCGTGTGGTCTCGCGCGGCTTCTCGCTGCTCGGCGCCGGGCGCGGCGTGAGAAACGCCGGGTACTGCTCGTGCGGGGCACGCCCGCCGTTCAGCGGCTGCTCGCCATCACCGCCGTCGGCGACCACTTCGAGATGGTCTCGGAGCTGCCCGAGGAGCTACTGACGCCGGCCGGCCTCGCGAGCGAGGCGCAGTAGGTCGCGCACCGGGCCCGGGACGTTCGGCTCGAAGAACGAGGCGGTGCGGCGCCCGCTGGCGTCATCCACCAGCACGTCGTAGCGCATGAGGTCCGCCCCGTGGCCGGGCGGGCCTCCCGCGGGCAGCGCGGCGGCGAGGCTCTCGATCTCGCGCGCGAGGGCGGGCTCGCAGTCGCCGGTCTCCAGCACGAGCGCCGGGCGGCGGACGTTGCCCGCGAACCCGCCCTGCTGGCGGACCTCGATCCTCATTCCCAGCGCACGCCGACTTCGGCCCAGGCCTCGCGCACGGCCTGGGGCTCTCGTGTGTCGCGGCCGTAGCGCAGGCGGGCGGACCGGAAGGTCAGGCGGGCGAAGAGGCGGAAGCTCGCCGTGGGGGTGAGCTGCGGGCTGCGCAGCGCGTCGTACCAGATGTGCCCGGGCGCCTCCCAGCTGTGGCCGCCGAGGTTCGTGGCCAGCAGGTAGAAGGCCCGGTTGGCGATGCCGGAGTTGATGTGCACGCCGCCGTTGTCGTCGAGCGTGCGCACGTAGTCCTTCCAGTGCGCGGGCTGCGGGTCCTTGCCGAGGCTGTCGTCGTCGTAGGCCGTCCCGGGTGCCTTCATGTTGCGCAGCGCGTCGCCCTCGAACTCGGGGCCGCGGAGCTCCGCGCCGATCAGCCAGTCGGCCTGGTCGGCCGTCTGCCCGAGCTTGCGCTGCTTGACCATCGCGCCGGCGACGTCGGCGAAGTGCTCGTTGAGCGCGCCGGACTGGCCGAAGTACTCGAGCGCCGCCTCGTCCTCGACCACGCCGTGCCCGAGCTCGTGGCCGATCACGTCGAGCGCCTTGGTGAAGCGTCCGAAGAGCTCGCCGTCGCCGTCGCCGAACGCCATCCGGCGGCCGTCCCAGAACGCGTTGGGGTACTCCACGCCGAAGTGGACGACGCCTCTGAGCGGCATGTTCTCGTCGTCGATCGAGTCGCGGCTGAAGGTCTCCTGCCAGAAGTCCCAGGTGGCGCCGAAGCCGTCGAAGGCCTCGTCCACGGCGGCGTCGCCGGTCGGGCCGTCGTCCTCGTCGCGGACGCGCTTGAGGCCGGTGATCTCGAACGCGTTCTCGGCGTCCCAGATGACCCGGTTGCGCCGGACCGGCGCGGCCGCGGCCATCGCGTCGTAGCCCTCGCGGGGCCCCTTGCGGCCGCGCGCCTTGGCGCTCACGGCGCGGGCGTGGCGGATCGTGCTGTCCGCCGACAACGTGCGCAGGGCCCAGTCACGCTGGCGCTCGGAGCCGCGGCGGGCGATCTGGTCGAGCACGTACGGCGGCACGGCGCAGAAGATCGGGTTGCGGCAGCGGTGGGCCATGGCCCGCGGTTCTATCAGGCGGCGACGGCGCGTCGCCGCGGCCACTGCGCGATGAGGAGCCCGCCGGCCACGAGGGCGGCGCCGCCGAGCGCGGCGGCGGTGATGTGCTCGTCGTACAGCGCGGCTCCGAAGACGAGGGCGCCGAACGGGAGGAGCAGCGTGATGTACGACATCGTCACGGCGGGCAGCTCCCGCAGCAGGATCGTCAGCGTGACGAACGTGACGGCGCTGCCGACGAAGGCCAGGTACGCGATCGAGCCGACGGCCTGAGAGGTCCAGACCGCCTGCGCCCAGTCCTCGGTGGGCGCCGAGGCGACGAGCAGGAGCAGCCCGCCGCCCAGCATCGCCCAGCCGTTGAGGACGATGGGGTCCAGCGTGTTGCCCCTGCGCTTGATGGCGACGTTGCCGATGGCGCTGGCCAGCGGGGCGACGGCGCAGGCCGTGGCCGCGAGCAGCGCCCATTCGGCGTGCCCCAGCTCCAGGCTCTCACCGAACGCGAGCGCCAGCCCGCCGATGGCCACGGCGATGCCGGCCACGAGCCTCGGCCTGAGCGGCTCGTTGGCCAGCGCGACCGCGGCAAGCGTGGCGCTGTACAGCGGCATCACGCCGAAGAGCACGGCGGCCAGGCCACTCGGCACGTACTGCTCGCCCCAGTAGATGAGCCCGTACGCGGCGGCGAAGGGAAGGAGGCCGAGGATCGCGGCAAGGCGAGTGTCGGTCTTCAGCGGCCGGCGCATCGCCTTGGCGACCAGGAGCAGCCCGGCCCCCGCGATGGCGAAGCGAATGCCGGCTCCGAGCAGCGGCGGCACGTCCTCGAGCCCGATCTTGATCGCCACCCAGGTGCTCGACCAAATGAGCACGAGACCGGCATAGAGACTCCAGACGAGGGGGCGAGGCACGCGACGAAAGGCTAGGTGAGCGCTTGTGTCGCCATGGTGCGGGTGCCACGATGGTTCGTGGCATGGATGCTTCTGATGACGTGACGGCCACGGGCACCTTCGTGGAGTGCGTGTTCTCCTGCACGGCGTGCGGGGCCTCGGGCACGAGCCTGGTGCGGCCGGCGGCGCTGATCGGCAAGACCTGCGTGGCCTGCGGCGAGGAGCTCGTGCTCTCCGTGCTCGGCCGCTTCCGGCCTTCGCGGCCGCGCTGAGCCTCGAACTGCGCTGGGTAGGGGAGCTGGGGAGGCCGGCCGGGCCGGTTTCTTCATTCGAATCCTGCCCTATGGTCGCTGTACGACCCTAGGGCAGGATTCGAGTTCGAAAACCGGCCGATCCCGCTCCCTCAATGCCGGGGTTCACACACTCAGCGCGGCTTCGTCCAACGCGCGGCGCACCCGCTTGGCGGAGATCGGGCCCTTGACCCCCAGCGCCTGGGCGAACTGGCTGACCCGGAGCTCCTCGAGCATCCACGGGACCTCGCGGAGGCCCGGCGCGCCCGGGGACGCGGCCAGCCGCTCCCGGTAGGACCGCTCGAGCTGGTGGATCGCGTTCATGCGGTCGCGGTCGACGGCCGTGGCGTCGGGCAGGCGCTCCAACCGGCGGGCGGCGGCTCGGAGGTAGCGCTCGACGTCCGGCAGCCGGTCCGCTCCCGTGGCGGCGATGAAGCCGGGGTGGACGAGGCGGGCGAGCTGGGCTCGGACGTCGGCTCGCGCGGGCTGCAGCGGGACCGCGGTCAGCGGCTCGAGCCGCTGTGAGACCTCGCGGGCGGCCTGCAGCACCGCGACCGTGGCCTTCAGCACCGACTCCACCCGTGGAGCCAGCGCGCCCGCGACGTGGTTGCGGAGCCGCAGCCAGCCCGCCTCGTCCCACGCCGGGCCGCCGGCCTCGCGCATGAGCGCGTCGACGGCGGCGATGGCGGCGTCGTCCAGGACGGCGCTGACGCTCTCGTGCGGCGCGGCCGAGAGCGCCAGCCGCGCGGTGTTGTCGAGCCGCGAGGTCACCGACCGCATGACCGAGGGCGCCGAGAGCAGCAGCAGCCGGCGCGTGCCGGCCCACATGGACGCCGCCTGGGCCGCCGGGGTCTCGAGGACCTTCACGCCCGCGGTGGACCCCTCGTCGACGAGCGCCGGGTAGGCGCGCACGGCCTGGCCGGTGCCCCGCAGCGTCACCTCGCGCGGCAGCGAGCCGATGTCCCACGCCGTCAGCCCCGTCCGCTCGAGCTTCGACGCCGCCGCGGTCAGCTCGGCCCGGAGCTGCGGCCGCACCGCGGCCCGTACCGCGGCGAGGTCGCGCCCGGAGGCGAGCAGGCCGCGCCGCTCGTCCTCCACGCGGAACGTCACCCGCAGATGTGGCGGCAGGCGCGAGAAGTCCCAGGCGTCGGCCGGCACGCGCACCCCGCGGGCGGCCTCGACCGCCGCGGACATGTCCTCGGCCAGCGGCCGGCGCCGGGGGCGAAGCGCGTCGAGGACCGCCGCCGCCGTCTCCGGGACCGGCACCAGCGGCCGCCGCAGCTCCTTCGGCAATCCGCGCAGGAGCGTGGTCACGAGCTCCTCGCGCAGGCCGGGCACGAGCCACTCGAAGCGGTCGGAACGCAGCTCGCCCAGGACCTGGAGGGGCACATGCACGGTCACGCCGTCGTCCTCCGCACCGGGCTCGAACCGGTACGAGAGGTCGAGGACGAGGTCGCCCTGCTTCCACGTCAGCGGCCAGTCGCGCTCGGAGACCCCGGAGGCGTCCTCGCGGACGAGGTCCGAGATCGAGTAGGTCAGCAGGTCCGGCGAGACCAGCCGCTCCTCCCGCCACCAGCGGTCGAAGTGTCCCGCCGACACCACCGAGGCGGGCACCCGCGCGTCGAAGAACGCGAACCGCGCCTGGTCGTCGACGAGCATGTCGCGCCGCCGCGACCGAGCCTCCAGCGCCTCGACCTCCTCGACCAGACGCGCGTTCTCGGCCGCGAACGCGTGGCGCGTCTCCCAGTCGCCTTCGACCAGCGCCCGGCGGATGAACAGCTCGCGGGACAGCTCGGGATCGATCCGCCCGTAGTCGACCCGCCGGTCGGTGACGATCGGCAGCCCGTACAGCGTCACCCGCTCGGTCGCCACCACGGAGCCGCGGCGGGCGTCCCAGCGCGGCTCGCTGTAGGTGCGCTTCACGAGATGCCCGGCCAGCGGCTCGAGCTCCCGCGGGTCGATCCGCGCGGCCGTGCGGCCCCACAACCGCGTCGTCTCGACCAGCTCGGCCACCATCACCCACGGCGGCGTCTTCCGGAACAGGCCGGAGCCGGGGAAGATCGCGAACCGGGCGCCACGCGCGCCGGTGTACTCGCGCGACGCGGGGTCCTTCATGCCCACGTGCGACAACAGCCCGCTCAGCAGCGCGCGGTGGATGTCGCCCGGCTCGGCCGGCGTGTCGCTGAACCGCACGTCGACGCCCTTGGCCGCGTCACGCAGCTGCTGGACCAGGTCCTGCCACTCGCGCACCCGCAGGTGATGCAGGTACTCGGCCAGGCAGCGCTTGCGGAACTGGTTCGACGAGAGCCGCCGCTGCTGCTCCTGCAGGTAGTTCCACAGGTTCAGGTAGGAGATGAAGTCCGAGTCCTCGTCGGCGAAGCGCGCGTGCGACTGGTCGGCCTGCGCGGTCTTCTCGGACGGCCGCTCGCGCACGTCCTGGATCGAGAGCGCGGCGGCGATGATCAGCACCTCGTTCGCGCAACCCAGCCGGTCCGCCTCGAGGATCATGCGGCCCATGCGCGGGTCCACCGGGAGCTCGGCCAGCCGCCGGCCCAGCTTCGTGAGCTTCCCCGCCGGGCTCAAGCGCCCCGAGCTCCTCCAGCAGCCGGACGCCGTCGCGGATCTGGCGGGCGTCCGGCGGGTCGAGGAACGGGAAGTCCTCGATGCGCCCCAGCCCGATCGCCGCCATCTGCAGGATCACGGAGGCGAGGTTCGTCCGCAGGATCTCGGGGTCGGTGAAGCGCGGCCGCTCCGAGAACTCCTCCTCGGAGTAGAGGCGGATGCAGATGCCGTCCGACGTGCGCCCGCAGCGCCCCTTGCGCTGGTCGGCCGACGCCTGCGAGACCGGCTCGATCGGCAGCCGCTGCACCTTCAGCCGCGCGCTGTAGCGGCTGATGCGCGCCGTCCCCGGATCGACCACGTAGCGGATGCCGGGCACGGTCAGCGACGTCTCGGCGACGTTGGTGGCCAGCACCACGCGCCGCTTCGGATGCGGCCGGAAGATCCGCTGCTGCTCGGCCGCCGACAGCCGCGCGTAGAGCGGGAGCACCTCGGCGCCCGTCCCCAGCCGCCCGCGCAACACGTCCGCGGTGTCGCGGATCTCGCGCTCGCCGCTCAGGAAGACGAGCACGTCGCCCGGGCCTTCGCGGAAGAGCTCCTCGACGGCGTCGGCGATCGCCTCCTCCTGATCGCGATCGGCGTCCTCGACCGGGTGGTAGCGGACCTCGACGGGATACGTCCGCCCCGACACCTCGACCACCGGCGCGTCGCCGAAGTGGCGGCTGAAGCGCTGCGGGTCGATCGTCGCCGACGTGATGATGACCTTCAGCTCAGGCCGGCGGGGGAGGATGCGCGCGAGGTAGCCGAGCAGGAAGTCGATGTTCAGCGACCGCTCGTGGGCCTCGTCGACGATGATCGTGTCGTAGCGGCGCAGGAGCTTGTCGCGCCGGATCTCGGCCAGCAGCAGGCCGTCGGTCATGAGCCGCACCTGGGTGTCGCGCCGCGAGCGGTCGCGGAAGCGGACGGCGTAGCCGACCGTCTCGCCGAGCGGCACCTTCATCTCCTCGGCGATGCGCGCGGCCACCGTGCGCGCGGCCAGCCGGCGTGGCTGCGTGTGGGCCACGCGCTCGCGGCCCAGCTCGAGGCACAGCTTCGGGAGCTGGGTGGTCTTGCCTGAGCCGGTCTCGCCGGCGACGACGACGACCTGGTGGTCGCGGATCGCCTCGAGCAGCTCCTCCCGGTGCGCGCTGACCGGGAGCTCGGGCGGGTACGCGATCAGCGCCAGCTCGCGACGCCTTCGCCGCCGACCGGATCCTGCGGGGGCGCCGGCAGCGTCGCGATCCGCTCGCGCGCCGCGTCGTCGGCCTCCCGCAGGAGGTCGTAGTCCTCCTGCCCGACCGGATAGGCGCCCACGACGGTGAACCCGCGCCGGGCCGTCGCCCGCCGGTGGCCGGTGCCCGCCGGGAGCACCAGGACGTCACCCGCCGCCACGTCGAACGCCGCGCCCTGCGGGCCGCCGAGCTCCAGCGTCGCCTCGCCGGCGACCACCCCCAGCACCTCGTGCGAGGTCGAGTGGAAGTGGTGGAAGTCGAACACGCCGTCGACCCAGGAGCCGCCCCAGCCGTGCTCGGCGAACAGCGCCCGGCAGTCGTTGGCGCCCGCCGCCGCGCCGTCGACGCCGCGGTAGACCAGCACTCCGAACGACGGGTGGTTGGGGATCGCGTCGCCGGCCGGAGCGTGCCAGGTCTCGAGCCGCATCACGCCACGGCGGGGGTGCCGGCGCGAGCGGCGTTCTGCTCGATCGCGTCGAGCATCAGCGGCCAGGCGTCGCGCGGGATGTCGTGGCCCATCCCGTCGATCAGCAGCAGCCGCGCGCCCGGGATGGCCTTCGCCGTCGCGCGCCCGCCCGAGGCGGGGACGAGCCGGTCCTGGGCGCCGTGGATGACGAGCGTCGGCACGTCGATCATGCGCAGCAGCGGGGTGCGGTCGCCGGAGGCGATGATCGCGGCGAGCTGGCGCAGCGAGCCGCCCGGGTTGATGCCGCGGTCGAAGCTCTCCCCGGCGATCCGCCGCAGGTCCTCGTCGTCGCGCGCGTAGCCGTGCGAGCCGATCCGGGAGAACACCCAGACGGCATGCTCGGCGTAGGCGGCGCGGTCCTTCGGCGGCGGCTTGAGCAGCACCTTGTAGAGCCGCGGGGACGGCTGGCCGCTCCAGCGCGCGCCGGTGTTGGACATCATCGACACCAGCGAGAGGACGCGGTGCGGGTGCCGCGCCGCCATCGTCTGGGCGATCATGCCGCCCATCGACGCGCCCACGACGTGCGCGCGATCGATCTCGAGGTGGTCGAGCAGCCCGACCGCGTCGTCCGAGAGGTCCTCGAGCGTGTAGCTGGCCGCGCGCTTGTCGCGCCGCAGGATCTGGAGCACGGTCGGGACCGGCCCGTCCATGATCTGCGAGCGGCCGACGTCGCGGTTGTCGTAGCGGATGACGAAGAAGCCGCGCTCGGCGAGCGCCTCGCAGAAGTCCTCGTGCCAGCCGAGCATCTGCGTGGCCAGCCCCATCATCAGGAGCATCGCGGGGTTCGAGGGGTCGCCGAAGGTCTCGTAACAGACCACGATCCCGCCGCGTACGGTGCATGTCTGCTCGGCCATGACGCGAATGACGCTAGCGCCCTCAGAGGGCTTTTTCGAGCCAGAGGTCGACCCGGTCGCCCTCGCTCACCGTGGCATCGAGCACATAGCCGGCCGACGCGTAGAGGGTGCGCGCCTCCGCCAGGACCTCGGTGGTGTAGAGCCGCACGCGCCGGGCGCCGGAATCCCGCGCGACCGACTCGAGCTCGGCCAGCAGCCGCCGGCCGTGGCCGCGGCGGCGCGCCCGCTCGGTCACGAACATCCGCTTGATCTCGGCGACGCCCGGTTCGAGGTCGCGCAGACCGCCACAGGCGATCGCCTCGCCGTCCTCGTAGACGACGAGCCACGTCCCGAAGTCGCGCTCGCTGGCGAAGATCTCCTCGGTCGGGGTGAACTCGTCGCCGAGGCGGTCGCGCACGAGCGCCATGTACTCGGCCCAGAGCGCGCGCGCCGCGGGGCCGTCGGGCGCCTCGCGGCGGATCTCGATCATGCCCGGCGCCGCACGGCGAGGATGACCATGTCGTCGTCCAGGCGCGGCGCCCACGCCTCCGCCTCGCGGCGCAGCAGCGCGACCAGCGCCGCGGAGTCCAGGTCGCGGTGCTCGGCGAGCAGGTCGAGCAGCCGCTCGTCCCCGAACTGGTGGCCGTCGCGCCGCGCCTCGGTCAGCCCGTCGGTGCACGTGAAGAGCAGGTCGCCAACCCCGAGCGGCGCCTCCTCGACGTCGTAGCGCCCCTCCTCGTCGACGCCCAGCGGCAAGCCGGTCCCGCGCAGCTCGCGCTCGCCGCCGCCGGCGGCCAGCAGCAGCGGGGGCGGGTGGCCGGCGTTGCACCAGCGGACGCTCTCACCGTCGATGACCATGAGCACGGCCGGGACGAACGTGGTGCCGGGGAGGCGGCCGCGGAGCAGCGCGTTGGTCTGGCGCATCACCTCGGCCGGGTCGGCGGCATCGTACGTGCGGGCCTCCACGAAGAAGCGCACCATCGAGCTGATGGCCGCGACCTCGATCCCCTTGCCGCTGACGTCGCCGACCAGCAGTGCCAGCTCGCCGTCCGGGAGCCGCCAGAGGCCGAAGAAGTCGCCGCCGCCGGCCGCCCGGCCGGAGGGCTCGAAGACGAGGCCGGCGTCGAAGCCGTCGAGCTCCGGCAGCGGGCCGGGGATGAAGCCGCGCGTGAGCGCGAGGGCCACCCGCCGCTCGCGCGCGAAGTCGAGGGCGTTGGCGATCGCGCCCGCGGCGGCACGGCCGAAGCCGACGAGCCGCGCGAGCAGCGTCTCGTCGCACAGGTCGGGGCGCTCGTCGGCGACGGTGAGCACGCCGAAGAGACGCGAGCCGATCGAGAGCGGGACGTGCACGAAGGAGCCGATCCGCTCCTCCTCCATCAGCCACGGGAGGAAGTGCTCGCGGTCGGCCTCGCGGCTCACGTACGGCTGGCCGGTCTCGGCCACGCGGCCGATCATCCCCTCGCCGACCACGTAGCGCGCCGAGCGCGAGCGCTCCGAGAGGCCCACCCCGTCGATCACCCGCAGGTCGCGGCTGGCCGGCTCCTGGCGGGTGAGCATCACCTTCGAGGCGCCGCTGAGCTCGAGGGCCTGGGCGACGATGGCGCGGTAGAGGTCGTCGAGCTCGAGCGAGCGGCCGATCTCGTGGACGGCGCGGTTGAGCATCAGCTCGTCGCTCGCGCGGCGCTCCTCGCGGGCGAGCAGCTCGGAGCGGTCGAGCGCGATGCCCGCGAGGTCCGCGAACACGCCCGCGCTGCGGACCTGGTCGGCGGTGAAGCGGTCCGCGGCCAGGGCGAGGACGCCGAGCATGCGGCCGTCGGGCGCCCGCACCGGGACCGCGACGAGCGCGGCGGACCGGTACCAGTCCCAGGTCAGCCGGGCCTGCTCGGCCGGGAGCTGCTCCTCGAGCCTGCGGCGGAGGGCGTCGGCGCCCGGCCAGGAGGCGATGTCGTCCATGAGCAGCGGCTCGCCGCGCTCGATCGCCGCCTCGGTGATGCCCGCTCGCTCGGGGTCATAGGGGCGGGTGAGGACCGCCCCGAACGCCTCGCGCACCTCCTCCGAGGAGAACCACTGCGTGGCGGGGCGGATGTAGCTCTGCTCCCAGTCGACGACCAGGAACGCGCAGCCGGTCAGGTCGAACAGCCGGCGCAGCTGGACGGTGATCTCTTCGAGGGTCTGGCGGAGCCAGGGACCTTCGCGCTGGATGTCAGCCGGCGCCGGGATCGTCCTCGTCGGAGATCTGCTCGAGCAGCTCGAGCGCCGCGGCCTGCGCCGGGGTGGCGCCGACCTCGCCTCCGCCCAGATCCTCGAGCTGCGGGAAGAAGCTCGCGTGGATCGCGATCTCCTCCGGGCCCGCATCCTCGAGCACGATCACCGCTCGGCCCGGCCCGTCGGTCGGCTCGGTCCCGTCCTCCGAGAGCGCGGCTCCGGCGGCGGTGAGCACGGTGACCGCGAGCTGCCGCCAGTGCTCGAGCGCGTCCTCGCGCTCGGCGGAGCTCATCTGGGCCAGGTGGTGGTGGTTGCGCTCGGCCAGCGCGGCGACGGCCGCGTCCAGCGGGGCACCGGCGAGCAGATCCTCGGGAGTCGGCACCCCGCCAGTATGGCGTGCGCGCCTAGCTCTGGCGCCTCACCTCCTTCACGTCGGCCGTGTCCCAGTGCTCGTGCCCGGGCGGGGTGGGGACCCCGGCCAGGTTGAGCGCGTCGGCGATGGAGTGCCGGGAGATGCCCCGCTGCTCCATCGCGGCGATCTGCATGCCGAGCTCGGCCTGCGCCGGGCCGTTGCGCGACACGAAGCGCCCGTTCGCGTTCCAGCTCGAGCGACGGCTCTCCCACGCGCCGAGCTCGATCACGGCGCGCGCGGTCGCCCGGCCGACGTGGGTGGACGTGTCGAGGTCGTGATCCGCGGCGGCCAGGAACGCATCGGCCTCCGAGAGGGACTTCAGCAGCGTTGCCAGCTCGGCGACCTGCGGCGTGATGTCGGCGAGCCGGGCCACGACGAGCCCGCTGGCGGCTCCGGTTCGCAGCTTCCAGACCGCATACATCAGCCCGGCCCGGTCGGGGAGCGGGGCGGCGTCCTCGTCGTGGACGACCTCGTCCAACCTCCAGCCGGCGCGGCTGCAGCGGACCGCGATCGCCGCGGTCGCGATATCCACCGCGGGCGGACCGCCCGCGGCGAGGGCGTAGCCGAGCACGGCCGGCCTCTGGGCGCGGAACGGTGCCCGGGCGGGGGTCGGTGCCGGCTTGGGCTCGGGCTCGGGCACGGGCACGGGCTCGAGCGCCTTGCGGCGCCGACGCAGGTCCGGTGCGATGAGGCCCGCGACCAGCCCGAGGATGAGCGCGATGAACAGCAGCGCGACGACGGGGATGACCGGTCCTCCGTCGGATGCCGTCGGCGCCTCGGGCGCGGCCAGGGGCGGCGGACCCGGCGGTGCCGGCGTCTCCGCGGCCGGCTCCCGCGGCTGCTCGGTTCCGAGCGGCCGGTGCTCGCTGCGGGCCCGCAGGACCGTCAGCGCGGACTGGTCTACGCGACCGGTCGTCTTGAGGCCGTGCTTGAACTGGAACCAGCGCGTCGCGGCGCGGGTGCGTGGCCCGAACAGGCCGTCGACGGGCCCTGGCCGGTAACCGAGCCGGCCGAGGCGCCGTTGCACCTCGCGTACGCGCTGCGAGCCGCCTGGACGCGCATAGCCCGTGCCCGAGCCGACTGAACCAGCCGACCAGCCCGCGGGCCATGTCGTCTTCCCGAGCCGCGGGCGCGGCTGCGGATCCTCGATCGCGCGGCCGTGCCAGCCGGCCGACGGGTCGGCGACGGCCCCGCGCGCGGCGGGAGCCGGTCCCCAGAGCAGGACCAGCACGGCCAGGCTCATGGCCAGGACCGGCGGTCCGAGCCGCGCGTGCCGCGCGGCGGGTTTGCGTTGCATGGTGTCTCCTAAGAAGGTCGAGCGTTCAGAGCGCCGGGCGTGAACCCGGGCATGGGCAGGCCACCGCGAGTGGGCGGTGGCTCAGCCGGGGCGCTCGAGCGAGGCGACCAGGAGCACCGGCCGCCAGCGGGCCGGTGCTGCGAGGAGACGTGCGAAGGCGGTTGCCGCTGCGAGGCTCAGCGCGGCGAGCAGGGCGGCGACCGCCCCGGCCGGCGCCGGACCGGGCGCGGCGGAGGCGCCCGAGGGGACGCCGGTGCCGGCCGGCGACGACGGAAGCGGAGCGGTCGCGGCGGCGCGCGACTGCGACGCGCCACCGCTCCGCTCGTGAGCCCTGGACAGCGGTGCGGTCGCCGACCGCAGTACACCGGACGCCTCGGGGTGCGCGTCCTTGCGCGGGGTCATCAGCGAGGCGGTCGGCTCAGGGTCGACGGCCGGCGACGCACCTTCCGGCACAGACGGTCGTGCCGAGGGCTCGGGGGAGTTCGTGTGGATGACCGGGACCGCCGCCTGGCTCGACGGCGTCGCGGGCGAGGACGCGGGAGACGCGGCGGCGATCCGGTCGTCACGAGCCGTCGCGGGGCGAGGCTCGGAGGGCACCGAGGTGGCGGGGGCCGGCGACGACGACGGGCGGGCCGGGCTCGTCCGCGGCGCGACGAGCGGCTGCGTCAGGACGGTCACCGGCGTCACCGTGGTCACGACCGGGGCCACGATCCCGGCGGCCGTGTCGACGACGATCGGGACGACGACGTTGCCGGCCGTCTCGAGGATCGGCGCGATCGTCTTGGTCGCGGTGCTCGAGGACCGGCGCGATCGTCTTGGTCGCGGTGTCGAGGACCGGCGCGATCGTCTTGGTCGCGGTCTCGACGACCGGCGTGATCGTCTTCGTCGCGGTGTCGACGACCGGCGCGATCGTCTTGGTCGCGGTCTCGACGACCGGCGTGATCGTCTTGGTCGCGGTCTCGACGACCGGCGCGATCGTCTTGGTCGTCGGTGTCGACGACCGGCGCGATCGTCTTGGTCGCGGTCTCGACGACCGGCGTGATCGTCTTGGTCGTCTGCTCGACGACTCGGCGGCGGCGGTCTTGTTGACGGTCTCGACAACCGGGGCGCTCGGTCTTGGTCGTCGTGTTCGACGACCGGGGCTGCGGTCTTGTTCGACGGTCTCGACAACCGGGGCGACGGTCTTGGTCGTCTGTTCGACGACCGGGGCGGTCGTCTTGTTGACGGTCTCGACGACCGGCGCGGCGGTCTTGTTGACGGTCTCGACGACCGGCGTGGCGGTCTTGTTGACGGTCTCGACGACCGGCGTGGCGGTCTTGTTGACCGTCTCGGCGACCGGGGCGGCCGTCTCGTTCGCGGTCTCGACGACCGGCTTGGCGGCCTCGACCACGGGGGCCGCGGCTTCGGCGACGGGCTGCGCGGCCTGGACGACCGGCTCGACCACCTGGGCCACGGGCGCGGCGGGAGCGGGCGCGGCGGGTGCGGGCGCAGCGGGTGCGGGCGGCGCAGGTGCGGCGGGGGCGGGGGCAGGTGCCGGCGCGGGGGCGGGGGCGGGGGCCGGCGCGGCGGGGGCGGGTGCGGCCGGGGCGGGCGGCGGCGTGACCGCCTGCTGGACGGTGTCCGTCACGGCGGTGACGGTGTCCTGCACGGCGGGAACCTGCGCGGACGCTGCGGCCGGCCACGAGCACACGAAGGCGATCGCCAGGGTGGCGATGCTCGTTGCTCGGGTTCCGATCCGCGGGCGCTGCAAGGACTTCCTCCGTTCCTTGCAGCTCTTCTTTCCCCAAACAGCGCGACCTGGACAACCCTACGTCAGACCTCCAACCGGGGAACTGTCGAATGATCAAGCGTCGCTGAGCACTTCGCGCACGTACGAGTGGCGCACGTCGTCGCTCTGAAGGAGCATCCAGCGCTCCTCGGCGTCCGCGTCGTCGGGCCGGTCGACGACCTCCACAACGAACGATCGGCGGACCTCCCGGGGCTGGCAGAGCATCCACCGCTCCTGCGCCCCCGGCACCGCGCGAGCCGCCATCCGGGCGACCGCGTCCGGCCCGAGCAGGACGGCTCGCTGGGTGCGCGACAGCATCATGCGCGCGCGGCGACGGCGCCCCAGATCGCCACGAGCGTCTCGAGCGCCAGCTCGCGGTCGAAGTCCGGGTCCTTGCCGAGCGTGTCCATCAGGTAGTGGCCGTTCATGAGGTTCAGCGCGCGCGCGAGCTCGTACGCGCGCGGGCCGTCGCCGAGCACCCGGGCGATCTCCTCGGTGAAGCGGTCGACGACCGCGCAGTACGCGGCCTCGATCTCGGCGTCCTGCCCCGCCGCATGATCGAGCGCGCGCATGAACGGCCCGTAGCGAGCGAACGTCTCGACGCTGCCGGCCAGCAGCTCGCGCAGCCAGCTCTCACCGCCGGGCGAGCCCGCGAGCATCGGCTCCGCCAGCACCCCCTCGATCCTCGCCAGCAGGGCGAGCAGCACCTCGGACAGGCCGTCGAAGTGGCGGTAGAAGACCGTCCGCGAGAGCCCCGCCTCGCTCATCACCAGGTCGACCGTGAGGTCGCGGTACGGCACCTCGAGCAGCAGCTTCTCGGCCGACGCCACGATGCGCTCGCGCGCCTCTTCACGACGCACGCGCGCGTGCGAACGGCGCGCGGCGCTGGCCGGTCCCGACGTCATCCTCGAGGAGTATTGCAGCTTGCGACACGGTGTGCGACAGTCTGTCGCATGGAACCCGTCACCGTCAGCATCACGATCGATCGACCCCGCGACGACATCTACGCCGTCCTCGAGGACCTCATGAACCACGAGGCCTTCACGGACCACTTCCTCACCGACTTCCAGCGGACCGAGACCGGCATCCGCGTGAAGGGCAAGAGCGGGGGAGGCTGGATGGAGATCACCCCGGTCGAGTCCACGCCCGACCGCATCGTCGAGCACGCCACCAGCGGTCGCGGCGGCCGGCGCCACACCAAGGGCATCTACACGCTCGAGCCCCGCAACGGCAGCACCGTCGTCAGCTTCACGAACGAGATCGAGCCCGCGGGCGTCGGCGACCGCATCGCCGCCCCGCTCATCCGGGCCTACCTGCGCAAGCAGAACGGCCGGGCGCTGGAGCGGCTCAAGGAGCAGATGGAGGCGCGCTGATGCGCTCGAGCGCGGACCGCAGGCGCGCTGGGATCTCCGCCGGCCGTCGCGCCTCGCGGTCCACGAAGACGTGGACGAACCAGCCCTCCGCGGCCGGCTCGGCGGCGCCCTCGCCGTACAGGCCGATCTCGTAGCGCACGCTCGAGCGGCCCAGGTGGCCGACACGCAGCCCGGCCTGGACCGTCTCGGGGAACGCGAGCGCGGCCCGGAACTCGCAGTGCGACTCCGCGCACACCCCGATCACCTCGCCGCCGTGGATGTCGAGCCCGCCCTCGCTGATCAGGTACGCGTTGATGACGGTGTCGAAGAACGCGTAGAACTCGACGTTGTTGACGTGCCCGTAGACGTCGTTGTCGTTCCAGCGCGTCGGGATCGCGAGCCGGTGCGGGTACGCCTCCAGCGTCACGCAGCGACGGTCCGGCCGGCCACCACGCGGGCGAAGCCGCCGAACAGCGCGCCGGCCAGCGCGGGCTGGCCCGGCAGGTGGCGGGCGTCGGCCGCGCGCGCCTCCTCCTCGGTCACGCCCGCCTCGGGCAGCTCCATGTAGCCGGTGCGGTACCAGCCGTCGAGGCCGTCGGGCTGGACCTCGGGGTGGAACTGGATGCCCCAGGCGCACGGGCCCACCCGGAACGCCTCGACCGTCGAGCCCGGCCGCCGCAGCAGCTCGACCGCACCCGGGGGCGCCGAGAAGCCGTCCTCGTTCCAGTGCAGGGCGTGCGCGCCGGCGGGAAGCGCCCCGAACACGGGATCGCCCGCCGCCGCGGGCAGCGGCTCGATCGGCGTCCACGCGATCATGCGCTTCTCCAGCCGCTCGACGCTGCCGCCCAGCGCGTGGGCGAGCAGCTGGGCGCCGAGGCAGACCCCGAGCACCGGGACGCCGCGCGCCACGGCCTCGCGCAGGAGCTCCGCCTCGGCTCCCAGGACCGGGTCGGCCTCGATGTCGCGGACCGACTGCTCGCCGCCGAGCGCGAGGATCCCGTCGATCTCGTCGAGCCCCGGAAGGGCGTCGCCCTCGCGCAGGAAGCGCTCGTCGAGCTCGACGCCCGCGGCGCGCATGGCGGTCCCGGCGTAGCCGGTGAACGCGTCCTCGAGGTGGTGCAGGCAGCCGAGGACGGGGGCGGGCATGCGTGCGAGGGTACCGGGACCCCAACCATGGGGGTTCGGTTTCCCGCACCAACATTGACAGGAGGGCCGTATGCACCCCCGGCCCTAGCGTTGGGAGTATTCCTGTCGTTCCCCCCATAGCGAGGCGAGGCCCAAGGAAGGGCCATGGTGCCTCAGCCCAGCTCCGACCCCCGGCTTGCTCCCTCTCTCCTCCCCGGCGGTCGCTCGGTCGGAAGCAACGTGAATTCAAGGGCGCTGCCGCGGTCCCCCAGCCGCGGCAGCGTACCTCACGTTTTCCTGTCTACCTCACGCAGCGATGGCCGACTCAGGCAGCGATGGCCGACATCGGCGCCATCCGCTTGTACTCCTCGGCGGCGTCGCGCAGGCAGTCGATCATCACCGCGACCGGGCCGACCGGGTCGGGCGGGAACACCGCGCCGATGCGGCGGTAGGGCGGACGGCCGCGCAGCGGCCGGACGGCGACGTCCTCGCGCGTGGATGCCAGGGCCAGCCCGGGCACGAGCGCCACGCCCATGCCGGCGGCCACGAGGCCCTGGATCGCGAAGTAGTCGTCGGACGTGTAGGCGACGCGCGGCTCGAAGCCCGCCTGCTCGCACGCGCGCAGGACGATGTTGGAGTCCGCGCACGTGCCGCGCAGGCCGACCAGCATCCAGTCCTCTTCGCGCAGGTCGGCCAGCGAGATCGCGCGCCGCGTGGCGAGTGGGTGGTCGGCGGGCAGCGACGCGTAGAGCACGTCGTCGAGCAGGCGCTCGACGCCAAGGTCGGAGAGGTCCGGGTCGGCCTCGAAGCCGCCCTCCTCGGTGATGACGATGTCGAACTCGCCGCGCCGCAGGGCCGGGATCGACTGCGGCGGGTCCATGAGCTGAAGGTCGACCTCGACGCCGGGCCGCAGGTGCCGGAAGGCGGACACGGCCCGTGGCACGATCGTGCCGGCGGCCGTCGCGAAGGAGGCGATGCGCAGCCGGCCGCGCGCGTCGGCGGCGATCTCGGTCAGCTCCGACTGGGCGGCGGCGAGCTGGGCGAGGATGCGCTCGGTGTGGCGCACCAGCGCCTCGCCCGCGGGCGTGAGCTTGATGCCCTTCGGCTGGCGCTCGATCAGCTTCACGCCGGTCTGCGCCTCCAGGCGGGCGATCTGCTGCGACACCGCGGGCTGGGAGAACGAGAGCGCGTCGGCGGCGGCGGAGAACGAGCCGCGCAGCGCCACCTCGCGCAGCACCTTCAGCAGGCGAAGATCATCCATAAGGTGACTTTATCACAGGGATCAGCAACGATCATTTGAGTTTATGGCTCGGCTGCCCGACACTGCTCTTAGTCGCCGCCCACCACCTCCACCGAGGAGCCTCCGATGACCGCCCCGCTCGTCCTCCGCCCCGCCACTTCAGTCGACAGCCCCGACCTCGAGCGCCTGGCCGCGCTCGACAGCGCCCGACCTCTCCAGGGCGAGGTCATGCTGGCCTACGCCGCCGGTGACGTCCGGGCCGCCCTGTCGCTCGAGACCGGCCGCTCGGTCGCCGACCCGTTCTATCCGAGCCTCGAGCTCGTCACGCTGCTCGAGGCCGCCGCCGGCGGCACGCCCCGCCGCCGCCGCGCGAGCCGCGAGGACGCGCGCGTCGCGCTCCCCGTCTTCGCCTGTGGCCACTAGCCGCACCGGCAGTACCGAGACCTGACCTTCCGTCGCGCCGGCCTCCGGCGCGGCGGATACCGTTTCGTGCGATGAGCATCACGGAGGATGCGCCCGCACCCACGGCGCGCCGCACAGCCGTCTCGCGTCCGGGCCCGGCCCGGAGGCTGACGCCTTGGTGGTGGCTGGTGCTCATCTCCGCCCTCGCGCTCGCGGTCGCCGCCGCGGGCTTCGGCATCTGGTGGATCGTTTCGAGCGAGCGCCAGATCGCCACCTACTCCGTGCGCGGCAGCGTGACCGCGATCGACCTCGACGTCGGCACGGCCGACGTGGAGGTCGTCGGCATCGCCGGCGGTCCGATCGAGGTCCAGCGCACCGCGGAGTTCGCCTTCGGGCACCCGCCGCGTGAGGCCCGCTCGGTGCCGGGCGGCGTCCTGCGCATCACGTCCGCGTGCCCGGACTCGGTGATCGGCGCCTGCAGGACGGCGTACCGGATCACCGTCCGCGACAACGTCGAGGTCACCATCCGCACCACGAGCGGGCGGGTGCGGATCACCGACCTCAACGGCTCGGCCCGGGTCGACACCGGCTCCGGCCCGATCGCGGTCGACGGCTTCTGTGGCTTCCAGCTCACCGCGACCTCGGCGGCGGGGAGCGTGCGAGGCGTGGCCGACTGCTCGCCGGACCGGGTCGAGCTGCGCTCGGGCAGCGGGGACGTGCACGCCAGCGTGCCGGTCGCCCGCTATCGGGTCGACGCCAGCAGCGACGGCGGCCGCGCGGTCATCCGCGACCTCGTCGTCTCCGACGACGCGTCGTTCGCCGTCCAGGCCATCAGCGGCACCGGCGACGTGCTCGTGGACGGTCGCCAGTGACCGCCATCCGCACCGCCGAGGGGCTCGAGCTCGGCCGCCACCTTCGCACCGCCGGACGAACGCTGCTCTATCTCGCGGTCGGCCTGCCCTACAGCCTGAGCTACCTCGTGCTCGTCGTCGGCGGGCTCCTGGTCGGCGCGATCCTCAGCATCGTGTGGGTCGGCCTGCCCCTGATCGCCGCGGTGACGCGGCTCATGTGGAAGCTGGCCGAGGGCGAGCGGCGCGTGGCCAACCGGCTGCTCGACGCCCACCTGCCGCCCGTCCCGCGCCCGCCGCGCGGGAGCTGGCGCGAGACGCTCGAGGCGACCGGCCACGCCCCCTTCTGGCGCGCGTTCGCCATGCTCGCCTCCAAGCTCCCGGTGACGGTCGCGGGACTCGCGCTGGCCGCCGCGCCCGTGGCGCTCGCCGTGATCCTGCTCCTGCTCGCCGTCGACGGGTTCAGCGGCGCCGACCGCCTCGTCGGACCGTGGACGCTCGGGCCCGCGCTGGCGCTCGCGCTGATCGTGCTGGCCGGCGCCGCCGCGGTGGTCTCGGTCGCCGTGCAGGACGGCCTCGGCCGGCTGCTGCGCGCGCTCGCCCAGGCGCTGCTCAAGACCGACACCGCGGGGGCGGGACCGGTGCGCGAGATGCTGGCCGAGCGGCTCGGCGACCGCTCGCTGAACATCGCCTACTGGCTGCCCGACCGCGAGATGTTCGTCGACGAGCGCGGCCACCAGGTCGAGCTGCCGCGCTCCGGCTCCGGGCGCGCGTGGACCGCCGTCGAGCGCGAGGGCAACCGCGTGGCGGCGATCGTCCACGACGCCGAGCTGGACGCGACGCCCGAGCTCGTGCACGCCGCGGCGGCCGCGTCGGCGCTGGCGCTCGACAACGAGCGGCTGAAGGCCGACCTGCGCGCACGGCTGGAGGAGCTGCGCCACTCGCGCCGGCGCATCGTGGAGGCCGCCGACGACGCCCGCCGCCAGATCGAGCGCGACCTGCACGACGGCGCCCAGCAGCAGCTCGTCTCGCTCGCCCTCGAGCTGCGGCTCCTGCGCGCCAGGCTCAAGCACGAGCCGGAGCTCGCGGACACGGTCCAGGAGCTGGCCGACAAGCTCGCCGAGGCGCTGGCCGAGCTGCGCGAGCTCGCGCGCGGCATCCACCCGGCCGTGCTCTCCGACCACGGGCTGGCGGCGGCCATCCACGTGCTGGTGGAGCGCTCCCCGCTCACCGTGCAGTGCGACCTGGACTTCGACGAGCGGCTCGCGCCGCCGGTCGAGGCCGCGGCCTACTTCGTGGCGGCGGAGGGGCTCACCAACGTCATCCGGTACGCGAACGCCAAGACGGCCACGGTCAGCGTGTGCCGGAAGGGGAGCACCCTCGAGGTGATCGTGGGCGACGACGGCATCGGCGGCGCGAGCATCGACGCGGGCTCCGGCCTGCGCGGCCTCAGCGACCGGCTGGCCGCGCTGGAGGGGGAGCTCGAGGTCGACAGTCCGATGGGCGAGGGCACCCGGGTGATCGGCCGCATCCCGCTGAGGGCCCGGGCGTGAGGGCGCGGCTCCTCCTCGTCGCCCTGCTCGTGCTCCTGCTCGCGGGCTGCGGCGAGACGACGAACGTCCGCGAGCCCGATCTCGTGGTGAGCGGCAACCAGGCCGGCGAGCCGGAGCCGGCGCCGGAGACGCCTGAGCGCGGCGGTGGCCTGCGCGTGGCCACCGCGCGGATCGCCGTGGTCAGCCACGGCCAGGCCTCCGACCCGTTCTGGGCGATCGTCAAGAAGGGCCTCGACGACGCGGCGCGCCAGACCGGCGTCGCCGTCTCCTACCGAGCGCCGGACCGCTACGACATCGCTCGCATGAGCCAGCTCATCGACGAGGCGATCGCCGACCGGCTCGACGGGCTGATCGTCTCGCTCCCGGACGTGCAGGCGCTGCGCGCCCCGATCCGCCGCGCCGAGCGCGAGGGCATCCCGGTCATCTCGATCAACTCGGGCAGTGACCGCTTCCGCGACCTCGGCATCCCGATCCACGTCGGGCAGCCCGAGTACCGCGCCGGGCTGGAGAGCGGCCGCCGGATGGCGGCGGCCGGCGTGCAGGACGCGATCTGCGTCAACCAGGAGCGCGGGAACGCGGGGCTCGACGAGCGCTGCCGCGGCTTCACGGCCGGGATGCGGTCCCGCGGCGCGAGCGCGACCGTGCTGGCCGTCGACGTCCAGGATCCCGACGCGGCCCAGCAGCGGATCGCGCAGGCGGTCCGCGACGGCGGGGCGGACGGGATCCTCGCCCTCGGCACGGCGAGCGCCCTGCCGGCGCTGAAGGCGATCGAGGCCGGCGACGTCGACGGCGACGTGCAGCTCGCGACGTTCGACCTCTCGCCCGAGGTGCTCGAGGCGGTGCGCGACGGGGGGATGCTCTTCGCGGTCGACCAGCAGCCGTACCTGCAGGGCTACATGCCGGTCGTGATGCTCGCCGAGCGGGTGCGACACCTGCTCTTCCCGCCGCGCGGCGAGCTGATCCCGACGGGGCCGGACTTCGTCACGGCCGAGAACGCCGCGCGCGTGCTGGAGCTCAGCCGCCGCGGGTTCCGCTGAACCGCCGCCAGGCGTCGGCGAGCGCGGCCTCGACGGCCGGGAGGTCCGTGCCGGTCGCCCGGCGCAGCGAGCCGGCGCCGGCCAGCGCCGGCTCGTCCGCGTCCCGCGTGCCGAGCAGCGCGATCGTGCCGATCACGCGGTGGCGCGGGGCCAGGGCCACGTGGTCGTCGCCCGCCCCGGGCTCGATGCGGAGCGCGTCGTGGAGCAGCGGGCGGCCGTCGAGCGTGGCGCGGAGCGAGCTGTCGAGCCGCCCGCGGCCCTCGCCGGCGCGGCCGAGGACGACGATGTCGCGGACGGCGGCGATGGCTCCGGGCGCGAGCGCGATCCGCACGCGGCGGACGACGTCGGCGCCCTGGGCGACGATCAGCGGCGGCTCGTCGAGCACGAGCACCCCGCCCGCCTCCACCGTGGCCTCGAGCTCGAGCCGCGACGACCCGGGGAGCGCGAGCGTCGCCGCGATCGGGACGGTGCGCAGCGCGGCCCCGGCGCCGACGTGCAGCCGCACGCGGTCGTGATCGCCGTCGAGCGGCCCCGCCTGGGTGGGAACGATGGCGACCTCGCCGCGACCGACGATCCGCGGCGCCAGCCGGGCGCCGCGCCGCAGGCCGCTGACGCCGCGCGCGTCGACGCCGACGAACGCCTCAGTGGGCGTGGCTGTGATCGTGGTGGTGATCGGGGACGCCCTCGACGCTCGAGTGCAGGTGGCCGTGCGCGCGGAACTTCGCCAGCCGGTCGCGCACCCAGCCGGCGATCGGGACGGCGCCGCCCTCCGCGCGCAGCGAGAGGGTCCGCACCGGGAGGTCGCCGCGGCGGGCGGCGGCCTCGACCTCCATCGCGGCGACGTCGGCGCCGACGTACGGGGCGAGGTCGGTCTTGTTGATGGCCAGCAGGTCCGCGCGAGCGATGCCGGGGCCGCCCTTGCGCGGGATGTCGTCGCCGCCCGCCACGTCGATCACGAAGATCTGCACGTCGGCCAGGGCGGGGGAGAAGATCGCGGTCAGGTTGTCGCCGCCGCTCTCCACGAAGACGAGGTCGAGCGGCCCGGTGGCCGCCTCGAGCTCGAGCACGGCCTCGAGGTTGGCGGCGATGTCGTCGCGGATCGCCGTGTGCGGGCAGCCGCCGGTCTGCACGGCGGCGATCCGCTCCTCCGGCAGCACCCCGGTCGAGCGCAGGAACTCGGCGTCCTCGGTCGTGTAGATGTCGTTGGTCACGACGCCGACCCGAAGGTCGGACAGCTCGCGGCCGAGCGCCGCGATCAGGCTGCTCTTGCCGGAGCCGACGGGGCCGCCGATCCCGACGCGAAGGGCTCGTTCAGCTGGCAAAGAGGCGCTCCCTCGATCGCTGGTGGACCGTCGCGGCCAGCTCGAGGGCGATCGCGGCGGGGGCGGGCTGGTCGGCGACCGGCCGCGCGTCGGCGGCCGCCTCGCGGGCCGCGCGTTGCAGGTCCGGCGCCAGCTCGGCCAGCCAGCGCGCGGTCACGGCGGGGTCGAGCGGCAGCAGCTTGAGCGCCGCCGAGGCAACGGTGGCGGCGTCGTCGTAGAGCGCGAGCAGCGCGACCGCCTCGTCGTCGAGCCCGGCCGCCGCGCCCACCACGCCCAGCGCGACCGGCCGCGGCGTCGCCGACGAGGCCGCGCGGTACGCCGCGATCCGCTCGTCCGGCCACACCGTCGCCGCCGACCGCAGGAGCTGCGAGCCGAGGCGCCGCGCCGCCTCGCGCAGCTCGGGCGAGGGGCAGCGCGCGCACCACTCGTCGTCGAGGGCCGTGAGGTCCTCGCCCCGCCTCGCGGCCACTGCCACGCGCGCGTCGGCGGCGGCGACGAGCGTGAGGCGCGCGCGCATGAAGGCCGGCACGTCGGTGAGCCCGTCGGACACGGCCTGCTCGAGCCCGAGCGAGTGCGCGTAGCCGCCGGAGGGGAAGCGCGAGTCGGCGAGCAGGAGCGCGAGCGCGTCCATCAGAAGAGCGAGTACCGCTGCGCGAGCGGGAGCTCGGACGCCGGGTCGGGGACGATCTCCTCGCCGTCGACCCAGACACGGAACGTGTCCGGCTCGACGCGGATGTCCGGCCGCGCGTCGTTCAGCGGCATGTCGGCCTTGGTCAGCGACCGCGTGTCCTTCACCGGCACGACCGTCGCCTCGAGCCCGTCCACGGAGGCGCCCGGCGCGGTGAAGACGAGCGAGCGCTGCGCGGCCAGGCGGCCGCCGCCCGCGAACATCGGCCGCATGAAGACCGGCTGCGGCGTCGGGATCGAGGCGTTGGCGTCGCCCATCGGCGCCCAGGCGATCGCCCCGCCCTTGATCACCAGCCGCGGCCGGATGGCGAAGTAGGCGGGGTCCCAGAGCACGAGGTCGGCGAGCTTGCCGACCTCCACCGAGCCGACCTCGTGGTCGATGCCGTGGGCCACGGCCGGGCAGATCGTGTACTTGGCGACGTAGCGGCGCAGGCGTTCGTTGCCCGTCGCCGCCCCGCGCCGGCCCTGCATCACGTGCGCGGTCTGCCACGTCCGCACGATCGTCTCCCCGACGCGGCCCATGGCCTGCGAGTCGGAGCCGATCATCGAGATCGCCCCGAGGTCGTGGAGCACGTCCTCGGCGGCGATCGTCGTGCCCCGGATGCGGCTCTCGGCGAACGCGAGGTCCTCCGGGATCCGCGGGTTGAGGTGGTGGCAGACGATCAGCATGTCGAGGTGCTCGTCGACCGTGTTGACCGTGTGCGGGCGGGTCGGGTTGGTCGAGGAGGGGAGGACGTTCTCCTGCGAGGCGACCTCGATGATGTCCGGCGCATGGCCGCCGCCAGCGCCCTCCGTGTGGTACGCGTGGATGGTCCGGCCGCCGATGGCCGCGAGCGTCGACTGCACGTAGCCGGCCTCGTTGAGCGTGTCGGTGTGGATGGCCACCTGCACGCCGCTCGCGTCGGCCACCCGCAGGCAGGCGTCGATGGCGGCGGGCGTCGAGCCCCAGTCCTCGTGGAGCTTGAAGCCGCCGGCGCCGGCGCGCAGCTGCATCTCCAGTCCCTCGGCCGACACCGTGTTCCCCTTGCCCAGGAGCAGCACGTTGACCGGGTGCGGGTCCATGGCCAGCAGCATCTCGGCGAGCGCGCGCGGGTTGGGCGTCACCGTCGTGGCGCGCGTCCCCTCGCTCGGGCCGGTGCCGCCGCCGATCAGCGTCGTCATTCCCGCGGCCAGCGCCTCGTCGACGATCTGCGGGCAGATGAAGTGCACGTGGCAGTCGATGCCGCCCGCCGTGAGGATCCGCCCCTCGCCGGCCACCACGTCGGTGCCCGGGCCGATCTCCAGCTCGGGATGCACGCCGTCGGCGATGTCCGGGTTGCCGGCCTTGCCGAGGGCGACGATGCGGCCGTCGCGGATGCCGACGTCGCAGCGGATGACGCCCCAGTGGTCGAGCACCACCACGTTGGTGATCACGAGATCGGGCGCGCCCGCGACCCGCGTGCCCTGCAGCATCGACTCGCGGATCGTCTTGCCGCCCCCGAACACCGCCTCGTCGCCGCCGATGCAGCGGTCCTCCTCGACCTCGAGCCAGAGGTCGGTGTCGGCCAGCCGCAGCCGGTCGCCGACCGTCGGCCCGTACATCGCCGCGTAGCGGTCGCGCGCGATGCGGCTCACGCGCGGATCCTCAGCCCGGGGACGTGCCGCGCGCCCGCCAGGGCGACGAGCTCGACGTCGCGCTCGGCGCCCGGCTCGAAGCGCACCGACGTGCCCGCGGGAACGTCGAGCCGGAAGCCGGTCGCCGCGGCCCGGTCGAGCTCGAGGGCGTCGTTGACGTCGGCGAAGTGGAAGTGCGATCCCACCTGGATCGGGCGGTCGCCGGTGTTGAGCACCCGCACCGTCAGCGTCTCGCGGCCGGCGTTGAGCTCGACTTCGCCCGGCCCGGCCTGCAGCTCGCCCGGGATCACGCGATCGGCGAGTGGAGGGTGACGAGCTTGCGGCCGTCGGGGAACGTGGCCTCGACCTGCACCTCGTCGACCAGCTCGGGCACGCCCTCCATGACGTCCGCGCGCGCGAGCACCCGTCGCCCGGCGTCCATCAGGTCGGCGACCGAGCGGCCGTCGCGGGCGGCCTCGATCACCCAGCAGGAGAGGAGGGCGACGGCCTCGGGCTGATTGAGCTTCACGCCCCGGGCGCGGCGTTCGCGGGCGACCATCCCGGCCACGGCCAGCAGCAGCTTGTCCTGGTCGGACGGGCTCAGGCGCATGCGGCGCCGAACGCTACTGGAGCGGTTGTGGCGGCGTCTCGGCGCGGAGCACGGCGTGATGCACCGGCGGCCGGGTCGTGTACCAGAGCGTGAACCGGGACACGGCGGGGCTGCCATCGAGGAGCGCCAGGGCGGCCTCGATGCGCGCGGCGAGCGAGCGCTCGTCCGAGTCGGTGATCCGGATGATCTCCTGCATATGGGCATGATCGGCACCGCCCGGGCGAGGCAACACCGACCGCCGGGCACAGATCCGCTCTACCGGCGGTCGAGGTCGAAGCTCATGCTCACGAGCGTGCCGCCGCCGGCCGAGGTCGTGATGTCGACCTGGTCGGCGATGCGGCCGACGAGGGGAAGTCCCATTCCCAGCCCGGGACTGTCGGGACGCGGGGCCATCCCGCCGCCGCGGTCGGCGATCGACAGCAGCAGGTTGCGGCCCAGGGAGCGGATCTCCATGGCGACCTCGCCGCCGGGCCGCTCGCGATAGCCGTGGACCACGCAGTTGGTGACCACCTCCGAGACGGCGAGCAGGACGTCGGCCAGGGTGCCCGGGTCGGCCTTGATGCCGTGCAGATAGTCCTTGACCGTCTGCCTGGCGACCCGCGGCGCGCCCCGGTCCGCGGGGAAGGAGTGGCGGATGGCTGCGGGCGGGTCGCTCAACCTCGGCAGCGTAGCGTCAGGCCGCGAGCAGCAGGGTGTCCAGTCCGCGGGTGAGGCCGACCCGGCCGGGCGCGGCCCGGGCGGCCAGCAGCGTGCCCGCGACGTACGGGGCTGGGGTGCCGCCGGCGTCGTGCCGGATCGAGAGCCGCTCGTCGGGCAACCCGAAGATCACCTCGGTCGAGACGACGAAGCTCGGGAGCCGCAGGGAGTGCACCTGCGTGCCGCCGACGGTCGCCCCGCGCGCCTCCCGCAGGCCGGCCGTGTCCGCGACCGTGCGCTCCACGTGCGGAGCACGCACCTCGCCCAGCCGCTCGGCCAGCTCGCGGGCGGTGCCGCTCGGCGCGTCGGCCTTGCCGGCGCTCGCGTAGTCGATGACCTCCCACGACGGCAGGTGGCGGGCGGCGAGCAGCGCGGCGGCCTGCGCCATGGCCGCGGTCAGCGAGAAGTTGCCCGCCGCCACGACGCCGACGCCGGCCTCGCGGGCGGCGGCGTCGATCCGCTCGAAGTCCTCGGCGGCGAGGCCTGACGTGCCGATGACCACCGCCGTGCCATGCTCGACGGCCGTGAGCGTGTTCTCCAGCACCACATCATGCGAGGTGTAGTCGATGAGGACGTCGACGCCCTCGAGCGACTCGCCGACGCTCGCGTAGACGGGCGCGCCGTGGATCTCGCCGCCGGCCGCCGACCGGCTGACCCCCGAGCGCAGCTCGAGGTCCTCGGAAGCGGCGACGGCCTCGGCCAGGGCGGTCCCGGTCCAGCCCGTGATCCCGGCGATGCAGATTGCGGTCGACATGAGGGCGAATCATCGCGCGCTCGTGCGCTCCATGCGGACAATGCGCGGGTAACGGTGGGAATGTGAGGATTCCGGCGTGCTGACGGTTCGCGATGGCTTCTACGACGAGATGCTCGACGAGAGCGGCTCGCCGCGCCCGCATGCCCGCACGCTGATCGAGGCGCTGGGCGACCTCGGGCCCGAAGCCCTGGCCGCCGCCGGCCGCCGCCGCGACGCGATCTTCATGCAGCAGGGCATCACGTTCGACGCCGGTGAAGCCGGCGGTCCGGTCCGCGACCGCCCGTTCCCGCTCGACCTCGTGCCGCGCATCATCCCCGCCGCCGAGTGGACGACGATCAAGCGCGGCCTGGCGCAGCGCATCCGCGCGCTGAACCACTTCATCGACGACGTCTATCACGGGCGCGAGATCGTCCACGACGGCCTCGTGCCGTGGGAGCTGATCGTCTCCCGGCCGGGCTTCGCCCGCGCGGCGCACGGCATCCGGCCGCCGGGCGGCGTCTACTGCCACGTCTCGGGCTGCGACCTCGTGCGCGACGGCGACGGCTCGTGGAAGGTGCTGGAGGACAACGTCCGCACGCCGAGCGGCATCTCGTACGTGCTCGAGAACCGCGTCGCCATGACGCGGCTGCTGCCCGGCCTCTTCAGCCACTATCGCGTGCGGCCGGTCGACCACTACCCGGCGCTCCTGCGCACCGCGCTGTCCCAGGTGGCGCCGACCGGCGGGGAGGAGGAGGCGACCGTCGTGGTCTGGACGCCGGGCCCGTTCAACTCGGCCTACTTCGAGCATGCGTTCCTCGCGCGGCAGATGGGCGTGGAGCTGGTCGAGGCCTCGGACCTGGTCGTGCGCGACGCCGCCTGCCACATGCGCACCACGCGCGGCCTGCAGCGCGTCCACGCGATCTACCGCCGGATCGACGACGACTTCATGGACCCGCTCGAGTTCCGGCCCGACTCGATGCTCGGCGTCCCGGGCCTCATGCGCGCGTACCGGGCGGGGAGCGTCGCGATCGTCAACGCCGTCGGGACCGGCGTGGCCGACGACAAGGCGATCTACCACTACGTGCCGGAGATGGTCCGCTACTACCTCGACGAGGAGCCGATCCTCGACAACGTCCCGACCTACCTGATGTCCGACGCCGAGCAGCGCTCGTGGGTGCTCAACCGGCTCGACGAGGTCGTGGTCAAGCCCACCAGCGAGTCGGGCGGCAAGGGCGTCTTCATCGGGCCGACGGCGACCGACGAGGAGATCGCCGCGCAGGCCGAGGAGCTCGTGCGGACGCCGGAGCGCTGGATCGCCCAGGAGCTCGTCCGGCTCTCGACGGTGCCGACCGCGGGGGCGGACGGCGCGCTCGCGCCGCGGCACGTCGACCTGCGGCCGTTCGCGGTGTTCGGCGACGACATCCGCATCGTGCCGGGCGGGTTGACGCGCGTGGCCCTGCGCGAGGGCTCGATGATCGTCAACTCCTCGCAGGGCGGCGGGTCCAAGGACACGTGGGTGCTCGACGAGGGTCCCGACAGCGAGCCGCCCGATCTGCCGCCGGCCGCGCGCTGGTCGCCGCCGCGGATGCCCGGGCTGAGCCAGGGCGAGTGGGCCAACCAGCAGCAACAGCAACAGTGAGCGCAGCGAACTCGTGTTAGCGCGGATCGCCCACGAGCTGTACTGGATCGGCCGCCAGCTGGCGCGCGCCGAGCACACCGCGCGGATGCTCGACGGCATCTTCCACGCCGACGTCCAGGCGCGGCCGAACGACCCGGCCGGCGTCCGGCTGTCGTGGGACCACCTGCTGACCATCGTCTCCGGCGAGCCGCCCGAGACGCAGGCCTCGCGCGACGAGGTGCTGCGCGCGCTCACCCTCGATCCCGAGCACCCGACGTCGGTGCTGAACTGCGTCACGCGCGCCCGCGAGGGAGCGCGCACCGTCCGTGACGTCTTCTCGGCCGAGATGTGGGAGGCCATCAACACGTTCCACCTCGGCCTGCTGCGGCGCGACATGTCGGCGGCGCTGCGCAGCGGCCCGTACTCCGTCTACGCGTACGTGCGCGAGAGCTGCGGCCTGTTCTGGGGCGTGACCTCGCGCACCATGCTGCGCGACGAGGCGCACGCGTTCCTGCAGGCGGGCGCGGCGATCGAGGCCGGCGACATGGTCCTGCGCATGCTCCGCGTGGCGCTGCCGTCCGACGCGGTGGAGGCCGAGGAGCACGCGCTCGACGGCCAGGCGCTGGCGCTGCTGCAGGCGGTCGGCGGCTTCCAGGCCTACCGGCGCGCGGTCCCGGCGCCGCCGAACGCGGCCCCGGTCGCCCGCTTCCTCCTCTACGAGCGCGACTACCCGGACTCCGTGGCGTTCTCCGTCGAGGCGCTGCACCACGCGCTCACGGCGGCCGACGCCAGCTATCGCAGCTCGCCGGCGGTGCTGCGCGTCGGGCGGCTGATGGCCGACCTCGACTTCCGGGCTCGCGCCGTGGAGCCCGACCGGGCGCTGGCGGTCACCCTGGAGACCGTCCAGCGGGAGCTGGCGCTGGTCGGGTCCGACATCGGCCAGCGGTACTTTGGGGGCACGGCGGCGCCCGCGGCGCAGCTGGTCATGGGCTGATGAACTTCGCGATCCGCTATCTGACCGAGTACCGCTACGCGGACGCGGTGACGGACAACCTCAACGCGCTGCGGGTCCGCCCGGCGACGACGAAGACGCAGTCGGTGGAGGACTTCGTGGTCCGCGTCGACCCCGAGTCGCGCCTCCACCAGCACCTGGACTACTTCGGCACGGCGGTCATCGAGTTCGGGATCTCGCGGCCGCACGACCATCTCTCCATCGACGTGCGCGCGCGCGTGAAGACGACGGCGCACGAGGACCCGCCGGAGGCGCCGTGGGCCGACCTCGAGTCTGCGCCGTACCGTCGCGCGGGCGGCGAGTTCCTGCTCACCGACGGCAAGCCCGACACGCTGGCCGTCGACGAGCTCGTGGGGCTCGTGCGGGGCGAGAGCCCGCTCGACACCGTGCGCCGGCTCGTCGACCTCATCCCCGATCGCTTCGAGTACCGGGCGGGCGTGACCTACGTCGGCTCGACGGTGGCCGACCTGCTGGACGCGGGCGCGGGCGTGTGCCAGGACTTCGCGCACCTCGCGCTGCTGCTCCTGCGGCGCAACGGCATCGCCGCGCGCTACGTCTCCGGCTACCTGTGGGCGCCGTCCAACGGCGACGAGGACTCGGCCGAGGTGGAGACGCACGCCTGGATCGAGGCCCTGCTCCCGGGCGAGGCCGAGCCGGTGTGGGTCTCCGCCGATCCCACGAACCGCAGCCTGGGCGGCGAGAGCCACGTCAAGATCGGGCACGGGCGCGCCTACGCCGACGTGCCGCCGATCAAGGGCGTGTTTCGAGGCGCGGCCGGAGCCGACCTGTCCGCGTCCGTGAAGATGACTCGCACGGACGCTTCGTCTCCGGCTCGGGCCTGACGCGGTTGTAGGCGACCTGGGCGCCGGCGGCCGTGGCCAGCGCCGCGACGCCGCCGAGCACGAGGCCGGCGCGCGGGCCGGCGACCTGGGCGATCCAGCCGACGAGCGGCGCGCCGATCGGCGTCGAGCCGAGGAAGACGACCGAGTAGAGGGCCATCACGCGGCCGCGCATGCCGGGCTCGACGGCGAGCTGCATGACCGAGTTCACGCCCGCCGCGAACGTGACGCTGACGGCGCCGAGCGGGACGAGGGCGAGCAGCTGGAGCGGGATCGTGGGGGCGGCGGCGACCAGCAGCAGGGCCGCGCCGAAGCCGGCCGCGGCGCCGACCAGCAGCCTCGGGCCGACGCGGCCGCGGGCGCCCGCGGCCAGCGCGCCGGCGACCGAGCCGATGCCCATGGCCATGGCCAGCGCCGTGTAGAGCGCGGCGGTGCCGTGCCAGGTGAAGCTCGCCAGCAGCGGGAGCAGGACCTGGAAGTTGAAGGAGAGCGTGCCGACCACGGCCATCATGGCCAGCGGGATGCGCAGCCCCGGCGTGCTCGCGACGTAGCGGAAGGCGCTGCGGAGCTGGCCGCGGGCGCGGACGGCGACGTCCGGCGTGTGCAGCTGCGCGGGGTCCATCCGGCGCAGGGCGACGAACATGGCCGCGAAGGAGAGCGCGTTGATGAGGAAGCACGGGCCGACGCCGAGCAGCGCGATCACGAGGCCGGCGCCCGCCGGGCCGAGGATGCGGGCCGTGTGGACGACGACGGAGTTGAGCGCCACCGCGTTGACCAGGCGGTCGTCGCCGACCATCTCGATCACGAAGCTCTGCCGCGCCGGGTTGTCCACCGCCGTGACCGCACCGCGGGCGAGCACGAGCCCGTAGACCATCCACACCTCGACGTGGCCGCTCGTGGTCAGGCCCCAGAGGGCGAGGGCGGGGAGCGCCATGAGCGTCTGCGTGATGGTCAGCAGGCGGCGCTTGGACATCCGGTCGGCCAGCAGGCCGCCCCAGGCGCCGAAGAGCATGATCGGCAGGAACTGGAAGGCGGCGACGAGGCCGACGGAGAGGCCGTTGCCGGTGAGCTGCACCATCAGCCACATCTCGGCGACCATCTGCATCCAGTTGCCGGTGATGGAGACGACCTGGCCGCTGAAGTAGCGGCGGTAGTTGGGGACGGAGAGGGACGCGAAGGTGCGCGCGAAGCCTGCGCTCACTCCGACAGGACCCTCTCGAGGATGTCGGCAGCGCGCTCCAGGGTGGCGCGCTCGTCGGCATCCAGGCCCTCCAGGCGCTCGGCCAGGAAGGCGGTCTTCCGGGTCCGGAGCTCCTCGAGGAGCGCGCGGCCGCCCTCGGTCACGGCGACCAGGCTCGAGCGCCGGTCCTGCGGATCGGGCGTGCGGGCGATCAGCCCTTCCTCCTCGAGCCGCGCCAGGACGCGGGTGGCGGTCGGCCGCTGGATCCGCTCCCAGTTGGCCACCTCGCTGGGGGTCAGCGGCCCGTGGCGCTCGACCGTCGACAGCGCCGCGGTCAGCGAGGGGGAGAGGTCAGCGCCGGCCTCCTGCCGCAGCCGCCGGGCGGCGCGCACGATCGTGTGGCGCAGGTGGCCGGCGAGATCTGGTCGCGAAGTCGTTCGCACAGCTAATTAGTTTAGCGAACTATGTCACCAAGGGGGTCTGACTGCTCGTTATCACGGGTCAAACCCGTGACGGGGTCAGACCCCCTTAGTGCGTCGTCACGGGTCAAACCTGTGACGGGGTCAGACCCCCTTAGTGCGGCGGGGCGGCTTGTATGCAAGTATGTAAGGCCGATGGAGGCGCTTGTTCCTGCCGCAACCCGAGCCCGCACCCGAGGGGGTCTGCGCGAGCGCGGGCAGATCTACCTGCTCCTGCGCGACGCGATCGTGTCGGCCGAGCTCGCGCCCGGCCGGCGGCTCTCGGAGAACGAGCTGGCCGACCTCTTCGGCGTCAGCCGCACGCCGATCCGCGAGGCGCTCCAGCGGCTCCGGGACGACCGGCTCGTGGAGATCGTGCCCCAGCTCGGCACCTTCGTCACGCGCATCAGCGAGGACGCGGTGGCCGACGCCCAGTTCGTGCGCGAGGCGCTCGAGTGCGCGGCGATCAAGTCGGCCGCGCTGCGCTCGCGCGACCAGGACCTGGCCTCCCTCGAGGCGATCATCCGCCGCCAGGAAGCCGCTCGCGAGGCCAACGACTACGACCGCTTCTACGTCCTCGACGACGACCTCCACCACGCGCTCTGCGACCTCAGCGGCCACGACATCGCGTGGTCGCTCAGCCAGCGCGCCAAGGGCCACCTCAACCGCGTCCGCCGGCTGAGCCTGCCCGAGCCCGGCTACCTGATGGAGATGATCTCCGAGCACCGCGCGGTGGTCGCCGCCGTCGGCGCGCACAACCCCGACGGCGCCGAGCGCGCGCTCCGGCACCACCTGCGAATGGTGCTCTCGACGCTCCCCGCCATCCGCGAGCAGCACCCCGACTACTTTGAATCCGAGGAGGAGAGCCCGTGACCACGATCGACGCCCCGCCCAACACGCTGTCACCCGCCGACCTGCGCGACCTGTACGAGCAGATGGTGCTCATCCGGGTCTTCGAGACCGAGTCCGAGCGTCAATACAAGGCCGCCAAGATCGGCGGCTACTGCCATCTGTCCTCCGGGCAGGAAGCCGCAACCGTCGGCGTCGTGCACACGATGCAGGACGACGACCTGCTGGTCACGGGTTATCGATGCCATGGGTTCGCGCTCGCCCGGGGCGTATCCCCCGACGCGGTCATGGCGGAGCTCTTCGGCCGCGCCGACGGCTGCGCCCACGGCCGCGGCGGCTCGATGCACCTGCTCGACGTGGACAAGGGCTTCTACGGCGGCTGGGGCATCGTCGCGGGCCAGCTCCCGGTGGCCACCGGCCTCGCGCTGGCGCTCGTACGCCGCGGCAAGGAGCAGGCCGTGGTCTGCGAGCTCGGCGACGGCGCCATCAACATGGGCGCCTGGCACGAGTCGCTGAATCTCGCCGCGCTCTGGAACCTGCCGGTCGTCTTCCTCGTCGTCAACAACGGCTACGGGATGGGCACGAGCGTGGCCCGCGCCTCGGCCGAGCCGGACCTCTACCGCCGCGCCTCCGCGTTCCGCATGCACGGCGAGCGGGTCGACGGCAACGACCTCGACGCCGTCGTCGAGGCTTCCGACCGGCTGTTGAAGCGCGCGCGCGAGGCCCGCGAGCCTTCGGTCCTGGAGGTCGTCACGTACCGCTACCGCGGGCACTCCGTGGCCGACGCCGGTCTCGCCTACCGCACCAAGGAGGAGATCACCGAGCATCAGGCCAAGGACCCGATCCACCGGCTGCGCAGCACGCTGCGCGAGCACGGGATGACCGACGAGGAGCTCGACGCCATCGACCGTGACGTCGACGAGCGCGTGGAGGCCGCGGTCGCCTTCGCCGACGCCTCGCCGGAGCCCGAGGTCGGCGAGCTGGCCCGCTCGGTCTACGCGCCCGGCAGCGGCGGCCAGTTCGCGCGCATGCGGCCGGGCAGCCCGTTCGGCGAGGAGGAGCTCGTCTTCAACTCGGGGCTGGGCTCATGAGCGCGGTAGCCGAGCAGCAGGACACCACCGGCACCCAGCGCATGACCTACCGCGAGGCCTTGCGGCTGGCGCTCCGCGAGGAGCTCGAGCGCGACGAGCGCGTCTTCGTCATGGGCGAGGAGGTCGGCGTCTTCGAGGGCTCCTACAAGGTCACCGCCGGCCTCATGAGCGAGTTCGGGCCCGAGCGCATCCGCGACACCCCGATCTCCGAGGAGGGCTTCGTCGGCGCCGCCGTCGGGGCCGCGATGGGCGGCGAGCGCCCGGTCGTCGAGATCATGACGATCAACTTCCTGCTCGTCGCCATCGACCAGGTCGTGAACCATGCCGCCAAGGTGCGGACGATGTTCGGCGGCGAGGTCGGCTGCCCGATGGTCATCCGCACGCCCAACGGCGCCGGCAACCAGCTCACGGCCCAGCACTCCCAGTCGCTGGAGGCGTGGTTCGCCCACACGCCGGGCCTCAAGGTCGTGGCTCCCGCCACGCCGGCCGACGCCAAGGGCCTGCTGAAGGCGGCGATCCGCGACGACGACCCGGTCGTGGTCGTCGAGAACCTCCCGATCTACAAGGAGAAGGGCGAGGTCCCGCTCGACCCCGAGTTCATCACCCCGATCGGCCGCGCCGCGATCCCTCGCGAGGGGTCGGACATCACGCTCGTCGCGCACTCGTTCGCGACCGTGCGGGCGCTGAAGGTCGCCGAGAAGCTGGCCGCCGAGCACGGGGTGGACGCCGAGGTGATCGACCTGCGGTCGCTGCGGCCGCTGGACGTCGAGACCGTGGCCGCGTCGGTCGCGAAGACCAACCGGGTCGTGTGCGTCGAGGAGGGCTGGCCGTCCTACGGCGTGTCCGCCGAGCTCGCCGCGCGGATCCAGAAGGCGTGCTTCGACGAGCTCGACGCGCCGGTGGAGCGTGTGGGGATGGCCGAGGTGCCGCTGCCGTACGCGAAGAACCTGGAGTCGGCGGCCCTGCCGGGCGAGGACCGGATCCTGGCCGCGGTGCTCAGCACCTTGCGCTGAGCGGGCGTCAGGGGACGTACTGCGGGCATCCCGCCGACGCCGGCGCATCGGGGAGCTGCGTACAGCGGTCGGTTGTCGCGCCCCTGAGCATCGAGCCATCCTCGGGCAGGCGCGCGCCCCTGAGGTTGGCGGCCCGCAGATCGACTGAGTTGAACCGAGCGCCGGTGAAGTCGGCGTCACGCAGGTCGGCGCCGACGAAGCTGACCCCTCGAGCGGAGCTGGCCCCGGCGAACGACGCCCCCCGCAGGCACGCCCAGACGAAGCCGGTCTCCTCGAGGGAGGCGCCGTCGAAGCGGCTCCGGACGAGGTAGGCCTGAGTCAGGGAAGTCGCTCTGAGATCCGATCCTCGGAAGTCCGCCCCGCCGCTCGCGGGCTCCGCGGATCGATCCTGACGTTCGCCAGGCTCAGCCTGCGTAGCTGGTAGATCGGACGTGCCGCGTCGGCGAAGCGGACCACGACCGACAGCGCCGCCTGCATGTCGTCCACGACGTTGCGCGAGATCACGGGCCCGCACACGGGATTCGTCGGGTGTGCGTGCTCCGGGTCGTCCAGCCCGAAGCCCGCAGCGGCGTGGCGCTGCCGGAGGTAGGAGAGGAGGACCTGGACGATCGCCGCCCGCCGCGGCGGGGATTCGGCCGCGATGCTCTCGAGCCCGTAGATGCCTCCGATGCGGACCTCCACACGCGGCGCCTGGAGCTGCCCCACCGCCTGCGTGAAGCGCTCGGAGATCTGTTGGGAGGACGTCAACGTCAGCGTGCGCTCGCTCGCCTTGCGCGTGTCGGTGATCTGCACCCACGTCGCGACGAACGTCAGGATCAGGGCGACGCCGCCGAGGAGCTGGACGAGCGCACCGCGCGCTCCCGTCTCCAGCGCCACGAGGTCCTTGCCGGCGATCCCCCGTTCCGACCACCGACGCGCCTGCCGGCGCGGGATGAGCCAGACGGCGAGCAGCGCGAGCACGGCGAGCACCGCACCGCCACCGCCACGGGCACTCGCTCGTCACCGGCCGACAGCGCCATGGTCACCAGGCAGCGGACGCTACCGGCCCGCCGAGCTGACGGCTACGGCAGGTTGATGTTCCCGGCCACGCCGACCACGCCTTGCCGGCTCTCCTGCTCGGGCGTGACGACCGTGACGGGGAGCCCCAGGGCCTCCACGCGGCGGGGGAGGTCGCGTCGCAGCCACTTGGACATGCGCGCGGGCAGGGTGGAGATGATGATCTCGTCGAAGCTCCCGTCCCGCACCGCCGCTTTGACGGACTCGAACGGGTCGGCGCCGCCGACGAGGCCTTCGACCCTTCCGCGCGTGGCCGGCTGCAGGAGCCGTTGCGCGGTCTCCAGCGTCCAGTCGGCGGCCGTGCGGTCGGTGACGTCGGGGACGAGCAGGGCGAACTCGCAAGGACCGGTCTCGCCGCGGCGGCGGACGGTCTCCAGGAGCGCAGGCGTGGACGCCGTCCGGTTCGCCACGATGAGCACGCGGGTGTTCCGCTGGGATTCCATGACCGGTCCCTCGCCGTTGGCTCGCTCTTTGTGACCGCACCGGTGTTCGCCCTGTATCACTCCTCGCGATGAGCGATCACGCAGGCGCGCTCGCCTCGGCCGGGGCGCAGGTCGCGGCCGTCCGCGACGATCCGGCAGCGCGCCTTGCCCTGATGGCGCGGGTGTTCCGCGGGCCGACGGGCCGCGCACCGCGGCACCTGCCGTTCCGGCGGGCGGCGTTGTCCTTCATGCGCTGGCAGGCCGGCCGCGGTGTGCTCGAGCCGCTCGACGCGTCGCCGCCCGGCAGCGCGTGGTGGCGGGCGGTCAACGAGCGGCTGCTGCGGGACGGATGCGAGACGGTCGCGCTCCTCGGTGGGTTGCCCGGCGAGCCGTCATCGCAGGCCGTGCGCCTCTGGCTGGAGTTCGCCGCGAGACCGACGGGCCGCAACTGGTACCGGGCGCACAACGCGAGCATCCTGGCCGGTTACCTCGAGCACCGAACCCTCGCCGACGCGGAGGGCGCGCCGGAGCGCTTCTTCATGAACGTCGCGCTGCTGCGGGTGCTCTACGCGCACGCACTCGCGGCGGCGCCGGGCCTGGCGCTCGGACGGTTCGCGCCGCTCGGCCGCGTGCTCGGCGACCCGCGGCTGGGGATGGCCGGAGTGTTCCTCTCACTGCGCCGCGTGCTGCCGAACCGCTATCCGCTCGCAGACGACGTGGAGCGCTATATCGCCGACGAGCAGCGTCTCGGCCGGATGCTCGACTACGCGGTGATCGTGCCGCGGCTGCAACCCCTGTACGAGTGGTCGGCCGAGGAGCTCGGCGAACCATGCCTGCTCGAGCTGGTGCGCGACGGCAACCCGATCTACGCCTGGCCCTTCGAGCAGCGACACGTGTGGCGCCCGCCGAAGATGAAGCTCGCCGGCCAGGTACTCGAACGCGCCACGAGGGCTCGCTGAGACCCGAGCTATCTCGGCCGCACGAGCAGGCGATCACCACCGATCGTCTCGTCGGGAACGACGAAGCCGGCGCGGCGATAGAACGGCAGCGACCGTGGGCTGGGGGAGAGCACGAGGCGCGCGTAGCCGCGCTCGTCGGCGGTGGCGATGATCGCGCTCAGGAGCGCCGAGCCGACGCCACGGTCGCGGAGTTCCTCGCGCACGAACATGTTGCTCACGTAGCCCCAGCGCGAGTCCGGCAGTCCCGGGCGCGGCATGCGCCGGTACTCGAGCAGCGACGCCATGCCGACCGGCGAGCCATGGAGCGCGGCGATCCAGGTCGTGCGGCGGTCACGCTCGGCGGCGATCCAGGTGGCCATCCGCGCCTCGAATTCGAGGTCGGCCTCCGCGCCGGCGCTCCACAGCGCTCGCAGCGACGCGATCGCGCGGACATCGTCGGCGCCGGCCACGCGCACGACCACATCGGGGAGTCCCGAAGGCATGAGCCGCATTGCGGACACCGGCGAGATCATCCCGCAGATTCGTCGCTGACAATTAGCTAGGAGGCTAGTACAATAGTTCTATGGCGATGATCGAGTTCCATCTGGACGCGGGCGCAGGGCTCCCGCCGTACCAGCAGATCGTGCGACAGGTGCGGCACGCGCTCCGGCTCGGCCTGCTCCACGAGGGAGACCAGCTGCCGACCGTCAAGGACGTGGTCGCCGTGCTGGCCATCAACCCCAACACGGTGCTCAAGGCCTACCGGGAGCTGGAGCACGAGGGGCTCGTCGCCGCCCGGCCGGGGCTCGGGACGTTCGTGACGCGGACGCTGGCCGATGCGACGGTCGCCTCGCACGGGCCGCTCCGCAAGGAGCTCGAGCGCTGGCTGACCAAGGCGCGCCTCTCCGGGCTCGACGACGAGAGCATCGAGGCGCTCTTCCTCACCACCTTTCGAGTGACGTCGCGGGCGGGCGTGGCATGAGCGTCGCGCTGCGAGCCGTCGGGCTGACCAAGCGCTACGGGCGCCGGACGGCGCTCTCGGACTGCACGCTGGACGTCCCGGCCGGGCGTGTGGTCGGACTCGTCGGTCCAAACGGGGCGGGCAAGAGCACGCTGCTGAACCTGGCCGCCGGCATGCTGACGCCGACCGCCGGCACGATCGAGGTGCTCGGCGGTCGCCCCGCGGAGGGCCCGGCGCAGCTGGCCAAGGTCGGCTTCGTCGCGCAGGACGTGCCGACCTACGGCGCGCTGAGCGTCGAGGACCACCTGCGGCTCGGCGCGCATCTCAACCCGGGCTGGGACGCCGACCTCGCGCGCCGCCGGATCGAGCGGCTCGACCTCGATCCCGCCCAGAAGGCTCGCAAGCTGTCCGGCGGCCAGCGTGCCCAGCTCGCGCTCACGCTCGGGCTCGCCAAGCGCCCCGAGCTGCTGATGCTGGACGAGCCGGTCTCCAGCCTCGACCCGCTCGCCCGCAGGGAGTTCTTGCAGGATCTGATGGAGGCCGTCGCCGAGCATGGGCTCAGCGTCGTGCTGTCCTCGCACCTCGTGTCCGACCTCGAGCGGGTGTGCGACTACGTGATCGTCCTCGTCGCCTCGCGCGTGCAGCTGACCGGCGACATCGACACGCTCCTCGCGACCCATCACCGGCTCACCGGCGCGCTGCGGGACCCGGCGACCCTGCCGGAGGATCAGCACGTCATCTCGGCGAGTCATACCGAGCGCCAGACCACGGTCGTGGTCCGCACCGACTCCCCGATCTACGACCCCGCATGGACCGTCAGCCAGCTGAACCTGGAGGACGTCGTGCTGGCCTACATGGGTCGCCCCGCCGTCGAGGACCGAGCGCTGGAGGCGGTCCGATGACCTGGCTCACGTGGCGCCAGTTCCGCGGCCAGGCCGCAGTCGTCTATGCCCTCGTGGGCGCGCTCCTCCTCACCCTCGCAATCGTGCAGCTGCCCGACGCCGACAGCGCGAGCGCCTTCATGAGCGCGCTCGGGTTCGACGGCACCGGGACCACCGTGTACTACATCGGCTTCTTCGCCGTGCTCGCCGTGCCGGCGATCGTCGGCGTCTTCTGGGGCGCCCCGCTGGTCGCCCGCGAGCTGGAGACCGGAACCCACCGTCTGGTGTGGAACCAGACCGTGACTCGGAATCGCTGGCTGGCGACCAAGGTCGCCGCCGTCGGGCTGGCCGCTGTCGCCGGCACGGCACTCCTCAGCCTCCTCGTGACGTGGTGGTGCGGCCCGATCGACGACGCGCTCAACAGCGGCGAGCTCGGTGCCGGCCTGCTCGAGCAGTCGCGCATGGAGCCGCCCGTCTTCTCCGCGCGCGGCATCGCGCCGATCGGCTACGCCGCGTTCGCCTTCGCCCTCGGCGTGACCGCCGGGATGGTCATCCGCCGCACCGTGCCCGCGATGGCGATCACGCTCGCGGTCTTCGTCGCCGTCCAGATCGCCGTGCCGACACTCGTCCGGCCGCAGCTCGCGCCGCTCGCGACCACGACGGCGATCACCGCGGACAACCTCAGAGGGCTGATGATCGCGGAGGTCACGCCGGACGGCGTTCCCACCGGTCCCGTGACCGATCTCCACGTGGGGCTCGAGCTGCCAGGGGCGTGGATCCTCGCCAACGAGACGCTGGACGCCGAGGGCCGGGTCGTCGACCTCCTGCCGAATTGGGTGATCCAGTGCGGCCCACGGAGCGGGCCGGGCTCGAGCGGCGACCCGACGTGCTTCGAGCGGCTCGCCGCGGAGGGCTACCAGCAGCGCGTGACCTACCAGCCCGCGAGCCGCTACTGGGCGTTGCAGGCGTACGAGCTGGCGGGCTTTACGGCGCTCGCGCTCGCGCTCTTCGGCTTCTGCTTCTGGTGGATCCGCCGGTTGTCCTGACTCAGCCGAGCAGCCGCGCCACCGCGAAGACGTCGTTGCCCGTCCGCTGGCCGCCGACGAGGATCCGCCCGTCGGGCTGGAGCGCGAGTGCGAAGCCGAATGCGGCGGCGCCGAAGTCGACGGTGGCCTTCCCGCCGCTGCCGAACGTGGCGTCGGGCGAGCCGTTGGCGTTCAGGCGCGCGACCGCGAAGTCCCCGCCGTCCTGCTTGGAGCCCGCGACGACGATCCTGCCGTCCGGCTGCAGCGCCACGCCGGCGACCTGATCGGCCAGGGGGCCGAAGTCGACGGTCGCCGTGCCGGTGCCGTTGAACGTCGTGTCCGGCGAGCCGTTCGGCCTCAGCCGCGTGACGATCATCATCTCGCTGCCGCTCGCGTTGCCGGCGACGACGATCATGCGGTCGGGCTGAACGAGAACGGCACGCGCACTGCCGCCGCCCGGCAGCGTCAGGCGGCCGTCGCCGTCGAAGTCGGGGTCGAGCGCGCCGTTCGCCCGCAGCCGCGCGACGACCGCTCCCGCGAGGGTCGACCGGCCGGCCACGACGATGCGGCCGTTGGCCTGGCGCGCCATCGCGAGGCCGGAGTCGTCGCCGCCGAAGTCGACCGGCATCTTGCCGCCGGTGCCGAACGTGGGGTCCAGCGCCCCGCCCGGGTTCAGCCGCGCAACCTGCATGTTCCCGCCCTCGGGCCCCGAGAGCCCGGCGAGCAGGAGCTTCTTGTCCGGCAGCACGCGCACGGCCTGCGCGCGGCTGATCGCGCCCCAGCTGAAGCGCGTCTTGCCGTCGCCGGAGAACGTCGTGTCGAGCGCCCCGTTGGGGTTCAGGCGAGCGACCGCAACGTCGAGATCCGCGTCTCCGGTGAGCACGATCCTGCCGTCCGGCTGCAGCGCCGCGCCGAACACCGAAGCGTCCTCGGCACCGAAGTCGACCACCCGCTTGCCGCCCGACCCGAACGTGGTGTCGAGCGCGCCGTTGGGGCGCAGCCGGGCGACGGCGAACGAGCTCGGGAGACCGCCGCGGCCGGCGACGACGATCTTGCCGTCCGGCTGCACGAGCACGACACGAACGGCGTCGATGCCGCCGAAGTTGACGGTCTGCCTCCCGTCGCCGGCGAAGCTCGTATCGAGGTCACCAGGGTTCGCCATGCGCCGACCGTACCCCAGGTGGCCGGGCGCCCGAAAGGCCACGTTGAAGCTCTTCCTCGGTCACCTCTCGGGTGATCTCGATTCGGCCGAGCGGATTGGCCGCTCCCGGGGACGCGAAGCCGCTGCGGTCTTGGGTGAAGACGACCTCGAAGCTGTCCAGTAGCCGGGCCAGGAGCTCGCGCGGGATGTGCGGATCGTTGGTGCCGGCCTGCCCGTAGTTGCCGTAGGGGGGTGCGAACGCGAGCGGGCGATAGTCCTGAACCTGGAAGGAGAGTTGATCCTCGCCGTACGTGATGTCTGAGAACACCCGCTCGCGCCAGCCGCCGAGCACCTCATCAGCGCCACGATAGGCATAGAACGGGCCCACGTCGTCGGGCTCTGGGCCGTACTGGATCTGCCGATGGCCGGTACCCGACTGAAGCTGCACCTCCCAGCGGCCGCTGCTCGGCAGGCGGTTGAGCTCCTGCCACGTCAGATACTCAGGGTCCTCTTCTTCCACGCGTCCGACATCGACGAACAGCACGGCGTTCATGCCCAGCTCCCGCAGGATGCCGTCACTGCCGGTCCAGGAGTCCAGGCGCGCGCCGTCGAAGGTCAGCAGCAAGGGGTGGGGTGGAAGGCTCACCGGCTTTCGTTTGATGAACCGGACGAAGTCGGCGAGCGTGATGGTTTCGTAGCCCGCGTGGTCCAGCAGGGCCATGTGCTTCGCGAAGACCGCAGGGTCGATCGGGCCGTGGTAGAGGAGCACCGGGACCGACGAGCGATCGGTCGGCTGGGGCGCCCAGGTCTCCCGCTCCTCGGCAGTCAGGGTCACGCGAGGCGCTGGCGCGGGGCTCCGTGCGGCGGGCTCGTCCTTTCGTTCGTCCGTGGACTGCCCGCACGCGGCTGGCATCAGCCCGAAGCAGGCGACAGCGACGAGACACCCACGGCGCACCAACGCGCCCATCAGCGGAGCCTACCGCCGCCTAGATGCGTTCACGAGCTCGCACACGCGGGACCGTGTGGCAACGTTTGCGATGGTGATCGACGTCGAACGCGTCGACTTCGTCTCGGTTCCGACCCGCGACCTGACCCGAGCCCGGCAGTTCTATGCCGAGGTGCTCGGTCTGCCGTCGAGCGCCCTCAACCCCGACGAGTTCGAGGCGCCGAACGTCACCTTCGCTCTCTGGCAGCCCGAGGCCAGGGCGTGCCGTTCGCACCCAACACGGCGGGGATTGCGCTCCGCGTCGCCGACGTCGAGGCGGCCAGGGACCGCTTGAGTGCGCGCGGCGTCGAGTTCCTCGGCGAGACGGTTGATACGGGCGTCTGCCTCATGGGCTTCTTCTACGACCCGGACGGCAACGTCCTGATCCTGCACCGGCGCTACGCACGCGGCTCTAGCGTTCGCGGTGGGTGGAGCTTCTCTCAGCCGAGCACGTTGGTGCGGTGGCCGTCATGGTCGTGGCCGCCGTGGCGGCGGTCCGGTGGCCGGTGCCGCGGCTCCTCGCGGTGGTGATCGGTGGGACGTACGTGGTGGAGCATGCGTCGTTCGTGGTGCGCGGGACGTGGTCGGCGAGCTTCAATCTGCCGCTGCACCTGAGCGACGTGGTGACGATCGTCGCGGTGGTCGCGTTGTGGACGCGAAAGCCGCTGCTCGTGGAGCTGACGTGGTTCTGGGGGTTGACCGCGTCGCTTCAGGCGGTGGTGACGCCGGACCTGGGCAGTGCGGAGTTCCCCGAGCTTCTGTGGTGGACGTTCTTCGTCACGCACTGCGGAGCGGTGGTCGCGGCCGTGATGCTCGTGCTCGGGCTCAGGCTGTTCCCGAGAGCCGGGGCGGTCAAGCGCGTGTTCGTCGCGACGCTGGGCGTGGCGGTGGCGGCCGGGATCGCGAACGTCGTGACCGGCGGGAACTACATGTGGCTTCGGGAGAAGCCGCAGGCCGGCTCGCTGCTGGACGTGATGGGCCCGTGGCCGTGGTACATCGTGAGCGCCGCCGCGCTCGCGCTGGTCCTCTTTACGCTGCTCGACATGCCGTTCCGGCCGCACATGTCGCCCGAGCGCGTCGAGAAGCTCCGGGCGTGGCAGGACGGTGTCCGGAGCAGGGAGCGCGTGGCGGAGCGGGTCGAGTACCTCGGGCTCGTGCTCGACATCCCGGCGACCGTTCAGCCGATCTATCCCGTCTCGCACCTGCTCGGGGAGAGCGTGCTGAGCGAGGTGCGCGAGACCGACCGGGTGCTCGACATGGGCACCGGCAGCGGCGTCAACGCGATCCTGGCGGCGGCGACGGCCCGTGAGGTCGTGGCCGTGGACGTGAACCCCGATGCGGTGGACGCGGCGAAGGCGAACGCCGCGCTCAACGGCGTAGCCGTCGACGTCCGGGAGAGCGACGTGTTCGCCAACGTCGACGGGACCTTCGACCTGATCGTCTTCGACCCGCCGTTCCGCTGGTTCGCGCCGCGCGACATGGCGGAGCGTGCGACGACGGATGAGGACTACCGGTCGCTGACGACGTTCTTCGAGGAGGTCGGCGCGTCACCTGCGCCCGCAGGGGCGGCTGCTCGTCTTCTTCGGCAGCTCGGGCGACATCGACTACCTCCGCCACCTCGTCGACGCACACGGCTTCGCGTGCGAGACGCTCCGCGAGGTGCGTGGCGAGGCGGACTACTGGACCTTCAGGCTCACGCGCGCGTAGGCAGCTCGAGGACGGCCAGGCCCTCGAAGACGTGGACCTCGGCTCCCGCTCGGCGGGCGAGCCCGCGGGCGAGGTCGACCTCGAAGCCGTCGAGCGGTCCCTCGCCCCGGACCTCCACCCGGCCGGTGGTGACCGCGACCGTGACGCTCGTCGACTTGGCGACCGCGCGCCACACCAGGGCGCGCAGCGGGCCGTCGATGCCGGCCACCATCGCGTCCTCCTCGACCGCCACGACGACCGGGACGCCGGTGGAGCGGGTCGCGGCGCCGATCTCGCGAGCGCTGGCCGCAACAGAGCGCGGTGGGCCGAGCGGGCCGCCGGTCAGCACGTCGAGCGCGACGGCGAGCTCGTGGTCGCCGACGACGTTGCGCAGCCGTGACGCAGCGCCGTGGAGGACCGCCGCGTCCGCCGCCTCGGCGCGCCGGCGGGCGCGGTGGCGGGCGATCCGGCCGCGGAGCCAGAGCGCCGCCACCACGATCGCGGTGCCGATGGCGAACGTCGCCAGCGCCGGGCGCAGCGGCCCGCCGCCGGCGTACAGCAGCAGGCCGAGCGCGACGATCACCGCGGCCGCCGGGAAGGCGTCCGGCACGTCCAGGGCCTTGAGGCGGACGGGGCGGCGCTTGGCGCTGGCGAGCATCACCCCAGCGTAAACCGCTACGGCCGCGCGGGCTCCAATTCGGCGCTTGGGATCAGGCGGTCCATCCAGCGCGGCAGCCACCAGCTGCGGTCGCCGAGGATCTGCATGATGGCCGGGACGAGGACCATCCGCACGATCGTCGCGTCGACGGCGATCGCGCTCGCCATCCCGACGCCGATCAGCACCAGGAACACCTGGTCGCTCAGCGCGAACGCCCCGAAGACGGCGACCATGATCGCCGCCGCCGCGGTGATCACGCGCGCGGTCCGGCTCACGCCCTCGGTGACCGCCCCGGCGGTGTCGCGACCGCCGTCGAACGCCTCCCGCACGCGCGAGAGCAGGAAGACCTCGTAGTCCATGGACAGCCCGAAGAGGATCGCGAACATCATGATCGGGATGAACGGCGGCACCGGCGTCGCGGTGTCGATCCCGACGAGCTGCCCGGCCCAGCCGCCCTCGGCGACGAGCGCCACGATCCCGTACGCCGTGGCCACCGAGAGCAGGTTCATCACGCCCGCCTTCAGCGCCACGGCCAGCGAGCGGAAGGCGACGAGCAGGAGCACCAGCGAGAGCCCGACGACGACGCCGATGAACAGCGGCAGGCGCGCCGCGCTCGCCTCGCTCTGATCGATGCCCTGGGCGGTGGAGCCGCCGACGCTGACCGTGTCGGGCAGCTCGTCACGCAGCCGCTCGACGAGCCGCTCGGTGGCGGGATCCTGTGGCGACGTGGTCGGAGTCACGGTGAGCACGGCCGCGTCGCCGGCCGCGTTGAACGCCGGCGGGCTGACCGCGGCGACTCCCGGGATGCCCGCGAGCTCGGCGGGGAGCGCCTCGACATCGTCGCGCGACGACACGTCGGCCGCGAGCACGAGCGGCCCGGGAGCGCCCGGCCCGAAGCCGCGCGCGATCAGGTCGTAGGCCGCCCGCGTGGTCGTGCCGGCCGGGTCGTTGCCCTGATCGGGGAAGGCGATCCGCAGGCCGGTCACGGGCGAGGCGAGCGCGACCAGCACCGCCACGCCGGCCGCCAGCGCCACCCACGGACGCCGCTGCACGGCCCGGCTCCAGCGCGCGGCCGGGGCGGAGGCCGGGTCGGCCGCCGCGCGCCCGGTGAGCGGCAGCCGCAGCCGGTTCACGCGCTCGCGGGCGACGCCGAGCAGCGCCGGCAGCAGCGTCACGGCCGCGGCGAGGACGACGAGGACGGCGAGGATGGCCGACAGCGCGACGCCGTAGAGGTAGGGGAGGCCGACGACGAACAGGCCGAGCAGCGAGATGACCACGGTGAAGCCGGCGATGACCACGCTGCGGCCCGCGGTCGAGAGCGCCTCCACGGTGGCCGCGTGGGCGTCGAGGCCGCGCGCCAGCCCGGCCCGGAAGCGGGTGAGGATGAGCAGCGCGTAGTCGATCCCCACCCCGATGCCGATCATCGCCGCCACCGAGGACGCCCAGTCCGGCGTGTCGACCACCGCGGCCAGCCCGCCGATCAGCGCGGAGGAGATCCCGAGGCCGAACAGCGCGACCGCGAGCGGGAGGCCGGAGGCGATCACGCTGCCGAACGTGAAGAGGAGGACCAGCGCGGCGATCGCGAAGCCGACGGTCTCGGACGAGATCTCCCCGCGCTGCGCGTTGCCGATCGCCAGGCCGCCGAGCTCGAGCCGCGTGCCGTCGCCGCTGCGCTCCTCCGCCAGCTCGATCAGCCGCTCGCCGGTCGCCAGCGGCACCGCGCCCGGCGTGAGGGTGAGCGGCAGCCGCGCGACCGCGATCGTCCCGTCGCGCGAGACCTCGGCGCTCGAAGCCGGGACCGGATCGCCCACGCCTTCCAGGGCCGCAGCGTCGCGGATGAACGCGTCGATCCGGTCGCGGACGGCCGGGGCACGCGCGTCGTCCGCCTGCCACACGACGTCGACCGAGTTCGCCGACCGCTCGGGGAAGCGCTCGTCGAGCAGGTCGACGGCCGCCTTGGACTCCGAGCCCGGCGTGGAGTAGTCCGCCGACCACTCGCCTCGCAGCGACCCTCCGCCCGCGGTGATGGCTACCAGCGCGGCCACCCACGCGGCGATGACGAGACGACGGCGGCGGAACGTGAAGTCGGCGATCCGGGCGAGCACTGGGGAGGCCTCCTGGGTTGCTTCGGCAAGAGTTGAGAGAGCAACGGTTGCCGATGGAACCCTTGCATGGCATGGTTGATTCGTCAACCCTGACCTCTACACTCGCCTCCTCGCATGGGTGGACTGCTCGAGAACCCCGCCTGGCTCGCCTGGTACAAGCAGGCGAAGATGAACGCGCGCCTGATGGAGGCGCTCGCCGACGACATGGAGCGCGAGACCGGCCTGCCCGCCGCCTGGTTCGACGTGCTCGCCAACCTCAAGCTCAAGGGCCCGACGCGCATGAACGAGCTCGCCGACGAGCTGGTCGTCTCGCGCGGCGGGGCGACGCGCCTGGTCGCCCGCATGGAGGACGCGGGCCTCGTGACGCGCGAGATCCCCCCGCACGACCGCCGCGCGACGTTCGCCGTGATCACGGACGCGGGGATCGCCGCGTTCGAGCGCGCGAAGCCGGTCCATCTGCAGCTGGTCGAGGATGCCTTCGGCCGCTACCTCGAGGCCGACGAGGCCGAGATCATCATGCGGCTCGCCGTGCGCATCTGCGACGCCCACGGCTGGACGGTCATGACGGACGCACCACCTCATTCGGGCTGACTGGACAGGCGCTTCGGTCCGCGCTTAGGATCGACAGTGCTCAGCAACCCTCGATCAATGGGGAGCGGTTGCGATCAAGACGGCTCCATGTGTGGCATGTCGTCCTGACCTCCGTCGGGCTCGCGGTGCTGTCCGCACCCGTCGCCCTCGGGCAGGTGGCGGAAGAGCCGGTGCCGTCGCCCGAGCCCGTCGTGGTCGCGCCGCCTGTGGTGACGCCCGAGCCCGCGCCCGTCGAGCCGGCGCCCGCACCGGTCGAGCCCGCGCCGGCGGACGAGCCGGAGCCGGCACCGGCACCCGCGCCGGCCGAGGCGGCACCCGCGCCGGTGCAGGCCGCGAGTCCGCCGCCGGTGGCGCGAGCCGCTCAGCCGCCGCCGCCCGAGCCCACGCCTCCACCCGACGAACCGACGACGTCGGAGCCGGAGACGCCGGCGGCTCCCGTGCCGCCCGCCTCGGACCCGAGCTGCGTCTTCCCGCAGCCGTACGCGCCTGACACCGAGCCGTGCCAGGCGCTCGCCACGCAGTGCAACGTGCTCGGCACGCCGGGCAACGACATGCTCGTGGGCGACGCTACCGCCGAGCTCATCTGCGGCCTCGGCGGCGACGACACGCTCGACGGCGGCGGTGGCGACGACGTCCTCCTGGGCGGTGACGGCGACGACCGGCTGACCGGCGGCGACGGCGCCGACTGCCTGCTCGGGCAGGCGGGCGAGGACGAGTTCGTCGAGCCCGGCGACGACATCGTCATCGAGGACTACGAGATCGGCAACGTCATCGAGGGTGAGGTCGGGGTGTACACCGTCGGGCTCGACGAGGAGGGGCACTGCGTTCCCGGCAAGATCGCGGCCCCGGAAGCCGGTGGCGGTGGCAGCGGCGGGAGCCTGGCGGCGTCGCTCGACACCGCCGACGTCGTCTACGGGCTGGCGCAGGTGCTCGGCGAGGTCGAGGCAGAAGGCGGCGGCACGGTCGAGTTCCCGGACACGGCACGGGCCGGCGAGGGCGTCGTCCGCATCCTGCTCACCTGCGAAGCCACGGTGACGGGCACGCTGGAGCTCTTCCAGCGGCGCGATGACCAGGAGGTGCCCGTCGGCGAGGAGGCAGTTCACGTGCGAGCCGCCCTCCGAGGTGGTCCGCGTCGAGCTCTCGGACGATGCCCGCGACCGGCTCGAGCAGGCTGGGCGCCTCAAGGTGTTCGTCCGCGTCGGCGAGCAGGAGGAGCGTCTGACGATCCGACCCGACGAGCCGTGACCCTCCTCGCGAGCTTCAAGCGGCTGCACCCGGCGTACAAGACGGTCATCTCGCTGGTCGCCCCGATCGGGACGGTCATCGCCACGCTGCTGGCCCTCAACGTCATCCAGCCGTTCGGCGCGGACGCGCTGGCGGCGAGCGCCGACCGCACGGCGGAGGCGGCCACGGCGGCCGTCAACCTCCGCTACGAGACCGACGACGGGGTGGCGTTCCGCGCCGACGGCGACTTCGACTACCGCGCCGACCGCGGCAGCCTGCGCTACGACTTCAGCGGCACGGAGGGGGCCGGCGATCTGCGCGGCATCGAGGCCGTGTTCGCCGGGCGGGAGGTCTACCTCCGGCTGGCGGGAGGCCAGAAGTGGATCCACGCCGACCTCGACGCCGCCGGCGAGCAGCTCGCCGACTTCGCCGAGGCCGACGGTGACGAACCGCCCGCGGCGCTCGCGCCGATCCAGGACCTCGGCCTCAACGACCCGTCCCAGGTCCTCGCGTCGCTGCGCCGCGCGAGCGAGGTCTCCGAGCAGGGCGAGGAGACCATCTTCGGCGTGGCCACGACCCGCTACGGCGCCACCATCGAGCCGCAGCAGGAGGGCGAGCAGCGGCTGGCCGTGACCGCCTGGATCGACGGCTCCGGCCTCATCCGCCGGCTCGCGCTCGAAGGCGAGGCCTTCACGATGACCATGGAGTTCACCGAGTTCGGCAAGCCCGTCGACGTTGAGACCCCGGCGCCTGGCGACGTCCGGGAGCTGCAGGAGGTCCTCCAGAGCCTCACCTAGCCCGCCGGGTCGACGACTCCCTCCTCGACCCAGCTGAAGCGCCCGGCGAGCACGCCCTGCGCGAGCGCGTAGGCGTCCGTGTCGTCGTTGTCGAAGAGCTGGTCGAAGAGCGCCTCGGCGCGCCGCCGCGCCTGGCGGCAGAACAGGTCGGCCAGCTCGGTCGCCTCGGCCGCGCGCTGCGGGTGCTCGCGCCGCAGCGTGTCGGCGTAGACCACGGCCGACGAGATGGCGAACAGCTCGGCGCCGATGTCCACGATGCGCCCGAGCACGGCCTGCCGCTTCTCCAGCCCGGCCTGCCAGCGGCCCATGGCGTAGAAGGTCGACCGGGCCAGCTTGCGCGAGCCGCGCTCCACGAAGCGCAGGTGCCGGCCAGCTCGCCGAGCTCCTCGAACGACCCGGGCCGCATGCCCTCGCCGACGGCGAGCTGGGCAGCCAGCGGGCGTAGAAGGCGCCCGCTCGACCGCGGAGCGAGCCTTGGCGCGCAGGTCGCCGTCGCCCTCCAGCAGCTCGCCGGCGACCTGGAGGTGCTGGTCGACCGCCTCGCGCGCGATCGCCAGGTGCATGATCTCGGTCGAGCCCTCGAAGATCCGGTTGATCCGCATGTCGCGCATCGCCTGCTCGACCGGGACCGGCCGCTCGCCGCGGGCCTTCAGCGACTCGGCGGTCTCGTAGCCGCGGCCGCCGCGGACCTGCATCAGCTCGTCCACGACCTGCCAGCCGAGCTCGGACGCGTAGAGCTTGGCGATCGCGGCCTCGATGCGGATGTCGTTGCGCTTGTCGTCGGCCATCCGGGAGGCGACGTCGAGCATCGCCTCGAGCCCGAAGGCGCTGGCGGTGATGAAGGCGACCTTCTGGGCCACGGCGTCGTGCTTGCCGACCGGCTGGCCCCACTGGACCCGCTCCGCCGCCCACTCGCGGGCCACCTTGGTCGCCCACTTGGCCGTGCCGACGCAGATCGCCGGCAGCGCGAGCCGGCCGGTGTTCAGCGTCGTCAGCGCGACCTTGAGGCCCTGGCCCTCGCGTGCGATGACGTTCTCGCTCGGCACGAACACGTTCTCCAGGCGGGTCTGCGAGTTCTCGATCCCGCGCAGGCCCATGAACGCGTTGCGGTGCTCCACGGTCACGCCCTCGCTGTCGTACGGCAGGACGAACGCGGTGATGCCCTTCTCGGGCACCTTGGCCATGACCACGACGATGTCGGCGATCGCCCCGTTGGTCGCCCACAGCTTCACCCCGTTGAGCCGGTAGCCGCCTTCGACCGGCTCGGCCGTGGCGCCCAGCCGCGCCGGGTCCGAGCCGACGTCCGGCTCGGTCAGGAGGAACGCCGAGATGTGGTCGCGGGCGACGAGCGGCAGCCAGCGCTGCTTCTGCTCCTCGGTGCCGAAGAGGAGCAGCGGCTCGGCGACGCCGATCGACTGGTGGGCCGAGAGCAGCGTCGACAGCGACGCGTGCATCGACCCCGCCAGCGCCAGGGCGCGGTTGTAGTAGACCTGTGAGAGCCCGAGCCCGCCGTACTCCTCGGGCACCTTCATGCCCAGCGCGCCGAGCGCCTTGAGCCCGTCGATCACCGCGTCCGGGATACGGGCGTCGCGCTCGATCTCGAGCGGGTCGACGGACTCCACGAGGAACGCCCGCAGGCGCTCGAGGAACCGCTCGCCGCGCTCGACGGCCGAGGCGTCGAGCTGCGGCTGCGGATGGATCAGGTCGAGCCGCAGGCGGCCGAGGAAGAGGTCCTTGCCGAAACTCGGCCGGGACCACTCGCCCTCGCGGGCTTCCTCGGCGACCTTGCGGGCTTCACGTTCGCTTATCTGCGTGGCCATACATGGCTGTTACCCCGGTGGCGCCGCGAAGTAGATCGTGGGGTCGCCCTGCTTGAGCCAGATCTCCGGATGGTCGAGCGGCACGAACGACCGGTCGCCGGCCAGGTCACGCGAGTCCGGCACGCTGTCGCCGCTCGGCTTGTGGAGGATGAACCCGAGCGGCTTCGTGTCGTCGGCGATCGGGATCCTGAAGACCGCCCCGAACCCGTCGAGGTCCGGCTCGCGGTCCCAGGGGTCGCTCCACTGGATGGTGAGGTCCGTGGCGCCGCCGAAGAAGTGGACGCCCCAGGAGTCGGGGCCGCCGGGCGGGCCGTAGTCGCCGGCGGGCCGGTTGTAGTGGATGACCGCGGTGGTGACCCGCGTCTGCACGATCGTCACCGTGCGCGGCTCGCTCGTCACCGTCCTGCCCGGCGCATAGGTCAGCACCGCGCGGTACGTGACGCTCGCGCCGTCCGGCAGGCTCGACGTGTCGTCGAACACGGTGTAGACGGGCGACGAGCTGTCGGTGCCGACCGCCGTGAACGCCCCGCCGTTGACCGAGCGCTGGACCGTCACGGAGTACTGCGGGTGGTCGGGCGTGGCGATGGCGCGGACCTCCACGGTCCCGCGCGTTCGGCCGCCCGCGGCCGGCGCCTCCAGCACGATCGACGGCGGTGCGATGGTCGAGCTGCGGACGGCGCTCGAGCGCGTGTGGTGTGCGTTGTCGAGCACGATCGCGCGGTACTGCACCCGCGTCCCGGGCGCGATGTCGGCGACGTCGTGGAACACGCGGTACGGCGCGTTGTCGTCCGTGCCGATGTCGCGCCACGACCCGTTGCCGGCCTTGGCCAGGAACGTCACCTCGGCGAACGCGTCGCTTCCGAGGTTGGCCCGCACCTCCAGGCGGTTGCGCCCGTCGGCCGGCACGTCGAGCGAGACGGACGGCGCGGACCGGCTGCGCGGGATGCGCTCCTTCGCCTTGTAGACGACGGTCGAGAGCGCCGGGAGCGTCACGCTGAGGCTTCGGCCGCTCGAGAGCCGCTCGGGCCCGGGGCCGTAGACCTTCTCCCAGCGACTGTCGCGGACGTAGGTCGGGATCGACGCCGAAGCGGTCGTCTCGGCGTTGTTGAGCGCGACGACGTACTCGCGCTGGTGCTTGCGGCTGACGCGCGAGAACGCGTAGACGCCCGGGCCGGCGGCGGAGAACCGGTGCTGCTGCGCGCCGTCGCGCAACGCGCGGTGGTCCTGGGTCAGCTCGGCGAGCTCTGCGAGCTTGCGGTAGAGCGGATGCCCCGGGTCGAAGTTGTCGTCCATCGGCGTCTCGTCGGAGCCGATGTTGTTGTTGTTCCCGGCGCCGTCGTCACCCGGGATGGGGTCGCTGAGGTTGTTGTACTGCGGCGACTGCGACGGGAACATGTCCTGCCGCGCGTCCTGGTCGCCGCCCGCGCCGGTGAAGCCCTGCTCGTCGCCGTAGTAGACGACCGGGTTGCCGCGCGAGAAGTACATGAGCTCGTGCGCGAGGCGATCGCGGGCCAGCAGCTCGGTCTCGGTCGCGCCCGGGTTGGCGTTGCGGACGAACATGCCGACGCGTCCGCGGTCGTGGTTCCCGAGGAAGGTCGGGAGGTTGTAGACGTTCGAGTCGCCGTCCGTGTACCAGTCGTCCTTGACGAAGAAGTCGCGCAGCAGGTCGGTCGACTGCGACTCGGCGGCGAAGTCCATGGCCGACATCTGGAAGAGGAAGTCGAGGACGCCCTGCACCTTGTCGTGCGTCGGATAGTGGGAGACGAGCTCGTGGCTGAAGTCCTCCGCGACCTCGCCGAACATGTAGAAGTCGCGGATGCCCTGCGACCGCGCGTAGCTCTCCATCACCGGCGCGAACTTCTGCCAGAACGCGTCGTCGACGTGCTTCATGGTGTCCATGCGGAACCCGTCGACGCGGAACTCGCGGATCCAGAACTTGTAGATGTCGATCATCCCGTTCACGACACGGGGGTTCTCCGTGAACAGGTCGTCGAGCCCGAAGAAGTCGCCGTACTGGGAGTTCTCGCCGACGAAGGTCGTGTTCCCGCGGTTGTGGTAGAGCTCGACGTCGTTGAGCCAGGCCGGGACCTTGACGTTCTGCTCGTTCAGCGGGTACGGCGGCGTCCCGTTCGGCACGCACGGGTGGTAGGGGAAGCTGCGGAGCGGGCCGGAGGGCGGGCACGGGGGCTGCCCGGTCGGCGCGAGCGCCGGGAACGTGCTCGTGCCGGCGAAGTCGCGGTCGTCGAACACCGTGCCGGCGGCGGTGCGGTAGGGGTACTGATCCTTGGAGATGTACGTCGGAGCGGGACCCTCGCCGTAGCGGATGACGTCGGCCGTGTGGTTGGTGATGACGTCGAAGTAGACCTTCATCCCGAGCCGATGGGAGTCGCGGATGAGCGCTCGCAGATCGTCGTTGGTGCCCAGGTGCGGGTCGATCTGCGTGAAGTCGGTGATCCAGTAGCCGTGGTAGCCGGACGACGGGAAGCCGTTGTTGTCCTGGACCGGCTTGTTCTTGAAGCTCGGCGTCAACCAGATGGCGGTGGTGCCCAGCTGCTTGATGTAGCCGAGCTTGTTGCGGAGCCCTTGCAGGTCGCCGCCGTGGTACCAGCCCTTGCCGGTCGGGTCGAAGCCCGACTGGCCCTCGCTCTTGCCGGGCGGGAAGCCGCCGTGGTCGTTCGCCGCGGTCCCGTTCTGGAAGCGGTCGGCCATCACGAAGTAGAAGTTCTGGTCGGTCACCGCCCCGCGCAGGCTGTGGCGGGCATCGTCGCTCCCATGACGATCGCCGCCCGCCCATGCCGGTGTTGCGACGACGGCGAAGAGCATGCCGACGACGAGAGCGAGAACCGTGCGCGAACCGGACATACATCCTCCCCCTTGGTTGCGGGCCCGATCCTACTTCAGCTCGGTACGGCGCAAACGCGCCAACCCGATCGCCAGCACGACGCCGACCCAGAGGCCCGAGGCCGTGGCCAGCTGAGCCCAGTCCGTCCCGCTCATGTCGCCCTCGACGAGCGCCATCATCGGGCGGCTGAGGTCGAGCCAGTTGGCCGGCTTGTCGAGCGCGGCGATCGTCTCGCCGAGGATCGACCAGCCGATGGGGATCACGAAGTACATGACGATGGCGAGCGGTGAGCTCATGAAGGCCAGGCCGAACGCGACGCCGCCGAGCATGCCGATCAGGTCGTAGAGCGCGTAGCGGCCGAGCTCGCCGAGGCTCAGGCTCCAGTCGCCGCCGACGATGACGTTGCCGATCGCGGCGATGAGGAGGCCGGCCGCCACCGCGCAGAGCGCGAGCAGGGTGGCGCCGATGACCTTGGCCACGACCACCCGCTCGCGCTGGGGGACGAGCGCGAACGTGGTCAGCCCCGTGCGCTGCGACCACTCGCTGGTCACGAGCAGGATCCCGAGCACCGGGAGCAGGAGCGACATGATCTCGGCGGTCGAGCGGAACAGCGGCGCCAGATGCGCCTCGTCCTCGGTGCCGAAGACGAGCTGGAGCGTGACGACGGCGGCCGCCAGCAGGGCGACGACGAGCAGCAGCCAGAAGCCGGCGCGCGTGTCGGCCGACTTGCGCAGCTCGACGCCGGCCAGCCGGGGAATGCTGGGGCGGGACAGGGCGGGTGCGGTCGCGCTCATGAGATCAGGGCCTCCTCGCGGCCGGATGAGGTCAGGGAGAGGAAGAGCTCCTCGAGGCCGCCGGTGTCGGCGGGCCGGAGCTCGGTGAGGACGACGCCGGCGGCCAGCGCGGCGCGGCCGACGGCCTCCGCGTCGGCCTCCACGAGCAGCGCGCCGTCGGCGCCCGGCGTGGCGGTCATCCCGGCATCGGCGAGCGCCTGGTGCAGCGCGCCCTGGTCGAGCCCGCGGACGATCACGCCGGTGGCGGCGAGGAGCTCGGCCTGGCTGCCCTGGGCGACGATCTTGCCGTGGCCGATGACCACGAGCTGGTCGGCCACCGCCTCGATCTCGCGCAGGAGGTGCGAGGACAGCAGGACGGTTCCGGCGCGGTCGGCGAAGTCGCGCAGCAGGCGGCGCATCCAGGCGATGCCCTCGGGATCGAGGCCGTTGGCGGGCTCGTCGAGGATCAGCACCTTCGGGTCGCCGATCAGCGCCTGGGCGATGCCCAGCCGCTGGCGCATGCCGAGCGAGTAGTTGCCCACGCGCTTGCGGGCGGCCGAGCCGGAGAGCCCGACGTACTCGAGCAGCTCGTCGACCCGCTTGGTCTCGACGCCGAGGATCTTCGCGCTCAGCGTGAGCGCCTCGCGGCCGGAGCGGCCCGAGTGCTGGGCCGAGGCGTCGAGCAGGACGCCGACCTCGCGGCCCGGGTTGGGGAGGCTGCGGTAGGTCGTCTCGAGCACGTTCGCGGTGCCCGCGTTCGGCGTCGTGAGCCCGCAGATCATGCGCAGGGTCGTGGACTTGCCGGCTCCGTTTGGCCCGAGGAAGCCGGTGACGGTGCCTGGCTCGCAGCGGAAGGAGATGTCGTCGACCGCCAGCTGGCGGCCGTAGCGCTTGGTCAGATGCTCGACGGCGATCATGGGATCACTGTCGACGCGCCGGGGCGTGGCGTCCATCCGCCGAACGGAGAAACCGGGACCGACCAAGGTCGATGGCGGCGCCGACTTTCGGCGGCTGCCCGCGCGCGTGACGGGCCCTACGCTTCATCTCGGATGACCGTCGAGCTGGAGCACCCACGCCTGCTGCCGGGCGTCCTCGTGCCCGATCCGGACCGCGATCCGCGGCGCCGCACGACGCGCGACTGGATCGTCGACATCACCTGCATCCTCGTCGCGCTGACGGTCGGCTTCCTCCTGTTCGCCGAGGGCCACGACCGGATGAGCGACGAGCTGCAGTTCTACGACCTCGTCGGCGGAGCGGTCGCCTCCCTGGCGCTCTTGTGGCGGCGGCGCTGGCCGGTCGGCGTCGCGCTCTTCATCGCGGTCATCACCACGTACTCGACGTCGGCGGCGATCGCCGGGGCGATCGCCCTCTTCACCGTCGCCGTCCACCGGCGCGCGATCATCGCGGTCGGCCTCGCCGCGCTGACCCTCGCGACCGTCCCGATCTACCTCGCGATCCAGCCCGACGACGACGTGCCGTACTGGGTCACGTACCTGATCGGGATCCTGGCTTCCGGCGCCGTGATCGCGTGGGGCATGTTCGTGCGGTCGCGGCGCCAGCTGGTGCTCTCCCTGCGCGATCGCGCCGAGCGCGCCGAGGCCGAGCAGCAGCTGCGGGTGGAGCAGGCCCGCCAGCACGAGCGGGCGCGGATCGCGCGCGAGATGCACGACGTGCTCGCCCACCGGATCTCGCTCCTCAGCCTGCACGCGGGCGCGCTCGAGTTCCGGCCCGACGCGCCGCCCGACGAGGTCGCCCGCGCGGCGGGCGTGATCCGGGCCAGCGCGCACGAGGCGCTCGAGGATCTGCGGACGGTGATCGGGGTGCTGCGGGAGAGCGAGGACGGCGACCATCCCGAGCGCCCGCAGCCGACGCTGGCCGACCTCGAGGCGCTGATCGGCGAGTCGCGCGCCGCGGGCATGCAGGTCCGCTACGACCCGCGGCTGATCGACGCGTCCGCCGTGCCCGCGGGCGCCGGCCGCAACGCGTACCGGATCGTCCAGGAGGGCCTGACCAACGCGCGCAAGCACGCGCAGGGCGCGGCCGTCGAGGTGACGGTCGACGGCGCCGAGGGCGACGGCCTGGTCATCGAGGTGCGCAACCGGCTCCCGGTCGGGGTCGGCGCCGCGGCGATCCCGGGCACCGGCTCGGGCATCGTCGGGCTCACGGAGCGCGCGGCGCTGGCCGGCGGCCGGCTCGAGCACGGCCGCACCGCGGCGGGCGACTTCCGGCTCTGGGCGTGGCTGCCGTGGCCGGCGTGATCCGCGTCCTCGTCGTCGACGACGACGCGCTGGTCCGGGCCGGGCTGTCGATGATGCTGACCGGGACCGACGACATCCGCGTGGTGGCCGAGGCGGCCGACGGCGGCGAGGTCCTCTCGGCCGTCGACGCCTACAAGCCCGACCTCGTGCTGATGGACATCCGCATGCCCGGCGTCGACGGCCTGACCGCGACCGAGCAGCTGCGGGCCCGCGAGACCGCGCCGCACGTGATCGTCCTCACGACGTTCGATGCCGACGACCAGGTCCTGCGCGCCCTGCGCGCCGGCGCGGCCGGCTTCCTGCTCAAGGACACGCCGCCGCCGGAGATCATGCGCGCGATCCGGCTCGTCGTGGCGGGCGAGGCGATGCTCTCGCCCGCCGTCACCCGGCGGCTGATCGAGCACGTGGCCGACGACGGGCTCGGCGCCCGCCGGACCCGCGCCCGCGGGCTCCTGGAGCAGCTCACCGACCGCGAGCGCGAGGTCGCGGTGGCGATCGGCCAGGGCAAGTCGAACGCCGACATCGCCGCCGAGCTCTTCATGAGCGTCGCCACGGTCAAGGCGCACGTCTCACGGCTGCTCACCAAGCTCGAGCTCACCAACCGCGTGCAGATCGCGCTGCTGGCGCACGACGCCGGCGTCACGTAGCGGCCGGGTCCCTACACCAGCTCGCGCATCCGATTGGCGGCCGCGACCGCCTCGTCGCGCGACCGCGCGCCGAGCTTGCGGTAGAGGTTCTTGAGGTGCGAGCGCACGGTCTCGGGCGAGAGCACGAGCACGCGCGCGATGTCCTCGTTCGAGGCGCCGCCGGCGAGGAGGTCCAGCACCTCCCACTCGCGGTCGGTGAGCGGGCTGCGGACCGGCCGCATGCCCATCCCGCCCGACGGCGCGGTGCGGTACTGGTTGACGAGGTGCATGGCCAGGCTGCGGGAGATCGCGGCCTCGCCTTCGAGCGAGCCGCGGAGCGCGCGGGGGAGGGCCTCGAGCTCCATGTCCTTGGACAGGAAGCCGCTGGCGCCGGCCCGCAGGCCGCGCATGCCGAGGTGGTCGTCGGCGCCGCCGGTGAGCAGGACGACGCGGATCGAGGAGTCCTGCTCGTAGATGCGGCGCGTGGCCTCGAGGCCGTCCATCTCCGGCATCATGTAGTCCATGACCACCACGTCCGGCCGGTAGAAGAGCGCGAGCTCGACCGCCTCGCGACCGGTGGGGGCCTCGGCGATCACGGTCATGTTGTCGCGCTGCAGGGTGTCGCGGATCAGCCGGCGGACGAGCGGGTCGTCGTCGGCGATGAGGGCGCGGATGCGCGGGGCGTCGTCCGTGACGAGTTCCATGTCAGGCGGTCCGCTCGCGAGCGGCGCTCATCCCGTGGCGGTTCGGCGAGATGCCGCCGGCCGGAGCCAGGAGGAGCGACTGCAACACGGTGGAGCGCATGCTCCGCGGTGCCTGCGGGCGGGTGCTCGGCGTCAGGACGGGCCGAGCGCGATTGGCGTGGAGGTTCGATGTGGGGGCCGGCTTCATGGCCGGGACACTCGGTGGTGGCCCTTGCCGCCCGCTTGCTGCCCGGTTGGCGCGCCCTTAGGCCGGGCTTGGCGCCGTCGCGGGCGTCTCCAGCGCGCGCGGCACGAGCCGGCACGTGATGGCGCCGATGGCCACGCGCTCGGCGCGGCCGGGGACGAGGTCGCCCGCCGCCGCACGCTCGTCGCGTGGCGGGACCGGGAGCCCGAACAGCCGGTGGCCGAACTCCGAGGCGTTCATGCGCAGCGCGCGGCCGGCCTGCGGCCGCGTGAGCCGCCAGCCGGCGGCGATCAGCGTCGCGCCGTGCCACAGCTCCCAGCGCCAGCGGTGGAACGGCAGCCGCCCCGGCGGAAGCGGGTGCAGCGCGTAGCCGAACTGGAGACCTTCGACGATGGGCACTCACTCCCAGGGTAGATCCCCATGATGAGTTCCGGGAACCTCCGCCGTCATACGACCATGACCCTCTCCAGCGACGACCAGACGACCTTCACGGAGCACGTCGAGCGCCACCGGGGCGAGCTCCGGCTCCACTGCTACCGCATGCTCGGCTCGTTCGACGAGGCCGAGGACCTCGTGCAGGAGACGTTCCTGCGCGCCTGGCGCCGGCGCGAGACCTATGCCGGCCGCTCGACCTTCCGCGCCTGGCTCTACCGCATCGCCACCAACGCCTGCCTGGACACGCTCGCCAAGCGCCCGCGCAAGGCGCAGGGCGACGAGATCCCGTGGCTCCAGCCCTATCCCGATGCGCTCATCGAGGCCATCCCGGCCCCCGAGGAGGAGCCCGACGCCGTCGTCGTCGCCAAGGAGACCGTCGAGCTGGCGTACCTCGTCGCCATCCAGCACCTGCCGCCGCAGACGCGTGCCGTGCTGGTCCTCCGCGACGTGCTCGGCTGGCCCGCCAAGGACACCGCCGAGCTGCTCGGCACCACCGTCGCCTCGGTCAACAGCGCGCTCCAGCGGGCCCGCGCCGGCCTCAAGGAGCACCTGCCGGAGCGCCGGAACGAGTGGACCGGCGAGCCGACCGAGGCGCAGCGCGCGCTCCTCGACCGCTACATCGAGGCCAGCGAGCGCGGTGACGCCCACGGCATCGCGGAGACCCTCAGCGAGGACGTCCGCTTCACGATGCCCCCGGAGCCCGGCGTCTGGCAGGGCCGCGACGCCGTGGTCGGTGGCTGGCTCGAGGGTGGCTTCGGCACCCACGAGTTCGGCACCTTCCGGTGCGTGCTCACGCGTGCCAACGGCCAGCCCGCCGTGGCCAACTACCTGCGCAAGCCGGGCGACGACGCGTACCGCGCGATGGCCCTCGACGTGCTGCGGATCGAGGACGGCGCGATCGCCGACATCACCACGTTCGGAGGCGACGTCTTCGCGACGTTCGGGCTGGCGCCGGAGCTCTGATGCCGTTCGCCGTGCGCGTGGTCGCGGTCCCGCCGGGCCGCGCCCGCGCCTACGACGCGGCCGAGTGGCGCGACGCGCTCGTCCTCGTCGCCCGCGGCGAGATCGAGCTCGAGGGAGTGGGCGGGGGCCGCGAGCGCTTCCGGCGCGGCGCCGTCCTCTCACTCGACGGGCTCCCGCTGCGGGCGCTGCACAACCACGGCGCGCATCCCGCCTCGCTCGTCGCCCTGTCACGACGGCGCTGAGACGTCGGCGCGGGCGTTCTGCCGCCGGGAGAGCACGAGGAACGGCAGCGCGAGCGCCGAGATCCCGGCCCCCAGCAGGTACGACGGGCCGTAGCCCCAGACGTCCGCGGCGCGGCCGAGCACCGGCTGCGCCCACACCCCGCCGCTCGAGGCGATCAGCGAGTCGAACGAGAGGATCGTCGCCCGTTGCTGCGACGGGATCAGCCCGTTCAGGTAGGTCTGACGGATCGGCGTGGAGGCCGCCCAGAGCAGCGACCACACGACGGTCAGGCCGATCACCGGCCAGAAGCTCTCGACCAGCCCGATGAGCACGAGCGCCAGGGTGCTGACGAGCGCGGTCGCGATCAGTGCCGACGTGCGGCGGTGGAACAGCCCGCGGATGCGCGGAGCCGCGAAGCCGCCGAGGATCTGCGCGCCGGCGGCGATCGCGGCTACGAGGCCGGCGATCTGGTAGGCCTGCGGGTCGCCGTAGAGCTCGAGCAGGTAGGGCTGCAGCGCGTAGAAGCCGTAGACGCTGACGCCCGCGACGAACATGGACTCGACCATCAGCCACTTGACGGCCGGCACGCGCCAGCCGTACTCGATCGACTCTCCGGCGATCCGGCGCATCTCGGCGAGCGGCCTGCCGCCCTTCTCGGGGGTGAAGCCGACGTCGTGCATGAGCCGGAACGCGACCGCGAACATCACGAGCAGGATCGCTCCGCGCAGCACGAACGGGACGCCGAGGCTCGTCTGCGCGGCGATGAAGCCGCCCGCCACCGACCCGATGAGCATGGCCGCGCCGCCGACCATCTGGCCGCGCCCGAACACCGGCTCCATCTCGCCCGTGTAGCCCGTGGCGACCAGCGCGTCGACCAGCCACGCCTCGACGGCGCCGGAGAAGAACGTGAACCCGAGCCCGAGCAGCATCGACGCGATCGCCCACAGCCAGAACGCCGCCTCGATCTGCCACAGCAGCACGTAGAGGAGCGTCGAGGCCATCAGCGTGACGGTGCCCAGCAGATACGAGACGCGGCGCCCGATCGTGTCGGCGACGATGCCGGTCGGCACCTCGAAGACCACCATCCCGGCCGTGAAGAACGCGTTGGCGGCGAACGCCTCCAGGTTCGAGAGCCCGGCGTCGAGCAGGAAGATCGTGTTGATCCCCCAGATCAGCGATGCGGCCAGGGTGTTCCCCAGCAGCAGGATGAGGTAGGTGCGCTGGATCGAGCGGGGCGTCGCCATGGCTCTATACGATCGCGCTCAATGGCGATGGACCACCACGCGATGCTCGCGGTGGCGCTCGAAGAGGCGCGCGCCGGCATGGAGGAGGGCGGCGTGCCGATCGGCGGGGCGCTGTTCGCCGCGGACGGCGAGCTGCTCGGGCGCGGCCACAACCAGCGCGTGCAGAAGGACGACCCGTCGGCCCACGGCGAGACCGAGGCGTTCCGCAACGCGGGCCGGCGGCGCTCCTACCGCGACACGGTCATGGTCACCACGCTGGCTCCGTGCTGGTACTGCAGCGGGCTGATCCGCCAGTTCGGGATCGGGACGGTGATCGTGGGGGAGTCGCGCACCTTCTCGGGCGGGATCGAGTGGCTGCGGGAGAACGGGGTCGAGGTCGTCGACCTCGACTCGGCGGAGTGCGCGGACCTGCTGGGGGCGTTCATCGAGCGCCATCCCGAGGTCTGGAACGAGGACATCGGGGAGTAGCGTGCGCCGGCCTGCGGCCGCCGTCGGCAGCGCGCTCTTCTTCGCGGCGGCGCCCGCCGTGGTGGCGGGCGTGCTGCCGTTCGCGTTGACGGGATGGGAGGTGGAGGCCGAGTGGTGGCCGCCGGTGCGGGTGCTCGGCGCGCTGCTGCTGGTGGCCGCCGCCGGGATACTCGTCCAGGCCTTCGCGCGCTTCGTGCTCGAGGGCCTGGGGACGCCCGCGCCGATCGCGCCGACCGAGCACCTGGTGGTCGGCGGGCTCTACCGCCACGTCCGCAACGTCATGTACATCGCGGTCACGGCGGCGATCGTGGGGCAGGCCCTGATCCTGGGGAGCGTCGTCCTGCTGGTCTACGCGGCGATCATCTGGGCCGTGATGGCCGCGTTCGTCCGGTTCTACGAGGAGCCGACGCTGGCCAGCCGGCACGGCGCGCAGTACGAGGAGTACCGGCGCGCCGTCCCGGCGTGGATCCCGCGGATCAGCGGACGACGACCGCCCAGCTGATCACCTTCGCGTCGAGGCCCTTGCCGACGCCGTCCGTGATGCGGACGGTGACCTTGCGGGTGCCCCGCTTGCTGTAGGTGTGCTTGCCGCGGACGGCGAAGGAGCCGTCGGCCCGGCGCTGGACGGTGCCGTACGAGCGGTCGCCGTCGCCCCAGTTGATCGAGACGTCGTAGTCGCTCGGGCGGGCGTCGGGATCGCCGTCGGTGAACGTCGCGACCGTGGCGTTGACCGAGCGGTCCTCGCGCGCCTCGAACGTCGTGCCGGCGGCGCTGACCGGGTAGTCGAGCCGGAGGTCGAGCCGGGAGACCTTGCCGTCGCTGCCCTGGCCGACCCACAGCGCGCCGTCGGGCGCGGAGATCACGCGGTCGTTGAAGCCGCCGGGGATGCGGTAGGCCTTGGTGAACGTGCCGTCGAAGGTCATGCGCGAGACGACGCCGCTCATGAACTCGGAGATGTACAGCGCGCCGTCGACGCCCTTGACCATCGAGAGGGGGTCGGCGTTCTCGCGCGGGAGCGCGAACTCGCCGGTGAACTCGCCCGCCGTGGTCATGCGGGAGATGACGTTGTCGTTGCGCTCGGCCACGTAGAGGGCGCCGTCGGGGCCGGGGACGATGGCGCCGGGCAGCGGGTCGTCGCCGGGCACGTCGTACTCGGTGATCTCGCCCGCCGTCGTGATGCGGCCGACCTTGCCGGTGACGGCCTCGCTGAAGTAGAGCGCGCCGTCGGGGCCGGCGGTGATGTCGCCGGCGAACCCGCCGGTCGTCGGGAGCGGGTACTCGGTGATGTCGCCGTCGACCGTGATGCGGCCGATCTCGTCGTCACGGCCCTCGGTGAACCAGATCGCCCCGTCGGGGCCGGCGGTGATGGAGATCGGGAAGGAGTCGGCGTCGAGCGGGTAGGCGACGGAGCTGCCGTCGGTCTCGACGCGGTGGATGGCGTCGCCGCTCGCGTCGGCGACCCAGAGCGAGCCGTCGGCCACGGTGATGGCGCCCGGCTGCTGGCCGAGCTCGTACGACTTGATCTTGCCGCTCGGGGCGATCCGCCAGATGCGGCCGAGGCTGCTGTCCGTGACCCACGTGGCCCCGTCGGGACCGACCGTCATGTCGTTGGGCAGGGCGAACTCGGCGGGGAGCGTGTAGGTCGTCAGCCGCTGGGAGGCGTTCGCGCTCGACGTCACCAGACCGGCGACGAGGAGGGCGAGGAGCGCGACGACGACCTTGGGGAGGAGGGGGAGGTTGCGCATGCAAGGACTGTGCGGCAGGCTCGTGCGATCTCGCATCGGGGGTTTCCCTGGTAGAACCGCGGCATGGAGGCGATCGTCCTCTGCGGCGTCCAGGGCAGCGGCAAGACCACCCTGTACCGCGACCGCTTCCTCGACACCCACGTGCACGTCAGCCTCGACCTGCTGCACAGCCGCGCGCGCGAGGCGGCGCTCGTCGCCGAGTGCCTCGAGGCGGGACGGCCGTTCGTGGTCGACAACACGAACCCGACGGCCGCCGACCGCGCCCGCTACGTCGACCCGGCGCGGCTCGCCTCCTTCAAGGTGGTCGCCTACCTGGTCGAGGGCGACTGGGCGTCCGAGCACGTCGGCCCGGCGAAGGCCGCCGCGACGGCACGGCGCTTCGTCCGGCCGGTGCCGGAGGAGGGCTTCGACGAGCTCTGGCACGCCACCTCACGCCCGGGCGGCGGCTGGCGCGTCGAGCCGCTGCTGACTACGCCTCCGCTGTTCTGAGCACCGGCTCCAGCGTCTCGTCGATCGCCCGCAGCGTGTCGTCGGTCAGCGTCACGGCGGCCGCCGCGGCGTTCTCGTGCACCTGCTCGGGCCGGGTCGCGCCGATGATGGCCGCCGCCACGTTGGGCTGCCGCAGCACCCACGCGAGCGCGAGCTGGGACATCGTCAGCCCCGCCTCGTCGGCGATCGGCCGCAGGCGCTGGACCGCCTCGAGCAGGTCGTCGGCGAGCCACTGCTTGATGAAGCGGTTCATCTCGCTCGACTTCGCGCGCGAGTCGGCGGGCGGCGGCTCGCCCGGCTGGTACTTGCCGGTGAGCACGCCCTGGGCGAGCGGCGACCAGACGATCTGCGAGATCCCGTTGCGCTCGCACAGCGGGATGACCTCGGCCTCCGGCCCGCGCCAGAGCGCCGAGTACTGCGGCTGGCTGGAGACGAACTTGGCCACGCCGGGCAGGTCGAGCGCCTCCTGGATGCGCTCCACCGGCCACTCGCTGAAGCCGATGTAGCGCGCCTTGCCGGCCTCGACCACCTCGGTGAGCGCCGCCATCGTCTCCTCGAGCTCGACGTCGTCGTCGTAGCGATGGCACTGGTAGAGATCGACGTAGTCGGTCTGCAGGCGCTCGAGCGAGGCGTCGATCTGCTTGAGGATCTGCCCGCGTGAGAGGCCGCGGTCGCGCGCCGACATCGGGAAGTAGACCTTCGTGGCCAGCGTGTACGAGTCGCGCGGGTATCCGCTGAGGATCTCGCCCCAGGCCGTCTCCGCCGCGCCGCGTCCGTAGACGTTCGCGGTGTCGAAGAACGTGATGCCGGCGTCGAACGCCGCGCGCGTGCAGGCCTCGGTCTGCTCGCGCCCGACGCCGCCCGAGTAGGTCAGCCACGAGCCGAGCGCGATGACCGAGACCTCGATGTCGGAATCTCCGAGACGTCGTTGCTCCATGCCCGCATCCTCGCACCTCGCGTCAGCCGGTCACGGGCGTGGCCATGTCCCCCTGGATCTCGACGGGCGAGAGCGCGCGGTTGTAGACGCGCACGTCGTCCATGAGGCCCGAGTACCACTCGCTCCAGATCGCGTTGCCGCCCAGCTTCAGGGGTCCGGTCGACACCGTCATCGCGCCCGCGGCGGCGAGCGACCGGACCTCGATGCCGTTCACGAAGAGCCGGACGGTAGCGCCGTCGTACGTGGTGGCGAGGTGGGTCCAGGCCGCCGTCGCGAGCGCGTTCGGGCCGCGGGCGTCGCGCTCGCCGCCGACGTGGGCCTGGCCGGTCGGCCGCCCGTTGTCCGTGCTCGCGTAGAGGGCGTAGGTCATGTGCCAGGCCTGCTCCTTGAAGATGACCGTGCGCCACGCGTTGCCGAGCGCGGACGGTCGGACCCACGCCTCGAGCGTCATCCCGGTCGTGAGGTCGAGCGCCGCGGCGTCGTTGACGCGAACGCTGTCGTTGACGCCGTCGAAGGAGAGCGCCCCGCCGGTGCGGCCCGCGGCCGACCACGTCGCGCCCGAGAGGGTGCCGGCGTGGCCTCGCCCGGTGCGGTCGTTCAGCATCGTGCCGCTGCCCTCGTCGAAGCTGTAGGCGGCGACCAGCCCGGCCGGCGCACTGGTGTCGCGCGTGAACGTGGCGGTCAGGTCGAGCCCGCTTGCCGGCACGGTGACGGCATGCGACCGGGCGCCGCCGTCCGACCACGCGCCGAACACGTAGCGGTCGGCGCCCGCCGTCTGCGGCGACGGCGCCTCGACCGTGTAGCGGAAGCCGACGATCTCTTCCTGCGCGACCGGCGTGGTGCGGGTCACGCCGTCGAGGTTGAGGCCAAGTCCGGCGGGCGCCGTGGCGAGCCGCACCGGCGCCTTGTCCGGCGCCACGATCACGGAGTCGGTGGCCTGGATGCCGTCCGCGTCGGTGGCCGTGAGCACGATCTCGTAGCTCGTCTGGCCGTTGAAGCTGTGGCCGCTGCTGGGGATGGCCAGCGTCCCCGAGACGCCGGTGGCTCCGTCGAGCACGGGGTGGATGTGGTCGTCGTGGTGGAAGACGACCTTCCAGCTCAGCGACGCCCCGGTCAGCGCTCCGTCGTCGGGGTCGCTCGCCTGGCCCGAGTAGGCGAGCTGGTCGCCGGCGCGGAACGTCGCAGCAGCGGTCGGGGCGACGATCTCGGCCGTGGGCGCCGACCCGGCGGTGATGGTCAGCGGGGCCGAGATCGTCTCGTTCGCGCCGTCCGACGTGGTCAGCCGCACGGTGTAGCGCCCGCGGTCGGCGTAGGTGTGGCTCGGGTTGGCCTCCGTCGACGTCCCGCCGTCGCCGAAGCTCCAGCGGTAGGTGATCGGCTGGCCCTCGGGGTCGGCCGAGCCCGCGCTGCTGAAGGCGACGGTCAGCGGGGCGGGGCCGCCGGTCGGGGCGGCCGCCGCCCGCGCGGTCGGCGGCGAGTTGGCGTTGACGTTCTTGATGCGCCGGAGCGAACCGGCGTTGTTCTGCTGGAACGGGCCGGCATCGATGTACCAGAGCGAGCCGTCAGGGCCTTCGGCGAGGCCGACGATGTCCCCGTACGGGCCGTCGAGGGTGCCGTTCGGCGGCTCGAAGTTGCGCACGCCGGTGACGTTCCCGGCCGTGTCGAACGTGAGCCGGCGGATCCAGTTCATCGCGTAGTCGGCGAAGAAGTAGCTGCCCTGGTACTCGGGCGGGAACTGGGTGCCCCGGTAGATGAAGCCGCCGGTCACCGAGGCGTCGCGGCCGTTGTGCGAGTAGGAATGGACCGGGTTGGTCATCCCGCCCGTGCCGCACGAGCCCTCGCACTGCGGCCAGCCGTAGTTGGCGCCGCGGAGGCCGACGTTGACCTCCTCCGTGGTTCCCTCACCGACGTCGCCGATCATCATCCGGCCCGTCGGCGCATCGATCGAGAAGCGGAACGGGTTGCGCAGTCCGCGGATCCAGATCGCGTCCGCGTTGGGGCCTGCGCCGTCGTGGAACGGGTTGTCGGCGGGCGCCGTGCCGTCGGCGGCGACGCGCAGGATCTTGCCGTTGAACGAGGTGAGCGACTGCGCGGTCTGGCTGTTCAGGTGGTCGCCGACGGCGATGTAGAGGTAGCCGTCGGGCCCGAAGTGGATGTCGCCGCCCTGGTGCCAGACCGCGGCCGCGGCCGTGTTCTGCCAGACCACGTACTCGCTCGCGGTGGAGGCGATCCCGCCGGTGACCTGGAAGCGCGAGACGCGGTTGCGCAGTTGCGAGCCGTGCGTGAAGTAGAGGTAGAAGTAGCCGTTCGTGGCGAAGCCGGGGTCGAGCGCGATGCCGAGCAGGCCCCGCTCGTTGTCGGTGGCCACGCTCGGCAGTTGCAGGAGCGGCGCCGGGTCGACCGCGTCGGCGCCGGGCCGGACGACCCAGACGGTGCCGTCGCGCTCGGTGACGAACATGCGGCCGTCGGGCGCGAAGGCCATGTTGGTCGGCTCGTCGAGGCCGATGACCACCCGGTCATTGACGAAGGACGGTGTCGAGTTCGTGACCGTGACGGAGACCGGCGCCGACGTCGTCGTGTTCATGGCGGCGTCGCGGGCGACGGCGGTCAGCGTGTGGTTGCCGACCGAAGCCGTCGTCGTGTCCCAGGGGATCGAGTAGGGCGGGCTGGTGTCCTCGCCGCCCAGGTTGTTGCCGTCGAGCCGGAAGCGCACGCCGGCCACGCCGCGGTCGTCCGAAGCCGTGGCGGCGACGCTCACCGTCCCGCTGACGGGGCCGGCGGGCGGGCTGGTGAGCGACGCCGTGGGGGGCGACGTGTCGCAGGGCATGGTGCTGACGGTGGTGGTGGCCCGCGCGGACCGGTTGGTCGCGGCGTCGTAGGCGTCGACGCCGGCGAGCAGGCTCGTGCCACAGGTGAGGCCGGTCAGCGTCGTGCTCGTCGCCGTCGTCGAGCCGGCGGCGGAGCCCGCGCGGTAGAGCCCGTACCCGGCCACCGCGACGTTGTCGGTCGACGCGTTCCAGGCGATCGTCGCCGTCGTCTCGGTGGCGCCGGTCTGGGTCAGCCCGGTGGGTGTCGTCGGCGCCTGCGTGTCGGCCACGGGCGGCGCGACCGGCGTGTTCATGTCACTCTGGATCTCCGCGGCCCCCAGGGCGCGGTTGTAGATCCGCACCTCGTCGATCAGGCCGCGGAAGTACTCGTCCCAGATCGAGTTGCCGCCGATGCGCAGCACGCCACCGGTCACCTTGACGGAGCCCGTCTGAGACTTGCTCCCCACCTGGGTCCCGTTGCGGTACAGGCGCAGCGTGGCGCCGTCGTAGGTCGTCGCCAGGTGGCTCCACGTGTTGAGCGGGAGCGACGCGGTGCCCGCCGCATTCTGCTCGCCGCCGATGAACACGAACCCGGCGGGGCGCGCGTTGCCGTTGGCGCCGTACAGCGAGTAGGCGATGCCGTCGGTGCTCTGCTTGAAGATCACGGTCCGCCAGCCGCTTACCGAGACCGGGTTGACCCAGGCCTCGAGCGTCATGCCGGTCGTGAGGTCGAGCGAGGCGCTGTCGGGCACCGTCATCCAGCCCGAAGTTCCGGTGAAGGAGAGGGCGGTGCCGTACCGGCCCATCGCGGCCCAGCTGGCGCCGGACGCGGTGCCGTGGTTACCGGCGCCCGACGCGTCCGCGACGGCGGTGCCGGCGCCCTCGCCGAACCCATACGCCGCAACAGGCCCCTGCGCGGACGCCCGCGGGGGTGCAGCGACCAGCACGCCGACTGTCAACACGGCGCACACAAACGCGCCGCGAACGACTGACCGCTCCATTTTTTGGCTCCCTGCCGAGGATTCCGTGAGTCCGGCGGCGGCAGCATGTCATGTCGACCGCCCGGTCGCAAGATGAGCGTTAACCACTCAGTGACTTGCGACGCATTGGCCGCGCGGCAGGTTAGTGCGGCAGCTCGACGTGCACTTCGTCGCCGGCCAGCGGGCTGAGGCCGGCGCGGATCAGCTCGTCGCGCGAGATGGCGTTCTGGATCGGCACGCCGTTGACGGTGACGTCGGCGGCGTTGCCGTGCTGGTGCAGGGAGGTGCCGGGGCGGGCGACGGGGAACGGGTTGCTCGCGCGGTTGTCCCACAGCACCTGCTGCTCGGCGACGGTGCGCAGGCCGCTGGTGACCTTGAAGGTCTCGCCGCGGGAGGCGGCCAGGCTGTCGAGCCGGGCCAGCAGCTCGGGGTTGGCGTCGAGGTCGCCGGAGAGGTGGGCGTAGGTCCCGGGTGCGGCGGCGGGCTGCGCGGTCGCGGCGGGCGTCATGGCCGAGGCCAGCTGGGCCTGGAAGCTCGTCCCGTCGCCGGGAGCGGCGGTCGGCACCGGCGTGGTGGCCGGGGGCGCGACGGGCGCGGGGGCGGCGGCCCACGACTGCAGCGTGGCCATGCGCATCATGGCGCTCTCGATGCTCATCTCCCACGCAATCGGCAGCCGCGCAGCGATTTTGAGCCGGCGCCCCCGGGCGTCAGCGTCCGACCTGGCTCAGCGCAGCTCCTGGATGCGGATCAGGTTGCCCGCGGGATCGCGGATGGCGCAGTCGCGAACGCCGTACGGCTGCTCGGTCGGCTCCTGGACGACCTCGGCGCCGCCGGCCTGCACCCGGTCGAAGGTGCTGTCGAGGTCGGCGGTGGCCAGGTTGACGCCGGCATAGGTGCCCTTGGCCATCATCTCGACGATGGTGCGGCGCTCCTCGTCCGTGATGCCGGGGTCTGCGGCCGGCGGATGCAGGACGATGGCCGTGTCGGGCTGGTCGGGCGGGCCGACCGTGATCCAGCGCATCCCGTTGTACCCGACGTCGAGGCGGACCTCGAAGCCGAGGGTGTCGCGATAGAAGGCCAGGGCGGCGTCAGGGTCGTCCTGCGGGAGGAAGGACGAGTGGATGGTGATGTCCATGCCGGTCACTCTAGGTGCGGCCCGGCACCCGCGCTTCTCGATTCCTGATCGGCCTGGTCACGCGTTTGGCCACGCACGTCGGCATCCCCGCCGTCGCGTCCGCCGCCTGGCGCCGGTAGGTGCTGGGCGGCATGCCGACCAGCTCGGTGAAGCGCGTGCTGAAGGTGCCCAGCGACGAGCAGCCGACCTCGAAGCAGACCTCGGTGACGCTGAGGTCGCCACGGCGCAGCAGCGCCATCGCGCGCTCGATGCGCCGCGTCATGAGGTAGCTGTACGGCGACTCGCCGTAGGCGAGCCGGAACTGGCGGCTGAGGTGCCCGGCCGACATGTGCGCGCTGCGGGCGAGCGCCTCGACGTCAAGTGGCTGCGCGTACTCCCGGTCGATCCGGTCGCGGACGCGGCGCAGCAGCGCGAGATCGCGCAGGTGCTGCGCCGCTGCGGGTCCGCTGGTCACCCTCCAGATCGTGCCACATGTCGGTCAGGCGCCGACGTAGTCCGCGAGGTGCTCGGCCGTGAGCGTCGAGCGCGCGGCGACGAGGTCGGCGGGGGTGCCCTCGAAGACGATCCGGCCGCCGTCGTGGCCGGCGCCGGGGCCGAGGTCGATGATCCAGTCGGCGTGCGCCATGACCGCCTGGTGGTGGGCGATGACGATGACCGACTTGCCGGAGTCGACGAGCCGGTCGAGCAGGCCGATGAGCTGCTCGACGTCGGCGAGGTGGAGGCCGGTGGTCGGCTCGTCGAGGACGTAGACGCCGCCCTTCTTTTCCAGGTGGGTGGCCAGCTTGAGCCGCTGCCGCTCGCCGCCGGACAGCGTCGGGAGCGGCTGGCCGAGGGTGAGGTAGCCGAGCCCGACGTCCTCGAGCCGGACGAGGATCTTGTGCGCGGCCGGCGTCTTCGCCTCGTCGGTTCCGTCGCCGAAGAACATCTCGGCCTCGATCACCGACATCGCGAGCACCTCGCTGATGTCCTTGCCGCCGAGCTTGTACTCCAGGACCTCGGCCTGGAACCGCTTCCCCTCGCACTCCTCGCAGACCGTGGCGACGCTGGCCATGATCCCCAGGTCGGTGTAGATGACCCCGGCGCCGTTGCAGGTGGGGCAGGCGCCCTCGGAGTTGGCGCTGAACAGCGCCGGCTTGACGCCGTTGGCCTTCGCGAACGCCTTGCGGATCGGGTCGAGCAGCCCGGTGTACGTCGCCGGGTTGCTGCGCCGCGAGCCCCTGATCGCCGCCTGGTCGATCGACACCACGTCGTCGCGGTCCGAGACCGAGCCTCCGATCAGGGAGCTCTTGCCCGACCCGGCCACGCCGGTGACCACCACGAGCAGGCCGAGCGGGATGTCGACGTCGACGTCCTGCAGGTTGTGGAGGCTCGCGCCGCGCACCTCCAGCTGGCCCGACGGCGTCCGCACCGACGGCTTCAGCGCGGCCCGGTCGTCCAGGTGCCGCCCGGTGATCGTGTCGCTGTCCCGCAGCCCCTCGACGGTGCCCTCGAACACGACCTCGCCGCCCTGGGTGCCGGCGCGCGGCCCGAGGTCGACGACATGGTCGGCGATCGCGATCGTCTCCGGCTTGTGCTCCACGACGAGGACCGTGTTGCCCTTGTCGCGCAGCTGCAGCAGCAGGTCGTTCATGCGCTGGATGTCGTGCGGGTGCAGGCCGATCGTCGGCTCGTCGAAGACGTAGGTGACGTCGGTCAGCGACGACCCGAGGTGGCGGATCATCTTGGTGCGCTGCGACTCGCCGCCCGAGAGCGTGCCCGAGGGCCGGTTGAGCGAGAGGTAGCCGAGCCCGATCTCGACGAACGAGTCGAGGGTGTGCCGCAGCGCCGCCAGCAGCGGCGCGACGGACGGCTCGTCGAGGCCGGCCACCCACGTCGCGAGGTCGGTGATCTGCATCGCCGAGACGTCGGCGATGCTGACGCCGTCGATCTTGGAGGACCGCGCCGCCTCGCTGAGCCGGGTGCCGCCGCAGTCGGGGCAGGTGGTGAAGACCACCGCCCGGTCCACGAACGCGCGGACGTGCGGCTGCATCGCCTCGACGTCCTTGGAGAGGAACGACTTCTGGATCTGCGGGATCAGACCCGCGTACGTCAGGTTGATGCCCTCGACCTTGATCTTGGTCGGCTCCCGGTAGAGCAGGTCGTGGAGCTCGCGCTTGTTGAACTTGCGGATCGGCTTGTCGGGGTCGAAGTAGCCACAGCCGCGGAAGATCCGGCCGTACCAGCCGTCCATGCTGTAGCCGGGGATCGTGAGCGCGCCCTCGTTGAGCGACTTGCTGTCGTCGTAGAGCGCGGACAGGTCGAAGTCGCTGACCGATCCGCGGCCCTCGCAGCGCGGGCACATGCCGCCGGTGCGGCTGAAGCTGGCGCTCTTGGTGATGGTCTTGTCGCCCCGCTCGACCGTGATCCCGCCGCTCCCGTGGGCGGAGGCGACGTTGAAGGAGTACGCGGCGGGCGAGCCGATGTGGGGCTGCGCGAGCCGGCTGAAGAGGATGCGCAGCATCGCGTCGGTGTCGGTGGCGGTGCCGACGGTCGAGCGGGGGTCGGCGCCCATCCGCTCCTGGTCGACGATGATCGCGGTCGTCAGCCCTTCGAGCACGTCGACCTCGGGCCGCGCCTGCGTCGGCATGAAGCCCTGCACGAACGTGCTGTAGGTCTCGTTGATCAGCCGCTGCGACTCCGCGGCGATCGTGCTGAACACGAGCGAGCTCTTGCCCGAGCCGGAGACGCCGGTGAACGCCGTCAGCCGGCGCTTCGGGAGCTCGACGCTGATGTCCTTGAGGTTGTTGACCCGCGCGCCGTGCACGCGGATCAGATCGTGGGTGTCGGCGGCGTGCGGCGCAGGCGACAGCGTGTCCGTCCTCATCGGTCCTGGAGCAGTCCGAGGACGTTGCCGTCGGGGTCGGTGACGGTGGCCACCAGGCGGCCGCCACCGACGTTCTTCGGGGGCTCCTTCACGGCGGCGCCGGCGGCGGTCACCTCGGCCAGCTTCGCCTCGATGTCCGGCACGTGCCAGTAGGCCACCGGCGAGGGGGTGCCCGCCGGGCCATCGCCCAGCGCGAGCCCGATGTGCTGGCCCTCGACGTCGAAGCCGACGTAGTAGGACGAGTCGGTCTGCGGCGGGATGCCGAGCAGGGCGGTGTACATCTCCTTCGCCGCCGCCAGGTCGGTGACGGAATGCAGGACGGTCTTGATTCCCTCGGTGGAAGAGCCGGTCAAGGTCACTCCTGAAGTCGTGGTCGTAAGGTCAGGCTAGTTGCGGCGCGGTGACCGCGCTTCTCGATTCCTGATCGGCCTGGCGCCTAGGCCGCGACGGCGGGGAGGACGGTCGTCGCCGCGAGCTCGATCTGCCGCGGCTCGTCGCCCAGCGGCCAGAGGTAGACGCGCTCACAGCCGGCCTCGGCGTAGGCCGACAGCAGCTCCGCGCAGCGCTCCGGCGGTCCGACGCAGAGCTGCTCGCGCAGGAAGTCCGGGTCACGCTTGAGCAGCGGGGCGAGGACATCGTGCAACACCCGGTCGGCGTCGCGGGCATTCGCCGTGATCCAGGTCCACATCGTCACCAGCGCGTTGGGGAACCGATCGGGATCCTTGCCGCGCGCGCGAAGTTCCTGCGCCAGCGACTCGCGCGCGGTCGCGAACCCGGCAGGAGTCGTGTTGTAGGCGGAAGCGAGCCAGCCGTCGCCGAGGCGCGCGACGCGGCGGAGGCCGGCCTGCGAGCCCCAGCTCCCGATCCAGAGCGGAACGCCGCCGGTCCGGCGCGGCGGCGGAGTCAGCCGCGTGGCGGGCGCGGCGTAGTGCTTGCGCCGCGCAGGCGGAGGCTCGTCCCGCAGGAGCGCGCGCAAGATGGCCGCGGCCTCGTCGAACCGCTCCCAGCGCTCGTCGTAGGGAACCCCGATCGCCTCATAGTCGCGGGCCGACGAGCCGGGACCGACCCCGGCGAGCACCCGCCCGTCGGAGAGCACATCGAGCGTCGCGAGCGCCTTGGCCACGGGCACCGGGCCGCGGAGCGCGACCAGCGACACCGTCGTGGCCAGCTCCATCGCACCCGAGTGCTCCACGATGGAGGCCAGGGCCGTCGGCCCGTCCAGCCACGGCGTCCCGAACAGGAAGTGATCGTTGGCGCAGACCGCCGAGAACCCGCCTTCCCGGGCACTGTCGACCGCGCGGGTGAGACGAGCGAGCGACTGACCCTCGCCTCCGAACTCCATCAGCGGCAGATGGATCCCGAACTCCAAACCGAGGGCGATCCTCTCACAGCGTCAGGCCCGCCGCGCGGCGCGCGATGAGTTTCTCCGTCAGAGTCGGTCATTGGATCCGACCGAAGAAAACGGCAGCATCGATACGGAGGTAAGGAAATGGGAGAGATCCACGTACACGAGTTCATGAGCCTCGACGGCGTCATCGACGCGCCGACGTGGACGTTCGAGTACGGCTTCGACCCCAAGATGGGAGAGGTCCTCGGCGCGGTCACGGGTCGTTGCCGCGGCATCCTGCTCGGGCGCACGACCTACGAGATGTTCGAGCCGGCGTGGTCGACGCGGACCGTCGAGGACGATCCGGGCGCGCCGTTCTTCAACGACACCACCAAGTACGTCGTGTCCGGGACGCTCACCGATCCGACGTGGAGGAACTCGGAGGTCGTCGGGCCGTACGACCCCGGCACCATCCGCAGGCTGAAGGACGAGGTCGACGGCGACCTCTACGTCAGCGGCAGCATCACGCTCGTCCGAGCGATGCTCGCCGACGGCCTGATCGACCGGCTGCACCTGTTCATCTACCCGCTCACCCTCGGGTCCGGCCCGCGGCTCTTCGCCGAGGGAGAGGCACCCCACAAGCTGTCGCTCGCCGCCAGCGACGCCTACGAGAACGGCGTGGCCTACCTGTCGTACGCACCTCAGGCGTAGTCGATCCGCATCACGACACGGCGGAGCGTCGGCCGGCTGACCTCGGTGAAGCCGGCGTCTGCGAACACACCTAGGGTGCCGACGTGGAGCTCCTCCAGGATCACGTCCTTGGTGATGATGGGGTAGCCCTCGATGGCGCGGGCCCCGCGCTCGCGGGCGAAGTCCACGGCGGCGCGGGCGAGCGCGCGGCTCACGCCGCGCTTGCGGAAGCCCACCCGGGTGAAGAAGCAGGTGACGGCCCAGACGCTGTCGTCGTCCTTGTCCTCCTCGCGACCGACCCAGGGGACGCGGTTGTTGCGCAGCAGGCCCGCATAGGCGGTGCGCGGCTCGACCGCGCACCAGCCGACGGGCTCGCCCTCGAGGTACGCCACGAGGCCGCTCGTCGTCTCCGATCCGGGATGGCCGCACTCGGTCTGCTGACGCAGCCGGTGGGCGCGCTCCTCGGCGGGAAACGCGGCAAAGGACTCGCGCGGCCGCAGCTTGTACCGCTGGCACTGGCACCTGGGCGCCTGGCCGCGCGTGCCGAAGACCGTCTGGAGGTCCTCCCAGCTCACCGCGTTCGCCGGCACGACCGAGATCGCCATCCGCAGATTATGCGGCGTGGACGCCCTGCCGCCCGGATGGGGCGGCAGGGCGTCTCATCGTCTACGGACCGCTGGTTGACGCGGTGGTGGCGAACACGTCCGTGCGGTTCGCCAGGTTGCCGCTGTTGGCGCGGACGTGGAACGGCTTGAAGCCGGGCCTCGACCCGCTGCCTGCGAAATCGAGGCCGGCGTAGTCGCCCACGAAGTAGCCCAGGGCATCCGGCGCGGTCGTCATGTCGAACGAGCCGGTGCCGATCCGCTCCTCCGTCCAGCTGGCACCGCCGTTGGCCGAGCGCAGCAGCCACACGTCGGTGGTGAGCGGCGGCGTGGTGGTCGGATCGTCGAAGCGGAAGTCGTAGTGCTGAACGGCAACCGTCCCGTCGTCCGCGACCCTGACCGTCGGGGTGAAGGCCTGATTGACGCCGCCGACCCTGCTGATGCGGCGCGTGGCCGACCAGGAGCGGCCTCCATTCGTCGACGTCGAGAACGCGATCTGCTCCTCGCCGGTGAAGCGATCGTCCTGCCAGACCACGTAGAGGGCACCGGTCGCGTCGTCGACCGCGATCTGCGGGATCAGATCGCCGGTCCGCACGGCGTGGCCGTCAGCCGGATCGGTCACGCCGTCGGTGATCATGCGGTCGATCGCGATCGGGCCCGACCACGTGTCGCCCTTGTCGGTCGAGCGCATCACCGCCGCCGTGAAGCCGCGGTTCTGGTTGGCGCCGACGTTGCGGATCAGGTTGAACAGCATCACCAGATCGCCGTTCGGCAACACCACGATCTGGTTGCCGATTGTCTGCGCCTTGTTGCCCGGGTCAAGGATCGGCTTGACCACGTCGTACGAGGCGCCGTTGTCGTCCGAGCGCGCGAACCACGCGAGCGAGCGGAACGCGGCCGCCCGCACGCCCGCGCGCGCGCTGGCATTGTCGCTGGGCGCCACGATCCGCTGCCAGGTGACGTAGACGAACCGCGAGTCGGTCGGATCCGCTGTGAGCGTCTCCTTGTCGTTGAAGAAGTTGGCACGGTCGTCGAACTTGACCACCACTGGGTCCTCCCAGTTGGCGCCCTTGTCGAACGAGCGCGAGGTCAGCACGGCGTTGGCGAAGTTGGAGTCGTTGATCGAAAGCGCGACCTGGTGCGCCACACCGTTCGGCGAGAACGAGACCCAGGGGTCGGTCGCCCGCTCGAAGTTGCCGCCGTTGGCAGCGTTGCCGCCCGTGCAGCGGCTGAACTTGGCCTGCCCGGTGTCGGGGGCGGGGCTGATCGGCGGGATCGTCCAGCTGGTGCCGCCGTTGAGCGAGTAGGCGCTCAGGTTGCCGCTCGAGCCGCCGTTCGACCAGCGGTCCTGCTGCCAGTTGCCCACGAGGTTGTTCTCGTCGGCCAGGTTCACGTCGACCCACGGCTCGACCTCGGCATTGCGGAAGACCGTGCCGGTCTGGGGCGCCCCCTCGCACCCCGCGGCGAACGGACTCGGCCCGCTCACCAGCGTCAAGGGATCGACGGCGGCCGTGGCGGTCGCCGGCGCCGTGGCTGCGGCCACCAACAGGGCCGCGACTACCGTCCTACGGGCGCAGGCTTTGCGCATGATGCCCTCCTCTCAGGGCTTTCCGGGCTTCGTCTTCTTCTCCGTCCTCGCGATGGAGCAGGAGCAGCTGGCCGTCGTCGACGCTGACGGTCCGGCCGCCCGGCGGTGTCGTCGGCGCAATGCGCCATAACCGTTAACGCGGGCGACGAGCACGGGTTGGAGGGTTGCGCGAGGATGCTCTCGTGACCACCACCACGGATGCCACGCGACTCGCCGTGCTCATCGACTCGGACAACACGACGGCCAGCCTGACCACCGAGCTGCTCGAGGAGATCGCCAAGTACGGAACGCCGACGGTCAAGCGCGCATACGGCGACTGGACCACTCAGCAGCTCGTCTCCTGGAAGGACGAGCTGCTGCGCCACGCGATCCAGCCGGTGCAGCAGTTCGCGTACACGCGGGGCAAGAACTCGACCGACTCCGCGCTGATCATCGACGCGATGGACCTGCTCTACGCGGGCAACCTGGAGGGCTTCGTGATCGTCTCCAGCGACAGCGACTTCACGCGCCTGGCGACGCGGCTGCGGGAGTCGGGGATGACCGTGTACGGGCTCGGGCGCCGCAACACACCGGCGCCCTTCGTCGCGGCCTGCGACCGGTTCATCTACCTCGACCTCCTGCGTGAGGGGCCGCCCGAGCCCGCGCAGCAGGCGTCGGAGTCCGAGGAGCCGACGCCGCCGCCGCCCAACCTGAAGCGCGTCCTGTCCACGGCGATCAGCAGCACGTCCAAGGACGACGGCTGGTCCAACCTCGCCGAGGTCGGCTCCTACCTGATCAAGAGCCACGCCGCGTTCGATCCTCGGGACTACGGCCACAGCAAGCTCGGGGAGCTGGTCCGCGCGGAGCCCTACGTCGAGGTCCAGGACGTGTCCGGTCCCAGCGGGCGCAGCGAGCTGCGGGTGCGGCTCAAGCCGACGAAGGCGAAGCCCGCCAAACGCGCACGAGGTCGCTAAGCCGATGGAGCAGGCCGCGGCGTGATCTAGACTCGCGGGCGATGTCGTTGCACCTGTTCGCGGGTCTGCGCGTGCGGGACTTCGAGGCGGCAGACGTGGTACGAGCGGTTGCTCGGCGAGCCGGCGTTCTTCCCCCACGCCACCGAGGCCGTGTGGACGCTTGCCGAAGACCGATCGGTCTACATCGTCGAGCATCCCGATGCGCCGGCCACTCCGTCGTGACGATCTTCCTCGACGATCTCGATGCCCACGTCGCCGCGATCGCTGCCCGGGGGCTCGAGCCCGACGAGCGCCTGACGTACTCCAACGGCGTGCGCAAGACGGTCTACCGCGACCCGGATGGCAACGAACTGGGCTTCGGCGGCGCGCCGCTGAGAGCGCGCCGCCCCGATAGATGGCCGCGACGGCTGAGGACCATGAGCACCGCGTCACGCCGCGGGAGCAGGCTCAGGCCGCTCGGGCGATGGGCTCGGCCTGAGGAGGTCCGGCCGCGGCGCGCTTGACGGCGTCGGCGACGATGTCGAGCGTCGCGCGATCCGTGGTGAGGTTGCAGTGGCTGACGGCGACCTCCACGTTCCGGGCGCCGGCGTCGACGCACGCGCGCCAGTCGACGACACCGTCGCGGCGCGAGTAGACGGACACGCAGTCGACGTCAGGCGCGGCCGGCGCGGCCAGGTCGGCGCGGAAGTGCGCGCAGCAGGCGCCGCCGATGCAGGAGAACCGGAGCAGGCCGCGCGCGCCGGCGAGGCTCGCGGCGCTGAACGCGAGGCCGTGGAGCCACAGCAGGGGGTGGATCGCGAGCGGCTCGCGGTGCGGAGCGCCGAGCATGACGACCCCGGCGACGATGTCCGGGCGGCGCCGAGCGAGCACCCGCGCCATCAGCCCTCCGCGGCTGTGCCCGACGATCGTGACCTTGCTGCGATGGCGGGCGGCGATCCACTCGAGCCGCTCGAGCAGGGCTGTCGTCGTGGCCTCCGAGCAGCCGACGTTGCGCGCGATGCCGGTCGTCCACGGCCGCAGACCCTCCGAGACCAGATGGCCGGCGAGCGTCGACAGCGATTGGTCCCCGGTCAGGAATCCGGGGATCAACAACACGGGTGCGCCGGTCGCGGGAAGCTCGAGCGCCGGGCGCTCGCGGCGGAGACCGAGCAGCCCCCACACACCTCCGAGCTCACGCCACAAGGGCGTCAGCACGGGGAGCGGAGCAGGAGCTTGATCGAACGGCGCCATGGTGGATCACCGCCAGCATGGGCGATCCGCCGGGCGGCGCAATCACTCCTCCAGATCGCTCGATCGTCGGTGTGGGACGCGTCTACCGCACCTGATCCGTCGGGCGGATCAGGATCTCGTTGATCGCGACGTGTCGAGGTCGCGTGACGACGTAGAGAATCGCGTCGGCGATGTCCTGCGCCGCGAGAATCTCGCCGACGCCGGGCGGGAGCTGGTTGCGGACTTCCTCGCGGACGTGGGTGACGAGCTCGGTCCTGGTCGCGCCGGGCTCGATCAGCGACGAGCGGACGTGGCGGGCCGTGACCTCCTGCCGCAGGGCTTCGCTGAAGGTCCCGACGCCGTGCTTGGTGAGCTGGTAGATGCCGCCGTCGGCTCCGACGCGGCGGCCGGCCACCGAGCTGATGTTGACGAGGTCGGCGACCCGGCGCGGCTCGCGCTCGGCGGCGCGCAGCAGGTGGGGGAGCGCTGCGTGGGCGATGTAGAGCAGCCCTTGGAGGTTGAGCTCGATCATCCGGTCCCACTCCTCGACGGGCGCGTCGACGATCGGGCCGAGCAGCATCACGCCGGCGTTGTTGATGACGATGTCGAGCCGCCCGAGCTCCTGGGCGGTCCGCTCGACGGCGGCCTGCGCCTGCTCACGGTCGGTGACGTCGGCCTCGATGGCCAGGCCGCCGATCTCGGCCGCGAGCGCGTCCAGCCGGTCCTTGCGGCGCGCGGCGACGGCCACGGTCGCGCCCTGTGCGGCGAGCGAGCGCGCGGTCGCCTCGCCGATGCCGCTGCTCGCGCCCGTGACGAGCGCGACCGTGTCCCGGAGTCCATTGCTCATGCCGTCGAGGTATACCGCCGGCGACGACATTTGGTGGGTACCGCCGCGAACCCCTCAGGCGAAAGCGGCTACCAGAGGCCTTGGACCACCGTGCCGCTGTGCAACGTGCCGACCTTGACCCGGCCGCTCCAGTCCATGAACGCGGGGAGATCCTGCCAGGTCTCGATCGCCTGCTTCCAGTGTTCGGCCACGCCGGCCGGTGTCTCGTAGACCTCGCTGAGGACGAAGATCGTGTTGCCGGTCGGCTCCGAGTTCGGGTCGACCGGATTCGACAGCTCCGGGCCCTTCGAGATCTTGTAGGAGAGGAGGGCCGTGTCGCCGTTCCGCGGGTGTCCTGTCATCCAATCGACGTGGCTCTCGAAGATGCGATCGCCCTCGGCCACCTCGTCCGCAGCAACCGTCCACATGACGACGATGTTCGTCTTTCCAACGTCAGACATGGTCCGTCCTCCACTCCGACACGGCGGGCGTCCGCCTCGCTGACTGGCCGGCCGACCGTACCGCCGGCGCCCCGCCGAGTCCAAGCCGGCGTCACGATCCCTACTCGCGCCCGATCAGCTCCTTGAACCTGGGCTCGTCGCGGATCGGATCGAAGTCCGAATCGTCCTTCGCGTACGAGCGAAACTGCGCCGAGCGGTCGATCGCGCGGCCGAGGTGGTCGAGCGCGTCATCGGTCCTCCCCGCGAGGCTCTCGCAACAGGCGACGTTGTAGTACAAGCCGGCGTACTGCGGATGCTCCTCGACCAGCTGGCGTCCGCGATCCGCCGCCTCGGCGTACTTGCCCGCTTCGTAGAGCGGGTTCAGCGGGGCCCAGATTTCCCAGCCGTCGGGCTCGTACGCCCTTCCCGGGGTGCCGCCGAGCGCGACGAGCGTCGTCTCGGGCTCCTCGGCAAACGCCGTCCGCTTCACGCCGGGAGGGGCAAACACGAACGTCCCGGCGGGCGCAGCGACCCGGTCGCCGTCGAGCTCGAACACGGCCCGGCCTCGCACGACGAGGTACAGCTCCTCGCCCGAGTCGGGCTCGGACTCGTCGTGCTCGTTGATGATCCGGTCACCCGCGTTGCGGGCCGTCCAGGCGTTGACACCGAAGGACGTGATGCCGAAGTGGTGCCTGACGGGTCGAAACGGACAGCGCCCGTCGCTCACCTCGTCGATCTCGTCCAGCCGCGCGACTGCGTATCTCGTCATCCGGGTCCTCCCACCTCGTACGTGCCTTGCAGCCGAGATCTTGACGGGCGCGAGCCTGGCTTGGCTACGCGGCGAGGAGGAACTGGAGCAGGAGCGGGTTCACGAGCTCGGGGGTGCGGATGTCAGGCCGGTGCCCGCCGTCGGGGATCAGCTCCAGCCGTGCGTTCGGCATGGCCGCCACGATGCTCCGGGCGAGCGAGGGGGGAACGGGCACGTCAGCTTCGCCGTGGATGACGAGCGTCGGGCAGGCGATCGTGCCGAGCAGGCGAGCCGGCTGCTGCCAGTCGGTCTCGCGCTCTTGGGTGACGACGACCTCCGGTGTCGCCTCGAGGCCGATGGCGATCATCTCGGCGATGACCTCGGACGAGTCCGGTTCGGTGAAGACGTCGTGCATGAACGGCACGATGAATCCGGGCCAGTCGGTCAGCAGGCCTGCGAGCCACTCGGGGTCGGGAGGCGCCGGATCCGCCTCGAGCTGCATGTACGGCGCGACGACGGCCAGTCGCTCGAAGCGCTGCGGGTCGTCGGCGATCAGCACCACTGCCGCGTTCAGTCCTCGCGAAGCGGTGACGAGCGAGGCGGGCCCGATGCCGACCGCGTCGAGAACCGCTCGGGCATCGGCCGCGTGGAACGGGAAGTCGTATCCCCGCTCGGGCCGGTCGCTGGCGCCCGCCCCTCGCGGGTCGTACGTGACGACGGTGGCGTGCGCCTCGAGCGCGGCGACCTGATGCCCGACGACGCGCGCGTCGACGAGGTTCCAGGTCGGCAAGAAGAGGACGGGCCGCTCGCCGCCGCCGTACCGGTACCAGGCGATTCGTGTTCCATCGGCGCTCGTCGCCATGCCCTTCTCCCTGCAGCGAGGCGCGGCGATCACGGCGGGCTTGTTGATCGGCATTTCGTCTTGCTCGACTGACGGCGGCTGTTGAGGCTCCCTTGGGCCTGACGTTCAGTGGTGAAGCCCCGGCCGGCCGGCCGGGATTCAATCAACGCCAGGGAGGCTCCCATGCGCACGCGCATGCTCCAACTCATCGGCGGCCTGCTCGTCGTCGGCGCTCTCGCCGTCGCCCCAGCCGCAGCGTCCGCCGACTCGTCGTCCACCGCCAACATGGCCGGCGGCGGCGGCGGCTGTCAGGACAACAACGGCCCGTACTCCAACTGGGGGAACGGGAACGGCTGGTATGGACACGACGGGAACGGCCCCTACTGGCACGGCTGGGGCGACGGCAACGGCTACTTCGGCGGGAACTCGTGGGACCAGGGCTGCAACGGGTCCAGCAGCACCGCCACGGCCGCCCGCGTCGCCCGCGTCATGGTCTCCGTCCAGCGAGTGGACGGCTCGCAGTGCCAGAACCTCTCCCGCTCCGGGAGCCTCGGGCGTCCCACCGACTGCTCCAACACCCACCGGTTCCGGGCGACGGGCACGCGGCACTGGCACCATCGGATCGACAACCCGCTGCCGCAGGGCCGCTATCGCCTGAAGCACCGTGCGATCGACGCCGCGGGGAACCGCGGGAAGCTCAAGGTCCGGCACCTGAGCATCCGCTGACGCGCCGCACCGCTGAACGTTGTCGGGCCCGAGGAGCATGTCGCTCCGCGGGCCCGAACGGGGGCTACGGCGCCTGCGGCAGCTTCTTGGAGCCGCGCCTGGCCGCCGGTGCGGACGGTGGCGGCACGACGGGCCCGATGTCTCCGTCCGGCGCCTCGTCGAGGTCGACGATCACCGGTGCGTGATCGCTCGGTCCGGTGCCCTTGCGGGCCTGCCGGTCCACCCACGCCGCCTGGACGCGCTCGGCGACCGGCGCGCTGGCCAGCACGAGGTCGATGCGCATCCCGAGGTCCTGGTGGAACATCCCCGCCCGGTAGTCCCAGTAGGTGAACACCCGCTTGCCGGGCCAGTGGTCGCGGACGACGTCACGGAGGCCGAGCCCCTGCAGCTCTGCCAGCGCGGCCCGCTCGGGCGCCGTGACGTGGGTCTGGCCGACGTAGGCGTCCGGGTCGAACACGTCCTCGTCGGCGGGGGCGATGTTCATGTCGCCGCAGACGACCGTCGCGTCGGGGCCGGCGGCGACCATCTCCCGGAGCGAGGCCAGCCAGGCGAGCTTGTACTCATAGTGCTCCGAGCCCGGCTCCCGCCCGTTCGGGACGTACACCGAGACCACCCGGATGCCGCCGCAGGTCGCGGAGACGGCGCGCGCCTCGGGGTGCGGGAAGCCGGGCCCGCCGGCGAGCCCCGTGACCACATCGTCCAGCCCCACACGCGAGAGGATCGCCACGCCGTTCCACGTCGGCTCGCCGTGGAGCGCGACGGCATAACCACGATCCGCGAGCTCGTCGCCGAGCAGCGCGCCGAACGCCTCGTCCGCCAGCTTGGTCTCCTGCAGGCAGACCACGTCGGGCTGCCGCTCGTCCAGCCACGGGAGCAGACGGGGGACACGCTGCTTGACCGAGTTGACGTTCCAGGTCGTGATCCGCACCGATCCCACGGTACTGCCGGGCCTCCGGCTCAGGCGAGCTCGGGCGTACCATCGAGCGAATGGCCGGCGAACTCTCAGACGACGAGCTCGCGTTCCTCCAGAGCGTGCTCGACCTCGCTCGCGAAGGCCAGACGAGCGAGCTTGCCGCGGTGATCGAGCGCGGCGTGCCGGTCAACCTCACGGGCGCGACCGGCGACTCGCTCCTGATCCTGGCCGCGTACCACGACCACCCACCGACCGTGCGGATGCTGCTGGAGCACGGAGCAGACCCGAACCGCGTCAACGATCGGGGCCAGACGGCGCTCGGCGCCGCCGTGTTCCGGCGCTCCACCGAATCGACGAGCGCCCTTCTCGAGCACGGCGGCGATCCTCACGCCGGCGGCCGCTCCGCCGTGGAGATCGCGGCCTTCTTCGAGCTCGAGGACATGACCGCGCTGCTCACACGGCCGCGCGGCGCCGAGGTGCAGGCCTGGCTCGACGGCCGGGCCGAGGAGATGGCGACGTTGCTGGAAGCGCTGGTGCGCATCCCCACCGAGAACCCGCCCGGCCGCGAGCTGGCGCGGTGCGCGGGCGTGCTGCGCGACGCGATGGAGCGGCTCGGCTTCTCACCCGAGCTGATCGAGCTCGCGCCGACCGGAACGCTGGAAGGCCCGGCCATCGTGCGCGGCGGCGTCGGCAGCGGGGACGCGCTGATCTACTACCACGGCCACTTCGACGTCGTCCCGGCGCAGAGCCCTTCGCAGTTCGAGCCCGAACGGGCCGACGGGAAGATCACCGGGCGCGGCAGCGCGGACATGAAGGGCGGCCTGGTCTCCATGCTCTACGGCGCCGCCGCCGCCGACCAGCTCGGCCTGCTCGACGGCCACAGGATCGTCTTCCACTTCGTGTGCGACGAGGAGACCGGCAGCACCGCCGGCTCGGGGCGCCTGCGCGAGGCCGGGCTGATCGACCCCGACGCGGTCGCGATGCTCACCGCCGAGCCCACCGGCGGTCTGATCTGGCACGCGTGCCGCGGGGCGATCACGCTGCGCGTCCGGACCTCAGGCCGTGAAGCGCACGTCGGCTACGTCCACCAGGGCGTCAACGCGTTCGAGCACATGATCCGCATCGCCGAGCCGCTGACCGCGCTCTCGCACGAGCTGCTCGAGAAGCGGACCAGCTTCCCGGTCGAGAGCGACGAAGCCGCAGGCTCGATGCTCGTCGTCGGGGGCCAGGCCGGCTCCGGGGCCGGCTTCAACGCCGTTCCGGGCTCGGCGTGGTTCTCCATCGACCGCCGCTTCAACCCGGAGGAGGAGCTGGAGGAGGAGCTCGACCGGCTGACCGGCCTGATCGACGAGGCGGCCGACGCCGCCGGCGCCACGGTCGACGTCGAGGTGCTGCAGGAGCAGCCCTCCGGCAGCACCGAGCAGACCCATCCCGCCGCCCAGGCACTGGCCCGGTGCATCGAGGCCGTCGAAGGCGCCGCGCCGAGCTTCCAGCTGTGCCCGGGAGTGCTCGACACACGCTGGTACTCGCAGCTCGGCATCCCCGCCTTCGCCTACGGCGGCGGCCGCCTGGACGTCTCCCACGGGCCCGACGAGTACATCGACGAGGCGGCGATGCGCCGCTGCGCCGCCGTCTACGCCCTGTTCGCCTCAGAGTTCTAACCCGAGGCCGCCTCGCCCTCGGGCTCGAGCACGAAGAGCTCAGCGGCGAGGTCGGGGTCGATGTGGTTGGCGCTCATGAAGGCCGTCACCTTGCGGCCGGTGAGCTCCTCGATGCTGGCGATGGCGTCCTCACGCATCGCTGCCTGAAACTCGCCCCGGTAGTCGAGGACGCGGATCTCGCGCCCCGTGGCCGCGAGCCGGCGCTCGCCCTTGGTCAACGTGTCTTCGAGGAGAACGACCACGAGGTTGTCGCGGATGCTCGTCCGGGCGCGCGTCGGCCCCCGGCCGGTGTACTCCGCGACCAGCTGCCTGACGGAATTGGAGATGGCGGAGGCGAGAGAGCCACCGTCCTGCAGACGTCCATCTTCGGTCTCGGGGCCCATTACCGGCCCCTTCCTCGCCTCCCTCTGGGCATACGCCCCGCGCTGGGGTAGGAGGAAGACGGCGAACAGCCGGAGCGCGAGCTACTGCTTACAGGACGTAGTCTCGCACGTTGCCGGGCCGAGCTACGTCGGCCGAGGTTCCACGTACCGGAGCCGGTCGGGCAGCTCCGCAACCTCGAACAGGCGCCGCACCATCGGGCCTGGGATGAAGCGGACGTTCATGCCGTCTTGGCGCGAACGCGCGTCGGCATCCAGCAGCACCCGCAGGCCCGCGAGGTCGATGAAGCTCAGCTTGCGCAGGTCGACCACCACGCGGCCAGACTGCTTCGTCAGCACGGCGTCGAGATCCGGCGCCGTGCCAAAGTCCAACTCTCCCTCAGGGACCACCACTGTCCCCGCGGCATGCTCGGACACGGCAACGCGGAACCCGGTCGCGTGTCGATTGACGGCGCCCAGATCGTCGGGATCGTTGAGGTTCATCCCGTGAGACACATTCCCTCGCTAAGCGGACCGACGTCTCGCGAAGCGCCGCGTTCTGCAGCCTCCGCACCTCGTCGTACTTCTGGGCCCTCGCGCCTCGTGCGGAGCGCGACGGCAGTGGAAACGCTACTACGTTCCGGTGCCCAACTGCAAGCGGTCCGATCGCTCGTCCACGAAGCACACGAGGCGCCTGGTTCCCGTAGATTGATGCTCCGACTCCTGTCGGCGACTCGCGCGAGTCGGCCAACGAGAGGGAGGGACGATGCCGCTCTATCTAACGAAGTTCAGCTATACGCCGGAGGCGTGGGCCAGGATGATCGGCAACCCGGAGGACCGCCGAGCCGCTGCCCAGGCGTACATCGAGTCGGTCGGTGGCAAGCTCCACGGGTTCTGGTACGGCTTTGGCACACACGACGGCTACAACCTGTTTGAGGCCCCGGACAACGTGTCCATGGCCGCGGTTGCGATGGCGATCACCAGCGGCGGCTCGATCAGCTCGCTCGAAACGACCGTTCTCATGACCGTCGACGAGACGATGGACGCGCTGCGCAAGGCCCAGCAGGTCCAGTACCGCCCGCCTGGCGCGTAGTACGCAGTTCGTATCGGCTGTTGCGAGCACTAGAGCGCAGCGTTAGGGTGCGCCGATGGAGGGGCTGGAGCACTTGGCGGCGGCGCCACCAGCCGCGTTCCTCAGCTACGTGCATCGCGACGACGAGCACGACGGGGGCCAGATCCGACGGCTGCGAGACGTCCTGCAGGGCGAGGTGCGCATGCAGCTCGGCGAGGCGGACTTCGACATCTTTCTCGACCGCGACGACATTGCGTGGGGGCAGAACTGGCGTCGGCGCATCGAGGCGTCGCTCGGCACCGTCACGCTGCTCATCCCGATCGTCACCCCCGCGTTCTTTGCCAGTGACGAGTGCCGGCGGGAGCTCGAGCTCTTCCTAGAGCGTGAGCGAGAGCTGGGCCGCGAAGACCTCATCCTCCCGATCTACTACGTGAGCGCACCCCAGCTCGATGTCCCCGAGCGGCGCGAACGTGACCCGCTCGCGCGCGAGCTGGCCGACCGTCAACACGCTGACTGGCGCGAGCTGCGGTTTGAGCCGTTCACCTCTCCGGTCGTCCGTCAGCGCTTGGCGCAACTGGCGAGCCGGATGCACGAAAGCTTCTGGCGCGTGGAGCCGTCGCGCAACGTCGCGGAGGTCCGAGCGCCGGCCGCGATTCCGCAGGGTGCTGCTGCTCAACCGGACACGGCGGCTGATCGTGCCGGCGATCAGACGCCCAGCGGACGCAACGAGCCGCCCACCCTCAGCGTCGATCCGTGGGGCCAGGGCGATCACACGACGATCGGCGCGGCGATCGAGGCCGCGCTCCCGGGCACGCGGCTCCTCGTGCGGAGCGGCCTGTACGAAGAGGGGCTGCTTATAGACAAGCCGCTCGAGATCGTCGGACAAGGTCCCCTCCAAGACGTCATCGTGCGCGCCCGGGCGAGCAGCGCGCTCGTGTTCAAGGCCAATATCGGTCGAGTCACCAACCTCACGCTCCAGCAGGCCGGCGACGGCAACTATTTCGGCGTGGAGATAGCGCAGGGACGCCTTGAGCTCGAGGACTGCGACATCACGAGCGAGAGCCGCTCGGGGGTTTCTGTCAACGGCGGCGCAGACCCACGCATTCGGCGGAACGCCATTCACGACGGCGGCCAGGCCGGCATCCTCGTCATCGAGCAGGGCCTGGGGACCTTCGAGGACAACGACATCTTCGCCAACGCCATGTCCGGGATCGAGGTCAGGGAGGGCGGCAACCCCACCGTCCGACGCAACCGCATCCACGACGGCCAGCAGGCGGGCATCATCGTCAACGAGCAGGGCCTGGGGACCTTCGAGGACAACGACATCTCCGCCAACGCCAGGGCCGGGATTCAGGTCAAGGACGGGCGGCAACCCCACCGTCCGAGGCAACCGTATCCACGACGGCCAGCAGGCGGGCATCTTCGTCAACGAGCAGGGCCTGGGAACCTTCGAGGACAACGACATCTTCGCCAACGCCGCGGCCGGGATCGAGGTCAGGGAGGGCGGCAACCCCACTCGTCCGACGCAACCGCGTCCACGATTGTCAGGGCGGCATTCTCGTCACCGAGCAGGGCCTGGGGACCTTCGAGGACAACGACATCTTCGCCAACGTCAGGACCGGGATTCAGGTCAAGACGGGCGGCAACCCGACCGTCCGAGGCAACCGTATCCACGACGGCCAGCAGTCCGGCATCGTCGTCAGCGAGCAGGGCCTGGGGACCTTCGAGGACAACGACATCTTCGCCAACGCCAGGGCCGGGATTCTGGTCAGGGAGGGCGGCAACCCCACCGTTTGTCGCAACCGCATCAATCGCAACGGCTACGAGGCGGTCTGGGTGCAAGACGGCGGCCGAGGCACATTCGAGGAAAACGACCTCACCGATAACCAGCGCGGGGCGTGGGACGTTGCGTCCGAGAGTGAGCAGCAGGTCAAGAGGAGGGCCAACCGGGAATAGGATCACGGGTGACGGTGGGCCGAGCCCGGTTCCACCCGCGGGCAGTGACGCGTGTTCCGTCGTTGCGCGGTCACGTCGTCGACCGGCGCTGGGGGCGAGGCTAGGTCGTTGGCGTTCGAGAGAGCTCCAACACGGCCACGACGGTCGCGCCAACGCGGGCGAGGACGCCACCGACGTTTTCCAGCATCCGCTGGCCGTCGATCGTGTGACGCTTCATGATCTCCCACTCGCTCGCGGTCAACTTGCCCGGCTTGTTGATGAGCTCCTTCGGTACCGCGATCTTGCCGACGTCGTGCAGCAGGGCGCCGAACTCAAGATCGCGCAGGTTCTCTTGGTTGAGCCGCATGCGTCTACCGACGTCCACAGCGAGCTCCACAACGTCGCGGCTGTGCGAACCGGTGTAGGCGTCGTCGCTCTCGACCACGTCGCCGAGGAGCATCGCGGTGCCGCGGTACGCGCGCGAGAGCTCTAGAGCGTGATCGATTCGTGATCGGCGCTCGTTGGCGAAGACGCGCAGCAGAACGGCCAGAGGGAGGAAGACGATGGCCAGTGCCCAAGCTCGCCCGTCGGCGGCGATCGCCGTCGCGACGCCGACCGGCGCCAGCAGAAGATCAACGCCGTACACCCACGCTTCTGCCGGCGCCGGCAACGCGAGTCGCCGGCCGTATGCGAGGCGTTCAAAGACAATCGAGACGACGAGGTCGGCCGCGATATACGCGCCGATCGCCGCGGCGATCGTGGGCGCGTCGGCCCACGACGAGACAGGCGGCGAGGCGGCGAGCACGGCGGCGGGCGCGAGCACTGGCAACGCGGCTTGGGCGACCGCCGGCACCACGCGCGACACATGCCGCGCGCCTTGTGCGGCATTTATCACCGCGCTCAGCGTCGCCGCGATGGCGACGCACCACGGGACCGTGGCAGGCGGGAGCGCGACCAACATGGCAGCGAGCGCGGGCAGGGTGCAGTCAGTGAAGACTGCTCCGACCTCGAACTCGACGAGCCCAGCGACCGCGTAAAGCACGACGAATGCGCAGATCGTCGCCACCGACACGGTGGTCGGACCAGTGATCGACCCGAGCACAAGCGCACCGGCGCAGAATGCGCTGAGGAGCGCCGCTCCGGCCCGTACCTCCGCGCGCTCGGACGCAGCGGGCAGGCGCGCGCGGGTACGCGCGACTTCGAGATCGCCAGAGGCGCCGATAACCGTCCAATCGCTCATTGGTTCAACTAACTGAGTCGGTCTGGCGGGCCGGTTGCTTGAGCGTCGGCCTCGATCATCTGTCCGTTCGCTTGGGTGCCGCTGAACCGACGCCGATGCATGCGATGAACGGACAGATCCACGGAAGGGAACACGTTGCACAGGAAAGTGCGAGCAGTACTCACTCTCGCCGGCTGCGGCGCCGGACTTGCGCTCGCCGCGCCGGCCGCCCAAGCGCAGACCGCAGATGATCCGCAGACCGCGGTCGACTCGCCGATCCAAGCCGAGGACGGGACGGTGCTCGCTGAGACGGTGCGGCCCCAAGAGAGCCCGGCGGGGGAGCAGACGTGCAAGGCCCCCAACGTCTTCAACCCGCTGCTCGCGTTCAAGGATCGGCGCGACTACTTCGTCGCCCCGGCTGGGGATTTCGAAGACCCCAGCCTGCCCGGCTGGCAGTTGACTGGCGGAGCCCAGGTAGCTCGTGGTGGCTCCGTGCATGCGCTGCTCGGCAATCAGCAGGCGAACAGCCTGTCGCTCCCTCCCGGCAGCACGGCGACGAGCCCCGAGATGTGCGTCGACCTGAATTACCCGGTCTTCCGCTTCTTTGCCGCACAGCTCGCTGCGGACACCGACTCCGAGCTGGTTGTCGACGTGATCTACCCGGCGCTGGCCCGAAACAACGTCCGCGAAGCCAAGAAGTTCAGGCTCAAGGCGAAGGACGGCTGGACGCTGAGCGAAGACATCAAGCTCGAACCGCAGCGTCTCGGGAAGCGTGCCGGCTGGCGCAGAATCGCAGTCCGTTTCAGGGTCGAGAGCGGCAAGAAGTCAGCGGGGGCCTACCGGGTCGACGACGTCCTGATCGACCCCCGGCGCTTCAACTGACCTGAGCAGCTCGGTTCCATCGGACCACCCCTTACGACCGACCCGCGACCAAGGGGGGTCAGACCCCCTTACGGCCGAGGGGGGTCAGACCCCCTTACGACAGCTGGGCGGCGAGGGAGCTGTCGGTGATGAAGTCGCCGACCCCCCGAAGTAGGCTGGCTCGGTGCCAGTGGTGGGCGTCGATCACGTGCAGGTCGCTGCTCCGCGAGGATGTGAGGAAGCCGCACGGCGCTTCTACGGCGGTCTCCTCGGACTGGCCGAGCTACCCAAGCCCGAGCGTCTACGAGCCCGTGGCGGCGTGTGGTTCGCAGCCGGCGCGCAGGAGCTGCACGTCGGGGTGGATGACGCCTTCACGCCGGCGCGCAAGGCTCATCCGGCACTGCGAGTCGATGCCGCTGATCTCGAGCAGCTCGCAGCGCGCCTCGAAGCATCCGGCTCGACGGTGACCTGGGACACCGAGCTCACGCGCGCCCGGCGCTTCTACACGGAGGATCCCTGGGGCAACCGCCTCGAACTGCTCGCCTGACCCGGAGATTGCCCGGCATATGCTCCTGTTGATGAAGGTGCTCGTGACTGGGATGTCGGGAACGGGCAAGTCGGCACTGGTTCACGAGTTGCGCCGACGCGGCTATCCGGCCTACGACGCCGACGAGGACGGCTTCAGCGAACCGCGCGCAGACGGTCGATGGGGCTGGCGCTCCGAGCTCGTCGCTGACCTACTCGCCCGAGAGACGGACCGTCCGCTGTTCTTCGCCGGCTGCTCCGAAGAGCAGATCGACCTGCCGTTCGACTACCGAGTCTTGCTGACGGCACCGAGATCCGTGCTCATCGACAGGCTCCGAGCCCGGACCGGGAATCCGTACGGCCGCGGATCAGTCGAGCTCTCGCAGGTCCTCGCGGATCTCGCCGAAATCGAGCCGCTCCTGCAACACTCCGCGGACCTCGTCCTGACGACGACCGCACCGCTCTCGCAGGTGGCCGATCGTCTGCTCGGGCGCATCGCGGAGCTCGGCCCGACCGCGACGTAGTGCCGCGAGTCGACTGCCGGCGATTGCTCAGATGGGTGGATGGGGCTCAGGCGAAGACTTCCGTGACCGAAGGAGAATCGAGATGGGAAAGCTCATCGCGACAACGCAGGCCACCATCGACGGCGTCATCGACCCGGTCGGCGAGTGGGTGCAGCCGGACGGGGACCACGGCGAGTACTCGTTCGAGCGTCAGGCGAGATCCAGCGGGCTGGTGCTGGGCCGCAAGACCTACGAGGGGCTGGCGGGATTTTGGCCGAGCCAGTCGGGCAAGTGGGCGGACATGGTCAACCCGATGCCGAAGTACGTCGGGTCCACCACGCTGTCCGGCGATCTCGAGTGGAACGCGACCCTGCTCGAGGGAGACCTCGATGACTCGATCCCGAAGGTGAAGGACGAGGCCGACGGTGACCTGTTCATGCACGGGAGCGGTGAGTTCGCGTACGCCCTTGCCGAGAAGGGCCTGATCGACGTGTACGAGGTCTACCTGAACCCGCTGGTCTGGGGCGTGGGAAACGTCCATGTGCTCGGCGACCGGGGAACCGTCCGGATGAAGCTCGACGACGTGAAACGGTTCGACTCCGGAGTGGTCCTCCTCACCTACCTCCCGGCGTCTTGATTGCGGGTGAGGGCGCCCGCGTTCCGCGGGTCAGCTCGGCGGGATGCCCTGCGCCGGCCGGAAGCGGTCGGCCGGGTCGACCGCGGACTTGATCTGGCGGAGGCGGGCGAGGTTGCTGCCGTAGTAGGCGCGCAGCGCTCCGCTGAGGTCCGGGTCGGCGTAGTTCTGGTACGCGCCGCCGTTGCCGAAGGGGGCGATCCGGCCGCGGGCGCGGCGGACACGGGAGCGGGCGGTCGGGATCGCCGCGTAGGAGAGGATCTGGACGCAGAAGCGCACGTCGCGGTGCACGAACGCCGTGGCGTCCGGCGCCACGCGCGAGATCGCGCCGCCGTAGGAGTCCAGGATCAGCGTGACGCCGTCCTCCGTGGCCTCTAAGAACGCTCGGCGGCCGGCGGCGGAGAGCGGCTGCGCGACATAGATCGACGAGCCCACGAACGCCGAGGGCGAGAAGTCGTGGCAGGCCGCGAGCGCGCCGTCGGCGCAGCCCGCCCAGCGGCGCTGGAGCGCGAGGTAGCCCGACGTGCCCGTGGTGAGCGAGGCGCCGGGCACGCGGCTGAGCGGGCGGACGATGCGCCGGAGCTCCGCCTCGGAGCCGAGGAACTGGCCGAAGGCGGTCGCGCTCGACGACGTGAGCGTGAGGATCGCGGTGAGGGCGTCGGGCGCGCCCGGGGCGAGGGCGTCCCAGGCGGCGAGCGCCTCGGACCGCGACGACGCCGGATAGGTGATGCGGAAGTAGGCGGCGCGTTCGGACGCTGCGGGCCCGGAGGCGCAGGGCCGTCACGAGGCCGAAGCTGCCGCCGCCGCCGCGCAACGCCCAGAACAGGTCGTCGTCGCCCTCGACGCGGCGCAGCTGCCCGTCGGCCGTGACGACGTCGATGCTGCGGACGCGATCGAGCGTCAGCCCGAGCGCGCGGCCGGCGAGCCCCATCCCGCCGCCGGTCGCGAGCCCACCGATCCGGACCGTGGGACACGAGCCGGCGGGGACCGTGGCGCCGCGGCTCGCCAGCCTGGCGTACACGTCGATCAGCATGGCGCCGGGCCCGATCGTCGCGATCCCGTCCTCGAGCTGAACGCCGTCGAGGCGCCTCATGTCGACCACGACCGCGCTGCGGCTGGTCGACGCGCCGTTGTAGGCGTGCCCGCCCGAGCGCGCCGTGAGCGGCACGTCGAAGCGCTCGGCCCAGCGCACGACGGCCTGGACGTCGCCCCGGCCGCGGACCTGCACGACGGCCGGTGGCCGCACGCCGTCGTAGCGGCGGTTGAACACGAGCCGCGCGGCGTTGTAGCCGCTGTTGCCCGGCGTCAGGACGCGCCCGCGCACGGCCTCGCGCAGCGCGCGGACCTGGTTGCCCGGCAACCGGTCCGCCTCCGCGGGCCGCGCGCCGATGCCGAGGAGCACGAGCCCCGCCGCGGAAGACCTCGCGAACTCCCGTCGCGACATCGCCATGGTCCGATGCTCTCAGACCGGCTCACCCCGCGGCGCGCTCGGCCGAGCCTCGTGGCTCCACGGCCGACACGCAAGTCCCGCTGGAGCTAGCCGGGTGTCGGTGCGTTGCGAGAGCGGGCGAGCGCGGTGAGGACGGCGATACAGGCGAGGATCGCGCCGGCGCCGGCGGCGGTCCGCGCTGGCGATCGCGCCACGTCCGATTCCGAGGCGAGCAGCACGAGCGCGCCGGCCGCGACGCTGGTCACGACGACGAGGAGGATCGCGAGGAGGCGCGGGGTGGCGGTCCCGGGCTCGACCCGTCCCGGCAGGCGCTCGTCCAACGACCAGAAGGCGAGCTCCGCGATGAGGAGCAGTGCTCCCCCGTAGATCGGCGCCGGTATCGCCCGCTCGCCCTCTGGGACGACGTAGATCGCTCCCAGCAGCAGCAGCGCGACGGCGACCGGCGCGGCACGGGCGGCCAGGAGCGCCAGTGACAGGAGCAGCGCCGCGGTCGTGGCGACAGCGAGCGACTCGGCGGTGGCGGCGGCGGCGAGCGCGGCGAGCACAACTGCGCCGATCGCGGTCGTCAGACGCGCGCGAGGGGTCGTCCGTGACGCCGTAACGTGATCACCTCCTCGATCGCCAGCTCGACGCCGGCGCGCGAGGGCTCCCAGTGCGCAACCGGAATGCCGAGTGTCTCGAAGCGCGAGCGCAGCGCGTCGCGCTGAAGCCTCCAGAGACGGAAGGCGAGGTCGTCGCGCCGCGCGTCGCCGACCGGCGAGATCTCCAGGACGACGAGGTCGTATCCGCGGGCGCGCAGGTCGAGCAGCGCGCTGATCCCGCGCTCGTCCAGCAGTGGGGTCAGCGCGATCACCAGGGCGCGCGCCGGGAGCAGTCGGCGCGGCACGTGGGTGATGCCCTTCCACCGGAAGCTTGGCTTCGCACCTCGCTGGAGAACAGCGCGTCGAGGATGCGATAGAGCTGCCGAGGGCAGCGCCGGGGCTGCCGGTGAGCCACCTGAGCTCCCCGCCGAGGCTCACGAGCGCCACGCGGTCGCGCCCGGCGAGATAGGTGGAGGCGAGCGCCGCGGCGGCGCGCACGCGCGTCGAGCGTTCCCTCCTGCGCGAGCTTTGCTTCGCGAACGTGTCGAGGAACAGCACCAGGTCCGCGCTGTGCTCCGGGTGCTGGACGTTGACGTACGGTGCGCGGCGACGCGCGGTCGCTCGCCAGTTGATGCTGCGGATGCGGTCGCCCGGCGCCAGCGGGCGAAGCTCGGCGAACTCGATCCCCTCGCCCCGCTCGCGCGAGACCTGACTGCCCAGGACCGGCCTGGTGCGGAGCGGCGGGACGATCCTGCGCAGCCGTTCGACGCCGGCGTAGACCCTCACGTCGGTCGCGTCGCCCAGCGGTCCGTCGATCGTCGTGGCCCCCAGCCGGTCGCTCGCGCGGACGATCGCGGGCCCGACGTCGTGCACGCCCCAGCGCTGGGCCGCGAGTTCGAACCTCAGCTCTCGCCGCCTCGCCGCGCGCGAGCCAGAACCATCGGGTCGGGTCGCTGTCGAGTCGCGCGGCGACGATTGAAGCAGCGACAGCGCTGCGCAAGCCTGCTCCACCGCGTGAGCTCTCAACCTCTCCCGTCGGTCCGGAGCGCGCACACGAGGCGGGCCGCGCGGCCGGTAGGTGGACGTCGACGCGCGCGCCGCCGCCGCGATTGTCGACGGTGAGCAGCGCGCATCAGCCGGTCTGAGCGCTTCGAGCGCGCGGTCCCGGTCGAGCCGCAGATCGCCCTCGAGCGCGAGGCGGCTCGGCGGCGAGCGCGATCGCAACGAGCAGCGCGAACGGCGTGTGGCCAAGACCGCGAGCTGCGGGCGTCCCGTGACCAGGGCCGCCGATCAGTGCCGTCGCGCCGGGCGCACGGTGCGTAGAGGCGCAGCCCGCGGTGACGCCGCTCGTGTCATGGCACTCCGCACGGGCGGCGCTGGGCACCGATCGAGGCAGTCGCGCACGACGTCGGCGGCCAGCACGCGCTGGATCCAGAGCTCGGGCCGAAGCGTGATCCGATGCGCGAGCGCCGGGACGGCGATGAGCTTCACGTCGTCGGGCGTCACGAAGTCGCGACCGTCCAGCGCGGCCCTGGCCCGAGCCAGCTTCAGCAGCGCAAGCGTGCCGCGCGGGCTGGCTCCCACCTGCACCTGCGGGCTCTCGCGCGTCGCGGTAACGAGGTCGACCGCGTAGGCGAGGATTCCCTCGTCCGCGTGTACGCGCTCGACCGCTCGCTGCATGGCCAGCAGCTCCTCGCGATCGACGACCGTGTCCAGCTCGATGTCATCCCGGCCGCGGTCCAGCCGCCGGGCGAGCAGCTCGAGCTCGGCCGTGCGATCCGGGTACCCGACGCCGATCCGCATCAGGAAGCGATCCAGCTGCGCCTCCGGCAGCGGGTAGGTCCCCTCATACTCGATCGGGTTCTGCGTCGCGAGCACCAGGAACGGGCGCTCCAGCTGTCCTCGTGCCGCCCTCGCTCGTGACTTGGCGCTCCTCCATCGTGGCCTCCAACAGCGCCGCCTGCGTCTTCGGCGGTCGCGACGATTGATCTCGTCGCCCAGCAGGATGTGCGTGAAGATCGGTCCGGGCTGGAAGCGCAGGTCGCCGGTCCGCTGGTCATAGACCGCCGACCCGGTCACGTCCGACGGCATGAGGTCGGGCGTGAACTGCACGCGCGCGAATCGAAGCCCGGTGACCGCGGCGAACGACCTCGCGATCAGCGTCTTGGCGAGGCCCGGATTGTCCTCGATCAGCACGTGCCCGTCCGCCAGCAGCCCCAGCAGGACGAGCTCGAGCGCGTCGCGCTTCCCCACGACGGCCACGCCACCTCGCCCAGGACCCGGGCGGAGCGCTCCCCGAGCTCAGCGGCGGAGGAGAAGCTCACAGCGCCTCCAAGCTGTCGAGCACCGCCTCGAGCTCGCGCGGGGCCAAGCCGGGGGCGCGGTCGTCAGGCGGCTGCGGACGGTCCGGACGAACGAGCTCCCACGCCTCGCGGCCCAGCAACTGCTGGGCCTCGTCGTGGTCGCGGTTCAGCTGCACGCCCCGTCGGGCGAGGCGCGCCTCTGCGATCTCCGCCAGCATCGGGCGCAGCAGGGTGTGCGCTGCCACGCCGCTCTCGCCCGACCGTTCGACGATCCGCTCAATCCGGAGCAGCTGACTCGCCGGCGAGGTGCTCGGTGGCCGGGACGGCGGCGTCTCGGCGGGCGCTTCGCGCGACGGGCCCGGAGAGCAGGAGGAGCGACGCTGATCACCGGCGATCTGCTGAGTAGTTGCGGATCCGGTTGATAGCGACGCCGTAGCGGAAGTCCTCGGCACCGCACTCGACCACTCGCACGAAGGTGAAGATGCCGAGGACATAGAGCGTCGGGAGGACGGTGAGGGCGAAGACATCGAAGTCGCGCCGACCTGCGATGCCTGGCCGATGAACCCCAGCGCGACCAGGGTGCTGGAGACCGAGAGGATGTAGAGCGAGGCGCGGCAGGCGCTCTCGCTCGCCGTCGCGAGCGGGCGCCCTGGAGCGTGAAGTGTTCGGTGGTCAGAGCGTCAAGAGCTCTGCGATCCCTCCGCCACGTCGCGATCACGCCGACCATGATGAAGACGGCCTCGAGCGTCACCGGGTCGGACCTGTGCGTCGCCGCTCGCGCCATCGCACGAGCGCTATCCGACCCGCGCCGAGCGACGAGTAAGCTCGCCAAGCGATGCGCGTCTCGGCCGTTCGACCGGCAGCCGCCGTGATCGTGCTCACGGTGCTGGTGTGCGTCGTCGCGGTCGCCGGCGACGGGCCGATCCGCGAGCGACAAGAGCGGTACATACCGAGCCGCAGCGAGCTGATCGAGATCGGCGTGATCACGTCGGACTATCCGATTCCGGGCCAGCTGCCTCCCGACGTATACCCCCCTGAGGCGTATGGCCTCGGGCCGCCGGGGCCGCCGGCCTGGTTGTGGTGGCTGCTCGGGGCGATCGTCGCCGCCGGGGTCGTCTGGGTGGCCGTACGGATCGCCCGCGAGCTCATGCGCATCCGCTGGCGCCTGCCGCGCCTCGGTGGCCGGCGGTGGCGGTGGCGCCGACACGCCGGCGACCGCCCGGCGAGTCACCCGCGACCGAGCCGGCTCGGGTGGCGCACCACGACGATGCGGAGCTCGCGCGACAGGCGGTCGACGCGGCCTCGTTCCGCTGCGCGAACGCGGCCGTCCCCGCGCCGCCGTGATCGAGGCGTACGCACGGATGGAGCACGTGCTGGCCGAGCGGCGCGAGCTGGGCCGGCGGACCCCCGAGGCGCCACGCGAATACCTCCGGCGCGTCATGCGCGAGCGAGGCATGCCGCAGGAGTCGCTCGCGACGCTTCGGCGCTGTTCGAGCGAGGCACGTTTCAGCCCGGGACATCCGATCCCCGAGTCCGCCCCGCGCACGCCGCGAGCGAACTCGAGACCGCTCGTGTCGCTCGCCGCGGCGACCTGCATGCGGAGCTCGACGACCATCGCGGGGCGCTCGGGTGAGGCTCCCCGTGATGCCTCCGGTCCAGCCGATGCTGGCCAAGGTCATGCCCGACATCCCGCCCGGCCGCCACTACGAGCCCAAGTGGGACGGCTTCCGCGCGATCGTCTTCCGCGACGGTGACGAGGTGGAGATCGGCAGTCGCAACGAGCGTCCGATGACCCGCTACTTCCCCGAGCTCGTCGAGGCGATCAAGGCGAACCTGCCGGAGCGCTGCGTGGTCGACGGCGAGATCGTCATCGCCGGCGCGAAGGGCGGCCTCGACTTCTGGGCCCTCCAGCAGCGCCTGCACCCGGCGGCCAGCCGGGTGAACCTGCTCGCCGGCCAGACCCCCGCGAGCTTCATCGCCTTCGATCTGCTCGCGCTCGGCGACGACGACCTCACGCCCAGGCCGTTCAGCGAGCGTCGAGACGCCCTCGAGCATGCGCTCGCACCGGCCGAGCCGCCGATCCACCTGACCCCGCTCACGCAGGACATCGACGTCGCCCGACGCTGGTACGAGCGCTTCGAGGGCGCCGGCCTCGACGGCCTGATCGCCAAGGACGGCGAGACCACCTACCAGCCCAACAAGCGCGTCATGGTCAAGGTCAAGCACATCCGGACCATGGACTGCGTGCTCGCCGGCTACCGCGTGCACAAGTCCGGGCCGGGCCTCGTCGGCTCGCTCCTGCTCGGCCTCTACCACGACGAGGCGGCGCCGGACTCGCGCTGGGCCGACGCCTTCCAGGGCCTGGCGCCGATCGGCGTCGTCGGCTCGTTCCCGATGGCCCAGCGCAAAGCGCTGTTCGACGAGCTGCAGCCGCTCATCGGCGACTTCGCCGATCACCCCTGGCGCTGGGCGGCCGACGAGTCACGGCCCCCGGAGGGCGGCAGCCGCTGGGCGCCCGACAAGGACCTGAGCTTCGTGCCCCTCCGGCTCGAGCGGGTGGTGGAGGTCCGCTACGAGCACATGGACGGCGGCCGGCTGCGCCATCCCGCCCGCTTCGTCCGCTGGCGGCCCGACCGCGACCCGCGGTCCTGCGGCTACGCCCAGCTCGAGCAGCCCGAGCGGTTCGACCTCGCCGACGTGCTCAGCGCTTAGCGGCGGCCAGCGACTCCTCGAGCGCGGCCATGAGATCGGGGACGGGGGCGGGCGCCTTCTCCTTCTTGGGCGCCTCGACCGTCTGGCCCTTCTTCTTCGCGCGGATGATCTTCTTCAGCCGCTTCTCGAACTCGTCCTCGTACCGCTCCGGGTCCCACGGGCAGGCGAGCGACTCGATCAGCGCGACCGCCCGGTCGACCTCCTTCTTGGCCGGCTTGTCGCGTTTGGTCGGCTTCGGCACGTCCTTGGCGGGCCGCACCTCGTCGGCGAAGCGCATGGTGGTCAGCACCAGCCGGCCGTCGCGGGCACGGATGAGCGCGAGGTACTCCTTGGTGCGCAGGACGAAGCGGCCGAGGGCGGCGCGCTCGGTGCGCTCCATCACCTCGAGCAGGAGCCGGTACGCGCGCACGGTGCCGTCGGCGTCGCCGGACGGCATGAGCACGTACGGATGGTCGAAATAGATCGGGTCGACGTCGGCGACGTCGACGAACGCCTCGATGTCGATCGTCTTGGTCTTGCGCGGCGCCGCGGCGGCCAGCTCGGCGTCGGTGAGGATGATCTGCTGACCGTCCTCGGTCTCGTAGCCGTGCGCGATCTCGTCGTACGGCACCTCGACGTCCTCCTCCGCACAGAAGCGGTGGATCTCCACCGGCGTGTGATCCTTCTTGTGGAGCTGGCGGAAGTGCAGGTCGGTGTCGATCACGCCGCTGAACAGCGCGACGGGCACGTTGACGAGGCCGAAGGAGAGCGAGCCGGTCCAGAGCGAGCGCGGCATCAGGCCTTGGCCAGGCTCGCCTCGAGGGCGGCCAGCAGGTCGTCGGCGGACTCGGGCTCCACGTCGGCGGGAGCCTCGATGTTCTTGCCCTGCGCCTTGCGCTCGATCAGCTCGAGCACGGCCTGGCGGTAGGTGTCCTCGTAGTCGCTGGGATCGAACTTCGTGTGGAGGCCCTCGACCAGCGCCGCGGCCATCTTGATCTCCTTGTCGCTGGGCTTCTTGCTCACCCGCGGGAGGTCGAAGCTCGACGGGTCGGCGAGCGATTCGGCGAAGCGCATGGTGTGCATGGCGAGCACGTCGTCCAGCACGCGGACGACGACGGTGCGCGCCCGGTTGTGGAAGACCCAGCGGCCGACGCCGGCTCGCTCGGTCTTCGCGAGCGCGGCGTGGAGGAGGGCGTAGGCGTCGCGGCCCTTGTCCTGCGCGCCGAGGTAGTACGTGCGCTCGTAGAAGTCGGGGTCGATCTCCGCCGGCGGGCACGAAGTGGTCGACGTCCACGCGGCGGGTCTGGGTGCCGGTCGCGGCGGCGATCTCGTCGTCGGTCAGCTCGACGAACTTGCCCGACGAGATCTCATAGCCCTTGACGATCTCGTCGTAGTCGATCTCCTTGCCCTCGTTCGGGCAGATGCGCCGGTGCTCGATCCGGCTGCCGTCCTTGGCGTGGACCTCGTGGAAGGAGACGGTCTTGGACTCGGTGGCCGAGTACACCTTGACCGGCACGTTCACGAGCCCGAAGGCGATGGCTCCGTTCCAGATCGAGCGAGGCATTCCCTCCTGTTACCCGGTTGGGGTCGCGGGATCGCCATCGGCTGCCGCGGCCAGCTTGGGCACGAGCTCGTCGACGAGCAGCGGGATGCTGAGGACGCTGATGAACGACGTTGCCTCGTAGAGCGTCCCCTTCTCGTCGAGGAACACGTCGCGGCCCTCGGTGCGGACGGCCAGCCGGCGGTAGGTGGCGTTCTCGCGGACCTTCTTGGCCGGACCCGGATTGGCGAACCAGAGCAGGGTCCCGACGTCCAGCAGCTCCATCGACTCGCTCGAGAGGTTGCCGCCGAACTCCTCGCCACCGACGTCCTCGAGGCCCTCGGGGAACGTGAAGCCGAGGTCGACGAGCAGCTTCGAGCGCGCGTCCTCGGGGCCGTAGACGTAGACGCCCTGCCACGGCGTGGCGACCGCCCCGGTCTGGCCCTTGAACTCGGGGTTGGCCGCGGCCGCCTCGGCGAGCGTCGCCTCGGCCTCGTCCTTGAGCTTCTCGGCCTCGGCCGGCTTGCCGACCGCGCGCCCCACGGTGAGGATCTCGTCCTGCCACGAGGAGCCCCAGTCCACCTGGCCTGGCGGCTGCGCGACGGTGGGCGCGATCTTCGAGAGCGTGTCGTAGTCCTTCTGGGTCAGGCCGGAGTAGACCGCGAGGATGAGATCGGGCCGCAGCGCCGCGATCTGCTCGTACTGGATGCCGTCGGTGAAGTCGAGGGCCTTCGGCGGCTCCGCGTCGCCGAGGGCCTCCTCGGCCCACGGGAAGATGGCGCCCTCGTGCTCGCCGAACCACTCGGTGGCGCCGACGGGGACGATGCCGAGGGCCAGGAGCGAGTCCTGCTCGCGCAGGCCGGCGACGACGACGCGCTCCGGCGCCTCCTCGATCGTCGTCTCCCCGTACTTGTGCTCGATCGTGACGGGAAGCGCGCCCTCCTCGACCGTCGACGGCTCGGGACCGGCGGCCGATGATCCGCCACCACCGCCCGCTTCCTCGTCCTCGCCGCAGGCGGAGACGAACACGACGAGCAGTGAGAGCAGCGCGAGGAGTCGAAGCATAGTTAGGGCACCCTAATGCATAAGGGTGCCCTAAGGGAGCCTGGCCACCACGCAGTCGAGGTCGTAGACCTCCGACTCGCCTTCCTTGAAGCGCAGGCACTGGGAGGGGAGGTTCAGCGACGCCGGCTCACCGCTGGCCAGCAGCTCGCGGACCTTGCGCCCGTAGGGGACCTGCCGGTTGCGCCAGCGGATGCCGTTCGGCGACGCCTGCTCCCTGGCGATCTCGCCGCGCCGCACCCACAGGAGCTTGGCGCCGTAGCGGTCGTGGATCTCGCGTATCGCCTCCGGGTCGGGGCCGAAGTAGGCCTCGAGCATCGTGAAGAGCCGCTCGCGGCCGTCGAGGAACGCTTCCTTCTCGTACGACGGCGCGAGCTGGATCGAGGTCACGACCGGGCGCTTGGCCGTCGCCACCAGGCACTTGAGGTCGATCGGGTCGCCGGCGATGATCGTGTCCTTCGGGGTCTTCGCCAGGAACTTGACCGTCGGGCCGGTGGCGCACGTCCCGCCCCGCGCGAAGCGCTCCTGTGAGCCGAGGATGGCCGCGACGAGGGCCAGGCCCATGATCACCGCGCCGAGCGCCGGCTTCTTGACCAGGAACGCCACCAGCGCGGCCGCCACGACGGCCACGCCGCCGATGATCGCGTCGTCGGTCGTGAGCGGCGAGGTCGGCCCGAGCGGCCAGACGTAGAGCGCGAGCGCGACGACCGCGATCAGCCCGCCGAGCAGTGCGAAGGCGAGGATTCTCCGGCCGCGCAGCATCTCCCAGGTCGGCCGCAGGTTGACGGCCACGGCGATCGCGAAGAACGCGAGCAGCGGGTACGTGAAGCGGTGGGGGAGGTAGAGCCGGAAGAGGACGAGCTGGGCCACTCCCCAGGCGCCGAGCGCCGCCACCGGCATGGCGAGCACCTCGGCGCGCAGGCGCTTGAGGTTCCCGGGCAGCAGCAGGATGGCGATCGCCGCGAGGCAGAGGATGCTCCCGGACGTGCGCAGGTCGAACCCGCTCCGGTTCTGGCGCAGGTACTGGATGATCGAGGGCTGGAAGAAGTGCAACGGCCCGTTGGCGCTGAACTCCGGGTAGCGCCGGGCCTCGGCCTCGGTCAGCACGTGTTGTGAGACGCCCGAGAGCATCCCGGGGACGAGCTCGATCGCCGCGGCGACCGCCAGGGCGGCCACGCCGAACAGCGCGCGCCGGGTGTCGATCCCCGGCCGCCGGTTCTCCCAGCGCAGCGCCGACAGCACGAGCACGCCGCCCGCCAGCACCGCGGCCGACGGGTAGAACAGCGCGCTGCCCGCGGCCACGATCGCCGCGGCCAGGTTGTGGCGCCGCATGGCCAGCAACACGGTCAGGAGCACCGCGGGGTGCACGAACGCGCGCGGGAAGCCGCCGTGGAAGCGATGGATGTCGACCAGCGACAGGAAGATGGCGGCGGCGAGCCAGGCGGCCGGCTTCCACGACGTGTGGTCGCGCGTGATGAGGAAGATCAGCCAGCCGGAGAAGGCCATGAGCAGCACGCCGAGCCACTCGCCGAAGACGATCGGGTTCACGACCTGGGTGGCGAGCCAGAAGATCCCGACGTAGCCGTCGGGGTACCGCGCGGACTCCCGGAGCTGCGTGGTCAGCGGGTCCGTGAAGAGCGCCGGATCCCGGAAGTGCCACATCCAGTACTGGTGGACGAAGGCGTCGTCCGAGTAGGAGTTGGCCTTCAGCAGCGTCCAGGTGGCCGCGATGGAGGCGACGAGGCAGAGCGCGAAGGCGGCGAGGCTCTCGAGCCCGAAGACGCGGGCACGAGGCGATGAGGGCACGGAGGCGGTCACGCGGGGCGTGAGGATAGGGTCCGCGCGGCGGTGGGTACCCGACGGCGTCAGTCCGCGAAGGCGCGGAAGGCGTCGGTCATGCCCTGATCGTCGTCCGAGCGCTGCTCGTCGGGCGCGCCGTCCTCGTCGTCGGGCGCCTCGTCGGCGTTGGCCTGCAGCAGCGCGCTCTCGAGCAGGTGTCTCAGGTCGCTCTCCGACCCGGGCTCGACGTCGGAGACCTTCAGCTTGCCCTTGCCGACCTCGACCTTGCCGAACCGTGCGCTGGGCCGGCGCAGCCGGTCGATCACCGCCTCGAAGCGCTCCCGCCACTCGGAGTCGGGCTTGCCCTCGAAGGCGACGGTCAGCCGCCCGTCGTCGACGGACGCGGTACCCCAGTCGATGCTCGTCGGCGCCATGGCGACGATCTACCCGGATTGCGGCGCTCCCAGCAGAAACGCCGACGCCGCGGGAGCTTGCGCGCCCGCGGCGTCGTGTCCAGCCTCCGGTGGCTTAGGCCAGAAGGAGAGCGACGGGTTGCCGAGGATCCAGCCGTAGCGAGACCAGATCTGCTCGACCGGCAGGACCTTGTCGAACAGCGTGACCATGTCGAGGTCGCCGTTGAACAGCAGGTCGCAGGTGCCGCGGTAGCCGCCGATCGTGGTCACGCCGTCCTGGGCGGCCTCGTAGTCGATCGGGAGCGGGCTGCCGTTGGGGCTCCCGAGGTCCTTGCCGTCGAGGTAGAGCTTGGAGCTCACGCCGTCGTAGGTGGCGGTGAGGTTGTGCCACTTGCCGTCCCAGATGCCGTTGACCGCGCTGCCGGAGCGCACGAGGTTGAAGCCGTCCCAGACGTAGAACTCGACGCCGCCGTTGCTCGACGTCCAGATGCCGTACGAGGCGGCCACACAGGCGTCGCTGCCCTTGGCGATCAGGTACTTGAACGGGCCCGGGGACTGAGGCGCCCGCGTCCACAGCGAGAGCGTGAACTTCGTCGGCTCGAGCGAGGTGCTCGCCGGGATCTGGATGAAGTCGTCACCGCCGAAGTTGAGGCCGGCGCCGAGCCAGATGCCCTTGATCCACGCGGGGTCGTTGGCGTCGACGCCCGGCGTGGAGCCAAGTATCCCGTGGTTTCCATAACCAGACCAGTCTTTGACCGTTTGACCGCGGCCCTCATTGAGCGGCCAGAGGCCCTTGATCTTGCCGACGTCGAGGGAGGCGGAGGCGGCGGCGGGCATGGCCATCAGACCCAGAGCGGCCGCGACAGGAGCGAGCACCCGGAGGGTGCGGCGAATGGACGAATTCATGGGGGAAGCATCCGCGGCTGAGCGCCAATGCGCCACTGGCCGGTGGATTAGTCCGGCCGTACAACATTCGTCCGCCCGGTCGATAACAAGCTGGTCGGTCGTCCAAGCGGCGGCGGCGACCGCGCGATGCGGGACACTCCCCGGCGATGCCGTTGCCGTTCGACCCGATCGCCGAGGCGCGGCGCAACTGGGAGCAGCACTGGGGCGACGACGCGACCTCGCCGATGGTCGCCGTGACCTCGATCATGCGGGTCCAGCAGGTCCTGCTCGCGCGTCTGAACGAGCTGCTCGAGCCCTGGGGGCTGACCTTCCCGCGCTACGAGGCGCTCATGCTGCTCTTCTACAGCCGGGCGGGAGCGCTCCCGCTCGGCAAGATCAGCGACCGCCTGCAGGTGCACCGGGCGAGCGTCACCAACGTGATCGACCGGCTCGTCGACCAGGGGCTGGTCGAGCGCGTCCCGCAGGAGACCGACCGCCGCAGCGTGCTCGCCCGGATCACGCCTGAGGGCCGCGAGGTGGCGCGTGCCGCCACCGAGCGCCTCAACGCGGAGCGCTTCGGCACCGAGCCCTGGTCCGACGCCCGCTGCGACGAGCTGTTCCGCCTCTTGCGCCCGCTGCGCGAGACCGCGGGTGACTTCGCGTAGTTTTGCGCTACCTTCAAACTATCTGAAGTCAAACGGAGAGAGGGCCGATGGCCGTCACAGCGGGATCCGAGCCGAAGGGCTGGCGTGAGAAGTACGAAGCGACGCCGGAGCGCGACGCCTCGTTCGCCACGCTGTCCGGAGAGCCGGTCCGGCCGCTCTACACGCCGGAGGACGTCGGGCCCTTCGAGGAGCGCATCGGCTTCCCCGGCGAGTTCCCGTTCACGCGCGGCATCTACCCGAGCATGTACCGCGGGCGCCTGTGGACGATGCGCCAGTTCGCCGGCTTCGGCACGGCGGAGGAGACCAACGAGCGCTTCCGCTATCTGCTCGACCACGGGCAGACGGGGCTCTCCACCGCCTTCGACATGCCGTCCCTGATGGGCCACGACTCGGACCATCCGCGCTCGCTGGGCGAGGTCGGCCGCGAGGGCGTGGCCGTCGACACGCTCGACGACATGCAGACGCTGTTCGGCGGCATCGACCTCGGCGAGGTCTCGGTGTCGATGACCATCAACGCGCCCGCCGCGATCATGATGGCCTTCTACGTGGTGGCGGCCGAGGAGTCCGGCGTCCCGCGCGACCGCCTCGGCGGCACGGTCCAGGCGGACATCCTCAAGGAGTACATCGCCCAGAAGGAGTGGTGCTTCCCGGTCGATGAGGCGATGCGCCTGCTCGGCGACATGATGGAGTGGTCCACTCGCGAGCTGCCGCGCTGGCATCCCGTCTCGATCAGCGGCTACCACATCCGCGAGGCCGGCTCGACGGCCGCGCAGGAGCTGGCCTTCACGCTCAAGGACGGCTTCACCTACGTCGAGGAGCAGATCGCCCGCGGCATCGACGTGGACGACTTCGCGCCCCGCCTGAGCTTCTTCTTCAACGCGCACATCGACTTCTTCGAGGAGATCGCCAAGTACCGCGCGGCGCGCCGGATCTGGGCGCGCGAGCTCAAGGACACCTACGGCGCGCGGAACCCGAAGTCGTGGCTCATGCGCTTCCACACGCAGACCGCCGGCGTGTCCCTGACCGCCCAGCAGCCGATCAACAACGTCGTCCGCACGGCGATCGAGGCGCTGGCCGGCGTGCTCGGCGGCACGCAGTCGCTGCACACGAACTCCTACGACGAGGCGCTCGCGCTGCCCAGCGAGGAGGCGGTGCGGATCGCGCTGCGCACGCAGCAGGTCATCGCGCACGAGACCGGCGTCACGAACACGGTCGACCCGCTCGGCGGCTCCTACTTCGTCGAGGCGCTGACCGACGAGATCGAGGCCAAGGCCTACGAGTACTTCCGCCGCATCGACGAGCTGGGCGGCATGGTGGAGGCGGTCAAGCGCGGCTTCCCGCAGCACGAGATCGCCGACGCCGCGTACGAGCACCAGCGCGAGGTCGACCGCGGCGAGCGGATCGTCGTCGGCGTCAACGACTACACCGAGGGCGACCACGGCGAGCTGGAGATCCTGCGCATCGACCCGGCGCTCGAGCGCAAGCAGATCGGCCGCGTGCAGGCCGTCCGGGCGCGCCGCGACGGGGCGGCGGTGGAGCGCGCGCTGGCCGCGCTGAAGGAGACGGCGGCGGGCGACGGCAACGTCATGGGCGACCTGCTCGACTGCACGCGCGTGCACGCGAGCGAAGGCGAGATCGTGGAGGCGCTCCAGGAGGTCTGGGGCAGCTACCGCGAGACGCCGGTCTTCTGATGCCCGCGGCCACCAAGCGCCTGCGCGTCGTCGTCGCCAAGCCGGGCCTCGACGGGCACGATCGCGGGGCGAAGATCATCGCCCGCGCGCTGCGTGACGCGGGGATGGAGGTGATCTACACCGGCCTGCATCAGACGCCGGAGCAGATCGTGGAGACGGTGCTCCAGGAGGATGCCGACGCGGTCGGGTTGTCGATCCTCTCGGGGGCGCACATGACGCTGGTCCCGCGGGTGGTCGAGCTGCTGCGCGAGCAGGACGCCGGCGACGTCGTGGTCACCGTGGGCGGGACGATCCCGGCGCAGGACATCCCGGAGCTGAAGCGGCTCGGCGTGGCCGAGGTGTTCACCCCGGGCGCCTCGATGGACTCGATCATTGCTTTCATCCGCGGCGGTGACCGCTGATCGCAGAGCCGCCGTCGTGACCGGTGCCGGCTCCGGCATCGGTCGCGTCGTCGCCGCCGCGCTGCTCGAGCGCGGATGGCGCGTCGTGCTGGCCGGGCGGCGCGAGGACGCGCTGGCCGAGACCCTGGCCGGGCGTGACGGCATCGTCGCCGCGACCGACGTGCGGGACGAGGCCTCGGTCCGCGCGCTCTTCGCGCGCGCCGTCGAGGCGTACGGCCGCGTCGACCTCCTCTTCAACAACGCCGGCGTGTTCGGCCGGACCGCGCCGATCGAGGACGTCTCGCTCGAGGACTGGCGGACGGTGGTGGACACCAACCTCACCGGCGCGTTCCTCTGCGCGCGCGAGGCCGTCCGGGTCATGAAGGCCCAGCGCCCGCAGGGCGGCCGCATCGTCAACAACGGCTCGATCTCGGCGCAGAGCCCGCGGCCGGGCTCGGTCGGCTACACGGCGACGAAGCACGCCATGACGGGCCTGACCAAGCAGATCTCGCTCGACGGCCGGGCCGACGGGATCGCCTGCGGGCAGATCGACATCGGCAACGCGGCCACGGAGATGACCGCGGGGTTCGACGAGCCGCAGATGGATGCCCGGCACGTGGCCGACGCGGTCGTCTACATGGCCGAGCTGCCGCTGGAGGCCAACGTGCAGTTCATGACCGTGATGGCCACGACGATGCCGCTGATCGGGCGCGGATGAACGCGTTCACGTGGAGGGACGGCGAGCGGACGATCCGCTTCGGCCGCGGGACGGCGGCGACGCTCGGCGAGCTCGTCGACGGGCCGTACGTGCTCATCACGACGCCACGGGCGGAGGGGCTCGCGGCCGAGGACGCCGCCGCGGTGCTCCACCTCCCGCCCGGTGAGGTCGGCGACGCGGCGGCGGCCCTGCTCGAGCGGGTGCGGGGGGAGGGCTGGCTCGTCGCGCTGGGCGGCGGGCGGGTGATCGACGCGACCAAGGCGCTCGGCGCCGCCACCGGGCGGCCGGTGGCCGCGATCCCCACCACCCTGAGCGCGGCGGAGATGACCCGCGGCGGCCGCCCCGTGGCCGGCCTCGACCCGCCGCCGCCGAGCCGGCGGCCGCGCGTCGTGGTCAACGATCCGGCGCTCAGCGCCTCGCAGCCGGCCGACGAGCTGGCCGGCAGCGCGGCGAACGCGCTCGCCCACGCGGTGGAGGGCCCGGTGACCCGCCAGGCGTCGCCGGTCCCGATCCTGGCGGGCCGCGAGGCCGCGCGCCTGATCGGCGTCGCGTACGAGGGCGACGAGCCGGACCGCGACGCGCTGGCCCTGGGGGCGCTCCTCTCCGGCTACGCGATCGACGGACCGGGCTATGGGCTGCACCACGTGCTGGCGCAGACGGTCCGGGGCCTCGGCGGCATCTCCCACGCGCAGGCCAACGCCGTGCTGCTGCCCCACACGATGCGCGCCCTGGAGCGGCGCTTCGGCGACCTCGGAGCGCCGGTCTCGCTCGCCGCGCGGCTCGCCGCGCTGGCCGGCGCCTCGCATCTCGCCGACCTCGGCGTGGACGATGCGACGCTCGACCGCTGCGCGGACGCCGCCGCCCGCCGCCGGGCCGACCTCGAGAACACGCCGCCGCCGCCGGATCGCGACGAGCTGCGCGAGATCCTCGCCGCCGCGCGATGAAGGCGGTCCTCATCCGGCAGCACGTGGAGTCCGCGCCGCCCGGCGTGCTCGCCGAGTGGCTCGACGCCCGCGGCATTCCCTACGTGGTCGACCGCTCGTGGCTCGGCGGGCCGCTCCCGGATCCGGCCGACTACGCGTTCGTGGTCTCGCTGGGCCACACGAGCGGGCCGCAGGACACGCACGATCCGGCCGTGGTGGCGGAGCTCGAGCTCATGCGCCAGGCGATCGCGCGCGACATCCCCGTGCTCGGGCTCTGCTTCGGCGGCGAGGTGCTGGCCGCGGTGCTCGGCGCCCGGGTCGAGCGCTCACCGGTGCCGGAGCTCGGCTGGCGCGAGATCGAGACCGACGACCCGGACGCCATCCCCGCCGGCCCGTGGCTGGAGTGGCACTACGAGCGCTTCGGGACGCCACCGGGGGCGACGGAGCTCGCCCGGACCGGCGCCGCCACGCAGGCGTTCCGGCTCGGCCCGCACCTCGGCCTGCAGTTCCACCCCGAGGCCACCGTCGAGATCGTCGCGGGCTGGGCGGATCACGATGGCGTGGACGCCTCGCTCGAAGCGTCGCCGGAGCAGCGGGAGGCTGCGCGCGCGGCGGCCTTCCGCCTCTTCGACGCGTTTGCAGACCAAATGTGAAAATCGGTTGCATTTGGTCTAGCTTCTGGTACGTTCCCGCCGAGGAACGTGTACGACTACGGCTTCTTCTCGTTCGAGGACAAAGCGGACTTCCTCCAGCGGTCCGAGGAGTTCTGGAACCCGGACAAGACCCGGTTCTGGCAGGACGCCGGCATCGACCTCGTCATCGATCGCCGTGAGGGCTACTGCTTCTGGGACATGGCGGGCCGGCGGCTCGTCGACCTCCACCTGAACGGCGGCACGTACAACCTCGGGCACCGCAACGGGGAGCTGATCGCCACGCTCGAGCAGGCGATGGGCCGGTTCGACATCGGCAACCATCACTTCCCGGCGCTCGCCCGCACCGCGCTGGCCGAGGCGCTCGTGGCCACCTGCCCGCCGAACCTGCGCCGCGTCATCTACGGCTCGGGCGGCGGCGAGGCGACCGACATCGCCATCAAGACCGCGCGCCACACCCGCCAGCGCCGCAAGATCGTCTCGATCCGCAAGGGCTACCACGGCCACACGGGCCTCGCGGTGGCGACCGGCGACGAGCGCTTCAGCACGCTGTTCCTCTCCGACCGCCCGGAGGAGTTCGTCCAGGTCCCCTTCAACGACCTCGAGGCGATGGAGGAGGCGCTGCGGCCGGGCGACGTGGCGGGGGTGGTGATCGAGACGATCCCCGCGACGTACGGCTTCCCGCTGCCCGAGCCGGGCTACCTGCAGGCCGTCAAGCGGCTCTGCGAGCGGTACGGCGCGCTCTACATCGCCGACGAGGTGCAGACCGGGCTGATGCGGACCGGCGAGATGTGGGGCGTCGCCAAGGCCGGCGTCGAGCCGGACATCATGATCGTCGGCAAGGGGATCACCGGCGGGATGTACCCGATCGCCTGCTGCGTGGTGAGCGAGGAGTGCTCGGCCTGGCTCAAGGAGGACGGCTTCGGCCACATCTCCACCGGCGGCGGCGCCGAGCTCGGCTGCATCGTGGCCCTCAAGGTGCTGGAGATCTGCGGCCGGCCCGAGGTGCGCTCGATGGTCCACTACATCGCCGACCGGTTCCGGGCCGGGCTGCGCGAGATCCAGGAGCTGTATCCGGACTGGTTCGTGGGCATCCGCCAGGACGGCGTGGTCATGGGGCTCGAGTTCGACCACCCGCAGGGCGCCAAGCTCGTCATGCGGCGGCTCTACGAGCACGGCGTGTGGGCGATCTTCTCCACGCTCGACCCGCGCGTCCTGCAGTTCAAGCCGGGGATCCTCATGGCGCCCGACCTGGTCGACGAGGTGCTCGATCGCACGCGCGTGGCCATCGGGCTGGCGCTGGCCGACGTGGGGGTGCCGGCGTGATCGACGGCGCCCCGCGGGCGAGGATGATGCTCCAGCGCGCGCGCTGGGCGTCGGTCGCGTTCGCCGCGTACGACCGCGAGCGGACGCAGCGGATCGTGGCCGCCGTGGCCGAGGCGGCATACCAAAACGCTGAAAGGTTTGCCATCGCGGCGGTCGAGGAGACCGGCATGGGCGTGGCCGAGCACAAGCGGCGCAAGAACGAGGCGTGCTCGCGCGGCGTGGCCGAGCGGTACGCGGCCGACGACTACGTGGGCATCGAGATCGACGCGGCGGCCAAGATCGTCGCGGTGCCGAAGCCGGCCGGCGTGGTGCTGGCGCTCACGCCGTCGACGAACCCGATCGCGACGGTCTACTTCAAGGTCCTCATCTCGCTGATGACGCGCAACGCGGTCGTCGTCTCGCCGCACCCGCTGGCCCGCAAGGTCTGCGCCGAGGCTGTCTCTCTCCTCTCGCGGGCGGCGGTGGAGGCCGGCGCGCCGGACGGCTGCCTGCAGGTCGTCGAGGAGCCGACCATCCCGCTGATCGAGGCGCTGATGGCCGACGACGGCGTCGACGTGATCGTGGCCACCGGCGGCACCGCGGTCGTGCGCGCGGCGTACCGCTCGGGCAACCCGTCGCTCGGCGTCGGGCCCGGGAACGTGCCGGCCCTGGTCGACGCCACGGCCGACGTGGCCAAGGCCGCTCGCTGCCTCGCCGACTCCAAGGCGTTCGACAACTCGATCCTCTGCACGAACGAGTCGGTGGCCATCGTCGAGGAGCGGGTCGCGGCCGCCTTCGAACGCGAGCTCGGCCGCCACGGCGCGCACGTGCTCGACGCCGAGGCCACGGACCGGGTCCGGGCCGCGCTCTATCCCGACGGCCGGATCAACACGGAGCTGGCCGGCAAGGACGCGACGGCCCTGGCGGCCGCCGCCGAGGTGCGCGTGCCGAGCGGGACGCGGGTGCTGGTGGCCCCCTTCGAGCTGATCGTGCCGGAGGAGCCGCTGGCCCTGGAGAAGCTCTTCCCGCTGCTCGGCCTCGTGCGCGCGCCCGACGCCGCTCGCGGCATCGACGCCGCCCGCGCGCTGCTGCGGATCGGCGGCGCCGGCCACTCGGCGGTGATCCACTCGACCGATCCGAGGACGATCCTCGCCTACGGCGCGGCCGTCCGGGTCCTGCGCGTGACGGTCAACGCGCCCGGCAGCACCGGCTCGGCCGGGCTGGACACCAACCTGGCGCCGACGATGACCATCGGGACCGGCTTCTTCGGCCGCTCGAGCCTGACCGAGAACCTCGAGCCCAAGCATCTGACGCAGTGGACGCGGGTGGCCTACGCCACCGAGGAGCCGTTCGGCGACTTCTCGGGCCTGCAGCCGTGGGAGGCGCGGCCCGAGCCCGCCCCGGTCGAGCGACCGGCCGAGCCCGCCGGCGGGCTCTCGCGCGAGGACCTCCGGGCCATGATCCTCGACGAGCTCCGGGAGCTGGTCCGCTGATGGCCGAGCTGCGCTCCGCGATCTTCATCGACCAGCTGCAGCCGCAGACCATGTGCTACCTCGGCACCTGGGTCCGCGGCCGGCTGCCGCGCGCCGGGATGGCGGCCGCCGTGATCGAGGTCGCGCCCGGGCTCGACATCGAGCCGCTGACCGACGTCGCCATCAAGCACACCCAGATCCAGGCCGGGATCCTCGTCGTCGAGCGCCAGTTCGGCTACCTGGAGTTCCACTCGCGCTCGACGGCCGCCGTGCGCAGCGCGAGCGACGCGGTGCTGGAGGCCCTCGACGCCTCGGCCGCCGACGCCACGAAGCCGAAGATCCTCGCCTCGACGCTCGTCTCGCGGCTCGACCACCAGCACACGTTCCTCATCAACCGCAACAAGCTCGGCTCGATGGCGCTGCCCGGCGAGTCGCTGTTCGTGCTCGAGATGCAGCCGGCCTCGTACGCGATCCTCGCCGTCAACGAGGCGGAGAAGGCCGCGCGCATCAAGGTCGTCGACTACCGCATGATCGGCGCCACCGGCCGCGTGTACATCACGGGAGACGAGTCGGACGTGCGCGCGGCGGGCGACGCGGCCACCGGCGCGCTGGAGGCCGTCGCATGAGCGAGGCCGACGCCGCCCGCAACCTGCTGCGCGAGCTCCTGGCCGAGGCGCTGGCCAACGGCAACGGTCAGTCCGCCAGCGTGCCGCCGCCGCCGGTCGCCGCCGTGCATCGCCCGTCGACGTGGGCCCAGCCGGCCGTGCCGGGCGAGGTGATCGGCGACGGCGGGACGACCTCGTCGGCCCGCACGGAGCTCGTGCGCATCGAGTCGGACGCCGATCTCGACCGCTTCGTGCGCACCGTGCTCGAGCACGGCGACGCGATCCGCGAGGGCCGGCTGCGGTTCACGCTGGGTCACGGCGGCCCGCCCGCGTCGTCGCCGGGTGCGATGCGCGTCGAGCGCGGCGCGGTCACCGAGCGGACGATCAAGAAGGCGGCGGAGGCCGGCGGCCGGCTCGTGCTCGGCTCCAAGGCCGTACTCACTCCGCTGGCCCGGGAGAAGGCGCGAGCCTTGGGAATCGACATCGAACGGGAGCGCTGATGCTGAGAGCGACGGTCACGGGGTCCGTATGGATGACGCGGCGGGTCGACTCGCTGCCCAGCGGTGCCCTGCTGGAGGTCAAGACGGACGACGGCGCGACGCTCGTCGCGTTCGACGTCCTTGGCAGCGGCCAGGGTGAGCGTGTCCTGGTGGCGACGGGGTCGGTGGCCTCTGGCTACTTCAGCCCAGAGCATCCGCCGCTGGACGCACTGATCATCGGTTCGTTGGACGAACAAGGAGAGGAGCAGCGATGAGCGAAGCGCTCGGCATGATCGAGACGAAGGGGTATGTGGCGGCGCTGGCCGCCGCGGACGCGATGGTCAAGGCGGCCAACGTGACGATCGTCTCCCGCGAGGAGGTCGGCGACGGCCTCGTGGCGGTGGTGGTCCGCGGTGACGTCGGCGCGGTCAAGGCGGCCACCGAGGCCGGCGCGGAGACCGCGGGCACGGTCGGCGAGCTGATCAGCGTCCACGTGATCCCGCGCCCCCACAACGAGCTCGGCAAGCACTTCACCGCCTCGGCCGCCTAGGTGGCCATCGAGCTCCGCGTCTACCTGCCGATCCCGGATCTCGGGCGGCAGTTCGCGGCGTACCTCGGTACGCCGATGCGGGCGCGCGGCTACCCGGCGGTCGAGGGCGATCACGCGTTGATCGTCGAGGTCGCGCCGGCCCTGGCGATCGAGCGGGTCATCGACCTGGCGCTCAAGGCCGTGCCCGAGGTCGAGCCCGGCATCCACTTCGTGGAGCGCCAGTTCGGCGTGCTCGAGGTGCACTCGCGCGACCCGGGCGATGTGGAGCGCGCGGGTCAGGCGATCCTCGACGGGATCGGGGCGACCGCCGAGGACGGGCTGCGTCCGCGGATCCTCTACACGGACGTCATCGAGGACGTCACCGACCAGCACGCGGTGATCGTCAACCGCAACCGCGAGGCGTCGATGCTCCTGCCCGGGCAGACGCTGCTCGTCGTGGAGATGACCCCGGCGCTCTTCGCCGCGGTGGCCGCCAACGCGGCCGAGCGTGTGGCGCCCGGCCTCACGCTCGTCACCGTCTCGATGATCGGCGCCGCCGGCCGCGTCTACCTCGCCGGCTCGACCGCGGATATCGTGCGGGCTCGAGAGGAGATCACGCGCGTGTTGGACGACGTCGCAGGACGCGAGCATTGATCATCGACGACCTCGCCACCGAGGCGCTGGCGCGCTACGGCCTGTCCCCGCGGGCGACGGCCGAGCTCTGCAACGTCTCCGAGAACCACACGTACCGGGTCGAGGACCCCGAGCGCGGCACCTTCGCGCTGCGCGTCCATCGCCCCGGATACCGCACGGCGGCGCAGATCGAGTGCGAGCTCCAGTGGGTCGACGCCCTGCGCGAGGACGGCGCGGTCGACACCTGCGTGCCGGTCGCCGCGCTGGACGGCGCCCGCGTGGTCGACCTGGGGTCGCACAACGTCGTGCTCTGGGAGTGGCTGCCCGGCAGCGAGCCCGACCCCGAGGGCGACGACGTCTTCGACGGCTTCCGCACGCTCGGCGCCGTCTCCGCCCGGATGCACGCGCACGCGCGCGCCTGGCAGCGGCCGCCCGGCTTCGACCGCTCGGCCTGGGACTTCGAGCACACGCTGGGCGCCGGCGGGCACTGGGGCCGCTGGCAGGACGGGCTCGGCATGGGGCCGGAGGAGCTGGCGCTGCTCCAGCGGCTGGCCGACACGATCGAACGCCGGCTGGCGGCCTACGGCCAGTCGCCCGAGCGCTACGGCCTCGTCCACGCCGACATCCGGCTCGCCAACCTGCTCGTCGACGGCCCTCACGTCCGCGTCATCGACTTCGACGACTGCGGCTTCGCCTGGTTCATGTACGACTTCGCGACCACGGTCTCGTTCATGGAGGAGCACCCGCGCGTGCCCGAGCTGCAGGCCGCGTGGCTGGACGGCTACCGCTCCGTGGCGCCGCTCTCCGAGGAGGACGAGGCCGAGCTCGACACCTTCGTGATGCTGCGCCGGCTGCTGCTCGTGGCGTGGATCGGCTCCCATCACACGTTCGCGACCGAGGCGGCGGAGCTCGGCGCCGGCTTCACCACCGTCACCTGCGCGCTCGCCGAGCGCTACCTGTCGAACCACTAGGAGGCCCGCACGTGTTCACTCCCCTGACCGGCCGCGTGGTGCTCGTCACCGGCGGCACCAAGGGCATCGGCAAGGGCATCGCGCGCGTGTTCGCGAATGCGGGCGCGAAGGTCGTGCTCGTGGGTCGCGGCGCCGAGGTGGGCGAGGCGGCGGCGGCCGAGCTCGGCGGCGAGTACGTGGCGGCGGACGTCGGCGTCGCGGCCGACTGCGAGCGGATGGCGGCCGAGACGGTCGAGCGCCTCGGCGGCATCGACGTGTTGTGCGCGAACGCCGGCGTGTTCCCCGACGTGAAGCTCGAGGACATGACCGAGGCGGACATCGACGCGATCTTCGCCACCAACGTGAAGGGCACCATGCTCGCGGTCAAGGCCTGCCTGCCGGCGCTCGAGCGCAGCGGCCACGGGCGGGTCGTGCTGACCTCCTCGATCACCGGCCCGATCACGGGCTATCCGGGCTGGTCGCACTACGGCGCCACCAAGGCCGCCCAGCTCGGGTTCCTGCGCACGGCGGCGATCGAGCTGGCGCCCAAGGGCATCACCATCAACGCGGTCATGCCGGGCAACATCGAGACCGAGGGGCTCGAGGAGCTGGGCCCGGAGTACCGCTCGAAGATGGAGGCCTCGATCCCGCAGCGCAAGCTCGGCAAGGTCGAGGACATCGGCCACGCGGCGCTCTTCCTGGCCACCGACGAGGCGGCGTACATCACGGGCCAGACCATCGTGGTCGACGGCGGCCAGGTGCTGCCCGAGTCGCCCATGGCGATGGAGGCCATGTAACCCCGTGGAGGCCTCGCTCGGGCCCACCGCGCGGGCCGCGCGCGACCGGCTGCAGGCCGAGGTGGAGGCGATACGGCCCGGCGAGCGGCTGGGCACCGAGCGCGATCTGGCCGAGCGCCTGGAGGTCGCGCGCTCGACGATCCGGGCGGCCCTGGCCGACCTCGAGCGGAGCGGGATCGTGCGGCGCGCACGGGGGAGGGCGGGCGGCATCTTCGCCGCCGAGCGCAAGGTCGAGCGCGACCTCACGAGCCTGGCGGGGCTCCCGGCCTACCTGCGCCGCCAGGGCTTCGAGTCCGACGCCCGGGTGCTCTCCACCGCGACGGTCGAGGCCGACGGCGAGACCGCCGGCGCGCTGGGGCTGGGTGCCGGCGAGCTCGTGCTCGAGGTCGTGCGCGTGCGGCTGGCCGACGGCGAGCCGATCTCGTTCGAGCGGGCGAGCTTTCCCGCCGACCGGTTCCCGCACCTGCTCGATCGCTCGCTCTCCGGCTCGCTCTACGAGCTGTTGCAGACGGAGTACGGGCTCGTCCCCGGGGAGGCGGAGGAGCGGATCGAGGCGGTCGCCGCCGGAGCCGCCGAGGCGCGGCTCCTCGGCGTGGCGCGGGGCGCCCCGCTGCTCGCCGTCGCGCGCACCGCGTGGGACGCCGACGGCCGCGCGTTCGAGCGCTCCCACGACCTCTTCCGGGCCGACCGTGCCCGGATCGTGGTCCGGGCGCGGTCGGCGCCGCTCGTGGGCGCCTCCGTGCATGTCTTGTAACGCTTGCCACAGCGCCCCCGTTGGTGGTTGAATGCCAAAAGCTGTCGGACAACTTCGTCCACGAGGGAACGGAGAGAGGGAACTGATGTCGACCACCCAACCTGACGACCGCGTCCAGGTGCGACACGAGGGGACCGTGGAGTCGGTCTCCGTCGCCGACTCGGGCGTCGATCGCCTCAAGCCGAACGCCATCGGGTTGATGGGCGTGATCTTCATCGCGGTGACGGGTGCGGCGCCGATCTCGGCGATGCTGTTCAACGTCCCGTTCGCGACCGGTTTCGGCACCGGCCTCTACACGCCCGCCGCGTTCCTGTTCGCGACGATCATCCTCACGATCTTCTCGATCGGCTACGTCGCGATGGCGCGCAAGATCCGCGCCGTGGGCGGCTTCTACACGCTGATCTCGCACGGCCTCGGTCGTGAGCTCGGGCTCGCCGCCGGCATCTGCGGCGCGCTCGCCTACACGCTGTTCGAGGTGTCGCTGCTGGGCGGCTTCTCGTACTTCGCCGTGACGAACTTCAACGCGTGGTTCGGCTGGGAGGTGCCGTGGATCCTGTTCGGGGTCGGCGCGGCGCTGCTGATCAGCGTGCTCTGCTGGTTCGACGTCGAGCTGTCGGTGAAGGTGCTCGGCACCGCGCTGATCGGCGAGCTCGTCATCCTCGCGATCTTCGACATCGTCGTCTTCGGCTCGGGCGGCAGCGAGGCCAACGGCATCCAGTGGGAATCCCTGAACATGTTCCAGCTGACCGATCCGGGCGTCGGCCTGGCCGCGGGGGTCGGCCTCTTCCTCGCCTTCTGGTCGTGGGTGGGATTCGAGGCTGTGCCCAACTACGCCGAGGAGTCGCGTGACCCGAAGCGGCTCGTGGTGAGCGCGACGCTGATCTCGGTCGTCGGCCTCGGAATCCTCTACGTCGTCACCTCGCTGGCCTTCGTCTCCGCCTACCCGGAATCCTCGCTGATCCAGGACGCGCAGAACCCGGCCGGCCCGTTCTTCGTCGCCATGGGCGAGTACGGCAACCAGTTCTTCGTCCACGTGATGGAGGTCTTCATCCTCACCGGCTCGTTCGCGTGCGCGATGGCGTTCCACAACGCGGCCATGCGCTACTACTACGCGATGGGCCGGGAGGAGATCCTCCCCAAGGCCCTCAGCAGGACGCACAAGGCGCACCGGTCGCCGTACGTGGCGAGCGTGTTCCAGACGGTGATCGCCCTGGCGCTCGTGCTGGCGTGGGGCATCGGCTCCGGGTTCAGCTTCGCCGACGGGTTCGACACCGCCTACGTCCGCATCTACACGATGATGGCCGTGCAGGGCGTGGTCTGGCTGATGGCCATCCAGACGATCTGCGCGCTGGCCGTGATCGTCTGGCACCGCCGCCACAAGCACCCGGACTCGTTCCTGGTGGTGGTCGTGGCCCCGATCATCGCGATCGTCGGCCAGGTGTTCGCGCTCTACCTGCTGTTCAAGAACATCGACGTGCTGGCCGGCACGATCGGCTACGTCGACCTGATCGCCCCGATCGCCGTCGTCGGCGTCGTCGCGGCCCTGGCCTACGCGCTGGTCCTCAAGCGGACCAACCGCAGGAAGTTCGACATGATCGGCCGCATGATCGACGAGGGCGTCACCACCCCGTAACCGCGTTCACAGGCCGCGGGCGCGAACGTGCCCGCGGCCTCGAACTGCGGCGTGGGCGCCGCCGGGGTCGTGGGCTCGAACTGCGGCATGGGCGCCGCCGGGGTCGTGGGCTCGAACTGCGGCGTGGGCGCCGCCGGGGTCGTGGGCTCGAACTGCGGCATTGAGGGAGTGACGCGGAGGGTGTGGTTGCGCATCGTGGAATGCGGCGCCTCGGCCGCGACGAGCGTGCTGACTTTTCCTCGCTATACGAGCTTTAGTCAGCACAGGCTGCGCGCCGAGACGTCGCCGAGGCTCTCGCCGCCCCCGATCGTTGCGCATCGTGGAAACCGGGCGCACCGAGCCGCCACCCCGCTTCCCTCAATGCCGGGGTTCGTGAACCGCTACGCGGCCGAGGCGCTCGCGCCCCCGGCCTCCAGCGCGGCCTGCAGCTGCCCACGCAACGGCGCGCCGTCGACCAGCACGCCATCGAGCGCCGCGGTGCCGATCGTGAAGGCCCAGGCGCCCGCCGCGTCCAGCGCCTGGATGCGCTCGACGGAGTCGACCGAGCCGGCGCAGATGACCGGCAGGTCGGTGGCGCCGACCACTGCGCGGACGAGCTCGTCGACGTCGCCGTCGTAGCGGTACGCGAGCAGGTTGATCCCGTCGACACCCAGCGCGGCGGCGCGCTCCACATCCGCGACGATCTCCTCGAGCGAACCGCGCAGCAGGCACGGGTGGCCGACGATCTGGCCGACGTACGGCCAGAACTTCACGCCGGTGCCGGCGAGGATCTCCTGGACGGGCTCGATCAACGTGCCGCCGATCAGGTGGTCGGGCCGGATCTCGGCGGCCACGCGGGCCGATTCCAAGGTCGCCTCTTCTGTCTCGGAGACGACCTCCAGCCACGTCGTGTGACCGTTGGCCTTGACCTCGTCCATGAACACCTGGAGCTCGTCACGGGGGAGCCCGACGTCCTTGCAGCCGACGTGCCGCAGGCCGCTGTCGGCCACCGACGCGTAGACCTCGCGAGCGTCCTTGAGGGTGACGTCGTCACGGGTGAGCATGAAGATGAACTCGATCATTCCCCGGTCCCTTGGTCGCCAGAGTTGTCAGACAACTGGTACGCTACCACCGGTCCGACCGAGGAGGAGACAGGACGTGCGCGCAGCGATCTGGAATGGGCCGGGCAGCATGGAGATCGGCACGGCGTCCGACCCGGAGTGCCCCGAGGACGGCGTCCTCCTGCACGTTCTCGCCTGCGGCATCTGCGGCACCGACGTGCGCTCCTTCTACAACGGCGACCGCCGCATCGAGGCGCCCTGGGTGCTCGGACACGAGATCTCCGGCGAGGTCATCGAGATCGGCCCGCGCGCCGAGGCCGAGGTGGCCGCGGGCGGCATCTCGCTCGGCGACGCCGTGCACTGCATCTCGACGCTCTGGTGCGGCCGCTGCCGGATGTGCCGTGGCGGCGCCGAGAACCTGTGCGTGAACGGCGAGCTCATGGGCTTCGATCATCCGGGCGCGTACGCCGACCGGGTCGCGATCCCGAACATCGCCCTCAAGAACCTCTTCCGCATCCCCGACGGGCTGTCGCCCGCGCACGCGACGTTCGCCGACCCGCTCAGCGACGTCATCTGCGGCCACAAGGACATCGACATCGGCCTCGACGACAGCGTCGTGGTCATCGGCGCGGGCCCGGTCGGCACGGCCCATGCCGCGCTCGCCCGCCTGCAGGGCGCCGGCCAGGTCCAGATGCTCGAGCGCGCCGCACCCCGGCTCGAGCTCGCTCGGGCGATCCTCGGCGACGAGCGCGTGGCCTACGTCGACACCGAGGACGAGGACGGCACCGCCGCGGTCATGCGGGCCACCGAGGGCTTCGGCGCCGACGTGGTGATCGTCGCCTGCTCGAGCGACCTCGCGCAGCAGGAGGCGATGGAGATGGCCGCCCCGCGCGGGCGCGTGCTGTTCTTCGGCGGCCTGCCCAAGGGGACGACGCACATCGAGTTCCCCTCCAACGTCCTCCACTACCGCGAGGTCCAGGTCCACGGCTCGTACGCCTCCCGGCACCGCGACCAGGTCGCGGCGCTCGACATGCTCGCCGCCGACGCCGGCGGGATCTGCTCCGTGGTGTCGGACATCATCGGCCTCGACGACACGCCCGACGCCTTCCCGCGCATCCGTGCCGGCGAGGCGCTGAAGGTCGTCGTGGCGCCGTGAGAACCGGCCGCCGGTCGCTGCGGCACAGCCTCGCCGAGGAGCTGCGCGCGCGGATCCTGGCGGGCGAGTGGGGCCCGGGCGAGCAGCTTCCGTCCGAGCCCGAGCTGGCCCGGCGGCGGACCGTCTCGCGCTCGTCGATGCGCGCGGCGATCACCGTGCTCGAGGAGGACGGCTTCGTGACCCGCCGGCACGGCTCGGGCACGTACGTCACGCACCGCCCGGCGCTGCCGAGCGACCTCGGGCGCAACTTCGGCGTGTCCTCGCTGATCTCGCACAGCGGCATGCGGCCGGGCGCGGCGGAGGAGTCGTCGGGCGCGGTGCCCGCGTCACCCGAGGTGGCGGCGTCGCTGGAGATCCCCGTGGGCACGCCGGTGAGCCGGCTGCGGCGCGTCCGCACGGCCGACGGCCGCCCGGTGGTCGACGTCACGGACTGGTGCCGCGTGGAGCACATCGCGCCCGAGGAGCTGCCGCAGGTGGCGTCGATCTACGACGCGCTGGCGGCGCGCGAGCTGGCGGTCGACCACGGCGTCGCCCACCTCACGCCGCGCAACGCCGACGGCGACCTCGCCCGCCGCCTGGGCGTCCCGCGCGGGACGCTCCTGCTCACGATCGACCAGGTCGACCGCACCGCCGGCGGCGTCGCCGTGCTGGTCTCGCGCGAGCACCACGTGGCCGACGCGTTCGACTTCACGCTGCTGCGCCGCGGCCCCGGCGAGGAGCGACGCTGAGCCGGGCGCCGCTCGTCGTCGGGGTCGACGTCGGCTCCCAGGGCACGTGCGCCCAGGCGCTCGAGCCCGACGGCACGCTGGTCGCGCACAGCTACGCGCCGCACGAGCTGTCGTATCCGCACGCGGGCTGGGCGGAGCAGGACCCGTCCGAGTGGACCGCGGCGCTCGTGCGGACGCTGAGCGAGATCCGCGCGGCCACGAACGGGCGCGAGATCGTCGCGCTGTCCTTCGGATCCCAGCTCGACGGGCTGGTGGCCGCGGACGCCAACGGGAAGCCGCTGCGGCCCGCGCTCATCTGGTGCGACCGGCGCGCGGGGGCGGAGTGCGCCGCGGCCGCCGAGCGGCTCGACCCGGCGCGCCTGCGCGAGCTCACGGGCTGCAACCTCGACCCCGGGCACGTGGGCCCGAAGATCGCGTGGCTGGCCGCCCACGAGCGGGAGGCCTACGACGCCGCGGCGGTGTTCGTCCTGCCCGGATCCTGGGTGGCCTGGCAGGCGTCCGGCACGCTCGCGGTCGATCCGTCCAACGGCTCGTCCACGGGGCTGCTCGATCCACGCACGCGGGCGTGGTCGACGGAGGCCTGCGGGGCGTTCGACGTCGACCCCGACCGCCTGGCGCCCGTCCGGCCCGCGCACGACGTGCTGGGCCCGATCCGCTCGTGGCTGGCGGAGGCGACCGGCCTCGACGCGGCCACCCTGGTGGTGCTCGGCGCGGGCGACGAGATGGCGGCGACCGTGGGCGCCGGCGTGGTGGAGCCGGGCGTGGTGTGCGACGTCATGGGCACGGCCGAGCCGGTCTGCGCCGTGGTGGCCGAGCCCGCCCACGACCCGACCGGCATGGTCGAGCTCCATCCGCACGCCGACCCCGACACCTGGCTGCTGGAGAACCCCGGCTGGCTCTCCGGCGGCGCCTACCGCTGGTTCCGCGACGAGCTCGGCGGGCCCGAGGCGGCGCGGGCGAAGGAGAGCGGCGCCGACGTCTACGAGCTCCTCAACGCCCTCGCCCAGCGCGCCCCGCCCGGCGCCGGCGGCGTCACCTGGCTGCCCGCGCTGGCCGGCGCCATGGCGCCCGAGTGGAACGCCGACGCGCGCGCCGCCTGGTTCGGCATGACCGCCGCCCACGGCCGTGCGCACCTGGCCCGCGCGCTGCTCGAGGGCAACGCGCTGGCGCTGCGCGACGTGATCGACGCGATCGCCGGCGCCGGCCACGCGCCGAACGCCGTCGTCTGCGTGGGCGGCGGCGCCAAGGGCCAGCTCCTGCTCGAGCTGCGCGCCCACATCACCGGGCTGCCGGTCTGCCGGCCGGAGGACGTCGAGACCACGGCGCGCGGTGCGGCGATGCTCGCCGCCGCCGGTGCGGAGCTCCATCCCTCCGTGGCCGAGGCGTCGCGGGCCATGGCCGGCGCGCGCCACGAGCCGGTGGCCCCCGACGGCGAGCTGCGCGAGGTCTACGACGACCTGCACCGCCGGCACCTCGACCTCTACGCTGCCCTGCGACCCCTCTTCGACGGAAAGGACCGGTGAAGCTCGACGCAGAGGCGCGGCGGCGGGCGCTCGACGCCGCGAGCTCGGGCGAGCTCGACCTGCTGATCGTCGGCGGCGGGATCACGGGCGCGGGTGCGGCGCTTGACGCGGCGACCCGTGGCCTCAGCGTGGCCCTGGTCGAGGCGCGCGACCTCGCGGCGGGCACCTCGAGCGCGTCGAGCAAGCTCATCCACGGCGGCCTGCGGTACCTCGAGATGGGCGACATCGGGCTCGTCCGCGAGGCGCTGCGCGAGCGCGAGCTGCTGCTGACGCGCACCGCCTCGGAGTACGTGGCGCCGGTGCCGTTCCTGTGGCCGCTGCGCGGCCGCGTCTGGGAGCGCGCGTACCTCGGCGCCGGCCTGCTCCTCTACGACACCATCGGCGGCGCGCGGTCGGTCCCGCGCCATCGCCATCTCAGCCGCCGCGGCGCGCTGCGGGTGGCGCCCGCGCTCGACCCCGGCGCGCTGATCGGCGCCGTGCAGTTCCACGACGCCGCCGAGGACGACGCGCGGATGGTGGTCGGCGTCGCGCGCACCGCCGCCGCCCACGGCGCCCACGTCGCCACGCGCGTGCGCGTGACCGGGTTCCGCGGGCCGGGGCAGGTCGAGGCCGTCGACGAGGAGACCGGCGAGCCGCTGCTCCTGCGGGCCCGGCACGTCGCGGGCGCCGCCGGCGTCTGGACCGACCGGCTGCGCGAGCTGGCGGGCGGCGTCTCGGCCAGGCGCATCGTCCCCTCCAAGGGCATCCACATCTTCGTGGCCGCCGACCGGCTGCCGATGGAGACCGGCATCCTCGCCCGGACCGAGAAGAGCGTGCTGTTCGTCATCCCGTGGCAGGGCGGCTGGCTGATCGGCGACACCGACACGCCCTGGCGCCTCGGGCCGGACACGCCGGTGGCCACCGGCGCCGACGTCGACTACCTGCTGGCCAAGACCAACGCCCTGCTGGCCGCGCCGCTGGGGCGCGACGACGTCCACGGCGTGATCGTCGGCCTGCGCCCGCTGGTGGCCGGCGCGGCGCGGCGGGACACGACGCGGATCAGCCGCAAGCACGTGGTCGAGTCGCCGGCGCCGGGCCTCACCACGATCGCCGGCGGCAAGTACACGACGTACCGGGTCATGGCCGCGGACCTGATCGACGCCGTGGGCCGCGCGCTCGGCGGCGTCGGCCCGTCGGTCACGCGCGACGTCCCGCTCGTCGGCCGCGCGGCCGAGCTGGCGGAGCTGATCGCGGCGGACCCGTCGCTCGGCGAGCCGCTGGAGGGCGATCATCGGCGCGCCGAGGTCGTCCACGCGTGCCGGTACGAGGGCGCGCTGCACCTCGACGACGTGCTCGAGCGGCGCACCCGGCTCGCGCTGACCGCGCCCGACCGCGGCCTGCGCGCCGCCGAGCCCGCCGCGGCGCTGATGGCGGGTCCGCTCGGCTGGAGCCCGGAGCGCACGCGCGACGAGGTCGAGCGGTTCCGCGCCCGCGTCGCGGCGGCGCGGGCGGGCGAGGCCGAGCGCGACGACGAGTCCGCGCTCCGCGCCTACCGCGCCGCGCTGGCGGAGCGGGCCGCGGCGGGCGCCCGGTGACCGGGCTCGTCGTCGGTCTCGACCAGGGGACGTCGAGCACCCGCTGCGTGGTGCTCGACGACGAGCTGCGCGAGCACGGCGCCGCCGCGGTGCCGGTGGCGTGCTCGTTCCCCGGGCCCGGACTCGTCGAGCAGGACCCCGAGGCGATCCTGGAGTCGGTGCTCGCCGCCATCGCGGACGCCGGCGTGCGCCCGGCCGACGTTGCCGCCGTCGGCATCGCCAACCAGACCGAGACGTTCGTGGTCTGGGACCGCTCGACCGGCCGCGCGGTGCATCCCGCGATCGTCTGGCAGGACCGGCGCACCGACGACGTCTGCGCCGGGCTGCGCGAGCACGCGTCGTTCGTCCGCGAGCGCACGGGCCTCGAGCTCGACGCGACGTTCCCGGCCACGAAGCTGCGCCGGCTGCTCGACGGCGCCGCGCCCGGCGATCTCGCCTACGGCGACGTGGCCTCGTGGCTGCTCTTCCGGCTCGCGGGCGTCCACGTCTGCGACGCCGGGAACGCCGGCCGCTCGCTGCTCTGCCCGCTCGGCGGGAGCGACTGGGACGACGAGCTGCTCGAGCTGTTCGGGATCCCCCGGGAGCTGCTGCCGCCGATCGTCGACTCGGACGCCGTCGAGGCCGAGACCGCCGGCGGCCTGCGCGTCGCCGCCGCGGCCGGCGACCAGCAGGCGTCGCTCTTCGGCCTGCGCTGCTGGGAGCCGGGCTCGGCCAAGGTCACGCTCGGCACCGGCGCCTTCGTGCTCGCCCAGGCCGGCTCGCAGGCGCCGCGGCCGCCGGACGGCATCCTCGCGTCCACCGCCTGGCGCCGTGCGGGGGAGACGGCGTTCGCGCTCGAGGGCTTCATCCCCACGGCCGGCGCCGCCGTCGACTGGTTCGGGCGCCTGGGCGCGCTCCCGTCCGGCAGCGAGCTCGAAGCCCTGCTGCGCGAGTCGCGCCCCGGCGTCATGTGCGTCCCGGTCCTCCAGGGCTTCGGCAGTCCGAGCTGGGACGCGGGCGCGCGCGGAGCCGTGCTCGGCCTCGGCCTCGGGACCACGCGGGCCGACCTCGCCCGCGCCGTCGTCGACGGGATCCTCCACCAGGTCGCCGACGCCGTCGACGCCATCGGCACGCTCGAGACCCTCCGGATCGACGGCGGCCTCTCGCGGTCGGACTGGATCGCCCAGCGGCTCGCCGACCTCGCCGGCCTCCGCGTCGAGCGCACGGCCCGCCCGGACTCGACCGCCATCGGCGCCGCGACGCTGGCCGGCCTCGCCGCCGGCGTGTGGAGCGCGCCGGCCGACATCCCCGAGATCCCGGCCGACCTCGTCGCCGAGCCGCGACTCGCCGAGCGCGCGAGCGAGCGCGAGCGCTGGGCCGCGGCGCGCGCGGTCGCCTCGGCCTGGCGGACGTAAGGTTCGGGACGAACCGCCGCCGCCGCTAGGCTCTTCGCGCCCTGTCGATGGCGCCCGATCACGCCCACCAGCACCACCATCACGGTCCGTCCGCCGACGCCGACCGCAAGTGGTTGACCGTCGCGCTGGCGCTCATCGCCAGCTTCATGGTCGTCGAGGTCGTGGCGGGCTTCATCGCGTCGTCGCTGGCGCTGCTCTCGGACGCCGCGCACATGCTCACCGACGCGGGCGCGATCGCCCTGGCGCTCGTGGCCGTGCAGCTCGCTGCGCGGCCGCCGTCGCGGCGCTACACGTTCGGGCTCGGCCGGGCCGAGATCCTCTCCGCGCAGGTCAACGGCGCGGCGCTGCTCGTGCTCGCCGGCGTCATCGCCATCGAGGCGGTGCGGCGGCTCTTCGACCCGCCGGACGTGGAGGGCGGCCTGGTCATCTGGATCGGCACCCTGGGCGCGCTGGTCAACATCGCGGCGGCGTGGGCCCTGTCGCGCAGCGAGCGGCGCAGCCTCAACGTCGAGGGCGCGATGCAGCACGTGCTGACCGACCTCTACGGGTCGGTCGCCGCGGTCGCCTCGGGCATCGTGATCGTCACGACCGGCTTCGGGGAGGCGGACGGGATCGCGGCCCTCGTCGTGGCGCTGCTCATGCTGCGCTCCGGCTGGCGACTGCTGCGCGACGCGTCGCGGATCCTGCTCGAGGGCTCGCCGAGGGACATCGACGTCGACGAGGTCGGGCACGCGCTCGCGGCGCACCCCGGCGTGGTCGAGGTCCACGACCTCCACGTCTGGGAGGTCACGTCGGGCTTCACGGCGCTCGCGGCCCACGTGCTCGTGCCCGAGGGGACCGACTGCCACTCGCGCCGGCGCGAGCTGGAGGCGCTCGTCCACGACCGCTTCGGCGTCGAGCACACGACGCTGCAGGTGGACCACGAGCCGGCGCCGCAGCTGCTGAAGATCACGCCGCCGGAGCCGGGATGAAGGGCTTCCTGATCTTCCTCGCGATGCTGATCTGCGCCTTCGCGGTCTCGTTCGTCTTCATGGTCGTGATCCCCGGGCGCTGACCGCCTGAGCCGGCGTCAGGTGCGGCCGAGCATCCGGCGGATCTGGCGGGCGATCGCGGCGTGCTGGCGCTCGGCCTCGCGGGCGTCGAGCCGCTGGCGGCGCTTTCGCAGGCGAGCGACCATGAGGCGGGCCAGCACGTCGACGAACTCCGGGTGCGCCCGCAGGATCGGCCCGTACTGCTCGGCGCCGATCTCGTAGACCACGGCGCCTTCGAGGGCGCGCACCGTGGCCGTGCGCGGCTCGCCGGTGAGGAGCGACATCTCGCCCACCACGGCGCCCTTGCCCATCGTGTCGACGAGCAGGTCCTTGCCGTCGTCCTGGCGCAGCATGACCTCGACCTCGCCGTCGGCGAGCACGAACAGCGAGCCACCCGGCTCGCCCTGCACGACGAGCCGCTCCGTCGGTCCGAGGGTCAGTGGGCGGGCGGCACGCGCGAGCGACCGCCGCTCTCCCGGGCTCAGCTCGGCGAGGATCGGGACCCCGGCGAGCAGCGCCTCGATCTCGGCGGCGGGCCGCTGGTAGGTCTCCGGGAGCTCGGCCCCGACCTCGAGATCCGGGCCGTAGCCGTCGTGATGCTGCAGCAGCGCGACGCGAGCGGGCTGGTTGACGTGGGCCTCGAGCAGGCTCACCTGCCGCGGCACGCACTGGCGGCCCGTGTGATCCATCAGGCCGCGGGCCTTGGCCCAGTCGGCGACCTCGTTCATGGACTCGCGGTACTGGACGCACGCCGAGCCGTAGAGCCCGTCCTGGTCGGCGAGGAGGCTGCTGACGGCTCCCGGCAGGCGCAGGTGCTCGAAGCGCCCCTTGCGGTGCCAGAGGATGAAGTCCCGGGCCGGCGGCGACACGGACTCCAGCTCCGGGAACGCCGCGGCGACGTTGCGCAGCACCGCGCGCTCGGCGTCGCGGAACACCCGCTGCCAGGTCTCCTGCGCGTTGTGGTGGTTCGCGCCGGCGAGCCGGATCGCGTGCTTGAGGTCGTCGTGGTGGACGTGCAGGAAGCCCAGCGTCGCCTTCCGCTTGGCCACGAGGTTCAGCGCGGACACGGGACCGGTGCGCGGCGTGCCGCGGCGCGGGAACTGGATCCGGCGCAGCTCCCACACCTCGCGCCACGCCGCCGGGTCGATCGACGCGCGGATGTCGGCGAACCACGGCTGCTCCTCGAACGCGGCGCGCTCGGCGGGCGAGAGCAGGTCGCCGACCTCGTCCTTCACCGCCTCGCAGATGCCCAGGAACGTGAGGAACTCCAGGTACAGCCCGACACGGACGAGCCAGCCGGGGTCGGAGAGGTGCTGGCCGGCGAACGCGATGTCCTGGATCACGGCGCGCGTGTAGAGGGCCGCCTTGTCGGCCCCGATCTTCAGGACGGGGAACCACGGGTGGTACGACGGCCCCGGGTCCGCGGTGTTCGCGGCGGCGGCCTGCCGCTCGGTGTCGGGCACGACGAGGCGCTCGAGCAGCCGTTCGTAGAGCGATCCGCAGCGCCGCAGGTCGCAGACCAGCAGTGAAGCCTGGGCGCCCGCGAGGGGCACGCCGGCGTCCAGCGCCTTGAGCTCCACGCGCAGGCGCTGGCAGAAGAGATGGCCGAACGTGAACGGATCGGCGCCGTCCGTGGCCCCGTCGCGAATGCTCGCATCCAGGTCGTCCCACGCCCACTCGGCTCCGGGCAGCAGGTTGCGCGCCGGCGTGAGCGGCAGGACCCGCCTGCGCCCGGGCTCGGCCTCGGCCACGCGCGCGGCGCCGTCCGCTCCGGTGACGAACGCCAGCGGCGTCGCCACCCGATCGTCCCAGCCGGGAACGGGCACGGGAGCGAGCGATCCGTCAGGCCCGGTGAACGACACGCGAGCGCGCACCTCGATCTCGTCGGCCACGCCGTCCTGCACCTCGTAGAGGAGGAACGCCCGGTCCTGCTCCTCGCCGGGCAGGACCAGGGCGACGTCCGCGCTCGAGCCGAAGCCCGGATGCGTCGCCTCGTCGGCCGGTCGCCGGCCCGGGACGAACGGCACGATCCGGCACTGGACCGGCTCCAGGCTCCGCTCGAGCGCGCCGGCCGCGCGGCGCAGCACCTCGGCCTTGCCCGCGGCGTCCAAGCCGTGCTCCATCGGCCGATGCTATCCGGGGCGTCAGTCGCGGAGCGAGAGGTCCACCGCGCGGGCGACCTGCTCGCGGGAGCGCGCGCGGACGGCGCTGCCCAGCGCGGCCTGCCAGCGCTCGGCGGTGACCGTGCTCGTGTCGAGGCCGAGGTCGGAGAGGATCGCCGTCTGGTCGACGTGGCCCGCGATCTGCTCGGCGCGACGGATCGCGGCGGCGTGCTGCGCGCGGACGAGCGGCGTGCGCCCGCCCTCGCTCGACATCGTCAGCAGGTCCTCGGCCACCTGCGGCACGGCTCGCCGCGCGCACTTCTCCCACGGCGCGTCGGTCGCGGCGTCGACGACGACCTGACGCACCACCCGCCAGCCGGCGTGATGGGACTCGCAGCGGCTGACCAGGAAGCGGGCCAGCGCCTCGGCGACCACCGCCGCTTCGGGCTCGTCGCCGTGCACGTGCAGGTGGCGCAACGCCTCGCGGACGCCGCGGCCGCTCTGCACGGCCCGGGCGAGCTGGGCTGGGGTCCGCCGAACCCTGCGCGGTATCTGCTGGTCTTCGATACACCCACTGTAGGCGTTATTACCTGCCGGTCGGGCGATGGGCGGGCGAGCGGGTGTGCCCGCGAGGCCCCTGCCCGGGTCCGCCCCCGCCACGCGGGTCGCCGCGATGGACGGCCGGCGTGCGGCGTATGAGGCGGCGCAGCGCTTCGTCATGCGCGCCCTCTTCAGTGCGGGCGGTCAAGGTCCGGGGGTGGAAGGTCCGCAGGACCGGTCCCCGCGTGGGATCCGGCACCGCCACGACGACCTTCGATCGGCTGGGGACCTGGAACACGATGCCGTCCCGCTCGCCGCCTTCGTCGGCCACGGTCACGAGCTCGCCTTCGCGAAGTGAGGTCATCGGCCGAGCCTACCGAGCCGCTCATCCGCTCTGGGTGATGACGCCGCGCGCGCCGCCCGGTGTGATCGTCGCCGATGAAGCTGGACGTGCTCTGGCACGACCTCGAGTGCAGCGGGTACGACGTGGACCTGCCGCTCTGGCGCGCGCTGGCGGCCGAGGAAGGCGGGCCCGTGCTCGACGTGGGCGCCGGCACCGGTCGCGTGAGCCTCGACCTCGCCGGCGGCGGTGTCGCCGTCGTCGCCCTGGACGCCGACGCCGCGCTCCTGGAGGCGCTGGAGCGCCGCGCCGCGGGGCTGCCCGTCGAGACGGTCGTCGCCGACGCCCGTGACTTCATGCTCCGCCGCCGGTTCGCGCTCGTGCTCGTGCCGATGCAGACGCTGCAGCTGCTCGGCGGGCCGGCCGGCCGCGCGGCCTTCCTGCACCGCGCGCTCGACCATCTCGAGCCCGGCGGGTTGCTCGCCGTCGCGCTGGCCGACGCGATGGACTGCTTCGACGAGGACCACGACATGCCGCCGCCGCCCGACGCCTGCGAGATCGGCGGCGTCCGCTACGCCAGCCAGCTGGTCGCGGTGGTGGAGGATGACGGTCGCGCGGCGATCCACCGGCGGCGTGAGGTCATCGGGCCGGGGGAGCGCTTCGAGTCCGTCGAGGCCGTCATACGGCTCGACCGGGTGACCGCGCACGATGTCGCCGCGGAAGCGGCCGCCGTCGGCTTCCTCAACGAGCCGCACCTGTTCATACCGACGACCGAGCGGTACCTCGGATCGACGGTGGTCGTCCTCCGCGCGCCGCCGCTCAGGCGTCGTCCCGGGGCGTGATGCGCGGCAACGCCACCTCGTGCGACGAGCGCGTGTCGTCGTAGACGACGTAGGCCGCGGGCGGACCCCCCAGCCACGACATGGTCTGGACCTCACCGACGTAGACGCCGGCGCGCTGCGTCCCGTCGTCCTGCTCGACCCACACCGGCTGACCCTCGCGGAAGCCTTCCATCGGCCAGATCCTCCCACGATTTCACGCCACGGACGATGCGCCGGCGGCCACCATCGCCACCACCCGCTCGATGAACGCGGGCTCGGGCGGCTCAGCGGTCACGAGCAGGCGGAAGTAGATCGGACCGAGGACGGCCTCGATCACCGTTCGCGGATCCGTGCCGGCCGGAACCTCCCCGCGCGCGATGGCTCGCTCCACGATCTCGCCGTCGAGGGCCAGCCGCTCGGTCCAGAAGCGGTGGCTCGCGTCCGCGAGCGCGGGGTCGTGCGCTCCCGCCGCCACGACGGCGCGGACGACGGCCTGGCCCTGTGGGGTGCCGGCCGTCGCGGCCGCGGCGGTGGCGAGTGCCGTCAGATCGCTTCGCAGTGAGCCGGTGTCGGTGATCGGGATGCGCTCGCCGGCGAGGGCGAGCATCGCGTCGAGCACCAGTGCCTCGCGCGTCCCCCAGCGCCGGTAGAGCGTCGTCTTGTGCACGCCCGCCCGACGCGCGACGGCGTCGAGGGTGAGCGCGGCGTACCCCGACTCCGTGAGCTCTTCGATGGTGGCCTCGAGCGCATCGGCGCGCACCCGCGCGCTCCGGCCCCCGGGCCGTTGGCTGGGTCTCGCTGCCACGGCGTCCGAGAACCTATCGCAACTCATCGTGGCGTTTGCTACGGTTCCACTATTGCGATGACGAGTTGCGTTTACCGCGAAGCACGTCTGCTGCAGAGGGTGGTGCGATGGACTGCCGCGACGCGCCCGCTCGCGTGGCTCTACGGTCGCATCCAGCAGCCGCTCGACACGCTCGTCTACCGGCTCAGCAGGGGGAGGACGACGCTCTCGTCCTGGATGGCGGGCGTGCAGCTCGTGATGCTGACCACCACCGGCGCGAGGACCGGTCGGCAGCGGACGGTGCCCGTGCTGGCGATCCGCGACGGCGAGGCGCTCATCGTCATCGCGTCGAACTTCGGCCGGCCGCGTCATCCGGCCTGGTACCACAACCTGCGTGCCGAGCCGCGGGCGTGGGCCGAGGTCGCGGGCAGTGGAGGCCCGTTCCTGGCACGAGAGCTCTCAGGTGCCGAACGGGATCGCTGCTTCCGGCTCGGCGCCGAGATCTACCCGGGCTTCGAGCACTACGTGCGCTGGGCGCGGCGCCGCATCCCCGTCATGCGGCTCGAGCGGCGGGGATCTCGGCGCGCAGGGAGGTCCCGGCGCCCGCGGGGCTCTCGACCTCGAGCGAGCCGCCCAGCGCCTCGACCCGATCGGCCAGGCCCCTGAGCCCGGTGCCGCCCGCGGGGTCGGCGCCGCCGACGCCGTCGTCGGACACCTCGACGGAGACCGTCCCGTCGCTCGCGGCGACCCGGACGCGGACCGTGGACGCCTGCGCGTACTTCGCGACGTTGGTCAGTGCCTCGGCGATCAGGTAGTAGGCCGCCGCCTCGACGGGCTCCGGCAGCCGCTCGGCGGGGATCTCGGCGATCTCGACGACGACGGGGGCGCGGCCCGCGAGCATCTCGACCGCGGCCCGCAGGCCGCGATCGCTGAGTACCGCCGGATGGAGGCCGCGGGCGATCTCGCGCAGCTCTTCGAGGGCCAGGGCCAGCTCGTCGCCGGCCCCCGTGAGGGCCGCGCGCACGGCCGCCGGATCGGAGTCGAGCTTCGCCAGCGCGAGCCGCAGGGACAACGCGAGCGTGACGAGGCGCTGCTGCGCGCCGTCGTGGAGGTTGCGCTCGAGGCGGCGCCGCTCGACGTCACCGGCGGCGACGATCCGCGCTCGCGACGCGGCGAGGTCCTCGAGCCGCGCGTGGAGCTCGGCGTTCAGGCGATGGACCTCCGCGTCCTGCGCCTTGCGATCCGTGATGTCGGTGTAGGCGACCATGTTCCCGATCACGCGGCCGGAGCCGTCGCGGACCGGGGCGGAGGCGATCGACACGGCGACGAGCGTCCCGTCCTTGCGCTGGCGCACGGTCTCGTAGTCGTTGATCGACTCGCCCCCGCGCACGCGCTCGAAGAGCTCCTCGCCCTCGGCGTGTCTCGCGGGCGGCGCCAGCGGGAGGCCGCCGCGGCCGAGCATCTCGTCGCGCGACCAGCCGAAGATGCGCTCGGCGGCCGGGTTCCACAGCCGGATCCGGGTGTCGAGCCCGAACTCCACGAGGGCGACCGGCGAGGAGTCGATCAGCGCGTGGAGCCGCTCCTCCTGTGCCTTGCGTTCGGTGATGTCCGTGTACGCGACCATGTTCCCGACGACGCGGCCGGAGCCATCGCGGACAGGCGCGGCGGCGATCGAGACGGCGACGAGCGTCCCGTCCTTGCGCAGGCGCACGGTCTCGTAGTCGTTGATCGACTCGCCCGCGCGCACGCGCACGAAGAGATCCTCGGCCTCGCCGCGCTTCTCCGGCGGCGCGAACGGGAGGCCGCCACGTTCGAGCATCTCCTCGGCCGACCAGCCGAAGATCCGCTCGGCCGCCGGGTTCCACAGCCGGATGCGCGTGTCCAGGCCGAACTCCACGAGCGCGAGCGGCGAGGAGTCGATGAGCGCCTGCAGCCGCTCTTCCTGCTGCTCGCGCTCGGAGCCGTCGTCAGACACTCAGCGGTTTGTAGCGCGTGGCGCGGCGCCCTGGCTGAGCGCCGGGGTCCAGCGGCTGCTCGGCGCCGCTGACCCGGCGGTTCAGTGGGTCCGCAGGCAGCGACGCCCGCGCGGCTGACGCACGGGCGGCGGCAGCTTGAGCCCGCGTTCGGCCATCAGCGCGCGCAGGCGGTCCGGGTAGTCCGTGATCAGCCCGTCGACGCCGGCGTCCATGAGCGAGGCCATGGTCGGCGCGTCGTCGACCGTCCACGGGATCACCAGCAGGCCGTTGTCGTGCGCCTCGGACACGAGCGCCGGTGTCGTGTACGGGCGGTAGGCGGGGTCGCCGACCGTGCCGTTCTGGGGGTTGCCGTGGACGGGGGAGATGGCGTCGGCGCCGAACGAGGCGGCTGCGGCGACGAGGCTGCCGCCGAACGCGTCGATGTCGATGCCGCCCAGCCACGGCGAGGCGCCGGGCTGTCCGACCTGCAGGAAGTCGCCGTTGGTGAGCGCGACGAGCGGGAGCCGCGGCTCGACCTCGCGCATGCGCATGAGGGCGCCCCAGTCGAAGCTCTGGATGGTCACCTGGTCCAGCAGCCGCGCCTCACGGACCTGGCGGGCGACGATCTGGACGAACTGCTCGCGGGGCGCCGTCTGGTCGGGCGCTCCCGCCTCGACCTTGGTCTCGATGTTGAGGCGGACCTTGTCGGCGTCGTAGCACTTGACCAGCGCGAAGACGTCGGTCAGCAACGGCATGCGGGCACCGGTGACGACGCGCTGCCCGGGGAACTGCGGGAGCGGCTTGTCGCAGGCCAGCGTCCGCACCTGCGCGAGCGTGAGGTTGCGGACGTAGTCGCCGACGTAGGGGTACTCGGGATCGCCCGCGAACGCCGGCGCGGTGTCGCGGCACTTGCTCGCGGCCACCTGCCGGTCGTGCGTGACGACGGCGTGGCGGTCCTCGGTGATCTGCACGTCGAGCTCGAGCGTGGTGACGCCGAGCTCGAGGGCGTTCGCGAACGCGTCGAGGGTGTTCTCGGTCACGAGGCCGAGGCCGCCGCGATGGGCCTGCAGGTCGAAGCGACGCGGGCGTGCCGGCTCCGGCCGCGGAAGGACCAGCTCCGCCGCGACCTGCAGGTGGTCGGACGCGGGGGAGGGAAGCGTGCGCGCCGACTCCACCTGCACGTCGGCGGTCGTCAGCACGTAGTCGATCCGCGCCGTCGGCCCTGAGGACGGGTACGAGAAGCCGTCGCCCTCGCCGCCGCGCGGCCACGCGTCGACGAACCGCGGCCAGAGCGGCGCCAGCTCCGGCGCGTCGGGCCGGGCGTTGAGGTCGCCCATGAGCACGATCGGGGTCCTCGCCGAGCCGAGCAGGTCGACGATCCGCTCGGTCTGCGCGCGTCGTTCGACGGCGCTGGTGTGCTGCAGGTGGGTGTTGGCCACCCGCAGCCGCACGCCGTCGACGTCGACGCCCGCCTCGAGCAGGCCGCGCTGCTCGCCGTTCTCCGGTCGTGGCAGGTGGGTGTTGCGGCTCCAGGCGATCGGGTGCGCGGAGAGGATGGCGGTGCCGTACTGGCGGCGCGGCTGGTCCGGCGCGGGTGGCTCGAGGTCCAGGTTGGCCCCGTAGGCGCTCTGCATCCCGAGCCGGTCGGCGAGCCACTGCGCCTGGTCCACGAACTGGCTGCGCTCGCTCCAGTGGCGGTCGACCTCCTGCAGGGCGACGATCTCCGCGCCGCCGCGCTCGATCTCGGCGGCGATCCGCTCGAGGTCGAGCCGCCCGTCGATCCCGGCGGCGTGGGCGATGTTGTAGGTCGCGACGGTGAGCTGCGGCGGGAGCGGCTCGCGCGTCCAGCTGAACACCTCGCGCGAGCGCGGGGCGATCGTCAGCCGGAGCCACTCGCTCGCCGTCTCTCCCTCGACGACGATCCGGGTGAGGTTGGGGGCGCGGTGCAGCGGCTGGTCGGTCTTGTAGACGTGCGTGTCGCCCTGCAGCAGCAGGACGGGCCGCCGGAACTTCCGGGCACGGTCCTCGAGCCGGCGGTTGATGCGGTCGAACGCGGTGCTGCCGGCGAACGTGTCGGCCTGCATCCCGATCACCACGCCGCGCGCGTGCTCGCGCTTGGCGGCGTCGAACGCGCGGTCGATCCACTCCAGCGCCGCGGCCTCGCGGGCCGCGACCTCCTGCAGCCGCTCCGCCCGCTGCTCCGGCGTCTCGGCGCCGCCGAACCACGGCGCGAGCCCGTTGTCGCTGCCGACGACGTGGACGAGCGCGTAGACGACGTCGGCGTCCGACCAGCGCTGGTTCTCGACGAACGGCGCCCGCTGGCTCCGGACGCGGACCTCGGTCTCGGGATAGAAGAGCTCGCGGATGCGGGCGAGCCGCTCGGTGGGGACGTAGCCGCCGGCGGCCGGTCGGTGGCAGTCCGTCCATTCGTTGTCGCCCGGCGTGTAGAGGAACGGGTCGTCGAACGTGTCGTAAAGGTCGTGCAGCCGCGCCAGCCGGTCGTCGTCGCAGGTGCTGCTGCCGTTCTTGATGTCCCCGAGGTGGACGACGGCCCTGACATCGGGGTCCTCGTCGATGTCCGCCACGAGCCGCGGGAAGGCGGCTTCCTGCTCGTCGCCGTACGGCGTGTCGCCGATGATGGCCAGCGTGCGCTCGGGCGCTCGCGACGTCGCGGCGGCCGGCGTGGCACAGATCACAGCCGCCAGGACGGCGGCCACCAAGGTCAAGGCAAGTCTCATCGGGTCCCTCCCGCTCGCAAGCACCGAGCGCTGGATCCGACCACGCGGAGCGACGTCCCGTGTGACCTCCGTGTAAGCGCTGCGTGACGATCGTGTGGCAGACGAGACGCTGGCTCGCGGGTCAGGCCTGCGCGGCCTCGCCGACCGCGCGGTGATCCCGGTGACCAGCCGCTGACGGACCGGCCTGGTCCCACGTGTCGATGGCCGGCAGCACCCGTTCGAGCCAGGCCGGGATCCACCAGTTGGCGTCGCCCAGCAGCTTCATCGTCGCCGGCACGAGGACCAGTCTCACGATCGTGGCGTCGACGAAGATCGCGGTCGCCAGGCCGAGGCCGAACATCTTGATGCGCGGGTCCGCGTCGAGGACGAAGGCTCCGAACACCGAGATCATGATCAGGGCGGCCGACGTGATGACGCGGGCCGTACTGGCGAGACCGGCGATCACCGCGCGGTCGTTGTCGCGCGTGCGGAGGTAGTGCTCCCGCACGCGCGAGAGCAGGAACACCTCGTAGTCCATCGAGAGCCCGAACAGGATCGCGAACATGAAGAGCGGGATGAACGGGACGATCGGCAGGGTCGCCTCGAGGCCGATGAGGCCGCTGCCCCATCCCCACTGGAAGACCGCGCGACTCCTCGCCGCCTTCTCCGACGCGGTCGCGGGAGCGTCAGCCGATCAGCCGCTCGAGCCGCTGAAAGCTCTACGTCAGCCTCAGCACGGTCAAGACCCACCTCGCCAGCCTCATGGCAAGCTCGGAGCCCGCAATCGCGTCGAGCTCGCCATATGGGCCTACGAGACCGACCGCGTCAGGAGCTAGCCGTGGATCTGCCCGAGCACGCCCGCATCAACCAGGCCGCCTGGAGCGCCGAGGCGGAGAACTACGTCGCGACCGCAGAGCGCGACTGGGCGAGCGACGAGTTCGCCTGGGGTATCTGGCGGGTGCCGGAGGCCGAGGTCGGCGCGTTGCCGGAGGTCGCCGACAGGGACGTGGTCGAGCTGGGCTGCGGCACGGCCTACGTGTCGGCCTGGCTCGCTCGCCGGGGCGCCCGGCCGATCGGCGTCGATCTGACCGAGGCGCAGCTGGCCACCGCGCGCCGGATGCAGGAGCGGCACGGACTCGAGTTCCCGCTCGTGCACGCCAGCGCCGAGGCGGTCCCGCTCCCGGACGGGTGCGCCGACCTGGTCATCAGCGAGTACGGCGCCTCGCTGTGGTGCGAGCCGGCCGCCTGGATCGCCGAGGCGACGCGGCTGCTGCGGCCGGCGGGCCACCTCGTGTTCCTGACGAACTCGCTGCTCGTGGCGCTCACGGCCCCGGACGCCGGTGCGTGCACCGACCGGCTCATCCGGCCCCAGCGCGGCCTGCACGAGCTGACATGGCCGGACGAGGAGGGGGTCGAGTTCCACCTGCCACACGGCGAGTGGATCGCGCTGCTGTCACGTCACGGCCTGACCGTGACGGGACTGCACGAGCTCTACGCCCCCGAGGGCGCCGCGCAGACGCGGTTCGACTGGGTGACCGTGGACTGGGCGCGGCGCTGGCCGGTGGAGGAGATCTGGACCGCGGTCAAGGCTCAATGACGACGCGCGAGCGACCACCCTCCTTGGTGATCGTCTGGAGCTTTGATCGCACCGCGCGTCGTCGTCACTAGAGCGTGTGGATCACTCAGAAGTTGCAGTGGGCGATCGGCCATGTCAGGGATCGGTCAACGCGCCGCGCGGGTGGGGTGTCCGAGGTCGGTCAACGCATTTGACCGTTCCTGAGCCGCTGGTTACGGTCGCCGTATGCCCAAGTTCCGGTGGTTCGGCGTGGCGGTGTGCCTCGTGGCGCTCGCAGTTGCTGCCCCCGCCCAGGGGGACACGATGGTCTTCATCAAGAAGGGCAACGTGTGGATGGCCAAGGACGACGGTTCGCGGCAGGTCCGCATCACGCGTGACGGCAAGACGAGCCGGCCGTACTTCTCGCCGAGCGTCGCGGACAACGGGACGATCGTCGCGCTCAAGGGCATCCACCTGCACTCGTTCAAGCCGAATGGCGCGCGGGTCGTGAAGGCGCGCCAGTGGGCGATCAACCCCTCGCCGACGCTCTCGACGGAGCCGTTCAGCGTCGACCTCTCACCCAACGGCAAGCTGGTGGCGACCCACAACGCCATCTTCTCGACCTACTACGACCCGCGCACCTCGCAGACCCGTCCGGAGATCGAGGCCGAGTTCGTCGACTTCTTCGACTTCCGCAAGAACAAGGAGATCGGAAGGACGGACGGCTACTACGACTACGGCGCGCCCTCCTGGCTCGGATCGGGGCACGCCCTGACGACCAGCTACGGCCCGTACAACGCCCAGATCCTCCGGGCGGCGGTCGGCGATCAGACGCGCGGCGAGCCCTTCTACTGGGACCCCGGGCGGTTCCCCGACACGGGCATGAACACGCACATCATGGCCGACGCCGAGGCCACGCGGGCCGGCGACCGGTTCGCGGTCATGCGCCGGCCGGTACTCGGAGCCAACGCCGACGACCTCAGCGTGGCGACGATCCAGATCTACCGCACGGGCACCCCGTCGACCGACTCGACGCCGCTGTGCGCGATCGGCCCGGGGAGGCGCATCGGCTACGACGCCGACCCGTCGTGGTCGTCCGACGGCAAGCGGCTTCTGTGGTGGGAGGCCGGGCGCGGGATCTTCTCGACCCCCGTCACCTCGGCACCGGACTGCGGCCTGAAGCCGAAGCGCATCGTGCCCGGCGGCTTGAGCCCGGATCTCAGCCGGGCCTCGCTGCCGCGACGCTAGGCGGCGGTCAGCGGAAGCGCGCGGCGAGGCGCGGGTAGCGCTGCACCAGCGCCTCGGCCTGATCGTCGTCCCACGGCGTGCCGCGCGGGTCGCCCGAGAGGTCGGACGAGTCCCCGGGGATGTCCTCGCCGGCGACGGCCTCGTAGGCATCCGGCGCGACGTCGTCGGCGTTCTCCCAGTCCCCGGTCTCCGCGTCCTCGACGGTGTCCGCGAGTCCGTCGGGGTCGCGCAGCGCCGTCGCGTACGGCCCCTGGCCGAGCGAGATCAGATAGGCCCGGAAGTCGCGGAAGCAGTCGTCGGAGCAGCCGTCCTCCACGACGTACGCCGCGCCCCACACATCCCAGGTGTATGCCCCCCGGTCCAGCCCGCGGCGGATCTGCTCGAAGGCGGCGATCTGCTCCGGCGGGAGCTCGCGGAGGCGCGTCTCGAGCAGCTCCGACTGCCGGCCGGTGTCGTTGTCGGCGGCCCCTCGCGTCTCCGCGATCAGCCGCCAGAACGCCGCCTCGTCCATGACCCCGGGTGCCGCTGGCGCGGGAGTCTTCTCCGGCGCCGCGGTGGCCTCAGCCGCGGGGGCCTCCGTCTGCGGCGCGACGGTGGCCACAGCCGTGGCGGCCGCCGTCTGCGGCGCGACGGGCGCCTCGTTCGCCGCGCGCCGGGCCCCGACGAGATAGGCGCCGACGATCGCCACGATGGCCACGGCGAGGAGAGCCAACGATGTACTGGCGCGAGGCATCGGCTCCCAGCCAATCGGCTGGGATGCACGCCTTCAATACGGATGCGCGCTGGTCCGACAGGCACTCCGTCTCACTGGTCTGGTGAGCGCAGAGGTTCCGCTTGCCGGGTTCGACCTCGGGCGTTGACCGAGGCGACCGCGGCGAGGAGGGAGCCGGCGCTCTCGACGCTCGTCACGCGGATGCGCGGCAGCTCGTACGGGTCGTCGCGCGCGGTCGCCGGACCCGGCTGCGTCGTCGTCGCGCCGCGATAGCCGGCGGCTCGGACAGCGGTCACCACGGCGGCGTCGAAGCGACCCGCCGGGTAGCAGAAGAAGTCGGCGTCGACGCCGAGCCGGCGGCGAACCCACGCGCGTGAGCGCGTCAGCTCGTCCCGCAACGCGGCCGGCCCGAGGGCGGTGAGGTCGGGATGGTGGACGGTGTGCGAGTCGATCTCCCAGCCGTCGCGCACGAGGCCGCGAAGGCGTCCCAGCGAGATCCCGTCGGAGCCCACGTTCCCGATCTCGAGGTTGAGCACGCCGGGCCAGCCGAGCTCGCGCAGCACCGGCGCGGCCACCGTCGAGTGCGAGCGGTAGCCGTCGTCGAAGGAGACCACGACCGGCTGCGCGGGCACCGGCGCTCCCTCGCGCCACCCGGCGAACGCCTGCGAGAGCGTGATCCCTCGGTAGCCCGCACGCGCGAGCGCGAACATCTGAGCGCGAAACGCGGCCGGCGGGACCCACAGGTCGGGGTACGGCGTGCCCGCCGCCGGTGTGGCGATCACGTGGTACATGAGGATGGGGATCACGGTCCGGCGCGCGGCGGCGTCGCTCACGGTCGGGCCGAGCGCGAACGTCGGCGCATCCTGCGCGGCGACGTCGGTCGCGTCCCCTGACGCAGCGGGCTCGTTGGCCGGGTCTCCACCAACGACGCGGATCACCGCGAACGCGACCACCGCCAGGATCCCGGCCACCGATGCGGCGCGGAGCGCGCGCCTGCGGCGCCGCCGCGCGCGCCGTGCGCTGCGCGGCTCGAGGCGCCGGCGCGCACGCTCGGCCTGCCTCCGCTCGCGGTCCGCCTGAGCGGGATCCTCAGCCTCCCCATCGCGGCCGTGGGCACCAGCCATGGCGCCAGATCATCCGCCGCTCATTCCATCCCGTCCAGCGCCGTCCGGTACGTCCGCCGGAGTACGCGAGGAGATCGGCCCTCGGGCCGACGACACCGGGACCTGGGTCGCGCACCATCCAAGGAGATGTCAACGAACGGAGATCTCCAGTGTCCCTCGTCGCGCAGGTAGTCAGCTTCCAGCCATCGGCATTCGTCCCGCTGGCGCTCGGGTTCTTCGGCCTGGGGGTCGGTTATCTGATCTACGGACCCCAGGAACTGGCCGGTTTCCCCAAGCGCGATCGCAGCGTCGACATCACGACCGGGATCTGGGGCATCTGGATGCCCGGCTTCCTGCAGTTCATCACCGGGATCCTGCTCTTCATCGGACTGACCTGGTTCGACTCGTTCACCGATCAGCCGCTCTACATGGCGGCGGTCGCGTTCACGGCCTACGGCGTGCACTGGTGGGCGATCGGGATGTCCAGGGCCTTCGGCAGCGACCCGCGCCCGAACGCGCTCATGTCGGTCCCCTTCACGGTCCTCTCGATCCTCGGCGCGGTGGTCTTCTTCGGCGCGGACGACAACCCCGTCGGCGCGCTGTTCGTCGGGCTCACGCTGGTCTACATCTGCGACTTCTTCGCCAGCCTCGGCTCGGCCATGTGGGGACGGCTGCTGGGCCTCGCCCACGTCGCGACCGGGGTGTGGCTCATGTACCTCACCGTCGCTGCGGTGCTGAACTTCTCGCGCGGCTTCGACCTTCCGCTCTAGGCCGGTGGACGTTGACGGCGTAGCTCCGCTTCGCCTCCGCGCTGGGGGTACCGTGACGGACGCGGCCTTCGGGGTGCGCTCGAACTCGCTGTGCAGCGCGCCGAAGAGCCCTTCGGTGAAGGCGCTGAACTGGTGCGGGAGCATGCCCGTGTTGATCACGACGTAGGGCACGACGCGCGCGAAGCGTTGCGGAACGTCGCCACGCTCAGATGCTCCGGGTAGGTGTGCTTGGTCTCGAGTGACGCGAGGGTCGTGGCCACGAGCAGCCAGAGAACGGTGGGCAGGAGGTACAGCGCGAGGCCGGCGCCGGTGCCGAGCGCGCCGAACCACAGGTCGGTGAAGATCAGGACCGGCAGTCCGGTGACCCACAGCGCCCACGCCGGCCACTGCCACGAGATGCACATGTGGTAGGCGAACGCGAGGCGCCGGACCGAGGAGCACCGGAACCCGAACAGCAGCGTCCGCAGATGCAGCCGTTGAAGCTGTACCCAGCCCTGCGTCCATCGCTTCTGCTGCGCCTTGTACGCGGTGAACGTCGCCGGCAGCTCAGCGGGCGCGACGATGTCCTTGACGAACGTCGTCCGGTAGCCGGCGAAGAGGTGCCGGAAGCTCAGCTCGCAGTCCTCGACCAGGCTCGCCGCGCGCCAGCCGCCGGCGGACTCCACCGCTGAGGCGCGCCACACGCCGGCGGTGCCGGTGAAGTTGACGAACTGCCACATCGCGGAGCGCCACGACATTTGCAGCGTGTGGTGGTCGTCGACCCAGAGCGACTGCGCGCGGGTCAGCGCCGACTCGTTGGCGTTGAGGTGGCCCCATTGCGTCTGGACCAGAGCGAGCCCGGCGTCCGGTTCGCCGTCAGGGCGATAGAAGTGCGGGATCGCTCGCTGCAGGTAGCTCGTGGGCGGCACGAAGTCGGCGTCGAAGACGACGAGGAACTCAGCGTCGGTCTCGCGGCGGCCGGCCTCGAGGGCCCCAGCCTTGTACCCCTGCCGATCGGCGCGCGGCCGGGGGAATCCCGCGGCGCGTCTGGCCCTCCCGTCCGAAGGTGGACCGGAGGGCTACGATCGCGCCAGTGCCGGAACGAGTACGGGCCGCGGAGGTGATCGGCGCCCTGAGCTTGGCGACCGATCTCGGCATGGGCCTGCCGTTCGAGCACGGCCTCCAGAGCACCATCTTCGCGGCCCGGCTCGGCGAGCGCCTCGGACTCGACGCCGAGACGCGCCGACACACCTACTACGCGTGCCTGCTCTTCCACTCCGGCTGCACCACGGACGCGGAGATCGCGGCGGAGATCTTCGGCGGCAGCATGACGCGGCAGCACCTGCCGGTGATGTACGGCTCCCAGCGCGAAAGCCTGTTCGGCGTGTTTCGCGCGCTCGTGCCGCCGGGCAGCTCGCCTCCGCGCGCCGCGCTGGAGATCGCGCGCAGGGCGCCGAGGGCGGCCCGCGGGCTGCAGCCGCACATCACCGCCGCGTGCGAGGTCGCGGAGATGCTCGCTCGGCGCGTCGGGCTGTCGGCGCCGCTGTCGGGCCTGTTCGCGCACGTGACGGAGCGCTGGGACGGCAACGGGCCGCTCCACCGGGCCGCGCGCGATGAGGTCCCGCTGCCGATGCGCATCGTCCACGTGGCGCAGGATGCGGCGATCCAGCGCTCGCTGGGCGGCGTCGAACGCGCCGCGCGCGTCGTACGGGACCACGCCGGCCGAGCACTCGACCCCGAGATCGCGGAGCGGCTCGCCGACGGTGCCGCGGAGATCCTGGCGCTTGACGCGGAGGCGTCCGCCTGGGACGAGGCGCTCGCCCTGGAGCCCGCCGCATGGCTGAGCCTGGAGGGCGACGCGATCGACGGCGCGCTCGCCGCCATGGGCGACTTCGCCGACCTCGCCTCGCCGTTCCTTGCGGGCCACTCGGCGGGGGTCGCCCACCTGGCCGAGGCGACCGCGCGACGCTGCCGTCTCGACGACGCGCCGTGGTCGCGATCCGCCGTGCGGCGAGCGTGCATGACATCGGACGGATCGCGACGCCGGTGAGCGTCTGGCACCGATCCGGCCCGCTGACGCCGGACGACTGGGAGCAGGTGCGGCTCCATGCCTACCACTCCGAGCGGGTGCTCCTGCGGGCTCCGGCGCTCGCCTCGCTCGCCCCGATGGCCGGCGCCCATCACGAACGGCTGGACGGCTCCGGCTACCACCGCGGGACGCCCGCGGCCGGCCAGCCTGCCGCCGTGCGGTTGCTCGCCGCGGTCGACGCGTATCACGCGATGACGGAGCCGCGACCGCACCGCGAGGCGATGCCCGCCGCCCGGGCCGCCGAGGCGCTCGCGGAGGAGTCCCGGGCCGGCTGTCTCGACGCCGATCTGGTGGCCGCCGTGCTCGAGACGGCCGGGCAGCCGGCCCCACGCATCGAGCGGCCCGCGGGCCTGACCGAGCGCGAGGCCGAGGTCGTCGGCCTGCTCGCGCGCGGCCTGCAGACCAAGCAGATCGCCGCGGATCTGGGGATCTCGCCGAAGACCGCCGACCACCACATCCAGAACGCCTACGCGAAGATGGGCGTCTCCACGCGCGCCGCCGCGGCGTTGTTCGCGATGGAGCACGGGCTCGTGAGGTAGGGAGAACTCCCCATGGGCGGCGCTCGCCGGCACCCGTAGCGTCGTCGCCAAGCAACCGCAGGAGGACCCATGCGGACCTTGGACGAGCACATCGAGACGATCGTCGTGGGCGGAGGCCAGGCGGGGCTGTCCGTCGGCTACCAGCTCGCCCGCCGCGGCCTCCCGTTCGTCATCCTCGACGCCGGCGATCGGGTCGGCGACTCCTGGCGCGGGCGGTGGGACTCGCTGCGCCTGTTCACACCTGCGCGCTACGACGGGCTGGCCGGGATGCGCTTCCCCGCCCCTCGGCACTCGTACCCGACCAAGGACGAGATGGCCGACTACCTCGAGGCGTACGCAGCGCGCTTCGACCTGCCCGTGCGGCTCGGCGTGCACGTGGACCGCGTGGCGCGGAACGGGAGCGGGTTCGTCGTGACCGCCGGGGAGCGCCGGTTGGTCGCCGACAACGTCGTGGTCGCGATCGGAAGCTGGCAGCGCCCGCGGACCCCGGCCTACGCCGCCGAGCTCGACCCCGGCATCGTCCAGCTGCACTCGGCCGACTACCGCAACCCCGGCCGGCTCGCGGAAGGTGCCGTGCTCGTCGCCGGCGCGGGCAACTCGGGGGCCGAGATCGCGCTCGACGCCGCGCGCAGCGGGCGTCAGGTCTGGCTGTCAGGGCCGGACGTCGGCCACATCCCGATCCGCATCGAGTCGTTCGCGGCGCGCTTCGTGCTGCCGCTGATCCTGCGCGGCCTCTTCCATCGCGTGCTGACCGTGCGGACGCCGATGGGCCGCAGGAAGCGGTCCGACGTGTTCTCGCACGGCCTTCCGCTCGTGCGGACCAAGCCGGAGGATCTCGCGGCCGCCGGGATCGAGCGGGTCCCCCGCGTCACCGGGGTCCGCGGCGGCCGGCCCCAGCTCGAGGACGGCCGTGTGCTCGACGTGGCGAACGTCATCTGGTGCTCGGGCTTCGGGCCCGGCCTCGACTGGCTCGACATCCCCGGCGTCGCCCACGACGACCCGGTCACGGAGCGCGGAGTCGTCCCCGACCAGCCCGGGCTCTACTTCGTCGGCCTGCTGTTCCTCTACGCGGTGTCGTCGGCGATGATCCACGGCCTCGCGCGCGACGCCGACCACGTCGCGAAGCACATCGCCTCGCAGCGGCCGCGGGCGCGGCGGAGCGGCGAGGCGGCGACCGGCAGCCGAGCGCGCACGATCTCAACCCCGCATTGAGGGAGGCGGCGCCTTACCCAGCCGCAGTTGACGTTGTCCCGAGACTGCGCTGATGATCAGCGGCCGGGGTCCGGCTCCGTCGCGAGCCTCGGCAGCTTGCGCCCGAGCCCGGCCGGGAACGCCCAGGTCCTGCGGCCGAGGAGGTGGAGGACGGCGGGCAGCAGCAGGCTGCGCACGACGAACGCATCGAGGAACACCGCGCTCGCGAGACCGAGCCCGAAGAGCTTGATCTGCCGCTCCGGGCCGAGCACGAAGGCGAGGAAGACGCAGATCATGATCGTCGCCGCCGCGGTGATCACGCGACCGGTCGTCGCGAGGCCCTCGACGATCGCCCGCGACGGATCGCGCCGCCGGACCCACTCCTCGTGGATGCGCGAGACGAGGAAGACCTCGTAGTCCATGGAGAGGCCGAAGACGATCGCGAAGAGCATCACCGGGAGCCAGGGCTCGATCGGACCCGCGGAGACGCCCACCAGGCTCCCGAGCCAGCCGTACTGGAAGACGGCGACCGTGACGCCGAGAGCCGCGGCGATCGACAGCAGGTTCATGCAGGCCGCCTGGATCGGGATGGCGAACGAGCGGAACACGACCAGGAGGAGCAGCGCCGCGAGGCCGACCACCACGGCGATGAACACCGGCAGCTTGGCGGAGAGCACGTTCGTGAAGTCGATGGCGCTCGCGGTCACGCCGCCGACCAGGACGGTCGCGTCGGTGCTGCTGGGCGACCGGCGGCAGGACCGTGGTGCGCAGCGTGTCCACCAGGTCGGTGGTCGCGCCCGCCTGCGGGGAGGACCGCGGGATCACCTCGAAGACCGCCGTCCGCTCGTCACCGTTGAGGATCGGGCCGGAGACCTCGGCCACGTTCGGCGTGCCGCGCAGCGCCGTCCCGATGCCGTCGAGCGCTGTCGCGTCCGCCTTGTGGGCGAGCTCGGCGACGACCGTCAGCGGGCCGTTGACGCCGGGCCCGAACCCCTCGGCCAGCAGGTCGTAGGCCTTGCGCGTCGTGCTGCCGGGCGGGTCGTTGCCGGCGTCGCTGAAGCCCAGGTCCATCGACAGGGCGGGGATCGCGATGACGAGCATGACCGCCAGCCCTGCGACCACCGCCGGCCACGGGTGGCGGCCGACGAAGCGCGCCCAGCGCGCCCACATTCCGTCGTCGGCCGCCGGCCGCGCGCGGCGGCGCGACGGGCGCCCGACGCGCCTCCCGACGTACGCGAGCAACGCCGGCAGCATCGTGAGGCTCGCGAGCATGGTCAGCAGCACGGCGAGCGCCGACGCGACGGCGAGCCCGTCGAGGAAGCTGAGACCGAGCACGACCATGCCGAGCAGCGCGATGATCACCGTGGTGCCGGCGAACAGCACCGCACGTCCCGCGGTGTCCATCGCCACGATCGTCGCGGGCGCGACGTCGGCGCCGGACCGGCGGCTCTCGCGGAAGCGGGTGACGATGAAGAGGGCGTAGTCGATGCCCACGCCGAGGCCGATCATGGCGGCCAGCTCGGTGGAGAAGTTCGGCATCTTGATCGCGTGCGAGGCGAACGCGATCACGCCGAAGGCCGTGCCGAGCCCGAACACCGCCGTGACGATGGGAAGGCCGGCGGCGAGCAGCGATCCGAACGCGATGAGGAGGACGACGATGGCCGCCGCGAGTCCGATCGCCGCGGCGGAGCCCAGCGACGTCGTCGCCGCCTGCTCGATCGCCAGGCCGCCGAGCTCGACCTGCAGGTCGGCGGTGCTGGCCGTGCGGGCGGTCGAGATCACGCGATGGATGGCCGCCTTCGGGAGGTCCTGGGCCTGCTCGTCGAACGTGACGGTGGCGAACGCGATGCGGCCGTCCGGGGAGATGTCCCGGCTCCCACCGGCGGCGTACGGACTGGTGACCGCGGCCACGTGCGGCAAGCGGCCGATCTCCGCGAGCACCGGAGTGATCCGGGCGCGCACGGAGGCGTCGGTGATGCGGCCATCGAGCGCGTGGAAGACGACCTGGTCGGCGTCGCCCGCCTGGGCCGGGAAGTCACGTTGGAGGACGTCCAGCGCTCGCTGGGACTCCGTCCCGCCGAGCGAGAAGTCCGTGGACGTGCGCGTGCCGACCGCCGACGCCCCCGCGCTCACCGCGACGAGCACGACGACGCAGGCGACGAGCGTCCGCAGCCGGTGCCGGTTGCACCAGCGGGCCAGGCGCGCCACCGTCCCGAGTTCCGTTCGCATGCAGCGGATGGTGGGCGAGCAGCCGGTGCGGGTCGTCGGCCGCGGAGCCGGTCTTGTGGCTACGTCGCGGGCGGTACGCCGTCGGAGAGGGGAGGGTGGGCCGCCCTACGCCCGAGGACGTAGCGCGAGGATGCGACCGCGGGCCGACGACGGGCGCTGGTCCGGCCCCGATCATCTGGCTGGTGATTCTCGTGTCGACCACCACGCAGACGCCGTGAGCCAGACTCGCGCCGGTCAGGTCATGGAGGCCTTCTGCTCTCTGGTCGGCCATCGCTGGACGCCGTGGGAGCGTCCGCTCCGGCTCGTCGAGACCTGCCGCTGCAACCGTTGCGGCCGGACGCGCGAACGCCGGCTCGGCCTGGTCTGAGCGGCGCTAGCCGAGCGCCGGCGCGCGGTCGTGCTCTCGACTCGCGACGTAGCGCGTGAGCTCCCGCTCGAACTCGGGCCACCACGCCGGATCGCCGCACGCCGGATCGCCGCCGCGATCGGACCGCGGACCGGGGCGGTCGCTGCCCCCTCCGCCGCCGCCGGGGCCGGAGTCGGGCCCGTCCGGTCCCTCGGGTCCGGAGTCGCCGTCGACCGCTCGCAGCATGCGCCCGATCAGGGCGACGAGGCCGATCGCCATCAGAAGCACCGCGGTCGCGATACCCGCGGTCACGACGGCGAGCATGAGGATCATCGGTCCTGCTCCGGATCGTCGGCGGACGTGCTCGGCTCGTCCTCGGCAAGCTGCCGGCTGATCTCGCGCATCAACAGCCCGAGCGTCACGACGACGAGCGCGATCGCCGCGAAGTCGGCCGCATCGTTGTCGATGCGCGCCATCGCGATGACGGCGGCGACGATCACCAGCGTCGCGGCGAAGAAGGTCGGCAAGAGCACCGGCGCCGCGGTGTCGCGCTTCTTGAACGGGTGCCGCATGGCTCGATGCTGACGGGCCGCCACGGGGAGGTCGTCGGCCCGCGGGGCGGTCTTGGCCCTACGCCAGCGGGTGTAGCCGCGGCGGGACGAGTCGAGGTCGTCCGCGGGATCCGCCGATCGGACGATCGCCCACCGCGCCACCACGCGGCAGGCTGGATCCATGATGTCCGTCGCCTCCGAGCTTGGAGTTGAGCTGCGCGGCCTCGACAAGTCGTTCCGCTCGACGGCGGGGACGATCCACGCCGTTCGCGGGATCGACGTCTCGATCGCGTCCGGCGAGACGGTCGCGGTGCTCGGCCCGAACGGCGCGGGCAAGTCGACCACGATCGAGATGCTGCTCGGCCTGGCCACGCCTGACGCCGGGACGGTCTCGGTGTTCGGGCTGTCGCCCGCCGCCGCGGTCGACGCCGGCATCGTCGGCGCGATGCTCCAGACCGGAGGCCTGATCCACGATCTGTCCGTGCGCGAGGTGGTGACGATGGTCGCCTCGCTGTACCCGTCGCCGCTGGCCGTCGACGAGGCGCTCGAGCTCGCCGAGATCGGCGACCTCGCGCCCCAGCGCACGAACCGGCTCTCGGGCGGGCAGACGCAGCGGGTGCGCGCAGCGATCGCCCTGGTGGGCGATCCCGAGCTGCTCGTGCTCGACGAGCCGACGGTCGGGATGGACGTCGAGGGGCGCCGCGCGTTCTGGACGACGATGCGCGGCTTCGCCGCGCGCGGGAAGACGATCGTGTTCGCGACCCACTATCTCGAGGAGGCCGACGTCTACGCCGACCGGGCCGTGCTGATGGCCCGGGGCAGGGTCGTGGCCGACGGGCCGACGACCGAGATCCGAGCCATGGTCGGCGCGCGCACGATCCGCGCGACGCTGCCGGGTGTCGAGCTCGACAGCCTGCGCGCGCTCGCGGGCGTGGTCGGCGCCGAGCGCCACGGCGAAGCCGTGATCCTCTCGTGCTCGGACTCGGACGCCGCGATCCGCGCGCTGGTCGGGGCCTATCCGGACGCGCGTGACATCGAGATCACCGGCGCCGGCCTCGAGCAGGCCTTCCTGGCCCTCACCGGCGACGACGAACCGGCCCCGAGAGGGCTGGAGGAGGCTCAGGCCGCATGAGCACGTACGTCCGCTACGAGCTGCTGCGCACGTTGCGCAACGGCCGGTTCTTCATCTTCTCGCTCGGGTTCCCGCTGGTCCTCTACTTCGTCATCGCCGCACCGAACCGCAACGACCACGACTTCCTGCAGTCAGGCCTCTCGGCGCCCCTCTATTACATGGTCGGGCTGGCGGCCTTCGGCGCGATGATGGCCACGACCGGCAGCGGCGCGCGGATCGCGGCCGAGCGCGCGGTCGGCTGGAATCGCCAGCTGCGGATCACGCCGCTGGACTCGCGGTCGTACATCGGCGCCAAGGTGCTCACCGCCTACGTCACGGCCACCGTGAGCATCCTGCTCCTCTACGCCGCGGGCACCGTGCTCGGCGTGCGGCTGGCGGCGGGCCACTGGCTGGCGATGACGGCATTGATCCTCGTCGGGCTTGTCCCGTTCGCGGCACTGGGAGTCCTCATCGGTCACCTGGCCGGCGCCGACACGGTCGGCCCGGCCATGGGCGGCACCGTGTCGGTGCTCGCGTTCCTCGGCGGGACCTGGTTCCCGATCACCTCCGGGACGCTGTACGACATCGGCAGGTTCCTCCCGTCCTACTGGCTGGTCCAGGCCAGTCACGTCTCCGTCGGCGGCCACGGCTGGGGCACCCGCGGCTGGCTGGTCATGGCGGCATGGTCGATCGCGCTGATCGTGCTCGCGGCCCGCGTCTACCGGAATGACACGAAGCGTGTCTAGAGCCGCTGACATCGGTACCGCCGACGGCGGAGCCCGAGGTTCATCCGGACGGCCGACGACGCAAGCGTCGCCCGCGTCGAGCATTCGGTGATGGAAACCGAACCGTCCAAGCCCCGTGATCTCCGGCTCCTGCGGAGGACGCTGATGATCTTCGGCACGACCGCCGTGATCGTCGTCGGCGCGTTCGCGGTCGCGGCGGCGATGACCCACGACGACGGCTCCGGGTCGCCGGAGCACGCGGTGCGCGACTTCCTCGTCAGCGCCGTCGCCGAGCACAACGGCTTCCAGGCGTGCCTCTACCTGACGCGCGGGTCGCAGCTCGCCGTCGAGGCCGGCGCGCCGCGCGACATGTCGTGCGAGGCGACCCTGTCCACGTACGCGCGGCTCGTGCTCGGCGGCGAGCACGTCAACTCGGAAGCCGCCGTGAAGGCGCTCACGTACCGGGTCGAGCCGGAGCCGGGCGGCCGGGAGCGGGTGACGGTGTCCGCGCACGGCGTGAGCCGCTCGTTCCTGCTCCGGCAGGGGACACAGGCCGAGCTCGGCGAGTTCCAGGCGCCGTCGACGCAGTGGCGCATCGCGTCGGGCGTCGGAGGCCTGCTGGCGCGATGACCGCGGAGCGCATCATCGCCCCGGTGACCTTCGCGCACGACTCGCTGGAGGCGGCGGCCGTCGGGGCCGAGCTGGCGGCGGCGCTCGGCGCCGAGCTGATCCTGGCCGGCATCGCGCCCATGGCGCCGTTCGAGCCGTCGTACGGAAGCCCCACCGGGCTCGAGACGACCCTACGGCAGGCGGAGCAGCAGCGGCTGCTCGACCAGATCATGTGGGAGCGGCTCGAGGAGCTCGCCGAGGCGCTGCCCGACGGCACGCGCTGTCGCACGCTGCTCACCTGGGGACCGGTCGGCCCCACGCTCGTCGAGACCGCCCGCGAGCAGCACGCGGATCTCGTCGTCCTCCCGATCCGGCGCGAGAGCGAGCTCGGCCACCTCCTGCACGATCACGCCGACCGCTACGTCCTGCACCACAGCGACGTGCCCGTGATCGTCGTGCCCACGAATCGGCAGACGGCCTCCGTCGACTGACGATCCTGTCCGGCGTACATCCTGCGGCGTACAACCGCAGGCGCAGGGCAGGTGTCGCCCGCGGGCCGACGACAGGCGATCCGCGGTCGCGCACCATCTGCTGATGCCGCTGCGATGGACCTGGCTGCGCACCCTCGTCGGCGGGGCGGCCATCTACGCACTCGTCACCGTCGCCGCGGAGAACACGCAGAACGTCCATCTGCTGCCTGCGGTGCTGGTCCTCGGCGCCCTCCTGGTCCCCGTGACGTTCGTCGTCTATCTGTTCGAGCGGCTCGACGTGCGGCCCGAGATCCTGCCGACGCTGGCGGTGTGCTTCTGGGCCGGAGGATCGATCGGCGTCGCCGCCGCCGGGTTCCTCGAGTACCAGACGCTGCGCGACCTCGGGGCGCTGCCGATGCTCGCCGTCGGTGTCATCGAGGAGAGCGTGAAGCTGGCGTTCCCGCTCTGGCTCCTCCTCCGCGGGCGCTTCCGGTCACCCAGCGCCGGGCTGCTGTTCGGCGTCGCGTCCGGGATGGGCTTTGCGGCGCTGGAGACGATGGGCTACGGGTTCGTGGCGCTGATCCAGTCGCGCGGGCAGATCGGTCCCACCGAGGACGTCCTGCTGATCCGCGGACTGCTCTCGCCGATCGGCCACGCGGCCTGGACCGGCCTCGTCTGCGCGACGCTGTGGCGGCGTCCGTTCTCGTGGCCGGCGACCGCGACGGCGTTCGCGGCGGCGGTGGCGCTCCACGCGATGTGGGACTCGACCGACAGCACGCTCGTCCGCGTCGCGATCGGAACGCTCAGCGGCACGCTCCTGGCGATCCAGATCCGTCAGGTCCGCCTCGGGCGCCCCAGTCTCGCGCAGCCGTCGGCAGCCTGATCCGCCGCACGGCTCCATCATCCGATCGGCTGACGGCGGCCTCGTCGGCGGATGGTCCCGGCGCACGATGGCCGCCGCGGGCGGCAGCGGCGATGCTCGATGGGATCGAAACCCGTCGTCTGGAAGGAACAGGAAAATGATCAACGGCATCCCGGAGCGCCGCTCGCTTGAGCTGCTGATCCGCCGGTCCGAGGCGGAGGAGCACACGCTCGAGCGCGGCCTGGTCGATCTCGAGCTGAACCAGCGCCGCACCCGTCGCTCGATCGAGACGAGCCTTGCGGACCAGCCTTGGCGCAGATTCGTGGGGTAGTGGGACAAGGGTTGACGGCCCACTGACCAACCTTCGGTCGGTTGCCTCGTTTCAACGGGAAACGGTCCCTTGGAGGCAACCACCCATGAGAAGACTGCTCGTCATCGTCGGCGCACTCGTCGTGCTGGCCGTCCCCGCAACCGCGGCTGCCGCTCAGCCGAGCAAGGCGGACAAGCGCGAAGCCCAGAAGGAGTGCCGCGCCGAGCGCGGAACCACCGACGCGACACGCGAGGCGTTCAAGGCCAAGTACCGCAACTTCGGAGCGTGCGTGTCGCAGCAGGCGCGGGCGGCGAAGGCCGAGCGCAAGCAGGCCAAGAAGAACGCCGCGCGCGAGTGCCGCGAGGAGCGCGGCGACACCGACGCGAGCCGCGAGGCCTTCCGTGAGACCTACGGCACCAACGCCAACAAGAGCAACGCCTTCGGCAAGTGCGTGTCCGGCAAGGCCAAGGCCAAGAACGCCGAGGAGGATGCGGACGACGCCGAAGAGGCGGGCGAACGCACCAACGCCGCCGAGGCGTGCGACGCCGAGCGCGGCGACACGCAGGAGTCTCGCAAGGCGTTCGAGGACAAGTACGGCACCAACGGCAACAAGCGCAACGCCTTCGGCAAGTGCGTCTCCCAGAAGGACGACGCGTCGTAGCTCGGCCGGAGGTCCCAGCCCGGCAGACCCGTAGGCTCTGCACGTCGCCGCGCCGAGACTTTGCGGCGGCTGCCCACGTGCCTGCGCACCCGAACACGTCACCGCCCGAGCCCTCCGGGCCGAGGTACACCGCACGCGTCGCGCTGAGCTGCGAGCGCGGCCATGCGCCCGGGCAGGTCCTGCACGCTCTGCAGGAGCTCCGCCAGGTGATCGACGACCGGCTGCGAGATGACCTCGGCGGCCGGTACGACCGGCACACCGCCCAATCCGTCGGGACCGACAAGCTGACGGTGACGTTCACGCTTCGCGCCGCGACCCATGCGGATGCCATCCGATCGGCTGGGCTGGCCGCCGGGACGCTCGCCGAGCTCCTCACGGAGCACGCGGCGGCCGTCGACCTCTCCGGCGTCGCGCTCGTCGTCCGCGCTCAGGAGTCCACGCCGGCTTAGCGGTCCGGAGCCGGACCGGGGCGGCGGCGTGGGCTTGACGCTCGCGGCGCGCCGGGAGGAGGCTTGGCGCGTGGTTGTGATCGCACAGCCGCGGTGGTACCGGCTCCTCGCTTTCCTCGGCCTGCTGCTCGCGTTCTCGCTGGTGCTGCCCGATCTCGGAGACGCCAGGCACAAGCGCCCGAAGCGACGCAACTCGATCGCGAGGTTCGTCATCGACGGCATGCCGGCCCCGGCGAGCGGCGCGTTCAGGTGCGTGTGGTCGGAGGCGCCGCTCCACGACTACGGCTGCCACGAGGGGCCCAGCGACACGCCGCCGGCGTTCGGGCTGCTGGCGCCGGTCATGGATCCGCCGGAGCGCCCGCCCAACCTGCTCGAGCCTGGACCGATCAACTACCCGCACCGGAACGATGTCGATGGATGGGGCGGCAAATTCCCGCTCGCGAGCCCCAATATCGCGCCCGAGTTCGGCTGTCGCTGGGCCGAGCTGGGAGAGCCTCGCCCCGAGGAGTACAACTGGCGCTGCAGCTTCAACTACGACGGGCACGAGCACCGGTTCCTCATGAGCGAGATCGCGTCCGTGTCGTACGAGGCCTCGAACGACAGCCAGCAGTGGTTCGTGCCCTGCGATGGAGTCGGCAGGTGTCCCGAGGAGGACACGGCAGGGCCGCGCATCGCGATCTCCAAGGATCGGGTGCGTCTGACCCAGGGCGGTGTCGCGAAGGTCCGCCTGGTCTGCCGCGTGGGCGAGGTCTCACCTCCGTGCTCGGGGCAGCTGCGACTCTCCGTCAAGCGCGGTGGCCGGCTTGGGGCGAAGCGCTTCGAGCTGACCCCGGACGAGGCCCAGCGGGTGCGCGTGAAGCTCGGCCGCCGCGAGCGGGCCCTCGTCGCCCAGCGCGGCCGGGTGCGCGTCCGCGCGACCGCGCGTGCGCGGGACAGCCGCAGGAACCTCAGGACGACGACGCGCATGTTCACGCTGCGCGGACCGTGACCGCAACCGCGCGTCAGTAGCGCGCAGCCGCCGCGTCGGCCGGAGCGCCCGCGCCGCTGCCGAACGCCGAGCATGTCCGCTCGTACGGCAGGCCGCGGGCGACGCGGTTCCACTGCGCCATCGAGAGGTTGCGGCCGACGAGCCGGCAGCCGGCGCCCACGAGGCCGGTGAAGGGCAGCTTCCACAACCGGACGGTGCCGTCCTCGCCGGCCGTTGCGATAGGCCACGCCCCGCCGAGGAACGTGACCGAGTACACGGCACCGAGATGGCCGCTCAGCGGCGGGCCGACGCCCCGACCCGACTGCACGTCCCAGAGCCGGGCCGTTCCGTCCTCGCTCGCCGTGGCGAGCCGGCGCCCGTCCGCGCTGAAGGCGACGCTCAGCACGCCGTCGGCGTGGCCGCTGAACGGCTGACCGCGGGGGCGCCCGGACGCCGCGTCCCACAGCCGGGCGGTGCCGTCGTCGCTCGCCGTGGCGAGCAGGGTCCCGAGCGGGCTGAACGCCACCGCGGTCACGCCGTCGGTGTGACCCTGGAGCGGGCGGCCGACCGGCTCGCCCGAATCGAGGCGCCGGACGACGGCCGTATCGTCGTCGCTGGCCGTGGCGATCAGCGCGCCGTCCGCGCTGATGGCGACGCCCAGCACGGCCTCCGCGTGGCCCGTCAACGGCCGCCCCCTGGGCCGGCCGGACGGGATCTCCCACAGCCGCGTACGGGCGTCCTCGCCCGCGGTCGCCAAGAGCTCGCCGCCTGGCGCGAGCGCCACGCCCCAGACGGGGCTGCCGTGCCGCACGCCAGCCAGCGGCCCGGAGCGACCGGATGCTCCGTCCCAGACCCGTCCGAAGCCGTCCTCGCCCCCCGAGGCCAGTTGCGTGCCGTCGGCGCTGAACGCCAGGGCGTTGACCTCGCCGTCGTGGGCGGTGAGCGGCCGGCCGGCGGGGCGGCCCTCGGGGAGGTCCCAGAACCGCACCGTCCCGTCGACGCCCGCCGAGGCGAGCGCCGTCCCGTCGGGCCTCGCCTGGACGGCGAAGACCTCCCCGTCGTGACCGATGAGCGGGCGGCTGACCGAGGGCGTCTCGGCGACCTCCCAGAGCCTTACGGCGCCGTCCCAGCCGGCGCTGGCGAGCAGCGTGCCGTCAGGGCTGACGTCGACGTCGCCGACCGTCGTCGTGTGCCCGGTGAGCGGCTGGTCGGACGGCCGGCCCGACGCGACGTCCCAGAGACGGATGGAGGCGTCGGCGCTCGCCGTCGCCAACCGGCTGCCGTCGGGGGTGAAGGACGCGTCCCACACCGAGTTGCGGTGCCCCTTCAGCACGCCGCGCGGTTGTCCGGACGGGACGCTCCAGAGCCGCGCGAACCGGTCGCGGTCCGTGCTGGCCAGGAGCGTGCCGTCGCGGTTGAACGCCACGCCCCAGACCTGGTCGCGGTGTCCACGCAGCGGAGGGCCGCGCAGCTCCCCGGTCGCCGCGTCCCAGAGTCGCACGGTGCGGTCCACCCCGGCGGTGGCGAGCAGGCTGCCGTCGGGGCTGAACTCCACGTCCTGCACTGGTCCCTCGTGACCTGAGAGCGCGCCGCGGGCGCGGGCCGAAGGCATGTCCCAGAGGCGGACCGTGCCGTCCTCGCCCGCGCTCGCCAGCCGGTCACCGGCCGGGCTGTACGCGAGCGCGTTCACCTGCTCCTGAGAGGTGTCGATCGGCTCGTCGCCGGGTTGGCCGGAACCGGCGTCCCAGAGTCGCACGACCCCGGCGGTGTCGCCGGCCACGAGAAGGCCGTCACGCGGGCTGAAGGCGACGGACGTCAGGCGCGCCCCATCGGCGCGCAGGGGCTGCCCGCGCTCTGAGCGGGTGCGGACGTCCCACAGCCTGACCGTCCCGTCCCAGCTCGCGGATGCGAGCACGCTGCCGTCGCGGTTGAACGCCACCTCGTGAACCTGATCCGTGTGCCCGGTGAGGAGCGTCGACGCGTGCGTAAAGTGGCTCAGACCGGTGATCAGCGCCGGCGGGACGGGCGCCGTGGGTTCCTGGTCGCGACCCAGGCTCAGGCTCTGCAGTCCGACGAGGATCGCAACGTCGGGCTCGCGTGCGACCAGCCGCTCCGCTTCGGTGGCCAGCTGGCGCGACCACGCCAGGCGCGCCTCCGACTGCGCCTGCCGGTTGCTGCGGACCGCGAGCGCCCCCGCGACGAGTGCCGCGAGCAGCATCACGCCGAGGCCGGCGGCGAGGACCCGCAGCCGGCGGTTCGAGCGGCGGGCGGCCTCGATCTCCCGCACGGCCAGGCCGCGACTGGCGGCGAGGAACGCGCTCTCGACCGGCTCGAGCTCACCCGCGTGCTGGACGGCCCACGCGTCGAAGGCGGCCAGCCGCGAGCCCCGCACGAGATACGGCTCCTGCCGCCCGTCTCGGTCCCAGTCGGTCGCCAGGCGCCCGAGCTCGGAGCGCATCTGCAGTTCCGAGCGGGCGCCCTCGATCGCTTCTCGCAGCGGCGGCCACTGCCGGAGCAGGGCCTCGTGCGCCACCTCGATCGTCGTGGCGCCGCCGGACTCTCCGCGGCTCGTGAGCAGGCGGGCGTCCACGAACGCGTCCACGACCGCGCGCTCGTCCGCGTCCAGCGCCTCCCGTGCCACGCGCCGCCGCGTCGGCTCGCCGCCCGCCTCGACAGCCGCGAGCTTGAGCAGCGTCGGGATGACGCGGTCGCCGTGTCCGCGTCGCCCCAGCTCGTCGAGCAGCCGGTCGGCGCGATGCCGGAGCGCACCGACGACGCCGCCGGCCGCCTCGTACTCGGCGATCGTGACGCGCCGGTCCGGGCCGGCGCGGCGGTAGAGCTCGTGGAGCGTGTAGGCGAGCAGCGGCAGTGCATCGCCGCCGGTCGTCTCCTGGACCGTCCGCTCCGCCAGCCCGGGCTCGAGCTCGACGCCCGCACGCGCCGCCGGGCGCTCGATCACCTCGGCCAGGCGCGAGCGGCTGAGCGGCTCGATGACCAGCCACTCGTCGATCGCCTCCGCCAGCCCGGCCCGCTCGGGACGGCCGCTGAGGAACTCCGACCGCACGGTGGCGACGACCCAGAGCGGGCTGTCCTCCTGCAGGCCCTCGCGCAGCAGGGCCAGGAACGCACGCTGCTCGCGTTCGCCGGTCCGCGTCAGCAGCTCCTCCGCCTGGTCGACGACGACGAGCACGTTGCGGGTGCCGTCGCGCAGGCGCGCGAGCTCCCGGGCAACGTCGGCGAGCGGCAGCCCCTCGACCTCGGCGGCGCTGCGCGGCTCGCCGTGCGCGGCGAGCGCGCGCGCCAGGCTGTCCGCCAGGTGCTCGGTCGGTCGCGAGCCCGGTACGAACGGCGGCACGACGAGCCAGCCCGCACCGAGGCGCGGCAGCAGCCCGGCGTGCACGAGCGAGGACTTCCCGCTGCCGGACGGCCCCACGACGGCGACGAAGCGGCCGCGGCCATGGCGCAGCGTCGGCTGGAGCAGCACGAGAAGGCGGTCGATCTCCTGGTCGCGGCCGAAGAACACCGCGGCGTCCTGGGGCGCGAACGGCTCCAGGCCCGGGTAGGGCGAGCGCGTGGGATCCCATGCGAACGAGTCGGCGGGATCCACTCCGGCCCGTCGGAGGCCGGCCACCAGGCGGGCGATCGCGGCCTCCCCGTCGGCGAGGTCGACCCATTGGAGATCGTCGAGCAGCGGCGCCGTCGCGGCACCGTCGAGTCGCGCGGGGAAGATCGGCTTGCCGAGCGAGCGGGCGAGCGCGAGCTCCGCGAAGCACCACCGCGACGCGTTCGCGGCGGCGCTCGCGAGGAACACCACTGCGTCGCTGCGGCGCAGCTGCGCGTACAGCTCGGGCTCCCACTCACGGCCGGCGGGATCCCCTGCTCGGGGTCGAAGTCGAGGAACAGGGCCGCGAAGCCCTCCCCGCGCAGCCGCGCCAGCAGCCGTTCGGCGGCCTCGCGGTCGTGGCTGCTATGGCTCAGGAAGAGCGAGGCCATGCGCTGCGGTCACGGTCCGCGCAGCCTGAACCTCGCGCTGCTCGCCTCGACGTTCCCGAGCGCGTCGACCGCGCGCATGGTCGCCAGCACGCGCACGCGGTGGACCCGCCGGACCAGCGCGCGCCCTCGCCGCGAGAGCCTCACGTGCGCGATGACGGGCCGGCCGGGGGTCAGCCGGAGCTCCTTGGCCCCGAGCCGGTCCGCGCGCCGCGCCGTCACGAGCCGGAGCCGCCCGACGCAGGGGCCGGACGCCTCCGACGCTTGGCACAGGACGCGCACCCGGGCAACGCCGCGCCGGTTCAGGCGCGCGCGATGCCGGGCGATCAGCACGCGCGGCCCCGTCGTGTCGACCCGCCACTCGCGCCGCGCCGGCGACGGGTCGTCCTTGCCGCGGTCGTCGATCGCCCGCACCTCGACGGCATGGGCGCCCTCGGAGAGCCCGACGTAGGCCGCGGGTGCCGAGCACGCCTCCCAGGCATCGGCGTCGAGCCGGCACGTGAACGTCGAACCGGGTTCCGTGGCCACGAAGCGCAGCGTGGCGCTCCGCGAGGCGACCGCCGGGGCGGGGCCCTCGGTGATCCGCGTATCGGGCGGCGGGTCCGTCTCGGGACACGGCCCGATCCCGTCGCACGGGACGACCCACTGCTCGGTGTCGACCGGCGCATCCGGGTCGTACTTGATCGAGACGATGTCGGCGACCCGGAACCGGTGGGTGTGGGCGTTATAGGTGAAGCTGCAGTGCGACTCCGCGGCGGCGGTCTCGCCCGTGGGCGTGTCCCAGCTGCACGTGAACTGCTGGGCGATGTCGGGGCTCGCCAGCGGGTGCGGCCCGCCCCAGCCCTCCGGCTGGTCCGGATACGGGTAGTTCTCGCTCTCGTCCAGGAAGCCCGGCAGCGGCTCGTTCGGGTCCGGCGGGTCGAGCTCCAACAGGCGGAACGCCGGGGGCTGCGGCACCGCGCCCCAGGCGCACGTGTAGTCGTGGCGCGGCGCGTCCTCCCATGCGCAGGTGAAGGCGGCGACGGCCGGAGGTGTGACCAGGAACGCGGCGATCGAGCTCCGCTGCTTCGGGCGCTTGTGCCGGGAGTCGGACCCATCGGGCGCAGCGAGCAACAGCGCCAGCGCCACGATGATTGCCATCGGCACGAGCCTGCCGGACGGGCGGGAGGCGATCCCGACCATGCGCTCGAGTCTCCACCCGTAGCGGTCGCAAGGCAAGCGCTCGGTCAGGGAATGGGCGGTCAGCTACGCCGATTGGTCAATCACGGCCACTGCCCGATCGGGCGCTGGCCGGAGCGGCCTTGTCAGCCTCGATGAACCGTCGCGCAAGCTCGAGGTCGTGCTCCGCCGCCGGGTAGGAGTCCAGTCCGCGCTCTTCCGCCATCCGGATGGCAGCGAGGAGGAAGAACTCCGCGGCCTCCCACTCGTGCTCGAACGCCAGCACCGTGCCGAGGCCGTTGATCGCCGACGGGTCGTGCGGATCGGCCCACAGCGCGTCGAAGAAATGCCGCTCAGCGTGTTCGAGGCGCTCGTCGGGCGGTGCGACGCCGGCCTTGAGGTCGTCCCAGTGGTCCGTCATGTAGGCGTTCTTGAGGTGGTAGGCCGCGAGGTTGGCGATCATGAGGTCCTGCGGCCAGCGAGCGAGCGCTCGCTTCATCGCGGCGTCGGCCTCCCGTTGGGCCGCGGCTTGCGACGCCTTGTCCGTCGCCTCGACCACGGACAACTGGAGCTGAGCCAGCTCGGAGATCGCCGCGCTCAGATCGCCCGACTCGTGCCGCATGAGCGGCGTCAACTTGACGGTGGTGCCGCTGGCCGCGCGGATCGAACGGGCGAGCGGCGCGGCCTGTACGCCGGGCGTGAACGCCGCGCCGCCCAGGCACTCGGGTAGCCCTGTCGGATCGAGCGCGCACGGCAGGATCGGGCGGTCCATCAGCACCGCGGTGATCCACTCCGAGTTGACCCACCGGGACCTCGACGCGGCCTCGGACCACAGCAGGACCAGCGCGTCGGCGTCGCGGATCGCCTCGCGCAGCGTCCTGCGGAGCATCAAGGCGTTGGGCATGTCGGAGCTGTCGAGCCACACGTCGAGCCCCTGGTGCTCGAGCGCTCGCTCGAGCTCCCGGGAGAACGCTGCGTTCACCGACGAGTGGCTGATGAACGCGTCCACGGGGCGACTTTCCCACGGCGTTCGCGCTCCGGCAACGGCATGGGCATCCAGAACCACCACATCCACGGTCCCGCGACCGCGCTGAGCAACTTCGGGGCACTGGACGGCTGCGGCGTGGCGGCCTCTTCGTTGACGTTGCAGCGGGACATTCGGTGCCTCCTCTTGAGGGGGTTGGCGCTGGCCTGCACGATGCGCCGCGCCGGTTGCGCCCCGGCAACACCGCGGCAACGGCGGTTGCCGTCCTCAAGCGGCTCGCGGCCGTAGCATCACTCCGTATGGAGGTCGAGCTCCGCGAGATCACAGCCGAGACCGTGCGCGCGATCTGCGAGCTCCAGGTGGCGGCCGACCAGCGCGCGTTCGTCGCGCCGAACGCGGTCTCGATCGCGGAGGCGCACTTCAACCCCGGCCACTGGATGCGGGCGATCTACGCCGACGGGCAGCCCGCCGGCTTCGCCCTGACCTTCGACGATCCGTCGGAGGGCTACTTCCTGTGGCGGTTCATGATCGCCGACGGGCACCAGCGCCGCGGCATCGGCCGGCGCGCGATGGAGCAGGTGCTGGAGCACTGGCGCGAGCTGGGAGTCACGGCGGCGAGGACCAGCGTGGTGCCGGCGAACGTCGGCGCGACCCGCCTCTACGAGTCGGTCGGCTTCCGGCTCACCGGCGAGGAGGACCACGGAGAGCTCGTGATGACTCTGGACATGTGATCAGCCGGCGGACGAGCCGGCATTGTCTACGCGGCTGATCAAGCCCCAGACCTCGGGACCGCCGCGCTTCACCGACCCGCGCGCGCCCCGCACGCCATCTGACCGCGGCTCGAACGGCGAACGCCTCGCCTAATACCACTTCCCGCGCGCGAAGCCGCCGAAGGCGACGAGGCCGACGAGGGCGATGATCAGTCCGATCCAGAAGCTCCAGACGATCATGAGGACGATCCCGACGATGACGATGATCCCACCGAGCGTGAGCCCGCTGTTGCCGCGGTCCGATGTGGCCATGTGCAGTTCCTCCCGTAGGTGCGGCTGCGCCGTCAGACGCTCCGTGCTCGGCACGCTACTGGGCGCATCGGCGGTCAGCGGCGGGCGGCGGTGAGCTTCTGGGTTTCGTCGCGGATCTCGCCGACGAGCTCTTCGAGGACGTCTTCGAGGGCGGCGATGCCGACGGCCTCGCCGGCGTGGTCTTCGATGCGGGCGAGGTGGGCGTTGGAGCGCTGCATCGTGGCGAGCACGGCACGCAGGCCGTCCGTGGCGCGGACGACGGCGAGCGGGCGGATCCAGGAGCGGGCGATCGGCCGGTTTCGGTGGCGGGGCTCGATCTCGAGCGCGTCCTTGAGATGCAGGTAGCCGGTGAGGCGGCCGTCCTCGCAGACGGGGAAGCGCGAGTAGCCGGTGCGCGCGGCCATCGCCTCGACCTGGGCTGGCGTGACGTCGGGTGCGACGGTCTCCAGCGTCTCGACGGGCAGCTGAACCGAGCGGGCGTCGCGTGCCTCGAACTGGAGGGCGCCGACGAGCAGCCGACCCTCGGCCGCGTCGAGCATGCCCTCGCGACGCGACTCCTCGACGAGGCCGGCGACCTCGTCGCGGGTGAAGGCGCTGGTGACCTCGTCGCGCGGCTCGATCCCGAAGGCGCGCAGTGTGGCGTTGGCGATCCAGTTGAGCAGCGCGATGACGGGTCGGACCGCGCGGACGACCATGGCGAGCGGCGGTCCGAGGGCGAGGGCGGCGCGCTCGGGTCCGGCGAGAGCGATGTTCTTGGGGACCATCTCGCCGAGCACGACGTGGAGGAAGCCGATGATGGCGAGCGCGATCGCGAAGGCCACGGGGTGCACCAGTGCCTCGGGCAGGCCGATGGTTTCGAACGGGCCTTCGAGCGCGTGGGCGATGGCGGGCTCGCCAAGGTAGCCGAGGCCGAGCGAGCACACGGTGATACCCAGCTGGGCGCCCGCCATCATGAGCGAGACGTTCTCCATCGCCCGCAGCGTGGTCCGCGCGGCCCGGCTTCCCGCCGTCGCGCGCGGCTCGATCACGGCGCGCCGGGCGGAGACGAGCGCGAACTCGGCGCCGACGAAGAAGGCGTTGGCGATGAGCAGGAAGGCGCTGATCGCGAGCGCGGTGCCGGTGTTCACGAAGGCTCCTCGGTCGCCGGGCGGTGGGCCAGGCGCACCCGGTGCACGCGCAGGTCGTCCATGGCGACCACGGTCAGCGTCACCTCGTGCGGCGTGCCGTCCGCGTCGTCGGCGCGGAGCGTGACCGTGTCGCCGACGCTCGGGATGCGAGCGAGCCGGTCGCCGAGGAGCCCGCCGATGGTCTCGTAGTCGTCGTCCTCCGGGAGCCTGATGCTTACGGTCCGGAGCACCTCGTCCGGGCGCATCAGGCCGGGGAGAGTCCAGGCTCCGTCGGGTTCGCGACGCGCACGTTCCTCGCCGGTGTCGTGCTCGTCGCGGACCTCGCCGACGATCTCTTCGACGATGTCCTCGAGCGTGACCAGGCCGTCGACGTTGCCGAACTCGTCGACCACGAGGGCCATCTGCAGGCCGCCGCGCCGCAGCGTGTCGAGGAGATCGTCGAGCTCGAGGCTCGCCGGCACCAGCACCGGAGGTGCCATCACGTCCGCCACCGGCGTGCGTGGCCTACGCTCGTGCGGAACGGCGACGGCGTGCTTGACATGGACGATGCCGGTGAAGGCGCCGCCATCGCCGAGGACCGGGAAGCGCGAGCGACCGCTGGCGCGGGCCTGCTCGACGACGGCGAGCACCGGGTCGTCCTCAGCCACCGTCGCGACACGGCCGCGGGGAGTCATGATCTCGTGCGCGCGCCGCTCGCCGAACGCCAGCGACCGCTGCAGCAGATCAGCTGTCGCCGAAGCCAGCGTCCCCTGCTCGGCAGAACGCCGTACGAGCGACGTGAGCTCCTCCGCCGAACGGGCGGACGCGAGCTCCTCCTGCGGCTCGATTCCGAGCCGCCGCAGGATCGCGTTCGCGGTGCCGTTGAAGAAGCGGATCAGCAGACCGGTCGCGCGTGTGAAGCCGCGCTGGAAGCCCTGAACGGCGCGGGCCGTCGCCAGCGGCTGCGCGATCGCAAGGTTCTTTGGCACCAGCTCGCCGAACACCATCGTCACCCCCGTGGCCAGCACGAGCGCGATGACGAGCGACGCGCCGTCGACGGCGCCCTCGGGGAGCCCGGCCGACTCGAGCGGCCCGTCGACGAGCCGGGCGATCGAGGGCTCGGCGAGGAAGCCGATCGAGAGGTTCGTGACCGTGATCCCCACCTGCGCCGCCGACAGCTGCGTCGACAGGCTGCGCAGCGCAGCGAGCACCCCGCGGGCACCACGGTCGCCGCGCTCGGCGGCACGCTCGACCGACGAGCGGTCCACCGTCACCAGCGCAAACTCGGCCGCCACGAACGCCCCGCACGCCGCGACGAGCGCGAGCGCAACCAGGATGAGCAGAACCTCGATCAACGCGCACCCGCCTCCTGACGGGCGCGCCCGGTACTACAGCTTGGGTCGTCGTTCATCGACGATGGAGCGGGGAGCCATCCCCCCGCAGGATAGGCCTGCAGGTTAAGGAAATCTCAGCCCGCCACGGTTGACGCCGCCCGCCGCCAGCCGAAGTGCCGGCGCAGGATGTGGTTCCACGGATTCGCTCGCACACAGCGTCCGTGGACGATCAGGACCGGGTCTCCTCGATCGCGCCCGGTTTCCATCCTTCCCACTGAATCGCCCGTGACACCGCTGCTCAACAGGCACGTCCACACGGCCGAGAGCGCGGAGATATCAAACGCACACCTCGGCGCCCGCCGGTCCCGACAAGCGTGCGCAGCTCCGTCTCGGCGATGTCGGGACCGATCTCGATGAGGCGCAAATCCGGGCGCGAGCCAGCGCGCGGTCAGCCGCGGCCCGACTGCCGTCTCCGCCAACGGCCGCGACTTCGGCAAGTACCAGTTCGAGCCCTGGCGCGGTGGTCTGCGGGGGCCACTAGTGTTCTGATTCGGAAGTTCGGTGGCACCACTGACGCCGACGCGGGGTGGCGGGCTTGGCGAACAGCGGCTGGGTGGGGAGGCTGGGTCGCCGGCCGGGTTGGTCTGCCGAGTGTCGAGTTTGTCGGCCATAGGCCGCGAAGTCGACAACGGACGACCGGGGCGGCCGGCTCCTCGTCCCTTACCCAGCGGGGTTACGCCAGGGCCATGACCGGATGCCGGCAGGCACGAGGCCGGCGCCGCCGACTGCCAACGAAATTTTGCATCAGGACGCTAGGCGTAAGTCCCGAGCAGACGCGCTAGCGCGACGAGGCAACGCACCCTCAAGGCAAACGGGATCGACTGCGGGGCCGGTCCCGTTCTCGAAGCACTGGTGGACTCGAGCGGTCAGCGATGCGCCGGCTCCAGCATCTCGGCGATCGCGCGGCTCACCATCACCTCGCCACCGAAACGGCCCATCGATTCGATCTTGAAGTCTTGGAGTTCCTCTGCGATCCACTGCGCCGCCAGTTCGTTTGAGGCTTCGGCCTGCTCGGCGTCACGGAAGAGGGTGAGGGACGCGACGGTCCGCTCCCCGGTCTGGACGGCCTGGTACGCGATGAAGCCCGGCTCACGAGCCATGGCCTCGGCAAAGTCGCGGTCGACGCGGTGCATGAGACCGTCGATCGAGCCCGTCCCGACACGATAGGTCCGGATGCTCACGTGCATGGGGCTCCTCTCAAGTCAACCGGCTACAGGCGCCGCAGGCACGGGGCAGAGCGCGAACCGCCGGGCACGATCGCGGTGTCCCGTGGGCCGTTTCGCCTTGGATTGTCATGGGCCACTGGGTGGTCAGTCAAGCTCGGGGTGCGAGCCGGGTCGTCAACTCCCGGCCCGCGCGCGGACGGTTCTCGGCTTCTTCACCCTGCGCGCGGGCCAACCCTCTTGAGTGGTCGTGGTGATCCCGCTGTACGCGCACCGGCTCGGCCGCGCCTACGGGCCCGACAACTCGCGGACGGCGCTGGCGGGCGCGGTTGCCGCGGACGCCGACGGGTTGGAGTGCGACGTGTGCCTGACCGCGGACGGCGGGCTCGTGCTGTTGCACGACCCGTGGCTGCCGGTCGGCACGGACCTCGAGGGATGGGCACACGAGCGCACGACCGCCGAGCTGCGCCGCGCGCGGCTCCCCGGCGGCGAGCCGCCGCTCTTCGTCGACGACCTGCTCGAGGCGGCGCCGCGCGATCTCGTGCTCCAGTTCGAGGTCAAGGCGCACGCCGACCCCGAGCTCGCCACGCGAACCGTCGACGCGCTCGCCGCGGCGCTGGCCCGTGCTGCCGGCCGCCGCGTCGAGGTCCTCTCGTTCACCTCGGCCGCCTGCGCCCGCGCCGCCTCGCTGGGGCTGCCGGCGCGGCTGGTCATCTGGGCCGACTACGCGCCGCAGGCCCTCGCGCATTGGGCGGTACGCCACCACGTCACGGGCGTGTGCGTGGAGCACTTCGTGCTCTCGCGCCCGCTCGTGGCCGCGCTGCGCCGACGCGGGCTGAGCGTCACGACGGGAACGGTGAACGACGCGGCGCTGCTGCACCGCGTGGCGGCGCTCGGCGTCGACGCCGTGACGACCGACGATCCCGCGGCCCTGCGCGCGCGGCTCGCCGTCGCCGCCTAGGACGGCCTCGTCAGCGTCGCGATGATGCGCGGGTGCCCGTCCACGACGACGGTGCCGTCGACGCGCGCCGTGCTCAGGCCGGCCAGCTGGGCGATCGCGGCCAGGCCGCCCGTTCCGAACGCCCAATAGACGTAGTCGTCGCCGGCGTAGACGCCGCCCGGCTGCTGGACCTCGATCGTGCGCGTGTCGAGACGCCCGTCGTTCGCGATCCCGTAGGTCTCGACCAGCAGCCGCCCGCCGGGCGCGAGCAGCGCGGCCAGGCGCCGCACCAGCCCCAGCGGGTTCTCGACCCGGTGCAGGATCCCGAAGCAGAGCACGACGTCGAAGGGCTCCGCCGCGCCGTCGAGCGCGAGCGCGTCGCCGCGGCGGTACTCCACGCGCGAGTCGAGCAGCTCGGCGATCGTCGCGAAGCCCTCGCCTCCCCGCAGCTCGATCCCCCAGCGGGCGCGCACCCACGCCACGTACTGCTCGTTGTCCACGGCGACCACGTGGGCCGCGTCCCGGTGCTCGGCGAGGAACGCGTAGAAGCCGTCGAACGTGCCGACGTCGAGCACCCGCTCGCCGGCGAAGGACTGTGGCAGGAACGGCACGCGGTAGCTGTGGTCGCGCGCGACGCCCGGCGTGTAGATCCCGTGCTCGCGGTTGAGCGCGAACGTGTGGAACCAGAGCGGGACGCGCTCGAGCGCGCGTCGCGCGGCCGCAGGGTCGGCCTCGATGGGCAACAGGTCCGCGACGGCCCGCTCGGCATCCGTAACGACGGGGAGCGCGCGTCCGGCAGGGCTCGCCATGGCACACCTCGTGTTGTCAGGTCGTCAACGAAGTGTGAACGAAGGCGGACCGACATTCCAGTGCCCTCGTCCGCGCGCGCACCATGAGCCTGCGCGAGAGCCTTTCCCCGGAGCTTGCAAGGAACCGCCCGCCTCGGGGTCCGCTGCCGCCTAGACTCGCGCGGGTGGCCTGGAGCCTCGGGACGTGCACGCAGCTTGGCTGCGATGCGCCCGCGGTCGCCACCGTGGGCGTGAAGACTCGGAGTGGCGAGCAGCGATTTGGCCTCTGCCAGATCCACTACGCGGAGGCGACGATGCCCTGCGCGGTGGATGGCTGCTTGATGCTGGGCGAGCACGACATCGCGCTCAGCCGACGCCTGTCCGACGGGACGGAGCGCATCGAGCAGGTGCGCATCTGCGCCGAGCACTGGCAGCAGGTCCGGAACGCCGTTCCCCTGAGCATCGACGGCGTGTACCTGGTGAACGACGGGCACGGCCGGCTCGAGGCGATGCCCGACAGGACGCGTCGCGGGTAAGCGTCGCGCTGCCTAGTCGCCTGACCGGGTCTCGAGCACTTCCGCGATGAAAGCCTGCACCTCTGGTGCCGCCGGATTGATCAGATGGCCGCCGCTGACCAGCGCGGTTCGAGCGTTGGGGAGAGCGTCTGCCAGCGCGACGGTCGGCTCGCGCAGCTCGGGCCTGGAGTCGGTTGCCGCTACCAGCAGCACGGGCTGCTCGATGCTGGCGAGCGCGGCGGTGTCGGCCTGCAGCCACCATTCGCCTTGCAGCTCGGCAAGGATCGCCGGGCCGTTCTGGGTGAACATCCGTCTGAGCTCCTCCGGGAACGAGCGCCAGGCGCTCTCGCCCAGCACTTCGCCGAAGAGTGCCTCGGCGACCGCGTCGACACCGTCGTGCGCTGCCACCTGGCGCAGATGGTCGGCGAGCGCATCCATCCACTCGGCCGTCGCCGGCGCGAGCTCGCGCGGCGCGTCGCCCTCGAGCAGGACCACCGCGCGCACGCGGTCGGGATAGCGGAGCGCGAGGTCGGTCGCCACGGTCGCCCCGTAGCTGCGGCCGATCACCACAGCCGGCGCGGCCCCAAGAGCATCGACAAGCCCGGCCGCGTCGTCGGCGTGCTCGGCGACGCTGGTGCGCTCGTAGGGTTCGGGGCGCTCGCTGCGAGTGCAGCCGCGGCGGTCGTACGAGATCACGCGGCCAAGTCGCGCCAGCTCCCGGACCGCGTCGCTCCACACCAGCGCGGAGCTCGAGCACCCGTGGATGCAAAGGATCGGGGCCCCGCTGCCGTGCTCCTCGTAGTAGAGGCGGACGCCATTGACCGTCCGCGTCCCATCTTCCTCATGGTGACGGTCGGATGCGACTGTTGGTGTCGTGGGCATTGCTACCTCCCGAACGGGGATTGGGTGAATGCGCGCGACGCTACGCGCGCGATCCACCCACGCCATCGGGAGAAGTCCCCATCCTTCGCCCTACTCGGCCAGGTCGTGCTGCATGGCGAACAAGGCGGCTCCGACGCGGGTCGAGACGCCGGTCTTGGCGTAGATGTGCTCGACGTGGTGGCCCGCGGTCTTCTCCGTGATGACGAGCGCGTCGGCGATCTGCTTGCTCGTTCGACCGCGCGCGATGAGGCGCAGGACCTCGACCTCCCGGTCGCTCAGCCCGGCCGGGTAGCCCTGCCGCACGTTCAGCGGTGCCGCGCCCGCCGCCTCCAGTACGGCGTCCACCGCTCGCTTGTCGAGCCTCCCTGCGCGCACGATCTCGCCGAGCTCGGTTCGAGCGTCCGCCGAGCTCAGTGCTCTTCGGTGGGGGCGATCGTGGGTCATGGCGTCATAGGTGTCGGCGGCGGCCAGCAGGCGAGCGCCGATGCTCAGCTGCGCGGCCGTGGCTCCGCGGTGGTAGCCCGAGCCGTCGAGCCGCTCGTGATGGGAGCCCGAGAGCAGGGCGAGCGGCGCGAGCGCGCCGGAGCGCTCGAGCACGCGCTCGGTGTAGTAGGGGTGCAGGCGAACCCGCTCCTGCTCGCCCGCGCTCAACGGCCCCGGCTTCTCCCAGATCCCGTTGGGCACCGCCACCCTCCCGACGTCATGGAGAAAGCCCGCGGCGCGGACCTCCGAGACCGCGGCGCGCGAGCAGCCGAGCGCCTCGGCGCCCCTCGCGGCGAGCTCGGCGACCCGGGTGGAATGCCCGAGGAGGAAGTCGAGCTTGATGTCGGTGAACTCCCCGAACGCACGCGCCACCGACGCCAGCCCAGCGCTCGAGATCGTCGCGACGGGCTGCGGCTCGGCGTCGATCACGCCCTGCCAGGCGTCAGGAACGTCGGCCGCGCGCAGCAGGGCGTCGGGGTCGGCGAGCGCAACGTCGACGACCTGGGGGTCGTAGCCGCGACCGCGGCGACGCTCCAGCGCCGCGACCGCCGCGTCCCGGTCGCGCGCGTCCGCGATGACGACCAGGTCGTGGACGACGCAGACGACGCGCAGCGGACGCGAGATCTCCTCCCCAGCCGCGCCGCCCGGCAACCCCTTGCCGTCCCAGCGCTCCATCAACTGGCCGAGCGCGAACGCGACCGCCTCAGGCATGTGCAGCCGCTGGGCGAGCAGCGTCGCGCCCTCGCACAGGTTCGCCGCCATCAGCTCGGCTTGCTTGTTGCCTCCGGCCAGCATCTTGACGACCAGACGGGCGCGCTCGGGCAGCGGCCTGTCGTCCGCCAGACGACGGACGAGGTGCCGCACCTCCTCCGACGGCTCCGATGCCAGGCCGACGGCCCGCGCGGCACGCAGAAAGTGGATGTCGTCACCCCCAGCCCAGCTGGCGAAGTACGGCGCCGCCCCGGTGCAGCCCACATGCGCCAACAGCGCGACGTAGTAGACATCAGAGCGCTCCTCCGCCGAGCAGCCGAGCCGATCCGCCAGCTCGAGCGCCGCCAGGCAGACGCCGAGCTCGTGCTCGAGCGGCCGCCCCAGACCGAGGTCGGTCGCCAGCGACAGCGCCGCCATCAGCTCCGCCAGGCGAATCCGATCATCGGGGCGCGCCGTCGCCACGTCGCGAGTCTAGATCGAGCCCCGCCCAGCGAGGATCCGCTCCGTGCCGCACTCGCGTTTCGCGCATTGCGATAGCGCGGCCGGCCCGCTCAGAGTGCCGCCTGTCCACAGAGGCGTCACGATCGCGACGGCTGCGATCCGACCGCTGCTTTGCATGGGGAACCAGTGGTCGCGCCGCATGACGCACTGTTGGTTCTCTCGGGAGCGTCGCCGCCGCCGGCCTTGCCGACGTGCTGAGCATTTCCGCTCCAGTGACGGCGGCTCGGGCGGCATCTGGCCGCCCGAGCCGTGCGAGCTGCTAGCCGCGGTAGGTGCTGTCGAACGGTCCGGTCTCGCCGTTGGGACCAACGCAGGAGACCCAGTCGGACTGCTGGGACGTGGGGATCGTGCACGTGCTTGAGCGGTAGTACGAGCCATCGGCGTGGTACCAGTAGATCGTCACGGTCCCCTTCCACCACCAGCCGGCGAGCGGATTGCAGCGCGGGCCGAACTTGGGCTCGGTCCACAGGACCCGCACGTCGGGGCTGGCCGTGGAGAGGCCGTTCTGGTTCGGGCCGAGGATGACGGCCTTGCCGAACGTGGTCAGCACGGACGCGCAAATCTGAATCTGCTGGCCGTTGGTGCCGGCGTGGGCGGCCGCGGGCCGGCCGAGCGCGCCGGCGCCAAGGGCCAGCACCGCGGCCGCGGCGACGACGGCCAGCCGGGTGAGGGGTCGGCGGAGGGAGAAAGCGGGAAGCGGGGAAGCGATCATGGCGCCTAAGTCCAGCTCCCGCGGCAGTCGTTACTGGCGGCGCGGGGAACTTTTTCATCCCTGCTAGCGATTGAGTTCGGCCGGGCGGGGCCTGCTCCGGGTGCGACGCCTAGTGGGTGTTGCAGTTGGCGCGGGGAACAGTCGATCCGCGCTCGCACCGCGGCTGGAGACCGCGTAGACAGCTAGAGGACATTCATCGGAAGCGCGGCGAGCCCAGCGCTGCGACAGGTAGCGCGGCACCGAGGAGGACGTTGCGAGGCTCGAGGGAACCCGGAGCGCCGACCCAACGAGCATTCTCGGGAAGATTGCGTGATGTGTCGACGTGTCCGCGGAGTAGCGCAACCACCACGAGCACCGATCGCGAACACGGCGGCGACGCCCGCGGCGATGAGAGCTGCGATCAGGAGCGGGTCCATGTCGGCGGCCGCCTTCGTCGAATCACAGCCAGTTGGCCGTGACACCCACCGTTTCGGCAACGACCGGAGACGAGGCCGTGGGTCGAGGTGCGGCTGGCCGAGCTGCGCGAACAGCTCGGCCAGCGTGCGTTCAACGCTCGGTCGTCGCGGGTGTGCGGCTGCGCGCGGGCGGGCCCGCGGACCTGCGGCTGGCCGCGTAGGGCTACGCGTCGGCCGAGAGCAGGTTCACGCCGAGCGTGGCGCCGCAGTTGACGGTGGCCCCGGTCTGAGTGACGCTCATCCCGAGCCGCGCTCCCGCGGCCAGGTGCACGGTGTTCGCGCCCGCCAGCGACGGGTTGCCGGCCGCGCCGCCGACGTGGAGGTGGATCGGGCCGGCCGTCGTGAGGAAGCCCTCACGCACCTGGAAGCGCGGGCTCGCCGCGCCGCCGTTGCAGTTGCCGTTGAGCGTGACGAGGTAGTTGCCGCTGACCGGGACGACGACGTGGGTCGTGCCCGAGACGGTCATGCCGTGGTTGGAGATCGCCGAGGCGTCGGCGCCGGAGATCGGCAGCGGCGTCGGGTTGAAGGCAGTGCCGGAGACGAGCGCGACGCCGCGCGCCGTGAACGACGGCGGTCCCTGTGTGGCGGCGTAGCTGACGCCGGCGGTGCCGGCGAACAGGGCGAGCAGCGCGACGAGCATCGCGGGGGTGGGGCGGCGCTTGAACATGGAGATGAAGCTCCTGTCGGGGTGTGGGTTCCTCCCGTTTGACGCCCTGCCGCTCGGCGCGTTCCGTGCCGGGTCCGAGCGTAAGACCCGTGTAATACGGTCAGGGCGTGTTCGGCGCCCTCGGCGACAGTGAGCTCGCGCGTTTGAGTGACGACGCGCTGATCGGCTCTGTGCGGGTAGCGGCGGGTATGTACGGCCGCGGCGCGGGCATACACTGCGCGGCCGGCGTGGGCTGCTTGAAGGACCGTCAGATCGACCAAGGCGAGTTGGGGGTCTCATCGCCGCCCGCCTTCGTGGGCGACCGGCACGTGGGCGACGACGTGCTCCACGCGATCATCCACGAGGAGGCGTCCGCGACCCATGGCGACTTCTGCCAGCGCCAAGGGGAGGAGCCGTTCGCCGCCGTCGCGACGTGGTCCTCACGCAGATCGCGTACGCCGTGCACCAGAACTGGACGGACCCCCAGAACGGGCTGTTCCACGACATCGAATGCAGCAGCGAGACCGCAGGCGGTGGCCGCTGCCACCGCGCTTTCCCCACGAGCGTCGGGCCGTTAGCACGCGTTGGATCATACGCTTGCAATGCCATCCGTTAGAGCGCGAAGATCTTCCGGTCGATCGACGAGAGGAGACTGTCGTGTTCGTCCGCGTGGTGCGGTTCACCGATGTGACGGCGGAGCGGGTGGAGTCGCTTGTGGCCAGGATCGACGAGACCGGCCCGCCGCCCGGGGTGCCGATCAAGAAACTCCAACTGGTCTTCGACGAAGCGCAGCGCACAGCCGTCGTCCTCCAGTACTTCGACAACGAGGAGAAATTGCGAGCCGGGGCAGACACCTTCGCCGCGATGGATCCGTCAGAGACACCCCGGCAGCCGCGTCTCCGTGGACACGGGCGAGCTCAAGCTCGAGCGCGACCTCTAAACCGCGGTCGTGGCTCGAGAAGGAGCGAGTGCCGCTGCTCGCAGGACGTGCAAGCAGCGCTTGCAATACCAACCCTGAGAGCGCGAGGATGTCGGCGATCGACGAGAGGAGACGGCCGTGCCCGGTGTGGAATCGCGCGACTTCGATTCGCCTGACGAGACGAGGACGCCAGACAAGACGCAGGTGGATGTAGTGCGCATGGGCGTGACGACAGCCGCACGGATGACTTTCGAGCCGGGGTGGCGCTGGTCGGATTGTGTCAAGCCCGTCGCCGGAACTGAGAGCTGCCAGGCCCGCCATGTCGGCGTTGTCCACTCCGGCCGGCTGGCCATCAAGCACGAGGACGGCACCGAGGTCGAGATCGGTCCGGGCGAGGCGTACGTCATCGAGCCCGGCCACGACGCGTGGGTGGTCGGCAACGAGCGGTTCGTCGGATTCGAGTTCGAGTCGCGATCGGCGGAGGAATACGCAAAGGGCTAAAGCGAGCGTGCCGCTGCCCTGACGCCCGGCCGGACTGTCGCAACGGACAATCGGCGACAGCGCGGCGAGGAACTGGACCACGCGCCGCAGCCGCTGCTCCATTGAGGCAGAAGCGGTAGCGCGGGCCGCGCTACCCGCGATGCCGACCGGGTCGGGTCGGCTTTGCCCAGCGGCGATGCCGGTAGCATCCGCCTACACGAGCCCTTCGGCGATGGCCATCCGAGTTCGAGGCCTCTCGAGGGAACCACTCCCGATCCAGTCTCCGTGGAAGTCGGGGCGGCTCAGCTGTCTTGCGCGTTTGACGCTGGGTTGACGGTGGCGCGACGGGCGCCCGCGAGGGTGATGGCTGTCAACGACCAGGAGGTACACCATGGCGGCCGCGGCCACCATCGATCAGGCTCGGCTCGAGGCGTTCATGGGCCAGTTCGTGCAGGACATGGGCGCGGCGGCGACCGCCCCGCTCGTGGTCATCGGGGACAAGCTCGGGCTCTACAAGGCGATGGCCGACGGTGAGCCGGTCACGCCGGCGGAACTTGCCACCCGCACGGGTTGCCGCGAGCGCTACCTGCGCGAGTGGCTCTGCCAGCAGGCCGCCAGCGGGTACGTCGAGTACCAGGCCGGCGCCTTCCGGCTCCCGCCGGAGCAGGCGCTCGCGCTCGCCCATGACGACAGCCCGGTCTTCATCCCGGGCGCTTTCCAGCTGCTTGCGGCGATCGTCAAGGACGAGCCCCACATCACCGAGCGCTTCCGGTCGGGCGAGGGCATGGGCTGGCATGAGCACGACCACGACCTGTTCGAGGGGACCGAGCGGTTCTTCCGCCCCGGCTATCTCGCGAACCTGGTGGACGCGTGGTTGCCCTCGCTCGACGGCGTCGTCGAGAAGCTGCGGGCGGGCGCGCGGGTGGCCGACATCGGCTGCGGCCACGGGGCGTCGACGATTCTGATGGCCCAGGCGTTCCCCGCGTCCACGTTCGCCGCCTCCGACTACCACGAAGGCTCGATCGAAGCCGCCCGCCGCGCCGCTGAGCGCGCCGACGTCGCCGACCGGGTGACGTTCGAGGTGGCGAGCGCGAAGGACTTCGGCGGCGGCCCGTTCGATCTGATCTGCGTCTTCGACGCGCTGCACGACATGGGCGACCCGGTGGGCGCGGCGGCGCACGTGCGTTCGCAGCTCGCCGACGACGGCACGTGGATGGTGGTGGAGCCGTTCGCGGGCGACACGGTCGAGGACAACCTCAACGCGGTCGGGCGCGTGTTCTACGCGGGCTCGACGATGCTCTGCACGCCGGCGTCGCTGAGCCAGGAGGTCGGGCTCGCGCTCGGCGCCCAGGCCGGCGAGGCGCGGCTCGCCGAGGTGCTGCACGAGGGCGGCTTCAGCCGCGTGCGGCGGACGGCCGAGACGCCGTTCAATCTGGTCCTGGAGGCGCGTCCGTAGCGGCGAGCGTGGCGAGTGAGCGAAGGGAGGCGCTCACCGCGCCGCGCTGGGCGTCGAGCCGGTGCGCCTCGGCCTCGGGGATCTCGACGTGGACGCCGATCGTGGTGCCGTTGGTCTCGGTCGGTTCGAGGCGCCACTCGAAGACGAGGTGGCTGGTCAGGCAGGAGATCGTCAGGCGCTGGCCGTCGCTGCGCATGGCGTGCGGCATCGGGAAGTCGGGGTAGCCGCGGGGGTACAGCGTGAAGCCTTCGGCGTTCCGGTCGGTGACGGTCTCGACGCCCTCCCACCACTCCGGGAAGCGCGACGGATCGTAGAGCAGCTTCCAGACCTCCTCGACAGGCGCGGTGCTGGTGGCGTGATCATCGAACGTGGGCATGAGCCTCCAGTTCCGCGGCGATCCGGTCGAGTTCGTGCTGCGGGTCGACGACGCCGGTGACCGGCGGGCGTCCGAGGTCCACCAGCGACGCGAGGAACTCGCCGCTGGCGTCGGCGTCCAGGCGGTGCCAGTGGCGCTCGGACTCCCTGAGGCGTCGTTCGGCGAGCTCGTGGTTCCCGCGAGCTCGGGCGGCAAGGCCCTGCACGAAGGTCATGCGGGCGAGCGAGCACGGCGGGACGGTCGGCCGCGCGCACGGGCTCGAGCGTGGCGGCGCGGATCTCCTGGTCGGCCTCATCGGCGCGTCCGAGCCGGGCGAGCGCCTCCGCCCGGCGCAGGCGGGCGTCGCCCCGCTGCACTGGCGGGTCGCCGGCGAGCGCGCGGCCGAGCAGCGCCTGAGCACGCTCGTCATCGCCCGCCTGCAGCGCGAGCAGCCCTGCGTCGTGTTCGGCCATCGCCTCCAGGCGCGGCGACGCGAGCCGCGCGGCGAGCTCCGCCTGGCGGTCGGCGCCCGCGCGCGCCTCGGCGTGGCGGCCGAGCCGCGCGAGCGCGCTGGCCCGCAGGCCGGCCACCTGGAACTCGACGATCGGCAGCCCGGAGACGAGCGTGGCGCTGCGGTCGGCGTGCGCGAGCGCGCGCTCGTGATCGCCGGCGACGGCGGCGACGCAGGCAGCATTCGCCCACCCGCCGTAGGCCAGGTCGGGACGCCCCGCCCGCTCCCCGGCCTCACCGGACGCGACGAGCTCACTCTCGGCCTCGTCGAGCCTGCCCTCCGCCAACGCGATGAAGCCGCGCAGGTTCTCGACGTGGTGGCGGCGCATCGGGTCGGACACGAGATCGACGCCCAGCGCCTCGACCTCGGCCAGCGTGCGGTAGGCGGCGTCCGCGCCGATGGTGGCCACCTCGCCCCACGCGCGGATCAGCAGCAGCTCGACGCGGGCGTCGAGGTCGCCGCCGCGGCGCGGCCAGGCCTCGCCGTGCGGCATGCGAGCGCGCCGGTCGGGTCGCAGAGGCTGCTGTGGAACCACTGTGCCGCGCGCAGGTAGGAGCGGGCGGAGTGCGGGAGCGCGAGCTCGAACTCGGCGAGCGAGGCGTCGCGGTCTCCGAGCAGCGCCAGCGTCGCGGCCAGCTCCAGCCGTATGTTCGGCGCGGGATCGAGCGCGACCGCCTCGCGCAGGTAGGCCGCCGCCTCGAGGATCGCGGTGACGCGCGTGGCGTCGGCCGCAGCTTGGACGAGACGGCCGGCAGCGAGGTCGTCGCGTCCGGCGCGCTTGAGGTGGTGGGCGGACTCCGCGGCGTTGGTCAGGGCTTGCCCGAGCCGCTCGTGGTGGGCGCGGCGGCGAGCGTCGTCAAGGTCCGCGTAGACCGCCTCGCGCAGCAGGGCGTGGCCGAAGCCGAAGCGCCCGTCGGCGCTGAGGAAGAGGCCGCAGTCGGTCGCCCGCAGGACGGTCTCCGGATCGGCAAGCGCGGCCAGCTCGGTGCGGTCGAGGTCGCGGCCCGCGACGGCGGCGAGCTCCGCCGTGCGTCTGGCCGGCTCGTCAAGCGTGGCGATCGCGGCGCGGACGGCACCGCGGAGCGAGGCCGGCGGGCCCGTGTCGCCGCGGGCCGCGGCACGGGCGCTCTCGAGCGCAAGCAACGGGTTGCCGTCGGCGGCGGCGATCACGCGCTCGCGCTCGAGCGCTCCGAGCGAGCCGACGAGGCGCTCGACGTCAGCGCGCTTGAGCGGCTCGAGCTCGATCTCGGTGGTGACGACACCGGTGGCCTTCGCCGCGTGGACGAGCGCGTCGACGGCGTCGCGGCGGGGGACCGTGCGGCGGGTGAGCACGAGCAGCACAGGAAGGTCGCGGATGCGGCGCGCGAGATAGGCGGCGAGCTCGAGGGTCGGCGCGTCGGCGAGGTGGACGTCGTCGATGAGCAACACCAGCGGGCGGTCTTGCGTCGCGTGCTCGGCGAGCTCCACAGCGGCCTCGAACAGGCGGGCGCGCGCGAGGTCGGGCGGCACGTCGCTTGGCTTGGCGGAGGCGCGGCCGAGCCGGCGTGGCAGCGAGGGGGCGAGCCGCCCGAGTTCCTCCGGCCATTCGGCGGCGGCCGGCGGCGGGTCGAGTTGGCGCGCGAGGCCCGCGAGCAGCTCGGCCCAGGGACCGAAGGGCGGCGCTCCCCCGCCGAGGTCCACCGCGGTGGCACGGGCGGTGCGCGCGGTGTCGGCGTGGGCGAGGAGGTCGATGGCGAGACGCGTCTTGCCGATCCCGCCCTCGCCGCTGAGGAGCGCGATCGCGCCGGCACCCTCGCGGGTGCGCGCCCAGACGGCGAGCAGTCGGGCCTGCTCGGCGGCGCGGCCCACGAGGGGCGGGTCCCGCGTGAGCGTGGACGAGGTCGGCACGCTCGGCTCGGCGGCGCGCACGCTCGCGGCCAGCGCACGGGTCTCGGCGGACGCGGCGAGGCCGAGGTTCGTGCGCAGGCGATCGGCGACGCGGTTGTAGGTGGTCAGGGCCGCCGCACGATCGCCGGCCTGGACCTGGCGGTCCATCAGGTCGCGCGCCGCCTCCTCGTCGAGCGGGTCGAGCGCCAGCCGGCGCCGCGCGTAGCCGACCGCCGCGGCGGGATCGGGCGCCGCCGCCGCGAGCCGCGCGAGCGCGGCGGCGAGCCGTTCAGCCTGTTCGTCGCGGGCCTCGAGCACCCAGTCCTCGTCGAGATCGGCCAGCAGCGGGCCGCGGCAGAGCGCAACCGCGTCGTCGAGCCGCCCGGCGGCGCAGTGCGCGTCGAACTCGGCGATGTCGGTCACGCAACGCAGACCGATGCGGTCCCGTCCACCGACCAGCGCGTCGTCTGCGCCGAGCGCCCGGCGCAGCGCCCAGGCGGCGCTGCGCAGCGAAGCACGGGCACTCGAGTCAAGGACATCGGGCCAGAAGCGCGCCGCGACCGCGCCGCGCGGATGCTCGCCGGGGTGCAGCGCGAGCCAGCCGAGCAGCGCCCACGCGCGGCGACTCGCGGGCGCCACGACGGGACGGCCGTCGACGTCGGCCTGCAACTCCCCGAGGAGCCGCACATGCAACATCGGGCAACACTACACCCGCGTTGACGTGGCTTTGACGGTCTGATGACGGCCCACCGGGACAGTGATCGCATGACCACCATCCCCACCTCTGGCCTCGACGTCGACGCGCTGCGCAGCGCCTACGCCACCCGCGACACCGCCGGCCTGCTCGCCCTCTACGCCGACGACGCGACCGTCGAGATCGTCGACGCCGTCCACCCGCCGAGCAACCCGCGCCGGCTCGCCGGCCGCGAAGCCCTGCGCGCCCACTTCGACGACGTGTTCGCGCGCGACATGACGCACGAACTCGACATCGTCGCGGCGACCACCGAGGCGCTCGGTTACTCGCTGCGCTGCACCTACGCCGGCGGGATGAAGGTGGTCTGCGGCGGGACCTCCGTGGTGCGCGACGGCCTGATCGTGCGCGAGGTCGCGGTCCAGGCGTGGGACGCCTGAGACACGCACCGACGAACAGGGTAGCTCCAGACTTGCGCGAGGAGATTGCCGTCGGGCGTCCCGGCTCTCGTGGACGAGCTGAAGTCAGAGCGCGTGAGGGCCGAAGCGCTCGATCGCGACAAAGAGCGCCAAGCCCCCGAGCACGAGATTCATCGGCACGACCTGCCCCTCGCCGCGGCGGACATGGGTGATCGCTGCGCCGATCATCAGCAGCACCAGCCCCGCCGCGGCAAACGCGGTGAGGATGGGCACGATGTCGAGCGCGGCGGGCACGATCAGGCCGATGGCGGCGAGCACTTCCAGCGCCCCGATGCCCTTGACCTGCCCGTCGGTGAAATCATCGGCCCAGGCCATCTGGCCGGCCGCGAGCTTCTCGCGCGGCTGGGTGAGCTTCGTCACGCCGGCCACGAGGAAGGCGGCGGCGAGCAGCCCCTGGATGATCCAGAGAACGGTTTCCACCTCGGTTCCTTTCCAGCTACATGTGTCGGGCAGGTCAGCCGACCAACGGCCCCGCGACAGGCACCGTCCACGCCGGCTTCCCGGGCCGCGACAAGGTCGGCAGCGCGATCATCGCCGCCTTCCTGGTCGACCAGTTCAACGATAAACGACCTGCGACATCGCGGTAGGCGCTCGGGAACAGCACGCGTCCCATCACAGGCATGACGATGCCGAGCGCGCTCCATGTGGTCCTCCTCACCCTCCGCGACCATCTCGCGCCCGAGGCGGAAGAATGTTGAGATGACTACGAGGGGCATCAGCTTGCTCGCGGGCGGCGTGCGCGAGACGCAGGACATCGCGCGACGCGCCGAGCAGGCCGGATTCGATGCCGCCTGGTCCGGGGAGTTCCTGAACCGGTCGGCGATCGTCTCGGTCGCGGCGATGGCAGCCGTGACCGAACGGATCGGCGTCGGCTCCGCGATCGCATACGCCGTCGGGCGGACGCCGCTCGTACTCGCCAACGACGCGCGGTTCCTCGACGAGATGAGCGGGGGACGCTTGACGCTCGGTCTCGGGACCGGGACGCGCCGCATGATGGAGGGCTGGCACGGCGTGACCGACGCCGAGGGTCCCGCCACGCGGATGGAGGAGCTGATCCCGTTGCTTCGCCGGCTCTGGCGACTGCACGAGGGACCGGTCAAGCACCACGGCCGGTTCTACTCCGTGGACATCACTCCGACGCTGGACATCGAGCCACCGCTGCGCACCGAGATCCCGATCTACACCGCAGGCGTCAACCGCCGGATGGTCGAGGTGGCCGGCCGAGTCTCCGACGGCCTCATGTGCCATCCAACGGTGACCGACCGGTATCTCGCGGACGTGGTCCGTCCTGCAGTGGAACGCGGCGCCGAGAAGGCCGGGCGCGCACCCACGGACGTCGCCATCTTGGGCGTCGTCATCTGCTCGATCTCCGACGACACCGCGTCCGCGCGTCGCGAGGCGGCTGCACAGATCGCCTTCTACGTCGCACCGAAGGCGTACGGACCCGTGATGGAAGTCTCAGGGTTCGGCGCCGAGGCAGCCGCGATCCAGAGCGCGTTCAGGAAGGGCGACCACGAGGCGATGATCGCCGCCGTCTCAGACGCCATGATCGATCAGATGTCGGTCGCCGGCACGGCCGACGAGGTCCGAGATGCGCTGCCGGCGATCGAGCGGCGCTATGACCACGCCGCGCTGTACTCACCCAGCTTCACCCTCTCCGCTGAACGGGTCGCGGAGAACACCCAGGCGATCATCGAGACGTTCGCGCGTTGACGATCAAGGGCTGTTCGGCGCCGACGAGGCGGCGCACCTCGGCGACCGACTCGATCGTCTCGGCGAAGTCCTGGCCGCGCGCGATCAGTGAGACGGACGTCGCCCCGGCCTCGAGGTAGGGGGCGACGAACTCGGCGATGTCGGCGGGCGTGCCGGCGGGGCACCAGCGTGCGAACACCTCGGGCTCGAGCCGGTAGACGGATTGCATGGCGTCGCGGACTGCCCGCTCGGCGCGGTTGTGATCGGTTCCGAGGCCGCACCAGATCGTCATGTTGTGCTGCCACGCGACGTTCTCGCGGCCCACCCGCTCGGCCTCCTCGGCGACGCGCGCGACGGCGGCGGCGAAGCGCTCGGGCGAGGTCCAGATGCCGACCCATCCGTCGCCGTAGCGTCCGGTGCGCCGCAGCGCGGCATCCGAGCGGCCGCCGATCAGGATCGGCAGGTCGGGCGCCGACGGCTCGATCCTGACGTCATCGAGCTCGAAGATGTCGCCGGCGAAGGTCACCGCGCGCCCGCTCAGCAGCCCGCGCAGGATCTGCAGGCCCTCCTCCATGCGTTTGCCGCGCGTGCGCGGATCGACGCCACACGCGCGCATCTCGCGCGGGTCGTCGCCGCCGACGCCGACGCCGAAGACCAGGCGGCCGGGATGCGATTCATGGATGGTCGAGAGTTGGCGGGCGACGACGGTCGGGTGGCGGAGCGGCAGCTGGTAGATGCCCATCTGCACCGGCAGCGCGTCCTGCAGGTTGAGCAACGCGGCGGCGTTGATCAGCCCGTCCCAGCCGTAGCCGCCGTGGAAGGTGACGTGGTCGCCGATGTGGAGGTGGTCGATGCCCGCCTCGGCGGCGTAGGCGAGCAGCCGCCGCCGCTCCGCGGGCGGGTGTTCGGCGAGCTCGGCGGAGAAGACGGACAGGCCGATCATCGGTGCTCCAGGAACTCGCGCCGGCGCTCGTCGATCTCCGGGTTGCCCATCGTCGAGTAGCCGTAGAGGCATTCGAGGCGGAGCTGGTCGTCGAGTGGGCGGCCGACGACCTCGAGGATCGTCTCCTTGGCCGACTCGACGGCGGCGCGCGGGTTGCGCAGGATCTTGCTCGCGACGTGCTCGGCGGTCGCCATCAGCTCGTCGTGGGCGACGACGCGGTTGACGAGATGGACCTCCTTCGCGCGCTGGGCGTCGATCGGCTCGCCCATCAGCTCGAGCTCCATCGCGATGCCGACGCCGCACGTGTTGACGAGCCGCACGATGCCGCCGTCGGCGAAGTGCATCCCGCGCCGCATGTGGAAGAAGCCGAAGTTCGCCTGCTCGGATGCGATCCGGATGTCGCACGCCAGCGCGAGCTCGATCCCGCCGCCGATCACCCAGCCGTTGAGCGCGGCGATGATCGGCTTGTTCGTCCGGTGCAGCCCGCGCGTGATCCCGCCCGCGAACCCTCGGCCGAGCAGGCTGCGGCCGAGCTCGGGGCCCGCCTCCAACCACGAGTCGACGTGCGTCTTGAGGTCGGCGCCGGCGCAGAAGGACTTCTCGCCCGCCCCGGTCAGGATCGCGAGCCGGATCTCGGGGTCGCCGCGAAGTCCGACCAGGCGTCGAACAGCAGATCGTCGGTCTCGCGGTCGATCGCGTTGTGGACCTCGGGGCGGTTCAGCGTGATGTAGGCGATCTCGCCGCGCTTCTCGTACAGCACCTTGCTCATGTGGCCTCCCGGCCGGCTTTTTGTCGCGCGATGACGAGCTTCATGATCTGCGCGGTCCCGTCTCCGATCTGCAGGCCGAGGACGTCCCGCAGGCGCTGCTCGTAGGGCATCTCGGCGCTGTACGCCCCGTGCCCGTTGATCAGCAGGCATTGGTGGACGACCTCGAACGCGAGCTTCGGCGCCCACCACTTGCACATCGCTGCCTCGGCGGTGTGCGGCAGGCCCTGGTCCTTGAGCCACAGCGTCCGCAGGCACAGCAGCCGGCAGGCCTCCAGGTAGGTCTCGGCCTCGGCGAGCGGGAACGAGACGCCCTGATGCGCGGTCAGCGGCTTGCCGAAGCTCGAGCGCTCGGCCGCCGAGCGCCATGTCTCGTCCAGCGATTGGCGGGCGACCGCGAGACATTGGAGGCCGATCAGCGCGCGGCTGTAGTCGAACCCCTGCATCACCTGTACGAAGCCGGCGCCCTCGGCGCCGAGCCGGTGGCTCGTGGGCACGCGCACGCCGTCGAGCACCATGCTGCCGCGGCCGGCCGCGCGGCCGCCGAGGTCCTCGAACTCGCTGGTCGTGATCCCGGCCGCGTCCATCGGCACGAGGAACGCCGTGATCCCGCGCGCGCCCGGCCCTCCCGTGCGCGCCCACACGACCGCGAACGCGGCCTGGGTCGCGAACGTCGTCGACGTCTTCTCGCCGTCGAGCACGTACTCCTCACCGTCGCGGCGGCCGCGGACGATCAGGTTCGCGGCGTCGGACCCGCCGCCGGGCTCGGTCAGCGCGATCGCCGGGATGCTCTCGCCCGCAGCCATGCGCGAAAGCCACGGGCGGACGACCTCCGGGTCGCCGTGGCGCGCCAGGATCGTGCCCGCCAGCGACATCGTCACCGACAGCTGCCCGACGTTGTAGTCGCTCGCGCACAGCGCCTCGAGCACGAGCCCGGCGGTGACGCAGTCCAGGCCGAGCCCGCCGTGCTCCTCGGGCAGCTCGACGCCGAAGAACCCGAGCTCGCCCATCTCCGCCAGGGTGGCCCGGTCGAACGCGCCCTCGCGCTCGCGCTGCTTGTAGAACGGTGCGAGACGGCGCTCGCCGAAACGCCGCGCGGTGGCGACGATCTCCTCCTGCTCGGGCGTGATCGAGAAGTCCATCAGGCCGCCGAAATCCCACCGTTGACGCTCAGCGCCTGGCCGGTGATGCGGCGCGCGCCCGGGCCGGCGAGGAACAGGATGCTCTCGGCCAGATCCTCCGGCTCGGCCACGCCGAGATGCGCCATCGCCGCGGCCTTCTCGAACATGCGCGCGCTGAACGGGTCGCCGAAGATCAGCTCCGCCCCCGGCGTGTTCGCGATCAGCGACGGCGTCAGCACGTTGATCCGCACGCCGTCGCGCTTGGCCTCCATCGCCGCGGCGCGCGAGAACATCACGATCGCGGCCATCGCCGCGCCGATCAGGGTCTCGCCGGGCGTGGCGACCTTCGCGGCGTCCGAGGCGACGTTGACGATCGCGCCGCGGCCCTGCTCACGCATGACCGGCAGCACGGCGTGCATGGTCAGCAGCGGCGGCAGGATGAGACCGTCGAGCGTGGGCCGGATGTCGTCGGCCGCGATCGTGTGCAGCAGCCGCGGCGGCTTGCTCGGGCCGGTCGAGGTGACGAGCACATCGATTGTGCCGAGCCGCTCGCGTGCAATGGCCACGGCGGCGGCGACCTGCCGCTCGTCGCGGGCGTCGACGGCGACGAACGTCACGTCGGCCTCCGGCGCCCGCTCGCGCACCACGGCGCAGGCGTGCGCCCCGCGCTCGGCGTCGCGGCCGAGCAGGCACAGACCGCGCACGCCCTGCTCGGCGAAACGGCACGCGGCCTCGAGGCCGACGCCGGCCGTACCGCCCAGCAGCACGTGACTCACGGCGCACCGTAGAGGCGCTCGATCACGTCCGCGTAGCGCGCCCCGATCTGCCCCCGCTTGAGCTTCGCCGTCGGGGTCAGCGTGTCGCTGGCGGGCGCCCACTCGTGGTCGAGCACCTCGTAGCGCTTGATCTGCTCGAAGCGCGACAGCTGCGCGTTGCCGCGCTGCACCGCCTCGTCGACCGCGGCCAGCACGCGGGGGTCGCTCGCGAGCTCGGCGAGCGGCGCCTCCGGAATGTCGCGCGCCGCGCACAGTGCCGCGAGCCCGTCCCGGTCGAGCACGATGAGCGCGACGTTGTAGGGCCGGCTGTCGCCGAAGACCACGACCTGCGCGATCAGCGGCACGCCGCCCTTGATCGCCTGCTCGATGGAGGCGGGCGACATGTTCTTACCCGAGCTGGAGATGATCAGCGCCTTCTTGCGGTCGACGATCCGCAGATAGCCGTCGTCGTCGATCACGCCGATGTCGCCGGAGCGCATCCAGCCGTCGTCGCCGAGCGCCTCGCGCGTGCGCTCGGGATCGCGGAAGTAGCCCGGCATGACGGCCGTGCCGCCGATCAGGATCTCGCCCCTCCTCGCTCACCGCTTCGCTCTGGCGAGCCGGATCTCGACACCCGGCAAGGGCGTCCCCGCCGTCCCGATCCGGATCCGGTCCGGCGGGCAGATCGAGGTCATGATCGTCTCGGACATCCCGTAGAGCTCGTTCACGCGCACGCCGATCGCGTGCAACGCCTCGATCGTGTCGCGCCCCGCGGGTGCGCCGGCGACGCACGCCCACTCCGCCTGGTCGAGCCCGATCATCGCCGCCAGCGGCGCGAGCAGCGCCGCGTCGGCGGCATCGAGGTCGCCGGGTGACCCGCCCGCCTGCTCGGCCCGCACTCGCTCGACACTGCGCTCCCAGGCCGCGCGCGTCGGCTCGTCGATCGCGCGGTGCAGGCCCGCCAGCAGCTTCTCCCAGATCCGCGGGACACCGAAGAACCGGGTCGGACGGACCTCCCGCAGCGCCTCGCCGAGCCGGGTCAGGTCGGCGAGCGACGTCACCGAGTAGCCGAACACGAACGCCGCGTAGTGACCGAACAGCCGCTCGGCGATATGCGCCATCGGCAGGTAGGAGATCGTCCGGCCGTCGGCCGAGACCGGGACGCGCTCGTGGATCGACGCCATCGTGACCATCAGCGCGCGATGCAGATACTGGACGCCCTTCGGCGGGCCCGACGTCCCCGACGTGTAGAGCAGGCTGCAGAGGTCGTCGGGGCGCACCCGCGCGGCGGCCGCGTGGACGTCGAAGTCCTCGGCGCAGAGCGCCATCAGTTGCTCCAGTGACAGCTCGTCGCCGCGCGGCTCGTCGATCACGACCACGCGCTCGATCACCGGACAGGCGGCGGCCAGGCCGCGAGCGGTTTCGGCGAGCGCCGCCTCGGTCACGAGCACGCGCGGCAGCGCGTTCTCGACGCACGGCACGAGCTGCTCGACGGGCGAGGTGACGTAGAGCGAGAACGGGACGGCACCGAGCAGGACCGCCCCCATGTCGACCACGTGGAATTCGAGCCGCGTCCTCAACAGGATCGCGACGCGATCACCGTGGCCAATGCCAAGCGCCTCCAGCCCGCCGGCCACTTGGCGCGCGCTGTCGGCCCACTCGCCGAGTGTGAGCGATCGGTCGGAGCCGAACTCGCGCAGGGCCACACGCTCGGGCGTGGCGGCGGCGACGCGCAGGAACGCGGAGCTGAGCGTCGGCTCCTCGAGCATCTCCTCGATCGGCACGGCGGTGCGCGTGGCCAATGGTCCCATCGGTCTCTCCTCCTGCTGCGGACGGTGCACGTCGAGTGTCCCGCCGACCCACGGCCCGCGCGTCCGGCCACCGAGGGATCTTCCTCACCCAAAAGGCGGAGATGGCTACCCCCGATGCCGGGTAAGCTCGCCGCGTGGACGCCATCGCCACCGCGCGGGAGATCCGCCTGCACGCCGCCGCCGAGCGCGCGTTCACGGGCGACGCGGCGCGAGACCTGCTCACGCGGGCGGACGCGGGCGACGTCGCCACGCGGCTCCGCATCGCCGACGAGCTGCGCGCGCTGGAACGGCACGACGAGCTCCGTCGCATGGAGGCCCGCGTCGCGATCGAGCAGGCGCTCACGCGCTTGCGCGCCGCAGTCGGGAGCCACGCGCTCTCGCACGATGCGCCCGCGGCGCTGCGCGACGCGTGCGGCTTCACGCGCGTGATGATCTCGCGCGCCCGCGGCTCGCGCTGGTACCCCGACACGATGCGCGTCGGCGACGGCGCCGACCCCGAGGCCGAGGAATTCGAGCGCTTCGCCACCGAGGGCAACGAGATCCCGCTCGGCCGCATGCTGCCCGAAACCCGGATGGTCCGCGAAGGCATCGCAGTGCTGGTCGCCGACCCGGCCTCTGATCTGCGCGCGTACCGGCCGCTGATCGCGGTCACGCGCACCCCCGGCTACGTGGCCGCGCCAATCGCGATCGGCCGCCGCGTCATCGGCTTCCTGCACGCCGACCGGATCGGCCAGCGCTCGCCGGTCACCACCGGCGACCTCGAGTGCATCTCGTTCTTCGCGACCGAGTTCAGCCTGCTCTTCGAGCGCGCCGTCCTCGCTGAGCGCATCGAGCGCATCCGCGTCGAGGCCGGCGCCACATTGCGCCGGGCCGCGGCGGGCCTCGATGCCGGCGCGGGCCGCGCCCTTGTCCTCGAGGTACTCGCCCCAGAGGCCGATCGCGCCGTCGCGACGCCCGCCCCACAGCGCGACGCGCTGCTGACGGCGCGCGAACGCGAAGTCGTCGCGCTGCTGGCCACCGGCGCCACCAATCAGACCGTCGCCCGCGAGCTCGTCGTCTCCACCGACACGGTCAAGACCCATGTGTCCAACATCCTGCGCAAGCTCGGCGCCTCCAGCCGCGCCGACGCGGTCGCCCGCTACCTACGGCTTCAGACGCTATGAGAAGCGAACGCGAGATCCTGGCCGCCGTGCGCCGCCTCGCGCGCGAGACCGAGGTCGACCTCTCGTCCGGACACGCCGAAGCGCTGCACGTGCTCGCCGCGAATGCGACCGAACCCCGCGTCGTCGCGACCGCACTCGACCTCGAAGCCGAACTTCGACGGCACCTCCACACGCGTCGCGCTCGCCGGCGGGCCGAGCTCGCTCGCAGCCTCGAGCGCTTGCGCCTCGCCGACAGCACGTCAGAGCTGATCGCGCTTACCTGCGAGCAGGCGGCACGGGGCTGCGGGCTACGACGCGTCCTGCTCAGCCGGATCCGCGACGGCGTCTGGTCGCCATGGAGGCTCTACGACGGGCATGATCGCGAGGTCCCCGTCGCAGCCATCCCGCTCGATGACACGCTCGTGCAGCAGGCCCTCCATCGCCTGATGCAGTGGGAGAGCTACATCGTCGCCCCGATCGCGCCGGCCGGCGAACTGCTCGGCATGCTGCACGCCGACGGCACCGGCGATAGCGATCAGGACCTGCTCCGCGCGTTCGCCGACAGCTTCGGGCGGATCTACGAACGGACCGCATTCCGCGAGCGCCTCGACGCCGAGCGCGCACGCATTCGCGCCGTGACGATGCAGACGGAGGACATCGTCTCGACGGCGCAAGCGGAGATCGACCTCGTCCGGCTCGTCGGCTCAGAGCGACCGCCAAGCCCCGCCACCACGGCGGTCACCACGCTCCACCGCCGGCACACGCTCGACGACACCCTCACGCCGCGCGAGCGCGACGTGCTGGCGCTCATGGTCCAAGGCCGCTCCAACGCGGAGATCGCCGAACAGCTCGCGATCGAACCGAGCACGGTCAAGTCGCACGTTCGTGCCATCCTGCGCAAGCTGGGAGCGGTCAATCGCGTCGAGGCGATCGCCGCTTCGCAGTAGACACCGAGGTCGCTTGGTCGCAAGCCCCGTGTAGGTTCTCCCGACGGGCCGTGCAACGGAGATCGTCGAACGCGTTCTCGAACTCGGGCACACGCGGCCGCGGAGCGCTCGTCGCGCGCCCGCGTGATCCACACGTCAGTACCCCCAACGAGGCCGTGATTGCCCCCTTGAGGGAGTAGAGCACCGCCCACGATCGGAGGAACCTTCCGGATCACGCATCGCCCACCACCGATCGATAGCGAGAGCCATGCTGACGCCGAACGTGACCGAGAATCTTTCAGCCCATCGCCGCGAGTTCGAGCGCGTCAGGCGATCGCTCGCGGCCGTTCAGGACCCGCCCCGACCGGAAGCGAACGATCATGCAGATGCGCCCGCAACCCCCTGAAGCGCAAAGCGGGCGCACTCGTGCGCGATCGACTGACGGCTGATCCGGCCCTTCGGCTTGTACCAGCGGTACGTCCAGATGATCGTGGCGAACAAACAGTTCGCGACCACGCGCGGATTCGTCGACGGGTCCGCCGTGCCCTGCTGTTGCGCCTCCTTGATCAGACCCGTGATGAAGCGCTCGTGCGTGTGGCGCCGGGAGAGGATGACGGCCAGGCGCTCCTCGCTGAGCGCCTCGACGTCGTGGTAGTAGATCGAGATCCGCTCGAGGTTGTCGAGGTTGTAGAGGACCTGGCGCTTGACGTAGAGCTCGATCCGCTCCAGCGGCGACAGATCGTCGACCTGGGCGACCTCCTCGAGGATCGCGTCGACGTCCTCGTGGACGGCCTCCAGCAGCCAGAAGAGGAGATCTTCCTTCTTCTTGATGTAGTGGTAGAGGCTGCCCTTGAGGATCCCGAGTTCGTCGGCGATGTCCTGCACCGACGCGTCCGCGTAGCCGCGGCGAGCGAACACGCGCGCCGCTGCGTCCAGCACCTCGTCGCCGCGCTTCCTCGCCGCCCGGCCCGCGTCCCGCGGCCTCGGCCTGACCCCGTGCGGCTCGCGCGTTCATCCACCCGATCGTCGCAGGCAGACCGGCGGCGGTCGGTGGTAGCCTCGCCGAGGATCCACGAAAGTCCGAGCCGGAGAACACAGTGGCACACGACCGCAGAGTGGACGATGAGCCTTGGGCGTGGTTGGCCGCGGTTCGCAGCGAGGAGCTGGATCGTGACTGGCAGCGCGTACGGGCGAGCATGGCCGTCACCTTCGCGCACGAGGGCGCAGATCCATCGCAACGCGCCGGGGATCTCGTGTTCTATTGCGGCGCCGACTCGGGGCTCCTCGCCGGCGTCGCGGAGATCGTCGACACATCAGAACACTCGCGTCTGACGGTCATCCCCGAACTGGTGCTCGACCGCTCACGGGCGCCGTCGATCGCTGACTCCGGTCTGCAACGCCCAGAGCGGCACACGCGTCTGGACCGCGATGCGTACGTGCGGCTGCGCGAGCTCGTGTTGGCGGCCGCGGTGCCACTCGAGGGCGCCGCGGGCAGCGCCGCCGCGACAGCGCCGACGCCGACCGAAACCGAGCTCGTCGCCTGGCTCGCCGCGGTTCCGGATTTGGACCTGGAACGCGACTGGCAACGGGTGATGGAGCGGGTCGCGATCACATTGGAGGGGTCGAGCGTCCCGTCGCTCCAACGCGTCGGCGATCTCGTGGTCTACTGCGCCGCCGATTCGGGCGTCCTGGCCGGGGTCGGCGAGATCGTCGGGGAGCCTCAGGTTGCCGACGGCGACACGACGCGGTGGCGGCTGAAGATCTTGCCGCGGCTGCTGCTCGATCGGGCACGTGCCCCGTCCGTGGCCGAGGCGGGAATGTCCCCACGCCGAACACAGACCCGCCTCGAGCCCGAGCCGTATCGGCGGCTCCGCGAGCTGGTCATCTCGGCGGCACTGACGCACTGACAACGCCAAGCGAGCGTGATTGGCCGCTTCCGAGAGGGGTAACCTCACGCTCGGAGGGCACGCCGTCCGGGGTCGGGCAATTAAGCCTGGCAGCGGCGGCTGACTTTCTCTAGGCGTTGGGTTCTCGCGAAGGAGGAAGTGCGTGCTCTCCCACACCGGTGCACGGTCATGAGGCTCACCAACGGCAACGCTGGTGAGGCAGGTCCCACTGTCGTCGACGCGGACTCGACCGTGCCGACGGGCGTCTCGCTCGACTACGTCCGGGACGAATTCGACCCGCCGACGCTGTGAGCACCAGCCAGGTCAGCACGCGCGACGAGACCGCGCCGCTGCGCAGCAAGAAGGCCGGCAAGGCGCACAAGCGAGCGATGCCGATCGCCCGCTTGACGGGCAACGGGATGAGCTTCGCTGACGCGATCGAGCTGCACGCGATGGTCGACCGCGGCTCGGGTTGGCCAGAGGCGGCGAGTCAACTCGCCGATCGCAACCTCTCCCGCGCTCGCCGGGAGATCCGGCAAGGGCATCGGCAGAGCGCGCGAAGCTGGTACCTCCTGGCGTCGGCATGCTTTCGCTTCGGGCAGGCGCTACTGCCTGACGACGACCCGCGCAAGCGCGCGCTCTACCGCCCCATGCTGGACGCGTTCCGTCGCGGCGGCGAACTCTCCGACCCGCCGATGGAGCGGGTCGATCTGCCCTGGCGCGGCGGGCGCCTCACGGGCTGGTTGCTCCGCAGCCGGCGACCCGCGCCGCACCCGATCGTCGTGCAGCTGTGCGGAATCGGCGGCTCGCGCGAGGAGTACGAGATGGGCTCGCGCTATCTGCTCGAGCGCGGAATCACGGCGCTGCTGGTCGACGGCCCCGGACAGGGCGAGACCCGCCTATTCGAAGGGCTCTACCTCGATGCGCACGTGACCGAGGCAATCGCCGCGTTCGTCGATGTCGCGGTGGCCGATCGCAACTGCGACGGTCGCGTCGGCCTGTGGGGCAACAGCGCCGGCGGCTGGCTCGCGGCGTTGACCGCGTGCGAAGACCCCCGGGTCGCCGCGGTCTGCATGACCGGCGGTACCGATCGCCCGACCGAGATCCTCGATCGCTATCCGCGGTACGTCGGCGAGTTGCAGCAGATGACGGGACACGACGATCCGCTCGAGGCGCGTGCGGTCATCGAACGGATGACGCTGGACCGCGAGCGTCTCCGTGCGCTGCGATGCCCACTCCATGTCGTCCATGGCACGCCGGACAAGGTCTTCCTCGTCGAGGGCGCTCGCCGTGTCTATGAGGGCGCGACGAGTGCCGACAAGACGATGATCGAATATGCCGACGGCGACCACTCCGTCTCGAATCGCTCGCACGAGAAGCACGTCCTGATCGCCGATTGGTTCGCCGATCGCCTGGCGTGAGGCCGCGCAATCGCAATGACCGGTTGATTCACACCCGGTCCGCGGCGGAGGCCGACTCCCACTTGCCGTCGACGGCCTCGTAAGGGCGCGCGATCTCGACGAGCGTGCCGTTCGCGCTGTCCGCGAGTACCCACGTCCATCGCTGCCACGGCATCGTGGGATCCGACGACACCTCACCCGTCGTGCTGACGCCGGCTTCGTTGAGGCGCTCGAGCGTCTCCTCGGGGTTGTCGGTCGTGAAGCAAATGTGATGCACGCCCTCGCCGTGCTTGGCCAGCCGGCGGCCGAGCGGGCTGTCGGTGCCGGCTCCATCAGCTGGATCTCCGCGCCGCCCGGGTTGACAAACGTGGCCCAGCGCATCCGATCCTCGCCACCCTCGAACGCGTCGTAGCGCACGATCCGCTGTTGGAGCTGCTTCGGATCGAGGATCTCCAGCAGCTTCGTCCAGCCCTCGATCGCCTGGTCGAGGTCCTTGACCAGTAGGCAGACGTGGGCAAGGGGCCCGCTTGGCATGGCAGCCTTCCTTCTCGACGTTGGCCAGCCGCCCGGCGACGGCCGTGAACGAACGTTATCAACCAATCGACCGTTT
>CAVZDW010000006.1:0-243298 GCA_963774155.1 uncultured Solirubrobacteraceae bacterium
CGGCGCGGCGGACATCGAGCCGATCGACGCGCTCGACCGGGGCGAGGACGGCCGCACCGGCGAGAACCCGGACGTCTTCGCGTACATCCCGGCCTGAGCCGAGGCGGCGACATGTGTGATGGACCTCTGACGGCATTTGCCGCCGCGGCCGCGCGCGCCGATTTTCGGCGCGCGCGCCGGCGGCAGCGCATCGCGGATGTGTCGCGGCGGCTGGGGATCCGCCGGCCCGACCGGAGCCGGCCGCGGCATCTGGGCGATCTTCCGGGGCTCTTCTGGGCATCATCCCGCCGCCGGTCGATCCCGCTCGACGCCGTCGTCGGCACCGTGGACCCGAGCGCGGACTTCGACGCGAGCTTCCGCCCGGCGACCGATCGTGTGGCCGGGCGGTGGCAGAGCATCGCGCGCGCTCACCGCGCCGGCCGCTCGCTGCCGCCGATCGCGGTGATCGAGCGCCCGGACGGGTTCTACGTCCTCGACGGACGGCACCGCGTCTCGGTCGCTCGCGCCCTCGGGCTGGATCGGATCGAGGCGAGCGCGGCGCCCTCCGTCCACCGCTAGGCCCGGCTCAGGCGCTCGACGCCTGCACGTCCTCGCCGAGGATGAAGATGCCGTGGATGATGTACACGAACAGGAAGAAGATGGCCAGCGACCACCAGGGGTAGGAGCCGCCGACCGACAGCAGGGCTCCGATCGCACCGAGGCTTGCGCCGACGATCCCGATGACCCGGCCGAACGTGTTGCCCGCCAGCAGCGAGAGCCCTCCGGCGAACTGGATCAGCCCGAGGATGATCAGGACCCATCCCAGCGTGTTGAGGTTGGTGAGGATGTACCTGCGGTCGTCGGTGAAGTGTTCGCGTTGTCGAGGGCGCCGACGCCGTACCTCGCATCCCGTGCCTCCTTGGGTGGACCGTTCGCCAGCGATTAGAGATCAGCGTCTGGGATCTGCCATCACCTCGATCAGATGGAGCCCGTCTGACGCCTCGGCGACGCTTGCCGGGGCTCCGGGACGGCGGGTGGGATCGGCCGGTCCTGTGGCGGGCACCCGCAAGCCAGGAGGGCCTGATGGGAAGACGGTCGCCGGTCGCAGTGATGGTGCTGTCGGGGCTCGCGCTGGCCGGCGCGCCCGCGGGGGCGTTCCGCGCAGGAGTCGTTCGGCACGGTCGATCAGGCGGCGGCGAAGGTGGCGTTCCCGGTCTTCGAGGTCACGCGCACGCTCGGCTACCCGCTGCGCGAGGCCGTCGTGGTCGACTACTCGGAGGTCCGGGCGTGCCCGCGCGCCGACGAGCAGGTGGAGGCCTACTACGAGGAGCAGGACCCGGTCCAGGGGCGCAAGCCGCGGTGGCTGTTCGTCGGCTCGGCCGCCAAGCCGTGTAGGGGCACGTCGATCGGCGAGCGGGTCCGGCGCGTGCGGGTGCTCGGCCAGCGCGTCTGGCTGCGTGGGTACTGCCTGAGGCCCGGTCCGGGCTGCATCGGCCCGGTGCGCGACACGCGCCGCTACAGCATCGACATCTGGCTGCGCGCGGACGGCCGCCGGGTCCGCGTCCGCTTCGCGGCCGCTGGGAGCGCCGTCTCAGGCCGGGGCGTGCGCGATCGGGGCGTCGTGCAGATCGCCGCTCAGCTTGTGCAGTTGCCAGCCGGCGGCGATGAACAGGGCTCCGCGCACGATCAGGACGATGCCGATGATCACGGCGAGCGTCGACAGGCCGAGGTCCGGCCAGGACAGGATCACGATGCCCGCGATCAGGTCGAAGATCGCGGTGGCGATGTTCCCGCCGCGTCCCTCGGGCGTTGCCAGTGCGACCACGAACCGCACGCCGCCGGTGACGACGAACCAGATGCCGACGATCACGGTGAACGCCACGAGCGTGTCGAACGGCTTCTTGATCAGTACCAGGCCGGCGATCGCGCTGAGCACGCCGATGAGCGCGAGTAGGCCACGGCCCTCGCCCTTGCCGAAGATCGAGCCGAAGATCGCCAGCACGCCGTCGACCAGCAGAAAGATGCCGGCAATGACCGTGAACGTGCTGAGCGTCTCATGGGGCGAGACAACGAAGAACACGCCGACACCAAGGGTCACGACGCCGAACAGCACGAACAGCCACCACAAGCTCTCGACGGGTCGCAGGTCGCCAGCGGCGTTCGTGGACATGGTGCGTGCCTCCGAGAGCGGGAACGACGGGGTCCCGTATTTCGGCCCGCGGGCATTGATTCCTGCCTGGTCGGCAGTCGCCGCGAGGGAGCGAAATACCTCCGGCCCGCCGGGCGTCATGCAGAGCATGACCCACCTTCGCCTAGCCCGCCCCGACGACCCGGCCGCGCGACCGCTGCTGGCCGGCCTCGCAGAGGAGTACGCGCGCATGTACGGCGAGAAGGCCGACGGAGAGCTCTCCGCCCGCGAGGTGGAGGACTTCGTCCCGCCGCGCGGCGTCTTCCTCCTCGCACTGAGCGGGTCGACGACGGTCGCCGGCGGCGGCGTCGCACCGCTCGTCGACGACACCGCCGAGATCAAGCGAATGTGGACGTCGCCTCAGTTTCGCCGTCACGGACTTGCGCGCCGAGTGCTGGGAGCGCTCGAGCACGAAGCGCGCAAGCTCGGCTACCACGTTCTCCGGCTCCAGACCGGCGCGATCGCGACCCCCGCGCTCGCCCTCTACCTCGCCGCGGGATACCGACCGATCGCACCGTTCGGTCGCTACTACGACGAACCGCTCGCCGCGGCGTTCCAGAAGCGACTCACGCACTAGCCGGGGCAAGACACAAGCACCGACTCTCAGCTGACGGTTGCGTTATACCTTAAGGGATTATCCTAAACAGGATAGTCCCGGCGCCTATCGCGTCTCAGCGCGGATCCAATCAGCCAAGAAGGGCTCTGAGATAACGACGAACCCGTCGTGCTTGGTGACAAGCTCCTGCTGAATGAGCGCGTTGACCGTCTTCTGGGTGGTCGAGGAGCCGCGGAGGCCATGGCGCGTCTGATAGTCCCTCGTCTGCGGGCGACCGGGCTCCTCGGCGAGCGCCGACAGGAGGATTCGCTGGTTGCCTGTCGCGCGATCCCAGAGGTCGCTGAAATGCGTGTGCTCGGAGATCAGCAGCTTTGAGAGCGCACGCTCCAGGCGCTCGTCGTCGGCAGTCTCACCCTCGGGAGTCTCCGACCACAGGAAGTAGCACAACTGTTGCGTCGCATACGGGTGGCCACCCGTGATCTCAAGCACGCGGTCGGCTACCTCGTCCGTGATGTCGCGGTCGTTCTCGCGGAACCCTTCACGGACGAACGGCTTGAACTCGTCAGCCGGGATACGGCCGAGCTCGATGCGCTTTGCGCTCCGCCAGAACGGCTCGTTCTGGTCATTGAAGATGCGCTCCATCAGGTGGCGCTTGCTGCCTAGGTAGATGTGGGCCACCTCGGGCTGCTCCTGAAAGACCGAGCGCATCAGCTTGGTCAGTCCGGGGTCGATCTCGACGATCTCCTGGAACTCGTCGAGGACCAGCACGACGGGCCGCTTCCGCGAGGCCGCAGTCTCTCCCAGCATGCGCAGCAGTCGTTCGAGGGTGTCGTCGACGTCCGCGACGCTGTGGCCGGCCGCGAAGCTGAACCCGAACGAGCCATCGTCTTCGACGGTCACAATCGGCCTAATGCGCAGGACCCCGAAGACTCGCGCGATCTCCTTGGCCTTGCCCGAGACACCAAGGATGTCGGCGATCTCTCGGGCCAGCCGGGCCGCGAGCTTCTCCTTGGTGGGAGTGACCCACAGGTCGACCTCGGCGACGAGCGCCCTCTCCGTCGTCAGGCGCTGCGCGGTGCGGTGCACGAGCGAGGTCTTGCCGAACCGCCGGGGGGCGAAGACAACGACGTCCTGGCCGTTGAGAGCATCGGTGGCGAGTTCGTTGATCTCGGCCTCGCGATCGGTGAAGGAGTCATCGAGCGCGATCGGCCCGTATTTGAACGGGTTGGCTGCCACGCATATACCTTAGCGGATATGAATAATTATCCTCAATCAGATTATCGTCATCAGGATATCCGCACGCATCGAAGCGCGCGACGTGCCTTGCGCTGAACAGCCGCGGCTCCCGCTTGGTGTCGCCGGGGTAGAGCAGCCGGTCGGGCTCGTCGCGTGCGTCGGCGAGCAGCATGCTCGTCGTCTGGCGAGCGTTGGGAAAGGCTGCCTCGATGCGCAAGTCGCCGGGCGCGTCCGCGAGCTGGCGCAGCAGCCAATTGATGAGCGGTTTCGCGCGCCCCCCCGCGGCGCGTGTCGCGACGCTCGCCTGCGGCGCGCTTGCAGGTCGGCTCGGATCCGGAGGTCGCCGATCGCGTCCGGTATGCGCAGGACGGCGACGAGACTGCCGTCAGCGGCGAGCTGCTTGACGGATTCGTCGAGCCGGACGGTTGCTGTCTGGCCACGTGGGCGCGGTGACGCGACAGACCGGCCGAGGTCCTGCGAGAGGCCGAGACATAGGTACTGGGTGAACTCCTCCCATCGCTCTGCGACGTTGCGCGCCTCCGGGTCGTTTTGGCGCAGCGTTCCATCGTGGGCGGCCTTGCGGACTGTGACCCACTTGTCGCCCATGTCCTCGAACCCGCCCGCGCCGGACGCCTCGCTGTCCAGGTAAGCGATCAACTCCCCGAGGATCCACGCCTGATCGGGATCGGAGATCCCGCGGTAGCGGTGCTGGACGATCGCCTCGGTCAGCGACCCGCCACCACGAGAAGTGCCAGAGCGCGGTCCGCTTAAGCTTGCGACCGTCGACGCTGATCGGCGACTCCGACGACGCAGCGGTGATCTGGTTGGAGATCGTCAAGACGCCGTCGAACCCGTGCTCCCGGGCGACGTCCAAGTATGCGTTGACCTGCTCAGGTCGCAGCGCCGCGCCGGCGGTCTTGACCTCGACGAGGCACGTCCACACCTTCTGGCCTCGCCGGCACACGATGGCCCCATCAGGGATCACCGTCTTGCCTGCCGCGTCCTTAAAGCGGACCTCCGCGAACGTCTCGATCACGGCGACGTCGATGCCGCGAGCTCTGAGCAGTCGTGGCCGAACTTGTGACGGCGCATGCTCCTGCCCGTCTGACTAGGACCCTTCGCGCTCACGCATGACGAGAGGCCGCCCACGCGGCGGCCTCTCGATGAACTCCCGTATCAGCCGCAGCCGGTGTTGTTGCCGCAGCTCGAGCACGTGTAGCACGAGCCGGTGCGCTGCATCATGCCGCCGCACTGGTTGCACGCCGGGCCGAGGTCGAGGCCGACCATGCGGGCCGGGACGACCGGCGGGGAGTCGGTCATCGCCGCGGCTGCGGGCTGGGCGGGCGGCGGGGGCGGGGTGACGGTCGCGCCGCCGTTGCCGCCGTTGGCCGGACCGGACGAGCCTCCCGACGCGCCGGACGCGATGTCCTCCGCCGTCTTGCGGGCGCGGACCTCGGCGGTGAGGATGCCCAGCTCCTCCTGGGCGTCCGCGTCGAGGAAGCGTGACGCGAGCCAGCGCATGATGTAGTCGGGCATCGACTTGGCGAACGGGATCTCCGGGTTGGTGGTGATCCCCTCCGGCTCGAAGCGCATGTAGGCGAACTTGCTCACCAGCGTCTCGAGCGGCACCCCGTACTGGAGGGCGATCGAGATCGCGGTCGCGAACGAGTTCATCATGCCGCGGAGGGTCGAGCCCTCCTTGCCGATGTCGGTCAGGAAGATCTCCCCGACCGTCCCGTCCGGGTACATGCCGGCCGTGATGTAGCCCTCGTGCCCGCCGAGCGAGAACTTGTGCGTGAGCGACTTGCGCTCGCGCGGCATCCGCTTGCGGGCCGGCCCGGTGCCGGTCGCGGCGCCCTGGAGCGCCTTGGCCACGGCCTCCTCGACGCGGGCCTCGACCTCGGCCGCCGTGAAGACCTCCTCGCCGGCGGAGATGGCGGCCTCGGCCTTCGCCTTGACCTCCTTGACCTCCTGGGCGTCGGTCCGCAGCGCCTGCGCGGTCTTCGAGCCGTCGCGGTAGATGGCCAGCGCCTTGACGCCGAGCTTCCAGGCCTGCAGGTAGGCCTCCGCGATGTCGTCCACCGTGGCGGTCTGCGGCAGGTTGACGGTCTTGGAGATCGCCCCGGAGAGGAACGGCTGGACCGCGCCCATCATCTTGATGTGGCCGGCGTGCGAGATGGCCCGCGAGCCGACCGCGACGTCGAACACCGAGAGGTGCTCTCCCGCCAGCTCGGGCGCGCCGACGATCGTGCCGTGCTCGGACACGTACGCCTCGATCTGCTCGATCTGGGCCTCGCCGTAGCCGAGCGTGCGCAGCGCCATCGGCACCGTGCGGTTGGCGATCGTCATCGTGCCGCCGCCGACGAGCTCCTTGTACTTGACGAGCGAGAAGTCGGGCTCGATGCCGGTCGTGTCGCAGTCCATGAGGAACGAGATCGTCCCCGTGGGGGCGAGCACGGTGGCCTGCGCGTTGCGATAGCCGTGGCGCTCGCCGGCCGCGACGGCCTCGTTCCACGTCTCGCGCGCGGCGGCCAGGAGCGGCTTGTCCTCCACCGCGCCGTCCGGCACGGCGTACGACGCGTCGCGATGCATCCGCATCACGTTGTTGTGCGCCTCGCGGTTCTCGGCGTAGCGGTCGTACGGCCCGATCGCCGCGGCGATCTTCGCCGACTGCAGGTACGCGCGACCCGTCATGAGCGCGGTGATCGCCGCCGCCGCGCCGCGACCCTCGTCGGAGTCGTAGGCGTGGCCGTTGGCCATCAGGAAGGCGCCGAGGTTCGCGTAGCCGAGGCCGAGCTGGCGGAACGCGCGAGCGTTCTTGCCGATCTCCTCCGTCGGGTAGCTCGACGGGCCGACGACGATCTCCTGCGCGAGGAACACGATGTCCACCGCGTGGTTGAAGCGGTCGGTGTCGAACGTCCCGTCCGGGCGGCGGAACTTCATGAGGTTGAGCGACGCCAGGTTGCACGCCGAGTCGTCCACGTGCATGTACTCCGAGCACGGGTTGGACGCGTTGATGCGGCCCGAGTTCGGGGACGTGTGCCACTGGTTGATCGTCGTGTCGTACTGGACGCCCGGATCGGCGCAGCGCCAGGCGGCCTCGGCGATCTCGCGCATGAGCTCGCGCGCGGGGACCGTGGCCGTCGGCAGGCCGGTCGTGCGCGACGTCAGCGCCCAGTCCTCGTCGTTCTCGACGGCGTGCATGAACTCGTCGGTCACGCGGACCGAGTTGTTGGCGTTCTGGTACTGGATCGAGTGGAAGCCGTCGCCGTCGATCGACATGTCGAACCCGGCGTCCCGCAGCGCGGCGGCCTTGTCCTCTTCCTTGGCCTTGCACCAGATGAAGTCGCGGATGTCGGGATGGTCGACGTCCAGCACGACCATCTTGGCCGCACGACGGGTCTTGCCGCCCGACTTGATCGTGCCGGCCCACGAGTCGGCCCCGCGCATGAACGAGACGGGCCCGGACGCGGTGCCGCCCTTGGACAGCGGCTCGGTCGAGCCGCGGATCTTCGAGAGGTTGATGCCGGAGCCGCTGCCGCCGCGGAAGATCCGGCCCTCCTTGGTGTTCCAGTCGAGGATCGAGTCCATCGAGTCCTCGACCGAGAGGATGAAGCAGGCGCTGCACTGCGGCTGCTCCTCGAAGCCCACGTTGAACCAGACGGGCGAGTTGAACGCCGCCATCTGGTGGAGCAGGATGTACGTGAGCTCGGCCTCGAAGGCGTCGCCGTCCTCGGCCGTGGCGAAGTAGCCGCGCTCACGACCCCAGTCGGAGATCGTGCCGGAGACGCGGCCGATCATCTGCTTGACCGAGCGCTCGCGGGTCGGCGAGTCGAGCTGGCCGCGGAAGTACTTCTGGGCCACGATGTTGGTCGAGTTCTGCGACCAGGTGACCGGGAACTCGACGCCGTCCTGCCGGAACGAGCCGACGGCGGCCGTACGCGTCTCCCATTCGACGCTGTTGAACGGGTGGACGCCGGCCTGGGTGAAGAGGCGCCGCACGGTAAGGGCCTCGCCGGAGCGCGGGTCCTTCGTCAGTGTTGTCTGCGGCGTCTGCTCCATCGTTCGAACTCCTTCCGCCGCCCCAGCGGCGCATCGCGAAAAATCGTGGGGCGGAGATGGTTCCGCGCGGGTCGGATGGAACGTCCGGTATGGCGCGGAACTACCGGAAAGATTTTACCGACCGAGGCGCAGCCAGTCGGAGAAGTCGCCCCACGCACCGGTGGTGCGGTAGGCGGCCTCACGCCAGGCGTGGCCCCAGCCGGCCAGGCGGCCGCCGCGGCGGGCGGCGAGCGCCGACGCGCCGAGCAGCGCGAGCCCGATCAGGGCGGCGGCGAGCAGGAGTGCGGGGAGCAGCAGGTTGGGGTCGCCGGGCGGGCTCGTGATGGCGAGCTGCGGCTCGGTCGGGGCGGGGGCGACCGGGGCCGGCGTGGCGGTGGGCTGCACCGGCGCGACGTCGCCCTCGGTGAGCGGGTCGGGCGTGACGGTGGGCGGCGGGGTGCTGTCACCGCCGCCTCCACCTCCTCCGCCACCGCCGCCGAAGTCGGGCAGGTCGCCGCTGTCGGTGGACGGCGGCGGGGGTGCCACGGTGGGCGCCGGGGTCGGCGCGGGCGTCGTCGGCGCGGGCGTCGGAGCCGGCGTGGGCTCGGGCTCGACGACCTCGCAGTCGTCCTTGTCGTGATCCTTGATCGACGCCTCGACCGCCTCGCGGAACTCGGGGAAGTCGCTGTCGAACTCGTCGGTGATCGACTGCAGCGTCCGGCGCAGCGCCACGCGCGAGTGCTCGCAGCTGTCGATCTGCGCGTCGCGGCGGAAGTCCGCGTACACGCGGCGCACGACCTTGCGCTTGCGCAGCTTCTCCTTCTTCTCAGCCTCCGCGATCTCCTCGGGCGTCGGCGTGGGAGAGGGTGTCGGCGTCGCCGTCGGGACGGGCGTCTCCGTCGGGGCCGGCGGGACCGGGTCCTGCGCCCAGGCCGACGGGACGGCCACCAGGGCCGCGATCGCGAGCAGAAGCACGAGAACGCGCATCCGGCCAGAGGGTAGCTGCCATCATGCCCGCCGCGATGAAGCTCCTCGTCACCGGCGGCGCTGGCTACATCGGCTCGATCGTCGCCCAGCAGATGCTCGAGGCCGGCCACGAGGTGGTCGTGCTCGACAACCTCGCACGCGGCCACCGCGGCGCCGTGCCCGAAGGCGCCGAGCTGATCGAGCTCGACCTGCTCAACGAGCTCGGCGTGCGCAACGCGCTGGGCGACGGGTTCGACGCCGTCATGCACTTCGCGTCGCTCGCCCTGGTCGCCGAGTCGGTCGCGCACCCGGAGCGCTACCACCGCGTCAACCACGTCGGGGCGCTCAACCTGCTCGACGCGATGCGCGAGCACCGCGTCCGCCGGCTGGTCTTCTCCTCCACCTGCGCGGTCTACGGCGAGCCGGAGACCGTCCCGATGCGGGAGGACATCCCCGCCGCGCCGGTCAACGCCTACGGCAACTCGAAGCTCGCCATCGATCGCATGATCAGCGACGAGGCCCGCGCCCACGGCCTGGCCGCCGCGTCGCTGCGGTACTTCAACGTGGCGGGCGCGCGAGGGCCGCTCGGCGAGGACCACGAGCCGGAGACGCACCTGATCCCGCTCGTGCTGCGCGCCGCTGCCGGCGTGACCGAGCACGTGAAGGTGTTCGGGACCGACTACCCGACGCGCGACGGCACCGCCGTGCGCGACTACATCCACGTCGAGGACCTCGGGCGCGCGCACGCCATGGCCCTGGAGGCCGCCGAGCCCGGCCGGCACGCCATCTACAACCTCGGCACCGGCGACGGCTACACGGTGCGCGAGGTGCTCGAGACCGCCCGGCGCGTGACGGGCCGCGAGATCCCGGCGATCGAGGAGCCCCGCCGCCCGGGCGACCCGCCCGAGCTCGTCGCGGCCTCGGATCTCATCCGCGCCGAGCTGGGGTGGGTGCCGGAGAAGGGGTTGGAGGACATGATCGCCGACGCCTGGGCGTGGCATCAGGCCCATCCGGACGGCTACTCGTAGGAACGTCAACTCCGGCTGGGTAGGGGAGCTGGGGAGGCCGGCGGGGCCGGTTTTCCATCTCGCGTCCTGCCTAAGGGTCACAGTGTCACCCCTAAGCAGGATTTGGGGACGAAACGGCCGATCCCGCTCCCTTTATTGCCGGGGTTCGTCGAGCGCGGCGATCGCGTCGGCCAGCACGCGATCGGGCGGCTGGGAGGCGTCGATGACCGCGATCCGGTCCGGCTCGGCCGCGGTCAGCGCGTCGTAGGTCTCCGCCACCGCGGTGAAGAACTCCAGCGCTTCGCGCTCCAGCCGGTCCGCCGGGCGCCCGGAGATGCGAGCCAGGCCCTCCGCCGGATCGATCCGCAGCAGCAACGTGCGATCGGGTCGGAGCCCTTGACAGGCGAAGTCGTTCAGCGCCCGGATCTCCTCCACGCCGAGGCCTCGTCCGCCGCCCTGGTAGGCGAGCGAGGAGTCCACGAAGCGATCGAGCAGCACCGTGGTGCCGGCCTCCAGCAGCGGCCGCAGCTCCTCGGCCACGAGCTGGGCCCGCGCGGCGGCGTAGAGCAGGGCCTCCGCCCGCGGGTCGATCTCCAGCGCCGGGTCGGCGAGCAGCTCGCGGATGCGCTCGGACACCTCCACCCCGCCGGGCTCGCGCAGGACGAGCACCGGGGCGCCGCGCTCCTCCAGGGCTTGGGCCAACCCGGCGATCAGCGTGGTCTTGCCGGCGCCGTCGAGGCCCTCGACCGTGATCAGCACCCCTAGGATTCAAGCGGATGCTCGAGCAGCACCCCCACGCGGCCGCCGTCCTCGGCTCGGCGCTCGACGGCCGGCCCGCCCACGCCTACCTGCTGCACGGTCCCGCCGGGACCGGCAAGCGCCAGGCCGCGCGCGACTTCGCCGCCGAGCTGCTCGCCCGCGGCACGAGCGACCCCGACTCGGCGCGAGCGCGCGTCCAGCACGGCGCCCATCCCGACCTCACCTGGGTCGCCCCCAGCGGCGCCCACGAGATGCTGCGGCGCGACGTGCAGGAGGCGGTCGTGGCCGCCGCCTCCCACACGCCGTTCGAGGCGACCCACCGCGTCTTCGTCCTCGAGCGCGCCGACACGATGAACGACGAGGCGGCCAACGCGCTCCTGAAGACGCTCGAGGAGCCGCCGCCCTACGTCGTCCTCCTGCTGCTCACCGACAACCCGTCGCAGGTCATGCCGACGATCAGCTCCCGCTGCCAGGGCGTGCGGTTCGACCCGCTGCCCGCGGCCAAGCTCGCCGAGCGCCTGCAGTCACGCGGGATCGGACCGGAGGCCGCGACCGCGTGCGCGCGCCTGAGCCTCGGCGACGGCGAGCGCGCCCTCACCCTGGCCCTCGCGCCCGACCTGCGTGCCCGCGCCGAGGCCTTCGCCCGCGCGCCGCTGCACGGCCGCGCGCATCAGGAGCGCGCCTGGCTGCCGATGCTCCAGCAGGCGCGGACCGCCGGAGGGGCCGCCAAGGAGGAGGTCGAGACCGCGCTCGCCGAGGAGCTCGAGTTCCTCCCGAAGAAGGAGCACAAACGGCGCGAGACGGAGTTCACGGAGCGGGCGAGGCGCGCCGAGCGCCGCGCCTCCACCGGCGCGCTCGAGCACGCGCTGCAGCTCGTCGGCCTCTGGTACCGGGACCTCGCCTGCGTGACCGCGGGGGCGCAGGACCTCGTCCACCACACCGACCGGGCCGACGCGCTCCTCCAGGACGCGCAGCTGCGCGACGGGGCCGCCTGGCGCGACGCCGTGGCCCTGGTCGACGACACGCGCGCCCGGTTGGCGCTCAACGTCAGCGAGGAGCTGGCGCTCGAGGCGCTCGCCTACCGGCTCGAGAGCTGATCCAGCTCCTCGGCCGCGAACTTCTTCGCGTCCTCGCTCGGCTCGGGCCACCGCGGGTTCATGTCCTCGAGCGTCTTGGCCACGAGCTTGGCCACCGTGAGATTGCGGTACCACTTCTCGTCCGAGGGGATCACGTGCCACGGCGCCCACTCGGTGTTGGTGGCGTTGAGCGCGTCCTCGTAGGCCTCCTGGTACGCGTCCCAGTTGCGCCGTTCGCGCACGTCGTTGGCCGAGAACTTGTAGTGCTTGTCCTCGCGCTCGACCCGCTCGCGGAAACGGTCGAGCTGCGCGTCCTTGGAGATGTGCAGGAAGCACTTGAGGATCACGGTGCCCTCGCGCACGAGCATGCGCTCGAAGTCGTTGATCGAGTCGTAGCGCGAGCGCCAGCGCGCCTCCTCCACGAGCCCCTTCACCCGCACGACGAGCACGTCCTCGTAGTGGGAGCGGTTGAAGACGTGGATCATCCCGTAGGCCGGGGTGTGCTGGTGGTAGCGCCAGAGGAAGTCGTGCGCCAGCTCCTCGTTGGACGGCTCCTTGAACGAGTACACGCGCACGCCCTGTGGGTTGGTGCCCCGGAACACGTGGGCGACGCTCGAGTCCTTGCCGGCGGCGTCGATGCCCTGGAGGACCACGAGCAGCGCGCGCGTCTCCTCCGCGTAGAGGCGCGCCTGCAGGTCGGCGATGTGCTCGACGAGGCCGGGGAGCGCGTCGTCGTTCGTCTCGTCGTCGGTGTCGGCCGGATCGAGGTCGGCGAGGGAGAACTTCATGCGGGCCGCAGGCATACCCGCCACCATAGGTCGTCATGACCGATGTGCACGTCCACGGGGCGCACGCCACCGTCCGGGCCGCGGGCTTCGAGGACGAGGTGGCGGTGGAGGAGCCGCTGGAGATCCGCGTCGACGGCGCGCCGCTGGCCGTGACCATGCGCACGCCCGGGCACGACGACGAGCTGGCGCTCGGCTTCCTCTTCGGCGAGGGGCTGATCGACGGGCCGCACGAGGCCGGCCCGCCGGAGGACCTGGCCGGGAACACGGTCGAGGTGACCGGGCCGCTGCTCCGCGACCCGGCGGCGCGGGCGTTCTACACGAGCAGCTCGTGCGGGGTGTGCGGGAAGGGCGCGCTGGAGGAGGTCGCGGTGCACAGCGAGCCCGTCGCGCCCGGCCCGGTGCTCGCGCGGGACCGGCTCGCCGCGCTGCCCGACGGGCTCCGCCAGCCGACCTTCGCCCGCACCGGCGGGCTGCACGCCACCGGGCTCTTCACGCCCGACGGCGAGCTGGTGTGCGTGCGGGAGGACGTCGGGCGCCACAACGCGATGGACAAGGTCGTCGGCTGGGCGCTGCGGCAGGGACTCGTGCCGCTCCACCCGCACGTCCTCTGCGTCTCCGGCCGCCTCTCCTTCGAGCTCGTCCAGAAGGCCGCGGTGGCCGGCGCGCCCGTCCTCGTGGGAGTCGGCGCGCCGACGTCGCTGGCCGTCCGCCTGGCCGACGATCGCGGGCTCACGCTGTGCGGCTTCGCGCGCGGCGGCCGGGTCAACGTCTACACGGGAATGGAGCGGGTGCGATGACCTTCGACGCCGTCGTCGAGACCGAGGACGAGGGCGTGTTCGTCGTGCTGCCGCCCGAGGTCGCGGCGCAGTTCGAGAAGGCCCGCGCGCCCGTCAACGTGACGATCAACGGCTTCACCTGGGAGTCGACGATCGCCGTGTACGGCGGCCGGTCCTACGTGGGGCTGCGGCGCGGCATCCGGCAGATGGCCCGGATCGAGCCGGGCGACACCGTGTCGGTCACCCTCGAGCCCCGATAGGGCCGAGGTTCGGCTCCATCCCGTAGAGCTCGAACGCCCCGAAGCGGTTGAAGCGCTCGTGCTCGGGGCCGTGGAAGTCGGCCGAGCCCGTGGTCAGCAGGCCGTGCTCGGCCGCGGCATCGACGAGGATCCGCGTCTGCTCCTCGTTGTGCGTCGCGTAGAACGCCTCCACGCCGTCGAGGCCCGCCTCGGCGAACGTGGCCAGCGTGGCCAGCGTCTCGTCGACGGCGTCGAGATCCCAGAACGGGTGCGCCCACACCGCGACGCCTCCCGCCGCGTGGATGACCTCGATCGCCTGCGCCACCGTCGGTCGCGAGCGGGCGACGTAGGCGGCCGCGCCCGGCACCAGGTAGGGCGGGAACAGGGCGTTGCGGCCGTCGATCCCCTCCTCGGCGAGCCGCGCGGCGTTGCCCGGATGCGCGAGCACGGCATCGGCCAGATGCGGCCGCCCGATCGGCTTCCCGGCGTCGCGGCGGGCCTTCAGCGGCGCGTCGTCGAGCTCGAAGCCGAGCTCGCGCAGCCGGTCGGCCATCGCCTCGATCCGCCGCGCGCGGTCGGCGCGGAAGTCGCGCAGCAGCGCCTGCAGGTCGGGATCGGCGTCGTCGAGCTCGTAGCCGCAGATGTGCAGGTCCTCGTAACCGCCGTGCACGGCGGACAGCTCGGCGGCGCTCGTGAAGCCGATTCCAAGGCGGGCTGCGGCCTCGCGCGCCTCGGGCACGCCGTCGATGGTGTCGTGATCGGTGAGCGCGACCAGCTGCAGCCCCGCTGCGGCCGCGTGGGCGATCACGTCGGCGGCCGGCAGGGCGCCGTCTGAATGGATGGAGTGCGACTGGAGATCGAAGGTCGGCGGCATGAGAACGCAGTCTGGCGGGAAACCTCTGAACGGAACCTCATCTGAGGGAAAGGGAGGTAGCAATGTCCACCGGAGTCATCATCGCCATCGTCGTCGCGGTCCTCGTCCTCGTCGCCATCTTCGCCATCGCGATGCCTCGTATGCGTCGCAACGCGGAGGTCCGCAAGCGCGAGCACGAGCTGCAGAACCGTCGCGAGCGCGTGGCCGGCGAGCATCGAACCGAGGCCGCCGAGCGCAACCGCCAGGCCGACATGGCCGAGCAGAAGGCCCGCATGGCCGAGACCGAGGCCAAGCGCGAGCGTGCCGAGGCCGAGCTCCGCGAGGAGCGCGCGAAGATGCACGAGCAGGGGATGGCCGATCACGAGCTGATCGACGAGTCCGAGCGCGACAAGTTCGCCGGCACGTCCGCGGTCCGGGACGACGACCCGGCCCCGATGCGCGACGACGACCGCCCCATGCACGAGCCGTCGAGCGACTACGAGCAGGGCCGCGCCGACGAGGCGCGCGAGGAGGGCCGCGACGACGGTCGCTTCACGCGCTCGCCCGAGAGCGAGCCCGCCGACGACCGCACTACGCGGCCGGCCTAGCGCTCTTCTCTGCCAGCAGCGCCGTTGCGTCCTCGGGACGCAGCGGCGCGCTGATGTGGAAGCCCTGGGCGAACTCGCAGCCCAGCAGCTTGAGGTGATCGAGCTGGGCGGCGGTCTCGACGCCCTCCGCGATCACCTCGAGCCCGAGGTTGTGCGCGAGCCCGACGAGCGCCTTCACGATCTCGAAGGCGCCGGGCTCGCGGCCCATCCCGATGACCAGCGCGCGGTGGATCTTCACCGCGTCGCCCGGGAAGCCGTGCAGGAGCCGGAGCGACGAGGCACCGGTGCCGAAGTCGTCGATGTGGGAGCGCACGCCGTGCACGTCGAGCGCGTGGTGCAGCACCCGCTGGACGCTTTCCGGCTCGCGGCTGAGCGCGCTCTCCTTGACCTCCAGCCGCAGGGCGCGGGGGTCGAGCCCGGTGTCGTGCAGCGCCTCTGCGAGGCGGGACACGAACTCGGGGTCGGCGATCTGGCGGTGCGAGATGTTCACGCCGATGGTCAGGCCGGCGCCCGCGGGCAGCTCCCGCCACGCCGCGAGCTGCGCGCACGCGGTGTGCATGATCCAGTCCCCGAGCGGGACGATGAGGCCGGTCTCCTCGGCGATCGGGACGAACTCGGCGGGCTCCACGAAGCCGCCGCCGTCCGGCCAGCGGCACAGCGCCTCGAAGCCGACGATCCGGCCCGTGGCCGCCTGCACGATCGGCTGGTAGGCCACCTCCAGGCGGCGGTCCTCGATCACCTTGCGCAGCTCGGTCTCCATGTCGAGCCGGCGCATGACCTGCTCGTGCATGCGGCCGTCGAACACCGCGTGGCAGCCCTTCCCGTCGGCCTTCGCGCGGTACATGGCCACGTCGGCGTCGCGGAGCACGGTCTGGGGCGCCGCGTCGGCGTCGGCCAGGGCGATGCCGATGCTCGCGCCGATGTGCAGCTCGCGGTCGTCGATGTCGAACGGCGTGCGCAGGGTCTGCTGGACGCGCTCGGCGACCGCGGCGGCCTCGTGCACGTCGGAGACGCCGTCGAGCAGGACGGTGAACTCGTCGCCGCCGAGGCGGGCGACGGTGTCCGGCGGGCGGACGGCCGACTCGAGCCGGCGGGCGACCGCGATGAGCAGCCGGTCTCCCACCTGGTGCCCGAGCGAGTCGTTGACGAGCTTGAAGCGGTCGAGGTCGAGGAAGAGGACGGCCGCGGCGGCCGTCGGCGTGGCGCGCTTGGCGCGGCGGATCGCCTGGTCGAGGCGGTCGAGGAACAGCACGCGGTTGGGCAGGCCGGTCAGCGCGTCGTGCATGGCGTCGTGCTGCAGGCGCTGCTCGGCCTGCTTGCGGTCGGTGACGTCGGTCTGGCTGCCGACGACGCGGATCGCCCGGCCGTGCGTGTCGCGCACCGCCATGCCGCGGGCCAGCATCCAGCGGTAGGAGCCGTCGCGGTGCTGGATCCGGTGCTCGTGCTCGAAGTGATGGCTGGCGCCGCTGAGGTGGGCCTCGAGCGCCTGCGCGGCGGCGGCGCGGTCGTCGGGGTGCACGCGGCCGAGCCACTCGCCGGGCGCGTCGCCGAGCTCGGGCTCCGAGTAGCCGAGCATCTGCTTCCAGCGGGGGGAGAAGAACAGGCGGTTCTCCCGCACGTCCCAGTCCCACAGGCCGTCGTTGGCGCCCTGCATGGCCAGCGCGTGGCGCTGCTCGGACTCGGCGAGGCGCGCGAGCGCGTGCTGGTGGGTGATCGCGTACCGCAGCGCGCGCTCCAGCAGGTCGAGGTCGGTGACGTACTCCGAGACGCCGGCCTCGGCCGCGGCGATGTCGGTCTCGCGGTTGGGCGCGTCGTCGAGCAGGATCACCGGCGCGTGCGGCGTGTGCTCGAGGATCCGGGCGGCCAGCTCGAGGCCGCCGAGGTCGCAGGCGACCAGGAAGGCGTCGTGGTGGTGCTCGTCGAGGGCCGCGACCGCCGCGTCGGCGCTCGTGACCCAGTGGATCTCGTAGCGGGGCTCCTCGATCGCGCGCAGGGCCTCGCGCACCGGCGCGTGGGCGGCCTCGTCGGGCTGCACGACGAGGAGGGTGACGACGTCCTGCGTCACGAGGCCTCGCTCGGCAGCGCGGCGGCGTCGAGCCAGTAGGCGGTGAAGACCTTCATGAGCTTGACGAGAGCGAGGAAGGTGACGGGCTTGGCGATCAGGGTGTTGGCACCGGCCTCGTACGCCGCGTCCACCTGGTCCTGCTCGGGACGGCGCGCGAGTACGACGACGGGAATCCGACGTAGGACGGGATTGCACTTGATGGTCCGGACGGCATCGAGCGCACCGATCGCCGTGTCGGGCAGATCGAGGTCCACGAGGATCAGGCTGGGAACCGGCGTCGGGACGTCCTCGCCCAGGTCATGCTCGACGTACGCGAGCAGCTCGCGGACCGTGCCCACGCTGCGCAGGTCAGTGGGGCCGGTGCCCTCCAGGAGGGCGTCGCGAAGCATCGCGCGGGCGTCGGCGTCCGCGTCGGCGAGCAGCACCGTGGGCACCAAGGGCACGTCGATTCGTCCCGGTCCCGCCGTACCGGAGACCGTCCGTGGCCGCCGTGTCATCTGGTCCGTCCAACTCCTGTGGCTTTGTGGGCAGCATCGGTGCTGACCTGATCCATCGAATGTATGCGTCCGCCGACGCGGTTCGGTCGCCCAATCGGCGGATGTACGACAGAACTGGCCACACGTATGGGTTTAGCGACGATCCGTCGATTTTCGGGGGGTCGGAGGAACCCGCCCTCCGGCGCTACCCTTCCGGGCGGCCCGCCGACGTAGCTCAGCTGGTAGAGCACTTCACTCGTAATGAAGGGGTCCCCGGTTCGAGTCCGGGCGTCGGCTTAGCGCTCGCCGCGAACTTCAACTGCGGCATTGAGGGGAGCGGGAGCGGCCGGGTTTCACCCTCGAATCCTGCCTAGGGGTGACACCGTGACCCGAAAGCAGGACGCGAGCGGGATCTCGCCGCGCGAGACGGCTCCCCAGCTCCCCTACCCAGCCGCAGTTCCGCGCCCTCAGCACGGCCGGCCTCGTCGTCGCGCGCGGCTACCCCACCAGGCTCGGCGCCCGATCGCGTTCGCGCAGCGTGTCGGCGACCGCCACCGCGACGAGCACGGCGCTCGACGCGGCGATCCCGGCGATCATCGGGAGCGCCGACGTGACGACCGCGAGGATCGCGAGCGCGGCCAGCCCCAGGAGCCGGGAGCGCGGGACGTCCCCTACCGCCTCGTGCCTGAAGATGATCTGGGCGAGGAGGAAGAGCGCCGGGCCGCCGAACGTGAGGATCGTGAAGCCGAGCGTCGCGTCGTCGCCGGGGTGGGCGATCGCGAGCTCGTCGCCGACGGCGATGCCGATCAGCGCGAGCACGATCAGCGTCAGCGTCCACGTGCCCCAGAAGCCGACGACACCGGCGCCCTCGGCGGTCTCGGCTGCCTCGGCGCCGATCGTCTCGGAGCGCTGGAAGTAGCACCACCAGAGCGCGACGGTCCCGGTGAAGCCGATCGCCAGCGCGAGCAGGCGCTCGAGCTCGAAGGGCTCCTCGGTGAACGCGGTGCCCATCGTCAGCACCGTCTCGCCCAGCGCGATGAGGAAGAACAGCCGGAAGCGCTCGACGAGGTGCCCGACGGCGATCTCCGTGTGCGCCGATGTCGATGGCCCGGCCACGGCCGGGCAGCCAGTGCAGGGCCCACGTGCCGCCGTGGGTGGCCACCACCGCAAATCCCCAGAGCACGAGCCGCGTGTCGCCGTCGGCGATCGCGCCGGCCACCCAGAGGCTGCCGGTGAGCAGCTCCCAGATGAGGTCGTTGACGAAGTGCTCGCCGAGCGCCCGGCCGCGCAGGGCGACGATGAGGAACGTCGAGCGCCCGAGCTGAAGGAGCAGGTAGCCGGTGACGAACAGCCACGCGCGCCCGTCGAACGCGTCGGCGATCGCGACCGACATGAGCAGGCTCGCGAACATCAGCCCGACGAGGTACAGCCGCACCGGCAGCCGGTCCGGATCCAGCCAGTTCGCCGCCCACGCGGTCATGTACCAGGCGTAGATGACCGCGAGCGCGAGGATCGCCGTCTCGGCGCCCGTGCGCAGGTCGACGTGCTCGAGCAGGTGATGTGAGAGCTGCCCGATCGCGAAGACGTAGACGAGGTCGAAGAAGAGCTCGAGCGGGGTGACGACGCGCTCCCCGCCGGGCGCGCGCGAGACGGCGATCCTCATGCGGGCGATCCTAAGCCCAGACCACCGGGGAGGGAGACCAGGGACTTACACGGGCGCGACGGGTGGCGGATCGCGGGACCGTGTGCTCACACGCCAACCCCGCACGGAGGTCACGATGAGCACCGAGACGAACACCACCACCGAGACCCAGGTCCCCGAGATGCGATCGATGGACATGAAGATCGAGGTCGCGATCCTGCCCGTGTCCGACGCTGAGCGCACCAAGGCGTTCTACGCGTCGCTCGGCTGGCGGGAGGACGCCGACTTCGTCCTCGCCGACGACCTCCGGGTCCTGCAGTTCACGCCGCCGGGCTCGCAGGCGTCGATCATCTTCGGCACCGGGGTCACGGCCCGGGTCGCCGCCGCGCCGGTCGGGCGCCTGCTCCTCGCCGTCGACGACATCGAGGCGGCGCGCGCCGAGCTGATCGAGCGCGGCGCCGACGTGTCCGAGGTCTTCCATGGCCTGGCGTACCGCGCCGACGGCCAGGGCCGCGAGCCGGGCCCGGATCCGGAGCGCAAGTCCTACTCCTCGTTCGCGTCCTTCAAGGATCCCGACGGCAACGAGTGGCTGCTGCAGGAGGTCACCACGCGTCTGCCCGGCCGGGTGGACGAGCCGGACGTCCCCATGCTGGCCGGCCTCCTGCTCGAGACGGCCGTCCACCATGGCGCCTTCGAGAAGATCGCCCCCGCCCACGACTGGTGGGACTGGTACGCGCCGTACCTGAGCGCGCGCGAGAACGGCAGCACCCCGGAGCAGGCCACCGAGGCGGCAGACCGGTACATGAAGGAGGCCCGCGGTGTGGTGGTTTCCCGATGAGATAGACATCCTTGGGGCCCGCCCACCGGCGGGCCCCTTTTCAGGCCGGCACAGCCACGCCGGCGTCGGGCAGCGCCGTGCGCAGCTGCCTGCGCGAGCTGATCCCGAGCTTGGTGAACACCTTGCGCAGGTGCCACTCGACCGTGCGTGGGCTGAGGAAGAGCTGCGCGCCGATCTCGGGGTTCGTGCGCCCGCCGGCCGCCAGCCTCGCGATCTCCCCCTCCTGCGGGGTCAGCTCGTCGAGCGTCTCGACGGTCCGCTTGCGCACCGTCTCCCCGGTGGCCAGCAGCTCGCGCCGGGCGCGCTCGGCGAAGACCTCCATGCCGATGTCGGTGAGCATCTCGTGCGCCGCGCGCAGCTGCTCGCGCGCGTCGACGCGGCGGTTCTCGCGTCGGAGCCACTCGCCGTACACGAGCAGCGTGCGGGCGAGCGCCACGCGGATGCGGGTGCGGGCCAGCCGCTCGATCGCCTCGCGGTAGAGCGGCTCGGCGGCCTGCTCCGCGCTGAGCAGCGCGCGGGAGCGGGCGAGGAACCCCAGCGACCAGTCGGTGTCGTTGGCCTCGGCGACCTCCGTCAGCCGAGCCAGTGCGTCCGCGGCACGCTCGGGCTTGCCGCTGCGGACGGCGGCCTCGATGAGATCGGCCAGGACCCACATCGGCGTGCCGAGCCCGCGCGGGTCGTCCGCGGCGCGCTCGGCGGCGGCGAGGGCGTCGTCGTAGCGGCCGAGGCCGTTGTAGCGGACCGCGTTGCCCCAGTCGGTGTGGGCGAGCCAGAGGCCCTCGCCGCGGCGCAGCACGTCCTGCCGGCGGGCCTTGATCAGCGCCAGGGCGTCGGCGTCCTGGCCGCGCCAGTTGGCCAGCGCGATGTGGCCGCGCAGGCTGAGCTGACTGCCGGTCGCCTCGACGACGGCGTCCGCCTCGGCGGCGAGCGACATGGCCACCGCCATCCGGCCGGCGAAGAGATCGACGTGGATCCGGTCGTCCAGGGCGACGGGCAGCAGCGAGAGCGCGCCGGCCCGGCGCGCGAGCTCGACCTGGCGCGCGGTGAGCTCGTCCCAGGCCTCGTCGTTGCCGAGGGCCCGGGCGATGTGGCAGGCGAGCCAGAGCCAGCGCAGCTCCTCCTCTTCGGGGAGCTGCGCGTCCCGGAACTCGCGCAGCGCCTCCTTCAGCGCCGGCGCCCCCGCGGTGTAGCCCTCGCACGTGAGGCGGGCGAGCCCGTCCAGCAGCAGGCCGCAGGCGCGCGGCGACTGGAGTGGCGACGCCCCCAATCGGCGGCGAGGACCGCGGCGGCGACCTCGCGCGCATCACCGCCGCGCGCAAGGCGGTCGGCGGAGAGCGCCGCGGCGAACGCCTCGAGGTACGTCGCGTGCGCGAGCACCGCGTCCAGCGGTTCGAGCCGCTTGGCCGCCTCGAGCAGCAGGGGAGGCGCGTCGCGGCCGCGCGTCTCCGCGAACGTGATCTGCGCGTGCAGCAGCTGCGCCCGTGCCTGCTCGAGCTCGTCCAGCGGTCCCGACTGCGCGACGGTCAGCAGCCGCAGCGCCGCATCGGGCGCGCCGGCCTGGTGCTTGCTCTGCGCCGCGACGAGCGCCCGTTGGGCCCGGCGTCTGGGGTCTGGCGTCAGCTCGGCGGCGCGCTCGTGGAAGGCCGCGCCCGCCGCGAAGCCGCCCCGCGCCCGTGCCCGGCCGGCCGAGCGCTCCAGCTCGGCCGCGACGTCCTCGTCGAGCCCGCCCGTCGCCTGGGCGCGGTGCCACGCGCGGCGGTCGGGATCGACGGCGACGTCGGTGACCTCGGCCAGGGCCTCGTGGACGCGCCGCTGGTCGTCCGGCGCGGCCGCCCGGTAGACCGCGGACCGCACGAGCGGATGGCGGAAGCGCACGTGGGCGCCGAACTCGACCAGGCCGGCCGCCTTCGCCGGTCCCGCCGCGCCGGCATCGATCCCGAGCTCGGCGGCCGCCTTCCACACCTGCAGCGGATCGCCCACCGGCTCAGCCGCGGCGACGAGGAGCAGGAGCCGGGTCGCCGGCGGCAGCTCCGCGAGCCGCTCCTGGAAGCGTTCCTCGATGCGGCCGGCCAGCGCCGGGCCGCCGTCCAGCCCCAGCCCGCCCGCCAACTGCGCGGGCGTCAGGCCGCGTGGCAGCTCCAGCAACGCCAGCGGATTGCCGCGCGTCTCCGCCACGATCCGATCGCGCACCCGCTCGTCGAGCGGACCCGCCACCACGGCCTCCAGCAGCGCCCGCGCATCACGGTCGTCCAGACCGGCGACCACGAGCTCCGCCAGCCCGTCGAGATGCCCCTCGCCGGCAGGCTCGCGCGTGGCGAAGACCAACCCGACCGACTCGGCCCCGAGACGACGCGCCACGAAGGCGAGCGCCTGCGCCGACGCGCCGTCGAGCCACTGCGCGTCGTCCACGACACAGACCAGCGGTCGCTCCTCCGCCACGTCCGACAGCAGGCTCAGGACCGCGAGGCCGACGAGGAACCGGTCCGGCGCGTCGCCGTCGCGCATGCCGAACGCCGTGCCCAGTGCCTCCCGCTGCGGGCCCGGAAGGCGCTCCAGGCGATCCACGAACGGCGCGCAGAGCTGATGCAGCCCGGCGAACGCGAGCTCCATCTCCGACTCGACGCCCGCCGCCCGTGCGATGCCGCAGCCGGACGCGTGCTGCACCAGATAGCCGAGCAGCGCGCTCTTGCCGACGCCGGGCTCGCCGCGCAGCAGCAGCGCCCGGCTCGGACCCGCACGCACGCTCGCGACCAGCTCATCCAGCGCCGCGCACTCACTGCGCCGGCCGAGCAGCCCCGCCCCGGGATCAGGCGTCGGCATGGCCACGCGCCGAGGCTACGGATGCCCCGGCACCTTGGCAACCACCGATCGCATCGCGGGACAGGGCCGTGCTGTTGTGCGCTCGCGCCGCTCCGATTAAGGTCGGACCATGAAGCACTTGATCGTCTGCTGCGACGGGACATGGAACCGGGCCGACCAGGTGGTCGACGGCGTCGTCTCGCCCACGAACGTGTGGAAGCTCAAGTCGGCGCTCGCCGACGAGGATCACGAGGGCAACACGCAGCTCGTGCACTACCTCGAGGGCGTCGGCACCCGGCGGTGGGAGCGGATCACCGGCGGCGGCTTCGGCGTCGGGCTCTCGCGGAACGTCCAGGCGGCGTATCGCTTCCTCTTCGAGAACTACGAGCCCGGCGACGAGCTCTACCTGTTCGGGTTCAGCCGCGGCGCGTTCACGGCGCGCAGCACGGCCGGGCTCGTGCGCAACGCGGGCATCCTGCGGCCCGAGCACCTCGGCCGGTGCGAGGACGCGTACAAGCTCTACCGGAGCGGCGATCCCGAGAAGCGGCCGAGCGGTGAGGCGGCGAAGGCGTTCCGGCAGGCCTACTCGTACCCGGACGTGCGGATCAAGCTCATCGGCGTCTGGGACACCGTCGGTGCGCTCGGGATCCCCATCGACGGCTTCCGCCCGCCCTTCCTGAGCAAGCTGTGGACGTTCCACGACGCCACGTTGAGCAGCGCCGTGGACAACGCCTTCCATGCGGTGTCGATCGACGAGCGGCGAGGCCCGTTCAAGCCGACGCTGTGGGTGGAGAACGAGAAGGACGGCGGCGGCCTCGCCAAGTCCACGCCGGAGCAGACGGTCGAGCAGGTGTGGTTCGCCGGCGTGCACTCCGACGTCGGCGGCGGCTACCCCGACCCGTCGCTGTCGGAGATCCCGCTCCGCTGGATGGCCGCCAAGGCCGCGGACTGCGGGCTCGCGTTCAAGCCCGATCGCCTGGTGTACAAGGCGCAGGACTGCGACGCCGGCAGGCGGTGCCTCGGCATCGAGGTCGCGCCGAACCTCCGGGCGGACCTCCACGACTCGCGCAAGGGCATGTACCGGCTGATGCGGGCGTACGACCGGGAGCTCAAGGCGCCGAAGGGCGAGGTCGTGGGACCGTGGCTGGCCTCGAGCGCCGGGACGCGCTACGACGAGGACGCCGCGTACCGCTCACCCGGGCTCGAGGCCTGGGTGACCGGCAAGCGGCCCGTCACCCAGGTCCCGGACGGGCGCGAGATCACCGTCTGAGCTCCGGCCGCATCGGCGCCGGCTCCGCAGATGAGTTACGTCCACGGCTACGACGCGAGGGAGAGCACGCGGCTCGGCGACCAGGCCACGACGCTGACCGAGCTCCTGCACGGCGACACCCGCTACCCGCCGGGCGCGCACGTGCTCGAGGCCGGCTGCGGCGTCGGCGCCCAGACGGTGATCCTGACGGCGAACAGCCCGGACGCTCGCTTCACGAGCATCGACGTCTCCGAGACGTCGCTGGCCCAGGCCCGCCGCACCGTGACGAGCCCCAACGTCACGTTCCAGCAGGCGGACATCTTCGACCTCCCGTTCGCCGACGCGTCGTTCGACCACGTCTTCGTCTGCTTCGTGCTCGAGCACCTGCGCGAGCCGGAGGCGGCGCTGCGCGCGCTCGCCCGCGTCGTGGCGCCCGGCGGGAGCCTGACCGTCATCGAGGGCGATCACGGCTCGACGTACTTCCACCCCGACAGCGAGGCGGCGCGCCGGGCCGTCCAGTGCCTCGTCGACCTCCAGGCGAGCGCCGGCGGCGACTCGCTGATCGGGCGCCGGCTCTATCCGCTGGTCGTGAGCGCCGGCTACGCGGGCGTCGCCGTCTCACCGCGAATGGTCTACGTCGACGACAGCCGCCCGGCGCTCGTCGACGGCTTCACGCGCCGGACCTTCACGGCCATGGTCGAGGCGGTCGGCGACGAGGCGGTCGAGCGCGGGCTGATCGACGCGGCCACGTGGGCGCAGGGGATCCGCGACCTCTACCGCACGGCCGCTGGCGGCGGGACGTTCTGTTACGCGTTCTTCAAGGCCACGGCGAGCCGCGCGCCCTCCACGAGCGACTCCAGCTTGCCGTAGGCCGCTTCGCGCGTGAGGTACTTCATGCCGCAGTCCGGCGCGGCGACCAGTCGCTCCGGGCCGGCGTGCGGGAACGCCCGGGCGATCCGCTCCGCCACGGTCTCGGGCGTCTCGACCTCGTCGGTCGAGAGGTCGATGACGCCGAGGATGATCGTCTTGGACGCCAGCTCGTCGAGCACGTCGAGGTCGAGCCCGGACTGGGCCGTCTCGATGCTCACCTGGTCGCACTCGGTGGCGGCGAGCTCGGGCAGGAACGAGTAGCCGCTCGGCCGCTCGTGGATGATCGCCGCGTAGCCGAAGCAGATGTGCACCGCGCTCGTGCCGGGGAGGCCGTCGGTGGCGCGCTTGAGCGCATCCAGCCCGTACTCGCGCGCCGGCTCGGGCCGCGCCTGCATGTACGGCTCGTCGACCTGGACGATGTCGGCGCCCGCCGCGAAGAGATCGAGGATCTCCTCCCGCACGGCATCGGCGTAGGCCATCCCGAGGTCGGCGCGTGAGCCGTAGTGGTCGTCCTGCGCCTGCTGGGACATCGTGAACGGACCCGGCACCGTGATCTTCGTCGTGCGGCTCGTGTGCGCGCGCAGGAACTCGATGTCGCGGACCTGGACCGCGTGCTTGCGCGCCACCGGCCCGACCACGCGCGGCACCGGGTTGGGGTGCCCGCTGCGGTCGAGCGCGCTGCCCGGGTTGTCGATGTCGACGCCCTCCAGCGCCGTCGCGAAGCGGTTCGAGTAGCTCTCGCGGCGCATCTCGCCGTCGGTGATGATGTCCAGCCCGGCGCGCTCCTGATCGGCGATGGCGAGCCGTGTCGCGTCGTCCTGCGCCTCCTCCAGCCAGCGCGGATCGACCCGCCAGAGCTCCTGTGCGCGAACGCGCGGCGGGAACCGGTGGCGGAGCTTGTCGCGATCGATGAGCCAGTTCGGTTGCGCGTAGGAGCCGACGAGGCTCGTCCGGATCGCCATCTGGCCGAGTCTTCCACAGTCCGGCAAGCTTGTCGGCGTGAAGCGGACCTTGGTGGTGCTCGCCTCCGTCGCGATCGTCCTCGCGCTGTTGGCGGGCTACCTGCGGCACGCCGTCGTCAACTCCGACCAGTTCGCCAACCGTGCGACGGCGGCGCTGCGCGACGAGCGCGTCCGCGGGCCGCTCGCCGACCGCATCACCGACGAGCTGCTCGCCCAGGAGCCGAACCTCGTCGCCGCGCGACCGCTGATCGAGTCGATCGTGAGCGAGCTGGTGGGCGGCCGTGCGTTCACGGGCGTGATCCGGGCCGCGGTGCGGGACGTGCACCGCGCGGTGTTCAACCGCGACCGCGACACGGTGACGCTCACGCTGGCCGACGTCGGGACGGTGATCGCGGCGGCGCTCGAGCAGGTGCGGCCCTCGCTCGCCCGGCAGCTGGAGGACACCGGGGCGCTGCAGGTCGCGACGCGCGACCTCGGGGGCTTCGGGGGCGCGCTGCCCGACCTCGCCCGTGACATCCGCGTGCTCTCGGTCGTCCTGCCGGCGCTCGCCCTCGCGCTCGTCGTCGCCGCCCTCGCCGTGAGCCGCGAACGCCGGCAGACGGTGGTCGAGCTCGGGATCGGCGCGGCCGCCGGCGGCGTGCTCGTCGTCGTCGGCTACGAGGTCGCGGAGGCGCTGCTCGGCGATGTGGGGAAGGCGCTGCTGGCCGCGTTCTTCGCCGACCTGCGAACGGCCGGGCTGATCCTCGCGGGGTCCGGCGCCGTGGTCGCCGGCGCGGCGGCCTCGCTGCTGCGCCCCGTCGACCTCGGCGTGCCGCTCGCGCGGACGCGGCGGGTGCTCGCCGCCCATCCGGTCCTGCGCGGCATCACCTTCATCCTCGCCGGCGTCGTCCTCATCGCCGCGCGCGACGCCGTCGTCGCGTTCGTGCTGACCGTGGTCGGCGTCTATCTCGTCTACGAGGGCGTGACCGCGCTGCTGCGCATCACCTACAAGCCCGAGGAGCGCGTGCCGCTCAGGGTGCCCCGGCGCGCGCTGGTGGCGCTCGTCCCCATCGTCCTCGTCGGCGTCGCGGTCGCCGCGTTCGTGGGCTCCGGCGCGGTCTCCACCGCTGCGCCCTCCGCGGGTGGCTGCAACGGCCACGAGGAGCTGTGCGACCGAACGCTGACCGAGGTCGCCGTGGCCTCGACCCACAACTCGATGTCGGTGCCGCTCCCCGGCTGGTACGCCTCGATGCAGGAGGCGCCGATCGCCGACCAGCTGCGCGACGGCATCCACGGCCTGCTCATCGACACCCACTACGCCGACCTGCTGCCGAACGGCCGCCTGCGCACCGACCTGACCGACTTCGAGAACAGCGCTCGCACGGACGGGGTGAGCCAGCAGGCCGTCGACGCCGCGATGCGCATCCGCGACCGCCTCGGCTTCACCGGCCAGGGCAAGCGCGGCATGTACCTCTGCCACTCGTTCTGCGAGCTGGGCGGGACGACGCTCGCGTCGGTCCTCGACGACATCCACGCCTTCCTCGTGGCCAACCCCGGCGAGGTGCTCGTGATCATCAACCAGGACTACGTGACGCCCGCGGACTTCGTGGGCGCCGTGCGGGACGCGGGCCTGGAGCCCTTCGCCTACCGCGGCTCGACGACCGTGTGGCCGACGCTCGGCGAGATGGTCGAGTCGGGCCAGCGCGTGGTCTTCCTGGCCGAGAACCACGCGGGCGGCGCGCCGTGGTACCACCCCGCGTACGAGCGGATCACGCAGGAGACGCCGTTCGGCTTCAGCCGCGTGCCGCAGCTCGTCGACCCCGCCGCGCTGCCCGCGAGCTGCCGTCCCAACCGCGGGCCCGAGGGCGCGCCCGTCTTCCTCCTCAACCACTGGATCACGACCGACCCGGTGCCGCTGCCGTCCAACGCCGCGCAGGTGAACGCGTACGAGCCGCTGCTCGCGCGGGCGCGCGAGTGCGAGCGGATCCGCGACGCCTTCCCGAACCTGATCGCCGTCGACTTCTACCGCGAGGGCGATCTGTTCCGGGTCGTGGACACCCTGAACGGCGTCGACTGATCGGGGTACACAGCGGAGACGTGCGCTTCGTCCCGCTGATCCTCGTGCTCCTCCTCATCGGCGGCGCCCTCCTCGGCGGTGCTGAGCGAGGACGGCGCCGTGCGGGCGGCCGCGTTCCTCGTCGCGCTCGCGGCGATGGTCGCCGTGTTCGTGATCTCGCGCCCGGCGCGCCGCGCCGTCGGCGAGCGCCTTCCGCCCGTCGCCTGGCTCGGTCGCCGCATCATGGCGCTGCGGTGGCGCACCATCGGGCTCGTGTTCGCCGCCTGCGTCGCCGCGCTTGTCCTCGCCGAGGTCTTCGAGGACGCGGTCGCGCCGGGCGGTCGCCTCGCGGACCACCTCGCTGACGCCTTCGGCCCGGACTACCGCGACAGCCGCTCGCCGCTGCTCGTCGCGGCCGAACTGGGCGATGAGTGGCCGTCGGAGGATCAGCGCTACGCCGGCGTGGGCGTCCTGCTGCGGTACGAGCACGACATCGTGGCGCTGGTGCCGGACGGCGAGGGCGGCACGCGCATCGAGCGCTATGACGACAGCGAGGGCTATCGCCGCTTCTACGCCTACGTGGGCGACTTCTGGGGCGACCGCTACCTCGAGCGCGACGACGTCCCGCGCTCCGCCCTGGCCGTCCCCTCCGAGGCGGACCTGGGCGCCGTCGCGCGCCGCCTGCGAAGGGCCGGCCGGGTCCAGCGCCTCTGTTACGGCTGGGACATCGAGGTCCGGAGCGGTGCGCGGGAGGGCCGGCTGGCCGGGCCGGACATCCCCGCGGACTGCGCCTACGTGAAGCTCATCGCCTGGGTCGATCCCAATGCGGGGCGGCTCGTGAGCAAGGGCTCGGCCGGCGACTGGGGCATCAACTACGAGTGGACGACCGGTGGTGAGATCCGGCAGGAGTCGATCGAGGCCATCGACGCGCCGCTCGTGGAGATGATCGAGGGCGCGATGCAGAAGCCGTCGGGCCGCGGCAGGCGCGCGGGCAAGGGTCTGCTGGAGTACCTCGACGTGATGCCGCTGGTCGCGCTCGACGTGCCCGACGTGGAGCCGGTGCCCGTCGGCACGCCGTTCGGCGTGCCCCACGACGCGCGACCCAGCCCGGTGCAGCGCACCGACGCCGAGCGGCGTGCCGACGACTCGTGGATCGCGTACCCGCCCGCGCTCGTGCGCGTCGCGGCGATCTTCACGCTCGCCTTCCTGATCTTCGGCCTGATCGTCGCCGGCATCGCCCGGGGCGTCCGGGCCATCGCATGACGAGCCTCGCGCAGCGGCTCGACTGGCTCGCCGCACGCATCGACGAGCTGCGCTCGTGGCGCGACCGCGAGTGGGTCGACCTCGAGGACTGGCGCTTCGACGGCGCGCCGCTGGCCCTCGGGGCGCCGTGGCCGGACCGTGGCGGGGTGCATCGCTTCGAGCATCCCGAGGTGACGCTCCCGTGGGACGCACGACTTCAGCTCGACCTCGGCGGCGAGGCGCTCGTGACGCTCCGCTACCCCGGCGGCGAGACGGCCGCGTTCGGCTCGGACCCCGAGCACCGCGAGCTGCCGCTGCGGGAGCCCGCCTTCGCGGTGAGTGCCGAGGCCGTCGCGCGGCTGCCGTTCGGCATGCCCAATCGCGACGCGCGGCTCACCACCGCACGCGCCGTCCGCGTCGACCTGCCGCTGGAGGCGTTCATCCGGCGGCTCGAGCTGGTGCTCGAGGCCGGCCGGGCGCTCGGCGACCACGAGGCCGCAGGCCCGCTGGCCGAAGCGGCCGCGCGGGCGCTGCGCGAGCTGGACTGGCCGAGCGCGACGCTGCCGTACGTCGCCCGCCGCGCCGGGTCCGACGAGCTGCAGAACGTCTGGGAGCTGCCGGCGGGCCTCGACCCGCGGCCGCCCGGGCTCGACGACGCGGCTCGCGAGAGCGTCGTCGCGGCCACGGCCGTGCTCGACCGCGAGCTCGCGCGCGTGGCCGAGCGCCACCCGCCCGCCGGGGCGCTCACGCTCACCGGCCACGCGCACATCGACCTCGCCTGGCGCTGGCCGCTGGCGGAGACCCGCCGCAAGGCGCGGCGCACGCTGTCGACGGCCGCGCATCTGCTCGATCGCCACCCGGACTTCCACTTCAACCAGTCGACGGCCCAGCTCTTCGCGTGGCTGGAGGAGGACGATCCGGCGCTGCTCGAGCGGCTGGCCGAGCTCGCCGCGGGCGGACGCTTCGAGCCGATCGGCGGCATGTGGGTGGAGCCCGACTGCGTGATGCCCGCGGGCGAGTCGCTCGTGCGGCAGCTCCTCTACGGCCAGCGCTACTTCGCCGCCCGCTTCGGCGCTCAGCCCACCGTCTGCTGGCTGCCCGACTGCTTCGGCTTCAGCCCCGCGCTCCCGCAGCTCCTGCGCGGCGCGGGCATCGAGCGCTTCTTCACGATCAAGCTCTCCTGGTCGGAGACCAACCGCTTCCCGCACGACCTCTTCCACTGGGAGGGGCTCGACGGCAGCCGCGTCCTCGCGCACATGTTCGACAACCCGGAGGGCGGCTACAACGGCGTCGCCGGGCCGCGCGCCGCACTCGCCACGTGGCGCAACGCGCGCGGCCGCGAGGCGCACCCCGAGAGCCTGCTCTCGGTCGGGTACGGCGACGGCGGCGGCGGGCCGACCGAGGAGATGCTCCAGCGCGTCGCCGCGCTCGACGGCTTCCCGGCCCTGCCCGCCCAGTCGTTCGGCCGCGTCGACGCGTTCTTCGACCGCCTGCAGGCCGCCGGCGGGCTCCCGGTCTGGGCGGGCGAGCTGTACCTCGAGCTGCACCGCGGAACGCTGACCACCCAGGGCCGGACGAAGCGCGCGCACCGCCGCGCCGAGCGCGACCTCGTGGCCGCCGAGGCGCTGGCCTCGCTCGTCGCGCTGGCCGGCGGCAGGCTGCCGCCGTCGCTCGAGCCGTCCTGGCGCGTGCTGCTGCGCAACGAGTTCCACGACATCCTGCCCGGCAGCAGCATCCGCGAGGTCTACGAGGACGCCGAACGCGAGCTGGCCCAGGTCTCGCACACGGCCGGCGAGGTCATCGACGGCGCGCTGCACGGCCTCGCCGCCCGGGTGAGCGGTGACGGCGCCGGCATCCTCGTCGTCAACCCCGACGCCACGCCACGGCCGGTCCGCCTGCACGACCCGGTGCTCACCGGCGGCACCCTCGAAGGGCTGGAGGCGCGCGTGATCGTCCCGGCCCCGCCGCGCCACCCGGTCAGCGCGTCCGGGCGGACGCTGGAGAACGACCTCGTCCGGGTCGAGCTGGCCGCCGACGGCACGCTGGCGAGCGTCCACGACAAGCGCGCGCGACCGCGAGGTCCTCGACGGCCGCGGCAACCAGCTGTGGGCGTACGTCGACAAGCCGCGCGAGTGGGACGCCTGGGAGCTCGACGCCGGCTACGCCGAGGACGGCGAGGAGATCCTCGCCACCGCGATCGAGGTCGTCGAGGACGGCCCGCACCGCGCCGCGCTGCGCGTGCACCGCACGTTCCGCGACTCGCGCATCACCCAGGACGTCCGGCTGTGGGCGGGCTCGACCCGGATCGACTTCGCCACGCATCTCGACTGGCACGACCGCCGCGTCCTGCTCAAGGCGCGCTTCCCGCTCGCCGTCCGCGCGCCGCACGCCACCTTCGAGACCGCGTTCGGCGTCGTCGAGCGTGCCACCCACCGCAACACGAGCTGGGAGCAGGCGCGCTTCGAGGTCGCCGGCCACCGCTTCGCCGACCTCTCCGAGCCCGGCTACGGCGTCGCGCTGCTCAACGACGGCCGCTACGGCCATCACGCCCTCGGCTCCGAGCTCGGGCTCAGCCTGCTGCGCTCCCCGGTCTGGCCGGACCCGCTGGCCGACGAGGGCGAGCAGGACCTCGTCTACGCGCTGCTCCCGCACGAGGGCACCTGGCTCGACGGCGGCGTGCTCGCCGAGGCGCAGGACCTCAACCGCCCGCTCCCCGCCCTGGCCGTCCAGCGCGGCGCCGGCGCGTCGCTGCGGCCGCTGCGGATCGACGGCCTGCCGGTCGGCCTCGGCGCGCTGAAGCCGCTCGAGGACGGCGGCGGCCTCGTCCTGCGCGTCTACGAGCCGCAGGGCGCCCGCGGCACGGTCGGCCTCGCGCTTCCGGACGGCTGGCACGCCGACTCGGCGCTGGACCTGCTGGAACGCGAGGCGGGGGCTCCAGACCGAGGTCTGGAGCCCTTCGCCGTGCGTTCCTGGCGCCTTACGGGCCGACCCTCCGGCCGTCCACGACCGGGGCCACCGGCGAGTTCGCCGTGATGTAGTCGATCAGCACGTCGAGCAGCGCGTCGCCGGGCTGCAGGACGTCGGTCCCGCCCGCCAGGGCCGTGTAGCCGTCGCCACCGGTGAACATGAAGTCGTTGGTGACGATGCGGACGGTGTCGCCCGGCCCCATCGGCGTCAGCGGGCCACCCACGCCCTGCGGCGCCTTCGCGATCGAGTCCACCACCGGCACGGCGCCCGCGCAGTGGAACGTGACCTTGAGCCCGGAGAACTGCGGCGTGCGCCCGGTACCACCGGCGATGTCGCCGCACGGCGGCTTGAACCCGTTCTCGAACGCCGCCACGAGCTGCTGGTAGGTGAGCGTCATGATCACCGTGCGGTTGCCGAACGGCAGCACGGCGAACGCCTCGCCCCAGGTGATCTGGTTGACCAGCTCGCCCGCTGACGGCGGCGTGCCCCGGATGTCCTGGCGCAGGCCGCCCGAGTTCGTGATCGCCGCCTCGACGCCGGGGTACTTGAGGCGCATCGCGTCGGCCACCAGGTTGCCCATGGCCGACTCCTTCAGGCGCGCGGGGTCATCGCGCAGGATGTCGAACGCCTGCGTGCCGATCACCTGGTTGCGCAGGGGGGCGGTGTCCGCGTTCGCCTTGTCGACGATCGCCTTGACGTCCGCCCGCTGGCCGACGCCGAGGTTCTTGGCCGTGCGCGTCGCCGCGCCCGCCCAGACCACGTCGGAGCCCTGGAGCATGAGCTGCGCCACCGAGTAGCTGGCGCCGGCGTTGAAGCCCTCGACGACCGGGATGCCGGCGATCACCGTGTTGGCCGCGCGGTGCGTGTGGCCGGCGATCACGAGGTCGATGGTCGTCTTCTTCAGCGCCGTGACGATGTCGACGATCGGGCCCGTCCACGGGGCGGCGGGGAGGCCGTCGACGCGGTTGGCGCCGGCGCCGGCCCCCTCGTGGATGACCACGATCTGGACCTTCACGCCCTGGCGGCGGAGCCGCTCGGACTCCTTCTTCAGGCGCTTGGCCTCGTCGAGGAAGACCAGGCCCTCCGTCGCGTCCGCCCGGACGAGCTCCGGCGTGTTGCGCACCGTCGAGCCGAGCACGCCGACCTTGATCCCATTCACGCGGAAGACCTTCGAGGTCTTCATCCAGTCGGGCGCCCTACCCGTGTCCTCCTCGACGATGTTGGTCGAAAGGAACGGGAAGTTCGCCCGCGCCTGGTGCTCGAGGATCCGCTCGACGCCGAAGTCGAACTCGTGGTTGCCGAAGCTCGTGGCGTCGAGCCCCCACGCGTTCTCCACGTCGATGGCGGGGAAGTCCTTGAGCAGCGCCGAGTTGGGCGGCGAGGCGCCGACGTTGTCACCGGCCGCCAGCAACAGCGTCTGGCCGGGGAGGAACGAGGCCTCCTCGTCGAACAGCGTCGCGAGCTGCGCGGCGCCGCCGACGCCGTAGGCGCGGCCGTCGATGGTCGCCGTCGTCGCGTCGAGCTGACCGTGGAAGTCGTTCAGCCCGACGATCGACAGCGGCGTGTACTTGTGGCCGCTGTCGAGCAGGTCGCGGCGCACGACGCCCTGGCTGTGCTGCGGCACCGGGATGTCGAGCAGGAACGCCGCGGTCGGCGCGAGGTCGATGCTGCGGACGTCGTCGACCGTGCCGCGGTCGATCGCGTCGCCGCCGGCCAGGAACGTCGCCCGCATGTTCGTGTTGCTCGGCAGGTGCTGCACGTCCGGCACGTAACCGTGCTGACCGAAGAACGCCGAGCGGGCGATCAGCGTGCCCGGCGTCGCCGCGTCCCACTGGTACGGCGGGTACGAGAAGACGACGAGGTCGCCCGTGCGGGTCGGGTGGGCCATGTCGGCCGTCTCGCCCGCGCCGTTCGGGATGTAGCGCGCCTCGGCCTTGGTGAAGACGCGGTCGATGACCTTCCAGTTCTCCGGGTTGCCGTCGCCGGTCCAGTCGTTGGGGTCCTTGACGGCGAGGTACGCGGCCTTGATGGCCGCCACCGTGGTCGCCTCCTGGTTAGCGGGGATCTGCTTGATCGTGCTGCCGGCGGGCGGGGCCGGGTCGCGGTTCGCGAGGTTCAGGTAGATCTGTAGCGCGCCGCCGGCCCAGCAGGCCTTCGCCGAGGCGATCGTCTCACCGGTGGCCGGGCGGCAGTTGGAGGTCTGTGGGGTGGACAGGAGCCCCATGTCCACGAGCACCTTGCTCGCGTCGATCGCCGCGAACTGGGCGGCGAAGCCGTGGTCGGAGGCCACGAACGTGGTCAGGTCGTTGTCGCGCAGGCGCTCCTGGGCCAGGCGCATGGTGGCGTCGGCGCCCGAGTAGGCACGGCGCAGGAAGGCCTCGCGCTGCTTCACGCGGCCGTCCGGCGTGCCGTTGACCTCGACGTCGTCGTACGCCGGGTTGTTGGCGCCGTTCGGCATCTTGCGCGTGACGAGCCCGAGGAACTGGTGCTGGAACTCGTCCGTCACGGGGTAGCCGACCATGGCCAGGTCCGGCTTGTACTTGTCGAGGATGTACTTGATCAGCGGCCGGTGCCCGGTCTCCCAGTACAGGCCCTGCTCCACGTAGGTCTCCTCGGAGACGATGCCGGCCTCGAGGATGGCGAAGTCGCCGGCCTGCGAGGACGGGAACTTCTCGGCCACGTAGTCCTCGAACGTGCCGGTGAAGCCCGGCTCGCCGGGCCAGCTCGGCCAGGTGGCGATCGCCCGCGTCACGGACGTGTGGAAGAGGCGGATCTTCGAGAGGTCGGGCGCGAGCGTCTCGACCTTCACGAGCATCGCGCCGGTCTTGCCGTCGAGGTCCGAGCCGATGATCTTGACCTTGACGTCGGCCCATTCGCCTTCCTTGAGATCGCCGACCTCGTCGTTGCCGTTCTTGGTCGGCGAGAAGAGGACGCGGTCGTACCGGGTCTTGCGGTCGTTCTTGCTGTCGTAGATGTAGGCGTTGAGGCCGTACTTGTCGACCGGCGGGGTGCCGTCGAGCACCCGCAGGCGCGTCTCCTTGGCGGGACTGTACGAGCGCGGCACGTTGGTCCAGCCGGTGGCATCCGAGGGAGTCGCCTGCGGGAACGGGGCGTTGCCCGCGAAGCCCGTCGGATGGTCGAACTGCAGGCCGAACGTCCGGGTGAAGTTCTCCAGGTCGGTCGGGGCGATGTAGTTCGTCACCACGCCGCGGCCGGAGCGGAAGTTGCGGAAGTCGACGGTCGGGCCGTCGATCGCGCCGCCGCGCCCGCCGGCCCACTCGACCTGGGCGACCCGCTTGCCGCCGCGCTCGGCCGCCTGGGCGAGGGTCTCGGCCTGGAGCACGCCGGGGTCGAAGGCGGCCGTGCGGTTCGCGAACGGTGCGCCGTTGATGTGGAAGGTGTTGTTCGTCGAGCCGGCAACGCCCGGCCACGCGCCGGTGCTCAGCGTGAACCAGCCGGCGCCGGTGTTCGGCGGCGCCTGCGTGAGCAGGCCGTGGTCCGAAGCCTTGGCGCCGTGCTTGAGCATGTTCCGGAAGCCCGGGACGGCCCCCTGGTCGGCGTAGGTCTCGACCCGGCTCTGCGTCAGGCCGTCGGCCGCGAAGAAGAGCAGCTTGTCGTTCCGGCCGGAGTCATGACCCCAGCCGTGAGGCCGTGCCGTGTCCGCGCCGAGCAGGGGCACGAAGGCCACGGCGGCGAGTACGACTGCGAGCGCCGCCATAGCTCGCGCAGGATTGCTCCGCAACGGCACGTCACTCATAGCCCCTCCACTTCGTTCGACCGGCTTGCGCCAACCCTACGGAGATCGTGGCGCGAAAAGCAACTGTCCCGTTACGGCGGGACGGTGCCCACGAGCACGCTCAGGTACGGCTTGAGGCCGAGGCGCTCATAGAACGCGGTCGCGCGCGTGTTGCCGTCCATCACGTAGAGCATCAGCTCGCTGATGCCGAGCTCGCGGATGACCTCGTAGGCCGCAGCCATGAGCGCGCTGCCGACGCCCTGACCCCGCGCGTCCGGGAGCACGGAGAGGGACTCCAGCTCGGCCATCCGCGGGGCGGTCTCGAGCGTCGCCTGGCCGCCGATCTCCGCGACCATCGCGTAGCCGATCGCCCGGCCCTCGGCCTCGGCGAGCAGCAGGTGGGCGCGCCCGGCGTCGAACAGGCCCTCGTAGTGGGCGCGGCGCCGCTCCCAGGCTTCCTCGCCGGTGCGGAAGGCAAGCACCTCGGCCGCGCGCGGCTCGCCGCTGCGGTGGTGCTCGTGCATCGCCCGGAAGAGCGGCTCGAGCTCGGAGATGCGCGAGCGGTCGGCTCTGACGATCTGCGCCACGAGGGCGCGATTGTCTCAGTCGCCGTAGGTCAGAACCAGTAGCGTCGCGCGGCATGCCGCGCATCCGCACGCTGGTCATCGTGCTCGCCGGGGGCGCCGGGGGGCGGCTGGAGCTGCTCACCCACGACCGCGCGAAGCCCGCCGTCCCGTTCGCGGGCACGCACCGGCTGATCGACTTCCCGCTCAGCAACTGCCACAACGCCGGGCTCGGAGATGTCTGGGTCGCCCAGGCGTTCAACCCGATCTCGCTCAGCGACCACCTCGCCAACGGCCGGCCGTGGGACCTCGACCGCACGATCGGCGGCCTGCTCAGCCTGCAGCCGCGGCTCGGCAACGACGGGCGCGAGGGCTTCCCGAGCGGCACCGCCGACGCCCTGTGGCGCAACGCGCCGCTGATCCGCGAGTTCGCTCCCGAGGCGCTCGTCGTGCTCAGCGCCGACGCCGTCTACACGCAGGACTACGGCGCCCTCGTCGAGGAGCACGTGGCCGCGCAGGCGAGCGTGACGATGGTGACCACCGAGGTCGAACCCGGCGACGCGGGGCGCTACGGCGTCGTCGGAGTCAAGGACGGCAAGGTCGTCGACTACGCCTACAAGCCGGACGAGCCCGACGGCAACCTCGTCGCCAACGAGGTCTTCGTGTTCGACCCGGACCCGCTGCTGGAGACCCTGGAGGCGCTGGTCGACGAGAGCGGCGAGGACGAGCTCGAGGATCTCGGCCACGAGCTGCTCCCGCGGCTGGTCGACGGCGGCGGCGCGCGCGAGGAGCGCTTCACCGGCTACTGGCGCGACGTCGGCACCGTGAGCTCGTACTGGGAGGGCCATCAGGACCTGCTCGGCGAGGCGCCGGCGATCACGATCGACGACCCGGACTGGCCGGTGCTGACCCACGGCCCCGCCCCGCGCGGGGCGGCGCAGATCGTGCGGGGAGCGACGATCGAGGACAGCCTCGTGGCCTCGGGCGCGCGGGTGGCCGGCACCGTCCAGCGCTCGGTCATCGGCCGCGGCGCGATGATCGAGGCGGGCGCCGTGGTCAAGGCGTCCGTGGTCCTGCCCGGCGCGGTCGTGCGCGCGGGGGCGACGGTCACGCGCGCCGTGCTCGACGACCGCGTGGAGATCTGCGGCGACGCGACGGTCGGCGAGGAGGGCGGCGACATCGCGCTCGTCGGCCTGCGCGCCTCGGTGACGGGCGCGGTGCCCGGCGGCGGCCGCTTCCCCGAGCTCGACTAGCCGAGCGTCTCGAGTGGCGTGGTCGGCTCGGGCGCGCTGCGGTGCTTGCGCCGGGCGACGCCGCTGGAGACCGCCGCGGCGGCCACCGCCTCCGCGACCTCCTCGGCCACCCGGCGGTTGAACACGCTCGGGATGATGTAGTCGGCGTGCAGCTCGTCGGCGGGGATGACGTCGGCGATGGCGTGCGCGGCGGCCAGCTTCATCTCCTCGTTGATCGTCGAGGCGCGGACGTCGAGCGCGCCCTTGAACACGCCCGGGAAGGCGAGCACGTTGTTGATCTGGTTCGGGTAGTCCGAGCGCCCGGTGGCCATGACCGCGACGTCCTGGCCGACCTCCTCCGGCTGCACCTCGGGCACCGGGTTGGCCATGGCGAAGACGATCGCGTCCGGCGCCATGCTGCGCACGCCGGCCGCCGTGATGGCCCCCGGGCCCGCGACGCCGAGCACGACGTCGGCGCCCGCCAGCGCCTCGTCGGCGGTGCCCTGGAAGCGGCGGAGGTTGGTGCGCGCGGCGAGCGCGGCGCGCTCCGGGTCGAGCCCGGCCTGCCCCTCGTACATCGCCCCGGTGAGATCGCACACGATGACGTCGCCGATCCCCTGGGCGAGCATGATCTCCGTGCACGCGACGCCGGCCGCGCCGGCGCCGACGACGACCGCGGTCACGTCCTCCGGTCGCTTGCCGACGAGCTTGAGCGCGTTGAGCAGGCCGGCGAGGACGACGATCGCCGTGCCGTGCTGGTCGTCATGGAAGACCGGGATGTCGAGCTCGTCGCGCAGTCGCCGCTCGATCTCGAAGCAGCGCGGGGCCGAGATGTCCTCCAGGTTGATGCCGCCGAAGGCCGGCGCCGCCATCTTCACGAAGGCCACGATCTCGTCGACGTCCTTGCTGTCGACGCAGAGCGGGAAGGCATCGACGCCCGCGAACTCCTTGAACAGCATGGCCTTGCCCTCCATCACCGGCATGGCCGCCTCCGGCCCGATGTCGCCGAGCCCGAGCACCGCGGTCCCGTCGGAGACGACGGCGACCATGTTGCCCTTGACGGTCAGCGCCCAGGACTTGCCCGGATCGTCGTGGATGGCCATGCAGACGCGGCCGACGCCCGGCGTGTAGGCCATGGAGAGGTCGTCGCGGGTCTTCAGCGGGAGCTTGCCGTTGACCTCGATCTTGCCGCCCTTGTGCATGAGGAACGTGCGGTCGGAGACGCTGTCCACCTGCACGCCGTCGAGCGCGCGGACCGCGCGCACGACCTCCTCCGCGTGATCGCCGTCCCCGCAGGCCACCGTGACGTCACGCACGACCTGGCCCTTCTCCACGCGCACGAGGTCGATGGCGCCGAGCATCGCCTCCGTCTCGGCGATGGCCTGGGCCACGTGGGCGAACGTGCGGCCCTGCTGCGGGAGGTGCAGGCGCATGGTGAAGCTGTAGGAGGCGGACGGTTGAAGGCGAGGGGATCCGTCAGACATGCCGACGATTCTCGCGCAGTTCAGCCCGCGGGCACGAAGCGGACGACGCGGCGCTGCGGGTCGGCCTCGCTGAGGCGGACGGTGAGCTCCTGCCCGGGCTCGAGCCCGGCGCCGTCGCAGCGGGCGCGCACGGCGGGCTCGGCGATCTGGATCTCGACGTCCTCCTTGCCGGCGCGATCGATGACCATCGCCGGGAACGTCTCGCCGATGCGGCCCTGGAGGAGCAGCGCCTCGACGAGATCGACGACCGCGCGCTCGGCGGCGCCGGCCGCCCGCCCGGCGGCGGCCATCTCGCCGGGCAGCTCGGGCAGCGCCGCGAGCAGCCACTCGGGCGGCTCGTCGTGCAGGCACGCCGCGGTGGCGTAGCGGTCGACGAGCCGCCTCAGCGGAGCCGTGACGTGCGCGTACGGGGCAGCCACCCCGGCGTGGTGCGCGTCGGCGGGCGGGTCGCCGTGGAAGGCCGCGTAGCCGGCGCCGCGCAGGAGCGACGCGGCCTCCTCGAGCAGCGCGGCCTCGCGCGGGCGGAGCGGGTCGAGGCGGCGGATGAGATCGCCGGCCGTCTCGTCCGCCGGCCACGCGACGCCCAGCGCGGCCGCCACGCGCCGCAGCCGCTCGATCTGGTCGGCCCCGGCCGCCGGCAGCGTGCGCAGGACGCCGACGCCCCGCTCGAGCATCAGCTCGGCCGCCGCCATGCCCGTGAGCAGCGAGATCTGCGCGTTGGCATCCTCGACCGGGAGCGGTCCGCGATAGGCGAGCACGAACTCGCCGTCGCGCAGGACGACCTCCTGCTCGGGGATCGGGAGGTTGATCGCGCCGCGGTCGCGCTCGCGCGCCTGCAGGAGCTCCCCGACCTCGCGCAGGAGGAGCAGCCGCTCGTCCGCGGTCCCGGCGTCGAGTCGCTGCTGCACCGTGGCGTAGTCGAACCGCTCGCGGCTGCGCACGAGCGCGCGCCGCAGGTCGACCGCCGTGCGCAGCCCGTCGGCGTCCACGTCGAGCGTCCACAGCGTGGCCGGGCGGTCGTCGCCGGGCAGCAGGCTGGCCGCGCCCTCGGAGAGCACGCGCGGATGCAGCGGGGCGTTGCCGTCGGGCAGGTAGCGGGTCAGCGCGCGGCGGTGCGCCTCGGCGTCGAGCGCGCCGCCGGCCGTCACGAAGGCCGCGACGTCGGCGATCGCATAATGGATCCGGTAGCCCGCGCCGCGCCGCTCGAGCGCCACCGCCTGGTCGAGATCCATCGAGCCGGGCGGGTCGATCGTGAAGAGCTCGATCTCCCGCCGGTCCTCGTGCGACCGTCCCAAGCCGTCCTGCCTTGCGGCCGCCTCGGCCTCGGCGATCGCCTCGGGCGGGAGCTCGCCGGGCACGTCGAGCTCTTCGCGAATGGCCGCGAGGCCGGGGCCGAGGTCGGCGGCCGTGGTGAGGCGGCGCACCGCGCGGAGGCTACCCGCGCGACAATCGGTCCATGCGGCACAAGACCCGAGGCCTCGTCATGGACGAGCACGAGTTCGAGGTCCCGCTCGACCACGCCGACCCGGGCTCCGGGACGATCACCGTCTTCGCGCGCGAGGTGGCGGACCCCGATGGGCCCGACCACCCGTTCCTCGTCTTCTTCCAGGGCGGCCCGGGCTACGAGGCGTCGCGGCCCACCCGGCACCCGAGCAGCCCGGGCTGGCTCGACCGCGCGCTGGAGGAGTTCCGCGTCCTGCTGCTCGACCAGCGCGGCACCGGGCGGTCGACGCCGGTGGGCACGCTCGACGGGCTGACGCCGCAGGAGCAGGCCGACCACCTCGCCCACTTCCGCGCCGACGCGATCGTCCGGGACGCCGAGCTGATCCGCGAAGCGCTCGGCGTCGAGCGCTGGAGCGTGCTCGGCCAGAGCTTCGGCGGCTTCTGCGTGACCACCTACCTGTCGCTGGCGCCCGACGGGCTGCGCGAGGCGTTCGTGACCGGTGGGCTGCCGGCGGTCGGCCGCCACATCGACGACGTGTACCGCGCCACGTACGCGAGCACGCTGGAGCGCAACCGCCGCTACTACGAGCGCTATCCGCAGGACCGTGAGCGCATGGCCGCGCTCGCCGGCCGCGACGACCTGCGGCTGCCGGGCGGCGACCGGCTCACCCATCGCCGGCTGCGCCAGATCGGCCGCGACCTGGGGATGAGCGACGGTGCCGAGCGGGTGCACTACCTGCTCGAGCTCTCGCCCGAGTCGCCGGCCTTCCTGCACGACGCCGAGGCGGCGACGGCGTTCGCCCGCAACCCGATCTACGCGATCCTCCACGAGGCCTGTTACGCCGACGGCGGCGCCACGCGCTGGTCCGCCGAGCGGTTGCTCCCGCCCGAGTTCGAGGCGCCCGAGCTGCTCACCGGCGAGCACATCTTCCCGTGGATGTTCGAGGACTACGGGGGGCTGGCCCCGCTCCGCGAGGCCGCCGCCCTGCTCGCCGAGCGCGACTGGCCGCGCCTCTATGACGAGGCGCAGCTGCGCGAGAACGAGGTGCCGGTGTCGGCGATCGTCTACGCCGACGACCTCTACGTGGTGCGCGCGTTCTCGGAGGAGACGGCCGCCCTGATCGGAGGGTTGCGCCCGTGGGTGACCAACGAGTACGAGCACAACGGAATCCACGTCGACGGCTCGCGTGTGCTGGCCCGGCTGATCGACCTCGCGCGGGGCCGCGCTTGAACGGCGCGGCGCCAGGAGAGTAAGCTCGCTGACGTCAATGGGCCAGCCACCATCCTATTTCGCGCTCCGGACCCAGACGTCGGCCACCGCGAACGACTGGTGGGCCGCCGCGCGGCGCAGCCCCGACCGGCCGCCCGCCATGAGCGCGCTGTTCGCCGGCCGCGACCGCGTGGAGGTCACCGAGGCCGAGGCCGAGCAAGCGCTCGCGTGGGCCGGCAAGGTCGACGGCTGGGGCAGCGCCAGTCCCAAGCCCTTCTTCGTGTACGCGGGCAACCACTGATCACCGAAGGGCTGCCCTCGCGCGCGGGCGCGTAGGAGCGTAGAATCCGCCCGAGGAGCCTCGGGCAATGAACGCCCTCATCGTCGCGCTGCTGGCCTCGGGCGCCCTCCTGCTGGTCGCGGAGGCGCACCTGGCGTCGTATGGCGTTCTCGGGGTCGCCGGGACGGTGGCGCTCGTCGCCGGCGTGGCGCTCGCCATCAGCGCCGCGGGCGCCGGCACGCTGCTGGCGCTCGCCCTGACGCTGCCCCTCGCGCTCGGCCTGTCGACGTTGGTGGTCATCGCCGCGCGAAAGGGGCTCGCGGTGCGTCGGCGCCGTCCCGTCAGCGGTGCCGCCGGCCTCATCGGGCGGGTCGGCGTCGTGCGCCGCGCGCCGGCGCCGCTTGGCGCGGTGCTGGTCGAGGGCGAGCTGTGGCGGGCGCGACCCTCATGGGAGGACGAGCCCGCGCTGCACGAGGGTGAGCACATCGTGGTCGAGCGCGTGCATGGGCTGACGCTCGCGGTCCGTCGCGCCGAGGAATGGGAGGTGTTGTCATGACCGTCGCGATCGTCTTCGTGGTCATGCTGGTCGCGGTGGCGTTGACGCTCGCCGCGTCGTCGGTCCGCATCCTGCGCGAGTACGAGCGCGCTGTCGTCTTCCGCCTCGGCCGCCTGCTGGGCGAGAAGGGGCCCGGGTTGATCCTGCTGATCCCCGGCGTGGACCGGATGGCGCGGGTGGACCTGCGGACGGTGACGCTCGAAATCCCGCCCCAGAACCTGATCACGCGCGACAACGTGCCCGCCAAGGTCAACGCGGTCTGCTACTTCCGCGTGATCGACGCCTCGCGCGCGATCGTCGACGTCGAGCGTTTTCTGGTGGCCACGTCGCAGATCGCGCAGACCACCCTGCGCTCGGTGCTCGGAAAGGCGGACCTCGACATGCTGCTGTCCGAGCGCGAGCAGCTCAACGAGGCGCTGCAGCACATCGTCGACGAGCACACCGACCCGTGGGGCATCAAGGTGACGACCGTCGAGATCAGGGACGTGGAGATCCCGGCCGCGATGCAGCGGGCGATGGCGCTCGGCGCCGAGGCCGAGCGCGAGCGGCGGGCGAAGATCATCCACGCCGAGGGCGAGTTCCAGGCGTCGCAGCGCCTGCGCGATGCAGCGGACGTCATCTCGCCGAACCCGGCGGCCCTGCAGCTCCGCTACATGCAGACCCTGACGGAGATCGGCTCGAACCAGAACTCCACGGTCGTCTTCCCGCTCCCGCTGGACGTCCTCAAGCCGTTCCTCGAAGACGGGCGCGAGCACCTGCTCGACGGGAGGGCGCCGGTTCTCGGCTGACCGCATCGGGGGTCATCCGCAGGGCGAGCAGGGCCACGTCGTCGCGCGCCGACCCGTCCCTCGCCTCCTCGATGCGGTCCGCCACCGCCTGGACGACCTCCTCCGCCGGCCGGCCCGCGTGCTCGCGCAGCGCCTGCTCGAGCTCGCGCTCCCCGAACTCCAGGTCGCTGCGGCGCAGCTCGACCGCGCCGTCCGTGTAGAGCAGGAGGAGGTCGCCGGGCGCGAGCCGGACGTCGCGCTCGTCGAAGCGCGCGTCCTCGACGATGCCGACGAGGGTGCCGGTCAGCTCGACCCACTCGACGGTCCCGTCAGCGCGGAGGATCAGCGGGTGCGGGTGGCCGCCGCCCGCGAGCGTGACGAGGGTGAAGTCGGGGCCCGGGCACACGCGGGAATAGACCACGGTGCAGAACGCGGGTTCGCGCAAGCGCCTGAGCATCACCTCGTTGAGGCGCGCCAGGCTCTGCACCGGGCCCTTCTCGGTCATGGCCGTCGCGTAGAGCGTGTGCCGTGCCAGCCCGGTGAGCGAGGCGGCCGCCGGGCCCTTGCCCGAGACGTCGCCGATGATCGCGGTCCACGTTCCGTCCTCGGACGGGAAGACGTCGTAGAAGTCGCCGCCCACCTGGCCGGCGGCGGCGCGATAGCGCGCGGCCACCTCGATCCCCGGGATCTCCGGCAGCTCGGCCGGCAGGAGGCCCTCCTGGAGCGTGTCGGCGATCCTGGTCCGCTCGGTGTAGAGGCGCGCGTTCTCGATGTGCAGGCCGGCCCGCGCGGCGAGTGCGGTGGCCACGACCAGGTCGTCGCCGTCGAACCGGCGCCCGGAGGCGCCGAAGAAGAGGGCGATGGCGCCGAGCGTGCGGCCCGATGCGCGGATCGGGACGGTCAGCGCGGAGCGCACGTCGAGCGCCTCCAGCATCCTGAGGTGGTCAGGGCCGAAGGCCATCGCCTCGAGCCGCGCGCGGTCGATGTCCGGGACCAGCTCGGGCTCGCCGCTGCGGATCACCGCGGTGACGCCGAAGGGCTCCGGCGGATGCCGGCGCACGAGCTCGCGGGTCAGCTCCTCGAGCTCGGGATCGGCGTGGGCGAGCGCGATCGGCTGCGCGTCGCCTCCGGCCTCGATCACCGTGACCGCGCACAGGTCTGCGAGCTGCGGGACGGCCGCGCGGGCGACGTCGCCCAGGGCGACCGCGTAGTCCATCGACGCCGCCATCCGCAGGCCCGCGCTCGCGAGGAACTCCATCCGCCGCCGCTCGACCTCGGCCTCTCCGCGCGCGTTCTCCGCGCGCACACGCGCCGCCTCCTCGCTGGCGCGCGAGGCGACCGCCTCCTTGACCAGTCGGCGGCGCTCCTCCTCGGCCTCGTGGCGCTTGGTGATGTCGCGGATGAAGCCGGCGAACTCCGGCGGCTCGCGCCGGCCCAGCCGGCTGACGGTGAGCTCGACCGGGAAGCGCGTGCCGTCGGCCCGCACGGCCTCCAGCTCGATCCTCTGGTCGAGGATCCGGACCTCCCCGGTCGCCAGGTAGCGGGCGAGACCCGCGTGGTGGGCGGCGTGCAGCTCCTCCGGGATGATGAGGTCGGCGAGCACGCTGCCGATCGCCTGCTCACGCGAGTACCCGAAGGTCTCTTCGGCCGCGGGGTTGAAGTCGACCACCACGCCTCGGTGATCCATCGTGATGACGGAGTCGAGCGCCGCCTCCAGGATCGAGCGCGTGCGCTCCTCGCTCGCGTGCAGCCGGTGCTCGGCCCGGGTCCGGGCGAGGTAGTGGCCGAGCTGGCCGCCGGCGGTGCGCAGCAGCCGCTCGACGACGGGGTCCGGCTCGCGGGGCGCGACGGAGAGCAGCTCGATCACCCCGACCATCGCGCCGCCGGTCAGGAGCGGCACCGCGATCGCGCTTCGCAGGCCGGCCGCGGCCGCCGGCGCCGCCCGCGGGAAGTCCTCGTGCTCGGCGATCTCCCGTACCCACTCGGGCGCCCGGGTCGCCCACACCCGGCCCGGCAGGCCGCCGCCGGGCGGGAAGGCCAGGCGTTCGCAGGCCTGCCGGAACGCCAGCGGGCCCGGATCGGACCGGCTCCACGCCGCTCCGCACCGCAGCAGGGAATCGTCAGCGGCCGTCCACAGCAGCCCGACGTCCCAGCCCAGGCGCTCGCCGAGCGTTCCGAGCACGTCGTGCGCGGCCGCCTCGGCCTTCGAGGCCTCCGCCAGGAGCCGGACGATCTCGGACTCGGCCGCTACCGGGACGCCACCACCACCAGACTCTGCATACCCCGCAGCGTAGGGTGCGCCATGCTTGTCGCGTGCGCGCGAGCATCGTCTTCATCCCGGCGTGGAACGAGGCGGCGTCGCTGCCGGCCCTGCTCAAGGAGGCCCGGCGCGACCTGCCGGACGCCGATCTGCTCGTCATCGACGACGGCTCGACCGACGACACGGCGGCCGTCGCGCGCGCGGGTGGGGCCGAGGTCGTGAGCTTCCCGACCAACCAGGGGCTGCGCCAGGGGATCGCCGAGGGCTACCGGCAGGCCGCCGCGCGGGGCTACGAGTACTGCGGCCGGCTCGACGCCGACGGCCAGCACCCGCCGGCCGAGCTCGGGCGCATGCTCGACATGATCCGCGGCGACGAGTGCGACGTCGCCGTCGGCTCGCGCTTCCTGCCCGGACTCCGGTCAGGACGGCGAGCGCTACAAGCCGCCGCCCGAGCGCGTCGTCGGCACGGCGCTGCTGCGGCTGCTCATGCGGCTGCGGCTCGGCCAGCCGATCTCCGACGGCACCAGCGGGATGTACGCCGTCAACAAGCGGGCGCTCGGGCTGCTCAGCGACCCGTACGTGTGCGAGGCGCCCGAGGTCGAGGCGCTGATGCGGATCACCGACGCCGGCCTGCGCCTGCGCGAGGTCCCGGTCCACATGCGCCAGCGCGAGCACGGCGAGTCGTCGTTCCGCGGCCGCCGCGCGGTCGAGCTCGTCGTGACCATCGGGCTCACGCTGTTCGCGGGAGGTCTGATGCGGCGCCGCCATCAGCGGCGGCAGAAGAAGTCGGGACTGTCCCGCGTGCTGCCCGGGCGCTGAGCGCCCAGGAGCCGAGGGCGATCGCCGCTATCCCGGCGTAGGCGAGGCGGCGGTCGATCTGGCGCGGCGCGGCCCACGGCCAGAGCAGCGGGGTCGGGGCGGCGTCGTCGCCCGCGTCGCGCAGCAGGTGGGAGGCGAGCCCGGCGAAGGCGGCCCAGCCGTGCAGCGGGCCGCCCGCCGCCGTGCCGATCGCGCCGAGGGCGGCCGCGGCCAGCAGGGCGTGGCTGCGCGGCCGGTGCGCGAGGGCGATCATCGCCCGCGGCCGGGCCGAGCGCGCGGCCACGATGTGGTCGACGTCGATCAGCGTCCCGGCCGCCAGTGCCGTGACCATCGGGCGCCGCCCGAGCGGGGCGGTCACCGCCGCGGCGATCAGCGCGTGCGCGAACGGATCGACCGCGGCGATGAGGAGCCGGTTCACGCCGCGAGGCGCTCCCCCGACGAGATCAGCAGCGAGGCCCCGATCGCCCCGCCGAGGTCGCCGAGCGCGGCCAGCTCGATGGCCGGCGGGCGCTCGTCGTTGAACAGGTGGGGCATCATCGCCTCGCGGATCCGGTCCACGTACGGCTGGCCGAGCCGCAGGCCGAGCCCGCCGCCGATGATGATCGCCTCCACGTCGAGCAGGTTCTGCGCCGACGCGACGCCGACCCCGAGCGCCTTCACCGCCCGGTCGAGCAGCTGGCGGGCCATCGGGTCGCCCCGGTCGAGCGCGCGCGCCCACACGCCGCTCGTCAGGCGCGTGCGCCCGCGGTCCTCCATGATCTTGAAGAGCATCGTCTTCTCGCCGCGGTTGGACCGCCGCCGCGCGCGGCCCTCCATCGACGCGCGGCCGGCGTAGGCCTCCATGCAGCCGCGGCGCCCGCAGCCGCACAGCGCGCCGCCCGGGCGCACGACGACGTGGCCGAGCTCGCCCGCGGCGTCGCGGCCGATCCACGGCCTGCCGTCGAGCACGATCCCGCCGCCCACGCCCGTGCCCCAGAAGACGCCGAGGAGCGAGCTGTACTCCCGGGCGGCGCCGAGCGCGAACTCCGCGTCCGTCGCCACCTGGACGTCGTTGCCGAGGGCCACGCGCGCGCCGCACAGCTTCTCCAGCGTCTTGCGCACGTCGAAGGCACCCTCCCAGCCCGGGAGGTTGCGCGCGCCGGCGACCGTGCCCGCGTCGTCATCGACCTTGCCCGGCGAGCCGATGCCGATGCCGTCGAGGTCAGACGTCTTCATGCCCGCCTGGTCGGCCGCCTCGCGGAGCGCGTCGGCGATCTCGTCGACCACGTCCTTCGGGCCGCCCTGCGTGGGCGTCGCGTGGCGCGACTGGCCGGCGACCTCGCCGCCGGGCCCGACGATCGCCACCTGGATCTTGGTCCCGCCGAGATCGACTCCCCCAGTGTGTGCCATAGGGGAAGCATTACCCATGACGGGGCGGCGCTCACGCCGCCCCGTCGGGGTTCGGTCAGCGCTTGAGCTTCAGCGCCAGCGTCGTGCCCTGCTTGGCGCCCCCGTCCGCCTTGAAGGCGACCTTGACGCGGAGCTTGAGGCTGCGCGCGTTGTCGAGCGCCGCGCGGGCGCCGCGCGTGAAGCGCAGCTTGACGGTGGCCTTGCCGGCCGCGACGCGCTTGGCGCCGGAGGCGACCTTCAGGCCGCGGTCGGTCGCGGTGGCGGTGACGCGGCCGGCGGACGGCACCGTCACCTTGACGGCGAAGCCCTTGGCGAGCGCCTTGCCGAGCTTGGCCTTGACGGCCTTGGCCGCGAGACCGCCGCCGCCCCCGCCGCCGCCGGTGGGCACGTCGGCCGGGCCCCAGTCGGGCTGCGAGCCGCCCGGGATGAGCATCTGCGCGTTCGGCGAGGCGCCTTCGAGCGTGCAGCCGCCGGCGAGGTTCGGGACGCTGACGACCTTGATGCCGTCGTCCTCGGCCCAGGCCAGACGGGCGGCGTCGGGCGAGAAGGTCGGCGTGCCGTAGTGGCCGGCCGGCCCGCTGTAGCGGTAGCAGATCCCGGGACGGCTGGAGACGGGCGCGTCGCCGTCCTTGAACGTGGTCGGGAACGACGGGACGGAGTAGACGGTCAGCGTGCTGTCGTCGGAGCCGGTGACGAACGCGAGCTTCGTGCGGTCGCGCGAGACGTCGCCGCCGCTCATGTGCGGGTTGCCCTCGGCCGTGTCGCTGAACCAGCCCTTGACCAGGTTGCCGGAGTCGCCGTCGCTGATCGTGTCGAGGATCACGTCGTAGTTCAGCGCGTGGGTCGGGTCGCTGATCATCACGTTGTCGTTGTCGATCCACGACGGGTTGCGCCAGCCGGAGTGCTTGCCGAGCGCGGGGTCGTCCCACCCGGTCTGCCGGTCGGCCCACGAGTAGCCCGTGCCGCCCTCGTTGATCGTGGTCATGCACGTGGGCGGGAAGCAGGTCGGGCTCTGGCTCTGGGTCATGTAGTAGTACGTGTAGGCGACCTTCGTGCCGTCCGGGGAGATGGCGGGATCGAAGGGCCCGTAGAAGGTCTTGGCGGGAGCGGGACGGGTGTCGCTCACCGGGGTGTCGAAGTCGGCGAGCACGCGACCCTGGCGGTCGAGCCGGTGCAGGCGGACGCCGTAGAGGGCGATCATCGTGCCGTCGTCGGCCTGGGAGACGTCGGAGTAGCCGCCGGTGGTGGTCACGCGGTACTGACGAGCGCCGTCGGACGTCGAGAGGTAGACGTCGCCGCCCTTGACGTAGGCGATGGAGTCGGCGCTCGCGACCGGCGCGGCGACGAGCAGCGCGAGCAGGGCGCCGCACACCACGAGCAGTCGGGAGAGGGAGGGGGAGGACATGCCGGGATCGTCCGCCGCGCAACGATCGGCGGCATCGGGGAACCTCCTAGTGCGCATGCCGATCGTCGCCATCGTCGACTGCCGCCACGCTTCGTTCGAGCCCGAGCGCGTTCCTCGTCAACACCGCGCGTGGCGGCCTGGCCGACGGCGCAGCCGTCCTCGCCGCGCTCGAGGCGGGCAGGCTGGCCGGCGCCGCGCTCGACGTGCTCGAGGCCGAGCCGCCCGCGGACCTCGAGCTCGTCACCCACCCGCCGGGGAGCGGCCCCGCTCCCCGGTCAATCAGCTATAGACCGGTCCATGGAACCGACCGGCTTCGCCGCCCGCATGGCTCGTTCTCTCGACCGGCCCGTGGAGGCCGCCTGCGCGGTGCGCGCTCCCGGCACGACCTTGACCAGCGCGCTCGGCGCCGGCGCGGGGGCGGCGATCGGCTCGATCGCCGTCGGCAGCGCGCTGTTCGCCGGCCTCGGCGGCGCGCTCGGCGTGATCGTCGGCTACCTCATCGTCTGGCTGCGGCACCGCGGCGCCGGCCTGTCCGTGGCCATGGCGCTCGTGCTCGAGCCCGACCGCGTCGAGCTGATGCGCATGAACGCGTTCGGCACCCGCGCGGTGGGGACGATCCGGTCCTACGCGTACGCCGACATCACCGGGGTGGAGATGCAGTCGAAGCTGCTCGAGGTGCGGATCGTGCTCCAGGCCACGCAGGGGAAGCTGCAGGTCGACGGCGGCAAGCGCGGCGTCGGCGCCGCGCCGCCGGTCGTGGAGCATCTGCAGCGTAGGATCGCGGCATGAGGCTCGTCCACACCTGCATCCGCGTGCGCGACATCGACGCGTCGCTGCGCTTCTACGAGGCGCTCGGGTTCGAGCGCCGGGGCAAGCTCCAGTTCGAGAGCGCCTACAACATCTACCTGGGCCTGCCGGGCGACGGCGACACGCTCGAGCTCACGGTCAACGTGGGCCGCGAGGAGCCGTACGACCTCGGCGACGGCTACAACCACGTCGCGCTGACGGTCGGCGACATCGACGCGCTCGTCGCCAAGCTGGCCGAGCAGGGCATCGAGCCCGAGAAGCCGCCGTACCACCCCGGCGGGCGCGAGGAGCTCGGCCCGATCTGCTTCGTGGCCGATCCCGACGGCTACCGGGTCGAGCTGATCGCCGGGGGCGACTTCCCCACGCCTCAGGACTGAGCCAGGTGCCGGAGCCCGTTGATCCCGGGCGCGAAGTAGTAGTCGCCGCCGCGCATCGTCACGACGCGTGAGAGCGGGCCCATGAAGAACGGCGGCTGGCCCGGCACGGTCATCTTGGCCGGGCCTTCGGTGTCGTGCACGCCGATGATCGGGTCCTGGTCGCCACCGAGCTTGAACGCGTTGCCGGCGTTCGCCCACTGCGACTGGACGAACTCGAACTGCCGGGCCAGGCTGGCCTGCAGGGTCATGAAGATCACGCCGCGGTCGACGCCGTCGTCGGCCGCGCCCTCGGGCAGCGGGTCGCCGTAGGTGATGCCGCGCCGGATGATCCGGTGGCGGTTCACGAGCTTGCCCTCGAACGGCATGCTCAGGCGCGGGTTCATGCGGCGCACGTGCGAGCCGATCGGGCAGCGCATGCCGTCCGGGTCCGAGCCGTAGTCGAACGCGTTGTTGCGGGCGCGATCGCCGGCGATCGACGCGTCCTCGCGCTCGGGGGAGAGGTCCAGCGGCGTGCCGTCGCGCCAGCGGCCCACGAGCTTGGCCGCCAGCAGCTCCTCGCCCCCGGGATAGAGCGCGGCCGCCTGCTCGAGCGAGCGCCGGAAGCCCGCCACGTCCTGGCGCAGCTTGCGGTAGACGACGTACGTGCCGTTGTCGCTGAACGCGGCCGGCTCCGGCGCGGCGGGCAGCGCGCCCTGCTCGTCCGGGTAGCCGAGGATGAACTCGCCGGCGCGGATCGGCCGCCACTCGCCGTCCTTGGCCACGGCGCCCGCCCCCGGGTGATCGGGGAAGCGGCTGCCCTCGATGGCGGGCTGCGAGAAGCCGTCGGCGTAGCCGAAGTGCTCGCGGTTGCCGGGCAGCGAGCCTCCGCGCTGGTCGGCCACGACGGTCAGCCCGCCCGCCTGCTCGATCCGGCCGCAGATGCGGGCGTTGCGCTCCGCGAGCGCCTCGGGGTCCTTGGCGCTGATCATCACCAGCACGTGCGCGTCGCGCGTCTGGAAGGGCTCCTCCCAGCGCTCGGGCGCGCTCTCGCCGATGTCGCCGAGCACGTCCGCCCGGCTGGCCATCCCCGTCTTGAACTCGTCCGAGAAGCCGTCCAGCGCGGCCTCGGAGAGCCCGAGCGCGCGCAGCCCGTCGTAGCTGAAGGCGAGGTTGACGCCCGACTCGGGCTTGACGTCCCAGCGCTCGGCGGTCAGGACCTGGGGCATGATGTCGGCCAGCAGCGCCCGCGCCGGCGCGCCGTCGTCGATGCGCACGAAGAGGTAGTTCGCGCACGGCAGCCGGTAGCCGCGGACGACGAAGCCCTGGATGTTCGGGAAGTCGAGCTGCACGGTCATCTCGCGAAGGTCTCCAGGAAGCGCTGCTTGAGGTCCGGGGCGTCGAGCTCCTGCGCCTCGAGGGCGAGGGCGATGAGGCGGTTGCGCACGCCGACGTTGTGGTGCACCTGCTCGACCGTGTGCGCCCCGTAGGCGCCGAAGAAGAGGGCGGCCTCGAGCTGGTGGGCCTTCATCCAGCGCGCGAAGCCGGCACGGTCGCCGTGGCCGGGATAGCCGGCGCAGTGGCTCCAGACGGCGTCGGCCGCCTCGGCCATGCCGGTGCGCAGGCCCTCGAGGTAGCTGTCGAGGTCGCCGTCGAAGTTGCTCGTGAAGAGCAGGCGGGAGGCCTTGAGGGCGTCCCGGCGCTTCTGGTCGGCGCCCTGGAACTTGACGTCGTCGATCACCACCCAGCGGGCGAGGTGGGTGCGGGGGACGCGCGCCAGCGGGCTCCCGGCGCCGTCGGGCAGCGCGTCGAGGTGCTCGGTGAGCGGCTGCAGGTGCCCGTCGAGGATCGGCGCGAGGACCGTGAGCGCGTAGGCCTGGCCGGAGACGTTGCGGCTCATAGGTCGCGCTGGATCGCGGTCAGCATGTCGAAGTAGGCGGCCTTGAACGCCTCGGGGTCCATGACCACGGCGCGCGCCTTGAGCTCGTCGACCGCCTTGGCCACCCGCTCGGCCGCGATGATCTCGGTCGTCGTCGCGCCCGGATAGGCCGACCAGTAGTGGTTGGCGACGTACTCGTTGCGGCGGATGTACGCCTTGAAGGGCTCGACCGGGATCGGGCCCGGGAAGCCGTACGAGGTGCCCCAGATCCCCTTCATGCGCGAGGGGACGACCTCCGAGAACGCGTCGATGTACTGGTCCCAGAGCCCGTTGAAGTTGCTCTCGAAGAGCAGATAGGGGTGATGGAGCTTCTCGCCCTCGCCGCCGTCCGGGAAGCGCTTGACCACCACCCACCGGGCGTAGTGGATGAACGACAGCATCTGGAGCTTCTTGAGCGTCGCCGTCACGTTCCGCCCGACCCAGAAGACGAGCGGGAGCAGGAGCCGACCGAGCGGCTTGTAGGGCGTGATGACGGTGATCGCCGTCGCCCTGCCTTCGACGTTGGCCATCCCGCTGACCCTATCCCGACCGGTCAGAGCGGCGCAAGCGTTCGAGGGCCGCCCGTCTCCGGGCGGCCCTCTCGCGTCTCAATCCAGCGCCTCGTAGTCGATCTCGAGGAAGTCCTTCACCTCGGCCTCCCACCGGTCGCGCACGAACGCCACGTGGTCGGGGTGCTCGTTGTACGCCTGGTAGGCATCCGGCCCCGCGAACTCCATCGAGCACCCGAAGCGGAACCCGTTCTTCGGGCTCACCTCGCGCACGACCTCGAAGGACTCCACACCGGGTATCTCCGCCAATCGCCGGTTCGCCGCGAGGAAGTCGGCTTCCTCGGGCGAGCCGGGGTCATGGCTGAGGGTGAAGGAGACGGTGTGCCGGATCCGGCCTTGGTTCAGGGTCGACATTCGCGGCAGGCTAGACCGTCCCGGTGATCGACCACTGGCCGGTGCGCCCGGCCACCGAGATGTCCGGCCCCGTCGGGCCCTGGCCCCAGAAGAAGTCGCCGATGTTGGTGACTCCGCCGGGGGCGACGTTGCCCATCGAGCGGTAGACGACGCCGGACGGCTCCTTGTCGATGGCCATCGATGCCCACGCGTTGCGGACGGTCTGGGCCGGGATCGTCCACCAGAGGATCGAGCGCGGGAAGAGGTAGCTCGCGAACGTGCCGCCCGTGCCGCCGCCGACGCAGTACGCGTTGGTGTGGAAGCCGTTGAGCATGTGCAGGCCGTCGACGGCCCCGCCCCAGCGGCTGAAGTAGTTGTGCGTGCCGTTCGTGTCACGCAGCACCTGGCAGGACTCGAGCTGCATCCACTCGAGGTCGCCGTCGCCCCAGCGCGCGTCGGCCGGCGTCAGGTCCTGGTCGCTGACCGAGCTCTTGAACGTGAAGCTGTTCGCCGAGCCGTGGCCGGTGTACCACTGGGCGTCGACGTTGTCGACGTACACGTTGTCGGTGCCGCCCTTGCTGACGTCCTTGAAGTCACGCTCCCACGCGCTCCAGCCACGCCAGTCGAAGGCGGTGGGGATGCCCTTGGAGGCCATGACCGACTTGAAGCCGTTGGCGCTGTCCTGCGCGCACTGCCACTCGTCGACGGTCTGCTCGATGCCGACGTCGGTCGGGCCGATGGCCAGCTTGCCGAAGCCGCCGCCGCCGGGGGTCGAGTCGGCCTCGGCCGAGCCGTCGGCGGGCAGCGCGACCGTGGCGGTCGCGGAGAGACCGTTCACGTCGGTCACCTCGAGGGTGAGCTCCTCGCCGGCGACCTTGCCGCGCGGCCGGCGCTCGTACGCGATGTCCTCGCCCTCGTTGCTCTCCAGCGCGGTGGTCGAGGAGGACCACTTGAGCGTGTAGGGACCGCTGCCGCCGCCGATCTCGGCGTGGCCGCTGATCATGTCGCCGCGCCGGATGCCCTCGATGTGGGCCTTCGGGCCGATGCCCTCGACGGCCGGGACCTGCAGGTTGGCCTGCGTGCCCTTCTCGCTCGAGGGGTTGCAGGTGTAGCTCGGGTAGATCGCCTCGACGGCGCCGAGCGCGGGCAGGAGGTAGCCGAGCGTCGGCTCGCCCTGGCGCACGCCTTCGTCGTAGAGCGCCTCGCAGGCCTTCCGGGCCTCGTCGGCGGGGATGACCGGCGCCTCGTCGCTCTTCTCGAGCTGGCGCAGCGCGCTGCTCAGCTGGGTGACGCTGCCGTCGGGCGCGAACGTGATGCGGAGCTTGGCGCCCTGGCCGGTGGCGGGCAGGCCGCCGAGCGAGAGGGCGTGGGAGACGGTGGTGTCGAGCGCGTGCTCGTTCGTCACGCGGCCGGCGCGGTCGGTGAGCGTGAGCTTGGCGTGGCTCACGGTCGGGTCGGCGTCGAACGCAGGGCTGAGGCCGACGAGGTCGATCAGCTTGCCGGCCTGGCCGAGGGCCTCCTCGTCACCGATCGGCTTGAGCTGGGCGAGGGCGCGGGTGTTGAGCGCCTGCGACGTGGTCGCGCGGCCGGACTCGTCCTTGCCGGTGGCGACCTGCTTGAGCGGCACCTGGGCGAAGTCCTCGCCGACGTAGCCGAAGGCGCCGTTGGCCTGCAGCGCGTCGGGGATCCGGAAGGCCTCGGCGAGGCGGGCGCTCTGGTCGGCGTTCAGGCCTTCCTGGGTCACCTTGTAGATCGGTGCGGTCTCGGCAGCCGAGGCGGACTGCGCGAGAAGCAACGCGGCGCCGGTCCCGATGAGGGCGGCGGCGGTCGTTCGGTTCATCCTGTCTCCTGGATGGTGGGGTGGGGTCCAGCGGTGCACCACCCTGGAGCGCTCGCGTTGGACGAACCTTGGCGAGACCTTGGCTATTGACGCCGCGTCAGGCAGCCAGCGCCTGGCGCGCGCGGTAGAGGCGGCTCATGATCGTGCCGGCCGGCACGTCGAGGCTCTCGGCGGCCTCCTTGTACGAGAGGCCGATGAGGTCGACGGCCACCAGCACGTCGCGCTGGTGCTCGGGCAGCTCCGCGATGCGGGCGTAGAGCTGGCGGGCCTCGAACGCGCGCTCGGGGTCGGTGCTGTTGTCCGCCTCGAAGCGCTCCATGTCCTCGGGGGCGGTCGCCGTGGCGGGGCGGCGGCCGGCGGTCCGGCGGCTCGAGATGAAGGTGTTGCGCAGGACGCGCAGCAGGTAGCCGAGGTCGTCCCCGGTGACCATGCGCGGCTTGGAGAGCACGCGGACGCAGACGTCCTGGACGAGATCCTCGGCGTCGGCGGGCGAGCCGGTCAAGCCGAGTGCGGCGCGGTAGAGGCGATCCAGGTGGTCGCCGAGGCGGTTCGCGTCGAGGACGTGCGGGGCGGCGGCGGACGCCGGCTGGAGGCGGGTCCTGACGCTTGAGCGGGAGGTGGCGAGAGCGAGCGTCGTCATGGCTCGCAAGCTCCCAGCGCTATTCCCTCCGAACTACGGGGGGACCCCCTGGACCTACCCCCTCGACCGACTAAGGGGGTCTGACCCCCTTACCCCTCGACCGACTAAGGGGGTCTGACCCCCTTACAGGGCGGCGCGGGCGCGGCCGACGACCTCGGCGACCTCCGCGCGGGAGGTCACGCCGAGCTTCGCGAAGATGCGGGTGAGGTGGCCCTCGACGGTCTTCTCGGACAGGAAGAGGTCACCGCCGATCTCGCGGTTGGTGCGGCCCTCGGCCACGAGCTCGGCGATCTCGCGCTCGCGGCCGGAGAGGACGTCGAGGCCCTCGCCTCCGCCGCGGCGCTGGCGGCCGGACACGCGCTCGCCGAGGCGGCGGAGCTCGCGCGCGGCCTCGTCGCGGTGGCGGAGCGCGCCGAGCGCGGCCAGCTCGGCCTCGGCGCGCGACAGCTCGAGCACGCCCTCGTCGCGGCGGCCGGCCGCGGCCAGCGCGGTGCCGGCCAGCGTCCGGCAGCGCGCCGCCGGGAGCGGGGCGTCGACCGACTCGGCCTGCGTGGCGGCGTCGAGCGCGAGCACGGCCGCGGTCTTCGCGTCGCCGGCGTCGAGCGCGATCGCGGCCTGGGCCATGAACAGCCACGCCTCGGCCAGCGGCAGGCCCAGCCCGTCGAGCGTGGCCTCGCTGCGCGCGGCCCACTCGGACGCCGCCGCGCGGTCGCCCCGGGCCAGCTCGACCCGCGCCAGCGTCGCGTACAGCCAGCCGCGCCGCCCCGGCTCGATCGACGGGAAGTCCGGCATGCCGACGGCGCGGAAGGCGGCCAGGCAGCGGTCGGCCTCCCCGAGGTCGGCCCACATGACCCCGAGGTGGGCGTGCGTGCCGCGGGTGAGCACGCTGTCGTCGAGGCCGTCGAGCAGGGCGACGGCCTCGTCGCCCGCGGCCCGAGCGCGGTCGCTGTCGCCGAGCGCGGCCGCGGTCCACGCTTCGGCCACCAGGGAGAAGCCGATGAGCTGCCGGTTGCCGGCCAGGCGCGCCGCCTCGACCGCCGCGTCGGCGGTCTCGGCCGCCTCGGCGAGGCGCCCGCGGGTCTCCAGCGCGTGGGCGAGGCCCACCATCATCGGGATCACGAACTGGCCCTGGCCGATCGTGCGCGAGAGGTTGATCCCGCGGCGCAGGTGGCGGATCGCATCGTCGTAGCGCTCGTTGAAGTAGGCGGCGAAGCCGAAGTAGTACGGCGCGTCGAGCCGGAGCATCAGCTGGTCGTCGGGCAGGCCGTCGATCAGCGCGGCACCCGCGGACGAGCGCGGCCTCGGCGCCCTCGCGGTTGCCGCGGTTGTACTCGGCGAAGCACAGCAGCGCGGTCGCCAGCGCCTCGAGCCCGCGGTCGGAGAGCCGCACGGCGTTCTCGGCCGCCCGCGCGGCCCACCGCTGCATGGCCTCGAAGTCGCTGTCGTAGAGCGCGTCGGCGGCGAGCTCGGCGTGCAGGGCCGCGGCCGCCGAGCCGTCCTGGTCCTCCAGCGCGTCCAGCGCGTCGAGCAGCCGTGCGTGGGCCGCGTGGTGGCGGCCGAGCAGGTTCTCGCACGCCGCGCAGGCGGCGATCAACCGCACGCGGAGGTCCGGGATCTCGACCAGCGCCAGCGCGTCGACCAGCGTCTCCAGCGCGCGCTCGAGGCGCCCGGTGGCGGCCAGGGCGCCGGCCAGCGGGACGAGCAGGGCGAGGCGCCGCGCAGGGTCGCCGGCGACCGTGACCGGCGCGTCGGAGACCGGCGGCCCGAGCAGGCGCAGCGCGGCCTCGAACCAGCGGGCGGCGACGGCGGGGGCGCGCGCCGCGACCTGGTGGCCGGCCTGCTCGAGCACGGCGGCGGCGGCCTCGTCGCCGGCGCGGGCCGAGCGCTCGATGTGGTGGGCGCGCGCGGCCAGCGCGGCCGGGCGGTCGGCGAGCGCGTCGGCGGCGCGGGCGTGCGCCTCCAGCCGCCACGCCTCGCTGGCCCCGTCGTAGACGGCGCGCCGCACGAGCGGATGGCGGAAGCGGTAGCGGCGGGCGACGTCGGTCGGGCCGGCGACGTTGGCGGCCAGCAGGGCATCGATGGCGGCCAGGGCCTCGCGCTCGTCGAGCCCGGCGGCGGCGGTCGCGAGGTCGAGGTCGAACGGCTCGCCGGCGACGGCGGCGCCCCACCCGAGGCGCCGGGCGGGCTCGCTCAGCCCCGCGATCTCCTGGCCGAGCGCGGCGGCCACGGCGGGCGGGACCCCGACGGCGTCCGGCTCGGCGTCCGACATGGCGGCCGGTGCGGGAGCCCGGGCCAGCTCCTCGAGGTAGAACGGGTTGCCGCCGCTCTGGCGGTAGAGCAGCGGGAGCGCGCGCTCGCCGAGCAGGGCGTCGGCCTCGGCCTGCGAGAGCGGACCGAGACCGACCTCGGTGACCATCCCGTCGCGGCCGGCGGCCTCCAGCGCCGCGAGCAGGCTGTTCGGGACCTGGCCGGCGCGGAAGGCGAGCGCGATCAGCACCGGCGCCACGGGCGGGCGGCGCAGCAGGTGGGCGATCAGCTCGAGCGAGGCGTCGTCGGCCCACTGCACGTCGTCGAGGATGAGCACGACCGGGTGGCCCATGGCCATCCGCTGGAGCAGGGCGCGCACCGCGCGGTAGGCGTGGAAGCGCTCGTCCTGCAGCCCGCCCGCCCCCGCGGCGGCGGCGGAGGGGAGGACGCGGGCCAGCTCGCCGACGCGGTCGCCGATCAGGGCCTCCAGGCGACGCTCGCCGAGGCCCGCGACGTGGTCGTCGAGGGCATCGATCCAGGTGGCGAACGGGAGCTCGCGCTCCAACTCTGCGCCGCGGCCCACGAACACCGGATGGCGCCGCTCCCGCGCCCGTTCGGCGAGCTCGCCGAGCAGCCGCGTCTTGCCGATCCCCGGCTCGCCGCTGATCACGAGCCAGCGGGCGCGTCCGCGGCGGACTCCGTCGAGCGCGGCGTCGACGGCCGCCAGCTCCTCGCGACGCCCGACGAACCGCTTCTGCTGCGCCTGCGTTACCGTCGCCACTGGCCGCGACGTTAATCGACCCCTCCCGCCATGAACAGTGTGCCAGCCGCACCTTCCCAGACGTCGCCCGACCTGCTCACTCGGGCGGTGGCCGGCTTCCTCGTCCTCATCCTCTTCGATGCGGCACAGCTGCTCGAGTTCTATCCCGAGCGCACCGAGACGCTGTGGGCGTGGACGATCAACCCGCCGCTCACGGCGATGCTCCTCGGCTCGGTCTACGCGGGCGGCGGCTACTTCTTCGCCCGCGTGCTGTTCGCGGCCCCGTGGGAGCGGGTCGCGGCCGGCTTCCCGGCGATCGGGCTCTTCGTGTGGATGGCGGTGCTCGCGACGGCGCTGCACCTGGACCGCTTCCACGAGGACAGCCTGCCGTTCGCGGCCTGGGCGGCGCTGTATCTCACGACGCCCCTGCTCGTGCCGTGGCTGTACCTGCGCAACCGCCGCCGCGCGGTCGCGGTGGAGCTGACGCCGCTGGCGCGCACGTTCAAGCTCGTGCTGGCCGTCTGCGGCGGGCTCGTCGTGGCCATCGCGCTCATCCTCTTCGCCTTCCCGGACCTCGCCATCGACAACTGGCCGTGGCTGCTCACGCCGCTCACCGCCCGCATCACCGCGACGGTCTTCGCCCTCTACGGCGCGACGTGGCTGTCGATCGCCCTGAACGGCACGCGCGAGGGAGCGGTGATCCCGCTGCAATCGCACGCCATCGGCATCGCGATCCTGCTCATCGGCATCGTGCGCGGCGAGGACGCCGTCGACTGGGGCAACGCGCTCGCGCCGATCATCGTGGCCGTCGCGGGAGCGATGTTCCTCACGAGCGCCGTAGGCTCCCGGGCGTGCAAGACCTGAGCCCGGTGGAGGTGCGCGTCCTCGGCTGCCTGCTCGAGAAGCAGCGCACCACGCCCGACACCTATCCGCTCAGCCTCAACGCGCTGCGCGCCGCCTGCAACCAGTCCACCAACCGCGACCCGGTCGTCGCCTACGACGAGGAGACGATCCGCAACGCGCTGCACGACCTGAGTCGCCGCCGGTTCTCGCGCCTGACGAGCTACCACGGCAGCCGCACCCCCAAGTTCCGCCACCTGCTCGACGAGGCGCTGTCGATCGGCGAGGAGGAGCAGGCGGTGCTCGCGGTGATGATGCTGCGCGGGCCGCAGACCCCGGGTGAGCTGCTGCAGCGCACCGAGCGGCTGCACCGCTTCCCCGATTCGGCCGCGCTGCACGCGGTGATCGACCGGCTGATGGAGCGCGAGCTCGTCGCCCGCTACGACCGCCGCCCGGGGCAGCGCGAGGACCGCTACGGCCAGCTGCTCGGCGCCGAGGCCGAGGAGCCGGCCGCGAACCAGGGACCGCTGCCGCCCGCGGCGCCCCGCCCCGCCCCGGCCCCGCCGCCGCCCCCGCGCGACGACGACCGGCTCGACCGGCTCGAGCGCGAGGTCGCCGAGCTGCGGGCCCAGGTGGCGGCTCTCCGCGAGGAGCTCGGGGCCTGAACTTCAACTGCGGCATTAAGGGAGCGGGATCGGCCGGGATTCTCACTCGAATCCTGCCTAGGGGTGACACCGTGACCCGAAAGCAGGACGCGAGATGGAAAACCGGCCTCGCCGGCCTCCCCAGCTCCCCTACCCAGCGCAGTTCGAACCCGAGTGTCGATTTCGAAGCATCTCGTTTGTCGGTTAAACACCGACGACGAACGGAGACCGACATGGTCAAGCAGTGGGAAGTGCGCTGGGAGGGCGAGCTGCCGGCGAGCCCGCAGGACGTGTGGGACGCGATCACCAAGCACGCCGACGGCTACCTCTGGAAGATCGACTACGAGCCGTGGGTCGGCGGCGCCGAGCGCGGCCTGACGAAGACCGGCGGGACGGTCACGGCGTGGGAGCCGCCGCGCCACTTCGCGACGCGGACGCGCCCGGAGGCCGAGCGCGACGGCCTCAACGAGGTGGACTTCCGGCTCGAGCCGTCCGGGGCGGCGGCGACGTACCTGCGCTACGTGCATCGCGCCGAGGTGCCCGCCGAGGAGTACGACGTCCAGCTTGCGGCGTGCCGGCAGCACACCGCGCTCTACAACCACTCGCTGGGTCAGTACGCGCGCTACTTCGCCGGTCGCCGGCCGACGTACGTCAGCGGCGACACGAGCGCCGGCTTCGCCGCCGTGCGGCGCGCGCTCGGCCTGGCCGACGACATCGTGGTCGGTGACCCGGTGCGGCTCACGCCCGCGGGGCTGGAGCCGATCGACGGCGTCGTCGACTATGCGGCGGGCTCGTTCATCGGCGTGCGCAGCGCCGACGCGCTGTATCGGGTCTACGGGCGCGACACTTGGGGGTGGCCGGTCGGCGTGGCGCACCACCTGTTCGCCGACGACGCCGACCCGGACGCGTGGAGCAAGTGGATGGAAGGAGTGGCGTGATGGCGCAGTACGCGGTGCTGATCTTCGAGCGGGTCGCCCCGTCCGACCTCCCGGACGACGTCATGCAGGCGCACGGCAGCCTGCCCGATCGGATCGCCGAGCAGGGCGGCCGCGTCGTGGCCGGGCTGGCCATCGACCGGCCGGAGACGGCGACCGCGATCCGCGGCGACGCGCTCACCGATGGCCCGTTCATCGAGACCAAGGAGGTGATGGGCGGCCTCTACGTGCTCGAGGCGCGCGATCTCGACCATGCGCTCGCCCTCGCGAAGCTCACGCCGATCGTCGACGGCGGCGTCGAGGTCCGGCCGCTGATCGGCTTCCAGGTCCTCAACTGACCGCGGTCGAGCAGGCCGTCGCCGTCGCGCACCGTCGCGAGTGGGCCTACGTGCTCGCCGCGACGGTGCGGGTCACGCGCGATCTCGACACCGCCGAGGAGGCGGTGCAGGACGCGTACGTCCGGGCGCTCGAGACCTGGCCTCGCGACGGCGTGCCGGCGAAGCCCGGCGCGTGGCTGACCACGGTCGCGCGCCGCCGCGCGCTCAACCTGCTGCGCCGCGACCGGACGCTGGACACGAAGCTGCCCCTGCTGCTCGAGCCGGCCGGGGCCGACCCGCCCGACACCGACATGGACGCCATCCCCGACGACCGCCTGCGCCTCGTCTTCACGTGCTGTCACCCGGCCCTCTCCCTCGAGGCGCAGGTGGCGCTCACGCTGCGGCTGGTGTGCGGCGTCGCGACGCCGGACGTCGCGCACGCCTTCCTCGTCTCCGAGCCGACCATGGCCGCGCGGCTGACGCGGGCCAAGCAGAAGATCGCCCGGGCGCGCATCCCGTACGCCGTGCCGACGGCCGAGGATCTGCCGGCGCGGGTGGACGCGGCGCTGACCGTGATTCACCTGCTCTACACGACCGGCCACACGGCGCGCGCGGGCGAGGACCTCGTGCGCGACGAGCTGACCGGCCGCGCGCTCGACCTCGCCCGCATGCTGCACCGGCTGCTGCCGGCCGAGCGCGAGGCGGCCGGGCTGCTGGCCCTGCTGCTCGTGCACGACGCTCGGCGGGCGACGCGCACCGATCCCGCCGGGCGGCTGGTCCGCCTCGCCGAGCAGGACCGCTCGGCGTGGAACCGCGAGCTCATCGCCGAGGCCGACGGCCTGCTCGTCGCCGCGCTCGGCGCCGGCCCCCCGGGACGCTTCCTGCTCCAGGCGGCGATCGCGGCGGTGCACGCCCAGGCGCCGAGCTACGACGAGACCGACTGGCCGCAGATCCTCAGGCTCTACGACGAGCTGCTGCGGGTCTGGCCGTCCCCCGTCGTCGCGCTCAACCGCGCCGTCGCGCTGTCGATGGTCGACGGCCCCGCGGCGGCGCTCGCCGCGGTCGAGGGCCTGGAGCGCGAAGGCCGGCTCGCCGCCTACCGGTACCTGCCGGCCACCAAGGCGGACCTCCTCCACCGCCTCGGCCGCGACGCCGAGGCGGCGACGGCCTACCAGGCGGCGCTCGACCTGACGGACAACGCCGCCGAGCAGGCGTTCCTCGAGGAGCGCCTCTCGGGCGAGGAGCGTGACCGGTAAGCATCGCCCAACGTTTCGCCAACGGGCGCGCGAGAGAGTGCGTCGCATGAGTGGACGCCTTCCGCGGATGCTCGGGTCTGAGACCGAGGTCGCCTGCCTTCAGGGCCGCATGCAGCGCTACGTCAACCTCGACTACGCGGCGAGCACGCCGGTGATGGCCGACGTCTGGGCGGCCGTCGAGGCCTTCGTGCCGTGGTACAGCAGCGTGCACCGCGGGAGCGGCGTGAAGTCGCAGGTCGCGACGGCCGAGTACGAGGGCGCGCGCGACGTGGTGGCGCGCTTCGTCGGCGCCCGCGAAGGCGACAGCGTCGCGTTCGTGCGCAACACCACCGAGGCCGTCAACGTCCTCGCGGCCGCGCTCCCGCCCGGCACGCGCGTGCTCAGCACCCCGGTCGAGCACCACGCGAACATGCTGCCGTGGCGGCGGCACGACCTCCGCCTGCTGCCGTTCACGCGCACGCCGGAGGAGCTGCTCGACGTGTGCGAGAGCGCGCTCCGCGCCACGCGTACCGACCTTCTCGCCGTGACCGGCGCCTCGAACGTGACGGGCGAGGTGTGGCCGATCGCCGAGCTGGCCGAGCTCGCCCACCACTTCGGCGCCGAGCTGTTCGTCGATGCCGCCCAGCTCGCTCCGCACCGGGCCGTCGACATGGCCGCGACGGGCATCGACCACCTCGCCTTCTCCGGCCACAAGCTCTACGCGCCGTTCGGCGCCGGCGCGCTGGTCGGCCGGCTGCCCGAGGGCGAGCCGCTGATCGCCGGCGGCGGCGCGGTCGAGCTCGTCACCATCGACGACGTCATCTGGAACGCCGTGCCGGAGCGCTACGAGGCCGGCTCGCCGAACGTGATCGGCGTGGTCGCCCTGGCCGCCGCGTGCCGGAGCCTGATGGCGCTCGGGATGGACACCGTCACCGCCCACGAGCGCTCGCTCGCCGTGCGCCTGTGGACCGCGCTCGACGGCGTCCCCGGCCTGGAGACGCTCACCCAGTGGCCGCGCGGGACCGTGGATCGCGTCGGCGTCGCGGCCTTCACCCTGGACGGCTACCGCGACCCGCTGCTGGCCGCGATCCTCAGCGCCGAGCACGGGATCGGCGTGCGCCACGGCTGCTTCTGCGCGCATCCGCTGATGACCCACCTGCTGGGCGTCCCGGAGGCCGAGGCCCGCCGCCTGCACGCCGAGCTGCGCGCCGGCCGCCGCCCGCAGCTCCCGGGCGCCGTCCGCGCCAGCATCGGGCTCGGCACGACGGCCGACGACATCGACCGGCTCGTCCGCGCGCTGCACGAGATCGCCACCGTCGGCCCCAGCACCCGCTACCTCCACGATCCGGCGCACGACGAGTACCGCCCGGTCGACGAGGGGGTAAGGTCGGCCGCATGAGCGACCACGTCTACAAGACCGTCGAGATCACCGGCTCGTCACCCGAGGGCGTCACCCAGGCGATCGACCGCGCCATCGCCAAGGCCTCCGAGACCGTCCGCAACCTCGACTGGTTCGAGGTCACGGAGATCCGCGGTCAGATCGCCGACGGCAAGGTCGCCCACTACCAGGCGACCTTGAAGCTCGGCTTCCGGCTCGAGGGCTAGCTACACCAGGGCGAAGACCCGCGAAGGGCTGCCGGTCCCGTCGACGAGCTTGAGCGGCGCGACGACGATCACGGCTCCCGTCGGCGGGAGCTCGGCGAGGTTCGCCAGCTGCGTGATGCCGTAGCGGCCGGCGCCGAGGACGAAGTGGTGGACCGGGAACGGCGGATCGAAGCTGTGGGCCATGCCCGCGTCGGTGCCGACCGTCTCGACGCCGAAGCCGGCGATCGGAGCCTCCTCGGCGAGCCAGCGTGCGCACTCGGCGTCCGGGCCCGGCGTGCGGCCGCCGTTCAGGAACGCCGCCTGGTCGCCGGCGCGGGCGTCCCACCCGGTGCGCAGCAGCAGCCACGCGCCGTCCGGGATGGCGCCGTGCTCGGCCTCGAACGCGCGCACGTCCTCGACGGTCAGCAGGTAGTCGGGGTCCTCGGCCGCCTCGGCCGACTTGTCGATCACGACCGCCGGGCCGACGAGCCGCGCGGGCGGCACGCTCGCCACGTCCTCGCCGTCGCGCCCGGTGATCCAGTGGATCGGCGCGTCGAAGTGCGTGCCCACGTGCTCGCCGACCTCGAGCACGTCCCAGGCCCACGCGGGTCCGGCATCGTCGTACCGGCTCAGCGGCCGCCGCGAGAGCCCCGGCGTGTTGGCGAACGGCTCCGGCAGGAAGAGCACCGGGGTGCTCTCGCTCAGCGGCTGCGTGAGGTCGACGACGCGCACGTCGCCCGAGGCCAGCGCCGTGACGAGATCTCCGAGCAGGGCCATGCGTTCTCCTCTCAGTGTCCGCGGAAGGCCTCTTCGAGCCAGTCCGCGCAGATGTCCGGGTCAACCCTCGCGTCGACCACCAGCGGGCGGTCGGGCGCCGCGAGCCATTCGCGCACGCCCTCGAGATCCGCCACGCTGCGGGCCTCGAGCCCGCGGCAGCCCGCCGCCTCGGCGAGCGCGGCGAAGTCGGTCTCGGGGAACTGGGCGAGGTCGACGGCCTGGCCCATGGGCCGGAAGTGGTGGACCTCGGCGCCGTAGGCGGCGTCGTCGTAGACGAGCACGAGCACGCGCCCACCCAGCCGGCCGAGCGTCTCGAGCTCGGGCAGCGCCATCATCAGCCCGCCGTCGCCGACCGCCGCCACCGTGAGCCGGTCCGGGCGGGCGAGCGCCGCGCCGATCGCGTTGCCCAGCCCGAGGCCGACGCACTGGAAGGCCTGCGGGAAGACGAAGCCGGCGGGGTCCGGCACCCGCAGGTACATCGAGGGCCAGCCCATGAAGTGGCCGGAGTCGACGACCACGGTCCGCTCCTCGGGCAGCATCGCGTCCAGCGCGAGCGACAGCGTGCGGGGGTCCAGGAAGCCGGTCCGCGCAGCGTCGGCGAACGCGTCGCGCTGCCAGGAGCCGGCGGCGATCTCCGCGGCGACGGCGGGCGTGCGGCGGCCCTCGCTCCGGTCGAGCGCGGCCACCAGCTCCTCCGCGGTCGCCCGGGCGTCGCCGACCACGCCGGCGGCGACGGGCCGGTGCGCGCCGATGGCGTCGGCGTCGAGGTCGACCTGGGCCACCCGCGCGTCCGGCCCGATCAGCGCCCCGTGCCGTGTCGTCCACTGGTTCAGCGCCGCGCCGAAGCTCACCACCACGTCGGACTCGGCCAGCAGCCGCGCGCCGACCGGGGTTGCGAAGCCGCCCGAGATGCCGACGGCGAACGGGTCGCCGGCGAACAGCCCGTTGGCCACGGCCGAGGTGGCGAGCAGCGCGCCGGTCAGCTCGCCCAGCTCGCGCAGGGCCGGCCCGGCACCGGCCAGCACCGCGCCCCGGCCGGCGATGATCGCCGGCCGCTCGGCCTCGGCCAGCAGCGAAGCCAGCTCGTCCACCGAGCCGGGCCGGTGCGGGGCCAGCTCCGGCAGCGGCGCCGGCAGCTCCGCCGGGCACTCGGCCGCCTGCACGTCGAGCGGCAGCATCAGCACCACGGCGCGCCGCTCGACCCGGGCGCGCCGCACCGCCCGCGCGACGTCGGCCATCGCGGTCGCCGGACCGTGCACCCGCTCCGCCACCGCGCCGACCGACTCCACCAGCCCCGCCTGGTCGATCCGGAAGTTGGAGCGCAGCGCGGCACTCGGCGTGTCGGCGGCGAGGACGAGCAGCGGCGTCCGGCTCTTGGCCGCCTCGGTCAATCCCGTCACCGCGTTGGTGAGCCCCGGGCCCTGGTGCACGCTGCACGCCGCCAGGCGCCCGCTGACCCGCGCGTAGCCGTCGGTCATGCAGATCGCCCCGCCCTCGTGCCGCGCGGCATGGAACGGCACGCCGGCGTCGCGCAGCGCGTTGGTGAAGGTCAGGTTGCCGCTGCCAAGGACCCCGAAGACGGCTTCGACGCCGAGCGAGGCCAGCGCCCGGCCCACCGCCTCGGCGACGACCACGAAGCGTCCTAGCGGACGGTCCGCCGGAAGAGCACCGCGCAGAGCACGGCGACGATCGCCGCGAGGATCGGGATCGACCAGTTCAGCACGCCGATGATCGCCAGCACGGCGGTGATCGCGAACACGAGCGCTGCCCCGCCGCCGACCATCGTGAGGTTGTAGGCCCGCTGCTCGCGCTTGCGGCGGGAGGGGCGGGATCCGGACCTGCGCTCGAGATCGCTCATATACCCATGATCATGCCATCGCTGGCGAACGGGTACGACGACCGGCATGGGGGAAGGGACAGGATTGCGGGTGCTCATCGCCGATGAGCGCCAGACCCGGCTGAAGCCGATCGCCCGTGCGGTCGAGGCGCTCGGCCACGAGGTGATCGCCCACGAGGTGGAGATCGAGAAGGTCGGCCGGGCGACCATCGAGCACCGGCCCGACCTGGCCATCGTCGCGCTGCACGAGAACTCCGAGCACGCGCTCGAGCTGATCACGGAGATCGTCCACGAGTCCCACTGCTGCGTCGTGGCCCTGGCCGAGGACGCCGACTCCGACTTCGTGGCCAGGGCGGCGGAGCGCGGCGTCTTCGCCCACCTCGACTCGCTCGACCACGGCGAGCTCAAGGGCGGCATCGACATCGCCGTGCAGCGCTATCGCGACTACCAGGCGCTGCTCGGCGCGTTCCAGAAGCGCGCGCGGATCGAGCAGGCCAAGGGGGTCCTCATGGAGCGCCACGGGCTCGATCCGCAGGATGCGTTCGACCGCATGCGCGGCGAGGCCCGGCGCACGCAGCGCCCGCTGATCGAGCTCGTCGACGAGATCCTCGGTTCCGGCCCCGATCGCCCCGGGTAGACCTGCGGCGAAGCCCGGCCCAACCCCCGCCGGACGAACCACTCGTCCGATGGAGGTTGGGAGATGTTGCCCCAGGTGGATCTGCTCGAGGTCGTCGATCGCACGGTCGAGGCCCTCGCGAACCGGCTCGGCTGCTGCCCCACGGTGGAGGAGATCGCCGACGCCGCCGGCATCGGCTACGACGACGTGCTCACCGCGCTCGAGGCCTCGCGCCCGCTGGCCGTCGACCACGTGCAGCGAGCCCTCTATCTGCGCTGCGCGGAGGGCCTGGACCAGGGCGAGATCGCCGCGCGCATGGGCCTGCGCCGGCTCGAGGTCTCGCGGCTCCTCCGGGCCGCCAAGTCTGGCGTAGGCTTCCGGGCGTGCTCCAGCACGTGACGCTCGAGGTGCCGCCGGACAAGGTCCGCGACTGCGTGGCCTTCTGGGCGTTGCTCGGCTTCACCGAGCTCGAGCCGCCGCCGAGCCTCAAGGGCCGCTTCATCTGGATCGGCAGGGACGGCACGCACATCCACCTCATGCCGCGCGACGCGCCGGTCATCCCCGAGGAGGGTCACGCCGCGATCGTGTCCGACGACGCCGCGCGCGACGTCGCGACGCTGCGCGAGCACGGCTTCGACCCGCAGCCGGGGAGCAACGCCTGGGACGCCCCGCGCTGGTTCGTGCGCGACCCCGCCGGCCATCGCGTCGAGGTGATGTCGGCGCCGCCGCCGTCAGATCCGCTCGACTGATCTGACCGGCGCCGTGCGCCACGCTTTGCGCGCACCGGTTACGGTCCCGCGCGTGCGAGTCAAGCCCCCGGCGCTGCGGGACGGCGCCACCATCGCCGTGGTCGCGCCGTCGAGCCCGCCACAGGTCCGCTCCGGGATCGAGCAGGCCACGGCCTACTTCGAGGCCCGCGGCTACAACCTCGTCTTCGGCCCGAACCACCGGCGCGTGCACGGGTACCTGGCCGGCACGGACGAGCAGCGCGCCGCCGACGTCCAGTGGGCGCTCACCGAGCCCGGCATCGACATGGTGCTCTGCCTGGAGGGCGGCTACGGCGCCGCGCGCCTCTACAACCGGATCGACTGGGACAACCTCGGCGAGCCGCGCATCTTCTGCGGCTACAGCGACATCACGGCCCTCCATCTCGCGCTCGCCAGGCACGGGCCGTGGACCACGTTCTACGGCCCGATGCTCACGCGCTTCACGCGCAAGAAGGACGAGCTGACGACGGTCACCGAGGAGTACTTCCACAAGGCCTTCCGGGCCGAGCCGATCGGCCGCGTGCCCGAGGATCCGGACGACCCGTACGTGCTCACGATCGGCGCGGGGGTGGCCGAGGCGCCGATCGTCGGCGGCTGCCTCACGCTCGTCGCCTCCAGCCTCGGCACGCCGTACGAGATCGAGACCGAGGGCTGCATCGTCCTGCTCGAGGACCTCAACGAGGACCCGTACATGATCGACGCGCACCTCAACCACCTGCTCCTCGCCGGCAAGCTCGACAACGCGGCCGGCCTGGTCTTCGGCACCGACGTCAACCTCAAGGATCAGACGATCCCCGAGTACGTCGCGTCGAACCTCTCGATCGAGGAGATCCTCGACGAGCTGATCGCGCCGCTCGGCATCCCCGCGATCGCCAACGTGCCGGTGGGGCACGGCAAGCACATGATCACGATCCCGCTCGGGGCGCAGGCGCGGATCGACGGCGCGGGCAAGACGCTCGAGATCCTCGAAGCCGGGACCTCGTGAGCGCGCACGAGGCGATCGACCGCGACTTCGACGCCCACCTGGAGCGCATCCGCGACTTCCTGCGCATCCCGTCCGTCTCGGCCGCCGACGGCGACCTGCGCGGGACCGCCGATGCGGTCTGCCGGCTGATCGAGCTGGCCGGCGGGACCGCGGAGCCGCGCGAGCCGGGGGAGAGGCGCCCGACCGTGCTCGGCGTGATCGACGGCCCCGGCCCGACCGTCCTGCGCTACGGCATGTACGACGTCCAGCCGCCGGGCGCGCAGTGGACGGTCGAGCCGTTCGCGGCGCACGTGCGAGACGGCAACGTCATCGCCCGTGGCGCGGCCAACTCCAAGGGCGCGCTGGCGGCCTCCATCCTCGCGTTCGCCTCGGCGCCCAGCCCGTGCCGGCAGGTCTTCATCTGCGAGGGCGAGGAGGAGCTCGGCAGCCCGCGGCTGGCCGCGTTCTGCGACGCCCATCGCGCCGAGCTGCGGGCCGACTTCGCGCTCGACTTCGACCTCCAGGAGGACCCCGGCAGCATCTTCGCGGGGGTGCGCGGGCTGCACGAGCTCGAGCTCGTGGCCGGCGGCGGGCCGGACATCCACTCCTCGCGTGTCGCCGAGGTGCCGGCGCCGGCGGTCGACCTCGCCCGCGCCGTCGTGGCCGTCAAGGCGGCCGTCCCCGCGGCCAACGTGAGCTGGATGCTGGCCGGCACGCCGGAGGACACGAGCCGCACGGTGGTGGCCGGCACGGCCCGCGCCGGGGTCGACCTGCGCTTCCTCGAGGACGACTCGCTCGACGCGCTGCGCGAAGCGCTCCCGGACGGCGTCGAGCTGCTCGAGCACGGCGTCTACCCGCCCGCCCGCTCCGACCCCGACGGCCCGGCCGTGCACGCGCTGGCCGAGGCGCTGCGCCGCCACGGTACCGAGCCCAGGGTGCGTCCCCAGGCCCCCTGGTGGGCTCCGTACCACGTGTTCGGCGGCGTCCCCTTCGCGAGCGGCGGCCCGGGGCACGCCGGCGGCGCCCACGGACCCGACGAGTGGGCCGAGATCGAGGGCCTGCGGACCCTCATGCACGTGACCTACGACGCGCTGGCGATCCTCGCGTCGTCCGGAGACGAAGGGGCGGTGTCGTGAGACTGCGCTACGAGGAGCACACCTGGCCGGAGCTGCGCACGCTCTCCCGCCGCGACGACCTCGTCGTCGTCATCCCCACCGCGACGCTCGAGGACCACGGCTACCACCTGCCCGTCGACACCGACGCCCGGCTGGTCAGCGCCATCTGCGAGCGCGCGGTCGAGGCCGCCGGCGGCCAGGCGCTGCTCTTCCCGACCCAGGTTCACGGCTACACGCCCCACCACATGGACTTCCCGGGCAGCGTCACGCTGCGCTGGAACGTCTTCGTGGAGGCGCTGGTGGACCAGGGACGCTCGCTCTGCCGCCACGGCTTCGACCGCATCCTCTTCGTCAACGGACACGGCTCCAACCAGCCGCTGGTGGACATCGCGGCACGGCTCATCGGGGTCGAGCACCGCAACGCGGTCTGCGGCTCGTGCTTCTACCTCCAGAGCCCCGAGGGCAAGCGGGTGATCGCCGAGGTGCGGGACTCGCCGCACCCGGGCGGGATGGCCCACGCCTGCGAGCTCGAGACCTCGCTCTACCTGGCCCTCGAGCCCGAGCTCGTGCAGATGGACAAGGCGGTCCGCGAGATCCCGGACTGGGACTCCGAGCACGTGTGGCTCGACTGGTCCGACGGACCCCTCCAGGTGTGGCCGCACTGGTCCGGCCTCAGCCAGAGCGGAGTGGTCGGCGACGCGACTGTGGCCACCAAGGACAAGGGTGAGCGGTTGCTTTCCGCCGCGGTGGATGAGATACGTGCATTCATTGGCGAGATCGCCACACGACGTCGTCTGCCGGGAGAGGATCACCATGACTAGGTTGCTGCTCGCGGTGGTGGCCGCGCTGCTCGTCGCGGTGGCCCCTGCCCAGGCGCAGGACAAGAAGATCCTCAAGGTCGGCTGGGAGCAGGACCCGCAGACCCTCTCCCCGTTCACCGACCAGGACGAGGAGAGCTTCCGCCTCTGGGCGATCCAGTACGACCTGCTCGTCAACTTCAACGCGGACGACCTCAGCCCGGCGCCCGGCATCGCCGCGTCCTGGGACATCTCGGACGACCAGAAGTCCGTCACGTTCAAGCTCGCGCCGGACCTGAAGTGGTCCGACGGCGAGCCGATCACGAGCAAGGACGTGAAGTGGAGCCTGGAGAACCTCGGCAAGTACGGGATCCTCTTCAGCGGCTACACGGAGAACGTCTCGTCGATCCAGACGCCGGATCCCGAGACGGTGATCGTCAACACCACCAAGCCGGACACGCGTCTCGTCGGCGGCCTCTTCGTCTGGATCCTCCCCGAGCACATCTGGGGCAAGCAGACGCCGAAGCAGCTCCAGGGCAGCTACCGGCCGACGCCCCCGATGGTGGGCAGCGGGCCGTACGTCGTCACCGAGTTCGACTCCAACCGGATCGTGCGGATGGAGCGCAACCCGGAGTTCCGGGGCGAGGCGCCGGCCTTCGACGAGCTGCAGTGGATCAAGTACGGCAGCGCCGACGCGGTCGAGCGCGCGCTCGGGCTCGGCGAGGTCGACATGGTCACCGAGGTCCAGCCCGCGACGTTCGGGCGCCTCGGTGACACGGAGAACGTCGAGGCGGTCAACTCGCCCTCGCCGTCGTTCACCCAGCTCGCGTTCAACCTCTGCAGCGCGCAGAACTGCCCGGACGCGAAGTTCAACCCGGCGGTGCAGGACCGCACCGTGCGCCAGGCGATCGCGTTCGCCATCGACCGCGAGCGCATCAACGAGATCGGCGCGCGCGGGACGGCGTTCCCCGGCCACGGCCTGCTGCCCAGCTACTACAAGGACTTCTACACCGAGCCCGAGGGCGAGCTCGACTACCCGTACGACCCCGACCGCGGGCGCGAGATGCTCGAGCAGGCGGGCTGGGTGGAGGGCGAAGGCGGCGTGCGCGAGAAGGACGGCGAGCGGCTCTCCTTCAACCTCTACGTCCGCTCGGAGTCGCAGGAGAACATCCAGTACGCGCGGCTCGTGAAGGAGATGGCCGCGCAGATCGGCGTCGAGTTCCGGGTCGAGGTGGTCAGCGTCGACCGGCTCACCGAGCTCACCGTCCAGCAGGTCGACGGCAAGCCGGCGCCCGACTTCGACACGTTCATCTGGGGCTGGGGCGGCGACCCGTACGACCCGGGGCTGCTGCTCGCGCTGGTGACCACCAAGCAGATCGGCGGCTCCTCGGACGCGTTCTACTCGAACCCCGAGTACGACCGGCTCTACGAGGAGCAGAGCGGCGAGTTCGACGTCGACGCGCGGCGTGAGCTCGTCCGCCAGATGATCGACCTCACGCAGCGCGACCTGCCGTACATCGTCCTCACCGTCGACCCGATCCTGCAGGCCTACCGGACCGACCGGATCGCGGGCGCCGAGCAGCAGTGCCCGAAGCCCGACGGCGACCTCATCTGCGACCAGGTCGCCTACGCGCCGTGGGTCACGATGGCACCGGTGACCGCGGCGGCGACGGGCGGCCCGGCCACGGGCGGCGGTGACGACGGCGGCGGCACGAGCCCGGTCCTCTACATCGTCATCGCGCTGGTGGCGATCGGCGTCATCGCGGCGATCTTCGCGATCTTCCGGCGGCGGCGGTCGGACCGGGAAGCGATCGAGGTCTGAGAGGAGACCGCTGAACACCCGGTGGCTCGCGGGGAAGGTCGGAGCGGCCTTCCTGACGCTGATCTTCGTCCTCGTCTTCAACTTCTTCCTCTTCCGGGTCATGGGCGACCCGACGACCCAGCTCGCCCGCCTCCCGCGCGCGTCGCCGGAGGAGATCCAGCAGCTGCGCGCCCAGTACGGACTCGACAAGCCGCTGGTCGGCCAGTTCGCCGACTACGCGGCCGACACCGCGACGCTCGACCTCGGCATCAGCCAGAAGACGCGCCGCGAGGTGTGGACGGAGATCTGGGAGGCGCTGCCGTGGACGGTCCTGCTCGTCGGCGCCGGCACGCTGTTCGCGACGATCCTCGGCACGTGGCTCGGCATCGTCGCGGCGACGCGAAGAGGCACCCGCACGGACGACGGGCTGCTCGGCTTCAGCCTGTTCACCTACGCGGCGCCCGAGTACTGGATCGGGCTGATCCTCATCCTCGTCTTCGCGGTGGCCATCCCGATCTTCCCGGCCGGGTTGCAGATGACGCCGGGGGTGGAGTTCTCGTCGTGGTTCGACCAGGCGCTGGACGTCGCCGAGCACCTCGTCCTGCCCGCGACCGCGCTCACGCTGATGCTGCTCGGCCAGTACTTCGTGATCATGCGCAGCTCGATGGTGGACGTCCTCACCGAGGACTTCATCACCGTCAAGCGGGCCACCGGGCTGCCGTGGAACAAGGTCGTGCGCCGCCACGCGGTGCGCAACGCGCTGCTCCCGCTCGTGACCCTGTCGGCGATCCAGTTCGGCGTGGTCATGGGCGGGGTGATCACGATCGAGACGATCTTCTCCTGGCCCGGGCTCGGCGACCTCAGCTACCAGGCCATCAACGACAAGGACTTCCCGGTGCTGCAGGGGACGTTCCTCGTCTTCAGCGTGTCGGTGATCGCGCTCAACCTGCTCGCCGACTGCCTCTACTTCGTGCTCGACCCGCGGGTGAAGACGGCGTGAGGACCGTCCTCGCGAGCAAGCGCGGCCGGATCTCGGCGGCCCTGCTGCTGCTCTTCCTCTTCGTCGGCGTGTTCGGCGCCCTGCTCGCGCCCTACAACCCCCGCGCGTCGAGCACCGACGTGCTCGCGCCCCCGAGCAGCGAGCACTGGCTGGGCACCACCGAGGTCGGCGCCGACGTGTTCTCGCAGCTGCTCGTGGGCGCCCGCGTGTCGCTCATCGTCGGCTTCGCGGCGGGGATCATCTCGGCCGTGATCGGGTCGGCGGTCGGCCTGACGGGGGGCTTCTTCGGCGGCTGGACGGATCGCGTCCTGGACTCGTTCGAGAACTGGTTCCTCGTCATCCCGCAGCTGCCGCTGATGGTGGTCCTGGCGCGGCTGCTCGACCCGTCGCTGTTCGTCCTCGTCGCCGTCATCGGCCTCACGAGCTGGGCCGGGACCGGGCGCATCGTGCGCTCGCAGGTGCTCACGCTGAAGGAGCGCGCGTTCGTGGAGCGCTCGCGGGCGCTGGGCGCGAGCGACTGGCACATCATCCGCGTCCACATCCTCCCCAACGCGCTGCCGCTGATCTTCGCCAACACCGTGCTGATCGTGGCCGTGGCCATCCTCGCCGAGGCCGCGCTGTCCTTCCTCGGGCTCGGCGATCCGACGGCGATCTCGTGGGGCACGATGCTGGAGAACGGCTTCGAGGCGGGCGCGCCGAGCGCCAACGCGTGGTGGTACGTCGTGCCGCCGGGCCTCTGCATCACCGTGCTGGTCTTCTCGATCGGCCTGCTCGGCTACGTGTTCGAGCAGCACGTGAACCCGAGGCTCAAGTGACCGCGCTGCTGGAGATCCAGGGTCTGGAGGTCCGTCACGACGGCAACCCGATCGTGGCCGGCGTGGACCTCGAGGTGCAGCCGGGCGAGGCACTCGGCCTGGCCGGGGAGTCGGGCTGCGGCAAGACCACGACCGCGCTGGCCATCATGAAGCTGCTCCCGCCCGGGCTCGTGCCGAGCGGGACGATCACGCTGCGCCCGCCCGGCGTCGAGGAGCCGGTGAAGATCGACCGGCGCACCGAGCGCGGCATGAACCTCGTGCGCTGGCGCCACGTCTCGCTCGTCTTCCAGGGCGCGATGAACGCGCTCGACCCGGTGCGCCGGATCGACCACCAGATCGGCGAGGCGATCCAGGTCCACGAGCCACGCGCCGGCAAGCTCGGTCCCCGCATCGCCGAGCTGCTGCAGACCGTGGGGCTTTCGCGCACGCACGGGCGCTCGTATCCGCACCAGCTCTCGGGTGGGCAGCGGCAGCGGGTGATGATCGCGCTGGCGCTCGCGTGCCGGCCGTCGCTGGTCATCGCCGACGAGCCGACGACCGCGCTCGACGTGATCATGCAGGCACAGGTGCTCGAGCTGCTGGAGCGGCTGCGGGCCGAGCTCGGGCTCGCCCTGATCCTCATCAGCCACGACCTCGCGGTGCTCGCGGAGACGTGCGACCGGCTCGCCGTGATGTACGCCGGGCGGATCGTCGAGGCGGGCCCGGCCGCGCAGGTCTTCGGCGCCCCGCAGCATCCGTACACCAAGAAGCTGCTCGACTCGCTGCCGGTGATCGGCGGCGCCCGCGGCGTCGCGGACCCGATCCCGGGCGCGCCGCCGGACCCCGCCGACGCGCGCGAGGGCTGCACGTTCCGGCCGCGCTGTCCGTACGCGGCCGAGGTCTGCACGACCGAGCCGCCGCTGCGCGAGGTCGCGCCCGCGCGGTCGTCGGCCTGCCACTTCGCGCCGTGGGAGTCGTGGTGATCGGCGTCCGCGACCTGCACGTGCACTACGGCGCGGCGCGGGCCGTCGACGGCGTGACGCTCGACTGGCGGCCGGGCGAGGTGCTCGGCGTGGTCGGCGAGTCGGGCTGCGGGAAGTCGACGCTGGCGCGCGCGATGCTCGGACTGGTCGGGACGTCGGGCGGGAGCCTCGAGCTGGACGGCGCCGCGGTCGCCGGCCGCCGCGAGTGGCGCGCGCTGCGGCGGCGGGTGCAGATGGTCTTCCAGGACCCCTACCAGACGCTCAACCCGCGCATGCGCGTCCGGGCGATCGTGTCCGAGCCGCTCGTGGTGCAGGGGATGCCGGCCGCCGAGCACGCCGCGCGGGTGGACCAGGCGCTCGCCGACGTCGGCCTCCCGCCCGAGCGGTTCGCCGGCCGCTACCCGCACGAGCTCTCGGGCGGCCAGCGCCAGCGCGTCGCCATCGCCGCCGCGCTCGTGCTCGACCCCGAGGGCCTGATCTGCGACGAGCCGGTCTCCATGCTCGACGTCTCGGTCCGCGCGCAGGTGCTCAAGATCCTCATGGACCTGCGGGAGTCGCGCTCGCTCGGCCTGCTCTTCATCACGCACGACCTCGGGCTGGCCTGGACGCTGTGCGACCGCATCGCCGTCATGTACCTCGGCCGCATCGTCGAGCAGGGGACCGCCGAGCAGGTCATCGAGCACCCGCGCCATCCCTACACGCAGGCGCTGGTCGCCGCCGTGCCCGCACCCGACCGCGAGCGCGGCGTGAAGCTCCTGGGCGGCGAGCCGCCGGATGCCGCCCACATCCCGTCCGGCTGCCGCCTGCACCCGCGCTGCCCGAAGCGCTTCGAGCCCTGCGACTCCGAGGACCCGCCGCTGTTCGACGCCGGCGAGGGCGAGCACCGCGCGGCGTGCCTGCTGCTCAGCGCCGAACGACGGTCCGGCTCTGCTCCCGCATGAACTGCGGCAGGTAGTGCGGCCCGAGGCCGCCCTTGCCCGAGGCGCCGCTGGCCTTCCAGCCGCAGAACGACTGGATGCCCGGCCACGCGCCGGTGGTGGCTCCGGCGCGGCGGTTGACGTAGACGACGCCGGCCTCGATGCCGTCGAGGAACGCCTGCACCTCCGCCTCGTCCTCGCTGAAGATGCCGGCGGTCAGGCCGTACTCGACGCGGTTCGCCTTGTCGATCATGCTGTCGATCTCGTACCCGCTCTCGTGGTGCACCAGGAACGGCAGGAAGAGCTCCTCGCGGGTCAATCGACGGGCGCGACCGGTGATGAACCCGACCATCGTCGGCGCCACGAACCCGTCCGTGCGGTCGCCTCCGAAGAGGATCTTCGCGTCCTGCCGCGCGTCCGCGACCGCGGCGTCGAACCGCATCTCGGCGTCCAGTCGATCACCGGCCCCAGCGAGGTCGCGCGGTTCGCGGGGTCGCCGACCACGAGCTCGCCGGCGCGCGCCTCGATGCCCTTGATCAGCTCGCCGAAGATCACGAACGGCGCGATCACCCGCGAGCACGAGCTGCACTTCTGGCCCGAAAGCCCGAAGGCCGAGCGCACGATGCCCTCGGCCGCGGCGTCGAGGTCGGCGTTGGCGGTGACGATCGCCGCGTTCTTTCCGCCCATCTCGAGGATCAGCGGACGCAGCGGGCGGCTCGCGTGCATGGTCTGCGCGATCGCGTGGCCGGCCTCGGCCGAGCCGGTGAAGGCGACGCCGTGGATCTCCTCCTCCACCAGCACCCGGCCGGCGAAGTCATCGCCGTGCACGAGGTTGAGCACGCCGGGCGGGAGGCCCGAATCGGTGGCGATCTCCGCGAGCAGGGCGGTGGACCACGGCGTCTGCTCGGCGGGCTTGAGCACGACGGTGTTGCCGGTCACCAGCGCGCCGGCCGTCATGTTGACCGCGAGCGCGAACGGGAAGTTGAACGGGCAGATCACCGCGAAGACGCCGTACGGCAGCATCACCGAGACGTTGTCCTCGTTGTCGGAAAGCCGGCCGAGCGGGATCCGGTAGCCGTCATGGCGCTCCATGTCGGCGCAGTAGGTCTCGATCAGATCGACGCCCTCCTGCACCTCGGGGATCGCCTCCATGCGCACCTTGCCGGTCTCCGCCGAGATGACGCCCGCGATCTCCACCAGGCGCTCGGAGATCAGCGCGGCGATCCGGCGGAGCGCGGCGATCCGGTCCCCGAGCGGGGTCGCGGCCCAGCCCGGCTGTGCGCGGCGGGCCGCCGAGGCCGCCGCGGACACGAGCCGCGGCGACGCGTGGTAGACGCGGGCCACGGTCCGCGACGTGTCGCACGGGTCATGGCTCTCGAACAGGTCGCCCTCCGGCCGCCACTCGCCGTCGACGAGCTGGCAGAGGGGATCGGGACGGCCTTTCCGGGCCGTGGCGAGCGCCTTCTCGAAGGCCGCGTCGAGCTCCGGATTCCCTGCGGTGGACGTGTAGTTGAGCGTGGTCATAAGGTTGGGCGCGAGTTTGCCACGCGGCTAGACCGGAAACGAGGTATTTCATGCTCGAGCTCGTGCTCGACAGACCCGACTGGCTGAACGCCCTTGGCGTGGCCCTGACGCGGCCGCCCGGAGTGCCCGAGCGCCGCCAGGGCCAGGACCCGTGGCACCCCGAGGCGGAGGCGACCGAATCCCGGCCCCGCCGGATCGCCGACGACCTGGCGTGGTTGCGCCAGGCCTACGACGAGCCGGAGGAGAACGGCCTGCATCCGCTCAAGGACACGGCCGCCGTCGCCGCGTGGGAGCCCGACCAGGCGTGCACGGAGCGGCTGTTCCGGCTGCGCGAGCGCCGCGTGCTCGACGCAGCCGGCTTCCTGCTCCACACGTCGGACGACGACGTCGCCGTCGCGCTTAGTCGGTCTCTGACCACCACCCCATTTCCTGCTTGGCGTCCTGCAGGCCGGTGTTCGGCGCGCCGAACGCGACGACGTCGAGGCCGTCCGGCCCGGCCTCGAACGCCCGGGTGACCTCGGGCGCCACGCGGACGGCGTCCCACTGGGCGACGTCGACGATCTCGTCGCCGAGCTTGAGGCGGCCGCTGCCGCCGACGATCACGTAGACCTCCTCCTGGCTCTCGTGGTGATGGCCGAACGGCATCCGCGCGTCTGGCTTGAGCCGCTGCAGGCTGAGGCCGAACTGCGTCGCCTCGAGGTCGTCGCGCGCGAAGTGCGCCTCGAGGATGTCGCCCATGCCGAACTTCTCGGCGCTGTTCTCGACGTCCTCGCTCAGGTTGAGCTTCGTAAAGCCGCTCACGTGCTGGGGATCTCCATTCCGTGGAGTCTGGCGAGGTTGCCGCCGAGGATCTTGCGCTTGGCCTGGTCGGTCAGCTGCGGGTAGCCGCGCTCCTCGACGATGTCGCGCGGCAGCTCGAAGTTCCAGAACTCCTCGAGCGCCCACTGCGGGTGCCAGATCGGCGCCTCGCCGCCGTAGATGATCTTGTCCTCACCGCACCACCACATCATCTTCCCGAGCATCTCCGCGAAGACCCGCGGCTGGCGCGAGATGAAGTTCACCGTCGCGGCGATCGACGCGTAGAGGTTCGGGAAGCGCACGATCTGCCACAGCACCTCGTCGAGCCACGGCAGGCCGACGTGGAAGATGACGAAGTTGATGTCCGGGAAGTTGGCGGCGGCGCCGTCCATGTCGAACGTGCGCGTGTGCTCGATCGGCTGCGGGCCGAGCGGCACGCCTTTGTGGACACCGATCAGGTTGATGCCGAGCTTCTGCGCGTGCTCGAAGATCGGGAAGGCGATCCGCGGGTCGTCCATGCGCCACGGGAACGGCTGGCCGTAGTCGTAGCGCACGTTGTAGAACTTGAACGCCTTGGCGCCGTAGTCCTCCACCTGGCGGGTCATGAGGTCGAGCGCCTTCTTGCCCTCGAGCGGGTTGACCGAGCCCCAGAAGACCGCCTTGTCGGGGTGCTTGTTGGCCATCTCCGCGCACTTCTCCCAGGCCGACAGGCCGTCGTGGAAGAGGTCGGTGAGCGGCAGCGGCTGGGCCACGATCATGTCCGTGTCGGAGCCCTCGATGACCATGTCGTAGATCTCGTCGACGCTCCACTCGCGGAAGAACTCCTCACGGCTGAGGACCGGCTCGCCCTCGCGGGTGAGGAGCTGGTGGAAGGCGTAGAGGTGCTCGTCGAACAGCTCGCCGGGCGGGCCGATCGCGTTCTTCTTGTCGAAGTTGAAGATGTGGCAGACGCAGTCGAACACGAACGCGTCGACCTTCCGCTTGCCGGCTTCCTGCGGACGTTCCTCGGTGATGGCCATCAGGCTGCGCTCCTTCCCACGCGGTAGGGCTCGAGCTCCTCCAGCGGCATCGCGAGCTTGTCGCGCGCCGACTCCGACAGGCGATCCATGGTCCAGACCGGATCCCAGACGACCTTGACGTCGACGCTGTGCACGCCGTCGATCGACTTCAGCGCCTCCGGGATGGCGGTCGACATCGAGACCACGAACGGGCACCAGCCCGTGGTGAGGACCAGGTCCACGTCGACATGCCCGTCGTGCTCGCGGACGTCCTCCACCACGCCCATGTCGACGATCGAGATCCCCCGGTCCGCGCAGCAGGGGTCGTAGACCTCCCGCAGCGCGTCCATCAGTACGGCCCTCGCCATGCGCTCTCCTCTCACTCGATCACGATCCGGAAGCCGGTGGTGTTCGTCGCCCGCTCCGGGTCGGCCGCCTGGGCGCGCGACGCGCGCAGGCCCCAGCCCGTGTCCAGGTAGCTGCCGCCGCGCACGACGCCCCAGCCGTCGGCGCCGCGGTCGGCGACCCACTCCCAGACGTTCCCGGACTGCTGCTCGGTGCCGAACGGGCCGGCGCCGGCGGGGTGCGCGTCGACCGGGACGGTCCAGCCCCAGCCGGACTCCGCGCACGCGCAGCGCTCCGGGTCGAAGCTCTCGCCCCAGGGGTAGGGCCGGCCGTCCGTGCCGCGAGCCGCGGCCTCCCATTCGGCGCCCGTCGGGAGCCGGACGTTCCCTCCCAGCCAGGCGCAGAACGCCTCGGCCTCTTCGCGGGTGAGACCGGTCGCCGGGTGTTCGGCGAGCGCCTCGGCCCGGTGGACCGCGGGGACGTCGCGATCCGTCGCCTCGAGGAAGCGGCGGACCTCGGCGTTGGTCACCGGCCAGCGGCCGATGCGCACGGTCGCGAGCTGGCACGCCCGCTCCTCGCCGGGCTCGCCCAGCACGTACCTTCCGGCGGGCACCTCGACCAGTGGGACGCCCATCGGGGCGCAGCCTACGCCCCCGTGGCGATCAGCGCATCGGAACGGTCCCCAATCGGGTAGGACGATTCCCATCCGCATCCGATGGGAGGCGTGCGATGGGCTTCAAGGACCCGAAGGCGATCACCGAGACCGGCATCAAGACCGGTACGACCAAGGCGAAGCTGCGCTGGGACAAGGCGCTCGTCGGTGGCTTCCTGGCGGGCGCGTACATCGCGTTCGGCGGCCTGCTGGCCGTCACCGTCACGTCGGGCATGAACCCCGACATCTGGGGCTCGCTGCCGACGTTCTTCGCGGGCGCCGTCTTCTCGCTCGGCCTGATCCTCGTGGTCATCGCCGGGTCGGAGCTGCTGACCGGCAACATGGCGCTGGTTCCGCTCGCGTCGTTCAAGGGCCGGGCGACCCTCCGCGACCTCGTGTCGAACTTCGGCTTCGTGCTGCTGGGCAACCTCGCGGGCTCCCTCTTCGTGGCCTACTTCCTCGCCGTCCAGACGGGCGTCATCACCGCCGACCTGCAGCTCGAGCGGCTCACCGACATCGCCACCACGAAGGGCATCGAGGAGAGCGAGTGGCAGATCTTCCTGCGCGCCGTCGGCTGCAACTGGCTCGTCTGCCTCGCCGTGTGGATGTCGTTCGCCGCCGAGGACATCGCCGGCAAGGTGCTCGCCATCTTCTTCCCGATCATGGCCTTCGTGGCCATGGGCTTCGACCACGTCGTGGCGAACATGTTCTTCCTGCCGGCGGCGATCTTCGCGGGCGTCGACGGCATCACGTGGTGGACCGCGATCCACAACTGGATCTTCGCGTTCCTCGGGAACCTGGTCGGCGCGGCCGTGTTCGTCGCGGGCGCCTACTGGTACCTCTACGCGCGGGACACCGAGACCGCGGCGGGTGACACGCCGAAGGGGGACGACGGGCGCTTCGCCCGGGAGCGCGAGACCGAGGTCGCCCGGCCGTAGTGCGCCTCCTGGTTGCCGCGGTCGTGCTGGCCGCGGTCGTGGGTTGCGGAGAGGACGACGGCGCGGCCGGCGACGAGCGCGAGCAGGTGCTCGAGGTGCTCGAGCAGGCCCGCACCGCGCTTGCGGCCGGTGACGGCGAGGCCGCGTGCGGCCTGCTCACCGAGGGCGGCCGCGAGCGCGCCGTGAACTTCGACGAGCACGCCACCTGCGAGGAGACCGTGCGCGCCGCCAGGCAGTCGGACCCCTCGAGCGTCGAGGATGCGGAGAAGGCGCGGTTCGCCGAGCCGGCGATCGACGGGGACCGCGCCTCGGTCGACCTCGACGTCGAGCCGTACGTGACGATCAACGTGGTGCTCGTCCGGACTCCGGAGGGATGGCGGATCGACGACTCGGAGGCCGTCCCGTACGGCGACTGAGGGCGCGAACTGCAACGGCGCTGGGTAGGGGAGCTGGGGAGGCGCGGAGCCGGTTTTCATCGTCGCGTCCTGCCCTACGGGTCGCACTGGACGACAGTTAGGCAGGACTGGAGCGAAAATCCCGGCCGATCCCGCTCCCTCAATGCCGCAGTTGCAGTTCGCGCCCTAGTCGCCGTGGTGGCGCGACCGGGCCATCTCGGCCACCAGCTGATCGTTTTGCCCCGACGGCGGTCCGGCGCCGACCCAGGCGTAGCGGAACATGAGCCCCGCCGCGAGGTAGAGCACGGACGCGACGTGGTGCGTCGCCGGCCCGCCGCGGGCTCGCGCGAACCGCAGCGCCAGGCCGCCCCGGACGGCCCACTTGGCGGCCTTGAAGAGCTTGCCCGGCCGGCCCTCCGCGAGCCCGTGCGCGAGCGGGCCGAGGCGGCGCTCGTTGATCACGGAGAGCGCCAGCTCGGCGCCCATGGCACCCATCTCGACCCGGCCGAGCGCGTTGCGGGTCGGATGGCCGACCGGCAGCCCGCATGCCGCCAGCGTCAGGCGGCACGCCGCGGCCCCCGTGGCGGTCGCCGTGCACACGAAGATCGGGCCGAGGAAGAGGCGGGAACGGGCCCACACCGGCACGGCGGTCGAGGCGAGCAGCACGCCGGTGTAGGAGCCCAGGTAGCCGCCGACGATCGCGGTCCCGGCACCCAGCGCCCGGGCCTCACGGCGGCGGCCGAGGAGGTCGGCGCCGACGGCCGCGGCGGCCAGGTTGCCGAACGCGGTGAGCGCCCACACGCCCATCGACATCGGCGAGCGCGGCTTGAAGATGCGCAGCATGTTGAAGAAGCGCTCGGGCCGGCCCAGGTCCGCGATGAGCAGCACCGGCGACGGCACCAGCGCCGCCAGGGCGACCTTGCGCGCGATCGCGGCGGACTTGTCGTCGCCCGCGAGGTCGCACGCCAGGCCGACGAACGCCGAGCCCGACGCGATCCCGCCGAACCAGAAGTAGAGCGGCACCTCCCAGGTCCACACCGGCGACTTCATCATCGGCCCCTGGATGACCTCCGGGAGCGGTCCGGTGCGAGCGCGCTCGGCGGCGGCGCGGATCGCCTCGATGTCCGGCATCGCGCTGCCGTACTCGGTGTCGTCCCCGAAGATGTACGACCAGCGCCCGTCCTTCCACTGGCCGATGTGCAGGTCGACCTTCTCGCCCGTCTTCTCGCCGAAGGCCGGCTGGCCCGGGGTGCCGACGGCCGGCGTGGTGTCGCGCTCAGCGCCCACGGCGCTTCTCCCACAGGAACGACGCCGCGACGCCCGCGGCGGCGAGCAGCCCGGCGGCGACGGCGGTCGCGGTGGCCGGGATGACGTTCTCCTGGATCGGGGAATCGGCCTGGGCCGGAAGGCCGTAGCGCTCGGGCGGCTCGGTGAGCAGGAAGAACGCCCCGAGGCCGCCGGCCAGCTCCTGCTCCGGCGCGTCGAGCGCGCCGTACAGGTAGGCGCCGCCGACGCCCCGCTCGTGCAGCGTGGTGACCCGCCGAGCGGCCACCTCGCGCAGCTCCTCGAGCGGCCCGAACTGGATCGAGTCGGTCGGGCAGGACTTCGCGCACGCGGGCTCGAGCCCGTCCTCGAGGCGGTCGTAGCAGAGCGTGCACTTGGCGGCGCGGCCGTCGACGGGGTCGCGGTCGACGACCCCGAACGGGCAGGACGGGATGCAGTAGCCGCAGCCGTTGCAGATGTCCGGCTGCAGCACGACGGTGCCGAACTCGCTCCGGATGAGGGCGCCGGTCGGGCAGGCGTCGAGGCAGCCGGCGTTCGTGCAGTGCTTGCACACGTCCGACATGAAGACCCAGTCGCCGAACCCGTTGTACGGCTGCTGGTACTCCTCGGCCGCGGCCACGAGGTCGACGCCGTCGGTGGCGAAGTCGATGGGCCGGGTCGCGCTCTCGGCCAGCTCGACGAAGCGCACGTGCCGCCACGTCGCCGCCCCCAGCTCGCCGGTGTGGTCGTAGGAGCCGCCCTTGCGGAGCGAGCCACCGTCCGACGGCAGGTCGTTCCACTGCTTGCAGGCCACCTCGCAGGCCTTGCAGCCGATGCACGTCGTCGTGTCGGTGAAGAACCCCATCCGCTCGGCGCCGGGGCGGGTGATCGCCTGCTCGGTCATTTGTGCGGCCTCGTCTCGGCGGGATGATCCCGGTTCGGGGCCACGCCTGGCACGTTGGCGTGGACGCCCGCCAGCTTGGACGTGCCGGTGCTGTCGCGTCCGGCCCGCACGTTGCACACGAACGCCTTGGACTCCTGGATCGCCACGTTGGGATCGCCCGAGAGCGCGTTGATGTCGTTGGCCGAGTCGCCGGGCGTCGGGCCCGCGAAGCCCCAGTGCCAGGGCAGCCCGATCTGGTGGATCGTCCGGCCGTCCACCGTCAGCGGCTTGATCCGCTCGGTCACCTTGGCCCGCGCCTCGATCTCCCCGCGCGGCGAGGAGATGGTCAGCCAGCCGCCGTCCTCGATCCCGTGCTTGCGCGCCAGCAGCGGGTCGATCTCGGCGAACATCTCGGGCTGCAGCTCGGCCAGCCACGGCAGCCAGCGCGACATGCCGCCCGCCGTGTGGTGCTCGGTGAGCCGGAAGGTGGTGGCCACGCACGGCCAGCGCGGGTCCTCGTGCTCGGCGACCGGGTTGTCGGGCCGGTCCCAGCGCAGCGCGGCCGGGTTCTCGCCGATCTCCGGATACAGGAGGTTCTGCACCGGCGACTCGAGCGGCTCGAAGTGGGTCGGCATCGGGCCGTCGAGCAGCCCGGAGGGCGCGAACAGCCAGCCGCGCCCGTCGGCCTGCATGATGAACGGGTCGGCGCCGCCGATCGCGTCCATGCCCTTGCCGTCGGGCGGTGGCACGTAGTCGGGCGGCTTGTCGACCGGGAAGTCCGGCACGTCGTAGCCCGTCCACTTCTTGGCGAGCGGATCCCACCAGACGTACTGCTTGCGCTCGGACCACGGCGCCCCGTCGGGTCGCGCCGAGGCGCGGTTGTAGAGGGCGCGGCGGTTGGCGGGCCACGCCCAGGCCCATTCCGGCGCGACCCAGCCGCCGGGCTTCTCCAGCACGCCCGGATCGCGGCGGCGCGCCTGGTTGACGCCGTCGGCATAGACCCCGGAGTAGATCCAGCAGCCGCTCGAGGTCGACCCGTCGTTGGCCAGCTGCGCGAAGCCGGGCAGCAGCTCGCCCGTCTCCAGGTTGTAGCCGTTGATCTCGCGCAGGACCGCGTCCGCGCTCGGGTCGTCCTCGCCGTAGTCCCAGGTGAGGTTCTGGATCGGCCAGTCGCGCTCGTCCGTCGACGCCGCGTAGTGCGCCCGGACCCGCTTGAACAGGTGGCTCATGAACCACAGCTCCGACCGGCAGTCCTCGGGCGGATCGAGCGCCTTGTCGCGCCACTGCACGAGCCGCTCGGTGTTGGTGAAGCAGCCCTCCTTCTCGACGTGCGAGGCGGCCGGCATGAGGAAGACCTCGGTGCCGATGTCCTCGGTTCGCAGCTCGCCGGAGCGGATCTCGGGCGAGTCCTTCCAGAACCGCGCCGTCTCGATCTCCGCCAGGTCGCGCACCACCAGCCACTTCAGGTGCCCGAGCGCGCGCCTCTGGAGCCCGGAATGCTCCGAGCCCACCGCCGGGTTCTGGCCCATCACGAACAGCCCGTCGAGGCCGCCGTCGAACGCCCGCAGCATCGTGGGGAAGTGCGCGTGGACGCCGGAGATCTTCGGCAGCCGCCCGAAGCCGTAGTCGTTCTCCTCGGTCGCCGCCTCGCCGAACCAGGCCTTGAGGAGCGAGACGATGTACTTGTCGAAGTTCGACCACCAGCCGCGGTCGGCGCCGCCGCTGTCGACGTATTCGCGGAGCGTGAACTCCCCCTCGCGCGCCCGCGGCATGTGCAGGTAGCCGGGCAGGAGGTCGTAGAGCGTCGGGATGTCGGTCGAGCCCTGGATCGACGCGTGGCCGCGCAGGGCGCAGATCCCGCCGCCCGGGCGGCCCATGTTGCCCAGCAGGAGCTGCAGGATCGCCGCGGTGCGGATCATCTGAACGCCGGCCGTGTGCTGCGTCCAGCCGAGCGCGTAGCAGATCGCCCCGGTGCGATCGGTGCCGGAGTTGTGGATCAGGGCATCGGCGACGGCCTTGAACTGCTCCTGCGAGATGCCGCAGACGCGCTCGACCATCTCCGGCGTATAGCGGGAGAAGTGGCGCCGCAGGATCTGGAAGACGCACCTGGGGTGCGAGAGCGTCTCGTCGCGGACGATCTCGCCGATCAGCATCCCGGCGCCGGTCTGCTCCTCGAACGCCTGGGTGCTGTGCTCGCGCTGGCCGGACGCGGAGGCGACCTCCCCGCCCTCGTAGGACCAGGTCGCCGGCTGGTAGGTCTCCGTCTCCGGGTCCCAGCCGGAGAAGAAGCCGCCGAGGTCCTCGGTGTCCTCGAACTTCTCGTTGATCAGCGTCGAGGCGTTCGTGTAGTGGACGACGTAGTCCTTGAAGAAGGCGTCGGTCTCGATGATGTGGTGGATCAGGCCGCCGAGGAAGGCGATGTCCGAGCCGGCCCGGATCGGGACGTGCAGGTCGGCCATCGCGCTCGTGCGCGAGAACCGGGGATCGACGTGGATGACCGTGGCGCCGCGCTCACGGGCCTTCATCACCCAGCGGAAGGCCACCGGGTGCGCCTCGGCCATCGAGGAGCCCTGGATGAGGATGCAGTCCGAGTTGATCAGGGACCGCGGACTATCGGTGGCGCCGCCGCGCCCATACGTGGTCCCCAGACCGGGGACCGTGGAGGAGTGTCATATGCGGGCCTGGTTCTCGATCTGGACCGCGCCCATGGCCGTGAAGGCCTTCTTGATGAGGTAGTTCTCCTCGTTGTCCAGCGTCGCGCCGCCGAGGTGCGCGAAGCCGAGCGTGCGGTCCACGCGCCAGCCGTCGTCGTTGACGTCCTGCCAGCCGTCCTCGCGCGCGGCGATCACGCGCTCGGCGATCATGTCCATCGCCGTCTCGAGCTCGATCTCCTGCCACTCGGTGGCATGGGGCGCGCGGTACTTGACCTTCATGAGGCGGCCCGGCTGCTGCACGAGCTGGCGCGAAGCCGCGCCCTTGGGGCAGAGCGTCCCCTGGTTGATGGGGGAGTTCGGGTTGCCCTCGATGTCGACCAGCTCGCCGCCGCGGGTGTAGACGACCTGGCCGCAGCCGACGGCGCAGTAGGGGCAGACCGACTCGGTGGCCTTCAAGCCGGCGATCCGCGCACCGACCCTCTTGGTCTTCTTCGAGGCGGCGTGGGGGCCCAGCCCCCAGTCGGCGATGCGTCCGACGCCCGGGGTCTTGCGGATCCGCTGCCACGGGTTCCCGCTCACACCTAAACCGTACCCCTCGGTGCGGCTCCCCGCACCCTCGTCCTGGTGATATCCCCGATGCGACGGACGTCCTCGCCCCGGACAATCTCTCTATGCCCGCCGAGGACCTTGCGCTCCCCTCGCTCGACCTTCGCGCCCTGGCGCGCCGGGCCACCGTGCCCGCCGCCGTCGCTGCCGCGCTCGTCGCTGCGGTGCTGGTCCTCGGCGGGCCTCTCGAGACGCTGACCGACGCGGTGCGCCGCGCCGTCGACGCGGATCCGGTCTGGGTGGTCGCCGCCGCCGCCTTCGAGCTGATCTCGTTCGGCGGCTACATCGCGCTGCTGTGGCTGGTCGGCAACCGCGCCTCCGAGCGCGTCGACCTGCGCTCCGCGGCCGAGATCACCCTCGGCGGCGCCGCGGCCACGCGGCTGCTTCCGACCGCCGGCGCCGGTGGCGCCGCCATGACGTTGTGGGCCCTGCGCCGGACCGGCATGGGCACGCGCCGCGCCGCGGGCACGCTCCTCACCTTCCTCGTGCTCGTGTATGCGGTCTTCCTCGGCGCCCTGGCGCTGAGCGGCGCCGTGCTGACGATCGAGGGCATCGGCCCGCCGGCCCTGACCGCGCTCCCGGCGGCCCTGGCCGTCGTCGGCATGCTGCTGGCGCTCGGCGCCGCGTGGTGGATGCCGACCGAGGGCACCGGCCGCCTGCGCACGGCCGGCGCCGTGCTCGGCGGCGCGGTCCGCGACGCCGTGGACCACGTCCGCTCGGCCGACCCGCGGCTCCTCGGCGCGTTCGTCTGGTGGGGCTTCGACATGGCCGTGCTCTACGGGATGCTCAACGCGTTCGGCCACGCGCCGCCGTTCGCGGTCGTCGTCCTCGCCTACTTCCTCGGCCAGGTCGCCAACACCGTGCCGGTGCCCGGCGCCGCCAGCGGCGGCCTCGTGGGCGTCCTGCTCGCGTTCGGCGTCGCCGCCGACCTGGCGATCGTCTCGGTGCTCGCCTACCGCGCCCTGGCCATCTGGGTCCCCGCCCCGGTCGGGCTCGTCGCCCTCGGCAAGCTGCGCCGCACGATGGCGCGCTGGCAGTCCGAGGACGCCCCGGAGCCGGTCGTCGAGGCCGAGGTCGAGGTCCTGCGGCCGCGGCCGGCGTGGCGCCCGCTCGAGGTCGCGGCGGCGTGACCCACCAGCGGCCGCCGGCCCTGCTGCTGGCGATCGCCGCGATCGCTGCCACCGGGCTCGCGCTCACGACGGCGGGCGTCATCCAGCTGCCCGACCTCGAGGCCGCGCTCACCGACCTCTCGGAGACGCTGGGCGCCTGGACCTACGCGCTCGTCGCCGGCCTCGCCTTCCTGGAGACCGGCGCCTTCGTCGGGCTGGTGGCTCCGGGCGAGACGGCGGTGGTGCTGGGCGGCGTGGTGGCCGCCCAGGGCGAGGTCGACATCGTGGCCATGCTGCTGCTCGTCTGGGTCTCCGCCGCGGCGGGCGACTTCGCCAGCTTCCTGCTCGGCCGCAAGCTCGGACGGCGCTTCCTCGTCACCCGCGGGCCCCGGTTCGGCGTCACGGCGCCGCGCCTCGCGCAGGTCGAGCGGTTCTTCGACCGCCACGGCCCCAAGGCGATCCTCGTCGGGCGCTTCGTGGGCATCGTGCGGGCGGTGGCGCCGTTCCTCGCCGGCTCGTCCGGGATGCGCCTGCGCGCCTTCCTCCCCTGGAGCATCCTCGGCACCGCGGCCTGGGCCACGACGTTCGTCCTGGTCGGCTACATCTTCCACCGCTCCTTCAGCGCCGCCGCCGACTACGTGACCCACGGCGCCTTCGCGCTCGCAGCGGTCGCCGCCGTCGCGCTGGCATGGCGCGCGCATCGTTTGCAACGATCTGCGGCGTGACGACGCCCGCCGAGCTCGCCCGCGACGCCGACGAGCGGGGCGAGGAGATCGTGACCGTGCTCGCCGACGCGTTCGGCGATCTCATCGAGGCCGACGAGCGCGCCTTCCGGCGCAAGTTCCGCAAGATGGCCGCGTCGCCGTTCGCGTTCTACCGCGGCAGCGCGCCGCTCTTCTACGCCGACGTGGTCCGGCTCGACGACCCGTGGGCCGACGAGCGCACGAGTCGCGTGTGGATCCAGGGCGACCTGCACGCCGAGAACTTCGGGACCTACATGGACTCGGCCGGGATCCTCGTGTTCGACGTCAACGACTTCGACGAGGCCTACCTCGGCCACTTCACGTGGGACCTGCGGCGGATGGCGGCCAGCCTCGCGCTGCTCGGCTTCGCCAAGGCGCTCTCGGACGACGCCATCGAGCGCATGATCAGCACCTACGCGCACGCCTACGTCGAGCAGGTGCGGGGCTTCGCCACCGGCGCGCGCGACAGCGAGTACCGGCTCACGCTCGAGAACACCGACGGCGTGCTGCACGACGTGCTGATGGCCGCGCGGCTGGAGACCCGGGTGGGGCTGCTGGACGGGACCACCACCGTCGAGGACGCCGAGCGGCATTTCTCCTCCGGCGGAGGCGTGCGGCGGCTCGAGGCCGGCGAGCGCGAGGAGGTGGAGCAGGCCTTCGCGGCGTACCTCGACACCATCCCCGAGATCAAGCGCCAGCACAGCGTCTCCTACTCGGTCAAGGACGTGGTCGGCCGCGCCGGGTTCGGCATCGGCTCGGCCGGGCTGCCGGCCTACAGCCTGCTCGTGGAGGGCCGGACGCAGGCGCTCGAGAACGACGTGGTCCTGTCCATGAAGCAGGGCAACGTCGCCGCGCCGAGCCGGGTGCTCGACGACGACTCGGTGCGCGGCTACTTCGAGCACCAGGGCCACCGGACCGCGGTGTCGCAGCGCGCCCTGCAGGCCCACGCCGACCCCTGGCTGGGCTGGTGCGAGCTGCGCGGCGTCGGCCAGGTGGTCAAGGAGGTCTCGCCGTACGAGGCGGACATCGACTGGGATCAGGTCACCGACCTCGACGAGGTCTTCCCGCTGCTCGACTACCTCGGGCAGGCGACGGCCAAGGTCCACTGCGTGTCGGACGCGGGGAGCGACCAGACGCTGGTCGAGTTCCAGACCGAGGAGGCGATCATGGCGGTGCTCGACGGGCGCGAGGAGGAGTTCGCGACCGACCTCGTCTCGTTCGGGCGCACGTACGGCGACCTCGCGCGTGACGACCACCGGCGGTTCGTGGACGCGTTCCGCAACGGCCAGATTCCGGGAGTCCCGGCGGACTGACCGGCGTGAGGCTCATCGCTCCGCTGCTGCTGGCGGCGGTCGGCGCGGCGATCCTCGTCGCGATCGTGGAGAACGCCGGTGGCGACCTCTCCGACTGGCCCGAGTGGCAGGCGATCGCCGTGCCCGCGGCGGCGTTCCTCGTGCCGGCGCTGCTCAGCGTGGCGGCCGTACGAGCGCACGGGGCGATCGAGGCGATCTCCTGGGGCATCGCGTGCGCGGCGGTCCAGTTCGCGCTGGTCGTCGGCGTCGGCTTCACGCTGCTCGGCTATGGCCCGGGATGAGGTCCTCGCGGCCGCTCGGGCGGCGCGCGGGGTGCTCGGCTGGTCGCTGGAGGCGCCGCTGCCGGACGTCCTCGAGCTCGTCGAGCGCGGGCACGGCGTGCCGGTCGGCGTGCTCGACCTGGGGCCGGAGCTCGCGGGCGCGTACCTGCGGCGTCCCCGCGGCGCGCTGATCCTCCTCAACGGCGGCGACGCCGCTTCGCGGCTGCGCTTCACGCTCGCCCACGAGCTGGGTCACCACGTGCTGGAGCATTCCCAGAGCGTGGACACGGCCGCGACGCTGGGCTCGCCGACGCGGCCGATGGAGATCGACGCGAACGCGTTCGCGGCCGAGCTGCTGGTGCCGGTGGCGGCGGTGCGGGCGTGGCTGACCTCGCGCGCGAGCCGCCGCCGTGGGCCTCGACGAGGTGGTGGCCCTCGCCGCCGGGTTCGGCATCAGCGCTCCGGCGGCGCTCTTCCGGCTCGTCGCCGCCGGCGCCGTGCCGCGCGACCGCGTGCGGCGCCTTCGCGCCGAGCTCGACGAGGACGCGCACCTCGACCTGCGCCACCGGCTCGGGCTCCCGGCGTTCGAGGACGGGCTCTCGCTGGCCCGCGAGCGGATGCCGCGCGTGCCCCCCGGCAGCGCGCTCGACGCCTACGCTCGCGGGGAGCTCGGCGCCGAGCGGCTGGCGGCCATGGTCCGCGTGGCGCTCCAGGACGTCCTCGAGACGATGTGGTCGGTCGATCTCGTCCCTCCCGGTGGCTAGCGACCTCCCTGGAACAGCTCGTCGACCTCGTCCCATTCCTCGGCGGGGGTGAGCATGGCGTCGGCGATCACCTCGAGCCGCTGCTCGACCTCCCCCTCGCCCTGGCGGCGGTAGAGCGCGCCGGTGGCGGCGGCCGGGCCGGCCGTCGCGCGCTCGAGCCAGGCGGCCGGGGCGTCGAGGACGGCGGCGAGGGCGTCGAGCAGCCGGCGCGACAGGCGTGCCGGGACGAGCCGATCGTGCTCGAGATCGTCGAGGTAGGCGCGGGCCTTGGCCTCGTGGCCGGCGACGCCGAGGCGCTGCGCGAGCGCGGCCGCGAGCCCGTCGGTGGACAGGGCCTTGCGCTCGCGCAGGCGCGGGAGCATCCGCGACCAGGGCTCGGCGCCGGCGACCTTGGCGATCGCGGGGTCGGCGGTCAGCGCCGCCCACGCGTGCTCGTCGTACTCCGGCTCGGGCGCGAGGGCGAGGAAGGCCTCGATGGCGGCGGCCAGCTCGGCCTGCGCTCCCGGTGGCGCGCGGTCGACGTACTGCGCCGGCGTCGGGGCGGGAGCCGGCGCGCCAGGCGTCGATGAACTCGCTGAGGAGACGGTCGGTCATGCGAGGGCCTTTCGGAGGAGGGCGAAGCCGCGCGAGCGGAGCTGGTGGACGTTGTCGACCGAGGTGCCGAGCTGGGCGGCGATCTCGGGGGTCGACCAGCCTTCGAGCGTGCGCTCGATGGCGTGGCGCTGGTCGGGGTTGGGGAGGTGCTGGAGGGCGCGGGTGAGCCCGTCGGCGGCCTCGTGGGCCGCCTCGGCGTCCAGCGCCTGGCGGTCCGCGAGCGTCGCGAGGTCGTGGGCGAAGCGCGGCTCGTCCTCGAGCCGTCCGGCGAGCCGGCGCTCGGCCGTCATCGCGGCCCGCAGGTGGTCGCGGCAGGTGAAGCGGGCGCAGGTGATGACGGCGGCGTACCACTCGCCCTCGCTGGCGCCGCGGAAGCGGCCGAGCATCGCGAGGGCACGGCGGGCGGCGTCCTGCGCGACGTCCTCGCGGTCGTCGCGCCGGATGGTCACGGATGCGTCCTCCGGCAGCCGGAACGTGGCCACCACGTTGCGCACGCGGGGGAGCGAGCGGGCGATCAGCGCCCCGGTCTCGCGGTCGGCGCGCCATGGCTCGCCCGCCGCTCCGGCGGCGCGGATGCGCCGGAGCAACTCGGGGATCGCGACGTGTCGGAGCTCGTCCACCGGGGAGAGGGTCGCGGGTCCGGCGGCGTTCCTGACGCATTGCCGCTCGGCAATTGCGCGGCACCGGTTGACGTGACCGCGTCTACAGGCCATTCTCTTTTCTACACCGCTCAGGAAATCACGATCGGAAATCGTGGCCTGATCGGTTGCACAGGTCCGGCGCCTCCAACTCGAAGCATCGAGCCGGTCCTGTCCCCCGGACATCGCCGGCGCGGCACGCTCGCCTTCCTCAAGCGCTCGCCGCGCCGGCCCTCCGTCCCGGACAGCGGGGCGTCGCTCCCCAACGACGCCCCGCGTGTGGTCCGGAGCGGCCTACGGAGCCGCTACCCCTCCAGTTGCGGCGACCGACGCGTCGGCGGTCGCGGCGGCGTCGACCGCGGGGGCCTCGGCGGCGGGCGCCTCGACCGGCGCGGCAGCCGGAGCCTCGGCGACGGGCGCGGGCGCCTCGACGGGCGCGGCCTCGACGGGTGCCGGGGCGGGCGCCTCGGCGACCGGCGCGGGCCTCGACCGGTGCCGGAGCGGGCGCCTCGGCGACCGGGGCCGGAGCCTCGGCGACCGGTGCGGGGGCCTCGACGGGCGCGGCCTCGACCGGCGCGGCCTCGACGGGCGCCGGGGCCGGGGCCTGCGACGGGCGCGGCCTCGACCGGTGCCGGGGCGGCCTCGACGGGCGCCGGGGCCGGGGCCTCGGCGACGGGCGCGGCCTCGACCGGTGCCGGGGCGGCCTCGACCGGCGCGGCGGCGGGCGCCTCAGCCACCGGCGCGGCCTCGACGGGCGCCGCTTCGGCCGCTGCGGGGGCGGGTGCCTCGGCGGCGGGCGCGGGCGCGGCCTCCGGGGCGGCGACGCCGCCCGTGCTGGCGAACACCTCGGCCTGCTGCGCCGGCGTCGCGCCGCCGATCCCGCCCTCGCCCGCCGGCATCTCGGCGGTCGTGGCGGTGACTGACTGGCCGGCCACCGTCTTGCTGCCCTGCAGGTACGGCGACGGGTTCGTGGCGGCGCCGTTCTGGCGGACCTCGAAGTGCACGTGCGGGCCGGTGCAGCTCCCCGTGCACCCGACCTCGCCGATCTTCTGGCCGGCCTTCACGTACTCGTTCACCGAGACGCTGGACTCGGACAGATGCGCGTAGCACGTGGTCGTCTCGCCGGCGTGCTGGACGCAGACCATCGTGCCGTAGCCGCTCTCGGTGCCCGACACGCTGACCGTGCCGCATTCGGCGGCGCGCACCGTGGTCCCCGTCGGGGCCGCGATGTCGGTGCCGGCGTGGGCGTGGTCGCCGCGGTCCTCGCCGAACGTGCCGGTGACCGTGCCGTTGACGGGCGCGACCATCCGGCCGTCGGACGTGCAGCCGCTGCCGGTCGTGACCGGCGTGGGCGACGCGGACTCGGGCGCCTCGACCTCGGGCAGCGGGGCGGGCTCGGCCCCGGAGGGCTCGGACTCGGCCGCCTCGACCTCGTCGCGTAGCGCCACGCGATCCTCGAGATCGGGACCGCCGACCGGGCCGTCCGCACTCGGCGCGGACGCCTCGCCGTCGAAGACCACCTGAACGGACTCGCCGGCGGGGGCGCTCGAGGCGGACGCGTCGGCCTCGCCGTAGAAGAGCACCTTGCTGCCGAAGATCTCCGACCAGGTCTTGGCGTCGACGATGCCGGTCGCCGCGAGCCCCTGGGAGCGCTGGAAGTCCTTCACCGCGCCCTCGGTCTGCGGCCCGAAGATGCCGTCGGACAGGATCTGCAGCTGCGTCTGGACGGCGGCGACGGCCTCGCCGGTGTCGCCGTACGAGAGCAGCCAGGTCTTCTCGCCGCTGACGGAGGCCTTCTGCGCCACCTCGGCCTTGGTCACGCCCGGCCGCGACGACGACGCCGAAGCGGCGCCCATCAGCGGGGTCAGGACGGGGGAGGCGAGGATGGCGGCTCCGGCGGCCAGCGTCGCGCCCTTCTGGCGCGGGGCGTTGCGACGGGCGTCGCGCTGACGCACGCGCCGGCGGTGAGACCGGTGCAGCGACTTCTCCCACAGCACGGCGGAGCCGAGATCACGCTCGACTCGGGGGTATGGGTCCAGCTCGGACGGACGTGCGTCCACGTTCGGTACTCCCTTCCTTCTCTCCTTGCCTCCGAGGTGAGCTGACGGGCTCGCGCAGAGAAGTTGCGCTACGCCATCCCCCGATGGCGATTCGCCCCTGCGGCCACTTGCGGCCGCTGTGGGTCCCCCGGCTCACGCCCCCGGAAGGGCGCGAGTTCGGCCTGACGACACATAAGAATGCACGATCGGCCCGACAGTTGCGGTCCGGCCGGGATCAGCCGCCCAATCGGACCTGCGTCAGGACCGGCTCGCCGCGGGCCCCGCGGGTGCGGACGGCGATGGTGGCGCGCACCCGCTCACCGTCGTCCAGCAGGCGCCGGCCGTCCTTCGTCAGCGCCACGGTCACGCCGCCGGCGTCGGTGCCCTCGGCGAGGGAGTACGACTCGCGGCCGAGCAGCTTGCCGCCCGCCTTGATCGTCACCGAGCCCTCGTAGGCCTGCGTCCCGAGCCCGCGGCGCCGCAGCCCGACGGCGACCGAGCGGCCCTCGATCGTCGCCCGCGAGGCGCGCACCGAGCACGGGTCGGTGCCGCCCCGGGCGCCCGGCCGAGCCACGTCGCGCTGCTTGCAGGCGCTTCTCCAGCGCCTGCGGGGCGGCGGCCATGATCCCGTCGACGCACATGTCGAGGAGCTGGTCGTAGACCTTCCGGTTCTCCTCGCCGCCGCTGAGCCACACGTGGACCGCATAGCCCGCGCGATGCGTCTTGAGGACCGACTCCGGCGTCGTGACCGACAGGGTCTGGCCGTTGAGGTCGTAGGTGATCGGGATCTGCAGCGCCACGACCCCGTCCCCGGGCGAGCCGTCGAAGAGCAGGAACGAGGCGATGCCGTCGATCCCCGGCGCCACGGCGACCTCGGGGACCAGCTCGTGGAACCGGTTCACGGCGGGCTGGTTGAAGGAGACGACGATGAGGTCGCGCCGCAGCGTCCCGTCCAGCTCCGCGGCCAGCAGCTCGGCGTTGCGCAGGAACTGCGCCGGGTCGTCGTCGCGGCCCTTGATCTCGATGTTGATCGGCGTGCGCGGGAAGCGGCGCATGACCTCGTCGAGCGTCGGCACGCGGAAGTCGTTGCGCGAGAAGCCCTTCGGCGGCTTGCGGTCGCCGGTCCGCACGCCGCGCAGCGGATACCGCTTGGCGGGCAGCCCGTCGACCGCGTTGCGGCCGGGCACGAAGTTGTAGGCGGCGTCGAGCTTGCGGACCTGCGCCAGCGTGAGGTCGGTCAGGTAGCCGGTGCCGTCGGTCGTCCGGTCGACGGTCCAGTCGTGCATGACCACGAGCCGGCCGTCCGCGGTCGCGCTGACGTCGAGCTCGAGCATGTCCGCGCCGGAGCCGATCGCCTTGCGGAACGCGTACATCGTGTTCGACGGCAGCTCGGCCTCACCGCCCTGATGGGCGAGGTTGAGGAACGGCTTGCCGAGCCAGGGATTGGCGGCGGCGGCAGGGGAGGCGGCGGCCAGGAAGACGACCGCGGCGAGGAGCAGGGTCCGGAGCACGGGCGGGAGCCTACAAGCCGACCGAACGTCAACCCCGGCATTAAGGGAGCGGGATCGGCCGTTGTGCTGACTAATACTCGTATAGCGAGCATTACGTCAGCACGCCACTTTCCGGAGTGGACAACCGGGCCGATCCCCAGCCTCCCTACCCAGCCGCAGTTGACGTCGAGCCCTAGTTCAGCGACGGATCCAGCGGCATCGTCGAGAGCAGCGCATACCGCCGCCCCTTGCGCCGCAGCACGGCGGCCCACAGCCCCGAGGCGTCCTCGGTGAAGATCTCCTCCCGCCGGGGAGGCTCGACGATCCAGGCCTCCTCCTCGAGCTCGCCCTCGAGCTGGCCCGGGCCCCAGCCGGCGTGGCCGGCGAACACCCGCGCCCGGCGGATGGCCCCGTCGAGCGTGTCCGGGTCGTCGGCGTCGGTGCCCACGAAGCCGAGGTCGCCGTCGACGAGGGCGCCGGCCACCTCGGGCCGGTCGAACTCGGCGAGCACGATGACCGCGGTCTCGGCCACGGGCCCGCCGACGTAGACCTGCTCCTCGTCACCGGTGAGCCACGCGAGGTCCGGCACGGCCTCGAAGACCGAGGAGGCGGCGGGCCGGTTCAGGACGAGCCCCATGGCCCCGTCGTCGGTGTGCTCGGCGATCAGGACCACCGTGCGGACGAAGTTCGGGTCCAGCAGCGTCGGTGACGCGAGGATGAGCTTTCCGCGCAACGACTCGGCCATCCGAACCATTGTGGCGAGTAGGGTGAGCGAGTGCGCATCCGTGTCCGTCTCGGGGCAGGTTTGAGCCGCTTCGCGGACGCGCCGCAGCTGTCGATCGACCTCGCCGACGGCGCCAGCATCGACGACCTGCTCGTCGCGCTCGGCGCCCAGCAGCCATCGCTCGCGCCCGCCCTGCGGTCGGTTCTGCCGGTGCTCGCCGGCACGACCGTGGAGCGCAACCAGCGGCTGCAGCCGGACGACGAGGTCGCACTCCTGATCCCCGTCGCCGGAGGCGCGTGAACCATGGCCACGATCGAGACCCGCCAAGCCCGCCAGACCGTGTTCGTCGACACGTTCACGGACGGCGTCCTCGGCCCCGACGTCCCCATGCTCGGCCCGGTGGCCGACGGCGGCCACATCGTCGTCAACACCACGCCCGGATGCTGGGGACCCATGATCACCCCGTCGATCCGCGGCGGCCATGAGGTCTGCACGCCGGTGGCCGTCGAGGGCGCCGAGGTCGGCGACGCGATCGCCATCCGCATCCGCGACATCGAGGTCACCTCGATGGCCACGGCCTCGGGCAACGACCAGATGATGGAGGGCCGCTTCAACGGCGATCCGTACTGCGCGCCGGTCTGCGCCGAGTGCGGGACCGAGTGGCCCGAGACGCGCGTGGAGGGGATCGGCTCGGAGTCGATCCGCTGCGCGAAGTGCGGCGCCGACGCAACGCCGTTCACCTTCACCAACGGCTACACGATCGCCTTCGACCCGACGCACACGGTCGGCGTGACGGTCGGCCAGGACACCGCGGAGGCGTTCGCCCACGACGCCGCGCGCATGGCCGCGCTGCCCGACAACTCGCAGCAGAACCCGATCCTGCTCTTCGCGCCGCACGACATCGTCGGCATGGCCACCCGGCTGCGCCCGTTCCTCGGCCAGCTCGGCACGAGCCCGTCGGCGCCGATCCCCGACTCCCACAACGCCGGCGACTTCGGTGCCTTCCTCGTCGGCGCCCCGCACCGCTTCGCGCTCACCGCCGCCGAGCTCGCCCAGCACAAGACGGACGGCCACATGGACATCGACGCCGTTCGCCCCGGCGCGATCCTCGTCTGCCCGGTCAAGGTCGACGGCGGCGGCATCTACCTCGGCGACATGCACGCGCTCCAGGGCGACGGCGAGATCGCCGGCCACACCTGCGACGTCTCCGGCACCGTCACGCTCGAGGTCGAGGTCATCAAGGGCCTCGGCATCGACGGGCCGATCCTCTTCCCGGTCGCCGAGGACCTGCCGTTCCTCGCCCGCCCGCTCACCGACGAGGAGCGCGCCCGGGCCGAGGCGCTCGCGCGCCGCCACGGCGTGCAGGAGCTCGAGGAGACCGCGCCGGTGTCGGTGGTCGGCACCGGGCCGGACCTCAACGCGGCGACCGACAACGGACTCGCCCGCGCGGCCGAGCTGCTCGGCATGACCGTGCCCGAGGTCAAGAACCGCGCGACGGTCACGGGAGCGATCGAGATCGGTCGCCACCCCGGCGTCGTGCACGTCACGTTGCGCGCCCCGGTCGACCGGCTGGAGGCCCGCGGGCTGCTGTCTTACGCGCGCGAGCTCTACGCCGGATAGCCTCGCGCCCATGCTGAGGAGAGTTGCGATCGTCGCCACCGCGACGCTGCTGGCGGTTCCCGTCGCGGCGTCCGCCCGTGTCATCCAGGCCGAGACCGTGCTGCCGCCCGGGCAATCCGGCCACGTCCCGCAGAGCGGCACCGATCCGCACCTGACGGATCAGATCTCCCTCTTCGAGTCGTTCTCCTTCAAGCCCGCCGGCTTCGACCTGCCGGGCACGACCGAGTCGCCGTTCCCGGGCGTGACCATCACGCGCGACGCGTACGGCGTGCCCAACATCCGCGCCGGCAACGATCCCGACCTCTGGCGCGGCGTCGGCTACGCGATGGCGCAGGACCGGATCGTGCAGCTCGAGCTCTTCCGCCGCGGCACGCAGGGCACGACGGCCGAGGTGCTCGGGCCGACACGGCTCGAGAGCGACATCGTCGCCCGCCGCGACTACTACACGCTCAGCGAGCTGCGCGGGATGCTCAAGGGCCTCCCGAAGTCGCTGCAGACGCGCTTCGACGCGTACGCCGAGGGCATCAACGCGTGGCTCGCCCGCCTGCAGGCCGACCCGTCGCTGCGTCCCAACGAGTTCGTCCTCCTCAACCTGGTGCCGAAGCCCTGGCGCGCCGTCGACTCCGCGTCGATCGGGGTCCAGCTCGCACGCACGATCCCGAGCGACGACGGCCGCGAGCTGCAGAACTGGGAGGCCCTGCGCAAGCTCGGCGCCAAGCGCTTCGACCGCCTGCTGCCGCTGCGCCGGCCCGGCAGCGTGGTGACCATCCCCGCGTCGGAGGGACGCTTCCCGTCCAACCCCGGCCGCACCCGCAAGGACGAGACGGCCGGCTTCAAGGCGTCGCAGACGTACCTGAAGGCGCTCAAGGCGCCCAAGGCGACGGCCGTGGCGAGCACCGCGCTGTTCCGCGGCGGCTCCGACGCGTGGGCCGTGCGCGGGAGCGGCAACCGCTCGTGGCTCTTCCACGGTCCGCAGCTCGGCTTCCAGATCCCCGAGCAGCTCGCGGAGCTCGAGGTCCACCGGCCCGGGCTCGACGCCCGCGGCGTGACGCCGCCCGGCCTGCCGGTGGTCGGCATCGGCCGCAACGACCACATCGCCTGGGGCCTGACGAGCGGCCTGACCGACGACGACGACCTCTACGCCGAGCGGCTCGCCGGCAAGGAGCGGTACGTCTTCAAGGGCAAGGTCCGCAAGATGAAGTGCCGGACGGAGACCTTCGGCGTGGCCGGCCAGTCGGCGAAGAAGGAGCGGATCTGCCGCACGCTCCACGGCCCGGTCCAGGCCCGCTCGGGCTCCAAGACCGCCTTCACCCGCCGCTACGCGACCTGGAAGCACGAGATGGACACGCTCGTCGGGCTCGTCGAGCTCAACGAGGCCGACTCCGTCCAGGAGGCCGGCCGCGCGCTCAACAAGGTGAGCTGGAACGAGAACGCGATGGTGGCCGACGACCAGGGCAACATCGGCTGGTGGCACCCCGGCCGCCTGCCGATCCGGGCCAAGCGCTGGGACGAGCGGCTGCCCTTCCCGGGCGACGGCCGGGCGGAGTGGCGCGGCTTCCTCAAGCCCTCCCAGCGCCCGCACGTGATCAACCCCGAGCAGGGCTGGCTGGCCAACTGGAACAACCTGCCCTCCGTGGGCTGGACGATCGGCGACGCGCCGGCCACCGAGCGCACCAGCGGGCCGTTCCACCGCGCCGCCTACCTGAGCCGGCTGGTGCGGGAGGTGGCCAAGGCGCCGAGCTTCGACGCCGTCAAGAACGTGGACCGGCTCGCCGGCACCACCGCCCAGCAGCGCCCGCTGCTCGACACGGTGCTGCGCCAGGTGGCGGCCTCGGAGGCGACCGGGCAGGGGAAGGTGCTGCTCGACACCATCCTGGCCTGGGACGGCAGCTACGACCGCGACGGACGCAAACGGCACCGTCGATCCCGGCGTGGCCGCGTGGGAGGCGCTCAAGGACGCCGCCGTCAGCTTCCTGCCGAAGGCGTCACGCGAGTGGCTCGGCGGGCCGGGCCGCTCGCACGCGTTCGACTTCGGCGGTGCGGACGGCGCGGCGTTCCTCGAGATGACCCACTCCGGTCTCGCTCGAGCGGCGCAGCGGGCCGCCACGGCGCTCGGCTCATCCGACCCGGCCACCTGGAGGCAGCCGCGGCGGATGTACGACGTCAGCGTGCTCGGCCTCGCCCCGAAGCCCGCTTTGAAGTTCTACGATCGCGGCACGTGGCAGCAGGCCGTCGAGCTCGGCCCTTAGAGGACGACACGACGCACTGGCTGCTGCTGAAGGTCTGGGCCTTGCCGACCATCCCGTCGGACACGCGCGGGCTGGGCGCGGACACGGCGGAGGCGCTGCCGTCCGGGTTGCTGGCGACGACCTGGACGCGCAGCCGCTTGCCGCGATCGGTCTTCTTCGCCACGTAGGTCGGGCGGGTCGCGCCGCCGATCGTCTTCCAGGCGCTGCCGACCTGGCGCTGCCAGCGATACGTGAAGGTCAGCGGGCCGTTGTGCCAGGCGCCGTCGACCGCCGAGACGGCGCCGCCGCGGCGCGGCGTGCCGGCGACCTCGGGAGCGGCCGTGCTCACCGGCGGCGTGGGCACGAGGCCCTCGGCGCCGCCGCCGCACGCCGGGGCGATCTGGGTGCACGGGGCGAGGAAGGCGCTGTCGTAGACGTTCCAGCTCGAGGCGAGGTAGCTGCCGGGGGCGGGCGACGGGTTGAAGTAGTCGTCGCGGCCGCAGTCGTAGGCCTGCGGGATCGCGCCGCCGACGCGCGGGCAGTCGTACTGCATGGCGTGCGCCGCGCCGGCGTCCTCCGTGTAACACATGACGTCCGCGCCCTGCCAGCAGTGGCCGTAGCGGGGGAGCGAGAAGCCGGCGGGCTGGGTGCTGTGGGGAGCCGACCACTGGACCGCGCCGAGGTTGTGGCTGATCTCGTGCAGGAAGCCCTCCGGCCACCAGCCGCGCGAGCCGGCGTCGGGGGCGCTCTGGCCGTCGCGGGAGAAGAGGACCGAGGCGAAGCCGCCGAAGTTGTGGACGTTGGACGCGCCACGGCGGTCGCCCGACGGGCCGAGGACGTTCTCGCCGAGGCCGTAGTCGTAGGTGCCGCCGTTGAGCGTGTCGGCGAGGATGACCACGTTGCGCGGGCCGGTCGCGGACCCGAGGCGCGGCTCGACCTCGCGGACGATGGCGCCGAAGTTGTCGACGTAGGTGCTCCGCGGGCCGCTCAGGTGGACGACCTGGAGGTCGACGAACTGCGAGCCGCAGCTCGTGCCCATGTCGACCCGGATCGCCTTCGCGCCGCCGCTCTGGGAAGCCATGAAGCGCTGGATGAGGGCGACGTTGGCCTGCAGCGCGTCGGCCCACTGGGCGAAGCGGTCGGGGCGGTCGGCGGCGTGGGCGTAGACGAACTTGAAGCGGGGGGAGCTGGCCGGCAGCGGGTCGTTCGCGGTGCCGTCCGTCGTGCGGGCCTCGCCGCACCAGGCGTAGGGGAGCGCGCCGGGCGCGTCGGCGGCGGCCGCGGTGGCGGCGACGTCGACGAACGCGAGCTCCTCACGGGTGTCGCGGTGGGTGAACACGCCCTCGACGCCGTGGGCCGCGGCGGGCGCGGCCGGCAGGGCGGTGGCCAGGAGCGTCAGGACGGTCACGAGCGCGCGGTTCACACCCGGTTAGTCGGCCGCCGTCCCGCGGTGTTGAGGGCGCGAACTTCGGCATTGAGGGAGCGGGTTCGGCCGGGTTTCGACGCCGAGATCCTGCTTAGGGGTGACACCGTGACCCGAAAGCAGGACGCGACGAAGAAAACCGCCCCGCCGGCCTCCCAGCTCCCTACCCAGCCGCAGTTGACGTTCGCCTGAGCTACGCCGCGCGAACGAGATCGCGCCGGGGGTCGATCCCCCAGCGGCCGGCGAGCGCCGACAACTCGGAGCTGATCGCCCACCGGTCGGGCAGCGGCTCGCCCTCGAAGTCGGGTGCGGCGCCCTTCAGGGCCATGCTCCCGGTGTTGTCGCCGATCGCCCGGATCTCGGCCACCTCGGCGGCGTCGAGCACCGCGCCGGGCACCTCCGCGAGCTCGCGGCGCTTGGCCTCGATCGGCCGCGCGTCCTCGCCCGGCTCCTGGATGAGCGTCGGCGCCACGCAGGCCACCGGCTCGTGCGCGAGGTTCCAGGCGCACGCGAGCTGGAGCATCGAGAGGTCGTGACGCTCGGCGATCGGGCGCATGCGGTCGACCTTCTCGCGGCCGCGCTCGACCCAGCCGGCCGGGCGGAACGACCGGTGGTCCCAGCGCGGGAAGGGATGCCCGGGGAGCACGTCGTCGTGGAACAGCCCGCCGTAATCCACCACACGCGTGATCAGCTGCACGCCGTGGCGCCGCGCGGGTTCGAGCACGAGCTCGCCCGGCCACGGCTCCAGCGGGTTGAGGATCACCATCGCCCAGTCGATCCGGTCGCCGAAGCGCTCGAAGCAGTCGATGACGTCGAGCGTGAACCCGTTGGCGGGGCCGGGAGCGACGCCCAGCGCGCCGGTCAGGCCGTCGTCGCGCACGGCGGCCAGCCCGTCCCAGACCGCCTCGCTCGTGAACCCGGTGCGGTCCGGGTTGTGCAGGAGCAGCAGGTCGAAGGCGTCGGCGCCGATGCGCTCGAGGCTGCGCTCGGTGGCCATCCGCACGTAGTCCGCGTACGCCTCGGGCCCGCGGAGCCGCGGGTCGGTGAACCGCGGGAAGCCCTTGGCGCCCTCGCGCTCGCCGGTGTAGAAGTCGTGCCCGATCGCGCCCACCAGGCAGTAGTCCTCGCGCGCCACGCCGTCGAGCGCCCGCCCGAGCAGCTCGTCGGCCTCGCCGGCGCCGTAGGCGTCGGCCGTCATGACCGTGTCGATCCCGCCTCCCGGGCGCAGGAGCGCGGCCAGGCGCTCCTCCTCGACGGGCTCCCCGAAGTGCATGAAGCGCCCACCACTCCACGTTCCTACGGCGCTCTTCCCGGGGAACCGCATCAAAGCCGAGTCTAGGATGTTCGGTAGCTGACGTCGGCCTCAAGCTGCGCTCTCGAACGGCCGACATCGATCATGGTGGGTTTTCGTCTCCTTGCGATCTTCCTGGGTCTGCTGCGCGCTCCTGTCCCGGCGAGCGCAGCGGCGGACGCCTCGAACCGCATCATCGTCAAGCGCGACAGCGGCCTGACCGCCGCCGAACGGGCCGACATCCGCGCCGACGCGGACGTCCGCTTCGTCGAGAGCCTTCCGCTGGCGCGCACCGAGGTCGTCGCCGCCGCGCCGGGCGACACGGCCGACGCGCTGCGCGACCTCAACGCCGATCCCGACGTCACGCTACGCCGAGCTCGACCGGCTGGTCCGTGCGTCCAGCAACGACCAGCACTTCGACCGCCTCTGGGGCCTGTTCAACGACGGCGACCCCGTCGAGGGCAACCCGACGTCGTCGACCAACGACGCCGACATGGACGTCCCGGAGGCCTGGCTCCACAGCACGGGCGCCGGACGCACCGTCGCGGTCGTCGACACCGGCGTCGACGCCGGGCACCCGGATCTGCGACGCCAACGTCCTGCCAGGCTGGGACTTCGTCGACGACGACCCCTACGTGACCGATCCGAACGGCCACGGCACGCACGTGGCCGGCACGATCGCCGCCGAGCGCGACAACGTCGTGCGGCGTGGCCGGCGTGGCTCCCGACGCCCGCATCCTCCCGCTGCGCGTCCTGAACGCCGACGGCGCGGGCTACACGTCGGACGTCGTCGCGGCCTACGACTACGCCGGCGACCGCGGCGTCCGCCTCGTGAACGCGAGCCTCGGCAGCTCGAGCTTCTCCCAGGCCGAGCGCGACATGATCGCCGCGCACCCGAACACGCTCTTCGTGGTCGCCGCGGGCAACGGCGGGAGCGACGGGAACGGCGACAACCTCGACACGACGGCGCCGGAGTATCCGTGCTCGTACACCGTCGCCAACGTCCTCTGCGTGGGCGCCTCCCGCAACGACGACCGCCGGGCGAGCTTCTCGAACTACGGCCCGAACGCGGTCGACGTGTTCGCTCCGGGCTACTTCATCTACTCGACGGTGCCCGGCGGCGGCTACGACTGGAGCAGACGGCACGTCGATGGCGACGCCGCACGTCGCGGGCGAGGCCGCGCTCGTCCTCGCGCGCAACCCGGCGATCACGACGGCCCAGATCAAGGCGGCCATCCTGGACTCCGCCGACGTCAACCCGTTCCTGAACAACCTCGTCGTGAGCGACGGGCGCGCGAACGCCAACGACGCGCTGACCGCCATCGATACCGACGGCGACACGATCTACGACGCCCAGGACAACTGCCCGAGCATCTCCAACATCAACCAGATCGACTCCGACAACGACGGCTTCGGCGACGAGTGCTCGCCCCCGCCGGCCGACCCCGACGGCGACGCCGTGGCGAGCGACCAGTGTCCGGAAGAAGCAGCCTCGTACGCCACGAGCGGCTGCCCGAGTAACGATCCGACCGCCGACGGCGACTTCTGGCCCGACGCCCTCGATCAGTGCCCGGCCCAGTCGGGAACCGCACGCGGCTGCCCGGACGCCGACGGCGACGGGATCGCCGACGCCAGCGACAACTGCACCTCGGTGTCGAACGGGAACCAGGCCAACACCGACGGCGATGCGCTCGGCGACGTCTGTGATCCCGACCGCGACAACGACGGCGTGGGCAACGGCGCCGACAGCTGCCCCACCCTCGCCGCAACCGGCGCCGACGGCTGCCCGGTGGTCGTCACCCCGACCCCGACCCCGACTCCCACGCCGCCCGCCGACAGCGACGGCGACGGCCGCTACGACGCCTCCGACGCGTGCCCGACCGAGCACGCGCGGACGACCGACGGGTGCCCGCTCCCGCAGGTCGCCTCCCTCTCGGCCCGGGCCAGGAAGGGCACGGCCACCGTCAAGGTCACGACGAGCCGCCTCGCGGCCGTGCGGATCACGGTGGAGCGCAAGAAGGGCGGCCGCTGGACGCGCGTCGCGCGCAAGTCGGTCCTCACGTCCGGGAACCGCGCGAGCCTGACCGTCAAGCGGCTCAAGCCGGGCTCCTACCGCGTGCGCATCTCGCTCTCCAGCAGCGCCGGCTCCGGCACGCCGAAGTCCAAGACCTTCCGCGTGCGATAGACCTCCGCGGGTGTCCGCCTGCCGCCTCGGGGTCCTCGCCTTCGGCGACTCCATCACCAACGGCGGCGGTGAGCTCCAATGGGGCGTCGCGCTGCAGTCGTGGGCGCTGTGGACCGCGCGCGGCCTCGGGCTGCCCTACAGCCCGCACGCGACCGACGGCGCGCAGGTCGGCGACGTGCTGGAGCGTCAGGTGCCCGCGGTCGGCGACGGCCGCTACGACCTCGGCTGCCTCTACGTCGGCGTCAACGACGTGCGTGCCCCCGGCTGGGACCGCGCGCGCTTCGAGCGCGGCCACGCGGAGGCGCTGGCCTTCCTCGGCGAGCGCTGCGACCGCCTGCTGACGGCCACGGTGCCGCTCGACCTCGGCCGCCCGCGCGCCGGGGCGGCGGTGCTGGAGGTCAACGCGGCGATCGAGGCCTCGGCGCGCGCGGCCGGGGCGCTCGTGCTCGACCTGCGCGACTTCGGCGCGCGCAACCTGCTGATGGCCGACCACGTCCACCCGACGGCCTTCGGCCAGATCGCCATCGCCGAGCGCGCGCTCGACCTGCTGGCGGCGAACGGCTTCGCGGTGCGCGTGCGGCCGTCCTCGCTGATCGCGTACGAGACGACGCGCGTGGGGCGCCTGCGCGGCGACCTCACGTACGCCTACCGGCACGCGAAGGTCAGTGCTCGCGCTTTTGCCGCAGAGCGTCGATATCGACGCCCATCTGCGTGAGCCGGCGCGGGATGTAGCGGTAGCAGAACCAGAGGGCGCCCAGGAAGCAGGGCCAGCCGAGGACGACCACGGCGCCGGCCAGCGCGGCCTCGCGCTCGGCGAGGATCAGGACCGTGTAGACGACCGCGCGGACCGTGAAGACGATGGCGAACGCCGCGGTGCCCTCCGAGAACGCCCGGCGCACGCGCCGGTCGCGGTACCAGCCGGGCGGGAAGTGGTAGATGGGCGCGACGATGAAGCCGACGAGCGGGCGGCGGAACGCGATCGAGCCCCAGAACGCGATCGCGAGTCCGGCATTCTGGAACGCGCGCGGGCACGAAGAAGCCGGACGCGCTGCCCGTACGCAGCGCGATGAACACCGCGAGCCCGGTGCCGAGCACGCCGCCGAGGGCGTTGGTGAGCGGCTCGCGGCGGATCGCGCGGAACATCGCGATGACCACCGAGATGCCGATCGCCACGTAGGCCGCGGTGTTGAGGTCGGTGAGCGCGTTGACCGTGATGAAGACGACCGGCCCGAGCCCGGTGTCGACCAGCGCGCGCGGGTCGCGCAGGATGTCCATCGGGCTGGGCGGCGCCGGCGGGTCCGGGGGCCGCTCCTCCGCCTCGGGCATGCTCATCGCAGCGGCTTGCGGGCCGTGAGCATCAGGTTGTAGAAGAGGCGGGGCGGCAGCCGCGGCTCCAGTACGCGCCGGTCGACCGCCTGCAGCGCCAGGTAGCCGCGGTAGGCGTACTGGATCCAGCCCCACCGGAGGTCCGCCGGGTCGGCCGTCGCCTCGAGCGTGCGGTTGAACCAGCCGAACCAGTTGGCGAGCAGCTCCTCGCCCTGCACCCGCACGCCCTCGAAGCCGGCGGCCGCGGCGCGGTCCTCGAGGTCTGAAGGCACGAACGCGTGGACGTCGACCATGCCCTCGAGCGCGTGCTCGGCCTCGTCCGCGCCGTGGTCGCCCGGGGCGGGACGCGCGCGCATCGCGCGCCGCCAGGCCGGCGCCAGGCGCAGGGCGGCCCGCTTGGGCACCGCGGCGATGCGGTCGCCGTGGCGCGAGGGCTCGCCGGCGAAGAAGAGCGTCCCGCCGGGCGCCAGCACGCGCTCGAACTCGGCGAACGCGCGGTCGAGGTCGGGCAGGTGATGGAGCACCGCGTGGCCGAGGACGAGGTCGAAGCTCTCGTCCTCGAACGGGAGCTCGGACGCGTCGCAGGCGGCGGTCTCGACCTCGAGGCCGAGCGTGGCGGCGTTGCCCTCGAGCGTGGCCAGCATGCCCGGCGAGATGTCCGTGCACGTGGCGGCGCCGATCACCCCGTCCTGCATGAGGTTGAGCGAGAAGTAGCCGGTCCCGGCGCCGATCTCCAGCGATCGTGCGTACGGACCGGGCCGCGGGCCGAGCAGCTTGACGAGCTTGCCGAGCACCTGGCGGCGGCCGATCTCGCCGAACGAGATGCCCCACTTGGCGTCGTAGTCGCCGGCCGCCACGTCGTGGTAGCGGCGGTTGACGTCGAGGATCTGGTCGGGAGCGGCGGGAGCAGCCATCGGCCGCGAGCAGTCTAGGACCCCAAGATGGACTGCACGTGCAGGCGCAGCGTGGCGCGCTGCCGCTCCGGGGTCATGGTGGCCGGCATCGCGAGCGCCTGGACCGCGATCCCGTCGACCGCGGCGAAGAGCGCCGAGGCGCGCAGCTGGGCGTCGGGACCTCCCAGGCGCTCGGCGAACCAGTCGATCACGTACGCGTAGGTGCGCTCGAGCTCGGCGGCCAGCTGCGGGTCGGTCGGAGCGAGCCCGACGAAGGCGAACCAGATGAGGGCCTCCTGGCGGCGCTCGTCGTCGAGCGGCAGGGCTTCTTCCAGCAGCGCGCCGATCGGCGCATCGCCGGCGGCGCGGATGCGCGCGGCCGCGCGCTCTCCGGCGAGCTGGAACGCGAAGACGAGGAGCTCCTCGCGGGTGGGGAAGTAGTGGCGCAGCGCGCCCGACGACCAGCCGGCCTCGGCGGCCACGTCGCGGATGGTGATCGCCGTCGGCCCGCGCGAGCAGATGACCCGCCAGACGGCGGCGGCCAGCTCGCGGCGGCGCGCCTGGTGATCGACGACCTTCGGCATGTCTTGGCATTTTCGCACACTTGTGCTAAAAAGACCACATGCTCTACGCCGTCATCATCGCCATGGAGATCGCCTTCTGGGCGCTGCTGGTCGGCGGTCTCTTCGTCCGCTACGCGCACGACCGGCAGCGGTTGAGCGCGGTGATGCTCCTCGCCGCCGGGTCGACCGACCTCGTCGTGCTCGCCATCGCCGCGGCCGACCTGGCCGGCGGCGCCACCGCCCAGACGTCGCACATCATCGCGGCGCTCTCGATCGCCTACTCCGTCGCCTACGCCCGCCACCTCGTGGGCATCGCCGATCGCTTCGTGCTGCGCCGCCTCGGGCGCGAGGTGCCGCCGAAGCCCACCGGGTCCAAGGCGCGGCGCGAGCGCGAGGGCTGGTACCGCCACGCCCGCATGTGGGCCGTCGGCGTGCCGCTGCTGGGCGCGGGCTACCTGGTCGCCGGCACCGAGAACGGCGAGGCGCTGATCGCGGGCGCCGGGATCTGGACCGTGATCCTGGCCATCGACTTCCTCGTGTCGTTCTCGTACTCGGTCGGTGGCGCGCGGTCCACGAACCCCGGGCATTGAGGGAGGCGGGCCGGGCGCCTCCCTACCCAGCCGGGGTTCGTCCCGCCGCAGCCGTGACCTCACGCAGCCGGCGGGCCGCCGCAGCCCCCGGCAGCCGATCCAGCCGCCACTTCCACGCCCCCGCCGCCCGGCCCGGCGTGTTCATCCGCGCCTCCGACCCGAGCCCCAGCACGTCCTGCAGCTGGACCATGGCGATCCGCGCCGGTGAGGCGTGGGCGAGCCGGATGAGCGACCACGACGGCTCGGGCGAGCGCACGCCGGCCACCTCGATCGCCTCGTCGACCTCCGCGCGCACCTCGGCGAAGCAGCGCCGTGTACCACCCCAGCACGGTGTCGTTGTCGTGCGTGCCGGTGTAGACGACCGTGTCCTCGCGGTGGTTGACCGGCGTGTGCACGTTCCGCGGGTCGCCGGAGCCGAAGGCGAACTGGAGCACGACCATGCCGGGGAAGCCGAGCCCGGTGCGCAGGCGCTCGACGGACGGCGTGATCACCCCGAGGTTCTCGGCGATCAGGGGCAGCTCGCCGAGCTCGGCGGCGGCGGCGTCGAACGGCGCCCGCCCCGGGCCGCGCTGCCAGCGCCCGCCGAGCGCGGACCGCGCGCCGCGCGGCACGGCCCAGTACGCGCAGAAGCCACGGAAGTGGTCGATGCGGGCGACGTCGTAGAGCTCGAACGTGCGGCGCAGGCGCTCGGTCCACCAGCGGTAGCCGCGGCGGCGCAGCGCCGGCCAGTCATAGAGCGGATTGCCCCAGAGCTGGCCCTTGTCGGTGTAGGCGTCGGGCGGGGTGCCGGCCACGGCGTCGTCGCGGAACAGCTCGGGGTGGGCGCGGTGGTCGACCGAGCCGGGGGCGACGTAGATCGGCACGTCGCCGATCAGGCGGACGCCGCGCTCGGAGGCGTACCGGCGCAGCGCGGCCCATTCGCGGTCGAAGCGCACCTGGTCGGCGATCGCGCCGCGCGGGCCGAGCCGGCCCCACTCGTCGATCCAGTACGCGTTGCGGTCGCGGAAGTCGAGCTCCTGCTCGCGGGTGATCGGCGCCTTCGGGTTCGCCAGCAGGCCCGGCCAGGCGGCGAACGCCGAGGCCGACTTGTACGGCGAGCCGTGGCGGTCGGGCGGCCCGAGCGGGAGCATCTGCCACCACGTCTGCCCGGCGTCGGCGAGCCAATCGACGAAGCGATAGGCGTCGCGACCGAGGCGGCCGGAGGGCAGCGAAGTCGGATGCAGCTGAACGCCGCTTGAACGCGTGAACGCCATGAGAAGTGGTTAGTGGTCGCGAGGTCTGGATACTTCCGCCCTGGAATGCCCACGCCCAAGAGCACGCAAGCACCGGCCCGCACCCGCATCAACCGTCCGGCGCCGTCCCTGGAGGGCGGACGCTACTCGCCGAAGCGCTGCGTCGGCGACACGGTCCTGGTCTCGGCCGACATCTTCCGCGACGGCCACGAGATCCTCCGCGCGGTCGTCCGCTACAAGGCGCCAGGCGGCCGACGCTGGCTCGAGGCGCCCATGCACGCCGTCGACGATCACATCCGCGGCGTGCGCTGGGAGGGCGAGTTCACGGTCACCACGCCGGGCCGGTGGCAGTTCTCGATCGAGGCGTGGAGCGACGCGTTCGCGACGTGGGCGGACGAGCTCTCGCGCAAGATCGCCGGCGGGCAGCACGACCTCGGCAGCGAGCTGTCCGAGGGCGTCGTCCTGCTGCAGGCCGAGGCCGCCGGAGCCAAGGACCCGGCCGACCGCGAGACGATCGAGGCCGCGGAGGCCGCGCTCTCGGACGCCGAGCTGCAGGAGCCGGCCCGCCACGCCGCCGCGCTGAGCCCGGAGCTCGCGATGGCCGTCGAGCGGGTGGGCCGGCGCCCCGACGCGACGTCGCTCGAGAAGCCGCTGCCGATCGAGGTCGACCGCGTCCGCGCGCGGTTCAGCTCCTGGTACGAGCTCTTCCCGCGCTCCTGGGGCGGCCTGAAGGGCGTCGAGGCGCAGGTCCCGGCGCTGGCCGAGCTGGGCTTCGACACGCTCTACATGACGCCGATCCACCCGATCGGCATGACCAACCGCAAGGGCAGGAACAACGTCCTCGTCGCCGCGCCGGAGGACCCCGGGTCGCCCTACGGCATCGGCAGCCCGGACGGCGGGCACGACGCCATCCATCCCGACCTCGGCAACGTGGCCGACCTGCGCTCCCTGACCGCGACGGCGACCGAGCACAACATGGACGTGGCCATCGACCTGGCGATCCAGGCCTCGGCCAACCACCCGTGGCTGACCGAGCATCCGGAGTGGTTCCACCGGCGGCCCGACGGCACGCTCAAGTACGCCGAGAACCCGCCCAAGAAGTACCAGGACATCTACAACCTCAACTGGGACACGCCCGAGTGGAAGTCCCTGTGGGAGGAGCTGCTGCGGATCGTCCTGCACTGGGTGGACTGCGGGGTGAAGGCGTTCCGCGTCGACAACCCGCACACCAAGCCGTTCGCCTTCTGGGAGTGGCTGATCGCCGAGGTCCACGCCGTCGACCGCGACGTCATCTTCCTGTCGGAGGCCTTCACCCGCCGCGCCGTCATGCGCGAGCTGGCCAAGCTCGGCTTCACGCAGTCCTACACGTACTTCACGTGGAAGAACTCGCGCTGGGAGCTCACCGAGTACGTCGACGAGCTGGCGTGGACGGAGGAGAAGGAGTACTTCCGGCCCAACTTCTTCGTCAACACGCACGACATCCTCCACGCGTACCTGCAGCACGGCGGGCCGCCGGCCTTCGTGGCCCGGCTCGTCCTCGCCGCGACGCTGAGCCCGGCCTACGGCATCTACTCGGGCTTCGAGCACTTCGAGAACGTGCCGCTGCGCGAGGGCAGCGAGGAGTACCTGGACTCGGAGAAGTACGAGACGAAGACGAGGGCGCTCGACGGCCCGCTGCTCCCGATGATCCGCCACATCAACGAGATCCGGCAGGACAACCCGGCCCTTCAGGTGCTCTCAGACGTGTTCTGGCTGGAGACGCACAACGACGCGTTGATGGCCTACGCGAAGCAGGTCCCGGGCAACTGCATCGTCACCGTGGTCAACCTCGACCCGCATCACGCACAGGAGGGCGCCGTCCTGATCCCCGCCCAGCTCGGGCTCGCGCCCGTCTTCCCGGTCCACGACCTGCTCACCGGCGACCACTTCGATTGGCGGATCGGCAGCAACTACGTGCGGCTCGACCCGGCCGTCTCGCAGGCCCACATCCTTCGCGTCGAGTCGTGAGCCGCAACGACCCCGGGCACTGGTTCGAGGCGGAGCCTCTGTGGTTCAAGACGGCCGTCTTCTACGAGATCCACACCCGCGCGTTCTTCGACGCCAACGGCGACGGCTCCGGTGACTTCCGCGGCCTGATCGAGAAGCTCGACTACCTGCAGTGGCTGGGCATCGACTGCATCTGGCTGCTGCCCTTCTACAGGTCGCCGCTGCGCGACGGCGGCTACGACATCGCCGACTTCTTCACGATCCAGCCGGACTACGGCACGGTCGACGACGTCCGCGACTTCATCGAGGCCGCCCACCAGCGCGGCATCCGCGTGATCGCCGACCTCGTCATGAACCACACGTCGAGCGACCACCCGTGGTTCCAGGAGTCGCGCTCCAGCCCCGACGACCCCAAGCGCGACTGGTACGTGTGGTCGGACACCGTCCACCGGTACGAGGAAGCCCGGATCATCTTCACCGACACGGAGACCTCGAACTGGACCTGGGACGACCAGGCGGGCGCCTACTTCTGGCACCGGTTCTTCTCCCACCAGCCCGACCTCAACTTCGACAACCCCGAGGTCCAGGACGCGATGCTCGAGGTCCTGCGCTTCTGGCTCGACCTCGGCATGGACGGCTTCCGGCTCGACGCCGTGCCCTACCTCTACGAGCGCGAGGGCACCAACGGCGAGAACCTGCCCGAGACGCACGAGTACCTCAAGCGCGTGCGGGCCGAGGTCGAGGCCAAGTACCCCGACCGCGTGCTCCTGGCCGAGGCCAACCAGTGGCCGGCCGACGTCGTCGAGTACTTCGGCGACGGCGACGAGTGCCAGATGGCCTTCCACTTCCCGGTCATGCCGCGCATGTTCATGGCGCTGCGCCGCGAGGACGCCACGCCGATCTACGAGATCCTCAAGCAGACGCCGGCGATCCCGGACAACTGCCAGTGGGGCCTGTTCCTGCGCAACCACGACGAGCTGACGCTCGAGATGGTCACCGACGAGGAGCGGGACTACATGTACGGCGAGTACGCCAAGGACCCGCGGATGAAGATCAACGTGGGCATCCGGCGCCGCCTCGCCCCGCTGCTCGACGGCGGGCGCGACGAGATCGAGCTGATGCACGCGATCATGTTCTCGCTGCCGGGCTCGCCCGTCCTCTACTACGGCGACGAGATCTCGATGGGCGACAACGTCTACCTCGGCGACCGCGACGGCGTGCGCACGCCGATGCAGTGGACGGGCGACCGCAACGGCGGCTTCAGCCGGGCCGACTTCGCCCAGCTCTACGCGCCGCCGCTGATGGACCCGGTCTACGGCTTCCAGGCCGTCAACGTGGAGGCGCAGCTGCGCACCCCGACGTCGCTGCTGCGGTGGCTGCGGCGCTTCGTCTCGCTGCGCAAGGAGCACCCGGTGTTCGGGCTCGGCACGTACGAGCCGCTCGAGCCGTCGAACTCGAAGATCTTCGCCCACCTGCGGGTGTACGAGGACGACGTGATGCTCTGCGTGCACAACCTCGCGCGCTCGGCGCAGGCGGTCGAGCTCGACCTCTCGCGCTACGAGGGCCGGCGCCCGGTCGAGGTCTTCGGCCGCTCGCGCTTCCCGAAGATCGGCGAGCTGCCGTACCTGCTGACGCTCGCGCCGCGCGGCTTCTACTGGTTCCAGATCACGGAGGACGAGAGTGACGATTGATCTCTCGATCCTCGAGGAGGAAGCGTTCCAGGAGTGGATCGTCCAGCAGCGCTGGTTCGGCTCCAAGGCGCGCGACGTCGCGCACATCGAGATCTCCGAGAGCGTGACGCTGCGCGAGGGGTCTCCCTCGCTCGCGCTCGCGCTGGTCGAGGCGCGCTTCGGCGAGGGGACGCACGAGACCTACCAGGTGCCGCTCGGCCTGCGCCCGGCCGACGAGGGCTGGGACGAGCGCGTGATCGCCGAGGCGAACGGCATGACGATCTACGACGCGCTGGCCGACCCGGCGTGCGGCAGCGAGCTGCTCCACCGCATGCGCTCGGGCTCCGAGGAGACGCAGGGCGAGGGAACCCTGAGCTTCCGCTGGGCCCAGGGCGCGGGCGCCGGGCTCGGCGGGACGGTCGAGGTGCGGCCGATCGGCGTCGAGCAGTCGAACTCGTCGATCGTGTTCGGCGAGGCGCTGATCCTCAAGGCCTTCCGGCGCGTCGAGCCGGGCGTCAACCCCGAGCTCGAGCTGCTGCGCTTCCTGTCCGAGCGCGGCTTCCCCAACATCGCGTCGCTGGCCGGCTGGTACCAGTACGAGGGGCGCTTCATCGACGCCACGCTCGGGATCCTGCAGGAGTACCTGGCGGGCGCCCGCGACGGCTGGGAGCTGGCGCTGGAGGAGCTCGTCACCGACCCCGACGGCCTGCTCGACCGCCTGCGCGATCTCGGCGAGGTGACCGGCGAGCTGCACACCGTGCTGGGCTCCGACAACAGCTCCCCCGACTTCGCGCCCGATCAGCCGAGCCAGGAGGCGCTGTCGCTGCTCACGGCCGACGTCGACGAGCAGATCGAGCGCATCTTCCTCGACCTGCCGGAGAGCGAGGCGATCGCGCCGATCGAGGGCCGCGGCCAGGACGTGCGCGAGAAGCTGCAGGCGCTGTCGCACATCGGCGCCGGCGGGCGCGTGATCCGCACGCACGGCGACTACCACCTCGGCCAGACCATGCTCTCCGAGCGCGGCTGGGTGATCCTCGACTTCGAGGGCGAGCCCGCCCGCCCGCTGCCCGAGCGCCGGCTCAAGCGCTCGCCGCTGCGCGACATCGCGGGCATGCTGCGGTCGTTCTCCTACGTCACCGCGGGGGCCAAGCTCCTGCGCGGCGTGGACGCGCCCGACGGCTGGGAGGACCGCGCGCGAGCGGCGTTCCTCGAGGGCTACTTCGACAAGGTGGAGCCCAGCCTGCTGCCGCCCGGCGAGGCGCCGACGCGGCAGCTGCTGGCGGTCTTCGAGTTGGAGAAGGCGGTCTACGAGCTCCGCTACGAGCTCAACAACCGCCCGGACTGGGTGGCCATCCCAGTCGCGGGCGTGGTGCGGCTGCTCGACTCCGACGACTAGTTCGACGGCGAGGTTCCCGGCGAAGCGGTTGTCGGAGTCGTAGGTCCGCTTGACCTCCTGCAGCCGCGCGTAGTCCTCGGGCGTGTAGGCGGCCGCCATGCGGGCCGGGTCGCCGAGGAAGTTGTGGAAGGTCCCGCCGGTGCCGTGCTGTCGGAGCTCGGCTGCGGCGCCGCGCAGGGCGGGGAGCTGGGGCTCGAGGCCCGCGAGGTCCGGCGCCATCGCCGAGAGGACGATCGAGAACGGCACGTCGCGGTGGCCGGCCGGGCCGGCGTCGGGCGCCGGGCGGGCGATGGCGCCGCCCCAGTGCCGCAGCTCGACGCCGAACGGCACGTCCGCCACCGCTTCGATCGCGGCGTCGGAGACCTCGTGCATGAGCTCGAGGTGCAGCTCGGCCGCCATCGGCGGCGGGGCGCCGCCGAGCATGGCCGCCGCGTCGGCGAAGCTCGTCGTGCGCAGGCCGCCGAAGATCGGCTCGCCGCCGGCCTCGAGGAGCGGCGCGTAGAGCGCGTTCCCGCTGCCGCCGTCGCCGAGGTAGAAGGCGCGCAGGATGAGCACGCGCTTGCCCCGGATCGGCTCCGGCACCATGTCGACGGGCGGCATCGTCATCACGGCCAGCGCGCTGTTGGACTCGTCCGGCTCCGTGAGCGCCCACTCGCGGTACGCGCGGAACGCGTCGCCGGTGCGGGCGGGGTCGAACATGACCATGCCCGCGAACACGTCGTCCACCGAGAAGAGGCGGAACTCGAGCGAGGTGACGATGCCGAAGCTGCCGCCGCCCCCGCGGATCGCCCAGAAGAGGTCGGGATGCTCGCTCTGCGACGCGGTCACGAGCTCGCCGTCGGCGGTCACGATCTCCGCGCTGATCACGTTGTCGGCCGCGTAGCCGTACTTGCGCGAGAGGAAGCCGGTGCCGCCGCCGACCGTGTAGCCGACGACGCCGACCGCGGACGACGTGCCGGAGAGCGGGGCGAGGCCGTGCGGGGCCGCGGCGGCGATCACGTCGCCCCACGTGGTGCCCGCGCCGACCCGCGCGGTCTGGCGCCGCGTGTCGATGTCGACGCTCGCCATGCGCGCCGTCTTCAGCAGCAGGCCGTCGTCGGACGGCGCAGCCGCGCCGTGGCCGCTGTTCTGGATGGTGATGGGAAGCTCGCGATCGTTCGCGTAGCGGACGGCGGCCACCACGTCGAGCGTCCCGGCGGCCTCCACGATCACGGCCGGGTGGGGATCCAGCTTGCGCTGGAAGGGCTGGCGGGCGGTCTCGTAACCGCCGTCGCCGGGCACGAGGAATGTGCCGTCGATGCTCAGCTGTGTCATTGCGATCCAGGCTCCCGGACGCTGCGCGATGGCAAAAGCGGGGTAACCCGGCAACCGCGTGGTACGGGCAGCCACACCCCGGCGACGCCGCCATACTCGTGGCCACGTGAGTCGCGGACGGAGCCTCTTCATCCTCATCGCCGCGTTCGTGGCGGGCGTCGCCGTGTGCCTGATCGTGCTGGCCAGCGATCACCAGGAGGCCAAGGCGGCGTTCGCGATCTTCGGTCCGGCCGTCGGCTGGGGCTTCGTGGGCACCGGCGTGTGGGCGTGGGACCGCGAGCCGCAGAACCGCACCGGCATGCTGATGGTGGCGCTCGGCTTCGCGTGGCTGCTGTCCACGCTGGAGGCCTCCAACTCGGCGTTCCTCTACACGATCGGCCTCACGCTCGGCGGCGTCTGGGGCGCCGTGTTCCTCCACCTCGGCCAGAGCTTCCCGAGCGGCCGGCTCGACACGCGGCTCGACCGCTGGATCGTCATCGCCGGCTACATCATCTTCCCGCTGGCCTTCGCGCCGGCGATGTTCTTCGCGAGCCCCGAGCAGCTCGACTGCCCGGCGTGTCCGCAGAACCTGCTCTTCGTGGAGCGCAACGACGATCTGGCGTCGGCGCTGCTCATCCTCGGGCCGGCGCTGTACGGCTCGCTGTTCCTCATCGTGCTCGTCCGCGCCACGCAGCGCTGGCGCCGCGCCGACGCCTTCCTGCGCCTCCAGCTCACGCCGGTCTACGCGACCGCGCTGCTCACCTTCCTGCTCGTCGTGGTGGCCAAGGCCGGCGCGGGCGACGCCGCGTGGTGGGCGGCGTTCATCGCCGCATGGCTGACGCCGTTCGCGTTCCTCGGCGGGCTGCTGCGCCGGCACGTCGAGCACCTCGTGGTCGAGCTGCGCGCCTCGCGGGCGCGGGTCGTGCACGCGGGCGACGCCGCGCGCCGGCAGCTCGAGCGCGACCTCCACGACGGCGCGCAGTCGCGCCTGGTCGCGCTGTCGCTCCTGCTCCGGTCCGCCCGCAAGCGCGCGGACTCCGACGAGAAGCTCGGCGAGCTGCTCGACCAGGCGCAGGCGGAGCTGCAGACGAGCCTCGCCGAGCTGCGCGAGCTGGCCCGCGGCATCCACCCGGCCGTGCTGTCCGACCGCGGGCTGGAGCCCGCGCTGGAGGCGCTCGCCGCGCGCGCCCCCGTGCCGGTCGAGCTCGCCGTCGAGGCCGAGCGGCTCCCCGGCCCGGTGGAGACCGCGGCGTACTTCGTGGTCTCGGAGGCGCTCGCCAACGTGGCCAAGTACTCAGAGGCCACGCACGCCACCGTCGCCGTCCGCCGGGCCAACGGCAGGGTCACCGTGGACGTGGCCGACGACGGGGTCGGCGGCGCCGACGCCGCCCGCGGCTCCGGCCTGCGGGGGCTCGCCGACCGCGTCGCCGCGCTCGACGGGACCCTCGCCCTCGAGAGCCCCGCCGGCCGCGGGACGCGGCTGCATGCCGAGATCCCCGTCAGCTCCGATACAGCAGCCACGCGTCCCGCATCCGCTGGGTCTGGCCGGCGGTGAACTGCGTGTAGCAGCTGTCGTAGGAGTAGTCCATGTAGTTGTGGATGGGGTCGAGTCCGGGCGCCGGGCAGGTGTCCTTGCCGATCGGGCAGCCCGAGGTCGGCGTCCGCTCCGGCGGCGTGTCCTCGACGAAGTCGCCCTTCGCGCTGCAGCCGCCGTAGAACGTGTGCTCGAGATCGAGCCAGTGGCCGACCTCGTGCGTGGCCGTCTCGCCCTGGTCGTAGCGCCCGGCGTAGGTGGTCGAGGTGCCGGGGATCGACTCCCAGTCGACGACGACCCCGTCGAGGTACGCCTGGCCCGGCTTGGTCACGATGTCGGGCAGGTACGCCCAGCCGAGGAAGTCGCCGGCCGTCGTCGAGTAGAAGTTGAGCGCGTCGGCGCCGCCCTGGTGGAGCGCGGCCTTCATCGCATGCTCGGGCTTGCCGCCGGGCCCGGCGTAGAACCACTCCGCGTTGTCGGTGCGCGTCACCCCGGCGAGCCGGAACGAGAATCCGGTCCGGGAGCCGCCCTCGCCACCGGCGAACGTGGTGTTGAGGACCGTCGATCTGGCCGGCGATCTGCTTGTCGGTCAGCGCGCCGACCGTGCCGGCCGTCACGACGTGGAAGTAGACCGGCACGGTGGCCTTGAAGTTGCGGCCGGCACGGCCCTTTGCCGACGCCGGCATGTCGGCGTGGATCTGGCCGAGGTCGGGCTCGCGCACGTCACCGCCGCGTCCGGCGATGCCCGGGGCGGCGAAGGGGTCGCAGATCGAGCTCGCCGCGGCGGGCGATGCCGTCATGAGCGCGGCCCCAAGGACGGCCGCGACGATCAGGGTTCGCTTCATGTGAACGGGAACGCCGAGCGTTCCGGGAGGTTGGACCCGTAGCGTTAGGGGGGTCATGGAAGTGGCCGAACGCATCGAGGAGCTGGCGGGCCGGATCACCGAGCTGCGCGAGGCCTACTACGCCGGGGACCCGCTGGTGGCGGACGCCGACTACGACGGGCTCGAGGACGAGCTGCGCGGCCTGCTCGCCGAGCACCCCGAGCTGACGCCCGACCCGAACCCGCTCGAGCAGGTCGGCGCGCCTTCGGTGCTGCACGCGCCGGTGCGCCACAGCCGGCCGATGCTCTCGCTCGAGAAGGCCACGACAGCCCGAGCAGGTGGAGGCGTTCTTCGACCGCTTCCCGGGCCAGCCGGTCGCCGTCATGCCGAAGCTCGACGGGCTGTCGCTGGCCGTCGTCTACGAGGAGGGCCGGCTCGCCCGCGCGGTGACGCGCGGCGACGGGACGACCGGCGACGACGTGACGGTGCTCGTCCGGGCGCTGTCCGAGGGCGTGCCGGACCGGGTCGAGGCCGGCGGCCGCGTGGAGGTGCGCGGGGAGCTCGTGATGCTCCGCTCCACCTTCGCCGCCTACAACAAGGCGCACCCCGACAAGCCGCTGATCAACCCCCGCAACGCCGCCGCGGGCACGGTGCGGGCCAAGGACCCGGCCGTGGTGGCCGAGCGGCGGCTGCGCTTCTTCGCCTTCGACCTCGACACGACCGACGGCGCGCACGCCGACCTCGAGGCGGGTCTCCGCGGGCTGGGCTTCGAGGCCGCCGACATGCGTCACTGCGACACCGCGGTCGAGGCGCAGGCGGTCATCACGACGATCGAGGCCGAGCGCAACGAGCTCGACTACGACCTCGACGGTGCGGTGCTCCGGCTCGCCGACCGGGGCGCCTACGCGGCGGCCGGCACGCGCGCGAACAGCCCGCGCGGGGCGCTCGCCTTCAAGTTCGCGGCCGAGGAGAAGACCACGGTGCTGGCCGACGTCGTGTGGGACGTCGGCAAGATCGGCAAGGTCGCGCCGGTGGCCGTGCTCGAGCCGGTGTTCGTCGGCGGCACGACCGTCACGCGCGCCACGCTGGCCAACCAGGAGGTCATCCGGGCGCGCGACGTGCGGATCGGCGACACCGTGCTCGTCCGCCGGGCCGGCGACGTCATCCCGTTCGTGGCCGGCGTGCTCGATGCCTCCAAGCGCACCGGCGCCGAGCGCGAGATCGAGCCGCCGTCGGAGTGTCCGTCGTGCGGCCAGCCGCTGACCGAGCAGGGCAACAGCCGGGAGCTCTACTGCACCAATGTGGCCTGCCCGGCGCAGACCGTCCGGCGCCTCATCCACTGGGCCTCGCGCGCCGCGGCCGACATCGACGCCATCGGGCCGGTGTGGATCGAGCGGCTCAACGAGGCCGGCCTGCTCGAGCGGCCGTCGGACTTCTACGCCCTCGACCGCGAGACGCTGCTCGGCTTCGAGCGCATCGGCGAGATCTCGGCCGACCGGATGATCGAGTCGATCGACCGCAGCCGCGCCGTGGGGCTGCGGCGCGCGCTCATCGGCCTGTCGATCCCGATGGCCTCCGAGGGCACGGCGGCCAAGCTCTGCCGCGCGGGCTTCGCGAGCCTCGAGGCGGTCGCCGAGGCCGGCGAGGAGGCGCTGCAGCAGGTCGAGGACGTCGGGCCGAAGGTCGCCGCCAGCCTGCGCGAGCACCTCGGGCGCGAGACCACGCAGGCCGAGATCGCGCGGCTGCGCGAGCTGGGCGTGGACCTCGACGTGCGCGAGGAGGACCTCCCGCCCCAGGTGTCGTCCGACGCGCCGCTGGCCGGCAAGACCGTCGTCATCACCGGCACGCTCGCCGACCCCCGCAGCGGCGAGAAGGTCCCGCGGCCGGTCTTCCAGCGCCTCTGCGAGCGGGCGGGCGCGACCACCGCGTCGTCGGTCTCGGGCAACACGGACATGCTCATCACCGGCACCGAGGTCGGCGCGAGCAAGACGGCCAAGGCCGAGAAGCTGGGCGTGGCCGTCGTCGACCAGGGGGAGATCTGGCGCCTGCTCATCGACGCCGGGGTCGCGTGACGAAGGCGATCATCGCGATCGCGGCCATCGTCGTGTCGCTCGCCGCGGTCGCGGTCATCGTGCGCCTGCTCGGGCCCGAGACGCAGAACTACCGGCTCCCGTCGGAGAACATGGAGCCGACCTTCTCGCTCGGCGCCGTCGTCACGCTCAATCGCGACGCCTACGCGAGCGGCGATCCGCGCATCGGCGACATCGTGATCGACCACCCGCCGGTCGGCGCGGAGGCCGGCGAGTGCGGCGGCGGGGCCCCGCCACCGGGCCGGATGTGCGCGCGGCCGACGCCCGAGCGCGCCGGCGTGACGTTCATCCAGCGCGTCGTCGGGCTCCCCGGGGACGAGCTGGCGCTGCGCAACGGGATCGTCGTCCGCAACGGCGAGCCGGCCGACGAGCCGTACACCGCCGACTGCGGCACGGTCCAGGCCTGCGAGTTCCCGCGGCCGATCACGGTCCCCGAGGACCACTACTTCCTGCTCGGCGACAACCGCGGCGCCTCGGACGACAGCCGCTTCTGGGGCCCGGTCCCGCGCGACTGGATCCTCGGGCGCGTGGAGGACTGCGACGTCCTCCGCATCAGCTGCACCCCGGTCCGTTAGCCCACGCGAGCACGATGCCCGAGTAGCCGAGGGCCTCGTGCCCGTCGACCGTGCGGGCCACGACCTCCGCTTCGCCGAAGCCGGCGAGCGCCGCGCGCACGTCGTCCTCGTCGACGTTCGCGCTCGGGAACCGCTTGCCGCCGACCACGTAGAAGCCGCAGCGCCGCAGTGCCGAGGTGAGGAAGACGCCGCCCGGGGCCACGAGCCCCGAGATGTTGCGCATGAACGCCTCCCAGGTGCCGCGGTCGTCGGTGGCGGAGTCGGCGCAGTAGGCGCTCACGACCGTCGGATAGCGCTCGGGCAGCGGCGCGGCGTCGTGCGCGTCGACGCGCAGCAGCCGGGTGATCTTCGAGCGCGTGAGCGCCTCGCGGGCGGCAACCTGCGCATCGGTCGGCGAGGCGACTCCTTCGCACTCGAGCGTGTAGCGCACGAACGGGGCCCAGTCGTGGGCGCCCGGCTCGCGCTCGAGCCAGCGCTCGATCTCGCGCAGATTCGCCGGCAGGTAGTCGGCGAGGTGGAGCTCGGATGCCCGCTCCGCCGCGAGGAAGACATGGTGCAGGGTCGGGCCGGTCCCGAAGAAGAGGATCGGCTCCCCGGCCGGCGCCCGCCGGATCGCCTCGACGAAGTACGCGATCGTCTCGAGCTCGTCGGGCTCGACGACGGCGTAGTAGTCGGCCAGGTACTCGCCCGGTACCCAGTCGGTGTCGAAGGAGGCGTAGCCGCGGCGCAGGAACCTCCGCGTCGCTCGCCCGAGGCCGTACTCGTACAGGCGGCGCCGAGGTTCGCTCCGGCGAGGAAGATCAGCGCGTCGGTGGCCTCGACGGAGTTACTGACCAGCGTGGCGCCGAACGCGCCGACGTAGTACGGCGCCTCCTTGACGAGCTCGGTGACGACGTAGCCACACGCGGCGGCGAACCGCCGGCCGCGCACGCCGAAGCGGCCGCTGATGTCGTAGGCCGCCTTCGAGAGGGCGTTGGTGCTCGTCCCGGTCCGCTCCAGCAGCGCGGAGTTGGCGGCGAGGTTGACGCGCAGCCCGGCGCCCCACACGACGTAGCTGAAGGCGAGGAAGGCGAGGACGAGCGTGTGGTCGAGGCCGCGGAGGATCTGCGAAGCGGCGAGGGCGATCCCTGCCGCGGTCGCGACTGCGTCGAGGGCGTAGGTCGAGACGGCGGTGGCGGTGAGCGTGAGGCCCCAGCGCTTGAGGGCAGGGGCACGGACGGCGACCTCCGGTGCGTTCACGGCGTCGGACCTTTCAGGTACGTACGTACGGTATGTACGTAGATACGGACGGTACGTACGTAGCGCCGCCGTGTCAAGTACAGTCGCGGCGATGCGCGAGCGTTCGACCCTTCCCAAGGACGAGGCGCGCCGTCGCTACGTCGAGATCGGGGAGCTCGTCGTGCTCCAGCAGATCCGCGAGGACTCGCAGCTGCTCGACGCGCAGTCGATCGCCGTCGGGCCGTTCGCGCGACTCGACGCCGGCGCCGTGGCGGCGCACGACGGCAAGACGCGCGGCGCGGTCACGAACCTGTTCGGGAGCCAGGCGGCGTTCCAGGTCGAGACGATGGGTCCCGTACTCAGCATCGCCGAGGAGCTGGAGGCGATCGAGCTGCCCGCTCCCGAGGCGTACCCGACGGTGGACGAGTGGCTCGACGCGTTCTTCACGGGCGAGTCGGTTCGCGGTCCGCAGCACGGCGCCGAACCGGCTGTGAGCTACGCGACGCTCTGGGCCCTGTGGCTGAGCACCGTGCCGTACGGCATCTGGAGCCGGCGCGTCCAGGAGCCGGCGATGGCGGAGTGGGTGGGATGGGTCGCGCGGCTGGAACGCGAGTTCTCGCATGCGCTCGAGCACTTCGGCATGAGGCTGCGCGAGGGGACCACAGTCCACGACCTCGCCTGCGCGGTCGCGAGCCTCGTCGACGGCGTGTGGCTGAACCAGTGCCTCACAGCGAGTCATCCGACGGACGCGGCGGCGCCGATCGCGGAACTCCTGCGCCGCTCCGGCGCGATGCTGTGGCGCGGCGCTACGGAAGCGGGCGATGCATGACGTGCAGCCCGACGAATCCGAGCGCGGGGTGGTCGAAGCCCTCCGGAACGGTGCCGATCACCTCGAAGCCGAGCGAGCGGTAGAGCCCGACCGCCCGCTCGTTCGACGCCGCGACGGCGTTGAAGACGATCGCACGGAAGCCGGCTGCCGTCGCCCAGGCGATCATGTCCTCGGCCAGCGCCCGGCCGACCCCGCGACCGTGGCGGGAGGGATCGACCATGAAGCTCCCGCTGGCGACGTGCGCCCCCGGGCCGCCGCGGTTCGCGTACATGTTCGCCGTCCCCAGCACCGTCCCGTCGGCGGCGACGGCGACCGCCGTCCGGTCCACCATCCACAGATCGAGCGCGGTCGCCTCGTCCATGTCGCGGTCGTACGTGAACGTCTCGCCCGCCGCCACGATCTCGCGCAGGAACGGCCAGATCGCGGGCCAGTCCTCCTTGGTCGCATCGCGGATCTGCATCGATCCACTGGTTAGCACGACCGATGACTTCCCGGCCATTCGTCAGTCTTAGGGTCGATGACGAATGAGAACAGCGCAGCCGCGATCCGGCTTCGCGGTGTGGTCAAGCGGTTCGGGGGCATCACGGCGGTGGACGGGCTGGACCTGGAGGTCCCGTACGGCACCTGCGTGGGCCTGCTCGGGCCCAACGGCGCCGGCAAGTCGACGACGATGAAGGCGCTCACCGCGCAGGTGATCGCCGACGAGGGAACGCTCGAGGTGCTGGGCCACCAGCTGCCCGAGGACTCCAAGCAGGCGCGCGCGGCGATGGGCGTCGTGCCGCAGCTCGACAACCTCGACGTGTCGCTGACCGTCGAGCAGAACCTGCTCGTCTTCGCGCACCTCTACCGCGTGCCCGGCGGGCAGCGCAAGGAGGCGATCGAGCGCACGCTGGGCATCGCCAACCTGCGCGAGCGGCGCGACTCCAAGGTCGACCAGCTGAGCGGCGGCATGCGGCGGCGCCTGCTGATCGCGCGGTCGCTGCTGCACCAGCCGCGCCTCCTGCTGCTCGACGAGCCGACCGTCGGCCTCGACCCGCAGGTCCGCCAGGAGCTGTGGGCGCTGATCGACCTCCTGCGCTCCGAAGGGGTCTCGATCCTCATGAGCACGCACTACATCGAGGAGGCCGAGCGCCTCTGCGACCACGTGACGATCATGTCCCACGGCAAGGCGGTCGCGTCCGGCCATCCGCGCGCGCTCATCGCCGAGCACGCCGGGCCCGAGGCGATCGAGGTCTACGGCTCTCCGAGCCGGCTCAGCGAGGTCGAGGGGCTCGCGATCGAGCAGGGCTGGCGCACGCGCCGGACCGGCACCTCGGTGTCGGTCCTGCAGGCCAACGGCGCGGCCGCCGAGCTCGACGGCGAGCGCCGCGTGACCAACCTCGAGGACGTCTTCGTCCTCCTGACCGGAGAGGAGATCAGCTGATGGCCGCCGTCGCCTCTTCCTCGCGACGCCTCGGACGCCTCGAGCGCCCGGCGATCATGGGCGTGCTCGTCCGCGAGGTCGTCAACTTCTCGTCGTTCTGGCGGTCGTCGACGTTCAGCTCGACCGTCGACCCGACGATCTACCTGCTGGCGTTCGGCTTCGGCTTCGGCTCGCTGGTCGCATCGGTCGCGGGCTACGACTACATCGACTTCGTCGGCACCGGCATCGTCGCCACCACCGTGCTGTTCAGCGGCGCGTTCCCGGCGATGTACTCGACCTACGTCAAGTACGCGTTCCAGCACACGTACGACGCGATCCTCGCGGCGCCGGTCGACGTCGAGGAGCTGGTGACCGCCGAGGCGATGTGGATCGCGGCGCGCACCGGCGTCTATGGCTGCGTGCCGATGCTCGTGGCCATGGTCTTCGGGCTCGACCCCAGCTGGGGGATGCTGCTCGTGCCGTTCATCGCGGCTCTCGCGGGCTTCGGCTGGGCCGTGTTCGGCATCTTCATCGCCGCCAAGGCGAAGGCGATCGAGAGCTTCTCGTACTGGCAGAGCGGCCTGCTGACGCCGATGTTCCTCGTCGCCGGCACGTTCTTCCCGCTCGACGGCCTGCCGACCTGGGCGCAGGTCGCCGGGCACCTGAACCCGCTGTACCACTGCGTCGAGCTCGTGCGCGCCGCCGTCTTCGGCTTCGAGGGCTGGATCGACCTCTGGCACGTCGCGTTCCTCACCGGCTTCGCGCTCGTCTCGTGGCGGCTGGCGATCCGCTACATGGAGCGCAAGCTCATCCTCTGAGGACGCTGAGCGCCGCACCCACCGCGCCGGCCTCGGGTCCGAGGCCGGCCGGCACGATCGGCAGGTCGCGGGCGGCGGGCAGCCAGACCCCGTCGCGGGTGGCGGCGACGACGGCCTCCCAGTAGCGGCCGCCCGCGGTGCCGAGGCCGCCGCCGACGACCACCGCCTCCGGGTCGAGCAGGTTGACGAGCGTGGCGATGCCCTCGCCCAGCGCACAGGCCGCGCGGTCGACGATGGCGACGGCGTCGGCGTCGCCCGCCTCGGCGGCGGCGAGCACGGGCTCGGCCGTCGACGCGCCGGCCGCGGCGGCGATCGCCGGTCCGGAGGCGACCTCCTCCAGCACGACGCCGCCGAGCCGGCCGCTGCCGAACAGCAGCGCTGCGCCGCGGGCGCCCGCGTACGGCACGCCCTCGAGGACCAGCGTGTGGCTGATCCCGGTGCCGACCGTCACATAGACGAACGCGGTGAACCACCGGCCGGCCCCGAGTTGCGCCTCGGCCAGCGCTGCCGCGCGGACGTCGGCGACCACCGTCACCGGCCCGAGGTGGCCGAACGTCTCGACGACGGGCTCGGTGCTCCACTCGATCACCGCGTCGCTGGCGATCCGCCCGTCCGGCGTGACGATCTCCGGCACGCCCACACCGACGCCGGCCACGGCAAGGTCCCGGCCGGCCGCCACGGCCGCCATCTCCTCCGCGACGGCGACGGCGTCGGCGAGCACGGCGCGTCCCGGCCGCGACAGCCGCGTCGGCACGACGGTGCGAGCGACGATCTCGTCGTCGGCGACGAGCGCGGCGGCGATCTTCGTGCCGCCGACGTCGACGCCGATGCCCGCGGCCGTCACTCCGCCAGGTACGACGGGGCGACGCCGAACACGAGGCGCGCGGCTTCCGAGCCGGCGTTGTAGTAGCGGTGCGGGACGCCCTCGGGGATGTAGAACCCGTCCTGCGGCGAGACCTCGAGCCAGCGGCGGCCCTCGTCGGCCCCGATGCGGATCCCGACCGTGCCCTCGAGCACGTAGCCGCTCTCGTCGCCGCCGTGGCGCTGGATCGCCGTGCGCTGCCCCGGCCGCAGCTCGATCGTGCCGACCGTCAGGTGCTCGGTGCTGGCCAGGAGGCCGACGAGCACCGGGTCGTCCTCGCCCTCCAGCCGCCAGAGCTGGTCGTCGCGCCGCAGGACGTGCATCGTCTGCTCGGTGCGGATGGCGCTGCGCTCCATCGGCCACCGGCAGAGGGCGTCGTCGTCGGCGTACGTCACGCCGAGCAGGTTGTCGCGCGTCCGCGCGTAGCTGCCCGACGTGCCGGCCGAGGGCGGCGGGGCGAACAGCTCGAGCACGCGCAGCTCCTTGTCGCCGTGGGCGATCGCGTGGTGCCAGGTGTCGCGGCGGAAGAACACGGCCTCGCCCTCGCGCGCCCGGTGGACCTCGCCGGTCGCCGGGTTGGCCAGCAGCAGGTCGCCGCTGAGGACGTAGAGGACCTCGTCGGCCGCGAAGATCGTGCGGAACTCGTCCGAGTGCCGGAACGAGCGGCCGGGGGCCAGCCCGAACACGAGCTGGTGGATCCTGGCGCTCGAGACGTAGATCCAGTCCATGACCTCGCCGGAGCCGTCGTCGCCCCAGACGTGGCGCGTCACGTCGTGGAAGCGGATCGCGGTCGCCTCGTCGAACGTCGGGCGCGGCGACGGTGCGTACTGCGTCTCGCTCGAGGTGATGTCAGACACGGTCGACCCGCGAGTCGTGCGCCTCATGGCCGATCCCGTCGGGATCCGGCAGCTCGAGCGGCGGGAAGGTGGTCTTGAGCTCGCGGGCCTGGCCGTCGCGCCCGGCCGCCTCGGCGGCGAGCATGATCTCGAGCGCGTGGTAGGCGTGCTCGGGCGTGTGGATCGGCGTCCGCTCCTCCCTGATGCAGTCGACGAGGTGCCGCAGGCCGGCCGTCCACTCCCAGCGCGGATCGGTCTCGCCGTGGATCTCCCAGTACCCGGCGTCGTTGCGCCACAGCTCGAAGCCCTCCGGCGCCCAGTCGTCGCCCATCATCTGGATCGTCCCGTCTGCGCCGTAGAGCTCGATCGCGGGACCGCGGTACTTCTGCATGCTGAAGCCGGTGGTCACCGAGGCGAAGACGGCGTCGCCGAAGTCGAGCAGGACGTGGGCGTTGTCCACGACCTCCGAGCGCACGGTCTGCCCGTCGACCACGCGCTCCGGCGTGACCGTGCCGGCCATGGCGGTGACCCGCTTGGCCGGGCCGAGGAGCGCGGTGAGCGCGGTGACGTTGTAGACACCGAGGTCGAACAGCGCGCCGCCGCCGTGCCGGTAGTACCACTCGCCCCACCAGGGCCCGGCCCAGCCGTAGCGGGCGCGCGCGAGCAGGATGCGCCCGACGTCGCCGCGCCGGACGCGGTGGAAGATCTGCGCGAACGTGGGCGAGAGGACGATGTGGGGCGCGCACACGAGGATGCCCGGCGCGTCGCGCGCGATCTCGAGCAGCTCGCCGGCCTCCTCCAGCGTCGTGGCCATCGGCTTCTCGACGAGCACGTGCTTGCCCGCGCGCAGCGCGGCCTTGGCCAGCTCGCCGTGGTGCTGCATGGCCGTGAGGACGAGCACGAGGTCGACGCCGTCGGCCTCGATCACCTCGCGCGGCTCGGTGCCGACCGTCGCGTGCGGCCACAGCTCGCGCACGTAGTCGAGCTTGGCCGGGTCGACGTCGCACGCGGCGACGACGTCTGCCGCGCCCTCGAAGCGCAGGGCTTCGATCAGCCGGCCGTATGCGCGCAGCACGCTCCCGCAGCCGACGACGCCGATACGGACCGGGCGCACGGCCTCTGCCGTCGCGCTGCTCGCCGTCAGCGGCGACTCGGTGGCGGACATGCGGCTCCTCTCCTTACCATGCGTTCCATAGAGGACAGAAGTAGTACCAAGATCGGACCACTGTCTCAACCAGAGCTCGCGAGGCGCAGCCCGGTGGGCCGGCGCGTGAGCTGGGAGCGGAACCGGTAGCGGTCGCCGCGGTAGCGGATCGTCCCTAACTCGACCAGCCGGTCACCCGCGTCGAAGGTTCGTGTGGAGACCTCGAGCACCGGTGCGCCCTCCGGGAGCTCGAGCAGCACGGCGTCCTCGGCAGTCGTGGGGACCGCCCCGATCACGTACTCGGCCGCGGCCGGCCCGACGCCCGCGGCATCGAGCGTGCGGTAGAGCGAGGTGGTCGCGAAGTCGGTCTTCTCGAGCTCCGGCGCCAGCGACAGCGGGATGCAGCTGACGTCGAGCGCGATGGCCACGCCGTCGAGGAAGCGCAGCCGCCGCAGCTCGAAGACCCGGGCCCCCGGGACGATGCCGAACGCCTCGGCCTCCTCGATCGTCGCGGCGCGGCTCTGCGCCGAGAGAATCCGGGCACTGGGCGAGAATCCCTGCGCCCGCGCCATCTCGCTGAAGCTCATGAGCTCGTTCGGCGGCTCGCCGACCGGCGCGGCAGGACTCACGAACGAGCCGCGGCCGACGCCGGACACGATCAGCCCATCCTCGACCAGGCGCTTGAACGCGCGGCGGACGGTCACGCGGCTGACACCGAGTTGCTCGCAGAGCGCGCGCTCGGCGGGGATCCGGTCGCCCGGGCCGAGCTCGCCGCGCTCGATGGCATCGGCGATCAACCGGTACACCCGGTCGTAGAGCGGGCGGCCCGAACCGTCGTTTATGAGCCGTTGCATCTCTGGGGGCATGCTCGCTGGTCTCAGGGTCCTTGGCAAGGTGCTCGGTCACGGCTTGACCTTATTCTTGCCTCTAATTGGTGCCTATGATATTGCTTTTGTCTCTATGGAGGAGACCTCCCGAGAAAGGGCGGAGGACTGATGAGGGGTACGTTCACGCGCGCGCTCGCCGTGGCCCTGGTCGCCGCCGGCGCGGCCCTGGCCGGTTGCGGCGGTACACCGGGCAGCTCCAACGAGGACGGCGGCAACGCGCCGGAGACGGTCAGCACCGACATCTCCAAGGCCGCGCCGATGACGCTCGACATCTGGACGTTCGAGATGGCCCGCGAGCCGCTGCTCAAGGCGGCCGCCGAGGCGTTCACCGCCAAGTACCCGAACATCAAGACGAAGGTCGTCCTGCGCGATTTCTCCGCCTATCCGTCCCAGGTCAAGCTCGCGCTGTCGTCGGACAAGGCGCCCGACGTGGTCCAGGGCAACCTCGGCTGGTCGCTCGACGGCCCGCTCCTCCAGGCCGGCCTGATCATCGATCCCAGTAAGTACGACGAGGCGTACGGCTGGTCGGATCGCTTCCCGCCGGAGGGCCGGCGCGTGCTCGAGTTCACGCCCGACGGCAAGACCTACGGCAGCGGCTCCCTGGTCGGCATCGCCTTCACCGCGGACGTCATCGGCTTCTTCTACAACAAGGAGAAGCTGCAGCAGCTCGGCCTCGAGGTTCCGAAGAGCCTGGACGAGCTGGAGGCCGCAATGGAGAAGGCCAAGGCCGCCGGCGAGGTCGGCCTGATGATGGGCAACAACGACGGCACGATGGCCCTCCACACCTACTTCAACGTCGGCAACCAGATCGCCTCCGGCGACCTCGTGCGCGGCATCGTCTACGGCGAGGACGGCGCGAGCTTCACCGACCAGGCGATGGTCGACGGCGCGGCCAGGGTGAAGAGCTGGGTCGACAAGGGCTACGTCCCCGAGGGCGCCAACGGCCTGATCGGCGACGATGCGGTCGCGCGCTTCAGCAAGGGCGACGGGGTGTTTCTCTCCACCGGCAGCTGGTGGGCCCCGCAGCTCGGCGAGGCGATGAAGGACAACGTCGGCTTCATCCTGCCGCCGCCGGTCACCGCGGGCGAGCCGTCGCGCGCCACCGGGTCGTTCGGCGCCGCGTTCGAGATCGCGGCCAAGGGCGAGAACCACGACGTCGCCGCGGCGTTCCTCGACTTCCTGGCCAGCGAGGAAGTCGCCACCAACGTGGCCGAGGCGGGCGACCTCCCGTCGTTCCCGCTCGAGAACCCGCCTGAGCCGCGCTACGGCGTCGACGGCGAGATCCAGGAGGCGTTCACGCTCGTCAACGAGGCCGACGGCCTCATCCCGTACCTCGACGCCACGACGCCGACGCTCGGCACCGAGGTGCTGTACCCCGGCATGCAGGATCTCGTTGCCGGCAAGGTCGAGCCCGCCGCGCTGATGGAGAAGGCGCAGGCGGACCGCGAGGCCTTCCTCGCCAAGCAGAAGTGAGCCTCGCGACGGACCCCCCTACAGCGGTGAGCCCCGCGGCGGGCGGGGCTCGGCGCGTCAAGAGATCCCGCCCAGCCCGGGCGCGCGCTGCGCTCGCCCCCTACTTGTACATCGCCCCCGCGCTGCTGCTCTTCGCGGTGTTCGTGCTGGCGCCGTTCGCGCACACGGTCTGGCTGTCGTTCTTCGAGTGGGACGGGGTCACGCTCGGGAGCTGGGTCGGGCTCGAGAACTACACCGACATGTTCAGCGACGGCGTCATCGGGCGCTCGTTCCTGAACGTCCTCGTGCTCGTCTTCTTCGTGGCGGTCATCCCGATCGTCGTCGGCCTCGTCATCGCCGCGACGCTCGCCCGTTCCCCGTTGCGCGGGATGACCGCCTTCCGCACGATCATCTTCCTGCCGCAGGTCATCTCGACCGTCGCCGTCGCGGTGATCTGGCGCTGGCTCTACGCCGAGGACGGCCCGTTCAACGAGGTGCTCCGCACGATCGGCCTCGACTCGCTCACGCACGCGTGGCTGGGCGACTACACGTGGGCGCTGCCGGCCATCGGCATCGTCGGGGCGTGGGTGCTGATCGGCCTCTGCATGGTGCTCTTCCTCGCCGGCCTCCAGCAGATCCCCGGCTCGCTCTACGACGCGGCGCGCGTCGACGGCGCGGGTGCCATCCGGGAGTTCTTCACCGTCACGCTGCCCGGCCTGCGCGGCGTGCTCGCCGTGACCACCACGCTCACCGTGGTCTGGGCCCTGCGCTCGTTCGACCTCGTGTTCGTCATGACCCGCGGCGGGCCGGGCACGAGCACGATGGTCCCGGGCATGCAGATCTACCAGCGCGCCTTCCAGACCGGCCGCGTCGGTTCCGCGTGCGCCATCGCCGTGGTCCTGGCGATCATCGTCTTCGTCGTCACGGTCGGCATCAACCGCTTCGCGGAGCGGGATCAGCGATGAGCCGTTCCGGCGAGAAGCTGCTGACCTACGCGATCCTCGGCGCGTTCTCGCTCGCCGCGCTCGTGCCCATCGTCGGCGTGATCTCGCTGGCCATGAACGAGCCGCGCGAGCTGGTGAGCGGCTTCGCGCTCCCTGACCGCATCAGCCTCGACACGTTCAGGTACGCGTGGGAGGCGGCGAACTTCTCCACCTACCTGCAGTCGAGCGTGATCGTCAGCTTCGCCGTCGTCGCAGCCACGACGTTCTTCTCGATCCTCGCCGGCTACGCATTCGGCACCATGCGCTTCCGCGGCTCGACCGTGCTGTTCTACACGCTGCTGCTCGGGATGATCATCCCGTTCGAGGCAGTCGTCGTGCCGCTGTACTACGACCTCCGCACGTTCGGGCTGACCGACAGCTACTGGGCGCTGATCCTGCCGCAGGTCGGGCTCAACGTCTCGTTCGGGACGTTCTGGATGCGCGCGTACTTCCGCTCGGTGCCCCGCACGCTGATCGATGCGGCGCACATCGACGGCGCGTCGCCGTGGCGGACGCTCTGGCGCGTGCTGCTCCCGCCCGGCCGCCCCGCCGTGGTGACGCTGATGCTGCTGCTCTTCATGTGGACGTGGAACGAGTTCCTGCTCGCGCTCGTGATGATCCAGAGCGAGGAGTTCCGCACCGCGCCGCTCGGCCTCGCGTTCTTCGTCGGCAACCGGTCGACCGACTACGTCAGCCTCGCGGCCGGCGCGGTGATCGTGGCGCTGCCCGTCGTCGCCGTCTACCTCATCCTCCAGCGCGACTTCATCCGCGGGATGTTCACGGGAGCCCTGCGCGGATGAGCGACGACTGGATCCGGCGCGCGCACGTCGACCTCGAGGACCTCTGGGAGAGCGCCTCGCTGCGACTGTTCGAGGCCTACGACGTCGAAGCCGCGCCGCGCTGGCGGCTCGAGCTGGAGAGCCAGCCGTATGGCGAGATCTGGCTCGTCCGCGCGGGCCGCTGCGCCGTCGTCCTCGGCGACCAGAGCGCGCTCGCGGGGCCCGGCGAGGTCGTGGTCCTGCAGCCGGGCCGGCGCCGCGTCTCGGCCAACGGCGCGGCGGGACCGCTCTCGCTGACCGGCTTCGGCTGCAGCCTGACCGCGTTCGGCGCGATCGACCTGCTCGGCGGGCTCGACCTGCCGCTCGTCGTGCGCGACCCGTCGCCGCGGCTCGTGCGGCTCATCGAGCGCACCGTGGCCGCCGCGCACGGCGACCGCCGCGACCGCGTGTTCCGCGCTCGCGCGCTGGCCGAGCTGGCGCTCGCGGAGATCGTCCCGGCCGAGCCCGCGGCGCCGGAGCTGCGGCCGGAGCTGCAGGGCGCGCTGGCCTTCATCGCCGAGCACTTCGGCGAGCCGTTGGACCTCGCGGCCATCGCGCGCACGGTGCACCTCTCGCCCAAGCACCTGAGCCGCCTGTTCCGCGAGACGCTCGGCCTGCCGCCGATGGCCTACCTGCGGCGCTACCGCCTCAACTGGGCGCGCGAGCAGCTCGTTACCGGCGACGAGCCGATCACGACCATCGGCTTCGACGCCGGCTTCTCCGGCCCGGCGCACTTCTCGCGCGCGTTCCGGGCCGAGCATGGCGTGAACCCACGCGCCGTGCGGGCGCACGCTCGCGCCCTCCGGGCAAGTGGCCGCTCCGAGCGGTCAAGCACCCCTGAACCCACGACCGTACCTTCGCTGCCATGACCGCCACGCAAGCCACCATCCGCCTCAGCCAGGAGCAGATCGACGCGTTCCACCGCGACGGCTTCCTGGCCGTCGAGAGCCTCACCACGCCCGCCGAGGTGGCGGTGCTGCGCGAGGTCTACGACCGCCTCTTCAGCCGCGACATCGGCGGCGACCGGCTCGAGCTCGCCGCCCTCGACGACGACGGTCGCGAGACGCTGCCGCAGATCATGAACCCGGAGAAGCATGCGCCCGAGCTGGAGGACACACAGGCGCGCGCCAACGCGCTGGCCATCGCTCGCTCGCTCCTCGGCCCCGACGCCGAGCGCGGCGGTGACCACGCGATCATGAAGCCGCCGGGTCACGGCGCACCGACGCCGTGGCACCAGGACGAGGCGTACTGGCATCCCGGCTTCGTGCACTCCGGCATCAGCGTCTGGATGCCGCTCCAGCCCGCCGTGCCGGAGAGCGGCTGCATGCAGTTCGTGCCCGGCACGCACCGCATGGACGTCGTCCCGCACCACCTGATCGACCCCGATGCGCACGCGCTCGAGGCCGACGACCCGGTGAGCGAGGAGGCCGCGGTCGCCGTCCCGCTCCCGCCGGGCGGGTGCACGATCCACCACTGCCGCACGCTCCACTACGCCGGGGCCAACACGTCGAGCGAGCCGCGCCGCGCGTACATCATGGGCTTCTCGGTTCCCCCGCAGCCGCTCGCCGAGCCGCGGGACTTCTACTGGCAGCGGCCCGAATGGCACGAGGACTGAGGAGGCGGCCGTGGCCGGCATCGCGATCCGCAACGTGAGCAAGGTCTTCCCGAACGGCGTCAAGGCCGTGGACGACGTCAGCCTCGACATCGGCGGGAACGAGCTGATGGTGCTCGTCGGCCCGTCCGGCTGCGGGAAGACGACGCTGCTCCGCATGATCGCGGGGCTCGAGGAGGTGACCGACGGCACGATCGAGATCGACGGCACCGACGTGACGTCGCTGCGCCCGCGCGAGCGTGACATCGCCATGGTCTTCCAGGACTACGCGCTGTACCCGCACATGACGGTCGGCTCGAACCTCGAGTTCGGGCTCAAGAACCACCAGACGCCAAAGCCCGACATCGCCCGCCGCGTCGGCGGCGTGCTCAAGGTGCTCGGGCTCGACTCGCTCGTGCAGCGCCGCCCGGCGGCCCTCTCCGGTGGCCAGCGCCAGCGCGTGGCCATCGGCCGCGCGATCGTGCGCGAGCCGAAGGCGTTCCTGCTCGACGAGCCGCTCTCGAACCTCGACGCGAAGCTCCGGGTGGCGATGCGCGCGGAGATCGCGCGGCTGCACTCCCGGCTCGGGACCGCGTCGGTCTACGTCACGCACGATCAGATCGAGGCGATGACGCTCGGCCATCGCGTGGCCGTCATGCGCGACGGCGTGCTCCAGCAGTGCGACACGCCACGGCGGCTCTTCCGGCAGCCGGCCAACGTGTTCGTGGCCGGCTTCATCGGCTCGCCCGCGATGAACTTCGTCGAGGCTGACGTGTCGGGCGACACGGTGGCGTTCGGCGAGCACGAGCTCGGGCTGCCGCGGTCCGCCTCCGTGTTCGGGCAGGAGCGCAAGGTGATCCTGGGCGTGCGGCCGACGGCGTTCGGCGTCGGCTCGCGCGGCGACGAGCACGAGGGGACCATGCGCGTGAAGGCCGAGGTGATCGAGGAGCTGGGCGCCGAGGACCTCGTGATCTTCGGCGTCGACGCGCCGCGGATCTCGAGCGAGACCCTGACGCGCGTGGAGGAGGGAGAGCTCGACGACTCGTCGCTGCTGGCCGACGACCGCCGCTGCCTCGTCGTCGCCCGCGTCGACGCGCGGCACGCGGTCGGGGTGGGCGACGCCGTCGAGCTCGCCGTCGACACCTCGGAGCTGCACTTCTTCGACCCGGCGACCGGCACGGCGCTCGCGGCGTGAGCGCGTTCCCGGCGGGCTTCACCTGGGGCGCTGCGACCGCCTCGTACCAGATCGAGGGCGGCGCGCAGGAGGGCGGGCGCGGCGAGAGCATCTGGGATCGCTTCTCGCGCATCCCCGGGACGGTCGACCGCGGCGACACCGGCGACGTCGCGTGCGACTTCTACAACCGCTATCGCGAGGACGTCGGGCTGATGCGCGAGCTGGGGATCGGGGCGTTCCGCTTCTCGATCGCCTGGCCGCGCGTGATGCCGGACGGGCGCACGGTGAACGCGGCGGGCCTGGACTTCTACGACCGGCTGGTCGACGAGCTGCTGGCGGCCGGCATCGAGCCGTACCCGACGCTCTACCACTGGGACCTCCCGCAGGCGCTCGAGGACGAGGGCGGCTGGACGGCGCGGCTCGACGGCCGAGGCGTTCGTGAGCTACGCCGAGGCGGTGGCGGCGCGGCTCGGCGACCGGGTCGGCCACTGGATGACCCACAACGAGCCGTGGGTCGCCGCGTGGCTCGGCTACGGCTACGGGACGCACGCGCCGGGGCGGACCGGCGAGGCGCTCGCCGCCGGGCACAACCTGCTCCTCAGTCACGGCTGGGCCGCCGAGGTCCTGGGTGGGAAGGTCGGGATCGCGCTCAACCTCTCGCCGATCGAGCCGGAGACCGACGCCGACCGCGCGGCCGCCGTGGCGCATGACGGCCACCTCAACCGCTGGTTCCTCGACCCGCTGTTCCGCGGCGCCTACCCGGATGACGTCGAGCCGCCGCCGAACGTCGAGCCCGGCGACCTCGAGGCGATCTCCGCGCCGCTCGACTTCCTCGGCGTGAACTTCTATCGCCGCACGGTGGTCCGCGAGAACGGCGACGGCCGCGAGATCGTTCGCGTGCCCGGCGCCCCGCATACGGCCATGGACTGGGAGGTCCGCCCGGACGCGCTGCGGCAGCTGCTCGAGCGCCTGCACACCGACTACGCACCGGCCGCGATCCACATCACGGAGAACGGCGCGGCGTTCGAGGAGGTCCGCAGCCACGACGGGCGCGTCCGGGATCCGCAGCGCCAGGAGTACCTGGCCGGCCATCTCGACGCGGTCGCGGGAGCCATCGAGGCCGGCGTCCCCGTGCGCGGGTACTTCGTCTGGTCGCTGCTCGACAACTTCGAGTGGGGCTACGGCTACGCGAAGCGCTTCGGGCTGGTCTACGTGGACTATCCGACGCTCGAGCGGGTGCCGAAGGACAGCTTCGCCTTCTACCGCGACTTCATCGCGGCGCACCGCTGAATTGCCAAGTTAGGCGCGGTCCGCGCTGGGTAGGCACACTTCCGTCAAATGACGCTCGCCGCCGCCCAAGATCTCGATCGGCTGGTCAACCGCCGGCACGGGGATCCTCATTCGATCCTCGGTGCGCATCCCGTCGACGGCGGGGTGGTGATCCGGGCGCTCCGGCCCGCCGCCGCGGCCGTTCGCGCGATCACCGCGGGCGGGGAGACGGTGGAGCTGGCGAGCATCCATCCGGGCGGCATCTTCGAGGGCGTGGTGACCGGCGCGGAGCTCCCGCTCGCGTACAAGCTCGAGGTCGACTACGGCGAGTCGGGCACGGTCACCATCGACGACCCGTATCGCTTCCTGCCCACGATGGGCGAGCTCGACCTGCACCTCGTCGGCGAGGGCCGCCACGAGGAGCTGTGGACGAAGCTCGGCGCGCACCTACGCGAGATGGACGGCGTGGTGGGGACGGCCTTCACGGTCTGGGCGCCCGCGGGCCAATCGGTCTCCGTGGTCGGCGACTTCAACTTCTGGGACGGGCGGATCCACCCGATGCGCGCGCTCGGCGCTTCCGGGGTGTGGGAGCTGTTCCTTCCCGGCGTCGGGGCCGGCGCGCGCTACAAGTACGAGATCATCGCCCCCGACGGCGAGATCCGGCTCAAGGCCGACCCGGTCGCGTTCGCGACCGAGGTCCCGCCCAAGACGGCGTCCGTGGTCGAGGACTCGACGCACGAGTGGATGGACGAGAAGTGGCTCGCGGCGCGGCGCGCCTCCGAGCCGCTCGAGGGCCCGATGTCGATCTACGAGGTCCACCTCGGGTCCTGGCGGCTGAACCCGAACGAGGGCAACCGCTCGCTGACCTACCTCGAGCTGGCCGACGAGCTGTCGGCCTACGCGGCCGACATGGGCTTCACGCACATCGAGCTGCTGCCCGTGATGGCCCATCCGTTCTCCGGCTCGTGGGGCTACCAGGTCACCGGCTACTTCGCGCCCACGCCGCGCTACGGCTCGCCCGACGACTTCAAGGCCTTCGTCGACCGCCTGCACGCCAACGGCCTCGGGGTGATCCTCGACTGGGTGCCGGCGCACTTCCCGCGCGACGACTTCGCCCTGGCGCGCTTCGACGGCACCGCGCTCTACGAGCACGCGGACCCGCGCCGCGGGTTCCATCCCGACTGGGGCACGCTGGTCTTCAACTACGGGCGCCACGAGGTCCGCAACTTCCTCATCGCCAACGCCCTCTTCTGGCTGCGCGAGTACCACGCGGACGGCATCCGCGTCGACGCCGTCGCCTCGATGCTCTACCTGGACTACTCCCGCGAGGAGGGCCAGTGGGTGCCGAACGAGTACGGCGGCAACGAGGACCTCGAGGCCGTCGGCTTCCTCAAGGAGCTCAACGAGGTCCTGTACGCCCGCGAGCCGGGGACGATCTCTGCGGCCGAGGAGTCGACCGCGTGGCCGGGCGTCTCACGTCCCACGTACATCGGCGGGCTCGGCTTCGGCTTCAAGTGGAACATGGGCTGGATGCACGACACGCTGGCCTACTTCCAGCAGGACCCGATCTACCGGCGCTGGCACCACCACGAGCTGACCTTCAGCCTCGTCTACGCGTTCACCGAGAACTTCATCCTGCCGCTGTCCCACGACGAGGTCGTGCACGGCAAGGGCTCGCTGCTCAACAAGATGCCGGGCGACAAGTGGCAGAAGCTCGCCAACCTGCGCTCGCTCTACGCGTTCATGTGGGCGCACCCCGGCAAGAAGCTGCTCTTCATGGGCTGCGAGCTGGCGCAGGAGAGCGAGTGGAGCGAGGAGCGCTCGCTGGACTGGCACCTGCTCGAGGATCCCCAGCACGCCGGCGTGCAGTCGCTGGTGCGCGACCTCAACCACGCCTACAAGGCCGAGCCCGCGCTGTGGGACGCCGACTCCGACCACACGGCGTTCTGGTGGATCGAGGCCAACGACGCCGACAGCAACGTCTTCGCCTTCGCGCGCCGCTCCAAGAACTCCGAGCGCGTCATCATCTTCGTGGCCAACCTCTCGCCGGTGCCGCGCTACGGCTACCGGCTCGGCCTGCCGCGCTCGGGCCGCTGGCGCGAGGCCCTCAACACCGACTCGGGCTACTACGGCGGCTCCGACGTCGGGAACCTCGGCGGCATCGAGGCCGGCCCGATCGCGTGGCAGAACCAGCCGTTCTCGGCCGAGGTCAGCCTGCCGCCGCTGGGCACGCTCTGGCTCGTGCCCGAGGATCAGCAGGGTGACGAACATCAACTGCGGCATTAAGGGAGCGGGATCGGCCGCTGTGCTGACTTTTCCTCGTATAGCGAGGATTCGTCAGCACGCCACTTCCAGAGTGGCCAGCGAGGCCGATCCCCCAACCTCCCTACCCAGCGCGGTTGACAGTTCGCGCCCTAGCGGCGCTTCACGACGACCGAGCGGCTCAAGCCGCGCGCGTTGCCGCTGCCGCTGACCGGCTGCACGAGCACCCGGAACCGCTTCGCGGCCCTGCGCGCGCGCGGCACCGCGAACGAGTACCGCGAGCGGAGGTTGTCCGCCGGGCCCACGAGCCGCCGCTTCACGCGCTGCCAGCCGGCGCCGGACCGCTTGCGCTGGAGCGTCACGGTGGCGTCGACGGCGGGGAGGATCGAGCCCTCGACGCGGGCCCACCGGCGCGAGGAGTGGCGCGCCTTGGCCCCCACCTTGACCTTGCTCTTCACGCTCACCACCGGGCTCGTGACGGGCACCGGGGTGCGCGTGACGACGCGGTAGCGCGTGTTCGCCCAGACGTTGTCGACCATGAACAGGTAGCCGCCGTCGCCGCCCGTGCGGGCGGTCTTGAGCTCGACGAAGCCGGAGTCCTGCGGGCGCTGCTGCTCGAGCGCCAGCGTGAGCCCGCCGACGCCGCTGCCGCTCACGCGGCCGCCGAGCGTCGTGCTGCCGCCCCAGGTGACCGCGGAGTGCGACAGGTTCACCGTGATGGCGGTCGGGAGCGGGCCGGTCTTGAAGCTCTTGCGCGAGCCGAGCCGCGTACCGGCCGCGTTGGTGGCGCGCGTGCGCCAGTAGTAGGTGGTGCTCGGCTTGAGGTCGGTCAGGTCGACGCTCGCGGTCACCGTGCCGTTGCTCGCGGTCACGTTCGGCGTGAGGTTGCCGAAGCTCGTGCTCGATCCCCACTGGATCCGGTAGCCCGTCTCGATGTTCTTGGTGTTGACCGAGGAGGTCACCCTGGCCGAGGTGGGCGTGACGGCGCTCGACACCTGGTTGGAGATCGAGGGGGGTCCCGCTGTACGGAAGGTCTGGTCCTGGCCCTGCGCGACATCGGTCCCGTCGCTCGCCACGAGCCGGTAGTGGTACGTCGTGTCGACGGTCAGGCCGGTGATGTTCGCGGTGACGGGACCGTCCGGCGGATTGGCCACGACGGGCGTCGTGAGGCCGTAGTTCGTCGTCGTCCCGTACTCGAAGTTCGCGGTGGTCGCTTCTTCGACCGTGCCGTTGAGGGTCGCGCCGGTGGCGCCGACGTTCGTGGCGGGCTGAGTCGTGGCGATGACCGCGACGGCCAGGAGGGTGGCGACAAGCATGGCCTCGATTGAACACCCCGATCCGGGGGAAGATGCGGTGACCATGCTTCCGTTCGAGCGCCGCCTGGGCGCCTACCCACTCGGTGACGGCCGCGGCGAGTTCCGCGTCTGGGCGCCCGGGGCCGAGCGGATCGCGCTGCGCCTGGACGGCTCCGAGCGCGCCGCTGGACGACGCCGGGATGGGTGTCTGGGAAGCGACGGCCGAGGCGCTCCCGGGTGCCGACTACGCCTACGTGGTCGACGGCTCCGAGCTTCCGGACCCGTGCAGCCGGTGGCAGCCCGAGGGCCTGCGCGGGCCTTCGCGGCTGCTCGATGTGGCCGCCTTCGAATGGACCGACGAGGCCTGGGTCCCGCCGGCCATGGGCGAGCTCGTGCTCTACGAGCTGCACGTCGGCACCTTCACGGCCGAGGGCACGTTCGAGGCCGTCATCCCGTATCTGCGCGGCCTGCGGGAGCTGGGGGTCACGGCGATCGAGCTGATGCCCGTCGGCGAGTTCCCGGGGAACCACGGGTGGGGCTATGACGGCGTGTACCTCTCCGCCGCGCAGTCCTCCTACGGCGGCCCGCAGGGTCTGCAGCGCCTCGTGGACGCCGCCCACGCCGAGGGCCTGGCCGTGATCCTCGACGTGGTCTACAACCACGTCGGAGCGAGCGGCGGCGCGGCGCTGCGCGCGTTCGGCCCCTACTTCACCTCGCACTACGAGACCCCGTGGGGCGACGCGCTGAACTACGACGCCGAGGACTCCGGCGCGGTGCGGGAATGGGCGCTGCAGAGCGCCGAGCAGTGGGTCCGCGACTTCCACGTCGACGGGCTGCGGCTCGACGCCGTGCACGCGATCATGGACGGCGGTCCCGAGCATCTGGTGGCCGCGCTCGTGCGCCGCACGGCGCCCGCCTTCGTGATCGCCGAGTCGGGCCTGAACGACCCGAAGGTCATGCGCGACGTCATGCGCGGCGGCTGGGGCTGCGACGCCGCCTGGGCGGACGACTTCCACCACGCCCTGCGCGTCCTGCTCACCGGCGATCACGCCGGCTACTACGCCGAGTTCGGCGCCGTGGCCGACCTGGCCAAGGCGTTCCACCGCCCCCACGTCCACGACGGCACGTACTCGACCTTCCGCCGCCGCCGCTTCGGCGCGAAGGCCGACGACGTGCCGCCCGAGCGCTTCGTGGTCTTCTCCGCCAACCACGACCAGGTCGGCAACCGCGCCTTCGGCGACCGCCTCCCGGTCGAGACCCGCGCGCTGGCGGCGTTCGTCACGCTGCTCTCGCCCTTCACGCCGATGCTCTTCCAGGGCGAGGAGCACGGCGAGAACGCGCCGTTCCAGTTCTTCTCGGACCACATCGACGTGGAGATCGCGGACGCCACCCGCGAGGGCCGCCGGCGCGAGTTCTCCGCCTTCGCCGAGTTCGCGGGCCGGGAGGTGCCCGATCCCCAGGATCCGGCCACCTTCGAGGCCTCCAAGCTCACCCGCGAGGGCGAGCCCGAGGGCCTGCGAGAGCTCTACGAGGCGCTCCTGCGCGTCCGCCGCGAGCTCCCGCCCGGCGACGCCGAGGCCGTCGACCACGACGAGCACGCCGGCTGGCTGCGCGTGCGCCGCGGCGCCTTCGTGCTCGTGGCCAACTTCTCCCGGCGCGATTCCCACGTGCCGCTCGACGGAACGGCGGAGCTGGTGCTGGCCACGAGCCATGCCACCGCGGAGCCGGGATACGTCGTGCTGCCACCACTGTCCGGCGTGTTGGCACGGCTAGGGTGAACGCCGTGAGAGACGTCTGGCCGGGCAGGCCGTTTCCCCTGGGCGCGTCCTGGGACGGGAACGGGACCAACTTCTCCCTCTTCTCGGAGCACGCCAAGCGGGTCGAGCTGTGCCTGTTCGACGACGAGGACCACGAGGAACGCGTCGAGCTGAGCGAGCGCACGGCGTTCAACTGGCACGTGTACCTGCCCGGCGTCGGGCCCGGCCAGCGCTACGGCTACCGCGTCCACGGGCCCTACGACCCGCGCGCCGGCCATCGCTTCAACCCGTGCAAGCTGCTGATCGACCCGTACGCGAAGTCGATCGAGGGCAAGATCCGCTGGAACCGCGCGAACGTGCTGCCGTACGTGCCCGAGCCGGAGGCCGGCGACGACGCCGACCTCGAGCCGGACGACGACGACTCCGCGGTGGCCATCCCCAAGTCCGTCGTCGTCGACGACCGCTTCGACTGGGAGGACGACCGGCGGCCGGCGACGCCGATGGACCAGACGGTCATCTACGAGACACATGTCAAAGGCTTCACAAAGCGCCACCCGGGGGTGCGCGAGGATCTGCGCGGGACGTATGCCGGGCTGGCGTCGGAGGCCGCGATCGAGCACTTCCAGTCACTCGGCGTCACCGCCGTGGAGCTCCTGCCGATCCACCACATCGCCGACGAGTCGTTCCTGGCCGATCGCGGGCTCACCAACTACTGGGGCTACTCGACCATCGGCTTCCTGGCGCCGCACTCGCTCTATGCCGCGACCGGCATCCGCGGCCAGGAGGTGCGCGAGTTCAAGGGCATGGTCAAGGCGCTGCACCGGGCCGGCATCGAGGTGATCCTCGACGTCGTCTACAACCACACCGCAGAGGGCAACCACCTCGGCCCGATGCTGTCGTTCAAGGGCGTCGACAACATGAGCTACTACCGGCTCATGCCCGACGACCCCCACCACTACATGGACTTCACGGGGACCGGCAACTCGCTCAACCCGGTGCACCCGAGCGTCCTGCGGCTGATCATGGACTCGCTGCGCTACTGGGTCGACGAATGCCGCGTCGACGGCTTCCGCTTCGACCTCGCCAGCGCCCTGGCGCGCGAGTTCTACGACGTCGACCGCCTCGCCAGCTTCTTCGACGTCATCCACCAGGACCCGATCCTCTCCCAGGTCAAGCTCATCGCCGAGCCGTGGGACGTCGGGCCCGGCGGCTACCAGGTCGGCAACTTCCCGGTCCTGTGGTCGGAGTGGAACGGCATGTATCGCGACGTGATGCGCGACTTCTGGCGCGGACAGGCCGGCGTGGCGGCGTTCGCCTCGCGCTTCACCGGCTCCAGCGATCTCTACGAGGACGACGGCCGGCACCCGTTCGCCTCGGTGAACTTCATCACCGCCCACGACGGCTTCACGCTCAACGACCTCGTCTCGTACAACCAGAAGCACAACGAGGCGAACCTCGAGGACAACCGCGACGGGACCGACGACAACCGCTCGTGGAACATGGGCGTCGAGGGCCCGACCGACGATCCCGCGATCGTCGCCGCGCGCGAGCGCCAGAAGCGCAACTTCCTCGCCACGCTGATCCTCTCGCAGGGCACGCCGATGCTGCTCGGCGGCGACGAGATGGGCCGCACGCAGGGCGGCAGCAACAACGCCTGGTGCCAGGACAACGAGATCTCGTGGTTCGACTGGGAGGTCGACGAGGCCGGCGAGCGGCTGCTCGACTTCACGCGCCGGCTCATCGCCCTGCGGCGCGAGCACCCCGTCCTCCGGCGCCGCCAGTTCCTGCACGGCACCGAGGAGGAGGGCTCGGGACTGCCCGACGCCTGGTGGTTCCGCCCCGACGGCCGGCGCATGACCAAGCGCGACTGGCAGGATCACCACGTCGTCGGCATGTTCCTCAACGGCGAGGAGATCGCCGCGCCGGACGAGCACGGCCAGCGGATCGTCGACGACTCGTTCCTGCTCCTCTTCAACGGCAGCCACGAGGACATCGAGTTCCGGCTGCCGCCGACGCGCTTCGGCCGCCGCTGGAACGTCATCCTGCGCACCGACGATCCGGACGCGCTGCCGGGCGCCCTGCAGTCCAGCGCAGGCGAGCACCTGTCGCTGCCCCAGCTCTCCCTGATGGTGCTCCAGCGCGAGAATTGACGTTCCGCGCCACCTACCGGCTGCAGCTCGGTCCGGGCTTCGGGTTCGCGGAGGCGCGCGAGCTCGTGCCCTACCTGCGCGACCTCGGCGTGAGCCATCTCTACCTGCCGCCGTCGTTCCAGGCGCGGGCGGGCTCGCAGCACGGCTACGACGTGGTCGACCCGACGCGCTTCTCGGAGGAGCTGGGCGGGGAGCGGGAGTTCGACGCGCTGGCCGCGGCGGCCAAGGGCGCCGGCCTGGGGCTGATCCTCGACATCGTCCCCAACCACATGGCGACCGACGAGGCGAACCGCTTCTGGGCCGACCCGGCGCTGCGGTCGCGGTTCTTCGACGTCGACGAACGGACCGGCCGGCACCGCCGGTTCTTCGACATCGACCACCTGGCCGCCGTCCGCCAGGAGGACGAGCACGTCTTCGCCGAGACGCACAAGCTGGCGCTGCGGCTGGCCCGCGAAGGCACGGTGGACGGGCTGCGGGTCGACCATCCGGACGGGCTGGCGGATCCGGCGGGCTACCTCCGGCGCCTGCGCGAGGGCGGGGCTCAGCACGTCTGGGTGGAGAAGATCCTCGACCCCGGCGAGGCGCTGCGCGACTGGGCGGTCGACGGCACGGTCGGCTACGAGTTCCTCAACGACGTCGCGGCGCTGTTCGTCGACCGGCGCGGCGAGGCGCCGCTGACCGACCTCTGGGTGGAGCTCTCGGGCGACGACCGGGCGTTCGGCGACGTGGCCTTCGAGGCCAAGCTCGAGCAGGTGCGCGGGCCGTTCGCGCCGGAGGCCGACCGGCTGCGGCACGAGGCGCCGCGCGAGGTCGGCGGCCTGGAGCGCACGCTGGCCTCGCTCCCGATCTACCGGACGTACGCGGAGCCGTGGTCGGGGCTGGTGGTGGACGCCGATCGGGAGGCGATCCGCGAGGCCGGGCTCCCCGAGTCGCTGCAGCGCGTGCTGACCCTGGAGGAGCGCGGCTGGGACGCCTTCGTGACGCGCTTCCAGCAGACCACGCCGGCGATCACGGCCAAGGGCGTCGAGGACACGGCCTTCTACCGCTACCTCCGGCTGCTCGCGCTCAACGACGTCGGCGGTGACCCGAGCCGCTTCGGCATCGGGGTCGAGGAGCTCCATGCGGCCAACGCGGAGCGCGCCGCGCGCTTCCCGGACAACCTGCTCGTGACGCAGACGCACGACACCAAGCGCTCGGGCGACGTGCGGGCACGGATCGGCGCGCTGGCCGGCATGGCCGAGGAGTGGGGCGCACACGTCCGGCGCTGGTTCGAGGCGTGCTCGACGCTCAACGGGCCCGACGCGGTCGAGCGCTACCTCATCTTCCAGACGCTGGTCGGGGCGTGGCCGATCGAGGTCGAGCGGCTCGAGGCCTACGTCGAGAAGGCGCTGCGCGAGGCCAAGCGGAACACGAACTGGATCGAGCCGGACACGGCGCACGAGGAGCGCGTGAAGGCGTTCTGCCGGGCGCTCTACGACCACCGGCCGTTCCTGAGCGACTTCGAGCCGTTCGCCGCCGAGGTCGCCCGCGCGGGCGACCGCGCGGCGCTCGGGCAGCTGCTCCTCAAGCTCACCGTCCCCGGCGTGCCCGACATCTACCAGGGCGACGAGCTGCTGGCGCTCTCGCTGGTCGACCCCGACAACCGGCGCCGCGTGGACTGGGCGCGCCGCCGCGAGCTGCTGGCCGAGGTGCGCCGCGGCGCCGCGCCGACGCGCGAGACGCTGAAGCTGTGGCTGATCGTGCGGGCGCTCACGCTGCGCGCCCACCGGCCGGAGGCGTTCGCCGGCGGCTACACCCCGCTGGCCGCCGGTCCCGACACCGTGGCGTTCCTGCGCGGCGACAACGTGCTCGCGGCGGCCGAGCTGCGCGCGTCCGACGCTCCGGTGAACGTCCCCGGGGGGACGTGGCGCGACGTGCTCATGGGCGGCGAGCGCCACCTCCGGGGGCCGATCCCCGTCGCCGACCTGCTCGGGGAGCACGGCATCGCGCTGTTCGAGCGCGTCTAGGGGTCAGAGATAGGGGAGGTCCCCGACGCTCGATCGGGCGGCGGCCGCGAGGCTGCCCGGCATGACCACCGCCACCACCTCCAACCTCGTCTCGTGGCTGCGCGCCGAGGGCTTCACGGGCCGCGTCGTCGAGCCGGGCGACGCCGGCTATGACGCCGCCCGTGCCGGCTGGAACGGCGCGATCGACCGCCGGCCCGCCGCCGTCGCCTTCGCGCACGACGCCGACGACGTCTGCGCCGCCATCCGCGCCGCGCGGGCCCTCGCCGTGGCGTTCACGATCCGCGCCGGCGGCCACTCGGTCTCCGGGCGATCGGTGCGCGACGGAGCGCTCTGCATCGACCTCCGCGGGCTCAGCGGCGTCCACGTGGATCCCGAGCGCGAGGTCGTGCGGGTGGGCGGCGGCGCGCTGCTCGGAGAGCTCGACGCGGCGACCCAGGAGCACGGCCTCGCCGTGCCGGCCGGGCAGATCTCCCACACCGGCGTCGGCGGGCTCACGCTCGGCGGCGGTCTCGGCTGGCTGATGCGCCGCCACGGCCTGACCATCGACTCCCTGCTCGCCGCCGAGGTCGTGCTCGCCGACGGGCGGTTGGTCCGCGCGAGCCCGCACGGGCGCGCCGACCTGTTCTGGGCCCTGCGCGGCGGCGGCGGCGACTTCGCGGCCGTCACGAGCTTCGAGTTCCGCGCCCACCGCGTCGGCCCGACGGTCCTCGGCGGGATGCTCGTCTTCCCGTGGGAGCACGCCCGCGAGGCGCTGCGGGCCAGCCGCGAGCTGATGGCGACGGCGCCGGACGAGCTGACGCTCTTCGCGGCGCTGATCACCGCTCCGCCGGAGGCGCCGTTCCCGGCGGCGCTGCAAGGTCGGGCGGTCGTGGCGGTCGCCGTGGCCTGGTGCGGGGACCCGGCCGAGGGCGAGCGCGTGCTGGCCCCGCTCCGCGCGGGCCCGGCGGCCGCTCGACCTCGTCGCCCCGATGCCGTACGTCGCGCTCCAGTCGATGCTCGACGCCACGGCCCCGCACGGGTGGCGCTTCTACGACCGGCTGCACTACCTCCCGGAGGTCAGCGACGACTTCGTCGACGCGCTGCTCGCCGCCTTCGAGCGCGCGCCGACGCCGCACGCCCACGTGATGACGGCCTGGATGGGCGGCGCCGTCGATCGCGTGGCGCCCGGCGAGACGGCGTTCGGCCACCGCGGAGCGCGCGCGCTGACGTGGATCATCGGCTGCTCGGGCGACGAGCCGATCGACGCGACGGCCGACTGGGTGCGCCGCACGTGGGAGGCCACGGCGCCGTTCGCGGCCGGCGGCGTCTACGTCAACGCCCTCGACGCCGACCGCCCGGTCCGCGACGCGTACGCCGACGAGGTCTGGGAGCGCCTGCTCGCGGTCAAGCGCCGCTACGACCCCGACGGGGCCTTCAGCGGCAACGGGATCGGCGAAGCGCCGTGAGCCGCTAGAGCCCTTCGCGCACGGCGAGCGCGGCGGCCTCGGCGCGGCTGCGCACGCCGAGCTTGGCCAGCACGCGGCCGACGTGGTGCTCGGCCGTCTTGGGCGCGATGACGAGCCGGTCGGCGATCGCGCCGTTCGAGAGGCCCGCGGCGATCAGCTGCAGGACCTCGCGCTCGCGCACGGTCAGCTCGTCGCGCTCGCCGCGGACCGCCGTCCGCCCGCCGCCGCCCAGCTCCCGGACCAGGGCGGCGGCGCGGTCGGCCTCGCCGCGCGCGCCGAGCGCCTCGAAGGCGGCGAGCGCCGCGCGTGCCGAAGCGAGCGCGAGCGGCGAGCCGTCGGCGGCCTGGACGCGGGCGAGCGCCAGCCGGGCGCTCGCCTCCTCGAACGGATAGCCGAGCGCGGCGAACCGCGCGACGGCGTCGGCGAGCTCGATGGCGGAGCCCGCGATCCGGCCGGCGAGCAGCGCCGCCTCGGCCCGCAGGTCCTCGCGCGCGGTGCGCTCGGCCAGCGCGCGCAGCGCCTCGGCGTCGGCCCGCGCGGCCTCGTGGTCGCCGACCGCCAGCGCGAGCGCGCCGCGGAGGCCGACCAGGTCGTCGTCGCCGCCTTCGAGCAGCGCCCGCGCGTGGGCGAGGTCGCCGCGCTCGAGCTGGAGGCGGACGAGCGGGGCCAGGGCGCCGGGCTCGTCCTCGAGGCCCTCGAGCAGCTGCGCCGCCTCCTCGAGGCGTCCCTGGCGCAGCCGCAGCCCGGCGAGCGTGGCCAGCGGCAGGGTGCGACCGGCGCCGCGCCGCCGGTCGGGGCGGCGCTTGAGCGCCTCCACGAGCACCGCCTCGGCGCGCTCCCATTCCCCGGCCCGGACGAGCACGCCGCCGTAGATCCCCCGGCACCAGCCCTGCACCGGGATGAAGCGGCGGCGGTCCGTGAAGGCGACCACCTCGTCGCACCACTGCGCGGCGCGCCGGAGGTCGGCCAGGCCGTCGCAGACGACGAGCGTGGTGCAGCAGGCGTCGCCGCAGGCCAGCGGGTCGCTCGTCTCGCCGCCGAGCGCCACGGTCATCGCCTCGTCCAGCAGCGCAAGCCCGTCGTCGATCCGGCCCTGGCGGACGACCGAGCGGCCGAGCTGGGCCAGGGCCATGCACTCGACGTCGGGGTCGCCCAGCTCGTGGGCGATGTCGAGCGCCGCGCGGGAATGGCGCTCGGCCGTCGCGGGGTCCGCCGCGCGCTTGGCTTCCTCGATGGCCAGCCAGCCGGCCTCGTTCGAGCTCGCCGCGCCGGCGAGCAGGCGCCGCGCCCGGGCCAGCCAGCCCGCCGCGGCCGCATCCTGCCCGTCGATGCGGCTCTCGCTGGCGAGGTAGGTCGCGATCCGGCCCGCGCCGCGGTCGTCGCCGCGCCGCCGGTACGCGGCGAAGGCCTCGCGACGGCGATCGATCGCGGCGTCGCGCTCGCCCAGCCACCACAGCGACTGGCCGAGCCCGTCCAGCGCGTCCGGGTCGTCCGCGTCCTCCGCGAGCGCCGCGGCGAACGCGTCCCGCGCGGCCGCCCAATCGGCATCGGCGAAGTGCTGCCACGCGGCATCCAGGCGGGCCATCTCGGCCCACAGTCTGACCCCACCCGCAGCCGGCGGCGAACCGAACCGCGTTTGGTCGGAAGGCCGCATTCACGGAGTTCGTTGCACTTGCAACGCTTCACGTCATGAGCGCATGGATCGAGATGGAGGCCGAGAAGGCGTTCGCCCGAGCGCGCGCTCCCCGGTTCCTGCGCCGCTGGATGAGCAGCTGCCGCGACGCGTGCCGGCAGCTGGCGGTGTTCGACGAGGCCTGCCGGACGGCGGTCGCGGGCACGCTGCGCGGGGCGCACGAGGTCCCGCTCGACGCGATCCGCGGCACGGTGGAGCCCAACCGCGCATCCGCGTTCGACGGCAGCTTCCGCCCGAGGGCGCAGACCCGCTGCCGCTGGCTGCGCGTCTGGCGCGCCGAGCGGGAGGGCGCCGCGCTTCCGCCGATCTCCATCGTCCGCGTGGGCGACCACTTCGCCGTCCGCGACGGCCACCACCGCGTGTCGGTGGCGAAGGCCAGCGGCCGGACGATGATCCGCGCGGTGATCGCGTAGGCGTAACGTCCGTGCGATGGCGCCTCCGTGGCAGTTCCTGCTTCGCGCCGCCGCGGTCATCACGGGCCTGACCCTGCTGCTCATCGTCGACGTGCGCGGGGCGATGTTCTACTTCGCCTGGAGCCTCATCGTCCTGGCCCTGGCGAGCGAGGCCGCGGCCACGCTCGTGTACTGGCTCCGCGCTCGCTCCTAGCCCAGTAGCCTGCGGCCCCGCGGTGCGCGTCCTGATCCTGTCCTGGGAGTACCCGCCGATCGTCGAGGGCGGCCTCGCGCGGCACGTGCGCAAGCTCTCCGAGGAGCTCGTGGCCCGCGGGGTCGAGGTGCACGTCGTCACCCGCGGCGGCGGGCGGCTCTCGGCCAGCGAGGAGCGGCATGGCGTAGCGGTGCACCGCGTGCGCGAGCCGGACTTCCCCAAGGACGATCTCGACGCCTTCATCGCGTGGGTCGAGCACATGAACGCCGACATGCTCGCCGCGGCGCTCGACCTCGACGGCTCGTTCGACGTCGTGCACTCGCACGACTGGCTGGTGGCCGACGTGGGCCGCGCCCTCGCCAAGCGCTTCGGCGTGCCGTGGCTCGTGACCGTCCACGCGACGGAGTACGGCCGCCACCAGGGCTGGGTCGACAAGCACCCCCAGTCGCACATCCACGCGGTCGAGCGGCGGATGGTGCGCGAGGCCGACCGCGTGATCACGTGCTCGGCCTACATGCGCAACCACGTCGCCGACGTCTTCGGCGTCCCGGCCAAACGGGTCACGGCCATCCCGAACGGGATCGACCCGACCGACCTGCAGCCGATCGAGGACCTGCCGCGCCTGCGCGCGCAGTTCGCGGCGCCCGACGAGAAGCTGATCATCCTCGTCGGCCGGCTGGTCTACGAGAAGGGCTTCCACCTCGCGCTCGACGCCATGCCGCGGCTGATCGAGCGGCTCGGCAAGGTGCGGTTCCTCGTCGCCGGATCGGGCACCGCCGAGGCGGAGCTCAAGCAGCAGGCGGAGCGCCTGGACCTGATGGAGCACGGCTCGTTCGTCGGCTGGACCGGCGACGACGTGCTGCACTCGCTCTACCGGATCGCCGACCTCTGCCTCGTCCCGTCGCTCTACGAGCCGTTCGGCCTCGTGGCGCTCGAGGCCATGGCCTCCGGCTGCCCGTGCATCGTGGCCGACACGGGAGGCCTGCGGGAGGTGGTGCCGGGCGGGCGTCGCGTCGGCCTGCGCTTCCGGGCGCGCGACCCGCGCTCGCTGGCCCGCATGGCCGAGCAGCTCCTCAGCGACGACGCGCTGCGCGACCGCCTGGTGGCCGAGGCCGGCGAGTGGGTCCTCAAGTTCGACTGGGCCGACACGGCCCGCCAGACCGCCGCGGTCTACGACGTGCTGCGCGGCGCCCGCGTCTCGTAGCTCCCGACCACCTCGCCGGCCGCCACGCTCGCCAGGATCGTCGCGTGCGCGCCGATCCGCGCGCCGTCGCCGAGCACGACCGGCGCGCTGCGCAGCGGCTGCTGCCGCGTCGGGCGCTCGGCATCGTCGAACGTCGGCTCGGCGTCGGCGATCATCGCCCACTCGCCGACCACGCAGTCGGCCCCGACGTCGATCCCGGCCAGCGCGACGATGACCGCCCGCGCGCCAACCTGCGTCCGCGGGCCGATCCGCACGTCGCCGCCCGCCGCCTCGATCCGGCAGCCGGCGCCGAGCAGGCATCCGTCCTCCAGCACCACGCGGCCGCCGCTCGCGTTCACCTGCGCGCCGCGCTCCACCTGCACATTCCCGTGCACCTGGAGCCGCCCGCGCGCCGCGAGCCTGAGCCGCGCGAGCCGCACAGCGGCGCGCCGGGACGGCGGCTCGGGGACGATCGCGTCGGCGCCGATCGGAGGCTTAACAGGACGTGCGCGCATGCAACCCTGAGAAGGGGTATACCGGGTGGTGCAGTGATGCCGACCATCCTCACCGTCCTCGCCGGCGCCGCGCTCGGCGGAGGAGCCCTCACGGGGCTCACCGTGCTCGTCGTGGCGGCGGTGATCGCGCTGGTCCTGCTCGGCGCAGCCAACGGGCTGCGCTCGCTCCATCAGCTCATGGACTAGACGACCGGCTCTACGCGGCGATCCGCCGCTCTGCGAGCGGCCAGCGCACCGGCAGGCGCGTCTGCGCCGCCGGGGTGACGACGAGCACGAAGCCGTGCCGTGCGGCGATCTTGCGGGCCGTGTCGGCGCCCAGCGAGCCCTGGCGCTCGAGCAGCAGCGCGGGCCGCCCGTCGACCTTCAGCTCGCGGTGGAACGAGACGATCGACGTCGAGCACGGGACGTGGTGCGGGTAGCGGCCGCGGTTCGCGCTCTCGTCGAAGTGGCCGATCATGACCGCGTCCGTGCGGCCGACGAACTCGCGCCGGATCTCGTTCATCTCGCAGTGGGCCGCCTCGGCCACGCCGGTGCGGTGCGAAGAGCGGTTCGCCGAGGTGATGAAGAGCAGGTCCTCGCCGAGGCGGTCGAGCACGTCGCCGACCAGGAGGTTGGAGCGGCAGCGCACCCCGGGCGTGATGTGCTGGACGGTGCGGACGTTGCCGTCCATCACGGTCAGGTGCTCGGGGACGATCCGGGAGGCCGGGCCGCGGAAGCCGATCGGGCCGAGCGACATGAACTCGCTCATGAGCAGCGTCAGCGTCTCGGGCTCGGTGCCGCGCGGCACGCGCTTCCAGTCGAAGGCCATGTGCAGGCGCGCCGGGTCGCTCGTGACGCTGCCGGCCTGGCCGAGCGGGCGGCCCTTGAGCCGGTTGATGCGCAGCACGGAGGCGTGGTCGGGCCGCGCCGCCAGCGCGCAGAAGTTGCCGAACCCGTAGAACAGGGCCGCGCCGCCTGCGGCTGCCGTCGCCGCGAGGCGTCGGTCGGCGGGGCGCGAGAGGGAGAGGTCGCGGTTCACCACGTCAACATGGCGCCGTCCGCTTGCCGAAACCTTGGCGCGCCCTTGGCGCGCGCTCAGGTCACACGAGACGCGGGCGGAGCGAGGGGCGGAGCGACGGGAGCTTGAAGGTGCGCTTCGGCTTCTCGGCCTTGGCGCGCCGCCACTCCTTGAGGGTCGCGCCCTCCGGGATGTCGCACTCGATGTAGTTCATACCGGTCATCGCAGGATCAAGACTCCCACCGCGGGCCCGTCGTGCCGATGCGGCTGTCTGGTGTCTGCGTGGGGGTCAGCCGTACCCGCGATGTCGTGCTCGCTCAGGCTCCGGTCCAGAGCGCGTCGTTGCCGAACGGGCGGCGCGTGGCGGCGCCCGAGGCGACGGCGGAGATCAGCTCGTCCTCGGTCGCATCGAGGTCGGCGGGCCGCAGGTGGCGCGCGCGGATCGCCGCCACCTCGGCGGTGGTCAGCCCGTCCGGGAACTCGGCGAGGATCTCCTCGACGGTCTCGGCGGGCTCGCGCCGCGTCAGGCTGCGGTCCAGATTGGCGATGGCGACGTCGTAGGCCTCGACCGGCTGGAAGCCGCCGACCTCGAGGCTGCTGCCGTCCGACGCGTCGAGGATCAGGCTCGGCGCCGTGAAGCGCACGGCGCCCTCGGGCGTCGTCGCCGAGCGGCCCTGGAACTCGGTCGGACCGCCCGCGGCCGTGGCGGTGCGCGCTCGGTCGGCGGCGAACGCCGCTTCGGTCTCCGGCTCCGCGGCGGCCGCGACCAGCGCCGCGGGGTCGATCCCCGGCACCCACTCCAGGGCCGCCTCGATGCCCTCGGGCTCGTCGAGCGCCATTGCGCTCGTGAACTGCGCGAACTGCAGCGCGCGGAAGACCGCGAGCTCGCGCTCGGGGGCGACGCGCCGCGTGGCCACGACGACCCGGCACATCGGCCACGTGCCGTGCGGCCGCTCTCGCGGCTCGGTGGTGAACGGCATGCCGCGCCAGCGGAAGGAGCGGTAGCCGCGCGCCTGGGACTCGCCGGTGTAGCCGCGCTGGATGTAGCGCTCCGCGGTCTCGCTGAGCCCGATCATCACGTGCTGCCATTCGAGCTGGTCGCCGTACCGCCACTGCAGGACGGCGAACGCCGGGCTGGCCGACCAGGCCCACGGGCAGCCGGGGTCGGAGAAGTGCGTGACGGCGATCATGAGGGCAGGCCGCGGCGGATCCGGAAGTCGCCGATGAGCGAGCCGGGAGGTCCGAGCGTCACGACCACGATGGCCGGGAACCACCAGCCCCAGAGGCCGAGCCCGGCGCCCTGGGCGCAGAGGAAGAGCAGGATGAGGAAGCCGATCCCGTGGGTGGGGCCGAGCCAGTCGACGAGGCCCTCGGCGCCGCTGATGGCGGCGATCACGAGCGGGACGAGGAGGAGCGCGTCGAGGATGGCGACGGCGCGGATGATGTCAAGCCTGCGGCGGATGGTTGCGTCGTTCACGACCTGGACGATAGTCATTCCGTCAGGTCGGCTCCCTAGCCTTCCGCGCCCTTGACGTCTGCGGTCACCCACCCCGCCGCCCGGCGCCGCCGGTCCCTGCCCGCATGGCCGGCGGGCCGGCCGCTGCGCGCCTGGCAGCAGACGGCGGCCGCCGCCGTCGCCGCCCACACGGGCAGCTCGTTCCTGGCGAGCGCCACGCCCGCGGCCGGAAAGACGACGTTCGGCCTCCACGTCGCGCACCGGATGCTGGCCGAGGGCCGGGTCGCCCGGGTCGCCGTCGTGGCCCCGACCACGCACATCTGCCGCCAGTGGGCGTTCGACGCCGCGCGCTACGGCCTCGACCTCGAGCCGAACCGGCCGAACGCCGCGGGGCCGGAGCCGCGCGACCGCCACGGCGTGGCCGTCACCTACGCCACGCTGGCCGCCGGCCCGGGCGTCCACCGCAAGCGCTGCGCCGAGGTCCCGACGCTCCTCATCGCCGACGAGCCGCACCACATGGGCGAGCTCGCGGCGTGGGGGCGCAGCACCGTCGCGGCGTTCGAGAAGGCCCGCTTCCGGCTCCTGCTCTCGGGCACCCCGTTCCGCTCCGACAACACGCCGATCCCGTGGGTCGAGTACGACGGCGACGGCGTGTCGAGCTCGGACTTCGCCTACGGCTACACCGACGCCCTGCTCGACGGCGTGTGCCGCCCGGTGACCTTCCACACCTACGGCGGCGACATGGAGTGGATGAGCGACGGCCGCCGCCGCCGGGCCGACTTCTCCGTGGTGCTCCCGGCGGCCGAGGCCGCGCGGCGCCTGCGCACGGCGCTCGACCCCGACGGCGACTGGGTCGAGCACGTCCTCCGCGACGCCCACCGTGAGCTGGTCGACCTCCGTGCGGGCACCCACCCGGACGCCGGCGGCCTGGTCGTGGCGATCGACAAGGAGCACGCCGAGAAGCTCGCCGCGCGGCTCGCGCGCATCACCGGCGAGCCGCCCGCGATCGTGACGTCCGACGCCGCCGACGCCTCCCAGCGCATCCAGCGCTTCGCCGCCGGCTCCGGGAGCTGGCTCGTCTCGGTGCTCATGGTCTCGGAGGGTGTCGACGTGCCGCGGCTGCGGGTCGGCGTCTACGCCACCAGCGCGCGGACCGAGCTCTTCTTCCGGCAGGTCATCGGGCGCTTCATCCGGCGCACGCCGGCCCCCAAGGATCAGATGTCGCACGTCTTCCTGCCGTCGGACCCGACGTTGAAGCGGCTCGCCGCGCAGATCGAAGAGGAGCGCAACCACGCCTTGGCGCTCGAGCCGCAGGGCGAGCCGGTCGCGGAGCGGGCCGAGCGCGAGCCGGCCGACGAGGCGTTCCGCGCGCTGTGGTCGAGCGCCCGCCGCGACGACGACGTCCTGCAGACCACCCAGCCCGGCGAGGCGCTGCAGCTGTTCGCCGAGGCGGCCCCGGCGCCGTCGGCGGCCCTGGCCGCGTTCACGACGACCGAGCCGCCGGTCGTGAAGGAGTCGGCGCACGAGAGGCGCGAGCGGCTGCGCGACGAGCGCCGGGCGCTCGTCTCGGTCATCGCCCGCGCCACGGGCGAGGAGCACCGCGTGATCAACGCGCGGGTGAACCGCCAGGTCGGCGCCGCGTCGGTCGCGAAGTCGACGGTCGCGCAGCTCGAGAAGGCGAACGCGCTGCTCGAGCGCGAGGCGTCATCCCGGCGCTGAGCCCGCCTTCCGGGCCAGCTCGACGGTCTACGCGAGCGGTTCGAGCACCGGCCGCCGGATGTGCTCGTAGACGACCGAGGTGCGGACGTCGGCCACCTCCGGCCGCTCCGTGAGGCGGTCGATGACGAACGCGTAGAGCGCGTCGGTGTCGGGGACGGCGACGTGCAGCAGGAAGTCGTCGCCGCCGGCGACCACGAAGACCCCGACGATCTCCGGCAGCCCAGCAGCCCAGTCCCGGAACGCCTCGATGTTCTCGCGCGACGGGGGCCGGATCGTCACCGCGGTCAGCGCCTGGACGCGACGGCCGAGCGCGGCCGGGTCGACGTCGGCGTGGTAGCCGCGGATCACGCCGGACGCCTTCAGCCCGCGCACGCGCTCCGACGACGTCGACGGGGAGACGTGCACGGTCTCGGCGAGGTCGCGGTTGGTCTGCCGTGCATCGTCCTGCAGCGCCCGCAGGAGGGCGTGATCGAGCGCATCAAGGTCGGTCATTCGCGCCTTTCGCCGAAGATCATGCGGAGTTCGTGGTGAACCGTCGCAGATCGAATACGTTGTCGCGCCGATGAGCGAACGATGCGTGATCGTGGTGGACGAGGATCTGTCGCCCGGCCTGGCCGCCAACGCCGCCGCCGTGCTGGCCCTGACCCTCGGCGCGCGGGCACCGGCGCTGGTCGGCCCCGACCTCGTCGACGCCGACGCGCAGGTGCACCCCGGGCTCATCCCGATGGGCCTGCCGGTCCTGCGCGCGCCGCGGGCGGAGCTCGGCGCCCTGCGCGAGGAGGCCGGGACCGCCGGACTCGGCGTGATCGACTTCCCGACCTTCGGGCAGCAGACGACCGACTACGAGGCGGTCCGCGCCGAGGTCGCCCGCACCCCGACCGCCGCCATCGAGTACCTCGGCCTCGTCGTGCACGGCCCGCGCAAGGCCGTCGCCCGCCTCACGGGCCGGCTCGCGCTGCTGAAGTGACGAACTACGTGGTCTGCGTCACCTTGCGCAGCGCCCGCGGGTTGTCGGGGTCGATGCCCTTCGCGCGCGCCAGCGCCTCGGTCAGCAGCTGGCCCGGGACGATCAGGGACAGCGGCGACAGCTCCGCCGGGAGCGGGACCTCGGGGAGCACCTCGCGGCACGCGGCGGCGAACTCCGCGTCGCCGCCGATCCCGTAGACGTGCGCGCCCTCGTCGCGGCAGCGGCGGGCCAGGGCGGTCATCGGCCCGAGCATGACCTCGTCGCGCGACCCGGCCAGCAGGAGCACCGGGGTCGCGGCGTCGATCACCGCGATCGGGCCGTGCTCGAGGTCGGCGTACGACAGGCCGAGCGCGGTGACGTAACAGGCCTCCTGGAGCTTGAGGGCCAGCTCGCGGGCGATCGCGTACGCGTAGCCGCGGGCCGAGACGGCGAGGCGCTCGACGTAGGTCAGCCGCACGGCCAGCGCCTCCGCGGCGTCGGCGGCGCCGAGCGCCCGGGCGACCGCGTCGGGCACGGACCGCAGCGCGTCGAGACCGGCACGGTCGCCGGCCAGCGACAAGCCGAGGACGGACAGCGCGACGAGCTGGGTGAGGAAGGTCTTGGTGGCCGGCACGGCCAGCTCCTCGCCGGCCTGGGTGACCAGCGCGAGGTCGGCGCCGGCGGCCAGCGGCGACCCCGCGACGTTGGTCACGGCGATCGTCCGCGCCCCGCACGCGCGAGCCCACGCGAGCGTCTGGACGATCTCCTCGGTCGCCCCGGACTGCGAGACGGCGACCGCGAGGACGCCGGAGAGGTCGACCGACGCCCGGTACGCGGTGGCCATCGAAGGCGAGGCCAGCGTGGCCAGGCGGCCGGCTCGCACGGTGCACAGATACTGGGCGTAGACGGCGGCGTTGTCGGACGACCCGCGGGCGATCAGCAGCACGTGCCGGACGCCCGCGCCGAGCCGCTCGATCTCGCCCGCGAGCGGCAGCAGCGCTTCGAGGGTCGCCTCCACGGCCGCCGGCTGCTGCCCGATCTCCTCGCGCATCCGCGTCGCCATCAGATCTCCCCGTACACCCGCTCGCCGCCGACCCAGCATGCCCGCGTGCGGAAGTCCGGGCCGAGCCAGACGAGATCCGCCGCCGCTCCCGGCTCGATGCGCCCGAGGTCGGTCCGGCCGAGCAGGTCGGCCGGGACGCGGCTGGCCGCCTCGATGGCGTCGACGGGGTCGACGCCGAGCGAGACGGCTCGCGCCACCGCGTCGTCGAGCCAGAGGATGGCGCCGGCCAGCGTCCCGTCGCCGCGCCGCGGCGGCTCGCCGTCGCGCACGATCACCGGCTCGCCGCCGAGGTCGTACATGCCCGGGGGCATCCCCGTGGCGGCGATCGCGTCCGTGACCAGGGCGATCCGCCCGCGTGCGGCGGCGAACGCGATCCGGACCACCGGTCCGGCCACGTGGTGGCCGTCGAGGATCAAGCCGCAGGTCAGGCGCGGATCGGCCAGCGCCGCGCCGGGCACGCCCGGCTCGCGGTGATGGAGCCCGCGCTGGGCGTTGAAGACGTGCGTGACCGACCGTGCGCCCGCGTCGGCGGCCGCCGTCACCGTCGCGGCCTTGGCGTCGCTGTGCCCGACGCTCACCACCACGCCGACCGCGGCCAGCCGCTCGATCGCCTCCATCGCTCCCGCCCGCTCGGGCGCCAGCGTGATCATGGCCATCGTCCCCGGCGCGAGGAGCAGCTCGAGCCGTTCCGGTGTGGGGTCGCAGAACAGCGAGGCGTCGTGTGCGCCTCGCCGCTCGAAGGCCAGGAACGGCCCCTCGACGTGCGCGCCGAGGATCCGCGCGCCCTCGCCGCCCATGGCCGCCGCGCAGCGGCGCAGGCCGTCGGCGAGCGAGGCCAGCGGCGCGGTGACGAACGTCGGCAGGAACGCGGTCACGCCGGTCTCCGGCAGCCGCCGCGCCACCTCGCGCCACTCCTCCGCCGGCGCGTCGAGGAAATCGATCCCGAAGCTGCCGTTCACCTGGAGGTCGATCAGCCCGGGCGCGAGGATCCCGTCCTCGAGCACGACGTCGGGCGCCGCGTCGGAGCCCACGGCGACGATGCGGCCGTCCTCCACGACCACCGCCGTGTCGGCGACGAGCGTGCCGGCGGTCAGCACCCAGGCGGCGGCGACGATCACGCCGCGGACTCTACGACGCGATCAGTCGGCGGCGATGGTCAAGTTGCGGCCCGCCTCCTTGGCGGCCGCGAGCGCGTCCGTGCAGCGGGCGAGCAGGAGCTCGGCCGGTTCCTCGCCGTCCCAGCGGGCCACACCGGCCGAGGCCGTCTGGCCGCGCGGCGTCGAGCCGCGGACGCGGTCGAGCACCTCGACGGCCTCGCCGAGACCGCAGCCCGGCAGCAGGAGCCCGAACTCGGTCCCGTCCAGCCGGGCGATGTAGTCGACCTCGCGCAGCTCACCGCGCCAGCGCGAAGCGGTCTCCTTGATCAGGCGATCGCCCTCGCGCTCGCCGCGCAGCATGTTGAAGGCGCTCATGTGATCGATGTCGATCACCGCCACCGCGACCGGCGTGTCGCTGCGGCGGGCGCGGGCCAGCTCGCGCGGGAGCTCGTCCTCCCAGGCCCGGCGGGTGCCGAGCCCGGTCAGCGAGTCGCTCAGCGCGAGGGCGCCCATGCGCGTGCGCAGCGACGCGTGCTCGATGGCCACCGCGGCCTGCGCCGCGAGCAGCCGCAGCACGCCCGCCGGGGCGTCGGGCAGCGCCTCGAGCGGCGCCTGCCAGACCACGATGAGCACGCCGGCCACATGGCCGTCGCGCAGCACGGGCTCGAACAGCGCCGAGCGCGCGCCGGTCGCCTCCACCAGCGGCGCGGCGAGCGCCGGGTGCGTGCGCGCGTCGGCGACGAAGTAGGTCTCCTTGGAGGTGAACGCGCGACCCGGGCCGGACGGCGTGTCGCCGCGCGGCTGGATCGTCACCGGCGGGATGTCGACCCCGGCCATGGCGGTCGAGACGAAGTCGCGGCCGGCGGGCTCGAGCAGGAAGGCGACGGGCGCGCCGGTGACCTCGCAGGCGGCCTCGCAGACGGCGGTGCGGGCGTCGTCGGCCCCGGCCAGGGCGCGGGCGACGCGGCCGACCGCGCCCATCCCGCGGGCCTGGTCGCGCAGCATGTCGTTGAAGCGCCGCAGGTCCCGCTCGTTGCTCTCGCGCTCGAGCTCGGAGGCGAGGACGCGGGCGAGCATCTGGAAGAGCGACTCGTCGGCGTCCGTGAACGGCTCGACCGAGTGGCGGAGCGCGGCCAGCGAGCCCACGCGCGTCCCGTCGGAGAGCTCGAGCGGCGCGCCGAGGTAGGCGCGCGCGCCGACGCGCTGCTGCATCGGCAGCGTGCCGTAGACCGGATGGCGGCCGACCTGGTTGCACACGCGCGGGCCGCGGCCCTCGGCCATGTGCGAGCAGAACGCGTCGCCGAGCGGGATCGCCAGGTTCGAGCGCAGGCCCACGCCGGACCCGTTGCGGGCATCCACGATCCGGTGGATGAACTGGGCGCGGTCGAGGTGCGCCAGGTAGAGCACCGACTCCGGGAACTGCCGCTCCAGGAGGTCCAGCACCGAACGCGTCGCGTCGGCGAACGACCGGTAGGTCGCGGAGGTGGCGGCGGCTGCCGCCTTGATCGCGCTTGCGTCCACTGGAGATCATTGTCGACGCTCCCGGCGAGACCTCAAATGGGAAATCCGTCTAGGGTCCCCACCCGTCCATGAAGCTCGCGACCTTCATCGCCCCGGGGGAGTCGGATCCGCGTGCCGGCGAGGTGCGCGACGATCACGTCGTCGCCTTCGACGGAACCGTGCGGGATCGTCTGGCCTCGGGCGATCGCTCGCCCGCCGGCGGGCCGAGCTTCGCGCTCGCGGAGGTGACGCTCCTCGCGCCCGTGCCCAGGCCGCGGGCGATCTTCGGGATCGGCCTCAACTACGCCGCCCACGCCGCCGAATCGGGCAAGGAGCCGCCGGAGTACCCGATGGTCTTCATGAAGCTGCCGACCTCGAGCGTGCCGCCGACCGGCCCGGTCATCCGCCCGCGGGTGGTCGACCAGCTCGACTACGAGGCCGAGCTGGTCGTCGTGATCGGCGGCGACGGCAAGATCGCCGGCTGGGCCGTGGCCGACGACGTCAGCGCCCGCAACCTCCAGAACCGCGAGCCGCAGTGGACGCGAGCCAAGGGCTTCGACACCTCCTGCCCCTGGGGTCCTTGGATCACCACGGTCGACGAGCTGCCGGACGCCGTCGGCCTGCGCATCGGGTCGTGGGTCAACGGCGAGCAGCGCCAGGACTCCAACACGAACGACCTCATCTTCGGCCCGCAGGCGCTCGTGGACTTCATCGCCGAGACCTGCACGCTCGAGCCCGGCGACATCATCCTCACCGGCACGCCCGAGGGCGTGGGGCAGGCCATGGACCCGCCTCGCTTCCTGGGTCCCGGCGATGTCGTGCGGATCGAGGTCGAGCGCCTCGGCTCGATCGAGCACCGCATCGAAGCGATTCCGTAGCCGCGGTCGACGAACGTCAACTGCGGCATAAGGGAGCGGGTTCGGCCGGGATTCTCATTCGAATCCTGCTTAGGGGTGACACTGTGACCCTTAGGCAGGACGCGAGAGGGAAAACCGGCCCGCCGGCCTCCCAGCTCCCCTACCCAGCGCAGTTCGAAGTTCGAGCCCTAGTGCTCGTGGATCACGCGGTCGATCAGGCCGTACTCGGCGGCCTGGGCCGCGGTGAAGAACCGGTCGCGCTCCATGGCGCGGTGGACCTCGTCCTCGGGCTGGCCGGTGTGCTTCGCGTAGATCTCGTCGACCCGCTTGCGGGTCTTGAGGATCTCGCGGGCGTGGATCTCGATGTCGGTCGACTGGCCCTCGAAGCCGGCTGACGGCTGGTGGATGAGGATGCGCGAGTTGGGGAGCGACATGCGCTTGCCCTTCGCGCCGCCGGCCAGCAGCAGCGAGCCCATCGACATGGCGATGCCGACGCACATCGTCGCCACGTCGGGCTTGATGAACTGCATCGTGTCGTAGATCGCCAGGCCCGCGTAGATCGACCCGCCGGGCGAGTTGATGTAGATCGAGATGTCCTTGTCGGGGTCCTGCGACTCGAGGTGCAGGAGCTGGGCCACGATCAGGTTCGCCACCTGGTCGTCGACCGGGCTTCCGAGGAAGACGATCCGCTCGTTGAGCAGCCGCGAGAAGATGTCGAACTCGCGCTCGCCGCGGGCGGTGCGCTCGATGACCATGGGAACCAGAGGCATGGCGGCTGATACTACGACCTCGCCATGAACCGGAAGACCGTGCTCGTCCTCTTGCCCTCGTGGCAGACGGTCAGACGGCTGCGGGCGAGTCGGCCCGCAGCCGCCCGACCATGCGGTCGATGCGGCGGCCGACGTTGCGGTGGTCCAGCCTGAGCGTGTCGGCGGCGTCGTCGGCCGGAGTGCCGTCGGCGAGCATGGCCAGCAGCGCGAGATCCTCGGGATCGATGCGATGGGCCGCGGCGTCGAGCCGGTAGGGCTCGAGCGGCGGCAGCGCCGTGCCGCCGCGGGCGATCACGCGGATCGCCTCGAACAGCTCGGAGGGATCGGCGGCCTTGTCCACGGCGCCGTCGGCGCACACCACGCGGGCGAGGAGCACGTCGGGATCGGCCGTGTAGAGCATCACGCGCGGTGGATCGGGCAGCGCCTTCAGGCGGCGGCACAGCGTCAGGCCGTCGCCGTCGGGCAGGTGCTGCTCGAGCAGCACCACGGCCGGGCGCAGCCGCTCGACGAGCTCGAAGCCGTCCTCGACGCCGGTCGCGGAGCCCACGGGGACGAGGCCCGGCTCGGTGCGCAACAGCATCGTCAGCCCGGTTCGCACCGCCGGCTGGGGATCGACGATGGCGATTCGGGTCACACGCCGCACCCTTCCAGCGCCGGCTGAACCCCTCGTAAACGAGTTGTAAGGGTCTGAGTAAGTCAAGGTGATGGCGGCCTGACCGGCGCCGTCGAGTCGCGCACGACAAGCCGGGTCGGGAGCAGCTCGTGCGCGCCGGCGGGCGGCGCGCCGTTGAGCGCGGCGAGCAGCCGCTCGGCCGCGATGCGTCCCTTGTCGGCGTGCGGCTGGTGCACGCTCGTGAGCCGCTCGGCCGGCGGCGCGGTGTCGTCGAAGCCGATGATCGACAGCTCCCCGGGCACCGTCAGGCCGCGGTCCGCCGCCGCGAGGCGGGCGCCGAGGGCAAGCGGGTCGCTGAAGGCGACGATGGCGGTCACGTCCGGATGTCCGTCGAGCAGCGCGCGGCCGCCGGCGATGCCCTGCTCGATGCTGCTCACCGGGCACTGCTGCACCGGCACCTGTGCCCAGGGCAGGCCGGCGGCGGTCAGCGCCCGGGCGCAGCCCTCGAGCCGCCGGCGGGTGACGCTCGCCGTGGCCCGCTGCTGCATGGCGACGTTCGCGGGACCCGGCGTCGCGTGGGCGGAGGTGCCGAAGCTGAGGACGCCGACCCGGCGATGGCCGAGCTCGAGCACGTGGCGCATGGCGCTCTCGGCCGCCGCCCGGTCGTCGATCCCGACGAAGTCGAGTCCGGGAGCGTCCTCCGGGGCGGGCGAGTCGACCACCACCGTCGGCCGGCCGCGCCGGCGAGCGGCCTCGAACAGCGGGTCGTCGGCGGCCACCGAGTAGACGATGAGGCCGTCGACGGCCACGTTGCGGATGGCCGGACCGTGCGAGGGGTGTTCCTCCGGCAGCCCTGGCACGACGACCACGGCGAGCTGCTGGGCGTCCGTGACCACGGAGACGCCCCTGAGGAACGGGGCCGTGGCCGGGTCGTCGAACGCGTAGGCCAGCGTGCGGCGGAAGACGACGCCGATGGCGCCCACCCGCCCGCTGCGCAGGCTGCGGCCGACCGGGTCCGGCCCGCCGTAACCCAGCTCGGCGGCGACGCGCATGATCCGCTCGCGCAGCTCGGGCGAGAGGCGCTCGGGCCGGTTGAAGGCGTTCGAGACCGTGCTCGGCGAGGTGCCGACGGCGCGCGCCACGGCCACCACCCCCGCCCGGCGCGGAACCTCGTCGTCAGCAGGACGGCCCATTCAGGCGAGATCGTAGTTGCATCCTTGGTAAAACGTTGCAATCCTCAGCCGGTCGCGGCAAACGAGCAGGGGGAGAACCATGCTGAGACGCACTGTCGGGCTGCTGGCCGTCGTCGCCTTCGGGGGCCTCGCCGCCTCTGCCGAGGCGCGGACCTTCGACGTCTCGTCGCCGGACCGGGACATCCGTGTCGAGGTTGCGCTCGACCGGGAGGGCCGGGCCACCTACCGCGTGTCGCACCACGGTGCGCCGCTCATCGCCGAGTCGCGGCTCGGGCTGTCCTTCGCCGGCGAGCCGGCCCTCGGCGCCGGCCTGGTCGCCGAGCGGGTGCGGCGCGACCGCCACGACTCCGTCTGGCGGCCGGTCTGGGGCGAGTACCGCACGATCCGCGAGCACTACAACGAGCTCACGGTGGATCTGCGTGAGCGGACGGCGCCGCGGCGGCGGCTGAGCGTCGTCTTCCGCGTCTTCGACGACGGTGTCGGGTTCCGCTACGTGCTGCCGCGGCAGCACGCCATCGGCGACTTCGCCATCACGTCGGAGGACACCGAGTTCGCCTTCGCGCGCGACTTCACGGCCTGGTGGGGGCCCGCCCATCCCGGCCCGGGCATCGGCGACGAGCACCTCTGGAGCCGCACGCCGCTGAGCCAGGTGGGCGCGGCGTCGACGCCGCTCACGCTCGACGCCGGGCGCGCCGGCTACGCCACGCTGCACGAGGCCGACCTCATCGACTACCCGGTGATGAACGTCGAGCCGGCCGGCGGGACGACCTTCCGGTCGGCGCTCGTCGCCCTGCCGGACGGCACCAAGGTCCGCGGCAGCGGCCGGCACGAATCGCCCTGGCGGGCGCTCGTCATCGGCGACGACCCGGGCGACCTGATCGAGTCGACCCTGATCCTCAACCTCAACGACCCGTGCGCGATCTGCCATCGCGACACGGACTGGATCCGGCCCGGCAAGTACGTGGGCATCTGGTGGGAGATCCACAAGGGCCTGACCACGTGGGAGACCGCCGGTGCCATCCCGCACGGCGCCACGACCGAGAACGCGAAGCGCTACATCGACTTCGCCGCGCGCCACGGCATCCCCTACGTGCTGACCGAGGGCTGGAACGTCGGCTGGGACGCCCCGCCGCAACAGTTCCTGCAGCCGGCAGCGGACTTCGATCTCGAGGAGGTCGTCGCCTACGCCAAGGGCAAGGGCGTCGACTGGATGGCGCACAACGAGACGGGCGGCGACGTCTCGAACTACCTGCGCCAGATCGAGCCCGCGTACGCGCTCTACGAGGGGCTCGGCGTGCCCGCGGTCAAGACCGGCTACGCCGGCGACACACGGCTCGACGGGGTGGTCCACAACCACTACGACCAGGTCATGGTCAACCACTACCGCGACGCGATCGCCCTGGCCGCGCGCCACGGCCTGATGGTCGAGGCGCACGAGATCGTCAAGGACACCGGCGAGCGGCGGACGTACCCGAACATCATGACCCGCGAGGCCGTGCGCGGCACGGAGTTCGAGGCCTGGAGCGAGGGCAACCCGCCCGACCACACGGTGAACCTGCCCTTCACGCGGATGATCGCCGGGCCGATGAGCTACACGCCGGGCATCTTCGACATCACCTGGGACCCGGGCGGGCCCGGACGGCCGCCGTGGCGGACGCTCGAGCGCACCCGCGTGCACACCACGCGGGCCAAGCAGCTGGCCATGTACCCGGTGTTCCTGAGCGGCCTGCAGATGCTGGCCGACGTCCCGGAGCACTACGAGGGCGAGCCCGAGTTCGCGTTCCTCGAGCGCGTGCCCACGACGTGGGACGACACCGAGGCGCTCAACGGCTCGATCGGCGACTACGTCACCGTGGCGCGGCGCAGCGGACGCGACTGGTTCATCGGCAGCATGACCGACGAGCAGCCGCGCACCCTGGCCGTCCCGCTGCGGTTCCTGGACGGCGGTCGGCGCTACCTGGCCACGATCTACGGGGACGCGCCGGACACCGATCTGGAGACGAACCCGAACGCGGTGCAGATCACGCGCCGCGTGGTCGACCGGCACGACGCGCTGACCGTCCGCATGGCCGGCGGCGGGGGACAGGCAGTCCATCTGCAGCCGCTGCGCTGACGGAGGGCGCGAGCCCATAGGGTTCGCGCTCATGCGGAGGAGAATTCTGGCGGCCGCCACGGCTTTGACCGTGGTGGCCGCTCCAGCGGCCGCCGAGGCCGGCAAGGACAGCTATCGCGCCGAGGTGCGGCGCACCACCGGTGGGTGGGCACACATCAAGGCCGGCGACTACGGCTCGCTGGGGTATGGCTACGGCTACGCCTACGCGCAGGATCAGATCTGCGAGCTGGCGGACATCGTGGTGACCGTCAACGGCGAGCGCTCGCGCTACTTCGGTCCACAGGACGGCAACCTCGAGTCGGACTTCTTCTTCCAGCGGATCAAGGACGCCCGCACGGTCCAGAAGCTCGTCGCGCGCAAGGCGCCGCAGGGCCCCTCGAGCGTCGTTCGCGCGACCACCAAGGGCTTCGCGGCCGGCTTCAACGCGTACCTGAAGCGCACCGGCCGCAACAAGCTGTCCGACCCCACGTGTCGCGGCAAGGCGTGGGTGCGGCCGATCACCGCGCTCGACCTCTACCGCCGCTACTACCAGCTCGGACTGCGCGCCAGCTCGGGCAACTTCCTCGACGAGATCGTGGCCGCGCAGCCGCCCACCGGCGCGGCCGCCGCCGCGGCGGCGCCCACGGTCGACCCGCAGGCGTTCGACGAGCGGCTCGGCGCGGACACCCTCGGCTCCAACGCGTACGGCATCGGCCGCGACGGCGCGAGCGGCGACCGCGCGCTCGTGCTGGGCAACCCGCACTTCCCGTGGCACGGCTCCGAGCGCTGGTACCAGGTCCACCTCACGATCCCCGGCAAGCTGAACGTGATCGGCGCCGCGCTGCAGGCGGTGCCGGCGGTCAACATCGGCTTCACCGACGGCGTGGCCTGGAGCCACACGGTCTCGACCGCGCGGCGCTTCACGCCCTACCAGCTCGACCTGCGCGACGGCCGGCCGAAGCAGTACATGGTCGACGGCAAGGCCGTGAAGATGGGCGAGCGCACGGTGAAGGTGCGCGTCCGCGGCGGCGGCACCCGCCGCCACACGTTCTACGAGACGCGCTGGGGGCCGGTCTTCTCCTTCGACCTCGCCGGCCTGACATGGACGAACGAGCACGCCTTCGCGTTCGCCGACGTCAACGCGAACAACTTCCGGCTCGTCAACCAGTGGGCCGAGTACGACAAGGCGCAGTCGGTCCGCGACCTCGAGCGCGCGTACCGGCGCGTCCAGGGCAACCCGTGGGTCAACACGATCGCCGCCGACTCGCAGGGCCGCGCGTACTACGCCGACGAGTCGGTGGTCCCGAACGTCGACGCCGAGCTCCAGAGCACGTGCACGGCCGACAACCCGATCGCGCCGCTGCTGCTCTCGCAGGGGGTCATCCTGCTCGACGGCGCGCGCACCGCCTGCCGCTGGAAGCGCGACGCCGACGCGATCGCGCCGGGGATCATCGGCCCGGCCGGCCTGCCGCGCGTCACCCGCACGGACTACGTCGAGAACTCCAACGACTCGTACTGGCTGCCGAGCGCGCGCTTCCGCATCGACGGCTACCCGCGCATCATCGGCGGGGAGGGCACGCAGCGGCTGCTGCGCACGCGGCTCGGGCTGATGCAGGCCGAGCAGCGGCTGGCGGGCACGGACGGGCTGGGCGAGCCGCGCTTCACGCTCGACACGCTGCAACAGGTCATGTTCGGCAACCGCAACCTGAGCGCCGAGCTGGCGCGCGACGCCACCGTGCAGGCCTGCACGGCGAGCGCCCGCGCCGACCTGGCCGAGGCGTGCGCGGTGCTCGCTGCGTGGAGCACCCGGGCGGACATCGACGCGCGCGGCGCCGTGCTGTGGCGCGAGTACTGGTCGCGGCTGAGCACGGCGGGCGTCCCGTGGGCGACCGCCTACGACCCGGCCGATCCGGTCGGCACGCCGGCGGGGATCGTCGGCAGCGATCCGAAGGTGCTCACCGCGCTGACCGGCGCGGTCGAGGACCTGCGCTCGAAGGGCATCGCGCTCGACGTGCCGCTCGGCGAGCTGCAGGCCGAGCCGCGAGGCAGCGAGCGGATCCCGATCCACGGCTGCACCGAGGGCGAGGGCTGCTTCAACATCATCTCCAGCGACCGCGACGCCCAGGGTCGCTACGACCCGTACCACGGCGCCTCGTTCGTGATGACGGCGGCGTTCGACGAGCGCGGCCGCGTCCGGGGTGAGGCGATCCTCTCCTACTCGCAGTCGGAGAACCCGCGCTCGCCGCACTACGCGGACCAGACGCGGCTGTTCTCGCAGAAGCAGTTCCTGCCCATGCGGTTCAGCGAGCGCTCGATCAAGCGCGACGCGGGCTACAAGCGCTCGGTGGTGACCGGGGGCTGATGAGCGATCAGGCGCGCGGCGTCGCACTCGTCGTCGCCGCCGTCACGTCGCTGCAGTTCGGGGCCGGGTTCGCCGTCACGCTGTTCGACGAGCTCGGCCCCGCCGGCGCGGCCTGCCTGCGGCTGGTCATCGCCGCGCTGATCCTGCTGGCCGTCTGGCGGCCGAGCCTGCGCGGCCACACCCCGAAGGAGATCCGGCTCGCGGCCGTCTTCGGGGTCACGCTCGGCGTCATGAACCTGTGCATCTACGAGGCGATGGACCGGATCCCGCTCGGGATCGCCATCACCATCGAGTTCTGGGGGCCGCTGGCCGTCGCGGTGATCGGCTCGCGGCGGCCGCTCGACCTGCTCTGGGTCGGGCTCGCCGCGGCGGGGATCGTGCTGCTGGCCGACGCCGGCGGCGGCTCGCTCGACCGGGAAGGCGTGCTCTTCGCGTTCGCCGCCGGCGGCCTGTGGGCGATCTACATCCTCCTGGCCACGCGCGTCGGCCAGAGCTTCCCCGGCGGGGCCGGGCTGGCGCTCGCCATGGTCTGCGGCGCGATCGTGACGCTCCCGGCGGGCATCGTGACGGCCGGCGACGCGCTGATCCAGCCCGAGCTGATCGCGGCCGCCGCCGTCGTGGCGGTCGCCTCCTCGGTGATCCCGTACTCGTTCGAGCTCGAGGCGCTGCGGCTCATCCCGCCGCGCGTGTTCGGCGTGCTGATGTCGCTCGAGCCGGCGGTCGCCGCGCTGGCGGGCCTCATCGTGCTCGGGCAGAGCCTCGGGCTGCGCGAGTGGGCCGCGATCGCCCTCGTCGTTGTGGCCAGCGCGGGCGCGACCTCGCGGTAGTGTGCTCGCCGTGGAGTCCTTCCGGCCCTAGACCGTGTTCGAGCTCAACGTCCCGAACGCCCTGACGGTCTTCCGGATCCTCCTCGTGCCGGTGCTGGTGGCCGCGATGCTGTCGGAGTTCTCGAGCGACGCTCTGGCTGCGGGCGTGTTCATCCTCGCCAGCTTCACCGACCTGGTCGACGGCTGGCTGGCGCGCCGCCAGCGCAGCGAGTCGAACTTCGGCAGGCTGATGGACCCGCTGGCCGACAAGCTGCTGGTGACCAGCGCCCTGGTCTCGCTCGTCGCACTCGACCGCGTGCAGGCGTGGGTGGCGATGGTGATCATCGCGCGCGAGTTCGCGGTCACCGGGCTGCGCCAGATGGCGATCGAGCAGGGGCACGTGATCGCCGCGGGCACGTGGGGGAAGATCAAGACCGTCCTGCAGATCGCGATGGTGCTGGCCCTGATCGCGGTCGAGGGGTCGCCGCTCTGGGTCGACGCCCTCGTCTACGTGACGGTCGCCGTCACCGTCTACTCGGGCGCGGACTACTTCTTCGGCTTCCGGGCGCTGCTCAACGCAAGACCAGCGAGTGCTCGGGCAGCCACGCGACGGTGACGGCGTGGCCGAGCTCCCAGCGGTCGTCGTCGCGCGCCCGCTCGGTGTTCTGCTCCAGCGCGACGATCCTCGCGCCGCCCTCGAGCTCGACGATCACCTGCGTGGCGGTGCCGACGTAGACCCGCTCGGCCACCGTGCCTGACAGGGAGACCATGCCGTCGGTCGCCGCCTCCAGCACGATCTTCTCCGGCCGCACCGAGAGCTGGACCTCGGCCCCGTCGTCGATGCCCTCGGGCACCGGCGCCGCGCACAGCGTCCCACCGGCCAGCCGCACGCCGCCGCCCTCGACGCGTCCCGCCATGAGGTTCGAGATCCCCATGAAGCCGGCGACGAACGGCTTGGCCGGCCGCTCGTAGACCTCCTCCGGCGTCCCGCACTGGACGACCACGCCGGCGTCCATGACCGCGATGCGGTCGGACATGGCCAGCGCCTCCTCCTGGTCGTGCGTGACGTAGAGGAACGTGATGCCGACCTCGCGCTGGATCGCCTTGAGCTCCACCTGCATCTGGCGGCGCAGCTTGAGGTCGAGCGCGCCGAGCGGCTCGTCGAGCAGGAGCACGGCGGGCCGGTTGACCAGCGCGCGGGCGAGCGCGACGCGCTGGCGCTGGCCGCCCGAGAGCTCGTACGGCTTCGAGCGCTCGCGCCCGCTCAGCTGGACGAGCTCGAGCGCCGAGGCCACGCGGGACTCGATCTCCGGCCCCGCGACCTTGCGGCGCTTGAGCCCGAACGCCACGTTGCCCTGCACGTCGAGGTGCTCGAACAGCGCGTAGCTCTGGAACACCGTGTTGACGTTGCGCTTGAACGGCGGCACGCCCGCCACCGGATCGCCGTCGAGGAAGACGTTGCCCGCCGTCGGCTGCTCGAACCCGGCCACCATGCGCAGCGTCGTCGTCTTGCCGCAGCCCGACGGCCCGAGCAGCGAGAAGAACTCGCCCTGCTCGACGGTCAGGTTCAGGTCGTCGACCGCGGTGGACGAGCCGAACCGCTTGGTCACGCCCTCGAAGCGGACGGCCTCGCTCATGCCCGCCGCTCCCGCTGGAGGACGAGGGCGAGGGCGACCGCGGCAAGCGAGATCACGAGCATCAGGGTTCCGATCGCGTTGATGGTTGGAGTCACACCGAAGCGGATCGCCGACCAGATCCGCACGGGCAGCGGCTGGGGCGACTCGCCGGTGGTGAAGTAGCTGAGGACGAAGTCGTCGAAGGACAGGGCGAAGACGAGCAGGCCCGCCGCCAGCACCGCCGGCCAGAGCGCGGGCAGGACGACGAGCCGGAACGTCTGCAGGCGCGTGGCGCCGAGATCGAGGGCCGCCTGCTCGACCTCCGGGTTCAGGGAGGCGAGCCTGGCCCGCACGACCACGGTCACGTACGAGATCGAGAACGTGATGTGGGCGATGACGATGGTCAGCAGCGACAGCCGCAGCCCGATCTGGGTGAAGAGCAGGAACGCGCTCACCCCGGCCACGATCTCCGGCGTCACCAGCGGGATCAGCATGAGCACGTTGGCACTGCCCGAGAACCGCGTGCGCGCGCGCACGAGGCCGAACGCCAGCAGCGTGCCGAGGACCGTGGCCACGACCATCGTGGCCAGGGCGATCTCGAGGCTCGCCACCAGCGAGCCGCGCAGCGACTCGTTCTCGAGGAACGCCTCGTACCACTGGAGGCTGAAGCCGCCGAAGTTCTGCAGCGAGCGGAGGCTGTTGAACGAGAACAGCACCACCACGGCGAGCGGCAGGAACATGAACAGGTAGAACGCGCCGGTGTAGACGCGCAGCCACCTCATGCCACGGTCCCCCGCGTGTCGCGCGCCGCCGAGCGCAGGTAGAAGACCATGAAGATGAGCAGGAAGAGCATCATCACCACGGTCAGCGCGCCGCCGAACGGCCAGTCCTCGGCGCCGAAGAACTGCTGCTGGATGAGGTTGCCGATCATGTAGGTCTCCGGCCCGCCGAGCAGCTGAGCGGTCACGAAGTCGCCGACGGCCGGGAGGAAGACGAGCACGCATCCGGCGAGCACGCCCTGGAACGTCGTCGGCCACGTGACGTGGATGAACGTCCGCCACTCGGAGCCGTAGAGGTCCTTGCCGGCCTCGATGAGCGCCGGGTCCATGCGATCGAGCGCCGCGTAGACCGGCAGGATCATGAAGGCGAGGTAGCCGTAGACGAGCCCGAGGATCACGGCCCACGGCGTGTTGAGGAAGCGGATCGACTCGCCGAGCAGGCCGTTGACCACGCCCTCGTCGGAGAGCAGCGCGACCCACGCGTAGGTGCGGATCAGGTAGTTGACGAAGAACGGCAGCACGACGAGCGCGATGAGGATCTGCTTGCGCCGGCCGCCGAAGCGGGCGATGTAGTACGCGACGGGGTAGCCGAGCAGCAGGCAGAGCGCGACGGTGAGCAGCGCGTAGCCGACCGAGCGGGCCAGCACGGGCAGGAACAGCGGGTCGAAGACCCGCGAGTAGTTCTCGGGATGCCAGCCGTAGAGCGCGCCGCCGAGGTCGGCGGGCGTGCCGAACGAGACGGCGATGACGAGGGTGAAGGGCGCCGCGAAGAAGAGGAGCAGCCAGAGGCCCCCCGGGACGAGCGCGCGGGCCGCGAAGCGGCCGCTCAGCCCGCCTTGATCTCCGTCCACGTCTGGTCCCAGAGGCGGCGGCCCTCGATGCCGAGATCCCCGAACTGCTGCCCGGTCTGAAGGTCCTCGACCGTGACGTTGATCGAGGGGTCGTCCTTCACGAGGGCGGCGAACGTCTCGTCCGGGCCCGTGTACGGCATCGGGTAGCCCATGTACTCGATGTTCTTGGAGGCGTTCTCCGGATCGAGGATGAAGTTGATGAACGTGAGCGCCGTGCCGGGGTGCTCGGCGTTGGCGGGGACCGCGAAGCAGTCGGTGCCGAGCGGGATCCCCTCCGTGCACTTCTGGAACGTGTAGTTCTCGGGGTTGTCGACCTGGTTGCGGACGTTGACGACGTCGCCGTTCCAGCCGTGGTGGATCCAGGCGTTGCCCGAGACCATGTTCTGGATGTCGTCGGTGGAGAAGCCGCGCATCTTCGGCTTGAGGCCGAGCGCCCACTCCTTGGCCTTCTCCACATCCGCCGGGTCGACCGAGTTGAGCTCGGCGCCGTTGACGATGTTGCCGGCGCCGATGACCTCCTGGAAGTCGTCGAGCAGGTAGGCGCGGCCGTCGGCCGACGGGTTGCCCATGTCGTTCCACGAGCCCGTCATGTCGGCGATCTTGTCGGCGCGGTAGATGATCCCGCTCGCGTACATCGCGTACGGGAGCGTGTGGTCGCCGTCCGGGTCGTACCAGGGCGCGCCGAAGGAGTCGTAGACCGAGCTCGCGTTGGGGATCTGCGCGACGTCGATGCGCATCAGCTGGTTCGCCTTGCGCAGCCGGTCCACCCACTCCGACGTGGGGAAGATCACGTCGTAGCGGTTGCCCGAGCGGAGCTTGGCCATCATGCCCTGCATCGAGTCGAAGTTCGACTCGCGGACCTTGACGCCGTACTCCTTCTCGAACGCCTTGATCAGCTTCGGCTCGAGGTACTCCGACCAGTTGAAGTAGACGAGGTCGCCGTCGGGCTGGGCCTTGACGACGCGTTCGGGCGCCTCCGGAGGCGCCTCCTGGAGGCCGACCCCGCAGCCGGCCAACCCGACGCCGAGTGCGAGCCCGGCTCCCCCCTGGAGCAGCTCACGCCGGCTCCATCGATCCCTCGTCATGTTCCACTCCCCTCATCGCCAGCCGCAGGCAGTGCCGCCTGACGACATCGGTCGATACGGCGGGATCGGCCAGCGCGAGCTGGATCGCGAACCCGTCCAGTAGCGCTCCCAGCACGAGTGCGAGACCGTCGGCGTCGCCCTCCGCGAACTCGCCGGCCTCCTGGCCCTCCCTGACGATCTCGGCGATCGTCTCGCGCCAGCGGCGGTCCAGCCGCTCGCGCGTGTCCGCCAGCGTGGGGTCGCGCAGCGCGCGCACCCACAGCTCCATCCACAGCACGGTCTCGCCGTCGTCCGGTGCCGGCCACAGCTCGATCAGCCGGGTGAGCCGCGCCGAGGCGCTCCCCAGCGCCCCGAGCTCGTCGGTCAGCCCCTCGTAGAAGCGGTCGTCGGCGAAGTTCAGCGTCTCCGCGAGCAGCTCGTCCTTGGACGGGAACCAGTAGAGGACCCCGGGGGCGCTGGTGCCCGCCCGTTCGGCGACGTCGCTGATCCGCGTGTTGTGGATGCCGCGCTCGGAGATGACCTCCGCGGCGGCGGACAGGATGGCCGGCCTGCGCACGTGCGCGGTCGACGGCCGCGGGCTCATGGGGTTCTCCGAACCGCCATTCAGGAAACCTACTGACGCGCCAGGACCGGCGCAAGAGCCGCCCAGACCTCTTCGCGGGCGCGCTCGAGCGGCATCGCCGGGTCGCCGAGCAGCGCACGGACGCCGAAGCCGTCGATCAGCGCCAGCAGGCGGTCGGCGGTCGCGCCGGCGTCGACGTCGGGGAACTCCTCCTCGATCGCCTCGGCGAACCACACGTGCATGCGCTCGTAGAGCTTCGCGGCCGTCGGCCGTAGCTCCGGGTGCCGCACGGCGCGCAGCCACAGCTCGACCCACAGCACCCAGTCCTGCTCCTGCTCGCCCGGCAACGGCAGGCATTGGTCGATCATGTCCCGCAGGCGCTGCGGCCCTTCGGTGCGGGTGTCGCCCGCACGATCGAAGGAGTGCGTGAGCGCCTCTGCGAGTAAGGCCTCGCGGGTGGCGAAGTGGTAGTGCACGAGCGCCGTCGAGACGCCCGCGTCCATGGCGATCTTCGCGATCCGCACGCCGTCGATCCCGTCGGCGGCGATCCGGTTGACCGCCGCGTCGAGGATCCGCTCGCGGCTCACTTGAGGTACGCCTCCGCGACCATGCGGTCGAAGTCGTGGACCGTGCTCTCCACGTCGGTGTAGCGGCCGGGCGTGTAGCCGGCCGAGCCGAGGCCCATCTGCGAGAGCTCGCAGACCTCCCAGTCCTGGCGGTTGACCATGTCCCAGAACTCGACCGCGTCGGTGGAGTCGAAGCCCGGCGCCTCCATCGCCTCGGGCTCGAAGAACCACTCGCACACGACCTCGGTGCGGCCCGCCCCGCGCGGCCACAGCGTGTGCAGCATCACGTAGTCGGGGTGGAACGAGATCAGGGTGTTCGGGAAGATCGCGAAGTAGAGGACCTTGCGCGGGTCGACGCCGGCGATGTTCGGGCGCGTCGGGCCGCCGCCGTTGGTGGCCATGGTCGACGCGCCGTCGTTGAGCGTCATCGAGCCGCCGCACCAGGCGCCCGGACCCTCGTAGTCGTCGCCGGTCAGGTAGTGGCTGAGGCGGTTGAGCTCGGGGTGGACGCCGGGGCAGTGGTAGCACTCGGAGTAGTTCTCGACGATCGCCTTCCAGTTGGCGGCGACGTCGTAGTCGATGCGGGCGGCGCGCTTGAGCTCGGGCGTGCGGTAGCGGGCGAGCTCGTCGGCGAGCGCGCCGACGTGGTCGGCCAGCGGCGGCGCGACGCCGGACGGGTCGGCGAACACGAGCCCGCCGAGCGTCTCGGTGCGGATCGGGCGCAGGCTGTTGCAGGCCGGGTCGAAGTCCTCGAGCGTCTCGGTGTGCGGCGCGTTCGTGAGCGTGCCGTCGAAGCCGTACGACCACGCGTGGTACGGGCACTGGAGGCGGCGCTTGGTGCCCTCGCGCTCGGTGACCAGCCGCGAGCCGCGGTGGCGGCAGACGTTGTAGAAGCCGCGGTCGCCCACGAAGAGCAGGTTCTCGCCGCCGACCTCGACCGTCACGAACTGCCCGCGCTCGGCGAAGGCCGACACGTGGCCGACGCAGATCCAGCCACCGAGGAAGAGGTTGCGCGCCTCCCAGTCGGCGACGGTCTCGTCGGTGTACGCGCGCGACGGAAGCAGTGAGGCCTCGAGCAGGGGACGGAGGGTGGGCTCGAGCTCCTCGGCGGTGAACGGCGAGTCGGTCACGACGGTCATGGCGCGGGAGCGTACCACCTATTCGTGCGATTGACTACAAGGTCAGGATCTCGTACGCTCCCGCCCCATGAGTGCCAACGGACACCATCCGACCTTCGACGCCATCGTCGTCGGCGGGGGCCACAACGGCCTCACCGCCGCCGCCTATCTCGCCCGTGCGGGGCTGCGCGTGTGCGTGCTCGAGCGGCGCGACATCCTCGGCGGCGCGTGCGTGACCGAGGAGGTGTGGCCGGGCCATCGCGTCTCGCGCGCGTCCTACGTGGTCTCGCTGCTGCACCCCAAGGTCGTCGACGAGCTGGAGCTCAAGCGGTTCGGCTACGAGGTCCACCCGCTCGACCCGGCGTACTCGACGCTGCCGCCCGACGGCCCGCCGCTCTTCTTCTTCAACGACGAGGCCGCGACCGTCGAGTCGCTGCGGCGGCACTCGCCGAAGGACGCCGACGCCTACCCGGCCTTCCAGTCGATGCTGGAGCGGATCGCCGACTTCCTGCGGCCGATGCTGCTGCGGCCGCCGCCGGCCCTCGGCTCGCGCGCGCCCGGCGACCTCTTCAGCCTCCTGCGCGAGGCCGGCCGCGCCGCCGGGCTGAGCAAGCGCGACCTGCACGACTTCTACCGCGTGATGACGATGTCGGTGGGCGACCTGCTCGACGACTGGTTCGAGCACGACGCCTTCAAGGGCGCCATGGCCTCGACCGGCGTGGTCGGCGTCTGGGCCGGGCCGCGCACGCCCGGCACCGCCTACAACCTGCTCCACCACGAGCTCGGCGAGATCGACGGCGTCCCCGGCCTGTGGGGGCACGTGAAGGGCGGCATGGGCGCGATCTCGATGGCCATCGCGCGCAGCGCGGAGTCGGCCGGCGCGGTCATCCGCACGGGCGCCGCCGTGCGCTCGATCGACGTGAGCGGCGGGCGGACCGTCGGCGTCACGCTCGACACCGGTGAGGTGCTGTACGCGCCGGTCGTCATGTCCGGAGCGCATCCGCAGACGACGGTGCTGGACATGGTCGGCGCCGAGCACTTCCCCGACGAGGTCGTCGAGGACATGCGGCGCTACAAGACGCGCGGCGGCTCGGTGAAGGTCAACTGGGTGCTGTCCGAGCTGCCCCGCTACGAGGGCGTGAAGCCGGACGAGCAGGAGAAGCTCGTGCGCTCGGGCGTCGCCTTCTGCCCCTCGATCGACTACCTCGAGCGCGCGTGGCAGGACGCGTGTCGCGGCATCCCGTCCGAGTCGCCGTACCTCGAGGTCGAGTGCCCCTCGACGATCGACTCGACGCTGACCGACGACGGCTCGGTGATCGTGACGATGTTCACCCAGTACGGGCCGTACGACGAGGCGGGCTGGCCCGAGGGCTCGCGCGAGGCGTACGCCGACCGCTGCCTGGAGATCCTCGCCTCACGCGCGCCGAACGTGCGCGACGCGGTGGTGCACAGCGAGGTGCTCGCCCCGCCGGATCTCGAGCGCATCTTCGGCCTGGTCGGCGGCTCGATCTTCCAGGGCGAGCAGGGGCTCGACCAGATGGCCTTCATGCGGCCGACGCCCGCGCTGGCCCAGTACGCGACGCCGGTCGACGGGCTGTACCTGTGCGGCGCCGGGACGCACCCGGGCGGCGGCGTGATGGCGCTGGGCGGCCACAACGCGGCGCAGCGGGTCCTGCATGACCAGCGCTTCAGGCGCGCGCGCCGGCGCGTGCGGGAGGCGCTTCCCGTATGACGGCGACGGCGGAAGCGACCGACCTCGTCGCGCGCGCCCGCGGGTTCGTCGAGGACGTCCTCATCCCGCTGGAGGAGAAGGCCGAGCTCGCGGGCGGCCGTCTGCCGGAGGAGGACGTCGCGCGCATCCGCGCCGCCGCGGTCGAGGCCCGTCTGGCCGGTGGCCTGCACGCCCGCGAGCACGGCGGGCAGGGCTGGACGAAGAGCGAGTGGGTGCTCGTCGAGGAGCAGTTCGGCCGCTCCACCAACGCGCTGTCCTGGCACATGCCGAGCGCGTACAACGTGCTCGGCTCGGGCTCGCCCGAGCAGATCGACCGCTACCTGCGGCCGGCCCTGCGCGGCGAGCTGCACGACGCCTACGCGGTGACCGAGGCGGGCGCGGGGTCGGACCCGTCGGGCATCGCGACGACGGCCGTGCGGCGCGACGGCGGCTGGGTCATCAACGGCGAGAAGTGGTTCGTCACCTACGGCGACGTCGCCGCCGTCTACATCGTCGTGGCGATGGCCGAGGAGGGCCCGACGCTCTTCCTCGTCGACCGCTCGGCCGACGGCATCGCGGTGGTCGACGACCCGCCCTTCACGCACACCTATCCGCACGGCCATCCCACGATCCGCTTCACCGACGTGGAAGTGGGCGACGACGCGGTGATCGGCGGTGTCGGCGACGGCGACGCGCTGCAGCGCGCGTGGTTCACCGAGGAGCGGATCGGCATCGCCGCGCGCGGGGTGGGGGCGATGTGGCGGCTGCTGGAGGAGGCGACGGCGTGGGCGCTGGAGCGCGAGCAGGGCGGCTCGCGGATCATGGACTACCAGGGCGTCTCGTTCCCGCTCGCCGACTCGGCGGCGGACGCGGCGGCCGGCCGCGCGCTGACGCTGGAGGTCGCCCGGCTCGCCGACGCCGGCGAGGACCTCAAGGTGGTGCACGCGAAGGCGTCGATGGCCAAGCTCTTCGTGAGCGAGGCGGCGTACCGCTGCGCCGACCGCTGCGTGCAGGTCTTCGGCGGGCGCGGCTACACGCGCACCAACGTGGCCGAGCGCTTCCTGCGCGAGCTGCGCGTGGACCGCATCTGGGAGGGCACGAGCGAGATCCAGCGGCTGATCGTGGCCCGCGCGCTCGAGCGGCGCGGCGTGGAGCGGACCCTGCACTAGTGCACCGCCTGCTGAACCCGCGGTCCGTCGCCGTCGTGGGCGCGAGCGAGCGCGCCGAGACGTACTCCTCGGAGACGCTGCTCAACCTGCGCCGGCTCGGCTTCGGCGGCGAGGTCTGGGGGGTCAACCCGCGCCGCTCGACCGTGCACGGGTTCGCGTGCTTCCCGTCGCTCTCGGCTCTGCCGTCGTCGCCCGACGCGGTGGTGGTCGCGATCCCCGCCGCCGGAGTGCCCGAGGTCATCGAGGAGGCCGGCGCGATCGGGAGCGGAGGCGCGGTGGTCTACGGGGCCGGCTTCGGGGAGACGCCGGCCGGCGTGCCGCTCGAGCGCGCGCTGCGCGAGGCGGCGGGCCGGTGGTCGCTCCCCGTCTGCGGGCCGAACTGCGACGGGCTGATCGCGCTGCACTCGCGGGCGGCGCTGTGGGGCGACGCCCTGGCCTCGCCGGAGCCCGGGCACGTCGCGCTCGTCTCGCAGAGCGGCAACCTCGTGGTCAACGCGCTGGCCACGCGGCGGGGGCTGCGGCTGCACACGGCGATCTCGAGCGGCAACGAGGCCGTGGTGACGACGCCGGAGTGGATCGAGCACCTCGCGCGCGACCCCGAGGTCCACTCGATCGCGCTGCTCGCCGAGTCCGAGGGGGACGGCCCGCGGCTGTGCGAGGCGCTGGCCGTGTGCGCCGACGAAGGCGTGGGCGTGGCGGTGCTGAAGGTCGGCGCGTCGGCCCGCGGCGCGGCCGCGGCGGCGGCGCACACCGGCGCGGTCGCGGGCGACCACCGCATCTTCCGCGCTCTGGTGGAGGAGGCGGGCGCGGCCTGGGCGGCCGACGTCCACGAGCTGCTCGAGCTGGCCAAGGCGCTGGCCGTCCGCGGCGCGCGCCCGCGGCCGGGCGCCGGCCTCGCGATCCTCACGTGCTCGGGGGGCGACTCGGGCCTCGGCGCCGACGAGGCGTTCCGGCTCGGCGTCGATCTCCCCGCGCTGGCGCCGGAGACGGTCGCCGGACTGCGCGAGCGGCTCCCGGACGCCGCGACGGTCGCCAACCCGCTCGACTACACGGCGATGATCTGGGGCGAGGTCGAGACGCTGCGCGACCTCGTCCGGACCGTCGGCGAGGACCCGGCCATCGACCACGTGCTCGTGTTCTACGACCGCCCGCCGGGGATCGCCGGCCACTCGGCCGAGAGCTGGGACGCCGTCGAGGAGGGCATCCTCGCCGGAGCCGCCGTGTCGCCGGTGCCGGTGATGGTCGCGTCGACCCTGCCGGAGCTGCTCGACGACGAGTCCGCCTGGCGGTTCATCGACGCCGGCGTGCCGGCCATCGCGGGGCTGCGGACCGGCGTGGCGGTCGCCGCGGCGCTGGCCGCGCCGCGTGGCGATTCCGCGCGGCTTCGCTCGTTGGTGGTGGCGCCCGGGGCCGGGGGACGCTGGCTCGCGGAGCACGAGGCGAAGGCGCTGCTCCGTGCGCGCGGCGTGCCCGTCGTTCGTGGACTTCTCGCATTGAATGAGGACGAGGCCCTGGCCGCGCTGGCCACGCTCGGCGCGCCCGTGGCGATGAAGCTCTCGTCGCCCGCCGTCCGCCACAAGACCGCGATCGGCGCGATCGCTCTCGACGTCCGCGACGAGGCCGGGCGTCCGCGAGGCCTTCAATCGCCTTGGGGTTGCTCATACACGACATACCGTGTATGAGCAACCCCACGGTCCTCGTCGAGGAGATGGCCGACCCAGGCCTCGAGCTCATCGTCGCCGTGAGAACCGACGCGGTCGTCCCGGCGCTCGTGATCGGCCTCGGCGGCATCCACGTCGAGGCGCTCGACCGCGTCGCCATCGTCCCGCTCCCCGCCGACGCCGCGAGGATCCAGGCCGCGCTCGCCTCCCTCAATGCCCCGGCCGGGGCCACGGCGACGATCGAGGCCATCGCAAAGGCCGCCGACGGCCTCGCGCTGCTCGAATGCAATCCCGTCATCGTCCACAGCGACGGCGCCGTCGTCGTCGACGCCATCGCCCAGGAGGTCGCACCGTGAACGCCATCGCCCAGCAGCTCGGCGAGGTCGGGCTGCCCGCTCCGGTCTCCGAGCTCGCCGCCCGCCGGTGGGACGTCGTGGTCGTCGGCGGCGGGCACAACGGCCTGACCGCCGCCGCGTACCTCGCGCGCGCCGGCCAGTCGGTGCTCGTGCTCGAGCGCCGCGAGCGGCTCGGCGGCGCCTGCACGCTCGAGCGCCCGTTCAGCGACCCCGGCTACGTGGTCAGCCCGTGCGCCTACGTGGTCGGCCTGCTCGACGAGCTGGTCATCGGCGAGCTCGGTCTCCGGGAGCGGGGCCTGCACTTCGACGTCGCCGACCCGAACCTCTGGGTCCCGTTCGACGACGGATCCTCGTTCGGCCAGTGGCTCGACGACGACCGCACGAACGCCGACCTGCGAAAGCTCGGCGTCTCCGCCAAGGACATCGAGGGCTACTGGGCCTACGAGCACCTCTTCGACGAGATCCGCCGCCGGCTGCGCACCGGCGAGCGCGACACGTGGGTCGGCGAGTCGCCCGGCCGGGCCGAGATCGAGGAGCTCCTCAAGGGCGACCAGACGATGATCGACGTCGTCTTCGACGCCTCGATGGAGGAGGTGCTCGACGCCCACATGAGCGACCAGCGGCTCAAGGACGCGCTCTTCGGCCAGGGCGTGATCGGAGCCTGGGCCGGGCCGAAGGACAAGGGCACGGCGTCGATCAAGCTCATGCACTTCCAGGGCGACCTCGAGGGCCAGGGCCCGGTGTGGGGCTACGTGCGCGGCGGCATGGGGATGGTCTCGTTCGCCATCGCCGACGCCGCCCAGGAGGCCGGGGCCATGCTCGCCACCGGCGTGCCGGTCGCCGAGATCCTGCCCGGCGAGGGCGTCGTGCTCGAGGACGGCACGCGCATCACCGCCGCGACGGTGATCTGCAACGCCGACCCCAAGCGCGTCCTGGGAATGATCGACGAGATGCCCGCCGACTACCGCAGCCGGCTCGAGGCGTGGCAGATCCGCAGCCCCGTCGTGAAGTTCAACGCCTCGCTCACCGCCCTCCCGAGCTGGACCGCGGCGCCGGGCCAGGACTTCCCGGCACGCGCGACGGTCGACGTCACGACCGGGCTCGACGACGCGCAGGCCTGCTTCGAGCGCTGCGCCCGCGGCGAGGCCGCCGTCGGCTTCGGGGAGATCTACGTCCAGACCGGCTACGACGCCTCGCCGGCGCCCGAGGGCAAGCACCTGATGAGCGTGTTCGGCCAGTACGCGCCGTACGCGTTCGACTGGGCGAGGAGGCGCGACGAGGTCGCCAGGCAGTTCATCGACCTCATCGCGCGCTTCGCGCCCGACTTCCCCGACGTGCTCGAGCACTACGAGGTGCTCGGCCCGCCGGACATCGAGGAGCGCATCGGCCTGACCGCCGGCAACATCTTCCAGGGCGAGACGATGCCCGACCAGATGTGGGAGCACCGGCTGAGCGCCCGGACGCCGATCGACGGCTTCTATCTCTGCGGCGCCGCCACCCACCCCGCGGGCAGCGTGATCGCCCTCAACGGCCGCAACGCTGCGATGGCCGTCCTCGAAGACGCCAAAGTGCTCAGCTGACGGTTGGAAGTTGTCGATGTGGCGGACATATGGGAGATTCCACCGCCATGGGTCGGCGCCCGCACGCGCCACGTGGGCTGAAGGTCAAGAGCGTCGGTCCCGCCGGCGTCACGCTGGCGTGGAAGGAACCGCGGGGCGGCCCTGAGCCGGAGGCGTACCTCGTCTTCCGGGACGGGAAGCGCATCGCCCGGACCACCCGGCGCTCCTACACCGACCGGCGCGCGAAGCCCGGCCGCCACCGCTACTTCGTGGTGGCGGTCGACGCGAAGGGGCGGCGGGGCAAGCCCTCCGGACCGCTCCGCGCCCGCATGCCGAAGCGGCCGGCGCCGTTCGCTCCCGCCGCACCGGCCGGGCCCGAGCCTCCGCCGCTCCCGGCGCCCGACGTCGGCGAGCAGCTCACCGCCGCCATGGTGGACCGGCTGTTCTGGCGCGCCGGCTTCGGCCCGACCGCGGCGCAGCGCGCCGCCTGGACCGGCCGCGGGCGCATCACGTTCGTCGACTGGCTGCTCGACGCGCCGCTCGCGCACGAGGCCACGAGCACGCCGCCGCTGACCGGCGGCACCGGCAACCAGCCGATCGACCCGCTCGCCTCCGAGGACGAGCTGGTCATGGAGTGGCTGGACCGCATGCAGCGCTCGCTGAGCCCGCTGCGCGAGCGGCTGGCGTTCTTCTGGCACCGCCACTGGGCCGTCAGCCGCGACGACGGCATCCCGGCGGTCTGGCTCATCGCCTACCGCGACCGGCTGCTGCGCTTCGCCAACCCCGCGACGAGCTTCCGCACGCTCGCGTACGAGATGACGACGGTCGACGCCGCGATGTCGATGTACCTGAACGGCAACCAGAACGTCCGCGGGCGGCCGAACGAGAACTACGCGCGCGAGCTGATGGAGCTGTTCTGCCTCGGCCCCAAGGCGCCGGACGGGAGCGACAACTACACGCAGGACGACGTCGCCGGCCTCGCGCGGGCGCTCACCGGCTGGCGGCTGAACTCGAACGACCAGAGCGCGGACTACGGCAAGGTCACGTTCGCCCCGGGCTCGTTCGAGACCGGCGTCAAGACGTTCCTCGGGCGCACGCTCCCGGCTCTCGGCCGCGCGGCCAACGCCGCCGACGGGCCCGCCGCCGTCAACGCCGCGCTCGACGCGGTGCTCGGCCACCCGAGCCACAAGCAGTACCTCATCCGCAAGCTGTGGGGCGAGTTCATCGCGACGCCGATCCCGGACGGCACGCTCGCCGAGCTCAGCGCGATCTACTCGCCCAACGAGCCGCTGCGGCCGCTCCTGAAGGCGATCCTCACCCATCCGCTGATCTTCGAGTCGCTCGACGAGCCCAATCTCGTCAAGCCGCCGATCGTGTACCTGGTCGGCATCCTGCGCTCAGCTCGGCGCCCCGATGAAGGGCAACTACATGACCGGCGCACTCACGAACATGCAGCAGCGCCCGTACCGGCCGCCGAACGTCGCGGGCTGGGAGGGCGGCATGTCGTGGCTGAACACCAACACGGTGCAGGGGCGCTTCGACGCCGCGGTGCGCGCCCAGTTCCTCATGTACAGCAACAGCACGAACAGCTATCCGCGGCCGGCGCTGGTCGAGGTCGCCGGCCCGCCCGGCGAGACGCCCGAGGCGCTGCTCGGGCGGGCGTACGACTCGGTCGGGCGGCCCTGGCTGTCGGCCGGGACGCGCAGCGCGCTGCTCGCGTACGCCGCGTCGGCGCCCACCGGCACGATCTCGCAGCGGCGGCAGCGCTTCTACACGGTGCAGGCACTGCTGCTCGGCGGCCCCGACGGACAGGTGATGTGAGATGCGCTGCATCGAATGCGAGGAGATCGAGCTCGCCCGCGTCCGTGACGAGCGGCCCGTGCAGACGCTGCCGGTGCCGCACGCGGCGCTCGACGGCTTCCCGGCCGGCCGCTCGCCCGCCGACCTCACGCGCCGGCGGCTGCTGCAGTTCGGCGTCGCCGGGCTCGCCTCGGTCTACGGGCCGAAGGCGCTCGGCTGGGAGTCGATCTGGGAGAGCGTCGCCGCCGAGGCGGCCGCGCCGACCGACAACTGCGTCGTCCTGCTCTACCTCGCGGGCGGCAACGACGGCCTGAACACGATCGTGCCGAACTCGGCGACCGACTACGCGGCCTACACCGCGGCCCGTCCGGCCATCCATCGCCTGCAGGGCCCGAGCACGCCCGAGCGCGTCGGCTCCCGTGCGCTGGCCGGCTTCGGCGGCGACTACCTCGCGTTCTCCAACGTGATGGTCTCGACGGCCGGCGGCGGTGACAACGGTGACGCGTCGTTCGGCCTCGACACGCTCTACGGCGACGGCACGGGCGGCCCGGGGTCGGACCTCGCCGTCATGCCCGCGGTCGACGCCAAGCAGTACAGCCTGAGCCACTTCGACAACTCGGACATCTGGTTCAAGGCCAGCAACGACATGAACGTCAAGACCGGCTGGCTGGGGCGCTGGATCGACCGCAACGGCTCGGCGACCAACCCGCTGCAGGCGATCTCGATCGACACGGCGGTCTCGAAGTCGATCCGCACGGCGGTGAACCCGGTGTGCGCGATCCCGTCGCTCTCCTCGCTGGGCTTCTCGATCAACGCGCCGGGCGGCGTCGGCACCGTGGCCCTCAACGCGCAGATGGAGGCGCTCGCGGGGCTCCCCGCGGGGGCCTCGAACGCCTACCTCGCGCGCACGCGCGGGACGTACGCGGTCGCGGTGGAGACCCACCGGCGCTCCGCCACCGGCCCGGCGTACGTGGCGGGCGCGGGCTACCCGAACACCGGCACGCTGTCGACGCGGCTGCGCCTGGCGGCGCACCTGCTGTCGGCCGGTCTCGGCACGCGGGTCATCACGATCCACTGGGGCGGCTTCGACACCCACAGCGGGCAGATCGCCGGCCAGGACGCCCAGCTGCGCGAGCTCTCGCGGGCGCTCGGCGCGTTCCGGGCCGACCTGCAGGCCCGCGGGATCGAGGACAAGGTCAGCACGCTCGTCTTCTCCGAGTTCGGGCGCCGCGTCGCCGAGAACGGCTCGGCGGGCACCGACCACGGCGCCGGCGGCCTGATGATGGCCATGGGCAGCGGCGTGCGCGGCGGGCTCGCCGCCGAGTGGCCCGGCTGCCGGCCGCAGGACCTCGTGCCGATCAACAACGTCGCGCAGGGCAACCTCAAGGTGCCGACCGACTACCGCTCGGTCTACCGCAGCGTGGTCGAGGAGTGGCTCGGCGACGATCCCGACGCCGTGCTGGGCGGGCCGGCGATCGTCCCGCTGGCCCGCGGTGACGGCGCCGCGGGCCGCACGCTCTTCAAGGCATGATCGCGACGCTCCTCGCAGCCATCGCGTTGACGGCCGGGCCGGCCGAGCACAAGAAGGTCGTCCACTGGAGGTCGCGCCCGGTCGCGTGCCGGCGCTGCAAGCACCGCCTCGGCACGCCGTTCCCGCCGGGCTCCATCCCGGCGCCTGGGCCGACGCCCACGCCGGGTCCGTCGCTGCCCTCGCGCACGAGCGTCGACCTCACGGACGACGACGAGAACGGCTGGCGCGTGACGCCGGCCTACCGCACGCTGAAGGCCGGGCCGATCGAGTTCAACGCCACGAACCTCGGCATGGACGACCACGACTTCTCGGTGCGCCGCGGCTCGACCGGGCTTGCCTCCGTCTTCCTGTCACCGGGCGCGAGCGAGACCGTGCGGCTGACGCTCGACCCCGGCACCTACCGGCTCTTCTGCTCGCTCCCGACCCACGAGGGGCTCGGGATGAAGGCGGACATCACGGTCCGCTGAGGCTCAGGCGCGGCCGTCGATCCACTCGCGCATCGAGAGGTGATGCGGCGAGTGCTCGCCGGTGTCCAGCTCGGTGCGCATCTCGCCCAGCAGGCCGAAGCGCTCGGCCGTCACGTTGTGCTGGTGGATCGTCTCCAGGTTCTCCTGGCGCGCGGAGACGAAGTGCCGGTCCGTCAGCTCCGGGAAGCCCTCGACCACGCCGCGCACCATCTCGCGCACGCAGTCCTCGACGAAGCGCGGCCGGCGGTGGGCCTTCTCGACCACGGCGCCCTCGTCGGAGCGCTTCATGAGCTCGTAGATCTCCGAGGACATCGAGTCCTCGACGATCGCGAGCAGCGCCTCGGCGGCGATGTCGGTGTCGCAGTCCTCCGGGCAGCCGATGTGCAGCGTCCCGAGGCCGCGCTGGTTGTGCGTGGCCACGGGGACGGCGTTGAAGATGCGCGCGATCTCGTCGTCGGAGAAGCCGTCCGCCTGCAGGCGCTCCCGCGAGCGGCCCTCGACGAGCTTCTGCGCGCACGGGCACGCGGTCATGCCCTGGGCGCGCACGCCGACCAGGCGGCGCGTGCCCGCCTCGCTGGCCACGGCGACCCCGAGCAGCGAGTAGATCTCCTGGGTGAGGATGCCGGACTCCGGCGCGGGCTTGTGCTCCGGATAGCGGGCCTCGATGTGCACCTCGGCACGGCGCGCGCCCTGGCGGTCGCGGATCTTCTCGGCGATGTGCTGGGCCAGCGTCTCCGCCCGCAGGGCCGACTCGCCGAGCACGACCTCGCCGATCGCGTCGTTGACGACCTCCTCGAAGCGCGACATGTGCGCGCCCTTCTGCGTGGGGCCGAGATCGACGAAGCAGTCGAGCCGCGCGGAGTAGAGCTGCTCGGCGCCGTTGGCCTGGATCCGGATGACTTTCTCGACGTTCGTCACGCCCACGCGCGAGAGCGAGACCTGCAGCGAAGGGACCTGCGCCTGGACGTCTACGAGTGTGATTTCCGACATCGAGAAGAGAAGGCTAGTACGCGCGCGCGAGCGGCCTGGATCGAGAAATCCGCCAAATGACCCCCAATCGGACAGGACAGATGCCGTATCGCGTGCTACAAAGCCGTTCTGAGAGAGGCAACGGACGGCCTTCGTGCCCCGGCCCCATCGCGACCTCTGTCGCGGCGCAGTACCGATAGGTAGCTGGAAGGAGTGATCCCGTGGAGGCGGGGTGCGCTCGCGTTGTCGTCCCGAAGGATTCGAGGGATTTGGGCACCAAGACCGAAGCACTGCTCGCGAGCGACGTGTCGATTGTCGAGATCGACGAGCTTCGCCCGCTGATTCTTGAAGGCCAGGAGCGGGGGTTCCTGACCTTTGAGCAGATCACCTCTTGTCTCGAAGAGGTGGAGGTCACGAAGGAGCAGGTCGTCGAGCTGCACGCGTACCTGGAGGACCAGGGCATCGACATCGTGAACGCCGAGGACGGGCGTCCCGCGGTGGCCGAGGGCGGGCGGTTCGAGCCGGCGGCGGCAACTGGGAAGGCCCCCGACACCCCGCGCAAGCCGGAGATCGACCTGACCGTAGAGCCCAGTCTCGACTCGCTGCGGCTCTACCTGCGATCGATCGGTCGCGTCCAGCTCCTCACGGCAGACCGTGAGGTGGCGTTGGCGCAGCGGATCGAACGTGGTGACCTGGTGGCCAAGCAGGAGATGGTGGAGGCCAACCTGCGCCTCGTCGTCTCGATCGCCAAGGGCTACCTCGGCCGCGGCCTTTCGTTCCTGGATCTGATCCAGGAGGGCTCGCTCGGCCTCATCCGCGCGGTGGAGAAGTTCGACTACCGGCGCGGCTACAAGTTCTCGACCTACGCGACCTGGTGGATCCGCCAGGCGGTGACGCGGGCGATCGCGGACAAGGGCCGCACGATCCGCATCCCCGTCCACATGGTGGAGAAGCTCAACAAGGTCGTGCACGTGGAGCGCCAGCTCGTCCAGCAGCTCGGCCGCGAGCCGCTGCCGGAGGAGATCGCGCGCGAGCTCGAATGCTCGGCGCGCGAGGTGCGCGACATCCTGCGCATGGCGCAGCAGCCGGTCTCGCTCGAGAAGCCGATCGGCGAGGAGGAGGAGTCCGAGCTGGGCGACTTCGTGGAGGACGACTCCGCGATCTCCCCGTTCGAGATGGCCTCCGAGAACCTCCGCAAGGAGAACGTCCGCCGAGCGCTCGACGCGCTCCCGCAACGAGAGCGGGAGGTCATCGAGATGCGCTTCGGGCTGACGGGCGCACGCCCGTACACGCTCGAGGAGGTCGGCCGCGCGTTCAACGTGACGCGTGAGCGGATCCGGCAGATCGAGAACCACACCCTGAAGAAGCTCGAGTCGCTCCCCGAGGCCCAGCGCCTCCGCGACTCAGCCTGACTCTTGTGCCGGTGCGGCGGGCCATTGCGCCCGCCGTGCCGCGCTAGACCGCTTCCGTCCGCGGTCGAACGTATGTTCGTCGTGTGGCGCACGCACGCGAACAGGGCGACCTCGGCGAGGTCTCGGCAATCGAATGGCTCGTCTCGCGCGGTGCGCGCGTCTACCTGCCGCTCGGCCACAGCCCCGACTGCGACCTTGTCGCCGATCTCGACGGACGGCTCGTCCGCGTCCAGGTCAAGACCTCGCGATGCTTCCGCCACGGGCGCTGGGAGATCGTGCTGGCGACGCGGGGCGGGAACCGCAGCTGGAGCGGCGTGGTCAAGCGGTTCGCCGCCGAGCGCTGTGACCACCTGTTCGTCCACGTCGGCGACGGGCGGCGCTGGTTCATGCCCTCGTCGGAGATCGATGGCGGGACCGGGATCCGCCTCGGCGGCCCGAAGTATGCGTCGTTCGAGGTCGATCCGGGCCGGCCGTTGCAGGCACCTTCCGGCGAGCAATCGCTAAGCTCACACGTCCTCGGGCGGGGTTCCCGAGCGGTCAAAGGGGCGCGGCTGTAAACCGCGTGGCCAGTCCTTCGCAGGTTCGAATCCTGCCCCCGCCATCTTGCGCCGTGAGCGGCTGGGCGCGCGCCGCTTAACGAGACAGAGCCGCTCACTGAGCGGCTCGTTCTCTTGTTATCGGCAGGTGGCCGCCGGGACTTGAGCGGCCTCCGGGAAGCTGGCGCGTTGCCGCTCGTGGCGCTTCGGTGTCAGAGTGCGCGCGCGATGCTCGCGCTCGTCCTCGGTCTCGCCGCCTCCCTGGCCTGGGGGCTCGCCGACTTCCTCGGCGGGCTCCAGGCCAAGCGGCTCCCCGCGCTCGTCGTCGTGGCGTTCGGCCAGCTGGCCTCGCTCGCCGTGCTCACCGTGGTGCTGGCGGTGAGCGGGCGGGGTGTGCCGGAGCCGGTCCTGCTGCCGGCGGTGCTCGCCGGGATCGGGCTGTCGATCGGCCTCGCCGCGTTCTACCGCGCGCTGGCGGTGGGGAAGATGGGCGTCGTCGCCCCGATCACCGCGACCGGGACCGTCATCCCGGTGCTCGTCGGGATCGCGTCGGGCGACCGGCTCGGCGCGCTCCAGGTTGCCGGGCTCACGCTCGCCGTCGTCGGCGTGACGCTGTCGGTGCGCTCGAGCGACGACGGCGACGGCGGGCGCGCGGGGATCGGCGCCGCGGTCGTCGCGGCGTTCGGGCTCGGCTCGTCGCTGGTCTTCATCGAGCAGGCTTCCGACCACGGCGTCCTGCCGACGCTCTTGGTCGCCCGCTGTGCCGGGCTGGCCACGCTGGCCGTCGCCCTCGCCGTCACGCGCACGGTCCCGAGCGTGGGCCGCGACCAGCTGGCGGCCGTCCTCGGCATCGGGGTGCTCGATATGGCGGCGACCGGTCTCTACGCGCTGGCCAGCACGCAGGGTCAGCTCAGCGTCGCCGCGGTCTCGGCCGCGCTCTATCCGGCGGTCACCGTGGTGCTCGCGCGCTTCGCGCTGCACGAGCACCTCGCGCGGGCCCAGGTGCTCGGGCTCGGGGCGATCCTCGTCGGCGTCTGCCTGCTCGCGGGTGCGTCCGCTTAACGAGACAGAGCCGCTCTCAGAGCGGCTCCTTCTCCCCTTATCGGCAGGCGCCGCTCGGAACTTGAGCGGCCTTCGCGAAGCTGGCGCGTTGCCACTCACAGGTCCGTCCTCGTTAGGGAATCGCCCGATGCGCGCGCCGCCCGCACCCGCGGCAGGCTGCGCGGTATGAAGACCCGATCGCGCTCGCCCTTGCCGCGCTGCTCCTCGTTCCCGCCACCGCCTCGGCGGGCACGGTCGCCGGCAAGCTGCCGCGCAAGGGCAAGCCGATGACCGTGCGCGTGGTGCGGGCGGACACGGCCGAGGTCGTGGTCGCCAAGCGGCTGGCCACGCCGCGCTACAAGGTCAAGGTCGCGGCCGGGCCGTACCTCGTGCTCGGGAGCGCCGGGAAGAAGCCCTACCGGTCGCGGATGGTCCGCGTGGGCAAGCGCGGCACCAGGACGGTCGCGCTGAAGGCCGCGGCGCCCGCCCTGGCCACCGTCGCCGTCAGCCCCATCGACATCGCCGGCATGCCCATCGACGGGCCGCTGATCTCGGAGATGTTCGCCGTCGACTGCACGAACGGCGGGAAGGTCCGGTTCGTCGAGGTCCGCCACCGCGACCTCATCGAGCGCGAGATCAAGCTCCAGCAGAGCAAGTACTTCGACCCCAAGACGCGCGTGAAGCCGAACTTCGCGAAGCCCGACACCTTCATCACCGGCACCGGCGAGATCTCCGGCGGCATGGTCACGATCGACCTGAAGATGACCGGCAAGGTCAGCGGGTCGAGCTCGGTCAGCGTCCCGCTCTCGGAGTTCTTCGGGACGTTCGCCACGCTGGGCAGCGACCTCATGGGCCAGATCTGCAACCCGGCCGAGGAGCCGGCGCCGCCGCCCGTCGTCGTCGACCGCTCCGTCTACTCCGGCAGCTTCAGCGGCTCGGCCGTGATCCCGTCGGTCGCCGGGACGATCACCGAGAGCTGGAGCGCGTCCGGCGTGCAGTGGACCCGCACGTCCCGCTCCGCCCCGGGGGCGCCGAACTACGAGTTCACGGCCGGCACGCTCACCATGTCCGTCAGCGGCACCATCGGCGCCTGCTCGATCTCCGGCTCCACGACGAAGTCCCTCGTCGCGCCTCCCGGTGAGTCCGACAACACGCTCGACTTCGCGCCCGACGACAGCTACTACGCCGTTGCGTTCTCCAGCGGGGAGCTCGAGGTGACGTACTCCTGCCCCGACGGCTCGGGCCCTGGGAAGTACGGGTTCCTGACCGAGATCCTGCGCACGAACCCGAACTTCGAACGCCGGATGCCGGCCGCCGACGCGTCGATCGGCGGGAGCGTCGGAATGGCCAAGGACGGCAAGCAGCTCAGCTTCACGTGGGCGTTCGCGCCACGTCAGTAACGAAACACTTGCGTTTCGTATCCAGGTGGTCTACTCTGCGCGAACAGCGAAACGGAACCGTTCCGTTTCGAAACTATCGGAGACCACCATGCCCCCCGATCCGCGCCGCTGGTGGACGCTCGGCGTCCTCTGCCTGTCACTGCTCGTCATCTCGCTCGACAACACGATCCTCAACGTCGCGCTGCCGACGCTGGAGCGCGATCTCGGCGCCTCGAGCTCGCAGCTGCAGTGGATCGTGGACTCCTACATGCTCATCTTCGCCGGCCTGCTGCTCACCGCCGGCGCGCTCGGCGATCGCTTCGGCCGGCGCCGCGCGCTGACCTTCGGACTCGTCGTCTTCGGTCTCGGTTCTGCGCTCGCCGCGATCGCCGAGTCGCCCGGGATGCTGATCGCCACACGGGCGCTCATGGGCGTCGGCGGCGCGTTCATCATGCCCTCGACGCTCTCGATCCTCACCGCCACGTTCCCCGCCAACGAGCGGGCGAAGGCGATCGGCATCTGGGCCGCGTTCTCGGGCCTCGGCATCGCCATCGGCCCGGTGGCCGGCGGCTGGATCATCGAGCACGCCGACTGGAGCTGGATCTTCCTGGTCAACGTCCCGATCGTCGTCGCCGCGCTCGCCGCGGGCCGCTGGCTCGTCCCCGAATCGCTCGACCCGGCCGCGCCGCGGCTGGACATCCCCGGCTTCGCGCTTTCCACGGCCGGCCTCGTCGCGCTCGTCTGGGCGATCATCGAGGCCCCGAGCCAGGGATGGACCTCGCCGGCCATCCTCGGAGCGGCCGCGCTCGCCGTGGCGCTGCTGGGGAGCTTCGTCGCCTGGGAGCGGCGCACGGCGCACCCGATGCTCGACATCGCGCTCTTCCGCAACCCCCGCTTCTCGGCGGCCAGCGGCGCCATCGCCCTGAGCTTCTTCGCGATGTTCGGCGCGATCTACTTCCTGACCCAGTACCTGCAGCTCGTGCTCGGCTTCTCGGCGCTGGAGGCCGGCGTCCGCATCCTGCCGGTGGCCGGCGGGCTCGTGCTCGGCGGACCGCTGTCCGCTCGCCTGAGCGAGAAGGTCGGCGCCAAGGTCGTGGTCGCTGCCGGTCTCGCGCTCGTGTCGAGCGCACTGCTCCTCATGACGCAGTTCGAGGTCGGCTCGGGCTACGAGCTCGTCGCCGCGTCGTTCGTGGTCCTCGGCTTCGGCATCGGTCTGGCGATGACGCCGGCCACCGACGCCGTGATGGGCAGCCTGCCGCTGGCCAAGGCGAGCGTCGGCTCGGCCGTCAACGACGCCGCCCGCGTGACCGGCGGGGCGCTCGGCGTCGCGGTGCTCGGATCGATCATGTCCAGCAGCTACCGTGGCGAGATGGGCGGCGCACACGACTCGCTGGCCGGCTCGCTGGCCGCGGCCGGACAGCTCGGCGGGACCGAGGCCGCGCGCCTCGCCGCCGCCGCGCAGGAGGCGTTCGTGGGCGGCATGCACACGGCGGTGCTGGTCGGCGCGGCGATCGCGCTCGCCGGCTCCCTGGTGGCGCTGTTCTTCCTGCCCGCGCGGGAGTCCGCAACCGCTCGCCGGCTCGTCGCCGAGCCGGTCCCCGCATGAGCGAGCGGCGGCCGGGCCGTCCACGCTCGGCCGCCGCCGACGGAGCGATCCTGAAGGCCACTCTCGAGCTCCTGCTCGAGGGTGGCTATCGCGGTCTGAGCATGGAGCACGTCGCCACGCGGGCGGGGGTGGGCAAGGCCACGCTCTACCGCCGCTACGGCTCTCGCGAGGAGCTGGTGGCCGACGCCGTCCGCCACCTCAACCAGGAGATCCCGCCTCCGGACACCGGAACCGTGCGCGGCGACATCCTCGCCGTGATGGGGGCCGTGCTGGCGGCCGCCGATCGCGTCGGCGCGGCGACCTTCATGCCGCGCATGCTGGCCGACGCGGCGGGCGACGCGGACATGCACGCGATCTTCTACGAGAACCTCGTCGCGCCGCGGCGGGAGGTCATGGCCAAGGTGCTGCGCCGCGGCGTCGCCCGCGGCGAGCTGCGCGAGGACCTCGACATCGAGCTGGCGGTCGATCTCCTCGCCGGGCCGTGGGTCTACCGGCTGCTGATCTCCGGCGGGGAGCTCCCGGACATCGACCCGCAGGGGCTGCTCGACCTCGTGCTGTCCGGGATCGCCGCTCCGTCAGGATGAGGTGATGGGAAGCGCGCGCACCGCCGGGACCGGCTCGGCGATGCCGCGCAGCTCGTAGGTCCCGGCGTCCTCCCAGCTGCTGTCGCCGGCCAGGCGCTGGAGTCGCCCGTCGCCAGCACGGACCCGCGCGGCGCGGCGCCGCACAGCCGCGCGGCGAGGTTGACGGTGCGGCCGAACCAGTCCCCGGCGCTGTGCAGCGCCGGGCCGTGGGCGACGCCGGCGCGGAGCGGCGGGAGCTCGTCGGCGGCGACGAGCTCGAGCAGGGCGCGAACCAGCGCTCCGGCGTCCTCGGAGGCGAACATCGCGCCGTCGCCGAGCACCTTCACCAGGCGCACCGGCGGATCGGCGACGGCGATGGCGTGGGCCTCGAACTTCGCCGCCAGCTCGCCGAGCGACTCGATGCTCAGGCGCTCGCTGAGCGCGGTGAAGCCCGCCAGGTCGGCGAAGCCGATGGTCATCTCCCGAGCGCCGGCGAGCTGCCCGGTGTCGCGCTCCAGCCGCAGGACGGCCTCGCTCTGGACGACGTCGAGCAGGTGCAGCCGCAGCACCGAGCCGGTCAGGCGGTCGAGCAGCGGGAGCATGGCCTCGGCGAGATCGGCCAGCCGCAGCGCGAGGTCGTCCTCGGTGTCGCCGGGCTGGAGCAGCGCGCGCGAGAGGATGTCGGTCACCGCCTGGGCGGTGCGATGCGACGACTGCCCGAGCACCCGGCCCATCAGGTGCATGTCCTCCTCGGAGATGCCGGCGTCGAGCATCCCGCGCAGGGTCCGCAGGTTCTCGAGCTGGTCGTCGTCGTAGACGGGCTCCCTGGGGTCGGGGAGCGAGAGGCCGAGCGCGCGGTGGTTGCGCGCGGTGAAGGCGTCCGTGAGGCCGGCGGCGAACGCGGCGTCGGCCATGCTGTGGCGTCGCTGCCGTTCCAGCAGCCGCTCGACCGGCAGCAGCCCGAGCCGCCCGGCGTCAGCGGCCGCCTGCAGCTCGTCGAGCGTGCAGCCGTCGGCGTCGAGGCGTTCGAGCAGGCGCAGGCGCGATTCGCGCTCCGCGCCGGTGAGGCCGTCCAGGAGCCCTTCGAACTTCACACCGCGACGCTATCGCTGCAGCGTCTCGGCCAGCACCTCGCGGTGCGTCGGCCGTGCGGCCTCGTAGCGCTCGCGCCCGTTGTCGGTCAGGCACGCGAGGATGCCGCGGCGGTCCTCGGGACACATCCCGCGGTGCACGAGGCCGTCGGCCTCGAGCCGGGCCACGACGCGGCTGAGCGCGCTCTGGCTCAGGTGCACGGCGTCGGCGAGCTCCTGCATCCGGCGCTCCTCGGCGGCCGAGCCGGCCAGCCGCTCGAGCACCTCGTACTCGCTCACCCCGAGGCCGTGCTCGTGCTGGAGGCGCCGCTCCAGCGTGGAGGTCGTGCGGGCGTGGCGATCGAGCAGATCGCGCCACTCACTGACGAGCTCCGTCTCACCCATTGCGGCGCGATGATACCACTCGTTCGCAAATTGTGTTCTTACATAACATTCTGTTGCAATCAATGCACGCGCATGTACTATCCCGCGGATGCATTCCTCCCCATCCTCTGCCGCTCCGCACTGGGGGGCCAAGACCTGGGCTCTCCTGGCCGTGCTCTGCGGCGTCGTCTTCCTCGACGGGCTCGACGTCTCGATGGTCGGCATGGCGCTGCCGTCGATCCGTGAGGAGCTCGGCCTCTCGACCTCCCAGCTCCAGTGGGTCGTGTCCGGCTACGTGCTCGGCTACGGCGGCCTGCTCCTGCTCGGCGGCCGCGCCGCCGATCTGCTCGGCCGCAAGCGGGTGCTCATCGTCGGGTTGAGCGTGTTCGTCGTGGCGTCCGCCGTGGGCGGGCTGGTCAACGACGGGACGCTGCTCGTGATCACGCGCGTGCTCAAGGGCATGAGCGCGGCCTTCACCGCTCCCGCGGGGCTCTCGATCATCACCACGACGTTCGAAGAGGGCCCGAACCGCAACCGCGCCCTGGCCTTCTACACCGCGACCGGAGCGAGCGGGTTCTCGCTCGGGCTCGTGTTCGGCGGCCTGCTGACCGAGCTCGGCTGGCGCTGGACGTTCCTGCTGCCCGTGCCGTTCGCCCTCGCCGTGCTGCTGATCGCGCGGCGCGTCGTCCCGCGCGACCGCCTCATCCCGGGCGCGCGCCGGCGCTACGACGTGGCCGGGGCGGTGACCATCACCGCGGCCATGCTGCTGCTCGTGCGGGCGGTCGTCGAGGCGCCGTCGATCGGCTGGGCGGACCCGGTCACGATCGGCTCCTTCGCGGCCGTGTTCGCGCTGCTCGCGGCGTTCGTGGCCATCGAGCTGCGCGTGCCGCAGCCACTCGTCCGGCTGGGCATCCTGCGGAGCGGGCCGCTGGTGCGGGCCAACCTCGGGATGGCGTTCGTGTTCGCCTCGTACGTCGGCTTCCAGTTCATCGGGACGCTGTACCTGCAGGAGATGCACGGGTGGTCGCCGGTCGAGGCCGCCCTGGCGTTCCTGCCGGGCGGAGCGCTGGTGGCCCTCGGCTCACCCCGGATCGGGCCGCTCGTGGACCGCTTCGGCACGGCCCGGATCATCGCCGCCGGCTTCGTCGCGTTCGTGATCGGCTACGCGCTGTTCCTCCGGCTCGACGGGACCCCGTCGTACGTGGGCCTCATGCTCCCGACGATGCTGCTGATCGGGCTCGGGTTCGCCCTGACCTTCCCGTCACAGAACATCCAGGCCGTCGCCGGGGTCTCCGACCACGAGCAGGGCCTGGCCTCCGGGCTCGTCAACACCTCGTTCCAGCTGGGAGGCGCGATCGGGCTCGCGATCGTCACCGCGGTGGCCGGAGGCGAGACGTCCCTGGACGCCTTCCGGCCCGCGATCGCGGTGGTCACCGGGCTCGCCGTGCTCGGGCCTGCTCGTGTCGGTGGTCGGCCTGATGCCGGCGGCCCGCGATCGGCTCGCGCGAGCGGAGGGCTGAAACTGCGGCTGGGTAGGGAGGCGGTGACGCCGACGCCTCGGGTGGAACGTTTTGCGCCCTAGTAGGGTGCAAAACGTCAGCCTCAGGCATCACCGACCGGCCGAACCCGCCTCCCTCAAAGCCGCAGTTTCAGTCCCACGCAGCGGCCAGACACCCGCCGCCAGTTCCGCCAGGCGATCCGGTCGACCTCGTCGTCCTCGAAGCCCGCGGCTTCGAGGGCGGCGAGCACCAGCGGGAAGCCGCTCGCGTCCACCAGCTCGCGCGGCATCTTGGCCCCGTCGAGGTCCGAGCCCAGGGCCACGTGGTCGACGCCGCAGCGGTCGGCGATGTAGCGGGCGTGGTCGGCGATCCGCGAGAGCGGCGTGTCGGGGTCGTCGCCGCCGTCGGCGCGCAGCGAGCCGACGTCGAAGTTGACGCCGACGAGCCCGCCGGACGCCGCGATGGCGTCGAGCTGGTCGTCGGTCAGGTTGCGGGCCGCCGGGCAGAGCGCGTGGACGCCGGAGTGCGAGGCGATCAGCGGCCGCTCCGAGACCCGGGCGACGTCCCAGAAGCCTGCCTCGTTGAGGTGGCTGAGGTCGATCGCCACGCCGAGCTCGTTGCACCGCCGGACGAGCGCCACGCCGGCCTCGGTCAGACCGGGGCCGGTGTCCGGCGACGACGGGAAGCGGAACGGGACGCCGTGGCCGAACGCGTTCGGGCGGCTCCACACGATGCCGAGCGAGCGCAGGCCGGCGGCGTACCAGACGTCGAGCGCGTCCAGCGCCGGGTCGATCGGCTCGGCGCCCTCGAAGTGGAGGACCGCGCCGAGCGCCTCGCCCGCGAGGCACGCGTCGAGGTCGGCGACGTCGCGCACGACGCGCAGGTCGTCCCGCCGGAGGAGCCGCGCGGCGAGCGAGCCGACCGTCGCCGCGGCGACGTCCCAGGGGACCTCGGGCGAGAGCGGGATCTCGTACCCGCCGGCGCGTGCGCGCGACCTCGAGCGGCGGAACCGGCGCCAGCACGGCGAACAGGCCCGCCGCGAGCCCGCCGGCGCGCGCCGACTCCACGGTGATCGACGGGCTGCCTCCCTCGTGCAGGCACGTGAGCACGTCGTTGTGGCCGTCGATGACCGCCCGCACGGTTTCAGCATGACGAACCGGGTAGGACGGCGCCCATGCGAGGAGCCTTGGCGGTGCTGGTCGTGCTGGTGGGATTCGCGGTGCCGAGCGCCGCGCAGGCGCAGGAGAGCGAGGTGGTGACGATCCTGCGGGACCTGGTCCGGATCAACACCAGCAACCCGCCGGGCAACGAGGCCCAGGTCGCCGAGTACCTCGCGCCGAAGCTGCGCGACCTCGGCTTCGAGGTCGAGATCATCCCGACGCCGACCGCCGGCAAGTCCCATCTCGTCGCCCGCCTGCGCGCCGCCGGCCCGACCGAGAAGCCGATCCTGCTCGCCGGTCACGCGGACACGGTCGGCGTCGAGCCCGAGCTGTGGACCTTCGACCCCTTCGGCGGCACGACCAGCGGCGACTACCTCCTGGGTCGCGGCTCGCTCGACTTCAAGGGCGGCCTCGCCGCGTTCACCGTCGCCGCCATGCGCCTCGCCCGCTCCGGCGTCCCGCTCAAGCGCGACGTGATCCTCCTCGCCGAGGCCGACGAGGAGGGCGGGAGCTACGGCACCCGCTGGCTGGCCGACAACCACTGGGCGAAGATCGACGCCGGCGTCTCGCTCAACGAGGGCGGCTGGATTTTCAAGGACGCGCAGAACCGCCCGAAGCTCCTCGGCATCACCACGATCGACAAGAACTCGCTGTCGGTCACGCTGCGCACGCGGGGAACGAGCACGCACAGCTCGCGCCCGCTGCCCGACAGCGCGATCCGGCGCCTGGTGCGCGCGCTGAACCGGGTCGAGGCCTTCAACACGCGGCCGAGGATCACCGCGACCGCCCGCCGCTACCTGCGCGCCTGGGCCAACGCCTTCGACAACGACAAGCTGCGCGAGCTGGCCAACACGAAGAGCGCGTTCCGGCGCTTCCGCCTCGCCAACCAGATCAAGCGCGGCCGCTACGGCGAGCTCTTCAACAGCCTCGTGCGCGACATCTACGTCCCGACCATCCTCGAGAGCGGCTTCCGCTCCAACGTGCTGCCCGGCACGGCCGAGGCGACCGTGAACATGCGCATGCTCCCGGGCACCAAGCCGCGACCGATGATCCGCCAGCTCCGGCGCCTGATCGCCGACCCCAAGGTGAAGGTCGACCCGATCGTCACGCCGCCGTCGACGCCCGAGCAGACGCTCGACAGCTTCGACAAGCGCGCCGAGCAGGCGCCCTCGAGCATCGACAGCGACCTCTACCGCTCGCTCGTCGCCCAGGGCCGCACGCAGTGGCCGGGCGTGCGCGTCACCCCCGCGCTCTTCGAGGCCGGCACCGACGCCGTCCCGTGGCGCGAGCGCGGCATCCCGGTCTACGGCGTCTACCCGTATCCGATCTCGCGCGCCGACCTGGAGCGCATGCACGGCAACGACGAGCGCGTCCCGATCTCCGGTCTCGAGCAGGGGACCGAGTGGATCACGCGGGTGCTCGCCGACGTCGCAGCGCAATAGCCCCTTGACAACGGACCCCCGTGTGTGAATAGACTTCCGCACGGTTTCCAAAACCGTTTTCGGAAATGTCTGAGGAGCGAATCACCATCAAGCGACTGGCCGAGGCGAGCGGCGTCTCCATCGGCACCGTGTCGCGCGCCCTGAACGGCTACGCGGACGTCCGGCCGGAGACGCGCGAGCGCATCATGCGCCTCGCCCGCGAGCTCGACTACACGCCCGCGGCCGCCGCCCGCAGCCTCAAGACGCAGCGCAGCCACGTGATCGGCGTCTTCCTCGAGACCGGCGAAGGCCACCCCGACCTGCAGCACCCGTTCTTCCACGAGGTGCTCGTCGGGCTCAAGAACGCGATCGGCTCGCAGGGCTACGACCTCCTGCTCTTCGCGGCCGAGACGCCCGGCAACGGGTACGGCAAGCACTCGTACCTCAAGCGCAGCCGGCACCACAACGTCGAGGGCTCCGTGCTCATGGGGCAGGACCCCGAGGAGCCCGAGGTGCGCCGCCTCGTGCGTTCCGAGCTGCCCATCGTGGGCGTCGACATCGAGCTCGAGGGGCCCGCCACGGCGTACGTCATCTCGGACAACATCGACGGCGCATCTCGCGCTGTGCGGCACTTTCACAGCATCGGCCACCGGCGCATCGCCACCATCACCGGCATGCTCGAGACCCGCACGGGCGGCGACCGCCTGCGCGGCTACCGCCAGGCGCTGCAGGCCTGCGGCCTCGCGTACCGGGACGAGTACGTGGCCTACGGAGACTTCTACGTGGAGAGCGGCCGCCGCGCCATGGCCGACCTCCTCTCGCTCGACGAACCGCCCACCGCGGTGTTCGCCGCGTCGGACATGATGGCCCTGGGCGCGATCCGCGCGGCCGGCGACGCCGGCCTCAGCGTTCCCGCCGACGTCTCGGTCATCGGCTTCGACGACATCCAGCTCGCCGACCACATGAACCCACCACTGACCACGGTGCGCCAGGACAAGGCGGGTCTTGGCGCCGCGGCGGGTTCGGCGCTCGTGCGCCTCATCGACGGCGAGCAGGACGCTGTGACGCACTCCACGGTCCTCCCCGTGGAGCTGGTCCGGCGCGGCTCCACACGGCCCCGGACAACGGACTAGGGGGTGACGGCGGCGACGCGTTCCCCACCCAATCCGACGTGCAGTACCAAAACCGTTTTTGGCAAGCTTTCTAAGGAGGAGAGGATCGTGAGAAGCAGGTTCGCGATCGTCGCCGTGCTCGTGGGGACCCTGGTCTACTCGGGGTGCGGCGGGGACGACGACGACAGCAGCAACACCGGTGCCACCACCAACGCCGCGAAGTCCAACGCCACCGTCCGGCTGTGGATCATGCCCAACGGCCCGCAGCCGCAGGAGGACATGGAGGCGGCCCTTGTGCCGTTCACCGAGAAGACCGGCATCAAGGTCGACGTCGAGGTCGTGGACTGGGGCGTGCAGCTCGACCGCATCCGCAACGCGGCCGTCTCCGGCGAGGCCCCCGACGTGACGCAGTCGGGCACCACGCAGGTGCCGTTCTTCGCCGCGCTCGGCGGGTTCGAGGACCTGTCCGGCCGCGTCGAGGACGTCGGCGGCGAGGGCGCCTATCCCGACGGCGTGTGGCAGACCACCCAGGTCGTCGACCAGGACGGCACGTGGTCGGTCCCGTGGTTCACCGAGGCCCGCTCGATCTACTACCGCAAGGACATCCTCGAGAAGGCCGGCGTCGACGAGGCGACGGCGTTCGAGAGCTGGGACTCGTTCCGCGCGACGCTGGAAGCGATCCAGGAGAAGGTCCCGGACATCCAGCCGTTCGGCACGCCCGGCAAGAAGGCGTTCGACCTCGTCCACCACGTGATGCCCTTCGTGTGGGACGCCGGCGGCGCCGAGCTGTCGGAGGACAACAGCGCGTCCACCATCAACTCCCCCGAGGCGGTCGAGGGCGTGACGTTCTTCGCCGACCTCGTCAAGGACGGCCTCGCCGACCCGAGCCAGCTCGAGCGCGACGGCACCCAGGTGGAGAACCAGTTCAAGGGCGGCAAGATCGCCGTCTGGATGGGCGGTCCGTGGGTGCTCGGCTCGATCCCGCGCGACGAGGACACCAACTGGGTCCCCGAGGCGCGCGACAACGTCGGCATCGCCCCGATGCCCGCCGGCCCGAACGGCGACGCGTTCACGTTCGTCGGCGGCTCGAACCTGATGATGTTCGAGAGCTCGGAGAACAAGGACGAGGCCTGGGAGCTCATGAAGTTCCTCTCGCAGGACCAGGTGCAGACCGACTACGCCTCGCTGCTGGGGATGTTCCCGGCGCGCGTCGAGCCCCAGCAGGCCTACGGGGAGTCCAACGGCGCGAACTTCGAGGCCGTGTTCGAGGCCATCCAGCAGGGCCGCACGTACTCGCCGATCCCGCAGTGGGCCGCGGTCGAGAACGCCTACAAGGGCCGCTTCGGAACGATCCTCGACTCGGCGGCCGGCAAGGGCGACGAGTACAACGAGGACACCGTCCAGCAGCAGCTCGACGAGGCCGCCAAGGAAGCCGACGGCCTGCTCGCGCAGAGCGCCGGCTGAGGTAAGTGGCGGCGCAGCTCACTCCGATCGAGCCGGCCACCGCCAAGGTGGCCGGCTCGGATCCGGCCCCGCGCCGGCGCGGCTCCATGCGCAGCTCGGAGCGGCGGCTGATCGCGGCGCTCGTGGCACCGGCCGTCGTCTTCATGGTGCTCGTGCACCTGCTGCCGGCGGCCGGCGGCTTCTACCTCTCCTTCAAGAACCTCAACCTCTTCACGTTCCGCCAGCTCTTCGGCGCCCCCTGGGCCGGGCTGGAGAACTACCGCGCCGTCCTCTTCGACGCCGACAACCCGCTCCACAGCGGCTTCGTCGGCGCGGTGCAGAACACGGCCGTCTACACGTTCTGGACCGTGGGCGGGATCCTCGTCGGCGGGCTCGCCCTCGCGCTCCTGCTCAACCGCGAGATGCGCGGGATCAAGGTGGTCCGCACGCTGATGCTCACGCCGTGGATCGTGCCCAGCTTCGTGGTCGCGGTGCTGTGGCAGTTCATGTGGCAGAGCGACGTCGGGATCATCAACAAGATCCTCGTCGACTTCACGGGGATCCTCGGCGAGCGCCCGGTCTGGCTGATCGGCGAGAACTCGCTCTGGGCGATCATCATCCCGAGCGTCTGGCGCGGACTGCCGTTCGCGATGCTCATCTTCCTGGCCGGGCTGCAGGCGATGCCGCAGGAGCTGCACGAGGCCGCGGCGATCGACGGCGCCGGCCCGTTCCGCCGCTTCCGCTACATCACGCTGCCGCTGCTGCGGCCGCTGATCGCGGTCCAGCTGCTGTTCACCGTCATCTACTCCGCGTACCAGTTCGCGATCCCGTACGTGATGTTCGGGAGCAACCCGGGGCCGGACGCGGACCTGATGATGACCCTGATCGTCCGCCAGTCGTTCTCGAACAACCTGTTCGGGTTCGGCAGCGCGGTCTCGGTGCTGCTGATGATGGCCATGTTCGTCTGGGTGGCCGTCTGGTACCGCGCCTTCAAGCGAGATCTGGAGCCCGCATGAGCCAACGCCGCCTGGTCAACCTCGGCCTCGACGCCCTCACGTGGCTCGTGCTGCTGGTGATGCTCTCGCCCGTGCTGTGGCTCGTGGTGAGCTCGCTGCAGGACGACCTCGAGCTCTCCACCGGCGCGTACGACCTCCTGAACCCGACGCTCGACGCCTTCACCGGCATGTGGCAGACGATCGACTTCGAGCGCTTCTTCCTCAACAGCCTGATCATCTGCACGGTCGCCGCGCTGCTGGCCACCGCCTTCGCCAGCTCCGCCGGCTACGCCCTCGCGCGCTTCAAGTTCCGCGGCTCGCGGACGCTCGGGCTCACGGTGATCGGCACGCAGCTGCTCCCCGGCTCGATGTTCCTGCTGCCGCTCTTCATCGGCTTCATCTGGATCAAGCAGAACCTCGGGCTGCCGCTCTACGACACCCACCTCGGGATGGTCGTCGTCTACACGGCGTTCTTCACGCCGGTGGCGATCTTCTTCATGCGCTCGTTCTTCCTCGCGATCCCGCGCGATCTCGAGGAGGCGGCGATGGTCGACGGCTGCACCCCGTTCAAGGCGTTCGTGAAGATCGTCCTGCCGAACGCCGCTCCCGGGCTCGTGGCGACCTTCGTCTACGCGTTCCTCTTCGCGTGGGACGAGCTGCTCTTCGTCGCCAACTTGACGCAGGACACCGCCGAGACGATCCCGATCGGCATCCGCACCTTCATCGGCAACTACCAGCAAAGGACCGCACAGCTCATGGCCGCAGGCGTGGTCTCGACCCTCCCCGTCCTCATCGCGTTCTTCCTCACCCAGCGCTGGCTGGTCAAGGGGCTCACCGCCGGGGCGGTGAAGGGATGACGCTCCCCGTGACGGAGCCGGCCCCGGCCGGCTCGTTCCCCGCCTCGTTCCGCTTCGGCGTGGCCATGGCCTCGTACCAGATCGAGGGGGCCGTGAACGAGGACGGGCGCGGCGAGTCGATCTGGGACGTGTTCTGCCGCAGGCAGGGCGCGGTGGCGGGCGGCGACACCGGCGAGGTCGCGTGCGACCACTACCACCGCTGGGAGGAGGACCTGGACCTCATGGCCTCCCTGGGCGTCGAGTCCTACCGCTTCTCGATCGCGTGGCCGCGGGTGCAGCCCGACGGCCGGGGCGCGCTGAACCGGCCGGGCGTGGACTGGTACAAGCGCCTGTGCTCCGGGCTGCGGGAGCGGGGCATCGAGCCGATCGCGACGCTCTACCACTGGGACCTGCCGCAGGCGCGGCAGGCGGCCGGTGGCTGGGCGGTGCGCGACACGGCCGAGCGCTTCGCCGAGTACGGGGCGCTGATGGCCTCCGAGCTCGGTGAGCTGGTGGACGGGTGGATCACCCACAACGAGCCGTGGGTGACCGCGTTCCTCGGCCATGCCGAGGGCGTGAAGGCGCCGGGCATCCGGGACTGGCCGACCGCGCTGAAGGTCTCGCACCACCTGCTGCTCTCCCACTGGCTCGCCGTGCCGGCCCTGCGGGAGACCGCGCCGGTCGGCATCACGCTCAACCTGGCTCCGGCGCGGTCCGACGACGCGGACGCGGCGCGGCGCATGGACGGCTACATGAACCGCTGGTTCCTCGATCCGCTGCTGCGGGGCTCGTATCCGGCCGACATGGTCGAGCACTACGAGCGGCGCTTCGGGCCGCTGGAGCTCGACGTGCTGTCCGCGCCGCTCGACTTCCTCGGCGTCAACTACTACTCGCCCCAGCGGGTGCGATCCGACCCGGCGCGGCAGCCCTTGGAGCTGGGCCGGGTGGCGCCGCCGGGCTCGACCACCGCGATGGGCTGGGAGGTCGACCCGGACGGGCTCCACGAGCTGCTCCTGCGCGTGCGCGACGACTACGGCGACATCCCGATCTACATCACCGAGAACGGGGCGGCGTTCGACGACCCGCCGGTGGTCAACGGCACGCTGGAGGATCCGCGCCGGGTCGAGTACATCCAGTCGCACCTCTCGGCGCTGTCGCGGGCGGTGGCCGACGGCGTCGACGTTCGCCGCTACTTCGCCTGGTCCATGCTCGACAACTTCGAGTGGGAGCACGGCTACGCCAAGCGCTTCGGGCTGGTCTACGTCGACTACTCGACCCAGCGCCGCGTGCCCAAGCGCAGCAGCCTCTGGTACCGCGACTTCATCGCGAGCGCCCGTGGCTAGCATCGCGTTCTCCGGCGTCTCGAAGGTCTTCGGCGACGGCACCGCGGCCGTCGACGGACTCGACCTCGAGATCCCCGACGGCGGCTTCACCGTGCTGGTCGGCCCGTCCGGCTCCGGCAAGTCGACCGCGCTGCGGATGGTGGCCGGGCTCGAGGAGGTGAGCTCCGGCACGATCCGGATCGCCGACCGCGTGGTGAACGAGGTCGCGCCCAAGGACCGGGACATCGCCATGGTGTTCCAGAGCTACGCGCTCTATCCGCACATGAGCGTCGAGGACAACCTCGGCTTCGCGCTGAAGATGCAGGGCACGCCGGCCGCCTCGCGCGGGATTCGTGCCGGTGCGGTCGCGCGGCGGCTGGGCATCGGCGACCTGCTCGCGCGCCGCCCCCGCCAGCTCTCGGGCGGGCAGCGGCAGCGCGTCGCCCTCGGGCGCGCGATCGTGCGCCAGCCCCAGGCCTTCCTCATGGACGAGCCGCTCTCGAACCTCGACGCCAAGCTGCGCGTGGAGATGCGCGCGTACATCGCGCGGCTGCACCAGGAGATCGGGACGACGACCTTGTATGTGACGCACGACCAGACCGAGGCGATGACGATGGGCGATCGCGTCGCGGTCATGCGCGACGGCCAGCTCGAGCAGGTCGACGCGCCGCAGGTCCTGTACGACCACCCGGCCAACCTCTTCGTCGCCGCCTTCATCGGCTCGCCGGCCATGAACCTCCTCCGTGGCCGGCTGGAGCGAGGGGTCGTCACGCTCGGGAGCCAGCGCCTCGTCGTGGCCGACGCGGCCCGCTCCGGCGAGGTCATCGTGGGCATCCGCCCCGAGGCCGCGTTCGCGGGCGGCGACCTGGAGTTCGAGGTGGTCCTCGTCGAGGCGCTCGGGTCGGATCTGCTCGTGCACCTGCGCTCCGACGCGCCGCGGGTCACCGTCTCGGAGGCCTTCGACGGGGAGGAGGACGCGGGGTTGGAATCGCGCCTGACGGTGCGCCTCCCGCCCGACCTGCGGATCGAGGTCGGCGACGTGCTGCGGATCGGCGTGGACCCGCACCGGATCCACCTGTTCGACCCCGACACGGGGCTGGCGTTCGGCTAGAGCGGCGGGTTGGCGTGTTCGGCCAGCCCGAGCGCGTACTCCGGCCACCAGCGTCCGGCGGGCGGCCGGCTGCCGTCGGCGCACTCGCCGTCCGACTCGCCCGGCGTCTTGATCCATAGGTAGGCGTCGACGCGCGGGTTGCCGGTGTTGCGAGTGGGCCTGGCGCCCAGCCCGCGGCCGGGCGGGTTGCACCAGTCCTCGGGGCCGGGTGGCGGCGGGCCCTGGCCGTTGCGGCTCGTGTCGATCACGAAGGGCTTGTCGTTCAGCTGCCGCGAGAGCTTCGTCCCGTAGTCGACGAGCTCCTCCGTCGCGCGGAAGTTCGAGACGTTGAGGGCGAAGCCGTCGGCCTTCGCGATGGCGGTCCGCTTCAGGCGGGAGGCCATCGTGGCGGTGGGCTGCCAGTTGCTGTGGCCGGCGTCGACGTAGACGGCCGCGCGCTTGAGGCGCGGCCAGGCGGGTCACGGCGCTGCGGATGTGCCGGTAGCGGTGCTTGCCGCAGCCGGCGGCGAGCGCATCCGGCTCGACGATGATCACCGCCCTGCGGCTGCCGACGCCCCGCGCGAAGCCGTCGATCCAGCGCTTGTAGGACGTGGCGCCGCCGGCGGAGTAGCTGCCGCAGTCGCGGTTCGGCACGTTGTAGGCGACGAGGACGGGGACCTTGTCGGCGCGTGCCGCCGAGTCGACCGTCTGGTCGACGTCCTTCCGGACCGTCTTCGGCGAGCCGGACGTGAACCAGAACGCCTGCGGAACCTGGCTGAGGCGGCGCATCAGCTCGGCTTCGGCCGTGCGGCCGGCCTGCTCGTAGGCGTGAGCCTGCCGCTCGGCGTTCGAGTCGGGATCCGCGTAGAACGGTCCGGCGATCGCGGCGACGGCCGCCACGGCGGCGAGGAGCATCCGAACATTGTGGTCAGGGTTGTAAGTTGCCGTCGCATGACCACCGCCACTGCCCTTCCCCGGCGTGGGATCGTCCTCGCCGACGTGATCCCCGGTGAGCGCGTCCGCGACGGCGTGCTCATCGTCTCCGGAGCGCTCTTCACCGCGCTGCTCGCGCAGATCGTGGTCCATGTGCCGGGCTCGCCCGTGCCCGTGACCGGCCAGACGCTGGCCGTCGGCCTCGTCGGCGCGACCCTCGGGGCTCGGCGCGGCGCCACCTCCCTGGCGCTGTACGCCGGGCTCGGACTCTTCCTGCCGTTCTACGCCGACGGCGAGTCGGGCTGGGACGTGATCTGGGGCGCCAGCGGCGGCTACATCATCGGCTTCATCGTCGCCGCGGGCGTGATCGGCTGGCTGGCCGAGCGCGGAGCGGACCGGCGCGTGGTGATGACGTTCCTCGCCTTCGTGCTGGGCCAGCTCATCATCTTCGCCTTCGGACTCGCCGGGCTGAAGATCTCCGTGGAGGAGACCTGGAGCTGGACGATCCACAACGGCTTCGAGATCTTCATCATCGGCGGCCTCATCAAGGCGGCGATCGGCGCGGCCCTCCTGCCGGGGGCCTGGAAGCTCGTGCGGCGCTTCGAGCGATGATCATCGAGCTCCTCGTCCGCCTGGCCGGCAACCTGGCCGCGATCTGGGTGGCGAGCGAGTTGCTCGACGAGGTGACCTACGGCGGCTCGTTCGGCGTCCTGCTGCTGGCCGCCGTCGTGTTCACGATCGTCAACTGGATCGTCAAGCCCGTGGTGGCAATCCTCTCGATCCCGCTGATCATCCTGACGCTGGGCGTCGCCTACTTCTTCGTCAACGTGCTGATGCTGCTGCTGACCGACTGGGTGGTGGGCGACTTCGAGGTCGGCGGCTTCTGGTCGGTGATCGGCGCCACGATCATCATCTGGGTCGTCAACCTCGTCATCGCCGCGGCGATGCACGACCTGTCTAGGAGTCGGGCTCGTCGCCCTCCAGGCGCTCGCGACGTGCTGTAGACGAGCCCGATCCCGGGTCGATGGTCACGAGGTCGGCGGCGAGCGGCTGGAAGTTCGGGTCGGCGGTGTAGATGAGGCGGGCGATCGCGTAGTCGGTCGGCTCGGTGAGGTTGCCGGTGCCGCCGGCGCCGACCGAGCCGCCGTTGAGCACGGTGACGCCGCCCGTCCGCTGGATGTCGGCGGTGTGCGTGTGGCCGGTGATGATCACGAGCGGGCGGTCCGGCGGGTCGTCCTCCAGCACCGCGAGCGCGGGCTCGATGAGGGCCGGCTCGTGGACCATCACGACGTCGACCTGGTTGACCAGGGGCAGGAGCCAGGCGGTGAAGGCGTCCTGCATCTCGGGCGTGGGGCTCGGCTCGTAGCGATCCCTGAAGTTCTCCGCGGCCCGCCGCTCGAAGGGGTCGCTGTAGCCGGCGACCTTCAGCCCGGCGATGTCGTTGATGATCGGGCCGTGCGAGCCGTCGGCGTTGAGGCGGCCGTCCTCGGTGAGGACGTAGGCGCCGCGGCGGGCGAGGTCGCGCTCGAGGCTGTCGGAGTCGTGGTTGCCGGAGACGAAGACGAACGGGTCGCCGATGCTCGTGACCTGGCTCACGAGCCGGGCCTCGATGGGCGAGCCGCGGTCGGTGAGGTCGCCGGCGAAGAAGAGCGGCCCGTCGCCGGTGGCGTTGCGCAGGAAGGGCACCGCGAGGAAGTTGTTGTGCAGGTCGGAGGCGACGGTGATCGTGGGCCGGTCGGCGAGCGTGGTCAGCTGCGACGGGCTCGTGACGAGGCGGGCGAGGCCGACGAGCTGCGCGTCGAGCTCCTGGTCGAGCGCGCGGGTGGACTGCTGGGCCGCCTCGACGGCCTCCAGCGCGCGCGGGATGTCGCCGCCGAACGCGTAGTACTGCGGGGTGTCCATCTGGCCGCGGGGCGGGAGGAGGACGATCAGCGCGATCCCGATGGCCACCGTGGACGTGATCGCCGCTGCCACCGTGTATCTCAGCCGCGGTCCGCTGCGGGCCCGGACGGCGAACGCGACCAGCAGGCCCAGGGCGAGCGAGCCGACCAGCGCGAGGCCGATCAGCTTCTTGAGATAGGTGGCGATGGCGTTCCGGGCCTCGGTCCTGACCTCCTGGAGGTCGAGCGCGCCACCGCGGGCGACGTCGGCGACGATGTCGCGGTCGACGGTCCGCAGGTCCACGTTGAGCCGCACGGGGAGGCGGATGGTGTCCTCGAATCTCACGCCCCAGTCCACCAGCGGCACGTAGAGATCGAGCGCGCCGTGCTCCCCGGCGTCGGAGCTCAGCTCGATCTGCCCGACGGAGAGCTGCGTCTCCTCGTCGTACGTGTCGACGGCCGCCGTGGCACCGATGAGGGACGCGACGACGACCGCGGCCACGACCAGCGCGTGCCTCAGGGTGAGGACGAGCCTGCGGCGACGCTCGCCGTCTCGCGGCTCAAATAGTCGCGCAAGGCGCGACCGTCGCTCCAGAACGCCAGCTGGTCCCATGGGATGGTGGTCGGCTCGAAGGCGCCGATTTCGAGCGCCTCTTCGGTCTGGACCGGAGTGCCCGTCGTCCGCGCTGCATAGACCACCACGACGATCCGGTCCGTACTTCGAGAGTAGACACCCACGAGGCTTTCGATGACGATGTCCACGCCGATCTCTTCATAGGTCTCGCGAATCGCCGCGTCCTCGACCGTCTCGCCCAGGTCCACGAAGCCGCCGGGCATGCTCCAGAAGCCTCTCTGGGGCTGGAAGCCTCGCTTGAGCAGGAGGAGCTGGTTGTCGGCGTTGGCCGTGATCGCGCAGGCGACGGGCTTGGGGTTGTAGAAGGCCCCGTAGCCGCAGTGCGGGCAGGTCAGGCTGCGGGGGAACTTGACCGTGGCGTGTTTCCCGCATCTCGGGCAGAAGCGGACGTCCTCCAGGGAGGGGTTGAGGCTGGCGTTCACGGCCGCTTCTCCCACAGCTGCATCTCGGTGAGGCGTCGGTAGCCCAGCGCCGTGTAGAGCCGCTCACCGACGTCCGTCGCCTGGAGCGTCGTGGTCGTGCAGCCGTTGCTCCTCGCTTCATGCAGCGCCTGCCGCATGACGTTGGTCGCCAGGCCCTTGCGCCTGGCTTTGGGAACCGTCGCCACGAAGGAGATCCCGCAGTCGTCCCCGTGATGGAGCGCCAGCGCCGCGGCGGCCGGCCGGCCGTCAAGGTCGGCCTTGTAGCCGTGGAGAGCGCCGTTGGGCAGCGGCTGAAGGGTGCGCTCGAGCCGGCCGTCGTAGTTGCCGTAGGCCACGTCGTTGACCCGCCCGACGGTCGCAAGGTCCGTGGGGTCGGTCGTGTTGTCGTTCCCGGCGGTCATCACGTCGTCGATCCGCGCACCCATGCCGGGACTCGCGTTCGTGATCACCATGCCGGCCTTGCTGAGCCGCTGAGCGGCAAGGCTCGCCGAGCCATCCAGCCAGACCCCCCAACGCCGCACCCGGGCCGTGTCGTAGAGCCGTCCCAGCTCGTCCAGGTGCGCGAGCGCCTCGTCCGGCTCGAGGGCCACCGCGGCATTCAGCGTCGGCGAATCGGGAGAGTTGGGAACGATCGACGCAACGAGCCCGTCGCGCTCGATCGTCCGCCCGGGCCCGGCGTGTCCACCCAGCAGCAGCTGAAGCCCAGCAAACCCCTCCCAAAGCCGCAGTGTTAACAGGCCCTCGTCCACGAGCGTCAGGCTACCCGGGCCGCGCGGGGGCGCTACGCTCTGCAGCCGCAGCGCCCTCTTAGCTCAGTTGGTAGAGCACTTCCATGGTAAGGAAGGGGTCGCCGGTTCGAGTCCGGCAGAGGGCTCTTAGGAAAGGCCTGGAGTTGGCGGCTTTTCGGGGCCCGGTGGGTTGGCGGCTGCGTGCGCTTGGTGGTTCGTGGGCCGCTTTTGGGCCGCGTACGCGAAGTAAGCGCGTTTGCGGAAGGGGTCAGTCGTCGCGATCGACGACGGTCCGGCGAACTCCACGAGCTTGCGCGCCTGGCGATGGCAAGCTCGCGTTTCGCCCGCGAGACCGTCGTCAACCCGTACTCCGCCTGGTTCTTGATGGCCAGGAGCCGCTCGAGCGCTTCGCCGCGTCGCCGCCGCCGGGCTCGATCTGGTCGACGAGCTTCACGGCGTCGCGATGGTCCTCGCCGCGGGAGCGCTCGCCGAGCGCCTGGCAGCACGCGGCGTCCGCAGCGGCGATGCCCGCGAGCACGGCGTTGGCCGCCGACACGCCCAGCGATGCCGGGGCGCTCGCATCCTCCACGGTCTCGGCGAGTTCGAGGAAGAGGCGGGCGTCGGCGAGGCGCTTGCGGGCCTGGGCGGCGTCGCAGGACTGGGTACGAGTCTTGACGCGGCGCCGGCCGGTCATCGATCCCTCGAGCGGAACAGCTGCCGCGCGTCAGGTCCGATCAGCGTGATCGCGTCTCGCTCGAGGTCATCGACGATCGGAGGTCGCTCGGTCGCGAGGTGAGAGAGCTCTTCCTCGCCGCAGCTCTGAGATGCCGGCGTGGTTGCCAGTCCAGCGTTCGACTGCGCTCGCGAGCTCGTGGAGCTGCTCGCGCCAGCCTGGGTCCTCGGGATCGACGTCTCCCGGGCGCACGACGAGCAGGTCGATGTCGCTGCTCGTATCGCCGTCGCCGCGCGCCGCCGAGCCGAACATCGACGCATGCAGCGCGGGTACCTGCCACTCGGCAATCGCAGTTCGGAGCCGTCGAAGCAGCTCCGCTCGCAGCCCGCCGAGCTCGAGCGCGATGGTGCTGCGAGGTGATCGCGGTTGAGCGAGTACAGGACGGCGGGCGGCGCTTCGACGGCGTCGACCAGGCCCTGTTCTGCGAGTCGGTTCAGCGCGATGCGAAGGCCCCGGTCGGACCCATAGGACGCCAGGCGGGCGACCTGGCGGCCGGTGAGCGGCCGCGTCGTTCCCGCGAGCACCGCGAGGACTTCCCCTTCGAGGGCTCCACCGAAAACGGCGCTGTACGGTCGGGACAGGTCCATCGGGCAAATATTACCCACTTGGGTCGATATCATGCCCAATTGGGTCGAATAGTGCCCAGGGCGGAATCAGTCGAATCTCGCGACTTGGCTGCGGATAGCGAGCAGATCGTCGAGCAATCCGACGTCAGCCGGCGCCTCCTTGATGACCCCGTCCATCGAGGCCCCGCTCGTCCACGGGTGTGCCGAAGCTTCTCGGTGATCTCGGCATCGCGCGACGAGCTGTCGCCAGGTGGGAAACGGCGTCTCATGCGTGGCATAATCATGGCATGGCTCGCACACGCCTGAGCACAACAGTCGATGCGGAGCTGCTCGAAGGCGCGAGGCGACTGCGGGCCGGGATGGCTGATGCTTCGCTCATCGACGAGGCACTGCGAGCGCTTCTCGCGCGTAATCGCGCGGCCGAGTTGGACGCAGCCTACGCCGCGTATGACGAGCATCCGCTCGACGAGCCCGATGAGTGGGGCGATCTCGGCGTCGTTCCGCGAGGCCGCCGCCGCATCGTGACCGCCCTCCCGGCTCGGGGTGAGGTCTGGTGGTGCGAGCTGGCGGAGATCGGCCGGCGGCCCGTCGTGGTTCTCTCGCGCGATGCGGCGATCCCGCGGCTCCGGCGAGTGCTCGTCGCGCCATGCACGACGACCATCCGTTCGCTCCCGAGCGAAGTCGTGCTCGAGCCCGGCGACGATCCCGTCCCCCGGCGTTCGGCGGTCAACCTGGATACGGTCGAGAGCGTCTCGACGGGCGTCCTCGTCGAACGAATTGGCCGCTTAGCCGACGCTCGCCTCCATGAGATCTGTCGCGCGCTGGCCGTCGCCGTCGATTGTGAGACGTGACGGTCGGACTGCGGGACGCCTGGCCCGCCAGGCGCTGCGATCAAGCGGACCGTTTCGGAATCTGCCACCGGCGATTTCGGAATGCCCAGGCATCAGAGCACAACCTCCACGGCGGAATTGACGGGGCGGTAGTGATCGTCGACGAGCGAGGCGTTGATGACCTCCGTGCTCGCCGAGGCGGTAGCCCCGTACCCCGCATGGATGTGCCCGCAGACCATCAGCCTCGGCTGCACGCGTTGAAGCGTTTCGGTCATCGCCATCGAGCCGACGTGCTGTATCCGCCACGCCGCGCTGCACGATCGCCGTAGCCGCGCGGCGGGCCATGCCCGACCACGATGTCGGTGTCGGGCGGGATCGCGTCGAACTTGCCGGCGAGGAACGCCTCGCCATCCTGCCGCGGCGCGTTGAAGGCCCAGTCCAGGAACCACGGCTGCCACGGCGTGCCCCACAGCTTGAGCCCGAGCAGCTCGAGAGCTTCGTCCTGCAGGTAGTGGCAGCGCAGGCCGTCGGGGACGCCCCAGGCCTCGATCGACTGGTCGTGGTTTCCGGCCACCAGCACGATCTCGTCGGCGGGCACGCATTCGAGCCAGGCCTTGAACGGTCCCTGCCAGGAACGAATGCTTCGTCGGCGAGGTCGCCCTTCGGCGCGAACGAGACGTCGCCGGCGATGATGAGCAGGTCGCACGCGGGGATCGCCACGAGATGCTCGTGCAGGTCGGCGGTGCAGACGATCTTGGTCATAGGGCGCACCGATCGTCGCAGCCGGACGGGCGGAGCTCATCGGGTTCGAACCGGCTGACATGGCGGGCGTCCGGCGATGAGCGTTCAGGCGGCGGCGAGCAGGAAACGCTCGAACCGCGACTCGAGCCGGAGCGGATCCGGCCGGTCCGCCGGGCGGCGCGGCACGGCGATCGCCTCGCCGTGGAAGCCCTGCAGCCCGGTGCGCAGCATCGGCCCGTCGACCTCGCGCAGCAGCCGGTCGGCGATATGCACGACACCACGCGGGTCGATCCCGAGCAGGTTGCGATCGAAGGCGAGGTGGTGGATCGCGCACAGGGCAAGCCCGTTGACGACGGCAGCGATGCCCTCGGGCTCGACGTCGGGGACGATGTGGGCGGCCTGGACGAGCGCGCGCTCGCGCAGCGAGCAGATCGCGCAGCGGTCGCGGTAGGCGCGCATCACGTCGAGCTTGAAGCGCTGCTGGTGGAGCCGGATGCGCGCGTCGCGGGTGGCGTAGGCGCGCACGTCCGGCGCCGGACACGAGGCCGCCCGGCTGCATGTCCTGGATCGGCAGGCCGGGCTCGAGCACGACGACCTTCGCGGCCGGGTCGTCGGCGGTCACGAACATCGGCGCGATGACGAGGTACTGGCTCGGCGCCAGCGCGCGGAAGTAGACGAGCGGCGTCTGCAGCTCGTAGGCGGCGCGGAGCGCGCGGTTGTCCGGCTGGTCGATCGAGCCGGCACGGTAGGCGTAGGTGAACAGCGCGCCGGCCTCGTCGAACGTGTCGGCGTACGGGTCGTTGAACGACGTCGTGAGCGTCAGCGCGGCTGGACCGCGCTGATCGCGGCCGCGATGGATTCCGCGCTGGAACGACCCGAAGCTGACCCGCTGGCCGTCGAAGACGAAGCCTTCGCGCAGCCGCGGGAGCGGTACGAGGTCGTCATACGCCTCGGCGAGCTCGCGTGCGCGTGTGACCGCCGCCTGACGGAGCGGAAGGTCAGGGTCGGCCGCGGGCACGGCGCAACTGTGCCGCAGCGGCGCCAGCCGCGCAAATAGTCGCCGTCGACTGTGAACCCTATGGCGCGCCGGGCCGCACGAGCCCGGTCTCGTACGCGAGCACGACGGCCTGCACGCGGTCGCGCAGGTCGAGCTTCGCCAGCACGTGCGCGACGTGGGTCTTGACCGTCGCGTCGCTGACGACGTGCTCGGCGGCGATCTCGGCGTTGGACAGGCCCGCGTGCGACGAGCAGGAACGTCTCGCGCTCGCGCGCGGTCAGCTCCTCGAAGCCGGGCGGGACCGGCGCGTGCCGGACGGCGGCGAACTCCTCGATCAGCCGCCGCGTGACGGCGGGCGCGAGCAGCGCGTCGCCGGCGGCGACGGCGCGCAGCCCGGCGACGAGCTGCGGGCCCGGCATGTCCTTGAGCAGGAAGCCGCTCGCGCCGGCTCGCAGCGCCTCGTAGACGTACTCGTTGCGGTCGAACGTCGTCAGCACGAGCACGCGCGGCGGGCTCGCCGGTGTCGGCGAGCAGCCTGCGTGTCGCGGCGAGCCCGTCGAGGCCGCGGCATGCGGATGTCCATCAGGACGAGGTCGGGCCGCAGGCTCCGGGCGCGCGAGCAGCGCCTGCTCGCCGTCGACCGCCTCGCCGACCACCTCGAGGTCGGGCTCGGCGTCGATCAGCATGCGCAGCCCGGCGCGGACGAGGTCCTGGTCGTCGGCGATCAGGATCCGGACGCGTCAGCGCGCGGCACCGCCTCGAGCGGGAGGCGCGCGTGACGCGGAACCCGCGCCCGCCGGCCCGTACCGGAGGTCGCCGCCGCGGGCTGCGACGCGCTCGGCCATCCCGCGCAGGCCGTCCCGCTGCCGGTGACGCGGCGCCGTGCGCCGGCCGGGGGCCCAGGTCGGCGATGTCGATGTGCAGCGCGCGCCGCCTCGCGCGGCGATGTCGACGTGCACGCTCGTCGGCGCGGCGTGACGCACGGCGTTGGTGAGCGCCTCGCGCAGGACGCGGAACGCCACGTCCCCACGGCGGCGGAGGTCGCCGAGCAGCCGCGGGAGCCTGACGTCCACGCCGAACGCCCGACCCGTGCGATCAGGCCGTGGCGAGATCGTCGCGACGCCGCGACGTCTGGTCCACCAGCTGCTCGCGCAGCTGGCTCAGCGCATCGCGCGCGACCACTCCGACGGCGTCAAGGCCGCGCCGGCTTTGCCGGGTCGGCGGTCCACAGCGCTGCGCGCCCTCGGCCTGGAGCACCACGGCGGTCATGCTGTGGTCGATCGCGTCTGCAGGCTCACGGGCCATGCAGCAGGCGCTCCTCCTCCGCGCGCGAACCGCGTGGCGCACGACCGGCGAGCCTCGAGACGTCGTGTCAGGGCGCACAGCTCCTCCACGCGCAGGCCACGGTCGCGGACCACGCGCCCGCGACGCCAGCGGCCGCGCCGAGCACGGCGGTCGCGGCGATCGACGGACCCGAGTGCGGCGAGCAGTGCCGAGCGCGCACACGAGCAGCCGGGCGAGCGCTGTGCCGCAGCGGGAGTATGCCGCGACGGGTCGCAGCAGCAGGATCTGGGGGTCACGAGCACCGTCGGCGAGGTCACGACGAGGCTTGGGCCGCGGCCATCGCGTACGTGCTCGCCGCGGCGGCCGAGGGGAGCCGCGGAGCAGGGCGAGCGCGCAGCCACGGCCGCACGCCGCCGCGCGTTGACGACGTGGCGCGGCCCTCGATACGTGACGAGGTCAAGCTCTCGACCCCGCCATCGCCGCGAACACGACGGCGGCGATCGCGATGTCCACACGTGCGAACCCGGGCGGGACGAGCCTCCGGCCCGCCGGGCGCCGGCAGCCGCGACATCGCTGCCATCCAGCGTCCGCGGGCGCCCGCGCCACGTCGAGCAGATGATCGCCGCGACAGCAGCACGCCGATGACGTCGCGGGATCTCGTCGAGCACCGCGCGCGCCGTCGCCTCGATCCGCGCCAGCGCCGCGAGCGCGCGTGCCGGCTGCGTGCCGACCTGCTGCTGCGCTCCGGCGGCCTGCAGCGCGATCTCGCCGACCCGCTGCGCGACGGCGTCGTGCACGGCGAGCGCGAGCCGGGCGCGCTCCTGGGCCATGGCCGCCGCAGCCTCGGCCTCCTGTGCGGCCCGGAGCGCCTCGGCACGCGCCGTAGCTCGCGGCAGGTCGGCACGGAGGCGCAGCAGCCGACCGACGACCGTCGGCGTCCCGAGCATGATCGCGAAGAAGACGAGATCGTCGAGCGCCGAGTGGTCCTCGCCGCCGAGCTGATTGGACGCCGTCATGGCGGCGACCGCCAGCCCGGCGAACACGGCTGCGCCGCTCGCCGATCTCGCCCACCAGCCCGCGAGCGCGCATGCGCCACCGGCAAGCGGGAGCCAGAGCACCGATAGCGCGGTGAGGTTCACGATCGCCGCGCCGGCGACCGCGGCGGCAACCAGGACGAGGCGACGTGCGTCCCACACGGCCCGACGATAACCGCACGCCTGCCGCGCGACCTCACCCGAGAGGATGAGATCGGTTCACCCGTCGCGCCGAGGTCGACGGTGCGCGCCGTCCTCAGCCTCGCCGGTCATGTCCATCCTCATCCGCAGTCCAACGCTCGCCGCCGGGCTCGGCGGCCTCCTCTGGCTCGTCAAGGCGGTCGTCATCACGGCGCGCGACGGCTCGTTCGACCCGCTCGAGAGCGCGATGTTCGTCACCGGCTTGCTGGCGATCGTGGTCGCCGCGGTCCTCTGGACGGCCGTCGCGGCACGGCACCTGCGCGGCGCTGCGCGCGTCGCGGTCGCGATCGTGGGCGTACCGGCGCTGATCGTCGCGAGCCTGCTCGTGGAGCTGGTCGGCAAGACGCTCGTCGCCGGCATCGCCCCGGTGACAACCTCGGCCTCGAGCAGGAGGGCGGGATCCTCCTCGCCGGGCTCGCCTGGCTGACGGTTGCCGCGCTCGCCGCGCGGGGCGAACGGCGGCGCGCTCCGGCGCCGGGGCTAACGGGCATCAGGGCGAGCGGCGCTCGTCCGGCTCGGTGACGCACGTCGGCGACCTGCTGCATGCTGCGGCCCCCCTGCGGGCGCGCGCACGAAGGGCCTCGGCCTGCTCGTCAGTGAGTCGGAGCGTCATGGCCATGCGGCGGATGATACCGCGGTGATACCGCTCAGATCAGCGAGAGCTGCGCGCCCTGGGAGCGATCGTCGGCGAGCGCCTCGCGCGCCAGCACGATCTGCTCCTCCGCGCTGACCCGCTCGCCGCCGGCCAGCTCGCGCATCACGTGGCCGTAGGTGTCGAGGCACACGGTCGGGTTGTGGCCGAGCTGCTCGGCGATCTCGACGATCGACATGCCGGCCCTCGTGGATGAGCAGCGACGCGAACGCGTGGCGCAGGTCGTACGGCCGGGCGCCGTCGATGCCGACCGCCTCGGCCGTCGGCTTGTAGATCCGCTTGCGCCAGTTCCGCCAGTCGGTCGCGCGCCAGAAGCCACCCGACGCCGCCGGGAAGATCGGCGCCGTCGGCGGCGAGCTCGGGCGCGCGCGCGCCAGGCGTCGAGGTCCTCGCGCAGCGGCGCGAGCAGCGTCGACGGTCCGCGGCTGCCGGCGGTTCTTGAGCGCCTTGAGCTGGCCGTCGCTGAGCGCGCGCTCGACCAGCAGGGTGCGCTCGCGCACGTGACGCCACTCGAGCGCGAGCGCCTCCTGCGGGCGCATGCCGGCGTAGCCGAGCACCACGAGCAGCGTCGCGTCGCGCAGCCGTCCCTCGGCGAGCAGCGTGCGCCCGCATCACCTCGATCAGCGACGGCGGGATCGCCTGGACCGCCGGCCGGTGCGGCTTCGGCGGCTTGCGCGTGAGCTTGACCGCGTTGGTCGGGACTCGGCCCCACTCGACCGCGCGCTGCATGACGCCCTGGAGCATCGTCATCGTCTTGCGGATCGCCTCGATGCCGACGCCGGCGGCCTCGAGCTCGGCGCGGAAGCGCGCGACGGTCTGCGGCGTCAGGTCGCGCAGCCGGAGCTGGCCGAGCCGCGGCAGCGCGTGCCCGTTCCAGAGCTGCGCGTAGACGCGCAGCGTCGAGCGCTCGAGGTTCGGGCCGGCGTAGACCAGCCACCACTCCTCGACGAACTCGGCCAGCGTCTCGGTGCCGGCGTCGAGGTCGGCCAGCGACGCCGCTGCGCTTCATCGTGCGGACCTTGCCCTCGAACGCCCGGGCGTCGCTGACGCGGTCGAACGTCTTGCTGCGCTCGGAGCCCGTCTCGTCGCGCCAGCGCACCCGCCAGACGGCGTAGGTGGTCCCGTCCCGCCGCCTGCGCTCGCGCTTCTGGATCATGGTCCCTCCTAGGGATCGGTTTGACCCCTATAGGGCGAGAGAGCGAAAACTGACCCCTTCTTTCGGGCGGCCCGCGAACGGGCTACAGCCGCACCGGCCAGAGGTACTCGAAGTAGCGGGCGGACGCGGTGGCGCGGACGACGTCGCCCTCACGCTCGGCGAGACCCGACGAGCTCGAGCGCGGCGATCGCCGGCTCGATCGAGCTCGCCGGGCACGGCCGAGCAGCCGGACCAGCTCGCTCAGCGGATCCCCGGCGCGCGGCGGGTCGACGACGAGCTCGAGCAGCACCAGCCTCTGCGCGCGGTACTCGATGCTGTCGGGATCGGGCAGCCGGCTCGGCGGCCCTCCGTTACGGTGGTCTTGCATGGGAGCTCCGTCTCCTGTGCCGGCCCCGGGGACGTTGGCGCGTCGCCCGGGGCACCTCGATACGGGTCCACCGCGACGTAGCGATGGCGAGCGGAAACTCGCCCCCGGTCAGTGCCGACCCATCTCGGGCGTGAGGACCAGCCGATGCGCGGATGCGGTCTCGCGTCCGTTCGCCGGCGGCACGTTCGTCGCCGTCGGCGGCTCGATCTGCAGCACGCAGGACTCGATCCACTGCTCGGCGTCGGCCTCGCGGATCCGGTAGGCGCCCTGCTCGCCGAGCCGGCACGCCCGAAGGCGACCGCGGTGGATCGCGCGCAGCACGGTCTTCGTGCTCACCTGGCAGCGCTCGGCGACGTCGCTCGGGGTCAGAAGCTGCTCGAGCATGCGTCGTCAGCGGTCCAGACCGATGTCGCGGTCTCGCATGCGCACACGCGCGCGAGAGTCGATCGCCATGCGCTGCGCCACCGACCGCTGGACGGCCAGGTCGAGGACCTCCGCCGCGTCCCGCACCCGCTCGGCCGGCGCGATCTCGTCTCGCTCCCGCGCGGCCGCCGTCGCGCCGTAGATGCGGTTCTCCAGCCGCCCGCGGCTCATCGCCATGTAGAGCCACTCGCGGCTGGTCTCCTCCGTGGCGAGCACGAAGGCGCGGTCGACGGTCAGCCCCTGCGCTGCGTGTCCCGGTCATCGCGTACCCGTGCTGCACCGCCGGGCGGCCGGCGCGGTCGAGGTACTCGCGCGGAAGCACGACCTCCCGATCACCGACGCGAACGGCGAGCCGGCGACGCTCGACGTCGACGGCCGTGACCAGCGCACGGTCACCGTTGGCGACTCCCAGCCGGCGATCGTTGCGGCGAAGGAGCACACGGTCGCCGGCCGCGAACGCCCGCCCGTCGATCACCAGCTCCGGCCCGCGCACGGCACCGGACGCCACCATGAGCTCGCGGGCACGACGATTGAGCTCCGCCACGTCGACGCGCCGGTAGGCGAGCATCACGCTCCGCTCGGGCTCCCGCTGCTTCCACCAGTCGGCGACGAGCTGCTCGCTCACGGATTGCACCGTCGCCTGCGCGGAGACGACCGTGGGCTTCGTAGCGCTCCAGCGCCTCCCGGCCGTCGACCGTCGCGCAGCAGCGCGAGCGCGTCGCGCTCCCACTCCTCGACCTGGCGGCGGTTCTCACGCAGCTCGATGACCGGAAGGCGAGCGCGGAGCCCGCGGAACGCGCCGCCGGCCTCGATCTCCGGCACCTGCCGGTCGTCGCCGACGAGCACCAGCTTGCCTCGCACGCTCCGGACCGCCTCCGAGAGCTCGACGAGCTGGCGGGTGCCGACCATGGCCGCCTCGTCGACGACGAGCACGCTCCGCCGCGGCAGCCGGTCGCGCTCGAGGCGAGCGAGCAGCGCCGCGACGCTCGTCGCCGGGATCCCGGCCTCCTCCTCGAGGCCGCGCGCCGCCCGCCACGCGATCGCCGCGCCGATCACCGGCGTGCCGCTCGCCTCCCACGCCTCCCGCGCGGCGGCGAGCGCGAACGTCTTGCCGGCACCGGCGACGCCGACGACGACCGCCACCGCATCGCCGTCCCCGACGAGCCGCCGGACCATCTCCTCCTGCTCGCCGGAGAGCGTCGGTCGAGCGGCGATGGCACGCTCGATCGCCTGCGGCGCCGCGAGCCCGACGCCGGCGTCGCGTCCCTGAAGCGCTCGCCGCACGAGACGCTCCTCCGCCCGCAGCAGCGTGCGAGTCGAGTAGCGCCGCTCGTCCGGCAGCGCCCGCACCATCCGGCCGTCGCGTCGCTGCAGCACGGTGTCGCGCGCGCTCGCCGCCTCGCCGACGGCGAGCACGACCGCGTCCTCGGACTCGAGGAAGTGGTCGGCCAGGCGCTCGAGCAGCGCGACGTCGACCGGAGCGCCGGCCGGGAGCCGCTCGCACCAGGCCTGCAGCAACGTCGCGGCGCGTGAACGACGAGCGCGCTCGCGTGAGCCCGTCCCGGCCGGCCAGCTCGCGATGGACCTCGACCAGGAGGTCAGCGTCGAGCGTCCGCTCGCTCGCGACCGAGCAGCTCGCGGACGTGCTCGACGCGTGAATCCGAGCTCGGCCGCGCGCTCGCCGCCACTCCGCGTCGAGCGTCGCCGGCGTGACGGCGTGGTCCTTCCGCCGCCGCGTCTCCAGCGTCGCGACCTGCGCCGCCCGCGGTCCGCTCTGGCCGCGGCGCGCGAGCTCCTCCTCGATCTGCGCTCGCCGCCGGCTGAACGCCTGCAGCACGCCGCGCGGCACGCCGACGATGTCCGCGATCCCGTTGCGAACCGGCGTCCACTCGACGCCGAGCTCGCGCGTCAGCTCAGCGCGCAGCCGCGCCTCGTAGAGGTAGCCGGCGGTCTTGGCGTGGGCGTAGAGACGCCGCGCGTCGAGCGCCGACCAGCGTCCGTCGTCGGCCTGGACGAGGTTCGCGACGACCACGTGCGTGTGCAGCTGCGGGTCGCCGGCGCGCGACGTGCGATGCCGGAACGCCGCGGCGACCAGCCCGTGGCCGCGAACGCTGATGCATCCCGCCGGACCGCGACGCGCCGACCGCGGCGTGGCGCTCGAGGTAGCCGAACGCGTCCCGCACCGCCGCGTCGTGCGCGTCGCGGATCGTCCGGCGCAGCGAGTCGTCGCCGATGCCGAACAGCACGCTGACGCTCTTCGGCGCCGAGAACGTGACGTCGAAGCCCGGGACGCGCGCGGCGGCGTGCCGGCCGAGCGGCTCGCCGGTGTGCGGATCGCGGCCATCGAGAACGCGCCGGAACGCTTCGCGCCGTCGACGCGTCCTGACGCGCTCGAGCCGCGCGCTGCCCGCGCCGATCCAGACGCCGTCCGGCTCTGGTCCGTCGAGGTAGTAGTCCTCGACGCCGGTGGCGACGCTCGTCGCGCGGTCGATCCGCGCGTCAGCTTGCTCGAGGTAGTACCTCCTCCTGACCAATAGCCAATTTCCCAATCGAAAGCATCGAAGTCCTCATCTCTCAAGCCGCTGAGCAAGCGACTTGGTCCAACGAGATGTCGGACAAAGCTCGAACGATCGGTCATCGAGTTCTCGGGCCAGGAATCAAGCCACAACATCCAAGACCGGGCACGCACTTGCACACTCTCCGTGTGCAGGCCCATGGAGCGGTTCTGCAGGGACGCGGCGAGGCGCCGGGGCGCCGAGGGGTCCCGCTGCCGATCTGATCTCGGAAGGCGAGTTGGGGGGCGAACCCGGGCCGCAGACTGCTAATCCATGGGTGCCCTTCAGGCGTCGCCGGCTCGGCGTGTTGCGGGTCGCAGGCCCCCAATACCTCGATCTGCTCCTCGATTTGCGGCTAGCGCGGCCGCTGTCAGCGGCGCAGTGCACGGCGGGGTTCCCCTCCGTCTGCTGGCACCGAAGTCGCTCAGCGAACGGCCAACCGCCGGGCCTCGGGCGTCGGTCGTGTCCCCGTCGTATCGCGCCAGGTGGCTCGCGGAAGGAGGAGTCGTCGTGACGGTCGGTAATACTGGGAAGCCCGTGCCGGCGTCAGCGCAACTCGATCTCTGGACCGACGAAACTGAGTGCCCGTCGGCGGACGAGCAGGGTTTCGAGGACGATCACGCACGCCGGAAGGGCGGCTGGTCTCGCAAGGTCGCTCTTGATCCGCGTCACCGGCCCCAGGTCTCTGATCGTCCAGCGAGCACGGTACGCCGTGACTGGTGGCGCGCGCCGCAAGAGGCGCACCTTTTAGACGAGCCGAGAAACCGCTACCGCAAGCTGGTGTGGGAAGAAATGGCCATCCTTCAGGGCTTTGATCCTGCGTGGTTCAGCGCCCCTGGACTGACCAAGAGCGCTCGGATCGGCGCTATCGGCGATGCCGTTCCCCCGCCTCTCGCCGAAGCTTTGCTCGACGCGGTGTCTTCTCACTGGAACTGGCGTAATCGGACGGCCGTTGAAATCTGCGCTGGAGGCGGAGGACTAGCTTCGGCAGCCGCACGGGACCTCGACCACCTTGCGCTCATCGACCACTGGGACGTCGCTTGCCAGATTCTTCGGTCCGCGAAGCCGTGGCCAGCTGATGTGGTCGTGTCTGGAAGCGTTACGGACCACGACTGGATGCCTTTCCGAGGACACGTCGGGCTTCTGTCTGGTGGGCCCCCTTGCCAGCCATGGTCTCAAGGGGGACGCCGGCGAGGTGCCGAAGATCCTCGCGACCTTCTCGGCAGAATCCACGAGACAGTTGCCGCAGTCGAGCCGGAGGTCTTCCTCTTCGAGAACGTGCCGGGGCTTGTCAGCGTCGACGGCGGCTCGTACTTCCGTAGGATCCTTGACCGCTTGCGGCGGCCTTCTGCGGACGTACGCTACGGGGTCATGGCTGCGATTTTTAACGCTGCCGACTTCGGCGTTCCACAGGTCCGGCGGCGGCTGTTCCTCCTGGGGTTCAGGGAAAGGCCGCTGGCGTTCGCGTACCGCGTTCTCGACGATGCCCACACGCGTCGGTCACGCCGGGCGCCCACCGTCGCTGATTCGTCGCGGCTGCCGTGGCGCACCGTTGAAGAAGCCTTGGCTGAATGGCCGGATCCAGGGGGCTGGCTTCCCTGGATAGGCGGGGACGGAACTTCTCCCGAAACTGCAACGGCGTGACGACGCGGATTGAATTGCAGTGGCCAGAGAAGGGCCGACTGCCTCAGCAGCGAAGCTCGGGGGCTTGGGCCACGGGCGAAACCGGCGGCGAGCCGCGGTGTGCCTATCCCCTCACCCCGGCTGCGGCGTACGGCGAGCGGCCGACGGATGGGCTTGTAGTTGCGGGGGACCGTCTGGCTGGACTAACTCGCTTCGTCTCACGATGAGCGCCGGTGTGAAGCTCGTTTACGCCGACCTCCCGAGGGTCGAGGGGTACGACGACGACCGGGCATTTCGAGCTGAGGATGGCCGCACCTGGGGCACCTGGCTGGCCGTGGTCCGAGAGCACTTGGCGGCTGCCGTCCGGGTTCTGGCTCGCAACGGAGTGCTTGTGATCCAGGGTGGCGACCGCGAGGAGGCTTACGCCAAGGTGCTGGCGTACGAGCTCTTGGGTCCCGACAACATCCTTGGGAGTGTCGTCTGGCAAAGCCATTATTCGCCCAAGGGAGGCAAGGCGGGCAGTGAGATCGCGACTATCCATGAGACGCTCATCTGCGTCGCAAGGGAACGCGATGCGATTCCCCGGATCGCACTGCCTCGGCCGGCCCAGGGCTACTCCAACCCAGACGGCGATCCGCGCGGGTCGTGGAAAGCCCCACAAAAAGATGCCGGCCGCGATACGGTCAAGCTGACCTACAACCTGCCTCCGTACCGTTGGGAGCTCGTCGCCGGTGCGCTTCCGCCTGGCCTATGGCAAGTGTCGCCATTTTCAGGCGTTGTGTGGGCTGCCCGACTGAGCCCGGTTCGTGGAAATTCGAGGTCGCAGTGAGCGATCTCTCCGGAGCCGCCGCAAGAAAGGCCTTCACGCTGCGTGTCGATGAGCAAGGCGACACTGCCGAGCCGCCCCAGCGCGTCTGGTGGATGGATGGACCGCCGCCGCGCGCTGGCGAACTGAGGATCGCTTCTCAGCGCCTTCCACGCGCGACCGTCGGCCGCCCTTACTCCTTCATCTTCGAGGCAGAGGGCGGCGAGCCCCGCCTCGGAACCAAGCGCCCGAGCCGCGGGTGGGGCTTTGGCGAGCAAACGCTCATCGCGGCTATCCGCGAAGACAGGTGTTACTTCGGTCGTAACGGCACCGCGATCCCGGAGACCAAGAAGTACTTGCGCGATCTCGCGGATGGCGTGTCCTACGCGAACGTCACAAGTTGGTGGAGCGGCGACGAGGTCGGCTGGACTCAGGATGCGACTAAACACTTGCGCGCCTTGAAGGCGGCGGGCGTGATTGAGGAGGTTGTCGAGACCGCTAAGCCCGAGCCGCTCATGCAGCGGGTCCTGGAGGCGTTCAGCGCACCAGGGGACGTCGTCCTCGAGCTTTTTGCCCGCGCTGGAGACGCGGCAGCTGTTTCCATGAGGCTCGGCCGGCCGTTCATCGCGCTATGCGGGGGGAGTGAGAACGACATTTTCGGTGCACAACGGTGCTGCGTCCCGCGGCTGGAGGCTCTTCTCGCTGGTCGCGAGGGGGCGTCGCAAGTCGAGGCCACGGAGACCATCCCAGACGAGGCCGGTATCAGAGGCTTCACGTACGCGACCGTCGATGAACCAGTAGCTGTGACCGACCCGACGCAGGACGAGTTTCCGAAGCTCGTCAGAGGCCGTTACCGCTCGACGGACGTCCTCGTCCGAGCAGTGCTTACGTCCCAGGGGTACGTTCCCGCCGCTAGTGATGACGGAGTATTGATAGGCACGTCGATCGGAGGAGGCGAGGTCGGGATCATTCTCAATCCAGACATCTTCCTCGACCGAAACTTGGCGGCCGATCTCGGTGTACGGGCCTCTGACGAGCCTGGACGCACGACCGTGTACTTCTTTAGAAGTGACGAGGACTTCGAAGCTTCTGAGTTCGCCGGCGACATCTCGTTCAAGCGTGTGCCGATGGACTTGGCGTTGTGACGCACGGTTCGCGCCGCTTCCTCCTAGATCGTGCGTACGACCGAGTTCTTGACGCTCTGGCCTGTGAGGAAGCCCCAGGAGGACTCGCTTTCGAAAGTCCACGAAGTCGTCATCGGTCTCCGAAAGGACCTTGCAGAGTTGGGCCAGGACGAGCTCGACGGCCGCCTGAAGGACCAGCGCCCCGCGTGGGACATCTCGGGAGGAGTTCCCTACCTAACATTCGCGCTTGCAACTGGCGTCGGCAAGACCCGGTTGATGGCAGCGCTGATCGCGTACTTCTACCTGGGCGGCCAGTCGCGATGCTTCGTGCTGCTCGCCCCTCGCCGGGCGATTTTGCGAAAGGTTATTGCACAGGCTGAGTGCGCCGACCGGCAGTATCTGTTTGCCGACCCGTCGCTATTACCAGCGGTCAAGGTCTGGCATGCAGGCAACGTGAGCGGTTTCGTGCCGCCAGACGCCGCGAGCGAGCATGAGCTGAATCTCTTCGTGTTCTCCCCCCAGAGCTTTGTCGGTAGCGACCGAGTCGTCGCCAGAACGCCTGAATTTGGCGGCGTTAGCGTTTCCGACTACCTGCGGTCGCGAAACGATCTGGTGGCGCTTGTCGACGAATCACACCACCTTGGACGAGTCGCTGACGAGGACACCCGCGCGTGGACTCAGGCAATCCGAGACATGCGCCCGCGTCTGGCCTTCGCGATGACCGCGACCCCGCGTGGCGGGCGGGGGAGCAACATCGTGCACGAGTACTCACTGCGGGACGCTCTTCGCGACAAGCTGTACACGAAGGATGTGCGACTGATCGTGCGAGAGAGAACTGAGATCGATGGAATGAGCGATGAGGACTGGGATCACCTCATTCTCGATTTTGCGCTAGACCGATTGGCCCGAAAAGGAAGACGCGATTCGCCGGTACACCGGGCCTGAACCGTTTCCATCAGTAACGCCGGTCGTTCTCGTGTCCGCAGAGAACACTAACCATGCGGATCGCGTCGCGTCCTGGTTAGAGCAACAGCGAGGGTTGACGCAGGACGAGATCCTCGTCACGCATTCGCGCAAAGCGAAGACGGAAGAAGAGCTTGAGCGTCTGGTCGGCATCGAGCTTCCCCAGAGTCGCGTGCGCGTTGTTGTCAATGTCTTCGAGCTGAGCGAAGGCTGGGATGTCACAAACGTCTACGTCATCGCTCCGTTGCGAGCAATGGGGACGTACCAGGGAGCGCTCCAAACAATGGGCCGTGGACTTCGACTTCCGGCTGGTCATCGGGTTGAGGACCAAGAGCTCGATTCCTTGGACGTCCTTTGCTTTGGTCGCCAATCATTAGAGGACGTACTGAAGCGCGCGATAGACGATTACGGGTCAAAGGAAGATCGCGAGAACGTAATCGGAGTGCTTGACGAGAACGACGAGGCCCTGCAGGAGCCGTTGGCCACGAAGCGGTATGTGATCTCAGCAAGGGCTCCGGTAGAGCTCGACGTTCCGAGGATTCGCCGTCTTCCAATCGAGCCAGAGCTCGGTTTCGACATCCGTACGCTGAGATCGATCGCCCGCGGTTCGGCGGCGGAGCTCGAACTCAGCACGCTTTCCGTTGCCGGAACCGCGGAGGGCTTAAAGTACGACTTTGATGTGATCGTTCGGTTGGCGGCCGCTCGGGTCGTGTCGGGCCTGCGCTACCTCAGTGATCCGCTCCACGGTGATGCCGTCGAACACCTGGTCGCCGGTTTTCTCGAGGTTCTCGGCTTCGATCGTGATCGCTCAGTGGAGGCGGACTGGATGTTCATCGCGGCGATCGTGGCCGAGGAAATCGATAAGCGGTACCGCAGGATCGCCGCGACATACGAGGCTACGCCGAGCCGGCAGACCCTCCTGTTCGGCGGGTACGAATGGATCGTGCGGGAGGGGTTCAGTTCGCCGGCAGCCTCATCGACGATCTCCGCGTGGCAACCCGCCACGCACCGACGGATTCCAATCGGCGGCTGGACTTGCTGCACGGCGGAGGCGGTCGCCTTCGATACCTCGCACGAGTTTCTTGGTGCACGTCTGATTGATAGGGCGAGTTCCGTGGCATGGTGGGCCCGCAACGATCCGCCGCAACTCGTGATCTCGACTCCGATCGGCCGGTACGCTCCCGACTTCGTCGTCGAACTTACAGACGAACGACGCCTCGTCCTAGAGATCAAGCAATCGGACATGTGGGAAGCTCCTCAGTCAGACGCTCGCGTCAAGGCGAGGGCTGCGGCGGCTTGGTGTGCTGCCGTGACCACGGCACAAGCAGATGGGGGTTGGTCGTACTGGGTGGTCCTGGACGAGGACATTCACCGAGCGACGACGCTCGAGGCGCTTGCCGACCTCAGTGTCGCCGATGCGGCATAGCCTCTCACGACTTGACGCGAGCACGAAATCGGAGGAGGGCGCCCGACTCGAAGAGCGCCGAGGCTTGACACTGGTACGGACGTCGCGTCGCCGTGATCACGATTGGATCGCAAGCCACCGTACGGAGCGGGACGTCAGCGGCGGAGCGCACGGAGCGATGCGGTGTGACCGTGCGCAGCGCGGTCGGTCGCCTGAGCCCCGTCGAGGCGATCGCGATCCCAGGCGTCCGATCGCAGCTGTGGCTGAGCTACTTGTGCGGTTGCACAAGCCTGCTTCTGTGCTCGCCTCCGGCGTCCGGTGATGCGTGGATGCTCCGCCGGTGTGGCCCCGAAGACACCGGTCGCGTCTAGCCTCTTGCTGTGGCTCAACCGATCAGCAGTTCAGCGCCGGACCTGCCCGCGGGGTCCTGGGCAACGTCGCTGGGTGTTCGGCGATCCATGCGGAGCAACAAACGGCGCGACACTAAGCCGGAGAAGCTGCTGGCTTCCGAGCTCCATCAGCGGGGGTTACGGTTCCGCCGGGACTATTACGTGCGACTCGGCGATATCCGGACGCACCTCGACATCGCCTTTCCGGCGCGGCGCTGCTACGCGGCGGTGCTCGGCTGCTACTGGGCATCAGTCGCCCAATTCACGCCACGCGTCCGAAGAGCAACACGGAGTTCTGGCACCCCAAGCTCGATCGCAACGTCGAGCGCGACCGCCAGGTCCGAGCAGCTCTGACGGCGGCTGGCTGGACGGGTCTTTGGGTGTGGGAGCACGAAGACGTCGTGGATGCGGCGGACCAGGTAGAGGCGATGGTGCGCGCGGCGCCGGCGCGCCGCGGCCGAGCTCGTTAAGGCCGTGACGCGGATCCGAACCCGATGGATCCTGCCAACCGGGACTATTTCCGCTTTCCCGGGTCGGACCGACGTGCGCGTTCCGACTCGACGGCTGATCCCTACGCCGCCTGAGCCGCGTCGGCGAACCGGCACAGCATGTTGACCAGGCGCATGTCGTCGACGCTGTTGCAGCGGGCGCTCAGCAGCCGCGGCGAGCACACGACCACGGCTGAGCGCCTGCGCGCGCGAGACCGCGACGTTGAGGCGGTTGCGGCTGAAGAGGAAGCTCAGGCCGCGGTTGACGTCCTCGCCGGTCGAGGCGGCCATCGAGAAGAAGACGACCGGCGCCTCCTGGCCCTGGAACTTGTCGACGGTGCCGACGCGGCGCGTCGGGCAGCGCGCTCCGCAGGCAGCGCACCTGCGCGTTGTAGGGCGCGACGATGAGGATGTCGTCGAGCGTCAGCTCGGCGTACGACGCCGTCGCGGTCGGTCCAGCGTTCCGTCCAGCGAGCAGTCGTCGACGTGAGCCGCGATCGCCTCGACCTCCTCGGTCGAGCGACCGCGGTTGTCGAGGTGGTCGACGCGCCAGCATGCGCAGGCCGCTGCCGCTCAGGCCCGGCGAGTCGACGCGCTGGCGCTCGAGCGCCGGCGACCGAGCGCAGGCGCGCGTCGTACATCGTGCTGCGACACGAAGTCGCAGACGTCGGGGTGCATGCGCCACGACGTGTCGAGGAAGACGCCGCGGTCGGGCGGCACGGTGTCGAGGTCGCCGAGCAGGTGCTCCAGGACGGACACGCCGCTGCCGAGCGGATGCGTGCCCTGGCTGACGTGCGCGAGCTGCTGGGGATCGCCGAGCAGCACGACGCTCGCGGCGCCCTGCGAGACCGCGATCGCGTCGGCGAGCGACATCTGGCCGGCCTCGTCGATGAACAGCACGTCGACGGAGTCGCGCTCGTCCTCGGCCGCCCAGTGCCAGGCCGTCGCCGCCGATCGAGCAGGATCGGCCCGTCGTCCTCGTCGACGGCCGCTTCTTGGCCGACGACGATCCGCTCGCTGTCGTAGGCGTCCTCGGAGTCGCCGCACTTCTTCCAGCCGCGGAACGTCGACGCCGCGCCTCGTCCGCCGCCTCGTCGATCGCGGCCAGCAGGTTGTTGATGGCCTTGTGCGACGTCGCGGCGACGCCGACGCGCATGCCGCGCTCGCAGCAGGTCGACCGCGAGCCGCGCGCCGGTCCAGGTCTTGCCCGTCCCGGGCGGGCCCTGGACCATCAGGACGCTGCCGTCGAGCCCGCGCACCTGCGCCTTCAGGCGGTCGAGATCGAACGGCTCGTCGTCGAGCGGCGGCGTGCCCGGGCGCAGCCGCGGCGCGCGGCGCAGCAGCAGGTCGGTGCCGGCGTCGAGGCGGCCGCACGGCTCGACGCCGACGTCGGCGACCCGATCCGCGAAGCGGAAGAGCGCGTCGACCTGGGCGTCGGTGGTGTAGGGCCACCCCGGGCCGAGGGCGAGCGGCGGGTCGTCGCCCTTCGTGCGGGTGCGGGTCACCACCGCGACGCGGGCGGCCTCGTCGAGCTCGAGCGAGCTCCGTCGCGGCGCTCGGCGAGCGGGTCGTCGAGGTTGCCCGGGCCGAGCTTGTACTCCTGCTCGGGGAACCGCATCCGCCACGTGATGCGGTTGTCCTCGATCGTCTCGCTCGATCACCTCGAGGTCCGCGAGCGCCTCGGAGTCCTCGTCGCGCAGCTGCGCCAGCGACTTGCTCGCGCCGGTCGAAGAGCGCCCAGTAGGCGGGCTTGGCCTCGCGGCTGTGGTAGCCGAGCAGGTCGAAGGTCGTGCGCACGGCGCGCTGCTCGTCGGTGTCCTCGGACTCGTCGTCGGGAAGGCCCGGCAGCAGCCGCGGCCGCATGGCCTCGAGCCGCGCGAGGTAGGCGGCGAGCTTGGCGCTCGGCGGCTTGGGTGGCTCGGGCTGCAGCGCGTCGAGCGTCGATGCCGTACTGCGCCTCGGCCTCGGGCCGGCGGTCGAGCAGCCAGCGGTACAGCGCGCGCGTCGCGGCGCAGTCGTCCTCGTTGTAGCCGGCGATGCCGTCGAGGTGCTCCTGGTCGCCGTCGTCCTGCCAGGCCTGCCAGCGCCGCAGCGAGCCGATCGCGCCGCGCAGCTCGGCGTCGCGCTCGAAGCCGATGACCGGCTCGAGCGCCTTCAGCCCGTAGCTCTCGACGCCGGCGCGGACCGCCTGCCGGCTGATGCCGTAGAGGTCGACGAGCACCTTGCGGCGCAGCAGCTCGTCGAGCTCGTACTCGCCGACCGCGTGGCGCGCGACGAGCTTCTTGAGCGCCGTCGGCTCGTAGGCGTTGAAGTGGAACACGTGCAGGTCGGGGTACTCGTGCGAGCCGATCGGTGATCCAGGCCAGCCACTGCTCGAGCGCGTGCTTCTCCTCGGCGCGCGACGTCGCCCACAGCGGCCAGTAGCGCCACTCGCCGTCCTCCTCGTAGCGCGGTGCCGAACAGGTACTCGAGGCCGTCCTCGCCCCAGTACGGGTCGCCCTCGAAGTCGAAGAACACGTCGCCGGCCGACGGCTCGGGCAGGCGGGCGAGGCCGCGCTCGGCCTCGGGCTCGAGCAGCTCGTAGAGCGGGCGCTCGAGCGGCGCGGCTGCGGATCTGCAGATCGACGCCTGCGCGCGCAGCGTGCCGAGCGTCGCGCGCGTCAGGCGCGGGACGGTCGCGTCCTCGTCGAGGCCGGCGAGGTCGCCGACCGTGTGGATCGCCGGCGGCCTCGAGCTTGAGGCCCTGCCCACGGTGCAGGTTGGCGACGAGCGAGACGTGGTCGTCGTCGCGGCGGCGGTCGTTGCAGACCTTCCACCAGTGACAGAACTGGCACTCGCTGACCTTGTACGGATAGGCGGGATCGGGCTCCAGGCCGGCGAGCTCGGCGAAGCGCTCCTCGAACTGCGCACGGACCCGGGCCGCGTAGGCGGCGAAGTCGTCGGGCGCGAACGCCGGCGCTCGTCCCGTCGCCGAGCATGAGATGCATTCGCTCGGGACGCCGACCCTGGAGGCGCTCCAGCTCGTCGGTGTAGAAGAGCAGCTGGAAGATGTGGCGCGGCTGCGGGTGGCTGCCCGAGCTTCGCGTCGTAGACCTCGTAGGACCACGCCCCGAGGTCGGACGGCTCGTCGATGCGGATCAGGAAGTCCGGGTACCCGAGCCACCCGTCGCGCGCGAAGCACCCCTGATGCAGGATCCCGCGGCCCTCGCGCATCGCCGCGATCGTGCGCTGCGCGCGCTCCTCCGCGGTGGCGTCCTCGTCCTCGAGCGCGACGACGTCGAGCCCCTCGGCGACGAGCCCGGCGACCACCGCGTCCTCGTGGCGGTCACCTCGCTCGAACAGCAGCGACATGTCCGGCGGCAAGCGGAGCCCCCGCATCTCGCCGCGGCGCTCGAGGATGTCCAGGTACGTGCGGTGCTCGCACGCCAGGAAGCGGTTCAGCGCGCTGGGCGAGAGCGCGGGTCGATCGGTCATGTCATCTCTGTTCGTCATTGGCACTAGACGCCACCGCGCTCAAGGGCGCGCACATGCTGTTCCCCGCGAGTGCCGGACGACCGCCGCCCGACCGCTGAGTCCAACATGGGCAGGCATGACGGCGACCTGATCGCCGCGGACTGGACGACCGCGCTCGCCGTGGTCGAGACCCATCGTCGACGCGGACACCGAAACGGTGGCAGACCGTAGACCCGCACCAGCAGGCCCTCCCAGCTGCACACATGACAAGCTCGGCCCCATATCAGCCGTAGCTCTTCAGGAGGTTGTGTATCCAGGCCTCGATGCCCGCGGCCGACGCGCCGGTCAGGCCGCCGCCTTCAGCGCGACGCGCGCCGGCTCGCGGCGAGCGGCGCGGCGCTCCAATCCTCCCGAAACTTGAGGTTCGCCGCCGACAGATCCATCTGTGCTTCCCACCGAACAGATCTTTACCGCAATTCACAAGTTTCTGTGAACTTGTGTCGCGGGGGATTGAAGGCGGCGCGGGCAATTCCTCGTGCGGACGGGCAAGCGCTCGGACCGCTCACCGATCCCGAGCAGCGGTGTCCACGGTCAGACGGCCTGCCGTACTCGGCTGCGCCATCGGTGCCGGTTCAGGATGTCGACCGCGTTGGGGAGCCGCGGGCGAGACTGCAGTGCCACGCAGCCAGTCCTCGACGTCCTCTACTCGAATCCGGTACACGCCGCGCGTGCCGAGTCGGCTCGCGTGCACTCGGCCCGATTGGATCGCGCGCAGGACCGCCTTGGTGCTGATGTGGCATGTCGTCGAACGATCGCGACGTGTCGCCGCGGCACCGTCGCCTCACGTCACCGCCCCAACACCTACTGACAGCGTGTCCGCGGGCCGCTTTGGGCCGCGTCACTCAGAACCGCAGGTCCCCTCAGTCCCGAAAGTCCTGCAAATCAACACTATGGCTTAACGGGCAATTCCCGCAAATAGCGGGAAAAGCCTGGATGGTAAGGAAGGGGTCGCCGGTGCGAGTCCGGCAGAGGGCTCTCCTTCGCTGGAGCCCACGCGAGACTGTTGATTCACGTGCGATGAGTTGGCGCCGAAGCTGGCCATGACCGTTGGTGTCGACGTGCGCGACTTGCCGGTGGAGCCGTCGTCCGGGCGCAGGCCGTGGCGGGGATTGGGAGAAGGGCGAGGAGGACGCGGACGGCATCGGACATCGTTCCTGGCGCGCCTGCGCTCACTGCAGTGGGGAATTCCTAGTCCGCGAGCGCGTCCGTAGGTCACACCAAGCGGATGCCATGAGCACTCAGGGAGTCTCAGCGCGTCCCCTCCCCAAGGAGCCCGCCGTGTTCCCCACCGGCCCCATCATCAACGAGCTCACCAAAGACCGGCTGCGCGAGGCCGAGAACGCCCGCCTCGCGCGCAGCGTCACCACCCGCGAGGAGCCGCGCAAGCCGCGTCGCCGCGGGATCCGCGCGCTCGCCACGCGGATCGCCGCCATGGCGACGCTGCGCTGAGACGCCACTGCCCGGCGAGTACCAGGGCTCGCCGGGTGTGGACCGATGGTCCATTGCGCGAGCTGCGTCCCTTGCCGAAACTGCCGATTACCAGGGAAGGATCCCGATTGGAGACGAATGTGGAGGACGCACGGATTGCGGGCTGACGCCATGACCAGGGCCGAGCTGATCGCGCTCGCCTCGCCGCCCTGCCACGAATGCGGCGCGCCGGTGCAGCGCGTCGAGCTCAGGTGGCATCTGGATGAGGACGACCGTTGGCGTCCCGGTCCCTACTTCATGGTCTGCGCCGACGAGCACCGGGTGCTGGTAGAACCGCTGGCGTGAGCACGCTGCTGCTCATCGCGGGCTGCGTCCTGGTCGTCTACGCCGTGTTCGTCGTGACGCTGATCGTCGCCGGGCGCCGGCCGAGCGTGCGTGACCTGGCGCGCTTCATCCCCGACTGCATCGTGCTCGTCAGCCGCCTGCTGCGCGACCCGCGCGTCCCGCTGCGGCACAAGCTGCTGCTGGGAGCGCTCGCCGGCTACCTCGCGATGCCGTTCGACATCGTGCCGGACTTCATCCCCGTGGCCGGGCACCTCGACGACGTCGCTGGTCGTCTTCTTCACGCTGCGCGCCGTGCTGAAGGGCACCCGCGGCGAGCTGCTGCGCGAGCACTGGCCGGGGCCCGCGAGCTCGCTCGCGCTACTGGCCGGTCACGCGTAGCCCTCGAACGGCTCGAGTCTCGAAGACGTGCACGATGCGCACGGTGGAGTCCGTGCGCTCGACGCGGGTCTCGACGAGCGTGAGCTCGTCGAGCGAGCAGCTGGTTGAGCCGCTCGGCCTCGGCGCTGCAGACGTCGCCCGGGGTGGGCCGGCTCTCCGGGTAGGCGTCCTCGTGGTGCTTGATGAGGGCCTGCCAGTGCTCGTCTCCCGCCGCCTCGACGGCCTCGCGGATCTGCGATCTGGTGTACGCCATGTCCAGACGGTAGATCAGCGCAGCCGGATCTGGTCGGCGCCGTGCACTCTCAGATGGTCGAGTGCGGTGCCGCTCGCGTCGCGGACGCCGAGGCGGTCGACGAGCGCGCGCGTAGCGCCCGCCGGCGAGGCCGTCGGCCAGCACGGCGGCGCCGTGGGCGGCGGCCTTGGCGATCGAGCCGCACGGGCGCGACGTGCTCGAGCCGTGTGGCGAGCTCGGGGCGCGCGTTGCGCCCCGTGACGAGGATCTCGCGTGGGGTGGGCACGCTGGCCGTGAGCGCGAGCGCGGCCTTGGCCGCGCCCTCCTCGAGGGCGAGCGCGTCGCCCGACGCGCCGCCGCTGAACACGGTGCGCTTCGACAGCGCGCCGCCGAGCAGGTACGCCACCTCGGCGTCCAGGGCACCGCACGCCTGCGCGCCGATCGGCCCGGCCGAGCCGCCGATCCCGTCGACGATCTGCCCGCCGTCGACGGCCAGCGCGGCGGTGAACGCGCCGCCGAGCTCGAGCATGACGAACGAGGTGTCGGCGAAGTCGATGCCGAGCCGCCGCGCCTGGTCGGCGATGCAGAGCGCGGCGCTCGCGACCTTGTCCGCGGTCCCCAGGTCGATGCGGTTCCACTTGCGGTACGCCGGGACGGTCGGCAGGTGGATCGCTCCCGGCCCGAACACGAGCGGCAGCTCCGCGTCAAGCAGTGCGCGGATGATCGTGCGCATCCCGACGACCCCGACGGGTCCCGGCGGCTCGTCGGAGCGGAGCAGGACCATCAGCGCGAGCTCGCGCTCGCCGACCTCCGAGGCGGGGACGAGCGGCAGCCCGTAGCCGGCCGGGCCGAGCACGACACTCGTACGGGCCGTGCTCCACCAGCGCCGCGACCAGTGGCGCCGGATCAACGACCCACCTCCGCGGTGACAGAAGCTGCGCTCCAGCACCACCTCGCCGTCATCGAGCACGCAGACGTCGAACGAGACCGTCCCCGGATCGACGCCGGCGACTCGGGTCAAACGAGTTCCTTGGCGATCTCGTAGACGGCGTCGGTGTCGAGGATCGCCTCGTTGGACTCGAACAGCCGCCGGACGCAGGTCTTGTGCACCTTCATCTTCGGGCCGCCGATCGCCAGCGCGCCGAGCACGAGCTTGCCGTCGTAGTCCTTCATGTCGTCGGTCGCCTCGGTGTCCTCGATGCCCAGCGGCTCGGCCGCGTTGTAGTCGGCGAGCAGCTCGATCGACTCGTGCGAGGACCAGAAGTCCTTCCGCAGGACCGAAACGCCGGCCGGGCCCGCCGACAGGACGATCTGCGCTCCGTCCAGCAGCCCTTCGAGCTCGGACCGGTCGCCCGGCTCGTGGACGTCGAGTCCGAGATCCTGAGCGACCGACGAAACCGCGCGGGGTGCGGTGTTGGCGATCGCCTCCGAACAGGTCGGGCGAGAGCGTGGCGACCGAGACCTCGCAGCCCTCCCCGGCGAGCAGCGTCGCCGACCGCAGACCCACGGCTCCCACGCCGATCACCACCGCGCGCTCGCCGGACAAATCGAGCGCGCCTTGGCGATCCGCGCGATCGTCGTGGCCGCGGTCGTGTTGCAGCCGTTCGAGTCGATCATCACGGAGACGCGGAAGGGGCCGAAGAACGCCTTCTGCACCTCGTCGAAGATCTCCTCGCCGGCGGCCACGTTCTTGCCGCCGACCCACACGGCCGTGTTCTTCAGATCGTCCGGCCCGCGGGTGAAGAAGGCGTCCTGCGCCAAAGCGCGCGCGGACTCGGCCTTGACCCCGCTGTGCGACAAGCAGCACATCGACGCCGGCGTCGTACGGCGACGATCGCGTCGAACGGGCTCGGGTGGTCCTCGGTATCGAGCTGGAGCAGGACTTTCTTCACGGTTCCTCCTTGCGGGCCGTGAGGCGGACCCGCTCACGGCGCGGCTCGTCGAAGGTCAGGTAACCCCAGTCCAGCGGGGACTCCTGCCGGTAGTTCTTCCCCAGCCCGCGGGCGATCGACGCCTTCATGAGCTCCTTGCCCAGATAGAAGGCGTGCGTGTGCTCGTCGACGCCGAGCTCTTCGAAGATCTGGTTGATGTCGGTGCCCTTGACGAAGCGGTCGGCGTTGAACGCGTAGATCCAGTCGGCGTCCGAGAAGATGCGGATGTTGGGGTCGGTGATGCTCTCGTGCAGCTCGCGCAGCTCGGCCTCGGTGTAGGGCCGGAACTCCTCGTCCTTGATCGTCAGCAGCCGGCCGTCGACGTGCTTGGGCGGCGTGCCCTCCTGCTGGGCGAAGTGCATGAGCTGGGCGGCGAGGACCGTCTCGCGGACCGCGCCGCGCGCCCAGTTGATGACCTCGGTGGTGAGCACGTTCCGTATCCCGAGCTCCTGGCAGAAGCCGAGCAGCATCGCGGTCACGCCGGTGGTGTCGGCCTCGGTGAGCTCGGTCAGGTTGCCGATGCCCATGAACATCTCGATGTCGGGATGGCGGCGGCGGACATCCAGATACCGGCCGAGGCTGGCGGCGAAGCCCGAGCCGATCGGCTCGATGATCGGGTCCGCCATGAACGGCTTGCCGAGCTCCTCCAGCCGCGCGATCGTCGCGTCGAGGCTGTCGAGGTCGTCGGGCGTGTCGGGGATGAGCACGGGCGTCGCGCGCAGCTTGTCCGCCACCGTCCAGGTTCTCGCCCGTTGAGGCTGAGCACGTAGTCGATGCCCGCCTCGTCGGCCATCAGGATCTCGTCCGGGTCGAGCGTGTCGATGCTCAAAGTGAACCCGCGAGCCTTCAGATCCGCGATGACCGCCGGCCCCTCGTCGAGCCACTTCCGGTCCAAAGACAGCCCGAGGTCGATCACGTCGGCGCCGCTGTCGCGGTAGTAGGACGCGGCCGCCACGATCTGATCAAGAGACAGGTGCGGCACGTTGTTGATCTCGGCGAAGACCTTGATGTCGCGCCCGCCGTAGCGCGAGCGCGCGTCGGCCTGGCCGAAGTGCGCGGGCAGGCGCTTCAAATCAGCGGGGCCCTTCTCGGCCGGGACGTCGAACTGCTCGCGACAGCGCCGAGACGTCGCCCTGGCACATGCCCGGGATCATGATCCGCGTGACGCCGTCCGGGACCTCGAGCCGCTTGGCGATCCAGTCGGCGGTCATCAGCGCGGCGACCGTGATCTTCATGACCGCCACCTCGTACTCGAACGGCAGCTCGGCCCGGCGCAGCGTTGCCTGCAGCGCCGGCGCCGCGAGCTTGCCGGTCACGAAGAGGTAGCGATCGGCCACCGCCTAGCTCTTGCTGAACACGAACTTGTTCGGCGTCCCCTCCAGCGGGCTGTCGTCGCCGGGGCGCCACAGCACCGTGTCCTCGATCTGGCGCGCCACCGCGAAGTCCTTGTCGGTGATGCCGCCGGCGGCGTGATTCGCCAGCTTGACCCACAGCTTGCCCCACGTCACCGAGAGGTCGGCGTGGTGGTAGGCCGCCTCGCAGATGTAGCCGACGGCGTTGACGGCCATCAGCGTCGACGGCCAGCCGTCGGTGTTGTACTTGCGGCGGATCCAGTCGCCCTCGAGGTACCAGTTGTCGAGTCCGTGCTCCTTGAGCTTGGCCTCGACCTCCTCGGGCGAATAAGTCTTCTTGTCGCTTGCCTCCATGGTGCCTCCTTCGCGGTCTCCGCTGAACTACATCACCACGCCGCCGTTGACGTTGATCGCCTGTCCGGTGACGAACGCGGCCTCGGGCGAGGCGAGGTAGAGCGCGGCGCCCGCCACGTCCTCGGGCCGGCCCCAGCGCCCCAGCGGCGTGCCGTCCGCGACCGAGCGGCGGAACTCCGGGTCGGCCTGCTCGCCGAAGGCGGTCTCGATCCAGCCCGGGCACAGGACGTTGACGCGCACGTCGGGAGCCAGGGCGCGGGCCAGCGACTTGCTGAACGCCAGGACGCCGCCCTTGACGGCGGAGAAGAGCTGCGGGTTCTCGCCGGCCATGCCGCTCGCCACGTGGTCCCAGCTCATGTTGATGATGGCGCCGCCACGCTCGCGCATCACGTCGGCGACCGCGTAGGAGCACGCGATCGTGCCCTTCAAGTCGACGGCGAGCAGGAGGTCGAGCTTGCGCTCCCACTCCCACTCCGCGGCCTCGCCGGTGAGCACGTCGGCTCCGGCGTTGTTGACCCAGACGTCGATCCGGCCGAGCTCCTCGCGCGCCTCGGCGACCAGGCGCTCGCAGGCGTCGCGGGTCGCGAGATCGGCCTGGCGGACACTCGCGCCGGCGACCTCGTGCGCGCGCTCTGCTGAGTCGCGGTGCGTGATCAGCACGGCCGCGCCCTCGGCCAAGTAGGCCTCGGCGATGGCGCGGCCGATCCCGCTGCTCGCGCCGGTCACGACGGCGTTCAGACCGTCGAGCCGGCGCGACCGGGTCAGTTCGATCAGCCCTCCACGCCGCCCGCGAACGGGTGGCGCGCCGCCTCCGAGGAACCGAGGATGTCGCTCACGCTGGGCTCGTTGCCGAGGGCGCGCGCGAGCGCTTCCTTGGTGGCCTGGTAGTTGTAGTCGAAGATCTTCTTGTCGTCCTTGGCGTCCCAGTGGATGAAGACGCCGCAGATGATGCAGAGGTCGTCGACGTCGCCCTCGGCGATGACGCCCTCGCGGACCGAGTCGACGACAGCGCGGGCGACGGCCGCCTGAGCGGGACCGAACATCTGCACGGCCTGCGTGGCGCCCTTCATCGTCACCTTGTTGGACATGATCGTGTCGGGCTTCGCCGGGAGGTTCGGCGCCACCACCGCGAGCAGGTTCGTGTGACCCTCGCCCTGGTTGACGAGGGAGTTCGCGAACGCCTCGCCTACCGGGCCGCTCTTCGAGCCGATCAGGAGGTCGACGTGCGCGACCTCGTTGCCCTCGCCGACCAGCGATTCTCCGACCATCATTGCCGCAGCCATGACCCGTCCTTCCTATGGTTGAACTCGTGTCCGACGGGTGGGCGACTCTAACTACTGGCGTCGAGAAGGGTCAAGCCGACCCCGCACGTGCGGCGGCGACGACCGTTCGTAGCCGTCGCCGATGCCGCCCAGCTTGCCTGCGTGCTCGAGGTCAGCGCGGAGAAGCCGGGCAACATCACGCCGAGCCACGACTTCGACGACACCACGTACGAGGACATGCTGCGCTGCGCGATCGCGATCGGGCCCGAGCTCGTTGTCGACCGGGGCGTGGGCGAGACGGTCCTGGCGATCGTGGAGGGTTCTCCCGCGCCGGCGAACACCAACCTGGGGATCGCGCTGCTGCTGGCGCCGCTGGCCAAGGCCGCGCTCGCGGGCGGCCCGCTGCGGGAGCGGCTCGGCGAGACGCTGCGGGCGCTCGATGTCGCCGACGCACGCGCCGCGTACGCCGCGATCCGGCTCGCCGGCGCCGGCGGCCTGGACGAGCCTGTCGAGCACGACGTGCGCGAGGAGCCGGCGATCGGCCTGCGCGAGGCGATGGCCGCCGCCGCCGAGCGCGACTCGATCGCGTCGGAGTACGTGACCGACTTCGCGCTGACCTTCGAGGTCGGCCTTCCGGCGCTGCGCAACCTCACGCGCGACGCGATCGTCGAGCTGCACCTTCGGCTGCTGGCCCACAAGCCCGACACGCTGATCGCGCGCAAGGCCGGCGCCGACGCCGCGGAGCAGGTGTCGGCGGGCGCGCGCGAGGTCCTCGCCGGGCGCCGGACGCTCCAGTCGCTTCGACGCCTCGCTCCGAACACACGGCAACAGGCTCAACCCGGGGACGACCGCCGACCTCGTGACGGCGACCGTCTTCGTCGCGCTGGTCGAGGGTATCCTCGCGCCGTCGCACCACTCCTCCTGATTGCCCTGAGCGCGCGCATGCTCGCCGACCTGGCGGGGCGCGACGACGTGATCGCGTTCGATCTGTTCGGCGACCTCGACCTGCGCGCCGATCGCGTCGTGAAGCGCCGCAGCCTGACCGCGCTGGTCGATGCCGCGATGGAGGAGGAGCCGGGGGACGTCATCTACGGCGCGAGCTTCGAGAACCACCCCAAGCTGGTCGAGCGGCTGGCCGAGCGGCACACGCTGCTGGGCAACCCGCCGGAGGTGCTGCGCGCCGTGCGCGATCCCGCGCGGCTCGCCGCCGTGCTCGGGGACTCGTACGCCCGGTCGACCTTCACGCCGCCGTCCTCGGGCCGCTGGCTGCGCAAGCCGCTGCGCGGCGGGGGAGGCATCCGGGTGCGCGAGTGGCGCGGCGGCGCGCTGCCGGCCGGGACGTTCCTGCAGGAGCGCATCGACGGGGTCCCGTGCTCGGTGGCTGCGATCGGCGACGGGAAGGATGCCGTCGTGCTCGGGCTCAGCGAGCAGCTCGTGGGACGGCGCGCGTTCGGCGTGCGCGGATACCGCTGGTGCGGGAACCTCGTTCCGCCACGGGTGCCGGTGCCGCCGGCCCAGCCGCAGGCGATCTGCTCCCGGCTGGTGGCCGCCTTCGGCCTGCGCGGACCGTTCGGCGTCGACTTCATCTGGGACGGTGAGCGCGCGTGGGTCGTCGAGGTCAACCCCCGCCCGACCGCGTCGCTCGAGGTGATCGAGCCCGCGCGAGCGGCCGGCAAGGCGGTCGTCTTCGCCACCGAGGACATGGTCGTCGGCGAGCTGCGACGGCGTGCGCGACGTGCCGCACCCCGGCGAGCGGATCGCCAAGGGCCGGCCGATCTGCACCGTCGTGACGACCGCCGCGACGCCGGACGAGGTCCTGGCCGCGCTCGAGGCGGAGGCTGCGGCGCTGCTGGAGGTGGCGGTCTGTGGCTGAGGCGACGTGCGCGGGGTGCGGCTGCCTGTGCGACGACATCGAGCTGACGGCCGACGGGCCGGTGCGGACGTGCTCGCTCGGCGACGCGTGGTTCGCCGCGGTGACCGGCCGCCGGTCGCTCGCGTCGATGGCCGCGAGGTGAGCGTCGAGGAGGCCGCGGACGCCGCGGCCGCGATCCTGCGTGAGGCCCGCGCGCCGCTCGTCCACGGGCTCGGCGGGACGAGCTGCGAGGCGCAGCGCCGGGCGGTGGCGCTCGCCGAGGCGGCGGGGGCGGTGATCGACGTCGGCGCGGCGCGCCTCGGCGGTCGGCTGGAGCACCGCGACGCTCGGCGAGATCCGCGACCGGGCCGAGCTGTGGTGCTCTGGCGCGTCGACCCGGTCGTCACCCATCCACGCCTGCTGGAGCGGCTCCGCCTCGACCCCGGCGCGATGATCGTCGTCGACTCGCAGCAGACGGCGACCTCCGACGCGGCCGGCGTGTTCTTCGAGGTCGACGACGACTTCGAGGCGCTGTGGGCGCTGCGCGGCGGCGGGGGCGGCCTGGCCGAGCGCCTGCGCGAGGCGCAGCACGTCGCCTTCATCTACGGCGCGCTCGACGAGCTGACCGCGCTGGCGCTGCACTCGCTCGTGCGCGACCTCGCCCGCGACCGCCACGCGGTGACGCTCGGGCTGCGCGCCGGCAACGCCCGCGGCGCCGAGGACGTGCTCGTCTGGCAGACGGGGTTCGCCGGCCCGGTCGACTTCGCTCGCGGCTTCCCGCGCGAAGCGGAGCGCGGCGAGTTCGACGCCGAGCTCGTCGTGGCTGCCGAGGCGGCGACCGTGACGGTCGGCTCGCGGGTCGCCTTCGCCACCGCCGTCGACGGCATCGAGGTGGCAGGCACCGCCCACCGCATGGACGGCGTGCCGATCCCGCTGCGCGCACCACGCGAAAGCGATCGTCCGAGCATCGAGGACGTGCTGGCCGCCATCGAGGAGCGCCTCTGATGCTGCGGATCGCCGGCGGCCGCGTCTACGACCCCGCGAACGGCGTCGCCGGCGAGGAGCGCGACGTCTGCGTGCAGGACGGCAAGATCGTGGCCGACGTGCCCGCCCACGCCCGCACGATCAACGCCGAGCGGGATGGTCGTCATGCCGGGCGGGGTCGACATCCACGCCCACATCG
>CAVZDW010000007.1:0-25611 GCA_963774155.1 uncultured Solirubrobacteraceae bacterium
TGTAGCCTTTAACCGTCATATGCTCGTCGGCCCGCTCGGCGTGCAGCGTGCGGTGCGACACCGCGCCGATCGCGATCTTCTTCTTCGTCTTGCCCTTCCATGCGCCGAAGAGGTCGATCTCCGCGTCGCCGCGGTCGTGCATCTCGACCGTCCACACGTCGCAGTTGACGCGGTCGAGGTAGATCTCGATCGCGTTCGCGTACGAGGTGTCGTCGTAGACCCGCTGCATCATCGGGTTGCCCCAGCAGGTGTGGACCCAGACCTCCACGTCCTCGAGTCCGGACAGCTCGTGGTTGATCGCCTCGACGAGGAAGTCCAGCGTGCCCGTGTCGTCGGGATAGAAGGCGGCCATGAAGTGGATCGTCGGCTCCTCGACCTGGATCACGCGACAGCCCGAGGCGGCGAATTCGCGCAGCTCGTGGTTGATCGCCGTCGCCATGTCCCAGATCATCTGGCGCTTGTTGTCGTCGAGCCCGTACTCGGGCGTATGCGAATCCAGGAACAGCGCCATGACCTGGGCGGACACCGTGCCGAACTTGACCGGCTTGGCGGTGCGCGCCTGCGTCAGCCGCCAGATCTTCGCGTACTCCAGCGGGTTGCGCGCGTTGTGCTCGATCTTGCCGGTCACGATCGGCCAGCGCCACGACGTATGGATCTCGTGCAGCAGCGTGCCCGCCGCGTAGGAGCGCCAGTCGGCCGGGGTGCTCGCGGGCTGCAACTCGTCGAACTCCAGGCCCTTCCAGCGCTGCAGCGGGTAGTGGTGCCACGAGCGCCCGGCAAAGTCCGCGTCGAGGAAGTAGTCCCCGTTGGTGACCAGATCGAGCCCCGCCCGCTCCTGGTCGGACACCACGACGGCGAGTGCGTCGGTGAACTGCTCGCGGTAGACGAGGTCGAGCATCGCGGTGTCCAGCGGCTTGCCCAGCAAGCTCTGGGTGAACCACGTCGGCCGCGGCCAGGATCCGGTGACGGTGGCAGGCAGCATCAAGTCCTTCGTGGCGGTGAACGCCATTGGTGTCTCCTCCTCGGTTCCTTCGATCTAGCCGAGCGGGCGCGCCTCGCAGAGCGCGTAGCTGTCGCGCCACGGACGGCGGCGCTCCAGCGCGGCACTGGCCGCGAGCACGTCCGCGTCGGCCCGCTGGCGTCCGACGATCTGCAGGCCGACCGGGTAGCGCCCGTGGGCCAGCCCGGCCGGGGCCGAGGCGGCCGGGTGCCCGGTGAAGTTGAACGGGTAGGTCAACGTCCAGCCGATCGACTGGTCGACCTCGATTCCCTCGATCTTGCTCGGGCCGAACGTGTCCCCGGCCACCTCGGCGTTCGGCACCGGGAGGCAGCCGAGCGTCGGCGTGACGAGCAGGTCGTGGTCGGCGAAGACGGACTCGATGGCGTCGAGGACCTGGGTGCGCAGCACCTGGTCGCGGAACAGGTCGAGCACGCCCGCCTCCATGCCCCAGTCCATCCAGCGCAGGTAGGCGTCGGGTAGCTGGTCACGGTCGGCGCCCATGAAGTCGTGCCCGGCCTCGCGCAGCCCCTCGAGCACCCCGAGGTTCAGCGGCGTGATCAGGCGGCACCACAGGTCGCTGAGCTCGCGCTGGTCGGCCGGCAGCGCGATCTCGACCTGCTCGACCTCGGCGCCCGCGTCGGCGAGCGCCTGCACCGCCTTGGCGACGACAGCGGCCACCGCGGGGTCGACGGCGAAGCCGCCGAGGTCCGGGCTGTAGGCGATCCGCATGCCGGCGATCGGCCGCTCGATCGCGCCGAGGGGATCGTCGTCGAAGGGGAAGCTGAGTGGATCGCGCGGATCGGGGCCGGAGAGCGCGGTGAGGGTGAGCGCGGCGTCGGCCACGGTACGCGTCAGCAGCCCTTCGAAGACGAACGGGCTCGTGCCGCCGAACGCATTCGGGCGCCCGATGAACGGGACCCGGCCGAAGGACTGCTTGAAGCCGTAGATGCCGCACCACGACGCCGGGATGCGCACCGAGCCGCCCCCGTCGGTCCCCTCGGCGAACGACAGCATGCCGTCGGCCACCGCCGCGGCGCCGCCGCCCGACGACCCGCCGCTGTTGCGCGTGGTGTCGAACGGGTTGCGGGTGGGCCCGAAGAGCACGTTGTCGCAGGTCGCCCGGAAGCCCATGACCGGGCTGTTGGTCTTGCCGATCACGATCGCCCCGGCGCCCTCCATCCGCTCGGCCCACATGCAGCGCGCGTCGATCACGTGCTCGCGCAGCGCCGGGATGCCGCCGAACGTGGCCGGCCAGCCGGGCTTGAAGTCGAACAAGTCCTTGATCGCGGTCGGCACGCCGTGCAGCGGCCCGAGCGGCGCCCCGGAAGCAACCGCGGCGTCGGCCTCGCGCGCTCGCGCGTGCGCCTCCTCGAAGGCGTGGTACACGAACGCGTTGAGGCTGCTGTCGCGCTCCTCGATGCGGGCAATCGTCGCCTCGAGCAGCTCGACGGCCGAGAGCCGCCGCTCGCGGATCGCGAGCGCCAGCTCCATGGTCGACATCCAAGCGATCTCCGTCATCGTCACGCTCTCCTCTGGACCTGGGCGTACAAGGTGACCAGCGAGAGGATGATCAGCCCGTAGATGATCTGGCGGTAGGAGTCGTCGGCGTTGAGCAGCGTCAGGAACGAGTCCAGGACGGTCAGGATCAGCGCCCCCATGATCGTCCCCGAGTAGGTTCCGATGCCGCCGAAGATCGAGGTGCCGCCGATCACCGCGGCGGCGACCGACGGCAGCAGAAGCGAGTTGGCCAGGCCGAGGTCGGCCGCGTTGATCAGACCGGCGAGGAGGATGCCCGAGATCGCCGCCAGCAGCCCGCACAGGACGTACGTCGCGAGCAGCAATTGCCAGGCGCGCAGGCCGGCCATGCGCATCGCCGTCGGGTTGTTGCCGTACGCGTACAGCATGCGGCCGAAGCCCGACCGGCGCAGCGCGAGGATCACCACCACTGAGACCGCGATCCAGAGGATCAGGCTGTTGGGCACGAACCCGACCAGCGACTCGCCGCCGACGTCGCGCACGATCGGCGGCACGTTGGTCCCGCCGAGGCGGTTGCCGGACGCCTGCACGGTGAGCAGCCCGGTGACGATGCCCGCCATGCCCAGGGTCATGATCAGCGGCTGCACGAGGAAGATCCCGACGCCGATGCCGTTGACCACGCCGACGGCGAGTCCGACCGCGAGCCCGAGCCCGATCGCCCGAACTGCGCCGTCGGACTCGTGCGACGCCATCACGTACGCCGCCGCGGTGGCGGTCGCCGCCATCGACAGGTCGATGCCGCGCGTGAGCATCGCGATCGTCTGCCCCGCCGCCATGATCGCCAGCGGCGCCGCGTAGCGCAGCACGGCGCCGGCCTGGTCGCCGGAGAAGTAGCTCGGCTTCTTGATCGTGCACGCGATGACGAGCAGGACGAGGACCGCGCCGAGCATGACCAGCGGCTGGTCGGCCACGAAGGCCTTGATCCGGTCGGACGTGCGCGGCGGCGCCTCGTCGGTATGTGTGGCGACGCTCATGCCCGCCGCCTCAACAGCAGTCCGCCGACCATGACCATGAGCACGATCAGCGCGCCCTGGATGACCTGGCCGTAGTTCGCGTCGACCCCCGCGAACACCAGCACGGTGACCGCGGCGGAGAGGATGAAGGCCGCGATGATGGGCCCCAACAGCCCGCCCTTGCCGCCCGCGAGGCTGACCCCGCCGATGACCACTGCCGCGACCGAGGTCAGCGTGTAGAAGTTGCCCGACAGCGGGCTGCCGATGCCGGTGGTCGAGGTCAGCGCCAGTCCGCCGAACGCCGCGAACAGGCCGCCGAACGTGTAGGCCAGGATCCGCGTGCGGTCGACGCGCACGCCGCTGAGCCCGGCGGCCGTGTCGTCGCTGCCGATCGCGTATATCGCGAGCCCGAGCCGCCGCGAGCGCAGCGGGACCCAGATGAGCAGGTACGCGCCGGCGAGGATCAGCAGGCCGTTGGGGATCCACTCCCACAGCGACGCCTGGGTGGACAGGTTCTGGAAGCCCACGGGCGACCCGCCGCCGGGCGTCGGCAGCACGATCAGCGCCACGCCGGCCCACACGAAGCTGAGCGCGAGCGTCGCGACGATGTCCGGCACGCGGCTGTAGACGACGGCGAGGCCGTTGATCGTGCCGATCACGATCCCGATGCCCAGCACCAGGGCGGAGATCAACAGCGCCGAGCCGAGGGTCTTCTCGTCCATCATCATCTTCGCGGCGATCACGTTCGTCAGGGCCATCACGGAGCCGACCGTGAGGTCGATGCCGCGCGACAGCACGACGACGCTCTGTGCCATCGCCGCGAACGCGAGCGGCATGCCCGAGATCACCAGCGACTGGATGTCGAACGAGGTGAAGCGCGGCGCGACGTTGGCCTCGACGATGAGCAGCGCGACGAGGATCGCCACGACGCCGAGGGTCCAGCCCTGGCGCGAGAGCGTCCGTCGCAGCTTCAGCGCGCGCGGCGGCGCCGGCGCGCCCGCGGCCTGGCCGGTGGCGCTCATGAGACGGCGCCCGCCGCGACGAGTCCGTGCGCCGAGCGCAGCAGCCGCGCCTCGCTGGCCTCGGAAGCGGGCAGCCGGTCGCTGATGCCCCCGTCGTGCAGCACGAGCACGCGGTCGCAGACGAGCTGGATCTCCGTCAGCTCGCTGGTGAAGAGCAGCACGGCGGCGCCCTGGCCGGCAAGCTCGCGCAGCAGGGCGTAGATCTGGCGCTTCGTGCCGACGTCGATGCCGCGCGTGGGGTCGAAGCACAGCAGCACTTCGAAGCCTGCCGCGAGCCAGCGCGCGATCGTCAGCTTCTGCTGGTTGCCGCCGCTGAGCCGGCGTGCCTGGCGACGGGCGCGTGTGTCGATCTGCAGGCGCGCGATCGCGTTGTCGACCTTGCCCGCCTCGCGGCGGGCGTTGAACGGTCCCCACTTCGAGATGTGGCTATAGAGGGGCGCGGCGATGTTCTCCCGGATCGGGCGATCCGGGAGCAGTGCGAGCAGCCGGTCGGAGGGCACGAGCACCATGCCGACCTTGATCGCGTCGTAGGGGTCGCGGGGCTTGACCGGCTTGCCCAGCCGCTCGACCTGCCCGTCGCGGATGCGCTGCAGGCCGGCGAGCAGGTTGAACAGCTCCTCCTGGCCCTGCGCGTCGAGCGCCGCCACGCCGACGATCTCGCCCGAGCGGACTTCGAAGTCGACGCCGTCGGGGCTCGCGTCGGTCAGCTTCAGCCCGCTCACCCGCAGCGCGGGCGGACCGGCGTCGGCGTCGGCCGGCCGGCCGGCCGCCTGGCCTTCGTCGGCCTGTACGGTCTGCTCGGCCTGCGCGAGCTCCTCGGCGATCGCGTCTTGCGACTCGCCGAGCATCAGCTCGACGATCCGCTCCTCCCCGCCGGTCGAGGGCTTCAGGGTGCCGACGGCGCGCCCGTCGCGCAGCACGGTGGCGCGGTCGCACAGCAGCGTGACCTCGGCGAGGCGATGGGAGACGAAGAGGACCGAGCGCCCGCGGTCGCGCAGCTCGCGAGCCACCTTCAGCACCCGCTCGGCGAGGTCGGACGGGAGCGCGGCGGTGATCTCGTCCAGCAGCAGCAGCTGCGGGTCGTGGGAGAGCGCGCGCGCGAGATCGATCATGCGCAGCATGGCCAGCGGCAGGTCGCCGACCAGCTCGTCGGGGTCGACCGAGAGCTCCATCGAGCGCAGCGACGCCTGGACGCCGTCCAGGCTCGTGCCGGTCAGCCGCATGTTCTGGCGCACGGTGAGGTCGGGCACCAGGGCGGGGTCCTGGAACACGGACGCGAGGCCCGCGGCGCGCGCCTCGGCGGGCGAGCCGACCGCGAGCGGCCTGCCGGCGAGCGTGATCGTGCCGGAGTCCGCGCCGATGACCCCGGTGAGGATCTTCACCAGCGTGCTCTTGCCGGCGCCGTTCGCCCCCAGGAGCGCGTGGATCTCCCCGGCCTCGACCGCAAGGTCGGCGGAGCGCAGCGCGATCACGGAGCCGTAGCGCTTGGCGATGTTCTGGACGTTGAGCAGGCTCATAGAGAGGGATCCGAGCCGGGGCGCCCGTTGCGGCGCCCCGGCCGGAGACCGGTCAGTCGGCTATTCGCCGGGACCCTTGCATGCGGTCAGCTGCTCGGGCGTGAAGGTCGTGTACGGCTTGACCTCCATCACCGTCGAGTACGTCGGGGGCAGGTCCGGGTTGACGACTCCCTCCCAGTCGGCCTTGTTCGAGTTGTCCCACACCTCGGGGGTGAGCGTCGTGACCCGCTCCGGGTTCTTGCCCGTGAGCGCGTCGACCGCGATCGCCGTGCCCACGCCGCCGATGATCGCCGGGTTGGTGACCGCGGCGCCCTCGAGCTCCTTGTCGTCCAGCATCTGCTGGAGGAAGCCGTTGTTGTCGGCGCCGACGATCGGCACCAGCGGCTTCTTGGCGGTCTTGTAGGCGTCGACGATGATCGAGTCGATGCCCGAGGTCCACACGCCGTCGACCTTCTCGCCCGACTGCAAGATGTTGAGCATCTCCTTCGAGCCGGTCGGCCAGTCCCAGTTGCTGTAGACGGACTTCACGACCTTGATGTCGGGGTACTCCTTGAGCGCCTCGGTGAAGCCCTCGTGGCGGTCGGTGTCTGCCGGCACGCCCTTCGCGCCGCGCATCTCGACGATGTTGCCCTTGCCGCCGAGCTGCTCGGCCAGCCACTTCACGCCGAGCTTGGCGTACTCCACCTGGTCGTTCGTCGCGATGTACGCCTCGGGCGCGGTGACGGCCTGGTCGATGGCGACGAAGACGACGCCCCGCTTCTTCGCGTCGGCGATCACCGGGTTCAGCGCCGCCGCGTCGGCCGGGTTGGCCACGATGGCGTTGGCGCCCGCCGAGATCAGGTTGCGGATCGCCGCGATCTGCTCGGGCGCGCCGCCGTTCTGGTTCTGGACGATGACCTTGCTGATCTTGCCGCTGGCCAGCGCCTGCGCCTTGGCTGCACAGATCATCTCCTCCCGGAAGCCGTTGCCCACCAGCGTGTTGCTGACGCCGAGCACGTACTGCTTGTCGGCGTCGGCGTTGCTCGTGCTACCGGCTGCGGGGTCGCTGCTGTCGTCGCTGCCACAGCCGGCGCCCACGACCGCCATCAACGCCACGGTTCCCAGCGTAAGGCACGTCGTGCCCAATTTCCTCAGATCGCGCATCCTGCTCCCCTCATGCTCGTTTGCACCCTCATGCGTTGGCACGTCGGACTGCGTGAACTGCTGTCCCTCAGAAGGCGAACCGCGGCCCTTCGTCCCGGGCCGTGCACCATTGCCACTGGGTGAACTCCTCCCAGTTGGCCAGTGAGCCGAATCGCCCCCCATTGCCCGAGGCGCCCATCCCCCCGAACGGAGCGACCGCTTGGTCGTTGATCGTCGTGTCGTTGATGTGGACCATTCCCGCCCGTATCGACCGGGCGATCTCCATGCCTCGCCCGAGGCTCGAGGTGTAAATGGAGGCCGCCAGCCCGTACTCGGTCTGGTTGGCCAGCCGTACGGCCTCCTCGACGGACGAGAACGTGGTGACGGCGGCGACCGGCCCGAAGATCTCTTCGGCGAACGCCGGCATCGCGGGCGTCACGCCCTCGAGGACCGTGGGCCGGTAGAAGCGCTGCTCGTGCGTCCCGCCCGTGCGCAGCAGCGCGCCGGCCGCCACGGTGTCGTGGACGATCGCGTCGAAACGGTCGAGCTGACGCTGGTTGATGATCGGCCCGAGCGAGACATCCTCGCGGTAGGGATCGCCGACCTTCAGCGCGTCCGCGCGGGCGGTGATCGCGTCCAGGTAGTCGCCCGCCACGCCCTCGGCCACGAGGTGACGGCCGGTCGAGAAGCAGAGCTGGCCCTGGTGCAGGAACGAGCCCCAGGCCCCGGACGAGGACGCGCGCTCGATGTCGGCGTCGTCGAGCACGATCAGGGCGTTGTTGCCCCCCAGCTCGAGCGAGACCTTCTTCAGGTGCCGGCCGCCGAGCTCGCCGACCTGGCGCCCCACGGCGGTCGACCCCGTGAACGAGATGAGCCCGATGCGCGGGTCGACGACGATCGCCTCGCCCGCTTCGGCCGCACCGGGAAGTGCGTGCAGGACACCGTCGGGGAGTCCAGCCTCCTCGAAGATCGAGGCCAGCAGCAGACCGCCGGTGATCGGCGTCTGCGCGTCGGGCTTGATGACGACCGCGTTACCGAGCGCGAGCGCCGGGGCGATCACGCGGATGCCGAGGATCACCGGCGCGTTCCAGGGTGTGATCGCGCCCACCACGCCGATCGGCACCCGCTGGGCGAAGCTCATGCGCCCGCGCTCGGTGGTGGGCAGCAGCTCGCCGAACGGCTGCCCCGCGAGGGCGGCGGCCTCGCGGATCTCGCCCACGCTGATGCGCGTCTCGTGGGTCGCGCGGGCGCGAATCTCGCCCGTCTCGCGCACGAGCCAGTCGATCACCGACGGGGCGCGCTCCTCGAGCAACGCCGCGGCGCGGCGCAGGATCGCGGCGCGTTCCTCGAACGACGTAGCAGCCCACGCAGGCTGGGCCAGGGCGGCACGCTCCGCCGCGTCGGCGACGTCGGTCGCGTCCGCAAGGCCGACGGTGGCCAAGAGCTCGCCCGTCGCCTTCTCCCGGACGTCCACGGTCCCGCCGTGCGCGGTGCGCCAGCCGCTGCTGTGCAGCTGGCCCTCCCACTCCGATGGCGCGGTCACGGCCGTCATGAGCTCCCCTGAAGGTAGTCGCTCGTCAAGCCAGTCGCGTCCGCGACCGGCCGGTAGATCGGTCCCCGTGCCAGCAACGGCTCGACGAGCCCTTCCTCCACGTAGTTGGGGATGATCTCCGGCCGCACCTCGACGGGCACCTGGCCGGTGTAGCCCAGGCGGCGGCGCACGTCGCGGTCGATGTAGTAGCCGCCGACCACCGTGAGCAGCAGCGCCTCGTGGGCCGCCAGGTCCTCCTCGTGCAGCCGCGCGAGGCTTCCCTCGTGGTCGGCCGGATCGACCAGCTGCAGCGCGCGTGCCAGCGGCTCGGCGAGGTCCGGGCGGGCGCCCAGCACGACGTCGAGCTGGCGATCGGCGACCCCGACCTCGCTCGCGGACGGCATCTCGTGCGCGGCCGGGATGAGCACGTCTGCGAACGCCCGCAGCCGGCTGCGCAGCGCGTCGTCGATCGGCGCGCCGCCGCTCATGCTGCCACCTTCTGCCGGCCGCGCGTGCGGATCAGGTGATCGGCGGTGCGCGCGGCGAACGCCGCGATCGTGCTGGTCGGGTTCACGCCGCCCGAGGTCGGAAACACGCTCCCGTCGACGATGTAGAGGTTCTCGACCTCGTGCGCGCGACCGTAGCCGTCGACCACGGAGCGGTCAGGATCGGTCCCCATGAGCGCCGTGCCGATCAGATGCCAGCCGGAGTAGCGCATGAGCCGCTCCTCCTCGATCTTGTAGGCGCCGGCCTCGATCAGCGACTCCTTCGCGCGCTCGATCTGGAAGTCCAGGCAGCGCCGCGAGTTGTCGCCCACCCGGTACGTGACCTTGGGCGCCGGTATGCCCGACGAGTCGGTCAGCTCCGGGTCGAGCGTGACGCGGTTCTCGGGATCGGGCAGGTCCTCGCCGAAGATCCCCCAGCTCACGCCGCGCCCGAGGTACTCGCGCATATGCAGGTGGTGGTCCGCACCCCACGTGGCCTGGCCCGCGCGGGTCGGCAGGGCGGCGTTGATCGGGCCGCCGGTCGGCGCGAGGCTCCACTTGGCTCCGCGAATGAAGTCGCGGCGCTGGTCGCTCTCGTAGAACTCGTAACAGACGATCTTCGAGCCGATGTGCCCGTTCCACGAGCGCAGCTGCTCGTCGAAGAGCCCGAGCACGTTCGCGAACGGGTGGACCATCAGCCGCCGGCCGACCATGCCGCTCCCGTTGCACAGGCCGTCGGGATGGCCGGGCCCGCCGGAGAGCAGGAGCAGGCGCGCGGTGCCGATCGCGTTCGCCGCGAGCACGACGACGTCGGCCTCCTGGACGTGCTCCTGCCCGTCCAGCGTCACGTACTCGACGCCGGTGGCCAGCCCGTCGCGGCCGACCAGCACGCGGCTGACTCGCGCGCCGGTGACCAGCTCGGCGCCGTCGGCGATCGCCTGCTTCCAGTGGGTGTGGTCGGTGCTCGCCTTCGCGCCCTCGGGACAGCCGGACAGGCAGCTGCCCCACTGCGCGCACGCACGCCGCCCCTGGGCGGGGACCGATAGCACCGAGTTGGTGCCGGGCCACCAGTGCCAGCCGAGCTTCGTGTGGGCGCGGGCGACCTTCAGCGCACCGGCGCCGATCGGCAGTGGCGGGTAGGGCGGCTCGAAGGGCGCCGGGTAGGCGGGGTCGCCGTCGAGCCCGGCCGCGCCGAACTCGATGTCGGTCTGCTCGTAGTAGGGCCGCAGGTCCTCGTAGCTGATCGGCCAGTCGTCGGCCACCCCGTCCTGCGTGCGCACACAGAAGTCCGACGGATGAAGCCGCGACCAGTCGCCGGCGTACAGGATCAGGCTGCCGCCGACGCCGTTGAACATCAGCGTCGCGATGTCGGAGTCGTCCTCGTTGACCGGGTAGTCCTCTGGCAGCGCGCGGTCGTTCGGGCTGTGGGCCCACTGCTTGCGGGCCAGCAGCTCGAACTCGGGTCGCGGCGCCGGGAACTCGTCGAGCCCGTGCCAGTCGCCCTGCTCGAGGCACACCACGCCGAACCCGGCAGCCGCAAGGCGGCGCGCAACGACGCCTCCGGACGCTCCGGCGCCGACGATCAGCACGTCAGCTCGGCGCCCGCTCACGCCGCGGCGCCCTTCAGCAGCCCGACTTCCTCGAGCGTCTCCTCGAGGCGGCGGCGCTCGGCCTCGTCGAGCCCGAGTAGCGGCGGGCGCACGCTCGAGTCCTCGAGCACGCCGAGGATCCGCAGCGACTCCTTCAGCCGCGCGCGGTAGTTGGCCACCGGGGCGTCGAAGACGACGTCGGCCAGGCGCTGCACGCGCCGGCCCAGCCCGCGCGCCTCCTCGATGCGCCCGTCGCGCCAGGCGTCGATCATCGCCACCTGCTCGGAGACCATGATCGCCCCGAACCCGATCAGCGCCCCGGTGCAGCCGAGCATGAAGGACTCGAGGATGAAGTTGTCGTTTCCGGTCAGGTAGGTGAACTCGCCGGCGCGGTACTTCGGGGTCTGTTCGACCATCCGGAACGTGTCCAGGTACCGGCGCGCGTCGAACGACGCCTCCTTCATCGCCACCACGCCGTCGAGCTCGATCAGCTGCCTCAGCGTGTCGGAGTCGAAGTTGACGCCGCCCAGCATCGGCTGCAGCTGGAACGCGATCAGGGGCAGCCCGACGTCGGCGATCGCCCGGTGGTACTCGACGGGGATCGCGGGATCCAGCGGAGCGGACAGGTAGGCGGGGATCGGGAACACGAGGAGCGCGGAGGCTCCAGCCTCGCGGTAGTCACGGGCCTGCGCCACGGCCTGGGTCTGGAACGGCCCCGCGACGCCCGCCACCAGCGGCAGGTCGGTCTCGTCGCCCACGATCTGCAGGACGCGCACCTTCTCGGCGTGCGTCAGGTGCGGACCCTCGCCCGTGTCGACGTTGATCGCCAGCGCGACCGGGCCCTGCTTGGCGACCCACCGGATGTAGCGGCGCAGCGCACCCTCGTCGATCACGCCGCCGTCAGTCATCGGCAGCACCGTCGCGGGGATGAGACCGTCAAGATCGATTGTCATCGAACTCCCTCGCTCCTTCAGCCTCGGCGACTTCGCTCACGTGAGGCGGCAATGGTTTTCCAGAGGAACTCATACTCGATGCCGGAAAGCAGGTCAACGCAATCACGCCGCCGCGACCGGACCCGCAGGTGCGTTGACCGGGAACTTCACGTTGGGCACGATGTCGCGCACCCAGAGGTCCAACTGCGCGAGGTCCGGCGTCATCGTGTGCAACATGAAGTAGCCGATGCCGGCCTCCACGCGAGCCTGCAACTGGCTCACGATCTCCTCGGGCGTCCCGAACAGATAGACCGACTCCAGGTACTCCGGGCCGCGCGTCGCACTCATCACCTTCAGGAACGCCTCGTGCTGCTCGCGGCGCGCCTTATCGCCGTCGGCGGTGTCCACGAAGTGCACGAAGTTCTCGTGCGCGACGGTGAACTGCGAGATGTCGCGGCCGCGCTCGCGCATCCCATCCTGGATCTCGTCCCAGTCGCGCGCCTGGTCCTCGGGCGGGCAGGTCGGGCGCGGAATCCAGCCCTCCGCCTTGAGGATGCGCTCCTTGACCGCCGGGACGAGCATCGGCTTGTCCGGTGACTTCTCGTTGGCCAACTGCGAGCCGCCGCCGATCCACAGCTCCGGCCGGCGGGTCGGGCGCGGCTCGATCGACACCTCGTCGACCTGGAAGTACCTGCCGTGGTAGGTGACCGTCTCGCCCTCCATCAGCGGGATCGCGATGTCGAGGATCTCGTCGGTCCGCCTGCCTCGCTGGCTCTTGTCGCCGCCCGTGGCGCGGAACTCGGCCTGGTTCCAGCCGACGCCGGCGCCGAGGATGAAGCGGTTGCCGGACAGGTACTGCAGCGTCGAGAGCTCCTTGGCGAGCACCACCGGCTGACGGGTCGGGAGCACGAGCACCGAAGTGCCCAGCCGGACGCGCTCGGTGGCGCCGGCCGCGACCGCGAGCGTCGACAGCGGCTCCAGGAACGAGGCGGAGTAGAAGTGCTGCGCCGACAACAGGTGGTCGGTCACGAACAGGGAGTCGAATCCGAGCTCCTCCACGCGCTTGGAGAACGCGACGATGTTGCGCGCGCGTTCCGGCCCGTCGTCGCTCCAGATGTACGTCGGGAGGAAGACCCCGAAGCGCGAGATGTTGTCCATGGTGGGCTGCGTGCTCCTTGACTGACGGACGCCGTTTCGAAGATCACGTGCCATGGAAGTCGGGCGGTCGCTTGGCGAAGAAGGAACGGGCGCCCTCGAGCATGTCCTCGCTGCGGAACACGCGCTCGGAGGCGTCCAGCTCGGCGGCCATCCCGGCATCGACATCCACGTCGCGGGCGCGCTCGATCAGGCGCTTGGCCTCGCGCACCGCGATCGGGCCCCGCTGGGCGATCTTCGTGCCGATCTCGACCGCGGCCGCGCGTGCGCCGCCGGCCGGGGCCACCTGGTTGACGAGACCGATCTGCTCGGCGCGCGCGGCACTGATGAGGTCCCCGACGAGGATCAGCTCCTTGGCGCGTGCGGGGCCGACGACGGCGGGCAGGCGCTGGGTGCCGCCGCTGCCGGGCATGACCCCGAGGCGGACCTCGGGCATGCCAAGGCGGGCGTGCTCGCTCGCCACGCGCAGGTCACAGCACAGCGCGAGCTCCAGGCCGCCGCCGAGCGCGTCCCCGTCGATCGCCGCGATCGTGGGCACCCGCAGCTCGGCCAGCTTGCGGTAGACGTACTTCTCGTAGAGCAGCTTGCCCTGCGCGACACGACCGGCCAGGCTCTCGAACTCCTTCACGTCCGAGCCGGCGCAGAAGGCGCGCTCGCCGGCGCCGGCGAGAATCACCGCGCGCGCCTCGCCGTCTGCCGCGAGCACGTCGAGCGCGTCGTCGAGCTGCTCCATCATCGCCACGGTCACGAGGTTCAACGGCTGGTTGTCGAGCTCGAGGAGCGCGACCTGGCCCCGGGTCAGTGTGATCATCGCGCGTAGTCCTCCGCCAGGCCCATGGTGGCCGCCGCGTAGACCCGCGGATCGATGCGTCCGAGCGGCTCGGCGACCTGCGGCGCGAAGCCCATCCGGTCGAGCACGTCCCGCCTCGGGTCGACGCCCTCGGCGACCTCGATCAAGGTCACCCCGTCGTCGGTCAGCGCGAACACCGCGCGCTCGGTGATGAAGCGGACCTGCTGGCCGCGCTCGCGCGCCATGCGCCCGCTGAAGGAGACCTCGCGTACGTCCTCGACGAACTTCGGCAGGGAGCCGTCCGCGCGAATCGCGAGCCGCTCGCCCGAGAAGTCGAGCTCGAGCCCGCGCGCGGTGAATGTGCCCACGAAGTTGAGCTTCTTCGTGCGCGCGCTGATGTTCGGAAAGCCGCCGGGGCCGCGCACGCGGCCGGCGAACGCGTGGACGTTGACGTTGCCGTGGCGGTCGACCTCGGCGAACGAGAGGCTGGCCACGTCGAGCCCGCCGCCGTCATAGAAGTCGAACATCGACGGCTGCTCGATCATCGCCTGGAAGTTGAAGCCGGTGCCGCCCTCGTTGCCGGCCACCGGGACGCCGCCGAAGATGCCCTGCTCGACGGTCAGGACGAGCTGGTCGGCGATGCCCTCCTCGAACGCGATCGCGCCGATCCCCTGGCTGATGCCGAAACCGAGGTTGCAGATGTCGCCGGGCGAGAACTCGAGCAGGGAGCGGCGCCCGATCACCTTGCGCACGTCGAGCGGGAGCGGGTCGCCCGCCGCTCCTGGCCGCCGCAGGGCGCCCGCGTAGTAGGGCGAGTACGGCGTGACGTAGGTCTGGGTCTGGTCGGCGTCGACGAGCACGTAGTCGACCAGCGCGCCGGGTACGTCGACCGAGCGCGCCGGCAGCGAGCCGGTGCCGGCGAGCTGCTTGACCTGGGCGATCACGATGCCACCGCTGTTGCGGGCGGCCATCGCCATGGCCAGCATCTCGCCGCGGACGGCCTCGTCGTGCAGTGTCAGGCTGCCGTCGGGATCCGCCGTGCTGCCCCGGATCACAGCCACGTCGATCGGGAACGCGTGGTAGAGCAGCCACTCCCGGCCGCGCAAGGTGACGACCTCGACGAGGTCCTCGGTCGTTCGCGCGTTCTGCTTGCCGCCGGTGTGACGCGGATCGACGTACGTGTCGAGCCCGATATGGGTGACGAGGCCGGGCCGGCCGCCGGCGATCTCGCGGCACAGCTGCGAGAGCACGCCCTGAGGGAACGAATACGCCTCGAGCTCGCCGGCCTCGACGAGCGCGCCGAGCGCCGGCTCGTTGCCGATGTTGCTGCCGATCGTGCGCCGCATCAGCCCGGGGAGCGCGAGCTGGGAGAAGCCCCGGTCGGCGAAGTCGCCGATCCCGACGACCCGGACGGTCGTCAGGTCGCGGGGACGCCCGTCGCGGGCGAACACCTCGGCGAGGGCGTCGATGAACCGCTGCGGCACGGCGTGGCCGGCGCCCGATCCGGCAACGATCACCGTCGCCCCATCCGGGACGAGGCGAACGGCCTCCTCCGCGTCGACGACGCGCATCAGCGCAGCCCGCTCATGGCATGAACCCGCCGGAGTTGGGGTTGAGCGTCTGGCCGAGGAAGAGCGTCGATGCGTCGGAGAGCAGGAAGACCACGCTGGCGGCGATCTCCGGCGGCGTGGCGAACCGCCCCAGCGGCAACTCGGCCAGGCGGCGGCGGCCCACCTCGCCGTCCATCACCTGAGCGCCCATGTCCGTGACCACCACGCCCGGGGCCACCGCGTTGGCGCGGATGCCCTGCTGGCCGAACTCGCGCGCGATCGACTTGGCGAGCGCGATCAGCCCGGCCTTGGCCGCGCTGTAGTGCGCAACGCCGGCGAATCCGATCTGGCCCAGGCGGGAGCTGATCATCACGATCGACCCGGAGCCCAGGTCGAGCATCCCGGGGAGCACGGCCTGGCTGCACGCGAACGCGGCGGAGAGGTCCGTGCTGAGCACCTCGGCCCACTCGGCGTCGGAGATCTCCAGGAAAGGGCTCTGGGGCATGATCCCCGCGTTGTTGACGAGCCCGTAGATCGGACCCATCTCCTCGAGGACGCGGGCCACCATCGCGCGGGCCTGGACCGGGTCGGCGAGGTCGGCCTCGAAGGTCGCCGCACGACGGCCGAGCGCGCGCACCTGCTCGGCGACGGTGTCGGCGCGCTCCCGCTCGCGGACGTAGGCGACGGCGACGTCGGCGCCCGCCTGCGCGGCGGCGACCGCGATCGCGGCGCCGATGCCCCGGCTGGCCCCCGTCACGAGTATCAGCCGGCCGGCCAGCGGCGTGGCACTGCTCTCAGGCAACGACCCCGTCTCCCCTCTCGGAAAAGGTTTTCCACCCTCGTCGCCGCAACGTATCAGAAACTGCCAGCGACACAAGGTGTCCTCGCTATGGAGGACGGGACGCGGCCGCGGGCGGTGGACGGCGAGCCGCTGGTCCTCCCCAACTACCCGGCGTTATCGACCGACGGGACGCCTCCACCTCGATCGCGACGGCCGGCTGGAGGTCGTCGTCGCCGAGGCCCCACAAGGGCACGCTGCTGTCGGCGCCCACGAACGTCTGCTTCATCGGAGCGGGGCTCGACCGGGTGGTCAGCGCGAACCTCGGGCGCTGGCATCTGACGCTGCTCGACCTCTGCCTGCGCGGCGCGCCGCCGCACCGTCCGCGGCGCTGGGCCGCGGACGTCAGTGGATGAACGGGCGCAGCGCGTCACGAGCGATCAGGAATCCGCGATGCACCAGCTCGGGCGTCCCCTCGAAGCGCCGGTCCTCGTGCTCGATCGAGACGACACCGTCATAGCCGACTGCGTACAGCGCCGCGAAGAAGCGTGGCCAGTCGACCTGGCCGAGCCCGCAGAGCCGCGGGACCTGCCAGCCGATCCCGGCGCTCATCGTGCCCCACTCGTAGAGTCCGTCGGGGCGGACTTCCACGTCCTTGCCGTGCGTGTGGAAGATGCGATCGGCGAACTCGTAGATCGCCCGCTCGCAGTCGATGAACTGCCACACGAGGTGCGAGGGATCGAGGTTGAGCCCGAAGCTGTCGTCGGGGATGCGGCGGAACATCTCGCGCCAGATCGCCGGCGCGAACGCGAGGTTGTTGCCCCCCGGCCACTCGTCGGTGCTGAAGATCATCGGGCAGTTCTCGATCGCGATCTTCACGCCGCGCCGCGCCGCGTGGGCGACGAGCGGGGGCCAGACTTCGTCGAAGATGGCCCAGTTGTCCTCGATGGAGCGCGCCTTGTCGCGCCCGACGAACGTCCCCACGGTCGGGACGCCGAGGCGCTGGGCCGCGTCGATCACCTTCGTGAGGTGGCCCGCGACGCGCTCGCGCTCCGCGGGATCGGGATCGAGCGGGTTTGGGTAGTACGCCAGCCCGGAGATCGACAGCCCGCGGCGCTCGAGGCCCGCGACGAGCTCGCGGGCGCCGCCATCGTCAAGGCGCTCGACGTCGATGTGGCAGACGCCGGCGTAGCGGCGCACCGCCCCCTCCGACGCCGGCCAGCACGCCACCTCGAGCGCATCGAAGCCGTTGGCGGCCGCCCAGTCGGCGATCTCGTCGAGCGTCGCGTCCGGGAACGCGGCGGTCAGTAGTCCGAGCTTCATGGCAGGGGGTTCTCCGTTCTGATCTCGTCGACGGTCACCCAGCGGGCCTCCTGGGCGCTGCGCGCGATGGCGGCGCCGATGAGGGCCGCCTCGTGGCCGTCGGCGAAGGTCGGGTACAGGGGCGATGCGGGCGGCGCGCCGGTGGCGACCGCTTCGTAAACCACGCGGTAGAGCTCGCAGAAGGTGTCGGCAAAACCCTCGGCGTGGCCGGCCGGGAGGTGGGTGGTCGCGGCGGCGGCGCCGTCCATCAGCGTGGCGTCGTAGGGCTCCGGAAGCCCGGCGGCGCGCGCCTTCTCCCGCGCGCGCGCCGGCGTCGAGCCCACCACGCCGGCGACCTCGACGCCGAGCCGGCGCAGCGCATCGACGTGGACGACTCCGATGAAGCCGGTGCCCACCACCGTGGCACGCAGGCTGCTCATACGCTGGCTCCCCTGGGTGGACATGACCGGCTGTCCGGACACCGGCACCGTACCGATCGAGTTCGGAGCCGGTCAAGACAACCCGTCTAGACAGGTCGCATGCGGTTGTGGAGACCCGCTTCACACCGCGCTACTTCGTCATCGAGCAGGCGCTGCGTGAGCGGATCGCGACGATGTCGCCGGGCGATCCGATGCCCTCCGACGCCATGCTCTGCCGCGAGTTCTCGGTGAGCCGGATGACCGCGCGCAACGCGGTCCAGCGCCTCGCCCAGGAGGACCTCGTCGACCGCGTCCCGGGCCGCGGAACGTTCGTCGCCGAGCCGCCCGCCCACCGCCAGGTCGACAACCTGCTCGGCCGCCTCGCGGCGGCGATCGAGGGCGCCGACTGGCGGACCGCCTCGCTGCACGAGCTGCTCGTCGAACGCCGGTTGGTCCTCGACACGGGCGGGCGCCCGGTCGAGCTCACCGAGTCCCGCTACGCCGCGGGCCGTTACGGGCTCGACGTCCGCTTCAGCGTGGAGCCGCCGGCACCGGCCTGATAAGCGCTCATCGTGGATCCAGGACGTACTTCACGCCCGCGCCCGCGCGCGTCTCGTCGAACGCGTGACGGAAGTCGCGCAGCGCGACGACCTCCGTCACGAGGCCGGGCAGGTCGATCGCGTCGCGCTCGAGCAGCGCGAGCGCCCGCCGCCAGGAGGCGGGGGTGCTGGCGAAGCCCGCGGTCACGGTGAGCTCCTTGAAGCAGATGAGGTCGAACGGGACGGTGACGTCCTTCCCGGCCAACCCGATCTGGACGAGCCGGCCGCCGGGGCGGGCCGCGCGCAGCGCGTCGGCGATTCCCGGGCCCGCGCCAGAGCAGTCGACCGTCACGTCGTAGACGCAGGCGTCGCCGTCCAAAGCGTCCACGCCGGCCAATGAGGTTTCGCACCCGAGGTCGCGGGCGAGGGCGAGCCGCGGGGCGTCCTGCGGCATGCCGCGGACCTCGACCTCCGCGCCGCCGGCCGCCGCCACCTGCGCGGCCAGCAGCCCGATCGCGCCCGGCCCGACCACCAGCACGTGGTCGCCGGGCATGATCGCCGGCGGGTCGAGCAGCGATTGGCAGACGCACGCCAGCGGCTCACACAACGCCGCCGCCGCGTCGGCGAGCGCCTCCGGCACGCGGTGCAGCCCGCGCGCGGGCACGACGACAGATTCGGCGAACGCGCCGTCGACGTGCGTCCCGATCGACCGGCGCTCGGGGCACAGGTTCGGGCGCCCGGCCCGGCAGTGGCGGCAGCGCCCGCAGGTCGAGAAGTACGTCTCGCTGACCACGCGCTCGCCAAGCCAGGTGGCGTCGACCCCGGCGCCGGTCTCGACGACCGTGCCGCAGACCTCGTGGCCCATCGTCACGGGCGGTACGCTCGGATACTCACCCGCCTCGATGTGCAGGTCCGTCCCGCAGATCCCGGCGGCCCGGACCGCGAGGCGCACGTAGCCGGCCGGCAGGTCCGCCGGCGTCCGCTCGATCAGGCCAATGTGCCCGAGACCGGGGGCCAGCTTGGCGACGCCGAGCATCTGTCGAGACAGGCTATACGGGCATGAATACGAACGTCAGCGTCCCACGCCTCGAGGAACGGACGGACACGGCCCGGGGCACCGCGAGGATCCCGCTGCCCCTCGTAGCGGCGGTAGCGTCGTTCGACCCGTGTCAGGCGCGGACGCGCCGCCGCTGCGCTTCACCGACCGCAGCGCGGATGCGCAGCGCACGTACGAGAAGCGCTTCCAAAGCGGGCTCAGCGCCCGTGTGATCCGCCGCACGAGCAGCCACCTCAGCCAGCATCCGCGGGTCACCGGCACGGCTGGCGCCCGCCGCGCGTTCCGGTACTCGGTCAAGCGCCGCAGGTCGTACGGGCGCGAGCTGCGAGAGCTGTACACCGCCGGGCCGCGGCCGTACTGATCGACGTGCCCTCGTGGTCCTACGCGATGATCGACGGCCATGGCGATCCGAATGCGGCGGCGGAGTACACCGAGGCGGTCGAGACGCTGTACGCCTTCTCGTATGCCGCCAAGTTCGCAGTCAAACACCGTAGCGGCGTCGACTACGTCGTGATGCCGCTGGAGGGTCTGTGGTGGGTGCCGGACATGTCGGCGTTCACGACCGCCGACAAGTCGGCGTGGGATTGGACGATGATGATCGTGCAGCCCGCCGAGGTCACGGCGGAGATCGTCGATCAGGCGCTCACCAAGGCGGCGGCGAAGAAAGGCGCGGACGCCGCCGCACGCCTGCGCGTGGAGCGGTTCGACGAGGGTCATTCGGCGCAGGTGATGCATCGCGGTCCCTACTCGGCCGAGGGTCCGACGATCGCGGCGCTGCACGACTTCATCGCCGGCGCTGGCTACGAGCTCGCCGGCAAGCACCACGAGATCTACCTCAGCGATCCCAGGCGCACGGCCCCGGCGAAGCTGAAGACGATCCTGCGCCAGCCCGTCGGCGCGGGCTCGGCATGAGCGAGCGCGTGCCGGCCACAAGGTGCGCGCCATCGTGATCGCGCCCGGATGGTGTTCGGTCTTGGCTTCATCGCCGCGGCGCCCGCGCACCGGACGAGCTCGGACTGGCGGGGTTCAGTCCTCGAGCACTCGAGCGGGGCACGAGCCACCCGTAGCGCGCGTCCAGGCCGTCCTGTAACGCCCCCAGAATCGGGCTTGACCCCTTCACAGCAAATGCCCCCAGTAACCAAAGAACCCCCGCATGTGCGGGGTTCCTGGTGGAGAGCCGACGAGCGGATTCGAACCGCTGACCCCTTCATTACGAGTGAAGTGCTCTACCAGCTGAGCTACGTCGGCGCGGGGAGCAAAATACCGTAGCGCGTCGCGAGGGAGGGTCGTGCTGACATTCAGCGGATGCGCACGTTCAACGCCCCCAAGGCCGCCGCGAGGCTCGCGGTCGCGGCGACGATCGCCGCTCCCGGCTGGAGCGCGGCCATCGGCGACGCGGACGTCGCGCACTGGCGGCGCGCGGCCGGCGGTGAGGCGAGGGCGCTGAGCTTCCTGATCGAGGCCGCGTGGAACGCGGGCGAGGCGAGAGAGCGCGGGATCGCCGTCAGCGGCGAGGAGGCGAGACAGGCCGTCGACGAGAAACCGCGCGACGGCCTCACGCGCAACGACCTCGTCTACCGGGCGCGAACCGAAATCCTGGCGGCCCGGATCCGCGATCAGATCGCCCAACCGGCGGCGCAGGGCGTGACGGCGGAACAGATCGACGCGTACGTCCAGACGCATCCGCGCACCGAACCGGAGCGGCGCGGGACGCGGCTCGTGATCGCACCGAGCCGCGCGAAGGCCAAGGCGGCGTCGCGTGCGCTCGAGAACAAGGTCACGTGGCGAAGCGCGGCCAGGCGTTACGGCTCCGGCAGTCGGCGCGCCGCGCGCGATCGAACGTGGAGTGCTCCCCGACCACGTCGAGCACGCCGTGTTCAACGCAGCACCGAAACGCGCTCACCCGCTACGGCATCTACGTGTTCAAGGTCACCGAGATAATCCCCAGCGAACCGACGCCGCTCGACCAGCAGCGCGCGACCGCGTGGGAGATCCTGTCGAGCGAAGCGCAGGCCGGCGCGATCTACGCGTTCAGGGCTGAATTCCGCTCCAGATGGCGGCTGCGGACCACGTGCGCGCCGGTCTACAAGACACACCCGGACTGCAGCAACCCCCCAACGGTCGAGTAGGGCCCTCGCCGCAAGGACAGGTCCGAAAACTCGTACATCTGCCGAACTTCTGGACCCTCCGTTGCCGGGGGTTTCGGAGCGGCCTATGTTCGACTGCAGCAAACCTGTCACGGGGCTCGGAGCCCCGTGGCCGAAGGACGAGGAGTAGATGTCAGATGCGGTGGCCACGGATGGTCCTCCGCCCCCGGACTCGAGGGGGCGCGCATGAGCGAGCGCTTCCAGCGTTTGCGGGTGCCGGCACTGCCGACCGTCCTGTTTGCGGATGCGAGCGAGGACTACCGCTCGATGGCGCGGGACGCGCTGCTCGAGGGTCGTAACGCGACGGATCTGCGGACCGTGGCCGACGCCGGCGAGCTGCTCGCGTACATCGGCCGCGCCGGCCAGACCCAGGGTGCGGTGACGCCGGCGCCGTCGCTGATCGTCGTCGACGCCGCGCTGCCCGGCTCGCCCGGCGGACTCGAGTTGATCGCGGCGCTCAAGCAGGACCCGCGCACGCGGCGCGTGCCGGTCGTCGCGCTCGGCGCCGACGACGATCCGAAGACGGTCGCCGCGGTCTACGAGGCCGGCGCGAACACGTACATCCTCAAGCCGGTCACGTTCCTCGCGCTCGTGCGGCTGATGAAGGTCTTCACCGCGTACTGGCTCGAGACCGCCGAACTGCCGCCCGGGCAGGAGGCGGCGTGACCGCGCTCAGGGTGCTCGCGGTCTCGGCCGACGACGCCCGCCACGCCCCCGTCCGGGCACTGCTGCGCGGCTCGGAGATCGAGCACGTCGCCACGCCCGAGGCCGCGCTCGCCGCGCTCGAGACGCGGCGCCACGACATCGTGCTCGTCGACCGCGAGATCGACCCGCCCGGCACCGACGGCCTGCTGCTGGCCGCGAAGCTGGTCCGCGCCCTCCCGCAGGTGCCGGTGATCGTGCTCTCGCACACCGCCGACCGTGCGGCCGACGAGGAGGCCGCGGCGGCCGGGGTCGCCGACTTCCTGCTCGTGCCCGGACTGTCGCCCGACCGCCTTGAGCACGCGATCCACTACGCGATCACGCACCAGAAGACGCTCCAACGGCTGGCCGAATCCGAGGAGCGCCACGCGCTCGCGATGCGCGGCGCCAACGACGGCCTGTGGGACTGGGACGTCGACGCCGACCGCGTCTTCTACTCGCCGCGCTGGAAGGGCATGCTCGGCTACCGCGAGCACGAGATCGGCGACATGCGCGGGGAGTGGCTCGGCCGCGTCCACGCCGACGACCGTTCGGCGCTCACGCAGGCGCTCGACGCCTACCTCGCCGGCAGCGGCGAAGAGAACTTCGAGTTCGAGCACCGGATCCAGCACCGCGATGGCGCCTACCGCTGGATGCTGGCCCGCGGGATCGCGGTGCGCAACGGCCGCGGCCGCGCGACCCGGATCGTCGGCAGCGTCACCGACGTCACGGACCGCCGCGAGGCCGAGCAGCGCCTGCAGCACGACGCGCTGCACGACACGCTCACCGGACTGCCCAACCGCGTGCTCTTCCTCGATCGCCTCGAGCAGGCGATCCTCCGCGCCCAGCGCCACCACCCGGAATGCTGCGCCGCGGTCCTGTTCCTCGATCTCGACCGCTTCAAGGCGATCAACGACTCGCTCGGCCACGCGTGCGGCGATCAGCTGCTGCAGGCGGTCGCGCAGCGCCTCGAGGCCGTCCTGCGGCCCAACGACACCGTCGCGCGCCTGAGTGGCGACGAGTTCGCGCTGCTGCTCGACGACGTCTGCGAGGAGCGCGAGGCGATCGTGATCTCCGGACGCGTGCTGCAGACGATGCAGGCGCCGTTTCTGCTCGACGGCCGCGAGGTGTCCGTCGGCGCCTCGATCGGGATCGCGTTCGCGACCGCGCGCTCGAAGCCGGAGCAGGTGATGCGCGACGCCGACGTCGCCATGTACCGCGCGAAGGCCGACGGCAAGGGCCGCCACGCGATCTTCGATGCCGCGATGCACCAGCAGGTCGTGCGCCGGCTGAGCCTGGAGAACGAGCTCCGCAACGCGATCGACAACGGAACGCTTGAGGTCGGCTATCAGCCGATCGTGCAGGCCGCGACGGGCCGCATCGTCGGCTTCGAGGCGCTCGGGCGCTGGCCGCACGGCGAGCCGGCGGAGGTCCTGGCGATGGCCGAGGAGACCGGCCTGGCGATCCCGCTCGGCCGCCAGATCCTGCGCGCCGCGTGCGAGTGCCTCGCCGAGTGGCGGACGCTGCCGCGCGGTGCGGGCCTGACGGTCGGCGTGAACGTCTCGGCCCGCCAGCTCGGCGCGCCGGACTTCGTCAAGATGCTGCGCGCGACGCTCCGCGAGAGCGGGCTGGACCCGCGGGCGCTGCGGCTCGAGGTCTCCGAGCTCGACCTCTCACGCGGCCGGACCGACGAGGCGACCCGGCGGGTGCTGGAGCAGGCGCTCGAGCAGGCCTTCGTGCACACGCACATCGACCACTTCGGCACGGGCGCCTCGCCGCTGCGGCTCCTGCACCGCTTCCCCGGCGACGCGATCAAGATCTCGTCCGCGCTGGTGACCGGGATCGGCCACGACGCGGGCGCGTTCGAGATCGTGCGCGCGATCGTCGGCCTCGCCCACAACCTCGGGCTCGAGGTGATCGCCGAGGGCGTCGAGAAGCGCGAACAGCTGGACTACTTGAAGGTGCTCGGCTGCGAGTTCGCCCAAGGCCCGTTCATCTCCCCGACGCTCACCGTCGAGGAGGCGCGGGCGTTGCTGGAATCCGCAACGCCCGCTCACCCCGCACGTCAGTAGCGCGTCGGCGAGTCGCGACGGTCGTCCTCGACGACCTCGTCGCGGTTGAAGCGCGCCGGGCGTTCGTTCTCGACGACCGGGTCGGAATCCTTACGGTCCGTCAACGGCTCGCGACGGTCGTCGGCGCGTTCTGCTGACGTGCCGGCGAAGCGGTCACGCTCGGAATCGTCGATCAGCTCGTGGTCGGCCATGCCGCGCTCGTGCAGTCCCGCACGCTCGGAATGGAGGTCGGCCTGGGCGCGTTCGGCCTCGGCCTCGCGCTCGGCGATACGGGCTCGCTGTTCGGCCTCCGCGGCCTGACGCTCGCGAGCATCAGCCTCCGCACGGTGCTCTCCGGCGACCTGTTGGCGGCGATTCTGAAGCTCGCGTTCACGCTTCTGAACCCGAGCCCTTGCGCGCATGCGGGGAAGCATGAAGGCGAGAAGAGCCACAACGATCAGGGCCACGACAACGATGGCGATAATGGCGCCGGTGGTCATCGGGGTACCTCCCTTCGACTACTTGATGGGGTTGCCTGAGAGGCTTCCCGCATGGCTTTTGAACAAACGCCGCCGACCTTCGACCTGCAATCGCACTCGACGCATTCAGACGGCGCGCTGGCGCCTGCGGACGTCGTCGCGCGGGCCGCGGACGCAGGCGTGACGCTGCTTGCGCTAACGGACCACGATTCAGTCGATGGGGTGCCCGAGGCGCTCGCCGCGGCGCGTGTTAAGAACATCGCACTGGTCCCCGCGGCGGAGCTCTCGTCGGTGCACGACGGCCACGAGGACCTGCACATCCTGGGCTACGCGTTCGACCACACCGACAGCACCCTGCTCGAGGCGCTGGAGGACTTCCGCGCCGACCGCGTCCGCCGCATCTTCGCGATGGCCGACCGGCTGCGCGAGCTCGGCTTCGCGCTCGATGACGCACCGTTCCGAGCGCACGCCGCACCCGGGCGCCCCCATCTCGCCGACGCGCTGCTGGCGCACCCGAAGAACGCGCAGCGCCTGCGCGACGAGGGGATCGGCGGCAAGCGCGAGCTCTTCCCCGCCTACCTCGTGCCCGGCGCGCCCGGCTACGTGCGCCGCTCGCGGCCGACCGTCCCGCAGGCGATCGACGTGATCCATGCCGCCGGCGGTCTCGCGGTCTGGGCCCACCCGTTCTGGGACCTCGACGAGCCGCTCGAAACACTCCGCGCGTTCGCCGACTTCGGCATCGACGGCGTCGAGGCCTTCTATCCCACCTTCACCGCCGAGCAGACCGCGCAGCTCCACGCCACCGCCCGTGAGCGAGATCTACTGACGACTGGCTCGACCGACTTCCACGGGCCGGCGCATGAGCACTTCAATCGCTTCCGCTGGTTCCAGCCGTACGGCCTGGAACCCAACCTCGGCCGCACTCGTGCCGTCAGCCTGATCGCTCCACGGCGAGCGGCTGGACGGATCGGCCGAG
>CAVZDW010000008.1:0-1204590 GCA_963774155.1 uncultured Solirubrobacteraceae bacterium
CCTCCAAGCCGTACTGGGGCGACGGCATGGGAGACCCGCTGCAGTGGGTGGGCCTCCTGTCGATCCTCGCCGTCAGCACAGCCATCGTCCGCGTTGCGCGGCGATCCCCGAACGCAGCCGTCACGCCGGCCGCCGCGAGCCTGCGGTCATGATCACGGTCGAGCAGCTCACCGAGCGACGCGACTCAGCGAAAGGCCCGCGTTTGCGGGCCTTTCGTGTTTCTCGAGGATGGTCAGTCGGTTATGTCGGCCCGGCTGGTTGTGAACGTGGGCACGGGCTGACCGTCCTCGTCCTGGCGCCACCCGGCTGGGCGCTGGAGCTGAGCCTGGAGCGACAGGGTGTCAGCCTCGGCCAACGCGGTGGTGGCCGCGTCGCCCGTCAGCTGCTGTCCTTCGGCGTCGAAGACCAGTGTCCCGGCGCTGATGAGCGCGACCCCGCTGCCGCCGATGAGCTGGGCGGCCTCGGTCAGCAGCGCGTTGGGGACGTCGCACACCCCCTCGATCGAGATCGGCAGCTCGTCCGCGGTCAATCCATCCGCCGAACCGGTAAGTGTGATCGTGGTCGCGTAGAACGGTTCGCTGAAGGTCGGCGGCAACTCGTCATCGTCTTGCGCCGGCCGCGCCATGCGGCGGGCCGCGAGCTTGTCGTCCTCGGGCGCGCTGGCGCAGCTCAGGCCGGGACCGCTGGGAACGCCGGGTCCGCCGGGACCGCCGGGACCGCCGCTACCGGGGGGACCGGGGGGACCGGGGGGTCCGGGCGGTCCGCCGGGACCGTCGGCCCTGCCGATCCTCACGCTCTCGCAGCCTTTCGTGATGGCCCGATCGCTGGCGTCGATCCGGCAGACGTCGTTGCCCGGTCCACCACTGACGACGCGGTCGCGCCGGCCGTCCACGGCGTTCAACCGATCAGCGCCCGGCCCGCCCAAGAGCCGATCGCTGCCACGCCCGCCCGAGAGCCGATCGCTGCCACGCCCGCCCGAGAGCCGATCACTGCCACCGCGGCCCTGGATTCGGTCGTCGCCGCCAAGAGTCTTGAATGCGTCGGCCTTGGCAGTGCCCACCATGTGGTCAGGCCCCTTCGTGCCTGGTATCGACTTCGCCTGCGCGGGCCCCGCCGAGGCCAGCATCAGCGGGGCAAGGGTGGCGACCACCGCGAATGCGATGGGCCGCTTCCCCAGCTGTGGAAACCGCCGCTCTTGGAACGCCATGATCTCCCTCCTTCGTTGCACGACGAGCTGCCTCGCTCAGCCGTCGATGAATTCTTCTTGGGCATCCTCGTTGCACTCGATGCTCGGTGGCTCCTCGCCCGGGAAGGCGAGGAAGTCGTACTGCGGCGTGCCGAACCCGCGCATGTCGATCGCGAGCGCCGGCCGGCGCTTGGTGCCGCCGTTGCCGAAGAGGAACCCGCTGTCGCCGCCCCATGTGCCGTACTGGGTCACGCCGATCGTGTACGCGCACTGATCGAAGAGGTCGAACTCCTCCACCGGCTCGCCCAGGTCCTCGATGTCCTCGGTGAGCGACTCCACCTCTTCCTGGAGATCCTCGATCCGGTCGCGCACCGACGCCGATCCATCCGGTCCGTCTCCGCCCGCCAACGCCGCGGGGGCGCATACGGCGAGCCCGGCGCACACCCAGATCAGGATCAAGGCTCGGCGCATGTCAATCCACCGCCTCTCCTGGCTCGTCTTGACAGGTGCGGCCGGGACGGTCGCCCCCGACCAGCGCGAGGAACATGTAGTCCGGGTCGTCCCAGTCGGCCCGGTCGATGTGCAGCGCCGCGCGGTAGCCCCCAGGAGCGCTCTTCGGTCCGAAGAGATAGCCGAACTTCTGGTCTGGATCGCCCATTTCGGTGACGGGCACCCACGACACACATGACTCCCACTCGTCGAAGCGCTCGGAGATGGTCTCCAGTCGCTGAGATCTCGCGAACAGCCCGGCCGCCTTGCGCTCGAGCCTTGCCAGCTGACCCCTGAGGCCGCCGGCCGCGGAACGCGAGCGCTTGTCGTATCGGCCACGCGCGCGCGCGCGAGATTGCGCGGCTGTCGGATTGCCGGCGCCGGCGACCGACGCAGGCTCGGCGGTTCCTCCGGGCTGCGTGCTCTCGCTATGGCACGCGGCGTCACGGCTGAAGTGGATGAACAGGTAGTCCTCGCGGCCCCAACGGCGCCGCCTGTCGACTGCGATCCCGTCCATGTAGCCGACCCCGGTCCCATCGCGCTCGTCGTAGAGGTAGCCGGATTGCCGATCACGGTCGCCCTGCTCGTTGACGGGCACATACCTGAGGCACGTCTGCCAGTCCTCGTAGTTCTCGGCCGATTGCTCCATGAGCTCCACCTGTTCGGCAAGGCGGCTGAGCTCCTGCCGCAGCGCGCCCATGTTCGGCCCCACCGCGTTGGTCCGCGGCCATGGCGAGTCCTCGCCCGCCGCCCTGGCCTGGGGGCGCGCATCGGCACCGCTCGGTCCTCCGAAACCGAGCGCCAGGGCGGCGCCGCAGCCGCACAGGACGGCGACCGCCAGTGCGCGGAGCAGCCTGGATCGGGATCGATTCGTCACCGAGCCACCTCCACCGCACCGACGTCACAGGCAGGTCCCTGAGGTCGCGGCGAGCCACGCTGATCGGTGGCGGCGAGCGCGAGACGATCGGCAACCAGCCCGTCCAGGTGCTGTTCGCCCTCGAGCACGTCGCCGAAGGGCTGGAAGTTGCATTCGGCTGCCGGGATGCGGTCGAGCACCGGGCTGCCTGTCAGGGGGTGGCGAGTCTCGCCGAAGCCGCCGTTCTGACCCAGCTCTCCAAGCATCGGGTCGTTGCCGTTCACGACGTCGGTACCGCTGCTCAGCCCACAGGACGCATCCGTCACGAAGTTGAAGCCGAAGGACTTCGACTGCGGCACCTGGCAGTTCCTCGAGGTCGGCTGAACCTCGCCGCCGATCGGGTCGAGCTTCGCCGGGCCGATGATCGACCCGAAGGCGTCCAGCCGCTCACCGGCGCCGATGTTCGCCGCGACCGGCGCGACGTTGTCGATGACCGTGGACCTGACCAGCCCGACGATCCCCGATGCGAAGATGCCGCCGCCCACGCCCTCGGCATAGTTGTCGCTGATCGTCGAGTTCACGATGAACGCGTCACTGCGCGACCAGATGCCTCCGCCGACGTGCGCGACCGCCGCGTTCCGGGCGATGGTGGAGTTGATGATGGTCACGTCAGCCTCGCTCCCGATCCCGCCGCCGCGGTCGTCAGCGCGGTTGCCGTTCACGGTCGAGTTGATGATCGTGATGTCCCCTTCGAGCCCCCAGATCCCGCCACCGGGACCGTCGGCCGTGCTCCCGTCCACGGTCGAGTCGATCACCGTGATGTCGCCGTCCTCGTCCGTGTAGATCGCGCCGCCGTCGCCGTCCGTCGTGTTGCCGTCGATGTGCGAGCGCACGACGAGGATGTCGCCGGTGGAGGCCAACGCGCCGCCCGACCCGTCGACGAGGTTCCCGTTGACGATCGAGTCGAAGACCTGGATGCCGCCGCGCCGCGCGTATACGCCGCCGCCGTCGTCGTTGGCGAGGTTGCCGGTGATGACCGAGCGGATGATCGTCGCCCGGCGCTGCGACATGATCCCGCCGCCCGGCTCCTCGGCGAGGTTCTGTTGCACCTTGGAGTCGACCACCCGGATCTCCCCCCTGGTGGTCACGGCGCCGCCGGGGCCGTCGCTGCCGCCGCGGGTGAGCGTGACGTTCCGCAGTTCGACGAAGCCGGTGCCGTCCTGCCGCAGCAGCCGTTTCTCGAAGCAGGTCTGCCGGAGCGTGTGGCCATGCCCGTCGAGGACCACGGGACGCGGCGACTCGCGGAGCGGGTCGCCAAGCTCGCATGCCCTCAGGAAGACGTCGGCCATGACGTCGATTGCGGTCACCCGTGGGTTGCGCCACGCGGCACGGAGCTCGGACTCGGTGCTGACCGCGAGGGGCTCGTCCGGAATCAGTGTGTAGCCGTGGCTGACCCGGCGGGTTCGATGCCGGCACAGGACCCGGCCCTCATAGAACCCGCGCACCTCGTAGGCGCGCTGCTCGGTGCACGCGTAGCCGCTCACCCGCCGCCGGAAGACGCGGTCGCGCATCCAGCAGCGGCCGAGGAAGGTCGGTCTGACGCAGCGCTTCTCCACGCGCCCGTAGCAGCTGGCGTTGCGGCCGTCCTCGCTGTTCAGGCAGCGCTGGTACCGGCTTACGATGCGCGTGGCGACGCTGCACCGCGTGCCGACCACCCACACCCCGATCACGGAGCCGGGGCCGGCGCTCCGCGCCTTGCCGGGCCGGCAGTGTCGCGCGTCCGTGGGCCTGTACGGCCTGTCCTCGCCCTCACCAATCTCACGATCCACGCCCGGCGGCCGCGCGCTCGGTGGACCTTGGGTTTCTTCATCCCCGCCCGCAATCGCCGCCGCCGGAGCGCCATACGCGCCAACCGCCAAGAAGCCGAGCGTCACGGCGACGAGGCCCAGGACCTGGGCAAACACCATTCGCAGCGGGCTGCGACGGCGCGGTGTCGAGTTTGCCGCTGTCATTCGCCAGACGCTTCCTCGCGGCGCGTGCGTTCGCGCCCTGAAACCCCCGGGTCAATCCCCTGGGTTTGGACCGGGACCCCCCTGGTCTTCGACCGGGAGGCCACTCCGCACGAGGTCACCCCTGCAAGGACCGCGACCCGGGTTGACCCGGCGGGCACCCCAGTGGACCACGGTCTGCCGCATGCGCGGAACCGGGGCCCACGGGGTCGACGCTCGATCGCGGCCGGGTCTTCCACTGGCGCGACGAGCCACCCCAACCGCGACCGTGACCTGCGAGCGGAACCAGCAATCAGCGCCCATGTCCTCGCTGTCGGCATTGAGATGGATCGGGAACCTCGGCACGGAGGAGCGCTGACCGATGGCATCCGACTCCTGGGAGCGGGACGCGAACGTGGCGCGCGCAGAAATCGCGGCGATCGTCACGGGCAGCTCGTCTGGAACGGGTCGCGAGGTCGCGTGCGGGGTGGCGAGCCGGGGCTGGGCCGTCGTCGTGGTGTACCTCGAGCACCAGCGCAGCGCCGAGGCGACGGTCGACGACATCCTCGCCGCGGAAGGCAGGACGGTCGCCGTGCGCGCCGACCTCGCCGACGATCTCGACGTGCAGCGCCTGTTCGCGGAGTCGGTCGCGGCGTTCGGGGGCGTCGACGTCGTCGTCCACACGACGGCAGTCGGTTGTTCCCTCCTCTACGGGCATGCGGCTCGGCAGGTGCGTGAGAACGGAGCCATCGTCACCGTTCCCCCCGCTGAACGGATGACGCTTGAGGTCGCACGGCGGCTGCGCGAGCGCGGCGTCACCGTCGCCACGATCCCGTCGGAAGCAGTGCTCTCGTTTCTTGACACGTGGCGCCCCGGCATCGGCTGAGGCCTCGGCGGTCCACTAACGTTGTGAAATGCCTGCCATCCGCGGGCTCGGGTTCCTCGGCCGGACACGCGAGCGCCAACGTCTCGACCGCACGCTCGCGCAGGCTCGCGGTCGTCGGAGCGCCGTCGTGGTGATCCGTGGCGAGCCCGGCATCGGAAAAACCGCGCTGGTGCGGTACGCCGCGCGGCAGGCCTCGGGCATGCAAATCACCGAGGTAGAAGGCGTCCAGGCGGAGATGGAGCTGCCTTTCGCCGGGATCGAGCGGTTGTGCGCGCCGATGTTCGACGGGCTCGACGCGCTTGCAGAACCGCAGCAGAACGCGCTTCGAGTCGCCTTGGGTATTTCGTCGGGCGATCCGCCGGACAAGTTCCTGGTCGCCGTCGCCGTGCTCAACTTGCTCTCTGCGATTGCCGAGGAGCGACCGCTCCTGTGCCTGGTGGATGACGCGCAGTGGCTCGACGCCGCGTCGGTGCTGGCGCTCGGATTCGTCGCGCGGCGGCTGCTGGCCGAGCCGGTGGCGATGGTCTTCTCGCTGCGCGAGCCGATCGCCACCCGCGCGCTCGACGGCCTACCGGAGCTGTCGCTCGAAGGCCTCGATGAGCCGGATGCGCGCGCCCTGCTGTCGAGAGCCGTGCCGGGCCGGCTCGATGACCGCGTGCGCGACCGGATCATCGCCGAGACCGGAGGCAATCCGCTCGCGCTGGTGGAGCTGTCGCAGAGGATGACGGCGGGGGAGCGAGCCGGAGGCTTTGCGCCGGCCGCCGGGGGCGATCTTCCGGTTCAGCTGGAGAGGCGGTACGTGGAGCGGGTCGCCGGGTTGCCCGACGCGACGCAGCGACTGCTCCTGCTGGCGGCAGCGGACGCGCTGGGGGACGCCTCCCTGCTGTGGCGGGCGGCCGAACGACTCTCCATCGACCCGACCGCGGTGGCTCCAGCGACCGAAGCCGGCCTGCTGCAGATCGACGACCGTGTTCGGTTCCACCACCCGTTGGTGCGCTCGGCGGTCTACCGAGCCGCGTCAGACGACGAACGCCGGCGCGTGCACGAGGTGCTCGCCGAGGTGAGCGATCTCGAGCTCGACGCCGACCGTCGCGCCTGGCACCTCGCACTCGCCGCCGCCGGACCCGACGAAGCCGTCGCCGCTGAGCTCGAGCGCGCCGCGGGACGAGCGCAGAGTCGCGGCGGCCTCGCGGCGTCAGCGGCGCTCCTCGAGCGCGCGACCGCTCTGTCTCCCGACGCGACGCTCCAGGCAGGGCGCGCGCTGGCCGCAGCGGAGGCCAGCTTCCAGGCCGGGGCGTTCGACGCGGTGGCGCGGCTTCTAGCCATAGCGGAGGCCGGACCGCTCGACGGCTTCCAGAGCGCGCGAGCCGCGCTCCTTCGAGGCTCCGCTGCCGTGGTGTCCTCCTACGGCAACGAGGCGGCCCCGTTGCTCTTGGAGGCTGCGAGAAGGCTCGAACCGTTCGACCTCAGCCTCGCTCGCCGGGCCTACCTGACCGCGTGGAGTGGCGCCATCGCGGCGCACCACCTCGGCGGAGCGGACGTCCTTCGCGAGATCGGCCGCGCAGTCCGCGCCCTCCCACCGCTGTCCCCGGACCCGCATCCACTCGACCTCGTGCTCGAGGGCTTCGCCCTGCTGATCACCGACGGGCACGCGGTCGCGATGCCCATCCTCCAGCGCGCGGCGAAGGTCGTCCTGCAGCTGCCGGTCGAGGACGTCGTGCGGTGGGGTTGGCAGGTCGGCGGCGTGAGGTCCGCGATCTGGGACGACGAAGCGATCGCGGTCTATGAGCGACAGGCTCGGCTCGTGCGCGACGCAGGCGCTCTCGGAGAGCTCCCGATCCACCTCCAGTCTTTCGCGCTGGAGCGAGCGTGGCTGGGTGACTTGCCCGGCGCTCGACGGCTCATGGCCGAGAGCGAGAGCATCTCGACATCGATCGGGAACCAGGTCCCGCCGTTCGCGCTGCTCAGGATCCTGGCCCTGGAGGGGCGGGAAGCCGAGGCCTCCCCGCTGATCGTGGCTGTCGTCCAACGCGGCACCACACGAGGGCAGGGAATCGCGGTGATGGTTGCGCATTGGGCCGCCGCGGTGCTGTACAACGGCCTCGGTCGCTACGAGGAGGCGGCATCGGCAGCCCGAGAGGTCGTCACGAACGGCATCCTTCCCTGGCTCACGATGTGGGCGCGGTTCGAGCTGGTCGAGGCCGCCGCGCACATCGGTGACACGGAGCTCGCGCGTGATGCCCTGGCCGGGCTCGCGGTGACCACGCAACCCGCGGGTACCGACTTCGCGCTGGGCATCGAGGCGCGTTCTCGGGCGCTCCTCGCCGATGGCGATGCAGCCGAGGCGTTGTATCGCGAGGCGATCGAGCGGTTCAGCCGGACGCGGCGCCGGCCCGAGCTCGCGCGCAGCCATCTCGTGTACGGAGAGTGGCTGCACAGTGAAGGCCGTATCGGCGAGGCGCGCGAGCGGCTCCGGACGGCCGAGGAGATGTTCACCGAGATCGGGATGGAGGCGTTCGCAGAGCGCGCGAGCCGGGAGCTGGTCGCCTCTGGCGCGAAGCTCCGCAAGCGCCCCTTCGAGGGGCGCGAGGAGCTCACGCCGCAGGAGCGGCAGATCGCCCAGCTCGCCCGCGACGGGCTCACCAACGCCGAGATCGGTGGCCAGGTGTTTCTCAGTCCGCGCACCGTCGAATGGCACCTGCACAAGGTGTTCGCGAAACTGGGGATCGAGTCGCGCAGCGGCCTCTATGCCGCCCTGCCGCCGCCGGAGCGCCAACGCGCGCCCGTGTGACGATCGCAGGAGAGGTAGCGTTTGATGATGTCCACCACGCGTCGGCCAGGGTTTGTGGGCCGGACCAGCGACCGCGACGCGCTCGATGGTCTGCTGGCGAAGGTCCGCGGGGGCGAGAGCGGAGTGCTGGTCATCCGCGGCGAGGCGGGCATCGGCAAGACCGCGCTGCTGCGATACGCCGCGCGCCAGGCGTCCGGCTTCCGACTCGCGCAGCTCGCGGGGGTGGAGGCCGAGATGGAGCTGCCGTTCGCCGGGATTCATCAGCTGTGCGCGACGATGATCGACTGGCGCGACACGCTTCCCGCGCCACAACGCGACGCCCTTGGCGCGGCACTAGGACTATCGGCGGCGACGGTGCCGGATCGGTTCCTGGTCGGACTGGCGGTGCTCAGCCTGTTGTCGGCGGTTGCGGAGGAGCGACCGGTGCTCTGTCTCGCGGAGGATGCGCAGTGGCTGGATGCCGCTTCGAGCCAAGTCCTCGGACTCGTCGCGCGACGGGTTCGGGCGGAATCGGTTGCGATCGTGGTCGCGCTACGCGAGTCGAAATCGGAACCGACCACTCGCGACTTCGACGGTTTGCCCGGCATGCTCCTCGAGGGGCTGCCCGTGAAGGACGCCCGCGTGCTGCTGGCGAGCGTGGTCACGGGCCGGCTCGACAGCCTTGTCGCTGACCGGATCGTCGCCGAGACACGGGGGAACCCGCTCGCGCTGCTGGAGTTGCCAGGGAAAATGACCGCCGCCGAGCTGGCCGGCGGTTTCGACCTTCCCGCCGGCGGCGAGCTTTCAGCGCATATCGAGGACCACTACCTCCGCCGCGTCGGTGAGCTGCCCGAGGCGACGCAGCGACTGATGCTGCTGGCGGCCGCCGAGCCCTTGGGTGACGCGGCGCTCGTCTTGCGCGCAGGCCGGAGGCTCGACATCGAGGCCGGCGCGCTCGCGCCCGCCGAGCACGCGGAGCTGTTGGAGGTCGGGGCTCGCGTCTGGTTCCGCCATCCGCTCGTGCGCTCGGCGGTCTACCGAGCGGCGTCGGCGAGCAGCCGGCAGCGCGTGCACGAAGTCCTCGCCGAGGCGAGCGATCCGGACGCCGATCCTGACCGCCGCGCGTGGCACCGCGCGCTCGCGGCAGTCGGGCCGGACGAGGACGTAGCCGCCGAGCTCGAGCGCTCGGCCGGCCGAGCAGAGGCGCGCGGGGGGGTCGCCGCCACGGCAGCCCTCCTCGAGCGGGCCGTCGCGCTGACGCCGGACCCGGCGCGGCGCCACGAACGCGCGCTGGCAGCCGCTCAGGCCGATCTCGAGGCCGGCGCGTTCGCCACGGCTCGCGGCCTGCTGGCCACGGCGGAGGCGGGGCCGCTCGACGAGTTCCAGCGCGCGCGAATCGACCTGCTGCGCGCCCAGCTGGCGTTCGTCTCCAGCCGCGGCACCGACGCGACCCCGCTCCTGCTGGCCGCCGCCCAGCGGCTCGAGTCACTGGACATTTCCGTCGCGCGCGAGACGTACGTGGATGCGTTCTCCGCGGCGTTGTTCGGGGCGAGGCTCAACGGCAGCGTCGGGCTGTCCGACGTTGCGCAGGCCGCCAGGGCGGCGCCTCGCTCATCGGATGCCGAGCCGGCTACCGCCGACCTGCTGCTGGACGCGCTCGTCGCGCTCGCCGACGACTACGACGCGGCCGTCCCCCTCTGCCGGCAGGCGGTGATGCGACTCTCCGGCGAGGACGCGTCGGCCAGGGAACGGCTCCGCTGGCTATGGCAGGGTTGCGTCCTCGCCCTCGAGGTGTGGGACGACGAGCACGCCTGCTTGCTTTCGCGTTCCAGCGTGGAGATCGCCCGCGAGACGGGGACGCTCAGCGAGCTCGCCCTTGCTCTCAGTGCGCGGACACCCATCCTGGTGTTCTGCGGCGATCTCGCTGCAGCCACCGCGACGGTCTCGGAGACCGCGTCGGTCGAGGATGCGACGGGGATCCGGTCCGCTCCATACGGAGCGTTGATCCTCTCGGCGTGGCGAGGCAGGCGGCGCGAAACGACCGACCTGATCGAGACGACGGAGCGCGACGCAGGCGCTCGCGGCGAGGGGATCGGATTGGCCGTCAGCGCGTACGCGCGCGCGGTCCTCTGCAACGGCCTCGGCCGGTATGAGGAGGCCCTGGCTGCTGCGGTCTCCGCCAGCGAGCATCAAGAGGTCGTCGCGGAGAACTGGGGCCTGACCGAGCTGGTCGAGCCGGCCACGCGATGCGGCAGGACCGATCTGGCGACGGACGCCCTCGAGCGGCTGGCCGGCAAGGCGCAGGCCACGCGAACCGAATGGGCGCTCGGCATCGAGGCGCGTACCCGCGCCCTGCTCGGCGAAGGCGCTGACGCCGAGCGCTGGTTCCGCACCGCGATCGACCATCTCGGCCGAACCCGCGTGCGCGCCGAGCTCGCCCGCACGCGTCTGCTGTACGGCGAATCGCTGCGCCGCGAGGGCCGCCGGGTCGACGCGCGCGCCCAGCTCAACGTCGCGCACGAGCTGTTCACGTCGATGGGCATGCAGGCGTTCGCCGAGCGCGCCGGCAACGAACTCCTGGCCACCGGCGAGAAGCTCCGCCCGCGGATCGCCGAGACCCGCGACGATCTCACCCCACAGGAGCGCCAGGTCGCCCAGTTTGCCCGCGACGGGCTCTCGAACTCGGAGATCGCCGCCCGCCTGTTCCTCAGCCCACGCACCATCGAGTGGCACCTGCGCCACGTCTACTCCAAGCTCGAGATCCGGACCCGACGCCAGCTGGAAAGCGCCCTGCAGGCCTTGGACACAGAAGTCCACGCCACCTGACCCCGACTGGATCAAGGAACCCGCATGAGCTCACTCGTGCTCGAGGACCTGCGCGGTGTTCCTCGAATCAGTGTGCTACAAGCTCCGAGACCTCGTCGGAGTGACGTGCTCCGTCCGCCCGCGGCAACTGGGGAAGCATTGAAGGTCTGGTTCGACATGACCGCGCCGGCGCACCCGATCGTGTTTCGGCCGATCATCGAGCGCCTGCGGAGTGATGGCCACGATGTGGAGGTCACCGCGCGCGACTACGCGCAGACCCTGGGGAACCTCCGCCGGCTCGAGATCGAGCACGAGGTAATCGGGCGACACGGTGGCGCCTCACGAGCCCGCAAGCTCGCGGCGCTCGTCGCGCGTACCGTGCGCATGCACGCGTACGGTCGCCGGGGCTTCGCCCTTGCGGTTGCGCATGGCTCCAACGATCTCGCACTCGCGGCGGCCTGGCTGCGCATCCCTGCCGTCAACGCGTTCGATTACGAGTGGGCGACGCAGCAGCATCAGATCGGCTGCCGGCTGGCGCGGCGCGTGTTGACGCCGGACACCATCCCACCCGAGCGGCTCAGCCGGTACGGCGCCGGCCCGGGGAAGCTGCGCCAGTATCCCGGGCTCAAGGAGGAGTACTACCTCGCCGACTTCGAGCCGGACGAGCGGGTGTTCGAGCAATTGGGCATCGACCGTGACCGGCTGGTGGTGGTCGTGCGTCCGCCGCCGGACGTCTCGCTCTACCACCGCAAGGCCAACCGGCTCTTCCCGGCGGTGCTGAGCGCGCTCGGGCGTCGCGAGGACGTGCACGCGGTGGTGATCCCTCGGACCGAGTCGCAGCGTACGGCCGTCCAGGCCCTTCAGATGCCGTCGGTGATCGTCCCGTCCGAAGCCGTCGACGCGCAGAGCCTGATCGCCTTCGCCGACCTCGTGGTCTCCGCGGGCGGGACGATGAACCGCGAGGCGGTCGCGCTCGGGACGCCGGTCTACACGACGTTCGGCGGTCGGCTGGGCGGCGTCGACGAGGCGCTGATCCGCGCGGGACGTCTGCGTCCGCTGACCGACCCGCGCGCGATGGAGGTCGTGCGCCGCGCTCGCCCGGCGCACGATCGAACGCGGCGCGACCCGGGGCTGCTGGTCGACATGGTCCTGGAGGCGGCCGCGTGAGCGGTCGCGGGCTCATCAGCGTCGAGCCGGCCGGCGCTGCGCCCGCACCGAAGACCGCGCAGGAGCGGGCGCTCGTCGAGCGCTACCGCCAGATGGCACACGAGTTCCAGCCCGGCCGGGTCGACCGGGCTCTGCGCGCGCTCGACGTCGTGCTGGGAGGAGCGCTGCTGGTCATCGTGTTCCCCTTGCTGCTCGCCTGTGCGCTCGTGCTGCTCGTCACCAGCGGCGGGCCGCTCCTCTATCGCGGGCCTCGCGTAGGACGGGCCGGGCAGGTGTTCGTGATGTACAAGCTGCGAACGCTCCGGGTCGATGCCGAGACTCGCCTGGAGCCGTTCCTTGGCCCGGAGCTGACGGAGCTCACGTCGTCGGAGGTCACGTGGGCAGGGCGTCTGTTGCGCGCCGCCAAGCTCGACGAGCTGCCGCAGCTCTGGAACGTCGTCCGCGGCGACATGAGCCTCGTCGGCCCCCGGCCGATTCGCCCGACGTTCTTCGAGGAGCTGTGCGAGACCATCCCGGCGTATTGGCAGCGGCTCGTGGTGCGCCCCGGGATGACCGGGCCGGCGCAGCTGCGGCTCTCGCGTGAGATGACCTGGGATGAGAAGCTCGCGCACGATTTCGAGTACATCGCGGACCGCTCACCGAGCCTGTGCATCTCGGTGCTGTTGCAGACGGGCGTGCTCCTCACGGCACGCCTGATGGGTCGGGATCCGTAGCGTGTGCGGCATCTGCGGCATCGCGGCGCGCGAGGGCCCGGACCCCGCGGCGCTCGACGCCATGAGCGCTGCGCTCGTGCATCGTGGCCCCGACAGCGCCGGCCAGCTGGTCGAGGGCCGCGTCGCACTTGCCGCACGTCGGCTGGCGATCATCGACATCCCCGGCGGCGATCAGCCGATCACTGGCGCCGACGGCCGCGTCACCGTCGTGCAGAACGGGGAGATCTACAACCACGAGGAGTTGCGCCGCGACCTCGAGCGCCGCGGTCACCGGTTCCGCACCCGCAGCGACACCGAGGTCCTGCTGCACCTGTACGAACAGCACGGTCTCGGCTTCCTCGAGCGCCTGCGCGGGATGTTCGCGCTCGCGCTGTGGGACCGCCACGAGCAGCGGCTGCTGCTCGCACGCGACGCGTTCGGGATCAAGCCGCTCTACTACTCCAAGGACGGGCTCGACCTGAGCTTCGCGTCCGAGCTCGGTGCCCTCGCCCGCCAGCCCCGCTTCTCGCGCGAGATCGACCCCGACGCCGTCGAGGCGTACCTGACCTTCAACTCGATCCCCGGCCCGCTGACCGTGTTCCGTGCGGCCAGGAAGCTCACCGCCGGTCACTGGCTGACCTGGCAGGACGGCCACGTGCGGAGTGGCCGGTGGGCGCGCCCCGCGCCGGCGCCTGCCGATGCCGTGAGGCGCGAGCCGGCCGGCGTGCTCGCCGCGGAGCTGCGAGATCGCCTGCGCAGCTCGGTTCGCGCCCACCTCGTCTCGGACGTCCCGGTGGGCGTGCTGCTCTCGGGCGGTATCGACTCGTCGGCGCTCACCGCTCTGGCCGCCGAGGCGAGCGCGACGCCGGTGCAGACCTTCTCGATCGGATTCGCGGAACGCTCGTTCGACGAGCTGTCCCGAGCACGGCTGGTCGCCCGTCGCTACGGGACGCGGCATCAAGAGCTGGTCGTGCAGCCGAACGCGGCAGAGCTGCTGCCGGAGATCGCCGCCGCCTTCGACGAGCCGCTCGGAGATTCCTCGGCACTGCCGACCTACCTCGTCTCGCGGCTCGCCGCCGAGCACGTGAAGGTCGCCCTGTCGGGCGAGGGCGGCGACGAGCTGTTCGGCGGCTACGAGACGTACGTCGCCGACCTGCTGGCCGCGCGCGTCGGCCGCGTCGCGCGCCTGCTGGGACCCGTCGCACGAGCGCTGCCGAGCTCGGATCGACGAGTGAGCCTCGACTACCGACTCAAGCGGTTCGTCCGAGGAGCGGGCCTTGCGCCGCTGGAACGCCACCACGCCTGGAAGGAGATCTTCGACCGCGACGCGCGACGCGCGCTCCTGGGCATGAAGGCAGCGGACCCGCTCGCACGCTACCGAGGGAGGTGGGCCGAGACGGTCGGCGCGGAGACGCTCGCGCGTCTTCAGGACGTGGATCTCGGCGTGTACCTGGTCGACGACCTGCTCGTGAAGACCGACCGCATGAGCATGGCCCACTCGCTCGAGGTGCGTGTGCCGTTCCTCGACCGCGACGTCGCGGAGCTCGCCCTGGCGCTTCCCACGTCGCTGAAGGTGTCCGGCATGCGCAAGAAGCGACTCCTTCGCGAGGCCGTTGCGCCGCTTCTGCCGCACCCGATCGTCCGCGGGCGCAAGCGCGGCTTCTCGATACCGGCCGCCGCCTGGCTCCGCGGCCCGCTGGTGGGGTTCGCGCGCGAGGTCCTCGCACCTGAGCGCACGCAGCGGCAGGGCATCTTCGACCCACGCGAGGTGACGGCAACGCTCGACGCCCACGTCGCGCGGCGCGAGGACCTCAGCCGGCAGCTCTGGGGACTGATCTGCTTCTCGCTCTGGCTGGAAGGCGCCGCCGCGTCCCGGCCGGCGCCGCTGCAGGCGGTGGTGAGAGCGTGATGCGCCGGCCGTCGCTCGCGGGCGGCCGCCTCAGCCCGTGATCGTGATCCGCTCCGTGGTGAAGGTGGGCACAGCGTTGCCGACCTCGTGCTTGCGCCAGGCACGCGGTTGACGGAGCCGCGCAGACAGTACGGCCGTGTCAGCGCGGTCGAGCGCACGAGCCACTGCCCTGGGGGGCACCCGGGCATCGCCCCGCCGGACGGTCGTGCCACCGAGCAAGAGCGCGACGCCCTCGCGGCCGGCGATTTCGGCGGCCTCCTTCCTGAGCCGCCTCGGCACGTTGCAGACCTCTTCGATCGAGATCTGGAGCTCGGCGTCGTCCGCACGGACGATTGAGACCTCCAGGACCAGCGTCCGCCTGTAGATGGCAGGTCCGAACTCGGGCGTATCGCCGTCCTCGCCGGCATCGACCGCCTCTTCCGCGGTTACGCAATGGCCGGCGGCCCGCGCGAGGGAGGGGGACAGACCCGCACTGACCGCCAGCGCCGCGGCGAGAGCCACAAGCCCTGATGTGACGGAACGCTTCATCTAGCCCACCGTACTGTCGCGCCGGCCCCGGTCGAGCGCGTCTTCCGATCACACGTGCGGCGCCTGCTCTCAGATCACCACGGCGCGGCTTGCACGCCTGCCGACGCTCCGCATATGTAACGCCTCGAGGGCCAGAGCGCGCCGCCGCCCGTACAGTTCACGTCATGACGGCCGCCCGCGCGAGTGGGGACGAGGACGCCGTGCCCTCGAGGTCGTGGAGCCTCTCGTTGCTCGCCGAGACCGAGCCGGGCAGGAGGAACCGGCGTCTGATCGATGCGGCCTTCCTCCTGCTCGCGGCGATCGTGATTGGGTTGACAGCGGTCGTCGCCTCGTCTGCCGAGCGCAGAGACGAGGACGTCGCGCAGGCACTCCAGACCGTTCTCGCCTGGGCCGATTCGCTGTGGCGCCTGCCTTCGTCGGCCGCTCTCCTCGCGCTCGTCGTCGCCCTCGACGTGCTCCTCAGCGGCGGTGGGGCCTCGCTCGCGACCTGCTGGTCGCGGTGCTCCTCGCGGTCGCCGCCGGCAGCGTGCTCCATGGCGTCATCGAGTCAGATTGGGTTCCGATCGGCGATCATCTGCTGTCGAACTGGGGCTACCCCGAGCTCAGGCTCGCGACAGCCACGGCGATTCTCGTCGTCGCAGGGCCGGAGCTCGTGCGCTGGGTCCGCCTGGGCGCTTGCCGCGGGTCTCATCGCGGTTGGGGTCGACCAGTCGACTGCGTTCGCGGTCGCCATCACTCAGCGACTGTGCACGTTCTACCTGCCGCCCATCTGGGGCTACATCTCGCTGCGCTGGCTCAGCAACAACGGCTACATCTGACCTGCCTGACGGGTGACCTAGTATTTCCCTCCGTCCGATGGCGTCGCAGGTTCTCGCAGACCCGTTCCCCGACCTCGACGACGAGGTCATGTTTCCGCGCCTCTCGGACGCGAAGATCGAGCGGCTGGCGGAGCGTGGCGAGCGGCGGCGGTACGCCCCGAGCGACGTGCTCTACGAGCAGGGCGTTCGCGACGCGCCGTTCTTCGTGATCGAGCGTGGACTGGTCCGGTTCATCGACCACCGGCCCGGCCGGGACGCCCTGATCGCGAAGGCGGACGCGCGCACCTTCCTCGGCGACATCGCGGTATTCACGGGCGAGCCGTCGATCGCCGCCTGCGTCGCCATCGAACCGACCGACGTGATCGTCTTCGAGCGCTGGGAGCTGCGCGAGATGCTCGCCGGCTGGCCGGAGTTCGCCGAGTCCGTCCTGCGCACGCTCGCGGCGCGCCGCGCATGGCACGAGCGAACCGGGCACGGGGTGCTGCGGCTGATCGCATCGCGCGGCCGGCAGCGTGCGTTCCAGGTGCGCGACCTGCTCGAGCGCAACCTGCTGCCGGTCCGCTCGTACGACCTCGACACAGACCCTGAGGCCGGCGACATGCTCGACGAACTCGGCATCCCGCACGAGGAGACGCCGGTCCTGATCCGCAATGCCACCGTGCTGCGCAACCCGTCGGCCGCGCAGGTGGCGCGCGACCTGGGCCTGCGCGCCGACGTGGACGGCCAGCGGTTCGACCTCGTCGTGCTCGGCGGCGGCCCCGCAGGCCTCGCCGCCGCCGTCTACGGCGGCTCGGAAGGGCTGCGGACGTTCGTCGCCGAGGCTTGGGCGCCCGGCGGCCAGGCGGGCACGAGCGCGCGGATCGAGAACTACCTCGGCTTCCCCACCGGGATCTCGGGCGTCGACCTGACCCGCAAGGCAACTTTGCAGGCGCGGCGGTTCGACGCGGTGCTGTCGAGCTTCCACCGCGCCGTCGAGCTGGCCGACGGTCCGGAGGGTCTGGTTCGGGTCGACCTCGACGACGCGCAGCACGTGCTCGCGCGCGCGGTCGTGCTCGCGACCGGGGCGCGCTGGCGCTCGCTGGAGGCCGCCGGAGTCCAGCGGCTGCTCGGCGCGGGCGTGTTCCACGCGGCGATGCCGACCGACGCCGGGCGCTGCCGCGACAAGGACGTCGTCGTCGTCGGCGGCGGCAACTCGGCCGGCCAGGCGATCGTCGCGCTGTCGCAAATCGCCCGCAGCGTGCGCGTCGCGGTGCGCGGCGCCGGGGTGTCGGACACGATGTCGCGCTACCTGGTCGACCGGATCGAGACCGCTCCAAACGTCGAGCTGATGACCGAGACCGAGGTCACGGCCGTCCACGGCAACGGCAGGCTCGAGGCCGTCGACGTCCGCGACCGGCGCCATGGGCGAATCGAGCGCATCCCGGCCGTCGCGCTGTTTCTGATGATCGGCGCCGACCCGTGCAACGAGCCTGTGAGGGACATGCTCGGCCTCGACCCGGCGGGCTACGTCGTCTGCGGCCCCGCCGCGGCCGGCTACGCCGGACCGTGCCGGTGGCCGCTGGGCGAGCGCGAGCCGTACCTGCTCGAGACGGTCCGGCCTGGCGTGTTCGCGGCCGGCGACGTCAGGGCGGGCGCCACGCAGCGGGTCGCGGGGGCGGTCGGCGACGGCTCGCTGGCCGTGCGCTTCGCCCACCAGGTGCTCGGCGGTCAGGCCGGCGGAGCAGGAGCGCTCTCGGCGTCCCGGCGGGCCTGGGATGGCTCGCCGGGACGCTGAAGCCGTGTGAGATCAGAGCCTGATCAGTCGTCGGCGGGGATGTCGGCTCGGGTGACCGAGAACGTGGGCACCGGCGCACCGTCCTCGTCAAGCTGCCATGAGGCAGCAGGCAGCAGCTGAGCCTTGAGCACGAGGGTGTCGGTCTCCGCCAGGGCGGTCGTGGCCGCGACGCCGGTCAGCGGCAGCCCGGTGCCGTCGAACACCTGTGTCGTGGGGCTGATGACCGCGACCCCGTCGCCGCCGACGAGCTGGGCGGCCTCGGTCGCCAGCGCCGGGGGCACGTCGCAGACGTCCTCGATCGAGATCGGGAGGTCGGTGCCGGTGAGCCCATCCGCCGAGGCGGTGATGGTGGTGGTGATCGCGTAGAACGCGTCGCTGAAGGTCAGCGGCGGGTCGTCGTCGTCCTCCGGCGGGACCTGCGCGAACGCGGCGTCCTCCGGCGGGGCGGCGCAGACGTTCGGGCCGCCGGGCACGGTCGGAACGCTGGGAACGCTCGGAACGCTGGGAACGCTCGGAACGCTGGGAACGGTCGGCACGCCGGGAACGCTGGGAACGCTGGGAGCGCTGGGAGCGCCGGGAGCGCCGCGGTTCACGACCTTCACGATCTCGCAGCCCTGCGCCTTGAACTTGTCGGCCGGGTCGACTCGACAGATGTCCTTGCCGGGTCCGCCCGTGACGACACGATCCGCCCGGCCGTCAACGGTGTCCAAGCGGTCGGCGCCGGGCCCGCCAGAGAGTCGATCCCGGCCGGGCCCTCCGGTGAGTCGATCCTTGCCGGCCCCGCCCGAGAGTCGATCGCTGCCACCGCGGCCATCGATGCGGTCATTGCCGCCGAGGGACTTGATCACGTCGGCCCCTGCGGTGCCCGCGATCCTGTCGGCCCCCTTGGTGCCGGACATCTGCTTCGCCTGCGCGGGGCCCGCCGAGGCGAGCATCAGCGCGGCAAGGGCGGTGAGCACCACGAACGCGATGGATCGCTTGCCCAGCCGTAGGAACGGCCGGTGTTGGAACTCCATGAGTACCTCCGTTATGTGGCGAACGGCTGTCCGCCGTTTGGTCAGTGCCATTCGAGCCGGGCGACCTAGCGGCGCCGCGCGCGGCTGTTCACCAGGTCGAGCCGAACCTGCCCGGGCGGAGCATGGGCGGGCTGACGGTCATGGCAGAGATCTTTTCGCCAGCCGCCGGGTCGCTCGACCACGCTGGCAGGCGTCATGCTGTCCGGCGACCCTGTCGCCTAGGGGTATGGCCAGCCGGAGATGCCGAGCGCCATCGCGAGCCAGCCTCGGGCTGCTGATGGACGCCATTTTCATACCAACGGGATGACGAGGTCCCGCGTGGGCGCACCTAGTGTCGCTCGGGCCCTGAAAGCAATACGACGACCCTCGGAGGTACGGGATGCGCGGTGCAGGTCGAGCGACATTCGCAGCGGTTCTGCTGTTGCTGGCGGGAACGCTCAACATCATCTATGGCATCGGCGCGTTGGACAGCGCGAACATCTACGCGAACGACACGAGGTACATCCTCAGCGACCTCAACACCCTGGGCTGGGTCCTGATCGTCCTCGGCCTGATCCAGCTCACCGGAGGCTTCTCGCTGCTGGCCGGCAACACCTACGGGCGGGTGATCGGCCTCGTCGGCGCCGGCCTCGGTGCGATCGGAGCCCTGCTGTCGGTGGGCGGCGCCAACCCCTGGTGGTCGCTCGCCATCTTCGCCCTGTGCATCTACATCATCCACGGCCTGGTCGTGTTCGGAGAGGACGAGCGCGCGCCGGCAACCTAAGCCCGCGGGGGACATGAGCCATGGCCGCCGACGATTCCCCCGAGCTCAATCGGCGACGGCCCGTGAACCGCGAGCGCGTCGTGCGGACGCTGACGTTCTGGCTGCGGCCCGAGTTCGTGCTCCGCGTCGTCAACCGGTTTCAGAAGGTCGCGGGATTCGACCGCGCGATCGCGCTGGCCTCCGCCGCGTTCACCGCGACGATCCCGCTGATGATCGTCACGAGCGCGGTGGCCACCAAGCTCGGGGGGAAGGCCACGGCCGACCGCATCATCGACCGCTATGAGCTGACAGGAGGCGGCGCCGAGGCGGTCCGGGCCGTCTTCTCGCCGCCCACCGGCACGAGCACGACGCTCGGCATCGTCGGGTTCCTCTTCCTCATGGTCACGGTTCTGAGCTTCAGCCGGGCCGTGCAGCGGCTGTTCGAGCAGACCTGGGAGCTCAGTCCGCTAAGCGTCCGCAACACGTTCAACGGGCTCGTGTGGGTCGGCGGGCTCGCAGCGTATCTCGCGGTCGGCGGCCTCATCCACACCGCGCTGGGGCGCAGCCGCCTGGAGCTGTCAGCGGCGCTGCTGGCTGCCCCGGTGACGGTGGTCTTCCTGCTCTGGAGCGGCCGGGTCCTCAGCGCCAAGCGGATCGAGCGCCAGGACCTCTACCCGTTCGCCATCGTCGGCGCGTCGTTGCTCGCGGTCTGCTCAGTGGCGGCGACGGTGTACGTGCCGCATCTCTTCAGCAGCTACGCCACCCGCTACGGCGTGATCGGCGCGGTCTTCGCGATGATCTCGGCGATCTTCTGCGTCATGGTCGTCGTGGTGGGCTCGGCGGCGGCGGGCCGCGAGATCGACGACGAGCTCGGCCGCATCCGGCGAGGCGAACGGCCCGCCGAGGACGAGGTCCGTCGCCAATGGGACGAGGTCACCGCCGAAGCGAGCTCGCGCTGGCAGACGCTGCGCGAGCAGATCCAGGAACGCCGGCGCGGACGCCACGAAGGGCGATGACTTCGCCGGCCTCTAGGCCGCGCCCTCCTTGGCCGCGGCGTCGATCTCGCGCTTGACCTCGTCGGCGTCGGCATCGAGCTCCTTCTCGATCAGCTTGTTGGCGCGCTTGGTCGCCTTCTCGAGCTCCTCTTCGATCTTCGACTCGCCGAGCACGATCACGGCGGCGCTGCCCGTCTCGAGTTCGTCGCCGAGGTCCTTCAGGTCGCCGCGCGAGATCCCGCGCGAGAGGTGCCCGGTGAGGGCGCCGGCGCCGGCGCCGACGATCGCGCTGCCGATGAGCGCGGGCGGGAAGATGAGCCCGACCAGGGCTCCGACCCCGGCGCCGGTCCAGGCGCCGTGCTGGGTCGGCTTCTCGGTCTTGGTCACGCGGACCTTGCCGTCTTCTTCCTTGCGGATCACGGCCGAGTCGAAGGTCCCGATCGCTCCCGCGGCGTGCAGGTCGAACACGGCCTCGTAGTCGGCCTCGGCATCCGCGATCTCGTCGTAGACGGCGGCGTAGAGAAACACGGGTCTATCGGACATGCGGTCTCCTTTCGGTGACGTGGGCTCTGGGACCACGGTGTCCGACCACGAGGGCTCGGGCATCATCCATGCGGGGTGATTCGGCGGACAGGGCCCGGTCCGGCCGCGATGCCGGGGGGGCCGCCACGGCCGGCGGGACGGCTCCGGTTGCCGTGGGCCGAGCGATACGCGAGACTCGCGGGCGTGGGATGCCTCCTCGCGCTTCTCGCGCTGATCTCACCGCGGCTGGTTCTGTTCCTGCTGTGGATCTTCAGCGACGTCCTGAGCCGCGCTTTCGACAGCTGGATCATTCCGCTCCTCGGCTTCTTCCTGCTGCCGTGGACGACGCTGACCTATGCCGCCTTCTGGGACTGGGGATCCGGCCGCCACGTGACTGGCTTTGAGTGGTTCTTCATCATCCTGGCGTTCCTGATCGACCTCGGCTCCTACACCCAGGGCCGCCGAGTTCAGTACGCGCGCGCGGAAGCGTGACGCTCACTCGCGCCGGCGCTCAACGAGGCGTTCGCGGCGTGAACGGCATGCGATCGTCGTCGCCGGGCTGGACCACGATCGCCGTGCCCGCGGGTACCTCGTTCCACAGGCCGGGGAGATCGCCGAGCGGCTCGGAGACCACCGCGCGGGCCTCGTCGGAGAACTGCTGGAACCGCTCGTCGTCGGGGTAGAGGGCGCGCACGGCGCTCGCGTCCGCGGTCACGAACAGTGAGTTGACGATCGGACCGCTGGCGTAGCGGACGGCGTAGAGGCGCTCGCCGTCGCTCACGGCGACGGTCATCTGCAGCGGCTGCTCGATGCCCTGGCGGCGGCCGGTTTCCTCGACGAACCCGGCCATGCGCTCCAGCGCAGCCAGCGGTTCCTCCTGCAGGCCGAAGGTGAGCGCGAGATAGAACATCAGCTCGGAGTCGGTCGTGCCGGCGATGCCGGAGAAGATCGAGGGATCGACGGCGAGAAGCAGCTCCCGCCGGAGGTCGAGATAGCCCTCGATGAAGCCGTTGTGCATGAACAGCCAGCGGCCGTGGCGGAACGGGTGGCAGTTGGTCTGCTCGACCGGCGTCCCGGTCGCCGCGCGGATGTGCGCGAGGAACAGCGGCGAGCGGACCTGGGAGGCGATCTCGTAGAGGTTGCGATCGCCCCATGCCGGCGCGATGCTGCGATAGAGACCGGGCGTCTCCCGCTCGCCGTACCAACCGAGGCCGACGCCGTCGGCGTTGGGCTGCCCGCCCGCCAGCCGGTCGCTGCGGCTCTGCTCGACGAGCGAGTACTGCGTCTCGTAGAGCAGGGTCTCGGGGATGATCGCGTTGCCGAAGTAGGCCACCCAGCGGCACATGCGACAACAGTACGCTGTCTCCGGATAACGCCTTGACGGGAGGTCCCTTGCTCCCACGCTGTCTGCCGATCCTCTGTGCGGCCGTGCTGGTCGCAGGTTGCAGCTCATCGAGCGGCTCGGACAAGGCATCCCCCGATCGCACCGCCGCGGCGACGGCGACGGAGACGCCCACCGCCCGCACGTCGGACCTCAACCTCCTCCCGCAGGCCCCGCAGCCGAGCGGCAGCCCTCCGAGCTCGCACGGCGCCAGCCGCCACGCGTTCCTGCGCGAGGCCTTCGACGATGCCGAGGCGCTGTGGCAACACGAGTTCGAGAGCGCCGGCATCACGTACCGCCCGGCGCGGTTGACGATCTTCTCGCAGCAGGTCCACACCGCCTGCGGGACGCAGCAGGCCGGCGTCGGCCCGTTCTACTGCCCGCCGTCGTTCGGCGTCTACCTCGATCCGACGTTCTTCGCGGCGCTCTCCCGCAGGGTCGGCGTGCGTCTCGGCGACTTCGCGCAGTCCTACGTCATCGCCCACGAGCTCGGCCACCACGTCCAGACGCTGCTCGGCATCGCGCAGCAGAAGGCGGCCGCCGACCAGCAGGATCCCGCCGGCGCGAACGCGCGCTCCGTGCGCTTCGAGCTGCAGGCCGACTGCCTTGCCGGCGTGTGGATGCACTCGGTCTACCGGCGCGGCGAGCTCACGGACGCGGACCTCGCGACGGCCTTGGACGCCGCCGCGGTGGTCGGCGACGACTTCATGCAACGCGCCGACGGCCGGACCCGCCCTCCCGAGGAGTGGACGCACGGCTCCTCCGCGCAACGCCAGCGGTGGCTGAAGACGGGCTTCGTGGAGGGCCGGCCCGCGTCCTGCGACACGTTCAGCGAGTAAGGAGAAGGAGCAGGGTGATGGCGAACGGAGAACCGCGCGTGCTGATCGCCTACGACGGCTCGCCGAGTGCGGCGATCGCGGTGCGCGCGGCGGCGAGCCTCTTCCGCGACGCGCGCGCGTTGGTCGCGACGGTGCCGTCCAACCCGTCTGTGCGCGCCGGCACCGCGGTTCCGGTGCTCCCGAACGTGTCGCCGGGCGTCGTTCAGGACGCGATCGACGAGTTGCGCGCCGAGGCCACGCGCGAGGCCGACGAGACGGCCGAGCAGGCGCTCGGACAGGCGCAGGCGCTCGGCCTTGAAGCCGAGGCCGTCACCGTCAGCCCATCGGCCCCGGCGTGGGCCGCGCTGCTCGGGGCCGCGCATCGGCTCGGCGCGGACGTGCTCGTCTGCGGAACGCGCGGTCGCGGCACCTTCGCGCGTGCGCTCCTCGGCTCGACGTCCTCGAGCCTGCTCCATCACACCGACGTGCCGCTGCTGATCGTGCCCGACGGCGGGGCGCTCGACGGGCCCGTCGTCGCTGCCTATGACGGCTCGGAGGGGTCCAGGCGCGCCATCCAGGCCGTCGGTCGCCTTCTGCCCGGTCGCGCCACGGTCGTCGTGCACGCCTGGGAGCCTGCGTTCCACCGTGGTCTCACGGCACTCGCGCTCGACGCGGGAGGACCGATCGACCGCCTCCCCGGGATCGTCGGGGAGCTCGATCGAACGCTTGCGGAGAGCGCGGCGGCGACGACGGAGGACGGGGTGGCCGCCGCGCGCGCCGCGGGGCTCGACGCGGTCGGCGACACCGTCGAGGCCGACGATGGCGCATGGCGGGCGGTGGCCACCGCCGCGCGAGCGCACGGTGCGTCGGTCATCGCCATGGGCACGCGAGGCCTGGGAGCGGCGCGATCGGCGCTGCTCGGCTCGGTCTCGTCGGGCCTGGTCCACAACGCCGAGCTGCCGGTGCTCGTGGTTCCGGGCGAGCCGGATGACGCGGAGGACCGCGCGTAGCATCGAACCGCGGCGAATCCCCTGCTCAGCGGTCCGCGAGCTCCGCGCCGAGCTCGGCGACCTCCGTGTTCATCCGCCTCCTCCTCCGTTGCGGTAGCTCCCGCTCCGGAGTTCCTCGACGAGCCCGGGGTGGGAGGGATGCCAATCGAACTGGGCTCGTGCCCGGGCGGCGTCGGCGCCCTGATCGAGTAGGAGCACCTCCGCGAAGTAATCGCCCAGGCGCGCCCGAGCCTCGTCGTCGGAACCTGGTACCGCGCCGGGAGCACCGACCGCGACAGCGGCGGCCTCGGTGATCTCGGCGACGGCCGGATTCGATCCATCGCCGACGATGTAGAGGCCACGGGCCGCGTCGTCTTCCAGGACCCGCCTGAAGAAGTCCGCCAGGTCCGCGACGTGCACCGTCGACCAGTGCTGTTGCCCCGTTCCGAGCATGATCAGGTTTCCGGCCTCGTCTCGGGGCGAACCGAGAAGGAGCCCGGGAATGCCCCCGCCACCATCGCCGTACGCGACGCCGGCCACGATCACCACACCGCGCATGCCGTTCGCGTCGAGCACTCGACGTTCGATCGGTTCCTTCCAAGCGACAAGCGCCGGTGCGTTCCGTCGGGATTGCTCCGTGATGGCGGGGTTGTCGCCGTAGATCCACTGGCCGCTGACGTGGAGGTAGGGCTTGCCGGTGCCGGTGAAGGCTTCGATCGCCGCGTCGACGACCGCGGAGTCCAGGGTCGCGCTGGTCTCGTCGCCGGGGCTGGCAGTGTGGATGGCCCCGTCCGCATCGCTCAGCAGGCTCACGAGCGTCGGCCGGTCGTAGAGGTCGACGACGGCGGGTGTGGCTCCGCGCGCCGCGACGATGTCGGCCTGGGAGTGGTCGCGGACGAGTGCCGTGACCTGGTGACCGTGCTCCTGCAGTTGGGTCAGTACGTGAGATCCGACGAAGCCGGTTGCGCCCGTTAGTGCGACTTTCATTCTCGGTACCTCCACTGGGTTCGCAGCAATGCGATCAATCGTTTGATTGAGTTTATGCCGCTGACGGAAACCTGTCAAGCATATGCTTGAATTGCTTCCGTGGCGCCGGCTCGTCGGTCAGCGGGTGCGGATGCCCACGAAGGCTCCGGCGAGCACCGGGACCAGCAGTCGCTCGATCTGCTTCTCGGTCTTGTCGCGCAGGTCCTGCCCGAGGGGTGCGAGAACCAGCCAGTTCAACATTCCGGCCGCGGCGCGCGTGCGGAAGTCCAGTTCCTTGTCCCTGACCTCGGGAACGTTCGCCTTCAGCACCCCACGGCAGGTGGCACGAATCCGATCGAACCTGGGGCCAAGGCGGTCCCATCCCCGCGGCGGATCGATACCGCTGCGGGCGACGATCCGCATCACGGCGAGATGCCGACCGCCGGCGCTCAGCGCATGCATCATCGGTCGAGCAAACGCCGCCGCCAGCTCCTCGACCGTGGCCTCGGAGCCGAGCGTGCTCAGGGCCTCTTGTTGAGCGTCGAGGTAGCGCTCCAGCGCATCTTCGATCGCGGCGTCACACAGCGATTCCAGCGAGCCGAAGTGGTAGCTCACGGCAGCGACGTTGGCGTCTGCGGCACCGGTCAGCTCCCGGAGGGTCACGCGCTCCTCGCCGCGCTCCGCGATCAAGTCCAACGCCGCATCCATGAGTCGCGCTCGCGTCCGGAGGCCGGCGGCGCGACGCTGGTCGGGCCTTGCCGATTCCATCTGACTTATTCAATCAGACGCTTGAACAGGCATCAACTCGGGCTCATCGGCGCGAGACGGAAAAGGCCCCGTAAGCGCAGGCCTTTTCCGTCGTCCTCAGCGTCGGGTGGCTACGCGATCGACCGACCGCCGTTCTCGCTCCCGGGGGCGAAGAAGTCGACGAGCAGTTCGTTCACGCGCTCGGCTTCGTCGTGGTGGACCCAGTGGGATGCGTTGGGAAGGCGCTCGACCCGGTCGAGGTTGGGCACGTCCTCGTGGTGCGGCTCTGCGAGCTTGGGGCCGAGGTAGCGGTCGCCCTGCCCCCAGATGACCAGGGTGGGCGCCGTGACGGGGCGAAGCTCTTGCGTCGACCCCAGCCGCACCGCGGCGCGGTAGTAGTCGATGATCGCCGTGGCCGCGCCTGGCTGGGACCACGCCTCCACGTAGCGGTCGAGCTCCTCGGACGTGTACGGCGGGCGGGCGTCGCGAAGGAAGCGCTTGAAGAACCGCCACTGCCGACGGCGCGCCCGGCGCTCGGGGGCCTTGGGGAGCTGGAAGTAGAAGAAGTACCAGGACCTCAGGAGCTGGCGCGGGCTGCGCAGGCCTTCGTTGAGCCGGCGCGGATGGGCCGCGTTGAGGATGGCGAGGCGGTCGACGTCCTCCGGGTGGTTCATCGCCAGGGTCCACGCGACCGTTCCGCCCCAGTCGTGACCGACCACCATCGCGGACTCGGCACCGAGCTCGCGGATGAGGCCATGGATGTCGTCGGCGAGCTTGTCGGCGGTGTAGGCGGTGTAGCCGTCCGGCCTCGAGGACAGGTTGTAGCCGCGGAGGTCGGGCGCGACGACGCGGAAGCCGGCCTTCACGAGCGGTGCGATCTGCTCCCGCCAGCCGTACCAGAACTCCGGGAAGCCGTGCAGCAGGAGGACCAGTGGCCCGTCGCCGGCCTCGACGTAGTGCAGCTTCACGTCGCCGATCTCGGCGTAGCCCTCGCGAAGGCCGGTGTCGGCGTCCGTCGCCGGGCTGTTGAAGGTGGTGGGGGTCGTGGTGGTGGTCATGACTCTCTCCTCTCAAGGGATCTTGTTGTATGTGCAATGAGATTGTGACCTCAGCGCCTCCTCTTCGCGCCCGTGAAATGCCCTGGTCTGCACCCCCGGGCGCGCGCCGGGGGCCCGGCTTCTGCCGCCGCTATTCAGTGCTACTATGTACCGGTAGTCAATATCACTGAGTAGGTCGAGGAGGTTCCGTGGGCAAGCAGATGACGGAGATGCTGAAAGGCACGTTGGAGGGGGTCGTTCTCGCGGTTCTCTCCGGCCGCCCCGCGTACGGCTACGAGATCACCTCGTGGCTGCGGGATCAGGGCTTCTCCGACATCGCCGAGGGCACCGTCTACGCGCTGCTCATCAGGATCGAGCAGCGCGGCCTCGTCGACGTCGAGAAGGTCCCGTCCGAGAAGGGGCCGCCGCGGAAGGTCTATTCCCTCAACGCTCAGGGACAGGCATATCTCGAAGAGTTCTGGCGGACGTGGAGCTTCCTTACAGAACGCATCGACCAGCTCCACCGTGAACACACCAACTGGATCGACGAAGGAGAGAAGTGACCATGGCCAACTGGATCGAGACCATCACCGGGTCCCTTGAGCAGAAGAAGCAGTACCGGCAATACAAGGCCCGCATCGAGGCCCTCCCCGAGCCGTACGGCACCGTCGCGAAGGCTCTGCAGCGGTACTTCATGTACTACGGCGGTGTCACGGACGGCGACACCATCGTCAAGATGTTCGGCGACTTCGCCGACCTTTGGGAGCGTGCCGCAGCCGACGGCACGCCCGTGCGCGCGGTCGTCGGCGACGACCCGGTCGAGTTCGCCGAGACGTTCGCCCAGGCCTACACCGGCAAGCAATGGATCGACAAGGAACGCGCTCGCCTGATCAAGGCGATCGAGGACGCGGAGCGGGGGCAGCGATGACCACCGACGCCGCCATCCGCGTTCGGGATCTGGAGAAGTCATACAAGACGCTGGAGGTGCTGCGCGGCGCGGACTTCGACGTCGAGCGGGGCAGCATCTTCGCCCTGCTCGGCTCGAACGGGGCGGGCAAGACCACGGTCGTGAAGATCCTGTCCACGCTGCTCAAGGCCGACGCGGGGAGTGCCAGCGTCAACGGCTTCGATGTCGCCACACAGGGTGCGGACGTGCGGGACTCCATCAGCCTCACGGGACAGTTCGCGGCCGTCGACGAAATCCTCAGCGGGCGGGAGAACCTCGTGCTGGTCGCCCGGTTGCGACAGGTCAAGGACCCGGGCGCGATCGCGGATGACCTGCTCGAGCGCTTCTCGCTGACCGACGCGGCCGCGCGGAAGGTGTCGACGTATTCCGGCGGCATGCGCCGCCGGCTCGACATCGCGATGAGCCTCATCGGGAATCCGCCGGTCATCTTCCTCGACGAGCCGACGACCGGGCTCGACCCTCAGGGGCGCCTCGAGGTGTGGCAGACCATCAAGGAACTCGCCGAGCACGGCACGACGGTGCTGCTCACGACGCAGTATCTGGACGAGGCCGAACAACTCGCCGACCGGATCGCGATCCTCCACCAGGGTCGGATCATCGTCAACGGCACCCTCGCCGAGCTCAAGCAGCTGCTCCCGCCCGCCAAGGTCGAGTACGTCGAGAAGCAGCCGACCCTCCAGGACGTCTTCCTCGCCATCGTCGGTGACGACGGCACGGACGAGTAAGGAACCACGATGACCACGCATTTCTCCGGCAACACCGCCGTCCTGCTGGGACGCTCCCTGCGCCACATCACCCGCAGCCCGGACACCATCATCACGACCGCGATCATGCCGATCGCCTTCATGCTGCTGTTCGTCTATGTGTTCGGCGGCGCGATCGACGCAGGGTCGGATTCGTATGTGAACTACCTGCTGCCCGGCATCCTCATCATCACGATCGCCTCGGGCATCTCCTACACCGCGTTCCGGCTCTTCCTGGATATGCAGAGCGGCATCTTCGAGCGATTCCAGTCCATGCCGATCGCGCGGTCGTCCGTGCTGTGGGCGCACGTGCTGACCTCGCTGGTCGCCAATCTGATCTCGGTCGTGGTCGTCGTACTCGTCGCCCTCGTGATGGGCTTCCACTCGGGCGCGGGAGTGCTGGCGTGGCTCGCGGTCGCCGGCATCCTGATCCTGTTCACCCTCGCGTTGACCTGGATCGCCGTGATCCCCGGTCTCACCGCGAAGTCCGCGGACGGCGCGAGCGCGTTCTCCTACCCGCTCATCTTCCTGCCGTTCATCAGCTCGGCCTTCGTGCCCACCGACTCCATGCCCGACGCGGTGCGCGCCTTCGCCGAGAACCAGCCGGTGACGACCATCGTCAACGCGATCCGCGACCTGCTCACACAGCAGCCGGTCGGCACCGACATCTGGATCGCCCTTGCCTGGTGCGTCGGCATCCTCATCGTCGCCTACACGTTCGCGATGATCACCTACCGCCGCAGGATCTCCTAGCCGCGGGCCGGTGACCTCCACGAAGACGCGCTCGTCGACCCAACGCGGCGCTGCTGTGATCCGGCAGCGCGTAGAGGGCATCGAGGAACGTGTCGATGCCGGCGCGGTCGCTCCTGGTCGTCCAGACGACCTCGTCGCCGAGCGTCTCGACGCGGTACTCGAGGAACGGGCAGCAGGCCGCCTCGCGGCGGGCGAGGTCGTGCAGGGCGTCGCGCGTCCCGTGGTCGGCGCGGAACGTGAAGACCACGGCGTCCTCGGTGCGCTCGCGCCGCACCAGCGCGCGCTCGAACTGGCGCTGGTAGTCGGCGAGCCGCTCGGCGGGCGTGTCCTCGGCGGTGCTCAGGTCGCACGCGATCGGGGCGTCGAGCTGGGCGGGGATGTGAAGAACGTCGGTCATGGGAGGAGCGTAGACTCTGGACTATGGTCCAGAGTCAAGGCCGGGACGCATGAAGATCGGAGAGATCGCCCATCAGGCCGGCGTAACCGTCGACACCGTGCGCTTCTACGAGCGCATCGGCGTCCTGCCCTCGCCGGCGAGAACCGAGTCGGGCTACCGCGACTACGAGCCGGACACCGTGGAGCGCATCCAACTGACGCGCGAGCTGCAGCGGATCGGCTTCACGCTCACGGACGCCGTCGACGCGCTCGCCGCCCACGACGCGGGGGGAGCGACGTGCGAATCGGAGCGGTGGCGCTTGCAGGCGGTGCTCGACCGCGTCGAGGCCAAGCTCGCCGAGCTCGACGCCCTGCGCGGCCGGATCGTGCAGGCCCAGGAGGCCTGTGCGGACGGGCGCTGCATGTTCAGCGGCGGGCGGCGCTGAGGTTGTCGCGCGGCACGACCACGTCCGCCGCGGCGGCGGGTCCGATGTCCGGGTACAGCGCGCGCACGGCCGCATAGGCGAGCAGCCCGCCGGCGAGCTGGGCGGAGACGAAGGCCGGTACCGACGCGGGCGCGATGCCGGCGAAGGTGTCCGAGAACATGCGGCCGACGGAGATCGCCGGGTTGGCGAAGCTCGTGGAGCTCGTGAACCAGTACGCGGCGCCGATGTAGGCGCCCACCGCGGCCGGCGCGGTCGCGGCGCGCCCGCTCCGGGCGAGCGCGAAGATGAGCAGCACGAGGCCGAAGGTCGCGACGACCTCGGCGAACACGTGGGAGGGGCTGGCGCGGTGGGTGGCGGCGATGCTCACCGCGGGCAGGGCGAACATCGCGTTGGCGACGATCGCGCCCGTGATGCAGCCGGCGGTCTGGGCGGGGAGGTAGGCGAGCGCGTCGCGCCGGGAGAGGCCGCCGAAAGCGGCGTCGACCAGCGAGACGACGGGGTTGAAATGGCCGCCCGAGATCGGGCCGAACATGAGGATGATCGCGAACAGCCCCGCGGCGGTCGCGGCGGCGTTCTCGAGCAGCTGGAGGCCGGTGTCGTCGGAGAGCCGCTGTGCGGCGATGCCGGAGCCGATGACCACCGCGGCCAGGAACGCGCTCCCGAGGTACTCGGCCAGCAGCCGGCGGATGAGCGCGTGCTTCACGCCGCGGCCAGGAGCTTGTCGGCGTACTCCGCCGGCAGGCCGGCCGTCCTGACCTCGCGCGCGACCCGCTGGACGTCGTAGGGGATCCGCTCGATCCGCGCCCGCACCTGGCCGGCGGCGTCAAGCTCGAGGATCGCGAAGGCACCGCGGGCGTCGCCGTCCTTGGGCTTCCCGACCGAGCCGCAGTTGACGAACCGCACGCCGCCGAAGTCACGGACCCACGGCTTGTGCGTGTGGCCGAACACGAGCACGTCGGCGTCCTCGGCTGCGGCGAGCCGCTCGTACAGGCGGTCGGGCTTGTCCTCGAAGAGGTACTCGTTGACCTTGCGCGGCGAGCCGTGCACGAGATGGACCTGGCGCTCACCGACCGCGAAGGCCAGGTCGAACGGCAGCTCGCGCATGAACGCCTTGGCTACCGGACCGGTGTGCTCCAACGTCCACGCGACCGACTGCTGGCCGAGCTCGCGGTCGTGCGCATCGATGTACGCACAGCCACAGTCGTCGAGGTCGCGGGCGATCGCGTAGTCGTAGTTGCCGTAGATCGTCGGGATCCCACGTTCGGCGATCAGGGCGCACACCTCGTTGGGGTGCGGCCCATACCCGACGAGGTCGCCGCCGCAATAGACGCGGTCGACGCCCAGCTCGTCGATCCGGTCGAGCGCTGCCTCGAGCGCGGGCAGGTTGCCGTGAATGTCGGTGATCACCGCGACGCCGTCGGTCATGTTGCGCTCTTTTTTTCGAGATCGCCGCATGCTACCCATCGACGGGCGTCGCTTCAATCGACAAACGTAGATAGATGGCTATCGATACGGCTCAGCCGGGCAGGTCTTCGGGCCGCTTCTTGGCGAGCTTGCCCTGGAGCAGCCCGGTGGATTGGCCGACTTCGATCAGGTAGCCGTCGGGGTCGCGCATGTAGCACCGGATCTCAGCACCGCGATCGATCGGGGGCGTCACGAACTCCGCCCCTTTCGCGCTCCACCGCTCGTAGCACTCCTGGACGTTGGCGACCCGCAGGTTCAGGAAGCTGGAGACGGTGTTCCCGGGCTCGTAGTTGACGACCGAGATGTCGGGCTTGTCGGGGGTGGGACCACCGCCGGGGTTCATGATCAGCCACGAGTTCGACAGCTTGACCATGCACGGGTTCTCCTCCAGCACGACCTGGCCGCCGAGGACGTCGGAGTAGAACGCGCGCGACCGAGCGACGCTCCGCACCGTGATGAAGTGCGTGACGAGGAAGCCCTCGGTCGGGTTGGGCAGGTTCTCGAAGTCGATGGCCGGCGTGTGCTCGCTCACGATTCCGTCCTCCTGGTGCGGGTCCTAGACATGATCGCTCACGCTCCTGCACGATTGGCGGTTGGCATCTCGCGCCGGCATCGGCATGATGCGGTCCGGTGAAGGCGAGGATGACCGCAGCCGCGCTCGCCGCGGTCGTGCTGCTGGTGGGGGCCGCGAGCGCCTGGGCGGCGTTCGTGATCGAGGGCTCGCCGTACACGGTGGGAGACGACCCGCTGTCGCTCAACGCCGGCGACTTCAACGGCGACGGCCGCCCCGACGTGGCGACGATCAACGGGACGAGCTCCAACGTGTCGGTGTTCCTGCGCCAGGCCGGCGGCGGCTTCGCGCAGGAGGCGGGCTCGCCGATCGCGGTCGGCTCGCCGGGCCGAGCGGCGCGGCGGTCGGCGACTACAACGGCGACGGGCTCGCGGACCTCGCGGTGTCGGCCTTCGTCGGGGGCAACGTGTCGGTGCTGCTGCGCCAGCCGGGCGGCGGCTTCGCGCTCGAGGGGTCGGCGATCCCGCTCAACGTCAACGTCCACGCGGTCGCCACGGGCGACTTGAACAGCGACGGACGGCTCGACCTCGCGGCGACGACCAGCGCCGGCCAGCTCGTGCTCCTGCTGCGCAACGCCCCGAACACGGGCTTCTCCGTGGGGCAGTCGTTCACGACCGGGGCGACCCCGGTGGCGATCGCCGTCGGCGACTACAACGGCGACGGGCTGGCCGACCTGGCGATCGCCAACCGGGGCAGCGACAACGCGACGATCCTGCTGCGGGTACCCGGTGGCACCTTCAGCGCCGAGACGACGGTCCCGGTCGGCGACGATCCCATCGGCATCGTCGCCGCGGACTTCGACGGCAACGGCCGCGCCGACTTCGCGGTCACCAACGCCGTCCCCGGCACCGTCTCCGCCTTCCTGCGCTCGCCGTCCAACGACGGCTTCACCGCGGAGCCGCCGATCTCGGTCAGCGCCTCGCCCGTCGGCATCGACGCCGCCGACGTCGACCGCGACGGCCGGCCCGACCTCGCCGTGGCCGCGAACGCCGGCGCCGTCGACATCCTCCACCGCAACGCCGGCGGCGGCTTCACGCGCGGTCAATCGATCCCGCTCGCCGGCGCCGTCAACGACGTTGTGGCGGCCGACTTCGACGGCGACTCGCGGCCCGACCTGGCCGCGTCGTCGTACACCAACGCCGCGGCCGATACGTTCACCGCGCTGGTGAACCCGGCGCCCGCGCTGCCGCCGCCGGTCGCCGGCAAGACCGTCAACGTCGAGCCGGTGTCCGGCAAGGTGACGATCAAGCGGCGGGGGAGCAACCGCTTCGTCGCGCTGACCGCGGAGGCCCAGATCCCGGTCGGCAGCACGATCGACACGCGGCGCGGGCGGATCGCGATCACCGCCGCCCAGGGCGGGGGCAGGACGGCGTCGTCGGACTTCTTCGACGGGCTGTTCAAGCTCACCCAGACCAAGGGCTCCAAGCCGCTCACGACGCTGACCCTGACCGAGCGGCTCAGCTGCCCGCGCAAGGCCTCCGCCGCCGCCGCCAAGAAGAAGAAGCGGCGGCTGTGGGGCGACGGCAAGGGCCGCTTCCAGACGAAGGGCAAGCACAGCGCCGCGACCGTGGTCGGCACGCGGTGGCTGGTCGAGGATCGCTGCACGTCAACGCTGACGCGCGTCGTCCGCGGCCGCGTCAGCGTGCGCGACTTCGTCAAGCGCAAGACCGTGATCGTGCGCGCCGGCAAGCGCTACACGGCGCGCGCGAAGCGCCGGTAGAGCAGATCGACACACGAGAGCCCGCCGCGATGCGGCGGGCTCTCTCCGTCCTGCGTCCGTGCAGATTTCCGAAATTACTTGCGGATGTACGGCATGGAGGGCTCCTTTCTCGCTGACTGGCTCCCCCTCACGCGCCAGTGGCGAGTGCGGGTCGTAGGGCAGGACGAGTGCGGCGCAGCACGCGGGCGGCGGCGAGCCAGACCAGCAGCGTGCCGACGCCTGCGAGCGCGAAGGTGGTGCGGCCGCCGTAGGCGCTCGCGAGGGCGCCGCCGGCGATGAGGGCGCCGCCGAACCCCCAGGAGTCGACCGCGTCGAGCAGGCCGAAGGTGCGGCCGTGGAGACGCTCGGGCACGATCCGCTGGAGCAGGACCCGGTCGCTCACCACGAACAGGCCGTTGCCCAGGCCGCTGAGCGCGAAGGTGGCCATCGCCGCACCGAGGACCGGCGCCACGGACGAGCCCACGAGGCCGGCGCCGAGCAGCACGAGCCCGAGCAGGTACCGGCGGCGCAGGCCGTCGTCGTCGGTGTGGCTCGCGCCGAGCAGCGACCCGCATACGAGGCCGCAGCCGTAGGCACAGACGAGGAGGGCGAACCCGCTGCTGCCCGCGCCGAGCTCGCGCTGTGCGAGCACGAGCTCGGCGACGTTCATGGTGCCTGCCACCATCACCACCGCGCCCGAGGTGCACATCAGGGTGCGGGTCATACGGTCGCCGAGGACGGCGCGAATGCCGGCGCGGGTGTCGGACAGCAGCGTTTCGCCGGAAGGCTCGGCAGGCCGCCCCACGCCACGCAGGCGGGTGAGCAGCAGCGCCGAGACGAGGAAGGTCGTCGCGTTGATCGCGAGCAGGGCTTCAGGCCCCGTGAAGAGCAGCACGCCCGCCGCGCACGCCGGGCCGAGCAGTTGGCCGGCGTCGCGCGACATGCCGTACAGCGCGTTGGCCGCGGTGAGCCGCTCCGGGCCGACCAGCGCCGGCAGCAGCGCCGAGGTCGCAGGCCGGAAGAGCGCGTTGCCCATGCCGAGCACGATCGCGAGCGCGAGCATGGCGCCGATGCCGTCGACCAGCAGGAGCCCGGCGATTGCGGCGGCCCGCACGAGGTCGGCCGCGATGGCACAGCCGAGGTGGCTCGTGCGGTCCGCCACGGCGCCGATGACGGCGCCGAGGAGCATCGAAGGCAGGAGGTCGGCCAGCAGCACCGCGGAGGCGGCCCAGGCCGAGCCGATGCGCTCGTAGGCGAAGACCAGGAGAGCCACGTAGCCCAGGCCGACGCCGAGCGCACCCTGCAGGTGGGCGGCGAAGAACCAGCGGGAACGGCGCTCAGCACGCCACAGTTCGAGGATGCTGAGCATTCAGGTGGTTGAGAGGTCGAGGCCCGGCACGACAGGTATGGTTCGCGACCCTGGATACGTCCCGGTTACGCGTGGGTAAAGCCTTGGACTTCGGAGTCCTCGGACCGCTCCTGGTGAGCCGGCCGGAGGGTCCGGTCGTACTCAAGGCGGACAAACAGCGCGCGCTGCTGGCGGTTCTCCTCCTGGCCTATGGCGAGGAGTCGGTGTCGCCCGCGCGGCTCGTCGACGAGCTGTGGGGCGACGATCCGCCGGCCACCGCCGCCAAGGCCGTGCAGGTGCATCTCTCCAGGCTGCGCAGCGCGCTCGGCCCGGAGCAGCCGATCGTCACGCGCCCGTACGGCTACGCGGTTCGCATCGAGCCCGAGCAGCTCGACCTCGCGCGGTTCGAAGCGCTCAGCGAGCGCGCCCGGGCGCTGCGCCGTGAGGGAGACCTGCCCGCCGCCGCAGGGCTCTGGCGCGAGGCGCTCTCCCTCTTCCGCGGTTCGCCGCTGGCGGACGTGCCGCTGCGCGGCCTCGCCGCGGCGGAGGCGGGGCGGCTCGCCGAGCTCGAGCTGGTGGGCCTGGACGAGCGCATCGCGGTCGAGCTCGAGCTGGGCGAGCATGTCGCGCTCGTCGCCGAGCTGCAGGCACTGGTGGCCGAGCACCCCTATCGGGAGCGTCTGCACGCCCAGCTGATGGTCGCGCTCTACCGGTCAGGCCGTCAGGCCGACGCGCTGGAGGCGTTCCGTCACGCCCGGCGGATGCTGGTCGAGGACCTCGGGCTGGAGCCGGGCCGCGAGCTTCAGCAGCTCGAGAGCGCGGTCCTGGCGCACGATCCGGTGCTCGACCTCCTGCTGGCCGAGCCCGCGCGACCGCGGCCCGTCGCCGTGCCGCCTCTCCCGGCGCCGGCCAATCCGCTGATCGGCCGCGAGCCCGAGCTGGATGCCGCCGCGGCCCTGCTCGGCGATCCGGGCGTCCGCATGATCACGCTGACCGGGCCGGGCGGGATCGGCAAGACGCGCCTCGCGCTCGAGCTGGCGCGGCGCGAAGGGGGCCGGTTCGCGGACGGCCCACGGCTCGTGCCGCTCGGCACGATCGACGACCCCGAGCGCGTGATGCCCGAGATCGCCCGGGCATTGGAGATCCCGGAGGAGGACGGGAAGCCGCCGCTCCAGGCGCTGGCGGGCTTCCTCGCCGAGCGGGAGTTCCTCATTGTCGTCGACAACCTCGAGCAGGTGGTGGACGTCGCGCCGAAGCTCGGCGAGATGCTGGCGGCGTCACCGCGCTCGAAGCTCGTGAGCACGAGTCGCGCTCCGCTGCGGCTCGCCGGCGAGCACGAGCTGCACGTGCCACCGCTCGCGAGCGAGCCGGCGCGCGAGCTGTTCGTGACGCGGGCACGCGCGGTCAACCCGCGGCTCGAGCTCTCGCCCGAGGCCGCCGAGTGCGTCGAACGCATCTGCGTGCGTCTCGACGGCCTGCCACTGGCGATCGAGCTTGCTGCCGCGCGCTCCAAGGTCCTCTCCCCGCAGGCCATCCTCGACCGGCTCGAGCAGCGACTCGACCTGCTGACCACGGGCCCGCGAGACGCTCCGGCGCGCCAGCGCACGCTGCGGGCGGCGATCGGCTGGAGCTACGACCTGCTCGACGACGAGGTTCGCGCACTGTTCGCCGACCTCGGCGTGTTCGTCGGGGGGTGGACGCTCGAGACCGTGGAGGCGGTCGCGGGCCCCGGCGCGCTTGACGGGATCGCCGCGCTCGCGGACCAGAGCCTCGTCACCCGCAACGGCGATCGCTACGAGATGTTCGAGAGCATCCGCGCCTACGCGCTCGAGCAGCTGATCGCCGCAGGCGCGCTCGACGATGCCCGCAGGCGCCATGCCCGAGCGTTCGCCGCGCTCACGGAGCAGGCCGAGACCGGAATCAGGGGCCCGGCCCAGGCGAGCTGGTTCGTGCGGCTCGACGCCGACGCGGAGAACCTGCGCGCCGCGACCGCGTGGGCACTGGTCGACGGCGACTCGGACACGGCGCTGCGCCTCGCCGGCGGCCTCTTGCGGTTCTGGGCCGCGCGCGGGGCGCTGACCGAGCGCCGCGAGGCGCTGGCCACCGCGCTCGCGGCGGGCGCGGGAAGCCCGGGCCCGCGGGTCAACGCGCTCCAGGCCGCCGGCGTCATGGCGGCCGAGGCCGGTGACTTCGACGCCGCCGGCGTCCACTTCGACGCCGGTCTGCAGCTCGCGCGCGCGGTGGGCGACCGCGAGCGGATCGCGAGGCTCCAGAGCAATCTCGGGACGCTGGCCATGTACGCCGGCGACCATGAGCAGGCGCTGCGCCGCTACGAGGAAGGCGCCGTGATCCTGCGCGAGACCGGCGACGCGCTCGGCCTGAGCCTGGTCACCCAGAACCTCGCCATCGCCCAAGCCGGCGTCGGACGCCGCGACCGCGCGATCGCCCTGCTCGAGGAGAGCGTCGAGCTCGCGCGCCGCGCGGGCGACCCCGCCCACACCGCCTCGGCGCTGCGCACGCTCGCCCGCGTGCTGCTGGCGGGCGAGGCCGATCGCGATCGCGCGATGGAGCTCATCCGCGAGAGCCTGACCCGCTCGCGCGACCTCGGCGACCGCCCGGGGATGATCGAGTGCCTCGAGACCGTGGCCGGCGAGGCCGGCCACGCGGGCGACGCGCGCACGGGTGCGCTCCTCCTGGGATCCGCGCAGGCGGCGCGGGCCGCGGCCGGGGCCATCCTCCAGCCCGACGAGACCGCCTGGGTCGAGGCGACGACCGCATCCCTGAGCGCCGCGCTCGGCCGGCAGGCCTTCGGGGCCGCCCTCGCCGACGGCGCCGCGCTGCCGCTCGAGGACGCGGTCGAGCGCGCGCTGGCTGTGGATCGTGGCAACATCTAGGTCGTCCGATGCGCGCAGGTCGCGCCGCACGGGGACCAATGGCTTTCGACCTGGTCATCGACATCGAGAACACGCCCGGTGCGCTCGCGCAGGTCGCGGCCGCGATCAGCGATGCCGGCGTGAACATCGCCGCGGCCACGTGCATCGGGCCCGGCGACCGGGCTGAGCTCCACATCCTCGTCCCGCACGCCGAGGCCGCGAAGCATTCGCTGGCGATCTCGCATCTCGCGATCACCCGCGAACGCGAGGTCGTCGTCGTCGATGTCGAGGACCGCCCGGGCGTGCTGGCGGACCTGACGCGCAAGATCGCCCGGGCCGGAGTCGACCTCGATCTCGTCTACGTCGCCACGCGAAATCGCGTGGTCTTCGGCGCGGCCGACCTGGGTGCCCTCAAGGCCGCGCTGGACACCGCGAGCTAGGTTGTCCAAGAAGCCGAAGAAGGAGAAGAAGCACGCTCGCGGCGTACTGGATCTCCCGAAGGCGATAGAGGAGCGCGTCGCCGAGGGCCGCGCCCAGCGCGAGTCGGTGCCGCTGGAGGCTCACGCCGAGTGGGGCGCGCCCGATGACCGTCCGGATCCCGTCGGCATCCTCGAGAAGCAGAACGCGACGCGCGTGCCAGAGCTCGTGCCGATCCGGCACGGGCGGATGATCGTCTCGCCGTTCACGTTCTACCGCGGGAGCGCGGCGATCATGGCGTGGGATCTGTCGTCCGCTCCCACGACGGGGTTGCGTGTGCAGTGCTGCGGCGATGCGCACCTCTCGAACTTCGGCATCTTCGCGGCGCCGGATCGCCAGGTCGTGTTCGATCTCAACGACTTCGACGAGACGCTGCCGGCGCCGTTCGAATGGGACGTCAAGCGCCTGGTGGCGAGCATCGTGGTCGCGGCCCGTGGCAACGGCCATCGCCGCAAGGAGCAGCGGGCGGCGGCGCGCGCCGCGGCGGCCGCCTATCGGACGACGATGGCCAAGGCGGCGTCGATGCGCTTCCTGGATGTCTGGTACACGCGGTTCGACGCCGACAAGGTGATCGCGGAGTTCAGCGCAACCGCGGGCAAGGGCTCGGTCAAGGCGGCCACGAAGACGCTCGCGAAGGCGCAGACGCGGACGGGCCTCGGCTCGCTGGAGAAGTTCGCGGAGCGGGTCGACGGCGGCTACCGGATCAAGCAGCAGCCTCCGGTGATCGTGCGCCCGCCCGAGACGAGGCACGCCGACTTCGAGCAGATCATCCACCAGGGACTCGCCGACTATGCCCGCTCGCTCGCGCCCGATCGGCGGATCGTGCTCGACCACTACCACTACGTGGATTTCGCGCGCAAGGTCGTCGGCGTCGGCTCCGTCGGGACCGAGGCCCTGATGATCCTGTTGATGGGCGACCGCGAGGACGACCCCCTGTTCCTGCAGATCAAGGAGGCGCGGACCTCGGTGCTCGCCCCGTATGCGGGCGCCAGCGAGTACGAACACCAGGGCGAGCGGGTCGTGCATGGCCAGCAGCTCACGCAAGCGGCGAGCGATGCCTTCCTGGGCTGGGTCACCGGGAGCGGCGAGCAGCACCACGAGTTGTACGTCCGCCAGCTGCGCGACAAGAAGGGCTCGGCCGAGGTCGAGCTGATGACGCCGGCGCGCATGGCGATCTACGGCGAGCTGTGCGGCACCACGCTGGCACGTGCGCACGCGCGCACGGGAGACGCGGCCAAGATCACGGGCTACCTCGGCGACGACGACACCTTCGAGCGCGCGCTCGAGCGCTTCGCCGTCGCCTACGCGGACCAGACCGACGCGGACTACGCCGCGTTCACCGCGGCCGCCGACGAGCATCGCATCGAGGTCGAACGCGGCGTGTAGGTCAGGAGCTCGGCGCGCGACGCTGGCGGGCGGACCGGGCGTAGACTCGGTCGTCCCCGGAGGCTTCACGTGCCACCCCATTTCCTGACCGATCTGGCTGGCCTGAGGGTCAGTGCGGAGGATCTCCTCGCCGCCGTGAGCGAGACCGCGGCGCAGCCGGTCTGGGTCGTCGATCCCGATGACACGATCCGGTTCGCGAACCCCGCCGCGATCAGGGCGCTCGGCTACGACAGCGCGGATGAGCTGTTCGGGCGGCACCGCCACGAGACGCTCCACTACAAGCACCCGGACGGGACGCCGTATCCCGCCGCGGACTGTCCGATGCGGCTCCCGCGAACCACGGGCCAGACGGTCGCGCGCGATCTGGACTGGTTGTTCCGGCGCGACGGCTCGACGCTTCCCGTCGCCTTTGTCTCGGTGCCGATCGAGATGCCTGAGGGTCGCGGAGCGATCGTGGCCTTCGCCGACGTCGAGGACCGCCTGCGGGCCGAGCAGGTGGCGCGCGAGGATTCGCTGCGGCGGATCGCGGCGCTGGTGGCCGGCGGGGCGGCGTCGGCCGACGTCTTCGGGGCGATCGCGAGGGAGGTCGGGCACGTCGTCGGCCTGCCGCTGGTGCTGGTGTGGCGCTTCGACCCGGGGAAGACGGCGGCCACCGTGATCGCCGAGTGGAGCGAGGTTCCGCATTCGTGGCAGGCCGGTACCCGGTGGCCGCTCGACGGACCGGGGCTCGCGGTCCAGATGCTGAAGACCGGGCGCCCTGCGCGGATCGACGACTACACCGAGGTCCCCGGCACGATCGCCGCTGCCGGCCGCGAATCCCGGCTCCGGGGGTCGGCCGGCGCGCCGATCATCGTCGACGGCGACATCTGGGGCTGGATGGCGGCCGCCAGCAGCCTCGAGCCGCTACCCGACCACATCGAGGATCGGCTCGCCGAGTTCACCGAGCTGGTTGCCACGGCCATCTCGAACACCGAGAGCCGGGCAGGCCTCGGCCGGCTGGCCGACGAGCAGGCCGCGCTGCGGCGGGTCGCGACGCTGGTGGCGCGCGGGACGCGGCCGGAGGAGGTCTTCGCGGCGGTCGCGAACGAGGTCGCACGACTGCTTTCGGCCGACTTGGCGAACGTGTGCCGCTACGAGTCCGACGGCACGCTCTCGTTCGTCGCCAGCGCAGGCGACATGTTTCCCGTCGGCAGCCGGTGGCCCATCGGAGGCCAGAGGAACCTCGCCACGCTCGTGTCGGAGACGGGCGGTCCGGCCCGGCTGGACGACTACGGCGATGCGACCGGCCCGCTGGCGGAGGGCGTCCGCGCGGAGGGCATCCGCTCGGCGGTCGGGACGCCGATCCTCGTCGAGGGCCGCCTGTGGGGATTCATGGCCGCCGGCTCCCGCCAGAGGCAGCCGCTGCCACCGGATACCGAGACGCGCCTCGCCTCCTTCACGGAGCTCGTGGCGGTGGCGATCGCGAACACCGAGGCGCGAACGGAGGTCGGGCGACTCGCCGATCAGCAGGCGGCGTTGCGTCGCGTGGCGACCCTGGTGGCGGAAGGGGCGGCGCCGTCGGAGGTGTTCGAGACGGTGACGCGCGAGGTCGGCGTCCTCTCCGGTGCGGACCTCGCGCGCATGGAGCGCTACGAGGAGGACGACAGCGTGGTCGGCGTCGCCGGCTGGAGCAAGGGCGATGCTCCGGGACTGGCGGTCGGCACGCGATTCACGCTGGAAGGCGCGAGCATCGCCGCACTGGTCCGCGAGCTCAGCCGCCCCGCTCGCGTGGACAGCTACGCCGACGCTCACGGTCCGATCGCGCAGGAAGCGCAGGGGTTGGGGATCCGCTCGTCGGTGGGCTGTCCGATCGTCGTCGACGGCCGCCACTGGGGCGTGATCTCCGCGTCGTCCAAGAGCGAGAAGCCGTTCCCTCCCGACACGGAGTCGCAGATCGCCGAGTTCACGGAGCTGGTGGCGACCGCGATCGCCAACACCGAGTCGCACGCCAGAGCGAACCGGCTCACGGAGGAGCAGGCCGCCTTGCGGCGGGTGGCGACGCTCGTCGCGAAGGAGGCGCCGGCGGCGGAGGTGTTCGCCAAGGTCGCCGAGGAGCTGGCGAACGTGCTCGGCGACGTCGATTGCTCGCTGTTCCGCGACGAGGGCGACGGGACCGCGAGCGCGGTCGCGCTCTCAGGCGCCAGGTTGTCGGCCGAGGTTCCGGTTGGCACTCGGCTCCCGGTCGACGGCGACGGCGTGATCGCGTCGGTGCTCCGCGAAGGGCGGCCGTGCCGGATCGGCGAGTACTCCGGCATCACCGGCGCCATCGCCCGGCGCGGCCGCGAGCTCGGGATCCGCTCCGCCGTCGGCTGTCCGATCGTGGTCGGTGGTCGGATCTGGGGGGCGATGGGCGCCGCGAGATACGAGGACCAGGCGTTGCCGCCGGAGACCGAGACGCGCATCGAGCAGTTCGCCGACCTGGTGGCCACGGCCATCGCGAACGCCGATGCCCGTGCGGAAGTCGAGCGGCTTGCGGAGGAGCAGGCCGCGCTGCGGCGCGTCGCGACGCTCGTGGCGCGTGGAGCGCCCCCGGAGGAGCTGTTCGCGGCGGTCGTCGTGGAGGTCGAGCGTGCGCTTCCGACCGAGCACGTGGCCTTGGGCCGCTACGAGTCCGATGGCACGATGACGACGGTTGCGATCTCGAGCGGGCAGGCTGACCGGGTCCCCGTCGACGGCGCGTGGCCGATCGGCGGCAAGGATGTCAGCACCGTCGTCTTCGAGACCGGCCGATCGGCGAGGGGAGACGACCCTGGCGATGCGGCCAAGCACGACGGGGCCGTACGCTCGGCGGTCGGAGCGCCGATCGTCGTCGAGGGCCGCCTCTGGGGCGTGATGCTCCTGGCGTCGACGAAGCAGCCGCTTCCGGCCGACAGCGAGTCGCACCTCGCCTCGTTCACCGAGCTCGTGGCGACGGCGATCGCGAACGCCGAAGCGCAGACGGAGCTGGCTGCGTCGCGGGCGCGGATCGTGGCGGCGACCGACGACGAGCGCCGCCGGGTGGTCCGGGATCTTCACGACGGCGCGCAGCAGCGACTGGTGCACACCGTCCTCACCCTCAAGCTGGCCCAGCAGTCCGTGGAGGAGGGGGAGCGGGCCGTCTCCGCGCTGCTGACCGAGGCGCTCGACAACGCCCAGCAGGCGACGGACGAGGTCCGGGAGCTGGCCCACGGCATCCTCCCGGCGGCACTCACCCGCGGCGGACTACGCGCGGGCGTGGACGCGCTGGCTTCGCGCATGCCGGTGCCGATCGAGATCGACGTGACCGTGGGTCGGCTGCCTGCCGCGGTCGAGGCGACCGCCTACTTCGTCGTCGCCGAAGCGCTCACCAACGTCGCCAAACACGCTCGGGCAGCGCACGCCGCGGTGACCGCCCGCGTCGCGGACGGAGTGCTCGAGGTCCAGGTGCGCGACGACGGCGTCGGAGGCGCCCGGTCCGACGGGAGCGGCCTGTTGGGCCTCCGGGACCGGCTTGCCGCCCTCGACAGCCGGCTCCGGGTGGAGAGCCCGGTCGACGGCGGCACGCTCGTCGCCGCGGACATCCCGCTCGCCAGCCCCACCGGGACAGGCTCGAGGAGGAGCGAGGTTCGTGGAGACGGCTGAGCAGACCGGAACGCGGTACAGCAACGGCGGCGACGAATGGATCCTCGTCCAGCTCGCCGAAGGCATGAGCGTCGGTGTCAACATGCGCGCGCTGGCCATCTGCCGCCGGCTCGAGGAACAGCGGCTCGACGGGTGTGCTCGACATCTGCCCCTCGAACGCGTCGTACCTCGTCCGGCTCGACCCCGACGTGCTGCACCCGCGCGCGCTCGAGGAGCGCCTGCGCGCGCTGGAGGCCGAGGTCGGCGACGCCGCCGACTTCCACCTGCAGACGCGGGTCGTCGACGTGCCGGTCCTCTGGGACGACCCGTGGACGCACGAGGTCGTCCAGCGGTTCCGCGATCGGCATCAGACGCCCGACCTCACCGACATCGAGTTCGCGGCCCAGCTGAACGGCTTCGACTCGCCGGAGACGTTCAAGGACGCGGTCTTCGGGACCCCGTTCCTCGTGACGATGATCGGCTTCGTCCCCGGCCTGACCTGGGGCTACCAGCTCGTCACCGCGGACCGCCAGATCGAGGTCCCGAAGTACGTGCGGCCCCGCACCGACACGCCGGAGCTCGCCTTCGCGTGGGGCGGCGCCTTCGCGACCGTCTACCCGGTCCGCGGCGCGGGCGGCTACCAGCTGCTCGGCATGTGCGCGACGCCGTTCTTCGACTCGGCGCGCCGGCTGCCGGACTTCCGCGACCGCGACTGGTTCTTCCGCTCGGGCGACATCATCCGCTACCGGTCCGTCGGCCGGCCCGAGTACGACCGCATCCGGGCGTCGGTGGAGGACGAGTCGTTCGCGTACTGGACCGCCGACGCGGAGTTCATCCCTCGTCGCTGGTACGACGATCCCGGCGGCGTCACGGCGAGCCTGGAGAGGAGCCTCGATGGCGGTTGAGGTCAAGACCCCGGGCCTCCAGACCACGGTCCAGGACGAGGGGCGCATCGGGCTGTACGCCGCCGGGATGCCGCCCTCGGGCGCCATGGACAAGGCCTCGTACCGCGTCGGCAACCTGCTCGTCGGCAACCCGGACGGGCTGGCTTCGCTCGAGATCACCTACCTCGGGCCAGAGCTGGAGGTCAAGGACGACACGGTGATCGCCGTGACCGGCGCGGAGATGGGGCCCAAGCTCAACGGCGAGCCGATCGCGTCGTGGCGGTCGTACGCGGTCAAGGCCGGCGACGTCGTCTCGTTCGGCTACATCCAGTCGGGCGCCCGTGCCTACCTCGCGGTGGCCGGCGGCATCGACGTGCCGGCGTACGTCGGCAGCCGCGCGACGTACACGCTCTGCGGCCTGGGTGGCTTCGAGGGCCGCGCGCTGCAGGCGGGCGACGTCGTACCGGTCGGCGGCGGCGTCGGGGGCACGCCCGATGCGGAGCTGCCCGAGAACCTGCGCCCGAGGATCGACGGCGACATCGAGCTGCGCGTCGTGGTCGGGCTCGCGAGCTACCGGCTCGTCCCCGAGAGCCTCGAGACGTTCCTCTCGACGAGCTGGACCGTCACGCCCGACGCCAACCGCGTCGGCTACCGCTTCCGTGGCGAGCCACTCGCGTTCGTCGACCGGGAGCCACCGCCGGGCGCGGGGAACGACCCCTCGAACGTCGTCGACTTCGGCTACCCCATCGGCTCCATCCAGGTGCCGGGTGGCGTCGAGCCGATCGCGTTGCTCGCCGACGCGGTCACCGGCGGCGGCTACGCCACGATCGCGACGATCATCAGCGCCGACCTCGATCGCATCGGGCAGACCAAGACGAACGAGCACGTCCGTTTCACCTCGGTGACCCTCGACGACGCGCTCGCGGCGCGCCGGGAGGCGCGCGAAGCGCTCGAACACGCGCGTGACCACCTCAGCCGATAGGAGCACCCCGTGTCCGACGAGAACGTCGTCCGATCCCCGATTCCCGGCGTCTTCTACCGCCGGCCCGACCCCGCCTCGCCGCCGTTCATCTCCGAGGGCGACGTCGTCGAGGAGGGCGGCGTCGTCGGCCTCGTCGAGGTCATGAAGCAGTTCCACGAGGTGCACTCGGAGGTCCGTGGCCGCGTGCGCTCGTTCGCGGTCGACAACGAGGGCGTCGTGGGCGCCGGCGACGTCGTCGCCGAGCTCGACCCCGCCGACTGACGGCGCAAGAGCGCATGACCGCGCCGACCTTCGACATCAACTGCGACCTGGGGGAGAGCTTCGGCAACTGGTCGCTGGGCAACGACGAGGAGGTCATGCCGCTGGTGACGTCGGCGAACGTCGCCTGCGGCTTCCACGGCGGCGATCCGGTGACGATGGAGCGCACGGTCGCCCTCGCCATGCGCCACGGCGTCGCCGTCGGTGCGCACCCGGGCCTCCCGGACCTGCTCGGCTTCGGGCGGCGCGTCATGGCGATCAGTCCCGACGACGCCGCCGCGTACGTCCGCTACCAGGCGGGCGCGCTGCAGGCGTTCCTGCGCGCGGCGGGCGGCGAGCTGCACCACGTCAAGCCGCACGGCGCCTTCTTCGCGGTCCTCCGCGACGACGCCGATCTCGCGCGGCCGGTCGCCCAGGCGGTCCGGGACCTCGGCGAGGACGTCATGGTCTACTGGCCGGCGCCGGCCGAGGGCGTGCCGTTCTGCGAGGCGCTCGGGCAGCTGGGCGTCCGCGTCGTCGGCGAGATCTATCCCGACCTGTCGTACGCGCCCGACGGCCGGCTCGTCATCCAGCGGTCGAAGGCGGCGACCGACGTCGCGTTCGCGGCCCATCAGACCCGGCTCTTCATCGAGGAGGGGGTGGTGGAGGCCGTCGACGGGTCACGCGTACCGCTGACCGCGGGGTCGGCGTGCATCCACGGCGACGGACCGAACGCCGTCGCGGTGGCGCACGCGGTCCGGCGTGCCGTCACGGAGGCCGGCCGCGAGATCGCGCCCGCCGGAGCCGCCGCATGAGCGAGTCGCCGATCCGGCGCGTCCTCATCGCCAACCGCGGCGAGATCGCCGTCCGCATCATCCGGGCGTGCCGCGACCTCGGGCTCGAGTCGGTCGCCGTCCACTCCGACGCCGACGCCGGCGCGCTCCACGTGCGCCTCGCCGACCAGGCCGTGGCGATCGGCCCGCCACCGGCCCGCCAGAGCTACTTGCGTGCGGACGCGATCGTCGCGGCCGCCGTGTCGACGCGCGCCGACGCCGTGCACCCGGGCTACGGCTTCCTCGCCGAGGCGCCCGCGCTGCCGCGCGCGTGCGCGGAGGCCGGCCTGCGCTTCGTCGGCCCGCCCGCCGACGTGATGGAGGCCGTCGGCGACAAGGTGACCGCGCGGGAGGCGGCCGAGCGCGCCGGCGCCCCGGTCGTGCCCGGCACGGGCCGCGTCCAGGACGTCGCGGTGGCCGAGGCCGCCGCCGAGGAGATCGGCTACCCGGTCCTGCTCAAGGCGTCGGCGGGCGGGGGCGGGCGCGGCATCCGCACGGTGACGACGCCCGAGGAGCTGCGCCGGGCGTTTCCCCAGGCGTCGGCCGAGGCCCAGGCGGCGTTCGGCGACGGCGGGATGTTCCTCGAGAAGTGCATCCAGCAGCCGCGGCACGTCGAGGTCCAGGTCATGGCCGACGAGCACGGCTCGGTCGCGCATCTCTTCGAGCGCGAGTGCTCGATCCAGCGGCGCAAGCAGAAGCTCATCGAGGAGGCGCCCTCCCCGAGCATCTCGCCGGCCGTCCGCGAGCGCCTCTGCGCGTCCGCGGTCGCGGTCGCCCGCGAGGTGGGCTACGTGAACGCCGGGACGGTCGAGTTCCTCGTCGACGTCGACAGGGAGGCGTACTTCTTCATCGAGGTCAACGCGCGCATCCAGGTCGAGCACGGCGTGACCGAGATGGTCACCGGCATCGACCTCGTCGCCGAGCAGCTGCGCGTGGCGGGCGGACTGCCGCTGTCGTTCGGCCAGGACGACATCCGCTGCGAGGGGACGGCGCTCGAGTTCCGGATCAACGCCGAGGACCCGGCGAAGGACTTCCTGCCGTCCCCGGGGAGGATCGAGCACATGCAGCTGCCCGGCGGGCCCGGCGTCCGCGTCGACACCGGCGTGACGGCGGGCTGCTCGGTGCAGCCGTTCTACGACTCGCTGGTGGCCAAGCTGCTCGTCCACGGCCGCGACCGCGCCCAGACGCTGGCCCGGGCGCGGCGGGCGCTCGACGAGCTCGAGATCGAGGGCATCAGCACGACCCAGCCCCTGCACCGATCGCTGCTCGACTGGCCCGGCCTGGCCGAGGCGACGGCCCACACGCAGTCCCTGGAGGCGTTCCTCGCGGAGGGCGGTGCGGTCGCCGAGGTGACGACCGGTCGCAGGTTCAGGTCCTAGTTCCTCCGCGGGAGCCGCAGCACGACGGTCCGCCGCGTCGTGGCGCCTCCGGCCTGGGGCGCGACGCGCAGCTCGATCCGCAGCGCGCGGGCCCGGTGGATCGCGCGGCGTGCCTTCGGTCGAAGGCGCAGCACGATCTCCGTGGGCCGCCCCGCCGCGGCGGTGAACCGCGTGCGGGCGAGCGGCCGCGCGACGGCCGAGCCGTGGGCGCCACGCCTGGCGGCGTAGGCGATCGCGCTGCCCGAGCACGCCACGCGGCAGGTCAGCGTGAGCTCTGCCTGCTTGCCGTTGCGGCTGAGCTTGGCGCGCTCGGGCGGCATCGGGATCAGGTCCTCATCGCCGGAGGGAGGCATCGGGATGAGGTCGTCGTCGGTGTCCGACCCGCCACCGCCCGGTCCACCCCCGTGCTGAGCGATGCGGACGAACGTCACGGTGGCCTTCCAGTTGAGCGCGCAGGACGACGTGTTGTCGCCATAGCCGGGGCAGCGGCTGCCGGTGACGTTCGCCTGGAGCAGCTGGATGATCTTGCCCATCCCGATCGCTTCGTGCGGCATGTCGAAGGCGTTGTCGAACGGCCCGAACGGGATCTCCTGGGCGCCGCTGGAGATGGCGAACGTGTCAGGGCCGCCGGGGAGGGTGCCGGTGCAGGCCGGCAGGCGGAAGCCGATGCCCCCGAGCACGCGGATGTCGAGGCTCTCGCTGTTGGGGTTCGGGATGATTCCCGCCCCGAACCAGCCGGGAGCGGGCGGCGCGTCCAGAAGGCTGCCCGTGCAGGTTCGGGTCGACGGGCCCTTCGGCGTGGGGACGCTCGTGTACGTCGCGGTGTCGATCACGGAGGCCGTGGACGACGCCACGGAGCTGATCCCGACGTGCTTGTCGATGAACGTCACCGACGGGAAGCGGGTCTCCCACTTGAACGCGGCCTTGGCGCGCTGCTCGTACTGGCCGTATGGGGCCGGGTAGGCGTCCGCGCGGGCGTAGGTCGCCTCGCCTTCGACGGTGACGGCGTACTCGGTGATGGTTACCGCCCGGGCGGTGCTCGTTCCGAGGACCAGCAGGGCCAGGGCGAGCACGCAGGTGCTGAGAGGCTTCATCGCTCGACCGGGGGGATGTGGTGGTTGGCCTTGAAGACGTCCTGCGGGTCGTAGTCCGCCTTGACTTCGCGCAGGCGCCTCCACGTCTCGGCGTCGAAGAACGCGCTCGCGTCCGCCGGCTGCTCGACGAAGTTCGGGTAGTCGCCGGTGTGGTGGGGAGCGACGGCGGCGAGGACGCCTCCGACCTGCGCCTCGACCGCCGGCTCTGCCGCCGGCTCAGGGACCACGCCGAGGGCGAACACGGCGATCTCGCCGGGCAGCGTGGCGCGCGCTCCCGCACCGGGCGCGCAGCGCGCGAGCGCGCCGCCCATGTGGCGGAGCTGGACGATCGCGAGCGACGAGCCGGGACCGCCGATCTGCGCGATGTCCTCGATCGCCGGGGCGGGCAGCCCGTCGATGAGCGCCGTGCCGGACCGGTAGGGCAGCGGGTCGCGCGGGTCCATCGCCAGCTCGGCGAGGGAGACCGGCGGCTGCATGGCGAACGTGTCGATTCCGGGAACCAACTCCCGCACTGGCTTCAGGAGCTCGCGGCCGTCCGCCTCCGAGCCGAGGAATGCCGCCTTGACGACCACGAACGAACGCCCGCGGATCTTCTCGGGCAGCGCCGGGTCGGGCGGGAAGTGCATGATCGTCGCCCACGTCGTGATCTCTTCCGGGAGCGCCGGCAGGAGCTCGGTCCACGCGTGCAGGACGTCGGCCGTCTGCTCGAGCGAGAAGAACATGGCACCTGCGTAGACCGTGGGCACCGACTGGACGGCGAACTCGATCGCGGTCACGACGCCGAAGTTGCCGCCGCCGCCACGGAGGGCCCAGAACAGCTCGGGTTCGTGCGCGTCGTCGGTGCGCACGAGCCGGCCGTCCGCGGTGACGAGCTCGATCGCCGTGACCGCGTTCGCCTGCATCCCGTGCTTGCGGACGAGCCAGCCGATCCCGCCGCCCAGCGAGTAGCCGACCACGCCCACGTCGGGGGATGAGCCGTGCAGCGCGGCGAGACCGAGCTCGGACAGCGGCGGGACCACGTCCTGCCAGCGCGTCGCCGCGCCGACCCGGACGCGGCGAGCGTCGGCGTCGATCGACACCCCGGTCAGCGCCGACGTGTTGACGACGAGCGTGTCGTCGAGCGAGCCGAGCGGCCCGGCGTTGTGCCCCGTGGCCTGCGGCGCCACGCGCAGGCCGTGGTCGCGCGCGTGTGCCACGACCAGTGCGATGTCGCGCTCGTCGTTGGGGAACGCGATCGCCTGGGGTTGCTGGTCGACCAGCAAGTTGAAGGTGCCCCGCGCGGCGTCCCAGTCGGGGTGGTCGGGCGTGACGACCCGCCCGCGCATCTGCGCGGACAGGTCGCCGAGGTAGGTGGTGGTGAGGTACATGACGGTTCCTTGGTCGAAGAGGGTCAGCGGAGGCGGATCGCGGCGGTGGCGTAGTCCGCCTTCTGTGCGCCGTTGGCGGTGAAGCCGACCTTCACGGTCAGCCGCGGGCGGCGGGTGCGGGCGAGCGTGCGCTTCGCCTTGTTGTTGAAGCGGAGGGTGAGCGTCGCCGAGCCGGCGGCCGTGGGGCGGCCCCGTCCGCTGGCCACCGTGGTGCGGCCGCGCCGGGCGCTCCCGGAGAGCTTGCCGGCCGCGGGAACGCGAACCTCGACCTTGAGGCCGCGCCGCAGCGCCTGGCGGAGCCGCGTCTTGCCGACCGTGAGCGTGAGCGTGTCCACAGCGGGCGGCTTGCGCGCGGCGGGCACGTCCGCCGGACCCCAGTCGGGCTCGATCCCGGCGGCCACGAGCAGCTGGCCGCTGGGGCTCATGCCGGCGCTGCTGCACTCGTCTCCCGGCCAGTCCGGGATGCTCACGATCCTCACGCCCGCGCCGTCGTGGTAGGCGAGGCGCCTACCGTCGGGCGACCACGACGGGGAGCCGAACTTCCCGACGGGCTTGTCGTAGAAGGCGCAGATGTACGGGTACTCCTCGTCGCTGAGGCTGCTGCCCCAGTCGCCGTGCGGGCCGCCGTGCGGGAACTGCCGCACCTTGTAGATCCGCAGCTGGGTGTCACCGGCCCCGGTGAGGAACGCCATCTTGGTGCGCTGGCGGGTCATCTCACCGTGGGCCATGAAGCCGCCGTTGTTGCCGTTCGTGCTGTCGGTGAACCAGTCGTGCAGCAGCTGCGGGCCGTCGCCGACGGTGTCGAGGACCACCTCCTTGTTCGGGGCGTGGGTCGCGTGGCTCAGCATCGTGGTCGCGTTGTCGATCCACGACGGGTGCATCCAGCCGGAGTGCTTGCCGAGTCCGGCGACGTCCCAGGCCGTCTGCCGGTCGGTGCGCGAGTAGCCGGTGCCGCCCTCCCAGCCGACCGTGACGCACTGCGGCGGGTAGCAGCCGGCGTCCTGCGAGACGCCCTTGTAGTAGTAGGTGTAAGCGAGCTTGGAGCCGTCGGGCGAGATGGCCGGATCGAACGGGCCGAAGAACGCCTTCAGGCCGGGCGGGCGCGTGTCGCTCACCGGCGTGTCGAAGTCGGCGAGCACGTTGCCCTGGCGGTCGAGCTTGTGCAGCCGGACCCCGGTGAGGGCGATCATCGTGCCGTCGTCGGCCTGCGTCACGTCGCCGTAGCCGCCGCCGAACGTGACCTGGTACTGCCGGCCGCCGTCCGAAGTGGACAGCCACACGTTGCCGTCCTTTATGTAGGCGATCGAGTCGGCCATCGCGGGGGCCGCGAAGCCGAGCAAGGCCGCGGATGCCAGCGCCGCGATCGTCCACGTTCTCATCCGTTGCTCCTTGTCGTTCATCGGGGGACGGGAGCAGCGTGCGGCAACGCGTACATCTATGCAACAGAAGTTGTCGCATGTATTATCGGATTCATCGATGCACGACCTCCGCCGTCTCCGCGCCTTCCACGCCGTCGCCGAGCGGCGCTCGTTCTCCGAGGCCGCGCTCGCGCTCGGATACGCGCAGTCGGTCGTGTCTCACCACGTCGCGGGGCTCGAGCAGGAGTTCGGTCTCACGCTCATCGACCGGGCACGGCGGCCGGTCGGCCTGACCGAGGCGGGGGAGCGTCTGCGCGACCACGCCGCGGACGTGCTCGGGCGGGTCGCGACCGCCGAGGAGGAGCTGCGCGCGCTGGCCGGCCTGCGCACGGGGGCCGTGCGCGTGGGCGCGTTCCTCAGCGCTTGCACCTCGTTCGTGCCGCAGGCGCTCGCCCACTTCGAGGCGGCGCACCCGGACGTCGAGGTCCGGCTCGAGCAGCTCGAGGCGGAGCCAGCGCTGCGCAGCCTGCGCGCCGGCGAGCTCGATGTCGCCGTCGTCTGGGAGGTCCCCGGCGAGCCCGGCCTGAGCGACGACGAAAGATTCGAGCGCATGTTCCTCGCCGACGACCCGTACCGGATCGTCCTTCCGCCGCGGCACCGGCTGGCCCGCAGGCGCGAGGTGGACCTGGCCGACCTCGCGCGCGACCGCTTCGTCGCGCCGCCGACCGAGGTCTCGCCGGGCTACCGGGCGATGATCGACCGTCTGTGCGGCGAGGCCGGCTTCGCGCCGCAGGTCCGCTACGTCGTGCGCGACGTCACGGTGGGGCGGGCGATCGTCGCCGCCGGCCTGAGCGTCGGGCTGATCCCCGACCTCGCGGTCGAGGAGCCCCGGCCGGACGTGGCCGTGCTGCCCGTGCGGGGCCTCAGCCTCGCTCGCTCGGTCTACGCGGTGTGGCTCCGCGGGCGCCGCGCCCCGGCGATCCCGGCCATGACGAGCGCGCTCGGGGAGGCCGCGACCGCTCGCCTCGACGACGGCTGAGCGTCGCGGGCCGCGAGCTTACCCCGCGCCTGGCTGTCACGACTCGGGCCTCTGTCCAGTCTTCGTTGATGCACCCCTGATCGCAAGGAGACCGACATGTCTAGCTACAGCACGCTCGCACCGGTCGTGCTCGAACCGGCTTCGCAGGCGTTCGTGGAGGCGACCGCCGAGCCGCCGTTCCTGTACGAGCTCACCCCGGCCGACGCGCGCGCCGTGCTGGACGACGTGCAGGCCGCGCCGATCGAGAAGCTCCCGGTCCAGGACCGCTGGATCACTGTGCCCGCGGAGGTCGGTGACGTACGCGTTCGCATCGTCCAGCCGCAGGACGCGGTTGAGCCGCTTCCGGTCGTCCTGTACATGCACGGCGGCGGCTGGGTGCTCGGCAACGCCAACACCCACGACCGGCTCGTCCGCGAGCTGGCCGTCGGCACCGGCGCCGCGGTCGTCTTCGTCGAGTACGACCGGTCGCCGGAGGCGCGCTACCCGATCGCGATCGAGCAGGGATACGCGACCGCCCAGTGGATCACGCGCCAAGGCGCGGCGAACGGGCTGGACCCGGAGCGCATCGCCGTCGCCGGTGACTCGGTCGGCGGCAACATGACCGCCGCGCTTGCGCTGATGGCCTCAGACCGCGGCGACGTGCGCTTCGTGCACCAGTCGATGTACTACCCGGTCACCGACGCGGGGATGGACACCGGCTCGTACACGCAGTTCGCGGAGGGCTACTTCCTCACGGCAAAGTCGATGGCGTGGTTCTGGGACGCCTACGCACCCGACGTCGAGCAGCGCGCGGAGCCGTACGCGTCACCGCTGCGTGCGAGCGACGAGCAGCTCGCCGACCTGCCGCCGGCGCTGGTGATCGTCGACGAGGCCGACGTGCTGCGCGACGAGGGCGAGGCGTACGCGGCGCGGCTCCGGAAGGCCGGTGTCGCGGTCACGACTGTTCGCTACGACGGCATCACGCACGACTTCATGATGCTCAACCCGCTCAGCGACACGCACGCGACCCGCGCCGCCATCGCGCAGGCGATCTCCGTCCTGCGAGGGGCGTTGTACAGCACCTGAACCCGCACCCACGACGCAGGTCTACGCGAAGCCGAGGACGGCCCGTCCGGACGTGTCCGCAAGCGCGTCGCGAAGCTCCTTGCGGCTGCTGACGCCCAGCTTGCGGAACACCTTGTGCAGGTGGTACTCGACTGTGCGCGGGCTGATGAACAGCTCGGCGCCGATCTCCGGGTTGGAGTGCCCGTCGCGAGCCAACCGCGCGACCTGGATCTCCTGGGGCGTCAGCGCGTCGCGCGTGTCGGCGGTCAGCCGGCGCACGGTCTCGCCGGTCGCGAGGAGCTCGCGGCGGGCACGCTCGGCGAACGCTCCGGCCCCCATCTGGCTGAAGCTCTCGTGAGCGGCGCGCAGCAGCTCGCGCGCGTCCGTGCGCCGGTTCTCGCGCCGGAGCCACTCCCCGTACAGGAGCCGGCTCCGCGCAAGCTCGACCGCCGCGCGGCTGCGCGCGAGCCGCTCGATCGACTCGCGGTAGTGGGACTCGTCGTCGCTCAGCAGCGCACGGCAGCGCGCTTCGATCCCGAGCGCCCACTCGGTCCCGCTGGCCCCCGTGCGTTCGGTCAGGCGGTCGAGCGCGGCGGCGGCCTGGGTCGGCTGGCCGGCGCGGACGCCGGCCTCGACCAGCTCGACCAGGGCCCAGCCGTACGCCATGACGTCCTCGTGCTCGCATGCCTGCTGCGCGGACTCGAGCGCCTCGCCGTAGCGGCCGTGGCCGTTGTGCAGCAGCGCGGTAAGCGAGCAATGCAGGCCATACGCCGAGCCCTCGCCGCGCCCCATCGCGTTCCGCTGCCCGGACAGGGAGACTGCCTGCGCCTGCGCCTGATCGCCGCGTGTCGCGGCCAGCATGTACGCCGCGTACTGGAGCGGCGGAAGGCCGGTCGCCTGCGTGATCGAATACACCTCGTCGATCAGCGCCGAGGCGGCGACGAAGTCCCCGGAATGGACGTTGAGCGCGGCGAGGTAGTTGAGCGCGTTCGGAAGCAGGTTGAGCGCGCCGATGTTGCGCGCGACGCGCACGCCACGCGTCGCGAGCACGTGCCAGAGCTCGTCGTCCCAGAGATCCTGCGCGAGGCGGCACGCCAGCCACAGCCAGCGCCGGTCCTCTGCGCCGCCGTCGGGCTCGCCGAACGCACGCAGCGCGCGCGAGAGCGGCGCGACCGACGCCGCATATCCCTCGGTGAACCGCGTCACGAGGGCGTCGAGGAGGAGGTCGGCCGCGCCCAGGGCGGGAACCTGCGTCGACATGCGCGCGGCCTCGGCCACCTCACGCTCATCCGGGCCGGTGCCGAGGCGCCCGGCGAACATCGCCGACGCGATCGCCTCGAGGTAGGTCTCGCGGGCCATCGCGGCGTCCAGAGGCTCGAGCCGCTTGGCCGCCTCGAGCAGCAGCGGCGGCGCGTCGCGCCCGCGCCTGGTCGTGAACGCGATCTTCGCGCCCAACCGCTCCAGCCGCGCGCGCTGGAGCTCGTCGAGGGGCTCGAGCTCGGCGGCGGCCAAGAGGTCGGAGGCCGACGCGGCGTCGGCGACGTCGAGCTTCGCCTGGGCAGCGGCGAGCGAGCGCTCGACGCGTATGGCGGAGTCCGGAGTCAGCTCGGCCGCCCGCTGCAGGAACGCGGCGGCCGCGGCGAGCCCGCCACGGCCCTGCGCGCGCTCAGCCGAGCGCGCCATCTCCGCGGCCACCGCCTCGTCCGGCGTCGCCGTCGCGTGCGCGCGATGCCAGGCGCGACGGTCGGGATCGACGACCGGGTCGGTTGCGTCGGCGAGCACGAGGTGCACGTCGCGGCGGTCCCCCGGGTCCGCCGCGCGATAGACCGCCGAGCGGACCAGCGGATGCGTGAAGCGCACGCGAAGGCCGAGCTCGAACAATCCGGCCGCCTCGGCCGGCCGCCCGGCTTCACCGCCGATCCCGAGACGCTCAGCGGCGCGCCACAACAGGCCCAGATCGCCCAACGGCTCGGCGGCCGCCGTCAGGAGCAGAAGCTGCGTGTCGCGCGGCAGTGTCGCGACCCGCTGGAGGAAGGTGTGCTCGATGCGGCTCGCCAACGGGCGCGTGTCGGGGAGCCCGAACCCGCCCGCCAGCTCCGCCGGCGTCAAGCCGCGCGGCAGCTCGATCAGCGCCAGCGGGTTACCGGCGGCCTCGGCAAGGATCCGGGCCCTCACGCGCTCGTCGAGCGGCCCTGGGATCGTCGCGTCGAGCAGCAGCCGGGCCTCGTCGGCCGGCAGCTCCTCGATCACCAGCTCCGGCAAGCCCTCCAGCACGTGGCCGTCGCCCGACTCGCGCAGCGCGAACACCAACCCCACCCGCTCCGCCAAGAGCCGCCGCGCCACGAACGCCAGCGTCTGCGCCGACACCCGGTCGAGCCACTGCGCGTCGTCGACGATGCACACGAGCGGCTGCTCCTCGGCGCCGTCGGCGAGCAGGCTGAGGACCGCCAATCCGACAAGGAAGCGATCCGGGGCCGGTCCCGCGCTCAGGCCGAACGCCGTGCTCAGCGCGTCGCGCTGCGGGTCGGGCAGGTGCTCGAGACGCCCGAGCATCGGCCCACACAGCGCATGCAGACCGGCGAAGGGAAGCTCCATCTCGGACTCGACGCCGGCCGCCCGGGCGATCCGGCATCCCTCCGCGGCGACCGACAGCTGTCGTAACAGCGCGGTCTTGCCGACCCCCGCGTCGCCACGGAGGACCAGTACACGGCTCTGGCCCGCGCGCACCCCCGCGACGAGCCGCTCCAGCTCGTCGCGCTCACCGTGACGGTCGATCAATCCCGACGGTGACCGATGGGCGTCGACCATTCTGGCCGTGCATTATCCCGCGCGCGACAGGCCGGCGCGATCACGCGAGGCTTCCGGCGAAGCCTTCCCGCCAGCTCACTTCAGGAGTACTGGGCCGCTCTAGGCGGCGAGGCGTTCCAGCGGACGTTCTTCGGCGATCTCCGCGGCGAGCAGCCGTTCGAGCGAGGCGAGATCTCCGGTCTGCGCGGCGGTGCCGAACGTGTCGAGCAGGCGGCGGTGCTCGTCCGCGCCGACGCGTCGGCGTCGTTCGCCGTCGAGGCGTCCGCGCGCGCGAGTGACGATCTGCCGCGCGTTCACCTCGCTGAGGCCCAGCACCTCGGCGATCCTCCGATGGGGATAGTCGAACGCCTCGCGGAGGACGTAGGCCGCTCGCTCGGCCGCGGACAGCTTCTCGAGCAGCGCGAGCAGCGCGAGCTCGAGCGCTTCGTCCTGCTCCGCGACTCGCGACGGATCGTCGCCCAGGTCGACCACGTCGGCGTGCAGCGGCCCGCTGCAGATCTCGTGACGCGCGCGGGCGGACTGCCCGACGGTGAGTGCGAGCCGCCCCGTCATCGTGGCGAGAAAGGCCGCCGGATCGCGGATCTTGGCGCGGTCGGTCCCCTGCCAGCGGATCCACGCGTCCTGCACGACATCATCCGCCTCGGCTCGGCTTCCGAGCACCCGATAGGCGATGCCGAACAGCCGCGGGCGCACGGTCTGGAACGCCGCGGCGTCGGTCTCGGAGACCTCGCCGCCACGACCGACGGATCTGAGCGAGCGCGTGATCATGAGGCCACCCGCATCGATCCGGCCAAGGGGAGGTGCGCGGCGCGGTCGCTGCTGAACACGCGACGCGCCCGGACACCGCGGCTGCGGCGCACGAGCAGGTACGGCGCCGCGAGGATCGCGGCAATCGCAGCCGTGAGCGCGACGAGGATCGTCGCGGCCACGAGCATGGCGGCCAGCAGGGTCAGCAGAACGGCGAAGGGCGGGCTCAGCATCAGCGTCAAGAGCAGCCACGGGCCCGCGAGGGTGATGACGGGAGGCCCGTAGCCGGCGACGGCGCCGACGAGCGGGATGATCTCCGCGATCATCCCGCCGAAGCTCTGAGGTTCCGCGGCCGGGGGTCTGGTCAGCTCGGTGGTGTGCATGCCGCGAGCTTGCTCCGGCGGCGGCGCGCTCTCGTCCGGGCATGTCCCCAGTCGGGTCCCTAGTCCCCGCTGTGGTGCCCAGTCGGCCCCCTGGGGAGGGCGAGTGTCAGCCGCGCTTGCCGTACTCGCCCAGCCCGGCGGCGAGCTGGTCGTAGGCCCGTTCGGCGGCGACCCGGAGCCGGGCGACGAGCTGCTCGCGGTCCTCTTCGGCCAGCAGGCCCTGCAGCGCGGCGAGGAAGATCGACCGGTGCGTCCACCAGAGCGTGCGGGCGACGATGGCGGGCACGAGATCGCCGTCGGCCGCGCCCGACGTCTCGGCGATCGCGGCGGTGATCGCCGCGGCTCCCGCCTCCCAGCCCACGGTGAGGCGCTCCTGCAGCGTGCGGCTGCCCCGGAGGATCTTGGCCACGGCGAGGAGGTCTTCGTCCCCGCGGGCGACGAAGTCGTCGATCACGGTGGCGGTCAACGCGCGGAAGACGTCGAGGACGGAATCCGTGCCCGCCCGCCCGGCGATGGCTGCGACGAGCTGCGCAATGCCCTCCTCACGCCCGGCGAACGCGAGGTCCTCCTTCGTGGGGAAGTGGTTGAAGACCGTCTTCTCCGAGACGTCGGCGGCGGCGGCGATCTCGGCGACGGTGACGGCGTCGAAGCCGCGCTCGGCGAACAGCCGGCGGGCGGTGGCGGCGATGGCCTCCCGCGCGAGGCGCTTCTTGCGGGCACGGAGGCCTTCGATCTGTGCGCCTGACATAAGTGTATCACTTTAGCGACAGTAGAAATTCAGTGACTGTAGCGATATTCTGCCGCGTCGTGACTGCCTTAACTCCACCCGCCATCGAGGTCGACGACCTCGTCAAGTCCTACGGCGAGGTCGACGCCGTCCGCGGCGTGTCCTTCACCGTCCCGCCGGGCGAGGTCTTCGGCTTCCTCGGCCCCAACGGCGCCGGCAAGAGCACGACGATCAACGTGCTCTGCACCCTGGCCAAGCCCACGTCCGGGACGGCGCGCGTGAGCGGCTTCGACGTCGTCAGCCAGCGCGACCACGTGCGCCGCCACCTCGGCCTGGTCTTCCAGGACCCGACGCTGGACATCCAGCTCACCGCCGCGCAGAACCTGCGGCTGCACGCCGAGCTGTACGGCATCGACCCCGGCGCCATCGGAGGCCGGATGGACCAGATGCTCGAGATGGTCGACCTGGCCGACCGGCGCGACCAGCGCGTCTTGACGTTCTCCGGCGGCATGAAGCGGCGCCTGGAGATCGCCCGCGGGCTGATGCACTCGCCGCGCGTGCTGTTCCTCGACGAGCCGACCATCGGCCTCGATCCGCAGACGCGCAGCTCGATCTGGCGCTACATCCGGGCGCTGCAGGAGACGGAGGGGACGACGATCTTCATGACCACGCACTACATGGAAGAGGCCGAGTTCTGCGACCGGATCGCGATCATCGATCGCGGCGAGATCGTCGTGCTCGACACGCCGGAGGCGCTGAAGGCCGGCGTCGGCGCCGACCGCGTGGTGCTGGGCACGGCCGACGACGACGCGGCGCTGGCCGCCCTCCAGGATCGCTTCGGCATCGAGGCCGCGGTGGCGGAGGGCGCGGTGACGTTCCACGTCGAGAACGGCGAGGCGTTCGTCCCGCGGCTGTTCGCCGAGCTGGACGTCACCATCACGTCGGTCGCCGTCCTGCGGCCGACGCTGGACGACGTCTTCATGCGCTACACGGGCACGACGATCCGCGATGCGGAGACCGGCGGCCGGGGCGATCACAGCCGGGCCATGATGCGCGCGATGGCGGGGGCGAAGCGATGAGCGCCGTCATCGCCGACATCGTCGCCGTCCGGGTACCGGAGCGCAGCTGGCGCTCGGAGGCGCGGGCGGTGAAGACCGTCTGGCGCCGCGACCTCATCCGCTTCGCCGGCAACCGCGCGCAGACGATGACGTGGCTCGTCCAGCCGCTGCTCTTCCTGTTCGTGCTGGGCTCCGGCCTGCAGTCGCTGTCCGCCGCCTCCACCGACGGCGTCGACCTCAAGACGTTCATCTTCCCCGGCGTCCTCTGCATCGCGGTGCTCTTCACGGCGATGATCAGCGCCGCCTCGCTGGTCTGGGACCGCGAGCTCGGGTTCCTGCGCGAGATGCTGGTCGCGCCGGTCAGCCGGACGTCGATCCTTCTCGGCAAGTGCCTGGGTGGGGCGAGCATCGCGGCTTCGCAGGGCGTGATCGTGTTGGCGCTCGCCGGGCTGGTCGGCGTCCCCTACGACCTGGGGCTGCTCCTCGGCGCGCTCGGCCTGCTGGTGCTGTTGGCCTTCGCCGTGAGCGCGTTCGGCATGCTGGTGGCCGTCTCGATCAAGCAGGCCCAGACGTTCACCTGGGTGATGCAGCTGGTCGTGTTCCCGATGGTCTTCCTGTCGGGCGCGCTCTATCCCGTCGCCGGGCTGCCGGGCTGGCTGGAGGTGCTCAACCGGATCAACCCGCTGACCTACGCGGTGGACCCGATGCGCCACCTCGTGTTCAGCCACCTCGACATCTCCGAGACGGCGCGGCGGACGCTGGACCCGGGCGTCACCTGGTGGGGCTGGCACCTGCCGCCGGTGTTCGAGGCGGTCATGGTGCTGCTGCTGGGCGTGGCGATGCTGGGCGCCGCGATCTGGAAGTTCTCGCGGACGGAGTAGCCTCCGCAAGCAGCGGTTCGAGACCCTCATGAACGCGGCGATGCACGCGCACGCCAAATCCCCCGAAGGCTCGCTCACGCGCCGACAAGGGCGTGATGGGGAGTCGTGACCCGGCGCGCTGCCTCGATCGCCGTGCTGCTCGCGATTCTGAGTGGGGTCCTGGCCGGCTGTTGGGGCGACGACGATTCGGGCGATGAGTCGAACCGCGGCGGCTCGATCAACGTCGCGATCGTCGACACCCCGCAGATGCAGGACCTCGCCCGCCTCACGCCTTCGTTGTTCACCGCCAAGAGCGACATCGAGGTGAACTACACGATCCTCGACGAGGGCACCTTGCGTGAGGTCACCACGCGCGACGTACCCGCGGGTGGCCGTCAGTTCGACGCGGTGATGATCGGCCCTTACGAGGCGCCGCAGTTCGGCATGGACGGCCACATCGTCGACCTCACGCGCCAGGCAGTCTCCGACCGGGCCTACGACCTGGACGACATCATCCCGTCGGTGCGGAAGGCCCTGTCGCACGAGCGCAAGCTCTACGCGTCGCCGTTCTACGGGGAGTCGTCCTTCTTGATGTACCGCAAGGACGTCCTGGCAGGAGGCCGGCATCGAGATGCCCGCGAACCCGACATGGACGCAGGTCGCGGACATCGCCCGGAGGATCGACACGCCGGACATGGCCGGGATCTGCGTGCGCGGCAAGGCGGGCTGGGGCGAGCTGGGCGCGCCGTTCACGACGCTGCTGAACACCTTCGGCGGAACCTGGTGGTCGGCGAAGCCGGACGGCTCGGTGGACGAGGCGAAGGTCGACGAGCCGCCGTTCCGGAGGACGCTCCAGTTCTACGTCGACCTCGCCAGGGACGCGGGCGAGAGCCACGCCGCCAGCGCGAGCTACAACCAGTGCCTGGCCGAGTACCGGAGCGGCAAGGTCGCGATGTGGTACGACGCGACCGTCGCCGCGAGCAACCTGGAGGCCGACGACAGCCCCGTGAAGGGACGGAACGGCTACGTCCCCGCCCCGGTCGAGCGGACGAAGGCGTCAGGCTGGCTGTGGGCGTGGTCGCTCGCGATCCCGGCATCGTCGAGCAAGCAGGACCTCGCCTGGAGGTACATCGCGTGGGCGACCGGGCCGCAGTACCCGAAGGAGGCCGGAACGAGGATCCCGGGCGGCTGGCCGGCGATCCCACCGGGCACCCGCAGGTCGACCTACGAGATCCCCGAGTACAGGAAGGCCACGGCCGCGTTCGCGCGGCAGACCCTCGCGGCGATCGAGTCCGCGCCGATCGACAACCCGGGCACGACGAAGCGGCCGGGCCTGCCCGGCATCCTCTACGTCGGCATTCCCGAGTACCAGGATGTCGCCAACCGGTGCACCGGACAGTTCTCCGCGGTCATCGCCGGCAAGTTGCCGATCGATTCGGCCATCGCGAACTGCCAGAGCATCGCGTCGCGCGTCGGGCACTGATCCGCCCCGGCGCTCGCCTTGCCGCCGGCTTTGCGACGGAGGAGAATCACCCGGATCCCCCCAGGCCAGGCCCTACGGCCGCGACATATCGCCCGAGCAGCGCTGTTGCTTGCGCTGACCGTCGTAGGTTTCATCATCGCCCGCGCATTCGCCGAGCGCGACGTGCGGCGGGACTCCGAGCGCCGCGCCGAGGTCGCGGCGGTGCAGATCAGTGGCCGCATCGGCCAGGCTTCCTCGCTCACCGAGAGCCTCCGCCGCTTCATGCTGGACGGCAGCGGCACCGGCGTGACGAGCGACCAGTTCACGCGGAACGCATCGAGGTGGCTCAGCCCCGCGCGCTTCTCGGCCGCCGCGTGGGTCGAGGAGGTTCCCGATGCACGGCGTGCGGCGTACGAGCGACGGATCGGGCAGGCGATCGTGACGCCCGACGAGCGCCACAGTCTGGTGCCCCCCGGATCGCGCTCCGCCTATCTGCCGGCGACGCTGGTCTCCGGCTTCCCGCCGATGGCCGTGCCCGGCACCGATCTCGGCAGCGCACCGGGGATGGCCGGGGCACTCACCCGTGCGACCCGCGTCGACGGTGTCGCCGCGACGCCGATGGCATCCCTGGGAACCGGCACGAGCGGGCTGTTTCTCGTCGCGCCGGCGCCAAATCTCATCGGGGATGTCCTGCGCCCGGGGTACGTGGCGGTGTTCGTATCGGAGCTCGAGCTGCGGGCGGCAGCGACGGACGTGCCGGCCGTGCAGGTCAGCGCCGCCGGCGGTTCGGCCGAAGCGCGTGATCGCGGGGAGACCTCCAGCACGTCGTTCACGGCGGCAGGCCAGCGATTCAACGTCGTCGTGCCCCGGGACCCGGTCGAGGGTGCGGCGGCGGTCCTGCCGTGGGTCATCCTCGCGGGCGGCCTCGTCGTCGTCTTGCTCGACGTCGCGCTCGGGCTGAACGCGGCGCGACGAGCCAGAGCGCAGGACGAGCTCGACCGCATCTTCACCCTGTCTCAGGATCTGATCGTGGTCGCCGACTTCGACGGATGGTTCACGCGTGTCAACCCGGCCGCCGAGGAGATTCTCGGCTACACGGAGGAAGAGCTCCTCGCACGTCCGTACGTCGAGCTCGTCCATCCGGCCGACCGGGACAGCACGGCGGCGGAGGCGAGCGCGATCGCCCAGGGCAAGCCGACGCTGTCGTTCGAGAACCGGTACATCCGCAAGGATGGCTCGATCAAGGTGCTCGAGTGGACGACGACGCCGGACGTCGAGAACCGGCTCATGTACGGCGTGGCACGTGACGTGACCGAGCGCCGCAAGACCGAGGCCAAGGCCATGCGACTCGCGAACGAGCAGGCCGCGCTGCGGCGGGTCGCGACCCTCGTCGCGCGCAACGCGTCCCAGACGGAGCTCTTCACCGTCATCGCCGCGGAGTGCGCGCAGCTGTTCGGCACCGAGGACATCGGGATGGTCCGCTATGAGGGCGACCGCCACCAGGTCGTGATGGCCAGCTCGGGTACGTTCAGGACGGCCTTCCCGGCCGGCTCGCGCCAGCCGCTGGGAGGCGACAATGCCGCCTCGCTCGTGTTCCGGACCGGGCGGCCGGCACGGATCGACGACTACGGGAAGGCGAGCGGCCCGATCGCGGAGGCCATCCGTCCGGCGGGCCTTCGCTGTGCCGTGGGAACGCCCATCACGGTGGAGGGCCGGCTCTGGGGCGCCATGATCACGGGATCCACCGCGGAGCAGCCCTTGCCGGCGTGGACCGAGACCCGCCTCGCCCAGTTCACCGAGCTGATGGCCACGGCCATCGGCAATACCGAGTCGCGCGCCAGAGCGGACCGGCTGGCGGAGGAGCAGGCGGCCCTTCGGCGGGTGGCGACGCTCGTCGCCAAGGAGGCGCCGCCGGCGGCGGTGTTCGCGAAGGTCGCCGAAGAGCTGGCGACGGTCCTCGGTGATGTCGACTGCTTGCTGGTCCGCGACGAGGGCGACGGGACCGGGAGCGCCGTCGCCACCTGGGGTGACACCGCGTCGGCCGCCTTCCCCGTCGGCGCGCGGCGTTCCCTCGACCGCGGGAGCGTCGTGGCATCGGTGCTCCGCGAGGGACGGCCATTGCGGGCGGACGACTACGCAGGGGCCACGGGGACCTTGACCGAGCGCGCGCGTGAGAACGGGATCCGCTCGGCCATCGGCTGTCCGATCGTGGTCGGTGGGCGCACCTGGGGCGCGATGGCCGTCGCAAGCTCCGCGCCCGAGCCGCTCCCGGCCGAGAGGGAGAGCTCCATCGCGCAGTTCGGAGAGCTGGTCGCCACGGCCATCGCCAACGCCGACGCCCGGGCAGAGGTGGAGCGGCTCGCCGACGAGCAGGCCGCGCTGCGGCGCGTCGCGACGCTGGTCGCGCAAGGGGCCGCGCCGACCGCGGTCTTCGATGCCGTGGCCACGGAGATGGAGGCGCTGCTGGACGCCGACCAGGTTGCGCTCAGCCGCTACGAGACCGGGGCCGAGATCACGGTGGTCGCCCATTGCGGCGCGAGCGCGGAACTTTTCCCGCCCGGCACGCGGGTGAGTCACGAGGGCGAGAACGTGCAGACACTCGTGCGGCGCACCAGGCAGCCGGCCCGCATCGACCACTTCGAGAATGCGCGCGGGCCGATCGCTCAACTGGCCCGCAGTGTCGGGGTCCGGGTGGTCGTCGGGACGCCGGTCATCGTGGACGGCCAGCTCTGGGGCGTGATCTCGGCGGGCTGGAACGGCGACGAGATCCCGCCGGCCGACACCGATGCACGGATGGCGCAGTTCGCCGGGCTCCTCGACACCGCGATCGCGAACGCCGACAGCCGCGACCAGCTCAGGGCCTCGCGAGCGCGGCTGCTCACCGCCGGAGACGAGGCCCGTCGCCGCGTCGTGCGGGACCTGCACGACGGCGCACAGCAGCGTCTCGTGCACGCCATCATCACGCTGAAGCTCGCACAGCGTGCGTGCGCGGAGGGAGACGGACAGGCGGGGTCGCTCATCGGCGAGGCGCTCGCACAAGCCCAACACGGCAACGCCGAGCTGCGTGAACTGGCCCACGGGATCCTTCCCGCGGTCCTCGCGCGCGGCGGGCTCCGCGCCGGCGTCGACGCGATGGCGGCGCGGCTCGACCTCCCCGTCCATATGGATGTTCCGGCCGAGCGGTTCGAGGCGGAGATCGAGGCGAGCGCGTACTTCATCGTCGCGGAGGCGCTCACGAACGTCGTCAAGCACGCCCACGCCGGCCACGCCGAGGTCACGGCGTCGGTGGCCGACGGGATGCTGCACGTCGAGGTTCGCGACGACGGCATCGGAGGCGCCGACCCGGCCGGACACGGCCTGGTGGGGATCGGCGACCGCGTGACGGCGCTCGGGGGACGGCTCGAGATCGAGAGCCCGGCCGGTGGCGGCACGCTGGTCAGTGCCGAGCTGCCACTGTCCACGGGCTGAGCGCGTCTCGCGCCGCCGCCGCCATGCCCCCAGCGTCCATCACGAACACCTCCGTCGCGCCGCCCGAGCCGGCCGAACCGCGCCGCTCGCGGTGGTTGCCGTTCGGCGACCGCTCGCGCCCGCGGCGGCTCGCCAAGGTGCTGGCGTGGCTTGCGGGCATCGCGGTCGTGCTCGTCATCCTCGACCTGCTCGGCATCGACGTCCGCGGCTGGTTGTCGGACCTGTGGGACGCGCTGTCCGGGGTCGGGCTCGGCTATCTGGTCGCGGGCTGGATACTGCAGACCCTCCAGACCACCTTGACCGCGGTCGGGTGGTACTACATCCTGCGCGCCGCCTACCCGGGCGGCGTCGCGTTCCTGCAGGTGCTGGCCGCCTACGCCGTCGGACCCGCGCTGAACGGCTTCCTGCCCGCGAACCTCGGCACCGTCGTGATGCTGCTGATGTTCGTGGCGATCATCCCCGCGGCCAATCTGCCCGGCGTGCTCGGCGGCATGGTCGTGCAGAAGATCTTCTTCACCGTCGCCGGCGCGTTCGTCTACGCCTACCTGTTCCTCTCGGTGCCGGGCTCGTTCGACCTCCAGCTGCCCACGCTCCACGATCACCCCGTGCTGGCGCTGGCTACCGCGGCCGGCGCCGGGATGCTGCTGCTCGTCCTCGGCCGGATCTTCTGGCGGAAGCTCAAGGGGCTCTGGGCCAAGGCCGTGCAGGGCGGCGCGATCCTCGCCCGGCGGCGGGAGTACGCGCTCAAGGTGGCGCTGCCGTCGTTCGGCGCCTGGCTGGCCAAGCTCGGCGTGATCGCCGTGTTCCTCGCCGGCTACGGCATAACCGTGAGCTTCCACACGGTGATGTCGGTGATGGGCGGCAACTCGATCGCGAACACCGTCTCGGTCACGCCCGGCGGCGTCGGCGTCAACCAGGCCACCAACGTCGCCGCGCTCAACGGCGTGACCGACGCGGCCACCGCGACCGCCTACTCGCTCGGCCAGCAGCTCGCGATCACCGCGTGGAACATCGCCTTCGCGGTCGTCCTCGTCATCTGGGCGTTCGGGTGGACCGGCGGGAAGCTGCTCGTGGAGCAGTCCTACGCCGACGCCAAGGTCAGGGTCGAAGAGCAGAAGGCCCAACGCGCCGCGAAGCGCCGCCGGCCCTCACGGTGAGCCTCGCGGCGCGGCCGTGACGATCGCGTCGCGCAGCTGCTGAAGCGCCGTCTCGCGAGCCGCGGCCAGCGCCGGCTCGTCGTCCACGGCGGCGGCTTCGACCGGGACGTCGCGCGGCGCGGTCGCGAACTCGCGGGCCACCGCCGCCAGCACGCTCGGATGCCGGCCCCAGGACCCGCCGAGCAGCACGACGGCCGGATCGCTCAGCGCCACCACGGCCGCGAGCACGCCGGCCACGGCGCGTGCCAGTGCGGTCCGGACTTCGGCGTCCGCCTCCACGGCGTGCAGCAGCGCCGGCACGTCGATCGCGGTGGAACCGGAACGGCGCAGGCCGAGCGCGTCGAAGACGTCCGTCAGCCGCATCGCGACCCCGCCCGGGCCGACCGTGACCACGTGGGCGATCTCGCCGGCCAGTCCGGCGTGACCGCGCCGGACCTCTCCATCGCTGAGCACGGCGCAGCCGACGCCTTCGCCGAGGAACAGGTAGACGAAGTCCCGTACCCCGGTCGCGCGGCCGTGGCTGTGCTCGGCACGGGCCGCCCAGTTGACGTCGTTGTCCACGGTGACGGGACCGTCGACCAGTTCGGCCAGCGCGGCGGGCGCGTCGAGTGCGCCGAGCAGGAAGGGCGCGTCCGGGAGCTCGACGAGCCGCCCGGTCTCCCGGTCCACGGGATCGGCGGCGCTGACGACGGCAAGCCGGAACGGCCCCTCGGCAACCTCCCCGGCGACGCGCTTGAGCGTCCGGGCGACCTGCCCGGCCCCGGGTGAACGGGTCACCGCTGCCCGCGAGCGGGCGACGACCTGACCGTAGACGTCGACGGCCTCGGCCACGATCCCCTCCGGCGCGAGGCTGGCCACCAGCGCGCGGCCCGTCGTGGCGGGCAACGCGTAGTAGGTGCCGACGCGGCCGCGCCCGGTGGTGCGCTCACCGGTGTCGACGACGGAGCCGTTCGCGCTCAGCCGCCGGACGCTCTCCGAGACGGTGGGCTTGGACAGGCCGGTCGCAGCCGCGATCTCGGCGCGGGTGGCCCGGCGCTGGGCCATGAGCGCCCGCAGGACGTGCTCGTCGGACAGCGAGCGGAGCAGCTCGAGCGTCGGCTTGGTCGGCGTCACCGGAGGCATTCTAGGAAGGACTCTTGCCTAAAGGCGGATCGGGTGCTACCTTGCACCTCTAGTAACGAGTCCTTCCTAGAGGAGAGCCATGTCTGCCACGTCGGCCACGCAAGCGCCGCCACTCCCGCATTGGGAGAGCACCCCGGAGGACCTCAAGGCCGCCACCCGGGAGATCAAGGCGGCGATCCGGGCTCGCATCGAGGCCTCGGGCCGCACCGTCGAGGAGGTCTGGTCCGTCGTCACGGCGCAGCTGACCGAGCAGGTGGAGGAGATCGAGGAAGCCAAGCGGCGCGGCGAGCCGATCTGGCCGGTCGTCGACTACGCCGACATCGAGGCCGGCACGGTCTCCCCGGAGGCGGTCGAGCACCTGCATCGTCGCGGCTGCGTCGTCATCCGCGGCCACTTCGAGCGCGACCAGGCGCTCGCCTGGGACCAGGACATCGTCGACTACGTCGAGCGCAACCAGTTCTTCGAGCAGTACGCCGGGCCCGCCGACGACTTCTTCGGGAGCGTGGGCTCGCGCCCCGAGATCTACCCCGTGTACTGGTCGAGCGCGCAGATGCAGGCCCGCCAGAGCGACCGCATGGCCCGGGTCCAGTCGTTCCTCAACCGCCAGTGGACCCACGAGTCCGACGGCGTGCAGTGGTTCGACCCCGACCGGGACTCGCTCTACCCGGACCGCATCCGCCGGCGCCCGCCCGGCGCGAACTCCGACGGCCTGGGCGCCCACCTCGACCCCGGCACGCTCGACCTGTGGATGACGAGCGCCTACCAGCAGGCCTTCCGTCACCTGTTCGACGGCTCGGTCGAGCAGTACGACCCCTGGGACGCCTCGTACCGCACCGCCGGACCGCAGTACCCCGGCTCGACCATGTGCTCCGTGTTCCGCACCTTCCAGGGCTGGACCGCGCTGTCGGACATGGCCAGCGACCAGGGCGTGCTCCACACGGTGCCGATCCCCGGGGCGATGGCGTACCTCATGCTGCGCCCGCTGCTGTCCGATGTGGCCGAGGACGACATGTGCGGGACCACCGTCAACCAGGTGTTCCCCGCCATCGAGAAGTGGCACCCCCTGCTCATGCGCGCCCTCAGCGGCATCCCGGACGTCCAGGCCGGCGATTCCGTCTGGTGGCACTGCGACATGATCCACAGCGTCGCGCCGGTCCGCGACCAGCAGGGCTGGGGCAACGTCATGTACATCCCGGCCGCCCCGTGGTGCCCGCGCAACGAGAAGTACGCCGCCAGCGTCCGCGAGGCCTTCTTCCGCGGCGACAGCCCGAGCGACTTCCCCGAGGAGCACTACGAGCGCAGCTGGCCCGACCGCTTCAAGCCCGAGCAGCTGAACGAGACGGGCCGGCGGGGCCTCGGCATGCGCTGAGCGCTCGGTTTCGGGCACCGGGCGTAGACTCGATTACGGTCCGGTGCTTCGAGTGCCCGATTCCCTGACCCACCTAGAAGGCCTCAGTGTCAGCGCGGAGGATTTCCTCCGCGCAGTGCTGGAGGCGGCTGCACAGCCGATCCTGGCCGTCGATCCCGACGGCGTGATCCGCTTCGCGAACCCGGCCGCGATCGCGGCCCTCGGCTACGACGATGCGAGCGAGCTGTCCGGGCGCCAGAGCCACGAGACGATCCACCATCAGCACTCGGACGGGACCTCGTGGTTCGCCCGCCGTGACGGCACGAGGTTCCCGGTGTCGTACGTCTCGGCGCCGATCGAGATGCCGGAGGGGCGCGGGGCGGTCGTGGCGTTCACCGACATCGAGGAGCGCCTGCGTGCCGAGCAGGTGCTGCGCGAGCACGACGCGGTGCTGGCAGCGCGCGAGGCCTCGCTGCGGCGGATCGCGACGCTCGTCGCGGGCGGCGCGGCGTCGGCGGAGGTGTTTGCGGCCATCGCCAGGGAGGTCGGCCACGTGATCGGGCTGCCGCTGATCGCGGTGTGGCGGTATGAGCCCGACGGGAGGGCGGCGACCGTGATCGGCGCGTGGGGCGAGCATCCGCATCCGTTCCAGGCCGGCACCCGCTGGCCGCTCGACGGCCCCACGATCTGCGCACAGGTCCTGGAGACCGGCCGCCCGGCGAGGATCGACGACTTCGCGACGGTCCCGGGCACGATCGGCGACGCTGCCCGCAAGACCCGGATCTACGCGTGCGCGGGCGCCCCGATCATCGTCGACGGCGAGGTCTGGGGCGTGATGTCGGCCGATTCGATCGATCGCGTGCCCCTGGCCGACGACCTCGAGAGCCGGCTCGCCGAGTTCACGGAGCTGGTGGCGACGGTGATCGCGAATGTCGAGAGCCGGGCCGGTCTCGCCCGGCTGGCGGACGAGCAGGCGGCATTGCGGCGCGTCGCCACGCTGGTCGCGCGTGGAGCCCCGCCGGAGGAGCTGTTCGCGGCGGTCGTCAAGGAGATCGGGCGGGTGTTCGGGCTCGAGCACGCGTTCATGGGCCGCTACGACGCCGACGGCACGATGACGACCGTCGCGATCTCGAGCAGACTGGCTGAGAGCTTCCCCGTCGGCGGTCGGTGGCCGCTCGGCGGGAAGAACGTCACGACGTTCGTCTTCGAGACCGGTCGTTCGGCCCGGATCGACAGCTATGCCGATGCCTCAGGGCGGGCCGGTGTCGCCATGCGCGAGCGGAACTTCACAGCATCGGTCGGGGCGCCGATCGTCGTCGAGGGCCGCCTCTGGGGCGTCATGATCGTGAGCTCGACGGGGCCGTTGCTCCCGGCCGACACCGAGGTGCGTCTCGCCTCGTTCACCGAGGTGGTGGCGACGGCGATCTCGAACAGCGACGCCCGGATGGAGGCCAGCCGGCTCGCCGAGGAGCAGGCGGCGTTGCGGCGCGTCGCGACCCTCGTCGCGCGCGGCGTGCCGCAGGCCGAGCTCTTCGGCGCCGTCACCCAGGAGGTCGGCAGGCTGCTCGACGCGGATCTCGCCGGGATGATCCGCTACGAGACCGATGCCGTGGTGACGCCCGTGGCGGCCTGGGCCGCGGTGGGCGAGCACCCCGAGCTCCCGAGTCGCTGGACGACCGAGGAAGGCGATCCGGCGATGCTGATCGAGAGCACGCGTCGAGCCGCCCGGGTCGACGACTGGACCGACGTCCCCGGGCCGATCGCGGCCTACATCCGGGACATCGGGATCAGCTCCTCGGTCGGCAGTCCGATCATCGTCGAGGGCCGCCTCTGGGGCGCGCTGGCCGTCCACACGCAACGCCCCGAGCCGCTCGCCAAGGACACCGAATCGCGCCTGGAGAACTTCTGCGACCTGGTCGCCACGGCGATCTCGAACGCCGAAGCGCGGACGGAGGTGGCGGCGTCCCGGGCGCGGATCGTCGCGGCGACCGACGAGGAGCGCCGGCGCGTGGTCCGTGATCTGCACGACGGCGCGCAGCAGCGGCTGGTCCACACGATCCTCACGCTCAAGCTGGCACAGACCGTCTCGGAGAGCGGGCAAGCGGGCGTTCCCACGCTGCTGTCCGAGGCGCTCGACCACGTCGAGCGGGCGAACACGGAGCTGCGCGACCTCGCGCACGGCATCCTCCCCTCGGCCCTCACGCAGGGCGGGCTGCGGGCGGGAGTGGACGCGCTGGCGTCGCGGATGCCGGTGCCGGTCAAGATCGACGTGTCGGTGGGCCGGCTCCCCGCCGCGATCGAGGCGACCGCCTACTTCGTCGTGGCCGAGGCGCTGACCAACGTGGCAAAGCACGCGAAGGCGACCGGCGCCACGGTTCGGGCGCACGTCGCGCACGGCACGCTCTCGCTCGAGGTGCGCGACGACGGCGTCGGCGGCGCCAGGCCCGACGGCAGCGGCCTCGTCGGCCTGGCGGACCGCCTGTCGACGCTCGACGGCCGGCTCCGGGTCGACAGCCCGGCCGAGGGCGGCACCCTCGTCGCCGCGGAGATCAGCCTCGGCGACTCGGCGACGCGGTGATCAGGTCTCGAAGCGAGAGTTCTGGATGAAGTCGCAGAAGTTGGGCCGCACGTACCCGGGCACGGTCGCCTCGAGGATGTCGGTGTTCATCGTCCCGAACGCCGTCTCGGGCTTGTCGCGCATGCCGGCCGAGAAGGCCTCGACGATCCCCTGCTTGAAGTCCGTCCGCGGATGGGCGGCCAGGACCATCGCGCGCTGGTCGGCGGAGAGCTCCTCGAAGTGCAGGCCGAGCACGTCGTACTCCACGCCGAGGCTCACCAGCCGCACCTCGGGCTGCTTGTAGCGCGGGACCTCGGGCGTCGTGTGCAGGGCGATCGACTCCCAGACCGTCATCACCTGCTCCTCGGGCAGGCCGTGGCGCTCGAGGAACATGCGGGCGGCATTGGCCCCGTCGATCTCGAAGCGCTCGTGCTCGGAGCGGTGGCCCTCCACGAGGCCGATGTCGTGGAACATGGCGCCGACGTAGAGCAGCTCCGGGTCGTAGTCCAGGCCGAGCTTCTCACCCTGCAGCGACCCCCAGAGGAACACCCGCCGAGAGTGGTCGAACAGGAGCTGCGTGGAGACGTCCTGGACGAACTCGGTCGCCTCGCGAGCGATCACGCTGTCCGGGATCGGGATCTCGGCGATGGTGGTGCGGATGGCGGTCATCGGACAAGCGTGCGGGCGCCGCTGACCGCGGGCAATGTGTTTTCCGGCACCACTGATCGCGTTTCGCGATCACGCGCCGCGGGTGGAGCAGCTGCGAGGAGTACCGCGCCTGAGCCGCCTGGTCCACGAACCCGGCATTGAGGGAGCGGGATCGGCCGTTGTGCTGACTTGTACTCGTATAGCGAGCATTCGTCAGCACGCCACTTTCCGGAGTCGTTTGCGAGGGCCGATTCCCCAGCTCCCTACCCAGCCGCAGTTCGCCCCGCGCTACCGATCATCGGCGAGCGGGCGAGCGCCGGGAGGCGTAGGGTCAGGGCATGAACGCAGAAGCGACATGAGCACGACTTCGCTCGGCGATGCGAGCAGACCCCGGGCGGGCGAGCAGAACGACCGCCCGCGCGTGGTGATCGCCGACGACTCCGTACTGCTGCGTGAGGGGATCGTGCTGCTGCTGGAGGAGTCGGGCTTCGAGGTCGTGGGCCAGGCCGGTGACGCCGAGGACCTGCTGCGCAAGGTCGGTGCGCACAAGCCCGACGTGGCCGTGATCGACGTGCGCATGCCGCCGACCCATACCGACGAGGGCCTGCGGGCCGCCCACCGCATCCGGAGCGAGCACCCGGGCACCGCGGTGCTCGTGCTCTCCCAGTACGTCGAGGAGGCCTACGCCCTCGAGCTGCTGTCCGAGTCGACCGAGAGCACCGGCTACCTGCTCAAGGACCGGATCGCCGACATCCAGAGCTTCACGGGCGCGGTGCAGCGCGTGGCCGCCGGCGGCTCGGCGCTCGATCCCGAGGTCGTGGCGCTGCTGCTCGGCCGGCGGCGGCGCGAGGACCCGCTCGCGGTGCTCTCGCCGCGCGAGCGCGAGGTGCTGGGACTGATGGCCGAGGGGCGCTCCAACTCATCGATGGCGAGCACGCTCGAGGTCAGTGAGCGCGCGGTGGAGAAGCACGTGACGGCGATCTTCTCCAAGCTCGATCTGCCGCCCGCGTCCGAGGACCACCGGCGTGTCCTGGCCGTCCTGAGGTTCCTGCGCTCGGAGTAGTCCGGGTCGTCAGGTCCTGGCGTCCCAGAGCCCGAACCGGTCGCGCCAGTAGTCGGTGAGGAAGATGTTGCCCGGATCGCGCTCGGCGCGCAGCCGGAGGAAGTCCTCCCAGCGTGGATACTGCGCGGCGAAGAAGTCCACCCAGCGGCGGTCGCCGCGCGCGGCGGACGGGTGGTACTTGCCCCAGTGCAGGCGGAAGGGGATGCCCTTCTCGCGCAGCAGATCCCACAGGCCTCCGAAGAGCGCCTCGCCGGGATCCGAGGAGCTGTCCGAGAACCAATAGGGGTTCACGCGGAAGGCGCCATGCCGCCACTCGTCGGTGCCGGACGAGTAACCCGGATTCAGCCAGAACGGCGTCGGCATCGCCGCGTACACCTCCCAGACGAAGGTGCCGGTGCGGCGATAGGACTCGGCTTCACCGGGTTCGCCGAAGTACCGCTTGAGCTCGCGCATCACCTTGCCGGTCAGCGGCAGCGGGATCCACGTCTCCGTGAACGAGGTCGGCAGCAGCTGATGGTTGACCTCGTTGTCCATCGGGAGCCCGCGCCAGCTCCAGTCGCGGAACCGCTGCGGCCGGCCGCGCTCGGCGCCGTGCTTGTCGCTGTCCAGGGGGACGAACATGTCGGCCAGCCTGGGGAAGAAGTCCGGGATGCCGCGCCGGATCACCGGGGCGAGCGGCTCGAGCACGCGCGTCGCGGCGTCGAAGCCTCCCTCGGTGGCGCCGGCGAGCACCGCGGCCAGGACCGGGCCTGGAGCCATCGTTCGCAGCACACGCTTGAGCGCGTCGAAGTTGTCCTCCAGCAGCGCCCGCGCCTTCCCGAGGTCGTCGAGGTTGCCGAGGATCGCGTACAGCGCGGCGATCAGCTGCTGTGACGCGACCGCGTCGCCCGCGAAGCGCCGGTACGGCGTCGGGCTGAACGCGGCGTTGGGCTGGACCCGGCGAGCCCTCCAGACCACGACCCGGTCGAGGCCGCGCTGGGGCCACCACTCGATCCGCGAGAAGTCCGTGTCGCGCAAGAACCGCTCGAGCGAAGGCCGGCGGGCGTCGCCCGCGCCGAACAGGTCGACCCCGCAGCTGCCGGCGGCCGCGACCGCCTCGTCGCCCTCGATCGCGAACAGGTCCGTGCACGCGAGCGTGATCGTCGAGACCACGCCGAGCAGGCCCATGCTCGGCGCCATCGCGTAGAAGTCGTCGTCGTCGCGCGTGAACTCCCGGACGTCGCCCCGGCCGTCGATCACGCGGATGGCGTGCAGGTTCTCGTTGGCCGAGTACTTCAGAGACCCGCCCGACGAGCCGGTCGCGGTGAAGCCGCTGATCGTCTGATGCGTGATGCCGCCGGTGAGCTCGAGCGTCCAGCGGTGCTCCTCCGCGAGCTGTCCCAGCAGGCTGCGTTCCTCGGTGGCCGAGCCGCTCGCGTCACCCGGATCCGCTCCGAGATGGATGCCCGCCTGTGCCTCGACGAGCTTCTGTGCGCGGTCCCGCACCTGCCAGCCGCGATAGCGGTCGAGCATGACGTTGACGGCGTCGCCGTCGCCGGGGATGCAGCGCGCCGCCGAATGCCCCGCGCCGCGCACCCGCAGGTTGCGGCCCTCGCGATGGGCGGCCTTCACCAAGGCGATGAGGTCCGCCTCGCTGGCGGGATGGTGGAAGCCGTCGCGCTCGCGGTTCACGGCCATGCCGCGCGCAGCACCCGCAGCACGTTGTCGTGGCAGATCGCCGTGCTCTTCTGCCCGTACAGGTGCTTCAGCCCGCCCTCGAGGGCCTTCATGTCCCGCATGTCCTCGAGCCCGCCCATCGTCGGCTTGATGAAGCCGTCGAAGTCGGTGCCCAGCGCGACGTGGTCGAAGTCCTCGGTGATGGCGGTGATCCGGTCGACGTGCCTGCGGATCACCTCGAGCGACTCGGGGAGCTTCTTCGTCTCGCGCTTGCGCACGCCGTCGTTGAGCTGGTGCTGGGCCATGATCAGCCCGATCACGCCCTCGCGCCGGGCGATCTGCCGCACGGTCGCCTCGTCGTGCATGTACTCCTGCTCGCCGAACCGGTAGCCGGCGTGCGAGGAGATGACGGGCACCCGACCCGCCGGGTCGAGCTGGTCGAGCAGCGCGAACGTCTCCTTGATGGAGTCGTCGCGCATGTGCGAGACGTCGACGATGACCCCGTGCTCGACCATCGCGCGCACGGCGGCCTCGCCGCGCGCGGTCAGGGCGTCCGTGGTCTTCTGCGGGAAGAGCGTGTCGTAGACGGGGTCGGGGAGGAACGGCAGCGCCGGGGCGTTGGTGGCGACCTGCCGGAAGAAGAGGTGGGCGAGCGTGATGTAGGCGACGCCCTTGTCGGCGAGCGTCTTCACGTTGGCGGCGATGGCGGCCGGATCGTCGCCGAGGTGAAAGCCCCCCTCGACGCAGTGCACGACCGCGATCGCGCCGTCGGCGACGCACTGGTCGAGCTCGCGGCGATCGTGGACGATCCGGATGACGGCCGGGTCCTGCTCGCCGACGTGCCGCTCGACCGCCTCGAGATCCTCCAGCAGCCCGGCGAAGTACTCCGCCGCCGGCGGGGCGGTGTAGGGCCGGCCGAGGTCCATCTCGTCGAACGGGCGGTAGAGGACCGAGAAGACCAGCTTCACGTCACCGGCCCGCAGATACTGGTCGCTGATGCGGGGCCCGCTCTTCTCGTCGCGATCGCTCATCACGCGGCTGAGGAGCTTCAGCACCAGGGCACGGACCTTGTCGGCGAGCCGCGGTCTCCCGGAGACCTGCCGCATCCGCTCGAGGGTGGTCTCGGGCTCCACGCCGCGGATCACGTGCATCGGGTAGTGCGCATGCAGGTCCGCGAGCACGGCCCGACTCTACCTTCGGGTTTCTCACCGGCACAAGGGCGCGGAACCACGCACCCGCGCTGTCATGCTGGTGCCGGATGCGCGCGTTCACGTGCCCGGTGTGCCGGCACCTGGTCACCTTCGAGAGCACGGACTGCCTCCACTGCGGCACGCGGCTCGCGTTCGACTGGGACGCCCGGGAGATCGCCACCGGTCCGTCGTGCGTCAACCGCGCGCTGATCGGCTGCAACGGTCTCGCGACCGGGCTGTGCCGGGCCTGCGCGCTGACCCGCACCCGCCCGAACGACGCCGACGCGACCGGGCTCGCGCAGCTCGCCGTCGCCGAAGCGGCCAAGCGGCGGCTGGTCTTCGAGCTGCTCGAGCTCGGGCTGCCGATCGACGGGGGCCTGGCCTTCGAGATGCTCTCGAGCACGTACGAGCCGGTGACCACCGGGCACGCGGACGGCGTCATCTCGCTCGACCTCGCCGAGACCGACCCGGTCCACCGCGAGGCGACGCGGGCCCAGCTCGGCGAGCCGTACCGCACGGTGCTCGGGCATCTGCGCCACGAGATCGGCCACTACTACCAGCCGATCCTCGCGCCCGAGGGCTCGGCGGCGCGTGAGCGCACCCGCGAGCTCATGGGCGACGACCGCGGGGACTACCAGGCGGCGCTCGACCGGCACTACGCGGAGGGCCCGCCGGCCGACTGGCCCGACCGCTACGTCTCCGCGTACGCGACCATGCACCCGTGGGAGGACTGGGCCGAGACGTTCGCCCACTACCTCCACATCCGTGACGTCCTCCAGACCGCCGTCGCCTACGGCATCACGGTCTCCGGGCCGTCCGTGCTCGCGGCCGACGCGGAGCCGCTCTACTCGTATCCCGCCGCCGTGCCGGACGACCTGCGCGCGATGCTCGAGGCGTGGCTGCCGCTCACCTACGCCCTCAACGCGATCAACCGCAGCCTGGGGGAGAGCGACCTGTACCCGTTCGTGCTGGCCCCGGCGCTGATCGACAAGCTCGCGCTGATCGACGACTTGGTCGGCGCGGCCAGCGGGTAGAGGAGCGGTATGCCACCTCGCGGAGTTAAGCCGGGCTCCAAGCGAGCCCGCCAGTACGAGCACATCAAGGACAGCGTCAAGGACCAGGGCGCTTCCGAGGACCGGGCCGAGGAGATCGCGGCGCGGACGGTCAACAAGGAGCGCGCCCGCAGCGGCGAGTCGCGCCAGCGGTCCCGGACCTCGACGCAGGACATGTCGTCCTCGCGGCGCGGCGGGCAGCGGTCGGGCACCAACCGGCCCAAGGGCCGCACGCGCGACCAGCTCTACGAAGAGGCGAAGAACCTCGGCATCGAGGGCCGCTCGTCGATGAACAAGGAGCAGCTGCGGCGCGCGGTCGACCGCAAGAAGTCCTGAGCTACGAGCCCGCTGCCGCCTCGCGCTGCGCCCGGTCGACCGCGTTGACCACGGTGCCGGGATCGGCGATGCCGACGAAGCGGAACTCGCTGTCGTCGGTCCCCGCCGTGTCGAAGTCCACCGTCCCGACGCGCAGGAGCCGCTCGCGCAGCGACTGCTCGGTGTTGACGTTCTGCACGCGCTCGATCCGCGTCTGCTGCACGCGCTTGGAGAGCAGCCCGCGGCGGATGTAGAGCCGCTCGGTGCTGACGAGGTACGTGGTCGCCTGGCGCTTGATGAGTCCGAACACGATCATGAGCCCCAGAGCCACGATCGCCGCGAGCACGCCGAGGAACGTGCTCGCGATCAGGGCGACGATCACCCCGATGACCGCCGCCACGGCCACGCCGCCGAGGTAGAACGACAGCAGCCCGCGCCACGACGGGTGGCCTTCGAAGACGACCTGCTCGCCGGGATGGAGGTCCATCGGAGACATTCTGCCGCGCGCGCGGGTGAAACCGGATCACCCATGCCGGGTGATGCCGAGCGATCGGGCCGGGTGGCAGCATCAAGGCCGCTTGAGCTCGCAGCGCGAACCGCGGAGACACGACCGCGTCACCTGGCTCGGTCACGCCACCGTGCTGATCATGCTGGGGCGGGTGCGGGTGCTCACCGACCCGCTGCTGCGCGGCCGCGTCGCCCACCTGAGGCGCCACGCGCCGCCGGTCGACCCGCCGCGCGAGCTCGACGCCGTCCTCCTCTCGCACCTGCACCGCGACCATACCGACGGGCCGTCGCTGCGGCGCCTGCCGGACGTGCCGGTCGTCGTGCCCGCCGGCGCCGGGCGCACGGTTCGCGGGCTCGGCCCGACCACGATCGTCGAGCTGCGGGCCGGCGACGCGCACGCGATCGGCGACGTCACGATCACCGCCGTCCCCGCCGAGCACGACGGGCGGCGCAGCCCGCTGCACACGCCGGTCGAGGCTCTCGGCTACGTGCTCGAGCGCGACGGCCGGCGGATCTACTTCGCCGGTGACACCGATCTCTTCGACGGCATGGCCGAGCTGCGCCCGCTCGACGTCGCGCTGCTGCCCGTCTGGGGATGGGGCACCTCGCTCGGCGCCGGCCACATGGATCCGGAGGTCGCCGCCCGCGCCGCCGCGCTGCTCGCCCCGCGCGTGGCGATCCCGATCCACTGGGCGACGTACCTGCCGCTGGTCCACGGCTCGGACCACGCGCTGCTGCGCGAGCCCGGTCCGGCGTTCGCGCGGCATATGCGCGAGCTCGCTCCCGAGGTGCACGTCGCGCTGCTCGAGCCGGGCGAGTCGCTGGACCTCTGAGCTTCACGGCGCCGACGACGAAGACCCTGGCGCTGCAGGCGGCTCGCCACACGGCAGCCGGCGAAGCTCCAGCAGCTCGAGATCCAGGGCCTTGACGCGGTTGAGCAGCCCGTGCAGCTCCGCCTGGTCGCGGACCGGGCCGCGCAGGATCGTCTCCACCGGGCCAAGCTCCGCGGTCAGGCCCTCGAGCCGCTCCAGCAGCGCACTGCTCACCGGACCGCGCACGCGGATCTCGTAGCTGCCCTCACGCACGCGAGACCCTCGCCACCCCGGCGATCAGGGCCACGGCGGCGAGCACCAGCGCCGCGTCGAGCAGCACGACCCCGGCGGTCGGCGGATCCCACGAGAAGAGGACGATCGCGCCGAGCGCCACGGCGACGCCCTGGAGCACGCCGCGATGCTGCGCGACCCAGCCGGTGGGGCGGCTGGCCGACACGCCGCGCAGCATCCCCGCCAGGCGGTCCCTCCGGCCGAGGAGCAGCGCCAGCAGCGCCAGCACGACGGCGACGACCACCACGAGCCGCAGGCCGGTCCGCAGGAGCTCGATGAGGGCGTCGAAGATGTCGGCCGCCGCCTCGCGCGGGAGCTGGTTCTGGTTGATCGCGTCCAGATACGCGGAGCGCGCGAGGCCGACGGCGGCGAGGAGCAGGAGCGCGGTCACGATCAGCCCGAGCCCGACCCGCAGAAGGCCGCGCAGGCGGGGGCGCGACCAGAACACGTGCCCGGCCAGGCAGAGCAGGGCGAGGATCGGCAGCACGAGGGTGAGTCGCTCGAGCAGGTCGACGCCGCGCCGGGCGGACACGAACGCCTGCGACTGCAGCAGCGTGACGCTGCCGTCGACCGTCGGCGGGATCGCCGATGCCAGCCGGCTCAGACCCCGCTCGTCGAGCCCGTCGCGGACCCGCTCCACCAGCGGCGAGAGGTCGAGGGAGACGGTGTCGCCTTCGAGCCGCAGGCGCCCGGACTCGCCGGTCGTGAGCAGCGCCACCACGCGGGAGTGCGCGCGGCGGTTGGCCTCGGTCCAGACGGTCTCGAACGTGTCCGAGGCGACGAAGGAGTCGAGCTGCGACCGGATCGCCTGCCGCAGCGCCCCGGCCAGCGCGGGGGCGAGCGGGTCGGCCCGCGCGGGGAGCGCCTCTCGCATGAGCGCGTCGAAGTTCACGCGGCCGGTGATCGCGGTGTCGAGCTTGTCGGCCACGGCCTGCTGAACCGCGGGGCTTGCGGCGATCGGCGCCATCGTCGCGACGTAGCGATCGGTGTCGAGCACGGTCGTGCGGACGTACGCGGCGATCAGCGACAGCGCCACCAGGCCGCAGCCCAGCACGAGCAGGAACGCCAGCCCGGCGCGCCGCAGGCGCCCGCGGCGCTCCAGCTTGGCCTGCGCCTCGGCAAGCTCGAGCCTGAGCCGGGTCACCTCGTCCGCGTCGGCCACGGGGGCCAGCATCTTCGGCGGGTGGGTGGGTCGTGATCACCCATCGCGGGTGATCCCGTCTGTGGTGTGATCCGCAGCGTGCTGGCGGCGATCGAAGCTCACCTCGGGTCGCGGCAGGTGGCCCGGGTCATCTACGGCTCGATCATCGGCCTCGCGGTCGTCCTGACGTTCGAGGTGCACCCGCCCTCGGACGCCGCCGTCGCCGCGTCGCTGCTGGCCACGGCGCTGGCCGTCGGCTTTGCCGAGCTCTACAGCGAGGTCGTCGGGACCGAGACGCGCCTGCGCCGCCGCGTCCGCCGCGCCGAGGTCGGCCACATGCTCGCCGACATGGGCGCGGTGATCCTGGGCGCCGCGTTCCCCGCGGTGTTCTTCGTGGCCGCCGCCGTCGACCTGATCGCCAGCGACACCGCGTTCGGCCTCGCCCGCTGGTCAGGCCTGGGCCTGATCGCCGGTTACGGGTTCTGCGCGGCGCGCTTCACCGGCGCCGGGCTCGGGCGCTCGGTGCTCCACGCCCTGGCCGTCGGCGTCATCGGCGGCTTCCTGATCGTCATCAAGGCGCTCATCCACTGAGCGCAGCGCGGCCATCCGCGCGCGCCGCGGCGCCCCGGCCTCGCGCAGCACGATCTTGATCACTGCGGCGAACGGCACGGCAAGGATCGCCCCGACCACGCCGAGGATCGATCCCGCGATCAGCACCGAGACGATCGTCGTGAAGCCCGACAGCTCGACCGCACGCCGGTAGACGATCGGGTAGACGACGTAGTTCTCGAGCTGCTGGTAGATGAGCTGGATCACCAGCATCACGATGGCCGCCTCGGTGCTCACGGTCAGGGCGACGGCGACGAGGATGACCGCGGCGATCGTCGCGCCGACCTGCGGGATGAGGTCGAGGAAGCCGGTGATCATCGCGAGCACGATCGGGAACGGCAGGCCGAGCGCCCAGGCCGACAGTCCGGCCACGAGCGCGGCGACGAGAGAGATGGCCAGGTTGCCGATCAGCGACGACGAGACGGCCGAGATCGACTCCTCGAGGACCGGGCGCCAGCGTCGGTCGGCGGCCGGCGGCGTGAACCCGAAGAGCCAGTCCGTGATCTGCGGGCGCTCCATGAGCAGGAAGAGCGAGAGGAACGTCAGCGTGACCATGCTCAGGACCGAACCGAAGATGCCGCCGGCGATGCCGAGCAGCGCGGTGGCGGCGTCCGGGAGCCCGGCCGCCAGGTCCTTGAGCGCCTCGCGGATCTTGTCGTCGGCGTCGGCCGTCGAGATGAAGTTCTGGAACCAGTCTTGGCTCGTGATCTCGTCCCAGTACACCGGGAGCATCTGGACGAACTCGACGATCTGGTCCCACAGGGGGCCCGCGGTGACGAGCACGATGACGAAGGTGGCGACGAACAGGCCTGCGAAGACGGCGAGCGAGGCCCGCCCGCGCTTCCAGCCGCGCTTGACGAGCGCGCCGACCACCGGATCGAGCCCCAGCGCGAGCACGGCTGCCACGAAGATCGACAGCAGCGTCCCGAGCGAGACGACCGCGAGCGCGACGAGGGCGGCGACGCCGAGCACCAGGAGCATCGTGCGCACCGGGATGACGATTTCGACGCTCTGGCGCGGGCCACCCATCGCGGCCGAACGGTAACCGGGGGCGAGGGAGGTTCCCTCACCCGTTACGGGTGAACCGGCGTGTCAGCGTGCCGCTGTCAGCGGCGGCTCGGCGGACTCGCCGCGTACCGGCGACTGCGCCGGGAGCGGCCGCGCGTCCAGCTCCATGACCAGGCGGTAGAGGAGCGCGGCGGCGACCGCACCGAGGATCGGGCCGACGATGTAGAGCCATGCGTCGGTGAAGTTCCCCGAGGCCACGGCGGGCCCGAACCAGCGCGCGGGGTTGAACGAGGCGCCCGTGACCGGGCCGAAGATGAGCACGCCGACGCCCAGCGCGCCGCCGATGGCGATGCCGGCGACGCCTTTGGGGGCGGCCGGGTTGACGGCCGTGCCCATCACCGCCCACGTGAGCAGGAAGGCGCCGGCGGCCTCGACGAGCATGGCCAGGAACGCGTTGCCGCCGTCGAGGTAGACGTCGGCCACCGCCGGGGTGCCGAAGTCGACGAGCCCGCCGCGCACGTTGAAGAACCAGCTCACGACCAGCCCGGCGACGACTCCGCCCGCCAGCTGGCAGCCGATGTAGATGCCGGCGTCGCGGCCGCTGATCTTGCGGATTGCGAGCAGGGCGAGCGTGACGGCCGGGTTGACGTGGCAGCCCGAGAGCGACCCGATCGCGTAGACCATCGCCATCAGCACGAGCGTGTGGACGAGGGCGACGTTCGTGAGGACGGCGCCCTGCGGAGCACCGGCGGAGATGGTGCCGCAGATCGCCAGGACGAGGAAGAACGTCCCGACGAACTCGACGATGTAGGCGGACGGCTTGTGTGGTTCGGGTGCGCTCATGGCCCGCAGCGTCCGTCGCGCCCGGGTGAGCCCGCCTCACCCGCCGAGGATGATCGGGAACAGCATGTAAACGCCATCAACAGGGCCCGTGCGGTCAGGTACGTTTTGCTTGCCGTCCCTCTCAATAGTGAGCAGGAGTGGCACACAAGGCCCCAAAGCATTTCGCCGGCAGCCTGCCGGCCACCAAATTCGCGCTTCCACCCGAGCAGGCGGGGATCGTGGTCCGCCGGCGGCTTCTGGACGCCATGGACGCGGCCGTCGAGCGGCCGCTGACCCTGCTTGCCGCGCCGCCCGGGGCGGGAAAGACGGCGCTGCTCGGGAACTGGATCCGCGCGGGGCAGCCTCCGGGTCCCGTCGCGTGGCTCTCGCTCGACGCCACCGATGGCGATCGGCGCCGGTTCTGGCGCGCCGTGCTCGAGGCTCTGGCGCGCGCCGGCGTGGCCGATGCGGTCGAGGCGCTGGTCGCCCATCCGCGTGGTCGGCCGGAGCTTCTTGTCAGCACGCTGACGGTGGCCCTAGGCGAACGCGCCGAGCCCGTTGTGCTCGTCCTCGACGACTTCCACGAGGTGGCCGAGCACGTCCATCGCGACATCGACGTGCTGCTGCAGCACCCGCCGCCGGCGCTCCGGCTGGTGGTGGCGACGCGCGCCGATCCGCCGTTGCGGCTCGGCCGCCTGCGCCTCCAGGAGCAGCTCGCCGAGATCCGCGAGCCGGACCTCGCGCTGACGCTGGGCGAGACGGCGCAGATGCTCGCCGCCGGCGGCGTGTCGCTTCCCGACGAGCACATGCGCCGGCTGTGGGAGCGCACCGAGGGCTGGGCCGGCGCGCTCCGCCTCGCCGCGCTCTCGCTGCGCGGGCATCCCGACCCGGAGGGCTTCGTCGACGACTTCGCGGGCGACGACCGGGCGATCAGCGACTACCTCATCTCCGAGGTGATGTCGCGCGTGTCGCCGGACGAGCGCTGCTTCCTCCTCACGACGTCGGTCGTGAACGTCCTCAACGGCGACCTGGCCAACGCGCTCACCTGCCGCAACGACGGGCACCGGCGGCTGGTGGACCTCGAGCGCGGCGGCGCGCTGATCGCGCCATTGGACCGGCGCGGCGAGTGGTATCGCTACCACGCGCTGTTCCGGGAGCTGCTGCAGGCCGAGCTGCGCAGCGACTTCCCGGACCGGCTGCCCGAGGTGCACCGTCGCGCGGCCGAGTGGTTCGCCGCCAACGGCGACGAGGCGAGCGGGCTCGTCCACGCGGTTCAGGCCGAGGCGTGGGACCTGGCGGCGCGGCTGGCCGGCGAGCGCTGGGTGGACCTCTTGATCCGGGGCGAGACGGGGGCGCTGCGGCCGCTCGTCGACCGGCTGCCGGCCGAGTGGACCGTCGACGACCCCGAGGTGGCGCTGGCGGTGGCCAGCACGCAGCTCGACCGCGGCGACTACGCCGGTGCGGAGCGGTTCCTGAGCCTCGCGGCGGCGGCCGCCGACCACGTGCCCGAAGAGCGGCGCCCGCGCTTCGCCGTGTCGTTCAGCGCGCTCGAGCTCTACGTCGCACGGCTGCGGGGCGATCTCGCGGGCGCGCTCGAGTCCGGTCGCGCGCTGGCCAGCCGAGGCGCGCTCGACCCGGGCGTCGTGGACGCCGACCTGCGCGCCCTCGCCCTCGTGAACCTCGGGATCGCCGAGTTGTGGACCGGCGAGCTCGACGCGGCCGGGCGTCACCTCGAGCGGGCGCGGGGCGCGGCGGCCGACGCCGGGCACGACTGGCTCGTGCTCATCGCGGTCAGCCACCTCGCCGTCCTCGCCGGCGTGACCCACGACTACCCGCGGGCCGCGCGGCACGCCGCCGATGCGCTGGCGCTCGCGGACGCGCACGGCTGGCAGTACAGCTGGCCGGCCGGCGCGGCGCTGCTGGCGCGGGCCGGCGCGGAGATCCTCTGGGATCGCGGCGACGAGGCCGCGCAGTCGATCGACCAGGCCCAGCAGGCGTTGGCGGGGACGCAGGAGCGGCCGCTGCGCGCCGGGCTTGCCCTCCTGCGCGCCGCGTCGCTGGCGTCCCGTGGTGAGCCCGAGTCGGCCCTGGCCGTCCTGGAGGCCGGGGAGGAGGAGCTCGGCGACTTCCCGCTGGTGGCCACGCTCCACGACCAGTTCGCGCTGAAGGCGGCCGGCCTGCACGCCGCGCTCGGCGACCGTCGGCGGGCGGTGCAGCTCCTCGGCGTCTCCGACGCCGCGCCGGCGTCGCTGAGCGCGGCGGTCGTCCTCGGGCAGCTCCAGCTCGCCGACGGCGAGGCCGAGGCCGCGCGCGAGACGATCGCGATCTGGACCGAGCAGCTCGACGGCGAGCTCTCGCCGTTCGCGGTCCAGGCCTGGCTCGTCGAGGCGCTGGCGCTGGACGTCGCGGCCGACCACGAGGGCGCCGCGGCCTCGCTCGAGCGGGCGCTTGACGCCGCCGAGCCGGCCGGGCTCCGCGCCGCCCTGCTCCACTTCGGCCGCTCCCTCCAGCCGCTGCTCAGCCGCCAGCTCCGCCGCGGCACCGCCCACCGAGCGCTCGTCGGCGACGTGCTCGACGCGCTCGACGGCGCCGACCGCTCGCGCGTGCACGCGTCGTTCGTCGTCGAGCCGCTCAGCCCGCGCGAGCGCGCCGTTCTGCGCTTCCTGCCGACGATGATGTCCAACCAGGAGATCGCGGCCGAGCTCTTCGTGTCCGTCAACACGGTCAAGACGCACCTGAAGTCGATCTACCGCAAGCTCGACGTCGCGGATCGCCGCGAGGCCGTCCGCCGTGCGCGCCGGCTCGAGATGCTCGCGCCGTAGCGCCGGCACCCGAACGTCAACTGCGGCATTAAGGGAGCGGGTTCGGCCGGGTGTCGACCTGTCGGCCGTGACCCGAAAGCGACGACTCGAAGCCCGGCGGCTCCCCAGCCTCCCTACCCAGCCGGGGTTGACGTTCGTCGACGCAACCTCAACCCGGCAGCCGCCGGACCTCGACCAGCTCGAGGCCGAGCGCCTGGATGCGGTCGATGAGCCCGTGGAGCTCGGCCTGATCGCGGACGGGGCCGTGGAGGACGGTCTCCACGGGCTCGAGCTCGCTGCTCATTCCCTCGAAGCTGTCGAGCAGCGCGCGGCTGATCCGTCCGCGGATGCGGATCTCGTAGCTCTGGTCGGGCGCGGGGCGCGCCATGACTGCAGACCCTGACGGGCACGAGGGTGATCCGGCTTCACCCGGTGTGGGTGATGCCGATTCACCCCTCGGGGCGCGACGGTGCAGTCTCCAACCGACCCCGGAGGGCAAATGAGCAACCTGGTGGGCATCGCGTATCCGGACGAGGCGACCGCGCAAGAGGTCGCGCGCACGCTGGCCGACCTCCAGACCGAGCACGTGATGGAGATCGGCGACCTCGTGGTCGCGGTGCGACAGGACGACGGCAAGGTGAAGCTGCGCCAGACGTTCAAGCCGGGTGCGGCGGGAGCTGCCGGCGGCGCTCTCTGGGGCGGCCTGATCGGCCTCATCTTCCTGGCCCCGCTCCTCGGCATGGCGATCGGCGCCGCGAGCGGCGCTGCCGCCGGCTCGCTGAGCGACTACGGCATCGACGACAAGTTCATGAAGGGGCTGGGCGACAAGCTCGAGCCGGGCGGCGCCGCGCTGTTCGTGCTCGTCCAGAGCGCCACGCCGGACAAGGTCCTGCCGCGGATCTCGCAGTACGGCGGCGAGGTGCTGCACACGTCGCTGAGCACGGAGGCGGAGGAGACCCTGCGCGAGGCGCTGAGCGAAGGCGCGCACGCGCGATGAACGCCGCCGCGCCCGTGCAGTTCATCGCCGTCGGCTTCGGCAGCGATGCCTCGTACGAGGGGCGCATCATCGCGGAGCTGGAGAAGATCGAGCGCAGCGGGGCGCTGCACGTGCTCGACGTCCTGTTCGTGCTCCGGGAGGAATCGGGCGATCTCGTGACGCGCCCCGGCATCGAAGGCCGCCCGACGCTCGTCTCGCAGGAGGACGTCGACGAGGTGGCCTCCGGGCTGGCGCCCGGCCAGGCCGCCGGGCTCGTGCTCGTCGAGCACATCTGGGCGCGGGAGCTGGAGGTCGCGGTCGCCGAGACCGGCGGCGTCATCCTCCAGCAGGGCATGCTCGACCCCGCGCAGGTCGCGACCTTGGGGGCCTGAGGACATGTCCGTCGCATCCGGTGTCGAGCAGACCGCGCGGAACTGGTGGCTCTTCCTGATCGTCGGCCTCGTGTCGATCATCGCCGGCATCCTGGCCATCGTCTATCCCGACATCACGCTGCTGGCGCTGGGCATCTTCATCGGCGTCGGGCTGCTCTTCACGGGCGCGCTCGACGTTGCCGAGGCGATCGGCGGCTCGCCGGACTCGCGCGCGCTCGCCGCGATCGTGGGCGTGCTGTCGATCATCGCCGGCGTCGTCTGCCTGCGGCGGCCGGGGGAGAGCCTGCTGGCCATCGTGGTCGTGCTCGGCGTCTTCCTGATCGTCGAGGGCGTGATCCGGTTCATCCGGGCGTTCTCGGAGCTCGAGGACCGGGCCGCGATGATGGGGCTCGGGATCCTCGACGCGATCCTGGGGATCCTCATCCTCTCGCTGCCGGGCGTCAGCCTCGTCACGCTCGCCGTGCTGTTCGCCATCTCGCTGCTGCTCCGCGGAGGCTTCATGGTCTTCGTGGCGTTCAAGCTGCGCGGCGCGCGGCACCGCGCCGAGCCGGGCGCGGCCGTGCCCGCGTAGCCCATGCCCGACGGGATGGCGAAGGTGCCCGCCGGGTCGTTCCTGATGGGGTCGGAGACCTTCTACCCCGAGGAGCGGCCCGTGCGGAGCGTCGAGGTCGAGGGCTTCTGGATCGACACCCACCCGGTGACGGTGGCCGAGTACCGTCGCTTCGTGAAGGCGACCGGCCACGTCTCCGTGGCCGAGCGCCCGCTCGAGCCCGACGACTATCCCGACGCGGATCCGCAGGCGCTGGTGCCGGGCGCGCTCGTCTTCCGACCGTCGCGCGGGCCGGTCGACCTGCGCGACTTCCGCAACTGGTGGTCGTACGTGCCCGGCGCCACGTGGGAGCGGCCCGAGGGGCCGGCCAGCGACACCTACACGCGCGGGCGGCACCCGGTCACGCAGATCGCGTACGAGGACGCCGACGCGTACGCCGCCTGGGCCGGCAAGGCGCTGCCGACCGAGGCCGAGTGGGAGTACGCCGCCCGGGGCGGCCTCGAGGGCGCGACGTTCGCCTGGGGTGACGAGTTCGCGCCCGGAATGGCGAACACCTGGTTGGGCGAGTTCCCGTGGCAGCACACCGGGCGGCCCGGCACGTCGCCGGTCGGCAGCTTCCCGGCCAACGGCTATGGGCTCTACGACATGACCGGCAACGTCTGGGAGTGGACCTGCGAGCCGGCCGAGCAGCACGACGCGGCGGCGCCCTGCTGCGGGCCCGACGCCGGCGAGCACATCCCACGCCGCGTCATCAAGGGCGGCTCGCACCTCTGCGCACCGAACTACTGCCTGCGCTACCGCCCGGCCGCGCGGCAGTTCGAGGCCGTCGACACGTCGACGACCCACATCGGCTTCCGCTGCGTGTTGCGCGATGGCTGACGCGATCGGGCAGGTGCTGTCGTTCGCCGTCGGCGTTGCCATCAGCCCGGTGCCGATCATCGCGGTCGTGCTCATGCTCGGCACACCGCGCGGGCGCGTCAACGGCCCGGCGTTCGTGCTCGGATGGATCCTCGGGCTGACCGTGGTCGGCGTGATCGTGCTCGTCGTGGCCGGCCGCACCGACGTCACGGAAGGCGGTGAGCCGGCGACGTGGGTGAGCGTCCTCAAGCTCGTTCTCGGCGCGCTGCTGGTCCTCGTCGCGCTCAAGCAGTGGCGCGGACGCCCGCAGGAGGGCGAGGTGGCCGCGCTGCCGAAGTGGATGCGGACCATCGACTCCGTTCAAGCCGGGCCGGGCGTTCGCCATCGCGGTGGCGTTGTCGGGCATCAACCCGAAGAACCTGCTGCTCACGGTCGGCGCCGCGGCGGCGATCGCCGGGACCGGGGCCGACACCGGTCAGCAGGCCGTCGCGCTCGGCGTCTTCGTGCTCGTCGGCACGCTGGGGCCGGGCCTGCCCGTCGCGCTCTACTTCGCGCTCGGCGACCGCGCCGCGCACGTCCTCGACGATATGAAGACCTGGATGGGCTCGCACAACGCGGCGATCATGGCGGTGATCTGCCTGGTCATCGGGGCCAAGCTGATCGGCGACGGGATCAGCGGACTCGGCTGACGGCGTCCTCGACCGTCGGGAACAGCACCGCCCCGTCGTCCTCCGCGCCGGTGCGGCGCAGCACGTCGCGCACCTGGCCGATGTCGCGCGCCACGACGAGATCGACGCCCTCGCGCTGGAGGTCGCCGCGCACCTGGGCGAGCATCTGCGCGGCCGTGACGTCGACGAAGGGCATGGTCTCGGCGTCGATCACGATGGTTGTCACGCCCTTGGCGTGGGCGAGGATCGCCTGGCGGACGTGCTCGGCGTTGGCGAAGAAGAGCCCGGACTCGACGCGCAGCACCGCGACGCCGGGCTGCTGCGTGGCCTTGCCGCGTGCGAGGTCGACCCAGTGGCCGTCGGGCAGCCGGCCGAGCACGGCAACGTTCGGCCGCGACGCGCGGTAGAGCAAGAGGACGAGCGACACCGCGATGCCGATGAACAGCCCCGGCAGCGTGTCGAAGATGAGCACCCCGAGCATCGCGGCGACCGCCGCCAGGAAGTCCGGGCGCGCGGCGCGCCCGTAGATCGACCCGAGCCGCGACGTCCACACGCGGTAGAGCCGGACCAGCGCCGGGATGTCGACGAGCTCGATCACCGCGGCGATCACGACGGCGGCCAGCGTCGCCTCCGGCAGGCTCTCGAACAGGCCGGTGAGGAACAGCAGGGTGACGACGACGAGCACGGCGACGACGAGGCCCGAGACCTGGCTCTTGGCGCCCGCCCCGCCGTTCACCGCGGTCTTCGACAGGCTGCCGTTGACGACCATGCCGCTGGCCAGGCCCGCGCCGAGGTTGGCCGCCCCGAGGCCGATCATCTCGCGGTTGGCGTCGATCTCGTAGTGGTCGCGGGCCGCGTACGTCTTGGCCGCCCCGAGGCCCTCGGAGAAGCCCACGAGCGCGACGCCGACGGCGCTCCCCGCGAGGCCGAGGTAGTCGGAGAACGAGCCGTCGGGGATGCCCAGCGGAGGCAGCCCGCTGTCGATCGTCCCCACGATGTCGACGCTGTCGGGCTCGAGCAGCTCGACGATGATCACGCCGACCGCCACGGCGGCGAGCGAGCCGGGGACGATGGGCGCGATCCGCCGCAGCCCGAGCACGAGGGCGAGCGACCCGAGCCCGACGGCCAGCGTGGCCAGGTCCGTGGCACCGAGGTTGCCCGCGAGGTCCCAGAGTTGCTCGAAGAAGTCGCCGTCGCCCTTCTCGACCCCGAACAGCTTCGGCAGCTGGCCGGCGATGATGGTCAGCGCCAGGCCGACGATGAAGCCCTTGAGCACCGGCTCGGAGATGAAGTTGGCGAGGAAGCCGAGCCGCAGGAGTCCGGCGCCGAGCGCGATGACGCCGGTCATGATGGCCAGCGCCGCCGTCAGCCCGTAGTGCGGGGCGACCGCGGCGGCCGACAGCGCGGCGGTGGCCGACATCGGTCCGACGATCAGGTGCCGTGAGCTGCCCAGCAGCGCGTAGAGGACGAGCGCGGGCGGCGCCGCGTAGAGGCCGACGACCGGCGAGACGCCGGCGATCGTGGCGTAGGCCAGCGACTCGGGCACGAGCACGGCCCACACCGTCAGGCCGGCGATCACGTCCCCGCGCGAGAGCTTCACCCGGCGACTATCCCCGCTCCGGGGGTGGCTGCGGTTCACCCGGTCGGGGTGATCCCGCGACAGCGGCCGGGCGCGTAGGGTGCGGCGCGATGACCGAGGTCGGCGATCGCCTCGAGCGCGCCATCGAGGACCGGACCGACGCCGAGCACGAGATCGAGCGCGGCGAGTCCGAGGCACCCCCGCGCCGCCGGCTCGTGCGCGCGGCGTTCTGGCTCACCGTCACCGGGATCTCGCTCTACCTCGTCGCGCCGAGCCTTGCCGAGGTGCTCGGCTCGTGGGACGACCTCGACGAGCTGTCACCCGGCTGGCTCGGGCTGATGGCGGTGCTCCAGTTCGGGGTGCTGGCGTGCGTCTGGGCGCTCCAGCACCTGGCGCTGCGCGGAGCGGCGTGGCCGGCGGTCATCAGCTCGCAGCTCGCGGGCAACGCGCTCAGCAAGATCGCGCCCGGCGGCGGCGCGGTCGGCGCCGCGCTCCAGTACCGGATGCTTGGCCAGACCGGCCTGCCCTCGCGCGGTCTGGTGGCCGGGATCTCCGCGGTCAACCTGCTCACGTTCGCCGTCCTGCTGGCCATGCCGGTCCTCGCCATACCGGGCATCCTCCGCGGCGGCGTGAGCCGCGACCTGCTCGAGGCCGCGCTCGTCGGCCTCGCCGTCTTCGTCGCGCTGTTCGCCATCGGGACGGTCCTGGTCGTCTACGACGGCGTGCTGCGGTGGGTCGGCCGGGTGGTGCAGCGCGTCCGCAACCGGATCCGCCGCAGCTCGGAGCCGCTCACGCGGCTTCCCGAGCGCCTGCTGCGCGAGCGCGACCGGCTGATCGGCACGCTCGGGCCGCGCTGGAAGCGCGCGCTGGCCGCCACGAGTGGCCGCTGGGCGTTCGACTACGCGACGCTCCTGGTCGCGCTCGCCGCCGTCGGGTCCCAGCCCCGCCCGTCGCTCGTCCTGCTCGCGTTCTGCGCCGCGCAGCTCCTCTCCCAGATCCCGATCACGCCCGGCGGGCTCGGGTTCGTGGAGGCGGGCCTGACCGCGACGCTCGCGCTGGCGGGCGTCCCGGCCGGCGCCGCCGTCCTCGCCACGTTCGCCTATCGCCTCTTCTCCTACTGGCTGCCACTGCCGATCGGGCTCGCCGCGTTCGGCTGGCACGCGCGGCGCTATCGCGCCGTCTCGATCGAGACCTGATCGGCGACGCCGCTGCGGCGCAGGATCTCGTGCGCGGGCGCGTGCACGCGCGTGAGCCGCAGCTCGCTCCCGCGGCGCCGCAGCTCCTCGGCCAGCTCGCGCAGCGTGTCGGCGCTCTGCACGTCGAGCTCCGTCGACACCTCGAGATCGAGCACCACGACCGGCGCCCCGTTCGCCAGCGCGAGGACGCGCACCTTGACCGCGTTCGCGTTCGGATAGAGGAGTGGGCCATCGCAGCGGACCACGAGCGGCTCGCGCGAGAGCACCGTCACGCTCGGCCGGCTGAGCCGCTGGATGACGTAGGCGAGCGACAGGCCCGCGGCGACGATCAGGCCTTGGAGCACGCCCAGCGCGAGCACGCCGGCCAGCGCGAGGCCGGAGAAGACGACCGCGCTGCGGCGCACGCGGACGTACCGGCGGATCTCGGCGACGTCGAAGAAGCCCGCTACCGCGACGATGACGATCGCGGCCAGCGCGGCTTGCGGGAGATCGGCGAAGAGCGGCGCCAGGAACGCGCCGGTGAGCAGCAGCAGCCCTGCCGCGATCACCGAGGCCATCTGGCTCTTCCCACCCGCCCCGTCGGCCGCCGCGGTCTGGCTGGCGCCGCCCGACTGTACGAAGCCCGACGACAGCCCGGTCAGGACGTTGGCGCCGCCAAGCGCCACCAGGTCGCGGTTGGCGTCGACCTCGTAGCCGTGCTTGACGGCCAGGCCGCGCGCCACCCCGATCGCCTCGGCGCTGAGGATGAGCACGCCGAGCGCGGGTGCGACCAACGCGACGATGTCGCTTGCCGACACCTGCGGGACCGCGGGGTCGGGCAGGGCGGTCGGGATGTCGCCGACGACGTCGACGCCGCGGCCTTCGAGCCCGGCGAGCGCCGACACCACGATCGCCGCGACGAGCACGACGAGCGTCCACGGGAGCCGCGGCATCAGGCGGCGGCCGAGCACGAGCACGGCGACCGCCCCGGCTCCGACCGCGAGCGTCGCGGCGTGCACGTCGCCGAGCTCGCCGAGCACGTCGGCCAGGGCCGGGAAGAAGTTGCCCTCGCCGGCGGGCACGCCGAGCAGGGCCGGGAGCTGGGCGAGCACGATCACCAGGCCGAGCCCGAAGAGGAACCCGGTCATCACCGGCTTGCTCACGAGGTCCGCGACGGCGCCGAACCGCAGCCACCCGCCGAGGGCGAGCACCACGCCGACCACGATGGCCAGCATCGCCGACAGCGCGGCGAAGCTCGCCACGTCACCGCCGGCGAGCGGCCCGACGGCGGCCGCCGAGACCGCTGACGTGGCCGTCGTCGCGCTGACCACCAGCTGGCGGGACGTTCCCGCCAGCGCGTACACGGCCATGGCCACGGGGGCGGCCGCGAGGCCGGCCTCCGGCGGGAGCCCGGCGATCTGCGCATAGGCCACGGCCTGCGGCGTGACCACGCTCCAGATGACGATGCCGGCGATGACGTCCGGCCGCAGCCAGGCGCGCTGGTACGACCGGAGCCAGGCCGGCATGGATCAGTCGCGGGCCATGGCCGCCGCCAGCTCGCGCTCGAGGTCCACGTACGCGTCGTCCGCCACGTCGAACACGACCTTGACGATCGCGCCGCCCGTGAACGCGAAGCGCGGCTTGTACTCGCTGGAGACCGCGTCGCCCCCGTCGTACCCGATGCACAGCCCCTCGCCGCAGAGCGAATAGCGGCTGGCGATGGTGCGGATCTCGTCCTCGGCCACCACCTCGTCGTCGACGTGGAGCTTGAGCGGACCGTGCCACTCGTGGCGCTCGCCCATCCGCTCCTTGGTGAAGTCGACGCCGACGATGTGCCTGCCGGGCGGCGGCATGTCGGCGACGATCCGCTGCTCGGGCGGGATGCCGAGGAAGTTGTAGACGAACTGCAGCTTCCCGTCCTTGACGAACAGCGAGTACCCGCCGAAGCGCGAGCCCTGGGCGAAGATGACACCCTCCGACGCGTCGGTGAACTCGACCTCGGCGAGGATCTTGAAGGAGACGGCGATCGTGTTCGCGGCCGACGCCTCGGGCACCTCGGTCGTGTGCGGGTAGTAGATGTAGCGACCCGTCGCCGGCACCGCGATCTGGTACTCGAGCTCGCGGAACTCGAAGATCGAGAGGTCGTTGAGCGGCAGGACGTCGTACTTCTGCGCTTCCTCGAGCCAGAGCGCCTTGAGCTCCTCGAGCTTCTCGGGATGCTGGTCGGCGACGTCGTGCGCCTCGGACCGGTCTTCGTCGGTATGGAAGAGCTGCCAGCGGTCCTCGTCGAAGTGCCCGAGCCCGATCGGCACCGGTCCGTGCTCGGTCACCGCCTTCCAGCCCTTGTGCCAGATGCCCCGCGTGCCGAGCATCTCGTAGTACTGCGTCTCCTTGTTCGTGGGCGCCTCGGCGGCGTCGAACGAGTAGCGCATCGAGACGCCGGGGAGCGGGGTCTGCTCGTACCCGTCGACCACGGCCGGCATCTCGACGCCGCAGCAGTCGAGGATGGTCGGGACGATGTCCGTGCAGTGGTGGTACTGCGTGCGGACCTCGCCGCGCGCCTGCATCCCCGCCGGCCAGTGGATGACCAGCGGGTCGGCCACGCCGCCCTGGTACGAGTACCGCTTGAACATCCGGTACGGGGTGGAGAACGCCACGGCCCAGCCGGTCGGATAGTGGTTGTAGCCCTCGGGGCCGCCCAGCTTGTCGATGAGCGGCAGGTTGTCCTCGATCGTGTCGGGCCAGGCATTGAAGAACTTGTTCTCGTTGACCGAGCCGTTCGGGCTGCCCTCGCCGGACGCGCCGTTGTCGGCGCAGTAGAGGATCAGCGTGTTGTCGAGCTGGCCGGACTCCTCGAGGTAGTCGACGATGCGGCCGACCTGGTGGTCGGTGTACTCGCTGAAGCCGGCGTAGACCTCGGCCATACGGGAGAACAGCCGCTTCTCGTCGGCATCGAGCGTGTCCCACGGCCGCATGCTGTCGCCTTCGCTGAACGTCCCGGGCGCCATCGGGTTGATCGGCGTCAGCTCGGTGCCCTCGGGGAGGATCCCCCGCTCGATCATGCGCGGGAGGGCCCACTCGCGGTACGCCTCGTAGCCGTCGTCGAACTTGCCCTTGTACTTGTCGATGAACTCCTGCGGCGCGTGGTGGGGCGCGTGGTTGGCGCCAGGGCAGAACCACAGGTACCAGGGCTTGTCGGGCTCGGACTGCTTGGTGTCGCGGATGAACTCGAGCGCCTTGTCCGCCAGGTCCTTCGACAGGTGGTAGCCGTCCTCGGGCCCGTAGGGCTGCTCCACATAGTGGTTGTCCTCGGCGAGGTCGGGATACCACTGGTTCGTCTCGCCGCCGATGAACCCGTAGAAGCGGTCGTAGCCGAGCCCGAGCGGCCAGTCCTTCTTCGACGAGCCCATCGTCCAGGCGTCGACCGGCGTGTTGTGGTTCTTGCCGACCCAGAACGTGCTCCAGCCGCTGTTGCGCAGCACGGTGGCCATCGCCGCGTTCTCGCGCGGGATGTGCGAGTTGTAGCCCGGGAACCCCGTCGAGGTCTCCGAGATCGAGGCGAAGCCGTTCTGGTGATGGTTGCGGCCGGTGAGGAAGACCGAGCGCGTGGGCGAGCAGAGGGCCGTCGTGTGCCACTGCGCATAGGTGAGGCCGTTGTCGGCCAGTCGCTGGAGGGTCGGCATCTCGATCCGCCCGCCGTAGGGCGACCACGCGGCGCAGCCCGTGTCGTCGTAGAGCACGACGAGCACGTTCGGGGCGGTCTCGGGCGGCCGATCGGGCAAGAACGCCGGCCAGTCCGGCTGCGAATCGCGGATGTCGAGGTTGATGACGCCCTGGAACGGCCTGGCCATGGAGCCTCCCGGTCGGATTGCCTTGACCTTCGCTCTGTGCGGGGTGAGGCGTCCTCACCCGCCCCGGGTGATCGGTTCGCGGTTCAGAGACGCGGGCAAGTGGCGATACACACGAACATGACCCGTGGCTGGACCCCATCACTCGAGCTTCGCGAGCGTTCGGGCCGGTGCCGCCTCACGCTCGGCGGCTGGGCCCACGGCGAGGGGGACACGCTGCAGGAGGCCGCGGACGCGCTGGTCGAGCACCTGGCGACCATCGCGCTGCGGTTCCGTGCGGGCGGGTTCTCGTGCACCCGTGCGCTCGGCCGCCCCAACATGGCGGAGCTCAGCTTCGTGTGGGAGCTCGGGGAGATCGCCGCCGCCGGCGGCGATATCCGCGAGCGGGTGTTCGGCGTCTAGCTCAGGTCCTGATCGCCCCGGGCCGCGTCAGCGCCCAGATCACCCAGACGTTGAGGCCGATCAGGACCAGCGCCCAGATCGGGTAGTAGGGGATGAAGAAGAAGTTGCTGAGCGCGCTCAGCATGCAGAGAATGATCGCCGTCACGCCGGCCCAGGTGGCCCGCGCGAACAGCCCGAGACCCGTGGCGAGCACCGCGAGGCCGAGGATCAGGTGGATCCAGCCCCACGCCGTGACGTCGAGGTCGAACGTGTAGTTCGCGGTGACGACGTAGAAGTCGTCGTTGAAGAGCGCCACGAGCCCGGTGAGGGCCTGGAAGACCCCGATCAGGGTCATGATCGTCGCGGCGAACGCGATCGCGCCGAGCGCCCAGCCCGACACGTCTTCAGCCGCATTCGAGCTGTCTGGCCTCGACTCGTAAGCTGCCATCGAACCGCCTCCTTGTTGTGGGCCGGATCCATGGTCTAGGCCGCGGGGGTGATCGGACATCACCCATCTTGGGTGAACGCCGTTTGAGATAGTCGTCGGGTGCTCCAAACCCATCCGGTCATCGGCCGCGACGGTGAAAGCGCCGCCATTGCCGAGCTACTCGACCGGGTCCCGGAGCGCGGCGGCGCGCTGATCCTGCGCGGCGAGGCGGGGATCGGCAAGTCGACGCTGCTCGGGCAGGCGACCCGCTCGGCGGCCGAGCGCGGCATGCGCGTGCTCGGCACCGCGGGCGTGCAGTCGGAGACGCACCTGCCGTTCGCCGGCCTGCACCAGCTGCTGCTGCCGGTGCTCGACCACGTCGACGCGCTGCCCGCGCCGCACCGCGACGCCCTGCTCGCCGCCTTCGGGATGTGCGACGCCGCGGCGCCGGACCTCTTCCGCATCGCGCTGGCCGCGCTCGAGCTGATCGGCGACGCCGCGTCGACCGCCCCGGTCCTGCTCGCCGTCGAGGACGCCCACTGGCTCGACCCGGCCACGGCGGACGTCCTGGCCTTCGTGGCGCGGCGGCTGGAGTCCGAGCCGGTCGTGCTGCTCGCCGCCATGCGCGACACCCCGGGCAGCCCGCTCGACGCGGCCGGGCTGCCGGAGCTCGCCCTGGAGGGGCTCGATGCGGCGGCGGCCGCCGAGCTGCTCGAGCACCACGCCCCGGGCCTCGACGCCGCGGTGCGCGAGCGGCTGTTCGCCGAGGCGGCGGGCAACCCGCTCGCCCTCGTGGAGCTGCCGGTGCCGTTCAAGCGCCACGAGGCCGAGCTCTCCGAGTGGCTGCCGCTGACGGCGCGGCTCGAGCGGGCCTTCGCGGCGCGCGAGTCCGAGCTGCCGGAGGCGACCCGGCGCGTGCTCCTGCTGGCCGCGGTGGACGACGGCGGCGTGCTCGCGGAGGTGCTCGCGGCCGCCGGGGAGACCCTGGAGGTGTTCGAGCCCGCCGTCGCGGCGCGGCTCATCGAGATCGACGGGCGGCGCGTGCGCTTCCGCCATCCGCTCATGCGCTCGGCCATCCACCAGTCGGCGGGCCCGGCCCGGCGGCAGGCCGCGCACGCCGCGCTGGCCGAGGCGCTGGCGGGGCAGCCCGAACGGCGCGTCTGGCACCGCGCGGCGGCGGTCCTCGGCACCGACGAGGAGGTCGCCGAGGAGCTGGAGGTCGCCGCCGCGCTGGCCCGCCGCCGGGGTGACATCGTCGCGGCCGTGGCGGCGCTCGAGCGCGCGGCGGGGGTGACGCCTGCCTCGGCTCGCCGCGCCGGCCGCCTGCTGCGGGCCGCCGCGCTGGGCGTCGAGCTGGGGCGGCGCGAGCTCGTCGACCGCCTGCTCGAGGCCGTCGACCCGCTCGATCTCGAGCCGGTCGAGCGCGGCCGCATCGCGTGGATCCGCGGCATGATCGATCCGGCCATCCCCGCTGAGCCGGCGCGCGCGGCGCTCGTCGACGCCGCCGACCTCGCGCACCGCGAGGGCGACGACGAGCTGGCCCTCAACCTGCTCTGGCTCGTCGCCTCGCGCAGCTTCTGGTCGGTCCCCGGCGAGGCCACGCGGCGTTCGATCGCCCAGGCCGCCGAGCGCGTGGGCCGACCGCAGGACAGCCTGCTCGTCCTCGGCATCCTCGCGTACGTGACGCCGCGCGAGCACGGCCCGCTCGTGCTCGACGCCCTCGACCGCGCGGCGGCGGCCGACGCGGGCGCCGCCCGTCTTCTGGGCACGGCCGCGCACGTGATCGGCGCCTTCGATCGCTCCGGTCCGCACCTCGCCGCGGCGGCGGCCGACCTGCGCGCTCAGGGCCGGCTCGGGCACCTGGCGCGGCTGCTCGTGCTGCACGCGTGGGGCTCGACGTACGTGGGCGAGTGGGACGTCGCCATCCCCGCCGCGGCTGAGGCGCGCCGGCTGGCCGAGGAGACCGGCCAGCCCGTGTGGGGGGCCGGCGCCGACCTGCTGCTGGCCCTGCTCGCCGCGCTGCGCGGCGACCACGATCGCGCGCGCGAGTACGCCGCGGCCTCCGAGCAGGCCGTGCTCCCGATGGGCGCCGCCTTCGTGCTGGCGGCGATCCAGCTCGCGCGGGCGCTCGACGCGCTGGGGGCGGGACGCCATGCCGACGCCTTCGAGGCGCTGCTGCGCGTGTGGGATCCCGCCGATCCCTCGCACCACCCGTTCATGCGCGCCTGGATGATCGCCGACCTCGCCGAGGCCGCGGCCCACAGCGGACAGCGCGAGCGCGGGATGGCGCTGCTCGAGGAGCTGGAGGGCTCGGGCTTGCTGCTCGCTTCGACCTATCCCCACGCGGCGGCGGCCTATGCCCGCGCGGTCCTGGCCGAGGGCGAGGTCGCCGCGGAGCTCTTCCAGGCGGCGCTCGGGCCCGAGGTGCGCCGGTGGCCGTTCCTGCGGGCCCGGGTGCTGCTGGCCTACGGCGCGTGGCTGCGGCGCGAGCGGCGGGTGGCCGAGTCGCGCGCGCCGCTGCGCGCGGCGCGCGAGGCGTTCGACGCGCTCGGGGCGGGCCCGTGGAGCGAGCGGGCGCGGCAGGAGCTGCGCGCCTCCGGTGAGACCTCGCGGCGGCGGGCGACCGAGGTGCGCGACGAGCTCACCCCGCAGGAGCTGCAGATCGCCCAGCTGGCGGCCGGCGGCCTGTCGAACCGCGAGATCGGCCAGACGCTGTACCTCTCCCACCGGACCGTGGGCTCCCACCTGTACCGGATCTTCCCCAAGCTGGGGATCACTTCGCGGGCCGAGCTGGCCGGCGTGCTGGGCGCGAGTTGAGTCGATTGCAGTCATGTGACGCAAGCGACGGCGGCCGGCCCGGGCGTACGTTCCGCCCATGACCAATCTCACGCCCGACACCATCGTCCTCATCCACGGCCTGTGGATGACGCCTCGATCCTGGGAGAAGTGGATCGAGCGCTACGAGAGCCGCGGCTATCGCGTGCTCGCGCCGTCGTGGCCCGGTCTCGAAGGCGACGTCGACGCGCTCCGCGCCGACCCGACGCCGCTCTCGCAGCTGAGCGCCGAGAAGATCCTCGCCCACTACGAGAAGATCATCCGCGAGCTCGACAGCCCGCCGATCATCATGGGCCACTCGTTCGGCGGCGCGTTCGCGCAGATCCTCGTCGATCGCGGCCTCGGCGCCGCCGGCGTCTCGATCGACGGCGCGACCGTCCGCGGCATCCCGGACCTGCCGGTCTCCACGCTGAAGGCCACCGCCCACGTGCTGGCCAACCCGCTCAACCGCGGCAAGGCCGTGCCGTTCAGCGAGAAGCACTTCAAGTACGCGTTCGGCAACACCATGAGCGAGGACGAGTCGCGGCGCGCCTGGGAGCGCTACGCCGTCCCGGCCGCCGCCCGCGTGCTGTTCGAGGGGGCCATGGCCAATCTCAACCGGAAGACACCGTTCAAGGTCGACTGGAACGGCACCGACCGCGCCCCGATGCTCTTCATCGGCGGCGGGGAGGACCACGTCATCCCGGCCAAGGTCAGCCGCAAGATCGCCGCCAAGTACGGCGGGTCGGACTACAAGGAGTTCCCGGCGCGCTCGCACTTCACCGCCGGCGAGGCCGGCTGGGAAGAGGTCGCCGACTTCGCGCTGAGCTGGGCGACCGAGCACGCCGACAAGAAAGCCGCCGTCCACGCCTAGCGATGAGTTCGGCGACCTGCGACGGTCTAAGGGTCATGCTCACCAACAGCAAAGCATTCAGCGGGTTCGCGGTCGACGACCTCGATAAGGCTCGCGAGTTCTACGGCGAGGTGCTGGGGATCAGGATCACCGTGGAGGACATGGGGTTCCTGACCCTGCATCTCTCCGGCGGCGACCGGCCGACGCTCGTGTACCCGAAGCCGGACGTCGTGCCCGCCAACTACACGATCCTCAACTTCGAGGTCTCCGACATCGACGAGGCCGTCACCGAGCTCGCATCGCGCGGCGTGGAGTTCGAGCGCTACGAGGCCTTCGACCAGGACGAGCGGGGCATCGCGCGCGGTGACGGGCCGCCGATCGCCTGGTTCAAGGACCCGTCGGGCAACATCCTCTCGGTGCTCCAGAACTCCTGACCGTGAACGCCGCGTGAAGCCGGAGTAGGGGCTCGAAGGGCTCCGTCGTACCGTGGAAGGGGATGTACGTGGACCTGCACTGCCATCTCCTTCCCGGTCTCGACGACGGCTCGGCCGACCTCGAATCGGCGGTTGCGCACGTCCGCCGGCTCGAGGCCGCGGGCGTGCGTGACGTCGCCTGCACGCCGCACATCAAGCGGATCGAGTTCCCGGACGTGGACATCGAAGAGCTCGCCGACCGGCGGGCGGTCCTCGTCGAGGCGGTCGCGGACATCGACGTGCGCATCCACGGTGGCGGCGAGCTCGCCCACGAGGAGGCGCTCGTGCTGGCGCCGCGCGAGATCGAGCTGGTCGCGCAGGGGCCTGCGGGCGGCCGCTGGCTGCTGCTCGAGTGCCCGTTCGAGGGCCTCGACCGCGACTTCCTCGACGCCATCGACCGCCTGCACGAGCTCGGGTACGGCGTGCTCGCCGCGCACCCCGAGCGGAGCTTCGAGATCGAGCATCGGATGCGCGTGCTCCGGGCGGTCGTCGAGCGCGGCGCGCTGCTCCAGGTCAACGTCTCCTCGCTGCTCGGCAACCACGGGCCGGTCGCCCGCGACGTCGCGTGGCGGCTCCTCCCGGACGCGTTCTGCCTCGCTTCCGACGGGCATCCTGGGACGCGCGACGACCTGCTCGCCGTGGCGACGGACCTGCTCGACGAGCGCGAAGCCCGGCGCCTCACCCAGGACAACCCCGGCGCGCTGATCAGAGCGGGAGCGGACCCGCGGCCTTCACCGTCCGCAGCGCGAAGTTGGAACGCACGTCGCCCACGTTGGGCAGCCGAAGCAGCGTGTTGAACATCATCCGCTCGTAGCCGGCCAGGTCGGGCACCACGACCTGGATCAGGAAGTCGGCCGAGCCGGACACGATGTGGGCGGAGATCACCTCCGGCGAAGCCGTGAGCGCCTCGCTGATGGCGGCCGCGCTGCGGTCCGAGTGGCCGTCCACCTTCACCTCGACGAACACGGTCAGCCCGAGCCCGAGCTTCGCCCGGTCGAGCTCGGCCCGGTAGCCGGAGATCACGCCCTCCTGCTCGAGCGAGCGCAACCGGCGCAGGCACGGGGAGGGGGAGAGGTGGAGCTGCTCGGCGAGCGCGGCGTTGGAGATCCGGCCGTCGCGCTGGAGGATCCCGAGCATGCGGCGGTCGGTGAGGTCCAGGGGCATGATCCGCTCCTACGAAGTCGGTGAGTGGTAGATCATTGCGCACAGAGACGCTCCAGGGGTGCAAGTGAGCACCAAACGCCCCGGGTTTGGCGCGACACTGCGCGCATGCTCTCGACGCGCTCCGCCACCGCCCTCTACGTCGGAGCCGTGCTCGGACCCGGCGTGCTGATCCTCCCCGCGCTGGCCGCCGAGGCCGCCGGCCCCGCGTCCGTGCTGGCCTGGGTCGCGCTGCTGCTCCTCTCCGCCCCGCTGGCCGTGACCTTCGCCGCGCTCGGCGTCCGCCAGCCCGAGGCCGGCGGCACGGCGGCCTACGCCCGCCGCGCCTTCGGCTCGCGGGCCGGCGCCGTCACCGGCTGGTGGTTCCTGGCCGGCGTCGTGCTCGGCGCCCCCGCCGTCGCCCTCATCGGCGGCTTCTACGTGGCCGAGCTGCTCGACGCCGGCCGCGGGGGAGCGGTGGCCGGCGCCGCGGGGATGATGGGCGCCGTCGTGGCCGCCAACGCCGCCGGCCTGCACGCCACGGCGCGGCTGCAGAACCTCCTCGCCGCCGTGCTGGCCGCGCTCCTGCTCGTGGCCGTCGTCACCGCGCTGCCGGAGAGCGACGCATCGAACTGGACGCCCTTCGCGCCGCACGGCTGGACGGCGATCGGGACCGCCGCCAGCCTGCTGATGCTCTCGTTCATCGGCTGGGAGGCCGTCTCGCACCTGGCCGGCGACCTGCGCGACCCGGCTCGCCAGCTCCCGCGGGCGATCTTCGCCGCCCTCGCCGTCGTGGTCGTGCTCTACCTCGGCCTCGCCGTCGCCACCGTCGGCGTGCTCGGCACCGCCGCCCCGTCGAACGTGCCGCTGGCCGACCTGATGGCCGCCGGCCTCGGTGCTCCCGGCCGCACGGTCACCGCCGGGCTCGCCGTGCTCCTGACGATGGGCGCGATGAACGCGTACGTCGCGGCCGCCACCAAGCTGGCCGGCGCGCTGGCCGCCGAGGGCTCGGCTCCGCGGGCCCTCTCCCGGCCGGCCAACGCGCTCGCGCTCCTGGCCGTCGTCGGCGCCGCGCTGCTCGTCCCGCTCGGCCTCGAGCTGCTCAGCGTCGACGGCCTCGTGCGGGCCACGAGCGCCTCGTTCGTCGCCGTGTACGTGGTCGCCACGGCGGCCGGGGTCCGGCTGCTCGCCGGCGCCGCCCGCATCTCGGCGGCGGTCGCCTTCGCCGCCGTCACGGTCGTGTTCGCCTTCTCCGGGCCGTACCTGCTCGTTCCCGGCGCCGTTGCGCTCGCAACGTTTTGCATGCCACGCAAGTTTGCATCGAAAGTCATTTTGCACTCATGGCGCTACCGTAAACCGCCATGTCGCTCCTCCTCGCCCGCCTCGCCCGCAGGCTGACCCAGCACTGGGTCCGTGGCCTCATCGGCGCTCTGCTCGTCCTCGTGCTGCTCATGGCCGCCGCGGCGGGCGGTGGCGAGGCCGCCGACGACTTCTCGATCCCGGGCACCGAGTCCCAGGAGGCGCTCGACCTCTTCCGGGCGCACACGCCGGCGCTGGCGGGCGCCGACTCGCAGATCGTCTTCAGCGTCGAGGACGGGGAGCTCATCGCGCACCGCGACCAGGTCGAGGGCGCGCTGGAGGAGATCCGCGGGCTCGACGGCGTCGCCCGGGTCGCCGACCCGTTCGCCGAGGGCGGCACGCTCTCCGAGGACGGGCGCGTCGCCGCCGTCGACGTCCGCTACGACGCCGAGCCGACCGACCTCGAGAAGGCCGACGGCGAGGCGCTGCTCGAGGCGGCGAAGACCGCCGAGGGCGACGGCGTCGAGGTCGCGGCGCGCGGCATCCTCATCGACCTCGCGTCCGAGCAGGAGGCGCCCGTCGGCGAGCTGATCGGCGTCTTCATCGCGATCATCCTGCTCACCCTGCTCTTCCGCTCGCTCGTGGCGATGATCGCCACGCTGTTCGGCGCGCTGCTCGGCGTGATGGTCGGCCAGCTGCTGCTGGCGGCGCTCGCCGAGCCGCTCGGTCTCCCCGCCTTCGCCACCGTCATCGCGGTCATGCTCGGCCTCGGCGCGGGGATCGACTACGCGCTGCTCATCATCGGCCGCTACCGCGAGCAGATCGACGCCGGCGACAGCAACCGCGACGCGTCCGCCAAGGCCGCGGCCACGTCCGGCGCGTCGGTGGTCGCCGCCGGGCTGATCGTCATGGTCGCCATCGCCGGCCTGCTCGTGATCGGCATCCCGCTGATCGGCAAGCTCGGCGTGGCCGCGGCGATCGGCGTCGCCGCCGTCGTCGTGTCGGCGCTGACCGTCCTGCCGATCATGATGGGCGCGCTCGGCCGCTGGCTGGGGCCGAAGAAGCCGATCAAGCCATCTGTCGGCTTCGAGCGCTGGGGCACCTTCGTCACGGCCCGGCCGTGGCTCTCGATCATCGCCGGTGTGGCGATCCTGCTCATGTTCGCGGCGCCCGTCACGTCGCTGCGCCTCGGCCAGCCGGACGACGGCAACCAGCCGGAGGAGCGCACCCAGCGCGTCGCCTACGACCGTCTCAGCGCGGCGTTCGGCCCGGGCTCCAACGGCCCGTTCCTGCTCGCCGTCGACACGCCCAAGGACGCGCCGGAGACCGAGCAGCAGCTCGCCGACCTGGAGAGCGCGGTCGCCGGCATGGACGGCGTCGTGAGCGTCACGCCCGCGGCTCCCAGCGAGGACGGCGAGATGGCGACGATCGTCGCCGTGCCGACCACCGCGCCGCAGGACGCGCGTACGAGCGAGCTGCTCGAGCGCATGCGCGACGACGTCATCCCCGACGCCACGGCCGGCACCCCGTTGAAGGTCTACGTGGGCGGCAACACGGCCGGCTTCGAGGACTTCTCGGACAAGGTCGCCTCGCGCCTCCCGCTCTTCATCGCCGTCGTGATCGGGCTATCGGTGCTGCTGCTCATCGCGGCGTTCCGCTCGCTCTGGATCCCGCTCGTCTCGGCCGTCTTCAACCTGCTCTCGGTAGGCGCGGCCTACGGCGTCGTCACCGCGGTGTTCCAGGAGGGCATCGGGGCCTCGCTGATCGGGGTCGACAGCGGCGTCCCGGTCGTCTCCTTCGTCCCCGTGATGCTCTTCGCGATCCTGTTCGGCTTGAGCATGGACTACAACGTCTTCCTGCTCTCACGCGTTCATGAGGCGTACAACGAGGGCGACGGGCCGCGCGACAGCGTCATCCACGGCGTGGCCCGGATCGGCAAGGTCATCCTCTTCGCGGGCATGATCATGGCCGCGGTCTTCCTCGCCTTCGTCACCCAGCCCGACGTGATCGGCAAGATGATGGGCCTCGGCCTCGGGCTGGCCATCCTCATCGACGTGCTGATCGTGCGCCTGCTCATCGCGCCCGCGGTGGTCACCCTGCTCGGCGACCGCGCCTGGTGGCTGCCGGGCTGGCTCGACCGGATCCTGCCGAACGTGTCGCTCGAGGGGCACCTCGTCGAGGGCGTGGACGAGCGGCGCGAAGTGCACGCGTAGGGACGAACTTCAACCCCGGCATTGAGGGAGCGGGATCGGCCTCGCCGGCCACGGTTTCCTCACCTCCCTACCCAGCCGCAGTTGACGTTCAGATGCGGATGACGGAGGCCAGCCGCTCGACGGCGACCGCGAGGTCGTCCTCGGCCAGGAAGCTGAACGCGAGCCGCATCTCGTCGCGGCCGCCCTCGCCCGGGTAGAACGGGGAGCCGGGCACGTAGGTGACGCCGGCCTCGTTCGCCGCCGGGCGCAGCTCGACCGCGTCGAGGCCCTCCGGCAGGCGCAGCCACGTGAAGAAGCCGCCGGCGGGCTCGCTCCAGGAGCAGCCGTCCGGCATGTGGGCCTCGAAGGCACGGGACAGCGCCGCCCAGTGCGACGCGTAGAGCTCGCGGGCCCTCGGGAGCCCGCGCTCGAAGCCCCCGGCGCGGCCGTACTCCTCGACCAGCCGCTGGCCGAGGCCGCCCGAGCACTGGTCGGTGGTCTGCTTGGCCGCCGCGAGCTGCGCCACGACCTCGGCGGGACCGACCGCCCAGCCCATCCGCACGCCCGGGGCGAAGAGCTTGGAGAACGTGCCGGCCTGGACGACGACGTCGGGGCCGAGCGACCACAGCGAGGGCAGCGCGTCGCCCGCGAAGGAGATCTCCCGGTACGCGACGTCCTCCAGCACGATCACGCCGAAGCGCCGGCAGAGCTCGACCAGCGCCGACCGCCGCTCCAGCGACAGCGTCCGGCCGGTCGGGTTCTGGAACTCGGGGATGACGTAGAGGAGCTTCGGCCGCAGCCCGGCCTCGAGCTGCTCCTCCAGCGCCTCCACGACCAGCCCGTCCTCGTCCATGGCGATCCCGTGGACGTCGGCCTCGTAGCGCGCGAAGGCCATCAGCGCGCCGAGGTAGGTCGGCGCCTCGACGGCCACCGTGTCGCCGGGATCGATCAGCGCCTGGCACGCCAGTGCGATGCACTCCATCCCGCCGCTCGTGACGATCAGCTCGGCCGGCTCGGGTCGGCGGCCCTGGGTCTGCTCCTGGCGGTCGCCGAGATACGAGCGCACGCTCGGGATGCCCTCGACCGGCGCGTACTGGAGCGCCACGGCGGCGTCGTCGCGCACGAGCCTCAGGAGGATCTCGTCGAGCTCGGCGCTGGGGAAGGTCTGCGGGTTGGGGAAGCCGCCGGCGAGCGAGAGGACGCCGGGCGGGCTCCCGGCGAGGATCGTGTTCAGCTCGGCGGAGGCCTGGCTGAGAGCGCGGCGGGCGAAGGCGACGGCCATGCCTCAAGACTAGGCTGATCAGCGTGCCCGCCGTCATCACCCCGCTCGAGCGCGAGCTGCTGGGCGCCGCCAAGCGCGGCGACGAGGACGCCTACCGGCGGCTGGTCGAGCCGCGCCAGGCCGAGCTGCACGCGCACTGCTACCGGATGCTCGGGTCGGTCCACGACGCCGAGGACGCGTTGCAGGAGGCGCTCCTGCGCGCGTGGCGCTCGCTCAAGCGCTTCGAGGAGCGCAGCTCGCTGCGCGCCTGGCTCTACCGGATCGCCACCAACACGTGCCTCGACCTCGTGGCCAAGCGCCCCAAGCGCGTGCTGCCGATCGACTACGCGCCCGCCGCCGACCCGCACGACGGACCGGGACGGCCGCTGACCGAGACGGTGTGGATCGAGCCGTACCCCGACACCGGCGTGGTCTACGAGCAGCGCGAGAGCGTCGAGCTGGCCTTCGTGGCCGCGCTGCAGCACCTGCCGGCGCGCCAGCGCGCCGTGCTGATCCTGCGCGAGGTCCTGAACTTCTCCGCCGCGGAGGTCGCCGAGACCCTCGACACCACCGTGGCCGGCGTGAACAGCGCGCTGCAGCGAGCGCGCCAGGCGATCGACGAGAAGCGCCCGGAGCAGAGCCAGCAGGCGACCCTGCAGGCGATCGGCGACGACGAGCTGCGCGAGCTCGTCGAGGCCTACGCCGACGCGTGGGAGCGCGGCGACGTCGACACCATCGTCGAGATGCTCACCGAGGACGCGGCGATCACCATGCCGCCGATGGCGACCTGGTTCCGCGGCCGCGACGCGGTGCGCACCTTCCTCGCCGACTTCGCCTTCGCCAAGACCTGGGACGAGACGGAGTTCGTGCCCGGCGACCGGCGCGTGCGCCTGGTGCAGACCAGCGCGTCGGGCCAGCCGGCGTTCGCGAGCTACCGCTGGAGCGACGGCGCGTTCCGGCCCATGGCCATCCAGGTCCTGACCTTCCGCCACGGCCGGATCGAGGAGATCGCGGGCTTCGTCATGCCCGCATTGTTCGAGGCGTTTGGCTTGCCGTCCGAGTTGCGTTGAGGGGGCGAGTTTCCGTTCGTGGCGCCACGGCGAGCTAGAGCCTGAGCGCCGCGAGCACCCGCTCGACGCTCGCCTCGACCGACTCCTCGGCGCCGTGCAGGCGGACGTCCGGCGCCACGGGCTCCTCGTACGGCGCGTCGATGCCGGTGAAGCCCGACAGCGTCCCCGCGCGGGCGCGCGCGTAGAGGCCGTGCGGATCGCGGCGCTCGCACTCCTCGATCGGCGTGTCCACCCAGGCCTCCACGAAGTGCAGCCCGGCCTCGTCGTGCAGCTGGCGGGCCCACTCGCGGTCGGCGGCGGCGGGGGAGACGAGCGCGACCACGGTGACGAGCCCCGCGTCGGCGAGCATGCGGGCGACGCTCGCCACGCGCCGGGCGTGCTCGTGGCGGTCGGCGGCCGAGAAGCCGAGGTCGCCGCTCAGGCCGTGGCGCACGTTCTCGCCGTCGAGCAGGTAGGCGGGCCGGCCGCCGGCCACGAGCCGGCGCTCGAGCTCCTCGGCGATCGTCGACTTGCCCGAGGCGGGCAGGCCGGTGAGCCAGACGGTGGCGCCGCGCAGCCCGAGGATGGCCCAGCGCTCGCGGCGCGGGAGCGCGGGCTCGTGCCAGATGATGTCGGGGCTGTGCGGGCCGCCCGGCGGGCCGGGGTCCTCGGACGCCGCGATGACCATCCCGGCCGCCACCGTGGCGTTGGTGGTCTCGTCGACGAGGATGAAGGCGCCGGTGACGCGGTTGCGCTCGTACGGCTCGGCCATCACCGGGGCGGCGAGGTCGAGGTGGACGCGCCCGATGTCGTTGAGCGCGAGCTCGCTGGCGCCGGGGACGTGCTCGAGCCGGTCGACGTCGAGCCGCGTGTCGATCGACTCGATCCGCGCCCGCACGCGGCGGGTCGTGTGCTTGAGGACGTAGCGGGCGCCCGGTTTGGCGGGTGCGTCGGCCATCCAGCACACCCGCGCGTCGAGCCGGCGGGCGGCCGGCGGCGGGTCGTCGGGCGCGCAGATCACGCTGCCGCGGCCGGCGTCGATGTCGTCGGCGAGCAGGACGGTGACCGACTGCGGGTGCGCGGCCGCCGCCAGCGGGCCGTCGAAGGTGTCGATGCGCTCGATCGTCGTGCGCTCGCCGGTGGGCAGCACGAGCACGTCGTCGCCCGGCCGCAGGACGCCGCTCGCCACCTGCCCGGCGAAGCCGCGGTAGTCGGTGTCGCGGACGACCCACTGGACGGGCAGCCGCGCGTCGGTCAGGTTGCGGTCGGACGCGACCTCGAGCGTCTCGAGGTGCTCGAGCAGCGGGGGACCGTCGTACCACGGCGCCGCCTCCGAGCCGTCGACGACGTTGTCGCCGAGCAGCGCCGAGACGGGGATGATCGCGCCGTCGGGCACACCCAGCCGCCGCATGAGGTCGGTGAAGTCGGCCTCGATCGAGCGGAAGCGCCCCTCGTCCCAGTCGACGAGGTCCATCTTGTTCACGCAGCCGACGACGTGCTTGATCCCGAGCAGCGCCGACAGGTACGCGTGGCGGCGCGACTGCTCGACCACGCCGTTGCGGGCGTCGATGAGGACGACGGCGATGTCGGCCGTCGACGCTCCCGTGACCATGTTCCGCGTGTAGCTGACGTGGCCGGGGGTGTCGGCGATGATGAACGAGCGTCGCGGGGTGGCGAAGTAGCGGTAGGCGACGTCGATCGTGATGCCCTGCTCGCGCTCGGCGCGCAGGCCGTCGGTCAGCCGCGCGAGGTCGACCTCGGCGTCGTCGATCTGGTCGGCCATCAGGGACTTCGAGTCGTAGAGCAGGCGCCCGATCAGGGTCGACTTGCCGTCGTCGACGGAGCCGGCCGTGGCGAGGCGGACGAGATCGGCCATCTAGAAGTACCCCTCGCGCTTGCGGTCCTCCATGGCGGCCTCCGACGTGCGGTCGTCGGCGCGGGTCTGCCCGCGCTCGGACACCCGCGTGGCGATCGTCTCGGCGATCACCGCGTCGACGTCCGTGGCCTCGGAGCGGACGGCGCCGGTGATCGTCATGTCGCCCACCGTGCGGTAGCGGACGCGCTCGACGAACGACGGCTCGTCGCGGTCCAGGTGATCGCTGACCGCGTAGAGCATCCCGTCGCGCTGGAAGACCTCGCGCTCGTGGGCGAAGTAGATCGACGGCAGCTCGATGCCCTCCTGGCCGATGTAGCGCCAGACGTCGAGCTCGGTCCAGTTCGAGATCGGGAACACGCGCGCGTGCTCGCCCGGGCGGACGGTGCCGTTGTAGAGGCTCCACAGCTCCGGCCGCTGGGCGCGCGGGTCCCACTGGCCGTGGTCGTCGCGGAAGGAGAAGATCCGCTCCTTCGCGCGGGCGCGCTCCTCGTCGCGCCGGGCGCCGCCGAACGCGGCGTCGAACTTGTTCTCCTCGATCGCGTCGAGCAGCGTCACGGTCTGCAGCCGGTTGCGGGACTCGCCGGTCTCGACGGCACGTCCCTTGTCGATCGAGTCCTGCACGGAGGCGACGATCAGCCGCTCGCCCAGCTCGCGGACGCGGCGGTCGCGGTACTCGATGACCTCCGGGAAGTTGTGCCCCGTGTCCACGTGCATGATCGGGAAGGGAAGGCGGGCGGGCCGGAAGGCCTTCTCGGCCAGCCTGAGGAGCACAATGGAGTCCTTGCCGCCGGAGAACAGCAGCACGGGCCGCTCGAACTCGGCGGCGACCTCGCGCATGACGTGGATGGACTCAGCCTCCAGCACCTCGAGCTGTGAGAGGGTCCTCGGGTGATCTTCCGTCAGCTCATCCATGACGATCTGGGGTGTGCTTCCTATCTGATCGGGGACGACGAGGCGGGTGTGGCCGCCGTCGTCGACCCCCGCTTCGAGGTCGACGAGTACCTGGAACTCGCCCGCTACATGGGCGTTCGGATCGAGCACGTGTTCGAGACCCACACGCACGCCGACCACGTTTCCGGCCATGGCCGGCTGGCCGTCGCGACCGGCGCACCGATCCACATCCATCGCGACGCGAAACCAGGGTACGACCACGAGCCGTTCGGCGACGGCGACGAGTTCTCCCTGGGCTGCCTGCGCGTGCGCGCGCTGCACACGCCGGGGCACCGGCCGGAGCACACCGCTTTTGCGCTGATCGACACTCGGCGGGGCTCTGAGCCGTGGGCGGTGCTGTCCGGCGATTCGCTCTTCGTGGGCGACATCGCGCGCCCCGACCTGGCGATCGAGAAGGCCGACGGCGCGCGCGGGATCTTCCGCTCGCTCCACGGGACGCTGCTGGGGCTGCCCGACCACGTGGAGGTCTGGCCGGGACATCTGGGCGGCTCGATGTGCGGCGGCCCGGGGATGGATCTCAAGATCGCCTCCACGATCGGCTACGAGAAGCGCCACAACGCGGTGCTGTCGATCTCCGACGAGGACGAGTTCGTGTCCACGGCGCTCGCCTCGCTGGGGCCGCAGCCGCCGAACTTCGAGGCGATCGTCGAGCTCAACCGGGGGCCGCTGGTGACCGAGGGCGCCGAGCTGTCGCCGCTCGCGCCGCGGCAGGTCGAGCTGCACCGGGCGGCGGGCGCCCTGCTCGTCGACGTCCGGACCGACCTGCAGTTCGACGACGCGCACATCCCGGGAGCGGTCTCGATCCCCCTGCTCCACGCGGGCTTCGGCTCACGGCTGGCCTGGATCGCCGACCGCGCGCAGGACGTCGTGCTGATCGGGCGCGACGACGACGACGGCCGCCACGGCGCCCGGCTCGCGGTCGCGGTCGGCATCCGCCGGTTCGCGGGCTTCCTCGGCGGCGGCATGACGAGCTGGCGCCAGGAGAAGCGCCCGGTCGCCCGCATCGAGCGGCTGCCCCTGGAGGATCTGCGTCCGGACGAGGTCCAGGTCCTCGACGTCCGCGAGCAGAGCGAGTGGGACGCCGGCCACATCCCCGGCTCCACGTTCCTGCCGTGGCACGACATCTCCGAGATCCCGCCCGGCCTCGATCCGTCGCGCCCGATCGCGGTCGTCTGCGCCTCCGGCCAGCGGGCGGCGGTCGCCGCCAGCCTCGTCCAGCGAGCCGGCGCCGAGCACGTCATCCACGTGATCGACGGAGGCGTGCCCAAGTGGGGCCGCCTCGGCCGTCCGCTCTCGGCGAAGCTTTGAAGGCATGACGACGCATCAGTTGCCCACGGTCGAAGTCCCGTCCAGCCTGGCCGAGGCGGGGATGCTGATCGGTGGCGAGTGGGTGCCCGCGGCGAGCGGGGCGCGGTTCGCGGTCGAGAACCCCTCGCGGCGCGAGGTGCTCGCCAGCGTCGCTCGGGGTGGGGCCGAGGACGTCGATCGCGCGGTGGCTGCGGCGGCCGCGGCGTTCCCGGAGTGGCGGGGCCGCCCGGCTCGTGAGCGTGGTCTGCTGCTCTCCCGGATCGCCGAGGATCTCGCTGGCATCGGGGAGGAGCTGGCGCGGCTCATCGCCGCCGAGACCGGCAACGCGATCCGCACGCAGGCGCGTGGCGAGGCGGCGATGGCGGCGGACGTGTTGCGCTACTTCGGCGGCGTGGCGAGCGAGCAGAAGGGCGAGGTGCTGCCGTTCGGTGACGACCTGCTGAGCTACAGCGTGCGCGAGCCGCTCGGGGTCGTGGCGGCGATCGTGCCCTGGAACGCGCCGGTGCTGCTTGCGTCCCTGAAGGTCGCGATGGCGCTGTGCACGGGCAACACGCTGGTGCTCAAGGCGGCCGAGGACGCGCCGCTGGGCGTGTTGCGGATGGCCGAGGTCTGCGCCGCGCATCTGCCCGCCGGCGTGCTCAACGTGGTCACGGGCTACGGGGAGGAGTGCGGCGGCCCGCTGCTCGAGCACCCGGGCATCGCGAAGATCACCTTCACGGGTTCCACCGAGGTGGGCCGGATCGCCATGCGCGCGGCGGCCGAGCGCATCCTGCCCGTCTCGCTGGAGCTGGGCGGCAAGGCGCCGGCGATCGTGTATCCGGACTCGGGGGATGACGCGACGGTCGCGCACGTCATCACCGCGATGCGCTTCGCCCGCCAGGGCCAGTCGTGCACGGCCGGCTCACGGCTCTACGTGCACGAGAGCCTCTTCGAGGACTTCACCGCGCGGCTCGCGGACCGGCTCGGCGAGCTGGTCGTCGGCGACGCGCTCGACGAGCGCTCGGACATCGGGTCCGTGATCTCCGGCACCCAGGACACGCGCGTGTGCGGCTACGTGCAAGAGGCGCTCGACCAGGGCGCCACCGCGCTCGTCGGCGGCCTCCCCGACGACGCCCGCTCCGGCTACCAGCTGCCGCCCACCGTCCTCACGGGGGTCGAGCAGTCCTGGCGCGTGGCCCGCGAGGAGGTCTTCGGCCCGGTCCTCGTCGCCCTGCCGTGGAGCGACGAGGACGAGGTCATCCGCTGGGCCAACGACACCCACTACGGGCTGGCCGCGTTCGTGTTCTCCAAGGACATCGACCGCGCCCTGCGCGCCGCCCACCGGATCGAGGCCGGCTGGGTGCAGGTCAACCGCAGCGGCGGCCAGCTGCCCGGCATGAGCTACGGCGGCAAGAAGCTGAGCGGCCTCGGCTCGGAGTACTCGATCGAGGGCGCGCTGGAGAGCTTCACCCAGCGCAAGGGCATCACCATCGGGCTCTCCTAGCCCACCTGCAGGACCCGGTCGATCGTGGCCGGATCGAGGATGTGCTCGGTGATCATGATCGCGGCGCCGACGACGCCGGCGCGCTCGCGGAGGCGGCTGGGGGCGATGACCAGCTCGCCGGTCGCCAGCGGCAGCGAGCGCTGGAAGATCACCTCGCGGATGCCGGCGAGCAGCTGCTCGTGCGCCTCCGCGATGTCGCCGCCGATGACGATCGCGCCCGGGTTGAAGAAGTTCACCGCGTCGGCCAGCACCTCGCCGAGGGAGCGGCCCGCCTCGCGGATGGCCTGCGTCGCCCGCGGCTCGCCGGCACGCGCGTGGCGGACCACGTCGCGGCTCGTCTTGGCCGGGAGCCCGGCCGCGCTGAGCCCCTCGGCGAGCGCGCGGCCGCCGGCGATGGCCTCGAGGCAGCCGAGGTTGCCGCAGCGGCACACGACGTCGTCATGGCCGGCGACGCGCACGTGGCCGATGTCGCCCGCCGCGCCGTTCGCGCCGCGATGGATGCGCCGGTCGGCCACGATCCCCGCCCCGATCCCTGTGCCGACCTTGACGTACAGCAGGTGGTCGACGGTCGGCCAGTGCGTCCAGTGCTCGGCCAGCGCCATGATGTTGACGTCGTTGTCCACGAGCACCGGCGCGTCGTAGTCCGCGGCGAACCATCCCGGGATCGAGAAGCTGTCCCAGCCCGGCATGATCGGCGGGGCGACCGCCTCGCCGCTCGCGAACGCGACGGGTCCCGGGACGCCGATCCCGACGCCACGTACGTGACGCACCTCGCGGGAAGCCTCCTCGAGCAGCTCGCCGAAGCGCGCGTTGACGTAGGTGAGGACGGTCTCGGCGCCGGTCGCGACATCGAGCTCGAACGCCCCCTCGGCGAGCGGCAGACCGGCGAGATCGCACACAGCCAGGCGGGAATGCGTGGCCCCGAGGTCCGCGGCGAGCACGACGCCCGCCTCGCGGTTGAAGGCCAGCATCGTCGGCGGGCGACCACCCTTCGAGACCCCGTCACCGGCCTCGTACACGAACTCATGAGCGAGCAGTGCTTCGAGCCGGAGCGTTACCGTCGAGCGTGAAAGGCCCGTGCGCCGCATCAGGTCCGCACGGGTCACCGCCTCGCCGCTGCGGATCAGCCGGAGGAGAGAACCGGCGCCGCTCGTCGATGGGGTAGGGGTCAGCGGGTCCACGCGGGTTCAAGAAGTAATGCAGAGGGTCAGACGCATCTTGTCGAGTCGCTGCGCCTAAGAACAACGTCTTTCTCTGGTGTAGTCAAGACTTTTGTCTTGACAAGAACGAAAGTGTCTCATACGTTGCCCACGTCATGGAGGAGGGACGCCCGGATGTCTGAGCTGCTGCGCATGGAGGGCATCCGCAAGAGCTTCGTCGGCGTCGAGGTGCTGCACGGCGTCGATCTCGATCTGCAGGCCGGGGAGATCCACGCGATCGTCGGCGAGAACGGCGCGGGCAAGTCGACGCTGATGAAGGTCCTCGCCGGCGTGCACCCGCCCGACGCGGGGACGATGCGGATCGACGGCCAGGAGGTGACGTTCCATCACCCCCACGCCGCCCAGGCCGCCGGCGTCGGGATCGTCTACCAGGAGTTCAACCTGCTGGCGGACCGCTCGGTGGCCGAGAACGTGTTCGTCGGCCGCGAGCCGGTCAAGCGCGGGATCGTCGACCGGCGCGCGATGGAGCGGGCCACGGCCGCCCTGCTCGACGAGGTCGGCGAGGGCAGCTTCGGGCCGCGCACGCTCGTGCGACGGCTCTCGGTGGCCCAGCAGCAGGTCGTCGAGATCGTCAAGGCGCGCTCGCTCGACGCGCGCATCCTCGTCCTCGACGAGCCGACCGCGGCGCTGGCCGAGAACGAGGTGGAGCTCCTCTTCCGGCTCGTGCGGCGCCTGCAGGAGCAGGGCATCGGGATGCTCTACATCTCGCACCGCCTGCGCGAGGTCTTCACGCTCGCGGACCGCATCACGGTCCTCAAGGACGGCGCGCTCGTGAAGACGCTGGCCACGAGCGAGACCGACTCCCGCGGGCTGGTCAACCTCATGGTGGGGCGCGAGCTCGACGGCTACTTCCCGCCGCGCGGCGACGCGACCGATCTCGGCGACGTGCGGCTCGCCGTCAAGGACGTCTCGACCTCGCTGCTGCGGAACGTCAGCCTCCAGGTGCGGGCGGGCGAGATCGTCGGCCTCGCGGGGCTCCAGGGCTCCGGGCGCACCGAGCTGGCCCGGGCCATCTTCGGGGCGGACCCGGTCGCGTCCGGCGGCGTCGAGCTCGACGGCAAGCCGGTGCGCTTCAGCACCCCGCGCGCCGCCGTGAAGGCCGGCATCGGCTTCATCACCGAGGACCGCAAGCTCGAGGGCCTCGCCCTCGCGCAGTCGATCTCCGACAACATGCTGCTGGCCGTGCGCACCGTCATCCCGGGCGGGCGGCGGCGGCGTCGCGAGCCCGGGCTCATGAGCGTCAAGGACCTCGCCGCGGCCGTCGAGCTGCGGGCCCGCGGCCCCGAGCAGGAGGTGCGCTTCCTCTCGGGCGGCAACCAGCAGAAGGTCGTGCTCGCCAAGTGGCTCGAGACGCGCCCGCGCGTGCTCATCTTCGACGAGCCGACGCGCGGCATCGACGTCGGCGCCAAGGCCGGCATCCACGACCTGATCCGGAAGCTGGCCAAGGACGGCGTGGCCGTCCTGATGATCTCGTCCGAGCTGCCGGAGCTCATCGGCATGAGCGACCGCATCCTCGTCATGCACGAGGGCGCGCTGGCCGGCGAGCTGCCCGGCGGCAGCGGCGAGCAGGACATCATGCAGCTCGCCACGGGCAACCTGGAGGCGGCGGCATGACCGTCATGGACTCCACGGGGCCCGGCGGCGGCGCGACGCCGCCCGCCGGCGAGCCGCCCCGCCGCGTCGCGAGCTGGCGGGTCGGAGTGCTGGCCTCGCCGGCCGCGCCGGTGTTCGCCGCGCTGGTCGCCGTGTTCCTGCTCGCCTGGATCGTGGTCACGATCCGCGGCGGCACGTTCCTCACCGTCCCGAACATCGTCAACATGCTGCAGCGCTCGGTCGCGCTGGGCATCGTCTCGGCCGGCCAGACGCTGGTCATCCTGCTCGGCTCGCTGGACCTGTCGGTCTCGCAGGTCATCAGCCTGGCCTCGCTGCTGGCGGCCACGACCATGGACGGGCAGTCGTCCAACGTGATCCCGGCGATCGCGCTCGTGCTGCTCGTGGGGGCCGGCATCGGCCTGGCCAACGGCCTGATCATCACCAAGCTCCGCGTCAACGCGTTCATCGCCACGCTCGGCGTCGCGCTGATCATCAAGGGCATCATCGACAGCCGCTGGGACGGGCCGGCCGGCAGGGTGCCCGAAGGCTTCGAGTCGCTCGGCTACACGCGCTTCGGAGTGCTGCCGGTGTCGGTGTTCCTGCTCACCGCGGTCGTCGTCCTCGTCTACTTCCTCCTGCGCTCCACGCGCTTCGGCTTCCACATCTACGCGGTCGGCGGCGACGAGGACGTGTCCAAGCTCTCGGGCCTCCGGACGCACCGCACGATCATCGCCGCGCACGTGCTGTGCTCGGTCCTGGCGGCCGTGACCGGCCTCTTCCTGGCCAGCCGCCTCGGAGCGGGCACGCCGACGGTCGGGCCGGACGGCGGCTACGACCTCGAGTCGATCGCCGCCGTCGTGCTCGGCGGCACGGCGCTCGCCGGCGGCCGCGGGGGCGTGCTGGGCACGATCGGCGGCGTCTTCATCCTCGCGGTGCTCGACAACACGTTCAACCAGCTCGAGGTCAACTCGTTCCTCAAGGACGTGGTGCGCGGCCTCATCATCATCGCCGCGGTCGCGGTCTACGCCCGGCGGCAGGGGAGGACGGCATGAGCGCCGAGCCGACACCCGCCCCGCGCGGCTTCGAGGCCGCGTCGGGCAGCCGCGGACGCCGCTTCGTCAGCTCGCTGCTGAGCACGGGCACGATCTTCGTGATCCTCTTCGTGCTGCTGGCCTGGATCGCGGTCCTGAACCCGAACTTCCTCGAGCCGGGGCCGTTCCTCGCGTACCTCAAGCGCGCCGCGCCGCTGGTGATCCTCGCCGCCGGGGCCTACTTCGTGCTCGTCTCCGGCAACTTCGACCTCTCGGTCGGGTCGCTCGTCACGGTCGTCGTCGTCGTCGCGGCCCGCGTGAGCGACGGCGAGCCGGGCCGGACGTGGCCGGTGATCCTGCTGCTGCTCGCCATCGGCGCCGCGGTGGGCGTGTTCAACGGCGTGGTCTCCACCGTGCTGCGCGTCCCGTCCTTCATCACGACGCTCGGGACGCTGCTCATCCTCGAGGGCGCCGTGTTCCTCTGGACGGGCGGCGCGCCGACCGGCGCGCTGGCCGACAACTTCCGCTCGATCGGCCGCGAGGGGATCGAGGGCATCCCGGCCATCGAGCAGCTGCCGTGGTCGGTGCTGCTGCTGGTCGTGATCGGCGGGGTCTCCGTGATGCTCATGCGCTCGGACTTCGGCCGCCAGCTGATCGCGACCGGCGACAACGACCGCGCGGCGCGCCTGTCCGGCGTGCGCGTGGACCTCGTGCGCATCCTCGCCTTCGTGCTCTCGGGCGTGTTGGCGGCGGTGGCCGGCATCCTGCTCGCCGGCTTCGCGGGCGTCTCCGCCCAGGTCGGGCAGGGACTCGAGTTCGACGCCATCACGGCGGCCGTGCTCGGAGGAGTGGTTCTGGGAGGAGGCCGCGGCTCGGTCGTCGCGGCAATGGCGGGAGCGCTGACCCTTGAGGCGCTCTTCACCTGGCTCAACCTGCAGGGCATCTCGGGCGCGCTCGAGGACACCGTGCAGGGCGTGATCATCATCGCCGCCGTCGCCTTCGCCGCCTACCGGCTGCGGGGCGCCAGATGAGCGACGTGTCAAACACCACAGGAGGGTACGGATGACCTGGAGGAGGATTGGAGGGCTATTGGCCCTCCTCGCCTGCGTGCTTTTCATCGGCGCATGCGGCACGGACGATTCGAACAGCGGCGACTCCGGCTCGGAGGAGCCGGCCGCCACGACGGAGGCGCAGGGAGACACGGGCGAGCAGTCCGAGTTCTTCGTGCAGGAGGACTACGACCGCCAGCTCGCGCAGCGCTCGATCGAGCCGGAGGGTGATCCCGCGATTCCGTGGGAGCAGGCCATCGAGCCCGAGATGGTCGACACCGCCGACTACAAGTCGGACAAGGCGAGCGGCTGGAACGTGTGCTTCTCGAACGCGGCGAACGACAACCCGTGGCGCCAGACCGGCTTCAAGACCATGCAGGAGGAGGTCAAGCTCCACAAGGAGATCGGCAAGTTCACGGTCGTCGACGCCGAGGCGAAGGACGACAAGCAGATCTCCGACATCGAGTCGATGACGTCGGGCGGCAAGTGCGACGCGCTGATCGTGTCGCCGAACACCACGGCCACGCTGACGCCGGCCGTCGAGCAGGCCTGCGAGAGCGACATCCCGGTCATCGTGTTCGACCGCGGCGTCGAGACCGACTGCCCGGTCACGTTCATCCACCCGATCGGCGGCTACGCGTTCGGCGCTGACGCGGCCGAGTTCCTGGTGGAGAACGTCGACTCCGGCGGGAAGATCCTCGCCCTGCGCATCCTGCCGGGCGTGGACGTCCTCGAGACCCGCTGGTCGGGCGCCAAGGGCATCTTCGACGAGAACGACCTGAACGTGGTCGGCGTCGAGTTCACCGACGGCGACGCGGCCAAGACCAAGTCGATCGTGTCGGACTACATCCAGCGCGAGGGCGAGCTCAACGGCGTCTGGATGGACGCGGGCGCGACCGCCGTGGCGGCCGTCGAGGCGTTCGAGGACGCGGGCGTCGAGGTTCCGCCGATCACCGGCGAGGACCAGCTCGACTTCCTGACCAAGTGGCAGGAGGACGGCCTCACCGCCGTCGCGCCGACGTACTCCAACTTCCAGTGGCGTACGGCGGTCATCGCGGCGACGAAGATCCTCAAGGGCGAGGAGGTCCCCAAGGAGTGGGTCCTGCCGCAGCCGAAGATCACCGAGGACACGCTGGCCGACTACGTCGACCCGGAGATGCCGCCGCTGCACTACGCGCTGTGCGGCTGCGAGGACATGCCCGGATACCCCGGCCCCTGGCAGTAGGCCGGAGGTGAAGCTCGGCGCCAACACCTGGATCTGGACCTCGCCGCTGACCGACGAGGGCCTGGCCGAGCTCGCGCCGCGGCTGCGCGACTGGGGGTTCGACATCGTCGAGCTCCCGGTCGAGCAGCTCGGCGACTGGAGTCCCGAGCGTGCCGCCGAGGTGCTGGCCGAGCATGGGCTCGGCGCCTCGATCGCGGTGGCGATGGCTCCGGGACGCGAGCTGTGCGGCGCCGATGACGGGACGATCGCGACGACCCAGGCGTTCCTGCGGGAATGCCTGGACGTCGCGGCCACGGTGGGCGCCGGCGCCATCGCCGGGCCCATCTACACGTCCACGGGACGGACCTGGCGGATCGACCCGGGGGAGCGGCGCCGCCTGTACGCCGAGCTGCGCGAGAGCCTGGCGCCCGTCTGCGACCACGCCGGCTCGCTCGGCCTGAAGGTCGCGATCGAGCCGCTCGTCCGCTACGAGACGAGCTTCATCAACACGGTCGAGCAGGCGCTCGAGGCGATCGACGGCCTCCCCCCGGAGGCCTGCGGCCTGCTCATCGACACGTACCACGCGAACGTCGAGGAGAAGGACGTCGGCGACGCGTACCGGCTGGCCGGCGACCGCCTCGCGCACGTTCACGCCTCGGCCAACGACCGTGGGGCCCCGGGGTCCGACCACATCGACTGGCCCGGGGTTCGCGACGCGCTGCGCGACGTGGGCTACGACGGCACCGTCGTCATCGAGTCGTTCACGGCCGAGAACGAGACGATCGCCACCGCCGCCTCGATCTGGCGGCCGCTCGAGGCCTCGCAGGACGCGATCGCCGTCGACGGTCTCGCGTTCCTGCGCTCCGTCGGCTTTCGCTGACAAGTACGCAAAAGGCGATTGACACCCGGCTAATCCCGCGGTAGCTTCCGGCACGCGGAAGCTGTGTACCGGGGAGGAGAATTTCATGCGGGGGTTCATTCGGCGTGCGCAGGGGTGCGCCGCCATGGTCGCGATCGGCGCCGCGGTGCTCGCATCGCCGGCCGCCGGGCAGGACTTCGGACCGCCGGCCGCCTCGCCGTTCTCCGCTCCCGAGCCGGCGGCGGCCGCCGCACCGGCGCACGTCCTCGTCTTCACCGAGACGGCGGCCTTCCGCCACACCGACGCCATCGAGAACGGCACGCCGCTCCTGCGGGCCGCGTTCGAGCAGGCCGGCATCACCTCCGAGCACACCGAGGACTCCTCGATCTTCAACGACGCCGACCTCGCGCGCTTCGACGCGCTGGTGATGTTCCAGACGTCCGGCGATCCGTGGACCGCCGCCGAGAAGGCGGCCATGGAGCGCTACCAGCAAGCCGGCGGCGGCATCGTGGCGATCCACAACGCCACCGACATGCGCGGCAACTACGCCTGGTGGGACAACCTCATCGGCTCGCTCATGCCCGGCCACGCGGCCACGGGCACGAGCCCCGGCCTGCAGGGGCAGGTCATCAACGAGGACAAGGCGCACCCGTCGACGAAGCATCTCGGGACCCGCTGGACGCGCTCTGACGAGTGGTACAACTTCTCGACCAACGTCCGCGGCAACGCCCACGTCCTGCTCACGATGGACGAGACGACGTACGACGCGGGCGGCAACCGGATGGGCTACGACCATCCGATCTCGTGGTGCAAGCCCTATGACGGCGGCCGCGCCTGGGTGACGGGCATGGGCCACTTCGGCGCGCACTACACCGAGCCCGCGCTGCTCCAGCACATCATCGGCGGCGTGCAGTGGGCCGCCGGCGTCGAGCCCGGCGACTGCGGCGGCACCATCAACTCGAACTTCGAGAAGGTCGCGCTGGACGAGAACACGAGCGCGCCGTTCGCGCTCGACGTCGCGTCCGACGGCCGCGTCTTCTTCACCGAGCTCGTGCGCGGCCAGATCCGCGTCTACGACCCCGCCACGCGGAACGTCAAGACCGCGCTCACGCTGAACGTGTACTCCGGCGGCGAGGACGGCCTGATGGGCATCGCCCTCGACCCGGACTTCGCGCAGAACGGCCACGTGTTCGTGTACTACGCGCCGAACTCCGCGAACAACGCGGATCCGCAGAACTTCTTCAGCCGCGTCTCGCGCTTCACGGTCGACGCCAACAACGACATCGACCCCGCCTCCGAGCGCGTGATCATCACCGTCCCCGCGAGCCGGGAGCCGGACGAGCCGGGCCACACGGGCGGCAACCTCGACTTCGACCTCGACGGCAACCTGCTGCTCGGCGTCGGCGACGACGTCAACCCGCACTCGGAGCCCTCGGGCGGCTACGCCCCGCTCTCCGAGCGCCCGAACACGTTCCACGACGCTCGGGCGACGTCGGCCAACACCAACGACCTGCGCGGCAAGCTGCTGCGCATCAAGCCGGGCGCCGACGGCGGCTACACGATCCCCGCGGGCAACCTGTTCGCGCCCGGGACCGAGAAGACCCGGCCGGAGATCTACGCGATGGGCTTCCGCAACCCGTGGAAGTTCTCCGTGGACCCGAACACCGGCTGGATCGGCCTCGCCGACTACGCGCCCGACAACGGCACCGACGCGCCGAACACGCGCGGGCCGGCCGGCATCGTCGAGTACAACGTGATCAAGCAGCCCGGCAACTACGGCTGGCCGCTGTGCATGGGCAACAACGAGCCGTTCCGCGACGTCGACTACCTCACGACGCCGGTGACCGTCGGCCCGTTCTTCGACTGCGCGAACCCGATCAACGACTCGATCCGGAACACCGGCCTGCGCGAGCTGCCGCCGGTCGTCGCGCCGGACATGTGGTACGGCTACACGAAGTCCTCGGTCCCCGGCGCCATCCCCGCCGGCGGCGGGCTCGCGCCGATGGGCGGCCCGTTCTACGACTACGACGCGGACTCGACCTCGGACACGAAGTTCCCGCCGTCGTACGACGGCAAGGCCTTCTACTACGACTGGTCCAAGAACCGCGTCTGGACGGTGCAGCTCGGCGACCAGGGCCGGGTGGAGAAGGTCAACCGCTTCATGCCGAACACGTCGTTCCTCGCCCCGCAGAGCCTGGCGTTCGGGCCCGACGGTTCGCTCTACGCGCTCGAGTGGGGCGGAGGCTTCGGCCGCGACAACCCGAACTCGGGCATCTACCGCATCGACTACATCAACGGCTCCCGGTCCCCGGTCGCCGTCGCCACGGCGACGCCCGACAACGGCCAGGAGACGCTGACCGTCGCGTTCTCCAGCGCCGGGTCGGCCGACCCCGAGGGCGGCCTGCTCACCTACGAGTGGGACTTCGACGGCAACGGGAGCACGGACTCCACCGAGGCCAACCCGACGCACGCGTACGCGACGCCGGGCGTCTACCAGGCGCGCCTGACCGTCACCGATCCCGCCGGCAAGTCCGGGACCACGGTGGTCCCGATCACCGTCGGCAACTCCCGGCCGGCCGTGCGGTTCGACGGCCCGGTCGACGGCGGCTTCATCGACTGGGGCGACCGGATCGCCTGGGACCTCACCGTCACCGACGCCGAGGACACGGTCGACTACGACAACCTGATCGTCCAGCCCGCGCTCGGGCACGACGCACACGCCCACCCGCTGCTCGAGTACCGCGGCAAGACCGGCTCGCTGGTCACCGACCTCGGCAGCGGCCACTCGGAGGACATGAAGGTGTTCTTCGCGCTCGACGCCCGCTACACGGACCAGGGTGACGCCGGCGCGCCGCCGCTGACCGGCACGAGCACGGTGATCCTCCAGCCCAAGCACAAGGAGGCCGAGCACGCCGAGGGCAGCCTCGGCACCATCACCGCGGACGCCACGGGCGACGCGGAGGGCGGCGCGGCCGCGCTCACGGCTCTGGCCGAGGGCGACTGGGCCTCGTACGAGCCGGTGAACTTCTCCGGCACCGACTCGATCACGTTCCGCGTCGCCTCCACGCAGGCGGGCGGGGCGATCGAGCTCCGCAAGGACGCCCCGACCGGCGACCTGCTCGGGACCGCCGTGGTGCCCAGCACCGGCAGCACCCAGCGGTGGACCGACGTGACGGTCCCCACGCCGGAGTCGACCGAGACGATGAGCCTCTTCCTCGTCTTCAAGGGCAGCGCGAACTTCCGGCTCAACTTCTTCGAGATCGGTGGCAAGGGCCTCTCGCCCGACAGCCGGCCGGCGGTCCGCATCACCGCGCCGACCGAGATGCAGGCGCTCGAGGCCGGCGAGAACACGCTGACCGCCGAGGCCACCGACGCCGAGAACGCCATCGGCAAGGTCGAGTTCTTCGTCGACGGCGCCAAGGTCGGCGAGGACACGTCGGCGCCGTACAGCGTCAACTGGACGGCGACCGAGGAGAAGTACTACCTCGTGCACGCCGTCGCGACGAACAGCAAGGGGCTCACCGGCGACTCGCGCAAGGTGCGCTTCTCGATCGGCGAGTTCGGCGTGCGGCCCCCGTGGGAGGCGTTCGCCAACGTCGACGCGGCCTTCGACAAGCTCGGCAACACGTTCACGGTCAGCGCCGCGGGCGCCGACCTGTGGCAGGGCACCGACCAGTACGGCGTGGTCTACCTGCCGGGCGGCGCGGGCGAGAACTTCGACGCGACCGTCAAGGTCAACACGTTCGACGCGACCCATACGAACGCCAAGGCCGGGATCATGGTCCGCAACGACGTGACCCAGCCGGGGACCGCCACGGGTTACCTCGTGGTCGGCGAGAAGGGCAACGGCGAAGCGGAGTACATGCACGACGCCGGCGGCAACGGCCAGGTCAACAACGCCGGCGAGCCGGTCGCGACGGCCTGCCCGGGCAACAACATCCCGACCTGGCTGAAGGTGTCCAAGCGGGGGACCGAGTTCAAGGTCTTCTGCTCGAAGAACGGCACGGCCTGGACCCAGGTCGGGACCACCACGACGATCCCGACGGCGACCGCGACACAGGACATCGGCCTCTTCGTCGTCTCGCACATCGCCGCGACCAGGGCGACGGCCGAGTTCACCGACTGGTCGCTCGACAACGACCCGCCGACCGACCCGGAGGACCCGCCGAGCGGGCCCGCCCCGAGCTGCCTGCCGTCGCTGACCGACGAGTTCGACGCTGCGCTGAGCAGCGCTCGCTGGACCACGGTCCGCGGCGCGCCGGCGACGAGCGGCGGCTCGCTGGTCATGCCGGTCACGAACGGCGACATCGACGGCCCGAACACCGGGCCGATCTCCTACGCCGGCCAGAAGCTGCCCGACGGCAACTGGCAGGCGACGACGAAGCTCACCATCGACGGCGACAACGAGTGGCAGTACGGCGCGCTCGCCGTCCACGTGGACGACGACAACTACACGAAGCTCGCCTTCACGGAGAACCCGCAGGGCGCACGCTTCGTGGAGTTCTGGTCCGAGACGAACGGGAGCCGGACGGGGCACGGCAACAACGCCACCGTCCCGGCGAACTTCCCGACGACCATCCACCTGCGGCTCACCAACACCAACGGGAGCCTCACCGGCGCCTGGTCGCAGGACGGCACGACCTGGACCGACATCAACGGCACCGCGCCGCTGAAGACGGGCGGCACGCTCGGGCTCCTGGCCGCGGGCGACACGGACGCGCAGAACGTCAACGCCGCGTTCGACTTCTTCCGCGTCACGCCCGACCGGGACGACACGCGGCCTGCCCCGAACGACGACTTCGAGGGCACGGCCCTCGACGGCTGCCGCTGGGACAAGATCCACGGCTACAACTCCAACCGCGTCAAGCTCGAGGGCGGCAAGCTGGCGATCACGACGTTCCCGGCCGACATCAGCGGCGCGGACAACGGCGCGATCGAGAACCTCGTGCTGCAGACGCCGCCGCCCGGCGACTGGGTGGCCGAGACGCGGATGACCGCGCCGCTCGGCGACAACTGGCAGCTCGCCGGGCTGATGCTCTTCAGCGACGTCGACCACTACGTCAAGTACGACGTCGTGGCCGACAACGCGCCGGGGGCGACGCCCGACCGCCGCGTCGAGCTGCGGTACGAGAACGGCGGGCCGCTGACCGGGCCGTCGGGCGCGCCGGACCTGCGCCCGCCGCCGGCCAGCGCGAACGACACGTGGTCGCTGCGGCTCATCAAGCAGGGCAACACCTACACCGCCGCCATCAGCGCGGACGGCCAGACCTGGGTGCAGTCGCCCGGCTCGGTGACCGTGGCGCTGAACAACCCGGCGCTCGGGCTGATGGCGATCGGCCCGGAGCAGGCGGCCCCGATCACGGTCGGCTTCGAGTACTTCCGCGTCGGCGCGCCGGACACCGAGGCCCCGGCCACGGTCGCCACGCTGGCGCCGGCGGCGCCGGACGGCGAGGAAGGCTGGTACACGAGCGAGCCGGTGCTGACGCTCTCCACCGAGGCGGGGGCGACGACGGAGTACAAGCTCGGCGACGCCGCCTTCGGTGCCTACTCCGGCCCGGTGACGCTCGGCGACGACGGGACCACCGTCGTGACCTACCGCTCGACCGACGCCGCGGGCAACCGCGAGGCCGACAAGACCGTGACGGTCAAGGTCGACACGACGGCGCCGACGTCCACGGCGACGCTCGACCCGACCCAGCCGGGCGACGGACCGGTGACGGTCTCGCTGACGGGGTCGGATGCGCCTCCAGGCTCCGGAGTCGACACCCTCGAATACCGCCTCGACGGCGGCGCATGGACGGCCTACGACGCGCCGGTCACCGTCACGGAGGAGGGCGAGCACACGCTCGAGCACCGCGCCGCCGACCACGCGGGCAACCAGGGCCAGACCGGCAGCGTGGACTTCACGATCGCCGGTGACGATCCGGGGGCGCCCACGGTCTCGGGCTTCGCCGATCCGGCCACCGGCCCGGCCCCGCTGCGGGTGCGCTTCTCGGCCACCGCGATCGATCCCGACGGCGGCCCGGTCCGCTATCGCTGGGCGTTCGAGAACGGGGCCGTCCTCGGCTCCGACGCCGAGTACACGTTCACGGAGCCGGGCGTGCACGAGGCGACCGTCACCGTGACCGACGACGAGGGCGACACGGCCTCCGACGTGGTCGAGGTCACGGTCACCGAGCCCGAGAACCAGGCGCCGACGGTGCAGGCGTCGGTGGACAAGCCCTCCGGAGCGGCGCCCCACGCGGTCAAGTTCACCGCCGTGGGCAGCGATCCCGACGGGCCGGCGAGCGAGCTGGAGTACCTGTGGGACTTCGGCGACGGGCGCGGCACGTCGCTCGAGCGCAACCCCGAGCGGTCCTACCTCGAGCCCGGCTCCTACATCGCGAAGGTGACGGTCACCGACGCGGGCGGCAAGTCGGCCACGGCCGAGGTGCCCGTCACGGTCACCGATCCGCCCGGCAACCGCGCCCCGGTGGTCGAAGCCGCGGTGGCGCCGCAGTCGGGGAACGCCCCGCTGGCCGTGCTGCTGTCCGCCGACGGCACCGATCCCGACGGCGACGAGCTCACGTACACGTGGGCGTTCGGCGACGGCTCCAGCGGCGCCGGCGCGCAGACCTGGCACACGTACGCCGGGCCCGGGACGTACACCGCCGAGGTGACGGCCACCGACCCGGACGGGCTGTCGGCCAAGGCGACGGTGCAGGTGGTCGTCGGCAACCCGCCGGGCAACCAGGCGCCGACGGTGCGGGCCGCCGCGGATCCGGCCCAGGGCACCGCTCCGCTGACCGTGCGCTTCAGCAGCTTCGGCCGCGATCCCGAGGGCGGTTCGCTGCTGTACGTCTGGGAGTTCGGGGACGGCGGCATGGCGGGCGGGTCCGCCGCGACGCACACCTACACCGCGGCCGGCACCTACACGGCGAAGGTCACGGTGACCGACGCCCAGGGCGCCACCGGCACGGCGACGGTGACCGTCACGGTCGGCGCGCCGGGAGCGCTCGGCGGCGTCAAGGGCGCATCGGCCGAGCTCGTGGTGCCGTCGTCGGTGAAGGCGTTCCTCGCGCGCGGCCTGCGGGTGAAGGTCGACTGCTCGGCGACCGGCTCCGGAAGGGCGGTGGCCACGGTGAGCCGGGCCACGGCCCGGCGGCTCGGGCTCGCGCGCCGGACGCTGGCCTCGACGCGCGTGCGCTGCACGGCGGGTCGCCAGACCAGCGTGCGCCTGAGGCCCGCGCGGTCGGCCGCCCGCCGCCTCGCGGCCGCGCGCCGGCTGGGCATCACGGTGCGCGTGCGGACCCCCGGCGCCAAGGCGATCCAACGCACGGTCATGGTCCGGTAGCTTCCGTCCGGCGGGGCCGAGAGACTCGGCCCGCGTTCGCGTCCACGTCAAGGGAGGGGTCGAGGCGATGCCCGACGAGACCTGCCGCGCCTTCGACCAGGTGGCGCCCGGCGATCCGCAGGTCCTGCACCGCTTCGTCGTCGGTGCCGACGCGGCGCCGCACGGGATGACCGCGGCGGAGGTGAAGGCGCTCGGCGACCCGTTCGCCACGCTGCTCCTCGCCCGCGGGAAGTTCCCGCGCACGGCGGAGGAGGTCATCGACGGCCTTCGCGCGGCCGTGCCCAAGGGGCATGCGCTCAAGACGTTCCAGAGCTTCCTCGTCGGCGAGGGGAGCCAGCTCCCCGCTTCGCAGGCCGACGACGCCGCTAACAGCCTGCGCTTCATCGTCACGCTCGGGGGCGGGACGAACGGCCCGGACGTGTTCCTCAGCGTCGGCGACCCGCGGCAGACGGGCGGCGTCGAGGTCATGGCCTGGCGGCGGGGCTCGGGCGGCTTCAACTACTACCGGTCGACCGGGAACCCGGCGATGTGGATGTTCGCCGGCAACTCGCGCGACGCGCTGCAGCCGCAGAGCCGCGGCAAGGGGCCGTTCGAGAGCCATCCCAGCGGCGCGCTGCTCATGAAGGAGCTCAAGGAGCCCTGGCAGAACTGGCATTCGCCGCTGGCGAACATCCCCGTCACCGCGTTCCCCAAGGGCGATCCGCGGCGCAAGCACGCGTGGTTCACCAAGCGCGATCCGGGCGGGGCGTACTCGCTCGAGTTCGGGGCCGCCCGGCCCGCCATCACCCGCTGGGCGCGCGTGCGCTTCGCCCCGCTGCGCAAGGACGGAGGGACGGTGAGCCGTCCCGGAGTCATCATGGACCAGGTCCTCGGCACTCCGACCGCCAACCTCGTCACGAGCTTCCGCGAGAGCCGCGCGCTGCGCGACGGCGACGACGTCGACCTGCCGAGCACCTTCTTCGTCGACTCCGACGGGCTCGGCAACGTCGGCCTCGCCTTCCCGCCGTTCTTCAGCGTCAAGGGGAAGATCTACAAGCGGTGCGTGGAGAAGTTCGACGTCCGGCTCGAAGGCGACGGGATCAGGCAGCCGGGCGACACGCACTTCTGCTTCCTCGTGCCCGAGCGGGCGTTCGAGGACCAGGAGCTGCTCCGCGAGGCGATCGAAGCAGGGCTGATCACGAAACGCCTGGCCGCCTGTCTGCTCATGGTCGATCCGTGGAACCCGGTCTACTCCAAGCGCCGTGAGGCGTTGCTCGCCCATGTGCCGGCGAGCGCGACGATCGCCAACGGCCGCAGCACGTTCTCGCGCGACATGGCGGCGAGCATCGTCGAGGCGGCCGAGTCGGCGGCGCCCGACTCCCCCGAGGCCGAGTTCGCCGAGCGCTGGGAGGCGGGGGACCAGTTCAAGGGCGAGTTCAACCGCCTGCTCAAGCCGTACTTCGCGGCGGTGAGAGCCAAGCTGAGGACGCAGGCCGGGTTCGAGGCGTACTACAAGCTCGCCCACGAGCGCCGGGAGCAGTTCAAGACCGCGACGCCGATCGGCAGCGAGTTCACCCTGCTCCTCCCGCGGACGAACATCACCCTCGCCGGCCGCCGGATGAGGCCCGACGGCACCGTGGGGAGGGGCTGAGATGCCGAAGCTCGCACGCTTCAGCCTTCCCGCCGGCCTGCCCGATGCTCACGCCGACGTCTGGAACACCTTCCTCAAGCGCGTCCACGCCCAGGCCGGTGACCAGTCGCTGCCGCAGTTCTATGACCCGACGGCGAAGAACACCCCGGCCGCGGCGGCGCGGCCGATGGTCCTCTGGCCGGCGTTCCCGGCGACGCTGCGGTCCTCCATCCCGTCGCCGCGGGAGCGGTTCAAGCAGGCCGACAAGCGGGCCTTCCAGGACGAGTACTGCGAGTGGGCGGTCGCCCGCCGCGCGGACCGCAAGATCACGCGCGTCACGTTCACCAGCGAGGTGCCGGAGTACTTCGAGCACCTCAACCGGACGGCCCCCGACAAGCTGCTGCGGCTGTACCGGAAGCTCGTGAGCCCGGACGTGCAGCTCAAGGACCTGCGCTTCCGCAACGGCACCTACAACCGGACGAACGCCTGGAACCGCGGCGGGCGGCTGGCCCACCTGATGAACGGTCCCAACAGCCTGGAAGCCGCGGTGGTCCTCGTCGCGCAGGCGACCGTCCCGCGCGTGGACGCCGACGGTCGGCCGGTCACCGGCCGGCAGGCGCTGGTGCGCTGCGCCCGGCTCGGCGAGCCGCTGCGCAACAGCGATCCGCAGATCGCCAGCGCGGTCAACGTCGCGGCACGGCTGGGCGACGAGATCGCGCTCGCCGACCCGCTGGGCCTCTACCTGGGCAAGCCGCTCACGGCCGGCATGGTCACGCCGGACGGCGCGGACGCGGCGCAGTTCTGGAAGATCGAGCGCGGCGACGTGGACCACACGCTGCGCGCGCGCTTCGAGGTGCCCGAGGCGCGGGGCTACGCGGTCGGGGACATCACGATCGAGGGCAAGCCGATCGAGTTCGGCTCGCAGGTCGCCGAGCGCGTGCCGGTCTGGGTGTCGGTGATCGTCAAGGAGGCCGACCACAGGCCGAAGCCGAAGCGCTGCGGCACCTGAGCGATGCGCCCGCCGGGCCTGCTGGCCGACCTCGGGCCCGCCGGTGCGCGCGCGTGGAGCGCGAGCGTCGCCAAGCTGCTCGCGGCGCCGCTCGAAGCGGCCGGCGAGAACCCGTTCCTGCGCGCCGGGCCCGACGCCGACACGCCGGGGCTGACGCTGGCCGACTGGCCCGGGCTCCCGGCGCGCATCGTGGCCTGCCTGACCCGCGCACGGGCCCTCGCGCTGCTCGACTGGCACGGGCCCTGGGGTCCTCGCGCGCTCCAGGAGGAGTACGTCGAGTGGCGGGTCGTCCGTGACGGCCCGGTCATCCGCCGGGTCGAGCTGACCACCGAGCTGCCCGAGTACTGGCGGGTGCTGGCGGGCCACGAGCCGGAGCGGACGCTCGAGCTCGTCGCGGAGTTCGCCGGGCGCGAGAGCGTCGAGCCGGCGGGCGTCTACGGGCGGCTCGATCCGTTCGCGGCCGGCGTCACCGCCCGCCGGCGCGAGCGGGCGTTCGCCGAGACGATGCTCGCGCCCGACGGCATGAGCGCCTACAACGACGGCACCGAGGCGATCTGCTGCATGGTCGGGCCGAGCAACACGCTCGAGGCGCTGTTCGGGCTCGTGGTCGCCGCCACGACGCCGAGGATCGTCCGCGACGTCGTGTCCGGCCGGCTGCGCTGCCTGACGTGCGACGAGGCGATCCCCGGCATGAAGGGCACCGCGATGGCCGGCCGCTCGAGCGACCCGGTCCTCGTCGAGCGGTTGGCACGGCTGGCGTTCGAGCGCCGCGTCGTCGCGGTCGACGACCCCGTGGGCGTGTACATCATCGGCGTGGAGCAGGGCCGGCTTCGAACGCCCGGCGGCGAGCCGGTGCCCGCGGAGTGGCTGCGCTTCAGCCGCGGGTCCGAGGAGGAGGGCGTCGCCCGCTACCAGCGGCTCGTGCTCGCTCCGCCGGCCGAGACCGGGATCGCGGTCAGCGACCTCGTCGACGCGGCGACCGAGCAGCCGCTGCGGCACGGCGGCCAGGTCGCCGAGCTGGTGCAGCTGGCGGCGTTCGTCCGCGTCAGCGAGCCGGACGCCGTCACCCGGGACATGCCGCCGCCGGAGGAGCTGGCCGAGGCGGAGGCCGACGGCCGGGAATGCGGCGGCGTGCGTGACCAGTACGTGGCGTTCGAGGCCGCGCTCTGATGCTGCAGGACGGCATCTATCACGCCCACGGCGCGCGTCCGCCCGCGTGCTTCCGCCTGCTCGTCCTCGACGTGGTCCCCGGCGCCGACGCCGGCGCGGTGCACGGGGCGCTGCGCGCGGTCCACGAGATGCTCGCCGGGCTGCCGCGCGGCCGCGTCCGCGACCTTGCCGGGCAGCCCGCCGGCGGCGTGCGCGCGAGCGCGGCGCAGTTCCGCGGGCTCCGGGCGCTGCTCGGCTACGGCCGCCGGCTGTTCGATCCGGAGCACCACAGCCCGGCGCTCACGCCCGCGCCGCGCCCGGACTATCTCGCCTACCTGCCCGCCGACGGCCCGTTTCCGGCGCTGCGTTGGGCCACCGACGCCGGTCCCGGCGGCGAGGGCGACATCGCGATCCAGCTCACGGCGCCGCGCCAGGCGGCCGTGAACTGCGCGGCCGTCGAGGTCTGGAAGCTCCTGCACGACGACGCCCTTCCGCTGCGGCCGCGGGCCTCCTTCGACGGGTTCGGCCGCCACGACGGGCGCGGGTGGCTGGAGTTCCACGACGGCGTGAGCAACCTCGACTCGGGGCAGCGGCTCGCCGCGCTGGAGGCGGCGGCCGATCCGGCCTGGATGGCCGGCGGCACCTACATGGCCTTCATGCGGCTGGGCGTCGAGCTCGAGCTCTGGCGCGGGCTCGGGCGTGTACAGCAGGAGCTGGTCGTCGGGCGCGACAAGCTCACCGGCGCCGGACTCGTCGGCGTGCGCCAGACCGCCGCCGGCCACCCGGCGCCCGTGGCGGCCGCCGTGCCCGGCGACGCTCCCACGGACCGCGAGCGGAGCGACTTCGTCGAGCCGCCGCAGACCGCGGACCCGCTCCTGGAGGCGTCGCACATCCACCGCGCGAGCCAGAACCGGGCGACGCCGTTCGCGCCTGCGGGCATGCGCATGTTCCGCCAGGGCTACGACTTCCTCGACGAGGTCGGACCCGCCGGACCGCGCCTCGGCCTCAACTTCGTCAGCTTCCAGCGCGACCTCGCGATCCTCATGCACGTCATGCACCTGCCCGGCTGGCTCGGCGACGTCAACTTCGGGGGCCGGGACGCCGACCTTGCGCTCCTCTCCGTGACGGCGGCGGGGCTGTACGCGGTGCCCGCCGACGCCGAGCCGTTCCCCGGCGCCGAGCTCTTTACCGGCTAGAAGCCTCCGTAGAGCCGCGTCGCCTCGAGGCGCTGGCGCGCGGAGGCCAGCGAGCGGACCGTCTCGTCGCCGAGGTGGGTCGCGAGCGCGATGAACGCCTGCGCCGTGGTGAGCGCGTCGCCGGCGGCGCGGTGGGGGCGGTGGACGGGGAGGCCGAGTTCGCGGGCCAGATCGCCCAGCGCCAGCATGGCCGGGGCGTGGCCGTCGCGCTCGGCCAGCCACAGCCGGCCGAGCTGGGCGGTGTCGACGATCGGGCCGCGCAGGCGAGCGCCGCGGGAGCGGACGGCACGACGGAGGAACGCCCGCTCGACGAACGCCGCGTGGGCGACGAGGACGCGCCCGGCCATCGCCTCGAGCAGCGCGTCGAACGCCTCGGCCTGACCCGGGGCGCCCGCGAGGTCGAGCTCCCGCAGGCCGTGGATGCGGATCGACGTCGCCGGGACGGCCCCCGGCGGCCGCACGAGACCCTCGCGGGTCCCGGCGAGGACGACGCGGCCGCCGTCGACGGGCACCGCGCACCAGGCGACGATGGCGTCACGGCGGGGGTCGAGCCCCGTGGTCTCGAGGTCGACCACGCAGAACGCCGCATCGCGCCACGGCGTGCGCCCGCCCGGGAACCGCGCGGCCCGATAGGTGGCGGCCGCGGCGCTCGGCCGCCTCACCGCACTCCGAGGCGCATCTCTCCCGAGATCCGCTTCTGGACCCCGGCGACGGCCCGGAACGCCTCTTTCAGCGACCCGCGCGTCAACGGGCTCAGCTCGCCCGGGTCGAGGAAGTCGTCCGGCGCGAGCCCCGCCTTGAGCTGCTCGACCTGGTGTGCGAGCCGCAGCCCGACGATGAGGTCGTGCGCCTCGACGAGCAACCGCGCGTCCTCGGCCGGGAGCGTTCCGGCGTCGGCCGCCGCGCGCAGCCGTGCCTCCGTCGAGGCGTGGGTGACGCCCGCGGCCAGTGCGGCCCAGCGGGCGAGATCGGCGATCGGGACGATGCCGCCGTGCTTGAGATCCAGCCGCCCGCGGTGCTCCCCCGACCCCTCGACGACGAGCCCGCGCAGGAAGCCGGTCGGCGGGCGGTGCGACAGCGCGAAGGTCAGCAGCAGCCGCAGCAACTCGGGGCGCCGGCGCGCGTCGCGGAACGATTCAGGCACCGGCGGCCCGGACGAGATGCCCCAGACCGGCCGCCCGTCGACGACGAGCGAGACGAGGATCAGCGCCTTCTCCTGCGTCGGGTTCTCCAGCCAGCTGTTGACCGCGGCCCGCCACGAGGCGTGCGAGCGCGCGAACAGCGGCTTGGAGGCGACCGCGCCCTTCGGGTCGGCGGGGAACCCGCACGCGGCCAGGCCGTCCATGACCCGCGCCGCCAGGGCCATCAGCGCCTCCCGCGGGGCGTCGTCCGCCGTGTACCAGACGAGCGCGCTGTCGACGTCCGACGACGGCATGGCCTCGCGCCGGGCGATGCTCCCCAGCGCGATCCAGGCGAACGGGACGGGCGGGGCGCCGTCGGACGCCACGACGAGGTCGAGCAGCCGCCGCACGACGGCGTCGATCACCACGGACTGGATCGCCGAGACGTCGCCGGCCGTGACCCGCGCGTCGTGCAGCGCGATCAGCGCCGGCCGCAGTCCCGCCGCCGCCGCGGCCACCTCCTCGACGGTCGACGCGCGCGCGATGGCCGCCCGCAGGTGGAACGAGCTGCGAGTCTCCACCGCGACGAGGTCGGAGTCCTCCACCACCCCGAGCACCTCGCCGGTCGCGGAGAGGACCGGGAAGTGGCGGATCCCGCGGTCGAGCATGTCGAGCAGCACCTCACTGCCGCGGCGGTCCGCGGCCACCGTGTAGGCGGGGGCGCTCATCACTTGCGAGATCGGCGCGCTCGGGTCGATGCCGGCCGCCAGCACGCGGGAGCGGAGGTCGCGGTCGGTCATGATCCCCAGCCCATCGTCGCCGAGGTCGATGATCACCGACGTCGCGCCCTCGCCGGTCATGCGCTCCGCCGCCTCGCGGATCGGCGTGTCCGGCGAGCACAGCACGAGCGGCGCGCGCATGAGCTCCGACACGGCCCGCTGGGCGGGGTTCGTCGGCGGCTCCGACCCGCCCTGCTGCTCGGAGTACTCCAGGAGCGACCGCGTCACATACTGCAGGCCGGACGGCCTCGCAAGCAGCGGCAGCGCCACGTCGGCGGGGATCCGGTAGCAGAGCGAGTCCTCGGCGGCCACGGCGGCGAACCCGGTGGGCAGCCCGGAGAGCATCGAGCCGTGTCCGAACAGCTCGCCGGGCCCCAGCAGATCCAGCACCCGGCCGTCGTGGACGATCTCGACGGCGCCGCTGCGGACGACCCACACGTGCGAGACCGGCTCGGCGCCCTGGTGGAAGATCTCGGTCCCCGCGGGATGGAACTCCACCTCCGCCGCCGCGGCCACGCGCTCGACGTCGGCGGGCTCGAGCGCGTCGAAGGGCGGGTGAGGAGCGAGGAAGTCGGCGACGTCCTGCACGATCGAGATATATCAGCTTCTTGACACTGTCCGGCGGCGGGAACATACTCGCCAACCAATGGATCCGGCGCTTTGGAGGGCGGTCGGAACGGTTGCGAAGAACGGGGAAGAGGCATGACGACGGTTGACTCGCGCTCGACCGACGACGCCGAGCTCAATGAGTTCGGCTACAAGCAGGAACTGGACCGGTCGTTGGGGAGCTTCGCCACCTTTGCGGCGGGGATCAGCTACATCTCGATCCTCACCGGCACGTTCCAGCTCTTCTACTTCGGCTTCGCGTTCGGCGGGCCGGCCTACTGGTGGTCGTGGCCGCTGGTCTTCGCCGGCCAGCTGATGGTCGCGCTCTGCTTCTGCGAGCTCGCCTCGCGCTACCCGATCGCGGGATCGATCTACAACTGGTCGAAGCGCCTGGCCTCGCCCCACACGGCGTGGCTCGCGGGCTGGATGATGCTCACGGCCTCCGTCGTCACGGTCGCGGCCGTCGCGCTGGCGTACCAGATCACGCTGCCCGTGATCGACCCGTTCTTCCAGTTCGTCGGCGACGGCACCGGCAAGTACGACTACGCGGCCAACGCCGTGATCCTCGGCTCGTGTCTGATCGTCTTCACGACGATCATCAACGCGATCGGCGTCAAGCTGATGTCGCGGATCAACAGCACCGGTGTGGCCATCGAGCTGGTCGCCGCATGCCTGCTCGTGCTCGCGCTGCTCGTCAACGTCACGCGCGGGCCTGGCGTCGTCTTCGAGACGCAGGGCCTGGGCGCGAGCTGGGACCTCGGCTACCTCGGTGCCTTCCTGGCCGCCTCTTTGGCCTCGGCCTACGTGATGTACGGGTTCGACACGGCGAGCTCGCTCGGCGAGGAGTCGGTCAATCCGCGCAAGAACGCGCCGCGGGCGATCCTGCGGGCGCTCGTCGCGTCGTTCTTCATCGGCGGCGCGATCCTGCTCTTCGCGTTGATGTCGGTCACCAACATCAACGATCCCGCGATCGGCGTCGGCGGCCTGCAGTTCATCATCCTCGACGTCCTCGGCAACACGATCGGCGACATCTTCCTGTGGTGCGTCGTGATCGCCATCACGGTCTGCTGCCTCGCCGTCCACACGGCCACGATCCGGATGATGTTCGCGATGGCGCGCGACAACAACCTGCCGGCCGGCACGCACCTCGCCCGCGTGCACCCGAAGACGAGGACGCCGATCATCCCGGCCGTCATCGTCGGCGTCCTGGCGATCGCGATCCTGGTGGTGAACATCCGCCAGCCGCAGATCTTCGTGGTCATCACGTCGATCGGCATCATCATGATCTACATCGCCTACCTGCTGGTGACGATGCCGATGCTCAAGGCGCGGCTCCAGGGGAAGTGGCGGTCCGAGGACGCGCCGCCAGGGTACTTCTCGCTCGGCAAGTGGGGCCTGCCGGTGAACATCGCGGCCGTCGCGTGGGGCCTCTTCATGGCGACCAATCTGATCTGGCCGCGCGCGTCGATCTACAACGCGACCGAGCCGTTCCACTGGTACCTGAAGTGGGGCGGTGTCCTGTTCGTCGGCATCGTGATGGTGGGCGGCTTCGCGTACTACTGGTTCGTGCAGCGCCACAAGACCGGCACGCTGGCCGAGCACGCCGCTCCCAGCGAGGAGCGCCCGCCGGTGATGGCCGGCGGGTCCGAGTAACCGAGAGGAGCACGCCATGGAGGAGTTCGACTACGTCGTCGCCGGAGGCGGGACGGCGGGCGCGGTGGTGGCCGCGCGGCTCTCCGAGGACCCGAACGTCACCGTGTGCCTGCTGGAGGCCGGGCCGTCCGACGTGGACGACCCGGCGATCCTCCGGCTCGAGGACTGGATGTTCCTGCTCGACTCCGGCTACGACTGGGACTACCCCGTAGAGCCGCAGGAGAAGGGCAACAGCTTCCTTCGCCACGCCCGCGCGAAGGTGCTCGGCGGATGCTCGTCGCACAACTCGTGCATCGCGTTCTGGACGCCGCGCGAGGACCTCGACGAGTGGGCGGCGATGGGCTGCGAGGGCTGGGGCCACGAGGACACCTGGCCGCTGATCAAGCGGCTGGAGACCAACGACGCCCCGGGCGACCATCACGGCCGCTCCGGGCCCGTGAACCTCATGACCATCCCGCCCGACGACCCGTGCGGCGTCGCCGTGCTCGAGGCGGCCGCGCAGGCCGGACTGCCCACCGTGAGCTTCAACGAGGGCCACACGGTGACCAACGGGGCCGGCTGGTTCCAGATCAACTCCTCGAAGGACGGCACGCGGATGTCGTCCTCGCACGCGTACCTGCACCCGATCATGAAGAGCCGGCCGAACCTCAAGATCCGCACCGGCTGCTGGGTCAAGCGGATCGTGCTCGACGAGGACAAGCGCGCCCGCGGCGTCGAGTACATGAACCCCGACCTCTTCACGAGCTCGACCGTCGGCGCCCGCCGCGAGGTCATCCTCTCGTGCGGCGCGATCGACACGCCGAAGGTGCTCATGCTCTCGGGCATCGGTCCCGGCGACCACCTGCACGAGTTCGGCCTCGACGTCCGCGTCGACAGCCCGGGCGTGGGCGCCAACCTCGACGACCACGTCGAGGGCATCGTCATGTGGGAGGCCGCCAAGCCGATGGTCAAGCGGTCCACCCAGTGGTGGGAGATCGGCCTCTTCACGATGACCGAGGACGGGCTCGACCGGCCCGACCTGATGATGCACTACGGGTCGGTGCCGTTCGACATGAACACCCTGCGCTGGGGCTACCCGACCGCGGAGAACGCGTTCTGCCTGACGCCGAACGTCTGCCGCGGCCGCTCGCGCGGCACCGTCCGCCTGCGCTCGCCCGACTTCCGCGATCGCATGCGCGTCGACCCGCGCTACTTCACCGACCCCGACGGCCACGACGAGCGCGTGATGCTCCACGGCGTCAAGCTCGCCCGCACGATCGGCGCGCAGGCCGCGCTCGAGGGCTGGGTCACGCGCGAGCTCGCGCCCGGGCCGGCCGCGACCAGCGACGACGAGCTGATCGACTACATCCACAAGACCCACAACACCGTCTACCACCCGGCCTGCACGGCACGGATGGGGGCCGCGGGCGACCGCGACGCGGTCGTCGATCCCCGCCTGCGGGTCAAGGGCGTGCAGTCGCTGCGGATCGCCGACGGGTCGATCATGCCGTTCCTGCCGGCCATCAACCCGTGCATCACGACGATGATGATCGGCGAGAAGTGCTCCGATCTCGTCAAGGAGGACGCCAAGTCCGGCGCGCGCCAGGCGGTGCACGCGTGACCTCCACGTCGACAGTCGCCCACTCGATGTTCGTGAACGGCGAGTGGGTGGCGGCCGCCTCGGGAGAGGCGGCGGAGTCGGTCAGCCCCGCCACGGGCGAGGTCATCGGCACCGTCCCGCAGGGCGACAGGAGCGACGCTCAGCGGGCGATCGACGCGGCCAACGCCGCGTTCGACGGCTGGTCGCGGCTCACCGCGTTCGAGCGCGCCGCGAAGATGCACGCGGTCGGCGACGCCATCGAGCGGCGCCGCGACGACCTCGCGCGCACGCTCACGCTCGACCAGGGCAAGCCGCTGCACAGCGAGGCCTACGACGAGGTCGACGAGCTCGTCGAGTACTGGCGCGCGGCGGCCGAGGACGCCAAGCGCCTGGGCGGCGAGCTGCCGAACTCCTTCAGCCCCGGCAAGACCGTGATGCTCAAGCGGCGCGCGCGCGGCGCCGTGGGGATCATCACGCCCTGGAACTGGCCGTACACGATGCCCGCCGAGCTGCTCGCGCCCGCGCTGGCGGCCGGCAACACCGTCGTGTGGACGCCCGCGCCGACCACGGCGATCTGCGCCGTCGCGCTGGCCGAGTGCATGGCCGAGGCCGACCTCCCGCCCGGCGTGGTCAACCTCGTCACCGGTCCCGGCCCGCTGGTGGGCGACGAGATCGCCCGCAACCCGGGCACGCGCGCGGTCGCCTTCATCGGCTCGACGCCGACCGGCCGCTCGGTCGCGGCGGCCGCCGCGGGCAAGGCCGTGATCATCGAGATGGGCGGCAACGGCCCGGTCGTGGTGATGGAGGACGCCGACGTCGACCTGGCCGTCGAGGCCACGGTGGCGGCGTGCTTCCTCTGCGCGGGCCAGAGCTGCACCGCGGGCGAGCGGATCCTCGTGCACGAGGCGGTGCGCGACGAGTTCGCGGAGAAGCTCGCGCGCACGGTCACGCGGACGGTGCTGCTCGGCGATCCGTTCGACGGCGCGACGACGATGGGGCCGGTCAACAACTCCGGTGTCGCGGTGAAGATGGACGAGCACGTGGCCGACGCGGTCGACCGCGGCGCGGACATCCTCGCCGGCGGCGCGCGGGCGGACGGCTTCCCGACCGACCTCTACTGGTCCGCGACGGTGCTCGACGGCGTACCCGCCGACGCCCGCGTGGCCACCGAGGAGACGTTCGGGCCGATCGCTCCGGTGGTCTCGATCTCCTCGTTGGACGAGGCCATCCGGCAGGCCAACGACTCGCCGTACGGGCTGCTGGCGGCCATCTTCACGCGCGACCTCGCGGCCGGCCTGCGCTTCGCCGACGAGGTGCGGACCGGCTGGGTCAACGTGAACGGCTCGTCGAACTACTGGGAGGCGCACCTCCCGTTCGGCGGCCGGGCGGGGACCGACAGCGGGATCGGGCGCGTCGGCGGCAACCACGTCATGGACACGTTCACCGAACTGCAGACGGTGACGTTCTCGACTTGAGCGCGCTTCGCGAGTACCTCGAGCATCCCCGCTACGAGGTCCTGCCCGTCGACGGCATCGAGGAGCGCGTGCTGGCCGCGGTGCCGCGCGAGGTGAAGGTGACGGTGACGGCCTCGCCCGCCAAGGGGCTCGAGGCGACGCTCGTGGTCGCCACCCGCCTGGCGGGCGAGGGCTACGCGGTGGTGCCGCACCTGTCGGCGCGGCTCGTGCGCGACGGCGCCCATCTCGAGGAGATCGTCGTGCGCCTGCGCGAGGCCGGCATCGACGAGGTGTTCGCCCCCGCCGGCGACGCCAAGGAGCCGGGGGAGTTCACCGACGCCGCCTCGCTGCTGCGCGTGCTCGACCGCCGCTTCGCCGAGGTGGGCATCACCGGCTACCCGGAGAGCCACCACCTGATCAGCGACGAGACGACGATCTCGGCGATGTTCGAGAAGGCGCCGATGGCGACCTACATCGTCAGCCAGATCTGCTTCGACCCCGACGTCATCGTCTCCTGGGTCGACGCGGTGCGCGTCCGGGGCACGGACCTGCCGATCTGGATCGGCTTGCCGGGGATCGTCGACAACGCCAAGCTCCTGCGGATCTCGATGAAGATCGGGCTGGGGGAGTCCGCGCGGTTCGTCCGCGCCCATCGGTCCTGGCTGCGCCGGCTGGTCACGCGCACGTTCACGCCCGAGCCGCTCGTGCGGCGGATGGGCGCGCTGTACGGGGATCCGGTCGCCAACGTCGGCGGGTTCCACCTCTACACGTTCAACGAGGTGGAGCGGACCGAGCGCTGGCGCAAGCAGGCGATCGAGCGGCTCAGCGGCTGACGTCGAGGCTCTCGACGCCGTAGCCGGCGTCCTTGAGCGCCTGGAGGATCGCCTCGGCGTGGCGGGCGCCGCGCGTCTCGAGCGTGAGCTCGACGCCGGTCTCGCGCACGCTCAGCTCGACCCCCTCGCGCACGTGGTCGACCGACACCAGGTTGCCGCCGCTGTGGGCGACGAGGGTGAGCAGGCCGGCGAGGCCGCCCGGCCGGTCGGAGATCCGGGTGAAGACGCGCATGCGCCGCCCCGCCGCCGTCTCGTGCCGCCGCGCGACCGTGGCCAGCAGCCCGGCGTCGATGTTCCCGCCGGACAGCACGACGACCGTCGCGCCGCTGTGCGCGGGGCGGACGGCGCCCGCCAGCAGCGCCGCGACGCCCACGGCGCCGGCGCCCTCGACGACGAGCTTGGCCCGCTCGAGCAGGCGCACGATCGCCTCGGCGACGTCCTCGTCGCCGACCGTGCACATGTCGTCGAGCAAGGACTGCACGAGCGGGAGCGTGATCGCGCCCGGGCGCTTGATGGCGATGCCGTCGGCGATCGTGGCGGCGGTCGGGGGAGCGGGCTGGCCGGCCAGCGCGGCGGCGAACGGCGAGCACGCGCGGGCCTGCACGCCGACCACCTGCACCTCCGGCCGGGCCGCTTTGATGGCCCCGGCCACGCCGCTGAGGAGGCCGCCGCCGCCGACCGGGATGACGACCTTGGCCAGGTCCGGCACGTCCTCGAGCAGCTCGAGGCCGAGCGTGGCCTGGCCGAGGATCACGTCGGCGTCGTCGAACGGGTGCACGAAGGCGGCGCCGGTCTCCTCCGCCCGCTCGCGCGCGTAGCCGACGCAGTCGTCGACGGACTCGCCGCCGAGGTGCACGGTGCCGCCGAAGCCCTCGACCGCCGCGACCTTCGCCACCGCCGCCTCGTCGGGCATGTAGACCTCGCAGGTGAGGCCGCGGGCGCGTGCCGCGTAGGCGAGCGACTGGGCGTGGTTGCCGGCGCTGCCCGCGACGACGCCGCGCTCCGCGTCCGCGCCGAGCCGCGCGATCTTGTGCAGCGCGCCGCGCAGCTTGAACGAGCCGGTGCGCTGGAGGTTCTCGGCCTTCAGGAGCAGGCGGCCGCCGCAGGCCTCGCCGAGGCTGCGGGAGGTGAGGACCGGCGTCTGCCGCGCGATGTCGGAGATCGCCTCGCGCGCGGCCCGCACGTCGTCGCCCGCGAGCCGTTCGAGGACCTCCTCGCTGACGACGGTCATGGCGGATCTGGTATATCAGTTCGGTGAAGTACGAGCCACCTCTTCTCGACGGAGTCGGGCGGTTGCTCGTCTCGTGCACGGACCGGCCGGGCATCGTGGCCGCGCTCTCGAGCTTCCTGCGCGACCGCGGCGCGAACATCGTCCAGGCCGGCCAGCACACGACCGATCCCGAGGGCGGCACGTTCTTCATGCGGACCGAGTTCCGGCTCCACGGCCTGGAGGAAGGCGGCCCGGAGTTCGAGGCGGCCTTCGCGAGCGAGGTGGCCGAGCCGTTCGGGATGGAGTGGCGCGTGCACTACGCCGCGCGGCGCAAGCGGGTGGCGATCCTCGTCTCGCGCTACGACCACTGCCTGGCCGAGCTGCTGTGGCGCTGGCGGCGCGGCGAGCTGTACGCCGACATCCCGCTGGTGGTCTCCAACCACGCGGAGCTCGAGAGCGAGGCCGAGCGCTTCGGCGTCGCGTTCGTGCACGTGCCGGTGCCGAAGGAGGCCAAGCCGGCGGCCGAGCGCGCGCTGCTCGAGCTGCTCGGCGGCGAGTACGACCTGATCGTGCTCGCCCGTTACATGCAGATCCTCACCCCGACGTTCCTGGCCGCGGTGCGGACGCCGATCATCAACATCCACCACTCGTTCCTTCCCGCTTTCGCCGGGGCGAACCCGTACGCGCGGGCGTACGAGCGCGGGGTCAAGCTCATCGGCGCCACCGCGCACTACGTGACCGAGGAGCTCGACGCGGGCCCGATCATCGAGCAGGACGTCACGCGCGTGACGCACGCGGACAACGTCGACGCGCTCGTGCAGAGCGGCGCCGACCTCGAGCGGATCGTGCTCCTGCGCGCCGTGCGCTGGCACCTCGAGGACCGCGTCCTCGTGCACGGCAACCGCACGATCGTCTTCTAGAGCCCGGCGAGGAACGCGCCGAGCACACGCTCGTAGTGCGCGTCGCTGCCGTAGCCGACCATCTCGGTGGCCACCGCCGCCGTGTTCGGGAAGGCCTCGGCCGGGAGCATCGCCATCGCCGCGGCGACCTGCTCGCCCGCCGCCGGGTTCAACTGCCGCGCGGTGGTGAAGGACGACCAGCCGTAGTTGAGCGCGATGACGCCGCTGAAGATCGCCACCGCCTCGGCGTTCTCGCGGTCGCCGCGGCGGATGATCCCGAGCGCGTGCTCTCCGAGCCGGACGGCGCTCATGCCCGGCGTCGGCCGGCTGAAGAGCGGCGCCACGGCCCACGGGTGGTCGGTGAGGACCTTGCGGTGCGCGCGGGCGAAGCGGCGGAGGTCCTCCAGCCAGTCGTCGGACGGCGGTACGGGCTCGAAGCGCCCGAGCACGCGGTCGAGCAGCGCGTCGACCAGCTCGTCCTTGGTGGCGAAGTGGTTGTAGAGCGCCATGGGGGCGGCGCCGAGCCGGGCCGCGACCGACCGCACCGTGATCGCGTCGAAGCCCTCGGCGGTGAGCGCCTCGGCGGCGTCGAGGATCACCTCGGGCGTGAGAGAGCCGCGCGGCCTCCGCGTGCGGCGGGCCGTACCACGGCTCGGGGGCTGGCTCTCTTTGCGCGGCTCGATCACTAACGTACAGTGTACATTATGATCAACTTCAAGCGCTGGATTCCCACGTTCCTGGCCTTCCCCCTCGGCGGTTTCCTCGCGATGGTCGTCGTCGGCTCGCTCGACGGCCCGCTCACCGCGGCGGCCGGCGGCCTGCTCGCCGGCGCCGTCATCGGCACCGGCCAGTGGCTGGCGCTGCGCACGGCCGGCGTCGACCGCCGCTGGATCGCCTACACGGCGGCCGCGATGGCCGGCGGCTCGGCGGTCGCAGCGGTGATCACCGGCGCGGGCACCGAGCTCGGCGATCTCATGCTCGCCGGCCTCGTCACGGGCGCCGCCGTCGGCGCCGCGCAGTCGACGCTGCTGGCGCGGACGCCGCTCGTCGCCGCCGGATGGACCGCCGTCACCGCCGCAAGCTGGGCGCTCGCCTGGCTCGTGTCCCAGACCGTGCTCGGCGCCAACGCCGATGAGGCGTTCCATGTCTTCGGGTCCAGCGGCGCGGTGCTCGCCACGGTCATCACCGGGCTGGCGCTGCGGACGCTCGCCGCCCCCCGCGCGCTTATCGCGCCGGCGTAACCCCGGCTGGATAGGGGGAGCGAGGGAGCCGGCCTCGCCGGCGGTCCCTGGCGAGTTGGTTCCGCATAGCGACACTAAGTCGCCACCGACGCAAGCGTGGCGGGTTACCCCCGCATATCGGGGGAAATCCGCCACGGACGACGAGCGCGGCCGAAACCCTCGCTTCCCTACCCAGCCGGGGTTGACGTTCGTCAATCCCGGCTGAACGCCGCCATGATCTCGCGCTCGAAGCCGATCACGTGCTCGCGCATCAGCGACCGCGCCCGCCCCGGGTCCCGGTCGAGGATGGCCTGGAGCAGGACGGCGTGGTCGAAGACCGAGGCGCCGAGTCCCGGCACGCGGTCGAGCACGAGGTACCAGACGCGCAGCGAGAGCACGAAGTAGCGCTCGAGCGTCTCCACGAGGTACGGGTTGCGGGCCCCGTCCCAGACGACGCGGTGGATCGCCTCGTCGAGCGCCATCAGCGCGTCCGTGTCGGTGACGCCGTCGCGCGAGAGGGCATCCTCGAGCAGCGCCTCCGCGCGGGCGCGGGTGGTGTCGTCCATCCGCCGGGCGGCGAGCTCGGCCGCCTGGGCCTCGAGCTCGGCGCGCACCTCGGCGATGTGGACGATGTCGGCGGCGTCGACGCTCGTGACGTAGGTGCCGCTGCGCGGCTGCACGGCGACGAGGTTCTCGAGCGCGAGCCGCTTGACCGCCTCGCGCAGCGGCGTGCGGCCGATGGCCAGGTCGCGCATGAGCTCGTCCTCGCGCAGGACCGTGCCCGGCGCCAGCCGGAGCGTGACGATCCGGTCGCGCAGCTCGGTGTACGCGCGCTCGGCGATCACCTAGTCACCCAGCTCCGCCCGCCGCCGTGTCACGTACTCTCCGAGCTCCGCCTTGACGCCGTCGTCGATCGGCGGCTCCTCGTACTTCTCCAGCGTGTCGCGCCAGATCTTCCCCGCGCGCTCGGCCGCGTCCTGCCCGCCGTTGCGCGTCCAGCGGTCGAAGTTCTCCGTCGAGGAGAGCAGCGGCCGGTAGAAGCACTCGCGGAAGCGCTCCAGCGTGTGGGCCGCACCGAGGAAGTGACCGCCGGCGCCGACCTCCTCGTGCGCGCCGAAGGCCAGCGACGCCTCGTCGATCTCCAGCGGCGTGAACTCGTGGCGGAGCATCCGCAGCAGCTCGATGTCGATGATGAACTTCTCGTAGCAGGAGACCAGCCCGCCCTCGAGCCAGCCGGCCGAGTGCATGACGAAGTTCGTGCCCGGCCAGGAACGTCGGCAGCAGGGTCATCAGCGCCTCGTAGGCGCTCTGGGCGTCGGGCGTCTGGCTCGCGGTCAGCCCGCCGCCGCTGCGGAACGGCAGCCCGAAGCGGCGCGCGATCTGGCCGGTGCAGAGCAGGCCGATGGCCGACTCCGGGGTGCCGAAGCTCGGCGAGCCGGACTGCATGTCGGTGTTCGAGAGGAACGAGCCGAAGACGACCGGGCAGCCGGGCTGGATGAGCTGGGTCAGCGCGATGCCGGACAGCGCCTCGGCGATCTGCTGCACCAGCGTGGCGGGGATCGAGACCGGCGACATGGCGCCCATGAGCAGGAACGGCGTCATCACCACGGCCTGGTTGGCGCGGTTGTACTCGACCATCGCCGAGAGCATCCGGTCGTCCCACCGCAGCGGCGAGTTGCAGTTGATCAGCGAGATCGAGACCGGCGAGCGCTGCAGCGCCTCGGCCCCGCCGAAGACGATCTCGCCCATCTTGATCGTGTCGACCGCGTTGGGGCCGGAGATCACCGAGCCCATGTACGGCTTGTCCGAGAGCGTCTGCAGCGCGTAGACCATGTCGAGGTGGCGCGAGTCCAGCGGCGTGTCGTTCGGCTCGACGATCGTGCCGCCGGGGGAGTCGAGCTCCGGGAACGACTGCGACAGCCGCACGAAGTTCTCGAAGTCGGCCATCGTCGCGTCGCGCCGCACGGCGCCCTCGCGCACGAACGGCGGGCCGTAGACCGCGGCGAAGACCATGTTGTCCCCGCCGATGTGGGCCGAGTTCGCCGGGTTGCGGGCCTGGAGCTCGAACTCGCGCGGCGCCTTGGCCACCTGCTCGAGGATCCACTCGGGGTCGAACTTGACGAGGTGCTCGCCTTCGACCTTCTGGCCGGCGGCGCGGAACGCCTCGACCGCCTCGGGCAGGAGGAACTCGATCCCGAGCTCGGAGACGATCCGCCGCCACCCGCGATCGAGGACGTCCATGGCGTCCTCGCTGAGGATCTCGTACCGCGGCATCGAGTTGACGAACATGAACCCTCCGGGGGTGCCTTGACGCGAACTTCGGAGCCTGCCTAACATATCTGGCGTGGAACAAGAGTTCCAACGAGCCGGGGGAACCCAGACCATCGACCGCGCGGCGCAGCTGCTGACGCTCGTGCTCGAGGCCGAGCGGCCGCGCCCGCTTGCCGACCTGGCCGGCGACGCCGATCTTCCCAAGAGCACGACCTCACGGCTACTCGGAGCGCTCGAGCGGCAAGGGCTCGTGCAGCAGCGCGGACGGCGCGGGAGCTTCGGTCCCGGCCCGGTGATGCTGCGCTTCGCGCACCGCGGGCTGGTCGACCGCCACCTCGCCGCGCTCGCCCAGGAGCACCTCGAAGTCCTCTCGGCCGCCAGCGGCGAGACGATCAACCTCGCGGTCCCGACGCCGGTCGGCGTCGAGCACCTCGCGCAGGTCGAGAGCCGCCACTACCTGGGCACCGGGCAGTGGATCGGGCGCCGCGTGGCATATCACTGCACCGCGGTCGGCAAGGTCCTGGTGGCCTTCGGCGCCGCCGACCCGCCGGCCCCGCCGCTCGAATCGCTCACCCCGGTGACGATCGTCGAGCCGGCCAAGCTCGAGGCCGAGGTCATCGCCGTCCGCCGGGACGGATACGCGACCGCCGTCGACGAGCTCGAGGTCGGGCTCGCCTCGATGGCGGCACCGGTCTTCGGCGGCGGCGACGAGGCGCTCGCCGCCCTCTCCATCTCGGGCCCGACGCTCCGCCTCGGCGCGGAGCGGATGGCCGAGCTCCGTCCCCAGCTGATACACGAAGCCCAGGCGCTCGGAGCGCGGCTGGGCGGCCACGACACGGGAGCGCATGCCGCATGACGCACGACGAGATCCTCCAGATGCTCTACGAGGAAACCCTGGTCGGGAACGCCCCGGCGGTCAAAGAGGGCGTCCAGAACGGGCTCGCGGACGGCCTCGAGCCCGAGCGCATGCTCTACGACGCGCTCATCCCGTCGCTCGAGGAGGTCGGCGCGCGGTTCGAGCGCGGCGACTACTTCGTGCCCGAGATGCTGATCGCGGCCCGGGCGATGCAGGGCGCGCTCGACATCCTGCGCCCGCTGCTCGCCGAGACGGGCACGAAGCCGATCGGCACGTTCCTCATGGGGACGGTCAAGGGCGACGTGCACGACATCGGCAAGAACCTCTGCAACATCATGCTCGAGGGCGCGGGCTTCGAGGTCATCGACCTCGGCGTCAACGTGCCGCCCGAGAAGTTCGTCGAGCAGATCAACGAGCACAACCCGGACGTGGTCGGCTTCTCCGCGTTCCTGACCACGACGATGCCGATGTTCAAGGCGAACATCAACGCGCTCCAGAAGGCCGGGATCCGCGACAAGGTGATCGTCATGGTCGGCGGCGCGCCGGTCACTCAGGAGTACGCCGACGCCGTGGGGGCCGACGGCTACTCCGCCGACGCGTCGAGTGCCGTCAAGAAGGCCAAGCAGCTGATCGAGCAGCGCCGCGAGATGGTGCCGGCCTGATGGACACCGTCCTGCGAGGCCGCTCCAAGACCGTCACGATCGGCGCCGGGCAGCCGTTCTGCATCATCGGCGAGCGCATCAACCCGACGGGCCGCAAGAAGCTCGCCGAGGAGCTGCGCGGCGGCGACCTCTCGACCGTCGTGGTCGACGTCGAGGCGCAGGTCCTGGCCGGCGCCGACATGCTCGACGTCAACGCCGGCATCCCACTCGTCGACGAGTCCGAGCTGCTGGCCAAGATGCTCCAGACGGTCCAGTCCACGGCCGACATCCCGATCTGCATCGACTCCTCGGTCATCGAGGCGCTGGAGGCCGGGCTGAGCGTCTACGAGGGCAAGGCGCTCGTGAACTCGGTGACGGGCGAGGACGAGCGGATGGAGGAGATCTTCCCGCTGGTGGCCAAGCACGGCGCCGCGGTGATCGGCCTCGCCAACGACGAGACCGGCATCCCGGAGACGCCGCAGCAGCGGCTCGAGATCGCCACCAAGATCATCAACGTCGCCGGCGAGTACGGGATCCCGCCGGAGGACGTGATCATCGACCCGCTGGCCATGACCGTGGGGGCGGACACCGAGGCGGTGACGACCACGCTGGAGACGATCCGGCTGATCCGCGACGAGCTGGGCGTGAACATGTGCCTGGGGGCGTCGAACGTGTCGTTCGGGCTGCCGGAGCGGTTCGTGCTCAACGCCGCGTTCCTGCCGATGGCCATGGCCGCGGGGCTGACCAGCGCGATCATGAGCACGGCCGAGGTGTGCGTGAGCAGCGTCCGCGCGGCCGACCTCCTGCTCGGCCACGACCCCTGGGGCTCGAGCTGGATCGCCGCCCACCGCGCCCGCCAGGCGGCCGCCGCGCCGTGAGCGTCCCCGCCGTCGACGGCTCGCAGCGCGTCCGGCTGCGCTTCGCCCCCGACGGCGCGGACGTCCGGGTCCCCGCGGGCACGTCGATCTTCGACGCCGCGAGCTGGAACGGCATCGCGATCGACTCGACGTGCGGCGGGCACGGGACGTGCAAGAAGTGCAAGGTGCGGGTGGCGGACGGCGAGGTGCCGATCAGCAACGTCGACCCGCGGGCCTTCAGCCCCGACGAGCTGCGCGACGGCTGGCGGCTCGCCTGCCGGGCCGAGGCGCGCGCCGACCTCGAGATCGAGGTCCCGCCGCTGCAGACGCGGCCGAAGGCGGCGCTGGTGGGCGTCGGCCGGCACGTGATCCTGCGACCGGCCGTGCAGAAGCGCCACCTGGTGCTCGAGGAGCCGTCGCTGGAGGATCAGCGGTCCGACGTCGAGCGCGTGCTCGACGGCCTGGAGGACCTCGAGCCGCGGATCGAGCTGCCGGTCCTCAAGACGCTCGGCAAGATCATGCGCGAGGCGATGTTCGAGATCACCGCCGTCGTGGCCGACGACGTCCTCATCGCCGTCGAGCCGGGGGACACGACCACGCGCCGCTTCGCCATCGCCTTCGACCTCGGCACGACGACGGTGGTGGCGACGCTGCTCGACCTCGAGACCGGCACGCCCGCCGCCGTGCGGTCGATGCTCAACCGCCAGCAGCCCTACGGCGCCGACGTGATCTCGCGCGTCTCGGCGACGATGATGGACGACGCGGCGCTCGGCGCCCTGGAGGCGCGCGCCCACGAGACGCTGTCGCAGCTGGCGGGCGAGGTGTGCGAGGAGGGCGGCGTCGACCCGCGCGAGGTCTACGAGATCGTCGTGTGCGGCAACGTGACGATGACCCAGATGGCGCTGGGGATCGATCCCGAGCCGCTGTCGATGGCGCCGTTCATCGTCGCGACCCACGAGCTGCCGCCCGCGCTGGCCTCCGACTTCGGCGTCATCGTCCACCCGCGCGCGCCGGCGATCGTCTTCCCGTCGCTCGGCGCCTACGTCGGCGGCGACATCGTCGCCGGGATGCTCGCCACCGGCCTCACGCGCGACAAGCGCACGCGGCTCTTCATCGACGTCGGCACCAACAGCGAGATCGCGCTCGGCAGCAACGAGCGCGTCGTGGCGACCGCGGCGCCGGCCGGCCCGGCCTTCGAGGCCGCCCAGATCCGCTGCGGCATGCGCGCGGCCGAGGGGGCGATCGAGGGCGTGAAGATCGCCGCCGGCGACATCACGCTGGAGGTGATCGGCGAGGTCGAGCCGATCGGGCTCTGCGGCTCGGGACTGGTCGACTGCGTGGCCGAGCTGGTCGGCGCCGGGCTGCTCGACCACTCCGGCCGCTACGTGCCCGACGAGGTGGCGGCCGAGATCGCCCCCGGCCTGTCCGACCGGCTGACGAAGGTGGGGGAGGAGCGCGTGTTCGTCATGCACTGGCGCGGCGACGATCCCGCCAACGCCGTGTACCTGTCCCAGCGCGACGTGCGCGAGCTGCAGTTCGCCAAGGCCTCGATCGCCACGGGCTGGCAGATCCTCATGCGCGAGATGGGCCTGACGGCCGACGACATCTCGCAGGTGCTGCTGGCGGGCAGCTTCGGCGCATACCTGTCGCCGGCCAGCGCCGTGCGCATCGGCCTCGTGCCGCGGCTCGCGCTGCCGCGCATCGTGAGCGCCGGCAACGTGGCCAGCGAGGGAGCGAAGATGGCCGCGCTGAGCCATCGCGAGCGGGCCGAGGCGAGCTCGATCGTCAGCGAGGTCGAGTACGTCGAGCTCTCCGGCCGCGAGGACTTCAACGACCTCTTCGTCGACCAGCTGGCGTTCCCCGGATGACCACGATCGTCGCCTGCGGCGCGCTTGCCGTCCACATCCAGGCCATCGCCCGCCGGCGCGGGTGGGACGTCGAGGTCCGCCCGCTCCCGGCGTTGCTGCACAACCGGCCGGAGCGGATCGCCCCGGCCGTGAAGGCCGCGCTCGGGCGCGGCGACGTCGACGCGGTCGCGTACGCCGACTGCGGCACGTACGGCGCGCTCGACGACGTGCTCGACGGCGTCCCGCGGCTCGCCGGCGACCATTGCTACGACGTCCTCGCGCGCGACGAGGTGCGAGCGGCGCTCGAGGAGGAGCCCGGCACGTACTTCCTCACCGACTTCCTCGCGCGCACGTTCGAGCACACCGTGCTCAAGGAGCTCGGCCTCGACCGCCATCCCGAGCTGCGCGACGCGTACTTCGGGCACTACACGCGCGTCGTCTGGCTGGCGCAGCACCCGACGCCGGCCACGCGGGCCGCCGCGGAGCGCGCCGCCGACCGGCTCGGCCTGCCGCTCGAGGTCCGTCAGGTGGGCGACGAACGGCTCGAAACCCAGCTCGCCAGTGTGATATATCAGACGCCATGAGCCGCCTGCCGAGCAGCGCGCGCGTCGTCGTCATCGGCGCGGGCATCGTGGGGAACTCCCTCGTCTGTCATCTCGCCCGCCTCGGCTGGACGGACATCGTCCAGCTCGACAAGGGCCCGCTGCCCAACCCGGGCGGCTCCACCGGGCACGCCTCGAACTTCATCTACCTCGTCGACCACTCGCGGGAGATGACGGCGCTCACGCTCGACAGCGTCGAGCAGTACAAGGCGCTCGACGTCTTCACCGAGTCCGGCGGCATCGAGGTCGCGCGCACCGAGGAGCGGATGGAGGAGCTGCGCCGCCGCACGGCCTCGGCGAAGGCGTGGGGCGTCGAGCCGGTCTCGATGGTCACGCCGGCCGAGATCAAGGAGCTCGTGCCGTTCATCGACGAGTCGATCCTCGTCGGCGGCTTCTACTCGCCGGGTGTCGGCGTGGTCGACTCGCTGCGCGCCGGCACGCTGATGCGCGAGGAGGCGCAGGGCAAGGGGGCGCTCACCACGGTGCCCAACACCGAGGTGCTCGGCCTCGACACCGAGGGCGGCCGCGTCACGCGCGTGCGCACGACCGAGGGTGACGTCGAGGCCGATGTCGTGGTCATCGCCTGCGGCGTCTGGAGCCCGGTCATCGGCCGGATGGCCGGGGCCACGATCCCGCTCACGCCGGCGATCCACCAGATGATCGACATCGGGCCCGTGCCGCGCTTCGCCGGCGCCACGAAGTCCATCGAGTTCCCGATCGTGCGCGACATGGACACGAACATGTACGAGCGCCAGGACGGGACCGGCCTGGAGATCGGCTCGTACGCCCACCGCCCGATCCTCCACGACCCCGAGACGATCCCCTCGATCGAGGAGTCGGCCCTCTCGCCGACCGAGTACCCGTTCACCGAGGACGACTTCGCGGTCCAGATGGAGCAGGCGCTCGAGCTGATGCCCGAGATCGTCGGCGACGAGTCGGTGGGCATCAAGTACGCGATCAACGGCCTGCTGTCGCTGACGCCGGACTCGCTCCCGCTGCTCGGCGAGACGCCCGAGGTCAAGGGCCTCTGGTCGGCCGCCGCGGTGTGGGTGAAGGAGGGGCCGGGCGTCGGCAAGGCCGTGGCGGAGTGGATGACCCACGGCGAGAGCGAGATCGACCTCCAGTCGTCCGACATCGCGCGCTTCTACGACTGCCAGAAGACGCGCGCCAACGTGAAGGCACGCGCCGCGGAGGGCTTCAACAAGACGTACGGGATCGTCCATCCCGGCGAGCAGTGGGCCTCGAACCGCAACGTCCGGCTGTCGCCGTTCCACGCCCGCGAGAAGGCGCTCGACGCGGTGTTCTACGAGGCCGCCGGGTGGGAGCGCCCGCACTGGTACGCGTCGAACGCGCCGCTGGTGGAGGAGTACGGGCTGAACGGGCGCGAGCACGAGTGGGACGCGCGCTGGTGGTCGCCGATCATCAACGCCGAGCACCTCGCCATGCGCGACCGCGCGGCGATGTTCGACCTCTCCGCCTTCTGCATCTTCGACGTCGCCGGAGCCGGGGCGCTCGACAGCGTGCAGCGGGTGGCGATGCGGCAGATGGACGTCCCGGTCGGCCGGGCGGTCTACACGCCGGTGCTCACGCCGAGCGGCGGCTTCCGCTCCGACCTCACGATCCTGCGGCTGGCCGACGACGTCTTCCGCGTGGTGACGGGCGGTGCCCACGGCATGGCCGACCTCAAGTGGTTCCGCGATCACGCGGAGGGCGCCACGGTGACCGACCTCACGTCGGCGTGGACCACGCTCGGCCTCTGGGGCCCGCGCGCGCGGGACATCCTCGCGAGCCTCACGAGCGACGACGTCTCGCACGAGGGCTTCCCGTTCGCCCGCTGCCGGATGATCGAGATCGGCCCGCTGCAGGCGCTCGCCCTGCGCATCTCCTACGTGGGCGACCTCGGCTGGGAGCTGCACGTCCCGATCGAGCAGGGCGCGCGGCTGTGGGACATGGTCGCCGAGGCGGGGGAGCCCCACGGCATCGTCCCGGCCGGCATCGGCGTGTACGGCACCACGGGCCGGATCGAGAAGGGCTACCGCGCCTTCGGCTTCGAGCTCGACGCCGAGTACGACGTCGTCGAGGCCGACATGGCGTGGGGCAAGGTCAAGGATCAGGACTTCGTCGGGCGCGACGCGCACGTGCGCCACCGGGAGACCGAGCCGGCGGCGATCATGTGCACGCTGACCGTCGACGACCACACGTCGGCCTCGGGCGCGAAGCGCTACATGCTCGGCCGCGAGCCGATCACCACCCGCGACGGCGCGCCGATCGTGGACGGCAAGGGCCGCCGCTCGTTCGTGACCACGGCGGGCATGGGACCATCGGTCGGCAAGTACATCCTCATGGCGTACCTGCCGCCCGAGCACGCTCGGGCGGGGGAGGAGCTGGCCGTGGAGTACATGAACGAGCGCTATCCCGTCACGGTCGCCGTGGCCGGCTCGACGGCGATCTTCGACCCCGACAACGCACGGATCCGCTCGTGAACGTCGTCGTCTGCGTCAAGCGCGTGCCGCTCACCGGCGGCAAGATGGTCCTGACCGCCGACGAGCGGGCGATCGAGACACGCCATCTGGGCTTCACGGTCAGCCCTCACGAGGAGTGCGGGGTGGAGGAGGCGGTGCGGATCGTCGAGGCCCAGGGCGGCGAGGTCACGGTGGTCACGCTCGGCCCGCCCGAGGCGGAGGAGCAGCTGCGCGAGGCGCTGGCGCTCGGCGCCGACCGCGCGATCCTGCTGGAGACCGACGGGTCCGACTGGGATCCCGAGGCCACCGCGGCCGCTTTGACGGAGGTCATCGCGGCCGAGAACCCCGACCTCGTCATCTTCGGCAACGAGTCGGCCGACTCGGGCGGCTACCAGGTCGGCATCCGCGTCGCCCACGCGCTCGGCCGCCCGATCGCCTGCGGCCTGAAGGCGATCACCGTCGAGGACGGCGTGCTGCGCTGCGAGCAGGAGGTCGGCACGGTGCGCGACGTCTACCGCGTGCCGCTGCCCGCCGTGGTGACCGTGAAGGAGGGCATCAACCTCCCGCGCTACCCGTCGGTGCCGGCCAAGCTGCGCGCTCGCCGCAAGCCGGTCGACAAGGTCACGCCGGCGACTCGCGCGCCGCGCGTCGAGCTCGTGCGGCTGCGCGTCCCGGAGGGGCGCGGTCACCAGGCGGAGGTGCTCGGCGAGGGGCCGGGCGCCGCCCCTGCCGTCGTGGAGCTGCTGCAGAAGCTGGGGGTGGCATGAGCGTCCTCGTCTTCGTGGAGCACGACGGCGGCACGCCGGACGAGCTGTCGCTGCAGGCACTGACCTTCGCCCGGGGGTACGCCGCCGAGGTCGACGTGGTCGCGTTCGGGGAGGCGCCGGCAGTCACGGGCGTCCGGACGGTCCACGTCGCTTCCGACCTCGGCGAGTACGCCCCGCAGGCCTGGGGCCGCGCGATCGCGGACCTCGGCGCTTCGACCATCGTCGCCGCGGGCAGCGACCGCGGCAACGAGGTGCTGGCCCACGCGGCGGTCATGACCGGCGGCGCCTTCGCCGCCAACGTCATCGAGGCGGCGGGCGAGGCCATCGTGCGCATGCGCTGGGGCGGCAGCCTGCTCGAGGAGGCGCGGCTGCACGGGGACGTCAAGCTCATGACGGTCGCGCCGCACGCGGTGGCGATCGAGGCGGCCGAGGGCGAGCCCGAGGTCCGGACCTTCTCGCCGCAGCTGCACGACGCGGACCTGGTCGTGCGGGTCAGCGAGCGGGTGGACACGTCGACCGGCGGGCTCTCGCTGGCCGAGGCGCCGGTCGTCGTCTCCGGCGGCCGCGGGGTCGGCTCCGCCGAGGGCTTCGCGCCGCTGGAGGAGCTGGCTTCGCTGCTCGGCGGCGTCGTCGGCTGCTCGCGCGCCGTGACCAGCGCGGGCTGGCGGCCGCACACCGACCAGGTCGGCCAGACGGGCACGAAGATCTCGCCCGACCTCTACATCCCGTGCGGGATCAGCGGCGCCACCCAGCACATGGCGGGCTGCAAGGGCGCGAAGAAGCTGCTGGCCATCAACTCCGACCCCGAGGCGCCGATCATGGCCACGGCCGACTACGCGGTGCTCGGCGACGTGCTGGAGATCGTCCCGGCCATCAGCGCCGAGCTGCGCCGGGTCCGGGGCGCGCCGTGATCGCGAGCGCGATCGCGCTCGCCCTCGCCCTGGTCGTCGCCGGCGGCCTGTTCGCCCGCCGCGCGGTGCTGCTCGGGCGGCTCGTGCGGATGGGCCGCCCGTCCGGCATCGAGCGCGACGACGACGTGCCCGTCCGCCTCCGCAACGAGGCGGTCGTCGTGCTGGGCCAGAAGAAGCTGCTGCAGCGCCTGGTCCCAGGCCTCATGCACGCGAGCATCTTCTGGGCCTTCATCGTCCTCTTCCCGGCGATCCCGATCGCCATGATCGCCATCGTCGACGCGGACGCGGCGCCGCACTGGGCCTGGTACGAGCTGCTGGCCAACGTGTTCTGCGTGCTCGCCCTGATCGGGGTGGCGACCGCGTTCGCCATCCGCAAGGTCGTGCGGCCGCGGCGCTTCGAGGGCAGCCACCTCGGCGAGGCCGACCTGATCCTGCTGTGGATCGCGAGCATCGTGGCGACGCTGCTGGCGTACCACGCGACGGAGTCGCAGGCCTGGGCGTGGGCGCACGTGCTGCTCATCCTCGGCTTCCTCGTCTACCTGCCGTACTCCAAGCACCTGCACATCGCCACGGCGGCGATCAACGTCTACTTCGGGCGGACGCGCTCGCGCGGCCGGCTCGAGCCGCTGAAGTTCGACGAGGACCTGCCCGAGGAGGAGATGCGCTTCGGGATCGGGACCGTGCAGGACCTGACCTGGAAGCAGACGATGGACGCGTTCTCGTGCACCGAGTGCGGGCGCTGCCAGGACGCGTGTCCGGCGTACGCCACCGGCAAGGTGCTCTCACCCAAGCTCGTGATCATGGGCGTCCGCGACCACGTCTTCGAGGAGGGCCCGAAGGCGCTGGCTGCGGGTGACGACTACGAGGGGCCCGCGGTCGCTTCGCGCGGGCAGCTCGAGGAGATGGCCTGGGACTGCGTGACGTGCGGCGCCTGCGTGCAGGCCTGCCCGGTCAACATCGAGCACATCGACCACATCGTCGACCTGCGCCGCCACCTGGTCATGGTCGAGTCGAGCTTCCCGAGCGAGGCGGAGCCGATGCTGCGCGACGTCGAGCGCCAGGCCAACCCGTGGGGCAAGCCGCAGGCCGAGCGGGCGGCCTGGGCCGAGGGTCTCGACGTCCGCGTGCTGGAGGACGGCGACCCGGTGCCGGAGGTCCTGTACTGGGTCGGCTGCGCGGCGTCGTTCGACGAGCGCGCGCGCGAGACCGCCCGCTCGACGGCGAAGCTGCTCACGGCGGCCGGCGTCGACTTCGCCATCCTCGGCCCGCGCGAGTCCTGCACCGGCGACCCCGCCCGCCGCATGGGCAACGAGTTCGTCTTCCAGGCCTACGCCGAGGAGAACGTGGCGACCCTCAACGAGGCCGGGGTGACGAAGATCGTCGCCAGCTGCCCGCACTGCTTCAACACGCTCGCCCACGAGTACCCGGACTTCGGCGGCCGCTACGAGGTGATGCACCACACCGAGCTGCTCGCCTCGCTCGTCCGCGAGGGCCGGCTGTCGCCGACGGCCTCGGAGGAGTCGATCACCTACCACGACTCCTGCTACCTGGCCCGCCACAACGACGTGGTCTCGGCCCCGCGCGAGCTCGCGGGAGCCGTCGGGCAGCCGGTCGAGATGGAGCGGCGCGAGAAGGAGACGTTCTGCTGCGGCGCCGGCGGCGCGCACATGTGGATGGAGGAGCGGGGCGGCGCGATCAACGAGGAGCGCGTGCGCCAGGCCGCCGAGACGGGCGCCTCGACCTTGGCGGTCGCCTGCCCGTTCTGCACGGTCATGCTCGACGACGGCGTGAAGTCGAGCGGCCGCGAGATGCGCGTGGTCGACGTGGCGACATTGCTCGCCGAGTCGGTCGAGGGACCAACTTCGGCTGGGTAGGGAGGCGAGGGTTTCGACCGCGCTCGTCGTCCGTGGCGAGTAATCCGCGATATGCGCGGATAACTCGCCACGCTTGCGTCGCTGGCGACTTAGTGTCGCTATGCGGAACCAACTCGCCACGGACCGCCGGCGAGGCCGGCTCCCTCGCCGCCCTACCCAGCCGGGGTTGACGTTCAGTCCCGCCGCGACCGCAGCGAGTCGAGCAAATCCTCGAGCGCGCCCGTCGTAGCCGAGCGTCACGGACACCGCGTGCGCCTGCTCGATCGCCACGCGGCCGAGCAGCCCGAGCCGCGCCTCGCTGAGCCGCGCCGTCGGCCCGGCCACCGAGAGCGCGGCGACCACGGCGCCGTCGGCGTCGCGCACCGGCGCGGCCGCCGCGGCGAGCCCGAGCTCGAGCTCGTCGACGATCGTCGCGTAGCCCGCCTGCCGCACGCCCTCGAGCTCGCGCTCGAGCACCAGGCGGTCGACGATCGTGCGCGTGGCGCGGCGTTCCAGCGGGCCCGACGGCAACGCCGCGGCGCCGAAGGCGAGGAACACCTTGCCGGCCGCGCTGCAGTGGTCGGGCACCTCGAGCCCGACCCAGTTGCTGGCGCCGAGCACGTGGCGGCCGTCGACCTGGGCGACGGCCTCGGCGCCGCGCGCGGTGCGCACCATCAGGTTCACGGTCTCGCCGCTCTCGGCGGCCAGGCGCCGCATGGCCGGCCCGGCGAGCTCGGCGAGGTCGCGCCGCTGCTCACCGGCCTGGGCGAAGCGCTTCTCGCGCGGGCCGGGACGCACGCCCGTGCGGGCGGCGTCCCACTCCACGAGGCCGTGGCGCTCGAGCGCCTCGAGCGCGGCGTGGACGCCGTCGGCCGAGCTGCCCGCCGCCGTCTCCAGCTCCACGACGGTGCGCGGCGAGCGCTCGAGCACGAGCGCCAGCACCCGGGCGGTGAGGTCGGCGGCGTCCACGGGTCAGGACGGCGGCGTCGTGGGGGCCAGCGCCGGCTCCTCCCGCTCGAACCGCGTGGCCGGTTGCGGTTCGATGACGAGCTGGGGCGAATCCGCCCGCAGCGCTTTCATCAGCCCCACGGACAACCCGATCATCACGAGCAGGAACGGCGCCGCGACGAGGATCGCCGCCTGCTGGAGCGCCTCCAGGCCGCCCGCCAGCAGGAGGACCGAGGCGGCCGCGCCCATCAGGACGCCCCACACGACGACGATGATCCGCGGAGGTGAGAGGCTCCCGCGGCAGGACAGCATGCCCATGACGACCGAGGCCGCGTCCGCGCCGCTGACGAAGAACAGCGCGACCAGGACGATGACCACGATCGACGTCAGGTCGGACAGCGCGTACTGCTCGAGCGTGGTGAAGAGCGCCAGCTCCGGGCTCGTGCCGACCGCCGCCGCGATGTCCGCCGTCCCGGTGAGCTGGAGGTTGATCGCCGCGCCGCCCAGGATCGCGAACCACACGAAGCTCACGCCGCTCGGGATCAGGATGACGCCGAGCACGAACTGCCCGATCGTGCGGCCCTTCGAGATGCGGGCGATGAAGGTGCCGACGAAGGGTGCCCAGGAGATCCACCAGGCCCAGTAGAAGATCGTCCACGAGCCGAGCCACTCGCGGTCGCCGAAGGCGCCGGTGCGGAACGAGTTCGGGACGATGCTCGTCAGGTAGCCGCCGACCGCCTCGGTCAGCGTGTCGAAGATGAAGACGGTCGGCCCGACCACGAGCAGGAAGAGCAGCAGGAACCCCGCCAGGACCATGTTGGCGTTGCTCAGCCACTGGATGCCCTTGGCGACTCCGGTGACGGCCGAGACGACGAAGGCCACGGTGAGGACGGCGATGATCGCCACCGCGATGCCGTTGGAGATCTCGACGTCCCAGAGGATGTTCATGCCGCCGTTGATCTGGAGCGCGCCGAGGCCGAGCGACGTGGCGCTGCCGAACAGCGTCGCGAAGATGGCGAGGCTGTCGATCCCGCGCCCGATCGGCCCGTCCACGCGGTCACCGATCAGCGGCCGGAACGCGGTGCTGATGAGGTTGCGCTGGCCCTTGCGGTAGACGAAGTAGGCGAGCGCGAGGCCGACCACCGCGTAGATCGCCCACGGGTGGAAGGCCCAGTGGAAGTACGAGTACTCCATGGCCACCCGCGCCGCCTCGGACGAGCCGGCGGGCGCCACGTCGTTGGGCGGTGCGCTGAGGTGCGAGATCGGCTCCGCCACGCCGAAGAACATCAGCCCGATGCCCATGCCCGCGCTGAACATCATCGCGATCCACGACGAGGTGCGGAACTCGGGCTTGTCGTCGTCCGCGCCGAGCCGGATCTTCCCGTGCCGGCTGATGCCGAGGTAGATCGCGAGCCCCAGGAAGCCGAGCGTCGACAGCACGAAGGCCCAGCCGAAGTTCTCGATCACCCAGCTGAGCGCCGAGTCGGCCGCCGACGACAGCGACTCGGTCTCGAGCACCCCCCACAGGACGAAGGCGATGCAGAGCGCCGCCGAGACGTAGAAGACCCAAGGATCCACCTGCCGGAGCGCCGGCTTCTGCTCTTCCATCAGCGATCGCCTCCCCTGGTGATCGGAACCCAGCAGATATATCAGATTTTCACATTTGCCTGACTCCCTCCGATAGGTTCGGCGCGTAGCCGAGCAAGGGGGAACCCATGAGGTCGGGACGGATTGCCGTACTGGTGCTGGTCGCGTTGTTCGCCGGGGTTCCGCCGGCGCTGGCGCACGACGACGAACCGCTGATCATCGGCCATCGGGGGGCTCCGGGCTACCTGCCCGACCACACGCTGCAGGGCTACCGGTTGGCGATCAAGATGGGCGCCGACTACATCGAGCCGGACCTCGTGGCGACGAAGGACGGCCATCTGATCGCGCGCCACGAGCCGAACATCACGGGGACCACGGACGTGGCCCTGCATCCCGAGTTCCTGTCGCGGAAGACCACGAAGAACGTCGACGGCATCGACGAGACCGGCTGGTTCGCCTCCGACTTCACGCTCAAGGAGATCAAGACGCTGCGCGCCGTGCAGCCGTTCACCTTCCGGCCCCAGGGCTTCAACGGTGAGTTCGAGATCCCGACGTTCGACGAGGTCATCGCGCTCGCCAAGCGCTACCGGGTCGGCATCTACCCCGAGACGAAGCACCCGACGTACCACCAGCGGCTCGGGCTGGCGCTCGAGGGCCGGCTCGTGAACGCGCTCAAGAAGGCCGGGCTGAACCGGAAGAGCTCGCCCGTCTTCATCCAGTCCTTCGAGCAGGCCAACCTCAAGCAGCTCAACCGGATGACCGACGTCAGGCTCGTGCAGCTCGTCGACGCCGCCGACGTCAAGCCCGACGGCTCGCTCGAGTACTACGCGCCGTGGGATCGCCCGTACGACTGGACCGTCTCCGGCGATCCGCGCCTGACGTCGCGCACGTTCGGGTTCTTCGCCACCGACGCCGGCCTCGCCGAGATCAAGACCTACGCCGACGGCATCGGCCCGTGGAAGCGCTACATCGTCAGCACGGCGGCGGTCGACATCAACGGCGACGGCACGGTCGGCGACGAGAACGGCGACGGTGCGATCAACGACGGCGACCGCAAGCTGTTGCCGCCGACGACGCTGATCGACCGCGCGCACCGCAAGGGCCTGCTCATCCACACGTGGACGTTCCGCGACGAGGGCCAATACCTGGCCTACGACTACCGCGGCAAGCCGCTGGCCGAGTACCGGCACTTCTTCAAGCTCGGGATCGACGGCGTGTTCTCGGACTACACGGCCACGGCGGTGCTCGCCCGCTGGCTCTACGGCTAGGCGGCTGCTTCTCCCAGCAGCCGCTCCACCAGCACGCAGTCCTTCCAGCGCCCGTCCAGCCGGCCGTGGCGGCGCTGGATGCCGACCTCGTGGAACCCAGCCGCGGCGTGTACCGCGCGGCTGGGCGCGTTGTCGGTGAACACGCGGCTGGTGAGCTTGTAGAGCCCCGCCTGCTCGGACGCCGTGCAGAGCTCGTCGAGCAGGCGCCGTCCGAGCCCGCGGCCGCGGGCGGCGCGGGCGACGTAGACCCCGTGCTCGCCCACGCCCTCGTACACGCAGCGGTCCGAGTACGCGCTCACGCGGGCGAAGCCGAGCACGCTGTCGCCGTCGTCGGCGACGAGGAACGGGAGGCCGTTCTCGAGCCACTCGCCGACCTCGTCCGGCTCGCGCGGACGCGTCTCGAACGTGGCCAGCCGGTCCTCGATCCCCTCGTTGTAGATGGCGGCGATGCCGGTGGCGTCGGCCGGCGTGGCCGGCCGGATGTGAATCTGGCGCACTTCTTCGACCATATCGACGCCTGCGCGGGTACCCTCATGGCGAATGTGGGACGCGGCCGTCGAGCTGGCGGCTGCCCTGGAACGCGCGTGGTCGAGCTTCGCCGAGGCCCTGACCGGTGCCGCACCCGGGTGGCTTGTCCTTGGGGTCTTGCTGCATCTGGGAAACCAGGTGGCGCGCGGTCGCGGCTGGTGCACCCTGCTGCGCTCCGCCGCGGGCAGCGAGGTGCGGCGGCGCGACGCGGTCGGCGCCTGGATCGCCGGCGCCGGCGCGGGCGGGCTCGCGTCCGCGCGCGCGGGTGACGCGCTGCGCGTCCTGCTCCTGCGCCGCCGGCTCCCGGAGGCCGGCTGCCCGCTGCTGGCCGGCACGCTGGTGGCCGAGGGCGTGGGCGAGCTCGTCGTCGGAGTCGCGCTGATCGCGCTCGCGCTCGGCGTCGGCGTCGGACCGGCCTTCTCCCCGCCGGGCGCGACGATCGTGCTCGCGGCGCTCGCCGTCGTCGCCGTGCTCGTCGTGATCGTCGCCCGGGTGCCGCGCCTGCGCGCGATCGCCCGCGGCGTGGGTTGCGGCTGCGCCCCGCTCAAGCAGCCCGGCGCCTACGCGCGGGGGGTGCTGCCCTGGCAGATCGCCAGCCGCGCCTGCCGGCTCGGCGCGCTGGCCTGCTTCCTCGCCGCCTTCGGCCTGCCGGCCGGCCTCGCCGCCGTCCTGCTCGTCGTCGGCGCCCAGACCGGCGGGCGCCTGCTGCCCTTCGCGCCCGCCTCGGTGGCCGCCGGCGCGGCGATGCTCGCCGCCGCCTTCGAGCCGGTCACCGGCACCGCGGTGCCCGCGGGTCAGGTCGCCGCGTTCTTCGTGGGCACGAGCGTCGTGCTCACCATCGTGGGCACGACGCTCACGCTCGTCATCTGCGCCAGGGCCTCTCAGGCCTCGGCGAAGCGGGGCCTCAGCGCCGTGGCCGGCACCGTGCTGCGCATCCGCAGCCCGCGGGCGACGGTCGAGCCGAGCGCGTAGCCCGCGCCGGCGGCGACCACGCCGGCCGCGATGTCGAACATGTAGTGGTTGCCGGTGGCGACCACGGCGAGCGCGATCACCGGGCCCCACATCCACGCAATGAACTTGACGACCGGGTTGCGGACGGCGGCGGCCACCACGAGCCCGATGACCACGGCGAAGCCGACGTGCAGGCTGGGGACGGCGGCCAGCTCGTTGTAGAAGCTGGTGGTCAGCGACGAGTCGAGCGACATGCCGGTGCCGGCGGTGATCGTGTCGACGAGGCCGGAGTCGGCCAGCCGCGGGGGAGCGACCGGGAAGGCGGCATAGACCGGGATCGAGATGACCCAGGTGGCCAGGATCGTGTTGCGCAGGCGCTCGTAGTGCGGGCGCGAGCGCTTGTAGAGGAAGATCAGCGAGCCGGGGAGCACGACCAGCTGGGCGGCCAGGTACAGGTGGTTGAGGAGCCACAGGACCCACGTGCCGGTGAGTCCCTGCTGGACCGACCGCTCGACGGCGACGCCGAGGTCGTCCTGGAGATCCATGATCCAGTTCGCGTTGGCCTGGGCGACGCCGAGGTCGCCGATGGTGACGAAGCGAGCCGCGCTGTAGAGCAGATAGGCGAGGAGGAAGATGCCGAGCTGCGCACGGGCCGCTGGGGAGAGGGAGAGGGCTCGGGCGGGCATGACCAGACGGTACGACCGGGCCCTCCCGCGATCATCCGAGGTGCCGCGAGGGCGATGGTGAGGCTACGTCTTAGTCGGGGGTGCGGAGAACCGCACCCTCCCCGTCCGGGGAGGGCCAACCGTCCGGGGGCGCAGTACCGTCCGCGCCCGATGCGCCGGATTGCCCCACTCCTCGCGACGGTCCTGCTTCTTGTCGGGGCAGCGCCGGCCGCCGCCGAGACCTTCTCGGTCACGACGACCGTGGACTCGACCGGCGCGTGCTCGGGCGCGAACTGCCCGAGCGTCCGCAGCGCGCTCGCTGCGGCCGGTACCACCGACGAGCCCGACACGATCGTCGTCCCGCCCGGAAACTACGAGATCACCGGCGGCGAGCTGACGGTGGACACCAATGTGACGATCCGTGGTGCCGGCGCACGCGCGACGCGGATCTTCATGTCGCCCGAGTTCCCGGATCGCGTCTTCGACATCGCGGCCGTGGTCGCGACGATCTCCCATCTCACGATGGAGGGCGGGACGGCGTTCGACTTCACGGGATTCTTCGGCGGCAACCTGCGCAACTCGGGCGGCAACCTGACGCTCGACCACGTCCGCGTGACCGGCGGCTCCGCCTACAGCGGCGGTGGCATCTCGAACAACACCGGCACGATGGTGATCGAGCACAGCCTGATCGACGACAACGAGGCGCTGCAGGGCGGCGGCGACTCCGGCGGCATCCAGAACTTCGGCACGACGAACGTGCCCGGTGACCTGACCGTGCGCGACTCGACCGTCTCCAACAACCGGGCATTCAACGGCGGCGGGATCTTCGCCTGGGGCGACGGCACGAAGATCACGCGCGTCGTGCGCACGACGGTGGTCGGCAACCAGGCCAACACGCGCGGCGGCCTCGGGCCGGGCGGCGAGCCCGGTCACACGTTCACCGTGCAGGGTTCGATCATCGCCGGCAACACGCCCGACAACTGCGTAACGCCGCTGCCGGTCAGCGAGGGCGGCAACGTCGTGAGCAACAGCGACTGCCAGTTCGCGGCCGCCAGCGACATCGTGGCCGACCCGCAGCTCACGCTCTTCACCGGCGGCGAGACCGACGTATTCGCCATCGCGGCCACGAGTCCGGCGGTCGACCGCGCCGGAGCCTGCGCGGGCACCGACCAGCGCGGCCTCGCCCGCCCGCAGGGCGCCGCCTGCGACTCAGGCGCCTACGAGCTCGAGCAGGCACCGCCGGAGCAGCCGCCCCCAGCGGGGCCAGGGCCGCAGCCGTCGCCGCAGGACCCGCAGCCCGAGTACAAGCAGACCGTCGTGGTCGACGAGCTGAGCGGCACGGTCAAGGTCCGCCTCAAGGGCACCAACGCGTTCGTCGCGCTCGACGCGGTCCAGGACGTCCCGATGGGCTCGGAGATCGACGCTCGCAAGGGCGTGGTCGAGCTCGCCTCGCAGGCCAAGCCGGGCGCCGAACCCCAGACGGCGAAGTTCTCCGAGGGCATCTTCAAGGTCACCCAGTCGGGCGGCGTCACCGTCCTCACGCTCACCGATAAGCTCTCCTGCACGACGGCCAAGAAGGCCTCGGCTGCGGCCAAGAAGGTCAAGAAGCGCCGCCTCTGGGGCGACGGCTCAGGCCGCTTTCAGACCAAGGGCAAGCACAGCGCCGCGACCGTCGTGGGTACGAAATGGCTCGTCGAGGACACCTGCACGACCACGCTCACCCGCGTCGTCCGCGGCAAGGTCAAGGTCCGCGACTTCGTCAAGAAGAAGACGGTGACCGTGAAGGCGGGCGGCCGCTACACCGCCCGCCGCAACGGCTAGATCGGTGACGAGGGCCGGGCGAGGCCCTCGGCCAGGTCGCCGAAGCCCGGCGCGATGATCGCGCCCGGCTGGGCGATGAGCTCCTCGGCCACGAGCGCCTCGGTGGTCAGCATCAGCGCGGCGACGGACGCCGCGTGCTCGAGGCTGAGCCGGGTGACCCGCACCGGGTCGACGATCCCCTTCTCGAAGAGGTCTCCGAACTCGCCGCTCAGGGCGTCGAGCCCGTGCCCGGGCTTCATGGCCGAGACCTGGTCGATCGCCGCCTGGCCGTCGTAGCCGGCGTTCGACGCGATCCAGTAGAGCGGCTCGGTGAGCACGGCGCGCACGACGTCGACGCCGCGCCCGTAGTCGCCCTCCAGCTGCAGCGCGTCGAGCGCGGGGGCGCTGCGCAGCAGCGCCGTGCCGCCGCCGGGCACGATGCCCTCGGCAACGGCCGCCTGCGTGGCGGCCAGCGCGCCCTCGGCGCGCCGGAAGCGCTCGTTGCGCACCACGTCGGTCGCCGCTCCCACGCGGATCACGGCCAGGCTCGAGGCGAGCCGGGCGAGCCGCTCCTGGAGGATCTCCACGTCGCGCTCGTGCACCGCGCGCGCCAGCTCGGCGCGGATCATGGACAGCCGCCCGTGCACGGCCTCGGCCGAGCCGCCGCCCTCGATGAACGTCGTCGAGTCGGTGGTCACGATCACCCGCCGGGCGGTGCCGAGGTGCTCGCGCCGGACGTCCTCGAGCTTGAGGCCGGCCTCCTCGGCGATCACGGCGCCGCCGCAGAACGCCGCGAGGTCGCCGAGGTGCTGCACGCGCCGGTGGCCGAATCCGGGCGCCCGCACGGCCACGGCCTCGAGCGTGCGGTGCTGCGTGTTGGCGACGAGCATGCCGAGCGCGCCGCCGTCGACCTTCTCGGCCAGCACGACCAGCGGGCGCGGGTCCTTCATGACGAGGTCGAGCACCGGCAGCAGGTCGTTCGGGTGCGAGATCGGCTTGTTCGTCATGAAGATGTGCGGGTCCTCGAAGACCGTCTCCATGCGCTCCGGGTCGCGCACCATGTAGGGCGAGATCCAGCCGTTCTCGACGTGCATGCCCTCGACGAAGTCGACGGCGACCTCCGGCACGTCGCTCTCCTCCAGGGTCACGACGCCGTCGCGGCCGACGCGGTCGAGCGCGTCCGCGACCGCCTCGCCGATGACCTCGTCGTCCTTGGCCGCGATCGTCGCGACGTGCTTGAGCGCCTCTCGGCCCTCGACGGGTCGCGCGGTCCGCTTGAGCTCGGCCACCAGCACCTCGGTGGCCTGCTCGATGCCGCGGCGCAGGAGCATCGGGTTGGCGCCCGCGTCGAGCGCCCGCATGCCCTCGCGCACGATCGCCTGGGCCAGCAACGTGGCCGTCGTCGTGCCGTCGCCGGTGAGCTCGCTCGTGCGGTTGGCGACCTCGCGTACCAACTGCGCGCCCATGTTCTTGTACTGGTCGCTCAGCTCGATCTCGCGCGCGATGGTCACGCCGTCGTTGGTGATCGTCGGCGCGCCGGCCAGGCGCTCGAGCACGACGTTCCGGCCCTTGGGGCCGAGCGTCACCTTGACGGTGTTGGCCAGCTCGTCGACGCCCGCCTGCAGCAGCCGGCGCGCCTCGTGGTTGAAGTACAGCCGCTTGCCCATGCTCGAGCCTCCCTACTCCGCGCCGGCAGGCACGAGGATGCCGCGGCCCTGGAGCCGCCCGTTGTCGAGATCCGCCATCGCGTCGTTGATCGCGTCCAGCGGATACGTGCTCGTGTGCAGGGTCACCTGGCCCTGCGCGGTCAGCGTCATCAGGTCCTGCAGGTCGATGTACGTCCCGACGAGGTTCCCGATGAAGGAGATCTCGCGCGAGATGACGTCGATCGTCGGGATGTTGATGTTCTCGCCGTAGCCGATGACGTAGTAGAAGCCGCCGTCCTGCACCATCTCGATCCCGTCCTCGATGGCGCCCTTCTCGCCGACGAAGTCGATGATCGCCTCGGCGCCGCGGCCGTCGGTCAGCTCGGCCACGGTGGCCCGCTGCGAGCCGTCGGCCTTGACCGTGTGGTCGGCCCCGAGCTCGCCCGCCAGCGCGAGCGCCTTGTCGCTCGGGTCGACGACGATGATCTCGGTCGGCGTGTAGGCCTTCAGGCACTGGATGCCGATGTGGCCGAGGCCGCCCGCCCCGATGACCACCGCGCGCGTGCCCGCGCCGAGGACTCCGATCGCCTTCTTGACCGCGTGGATGGCGGTCAGGCCCGCGTCGGCGAGCGCGGCGATCTGCGTGGGGTGGAGCGACGGGTCGAGCTTGACCACCGACCGCGCGCTGGTGTGCAGGAACTCGGCGAAGCCGCCGTCACGGTTGACGCCCGGGAAGCCGCCGTTCTCGCAGTGCATGTCGTCGCCGCGGCGGCAGGCGCGGCACAGGCCACAGGTGATGAACGGGTGCACGATCACCGTGTCGCCGACCTCGACGTTGGTCACCCCGGCGCCGACCTCGTGGATCCAGCCGGCGTTCTCGTGCCCGGGCGTGTAGGGCAGCTGGACCTGGGACTTCTCCGCCCACTGCCCCTCCTGGATGTGCAGGTCGGTGCGGCACAGCCCGGCCGCGCCGATCTTCACGATCACGTCGAGCGGTCCGAGCACCTTCGGCTCGTCGATCTCGTCGAGCTTCAGCGCCTCGTGATAGGCGTGCAGACGCGCGGCCTTCATGCCGCCACCTCCTCTCCGTAGCGTACTCTCAGCAGGTCGCGGCACATGCCGCCGTTGGCCTCCAGGCTCAGGCTGACGAGCCGCGCCCGGCGGAGCCAGGTGCGCAGATCCTCGGCCTCGAGCGGCGTCCCGTCGCCGGCCACCAGGGCCGGCGAGTCCGGCCCGCAGGGCAGCCCGAGCGCGGCGCGCAGCTCGAGGCTGCGCGCCGCGTCCTCGGTCTGGGGCAGATCCGCCGCGCGCCGCGCGGCGATCTCCTCGGGACTCTCGCCGTCGGCGAGCAGGCGCTCGCAAACGCGCGCCTGCCTGGCGAGAAGCGCCTTGCGCTGGAACAGCTCGCGCAAGGCGTCGAGGTCACCGGCCGTCTCACCCGGGAACGCATCGGCGAACCCCTCGCCGCGGCACATCGCGGCGTTGATCTCCGCGCCCGTGTAGTGGTCCTCGAGCTCGATCGTCACCTCGCCCACCCTGGGAAGCCCGCGCACCGCCGCGCGAGCGTCCGCAGCCATGAGGAAGGCGAAGTTCGGCGCGCACTGCGGTGTAGGGAGCCGCAGGCGCACCGCGACGTCGTCGCCGTCGACGACGCAGGAGCCGACGAAGCCGAGCGTGGTGATCGGCTCGTCGAGCTCCGGGTCGTAGACGGTGCCCAGAGCCTCGAAGACCTGGGCGCGGAGCGTCACGCCTCGACCCCCACGGCAGCGGCCGGGTCCGCCGGCTCGCCGGCGACCCGGAGCTCCTGCGGGACGTCGACCCCGTAGAGCTTCGCCGCGTTGAGGCCGAGGATCTTCTTCTTGCCCTCGATCCCCAGGCGCGGATAGTCGGAGTAGGCCTCGTCCTCGGGCATCTCCCAGTCGACGAAGCCCTCGACCTGCCACTTCGGCTCCCAGATCGCGTAGTCGGAGCCGAAGAGCATCTTGTCCTCGCCGACCCAGAACAGCAGCTCGCCCATGACCTTCGCGAAGAACCGCGGGCGGGCGTGCATGAGGCCGCCGATGACCACGGCGAGGCCGGCGTAGACGTTGGGCTCCTGCGTCGCCATGAAGCAGAAGTCCTCGATCCGCGGGAGGCCGACGTGCTCGACGATGAAGTTGAGCTCGCCGTTGTAGTCGGTCGCCACGTGGTCGATGTCGGAGACGTCGAAGGCGTCCTTGTCCAGCGGCCAGATCGTCGGCCCCTTGTGGACGTGGATGTTCCGGATGCCCAGCTCGACGCACTTGTCGAGAAACGGCCGCGCCTCGGGGTCGGTCAGCTTCCACCCGCGCGACCCGTTGTGCCACTCGGCCGTGTAGAGCTTCACGCCCTGGATGCCGTACTTGGCGTGGTCGGCCTCGAGCTGGCGCAGGCCCGCCTCGCCCTCGCGCGGGTCCCAGCGGCCGTTGAGGATGAGCTTGCCGGGGAAGCGATCGAGCAGCGACGCGTTCTGCTCGATGTCGTTGAACCCCTTCGTGTACCACTCCTTCAGGTACGTCGACTGGAAGATCGCCTTGTCGACGTAGCCCTCCGTGAACACGTCCTTCTCGAAGTCCTCGACCGAGTACTTCTGGAAGTGCTCGAGCGTCCAGTGCGTCTCCGGCGGACCCAGGCCCTGGTAGGCGTGGAAGCACTCGATCCAGCCCTTGGCGTACTGCTCCTTGCCCGGGACCCAGTTGGCCGGGCTCGCGTCCCAGAAGTGCAGGTGGGAGTCGAGGACGAAGAACTTCTCGCCGTTCTTCTCGTACATGGGCTGCCTCCTCCTAGGTGACGGGCTGGAGGTCGAAGCCGATGTACTCCGCGGCGTCCTCGGGGTTCGCGAAGAGGACGACGCGGTCGTCGAGGACGACCATGCGCCCGTAGTGGGTCGACATTATCTCCTCGAAGTCGTCGTTGCCGAAATCGGCCCAGCCGAGGGCGTCGGCGATCTCGGCGTAGTCGAAGTCGACCTGGTTGACGCCGTCGACGCGGATCATCGAGGGCAGCTCGGTGACCTTGACGTTCTCCTTGCCCCGCATCACCTCGGCGACCGTGTAGCCGACCTGATTGTTCATCAGCGTCACACCGGCCATGTTCGACGAGGTCCGGTCGGAAGCGAACTGCGTCATGCCGCGACCTCCTTGGGGGTCTGGATGCCGATCTCGCCGGCCAGGATCTCGAACCGCTCGCGCGAGCGATCCATCGAGTCCTGGAAGCGCACGACCTTCTCGGACAGCTGGGACCAGATGGGCTGCAGGTTGCGGGCGGCGTCCAGAGCCGGCGGCGTCCACTCCGCGAGCCAGCCCTCCATGGTCTCCCGGTTCGCGGCGCCGTGGGCCGGGTCGTCGGCGAGCATGCGGAACAGGGCGCGGGCGCCCCTCAGCTCGCGGGCGGCGTCGGACTCGCCGGCGCCCATGATCGTCGGGGTGACGAAGTCGCCCTGCGGCGCGGCGGCCTGCATCACGAACCCGGAGCGGAACAGCTCGCCCACGAGCGGCTCGAAGACCACGGTGGTGGCGAACAGCGCCTCGCCCCAGTCGCGGATGCCGGTGAGGCGCTCCACGAGCTCGCGCGTCGGCTGCCAGATCGGGTCGTTCTGCCACGTGTCCTTGTGGATGCCGCCCTGGAAGCCCTCGATCTCCTCGGACAGGGCGAGGTTGTAGAGGATCAGGTCCTGCGCGAAGCGCAGCTTGTGCAGCGCCCCGACGGCCATCGCGTTGTTGATCATGTTCGTCGGCGCGTCGCGCTGCGCCGGCGTGTACACGTGCATCCCCAGGCCGTGCTCGACGTGCGCCCAGGCGAACACGTGGCGCTCGAGGACCTTGACCCACGCCGGGTTCATGGCCGCGAACACGTGCGCCGTGCGGCCGTGCTCGATGTTCTGGGAGATCTGGCGGACGACGTTCGCGTTGTTGCGATAGATCGTCTGCTCCCACTCCTCGTTGGGATCGAGGAACTCGTGCCAGTTGGACGACTTCAGCGCCGTCCACTCCTCCGGGTAGCCGCTGTCGCCGTTCGCGAACGCGTAGACCCAGCCCTGTGACAGGTGCCGCGCGGGGTCGGGCTGGACGTCGACCGTGACGTCCTCATAGACGGTTGCGCGCCGCTTGCGCGGGGTGAAGTAGTTGTAGCTGCGGCTCTGCCAGGACGGGAACTCCTGGGCGCCGGCCTCGGCGTCCGTGAAGACGGGCTTCGGGACGCTGCGTTCCTTGACCTCCGTGGCCATGGCTCTCCTCTCTCACTCGTCCGCTGTCGTGGTGAACTTGTCGAAGTAGATGTGGGCCTCGGGCACGCCCCGGGCCTCGAGCAGGGCGATGGCCGCCTCGACCATCGGCGGCGGGCCGCAGATGTAGGCGTCGACCTCGGTGATGTCGCCCTCGAGGCGGTCGACGACATCGGTGATCAGGCCCGCCTCGCCCGCCCAGCCGTCGCTGTCCTCCGAGAGCGCGGGGACGAAGCGGCAGGGCAGCTCGCGCGAGCTCGTCGAGGTGGAAGAGGTCCGCCTCGGTGCGCGCGCCGTAGTAGTAGATCGACTCCCGCTCGCTGCCCGTCTCGGACAGCGAGCGCAGGAGTGAGACGATCGGGGCCATCCCAGCGCCGCCGCCGATGAACAGCAGGCGGCGCGGGGAGCTCGAGCGCAGCGTGAACACGCCGTAGGGGCCGGTCACGGTGAGCTCGTCGCCCGGTTTGATCGAGCCGTCGGCGAGCAGCCCGCTGAAGCGGCCGCCCGGATAGAGCTTGATCATGAACTCGAGCTCGCCGGGCTCGGTGTTGGCCATCGAGAACGACCGGTGGTGGCCGTCGGACCCGGGGATGCCGATGTCGACGTACTGCCCGGGCTTGAACGTGAACGGCTCGTCGTCGTGCACGCTCAGGCGCAGGCGCCGGATGTCGCTCGTCAGCTCCTCGACGGCCTCGACGCGGGTCTGCACCGTCCGCGGCGGCGTGCCGCCGTGGAGGATCTCCTCGTCGTAGTTGATGAGCTCGACCTCGAGGTCCGAGTACGCATGCGCCCGGCACAGGAGGATCCAGCCCTCGGCCTCCTCGAAGTCGGGCAGCGCGAACGTCGAGTACCGGTCCAGGTCAACCTCGCCGTCGAGCAGGAACGACTTGCACGCCGAGCACTGGCCCTCCTTGCAGCCGTGCATGAGCATGAGCCCTTGCCGGAAGGCTGCGTTGAGGACCGTTTCGGACTCGTCGGCCTCGATTTCGAGGCCGACGGGCTCGAAGCGGACGGTGTGCGTCTCGCCCACGTGACTAGGCGGCCGGACGTCCTGCCGGACCACCAGCCTTGTACTTGGCCATGTGCTGCTCGCGCTCCTCGGGCGACATCTCGTTCAGGAGCACGTTCGGGCTGTTGAGCGTGATGCCCCGGACGTTGTCCAGGGTCCACATCTCCTTGGGATCCAGGTTCAGGTGCGGCTGCGGGATCAGGGTGTTCCCGTCGTCGCGCACGTACCCGAGGTCCTGCATGATCTCCGCGACGTCCTTGCCGTGGTGGAGCGTCTCCCACTCGCGCTGACCGGAGAGCTGGCCCATCGACGGGGTCGGGCGACCCTCGTACTCGGGCCGGAACGCGACCTTGTCGGTCCAGTGGCAGGTCTCCGAGCAGTACGTCCGGACCTGGCCGTCGACCTCGTCCATCACCGTGTCCTCACGGATCAGGCACGGGACCATGCAGGTCCAGCAGCGGTGCGGATACTCGTAGTCGGCGCCGGCCTCGAAGGCGATCGGGTTGTGCCCGTTCTTCTTCGAGAGCTCGCCGTACTTCTCCCACCAGCGCCCGTACTTGTCGTACCAGCCCGGGTACTTGAACTCGAACCACTCGAAGTCGTCGTCGTCCATCCCGTCGATCCGCCAGTAGTTGGCGAACCAGCCGGTGGCGAAGAACTGCGCGACCTCGTGGATGTAGCCCTTGTTCCAGATCCGGTTCCACGACTCCTCGACGAGGTCGTGGGGGACGGTCAGGCCGTACTTCTCCAGCGGGACCAGGTACGACCGGTAGTAGTCGTCGTAGATCCAGCGGCGCCAGGCCTCCGCGTAGGACTCGCGGTCCTTGCGGCGGTCCTTGGTGCCGTACTCGATGAACGTGCCGATCGCGGCGTCGACCACCGCGTGGTTGTTCCACCACGCGTACCGGAGGTCGCGCTCGAGCAGCTGGCGATTGCGCTCGTCCGCGAGCGCCATGAGGATGATCGAGTAGCCGTTGGAGATGTGGCGCGACTCGTCCGACTGGACCGAGTGGAACACCGTCGGCAGCAGGTAGTCGCCGTTCGCGGCGGCCTCGCCCGGCATGGCCACGAAGAGCACGTTCGTGAACGCGGTCTCGGCGACGATGGTCAGGTAGACGTTGGCGGCGGTGATCGCGTCACCGGTGATGAACCCCTCGCCGAACTGGCGGCCGATCGTGCCGGCGTAGCAGTTCGCGAACCCCTTCTCGGTGATGTCGAACCCGGCGGGGTCGATGTAGTGGTTCATGTACAGCCGCTTCAGGTTCATCTGGATCGTCGAGTGGCGGACCTCGTCGATCATCTGGATGGCCAGCCCGTTGTGGACCTCGGGGTTGGGCACCGCGTTGATGGCCAGCGGCATGGCCCGTGCGGCGGAGATCTCCGGGAACGGGATGATGCTCAGGAAGAGCTTCTGCCACTCCATCCAGCGCTGCTGTACCTGGCGGAACATGTTCCCGCGGATGGCTCCGTCCATCGCGCCGAACACTCGGTTGTCCTTCTCCTCCTCCATCGGGAAGTAGGAGCGCAGGACCTGCTTGAGCGGGTCCTTCTTGGGGGCCTTCTCGAACGTGTAATCGGTCGGGTACTTGTCGACCGGCTCGACGAACGTCGGCTCCCACGACAGCTCCTGGATCTTCGCGTGGGCCTTCGTGATGCTGGCTCGGCTCAAGGCCGACACCTCCTTTCGCGCAGGCGGCGTTTCACCGCATGGTGCTTTCGCCGGCGGACGCTAGGTGCGGGCCGGAATGAGGGTGCAAGAACGTCGTCGTTTTCCGCAGATGGCTGGAATCGGGCCACGTCGCGGAGGGTCTCCTCGAGCGCTGCGTGCTCGTCCGCGAAGGCCCGGCGGGTCATCGAGATGCCGACCGCGCCGAGGAAGCGATGGCGGTCGTCGAGGATCGGCGCGGCGATGCAGCACAGGTCCTCGCCGAACTCCTCCTGGTCGGTGGCGACCCCGGTGCGGCGGATCGCCTGCAGCTCGGCCCGCAGCTCCGCGGGCCGGGTGATGGTGTGGGCCGTGAAGGTCCGGAGGCCGGCGGCCATGTAGCGCTCGACGGCGTCGTCGGGCGCCAGCGCGAGCACGACCTTGCCGAGCGCCAGCGCATGCGCGTTGTCGCGGATCTCGGGGTCCATGCCGGCGATCCGCGGCATGCCCTGCACCCCGCGCTCGGCCACCACGCGCAGGTTCCCTTGGTCGGGCACGGCCAGATAGGCGCGCTTGTGCGTGCGCGCGAGCAGGTCGTCGACCAGCTTGGAGAGGTCGTGCACCTCCGGCGCGGCGGAGATCACGCGCCGGAAGCCGGGATCGAGCCCGTAGACGCCGCCGCGGCGGCGCTCGGCGATGCCCTCGTCGACGAGGCTGGCCAGCAGGTTGTAGGCGGTGGAGGAGCTCTTGCCGAGCGCGGTCGCGACCTCGTCGGCACGGACCCCCTCCGGCGCCCGCGCCAGCAGCCACTCGACCTCCAAAACGGCACGGGCGGTGCTCAGGCCACGGTGATGGCTCTCCTCCACACCAGCAATGAGACCACCGGGCCGTTACATCAGCGTTGCACGCAGCTCGGTCACGCGGGCGGCGCAGAGACTGCGCCGCGGATCGCGGTAGGAGAGCTGTGAGAGCAGGCGCTTCCAGGCGGCGAGGTCCTCCTCGCCGTCGCTCGTGTGGACCCACGCCCACAGGGCGTCGGGGTCGTCGGCGGTCATCACCGCCTGGCGCAGCCAGGCGTCCAGGTGCTCGCGCTCGCGCACCACGCCGGGCGCCTCCGAGCCGGGGAGCAGCGGGCCGGGATAGGCCTCCGCCGCTTCGCGCACGGCACCGGCCGCGAGCAGCCCTTCGACGCGCCGGGCGTCGCTGTCCACGTCGCACGTGAGGCGGTAGCGATCGGTGTCGATCCAGGGGCCGAGCAGCTTGCGCAGCCGCGATACCTCGACCCGCACCGACGACACGCTGCCGCCGTCGCCGTGGAGACCCGCGCACAGCTCCTCGGCGGTCATCCCGCCGGGGTGCGCGCAGAGCAGCACGAGGATGTCGGCCAGCCGCGGGCGCAGCTCCTCGCGGCGGCCGTCGAACTCGACGATCGCCTTGTCGGCGCCGAGCAGGGTGAGCCGGACCAGCGGGCGGGCAGGGCGCTTGGAGGAGCGGTCGATGGTCTGCACGACGAACGCCTCGTGCACGGGACCGACCGGCTCGGCCACCGCGTGCGCGCCGGAGGGCAGCACCAGCTCGCCGCCGCCCGGGGGGATGGTCAGGCGCCCGGTCGTGCACCAGCCGGTCGGCAGGCGGGTGATCGGCCGCCCGGACGGCGCGACCAGGGCGCTGGTGGCGGGGGAGCGCAGGACCGCGTCGCCGTAGCGCTGGCGCAGCCGTGCGTCGCGCTCCTGCAGCGTCAGCAGCAGCGAGCCCTCGACGGCCGCCGCCGTCGCGGTGGCGACGGCGAGGCTGGCGGGGTGGGCGGTCGAGTAGTCGCCGGTGAGGTCGATCACGCCCAGCACCGCGCCGGTGTCGGGGTCGTGGATCGGGGCGGCCGAGCAGACCCAGCGCTGGACCGGCTCGTGGAAGTGCTCAGGCCCGAAGACCTGCACGGCGTGGTCGACGGCCACGGCGGTGCCGATCGCGTTGGTGCCGGCGCCGGTCTCGCTCCACAACGTGCCCTCGGCGAAGTTCATGAGCTCGGCGGCGCGCATGCGGATCGCGGCGCTGCCCTCGATGCTGAGCAGCATGCCCTCGGCGTCGCTGATCACGATCAGGTAGCCGCCCTCCTCGGCCGTGGCGCTGAGGCAGTCGCGGATCAGCCCGGCGGCGCGGGCGAGCGGGTGCTGCTCCCAGAGGTCGTGCGTCTCCTCCTCGTCGGCCACCACCGGGGCGAAGCGGTTGCCGGTCGGCTGGACGCCGGCCGCGAACGAGCGCCGCCACGAGTCGGCGATCGGCTCGCGCACGAGCTGCGGATCGTCCCCCTCGTCGTCGCGCCCGAGCTCCTCGACGAACCGCTCCCAGGCGAAGCGCAGCTCTTGCGCCTTAACCGTCGGCGCGGTTCCCACGTCGATGGCCAGCCAGGTGTTCGCGCTCATGGGCCTCTCGGGTGTTCCCGCGATCGTGCTCCGAATCACAGTACACCTTGCGGATTCCAGCCATCGTGGATCTTTTTGACCCCGGCTGGCCGCGCGGCGACCCTGCGGCGCGTGACGACTGCCCCGGCAGCGACGAGGTTCCGCGCCCCCGCGCCGTTTCGCCGCTACCGCATGCTGATCGGCGGCGAGTGGGTCGACGCACAGTCGGGCGTCACGTTCCAAACGGTGGATCCCTTCACCGGTCGGCCGTGGGCCGAGGTGCCGCGCGCCGGCGCCGAGGACGTGGCCGCGGCCGTGCGCGCGGCCCGGGCGGCGTTCGACGACGGGCCCTGGCGGGGGATGACCGGCGCCGAGCGGGCGCGGCTGCTGCGCCGGCTCGCCGAGCTCATCGCCGAGGAGGCCGAGCGGATCGCGGTGGTCGAGACCACCGACAACGGCAAGCTCATCCGCGAGATGGAGGGTCAGCTCCGCGGGCTGGCCGACCACTACCTGTACTTCGCCGGGGCGGCCGACAAGGTCGGCGGCGAGACGATCCCGCCGGACCGCTCCACGTTCTTCATCTACACGCTGCGGGAGCCGGTCGGCGTCGTGGCGGCCATCACGCCCTGGAACTCGCCGGTGCTGCTCACGAGCTGGAAGCTCGCGCCGGCGCTGGCCGCGGGCTGCACCGTGGTGGTCAAGCCCGCCGAGCAGGCGCCCGCGTCGACGCTCGAGTTCGCCGAGCTGTTCGAGCAGGCGGGCTTCCCGCCCGGCGTCGTCAACGTGATCACCGGCTTCGGGCCGGATGCCGGGGCGCCGCTCGTCGCCGACCCCGGGGTCGACAAGGTCGCGTTCACGGGCGCCACCTCGACCGGCCGGGAGGTGATGAAGGGCGCGGCGACGCACCTCGCGCGCGTGAGCCTCGAGCTCGGGGGCAAGTCGCCGAACATCGTGTTCGCCGACGCCGACCTCGAGGCCGCCGCCGGCGGCGTGGTGGCCGGCGTCTTCGCGGCCAGCGGGCAAACCTGCATGGCCGGCTCGCGCCTGCTGGTCGAGGACGCCGTCCACGACGAGCTGCTCGAGCGCCTCGCCGGGCGTGCGCGGGCGATCCGGCTCGGCGATCCGCTCGATCCGGCGACCGAGATGGGCCCGGTGGCCTTCGCCGAGCACCGCACGAACGTCGAGCGCCACATCGCCGCGGCCGTCGAGGACGGCGCGCGGCTGGTCTGCGGCGGCGGCCGCCCGGACGCGTTCCCGGACGCCTTCTTCGTCGAGCCGACGATCTTCGACGGGGTCGACGCGTCGATGCGCCTGGCCCGCGAGGAGGTGTTCGGGCCGGTCCTCGCGGTGCAGCGCTTCACGGGCGAGGCCGAAGCGGTCCGCATGGCCAACGCCACCGAGTTCGGCCTGGCCGCCGGCGTCTGGACGAGCGACGTGCGCCGCGCGCACCGGATGGCCCAGGCGCTGCGCGCCGGGACCGTGTGGGTCAACGCCTACCGCGCCGTCGGGCCGATGGCGCCGTTCGGCGGGTTCGGGGCCAGCGGGATGGGGCGCGAGAACGGCCTCGTCGCGCTCGACGAGTACACCGAGGTCAAGACCGTCTGGATCGAGCTCAGTGGAGCCGCGCGCGACCCCTTCAAGCTGGGCTGACCTACCCTGGCAGCGTGCCCGTCACGGTCGCCGCCCTCGCTCTCGCGCCGGTCAAGGGCATGCGGCTGGCGACGGCCGATGCGCTGGAGATCGGGCCGCTCGGGGTGATCGGCGATCGTGCGTTCCTCGTCGTCGACGAGGCCGCCGACCTGCTGCTCAGCGCCCGCAACGCCTCGCTGCTGCAGGTCGTCGCGCGATGGGCGGACGGCGTGCTCTCGCTGTCGTTCCCGGACGGGACCGAGGTGGCGGAGGCGCCGCGTCTCGGCGCGGCGGCCACCACCGCGAACTACGAGGGCCGGCCGATCGCCGGCCGGCTCGTCGAGGGCGACCTGGCGGCGGCGCTCTCCCGGCACCTCGGCAGGCGGGTGCGGCTCCTGGCGCGCGATGCGGACCAGCGCGGCGCCGACGACGCCCCGGTGACGATCATGTCGAGTGCCTCGCTGGCCGCGCTCGGCGTGCCCGACGGGCGGCGCTTCCGGATGAGCATCACGCTCGACGGCGTCGAGGCGTTCCAGGAGCACGGCTGGGGCGGCCGCGAGCTGGCGATCGGCGAAGCGCTGCTGCGCGTGACCGAGCCGGTGCCGCGCTGCGTCGTCACGACCCGCGATCCCGAGCGCGGCGTCCGCGACGCGCCGACGCTGAAGGCGCTCGCCGATCTGCGCGGCAGGCGCGACGTGACCTTCGGCATGTGGTGCGAGGTCGTCGCGCCCGGCCGGGTCCGCGTGGGCGACGAGGCTCATCTGGATTCATTCCGTTCTTCGAACCGGTAAGGTCCGGGCTCGTGCTGATGGAGGGAATCACCGTCCGCCTGCGCGAGGCCGGGCTGCGCGTCACCGCGCCGCGGGTCTCCGTCCTCGCCGTCCTCGACGAAGCGCACGACCACCCGCGGATCGACCAGATCATCGATCGCGTGCGGGCCTCCGGCGTCAGCATCTCGACCCAGGCCGCCTACGACGTCTGCGAGGCGCTGCATCGCGCCGGCCTCGCCCAGAAGATCGCGCCGTCGGGCGGTCCGGTCCGCTTCGAGTCACGGACCGGTGACAACCATCACCACCTGGTCTGCCGAGACTGTGGGCTGACGGTCGACGTCGACTGCTCGATCGGCGAGGCGCCCTGCCTCGACCCGGTCGACGCCCGCGGCTTCGCCATCCACGAGGCCGAGGTCACGTATTGGGGGCGGTGCCCCACCTGCCAGAAGGAACACGACGAAGGGATGAGCGCATGAGCGAAGACGGCAACGGGCGCAAGAACCTCACCACCCGCCAGGGTCACCCGGTCTCCGACAACCAGAACCAGCGGACCATCGGCGAGCGCGGTCCTGCGACGCTCGAGAACTACCACTTCCTCGAGAAGATGAGCCACTTCGACCGCGAGCGCATCCCGGAGCGCGTGGTCCACGCTCGCGGCACGACGTCGTACGGCTACTTCGAGGCCTACGGCAAGGTCGGCGACGAGCCGATCTCGAAGTACACGCGCGCGAAGCTGTTCCAGGAGGCGGGCAAGCGCACCGAGGTCGCGCTGCGCTTCTCCACCGTGGCCGGCGGCCGCGACTCGTCCGAGGCGACCCGCGACCCGCGCGGCTTCGCGATCAAGTTCTACACCGAGGACGGCAACTGGGACCTCGTCGGGAACAACCTCGGCGTCTTCTTCATCCGCGACGCCATCAAGTTCCCGGACTTCATCCACTCCCAGAAGCCCGACCCGGTGACCTTCGAGCGGCAGATCGCGAACCGCGTGTTCGACTTCATCAGCCAGTCGCCCGAGTCGCTGCACATGGTCACGCTCGTCTTCGGCCCGCGCGGCATCCCGGCCAGCTACCGGACGATGCAGGGCTTCGGCGTCAACACCTACAAGTGGGTCAACGCCGAGGGCGAGACCAAGCTCGTCAAGTACCACTGGCACCCGAAGCAGGGCGTGAAGAGCTGGACGGACGCCGACGCCGCGGTGATGCAGGGCAAGGAGCTCGGCTGTCACACGCGCGACCTCAGCGAGGCGATCTCGCGCGGCGAGTACCCCGAGTGGGAGCTGCTCGTCCAGCTGATGGACGACAACGACCACCCGGAGCTCGACTTCGACCCGCTCGACGACACCAAGGTCTGGCCGGAGGAGCAGTTCCCGCTGCGCCCGGTCGGCCGCCTCGTGCTCGATCGCAACGTGAAGAACTTCTTCGCCGAGAACGAGCAGATCGCGTTCGGCACCGGCGTGCTCGTCGACGGGCTCGACTTCTCCGACGACAAGATGCTCGTCGGGCGCACGTTCTCCTACAGCGACACCCAGCGCTATCGCGTCGGCCCCAACTACCTCCAGCTGCCGGTCAACCAGCCCAAGAACGGGCCGCCGGCGACCAACCAGCGCGACAGCCAGATGGCCTACTACGTGGACCAGACCGGTCAGAACCCGAGCGTCAACTACGAGCCGTCGATCACCGGCGGCCTGTCCGAGGCGCCCAAGCCCGCGCATGACGAGCAGGGCCCGGTCATCGAGGGCCGGCTCACGCGCTCGCGGATCGCGCGCACGAACGACTACCAGCAGCCCGGCGAGCGCTACCTGCTGTCCGAGCAGTGGGAGAAGGACGACCTCGTCGGCAACCTGACGAACCTGCTCTCCCAGTGCGATCGCCCGATCCAGGAGCGCATGGTCTGGCACCTGTTCCTGTGCGAGGACGAGCTGGGCCAGCGCGTCGGCGACGGCCTCGGCATCTCGGCCGACGACGTCAAGCACCTGAAGCCCGTCCCGACGCAGGGCTGGGGCCCCGCCGAGCAGGAGCGGCTCGACAACCTCGGCAACAACGGCACGCGCAACGTCGAGGGCCGCGTCATGACGCACTGCGTGCCCAACGAGCACGTCGCGATCGCCGAGGAGGAGTTCGCCTCGGCGAAGTAGGTCTTCGGCTGGCGGCGGTCTCCCGCGATGCGGGAGACTGCCGTCATGCCCATCACCAGAGGCTTCCGGCGCCGCCACGCCGAGCCGCCCCCCGGCACCACGCTGCCGCCGGGCCAGTACCTGACCGACGGGTTCCCGGTGCTTTCGGCCGGGCCGACCCCGCACATCCCGTCCGACCGCTGGCAGTTCTCGATCTCCGGCGAGGTCGACGGGGAGCGCAGCTGGACCTGGGACGAGTTCCAGGCGCTGCCGCGCGAGACGTTCACCGTCGACATCCACTGCGTGACGTCGTGGTCGAAGCTCGGCACGGAGTGGGAGGGCGTGTCGGTCGACACGCTGCTCGACGGGCTCGAGCCGCTCGGCGGCTACGTGATGGCCGGCAGCTACGGCGGCTACACGACGAACCTGCCGCTCGACGACCTCACGGACGGCAAGGCGTGGGTCGTCTACACCTACGACGGTGCGCCGCTGGAGCCCGAGCACGGCGGGCCGGCACGGCTGCTCGTCCCGCACCTGTACTTCTGGAAGAGCGCCAAGTGGGTCAACGAGCTCGTCTTCATGGACTACGACGAGCCCGGCTTCTGGGAGTCGCTCGGCTACCACGACCGCGGCGATCCGTGGCGCGAGCAGCGCTACCAGGGAGACTGACACCGTGGCGGAGTGGCTGGAGGCCGAGGTCCGCGAGGTCGTGCGCGAGACGGCGACCGCGGCGACGCTGCGGCTCGACGTCCCCGGCTGGCGCGGCCACACCGCGGGCCAGCACATGGACGTCCGGCTGACGGCCGACGACGGCTACACGGCGCAGCGCAGCTACTCGATCGCCACGCCGCCCGAGGACGGCTCGCCGGCGATCACCGTCGAGCGGCTCGACGATGGCGAGGTCTCGCCCTATCTGGTCGACGAGGCGCAGGCCGGCGACTCGCTCGAGGTGCGTGGCCCGGTCGGCGGCTGGTTCGTCTGGCTCGCTTCGCGCGGCGGCCCGCTGTTCCTCGTGGGCGGCGGCTCGGGGCTGGTGCCGCTGATGTCGATGCTGCGCCATCGGCAGCGCGCCGGCAGCGACGCCGAGGCCCGGCTGCTGCTCTCGGCGCGGCGGCCGCAGGACGTGCTCTACGCGAACGAGCTGCCCACGCTGGGGATCGAGATCGTGCAGACCTACACACGCGAGGCGCCGGAGGGCTGGACCGGCCACGCCCGCCGCGTCGACCGGGCCATGCTGGCCGAGGTGGCGTTCCCGCCGCAGGCGCGGCCGTGGATCTTCGTCTGCGGCCCCACGGGCTTCGTGGAGAGCGTGGCCGAGGACCTCGTGGCGCTCGGGCACCACGCATCGCGGATCCGGACCGAGCGCTTCGGCGCGACAGGAGGGTGACGATGGACGCAGACGAGCTGCGGCTCGACGGCAACGCGGCCGCTGGAATGCTGGACGAGATCTTCCGCGTGGAGGTGACCAGCGCGGTGGCGACCTGCGCGGGCTGCGGCGCCCGCGAGGCGATGGGGGAGGTGCACGTGTACGCGCACGGGCCGGGCGTCGTCCTGCGCTGCCCGGGGTGCGACTCGGTCGTGATGCGCTTCGCGCGGATCCGCGGCCGGCTCGTGGCCGACATGCGCGGGGTGCGCCACGTGACGTTCTAGCGTCGCGGTCCGCAACTTCGGTCGTCGGCTGCGGGATGCATCGTCGTGTCTGGCGTTCGCCGGCGACCACGGTCGTACCGGGCGTACGTGGGTGGTCGACGGCGGGCGCCAGGCGCGGCGAGGCGCCCGCAGACGGCCAGCGAAGTTCCGGATCGGGACGCTAGAGCGGCGTCTCGTCGCGCGCCGACCACCACTCGTCTCCGTAGCTGATCGTCAGCTCCTCGCCGCGCTCGACGCGGCGGAGGGTGACGAAGTCGAGCGACTCGGAGTCCTCCTGGTAGTAGTCGACGTTCGGCTCGGCCGAGTGGTTGTACAGGCTCCCGAAGCCGAGCACGACGAGGAACTTCCCCTCGTTCGTCGATTCGAAGAGGTAGTCGGCCAGCGCGCCGCCACCGTCCGAGATCTCCACGGTCGGGCATACCTCGACGGTCTCGCCCTCGGCGAACGTGCGGGTCGCGAACACGCCGCGACCGCGCGGTCCCTGACGAACCGTCAGTCCTCGCCTCCCGGCGATTTTCTTGGGCACCGCAGGGGGAGGCTAGTCGCCGATCATCTGCTCGACCGTCTCGGCCAATTCGGCCCAGCCAGTCGTCGTCGCGCGGTAGAAGCTCTGGATCGAACCGCGCCGGCGTTCCGTGCCGACCAGTTCGATGAGCCCAGCGGTATGAAGCACCCGGAAGTGGTACGCCACAACCCCCAGCGGCTCACCAAGCGCGACAGCAATCTCGCTCGCGCTGATGTCCTCAGTCTCCGCGACAGACAGAATATGCAGACGAATCGGGTGCGCTAGTGCGCTCAACCGCTTCCCCGGGATGCCAGCTCCATCGGCCACCACACGGCGAATATAGACATCCGCGCGGCGGTTTGTCAGATACATTCGTCTAGTTATTGCTCAATGGCGTAATGAAGTGCCGCTGCCCTGCCAATTCGGTCGTCCGGGGCGACATCCAGCGGATCCGGGCCTCAGGCGGCCTCGGCGAGCGCCGTCTCCAGCGTCGGATGGGTCGGCATCGCCTGGTCCAGACCGGTCAGCGTGATGACCCGCCGGATCGGTGAGTTCTCGGGCAGGACGATGTGCAGCTGCTGCTGGCGGCGCCGGAGATCGTCGGAAAGCTCGAACAGCAGGCGGATGCCCGAGCTGTCCAGGTAGGTCGTCGGCGAGAGGTCCACCACGAGCGTCTCGCTCCGGTTGGTGAGCAGGCCGCGCAAGCGGGTGGCGAGCGGGTCCGCGTTGGACATGTCGACCTCCCCGTCGATGCGGGCCACGATGACGTCGCCCTGCACCTCGCTCGTGAGCGTGGCGAGCTGCCTCATGCCGCGCTCCGCGAGCCGAGCGTGCGCTGGAGCACGACGACCGTTCCCGTCTCGCCGTGGTCGACCTCGACGGCGTCCATGAGCGAGCGCATGAGCGGAAGCCCCCGCCCGCGATGGCTTCCCCGCGGCGCGCGCCAGCGGCCCTCGTCACGCACGGTTATGCGGATCTCGGCGTCGTGCTCGGCGGCATCCACGTGGAAGTGTGCATGGCTGGGGCCGTACGCGTGTTCGACGGCATTGGCGCACGCCTCCTGGCACGCCACGAGGATGTCGTAGAGCTCGTCCTCGGTGGCCCCGTGCATGGCGAGCCAGCGGCGCAGCAGGCGGCGGACCGAGGCGAGCGCCTCGGGTGAGGCCGGCCAGGTCGTCCGCAGGTCGTTCTCCAGCGGCGGCACGCGGATGGCCACCAGCGCGACGTCGTCGGGCACGTCCGCCGGCAGCAGCCGGTCGATGGCGTCCGCGCACAGGCGCTCGACGTCCTCGCTGCCCGAGGCGAGCGCCCGCAGGCGCTCGAGGCCGTCGTCGAACGGCTCGCCGCGGCGCTCGATCAGCCCGTCCGTGTAGAGCACGAGCGTGGTCCCGGCGGGCAGGGGGACCGACTCCGCGCGGTAGCTCGCGGACCGCTGCGTCCCGAGCGGCACGGCGGGCTCGATCGGCAGGAGCCAGGCGTTGCCGTCGGGCCCGACGAGCAGCGGCGGCGGGTGGCCGGCGCTGACGATCTCGAAGCGCTCGTCGGCGGGGTCGAGCACGGCGTAGGCGAGCGTGGTCATCATCGAGGGCCCGAGCTGCCACATCATGCGGTCGACCGCCGCCACGACCGCCGCCGGACCATGCCCCTCGGCCGCGTAGGCCCGCAGCGCGGTCCGCAGCTGGGCCATGGCTGCGGCGGCGTGGACGCCGTGCCCCACGACGTCGCCGACCACCATCGCCACGCGCCCGTCCGGAAGCTCGAAGACGTCGTACCAGTCGCCGCCGAGGCTGCTGCTGGCCGCGGGCAGATAGCGGCTCGCGACCTCCAGCCCCGCGATGCTCGGCAGCTCCTGGGGCAGGAGGTGGCGCTGGAGCACCTCGGCGACCCGCCGGTCCTCGAAGAGGCGGGCGTTCTCGATCGCCGGCGCGGCGCGGTCGGCGGCGAGCCGCAGCAACTCGGTCTCGTCTTCCGTGAACTCGCGCGGGGTGAGGGTGCCGACGTGGAGCACCCCGATGACGCGACCTTCGACGAGCAGCGGGACGCCGAGCAGCGAGCGGATGCCCTTCTCACGCAGGAGCGGGTTGTGGATGTCGGCATGCTCGACGTCGGGCAGGAAGATCGGCCGGCGCTCCGCGGCGATGCGCCCGGCGAAGCCGCGGCCGAACGGAACGCGGACGCCCTGCTCCACCTCCTCCTCGATGCCCTTGGAGGCGCGGGCGCGCAGCGCCTCCCCGCCGGGCTCGAGGAGCAGGATGGCCACGGTGTCGGTCGCGAGCAGCTCGCTCACGCGGACGAGCAGCTCCTTCAGCAGCTCGTCCTCCGACAGGTACGCCAGCGTGGCGTCGGTCAGGCGCTGGACCGCTTCGAGGCGTACGCGAGCCGCGCGCTCCCGCTCGAAGAGCTGGGCGTGCGCGATCGCGATGGCCGCGCGGTCGGCCGCGAGCTGCAGCAGCTCGCGGTCGTCATCGGTGAAGCGCCGCGGCACGAGGGTGCCGACGTGGAGCACGCCGAGCACGCGGTCGCCGACCAGGAGCGGGACGCCGAGCAGGGAGCGGATCCCCTTCTCGCGCAGGATCGGGTTGAGGATGTCGGCGTGGTCGACGTCGTCGATGGTGATCGGCCGGCGCTCCGCGGCGATGCGACCCGCGAAGCCCTTGCCGACGGGGATGCGAACGCCTCGCTCGACTTCCTCCTCGATCCCCTTCGCGGCCCGGGCGCGCAGCATCCGGCCGTCCGGCTCGAGCAGTAGGAGCGCCGCCGTGTCGGTGTCCAGGATCTCGGCGATGCGGGCGAGCAGCTCCGGGAGCAGGTCGTCCTCCGACAGGTATGCGAGCGCGGCGTCCGTCACACGCTGGAGCGCCGCGAGCTGGCTGGGCACGCCGCGATGATAGGAGGCCTCAGCAGTCAGCGGCTTTGCATGGGAGACTCGGGCGGCCGTGATCGATCCGACCCAGCTCCCGGACGACCTGCCGGTGCCGCCCGACGACGGGGCGGCGGATCACCTCTCGGGCACGGCGCTGCCGCCGGTGGCGCTCGCGGCGACCGACGGCGAGCGCGTCCGGCTCGACGAGCTGCCGGGCCGCAGCGTGGTCTTCGCCTACCCGCGGACCGGCCGCCCGGGCGAGGCGCCACCGGGAGGCGAGGAGGGCTGGAACGCGATCCCGGGCGCCCGCGGCTGCACGCCCGAGGCGTGCTCGTTCCGTGACGAGCTCGGCCGCTTCCGCGCGCTCGGCGTGCGCGTGTTCGGGCTCTCGACGCAGGACACGGCGTATCAGCGGGAGGCGGTCGAGCGCCTGCATCTGCCGTACGCGCTGCTGTCCGACGAGGACCTCGCCTTCACGCGGGCGCTGGAGCTGCCCCGGTTCGAGGTCGAGGGCATGACGCTGATCCGCCGGCTGACGTTGATCGTGGCGGAGGGGCGGATCGCCGACGTCGTCTACCCGGTCTTCCCGCCCGACCGCGGCGCCGAGCTCGCGCTCGGGCGCCTGGAGTAGGACGGAGGGACCTCACGGGCCGCTCGCGCCGTATGAGCGGTGTGGACGCGGCCGAGCTGAGCCTTGCGCGCCTCGCCGTCGGGCGACCGGTGCGGCGTGCGAGCGAGGCCGCGCTCGTGCGCGCCGCCCAGGCCGGATCCGAGCGCGCCGTCGAGGAGCTGTTCGCGCGCCACTGGCCCGACGCGTATCGGGCCGCGCTGCTCATCGCCCACGACCGGGCCGCGGCCGAGGACATCGCGCAGGAGGCCTTCCTCTCCGCGCTGCGCGCCTTGCCGCGCTTCGACCGCCGGCGCCCGTTGCGCCCGTGGCTGCACCGGATCGTCGTCAACCGCGCGATCGACTGGGCGCGCGCCCGGCGGCTGCGCCAGGAGGTCGACGTCGACGCGCTGCCCGAGTTCGCGGCGCCGCCGGTGGCCGACGACCTCGGTCTCGGTGAGCTGGGGGCGGCGCTGGCGCGGCTGTCGCCCGAGCACCGCGCCGTGGTCGTCATGCGCTACCTGCTCGAGCTGACGCCGGGCGAGATCGCCGCCGTGCTGGAGCTGCCGCGCGGGACCGTGAACTCGCGGCTGCGGCGCGGGCTCGACGCGCTCGGCGGCGCGCTGGAGGAGGAGTCGTGAACGAGCAGCGCCTGCGCGAGGAGCTGCAGCGGACGCCGATCGACGACGGCGCGCGGGCCCGTGCGCTGCGCGTGGCGCTGGCCGCGTACGAGCCGGTCCCGCCGGCGCCGGCGCCTGATGCCGGTCCTGGCCGTGGCCTCGCTGCTGCTCGTCGCCGCTGCGGTCGCCCTGTCCGCGAGCGCGCCGGGCGACGCCGTGGCGCGCTGGGTGCAGTCGTGTTCGGCGAGGAGCGGCCGGCGGCGAGGCCGGCGCTCGTGCGGGTGCCGGGCGGCGGCCGGCTGCTCGTGACGAATCCCGGGGCCTGGGTGGTCTCGCCCGACGGCTCGCGGCGCCGGCTCGGCTCGTACGCCGGCGCGTCCTGGTCGCCGAACGGGCTGTTCGTCGTCGTCTGGAGCGGCGGGGAGCTGCGGGCGGTCGAGCCCGGGGGCACCGTGCGCTGGTCGCTCTCGCGGCCCGGCGGCATCACCGACGCACGCTGGGCGCCGGTCGACGGCTTCCGGATCGCCTACCTGGCGGGCGACACGTTGCGCGTGGTGAACGGGAACGGCACCGGCGATCGCCGGCTCGGCCCGGCCAGCGTGGCGGCCGCGCCGGACTGGCGGCCGGACGACGACCACGTGCTCGCGTACGCCGACCGGCGGCGGTCGGTGCGCGTGGTGGCGGTCGACACGGGCCGGGAGCTGTGGCGTGCCCGGACGAGGCACGCCGTCACCGAGCTCGCCTGGTCGCGGGACGGCCGCAGGCTCCTCGTCGGCTCGAACGGGTCGTGGCAGGTCCGGGGCCGCGAGGGCCGCGTGCTCGAGCGCCGGTCGCTGCCCGTGGGGCTGGTGGCCGACGACTTCGCGTGGTCGCCCGACGGCCGGCTGGCCGTCGTCCGCCGCAACGCGCAGCGCAGCGACGTCGTGCTCGACGGACGCGTCCTGTTCACCGGGTCGGGACGCTTCGGCGATGTGGCGTTCTCGCCCGACGGCCGCCGGCTGCTCGTGCCGTGGGCGCGCGTCGATCAGTGGGTGTTCGTCCCGACGCGGCCCGGAGGGCGGCCGATCGCGGTCGGCAACATCCGGCGCCAGTTCGGCGCCGCGCCCCGCCAGGCCCCGTTCCCGGGCCGGGTCGAGTGGATCACCTCGTCCGGCCGCCTGCCGGGCTAGAAGGCCTTCGCGTAGAGCCCGAGGAGATCCGTCCAGCCGCCGGGCGCCGAGACCGCGTCGCGCATGCCGGGCCCGCTCTCGGCGTGCCGCTCGAAGCCGCGGTGCTCGAGCACGACCAGCGTGCCGCCGTCCTGCGGCGTGAAGCGCACCTCGACCTCGGTCGCCTTGGCGGGATCTGGGTCGTACTCCCACGCCGGCGTCAGGTGCCAGGCGAGCAGCAGCCGGTGGGGCGGGTCCCACTCGGTCACGTGGCCCCAGACGCACTCGCCGCCCCGGGCGTCGCGCTCGAACCAGCGGCCGCCGGAGCGCGGCTCGATCACGACCTCGACCGCCATCTCCGCGCCGATGTGATGGCTGTCGATCGGCCACCAGCTCGACATGCCCGTCGTGAAGACCGCGAACGCGCGCTCCGGCGGCGCGTTCACCGTGACGCTGCGCTGGACGGCCGTGGTCGTCGCCTCGCTCATCCCTCCTCCTTCTCGACCGCATCCTTGAAGGCGGTCAACGCGTGCTGCCAGAACGTGTCGAAGTAGCGGCGCATGCCCTCGATCCCGTGCGGGTCGAGCCGGTAGAGGCGCCGCGTGCCGTCTCGCCGGTCGAGGACCAGGCCGGCGTCCTTGAGCACCTTCAGGTGCTGCGAGACGGCGGGGCGGCTGACCGGCAGGCCGCTGGCGAGCTCGCCGACCGGCAGCGGGCCGCCGGCGAGGCGCTCGAAGATCGCGCGGCGCGTGGGGTCGCCGAGCGCGGTCAGGCCGTCAGGAGCGTAAGTCGGCACTAACCGTAAGGTCTCACTTACGATATCGGCTGTCAAGCTGCGTCACGTGAGCTGGCACGTCTCCGGTCTGCTCGTCGTGCTCGCGCTCTACGCCGCCGGGATCCTGGCGCTCGTCGGCACGGGCCGCCGGTCTGACGCCGCGGCGCTGGCGCGCTTCGTGCCGGACTGCGTCGTGCTCGTGCGGCGGTTGGTCGGCGACGGGCGGGTGCCGCGGCGCTGCCGCGTCGCGCTCGCCGCGCTGGCGCTCTACCTCGTGAGCCCGATCGACCTGGTGCCCGACTTCGTGCCCGTGGCGGGCCAGCTCGACGACGCGATCCTGCTCGCCGTCGTGCTCCGGTACCTGGTCAGGGCCGCCGGGACCGGTGTCGTGCAGGAGCACTGGCCGGGGGCGGAGCGCTCACTCGCGGTCGTGCTGCGGCTGGCTCAGAGCCCGGGCGGGTGGCGCACGACGTAGCCGGCCGACGAGCGGTCCGACTCCTGCCAGCGCGAGCCGGTCTCGCTGCGGCCGGTGGTGTCGAAGCGGCGGCCGTCGATGATCATGTAGACGTGGCCGGGGGAGGCGTAGATGGTGATCCGGCGGCCCTTGCCGGGCGCCCCCCAGCGCATGAAGCCGCTGCTGGTCAGCGCCGAGGAGAGCAGCCCGCCGCCGTGGAGGGCGTACGAGACCGAGCCGGAGCAGTCGTAGCCGCTGTCGTTCCACTGCCCGTGCCCGCCGCCGTACTTGTACGGCTTGCTCTGGATGCGGTTCGCGGCGGCGATGACGCGGCCGACCACCCCGCTCCCGCGGGGGACGAGCCGCTCCGGCGGCGCTTGAGGATGACCGTGCGGCCGGCGTGCCCGAGCGCGCTCCAGGTGGCCGGGCCGACGATCCCGTCCGCGGTGAGGCCGTGACGGCGCTGGAAGCGCTTGACGGCGGCCTGCGTGCCGGGACCGAAGATGCCGTCGGCGGCGATGCCGAGCTCGCGCTGGAGCAGGACGACGGCCGAGCGCTTGCCGCGAGCGCTGCGCCCGCTCGAGGCCTTGCGGGCGCCGGCGCGCTTGAGCGCGCTCCACGTGACCGGGCCGACGATGCCGTCGGCGGTCAGCCCGTGGCGGCGCTGGAAGCGCTTGACGGCGCGCTTGGTGGCTGGGCCGAAGATGCGGTCGCGGGGGAGTCCGAGCCAGGTCTGCACCTGGGCCACGCGGGCGCCCTGCATGCCGCGCTTGAGCGGCTTGCTCGAGGCGGCCGGGGCGGCCGCGGGTGCGAGCAGCAGCGCGGCCACCGCCAGGGCGGCGAGCAGTCCGCGAGCGCCGCCGCGTGGAGTGTCCGTCAAGATCCGTCTGTCCTCATAAGCCTGTCCCAGTCGCCTACGAGGTGAGCTGACGGGCTCGCGAGTTGCGTCGCTACGCCGCAGCGCGCGGCGATTCGCCCCTGCGGCCTGGACGGCCGCTCCGGTTCCCCCGTTCACCGCCCTCGGGAGGGCGGCGACTCGGCGGCCGTCGTTGTATCAGTGCCGACTCCTCCCGCCTGCAAGATTCCCTGCAGACGGCAGGGTTGGGCGGCTCAGGTCACCTCACGGAGCTTGCCCGTCTCGACCTCGTAGACGAAGCCGCGGACCGAGCCCTTGTTCGGGATGAACGGGCTCGCCTTGATGCGTGCGATCGACTGCCGGACGTCCTCGTCGAGGTCGCTGAACGCCTCCGCGGCCCACTCGGGCTTGATGCCGACGTCGTCCTGGATCGACCGCTTGAAGTCGTCGTCCGTGAAGGTGAGCATGCCGCAGTCGGTGTGGTGGATGAGGATGATCTCCTCGGTGGCCAGCAGCCGCTGGCTGATGGCGAGCGACCGGATCTCGTCATCGGTCACCACGCCGCCGGCGTTCCGGATCACATGCGCGTCGCCCTCGCTCAGCCCGAGGATCCCGTACGGGTTCAGCCGGGCGTCCATGCACGCCACCACGGCGACCTTCTTGGCCGGCGGCAACGGCAGGTCGCCCTTGTCGAAGCTCGCGGCATACGACTCGTTGTTGGCGACTAGCTCATCGGTGACGCTCATCCGGCACTCCTCTCGGCACAGGGAACACCGTGAAACCTACTAAACCCGACCAGATTTGCCGCCAATCAGCGCGAACTTCGACAACCGGTCGGCCGAGATCCGCCGGCTCTTCGTCGCGATCTGTCGCGTCGTCGGCGTCGAGTGTCGTCCAGCAGGCACCAGGGTCCGCATTGTCGCCGCGCGAGCGTCGCCCTGATGCTCGAGCACGTCGGCACCAAGGCCTGACCGAAGCGCGCCGGATCGCTACAGTGAGGCGCCACGCGGCTGTGGCGAAATTGGCATACGCGCAGGCTTCAGGTGTCTGTGGGGGCAACCCCGTGGAGGTTCGAGTCCTCTCAGCCGCATCACTCTCAGAACCGCGGGACGGAGACGCTCCGCCGAGCACGGCCGACGCGCCCGGCCACCGCAAATGCGGGTCAAGAGCCCGCTACACTGGCCGACGACTTGGTCACCTGCCGCTATCGTCTAGGGGACTAGGACGCCGCCCTCTCACGGCGGAAACCGGGGTTCGAATCCCCGTAGCGGTACTTCGTGGAGCCCGCCCGCAAGGCGGGTTTCGTCGTTCTCCGGAGGGATGCGGCGGCGCCCCGCCAGGATGCGCCGGGCGTACGGACTCAGCACTCGAGACGGGGCGCCTGACCAGCATGGTTCCCGGACACGGCCGGCCGGAAGCACGGCCTACGCGTCGTGGAGGACGGGCGGCGCCTGGGACGGCGACACCTGGTCGGGCGAGTTCGTCCACGCGCCCTCGGGAAGCGGCACGGGGCCGTCGAGGAGCGGGTCGCCGCTCTCCCGCATCCAGGCGTCCAACCGGGCTCGCAGGTCCTCGGCCACCTCGCTCCAGCGCGGGTCGCCCACGAGGTTGCGCATCTCGTTCGGATCGAGGCCGAGGTGGTAGAGCTGCTCGCGCTCCGCCGTCCAGACCGGCCAGCCCATGGCGAGCAGCTCGTCCTTGGTCGGCCCGTCGTCGCAGTTGGCCAGGACCGGCTCGTCGCGGTCGTCGAAGCGGCGGATGTACTTGAAGCGGTCGGTGCGGATCGAGCGCTGCGGCTCGTACGCGGCGTGGTAGGTGATCTCGCCGTAGAGCTGGTCGTGGAGCGACTCCACGTCGCCGCGCACCAGCGGGAGCAACGACGTGCCGTCGAGCCGCTCCGGCGCCTCGATCCCCGCCATCTCGCACACGGTCGGGAAGAGGTCGAGATGGGAGACCGGCGCGTCGATGACCCGGCCGCCCCAGAAGGCGCCGGGCCCGCGGAGCATGAGCAGCACGCCGAGCCCGCGGTCGAACAGCGTCGCCTTCGCGCCCGGGAAGGGCAGCCCGTGATCGGTCGTGCAGATGACCAGCGTCCGCTCGCCGAGGCCGCTCTCGTCCAGCGCGGCGAGCACGGTGCCGACGCCCTGGTCGAGGTGCCGCGCGCTGGCCTTGAACGCCGCCATGTCGTGCCGCACGGCCGGCGTGTCGGGCAGGTTGACCGGCGGCGCCGAGTACAGCGCGTCGCGGATGGTGCTCGGCTCGAAGAACGCCCGGTGCGTCTCGAAGAAGCCGACCGAGAGGAAGAACGGCTCGGGCATCCCGCCGGTCAGCCGCTGGACGGCGAGCGGGGCGACGGTCGCGACGTGGTTGCTCTTGATGTCGTGGATCTCGTCGTAGCCGAGCACGTCCGGATCGCCGGAGATGTGCTGCTCGCCGATCAGCTCCGAGTGGTAGCCGCCGCCGTCTCGCAGCGTGTGGAGCAGATGGTCGCCGTAGTCGTTCAGCGCCCAGCCGCGGTGCGCGAGCCCCATCATCCCGTTGCGGTGCGGATACATGCCGGTGATCAGCGCGGCGCGGCTTCCCGAGCACGTCGACGCGGCCGAGAACGCGTGCCGGAAGAGGATCCCCTGGTCGGCGAGCCGCTGGAGGTTCGGCGTCGGCACCGGATAGCCGTAGGGCTGGATGTAGCGCCCGGTGTCGTGCGAGTGGAGGTAGAGGACGTTGATCATGTCGGGGACCGCTCGCCGGCGAAGGCCTCGTACCAGGCGTCGGACACGGCGTCCGCCTGCCGGCGCATGGCCGGGAGCGCGGGCGGCCAGCCGGGCGGCCGGTCGATGCCGAGGTGCGCGAGCGTGCGTCCCAGCGTATCCGCCAGGTCAGCGGCGATCTCGTCGTAGCTCAGCTCGAGCACGGGCACGTCGACCTCCGCCAGGTAGCGCTCCCACGCCGCGTCGTGCTCGGCGAGCAGCGTCGCCAGATGCCGCAGCGCCGCGAAGCTGTACTCGGCGTGGCTGCCGCGGTCGTCCTCCGAGCGCCACGACTGGGTCTGCATCGCGCGCCAGAGGGAGATCGCCTGGCGCACCTGGTTGGGGCGGCGCACCCACACGTAGTGCGTGACGGCGAACGGCGGCGCCGGGACGTGGCCCCACATCAGCTTCGCGCCGAACACCCCGTTCGGCGTCGTGCCCCACTCGAGCACGCGGGCGAGGTGCTCGTCCCACGTGGCGACGTCGAGCAGCGTCGAGTACCACGGCGGATCCGGCGGGGGAGCGGTGCCGAGCAGCGCGTGGGCGGCCGGGTCGTCGAGCCCTTCGAGGTAGTCCTCCGGCACGCGCGGCACGCCGGTGGCCGGCACGGCCTCGAAGTACTCCTCCGGGCGGCCGGCGACGCCCGTGGCCTTGAGGCCCTCACAGAGCAGGGTGCTGCCGCTGCGCGGCGTGGCGCAGACCACGTAGGACACCGTCACGGCAGTAACCCTACTAATTCGACCATGTTCATCGACACGGAATCAGGAACGGTGCGCACTGCAAGGGCCCGGCTCGAGGCGAGGAGAACTTGCAGAAATGCACCCCAGCCGCTCTACCCAGCCGGGGTTGACGTTCGTCCACCACACGCCTTCGGTAGCTTCGCCCTATGGCGATCGCCACTCCCCGCCGCCCCGCCATCGTCGCGGTCGACGACGAGCCGGCCGTGCTCTCGGCCGTCGCGCGCGACCTGCGGCGCGGCTTCGGCGAGCGCTTCCGGATCATGCGCGCGGGCTCCGGCGCCGACGCGCTCGACATGCTCAAGGAGCTCGTCGCCCGCGGCGACCAGGTCGCCCTGCTCGTGGCCGACCAGCGCATGCCCGGCCTCTCGGGCACCGACTACCTCGTGCAGGCGCGCAAGCTCGTCCCCGGCGCCAAGCGCGTGCTCCTGACCGCGTACGCCGACACCGAGGCGGCGATCCAGGCCATCAACGAGGTCGCGCTCGACTACTACCTGCTCAAGCCCTGGGACCCGCCCGAGGAGGAGCTGTTCCCGGTCGTCGAGGACCTGCTGACCACCTGGGAGGCGGGTGCGGCGCTGGAGGCCGGCGGCGTGCGGCTGATCGGCCACCGCTTCTCGCGCGACACCCACGACCTGCGCGACTTCCTCGCCCGCAACCGGGTGCCCGCACGCTGGATCGACGTCGAGCGCGACGCCGAGGCGCGGGAGCTGCTGACGGTGGCGGGCGTCGACGAGACGGGCCTGCCGGTCGCGCTGCTCGAGGACGGGACGGTGCTCGAGCGGCCGACCGTGCTCGAGCTGGCCGAGCGCCTCGGCGTCGCGGCGCAGCCGGCCTCCGAGCACTACGACCTCGTGATCATCGGCGGCGGCCCGGCCGGCCTCGCCGCGGCGGTCTACGGCGCGTCGGAGGGGCTGCGCACGGTGATGGTGGAGCGCGAGGCGCCCGGCGGCCAGGCCGGCCAGTCGAGCCTGATCGAGAACTACCTCGGCTTCCCGGCCGGCCTCAGCGGCTCGGACCTCACGCGCCGCGCGACCGACCAGGCGCGCCGTCTCGGGGCCGAGCTGCTCACGGTCCAGAACGCCACCGCCCTGCGCGTCGAGGGCGCCGGGCGCATCGTCGAGCTCACCGGCGGCCGCTCGCTTTCGGCCAACTGCGTGCTCGTCGCCTCCGGCGTCTCGTACCGCAAGCTCGAGGTGCCGGGGTTCGCGGAGTACACGGGCGCCGGCATCTACTACGGCGCCGCGATGACCGAGGCGCGCTCCTGCGCCGACCAGCACGTGGTGGTCATCGGCGGCGCGAACTCGGCCGGACAGGCGGCCGTGCACTTCTCGCGCTGGGCGCAGCAGGTCACGATCCTCGTGCGGGGCGCCGGCCTCGAGGCCTCGATGTCGAGCTACCTGATCAAGGAGATCGCGAAGCTGGACAACGTCGAGGTCCGTACCGGGAGCCAGGCGGTGGCCGCCGAGGGCCATGAGGACCGCCTCAAGGCGCTGCGCATCCAAGGCCCCGCCGGCGAGACGCGCGAGGAGGTCGATGCCTGCTTCGTGTTCATCGGCGCGGCGCCGCGCACGGAGTGGCTCGACGGCGTCGTCGGCCGCGACGAGCGCGGCTTCATCCTCGCCGGGCTCGACGCCAAGGCCGCCGGCTGGCCGCTGCGGCGCGATCCGTACCTGCTCGAGACGAGCGTGCCCGGCGTGTTCGTGGCCGGCGACGTGCGGGCGCGCTCGATCAAGCGCGTGGCCAGCGCGGTCGGGGAGGGCTCGATGGCCGTCTCGCTCATCCACGAGTACCTGGCCGAGGCATGACGCTGCTCGACGAGCTGCGGACCATCGACCTCTTCGATGGGCTCGAGGATGCGCAGCTGGCCGCGTGGGCGGACGCCGCCGAGCTGCTCGCGATCGAGCCGGGCGACACGATGATCGAGCAGGGCGAGCCGGCGCGCGGCCTCTTCCTGCTGCTCGAGGGCACCTGCGAGGCGCACCTGCGGAGCAACGGGCGAGACGAGTCGGTGGGCCGCAACTACGCGCCGACGTGGGTGGGCGCGATCGCCGCGCTGACCGGCGATCCGATGCCCGTCAGCATGGTCGCCGAGACCCCGTGCCGGGTCGCCATCGTCGCCTCGGACCGCTTCCTCGACCTCGTGTTCGAGCAACGGATCGTCCACCGGCGGGTGATGGGCAAGGTCGGGCCGGTCATGAGCCGCCTCAGCGCCACCGAGCAGCATCGCGAGCGGCTGGCGTCGCTCGGCACCATGGCCGCCGGGCTCGCGCACGAGCTCAACAACCCGGCGGCGGCCGCCACGCGGGCGGCCAGCGAGCTGGTGGAGGCCATCGACACCATCGGCACGACGCTTCAGACGTTCGTGGAGGTCGGCGTGGAGCGGGAAGAGGCCGAGCGGTTGGCCGCGCTCCAGCGCGATGCCCTCGCGCGCTGCGCCGCGCGCCACCCGCTCGATGCCATCGGCGCCTCCGATGCCGAGGACGCCATGCAGGACCGGCTCGAGGAGCTCGGGGTGCCCGACGCCTGGCGCCTGGCCGAGCCGCTGGCCACCGCCGGGATCGACGACGCATGGCTGGACGAGGTCGCGAGCCTCGCCGGCCCCGCCACCGGCGCCGCGCTGCGCTGGGTCGCCGCGTCGCTCTCCGCCCGCACGCTGGCCGGCGAGCTGCGCGACTCGGTCGAGCGCATGAGCGGCCTCGTCGGCGCCATCAAGCGCTACTCGTACATGGACCGCGGCGAGCTGGTCGAGGTCGACATCCACGAGGGGCTGGAGACGACCCTCGTGGTGCTCGGCCACAAGCTCAAGCACGCGCAGGTCAGGGTCGCGCGCGACTACGCGACCGACCTCCCCCCGGTCATGATCCACGGCTCCGAGCTCAACCAGGTGTGGACGAACCTGCTCGACAACGCCATCGCCGCGCTCGACGAGGGCGGGACGATCACGCTGAGGACGTTCCGGGACGGCGCGTGCCTGCAGGTCGACATCGCGGACGACGGGCCCGGCATCCCCGAGGAGGCACGGGCGCGCGTCTTCGAGCCCTTCTTCACCACCAAGGCCGTGGGCAGCGGGACCGGTCTGGGCCTGGACACCGCGCGGCGCATCGTCGAGGAGCGACACACCGGCTCCCTGACCTTCGACACGGGCGCGGACGGGACCACTTTCCACGTGCGTCTGCCGCTCAAACACACGGCCCGCTGAACGGTCAGCAGACGCACATCTTCGATTCGTATTGGGGGACATTTATCCCCCGCTTGGAATATTCCAAGACGATTCCGCGCATGACGACCGATGCCCTCGCCGCCCTCCGTATGGAGGCACCGACGCAGGAGACCGGCCCGCTCCCGGCCCTCTCGGAGCAGGACGGTCCGCAGGCTGCCACGCTGCAGCCGGCGCCCGGCCGCTACCTCGCCGCTGACGAAGGCGGCGAGCTCGTCCTCTACGCGCTGGGCGATCGCGACGGGCAGAGCCTGCGCGTCGGTCGCGGCCCGGCCGCGGACATCGTTCTCGAGGAGCCGTCCGTATCCCGCCGGCATGCGGTGGTGACGCATCGCGCCGGACGGACGGTCCTGCTCGACGATCGAAGCCTGAACGGGATCTTCGTCAACGGCGAGCGGGTCAGTGAGGCCACGCTCTCCGACGGCGACTGGATCGGCATCGGGCACGTGAGCTTGCGGTACGTCGAGGTCACTGGCGGCTGAGCAGTCCGGCCGCTGGCGCTACCGACCCGCACCGCATGACACCCGGCCCGGGCTTGCACAGCAAGCCCGGGCCGGGCATATCTTCCCCTCGTGTCCGCGAAGCCGCACGGGCAGTTCCTCGCCGGCGAGGCCGGTGAGCTCGCCGGCGTCTCCGGCACCACGATCGGCCAGTGGGCGCGCTGGGGCTACATCCGCGCTTCGCAGTCGCAGGGCGACCCGCACGTCTACAGCGTCGAGGACGTCGCCGAGGCGGCGATCGTCAGCGCGCTGCTCGCGCGCGGCGTCCGCCACCGCGACGTGCGGCGGGCCATCAAGCGCCTGCCCGGCTACGGCGAATGGCCGCTCAGCGAGGCCCCGCTGGCGACCACGCCGGACGGGCGGCTCGTGCTGCGCGAGAACGGCTCGGCGTACGAGCTCTCGGCCCGGGGCTGGCAGCTCATGACGTCGCCGCCCGAGATGGAACCCGTCTGCCTGCGGCTGCGGCGCTCGAGCTAGCCGCGCGCGGAGCAGCCGGCGATCCGCTCCAGCAGCACGGAGCGCTCGCGGGAGTTCTGCGTGAGCGGGAGCGCGCGCTCGAACTCGGCGCGCGCGTCGGCGATCCGGCCGAGCTTCTCCAGCAGGTCGCCGCGCACGGTCGGGAGCAGGTGATAGCCGCGCAGCGCGGGCTCGCCGGCGAGGCCGTCCACGAGCCGCAGCGCCTGCGCCGGCCCGAAGGCCATCCCGACCGCGACGGCACGGTTGAGATCCACGACCGGGGACGGGGCGACCTGGGCGAGGCCGTCGTAGATGGCCACGATGCTCACCCAGTCGGTGTCCTCCGGCGTGCGGGCGCGCGAGTGGCAGGCGGCGATCGCGGCCTGCAGCGTGTAGGTGCCGACGGCGCCGCCGGTCGCGTACGCACGCTCGAGGGCGGCGAGCCCGCGGCCGACGAGCATCCAGTCCCAGCGCGACCGATCCTGGTCGAGCAGGAGGATCGGCTCGCCGTCCGGGCCGACCCGCGCGCGCGTGCGCGATGCCTGCAGCTCCATCAGCGCCGACAGCCCGTGCACCTCCGGCTCCTCCGGGAGCAGCGCGGCGAGCATGCGGCCGAGCCGGAGCGCCTCCGCGAGCAGCTCCGGGCGCATCCAGTCGTCGCCGGCGGTGGCGGCGTAGCCCTCGTTGAAGATCAGGTAGATCGCCTCGAGGACGGCCGCGAGCCGCTCGCGCAGCTCGCCGTGCTCGGGCACCTCGATCGGCACGCGGGCGGCGGACAGCGTGCGCTTCGCGCGCACGATGCGCTGCTGCACGGTCGCCTCCGGCACGAGGTACGCGCGCGCGATCTCCTTGGTGGTGAGGCCGGCGAGCAGCCGGAGCGTGAGCGCCACGCGCGCCTCCACCGACAGCACCGGGTGGCAGGCGGTGAAGATCAGGCGCAGGACGTCGTCGTCGAACGGGTCGGCGGCCTCTGCGGCGAGGTCGGGCGCGTCGGCCTCGCCGCGCAGCTCGATGGCGTGGCCCAGCTCCTCGGTCTTGCGCCGGTCGACGTCACGGCGCCGCAGGCGGTCGATCGCACGGTGCTTGGCCGTGGCCATGAGCCAGGCGCCCGGGTTGTCCGGGACGCCCGACTCCGGCCACTGCTCCAGCGCCGCCACGAAGCGCCTCCTGGGCAAGGTCCTCGGCGAGGCCGACGTCGCGCACGAGGCGGGCGAGGCCCGCGATGAGCCGCGTGGACTCGATCCGCCAGACGGCGTCGATCGTGCGCCGGACGTCGGCCACCGCGTCAGGCGCCCTCCGTCTGGGCGCGCATGGCGGCCTCGCGCTCGCGCAGCTCCGGCGTCAGCTCGTCGCCGAAGTCCTCGATCTCGACCACCGGCCGGATCTCGACGGTCGCCGTCTCGGCGTCGTCGTCGGGCGCCGGGATGCGCTTGACCCACTCGACCGCCTCGTCGAGCGACTTGACCTCCCACAGCCAGTACCCGGCCAGCAGCTCCTTGGTCTCGGCGAACGGGCCGTCGATGACCTTGCGCTCGGTGCCGCTGAACTCCACGCGGACGCCGCGGGCGGACGGGAGCAGGCCCCCGCCGCCGAGCATGACGCCCGCCTTCACCAGCTCCTCGTTGAAGGTCGTCATGTCCGTGAGGAGCTTCTCGCTCGGCATCTCGCCGCGCTCGGACTGGTCGTTCGCCTTGATCAGCACCATGACTCGCATCTTGCCGTCCTCCTAAGGGGTCGATTTCGGCCTTTCATCCCGTACGTCGAGCGAGCGCGACGAGAATCGACACGGCCCTTCGAAAAATTCTCGGAGCGGGAGCTACTGGCCGCGGAGCTTGCGGGCGGCGCGGCCGACGGCCGAGCCGTCGATCGCCTCCCCGAGCGTGCCGAGGCCGTTGGCCACGGCGTGGCCCGCGCGGCCGGCCTTGCCGGGCTCGGCGGGCTCGATCGCCCGCTCGGGGTCGCGGCCCTCGGCCACCGACGCGCCGCGCGCCTCGGCCTCGATGACCAGCAGCCGCTCCTCCCACGAGCGATGCCAGGCGGCGAGCGCGACGTCGTCGCGCGCCGCGGCCAGCTCGCCCAGGTAGCCGAGCAGCATGGTCACGTGCTGGAGGTCGTGGACGGCGCTGCGCAGCGCCTGGTTGCGCTCCAGCAGCAGGTCGCTGACGCCGCGCAGCCCGGCCGCGCCGCCGCCGACGCCCTGGGCGGCGGGGAAGACCTCGATCCCCCGGGTCGTGCAGTGGTCGGTCAGCTCTTCGAGCAGCTCGCGCGCGGCGCCGGCGCCGCGGGCGAGCACGGCGCCGGCGTCGCCGCCGAGCCGCTTGCCGAGCTTGTCCCAGTGGCCGACGAGCTGCCGCACCATCGCGTTGAGCTCGCGCAGCGCGCGGTGCTCAGCCGAATACAGCCCGTTCTCGCTCAGCGATATCTGCCCGGTTCCCACAGTGGCTCGCCCTCTCCTGTCGTTACGTTGGCGGCGCGCGAAAGGATGAACAGCAGGTCGGAGAGGCGGTTGAGGTAGCGCACGCACTCCGCGCTGACGTCATCGCCGCAGGCGATCGTGCGCCGCTCGGCGCGCCGGCAGACGGTGCGGCAGACATGCAGCTGCGCCGCCAGCGCCGTCCCGCCGGGAAGCACGAACGACTTGAGGTTCGGCAGCTCGGCGTTGACCTCGTCGCACGCCTGCTCCAGCCACGCCGTCTGCTCTGGGACGACGCGCAGGCGCTCGCGGTCGCCGCCGTGCGGCACCGAGATGTCGGCGCCGACGTCGAACAGGTCGTTCTGGATGCGGCCGAGCCGGTCGGCGAAGCGCTCGTCCATCGCGCGGGCCACGCCGATCTGCGCGTTCAGCTCGTCGACGGTGCCGTAGGCCTCGATCCGCGCGTGCGTCTTGGGCACGCGGCTCATGTCGCCCAGATGGGTCTCGCCGCCATCCCCGAGACGGGTATAGATGCGGGTCAGGTTTACGGTCACCGGCTCGTCCGGGGTATAGCATGGGCGCCGAACCAGGTCGGTGGACAGGGAAGCCGGTGCGAATCCGGCGCGGACCCGCCACTGTGACCGGGGAAGCCCACCGCATGCGACCACATGGGTCGCGGCCACTGGCTCGCAGCGCGAGCCGGGAAGGCGACGGTAGGTCGGCCCGGGAGCCAGGAGACCTCCCTCCGACCGTAAGCCGATCGCCCTCGCGGAAAGGGGTGGCTCCACCTTGATGAAGTTCCGATCTCCCGCCGGCCTTGCCGGCCTCGTCCTCGCAGTGCTCCTCGCCGTTCCAAGCGTCGCCTCGGCGGGCCCCACGGTGAGCGTTCGCGTCGAGGGCGCGACCTCCACGCTGCTGCAGCGCACGCGCGTCGCCGTCCCCGACACGCCGCCGCCGGTGGCGAGCTGCGCGGCCGACAAGGTGGCCGCCGCCCTCGAAGTCGCGACCGCCGGCAACTGGGACCGCCAGGGGTTCACGAACACGATCCTCGGCGAGACCCATGCGTTCGCCGCGAACGACTACTGGGCGGTCTGGGTGGACCGCGGAAGCGGCTACAAGATCGCCAACGGCGTCTGCATCGAGAGGATCGGGGAGGGCGACGAGATCGTCTTCGTCGCGGACGTGTTCTCGCCCGCGCCCGACTTCAAGGCGACGCGGCTCCCCCTCGACATCGAAGGGCTTCCGGCCCAGGCCCAGCGCGGCACGCCCGTGACGGTGACCGTCGTCGAGGCCCAGCCGGGCGGCGGCAACCCCGGTGACGGTGTCCGGGCGCCGGTGGGCGGCGCGACGCTGACCGCCGGCGGCGCGTCGGCGACGACCGGCCCCGACGGGCGAGCGACGCTGACGCTCACCGAGAACGGCCCGATCGCCGTCAAGGCGACGCCGCGCCGGCAACGCGCCGACGGCCGTCGAGACGATCACGGTCAGCGACGTCGCCGCGGCCCCGCCCCCGCCCGACAGGACGGCGCCGACGAGCACGATCCACGGCCTGCGCGCCGGCCAGGTGTTCAAGGTGGGCCGCGGGCCGCGCGAGCTCAGCGGCAGCGTCTCGGCCGACCCCTCCGGCCTGTGGGCGGTCAAGATCCGCCTCACCCGGCGGCTCGGCAAGACGTGCTGGTACTTCTCCGGCAGCCGCGAGCAGTTCGTCAAGCGCACCTGCGGCAAGAAGTACGCGTTCAAGGTCGGCGACCGGCAGGACTGGAGCTACCTGCTGCCGGCGCGGCTCCCGCGTGGCCGCTACGTGCTCGAGACGTACGCCATCGACAACGTGTTCAACAAGGGCGCGATCAGCCAGGTGGCGTTCCGGGTTCGATGAGGCGGCTCGTCGTCATCGCCGTCGTGGCCGTGGCCGGCGCCCTGCCGGCCCCGGCCGTCGCGGCCAAGGTCGACCTCCTGGTCGTCGGCAAGCAGGATGTGCTGCGCGGACCCGCCAAGGTGCGGCTCAAGGAGCGGTCGGTCAAGGTCGGCGGGAAGCGCTGCCGCGTCGGCGCGGCGACGCCCCTCTCGGCGCTCGCGGCCACCGGGCTCAAGCTCGGCTTCCGGGACTACGGCGCGTGCGGGAAGCGGCCGCGCGACGCGGGCGGGCTCTACGTCACCTCGGTGGCCGGTGAGCGCGAGAAGGGCCGCGGCGGATGGGTCTACAAGGTCGGCCGCCGCGCCGGGACCACGGCGGCCGCCGATCCCAGCGGCTCGTTCGGGGACGGGAAGAAGCTGCGGGGCGGGCAGCGCGTCACGTGGTTCTGGTGCGAGCAGAACCAGTCGGGCGGCTGCCAGCGGACGCTCGAGGCCGTGCCCGATCGCACGGCGGTGGCTCCCGGCGAGACACTGAGCGTCACCGTGCGCGGCTACGACGACCAGGGCAAGGGCATCGCGGTCTCGGGCGTGACGGTCACGCTCGGCTCGGCGACGGCGCTCAGCGGGGCCGACGGCGTGGCGGTGCTCAGCGTTCCGGCCGCCTCGGGCGCGCTGAAGCTGGAGGCGGCGAAGGCCGGCCTCGTGCGGGCGTTCCCGCGGAAGGTGACGATCGCCGGATGAGGTGGCTCGCCCTCCTGCTCCTGGGCCTGGCCGTCGCGGTCGGCGGCTGCGGCTTCGGCGAGGGCGAGTCCGCCGGCGAGGTGACGCTCACGGTCACGCGCGACTTCGGCGCCGAGCCGCTGCACGAGGGCATCGACGCGGAGACCGCGTCCGAGGGCGACACCGTGATGCGGCTCCTGCAGGCCAACTACGACGTCCAGACCCGCTACGGCGGCGGCTTCGTGCAGGAGGTCGACGGGCTCGCCGGCGGGCGCTCCGGCGGGCGTCCCGCCGACTGGTTCTATTACGTCAACGGGATCGAGGCGTCCGTCGGCGCCGCCGAGCGCCGCGTGAGCGGCGGCGAGCGCGTCTGGTGGGACCACCACGTGTGGGAGGCGGCCCAGCGGATCCCGGCGGTCGTCGGCTCGTTCCCCGAGCCGTTCGCCACCGGGCTGGAGGGCAAGCGCCTCCCGGTCCGGCTCGTGTGCGCGGACGAGTCGGAGCGGTCCTGCGACGAGGTGTCGAAGCGGCTCGAGAACTCCGGCGTGCACGCGGTCTCGCGCTCGGTGCTCGAGCAGTCGCTCGGGCAGGAGGTGCTGCGGGTCATCGTGGGCCGCTGGGCCGAGATCCGGCGCGACAACGTCGCGCGGCGGCTGGAGCGCGGCCCGGGGGCCACCGGCGTGTTCGCGCAGCCCACGAGCACCGGCGACGCCATCGTCCTGCTCGACGCCGAGGGCCGGCCCGTGCGCACGCTGCGCGCCGGCGGCGGCCTGGTGGCGGCCACCAGCGTCGAGGCGCAGGCGCCCACCTGGGTCGTGACCGGGACCGACGAGGTCGGCGTGGCGGCGGCGGCCGCGGCGCTGACCGAGGAGCGGCTCGAGCGGCACTTCGCGCTCGCCGTGCAGGGCGGGAACGACGTGTCGCTGCCCGTGGTGGCGACCACGGAGGCCGCGCCGTGAGCCCGCTGCACGCCGCGCGGGCCGGCATCGCGGCGGCGTGGTGCGTGACGCTCGGCGTCGCCGTGCTCTCGTTCGAGCACCCGGTGCTCGTCGGCACGCTGTTCGCGGCCACGATCGCCGCGGGTCTGGCCGCGGGCGAGCGGCGCGCCGTCACGCGCGCGCTGCGGTGGGCGATCCCGTTCGCGCTCCTCATCGCCTTCGTCAACGCGCTCGTGACGCGTGACGGGCTGACCGTGCTCTTCCGCGGCGGCACCGTGCCGGGTATCGGCCGGCTCGACATCACCGGCGAGGCGGTCGCCTACGGCGCCATGCTCGGGCTGCGCGCGGCGGTGATCGTCGTCGCCGCGGCGCTGCTCAGCGCCACGGTCGACGCGGACGAGCTCCTGCGCGGCATGCGCGCGCGGTCCCTGCGGGCCGGCGTGACGGCCGCGCTCGCCACCCACCTGATCCCGGTGCTCGCGCGCGACGGCCGGCGGCTGGCCGACGCCCAGCGCACGCTGGTCGGGACGCCGCCGCGGATCGCCGTGCTGCGCGCGGTGACGGCGGGGGCGCTCGACCGGGCGACCGACGTCGCGGCCACGCTCGAGGTGCGCGGCTTCGGCAGCGGCGGGCGGCCGCAGCGGCGGCGGCAGCCGCTGTCGCGGCACGACATCGCCTTCGCGGTGTCGGCGGTCGCGCTGGTGTCGCTGACGATCGTCTCGGGCGTCGCCGGCTGGGAGTCCTTCGAGGCGTACCCGCGGTTCGTGGCGCCCGTCGATCCCGGGCTGCTCGCGTTCGCGGCCGTGCTCGCGGGCTGCGCGCTCTTCCCGTTCCTCGACCGGCGCGGGATCAGATGAGCGTGCTGGCGCTCACGGACGTGACGTACCGGTATCCCGGCGCCCTGGAGCCCTCGCTGCGCGGTGTCTCGCTGGCCGTCGAGCCGGGGGAGTTCGTGGTCCTGGCCGGCGGCTCGGGCTCGGGCAAGTCCACGCTGCTGCGCGCCGCCGCCGGGCTCGTCCCGCACTTCCACGGCGGCGTCTTCGCGGGCCGGCTGGTCTGCGGCGGGCTCGACACGCGCGACCACGGCCCGGCCTCGCTGGCCGCCGTGGCGGGCACGCTGTTCCAGGACCCGGAGACGCAGGTCGTCATGGGCGGCGTGCGGTCCGAGCTCGCGTTCCCGCTCGAGAACCGCGGCTGGAGCGCGGCCGCCGTCGCCCGCGGGGTCGAGGAGACCGCGCTCGCCCTCGGGATCGCCGGGCTGCTCGACCGCTCGACCCGCGAGCTCTCCGGCGGCGAGCTCCAGCGCGTCGCGCTCGGCGCCGCGCTCGCCGGCCGCCCACGCCTGCTCCTGCTCGACGAGCCGACCTCCCAGCTCGACCCCGTGGCCGGCGACGAGCTGCTCGGCGTCCTGCGCCGGATCAACGAGGAGTGGGGGACGGCCGTCCTGCTGGCCGAGCACCGGCTCGAGCGCTGTCTCCCGGCCGCCGACCGCGTCATCGCGCTCCGCGACGGCACGATCGCCTTCGACGGCGCACCCGAGGCCTTCGCCGCCTGGGCCCCGCCGGAGCTCCAGCCCCCGGTGACCCGCCTCTGCGTCCTCGCCGGAGTGCCGGAACGCCCCGCGACCGTCAAGGCCGCCCGCCAAGCCCTCCACCGCCACCAGGGGTCAGACCCCCTTACCCCAGGGGGGTCAGACCCCCTTACCCCGCCGGCCGTCGCCGGCCCGCCGGCAGAACCGCCGCAAAGCGGGGGTTTCTTCGCTCGCGGCCGTAAGGGGGTCAGACCCCCCTTGGTGGTGCGGGGCGTGTGGTTCGAGGTCCCGAAGGGGCCGGCGATCCTCAAGGGCGTCGATCTGGAGCTGCGGGCGGGGGAGGCGGTTGCGCTGATGGGGCGCAACGGGGCCGGGAAGTCGACGCTGCTGCGGCTGATCGCCGGGCTGGCGGCGCCGACGCGCGGCAAGGTCACCGCGGCCGGCCGGGTCGCGCTGCTGCTCCAGAACCCCGGGGACTACTTCCTGCACGACCGGATCGGGGACGACGTCCCCGGCGCCGGCGCGCTCGCCGACCGGCATCCGCGGGACGTGTCCGGCGGCGAGCGGCAGCGGCTGGCGCTCGAGCTCGTGCTGACCGGCGGCGAGCCGCCGGTCGCGGTCTGCCTCGACGAGCCGACCCGCGGCATGGACCGGGCGCACGGCGCGCGGCTCGCGGCCAGGCTGCGGGAGCTCGCGCAGGGCGGCACGGCCGTGCTCGTCGCCACGCACGACGCCGAGTTCGCCGCCGCGTGGGCCGACCGCACGATCCTGCTCGGCGACGGACAGCCGGTGGCCGACGCGCCCACGTCCGAGGTGCTCGGCGGCGGCTGGTACTTCGCCACGCAGACCGCGCGGGTGCTGGGCGGCGGCGCGCTGCTGCCGGAGGAGGGCGCGGCGCTGCTGCGCGCGACGGCGCAGGTGGCACCGACATGAGCTGGGTCACCGCATCCTTCGTCCTGCTCAGCATCGCCCTGCTGGCCGGCTTCACCTGGTACGAGCGCTCGCACCCGACCGCGCGCGTGATCGCCCTCGTCGCGACGCTCGCCGCCCTCGCCGCGCTCGGCCGGATCGCCTTCGCGCCGCTCCCCAACGTCAAGCCGACGACCGACATCGTGCTCATCTCCGGCTACGTGCTCGGCGGCGCGCCCGGCTTCGCGGTCGGCGCCGTGGCCGCCCTCGCGTCCAACCTCTTCTTCGGCCAGGGGCCATGGACCCCGTGGCAGATGGCCGCCTGGGGCGGCGTCGGCCTCGCGGGAGCGGGACTCGCCCGCGTCGCCGGGCGGGAGCTGGGCCGCGTGCCGCTGGCCGTCGCCTGCGGCGTCGCCTCGCTCGGCTTCGGCGTGGTGATGAACCTGCACCTCTGGGTCACGTACTCGGGGACGCACACGGTGGGCCAGCTGGCCGCGACGTTCGCCACCTCGCTGCCCTTCGACATCGCCCACGCGGCCGGGAGCGTCCTCTTCTGCCTCGCCTTCGGCCCCGCGCTCGTCCGCGCGCTCGCCCGCTACCGGACCCGGTTCGAGATCCACTGGGCCCCCGCGGTGGCGGCCGCCGCCCTGCTCGCGCTGACGCTGACCGCCGTCAGCCACCGAACCGGCCCAGGCGCGCAGCTCGGTCGGCTACCTGGTCGCGGCCCAGAACGACGACGGCGGCTGGGGCGGCGCGCCCGGCCAGTCCTCCTCGCAGCTCTACAGCGGCTGGACGGCGCTCGGCCTGGCGGCGGCCGGCCGCAACCCGCGCGACGTCGGCTCGCCGAGCGCGATCGCCTACATGAAGCGCCACGCGAGCGAGCTCAACGACCTGGGGGAGATCGACCGGACGATCCTCGTGCTCGTCGCCTCCGGGCTCGAGCCCAAGCTCGGCGACCGGAACCTCGTGTCCGAGCTGGCGCGGCAGCAGCGCGGCAACGGGTCCTTCGCCGACCGCGTGAACACCACCGCGTTCTCGATCCTCGCGCTGCGCGCGGCCGGGCGCTCCACCAGGAGCGGCGCCGTCAAGAAGGCGGCCGACTTCATCGCGGGCCAGGCCAACGCCGACGGCGGCTTCAACTTCGCCGGCAAGGGCGGCCCGTCCGGCATCGACGACACCAGTGCGGCCGTGCAGGCGCTCGTCGCCGCCGGCCGCAAGCAGGGGCGCGCCGTCAAGCGCGCGACGAGCTTCGTGGTCCGCAACCAGGCCTCCGACGGCGGCTTCGCCCTCATCCCCGGCGGCGCGTCCAACGCGCAGTCGACGGCGTGGGCGGTCCAGGGCCTGCTCGCCGCCGGGCGCGACCCGGCCAAGGTGAAGCGCTCCGGCTCGCGCGACCCGATGAGCTACCTGCGCTCGCTGACCGGCGAGGACGGGGCCGTCCGCTACTCGCGCACCAGCGAGCAGACGCCGGTCTGGGTCACCGCGCAGGCCGTGGCCGCGCTCGCCCGCAAGACGCTTCCGCTCAAGCCGGTCAGGCGCGCCCGCAGCACGGCCGTCGCGACCACCGTCGCGAGCGCCGCGAGCCCGCCCGCGCCGACCCCGACGGCTGCGCCCGCGGCCACGCCGCAATCGCTTCCGCCGGTCGGGACACCCCTCGCGGCGACGCCCGCGGTGATCGAGGCCGCCGCCGGCATCCCGGCGGCCGGCGCGCTGTTCGCCGCGCTGCTCCGATAGCTTCCGGCCCTCGATGCGGATCGGTGTTCCGAAGGAGACCGCTTCCGGCGAGCGGCGCGTGGCCATGGTGCCGGACGTCGTCCGTCGCCTGGGTGCTGACCACGAGGTCATCGTGGAGCCCGGCGCGGGCACGGCGGCCGACGTCCTGGACGAGGACTTCGAGCAGGCCGGCGCGACCGTCGGCGACCCGTGGGCCGCCGAGGTCATCGCCCGCGTGGCGCCCTCGGAGCCGGGTCGCCTCACGAGCGACCATGTCCTGATCGGCTTCCTGGCGCCGCTGACCAACGGCGAGGGCATCAAGGCGATCGCCGCCACCGGCGCCACGGCCTTCGCCATGGAGGCCATCCCGCGCATCAGCCGCGCGCAGTCGATGGACGCGCTGTCCTCGCAGGCGACGGTCTCCGGCTACCGCTCCGTGCTCATCGCGAGCCAGGAGCTGGGCCGCTTCCTGCCGATGCTCATGACCGCCGCGGGCACGATCCCGCCCGCCCAGGTCCTCGTGCTCGGGGCCGGCGTGGCCGGGCTGCAGGCCATCGCCACCTCGCGAAGGCTGGGCGCCGTCGTCACCGCGTTCGACGTCCGCGCCGCCGTCAAGGAGCAGGTGCAGTCGCTCGGCGCGAAGTTCCTCGAGGTCGAGGGCGCGGCGGACGCGTCGGGCTCCGGCGGCTACGCCCGCGAGCTCACCCCGGAGGAGCAGGAGGCCCAGCGCAAGGCGCTCGCCGACCAGATCGCCAGGTCCGACGCCGTCATCACCACGGCGCTCGTCCCCGGCCGCCCCGCGCCCAAGCTCATCACCGCCGAGGCGGTCGGCCGGATGAAGCACGGGAGCGTCATCGTCGACCTCGCCGGCGAGGCGGGCGGCAACTGCGAGCTGGCCAGGCCGGGGGAGACCTACCGGACCGATAACGCGGTGACCATCGCCACGCCCCTCAACCTGCCGTCGAGCATGCCCGAGCACGCCTCGCAGCTCTACGCGCGCAACGTGCAGGCGCTGCTGGAGCTGATGACCGGCGAGGGCGGGGCGCTGAACCTGAACTGGGAGGACGAGGTGATCAGCGGCGCCTGCATCGTCCGCGACGGCGAGATCGTCCATGAGGGCGCGAGAAAGGCGGCCGGCTGATGGACCTCCTGACCGAGCTGGCGATCCTCGTCCTGGCGGCCTTCGTCGGCTTCGAGGTGATCTCGAAGGTCCCGAACACGCTGCATACGCCGCTCATGTCCGGCACGAACGCCATCCACGGCATCGTCGTCGTCGGCGCCCTGCTGGTGATCGGGCCGGCCGAGGGCCTCCTCGAGGACGTCCTGCTGACCATCGCCATCGCCTTCGGCACGATCAACGTGGTCGGCGGCTTCCTCGTCACGGACCGGATGCTCGGCATGTTCAAGGGGAAGAAGCCGGATGGATGACCTGATCGCGGCGCTCTACATCGTCGCCTTCAGCTTCTTCATCATCGGCCTGCACATGCTGCGCGGGCCGCGGACGGCCGTGCGCGGGAACCACGTCGCGGCGGTCGGCATGGCCATCGCGGTGGGGGCCACGCTCCTGCACGACGAGATCGGCGACTGGGGGCTGATCGTGCTCGGCGTGGCCATCGGGACCGCGGTCGGCATCCCCGCGGCCCGCACCGTGAAGATGACCGCGATGCCGCAGATGGTGGCGCTGTTCAACGGCGTCGGCGGCGGGGCGGTGGCGCTCATCAGCGTCGTCGAGTTCCGCGAGGCGGGCGGCGACATGGCGCTCGAGGAGCTGATCCCCGTGCTCTTCGCGGCGATCATCGGCTCGATCTCCTTCTGGGGCTCGATCATCGCCTTCCTCAAGCTCCAGGAGTCGCTCAAGCGCGGCTGGCGCATCCCGAAGGCCGTCAACGGCGTGCTCGCGCTGGTTGCCATCGCGCTGGCCGTGGTCATCGCGGCGGGATCGGAGTCCGAGGCGCTGTTCTGGCTGATCCTGCTCGCCGCCGGCCTGCTCGGCGTGCTCGCCGTGCTGCCGATCGGCGGCGCCGACATGCCGGTGGTCATCTCCACCCTCAACGCGTTCACCGGCCTCAGCGCGGCCGCGGCCGGTCTGGCGCTCGACAACACGGTGCTGATCGTGGCGGGCATGCTCGTCGGCGCCTCCGGCTCGATCCTCACCAAGCAGATGGCCGAAGCCATGAACCGCTCGATCGGCAACGTCTTCTTCGGCGGCATGGGCGCCGCCGGCGCGGTCGCGGCGAGCGAGGCGGGCGGCACGGTGCGCTCCACGAGCCCCGCCGACGTGGCGATCCAGCTCTCCTACGCGCGGCTCGTCGTCGTGGTCCCCGGCTACGGGATGGCCGTCGCCCAGGCGCAGCGCGCCGTCGCCGACCTGGCGAACGAGCTCCAGAAGCGCGGGGTGGAGGTGCTCTACGGCATCCACCCGGTCGCGGGCCGCATGCCGGGCCACATGAACGTCCTGCTGGCCGAGGCCGACGTGCCGTACGACCAGCTCAAGGAGATGGACGACATCAACGGCGAGTTCGCCCGCACCGACGTCGCGCTGGTCATCGGCGCCAACGACGTCACGAACCCCGCGGCGCGTACCGTGCCTGACAGCCCGATCTACGGCATGCCGATCCTCGACGTCGACAAGGCCGCCAGCGTGATCGTCCTCAAGCGCAGCATGAACAGCGGCTTCGCGGGCATCGACAACCCGCTCTTCTACGAGGAGAAGACCGCGATGCTGTTCGGTGACGCCAAGAGCTCGGTGAGCGAAGTGCTCGCCGAGGTCCAAGCGCTCTAGCAATCTTCACATCGTTCTCGGCGTGCGGGTTAGTGTGCGGCAATGCGCGTACTCCTGGCCGCGATCGCGGCATTCCTCTTCCTCGTGGCGCCGGCCGCGGCGGCCTCCACGACGCTCGTCATCAACGAGATCGAATACGACCAGCCCGGCCTCGACACGGCCGAGTATCTCGAGATCAAGAACGTCGCTACGACAGCGATCGACCTCGACCCGTACGCGCTGCGCTTCGTCAACGGCGCCACCAACCTGACCTACCTGACCGTCGAGCTCCCCGCCACCATGCTGCCGCCGGGCGGCTACTACGTCGTCTGCGGCAACCCGGCCAACGTGCCGGAGTGCGACCACGACGCGACACCCGGCAACGACATGATCCAGAACGGCGCACCGGACGCCGTCGCCGTCGTCAACGGCGACACCATCGTGGATGCGGTGTCCTACGAGGGCCAGGTCCCGGGTTACACGGAGGGCCCCGGCACGGCGGACAGCGACACCGGCGGCGCCCCCGACGTGAGCACGAGCCGCATCCCGGACGGCTGCGACACCGACGACAACGCTGCGGACTTCGACGCCGTGGCCGCCACGCAGGGCGCTTCCAACGGCGGCGTCCCCTGCGGCGGTCCGCCCGCTGACGCGGCGCCGCGCGTGACGCGACACGACGCCGGACGCCAACGCCACGCAGGTCGCGCTCGACGCCAACGTCTCCATCACCTTCAGCGAGCCGGTCAACCTCGCCGCCGACGCCGTGAGCATCACGTGCGCCGAGAGCGGCGCCCACGCCGCGACGCGCTCGGGCGGGCCGGAGACGTTCACGTTCGACCCGGCCACCGACTTCATGCGCAACGAGCAGTGCACGGTGACCGTGTCGGCCGCCGGCGTGAGCGACCAGGACGCCGACGATCCGCCGGACGCCATGGCCGCGAACTTCAGCTTCTCGTTCTCCACGCTCGGCCTCGCCGGGCTGCGCATCCACGACATCCAGGGCGCGCACCATCTCTCGCTCTACGACGGCGACTTCGTGGCCGGGGTGCCGGGTGTGGTCACCGCGGTGACCGGCAACGGCTTCTGGTTCCAGGACACCCAGCCCGACGGCGACGAGAAGACCTCCGAGGGCCTGTTCGTGTTCCTCAACGCGGCTCCGACCGTGACCGTCGGGCAGTCCGTGCTCGTGGGCGGCCGTGTCGACGAGTTCCGGCCCGGCGCGGAGGCCGACGACAACCTGACGATCACCGAGATCGTCTCGCCGAACGTCCAGCCGGTCGGCACGGGGTCCGTGCGGGCGACGGTGATCGGGCTCGGTGGCCGGTTCGCGCCGGTCTTCGTGATCGACAACGACGCGGTCGGCGGCAACCCCGAGGACCCGGCGACGCCGTTCGATCCGCGCCAGGACGGACTCGACTTCCACGAGAGCCTCGAAGGCATGCTCGTGCGGATCAACCATCCGCTCGCGAGCGGCCCGACGAACGGCTTCGGTGAGCTGTCCGTGGCCGGGGACTTCGGCCTCTTCGCGTTCCCGCACACGCTGCGCGGCGGGCTCTTCGTCACGCCGAATGACTTCAACCCCGAGCGGATCATCCTCGACGGCGAGGCCGGGTTCCCCACCCCGGCCGCGAACACCGGGGACCGGCTCGACAGCGTCGAAGCCGTCGCCCACTACTCGTTCGGCAACTTCAAGTACAACGTGACGTCGACGCCGGGCGTGCGGTCAGGCGGCATCAAGCGCGAGGTCACGCAGGCGCCGAAGAAGGACGAGCTCGCCGCCGCCTCGATGAACGTCGAGAACCTCGACCCGACCGACCCGCCGGAGAAGTTCGAGGCGCTGGCCCAGATCCTCGTCACCAACATGAAGAGCCCGGACCTCGTCGCCCTCGAGGAGGTCCAGGACAACAACGGCGCCGCCGCCGGCGGCCAGGACGCCTCGGCCACCTACGCGGCGTTCATCGCGGCGATCGAGGGGGTCGGCGGGCCGACCTACTCGTTCCGTCAGATCAACCCGGCACCCGGCAACCAGGACGGCGGCGAGCCGAACGGCAACATCCGCGTCGGCTTCCTCTACCGGACCGATCGCGGCCTGTCGTTCGTCGACCGGCCGGGCGGGGACGCCGTCACGCCGACCGCGGTGGTCGACACGCCCTCGGGCGCCGAGCTGTCGGCCAGCCCGGGTCGCATCGACCCGCTCAACCCGGCGTTCAACAACAGCCGCAAGCCCCTCGTCGGCGAGTTCCTGTGGAAGGGTCGCACGATCTTCGCGATCGCCAACCACTTCAACTCCAAGGGCGGCGACGACCCGCTGTTCGGCCGCAAGCAGCCGCCGGTCCAGGTCACCACCGTGCAGCGCCACCAGCAGGCCACGGTGGTCGCGGACTTCGTCGGCGACATCCTGGCGGCGGACAAGCAGGCCAACGTCGTCGTCCTGGGCGATCTCAACGACTTCGAGTTCTCCGAGACGCTCGACATCCTCGAGGACGGCGGCCTGACGAACCTGATGGAGACGCTCCCGCCGTGGGAGCGGTACTCGTACGTGTTCGACGGCAACTCGCAGACGCTCGACCAGATCCTGGTCACCAAGGCGCTGATGAGCCCGAAGCCGGAGTACGACTCCGTCCACGTCAACGCCGAGTTCCACGACCAGGCGTCCGATCACGACCCGCAGGTCGCGAGGCTGCAGATTTCGGGCCGGCGCCGCTGAGGCGGCGCCGACCCGGGTCCGACGGACGGAGCTAGTTGCCGGGCGGCGGCGTGCTGGCCAGCGCCTGGGGGGCGGGAGCGTCGGCGGTGGTGGCCGCCGGCGCCTGCGCGCCCGTGAGCATCCACTGCACCTGAGCGGCCGGATCGGTGGCCTGCGCGTCACGCGGCTCGCGGTGCACGCGAGAGCAGGCGCTCGTTGCCGAAGCGCAGGACGGAGACGGTGAAGCAGGAGACCTCGACGCCGTGGCGGCGGGCCAGCCACTCGACGGTGGTCAGCGCGCGCGGGTCGTAGCCGCCCGCGACGATGACCAGCGCCGGCGAGTCGCCGGGGACGGCGGCCTCGAGGGCGTCCGAGACCGAGGCGAGCTTGGCGGCGTCCCAGCCGGCAACGTCGGCGGCGGCGCCGAGCGCGCGGGCGATCTGCCACTCGACCGTCTCGCCGGTCACGTGCAGGACGACGGCGCGGCCGGACTGCTCGTCGAAGGCGAGCAGGTCGGCGCCGGGGGCGGCCTCCTGGCCGACCAGGCGCAGGCTGGGCATGCCCAGCTCGTGGGCGAAGGCGGGCCACGAAGCGCTCATCAGCGCCAGCAGCTCATCGCGTTCGGGGCTGTTCTCCGTGACGAGGCCGCCGGCCTGAGGGGCGACCAGCGTCCCGGAGGTCTCGTCGATGCGAAGCAACGGTTCCTCCAAAATCGGGGCGTCGGCGAGGCTCTTATCGACCGTTGCGGCCGGAACCTGAAGCCCTGCGCACCTCGACGGTCTCGCCGGCCTCGATCCGGCCGGCCGTCACCACCCGCGCGTTGATGCCGAAGGCCATGTCGTGCTCGGCCGTCAGGTGCTTGAGCAGCTCCGGCCATTTCTCCTGCGTGTCGGGGTCGCGCGTGGGGATCGCGCAGCGCTCGCAGGGATGCAGGAACTTGAGCCGGACGCCGCCCTCGAAGGCCAGCTCGTCGCCCTCCCAGTCCAGCTCGGCCCAGGCGGGCGTGTCGAGCTCGAGGTGCACGTTGGTCCGGAAGCGGCGCAGGTCGATCGGGCCGCCGAGCTCCTCGCCGAGCGCATCGAGCGAGGCCTGGACCGTGACCAGGAGCGTGCGGCCGAGGTCCTGGATCCCCTCGACGTCGCGCGTGAGCGAGACCGGGCGGCCGAGGTCGTCCTCGAGGGCGAAGCGCAGGCGGGGATCGCCCCAGCGGTAGCGGTGCCCGTTCGGCGCCGTGACGATGGCGTAGGGCGGCCGGGCGGGGTCGAGCCCGCCGTTGAAGTTGAACGGGTACGCCGCCTGCCAGGCCAGCAGGCCCGGCGCCTCGCGCGCGGTCAGCGGCTTCATCGCGCCCTTGTGCTCGTAGAGCACGGCGTGGGTGCGGTCGCCGCCCGCGCCGCGGCCGTCGACGCGCATCGCGCCGACGCGCTCGCCCGCCATCGACTTGACCGGCCAGCGCCAGAGACCGGTGACCGTGCCTCGCGAGCTGTCCATTCCGAGCTGCACGTTAGTGTCTTATCGGCAGATGCTCCCTCGAGCCGACGCCGTCACAGCGCTCGCCGGCGAGCCGTTCGACGTTCTGGTGGTCGGCGGGGGTATCACCGGCGCGGGCGTGGCGCTCGATGCGGCCACTCGCGGCTACTCCGTCGCCCTCGCCGAGCGCGCCGACTACGCCATCGGGACCTCCTCGCGGTCGTCCAAGCTCGTCCACGGCGGGCTGCGCTATCTGCAGAACTTCGACCTCGGGCTGGTGCGCGAGGCGCTGGTGGAGCGCCAGATCAACGTCGCGCTGGCGCCGCATCTCGTGCGGCCGCTGCCGCTCGTGGTCCCCGCGTTCGACGGCGCGCGGCCGGATCGCCTCACCGGCATCGGCCTGAACATGTACGACGTGATGTCCGTGCGCCGCCGCGGGCGCGACGACGACTACTGGAGCCCCGCCCGCCACCGCATGATCGGCGGCGAGGAGGTGCTGGAGCTGCTCCCGGCGATGGCCGGCCGGGAGCCGAGCGGCGGCTACCTGTTCTACGACTGCCAGACCGACGACGTGCGCCTCGTGCTGACCATCCTCGCCGAGGCGACGCGTTTCGGGGCGGTGGTGGCCAACCGGCTGGAGGTCGTCTCGCTGCTGCAGGACGACGGGCGCGCGTGCGGGGCGCGGGTGGTCGACGGCGAGACCGGCGAGGAGCTGGAGATCCGCGCCGACAACGTGGTCAACGCCACCGGCGTGTGGGCCGACCGGCTGCGGCCGGGGGAGCTCCACGACGAGGCGGAGGTGCCGGTCATCCGGCCCTCGCGCGGCACGCACATCATCGTCCCGCGCTCGACGCTGCCCGTGGTGGCGGGGGCGATCGCCCCGGCGGGCGGCGGGCGCACCATCTTCGTGCTCCCGTGGCTCGGCCAGACGCTCATCGGCACCACCGACAACGACTACGAGGGCGATCTCGAGCGCGTGCGGCCCTCACAGGAGGACGTGGGGTACCTCCTCGATGCCGTCAACGCGTTCTTCGCCAAGTCGCTGACGCCGGACGACATCGCGGGCGCGTACGCGGGCGTGCGCCCGCTGATCTCCACCGGCGATCCGCGCAAGTCGGTCGACATCTCGCGCAAGGCCGAGCTCTACGAGACGTCGAGCGGCATGATCACCATCACCGGCGGGAAGCTGACCACGTGGCGGCGGATGGCCAAGATGACCGTCGACCGGATCGTCGAGCGCGAGGGCCGCGACGCCCCCTGCCGCACGCACCAGATCCCGCTCGGGATGCCGGTCGAGGCGGCGGACCTGCCGCGTGTGCCGGGCGTGTCCGAGGACGCGTACGCCCAGCTGGCCGGCCGCTACGGCCACGTGGCGAACGAGGTGCTGCGGCTCGCGGAGGAGCGGCCGGAGCTGGCCGAGCCGGTGCAGCCGGGCATGCCGGACCTGCTCGCCGAGGCCGCCTACGCGGCGCGCCGGGAGCAGGCGCGCACGGTCGGCGACGTGCTCCTGCGGCGCACGCGGCTGGCCTTGACGGCCGCGCGCGACGTGACCGCGGGCGACGCTCCCGCGCGAGTGGCGGCGGCCCTGGCCGGCGAGCTCGGCTGGGATGGTGCGCGTGCTGACGCCGAAGCCGCGGCGTTCGCCAAGGAGGCGGCCGCCGAGGGAGTCGTCGTCTAACCTCGCCCGCTTGCCGCGCCTCGTTCTCACCACATTCCTGCTCGTCCTCCTGCTCGCGCCGGCCGCACAGGCGCGGTGGTTCGGGTTCGAGGCGGTCGACACGGCGGGCACCGTGACGCGGCCCGTGGTCGATCTCGGGATCGAGGAGGGCGGCGGGGTCGCCTACGTCAAGAACGGCCAGGCCTTCCTCTCCCGGCTCGGGAGCGGCGGCTGGACGGATCCGGCGCCGCTCGGCGGCGCGGGTGCCACCGAGGCGGCCGTGGCCACGGGTCTCGGCAGCCGCATGGCGGCCGCGTGGATCCAGGGCGGGGACGTCTTCGGGACGCTGATCGGCGCGCCCGCGGTGGCGCTGTCGAGCGGCGGCGGCGCCTCCGACCTCGCGATCGAGATGGGCGTCAACGGCGACGCCTACGCCGTCTGGACCCAGAACGGCGACGTGCGCGCGGCGCGCCTGCACGAGAGCCAGTGGGAGTCCGTGCCGCTGCCGCTGGACATCGACCCCGTGAACAGCGCGGGCGTCGGCGCCGGGCGCCCGCGCGTCGCGGTCGCCGCGGACGGCAGCGCGCTCGTCGTGTGGGGCGAGGCGATGGCCGACGGCCGCACCCACGTGATCGCGCGGCGCCTCTACGGCGCGGCGCTGTCCGCCCTGCCGCAGGACGCCACGCTCCCCGGCGGCTCGGCCGACTCTCCGGAGGTCGACATCGAGTACGACCGCACGTACGCGTGGGTGGCCTTCCGCCAGGACGTCGACGGCGTCTCCCGGACCTTCGCGCGGCAGCTCCGCGCGTCGAGCTTCCAGGCGCCGTTCGCCCTCGACGGCGGGGTGGCCAGCACCGGCCCCGAGGTCTCGATGAGCTCGAGCAGCCTCGGTCACACGGCCAGCGTGGCCGGCGACGGGCGGCTGCTCGGCGCGCGCCTGCGCGACATCGCGATCGGGCCGGCGCGGCGGCAGGACCGGGGCGGCGGCGTGACGGCGGCGGTCCTGGCCACGTCGGAGCGCAACGACTCCGGGGTCGCCTGGCTGGCCGGCAACGTCGTGCGCGGGCGGCTCGTGCCCGAGAGCGGCGCCCTGGGCGGGGTCGTGACGCTCGGCCGCGGAGCCGTGGGCCCGCTGTCGGGCTCCTCGAACCGGATCGGCGACATGGCGTTCGCCTTCGTGGCCGGCGGCGCGCCGGGCGTCGCGATGTTCGACCGGCCGCCGAGCGCGCCGACCCTGCGCAACCTGCCCGACTCGGTCGGCCGCCGCGTGCTCGTGCGGTGGGTCCCCGGCCAGGAGTTCGGAGGGCTCCAGCGCTACGAGGTGCGGGTCGACGGGAGGCGCGCGGCGCGCGTGAGCGGGAGGTCGGCCACGATCCGGCTGTCGCCCGGCCGGCACCGGATCACGGTGGTCGGGGTCGATCGCCGCGGCCAGCGGTCCGCTCCGGGGCGCCGCCAGATCGTCTTCGCCGGATGACTCCCGTCCTGCGTCTGTGCGACCGGGTGATCGAGCTCGGTCCGCGGCCGCTGCTGATGGGGATCGTCAACGCCACGCCGGACTCGTTCTCGGACGCGGGCGACCATCCGACGCTCGAGGCGCGCGTGGAGCACGCCCAGGCGCTGCTGGCGCAGGGCGCCGACCTGCTCGACGTGGGCGGGGAGTCGGCGAGCGGCCACCGGCCGGCGGTCGACGCCGCCGCGGAGATCGAGCGCGTCGTGCCCCTCATCGTGCGGCTCGTGGCGGAGCACGGGGCGCTCGTCTCGATCGACACGTACAAGCCGGCCGTGGCCGAGGCGGCGATCGCGGCGGGCGCGGTGCTGGTCAACGACGTCTCCGGGCTGCGCGACGAGGCAGTCGCGGACGTGTGTGCCGCCACGGGCGCGGGCCTGGTCGTCATGCACACGCGGGTGGAGCCCAAGGGCACGCTGCTCGACCCGGACCACTACGAGGACGTCGTGGCGGACGTGACGGGGTTCCTGGAGGAGCGGATGGCCGCCGCCGTGGCGCGCGGCGTGGATCCCGAGCAGATCGTGCTCGACCCGGGCCCCGACTTCGCCAAGACCCCGGCCCAGACCGTCGCCGTGCTGCGGGCCCTCGGTGAGCTGGGGAAGCTCGGGAGGCCCATCCTGCTCGCGGTCTCCAACAAGGATTTCGTGGGCGCCCTGACCGGGCGCGGGCCGCGGGAGCGGCTGGCGGGAACGCTGGCCGCCGTCGCGCACGGCGTCGAGTCCGGGGCGCAGATCCTGCGCGTCCACGACGTCGCCGCCACGGCCGACTTCCTGCGGGTCCGCGCCGCTCTGCGCGGCGATGTCGAGCTCGCTCCGGCGGAGGGCCTGACGCCCGACCGCTACCCTGACGGGGCGTAAGAGGGGTTGCCGGCCGCTGCGCACAACGCGGCCGGATGCCAACCAACCACCGACTAAAGGGAGAACGCTGCAATGTCTGCAGTCCTGGACCGTTCCGAGCTCGAGCAGAGCCCGCTCGCCGATCTGCACGTGCTGGCCAACGAGCTCGGCGTGGACGGCTTCCGCCGCCTGCGCAAGGCCGAGCTGATCGACGCGATCGTCGCGCGCCAGTCCGGTGAGGAGATCGTGACGCCGGAGGCCGCCGAGTCGCCCGAGCTCGTCGAGGTCGCCGAGGTCAGCCGAGGCCGCCGATGAGGATGAGGACGCCGCGCCGAAGCCCCGCCGCGGGCGTCGCGGCGGCCGGGGGCGTGGCCGCCGCTCGTCCGAGGAGGGCGCGACCGACGAGGACGCCGGCGACGAGGAGCCCCGCGCCGCCGCGCGCGAGGACCAGGTCGCCGAGGGCGTCGTCGAGCTGCTCGCGAACGGCTCCGGCTTCATCCGCCTGGCGCCGCCGGAGTCGACCGACGACGACGTCTACATCTCCGCCGCGCAGGTCAAGCGCTGCGAGCTGGTGAGCGGCGACCGCGTCGCCGGTCCCGTGCGCTCGGCCCGCCGCTCCGAGCGCTTCCCGTCGCTGATCCGCGTCGACACCATCAACGGCCGCCCGGCCGACGAGGTCGCCGAGGGCACCCGCTTCGAGGACCTTCCCGCCGTCTTCCCGGCCGAGCGCTTCGAGCTCGGCTCCGAGGACCCGACCGTGAAGGCGATCGAGTGGCTGACGCCGTTCGGCAAGGGCTCGCGCGTCGTGCTCACCGGCCCGGCCCGCTCGGGCAAGAGCGAGGCGCTGCGCCGCCTCGCCGGCGCCTTGGGCACGCTGGAGGGCCTCGAGATCTCGCTGGTGCTGGCCGGCGTGCGGCCGGAGGAGATCGGCGAGGCGCCGGTCGAGCCGCTCTCCGCACTCTCCTTCGCTGCGTCGCCGGACGCCCAGGCGCAGGCGGTCGAGCAGGCGATCGAGCAGGGCCGGCGCGTCGCGGCCCGCGGCGGCGACGCCGTCGTGCTCGTCGACACGCTCGACGGGCTGGCCCCGCAGGCGGCCCGCCGCGCGCTGGCGGCGGCGCGCAACATCGCCGACGGCGGCTCGCTGACCGTGGTGGCCACGGCCTCCGCGCCGGTGGGCGGCGAGACCACGGTGGTCGCGCTGGACGCGGCGCTGGCCGCGCTCGGCCGCTTCCCGTCGCTCGACCTCGGAGCCTCCGGCGTCATGCGCCCGGACCTGCTCGTCGGCGAGGCGGGCGCCGACGCGATCGCCAAGGCGCGCCTCGAAGCGCTGCCGGGCTAGCGGCGCGAGTAGGCCACGCGGTTCCAGTTCGGCTCGGGCGAGAGCTCGATCGGCTCCTTGTCCCGTTCCGGCTGGACGTAGCCGAACGAGCTCGTCGCGTCGTCGAACACGACGTCGAGCTCGCCCTCCTTCACGCGCTGGTCGAGCCAGGCGGAGCGGAAGACGAGCCGGCGCAGCCAGTGCACGAGCGAGCGGTCGGCGGGGCCGACGAGCTCCGGCCAGCAGTCGTTGACGTGCTCCCCGAGGGCGGACGCCGGGTCCTGGATCTCGCCGTTGACGGCGAGGTTCACGAGGTCCTCGAGCTCGGCCGGATCGAGCCGCGACCCGACGAACCCGAGCTTGCGCGCAGCCTGCTCGACGCGCTCCGAGAAGTCACGTTCGTTGAACGTGAATCGGAGCTCTCCATACTCCAGTACGTAGTCCTGTCCTGAGTCGTAGTTGCCGCGGCGCATCGGGTCCATGGTGGTCGGCCCGGGTTCCCGCCGGGGCGTCTGCATCTTAGGCGCGAGTCCTGCCCGGGTGCGTGGTCTGAGACAGATCTTTCACGGGTCGCAGCGGTCGCGGAGATCGAACGCGCGCACGGCGTCGCGCGCGGCGTCCGGCCAGTCGAAGAAGCGCTTGTTCACGCAGCGGTAGGCCTCGATCCCGCGCCCGTCGTAGGCCTGCTCGACGGTGAAGCGGCAGCGGGTCGTCGGGGTGCCGGCGAGCCGCACCGAGCCGAAGCCCGCGCGCGTCCGCTCGGCGGCCTTGAACATCTCCACGTCGATCTCCGTGGCGAACACCTGCTGCACGCAGCCCATGTACCGGCGACCGGTCAGCGGATCGTCGTAGGAGTACAGGCTCGGGCACCCGTCGGCCACGCAGGAGGACGGCGCGATGACGCGGTCGCAGAACGTCGAGCAGCGCCGGCACTCGTTCACCTCTGTGCGCCGGATGATCCGGGCCATGAGCGCGAGTCTACGCCGCGACGGGCTCAGCGGAGGCTGCGGGGGCGCCCACCAGCGCGACCAGCGCGGCCACCACGGCCGGGTCGAATTGGGTGCCGGAGCAGCGGAGCAGCTCGGCGACGGCGTCGGCCGCGTCGACGGCCGGGCGGTACGAGCGGGTGGTGGTCATCGCGTTGTACGCGTCGCAGGCGCAGATGATGCGCGCCTCGAGCGGGATCTCGGTCTGCGCGAGGCCGTCGGGGTACCCGGCGCCGTCCCAGCGCTCGTGCGAGGAGCGCACGATCGCGCCCACCTCGCGCATCGCGCCGCCCACGTGGTCGAGCATCCGCTGCCCCGCGATCGTGTGGGTCCGCATGAGCTCCCACTCGTCGTCGTTGAGCGGACCGGGCTTGTTGATGATCTCCTTCGGGATGACGACCTTGCCGACGTCGTGCAGCAGCGCGCCGAACTCCACGTTCCGGCGCTGCGGCTCGTCGAGGCCGAGGGCGTCGGCGACGCCGACCGAGAGCTCGACGACCTCCCGCGTGTGCCGGCCCGTGTAGGCGTCGTCGGCGTCGACGACCTCCGCCAGCACCATCGCGGTGCCCTGGTAGGCGCCGTTGAGCTCGGTGAGCTGCTCCAACCGCGCGCGGCGCTCGTTGGCGAACACCGCGAGCACGCCGAAGAGCGGGACCATCAGGAGGATGGCGTACGGCGACTCGTCGATCGCGAACGCCGCCAGGAGGCCGACGGGCGCCAGAGCAGCGTCGACGGCGTAGACCATGTAGTCGTCCCTGAGCTGGTCCGCCGGCGAGATGCCGTGGGTCAGCGCGTGCCAGAGCGAGGACACGGCGAAGTCGGTGCCGAGCTGGGCGGCGAGCATGGCTCCGAGCAGGAGCACGCCGGCCTCGTCGGCGCCCGGGACGCCGGCGGCCACGAGGACGGCGGCCGGGCCGACCGTGAACCACGCGTTGCCCGGCGCGAGCAGCAGCCGGCGGGTCACGACCTGGCCGCGAAACACGTCCGGGAGCCGGGTGAGGACGATCGCCGCCGCCATGGCGACGGGCACCAGCCAGGGCGGAAGGATGAAGAGGACGGGCACGAGCGCCAGCTGCACCGGCGAGGTCCAGGCCAGGCGCAGGTCGAACCGCGCGCACTGGGCCACGCTCAGCATCACGACGCTCAGCCCCAGGAGCCGCGGATCGGCCGGACGGGTGCCCGGATCGAGCAGGAAGAGCGCGCCGACCGCCAGCGCCAGACCCACGACGATGCCGATCTCCACCCGCACCTCCGTGCGCGTCGGCGCCGCCTCGGTGAGGACCGGCGCGTCTGGGGCGGGGATGATGTGCGTGAGGGTGAGCGGCGGCATGGCGAACGGGGACTTCGCGCGCGGGGGCCCCCTTGAACATCGGCGGCCCAGTCGCCGCCTTGAGTGAAGCGGGATCGGATGTCCGTCCGCTGGGGCTCTTGGGCGCTCAACCGGGTGCCGAAGGGTTCTCAATGCATCTTTCAGCCGGCTCACGGCTCGCCCGTGGAATCCTCGTTGCCGTCGTCTCGCTCTGCGCGACGGCGCCCATCGCCTCCGCGGCCAAGCCGGCGGCCACGGAGACGCAGGGCTGCGAGGACCGCGCTTTCAGCCGGGTCTTCGCCCCGTGGAACGACAAGGCGCTGTACACGCTCGCGCCTGGCGGCGACTTCGAGGCTCAGGCTGCCGGTTGGGCCTTGGAGGGCGGCGCCGTCGCCGCCGACAGCTCGCCGTTCCTGCTCGGGCCGGCCCTCGGCGCGGCGGCGCTCGAGCTGCCCGCCGGCGCGTCCGCCGTCACGCCCCCGATCTGCGTCGAGCGCGGCTTCCCGGGCTTCCGCTTCCTGGCCCGGTCCGTGGCCGCCGACGGCGTTCTCCGGGTCGAAGTGCTCTACAGCTCCGGCCGGACGAAGACGGCCGGCCGCTTCACGCCCGCGGCGGAGTGGGCGCCGACGCGCAAGGTCTCGCTGGCGCAGGGCCAGTTCGGCGTGCGTCGCGGCGAGTCGGCGCACGTGCAGCTGCGCTTCGTGGCCACAGCGGGCACGGTGCGCGTGGACGACGTGTACGTCGATCCCCGCTTCCGGCGCTAGTGTCCTGATTCAAAATTTCGATGGCACTCGTCGGCGCCGGCCTCGCGCCTGCCGGCACCCGGCATCCGCCGGTGGTGCCACCGAACTTCCGAATCAGGACACCAGGGGGCGAGAAATTCGCGCGCTGCCCTAGAAGGGCATGCGCGCGACGATCCTCCTGGTCGAGGACGATCCGGTGCTCCGGACCTTCCTGGCCGACAACCTGAGCGCCGACGGCTACGAGGTCCTGCTCGCCGAGTCGCTCCAGGACGGCCTGCGCGAGCTGCAGTTCCACGGCCCCGACCTCGCGATCGTCGACCTCGCGCTGCCCGACGGCTCGGGACTCGAGCTCATCCGAACGGTGCGGGCGGCCGACGGTGTGGCTTCGCGGCTGGACCCTTCGCTGCCGCTGCTCGTGCTCTCGGGGCGCTCGACCGAGCTCGATCGCGTCCGGGGATTCGAGCGCGGCGCCGACGACTTCGTTCCCAAGCCATTCTCGTATCCAGAGCTGCGGCTGCGCCTGGCGGCGGTGCTGCGGCGGACCCGCGAGCGACCCGGGCTCGGGCGGCTGTGCGTGGGTGAGCTGGAGCTCGACCCGTCGTCGCGCGAGGTGCGGCTGCGCGGGCGCCGGGTCGACCTCTCGCAGAAGGAGTTCGCGCTGCTGCGGGCGCTGATGGCCGAGCCGACGCGGGTCCTGACCAAGGAGGAGCTGCTTCGGGACGTCTGGGGATTCAGATCGCTCGGGACGACCCGGACTCTGGATTCGCACGCCTGCCGGCTCCGCGCGAAGCTCGGCACGGACGGCGATCGCTTCGTGGTCAACGTGTGGGGTGTGGGGTACCGATTGGTGGACGGCCCCGTGGTCGAGGCGGCGGCATGACCGCCGCCGCTCCGTCTCAACCGCGGTGGAAGTCCGCTCCGCGCGAGTGGTGGCCTTCGGCTTCGGCCGTCGCCCGATCTGCCACGCGATCGGTCGCCGCGTGATCGCCCATCTCGTCTGGGCGCTCGCCTTGAGCACCCTGCACATCCGCGGCCGGCGGCGTCTCGTGGATGTCGCGCGGGCGCGGCACGAGGTCCGCGGCCCGCTGTGCACGGCCCAGCTCGCCCTCGACGGCCTCGAGCGCTCGGCCCGCGTCGAGGCCATCGGCCTCGAGCTCCGCCGGGCGGCACTCGCGCTGGACGACCTGGCCGGTCGCCGGGATCGTGATGCCGTGGAGGTGGTCGACGTGGGCGCCCTGCTCCGCGAGGGCGCGCCGGCGTGGCACGCCCTCGCGGCCGCCCGCGGGGTCGAGTTCGACCTCGTCGCGTCGCCGGCCTCGGTCATCGCCGATCCGCTGCGCCTGCTGCAGGCGTGCGGGAACCTGGTCGCCAACGCGATCGAGCACGGGGGAGGCCACGTCCGCGTGGCCGCCTCCGTGGCTGCAGGGCGTGTCGGGATCGAGGTGGCCGACCTCGGTCCCGGCCTGCCCGGCGCCGCTGTCCGCGCTCGTCGCGGCCGCTCGAGGCCGCCGGTCGGCTCGCGGGCACGGCCTCGCCATCACGTCCGCCATCGCCGAGCGCTACGGCGGCCGCCTGGTCTCGGTCCCGTCCCCGCGGGGCGCGCGCCTCGTCATCGACCTCCCCGAGACCGCGCCGGCTCGACGGTCTCGCTCCGTCCGCCCGTCGCGATCGCGCTCGTGAGCCGCCGCCGTCGTGCCGCACTGCTGCTCGGCCTGGCCCTCGTGCTCGGGGCGCTCGCGGCGTCGGACGTCGCGCGCCGTGAAGCGGCGCTGCGCGAGCAGGTCGGGCCGGCGGTCGACGTGGTCGTCGCGCGCGAGTCGCTGCCGGCGGGGCGGCGCGTGAAGGCGGAAGACCTCGCGCTGCGGCGCGTTCCCGAGCGGTTCGCGCTCGGCGGCGGCGCCGTCCTCCCGGAGCTGCTGATCGGCGAGCGGCTCGCCGTGGCCGTGCCCGCGGGCGGCCCGGTCGGCGAGCACCTGCTCGAAGCGGCCACACGGGCCGCCGGAACGCCGCTCCGGCGCGGCGAGCGAGCCGCGGAGGTGGTCGCTCGCGGCTCGCCGGAGCTGCTCGTCCCCGGCGGTCGTGTCGACGTCGTCGTCACGCGCGAGGGGCTTGACACCCAGCTCGCGCTCGAGGACGTCGAGGTGCTGGCGATCCGTGCCGCGGCGCGCGACGGCACCGGGCCGCAGGTCGCGGCCACGCTGCGCGTCACGGTCCGCCAAGCTGTGTACCTCGCCGCCGCCGGCGCCTTCGCGGGCGAGATCCGGCTGCTGGCCCGCCCGCCCGGCGACCATCGCTCCGCCGGGGCCGCGATCGTCGGCGACGACTTGACGCTCTCCGGTGGCGGTGATTAGGTCGAGGCGCCGCGATGCACGTACCGACGCCCACGATCGAGCACGAGCGCCTCGCGCTCCTCGTGGGTCGCTGGGAGGGCGCCGAGCGCATCCTCCCGACCCCCTTCGATCCCGAGGGCGGCCCGGCGCACGGCACGTGGCGGACGCGGATGGCGCTCCACGGCTTCTGCCTGATCGCCGACTACGAGCAGCGCCGCGGCGGCGTGGTCAACTTCGAGGGCCACGGCGTCTACGGCTGGCATCCACGCGAGCGCTGTTACACGCTGCACTGGTTCGACTCGACCGGGATCGAGAGCGGCGAGCCGGCCTTCGGCGGCTGGGACGAGGGCGGGCTGACGCTCATGCACGAGACCACGGTCGGCCACAGCCGCCACGTCTACGAGGTCGACGGCGACGCGTTCCGCTTCCGCCTCGAGCACTCGCCCGACGGCAGCGAGTGGATGCCCTTCCTCGAAGGGGAGTACCACCGGGTGAGCTGAGGGGGCGAACTTCTCGCGCCGCGCCCTAGACGGGGCGATGCACGAACTGGACGAGCTCGCCGCCGACCTGCGCGATCGCCTGCTGGCCACCGCCGCCGACCCCGCCGAGGATCTGCCGGGCCGGATCCGCGCGCTCGTCGATCGCGAGGCGGCGGTGCTGGACGAAGGCGCGCGGGCGGAGCTGGCCGGCCGCATCGCCGAGCGCGCCTTCGGGCTCGGTCCGCTGGAGCCGCTGCTCGGCGATCCGGCGGTGGAGGAGGTGATGGTCTGCGGCACGGCGCCCGTCTGGGTGGAGCGCGGCGGTCGGCTGGAGCGCACGGCGGTGCGGTTCGCCGAGGAGCGCGACCTGCGCGACGCGATCGAGCGGATCCTGGCGCCGCTCGGCCGCCGGGTCGACGAGGCCGAGCCGCTGGTCGACGCACGGCTTCCCGACGGCTCGCGGGTCAATGTGGTGATCCCGCCGCTGGCGCTCGACGGCCCGGTGCTGACCATCCGCCGCTTCCGCCGCCGCGGCTTCTCCGCCGAGGAGCTGGTGGCCAACGGCACGCTCACCCGGCCGCTGCTGGGCTTCCTCGCCCGTGCCGTCCAGGCGCGCGCCAGCATCCTCGTCTGCGGCGGCACCGGGTCCGGCAAGACGACGACGCTGAACGTGCTGTCGAGCTTCATCGGCGCGGACGAGCGGGTCGTCACGATCGAGGACGCGGCGGAGCTGCGGCTCGCCCAGCCGCACGTCGTGCGGCTCGAGGCGCGGCCACCGAACCTCGAAGGGCGCGGCGAGGTGACGATCCGCCGGCTGGTCAGGAACGCGCTGCGGATGCGCCCGGACCGGATCGTCGTGGGGGAGGTGCGCGGGCCGGAGGCGCTGGACATGCTGACCGCGCTCTCGACCGGGCACGACGGCTCGCTCTGCACCATCCACGCGGGCACGCCGGCCGAGGCGCTGCGGCGCGTCGAGACGCTCGCGCTGATGGCCGGGCTCGGCCTTCCGCACGCGGCGCTGCGCGAGCAGGTGGCCGACGCGTTCGACCTCGTGGTCTGCCAGGCCCGCGCCGCCGACGGCACCCGCCGGGTCGTGTCTGTCGCCGAGGTCGTCCGCGTCGCCGGCGGCCCGGCCGCACGAGAGCTCTACACCTGGCGCGGCGGCCGGGCGCGCTGGCGCGCGGCGCTGACCGACGAGCTTGCCGCGCGCCTGGCGGCCGCGGGCGACGAGCCTTCGTCGCCCACGACGTCGTCGCCCGGGTCGAGGTCATCGCCCGAGTCGTCGCCGCCCACCACGTCGTCGCCGGGGACCGCGGCGTGACCCGGAGCGTCGTGCTCGCGTTCGTGGCCGGGGCCACCGGCGTCCTCGGAGCGTGGGAGGGTCTCGCGGCCGTCGAGCGCTCTCGCGTCGCGGCGGCGCTCGAACGCGCCGTAGAGCCGCTCCGGCGGGCGGGCCGCGAGGGGCGGGCGCCCACGGCGCCGGAGCGGCGGCGGCTTGCGCTGCTCGCCACCGCGGCGCTCGCCGCCGCGGGCTGGCTGCTCGGCGGCGTGGTTCTCGCGGCGGTCGCCGCCGTGCTCGGTCCCGCCATCGTCGTCGGCGCCGTCAGGGCGCGGCGGCGGCGCTACGCGCGGGCGGTCGGGGCCGGTGCCGCGGGCGCCGCTCGCGCGCTGGCCGACGCGGTCGCGGCCGGGCACTCGATCCGTGGTGCCGTCGCCGTCGCCGCCGGCGGCATCGCCGGCCCGGCGGGCCACGAGCTGCGGGCGACGGCGCGCGCGCTCAGCCTCGGTGACCCGACCGGCGAGGCGCTCGAGGCGCTGCGGCGGCGCGTCGCCGACCCGGCGTGGGACGCCATCGTGGCCGGGATCCTCCTGCAGCGCGACGCCGGCGGCGACCTCGCGGGGCTGCTCCGCGACCAGGCGGCTGCCCTCGAGGCGGCGGAGCGGATCGGCCGTGACGCGCGCACGGCCACGGCCCAGGCGCGGTTCACGGCGCGGCTCGTGCTCGTGCTGCCGCTCGGCGCGGCCGCGCTGGCCGAGCTCGCGAGCCCGGGCCTCGTCGCCGGGCTGGTCGACCACCCGCTCTCGGTGTGGCTGGTCGGCATGGCCGCGGTGCTCCAACTGGCGGCGATCGTCGCGGTCGCGCGGCTGGCGCGGGCGCGATGACCCGCGCGACGCTCCTCGCCGCGGCCGCAGGCGCGCTCGCGGCGCCCGGTCTGCTCGACCTCGTGCTGACCACGCGGCCGCCGCGGCGCCGCTCCGGCGTGGCGCTGCTCGCGCGGCTCGGCCGCGGCTTCACCGCACGCGCCCCGCGCGGCCTTGACCACCGCATCGCCGCCGCCGGGCTCGAGACCTCGGCCGAGGACGTGATGGCCGTCAAGGCCGGGGCGGCGCTCGCCGCGCTGGCCGCCGGGCTCGCGCTGCTCCCCGGGGCACCCGGGCGCACCGGCATCCTCCTGCTGCTCGCCGCGCCGGCGGCCGGCTTCCTGGCGCCCGACGCCTGGCTGCGGCGGAGAACCAGGCGGCGTGCCGCGGTGATGGCGGGCGAGCTCGCCGACGTCCTCGACCTCCTGCGCGTCGCGGTCGCGGCCGGACTCTCGCCCGGCCGCGCTCTGGCCGAGGTCGGTCGCCGCCATCCCGGCCTGCTGGCCACCGAGCTGCGTCGCGCCGCCGCGGCGACGGCGCTCGGCGTGCCACGCGCCACCGCCTACGAACAGCTCGAGCGCCGCGCGCCCGCGCCAGGAATCCCGGTCCTGACGGCCGCGCTCGCCCGTGCCGACCGGCACGGCGCGCCGCTCGCGCCGGCGCTCGCCGCCGAGGCCCGAGCGGCCCGAGCCCGCGCCGCGCAGCGAGCCGCGGAGGCCGCCGCCAAGGCCGCGCCCCAGATCCAGCTCGTCGTCGCGCTGCTGCTCGTCCCGGCCGTGCTGCTGCTCGTCGCCGCCGCGCTGCTGCCGGCGATCGTGCCGACCTGAGCCGCGCCTCGCTGTCGTTCCTGCCGGCCGCCTGGTCCCCGAACCCCGGCTGGGTGGGGGAGGTGGAGGGCTGTCGAGGCCGGCCTAGCGGCGAGCGTCCTGCCTTACTGTCGCTCCACGACAGCTAGCCAGGATTCGAGCGCGGATCGGAACGCGGAGATCGTCCCCGCCGGCGTCCCCGCTTCCCTACCCAGCCGCAGTTCGTCCGCGACCGCCGATCGGTCTACACCTAGCGCAGTCCGGCGGCGATGCGGGTCGTGCTGCCGCCGTCCTCGCTGACGGTGCCGGTCGAGATCACGCTGTAGGCCTCGAGGTAGGGCCGTGCCTGCTCGAACTCGGGATCCGGGCCGGAGGCGTCGACGAGCTCGAGCACCTGCGGCACGGAGACGAGCAGGCCGGGCTCCATGCCGATGAGGTCCTCGGCCTCCTGGTAGAGGTCGCTGTCGCCGAACCGGTCGTCGTCGCCGAGGGCCGCCTCCGCGGCCGCCTCGCCGTAGGTCAGGACGACCAGCCCGGATCCGCGCGCGAAGATGATCGGCTTGGCCTGGCCGCCGGCCTCACGCAGCGCGAAGGCCTGCTCGGCGCCCGGGATCGAGGCCGGCTCCGCCTTCAGGCCGGTGCCGAGCTGCAGCGCACCGACGATCTTGCCGAACGCCTCGGCCGCGCGGGCCTCGTCGGTCGGCTGGATGATCAGCCCGCCCTCGATGTCCTCCAGCGTCGTCCCGCGGACGAACGCGGCGGCGTCGCCCATCCAGCCGAGGACGTCGCGCTCGAGGTTCAGGCCCGTCTCCTTCTCGAACTGGCGGCCCAGCACGGCGCTGCCCAGCGCGCCGCCCATGCTGTCGATGGTCTGCTGGAACATGGCGCCGACGTCGGCGTTGCCGAACGCGGCCCACGAGTCGCCCGGCAGCTCCTGGATGAGCGGCGAGCTCTCCGAGGTGAACCAGGATCCGAAGTCCCCGCGGACGTTGGTCTCGAGCGCGAGCCGGTCGCCGTCGGCCATGAACGAGCCGGCCATCGGCTGGAGCTTGTCGATCGGCACGAGCGCGCGGAACTGCTGCAGCTCCTCCTCGGAGAGGTCGCCGGAGCGGGTGGCCTGCTCGAAGATGTCGCGCAGGTCGAGCCAGAAATGGGCGAGGCGGTCTTCGGTCAGCCCGTCGATCGCGTCGGCGTACTCGTCCGTGTCGGCGAGCGAGTCGCCCTCGGACGCGTCGATCGTGCGCTTGACCGCGGCTTCCTTGCCGATGACCACGAAGCCGTCGACGACACCCCCGGCGATGCCCTCGTCGCCGGACGCGATGTAGTCCACGTCCCGGTGGGAGGCATCGCTGATGGTCCAGCCCTGGCGCTCCCAGGCGGCGCGGATCGACTCCTGAGCCTTCTCGTCGTCGGTCGACTCGAGGAGGACGACGCTGGACTCCGCGGTGACGTCGCCCGTCGACATCCACACGGCGGCACGCTCGCCGAGCCACGCCTTGACGTCGCGCTCGTAGTCGAGCGCGTCCGCGGCCTCCTGCTTGACGAACCCGGCGATCTTGGCCTCGGGGTCGTCGGTCCGCAGCACCTTGCCCGCCGCCTCGATCGCCTGCTCGCGCTGATCGCCCTCCGGCCGGACGATCGCCTCGGCGTAGAGCACCGCGTCAGCCGGGACGAGCGCGGCGGGGTCGCCGTCGCCACTCGAGCTGCTGCCGCCGCAGCCCGAGACGAGGAGAACCGCGGCGAGCGCGGCAGCGCGAATGAGGGTCCTCCACAAGGCCCCACAAACGTAGTTCGCGCTCCGGAAAGTGGCAAGACCCGTTGCAGATTTCCTGCCTGCAACGCAACCGGCACCAGACAGGCCAGACCGGCCTCGAATCGGCCCCACCACGAAAGGCCTGCAAAAAGGCGACTTCTCGGTCCGGGAAGTGACCGGATTCAAGTCAAGTGGGACAAATGACGATATTTGTGTTGCAGAGTGGGACGGTGTGGGGTACGTTCCAACTGCGAAGCCGGTCCGGGGTGGCTGGGCTCCTCCCACTCAGCCACCCCGGATCGACTGAACCCTTCGCCCCGTCGCTTCACATGAGCCTTGGCCTTCCACGGCACCTTCGAACACTCGCTCGACGCCAAGAACCGGCTGACGATCCCGGCCAAGTTCCGCGCGGCGCTCGCCGGCCGGGTGTTTCTCGTACGCGCCGTGGATCCCTGCATCTCGGTCTATCCCGAGGCGACGTACACGGGGCTGACCGAGGCGGCGCTGTCGGGGCTCAACCCGTTCTCGCCCCAGGCCCGCGAGCTGAAGCGGATGTTCTTCGGCAACGCGACGGACATCGAGCTGGACTCGGCCGGCCGCGTGATGCTGACCCAGCGGCACCTGGACCACGCGGGCATCGACCGCGAGGTCGTCATCACCGGCGCCGGCGACTGTCTCGAGCTCTGGGACCGCTCCGGCTGGGAGGCCTACGACCGCGACCTGTCCCAGCGGGCGCCTGACCTCACCGCATCTCTTGGCCATCCTGCTTGACATGCCCCGCGTACACGTTCCGGTCCTGGCCGGCGAGCTCATCGAGGCGCTCGACCCCCAGCCCGGTCAGATCGCCGTCGACTGCACGCTCGGCGCGGCCGGCCATGCGCGCCTGGTCGCCGACCGCCTCGGCCCCGCGGGCACGCTGATCGCCATCGACCGCGACCCGCTGGCCGAGAAGGCGTTCGCCGAGCTCGCCGCCGAGGTGCCGTGCGAGACCCGCTTCATCCGCGCCGACTTCGAGCACGGCCTGCGCGCGCTCGCCGAGGAGGACCTCAAGGCCGACATGGTCTACCTCGACCTCGGGATGTCCTCGATGCAGGTCGACACCCGCGAGCGCGGGTTCTCCTACGCCTACGACGCCCCGCTCGACATGCGGATGGATCCCTCGCAGGAGCTGACCGCGGCCGACCTGGTCAACACCTGGGACCGCCGCCGCATCGCGCGCGTCATCCGCGAGTACGGCGAGGAGCGCTACGCCGAGCGCATCGCGTCGCAGATCGTGCGCCGCCGGCCGCTCCACACGACGTTCGAGCTGGTCGACGCCATCACCGCCGCGATCCCGGCGCCCGCGCGCTTCGCGGGCGGCCACCCGGCCAAGCGCACGTTCCAGGCGATCCGCATCGCCGTCAACGACGAGCTCGCGCAGCTCGACGCGGCGCTCCCGCTGGCGTGGGACGTGCTCGCCGTCGGCGGCCGGCTGGCCGCGATCTCGTTCCAGTCTCTGGAGGACCGGCGCGTGAAGCGCTTCCTCGCCGATCGCGCGAGGGGCTGCGTCTGCCCGCCCGACCTGCCCGTCTGCGCCTGCGGGCGCACGCCGGAGGCCGAGCCGGTCTTCCGGCGCTCGGTCGTGGCGAGCCCGGGCGAGGTCGCGGACAACCCGCGCTCGAAGTCGGCCCGCCTGCGGGCCGCACGCAAGCTCAGGGAGGAGCCCTAATGCCAGCAACCCGCACACGCCCGCGCACCCACGCGGCGACCACCCGGACCCGGCCGCGGCCGCAGCCCGTCCGGCCGGCCGCGCGCCGTGTCTCCGGACCGCTGCGCCCGGCCGCCGCGCCCGCCGGCACCGGTGCCGTACGCCGCGGCACGACCGGCGTCTTCGAGCGCATCCGGGCGCTCCCCGAGACCCGGCTGGTCGACGGCCTGCTCCGCGGGCGCGTCTGGATCTGGCTGGTCGGCATCCTGCTCGGCGGCATCGTCGCCATGCAGGTCTCGCTGCTGAAGCTCAACACCGGCATCTCGCGCGCCGTCACCACGGTCGGCACGCTCGAGCGCCAGAACGCGGCCTTCGAGGCCGACATCGCGCAGGCCACGTCCGGCGACCTCGTTCGCTCGACCGCCCTGGCCAAGGGCATGGTCACGCCGCTGGCCGGCGACGTCGAGTTCCTGCGCGCCCGTCCCGAGCGCGACGCCAGGAACGCCGCGGGCCGCATGGTCCCGCCGAGTGAGGACGCCGCGAGCATCATGGCCAACGGCGGTCGCGTTCCGGGAGCGCTGATCGTCCCGACGACGGCCACGACGACGACCGAGACTTCGACCGAGGCCGCTCCGGTGGCGACCACCGAGACCACGGCGACGACCACCGACACCACGACGACGACGACAACGGCGGAGCCCGATCCGGCCGCGGCGGCACCGCTCGCCGAGGCGGAGACCGGCGCCGTCGCCGCGCCCGGCACGGAGTAGCCGAGTGCGGCTCATCGAGCGCCGCATCGGCTTCCTCTTCGCCGTCTTCCTCGCGCTGCTGGCGATCGGCGGTGCCCGTGCCGCCTGGCTCGGCGTGGTCAAGGCCGGCACGCTCAAGCAGGCGGCCGCCACCCAGCAGGAGGCCGACATCATCGTGCCGGCCCGGCGCGGCACGGTCTTCGACCGCAACGGCAGCGAGCTCGCCGTGTCGCAGCCGGCCGTCACCATCGCCGCGACGCCGTACCTGATCAAGGACGCCCCGGCCGTCGCCGCGAGCATCGCGCGCGTGCTCCGCGAGCCCGAGGACGAGATCCTGCGCCAGCTCGCCCGCCGCGACACCGGCTTCGCCTACATCGCCCGCAAGGTGACGTCGAGCCGCGCCCGCCGCATCCAGCGGATGAACATCGAGGGGCTCGAGTTCATCCCCGAGTTCGACCGCATCTACCCGCGCGAGTGGATGGCCGCGCAGATGCTCGGCGTGACCGGCACCGAGGGCAAGGGCCTCGCCGGCCTCGAGTACTCGCTCGACGAGTTCCTGCGCGGCCGCGACGGCGAGCGCCGCCTGGTCAAGGACGCGCTCGGCGACGCCATCGAGCTGCGCGAGGTCCAGCGCCAGGTGCGCGGCTCCGACGTCCGCCTCACCCTCGACGCCAACGTGCAGGACCGCGCCGAGGAGGTCCTCGCGGAGGTGGGGGAGCAGTGGAAGCCCAAGGGGGCGACCGCGATCGTCATGGACCCGCGCGACGGCGGCATCCTCGCGCTGGCCAACTGGCCGCAGGTCAACGCCAACGCGCTCGGCGACGCGCCCGACTACGCGCGCCAGAACCGCGCCATCGGCGCCACCTACGAGCCCGGCTCCACGTTCAAGGCCTTCACCGTGGCCGCCGCGCTCGAGGAAGGCGAGGTGACGCCGACCACGAGCTTCAACCTGCCGCCGACGATCATGGTGGCCGACCGCGAGATCGGGGAGTCGCACCCGGTCGGCTACCGCACGCTGAACACCCGCGAGATCCTCGAGCAGTCCTCCAACGTCGGCGCGATCATGGTCGGCCAGCGGCTCGGCGCCGAGCGCTTCGACAGCTGGGTGCGGCGGTTCGGCTTCGGCACCCCGACGGGGATCGACCTGCCCGGCGAGGAGCGGGGGATCCTGCTCGACCTCGACAACTACTCGGGCTCCTCGATGGGCAACCTGCCGATCGGCCAGGGCATGGCCGTCACGCCGATGCAGATGGCGACCGGCTACGCCGCCATCGCCAACGGCGGCATCCTGCGGCCGCCCCACATCGTGGAGGAGGTCGGGACCCGCGCGGCGCGCAAGCCGGACGGCCACCGCATCATCTCCGAGGCGACGGCGGCGTCCGTGCGCCGCATGCTCGAGGGCGTGCTCGGGCCCGGCGGCACCGCCTCGGGCGCGAGCATCGACGGCTACGTGCTGGCCGGCAAGACCGGCACGGCCGAGAAGCCGGACGAGACCGGCGGCTACTCGAAGACCAAGTTCGTGTCCTCGTTCGTGGGCTTCGCGCCCGCCAAGCGGCCGAAGCTGCTCGTCGCCGTGATGGTCGACGAGCCGCAGGGCGACATCTACGGCGGCACCGTCGCGGCGCCCGCCTTCCGCGAGATCACGAGCTTCGCGCTGAATTATCTGAAGATCGCCCCGGAATAGCCTGAACCGTGGTTCAATTCTAGGGCGATGCCCTACCGCCCCACCGAGCGAACCCGCGCGCGCCTCGCCGCCGCGCGCGAGCGGATCATCGACGCGGCGCTCGACCAGCTGGCCGAGGGCGGCTACGCGTCCGCGTCGGTGGCCGGCGTCGCCCGCCGCGCCGGCGTGGCCACCGGCACCGTCTACCGGCACTTCCCGTCGAAGGGCGAGCTCTTCGCCGAGGTCTTCCGCCGCGCCTCGCAGCGCGAGGTCGACGTCCTGCGCTCGATGACCGACCGCAGCGAGCCCATCGGGCAGCGGCTCGCCGCCTGGGTCGAGGCCTTCGTCCGGCGCGCGCTGGCCGAGCCGGTGCGCGCCTACGCGCTCATCGCCGAGCCCGTCGACCCCGCCGTGGAGGCCGAGCGCCTGACGTTCCGCCGCGCCTACGCCGACCTCTTCGAGCGCGCGCTGCGCGACGGCGTCGAGCGCGGCGAGCTCCCGCCGCTGGACGCCAGGCTCACCGCCGCCGCGATCGTCGGGGCGCTCGCCGAGGCCCTCGTCGGCCCGCTCGAGCACCGCGACGCGGGCGCCGACGCCCTCGTGGCCGGGCTCCAGACCTTCGTCCTCCGATCCGTGGGAGGAGCGCATGAGCACGCTGACGCATGACGTCTCCAACCAGTCCGTCCCGTTCGAGGACGTCAACCTGTTCGAGACCGACCTCGCGCTGCGCGAGGCGCTCGAGCGCGAGGGCGCGGGCTGGGCGCTCGACCGAGCGCGCGACACGGGCGCCGTGGCCGGCTCGGCCGAGGCGCAGGAGCACGGCCGCCGCGCCGAGCGCAACGAGCCGCGCCTGCTGACCCACGATCGCTTCGGCCACCGGCTCGACCAGGTCGAGCTCGACCCGAGCTGGCACTGGCTCCTGCGCGGCGCCGTCGAACGCGAGATCCACGCGCTGCCCTGGCGCGATCCCCGGCCCGGCGCCCATGCCGCGCGGGCGGCGCTCGAGCTGCTGTGGACGCACGCCAACGCCGGCGTCATGTGCCCGGTCTCCATGACCTACTCGGCGATCCCCGCGATCCGGCGCGATGCCGAGCTGGCCGCCGAGTGGGAGCCGCGGCTGACGCTCCCCGACTACGAGCGCGGCGCGCTCTGCGGCATGGCCATGACCGAGAAGCAGGGCGGCTCGGACGTGCGCGCCAACACCACCCGCGCCGAGAACGCCGGCGACGGCTGGTGGGAGCTCACCGGCCACAAGTGGTTCTGCTCCTACCCGCCGTGCGCGGTCTTCCTCGTGCTCGCCCAGGCGGGTGGGCGGGATGGTTTCCCGAGTTGCTTCCTGCTCGAGCGCGGCCCCGGCATGGAGTTCCAGCGCCTCAAGGACAAGCTCGGCACCCGCTCGCTCCCGTCGAGCGAGGTCGAGTTCCGCGGCGCGCCCGCGCGGCTGCTCGGCGAGGAGGGCCGCGGCGTCGCGACGATCATCGAGATGGTCACCCACACGCGGCTCGACTGCGTGATCGGCAGCGCGGCCGGGATGCGGCGGGGCGTCGCCGAGGCGACCTGGCACGCCCGCCACCGCAGCGCGTTCGGCAAGCGGCTGGTCGACCAGCCGGCGATGGTCAACGTGCTCGCCGACCTCGCCGTCGAGTCCGAGGCCGCCACGGCGACCGCGATGCGCCTCGCGCGGGCCTACGACGAGGGCGACACGGCGCTGCGCCGCTTCGCCACGGCCGTCCTCAAGTACTGGATCTGCAAGCGCGCGACGCCGCATGCGGCCGAGTCGCTCGAGTGCCTGGGCGGCAACGGCTACGTGGAGGAGTCGCCGATGCCGCGCCTCCTGCGCGACGCGCCGTTGAACGGCATCTGGGAGGGCTCGGGCAACGTGATGAGCCTCGACGTGCTGCGCGCGCTGGCGCGCGAGCCCGAGGGCCTGCCGGCCTTCCTGGCCGAGTGCGAGCTGGCCCGGGGCGGCAACGCGCTGCTCGACGCGCACCTCGATGCCCTCGTGCCCCCGCGCGACGAGTGGTCGGCGCGCCGCGGGGTCGAGGACCTCGCGCTCGCCTTCCAGGCCTCGCTGCTCGTGCGCCACGCGCCGCCGGCGGTGGCCGACGCGTTCTGCGCCGGGCGGCTCGGCGAGGCGCGCGGCCGCGCCTTCGGCACCCTGCCCGCCGGCATCGACGGGGATTCCATCGTGGAGCGCGCTCAGCCGGCGAGCTGAACGACCAGGCGCGTGCTCACGACCCTGAAGCCCGCGTCCTCGTAGAGCCAGCGCGCGGGATTGCCCTCGCTCACGATCAGCCCGAGCACGGACACCGGGACCAGGGCCAGCGCGCGATCGAGCAGCGGCCGTCCGACGCCGCGGTGGGCCGGGTCGCGGAACAGCTCGATGACCCACGGCCCGTTGAGCGGCGGCTCGCCGGGCAGCACGCCGAGGAGGATCGCGCCCGCGACCGTGCCGTCGGGCGCGACGGCGAGGCCGCTCCCGCGCAGGAGCGGCCCGAAGTCGCGGCCGGCGAGGTGGCTCTCGAGATCCCCCAGCGTGGTCTCCGGCGGCTCGTCGCGGAAGTCGACGTGGCCGAGCGGGAAGGCGGCGCGGTAGGCGTCGAGCAGGTCGGCCGCGGGACGATCGACCTCGGTCAGCCGGTAGCCGGGCGGCGCGTCCCAGTCGGGCCGCTCCCGCAGGTCGTGCGACATGAGATGGGCGTGCCGGAGCAGCCGCCCGCCGCGCTCCATGAGGGAGCGGCCGAGCGGCTCGTCGGCGGCGATCCGCATCCCGCCGAACTGCGCCAGCACCGCCTCGCGGGCGCGCTCGACCGAGACGCCGGGGTCGCGGTCGAAGAGGTCGGCGTAGCGGTGGCCGTCGCGCTCGTACGGGTCGTAGCGGCCGACGACGCCGTCGGCATCGACGAGCGTGGTCCGCTCCATCAGTGCAGCGGGCAGACGAGGCGCGGCACGTCGCCGGAGGCGCCCGCCTGCCCGGCCTGCCAGTACACGCCGCCGAAGGCCACCAGCGTGATGGCCAGGCCGACCGCCAGCTCGCGCCGCAGCCTCCGGCTCATGCCGGGCTCGCCACGACGCGCGGCTGTTCGTTGATGGGCAGGTGCACGATCGCGGCGGCCATCCCGAGGACGATCGAGAGCCACCACATGATGTCGTAGGCGCCGGTGGCGTCGTAGACCGCCCCGCCCAGCCAGACGCCGATGAACGCCCCGACCTGGTGGCTGAGGAAGACGATCCCGAAGAGCAGCCCGAGGTGGCCGGTCCCGAACATGACGGCGATCAGGCCGGACGTGGGCGGCACGGTCGAGAGCCACAGCAGGCCGATGAGCGCCGAGAAGACGAGCACCGTGGCCGGCGTCGCGGGCAGGACGACGAACAGCGCGAAGGCCGCCGCGCGCGAGGCGTAGATCCCGCTGAGCAGCAGCCGGCGGCTGTAGACGCCGCCGAGCAGGCCCGCCGTGTACGCGCCGACGACGTTGAAGAGCCCGATCAGCCCGAGCGCCCAGGCCGCCAGCGCCGTGCCGAGCCCGAGATCGGTGAGGTACGGCGGCAGGTGGGTGGAGACGAACGCGATGTGGAAGCCGCAGACGAAGAAGCCGCTGGTCAGGAACAGGTAGCTCGGGTGCGTGAGGGCCTGGCGCACCGCGGTCAGCGCCGGCTCCCGCGGCCCGTCTTCGACCGTGCCCGGGCCTCCGCTGAGCGCCCCGGCGAGCACCGGCACGAGCGCGACGAGCCCACCGATGAGCACGAGCGCCGTGGCCGGCCCGTAGGCGCTGATGAAGCTCTGGCCCAGCGGCGCGAAGACGAACTGGCCGAGCGAGCCCATCGCCGTGGCCAGGCCCATGGCCCAGGACCGCCGCTCCTCCGGCACGAGCCGGGCGAAGGCGGCGATGACGATCGTGAACGACGCGCCGGAGAGCCCGAGGCCGACGAGCACCCCGGCCGTCAGGGCCAGCGTCGTGCCGCTCGTGCTGGTGCTCATGAGCACGACGCCGAGCGCGTAGACCACGCCGCCGGCGGCCAGGACGCGGCCGGCGCCGTAGCGGTCGGCGATCGCGCCACCGAACGGCTGGCCGAGGCCCCACAGCAGGTTCTGCACGGCGATGGCCAGCGCGAAGGTCTCGCGATCCCAGTCGCGCAGCGCCGACAGCGGCTCGGTGAAGAGGCCGAAGCTCGTCCGCGCGCCGAACGTGATGAGCGCGATCAGGCAGCCGGCGACGATGACGGCGTTGCGGGTCCGCATGCGCGGGCGCAACCTATCAGTTCAGTGATTGAACTGATAGCGTCCGCCGCGATGCCGCTCCCCAGCGACTACGCGACCCAGGCATGCCCGCTGGCACGGGCGCTGGAGATCGTCGGCGAGCGCTGGACGATGCTGATCCTGCGCGACCTCTTCTTCGGGATCCACCGCTTCGGCGAGGTGGTCGCGCACACGGACATCCCGCGGGCGGTGCTCTCGGCGCGGCTCGCCGCGCTCGTGGAGCAGGGCCTGGTCGAGCGGCGCCCCTACAGCCCCGGCCGCGACGAGTTCCACCTCACCGAGCGCGGCCGTGAGCTCTGGCCGGTGCTGCACGGGCTGATGGAGTGGGGCGACCGCCACTGCGCCGCTCCGGGCGGCCGCCGGCGGGTGTTCCTGCACGCGGCGTGCGGCGCCGAGCTGGACGCGGCGGGCTCGTGCCCGGCGTGCGGGGCGACGCCGGAGCCCGGCGAGGTGGAGACGCAGCCCGGCCCCGGACGCGATCCGGCGCGCCGCGACGACGCCGTCAGCCGCGCCCTGCGGGAGCCGCACCGGCTGCTCACGCCCCTCGCCGTGTAGGTCAAGCAGTCCTGGGCCGCTCGTAGACTGCTCGCGGTGACCGTCCGAGACCTGCTCGGCGATGGCCCGGCGCTCGAGATCGGCGGCCTTGCCTACGACAACCGCGCCGTGGAGCCCGGCACGCTCTTCTTCTGCGTGCCCGGATTCACGCGCGACGGGCACGAGTTCGCGGCCGACGCCGTGGCTCGGGGCGCGGCGGCGCTCGTGGTCGCGCGACCGGTGGACGCCGGCGTTCCCGAGGTGCAGGTGGAGGACGTGCGGGCGGCGATGGCGACCGCCGCGGCGCGCTTCCACGGGGACCCCACGGCGCGGCTCCCCGTAGTGGGGATCACGGGCACCAACGGCAAGACCACGACCGCGTTCCTCGTCCGGGCGCTGCTCGAGGCGGCCGGGCGCCCGTGCGGCCTCCTCGGCACCGTCCTGTCGGTGGTGGCGGGGGAGGAGCGGCCGACCGTGCGCACGACGCCCGAGGCGATCGACCTCCAGCGCACGTTCCGCGAGATGCTCGACGGCGGCGACACCGCGTGCGCGATGGAGATCTCCTCGCACGCGCTGGAGCTGCGGCGGGCCGACGGGATCCACGTCGCGGTGGCCGTCTTCACCAACCTCACACAGGACCACCTCGACTTCCACCCCACCATGGAGGACTACTTCCTGGCCAAGCGGCGGCTGTTCGACTCGCCGCTGACCGACGCTCGCGTGGTCAACGTCGACGATCCGTACGGCCGCCGGCTGGCGGACGAGTTCCCGGACACGATCCGGGTGGCGATCGACGCCGGCGCCGATTACCGGGCGGTCGACCTGGTGAGCGGCTTCGCGGGGACCGACTGCCGGTTCGAGACGCCCGACGGCACGTTCGACGTGCACGTCCCGCTGCCGGGGCGCTTCAACGTGCTCAACGCGCTCTGCGCGTGGGCGGCGGTGCGGACGCTGGGCGTGCCGCTGACCGCGTTGCCGTCTGCCGTGCGCGTCCCCGGCCGGTTCGAGCCGGTCGACGAGGGCCAGCCGTTCGCCGTGCTCGTCGACTACGCGCACACGCCGGACTCCCTGGAGAACGTCCTGCTGGCGGCGCGGGAGCTCGCCTCGGGCCGGGTGATCGTCGTCTTCGGTGCCGGCGGCGACCGTGACCGCGGCAAGCGGCCGCTCATGGGGGAGATCGGGGCGCGGCTGGCCGACATCAGCCTGGTCACCTCCGACAACCCGCGCTCCGAGGACCCGGAGGCGATCATCGCCGAGATCGTGGCCGGGGCCGGGCGCGAGGTCGAGCACGACGCCGACCGGCGCCGGTCGATCCACCGGGCCGTGGCGCTCGCCGAGCCGGGTGACGTCGTGGTCATCGCCGGCAAGGGCCACGAGCAGGGCCAGGAGTTCGCGGGCGGCCGCAAGGAGCCGTTCGACGATGTGGCCGTGGCGCGCGAGGCGCTGCGCTCATGACGGGCTGGGACGCACAGCGGATCGCCACCGCCGCGGGCGCTTCGCTCGTGGCCGGCGCCGAGGGCTCGCCTTCGCGGGTGGTCATCGACTCGCGCTCGGTGGGGCCCGGCGACCTGTTCGTGGGGTTGGTGGGCACGCAGGCCGACGGCGGGCGCTTCGCCGCCGGCGCGCTGGAGGCGGGAGCCTGGGGCGTGCTCGTCGGGCCGGACTGGGCCGGCGTGGAGGGCGGCGCCGTGCTGGTGGCCGAAGACCCGCTGGCCGCGCTCGGCGCCCTGGGACGTGCCTGGCGGCGCGAGCTCGGGGCCTCGGTGATCGCCGTCACCGGCTCGGTCGGCAAGACCTCGACGAAGGAGCTGATCGCGGCGATGATCGCGCCGCAGCGCTCGGTCGTCGCCTCGCGGGCGAACTTCAACACCGACATCGGGATGCCGCTCGAGATCCTCGCCGCCCCGCCGGGGACCGAGGTGCTGGTCCTGGAGGCCGCCATGCGCGGCTTCGGCCAGATCGCCGACCTCGCGGCCATCAGCGAGCCGGACGTGGGCGTGATCACCAACATCGGCGCGGTCCACCTCGAGCAGGTCGGATCGCTCGATGGGGTCGCGCGGGCCAAGGGCGAGCTGCTCGAGGGCATGCGCGACGGCGCCACCGCGGTGGTCCCGGCCGGCGAGGCCCGGCTCGACCCGTACCTGCGCGCCGGGCTCTCCGTGAAGCGATTCGGCGACGGCGGCGACGTCTGGCTCGAAGGCGACACCGTGATGGCGAACGGCGAGCCCCTGGCGCTCGAGCTGGCCTTCACCGCCCGTCATCAGCGCGTCAACGCGCTCGCGGCCGTCGCCGCCGCCCTGGCCGTCGGCGTCAAGCCGTCGGGGCGGGTGGACGTCTCGTTCGGCGGCCTGCGCGGCGAGCGGATCGAGCTCCCGGGCGGCGTCGTCGTGCTCAACGACTGCTACAACGCCAGCCCGCTGTCGATGCGGGCCGCGCTCGAGGAGCTTGCACGCGAGCCGGGGCGGCGCGTGGCGGTGCTCGGCGACATGCGCGAGCTCGGCGCCGAGTCGGAGGCGCTCCACCGCGAGGTCGGCGCGCTCGTCGGCGCCGCTGGCGTCGAGCTGCTCGTGACCGTCGGGCCGTCCGCGGCGGCGATGCTCGACGTGTACGACGGCGAGTCCTACGCGGTCGCCGACGCCGGCGAGGCCGCCTCCCTGGCCGGGGAGCTGGTCGGGCCGGGTGACGTCGTGCTCGTGAAGGGCTCGCGCGGCGTGGGGCTCGAGGTCGTGGCCGAGGCGCTCGCCGGGCTGGAGGCGCCGCATGGGTGAGGTGCTGATCGCCGGGACGGCCTCGCTGCTGATCTGCGTGTTCCTGTCGCCGAAGTTCATCCAGTTCCTGCGCGAGCGCGAGTTCGGCCAGCAGATCCGCGAGGACGGCCCGCAGGAGCACCACGCCAAGGCGGGCACGCCGACGATGGGCGGGATCATCATCTTCACCGCCATCGCGGTGCCGTTCCTGCTCCTGACCAACCGCGACCCGCGCTCGCTCACCGTCTTCGGCGTCGCCGTGGCGTGCGCGCTGCTCGGCTTCGCCGACGACTACACGAAGCTCGTCAAGCGCCGGTCGCTCGGTCTGCGCGGACGCACGAAGCTGATCGTCACGGTGCTGATCGCCATCGGTCTGTGGGTCGCGGCGACGGAGAGCGCGGACCTCGGCGACACCCTGAGCCTGCGGATCGTCGACTACCAGATCGACCTCGGCTACCTCTACCCGGTCCTCATCTACCTCGTGCTCGCCGGCACGACCTCGGCCGTCAATCTCACCGACGGGCTCGACGGGCTGGCGGCGGGGTGCGCGGCGATCGTGCTGCTGGCCTACATCGCCATCACGTTCACCACGCGCCAGGACGACCTCGCGCTGGTGGCCGGCTGCCTCGTCGGCGCCTGCGTCGGGTTCCTCTGGTTCAACTCGTTCCCGGCCTCGATCTTCATGGGCGACACGGGGTCGTTGGGCCTCGGCGGCGCGATCGCGGCGATGGCCGTGATGACCAAGACCGAGGTGCTGCTGATCATCCTCGGCGGCATCTTCGTGATCGAGGCTCTGTCGGTCCTCATCCAGGTCTTCTCCTTCCAGACCTTCCGCAAGCGGGTGTTCCTGATGGCCCCGATCCACCATCACTTCGAGCTGCTGGCCTGGTCGGAGACGAAGATCATCCTGCGCTTCTGGATCGTGGCGTCGGTCTGTGCGGCGATCGGCTTCACGCTCTACCAGCAGTCCGTCGGATGAGCCGGCGGCGCGTCTCGTCCGGTTCGACCTACGAGCGCGACATCGGCTTCAGCCGGGCGGTGCGGGAGGGCGACCGCGTCTGGGTCTCGGCCACGGCGGCGATCTCGCCCGACGGATCCGTGGACCCCGACGCCGCGCGGCAGGCCGAGCGCTGCCTCGAGATCGTCGGCGCCGCGCTGGCGGAGGCCGGCGCGGCGTTCGCCGACGTCGTCCGCACGCGGGTCTTCCTGGTCGACGCCGCCGACGGCCCGGCGGTGGGAGCGGTGCACGGGCGCGTCTTCGGCGACGTTCGCCCGGCCAGCGGCTTCATCGTGGTGAGCGGGTTCCTCGATCCGCGCTGGCGAGTCGAGATCGAGGCCGACGCGCTGATCGGCGCGCGCTAGCGGCGGCGCTGCGGCGGTCGAGCGCGGCGGCCGTGAGGTCGTTGAGCTCCTGCTTGTCCACGCCGGCCTCGGCCAGCGCGCGCGGCACGGTGCCCGCCTCGGCGCGCAGGACGGCGAGCAGGATGTGCCCGGGCTCGATCCGCTTGTCGGCTCGGACGAGGGCGATGCGCAGCGAGTGCTCCAGCGCGCTCTTGGCGCTGGCCGCCAGTCGCGGCTTGGTCGCCGTGGCGCGTCCCTGCAGGTCGAAGTCGCCGATCGAGATGCCGACCGCCGTGAGGCTGTGCTCGCGCTCGGCGTCGAGCGCCTCGGTCACGCGCTCGTGGTCGAGCCCGGCCGCGGCCAGCGCCTCGCCGGCCGCCGTGGCCCGGTTGAGGTGCGTCATCGCGAGCAGCAGGTGCTCGGCTTCGATCGTCGGGCTGCCGAGCCGGCGCGCCTCGGCCTCGGCCTGCCCGACCACGGCCCTGGCGTCGTGCGTGAATCGTTCGAACATCAGGATTTCCTCGTCTCGACGCCGAGCGCCTTCAGGCGCTTGGCGTGCTTCTTGTGAACGGCCTGACGGGTGACGCCGAGGGCCTCGGCCACGAGCGACCACGTCCACCCGTCACGCAGCGCCCGCTCGACCTCCGCGTCCTCGAGCTGGTCGGCGAGGCGGCGGAGCGAGACCACGGCCGCGAGGCCGTCGGCGGGGTCGCGGGGCGCCTCGTAGTCGGTCGGTTGGGCCATCGCGTCAGCAACCTTAGTTGACAACGGTTCTGCCGTCAACCTGAGTTGCTCGCGCGCTTCGCAACGACTTCGTGCCGAATGTGTGCCAATCGACGCGCACCGGGCCGAGATCGGCCTCGGAGGCCGTAGCGTCGGCCTCCGACATGCCCAGGAGAGAGGAGGATCACCATGGACCCCGATCGCGTCCGCGAGATCGTCGCGGGCATCCCGCCCGGCGCCTGGATGAGCTATGGCGACGTGGCCCGGGCCGCCGGCGGGACCGACGTTCACGCCCGCGCGCTCAACCAGCGCTTCATCCGCGAGCAGACCCCCGGGTCGCATCGCGTCCTGAAGTCCGACGGCACGGTGGGCGGCACGGCGCTCGGCGACCCGTCGGAGGTGCGCCGGCGGCTGGAGGCCGAGGGGCTCGAGTTCGAGGGCGGCCGCGCGGACCCGGCGGCGCGGGTGCGGCCGCCCGAGCTGGCGCAGGCCGCATGAACGGTGCCGTCAACGCCGCGGGGCGCCGGCCGCTCGCGCGGCCGGCGCCCCGGGTTGCCGTGTGGTGGCGCCTACGGCGCCGTCGTCGACAGCGTGAACGTCAGCGTCTTGCTGTACGTGCCGGTGCGCAGCGGATCGTTGGCCGCGATCTGCTGCTCGAACTGCAGCGTCACCGGGTCGTTGGAGGCCGGGCCGCCGTACGTCAGCAGGTTCAGCGGCGCCGCCGCCGAGCCGACGTTGGCGAACACGGTGCCCGGGTTGGCCGCGTTCAACGCCCGAGCCTTCAGCGGCTGCGGGAGGAAGAACGCGCCGTTGACCAGGTGACCGGTGTTCGTGCTGCTCCCGTCGGCCACGCTCAGGAGCGCGTCGCCGCCGGTCGAGATCACGTTCGCCGACGTCTGGGTGTTGTACGTCCTGGCGACGCCCGGGGTGAACGCCCCGAAGGTCGCGGGCGGGCCCACGGTGAGCGACAGGGTTCCCGGAACCGTGCCGGTGACCGTGCCCGTGACGTGGTTGACGACGTAGTCGACCGTCTTCGTCGTCACGTTGCCGGCGTTGTCCTTCGCGGTCACCGTGAACTGCTTGGTGCCGGCCGAGCTCGTGTCGAACGGCGAGCCGTTCGCCACGGTGCCGACGCAGGACTCGACGCCACCGGAGCCGCCCGTGTCCGCGCAGCTGTAGAGCGCCGGGATCGAACCGCCCTGCGTGTACGGGCCGGAGGCGGGGCTGACGACCTCGATCGTCGGCCCGGTCAGGTCCTGCTCGTACGACGAGGTCTGCGTCTGCGGGTTGTGATCGCCGGTGAGCGTCTTGGCTCGCAGCACACTGTCCTCGTTGAGGTCCCACACCAGCAGGCCGCGCCGGATGTCCGCCTCGTAGAGCCGGCCGTTGTGCCAGTAGGTGGACCAGTCGCCGCCGGTCACGATCGGCGTGCTCGGGGTGAGCGGGGCCGGATCGGCATAGGCGATCTCCTGCGGAACCGCCGGGTTGGTGAAGTCGACCACCGAGATGCCCGACTGGTAGTTGCCGGTGACGACGATGTTGCCCTTGTGGGTCGGCACGACGTTGAAGTTGTGCCAGGTGCAGTTCTCCTGGTTGCCCTGCGGGCGAACGTGGACGAACGTGCCCAGCGTGTTGCCGGTCGCGGGGTCGATGAAGAACAGCGACTTGTTCAGCGTGCTGCTGCCGGCCTGGCACTGGGCCTGCGTGCCGCCGCCCGGCTCGTGGCCGAAGATCAGCACCTTGCCGTCGTAGGAGAACGAGCCCGAGTGGCCCGTGCCCACGCCCAGCGAGCGCGAGATCTGCAGCGCCGGGTTCGCGATGCCGCCGACGGCGTCCGGATCGATCGCCGGGTCGAACTTGAGGACCGAGAAGCCGTTGCCGCCCGCGCACATGGCGAGGTTGACGGTGCCCATGATCACGTTGTTGTCGTGGCACTGCCGGCCCGCCGCGGCGCGGCGCAGGTAGACCGCGTCGGTCGGGTCGGAGATCTTGATCCGCACGATGTCGATGCCCGTGCATGCGCCGCTCGAGCCACCGACGTAGAGGTACAGGTAGCCACGCGCCGCGTCGGGCACGGCCGTCGCCGTGTGCGCGCCGCAGCCGGCCGGCGCACCCGGATCGTTCTCCGTGGCCGACATCCGCAGCTTGCGGATGTACACCGGGTTCGCCGGGTCGGCGATGTTGAAGAGGTGGATGCCCTCGAAGCCGGTGCCGACGCTCTGGCCGCCGCACGTGAGCGCGGTGGTGTTCGAGGCCGAGTCCCAGGTCCGGATCAGGAGGTCGCCATAGACGACGACGTCGCCCTGGCCCGAGGGGTGCACGCACGCCTCGTAGTTGGAGACCTGGGTCGGGTTGGCCGGATCCGAGACGTCAAGGATGCGGAAGCCGTTCCAGTGGCCCTGGATGGCGTAGTTGCCCTTGAAGGCGAGGTCGGAGTTGATGCCGGCCAGCGCGCTGGTCAGCGGCAGGTTGCGGGCGGAGTAGCCGCGCAGGGTCATGTTCGCGCTCTTGTTGAAGAGCGGCACGAGCGGATCGATCGGATCGGCCGCGGCCGTCGTCTCGATGTTCTGGTTGAGCGCCGCCTCGACGTCGACGAGCGAGCACTCGGCCTCGGCGAGCTCCTCCCCGGTGGGCAGCTCTCCCGCCCAGCCGGCATTCAGCGACAGGAACGTCGTCGCGGCGGACGCACAAGCCGGGTGCGCGACGGCTGTGGCGGGTGCAAACGCCGCCACGAGTGCCACGCCGGCCACGGTTACCAACCCCGCGAATCCCTTCCTCCGTGCCATGGAACCCCTCTCCTCGTTGTGGTCCCCGCCCCGACGTTTTCACCCTTCTGCGCCGAACATGCGAGTCGTACCATCCCGCCGCCCGGGCTCCTAGCGGCGTGCGTGGATTCGTCTCAACGCTCCGGCCGCGCCGGGGGACGCGCTTCAATGGCCCGGGTGATCTCGCGTCCGCCGCTGCCCGCCGGGCCGTTCCTCGTCGTCGGCCTCGCCCGCTCGGGCGTCGCGGCCGCGCTGGCGCTGCGGGCCCGGGGCGCGGAGGTCGTCGGCTGCGACGCGGGTGCCGTCGCGGACGGCGTCCGCGCCGAGCTCGAGGCCGCCGGCGTGGCGGTTCTCGCGCCGGCCGACGGGCTCGCGCTGCTCGAGGCCGTGGCGACCGTCGTCAAGAGCCCCGGCGTTCCGCAGGAGGCCCCGGTCATCGCCGCGGCAAGGCAGCGCGGGCACCGCGTGATCGGCGAGCTCGAGATCGGCTGGCGGCTGCTGGCCGGCGACTTCATCGCGGTCACCGGCTCCAACGGCAAGACGACGACCGCCGAGCTCGTCGGGCAGATCCACCGCGAGGCTGGGGTGCCCGTGGTCGTCGCCGGCAACGTCGGCACCGCGCTGACCGCCCTTCCCGGCGTCGCGGATCCCGATGCCGTCGTGGTCTGCGAGGCGTCGTCGTTCCAGCTCGAGGACACCGAGGCCTTCGCGCCCGACGCCGCCGTCCTGCTCAACCTGGCCGAGGACCACCTCGACCGCCACGGCACGGTCGCGGCCTACCGCGCGGCCAAGCTGCAGGCCTTCGCGCGCCAGCCACCCGGCGCGGTCGCGGTCGCGCCGCCCGACCTCGTGGACGAGCTGGGCGGCAGCGCGGAGCGCGTGACGTTCGGCGCCGGTGGCGACGTCGAGCCGCGCGACGGGCAGCTCACGTGGCGTGGGGACCCGTTCGTGCCGATCGCCGAGATCCGCCTGCGCGGGGCCCACAACGTCGAGAACGCGATGGCCGCCGCGGCCGTCTGCCTGGCACGCGGCATCCCGCCGGCGGCCGTCCGCGCCGGGCTCATGAGCTTCGCCGGCGTCCCGCACCGGCTCGAGGAGGTGGCCACGCAGGCCGGCGTGCTCTACGTGAACGACTCGAAGGCCACGAACGTCGCGTCGGCGGTGGTGGGGATCGACTCCTTCGCGGGGGGCGTCCACGCGATCCTCGGCGGCCGCGGCAAGGGCGGCGACTACGCGCCGCTCGCCGCGGCGCTCGAGCGGCGCGCCCGCGCGGCGTACCTGATCGGCGAGGCGGCGGGCGAGATCGGGGCCGCGCTCGCGGGCACCGGCGTCCCGTTGCACGAGTGCGGCGACCTCGCGCGCGCCGTCGCCGCCGCCCGCGCCGCCGCCCGGCCGGGAGACGTCGTGCTCCTCTCGCCGGCCTGCGCCTCGTACGACCAGTACCGCTCGTTCGAGGAGCGCGGCGAGCACTTCCGGGCGCTCGTCGAGCAGAGCTAGTGTCCTGAGCAAAACTTCGATGGCAGTCGGCGGCGCCGGCCTCGCGCCTGCGGGCACCCGGCATCCGGCACGTGCCACCAGCATGCTCGCGGATGCCGTGCACCGGCAGGCCAACCCGGCAAGCCGCCGGTTGTGCCACCGCCGTCCTCAGCGACGCTGCCGGCACTTCCGTCCGCCGTCGCAGGGGGATGGCCGCGGGCGTCGAAGCCACGCCTGATGGCCAGGTCCGCGCGCGCGAAGAAGCCGCAGCCACTCGAGCACAGGCTCCTGCTGACGGCGACCTTCTGCCTGCTCGCGGGCGGGGCGGTGATGGTCTACTCGGCCTCGTCGGCGCGGACCCTGCTCCAGGGCCAGGGCGACGGGACCGCCTACCTGGTCAAGTACGTCGCGTACGGCGCCGTCGGCCTCGTCGTCATGCACCTGGTCTCGCGGCACGGCCTGGTCGCCGCCCGGCGGTACACGCCGCTGATCCTGGCCGCGTCGTTCGTGATGCTCGTGCTGGTGCTCATCCCGGGCATCGGCGTCTCGGTCAACGGCGCGCGCCGCTGGCTCGGGGCGGGGCCGCTCACGTTCCAGCCCTCCGAGATCATGAAGCTCGCGCTGGTGCTGCACACGGCCGCCGTGCTCGGCACACGGCCCAAGCTCGCGCGCAACCTGCGCACCGTGATGGGGCCGATCCTCGGGGTCGGCGGCTGCGCGATCCTGCTCATCCTCGCCCAGCCCGACCTCGGCACCGCCCTGGTCATCTCCTTCACGCTCGCCGCGCTGCTGGTGGCGGCGGGCCTGCCCCTCCGCCAGCTCGGGCTCGTCGCCGGCGTGGGGGCGTTCCTCGTCATGGCCTACGCGCTCATGGACGCCGAGCGCACGGAGCGGCTGATCACCTTCACCAACCCCTGGGCGCACGCCGCCGACGGCGGCTTCCAGGCGGTCCAGGGGCAGATCGCCATCGGCTCGGGCGGGTTCTTCGGGCTCGGCCCCGGCCAGTCCGTGCAGAAGATCTTCTACCTGCCCGAGGCCCACACGGACTTCATCCTCGCCGTCATCGGCGAGGAGCTCGGCGTGGCGGGAATCTGCGCGCTCCTGTGCCTGTACGGCATGATCGGGTACGCCGGGCTGCGAACCGCCCGCAACGCCACGGGCGCCTACGCGAAGCTCCTCGCGGGCGGACTGACCAGCCTGATCCTGTGCCAAGCCCTGCTCAACGTCTACGCCGTCCTCGGCCTCGCGCCGCTCACGGGCGTCCCGCTCCCGTTCATCTCGTCGGGCTCGACGTCGCTGATCGTGCTGCTGTGCTCGATGGGGCTCCTCCTCAACATCGCCGCGGGCGGCTCGGCGCACCTGCGTGCCGTGAAGGGCGGCGGTGAGCGGACCACGCGTACTGATCGCGGCGGGCGGAACGGCCGGCCACGTGGTTCCGGCGATCGCGGTCGCCGACGCGCTGCGAGCTGAGGGCGCCGACGTCCGCTTCGTGGGCGGTCAGCGGGCCGAGAAGGAGCTCGTACCCCAGGCCGGCTACGAGCTCGATCTGCTCAACGTCGAGGGGATCTCGCGCAGCAACCCGCTCAAGGCCGTGCGGGCGGTGGCCAAGGCGGGGATCGCGCTCGGCGCCGCCGGCAAGCTGCTGCGCCGCCACCGCGCCGAGGTCGTGCTGGGCGGGGGCGGCTACGTCGCGGGCCCGGTGGGCCTCGCGGCGGTCCTGCGCGGCACGCCGCTCGTGCTCACCGAGGCCGACTCGCACCTCGGGCTCACGAACCGGCTGCTGGCCGGGCGCGCCCGCCGCGTCTGCCTCGCCTTCCCGATCGAGGGCCGCACGAGCGACCGCTACCTGCTCACCGGCCGCCCCGTCCCGCCGACGGTCGACGACCGCGAGGGGGCCCGCGCGCAGTTCGGCCTCGAGCCCCACGACACCGCGGTGCTCGTCTTCGGCGGCTCGCTGGGCGCACGGTCGATCAACGAGGCGTCGGTGCGCGCCTTCGCCGATGCGCCGTACCGGATCCTCCACGTCGCCGGGCGGCGCGACTTCGCGACGCTCTCCGCGCCCGGCCCGCAGTACGTGCTGCGCGACTACGTGGTCCCCTTCGGCCTCGCCCTGGCGGCCGCCGACCTCGCGGTCGCGCGCGCGGGCGGGTCGGTGTTCGAGCTCGCGCAGTACGGCCTGCCGTCGGTGCTCATCCCGTATCCCCACGCCTCCGGCAACCACCAGGAGGCGAACGCGCGCTGGATGGAGCGCGCGGGCGCCGCGATCGTGCTGCCCGACCGCGAGCTCACGCCCGAGCGCCTGCGCGCGGTCGTCGACGAGCTCGTGGCCGACGGCGCCCGCCGGGCGGCGATGACGGCGGCCGCGGCACGGCTCGCGCGGCCCGACGCCGCGCGCGCGATCGCCGGCGAGGTCCTCGCCGCGGCTGCCTGACCCTCAAGGTCGGGGCCCGATCGGCCGTTATCCGTCCTGATGGGCATCGTCAAGGATCAGCGCGGCTTCACGCTCGTGGAGACGCTCGTGGTGATCATGATCATCGGCATCCTCGCGGCGGTCGCGTTCGCGGTGTTCGGCAACCAGCGGAACAAGGCGCACGACGCCGAGGCGAAGTCGGCGGCCACGCTCGTCACCAGCGCGCTGCTCATCTACCAGCAGGAGCACGACACCTTCGCGACGGCCGACGAGGCCGCGCTGATCGCCATCGAGCCCGCCATCGGCAACATCCCCGACTTCACGCTCGACGCCGGCGCCGATCGCTTCGAGCTGTCGGTGACGTCGCGCTCCGGCGAGGCCGGCGGCGGCCCGTTCTCGGTCGTGTACGAGGCCGGCGAGGCCGCGCGCAGCTGCGCGGCGCCGAGTCGGGGCGGCTGCCCCGACGGCGGCGTCTGGTAGCTCAGGCCTCCTCGAGCAGCGGCCGCTCGCGCAGCACCTCGAGCGCGAGCGCCTTGTAGCCGACGTCGTCGAAGAGCACGACGACGGAATCGTCGTCGTAGCGCTGCACGACACCCTCGCCCCACTGCTGGTGCGCCACCCGGGTGCCGACGCGGAACGGGACGTCGTCCGGCACGTCCTCCACCCGGCCGGCCTCGCAGTTGTCGCAGTGCCCGCAGGGGGGCTCGAACGGCTCGCCGAAGTACGAGAGGAGGAACGCGCGCCGGCAGCCGTCGGTCTCGGCGTAGCCGCGCATCATGTCCACGCGGGAGCGGTCGAAGCTGCGGCGCTTCTCCTCCTCGACGGCGGCGGCGCGGATGGCGTCCGCGGTGGCGGGCAGGCCGTCCTCGGCGCGCACGTCGCCGCTCGGCAGGATCTCGACGGCTCCCGCCTCCTCGAGCCGGGCCAGCGCCGTCGAGAGCTTGGTCTCCGAGAGGTCGGTCTCCGCCTTCAGGTCGCCGGCGGCGACCGGGCCCGGCGCCTCGCGGACGGCATCGAGCACCTGCGCGATCTCGTCGACCTCGACGTGTCCGGTGCCGGCGAAGAACCGGCGCAAGCCGACGTCCTCGGTGCGGTAGAAGAGACGCGCCTCGGCAGGCCCGCCGTCGCGGCCGGCGCGGCCGACCTCCTGGTAGTAGGCGTCGAGCGACTCGGAGACCTCGCTGTGGAAGACCCAGCGCACATCGGCCTTGTCGATGCCCATGCCGAACGCGGTGGTGGCGACGACGACCTCGAGGTCGCCGTCCATGAAGCGCTCCTGGACCGTGTCGCGCTCGGCCGGCCGCATGCCCGCGTGGTACGACGCGGCCGTCACGCCGCGCTCGCACAGCGCGGCGGCCACCTCCTCGGCCTGGCGGCGGGTGGCGACGTAGACGATGCCCGGCTTCGGCGCCTGCTCGATCGCCTCCTGCAGCGCGCGCAGCTTGCGCTCGGCGCCCTGCTCGCCATAGAAGCGCTCGACGCCGAACCGGATGTTCGGCCGGTCGAAGCCGCGGACGAGCACCTCCGGATCGCGAAGCCCGAGCCGCTCGACGATCTCGTCGCGCACCGGCGGCGCCGCCGTGGCGGTGAGCGCGAGGATCGTCGGCCGTCCGAGCGCCTCGGCCGCCGCTCCCACGCGAAGGTACTCGGGGCGGAAGTCGTGACCCCACTCGGAGATGCAGTGCGCCTCGTCGACCACCAGCAGCGAGGGCCGCGCGACGGCGAGCTGGTCGATCACCTCGTCGTTGGCGAGCTGCTCCGGCGCCAGGAACAGGAACTCGAGGGTGTTCTCCGCCAGCTCGGCCAGCGCACGCTCGCGCTCGGCGGCCGGGACGGTGGAGTTGATCTGCGCCGCGCCGCCCGCCGCGTGGTCAGCGAGGTCCTCGACCTGGTCGCGCTGGAGCGCGATCAGCGGTGAGATGACCACGGTGGCGCCCTCGATGAGCAGCCCGGCGATCTGGTAGATCGCCGACTTGCCCGAGCCGGTCGACATCACCACCAGCGTGTCGCGCCCGGCCAGCACGGACTCGATCCCCTCCCGCTGGCCGGGGCGCAGGGCGGGGAAGCCGAACGCCTCGCGGGCGACCCGGTCGATGCGGTCCTCCACGGCCCCTCGCCTCCCCCGCGGATTGCGGAATGAAACGGCCACGGGTGGCGTCCTCCGTTCAGACCTCCCCGGACCAAGGACTCCCACATGCCGCGCTCTCTTCACCAGGACAGGATCACCGACCGCCGTAACCCGCAGCCGCCGCACCTGCACTGGACGCGCGCCGGCATCCGCTCCGGCGTCGTCATCCGCTGGACGGCGTAGCCCCGCCGCCCGCGGCGCCACGCCACGGCGCGGCGCCGCGGCGCCGCGCCACGGGCCGCCGGCCTTCTAGGCTGGCGCCGCATGACCGAAGGTCCGTGGAGCGGCCGCCGGCTGCACTTCGTCGGCGTCGGCGGCGCCGGCATGAGCGGCCTTGCCGTCGTGGCGCGCGCGCTCGGGGCGCAGATCAGCGGCTCGGACCGCGCGCCCGACTCGCCGTACCTGCGTGCGGCGGGGATCGAGGCGCTGCCCGGCCACGACGCCGCGCACGTGCCCGACGGCGCCGAGATCGTCTTCTCCAGCGCGATCCCGGCCGACAACCCCGAGCGGGCGGCCGGGCGCGAGCGCGGCCTGCGCGAGCTCCACCGCGCGGACCTGCTCGGCGAGATCACCCGCCTGCGTCCGACGATCGCCGTGACCGGCACCCACGGCAAGACGACGACGTCGAGCATGGTCGTCCACGCGCTCCGCGGCTGCGGCCTGGATCCGGCCTACCTGGTCGGCGGCGAGGTCCGCTCGACCGGCTCCAACGCCGGCTGGGGGACGGGGGAGTGGCTCGTGGTGGAGGCCGACGAGTCGGACCGCTCGCTGCTCAAGCTGGCCCCCCGGATCGCCGTGCTCACCAACGCCGAGCTCGATCACCACGCGACGTACGCCTCGCAGCGCGACGTCGACGAGACCTTCCGCGCCTTCCTGGCGATGGCCGAGTCGGTGGTCCTGGGCGACGAGCCCGCGCTCGAGCGCTTCCCCGGGACCGTCGCGCGGCCGGAGCGGGTCGAGCTCGAGCCCGGCGGAGCGCGCTTCATGTTCGAGGGCGTGCCCGTGGCGCTGCCGGTCCCGGGCGCCCACAACGCGCGCAACGCCGCCACCGCGCTCGCCGCCTGCCGGCTCGCGGGGGCCGACCTCGAGCAGGCCGCCGCCGCGCTGGCCGACTTCGGCGGCGCCGGCCGCCGCTTCGAGCGCGTCGGCGTCACGCCGGCGGGGGCGCTCGTCGTCGACGACTACGCGCACCACCCGACCGAGGTCCGCGCCACGATCGCCGCCGCGCGCACGCTCGCGCCCGCGCGCGTGATCGCCGCCTTCCAGCCCCACCTCTTCTCGCGCACCCGCCACCAGTACCGCGAGTTCGGCGCCGCCCTCGCACTCGCCGACCTCGCCGTGGTCCTCGACGTCTACCCGGCCCGCGAGCGCGCCGAGGACTTCCCGGGCGTCACCGGCCGCCTCGTCGCCGCCGCCACCGCCGACGCCGCACACGGCCGCCGCGTCGCCTGGCTCCCGACGTTCACGGCCGCCGAAGCCTTCCTCCGCTCCGAGCTCCGCAACGGAGACCTCCTCCTCACCCTGGGAGCGGGCAACATCGACGCCCTCGGCCGAGCGCTCCTCTAAGGGGGGTCAGACCCCGTCACGGGTATGAGGCGTGATGGGGTCAGACCCCCCTTGGTGGTGGGAGGGGTCTGGGGGTGGCCGTCGAAGCGGGTCGCAGTGAGCGTTCGTCTCGGCTTCGTGCGTGGCTTCGCCGTCGTCGTCGTGCTCGCCGGCCTGCTGGTCGGCGGCTGGCTCTGGCTCCGCGACTCGTCCTTCGTCGGGGTGACCGACGTGACGGTCACGGGCGCGACGACGAGCGAGGAGGCGCGGATCCGGGCCGCGCTGGACGACGCCGCGCGCGAGATGACCACGCTGCACGTTCGCCGGGAAGTGCTGGACGACGCCGTCGCCCGCTACCCGTCGGTGGCCGGCCTCAGGGTCGAGACCGACTTCCCGCACGGCATGGCCATCGAGGTGCTCGAGCACCGGCCGGTGGCGGCGCTCGAGGCCGGCGGCCGCATGACCCCCGTCTCGGGCAGCGGCATCGTCCTCACGGGCGTCGAGGTCGACGACACGCTGCCCACGGTCCACAGCAAGCGCCTGCCGGGCGAGCGGGTCGAGAACCCGCGGACCCTCTCGGCCCTCGCCGTGGCCGCGGCCGCGCCCCCCGAGCTGCTCGAGCGCGGCGAGCGTCTGTACTGGGCCCCCGAGGGCTTGACCATGGACCTGCGCGACGGGCCGCCGCTCGTGTTCGGCGACCGCGACGACGCCGCCGCCAAGTGGGCCGCGGCCGCGCGCGTCCTCGCCGAGCCCGACGCGGCCGGCGCGACCTATCTCGACCTTCGGGCGCGCGGCCGGGTGGCCGCCGGAGGCCTCGGTCCGATCGCCCAGGAGCCGCCTCCCACAGACCCTCAACCGTAGGGTGAGAATCAGGCTACTCTCGACCCGAAGTTGAGACTTACGCGGTTTGCAACGGTTCTTGCCGAGGTTCCGTTTCTTTGACTTCGGGGAGGAAGTCGCCGTAACGTGCCACAATCCGCGCCTTGAGCGAGCAGTGCAAAACGCTCAACCCTAACTAGAGGTCCGGACGGAACACTTCATGGAAGCTGGCAGCTATCTCGCAGTGATCAAGGTCGTCGGTGTCGGCGGCGGAGGAACCAACGCCGTGAACCGGATGATCGATGCCGGCCTCTCGGGCGTCGAGTTCATCGCCTGCAACACCGACAACCAGGCGCTCCAGATGACGGACGCCGACATCAAGCTCAACATCGGGCACCAGCTCACCAAGGGCCTGGGCGCCGGCGCCAACCCGCAGATCGGGCAGGGCGCCGCGGCCGAGTCGCGCGATGAGATCAAGGAGGCCCTCAAGGGGGCGGACATGGTGTTCGTCACCGCCGGCGAGGGCGGCGGCACCGGCACGGGCGCCGCGCCCGTGATCGCGGAGATCGCCAAGAACGAGATCGGCGCGCTCACCGTCGGCGTCGTCACGCGCCCGTTCGAGTTCGAGGGCTCCCAGCGCGCGCGCCAGGCGCAGGAGGGCATCGACCGCCTGCGCGAGATGGTCGACACGCTGATCGTCATCCCGAACGAGCGGCTGCTCTCCATCGTCGAGCGCCGCACCAGCATCCTCGACGCCTTCCGCGAGGCCGACAACGTGCTGCGCCAGGGCGTCCAGGGCATCACCGACCTGATCACGATCCCCGGCCTCATCAACCTCGACTTCGCCGACGTCCGCACGATCATGCAGGACGCCGGCTCCGCGCTGATGGGCATCGGCACCGCGACGGGCGAGTCGCGCGCCGCCGAGGCCGCGAAGGCCGCGGTGTCGAGCCCGCTCCTGGAGGAGTCGGTCGAGGGCGCCAACGGCATCCTCCTCAACATCACCGGCGGCAAGGACCTCGGGCTCTTCGAGGTCAACGAGGCGGCGGAGATCATCCACTCGGCGGCCGACTCGAACGCCAACATCATCTTCGGCGCCGTGATCGACGACGCGCTGGCCGACGAGATCCGCGTGACGGTGATCGCCACCGGCTTCGACCGCGCCGGCCTCCGGGCCACGCGCGCGGAGCGGGAGCGGGGCCCGCGCGACCGCGGCCCGCGCATCGACGAGCGCCAGCGCTCGTCGCTCGAGATCCGCGACGACGATCTCGACATCCCGCCGTTCCTGCGGTAAGCCCCATCAACAACGTCGTCGGGCAGACCTGATCGGGCTCAGGACTGGGCGGCCTCGGGCCGATATCACTCGGTATGGCCGCTGCACCGCGCCCCATACGCATCCTCCTCGCCCTCGTCGCGGCGTGGCTGATCGCGCACGAGCTGCGCACGGTGCTGGTGCCCCGATCTCGACCTCGGCCTGCTCTTCAGCCGCTTCGCGCATAACGTCGCGCTCGTCGTGGCCGCGGGTGTCTGCCTGGCTCGCGTGCCCTCGGTGCGCGGCCCGGAGCGCCTGGCCTGGGCCCTCATCGGCTCCGGCCTGCTCGCCTGGTCGTTCGGAGAGCTCTACTACTCGGCGGTCCTGTGGACGGATCCGGCCCCGCCGATCCCGTCGCCCGCCGACGCCGGCTACCTCCTGTTCCCGCCGCTCGCCCTCGCCGGCTCGCTGGCGCTGCTGCGCTCCCGCGCCCGCGGCCTCCCGCGGCGCCTGTGGGTCGACGGCGCCACGGCGGCGCTCGGCGTCGCCGCCCTGAGCGCGGCGATCGTCTTCGAGACCGTGCTCGAGAGCGTGAGCGGCGCGCCGCTCGGCATCGCCACCGCGCTCGCGTACCCGCTGTTCGACCTCGTGCTGCTCGGCATCGCCGTCGGTGCCCTCGCCAGCACCGGCTGGCGCCTGGACCGCACATGGATGCTGCTCGCGGCCGGCGTGGCGACGTTCTGGCTCGCCGACTCGCTCTATCTCGTCAGCACCACGGCGGGCGTCTACGAGGCCGGCGGGTGGTTCGACGCCGGCTGGTGGGCGGGCATGGCCCTGATCGCGGCCGCCGCCTGGCAGGACCCGCCCGAGAGCAACCGTCAGGCCGCCGACGAGCGCGTCCGCGTGGTCGCCGTGCCGCTGGCCTTCGGGGCCATCGGCCTCGGCCTGCTGGTCTACGCCGCGGTCGCCGACATCAACCTGCTCGCCGTCATCCTCGCCGCCGCGTCCATCCTCGCCGTGATGGCCCGCGCCACGCTGACCTTCGGCGAGAACGTCGTCATGCTCCGCGCCTCACGGGGCGAGGCGCTGACCGACGCGCTGACCGGCCTCGGCAACCGCCGCGCGCTCGCGCGGACGCTCCAGGAGCTGCTCCCCGAGGCCACGCCCTCCCGCCCCGTCGTGCTGGCGCTCTTCGACCTCGACGGCTTCAAGCAGTACAACGACTCCTTCGGCCATCCGGCCGGCGACACGCTGCTCGTGCGCCTGGGCGGGAACCTCGCCGCCTTCCTGCACGGCCGCGGACGGGCCTTCCGCATGGGCGGGGACGAGTTCTGCGCCGTCTTCCAGACCGCCGGCGAGCCGCACGAGGCGATGGTGCGCGGCGCCGCCGCCGCGCTCTCCGAGCAGGGCGACGGCTTCGCGATCACCTGCTCCCACGGCGCCATCACGCTGCCGGTCGAGGCGACGGAGCCCGTCGAGGCGCTCCGCATCGCCGACCAGCGCATGTACGCCAACAAGCACGCCGGCCGCTCCTCGGCCGGCCGCCAGAGCAAGGACGTGCTCCTGCGCGCCCTGGCCGAGCGCGATCCCGGCCTGGGCACGCACGACGAGACCGTCGCGCTGGCCGTCGCCACCGCCGCCGCGCTGGGCCTCGCGCCCGACGAGATCGAGCAGGTCCGGCACGCGAGCGAGCTGCACGACGTCGGCAAGGTGGCGATCCCCGACGCGATCCTCGGCAAGCCCGGCCCGCTGACCGACGACGAATGGGCCTTCGTCCGCCGCCACCCGATCATCGGCGAGCGGATCATCCTGGCCGCGCCGGCCCTCTCCCGGGTGGCCGCGCTCGTGCGCGCCAGCCACGAGCGCTGGGACGGCGCGGGCTATCCCGACGCCCTGGCCGGGGAGGAGATCGTCGTCGGCGCGCGGATCGTCGCCGTGGCCGACGCGTACGCCGCGATGACCGCCGGCCGCCCCTACCGCAAGGCCCGCTCGGCCGAGGAAGCGGTGGCCGAGCTCCGCCGCGAGGCGGGCGCCCAGTTCGACCCGGCCGTGGTCGACGCGTGGTGCGCTCAGTTCGAGCGCCGCAGCCTGGTCGCAGCGGCGTAACCCGCTGCTAGGGTCCGGCGTCGCATGGCTGCCGGAGCCGAGACGCTCAAGCGGACCCCGCTCTACGACCGCCACGTTGCCGCGGGTGCACGCCTGGTCCCGTTCGCGGGCTGGGAGATGCCGGTCCAGTACACCGGGATCCGGGAGGAGCACGTCGCGGTCCGGACGGGCGTGGGCGTGTTCGACGTGTCGCACATGGGCGAGGTGGAGACGACGGGCCCCGACGCCGAGGCCTTCCTCCAGCGCGTCCTCTCCAACGACGTCTCCAGGATCGCGCGGGACGGGGCCCAGTACTCCGTCATGTGCCGCGAGAACGGCGGCGTCATCGACGACCTCTTCACGTACCGCCACGGCGACGGCTACCTGACCGTCACCAACGCCTCCAACCACGAGCGCGACCTGCTCTGGATGCGCCGGCAGGCGCGCGGCTACGACGTCACGGTCCACGACCGGCTGCACGACTACGCGATGATCGCCGTCCAGGGCCCGGAGGCGCGCGGCCTGGTGGCCGGGCTGGCCGACGGCGAGCTGCCGAAGCGCTTCCGCACCGCCCGGCTCAGCATCGCCGGGGCTCCCGGCACGCTCGTCTGCGGGACCGGCTACACCGGCGAGGACGGGGTCGAGCTGCTCATCGCGCCCGGCTACGCCGTCACGATCTGGGACGCCCTCGTCAAAGCCGGCGCCACGCCGGCGGGCCTCGGAGCGCGCGACACGCTGCGGCTCGAGGTCTGCTTCCACCTCTACGGCAACGACCTGACCGAGGACCGCGGGCCGATCGAGGCGGGCCTCGGTTGGTGCTGCAAGGAGGAGACGGGCTTCATCGGCTCCGAGGCCGTCCGGGCCGCCCGCGACGAGGGAACCGACGAGAAGCTGGTGCCGTTCGTCATCACCGGCCCGGGGATCGCCCGCCAGGGCAACCCGGTGATCGGCGGCGGCGAGGTGACCTCGGGCACGCTGTCCCCGTGCCTCGGGATCGGCATCGGCATGGCGTACGTGCCTGCCGGGAAGGCCGAGGCCGGAACCCCGATCGAGATCGACGTCCGCGGCAAGGCTCGCTCGGCCGAGGTGCGGGACAAGCCGCTGTATTCCAAGGAGAACTGAACGTGGCCGATGCGAGCTATCCCGACGACCTGAAGTACCACCCCGAGCACGACTGGGCCCGGATCGACGGCGACGTCGCCACCTTCGGGATCACGTGGTACGCGCAGGACCAGCTGGGCGAGGTCGTGTTCGTCGACCCGCCCGAGGTCGGCAAGACGATCAGCAAGGACGAGCCGTACGCGGAGATCGAGTCGGTCAAGGCCGTCTCGGACGTCGTGGCGCCGCTGTCCGGCGAGATCGTCGAGGTCAACGAGGCGCTCGGCGACTCCCCGGAGTCGATCAACGAGGACCCGTACGGCACCGGCTGGCTGGTCAAGGTCCGCCTGACCGAGCCGTCCGAGGTCGACGAGCTGCTGGACCGCGAGGCTTACGAGGGCAACCTGACTTGAGTCGCTACACCTCTGCCACGGATGCCGATCGCCAGGCGATGCTCGAGGCGATCGGCGCGGCCTCGGTCGACGAGCTGTTCGCCGACATCCCGGAGCGCGTCCGGCTCGGCCGCCCGATCGACCTGCCGCCGGGCAAGCCGGAGCAGGAGGTGTACGCGTACCTGCGCGACCTCGCCGCGCGCAACGTCTCGGCCGAGGACGAGATCTCGTTCCTCGGGGCCGGGATGTACGACCACTACGTGCCGGCGCTGGTCGACGCGCTGCTCTCGCGCTCGGAGTTCCTGACCCCGTATACGCCGTATCAGCCCGAGGTCTCGCAGGGCACGCTGCAGGTCATGTTCGAGTACCAGACGGCGATCAGCGAGCTCACCGCCCTGCCGGTCTCGAACGCGACGCTCTACGAGGCGCCGTCGGCCGTCGCTTCGGCGGGCTGGCTGGCCAAGCTGGAGAACGGGCGCCCGCGCTTCCTCGTCTCGCGCGGCCTGCATCCGCACTCGCGCGAGGCGCTCGCGACCACCGCGGCCGGCTACGGCACGGCGGTGGAGGAGGTCCCGCTGAGCGGCGGCGTGACCGACGCGGCGGCGCTCCGCGAGGCCCTCGGCGACGACGTCTCGGCCGTCTTCCTGCAGTACCCGAACTTCCTCGGCGCGATCGAGGACCTCGAGGAGCTCTCGGCGCTCGTCCACGAGAGCGGGGCCCTGCTCGTCGTGCAGACCGATCCCATGACCCTGGGCGTGCTGCGCGCGCCCGGCGAGTTCGACGTCGACATCGCCGTGGGGGAGGGCCAGCCGCTCGGCAACCGGCTCGACTTCGGCGGCCCGTCGTTCGGCTTCTTCGCCGCGCAGGAGAAGTACCTGCGCCGCATGCCCGGCCGGATCGCGGGCGAGACCAAGGACGTCGACGGCCGGCGCGGCTGGGTGCTCACGCTGCAGACGCGCGAGCAGCACATCCGCCGCGAGAAGGCCACGCACAACATCACGACCGCGCAGACGCTCAACGCGCTCGCGGGCATCATCTACCTGTCGTGGCTCGGCCGCCGCGGGATCGTCGAGCTCGGCGAGCTGCTGCTCCACCGGACCGCCTACGCGCGCCGCACCCTGGCCGGGCTCGAGGGCGTCGAGCTGCTGCACGACCAGCCGGTGGTGCGGGAGTTCGCCGTCAGGCTGGACGCGCCGGTCGCGAAGGTCATCGAGCGCTGCGCGGCCGAGGGCGTCAACCCGGGCTACCCGCTGAGCGCCGACTACGAGGAGTTCGAGAACGGCCTGCTCATCGCCATCACCGAGCAGCGCTCGCGCGCGGACATCGACCGCCTGGCCGAGGTGCTCGGAGCCGCCGTGGCGGCGGAGCGCCAGACGGTGACGGCATGACGACGACGATCTTCGAGAAGTCCGTCGCGGGTCGCCGCGCGTTCACGGCGCCCGAGCTCGACGTCCCCGAGGACCCCGACGCGCTGCCCGAGCGCTTCCGCCGCGCCGAGCCGCCCAAGCTGCCGGAGATCGCCGAGCCGGAGATCGTCCGCCACTACACGACGCTCTCCACCCGCAACTTCCACGTGGACGCCGGCTTCTACCCGCTCGGCTCGTGCACGATGAAGCACAACCCGAAGCTCCACGAGCGCGTGGCCGCGCTGCCCGGGCACGCCCGGCTGCACCCGCTGCAGGCGCCACGCCGCGCCCAGGGCGCGCTCCAGCTCATGTGGGAGCTCCAGCGCGCGCTGGCCGAGATCGCCGGCCTCCCGCATGTGTCGCTGCAGCCCTCGGCCGGCTCCCAGGGCGAGCTCGCGGGCGTCCTGCTCACCCGCGCCTACCACGAGGCGCGCGGCCAGCACCGGCACCGGATCCTCACGCCGGATACCGCGCACGGGACGAACCCGGCGACGGTGACGATGGCGGGCTACGAGGTGGTCAAGGTCGGCACGGCGCCGGACGGCGGCGTGGACCTCGAGGACCTGCGCTCGAAGGTCGACGACGACGTCGCCTCGCTGATGCTCACGAACCCGAACACGCTCGGCGTCTTCGATCGCAACATCGAGGAGATCGCCGGGATCATGCACGACGTCGGGGCGACGCTCTACTACGACGGCGCGAACCTCAACGCCGTCATGGGCCGCGCGCGGCCGGGCGACATGGGCTTCGACATCGTCCACTACAACCTGCACAAGACCTTCACGCAGCCGCACGGCGGCGGCGGTCCGGGAGCGGGGCCGATCGCGGTATCGGACCGGATCGAGCCGTATCTCCCTCGGCCGCAGGTGGTCCAGCGCGAGGACGGGTCGTACGACCTGGACTTCGACCGCCCGCAGTCGATCGGGCGCCTGCGCGGCTTCCAGGGCAACTTCGGCGTCTTCGTGCGCTCCTACGCGTACATCCTCTCGCTGGGGAGCGACGGGCTCGCCGAGGCGAGCGACACGGCGGTCCTCAACGCCAACTACCTCATGGCGCGGCTCAAGGAGCTCTGCGGCGAGCACCTCCCGGTCGCCTTCGACCGCACGTGCATGCACGAGTTCGTGCTCACGGGCGGGCCGATGAAGAAGGCGCTGGGGATCAAGACGCTCGACCTCGCCAAGCGGCTGCTCGACCACGACTTCCACCCGCCGACCGTCTACTTCCCGTTGCTGGTCGACGAGGCGCTGCTGATCGAGCCGACCGAGACGGAGACGCGCGAGACGCTCGACGCCTTCGCCGAGGCCGTGGCCAAGATCCTCGCGGAGGCGGCCGAGGATCCCTCGATCGCGAAGAACGCGCCCTACGACACGCCGGTGCGCCGGCTCGACGAGGCCGGGGCGGCCAAGCGACCGGTGATCCGCCAACCCTTGTAGGCGAATGGCGGCCGAGACGCACCTGAGGATCGGCCGCCGGAACGTCCGGATCAGCAGCCCGGACAAGGTGCTGTTCCCGGCCGACGGCATCACCAAGCTGGACCTCGCGAACTACTACGCGGCCGTGGCGCCGGTCATGGCCCCGCACGTGCGCGACCGGCCGCTGAACCTGTGGCGATGGAACCGCGGGATCGACGCGGAGGTCGTGATCCAGCAGGCGATCCCCAAGGGCGCGCCGGACTGGGTCAAGCGCGTGACCGTGTCGCGCCGCAAGGGCGGCGACGTCACGCACGCGGTGGGCGGCGAGCCGGCGACCCTCGTGTGGCTGGCCAACCAGAACTGCATCACCCCGCACGTCTGGACCGCGAAGGCCGACAAGCCCGACCAGCCGGACCGCATCGTCTTCGACTTCGACCCGCCCGACGACGGCGACGGGCACATCGACGCGATCCGGGCGGGCGCGCTGGCGGCCGGCGACCTGCTGCGCGAGCAGGGGTTGACGCCGTACGCCATGACCTCGGGGTCGCGCGGCATCCACGTGGTGGCGCCGCTGCGCCGCGGCCCCGATTCGAACACCGTGCGGACGCGGGCCGGTGAGCTCGCCGAGGAGCTCGCGGCGCGGTTGCCGGACCAGCTCACCACGTCGTGGCGCAAGGAGGGGCGCGGCGGTCGCGTGCTCGTCGACGCCGCACGCAACACGTACGCGCAGACCGCCGTGGCGCCCTACGCGGTGCGGGCCAAGCCGACCGCGCCGGTCGCCACGCCGCTGTTCTGGGACGAGGTCGCCGACGCCGAGCCGCGGCGCTGGACGCTGCGCGACGTCCCGGCGCGGCTGGAGGAGCGCGGCGACCCCTGGGAGGGCATCGCCAAGGCGGCCGCGTCGCTCCGGACCTAGGCGCTCTTCGCCTGCCGCGCCGGCCGATCAGTGGCGTGCGCCTGGCCGGCGTCTCCGTACTGCTGTCCGGGGTGGCGGCAATCCAGGCCGGCTGACTTTCGCGGGAGTCAGGCGAAAGTCGCTTGACTTAGTTGCAAGGCCGACATATAACTCGACGCTCCGTTCCGGAGGGGGAGACAGATGCGTCGTAGTGGGCTGCCGTGGTTCATCGCGCTCGGCGTGGCGCTGGTCTGGGCATCCCCGGCCGCGGCACAGGCGCCCGCCGCGCTGCCGGCCGTCGCGCCGGCGTGTGACGAGGCGACGCTCGGTCCCGAGGAGAAGGTCCTCGTGTTCTCCGAGACGACCGGCTTCCGGCACGACTCGATCCCCGTCGGCCGCGCCGCGATCTGCGAGGCGGCGGGCGCGGACGGCATCGCCGTCGACTGGACCGAGGACTCCTCGAACTTCACGACGGCCACGCTCGGGCAGTACGACGCGGTCGTCTTCCTCTCGACCACCGGCGACCCGCTGGACGCCGCCCAGCAGGCGGCGTTCGAGGGCTACATCCAGGCGGGCGGCGGCTACGCCGGCATCCACGCCGCGTCCGACACCGAGTACGACTGGCCCTGGTACGGCGGCCTCGTCGGCGCCTACTTCGAGAGCCACCCGGCCAACCAGAACGCGACCGTCAAGGTCTCCGACCGCAAGCACCCGTCGACCAGCCATCTCCCGCAGCGCTGGCAGCGCTTCGACGAGTGGTACTCGTTCCGCAGCAACCCGCGCGGCGACGTGCACGTGCTGGCCACCCTCGACGAGACGACCTACAGCGGCGGCGTCGACGGCGCCGACCATCCGACGGCCTGGTGCCAGGCCTACGACGGCGGGCGCTCCTGGTACACCGGCGGCGGCCACACGAACGAGTCGTTCGCGGAGCCCGCCTTCCGGCAGCATCTGCTCGGCGGCATCAAGTGGGCGGCCAAGCTCGTCGAGGGCGACTGCGGCGGCACGATCTGGAGCAGCTTCGAGCGCGTCACGCTGGCCAAGACGGCGGCCGAGACCGGCGAGCCGATCGGCCTCGCCGTGCTCCCCAACCGCGGCGTCCTGCATACCGCGCGCGACGGCGTGATCCGCTACACGAACGCGAACGGCGACACCAAGGTCGCGGCCAACCTGCCGGTCTACAGCCACGACGAGGACGGCCTGCAGGCGATCACCATCGACCCCGGCTTCGCGACCAACCACTGGGTCTACGTGTACTACTCGCCGCCGCTCGCGACGCCGGGCGGCGACGCGCCGACCACCGGCACGGCCGCGCAGTTCGCGCCCTTCGACGGCCAGAACCACCTCGCGCGCTTCAAGTGGGACCCGGCGACCGAGACGATCGACCTCTCGAGTGAGCAGAAGCTGCTCGAGGTCGCGCAGAACCGCGGCATCTGCTGCCACAACGGCGGCGACTTCGCGTGGGACGCCGCCGGCAACCTCTACCTCTCGACCGGCGACGACACCAACCCGTTCGAGTCCGACGGCTACTCGCCGATCGACGAGCGCTCGACCCGGAACCCGGCCTTCGACGCCCAGCGCAGCTCCGCCAACACCAACGACCTGCGCGGCAAGGTGCTGCGGATCAAGCCCGACCCGGTCACCGCGACGTACTCGATCCCGGCGGGCAACCTGTTCGCCCCGGGCGAGGCCCAGACGAAGCCGGAGATCTACGCCATGGGCTTCCGCAACCCGTTCCGGATCTCCGTCGACCAGGAGACCGGCTACGTCTACGTCGGCGACTACGGCCCCGACGCGGGCGGCCCGAGCGCCACGCGCGGCCCTGGCGGCCAGGTCGAGTTCAGCGTCCTGCGCGGGCCCGGCAACTTCGGCTGGCCCTACTGCACCGGCGACAACGACGCCTTCCTCGACTACAACTTCGCCACGGGCACGTCCGGCGCGGCCTTCAACTGCGGCGCGCCGGTCAACACGTCGCCCAACAACACCGGCAAGCAGAGCCTGCCGCCGGCCACGCTGCCGGACATCTGGTACGGCAACGGCGGGCCGTGGGAGGCCGAGATGCAGCCCGGCGGCTCCGAGTCGCCGATGGGCGGGCCGGTCTACCACTACGAGGCGTCGAACCCGTCGGAGACCAAGTTCCCGGCCTACTACGACGACCACTGGTTCCCCTACGAGTGGGGGCGCGACTGGATCAAGGAGACCGCGCTCGACGCCACCGGCGGCCCGCTCGAGGTGAGCGCCTTCCTCGACGATCCGGCCTTCAAGTGGGAGAACCCGATGGACATGGAGTTCGGGCCCGACGGCTCGCTCTACGTCCTCGACTACGGCGGCGGCTTCTTCGGCGGCGACGCCAGCTCGGCGCTCTACCGCGTCGACTACGTGCAGGGCGGGCGGCGGCCGATCGCGGTGGCGGCGGCCGACAAGACGTCCACCAGCGCCACCACGCTCACCGTCCAGTTCTCGGCCGAGGGCTCGCGCGACCCGGACGGCGGCGCGGTCACCTACTCGTGGGACTTCGGCGACGGCTCGGCCGTCAGCACCGCGCCCAACCCGTCGCACACGTACGGCGCGGTCGGCACCTACCGGGCGACGCTGACCGTCACCGACGAGAGCGGCAAGACCGGGAGCGACGACGTGACGATCGTCGTCGGCAACGCGGCGCCGGTGATCACCGTCAACTCGCCGGCCGAGGGCGGCTTCTTCGACTTCGGCGACCAGATCGCGTTCGACGTCTCCGTGACCGACGCCGAGGACGGCACGGTCTCCGGCACGCACGCCGACTGCTCGCGCGTCGAGATCGACTACCTGCTCGGCCATGACGAGCACGCGCACCCCCTGACCGACGCCACCGGATGCCAGGGCGTGATCCAGACGGCGGCCGACGGCGGTCACGGCACCGACGCGAACATCTTCGGCGTCCTCGCCGCGGCCTACACCGACAAGGGCGGCGCGCCCGGCGCCGGCCCGCTGCGGGCCGACAAGGAGGTCGTGATCTGGCCGAAGCTGCTCCAGGCCGAGCACTACACCGACATGCGCGGCATCCAGACCGTCGCGCAGGCCAACGCGGGCGGCGGCGAGCGCGTCGGGTTCACCGACAACGCCGGCGGAGCGGAGGCGGTCAACTACATCGCGTGGGAGCCGGTCAACCTGACCGGCATCACCTCGCTGACCGTCACGGCGTCCTCGGGCGGAGGCGGCGGGCCGATCGAGGTCCGCATCGACGATCCGGCCACCGGTCCGCTCCTCGGCACGGTCAACGTCCCGAACACCGGCGCCTGGGAGACCCAGCAGGACTTCCAGCTGCCGATCACGGCGCCCGCCGGGAAGCACAAGCTGTTCTTCGCCTTCCCGAACGGCGGCCTCGACGTCGACCAGATCCGCTTCAACGGCCGCGGCATCTCCGCCAACGCGCGTCCGACCGCGACCGCGGCCGCCACGCCGGAGGAGGGCGGCGTCCCGCTGCAGGTCTCGTTCACCGGGACCGCGTCCGATCCCGAGGGCGGCGCCCTGACGTACGACTGGGACTTCGGCGACGGCTCCGCCCACGCCACGACCCAGAACGCGACGCATACCTACACCCAGCCCGGGACGTACACCGCACGCTTCACGGTGCGCGACGCCGGCGGCCTCGAGGCCTCCGACACGGTGACCGTCCAGGCCACCGACTGCCCGGCCGGCGAGCCGAACCCCGACGACGAGTTCGGCGGTGCCGCGCTCGACACGTGCCGGTGGTCCGAGATCGTCCGGGACAACCCGGCGGGCCGTGCCGTGGAGAACGGCGCGCTGGCCATCGACACCGGCAACAACACCGACATGTACGGCGGCACCACCACCGCCCAGAACGTCGTCCTGCAACCGGCTCCCGACGGCGGCTGGGAGGCGACCACCAAGGTCGACATCGCGCTCGCCGAGAAGACGTACGAGCAGGCCGCGCTGATGGTCTACGGCTCCGACCAGGACTTCGCGAAGCTGTCGTTCATCAAGGTGCCGGAAGGCCGCAACCTGGAGTTCATCCTCCAGCAGGACGGCCAGCCGGTCGACGGCGGGGCGGCGGACCGGACGCCGCTGCTGGACGCCAACTTCCCGAACACCGTCCACCTGAAGATCACGAGCGACGGCACGTTCCTGCAGGCCGCCTACTCGGTCAACGGGACCGACTGGATCCCGTTCGGGCGCGCACGGCCGCTGTCGGCGATCCCGGACCCGAAGGTCGGGGTCGCGGCGTTCAACGGGGACGGCGACGGCGATGACGCCCGCTTCGACTTCTTCCACCTGGACGACGCCGGCACCGGCGAGCCGACCTGCACCACCGCCGCGCAGCCGGATCCGGGCTACCGGATGCTGTTCGACGGCACCCAGGCGAGCCTCGCGAACTGGAACATGGCCGGCCCCGGCGGCTTCACCTTCACGCCGGAGTGCACGCTCGAGACGTTCGGTGGGCTCGGGCTGCTCTGGCACGACGAGCGGTTCGAGGGCCCGCACACGTTCAAGCTCGAGTGGATGATGCCCGGGGACGACAACTCGGGCGTGTTCGTCGGCGGCTGGCCGGACCCGGGCAACGACCCGTTCGTGGCGGTCAACCAGGGCTACGAGATCCAGATCGACGCCACCGACGACGCCGACTCGCAGACCGGGGCGGTCTACAACGTCCAGGCTCCCAACGCGGCGGCGCGCGACCAGGCGCTGAACCCGCCCGGCCAGTGGAACACGTACGAGATCACCGTCGACGCGCCGAAGATCTACGTGCGCCTCAACGGCTGGCTCGTCAACGAGTTCACGTCGAACGACCCGGCGCGCGACCTCACGACGGGGCGCATCGGGCTCCAGAACCACGGCACCGGCGACGAGGTCTACTTCCGCGACGTCCAGGTGAAGGAGCACGGCACGCTCGGGGCGCTGCCGTGCAGCGGGCCGCCCACGAGCGGCGACGACGCGTTCGAGGGAACCGCGTTCGACGGGTGCAAGTGGGATCGCACCGTCCGCTACGACCCGGCGACGCTGCATCAGTCCGGTGGCGCGCTGCACGTCGAGACGTCGGCGGGTGACATCTACGGCGCGAGCGACACCGGCCCGACCAACGTCGTCCTGCAGGACGCCCCGGCGGGCGACTGGACGGCGGAGACGACCGTGAAGGTCCCGCTCGTCACGTGCTGCCAGCAGGCGGGGCTGATCGTCCACGACAGCGACGACGACTACGTCAAGTTCGACGTGATCGCCGACGGCGACCGGGCGCGCTTCGAGCTGCGCAGCGAGACCGGCGACGTGGTGGCGCAGCCGGAGGTGAGCGAGTGGCTGCCGTACCCGGCCGACGACACGTACGCGCTGCGGCTGACCAAGACCGGCGACACGTACGCCGCGGCGTACCGCGTCACGGGCGGCGCGTGGACGACGTTCGGCGCGACCGTGACCAACACGGCGGTGGCCGGCGCGCCGGTCGGGCTGTTCGCGCTCGGCATCTTCCAGGACGAGCCGATCTACGCCTCGTTCTCGGCGTTCGACATCACCGGCGACGACGCCTCGCCCGGCGCGCCGGAGGTCATCGGCTTCGCCGATCCGGCCACGGGCGCCGCGCCGCTCGAGGTGCACTTCTCGGCCAGCGGCCTGGATCCCGACGGCGGCGCGCCGCTGCGCTACCGCTGGACGTTCGGGGACGGGGGCAGCGCGCTCGGCGCGCAGCCGGTGCACACCTACACGGCGCCCGGCGAGTACGAGGCGACCGTGACCGTCACCGACGACGAGGGCGAGACCGGCACCGACACCGTGCCGGTGACCGTGACGGCGCCCGTCAACCGGCCGCCGCAGGTCGACGTGGCCGCCGATCCGGCGCGCGGGCGCGCCCCGCTCGTCGTCCACCTCGAGGCCGACGGCCGTGACCCCGAGGGCCAGCCGCTGACCTATCGCTGGGACTTCGGCGACGGTGGCGGCGCCCTGGCGGCCGAGGTCGACCACACCTACCGCACGGCGGGGACCTTCACCGCCACGGTGACGGCCACCGATCCGGGCGGGGCGAGCGCCACGGAGGAGATCGAGATCACGGTCGAGGATCCGCCGGCCAACCAGCCGCCCACGGTCTCGGCGGCGGCCGATCCGCAGTCGGGCGCGGCGCCGCTGCGGGTGCAGTTCTCCTCGGCGGCGCGGGACGTCGAGGACGGCGCCGACCTGCTCGTGGTGTGGGACTTCGGTGACGGCGGGAAGGGCGCGGGCGAGGTCGTCTGGCACACCTACGCGGCGCCGGGGGTCTACGACGCCAAGGTGACCGCGACGGATCGCCGGGGCGCGAGCACGACGGCCACCGTGCGGGTCACGGTGACCGGCGGCGGCGCCGTCCAGCCCGCCGCCGGGCCGGACGGCGGCGACGTGGCCGGCGAGAGCGAGAGCCGTCCCGGCGTCCGCCTGAGCGCCGGGCGCAGCCTGGCGCAGGTGGCCCGGCGCGGGCTGCGCTACACGGTCGCCTGCGAGGAGGCCTGCCGGGTCACGTCGGTCCTGCGCTCCGGCGACCGCCGGCTCGGCCGGCTCTCGAGCCGCCGGATCGCGGCCGGCGACTCGCGGCAGCTCGTGCTGCGGCTCGACCGGTCGGCGCAGCGGCGGCTGCGGTCGGCCCGGCGCGTCGCCGCGACGCTCGTGCTGACGGTCCGGACGGCCGAGGCGACGCAGACCGTGCGGGCGAAGGTCGTGCTCAGGCGTTAGCCGGGCCGGTCCACCGGGCACCCGAGAACATGGCGGGCAGGACAGAACGAGCCGGGGGCGGCGTGAAGCGGTCCCATCGCTGACCGGCGGGAGGCGGGCGACCGCGGGAGGGTCGCCCGCCCCCGGCTTCTCCAAGCGTCGGCGGGTACAGGCGGCAATGGACTCCTCGGAACGGAGCATCGATATCCCGACTTCGGGAGTGTCGATTTCCTACCGTTCTCTCGAATAGTGCCCCGGGAAGGCGGGAGGCGTCAACCGACCGAGGGGGGAACCTCGATGTCACGTACACGCCTGGCCGCCGTAGCGGCCACGCTGGCCTGCGCCCTGTTGCTTGGCGGCGCCGGCTCGGCCGCCGCCCAGACGGGTGGAACCACGACCGATCTCACCAAGCGGATCGCGGTGACCGGCACCGCCAAGAACGGCAAGAAGTTCACCGGCACCTACACGATCGACCGCTTCGTCTCGCGCAGCGGCGAGGTCTTCAGCGTGGGCACGCTCAAGGGCAAGCTCAAGAACCGCAACGTCACGCGCGAGAACGTCCGTATGCCCGTCTCGGGCTTCGGCCAAGCCGGAGCGGCGGCGCAGAGCTCCCAGCTCGTCTGCCGCATCCTCACGCTCACGCTCGGGCCGCTGGATCTCAACCTGCTCGGCCTGCGGATACAGCTCAACCAGGTCAACCTGCGGATCACCGCCATCCCCGGCGGCGGCCTGCTCGGCGACCTCCTGTGCGGGATCTCCAACCTGCTCAACCCGGCAGGGTTGCTCGGCACCGACCTCGCGGCCGTGCTGAACAGCCTGCTGGCGCTCGTGCCGGCGAGGCCGGCCTGACCTCGGGCCACGGGGCGGCGGTCACCTAGACTGCCGCCCCCGTGGTCATCTTCTCGGGCATCCAGCCGACGGGGTCCAAGCACCTCGGCAACTACATCGGCGCCATCACGCAGTACGTGGCGGGCCAGGATCGCGCCGATCCGGCGATCTACTGCATCGTCGACCTGCATGCGGTGACCGTCCCGTACGAGCCGAAGGAGCTCCGGGCCCGCACCTACGACACGGCGGCGATCCTCATGGCCGCGGGGCTCGATCCCGAGCGCTGCATCCTCTTCCGCCAGGCCGACGTGATGGAGCACGCCGAGCTGAGCTGGCTGCTCTCGGGCGTGACGCCGCTGGGCGAGCTCAACCGCATGCACCAGTTCCGCGACAAGTCCGCCGCCCAGCGCGAGATGGTCGCGGCGGGCCTGCTCTTCTACCCGGTCCTGATGTCGGCCGACGTGCTCGCCTACCGCGCCAACGAGGTGCCGGTGGGGGAGGACCAGCGTGAGCACCTCGAGCTCATGCGCCGCACGGCGCAGCGCTTCAACAGCCGCTTCGGCGAGACGCTCGTGGTGCCCGAGGCGCGGATCCCGACGGTCGGCGCCCGGGTCGCCGACCTCCAGGATCCCGAGCGCAAGATGTCGACGACCAGCGAGTCGGAGCAGGGCACGATCTACGTGCTCGACGAGCCGGACGTGATCGTCCGCAAGTTCAAGCGCGCGGTGGCGGACTCCGGCCGCGAGATCGTCCGGGCCCAGGACAAGCCCGGCATCTCGAACCTGATCGAGATCCTCGCCGTGGCGCGCGGGACGACGCCCGAGGCGATCGAGCGCGAGTTCGAGGGCTCGGGCTACGGGGACTTCAAGGTCGCAGTGGCCGAGTCGGTGGTCGAGTGGCTGGCTCCGGTGCGCGAGCGCTACCACGAGCTGCGCGGCGACGAGGCCGGGCTCGAGCGTGTCCTGGAGACCGGCGCCGGCAAGGCGCGCGCGATCGCCGGCCCCACGCTGGTCGACGTGCGGGCCGCGATGGGGGTTGGCCCCGTCCGCCCGGGGGCCTAGCCTTTCCGGACCGATGGCCACGATCGCGCATCGCCTCGAGCTCGACCTCGACGTCTTCGCCGGCCCGTTCGACCTGCTGCTCTCGCTGATCCTGCGCGAGGAGCTCGACCTGCTCGAGGTGGAGCTGGCGGAGGTCGTGGTGGCCTACGTGGACCACCTGGAGGCGGAGGGCGAGCTCGACCTCGAGGCCGCCACCGAGTTCCTGGTCCTCATCGCGGCGCTGCTGGAGCTCAAGTCGCGGCTCATGCTCCCGGGCGAGGACTCGCTCGACGAGCTCGACGGGCTGGCGCCCGCCGAGGCGGCCGAGGAGCTGCTGGAGCGGATGCTGCAGTACGCGCGCTTCCGCGGCGCGGGCGGTTGGACGGCGGCGGCGCACGCCGCCGGCCAGAGCCACCTCTACCGGTCGGCGCCGCTGCCGCCGGCCCTGCGCCGGGTGTCGGTCGAGGCGGCCGAGCGCGCCTACGACCCGGCCGTGCTCGGCCAGGCGATCGGCTCGCTGCTGCGCACGCCGCCGCCGCTCGACCTGCGGCACATGGCCGCCCCGCGCGTGTCGGTGGCCGACCGGCTGACCGTGCTGCGCGGGCTGCTCGCTCGCCGCAGCGGGCGCTTCTCCTTCGACGAGGCGGTCGAGGGGGCCGATCGCGTGACCGTGGCGGTGACGCTGTTCGCGCTGCTCGACATGTACAAGCGCGGCGAGGCCGCCTGGGAGCAGACCGAGCCGTTCGGGCCGATCACCGTGCTCGGCGAAGCGAACCGGGAGGCCGTCGCATGAGCTCGCTCGTCGTCCAGGTCGAGGCGCTGCTCTTCCTCGCTCCCGAGCCCGTGCCGATCGACGAGCTGGCCGACGCTCTGCAGGTCGGCGAGGAGGCCGTCGCCGAGGCGCTGGAGGAGCTGGCCCGGACGCTCGAGGGCCGCGGCGTCGTGCTGCGCGAGGTCGCCGGCGGCTGGGCGCTCGCCTCGCACCCGGACGCCGAGGAGGCCGCCCGCCGCCTGCTCGCGCGCCCGCGCACGCCGGCGCTGACCGCGGCGCAGGCAGAGACGCTGGCCATCGTGGGCTACCTGCAGCCGGTCTCGCGGCCCGAGGTGGCCCGCATCCGCGGCGTGGCCTCGGAGTCGGCCACCCACGCGCTCACCGAGCGCGGGCTGATCGAGGAGGCCGGCCGCTCGCAGTTCGGCGCCGTCCTCTACCGCACCACGCCGCTCTTCCTGAAGCTCTTCGGGCTGCGCTCGATCGACGAGCTGCCCGATCCCGCGCAGTGGGACCCCTCGCCGGAGGACGAGTCCGCGCTGCGCGACCGCCTACTGCGGGCCGGCGAGCAGCGCGCCGCGCCGTCTAACTAAGGCGCTCGCACGAGCTTGCGAGTGCGAGTAAGCCGCACTCAATTTCCCTTGGCGGCCAGCTGGCCGCAGGCGGCGTCGATGTCGCGCCCGCGGGTCAGGCGCACCGTGGCGCGCACGCCGTGCTGTTCGAGCACCGCCTTGAACGCGGCGATGGCCCCCGGAGAGGAGCCGTCGTACATCCCCGTCGGGTTGTAGGGGATGAGGTTGACCTTGTAGATCTTCGGGTCGAGCAGCCGGGCGAGCGCGACGGCCTGCCGGTAGGTGTCGTTGACGCCGGCCAGCATCACGTACTCGATGAAGACCTTGCGCCGGCGACGCGCGTAGTAGGCGGCGCAGGCCTCGAGCACGTCGGCGATCGGATAGCGGTCGTTGATCGGCATGATCTTCGAGCGCAGGTCGTCCTCCGGCGCGTGCAGCGAGAACGCGAGCCGGATCGGCATGTCGCTCTCGGTGAGGGCGCGGATGCCCGGCACCCAGCCGACGGTGGAGATCGTGGTGCGGCGGTGGGTGATGCCGATGTCGGGGAGCCTCCGGGCCGCCTCGAGCACGCCTTCCAGGTTCATCATCGGCTCGCCCATGCCCATGAAGACGAGGTGGTCGACGGGCTCGATGCGGCGGAAGTGCAGGACCTGGTCGAGGATCTCGGAGGCCGTCAGGTTGCGGCCGAACTTCATCGTGCCGGTCGCGCAGAACGTGCAGGTGAGCGGGCAGCCGGACTGGGAGCTCACGCAGACCGAGCGGCGACCGTCGCGGTAGCGCATGAGCACGGCCTCGACCGCGCGGCCGTCCCCGGTGTGGAAGAGCGCCTTGACCGTGCCGTCGGACGCGTGCGCCTCGTGCGCCGTCTCCAGGCTCGAGAACGGGACCTCGGCCGCGAGCCGCTCGCGGAGGGCGGCCGGGAGGTCGGTCATCTGCTCGTAGCCGGAGGCGCCGCGCGCGGCCCAGCTCCACGCCTGGCGGGCGCGGAAGGCGGGCTGGCCGGCGGCGGCCAGCGTCTCGTCGAGCAGCCGAATGTCCACGGCCCCCTATGGTGGCAGCGTCGTGCGCCTCGCCAAGTACCTCGCCCACGCCGGTGTCGCCTCCCGCCGGGCCTCCGAGCAGATCGTCTTCGCCGGACGCGTCAGCGTGGGCGGTGAGACGGTGCGCGACCCGGCGCGCGACGTCGACGGCAGCGCGCATGTCACGGTCGACGGCAAGCGGTGCGCGTGTCCACCGGCCAGCGGGCCGTCTACGTGGTCCACAAGCCGCGCGGCGTGGTCTCGACGGCGCACGACCCGCAGGGCCGCCCGACGATCGTCTCGCTCGTCCCGAGCTCGCGGCGCCTGTACCCGGTCGGCCGGCTCGACGCCGAGACCACGGGGCTGATCCTGCTCACCGACGACGGCCCGCTCGCCCACCGGCTCACTCACCCGTCGTTCGAGGTGCCGCGCACGTACCACGCCAAGGTCCGCCGCGCGCCCGTGCGGGACGAGGCGCTGAAGCAGCTGCGGGAGGGGATCGAGCTCGAGGACGGCAGGACGGCGCCCGCGCGGGCCAAGCGGCTGGCGGCCGACCGCGTCGAGATCACGATCCACGAGGGCCGCAAGCGGCAGGTGCGGCGGATGCTCGAGGCCGTCGGCCATCCCGTGGTGACGCTCGAGCGCGTGCGCTTCGGCCCGCTCTGGCTCGGCAAGCTCGAGGAGGGAGCCCATCGACGCCTGACCGCGCCCGAGATCGAGAAGCTCAAAGGGGCCGGCGATAGGGATAAGGTGCGCCGCCGATGAGGCTGATCGCGCTCAGGGGCGCCACCACGGTCGAGGCCAACGAGGCGGACGCGATCCTCCTCGCCACCAGCGAGCTGATGAGCGAGCTGCTGGGCCGCAACCGGCTCGACGGCGACTCCATCGTCAGCTGCATCTTCACGCTCACCCCGGACCTCGACGCCGAGTTCCCGGCCGTCGCCGCGCGGCAGATCGGCCTCAGCCGCGTGCCGCTCCTCTGCGCTCGCGAGATCCCCGTCCCCGGCGCGCTTCCGCGTGTGATCCGCGTGATGATGCACTGCTACCCGCCGGTCGGGGTCGACCCGCAGCACGTGTACCTCGGCGAGGCGCGCAAGCTCCGGCTCGATCTCGAAGGCGCCCAATAAACTGCGGGCGATGGCCCTCGAGTTCGCCAGCAAGGTCCGCCGCATCCCGGTCTACCCGGCCGCTGACGGCTACGCGTCGGAGGGGCCGCTGGTGAAGCTCGCCTCCAACGAGACGCCCTATCCGCCGCTGCCGCAGGTCGTCGAGGCCGCGGCCAAGGCGATGGCGACCGCGAACCGGTACCCGGACCCGACCAACGCGGCCCTGCGGGCCCGCCTCTCCGACCGCCACGGCATTCCCGCCGGCCGGATCGCCGTCGGCAACGGCTCGTGCGACGTCCTGCTCGCCGCGGGCGACGCCCTGCTCGAGCCCGGCGCCGAGCTCGTCTACGCCTGGCCGTCGTTCAGCGTCTATCCGCACCTCGCCGCCGCTTCGGGCGCCCGCGCGATCGAGGTCCCGCTCGACGCCGACCACAAGCACGACCTCGAGGCCATGCGGCAGGAGATCACGGTCGCCACCCGGCTGGCCATCGTCTGCAACCCCAACAACCCGACGTCGACGGCGCTCCCGCTCGACGAGATCGCCGCCTTCGTCGCCGACGTCCCGCGCTCGGTCTGCGTGATCCTCGACGAGGCCTACGTCGAGTTCAGCCTGCTGCAGGACCCCGACGACTCGGTCGACCTGCTCGCCAAGCATCCGAACCTCGTGCTCCTGCGGACGTTCTCGAAGGTCTACGGGCTCTGCGGCCTGCGCGTCGGCTACGCGCTGTGCGGCTCGGAGGAGTTCCGCACGGCCGTCGACCAGGTCCGCCAGCCCTTCTTCTGCAACGCCGCGGCCCAGGCCGCCGCGCTCGAGGCGCTCACCCACCAGGACGAGGTGACCCGCCGCGTCGAGCGCAACCTCGCCGAGCGCGTCGGACTCGAGGACGGCCTGCGCGCGCTCGGGATCGACCCGGCCGAGTCGCACGCCAACTTCGTCTGGTTCGACCTCGGCGAAGGCCGCGAGGAGGCCGACGTCATGCAGGGTCTCGCCCAGCGCGGCGTGATCGTCCGCTCCGGCGGCGCGCTCGGCCGCGAAGGCGCCCTGCGCGTGACGGTCGGCACGCAGGCCGAGAACGAACGCTTCCTGGAAGCGCTGGGCGCGCTGCTGTGAAGCTCGCCACCCGGCCGCCGCAGCCGGCGCTCGCCCCCCACGTGCGCAGCCTCGCGGGCTGGCACGAGCTGGCGGACGGGCCGGTGCGACGGGCGGAGATGCCGGGCGGGCGGATCGTGCTCGTCATCTCCTTCGGGCCGACGCTCGACGTCGACGGCCGCCGCTTCAGCTCGTTCGTGGCCGGCTTGCACGACACGCCGGCGCTGACCGAGCACGCGGGCGAGGGCCATGGCATCCAGGCGTACCTCACGCCGCTCGGTGCCCGCCGCCTCCTGGGGATGCCGATGCGCGAGATCACCGGCCAGGTGATCGAGCTCGAGGACCTGATCGGACGCGCGGCCGACGAGCTGGCCGAGCGGCTCGCCACGGCGCCGACCTGGTCGGAGCGCTTCACGCTGCTCGAGCGGGCGATCGCCGAGCGCGTGCTCGAGGCCCCGCCGGTCGCGGCCGAGCTCGAGTGGGCGTGGTCGCGCCTGCACGACACCGACGGGGCGGTGGCCATCGGCGATCTGGCCGAAGAGCTCGGCTGGAGCCGCCGCCACCTGGCCGCCAGCGTCCGTGAGGAGCTGGGGATGCCGCCGAAGGCACTGGCCCGGCTGCTGCGCTTCGAGCGCGCCGCCGCGCGCCTGCGCGCGGGGGCGGAGCTGGTCGATCTCGCGCTCGACAGCGGCTACTACGACCAGGCGCACTTCAACCGGGACTTCAAGCAGTTCGCGGGCGTGACGCCGACCGTGTACCGGGTCACATCCGTCCAAGAGATCTCGGCCGTCGCGGCCTAGCGTCCGGCGCATGATCATCCCCACGCTCCGCTACCAGGACGCACACGGCGCCATCGACTTCCTCGAGCGCGCCTTCGGCTTCGAGCGCCGCGCCGTGCACGAGAACGAGGACGGCACGGTCATGCACTCCGAGCTCACGCACGGCCGCGGCATGGTCATGCTCGGCACCCGCAAGGACGGCGACAAGTTCGAGACCGGGCGCGCCGTGATCTACGTGATCGTCGACGACCCCGACGCCGTGCACGACCGCGCGAAGGCCGCCGGCGCGCCGATCGTCTCCGAGCTCGTCGACCAGGACTACGGCTCGCGCGAGTTCGCCGCCAAGGACCTGGAGGGCAACATCTGGTCGTTCGGGACCTACGATCCGTTTGCCTCATAGGTCTCGGCGCTGCTACAAATCGTCGTCTGCGATGACCGATCGCCCCGCTCATCTGACCCTTCACACCGGCCCGCGGGGCGCCGGCTATTCGTATTTCTCCTACGGCACCTGGCGATTTAGCTAGGCGCTCGGCCGGTGCGCACGCACCGCCGCCCAAGAGGGGCCTTCGGGCCGAGCGCCACGCCGGCGGTTCGTTCGTAGAGTGTCGTTGAGACCTAGGAGAAGCAGCAGATGATGATCGTCATGAAGGCCGGAGCGAGTGAGGCGGAGATCCAATCCGTCATCAGTCGCATCGAGTCGGTCGGAGCCCAGGCCCACCCCTCGCGCGGCGAGGAGGTCACCGTGATCGGGGCCATCGGCGACCGCGAGCACGTGTCCCGGCTCGAGCTCGAGGGTGCACCCGGCGTCGCCCAGGTGGTCCCGATCCTCAAGCCCTACAAGCTCGCCTCCTCCCAGGTCAGGGCCGGCGGGCGAACGGTGATCGACGTGGAGGGACGAAAGATCGGCGGTGAGCACTTCTCGCTCATCGCCGGGCCCTGCACCGTGGAGTCGCGCGACCAGACGCTGGTGACCGCCCGCGCCGTGTCCGCCGCCGGTGCCTCGCTCTTCCGTGGCGGCGCCTACAAGCCGCGGACCTCGCCGTACGCGTTCCAGGGGCTCGGGCAGGAGGGTCTGCGGCTGCTCGCCGAGGCCAAGGAGGAGACCGGCCTCCCGATCGTCACCGAGCTGATGGACGCCCGCGACCTCGAGGCCGTCGTCGAGGTCGCCGACGTCATCCAGGTCGGCGCCCGCAACATGCAGAACTACCCGCTGCTGGCCGAGATCGGCCGCGCGGGCAAGCCGGTGCTGATCAAGCGCGGGCTCTCGAGCACGCTCGAGGAGCTGCTGATGGCGGCGGAGTACGTGCTCAAGGAGGGCAACCCCGACGTCCTCCTCTGCGAGCGCGGCATCCGCACGTTCGAGACCGCCTACCGCTTCACGCTCGACCTCACCGCGATCCCGGTGCTCAAGGAGCTCTCGCACCTGCCCGTGATCGTCGACCCGAGCCACGCCGCCGGCCGGCGCGACCTCGTGACCCCGCTCTCGCTGGCCGCCGCCGCCGCGGGCGCCGACGGGATCATCGTCGAGGTCCACCCGAACCCCGACGAGGCGATCTGCGACGGCCCGCAGCAGCTGTACGCCGACCGCTTCGCCGAGTACGCCGAGCAGGTCGAGCGCGCCGCCGCGGTCGCCGGCAAAGTGCTCTCGAACGTCGCCTGATGGCTGACGGCTCACGCCGGCCCGTCGTGGCCGTGGTCGGCGTGGGCCTCATCGGCGGCTCGATCGGGATGGCCGCGTCCGGACGCCTCGGGGCGGAGGTGCGCGGCTGGGATCCCGGCGCCGGCGTGCTGTCCGAGGCGCTGGCGGCCGGGGCGGTGACCGTGGCCTGCGCGTCGCTGCCCGAGGCGCTGCGCGGCGCCGACGCGGCGTTCGTGGCGGCGCCGGTGGGCGAGCTCCCCGCGTCCGTGGCGGCCGTGCTGGAGGCCGCGGGCGAGGACTGCGTGGTGAGCGACGTCGGCTCCACGAAGCGCTCCGTGGTGGCCGCCGTGGACGACCCGCGCTTCATCGGCGGCCATCCGCTGGCCGGCGCCGAGACGGCCGGGGTCGCGAACGCCCGGGCCGACCTGTTCGACGGCGCCACCTGGTACCTCACGCCGACGGCGCGGACCGGCGGGATGCTCTACGAGCGGCTGCACCGGCTGCTCGTGGACCTCGGCGCGCGCCCCGCGGCGCTCGACGCCGAGACGCACGACGCGCTGCTGGCCACCGTCTCCCATCTCCCGCACGTGCTGGCCAACGTGCTCGTCGCGCGCGCCGCCCGGGTGCTGCACGAGGAGGGCGAGCGGCTGCCGGCCACCGGCCCGTCGTTCCGCGACGCCACGCGCGTGGCCGGCGCCAACACGGCGATCTGGCGCGACATCTACCTCGCCAACGCCGATGCGCTGGTCGCGGCCATCGACGACACGGTGCAGCGGCTGGGGGAGGTGCGCGCGGCGCTCGTGGCGCGCGACGGCGACGCGGTGGCGACGTGGAACGACGGCGCGCGCGACGAGCGGCGGCGCCTGCTGGAGGCCGACCTGGCGGGCGGCGAGGTGCACGAGCTGCGCGTCTCCGTGCCCAACCGGCCGGGCGTGGTGGCCGAGGTCGCGCTCGCTCTCGGCCGCGCGGGAGTCAACATCCTCGACATGGCGCTCTATCCGGCCAGCGACATGTCCTCCGGCACGATCGCCCTGTGGGTGGCCGGCGACGCGCGCGCCGACGAGGCGCACGCGCTCGTCGAAGCGCTCGGACTGACGGTGGCGCGCCCGTGAACGTCCGCTTCGCTCCTGACGGCCCGCTGCGCGGGACGGTCGTCGCGCCGCCCGACAAGTCGCTGTCGCACCGGGCCGCGCTGCTGGCGGCCATGACCGACGAGCCGGTGACGATCACCGGCTACCTCGACGCCGCCGACACCAACTCCACGCTGGCGGCCGTGCAGGCCCTGGGCGCGCTGGTGGAGCGCCGCGACGGCTCGCTCGTGGTCCGCGGGGTGGGCCTGCGGGCGGCGGCGCCCGCGCCGGAGGGGATCGACGTCGGCAACGCGGGCACGCTGATGCGGCTGCTGCCGGGCTGGCTCGCCGGGCAGCCGGGCGGGAGCTGGACGCTCGACGGCGACGAGTCGATCCGCCGCCGCCCGGTCGACCGCGTGGCCGCGCCGCTGGCGCTGATGGGCGCCACGCTCGCCGCCCGCGAGGAGCGCTTCCCGCCCTTCACCGTGACCGGAGCGCCGCTCTCGGGGATCGACTACGAGCTGCCGGTGGCCTCGGCGCAGGTGAAGTCGTGCGTGCTGCTCGCCGGCCTGCTCGCCTCCGGCCCGACCACGGTGATCGAGCCGAAGCCGAGCCGCGACCACACGGAGCGGATGCTCGCCGCCGCCGGCGTGTCGATCTCCCGTTCCGGTGACCGCGTGACCGTGTCAGCGCAGGACGAGCTGGAGCTCGGAGCGCTGCGCGTGCCGGGCGACCCGTCCTCGGCCGCCTTCCACGCCGCCGCCGCCGTGCTCGTCCCCGGCTCGCGGATCGTGATCGAGAACATGGGCGCGAACTGGACCCGGACCGGCTTCTTCCGGATCCTGCAGCGGATGGGCGGCGTCGTGCTCGGGCCGCTCGAGGAGCCGGTCGAGGGCGTGCCGAGCGAGGAGCCGGTCTGCGAGCTCGACGTCTGCCACGGCCCGCTGGTCGGCACGGTGGTCGAGCCGGACGAGGTGCCGCTGGCCATCGACGAGCTGCCGCTCGTCGCGCTGCTCGGCTGCTTCGCCGAGGGCACCACGGTGGTCCGCGGCGCCGGCGAGCTGCGGCTCAAGGAGAGCGACCGCATCGCCACCGTGGTCGACGGCCTGCGCGGGCTCGGCGCCACGATCGAGGCGACCGAGGACGGCTTCGTCGTCGAGGGCACCGGCGGGCTGCGCGGGGGAGTGCTCGAGGCCCACGACGACCACCGGCTGGCCATGCTCGGCGCCGTCGCCGGGCGTGGCGTCGGTCGAGGGCGTCGAGGTCGTGGGGATGGAGGCCGCGGCCGTCTCCTATCCGGGCTTCGAGGCCGACCTCGCTGCCCTGCGCGGCTGATGGGCCAGTTCCACTTCCACCCGGACGAGTACCTCGCGCTGATGGAGTCCGAGCTGCCGGCGTACTACCGGCTGCAGGACGCCGTGGCGGCGGCGAGCGGTTCGGGGGCGTCGGCGCTGCTCGAGCTCGGCACGGGCACGGGGGAGACCGCCCGGCGCGTGCTCGAGCGTCACCCGGGCGCTTCGTTGTTGGGGATCGACGCGAGCGCCGACATGCTCCGCGCCTGCCCGCTTGTCGGTGCCGACCTGCGCGTCGCGCGGCTCGAGGACCCGCTGCCCTCCGGCCCGTTCGACCTCGTCTTCTCGGCGCTCGCCGTGCACCACCTCGACGGGCCGGGAAAGGCCGACCTGTTCTCGCGGGTGGCCGCCGTGCTGGCGCCCGGCGGGCGGTTCGTGCTCGGCGACGTGGTCGTGCCCGAGGACCCGTCGGATGCCACGACGCCGCTGTCGCCGGGGTTCGACCTGCCGAGCCGGGCCGACGAGCAGCTGGCATGGCTCGCCGACGCGGGGCTGTCGGCTTCGGTCGTGTGGTTGGAGGCCGACCTGGTCGTGATCGTCGCCCAGGCGTAACCCCGGCATTAAGGGAGTGGGATCGGCCTCGCGGTCTGCCGAGTGTCGACTTCGGTGCCGCTACGGCACCAAAGTCGACAATGGGCATCGACTGTCGACTTTGTCGGCCCTGGGCCGACAAAGTCGACACTCGGCAGCAGCGACCGGCCGAACCCGCCTCCTCAATGCCGGGGTTCGTCGACCGCGCCCCCCGCCCCGGGTCAGTCCCTACGCGGCGCGAGTCCGGCGCGGCGGCGTGACCGCCCGCTCGATCGCGCGCGCCAGCGGCTCAGGATCCACGACCGTCGCGGTGGTGACCCGGATCGCCGGCCCGGTGGCGAGGCGGTACGGCCGCCCGGCGGAGACGGCGAAGCCGTCGGCCAGCAGGCTGCGGACCGCGGCGTCCTCGTCGGGCACCGGGATCCAGAGGTTGATGCCGCTGGGCGCCGGCGCGGCGTCGACGAGCGCGGCCAGCGCCTCGCGGCGCTCGCGGTAGATCGCTGCCGCCCGCTCGATGCTGGGGTCGTTCCACAGCTCCGCGGCGAGCCGCTGGACGATGCCGCTGACCCAGCCCGGACCCAGCGCCTGGCGGCCCTCGACGCGGGCGAGGGTGGTCTCGTCGCCGGCGAGCAGGGCGAGCCGCAGGTCGGGCCCGAGCCACTTCGAGACCGAGCGCACCACGGCCCAGCGGGAGCGGCCGCCGGACAGGGTGTGCCAGGGCGTCCCGGCGACCGGCCCGAGGTGGTCGTCCTCGACCACGAGGACGTCGTCCGGCACGACGGCCGCGAGCTCCGCGGCGCGCGCGCCGTCCAGCGCCGACCCGCACGGGTTGTGGCCGCGCGGCGTGTGGACGACGGCCCGGGCGCCCGAGCGCACGGCCGCGGACAGCGCCGCCGGCGTCATGCCGCGCGCGTCGACGGCCACCGGCGCCAGCCGCAGCCCGAGCGCGCGGGCCAGGTCGAGCACGCCCGGCCAGCCGGGATCCTCGACGGCGACGAGGTCGCCGGGGGCCAGCCAGGCGGCGAGCGCCCGCTCGATCCCGTCGAGCGCGCCGTTCACGGCGCCCACGCGGGTCGCGGCCACGCCGTCGGCCTGGAACGACGCGACGGCCAGCGCCGCGAGCTCGGGCAGCACCGGCTCCTCGGTGTAGCCCCGCTGCGCGGCGCGGATCACCGGCAGCGCGGGGAGCAGCGAGAGATCGGGACTGCCCGAGGCCAGATCCATCGTCCCGGGGGGAACCGAGGCCACCGGACGCGCGAGCGGCGGCCGCTCGGCCACGCGCGTGCCGCTGCGCGGCCGCGAGATCACGACCCCGCGCCGGCGCAGCTCGGCGAGCGCGGCGGCGACCGTCGTCGGGCTCACCGCGAGAGCGGACGCCAGGCGGCGCACCGACGGGAGCGGGGCCCCGGCGGCCAGCGTGCCGGCGGCGACGAGCGCCTCGACGCTCGCGACGATCTCGCCGGTGGACGACCCGCGGATCGCGGCGGCGTCGGGCTCGGTGGACGACCCGCGGATCGCGGCGGCGTCGCGCTCGGTGGACGACGGCGTGGCGGTCTGGTACTGTTCCGGCACAGTAAGCAAACTGTACCAGAACAATGAAGACTCCACGAACGAAGCTCCGCCGCGTCCCCGCCCGCGGCGCCCACGACCGCCAGACGATCGACGCGATCCTCGACGAGGCGCTGATCTGCCACCTCGGCATCGTCCACGACGGCCGGCCCGCCGTCATCCCGACGCTCCACGCGCGGCTCGGGGACGAGGTGTTCATCCACGGCTCGTCGGCCAGCCGCATGATCCGCGCGCTTGCGGGCGGCGTGGAGGCGTGCCTGACCGTCACGCTCGTCGACGGGCTCGTGCTGGCCCGCTCCGCCTTCCACCACTCGATCAACTACCGCTCGGTCGTCCTCTACGGCACGGCGACCCCCGTCACCGAGCCGGAGGCCAAGGAGCGCGCGCTCGAGGCCTTCACCGAGAAGCTGGTGCCCGGCCGCTGGGCCGACGTCCGCTGGCCCACCCGCAAGGAGCTCAAGGGGACGGCCGCGCTGGCCCTCCCGATCGCCGAGGGATCGGCCAAGGTGCGCACCGGCCCGCCGGTCGACGACGACGAGGACTACGCGCTGGAAACCTGGGCCGGAGTGGTCCCGATGCGCACCCAGACGCTCGCCCCCGAGCCCGATCCGCTCCTCCCGGACGGCATCGCCACACCCGGGTATGTCAGCTCGCTCGTAAGCTGACGGGCCATGGTCATCGCCATAGACGGCCCCGCGGGCGCGGGCAAGTCCTCCGTGGCCCGCGCCGTCGCGCGCGAGCTGGGCTTCACATTCCTCGACACGGGGGCCATGTACCGGGCCGTCGGTCTCGCCGCGGCCGAGAGCGGAGACCACCCCGCCGAGGTCGCCGACCGCATCGCGCTGGAGGTGGGCGACCGCGTCCTCATGGACGGGCGCGACGTCACCGAGGCGATCCGGGCGCCCGGCGTCTCCGCCGCCGCGTCACGCGTGGCCGCCGATCCCGCCGTGCGGCGGGCGCTGGTGGCCAAGCAGCAGGAGATCATGGCCGAGGGCAACTGGGTGGCCGAGGGCCGGGACATCGCCACGGTGGTGGCACCCGATGCCGCCGTGAAGGTGTTCCTCACCGCCGACCCGGCCGAGCGCGCCGCCCGCCGGGCCAGGCAGACCGGCGGTGACCCGCAGCAGATCCTCAAGCTCATCAGCGAGCGCGACGACCGCGACGCCACCGCCGACCGGTCGGTCCACGAGCCGGCGCCGGACGCCGTCCCCGTCGACACCACCGGCCAGACGATCGAGCAGGTCGTGGCCCAGATCGTCATGCTCGCGGTGGAAGCGCGCGAGCTCTCATGAAGGTCGCCGTCGTCGGCTACCCCAACGTCGGGAAGTCGTCGCTCGTCAACCGCCTCACCCAGAGCCGCGAGGCCGTCGTCCACGAGCGGCCGGGCATCACGCGCGACCGCAAGGAGCTCTCGACCGAGTGGAACGGCCGCCAGCTCACGCTGATCGACACCGGCGGAGTCGACCTCGAGGACTCCGATCCGCTGGCCGTCTCCATCCAGGACCAGGCGCGCGAGGCGATCGCGGACGCCGAGGTGGCGCTGCTCGTCGTCGACGCCCGCGCCGGCCTGCGGCCGGGCGACGAGGAGATCGCCCAGATCCTGCGCCGCGGCAGCCTGCCCGTCGTGGTCGCCGCCAACAAGATCGACGGGCCCGAGCAGTTCATCCTCGCCCACGACTTCCACAGCCTCGGCTTCGGCGATCCGCTGCCCGTCTCCGCCGCGCAGGGGCTCGGGACCGGCGACCTGCTCGACCGCCTCGTCGAGCTCGCGCCGGGCGAGGAGGAGGAGCAGGAGGAGGACGAGGACGTCGTCCGGCTCGCCGTCATCGGCCGCCCGAACGTCGGCAAGTCCTCGCTCGTCAACGCCTTCCTCGGCCGCGAACGGGTGATCGTCTCGCCCGTGGCCGGCACGACGCGCGACGCCATCGACACCCCGATCGAGGTCGACGGCCACAAGATGCTGCTCGTCGACACGGCCGGCATCCGGCGCGCGGCCAAGGTCTCGGAGTCGGTCGAGTACTACACGACGCTCCGCTCGCAGCGGGCGGCCGAGCGCGCCGATGTGGCGCTCGTGGTCTGCGACGCCCAGGACGGCGTGACCGCCCAGGATCTCCGTATCGCCGACCTGGCCATGCGCTCCGGCTGCGCGACCGCGCTCGTGCTCAACAAGTGGGACCTCACCGGCGGTGAGGGCGACCCGCTCGGGCCGGGCGGCGGCGTCGGCGCGGCCGAGCTCGACCGCGAGCGGGCGCGCGTGAACCGCAAGCTGCGGCTGCGCCCCAAGGTCCTGACCGCCTCGGCGGTGTCCGGCCGCAACGTGCAGCGGCTGCTCCAGGAGACGCTCTCGCTGGCCGAGCGCGCCGCGTACCGCGTTCCGACGCCGGAGCTCAACCGCTTCCTCGGCGAGGTGACGAACCAGCGCCAGCCGCCCGCCAAGCAGGGCCACCGGCTCAAGCTCTTCTACATGGCCCAGGTCGAGACCGCCCCGCCGCGCTTCCAGATCCACGTCAACAACCGCAACAAGCTCACGCGCGACTACGCCTACTTCATCGAGAACCGCCTCCGCGAGCGCTACGCGCTGGAGGGGGTTCCGGTGATCATCGACTTCGTGGAGCGCAAGCAGCGCCAGCGATGAGGATCCCGCTGGCCGCGCTCGGCCCGGTCGCGCGCCGGCGCCGCCTGGGGATCCTCCTGCCCGTGCTCGCCGTCGCCGCGGTCGTGGCGGGGGTGCTGGTGGGCCGCGGCGGCGACACCGCCAGCCGTGCCGCGGCGCTCGCGCCGCCCGACACCGCGCTGTGGATCCGCGCGGCGCCCGAGGGCCAGGACCGGCTGTGGGAGATCGCGCAGCGCTTCCCGTCGCTGCGCGAGCGCCTCGTGGACGTCCGCGCGTGGGCGGGCGAGGAGGTGGCGCTCGCGCTGCCCGCCGGCGGCGGGCAACCGCTGCTCCTCGTGGCGGTCGGCGACCGGGCCGGCGCCGAGCGCTTCCGCGCGAGCACGCCCGGCTCGGAGTTCGTCGGCGACTTCCTGGTCGCCGGGCCCGCGAGCGAGGTCGAGGCGGCCCGCGAGCGCGCCGGCGGCGGGCCGTCGCTGGCCGACGCCCGCGTCTACCGGCGCGCCGCCGAGTCGCTGGACCGCGCCCCGGTCGAGCTCTACGCCCCCGCCGAGGGCCTCCGGCGCCTGCTCGAGACGGCGCCCGCGCTCGTGCGCGCGGCCGCCGCCTTCGCCGACTCGCCGCAGTTCGAGGGGCTCGCCGCCCGGATCACCGCCGAGCCCGACGGCGTGCGCATCAGGGCCCGCGTCCTGCGGGCGCCGGGCGCGCCGCCCGCGCAGGAGTTCGCCCCGGCGCTGCTCGGCCGCGCGCCGGCCACGGCAGCGGCGTTCCTCGACGCCCCCGGCGCCGACGCGCTGCTCGCCCTGCTCGAGCGCGCCGGCCAGGCCGAAGCGGTCGGCGCCGTGCGGGCCGCGCTCCCCGGCCTCGCCGGCATCGACCTCGACCGGGACGTCATCGGCCCGCTCGCCACCGAGGCGGCGCTCACCGTTACGTCGCGAGGTGCGACCCCGGTGATCACGCTCGTCGGGCGCACGAACGCCCCGGCGCTCACCCGCGAGGCGCTGGCCCGCCTGCAGCAGCCGCTCGCCGAGGCCCTGGGGATCGAGCCGCCCGAGTTCCGCCCGGCCGGCGAGAACGCGTTCACGTTGCCCGCGACACCCTCCCTCAGGCCCTCGTACGCGCTCGATCAGGACGTCCTGGTCGTCTCCACCGACGAGTCCGGGCTCGCCCAGCGGACGCTCGCGCGGCGCGGACTCGCACAGGAACTGGCCGTTCGTGCAGTAGCGGATGGGGTGGATGGCCGGATCGAGGCGCTAGCCTTTGCCGATCTACGCCAGCTTCTCGCGCTGGGCGAGCGTACGGGCCTGAACCTGGGCCCGGGCTTCCCAGCCACGCGCGACGACCTCTCACAGGTTCGCGCCGCCAGCGTCGTCGTCAGGCGCGAGGAGTCCGATTCGACCGCGGAGTTGTTCCTCGAGATCCCATGAGCGACTTGAACGACAACGAGTACCTGTTCACCTCCGAGTCCGTCACGGAGGGGCACCCCGACAAGATCGCCGACCAGATCTCCGACGGCGTCCTCGACGCCGTGCTGCGCGACGATCCGACGGGCCGCGTGGCCTGCGAGACGCTGGTGAACACCGGCCTGGTCGTCGTGTCGGGCGAGATCTCGACGACGACGTACGTGGACATCCAGCACGTCGCCCGCGAGACGATCCGCAAGATCGGCTACACGGACGCGGACCTCGGCTTCAGCGCCGACTCCTGCGCGGTCATCAACGCGATCGACAAGCAGTCGCCCGACATCGCCCAGGGCGTCGACCAGGCCTACGAGGCCCGCACCGACGCGTCCGACGACGATGCACTGGACATCGCCGGAGCCGGCGACCAGGGGATGATGTTCGGCTACGCGTCGAACGAGACCGAGGAGCTCATGCCGCTCCCGATCTCGCTCGCGCACAAGCTGGCCCAGCGCCTCGCGCACGTGCGCAAGGCCGAGGTCGTCCCGTACCTGCGCCCGGACGGCAAGACCCAGGTGTCGGTCCGCTACCGCGACGGCCGCCCGGTGGAGATCGAGAAGCTGCTGATCTCCACGCAGCACAAGGAGGGCGCCGAGACGCTGATCCCGGACGACCTCTGGGAGCACGTCGTCGAGCCGATCCTCCCGAAGGACCTCTACGACGCCAAGAAGCTGCGCAAGAACTTCCTCGTCAACCCGACCGGCCGCTTCGTCATCGGCGGCCCGGTGGGCGACGCGGGCCTCACCGGCCGCAAGATCATCGTCGACACCTACGGCGGCATGGCCCGCCACGGCGGCGGCGCGTTCTCCGGTAAGGACCCGAGCAAGGTCGACCGCAGCGCTGCGTACGCGGCGCGCTATGTGGCCAAGAACGTGGTGGCCGCCGGCCTGGCCGACCGCTGCGAGGTGCAGGTGGCGTACGCCATCGGCGTCGCGCACCCCGTGTCGGTGATGGTCGAGACGTTCGGGACCGAGAAGGTCGGCCGCGGGCTGATCCAGCAGCTCGTCACCGAGCACTTCGACCTGCGCCCGGGCGCCTTCCGCGAGTACCTCAACCTGCACCGTCCGATCTACCAGAAGACGGCGGCCTACGGCCACTTCGGCCGCGAGGACCACGACTTCACGTGGGAGAAGACGGACAAGGCCGCCATGCTGCGCGAGGCCGCCGGCCTCGGCGCCGCTGCATCAACCGTCGCATAGATTAGGCGGAGGTCGTTTGGGGGTAGGCCGCCTGTCGGTCCCTCGTGAACGACCTCCGTCTCGACACCAACTTCATCGACTACGCGATCCTGGCCGCGTACTTCCTCGTCGTCCTCGGCGTCGGGTTCGCGGCCAAGCGCTACATCCGCTCGAGCCTGGACTACTTCCTCTCCGGGCGCTCGCTGCCGGCGTGGATCACGGGTCTGGCCTTCATCTCGGCCAACCTCGGCGCGCTCGAGGTGATCGGCATGTCGGCCAACGGCGCCCAGTACGGCGTCGCGACCGTCAACTACTACTGGATCGGCGCGATCCCGGCCATGGTCTTCCTCGGCCTGGTGATGATGCCGTTCTACTACGGCTCGAAGATCCGCTCGGTCCCCGAGTACCTGCGCCTGCGCTTCAACGACCGGTCGCACCAGTTCAACTCGGTCACCTTCGCGCTGGCCACGGTGCTGATCGCGGGGGTGAACCTCTACGCGCTCGCCCTCGTGCTGGAGCTGCTGCTCGGCTGGCCACTGCTCCTGGGCATCGTCGTCGCGGGCGTGATCGTCATGGTCTACATCAGCCTCGGCGGCCTCTCGTCGGCGATCTACAACGAGGTGCTCCAGTTCTTCGTGATCGTCGCGGCGCTGCTGCCGATCGTGATCGTGGGCCTCGTCGACGTCGGCGGCTGGAACGGGCTGATGGACGGCATCCGCGGGAGCAGCCTCGGCGAGCCGGGCCTGCACGCGCTCGAGGGCACCCAGCCCGGCAACGTGACGAACCCGATCGGCTCGAGCTGGATCGGCCTCGTCTTCGGCCTCGGCTTCGTGCTCTCGTTCGGCTACTGGACGACGAACTTCGCCGAGGTCCAGCGCGCGCTCTCGGCCAAGGACCTCTCCGCCGCCCAGCGCACGCCGCTGATCGGCGCGTTCCCGAAGCTCGTGCTGCCGTTCATCATGATCGTGCCGGGCCTCATCGCGCTGATCGTGATCCCGAACCTGGGCAGCGCCGACGATCCGAACCTGGCCTACAACAACGCGCTGCCGCTGCTGATGAACCAGTACCTGCCGAACGGCATGCTCGGGCTGGCCATCACCGGCCTGATGGCCTCGTTCATGGCGGGCGTGGCGGCCAACGTCTCGGCCTTCAACACCGTCGTGACGACGGACATCATGGAGCCGTACCTCAAGACCGGCCAGACCGACGAGTGGTACGTGCGCTTCGGCCGCTTCGCCACCATCGGCGGCCTCGTGGTGGCCATGGGCACGGCGCTGATCGCGTCGACGTACGACAACCTCATGAACTACGTCCAGGCGCTGTTCTCGATCTTCAACGCGCCGCTCTTCGCCGTCTTCATCATCGGCATGTTCTGGAAGCGGATGACGCCATGGGCCGGCTTCTGGGGCCTGGTGACCGGCACCGCCGTCGCCGCCATCACCTGGATCGGCTACAAGGTCGGCTGGTTCTCCTTCGGCTCGGACCTCGACGAGTCGATGTGGGGCGCCGGCCTGGCCTTCATCTCCGTGGCGATCGTCGCCCCGCTCGTGACGATGATGACCGCCTCGAGACCGATCGGCGAGTTGCAGGGACTCGTCTACGGCATGGCCAACGAGGACGAGTCGCGCCGCGTCTACAAGTGGTGGGAGTCGCCCAAGCTCCTGGGCTTCACGACCCTCGCCGGTGCCGCGATCCTGACCATCATCTTCTGGTAGGCCATGTCGAACGATCCCTCCATCCGCCGCGCCGCCAACCTCTTCGACCTCCGCCGCATCATCGGCGGCCTGTTCGTCGTCTACGGCCTCCTGCTGACGATCCTCGGGCTGTTCGACAGCCAGGAGGAGATCGACAAGGCCGCGGGGGTCAACATCAACCTGTACGCCGGGCTCGGGATGCTCGTCTTCGGGATCCTCATGCTGGTCTGGGCCCTCACCCGGCCGCTGGGCGACGAGCTCGTCGAGGGGGACGAGCACCCGGAGCGCTCCGCGCCGCGGGGCACGGACGCCGCGGCCCTCGCTTCAGACCAGCGCCGCCGGGGGACCCGGCGCGACCGCGACCGCCCCGGCGGGGGCGATCCCCCCGGGCCGGAATAGCCCCAGCACGACGCCGCCGAAGCCGCCGCCGACCATTCGCGCGCCTGCCGCGCCCGCGGCCTTGAGCTTCGCCACGGTGGCCTCGACCTCGGGCACCGAGCAGTCGTAGTCCCCGCGCAGGCTGGCGTGACCCTCGTCGAGCAGCACGCCGACGCGCTCGAGGTCGCCCGCGTGCAGCGCCGCGACCGTGGCATCGACGCGCGCGTTCTCGGTGAGGACGTGACGGGCGCGGGCGCGCAGCGGGTCGGGCAGGCGCTCGAGGTCGTCCCAGGTCGCCTCGCGCAGGGTCGCGATGCCCAGCATCTCGCACGCCGCCCGGCACTCGGCGCGGCGCTCGTTGTAGCCCGAGTAGGCGATCGAGTGGGTGGCGCCGGAGTCGAGGATCACGATGCTCCAGTCGCCGAGCTCGAGCGGGACGGGCTCGATGTCCAGCGAGGCGAAGTCGATCCGCACGGCATGGTCCGCCTCGCTGCAGAGCGAAGCCAGCTGGTCGAGCAGTCCGGTCTCGGCGCCCACCCAGTCGTTCTCCACCCGCGAGCAGAGCTTGGCCAGCTCGCGACGGTCGGGCTCGTCCTCGCCGGCCACCGCCAGCAGGGCCAGGCACAGCGCCGTCTCCATCGCCGCCGACGAGGAGAGCCCGGCGCCGGTCGCCAGGTTGCTCTCGATGGTCAGCCGGCACGGGCGGAGCGCGAAGCCGGCCGCGTTCAGCTCCGCCACGGCACCGCGCACGAAGGCGCGCCAGCCCTCCACCCGCGGCGGCGCGGCGAGCGGGAAGGCGTCCTCCTCGCCGAACTCCACCGCGTGCGCCTCGATGCCGTCGCCCCCGAGCGGCTCGGCGGTCACCGTGACGCCGCGGTCGATGGCGAACGGCAGCGCCAGCCCGGCGTTGTAGTCGGTGTGCTCGCCGATCAGGTTCACGCGTCCCGGCCCGCGGGCCCGGACCGTCTCAGCCATCGCCGAGCCGCCGCTGCATGACCTCGACGGCCTCCTCGTTGGCGTCGATCAGCAGGTAGCGCCGCTCCAGCTTGGCGGCCACGGCGCCCAGCGTGCCCGAGCCCGCGAACGGGTCGAGGCAGAGGTCGCCGGGCCGCGAGGACGCCTGCACGAAGCGACGCACGAGCGCCTCCGGCTTCTGCGTCGGATACCCGGTCTTCTCGCGGCCGGTGGGGGAGACGATCGTGTGCCACATCACCGAGGTCGGGCGCTTGCCGCGCTCGCGCTTCTCCGGCGTGACCAGGCCGGGCGCCATGTACGGCTCGCGATCGACGGCGTCGGCGTCGAACAGGTAGCGCCCTGGGTCGCGCACGTAGACGAGGATCGTGTCGTGCTTCTGCGGCCAGCGGCGGCGCGGCTTGGCGCCGTAGTCGTAGGCCCAGATCAGCTCGTTGAGGAAGCACTCGCGGCCGAAGACCTCGTCGAGCAGCAGCTTCGCGTAGTGCGCCTCGCGGTAATCCAGGTGCAGGTAGAGCGTGCCCTCGTGGCTGAGCACGCGCTGGAGCTCGCGCAGGCGCGGCTCGAGGAACGCGAGGTAGTCGTCGAAGGAGTCGCGGTAGGAGGACGACTGCAGGAGCGTGCTCGCGTAGCGGCGGCCGCCGAAGCCGGTCCGGTCGCCGGTCTCGGACGCCACGGTGGCCAGTGTCCGCCGCTCCTGCGTGCGGCCCGTGTTGAACGGCGGATCGGCGTAGACCATCTGCACCGAGCCGGCCTCGAGCTCGCGCAGGACCGGCAGGTTGTCCCCGAGGACGATGCCCTCCACCGGCGGCGACCCTACCGGTCGCGCCGGTCGTCGGTTTCTCGACCTCGGTCTGAACCCCGACCGAGGCCCGGCAGCGGCTCTCGCTACCGGGTTAGGGTCGCCCGGTCGTTGTCGTTTTGCTGGGAGGTAGTGGAATGCGCATTGCTGTCTCGCTCGTGGCCGTAGCCGGCCTGTTCCTCGCCGCCGTTGGGGTCGGAGCGGCCCAGGCGCCACCGCCGACGGTCACGGTGACGGCCACGGAGACGACGCTGACCGTCGCTCCGACCGGACCCCTGGCCTCCGGCCCGACGCGGTTCGAGTTCGTCAGCTCCGGCGGCGCGCCGCCGGAGCTCGCCATCGCCGCGCTGCGGCCGGGTGTCACGCTCGACCAGTTCAGCGCCGCGCTGCGCAGCAGCCCCGACGCCGCGATCGAGCTCATCCACCTCGACGGCGGGGCGTCGTTCTCGCCGGCCGACACGACGCGCGTCGTGACGATGAACCTGCGGGCCAGCAGCACCTACGTCGCGGTCAACCTCGCGGGTGACAAGCCGGCCGACTGGGAGGTCACGTCGTTCTCGACGAGCGACCAGTCCAACGGCGCGAGCGCCCCGAAGGCGGACGCGCGCGTGCGGATCGTCGACCTGCGCTTCCTCGGCGCCAACACGCTGCCGCGCAACGGCGTCGTGCGCTTCGAGAACGCCGGCTGGGCGCCGCACTTCGCGCTCGCCGCGCCGCTGAAGGCCAAGGCGACGAAGAAGAAGGTCGCGCGGGCGTTCCTCGGCAACAAGCAGGCCCAGCTCGAGAAGCTGCTCGACTTCGGCAAGAGCATCGAGACGCAGGCGCTGATCACCCGCGGGGCGGTCAACTACAACCAGCTGCGGTTCCCGAAGAAGGGCCGGTACGCGATGGTGTGCTTCTTCGAGGGGCACAGCGCGCAGGGCATGTTCAAGTTCGTGCGCGTCAAGTAGCGCCGTAGCGGAGGCCGTCCATGAGCAGGCGCAGCACGGTGCGCGCCTGCTCATGCCAGCCTGGCTCCTCGTTGAGCGTCCAGACGGCGCTCATCGCGCGCAGGACGTCCTCGGCGTCGACGTCGGCACGGATCGTGCCGGCGGCGACGCCGGCGTCGAGCAGGGTGGAGATCGCCCGCAGCAGCTCGGTCTTCGTGTTCGCGAAGAGGTCCGAGCGCGACGCGACGAGCGACTGCAGCGCACCGCGCAGCCCGCGCTTGGTGATGGCGTAGGCCACGAACCGGTCCATCCACTCGGTCAGCGCGACGTCCGGCGGGTGGGTCTCGAGCAGCTCGGCCGCGGCCGCGGTGAGCCGCTCGACCTCCGTGCGGTACACGGCCTCGACCAGCGCGTCGCGGGTGGGGAAGTGGCGGTAGAGCGTGCCGATGCCGACGCCCGCGCGCTTCGCGATCAGCTCGAGCGAGGCGTCGCTGCCCTTCTCGGCGAACGTGGCTGCGGCCGCCTCGAGCAGCTTCTCGCGGTTCCGTTGGGCGTCTGCGCGGATGGTTCGTGTTGTCAACTTGGGGACCTCAACCGGAGGGTGCCTCCGGATACGTGATACATTTTCTCTCAACCGGAGGATACCTCCGTTTGATCGGAAGGAGCACCACTGATGGCAAAAGTCGGATTCATCACGTGGACGTCACAGGGCTTCAACCTCTCCGCCGCCTGCCCCGCCGGCGCGGAACGACATCGCCCGGACCGCCGCGACGCCCGACCGCAGCACGTCCGGCATCCGGCGCGGGTCGAGGCCCGTGCGGAGCCGTCAGGACCACCGCATCGCGAACCAGGAGCTCAGCCGCCGATGACCACGACACTGAACGAGACCGGATTCGGATTCGAGTCGACCGCCGCCGAGGTCGTCGACGGCATCGACCTGAGCGGCAAGCGCGCGATCGTCACCGGCGCCGCGTCGGGCATCGGCATCGAGACGGCGCGGGCGCTGGCCGGCGCGGGCGCCGAGGTCACGCTCGCCGTCCGCAACCTGGAGGCGGGCGAGCGCACCGCCGCCGAGATCGGCGACGGGGCACGCGTCGCGCCACTCGAGCTGGCCGACCCCGCGTCGGTCGACGCCTTCGTGGCGGCGTGGGATGGCCCGCTGGACATCCTCGTCAACAACGCGGGCGTGATGGCCCTCCCGGAGCTGCAGACCAACGCCGCGGGCTACGAGCTGCAGTTCGCCACGAACCACCTCGGGCACTTCCAGCTCGCGCTCGGGCTGCACGACGCGCTCGCGGCGGCGGCCGACGGCGCGCGCATCGTGTCCGTCAGCTCGTCCGGGCACCTGCGCTCGCCGATCGTCTGGGACGACATCCACTTCGCGTTCCGGCCCTACGACCCGTGGCTCGCCTACGGGCAGTCCAAGACCGCCAACGTGCTGTTCGCCGTGGAGGCGACCCGCCGCTGGGCCGGCGACGGCATCTACGCCAACGCGCTGATGCCGGGCGGGATCAGGACCAACCTCCAGCGCCACGTCAGCCCAGAGGCCATGCAGCGCCTGCGGTCGGGCTCGAGCCTGCGCTTCAAGACGCCGGAGCAGGGCGCGGCCACGTCGGTCCTCGTCGCCACCGCGCCGGCCCTCGAGGGCATCGGCGGGCGGTACTTCGAGGACTGCAACGAGGCCCCGGTCGTCGACCGGCGGCCGGAGGGCAGCTCGGGCGCCGTGGCGCGCTACGCGCTGGACCCCGAGGGCGCTGAGCGGCTGTGGGACGTCTCGTTGGGGCTGCTCGGGCGCTGACGAACGTCAACTGCGGCATTGAGGGAGCGGGTTCGGCCGGGATTTCGTCCTCGGATCCTGCCTAGGGGTCGACACCGTGACCCGAAGGCAGGACGCGACGAAGGAAACCGGCCCCGCCGGCCTTCCCAGCTCCCCTACCCAGCCGGGGTTGACGTTCGCCGGACCCGCCTAACACTCCGGGCCGGCGCCTATGGTCTCCGGACCGTGATCGCCCGCGTCGAGCCCCTCACCACCACGCGCCGGCTCTCGGGGCCGTTCGACTACCTGCCGCCGGCCGGGCCGGTGGACGTCGGCTCGGTCGTGCGGATCCCGTTCGGGCGCCAGCGGCTGGAGGGCGTGGTGGTGGAGCTCGCGCGCGAGAGCGAGGTTCCGGCCGAGAAGCTCGTCCGGGCGACCGACGTGCGCGACGACGCGGTCCCGGCCGACCTCGTCGACCTCGCGCTCTGGATGGCCGCGGAGTACTGCTCCACCCCCGCGCGGGCGCTGTCGCTGGTGCTGCCGCCGCGGGGGAGGGAGCGCACGCAGCTGTGGGCTTCCGCCACCGGGGCCGACGACGGCAAGCGCGTGACCGGCAACCAGCGCGCGCTGCTGGACCGCCTGCCCGGCCTGGCGGGGAGCGACCTCGGCGCGCTGCGCCGCCTCGAGGCGCGCGGGCTGGTGACGATCGCGCCCCGCGCGCAGCGGCGCTCGCCGCGCACCGACGCCGCGGCCGACCGCGAGGTCGCGCTCACGCCCGATCAGGAGGCCGCGCTGGAGGCCATCCGCGGCGGGGGCGAGCACCTGCTCCACGGCGTCACCGGCTCCGGCAAGACCGAGGTCTACCTCCGCGCGGCGGCCGAGACGCTGGCCCGCGGCCGCGGCGTGATCGTGCTGGTGCCCGAGATCGCGCTCACGCCGCAGACCGTCGCGCGCTTCCAGGCGCGCTTCGGCGACACCGTCGCGCTCCTGCACTCCGCCCTCGGCGAGGGCGAGCGCTACGACGAGTGGCGCCGGCTGCGCTCGGGAGCGGCCCGCGTGGCCGTCGGCCCGCGCTCCGCCGTCTTCGCGCCGGTCGCCGACCTCGGCCTCGTGGTCGTCGACGAGGAGCACGACGCCTCGTTCAAGCACGAGGGCGACCCGCGCTACGACGCCCGTCACGTCGCCTCCGAGCGCGCCCGGCGCGCCGGCGCGACGCTGATCGCGGGCTCGGCCACGCCGCGGCCGGAGAGCTGGCGGGCGCTGCGGCACGTGAAGCTGCCCAGCCGCGTCGACTCGCGCCCGCTGCCGCCCGTGAAGGTGCTCGACATGATCGGCGCCCAGTCGCCGCTGCACCCGCTCACCCGGCGCGCGCTGACCGCCGCGCGCAAGTCGATCGTCCTCCTCAACCGCCGCGGGTGGTCGAACTTCCTCACGTGCCGCTCCTGCGGGAAGGTCTGGGAGTGCCCGCAGTGCGACGTCGCGCTCGTGCTGCACCGGGCCGAGCGCGCCATCGCCTGCCACCACTGCGGCCATCGCGAGCGCGTCCCGGACCGCTGCGACGCCTGCGGCTCGCTGGCCGTCGCGCGGTACGGCGCCGGGACGGAGCGGATCGAGGCCGAGCTGCGCGAGCTGCTCGACATCCCGGTGTTCCGGCTCGACGCCGACACCACCGCGGTCAAGGACGCCGTGCCGGAGCTCCTGTCGCGCTTCCAGGCCGCGCCGGCGGGTCTCCTCCTGGGCACGCAGATGGTGGCCAAGGGCCACGACTTCCCGGACGTCACGCTCGGCGTGGTGCTGGACGCCGACAGCACGCTGCGGTTCCCGGACTTCCGCGCCGAGGAGCGCACGTTCGCCCTCATCGCCCAGCTCGCGGGCCGCGCCGGCCGCGGGCGGGAGGGCGGCCGCGTGCTCGTGCAGACGACGGCCCCCGACGCTCCTTCGATCCTGGCCGCCTCGCACCACGACACCGAGGGCTTCCTGGCCGGCGAGCTGGAGCGCCGCCGGGCGCTGCGGTACCCGCCGTTCGCCGACCTCATCCGCGTCGTGACCTCCGCGGAGGCCCCCGAGCCGGTGCGCGCGGCCGCGGCGCGGGTCGCCGAGGCCACGGCGACGGGCCTCACCGAGCGCAGCGAGATCCTCGGCCCGGCGCCGCTGTTCCGCCTGCGCGGCCGCGAGCGCCGGCAGCTCGTGGTCAAGACCGGCGAGCGCGAGACCGCCGTGCGCGCGGTCGCCGCCGCCGTCGAGGCCGCCGCCCGCGATCGCTCGTTGAAGGACGTCGCGTTCTCGGTCGACGTCGATCCGCAGTAACTAGACTCGTTGGCCGAGATGTCCGCTCAGGAGCAGCAGACCGCCCTGCCGGAAGAGACCGAGGAGCGCAAGGACCGGCTTGATCCCGCGACCCGCGCGCGTCGCGAGGCCGCCCTGCGCCACGTGCGCAAGTACGGCGATCCGTCGCTGCGCAGCCGCGCCCGGCCGGTCGAGGTGTTCGACGACGCGCTCGCCGACGAGGTCAAGCGCATGGGGGCGCTGATGGACGATGCGCTCGGCATCGGCCTCGCCGCGACCCAGCTCGGCGTCATGCACCGTCTGCTCGTCTACCGCGTCGACCAGGACGCTCCGCTCGGCGTGCTCGTCAACCCCGAGATCGAGTGGCGCGGTGACGAGGTCGAGACCATGGAGGAGGGCTGTCTCTCGCTCCCCGGCGTCGGCGTCGACGTCGAGCGGCCGATCCACGTGCGCGTCACCGCGCAGGACGAGACCGGCGCGCGGCTCGTGGTCGAGGCCTCGGGGCTCGAGGCCCGGGTGATCCAGCACGAGCTCGACCACCTCGACGGCGTCCTCATCCTCGACCGCACGAGCCGCGACCAGCGCAAGCAGGCGATGCGGGCGATGCGCGAGGCGATGGCGGGCGGCGGCGACGGCGGCGCCTCGCCGGCCGTCAGTGCGTAGTGCGCACCGTCTACCTCGGGACGTCCGAGTTCGCGGCCGTGGTCCTGGAGCGGCTGGCCGACAGCCCGCACCGGCCCGCGCTCGTCGTCACCCGGCCTGACCGGCCGAAGGGCCGCGGGCGCCGCACGTCCCCGCCGCCGGTCGCCGACCGCGCCCGGGAGCTCGGCCTCGAGGTCATCCAGCCCGAGCGACTGCACGAGCCCGAGGTGCTCGCGCGGATCGCCGCCGCCGAGCCCGAGGTGGCCTGCGTCTGCGCGTACGGCGTCCTGATCAAGGAGCCGCTGCTGTCGGCCTACGAGATGATCAACGTGCACCCGTCGCTGCTCCCGCGCTGGCGCGGGGCGGCGCCGCTCGAGCGCGCGATCATGGCCGGCGACCAGCAGACGGGCGTCTCCATCATGCGCGTCACCGAGGGGCTGGACTCCGGCGCCGTCTGCCTGCAGGAGGCCGAGGCGATCCGCCCCGACGACGACTACGGCACGCTGGCGAGCCGGCTCGAGCGGCTCGGCGGCGACCTGCTCGTGCGCGCGCTCGACGAGCGGCCGGAGTTCGTCGAGCAGGACGAGTCGCAGGTCACGTACGCGCACAAGATCGAGGCCGCCGACCGCGCGCTCGACCCGAGCCGCCCGGCGGTCGAGCTCGAGCGCACGGTCCGCGCCCTGCGCCCGCACATCGGCGCGCGCATCGAGCTCCCCGGCGGCGACTTCCTCGGCGTGCTGGCCGCGTCGGTCGTCGCCGACGGCGCCGAGCCGGGCCGCGTGCGCGCGGACGGCGCCCGGCTGCTCCTGGGCACCGCCGACGGCGCCCTCGAGCTGACCGAGATCCGCCCGCCCGGAGGCCGCCCGATGCAGGCCCCCGACTGGCTGCGCGGCCGGCCGGACCCGGCGCTGACCGACTTCGCGGTCGGGCCTTAACGCGATCCGGCCGCGCAAGGCGGCCGGACCGAAGGGAGCTGGGAAGGGACGGTTACGCGGCCGGGGCGGCTGCGGGAGCCTCGGCGGGCGGCGCCTCGGCCGGAGCGGGCTCCGGAGCCGGGGCGGGAGCCGCGGCCGGGGCGGGCGCCGGAGCGGGCGCGGCGACGGCGGGAGCCGGGGCCGGTGCCGGAGCCGGGGCGGGAGCTGCGGCCGGAGCGACGGCGGGCGTCGGAGCGGCCTGCGGCTCGGCCGGAGCGGCCTTCGCCTCGACCTCGGCCGGAGCGGTCGCGGGGGCCGGGTCGGCCGGGACCTCGGGCTCGGGGGCGGGCGTCTCGCTCGGCGGAGTGGGGTCCTCGACCGGGGCCTCGGGCTCGGCGGGAGTCGGCTCCTCGACCGGGGCCTCGGGCTCGGCCGGGGCCGGCGTCGGGTCGTCGTCGCCGTCGTCCGTCGGGTCCTCGACCTCGACCGGATCGGGCTCGGTGGCGACCGGGCCGTCACCGCCGCTGGGCGGCGTGTCGGGCGGGTTGTCGGGGTCCGGCGCGACCGGGGTGGGATCCACGGGCTGCTCGGGCGCGGGGTCGGCGGCACCGGGGTCGGTGCCGGCCGTCTCCTCGTCGGCGTTGGGGACGCCGTCGCCGTCCGTGTCCTCCTGGCCGTCGGCGATGCCGTCGCCGTTCGAGTCGGGCGAGAACGGGTTGGATCCGATGCGGACCTCGACCGCGTTGCGGATGCCGTCGCTGTCGCTGTCGACGTCACCGTCGGCGATGTTGTCGCCGTTGGAGTCGCCGCGCGTCGGTGAAGTCTGGATGATGTACTCGACGCCGTTCGGGAGGCCGTCGCCGTCGGTGTCGACCGTGTTGTCGGCGAACTGCGGGTTGAGGCCCACGCTCTCCTCCCACACGTCCGGCATGCCGTCCTTGTCGGTGTCGGTCGTGTCCGGCTGGACGAAGCCCGAGCCGTCGAAGCCGTTGCCGGCGCCGTTGCTGCCGCCGCCGGCGCCGCCCTCGACGCCGTTCGAGCCGGTGCCGGTGCCGCCGTCGCCGGCGCCGCCGAGCGGGGAGCCGTCGCCGGTCGCCGAGACCGGGATCACGAGCGTGGTGCCGCCCGGACCGGGAACGGTCACGGTGCCCTCGAGCGCCGGGCCGCCGGTGCGGCCGGCGGTGTTCTCGGCCTGGGGCGGGACCTGGCCCGCCCGGAGCTGGACGGTGTCCTCACGCCCGGGCTGAAGTGCGTCGTTGGGCCATTCGGTCCAACCGAGTAGCGGCGCGGAAAGCGCGCCAACGCCGAGGACCCCAGCCACCAATCCGGCTGCCACGGTCCCGGCGAACCTGAGATCGCGCAGCGCCAGCGGGCGGACAGTGCCCGTGGCCTCGCGATTCGTGTTCGTCAGCGACATGTCAGATTCCCCTTCCGAGGCAGCTATCGGCAAGTTCTACGGGGTGCTTTAGCCCTGACGCCATCGAGATTGAGCGTTTCTGCGCCGAAATGGACGAACGTTCGACAATCGCCGGAAACGTCGCTGCAAATCGAAGCAAAATGCGGGATGCCGACAAACAGGAATCCAGGCGGACGCCCCCTACAGCGGCCGCGAGTCGTTCTGCCCGGTCCGACCGCCCGGGGAACGAGGGATCGGTGTCTCCCGCGCGCGCCTGTGCGTACGCGGTCGTCCGGAGGGTCTTCGAGGACGGAGCTTACGCGGATCGCGCCCTGCACGGGGAGGCGCGCCGCTACGCGCTCGACCCGCGTGACCGCGCGCTCGCGACGCGGCTGGCCTACGGCGCGGTGCAGCGGCGGGCCACGCTGGACCATGTGATCGAGGCGCTCGCCGGCCGGCCGGTCGCGCGGCTCGAGCCCGCCGTGCTCGCCGCCTTGCGGCTCGGCGTCCTCCAGCTCGCGTTCTTCGACCGCGTGCCCGCCCACGCGGCCGTCGGCGAGTCGGTGGAGCTCGCCAAGGCGCACTCGCGCGGTGGGGCCGGGCTCGTCAACGCCGTGCTGCGCCGCGCCGCCCGCGAGGCGCCCGCCATGGTCGCCGCGCTGCCCGACCGGACGCCCGCCGAGGCGGCCCTGCGGCACTCGTATCCGCTGTGGATCGCCGAGCTGTGGTTCGAGAACCTGGGCCCGGACGCCGCCCGGGCGCTGATGGCGGCCGGCAACGAGCCCGCCGAGACCGCGGTGCGCGCCAACACCCTCCGCGTCAGCGCGGAGACCCTGCGCGAGCGCCTGCCGGTGCCGGCGCGGATCGCCGCCGGGCTCCCGGAGTCGCTGGTGCTCGACGGGCCGTTCGACGCGTTCGACTCGCCGCTGTGGGAGGAGGGCCTGCTGATGCCGCAGTCGCGTGCCGCGACCGCGGTCGCGCGCGTGGTCGCCCCGCAGCCGGGCGAGGCTGTGCTCGACCTGTGCGCGGCACCGGGCGGCAAGACCACGCACCTGGCCGCCCTGATGGGCGACGCGGGCCGTGTGGTGGCGCTCGAGCGCCACGCCGGCCGCGCCGACGCCCTGCGCCGCACCGCGCGGCGGATGGGGGCCACGAGCGTCGAGGTCCGGACGGGCGACGCGAGCGAGCCGCAGGAGAGCGAGGCGTACGATCGCGTGCTCGTCGACCCTCCGTGCTCGGACCTGGGGACCCTGGCGGCGCGGCCCGATGTCCGCTGGCGCAAGGCCCCGGGCGCTCCCGCGGCGCTCGCCGTCGAGCAGGCGGCGATCCTCGACGCGGCGGCCGTGGCGCTCAAGCCGGGCGGTGTCCTCGTCTACTCGACGTGCACGATCTCGCCGGTCGAGAACGAGCGGCTGATCGCCGCCTTCCTGGAGCGAAGCAGCGACTTCGCGGTCGACGAGATTCCCTCCGACCTTCCGGTCTGGGACCATCTGAGCGTGCCCGGATTCATGCAGACGCTCCCGCACCGCGATGGCACGGACGGATTCTTCATCGCTCGGCTGCGCCGCTCGTGAGCGACGACCACGTCGATCTCGGCGATGTCTGCCCGTCCTGTCACGAGCCCTGGCTGCGGCCGACGAACCTGCCTGGCCGCTACCGCTGCGTGAACTGCATGCATCGCTTCGAGCTGATGTCGGTGTGCCCGAACTGCGGTGAGCACTCGACGATCGTGCGGATGTCGGACACGGCGCTCTACGCGTGCAACCACTGCAAGGCGTCGATGCTCCAGCCCATATGACCCCGAGCGGCGTCGCGCCCTCCATCCTCTCCGCCGACTTCGCGCGGCTCGGTGACCAGGTGGGAGCCGTGCTCGCCGCCGGCGCCCGCACGATCCACGTCGACGTGATGGACGGCGTGTTCGTCCCGCCGATCAGCATGGGCGCCCTGGTCGTCGAAGCGCTGGCCGAGCAGATCCACGAGGCCGGCGGGCTGGTCGACGTCCACCTCATGGTCGACCGGCCGGAGCGCCACATCGAGGTCTTCGCCAAGGCGGGAGCGGACCACATCTCCTTCCACTTCGAGGCCACGCCGCACGTGCACTACGCGCTGCAGGCCGTCCACGGCGCCGGCTGCACGGCCGGCCTGGCGCTCTGCCCGGCCACGCCCGTCTCGGCCGCCTCCGAGGTCCTGGGCGATCTCGACCTCCTGCTCTGCATGACCGTGAACCCCGGCTGGGGCGGACAGGCCTTCCTGCCGTCCTCGCTCGGCAAGCTCGAGCGCCTCCGCGGGCTGCTCGGCCCTGGCGTGGCCATCGAGGTCGACGGCGGCATAGACGCGACCACGGCCGGCCCGTGCGCGTCCGCCGGCGCGACGGCCTTCGTGGCCGGCTCGGCCGTCTTCGGGGCCGCCGATCCGGTCGCCGCCTATCGCGAGATCGCGGCCGCCGCCCTCCCCGGAACGGAGTAGGCAGACTCAGGGTCCAGCCCCCGGGGTGGGTACGGCCAGCCGTATGGCACCGATTCCACAACGTCACCAGACTTGTGAATGTGGGTCATAGGGTCCTCATCGTGGACGACCATCCGTCGTTCCGCGCGACTGCGCGAGTCCTCCTCGAGGCGGAGGGCTTCGACGTGGTCGGAGAGGCGGCGGACGGAGCTTCCGCGCTGACCGAGGCCGGGCGCCTGCAGCCCGAGGTCGTGCTTCTCGACGTCCAGCTGCCCGACATCGACGGGTTCGACGTCGCCGCCCGGCTCACCGGAAACGTCGACAGCCCGGTCGTGATCCTCGTCTCCAGCCGCGACTCCTCGGACTTCGGTCCGCTCGTCACGCGCTCGGGCGCGCGCGGCTTCGTGCCCAAGGCCGAGCTCTCCGGCGACCGCCTCCAGGAGCTTCTTTGACCAGCCTCAACCGGGCGCTCGTCGGCATCGCGCTCGCCGGGATGATCGCCGGCGCCGCCGCGGCGGCGCTCGTGGTGTCGTCCGACCACATCCCCAACGCGGGGGCGGGGATCGTCATCGGCCTCCTCATCACCTGGTCGTTCGTCGGCATCGGCCTCTACGCGTGGTGGCGCCGGCCCGCCAGCCGCTTCGGCGCGTTGCTGGCCGCCGTCGGCTTCACCTACCTGCTGGGCGCGCTGACCTCGTCCGACGACCCGGTCGTGTTCACGATCGGCGTCCTCGTCGCGAACCTCTACTTCGTCGTCTTCGCGCACATGCTGCTGACCTTCCCCGACGGCCGGCTCGAGCGGCCCTGGCACGCGAAGCTGCTCGCCGCCGGCTACGTGCTGGCGGTCATCGGGCCGCTCCCGCAGCTGCTCTGGGGTTACTCCGAGCGCATGAAGGAGGCGTGTGAGGGTTGCCCGGAGTCGGCGCTGCTGATCGAGCGCAACGACACCCTGCGCGACATCTTCAACGCGGTCACCTCGATCGTCGGCGTGGCCGTCGTCGCCGTCGTGCTGGCCATCCTCATCCGTCGCTGGCGCGCCGCGACCGGCCCGCAGCGGCGCGCGATGGCGCCCGTGCTGTGGTCCGGCGTGGTCATGCTCGTGCTGCTCGCCAGCGCGCTGGGCAGCGACGCGGCGGGCGTCTCGCGGCTCACGGACGTGCTGGGCACGGCCGGCCTGATCGTCTTCGCCTCCGTCCCGTGGGTCTTCCTCTTCGGGCTCGTCCGCAGCCGCGTGGCCCGCGCCGGCGCCGTCTCCGAGCTGCTCATGCGCCTCGGCGAGGCGCCGGGGACCGGCACGCTGCGCTCGCGCCTGGCCGACGCGCTGGGCGACCGCTCGCTCCAGCTCGTCTTCTGGCTCGAGGACAAGGGCCGCTGGGTCGACTCCGAGGGCCACACGGTCGAGCTCCCGCGCGACGACGACCCCGCCCGCGCGTGGACCGCGGTCGAGCTCGAGGGCCGCCGCGTGGGCGCCATCGTGCACGACGCGACGCTGCGCGGAGGACCCGGACCTGCTCGCCTCGGTGGCCGCGGCGGCCGGCCTGGCGATGGAGAACGAGCGCCTGCAGGCCCAGTTGCGCGCCCGGGTCGAGGAGCTGCGGACGTCGCGCGCGCGGATCGTCGAGGCCAGCTCGCACGAGCGCCGGCGGCTCGAGCGCAACCTGCACGACGGCGCCCAGCAGCGGCTCGTCGCGCTCTCGCTCACGCTCCGCCTCGCGCAGGGCAAGCTGCACGACGAGCCGGAGAAGGCCGACGCGCTGATCGCCGGCGCCCAGGAGGAGCTCACCCTCGCGCTCGGCGAGCTGCGGGAGCTCGCCCGTGGCATCCACCCGGCCGTGCTGTCGGATCGCGGCCTGCAGGCGGCCCTCGAGGCGCTGGCCGGGCGGGCGCCGATCGAGGTCGACCTCGCCGAGCTGCCGACCGACCGCCTGCCCGAGCCGATCGAGGCCGCGGCCTACTTCGTGGTGGCCGAGGCGCTCACCAACGTCGTCAAGTACGCGCACGCCCAGCAGGCCATCGTGCGGGTCAGCCGGCGCAACGGCCACGCCGTCGTGGAGGTCGCCGACGACGGCATCGGCGGTGCGGATCCTGACCGGGGATCGGGCCTGCGCGGCCTCGCCGACCGGGTCTCCGCGCTCGACGGCCGCATGTCGCTCGACAGTCCCGCCGGGGCGGGCACTAGGCTGCGTGCGGAGATCCCTGTATGAGCGAAGCCGTCCGTGTTGTCATCGCCGATGATTCCGTGCTCCTGCGCGAGGGTCTCTCACGTCTTCTGGAGGAGTCCGGCTTCGAGGTCGCGGGCCAGGCGGGCGACGCCGAGGACCTGCTCCGCAAGGTCGGCGCACACCGCCCCGACGTCGCGGTGGTGGACGTCCGGATGCCGCCGACGCACACCGACGAGGGGCTGCGCGCCGCGCACCGGATCCGCGCCGAGCACCCCGACACGGCGGTGCTGGTCCTCTCGCAGTACGTCGAGGAGGCGTACGCGCTCGAGCTCCTGTCGGAGTCGACCGAGCGCACCGGCTACCTGCTCAAGGACCGCGTCGCCGACGTGGACACGTTCACCGACGCGGTGCGCCGCGTGGCCGGCGGCGGGTCCGCGCTCGACCCCGAGGTCGTCGCGCTCCTGCTCGGCCGCCGCCGCCGCGAGGATCCGCTCGAGGCGCTGACCGCCCGCGAGCGCGAGGTCCTGGGCCTGATGGCCGAGGGCCGCTCCAACGCCGCGATCGCCGAGGCGCTGGTCGTCACCGAGCGCGCCGTCGAGAAGCACGTCACCTCGATCTTCTCCAAGCTCGACCTCACCCCGACGGTCGAGGATCACCGCCGCGTGCTGGCGGTCCTGGCGTACCTGCGCGCCGGCGACTAGCTGAGCCGCGAACGCCCGCATCGTTAGCGAGGGACGAACTTCGGCTGGGTAGGGCGGCGAGGGGTCGGCCTGGTCGGCTGGTCGATGGCGTCTTCTCGTCCCAGAGGAACGAAAACACGCCACGCATCCATTTCGTGGCGAGTTAATCCGCGGATATGCGGAACCAACTCGCCAGGGACCGCCGGCGCGGCCGGCTCCCTCGCCGCCCCACCCAGCCGGGGTTGACGTTCGTTCGTCCCTAGTACGGCTAGCCGCACCCCCCGTCCACGAGCCAACTCGAAGATTGCGGCGCGCCGGGATGAACATGCTGTTGGCATGACCGACACGATGTCGCGCCCGATCGTCAGCACCACCGAGCTTCGCCGCGTCTATGGCGAGGGCGAGACCGCGGTCCACGCCCTCCGTGGCGTCACCGTCTCCTTCCCGAGCGGCCAGTTCGCCGCCATCATGGGCCCGTCGGGCTCCGGCAAGTCCACGCTGATGCACCTGCTCGCGGGACTCGACCGGCCGACCGCCGGCTCCGTGGTGGTCGACGGCGCGGAGATCGCCAACCTCGACGACAAGGCGCTCACGCGGCTCCGCCGCGACCGCCTCGGCTTCGTCTTCCAGGCCTTCAACCTCGTGCCGGTCCTCACCGCCGAGGAGAACATCCTGCTGCCGCTCACGCTGGCCGGCCGCAAGCCCGACCGCGAGTGGCTGGACCAGCTGATCGCCGCCGTCGGGCTCGGCGACCGGCTCGACCACCGGCCGGCCGAGCTGTCGGGCGGCCAGCAGCAGCGCGTCGCCGTGGCGCGCGCGCTCATCCACCGCCCCGCGGTGGTGTTCGCCGACGAGCCGACCGGCAACCTGGACTCGGCCTCGTCCGACGAGGTGCTGTCGCTCCTGCGGCAGGCCGCCGACGAGTTCGGCCAGACCGTCGTCATGGTCACGCACGACGCGCACGCGGCCTCGGTGGCCGACCGCATCGTGGTGCTGAGCGACGGCCGGATCGTGCACGACGGTGGCGGGGAGAGCACGGAGGGCGTGCTCGACCTCATGAAGGCGGTGGCGTAGCCGTTGCTCAAGGTCGCGCTCAAGGGCCTCTGGGCCCGGAAGCTGCGTACCGTTCTGACAGGCTTCGCCGTGGTGATCGGCGTCGCTTTCGTGGCGGGTACGTTCATCTTCACCGACACCATCGACGCCTCGTTCAAGGACCTCTTCGAGCGCGCGAGCAAGGGCACCGACGTCTCCGTCCAGACGCGGATGGCCGTCGAGGAGGACTTCGCCACCCCACCGCCGATGGACGCCTCGACGCTCGAGAAGGTCCAGGCGGTCGACGGCGTCGAGGAGGCAGCGGGCTTCGTCTCGGCGGACGCGACGCTGCTCGACCCCGACGGCGAGGTCATCACCTCGAACGGCCCGCCGACGCTCCTGCTCTCCACCGGCCCCGAGCGCTTCGACCCGTTCGACTACACGGAGGGCGGCCCGCCCGGCTCCGACGATCAGGTGGCGATCGACAAGGCCACCGCCGACGAGTTCGGCTGGCACGAGGGCGACACGGTGACCGTGGCCGCCCGCGAGCCGGAGAAGCAGTACACGATCTCCGGCATCGCCCGCCTCGGCGACTCCGACAACCTCGCCGGCTCGCGCATGGTGCAGATGACGCTGCCCGAGGCGCAGCGCGCGCTCCGCGAGGACGGCCTCAGCGACATCTCGGTGGCCGCCTCCAGCGGCACCTCGCCGGATGAGCTCAAGGCGCGCATCCAGGAGACGCTCGGCGGCGGGTTCACCGTGCGGACGGGTGAGGAGCAGGCCGAGAAGGCCGCCCAGGACCTGTCCGACGCGCTCGGCTTCATCCGCATCGCGCTGCTCGTCTTCGCCGCCGTGGCGGTGCTCGTCGGCGGCTTCCTGATCTTCAACACGTTCGCCGTGACCGTCGCCCAGCGCTCGCGGGAGTTCGCGCTGTTGCGCACGCTCGGCGCCTCGCGCCGCCAGATCCTGCGCTCCGTGCTCGCCGAGTCGCTCGTCATCGGCATCCTCGCCTCGATCGTCGGCATCGTCGCCGGCCTGCTCGTGGCGCCCGGCCTGCGCGCCCTGTTCTCCAGCTTCGGCCTCGATCTCGGCACGCACGAGCACCCAGCTCGCGCCGCGCACGATCATCGTCGGGCTGCTCGTCGGCGTGATCGCGACCGTGATCTCCGGCCTGTCGCCGGCGCGCCGCGCCACGCGCGTGCAGCCGGTCGAGGCGATGCGCGAGGCGGCCACACCCGGCCCGCCGCGCCTGCGCCGCCGCCGGATCTTCCTCGCGCTGGTCGTGGAGGCGCTCGGCGTCTTCCTGCTGCTCTACGGCCTGCTCGGCGATCCCGGCAGCAGCTCGGCGACCGCCACCACGCTCGGCTTCGGCACGCTGCTCATGATCTTCGGCCTGGCCATGCTCGCGCCGGCGCTCGTCAAGCCGCTGGCCAGCGTCATCGGCCGCCCGCTGGCCGCACGCAACAGCGTGGCCGGCCAGCTCGCCCGCGAGAACACGACCCGCCAGCCGCAGCGCACCGCGATCACCGCGTCGGCGCTGATGATCGGCGTCGCGCTCGTCGTCCTCGTCACCATCTTCGCCGCGGGGCTGCGCGCGACGATCGACAAGGGCATCGACGACCAGGTCCGCGCGGCCGGCATCGTCACCCACCAGGACGGCTTCTCGCCGCTCCCGCCCGGCGTCGCCGAGCGGCTCGCGTCGGTCGACGGCGTCACGGCCGTCTCCTCGATCCGCTTCGAGACCGGCCGGCTCGAGGGCAAGACCACCAACACCGGGGTCCAGGGCGTCGACAGCGACACCGTGCGCGACGTGCTGACCCTGCAGTGGCAGGACGGCTCCGACGAGTTGCTGTCCGCGCTCGGCACCGACAACGCGGTCGTCGGCAACGACTTCGCCGACTCGAACGACGTCGGCGTGGGCGACACGATCACCTTCACCACGCCACGCGGCAACGAGGTCACCTACAACGTGACCGGCGTCTTCGACTCGGCGGCCGGCCTGGTCGGCGGCGCCGTGGTCGGCAACGAGTCGCTCGAGCGCGACTGGGAGGCGAAGGACATCGCGTTCGCGCTCGTCGCGGGCGCGCCCGGCGCGGACCAGGAGACCATCAAGCGCGCCGAGGAGGCCGCTCTGGCCGACTTCCCGACGGCCAAGCCGCAGACCATCGCCGACTTCAAGGACGAGCAGAACCAGCAGGTCAACACGCTCGTCTTCCTCGTCTACGCCCTGCTCGCGCTGTCGGTCATCGTCGCCCTGCTGGGGATCATCAACACGCTCGCCCTCTCGATCTTCGAGCGCACACGGGAGCTCGGCCTGCTCCGCGCCGTCGGCATGAGCCGCTGGCAGGTCCGCCGGATGGTGATCGGCGAGTCGGTGATCACGGCCGTCATCGGCGCCGTGCTCGGCATCGTGCTCGGCATCGCCTTCGCCGCGATCCTGTCGCGTCCGCTGGCCGACGAGGGCTTCGTCCTCTCGATCCCGATCGGGACCCTGATCGCGGTCGCCGTCGTGGCGGCGATCGCCGGTGTGCTGGCCGCGCTGCCGCCCATGCGGCGGGCCGCGCGGGTGGATGTGCTGCGGGCCGTGACAACCGAATAGGCGGCTAACCTACCCGCGGTGCGTGCCGCCCCACCCGACGTCGAGTCGCTGAGCGCGCAGGAGGTGCTCGCCCGCGTCGTGGAGGAGTACCACCCGCGCCTGTACGTCGCCTGCTCGTTCCAGAAGGAGGCGTCGGTGATCCTCGACATGCTGCTCGCCGTCGAGCCGGGCGCCCGCGTGTTCACGCTCGACACCGGCGTCCTCTTCCCGGAGACGTACGCGACCTGGCGGGCGATCGAGGCGCGCTACGGGATCACCATCGACGTCTACCGCGGCGAGTGGATCGACGGCCTGTGGCAGCGCGACCCCGACGCGTGCTGCGGCATGCGCAAGGTGGAGCCGCTCGAGCGGGCCCTGAGCGAGGTCGACGTCTGGATCACCGGCCTGCGCCGCGACCAGGCGCCCAGCCGCGCCGGAACGCCCAAGCTCGGGCCGGACACGGGCCATCCCGGCAAGCTCAAGTGCGCCCCGCTGGCCGACTGGAGCGAGAAGGACGTCTGGCGCTACCTCGTCGAGCACGAGGTGCCGTACAACCCGCTCCACGACCAGGGCTACGCCTCGATCGGCTGCACGCACTGCACGCGGCCGGGCGGCGGCCGCGACGGCCGCTGGGCCGGCACCGACAAGATCGAGTGCGGGTTGCACCTGCCGGCGTCCTGATGGATCCGGCGACGATCCTCTTCGGCCTCGGGGTGGGCATCCTCGTGGGCGTGACGGGCATGGGCGGCGGGTCGCTGATGACGCCGCTGCTGATCCTCGTCGTCGGCGTCAAGCCGGTCGTGGCGGTGGGCACGGACCTCGCCTACGCGGCGATCACCAAGACGGTCGGCGGCTGGCGGCACTTCACCAAGGGCACGGTCTTCCCGCGCATGGCCTTCTGGCTCGCCGTCGGCTCGTGCCCGGCCGCGCTGGTCGGCGTCTGGCTGCTCGACCGGCTGCGCCACGCGTGGGGCGACGACTTCGACACGTTCATGCTCCTGGCCATCGGGGGCACGCTGCTGCTCACGGGGGCGCTCGTGCTGCTGCGCGCGCTGGTGCTCGTCGACATGGCGGCGCGCGAGCGGGGGGCGTTCCGGATGCAGACCCGCCACAAGGTCGCGGCCGTCGCGCTCGGTGCGTCGATCGGCTTCGTGCTCGGGATCACGTCCGCGGGCTCGGGCACGCTGATCGCCATCGGCCTGATCCTCGGCTTCAGGCTGAGCCCGCACCGGGTCGTGGGCACGGACGTCGCGCACGCCGCCGTGCTCCTCTGGGTGGCCGCGCTCGCGCACCTGGTCTCCGGCAACATCGACTTCGGGCTGGCCGGCACGCTGCTGATCGGCTCGATCCCCGGCGTGTGGCTCGGCGCCAACCTGGCGACCAAGATGCCGCAGGACCTGTTGCGCGGCGCCCTTGGCGTCGTCCTGTTGGCCTCCGGCCTCGGGCTGCTGAGCAAGGCCGGGCTCGAGCTGCCCGCGTTCGTGCTGGTCGGCGTGCCGATCATCCTCGCGGTCGCCGTGTTCCTGCTGCTGCGGCGCCGGACCCCGGTGCCCGTCTCGTGAGCGCCGCCACCGCCACCCACCTGCAGGTCCTCGAGGCCGAGGCGATCCACGTGATCCGCGAGGTCGCCGCCGAGCTCGAGCGGCCCGTGCTGCTGTTCTCCGGCGGCAAGGACTCGATCGTGCTCCTCCGGCTGGCCGAGAAGGCGTTCCAGCCGGCCGAGCTGCCGTTCGGCGTCATGCACGTCGACACCGGCCACAACTTCCCCGAGGCGATCGAGTTCCGCGACCGCCGCGTGCCCGGCGTGCTCGTCGCCTCCGTGCAGGAGTCGATCGACCGCGGGCGCGTGCGGGACGAGCCCTCGCGCAACCGGCTCCAGACCACGACGCTGCTCGACGCGATCGAGGAGCACCGGTTCGACGCCGCGTTCGGCGGCGCCCGGCGCGACGAGGAGCGCGCCCGCGCGAAGGAGCGGATCTTCTCCTTCCGCGACGACTTCGGCCAGTGGGACCCGCGGCGCCAGCGGCCCGAGCTCTGGAACCTCTACAACGGCCGCGTCCGCCCGGGCGAGCACGTGCGCGTGTTCCCGATCTCGAACTGGACGGAGCTCGACGTGTGGGAGTACATCCGCACCGAGGAGCTGGAGATCCCTTCGATCTACTTCGCCCACGAGCGCGAGGTGTTCGAGCGCGACGGGATGCTCTACGCGGCGTGTGAGTTCCTCCCGCACGACGAGCCCTCGTTCACCGCGTCGGTGCGCTACCGCACGGTGGGGGACATGACGTGCACGGGCGCCGTCCGTTCCGACGCGGCCACGCTCGACGACGTGATCGCCGAGATCGCCGCCACGCGGATCACCGAGCGCGGCGAGACGCGCGCCGACGACCGCACGAGCGAGGCCGCGATGGAGGACCGCAAGCGCGAGGGCTACTTCTGATGGCGACCGAGACGATCGCCGTCGGCGCGCCGCAGCTCCTGCGCTTCGCCACCGCCGGCTCGGTGGACGACGGCAAGTCCACGCTCATCGGCCGGCTGCTCTACGACTCGAAGTCGCTGATGGCCGACCAGGTGGCCGAGGCCGAGGTCGACCTCGCGCGGCTGACCGACGGCCTGCGCGCCGAGCGCGAGCAGGGCATCACGATCGACGTCGCGTACCGGCACTTCTCGACGCCGCGGCGGCGCTTCATCATCGCCGACACGCCGGGCCACGCCCAGTACACGCGCAACATGGTCACCGGCGCTTCGACCGCCGACGTCGCGGTCGTGCTCGTCGACGCACGCGAGGGCCTGCTCACCCAGAGCCGTCGCCACGCGGCCGTCGCCGGCCTGCTCGGGATCCCGCGCGTCGTGCTGGCCGTCAACAAGATGGACCTCGTCGACTATGACGCCGACGCCTTCCGCGCCATCTGCGCCGACTTCCGATCCTGGGCGGCGCGGCTGAAGTTCGAGGAGATCGCCTGCATCCCGATCTCGGCGCTGAAGGGCGACAACGTGGTCGACCGCTCGGAGCCGATGGACTGGTACCGGGGCCCGACGCTGCTGCAGTTCCTGGAGACCGCGCCGGTCGCCGCGGGCCTGGCCGAGGCCCCGCTGCGCTTCCCGGTCCAGTACGTCATCCGCGTCTCCGAGCACCGCGCGTACGCCGGCCAGCTTGCGGGCGGCACGGTGCGGCCCGGCGACGAGGTCGTCGTCCTGCCCGGCGGCCTCACCACCCGCGTGACCGCCGTCGACGGCCCGGCCGGGCCGCTCGACGAGGCCGGCGCGCCACTGTCGGTCACGCTGACGCTGGAGGATGAGATCGACGTCGGGCGCGGAGCGCTGATCGCGGCCGCCGCCGCGCCGCCGGCCGCAACGCGCGACGTGGTGGCGACGGTGTGCTGGCTCGGCGAGTCGCCCGGGCGCACCGGCGGCCGGTACCTGCTCAAGCACACCGCGCGCACCGAGCGCGCCCGGCTCGAGGTCGTGCACGAGACGCTCGACGTCGCCACGCTCGGCCACCGGCCGGGCGGCGACTCGCTCGGGCTCAACGACATCGCGCGCGTCTCGCTGCGCTGCGCTTCGGAGCTCGTCTTCGACCCGTACTCCGAGAACCGCACGACGGGCGCCTTCATCCTCATCGACGAGACCACCAACGACACCGTGGGAGCGGGGATGATCGCCGATGCCGTCTGAGCCGCAGCGCTCGTCCAACGTCGTCTGGCAGCGCGGGCTGCTCGACCGCGCGCAGCGCTGGGCCGCGCTCGGCCACAGCGGCGCCACGGTCTGGTTCACCGGCCTGCCCGCTTCAGGCAAGTCGACGATCGCCGCCGAGGTCGAGGCGCGCCTCCTGGCCGAAGGGCGCAGCGCGTTCATCCTCGACGGCGACAACCTGCGCCACGGGCTCAACGGCGACCTCGGCTTCTCGGCCGAGGACCGCGCCGAGAACGTCCGGCGGACCGGGGAGGTGGCGGCGCTGCTCGCCGACGCGGGGGTGACCGTCCTCGTGGCCCTGGTCTCGCCCTACCGCGCGGACCGCGCCACCGCCCGGTCGATCTCCGAGGGCCGCGGGCTCCCGTTCCTCGAGATCCACGTGGCCACCACGCTGGAGGAGTGCGAGCGGCGTGACCCGAAGGGGCTGTACGCCCGGGCGCGGGCCGGCGACCTGCAGCACATGACCGGCATCGACGACCCGTACGAGCCGCCCGAGGCGGCCGAGGTCGTCGTGGGCGGCGGCGAGGCGGTCGGCGAGGCCGTCGAGGCCGTCCTGGCCGCGCTACCGCGCTAGCAGCTGCGCGGTCTCGAGCGAAGCGGCCGGGGAGATCCGGACCGAGAAGCGCACCGGCCGCTTGCGGCGCAGCTCGTCGGTGAGCCGGATCGAGAGGGTCGGCCCCGGGTCGGGCGCCGACGGCTGGCGATCGGTGACGATGAGCGAGGCGGTGGCGCCGTTGACGCGATCGAGCGGCTCGACGAGGTAGCCCGAGGTCTTGCTCTTCACCCAGAACGCCATCACGCCCTGGACGGGCCGCTCGGCGGCGAGCGGCACGGCGGTACCGTCGCGCAGCAGCGCCCACACGCCGGCGTCGGCGCCGCCGGTGCTGGGGAAGAGCGCCTCGGCGCTGCGCCGGCGCTTGGTGGTGTTCTCGATCCGCCAGGCGCCGACGATCGCGTTGCGGCGGAACGTGTAGGTCGCCTGGGCCTCCACGCCCTCGGCCGCGGTCTTGCCGGTCACGCTGAGGACGTCGAAGGGTCCCGCGAAGGGGCGCAGCACCGAGCCCGCGCTGCCGACGCCGGCGGGCGCCCGCAGGAGCCGCAGCGGCGGCTTGGTGCGGCGCTTGCTCGCCGGCCGCGCCGTGGCCAGGCGGATCTGGCCGCGCCGGTTGCGGACCACGACCCCGAAGGCGGACGGGACGCGTGCGCCGAGCGTGGCGGCGACCTCCTGGCGGTCGTCATAGAGCCGCGCGAGGTCGATGCCCCCGTACGGGTACGCGCCGTTCGTCACGGCCGTGATCGCCGTGTTGTAGCGGGGCGTGGTGACGGCCAGCCGGCCCACGGCGGGGTCGAACGAGTAGAGGGGCGGTGGCTCGGCGCCCTCGCGCTCCGGCAGCCCGGCGGCGACGGCGCGCGCCGCGTTGGCGGCCATCCGCGACGCGGCGAAGATCGCCTGCTTGTTGGACTGCGGGTGGGGCTTGAGGTCGTAGAAGAGGCCGGGGGCGACGCCGTCGCCGTCCTCCGGGAGCTTGCGCTCGTAGAGCTCGAAGCCGCGCTCGAGCAGGTACTTGGCCCAGCGCGCCTCGGCGCGCGAGGGCGACAGGCGGCCGCCCTGGGCGATGGCGATCAGCGCCTGCTGGGAGAGCGCGAACTTCTTCATCTGGTGCCAGCGCTTGAAGCTGAAGCCCGTGTCCCAGTTCATGTAGCCGCTGTGCGTCCAGTAGCCGGCGAGCACGCGCCGCAGCCAGCGCCGCAGGAGCGTCTCGTCCGCGGCCGCGAGCGGCCGCATGCCGCGCGCGACGGCGAAGTCGTAGAAGCGCGCGACGGAGGCGACGATGTTCGCGTACTCGGCCGACTCGACGTTGAGCTTGGAGCCCGTGCCGGCGTGGGGCAGGTAGTGGAACTGCATCCCCGGTCCGAGCGATCCGGCGGTGTCGGGCGCCGGGTTGCGGATGCTGCTCACGAACGAGAGCAGCTGGCCGCGCAGGTCGCGCTGCAGCCAGATCGGGTCGCCGGTCGCCAGCGCGGCGGCGTTGTAGACCTCGGCGTACCAGTTGATCTGGTTCAGGCGCAGGGTCGGATAGCGCCAGTACGGCCCGTCGGCCACGCGCCGCAGGCGGTCCTGCATCAGGCCCTGGATCGCGGGGTCGATCCCCAGCGCGTCGCGCGCGGCCCAGGCGTAGGCCAGCGCGTCGGTCACCTCGCCGTCGACGACGAGGTGCTGGGCCGTGTTCGCGTCGCTCATCGAGGCGACCCAGCCCGGGACGTGCGGCTGGCTGCCCGGGGGCGGCGCGGGAACGCTCTCGACGAGCGGCGGCGAGCCCATGAGCTGGGCGACGATGCTGCGCGCCCGGGCGTCCTGCCGCGAAGCGCCCTCGTGGCCGCGGAGCGCCGCCACCGAGTGCAGGAGCAGCAGGTTCGCGTTCATCATCGTGTCGACCGACGGGGAGCCCGGGCGGTAGCGGCCGAGCTCGGCGTTCCACGAGTCGTCCAGCCGCCGCGAGACCTTGTCCGCGAAGTCCCAGTAGCCGGACTCGTCCCACGCGTGCGCCGTCGCGGGCAGGCAGCCGAGAACGGCGCCGGCCAGCAGGCCGGCCAGCGCTCGCCTCATTACCTCAGCCAGGTGCGCATGATCGCGTTCGTGAAGCCGAGGCCGTAGCGCAGCACGGCGGGCTTCTTCGAGTGCCCGTGGAGGCGACGATCGACGGTGACCGCGACCTCGGTGGCCGGGATCCCGCGCTTGATCGCCTCGATCATGAACTCGGAGGTGTGGAACTGCTCCTGGCGCAGGACGAGCTGGGGGAGGACGGCGGCGCGCACCGCGCGGTAGCCGTTCGAGCAGTCGGAGACCCGCGTGCGGGTGATGGCCGAGACGAGCCGGTTGAAGAAGACGATCCCCATCTCGCGCGCGAAGTGGTTGGGCTCGGCGTGGCCGAGCACGCGCGAGCCGTGCGCCATGTCGACCGTTCCGTCGGCCACCGGGCCGACGAGCCGCTCCATCTCCTCGGGCCGGTGCTGGCCGTCGGCGTCGAGCGTGACGACGATGCGGGCCTTGGAGTCGACCATGAGCCGGTAGCCGGTGCGCAGCGCGGCGCCGCCGCCGAGGTTGGTCACGTGCCGGGCCACGGCAGCCCCGTGCTCGCGGGCGATGTCGCCCGTCCGGTCGCGCGATCCGTCGTCCATCACCAGCACCGCCGTCTCCAACCCGCAGACCGTCGCGGGGATGCGGGGGAGGACGGAGCCGATGTTGTCCTCCTCGTTGTAGGCCGGGATGACGATCGCGACCTTGTCCTCGAACCGCTCCGGGAAGCCCGAGCGGCGGAACTCCTCCCAGGTGATGCCCTCGAGCGTCGCGGAGAGCTTGCGCTCGATGCGCCCGTTCTGGATGAGCGAGCGCACGGTGAGCAGGAACAGCACGATGACCGCGAAGACGGCGAGACCGAGGATGCGCCCGCCGTTGCCGCGCTCGAACGAGAAGAGCTCGAGCAGCGAGTCGAGCAGGTTGGTGCCGGCCACCACGAAGAGGCCGAGCGCGGACAGCGCGAGCAGCACGACGTCGCCGTTGCGCAGCGTGCGGCGCCGCCACACGGCGAAGCCGAGGAGCGCAGCGCCGAGGGCGAGGCCGACGATGCGTAGGGCTGACAGCTCCAAGGCGCCCGCAGGATAGCGGCGGTTGCGGCGTCAACCGCGGCGGCCGGCGGCCGATAACCAGGGTATGAGCCTTTCGAACGCGACTCTCCGGCGGGCGGTCGCGTTCGCCTGCGGTGTGCTGATCCTCGTGCCGGCCTCCGCGGCCGGCAAGACGCTCGTCGGCACGCCCGGCAAGGATCGCCTCCGCGGCGGCCAGAACGGCAACGTCATCAACGGCGACGGCGGCGGCGACTTCCTCTTCGGCGGCGCGGGCGCGGACCGGCTCCTCGGCGAGTGGGGCGGCGACGATCTCTTCGGCTTCGGCGGCGACGACCACCTCGACGGCAGCTCGGGCGGCGACGTCCTCGACGGCGGGACCGGCAACGACAACCTGCTCGGCGGCTTCGGCGGCGACCGCATGACCGGCGGCGACGGCGACGACGTGATCGACGGCGGCGCGGCGGGCGACGACGTGGACGGCGGCGCGGGCAACGACACGCTCTACGGCGGCACGGCCACCGACCGCATCCACGGCGGCCTCGGCGACGACGTCATCCACTCGGTGAGCGGCGGCGACCGGATCGACGCGGGCGACGGCAACGACGTCGTCTGGGTCAACAACGGCACGGCGGTCGACACCGTCGACTGCGGCCCCGGCGACGACGTCCTCCACATCAACCCGCTGGCCATGCGCGGGGGCTTCTCGAACGCCCGGTCGCTGCGCGAGGGCCGGTTCGTCGGATGCGAGCACATCGTCGAGACCGCCCCGATCGTCGATCCCACCGTCGGCGTGAAGATCATGACTCCCGACGCGGGCGGCGAGGCGCGCGGAACCGATCTCAACGACAACCTGCTCGGCTCCTACGGCTCCGACGTGATCATCGGCCTGGGCGGCAACGACATCATCTGGGCCAACCGCAAGCCGGACGGCCAGAGCCGCGGCGTCGACCGGGTCGACGCCGGCGCCGGCGACGACATCGTCTACGGGGCCTCACGCGGCGGCACGACCTTCATCGAGGGCGGCGAGGGCAACGACTACCTGCAGGGCGGCGGCGCCACGGCCACCAACACGATCTCCGGCGGAGCGGGCGCCGACACCATCCGCCTGACCGGCGCGGGCTCCAACCGCGTCTACGCGGGCGAGGGCGACGACATCGTCTACGGCTACTCCAAGGACGCCGCGAAGGTCGACTGCGGGCCCGGCGACGACGTGGTCAAGATCGGCTTCAACCGCCGGGTTCGCACGGTGAACTGCGAGCGGGTCTTCAAGCGCTACAAGGGCTGAACGTCAACCCCGGCTGGGTAGGGGAGCTGGGGAGGCCGGCGGGGCCTGTTTTCCACCGAGCGTCCTGCCTAAGGGTCACAGTGTGACCCCTAAGCAGGATTCGAATGCGAAAACCGGTCGATCCCGCTCCCTCAATGCCGGGGTTCGTCCCGCAGCCGGTTGACTTTTCCTGACCTGGGTACGCTTCCGGGCAATGATCTCCAGTGACTCGCTGCGGCGGGCGGCGGTGCTGGCGTCCTGTGCCGCCGTGCTCCTGCCGGCCACTGCCGGCGCCAAGACGCTCGTCGGCACCCCGGGCAAGGACCGTCTCATCGGCGGGCCGAACGGCAACCACGTCATCAACGGCGACGGCGGCGGCGACAGGATCGTCGGCGGACCCGGCACCGACCGGCTGCTCGGCGAGTGGGGCGGCGACGACATCTTCGGCCGCGCGGGCGACGACTACATGGACGGCGGCTCGGGCGGCGACGTGCTCGACGGCGAGGCGGGCAACGACACGGTGCTCGGCGGCTTCGGCGGCGACGAGCTCACCGGCTTCGAGGGCAACGACGTGCTCCACGGCGGCGCGGCGGGCGACGACATCGACGCGGGCGACGGCGACGACATCGTGCACGGCGGCACGGGCAGCGACGACATCCGCGGCGGTTTCGGCAACGACCAGATCTGGGCCACGACCGGCGGCGATCGCATCGACGCCGGCCCGGGCGACGACCAGGTCTTCGTCAACAACGGCACCGCGGTCAAGACCGTCGACTGCGGCGAGGGCTACGACGTCCTGCACATCAACCCGCAGGACCTGCGCGGCGGCTTCTCCAACCAGCGCTCGATCCGGCGGGGCGAGATCAAGCGCAGCACCTGCGAGGCGATCCTCGAGGTCGCGCCGCCGCACGACCCGACCAAGGGCCGCACGGATATCACGCGCGAGCGCGGCGGCACCGCCCGCGGCACCGAGCGCAACGACAACCTGCTCGGCGGGCCCGGTCCCGACCGCCTGATCGGCCTCGGGGGCAACGACATCCTGTGGGGCAACCGCCAGCCGGAGGGCACCAGCCGCGGCATCGACCGGATCGACGCGGGGGACGGCGACGACACCGTCTACGGCGCCTCGCGCGGCGGCAACAACCGCATCAGCGGCGGAGGCGGCAACGACTACCTGCAGGGCGGCGGCGTCACGTCGACCAACTCCATCATGGGCGGCAGCGGCTTCGACACGATCCGCCTCGTCGGCCACGGCTACAACCGCGTCAACGCCGGCGCGGGGGACGACATCGTCTACGCCTACTCGAAGGACAAGACGCGGATCGACTGCGGGCCGGGCAACGACACGGTCAAGATCGGCTACAACCGCAGCGTGTCCGTGAAGCGCTGCGAGTCCGTCAGCCGCCGGTATAAGGGCGACTAGACTCGACGCCCAATGGGGCGTATCCGGACGCTGCCCGAGCGCCACGGGGGCGTCGTCCTCGCGCTGCTCGCCGTCATCCTCGTCGTGGGCTTCGGCCTGCGGCTGATCGGCGTCTTCGACCCGATCGACAACTCGTACCAGGGCGCTGACGCGGCCCGCTACGAGCGGATCGCCGCGCTGCTCTACACCGACCAGGAGTTCGCCGTCCCCGGCTCCGACGCGCCCTACGACTGGTCGCCCGGCGCCCCGCTCTTCTACGCGGGCATCTACTACGTCACGGGCGGCGTGCACCCGGGGATCGGCCGGCTGGCCATCGCGCTGCTCGGCCTCGTGACCATCGTCATCTGCTACCTCCTCGGCCGCCGGCTGAGCGGGCCGGCGGCGGGCCTGATCGCGGCGCTGCTGGCCGCCACCTATCCCGCGTTCGTGTTCAACACCGGGCGGCTGCTGAGCGAGCCGCTGGCGGAGGTGACGGTGCCCGGCGCGGTGCTCGCCTTCCTGTGGGCGAGCGACAAGCCACGCAAGGCCGCGTGGCTGGTCCCCGGCCTGCTCATCGGCCTCAGCGCGCTCGTGCGGCCCGAGTACCTGCTCTTCGGTATCGCCTTCGCCGTGCTGGCGCTCATCCGCCGCGGCCCGGTCGCCGCCGCGGCCCTCGCGCTCGCCTTCGCGCTGCCCATCGTGCCGTGGGCGCTGCACGTGTCCGACGTCGAGGGGCGCTTCGTGCCGATCAGCACCGGCGCGGGCAAGGCGCTGTTCATCGGCTCCTACCTGCCCGGCGACGGCATTCACGACCGCGTGAAGATCGAGCTGATGGAGCGCTACCTGGGCATGCGCGACGTCACGCCCGAGCAGCGCGCCGGCCAGCCGATGGAGCCGCTGCTCGACAGGGTCGCCGCCAAGTACCCGGACATGCCGCGCGACGCGGCGCTCAACCGGATCGGGCGCGAGAACCTCAGCCGCTACATCCAGGATCAGCCCGTCGCCGTGGCGCGCATGATGCTCGACAAGATGCGCTGGATGTGGCGCGGCTCGAGCGGCGCCATGCTGTCGCCGGCCGCCGTGGCGCTGCAGATCGCCATCGTCGTCCTCGGCGCGATCGGCCTGGTCATCCTGGCCGTCCGGCGCCGCTTCGAGGCGCTGCTGTTCGCCGTGGTCATCCTCGGCCTCACGGTGTTCAGCGGGATCGTGCTGTCCGCCCCGAGGCGCAACCTGGCGCTCATGCCGCTGGTGATGACGCTCGCCTCGACGACGCTGGTCAGCGCCTTCGTCTATGCCCGCGCCACGATCGCCACGCGCCGCCTGCAGCCGAGGCTCGACGCGTGACCGCCATCACCGCCAACGCGCCGCGAGCGCGCGCCTGGGCCGCCGGGCTGCCCGAGCGCCACGGCGGCCGCGCCGTGCTCATCGCGCTGACGGCGATCGTCATCCTCGGCCTCGCGCTGCGCGTCGAGTCGGCGCTCGAGCCGCTCGACGTCCGGCCCGGCACCGACTCCGCCGTCTACGCGTCGGTCGCGGAGCAGCTCTACGAGAACCAGAGCTTCGCGCTGCCGGGCGCTGCGAGCCCGTACGACTGGTCGCCCGGCGCGCCGCTCTTCTACGCCGCCGTCTACTACGCCACCGGCGGCGTCCATCCGGGCGCCGTGCGCCTCGTGGTCGCGCTCCTGGGAGCGCTGACCATCGTGCTCGCCTACCTGATCGGCAGACGCCTGGCCGGACCCGTGGCGGGCCTCACCGCCGCGTTCCTGCTCGCGATCTACCCCGTCACGATCTTCTTCACGGGCAAGCTCATGAGCGAGCCGCTGGCCACGCTGACGCTCGCCGGCGCGGTGCTGAGCTTCTTCTGGGCCGGCGACCGCGGCCGGAACAAGCTCGCCTGGGCGGTGCCGGGCGTGCTGCTCGGCCTGACCGCCTTCGCCCGGCCCGAGTACCTCGCCTTCGTGCTCGTCTTCGCGCTCATCGCGCTGTTCCGCGGCGGCCTCAAGGCGGCGGCGATCCTCGCCGTCGCGTTCGCCATCCCGATCGTCCCCTGGACGCTCCATGTCTCCAGCGTCGAGGGGCGGTTCGTGCCGATCAGCACCGGCGGCGGCAAGGCGCTGTTCATCGGGACCTACCTGCCGGGCGACGGCCTGCACCTCGACGTCAAGCGCGAGCTGCTGCGCAGGTTCGAGGGCAAGGAGAACATCTCCTCGACCGAGCTGAGCCAGATCTCGATGACGCCGCTCCTCAACCGCGTGGCGTCGAAGTACCCCGACCTCGAGCGCGACGCCGCGCTGCAGAAGATCGGTCGCGAGAACGCCGAGAAGTACGTCACCGAGCAGCCGCTGGACTTCGCCGGGATGGTGGCCGGGAAGATGTGGCACATGTGGCACGGCTCGGGCGCGGCGGGCCGCTCGACCTACGGCACCGTGTTCCAGTTCACGGTGCTCCTCCTCGGCCTCGCCGGCCTGCTCATCCTGGCGATCCGGCGGCGCTGGGAGGTCTTCCTGCTCGTCGCGCTGCTGGCCGGGATCACGGTGGTCGGCGGGCTCCTGCTGGCGGGCACGAGGCGCAACGTCGCGCTCATGCCGCTGGTCATGGCGCTGGCGGGCGTGACCGTCTCGATGGCGGTGCACTGGGCCAGAGGCCGCCTGGCGAGTCGCTAGGCTGACCCGCCATGCGAATCCTGATCCTCGGCGGCGATGGGTACCTGGGGTGGCCCACCGCGATGCGTTTCTCGGCCCGCGGGCACGACGTCTTCCTGGTCGACAACTTCGCCCGCCGCCGGTGGCATCACGATCACGGCACCGACTCCCTGACCCCGATCGCGAGCCTGGCGGATCGCATCGACGCCTGGCAGGACGTCTCCGGGAAGCAGATCCACGCCTTCGTGGGGAACATCGAGGACGGGGAGTTCCTCGACCGCGTCGTCGCCGAGATCCAGCCCGAGGCCGTCGTGCACTACGGCGAGCAGCCCTCGGCGCCCTACTCGATGATCTCGCGCCGGCACGCCGTCGAGACGCAGCAGACGAACGTCATCGGCAACCTCAACCTGCTCTGGTCACTGCGCGACCGGGTGCCGGACTGCCACCTGGTCAAGCTCGGCACGATGGGCGAGTACGGCACGCCGAACATCGACATCGAAGAGGGCTTCATCGAGATCACCCACAAGGGCCGCACCGACGTGCTGCCCTTCCCGAAGCTCCCGGGCTCGCTGTACCACCTCTCCAAGGTCCACGACTCGCACAACATCCACTTCGCCTGCCGCATCTGGGGCCTGCGCGCGACCGACCTCAACCAGGGCGTCGTGTACGGGATCGAGACCGAGGAGACGGCGCTGGACGACCGTCTCTGCACGCGCTTCGACTACGACGAGATCTTCGGCACCGCGCTCAATCGCTTCTGCGTGCAGGCGGTCATCGGCCACCCGCTGACCGTGTACGGCAAGGGCGGGCAGACGCGCGGCTTCCTCAACATCCGCGACACGCTGCAGTGCGTCGAGCTGGCCGTGACGAACCCCGCGCAGCGCGGCGAGTTCCGGGTCTTCAACCAGTTCACGGAGCAGTTCACGGTGCTCGAGCTGGCCGAGCTCGCCCAGCGGGCCGGCGCCGAGGTCGGGCACCACGTGGAGATCGAGCACTTCGACAACCCACGTGTCGAGATGGAAGAGCACTACTACAACGCGACGAACACCAAGTTGCGCGAGCTCGGCCTCAAGCCGCACTACCTGGGCGAGGAGCTCGTCCGGTCGATGCTGTCGACGATCGAACGCCATCGCGACCGCGTGATCTCTCGCGCGATCGCGCCGAAGACGCAGTGGCGTCCCGGAGAGGCCGAGGCCAACGCCGCGCAGCTCTCCGCCGCCGCCGCGCTGCAGGCCTGACGCAACTTTCCGAGCGCCCACCTTGTTGAAGCCAACCATGATCCGAACCGCTCTCCTCGCCGCCGTGCTGGCCCTCGTCATGGCGGCCCCCGCCTCGGCGAAGCTCACGGTCGGCATCGGCGAGCAGCATTCGTCGATCTTCTCCGACTCGCGGTGGCAAGCGCTCGACCGGCCGAACGTCCGCTTCGTGCTGTCCTGGGACGCCCTCAAGCGGAACAACTGGGAGCGGGCCGAGTTCGTCAACTACATGTACTGGGCGCGGCAGGTCAAGGCCAAGGTGCTCATCACCTTCGGCCACTCCCGCCGCCGCGGCCAGGAGCTCAAGGCCCCCTCGCGGCTGGACTTCATCCGCCAGTTCCGCCAGATCCGCCGCATGTATCCGGAGCTGCGCGAGTTCCAGACCTGGAACGAGGGCAACCACGGCACGCAGCCGATCTGGAACAAGCCGGAGCTGGCCGGGCGGTACTTCGACGCGATGCGCGCCACGTGCCCGGAGTGCCGGATCTCGGCTCCCTCGGTGCTCGACGCGCCGAACATGACGCAGTGGATCCAGCGCTTCAAGCGGGCCGCGCGCTACTCGGTGAAGATCTGGAGCGTCCACAACCACATCGACGCCAACCGCCACCGCACGAGCGGCACGCGCGAGTTCCTGCGCGTCACGGGCGGGGGTCAGGTGTGGTTCTCGGAGACCGGCGGGATCGTGAACCGCTGGATCGGCTCGCGCAAGATCACCCGGTACAACCAGAACAACGCGGTGAAGGCCATCCGCAACGTGTTCAAGCTCGCGCAGCTCAACCGCAAGCGGATCACGCGGATCTACGTGTACCAGTGGAGCGCGCCTCCGCAGCGCCGTCCCCGCTGGGACTCCGGGCTGGTGGGTCCGAAGGGCCAGACCCGGCCGTCGCTCCGGACGCTCCAGGCGCAGCTGCGCCGGCTTCGATGAGCCACAGCGCCGCGGCCAGCAGCGCGGTCGTGGCGCAGTAGCCGATCTCCACCGCGAGCAGCGCGTCGTCGAGCGGCGTGAGCCACAGCCAGAGCAGGAAGATCGCCGCGGCGCTGAGCCAGGCCGTGGCCGCCTGGGCGCCTCGGCGGCGCGCCAGCGCCGCCTGGTTGAGCGTGCCCGCGGCGAGGTGGAAGGTCATGCCGAGCCCGACGAGCACGAGCCCGCCGCGCTCGTAGTCGAAGTCGCCGCCGAAGAGCACGCCCATCGCCCAGGGGCCGATCGCGCCGAGCCCGATCACGACGATCGCGCCGAAGCCGCCGATGGCCAGCACCGTGGTGCGGATCGCGCGCTTGAAGTCCGCTCCGCCGCCGGTGGCCGCCAGGCCGGAGAGGTGGGGGAGGAGCGAGGTCTGGATCGCCTGGAAGAGCTGCAGCGGCGCCCGCGTGATGAGCAGGACGTTGAAGACGAAGCCGGCCAGCACGGCGTCCTCGGCCGTCGCGTCGACGACCACGACCGGCCCGTTGAGGAGCGCCTGCTCGGCGACCATGATGGCCAGCACGGCCCCGGCGAAGCCCGCGCCCTCGCGCATCGACCCCCGCTCGCCGTCGACCGGCGTGCGGCGCTCGATCGCCCACGGGACGACGAGCAGCGAGACCAGCGGCGCCGCGGCGATGCCGAGCGCCACCACGCCCTGGCCGGAAGCGATCCCGATGGCCACGGCCAGCGCGAACAGGCAGCGCGAGCACGACTCCAGCAGCACCAGGGAGCCATAGAGCCCGAACCGCTGGTGGCCGGCCAGCCAGCCGCGGGCGAAGTAGCTCGCCGCGTAGGCGAGGACGGCCACCACGAGCACCCAGTAGAGCTCGTCGGAGCCGTCGAAGACGTCGTCGGTGATCGGCTCGCGCAGGGCGAGGGCGAGGACGAGGAAGAGCGCCGCGGCGCTCGACTGGATGATCACCGGCACCCGCAGCGGATGCCCCTCGTGCCCCTGCGCCCGGCGCGAGGCGATGGTGTGCGAGAGCAGCTGCTCCACCGGCCGGTAGATGATCGAGATGATCAGGAACAGGACCGACCACAGGAGCGTGACGCCCTTGTAGTCCTCGGGGCTCAGCGAGTGGCTGGCCAGCGAGAAGTAGGCGAACGTGACGAGCCCGGTCGCGGCGATGCCGACCGAAAGGACGCGGGCTCCGGACCCGTAACTGGATTTCGCCTCCGCGCCCACGCTACGCAGGCTCCGCGTGGATCGCTCCGGCGACGTTACATCTAGACACGAACGAGCAGCATCGTCCACGGGAACGGCGAACGTGCCTCGATCACTTCGCCGTGCCGGGACAGGAGCCGCACGAAGCCCTGCTTGGTCCAGTGGTTGACGTGCCCCGGCGTGTTGCCGAGGTCGCGCAGATAGGCCCCGCGCGCCATGTTGAGCGCCCGCCAGAGCGGCTCGCGCGGGACCGAGACGAGCAGGTGCCCGCCGCGCGCCGCGCGCGCCATCTGGGCCACCGTGTGCTCCGGGTCGGGCACGTGCTCGAGCACCTCGATCGCCGCCGCGAGGTCGAACTCGCCCTCGCCGAACGGCAGCTTCTCGGCCTTCATCACGCGGTACTCGAGGTTCGGCGCCTTGCGCTTCTCCCACTCGGCCTGGATCGACGGGTCCTCGAGGTCGATGCCGACCACGCGGCCCTCGAGCCGCTGCGCCCACTTGTGGGTGAGGATGGCCTCGCCGCAGCCGACGTCGAGCAGCGTGCGCGGGGCGGCCTGGCGGAACAGCTCGTCGAGCGTGCGCTCGAAGCCGGCCATCAGGCGCTTGACGACCGGGTTGCTGGAGCCGTACTTGTCGTAGGTGTTGCCGGTGACCGTGCCCTCGGCGTCGCGCGTGACCGTGCTCACAGCTTCAGCGCCTCACGTTCCTCGGTCTTGCCGCGCCCGCCTGCGCGTGCGCCGGTCGTCGCCTCGCGGCCGCTCGTGGGTGCGCCCGGCTCGTAGTGCGACGGCGGCACGCCGAGCTCGAGCTCCACGCGGCGGATGCGTTCGAAGATCCGCTGCAGCGTGATCCGCTGACCGGAGAGCAGGTCGCCCAGGATGCCCAGGGCGGCGAGGACCATCGCGGCGTTGAAGAGCACGGCGCCGAGGATCAGCGACTGCACGTGGCCGCCGCCGTCGCCCTGCAGGAAGAAGTAGGCGAAGCGGCCCCAGACGATCGCCGAGGCCAGGCCGACGAGCAGCGCCGCGGTCATGAAGACCTTGAGCGGCTCGTACATCGCGTAGATGCGGAAGATCGAGACCCCGTTGCGGCGGATGTACGTCCACATCGACGGGAAGAGCCGCGACTCGCGCAGCTTCGGGTTCGTCCGCACGGGCACGTGGTCGACCGCGACGATCATCTTGCCCGCCTGGATGATCGTCTCCAGCGTGTACGTGAACTTGGAGACGACCTGGATGGCCAGCGCGGCCTCGCGGTTGTAGGCGCGGAAGCCGGACGTGGTGTCCGGCACCGTGGTCTGCGAGGCCTGCCGCACGACCCAGGAGCCGAGCCGCTGGAGCAGCTTCTTGGGAGCCGAGAAGTGCTCGACGTTCTGGACCTCGCGGTCGCCGACCACCATGTCGGCGTTGCCGGCGAGGATCGGCTCCACCAGGCGCTCGATGTCAGGCCCGTAGTACTGGTTGTCGGCGTCGGTGTTGACGATCACGTCGGCGCCGAGCTTCAGCGCGGCGTCCAGGCCGGCCTGGAACCCCGAGGCGAGGCCCTTGTTGTTGGTCAGCCGGACGATGTGATCGACGCCGTGCTTGCGCGCGACCTCGATCGTGCGATCGGTCGAACCGTCGTCGATGATCAGCCACTCGACGGTCTCGAAGCCCGCGAGCTTGCGGGGAAGGTCGGCCAGCGTGACCGGGAGGGTCTCTTCCTCGTTCAAGCAGGGAATCTGGATGATCAGCTTCATAAAGGCGGGCCTAGACGGTATCGGCTCGTCATCCTGTCATCGCGGATGGACGGCCAGACCCTCACCCGGCGGCGCGGGATCGCGCGCGCTCGGGCCCTCGATGCCGAGACGGTGGCGCGCGTCGCGTTCGGGCTGCTCTGCCTCGCCTTCGCCGTCGGCTTCTTCGTCTACCCCACGTACCCCAACTACGACTCCTACTACTCGCTGCTGTGGGGGCGCGAGGTGCTGGACCTCGCGCTGCCGGGCTTCGAGGGCTTCCGCGTGCCGACCGAGCACCCGCTGGCCATCGCCGCCGGAGGGGTGCTCTCGCTCTTCGGCGACGCCGGCGACCGGATGTGGATCGCGGCCATCCTCGCGTCGTTCCTGTGGCTGATCTGGGGCGTCTACCGGCTGGGGCAGATCGCCTTCACGCCGCTCGTCGGCGGCATCGCGGCGGCGCTCGTGCTCACCCGCTTCGACTTCGGCTTCCTCGCCGCCCGCGGCTACATCGACATCCCGTACATGGCCATCGTCGTGTGGGCCGCCGTGGTCGAGGCGCGGCGCCCGCGGCGCGGGGTTCCGGTGCTGCTCCTGCTGGCCGCGGCCGGGATGCTGCGGCCGGAGGCGTGGGTGCTCGCCGGCCTCTACTGGCTCTGGCTGTTCCCGAAGGCGACGTGGCGGGCCCGCGCGGGCTACGCCGCGCTGGCCGCGCTCGGCCCGCTCGTGTGGACCCTCACGGACTGGATCGTCACCGGCGACCCGCTGTTCTCGCTCCTCTACACGAGCGGCTCGGCCGAGGATCTCGGGCGCCAGCGCACGCTGTCCGAGCTGCCGACGGCGATCCCCGACTTCCTGACCCTGATCGTGAAGCTGCCGATCATGGTCGCCGCCGTGGCGGGGCTCGCGCTGGCGCTCGTGCTCGCCCCGCGGCGGACGGCGATGCCGCTCGCCCTGCTGCTCTCGGGCATCGGCACGTTCGTGCTCATCGCGATCGCCGGCGCGTCGGTCATCGAGCGCTACCTCGCCATCGCCGCGGTGGCGCTGCTCGTCTTCGCGGCGGTCTTCCTCGGCGGCTTCACGCTGCTCGAGCGCGGGCGGCTGCGCACGGCCTGGATGGCCGGGTCGGCGGCCGTCGTGATCTTCGGCGTGATCTTCACCGCCACCCAGGTGCGGCTCGACTACTTCGACTCCGAGCTCGCCTTCCGCGGCGCCGCCCACGAGGACCTCGTGCGCGTGCTGGAGTCGCCCGAGGTGCAGGCGGGCCTGCGCTGCGGCCCGCTCACCGTGCCCAACCACAAGCTCGTGCCCGACTCGCGCTGGATCCTCGACGCGCCGGCGGCGCGCGTCATCCCGCGGGCCGAGCCGGGTGCGCGCCGCCCGCGCCGCGGCGTCGCGCTCGTGGTGGTCTCGCGGTTCGCGGTGTTCAAGCACGCCTGGAGCAACGACACGGACTCGCCGCTGATCCAGGAGCCGCCCGCCGGCTGGGAGCGCGTGCGGACCGGCGACTTCTACGCCGCCTATGCGCGCTGTTAGCGCGGTCGTAGCCCTCGTCGCCGGGGCGCTGGCCCTGCGGGTCTGGGGCATCGACCACGGGCTGCCGTACGTCTTCAACGCCGACGAGAACGCCCACTTCGTGCCGCGGGCCATCGGCATGTTCGGCCACTCGCTGAACCCCGACTACTTCATCAACCCGCCGGCCTTCACGTACCTGCTGCACGTCGCGTACTGGCTGCGCTGGGGGAGCCGGGAGGAGCTCGGCGACGCCTTCGCGGCCGATCCCGGGACGGCGTTCACGATCGCGCGGGTCCTCGCCGCGGTGCTCGGGGCCGCGGCCGTCGGCTTCCTGGCCTGGGCCGGGCGGCGGCTGTTCGACCTCCGCGTCGGGCTGCTGGCCGGCGCGCTGCTGGCCGTCGCCTTCCTGCCCGTGCACTACTCGCACCTGGCCGTCAACGACATCCCGGCGCTGGCCCCGCTGTGCCTGTGCCTGGTCGGCGTGGCGGGCGTCTACCGGAGCGGCCGGCTCTTCGACTACGCGCTGGCCGGCGCCGCGCTCGGCGTGGCCTGCGCGACGAAGTACACGGCGGGCATCGTCGTGCTCTGCCTGATCGCGGCGGCGCGCGAGAACCGCTGGCGCGGGCTGGCGCTGGCGGGGGTGCTGGCCGCGGGCGGGTTCCTGGTCGCCAACCCCTACGCGGTGCTCGACTGGCAGTCGTTCAGCGACGGGCTGCGCCAGCAGTCCTCGGCCTCGAGCGACGGCGGCGGCAAGCTCGGCCTGGTCGGCGACAGCGGGCTCCTCTACTACCTCGAGACGCTGACCTGGGGGCTGGGCTGGCTCCCCGCCCTGGCCGCCGCGGCCGGCGCCGTGCTCCTCTCCGTGCGCGACCGCCGGCTGGCGCTCGTGCTCGTCCCCGCGCCGCTCGTCTTCCTGGTCTTCATGGGGCTGCAGGACCGCTTCTTCGCCCGCTGGCTGCTGCCGATCTACCCGATCCTCTGCCTGCTGGCCGCGTGGGCGGCGGTGCAGGCGGCCGAGCGCGTCCGCCACGGACGCCTCTGGCCGGTGGTCGCCGCCGGTGCCCTCCTCTGCGCACAGGGCCTGGTCTTCTCGATCCACAACGACCGCGCCCTGGCGCGGGACGACACCCGCGCGCTGGCCCGTGCCTGGATGGTGGAGAACATCCCCGAGGGCGACCGTGTGGTCATCGAGCCGATCGCGCCCGACCAGTGGGCGATGGACCCCGGGCGGCCGTCGGCGGCCACGGGCACCGGCAACCGCTGGATCAAGTGGCCGACGTCGCGCTTCCGCGGCCAGGTGATCAAGCTCGAGGACTTCGAGCGTACGCTCCGGCCGAGCCTGCTCGGCCGCTACGCCCGCGCCGGCTACTGCCACGTGGTGACCGGCTCCACGCAGTACGGCCGGGCGCTCACCGAGCCGGACGAGGTCCCGCAGGCCATCCGCTACTACGACGAGCTGAAGCGACGCGGCGAGGTCGTCTACCGCGTCAGCCCGCTGGGCGACGACGCCGTGGACGAGTTCTCCTTCGACTTCTCGTTCAACAGCTATCCGCTCGGCTACGAGCGGCCGGGCCCGGAGATCGTCATCTATCGCCTGCGCGATTGTTGACTGCGCAGTCAATATGCTTTGAACCCCGTGCCAACGCTGCTCCAGACCGACGTCGCCTACCTCGCCCGCGCGCTCGAGCTGGCTGAAGGCGGGCGCGGCCGCACCACGCCCAACCCGCTCGTGGGGGCCGTCGTCGTGAAGGACGGCGAGGTGCTGGGGGAGGGCTTCCACACGGCCTACGGGGCGCTGCACGCCGAGCGCGAGGCGCTCGCCGCGTGCAAGAGCGATCCCCGCGGCGGCACGCTGTACGTCTCGCTCGAGCCGTGCTGCCACCAGGGGCAGACCCCGCCGTGCACGGACGCCATCCTCGAGGCCGGCATCGCCCGCGTGGTCGTCGGCTCCGACGATCCGACCGAGAAGGCGGCGGGCCGCGGTCTCGGCATCCTGCGCGACGAGGGCGTCGAGGTGGTCATCGCCGGCGGCGAGCTGGCCGCCCGCGCGCGGCTGCTCAACCAGCCGTTCCGCAAGCACGCCCGCACCGGCCGCCCGTTCGTGGTCTTCAAGTCGGCCATGACGCTCGACGGCAAGGTCGCCACCCGCACCGGCGACTCGAAGTGGATCTCGGGCGAGGCCTCGCGCCGCCTGGCCCACCACTGGCGCGCGGAGTGCGACGCCGTCGGCATCGGGATCGGCACCGCCCTGGCCGACGACCCGCTGCTCACGGCGCGGGTGGAAGGCGTCCACCGCCAGCCCCGCCGCATCGTCTTCGACTCCGAGGCCCGCCTCCCGCTCGACTCCCAGCTCGTGCGCGGCGCCGCGGAGCTGCCGCTCACCGTCGTCATCTCGCGCGCCGCGCCGCGGCTGGCCGCCGACGCGCTCGAGGTCTCCGGCGCCGAGGTGATCGTGGCCACCGGCGAGAACGAGCCCGCCCGCGTGCGCAACGCGCTCAGCCAGATCGGCGCGTCGGGCATCACGTCGATCCTGCTCGAGGGCGGCCCGCACCTGGCGGGCGCGTTCCTCGACGCCGGCGAGCTGGACGAGATCCGCCTGTTCGTGGCGCCCGTCGTGCTCGGCGGCTCGCACGCCCGCGACCCGCTCGAGGGCGAGGGCGTGGAACGCATCGCCGAGGCCACCCGCGCGCTGACGCTCGAGTGCGAGCGGCTCGCCGACGACGTGCTGATCTCCGCCCGCATGAAGGAGTGGTAGCGGTGTTCACCGGGCTGGTCGCGGACCTCGGGACCGTGTCGTCGGTCGACGCCTCCGACGGCGGCGTGCGCCTGACCGTGGAGACGGGGCTCGAGCTCGGCGAGGGCGACTCGATCTCGGTCAACGGCGTCTGCCTGACCGCCACGTCGCTCCCCGGCGGCGCCTTCACCGCCGACGTGATGCACGAGACGCTGCGGCGCTCTTCGCTGGGCGCGCTGGAGGCCGGCTCGAAGGTCAACCTCGAGCTGGCGCTGCGCGCGGCCGACCGGCTCGGCGGGCACTTCGTGCAGGGCCACGTCGACGGCATGGGCACGGTCTGGGACGTGCGCAAGGAGGGCTTCTCCTCCGTCGTCTCGATCGGGGCGCCGCCGGAGATCATGCGCTACGTGATCGAGAAGGGCTCGATCGCGGTCGACGGGGTCTCGCTCACCGTGTCCGGGCTCGGCGACGACTGGTTCCAGGTCTCGCTCATCCCCGAGACGCTGCAGCGCACGACGCTCGGCGAGGCGACGACCGGGACCCCGGTCAACCTGGAGGTGGACGTGCTGGCGAAGTACATCGAGCGGCTGGCGGTGACGTCATGAGCTTCGCGTCGATCCCGGAGGCGATCGAGGAGATCCGCGCCGGCCGGATGATCGTGGTCTGCGACGACGAGGACCGCGAGAACGAGGGCGACCTGACGATGGCCGCCCAGTTCGCCACGCCGGAGGCGATCAACTTCATGGCCAAGGAGGGCCGCGGGCTGATCTGCCTCGCCCTCACGCCGCAGCGCTGCGACGAGCTGGGGCTCGACCTCATGGCGGCCAAGAACGAGTCGCCGTTCGAGACCGCGTTCACCGTGTCGGTCGAGGCGCGCGAGGGCGTCACGACCGGCATCTCGGCCGCCGACCGCGCGCGGACGATCCAGGTGGCGATCGATCCCCAGTCGGCCCCGCGCGACCTCGTCCAGCCCGGCCACATCTTCCCGCTCAAGGCCAAGGCCGGCGGCGTGCTCGAGCGCACCGGCCAGACCGAGGCGGCGGTCGATCTCGCGCGGCTCGCCGGCCTCAACCCGTCCGGCGTGATCTGCGAGGTCATGAACGACGACGGGACGATGGCCCGCATCCCCGACCTCGAGCGCTACTGCAGCCGGCACGGGCTGAAGATGATCACGGTCGCCGACCTGATCGCCTACCGGCGCCAGCACGACAAGCTCGTGGAGCGGGTGGTCACCACGCGGCTGCCGACCGGCTTCGGCGTGTTCGACGTCGTCGGCTACCGCTCGCTCGTCGACAGCAAGCACCATGTCGCGCTGGTCAAGGGCGACGTGAGCGGCGAGAAGGACGTGCTCGTCCGCGTGCACTCGGAGTGCCTGACCGGCGACGTCTTCCACTCGCTGCGCTGCGACTGCGGCGAGCAGCTCGAGTCGGCGCTGGCGATGATCGAGAGCGAGGGCCAGGGCGTGCTGCTCTACCTCGCGCAGGAGGGGCGTGGCATCGGCCTGCTGAACAAGCTCAAGGCCTACAACCTGCAGGATCAGGGGCTCGACACGGTCGACGCCAACCTCGAGCTCGGCCTGCCGGTCGACCTCCGCGACTACGGGATCGGCGCGCAGATCCTCGTCGACCTCGGCCTGAGCTCGATCCGCATCCTCACCAACAACCCGAAGAAGATCCGCGGCATGGAGGGCTATGGCCTCTCGGTGACGGCGCAGATCCCGATCCAGCACGCGCCGAACCCGCACAACGAGGCCTATCTCCGGGCCAAGCGGGACCGTCTCGGCCACTCGCTGCACCACCAGGGCCTCGCGCTCGACGAGCAGATGGTGCACGACGAGCAGGTGCATGACCGCGAGGCCGGGCGCGGGTGAGCGAGAGTTTCCCCTTCGCGATCGCGGTCGGCCGCTTCTACACGGACCTTGCGGAGCGCCTCGTGGCCGGGGCGCAGCGGGCGTTCACCGAGGCCGGCCACGATCCCGCCGACGTCTACGACGTGCCCGGCGCCTTCGAGCTCCCGCTGGCGGCCCGCTACCTGGCCGACAGTGGCCGCTACGCCGGGGTCGCCTGCCTCGGCGCCGTCATCCGCGGCGAGACGGACCACTACGACTACGTCTGCACCGAGGCGGCGCGCGGGATCCAGGACGTGCAGCTGACCACTGGCGTCCCGTGCGCGTTCGGCGTGCTCACGGTCAACGACATGGACCAGGCCCTCGCGCGGACCGGCGGCGGCAAGCGCGATCAGGGCGAGCACGCGGCCCAGGCCGTGATGGCGCTCGCCGCCCTGCGGACCGAACTCCGGTCCTGAGCGTTTCGTTCGGGCGGGATCGGGTCACTACTCGGCCATGCGGATCTCCGTGCTCGCCGTGCTCTGCGTCGCCGCCCTCGCCGCGCCGGCGGCCGCCGACGCGAGGACGTGGAAGGGCAAGACCAAGCAGGACCGCACGGTCACGGTCAGGACCGGTGCGGATGATCGCGTCAACCGGGTGCGCGTGAGCTGGCGCGCGCCATGCGAGAAGGGGCACTACGTGAGTCGCACCCTGTTCCTCCCACCACTCGACGTCGCGGAGGCCGACGCGTTCGAGGATGGGGGCACGTACGAGTCGAAGGTGCCCGGCGGCTACAAGGCCAAGCACACGGTGTTCGTGCGCGGGGCGCTCGACGAGGACCGGTGGGCCGGCACGTTCCGCGTCCGCACGCGGGTCATCCGCGACGGCAAGGAGGTGGACCGCTGCAGGCTCGAGCGCGTCCGCTGGACCGCGGAGCCGGTCGAATGAGCGCCCGCCCGATCGCCGCGCTGATCGCGGCCGTCACCGCGGTGCTGCTGGTGCCCGAGGTGGCGCAGGCCGCGAAGTGGAAGGGCGAGACGCGGCAGGGCCGGCTCGCGGAGGTGACCACCGGGTCGGACGGCGTGGTCACCCGGGCGCGGATCCGCTACCGGGCGCGCTGCGGGGACGGCAAGACGCTCAGCTCCGGCGTCATCTTCCTCGCCCCGCTGCAGGCCGCGACGGCGAGCAGCTTCCGCGACGGCGGCGTCTTCCGCTTCAACCTCGGCGGGGGTGAGCGCGCGAAGGCCACGACCAAGATCGAAGGCGGCCTGCGCCGGTCCGGCCGCTGGACCGGCGACTTCCGCGTGACGGTCCGGGTCACCCGCAAGAGCGGCAGGTTCGTCACGAACTGCCGGTCGGGGCGGATCGGCTGGAAGGCGAGCCCGGTCTAGTCACGACTGCGTCGCGCAGCGCGGCGCGCAGGGCCGCGAGCGTGGGCCGGTGGTCCGATCCCGCTCGGGCGGCGGTGAAGATCGTGCGGTCGAGGTCGAGCCCGGCGACGGGGCGGACGGCCACGCCCGGGGGACGGCCGGCGAAGGCCATCTCGGGCAGGAGCGTGACCGCGTGGCCCTGGGCGACGAGCGCGAGCAGCATCCCGAGCTCGTTGGTGTGGTGGCGGATGATCGGCTCGAAGCCGCCGTGGCCGTTGCAGACGCGGCGGACGAGCGCGTCCATGCCGCCGCCGGGATAGCCCGTCACCCAGGAGGCCTCGCTCAGCGTGGCGACGTCGACCTCGTCGCTCAGCGCGGCCGGATGGTCGGCCGGGATCGCGAGCAGCACCGGCTCGGCGAAGAGGTCCTCGCGGTCCAGCCCGGCCCAGCGCGGCTGCGGCGCGCCGCCCCACTCGTCGGCCAGCGCGAGATCGAGGGCGTGTGAGCGCAGCGCCTCGAGCGCCGGCTCGGTCTCGGACTCGACGAGCCGGATGTCGACGCCGGGGTGGCGCTCCCCGAGCGCGACGATGGCGGGGAGCAGCAGGTGCAGGCTGGCCGTCTGGAACGAGCCGACGCGCACCACGCCCGCGACGGCACCCCGGCCGGCGGCCGCGAGGTCGGCCTCGGCGCGCTCGGCCGCGGCCAGCAGCAGCTCCGCGTGGCCGGCCAGCACGCGGGCGGCGTCGGTGAGCTGCACGCGGCGCCCGGCGGGCTCGAACAGCGGCGTGCCGGCCTCCTTCTCGAGCACGCGGAGCTGCTGGGACACCGTGGACGGGCTGTAGTTGAGCGCCCCGGCCACCGCGCCGACCGTCCCGCGCCGGTGCAGCTCGTGGAGGAGGCGGAGGCGGCGCAGGTCGAGCATTGTTCGACATCATCGCACGATAACCGGCGAAGATATCCGTTGCTCTCGATGGTTGGGCCGGTCAGATTTGACCCTATGCGAGGAGCTGTCCTGTGTCTGGTCTCAGCCGCGGCGTTCGCGACGCTGGGCATCTTCGGGAAGCTCGCGTCCGAAGCGGGCGCCAACGTGGCCAGCACGCTGCTCGTGCGCTTCTCGCTCGCCGGCGCAGTCTTCGCCCTCATCCTCATCGCCACCGGCGGGTGGGCGAGGCTGCGCCGGCTTCCAAGACGGGTCGTCCTCACCGGGCTCGGGCTCGGCGCCTTCGGCTACAGCCTGCAGTCCGGGCTCTACTTCGTGGCCATCGAGCGGCTCGACGTCTCCATGGTGGCCCTGCTGCTCTACACGTACCCGGCGTTCGTCACGCTCGCGGCCATCGCGCTCGGCCGCGCGACGACCTCACCGCGGACGGTGGCGGCGCTCGTGCTCGCCTCGTGCGGGCTCGTGCTGGTGCTGCTCGCCGCCGGGACCGGCGCGTTCGACGTGGTCGGCGCCCTGCTCGCCCTCGGCGCCTCGGTCACCTACACGACGTACATCATGGTCTCGGACGGCGTGGTGGGGGAGATCGACCCGTTCGAGCTTCCCCTGCTCGTGCTCGCCGGCGCCACCGTGAGCTTCGCGGTGGGCGGCCTCGCCACCGGCTCGATCGACCTCTCGCTGCCCGCCGACGCGTGGCTCTGGCTCGTGCTCATCGCGCTGGTCAGCACGGTGCTCGCGGTGTCGACGTTCTTCGCCGGCCTCCGCCGCGTGGGCCCGTCCGAGGCGGCGATCCTCTCGACCTTCGAGCCGCCCGTGACGGTCCTGCTCGCGTTCTTCGTGCTCGGTGAGCGGCTCACGCCGGCGCAGCTCGCGGGCGGCGCGCTCGTGCTCGCCGCGGTGGTGCTGCTGCAGCTGCCGCGCCGTCAGCCCTTGGCCGCGCGCCGCGCCGCCTTGAGCTCCCGCTTGACCTCGCCCGACCCGTTGTCGCCGTAGAGATCGAGGCGCTGCTCGAGGTAGGGGATGGCCTCGTCGGGCCGCCCCAGCGCGTTGAGCGAGGCGCCGACCTCGAAGAGCGCGAAGCCGCAGGGTGAGAGCTCGCGGGCGTCGCCGCAGGCCTCGAGCGCCTGCTGGGAGAGCGCGAGCGCCTGGTCGTAGTCGCCGGCCTGGCGGGCGTTGAAGCCCTCGACCTGGAGCTGGGCGGCGCGGTCGAGGTCCGGCTCGCCGGTGGGCGCCTGGGTGGTGGGCTCGGGCGTCGGCTCCGGCGTGGGTTCGGGCGTCGGCTCCGGGGTCGGGTCGGGCGTCTTGGTGGGCGTCGGCTCGGGGGTCTTCTCCGCGGTGGCCGTTGCCGTGGGCGTCGGCGTGGACTCGGCGCGCGAGCGGCCGTTGTCGCCGCCGGAGAGCAGCACGAAGCCGACCACGGCGAGCACGATCAGCGCCGCGAGACCGGCGAGGAGCCACGGGCCGGATCCGCTGCCGCCGGCCGCGGGGACCGGCTTCTGCGGCGGGGGCGGCGGCGCCGCGACGATCCGCGTCTCCTCGGTCGGCGGGAGGCGCGAGGCGCCCATCGCGCGGTCGAGCGCGTCGACCATGGCTCGGGCGCTCTCCCAGCGATCGCCGGGGTGCTTGGCCAGCCCTCGGTCGAGCACGTCGTCGACGCCGCGCGGGAGCGAGTCGTCGCGCTCGGTGGCGAGGGGCGGCGGGTCCTCGACGTGGGCGCGGGCCTGGGCGGCGAAGTGCTCGGCGTGGAAGGGGCGTGAGCCGGTGAGCAGCTCGAAGGCGACGACGGCGAGCGCGTAGCGGTCGGAGGCGGCGCTGGCCGGCTCGCCGACGGCCTGCTCGGGCGAGATGTAGGACGCGGTGCCCAGCACCTGGCCGGTGGCGGTCAGCTGCTCCTCGACCGCGAGGAAGGCGATGCCGAAGTCGGCGATGGCGAGGCGGTCGCGGTCGTCGAGCAGCAGGTTGCCGGGCTTGATGTCGCGGTGGACGACGCCGGCGGCGTGGGCGGCGTCGAGCGCCTCGGCGGCCTCGCGCAGCCAGCGCAGGGCGGTCCCGTCGGCGATCGTCCGGCCCTCGCGCAGGCGGTCGGCGACGGTGCCGCCGCGCATCAGCTCCATGACCATGAAGGCGCGGCCGTCGTGCTCGCCGACGTCGTAGATCGTCACGACGTGCGGATGGCTCGAGAGCCCCGCGGCGGCGCGCGCCTCGCGTTCGAAGCGACGGCGTGCGCGATCGTCCTCGGACAGATGCGAGGCGAGGACCTTGACCGCTACGGAGCGTCCCAGGAGCTCGTCGTGAGCCTCCCAGACGCCCGCCATCCCCCCGTTGGCGATGTGGCGGACGACGCGGTAGCGATCGGGCAGCGTGATTCGAGCCGTGCTGGCCGGTGGCACTCATAGACCGTACCCAACGCCCGCTGCCGCTATGCTTCTGCGCCCCATGGCACGTGTCTGTCACTCCTGCGGCAAGCGCCCGGCGTTCGGGCAGAGCCGCTCCCATTCGATGGTCGCCACCAAGCGACGGTTCGACGCGAACCTTCAGAAGGTCCGCATCTCCGAGGGCGGCGCGCCGATGCGCGTCTACGTGTGCACCCGGTGCCTCAAGGCCGGGAAGGTCACTAAGGCATAGAGCAAGCCGGCGGGCGTTTCCGCCGGACGGAGGGCGAAACTCGTTCTCTCGTGGCTGATCCAAGTCTCATCCGCTTCAGGGCCGTCGTCGAAGGCGCACTCGCCGAGTTGGAGTCGCGCCGCCGTGAAGTCAACGACCTGAACGTCTTCCCGGTCGCCGACGGCGACACGGGGGACAACATGGCGCTGACCCTTCGCGCCGTCCTCGAGGAGCTCGACCGCCTGTCGGCGCAGGGCGACATCGACGACATCGGGCGCGACCAGATCGTGGACGGCGTCGCCCGCGCGGCGCTGCTCGGCGCGCGTGGCAACTCCGGCGTGATCCTCTCCCAGCTGCTGCGCGGTGCCGCCGAGGAGCTCATCTCCCGCCCCGGCGAGCTGGTCGACCCGGTGCTGGTGGCCGCCGCCATGGCGCGGGCCGCCGAGCGCGCCTACAGCTCGGTGCGCGAGCCGGCCGAGGGGACGATCCTCACGGTCGTGCGCGAGATGGCCGCGCGGCTCTCGAGTGAGGTCGCGCACATGGACGAGCCGCGGCTGCACAACCGCGTGGACGACGACGCGCAGAACGCGATGATCGCCGAGGTCCTGGAGGCGGCGCTGCGCTCGGGCGAGCTGTCGGTCGCCCGCGGGCCGGAGCTGCTGCCGATCCTGCGCGAGGCGGGCGTCGTGGACGCGGGCGGCTACGGGCTGACGGTGATGTTCGCGGGCGTCATCGCGGCGCTGCGCGGCACCGCGCCGCCGGAGCTCGCGCACTACACGCCGGCGCGGGTCACGCAGCCGCAGCACGAGTCGTCGACGTACCGCTACTGCACGAACTTCGCGGTCACCGGCCAGGATCTCGACCCGGCGGCCTGGACCGAGAGCCTCGAGCGGCTCGGCGACTCGGTGCTCGTGGTCGGCGACAGCCACACGCTCAAGGTCCACGTGCACACCGACGAGCCGGGACGCGCCACGGCGCTGTTCGAGGAGATCGGCGACGTCTCGCGCCTCGACGTCGCGGATATGACCGAGCAGGTCCAGCAGCGGGCCGAGCGGCTCGCCGAGACCGTCGATGCCTGCGGCGTGCTGGCCGTGGTGGCCGGCGCGGGGATCAGCGAGCTGTTCGAGAGCATCGGCGCGGTGGTGCTGGACGGCGGGAGCACGCTGAACCCGTCGACGTACGAGCTGCTCGCGGGCATCCACGACGTCTGCGCCGACGAGGTCGTGGTCCTCCCGAACTCGCCGAACGTGATCATGGCCGCCGAGCGGGCCGCCGAGCTGGCCGAGAAGACGGTCCACGTCGTCGCCGCGCGCTCGATGCAGGCCGGTCTCATCGCGGCCGTCGCGCTCGATCCGTCGCGCGATGCCACCGCCAACGCCGCGGCGATGAACGCGGTGCTCGAGACCGTCAGGACCGGCGCGGTGACCGGCGCGGCGCGAGACGACGCCGAGGGTCGCTTCCGGCGCGGCGAGGCGGTCGGCTTCGTCGACGAGCAGCTCGTCGCCTGGGGCGAGCCGGGGAAGACGCTCGAGGCCGTGCTCGGCGAGCTGGGCCGCGAGGCCGAGCTGCTGACCCTGATCGAGGGCGACGGCGCGCCGCTCGATCCCGACGGCGTGGCCGGGCTCGTCCCGGGCGGCGTCGACGTCGAGTTCTCACGCGGCGACCAGCCCGCCTACTGGTGGCTGATCGCGGCCGAGTAGCCGCGCACACCCCGGCTGGGTAGGGGAGCTGGGGAGCCGGCGGCGCCGTCTTCTTCGTCGCGTCCTGCTTTCGGGTCACGGTGTCACCCCTAAGCAGGATTCGAGTGCGACACTCGGGCCGATCCCGCTCCCCTAATGCCGGAGTTCGTCCCGGCGCCCCACCACAATCAACAGCGTGCCGCCGACGGCCTTCGCCACGTCCGACCCGCTGACCGCCGACGAGCTCAAAGCCGCGGGGCCGCCTCGCTACCCGCGGCCGTCGCACCTCGACGAGCCGCTGAAGGTCGCGCCGGCCAAGGCCGCCGCCGCGGCGGAGCGACTCGGGCTCCTCACGGTCGGGAACCTGCTCGAGCACCTGCCCCGCGACCGGCAGCACGCCCGCACGGTCGTCGAGCTGCAGCCCGGGGAGACGGCGACGGTCGTGGTCGAGGTGCGGAGCATCGCCAGCCGGCCGGTCCGCAGGCGCGGGATGCGGCCGCTGGTCGAGGCCGTCGTCGCCGACGAGACCGGCACGATGAAGGCGACGTTCTTCAACCAGCCGTGGCTGGAGCGCAAGTACCGCCCGTCGACCCGGCTCCTGCTCCAGGGCAAGTACGAGGCCCGGAATCGCTTCCGGGTGCAGTTCCACGCGCCGACCGGCGAGGCGGTCGGGGCTGAGTCGTCGGGCGAGGTCGCGACCTATCCCGCCACCGACGGGCTCAGCTCCACGCAGATCCTCGCCCTGGTCCGGGAGCACCGGCGGACGGCGCAGGAAGCGCTGGAGCCGCTGCCGGCGCGCATGCGCGTCCAGGACCGGCTGCCCGACCGGCCGGCTGCGCTCGACGCGGCGCACTTCGGCGACCACGAGGGCGGGCGCAGGCGGCTCGCGTACGACGAGCTGCTGCTCCTGCAGATCGCCCTCCTCAGACGCCGCGCGCGGCGCCGCCAGGGCGCCCGGGCGACCGCCCTCGAACCCGCCGCCGAGCTCACGAAGACCTGGCTGGAGGACTCGCTGCCGTTCGCGCCGACGAACGACCAGCAGAAGGCGATGGACGCCGTCGACGAGGAGCTCACGCGCGACCGTCCGATGCAGCGGCTGCTCATGGGCGAGGTCGGGTCCGGCAAGACCGTGGTCGCCGTCTACGCGATGCTGCGGGCCGTCGAGTCCGGCGCCCAGGCCGCGCTCATGGCGCCCACGGAGACCCTGGCCGAGCAGCACTTCGCCACGCTGCAGGCGCTGATGCCCGGCGCGCTCGTCCAGACCGCCCTGCTGACCGGCTCCACGCCCGGCGGCCGCCGCGCCGACATCCTCGGCAAGCTCGCGACCGGCGAGCTCAAGCTCCTGGTCGGAACGCACGCGCTGATCGAGGAGGTGGTGGAGTTCGACCGTCTCGCCGTGGCCGTCGTCGACGAGCAGCACCGGTTCGGCGTCAACCAGCGCCGGGCGCTCGACCGCAAGGCGCCGGCCGGTCTCGCGCCGCACGTCCTGCACATGACGGCGACGCCGATTCCGCGCACGCTGGCCCTGACCGCGTACGGTGACCTCGACGTGACCGTCCTGCGCGAGCTTCCCGCCGGCCGCCGCCCGATCCACACGCACGTGTGCGCCACCGAGGCCGAGCGCTCCCGGGCCTACGAGCGGATCCGCGAGGAGCTGCGCAACGGGCGGCAGGCGTTCGTCGTCTGCCCGCTCGTGGAGGAGTCCGAGCTCCTCCAGGCGCGGGCCGCCACCGCCGAGTTCGAGCGCCTCAGGAAGACCGAGCTGAAGGACTTCGAGGTCGTGCTCCTGCACGGCCAGATGCGCCCGCGGGAGAAGCAGGAGGCGATGGCCGCCTTCGCGGCCGGCGGCGCCGACGTGCTGGTGGCGACGACGGTGATCGAGGTCGGCATCGACGTGCCGAACGCGTCGGTGATGCTCGTGGAGGACGCCGAGCGCTACGGCATCAGCCAGCTCCACCAGCTCCGGGGCCGGATCGGCCGTGGCCCGCACGAGTCGCTGTGCCTGCTCTTCGGGCCCAAGGAGTCCGCCCGCCTGCAGGCGCTGGCCAAGCACCGGGACGGCTTCGACCTCGCGGAGATCGACCTCGAGCTGCGCGGCGAGGGGGAGATGCTCGGCACCCGCCAGTCGGGCATCCAGGCCTTCCGCTTCGCCCGCCTGCCCGAGGACATGGAGCTGCTCGAGAAGGCCCGGATGCGAGCCCGCGAGCTGCTCGACACCGACCCCGAGCTGGGACAGCCCGAGCACACGCTCATCGGCGACGCGCTCGTCGCCGCCTTCGGCCAGGACGCCCTGGAGCCGATCCCGGCATGACGCGCATCGCCTGGGACGGCACGCCGGAATGGCGCGTCGAGGTCGCCGAGGTCGGCATCGCGGATGACGGCGTGGCGGGCACGGGAGCGCAGATCGGCTCGACCCCGAAGCCCTACCGCGCGTTCTACGAGCTCGAGGCCCGCGGCGACTGGATCACCAAGCGCTTCCGCGTCGAGGTCGCCGGCGTCGGCTCGATCGAGCTGCGCCACGACGGCAAGGGCTCGTGGACGGGCGTCAAGAACGCCGCCGACCTCGAGGGGGCGCTGGACGTCGACCTCGCGTTCTCACCGCTCACCAACCTCATGCCGGTCCGCCGCCACCGTCTCCACGAGGAGCCGGGCGCGGTCGACTTCGCGATGGCCTGGGTGTCGCTCCCCGACCTCGCCGTGCACCGCTCGGAGCAGCGCTACGAGCACCTCGAGCCGGGCCGGGTGCGGTTCAGCGACGACAGCGGCTTCGTGGCCGAGCTCGAGCTCGACGGCGACGGCCTGATCCTCGTCTACCCGGAGCTCGCGCGCCGATCGGCGGCCTGACCGGCCCCCGACCCTCCCGCGGCCGGGGGCCCGGCACGTGGGACTCAGTCTCCGCTTCGGCCCACCGGTGGGCAACCCCTTGCCGTTGACTTCTCTCCACATTGTTCGCGTGCGGACCGAAACGCGGGGTACACCCGCCAGATGCCCTCCGATCGCACCCTGATCACCGTCGCCGACCTGGTCCGGCGGGCCACCACGATCGTCGATCCCGGCGGCGACGACCCCGCAGTCGTGGAGCTCGCCGAGCGGTTCGCCGACGAGGACGAGCCCGTCCGCCAGGTGCTCGACACGCTCGAGGAGCGACTCGCCTGGGGCGCCGACGAGGATCCGCCCATCGTCATGGCGCAGGCCCTCGTGCTCTACCTCGGGCATCGGCTCGACGAGTTCGAGGACGACGACGACCAGCTGCTGCGCCTGGCGGCCCGCGCCGAGTTCGAGGGCCACCCGCCCGAGACCGTGATCGCCTGGCTCAGCGAGCGAGGGGTGGAGCTGACGTGAGGTCGGCCGAGATGTCCCACAGGCGCCGGCGCGCGCCGACGTCGTAGGCCGCGCGATCGGCGCGCGCCTGCCGCATTCCGTCGAAGAACCGGCCCGTGACGTCCTCGCGCTCGACCAGCCACGCGGTCGCCTCGACCCCCTCGGCGACCGTGCTCTGGCTCGCGCCGAAGGTCTCGCGGACCATCTTGGTGTCCATCAGGGTCGCCGGATGCAGCGCGTTGACCACGAGGTCGGGGCGGCGCTCGGCCAGCTCGAACGTGAACATGACCTGGGCCAGCTTGCTCGCCGCGTAGGCCCGGTAGCCCTCGTAGCCGCGCTCCATCATCAGGTCGTCGAAGTCGAGCGCGCGCTGGCCGATCGAGGCGACGTTGACCGTCCGCGGCGGGAGCAGGAGCAGCGTGAGCAGGAAGCCGGCCAGGTGGTTGACCTGGAACGTCAGCTCGTGGCCGTCCTCGCTGAGCCGCCGCTCGGCCGCGATGATCCCGGCGTTGTTGACCAGGACGTCGGCGCGCCCGACCTCGTCCGCGAGCCGGCGCACGTCGTCGAGCCGCGCGAAGTCCGCCACGAAGGCCTCCGTGGCGCCCGCCTCGGCGGCCGCGGCCTCGACGCGGCCGCGGTCGCGGCCGTGCACGAGCACGTCGTGGCCCCGCGACGACAGCTCGGCCGCCAGAGCGCGCCCCAGGCCGTCGGTGGAGCCGGTGACGAGGACTCTGGACACGGACCCGCCAGTATCCACGTCCGATGCGCGTGATCGCCGGCCGGTACGGCGGGCGCCGCCTGCAGGCGCCGCCCGGGGATGCGACGCGGCCGACCTCGGACCGTGTCCGCGAGGCGCTGTTCTCCGTGCTCGCCGGGCGCGTCGAGGACGCCCGGGTGCTGGACCTCTTCGCCGGCTCCGGCGCACTCGGCATCGAGGCGCTCTCGCGTGGCGCCTCCGAGGTCACGTTCGTGGACAGCGCGGCGGCCGCCGTCAAGGCCATCACCGCCAACCTCGATGCCCTGCAGGCGACCGCCGAGGTCCGGCGCGGCGACGCTCGCCGCTTCCTCGGCTCCGCATCGGCCGCCGCGCGTCAATACGATCTCGTCTTCCTCGATCCGCCTTACCGGCTGGCGGGGCGCCTGGGAAGCGAGCTGACGGCGGCACTGCCCGCCGTGCTGGCTCCTGGCGCGGCAGTGGTCGTCGAGAGCGACCGCCGCTCCCCGCTCGAGCTCGACCTTCCTATCCTCGACGAGCGCCGGTACGGCGACACCCTCATCCGCATCCATGGCTCCCCCTGATCCCCGCATCGCCGTCTGCCCCGGGTCCTACGACCCGATCACCCTCGGGCACGTCGACGTCATCACCCGCGCCTCGGCGATGTTCGACGAGCTGATCGTCGGCGTCGTCAACGCCTCCGTGCGCAAGACCAAGGCGCTGTTCACGGCCGAGGAGCGGATGGAGTTCATCGTGACCGCCACGCAGCACCTCAGCAACGTCCGGGTGGAGCCGTTCTCCAACCTCGTGGTGGACTTTGCCCGCGAGCGCGGGGCCCGTGCGATCGTCAAGGGCCTGCGCGCGATCTCCGACTTCGAGTACGAGCTGGAGATGAACCAGCTCAACCGCCAACTGGCCTCGGACGTCGAGTCCGTCTACCTCATGGCGTCGCCGCAGTACAGTTTCCTTTCCTCGAGCGGAGTGAAGGAGATCGCCACATTCGGTGGCGATGTCTCAGAACTCGTCCCAGAGCCGGTTGCGAAGCGTTTGAAGGAAGCGCTCGCGCGCTGACGAAACAGGGAGCGCCATGGACGTCCTGGTACTCATCGACAAGCTGGACGACCTCGTCCACAACGCGAAGCAGGTCCCGCTGACGGACCAGGTTCGCGTGGACAAGGAAGAGATCTACGACATCCTCGACCAGATGCGCGCCACGATCCCCGAGGAGATCAAGCAGGCGCGCTGGATCGTCAAGGAGCGCCAGGAGATGCTCGCCGAGGCCAAGCGCGAGGCTGAGCGGATCGTCAAGGAGGCGCGCGAGAAGCAGACGCAGCTCGTCTCCCAGCAGGAGGTCACCCGCGAGGCGGAGCGTCAGGCCGAGGACATCATCGGCGAGGCGCGGGCCCGCGAGCGGGAGATCCGCCTGGGCGCCGAGGACTACGCCGACGAGATCCTCAACACCCTCGAGGTCAACCTCTCGAAGTTCATCGCCGCGGTGCAGCGCGGGCGCGAGCGGCTCCAGGGCCGCGACGAGCCCGCCGAAGTCGGCTGATAGAACTCTATTAGTGCTCGAGCTGCGGGACCTCGCGCGCCGCTATGGGGATGTCGTCGCCCTCGACGGGATCTCCTTCACCGTCAAGGCCGGGCAGATGTTCGGCTTCGTCGGTCCCAACGGCGCTGGAAAGACGACGACGATGCGCATCGTGCTCGGCGTGCTCGCCGCCGATCGCGGGGAGGTCATCTTCGACGGCCGCGAGGTGACGTTCGAGGAGCGGTCGCGCTTCGGCTATATGCCGGAGGAGCGCGGGCTGTACCCGAAGATGCGCGTGCGGCCCCAGCTCATCTACCTCGCCCGGCTGCACGGTCTCTCGGCTGACGCGGCCGCCGAATCGGCGGACCGCTGGATCGACCGCCTCGGGCTGACCGAGCGCGCGGGCGACCGCGTCGAGGAGCTCTCGCTCGGCAACCAGCAGCGCGTGCAGCTCGCCGCCGCGCTCGTGCACGACCCCGTGCTGCTCGTCCTCGACGAGCCGTTCTCCGGCCTCGACCCCGTCGGCGTCGACGTGCTCAGCGGCGTGCTCTCCGACTACGCGGCGGGCGGCGTGCCCGTGGTCTTCTCCTCGCACCAGCTCGACCTCGTCGAGCGCCTGTGCGAGGCCGTGGCGATCATCAAGGACGGGCGCCTCGTGGCCTCCGGCACCGTGGAGGAGCTGCGCGAACGCGGGGTCGAGGGGCGGCGCGTCCGGGTTGACGTCGACGCTCCCGGCGACGACTGGGTCGCGGGCATCCCCGGCGCCGAGGTGGTCGATCGCGGCCCGCGCGGCACGCTGGTGACCCTGAACGACGGCGCCGGACCCGACGCCGTCCTCGACGCGGCGCGCCGCGCCGGCAGCGTCCGCTACTTCGCGCTCGAGCGGCCCACGCTCACCGACCTCTTCCGCCAGGTCGTGGCGTCGTGAGCGGTCGCGAGGCCACCGCGCTCGTCGCCCGGCGGGAGATCACCGAGCGCATCCGCGAGAAGTCGTTCCTCATCTCCACGGCGCTCAACGTGGTGATCATCGTCGCCGTGATCGTCGTCATCTCCCTGATCGGCGGCGGCGACACGCGCTACGTGGTCGGCTACACGGGCGAGACCGAGGCCGCCGTGATCGAGTCGGCCGCGGCCGCCGGGCGCCCGGTCGACATCACGATCGAGGCACGCGCCGTCGACCAGGCCCAGGTCACCGCCGCCCTGGAGGACGGCTCGCTCGATGCGGTGGTCAGCGGCGGCGAGGTCCGGTCCGTGGACGAGCCGCCCGAAGACCTGCTGACGCTGCTGCAGGGCGCCAACCGCGAGGTCCGGGCCGCCGAGGCGCTGGAGACAGGCCGGCGTGACCGGCCAGGAGGCGCAGCAGGCGCTCGCCCCGCCGCCGCTGGAGGTCGCGACGCTCGAGCCGGTCGATCCGGAGGAGGACGCCAAGGCCGGGATCGCGTTCTTCACCGTCCTCATCCTCTACGGGCAGCTGCTGACGTACGGCTACTGGGTCTCGGCCGGCGTCGTGGAGGAGAAGGCCTCGCGCGTGGTCGAGGTCGTGCTCTCGACCATCAAGCCCGCCCATCTGCTGGCCGGCAAGGTGATCGGCCTCGGCCTGCTCGGGCTCGGCAACCTGCTCCTGACGGCCATCGTCGGATTGGGGGTGGCGCAGGCGACAGGCGCCGTCGACGTGACGGGCGACCTCATCACGGCCGCGCTGCTCGCGCTGGCCTGGTTCGTGGTCGGCTACGCGTTCTACGCCTGCGCGTTCGCCTGCGCGGGAGCGCTCGTGCCGCGCCAGGAGGAGCTGCAGTCGTCGATGACACCGCTCACGCTGACCATCCTCATCGCCTTCTTCGTCTCGTTCGCGGTCAACAACGACCCGGACGGGACGCTCGCCCACGTCACCGCCTTCATCCCGATGACCGCGCCGCTCACCATGCCGCCGCGGATCGTCACCGGCGACGCGGGGACCTGGGAGATCATCGCCTCCTTCCTGGTGACCATCGGCGCCGCCGTGGCGCTGATCCCGCTCGCCGCCCGCATCTACCGCGGCGGCATCCTCCGCACCGGCTCCGCGCTCAAGCTGCGCGAGGCCTGGCGCGCCGCGCGGGCCTAGTCGTCCTCGGCGGGCGCGAGCAGCGCGTCGATCTGGGCGAGGTGACCGCGCACGCGCTCGGCCATGGCCTCGACGATCTTGCGGACGTCCTCGATCTGGTTGGCGGCGCCGGTGAGCTGGCTCTTGATCCGGCGGACGTCCTCCATCGCGACCATGGCGCGCTCGACCTCGGCCCGGAGGGCCGAGGCGTCCAGGCCCTCCGCACCGCCCTTGGCCATCAGCACACGGGAGCGGGCCAGCGAGTACGCGACCTCGAGCGCGAGGCGCGAGCCGTCGACCGGGTCGTAGACGACGAACAGCTTGTCGCCGTTGACCTCGCGGAGCGACGGAGCCCGGGCCGGCAGCTTGTCCTCGGCCGGGACGACCCAGACCGCGTAGTCGGCGGCGCGCTGGTTCATCGCCTCGTCGAGCTCGGCCAGCGCCTCGTTGCGCGAGCGCTTGGAGTTCTTGGCCTCGAAGACGATGCGGCCGCGCGGGCGGCCCGAGCAGCCGTCGAGGTCGACCACCACGTCGCCCTTGCGGCCGCCGACGCCGCGCAGGTCGCCGACGCCGTCGCAGTCGTCACCGTGGCCGGCGGCGATCGCCTCGACCGCCTCGAGGACGGCCTCCTCGTACGGGCGGCCCTTGGCGGTCGAGCGGTCGTGCTCGGCGGCCACCTCGATCGCCTTCGCCTTCTCGGCCTGCAGCTTGGAGACCTCGAGCTGGAGCTCGGCGATGCGGGAGTTCATCTCGCGCAGACCGGCGTGCTGCTGGTCCGAGGACTGGCGGATGGCGGCCACGGCGGCCTTCTGGAACGTGGCCAGGGGGTTCGACTCGTCGGCCGAGGAGAACTGCTTGAAGAGCTTCTCGCGCGACTCGTTGAGCAGCTCGGCCACCGCGGCCCGGACCTGGTGCTGCACCGCCGCGCTGCTGTCGGCCCCGAAGTGGCGCTGCAGCACGCGCGTGACGTGGCCGCTGTCCGGCCCGAAGGCCTGCTCCAGCTGGGTCTTGAGCTCGTTGACCACGGCCTCGGACGTCTGCCCCAGGCGCAGCTCCACCTCGCGCGAGGCGTTCTCGAGGTCGCTCCGCAGCACCTCGACGGCCGCGCCGGCGTGCTCGCGGTCCAGCACCCGGGCGCCGATCTCGATCGCGTCGCACAGCACGCGGGCGGGATCGTCGCCCGCGTCGGCGCGGGCCCGCAGCAGCTCGGCGGCCACAGCGTCGTCCACCACGAGGTGCTCGACGATCACCCGCCCCATCAGGGCGGTGACGCGCGGGCTGCGCAGGGGTGTCGCGGCGGCTTCCATGGAGTGGAGTCGCAGGCTAGGCCGCGTGCCCGACAGAACCGGCGGGATCGGCGAACGTCAACTGCGGCTGGGTAGGGGAGCTGGGGAGGCCGGCGGGGCCGGTTTCTCCACGTCCGTCCTGCCTTAGTGGTCGCACTACGACCGCTAGGCAGGATTCGGAGCGACGAACCGGCCGAACCCTCTCCCTTAATGCCGCAGTTGGTCCGACCCGCCTCAGCGCACCGAGAAGCCGCTCAGACCCTCGAGCGGCTCGTCGAACGTCTCGACGCGCTCCACCGAGCTGTGCCCGGGCCCGCCGCGCACGAACGAAACCATCGCGGCCACCGCGTCAGGCGACCCCTCGAAGACCGCCTCGGCCGTGCCGTCGGCGCAGTTGCGCGCCCACCCGGCGACCCCGCGGCGCTCCGCCTCGCGCCGCACGGAATCGCGGAAGAAGACCCCCTGAACGCGCCCATGCGCGCGAACGCGGATGCGCTCGTCGGCCACGGCGGTACCGTAACGACATGGCCCGGGTCGAGGTGCTCGACACCGACATCACGACGCTCGACGTCGACGCGATCGCCAACGCGGCGAACACGCGGCTGATGCACGGCGGCGGCGTGGCCGGAGCGATCTCGCGCGCCGGCGGCGCGGCGGTGCAGGAGGAATCCGACGCCAGGGCGCCGATCGGGCTCGGTGAGGCGGTCGAGACCACCGCGGGCGAGATGCCGTGCCGCTGGGTCATCCACGCCGCGACGATGGAGCTCGGTGGCCCGACGAACGCCGACATCATCCGGGCCGCCACCGCCTCCACGCTCACCAAGGCCGAGGAGCTCGGCGCCCGCAGCCTCGCCCTCGTGGCCTTCGGGACCGGCGTCGGCGGGTTCCCGCTCGAGGAGGCGGCCCGGATCGAGGTCGAGGAGGTCCGGCGGCACCTCGACGACACCTCCGGCCTCGAACGCGTGGTCTTCGCTGTACACGGCGACGCCGCGAGGCGCGCCTTCGAGGCCGCACTGGCTTGATCGAGCTCCTGACAGAGCTGGTGGCGCTGGGCGGCGTCTACGCGCCCGCCACGGCGACCGCCCGCCTGCACGACGTCCTGCTCGCCGCGCTCCGTCGCGGCTCCGATGAGCTCACGAAGCCGCGCTCGGGCTACGGGTCACCGGTCGAGGTGGCGGTCGCCGCCGGCAACGGCATGGTCTTCGCGGCCACGCCCGTCCCCGCGGCCTTCCGCGCCGACCCCGAGGTGGCCGGGGAGCGCGAGTGGCTGCTCGTGGCCGGCACGCTGGCCGCGCTCGTCGAGCTGACGGAGCCCGGCCCGCCCACACGCCCGAGCGAGCTCGGCGTCCGCGCGGGCGACCTCGACGGCTTCCTCCTGCTCGCCCTGCCCGGCAACGTCGATCCCGACGACCTGCAGGAGCTCGCCCCGCTCGCGTTCGAGGATCACGCCGCCGGGCTCGACCGCCTGCGCGCCCGCGTCGCCGTCGCGCCGGGCCGGCTGCTGCAAGGTCTCGAGATCCGCGAGCCGATCGGCGCCAACCACCCGCTGCGCGTCGCCGAGGCCGTCGCCAGGCTCGGCGGCCGGCCCGAGGATCCGCGCTCGGTCGAGGAGCACGAAGACGCCGTGCTCGCGCTCCTGCAGGGCGAGGGCGGTCGCGCCGTCCGGCCGCACGAGGACCCGGATGCCGCCCGCCGGATCGCCCGCCGCATCCTCCAGCGGCTCGACGGCATGGGCAAGTGGGGCGGCTACCACACCGACTTCGCGCACCTCGCCCGCGGCTTCGCCGGCAACGAGCGCGCGCTCGCCCAGGACGTGGGGGAGGCGCTCCTCCAGGCGGGCCTGCTGGCCGAGAAGCCGTCCGTCGGGCAGCGCCACGTGTTCCTCAACCCGCGCCGCGCGGCCGAGATCCGCAGGCTCATCGACGATGGCGAGCTGCCACCGGGTATGAGCCTTCCCTCGGCGTGAAAGCATGACCGCAATGCCCGACATCGGACGCGTCTCCAAACAGGTCACGACCAAGCTGTTCACCGCCCGCACGCTGGCCGAGGCCGGGATCCTGCGGCCCCAGCGCCCGGATCACGTGCTCGGCGCGGTACGGGCACTGCTGCGCTTCGGGCCGACGCCGGCGGGCGGCTACGGCGCCTCCGCCCAGCGGTACCCCAACGAGACGGCCCTGATCGACGAGCTGGGCACGCTCACCTTCAGGGAGATCGACGAGCGCACGAACTCGCTCGCCCACGGGCTGGCGGCCGACGGCATCAAGGCGGGCGACAGCGTCGGCCTCATGTGCCGCAACCACCGCGGCTTCGTCGAGTCCGTGATCGCGTGCTCCAAGCTCGGCGCCCACGTGCTCTTCCTCAACACCGCCTTCTCCGGTCCGCAGCTGACCGACGTGGCCAAGCGCGAGAAGCCCAAGGCGCTGATCTACGACTTCGAGTTCGAGGAGCTGATCCACGACGCTTCGCGGCGCCGCAAGCGCTACATCGCGTGGCACGACGCCGAGGACGGCGCGCCCAAGGACCCGCTGCTGGAGGACCTCGCGAGCAGCGGCGACGTCGCCCCGCTCACGCCCCCGAAGGAGCGCGGCAAGGCGATCATCCTGACCTCGGGCACCACGGGCACGCCGAAGGGCGCCTCGCGCTCGCAGCCCAAGTCGCTCGATCCCGCGGCCGCGCTGCTGGCCATGATCCCGCTCAAGGCGCGCGAGAAGACGATGATCGCGGCGCCGATGTTCCACTCCTGGGGCTTCGTGCACTTCACGCTCGGGATGAGCCTGTCCTCGACGCTCGTGCTCAAGCGCAAGTTCGACCCCGAGGACACGCTCTCGCTCACCGCCCAGCACGAGGCCACGGCGCTGATCGTGGTCCCGGTGATGATGCAGCGGATCCTCGAGCTGCCCGACGAGACGCTCTCGCAGTACGACCTCTCGAAGGTGCGCGTGGTCGCCGTCTCGGGGTCCGCGCTCCCCGGCTCGCTGTCGGATCGCTGGATGGACGTCTTCGGCGACAACGTCTACAACCTCTACGGCTCGACCGAGGTCGCCTGGGCGAGCATCGCCACCCCGGCCGACCTGCGGGCCGCGCCCGGCACGGCCGGCCGGCCGCCGCACGGCACGATCGTGAAGATCTACGACGACGACGGCAACGCGCTCGGCAACGGTGCGACCGGCCGCATCTTCGTGGGCAACGAGATGCAGTTCGAGGGCTACACCGGCGGCGGCAACAAGGACGTCATCGACGGGCTGCTCTCCTCCGGCGACGTCGGGCACTTCGACAACGCCGGGCGCCTCTTCGTCGACGGCCGCGACGACGACATGATCGTCTCCGGCGGCGAGAACGTGTTCCCGGCCGAGGTGGAGGACCTGCTCGCCGGCCACGACGCGGTCGTCGAGGTCGCGGTCTTCGGCGTCGACGACGAGAAGTTCGGCCAGCGTCTGAAGGCCGTGCTGGTCCTGCGCGACGGCGCGTCGCTGAGCGAGGACGAGGTCCGCTCGCACGTGAAGGCCAATCTCGCCGGCTACAAGGTCCCGCGCGACGTCGAGTTCGTCGACGAGCTGCCGCGGACCTCGACGGGCAAGGTCCTCAAGCGCGAGCTCCGGGACAGCTGAGTTACTACCGTTTATGGGGCCATGCCCCAGCGCACCGACACCTTCGAACTCGCGCCCCTCGGCCTCCGCTCGGGGGACGGTCGTCGCCTCGACCTCTTCGTCGCCATCGACGACTTCCACTACGCCGGGCAGCCCTACCGGGTGGAGCCGCCGCTCGTCCCGGTCCGGCTCGACGTGTCGCGCACGACGGGAAACGGCTGGGCGCTGCGGCTGCGCTTCGAGGCCTCGCTCGAGGGCCCGTGCATGCGCTGCCTGGAGCCCGCGGCGCCCACCTTCGAGGTCGACACCCGGGAGGTCAACCAGCCGGGTGGCGGCGACGAGCTCACCTCGCCCTACGTCGAGGACGGCGAGGAGCTCGATCTGCGGCAATGGGCGCGTGACGCGCTGGCGCTCACGCTGCCGGCCCAGATCACGTGCCGCGCCGAGTGCGCCGGCCTGTGCGGGCAGTGCGGCGCGAACCTGAACGAGGATCCGGACCACCACCACGAGGCGGCGCCGGATCCGCGGTGGGCGAAGCTCGGCGAGCTGAAGTTCGACTAGTCGCGGTCGCGGTCGCCGTCGCCGCCCTGTCGGCGCTGGTGATCGCCCCCGCGCCGTCGTACGACCCCTGGGCCTGGCTGCTGTGGGGCCGCGAGATCGCCCACGGCACGCTGAGCACGGCCGAGGGGCCGGCGTTCAAGCCGCTGCCGGTCGCGGTCACGGTCCTCCTGGCGCCGCTCGGGGGCGCGGCGCCCGAGGTGTGGGTCGTCGTCGCCCGCGTCGGAACGCTGCTCGCGCTCGCGCTCGCGTTCCGGCTCGGCCGGGAGTACGCCGGGACGGCCGCAGGCATCGCCGCCGCGGTCGGCGTCGCGCTGACCGGCAACCTGCTCGGCTACAGCGCGGCGGGCGCCGAGCCGGGCTGGACGATCGCTCTGGCGCTGGCGGGGATCGTGGCGTGGCGGGCGGACCGCCCGCGGCTCGCGCTCGCCTGCGGGGTCGGTTGCGCGCTGCTGCGGGTGGAGGCGTGGCCGTTCCTGCTCGCCTTCGGGATCCTGCTGTGGCGACGCCGCCCGCAGGACCGGCCGCTGCTGATCGGCGCCGCCGTCGCCGTGCCGGCGCTGTGGTTCGTGCCCGAGCTGCTCGGCTCCGGCGACGTCCTGCGTTCGGGCTCGCGGGCGCGGATGCCCAACCCCGGGCAGCCCGCGACCGCCGCCGTCCCGGCGTTCGCCGCCCTGAAGGAGGCGGCGGTGCTCCCGCTGTGGCCGCTGTGGATCGGCGCGCTCCTGGCGCCACGCGCCGCGCGGCCGCTGCTCGCCGCCGGCCTGGCGTGGATCGCCCTCGTGGCCGTGATGGCGCAGGCCGGCTTCTCCGGCGAGCCGCGCTACTCGCTCCCGGGTGGCGCGCTGGTGGCGATCGCGGGCGCCGCGGGGCTCGCCACGGTGGCCGACCGGCGTCTGCGCGGCGCGCTCGTGGTCGCCCTCCTGCTCGTCGCGGCGGTCCCGAAGGTCGCCGCGCTCTGGGACCTGCCGGACGACCAGGCCTACCAGCGCGGGCTGGCCACCGACCTCGCGGCGGTGATCCAGCAGGCCGGCGGTCGCGAGGCCCTGCTGGCCTGCGGCCGCCCGTACGTCGGCATGCTGCGCGGGCCGTTGCTCGCCTACCACCTGGACGTCGAGAAGCAGCGGGTGCAGTTCGACCCGCGGCCGCCCGGCGTGGTCTTCCGCTCGCGGCTCGCCCCCGAGGACCCGGTCGAGCCGGCGGCCGGCGCGGGGTTCGAGCCAAGGACGCAGGTCGGCCGCTGGGAGGTCCTGGCTACGTGTTAGGTTGCCCTAAATGCGGACCCGGCTCATCGTCATCGCCAGCGTGGCGGCGCTGCTCGTGGTCGCCGCGGTCGCCGTCGGCGGGCTGCGCGATCCGCTGGCCGGCGTCGATCCCACGCCGCCGGCGCTGGAGAGCGGGCGCTCGAACGCCTTCGCCGTCGAGCGCATCGCGACGGGCTTCAACCGGCCGACGTGGGTCGGCGTCGCCCCCGGGGACCCCGATGCGCTGTGGGTGCTCGAGCAGCCCGGGCGCGTCGTCCGGTTGCGCGACGGCCGGCGCGAGACCGTGATCGACCTGCAGGACCAGGTCCGCACGAGCTCCGAGCAGGGGCTGCTGGGCCTCGCGTTCCACCCGGACTACGCCCGGAACCGGCGGCTGTATCTGCACTGGAGCAACCGCGACGGCGACACGCGGGTGGCCGAGTTCCGCAACGGGAAGCCGGTCCGCGAGCTCCTCGCCGTCGAGCAGGTCGAGCCCAACCACAAGGGCGGCCAGCTCGCCTTCGGGCCCGACGGGCGGCTCTACCTCGGGCTCGGCGACGGCGGCGGAGCCTTTGACCCCGAGCGCTACGCCCAGGACCCGGCCGACCTCCACGGCAAGCTGCTCTCCGTCGACGTCGAGGCGCCCGAGCCGGAGTGGCGCGTGGATCTGATCGGGCTGCGCAACCCGTGGCGCTTCTCCTTCGACGCGGCGCTCGGCGAGGTCTGGATCGGCGACGTCGGGCAGGACGACATCGAGGAGATCGACCGTGTCCTGCTGGAGCCCGAGGAGCCGCCCAAGAACCTCGGCTGGAGCGCGTTCGAGGGCACCGAGCGGATCTCGGAGGGCGACGACGCCCTGGCCGACGGCGACCTCGTCTGGCCCGCCGCCCAGTACACGCACGAGGACGGCTGCTCGGTGACCGGCGGCTACGTCTACCGCGGCACCGAGCTGCCGAGGCTGCAGGGCCGCTACCTCTACGGCGACTTCTGCTCCGGCACGCTGTGGACGCTCCGCAGCGCGCCCAAGGGGCGCGCGACGGACGTCCGGCGCGAGCGCGCGGCGGTGCCGCAACTCACCCACATCGGCCCGGACGCCGACGGCGAGCCGCTGTTCGCCTCGGCCAACGGCGCGCTCTACCGCGCCGTCAGTCCGGGGCGACCGCGCTGACCGGGCCGTCGACCCAGACGCGCACGCGATCGCCGGGGTGCCACGCCGGGAAGCCGAGTCTGCGGCTCCGCACGCGCAGGCCGCTGGGCAGCTCGAGATGGACGAGCTGGTCGTGCCCGTAGAACGTGCGGGCGACGACGCGAGCCTCCACGTGCGGGTCGCGCCCCGGGCCCATGGCGATCGCCACCGACTCTGGCCGGACGACCACGCTGACCGGGCCGTCGAGCTCGGTGCCGAAGCGGCCCAGCTCGCACTCGACCACGCCCTGGTGAGCCGTGCCGGGGAGGATGTCGGCGTCGCCGAGGAACTCGGCCAGCCAGCGGCTGCCGGGCCGCTCGTAGATCTCCTCCGGCGTGCCGACCTGCTCCACGCGGCCCTCGCGCATGACCGCCACCGTCGCGGCGAGGGAGAGCGCCTCGGCCTGGTCGTGCGTGACGAGCAGCGCGCTCGTCCCGGCCGCACGGAGGATCTCGGTCACGTCGAGGCGCAGCGAGTCGCGCAGGCCGGCGTCGAGCGCGGCGAACGGCTCGTCGAGCAGCACGACCTCCGGGTCGGCGGCCAGGGCCCGCGCGAGCGCCACGCGCTGGCTCTCGCCCCCGGACAGCTCGTGCGGGTAGCGGTCGGCATGGCCGGCCAGCCCCACGAGCTCCAGGCACTCGGCGACGCGCTCGGGCGTCGCCGCTCCGAAGCCCACGTTGTGGCGCACCGTGAGGTGCGGGAAGAGCGCTCCGTCCTGGAAGACCATCCCGATCCGGCGGTGCTCGGGCTCGACCCAGGCGCCGTCGCCCGCGACGTGCCGGCCGGCGATCGTCACCTGGCCCGCGTCGGGCTCCTCGAACCCGGCGATGACCCGCAGGAGCGTGGTCTTGCCCGATCCGCTCGGGCCGAGCAGCGCCACCAGCTCGCCCGCGCCGACGCGCAGGCTCGCTCCGGCGACGGCCCGTGTGTGGCCGAACGCCTTCTCGATGCCCACCGCGTCGATGGCATGCACTGCCTGTGGCACGGTCTGTAAGGTAGCCCTAATGCGCCCGAATCGTTGGACGCGGACGAGGCTCGGGGTCCTCGCCGTGGCGATCCTGCTCGTCATCGCCGGCCTCGGGGTTGCCGCATTCGCGCTCGCCGGCTCCGCCGACGTCGTCGTCTACAACGGGCGCTCGCAGTACGGCGACGAGCAGGCGTTCAAGGCCTTCGAGGAGCAGACGGGGCTCGACGTCGAGCTGCGCGGCGGCACCGCGCCCGAGCTCTACGAGCGGCTCCGGCGCGAGGGCGAGGACACCGACGCCGACCTGCTCGTGACGACCGACCTCGCGAACCTCTGGCGGGCCGAGGACGCAGGCCTGCTCGAGCCGGTCCAGACCGACGCGCTGACCGCGAACGTCGCGCCCGGGCTGCACGATCCGGCCGGCGCCTGGTGGGGCATCAGCACGCGCATCCGCACCCCGATGCGCTCGACCGAGCGCGTCGACGAGGGGGCCGTGACGAGCTACGAGGATCTCGGCGATCCGCAGTTCCGCGGCAAGCTGTGCCTGCGCACGAGCAACAACGAGTACAACCAGTCGTTCGTGGCCGACCGCATCGCCAAGCACGGCGAGGAGGACACGCAGGCGCTGCTCGAGTCGTGGATGGCCAACGAGCCGCAGATCCTCGGGTCCGACGTCGACGTGCTCGACGCGATCGTCGCCGGGTCGTGCGACGTCGGCCTCACCAACCACTACTACCTCGGCCGCATGCTCAAGGACGATCCCGACGTCCCGGTCGCGCCCGCCTGGCCCGATCAGGACGGCGCGGGCGCCCATACGAACCTGTCGGGCGTCGGGCTCGTCGGGAGTGCCGGCGAGCAGCGGGCGAACGCGATCCGCCTGATGGAGTTCCTCACCGGCGTCGAGGCGCAGGAGGCGATCGTGGAGAACAGCGAGTTCGCCGCGAATCCCGAGGTCGCGCCGGCACCGCACATCAGCGACTGGGCCGACGTCAAGACCGATCCGATCGACGTGGAGCAGGCCGGCCCGTCGCTCGAAGCGGCGGTCGCGCTGATGCAGCGCGTCGGGTGGAAGTAACCACCCGCCGCCGCGTCTCCGGCTGGACGGTCGCCTCCGTCGCCGTCGCGGCGCTCGTCCTGGCGCCGCTGCTCGTGCTGCCGGCGTCGTTCCTCGGGCAGGACGAGGCGTTCGACTCGATCGCCGCGAGCCTGCTCCCCGAGGCGCTGCGGGCGACGCTCGTGCTGGCCGCCGGGGTCGGGCTCGGCACGCTGCTCCTGGGCGGCGCCCTGGCGGCGCTGATCTCCTTCTACGACTTCCCGGGACGGCGCTGGCTCGACTGGGCGCTCGTGCTGCCGATGGCGATGCCCGCCTACGTGCTCGTCTTCGTGCTGCTGGGGCAGTACGACGCGGCGGCGCTCGGGCTGCGGCTGCCGGAGCTGCGGTCGACGCTCGGGACGATCTCGGTGCTCACGCTCGTGCTCTACCCGTACGTGTACGTGCTGGCGAGGAGCGCGTTCCTGGGCCAGTCGCGGCAGGCGTTCGAGGCGGCGCGGACGCTCGGGCTCTCCCACGTCGGTGCGGTGCGGCGCGTGGCGCTGCCCCTCGCCCGGCCCGCGCTGGCCGGCGGCGTGGCGCTCGCCGTGATGGAGGCGATCGCTGACTTCGGCGCCGTCAACCTCCTCAACTACCGCGCGCTGACCGACGCGATCTACCGCGTCTGGTACGGCACGTTCGACCAGGCCGCCGGGCTCCAGCTGGCCTCGGTCCTCGTGGCGCTGGCGCTCGCGCTCGTCGTCCTCGAGCAGCTCCTGCGCGGCCGGCGGCGGTACGTCCAGGCGCTCGCGCGCGGGGACGCGGTCGTGCCGCGACCGCTGCGGGGCCCGGCCGCGTGGCTCGCTCCCGTGCTGCCCGTGCTGCTGCTGGCCGCCGTGGTGGCGATGCCGGTCGTCCAGCTGCTGATCTGGGCGCTCGGCGCGCTCGGCGACGGCGCCTCGGCCGGCGCGCTGGCCCGCGCGACGGTCAACAGCCTGCTGCTCGCGGCGGTGGCCGCGGTGGTGGCGGTGGCGGCCGCGACGGTCGTGGCCTACGGGCCGCGCGTGCATCCCTCGCGGGTGGCGCGCTGGGCGGCGCGCGGGAGCTCGCTCGGCTACGCGCTGCCCGGGACCGTCGTCGCCGTGGCCGTGTACGTGCCGCTGTCCTGGCTGGAGCGCCGCATCGACGATGTGGCGGGGACGGGCCTCCTGCTGACCGGCACGGCCGTCGGGCTCGTGCTCGCCTACGTCGTGCGCTTCCACGGCCTGGCGCTGTTCGCCGTGCAGTCGCGGATGGGCCGGATCGAGCCGTCGCTCGACGAGGCGGCGCGCAGCCTGGGGGCGGACCGCACGCGGCTGCTCACCGATGTCCACCTCCCGCTCCTCTGGCCGGGGATCGCCACCGCGGGGCTGCTCGTCTTCGTCGAGGTGATGAAGGAGCTGCCCGCCACGGCGCTCCTGCGGCCGCTCGGCGGCGACACGCTCGCCATCACCGTGTGGGAGGCGACGAAGGAGTCGCGCTTCGACACCGCGGCGCTCCCGGCGCTGCTCATCGTCGCCGTCGGGCTGGTGCCCGTGGTGGCGGCGATCCGGCTGTCTCGCGGACTGGCCGATCGGCCGCCGGAAGCTGACCGAACGGCCGTCGCTCCAGCCGTCCCCGCCGCGTAACGTCGTCCTCGTGCGGGCGAGACCATCGGACACCCCGGAGGTCTCGCTCCGCATCCAATCGCGCCGCCGTCGCTGACTCGGTCAAGTTCGTCGCTGTTCCGGCCGATTCCGGTAACAGCGATGTCCACGGCGCGTACGCATGCTCCCGGCGAGATCGCCTACCTCGCTTATCACGATCCGCTGACGGGGCTGGCGAACCGCTCGGCCCTCGAGGACGCTCTGGCGGGCGCCGTGGTCGAGGCGCGCACGACCGGCACCTCCGTCGCGCTCGCGTACATCGACCTCAACGAGTTCAAGCGCGTCAACGACTCGCTCGGGCACGACCTCGGCGACGAGCTGCTCTGCCAGGTGGCCGAGCGGCTGCGGCACGCGGTACGCCCGAACGACCTCGTGGTGCGCCAGGGCGGCGACGAGTTCCTCGTCCTCATCCGCGACCTGCCCGCGGCCGGGCGCGACATCGCCGAGGCGGTCGGCCAGCGCATCGCCGACCTCATGCACGCGCCGTTCGCCCTCGGCGCGGCCGAGCTGCTGGTCGACGCCGCCATCGGCATCAGCCTGTTCCCGGACGACGCCGAGACGCCGGAGTCGCTGCGCAAGCACGCCGACGCCGCCATGTACGAGGCCAAGGCCGAGGGCGGCGGGGTCAACCTCTACGGCGCGGGCACGGCCGATCCGATCGCCCGCCTCGAGCTGGCGGCGCGGCTGCGGCGCGGGATCGAGCGCGGCGAGCTCGAGCTCCACCACCAGCCGATCTACCGCCTGTCCGACCGCGGGATGATGGGCGTCGAGTCCCTCGTCCGCTGGCGCGACCCGTCGCGCGGCGGCGCCCTCGTGCCGCCGGGCGAGTTCATCCCCGTCGCCGAGCGCACCGGCGTCATCGAGGCGCTGGGGGATTGGGTCCTGCGCGAGGTCTGCGCCCAGGCGGCTTCGTGGGCCGAGGCCGGGCTCTACCCGAACGTCGGCTTCAACGTCTCCCCGCGCCAGCTGCGCCGCCGCGACGTCGCCCGCCGCTTCGCGGACATCGTCAACGCCTACGGGATCGAGCCGGGCCGCTTCGTGCTGGAGATCACCGAGTCGGCGTGGTCGCTCGAGGCCTCGCGGCTGCTGCCGGTGCTCGGCGAGCTGCGCGCCGCGGGCTTCGCGCTCGCCATCGACGACTTCGGCGCCGGCTACTCGTCGCTCTGGCGCCTGCGCGAGCTCCCCGTCCAGATCATCAAGGTCGACCGCGCGTTCCTGGCCGGCGTCCCGAGCGAGCCCCAGGCCACCGCCGTCTACTCCGCGATCCTCCAGCTCGCCGACGCGTGCGGCTGCGACGTCGTGGCCGAGGGCGTCGAGGAGCCCGAGCACGCGGAGTTCCTCACCGCGTCCGGCTGCCGCATCGCCCAGGGCTTCCACTTCAGCCGCCCGGTCCCGGCGAGGGACGTGACGGCCCTGCTCGAGGCGTCGATCGCGCCCGAGCGCCGTCGGTAGCCGCGTCCTTTCGCTACCCTTCGACGTCGCCCATGGCCGTTCCCAAGCAGAAGCAATCGCACTCGCGCACGAGCAAGCGCCGGTCGCAGCACAAGATCTCCGCTCCCGCGGTGAACGCGTGCCCGCAGTGCCACCAGCCGCGACGGCCGCACCGGGTGTGCCCGCACTGCGGCACCTACGCCGGCCGCGGTGTCGTGGACGTCTCGCACGACCACGATCACGACCACGACCACTAGCCAGCGATGACCGGCGAGGTGACCGTCGCGGTCGACGCGAACGGCGCCGACCTGGGTCCCGCTGAGGTTGCTCGCGGCGCGGCGCTCGTCGCCGACGCCCAGACGCGCGTGCTGCTCTTCGGCCCGAAGGCCGAGATGGGCGACGTGCCGTCGCACGTCGAGGTCGTCGACTCGGCGGTCTCGATCGCCAAGGATCCCGACCCGGCGCGCGCGGTCCGGCGCACGCCCGACGCCTCGATCGTGCAGGCCGTCGAGGCGGTGGCGAGCGGCAGGGCCGACGCGCTCGTCTCCGGGGGCTCGACCGGCGCCGCCCTCGCGGCCTCGCTCTTCCGCATCAAGCGCGCTCGCGGCGTGCATCGCCCGGCGCTGGCCATCGTCGTGCCGGTCCCCAAGGCGCCGTTCCTGCTCCTCGACGCGGGCGCCAACGTCGAGGTCCGGCCCGAGCACCTCGTCCAGTTCGCGCACATGGGCGCGGCCTTCATGGAGGTCGTGATGGGCGTCGAACGGCCGCGCGTGGCGCTCCTCTCCAACGGCGCCGAGGCCACGAAGGGGCCGGAGATCGTCGTCGTCGCCCACGCGGCCCTCACCCAGCGGCCCGGCGACCTCAACTTCGTCGGCAACGTCGAGGGCTTCGCGATCGGCACCGGCGTGGCCGACGTGATCGTGGCCGACGGCTACGCGGGCAACGTCGCGCTGAAGGTCATGGAGGGCACCTCGGCGGCGCTGCTGGGAGCCGTCCGCGGCGCCGCCATGTCCTCGACGCGCGCGAAGCTCGGCGGCCTCCTGCTCAAGCCGGCGCTGCGCGGCCTGCGCGACGAGATCGACCCGCAGGAGGCGGGCGGCGCCGTCCTGCTCGGGCTCCGGCGCCTCGGCGTCGTCCCGCACGGCTCCTTCGAGGCCCGCGGCTTCGCCCGCGCGATCGAGGTCGCCGCTCGCGGCGTGCGGCTCGACGTCGCCGGCCGGACCCACGAGCGGCTCGCCGCGGCCGGCGCCCTCCGGAGTACCGAAATGGTGTCCGAGGGGGCCGCTAGCTTGCCGGAGCAGTCATGACGCGAGACGAGGTCCTCGAGCTGATCCGTGCCCATCTTGCCGACGAGCTGCAGCTCGACCCGGCACGCATCACGGAGTCCACCCACTTCCGCGAGGACCTCTCGGCGGACTCGCTCGACCTCTACACGCTCGTGCAGGAGCTCGAGGACACCTACGGGATCAAGATGTCCGACGAGGAGGCTGCGCGGATCCAGACCGTGGGTGCCGCGATCGACTTCGTGCTGGCCCACCCGCCGTCCGCCGCAGCGGGCGGAGCCGTCGACCGCGAGCCGGGATCCTGACCGCTGCGACTGCTGCACGACCTGCTGGAAACCCTGCCGGACGGTCTCGCCCGACAGGCGGTCACGCACGCCTCGTGGGTCGAGGAGCGCAGCGACGCCTACGAGCGCCTCGCCTTCCTGGGCGACTCGGTGCTCGGCCTGGCGGTCACGACGCACCTCTATCCCCGGCTGGAGAGCTACGGGGCCGGGCGGCTGACCAAGGTCCGCGCCCAGGCCGTCTCGGGCCGCTCCTGCCGGGCCGTGGCCGAGCGGCTGGGGATCCCGGAGCGGCTGCGCGCGGCGGCGCCGGACGAGTTCGCCGGGCCGGCCACCGAGTCGCTGACCCAGACCGAGCGCGTGCTCGCCTCGGTCGTGGAGGCCGTGATCGGGGCGTGTTACCTGCAGTTCGGCTACGAGACGACGGCCGAGGCGGTGGTCGAGGCGTTCGCGCCGGAGATCGAGCTCTCGCTGGAGCGGCCGGCCGACTTCAAGTCCGCCCTGCAGGAGCGCCTGGCGCGCCGCGGATCCGTGGTGAGCTACGACGTGACGGCCGAGGAGGGTCCGCCGCACGAGCGGCGCTTCGAGGTCGCGGCGGTGGTGGAGGGCGAGGAGCTGGCGCGCGGGGCCGGACGCTCGAAGAAGGAAGCCGAGCAGGCGGCGGCCGAGTCGGCGCTGGACGGGCTGGAGACGTGAAGTGCATCTGAGATCGATCAGCCTCAAGGGCTTCAAGTCGTTCCCCGACCGCACGAAGCTCGAGTTCTCGCCGGGCGTCTCCGTGGTCGTCGGCCCCAACGGCTCCGGCAAGTCCAACATCACCGACGCGGTGCTCTGGGCGATGGGCGAGCAGTCGCCGGTCGCCGTCCGCGGCCAGTCGATGCAGGACGTGATCTTCGCGGGCGCCCACGGCGTGCAGGCGCGCAGCGAGGCCGAGGTCGAGGTCGTGCTCGACAACTCGAGCGGCGCCGTCGACCTGCCCGCGGGCGAGATCTCGATCGTCCGGCGGCTCAACCGCGCGGGCGACGGCGAGTACCGGGTGAACGGCGCCCGCTGCCGGCTCACCGACGTGCTCGAGCTGCTGTCCGACACCGGCCTCGGGAAGGAGATGCACTCGGTCGTCTCCCAGGGCCGCGTGGAGGCCATCGTCACCTCCAAGCCGAAGGATCGCCGGCTCCTGATCGAGGAGGCGGCCGGGCTCGGCAAGCACCGCAAGCGCCGCCGGCGGGCCCAGCTCAAGCTCGCCCGCACGCAGGACAATCTGGATCGCGCGCTGGACGTCGAGCGCGAGGCGCGCACGCGGTTGCGGCCACTGAAGCGCCAGGCCGAGGCCGCGGAGCTGCACGAGCGGCTCGAGCGGCAGTCCGACGAGGCGCAATGGGCGCTCGCCCGGGAGGACTCGCGCGGGACGGCCGCGGCGCTGGCCGAGGCCGAGCGCGCGGTCGCTGTGGCCCGGGCCGCCGCGAACGAGACCGAGGAGGAGCTGCGGGCCGTCGCCGCGCGGCGCGAGCAGGCCGAGCAGGCCCTGAGCGAGCGCGGCACCGAGCGCGAGGGCCTCGCCAACCGCTTCTACAGCGCCCGCTCGTCGCGCGAGCGGATCACGCTGCGCGAGGAGAGCACCCGTCAGGCGGCCGCCGGGCTGGCGGACCGCGCCGACCGGCGGCGCGCCCTGCTGGCCTCGCTCGAGGAGGAGGCCGCGGCCGACACGGCCGACGAGGGCGCCGCCGAGCGGATCGCCGCACTCGAGGCGGAGCTCGCGGAGCTCGCCGACGACCGCCGTGCCCGGCTGGAGCGCGAGCTCGAGGAGCTCGAGGCCCGCCGCGCCGAGGCGGCCGTCGAGGTCGAGCGCCTGGCCGAGACCGCCGGCGAGGCGGCCGAGCGCCGCCGCGAGGCCGACGCCGCCGCGGACGCCGCGCGCTCGGCCCGTCGCGAGGTCGAGACCGGCGCCGAGCGTGCGCGCCGCGAGGCCGCGCGCACCGGCGCCGAGCTGGCCAAGCTCAACCAGTTCCTGCGCTCGCACGCGGGAGCACCGGGCGGCGCTCCCGCGCTCGCCGACGCCCTGAGCGCCGCACCGGGCTACGAGCTCGCGCTCGCCGCCGCGCTCGGCCCGCGCCTGCGCGCCGCCGTGGCCGGCGACCTCTCCGAGGGCGCCGGGCTGCTCGACCGCGCCGGCGGCGACGGCGGCGCCGCGCTGATCGTGCCCGAGGACGGCGCGTCGCCGGCCGTGCCGGGCTCGGCGCCCGCCCCTCACGCGGAGCCGCTCGGCGCCCACGTGCGCGTCTCCGGCGACGACCGCCTCGCCGCCGCGCTGCTCGCGGATGTCTGGGTGGTCGAGGACTTCGAGGGTCTCGCGGCCGGGTTCGCGGGCGTCGCCGTCACGCGCGACGGTCGCGTCTGGTCGCCGTCCACGCGCGAGCTGCGCCAGGTGCCGGCCGGCGGCGAGGACCGCGTGCTGGCCGAGCGCAACCGGCGCGAGGCGCTGATCGCCGACGTCGAGAAGGCGGCGCAGGCGGAGCAGGCGGCGCTGGCCGGGGTCGAGGAGGCGTCACGCGCCGTCCAGGCCGCCGACGCCGCCCGCGACGAGGCCGAGCGTGCCGCCCGGACCGCCGCTCGCTCGCGCGACGAGGCCGCCGAGGCCGTCCGTCACACCGCGTGGCTGATCGAGCAGCGCCGCACGGCGCCGGACGAGGGCCCGCAGGCCGAGCGCCGCGGCCAGCTCGAGTCCGCGCTCGCGAGCGAGCGGCGGCTGATCGAGCGCGCCGAGCGCGAGCGGGTCGAGCGCGAGCGGCGGATGACCGTCGAGCGCGACCGGCTGGCCCGCGACGAGGCGCTGCGCCCCGCCGCCGAGCGGCTCGCCGAGGCGCTGGCCACGGCCGGTGCGGCCGTCGCGACCCGGCTCGAGGCGCTCGAGGCCGAGCTGCAGGCCGACCGCGAGGCCGGCGAGCGGCTGGCCTCCGAGCTGCGCGCCTGCGCCGCCTCGGAGACGCAGGTGCAGGCACGGCTCAAGGAGCGCGGCGAGGAGGTCACCCGCGGCGAGGTGCGGGCCCAGCAGGCGCGCGACCGCGCCGCCGACGCCGGCCGCGAGCTCGCCCGCCTCGCCACCAAGCTCGGCCTCGAGGCCGAGCCGGCCGAGGAGGTGCTGGCCGACGAGCAGCGGGCCGACCTCGAGGGCCGCATCGAGCGCCTGCGGCGCCGCCGCGAGCAGCTCGGCCCCGTGAACCCGCTGGCCAAGCAGGAGTACGAGGAGGCCGTCGCCCACGTCGAGGAGCTCGAGACCCAGCGCGAGGACCTCGAGACGGCGATGCGCGAGCTCGAGGGCCTGATCCGCGACACCGACCGCCGCATCCGCGAGGCGTTCGAGGAGACCTTCGAAGCCGCCGCCAAGAACTTCGAGGAGGTCGCCGAGCAGCTCTTCCCGGGCGGCCGCGGGCGCCTGCGCCTCGTCAAGGAGGACTCCGGGCCGCGCCCGGTGCTCGGCGGCGCCGAGACCGACGAGGACGAGGACTCCTCCGAGGCGGAGGCGGCCGCCGAGGCCGAGGAGCAGGAGGAGGACGACGACACCGGCGTCGAGATCGAGATCACGCCCGCCGGCAAGTCGACCAAGCGCCTCACGCTGCTGTCGGGCGGCGAGAAGTCGCTGACCGCGCTCGCCTTCCTGTTCGCGGTGTTCCTCGCGCGGCCGTGCCCGTTCTACATCCTCGACGAGGTCGAGGCCGCGCTCGACGACCCCAACATCGACCGCTTCCTCACGCTCCTGCGCGGCTTCTCCGGCCGAGCGCAGTTCATCGTCGTCACCCACCAGAAGCGCACGATGGACGCCGCGGACTGCCTGTACGGCGTCTCGATGGCCGGCAACGGCGTCTCCAAGGTCGTCTCCCGCCGCCTGCCGGCGCGGACCACCGAGGAGGGGCAGGCGGCCTGAAGGCCGCCGCCGTCCGCCGCCACCGGCTGCGCGCGCAGCGCCTCGCGGGCGCCGCGCCGGCCCCGGCCGCCGAGGTCGTCCGGCAGCTCGTCGGCCTCCAGGCGCAGGATCGTCGGGCTGCGGAGCACGCGGTCGCCGTGCGGGGCGCCGTCGGCCCGCTCGACGGCGTCGTCCGGATGTGGGCGATGCGCGGCACGCTGCATCTCGTCGCCGCCGAGGACCTCCCGCTCATGCTCGCCGTGTTCGGCCCGCTGCACCTCAAGCGCGGGCAGCGCCGGCTGACCGAGCTCGGCCTCCCGCCCGACCTCGCCGAGCGCAGCACGCGGGACGTGGCCGAGATCGTCGCCGAGCACGGTCCGCTGTCGCGCCACGAGATCGCCGCGCAGCTGAGCTTTCCCATCGACCGCGAGGGCCAGGCACCGATCCACGTGGTCGCCCGGGCGGCGCACGCGGGCGTGCTGATCGAGGTCGGCGAGGATCGCTACGGTCCGCTCGACCCCGGGCCGCTGCCCGATCGCGAAGCGGCGCTGGGCGAGCTCGCGCAGCGCTACGCCGCCGCCCACGCGCCGGCCGGCGCCGCCGACTTCGCCGCGTGGTCGGGCCTGCCCGCCGCCGACGTGCGCGCCGCGTGGACCGACGTCGAGGTGGAGGGCGACCCCGAGCCCGGGCCGATCACGCTCCTTGGAGCCTTCGACGAGTGGCTGCTCGGCTGGGCGAGCCGGGAGCACACGCTCGCGCCGGCGGATGCCCCGCGGGTCGCGCGCGGCGGCATCATCCGCGCCGTGGCGATCGACGACGGTCGCGTGTTCGCGACCTGGCGCCGCGTGAAGGGCCGGATCGTGCCCGAGCCGTTCGGGCGGCTGACCCGGGCTCAGTCGAGCTTCTTCTCCGCCCAGAACGACGCGTAGCGGTTGCCGTTGTAGTCCTCGATCGTCTGGAAGCCGGCGGAGAGGTAGAGCGAGATCGCCGTGGTCATCCAGTCGGCGGTGTCCAGCCGCAGGGCGCGGTAGCCGAGGTCGACCGCGGCCCGCTCGAGCTCGTCCAGCACCCGCCGGCTGTGCCCGCGGCCGCGCCCCTCGGGCACGACGTACATGCGCTTGACCTCGGCCACGCCGTCCTCGAGCCGCCGGATGCCGCCGCCCGCTACGACCCGGCCGTCCTCGCGCACGGTGACGAAGACGCCCTGCGGGGGCGCCATCTCGTCCACGGTCACGGCCACCGACGGCGGCCCGAAGTGCTCGGTGATCCACGCCTCCATCGCCGCTACCAGCTCGCGCGCCTCCGGGTCGTCGCCGCGACCCCGCCTGACCTCGATCATCGCCCTATTGTCAGGGAATGCGTCTGTGCCTGATGATCGAGGGCCAGAACGGCGTCACGTGGGACCAGTGGCGCGCGCTGGCCGCGACGGCGGAGGAGGCGGGCTTCGAGGCGCTCTTCCGCTCCGACCACTACATGACCCTGGACGACGGGCCCGACAAGGGCTCGCTCGACGCCTGGGCGACGATCAACGCCCTCGCCGCCCTCACCACCACGCTGCGCCTGGGCACGCTGGTCTCGCCCGCGACGTTCCGCCACCCGTCGACGCTCGCGCGCATGGTCGTCACCGCCGACCACGTGTCCGGCGGCCGGATCGAGCTGGGCCTCGGCGCCGGCTGGCACGAGGGGGAGCACGTCACGTTCGGCTTCCCGTTCGACACGGTGGGCGACCGCTTCGACCGGCTGGCCGAGCAGATGGAGATCGTCCACCGCTCGTGGGCCGACGAGCCGTTCGACTTCGAGGGCCGCTTCTACACCCTCGAGGGCGCCGACCCGCTGCCCAAGGGCGTGCAGAAGCCCCATCCGCACCTGATCGCGGGCGGGAGCGCCAAGCCGCGCGGCGCGGCGTTGGCCGCCCGCTGGGCGGACGAGTACAACACCGTCTACGCCACGGCCGACGAGTGCCGCGAGCGCCGCGAGCGGATCGCCGAGGCGTGCGCGGAGATCGGCCGCGAGCCGATCCCGTTCTCGCTCATGACGCACTTCGCGATCGACGGCGACCCCGCCGACTACGCACCGGGCGTGCTCGTCGGCTCGCTCACCGAGATCGCGACCCGGCTCGAGCGGCTATCGGAGGCGGGGGTCGAGCGGGTGATGCTCCAGCACCTGCAGCACGACGACCTCGACGTCCTGCGGCTGATCGGCCGCGAGCTCATCGCCGGTTAGGGATCCAACTGCGGCATTGAGGGAGCGGGTTCGGCCGGGATTTCGCATTCGAATCCTGCCTAGCGGTCGTAGAGCGACCGTAAGGCAGGACGCGACGATGGAAAACCGGCCCCGCCGGCCTCCCCAGCTCCCTTACCCAGCCGGGGTTCGTCGACCGCGGCCACCGCGGATATCCTGCCGCGGCCATGGCCCGCGACTGGCACGAGCTCTTCATCACCCACGGCGGCGCCCTGACGCCCGACGAGCCCGACCCCGGCGAGGGGGAGCGGCGTCGCGGGTTCTTCGGCCGCCTGCGCGAGTCGATGCGCAAGACCCGCGAGGCGCTGGCCGCCGAGGTCCAGGCCACGCTGTTCGAGGGCGACCTCGACGAGACGACCTGGGAGCGGCTCGAGGAGGCGCTGATCTACGCCGACGTCGGGGCGCGCACGACGGCCGAGGTGGTCGAGCGGCTGGAGCGCGAGGCGGAGGAGGGCAACCTCGTCGGCGGCGAGGCGCTCACCGCGCGGCTGGCCGAGCTGCTCGCCGAGCTCGCCCGCACGGGCGACGAGACGATCGACATCCGGCCCGAGCCGACCGTGATCCTCGTGGTCGGCGTCAACGGCACCGGCAAGACGACCACGATCGGCAAGCTCGCCTGGCACCTGCGCCACACGCTCGGCCAGAAGGTCGTGGTCGGCGCCGCCGACACGTTCCGCGCCGCCGCCGTCGAGCAGCTCGAGCGCTGGGCCGAGCGCGCCGACGTCGACCTCATCAAAGGCCCCGAGGGCTCCGACCCCGGCGCCGTGGCCTTCGACGCCATCGCCCGCGGCCGCGAGCGCGGCGCCGACGTGGTGATCATCGACACGGCGGGCCGCCTCCACACGCAGTCCAACCTGATGGAGGAGCTGGCCAAGGTCCGCCGCGTGATCACCAAGCAGATGCCCGACGCGCCCCACGAGACGCTCATGACGGTCGACGCGACGACGGGTCAGAACGGCGTCCGCCAGGCCAAGCTCTTCGGCGAGGCGGTCGACGTGACCGGCATCGTCCTCACCAAGCTCGACGGGACGGCCAAGGGCGGCATCGCGCTGGCCATCGCCAACGAGCTGAACATCCCGGTCAAGCTGATCGGCGTGGGGGAGCAGCTCGAGGATCTCCGCCCGTTCGACGCCGACGACTTCGCCAAGGCGCTGCTCACGGCATGATCGGCGCGCTGCTGGCGCTGGCCTTCGCGGCCCCCTCCAGCTTCGTCGCGCTCGACGAGGTCGACCCCACGATCGTGCAGGACATGCGGTACCGCACGGCCTACAACTTCGTCGGCCGCCGGATCGACGGCTACCGCGAGCCGGTCTGCATCCTCACCCGCAACGCCGCGCGAGCGCTCGAGCGCGCGCAGGCGGCGGTCAACGAGCGCGGCTACACCCTCAAGGTCTACGACTGCTACCGGCCGCAGCGGGCCGTCGACCACTTCGCCCGCTGGGCGGAGAACGGCAGCCAGAAGCTCAAGCGCGAGTTCTATCCGCGCGAGGCGAAGTCCCGGCTCTTCGAGAACGGCTACATCGCGCACCGCTCGGGCCACAGCCGCGGCGGGACGGTCGACCTCACGCTGGTCAAGCTCCCCGCGAAGGCCCGGCCGGTCTTCTGCACGCCCCGCCACCGCCGCAGCCGGCCGGACACCTCGGTGAACATGGGTACGGGCTATGACTGCCTCGACACCCGCTCGCACACCCGCGACCCGCGCATCAGCGCCCGCGCGAGGAGCAACCGGCTGCTGCTCGAGCGCACGATGATCGACGCGGGCTTCGAGCCCTACGCCAAGGAGTGGTGGCACTTCACGCTGCGCGACGAGCGCTACCCGGACACGTACTTCGACTTTCCGGTCTCGCGAAAGTCCCTGCGCTAGCTACGATCGCTGGAGATGGATGAATGGGTGATCTGGCTGATCGTCGCCGTGGTGTTCGGCGTGGGGGAGATCGCCACGCTCGGGTTCTTCCTCGCGCCGTTCGCTGGAGGGGCCCTGGTCGCGGCCGTCGTGTCGGGCGCCGGCGCCCCGACGGCAGTGAGCTGGGTCGCGTTCCTCGTCGTCTCCATCGTGCTGCTCGCGGCGCTACGGCCGATCGCGCTCCGCCACCGCAGGCAGGCACCCTCGCTGCGCACCGGCACCGCGGCGCTGGTCGGACGGAGCGCCACGGTGGTCGAGGCGGTCGGCGCCGAGGAGGGCTGCATCCGCCTCGACGGCGAGATCTGGACTGCTCGGCCGTACGACGAGGACCAGGTCTTCGCGGCGGGGACACGGGTCCAGGTGCTCGAGATCAGGGGCGCGACAGCGCTCGTCGCGGAATGAGGAGGCGTTAATGGAAGCCGGACTAATCGCGCTGATCGTCGTCGCGCTGTTCCTGTTGATCGTGGCGGCGTCCGCGGTGCGGATCGTGCCGCAGGCACGGGCGGGCATCGTGGAGCGGCTCGGCCGCTACGCCCGGACGCTCGACCCCGGGCTGACCCTGATCATCCCGTTCATCGACCGCGTCAAGCCGCTGCTCGACCTGCGCGAGCAGGTGGTCTCCTTCCCGCCCCAGCCGGTGATCACCGAGGACAACCTGGTGGTGGGGATCGACACCGTCATCTACTTCACGATCACCGACGCGAAAGCGGTCACCTACGAGGTCGCCAATCCGCTGCAGGCGATCGAGCAGCTCACCGTCACCACCCTGCGCAACGTGATCGGCGGACTGACGCTGGAGGAGACGCTGACCTCGCGCGACAACGTCAACTCGCAGCTGCGCGTCGTGCTCGACGAGGCGACCGGCCGGTGGGGCATCCGCGTCAACCGCGTCGAGCTGAAGTCGGTCGAGCCGCCGCGCACCGTCCAGGAGGCGATGGAGAAGCAGATGCGGGCCGAGCGCGACCGGCGCGCCACCATCCTCACGGCTGAGGGCGTCAAGCAGTCGGCGATCCTGACCGCCGAGGGCGACAAGCAGTCGGCCGTTCTCAAGGCCGAGGGCGCCCGCACGGCCGCCATCCTGCGCGCCGAGGGCGAGGCGAAGGCGATCGAGACCGTCTTCCAGGCCATCCACGACGGGGCGCCCGACGAGCGGCTGCTGTCGTACCAGTACCTGCAGATGCTGCCGCAGCTCGCGCAGGGGTCGGCGAACAAGATCTTCGTGATCCCGAGCGAGTTCTCGCAGGCGCTCGGGAGCCTCACCGAGCGGCTGGCGGGCGTCGCGCCGCCGCCGCCGCCGTCCCGCTCTGCGGAGGCACGGCGCGCGACCGAGGAGGCCAGCGAGGCCGCTGCGGCCGATGCGCGCGAGGCGGCCGAGGCGGCGCGCGCGGCGGAGGCGGAGGCCTCGAGCGCGCAGACCAACGCGCCGCGGCAGCTCCCGCCTAGCCCCTGATCCGGTTCGCCGCGTCGAGCGCGGCGACCTTGTAGGACTCGGCGAACGTCGGGTAGTTGAAGACCGCGGTCACGAGGAATTCGATGCCGGCATTGCCGCCCATCACGGCCTGACCGATGTGGACGAGGTCGGTCGCGCCGGTGCCGATCACGTGCACGCCCAGCAGACGACCGCTGCTCGGGTCGACGAGCAGCTTGAGCATGCCGTCCTCGTCGCCGCTCATCAGCCCGCGCGCCAGCTCGCTCCAGCGCGCCACGCCGGTCACGTACGGCACCGCTGCGTCGGTCAGCTGCTCCTCGGTCTGCCCGACCATGGCGATCTCGGGGACCGCGTAGACGCCGGTCGGCACGAGCTCCGGCAGCGTCTGCACCGGCTCGCCGAAGGCGTGCAGCGTCGCGATCCGGCCCTGCTCCATCGCGGTGGCCGCGAGGCCGCCGCCCGACACGTCGCCAACGGCGAAGATGTGCGGGACGGAGGTCCGGTGGTCCTTGTCGACCGGGATGCGTCCGCGCGTGTCGGCCTCGAGCCCGGCGTTGCCGAGCTGGAGCGTGGCGGTGTCGCCGTGGCGGCCGACCGCGTACAGCACGGTCTCGGTGACCAGCTCCTTGCCCGACGCGAGCCGCACGCGCGGCCCGCGGGCGTCGGCGTCGATGTCCACGCCCGCGACCTGCTCGCGCAGCCGGAAGGTGACGTTCCGGCGCCGGAGCAGGTACTGGAACGCCTCGCCGATCTCGTTGTCGAGGAAGCTGAGGACGCGGTCGCGCTTGTCGACGACCGTGACCTTCGTCCCGAGCGCGCCGAACATCGAGGCGTACTCGACGCCGATCACTCCGGCGCCGACCACGATCATCGAGCGCGGTACGCGGTGCTCGAGCTTGAGCAGCCCGTCGGAGTCGATCACCGTGCGGTCGTCGAACTGGACCTCGGGCGGCCGCGCGGGCAGCGTGCCGGACGCGATCACGATGCGGCGGGCGCGAATCGGCTCGTCGGAGTCGTGCATCTTCACCGTGTTCGCGTCCTGGAATCGCGCGTCGCCGGACAGGAGGCCGACCCGGTTGCGGCGGAACTGCTCCCGCACCACCGCGGTCTCGGCCGCCACCACGCGGGCGGTGCGGTCCATCAGCCGCTCGAGCACGGCCTGCTCGGACTCCTCGACCCGCGTCGGGTCGAGCACGTCGAGCGGGCGCTGGGCCAGCTGGTCGAGCACGGCCTCCCGCAGGGTCTTGGACGGGATCGTCCCGGTGTGGATGGAAACGCCGCCGAGCCGCTCCTTGCGCTCGGCGACGGCGACCCGCTTGCCGAGCTTGGCGGCCTGGATCGCGGCCTTCTGCCCGCTGGGCCCAGATCCGATGACGAGAAGGTCGAGCTCCATTGGGCCGCACCGTACCCTTTACAGAGCCATTGTTCGACTCCCTGTCAGAAAAACTCCAGGGCGCCCTGGCGGGAGTGCGCCAGCGCGGCGCGCTGACCGACGACGACATCGACCGCGCAATGCGGGAGATTCGCCTCGCGCTGCTCGAGGCGGACGTGAACTTCAAGGTCGTCAAGCAGTTCACGGCGACGGTGAAGGAGCGGTGTCTCGGGGTCGAGGTCTCCAAGCAGCTCAACCCCGGCCAGCAGGTCGTCAAGATCGTCAACGAGGAGCTCACCGCCCTCATGGGCGGCGCCTCCGCGGGGCTGACCTTCTCGCCGCGCCCGCCGACCGTCGTGCTCATGGCCGGCCTCCAGGGCTCGGGCAAGACCACGGCCACGGCCAAGCTCGCGAAGATGCTCAAGGAGCAGAACAACTCCTCGGTGGCGGTCGCGGCCTGCGACGTCTACCGGCCCGCCGCGGTGGAGCAGCTCGTGAAGGTCGGCACCCAGGCGGGCGCGACGGTCTACGAGCAGGGCACCGACAAGGACCCGGTCGACATCGCCGGCTGGGCGCTCGACCAGGCCACGCGCGACGGCAAGGACGTCCTGATCGTCGACACCTCCGGCCGCCTGCACGTCGACCAGGCGCTGATGGAGGAGCTCGCGCGGATCAAGAAGCGCGTGCGCCCGCACGTCGTCCTGCTCGTGGTCGACGCCATGACCGGCCAGGACGCCGTCAACGTCGCCGAGCAGTTCGCCGAGGTCGCCCAGTTCGACGGCGTGGTGCTCTCGAAGCTCGACGGCGACGCCCGCGGCGGCGCCGCGCTCTCGGTCAAGGCGGTCACCGGCAAGCCGATCATGTTCGCCTCCACGGGCGAGAAGCTCGGCGACTTCGAGCGCTTCCACCCCGACCGCATGGCCCAGCGGATCCTCGGGATGGGCGACGTCCTGTCGTTCATCGAGAAGGCCGAGCAGTCGGTCGACGAGGACGAGGCGAAGGAGCTCGAGCGCAAGCTCCGGAAGAACCAGTTCACGCTGGAGGACTTCCTCGACCAGCTCAAGCGGATCCGCAAGATGGGCCCGCTGACCTCGATCCTGGGCATGATCCCGGGCCTCGCGGGCCACCAGCTCTCGAAGATGCAGGTCGACGATCGCGAGCTCGACCGCGTCGAGGCGATCATCCTCTCGATGACGCCCTACGAGCGGCGGCACCCCGAGTCGATCAAGGGCTCGCGGCGGCTGCGGATCGCCAAGGGCAGCGGGACCACGGTCCAGCAGGTCAATCAGCTGGTCAAGCAGTTCGGCGAGATGCGCAAGATGATGCGCGGCCTGCAGTCGGGAAAGATGCCCGACATCGGCCAACTGATGCGCCAGCGGTGAGTGCTTCCGCTATCCTGCCGCCCCGCAATGGCAGTCAATATGCGACTTACCCGCGTCGGCGGGAAGAAGGATCCGGTGTGGCGCGTCGTCGTCGCCGATTCCCGCTCCCCGCGCGACGGGCGCTTCATCGAGACGGTCGGCCGCTACAACGCGCAGACCGACCCGTCGACCGTGGTCCTCAACGAGGAGCGCGTGCGGCACTGGCTCGATCGTGGCGCCCAGCCGAGCAACACGGTCAAGAAGCTCCTCAAGATCCAGGGCATCGCCCGCTAACGCTCCGCTGTGCGCGAGCTGCTCGTCTACCTGGCTCAGCAGCTCGTCGACGAGCCGGCCAAGGTCGAGGTCGAGGAGTTCGAGGAGGACGACGGCACGCTCGTCCTCGAGCTGACCGTGGCCGACGATGACTACGGCAAGGTCATCGGGCGCGGCGGACGGACCGCCCAGGCGCTCCGCACCCTCGTCAAGGCCGCCGCGGTCAAGGACAACCGCCGCGTCCTCGTCGACATCGTCGAGTGAGCTGGAGCCGGCCGGCCGGGTCGGCCGGCCGCACGGGCTCGACGGCTCGTTCCATGTGACGCAGGCCACCGCCGAGCTCGTCGGCGCCGAGACCGTGGTCGTGAACGGCCGCACGCTGCGCGTCGAGCGGTGGGCGGGCACGACCGACAAGCCGATCCTGCGGCTCGAGGGCTGCGCTTCCCGCGCCGACGTGGAGGCGCTCCGCGGCGCCGACCTGCTCGTGCCCGCGGCGCCGCTCGAGGAGGGCGAGTACCGGGCGTCGGACCTGGTCGGGTGCACGGTCGTCGACGGCTCGAGGGTCGTCGGCGAGGTGGCGCGGATGATCGCGCTGCCGTCCTGCGAGGCGCTCGAGGTGGGCTCGCTGCTGATCCCGATGGTGCGCGACGCCATCCGCTCGATCGACATCGAGGCCCGCCGGATCGACGTCGACATGGGGTTCGTGGGCGAGTGAACCTCGACGTCTTCACGCTCTTCCCGGAGTGGTTCGCGTGGTTCCGGACCCAGCGCCACGTGGCCAACGCGCTGGAGCTCGGCCACACGCTGGACTGCATCGACCCACGCGAGTCGACACCGCTCAAGTGGGGGCAGGTCGACGACACGCCGTTCGGCGGCGGCGCCGGCATGGTCCTGCGCGTCGACGTCATGGAGGCGGCGCTGCGGGAGCGCTACGGCGTGGATCCGGTCTCCCTGCCGTCGGCGCGACGGGTGATCGCGCTGACGCCCGGCGGCCGGCTGCTCGACGACGCGCTGGCCGGCGAACTGGCCGCCGAGTCGGATCTCACGCTTCTGTGCGGCCGCTACGAGGGCTTCGACGAGCGCATCCTCGACCACTTCGTCACGGATCAGGTGTCGATCGGCCGCTACGTGCTCGCCGGCGGCGAGCTGGCGGCGATGGTGCTGGCCGACACGGTGCTGCGCAAGCTGCCCGGCGTCCTCGGCAAGGACGAGTCGGCGCTGGAGGAGTCGTTCTCGGACGTCCTGGAGGGCGGCGTGGAGTACCCGCACTACACGCGGCCCGCAGATTGGCGCGGCTGGACGGTTCCCGAAGTGCTGCTCTCCGGCCATCATGAGCGGATCCGCGAATGGCGCCGGGAGCAGAGCCGCCGCCGTTCGCTACCATGATTCGCCCGCGTGTCGCCGCCTTCAACGCTGCCTGGCGCCGCGGTCTTTCTTTGCCATGAGCACCGTCATTGACAGCCTCGAGCGGCAGCAGCTGCGCCGCGTCCCCAACTTCCAGGCCGGCGACCGCGTCCGCGTCCACTTCCAGGTGGTCGAGGGCACCCGCCGGCGCACCCAGGTCTTCGAGGGCGTGGTCATCAAGCGCCAGGGCGAAGGCGTGCGCGAGACCTTCACGGTCCGCAAGAACTCGTTCGGCGTCGGCGTCGAGCGCACGTTCCCGGTGCACTCGCCGAAGATCGAGCGCATCGAGGTCGCCGCCCGCGGTGACGTCCGGCGCGCCAAGCTCTACTACCTCCGCGGCCGGGTCGGCAAGCGCGCTCGCGTTCGCGAGCGCCGCTACATCGGTCCGGAGGAGGTCGTGGAGTCCGGTCTGCTGCACGATCCCGCAGCCGAGGAGGCCGCGGCGGCTGCCGCGGTCGACGACGAGGTCCCGGGCGAGGCGATCGATCAGCAGGCGCTTGACGAGGCCGAGGCCAACGAGGCCGAGGCCGCCGCGGACGAGACTGCCGAGGTCGAGGCGTCGGCCGACGCCGAGGCGGCGGCCGCGTCCGAGGCCGACGAGTCCAAGTAGGGAGCGTGGCGGCGAAGACGTCGTCCGCGTCGGGCTCGCTTCTCGAGCTCGTCCTCATCGTCGCCGTCGCGCTCGGGCTGGCGCTCGGCATCCAGGCGTTCCTGGTCAAGCCGTACCGCATCCCGAGCGAGTCGATGGTCCCGACGCTCGAGATCGGCCAGCGGGTGCTCGTGAACCGCATCGGCGCCCGGTTCGGGCCGCCCGAGGTCGGTGACGTCGTGGTCTTCCATCCGCCGTCCGGCGCCGAGGCCGGCAACGAGTGCGGATCCGGTCCGCCGCCCCAGGGCCAGGCCTGCGACCAGCCCACGAGCGAGAAGGCCGACGTCAACTTCATCAAGCGCGTGGTCGCGGGGCCGGGAGACCGCCTCGCGGTCCAGGACGGCCATGTAATTTTGAACGGCAAGCGGCAGAACGAGCCGTTCGCCGCGCCGTGTGGCGGCGGCGAGGGATGTGATCTACCCACCCCGATCACGATTCCGGCCGACCACTACTTCATGATGGGCGACAATCGTGGCTCTTCCGACGACAGCCGGTTCTGGGGACCCGTCCCAGAGGAATGGGTCATCGGCGAGGCCTTCGCCACCTACTGGCCCCCGAAGCGAATCGGTCTCCTCTAACCGGAAGGCGCGTCGCCGCAAGCGCACGTCCGGCTCGCGGCTGTTCCGGTTCGATCGCGCGCTCGGCACGCGTTTCGTGGCGGGCGCCGACGAGGCCGGGCGAGGCTGCCTGGCCGGGCCCCTGGTGGCCGCGGCGGTGCTGTTCGACTACGAATCGCTGACGTTGAGCGATCTCCGGGCGCTGTCGGCGTTGAACGACTCCAAGCAGCACAGCGCCGAGATGCGCGAGGAGCTGTACCCGAAGGTGCTCCGGATCGCCACGCGCGTGGCCGTCACCTCGCGCTGCGTGCGGGGGATAGACGAGCGGGGCCTGCACGTGACGAACCTGGCGGCGCTGAGCGACGTCCTGCGGCGGGTGGGGCGCGAGGGCTGCCTCTGCCTGTCCGACGGCTTCCCGGTGCCGCCCACGGGCTTCGAGCAGCGCCCGGTCGTGGGCGGGGACGCGATGAGCGCCGCGATCGCCGCCGCCTCGGTCATCGCCAAGGTCACGCGCGACCGCTTCATGCACCGGATGGAGCACCGCTACCCGGGGTGGGACTTCGGGATCCACGTCGGCTACTCGACGCCCGAGCACCGGGCCGCGATCGAGCGCCTCGGGGTGTCCCCGCTGCACCGGCTGTCGTTCCAGTCGATGGCGTACCAGCAGCTCGCGCTCTGAACCCGGACCTGCGGATCTCGCCGGAGGTGCTGGCCGCGTTCCCGGGGTACCGGGTTCGTGCGGCTTCGCCGGGCGTGGAGCTGTCGTCGTTCGTGGTGCGCGAGCCAACCCCGGCTGGGTAGGGAAGCGAGGGGTCGGCCGGGTTGGCCGGCCGGGTCGGCCGGGTCGGCCGAGTGTCGAGTTTGTCGGCCTCAGGCTGACAAAGTCGACACTCGCTGCCGATTGTCGAGTTCGGTGCCCCCACGGCACCAAAGTCGACACTCGGGAGGGCGGGAGGCCGATCTCACTCCCTCGATGCCGCCGTTCGCCGGCACCCGCGCAGACTCTTCACAGAGACGCCGCACAGACGGAACAGCCGCGTGCTGATCCGGCACGCGAACGCCCGTACGGTCGCTCGCGACATGCCGACCGACCGCACCAAGGAGCTGGGCCGCCTCGGCGAGCGGCTGGCCGCCGAGCACTTCTCCCGCCTCGGCTACCGCGTGCTCGGCCGCAACCACCGGACGCGGTTCGGCGAGCTCGACCTCATCCTCGCCGACGAGGGCGGCGCGACGATCGTCTTCTGCGAGGTCAAGTCGCGCCGTCTCGGCTCGGGCGACTGGCGCGACAACCTGCACGAGCGCAAGTGCCAGCAGGTCCGCACGATGGCCGCGGCGTGGCTCAACGAGGTCACGGACCGCCCGTTCGGCGCCGAGCTGCGCTTCGACGCGGTCGGCGTGACGATCGACGCGCGCGGGGAGCTCGTCCGGCTCGACCACCTCGAAGCGGCGTTCTGAGCCGTGATCGCCCGCGTCACCACGTTCACCATCGACGGCGTCGAGTCGCGCCGCGTCTGGGTCGAGGCGGACATCCGGCTCGGGTTGCCGGCCTTCACCATCGTCGGGCTCGCCGACAAGGCGGTCCGGGAGGCGCGCGAGCGGGTGCGCTCGGCGCTCGTCAACTCCGGCCACGAGTTCCCGCAGAAGCGCATCACGGTCAACCTCGCGCCGGCCTCGCTGCGCAAGATCGGCCCGGGCTTCGACCTGCCGCTCGCGATCGCCGTCCTCGTGGCCTCCGACCAGCTCGAAGCCTCCGCGGTCGACGACACTGCGCTGGTCGGCGAGCTGTCGCTGACCGGAGACGTGCGCGCCGTCTGTGGTGCGCTCGCCATCGCCGAGGGCGCGCGCCGTCACCTGCTGTCCCGCCTGCTGCTGCCCCGCAGCCGCGCGCGGGAGGCGGCGCTCGTCCCCGGCGTGACCGTGCTGGGGATCGAGACGCTGCAGCAGGCGGTCGACGTGCTCGCCGGCCGCGAGGAGGCTCCGCCGCCGCCCGACGCAGCCCCGGAGCCGGAAGTCGACCCGATGCTCGATCTCGCGGACGTCCGCGGGCAGAACGCGCTCATCCCCGGGCTCGAGGTCGCCGCGGCGGGCGGCCACAACCTCTTCATGCACGGCCCGCCGGGAACCGGCAAGACCATGCTGGCCCGGCGCCTGCCCTCGATCCTGCCGCCGATGACCGCCGCGGAGGCGATCGACGTCACGCGCATCCACTCGGTCGCCGGTCTCCACGAGGGCCACGGCCTCGCCCACCAGCGCCCGTTTCGCGCGCCACACCACACGATCTCGGCCTCCGGGCTGGTCGGCGGCGGCGCGCAGCCGATGCCGGGCGAGGCGACGCTCGCCCACCACGGCGTCCTCTTCCTCGACGAGCTGTCCGAGTTCGTCCGCTCGAGCCTGGAGGCCCTCCGGCAGCCGCTGGAGGACGGGCACGTGACCATCGTGCGCTCGCAGCGGGTCGTCGCGTTCCCGACGCGCTTCATGCTCGTGGCCGCGTCGAACCCGTGCCCGTGCGGCATGGGGGAGGAGAAGTGCCGCTGCACGGCGGCCGACCTCGCCCGGCACCATCGCCGGCTTTCGGGGCCGCTGCTCGACCGCATAGACATCCTCGTCCCCGTCGGCCGGCCGACCGCGGAGGCCATGCAGGGCGACGAGGCGCCCTCGTCGAGCACGGTGCGAGACCGCGTGATCGAGGCCCGCGACCGCCAGTCGCGGCGTCTCGCCGCCTACGGCGTCGCCTGCAACGCGCAGATGACGCCGCGGGTGATGCGCGAGGTGGCTGAGCCCACCGCAAGCGCCCTGCGGCTGCTCTACGAGCTCCACGACCGGCACCTGCTCTCGGCACGCGGCCACGCGCGGATCCTGCGCGTCGCCCGCACCGTCGCCGACCTCGAGGGCAGCGAACGCGTCGGGCCGGACCACGTCCACATGGCGGCCAGCCTCCGCCTGGAGCAGCCCGCGATGGCGGTGGCGGTGTGACCGCCTGCGACAACTGTCTGCGCCGCACCGACCTCGTCGCCGGACTCGCCGGGTGGCTCGACGTCGAGTGGCGGCGGCGCGAAGCGCCGGGCCGCGTGCTCGCGCTCTCCGACGAGGAGCTGCTCGGCATCGCCGCCGGGGAGCGGCTGTGGGAGCGCTACGACCGCTTCGACCCCGACCTCGCGCGCGACGCGATCGTGCAGAGCGGGCTGCTGGCCGTCTGCGGCTGCGAGCCCGAGTACCCCGCGCCGTTGCGCGACCTGCCCGACCCGCCCGCCGTGCTCCACGTCGCGGGCGACCTCGCGGCGGTGGGAGCGACCGACGCGGTCGCCATCGTCGGCGCCCGCCGGGCGACCCACTACGGGATCACCATGGCGCGCGACCTCGGCCGTGGCCTCTCGGCGGCGGGCGTCAGCGTCGTCTCGGGCCTCGCGCTCGGCGTCGACGCGGCGGCGCACGCCGGAGCGCTGGAGGGCACGGCCGCGCCGGTCGCGGTGCTGGCCGGCGGCGCCGACCGGCCGTACCCGGCGTCGAAGCGCCAGCTCTACGCCGCGGTCCACGGCGCCGGCGCGATCGTGTCCGAGCTGCCGCCCGGCTTCGGCATCTACCGCTGGGCCTTCGTCGCCCGCAACCGCCTGATCGCCGCGCTGGCCCGCGTGGTGGTCGTCGTGGAGGCGACCGAGCGCTCCGGCTCGCTGACGACCGCGGACCTCGCGGCGGAGATCGGCCGCACGGTCGGAGCCGTTCCCGGACGCGCCACCTGCGGCGTGGCAGCCGGGACCAACAGCCTGATCCGCGACGGGGCGGTGCTCGTCCGCGGCGTGCAGGACACGCTGGAGGCGCTGGCCGAGCTGACCGGCGCGCAGTACGAAGCCATGACGCCGCCCGGCCCGGCGCTCGACCCGGCGCTCCACCGGCTGCTCGAGGCGATCGGCGCCGGCCACTCGACACTGCCGATGCTCGTGGCGGCCGGACACGCGCCGCGCGCGGTGCTCGGCGGCCTCGGCGAGCTCGAGGCGCGCGGGCTCGTCCGCCGCGGCTTCGGGGGGAGATACGAGCGTGTGCCCCGCTAGCCGCCGCGTTTTCTACCCTGAGCCGCGTGGAGGATCGTCGCGTTCCTGCCGTGCTGTCGATCGCCGGGTCCGATTCCGGCGGCGGCGCCGGCATCCAGGCCGACCTGAAGGCCTTCGCGCGCTGCGGCGTGCACGGCATGACGGCGATCACCGCGCTGACGGCGCAGAACACCGTCGCGGTCACCGGCATCCACCCGGTGCCCGGCGAGTTCATCGTGGAGCAGGTGCGCGCGGTGGCCGAGGACATCGGCGTCGACGCGGTGAAGATCGGCATGCTCGGCACGGCCGAGACGGTCCACGCCGTGCGCGCGGCGCTCGACCTGCTCGAGCCCGGCACGCCGATCGTGCTCGACCCCGTGATGGTCGCCGAGTCCGGCGCTGTGCTGCTGGACGAGCCGGCCCGCCAGGCGATCGTCGAGGAGCTGCTGCCACGGGTGTCGGTCATCACGCCGAACGTCCCCGAGGCGCGGGTGCTGGCCGGGGAGGGCGACGACGACGTCGAGGCGCTCGCCCGGCGGCTGTACGCCCTCGGCCCGCAGGCGGTCGTCGTCACCGGCGGCCACCGCGAAGCCGCGACCGACCTGTTCTTCGACGGCGAGACGCTGGAGGCGATTCCCGGCGAGCGTCATGCCGACGGCGCGGCCCACGGGTCGGGCTGCACGCATTCGTCGGCCCTCGCGGCCCACCTCGCGCTCGGCTCCAGCCCGCTCGACGCAGCGCGGGCGGCCCGCCGCATCGCCGGGGAGGCGGTACGCGACGGCCTGCGCGGCATCGGCCGCGGTCCGGGGCCGGTCGACGTGTTCGCATTGACGGACCGACCACGTTCTGGCGCAACAACCGGCCGGTCGGCAAGCCGCCCTCTGGCATAATCGGCCGCCATGAAGTTCCTCCGCATGCGCCCGGGCCACGGCGAGCAGCTGATCGCCGAGGGCGATCCCGACGTCGCCGAGGACGCTGAGCGCCTCGTGGAGGAGTTCCGCCGCCAGCTCGACAGCGGGATGTGGGCGGCGGTGCCGGTGACCTCGCGTGCGGGCCGGCGCGAGGCGGAGATGATCACCGCGTTCGAGCAGATCCCCGAGGCGACCGACCGCGTCATCTTCTTCCCCCGCGCCGCGGGTGGAGCCGCGTGATCGTCGCGCTCTGCGCCACGGCGCTCGTCATCATCGCCCTCCTCTCGGAGATCAGCTGGCCCTATATCGAGCGTCGCCTCGACCAGCGCCGCGCCCGGCGCGAGGCGCGCCGGCAGGGCATCGTCGCCCCGTTCGACCCGGGTCGCGAGCGCCGCGCCGAGCAGCGCGCCCGCGAGCTCCTCAAGTCGTGCGTGAACGAGGAGGAGTGGGCGATGTACCGCGACCTGGGCTTCATCCGGGTCTGGGGCGGCCAGGCCGGCCTGCCCGCGGAGGCCGCCCGCGACCTGCGCGGCGTGCCCTACGCCTACCTGGTCTACCCGCACAAGCCGATCGTCGCCTACCTGCCGCAGACCAACTCGCTGCTCAACGAGTACTGCGTCGAGTTCCCGGACGAGACGCGGCCGTACGGCTCGGCTCGCCTGCCGGACTCCGACGACGTGCTGGCCAAGTGGATGGCCCTGAAGGGCGACGAGCGGCGCCTGATCTCCGAGGCCAACCTCCACCTGCCCGGCCGCCAGCACGATCCCAAGCAGGTTCAGCGCGACATCTGGCGGCTCGGCCGCTGGGAGCGCGAGCGGCTCGCCAAGCGCGCCTCCGCCGACCCGGGCGCCCCGTCGCCGCCGCGCGCGCGGCACGACAACCTCTAGCCGCCGCACGACGGCCCGTGGCCGCACGACGGCCGTGGCCGCACGACGGCTCGTGGCCGCACGACGGCCCGTGGCGCCGCGAAGCTAGGCTCAATGGCAATGGCCGGCCTGGATCCCAAGCACAACTCGCGCGCGCTCACCGAAGGTCCCAACCGGGCGGCGGCGCGCGCCTACCTCAAGGGCATCGGCTTCGACGACGAGGCGCTCTCGAAGCCGATCATCGGCGTCGCCCACTCGTGGACCGAGACGATGCCGTGCAACTTCAACCATCGCGCGCTCGCCGCCAAGGTCAAGGAGGGCGTCCGCGCCGCCGGCGGCACGCCGATGGAGTTCAACACCATCGCGATCTCCGACGGCATCACCATGGGCACGAGCGGCATGAAGACCTCGCTCGTCAGCCGCGAGGTGATCGCCGACTCGATCGAGCTCGTGGGCCGCGGCCACCTCTTCGACGCCGTGGTCGCCCTGAGCGCGTGCGACAAGACGATCCCCGGCACGGTCATGGCGCTCGCACGGCTGAACGTGCCGAGCCTGATGCTCTACAGCGGCTCGATCCCGCCCGGCCACTACAAGGGCAAGGACGTCACGATCATGGACGTCTTCGAGGCGATCGGCGCCCGCGCGGCCGGCAAGATCACCGACGAGGAGCTGACCGAGCTGGAGGACGTCGCCAGCCCCGGCGCCGGCGCCTGCGGCGGCCAGTTCACCGCCAACACCATGGCCATGGCCTTCCAGATGCTCGGCATCTCGCCGATGGCCCAGAGCGACATCCCGGCCCAGGACCAGACCAAGGCGCAGGCCGCCTACGACGCCGGCGTGATGGTCATGGACGTGCTCGCCCGCGGCCAGCGGCCGAGCGACATCATCACCCGCAAGGCGATCGAGAACGCCATCGCCGCGGTGGCGATGAGCGGCGGCTCGACCAACGCCGTGCTCCACCTGCTGGCCCTGGCCAGCGAGACGGGCCTCGAGCTGTCGATCGACGACTTCGACGAGATCGCCGCCCGCACGCCGATGCTGTGCGACCTCAAGCCCGGCGGCCGCTACGTGGCCACCGACATGCACGCCGCCGGCGGCACCGCGGTGGTGGCCAGCCGTCTGCTCGAGGGCGGGATGCTCAACGCCGACGCGCCGACCGTGCACGGCAAGACGATCGGCGAGCTCGCCCAGGAGGCCGAGGAGACGCCCGGCCAGCAGGTCGTGCGCCCGCTCAGCGATCCGATCAAGAAGACCGGCGGCATCGCCATCCTGCGCGGCAACCTCGCCCCCGCGGGCTCGGTGGTCAAGCTCAGCGGGCACGAGCGGGTCCACCACGAGGGCCCCGCCCGCGTGTTCGACGGCGAGGAAGCGGCGATGGACGCGGTGACCAACGGGAGGATCAGCGCGGGCGACGTCGTCGTGATCCGCAACGAGGGCCCGGCCGGCGGGCCCGGCATGCGCGAGATGCTGGCCGTGACGGCGGCGATCGTGGGGGAGGGGCTCGGCGACTCCGTCGCGCTGCTCACCGACGGCCGCTTCTCCGGCGCCACGCGAGGCTTCATGGCCGGCCACATCGCCCCCGAGGCGGTCCACGGCGGCCCGATCGCGGCGCTCCAGGACGGGGACACGATCACCATCGACGTGGCCAACCGGCGGATCGACGTCGACCTCACCGACGAGGAGATCGCCGAGCGCCTGAGCGGCTACGAGCCGCCGCCGCCGGTCTTCACCTCCGGCGTGCTGGCCAAGTACGCGAAGCTGGTCTCGAGCGCGTCCGAGGGCGCCGTCACGCGCTGACGCCCTCGACGCCGGCCTCCGGCGAGCGCTCCCCGGCGATGAAGCCGGCGAGCAGCTCGTTGAAGCGGCCGGGGCGCTCGAGCATGGCCAGGTGCCCGGTGTCCTCGAAGATCACGGCGTGGGCGTTGTCGCCGATCAGGTGCTCGTACATCTCCGCGTCCTCGACCGGCACGAGCATGTCGTTGCGCCCCCAGACGATCAGGACCGGGACGTCGATCTTCTCCAGGCGGTCGCGGAACGAGTAGCGCATCAGCGCGTCGAAGGCGGGCAGGAAGGCGGGTGCGTTGGCGCCCCGGATGAGCTCCGTGGCCAGCGGCACCGACAGCCGCTCCGGGTAGCGCACGACGATCTGGAGCGTCGCCCGGCGCAGCCGCGGCCGCGCCACCATGGGCGTGCCGCGGATCCCCGTGCGCGCCGTCAGCACGGCGAAGATGCGGGCACCGGCGAGCAGCGGCTCGCGGGCCAGGTACTCCGTGGAGAGCCCGGCGGCGGAGACGAGCACGAGCTTGCGCACCCGCGTCGGGAACGAGAGCGCCAGCTCGGCGCCCACGAACCCGCCCATCGAGTTGCCCACCACGACCGGCTCCTCGATCCCGAGGGCGTCGCAGACCGCGTCGACGGTCGCCGCGAAGCGCTTGATCGAGATCTCGCCGTCGGGCTTCTCGGACTGCCCGAAGCCCGGCAGGTCGATGGCCACGCAGCGGTGGGTGTCCATGAAGGCCGGGATGTTGAGGAGCCAGTTCTGCCAGATGCCGCCGAGACCGTGGAGCCACAGCAGCGGCGGCCCGTCGCCGCCGGTGTCGACCAGGCTCACCTCGCGGCCGTCGACGCTCAGCCGCTTCGTCATGGCCGGCCAGTCGATGCGCATCCACGAGCTGTCGTCGGCGTCGGCGTACGTGGCGTCCGCGCCGGGCCGGAACACCGCGCTACGGGCGCGGTTGAGGGCATCCTGGTAGACGCTCGGCACGGCGCTCTAGCCTAGTGACAACGTGCGAATCGCCGTCGACATCGACTCCACGCTGCATCACTACTGGGACCAACTGGCGACCATCGCCAAGAAGCGCTTCGGCGTCGTCCTCCCGTACGACGAGCAGCTCACCTGGACCATCACGCGGCTGCGCCCCGAGCAGCTCCACGCGTGCGTCGTCGAGACGCACAAGGCGGTCAACGTCCTCGCCGCCGCGCCCTATCCGGGCGCCGTGGAGGCGATCCGCGCCTGGCACGAGGCCGGCCACTTCATCCACATCACCTCGCACCGGGCCGGCGACGCGCAGGAGCGCCACCGCGCGCTGGCTCGACCAGATCGGCCTCCCGTACGACGAGCTGTACTGCTCGTTCGACAAGGTCACGCACTGCCGCGAGATCGCGATCGACGTGTTGATCGACGACTCTCCGGTGAACCTGATGAAGGCGGGCGAGGCGGGCATCACCCCCGCCACGATCATGCACCCCTGGAATCGCGACCTGTGCGAAGAGGAGGACATCGTGTGCGCCCCGGACTGGCCCACGCTGGTCAAGCGTCTGGAACCGTTGCTCGGATGAGCGACCTCCCCGCGCTGCCCGCGGCGCCCGAGACGAGCGACCCGCGCGCGCTCCTGCCGGCCATCGAGCCGGACCGCCAGATCACCGACTGGGGCCGTTCCGAGCGCGTCGAGGGCCTGCTCGACGCCACGCTCTACGAGTTCCTCTACCACTACTGGTTCCGCTGCGAGGTCGAGGGGATCGAGCACGTCCCGGCCACCGGCGGCGCCCTGCTGGTGTCCAACCACGCCGGCGCGCTGCCGCCCGACGCGGCGATGATCGCCAAGGCGATCAAGGAGGAGCACAGCCGCCCGCGGCCGCTCCACCTCACGGTCGAGCACTTCTTCAAGGGCTATCCGGGCCTCGCGATGCTGGTCAACAAGATCGGCGGCGTCCCCGCCCATCCCGCCAACGTCCACCGCCTGCTGTGCGACGAGCAGCAGCTCGTGCTCGTCTTCCCCGAGGGCCGCAAGGGCTCCGAGAAGCTCTACAAGGACCGCTACCGGCTGCGGCGCTTCGGCCGCGGCGGCTTCGTGGAGGCCGCCATGCGAGCCAAGACCCCGATCGTCCCGGTCGCCGTGCTCGGCGCCGAGGAGGCGATGCCGATCTTCGCCCACGTCGGCGCGCTCCAGCGGCTGACCAAGCTCATCTACTTCCCGGTCACGCCGCTCTTCCCGCACTTCGGCCTCCTCGGCACCGCGTACCTGCCCGCCAAGTTCCGCATCCGCTTCCTCGAGCCGATCCCCACCGACCAGTGGGGCGAGCGGCCGTGGGACGACAAGGGCCTCGTGCAGACGGTCGCCGAGGAGATCCGCGGGCGCATCCAGGACGAGCTGGTCGACCTCGTGTCGGCCCGCCGCTCGGTGTGGCTCGGATGACCTCCCGGCGCGTCCTCATCACCGGCCTCAGCAGCTACTGGGGCGGCCGCCTGGCCCAGGTCATCGAGCAGGACCCCGCCGTCGAGACGATCATCGGCGTCAGCCCCGACGACCCGACGTGCCGCCTGGAGCGCACCGAGTACGTGCGCCTCGGCCTCCATCACGCGCTGCTGCGGCGGATCGTGCACGCGGCGGAGATCGACACGGTGATCGACACGCGGCTCGTGGTCGACTCGCTCCACGCCTCGCCGCGCGTCGCCCACGAGGCGAACGTGATCGGGACGATGAACATCCTCGCCGCCTGCGGGGGGCGGGCGGGACGGTCGCCGGTCCGCAAGGTCGTCTTCAAGTCCTCCGCGCACTACTACGGCTGCGAGCAGGACGACCCCGCGTTCTTCACCGAGACGATGCGGCGCCCGCACCCGCCGCGCACGCGCCTGGAGGCCGACATCGTCGAGGCCGAGAAGGCTGTCGAGGGGTTCGCCGAGCGCAACCGCGAGGTCACCGTGACGGTGCTGCGCTTCGTCAACGCGCTCGGGCCGGACCTGACCACCTCGCACACGAAGCTCTTCGACCTGCCGGCCGTGCCGTCGATCCTCGGCTTCGACCCGCGCTACCAGTTCATCCACGAGGAAGACCTGGTCGGCGTGCTGCGCTTCGCCGCCGAGCGCGACCTCCCCGGCATCTACAACGCGGCGGGCGACGGCGTGCTGGCCCTCTCCGAGGTCGCCTCGCTGCTCGGCAAGCCGTTGGCCCCGATCCTGCCGCCGTGGGGCAGCTCGCTGGCCACCGCGGCCCTCAAGCCGCTCGGCATCCGCGTGCCGGACGAGGTCCTGCGCCAGCTCCGCTACGGCCGCGGGCTCGACAACCGCCGGCTGAAGGGCATGGGGTACCCGTTCGCCTTCACCAGCCGTGAGACGGTGCTCAAGCATGCCGAGGCGCAGCGCGCGGCCCCGCTCCTGCGCCGCGAGGGCGAGCCGTACCGCTACGAGCGCGAGGTCGAGGAGTTCCTGCGCTGGAGCCCTTCCGTGCGCCGGCGCGGGACGGTGTAAGCCGCCAGACCACTTGCAGGGGTTCTCACTATCCGGATCGGCCTCTACCATCTCGGAGCCCGATGCCGCGCCGCCTGCTCGCCGTCCTCGCCCTCACCATCACCGTTCTCCTCGTGGGGGCGGGAAGTCTGTATGCGTTCGACCAGCAGGTGAAGACCCGGATCGCCGACGGCGTGACGGTCAACGGGATCGATGTCGGCGGGCTCACGCCTGAGAAGGCCCGCGCGAAGCTCTCCGCGTCGCTGCTCGACCCGCTGAGCCAGCCCGTGAGCGTCCGCTACAAGGGCCGGCGCTTCACGCTGACCTCCGAGCAGGCCAACGTGGCCGTGGACATCGAGGGCTCGGTCGACCGCGCGCTGCAGGCGTCGAACAAGGGCAACCTCTTCACGCGGACGTGGCGCGAGGTGCGCGGCACCGAGGTCGACGCCCGCGTCGAGGCCAAGATCTCCTACGACGAGGAAGCCGTGCGCGCGATCTCCGATCGCGTCCAGCGCCGGCTCGAGGTCGAGGCCCAGGACGCCGCGCTGGACCTCGAGAGCGGCCAGGTGGACCCGCAGCCGTCCAAGGACGGCCTGATGGTCCGCGCCGCGCTCCTCCGCAAGACGATCCGCACCGAGCTGCTCGACATGACCGAGACGCGGATCGCCCGCGTCAAGACCAAGGTCGTCGAGCCGAAGGTCACCACCGAGGAGCTCGCCAAGGAGTATCCGGCGGTCCTCATCGTCAACCGCAGCGCCTTCAAGCTCACGCTGTACAAGGACCTCAAGGTCGCCAAGACGTACGGGATCGCGGTCGGCCAGGCCGGCCTGGAGACGCCCGCGGGCCTCTACAACATCGAGAACAAGGCCGTCGATCCGGCCTGGCACGTGCCGAACTCGGCCTGGGCGGGCTCGCTCGCGGGCACGGTGGTCCCGCCGGGTCCCTCGAACCCGATCAAGGCGCGCTGGATGGGCATCTACGCCGGCGCCGGGATCCACGGGACGGACGCCAGCGGCTCGATCGGCACGGCCGCGTCGCACGGCTGCATCCGCATGCACATCCCCGACGTGATCGAGCTGTACGAAGAGGTCCCGGTCGGGACCCCGGTCTACATCGCCTGAATCGCGCCGGGCTCCACGTCCTGCCAGCCAGCCTGCAGCAGGGAGGCGTGATGGTCCGAGTGGCGAATGCAGAGAGCGCCGATGAAAACGCCGTCGCGTACCTCCTTGCGCATCACCGCATACCACATGGTCGTGGCGTCGCCGGTCCCCTGGATGCGATGCCAGGGCGGGGCCGGCAGCTCGTCCGACGGCGTGATGCCCGCCTCCACGAGCTGGCGCTGGGTCGCCACCTGACCCGTGGAGGTATCGATGAAGAACACGGCCACGCCGCCCCACGCTAGCGAAGCCTGGGCGGACGCCCTGCGGCGCTTCGACCGCGATCTGCAGCGGCGCGGGGCGGCCGAGCGGACGCGCCGCGGCTACGGCGCCGACATCGCCGAGCTGGCCACCTGGGCCGCGGCCCAGGGCCTCGAGCCGCAGGCGGTGACCTACCGCGTGCTGCGCGGCTACGCGGCCCGCCAGTCCGATCGTGGCGCCGCGCCGCGCACCCTCGCCCGCAAGCTCGCCTCCGCCCGCGCGTTCTTCCGCTCGATGGTGGAGCACGGGGACATGACGGCCAACCCGGCCGATCTCCTGCCGGCGCCGAAGCTGCCGCAGACGCTCCCGCGCACCATGAAGCCGGCCGACGTCGGCGCCCTGCTGGACCGCATCCCCGCCACGACGGCGCTCGAGCTGCGCGACCGCGCGCTGTTCGAGCTCGCCTACGCCTGCGGTCTGCGCGCCGAGGAGCTCGTGAACCTCGACGAGCCGTCCGTCGAGTTCGACGCCGAGCAGGTCCGGGTGGAGGGCAAGGGCGGCAAGACGCGCTTCGTACCCGCCGGTGAGCCCGCGCTGGCCGCGATCGGCGACTATCTGGAGCGCGCCCGCCCGGCGCTCTCCGGCAGCACCGGCGACCCCGCGCTGTTCCTCTCGAAGTCCGGGCGCCGGCTCTCGACCTCGGACGTGCGGCGACGGCTCAGGGTCTGGGCGCGGCACGCCGCGAGCCAGGGCGCGGTGCATCCGCACGCCCTCCGGCACTCCTTCGCGACCCATCTCCTGGAGGGCGGGGCCGACCTGCGCGCGATCCAGGAGCTGCTCGGCCACAGCTCCATCAGTACGACCCAGGTCTACACTCGGGTAGAGTCCGCACGCTTACGCGCCGCGTATCTGCGCAGCCATCCGCGGGCCTAAGGGAGCGGGCTCTGGACACCAACGTCAAAGCACTCGAGCTGAAAGACCTCTGGCGGCGGTACAAGGACGAGGCGTCTGAGCCCGCGCGCGAGAAGCTCGTGGTCGCGTACTCGCCGCTCGTCAAGTACGTCGCCGGACGCATGTCGTCGGGCCTGCCCGCGCACGTCGAGGAGTCCGATCTCATCTCGTACGGCCTGATCGGCCTCATCAACGCGATCGAGCGGTTCGACGTCTCGCGGGAGATCAAGTTCGAGACCTACGCGATCACGCGCATCAAGGGCGCGATCATCGACGAGCTGCGCGCACTCGACTGGGTGCCGCGGTCGGTGCGCGCCCGGGCCCGCGAGATCGAGCGGGTGCACGCGAAGCTCGAGCACCGCATGCACCGGACGCCGACGGACGAGGAGATGGCCCGCGAGCTGGGCATGTCCACCGAGGAGTTCCAGGAGGCGCTGGTCAAGATCTCCAACTCCACCGTCGTCGCGCTCGACGAGCTGTGGGCGGTCTCCGATGCCTCCGGCGACCAGGTCTCGCTGCTCGACACGCTCCAGGACCCGGACGCCCCGGACCCGCAGCAGCTGCTCGACGCGTCGGAGCTCAAGGACCGCCTGGCCGACGCCATCTCCGCCCTGCCCGAGCGCGAGAAGCTGGTCATCGCGCTCTACTACTACGAGAACCTGACGCTGCGGGAGATCGGCGAGGTCCTCGGCGTGACGGAGTCCCGGATCTCCCAGCTCCACACCAAGGCGGTCCTGCGCCTCAAGTCGCGTCTGCAGGGCGACAACCTGCGCGACTAACGCGATAACGTCGCCTCAACCGCACATCGCCCCAGGGGGCGCTGAGCAGTTGAGGCAGTTACGTGTCGGGAGAGGAGGAGCAGGTCATATGCAGGCCGCAGACAGGATTCGCAACGTGGCTCTAGTAGGCCACCGAGGGAGCGGAAAGACGTCGCTGCACGAGGCCCTCTTGCACGAGGCCGGCGCGACGACGAGGCTCGGCTCGGTGGCTGACGGGACGACCGTCTCGGACTCCGACGACGACGAGAAGGCGCGCGGGATGTCGATCTCCGCCTCGCTCGCGTCGTTCGAGTGGCGGGACGTGAAGGTCAACCTCATCGACACCCCGGGCGAGCCGTCCTTCATCGCGGACGCGCTCGGCGCCCTTCGGGTGTGCGAGTCGGCGGTGTTCGTGGTCAACGGCGTGCTCGGCGTCGAGGTGCAGACGCAGCGCCTGTGGCAGCGCGCGCAGGAGCTCGGCGTCGCGCGCCTGGTGTACGTGAACATGCTCGACCGCGAGCGGGCCGACTTCTTCCGCACGCTCGACGCCCTCAAGGACGCCTTCGGGCCGCACGTGGTGGCGACCGAGATCCCCATCGGGGCCGAGCACGAGACGCGCGGCGTGATCGACCTCGTCGACATGAAGGCCTACGAGTACTCCGAGGGTCAGTGCAAGGAGATCCCGATCCCGGACGATCTCGCGGACATCGCGCAGGAGTACCGCGAGAAGCTCATGGACGAGGTCGCCGAGAACTCCGAGTCGCTGATGGAGCGCTACCTGGAGGGCGAGGAGATCTCGCACGAGGAGATCGTCACCGCGCTCGAGGACGGCACCGACCACGGCCACATCTTCCCGGTCACGTGCGGCGTGGCCACCACCCGCCTGGCGTCCAACCGGCTCCTCGACGCGATCGTCGACGACCTTCCCTCCCCGGTCCAGCACGGCGGCCTGAAGCTCGAGAACACGACGCTCGAGCCGGATCCCGACGGCGAGATGTTCGCCTACGTCTTCAAGACCCGCGCCGACCCGTACGCGGGCCGCATCAACCTCTTCCGGGTCTACCAGGGCACGGTCACGCACGACACGCAGGTGATGAACACCCGCACCCACCACAAGGAGCGGATCGGGCAGCTGCTGGTGCCGCAGGGCAAGGAGGTCAAGCACAGCGACACCTTCGGGCCCGGCGACATCGGGGCGGTGGCCAAGCTCAAGGAGACCCGCGCGGGCGACTGGCTGGCCGAGCGCGACGAGCCGATCCAGATGCCCTCGATCAAGCTCCCGGCTCCCGTCATGGCCTTCGCCATGGAGGCGGCGTCCAAGGGCGACGAGGACAAGGTGTTCACCGCGTTGCGGCGCCTCCAGGAGGAGGACCCGACGATCGACCTGCATCGCGACGCGCAGACCGGCGAGCAGATCGTCGCCGGGCTCTCGCAGATCCACGTCGAGGTCATCGTCGAGCGCATGCGGGCCCGCTTCGGGGCCGAGGTCACCCTCAAGCCGCCGCGCGTGCCCTACCAGGAGACGATCCGCGCGGGCGCCAAGGCGCACGGCCGCCACAAGAAGCAGACCGGCGGCCGCGGCCAGTTCGGCGACTGCCACATCGAGATCGAGCCGCTCGCCGAGGGCGACTTCGAGTTCGTCAACGCGATCAAGGGCGGCGTCATCCCCACCGGGTTCATCCCCGCCGTGGAGAAGGGCGTCCTGGAGGCGATGGCGACCGGCACCGTGGCCGGCTACCCGGTCAAGGGCGTCAAGGTGAAGCTCTTCGACGGCTCCTTCCACACGGTGGACTCGTCCGAGATGGCGTTCAAGCTCGCCGGCTCACTGGCCATGAAGCAGGCGCTCGAGCAGGCCGGGTCCGTGCTGCTGGAGCCGATCATGCTGGTCACCGCTTCGGTCCCGGACGAGTCGGTGGGCGACGTCATGGGCGACCTCTCCTCGCGCCGCGGGCGCCCGCTGGGCACCGAGGCGGTCGGGGGCATGACCGAGGTCAAGGCCGAGGTCCCGATGGCCGAGATCCTCAGCTTCGCGCCCGACCTGCGATCGCTCACCGGCGGCCAGGGCGAGTACACGATGGAGTTCTTGCGCTACGAGGAGGTGCCTGCCCACCTCGCGCAGAAGGTGGTGGACAAGGCGCGGGAGGAAGAGGCCGCGCACGCCTAGTGTCCTACCCTGCTCACGTGGCCCGAACGAGGGACATCCGAACCAACCAGACCGACATCGCCTGCGACATCTGCGGGCGGACGCTGCTGCGCGGAGAGCACGCCGAGACCTTCCTGGCGGGCGGCGCGCGGCGCGAGGTCTGCGACCTGTGCACGGCGCGGGCGCAGCACGAGGGCTGGATCCGGGAGTCGGGCGGCGACGAGCTCGAGCTGCGCCACACCCGCCACGACGGGCGCGGGCGGTCGTTCCTCGACCGCCTGCGGGCCCGGCGCGAGCGTGTCCGCGATGCCCAGGACGGGATCGCGGCGACCGACGGCGGCGAGCCGCCGCCGCTGCCCGACGAGCCGGAGGCGCCGGTCCGTCGCGCACCGGAGCCGCCGCGGCGCCCTCGCCACGTGCGCGCGGTGCCCACGAACGCCGACCTCAAGATGCAGCGCGCGGTCGAGGTCTTCAACGCCTCCGATCACACGCGCACGGTCGGTGGCGTGGCGCGCTCGCTCGGCGCGCCGGCCGTCTGCGTGCGGCCGCTCACCGACCGCCCCAGCGTCGTCTCCATCACGGTCATGTGGGAGCTGAGCTGGTACCGCTTCGAGATCGACCTCTCAGACGAGGGCAGCGGCGTCCGCCGCGACGCCCAGGGCGACGAGCTGTCCGAGCTCTCGGGCGATGAGCAGGCCGTCAATGCTGCCGCCGATGAGCGGGGTGCACTCCATCTTGCGTAAACAGATGACCGATTCCGAGTCCCATATTCCTTTGTTAGGTTGGATCCTGTGATCTTTTGCGTCGTTCCAGAACCGCTCGCGGACGAGCTCTATCCGAAGCTCGCCAAGTACTACGAGGGCGACCCCAACGTCGAGGTGATCGTCGACCGCCGCAAGTCCGAGCGCCGCGACGTCTCGACGGGCGGGGGTCAGCGCGAGGTGCGCGACCGTAGACGTCCGCGGGTCACCGGCGACTTCCCGCCGCTCTCCGCCGCCTAGTATCCGTCGCGATGAAGCTGGTCGTCCACGTGGACGGCGGCTCCCGTGGCAATCCCGGCCCGGCCGCCGCCGCGGCCGTCGTGTCCACGCCCGACGGCGAGGTCCTCGACGAGTCCTCGGTGTCCCTCGGGCACGCGACGAACAACGTCGCCGAGTACCGCGGGCTGCTGCTCGGGCTCGCCCGTGCCCGCGAGCTGGACGCCACCGAGGTCGAGGTGGTCAACGACTCCGAGCTCGTCGCCAAGCAGGTCAACGGCGAGTACAAGGTCAAGAGCCCGGAGATGGCGGCGCTGCACGCCGAGGCGCTGCGCGCCCTGGACGGCTTCGACCTCTGGTCGATCCGCTCGGTGCCGCGCGCGCAGAACGCCGGCGGCCGACGCGCTGGTGAACCGCGAGCTCGACGGGCCGCAGGAGGGGACCGAGTACGCGGGCTACCTGCGGATCGACGACCTGCTGCGGCTCCAGCAGCCGCTCACCCCCGAGGCGCACGACGAGCTGCTGTTCATCATCGTCCACCAGTCCTACGAGCTGTGGTTCAAGCTGATCCTGCACGAGCTGCGCAAGGCTCGGTCGGAGCTGGAGGGCGGCCGCCCGCAGGGCGCGCTGCGGCCGCTCAAGCGCACCGTCGCCATCGAGCGGCTGCTGCTCGACCATCTCGACGTGCTGGAGACGATGGGCCCGGAGGGGTTCCTGGAGTTCCGCGACCCGCTGGCGCCGGCCTCGGGCTTCCAGTCGCAGCAGTTCCGGGAGATCGAGGCGCTGAGCCCGACGCTCTACGACGCGTTCGCCGCGCAGCTGCCCTGCGAGCTGGCCGAGCTGTACCTCGACCACCTGGACGACCAGCACCGGGCGCTGCTCTACGAGGTCGCCGAGCTGCTGGTCGACCACGACGAGCAGATCGCGCTCTGGCGCCACCACCACACGCTGATGGCGGCGCGCGAGATCGGGAGCCGGCCGGGCACCGGCGGGTCGCGCGGCGTCGAGTACCTGCGCGGCACGCAGGACAAGCGCTTCTATCCGGAGCTCTGGGCGGTCAGGGCGGCGCTGTGAGCTACCAGCGCGCGGCGCTGCGGATCACGCGGGCGATCTCGTCGTCCGCCGCTCCCTTGACCAGGTAGCCGACCGCCCCGGCGCGCGACATGTCGTACTGGGCCGCCGCGCTGTCGTCGGCGCTCAGGCCCACGATGCGGGTCGTCGGGTTGGCCTCGCGGATGCCGTTCGCGGCGACCACGCCGCCGCCGCCGGGCATGTCGACGTCGAGCAGCACGACGTCCGGCCGCCGGTGGGCGGCGAGCTCGATCGCCTGCATGGCGTCGGCCGCCTCGCCGACCAGCTCGAAGCCGTCCTCGCGCTCGGCCAGCGCGGCGATGACGAGCCGGATCGCCGGGTCGTCGTCGGCGATCAGCAGCCGGATCGCCGGTGCCGCCGCGCTCGCGGCGCCGCCGTGCACCTCGACGCGGTTGCGGCCGCCGGCCTTGGCCCGGTAGAGCGCCTGGTCGGCGCGCTCGAAGAGCTGGTCGGGGGTGCGGCAGGAGTCGTCGAGCCCGGCCACGCCGGCGCTCACGGTCACGACGCCGCCGGCCGGGTGGGGGAGGGCGATCGCCTCGACGGCGCTCCGCAGCCGCTCGGCGGCGTGGCCGGCCGACTCGATCGACTGCTCCGGCAGCAGGGCGAGGAACTCCTCGCCGCCGTAGCGGTAGAGCTGGTCGCCGGTCCGGACCTGCTCCTGCAGCGCGCTCGCCACGGCGCGCAGCAGGTCATCACCGGCCGTATGCCCGAAGGCGTCGTTGACGGCCTTGAAGTTGTCGATGTCGAACAGCGCGGCGCAGTAGGCATGGCCGTAGCGCTCGACGCGGCCGCAGAGCACGTCGAGGTCCTCGGCCAGCCGGAGCCGGTTGCCGAGACCCGTCATCGCGTCCTGGCGGGCGTCGTCGTGCAGGCGCCGGTGGAGAGCGGTAACGCGCCCGGCCGCGATCATCTTGCGCTCCAGCTGGGCCAGATCGAGCGGCTTGAGCAGCAGGTCGTCGGCGCCGGCCTCCATGGTCGCCCGCGCGGCCGCCTCGTCGGCGGCGCCGGTCAGCACCATCACGTACGCGTACGAGCCCGCGGCGTGGCTGCGGATCGCCGTGATCAGCGCCGTGCCGTCCATCTCGGGCATCTGCCAGTCGGTGATGACGACGTCCGGAATGCCGCCCCGGTACAGGCGCCAGGCCTCCGCGCCGTCCGCGGCGACGGCGCAGCGATGACCCAGCCGCTCGACGGCGGCCCGCACCACCAGGCGCGTGCCCGGATCGTCATCGGCGATGAGAACGTCCATACCCCGGGGCCATTCTTATCGGACGGGGGGGTCAAAGCGCGCCGCGATCGGCCGATCTCCCAGGACGAAGATGACGGATTCCGTCTCGCATCGACTCCTGCGCGGCCTGGCCGCGCCCACGTTCGGCGTGCTCGCGCTGGCGCTCGTCTTCGTGTCCGGAACCTTCATCGCGCTGTTCATGAGCGTCGGCGACTTCCACGGCGAGTCCGAGAGCGCCCATCGGGCCGAGCGCATCCTCAGCCTGACGGCGAGCGCCGAGCGCCACGTGGTCGACGTCGAGACCGGCCTGCGCGGCTTCCTGCTCACGCGCGAGCCGCGCTTCCTCGAGCCCTTCCATGCCGGCATCCGCGAGTACCGGGCCGACTTCGAGGAGATGGCCCGGCTCGTCACCGACCCGGACCAGCGCGTCCGGCTGGGCGCCCTGCGCCGGGCGACGGCCGACTACATGAACGACTACGCGGTGCCCACGCGGGTGCGGGTGACCGATGAGCCGATCGGCGACCTCGCGGCGACCACGATCGAGGGCAAGGCGCGCCTCGACGGGCTGCGTGCTCGCTTCGACGCGTTCACCATCGCCGAGGAGCGGATCTCCGAGGACCGCCGCGAGCGCGCCTCGGCCCGCGCCAACCGCTCGGTGATGATCGCCGCCGCGGGCATCGGCGGCGGCGCCCTCGTGCTCGTCCTGCTCGGCGCCTACCTCTACCGCGCCGTGCTCCTGCCCGTGCGGCGCGTCGCCAACGCCGCGCGCCGCCTGGCCGCCGGCCGCCGGGACGCCCGCGTGCGGGTCCGCGGCCGCGGCGAGGTCGCCGCGCTGGCCAGCTCGTTCAACGCCATGGCCGACGCGCTCGGCGCCCGCGAGGAGGAGCTCCGCGTGGCCGGCGACCGGCTCCAGGGCATCCTCGACCACGCCGCCGCGCTGATCTCCGTCAAGGACGTCGACGGGCGCTACCTGCTCGTGGGCCGCCGCTGGGAGCAGGTCACCGGCCGCACCGCGGCCGACGTCGTGGGCCGCACCGACGCCGAGCTCATGCCCGGGCACGCCGCGCCGTCGCGCGCCGCCGACCTGAAGGTCATCCGCACCGGCGAGCTGCTCGAGTACGAGCGCGACTCGATCACGTCGGAGGGCACCCGCTCGCTCCTGACCGTCAAGTTCCCCCTCAAGGACGCCGACGGCGAGGTCTACGCCGTCGCGACCATGGCCACCGACGTCTCCGACCGCAAGCGCGCGCTGGCCGACGCGGTCGAGGCGTCGCGCTCGAAGTCCGAGTTCCTGGCCAACATGAGCCACGAGATCCGCACGCCGCTCAACGGCGTGATCGGGATGACCGAGCTGCTGCTCCAGAGCGATCTCACCCACGAGCAGCGCGAGTTCGCCCAGACGGCCGCCAACTCCGGCGAGGCGCTGCTCGGCGTGATCAACGACATCCTCGACTTCTCGAAGATCGAGGCCGGCAAGCTCGAGCTCGACCATCACGACTTCGACCTCCGCGAGGCGATCGAGGACACCTGCGAGATGCTGGCCCCGCAGGCCCACGGCAAGGGCCTCGAGCTCACCGCCTTCGTGGCCGACGACGTCCCCGCCGTCGTCCACGGCGACCGCGGCCGCATCCGCCAGGTCGTCACGAACCTGCTCTCCAACGCGATCAAGTTCACGCACCGCGGCGAGGTCGCCGTGCGCGTCGAGCTGAGCGAGAGCGACGGCGCCGCCGCCGTCCTGCGCTTCGAGGTCGCCGACACCGGCATCGGCATCGCCGAGGACAAGCTCAGCAGCCTCTTCGAGTCCTTCTCTCAGGCCGACACGTCGACGACGCGCCGCTACGGCGGCACCGGCCTCGGCCTGGCGATCTCGCGCCAGCTCGTCCAGCTCATGGGCGGCGGGATCGTCGCCGCCTCCGTGCCGGGCGGGGGCAGCCGCTTCAGCTTCGAGCTCCGCCTCCCGTTCGCCGACAACCTCCGCGGCGCGCCCCGGTCCGCCGTCGCGCTCGACGCGCTGAAGGTGCTCGTGGTCGACGACAACGCGACCAACCGCGCGATCGTCGACGCGTACCTGTCCTCGCGCGGCGTCGCCTCCGCGCTGGTCGAGTCCGGCGCCGAGGCGCTCGCCGTGATGCACGACGCGGTCCGTGCGGGCGCGCCGTTCGACGTCGTGGTGCTCGACGCGCAGATGCCCGAGATGGACGGGCTCGACCTCGCCGCCGCGATCCGCCAGGCGCCGAGCCTGCGCGCCGCGCGGCTCGTGATGCTGACCTCGACCGGCGACCACCGCGTGCGGGCCCGCGAGCTCGGCGTGTCGGCCTACCTGACCAAGCCGGTCCGCCGTGCGCGCCTGCTGGAGACGGTGGCCGAGACGGCGCCGGCGATCGTCGAGACGTTCGCGATCCCGCCGGCGCCCGCTGCCGCGCCCACGCCGGCCGCTCCGCCGTCCGGGCCGTCCGTGCGCGTGCTGGTGGCCGAGGACAACGAGGTCAACCAGCTCGTGATCGAGACGATGCTGGCCAAGCGCGGCTTCGCCGTCGACCTGGCCGGCGACGGCGCCGAGGCGCTGGCCATGCTCGCCCACGGCGACTACTCGGCCGTCTTCATGGACTGCCAGATGCCCAACCTCGACGGCTACGCCGCCACGGGCCGCATCCGCGCCTCCGAGGAGGCCGGCGCCCGGCTCCCGGTGATCGCGATGACCGCTCACGCCATGAAGGGCGACCGCGAGCGCTGTCTCGACGCCGGCATGGACGACTACCTGTCCAAGCCGCTGCGTCCGGAGGCGCTCGACGAGGTGCTCGAGCGCTGGCTCGGGCTGGCGCCCGACGGCGCTCCGGCCGCCGCCGCTCAGGAGGCCGCGATCGAGGGCCTGATCGACGAGGCGCGCATGCGCACGTTCCGCGACGACTACCCGGACATCGTCGACCAGCTCCTGGACCTGTTCCTCTCGAGCACGCCGCCGCTGCTCGACGAGCTGCGCGTGGCCGCCGAGGTCGACGACCGCGACGAGCTCAAGCGCGCCGCGCACAAGCTCAAGGGCAGCTGCCAGAACATCGGCGCGACCTTCATGACCACGCTCTGCCAGTCGATCGAGGCCGCCGACGGCGATGCCCTCGACACGGTCGCGCAGCTGTCCGAGGCGCTGGCTTCGACCGAGACGGCGATCCGGCGGGCGATCGGATGATCCTGCTCTCCGTCGTGCTGGCGGCGGCGGTCGCCGCCGCCCTGGTCGCGCTGCGCCGTGCGCGGCGGGCCGCACGCGGCGCCGCGGCGCTGCGGGCCCGCTACGAGGCGCTCGCCGCGCACCTGCCCGATATCTCGGTGCTGCTCTACGACCGCGAGCTGCGCTTCACGCTGCTCGAGGGCTCGGCGCTGCAGGCGCACGGCTGGAGCCGCGACGAGGTCGAGGGCCGCCCGATCGCCGAAGTGATCGGAGCCGAGCGGCTCGAGGAGCTGCTCGAGCACTGCCGCGCCGCGCTGGCCGGCAGCCCGTCGAGCCAGGACTGGCCCGGCGTGCGCGGCGGCGCCCAGTACCAGCTCCAGCACGTCCCGGTCCGCGACGCCGGCGGCAGCGTGTCCTCCGGCATGATCGTCGTGCGTGAGGTGACCGAGGCGCAGCGCGTGCACCGGGACCTCGAGGCCCAGCGGGGCTTCCTGCACGGCGTGCTCGAGCAGCTCTCCGACCACCTCGTCGCGTGTGATGCCGACGGCCGCCTGCAGTCCTTCGGCACCGGCGGCGCGGTCGACGTCGACCCGCTCGACTGGCCCGCGCATTTCGGGCTCCGGCAGGCCGATGGCCGCACGCCGTTGCGCGCCGAGGAGGTGCCGCTCTTCCGGGCCCTCAATGGTGAGGTCGTCGAACGCGTCGAGATGACCGTCGCGACGGCCGGGGCCGGCCTGCGGACCGTGGTCTGCTCCGCCCGTCCGGTGCGCGACGCCGGCGGACGCATCGTCGGCGCGGTCGGCACCGGCGTCGACTTCACCGACTCGCGCGACACGCAGGCCCGCCTGCAGGCGAGCGAGGAGCGCTACCGCTCGGTCGTCGAGAGCGTCGGCGACACCGTCTTCCAGACCGATCTGCGCGGTCGCTGGACCTTCCTGAACGAGAGCTACACGCGCTGGACCGGGATCCCGGTCGACGAGGCGCTCGGGCGCGTGGCTGCCGAGCAGGTCCATCCGAGCGATCGCGCCGCCCACGCGCGCCGCTTCGCCGCGCTGGCCGCCGGCGAGGTCGAGTCCGTGCACATGCGCCACCGCTACCTGTCCGCCGACGGCGTGGTGCGCTGGGCCGAGGTCCGGGCCTCGCTGGCCCGCGACGCGAGCGGCCGGCCGCTCGGCATGGCCGGCGTGCTCGAGGACGTCACCGAGCGCCACCGCACCCAGCAGTACGAGGCGGCCGAGCAGGCCGTGGTCGAGGTCCTCGCGGCCTCCGACGATCTCGAGGACGGCATGGCGACCCTGCTGGCCGCGCTCTGCCAGACGCTCGACTGGGACCTGGCCGAGCTCTGGACGCTCGACTCCGAGCACGAGGTCCTGCGCTGCACCGATGCCTGGGGCGAGCGGCGCGAGGGCCTCGAGGGGCTCGAGGCCGGGCGTGCCGAGGAGAGCTTCGAGGTCGGCGACGGGCTCCAGGGCCAGGCCTGGGCGCGGCGCGTCCCCATCTGGGCCTCGGGCCTGCAGGAGGACCCGCTCTTCCGGCGCGGCGACGCCGCGGCGGCGGCCGGGATCGTCTCCGCCCTGGCGCTGCCGGTCGCGCGCGCCGGCGAGGTGCTGGGCACGATCCTCTTCTTCTCCCGCGAGGAGCGCGAGCCGGATCCCGGACTGGCCCGCCTGCTGCAGGCCATCGGCGCCCACCTGGCGCAGTTCCTCGAGCGCCGGCGCGCCGAGCGCGCGCTGGCCGAGCGCACGGCCGAGCTGATCGCGCTGTCGCGCGTCGTCGCCGACCTGCGCGCCTAAGCCGCGGTCCCAGACGAGCTCGGCGTCCTTGACGGCGAGCCGGCCGTAGGCCGTCGTCGTCGTGTGGCCGTGCTCGTCGATCGAGTAGCGGCCGAGCACCGAGTCGCGGTCCTTCGTCGCGCGCGCGGCGGCGACGACCGTCCGGCGGTCGTCGCCATGACCGATGGCATCGAGGATGAGCGCCATCGCCTCGAAGCCGTAGAGGTCGAACGAGCCGCGGGCGGCTTGGAAGAAGCGCGTCCTCTCCGCCTCGCCGGGCCCCATCTCGTGGGCGAACCACGGCTGCGCGACGCCCTCGGTGCCGAGCAGCCACGCGTCGGGCAGCGCGGCGTGCAGGTCGCGCCACAGCCCGACGGCGCCGGAGCCCGCGACGCCGACGTACAGCACCGCCTGGGCGCCCTCGAGGTCATCGGCCATCGGCTCGTCGTGGTCCCACACCGGCCGCGACCGCACGTCGATACCGCGGTCAAGGGCGGCCGCGGTGCACATCTCGCCGACCGCGATCCCGTAGTCGCGGTCGTGGTCGTGGATGACGAGCAGCCGCGTGACGGCCTGGCCGTGGAGCCACGCCGCGATCGCCCGGGCGCCGACGCCGTCGTGCGGGGTCAGCCGCACGAGCGTGTCGCTGTGGAGCGCGGCGAACGTGGCCACAGGCGCGACCTGGAGCAGCCCGGCCGCCGCGAGGATCGGCGCGGTCTCCACGATCTGGCCGCTGTGGAGGTCGCCCAGGTAGGCGAGCGCGCGCGGATCCTCCGCCGCGCGCTCGGCGTGCTCGACGGCCTTGGCCTCGCGGTCATGGGGATCGGCGCCGTCGAGCGCGACGAGCTCGACCCCGGTCGCCGCCGCCCGCTCGAAGGCGAGATCCGCCCCGCGCAGCACCTGCCGGCCGAGCGGCCCGGCCGGGCCGCTCAGGGGAAGGCTCGCGTAGACGACCGGCATGGTGCGCAGCCTACGACCCAGGTCATCCATCTGCGCGTCATGCGAACATGCGTTCGCATGACGAGTCAAGGCAGCCCGTACGCCCGCTTCCAACGCGCCCTGCGCATCGGCCGCCTCCCGCTCGTGCGGGCCGCCGCAGCCGAGCTCCCGCGCGTCGACCTCGACGACGCGCTGGCCATCTGCCTGCTCATCGAGGCGCAGGACGCCGAGCGCTTCGAGCGAGCCGCCGTCCGCTGGCTGGCCCGTCTCAGCCTCGAGGTCCCGACCGTGCGGATCGAGGACCTCCGCGCCGGGCTCGTGGCCTTCGAGGCGCTGCCGGAGAACCCGCTGGGCGCGCGGCAGGCCCTGGCGGACCTCTGCCTCCGCCACGGGCTGCAGCGCGCCGCCCAAGGGCTCGCTCCGGGGTGAGGGCCGAACCCCGGCATTGAAGGAGAGGGATCGGCCCTCGCCCTCTCGAGTGTCGAGTTTGATGCCGCAGCGGCACCAAAGTCGACAATCGACGCCCATTGTCGACTTTGTCAGCCCTGGGCCGACAAAGTCGACACTCGGCAGACCGGCGCGGCCGGCGCTCTCGCTCCCTCACCCAGCGGGGTTGACGTTCGTGAACGCCGCGGCTTAGCGGAGGTCGAGGACCTTGGCGCCCCAGATCCAGTGGATCTTGGTGTCCCCGTAGCGGTCGACCCTCCGCCCCGGCAGCGGGTGGGTGTGCCCGTGGAGGACATGGCGTGGCTGGTGCTCGTCGACCCAGTGGCGCAGGCCCTCGAAGCCGATGTGGGCGGCGTCCTCGGGGTCGTCGTTGATCCCCAGCGGCGGGCAGTGGCAGAGCAGCACGTCGGCTCCCGGCAGCTTGCGCGCCAGCTTCGACGCCTCCTTCTGCGTGTACTGGTGCGTCGCGCCCTCGCGGTACTTCACGCAGCCCTCGAAGCCGGCGACCGTGAGGCCGCCTCCGACCTGGGTGCGGCGGAGGTGCAGGTCCTCGATCTCCAGCTCGCGCAGGACGTGGTTCGGATCGTGGTTGCCGTGCACGCCGTAGCGGGGGACGCGGAGCGACATCAGCGACTCGATCCAGGCTCGGTCGAGGTCGCCGAGGCAGAACACGGCGTCGACGTGCATCTGCTTCGCCATCTCGGCGGGATCGACGGGCGGCCGCTTGTCGGCGAGCGCCAGGACGCGCATCAGGAGCGCAGGGCCGCGAGCCCGCCCTCGAGGAAGCGCAACGCGTCGTCGATGAACACGGCGGGATCGGCGATCAGCGCGCGTGCCTGCTCGGGGTCCTGCTCGATGATCTCGTCCGCCGCATCGCTCGAGGCCTGCAGAGCGGCGACCGCCGCGGCGGCGACCAGGCGCGGGCGCAGCGCGTCGGCGCGCTCGTCGAAGTCTTCGGCGACGGCCTCGGCCAGCCGCCGCTCGAACCGGCGCATGTGCTGGAGGTCGCACGCGGCGACGGCGGGTGACTCGCGCCGCAGCCGGGCCTCGAGCTTCTGGTACTCGATATCGCCGGCGAGGTGCTGCGCGGTCTCGAGGATCCACGCGCGGAGGGCGGCGAGCGCCGTCATCCCGGCGGGCCGCTCGCTCATGGCGCGGTCGAACTCGGCGTACAGCGGCTCGAACTTGGCGAACACCGCCTCCTCCTTGGAGGCGAAGTAGGAGAAGAACGTGCGCGGCGCGATGTCGGCGGCCGCGGCGATGTCGGCGATCGTCGTCGCGTCGAAGCCGCGCTCGCTGAAGAGCGCCATCGCCGCGCGATGGATCGCCTCCCGCGTCTGCTGCTTCTTCCGTTCCCTCAGTCCCACCCCGGTGGACATGGTGTCGATTCTATCGCTCCCTGCAACAATGCAGCTGCTGCAAAATTACAGCGAGCATCGCCGGTCAGTCCCGGTAGGGATCGAAGGTGTCCGCGCCGGCCATGGCGACTCCGATCGGCTCCAGGCGATGGAGCACGCGGATCGTGTCGCCGTGGTCGGCCAGAACCTGGTCGAGCCGCTTGTAGGCGTCCGGCGCCTCGTCCGCGGCGCCGCCGCGGAGCTCGATCCCGCGCACGCGCAGGTCGGCCTGGACCGCGGTGAAGTCGATCAGCCCGGGCCGGCCCTTCTTGCCCTTCGCCTGTGTGCGGGAGAGCCGGCGACCGGCGCCGTGGACGGTGGAGAAGAAGGCCGCGCGCGCCTCCGGCGTGTCGGCGCCCTCGAGGATCACGCTCGGCTCGCCCATGGTCGACCCGACGAAGCCCTTCTGGCCCGGGAACGCCGGCGTGCAGCCCTTGCGGACGACCCACCAGTCCGCGCCGTCGTGCGACTCGCGCCACGCGAAGTTGTGGTGGTTGTGGACCGAGAAGGTGGCCTTTGTGCCGAGGATGTCGAGCACGCGCTCGACCACCACGTCGCGGCCCGCGGAGGCGTACTCGCCCGCGAGGGTCATGGCCGCGAGATAGTCCTGACCGAGCGCGGAGGTGGCCGGGAGGAGCGTCGGCGGCGCGTCCATGCCGCCCCGGCGCTCGCCGGCGAGTGCCAGGAACATGGTCGCCGTCTTGTGGCCGAAGCCACGCGACCCGAAGTGCACGCCGATCCAGACGAGGCCGTCCTCGTCCGCGAACAGGTCGACGTAGTGGTTGCCGCCGCCGACCGTCCCGAGCTGCTTGGCGGCGAGGTCGTAGAGCTCGCGCTGCTGAGCGACGTCGGCGGTGCGGACGGCATCCAGCACGGGATGGTCGACGGGCTCGTCGTTGCGGCGGCCGACGCCGAACGAGATCCGCTCGGCGATCGTGTCCATGATGCGCGGCAGGTCCGCGGCGATGTCCTCCCGGCGCAGATCGGTCCGCACGGCCTTGTTGCCGCAGCCGATGTCGTAGCCGACACCCGACACCGAGAGGTGGTCGCGGTAGGCGACCGCGCCGCCGACGGGCTGGCTGTAGCCGACGTGCCCGTCGGCGCACAGCACGCCTCGCGCGCCCGGCTCGGCTTCGATGCAGCGCGCGAGCTGCTCGATCGTGCGGTTGTCGTGGTGGCCGATGATCTGCACGTGCGGTTCCGGCGACAGTAGGACTTGACGCGGCTAACGGTGTTAGCTACTCTGGGCTAACAGTGTTAGCCAAGGAGATCTCATGACCGGTCTGTGGCAGTTCTTCGCGTTCGGCGCCATGCCCGACATCGCCCTCTTCGCCGGTCTGGGCGCCGGCCTCGCCAAGGGCCAGCTCCACCCGCGCGCCGTGCCGCTCTACAACGCCCTGCACCGCTGGATGGCTCCCGCCGCCTTCGCCGTCACGGCCGCCGTGCTGCTGCCCGCCGGCTTCCTCGTCGGCGCGGCTGCGTGGGGACTCCACATCGCCGTCGACCGGGTCGCCGGATACGGTCTGCGGACGCCCGATGGCTTCCAGCGAGGCTGAACTCACCCCGCGTGCGCGGGAGATCGTGGCCGCCGCGCGGGAGCTGCTCGAGGCCGAGGGGCCGGAGGCGCTCTCGATGCGGCGCGTCGCCGAGCGCATCGGCATCCGTGCTCCGTCGATCTACAAGCACCTGCCGGACAAGCAGGCGCTCGAGGCCGCGCTCGTCACCGCCGGCTTCGAGGAGTGGGCCGCGGCCTTCGAAGGCGAGGAGGGCGCGGAGGCGCTGGCGCGCGCGTACCGCGGGTACGCCAAGGCGCACCCGCACCTCTACCGGCTGATGACCGAGCGGCCGCTGGCGCGCGACCGGCTCGCGCCCGGCGTCGAGGAGCGCGCCGCCGCTCCGATCGTGCGGGCCGTCGGCGGGGATCCCGACGTCGCGCGCGCCGTCTGGGCGTTCGCCCACGGCATGGCCATCCTCGAGCTCAACGGCCGCTTCCCGCCGGACGCGGACCTCGACGCCGCGTGGGCGGTCGGGATGGCGCGCATAATCGGCGCATGAACCTGCACACGGCCGAGTTCGAGTACGACGACACCGACCCCGAGGGCTACAAGGCGGGACTCGCGCGCCTCGGGCCGCTGGTCGGCGCCTCCGAGACCGGCACGAGCATCTACGAGATCCCGCCCGGTCAGAGCATCTGCCCGTACCACTACGAGTGGGCCGAGGAGGAGTGGCTGATCGTCCTCGCCGGCGAGCCGACGCTCCGGCAGCCCGAGGGAGAGCAGGTCCTCGCCGAGGGCGACGTCCGCTTCTTCCCGACCGGCCCCGCGGGCGCGCACAAGGTGACCAACGGCACCGACGCGACCGTCCGCGTGCTCATGTTCTCCAGCGTCAAGCACCCCGCGGCCAGCGTCTACCCGGACAGCGACAAGATCGGGATCTTCACCGACCGCGACCGCACCGACAACGTCCTCGTGCGCCGCGAGAGCGGCGTCGACTACTACGACCGGGAGTTCTAGCCCTTGGGCTTCTGCGGCGGCGTGATGACCTTCATCGGCAGCTTCATCAGCGCCGGCGGCGTCTTCGCCGCGACCCGCATGGCCTTGCTCGCTGCGAGCGAGCGCTGCTTGGTGCCGCGCCCGAACGAGCGCCCGAGCGCCGGGCCGTCGGGCGGCAGCCGGTGGTGGAGCGGCGGTGCCGGGTCGGCCAGCGTGCGGCCGATGACCACGCGCTGGATCTCGCTCGTGCCCTCGAAGATCGTGTAGAGCTTCGCGTCGCGGTACCACTTCTCGACCGGCAGGTCGCGGACGTAGCCGTAGCCGCCGCAGACCTGGATCGCCTGCTCGGTGATCCGCACCGCGACCTCCGACGCCTTGAGCTTCGACATCGAGCCCTCGGCGTGGTGGTACTCCTGGTGCTGGGCGGCCATCCACGACGCGCGCCAGGTCAGCAGGCGCGCGGCGTCGAGCTCCATCGCCAGGTCGGCCAGCGGGAAGGAGATGCCCTGCTTCTCGAGGATCGGCTCCCCGAACGCCTCGCGCTCGGACGCGTACTGGCACGCGAACTCCAGCGCGGCGCGGGCGATGCCGAGCGCCTGGGCGGCCACCATCGGCCGCGTCTGCTCGAAGGCGCCCAGCGTCGAGGAGCGCCCGTTGCCGTTGCGGCTGTGCGCCTCGGCCAGCCGGCGCTCGAGCTTGGCATCGCCGCCGAGCACGTTCTCGGCCGGGATCCGGCAGTTCTCGAACTTCAGCTCGGCCGTGTGCGAGGCGCGGCAGCCGAGCTTCTCCAGCTTGCGCACCATCTGCAGCCCCGGCGTGCCGCCGGGGACGATGAAGAGCGCCTGCCCGCGGTGGCCGAGCTCCGGGTCGACCGTCGCGTTGACCACGTGCACGTTGGCGATGCCGCCGTTGCCGATCCAGATCTTGTGGCCGTCGAGGACCCACTCGTCGCCGTCGCGGCGGGCGGTGGTGCGCAGGTTGCGGACGTCGCTGCCGCCCTCGGGCTCGGACACGCAGAGGGCGGCGAGCTTGAGGTCGCCCGGCTCGCCGAAGCACTCCGGCGCCCAGCGCAGGAGCTGCTCCGGCGTGGCGGCCTGGGCCACGGCCGACAACGCCAGGGCGGGCATGACGATGCTCAGCCCGATCCCCGCGCAGCCCCAGAACAGCTCCTCCATGAAGAGCGGGAGCGAGAGGCCGGTCGGGTCGCCGATCAGGTCGCGGTAGAAGAGCGGGTTGTAGAAGCCCTCCTCGGCCGCCGCCTCGAGCACCTCCCACGGGAACTCCTCCACGCGGTCGTGGTGCTCGGCGACCGGCCGGATGACATCCCGTGCGAAGGCGTGCGTGCGCTCGACGAGATCCTGCTGCGCAGGGGTCAGGGAGAATCCGTAGCTCACTTGGCACGCTCCACGATCGCGACGACGCCCTGCCCGCCGGCTGCGCAGATGGAGACCAGCGCGCGGCCGGAGCCTCTCTCCGCCAGGAGCTTGGCCACGGTGGCGAGGATCCGCCCGCCGGTGGCGGCGAACGGGTGCCCGGCGGCCAGCGAGCCGCCCGCGACGTTCAGCTTCGAACGGTCGATGTCGCCGAGTGCCTTCAGCGTGGCGAGCACCTGGGCCGCGAACGCCTCGTGGATCTCGTAGAAGTCGAAGTCCTGCAGCGTCAGCCCGGCGCGGTCGAGCAGCCGCGGGATGGCGTGGACCGGAGCCATCAGCAACCCCTCGTCGCCGTTGATGTAGTCGACCGCCGCGGTCTCGGAGTGGGTCAGGTGCGCGAGCACGGGGAGGCCGCGTTCGGCCGCCCAGGCGTCGCTGCTCAGCAGCACCAGCGCGGCGCCGTCGGACAGCGGCGTCGAGTTGCCCGCGGTCATCGTGTCGCCGAACACCGGCTTGAGCTTCGCGAGCTTGTCGGTGCTCGAGTCCGGCCGCAGGTTCTGGTCGCGCTCGAGGCCGAGGTAGGGCGTGACGAGGTCGTCGAGGAACCCGCGCTCGTACGCGGCGGCCAGCGCCTGGTGGCTGGCCACGGTCAGCTCGTCCTGCTCCTCGCGCGTGATGCCCCAGCGCTCGGTGGTGATGGCCTGGTGCTCGCCCATCGACATGCCGGTGCGCGGCTCGGCGTTGCGCGGGATCTCGGGGACGATCTGGCCCGGCCGCAGGTGGCCGAGGAGCTTCAGCCGGCCGGGGACGCTCTTGGTCCGGTTGGCCTCCAGCAGCACGCGCCGCAGGTCCTCGTTGACGGCGATCGGGGCGTCGCTCGTGGTGTCGACGCCGCCCGCGATCCCCCAATCGATCTGGCCGAGCGCGATCTTGCCGCCGACCGCGAGCGCGGCCTGGAGGCCGGTGTCGCAGGCCTGCTGGATGTCGTAGGCCGGCGTGGCGTGGTCGAGCGCGCTGCCGAGCACGCACTCGCGGGCGAGGTTGAAGTCCCGCGCGTGCTTGAGCACGGCGCCGGCCACCACCTCGCCGGCCCGCTCGCCCTGCAGGCCGAAGCGCGCGACGAGCCCGTCGAGCGTGGCGGTGAGCATGTCCTGGTTCGAGGCCTCGGCGTACGGCCCGTTCGAGCGAGCGAACGGGATGCGATTGCCGCCGAGGATTGCGATCTTCTCTGGCATCGTTGGCAAACGTTCCCGTTCATCTGAGATTTCAATCGGGTATGCGGTCACACATGGCCGATCGATACCAGCAGTTCGCCGACTCGATTCCAGGACGGTTCATGGTCCGCCGCCTGGGATTGCCCCAGCCCACGCCGCTGCGCCGGGGGCCGGAGCTCTTCGGCGGCCCGGTCAAGCTCGGCGGCGCCACGACCCACCGTGAGCTCCTCACGCGCCTCGGGTTCGAGCTCACCGACACCGCCGACACGTACTCGGCGGTCATCTTCGACGCCTCGCGGATCGAGCGCATCGAGGCGCTGCGCGAGGTCTTCGACTTCTTCGGGCCGGCGATCCGCTCGCTCGCGCCGAGCGGCCGTCTGATCGTCATCGGCAGAGATGGGATTCCCGCCCACCCCGCCCAGCGCGCGCTCGAGGGCTTCGTGCGCTCGGCCGGCAAGGAGGTCCGCCACGGCGCGACGGCGCAGCTCGTCTACGCCGAGCCGGAAGCCGACCTCGAATCGACCCTGCGCTTCCTGCTCTCCGGCCGCTCCGCCTACGTGTCCGGGCAGGTCATCCGGGTCGCGGCGGCCGAGCCGTCGCCCCCGTTGCCCACGGCGCTCGTCACCGGCGCCTCGCGCGGCATCGGCGCGGCCATCGCCGAGGTCCTGGCGCGCGAGGGCGCACACGTGATCTGCGTCGACGTGCCGGCCGCCGGCGAGGACCTCGTGGCCGTCGCCAACGCCGTCGGCGGCAGCGCGCTGCAGCTCGACGTCACGTCCGACCGCGCGCCCGCGGCGATCGCCGAGCGCAGCCCCGACATCGTCGTCCACAACGCCGGCATCACGCGCGACCGGACGCTCGCGCGGATGAGCGACGACGACTGGGACGCGGTCCTCGGCGTCAACCTGGAGAGCATCGAGCGCATCAACGCGGCGCTCACGGACGTCTCGCGCATCGTCTGCGTGTCGTCGATGAGCGGCATCGCCGGCAACCGCGGCCAGGCCAACTACGCGACGAGCAAGGCGGGCGTGATCGGGATCGTCGAGGCGGGGCCACCGGACGGCGCGACGATCAACGCCGTCGCCCCGGGCTTCATCGAGACCCGCATGACGGCGGCGATGCCGCTGGCCACGCGCGAGGCCGGCCGGCGCATGAACTCGCTCTCCCAGGGCGGGCTGCCGGTCGACGTGGCCGAGACCATCGCGTGGATGGCGGCGCCCGGCTCGGCGGGCGTCAACGGCAACGTCGTCCGGGTCTGCGGCCAGAGCCTGATCGGGGCATGAACGTCGCCCGCATCGTCCTCGGCTCGCTGCGGCGGCGTCCGAGCGAGCTGCCCGACCGCGAGCTGACCCGCAGCGTCGAGGTCGACCGCGCGCATCTCGCGGCCTACGACCGCGTCTGCGGCTTCCGCCTGCGCGACGAGCTGCCGGCGACGTATCCGCACGTGCTGGCCTTCCCGCTCGTCATGGAGCTGCTGACCGGCCCGTTCCCGTTCTCGCCGCTCGGCCTCGTGCACGTCGCCAACCGGATCGAGCAGCTCCGGCCGCTACGCGCGGACGAGCCGCTCGACCTGCGCGTGTGGGCGGCCGATCTGCGCGACCACGAGCGCGGCCGGCAGTTCGACGTGCTGGGCGAGGCGAGCGTGGAGGGCGACGTGGTGTGGCGGGACACGAGCACGTACCTCCACCGCGAGAGCTCGGGCGGCGGCGGCGCGAGCCCGCGCGCCGAGCCACCGCGGCCGAGCGCGATCTGGCGCGTACCGGGTGACAGCGGCCGTCGCTACGCCGCCGTGTCGGGCGACAACAACCCGATCCACCTCTCCGGCCTGACGGCCAAGGCGCTCGGCCAGCCGGGCGCGATCGCCCACGGCATGTGGACCAAGGCCCGCTGCCTGGCGGCGCTCGAGGGGATGCTCCCCGAGGCCTACGCGGTCGACGTGCGCTTCAAGCTCCCGCTGCGCATCCCCGGGAGGGCGGCGTTCTCGACCGCCGACGGGCGCTTCGAGGTGTGGGCCGGCGACAAGCCGCACCTCGAGGGCACGATCAGCTGAGCCCGCGGTCGCGGATCTCGCCCTGCGCCGAAGGCGACTTCCCGACGGCCTCGATCCCGAGCTTGCGCTTGACGCCGGGCGTGCGCTCGAACTGGATGTCGCGATAGTCGACGACCTGGAAGCGGTTGCCCCAGGGGTCGAGGAAGTCGAGCCCGCGGCCGGGCAGGATGCGCAGGCCCTCGCGCTCCAGCGCGGCGCGGACCTCGTCCATGTCGTCGACCACGAGGCCGAAGTGGCGGGAGTCGTCGGGCGGCTGGCGGCGGCCCTCGGACAGCGCGAGGAACTGGTCGCCCATGTCGATGAACGCCATCCGCCCGGCGCGGCCGCGCAGCTCGAACGCGAAGAGGCGGCCGTAGAGCGCGAGCGCCTCCTCCACGTCGCCGACCTCGAGCGCGATGTGGTTGATCCCTACGAGGCGGGCCATGGCGTCACGGTACCGTCCTGCCATGGTCCTCGACCGCCTGGAGCACCCGATCGTGCAGGCGCCGATGGGCGGCGGGCCCTCGACGCCCGCGCTGGCCGCCGCCGTGGCCGAGGCCGGCGGCCTCGGGTTCCTGGCCGCCGGCTACAAGACCGTCGACGCGGTCCGCGCCGACGTCGAGGCGCTGCGCGCGCTGACGGACCGGCCGTTCGGGGTGAACCTCTTCGCGCCGCCTGCCCCCGCGGGCGACGTGAGCGCGTTCGCGGCAGAGCTGGCGGCCGAGGCGGAGCGCTACGGCGTCCCGGTGGGGGAGCCGCGCCACGACGACGACGGATGGGAGGCGAAGCTCGCGCTCATGGCCGAGCTGGAGGTGCCGGTCGTCTCCTTCACCTTCGGCTGCCCGGCGCCCGACGTGCTGGCGCGCTTCGCCGAGACGTGGGTGACCGTGACCACGCCGGCCGAGGCGCGGGAGGCGGAGGCCGCGGGCGCGAGCGCGCTGGTGGTCCAGGGCATCGAGGCGGGCGGCCATCGCGGCGGCTTCGACGACGCCGCGCCGGGCGAGATCGGCCTCCTGGCGCTGCTCCAGCTCATCGACGTCGACGTGCCGCTGGTGGCGACGGGCGGGATCGCCGGCGGGCGCGGCGTGGCCGCCGTGCTGGCCGCGGGCGCCGCCGCCGCCCAGCTCGGGACCGCCTTCATGCTCTGCCCCGAAGCGGCGACCGTGCCCGCCCACCGCGACGCGATCGTGGCGCCCGGCGCCACCGCGCTCACGCGCGCGTTCACCGGCCGCGCCGCTCGCGGCATCGCCAACCGCTGGATGCGCGAGCACGGCGCCTCGGCGCCGAGCGCGTACCCCGACGTCCACCACCTGACCGCGAAGCTCCGCGCCGCCGCGCGCGAGCGGGGCGACGCGGACGGCTTCAACCTCTGGGCCGGACAGGCGCACGAGCTCGCCGAGCCGATCCCGGCCGGAGACCTCGTGCGTCGCCTGTCCGAGGATGCCGCCGAGGCGCTGCGCTCGGTACGATCGCCCTGATGCGGCTCGGGATGGCGGTGATCCTCACGTTGGCGCTCGCCGCGCCGGCGAGCGCGCAGTCGATCTCCGTCGCGCCGGTCAAGCCCTGCTACGCGCCGGGCGACGTGATCACGGCCACCGGCGCGGGCTTCACGGCCGGCGGTCCGGTCGAGATCCAGATCGACGGCGAGTCGCTGGGCCAGGTCGGCGCCGACGGCGCCGGCGCGTTCGGCGTGCCGATCACGCTCGGGGTCATGCGCAAGGCCAAGGCGCACGCCCTGACGGCCATCGATCGGACGAACCCGGCGATCATGGCGACGGCCTCGTTCCTGGGCGCGGCGATCGAGGTCTCGGTCAAGCCGCAGAACGCTCCGGCCGGCACGAAGCTCACCCTCAGGGGCTGGGGCTTCATGGCGGGCCCGAAGGTCTACATGCACGTCCGCGGGAAGGGCTATCGCTCCGACAAGCGCATCGCCTCAGCCGGCGGCGCATGCGGCACGTTCGCCGTCCGCAAGCGGATCGTCCCGAGCACCGCAAGAGACGGCAAGTACAAGGTCCAGTTCGATCACAAGGCCAAGTACTCGAAGAAGACGCGTCCCCGCACGGGCGGCACGCTGACCGTCGGCTAGCGACGGGCGCTCGACATAACCCTGCACGGTTCCTGGCGGGCCGACATCGAGTTGCAGGAAGCCGCCGCCGCGGCTCGAAGCCCGGCGCATGAGCGAGTCGCACACCGAACCCCACGTCTCCGGACAGGAGCTGCGAGCGGCGCTCGCCTCGAACGGCCGCTCGCGGCCCAACCCGCTGATGACGTCCGAGCCCCCCGCCTGGGAGTGGACGACGGACGAGCAGGCCGAGCTCGACGAGCTGCGCGAGAGCACAGCCGAGCTCGAGACCGAGATCGAACGGCTGCGGAGCGTCGCCCACGACGCCCGTGCCCGCGAGAAGGAGGCCCGCGACGGGCTGCGCCGGCTGGCCGCGGCACGGTCCTGGCAGCGACGCACGGTGCTCGCCGAGTTGGGAGCCCGCGGCCTGGTTTGATGTGGGCATGACGCGCCTCGGCGTCATGTTCCGGCCCGAGTGGCCGCCGGAGGAGCTGCCGGACTTCGCCCGCGCCGCCGAGCGCGACGGCTTCGACGAGCTGTGGCTGGTGGAGGACTGCTTCCTCGTCGGAGGTCTGACGATGGCGGCGACGGTCCTCGCGGTCACCGAGCGGATCGGGGTCGGTATCGGGCTGCTGCCCGCGGCCATGCGCAACCCGGCGATCGCCGCGATGGAGATCGCCGGTCTCGCGCGCGTCTTCCCCGACCGGCTGACCGTCACCTTCGGGCACGGCGTCGAGGCCTGGATGCGGCAGATCGGCGCGCGGCCGCCGAACCGGCTCGTCGCGCTCGAGGAGGTCGTGACCGCCGTGCGGGCGCTCCTGCGCGGCGAGACGCTGAATGTCGACGGCGCGTTCGTCCACCTGGACGACGTCCGCCTCGCGCACGTGCCCTCGTCGGTGCCGCCGATCGTCATCGGCACCACGGGCCCGCGGGCGCTGGAGATGGCGGGCCGCGTGGCCGACGGGTTCCTGCTCCCGGAGGGGAGCGGGCCGGACTCCGTGCGCTGGGCGCGCGGGCTCGCCGGCGAGGACGGCGAGGCCCTGGTCTACGCGTGGCTCAGCGTCGACGACGACCGCGACGCGGCGGCGGAGGCGCTCCGGCCCGGGCTCGAGTCGTGGCGCCAGGCGGGTCTGTATCCGACGCTCTTCGCGGCCGCGGGGGTGGAGGAGGGCGTGCTCGACCTGTCGCTGGACGAGGTCCGGGCGATGGCCGTGGCCGGCTCGCCGGACGACTGCGCTTCGGCCGTGCGAGCCCGCTGGGACGCCGGCGCCGGCAGCGTGATCGTGGTGCCGCGGCACGAGGACCGCGGGGCGCAGGTCGCGCGCTTCGTGGCCGACGTGATGCCCCGAACTGCGGCCTAGGGCGTCACGTGGCTCACGTAGAGCTCGCCTTCGTGCGGCATCCTAGGGGCGTGACCAGACCGCGTGCCCGTGACCTCGAGCTGACCATCGGGACGCTCCCGTCCGGGCCGCTCGACGCCATCACCGACGTCGCGGGGATCCGGGTGGGCTCGGTCACGCTGATCGAGGGCGAGGGCCCGCTGCGCCGCGGCCACGGCCCGGTGCGCACCGGAGTGACGGTCGTGGCGCCGGAGTCGGGCAGCCTGCCGCTGTTCGCCGGCTGCCACCGCCTGAACGGCAACGGCGAGCTGACCGGGCTCGAGTGGGTGCGCGAGTCGGGCTGCCTGACCACGCCGATCGGCCTCACCAACACGCACAGCGTGGGCGTCGTGCGCGACGCGCTGATCGAGGCCGAGGTGCGGCTGCGCGACGATCAGGAGCTCTTCTGGAGCCTGCCCGTGGTCGGCGAGACCTGGGACGGCGTCCTCAACGACATCAACGGCTTCCACGTGCGGGCGGAGCACGTCCACGAGGCGCTGGCGCGCGCGACCTCCGGGCCCGTCGAGGAGGGCGGGGTGGGCAGCGGCACGGGCATGATCTGCCACGGCTTCAAGGGCGGGATCGGCACCGCGTCGCGCGTGGTCGCCGAGGAGGCCGGCGGCTGGACGGTGGGCGTGCTCGTGCAGGCCAACCACGGGCGCCGCGAGCGGCTCGCCGTCGACGGGCTGCCGGTCGGGCGCGTCCTGGGCACCGACGTCGTCCCCGAGCCCGACGAGGACGCCGCCGGCGCCGGCTCGATCATCGTCATCTGCGCCACCGACGCACCGCTGCTCCCGCACCAGTGCAACCGGCTCGCGCAGCGCTGCGCGCTCGGCGTGGCGCGCACGGGCGGCGCCGGCGAGCACTCGAGCGGGGACCTCATGCTGGCCTTCTCGGCCGCCCCTCAGGGCATCCCGGCGAGCGAGATCGCCTCCGCGGGCGAGCCCGTGACGATCCCGGTCACCATGGTCGTCGACTCGCACATCGACGCGCTCTTCCACGCCGCGATCGAGGCGACCGAGGCCGCCATCGTCAACGCGCTGCTCGCGGGGGAGACGATGGTCGGGCGCGACGGGCGCACCGCCCACGGGCTCGGCGCCGAGCGGCTGCTCGACGCGATGACGCGTCTGGGCCGCTAGAGCTCGGAGCGGTACGGCGGCGTCGCGCCGGGGCGCGAGCACGTCCGCGCGGCGACCAGGCACGCGAACGCCGTCGCCTCGACCACGAGGTCGATCTTCGCGAGGTCGTCGCGACCGAGTCCGCGCTCGCTCCACCAGGCGATGAACCCGCCGCCGAAGGCGTCGCCGGCGCCGATCGTGTCGACGACCTTGACCCGCGGCGCGGGGACCGACACCTCGGCCGTGCGGGTGATGACGAGCGCGCCGCCCGGGCCGCGGGTGAAGAGCCCGACCGTCGGGCCTCGCTCGAGCAGCGCGCGGACCGCCTCGACCGGCGGGAGGCCCGGCTGCAGGTACTCGAGGTCCTCCTCGCTGACCTTGAGCAGGTGGCTGCGCGAGAGGATGCGGTCGAGCCGCTCGCGGTAGGCGACCGGGTCGTCGATGACCCACGGGCGGCAGTTGGGGTCGACCGCGACCAGCGCGTCGCCGGCCAGCCGGTCGACGACCGCCTCCAGCGCTGTGGCCACCGGCTCGAGGGCGAGTCCGAGCGTCCCGACGTGCAGGATGCGAACGCCGGCGGGGAGCACGTCGAGCGCGGCGTCGGGCGTGAGGCCGGGCGCGGCGGTGCCGCGCTCGTAGAAGCGATAGCGGGCGACGCCGTCGGAGTCGACCTCGGCGAGGGCCAGGGTGGTCGGATCGTCGGTGTGGAGGACGCTCTCGAGGCTGACGCCGTCGTCGACCAGCAGCGCCTCGTGCCGGTGCCCGAACCGATCGCGTGAGAGGCGGCCGAGATAGGCCACGGGCTGCTCGAGCCGCGCGACGGTGCGCGCCGTGTTGAACGGCCCGCCGCCGGGGTGCCCGACCAGCACATCGCTCCCGTCCTCGGACACGAGGTCGAACAGCGCCTCCCCGCCGACGAGGATCACGGACGCAGCTCGCCGCTGCCGCGCTCGATCAGCCGGGTGGGGATCTCGATCCGCTGAGTGGCGCCGGTCTCGCCGTCGAGCCGCGCGAACAGGCGCTCGGCCGCGGCGCGGCCGAGCCCCACCGCGTCCTGGGCGATCACGGTCAGGCCCGGCTCGAGCGCGTCGGCGAGCAGGAGGTCGTCGAAGGAGACGTGCGCGACGCGGCGGCGCAGGTCGAGCGCCCGCAGCCGCTGGACGGCGCCGACGGTGATCAGGTTCTGAGCCGTCAGGAGCGCGGTCGGCGCCAGCGGGCCCGTCACGAGCTGGTCGGTGGCGCGCGCGGCGGCGTCGCTGTCGTGGAGCTCCATCCGCACGAGCGAGCTGTCGTACGCGATGCCGTGGGCGGCGAGCGCTTCGCGGTAGCCGCGCAGGCGCTCGGTTGCCGTGAAGATGCGCGCGTGGTCGCCGAGGAAGGCGATCCGGCGGTGGCCGGCGGCGATCAGGTGCTCGGTGGCCGCGGAGGCGCCGCCGGCGTTGTCGCTCAGCACGCTGTCGGCGTCGATGAAGGCCGCGGGGCGGTCGACGAAGACGAGGGGGAGACCGGCTTCGCGGTCGGGTCGCAGGTACGAGTGGTCCGCGCTGGTCGGGGCCACGATCAGGCCGTCGACCCGGCGCGAGAGGAACGCCTCGGCGAGCTGGCGCTCACGGCCGGGGTCCTCGTCGGAGCTGCCGACGAGCGGCAGGACACCGCGGTCGCGGGCGACCGTCTCGACCCCCCGGAGCACGGCAGCGTGGAACGGGTTGGCCACATCGTCGATGACCAGGCCGATGCTCGCCGAGTGGCGGTCGGCGCGGCGCAGGTTCATCGCCGTGACGTCCCGCCGATAGCCCAGGAGCGACACGGCCTGCTGGACCTTCTCGGCCAGATCCGGACGAACCTTGCCGTCGGCGTTGATCACGCGGGACACCGTGGCGAGGCTCACGCCGGCCAGCGTCGCGACCTCTTTCATCGTCGGGCGGCGAGAGCCGTTGACGTACTTGCTGGAAAACGTTTCTTGACTGGCAGAATTGCCGTTGGACTCAGGACTCTGAGGCATTGACGACCACTGTACAGCACTTTCGAGAAAACGTAATCTCTTGACAGAGAACGTTTTCATCTTTAGCTTCTCGTCGCCGTGGCGCGGTGCAGGAATCCCGTGGCCGGGTGCCGGGTAGCTACGAACCGCCGAACGTCAACGCCTTCCCACAGGAGATCGTCAATCCTCATCGCCATGCCTCTCGATCCCCGCGGAAGCGCCCCCGTCATCCCTCCGGTGAGGAGCGCGGCATGAGCGACGTCGACCCGCGTGCCGGCACGCTCCCGGAGGAGTCCGACCTCATCGACGTCGACCGGCTGCTCGCCGCGTACCACGACCGGCCGGATCCGGCGCACGGCGTGTCCTTCGGCACCTCCGGGCACCGGGGGAGCTCGCTGACCGGCACGTTCACGGAGTGGCACGTGGCGGCGATCAGCGAGGCCGTCTGCCGGTACCGGGAGGCGCAGGGGATCAGCGGGCCGCTCTTCCTCGGCCGGGACACGCACGCGCTGTCGACTCCCGCGGAGGAGACGATCGTGGAGGTGCTGACCGCCCACGGCGTCGACGTCTGCGTCGACGCCCACGGCGGCGCGACCCCGACGCCGGTGATCTCGCACGCGATCCTCGAGTACAACCGCGGCGGCGGTCCCGGCACCGCCGACGGGATCGTCGTCACGCCGTCGCACAATCCGCCCGGCGACGGGGGCTTCAAGTACAACCCGCCGCACGGCGGGCCCGCCGACACCGACGTCACGGGCTGGATCGAGCGCGAGGCCAACGAGCTCCTGCGGGCCGGTCTGGAGGGCGTCCTGCGCTCGCCGTACAGCCATGCGCGGCGCGCCGACACGTTCCACGAGCGCGACTACGTGCACGGGTACGTGGCCGACCTGGCGAAGGTCATCGACCTCGACGCGATCCGCGAGTCGGGTCTCAAGCTCGGCGTCGACCCGCTGGGCGGTGCCAGCACGGCGTACTGGGAGGCGATCGCCGACGTCCACCGGCTCGACCTGGAGATCGTCAACACCGAGGTCGACCCGACCTTCCGCTTCGTGCCGCTCGACTGGGACGGCAAGATCCGCATGGACTGCTCGTCGCCCTACGCGATGGCGCGGTTGACCGAGCTGCGCGACCGCTTCGACGTCGCCTTCGGCAACGACCCGGACGCCGATCGCCACGGCATCGTCACCCCGTCGGCCGGCCTCCTCAATCCGAACCACCATCTCGCGGCCTGTATCGCGTACCTGTTCGGCGGCGGTCGCGAGTGGGGGCCGGAGGTGGGGATCGGCAAGACGCTCGTGAGCTCGAGCATCATCGACCGGGTGGCCGAGGACCTCGGCCGCCGGCTCGTCGAGGTCCCCGTCGGCTTCAAGTGGTTCGTCTCCGGCCTGCTCGACGGCACGCTCGGCTTCGGCGGCGAGGAGAGCGCCGGAGCGTCGTTCCTGCGCCGCGACGGCACGGCGTGGAGCACCGACAAGGACGGGCTGATCCCGTGCCTGCTGGCCGCCGAGATGAAGGCGCGCACCGGTCGCGACCCGGGGGAGACCTACGCCGGCCTGGCCGAGCGCTTCGGGAACGCGGCCTACACGCGGGTCGACGTCGCCGCCTCCGCACAGGACAAGGACCGGCTGAAGCAGCTCTCGCCCGAGCAGGTCACGAGCGACGAGCTGGCGGGCGAGCCGATCATCGACAAGCTCACCGCGGCGCCGGGGAACGGTGCGGCGATCGGCGGCCTGAAGGTGGTGGCGGAGCACGGCTGGTTCGCCGCGCGCCCGTCCGGCACGGAGGACGTGTACAAGGTGTACGCGGAGAGCCTGGATGGGGAGGATCGCCTCGACCGGATCCTCGACGAGGCCAAGCAGATCGTCGATCAAGCGCTGAGGAGCTAACCGTGCGGCACGTCTTCGGCATCGTCCTGGCCGGCGGCGAGGGCAAGCGCCTCGCGCCGCTCACCCTCGACCGCGCAAAGCCCGCCGTGCCCTTCGGCGGCAACTACCGGCTGATCGACTTCGCGCTCTCCAATCTCGTCAACGCGGGGATGCGCCGGATCGTCGTGCTCACGCAGTACAAGAGCCACTCGCTCGACCGGCACATCGCGCAGACCTGGCACCTCTCGCCGCTGCTCGGCAACTTCGTGACGCCGGTGCCGGCGCAGATGCGGCGCGGGCCGCACTGGTTCTCCGGCTCGGCCGACGCGATCTACCAGAACCTCAACCTGCTCTACGACGAACAGCCGGAGTACGTCGCGGTCTTCGGCGCCGACCACATCTACCGCATGGATCCGCGGCAGATGCTCGAGCAGCACATCGAGACCGGCGCGGCGGTCACCGTCGCCGCGCTGCGCGCGCCGCTCGAGCAGGCCGACCAGTTCGGCGTGATCGAGGCCGGCGCCGACGGCCACACGATCACCGCGTTCCGCGAGAAGCCCAAGGACGCCGTCGGCCTCGCCGACGCGCCCGACCAGGTCTATGCCTCGATGGGCAACTACCTGTTCACCACGTCCGCGCTGATCGAGGCGGTCAGCGACGACGCCGGGGCCTCGTCCTCGAGCCACGACATGGGCGGCAACATCGTCCCGATGCTCGTCGAGAGCGGGGCCGCGCACGTCTACGACTTCTCCCAGAACTCCGTGCCGGGGGAGAGCGAGCGCGACAAGGGCTACTGGCGCGACGTGGGGACGCTCGACGCCTTCCACGAGGCGCACATGGACCTCATCTCGATCCACCCCGTGTTCAACCTCTACAACATGGAATGGCCGATCCTCACCTGGCACGAGGCGCTGCCGCCGGCCAAGTTCGTGTTCGACGAGGACGGCCGCCGCGGCCAGGCGCTCGACTCGATGGTCTGCGCCGGGGTCGTCATCTCCGGTGCCACGGCCCGGCGCTCGGTGCTCTCCCCGGGAGTGCAGCTGCACTCGTACGCGGTGGTCGAGGACTCGGTGCTCATGCAGGGGGTGGACGTCGGCCGCGACGCGACGGTGCGCAACGCGATCCTCGACAAGAACGTGCGCGTGGCCCCGGGGGCGCAGATCGGCGTCGACCCCGAGGCCGACCGCGAGCGCTTCACGGTGTCGGACGGCGGCGTGGTCGTGATCGGAAAGGGCCAGGTCGTCACGTGAAGGTCGCGCTCCTCACCCGCGAGTTCCCGCCCGACGTCTACGGCGGCGCGGGCGTGCACGTCGAGTACCTCGCGCGCGAGCTCTCGAAGCTCGTCGAGGTGGACGTGCACGCGTGGGGCCCCGACCGCGAGGGCGTCACGGGTCATCAGGCGTGGGACGCGCTGGCCGGCGACGCGCCGCACCTCGCCGCGCTGCGCGCGATGTCGATCGATCTCTCCATGGCCGCCGCCGTCGAGGACGCGGACATCGTCCACAGCCACACCTGGTACGCCCAGCTGGGCGGGCACCTGGCCAAGCTCACCTACGGCGTGCCGCACGTGGCCACGGTCCACTCGCTCGAGCCGCTGCGACCGTGGAAGGCCGAGCAGCTCGGCGGCGGCTACGCGCTGTCGAGCTGGTGCGAGAAGGTCGCCCTCGAAGCCGCCGACCAGGTGATCGCGGTCTCCGAGGGCTCCCGGCGCGACATCCTCGCGTGCTACCCCGCCATCGACCCCGACCGCGTGCCGGTCATCTACAACGGGATCGACGCCGAGGAGTACACGCCCGACCGCGGCACCGAGGTGCTGGAGAAGTACGGCGTCGACCCGTCGCGGCCCTCCGTCGTCTTCGTCGGCCGCATCACGCGCCAGAAGGGCGTGCCGTACCTCGTCGACGCCGCCCTGCAGTTCGACGACGCCGCCCAGCTCGTGCTCTGCGCGGGCGCGCCCGACACGCCGGAGATCGCGGCCGAGGTCGAGGAGAAGGTCGAGATCCTGCGGCGCGAGCGCGGCAACGTGATCTGGCTCGACCAGATGCTCCCCAAGCGCGAGGTCATCCAGCTGCTCAGCCACGCCACCGTGTTCGCCTGCCCGTCGATCTACGAGCCGCTGGGCATCGTCAACCTCGAGGCCATGGCCTGCGAGGCGGCCGTCGTGGCCACCGCCACCGGCGGCATCGTCGAGGTCGTGGTCGACGGCGAGACCGGCCTGCTGGTGCCGTTCGAGCAGGCCGAGGGCGACATCGCGCCGCGCGACCCGGAGGCCTTCGTGGCCGGCATCGCCGAGCGCGTGAACGTCCTCGTGGCCGACCCGGACCGGGCGGCGGCGATGGGCCGCGCCGGCCGCGAGCGCGCCGTGAGCGCGTTCGACTGGGGTGCGATCGCGCGCCAGACGGCCGACGTCTACGCCGCCCTGGTCGCCGCCTAGACCCAGCTGACCGCCGCTTCGCCGCCCGCGAAGGCCGCGAGCGCCGCGGCCTCCGTCTCGGCGGCCGCGCGCACGGCCTTCGTTGCGCGCCCGAACGGCTCGATCTCGACCGCGACGGTTTCGCCCCGGCGCTCGTGCGACCACACGCCGGCGATGACGCCGTCGACGAGCAGGACCGGCGACAGCCACCCCTGCGGCCGGTAGACGCGGGGGCGTTGCTCGGCGGCGATGACCCCGCCCTGGTCGCGCGGGGCGGCGGCGACGTAGTGGTCGAAGGCCGGCAGGAGCCGGACCGCGCCGGTGGGCTCGGTCGTGGCGGCCTCGTCGACGTCGGCGGCCAGCATGACCCCCTCGGCGCCCTCGATTCTTCCACTTCACGGCTGGTGCCGGGACCGGTAGGCGCGGGAGCGCATCCGGTCGCCGCAGCGCGCGGTCGAGCACCAGCGCCGGCGGCCGGGCCGGGAGGCGTCGTAGAACATCCGCTCGCAGTCCGGGTTCTCGCAGCGGCGGAGCCTCGCGAGCTGCTTCGGGTCGCTCAGCAGCGTTATCGCGTCGCGGGCGATGTCGGAGAACGCCTGGACGGCCGTGGGCTCCCGCCAGGTCCGGTCGAGCCCGTTCAGGGCGGGCACCAGCGGCGGCTCGCCGGCCATCCCGTTGATGACGGCGAGATCGGCCGCCCGCGGGCCGCCGTGCTCCAGCGTCTCGTCGAAGGCGTCCCAGATCGCCTGCCGCAGCGCCTTCGCGATGGCGAGGTCGTCGTCGCTGACCTCCACGCCGTCGACGGCGAGCGGGCAGGCGGAGAGCCACCGCCGCAGGTCGATCGCCGTCTCCAGCGCGTCGAACTCCCACGTCTCGCCCTCCTCGCGGGTCGCGGCGAGATCGATCGAGAGCCGGCCGACGAAGGTGTACCGCCGCACGTCACGCGTTATACCAGTGATGGGGTCTGACCCCGTCACGGGTTATAGGCGTGATGGGGGTCTGACCCCCCGAATGTGGTAGGGAGAAGGTGCGGTTGTCCGTCCTTTGGTTGACATGGTGACCACCGTGTGGATTTGGGTACTGGTCACCAGACTCTCCGTATGGCTGCAACCGTCCTCATCGTCGACGACCACCCCGGGTTCCGGGCAGCGGCACGCCGCCTGCTCGAGCTCGAGGGCTACGTCGTCGTGGGCGAGGCGGCCGACGGGTACTCGGCGATCGACGCGGCCCGTGAGCTGCGTCCCGACTTCGTCCTCCTGGACGTCCAGCTGCCCGACATCGACGGCTTCGAGGTCGCCGAACGGCTCTCCGACGAGGAGAACACGCCGGCGGTGGTGCTGACCTCGAGTCGCGAGGCGAGTGACTACGGTCCCTGCCTCGCCCGCACCCCCGCGTGCGGGTTCCTCCCCAAAGCCGAGCTCTCGGCCGCGGGGATCGCGGATATCCTGCCCGCGTGAAGCTCGCGATCATCGGGGGTGGCGGCTTTCGGGTGCCGCTCATCTACGGCGCGCTGCTGGAAAAGCGGCCATTCGACGAGGTTGTGCTGCACGACGTCGACCCCGGCCGGCTCGCTCGCATCGCCCAGGTGCTCGACGGTCAGGCCGCCGAGCACGGCCACAAGCTCCCCTTCCGCACCACCACGGACCTCGACGACGCACTCGAAGGTGCGGGCTTCGTCTTCACCGCGATCCGCGTCGGCGGCCTCGAGGGCCGCACGATCGACGAGGGGGTCCCGCTCGACCACGGCGTCCTCGGGCAGGAGACCACCGGGCCCGGCGGCATCTGCTTCGCGCTGCGGACGATCCCGACCATGCTCGATCTGGCCGAGCGGGTCACGCGCAGCGCGCCGGACGCCTGGCTGGTCAACTTCACGAACCCCGCGGGAATGGTCACCGAGGCCCTCCAGCAGGTGCTCGGGGACCGCGCCATCGGCATCTGCGACACACCGTCGGCGCTCTGCCGCCGCGTGGCCGCCGCGCTGAACGAGCCCCCCGAGCGGCTCGACTTCGACTACTTCGGCCTCAACCACCTCGGCTGGCTCAAGGGCGTCCGCGACGCCAGCGGCGACCGCCTGCCCGAGCTGCTGGCCGGCGCGCCCGACTTCGAGGAGGCGCGGCTCTTCGGCACCGAATGGCTGCGCTCGCTCGGGATGGTCCCGAACGAGTACCTCTCCTACTTCTACTTCGCCGACCAGGCCGTCGCGAACCTGGGGGAGAAGCCCCGCGGCGCGTACCTGCTCGAGCAGCAGCACGGCTTCTACGCGGCGAGCGAGGAGACCCCGCACGAGGCCGTCCAGCACTGGCGCGCCACCAAGGACGAGCGCGACCGCACGTACATGGCCGAGGCCCGCAACGGCCACGACGGCCACTCGCACGCCGACGACGAGCCCGGCGGCTACGAGGCCGAGGCGCTCGCCGTCGTCGAGGCGATCACGCAGGACGCGGGCGCCGTGCGCATCCTCAACGTGGCCAACCGCTCGGCCCTGCCGTTCCTCGACGAGCACGCCGTGGTCGAGGTTCCCTGCGTCGTCGGCCGCGCGGGCCCGCGCCCGCTCGCCGTCGGCCCCGTCCCCGATCACGCCCGCGCGCTGATCGAGACGATCAAGGCGGTCGAACGCGCCACGATCGAGGCCGCGACCACCGGATCCACCGCTTTGGCGGTGAAAGCGCTCGCCCTTCATCCCCTGGTTCCGTCCGTAGAAGCTGCACGCGCGATCTTCGCCGGATACCGTGAGCGCCTCCCTGCTCTCGAGGAGCGGTTCGCTTGAACGTCGACCTTGCGGTCCTGACCCCGGCCTATCTCGACTACACCTTCGTCGGACTCGAAGCCCTGCCCGGACCCGGGGAGGAGCGCTTCGCGGGCGACATGCTGCGCTCGCCGGGCGGCGGCGCCATCACCGCCGTCGGGGCGACGCGGCTGGGGCTGACGACCGCGCTCGTGGCGCCGCTGGGCGACGACCTGGCCGGCCGCTTCGTCCGGCGCGCGCTCGAGGAGGAGGGCGTGGCCTGCGGTGAGCCGCGCGGCACGCGCACGCCGACCACCGTGGTCATGCCGGTCGACGGCGAGCGCTCGATGGTCACCGTCGACCCGGGCGTCCGCGCCCGCGCGGGCGACCTCGAGCCGCTCTCGCCGCGCGCCGTCGCCCTCACGCTCGAGCAGATCGATGTCGTCCCCGAGGGCGGCATCTGCGCGTTCGTGACGTGCGGCGACGACGACGCCCGCGCGTTCGCCGGCCGGCTCCCGCGGGTGGCCGAGGAGCGCCGCCCGCGCGGCCTCGTCGTCAACCGGCGCGAGGCCGCGCTCCTGACCGGCGCCGACACGCCGGAGGCGGCCGCGGCGCAGCTCGCGTCCATGGCCCACATCGCCGCGGTCACGCTCGGGCCGGACGGGGTGATCGCCGTGGTCGACGGCCAGACGCTGCACATCGGCGGCACGAGCGGCACCGTGATCGACACCACCGGGGCCGGCGACCTCTTCAGCGCCGCGCTCTGCTGGGCCGACCTGCTCGGCGCCGAGCCGGACGTCGCGCTCGCCTGGGCGAACCTCTACGCCGGCCTGTCGGTCCGCGCCCACACGGGCACCGGCGGCGCCGTCACTCGGGCGAAGCTGCTCGAGGAAGGCGCGACCCGCGGCCTGCCGCCGCTGCCGGAGGCGACGGCGTGAACGTGCGTCGCTGGCTCCCGCTGCTGCTGGCCGCTCTGGTGGCGGGCTGCGGGGCTCCGGGGGAGGAGGCCCCGGACCAGCCGGCGAATCGCGAAGCCGAGAAGGTCGACGTCGCCAAGGCCGGCGACGTGACGCTCACCGTCTGGGACCAGGAGGTCCGCGGCGGGCAGCGGCGCCAGATCGAGCAGCTCAACGAGGCGTTCCACGAGAAGTACCCGAACGTGACGATCAAGCGGGTGGCGAAGTCGTTCACCGACCTCAACACCACGCTCAAGCTCGCCGTCTCCGGCGACAAGGCGCCCGACGTGGTCCAGGCCAACCAGGGCCGCGGGGTCATGGGGACGCTGGTCAAGGGCGGCATGCTCCTGCCGCTCGACGACTACGCCGAGCAGTACGGCTGGGCCGACCGCTACGCGCCGGTCCTGCTCGACCTCAACCGCTTCTCCTCCGACGGCGCCGAGTTCGGCTCCGGCGACCTCTACGGGCTCTCGCAGATGGGCGAGATCGTGGGGATGTTCTACAACCGCGACATGGTCCCCGAGCCGCCGCGCACGTTCGCCGAGCTGGAGGACCAGCTCGCGGCGGCCAAGCAGCAGGGCGACACCCCGATCTCGTTCGGCAACCTCGACAAGTGGCCCGGCATCCACGAGTTCCAGGCCGTCCAGAACGCCTACGCGCCCGCCGACCAGGTGCGCGACTTCGTCTTCGCCCGCGAGGGCGCGTCGTTCGCCACGCCGGAGAACGAGGAGGCCGCGACCAAGCTGCAGGAGTGGGCGGAGAAGGGCTACTTCACGAAGGACTTCAACGGCGTCGGCTACGACCCGGCCTACCAGCAGTTCGCCGAGGGCGCCGGCCCGTTCCTGATCGCCGGCACGTGGCTCCTGCGCGACCTGACCGACGCGATGGGCGACAAGCTCGGCTTCATGCTCGTCCCCGGGCAGGAGGAGGGCTCCGTGCAGGCGCTCGGCGGCGAGAGCCTGCCGTTCGCGGTCACGGCGAAGTCCGAGAACCCCGACGTCGCGGCCGCCTACATCGACTTCCTCACCGACGCCAAGGCCGCCGACGTGCTGGTGGAGACCGGCAACCTGCCGGCCATGCCCGCCGAGGCGCAGCCGACCGGCGCGGCGGGAGAGGACGTCTTCGAGGCCTGGCGGACGCTCGCCGACGCCGACGGGATCGTGCCGTACATCGACTACGCGACGCCGACGTTCTACGACACGATCACCGCCAACGTGCAGCGCCTGCTGGCCGGCCGCGAGTCGCCCGACGGCTTCACCGGGGCGCTCCAGGAGGACTTCGCGTCGTTCAGCGGATGACCCGGCCGCCGGGCGAGCCGCGCCGGGTCGCCTACCTGTACCTGCTGCCGGCCCTGGCGCTGGTCGCGCTCTTCGTGCTCACCCCGCTGGCGCGGGCGGGCTGGATCTCCCTGTTCGAGTGGGACGGCGTCACCGTCGGCACGTGGGTCGGGCTCGACAACTACGGCAAGGTGGTGAGCGAGCCCGCGCTGCGGCGCGCGTTCCTGCACTCGCTGATCCTGCTCGTCTTCTACGCGCTGCTCCCGGTGGCGATCGGGCTGCTGCTCGCGGCGGCGGCTTCGCGCTCCCGCATCCGCGGGCTGGCGACGCTGCGCGCGATCCTCTTCCTGCCGCAGATCATCGCGCTCGTCGTGGTCGCCGTCGCGTGGCGGCTGATCTACCAGCCGACGGGCTGGCTCGGCGACTTCGACCTCGCGCTGCCGTCGGTCGGCCTGATCGGGACGTGGGTCGCCTACGGCCTCTGCTTCGTGCTCTTCATGGCGGGGGTGCAGAAGGTGCCGCAGTCGCTCTACGACGCCGCGCGCGTGGACGGCTCGGGGCCGGTGCGCGAGTTCTTCGCGGTGACGCTGCCGGCGCTCAAGGGGGAGATCGCGGTGGCGCTGACGCTCTGCACGATCGCCGCGCTGCGCAACTTCGACATCGTGTACCTGACCACCGGGGGCGGCCCGGGCGACGCCACGTCGGTGCCCGCGCTGGAGGTCTACGAGCGGGCGTTCCAGACCGGCCAGGTCGGGACGGCGGCGGCGATCGGCATCTGCCTCGGCGCGGTGATCTTCGCGCTGTCGCTGGCCATCAACCGCGTGGCGGAGACGGCGGCGCGGACATGATCGACCGGCGCGAGCAGGTCCTCGCCCACATCGTCCTCGGCGTCTTCGCGGTCATCGCGCTGGTGCCGGTCGTGCGGATCCTCGTGACCGCGCTGGGCGAGCCGGGCAGCTTCGCGACCGCGTGGGAGGAGGGCCATTTCGGCACGTACCTGCGCTCGAGCGTGATCGTCACCGGCGCGGTCGTGGCCATCGCCACGGTGGTCTCGATCCTCGCCGGGTACGCGTTCGGGCTGATGCGCTTCCGCGGGGAGCAGGCGCTCTTCTACCTCATCCTGCTCGGCCTGATGGTGCCGCTGGAGGCGACCGTCGTGCCGCTCTACTACGACCTGCGCGACGTCGGGCTGACCGACACCTACTGGGCGCTGATCCTGCCCCAGGCGGGCCTCTCGACCGCGTTCGGCACGTTCTGGATGCGCGCGTTCTTCCGCTCGGTCCCGCGCTCGCTGGTGGAGGCGGCACGGCTCGACGCCGCGAACACGTGGGTCACGCTCTGGCGCGTCCTGCTGCCGATCGCGCGGCCCGCCGTGCTCACCATGATCGTGCTCGTGTTCATGTGGACCTGGAACGAGTTCCTGCTCGCCCTCGTGATGGTCTCCGACGAGGGGCTGCGCACGGCGCCGCTCGGCCTGGCCTTCTTCCAGGGCCGCAACACGAACGACGAGGCGCTGCTCGCGGCGGGCGCGGTGATCGTCGCCCTGCCCGTGGTCATCGTCTACCTGTTCCTCCAGCGCCGGTTCATCAGCGGCATGCTCGGCGCGGGGGTCAAGGGATGAGCAGCGTCGCCTTCCACGGTGTGAGCAAGCGCTTCGGCACCGTCGAGGCGGTGCGTGAGCTCACGCTGGACGTGGCCGACGGCGAGCTGATGGTGCTGGTCGGGCCGTCGGGCTCGGGGAAGACCACGGCGCTGCGGACGCTGGCCGGGCTCGAGGCGGTCGACGCCGGCTCGCTCGAGATCGGCGGCCAGGACGTGACGCGCGTCGCGCCCCGCGACCGCGACGTGGCCATGGTCTTCCAGGACTACGCGCTCTATCCGCAGATGACGGTGCGCGACAACATGGCCTTCGGGCTGCGCCGCCGGCGCCTGGCCCGCGAGGAGATCGACCGGCGGGTGACGGAGACGTGCCGCACGCTGGGGCTCGGCGAGCTGCTGCAGCGGCGCCCGCGCGAGCTCTCCGGCGGCCAGCAGCAGCGCGTGGCGCTGGGCCGCGCGCTGGTCCGCCAGCCGAGCGTGCTGCTCATGGACGAGCCGCTCTCGAACCTCGACGCCCAGCTCCGCGTCCAGGCGCGCGCCGAGATCCGGCGGCTGCAGCGCGAGGTCGGCACGACGACGCTCTACGTCACCCACGACCAGGTCGAGGCGCTGACGCTCGGCGACCGGATCGCCGTGATGAACGAGGGCCGGCTCGAGCAGGTGGGAACGCCGGAGGAGCTCTACGACGAGCCCGCGAACCGCTTCGTCGGCGGCTTCATCGGCAGCCCGCCGATGAGCTTCCTGCCGTGGGACGGGGTGGTGGTGGGCGTGCGGCCCGAGCACGTCCGGCCGTGGGCGCGAGGGCCTGCTCGGCCCGATCGAGGGGCACGTGGCGTACGTCGAGGCTTTGGGGCGGGAGACGCTGGTCGGCGTCGATACCGACGACCGGCGCCCGGCTCGTCACCGTGCTCGAAGGCCGGGCTCGGCTGCGGCGAGGGCGAGCCGCTGACGCTTGGCCTGGTCGAGTCGGGCGTGCGGCGCTTCGAGGCGTACCCCCGCATTGAGGGGTGCCGCTACGCACAAGCGGGGTTCGTCCCAGAACGCGCTAGGCGACCCGGCGGAACTCCTGGACGATCCGCGCCTCGCCGATCCCGGCGTTCCAGACGCGGTGGGCCACGCCGGCGCTGATGCGGGCCTCGCCCTCGAGCATGAGGGTGCGCTCGTTGCCCGCGACCTCGATGGTCACGGCGCCGTCGATGACGCGCAGGAGCGTCTCGTGCGCCTCGCGCAAGCGGACGGGGGCGGAATCCGCGTCGGGAGCCTCGACGGTCTCGAAGCTGAGCATGGCGCCGTGGATGACGGTGACGGACGTGGTCGTATCGAGCATGGGTAAATGGTCCCTTCCTCGGTCCTTCTGCGCATCGGGGGAATCCCTAGCTCGAGGGTGCGGCTAGCTCGCGGATACCCTCAGCTACGTGACCTACCAGGCCAACGAGGCGCGAGCCCAGCTGCTCGACGCCGTCGCCGAGGCGACCGACGAGCTCGCGGTGGCGCTTGCGGCGCTCGGCGCCGCCTATGAGGTACTGGACGAGAACACCGCCGACCGGCTCGAGGAGCAGTTGTTCCGGCCGGCGCAGCTCGCCTACGGACGGGCCAAGCGCGTCCACACCGCCTTCGCCGAGCGCCACGGACTGGAGACCCGGACGTTCGAGGAGGCCTCGGCCGGGCTGCCCTCCCAGGGGGTGCGCGGCTACCTCGACCGCGCGGTCGACGCCATCATCGAGGCCGACGACACGCTCGCCGACCTCCAGGACTCGATGCGGCCCGTCGAGGTCGGGGACCCCGAGCTGCGGGCCGGCCTCGCCCAGATCCGCGAGATCGTCGGCGAGCTCCAGGGCCGCGCCGACCGCCTGATCAGCACGCTCGGCCGGTGAAGGAGCAGTTCGGCTACCAGGTCACGAAGGACGGCCGGGTCCGCGTCGACTTCCACGGCCGCCACATCGTGACCGTCGCCGGCCGGGACGCGGACCGGCTGGCCGCCGCGCTCGAAGGCGCCGACGCCGACCGGACCCAGCTGCTGCTGGCCAAGGCGACGGGCAACTTCAAGCACGGCAACGAGCGCCGCTAGACGCCGATCGTGCGCATCCCGTCCGGGTCGTAGCGGTCGCCCGCGGGCGCGCCGGCCGCGTCAGCGATCCGGCGCAGGTCGTCGGCGGTCAGCTCGACGTCGAGCGCCCCGGCGTTCTGCTCGAGGTACGTGCGGCGCTTGGTGCCGGGGATCGGGACGATGTCGTCGCCCTGGGCGAGCACCCACGCGAGCGCCAGCTGGGCGGGCGTGACGTCCTTCTCCGCGGCCAGCTCCGCGACCTTCGAGGCCAGCGCGAAGTTGCGATCGGCGTTCTCGCGGCTGAAGCGCGGCTGCGTGCGCCGCCAGTCGTTCGCGTCCAGATCGTCGGTGGAGGAAAAGCGGCCCGAGAGGAAGCCGCGGCCGAGCGGCGAGTACGCGACGAGGCCGATCCCCAGCTCGCGCAGTGTCGGCAGGAGCGCCTCGACGTCGCGGCTGAACAGCGAGTGCTCCATCTGGACCGCGGCGAGCGGATGCACGGCGTGCGCGGCGCGGATCGTCTCCTCCGAGGCCTCGGAGAGCCCGATGTGGCGCACCTTGCCCTCGTCGACGAGCTCCGCGAGCGCGCCGACGGTGTCCTCGATCGGCGTGTCGGGGTCGATGCGGTGCTGGTAGTAGAGATCCACGTGGTCGGTGCCGAGGCGCTTCAGCGAGCCCTCGATCGATCGGCGCACGTTCGCCGGCGAGCCGTCCCGCACACGGTTGTTCTCGCCCTCGGGCCGGACGACGCCGAACTTGGTCGCGATCACGACCTCGTCGCGGCGGCCGGCCAGCGCGCGGCCGAGCAGCTCCTCGTTGTCGTACGGCCCGTACAGCTCGGCCGTGTCGAGGAAGGTGATCCCGAGCTCGATGGCCCGGTGGATGGTGGCGACCGACTCGTCCGCGTCGGTCGACCCGTAGAAGGCCGACATGCCCATGCAGCCGAGTCCAAGAGCGGAAACCGTGGGCCCGCTCGTTCCGAGTTGCCGTTGTTCCATGCCTGCACGGTACGCATCAGCGCGCGGCGACCGAGGCGATCGCCTCCACGGCGCGGTCGTAGTGCCCCGGCTCGATCCGGATGTGCGACTGCTGGCTCATCGAGCGGGCGGCGACCCCGATGGCCTCCACCGGCGGCGCCGCGTCGAGCACCGGGACGACCAGGAGCGTCTCGATCGGCACCGTCCACGGCCAGCGGGGATGGTCGCGCTCCTCCGGCTCCCCGAGCACCTCGGCGATCGCGAACACCCGCCGCCAGACCGACGCGTACATGACCAGGCGGTCGCCCTCGACGATGCGCGGGCGGCGCGGGAAGCCCGTCCGGTGCAGCAGCTCAGGCCGCTCGTCGAGCCAGCGCTCGCCGAGCGGCCCACGGGCGTGGCCGACCGCCTTGAGCCAGAACGCTACGCCTGGGCTCCCACGTGCGCGGGGTAGATCCGCTCGGCGTAGTCGCGCACCATCCGCCCGGCCCCGAAGTTCGGCCCGATCGTGCGCAGCGACGCGCGCACCATGTCGAGCCAGTCCTGCGGGATGCCGCGGTCGTCGCGGCCGTAGAACGTCGGGACCGCGTCCTCGCTGAGCAGGCGGTAGAGCTCGTCCGCGTGGCGCCAGTCCTGCGCGCCGTGGTCGGGGTCGACCTCGCCGGAGATCGCCCAGCCGTTCGAGCCGTCGTAGGCCTCCGGCCACCAGCCGTCGAGCACGGACAGCTGCAGGCCGCCGTTCATCGCCGACTTGATGCCGCTCGTGCCGCTCGCCTCCAGCGGCGGCCGTGGGACGTTGACCCAGATGTCGGCGCCGCGGACCATCGCGGCGCCCAGCGCCAGGTCGTAGTCGTCGAGGTAGACGACCCGCCGGCCGACCGGGAAGTGGCCCTTCATCTCGAACAGGCGCTGGACCAGCCGCTTGCCGTCGTCGTCCTTCGGGTGCGCCTTGCCGGCCAGGATGAGCTGGATGGGCCGCTCCTCGTCGGAGAGCAGCGCCAGCGCGCGATCGACGTCGCGCAGGAGCAGGTCGAGCCGCTTGTACGTCGCCACCCGGCGGGCGAACCCGACGGTCAGCACGTCCGGATCGAGGGCGTTGACGGCGGCGCGCACGTACTCGGCGGTGTCGCCGCGGCCGAGCCGGTCGGTGACGCTGCGCTCGCGCACGACGTCGATCAGCTCGGCGCGCTGGGCGCTGCGGGCGGCCCACAGCTCCTGCGCCGGGATCTCGTCGACGGGCTCCCAGGTGGAGGGCTCCACGGCGCGGTCGGTCCAGCCCTCGCCGAGGTAGCGGTCGAGCAGCTCGCGCATCGGGCCGCCGATCCACGTCGGGATGTGCGCCCCGTTGGTGACGCTGGTGATCGGCACGTCCTCGACGGGCGAGTCGGGCCAGAGCTCCTGCCACATCTCGCGCGCCACCTCGCCGTGGCGGGCGGAGACGCCGTTGGCGACCCGGCTCGAGCGCAGCGCGAACTGCGTGACGCCGAACGGCTCGGCGCTGTCCGGGTGGGTCTGGCCGCGCCGCACGAGGTCGGCGGGGTCGACGTCCATCTCCGACGCGATGCCCGACAGCGTCTCGGCCATCTGGGCGGCCGGGTAGGTGTCGTTGCCGGCCGGGACCGGGGTGTGGGTGGTGAACACGGTGCGCTGGCGGACCGCCTCGAACGCGTCTTCGATCGATCCACCGGAGCGCTCGCGCTCGGCGCGCGCCAGCTCCAGGCAGGCCATCGCGGCGTGCCCCTCGTTGAGGTGCACGACGCCCGGATCGATGCCGAGCGCGTGCAGGGCACGCACCCCGCCGATGCCGAGCAGCGCGTACTGCCCGAGCCGCACGCCCGGGTCGCCGACGTACAGGCGCGACGTGATCCAGCGGTCCGTGAGGTCGTTCTCCGGCCGGTCGGCGTCGAGCAGCAGGAGCGGCACGCGGCCGACGTTGACGCGCCAGACCTGCGCCACGATCGTGCGCTCGCCGATCGGCACGCTGACGGTCAGCGGCTCGCCGTCGTCGCCGCACACCAGCGCGGCGGGCACGCGGTCGGGGTCGGTCTCGACCCAGTACTCGTGCTGCCAGCCGGACGCGTCGATCCGCTGGCGGAAGTAGCCGTGGCGGTACATGAGGCCGACCGCGACGAGCGGCAGCCCCATGTCGGACGCCTCTTTGAGGATGTCGCCGGCCAGCACGCCGAGGCCGCCGGAGTAGACCGGCAGCGACTTGTGGATGGCGTACTCGGCGCAGAAGAACGCCGCCGGGCGGTCCTCCGTGACGGGCTCGCTGCGGAGCGGCTCCGAGACCCTGGCGCTGACGGCGCCGTGGAGATCGGCGAGCCGGGCGAGGAAGTCGGTGTCCGACGCGAGCTCTTCGAGCCGCGCCGGGGCCGTCTCCTCGATCAGCCGGACGGGGTTGCCGAGGCACAGCTCCCAGCGCCGGGGATCCACGGAGGCGAGCAGCTCGGGGCCGCCGGGCGTCCAGGACCAGCGGTAGTTGTAGGCGAGCTCGGCAAGCGGAGCGAGCGGCTCGGGAAGCCGCGAACGGAGTGCTTCCGTCGCAGCGGTGAGATCGGAGGAACCTGCTTTCACCCCTCTTGTGTAGCGAACGCGACGCCGAAGTGACGCCAACTCGACCGCTTGACCCCCCGATCAGGGAGTTACGGCGGTGCTCGCACGCTCCAGCAGTCGGGGCATCCCGACGGCCTGCGCCTCCGCCAGGCCGGCGTCCAGCAGCTCGGCCGAGCGGTCCCGGTCGGCCGGCTTCTGGGCGAGGACCCGGGCGAGCTCGACCTGCGTGTGGGCGACCCACGGCCGGGCGCGCATCCGCTCGTTCATGGCCAGCGCGGTCTCGAAGTGGGCGATCGCCTCGTCGCGCCGCCCGAGCAGGTCGGCGAGCAGGCCGAGATGGCGGGACGCGGAGCCCATGCACGTCGAGGCCCAGCCGACGGCGACGTTGCGATCCGCGTACGGACCCAGCAGTTCGTGGAGGGCGGCGGCGTGCGTCGCGTCCCCGAGGGTGGCCGCCGTCTCGGCCAGGTAGGCCATGGCGCCGAGCCAGATGCCGTCGAGCGGCAGCTCACGGAAGTCGTCGGCCGCGAAGCCGTCGAGGATCTCCTTCGCCTCTTCGGCGCGGCCGCTCTCGGCCAGCAGGTGGGCGAGGACGCAGCGCCAGCCCGGGATCGTGCCGAAGCGCTGGGCGTAGGCCCGAACCGGCCCCTCGAGCCGCTCGATCCCGCCGCGCTCGCGCCGCAGCGTGCAGGACTGCAGCAGCGTCGCGTTGCCGGTGTTCGGATCTTGGACGCGGTTGCCGAGGGTGACCGCCTCCCAGCCGTGGCGCTCGGCCTCGGCGAAGTCGCCCGCCAGCAGCAGCCGCATCGCGCGGAAGAGGTGGACGTACAGTTGCTCGGAGAGCCGCCGCCGCCGCTCGGCGATGGCCGAGTATCGCTCGATCTCCTCGTCCACGGCGTCCATCTCGCCGAGCTCCAGCAGGTCCATCATCCGCCAGCGGTGACCCTGTAGGGCGGGCCGCTCGTCTCCGGACCGCGCGGCGAGCTCGAGCAGGTCGTTGGCGGCAGCCAGACGCTCCTCGACGTTCGCCGGCCCCCACAGCGACCAGTGGCGAGCGTTCAGCGCGAAGCCGAGGCCCCGTGTGTCGCCGACCCGCTTGGCGATCTGAACCGCCTCGCCGCTCAGCTCGGCTCGCCGGTCGCGCGCCTCGGAGAAGCTGAGCTCGACGGCCAGCCGGGCGAGCAGGCGGGAGCGCAGCGCGGGGTCGGCCTCGCCGACCGCCTCGAGCGCCTCCTCGAGCAGCCGGACGAGCGGCTCGTCGACGATGCCGCCGGTCATCAACCCGCCCTGCCCGTAGCCGAGCGCGGCCTGGGCGAGCAGGCGGGCCGAGCCGAGCGCGCGGGCGATGTCAGCCGCCTCGCCGAACGTCGTGTGCGCCTCCAGCGTGTCGCCCGCCTTGGTCTGCGCGTGGCCGGCGGCGAGCAGCAGGCGGCAGCGGCGATCCGGGTCGGCCGGCGCCTGGTCGAGCGCCTGGAGCGCAACGCCGTAGAGCCGGGCGGCCTCCTCGTAGGCGAGCACGCCGAGGGCGCGTTGCGCGGCGCGCTCCGCGTACTCGACCGCCTTCGGCGCGCCGCGGGTGGGCGGTGCGAGGGCGAAGTGGTGGGCGAGCTGGGCCAGCGGCGGCTCCGGCACGTTCCCCTCGAGCGTCTCCAGCGCCTCGGCCACGCGCAGGTGCAGGCGGGCGCGTCGCGTCGCCGTCAGCCCGTCGTAGAGCGTCTGGCGGATCAGCGCGTGGGTGAAGCTGCAGCGGCCGTAGACGCCCGGCACCTCGGCGATCACGTGCGCGCCGACGGCCTCCTCGACCACCTCGTCGAGCTCGTCCTCGGACAGCGGGCCGACCGTCTCGAGCACGTCCACGCGGAACTCGCGGCCCATCACGGCGGCGGTCGTGAGCACCTGGCTGGTGCGCTCGGAGAGCGTGGCCAGGCGGCGGCCGATGACCTCGCGGATCCCCTCCGGGAGCTCCAGCGGCCACGGCTGGCCGTTGCCCTCCGGGCTCGGCGCGGTGGTGCCGAGGTGGCGGACCATCTCCTCGATGAAGAACGGGTTGCCCTTGGTCTCCTCCCACAACGCGCGGTTGACGTGCTCGGGCATGCCCTGGGGGCCGAACTCGCCGATCAGCGCCGTCGCGTCCTCCTCGCCGAGGCCGCTCAGCTCGATCCGGTCGAAGTAGTGCTCGCGGCGGAGCTGCACGAGCATGTCGACGAGCACCTCGGGGCGCTCGGTGTCGCGGATCGTGGCGACGATCAGCAGCGGCGACCCGCCGGCGGCGCGGACCATCTGGCGCAGCATGAGCAGGGTCGGCTTGTCGGCCCAGTGAAGGTCGTCGAGCACGAGCACGACGGGCTGGTGGCGGGCGATGTCGTTGAGCACCTCCGACACCGCGTCGAAGAGGCGGTAGCGCTCCTCCTCCTCGGGGCCGCTCTGGGTGTCGCCGGGCGCGGCGAGCTCCGGCACCACGCGGCCGAGCTCGGCGCCGTACTGGGCGCGCCACGGGGCGAGCTGCTCGGGCGCACGCGCGACGTAGCGCCGCAGCGCCTCCACGAAGGGCTGGTAGGGGACGAGCGTCTCGGCGTCGCAGCGGCCGTAGAGGGCGAGCGCGCCGTCGGCCTCGCAGGCCTCCATGAACTCGATCGCGAGGCGCGTCTTGCCGATGCCCGGCTCTCCCTCGAGCAGCACGAGCTGGCGGCGGCCCTCGTTGGCGCGCTCGAGGAACTGCCGCAGCCGCTCGAGCTCGGTGCCGCGCCCCACGAACGCGCCGCCGCTGCGGGTGGCGAAGAAGGCGGGGGCCGCGTCCGGTGAGAGCGGCGGCGGGGCCGACGGCGGCGGCGCGACGGGCGCGGGGGCCGGCTCGGGCCCGGCCGCCTCGGCCTTCAGGAGGCGCTCGAACATCGCCTGCACCTGCGGGCCCGGGGCCACGCCGAGCTCGTCGCGCAGCAGCGTGCGCAGCCGCTCGTGCACGCGCAGGGCCTCCACGAGGTTGCCCTGCGCCTCGCGGACCCGCATGAGCAGCAGGTAGCCGCTCTCGCGGAAGGCGGCCATGTCGACCAGCTCCTGCGCGGCCCGCTCGGCGTGGGCGAGCTCGGCGCCGCCGAGGGCGAGCCCCGCGTCGCCCCGCAGCTCGCGGGCCTGCAGCCCGAGCTCCTCCAGCCGGCGCCGCGGGTCCTCGAGCCAGGCGGCCTCGTAGCCGGGGAGGAGCCCGGCGTCGGCCAGCGCGGTGACGCGGGCGGCCGCCTCGACCACCGCGGGCCAGTCCCCGCGGTCGCGAGCGGCGAAGGCCTCGTCGAGCGCGGGCTGGGCGGCGTCGAGATCGACGACGGCCTCGGAGGTGAGCTGGACGGCGCGCTCGCCGGCGTTCTCGAGCACGCCGGTGCCGAGCGCCCGCCGGAGCTTCGAGAGCACGACGTTGAGCGCCTGAGCGTGACCGGCCGGGGCGTCCTCGCCCCACAAGGCGGCGATCAGCCGCTCACGCGTGACCGCGCGCGGGCGATTGAGCGCCAGGTGCGCGAGCGCGAGCCGGCCTTGTCGGCCCGGCAGGTCGGACTCCCGGCGGCGTCCATCCACGCTGACCGCCAGGTGGCCGCAGAGTTCGATGATCACTTGCGGGGGTGCCAGCTTTTCCCGCCTCCTTGGGGAAGGCCGAGAGTACCGGTGGCCCCGGATGTAAGGCAAACCTTCACTTCTGAGCGAGTCCGGGTTAGTGTCGATCAATAGCTCCGGCGGACGAGGAACACGAGCGACGTTCCTTCTGCCGGCGAGCGGCGGGCCTCGCCGCGCTGCTCGCCGGTCTGATCGCGCTGCCCGGTCCCGCTCCCGCCGCCGCGGAACGGCTCGTCGTCGTCGACCATCCGAGCGGTGACGCTCGCAGCGTGCAGGCCGTGCGCGGCGCGCTGACCGGGCCGGCGGAGGGCGACCGCGCCGCCGTCGCGCGGCGCTGGGTCCGGACCAACCGCGCGGCGCTCGGCCTGACCGCCGGCGACGTCGACGAGCTCAGCCTGGACCAGCGCAGCGTCGACCAGGGCACCGGCATCACGCACCTGCGCTTCCGCCAGGCCGCCGGCGGCATCCCCGCCTTCGACGGCGGGCTCCGGGTCAACCTCGATCGCGGCGGGCGCATCCTCAACGTCACGAGCACGGCGGTGTCCGGGCTCGGGGAGGGCAGCACGGCGCCTCGGCTCGATGCCCAGGCGGCCCTGCGCGCGCTCGGCGCCCCACGCCCGGTCCCCATCGTCGACGGCCCGGCGGGCGTGCGCCGCACCACCCGCTTCGCGGGCGGCGACTTCGCCCGCCTCGTGCGCTTCGGCGCCCGCGGACGGCTCGCGTGGCATCTGACGTACCGCGCGTCCTCGGTCGCGCACTACGACGCGGTCGTCGACGCGACCACCGGCGCGATCCTCTTCCGCCAGAACCTCACGCGCTTCGACGCCGGCGCGCTCGTCTATCGCAGCCACCCGACCGCGACGGCCCCTACCGCGGTCGATCTCGAGGACCCGGGCTGGCTCCCCGCCGGCGCGAACGTCCTCAGCGGCCGGTACGCGCTCGCCTACTCCGACCTCAACGGCAACGACCTGGTGTCCGCGTCGGAGCAGATCGTGCGCACGGCGCTGGACGACTTCCAGTACCCGTTCACCGCGTACGGCGGGCCCACGTGCGCCAACCCCGACGCCCGCTGCTCCTGGGCGCCGCCGAACAACTTCTCGGCCAACCGGGAGCAGAACGGCGTCCAGGCCTTCTACCTGGTCAACCGCTTCCGCGACCACCTGGCGCAGGACCCCGACATCGGCTTCGACGGCTTCTCGGGCGTCGACGCCGTGCGCGTGGAGACCAACGACCCGGAGTTCCTCAACAACGCCAGCATGTCGACGCCGCCCGAGGGTTCTCCGCCGCGCCTGCAGCTCCACCGCTTCACCGGCGACGGGTTCCGCAACGTGAACGCGGGCGACTCGGCGGCCATCGTCTGGCACGAGTACACGCACGGGCTGTCGAGCCGCCTGGTGACCTACGACGACGGCTCGGCCGCGCTCTCGAGCCCGCAGGCGGGCGCGATGGGGGAGGGCTGGAGCGACTGGTACGCGCTCGACCTCCTGGCGCGCGACGGACTGCAGCCCGACACGGCGGCGACGGGGCAGATGGACGCCGGCGCCTACGTCGACCACGTGCCGCACACGCTGCGCACCGAGGGCCTGGACTGCCCGGTCGGCGTGGTCAGCGCGGGCTGCCCGGCCGGCGGCTACACGCTCGGGGACTTCGGCAAGATCGCCGGCGGTCCGGACGTCCACGCCGACGGCGAGATCTGGGGGCAGACGCTGTGGGACCTGCGCGTCGCGCTCGGCTCCGACCTGGCCCAGCGCCTGATCACCGCGGGCATGCGGATGTCCCCGCCCGAGCCGTCGTTCCTCGACATGCGCAACGCGATCGTGGCCGCCGAGGCCGGGCTCCCCGGCGACCATCGCGCGGCCGTCTGGGAGGTCTTCCGCAAGCGCGGGATGGGCTACTTCGCGCACGTGCGGGACGCCGGCGACGTCACCGCGGCCGAGGACTTCAGCGCGCCGCCGGCGCCCGGCGCGCCGCGCGGCGTGACGACCGGCACGGTCACGTCGGCCGACACGGGCCTCCCCCTCGGTGACGTGACCGTGGGGTTCGCGGGCCTCGAGACCGACACGCAGTTCCCGGAGAGGCTCGTGGCACGCACGGCGTCGAACGGCAGCTACGCGCTCGAGGCGCCCGCCGGCCAGTACGGGGAGCTGACCTTCGAGGGCGCCGCCGGCTACGACCGCGTCGCCGTCCCCGCGTTCGTCGTGGCGGCCGGCGTCACGCGCGGACAGGACGTCGCGCTGCGCCGTGACTGGGCGGCGAGCGCGGGCGGGGCCGACATGCTCCTGAGCACCCGGTTCGACAACACGGGCGCGCCGTTCGGCTGCGGGCTGGCCCAGCTCGTCGACCAGCGTCAGGAGACCGGCTGGTCGGCCTGGAACCCGGCGAGCCCCGATCCCGCCAATCCGCGCCTCGGGGCACCGCAGGCCGTCGTCCGGCTCCCGGCGACGATCAACGTCACCGCGTTCGGGCTCGACCCCACCAACACGTGCGGCGGACCGGTCGGCTCGAGCACCGCGGGCTACCGGATCGAGGTGTCGGGCGACGGGGTGAACTACGCGGAGGCCCACCAGGGCACGTTCTCGGCCGCCGACCGCAACCGCCTCAACCTCGTCCCGGCCGCGCTCACCGGGGTCCGCTACGTGCGGCTCACCCTGCTGTCGCCGCTCTCTCCTTCGAGCGACTTCATCGACTTCTCCGAGCTCGAGGTCTTCGGCGGCCCGCCCAACCGGCTGCCGAGCGGCTCGCTCGCCGCCAGCCGGCTGCGCATCAGCGCGGGGGAGACGGTGGCCTTCGCCGCGTCGTTCACGGACTCCGACTCGCGGATCACCGGCTACGGCTGGGACTTCGACGGCAACGGCACGACGGACCGGGTCACCGGCGAGCCGTCGACCTCGTACACGTACCCGACCGCGGGCACCTTCGCCGCGACCGTCGCGGCCCAGGACTTCCGCGGCGGCGCGGGAACGGCCTCGCGCGCGATCACCGTCGCCGCCCTGCCGAAGCCGTCGATCCGCCTGCCCAAGCGCGGGAGCAAGGGCAAGCTCACCTTCACCGTGAACTGCACCCAGCGCTGCACGATGGTCAGCCGCCTGCGGGTGCGGGGCAAGACCGTGCGCACCGTCCGGCGCACGCTCAACGGCCGGCGCAGCGTGCGCATGACCCTGCCGCAGAAGGTCCGCCGCTCGGGCCGGCGGCGCGGCTACGTCCAGGCGAAGCTGACCGTGACCGTGCGCTACGCGGACGGCCGCTCGCGGACCTCGCGCCGCACGGTGCGCATCCGCGTGTAGGGATGCGGGGGTAGACCGTACCTTGAAACGCGGGCTCGCCACCGTCTCACTGAGGGGCCTGCCCGCATTGGAGAGCGGCCGCCGTGGTGTGAGTCTTTCGACCATGACGACCGCCCTCGATGCCCGCAACAAGCTGCAGCGCTTGCAGGCCGAGCGGCTCGACGCCGTCGATGCCGGGCTCGGCCAGAACGCGCTCTACATGAACGACCTCGAGCAGGACATCGAGGCGTCCCGCGCCGTGTACGTCGGCCTTGCCGTGACCGAGATCGCCGCGCTGCGAGCCCAGCTCAGCAGCCCGCAGCACGGCTGAACTCCCGGTCTACGCGACGCCGTCCGGCACCGTCGGATCGGTGAAATCGCCAGTGGCCGGGCCTAGTGTCCCGAGTCACCAGTAGCGTGAGCGGCATGCCCAAGCGCGACGCCGATCTCGTCTGGTCCAGCGACCGCGGCGACCAGCGCGGCGCACGCCGTGACGAGCCGGCGCGGCCCGCCGCCGGCGGCCGCGTGAAGGTCCGGCGCGAGGTCGCGGGCCGGCGCGGGAAGGGCGTCACCACGATCTCCGGCGTGCCGCTCGACGACGCGGGCCTGCGCGAGCTCGCCGGCCGGCTCAAGAAGCGCTGCGGGGTCGGCGGCTCGGCGAAGGACGGCGTGATCGAGCTCCAGGGCGACCACCGTGAGGTGGTCGTCGAGGTGCTACGCGCCGACGGCTACGACGTGGTGCTCGCGGGCGGTTAGGACGACGGCGGCCGTGTCGTCGGTGACGATGTCGGCCCGCTCGCCGACGGCGACCAGCAGGGCGGTCGCATCCGGCGCGTCCTGGGCGGCGAGCATCTCGGTGACCCGGTCGCGCCCCAGCCGCCCGGGGCCGAGCCGGGCGTCCTCGAGCCCGTCCGTGTAGAGGCAGACCGACACGCCGGCGCTCAGCGTCAGCTCGAACTCCGGCCACACCTCGCCCAGGCCGAGGCCGATCGGGCAGGCCGCCGTCTCGGCATCGGGATCGTGCTCGGCGCCGAGGACGATCGGCGGCGCATGACCGGCCTTGGCGTAGGTCAGGACCTCGGTACGCGGGTCGTAGATCGCGGCGACGACGGTGACGAAGTGCGGCGGCAGGTCGCGCGCGAGCAGGCGGTCGGCCTGGGCGAGCGCCGCGCCGGGCGCGTGGCCGGCGGCCAGCAGGGTGCGCAGCGTGTAGCGGGCGAGCGCGGCCTGGGTGACCGAGTCGCGGCCGTGGCCGGAGACGTCGCCCAGCAGGATGCCGACGCGGCCGTCGCCGAGGCAGAAGACGTCGTAGAAGTCGCCGCCCGCGGCGGGTCCGTCGGCGGGCCGGTAGGCGGCCGAGACGGAGAGGCCGTCGAGCTCGTCGGGCACCGGCGGGAGCAGGGCGCCGGAGAGCAGCCCGATGTCGCCCAGCAGCTCCTCGCGCTGCTCCTCGAGCGCGGAGCGCTGGCGCGACTGCCAGAACGCGCTGCCGGCCAGCCCGAGCGCCAGCGCCGCGATGCCGAGCAGCGCCCACAGCACGGCCGCGGGGAGGTCCTCGACGACGTCGATGACGCTCGCGGTGAACGGGCGGCTGTCGGACTCGGACGCCGGCGCGGCGGCGCGCGGCTGGGCGACCGCGCCGCCGGTGGCGGCGACGAGCCGTTCGACGCGGGCCTTCGCGGACCGCTTCGCGGGCGGCTGCGCCGCGGCCCGGGCACGGCGCCGGGCGGCGGCCGTCCGGGTCGTCCGGGTCGGCCGCGGGGCGGCGCGCGCGGGGCGGTCGCCGGCGGGAGTCGCGGGGTCGGCCGGCCGGGTCGGCGTTGCCGCGGAGGCGGGCGCAGGCGTCGCCGGGGCGGTCTTGGACTCGGGCACCGCCGCGGGCGCGGGCGGCGGGGCCGGGACGCTGGGGACGTCGGGAACCGGCGGGGCGGGGAGCTTCGGCAGCTCGACCGGCGGAGCGTCGACCACCACCGGCGGCGGATCGAGGTTGAGGACCGGCGGCAGGTCGATGACGACCGGCGGCAGGTCGAGGGCAGGCGGAGCCGCCGCGGCGAGTGCCGCTGCGAGCGCCAGCTTGGTTGTCAGCATGCCCACCGCCTGAGCCTCTGCTCAGGCTTCGGCACCGTTCAGGGACGCCTTGAGGCCGATGTACATTCCCGGACGCTCAGGTCGAGGCACGCATGCGGTTGTTGCGCGGGTTGTGCTCGACCTCGGAGCGACCGAGCACCTCCATCACGGGCGGGACGTAGTTGGCGAACCGCCCCCGCAGGCCCTTCTTGAGCCCGTACCAGCCGCCGACCGGGTTCTCGGGCGACCGCGCCCACGCCTCGACGCTCCCGTCGGCGGCCGGCTTCTGCTCGTCGGCGCTCCCGAGCGGGATCCAGTCGCCGTGCTCGCGCAGCATCGCCTCGAGGTCGTCGAGGCAGCGCAGGTGGTAGCGCAGCTCGGTCTTGCCGACCTGCACGACGAGCGCCGGCGGATCGGCCGCCTCGTCGCGGTACGCGGTGTACTCCGAGCCGCCGCTCGGCGTCTGCAGCACCCACGGGTGCTCGCGGGTGCCCTGCTCGTCGGATGCCATGAGCGAGAGCGTAACGAAAACGTTACGGTAACGGGTGCGTTACCTCTACTCCAGGTGGAGTACGCGAAAGACCCCTCCGTCGCCCGACGACCGCGGCGACGGGTGTGAGCCACCATGGGCGGATGAAGATCGGAATCATCGGCGCGGGGAACATCGGCAGCCAGATCGCGCGGCTCGCTGTCGCGCATGGCCACGAGGTCATCATCAGCAACTCACGTGGGCCGGAGACACTGCCGGCCGGACTGCTGGCGGAGCTCGGGGAGCGGGGCGCCGGAGCGACGGCCCGCGAGGCGGCCGAAGCGGGCGAGATCGTCGTCGTCGCCATCCCGCTCAAGAGCGAGCGCCAGGTCCCGGTCGAGCCGCTTGCCGGCAAGATCGTGATCGACGCCGACAACTACTACCCCGCGCGGGACGGGCACATCGCCGAGCTCGACGACGAATCGACGACCGTCTCGGAGCTCCTGCAGGCCCACCTGCCGGAGTCCCGCGTGGTCAAGGCGTTCAACCACATCGCGGCGCCGGCGCTGACGGCTGACGCCCAGCCGCCCGGCACCGAGAACCGCCGCGCGCTGATCGTCGCCGGCGACGACCCGCAGGCGCGACAGGCGGTCGCCGACCTCATCGACTCCTTCGGCTTCGATCCCGTCGACATCGGCCCGCTCGCGGAGGGCTGGCGCGTCCAGGCCGGCACGCCCGCCTACGTCAGCCGCTTCAACGCGGACGAGCTCGCTCAGAACGTCGCGGCGGCGAAGCGGCCATCGGGAGATGCGCCCCGCGGCATGAGGTGGGCTCGGCGCTAAGCGCTGTAGCTTTCGGGCGGGATGACCTTCACGGTCTTCGCCCAGCAGGTGGTCGACACGCTCGGCGGCAGGCCGCAGCCGGACGCGGTCCTCGCGCGCCAGATGCAGGCGCTCTCGCTGGCCATCCACATCCCGATCGTGTGCTTCGGGATCGCGTTCCCGGCCATGTTCCTGTTCGTCGAGGGCCTGTACCTGCGGACCGGCGACCTCACCTACAAGGCGCTGGCGAAGCGCTGGTCGAAGGTGGCGCTGGTCCTCTTCGCGGTCGGCGTGGTGACCGGGACGATCCTCTCGTTCGAGTTCGGGCTGCTCTGGCCCGAGTTCATGGCCTCGTTCGGCGAGGTCTTCGGGATCGCGTTCGGGCTCGAGGGGATCTCGTTCTTCGTCGAGGCGATCTTCATCGCGATCTACGTCTACGGCTGGGACCGGCTGAGCCGGCGCGGGCACTTCCTGGCCGGGATCCCGATCGTCATCTCGGGCTTCGCCGGCTCGTTCAACGTCATCGCCGTCAACGGCTGGATGAACCACCCGGAGGGCTTCGACGTGGTCGACGGCCGCGTGGTCAACCCGCAGCCGTGGGATGCGCTCCTGAACGCGCACCTCCCGCACGAGCTCATCCACATGTACCTGGCCGGCTACATCGTCGCCGGGTTCATCGTGGCCGGCGTCTACGCGTTCGCGTGGCTGCGCGGGAAGCGCGACCACTACCACCGGACCGGGCTCGTGGTGACGCTGGCCTTCGCCTGTCTGGCGGCGCCGGTGCAGGTCATCGTCGGCGACTGGGCGGCGCGCAACGTCGCCGAGAACCAGCCCGTGAAGCTCGCCGGCTTCGAGGGTCTCTACGAGACGCAGGAAGGCGCGCCGTTCACGCTCGGCGGGTTCTACGACTACGACGACAACGAGATGCGCTGGGGGATCGAGGTCCCGCGGTTGCTCTCGCTGCTCGCCTTCCATGACCCGAACGCCGAGGTCGTCGGGCTCGAGTCGGTGCCGGCCGACGACCGGCCGCCGGTGAACATCGTGCATTGGTCGTTCCAGACGATGGTGGGCATCGGCACCGGGCTCGCGCTGCTCGGCGTCTGGTTCGTCGTGACGTGGCTGCGCAAGCGCCGATTGCCCCGCTCGCGCTGGTTCTACCGCGCCGTCATGGCCGCGGGCCCGCTGTCGTTCGTGGCCCTGATCTCCGGCTGGGTCACGACCGAGGTGGGACGCCAGCCGTGGATCGTCTACGAGGTGATGCGGACCGAGCAGGCGGTCACGTCGGCCAACGGGCTCGAGGTCGGCTACGCCTTCCTGCTGCTCGTGTACGTGGCGCTGGGCTTGGCGGTCGTATGGCTGCTGCGGCGGCTGACACGGGCGCCGGCCACGAGCGAGGTCGAGTGATGGCCGACGTCTGCCTGGCCTTCGTGATGCTCGGGATCACCGCGTACGCGGTGCTGGGGAGCGCCGACTTCGGGGCGGGCTTCTGGGATCTCACGGCCGGCGGCGCGCGGCGCGGCTCGCGGCTGCGCGGGCTGGTGCAGTGGTCGATGAGCCCGGTCTGGGAGGCCAACCACGTCTGGCTCATCTTCGTGCTCGTGATCCTCTGGACGGCCTTCCCGAAGGTCTTCGGGTCGGTGTTCTCCACGCTGTCGATCCCGTTGTTCCTCGCCGCCATCGGGATCATCTTCCGCGGCGCGGCGTTCGCCCTCCGCGGCCAGGCGGGAACGATTCGCGAGGCCCGGATCCTGGGCGCGGTGTTCGCGTCCGCGTCGGTGCTGATCCCGTTCTTCATGGGCGCGGCGATCGGCGGGGTGATCTCGGGACGCGTGCCGGTGGGCAACGCGGCCGGCGATCCGTGGAGCTCGTGGCTGAACCCCACGTCGGTGTTCATCGGGGTCCTCGGCGTGGTGAGCGGCGCGTACCTGGCCGCGGTCTACCTGGCGGCCGATTCCCGGCGCGCCGGCGTCGCCGACCTCGAGGCCGCGTTCCGGGCACGTGCCCTGGGCGCCGGCGCCGTCGCGGGCGTGCTCGCGGCGGGCGGGTTGCTGGTGCTCCGCTCAGACGCGCGGCCGCTGTACGACGGGCTGACGTCGGGCGGCGGGCTCGTGATGGTGCTCGTCTCGGCCGCGTTCGGCGTGGTGACGCTGGCGCTGGTGTGGGTCGGGCGCTTCGGGCTCGCGCGGTTCAGCTCGGCGGCCGCCGTCGCCGCGGTGGTGGTCGGCTGGGCTCTGGCGCAGCGGCCCTACGTCCTGCCGCCGGAGCTGACCCTGGACGAGGCGGCGGCGGCCGACGCGACGCTGTCGGCGGTGGTGATCGGCGTGTCGGCGGGCTTCGTCATCCTGGTTCCCTCGTTGTGGCTCCTGTATCGGCTCGTGCTCCAGGGCCGGCTGGATCAGGAGTACCAGCCCTTCGAGCAGCGCTTCCACGTATGAGGCTCGCCCTCGCCTGTCTCGTCGTCGGCACGCTCCTGATGGTCGGCTTCGAGTACGCCGTCACGCGCGTTGTGGGGGTCGTGCTGCTCTTCGCCTTCATCGTGCTCGGCGTGTTCGCGATCGCCGACCCCGCGTTCCTCTCCCGCGACGACGACCGAGATGTGAGCGAGTCGTGACCGGAGGTTGGGTTCGTCGAAAGACGGGAATCAGGAGTGGCTGTGAGCCACGACATCGATCGACGCACCTTCGTCCGCGGTGCGGCACTCGGAGCGGGCGCCCTGGTGCTCGGTCCGGCGTCCGCGGCCCTGCCGCGTGAAGCCCGCCGCCTGAGCCGCACCGGCGTGTTCCGCCAGGGGGTCGCCTCGGGCGAGCCGGGGCCGCGCGCCATCACGCTGTGGACGCGGCTGGAGGAGATGGAGCGGGGCGGCGTCGTGGCGCTCGAGGTCGCGCGCGACAAGCGCTTCCGCAACGTGGTGCGGCGCATGCGCGTCCCGGTGGAGGGGCGCCGCGACTCGACCGCCCGCGTCCGCCTGACCGGCGGCTTCCTGGCGCCGGGAGAGGAGTACTACTACCGCTTCGCCACGCGCGCCGACGACTCCCCGGTGGGCCGCTTCCGCACCCCGCCGCCGGCGGGCTCGAGCGAGCCGGTCCGGATCGCGTTCTTCTCCTGCCAGGAGTTCATCGCCGGCCATTACGCGGCGCACGCGGACCTGGCCACGCAGGATGTGGATCTCGTGGTGTGCCTCGGCGACTACGTCTACGAGCAGGCCTTCGCGGACCAGACGTCGCGCAACCAGCCGGTGCGGCAGGACACGACGGCGCCCGACGGCGAGACCCAGACGCTGGCCGAGTACCGGGCCAAGTACGGGCTCTACCACACGGACCCGCGGCTCCTGGAGGTGCGGCGCAAGTTCCCGCTGCTCGCCATCTGGGACGACCACGAGGTCGAGGACAACTACGCCGGCGACCGGCCGGGCGGGGCGGCCTCGAGCCGGCGCGTGGAGTTCGCGGCGCGGCGGGCGAACGGGTATCGCGCGTTCTTCGAGCACATGCCGCGGGTCGGCTCCGGCCGCGTCTACGGCCGCTACTCGCTGGGCGCGGCGGATCTCTTCCTGCTCGACACGCGGCGCTACCGCGACGACCAGCCCTGCAACCCCGACGACGCGTTCGTCTCCCAGCCGTGCCCGCCGTCGGTCACCGACGCGCCGGGCCGCACGCTGCTCGGCGCCGCCCAGAAGGCCTGGCTGAAGGACTCGCTCCGCCGGTCGCGCGCCCGGTGGAAGCTCATCGCCAACCAGGTGATGATCACCTCGCTGGACGCCGCGCCGCGGAACCCCCTGAACACGGACTCGTGGGACGGCTACGGCGCCGAGCGGGCGGAGATCGTCGACTTCCTGGCCGATCACGGGATCGCGGACGTCTCCTTCGTCACCGGGGACATCCACACGTTCTTCGCGGGCGACGTGACCCGGACCGGCCGCCGGGCCGTCCGGGGCGCCGACTCGCCGGTCGACGGCCCGGCACGGGCGACCGAGTTCGTCTGCGGGGCCGTCACCTCACCGGGGATCGTCGACCGCGTGGCCGACGCGGAGGCCGAGCGGGTCGCCGCCGCGGCGCCGATCGACGCCGCCGTGCTGGGCGTCAACCCCCAGATCGTCTACTCCAACCAGGCGTACAAGGGCTACGGGATCCTCGAGGCCCGCCGCGACGAGCTCCGCGTCGTCTACCGAGCCGTTCGCGAGACCCGCCGCGAGCCCACGAGCGCGTTCTCCCTGCGCCGCTTCCGCGTGGAGGCCGGCTCGCCGGCCGTGATCGACGAGGGAGGCCCGATCGAGCTCCCGGCCCCCGTCGTCCCGGAGCTCCCGCTCCCGCCCGGCCTCATCCCGGGCGCTCCCGTGCCGTAGGAGGGACCGCTCAGGCGGGCTTGCGCCGGTCGCGCGCGAGGATGCGGGGGCTGTCGGAGATCAGGCCGCGACGGCGCAGGGCGGTGAGCCCGCGGCCGCTCGGCCCGAAGGTGACGAGGTGCAGGGCCTCCGGCTTGAGCGCGAAGCGATACGAGCGGGCCACGGCGTTCTCGCGGCGCCGGCCGTCGATCTCCACGTCGAAGCCCGAGTGGCTGGGCTGGACGTCGACGGTCAGCGTGGCGTCGGCGGGCACGACGAGCGCGGGAGCGCTCCCGCCGTGCATGGCCAGCGGCGTGCAGAGCAGCACCGGCGTGTCGGCCACCACGATCGGCCCGCCCGCGGCCATCGTGTACGCGCTCGAGCCGAGCGGCGTGGCCACGATCACCCCGTCGCCGGCGAGCCGGACGTACAGCTCGCCGTCGACGGCCACGTCCACGGCAACCTGGCCGGCGGCGTGCCGGACCACGACGAAGTCGTTGACCGCCCAGGCCTCGCCGTCGCTCGACGCGACGGCCAGCGCCGGCAGCGCCCGCGCCGTCCAGTCGTCGACCCGGAAGCGATGGAGCGCCACCTCGAGCTCCGCCGCCGTCACCGCGCTCATCGCGCCGAGGCTGCCGCACGCCACGCCGAGCACGGGCGTCCGCGTCCCGGCCGCGGCCCGCAGCGCCGCCAGGACCGTCCCGTCACCGCCGAGCGCGACCACGAGGTCGGCCGCGGTGACCTCACCCGGGTCGGCGACCTCCCGCTTCGCGCCGAGCGTCTCGAGCTGCACGAGCTCGAGTCCCTGCTCGTCCGTCCACCGCTGGAGCGTGGCGAGCGCGTTGTCGATGTCGCGCGTCGGATGGACCACGAGCGCGACCCGTTGGAACGGCACGTCGGACATGGCGGGGCATGATCGCGTATCCCGGTGCGGTCACAGCATCTTCACAAGTTGAGCACGAATCGTTCACAGCCCGTCGCCTATCGGGGCCATAGCGTCGTCGAGCGATCAGCCACTTCAGGAGGGGACCTTGGAACCGACCGCCGTACCTACCGCCGATGGAGCGCTTTCCGGCAAACTGACTGGCGGCACCCGGCGGGACTTCATCCGCGGCATCGCCGCGGCCGGCGCCAGCACGGCGAGTGCCGTTGCCCTCGAGCGCGCCGGCGTGATCGACCTGTTCGCGGAGGAGGCCTTCGCCCACGGCCGCGGCCACAACGCCTTCGGCCGGTTCGAGGCGATCGCTCCGAGCATGGCCGACGCGCTGGAGGTGCCCCCGGGCTTCCGGGCTGACGTGCTCATCTCGTGGGGCGACGTGTTCCGCGGCAAGGGCCGGCGCGCGTTCCGGTACGGCTTCAACAACGACTTCCTCGCGTACTTCCCGCTCAAGGGCAGCAACGAGGGCCTGCTGTTCGTCAACCACGAGTACCCCGACCCGTTCTTCCTCCACGGCTACAAGCCGAACGGGAGCGCGAAGACGCCGGCGCAGGTGCAGGAGGAGCAGGACTCGGTCGGCAACTCGATCCTCCACATCAAGCGCGACCGCGACGGCGGCTGGAAGGTCGTCTCGCCCTCGGTCTACAACCGCCGGATCTACGGCGATCGGCCGGACCTCGAGTTCACCGGACCGCTCAAGGGCGCGCCGGGCATCGGCAACAGCGCGCACGGCTCGGTCGGCAACTGCTCGGGCGGCATCACGCCGTGGGGGACGGCCCTGTCCTGCGAGGAGAACTTCGACGGCTACGGGACGAACGTCGCCAACAACGTCGACTTCGCCAACGGGTGGCATCAGTTCGGCGGCCAGCCGGAGGACGCCGAGTACGAGTTCACGACGTTCAAGAAGTACGGCTGGGTGTGCGAGCACGATCCCTACGACCCCGGATCGGTCGGCCGCAAGCACACCGCCCTGGGCCGCTTCCGCCACGAGAACACGGCGTTCCGCCACGTGCCCGGCAAGAAGTTCGTGCTCTACATGGGCGACGACAAGAACAACGAGGGCGTCTACAAGTTCGTCTCCGACCGCGGCTACAACTGGCGCAACAACGCGAGCAACCGCCGGCTCCTCGAGTCGGGCACGCTCTACATCGCGCGCTGGGAGCCGGAGGGCCGGCGCCGGTTCGCCAACGTGGGCGACGTCAATCCGATCAACGCCACCGAGGGCACGGGCCGCTGGATCCGCGTCAACGAGTCCGAGCTCGACGACACCGCCACCAAGCTCCGCGCCCGCTTCGGCGCGGAGTACGACACGCACTTCGCGACCAACCGGCCGGAGGACGTCGAGGTCGCCGACGACGGCTCGGTCTTCATCGCGCTGACCAACAACAGCACCGTGCGGGACTCGCATGGCTCCGTCCGGCGCCTGCGCGAGAAGCACAACAACCCGGAGGCGACCGAGTTCGAGTGGCGCGACTACGCGGCCGGCGGGCCGACGACGGCGGGCGGCGTCGGCTTCTCCAGCCCGGACAACCTCGTGATCGACAAGGCGGCGAACGTCTGGGTCGTCACCGACATCTCGTCCAGCCGCCTCAACCTGCCCAACGAGTACCAGTACCACGCCAACAACGCGATGTTCATGGTCCCGACGACCGGCCCGAACAAGGGCATCGCCTTCCGCTTCGCCAACGGCCCGGTGCACTGCGAGATCACGGGCCCGTACTTCTCGCCCGACGAGGAGACGCTGTTCATCAACATCCAGCACCCGGGCGAGCAGACCGGCAACTCGGCCGCCGCGCCGGGCGTGTTCGGCCAGGAGGCCACGTACACGAGCTGGTGGCCGGAGGGCAACAAGACGACCGGCGACAACCCGGCCACGCCGAAGCCGTCGACGGTCGTGGTCTCGCGTGCGGGCCGGCACGACGACGGGAGCCGGTTCATCCCGCCGCCGCCCGAGTGAGAACGGGCACGCGCGCCGCGTCGAAGCTTGGGGCGGCGCGCGTGACATCGTGGTGGCGTGGACTTCGCCTCGCCGACCGTTGACGCGACCCGTGGTCGTCTCCTCGCTCGATTCGGGGCGCGGGTCGAGCCGTGGTGGGAACGGCTTCCCGGAGTCCTCGCCGAGCTGGCGGAGCGCTGGAAGCTGGTCGTCGGTGACGCCGTCGGGCGCGGCAATACCTCGCTCGTGGTCCGATGCCGACGCGAGGACGGCCGCCCCGCGGTTCTCAAGCTCACGCCTGAGGTGGAGCTCGGGGTCGCGGAGGCGTCGGCGCTTCGGAGCTGGGAGTCCTCGGGGCGGGTGCCGCTCGTGTACGACTCCGACGCAGCGTCGGGCGCGCTGCTGCTGGAGGCCATCCCGGGCGAGACCCCGCTCTCGGAGTCGCGCGCGGCGGTCGAGCTGACGGAGATCGCGAGCCTCATCGGCGGGCTGCATCGCAGCGGCGCGCCAGTCCTTGCCGACGGCGTGGTGTCGCTCACGGCGCGGGTCGAGTTCATCTTCGAGCACTGGGTCGAGCGGCACGGCCGGCGCGGCGAGGCGGCGACTCGCGCGGTGCCGGTCGACCGACTCCGCCGTGGCCACGAGCTCGCGCGAGGGCTTGCCGCCGATGCCGGCGTGCCCGTGCTGCTGCACGGCGACCTGCATCCGGGGAACGTGCTCGACGGCGGCGAGGGCCGCGGCTTGGTCGCCATCGACCCGCGCCCCTGCGTGGGAGACGCCGCGTTCGACGTCGTGGACTGGGTGTTCTGGGCGGTCGATGACCCGGGCGCCTGGGAGCCGCGCAGCCGAGCCCTTGCCCTGGCGCTGGGGCTCGACCGCGAACGCCTATGGGGCTGGTGCGCGGCCTTGGCCGCGATGCTGGCCGCCGCCGAGGTCGCCCACGGCGGCAGAGCCGAGCGGGTCGCCGCGCTCCTCGCGCTCTCACCCTGAGCGCGCGGCGCGTCCTGAGTCTCGCGCCGCTCTCATACCGTTCGCAATGCCACGGTAGGCGGCATCCGAGACGCTCGAACGGCCGGCAGCAGGCCGGCGAACGCGCCGATCAGGATGGCCGAGGCGATGCCGCCCGACCACGCCTCGACGGGGATCACGACGGCCCAGCTCTTCGAGCTGGCGTACACGGCCGTTGCCGCGGCCCCGGCCAGCACGCCGACGACGCCGCCGATGACGGCGAGCAGGATCGACTCGCCGAGGAACTGCGTCCGGATCTGGCCCTTCGTCGCGCCGAGGGCGCGACGGAGCCCGATCTCCGAGCGGCGTTCCAGAACCGAGATGATCATGATGTTGGCGACACCGACGGCACCCACGATCAGCGCCACCACCCCGAGCCCGAGAAAGAGGCTGTCGAACGCCCCCGCCGCAGCGGCCCGGGCGGTGAGCGCGTCGGACGGCTGGCTTACATTCACCTCGTTCGGCGCCTCGGGGTTGGCGGTCTGCGCGAGCAACGACTGCACCGCCGCCTCGCGACCGGTGGCGGCGCGCACGTAGATCGAGCTCGGCGGGCCGACCTCCTCCTCGCCGCGGACCATGCTGACGTAGCCGACGTACTTCCGGGCGGCCGGATAGCCGATCAAGGCGCTGTTGTCGATGTCGGGCTCCAGCGGTGAGGGCTTCAGAATGCCCGCGACGTTGAACCACTGCTCTCCCAGCCAGATTCGCTGATCGGGGTGGACCCGGTCGATGCCCAGCCGTTGCGCGGCGACCGAGCCGAGCACCGCGACCGGCACTTGGGCGGTGCCCTCATTGAGCCAGTCGCCGCGTGCGACGCCGGTGCTGAGCACGGACGGCAGGTTCAGGCTGGTGGCCCGCACCTCGAGACCACCGCTCTTGGCCTCCTGAATCATCGAGTTTCGGTAGACCTTCTCGTCCTCCATCAGGCCGGTGTGCGCCACCAGCTGGACGTTGTCCAGGTGTGTGATCCGCGCCGGCGCTTCGAGGGGCAGCTTCGACTTCCCGCCGGTGAAGCTCTCTCCGGGCTCGGCCGTCAGCAGGTTTGTGCCGAGCCGGTCGATCTCCGCGAGCAGCCCGGCCTGCGAGGAGGAGGACAATCCGAGGACCGCGACGATCGCTGCCGTTCCGATCGCGATCCCGAGCGCGGACAGCGCGGCGCGCAGCGGCCGGGCGCGCAGCCCGACACTCGCCACCCGCAGCCCGTCCTTCATCCGCAGTCGTCCGCCTTTGGCACTCATGAATCGGAGACCACCTGGCCGTCCAGCACCCGGATCTGGCGTGGCAGCTGATCGGCGAGGGCCCCGTCGTGCGTGATCATGAGGATGGTGGCGCCGGCGGCGTTGAGCTCGCGGATGAGCGCCATGATCGATGCGCCGGTGGCGCTGTCGAGGTTTCCGGTCGGTTCGTCGGCAAGGACGATCGCCGGACGTCCGACGAGGGCCCGCGCGATCGCAACCCGCTGCCGCTCGCCTCCGGAGAGCTGGGTGGGCTTGAACGTCGCGCGTTCGGAGAGGCCGACCCGTTCGAGCGCTTCATCAGCCCGCCCGTATCGCTCGGCGGCGAGGGCGCCGGCGTAGAGCAACCCGTCGGCGACGTTCTCCCGCGCCGTGGCATGCTCGGCCAGGAAGAACTGCTGGAAGACGAACCCGATCTCCCGGGCCCGCAGCAGCGACAGCTCGCGGTCGCTCAGCCGCGCCGCGTCGACCCCACCGATCCGGACCACGCCACTGCTGGGCCGCTCCAGCGTCCCGATGACGTGCAGGAGCGTGGACTTGCCCGATCCCGAGGGGCCCACGATGGCCACCAGCTCGCCCCGCCGCACGGAGAAGGACACCCCCCGGAGGGCGGACACCGGCGGCTGCTCACCGTAGACCTTGGTCACGCCATCCAGTTCGAGAACTGATTCGCCGCTCATAGCGACGGCACGACCACTTGGTCGCCTTCGTCAAGATCGCCCTCGACCTCGACTCGTCCGTCCGTGGTGTCGAACAGGCCCAGCCGCACGGCGACCAGCTCGCGTCGCCCGCCGTCGCGCACGACCTCGACCGCGAACCCGCCGCCAGACTTCCCGACGAGCGCGGTAACCGGCACGCTCAGGGCGCTCTCGACTCCCTTGGTCGTGATGTCCACCTGGACCGGGGCCCTGTCGAGCCCGCGCGCCTTCTGTGGCTCGTCGAGACTGATGTAGGCCGGGATCGTCGCGTTCCCGACGGCATCGTCCTTCCCAGCCGACTCGGCGACCCTCCCGAGCCGGTCCACCTTTCCCTTTACCGATGTGTTGCCTGGCAGAGTGATCTGCGCACGGTCACCCACGTTCACCTCACCCTGCTGCGACGCCTCGAGGTCCACCTGCACCTCGAGCGTGTCGGATGTGGCCTGCGCGACCTGTGCACCCGGCCGGGCGGATCCACCGAGCTCGCCGGTCACCTTGGAGATCCGCGCCGGCTTGGGCAGGAAGACCGCATCGTCGATCGCAAGGCCCAGCTTCTTGAGCGCCTCCTCCGTCCGCCAGGTGAAATCGCTGTCGCCGGGATCGACGTTGGCGCCGAGCTTGTGCAGGTTCCGGTTGAGCTGGCGGACGTCGTTGCCTTCGTCGCCCATGTCCAGGTCGCGGTAGGCCGGGACGGTGCCACAGAGCATCAGAACCGGGGCGTCGTCCACGCGATAGAACACGTCGCCGCAGTCGACCTTGTCGCCTGCAGCGGGAAGCTCGGTGTAGATCCCGCCCGCCTGGTTGATCGCTGAGTACGGCGAGCCGTCCGAGCGCGCCCGATAGGTCAGGGTCCCGTCCAGCGAGACCATGTCCGACAGCTTTCCGCGTTCCACCCTCACGGTGTTCGCGGGCGGCTCCTGTGCGGCCGCGGTCGCTTCTTTTCCACCAGACGTGGCGACCACGCCGCCCGTGGCGGCCATGGCAACCAGGACGGCCGCTCCGGCCAGCACCCACGGTCTCACTGGCCCGTCGCCTCCGCCGCAAGATCGCGGCACGTCTGCATCGCGGCGTTGATCGCCGCAAGGCCCCCTGCGGCGGATGGGATCTTTCTCGTGTCGACGAGGGGCGCACCCTTGGCGGGGTCCGGGAAGTCCTCCACGCCGTTGTCGCGCATGCACTGAGCGAACTCGAGGCGCACCTCCTGCTCGGAGTCGCTCACGTCCTGGTCGCCCATGAACCCCGGTGGCTGCAGGTCCTTGCACGCGCCGATGGCCTTGTCCCACGCCGGGGCGCTCGGGTCCAGCGACGAGCCATTCAGTACCCCATCGACTGTCAATCCGCCCGACGAGGGTGGGTCCGGGAACTCGCTGACGCCGTTGTCCCGCATGCACTCGGCGAACTTCGTCGCCTTGGTGGCGTTCTCGGGGTTGCCGTTCTCGGCGGGTTCGTTCCCACAGCCCGCGACGATCAAGGCGACCATGGCAACGGCGGCCAACTGCCGGGTCACTGCTGCATCCTCGGGTCGTGCGTCGGGTCGGCGTACATGGGAGGGCAGCCGTGCTCGGCGGCTTCGGGGCGCAGTTCGTAGTGCCAGGGTTCGTTGCCGTAGATCTGGCACAGCCCGTACTCGGCGCCGTGCTCGGACAGCCACGCCGTGGCGTCGGAGGGCCCGAGGTCGACCGCGTCCCCAGACACGTGAGGGGACGCGTCGGGGGTCGCCACCCATCGGGCAGCTTCCGCTTCTGAGCCGTACTTCGCGATCGCCTCGTCGAGGAGCTGTTGTTGGTGCTCCGGGGAGCGCCAGCCGCTCTGGACGTACCACTCGATCCCGTCGTACTCGGCATCAGCTGCCGCCTGGCGGAGAGCAGCGTCGAGAGCCGGATCGAGGTTGCCTCCACCCCGGATCCGACGCGGCGCATCACGGTGCCCACTGCGAGGGACGTCGATGGGCGACGCGGCCGTCGAGGCAGAGGACGCCAGCGACTGGTAGCCGAGGTCTGCTCCGATGGTCGCGATGACGACGACCAGGCCGGCGACAAGGATCCTGCGAATCCGACTCCGACGGGTCGTTGTTCGTGCTGGTTGGCGGTAGGTCACGCCGCCATTGAAGGCAGCGTGGTGTTGCCGGCACGTACGTGGTTTTCGATATGCCGACGATATGCGCCGGCTCTAGCATCGGAGCATGCGTGTGTTGCTCGTCGAGGACGAGCCTTATATGGCGGAAGCCATCCGCGATGGACTACGCCTGGAAGCGATCGCGGCGGACATCGCCGGTGACGGCGAGACCGCTCTGGAGCTGCTGAGCGTCAACGCCTACGACATCGCCGTGCTGGACCGGGACATTCCCGGGCCCTCCGGCGACGAGATCGCCAAAGGCATCGTCGCCTCCGGCAGCGGCATGCCGATCCTCATGCTCACCGCTGCCGACCGGCTCGACGACAAGGTCTCCGGGTTCGAGCTCGGCGCCGACGACTACCTCACGAAGCCGTTCGAACTCCGAGAGCTCGTGCTCCGGCTCAGAGCACTCGACCGCAGGCGCGCCCACAACCGGCCGCCCGTGCTGGAGATCGCCGGCCTGCGGCTGGATCCGTTCCGCCGCGAGGTCTACCGCGACGGCCGCTACGTCCCGCTCACGCGGAAGCAGTTCGCGGTGCTCGAAGTGCTCGTCGCCGCCGAAGGCGGTGTCGTCAGCGCCGAAGAGCTCCTGGAACGGGCATGGGATCAGAACGCCGACCCGTTCACCAACGCCGTGCGCATCACGGTCTCGGCACTGCGCAAACGGCTCGGCGAGCCCTGGCTCATCGCCACCATGGCCGGCGTCGGGTACCGCATCGACACCGGGCGTGAGGGAGGGGACGGTGGATAGGGCCCCTGGCTTGAGCGTCCGCCTCAAGCTCACCCTCAGCTACGCCGGCTTCCTGATGCTCGCCGGTGCCTTGCTGCTCGCCGTCGTGTGGGTGTTCCTGCTGCGCTACGTACCCGAGGTCCTGGTAGGACCCGGCCCTCGCAGTCCGACCCGCTCGGACCTCCTCCGCGCTTTCGCTCCGAAGGCGGCGATCGTGTACGCGTTCCTGCTCGTGTTCGGTCTCCTGGGAGGGTGGTTTCTCGCCGGCCAGATGCTCGCCCCGCTGACCCGCATCACCAACGCGGCACGCATGGCCGCAACCGGATCGCTGTCACACCGGATCCAGTTGGAAGGCCGCAGAGATGAGTTCCGCGAGCTCTCCGACGCCTTCGACAGCATGCTCGCGCGGCTCGAAGCACATGTCGCCGAACAGCAGCGGTTCGCAGCCAATGCCTCCCACGAGCTGCGCACCCCGCTGGCGGTCACGCAGACACTTCTCGACGTGGCCCGCAATGATCCAAACCGCGATAACGGCGAGCTCGTCGACCGCCTCCACGCCGTCAACACCCGAGCGATCGACCTCACTGAAGCATTGCTCCTCCTCAGCCGCGCCGACCAGCGGTCCTTCGCCCGAGGACACGTCGACCTGTCCCTCATCGCCGAAGAAGCCACCGAAACGCTCCTCCCCTTCGCAGAAGAGCGCGGCGTCACCATCGAGACGTCCGGCGACATGACCCCGACCATCGGCTCATCCGCGCTCCTGCTGCAGATGGCGACGAACCTCGTGCACAACGCGATCGTCCACAACCTGCCCGAACAGGGCGCCGTGTGGGTCACGACGAGCGTTCAGCCCGAGAGCGTGGAGCTCACCGTCGAGAACACGGGCGACAAGCTCACCCCACAGCTGGTGTCCACGCTTGTCGAGCCGTTTCAGCGCGGCTCCAAGCGCATCCGCACCGACCACGCAGGCGTCGGCCTCGGCCTGGCAATCGTCAAGAGCATCACCCAAGCACACGACGGAACCCTCACCCTCACCCCCCGGGCCGCTGGGGGGCTCTGCGTCACGGTGCAACTCCCGGCCGCGCCACCGCACGCTGGCAGATGACGATCAGATCGAGCCTAGAAACAAAGAAACCCCGCATATGCGGGGCTTCCTGAGGAGCGGATGAAGGGACTCGAACCCTCGACCTTCTGCATGGCAAGCAGACGCTCTAGCCAACTGAGCTACATCCGCGCGAGCAGCGCAGTATAGCCCCGGTCCCGGTACGGTCGCGAGATGCTGCGGACCGTCGCGCTGATGGCTGCCGTCGCCCTGCCGATCGCGGACCCGGTGCCGACGACGCTGCCCCACTACAGCGGTGCTCCGGCGACTGCGCGGCCGATGACGGCGACGAAAGCGCCGCGGAACCCGCATCTGGCGCCGGATCCTCGGAGCAACATCCACAACGACACGTGGATGACCGACGCGTACCGCTGGGCCGGGCCGCTCGGGCGCAATCCGACCGCCTTCTCCGGGGCGATGGCGCCCGCGCTGTGCGGCTCGCTGACCTTCCACTCCAAGGGCTACATCGTCAGCGTCTGCCCGTCGGTGATCGCGGCGCCGCAGGCCCGGGTGATCGACCCGCAGACGCTCGACGTGCTCGCCACCTACGACATGCCGAACGCTCCCGACCCGCCTGGGACGAAGGCGTACCAGAACTTCGCCGGCGGGGGCTACTTCTTCCTCGACGGCCGGGACCGGATCTGGAGCGCCACGAAGACGGGGCACATCTTCGTGCTGCAGGTCGCCGGGGACGGCCGGAGCATCGCCAAGGTCGGCGACTATGACCTCACCGGCGTGCTCGCCGACGACGAGCGCATCAGCTCGGCGCTGCCGGACTTCAAGGGCCGGATCTGGTTCGTCTCCAAGCGCAACGGCAAGGTCGGCATCCTCGATCCGCGGACCCGCGCCGATCGCGTACAAGCAGCTCAACGAGGAGATCCAGAACTCGTTCACGGTCGACAAGAACGCGGTCTACGTCGTCTCGAGCAAGCGGATGTACCGCTTCAGCGCCCGGAACGGCAAGCCGCGGATCGACTGGCGGCACGCGTACCGCAACTCGGGGATCGTCAAGCCCGGCCAGGCCGACGCCGGCTCCGGCACCACGCCGACGATCATGCGCGGCGGCTACGTCGCCATCACCGACAACGCGGATCCGATGAACGTCGTCGTCTACCGCAAGTACGACCGGCCGAAGAGGCGCCGCGTGGTCTGCGAGCAGCCCGTCTTCGAGGCCGGCGCGGGCGCCACCGAGAACTCGCTGATCACGGCCGGCCGCTCCCTCTTCGTGGAGAACAACTACGGCTACCAGGACCCGTTCGGCCCCAGCTCCGGCGCGCTGACCACGCCCGGGTTCGCGCGCGTCGACGTCACGAAGGACGGCTGCACGCTCGTCTGGACGAACACGACCGAGCGCGCGCCGACGGTCGTCCCCAAGCTCTCGACGGCCACCGGCCTCATCTACACGTACACGCGCGACGAGGCGATCATCGGGCAGCCGTACTTCTGGACCGCGATCGACGCCCGCAGCGGCGCCACGGCCTTCAAGGTCTACGCGGGCAGCGGCCTGGGCTTCAACAACAACTACGCGGGCCTCGCCCTCGGGCCGGACGGCACGGCGTACCTCGGTGTCACCGGCGGGATCGTGGCCCTCAGGGACGGCTAGCGCCTGCACGGAATCTGCACGGCTTCCGCCCGTCACCGCCACATTCCGGTGGCACACTCGGCGTCGTGCTGATCTGCGTGATCGAGGACGAGCAGGTGATCGCCAACGCGGTCGCGGCGCGGCTGAAGGCCGAGGGCTTCGACGTCGAGATCGCCGGCGACGGCCCGGCGGGCGTGGAGCTCTGCGAGCGCGTCCGCCCCGACCTCGTGGTCCTCGACCTCATGCTCCCCGGGCTCGACGGGCTCGAGGTCTGCCGCCGCGTCCAGCGCGACCGCCCCGTGCCGGTGCTCATGCTCACCGCTCGCGGCGAGGAGTCGGACGTGCTGGTCGGGCTCGGCGTCGGCGCCGACGACTACATGACCAAGCCGTTCTCGCCCCGCGAGCTGGTGGCGCGGGTCAAGGCGCTGCTGCGACGGGTCGAGCGACGCCCCGCGCCCGCCGGCGACGCCGTCAACGTGGGCCCGATCGAGATCGACCCGACGGCGCGCAGGGTCGCGGTCGGAGCCGAGCCGAAGCACCTCACGCCGACCGAGTTCGACCTCCTGCTCGTGCTCGCGGCGCGCCCCGGGGCCGTGCTCAGCCGCGAGCAGCTGCTCGCCGAGGTCTGGGGCTGGCGCGACGGCTCCGGGCAGCGCACGGTGGACTCGCACATCCGCGGGCTGCGACGCAAGCTCGGCTCGCAGCACGTCCGGACCGTCCACGGCGTCGGCTACGCGCTCGAGCCATGAGACCGCTCGACCGGCTGCCCTCGATCAAGGTCAAGCTCGGCGTCGTGATCGTGGCGACGGTCTTCGGCACCGTCGCCGTGCTCGCGGCCGGCTACCGCCTCGGGCTCAACCTGCCGGCGCGCGCCGCCCTGGCCGCCGTGCTCGCCCTCGCGCTCGTGCAGTTCCTCGCGCGCGGGATGACCTCGCCGCTGCGGGACATGGCCTCGGCCGCCACGGCGATGGCTCGCGGCGACTACGGGCGCCGCGTCCGCGCCACGTCGCGCGACGAGGTCGGCGAGCTGGCCCGCGCCTTCAACGCGATGGCGGCCGAGCTCGGCGACGCCGACCGCATGCGCCGCGAGCTCGTCGCCAACGTCTCGCACGAGCTGCGCACCCCGCTGAGCGCGCTGCAGGCCTTGCTCGAGAACCTGGCCGACGGCGTCGAGCCGCCCGACCCGGCCGCCCTCCGCACCGCTCTCGCCCAGACCGAGCGCCTCGGGCGCCTCGTCACCCAGCTGCTCGACCTCAGCCGCCTCGAGAGCGGCGGGCTGGAGCTCGAGCCCGTGTCCTTCGGCATGCGCGCCCTGCTCGAGCAGGCCGCCCGCGAGTGCGAGCTCGGCGACCGGCCCGTGCGGCTGAAGGTCTGCGTCGAGCCCGGCGACCTGCACACGACCGGCGACCCCGAGCGCCTGCACCAGGTCATCGCCAACCTGCTCGACAACGCGGTCCAGCACTCGCCCCGCGAGGGCCGCGTGTGGCTGAGCGCCCACGCGGCGACGGCCGGCCGCACGACGATCGTGGTGGCCGACGAGGGCCCGGGCATCCCGCCCGACGAGGCCGAGCGGGTCTTCGAGCGCTTCCACCGGACCGACGCCGCCCGGGCGGCGAGCGACGGCGGCACCGGCCTCGGGCTGGCCATCGCGCGCTGGATCGTGGACGCCCACGGGGGCGCCATCCGAGCCGAGGCGCGCGAGCCGCGCGGCTGCCGGATGGTCGTGGAGATCCCGCGGTGAAGCGCCGAGCCGTCGTCGTGATCGCCCTCGGGGCGGTCGCCGCCGCCCTGCTCGTCGGGCGCCCGGCGGGGCTCGGGCTGACGCTGCTCGCGTGGGCGCTGCTGGCCGCGACGGCCCGGCACGCGGGCTGGGCGCTCGCCGCCGCCGCGCTCGCCACGGTGGCGACGTTCCGCGCCGCCCCGTGGGTCGTCTGGCCGTCGATCGCGGCGGCCCTGGCGCTCGGCGCGCTGGCCGGCCCCGGCGGGGCGAGCTGGCGCCAGCTGGCGCTGGGGATGCTCCCGCGCCCGAACCTGACGCCGTTCCTGGCGCTCAGGGTCGAGCGGGGCGGCGGCTGGCGGCACCCGCTCACCGCCGCCGGGATCGCCGCGGCGCTGCTCGCCGTGTTCCTGCCGCTCTTCGCCACCGCCGACGAGGCGTTCGCCAACCTGCTCGGGGAGCTCGTGCCGGACGAGACGGTCGAGCGGCCGCTGACCCGCATCGTGACCTGGCTCGGCGTCGTCGCCGTCGGCGCCGTCCTCCTCAACCGCACGCGCGCTCGCCCCGCGCAGCCCGGCACGACGCGCCTGACCCGGCTGGAGGCGATCGCGCCGCTGGCCGCGCTCGTCGCGCTGTTCGCGGTCTTCGTCGCGTTCCAGCTCGTCAACCTCTACGGCGGCCGCCACGTCCTCAGCACGGCGGAGAGCTACTCGGACTACGCCCGCGCGGGCTTCGCTCAGCTGCTCGTGGCCGCCGCGCTCACGCTCGCCGTCGTCGCCGGCGCGGTCCGCTGGGCGCCGGCCGGGCGCGCGCGGACGGTCCTGCTCGGGGCGCTGTGCCTGCTCACGCTCGTGGTGCTGGCCTCGGCGCTCACCCGGCTCGACCTCTACATGGACGCCTTCGGCTTCACCCGCCTGAGGCTCGCCGCGCAGGCCGCCATGCTCACCCTCGCCGGCGTGTTCGTCCTCGTCCTCGTCGGCCGCGCCGCGTGGCTGCCGCGGGCGACCGTCGCGCTGGGCGCCGTCGCCGTGCTCGCCTTCGCCGTCTCGGATCCCGACCGCCGGATCGCCGAGCGCAACCTCGATCGCTTCGAGCGCACCGGGCACCTCGACGAGTCCGTGCTCCGCGGCCTCAGCGCGGACGCGGCACCCGTGCTCGAGGCGAGACGCCCGGACCTCGCCACGTGCGAGTCCGCGGGCGACGGCGTGGCCGGCTTCAACTTCGCCCGCGCGCGCTGCTAGCTTCGCCGCCATGAGCGAGGAGCGGGAGCGATCGTTCACCCAGCAGGCCGCGGCGTTCGAGGACCCGCGGCTGAACCGCCTGTTCACGACCGACTCGGAGTGGCTGTTCGAGCGGCTGCCGCTCGACAAGGACGATCTCGTGCTCGACGTCGCGGCCGGCACGGGCCACGTGGCGCGCCGGCTCGCGCCGCAGGTCCGCACCGTGGTCGCGCTCGACGCCACGCGCGCGATGCTCGAGCAGGGCCGCGCGCAGGCGCCGGGCAACGTGCTCTTCGTCCAGGGCGACGCCGCCGCGCTGCCGTTCCTCGACGGCAGCTTCGACGTCGTGGTGACCCGCTTCGCCGTCCATCACTTCGACGACCCGGCGGTCCAGCTCGCCGAGATGCGGCGCGTGCTCAGGCCACACGGCCGCCTCGCGGTCGCCGACCTCGTCGCCCATCCTGAGGCTGCGGACACCCAGAACCGGCTCGAGACGCTGCGCGACCCCTCGCACACGCGGATGCTCGAGCTCGACGAGCTCATCGCCCTCGTGCAGGCCGACGACGTCGAGTTCCGCGACGTCGTCCGCCCGCTCGAGCCGTGGCTCCTTCAGACCGAGCCGGCGGCCGAGGCGGCCGACGAGATCCGCCGGGCGCTCGCGGCCGAGCTGGACGGCGGCCCGCCGACCGGCTTCCGGCCGCGCCTGCACGGCGACGAGCTCCACTTCGTGCACACGATGGCCTCGCTCATCGCTCCAGGAACGCCCTGACCCGGGCGCGGAACTCCTCGCTGCCGTAGACCTCGCGCACGAGGTCGTCGCCGTCGGGCACCGGCCGCAGCCGCCGGAGCGCCTCCTTGGTCGCCCACATGGTCATCGGGGCGTGGCCCGCGAGCACCGCGCTCAGCTCCTCCACGCGCGCCTCGGCGTCCTCGACCACCTCGGTGGCCAGGCCGACACGCAGCGCCTCGTCCGCCTCGATCCGGCGCGCGGTGAAGACGATGTCCTTCACCCGCGCCTCGCCGACGAGCGCGGCCAGCCGCGCGTAGTTCTCCATCGACAGGCAGTTGCCGACGGTGCGGGCGATCGGCAGCCCGAAGACCGCCGCGGGGGAGCAGATGCGCAGGTCGCAGGCGGCCGAGAGCGCGAGGCCGCTGCCCATGGCAAAGCCGTCGACCAGCGCGATCGTCGGCTTGCGCACCGTCTCCAGCCGCCCGACGACGCGATCGATCGTCCTCTCGTACTCGAGCCCGTCCTCGCCGGAGGAGAACTCCAGGAACTGACGGATGTCGGTCCCGGCCACGAACGCCTTCGACCCGGCGCCGCGCAGGACGACGACGCGCACCTCGTCGGCAGCGTCCGCCCGCTCGCAGTACGAGAAGAGCTGCTCGTACATCGCGAAGGTCATCGCGTTGTGCGCCTCGGGACGGTTGAACGTCACCCACGCGGCGGGCCCGCGGATCTCCCACTCGACGCTCACAGCGCCGCGATCTCCGCGTCCGAGAACCCGGCCTCGCGCAGCACCTCCGCCGTGTGCTGGCCCAGCAGCGGCGCCGGCCGCCGGATCGCGCCCGGCGTGTCGCTCAGCTTGACCGGGATGCCGAGCGCGCTGATCTCGCCCTCCTCCGGATGCTGCAGCTTCACCTGCATCGCCCGCGCCTGCGTGTGCTCGTCCTCGAACACCTGGCGGTAGTCGTGGATCGGCCCGCACGGCACGCCGGCCTCGATCAGCGCGTCGACCCACGCGTCGGTCGACCGCGACGCGAGCGCCGCCTCCAGCTCGGCCACGAGCTCGGGCCGCCTCGCCATCCGGTCGTCGTTGGTCGGGAAGGCGTCCACCAGCTCGGGGCGGCCGATCGCCGCGCAGAAGCGCTCCCACAGCCGCTGGTTGTTGGCGCCGACCGTGATGTGCCCGTCGGCGGTGCGCAGCGCCTGGTACGGGGCCGTGAGGCGGTGCGCGGAGCCCAGCGGCCCGGGCACCTGCCCGGTCGACCACAGCTCGGCGGTCTCCCAGATCGAGAGGGCCAGCGCGCCCTCGAAGAGCGACGTGTCGATCCGCTGCCCACGGCCCGTGCGCTCGCGCGCGACGACCGCCGACAGGATGGCCACGGCGCAGAAGAGCCCGGCGGACAGGTCGCCGATGGGGATGCCGCACTTGACCGGGTCGCCGTCGGGCTCGCCGGTCACGCTCATCACGCCCGACAGCCCCTGGGCGATCAGGTCGTAGCCCGGCCGCTGGGCGTACGGGCCCGTCTGCCCGAAGCCCGACACGCTGGCGTAGATCAGGCGCGGATTGAGCTCCGAGAGCGCCTCCCAGCCGGCGCCGAGCCGCGCCGCCACGCCCGGGCGGTAGTTCTCCAGCACGACGTCGGCGTCGCGGACGAGCCGGTGCAGCACCGCCTGGTGCTCTCCAGACTTGAGGTTCAACGCCACCGAGCGCTTGTTGCGGTTGACGGCGAGGAACGCGGCGGTGCCCAGCGAGACGCGCGTGGAGTCGCCCTCGAGCGGCTCGACCTTGATCACGTCGGCGCCCATGTCGCCGAGCACCTGGCCGCAGAACGGCCCGGCCATCACCTGCGTGAGCTCGACGACCCGCAGCCCTGCGAGCGCGCTCACACCAGCGCCGGCTCGCGCTCGAGCAGCGCCATCGCGGCCTCGACGCCGCTGCCCGCCACCGGCACGCCGGAGAGGCGCAGCCCCATCTCGACGCCGGACAGCGTGCCCATGAGCATCAGGTCGTTGAAGTCGCCGAGGTGGCCGATGCGGAACACCCGCCCGGAGAGCTTGCCGAGCCCCGCGCCGAGCGACATGTCGAAGCGCTCGAGGATGATCTTGCGGACCGCGTCGGCGTCGCCGTTCATGAGCACCGCCGTCAGCGATCCGGAGTACTCGCGCTCGTCCAGGCACAGCACCTCGAGGCCCCAGGCCTCGACCGCGGCGCGCGTCGCGGCGGCATGCCGCTGGTGCCGCGCGAACACGTTCTCCAGCCCTTCCTCGCGCAGCATGGCGATCGCCTCGCGCAGGCCGTAGAGCAGGTTCGTCGCCGAGGTGTAGGGCCAGAAGCCGGCCCGGTTGGCCTCGACGATCGGCTCCCAGTCCCAGTACGAGCGCGGCAGCCGCGAGGTCTTGGACGCCTCGAGCGCCTTCTCGCTGACCGCGTTGAAGCTCAGGCCCGGCGGCAGCATGAGGCCCTTCTGCGAGCCGCCGACCGTGACGTCGACGCCCCACTCGTCGTGCCGGTAGTCGATCGAGCCCAGCGAGGAGATCGTGTCGACGAGGAACAGCGCGTCGGAACCGGCGGAGTCGATGGCCTCGCGGATCTCGCCGACCCGGCTCGTGACGCCCGTCGACGTCTCGTTGTGGACGACCATCACGGCGCGGATCGACGGGTCCTGCCGCAGCACGCCGGCGACCTTGTCGGGATCGACGCCGTGGCGCCAGTCCCCCTCGACCCAGTCGACCTCGAGCCCGAGCCGCTCGGCCATCTGACGCCAGAGGGTCGCGAAGTGGCCCGTCTCGAAGGCCAGGACGCGGTTGCCGGGGGAGAGGGTGTTGACGAGCGCCGCCTCCCACGCGCCGGTGCCGGAGGCCGGGTAGATCACCACCGGGCCCGCCGTCCGGAAGATCTCCCGCATGCCGTCCAGGACCTCGAGTCCGAGCTTCGCGAAATCGGGTCCGCGGTGGTCGATGGTCGGCGCGTCGATGGCGCGCAGCACCCGGTCCGGGACGTTCGTGGGACCGGGAATCTGAAGGAAATGCCTGCCCACGGTCGACAGAGTAGGCGACTGACGGCCGCCGCATCGTGGTAGGACGGTTCCGGGGAGGAGCGTTGACGATCCAGATCGAGCAGAGCTCCAGGCGACACGCAGGCGCACGCGGCGAGCTCGCCGCGGCGCTGCGTCGCGAGCTGCGCGGCGACGTCCGCGACGACGCCTATTCCCGCCATCTGTACGCGAGCGACGCGAGCATGTTCGCCCGCGAGCCGCTGCTCGTCGTGTGCCCGCGCGGCGCCGACGACGTCGCGGCCGCGATCACGGTCGCCGGCCGGTTCGGCGTGCCCGTGGTGACCCGCGGCGCGGGCACCAGCCTGGCCGGCCAGGCCATCGGCACCGGCATCGTGCTCGACACGTCGCGCTACATGGACGCGATCGGGGAGATCGACACCGAGGCTCGCCGCGTGCGCGTCGAGCCCGGCGTCGTGCAGGAGGACCTCAACCGCGCCGCCAACCGGCTCGGCTTCGGATTCGGCCCGGACACCTCGACCTCGAACCGGGCCACGATCGGCGGGATGATCGGCAACAACTCGTCGGGCAGCCACTCGATCGTCTACGGCACCACGATCGACCACGTCCACGAGCTCGACGTCGTCCTCGCGGACGGCTCGCGGGCGACCTTCGGCTCCGGTCCGGACTGGCTTGCCGACGGGCTGCGGGAGATCCTGCGCGACCACGCCGAGGCCATCGCCACCGGCTATCCGAAGCACTGGCGCCAGTCGGGCGGCTACCGGCTCGACTACCTGGCCCGCGACTTCGACCTCGCGAAGCTCGTCACCGGGTCCGAGGGCTCGCTCGTGGCCATCACCGAGGCGACCGTCGGCCTCGTGCCACTGCCCAAGGCGCGCATGTTCGCGGTCGGGCACTTCCACTCCGTGGCCGACGCCGTCGCCGCCACCGAGGCCGCGCTGGCAATCGAGCCGGCAGCGGTGGAGATGATCGACCGCACGATCCTCGAGCTCTCGCGCTCCAAGCACGAGTACCGCGCGCTGTCCGAGACGATCGAGGGCGATCCCGGCGCGCTGCTCTTCGTCACGGTGTTCGCGGACACGCCGGACGACTGCCGCAAGCAGCTCGACCGCCTCGAGTGGGACGCCTACTCCACGATCGTCGCCGCGACCGCGGCCGAGCAGGAAGCGCTGACCAAGGTCCGCAAGGCGGGTCTCGGGCTGCTCATGGCCGCCAGCGAGGGCGCCCGCAGGCCGCTCGCCTTCGTCGAGGACACCGCGGTCGCGCCCGAGCGGCTCGGCGACTACGTCGCCGAGTTCAAGGAGATCCTCGACCGCCACGACATGACGGCCGGGTGGTACGGGCACTGCAGCGTCGGCTGCCTGCACATTCGCCCGTTCGTCGACCTGACGCAGCCCGGCGGCATCGAGGCGATGACGTCGGTGGCCGAGCAGATCGTCGACCTCGTCGACCGCTTCGACGGGGTGAACTCGTCCGAGCACGGCGACGGCCGCATCCGCAGCGCGTTCAACCCGCGCATCTTCGGCGACGATCTCTACGAGGCGTTCCGCAAGGTCAAGGCGCTGTTCGACCCCGACAACCGGATGAACCCGGGCGTGATGGTCGACGCGCAGGCGATCACCGAGAATCTGCGCGACCCCGCGTTGCCTCCGCCCGGCCCGCTCGAGACACGGCTGCACTTCCCGGACGGGATGCGCGGCGCCGCCGACCGCTGCCAGCGCATCGGCGCCTGCCGCAAGACCGGCGCCGGGGTCATGTGCCCGTCGTACATGGCCACGCGCGAGGAGGAGCACGCCACGCGCGGCCGCGCCAACGCCCTCGTCAAGGCGCTGTCGTCACCAGATCCGAAGGCCGCGCTGGGCGACGAGCGGCTGCACGAGATCCTCGACCTCTGCCTCGAGTGCAAGGCGTGCAAGAGCGAGTGCCCGCTGAGCGTGGACATGGCCTCGATGAAGGCCGAGTTCCTGAGCCACTACCAGGACGTCCACGGGGTGCCGCTGCGGTCGCGGATGTTCGGCGCGATCCGGCGGCTCAACCGCATCGGGGCGGCGACCGCGCCGCTCTCCAACCACGCGCCGCGCCGGCTGCTGGAGCGCGTCGTGGGCATCGACCGCCGCCGCCCGCTGCCGCGCTTCGCCCGGACGACGCTCATCCGCTGGGACAAGCGCCGGACGAAGTCGACCGGCCGCGAGCTCGTCTTCCTGGCCGACTCGTTCACGACCTTCACCGAGCCCGGCGTCGGCCGCGCCGCGATCGAGCTGCTCGAGGCGGCCGGCTACGCCGTGCGGCTCGAATCGGCCGGCTGCTGCGGCCGCGCGAGCATCTCCAAGGGCCTGCTCGACCAGGCCAAAGGCATGGCCGCCGACATGACCGCCCGCCTCGCGCCCTACGCCGAGCGCGGCGTGCCGATCGTCGGCTGCGAGCCCTCGTGCCTGCTCACGCTGCGCGAGGAGCATCTGAGCCTGCAGCCCGGCGACGCGCGCGCCGAGGCCGTCGCGCGGCAAGCCAGGCTGGTCGAGGAGCTGCTGGTCGAGGCGATCGACGAGGGCCGCCTCGTGCTGGATCCCGACTCGCCCGTGGCCGGAAGCCGCATCGTCTTCCACGGTCATTGTCACCAGAAGGCCCTGGCGGGTACCACGACGACCGTGGAGCTGCTCAAGCGGATCCCGGGCGCCGAGGTCGTCGAGCTCGATGCCGGCTGTTGCGGGATGGCCGGCTCGTTCGGGTTCGAGGCCGAGCACTACGAGCTCTCGATGCAGATCGGCGAGCTCCGGTTGTTCCCGGCGCTGCGGAGGGAGGACGCGCGGGTGGGCGGGGTCCTGGTCGCGCGACCGGGGTCTCATGCCGCCAGCAGATCGGTCACGGGGTGGGTCGGGAGGCCCTTCACCCCGTCCAGATCGTGCGGGCGGCGCTGTAACGACACGCAGGGGGAGTCATGTCCAACGAGCTCATCTCAATCATCGTCCTGGTGGCGATCTTCCTGGTCGGGACGACGCTGTCCATCAACATGGGCGTCCTCGGGATCGTCGCGGCGTTCGTCGTCGGCACCTCGATGGGCGTCTCCGAGGACGACATCTTCCTCGGCTTCCCGGGTGATCTGTTCATCATCCTCGTCGGCGTCACGTACCTGTTCGGTATCGCGTCGGCCAACGGCACCGTCGACTGGCTGATCCACGCGGCGATCCGAGCCGTCGGCGGCCGGACGGTCGCGATCCCATGGGTCTTCTTCCTCGTCACCGCCGTCCTCACCGCGTCCGGCGCGGTGGTTCCGGGCGCGGTGGCGATCGTCGCCCCGATCGCGCTCGGCTTCGCCGTCACCTACGGCATCAACCCGGTGCTCATGGGCCTGTTCGTCATCAACGGCGCCACGGCGGGCGGCTTCTCGCCCATCAGCGTCTTCGGCTCGATCGTCAACGGCGTGGTCGAGCGCAACGCGCTGGCCGAGAACGCGACGCTGCTGTTCGTGTCGTCGTTCCTCTTCAACCTCGCCCTCACCGTGATCGTGTTCCTCATCTTCGGTGGCCGCGAGCTCATCAACCGCAAGGTGGCCATCGCCGACGGCGGCGACACCGGGCGGTTCGAGCGGCGCAAGCAGGAGGAGGCCGCGGCGGCGGGGGACCGGCCGCCGATGGCCGGCGGCTCCGCCACGACGTTCGACGCCGGAGAGATGCCCAGCCTCGACCGGGACAAGATCCTCACGCTGATCGGCATCGTCACGCTGATCGGCGTGGCCCTGGCGTTCGACGTGGACGTCGGCTTCGTGGCGCTGTCGATCGCCCTCGTGCTGTCGCTGGTCAACCCGAAGGGCACCAAGGACGCGGTGAACAAGGTCGCCTGGCCGACGGTGCTGCTGATCTGCGGCATCGTCACGTACGTGACGCTGATGGAGAACATGGGCACGATCGACTGGCTCGGCGAGCAGGTGACCCAGATCGGCGCGCCGCTGCTCGCGGCGCTCCTCATCTGCTACATCGGCGGCGCGGTCTCGGCCTTCGCGTCGACCACCGGCATCCTCGGCGCGCTGATCCCGCTCGCCGTGCCGTTCCTCGAGACGGGCGCCGTCGGCGCCGTCGGCCTCATCATCGCGCTGTCGATCTCCTCCTCGGTGGTCGACTCCAGCCCGTTCTCGACGAGTGGCGCGCTGACGGTGGCCAACACCCCGGCGGAGAAGCGCGACTACATGTTCAAGCGGCTGATGCAGTGGGGCATGAGCATGGTCGTGATCGCCCCGCCGATCGCCTGGCTGATCTTCGTGGTCCCCGGCTGGCTGTAGCCAACTGGCACAATCGGGGGCGATGGCCGAGTCCGAGCACGAACGTCGCCCCCGAATGCCGCCCCCTCGTGGGGACAAGCCGCCCGAGCGCAAGGGCTTCATGCGCTCGGTCGGAATGCGCTTCTGGATCCTGCTCGGCGTCCTGCTCGTCATCAACTATCTGAGCGTCGCGATCTTCGCGCCGGGGCGCGAGCAGTCGGTGACGATCCCGTACCAGCCCGACTTCGTCGACCAGGTCGAGGCGAACAACGTCGTCAAGATCTCGACCACCGGCACGACGGTGAGCGGCGAGTTCAAGAAGGCCTACAAGCCCGCGGGCGAGGACGTCGAGGCGGCCAAGAACTTCGAGACCGAGATCCCGACGTTCGCGAACACCGACGCGCTGTCGGACACGCTGGAGAGCCACAACGTCACGATCGAGGCCGAGCCGGTCAACTCGGGCCGCGGCTTCCTGCTCAACCTGATCCTCGGCTTCGGCCCGGTGATCCTGCTCGTGGCGCTGTTCGTCTGGCTCTCGCGCCGCGCCGCCGGAGGGCAGATGAACGCGCTCGGGGCGTTCGGCCGCTCGCGCGCGCGGCGGATCGAGGGCGCGGACACCAAGGTCACGTTCAAGGACGTCGCCGGCATCGACGAGTCCAAGGCGGAGCTCACCGAGGTCGTCGACTTCCTCAAGAACCCGGACCGCTACCGCAAGCTCGGCGGCCGGATCCCGCGCGGCGTGCTGCTCGCGGGCCGGCCGGGCACCGGGAAGACCCTGCTCGCCCGCGCCGTGGCCGGCGAGGCGAGCGCGCCGTTCTTCTCGGTCTCGGCGTCCGAGTTCGTGGAGGCGATCGTGGGCATCGGCGCCAGCCGCGTCCGCGATCTCTTCGCCGAGGCCAAGAAGTCCCAGCCGGCGATCATCTTCATCGACGAGCTCGACGCCATCGGGCGCTCGCGGTCGGGCGGCGGCGCGGGGTTCGGCGGCAACGACGAGCGCGAGCAGACGCTCAATCAGATCCTCACCGAGATGGACGGCTTCGAGTCCGGCGCCGCCGTGATCGTGCTGGCCGCCACCAACCGGCCCGAGGTGCTCGACGCCGCGCTCCTGCGCCCCGGGCGCTTCGACCGCCGCGTCACCGTCCCGCCGCCCGACAAGGACGGCCGCCGCGCGATCCTCGAGGTCCACACGCGCTCGCTCCCGCTGGACGACGACGTCGATCTCGACCGGATCGCCAGCACCACGCCGGGCATGGTCGGCGCCGACCTGGCCAACCTCTCCAACGAGGCGGCGCTGCTGGCCGCCCGCCGCGGGCACCAGAAGGTCTCGGAGGCCGACTTCACGGACTCGCTGGAGAAGATCGTGCTCGGCGCCCCGCGCGGGCTCGTGCTGTCCGACGCGGACAAGCGCCGCACGGCGTATCACGAGTCCGGCCACGCGCTGGTCGGCATGCTCACGCCGGGCGCCGATCCCGTCCGCAAGGTCTCGATCATCCCGCGCACGATGTCGCTCGGCGTGACGATCTCGGCGCCCGACGTGGAGCGCACGAACTACGACGAGGAGCACCTCCTGACCCGCATCCGCGTGGCGCTCGGGGGCCGCGTGGCGGAGGAGCTCGTCTACAACTCGATCAGCGCCGGCGCCGAGTCCGACATCCAGCAGCTGACCGCGATCGCGCGGCAGATGGTCGGGCGCTGGGGGATGAGCCGCGCCATCGGCCCGATCGCCGTCATCCCCAGCGAGGCGCAGAACCTGCTGCTGCCCGGCGCCGCCGGCGTGTCGGAGGCGACGCAGCAGCTGATCGACGAGGAGGTGCGCCGGATCGTCGACGAGGCGCACATCGCGGTCACCCAGCTGCTCTCCGACCACCGGGAGCAGCTCGACACGCTGACCGAGGCGCTGCTGGCCACGGAGACGCTCGACGAGGACGACGCCTACGCCGCCGCGGGGGTCCCGCGCGAGCGCGAGCCGGCGCCCTCGACTGCATAAGCCTCGCTTATCGCATCGCAGAAACGATCATTTGAATCTATGGCGTTGCGGGGCCACCATGACGTCATGGTCATCTTCCCCGTAGACGTCGAGTCCATCTCCCGCCGCGCCCTGCGTGGGTACGGGCCGGAGGATCCCCAGCCGCTCCCCGTCCGCCAGTCCCGGTGGGCGCGCCTGCTGCGCCGTCAGCCGACGGAGCGGCCCACCTGCACGCCGGTCGTGCCGGCCTCGAGCCGCTCGCGCGCCTCGGGCCGCAGCGTCCCGTCGTCCGTCAGGTAGTCGCGCCATGAACGCGTGGGGGCGTAGCCGAGCAGGCGCACCGCCTTCGCCGACGAGGTACCTGAAGCGTCGTCGCGGTCGAGCTCGCGGAGCTCGACCGCGTCGCCGTGATGGCGGCGGATCATCTCGGCGAGCGGACGCCCCGCGCAGTTGTCGGGCGACGCGATGTAGAAGACCTCGTGACCGGGCAGGTCGCTCTCGGCGGCCAGCCGTAGCGCGTCGGCGAGGTCGTACACGTCGATGTAGCTCCAGAAGCTCGCGCTCGGCTCGTCCGGGTCGCGCAGGTTCGGCCCCAGGTTGCGGTCGTAGTTGCCCTCCCACTGGACCCACGACGGCCGGATCGAGATGCAGCGGATGTCCGAGCGGCGCGTGGCCGCGTCCATCAGCTGCTCGCCGAAGTGCTTGGCCAGGGCGTAGGGATCCTGCGGCAGCGCGGGGTAGTCCTCGTCGATCGGCGCGTACGGGCGCGCGACCTCGCGCTCGGGGAAGAAGAACCCCGGCACCGTCTCGCTCGACACGTTGACGAAGCGCGGCACGCTCCCAGCGCACGGCCGCCTCCAGCACGTTGAACGTCGTCATCAGGTTGTTGGAGAAGACGCGGTCGGCCGGATGGTGCAGCGGGTCGGGGATCGCGGCGGAATGGATCACGGCGTCGTGGCCGCGGACGATCGCGTAGGCGTCGCCGGCCCGCGTGAGGTCGGCCTGCCGGTACTCGGTCCCCGGCATCCCGCGCTCGAAGACGGGCGGCCCGAGGTCGGTCGCCGTGACTTCGTGGCCGGCGTCGAGCAGCGCGCTGACGGTCGCGGAGCCGACCTTCCCGCGTGACCCCGTGACGAGGATCCTCATGCCGCGGATGATGACAAGCGCGCCCGGCGTGTCATGCACCGGAACCCTGCTGCGCCCGGACGGGACGATCGACATCTCGGCCGACGAGCGCGAGATCACCGAGCGCGAGCTCTACGACGCGACGCTCGGCCTGAGCCGCTAACACTGCCGATGTGAGGGATGCGAGGAGGGCGCGGGGCGCGGTCGCGGCGCTGTTCTTCGCCAACGGCGCGCTGGCGGCCAACGTGGTGCCGCGGTTCCCGGACCTGAAGGCGGATCTCGGGCTCTCCAACACCGCGTTCGGGTCGGCCATCGGCGCGTACGGGCTCGGCGCGCTCGTCCTCGGATTGCTCGGCGGCGTGCTCGTGCGCCGCTGGGGCTCGCGTCGCGTGGCGTGGGTGAGCACCGTGGCGATCGCCGCCAACGTCGTCCTCATCGGCCTGGCGCCGTCGTGGCTCGCCCTCGCCGCGGTGCTGGCCGTGGCCGGCGCGCTGGACTCGTTCGCCGACATCGGCGCGAACGCCCACGGCCTGCGGGTGGAGCGGCTCTATGGGCGCTCGATCCTGAACTCGCTGCACGGCGTGTGGAGCATCGGGGCGGTCGCGGGCGGGGCGATGGGCGCCGCGGCGGCCGGGCTCGACGTGCCGGTCGCGACGCACCTGGCCGTCGTGGCCGCGGGCTTCGCCGCGTTCGCGGTCGTCGTCTCGCGGTTCCTGCTCGCTGGACCGGACGTGGTGGCGCCGCGCACCGCCGCCGTCGGCGGGCTCCGGCTCGGCGTCGCCCGCGGCGTGCTCGCGTTCGGCCTGATCGCCGCGATGGCGCAGATCATGGAGGACGCGACCGCCGCCTGGGGCTCGGTCTACCTGCAGGACGAGCTCGGCGCGGGCGCCGCGGTCGGCGGCCTCGGCTTCATCGCGCTCCAGTCGACGCAGACCGTCGGCCGGCTCTTCGGCGATCGCGTGGTCACGCGCTTCGGCGACCGCGCCGTCGCGCGCGCCGGAGCGGCGCTGGCGGGCGTGGCGATGGCCGTCGCGCTCGCCGTGCAGGGGGTCGCGCTCACGATCGTCGCGTTCGGCCTCGTCGGCGCCGGGATCGGCACGCTGATCCCGGCCGGCATGCGCGGCGCCGACGCGCTGCTGCCGAACGGCACGGGCCTGATGCTGGTCGGCACCGTGCTGCGGGTGGCGCTGTTCGTGGTCCCGCCGGTGATCGGCGTCGTGGCGGACGCGTCCAGCCTGCGGACCGGGCTGCTGGTCATCCCGGTCGCCGCGGCGGTCATCCTCGTGCTCAGTCCGGCGCTCGGCCGGCGCGGCGCGATCAGCGCTTGAGGGTCATCTTCAATCGCTCCGCGCGGGAGTTCCCGGCCGCGTCGGTGATCCGGGCGACCAGGCTGAGCTTCACGCGCACGTCCTCAAGCCGGTTGCGGGCCTTGCGCGTGAGCTTGACCCTGGCCGTGGTGTCGCCCGCCGTGACGGTGCGGCGCAGCGTGCCGACGAGCACCCGCCCGGCGGGGTTGCGCGCGAGACCGTAGCGGCGCGCGGACTTGCGGTCGACGTAGACCAGGACGGTGAGGTGGCCGATCTCGTTGGTCGTGGCCGTGAACGGGATGCCGCTGCTCAGCGCCAGCCGCGAAGCCAGGGCCGACGGCGCCTCGAACTTCAGACGCGGCGCCCTCCGGTCCGTCGAGCTCGAAGCGGGCGGGGCCGGCGGCTTGGGTCCGTCCGCCGTGACGGTGATCTTCACCGTGCCCTTCGCGGACAGGGTGTCCCAGTCGTCGACGGCGACGAAGCTGATCGTGTCCTGGCCGGTGAAGCCGGCCGCCGACACGTACCGCCGGTTCGAGGCGTCGAACGTCCCGTGGGATGGCTTGTCGAAGACGATCTGGAACGCATCGCCGTCGGCGTCCGTGCACTGCGGGGCGGGAATGGCGATCGGGGCACCTCGGGGCACGGTGACCGCGACATCGGCACATACGGGCACGTGGTTCGGGGGCTTGATGACCACGTCGGCGGTGAACGGGTTCGACGTCTCACCGCCGGCGACGGCGACGAAGGTCATCGTGTCCCGGCGTTCGCCGGCGTCGGCGTTCGCCGTGTAGTACCGGACCTGGTCGATCGGGGCCGCGCCGGCGGGCTCGAGCGTCCCGAACTGCGGCGCAACGCTGACCTGCACGCTGATCGCGTCGCCGTCGGGGTCCGTGCACGGTGCACGCGGGTGAACGTGCGTCAGGCCCGCCGGAAGGTCGTACAGGTACGGCCCTGCGTCGCACGTCGGCGCCGCGGCGCTCGCGGCCGAGGGAACGACCAGCAACGCGAGACCTGCGACGAAGGCGGCGAACCACAGCCGGTGAGCGAACATGCCGTCCATCCTGGGTCAGGCACGTCGGCGTACCGGCGTGCTGGGGGGTGCTCTCCTCTCGACCGTATTACCGGCGACCGGTGCGGTGGGCGAGCGCCAACGAGGCCCAAACGGAACGCAAACGGGGCGCAAACGGCGGCGGCAGGTTTCCCTGTTAGATGAACATGTGCCGAATAGTGAAGATCCCTTGACTTCGCGCGGTGAAGGGCAGAGGATCGGAAGCCATGAAGTCGGCCGGTGGTGGCCGACGCGAGGACTGAGGGGAGAGGGCCATGCATCGGCTCTGGGCGGCACCTTGGAAGCTCGTCGCGCTCGTGGCGGTCGCCGTCGCGGCGCTGGGGGGAGTTGGCGTGGCCGCGCTCCCCTCCTCGTCCGGTTCCGGGGACGTGATCACCGCCTGCGTGGATCGCCACAACGGCAAAGTGCGCGTGATCGACCGGTGGGAGTCGTGCAAGCGCAGCGAGCAGCTGCTCTCGTGGAACCGGGAGGGACCCGCGGGGCCGCGGGGTCCGCAGGGCGAGACCGGCCCGGCCGGTCCGCAGGGCGCGACGGGCCCGGTCGGCCCGGCGGGTCCGCAGGGCGCGACCGGCGAGACCGGCCCGATCGGTCCGCAGGGCGCAACGGGTCCGGCGGGCCCGAAGGGGGACACGGGTGAGACGGGCCCGCCAGGCGCTCGGGGTGAGACGGGCGCCACGGGGGCGCAGGGACCGGCCGGCGCGCAGGGCCCCGCCGGCCCACAGGGACCCGCCGGGCCGCAGGGACCGGCGGGCCCGACGTTCGTCGCCAACGGCATAATCGAGGCGGACGGTTCGTTCGTCCTCTCCGACGGCCCGAGGCCGACGATCACGCGTACGGGTCCGGGGACTTACACGTTCGCGCTCTCCGGGTTCGGGACCGGCTGTCCGCTGCCGTCGCTGAACGCAGTCGCAGCGGCGACGGCCATGTGGCTGAACGGCGGCGGGTGCGGCGGCGGCAACATCACGACGACCGTCGTCACCGCGGACGGTCAGGATCACGCGTGGTCCTACCTGGTCGTCGGCCAGGGCGGCGGCGGTGCGCTCCGCCAGCAGGCCTCCGCGCTTCCGGGCGCGGACTGAGAGATCGGTGCCGGCGCCGCCACGAGGCGGCGCCGGCGCCAGAGGCGCCGACCGGAATCGAACCGGTGTACACGGCTTTGCAGGCCGCTGCGTAGCCACTCCGCCACGGCGCCGGAGCGGGCTACATCGTAGAGAGGTCTGCTACGAAGGGCGGATGACCGATCGGGAGTTCGGGCCGGAGCTGTTCTCGTTCCTGCGGGAGCTCAAGGAGCACAACGATCGCGAGTGGTTCGCGGCCAACAAGCACCGCTACGAGGACGACCTGCTCGAGCCGGCGCTCGCCTTCATCGAGGATTTCGGGCTGCGGCTGCCCGACATCAGCCCGCACCTGGTGGCCGACGCCCGCCGGCAGGGCGGGTCGCTCTTCCGCATCTACCGGGACACCCGCTTCGCCAAGGACAAGTCGCCGTACAAGACGACCGCGGGCATCTACTTCCGCCACGAGCGCTCCAAGGAGGCGTACTCGCCCGGCCTCTATCTGCACCTCGCGCCGCGCGACGTCTTCGCGGGCGGCGGGATCTGGCACGCGGACACGAAGACCGCCCACGCGATCCGCCAGCAGATCGTCAAGGACCCCGAGGCCTGGAGCGAGGCCAAGGCGGGGATCGAGCTCGCCGCGGGCGAGTCGCTCAAGCGCGTGCCACCGGCCTTCGACAAGGACCACGAGCACGCGCGACGACCTGCGCCGCAAGGACTTCGCCGCCATCCAGCGCTTCACCCAGAAGGAGGCGACGACCGTCGGCTTCCTCGACCGCTACGAGGCGGCGTGCCGGTCGTTCACGCCGCTCATGCGGTTCCTCTGCCGTGCCGTGAAGGTGCCCGTACTAGATCCCGAGCGCGCTGACCAAGATCGGGATGCCGATGATGATCAGGACCGCCCCGACGATGTCGAAGAAGAAGCCGTTGCGCACCATCTGCGTGATCGGCACCACGCCGGAGCCGTAGACGATCGCGTTCTGCGGCGTCGAGACCGGCAGCATGAAGCCGAACGACGCCGCGAAGGTGGCGGCCAGCGCGGGCACCATCGGGTCGACGTTCGCCGCCAGCGCCACCGGGATGACGATCGGCACCACGACCGACGCGCTCGCGGTGTTGGACGTCGTCTCCGAGATGAGGATCGCGAGGACGACGGCGAAGATCGTGATCGAGAGCTCCGAGGTCACCCCGAAGGTGTCCGAGCCCCAGTTGCCGATCGTCTCGGCCAGCCCGGTCTCGGCGAGCAGCGAGCCGAAGATGATGCCCGAGCCGAAGAGCAGGATCGTGCCCCAGTCGATGTCCTTCGCCTCGTTCCACGTCAGCGTGAACTCGCGCTTCTGCCAGTTCGTGGGGAGGAGGAAGAGCAGGGAGGCGGCGAAGATGGCCACGATGCCCTCGTCGAGCCGGCTGGTGACCTCCTCGTAGGTCTTCGACTCGTCACCGGCGATGATCGCCACGAAGCCCGGCGCGATCCACAGCACGACGGCGACGGTGAAGGCGATCAGCGTGTTGCGTTCCTTGACCGAGAGCCTGCCGAGCTTGGCCCGCTCCTCGGCGACGTACTCCTCGACGCCGTCCAGCCGCTTGACCTCGGGCTTGTTGAGGGTGAGCAGGATCGCGCATAGCGCCACGAACATCAGCGCGCAGATCGGGAGCGCCGCGAGGATCCACTCGAGGAACGAGATCTTCTCGCCGGTGGCCTCCTCGATCAGGCCTCGGCCGATCAGGTTCGGCGGGCTGCCGACCGGCGTCAGGAGGCCGCCGACGCTCGCCCCGTAGGCCAGCATGAGCATGAGGGCGATGCCGACGCGCAGCCGCGTCGGGTCGACCTCGAAGCTGTCGTCGGTCTTGCGGTCGTAGATGTTGGCCAGCGTGCCGAGGATCGCGATCGCGGTGGGCAGCAGCATGGCCACGGTCGCCGTGTTGGAGACGAACGCGGAGAGCGCGCAGGTGATGACGCCGAACGCGATGATCGTCCGCCGCGTGCTCTTGCCCACGCCGGGCACCGCCAGCACGCGGAACGCGAAGCGGCGCGCCACGCCGTGGCGCAGCATCGCCTGGGCGATGATGAACGCGCCGATGAAGACCAGGATGGTCGTCGAGCCGAGCGGCGCGATCACGTCGTCGGCCGGGGCGACGCCGATCACCGTGATCAGCACGATGCCCAGGAGGCCGCCGATGGGGATCGGCACCGCCTCGCTGATCCACAGGACGATGACGAAGAGCAGCGCGGCAGCCAGCCTCTGCTGCGTCTCGTCCATGTCGAGCGGGAGCAGCAGGAAGATGAGGAACACGGCCGGCGCCAGGAACAGGCCGATCGTGCGCCGCGCCTTCTCGAAGCGCTCCTCCTGCGGGCTCAGCTTCTGCTCGCCGAGCGTGCGGTACGTGCCGACCTTGGCGAGGCGCTCGAGCGCGTCGCCGCGAGACTCCTCCTGCACAGCCATGTCGGGCGGGGTCCCCGGGTCAGGCGGTCGCGAAACGCGACACGAGCGCGGCGGTGACCTCGGCGGTGGTCGCGGTGCCGCCCAGATCGCGGGTCCGCGGGCCGTCGCTCGCGAGCATCGCCTCGAGGTGGGCGAGGATGGCAGCGGCCGCCTCGGTCTCGCCGAGGTGCTCGAGCATCTGGGCGCCCGACCAGATCGCGCCGATCGGGTTGGCGATGCCCTGCCCGGCGATATCGGGCGCCGAGCCGTGGACGGGCTCGAACATCGAGGGATGCTCGCGCTCGGGGTTGAGGTTGCCCGAGGGGGCGATGCCGATCGAGCCCGCCACCGCCGCGGCGAGATCGCTGAGGATGTCGCCGAAGAGGTTGGAGGCCACGATGACGTCGAAGCGACCGGGGGTGAGGACGACCATCGCGGCGAGCGCGTCGATCAGGACCTGCTCCGACTGCAGCTCCGGGTACTGCGAGGTCACGTGGGCGAACCGCTCGTCCCAGAACGGCATCGTGTGGATGATCCCGTTGGACTTCGTGGCCGAGCAGATCCGGCCGGAGCGCGTCGCGGCCAGCTCGCAGGCGTACTTCATGACCCGGTCGGTGCCCTTGCGCGTGAAGAGCGACTCCTGGACGGCGAGCTCGTCCTCGGTGCCCTGGTGCAGCCGGCCGCCGATCTCCGAGTACTCGCCCTCGTTGTTCTCCCGGACGATCACCATGTCGACCTGCTCGGGCGTGACGTCCCGGAGCGGGGAGGGGATGCCGGGCCAGAGCCGGATCGGCCGCAGGTTCACGTACTGGCGGAACGTGCGCCGGATCGGGATCAGGAGGCCCCAGAGCGAGATGTGGTCGGGGACGTCCGGCCGCCCGACGGCGCCGAGGAAGATCGCGTCGCTGTCGCGCAGGGTGTCGAGCGCGTCCGGCGGCATCATCTGGCCGTGCTCGACGAAGTAGTCGCAGCCCCAGGGATGCTCGGTGGTCTCGAGGGCGAACCCGTGGGCGCGACCCGCGGCGGTCAGCACCTCGAGCGCGGCCGGCGTGACCTCACGACCGATCCCGTCGCCCGGGATCACGGCGATGCGGTGCGTTCTCGACTCGTCTCCTTCACTCATGGATCGAGTCGTATCCCATTGCTACGCTTGGCAACCTCCCGGGCGATTAGCTCAGCTGGGAGAGCGCCGCCTCGACAAGGCGGAGGTCACTGGTTCGAGCCCAGTATCGCCCATGAAAAGGTCCGCATTTGCGGGCCTTTTGTGTTTGTGGTCCGAGACCAGTTCGATCCGCCCCTCATCCGGGGGAGCCGAGCTGGCCCGACCTCCGTGGGTGCGTGGCATACCCGGGAATCGACGCGACGAGCGCAGACGATCGGCCGCAGATCCTGGCGGCCGTTCGCTCAGGCGCTGCACTCGAGCTCCGGTGCCCGCGGCCGCGCTGCTCGGTAGCCTGCTTTCAGGAGTGTGCCTCGGGCTGCGCCGCGGGGACTCGACGGATCGGCCCTCGCCATGACGGAGCCGGCCGCCACCCGCACGCCGGTCCCCGCCCCTGACGTTGCACTCACCTCCGACGAGAAGCAGGTGTGGGCGAAGCTCCCGCCCGATCGGTCAAGCATCCCGGTCCTCACTACCACGGGATCGGGCCGGAGAGCAACTCCGAACGCCTCGGCCCTCCTACGGCATCGGCACCGAGGACTTCGCCAAGCAGATGACGATGATCCAGCATCAGGCCCCGAGACGATCGACCTGCAGACGCCGTCAGCTTCGTCCAGAACAAGCCGGTCGATCTCCCGCCGCGACCGCTGCTGCTGACCTTCGACGACGGCGCGCGCCGACTCCTGGACCGGCGCCGACGGCATCCTGCGCAAGTGCAGCTTCAACGCGGCATGTTCGCTGACGTCGGGCGCATCGACCGCGGCGATCCCGAATACCTCACATGGCACGAGCCGCGACCGCGGACGCGGGCACTACGTCGCTCAACTGCACTCCGGCAAGGCCACACGCCAGTCCACTACGGCCCGGGCCCGATCGACCGTCGGTCGCTCATCCGGCATCGGCCCAGGACGGCACTCGACGCAGGACCGCGTCCGTCAGACCTCACCGGCAGCGCCGCCGACCGACCGCTCGCTCGCTCCGCGCTACGGCCGCTACGCCAGGCAGTACGGCGTCGAAGCCGCGAGTCGGACAGCCGCTCGGCAACACCAGGTCACGCCGCGTCCACCACGGGCGACCAGGCACGAGATGCTGCTCTCCGGCAAGCCTAACAAGATGCCCAGACGAACCGCACCACCGGGCACGACGAGTCTGACTTAGCACGCGCTCGCTGGCCGATCGGCGGCGTCGCCGCCGACTGCACGGCGGTTACTTGCCGGCCGCCCGGCATCTCGGATTCAGGCTGCGTGCTCGTCGTCTTGCCCGGGGTTGATCGTGTGCGCTGGGTTCGGCGGCGAGAGCGCCGCTCGCACTCCGGATGACACCCGCGCCCGGCGCTGCCGGGGCGGCTGGCGCGGTACGTGGCGTGTCGATGCTGCAGGCTGGCGGGGGGCTGATCGCGGCGAGCGCCGAGGGCGGCGATGCGGCTGCTGGCCGTCACCTCACGAGTCCCAGGGCGCGATCACCAGGGCAACGCGTGATCGGCGAGATCACCGTCGACGGCACGCTCGGTTCATCACCTTCATCGGTCCGGTGACGGGACTGACCGGGCTCTGCTCGCGTTGCGGGGCCGCTGCGCGCGCCGTCAGGCGGCCCGCGCCGGCACGGCGCTCTTCGGCGCGCGTCGTCCTCGTCGGACTCGCGCTCGTCGACCGCGGCTGTTGGCAGCCGTGTCGCGCTGCGGAGCTCGGGCTGACCGACACTTACGGGCGCCTATCCGGCGATCGCGCCGCGCCCGACCCTGGCGCGCGTTGTCCTCGTCGCCGCGCCGCGGTCGCTCGTGCTGTTGCCGGCGCAGCACTCGGGACGCGGTGCGCACCTGCGGGCCGCCGACGTCCAGCGCCGCCCGACTGGTCAACGCCTCGGCGCGGGTCTTGGTTGCGCTTCTCGGCACACTCAAGACGTCGAGGGCATGCGGGAGGCCGACGATCTGCCCCACGCCCGGCGCCCGCAGCAGCGGCGCCGCGCGGACGCATGTAGTGCGTCGCGCGCGGCGACTGGCGCGCCCGCGCGCCGACCGGTAGGTTCACGCTCGCCCCCAGAGAAAAGGACAGGCCATGAACGGACTCACCACGGCGCGAGCGTCATGCTGCGCGCGCCGGGACGGTCGTCTGGCTGGCGGGGATGCTGTGCTGCACCACCGCGCCCGCTCACGCGGCGAGCGCGCCTTCCGGCAGCGCCGCTGCGCAGGCGCCCCGGGACGTGATCATCACCGGGGTCTCATGCCCGTCGGCGGACCGGTGCATGACCGTCGGCAACGACGTCACCGGGGACATCAGTTTTCACACCCGGCCGTTCGCGGAGATGTGGAACGGCACGGCGTGGACGGACACCCACCCGCGCGAGCCCGCACGTTCGAGCGCCACCCGCCTGTTCGCCGTGTCCTGCCCGAGCAGGCGAATCTGCGTCGCCGTCGGCGACTACGAGGCCAAAGCCGACCCCAACAGCCGGCCCTACGCGCAGATCTGGAACGGCAGCGCGTGGAAGATCACGCCGGTGCCCGAACCCCCGAACGACAGCTTCAGCGGGCTGGGCGCGGTGTCGTGCGCCAGCGCCCGCATGTGCGTGGCGGTCGGGAACGTGCTCGTCGGCGGGCACAACAACACGTACAGCGTCGTCTGGAACGGGCGCAAGTGGCACATCGAATGGGTGCGGCTGCGCAGGAACACCACGTACAGCCGGCTGTCCAGCGTCTCCTGCACCGGGCCGCGTTCCTGCACCGCCTCCGGCGAATACCAGCAGCACGACTCCTCCAAGTCGCGGACGCTGGTCGAGACCTTCAACGGCTCAGAATGGACGCTCCGGGCAACCCCGAACCCGCGCTCGGGCCCGAACGGCTCAACGCTCGACGGCGTCTCCTGCTGGGCGCGCCGCGGATGCATGGCGGTCGGGCATCGCAACAAGCTCTCAAACGACGGGTCGCTCACCGTCGCCGCGCGCCTTGACGGGCAGCGCTGGACCACAGCGACTCGACCTCGCCGCCCCTGCCACCAGCGTCCTGCTCGACGTCTCCTGCCCGTCCCGGCGGGCGTGCGTCGCCGCCGGGGTGTCCTTCACCTCGACGCCGACGCAGACCCAGTCCCCACTGATGCAGACCTGGGACGGCACGAGCTGGCGGATCGATCAGATCCCCGTCCCGGCGGGCGCGTTCGCGATGAGCCTGGAAGCCGTCTCGTGCGCCGCGCCGGACGCGTGCATGGCCGTCGGCGACTACAACCCCAGCGACCCGTTCATACGGATGGCCTCGCCGCCGTCGATCCCGGTGGCGGTCACCTACGACGGCACGGGATGGACTCTCGCGGCCGCACCCTGACCCTCCGCCTTCGAGCATGCGACGCGCGACGAGGTAGTCGATCCCCGCTGGAGCAGAACACTTAGGCAGCTACCTAAGTGTTTGCTACGATGCGGCCCATGCCGACCGCCGACGCAGCACAGCTCGACCGGGCGTTCCACGCGCTCGCCGACGAGAGCCGCCGCGCGATGGTCGTCCGCCTGTCGCGCGGCGCGGCGTCCGTGAGCGAGCTCGCCGCACCGCTGGACATGTCGCTGCCGTCCGTGATGCAGCACCTCGACGTGCTGCAGCGCAGCGGCCTCGTGCGCTCGGAGAAGGTCGGCCGCGTCCGGAGGTGCCGGCTCGAGCCCGGCCCGATGCGCACGCTCGAGCAGTGGATCGCCGAGCACCGCGCGATCTGGGAGAGGCACTTCGACCGCCTCTCCGACGTCCTCGACGACGCCTTCCCCACCGACCAAGGAGACCGCCGATGAGCATCCGCCAGCACGACTTCACGATCGAGCGCCGGTTCCGCCAGACCCCGGCGCAGGCGTTCCGCGCGTTCGCGGACGCGGAGCTCAAGCAGCGCTGGTTCGGCGTGCCCGAGGGCTGGACCGACGCCAAGTGGGAGCTCGACTTCCGTGTCGGCGGCAGCGAGGTGAGCGTGGGACGCGATCCGCGCGGGGTGCTGCACGAGTTCCGCAGCCGGTACCACGACATCGTCGACGGTGAGCGGATCGTCTTCGCCTACGACCTCCTGCTCGACGGGCGGCTCATCTCCGTGTCGCTGACGACCGTCGAGGTGCGGCCCGACGGCGACGGCACGCGGCTCGTCTTCACCGAGCACGGCGCGTTCTTCGACGACCTCGAGGATCCGGCGGAGCGCGAGCACGGCACCGGCCTGCTGCTCGACGGGCTCGCCGCCTTCCTCGGTGAGCAGGTCGCCGCGTGAGCCCCGGAGGAGTCGCGATGCCGGACACCACGTGCCACATGTCGATCTCGCTCGACGGTTTCGTCGCCGGGCCGGACCAGAGTCGCGAGCACCCGCTTGGGAAGCGCGGAAGGGAGCTCCACCGCTGGCACCTCGGCGACGAGCGCGCCAACGAGGCCGACGAGACGGCTGCCGGCTGGCTCATGCGCCCGCGCGGCGCCTACGTCATGGGCCGCAACATGTTCGGGCCGATCCGCGGTGAGTGGGAGGAGGACTGGCGCGGCTGGTGGGGGCCCGAGCCGCCGTACCACGCACCGGTGTTCGTGCTCACCCATCACGCCCACGAGCCGATCGAGATGGAGGGCGGGACGACCTTCCACTTCGTCACCGACGGCTTCGACGCCGCCTACGCACAGGCGCGTGAGACGGCCGGCGACGACGGCGTGGACATCGCGGGCGGCGCCTCCACCGTTCGGCAGGCGCTCATCGCCGGGGTCGTCGACGAGCTCACGCTCGACATCGCCCCGGTCCTACTCGGGTCCGGCGAGCGGATCTTCGACGGCGTCGAATCCTTTGGGTTGGAGCCCGTCGAGGTGCTGCATTCGCCGCTGGCCACGCACATCCGCTACCGCCGGGCGAGCTGAAGGCCGGTGTGCTGCCGCTGGCGAGGCCCGGCTCTTCTCAGAAGCGCGGTCAGCGACCGTACCTTGACTTCGTAGGAGGCACTGGCGAGGATCGGAGCGAGTAGGCAGTCGTACCGCCGCGCGAGACCTGCCCGCTGTGAGCGCTTTGGCGCCACGCGACGTGTGCCTGCTGACCGCCGCCCGTTGGTGGGGCTTTGCCGCGGCCCAGTCGTAGAGGAAGGACGCTGACCGATGCAACACCGCACCGATACCGAGCCGACGGATCGTTTCCCCACGGACGCGACGGGGCTTCCCGAGGCGCGCGCGCCCGAGCTGATCGAGCTGTCTGACGGTGAGCATCTCGATCTACGGATCGCTCCGGTCGCCAAGCGACTGGGCGACGCGACGGTCCGGATGCTGGCCTACAACGGGTCGATTCCCGGACCGATCTTGAAGGTGCAGGAGGGCTCGGAGGTCATCGTCGACGTCGAGAACCAGGGCGACATGGACGCCACGGTTCACTGGCACGGGTTGCGGCTGGAGAACCGCTACGACGGAACGCACGAGACGCAGGCGCCGATGGCCGTGGGCGAACGGTTCTCCGCGCGCGTCACGTTCCCCGATCCGGGCCTGTACTGGTACCACCCGCATATCCGCGAGGACTACGGGCAGGAGATGGGCCTGTACGGCAACGTGCTGGTGGAGCCGGCCGACCCGGACTACTGGCCGCCCGCGCACCGTGACCTGGTGCTCACGCTCGACGACATCCTGCTCGAAGACGGCAGGGTTGCGCCGTTCAGCCGCTCCGAGACGACCTACGCGGCGATGGGCCGGTTCGGCGACGTGCTGCTGGTCAGCGGTGAGCCGGACCTCTCGCTGACGGCGCAGCTCGGCGAGGTGGTGCGCCTCTACCTGACCAACACCGCCAACACGCGGGTGTTCAAGGTCAAGCTGCCGGGCGCGCGGATGAAGCTCGTCGGCGGCGACAGCGGCCACGTCGAGCACGAGCAGTTCGTCGACGAGGCGATCCTCGCTCCGTCCGAGCGAGTCATCGTCGATGTCCTGTTCGACCGCGCCGGCGAGCTCGCGCTGGAGCACCACACCCCGGACCGGGTCTATCCGCTGGCCGCGATCACCGTCGGCGAGAACCCGGCCGAGCCGCCGCTCGCGGAGCAGTTCGCGGTCCTGCGCACCAATCCCGACATGGCGGCCGAGCGTGAGCGCGTCGCGCCGTATCTGGCGGCCGAGCCGGACAAGACCGTGGCGTTCATCGCCGAGATGGACATGGATGCGCCGGAGGGAGACGGGCCGGGCGTCTACACGTGCCCGATGCACCCGCAGGTCGTCAGCGAGCAGCCCGGCCACTGCCCGGACTGCGGCATGAAGCTGCTGCCGGCGCAGCTCGTCGCCGAGGCCGGCGGCCACGAGCACGAAGGCCACGACCACGCGCACGGCGAGCACGAGCACGCGGGCCATGACCACGCGGCGGCCGGCGGGATCGAGTGGGAAGACGACATGGTCGCGGTCAACCGGCTGACGACACCGGCGAACATGCGCTGGAAGATCATCGACCGCGAGACCGATGCGGAGAACGCCGCGATCGACTGGCAGTTCCGAGTCGGCGACCAGGTGAAGATCCGGCTGCTGAACGAGATGGCCGGCGACCATCCGATGCACCACCCGTTCCACGTCCACGGCGCCGGCCGCTTCCTCGTGCTCGCCCGCGACGACGTCGCCGAGCCCAACCTGGTGTGGAAGGACACGGTGCTCGTCCGCACCGGCGAGACCGTCGACATCCTGCTCGACGTCACCAACGTCGGTCGGTGGATGGCGCACTGCCACATCGCCGAGCACCACGAGAGCGGGATGATGTTCAGCTTCGACGTGACGCGATGAGCGAACGGCGCGAGGTGATCGTCGTCGGCGGCGGGCAGGCCGGCCTGGCGATCGGCTACCTGCTCGCCCGGCAGGGCCGGCAGTTCACGATCCTGGAAGCGGCCGACACGCCGGCGGCGGCGTGGCGCGAGCGCTGGGACTCGCTGCGGCTGTTCACCCCAGTCCGCTACGACAGCCTCCCGGGCCGGGCGTTCCCCGGGCACCCGGACAGCTACCCGGGCCGCGACGACGTCGTCGCGTACCTCACCGACTACGCGCGCGACTTCGAGCTGCCGGTCGAACTGAGCAGCCGTGTCCGCGCCGTCCGTCAAGGCGAGCGCGGCTACCTGGTCGAGCTCGACGGTCGCAGCTACGAGGCCGGCCAGGTCGTGATCGCGACCGGCCCGTTCCAGATCCCGCGCGTGCCGGCGATCGCCGAGCGCCTGGACCCGGACATCACGCAGTTCCACAGCAGCAAGTACCGCGGGCCGCAGGACGTGCCGGCCGGCCCGGTGCTCGTCGTCGGTGGCGGCAACACCGGCTATCAGATCGCCGAGGAGCTCGCCCGCACCCACGAGGTGCACTTGTCGATCGGCGCCCGCCAGACGCCATTGCCGCAGCGGATCCTGGGCCGCGACCTGTTCCGCTACCTCGAAGCCACCGGCCTGATGGGCAAGACCGTCGAGTCGCGGATCGGCCAGCGCATGCAACACCGCGAGACGCTGATCGGCTCAAGCCCTCGCGCCGCTCGACGCCGGCACGGCATCGAGCTGCGCGGTCGAACCGACGACGTGTCCGGGTCCGAGGTGCGCTTTGGCGACGGCGGCCGGCTCAGCCCCGGCGCGGTCATCTGGGCGACCGGCTTCGAGCTCGACCACTCGTTCGTGCAACTGCCCGTCTTCGACACGGACGGTCGGCTCGTGCACCGGCGCGGCGTCACCGCAGCGCCCGGGCTGTACTTCCTCGGAATGCCGTGGCAGCACACGCGCGGCTCGGCGCTGCTGGGCTGGGTCAAGGACGACGCCCAGCACATCGCCGACCACATCGCCACCGGCACGAGCCCGCCGGCGAGGGCGCTCGCCGCCGAGCCGCCGCAGCGATGAGCACGCCCTGCGATCTCGCCATCAATCACGGAAGGGCGCGAGCCGAATGCTCAGGTCGCTCAAGGCGAAGCGGTGCAGGTACCAGGCGCGGCCACGAGGGACTTGCTTGGCCTCGGCTCGGAGAAGCCCGGCGAACTCCCGCTTGAAGCCCAACCGCGGGTACTCCTGGATGACGCTCTGACGGACTGCATCGGGTATCTCGTTGCTGCGCAGGCCGAACACATCGACGGCTGCGCCGGCAGAGAGGAGGTAGGCCTCGGCACCGGACTCGAGGCCAACGCCGGGGGAGATGTGCATGGCGATCGCATTTGCGACGAGCTCGCGGATATCGGCAGGCACGTGGTGGCTGTCGGTGAACTCGCGTGCCACCGCGGCGCTGCGAACCGTGAAGTCGACGTCGGGCACCGGGCTCGGGATCCCGGTGTCGTGGAACATCGCAGCCAGGTACAGGAGCTCACGGTCGAACGTGATCCCTTGAAGTGCGGCGATGGCCGCGCCCCACGTGTAGGCACGACTGGAATGGTTGAGGAGAACCGGTGTCAAGAGGTCCTGCGCGGCGACCTCGGCATCTCTTGCGAGAGGGGAGTCGGGAGGCACCAGGCTCGCCGGATCGATGGAACTCCGGCGTCCCGAGTGCATTCGGAGCACCATCGCGAGGCGGCCGGCAAGCATGCTGAGCTCCCCCCGCAACAGGGGCCGGGCAAGTGTCAGGCATTCCCGAGCGGTCAGCACTCCCCCGGTGCGTTCGGTCCATCCAATGGATCCGATCGGATCGGTGGGTCGTGGCTGGCTCATGCGGAATCGAGGCGTTCGCGTGGGATGTCCCACACCACCCGCCGCTCCCGCGGCCCGCGAATGAGCGCCGTGACCTGTTGGTTGATCGCAGCGTTGGCGGATACCAGCCAGAACAGGATCGGGTAGATCGGGCCGAGCAGCATCGCGCGCACGTCCCAGTGGTCGTACGGATAGCTCAACGCCACGGCGACGACGAGCTGGACGGTCGCCACCACCGAGATCGCGACGCCCCACGCGAGCCCGACCCCGAAGAACCCGAGGTGCTGGCCCAACAGCACGTTCAGCACGGTGAGCACGAGCGAGCACAGCAAGCAGATCACCCAGATCAGCGATGAGAGCGACTCCAGGCTCAGCAGCCACATGCGGTGATTGCGCCAGCGGCAGACTTCGCGCAGGTGAGCGTGCAGGACCTCGCCCTGCCCGCGCGCCCAGCGCTTGCGTTGCGCCCACAGCGCGGACAGGTTCGACGGGACCTGCATGCCGACGAGGGCGCGTGGCTCGTACGCCGTCTGCCAGCCGGCCATCAGCAGCCGCCAGGTGAGGTCGATGTCCTCGGTGGCCATCCGCCCGTCGTAGCCGCCGACGGCCATCACCCGATCGCGGCGGAACAGTCCGAGCACCCCGGCGACGATGCCGACTCGTCCGGTGAGCGACTGGGTGCGCCGGACCAGCCCGATGATCGCCGCGGCTTCGAGCACCTGCATCGCGCAGAGCACGCCATCGCGGTTGGTGACGTGCGGTCCGCCCACCACCGCCGCCAGTATGGGCGAGGACTCGATCCGCGCGACGAGATAGCGGATTGCGTGCGGGTGCATGTGCGTGTCGGCGTCGGTGACGATCACGAGCTCATGCCGGGCGCGCGCGAATCCAATGTTGAGCTGCTCGGCCTTGCCGCGGTTGACGGGGTCACGCAGCACGCGGAAGCGTCTGTCGCCGGTTGCCGCCTCGATCGCCGCCGCCTCCGTGTCGTCGGTGGAGCCGTCATCGAGGACCAGCACCTCGAACTGCGGGTAGTCGGAGTTCAACGCCGCGCGGACGCTGGTGGCGATCACCGCCTCCTCGTTGTAAGCGGGAATCAGGACGCTCACACCGGGCCAGCCGCCCTCGGGCTCCAGCAGCGGATCGCCCGGGCGCTCCTCCCACAACCGGAACATGAGGCCGCCGGCGATCCACAGCGCCGCGGTGATCACGGGGTAGAGCGCGACGATCGCGAGCAGCACCTCAAGCGCGGTCTGCATACCGGCGCTCCTCGCGGCGTCGCCCGAGCCGGAGCAGACTCAGCACGACCGCCGCGAAGACAAACGACGCAGCGGCGATCAGCAGCCCGAGCTCGATCGCGTCTGTACGGTCCAGCAGCCAGGAGGCGAGCAGCAGCGCCACCACCCACAGGATCGGTCCCAACACGAGCGCAGCGATCAGCTTCGGTCCCGACGCAGCGCGCAGCGGCCGAAAGGGATCCTCGAACCCGTGGGCATCGTCAGGCGTGGCCAATCTCGCAGCGATGATGCCCCAGATCCACTTGCAATGCCATCCCTGAGAGCGCGAGGATCTTCCGGTCGATCGACGAGAGGAGACGTAGTGTTCGTCCGCGTGGTGCGGTTCACCGACGTGACGGCGGAGCGGGTGGAGTCGCTTGTCGCCAGAATCGACGAGACCGGGCCGCCGCCCGGGGTGTCGATCAAGAACTCCAACTGGTGTTCGACGAGGCGCAGGGCTCAGCCGTCGTTCTCCAGTATTTCGACAACGAGGAGGACTTGCGGGCCGGGGCCGAGGCCTTCGCCGCGATGGATCCGTCAGAGACACCGGGCAGCCGCGCCTCGGTGGACACGGGCGAGCTCAAGGTCGAGCGCGAGCCCTAGCAACGCCACAGACCACCACCGGCGGCGGGCGTCGATCGCGCCGATCCTCGACGACGCTCGGTTTGCCGGCGGCGGCGGCTCCCTGCGCCCTGCGGCTGCGCCGTAGACATTCCGACGTACGATTGCGCCGTGCCGTTCACGCTCAGGAACCTCAAGCAGGACCTGGAGGATGTCGGGGCCAGGTTCGACGGCGCGCCGGACCTGGAGTTCCGTCTGGCGACCGAGGCGCTCGCGCTCGAGCAATCCGGCCTGAGCTACCAGCGCGTCCCGCCCGGCTATCGCTTTCCGTACGGCCACACGCACAAGACGCAGGAGGAGGTGTACGTGGTCGTGCGCGGGAGCGGGCGGATGAAGCTCGACGACGAGATCGTCGAGCTCAAGGAGTGGGACGCGGTGCGCGTCCCGCCCGGTACGTGGCGAGGCTACGAGGCCGGGCCCGACGGCCTCGAGATCATCGTCATCGGCGCGCCCAGTCTCGGCGAAGGTCGGCGTGAAGACGTCGAGGGCCGGCGCGACTGGTGGGCTGACTAGCGCCAGGTGCCGGCGCAGTCGCAGTTCCTCGCGATCCAGGGGCCGACGGTGTTAGTCACCGTCTACGCCCTTGACTCAGTCGGACACGGTGATGAGGACCTTTCCGACGGCGCCGCCCTCGACCGCGTCATGAGCGGCCGCCGTGTCGTCGAGGTCGAAGCGGTGAAGCGGCAGGCCGGCCGGTTCGCCGATTCGGAAGGCGCCGTCGTCGATGGCCTGGTTGAGGTCGGCGGCGGCGTTCGCGATGCGCTCCCAGCCGACGGTGTAGATCAGGACGAACTGGTAGCGGGCGTTGAGCGCCATGTTGGCGCGAACGTCGGGAGCGAACGGGATCCCACCGTCGTTGGCGTAGATCGCGGTGGTTCCGCGGGTCCTGATCACGGACTGATCCAGCTCGGCGTTGGCTCCCGCCGCGACCTCGACGATGATGTCCACGCCCGCCGGGGCGACCCGGCGGATCTGGTCGGCTGCGTCCGCGTCGTGATAGTTCACGACGTGGTGGGCACCGGCTCGACCGGCCAGTTGCGCTTTCGCCTCGCTGCTGACGGTGGTGATGACCGTCGCGCCGGCCCAGCGGGCGAGCTGGATGGCCGCGTTGCCGACCGCCCCGGCTCCTCCGGCGACCAGGACGGTGCGCTCCCGTAGCGCGCCCGGCTGAAGCCGGGCCGGGCCGTCCTCGGAAACCGTCAGCGCGCGGTGGGCGGTCACGCCGGGGACTCCGAGGCTCGCGCCGAGCTCGAAGTCCGCGCTGTCCGGGAGCGGGAAGACCCGCTCGGCGGGCACGACCGTGTACTCCTGGGCGGTCCCGCTTGCCGGGCGCCCGTCGGCGGCGAGCGTCACCCAGACGCGGTCGCCGGCCTGGATGCCGGCGACCCCCGACCCCACGGCGTCGACGATCCCCGCGCCGTCGTGGTTGGGAACCGCGGGCTCGCCGGCCGCGCTGCCGAAGGCGCCGCTGCGCGTCTTCCAGTCGGTCGGGTTGACGCCCGACACGACCACACGGATCCGCACCTCCCCTTCGGCGGGCTCCGCCAGCGGTCGCTCCACAACGTGCAGGACCGACGCAGCGCCAGGATTCGCGTAGACGACGGCTCTCATGGCTCGAGCCGCTCGGCGAGTTCGACGATCAGGCCTTCGGGTCCGCGGACGTAGCAGAGGAGGAACGTGTTCTCGTAGTCGACGATCTCCCCGACCGTCTCCCAGCCGGCCTCGCGGACGCGGTCGACGACGCCACGCACGTCGTCGACCTTGAAGGCGACGTGCCGGAGCCCAGGACGGTTCGCGGCCGGCGCCGGCTCTTGGGCGCCGGCGGAGGGCGAGTGGAAGCGCACCACCTCGAAGATGTCGCTGCCGTCGGGGCCGCGAGCCATCACGACCTCGACCGTCACGTCCTCGAGACCGATGATCCGATCGATCCACTCGCCGCTGAGCACCCCGGGCTTGCCGCAGTCGAAGCCGAGCAGCGCAAGAAACCGGACGGTCTCGTCGAGGTCCTCGACGACAAGACCGATGTGGACGAAGCTGGTGACACCGGGCGGGTGGCTGTCCATGGAGGTAACGACTCGGTCGAGATTATCGACCGCGCACGCGGGCCCGCACTGCACTCGCGAGGGCTGCGTACTGGGGGCCTTCCACGATCGCGGTCCGTGCGCTTTGGTGTAGGCCATGCGTGCAGCCCTCTTCATCGAACCCCACCGAGTCGAGGCCGGCGATCGGCGCGACCCGGTCATCGTCGAGCCGACCGACGCCATCGTGCGCGTCGTCCTCGCCTGCGTCTGCGGCTCGGACCTGTGGTACTACCGCGGCGACACGCCGTTCGAGCCCGGTCCGATCGGCCACGAGTTCATCGGCGTCGTCGAGGATGTCGGCCGCGACGTCTCGAACGTCCGGCGCGGCGACTTCGTGATCGCGCCGTTCGCGTTCAGCGACGGCACGTGCCCGCACTGCCGCCACGGCATCACCACCGCCTGCGTCGCCGGCGGCTTCTACCCGTCCAACGGCGACGGCGGCCAGGGCGAGGCGGTGCGCGTCCCGCTCGCCGACGGTTCGCTGGTGACGGTGCCGGGCTCCGGGCACGCGGACGAGATGCTCGCGTCGCTCCTGACGCTGTCCGACGTGCTGGCGACCGGCCACCACGCGGCCATGTGCGCCGAAGTGCGACCCGGCAGCACGGTCGCCGTGGTCGGCGACGGCGCCGTCGGCCTCTCAGGCGTCCTGGCGGTGAAGCGGCTCGGCGCCGAGCGGATCATCGCGCTCAGCCGCAACCCCGTCCGCCAGGAGGTCGCACGCGAGTTCGGTGCCACCGACGTCGTCGAGGAGCGCGGCGACGCCGCCACGGAGATCGTCCTGGAACTGACCGGCGGCGTCGGGGTCGACGCCACGCTGGAGTGCGTCGGCACCGGCCAGGCGATGCAGACGGCGCTGTCGATCGCGCGGCCCGGCTCGATGGTCGGCTACGTCGGCGTGCCGCACGGCGTCGAGCTGCCGATCGGCGAGATGTTCCGCCGCAACAAGGGCGTCCGCGGCGGCGCGGCGCCGGCGCGGGCCTACATCCCCGAGCTGCTGCCCGACGTCCTGGAGGGCCGCATCAACCCCGGCCGGGTCCTGGACTACGAGACCGACCTCGACGGCATCTCCGACGCCTACGCGGCGATGGACGAGCGCCGCGCGATCAAGTCGCTCGTCCGCGTCGGGACGCCGTGATGAATCGGCGACCCCGCCGCCCGGGCTGAGCGCTTGATCAGCCGCGCACCCGTTCAAGCTCCTCCGGCTGGAAGAAGTGCGTTCCCAGCCCGTCGAGCTTGACGTGGAAGGCGACGCCTCGCCACTCGATGACCTCACCCTCGTGGCCGTCCACGGGCGCGCGGCGGTTGACCACCCGGACCCGCGCGCCTGCGGTTACGGCAGCCATCAGACGGACGTGTCGTTGACCGTCGCGGACGTCACGCGAACGCGGCGGTCGTCTGGGCGTTCTGAAGATGGCGGAGCATCTGGCGATAGCGGCGAATGTGTCGGCTCATGCCAAGCAGAATCCCAGCGCGAGGCCGGCGCCGACACCGAGGCACCCTGCGAACGCGCTCGCGGATCACCCCACCCGCGGGGTGCGGAGAGCCGTAGCCCGTTCAGCTTTGGTCGGTCGCGCGCGCCGACTCGTCGCGGTCGACGGTGGCCGCCCAGCTCCCGAGCAGGTTCAGCGTCTCCTCGGCGCGTGAGCCGGGCTCGGCGGCGTAGGTGGAGAGCGTCAGCCCGTGGTCGGCGGCGAGGTCCAGGCGGTTGAAGCTCAGGCTGAGGTCGCCGACGACGGGGTGGTGGAAGTGCTTGATGGCCGTGGAGTGGAAGCGCACGTTGTGTGCGGCCCAGTGGGTGCGGAACGCCTCGCTTTGCGTCGCGAGCTCGCCGACGAGGTCTGAGAGGTCGCGGTCGTACGGGTCGCGGCCTGCGGCCGAGCGGAGGATGGCGGCGGTCTCGCGGGCGGCGCGGTCCCAGTCGGCGTAGAAGGTCGCCGCCCGGGGATCGAGGAAGACGAACCGGGCGTGGTTGGCCGGCCGGGCGGGGCCGGCGTAGAGCTCGGAGAACAGCGCGCGTCCGAGCGCGTTGGCGGCCAGGATGTCGAGCCGCCCGTTGCCGACGATCGCGGCGGCTCCGGTGATCGCGTCGAGGGTCCACTGGACCTCCGGCCGGATGCGGTGCGCCGGTTGGCGCCGGCGGTGGCGTGCTGTGGTGGGTTGGGCGGCGCGGGCCAGGTCGAAGAGGTGGGTGCGCTCGGCGTCGTCGAGTTGGAGCGCCCGGGCCAGTGCTTCCAGCACGCTCTCCGAGGCGCCGCTCATATCTCCGCGCTCCAAGCGCGTGTAGTACGGGACGCTCACGCCGGCCAGCACGGCGACCTCCTCACGGCGCAGTCCCGGAACGCGGCGACTGCCGTACGACGCCAACCCGGCCTGTTCGGGCGTGATCCGGGCGCGGCGCGAGGTGAGGAACTCGCGGATCTCCTTCTTCGTCTCCACGCCCGAAAGCGTAGATCCGGCTGATCGCCGCTGGGAGACCCTGCCAGTACCTCTCTCAGCAGGGACTCCCACCCTCGCGAGATCCGCGGTTTGCTGAGAGCCGTCCACGAACCGGAGGCAATCTCATGAAGCACATATCGCTAGGCGGACTGGACGTCTCGCGCATCGGGCTCGGCACGATGGCGATGTCCGGCTACTACCTGGATCCGGACAGCAGCGACGCCGAGTCGATCCGCACCATCCAGCGGGCACTGGAGTTGGGCGTCACCCACATCGACACCGCCGAGATCTACGGTCCCTACGCCAACGAGGAACTCGTCGGCCGCGCCCTGAAGGGGCGTCGCGACGGTGTCGTGCTCGCGACGAAGTTCGGCCTGGTCTCGCACGACGGCGCCGGACCTGGAGTGCTCGACAGCAGCCCGGCGAACATCCGGACCGCGGTCGAGGGCTCGCTGAAGCGGCTGGGTACCGACCGCATCGACCTCTACTACCAGCACCGGGTCGACCCGAACACGCCCATCGAGGACACCGTCGGCGCGCTGGCCGATCTCGTGGCCGAGGGCAAGCTCCTGCACATCGGCCTGTCCGAGGCCGGGCCCGAAACGATCCGCCGCGCCCACGCCGTGCACCCGATCGCGGCGCTGCAGACCGAGTACTCCCTGTGGACCCGGGACCCGGAGGCCGAGCTGCTGCCGCTGCTGCGCGAGCTGGGCATCGGCTTCGTGCCCTACTCGCCGCTCGGGCACGGCTTCCTCACCGGGACGATCCGCTCCGCCGACCAGATCGCCGACGACGACTGGCGCAAGGGCAACCCGCGCTTCACCGAGGGCAACTTCGAGACGAACCTCCGCATCGTCGACGAGCTCGAGGCCGTCGCTTCCGAGGTCGGCGCCACACCGGCGCAGGCCGCGCTCGCCTGGCTGCTCGCGCAGGGCGACGACATCGGCCCGATCCCCGGCACCAAGCGCGTGTCCCGCGTCGAGGAGAACACGGCGGCCGACGGTGTCGAGCTGAGCCCGCAGCAGATCGACCGGCTCAACGATCTCACGCCGGCCACCGGCGAGCGCCACGACGAGGCGAACATGTCCACCGTCGACCGCTGACCGCGGCCCTAGTCGCGCGCCAGGTAGGCGAGCACCTCCTTCTCGTGATCGACGTACGCGTCGCCGCTGACGTCGATCACGACTCGTTCGATGGTGCCGCCGACGAAGGGGAACGGGCCCGCGTAGTCGGAGGACACGGAGGAGCCGTTGCCGCGTCCGACCGACGCACCGCTGCCGCTGAGGCCGAACATCCCGGGCTGGGTCATCACCTCGCCGCTGCCCACCGCCTCGGTGTCGACGTAGAGCGTCAGCGTCCCGGTGGCGCTCATCGTCTTCTCGTCGTCGCCCGTCTTCTGGAATTCCGCCGTGAGGACGTGGCTGCCGTTGGGCACCTCCGCCGCGGAGCTGACGGTCTGCTCCTTCTCGTCGAGCCAGTTGTAGGTGTAGTGCAGCCGCCCGTCCCGCAGGTACAGCGCGTGGCCGCCGGCTCGCGCGCCCTGCGAGAAGAGCACGCCCTCGGCCTCGGGCGTCTGGAGGTCCACGGCTGCGGCGATCGTGAACGAGCGCCGCCGGACGTTGACCGAGACCGACTCCGGCACCTCGGCCGCTCCGGGGTAGTAGACGTAGCGGTCACGCGGCTCACTCGGCTGCGGCCGCACGTCCGAGATGATCTCGAGCGCGGTCCGGTCGTCCAGCGGCAGGCCCTTGTAGATCCCCGCGTAGTACCACCAGAGCCCCTTCAGCTCCTCGAGCTTCTCGGGGTGCTCGGCGGCCACGTTGTGCATCTGGGACCGGTCCTGGGCGAGGTTGTAGAGCTCCCATTCGTCGAGATGGAACTTCCCCCAGCCGGAGATCGGCGGGTGCAGCGTGTTCGCGAGCCAGCCCTGGTGGTAGAGCGAGCGCATCCCGAGCATCGAGTAGAACTGCGTCTCGCGCCCGGCCGCGGACGCGTCGGCGAACGAGCGCGCGACGCTCTCGCCCTCGATCGGGCTCTGCGTGTAGCCCTTGAGCACGTCCGGCGGCTCGATGCCCAGCATGTCGTAGATCGTCGGGACGAGATCGATCGCGTGGACGTACTGCTCGCGCACACCGCTCGCTTCGATCCCCTTCGGCCAGGAGACGAGCAGGATGTCCGAGACGCCGCCCTCGTAGCCGGCGAAGCGCTTCCAGTACGGGAACGGGGTATCGAACGCCCAGGCCCAGCCGGTGTTGTAGTGGTTGTAGGAGTTCGTGCCGCCGAGGTCGTCGAGCCGGCGCAGGTTGTCCTGGATGTCGTCGGCGATGTTGTTGAAGAACTTGTTCTCGTTGACCGAGCCGTTGGGCCCGCCCTCGCCGCTGGCGCCGTTGTCGGAGACGACCATGATGATCGTGTTCTCGAGCTGCCCGGACTCGTCGAGGTAGTCGATCAGCCGCGCGATCTGATCGTCGGTGTAGGAGACGAAGCCCGCGAAGACCTCGGCCATGCGCGCGAACAGGCGCTTCTCGTCGTCGGTCAGCGAGTCCCACGGGCGCACGAAGTCGAGCATCGGCCACGGCTGGCCGTCGGGGCCGGTCGCATCGGGCTCGCCATGCGGGTTGATCGGCGACAGCTCGGTGTCGGCGGGCAGCAGCCCGAGCTTCTTCTGGTTCTCGAGGATCGTCGCCCGGATCGCCTCGTAGCCCTCGTCGAAGCGGCCCTCGTACCGGTCCGCCCACTCCTTGGACACGTGGTGCGGCGCGTGGCCGCAGCCCGGGCAGTAGTACATGTACCAGGGCTTGTCGGGCGCCACCGCCTTCGAGTCGCGAACGAACTCGATCGCCTTGTCCGTCAGGTCCTTCGAGAGGTGGTACCCCTCCTCGGGAGTCGCCGGCGGCGCGATCGTGTGGTTGTCGTAGACGAGGTCCGGATACCACTGGTTCGTCTCGCCGCCGAGGAAGCCGTAGTAGCGCTCGAAGCCGCGGCCGAGCGGCCAGCGGGCCTTCCACGCCGACAGGTCGACCTCGTCCGCGGGCGTGAGGTGCCACTTGCCGATCGCGTACGTGTTCCAGCCGTGCTCGTTGAGCACCTCCGCGATCGTGCCGTTCTCGAACGGGATCCGCGCGGAGAACCCCGGGAAGCCGGCCGAGCCCTCGGTGATGCAGGCCATGTTGTTGCTCGTGGCATTGCGTCCGGTGAGCAGGCTCGAGCGCGTCGGCGAGCACAGGGCGGTCGTGTGGAAGTTCGAATAGCGAAGCCCCGCGTCCGCGATGCGCCGCATCGTGGGCGTCTCGATCGGGCCGCCGAAGACATCCATCGCGCCGTACCCGACGTCGTCCCAGACGATCATCAGCACGTTCGGGGCGCCCTCGGGCGCCTTGGGCTGCAGGAAGGGCTCCCAGTCCGGCACGGAGTCCCGGATGTCGACGTTGACGACTCCCTTGAACGGCTTCGGCATGCTCGTCTCCTGGTCGGGGGCGCGGAGAAGAGTCCAGCGCACCGGGGCGAAGCCGGAATCACCCGGTCGGGATGATTCAGCTTCGAGCCGTTCCCGCGCCGGCGCGGAGACGGGCGGCGTCGCGTCCCGGGGGAAGGCCGAACTGCCGCCGGTACTCGCGGCTGAACTGCGACGTGCTGTCGTAGCCCACGCGGTATCCCACGGTGGCCACGTCGTCCGTCCCGGTGAGCAGCAGCAGGCGCGACTTCTGCAGGCGGATCTGCTTCTGGAACTGGATCGGGCTGAGCGCGGTGACGGCCTGGAAGGTCCGGTGGAACGCGGACGTGCTCATGCCGCAGGAGCGGGCGAGGTCCTCGACGCGAAACGGCTTGCTGTAGTGCTCGCTGATCCAGCGCACCGCGCGGCTCACGTGGGTCAGGCTGCTGTCGGTCAGGCCGATCTGGCGCACGCTCTCGCTCAGGGGCCCGTTCACCAGCCGCCAGAGGATCTCGCGCTCGATCATCGGCGCCAGGATCTCGCGGTCGTCCGGACGGTCGAGCAGGCGGACCATGCGAACGACGGCGTCGAGGAGCTCGGGCGAGGCGTCGGCGACGCCGAGCCCCGGCGGCGCGGGCCTCGACTCGGGCGCCGCGTCCAGGAGCAGCGACGCGATGGCCGACGGCCGGAGGATCAGCCCGAAGCCCAGGGCCGGCACGTGCGTGTAGTGCCCGGTGATCGGCAGGTCGACCGAGGCGACCAGGTACTGGCCGGGGCCGTAGTCGTACACGCGGTCGCCGATGGCCAGGCGCTTCGCCCCCTGGGCGATGACGGCCATGACCGTCCCGGTGGTCGAGGCCCGCGGCTCGCCCGGCATCTCGGCGGCCGAGAGGAGGACGCCGTCGATCGCCGTCGTCTCGTCGCGGCCGCGCGTGCCGGGCGATCAGCGCCCGCAGCTCGGCCATCGCGTCCATGAGCAGGAACATACATGTCGCATGCCCACTTAGCGCGGCCTACGGGCGTCCCGAACCGGACATCGAGCAGGATTGTGCATCGACGCGGCAGTTCTGTTCTCACGCTTCGAGGTGACCGACTGGTTCGCTCGTTGCATGCAAACAGACACCAAGATCGCGATCGTCACCGGTGGCAGCTCGGGCATCGGGCGCCACTCCGCCATCCGCATCGCCGAGCGCGGCGCCGGCGTGATCCTGACCTACAACTCCAGCCCCGGAGGGGCGGAGGAGACCGTCGCGACCATCGCGGACCGCGGCGGGACGGCCGTCGCCCTGCAGCTCGACGTCGGCGACAGCGAGACCTTCGGCGCCTTTGCCGAGCGCGTGGCCGCCGAGCTCGCCGACCGCTGGCAGCGCACCTCGTTCGACTACCTCGTCAACAACGCCGGCTTCGGGCAGATGTCGATGTTCGCCGACACCACCGAGGAGCTCTACGACCGGTTCCACCGGGTCATCCTCAAGGGGCCGTTCTTCCTCACCCAGACGCTGCTGCCTCGGCTCGCCGACGGCGGGGCGATCGTCAACACGACGAGCAACTCGGCGCTGCCCAACAGCATCGAGGCCGGCTACTCCGCGTACGCGAGCATGAAGGGCGGCCTCGCGGTCCTCACGCGCTACCTCGCCAAGGAGCTCAGCCCGCGGGGGATCCGCGTCAACTCGATCGCGCCGGGCCCGACGCGGACGGGGATGATCTCCGACGACGTGGCCGAGCGCTACCCCGAGGTCATCGCCTCGCTCGTCGAGCGCACCGCGCTCGGGCGCCTGGGCGACGGCGACGACATCGGCAAGGTCGTCGCCGCCCTGCTGTCCGACGAATGCGGCTGGATCACCGGCGAGAACATCGAGGTGTCCGGCGGCTTCAACCTCTAGCGGTGGGTCACCCCGGTGCGCGCGAACGGTGCGAGCGTGGGCTCGTCGACCGGTGCGTCGCCGAGCGCCTCGTCGATGGCCGCGAGCGTGTCCGCCGTGAGCTCGATGCCGGAAGCCTTGGCGTTGGCGTGGACCTGCTCGGGCCGCGACGCGCCCACGATCGCCGACGCGAGCTCGGAGCGCCGCAGCACCCACGCGAGCGCGAGCTCGGTCATGGACAGGCCCGCCTGCTCGGCGACCGGTCGCAGGCGGTCGACGGCCTCCAGCTTGGCGTCGCTCATCACGAGGCCCATCGAGATGCTCATGTCGCTGTGGGCGGCGCGGGAGTCGGGGGGCGGGGCCTGGCCCGGCCGGTACTTGCCGGTGAGCAGACCCTGGGCGAGCGGAGACCACACGATCTGCGAGATGCCGTGGTCGGCGCAGAGGGGGAACAGCTCGACCTCGGGTGCCTGCCAGAGCATCGAGTACTGCGGCTGTGAGGACACGAAGAGGTCGTCTCCCGCGATGTCGATCGCGGCCTGGATCTGCTCGGGCGTCCACTCGCTGAAGCCCAGGTAGCGCGCCTTGCCCGAGGCGACGACCTCCTGCAGCGCCTCGATCGTCTCCTCGATCGGGACGTCCGGGTCGAAGCGGTGCGCCTGGTAGAGGTCGACGTAGTCCGTCTTCAGGCGCGCGAGCGAGGCGTCGATCTGCTTGGCGATCTGCGCCGCCGACAGGCCCCGGTCGCCCGCGTCGTCGGACATCTGGCCCCACACCTTCGTGGCGAGGATGTAGCGAGTCGCGCGGGCGGCCCGAGAGGATCTCACCCCACGCGCTCTCCGCGACGCCGCGGCCGTAGACGTTGGCGGTGTCGAAGAAGTTGATGCCGGCCTCGAAGGCGGCGTCGGTGCAGGCGCGGGTCTGGTCGAACGCCACGCCGCCGGAGAACGTCAGCCACGAGCCGAGGGAGATCTCAGAGACCTCGAGGTCCGAAGAACCGAGCGTGCGGAATCTCATGATCACGACGGTACCGAGGCCGCCAGTCTGGCCGTCTGCGCCGGCGCGCGACGGGGTACATGCCGCGCATGACACGCCACCCCTTGCGATCGCGCGCTGTCCTGACCGCGTGCGGTTCGTGATCCAGCAGCACCGCGCGACCGCGATGCACTACGACTTCCGGCTCGAGGCCGGCGGGGTGCTGAAGTCCTGGGCCGTGCCCAAGGGCCCGTCGCTGGACCCGCGAGAGAAGCGACTGGCCGTCGAGGTCGACGACCACTCGCTCGGGCACGCGGACTACGAGGGGCCGCGCGTGATCATCTGGGACGAGGGCACGTACCGCAGCCTCACGGGCGGTCCCGTCGAGGAGGCGATCGAGAACGGCCACCTGTCGTTCTGGCTCGAAGGGGAGAAGCTCAGGGGCGGCTGGACGCTGCAGCGGACGAGCACGGGCGAGAAGCCGCAGTGGCTGCTCATCAAGCGCCGCGACGAGGAGGCGGACGCAAGCCGCGACCCGGTGTCCGCGCAGCCCGAGTCGGTCCGCACCGGGCGGACCATCGACGACCCGTGACGCTCAGTCCGCCGCCCGAGGGTCCCCGGGACCCGACGGCGCCGGAGTGACCGTTTCCGCAGCGCGGTGGACGCGCATGTCCGATGGTCGGGCGAGCAGGTCGAACAGGTTGCGCTGGTAGTCCCGGAAGGCCGGCGATCGCTGGTGGGCCGCGAAGGACTCCTCGTCGACCCACTCCTGGACGTGGAGGTACTCGTCCGGGTCGTCGAGCGTCGCCGTGAAGCGATACAGGCGGCACCCGGGGTCGTCGGCGACGCGCGCCTCCGTCGAGCGCATGAGCTCGCGCAGGTCTTCGCGACGGCCGGCGATCCCGTGGATTCTCGTGATGGCGACCAGCTGACCGGCCAAGGCCGAAATCGTACCCAGCGCTTGACATGTGACCTTTTGGTCACCTATTCTTCGCGGCGTGACCGACGACGACCGCGTGTTCAAGGCGCTCGCCGACCCGACGCGTCGCTTCCTGCTCGACCGGCTCTTCGCGCGTGACGGCCGCACGCTGACGGAGCTCGAGTCCGAGCTGGAGATGACCCGGTTCGGCGTGATGAAGCACCTACGCGTCCTCGAGGAAGCGAACCTCGTCGTGGCTCGCCGGTCGGGCCGGGAGAAGCTGCACTACCTGAACCCGGTGCCGATCCGGCTCGTCCACGACCGCTGGATCGACAAGTACACGGAGCGCCAGGTGTCGGCGCTCGCCGATCTCAAGACCGAACTGGAAGGAACGGCATGACGACCATGACCGAAACCGCCGTCACGCAGGTGTACCAGGTGTTCATCCGCGCAACGCCTCAGGCCATCTGGGACGCCATCACCAAGCCCGAGTGGAGCCAGCGCTACGGCTACCGGCCGATCAACGACTACGACCTGCGCCCGGGCGGCCGCTATCTCGGGCGCGCCAACGCCGACATGCAGGCGATGGGCATGGTCGAGGAGGTCGTGGACGGCGAGGTGATCGAGGCCGACCCGCCCCGCAAGCTCGTCCAGACCTGGCGCTTCCTGTGGGACGAGGAGATCAAGGCCGAGGGTCCCACGAAGGTCACCTTCGAGATCAAGGAGGGCGCCGGCGGCGTGAGCCGGCTGACGGTCACCCACGAGCTCGAGAACGCCCCGCGCACGGCCGAGATGCTCGCCGGCACCATCGAGGGCGCGGGCGGCGGCTGGCCCTACGTGCTCAGCGACCTCAAGACCCTGCTCGAGACCGGCGACTCGCTCCCCGGCTGAGCCTGCGAGCGGCAGGGCGAGCTAGACGAGGGCGACGACGTCGCGCCACTCGGGGTCGACGGCGTCGAGCCGTTCGACCACGTCGCGCTTGCCCTGCTCGCGCGGCAGCGGCAGCGCCGCGGTGTCCCACGATCGGGGGCGGGAATGCGCGCGGAGACCGAGTGTCCACTGCAGACCCGTGAGGATCCGCTCGGCTCGTTCTCCACGCTCTTCTGCGACCAGGAAGAGCGTCATCTCAGGAGGGCGAGTACCCCGATCGGGCGGGTCTATGCGTGCCGCCCTGAATTCGGACAGCCGACGGCGGATTACCTTGGCGTTCTGGTAAGTTCCGCCAGAAGTCCACGGGACCCCGGGCAGAAGCGGGAGAAGGCCGTCGGGAGCGGCTGCTGACGCCGGGCGCAGGGAAGTGGAGGACGTCGCGTGGACGGAGGAGAAATCCAAAACGGGAGGGAGGCTCCCCCATGCGCAAGGCAGCCATTCTGGCTGGCCTGGTCGCGGCCCTGAGCGTATTTGCGCTCCCATCGGTCGCCGCGGCCGCCCCGAAGTTCAAGGTCCTGGTGTTCTCGGAGACCCAGGGCTTCCGGCACGACTCGATCGAGACGGGCGTGGCCCGCATCGAGCAACTCGGGACGGCCAACAACTTCAAGGTCGACGCCACGGAGGACTCGACCGCGTTCCGCGCGAGCAACCTCCGGCAGTACGACGCCGTGATCTTCCTGAGCACCACCGGCGACGTGCTCAACGACAACCAGCAGACGGCCTTCGAGAACTACATCCAGGACGGCGGCGGGTTCGTCGGCGTCCACGCGGCCGCCGATACGGAGTACGAGTGGCCGTTCTACGGCAACCTCGTCGGGGCCTACTTCAAGAGCCACCCGGCGATCCAGCAGGCCACGGTCAAGGTCGCCGACAAGATCCACCCGTCGACCAAGCACCTCTCGGACCGCTGGACGCGCACCGACGAGTGGTACGACTACAAGACGAACCCGCGCGGTGACGTCCACGTGCTCGCCACGCTCGACGAGACCACGTACACCGGCGAGAACATGGGCACGCAGTCGGATCACCCGATCGCGTGGTGCCAGAACTTCGGCGGCGGGCGCTCGTGGTACACGGGCGGCGGCCACACCAAGGAGTCCTACGGCGAGCCGGCGTTCCAGAAGCACCTGCTCGGCGGCATCCGCTGGGCGGCCGGCGACGTCGCGGGCGACTGCAACGCCACGGCCGAGGGCAGCTACCAGAAGGTCACGCTCAACGACTTCCCGATCGAGGGAATGGGCATCGCCACGCTGCCGCAGGGCCGCGTCCTGATGACCGAGCGCAAGGGCCGCGTGATGCTGCACGACCCGAAGACGGGTCTCAACACGGTCGCCGCCAAGCTCGACGTGTACCAGCACGACGAGGAGGGCGTCCAGAGCATCGCCATCGACCCGAAGTTCAAGCAGAACAAGTGGGTCTACATCTACTTCTCGCTGCCGAACGGGAACACGCCGATCGACGATCCGGCCACTCCCGACGTCAACGAGGGCGACGCGCCCTTCGAGGGCACGCCGGCCGACTGGGCCAAGTTCAAGGGCACGGTCCGGCTGTCGCGCTTCAAGATGACGGGCGACGAGATCGACCTCGACACGGAGCAGCGGATCCTCGACGTGCCGGTCGACCGTGGGCTCTGCTGCCACGTCGGCGGCCACATCGACTTCGACGCGCAGGGCAACCTGTACCTGTCGACGGGCGATGACACGAACCCGTTCGAATCGGAGGGCTATGCGCCCATCGACGAGCGGCCGAACCGCAACCCGGGCTTCGACGCCCAGCGCACGGCGGCCAACACGAACGACCTGCGCGGCAAGGTCCTCCGGATCAAGCCGAAGAACGGCGGGGGCTACTCGATCCCGGCGGGCAACCTGTTCCCGCAGGGCGCGCCGCAGACCAAGCCCGAGATCTACCTCATGGGCCTGCGCAACGCGTTCCGCATCGCGGTCAACCGCACCAACGGCGACCTGTACGTCGGCGACTACTCGCCGGACGCCGGTGAGGCGGATCCGGATCGCGGTCCGGACGGCAAGGGCAAGTGGTTCGTCGCTCGCGGTCCGGGCAACTACGGCTGGCCCTACTGCGCGACCGACCAGCTCCCGTACCAGGACTGGGACTTCGCGACCGAGACCACGCGCGGGGCGTTCAACTGCGCGCAGCCGGTCAACGAGTCGCCGCACAACACCGGCCTGCGGGTCCTCCCGGCCGTCAAGCACCCGGACGTCTGGTACGGGTACGGCCTGTCGGACGAGTTCCCGGAGCTCGGTGAGGGCGGCATCGGGCCGATGGGCGGCCCGGCGTACGACTACGACGCCAAGAGCAGCTCGCGGACCAAGTGGCCGCAGTACTGGGACGGCCAGCCGCTGCTCTACGAGTGGACGCGCGACTGGATCAAGGAGATGCGCCTGGACGAGTCCGGGAAGCTCCTGAAGATCAACCCGGTCCTGCCGTCGTTCACGTTCGACAACCCGATCGACATCGAGTTCGGCGAGGACGGCTCGCTCTACACCCTCGAGTACGGCACGGGCTACTTCGTGACCCTGCCCGAGGCGCAGCTCGCGCGCATCGACTACGTGCGCGGGAACCGGACGCCGATCGTCAAGGTCGACGCCGATCCGACCGACAGCGCGACCGCGCCGCTCGAGGTGGAGTTCTCGAGCAACGGGACGAACGACCCCGACGGTGACCGACTCACCTACGAGTGGGACTTCGACGCCGACGGCGACTTCGACTCGACCGCGCGCAACCCGACCCACATCTACGAGGAGAACGGCATCTACAACGCCACCCTCAAGGTGACGGATCGGACCGGGCGCTCGGCCTCGGCCGAGGTCCAGATCGTGGTCGGCGAGGTCCGGCCCGTGGTGGAGTTCGTCCAGCCCACGCCCGGCACGCCGTTCGCGTTCGGCGACACCGTGCAGTTCGAGGTCAAGGTCACCGACGACGACCCCGTGGACTGCTCGCGCGTGCAGGTGTCGTACATCCTCGGGCACGACAGCCACGGCCACCCGATCACGAGCACGACCGGGTGCAGCGGCCAGATCACGACCTCGGCGCCGGGCCACGGCAGCGGGGACAACCTGCGAGCCGTGTTCGCGGCCTCGTACACGGATCTCGGTCCGAACGGCGACGGCGAGGGTGCCCTCACGGGCAACGCCGAAGTCGTCCTGACGCCTGGGGGCTAGCCCTCCAGCTCCGTCCACTTGGCGACCCCTGGCGGCCGAAAGGCCGCCAGGGCGTCGAGTAGGTCACCGGGTTCCTCCGCCACCGTCAGCACCGCCCGGTGCTGCGCGCGGAGGAACTCCTCGGTGACCGCGTGGTCGAGGAACGCGGCGAGGTGGTCGTAGTAGCCGCGCACGTTCAGCACGCCGCAGCCCTTGTCGTGGATGCCGAGCTGGCTCCACGTGTAGACCTCGATCAGCTCCTCGAGCGTCCCGATGCCGCCGGGGACGGCGACGAAGCCGTCGGAGAGGTCGGCCATCAGCGCCTTGCGCTCGTGCATCGAGCCGACGATGTGCATCTCGGTCAGCCCGCGGTGCCCGATCTCGCGGTCGATCAGGGCCCGCGGCATCACGCCGATCGCCTCGCCGCCCGCGGTCAGAATCGTGTCGGCCAGCACGCCCATGAGGCCGACCTTGCCGCCGCCGTAGACGAGCCCGATCCCGCGCTCGGCCATGGTGCGGGCCAGCGCGCGGGCTCCCTCGGCGTAGGCGGGATCGCGGCCCGGGTTGGATCCGGCGTAGACGCAGACGCGGCGCACGGCGTGCGACCTTAGTGGACATGGAAGACGCTTCTCTCGGCCCACTGACCGTCAGCCGGCTCGCCCTGGGCGCCATGCTCATGGGCGACGCGACGCCCGTCGACGAGTCCCACCGGATGCTCGACCGGTTCGTCGATGCCGGCGGGACCTTGATCGACACAGCCGACACGTACGACGACGGCACGTCGGAGCGCACGCTGGCCCCGTGGCTCGCGCGCCGGCGCGACGACGTGGTGGTCGCCACCAAGGTGCGCTTCGGCGTCTCCGACCCCGGCGGCGCGGGGCTCGCGCCGGATCGCATCCGCGCGGCGTGCGACGCGTCGCTGCGGCGGCTGGGCATCGACGTCATCGACCTCTATCAGGTGCACGCGCCCGATCCGGCGGTGCCGCTGGAGGAGACCCTGGAGGCGCTCGACGGGCTCGTCCGGGCGGGCAAGGTGCGCGCGCTCGGGGCGTCGAACTACCCGGCCTGGCTGCTCGCCTGGGCCGTGTCGCTGCAGGACCGCAACGGCTGGTCGCCGTTCGTGAGCCTCCAGCCGCAGTACTCGCTCGTGGAGCGCTCGGCCGAGCTGGAGCTGCTCCCGTTCGCGCGCGCCGCCGGCCTCGGCGTCCTGCCGTGGGGACCGCTGGGCGCGGGCTTCCTCAGCGGGCGCCACCGGCGCGGCGGGCTGTCCGAGGGCAGCCGCATGGCCACCGCCGCGGACGACCTCGAGGAGGCGCCGCACCGGCGCGCCGTCGAGCGCAACTTCGCGGTCCTCGACGCGGCCGAGGAGATCGCCGCCGCGCATGGGGCGACGGTCCCGCAGGTGGCGATCGCGTGGCTGCTCGGCGTGGAGGGCGTGACCGCGCCGATCGTCGGCGCGCGGACGCTCTCGCATCTGGAGGACCTGCTCGGCAGCGTCTCGGTCGAGCTCTCGCCCGAGGAGCGGGCGCGGCTCGAGGCGCCCGCGCCGCCGCCGGAGATGTATCCCCAGCGGATGCTCTCGGAACAGGTCGGGTTGGAGCGGCTTACGGGGCCGCTGCGCTGAGCAGGCGCTCGAGGTCGGCCTCGTCGTTCCAGGCGCCGACCGAGGCGCGCACGTACGGCGTGCCCGGGAGGTTGCGGACGACCACGCCGGCCTCGGCGAGGCGGTCGCGGGCGGCCTCCGGGTCGGGGTCCTCCCAGGAGACGAGGGTGGTGGCGCCGCGCGGCGCCACCGTCCGGCCGCGCCGGGTGAGCTCGTCGGCCAAGTCCTGTGCGAGCCGCGCGGCACGGGCGTGGACCTCGGCGATCCCCGCGTCGGTCAGGAGCGTCGTGGCGGCGAGGCTGAACGCGGTCGTCTCGCGGGCCAGGCTCGGCGCGTCGTAGCGGCGGGCGTCGGCGTGCAGGGGCGAGTCGAGGCCCTCCGTGACGTCCTCGAAGCTGAGGTAGCTCGGCCCGACGGCACGGACGCGCTCGCGGAACTCGGGCGCGACGTAGAGCATGCCGCTGCCGTCGGCGCCGCACAGCCACTTCTGGCCGGCGGCGGCGAACGCGGCGCATCCGAGGGCCGTGACGTCGACGGGGATCGCCCCGGCGCTCTGGGCGCCGTCGAGCACGACGGGGATGTCGAGCTCGGCCAGCGCGGCGGGCGCGAGCTCGCCGCTGACCCAGGAGACGTGCTGGCAGGCGACGAGCGTCGTGCGCTTGGTGACCGCGTCCGCGACATCCTTCAGCGGCACCGCACGGACGGTGGCGCCCTGCAGCTTCGCGGCGACCAGCGGCCCGAACATGCCCGGGTGCTCCGTGTCCGAGGTGATGATCTCGTCGCCCGGCCCCAGGTCGAGGCCGGCGATGACCTTCGCGACGCCCTCGCTCGTGGACGTCACCAGCGCGACGTCTGCGGTCGTGGCGCCGAGCAGCCCGGCGTACAGCGCCCGCAGCTCGCCGAGCAGGCCCATGCGGGCCTCGAAGTGGGGCCCGAAGCGGCCGTCCACGAGCTGCGCCTCGAGCGCCTCCCGCGCGGCGGCCGCCGCCACGGCCGGCACCGGCCCGTCGGTCCCCGCGTTCAGGAACGCGAGGCGCTCGAGGACCGGGAACTGCGCGCGGAGAGCGGCGGCATCCATGCGGGCGTGCAGGTTAGGCGACGCGGACGGCGAGCTTGCCCTGCGTGTGCGTGCCGCCCAGTGCGGCGAGCGCGTCGCCGGCCTGGGCGAGGTCGTAGGTGTGCTGGATCGGGACGCGCAGCGAGCCGTCGGCGAGCCGCTCGCCCAGCGGCTGCAGCTTGTCGGGGTGCTCCGACGCCAGGACGTTGGTCCGGCCCGGCCCGTCGCCGGCGGCCGAGTTGGGCGAGGCGACGCGGGCGCCATCTCTGAGCGCGGCGTCGTACGTGCCGGGCGCGTAGGAGACGACGTCGAGCAGCGCATCGGCGTCGAGCCCGGCGACGTCGCCGTCGCGTGGGAGCAGATCGGCGACGCCGAGATCGCGGAGGAACCGCTCGTCCTCGGGCAGCGCCGGAGCGATGACCCGGGCGCCGGCCTTCGCGGCGAGCTGGACGGCGAGGCTGCCGACGCCGCCCGTCGCCCCGACCACGAGCACCACGTCGCCCTCGGACAGGTCGAGCGCCTCGACGGCCACCAGCGCGGTGATGCCGGCGAGCGGCGCCGCTCCGGCCGTCGCGAGGTCCACGCCCGCGGGGACGGGCGCGACGATGCCGTCCTGCGCCACGGTGATGTGCTCCGCCCAGCTGCCCGCGTGCACGTCCGGGCCGGCGTGCGGGACGAAGCCGAAGACCTCGTCGCCCACGGCGTAGCCGTTCACGCCGTCCCCGACCTGCTCGACCACGCCCGCGAAGTCGCGCCCGAGGACCACCGGGAAGGTGTGCTCGAACATGCCGGCGAGCATCCCGGCGGCGATCGCGTTGTCGACCGGATTGGCCGCGGACGAGTGGACGCGCACGAGGAGCTGGCCGTCGCCCGCAACGGGCGACGGCAGATCCTCGCGCAGGGCGGGCGGGATCTCGAGGCTGTCGAGGGTGAAGGCACGCATCGGTCTGGGCTCCCTTGGGTCGGTCCAGGAGCATCATGGCGATGCGCCGTCGCCGGCCGGGGCGCTCAGCGCCCGCAGACGGGCCAGGGCGAGGCGCCGGCCTGCTCGTAGAGCATCGCCGCGCGCATGTCCTGCTCCTCCTCGGACGCCTCCGACGGGAGGCCGCTGCCGCCGACGCCGGCCCACGTCTCGAGCGTGAACTGGTACTTCCCGTAGAACCCGTTGCCGGTGTTCGTCGTGGGATCGCCGCCTGACTCGCACTGGGCGATCGCCTCCATGGTCGGTGAGGCGGTGAAGGCGGGCTCGCGCGCCTCGCGCAGGTCGCGACGCAGCTCGCGCAGGCGCCTCTGCAGCTCGCGCGGAGGCTGCCCGGCCAGGCGGCGGCGCTCGGCGGTCGCGTCGGGCTCGGCGCCGCGCGCCTCGTCGACCCGCCGGTTGAGTGCCGCGGCACGGTTGATCAGGTCCTGCTGGCGGTTCTCGCGCGCCTCGGCGCGCATCTGCGCCTCGACGGTCAGGTGGCCGCCCACGGGCGCGCGCAGCGCGGCGCGCAGGGGAGAGGGCGGGTCGTCGGCCTCGGCGGCGGCCAGCGCGGCCGCCGGCAGGGCGAGCAGCGTGCTCGCCAGCGCGACCGCAGTCGTCGTCTTCGGTCTCATTTCACGTCCTTGCGGCCGCGCACGAGCGCAGGCCGATTCGCGTCCAAGTCATCCGGACGGCGTCCACCAGGCGGGCCAATTCCGCTCGTCGCGCGCGTTCAGGCGCGGCGCATGGCCCGCGGCGGTCCTCCACCGTCGCGACCGATCAGGCTAGCAACGCTCCGAACGGACGTTCTCAGAGCGGCGCGTCAGGCGCGCGCGGTCCGCGGCGACTCATACGCTGCCGACCGATGCTGCACGTCCACCGATCCGAACGGGCCGACGGCCTCGTCGCGGCGCTCCGCGACCTGCTGGCCGATCCGCTGCCCGACCCCTTCGCGCGCGAGGTCGTGTCGTGCCCACGCGCGGGATGGAGCGGTGGCTGAGCCAGCAGCTCTCGACCGGGCTCGGGGCGCAGCCCGGCCGCACCGACGGGGTGTGCGCGAACGTCGGTCTTCCCGACGCCGCGGCGCCTGACCGGCGAAGCGGTGGCGGCGGCGACCGGGATCGAGCCGGACGCCGACCCCTGGCTGCCCGAGCGCTCGGTCTGGCCGCTGCTCGAGATCGTCGACGCCGGCCTCGGCGAGCCTGGCTGCGCGCGCTGTCCGCCATGTCGGCGGGGAGCGGCGCTTCGCCGCCGTGCGCCACGTCGCCGACCTCTTCGACGCCTACGCGCTGCACCGGCCGCGAGATGCTCCGGCCTGGGCGGCGGGGGAGGAGGGCGGCTGGCAGGCCGAGCTGTGGCGGCGCCTGGACGCGGCGATCCCGCAGCCCGGCCCGGCCGAGCGGATCGGGCGGCGTGCGCGCGCCTGGAGGCGCGAGCCGGCGTCGTCCGACCTCCCGCAGCGGTTCTCGCTCTTCGGCCTCACGCGGCTCCCGGCGGGCCGCCTCGCCGTCCTGCGCGCGCTCGCCGTGCATCGCGACGTGCACCTGTTCCTGCTCCACCCTCGCCCGCGCTGTGGGAGCGCTGCCGCGGCCGCGGCCCGGTCGTCCGCCGCGACGACGACCCGACGACCGGCCTGCCCGCGACCACCCGCTGCTCGCCTCCTGGGGCCACGACGCGCGCGAGCTCCAGCTCGTCCTGTCGGGCGACGCGCAGGACCACCGGCACACGGTCGCGCACGCGGGCGAGCTCGCTGCTCGCCCGCATCCAGGCCGACGTGCGCGAGGACCGCGAGCCGCCGCGCTCCGACGACCCCGCCCGCGCCGCCGCTCGACCCCGGCGACCGCAGCCTCCAGGTCCACTCCTGCCACGGCCGAGCGCGGCAGGTCGAGGTGCTGCACGACGCGATCCTCCACCTGCTCGCCGACGACCCGACGCTCGAGCCGCGCGACGTGATCGTCATGTGCCCCGACATCGAGACGTTCGCGCCGCTGATCCAGGCGACGTTCGGCGCCGCCGAGGACGAGCGGCCCGGCGCGCCCGACCTGCGCGTCCGCCTCGCCGACCGCAGCATCCGCCAGACCAACCCGGTGCTCGGCGTCGTCGCGCGGCTGCTCGAGCTCGCCGACGAGCGGCTCACCGCCTCGCAGGTGCTCGACCTCGCCGATCGCGAGCCCGTCCGGCGGCGCTTCGGCTTCGACGACGACGACCTGGCCCGCGCCGAGGAGTGGGTGCGGGCCAGCGGCGTCCGCTGGGGGCTCGACGCCGCCCATCGCGCGCCGTTCAAGCTCGACGAAGCCTGCCGAGCGGCACCTGGCGCGCCGGGCTCGACCGCCTGCTGCTCGGCGTGACCATGACCGAGGACGGGCAGCGGCTGTTCGAGGGCGTGCTCCCGCTCGACGACGTGGAGAGCGGGGCGATCGAGCTGACGGGGCGCGTGGCCGAGCTGCTCGACCGCGTGCACGCCGCCGTCGACGCGCTCGCGGCGCCGAAGCCGGTCGCCGAGTGGGCGCAGGCGATCGGCGCGGCGGCCGACGCGCTCACCGCCACCGGGCCCCGCGACGCGTGGCAGCGCGCCGAGCTGCAGCGCCTGCTCGACGACGTCGTCACCGAGGCGGCCGGCCACGCCTCGCCGCTCCGGCCTGCAGGAGGTCCGCGCGCTGCTCGCCGAGCGCCTGAAGGGCCGGCCGACGCGGACCAACTTCCGCACCGGCCACCTGACCGTCTGCACGCTGGTGCCGATGCGCTCGGTGCCGCATCGCGTCGTCTGCCTGCTCGGCCTCGACGACGGCGTGTTCCCGCGCAAGTCCCCGCGTGACGGCGACGACCTGATGCTCGAGGAGCCGCACGTCGGCGAGCGCGACGCCCGCACCGAGGACCGCCAGCTCCTGCTCGACGCGCTGATGGCCGCGACCGACCGCCTCATCGTCACCTACACCGGCAACGACGAGCGCACGAACCTGCCGCGGCCGCCGGCCGTGCCCGTCGGCGAGCTGCTCGACGTGGTGGACCGCACCGCCCGCACGGAGACCGGACGGGCGCGCGACCGGGTCGTCGTCCGCCACCCGCTGCAGCCCTTCGACCAACGCAACTTCACGCCCGGCGAGCTCGTGCCCGACCGCGTCTGGAGCTTCGACCGCGTCACGCTCGAGGGCGCCCGCGCGCTCAGCGCCGAGCGCCCGCCACCCGGCCCGTTCCTGAGCGGGCCGCTCCCGGAGCTCGACGACCACGGTGATCGAGCTGGCGGACCTCGTGCGCTTCGCCGAGCGCCCGGTGCGCGCCTTCCTGCGCCAGCGGCTCGGCATCCGGCTCGGCGACTTCTCCGACGAGATCGAGGACGCGCTGCCGGTCGAGCTCGACGGGCTCGGCCGCTGGGGGGTCGGCACGCGACTGCTCCAGGCGCGGCTGGCGGGCGTGGACTCGGAGACCGCGAAGCGCGCGGAGATCGCCCGCGGCACGCTGCCGCCCGGCTTCCTCGGCAAGCCGGTCATGGACCGCGTGCGGCCGACGGTCGAGGAGATCGTCGCGGCCGTGCCGGCGGGCGAGGCCTCCTCGCTCGACGTCAAGGTCGCGCTGCCCGGCGGGCGCACGCTGAGCGGCACCGTGCCCGACCTCGCCGGCGACACGCTGCGCACGGTCACGTACTCGCGCGTGAACGCCCGCCACCGCCTCGCCGCGTGGGTGCGGCTGCTCGCCCTGACGGCGGCGCATCCCGGGCGCGAGTTCGAGGCCGTCACCGTCGGCCAGGCGCAGGACGACGACCTGCGCATCACCATCGCCCGCATCCCGCCGCTCGAGGCGGGCGACGCCCGCGACCACCTCGGCGCCCTCGTCGATCTCTACGAGCGCGGCATGCGCGAGCCGGCCCCGCTCGCCTGCCTCACGTCCGCCGCGTACGCGCGGGCGGCGCGCGACGGCGCCGACCCGATCCCCGCCGCGCGCGCCGCGTGGGAGGGCTCGCACGCGTCGGCCGGGCGAGGCCGAGGACGAAGAGCACAAGCTCGTGCTCGGCGGCAGGCTCGCGTTCGAGGAACGGCTCGTCGAACGGGCACGTCCGGACGAGCAGGGTCCCTGGTGGGACGCTGACGAGCCGCGCCGCTTCGGCCGCTGGGCGCGCCGGCTGTGGGACGGGCTGCTGCAGGTCGAGGAGGTGGCGCACCGGTGACGGAGCCGTTCGACGTCTGCGGCCCGCTCCCGACCGGCGTGACCGTGCTCGAGGCGAGCGCCGGCACCGGCAAGACGTGGACGATCGCCGCGCTCGCCGCGCGCTACGTCGCCGAGGGAACGCCGCTGCGCGAGCTGCTGCTCGTCACGTTCACGCGGATGGCCACCGGCGAGCTGCGCGACCGCGTGCGCGAGCGGCTGGTCGGCGCCGAGCAGGCGCTCGCCCGGATCCTCGCCGGCGAGGAGCCGGGCGCCGAGGACGAGCTGATCCGGCTGCTCGCCGCCGAGGACGTGGAGCAGCGGCACGACAACCTGGCCCGCGCGCTGGCGGACTTCGACGCCGCCACCATCGCCACCACCCACGGCTTCTGCCAGGAGGTGCTGGGCGGGCTCGGCGTGGCGGCCGACGTCGAGGGCGAGTTCGTGGAGGACATCACCGACCTGCGCGACGAGGTGGTCGACGACCTCTACGTCCGCCGCTTCGTGCGCGACGACCGGCCGGCGCTCTCGCGCGACGAGGCCGGGCGGATCGCGCGGATCGCCGTCGACAACCCGGTCGCGCCGATCGAGCCGCGCGACGCCGAGACGGGGCTCGACGCCATGCGCCGCCGGCTCGCCGAGGCTGTGCGCGAGGAGCTCGAGGTCCGCAAGCGGCGGGCCGGGGTGCTGACGTACGACGACCTGCTCACGCGGCTCGACGCCGTCCTCGACGGCCCGAACGGGGCCGCCGTCGCCCGCCGGCTGCGCGAGCGCTGGAAGGTCGTGCTGGTCGACGAGTTCCAGGACACGGATCCGATCCAGTGGAGCATCATGCGGCGCGCGTTCGGCGAGAGCACGCTGGTGCTGATCGGCGACCCGAAGCAGGCGATCTACGCCTTCCGCGGCGCCGACGTCTACGCCTACCTCGACGCCGCCGGCACGGCCGCGACGCAGGCGACGCTCGACGTCAACCGCCGCAGCGACCAGGGCCTGATCGACGCCTACGACGCGCTGTTCGCGGGCGCCCGGCTCGGGCACGAGGGGATCGTCTACCGCCAGGTGAAGGCGGCTCGCGCCGGCGGAATGCCTGGCACGCCGCTGCGCGTGCGTGTCGTGCAGCGCGGCGACGTCCGCACCACACCGCGCGGCTACGCCGAGATCAACTCGGCTCGCGAGCACGTGGCCAAGGACGTCGCGGCCGAGCTCGTGCGGCTCCTGCAGGGCGGCGCCGAGCCCGGCGAGGTGGCCGTGCTCGTGCAGACCAACCGCAACGCCGCGCGCGTGCGCGACGCGCTCGACGCCGCCGGGATCCCGGCCGTCATCAACGGCGCCGGCAGCGTCTTCGGCACCGTCGAGGCGAATGACTGGCTCCGCCTGCTCGACGCGCTGGAGCGCCCGACCTCGGAGCTGCGCGCGCGCTCGGCGGCGCTGACGCCGTTCCTCGGCTGGAGCGCCGAGGAGGTCGCCGCGGCGAGCGACGACGCCTGGGAGGCGGTGCACCGCCGCCTGCACGACTGGGCGCGCGTGCTGCGGCTGCACGGCGTCGCCTCGCTGGTGGAGACCATCACGCTCGCGGAGGGGCTGCCCGAGCGCGTCCTCGGCGGCGCGAACGGGGAGCGCCGGCTGACCGACCTGCGGCATGTGGGCGAGCTCCTGCACGCCGAGCAGCTCGGGACCACGGCGCTGGCGGGCTGGCTGCGGCGGCGCATCGCCGAGGCCGGGCAGGACACCGGCGACGAGGACCGCAGCCGGCGCCTCGAGTCCGACGCGGAGGCCGTCCAGATCCTCACCGTCCACCGCAGCAAGGGCCTCGAGTTCCCGATCGTGCTCTTCCCGGACCTGTGGGAGCCGGGCTACATCCCGGAGCGCGTGCCGGTCACGTACCACGACGAGTGGGGGGTGCGCACGATCGACGTCGGGCTGACGAGCCCGGACTTCCGGCGCCACCGCGAGCAGCACGTGGTCGAGCAGCGCGGGGAGGACCTGCGCATCGCCTACGTCGCGCTCACCCGCGCGCGCCATCGGTCCGTGGTGTGGTGGGCGCCGTCGTTCTCCAGCCGCGACTCGTCGCTGGGGCGGCTGCTCTTCGCGCGCGGCGCCGACGGGAGCGTTCCCGCCGCGGGCCGCAGCACGCCGAGCGACGACGAAGCGTGGGCCCGGTTCGAGGCGCTCGCGGCGGAGGCGCCGGGGCGGATCGCGGTCGAGCGCGCGCTGCTCGGGCTGCCGCTGGCCTGGTCCGGCGCGCGGCGCGACGGCGTCGAGCTGTCGGCCGCGGCCTTCGACCGCGAGCTCGACCAGCGCTGGCGGCGGACGTCGTTCACCGACCTCTCCTCCGGCACGTACGAGGCTCGCGTGGGCAGCGAGCCGGAGGAGCCGCTGCTGACCGACGAGCCGGCCGAGCCGGTCCCCGCCGCGCCCGGTTCGGCGCTGCCGCTGGCCGCGATGCCGGCGGGGGTCGAGATCGGCACGTTCGTGCACCGGGTGATGGAGGCGACCGACTTCGCGGCCGCGGACCTCGAGGCCGAGCTGGCCCTGCGCATCGGCGAGGTGCGGGCACGGCGGGCGGTCGAGGTCGGCGACCCCGCCGCCGTGGTGGCCGGGCTGCGGGCCGCCATCGAGTCGCCGCTCCGAGCTGCTCGGCGGCGCGCGCCTGCGCGACGTGGTCGCGGGCCGACCGGCTCGACGAGCTCGACTTCGAGCTCCCGCTCGTGGGCGGCGACGACCCGACGGGCGGCCTCGCGCTCGAAGCCCTCGCCGAGGTCCTCGGCGGCGGGCTGCCGCAGCGCCTGTCCGACCCGCGGCTGCGGAGCGACGTCCGCGGGTTCCTCAACGGCTCGATCGACCTCGTGGTGCGGGCCGGCGATCGCTTCGCCGTCATGGACTACAAGACGAACTGGCTGGGGGTGCCCGGCGAGCCGCTGACCGCGTGGCACTACCGGCCCGCGGCGCTGGCGGCGGAGATGGAGCACGCGCACTACGGCCTCCAGGCGCTGCTCTACCTCGTCGCGCTGCACCGCTATCTGCGCTGGCGGCTGCCCGGCTACGACGCCGACCGGCATCTGGCCGGCGTCGGCTACCTGTTCCTGCGGGGCATGACGGGTGAGGGCGCGGGCGTGTTCGTCTGGCGGCCGCCCGGCGCCCTGGTCGGAGCAGCTGAGCGACGTCCTCGACCGGGGGTCGCGATGACCGAGGCCCGGCTCGCGCTCCGCGCGCTCGGTGTGCTGCGCGAGTTCAACGAGGCCGGCGTGCTGGCGCCGGCCGACGTGCACGTCGCGACGCGGCTCGCCGCGCTGGCCGAGTGCGAGGACGAGGCGGTCCTGCTGGCCGCCGCGCTCGCCGTGCGCGGGCCGCGCCTGGGTCACGTCTACGTGGACCTCGCGAGCATCCGCGACACCGCGACGGTCGACGCCGACGAGCCCGTCGACCTGTCGGCGCTGCCGTGGCCGGAAGCCGACGACTGGCTCGAGCGGGTCGCCGCCAGCTCGCTCGTCGCCGTCGGCGAGGAGGGCGGGGAGGACCGGCCGCTCCGGCTCATCGGCTCGGCGCTCTACCTCGACCGCTACGAGCGCGAGGAGCGGCAGGTGGCGCGCGACCTGCTCGGCCTGCGGGCATCGCTCGAGGTCGACGAGCCGCTCCTGCGTGACGGCCTGGCGCGGCTGTTCGACGACGACGGTCAGCGCGCGGCGGCCGAGATGGCGCTCCAGCGGCGGCTGGCGGTGGTGGCCGGCGGGCCCGGGACCGGCAAGACCACGACGGTCGCGCGGATCCTCGCGCTGCTGCTCGAGCAGGGAGCCGACCCGTCGCTGGTGGCGCTGGCCGCGCCGACCGGGAAGGCGGCGGCGCGGCTCAGCGAGGCCGTCCACGCGAGGCGGCGCGAGCTGGCGGTCGGCGACGAGGTGCGCGAGCAGCTGCTCGGGCTCGACGCCTCGACCCTGCACCGGCTGCTCGGCTGGCGGCCGGGCACGCACAGCCGCTTCCGGCACGACCGCACGAACCGGCTGCCGCACGACGTCGTGATCGTCGACGAGACCTCGATGGTCTCGCTGTCGCTGATGGCGCGGCTGGTCGAGGCGGTCCGCCCGACGGCGCGGCTGATCCTCGTCGGCGACCCGGGCCAGCTCACCTCGATCGAGGCCGGCGCCGTGCTCGGCGACATCGTGCTCGCCTCCGAGGGCATCGTCGTGCTCGACCGCGTGCACCGGTTCGGCGGCGCGATCGCGGACGTCGCCTCGGCCATCCGGCGCGGCGACGGCGATGCCGTCGTCGAGGCGCTCGGCGGCGTCACCTGGCTGCGCGGCGACGACCTCGGCCCGATCCGCGACCGGGCCGTCGCCTGCTTCCGCGAGGTCACCGCGGCCGCGCGCGCGGGGGAGGGCGAGCGGGCGATCGCCGCGCTCGGCGGCTTCCGCCTCCTCTGCGCGCACCGCCGCGGACCGAGCGGCGTCACCGGCTGGACGGGGGAGATCGAGCGCTGGCTGGCACGCGAGGGCCTGGGCGCCGACGGCGAGTGGTACGCCGGCCGCCCGCTCCTGGTCACCGAGAACGACTACGGCCTCGGGCTCTACAACGGCGACACGGGCGTCGTCGTGGCGGGCGAGGAGGGCCGGCTCAGCGCGGTGTTCGAGCGCGGCGAGTTCAGCCCCACGCGCGTCGGCGCCGTCGAGTCGGTCTACGCGATGACCGTTCACAAGGCCCAGGGTTCGCAGTTCGACACCGCGGCGGTCGTCCTCCCGGACGCCGCCTCGCCGATCCTCACCCGCGAGCTGCTCTACACCGCCGTGACGCGCGCGCGGCGCGAGCTCATCCTCGTGGGGACCGAGGAGGCGGTGCGAGCGGCCGTGGGCCGGCCGGTCGCACGCGCCTCCGGTCTGGCGGCCCGGCTCATCCGGTCGCCGCCCGCCAGCTGAGCTTGCCCGAGTCGCAGGCCAGGTTCGGTGCCCCGGCGGCGTCGGTGCCCGTCACGGTGACCTGCAGGTCACCACGGATCGTGCGCTTCGAGACCTTGCCGCCGAGCGCGTAGGCGAACGCGATGCTGCCGCCGTCGTCGAGCGTGTACGACTGGTCGAACGCATCCGTGAAGCTGCTGCCCTGGAGGCGGAGGCCGGTGAAGTGCTCGGGAACCCAGTAGTAGCCGTCGGGCTGGCACGAAGCACTCTCCCAGCCCACGAGCAGGTCGGTCACGCGGCCGCGCTTGCGGTCGACGCGCGCCACCACCGGGTGGTCCTGGGACGTGCTGCCGGCGTAGATGCGCCCCGGCGACCGTGATGCCGACCAGGACAGCGAGCCCGTGTCGCACGTCGTCACCTCGGTGCCCGCGGCGTCATCGATGATCACGATGTGCGCCCGGAGCTTCCCGGAGGCGCTCGTGGTGCGCAGCTTGCCCGAGAGGGTCACCTCGACGATGGCGCTCGTGCTGCCGTTGCCGCCGCTCGTGATCTGCTTGCCGCTGAAGCGCCCCTTGGCGTTGCGGCTCATCGCGAGGTCGTCGGGACCGGGCATGAACCCCGGCTCGGCGGTGGCGGGGGACAGGTCGGACGTCCACGGGATCTGCCGCCCGTCGCCGCAGGCCGCGCTCCACGCGATGACGGCGCGGCGCAGCTTCTTCGCCTTTGCGTCGCTCTCGACGACGATGGCGGCGTCGTCGCTCGTCGTGCCGCCGTAGACCCCGGCGAAGGCGGGCGGGGCGGCGATGAACGAAAGGGCGGCCGGTACGAGGAACGCGGCGACCCGGCCTGGCACGGACATGGTGGCCTCCCTGGCGGGGGGTGGAAGGACGCTCTGCCGACGGTAGGTCCGGCCGGGTCGCCGCGCATCGGGCGAACGCAGGATTTCGGGCCTGCGCGGCACCTGATCTTCAGACGTGCGTCTGGGCGACCGCGGTCGTGACGTTGATCGTCGCGGGCAGCACGGCCAGGATCGCGACGTAGACGGTGGCGGTGAGGCGGGACATGGGGCCCTCCCGGGTCTTGGGCGGCGCCACGGTGGCGCTGCTGGTGACCGCGAGGATCGGCGCGGACGGCCCGCCCCAACACGGGCCTTGCGGCTGGAGCGGAGCCCCCCTGGGTGGTGCCGCGATCCCCCCTAGGTGGAGAGGCCGAGCGCGTCGGCCCGGCCCGCGGCCTCCATCCGGCTGTGCACGTCGAGCTTGGCGAAGATATGTCCGACGTGGGTCCCGACGGTCTTCTCGCTGATGAAGAGCCGCTCGGCGATCTGGCGGTTCGTGAGTCCGTCGGCCACCAGGCGCAGGACGTCGGTCTCGCGCCGCGTCAGCAGCGCCTCGTCGACCTGCTCCTCGACGTGCGTCTCCGCCGGGCCGAGCCGGACGCGGGCGCGCCGGGCGAGCGCGTGCACCTGCTCGCGCAACGGCTGGGCGCCGAGCTCCACGGCGGTCGCGTTCGCGGCGGCGAGCAGGGCGGCGGCCGCGCTCGCGGTCGGCACCGGCGGCGAGGTGGGCCTCGGCCTGGCGGAGCTGGGCGTAGGCGGTGGGGAACGGCTCATGGAGCTCGGCCCAGGCGCCCGCGGCCGTCGCCCAGGTCCCTGGCTCCGGGCTCCCGGCCGCGCGGGCGAGCTCGGCCGCGGCCGTCGCACGGTGAGCGAGCGCGTCGGGCACGTCGCCATGGCGTGAGACGAGGCGATCGAGCCCGTCGAGGAGCGTGGCGGCCGGCGCGAGGTCGGGCTCGCGCCGCCGGGCGCGCGCCTGCTCGGCGAGGTCCGCCTCCGCCCGCACGCCGAGCCAGTACAGCGCCGGCGTGTAGAGCGGGTCGACGTCGTCCCCGACGGCGGCGAACGCGATGTCGACGTGGCGGCGGGCATCCTCGGCGTCGCCCTCGCCGAGCGCGAGCGCGGCCCACGCCGTGCGGATCGGGATGACGAACTCGCCCGGAAGGCCCTCGTCCGCCAGTGCGGCGGCGCGCTTCAGCTGCCGGCGTGCGGGCGCGTGCTCGCCCCGCAGGGCGTGCAGGTGGCCGGCGAGCGCCCGCTGCATCGCTCTGGCCGTGACGCCGAGATCGAGCCGCTCGGCCTCCTCGAGCCGCCGCTCGGCCTCGTCCCAGCGGCCGAGCCGGAGCAGGTCGTCGACGGCGTTCACGAACATGAAGTGGCCGAAGCTGCCCCGCATGCCGAGGCCGGCGGCGAAGCGCTCGCCGGTGACCATCGTCTCGAGGGCGGCGGCGTGGCGGCCACGGAGCCGCAGCAGCTCGCCCAGGTGGACGTAGGCGCGGGCCGCGTCCTCGCCGCGGACCGACCGCGCGAGCGCCTCCCGCACGCGCTGCTCGCCACGCTCGACGTCGCCGAGGTACGCGAGGACGAGGCCCAGCGTGAGGCCGGGAGCCGCGGCCAGCGAGTCGTCGCCCAGCTCGCGCGCGGCGGCCAGTGCGGCCTCGCAGCGCTCGCGAGCCTCCTCCCACCGGCGCATCCCCATCAGCGCGTGGCCCTCCGCCGCGAGCACGCGGACGCGCTCCGGCATGGGCTCCGCCGGCAGGAGACGCAGCGCCTCGCGGTAGGACTCGAGCGCCGCCCGGTCGTCCCAGCTCGCGTACTCGCCGATGCGCTCATGGATCCGCGCGGCGCGGAGCGGCTCCGCCTCGGCGTCGAGCTCGCCGAGCGCCTCGCGGCCGAGCGCGACCGCGCGTTCGCGGTCGCCGGAGAAGCGGGCCGCCTGGGCCGCTCGGGAGAGCAGCTCGACCCGGTCGACGCCCGGATGCACCGACGCGGCGTCCCACAGCGCGAGCGCGCGCTCGAGGTGCCGCTGGGCCTCGGGGAACGCGTAGAGGCGCTCGGCGTCCAGCCCGGCCTCGACGGAGGCCGCGAGCGCGGCGTCGTACTCGCCGGCGCGGTGCCACTGCTCGGCCAGCCGAGCCGCGGGCGCGCCGGTCATGGCATGGCCCAGCGCGCGGTGCAGATCGCTCCGCTCGCCCGCCACCAGCGAGCCATAGACCACCTCGCCGATCAGGCCGTGCCGCAGCGCCGCGCCGTCGGCCACGAGGCCGGCGTCGCTCGCCTCCCGCAACGCCGGCCCGAGATCGGGGACGACGTGCTCGAGCACGGCCGGCTCCGACTGGCCGCCGGCGGCCGCCAGCGCGGCGAGCAGCCGCTGCGCCGGTCCCGAGAGGAGGTCGATGCGGGCGAGGACCGCATCGGCGAGCGTGGCGGCATCGCCGCCGGACGCGAACAGCTCCTCGACGAAGAACGGGTTGCCGCCCGAGCGGGCGTGCAGCTCGTCGGCGACCCGCGCCGGCACCGGCCCGCCGGCGATCGCCTCGAGCTGGAGCGCCACCGCATCGCGGTCCAGCGGTGCGAGATCCAGGCGCGTCACCACCGGCCGGCGGGTCATCTCGGTCAGCAGCCGTCGCAGCGGATGCCCGCGCGGCAGCTCGCCGGTGCGGTAGGTCACCGCGACGACGAGGCGCTCGTCCCGGACGCCGCGCGCGAGGAAGGCCAGCAGATCGCGGGTGGAGCGGTCGGCCCAGTGGACGTCCTCGAGGACGAGCGCCACGGGCGCCTCGGCGCCGAGGCGGCCGAGCAGATGGAGCACGAGCTCGCACAGGCGCGCCTTGCCGTAGCGCTCCGACGAGCGACCGGCTCGGGGGACGGCCACGCGCGGGAGCAGGGCGGCGAGCTCGTCGCGCGATTCCTCGTCGAGGTCGTCGAGCGCCTCGGCGCGCAGGTCGCGCAGCGCGGCGACCAGCGGCGCGTACGCGAGGGCGTCGCCGCCGAACTCGATGCACTCGCCGTGCAACACGAGGAAGCCGCGCTCGCGTGCGCGACGCTCGAGCTCGGTGACGAGCCGCGTCTTGCCGACGCCGGCCTCTCCCGCCAGCAGCAGGACCCGCGGCTGCCCGGCGGCGGCGGCGCCCAGCACGCCGTCGAGCTGGAGCAGCGGCTCGTCCCGGCCCACGATGGTCTGGCTGGTGACCCGGCGCAAGACGCTCGAACTATCTCACCGGTGGCAGCGTCGTGTGTGCCCATCCGGGTCAACTGCGCCGGGTAGGGGAGGCGGCTGTCCGCCTTGGTGGTCGAGTGTCGACTTTGTCGGCCTAGGGCGGACAAAGTCGACACTCGATCGATCCCGCCTCCCTCAATGCCGCAGTTCGACCCGCGAGCACCTCGCGCGGCCGACGAGCCCGTACGCGGTCACGGCGACCACGACCAGCGTCACGCCGACCGCGAACAGCACCGGCTCCCCGTACTGCCCGGCGAGCATGAGCAGGAGGCCCGGACCGGCGATCAGCCCGAGGGATTCGAACCGCCTCGGCAGCATCGTCCCCACGAGGAGGCAGGCGAGCAGGATCGCGGCGCCGTAGGGCGACAGGGCGTACAGCGCGCCGTAGCTCGCTACGGCGCCGAGCAGCGCCCAGCAGACGAAGCAGCGCGTTCCGTCCGATCATACCTCGGAACTGTACGCCGTCTAGCATCACCCGACCAATGCGCGTGACCCTCCCCGACGGCTCGGAGCGCGAGCTCGAAGACGGCGCCACCGGCGCCGACCTGGCGGCCTCGATCGGCCCCGGGCTCGCGCGTGCCGCGCTGGCCATCCGCGTGGTCGACGGGGACGGACCGGACCGGCATGACGGCAGCGCGTATGACGAGGGCCGGATCCGCGACCTGAGCGCGCCGCTCAACGACGGCGAGCGCGTGGAGATCGTCACCGCGAACTCCGACGACTGGGACTCGGTGCAGCTCGTCCGGCACGACGCCGCGCATGTCCTCGCGGCGGCCGTGCTCGACCTCTATCCCGGCACCAAGATCTCCATCGGCCCGCCGATCGGCGAGGGCTTCTACTACGACTTCGAGTTCCCCGAGGGCGTCACGGTCAGCGACGCCGACTTCGAGCAGCTCGAGGCCAAGATGCGCGAGCACATCAAGGCCGACGAGCCGTTCGTGCGCGAGGACGTCCCGGTCGCCGTCGCCCTCGAGCGCTTCGAGAACGAGCACCAGGACTACAAGGTCGAGCTGATCGAGGACCTGATCAAGGATGCGGATCCCGCCCACCCGCTGGAGACCGTGAGCCTCTACACCAACGGCCCGTTCACCGACCTCTGCCGCGGCCCGCACACGCCGTCGACCAAGCGCGTCAAGGCCTTCAAGCTCCTGTCGGTGGCGGGCGCGTACTGGCGCGGCGACGCGAGCCGCCAGATGCTCACCCGCATCTACGGCACGGCCTTCCACTCCAAGGAGGACCTCGAGCAGTACCTGCACCAGCTCGAGGAGGCCCGCGCGCGCGACCACCGGCGCCTCGGTCGCGACCTCAACCTCTTCATGTTCAGCGAGCTGAGCCCGGGGTCGCCGTTCTGGCAGCCGCCCGGCAAGGCGATGCTCAACCAGCTCCAGAACCTCTGGCGCGAGGAGAACGCCGCCCGCGGCTACCGCGAGGTCCAGACGCCGATCCTCTACGACGTCTCCCTCTGGAAGCAGTCCGGCCACTGGGACGTCTACCGCGACCACATGTACTTCACGGACGTCGAGGGGCATCCGATGGGCCTCAAGCCCATGAACTGCCCCGCCCACGTCCAGCTCTACAAGGACGAGCGGCGCTCCTACCGCGACCTGCCCATCCGCTACTCCGAGGCCGGCCTCGTGCACCGCCACGAGCCGAGCGGCACGCTCCACGGCCTCCTGCGCGTCCGCCACATCACGCAGGACGACGCCCACATCTTCTGCACCGAGGAGCAGGTGCCGGACGAGGTGCAGCGCTGCCTCGACTTCGGCTACGCGATCTACGACACGTTCGGCTTCAAGCCGCGCCTCGAGCTCTCGACGCGCCCGGACAAGCGCGTCGGCACCGAGGAGATGTGGGACCGCGCCGAGGCGCTGCTCGCCAAGGCGCTCGACGACAAGGGCGTCGAGTACGAGCTCAACCCCGGCGACGGCGCCTTCTACGGCCCGAAGATCGACCTCCACATGACCGACTCGATCGGCCGCTCCTGGCAGCTCGGCACGGTCCAGCTCGACTACTACATGCCCGAGCAGTTCGAGCTCACCTACACGGGCGCGGACAACTCCGAGCACCGCCCGGTGATGATCCATCGTGCCCTGATGGGAAGCTTCGAGCGCTTCATGGGCATCCTCATCGAGCACTACGCGGGAGAGTTCCCGCTCTGGCTGGCGCCGGTCCAGGCCGCCGTGCTCCCGCTCGCCGATCGCCACGTCGACTACGCGCGCGAGGTGCAGGCGGCGCTCACCGAAGCCGGCCTGCGCGCCGACCTGGACGACCGCACGGAGTCGGTCGGCCGCAAGATCCGCGAGGCGGAGCTGCGCAAGGTGCCGTACATGCTCGTGGTCGGCGACCGCGAGGCCGAGCAGCGCGCCGTCGCGCTGCGCCGCCATCGCGAGGGCGACCTGGGCACCGTGCCGCTCGACGAGGCGGTCGCGCGGCTGACCACCGAAGTCGAATCGCGCGAGGGCTGACCTTGCAGCGCCGCGACAGCGCTCGGCTGGTCGCGGCACTCGGCACGGCGCTCTCCTTCCGCCCGACGCTGGTCCGGCGCACCAAGCGCGACCAGTTCATCGCCTCGAGCACGGCGGCCGTGTTCGGCGCCGTCGCCGGCACGGGAACGGAGGCGCTGGTGGCCGCGCTCGCGGGCCGCATGGGCGATCGGGAGGGAGTCGCCCGCGGCATCGTCATCGGCGCCGGGGCGGTGGCCATCGTGGGCCAGCTGCCGGCCCACAAGAACTCCGGCGTCGCCTTCGCCGGCTCGTTCGCGCGTGTGTGCGGGATCTCGGCCATCGTCGGCAGCGTCGCGCCGGCCCAGAAGGAGGGCGACCCGCTGCACGACCCGCGCAAGGTCGCGATGGCGACGGCGGCGGGCATCGGGGCGTACGCGGGCTGGAAGCAGCTGATGAAGCGCTCGCGGCCGAAGCGCACGCGGATGACCGAGTGGCCCGACGCGGAGTACCTGCCGACCGTCTCCTGGGGTCCGAGCTCGGTGATCCCGCAGGAGACGCTCGACTTCGAGGCCAGCCGCTTCCTGGCCGGCACGGAGAAGGGCCTGCCGGTGGATCCGATCCGCGTCTTCGTGGGCGTCCACTCGGCGCCGACCGTGGAGGCGCGTGCGGCGCTCGCGGTGCGCGAGCTGGCGCGGCTCGGCGCCTTCGAGCGCAAGCGCATCGTGGTCATCTCCGCGACGCTGCGCGGTTATGTCAACCCGGTGATCCCGGACGCGATCGAGCACTTCTCGCAGGGCGACTGCGCGTGCGTGGTCATCCAGTACTACGACAAGCGCACGATGCTGATGCCGGCCAAGGTGCCGATCGCCGCGCGCACGCACCGCGAGCTGCTCCGCCAGCTCGTCCGTCACCGTGGCGACGCAGAGGTCTTCGTCTACGGCGAGAGCCTCGGCGCGTGGGCGAGCCAGAACGTGTTCCGGGAGGGCGGGACGGCGGCGCTCGACGCGCTCGGCGTCACGCGCGCGCTGTGGATCGGCACGCCGTACTTCTCGCTCCTGCGGCGCGACTTCGAGCGCGGCAAGCTCCCGACCGACGAGCGCGTGGCCACCATCCGCGCGACCGACCTGGTGGACTCCGAGCCGGAGGATGCGCACAAGCTCCGCTTCGTGTTCCTGCACCGCATGACCGACCCGGTGGTGCTCTTCCCGGGCCTCGAGCTGTTCTGGCGCCGGCCCGACTGGATGCCCTCGAGCGAGTGGCGGCCGGGCATCACGTTCGTGCAGACGGTCATCGACCTGATCAACGCCACGAACTGGACTTCGGCTCTGCCGCAGGCGCTCGCTCACGACTACCGGCTCGAGGGCCCGCTGGGCGTTCGGCTGGCCTACGGCCACCACGACGTCCCCCGCGAGGAGGCGGCGCGCATCGCCGACGAGCTGATCGCGCAAGAAGTTGCCAATGGGGCCTACCTGCGCGAGGCCAGACGCCGCTATACTGCGCCACGTTGATTAAGCGTTCGAACTCAGCGCCGCGCCCTTCTTGACGCGACGCCACGAAGCCTAGTGCCGGTCCCGAGACGTTTCGACCGGCAGCCGCCTGAGCGCGACCCCACACGGATCAACGAACGCATCCGCGTTCCTGAGGTCCGCCTGATCGATGAGAACGGCCAGCAGGTGGGGATCATGCGCACCCAAGAGGCCCTGCGCCAAGCGCAGGAGCGAGACCTCGACCTCGTCGAGGTGGCGCCCGACGCCAAGCCTCCGGTCTGCCGCATCCTGGACTACTCGAAGTACAAGTACGAGCAGAACCAGAAGCAGAAGGCCGCTCGCAAGCACCAGCAGCAGATCAACGTCCGGGAGATCAAGTTCCGGCCGAAGATCGCCCAGCACGACTACGACACCAAGAAGGGCCATGTCGAGCGCTTCCTCAAGGGGCGCGACAAGGTCAAGGTGACGATCATGTTCCGCGGCCGCGAGATGGCCCACCCGGAGCGAGGCGAGATGATTCTCAACCGCCTCGCCGAAGATCTCGGCGACCTCGCCGTGATCGAGCAGCGGCCCCAGCAGGACGGCCGCAACATGACGATGATGCTGGCGCCGCAGAAGGCCGTAACGCCCGAAAAGCCGGCCTAGCCGGCGGCTCGAACCCCGCTTGTAGGGAGGGTCGTCACGCGTTGGGGTTGTTCACGGTCGCATAGCGACCGTTAGCAACCCCACGCGGCGCTGTGGGGTTGCTCATACACGCTATGCGTGACTTAGCAACCCCACGCGCCACCCCTCAATGCCGCAGTTCGGACCCTCAGTCGCAGGCGCGGCCGAACGTGAGGTGCAGGCGTCCGCGCTCGGACCCGTACTCCCAGTCGAGCGGGACGCGGCAGAGCGGGCGGCGGACCTCCAGGCCGCCCGGGAAGAAGACGACGTCGTAGTAGCCGAAGCAGGCGCTCATGGTCGTGGTCTGCGTGGCCTCCGCCCCCGGGTTGTAGGCGAGGGCGAGAAGTCCGCGGGCCTCCGGCGGCACCTCGAGGCGCAGCGTGCCGCCCGCCGGCACGGCGATGCCGGTCTTGAAGAACGCCACACCCTCGCGCGGGATCCAGTACTCGCGCCACGGCAGGCGCGGGACGCGCCGTAGGCCGATCAGCCACGCGTCGCCGACCCGGACGTCCGCCCGTTCGGGCTCGGCCGTGATCCGCTCGAGGCCCTCGCGGCAGCCCACCGGCTGCTGCACGACCTGCTCGCGCGAGCCGCAGGCCGCCATCACGGCGGCGAGGCTGAGAATCTGTGCGGCGTGTCGCCACTGCATGTCGAGCCGTTCGTGGTCGAGATCCCGGACGCGACATTGTCGGACCTGCGGGAGCGGATCCGCAACACGCGCTGGCCGGAGCCCTCGCGGGAGCCCGGCTGGGAGCAGGGCACCGAGCTCGAGTACCTGCGCGGGCTGCTCGCCGACTGGGCCGAGTTCGACTGGCGCGCCCAGGAGCGGCGGCTCAACGAGCACGACCACTTCCGCGCCGAGGTCGACGGCGTCCAGATCCACTTCGTGCACGTCCGGCGCGGCGGCATCCCGCTGATCCTCACCCACGGCTGGCCGAGCACGTTCGTCGAGCACCTCCAGCTCGTGCCGCATCTCGAGGGCTTCGACCTGGTGATCCCGTCACTGCCCGGCTACGGGTTCTCGCAACGACCACGGCGGATCACGACGCGCGACACGGCACGGCTCTGGCACCGCCTGATGCAGGGCCTCGGCTACGAGCGCTACGGCGCCCAGGGCGGTGACTTCGGCGCCAGCGTGACGACGTACATGGCGCTGGACGAGCCCGAGCCGCTGCTCGGCATCCACCTGCACATGATCGACGACACGCCGTACGCCGCGACGCCGCTCAGCCGCGCCGAGCACGAGTACCGCGAGGCGGTCGCCGCCTGGGACGCGGTCGAGCGCGGCTACAGCTCGATCCAGTCGACCAAGCCGCAGACCGTGGCCTACGGGCTCAACGACTCGCCCGCCGGCCTCGCCGCGTGGATCGTCGAGAAGTGGCGATCGTGGAGCCACGAACTCGCGGCGATCGACCGCGACGTCCTGCTGACCAACCTGACGCTCTTCTGGGCCACCGAGACGATCGGCACCTCGATGCGCGACTACTACGACGAACGCTGGCACGGGACCGGCATCGGCCCGGACGACCGCGTCGGCGTCCCCACGGCGATCGCCGTGTTCGCCAACGAGCTCGTCTCCGAGGGCACACCGCCGCGGGAGTGGGCCGAGCGGCTCTACGACGTGCGGCGCTGGACGCCGATGCCGCGCGGCGGCCACTTCGCGCCCGCCGAGGCGCCGGATCTGCTGGCGCGGGACATCACGGAGTTCTTCAGCGGGCTCTAGCCCCGCAGGTGCGCGGGCGAGAGCTCGCCGGAGGAGCCGGCGCCGACCGCCCAGACGGCGACGCGCAGCTGGCGGATCAGCGTGGCGGCCACGGCCGAGGTCTCGTCCGCCTGCGCGCCGAGCAGGAACGGCCGCGCCAGCCCCACGGCCGAGGCGCCCAGCGCGAGGGCCTTCGCCGCGTCGACGCCGTCGCGCAGGCCGCCGCTGGCGAAGACCGGCAGGTCGGGGGCCGCGGCCAGCGCCTCGACCAGCGCGTCGGCCGTCGGCACGCCCCAGTCGGCGAAGGCGGCCGCCACGTCCGCCGCCGCGTCGTCGCGCCGGCCCTCGACCAGCGCCCAGTTCGTCCCGCCGGAACCCGCGACGTCGATCGCCGCCACCCCGGCATCGCGCAGCAGCGCCACGTCGGCGGCGTCCATCCCGAAGCCGACCTCCTTCGCCACCACGGGCAGCGGCGCCAGCCGCTCGACCACGGCGGCGATGCCCGCCGCCACGCCGGCGAACTCCGGCTCGCCCTCGGGCTGCACCGCCTCCTGGATCGGGTTGAGGTGCACGGTCAGCCCGTCGGCCTCCAGCAGCTCGACCAGCCGCTCGGCGCGCTCGGGCGCGTCCGGTCGCCGCACCTGGGCGGCGCCGAGGTTCCCGAGCAGGAGCGGCGGCCGGTCGGCGCTGCGGTAGGTGGGCAGCGCCGACGGGTCGTCGAGCAGCGCGCGGCCCGAGCCGAGCACGAGCGCGAGGCCGTGCTCGCACGCCGCCCGCGCCAGCCGCTCGTTGACGGCCTGTGCCTCGGGCGTCCCGCCGGTCATCGCGGAGATGACGATCGGGGCCGAGAGCGAGACGCCGAGCAGCGAGGTCTCGAGCGACACGCGCGCAAGGTCGCGCTCGGGCAGCGCCCGGTGGCGCAGCCGGTAGCGCTCGAGTCCCGTCCCGCCCACGTGCGCGACGTCCGCCCCCGCGGCGATCCGCAGGTGGTCGGCCTTGCGGCCGACCACGGTCATCGCGCCGCCGCCTCCCGGACGGGGACGTCCAGGTGCCGGAGGATCAGGTCGTGCACGTCGGTGGCCGCGATGTCGCCTTCGGGCAGCAGGTCGGTCTGGCGGGTCATCAGCAACGGCCCCTTCGAGGCATCGTCGGGGATCCGGCCGTGCGAGCCGCGGACCAGCGTGGCGTCGAGCGGGATCACGTCCATCAGCGTCCGGAAGCCCAGCTTCTTCTTCACCAGCCGCGAGCCGAGCGCCAGCGGCGGCACCTTGATCGCCGGGTCGAGGAAGAGCTCGACGGGGTCGTAGCCGGGCTTGCGGTGGATGTCGACCGTGCGCGCGTAGTCCGGCGCCTTGTCGTCGTCGCGCCAGTAGTAGTACGTGAACCACGAGTCCGGCTCGGCGATCAGCACCAGCTCGCCCGAGCGCTCGTGGTCGAGCCCGTACTCGCGCTTGCCCGCCTCGTCGAGCACCTCGCCGACGCCCGGCACGGCCTCGAGCAGCGCCTTGACCTCCGGCACCCGGGCGGGATCGCGCACGTACACGTGCGAGAGCTGGTGGTCGGCCATGGCGAACGCCTCGCTCCCGCCGATGTCGATCACCTCGCGCCCGAGCTCCATCCGGTACGCGATCAGCCCGGCGTCGCGCAGCACGCGGTTCGGGTGCACCGGCCGCGAGACCGGCACGATCCCGTACTCGGAGAGCACGATCACGCGGACCCCGCGCTCCTCGTAGAAGTCGATCAGGTCGCCGGCCACGCCGTCGATCTCGCCCAGCTCGCCCTCGACGCCGACGGGGCCCTTCTTCTGCAGCCCGTAGTCGAGGTGGGGGAGGTAGACGAGCGAGAGCGTGGGCGTGAAGCGCGTCTCGACCAGCTTGGCCGCCTCGGCCAGCCACTTCGTCGAGTCGATCGAGGCCGCCGGGCCCCAGAACTTGAAGAGCGGGAACTGGCCGAGCTCGGCCTGCAGGAAGTCGCGCAGGTCGCCGGGCTTCGTGTAGCAGTCGGGGATCTTGCGGCCGTCGGCCGGGTACATCGGCCGCGGCGTCACCGTGACGTCGGCCGACGAGTACATGGCGAACCACCACGAGAGGTTCGCGCACGTTATGCCGGGCGCCGCCTCCCACACCTTCGGCGCCTGCACGAGCCGGTTCGACTGCTGCCACAGCCGCACCTCCATGGTGTCCCGGAACAGCCAGCCGTTGCCGACGGCGCCGTGCCCGCTGGGCGGGAGCCCGGTCAGGTACGTGCTCTGCACGGTGGCCGTGACGGCGGGCGTGACGCCGCCGAGCGGCACCATGGCGCCGCCGTCGGCGAAGGACTTCAGGCGTGGCGTGGCCGGCCCGACGAGGTCGGGCGTGAGCGCCACGGTGCACAGGACGACGGTTCTCGACGGCATGGAAATCAGGTCCCCGCGATCTTGGTCTGCAAGCCAATCGTGACAAGGAAGCACGCGACGCACACGGCGACGGCGGCGAGGCTGCCGCCGGCGCTCGCCACGGCGAGGGCGTCGAAGAGCGATACGCCGGCGATCAGGCTCACCACGCCCTGCCCGATCCGCCGCCGCTCACGGACGAGCCAGAGCGCCCGCACGACCCACGCGGCGAAGGCGACGAGCAGCACGGCGAACCAGACCGAGTCGACCCAGCCGACCCAGTAGCCGATCGCCGCGAGCACGGCGGCCAGCGGCCACGCGGCGAGGAGGCTGCCGCCCTCGGCCTTGGCGACCTGCGTGAGGCCGACGATGTAGATCAGCAGCACGGCGGCGGCCGTCCACACCTCGAGCGGCACCTCGCCGGCCACGGCCAGCGCGGCCACGACGTAGACGAGCGCGCGGCAGCCGCCCATGAGCACGGGCGAGAGCGCGTTGCCCTTGTGCCAGGAGTCGTAGAGGCAGATCAGCGCCACGAGCCCGACGCCGGCCAGGAACGGCTCCAGCCCTTCCACGAGCAGCAGCGCCAGGCCGACCGCGAACAGCGCCGCCACCACGACGATGGCGGCCGAGCGGCTGACCGCCCCCGACGGGAGCGGCCGCTCGGGCCGCTCGACGCGGTCGACGTCCTCGTCGAGGACGTCGTTGAGGATCATCCCCGCCGTGTAGAAGAGCGCCATCGCCACGGCGACGATCACGACGGTCGAGACCTCGGCGATGAACGAGGCGAGCACCGCGCCGGCGACCGTGTTGGAGATCACCGTCGGCGTGTTGGAGACGCGCGCGAGCTGCAGCCACGCCTGCCACGTCGGCGCCGGCCGGGCGATCTCAGCGGAGGACATCGAGCACCCACTCGTACTCGCGCGCGATCGAGTCGACCGACGACGCCTTCAGGTCCGGCGGCAGAACGTCCCACGTGTACGTCTCGATCTCCAGGTGCGCGGTGCGGCCCCGCACGCGCCCGATCACGTCCCGCAGATGGTCCTGCGTGGACTCCAGCTTGCCGTAGCGCTCGAGGAAGATCGGGACGTGGAAGTGCACGCGCCACTCCTCGCCGCCGCCGTACCCTTCGAGCGCCTCGGGGAGGTCGGGCCACGACTGCAGCGATCCGTCGCTGCTGCGCTGGATCACCTGATGCAGGTAGATCGGGTCGTTGAAGCGCTCGAGCTCCGCGCGCGCGACGACCGGGAGGCGCAACGCGGCGCTGAGCTGCGCCTTGCCGATCCGGATGCCCGCCTCGTCGAGCGCGCCGAGCACCGCCTCGGGGTCCTCGTAGGCGACCGCGGAATGACAGGCGTCGTAACAGATCGTCACGTTCTCGAGCCCGTCGGGCCACCAGCGGATCAGCTCGTCCACGGTGGCCAGCGAGCCGTCCGCCTCGGGCTCGATCGCCAGCACGATCCCCGTGTCCCGCAGCTCGGCGCCGACGCGCAGCATGTTCGCCGTGCAGGCCGCGAGGTCGGTGCCCCACGGCTTGTACGACAGCGGGCTCGTGGAGATCGTCCCCTCGACGCCGTCGGGCACCAGCGCCGCCAGGATCTCGGCGAGCCGCAGCGTGTAGGCCACCCGCTCCTCGCTGCTCCAGTCGGGCGCGTGGACGTCGTCCTTGACCGGCTGCCCGTGGAACGTCCCGTGCGGGAAGCCGTTGACGGTGAAGACGTAGAGGCCCTCGGCGTCGAGCCAGCGCTTGAACGCCGCGAGCTCGTCGCCGGCGAGCAGCTCGCTCGACTCGGCGCCCGACAGCCGCAGGCCGATGCCGAACGGCGCGTCCGGCGACAGCCGCGCCTTGAGCGCCGGACCGTGCGCGCGCAGGCTCTCCAGCACGGCCTCCCAGCCGATGGCGGGATGGATGTTCGTGCAGTAGGTGAGGTGGAGCCCGTCCGCGACCTGCACTAGACGGCGACTACGCCTTCGCGATCGGGGAGCTGGAACTTCGGCGACTGGCCCAGGAACTCGATCGGGTTCTCGTAGACCACGCGCCGGATCAGCGAGTCCGGATGGCCGCGACGGCGCATCTCCATGATGAACTCGGGCACGGCCAGCGGGCGGCTCTCGCCCCAGTCGCAGGCCGCGGCCACGCAGATCCGGTCCGGCCCGCGGGTCTCGAGCACGTCGACCGCGCGCGCGGGGGAGACCTTGGTCACGGGGTAGAGCGTCAGCCCGGTCCAGAAGCCGTTGTCGAGGATCATGTCGACGGTGTGCTCCTCGGCGTGGTCGACCATCACGCGGTGGGGCTCGATCCGCTGGTCGGCGGCCAGCGTCTCGACGATCGCCTTGGTGCCCTTCCACTTGTCCTCGAGGTGCGGCGTGTGGATGTGGATGAGCTGCTCGTACTCCATCGCGAGGTCCACGTGGTCCTTGAAGCCGGCGAGCTCGTTGCGCGTGACGCGGTTGAGCCCGATCTCGCCGATCCCGAGCACGTTCGGCAGCTCCAGGTAGCGCGGGATGACCTCCAGCACCTGGCGGGTGAGCTCGCGGTCCTCGGCCTCCTTCGGGTTCAGGCACATCCACGTGAAGTGGGCGATCCCGTAGGTGGCGGCGCGCTTGGGCTCGAAGTCCGTGAGCCGGTTGAAGTAGTCGACGAAGGCCTCGACGCCGGGGCGGTCGTAGCCGGCCCAGAACGCCGGCTCGGTCACCGCCACGCAGCCGCTCATGGCCATCGCCCGGTAGTCGTCGGTCGTCCGCGAGACCATGTGCGCGTGCAGGTCGATGTACTCCATGACTAGGCCTCCGGGTCGTAGGCGCCCTTGGCGCTCTTCTGGTCCAGCTCCTCCAGCAGCTCGCTGCGGGGGTCGCTGAAGATCATCTGCACGCGCTGCACGCGGTCGCCCTCGCCGTCGACGAGCGCACCGAGCGCCTGACGGATCGAGCGCAGCCGGAAGTCGTCGTCGGCGTCGATCTCACGTGCGCGATCGAGGCGGTCCAGAAAGGCGGCCAGCTCGAGCACCTGGACCCGGTGCTCCATGAAGTACTCGGCGATCAGCTCCCGCTGGGTCAGCGGGCTAGTGCCGGTGTGGGCTCCCATCCTTCTCGTTCCCCTCCTTCGACCCGGCGCCGCAGCAGGTCGGAAGCCTCCAGCAACACCGCCTCATCCATGTCGTGGACCTCGAAGCCCGAGCCGATGCGCTCGAGCAGCATGATCGTGAGTCGCCCTCCGAGGTGCTCACGGAACTCCTCCAGCCCGGCCAGGACGGCCGGCCGGCCATTGCTCCCCGGCAGCGCCATGTCCCGGTGCCAGATCGGCAGCTGCACGGCCTCGAAGAGGTCGATGATGCGGCGCCAGTCCGCGTGCGGGAGGCTGCCGGTCAGGTAGCTGTAGGTCGAGTCGAGGGCGATCCCGATCGCGACCGCCTCGCCGTGGCGCAGCTCGTGGTGGGAGAGCTGCTCGAGCTTGTGGGCCGCCCAGTGGCCGAAGTCGAGCGGCCGCGAGGAGCCGAGCTCGAACGGGTCGCCGCTGGTGGCGATGTGGTTGAGGTGCAGCTCGGCGCTGCGGTGCACCAGCCTCGCCATGGCCGGCAGCGAACGCTCGTTGAGGTCACCGGCGTGGCCCTCGATCCAGGCGAAGTACGCGGGATCCTTCAGCAGCGCGACCTTGACGGCCTCGGAGATGCCGGAGCGCCAGTCGCGGTCGCTCAGCGTGACGAGCAGGTCGAAGTCGTTCAGCACGGCGTGCGGCGGCGCGAACGAGCCGACGAAGTTCTTCTTGCCGAAGGCGTTGATGCCGTTCTTGACGCCGACGGCGGAGTCGTCCTGCGCGAGCACGGTGGTGGGGACGCGGATCAGCCGCACCCCGCGGTGCGCCGTGGCCGCCGCGTAGCCGACGGCATCGAGCACCGCGCCGCCGCCGATGGCCATCACGTAGGAGTGGCGGTCGACGCCGTGGACGTCGATCGCCGCGCGGATCTCGTCGACCGGGCCGGGCTGGTTCTTGATCGCCTCGCCGCCCGGGATCACGAGCGGCGGCGCCATCAGCTCGACTCCGTGGACGGTGCAGTAGCCGGCGACGTCGTCCGCCATCGCGGGATGGGCGTCGGCCACGCCCTCGTCGATCACCACGAGCAGCCGCGCGCGGCCGTCGGCGTCGAGCACGTCGCGCAGCGCCGGGTTCAGCGGATCGAGCAGCCCGTGAGTGAACTTCACGGGGTAGCGAAACGTCACAACGACCTCTTGGTCGATGTCCGGCAGCCCTCCCCCTTGGGGTCCCATACCTCCTTGATTCCCCATCCGGGCGAGTTTAGGACATTCGGCGACCGACCGGCGAAACTCACCGGTCGGCCACCGAAAGTCGGCCCGATTGGCCTACTCGTAGTCGAACGGGCCCCAGATCGCGTACGTCAGCGCCCGCGTCTCCTCCACCGGCGTGCCCGCGGTCCGCTCGCCCTGCTGCGAGACGTAGAACGTCTTGCCGTCCGGGCTGAAGCAGCCGCCGCAGAACTCGGTGGCGTTGATCACGGTCTTGGCGAAGTCGTAGATCTCGCCGCGCTTGGTGACGCCGCGGACGAACTGCTCGCCGCCGCCGTCTTCCTGGAGGAACACGTCGCCGGTCTCCGGCACGACGACGAGGTTGTCGGGCGCGTCCAGCACGCTGGCGCCGGGCGACTCGAAGATGAGCTTCAGCTCGCCGCCGTCCTTGCCGCGCGGGGTGAACTGCCACAGCTGCCCGGAGCCGGCGTTGCCGCCGGTCGTGCAGTCGAAGTAGAGCTTGCCACCGGCCTCCCAGATGCCCTCCGTGCGGGTGAAGATGGCCGCGCCCAGCGCCTGCGCCTGCGCGCGGGTCGACTGACCGCCGGTCTCCACGGGCGGGTTGGGCTCGGCGACCGGCACCCACTCGACCGGATACGTCTCGCCGGGGTTCGCTTCGTCCATGTCGAAGTTCGGCCGGTTGCGCACCTTGAGGGCCTGCAGCGAGCCGCCGAACGTCGCCAGGTCGCCCCATTCGCGCGGCTTGCGGTCGGGCAGGAACCGGTAGAAGGCGGCGTCGCCGCGATCCTCGGTCTCGTAGAGGACGCCGTCGAGCCAGGCGACCGCCTCGTGGGCGAAGCGGCCGGCGTCGGTGATCGGCACGGCGTTGACGGCGCGGCGCGCGTCGGCGGGAACCTCGAAGCAGTAGCCGTGCGGCACGCCGGTGCCCGGCGTCACGTTGTTCTCCACCGAGCCGTAGTTGAAGATCTCCTCGCAGGTGATCCAGGAGTCCCACGGCGTGACGCCGCCGGCGCAGTTGGTGTGCGTGCCGCCGAGGACGCCGAAGCTCTCGATGACCCGCCGCGAGCGGTTGTCGACGACGAGCTTGGTGTTGCCGCCTCGCACGTTCGGGTCCGGGTCGTAGCGCTTGCCGGCCGGGACCTCGACGCGGATCTCGTCCGGGCGCGAGCGGTTCTCGTGGTTGCGGATGAGGATCGTCGTGCCCCGCGGGCCGGGGTAGGAGCCGGTGCCGTCGAAGATGCCCGGCGTCGGCTTGCCGTCGCTCATGATCTCGTAGTCCCGGGAGATCACCCGGTACTTGAAGCCCTTCGGGAGCTGCATGTAGACCGTGCCGGTCTCCTGCTCCCGTGCGTCCTGTAGCGGGCCGTAGCCCACGGCGCGACGAACTCGGCCACTCGCCACGTCCGCGCCCAGCGCGGCGATTGGCCCACCTAATGCCAGTCCGCCGCCGACGGCGGCGGATGCTTTCACGAAGGTCCTGCGGTCCAGATCCTCGACGGCCATGTCGATCCCCCCGGGGTCGGTTGTGGTCGTCCCGAGGATTCCGGGCCACTGGACGGCTCTCGTGACCGTCGTGTGACCTGTTGGTGAACTGCCGGTGAACCGCGCCTACGATGCGGCGCGTGGGACGCGACCTGTACGAGCCGCCGCCCTCGGCGCCGGCCCCTCGCGTCTCGCGGCGGGCGCTGTTCGGGCTCGCGCGCCCAGGCGCGGGAACGGACTACGACGGGGAGACCGAACGCCTGCGCGCGCAGACCGTCCCGCCGGAGCTGCTGCGCGTGCTCGCGCCGGTCGACGCCGTGCTGGCCGCGGCGGCGCCCGAGGCGCTGGACCTCCCGCTCACCGCCTGGGGGTCGATGGACCTGCAGGCGCTGCCGTACCCGGACGAGGCGTTCGACGCGGTGCGCTCGAGCTTTGCCGCGGCGCTGGCCCCGCGGCCGCGCCGGATGGCCCGCGAGCTGGTGCGCGTCGTGCGCCCCGGCGGCGTCGTGGCCCTCACGGCCTGGACCCCCAAGGGCCTTCCGGGCCGGCTCGACGAGCTCCTCGAGCGCCCGGAGGGCATCCGCGCACCGTCCGACTGGGGGCGCCGCGAGGTGATGACCGAGCGCCTGGCGCCGCTGCTCGACGACCTCGAGCTGCGCACCCGCACCGTGCAGCTGACGTTCCCGGACGCCGACGCGTTCTTCGCGGCGCTGGCGGCGCCCGAGGCGATCCGCCCGCAGTTCGACCGCCTGCTGGCGTCGTGCAACAACGTCGCCGGGCGGGTCGAGGTCGACGCGCGGTACCTGCTGGCGACCGGCCGCCGGCCGGTCTAGCGCGGCTATACTGCGCCGTCGCATGCCGAAGATGAAGTCGCACTCGGGCGCGAAGAAGCGCTTCAAGAAGACCGGGACGGGCAAGCTCCAGGCCCGCCACGCCTTCTCGAGCCACATCCTCGAGAAGAAGTCGCCGAAGCGCAAGCGCGCGTTCGGCCTGGACCGGCCGATCTCGAAGGCTGACAAGAAGACCGTGACGACGCTCCTCGGGAAGAACGGCCGATGACCCGCGTCAAGCGCTCAGTCCACGCGCGCAAGAAGCGCCGGGCGACCCTCGAGCGGGCCAAGGGCTTCCGCGGCGAGGCGCACTCGAGCTACAAGCGGGCCAAGGAAGCGGTCATGAAGGCCGACTCCTACGCCTACCGCGACCGCCGCAACCGCAAGCGCGACTTCCGCCGGCTCTGGATCACCCGCATCAACGCCGCCGCGCGCCAGAACGGCATGAGCTACGGCACGTTCATGCACGGCCTCAAGCTGGCCGGGATCGAGCTCGACCGCAAGGTGCTCGCGGACATCGCCGTGCGCGATCCCGAGACCTTCCGCCGATTCGCCGAGAGCGCCCGCGAGGCGTCGGCGGCCTGACCCCGCAGACACCCTCTCACCGGGCGCCCCTCCCTCCGGAGCGGCGCCCTTTCTCGTTTAAGGGCCCATCCCAGAACCCGCCAATGACCATCACCAGCCCCAACAACGAACAGCTCAAGGAGATCCGCAAGCTCGCGGGCCGCAAGTGGCGCGACAAGCTGCGGCAGTTCGTTGCCGAGGGCGAGGACCTCCTGGACGCGGCCGACAAGGCGGGCTGGACGCCGCTGGCGCGGCTGGTGGCCGAGGGGTCGGGGCTGGACGGCGAGCCGGTCAAGCCGCACCTGCTGGCGCAGATCTCGCAGCTCGGATCCGGGACGCGCGCGATCGGCGTCTACGGGCAGCAGTGGGCGGCCGAGCCCACGGGCCCGCTGTGCCTGGCCCTCTGGGGCGTCAACGATCCCGGCAACGTCGGCACCGTGCTGCGCGCCGCGCTGGCCTTCGGCGCTTCGAGCGTGGCGCTCGGCCCCGGCACCGCCGACCCCTACGGGCACAAGGCGGTGCGCGCCTCGATGGGCGCCCTCTTCGAGGTCCCGCTGGCGCGCGTGCGGGATCCCGCCGAGCTGCCCGGCCGCCGGATCGCGCTGGTGGCCCACGGCGGCGAGCCGCTCGCGCCCTCGCACGAGCCGATCACGCTCGTGGTCGGCGCCGAGCGCGAGGGCCTGCCCGACGACGTGGTGGCCGCCTGCGACGGCACGGCCACGATCCCCGTCGCCGCCGAGTCGCTCAACGCCGCCATGGCGGCAACCGTCGCCCTGTACGAGTGCAACCGTAGGATGGCCGACCGATGAACGAGAGGATCAGCGAGCTGCGCACCGCCGGCGAGACCGCCATCGCCGAGGCGCCGGGAACGGCCGAGCTGGAGGACGTGCGCGTGCGGTTCCTGGGCCGCAAGGCGGAGCTCCCGAACCTGCTGCGCGGCGTCGCCCAGCTCCCGCCCGAGGAGCGCGGCACCGTCGGCCGCGCCGCCAACGAGGCCCGCAAGGCCCTCGAGGCGGCCATCGAGGCGCGCGCCGCCGAGCTCGAGGCGACGGAGCTGGACGCGCGGCTGGCGGCCGACGTGGTCGACGTCACGCTCCCCGGCTCGCCCGCCCTCGCGCCCGGCCGCGTGCACCTGCTCACCGCGACGCGGCGCGAGATCGAGGACATCTTCCTCGGCCTCGGGTTCAGGGTGATGGAGGGCCCCGAGACCGAGTTCGTCTACTACAACTTCGACGCCCTCAACCACGACGCGACGCACCCGTCACGGCTGGAGAGCGACACCTTCTACACGGTGGACGGCGCGGTGCTCCGCACGCACACGTCGCCGATGCAGGTGCGCGCCATGGAGCTGCACGAGCCGCCGCTCTACATCGTGGTGCCCGGCCGCACGTACCGGCGCGACAACGACGCGACCCACACGCCGCAGTTCCACCAGGTCGAGGGCCTGGCCGTCGACGAGGATGTCACGCTCGGCGACCTCCAGGGCACGCTGCTCGCCTTCGCGCGGGCGATGTTCGGCGAGGACCGCCGCGTCCGCCTGCGCCCGCACTTCTTCCCCTTCACGGAGCCGAGCGTCGAGTGCGACGTCTCCTGCTTCAACTGCAAGGACGGCTACCTGAGCGACGGCTCGCGCTGCCCGCTCTGCAAGGGCGAGGGCTGGATCGAGATCCTCGGCGCGGGCGAGGTGGACCCGAACGTGTTCGAGTACGTGCGCGAGAACGGCTACGACCCCGAGCGCCACCAGGGCTTCGCCTTCGGCATGGGCATCGAGCGCATCGCCATGCTCAAGCACGGCGTGACCGACCTGCGCCTGCTCTACGACAACGACCTCCGCTTCCTGGAGCAGTTCGGATGAGGGTCCCGCTGATCTGGCTGCACGACTACTGCGATCCCGGGCTGGGCCTCGCGGAGCTCGAGCACCGGCTGACCATGACCGGCACCAAGGTCGAGGCGCTGCTCAGGCACGGCGTCGGCGGCCTCGAGCACTTCGTGGTCGGCCGCGTGCTCAGCGCCGACCGCCATCCCGACGCGGACCGGCTGACCGTCTGCATGGTCGACGTGGGGGAGGGCGAAGCGCGGCAGATCGTGTGCGGCGCGCCGAACGTGGCGGCCGGGCAGATCGTGGCGGTGGCCGGCGCGGGCGCGATCATGCCCGACGGGACGAAGCTCAAGCGCGCGAAGCTCCGCGGCGTCGAGTCCAACGGGATGATCCTGGCCGAGGACGAGGTGGCCATCGGCCCCGACCACGACGGGATCATGGTGCTCGACCCCGCTCTGGTCGTCGGCACGCCGCTCGCCGACGTGCTGCCGATCGCCACCGACGTGCTCGAGCTGGAGATCACGCCGAACCGGCCCGACTGCCTGTCGATCTACGGCGTCGCGCGCGAGGTGCACGCGTTCAGCGGGGCGCCGCTGGCGCCGCCGCCCTGGAGCGACGATCCGGGCTCGCCCGGCGAGGTGCCCGGCGTGCAGATCGAGGTGCAGGTCCCCGACCTGTGCCCGCGCTTCACCGCGCGGCTGTTCGAGGACGTCCACATCGGCCCGTCGCCGGAGTGGCTCAAGGCGCGGCTCTCCGCGGCCGGCATGCGGCCGATCAACAACGTCGTCGACATCACGAACTACGTGATGCTGGCCACCGGCCAGCCGATGCACGCGTTCGACTTCGACCTCGTGGCCGGCGGCCATCTCGTCGTGCGGCGCGCGGAGCCGGGCGAGGTGCTCACCACGCTCGACGACGTCGATCGCGTGATGGACGAGGACATGGTCGTCATCGCCGACGACCACGGGCCGACGTCGATCGCCGGGATCATGGGCGGCGAGCGCTCCGAGGTCCGCGCGCCGACGAGGCGCGTGCTGATGGAGGCGGCCACCTGGAACGGGCCGAACATCCAGCGGACGTCGACGCGGCTCGGCCTGCGCTCGGAGGCCTCCGGCCGGTTCGAGAAGCAGCTGCAGCCCGAGCAGGGCATGCACGGCCAGATCCTGGCCACCAAGCTCATGCTCGAGCTGACCGGCGCGCGGCTGAGCGGCGGCACGGTGGACGTGGGCGGGCCGGGGCCGGACCCGGCGACGATCCGGCTGCGCGACGCGCGGACGGAGCGGCTGCTCGGCACCGCCGTCCCGCGCGGCGACGCGGCGCAGATCCTGCGCGCGCTGGAGATGGAGGTCGCGGACGCCGACGACGGGCTCGACGTCACGGTGCCGGCCTTCCGGCGCGGCGACGTGAACGCGCGAGGTCGACCTCGTCGAGGAGGTCGCGCGCCTGTGGGGCCTCGAGAAGCTCCCGGCCACGCTGCCCTCGCGCCGGGGCGCCACCGGCGTGCTCGCGCCCGCCCAGCGCCTGCGCCGCCGCATGGAGGACGCGCTGGCCGGCGCCGGCCTCTCCGAGGCGCTCGGATGGAGCTTCGCCCCGCCCGACCTCGTCGACCGGCTGCGCATCCCGGCGGACGACGCTCGCTCCGACGCCGTGGTCATCCGCAACCCGATGTCGGAGGACATGTCGGTCCTGCGCACCATCATGCTCGGCTCGCTGCTCGACGTCGCCAAGCGCAACCACGCGCGGGGGATGCACGACGTGCGCCTGTTCGAGATCGGCGCGGTCTACCTGGACCGGCCGCGACCCGGCGAGAAGCGCGGGACGCTGCCGGACGAGCGCACCCACCTGGCGGCGCTGCTCACCGGCGCGCTGCGGCCGGCGTCGTGGCGCGACGGGAGCCCGCCGCGTGGCCGACTTCTTCTCGGTCAAGGCCGTGCTCGCCGCGCTGCTCGACACGCTGCGCGTGCCGTGGCGCGTCGAGGCCGGTCGCGAGCCGTTCCTGCACCCCGGGCGCTCGGCCGTCGTCTACGCCGGCGACGAGCCGGCCGGCTGGCTCGGCGAGATCCACCCCGCCGTCGCGCGCACGTGGGACCTCGAAGGCGCGGCCGGCTTCGAGCTCGAGCTGGCCGTGGTCGAGCGGGCGGCCACGCACGTGCCGTCGTACGTCGACCTCACCTCGTTCCCGGCCGTGCTGCAGGACCGCGCGTGGTGGTTCTCGCGCGACGTGCCGGCGGGCGACGTGCTCAGCACGGTCCGCGACGCCGGCGGCCCGCTCCTGCGCAAGGCCGAGATCTTCGACGTCTATCCCGCCGAGGACCGCGTCTCGCTGGCCGTGCGGCTCGAGTTCCGCGCCGACGACCGCACGCTCACCGACGAGGAGGTCGCGCAGCGGCGCGCGAAGATCGACGCCGCCGTGGCCGAGCGGCTGGGAGGAGAGCCGCGTGGGTGAGCGCGTCGCGGTCCTGGGCGCCGCGGGCTACGCGGGCGCCGTCGCCAGTGCGCTGCTGCACCGGCACCCGCACTTCGAGCTGGCGCACGTGACCGCGCGCTCGGAGGCCGGGCGCACGCTCGCCGACGTGCACCCGCGCACGCGCGTGCCGCTCGAGCTCGAGGCGTACGACCCGGACAGGCACTCGCAGGTCGACGCGGCCGTCGTCGCCTACCCGCACGGCGCGTCGGCGCCGGTGGTCGAGGAGCTGCGGTCGCGCGGCGTCCGGGTCGTGGATCTCTCGGCCGACTTCCGCCTGCACGAGGTCGCCACGTACGAGGAGTGGTACGGCGCCCACCCGGCGCCCGGTCTGGTCGGCGATGCCGTCTACGGGCTCCCGGAGCTGCACCGCGACGAGATCGCCGGCGCCGGCCTGGTCGCCAACCCCGGCTGCTACCCGACCGCGGCGATCCTCGCCCTGGCGCCGCTGGCGCGCGCCGGCCTGCTCGGCGACGTGGTCATCGACGCGAAGTCGGGCGTGAGCGGCGCGGGCCGCGAGCCGACCCACGACAAGCACTTCGTCAGCGTCGACGAGACGGTCAAGCCGTACAAGGTCGGCCACCACCGGCACACGCCCGAGATCGAGCAGGAGCTGGGGGACGTCCTCGTCACCTTCACGCCGCACCTCGTCCCGATCGCCCATGGCGAGCTCGTCTCGTGTTACGTCAGCCCGACGCGCTCCGAGGATGTGGCGGCGCTCTACGGGGTCTACGACGACGAGCCCTGGGTCGAGGTCGTCGAGGGCCCGCCCGGCATGCAGGAGGTGCGCGAGACGAACTTCTGCCGCATCTCCGTGCACGGCGACGAGCGGACCGGCCGGATCATCGTCTTCGCGACGATCGACAACCTCTGGAAGGGCACCTCGTCGCAGGCCGTCCAGAACCTCAATCTCATGTTCGGCCGCGACGAGAGCGAGGGTCTGTGAACGCGTTCAGCTCGCGCTGGGTGGAGCGGCCCGCACACGTGACCGAGCTGCCCGGCGGGCTGCCCGCCGGCTTCCGCGCGTCGGGCGTGGCGTGCGGGCTCAAGCCGTCCGGCGGCCGTGACCTCGGCCTGCTCGTCTCCGACGCGCCCGACACGGTGAGCGCCGCGCGCTTCACGCGCTCGGGCGTGCTCGCCGCCCCGGTGCTGCTCACCATGGAGCGCACCCAGCTGGCCGGCATCCGCGCGGTCGTCGCCAACTCGGGCAACGCCAACGCGGCCACCGGCCGGCGCGGGCTCGAGGACGCGGCGCGCATGCAGGGCGCCGTCTCCATGGTCGCGGGCGTGCTCGAGGATCGCGTCGCCGTCGCCTCGACCGGCGTGATCGGCGTCCCGCTCGACATGGACAAGGTCATCCGCGGCATCTCCGCGGCCCGGCCGGAGCTGTCGCCCGACGGCGACGCCGACTTCGGCGAGGCCATCCGGACCACCGACGCGTTCGTCAAGAACGCCACGCTGGAGGTCGAGCTCCCGTCCGGCACCGTGCGCCTGTGCGCGCAGGCCAAGGGCGCGGGGATGATCTCGCCGGCCTTCGCGACGATGCTCTGCTTCGTCCAGACCGACGCCGCGCTGGAGCCCGAGACCGCCGACCTGCTCCTCGGCGTCTGCGTCAAGCGCTCGTTCGACCGCATCTCGGTCGACGGCCAGCTCTCCACCAACGACACGGCGATCCTCATGGCGTCGGGCGCGTCGGGCGTCAAGGTCGAGCCCGAGTCGGACGACGAGCTGCGCTTCGGCGAGGCGCTGGACTACCTGCTCCGGCGGCTCGCGATGCAGATCGTCCGCGACGGCGAGGGCGCGGCGCGGATCGGCCGCGTCGTGGTCCACGGCGGGGACGAGGGCACCGTCATGCGCGCCGCCCGGGCGGTCGCGGACTCGCCGCTCGTCAAGGCGGCGCTCAACGGCGGCGATCCCAACTGGGGCCGCATCGCCCAGGCCGTCGGCGCCGTGCTCTACGACGCGGCGCCGCTCCCGCTCGACATCTGGATCGAGGACGTCCAGGTCTGCCGCGCCGGGGCGGGGATCCCCTTCGACGCGTCCGCGCTGGCCGGGCTCGTGGCCGGCGAGGAGGTCGAGTACGTCGTCGGCCTGCCCGGCGAGGGCGTCGAGGCCGAGGTCTTCTTCTCCGATCTCTCGCACGACTACGTGACCATCAACGCGGAGTACACGACGTGATGCGCGATGTCGGCACCCTGCTGGAGGCGCTCCCGTACATCCGGGAGTTCCACGGGCGCACGGTGGTCATCAAGTACGGCGGCGCGGCCATGAACGATCCGGCCCTGCGCGAGGACTTCGCGCGCGACGTCGTGCTCCTCAAGTACGTGGGCATGAACCCGATCGTCGTCCACGGCGGCGGGCCCGAGATCACCCGCTACATGGAGCGCCTGAACCTGCCGGTGGAGTTCGTCGGCGGGCTGCGGGTGAGCGACGAGGCGACGGTCGAGGTCGCGAAGATGGTCCTGGTCGGCAAGGTCAACAAGGACATCGTGCTGCGGATCAACCGCCACGGGCAGCCCGCGGTCGGCCTCTGCGGCGACGACGGACTGCTCTTCCGCGTGAGCACGATGGAGGGGCCCGAGGGCGAGGACATCGGCCTCGTGGGCCGGATCGACAAGGTCAACGCCGGCGTCATCGAGCACATCGCCGCGGACTACATCCCGGTCATCGCGTCGATCGGCGCGGATCGCGACGGGCGCTCGCACAACGTCAACGCCGACGAGGCGGCCGCCGCCGTCGCGCGGGCGCTGGGCGCCTACAAGATCATGTTCCTGACCGACGTCCCGGGCTGGCTGAGCGACCCCGGTGACGCGACGTCGGTGATCTCCGAGACGGGCGCCGACGAGGTCGAGGCGGCGCTGTCGGCCATCGCCGGCGGCATGCGCCCCAAGCTCCAGGCCTGCCTCGACGCGATCCACGGCGGCGTCAGCTTCGCCCACATCGTCGACGGCCGCGTGCCGCACTCGGTGCTGCTCGAGCTGTTCACCGATGCGGGCCAGGGGACCAAGATCCGGCCCGCCTCATGACCGCCGTCGCGCCAACCTACGCCCGCTATCCGGTCGAGTTCGTGTCCGGCGACGGCTGCGTGCTCGTCGACGCCGAGGGGACCGAGTACCTCGACTTCCTCTCCGGCATCGCCGTCTGCAACACCGGCCACTGCCATCCGCACGTGGTGGCCGCGGTGCAGGAGCAGGCCGCGCGGCTCATGCACGTCTCCAACCTCTTCTGGAACGCGCCGATGATGCGGCTCGCCGACCGGCTGTGCGAGCGGTCGTTCGGGTCGGCGGTGTTCTTCTGCAACTCGGGCGCGGAGGCGAACGAGGCCGCGCTCAAGCTCGTGCGCAAGGCGCGCCCCCGAGGCGACATCGTCGTCTTCCACGGCGCCTTCCACGGCCGCACCTACGGGGCGCTCTCGGCCACGCCGCAGGAGTCCAAGCAGGCGCCGTTCGCGCCGCTGGTCCCGGGCTTCCGGCCGATCGCGCCCGAGGCCGACGCGGTTCGCGCCGCGGTCGACGAGCACACGGCGGCGGTGCTGATGGAGCCGGTGCTCGGCGAGTCCGGCGTGCATCCGCTGCCCGACGAGCTGCTGCGCGCGGCCCGCGAGGCCTGCGACGCGGTGGGCGCGGCGCTGGTCTTCGACGAGGTGCAGACGGGCATGGGGCGCACGGGCACGCTGTGGGCGTACGAGCAGTCCGGCGTGGTGCCGGATGCGATGACGCTGGCCAAGGGCCTCGGCGGCGGGATGCCGATCGGCGCCCTGGTCATCGGGCCGCGGCTGGCCGACACGTTCCAGCCCGGCGACCACGGATCCACCTTCGCGGGCGGGCCGCTGGCCTGCGCGGCGGCCAACGCCGCGATGGACGTGCTCGACGACGAGGCGCTCCTGGCCCGTGTGCGCGAGCTCGGCGAGCGGCTCGCGGAGGGGGTGCGTGACCTCCCGCGCGTCGTGTCCGTGCGCTCGCGCGGGCTGATGGTGGCGATGGACGTCGCCGCCGACGCGCCCGACCTCGCGCGCCGTGCGCTGCTCGAGCAGCACCTGGTGATCAACGCCACCGGACCGCGCACGCTGCGCTTCCTGCCGCCGCTCGTGGTGGGCGAGGCGCAGGTCGACGAGGCCCTGCGCCGCCTCGGCGAACTGCTCGCCTGAGCGTCTGCGCGCCCGCAGTGGGTTTGCTCAGGGCCTTTTCCCGGTATCCGGTGTGGTGAGGAAGGGATGCGTAACGCTCGGATGCTCATGACGGTGGTGGCAGTCGGTATCGCGATACCGGCGGCCGTTGCCGATGCCCAGCTGCCGCAGGTCCCCGGCGTGCCGAGTGTGCCGAGCGTGCCGTCCGTGCCCCAGGTGCCGGCGCCGCAGCTCCCGACTCCTCCGCCCGTGCCCGATCTGCCGGACCCGCCGCCGGTGCCGAAGGTTCCGGCGCCGGCTCCGCCTCCTGTGCCCGTGCCCGACGTCCCGAGCGTGCCGAACGTTCCGGCTCCGCTGCCTGGCGGCGGCGGGGCGGCGGTGGCGGCGGTGGCGGCGGTGGCGGTGGCGGCGGCTCCGCGGGTGGCGGTGGCGGCGGTGGCTCGTCGTCCGCGCCCTCTGCCGGTGGCGGCGGCTCGTCGTCGGCGCCCTCCTCTGGTGGCGGCGGCTCGTCGTCCGCCGGGGGCTCCTCGGGAGCCGCGGGCTCGCGCCGCAGCGGTGCGCGCGGGGCGAGGACCCGGACCGTGGCGCAGCGGCGCCGTGCCGAGCGCCGGCTCCAGCGCACGGTGGCGCGCTACACCGGCTGCCTCGACAACCTTTCCAGCGCCCGCCGGCGGGTGCTCGAGCTGCGGGCCGGCGTCGGCTCCGCGGACCCGGCCAGCCGCCGCGGCGTGGCGCGCAGGCTCGACATCTCGGTGACGCGGGTGCGCCGGCTGGAGCGCGGCGGCCTGCGGCGCGTGCGGCTGCTCGCCCGGACCGACGGCTGCGGCGGCGCGCTGACGAGCGCGGGCCCCGACGAGACGGCGAGCGGCGCGCCGGTGCTCTCGGCCGCCTCGCTCTCCGCTGGCAACGACGGCTCCGGCTCCGGCGGGGGCGGCACGTCCGGCGCCGGCGGGAGCCCGGATGGCAACGACCCCGGCTCCGGCTCGGAATCCGGCGCCGGCGAGTCGGGCGAGGTACTGGGGGAGTCGGCCACCAATCCGCCGCCCGCGTTCGGCGGCCCGCCGCGGGACATCGCGACCGGCACCAGCATCTGGGTGGGCATCGCGCTCATCGTCCTCGCGGCCCTGGCCGGCTTCGCCACGCCGAGCATCCGCGACCGGCTGCGCGGCAGCGGCAGCACGTCCGGCGCGCACTGATCGCTGCGACGCTCGACCCCCCGGCATGCTTGACTGGCAGGGAATGGACACGAGCGACGCACTCGCGAGCCTCGATCTGCCACGCAGCGAGGGGTACTACGAGCGGCCGATCCCGTGCGCGGAGGACTCGCGCATCGGCCGGGCGCTGAGGGCCTTCTCCGCGGCCCCGCCGGTCTGGCAGGCGTCGTTCCGCGAGGCGATCGACCACGATCGCGCCGACCTCCTGTGCGCGTGGAGCGAGCGCATGGCGGCGCTCGCCGTGCGGCTCGACAGCTCGCGCCCGCTCGTGCTCGGCCTCGTGGCCCTGAGCCTCGCGGACGATCACGGCGGCGGCGAGGCGCTGCTCGTCGCCCCGCTGCACCGCCGCAGCGCCGAGAAGCTCGAGGCAGACCCGGACCGCGTCTTCGACGAGGCGGCCGGCCTCACCGACCTCCCCGGCGCGCGCTGGCTGCGCGACGCCCGCGACTCCGACGACCAGGTGGAGGACACCGGCTACATCGAGGACGGCGAGGGCGACGAGTTCCGCTACCTGCGGACCGCCGGCGCCCTCCGCCGCGGCTTCTACTAGGACGGCCCGCACGTCGGCCTCGTACGCTGCGAGGCAATGACCGACGAGCCTCGCGATCCGAAATCCCACACCGAAGTCCACCGCGTCGCCGACCCGGAGTCGACGCGCGTCGCGACCTACCTCGCTCAGCCCGGTGAAGTGGGCCGAGTCCTGCTCCTGTACTCCGGCGGCCTCGACACGAGCGTGATGCTCAAGTGGATCCAGGACGAGTACGAGGCCGAGGTCGTCGCCCTGACCGTCAATCTCGGGCAGCCGGGGGAGGACTACGAGGTCGTGCGCGGCAAGGCGCTCCACCTCGGGGCGCTCGACTGCCACGTGGTCGACGCGCGCGACGAGTTCGCGCGCGAGTACGTGCTGCCGGCCATCCAGGCCAACGCCGACTACGGTGACGGCTACCCGCTCTTCACCGCGCTCGGGCGGCCGCTGATCGCCAAGCTCGCGGTCGAGTACGCGCGCAAGTCGGGCTGCGACACGATCGCCCACGGCTGCACGGGCAAGGGCAACGATCAGGTGCGGATCGAGGGCACCATCGCCACCCTCGCCCCGGAGCTGAAGGTCATCGCCCCGGTGCGCTCGTGGGCCATGGGCCGCGACGAGGAGATCGCCTACGCGCGCAAGCACGGCATCCCGGTCAAGGGCGGGACCGAGTCGGCGCCGTACTCGATCGACGACAACCTCTGGGGCCGCTCCTCCGAGGGCAGGTGGATCGAGGATCTCTCGCACGCGCCCGACGACGACGTCTTCCAGCTCGTGACCCGGCCGGAGCTGGCGCCGGACGAGCCCGAGACCGTGAGCGTGGAGTTCGAGGCGGGCGTGCCGGTCGCGCTCAACGGCGAGCGGATGGAGCTCGCGCCGCTCATCGAGGCGGTGGCGGAGATCGGCATGCGGCACGGCGTGGGGATCGTCGACCACATCGAGGACCGGATCGTCGGCCTCAAGGTGCGCGACATCTACGAGGTGCCCGCGGCGGCGATCCTCCTCAAGGCGCACAAGGAGCTCGAGCGCCTCACCGGGACGATCCACCAGAACCAGTTCAAGCCGCGGCTCGACCAGCAGTGGGCCTACCTGGTCTACGCGGGCCTCTGGTGGGAGCCGCTGCGGACCGACATCGAGGCCTACATCCGCCACGTCAACGAGCGCGTGACCGGGACGATCGGCCTCAAGCTCTACAAGGGATCGGTCCGGGTGGTGACACGCGAGAGCGCCAACGCGGTCTACGACGCGCAGCTGGCGACCTTCGCCGAGTCCGGCGGGCTGTTCTCCCAGCAGGCGTCGCCCGGGTTCATCGAGATCTGGTCGCTGCAGTCCCGGATGGCGCATCGCGTCCGGAACGGGTAGAACGTCGGGAATGTTCTACAAGCTCCTCGGAATGATGGTCTGGCATGGCGGAAAGCTGTTCCTGCGCCAGCGCTATGGATCGGCCTACCTGCCCAAGCCGCTGGTCGCCGGAGTGGCCGTGGCGACGGTCGGCGGCGTGGTTCTGGCGCTCCTTGCGGCAAAACGCGAGAGCGCGGAGTAGCGCGGGCCGCCGGTAGGTCTGGAAGCATTCGGCCGTGGCCGAGTCGCCATCCTCCGCCGTCCCTGCGCTGCCCGGCTTGATCGTGTCCACGGTCGAGTGGCTGCCGTCCGGGGCCGAGAGCGGCCTCGTGCGGGTGCGCGGGCGGTGGGAAGAGGGGTTCGCCGCCGAGCCGGACCTGCCGGTCCTGGCCATGCGTGTCGCGGGAGCCGAGCACCGGTTCGAGTCGCTGCCGGACGCGCGCTTCACGCGCGATCCGAGCTCCTGGCGCGGCACGTACCTCGTGCCCGCGGAGCTCGTGACGGTCGATCCCGACGCGCTGTGGCTCGAGTGGCCGAGCGGGAGCCGGTGCGGCCTGCCCGCCCTGACCCGCGGCGTCGAGCCGCCGCCCGTGCCGGCCGCGCCCGAGCGCCCCGAGGAGCCGGTCTCGACGGGCGGCCAGGTGATCGACCGCGCCGTGCTCGCGGAGCGCCGGGCACGCCGTGCCGAGGCGGCCGAGCAGGCCCAGGCCAGGGTGGCCGCCGAGGCGCTCAAGGCCGTCGAGGTCCTCGAGCTGCGCTCCGCCGAGCTGGAGCGGCGGCTGGTGGCCGCGCCTCCTGAGCCGACCGGCGCGCGCGAGGCCCTCTCCGCGGCGCTGGCCTCGGCCGCGGCGTTGCGCTCCCGCTCGCGCGAGTGGCAGATCCAGCTGCGCAGCGCCGAGGTCGCCCGGGCCGGCGACGCCGTCCGGCTGGCCGTGCTGGAGGCCGAGCGCGCCTCCGGCGCGGGTGCCCTGCGCTCGGCCCTGGCGGAGCGGACGCGGGAGCTGGACGGGGCATTGCGGGCCGCCGACGAGCGAGCCGCGGAGGCTCGAGCCGAGCTCGAGGCGGGCGAACGCCGCTTCGTCGAAGCGCGCAGCGAGCTGGACTCGGTCCGGGCCGAGCTCGCGACGATCCGCTCGGAGGCCGAGGCCCGGGCCGCGGACCTCGAGGCCGAGCGCACCGCGCACGCCTCGCTGAGCGGCGAGACGACGGATCTGCGCGCCCGCGTGGCCGCCCTCGAGCCGGCCCTCGCCGTCGCCGAGGGCCGCATCCAGACCGCCGAGGCCGCCCTCACCGGGGCCGAGGCCCGCGTCCGGGTCGAGAGCGTCGCCCGCGCGACGCTCGAGGACGAGCTCGACCGCGAGCGCAGCGCCCGCGCCGCCGCCGCCGCACGTCACGACGAGGCCGAGCGGGCCGCCGCCGCCGACCTCGAGGCCGAGCGGGCCGCCACCGCCGAGCTTCGCGCCACCGTCTCCGGTCTCCGGTCGCAGGCCGCGGCGGCCGACGACCTTCGTGGCGCGCTCGAGGCCGAGCGCGAGAGCCGGCGCGCCGTCGAGGCGGCACTCGAGGCCGAGGTCGCGGCACGCGTGGCCGCCGAGGAGGCCCTCGCCGCCGCCCGTGCCGAGACCGAGACCGTCGGGGCCACGCTCCAGGAGCGGATCACGGAGCTCGAGCGGCGGGCCGCGCCGCCGACGCCGGAGGCGCTCGCGCGGCTCGCCACGCCGCACGAGCCGAACGGGGAAGCCGATCGCGTCGTCGCGGACCTCGACGCCGCCGCCGAGAAGCTCCGCGGCCGCGTCGCCGAGCCGCTCGGCGAGGACGAGACCGAGCCGCCCGCGCCGGACGCCGAGCCGTGGTCCGAGCCGCTGGAGGCGACCGAGGACGACCCGTGCATCCCCGGGGTCGAGCCCGCCCGGCCGGCCACCGAGTCCGACGAGCCGGTTCCCTGGGCGCCGCCGGGCTTCGATCTCGCCCCTGACGACGACGGCGCCGAGCCGCCCGCGCCCGACGCCGAGCCCGGCGTGGAGTGGGCGCCGCCCGTCGAGCCCGGACCGCCGGGGAGCGCCGCCGAAAGCGCATCTGACGCGGTCGACGAGCCGGTCGCCCCCGTCGTCGTCGCCGAGCCGGCCGCCGAGCCCGTCGCCCCCGTCGTCGTCGCCGAGCCGGCCGCCGAGCCCGTCGCCCCCGTCGTCGTGTCGCAGCCGCCGCCGCCCGCGGTCGAGGAGCCCGAGCCGACCGGACCGGTCATCGTCTCGGCCGCGCGTCCCCCGTCCCGCGCTCTCGCGACCGGCACCGGCAGCCGCGAGTACCCGCTCCTGCGCGGCGCCATCGTCAAGCTCGCCCACGACGATGCGGCCACCGCCGCGCGGCTGCTCGTCGCGCTCCTGCCCGCCCAGGGCGCCGCGATCGAAGGCCCGCTCGCCTACGACCTCACCATCCGCGAGGCCGGCACGTTCGCGCTGTCGATCGCCGGCGGTCGCGCCTCGGTCGAGCCGATCGAGACGCCCCGCTCACGCGCCGACGCGGAGTTCCACCTCACCGGCGACGCGCTCGTGCTGGCCGAGCTGCTGGCCGGCGTCGATCACCGGATCCGCCGCTTCTTCGGACCGGTCCGCGTCCGGGGCCGCAAGCGCCGGGCGAAGGGGCTGCGGGCGCTGTCCGCCAGCTCGATCGCCCTCCCCGACGCCGCGCGAGCCGGCGCGAAGCTCACGCCCGAGCTCGTGTATCGCCTGTTCGCCTACGCCGTCCATCCCACGTGGACCCGCGGGCACGAGTTCACCGTCGCGCAGGAGATCGACGGCGACGCGACGTGGTATCTCAGCGCCCGGGACGGCGGCGGCGTGACGGTCTCGTCGACGGCGCCGGACGAGACTCCGGCGGCGACCGTGTCGATGAGCCTCGAGACGTTCGGCCGCCTCTTGCGTCAGGAGCACGTCCCGGCCGGGCAGCGGCCCTGCGTGCGCGGCGATCTCGAGGCCGTGGCTCTGATGCGCTCGATGGACGGTGCGGGCGCAGGGCGCGGACGTCAACCCCGCTGGGTAGGGGAGCGGAGAGGTCGGCGGGGCCGCCCGTCCGTGGCGGATTTCCCCCCATATACGGGGGTTTTCCGCCACGAATCGTATTCGTGGCGAGTTGACGTCGCTATGCGGACCAAACGCGCCACGGACGACCGGCGCGGCCGGCTCCCTCGCCGCCCCACCCAGCCGCAGTTGACGTCCGCGGAGCGCTAGTCGGGCTCGGAAGCCTCGCGGGCCGCCATGACCCGCGCGCGCGAGAGGTGCTCCTCGAGGGCGCTCGAGGCCTCGCGGAGGTGTCCGCCCCGGAAGACCTCGACGAGGTACTGGTGGTCGGCCACGAGCGCCGGCAGGTCGTCGCGGGCGCGGTCGGCGACCGACAGGACGAGCCGGAGCTCCATCAGCGCGGTCTGGGCGGCCTGGGTCAGCCGGCGGGAGCCCGCGGCGGCCACGAGGGCGAGGTGGAACGCCAGGTCGGCCTCCACCAGCGCGCGGCCGTCCTTCGCGATCGCCGCCTCGCCCATCCGCTCGATCGCCGCCTCGAGCCAGCGGACGTCGACCGGGCGGCGGCGCAGCAGCGCCTCCAGCCCGGCGCGCTCGAAGACCCGGCGGGCGGCGTAGATGTCGTGCACCTCGTCGGCGGAGATCCGCGCGACCTCGACGCCACGGTGCAGCGAGTGGATGACGAGACCGTCGCGCGCGAGCTCCGCCAGCGCCTCGCGGGCGGTCGCCGTCGCCACGCCCTCGCGGTCGACCACGTCGGCCTCACGCAGCGGCGTGCCCGGCGCGTACGTGCCCGACAGCAGCTCCTCGCGCAGCATCTCGGCGAGCGCGGTCGCAGCCGAGGCACGGCGAATCGGGAGAACGCTCATGAGCCGGCGACCCATCCAGCCATGCTCCGACCGTAGTCCCGTCCCGACACGAGCGTCAACCCCACTCGGCGCTTACCCGCGCACGCGCGCGATCGAGAGGTCACAGTGCGGACTCGCGCCGATGTCCCGAGGAAGCGGGTTCTCCGAGCGAGAACGTCCGGGCGAGGTCATAGCCTGCATGGTCCGTGACGTCCCCCGGCTGCGCCCACCTCCACGTCCATTCCGAGTACTCGCTGCTCGACGGAGCATGCAAGATCGACAAGCTCGCCGAGCGTGCCGCGAGCTTCGGCCAGCCGGCCATCGCGCTCACCGATCACGGCGTCATGAACGGCGCCGTGGAGCTCTACAAGGCGACCAAGAAGCACGGCATAAAGCCGATCGTGGGGCTCGAGGCCTACTTCGTGGACGACCGCCGGAGCCGTGAGCCGAAGGTCGAGCGCAACCACCTGACGCTCCTGGCGGAGACCGGCGAGGGCCTGCGCAACCTGGTCAAGCTCTCCAGCTCCGGCTTCCTCGAGGGCCTGCACCGCGGCAAGCCGGGGGTCGACCTCGAGCTGCTCGAGCGCCACGGCGAGGGCGTCATCTGCCTCACGGGCTGCCTGGCGAGTCGCAGCAGCCAGCGGATCCTCCAGGGCAAGCTGCCGCAGGCCCGCGCCCACCTCGACCAGCTGGTCCAGGTCTTCGGGCCCGAGGACGTGTACCTCGAGGTCCAGCGCAACGGTCTCGCCGAGCAGGAGCAGGTCAACGAGGCGATCAAGGGCTTCGCCGCCGAGATGGGCCGCCCGCTGGTCGGGACGGCCGACGTCCACTACCTCCGCAAGGAGGACTTCCACCACCACGCGGCGCTGCTCTGCGTGCAGACGAAGTCGACGCTCGCGCAGCCGAAGATGTCGTTCGACCAGAACGAGTTCTTCCTGAAGTCCTCCGAGGAGATGGCCGAGCAGTTCTCCGACATGCCGGAGGCGCTCGCGTCGTCGCTGGAGATCGCCGAGCGGTGCGACGTCGAGGTCGAGCTCGGCGGCCAGCTCATCCCGCGCTTCGACTGCCCCGAGGGCAAGGGCGAGAAGGCGTACCTGCGCGAGCTGGTCGAGGCCGGCCTGCGCCGCCGCTACGGCGACCCGCCGCCCGCCGAGGCGATCGAGCGGATGGAGATGGAGCTCGGCGTCATCGACAACATGGGCTTCAACGCCTACTTCCTGATCGTCTGGGACTTCGTCCAGTACGCCAAGGACAACGGCATCGCCGTCGGCCCGGGCCGCGGCAGCGCCGCCGGCAGCCTCGTCTCCTACTGCCTGCAGATCACGGACGTCGACCCGCTCCGCTACGACCTGCTCTTCGAGCGCTTCCTCAACGCCGAGCGCGTGTCGATGCCGGATATCGACATCGACTTCTCGGTGCGCGGCCGGGAGCGCGTGATCCGCTACGTGACCGACAAGTACGGCACCGACCGCGTGGCGCAGATCATCACCTTCGGCAAGATGTTCCCCCGCGCGGCGACCCGGGACGCGGCGCGCGTCCTGGGGCACGACTACGGCGCCGGCGACCGGCTCGCGAAGCTGATCCCGGACCCGATCATGGGCCGCCCGCCGAGCTTCGAGGAGTGCCTCGAGCCCGGCACCGAGCTGTCCGCCGAGTACTCGCGCGACCCCGTCGCCAAGCAGATCGTCGACGTCGCGCGCGGGCTCGAGGGCATCGTCCGCAACGCGTCGATCCACGCCGCGGCGGTCGTGATCTCCGACCGCCCGCTGACCGACATCGTGCCCCTCCAGCTGGCCGACGCCGGTACCGGGGACGACGGCCAGAAGATCTACCGGACGGTCACGCAGTACTCGATGAAGCCCGTCGAGGAGATCGGCCTCCTCAAGATGGACTTCCTCGGCCTGCGCAACCTCGACGTGATCGAGGACACGCTGGCCATCATCGAGCGGTCGACCGGCGAGCGGATCGACATGACGACGCTCCCGCTCGACGACGAGAAGACCTACGCGATGATGGCCCGGGGTGACTCGGTGGGCGTGTTCCAGTTCGAGTCCGAGGGCATGCGCGAGGCGCTGAAGAAGGTCGGCCCGACCGAGTTCGAGGACCTCGTCGCCCTCAACGCGCTGTACCGGCCCGGCGCGATGGATCAGATCCCGACCTACGCCCGCGGCAAGCGCAACCCGGACACCATCACGTACATCGACGAGCGCCTGCGCCCGATCACCGAGCCCACCAAGGGCGTGATCATCTACCAGGAGCAGTCGATGCAGATCGCCAAGTCGATCGCCGGCTTCTCCGGGCCCCGCGCGGACGACCTGCGCAAGGCGATCGGCAAGAAGAACCGCGCGGCCATGGCGGAGCTGAAGCCGATGTTCTTCGACGGCTGCCGTGCCTCCGGGACCGCCGAGGACGTCATAGACACGCTGTGGACGGTCAACGAGAAGTCCGCGGACTACTCGTTCAACCGCTCACACGCCGCGTGCTACGGGCTGATCGCCTACCGGACGGCGTGGCTGAAGGCCAACTACCCGGCCGAGTACATGGCGGCGCTGATCTCCTCGGTGATGGACACCAAGGACAAGGTGCCGTTCTTCGTCAGCCAGACGGAGAACATGGGCATCGAGATCCTCCCGCCGGACGTCAACGAGTCCGACCACGAGTTCATGGTCGTCGGCGGCAACATCCGCTTCGGGCTCGATGCCGTGAAGGGCGTCGGCTTCGCGGCCGTGGAGGCGATCAAGCGCGCCCGCGAGGAGGACGGGCCGTTCACGAGCCTGTGGGACTTCTGCGAGCGCGTCGACTGCCGCGCCGTGAACAAGAAGGCGATCGAGGCGCTCATCAAGTGCGGCGCGTTCGGCTCCACGCAGGCGACCCGCCGCGGGATGCTCGACGTTCTGGAGGCCGCTCAGGGCGCTGGCTCGAAGGCGCAGCTCGACGCTCAGATCGGCCAGGGCTCGATCTTCGACCTCGGCGGCCTCGGGGGCGACACCGGCTCGAACGGCGGCGCGTTCGCGCCCGCGCACCCACCGATCCCCACGCATGAGTACGAGCGGCCGGAGCTGCTGGCGATGGAGAAGGAGTCGATCGGGCTCTTCATCACCGAGCACCCGCTCAAGCGCGTGCGCGAGGCCCTGCGCATGAAGGCCGACTGCAGCTGCGCCCAGGTGGCCGAACAGCGCGACGGCGACTGGGTGAAGGTCGGCGGCATGATCACGGAGTCCAAGAAGATCCGGACACGGACCGGCACCCCGATGATGTTCGCCACCGTCGACGATCTCGAGGGCAGCGTCGAGATCGTGGTCTTCGAGAAGACGCTGGCGGCGGTCGAGCAGGTCGTGTCGGCCGACGAGATCGTGCTCGTGCGCGGCCGGGTCGACCACAAGGAGGCCGGCAAGAGCTGCATCATCGTGCAGGACGTCGAGCGCTTCGACCCATCCGAAGCGGAGATCGAGAAGGCGAAGGAGCAGGTGGCCAAGCTGGCCGCCACCGCGGCGCCGACGGCACTGCGCCTGCGGGTCGACGCCGCCCGCCTGCAGCCGGCCGTGATCTCCGAGCTGCGCGACCTGTTCGAGCGCTATCCCGGCGAGGCCGAGTTCGTGCTGGAGATGGACACCCGCTCGGGCGTGCGCTGCCTGCGCTTCGGCGACGGCTACAAGGTCGCGGGGCGGGACGCCGGGCTGCAGTCCGAGTTGCGGAGCCTGCTCGGCTCGGCCCTCGCGCCGCCGCGCGAGCGCGCGGCTGCGTGAAGCGCGTCGCCGTCGTCGGGCCGGGGGCGATCGGCGCGACGATGGCCTCGGTGCTCGTCGACGTCGAGCTGCTGTTGTGCGGCCGCACGCCGCACGCGCGGCTGCTCGTCGAACGCGAGGGCGGCGCGACGATCGAGGTGCCCGGGCCGGTGCTCACCGACCCGGCCGCGGTGCCGTGGCGCGCCGATGTCGTGCTGCTCGCGGTCAAGGCCCATCAGATCGCGGCCGCAGCGCCGTTCCTGCAGGCGCTCTGCGGGCCGGAGACGATCGTCGTGGCGCTGCAGAACGGGGTGGAGCACCGCGAGCTGGTGGGGCCGCACGCGAACGGCGCCACGGTCGTGCCCGCCGTCATCTGGTTCCCGGCCGTGACGGTCGCGCCCGGCCACGTGCTCGTGCGCGACGACCCGAGCGTCACGCTGCCCGACGAGCCGGCCGCCCGGGCTGTCGCTCCGCTCCTGCACGCCGACGTGTCGGCCGACTTCGACGTCCTCGCCTGGCGCAAGCTCGCCGTCAACGCCGTGGCGGCGGTGATGGTCCTCACCGGGCGCCGCGCCGTGGTCTTCCGCCGGCCGGACGTGCGCGAGCTGAGCCGCGCACTGGCCGCCGAGTGCTTCGCGGTCGCACGCGCCGAGGGTGTGGCCGTGCCCGACGGAGCGACCGAGGAGATCCTCGACTACGTGGCGAGCTTCCCCGACGACCTCGGCACGTCGATGCTCTTCGACCGCGAGGCCGGCCGCGAGCTCGAGTGGGACGCCCGCAACGGCGTCATCTCCCGGCTCGGGGCCAGGCACGGGGTCCCGACCCCCGCCAGCGATGTGATCGTGCCGCTGCTGGCCGCCGCGAGCGGCTAGCCACGCGCCTTCAGGCCGCGCTTGCGCAGCTTGAAGGCGTTGTCGATGTCGGCCTTCTCGACGCCCTTGCCGGTCGCGCCCGGTCCCTCGAACACGCAGGCCAGGCCCTCGAAGCGCGGCTCGGACAGGAACGCCGCGCAGCCCTTGACGCCGAGCTCGCCGTCGCCGAGGTTGATGTGGCGGTCGCGGTTCGAGCCCAGCGGCGTCATCGAGTCGTTGACGTGCAGCGAGCCGAGCCGGTCGAGCCCGACGATGCGGTCGAACTCGTCGATCACGTCGCTCAGGCCCTCGGCGGTGCGGATGTCGTAGCCGCTGGCCAGCAGGTGGCAGGAGTCCAGGCAGGCGCCGAGCCGCTTCCCGCCGCCTGCGCCCTCGATGAGCTCCGCCAGCTCCTCGAACGTGCGTCCCAGCGTGCCGCCCGCGCCCGCGGTGTTCTCGAGGTGGAGCGCGCAGCCGTCGGACTCCTTGAGCGCCTCGCCGATCGTCTTCGCCGCGCGCTTGATCGCGGCGGGCGCGTCGCCGTCCTTCAGGGCCGAGCCGGGGTGCAGGACCACCGAGACGGCTCCGAGGGCGTCTCCCGCTCGCAGCGAGGCGGTCAGGGAGGTCAGCGACTTCTCGCGGATCTCCTTGTCCTCGGAGGCCGGGTTGAGCAGGTAGACGGCGTGGATCAGCAGCGCCTCGATCGGCGACGCCTCGAACGCCTCGTGATAGGCCGCGACCTTCTCGTCGTCATAGACCGTCGGCTTCCACTGCCGCGGGCTCTGGTTGAAGATCTGGATCGACTGGCAACCCCGCTCGACGCCGCGTTCCACGGCGTTTGCGGGCCCGCCGGCGGGGGAGACGTGGGCACCGATGAGCATGGCGGCCGAGGATCCTAGCGGCGTGCGAGACTAAGCCCCATGCGGGTTCGGTTCCCTCCGTCGCCGACAGGGGCGCTGCACATCGGCAATGCCCGGACAGCGCTCTACAACTGGCTTCTGGCCCGCGGCCAGGGCGGCCAGCTCGTGCTGCGGATCGAGGACACCGACCGCGAGCGCTCGACCCCCGAGAACGTCGAGACGATCTTCGACGCGCTCGAGTGGCTGGGCATCGACTGGGACGAGGGGCCGATCTACCAGTCCCAGAACGTCGAGCGCCACACCGAGGTCGTCGAGCGGCTGATCGCGGACGGGCACGCCTACCGCTCGACGGCGGGGCCCGACGAGGTCAAGGCCTTCAAGGAGCAGCACGGCAACCGCGGCTTCCGCGGCAGCGACGAGGGCACCGGCGCGGTCCGCCTGCACGTGCCCGACGAGGGCGCCACCGTCGTCAACGACGTCATCCGCGGCGAGAGCGCGTTCGAGAACGCCCTGCTCGACGACCTGGTCATCGCGCGCGCGGACGGGACGCCGGTCTACCACCTGGCCGTCGTGGTCGACGACGCCGACGCCGGCATCACGCACGTCGTCCGCGGCGCCGACCACTACTCCAACACGCCCAAGCAGATGCTCATCCAGCAGGCGATGGGCGCGCCGACCCCGATCTACGGGCACCTGCCGCTCCTCCACGGCACGGACGGCAAGAAGCTCTCGAAGCGGCACGGCGCGGCTTCGGTGCAGGACCTGCGCGACGCCGGCTACCTGCCCGAGGCGGTGCTCAACTACCTGGCGCTGCTCGGCTGGGGGTTCGACGAGTCGACCGAGTTCCACACCGTCGCCGAGCTGCAGCAGCGGTTCAGCCTCGAGCGCGTCTCCAAGTCGCCGGCCGTGTTCGACGAGCACAAGCTGCGCCACATGAACGGCCGCTATCTGCGCGAGCTCGACGTGGACGACCTCACGGCCCGCCTGGAGACGTTCACCGGGCACAGCGGGCTGCGCGGCGCGGTCGTCATCTCGCAGGACAAGATCAGCACGCTCGACGAGTTCTGGCCGCTCACCCGCTCGTTCTTCGAGGGCCCGGTCGACGACCCGGCGGTGCGTGAGCGCGTGCTCGACGCTCCCGGCGGCCACGAGGCCCTGGTGGCCGCGCAGGGCGCCCTGGAGGCGCTCCCGGAGCCCTGGAGCGAGGAGAACGTTCAGTCCGCGCTCGACGCCGCGGCCGAGCGTCTGGGCGTCAAGCGCAAGCAGATCTTCCAGCCTTTGCGCGTCGCATTGACTGGAACGACCGTCTCACCGGGTATCTTCGAGTCTGTCGTGCTGCTCGGGCGCGACGAAACTCTGGCTCGGGTGGCCCATGCGCTCAACGGGAGGAAGGGGAGTTGAACCGGCGGAGAGGCGGTTTGATGGACGACTCAACCGTCCGTCCAGACATGCCGATAGAGGTTGAGGGCGGGTCCGTGCCTGTTCCCGACCTCCCTGAACCCCCGTCAGTTACGACTGAAGACCTCCCCATGCCGACTCAAGCGCCCCCAGCGAACGCCCCCGCAGAGACGCCCGCCGGCGGGCGGTCGTCCCGCGAGCCGTACGCCGTCGTCGGCCGCTCGCGTAACGAGGGCCACGGCAAGCGCCTGACCGCCGCCTTCGAGGCGCTCGAGGTCTTCCCGGCGCTCGCCGAGTCGCGCAACCGCCTGCTGGCGCTGATCTCCGAGGAGCGCCCCTCGACCGGCGAGGTCGTCCGCGCCATCGAGTCCGACGTCGCGCTCGTCATCTCCGTCCTGCGGCTCGCCAACGGGCTCGACTCGCCGCGCCGCGGCCAGGTCGAGTCGATCGTCGGGGCCGTCGAGGTCCTCTCGCCCGAGGCCGTCCAGCGCCTCGCGGCCAGCGCCGAGACCTTCGAGTTCTTCGAGCGCGGCAAGACGTGGGACGCCGCGCCCGAGCGCTTCCGCCTCCACGCCGTGGCCGTCCAGCGCGCCGCCGATCGCCTCGCGGCCGCCTCCGGCTACCCGCATCGCGACCGCCTGCTCGTCACCGCGCTCCTGCACGACGTCGGCAAGCTCGTCCTCATGCACGCCTACCCGGGCTATCCGCGCCAGGTCCACGGGCCCGCGCGCACCCCGGAGGAGCGGCTGCACTACGAGCGCCGCGAGCTGGGCGTCGACCACGCGCTGGTCGGCGGCGTGCTCGCCCGCCGCTGGAACCTGCCGAAGGCCGTCGCCTCAGCGATCGAGCGCCATCACGCCGAGGACGCGCAGGGCGACAGCGCCTTCGTCCGCCTGGCGGACATGCTCGCGCACTACTCGCAGGGCTCGCCGGTCTCCTCGACCGAGCTGCTGAAGGCCGCCCGGGCCGTCGGCTTCGGCCCGAGCGAGCTTCGCGCGGTGCTCTACGACCTGCCGTACCCGAGCAAGGACCGCCCGCGCTCGGTCGAGCCGTGCCCGCTGTCCACGCGTGAGCTCGAGGTCCTCAAGCGCCTCGCGCAGGGCATGGTCTACAAGCAGATCGCCCTGGAGCTCACGCTCTCGACGAGCACGGTGCGCACGCACCTGCACAACATCTACGGCAAGCTGGGCGCGGTCGACCGCGCCCAGGCCGTGCTTCACGCCACCGAGCGCGGCTGGTTGTAGGCCAGGTCCCGCAGGATCTGCGCCGCCGTGTCGACGGTGGGCAGCGCCTGCGTCTCCTCGGCGATCCGCCCGGCCGCCCGCCGGTAGGAGGGCACCGCGAGCAGGGCGCGGACCGCGTCGGCCAGGTGCACCATGCCGTCGGGAGCGATCTCGACGCCGGCTCCGATCTCGGCGATCCGCTGCGCGTTGTGCGGCTGGTCGGCGAAGAGCGGCACGACCGCCATCGGGACGCCGGCCGCCAGGCCCGCGTTGACCGTGCCCGACCCGCCGTGGCAGACCATCGCCGCGGCGTGCGGCATCACGTCGGCCTGCGGGACCCAGCGGGCGACGTGCACGTTCGGCGGCACCGGTCCGAGCTCGGCGGGATCGCGGTCGCGCCCGATGGTCACCAGCAGCCGCACGGGGAGGACCGACAGCGCGTCGATCGCCTCGCGGTAGAGCTTCGGGAAGAAGTCCATCGTGGGGGCGACCGAGCCGAAGGTCAGGTAGACGAGCGGCCACTCCGTGTTCCGCCACCACGCCGGCAGCGGGCGCGGCTCGGCCGGCTCCGGCACGCGGAAGCGGATCGGCTGCGAGCCCACGAGCGCCTCCGGGGCCTCGAGCCCTTCCGGGAGGAGGGTGAACGAGGGCGCGTTGGACAGGTACTCGAGCTCGGGGTCGGGCTCCAGCCCGATCTGCTCGCGCACCTCGTCCAGCGCCTCGGCGATGCTCTCGCCGAGCGTCTTCATGTGCAGGCCGAGCGAGATCGCGACGCTGACCGCCGGGACGCCCGCGGCCTCGGCCGCGAGCGACGCCGCGAAGTCGGCGATGTCGAAGAGGACGACGTCCGCCTCGAAGCGCTCGATCGCGCAGCGCACGTGGGGGTAGTTCGCCGGCGCATCCATACGGATGAACAGGTCGCTCACGACGCGGCGGTTCGCGTCGTCCCAGTCCATCTGCCGAGCCTCGGCGAAGATCTCCGCGCGGCCCTCCTGGGGCGGCTCGGGGAGCGGGAAGTGGTCGAGCCCGGCTTCGGCGATCATCGGCGCCGCCGAGCCGGGTGCCGCGACGAGCACCTCCGCGTTGTCGCGCAGGAGGGCGTGGGCGAAGGGAATCATGGGGCCGATGTGGCCGGCGCCCATTCGGGTGCTGATCAAGACGCGCATAGGAGGGAACGACGCCCTCCCGCGCCGAACTATTCCCGCGACCGTGAGCGCCGGCGCTCGTAGAGGAGCACGGCGACGGCGATCCCCACGCTGTCGATGAGCACGTCGACCGGCGTGCCGTGGCGGCCCTCCACGAAGCTCTGGTGGAACTCGTCGGTGGCCGCGTAGGCCACCGCGATGGCGATCGCGGGCCACGGGCTGCGGAGCTCCAGCGCGCGGTACCAGAGGAACCACAGGAGCCCGTATTCGGCCATGTGGGCGGCCTTGCGGATGATGAGATCCCACGTGCCGAGACCCGTCCCCAGGTCCGGCTGGGCGGAGAAGAAGAAGATCACGCCCATCAGGGCCAGCGGCGGTCCGAACCGCGATAGCGCGCGCATCGGCCGGTGATGGTGGCAGGATGGAGGGGCATGCTCTCGATCACCACCAAGTCCCCATACGCGGTCCGCGCGCTGGCCGAGCTCGCTCGCTCCGGCGGCAGCGGCCCCGTCCCGATCGGCGAGCTCGCGAAGCGCCGCGACATCCCCGTCCAGTTCCTCGAGCAGCTCTTCGCCGCCCTCCGCCGCGCCGGCGTCCTCAAGTCCCAGCGCGGAGTCAAGGGCGGCTACTCCTTCGCCCGCGACCCCTCCTCGGTCACGGTCCTCGAGGTCGTCGAGCTGCTCGACGGCCCCTTCGGCTCCGGCGCCGAATCGGTGTTCGCCGACGCCGCGGCCGCGGCCCGGGCGATCCTCGGCAACGCCACGATCGCCGACGTGATGGAGCGCGAGAACCGCCAGGCGGGCGCGCACATGTACTACATCTAGTGTCCTGATTCAAAATTTCGATGGCACTCGGCGGCGCCGGCCTCGCGCCTGCCGGCACCCGGCATCCGGTCACGTGCCACCAGCATGCTTCCGGATGCCGTGCACCGGCAGGCACGACCCGGCATCCGCCGGTGGTGCCACCGAACTTCCGAATCAGGACACTAGGACTCGAGCTTGTGGGCTCCGCGGCGGTGGGTCAGGCCGTCGAGCAGGATCTCGACCGGGGAGCGGCGGTTCGCCTGTTCGAGCTGCTCCCGGATGGCCTGGATGTCGTTGGCCGTCTTGGAGGCCTGGCCCGTCGCGGTCACGACGCGCCGTGCGCCGGCGGCTAGGGCGGCCGCCGTGCTGCGGTGGCCGATCGGCACGCCGAGGACCCTGCGCCGGCGCAGCTTCAGCACACCCCGGCGCGGGGCGACGCGAGACCCGAGCATCAGTCCGCCGGCCAGGCCCGCTGCCGCCGCGCCGACGGCGAGCGCGCCGGCCGGCGCGCTGCGCGCGGCCGCGGTGACCGCCCCGCTGGTCTTGGCCACCGTGCCGTTCGCGGCCGCGCTTGCTACCGGCTTCGATCGCGTGGCTGCCATGGCCTAGTCCAGGATCTTGCCGATGCGCTCCGCCTGATCGCCGGCGCGTTCGAGGTCCTTCGAGACGTTCTTCGACGTCTTCGCGAACTGCTTGCTCGCGTGTCCGACGAACTTTGCGACGGACTTCACGTCCAGCGAGGAGAGATCCTTGCCCAGCGAGCGGGGGACCGGCACGCCAAGGACCGTCCGGCGGCGCGTACGGCTCCTCAGCACGAGGCCGCCGGCGACTCCGGCCGCGGCGGCGCCGACCGCGACCGCCGGTCCCTTCGCCGTCTTCGCGACCTGCTTGATCGTCCCGGTGACGCCCGCGCCGTTGCGGCTGCTGTTCGTCGACGCCGGCTTCGCGCGGCTCGGACTCCGGCGCTTGGCCGTGGTCGACGGCGCGCGCTTCTTGGCGGCGGTCGACCCGGCACGGCCGTTGCGAGCGCTGCTCGACGAGCGTGACTTGCGTGCTGTCGCGGACTTGCCGGACGGTTTCCGGCCACTGCCTTGACTCGTGCTGGCCATGTCTCCTCCACCTCTCGTTTCCGAAGGCTTCCCGATGTTGGTCCTACCCACAAGCAGCAGGGAGGATGCGGTGCAAAGGCCCTGCAACCGAAGGCCCGGCTAGCCTCATCGCAGCCTTATGCGTCCCGTTCTCGCCGTCCTCGCCTGCCTTGCCGCAGCGGCCGTTTCGGGCTGCGGTGGAGGCGACGACGGCGACCGGGCGCAGCAACCGCCGCCGCCGGTGCAGGTCGACATCGCGACGCCCGCGGACATGGCGACGGTGCAGGAGGAGAGCGTCGAGGTGAGCGGGACCGTCGAGCCGGCGGGTGCGTCGGTGCGCGTGCTCGGGCGGCGGGCGGACGTCAGCAGCGGGTCGTTCAGCATCGAGATCCCGCTCGAGCCGGGGGCGAACGTGATCGACGTGATCGCCACCGCTCGCGGGCGCTCGTCGGCACTGAGCGCGTTCCGGGTCACGCGCGAGATGCCCGTCAAGGTGCCGGACCTCGACGGCCTGGAGGTGCCGGAGGTGCAGGCGCAGCTGCAGCCGCTCGGGCTCGAGGCCGAGGTCGAGGAGCGCGGCGGCCTGTTCGAGGACCTGCTGCCGGGCGAGCCCGCCGTGTGTGCGCAGGATCCGGAGCCGGGCACCGAGGTCCGGCGCGGCACGCGCGTGCACGTCGAGGTCGGCCGGAGCTGCTGAGCGCGCGGGCGAACCCCGCTTGTAGGGAGGGTGGCCGGGCTCCCGCGCAGGGCTGGGGTTGTCCGCGGGCGTATAGCGACCATCAGCAACCCCACGCGCCGCGGCTGGGGTTGTCTAGTCACGCATAGCGTGCATGAGCAACCCCACGCGTCCTGGCTCACCCGCCCGGGCCGCCCTCGATGCCGCAGTTTCGTGAGCCTACGACGCAGGGGTGAAGGCGAGCAGCGCGATCTTCGGCTCGCCGCGCTCGCGGACGACGCCGAAGACGATGCGGCCGTCGTAGGGGTCGCCGGTCTCGCGATCGACGTGGTACGTGCCGCTGGCGCGGCCCGCGCGGCCGCCCTCGACCTCGAGGTCGTTGAGGTCGTAGCCGCCGACCTTGCCGTCGAACTGGCGGGCGTACTGGTCGACCACGGCGTCGCGGCCGCTGGTGCTGCCGCCGGGGGCGGTGCGGACGACCTCGCGCGCCAGCGTGGCACGCAGCGCGGCCGGGTCCTCCGAGGCGTAGGCGTCGGCGAACGAATGGGCGACGTCGCGCACCTCGTCCTCGCTCAGCGGGCCGGTGCGGGCGCCGGCGCCCGGGTCGTCGAAGACCAGGCCGAGCAACAGGCCGGTCGCCACGAGGGCGAGGAAGCCCGCGCCGGCCACGACCAGCCGCGCGGGCCAGCGGCGCGGCTTGATGACACGGCGCTCGGCGTCCGGCTCGGCCGGCGGCGCCCCGGGCGGCTCGCGGTGGCCGTTGCGGGGTGTCGTCGCGTCGACGGCGGTCAGATCCTCGCTGTGGTCCCACGCGGTGATCGCGGTCTCCTCGGGCCGGAGCACGGCGGTCGCGTCGCCGTTGCGGCCGTCCGGCGCGGCCGAGCCCATGGCCACGCTGCGCTCGGACTCCGTCACCGGCTCGCCGCGCGCGGCGGCCAGGGCCGCCCGGCCGAGGTCGCCCGCCGACAGGTAGCGATCCTCCGGCCGCTTGGCGAGCGCGCGCCTGACGACGCGATCGAACTCGCGCGGCGCGCCGAACGACGACGGCATCGGCGGCGGGTCGTGCAGGTGGGCGAGCAGCGTCGCCGTCACGGTCCCCTGGGAGAACGGCGGCGCGCCGGTCAGCGCGGCGAAGAGCACGCAGCCGAGCGAGTAGACGTCGGCGCGGGCGTCAGTGTGCCGACCCTGCAGCTGCTCGGGCGAGCAGTACTCGACCGTCCCGATCCACTGGCCGGAGCCGGTCAGCTCGGTGTCCGAGCCGGCCAGCCGCGTGAGCCCGAAGTCGCTCAGGTAGGCGTGGTCGTCGGCCAGCAGCACGTTGGCGGGCTTGACGTCGCGGTGCACGAGCCCGGCCGCGTGCGCGGCGTCGAGGGCGGAGGCCACCTGGGCCACCAGCTCGGCCGCCCGCTCCGGGGCCAGGGCGCCGTGGTCGCGGAGCAGCTGGTGCAGGTCGGTGCCGCCGACGTAGCGCATGACCAGGTACAGCGAGCCGTCCGACTCGCCCGCCGCGTAGACCGGGATCACGTTCGGGTGGTCGATGGCCGCGGCCATCCGCGACTCCCGCTGGAAGCGCTCGCGGAACTCGCTGTCCCCGGCCCGGTTCGGCGCCAGCAGCTTCAGCGCGACGGGGCGGCCGAGGCTGAGCTCCGTGGCCCGGTAGACCACGCCCATGCCGCCGCGCCCGGCCACCGCCTCGATGCGGCAGCCGGCGAAGTCTTCGCCTGGTTCGAGCTCGGCCACCCAAGGATTGTGACGCGGTTCCCCGGGTACGCGGGCAAGATGGACCTTGGGAATCCCGCCTCCTACCTCGTGCTGGCCCACGGCACGGAGGTGTTCTCGGCCGACCAGCAGCATGTCGGCACCGTCGAGCACGTGCTCGCCGACGCCGACGCGGACGTCTTCGACGGCGTCATCGTGGACATGCGCGCCGGCCCCGGTGGACATCGCTTCGCGGACGCCTCGCAGGTCGAGGCGATCTACGAGCGCGGCGTGGTGCTCACCCTCGACGAAGCCGCCGCCAAGCGCCTGCCGGAGCCATCGGAGAACCCCGCGACGCTCGAGGCCGATCCGGCCGACACGGCGCCCGACGACCTCAAGGACAAGCTCCGCCGCGCCTGGGACTACCTCTCCGGGAACTACTAGCCCGCTAGGCTGGGCGGGCCGGAATGCCCGCTATCCCGATCAACATTGCGGATCTCGTCGGCCGCACGCCGATGGTGCAGCTGACCAGGATCGCGCCCGAGGGCGGGGCGGACGTCTTCGCGAAGCTCGAGATGTTCAACCCCGGCGGGTCGGTCAAGGACCGCATCGGCGTGGCCATGATCGAGGCGGCCGAGGCGGAGGGCCGGATCGAGCCCGGCCGCACGACGATCGTCGAGGCCACCAGCGGCAACACCGGCATCGCGCTCGCCTTCGTCTGCGCCGCCCGCGGCTACGACCTCGTGCTCACGCTCCCGCAGGGCATGAGCCGCGAGCGCGAGGGCCTGCTCCGCCTGTACGGCGCGCAGGTCCAGGTCACCGAATCGATGGGCGGGATGAACGAGGCCGTGGCCGCCGCGCAGGCGCTGGCCCGCGGGTCCGACGCCTGGCTGCCCGACCAGTTCTCCAACCCGGCCAATCCCGAGGCCCACCGGCGCACCACCGGCCCCGAGATCTGGGAGGCGCTCGACGGCAGGGTCGACTACCTCGTCGCCGGCGTCGGGACGGGCGGCACGATCACGGGCGCCGGCTCGTACCTCAAGGAGCGCAACCCGAACCTGAAGGTCGTCGGCGTCGAGCCCGCCGGCTCGGCGGTGATCTCCGGCGGTCTCCCGGGCCCGCACAAGATCCAGGGCATCGGCGCCGGCTTCGTGCCGCCGGTGCTCGACCGCAGCCTGCTCGACGAGATCATGGCCGTGGACGACGAGGACGCCATCGAGACGGCGCGCCTCGTGGCCCGCCGCGAGGGCGTGCTGGCCGGAATCTCCTGCGGCGCGGCGCTGTGGGGCGCCCTGCAGGTCGCCGCGCGCGACGAGGCCCGCGGCGCCCGCATCGTCGTCGTGATGCCGGACTCCGGCGAGCGCTACGTCTCGACGCCGTTCTTCGCGCCCGAGCCCGCGGCGACCGCCTAGCCCATCTTCGCCACCGCACCGCGCTCGATCTCGTAGATCGCCTCCAGCGCGTCGCCGATCGCCGGGAAGAGCGCGTCCTGGGCGACGGGCGCCGTCGCGTCGAGCGAGCGCCGCAGCTCCCACAGCTCCGCGGCGGGGGCGGCGGCGTCGCCTCCCTCGACCACCGTCGTGTGGACCTCCGCCAGCAGCTCGCGGACACGGTCGAACGGCAGCACGAGCTCGGCCAGGGCCTGCCAGCGCGCCGCCGCCTCGCGCCACGCGACGGCGGCCTCGGCCGGCGCGGGGTCCTCGAGGAGCGCGGCCGCCTCGTCGAGGAAGTCGGCGTAGAGCCCGCGCAGGTGGCCGCCGTAGAGGCCCACGGGCTGGATCCCCTCGTAGGTCGAGAGCAGGGCGCCGGCCAGCCCTTGTCCCGAGGCGAAGACCCGCGGCCACGCCTTCGCGTCGCGGCCGGTCATCATGCGCGCCCACTTGCGCCACGCGGGCAGGGCGAACGAGTCCGAGGAGGCCGACAGGTACTCGACGGCGTCGGCGAGGCCGGCCCGTACCGCGCTCCGCAGCACGTCGACTCCCAGCTCGCGGCGCGACGGCTCGATCACGCACAGCCGGTGCTTGTAGGAGCCGACGCGCGCCCGTGCGGCGTCGAGCGTGGCCCGCTCGATCACGCGCGGCGCGAGCCCGCGATCGTCGATGTGCACGCGGTCGCCCTCGATGGCGTAGACCACGATCGGGTAGCCGCCGTATCCCTCCAGCTCCGGAGGCAGGTGCCAGTAGCCGGCCGACTGGAGATCGATCGTCACGAGCGCGGGGCGGGCGGCGGCCAGCGCGTCGTCGAGCGACCTGGCGGCCGTGCGCGCCCCGCCGGTCTCGAGGTGCGTGGCCGGGACCTCGAGCCGCTCGAGCAGCGAGCGCATCCAGCGATCCGGGTAGTTCCAGCGATTGCGGAAGCCGAGGACGAGCGTGGCCGTGCCGTGCGCCTTGAACTCCCACAGGATGTAGCCGGCGCCGAGCCCGCCGCCGACGCCGAGCGCCATCGCCTCGGTGAGCGGCTCGCCGGTGTGGCCGGCCACCACGCCGTGGTGGGCGAGCACGTTCACGACCGCCGCGGTGTCCGGGTGCGTGCCGCCGCGCAGGCGGTAGCCGTGGTCGACGGCGTCGTCCGGGACCGCGTCGACGACGTGCCGCCGCGCGGTCACGTAGCGCTCGCCGGTGCGGGCCATGCGCTCCCGGATACGGGCCTTCAGGTGCTTGCGAGTGGTCATCGACGTCCTCCGTCGCCCGCCGGCCGGGATCCACGCACCCATGCCACGGGCACACGAGAGAACGGGACTCGCAACGCGACCTCCGAGGACACCGATCCCCTCTGCCTCCGCTCGGCCGGGCGGCGTGGACGCCCGGTCAGGAGGTCCGGCGCGGAGGCGCGCCGTGCCGGGATCGTACCGCTACTTGAAGCGGCTCTTGATGAACTTCGTGGCCGAGCCCGCGCCCTTGTCGACGATGCCGCCGTGGCTCACGCCCGGGTACGTCTTGTAGCTCACGTCGACGCCGTTGGCCGCGTACTCGTCCACGAGCTGGTCGGTGAAGGCCTTGAACACCGTGCCGTCGGCCTCGCCCTGCTCCACGCGCACGGGGGTCTTGGGTCGCAGTGTCTCGGGATCGTTGGCCGAGACCACGTTGACGATCGGGGTGATGTCGGCGCCGGACTGGAAGATCCCGTTGAGCGGGAGGCCGCCGAACGAGCCGGACTCGCTGAGCCGGTCGTAGCACTCGGTCGCGGTCTGCGGGAACAGCGCCGCGGCCTGCGGGGTCAGGAAGCTCTCGACGTTCACGGTCGGCGTCGTGGTGGCGACCGCGCGCAGGCCGAGCCCGACGATCGCGCCGAGACCGCCGCCCGGGGTCGCGAGCTGCGTCACGAGCGGGAACTGCTCGCCGAGGTGCGAGGCCGGCGCGAAGGCGACGGTCCCGCGCAGCTTGAGGTCCGGCGTCCAGGTCGGCGCCAGCGAGGCCGCGAACAGCGCCGCGTGGCCGCCCTGCGAGTGGCCGGCGATGACGAAGCGCTTGGAGAGCCGCGGCTCGGCCTTGCGGGCGGCGCGGACGGCGTCGAGCACGCTGCGGCCCTCGGTCGCGCCGATCAGGTAGCCGTGCACGCCGGGCGTGCCCGAGGCCGTCGTAGTCGGTCCGCACGACCGCGTAGCCGTCCTTCAGCCAGCGCTTGATGAGCGGGTACGCGTAGCTCGTGAGCTTGCTCTTGTCGTAGCCGCGGGTCGGAGCGCAGGCGTCGGCCGAGCCGGTCGTGCCGTGCGCGTAGGTGATGACCGGCCAGCCGCCCTTCGGCGCCTTGCCCTTGGGCAGCGCGAGTGAGCCGGAGACCGCGTTCGGCGAGCCGTCGACGGCGGTCGAGCGGTAGAGCAGCAGCGTCGAGCGCTTGCCGGCCAGCGCGTCCTTGCCCGTCTCCTTGCGAGCCCAGATCAGCGCGCCGTGCTTGCCGTTCGCGTTGGCGGGCGGCGTGTAGAACACCGCGCCGTTCGGGCCCTTGCGGACCGTTGCGGCCGACGCGGGGGAGGCGGCCACGGCAACCGCGAGGACCGTTAACAGGGCGATGACAAGTCTGCGCATCCGATGAACGTAGCGGGGTGCCACCCAACCGAATGGCTAGTGTGGCCGGATGGCTTTGCATGAGGTCGAAGGTCCGGCGGGCGCGCCGTGGGAGCGCCCGCTGCACGGCACGCTCGACCGGCTGGTGGTGGAGTCGGAGCTGCTGGCCGACAACCCGCTGGGCGATCCCGCGCGGCGCCCGCTCTACGTCTACCGGCCGCCCGGCGTCGAGCTCGACCACCCCAAGGCGCTGCCGAGCGTGTACGTCATCCAGGGCTACACCGGCCAGAACGACATGTGGTTCAACCGCCAGCCGTTCGAGCTGCACATGCTCGAGCGGCTCGACGCGATGTTCGCGGCCGGCGACTGCCCCGACGCGCTCGTGGTCTTCGTCGACGCCTGGACGACGTACGGCGGCTCGCAGTTCCTCAACTCCAGCAGCCTCGGCCGCTACCAGGACTACCTCTGCGACGAGGTCTGCGCCTTCGTCGACCAGCGCTATCCCACGCTCGCCGATCGCGGCCACCGGGGCCTGACCGGCAAGTCGTCGGGCGGCTACGGCGCGATGGTCGTGCCGATGATGCGCCCGGACGTCTTCGGCGCGCTCGCCTCGCACGCCGGCGACGCGCTCTTCGAGGCCTGCTACCTACCGGACTTCCCGCGCATCGCCCGCAAGCTGCGCGACAACTTCGAGGGCTCGTTCGAGGTCTACTTCGAGCGCCTGGCCGCCGCCGACCACCTCGACTTCGACACCTGGGTGCCGGGCCTCGAGGCCTACGGGTACGCGGCCGCCTACTCGCCCGATCCCGAGCACCCGGGCAAGGCGCTGCTGCCGTTCGACGTCGCCACCGGCCGCCTCGTCGACGACGTGTGGGCGCAGTGGCTGGACAAGGACCCGGTGCGCATGGCGCCCGCCTACGCGAGCGAGCTGCGTTCGATGAAGCGCATCTACCTCGACGCCGGCAAGAGCGACGAGTACTTCCTGGATCTCGGCGCGCAGGCGTTTGCGGCGGAGCTGCAGGCGCTCGGCGTGCCGCACACGCTCGAGCTCTTCGAGGGCACGCACGGCGGGCTGACCTACCGCTATCCCGGGGCGATCCGGGAGCTCGTGCTCGCGCTCACTCCGTGATCGGGCGGTCGCCCTCGATGCACCAGGCCTCGGCCGCCGGCCACGGCCCGTACCCGGTCTCGGGATTGATGTGACCGGCGCCCGGCAGCATGTCGCAGGCGACACCCAGCGGCGCGCCGTAGACCGCGTCCGCGCCCTCGGGGCAGTAGGGGTCGTCGTCGCCGCCGATGAGCCGGGCGCCGCGGTTGAGCGCCGGCATCGGTGCGGGAAAGAACTCCTGGATCTCCGGGACGTCGGCGCTCTCGGACGGGGGTGCGACGAGCAGCAGCCGGTCGGCCTGCGCGCCGCCGTCGTTGATGTGGTGCAGCCACAGCAGGCAGCTCAGCGAGTGGCAGACGACGATCACCTCGCCGGGCGGGAGGGCCGCCAGCTCGCCGTCCAGGGCCGAGCGCCACGCGGCCAGCGAAGGGAGGTCGGCGTCGGGCAGGTCGGGGTAGGCCACGCGCTCGTTGTCGGCGCGCAGCCGAGCGGCCAGCCAGGTCTGCCAATGGCCGGGTCCAGACCCCTGCAGGCCATGGAGGATGAGGAAGCTCCGCGCCGACATCCGACCGCTACCGTAACCCGGATGGCGGTCCGAACGCTGGATGTCACCGCCCTGAGCTGCCCGATGACCTGGGTCCGGACCAAGCTGGAGCTCGAGCGGATGGCGCCCGGAGAGGCGCTCCAGGTCCGCTGCTCGCCGGGCGAGGCGCTCGAGAACGTGCCGCGCTCGGCTGCCGAGGCGGGGCACGACGTCCGCGTCGACGGCGCGATCGTCCGGATCGTGCGCCGATGAGCAGCGACCGCCGCGCCTTCTTCAAGAACCTCGCCGCCGCGGCCATCCCGGCGGCGCCGGAACCGGAGCCCGATCCCTGGCTCGAGCGCTACTCCCGGCAGCTCGTGCTGCCGGAGTGGAGCGAGGCCGCCCAGCACGCGCTGCAGGACGCGAGCGTGCTCGTGGTCGGCGCCGGCGCGCTCGGCTCCCCGGTGGCCACGTACCTCGCGGGCGCCGGCGTGGGACGGCTGGGGATCGTCGACGACGGTGAGGTCGAGCTGTCCAACCTGCACCGCCAGCACCTGCACTTCACCCCCGACCTCGGCGTCCCCAAGGCCCACAGCGCGGTCGCCAAGCTCGGCTTCCTCAACCCCGACATCGTGGTCGAGCCCTACCAGGCGGCGTTCGCGCCCGAGATGCTGGCCGGGCAGGACCTCGTGGTCGACTGCACCGACTCCTTCGAGACCCGGTATGCCATCAATGGGGCGTGCTGCGAGGCCGGCGTCCCGCTCGTGGAGGGCGGCGTGGTCGGGCTGTCGGGCCTGGTGATGGCGATCAGGCCGGGCGAGACCGCCTGCTACCGCTGCGCGTTCCCCACCGCGCCGCGTGACGCGCCGAGCTGCGCGGAGGCCGGAGTGCTCGGCCCTGCGGCGGGGGTCGTCGGCTCGCTCATGGCCAACGAGGCGCTCAAGCTGCTGGCCGGCCTGCCCGGCGCGCTGACCGACGCGTTCCTGCAGATCGACCTCGCCACGCCCGCGTTCCTGCACGTCGCGGTACGTCGCCGTGACGACTGCCCGGACTGCAGTCCGTAGGCTGTAGGGACGATGCTGGGAATCGGAACCCTGCGCCGCGTCGCCGGCGAGGTGCGCAAGGACGTGCGCGCCGCGTACGAGCGCGACCCCGCCGCCAAGGGCGTCTCGTCCGGCGAGGTGCTCGCCGCGTGGCCGGGGGTGCACGCGCTGCTCTCGCACCGCATCGCCCACGCGCTGCACGGCGCGAACGTGCCGATCGCCCCGCGCGCGCTGGCCTACCTCTCACGCTCGCTGACCGGGATCGAGATCCACCCGGCGGCCAAGATCGGCGACGCGCTGTTCATCGACCACGGCATGGGCGTCGTGATCGGGGAGACGGCCGAGGTCGGCGAGTCGGTGACGATGTACCAGGGCGTCACGCTCGGTGGCACCGGCTTCGCCACCGGCAAGCGTCATCCGACCGTGGAGGCCAACGTGACCATCGGCTCGGGCGCCAAGCTGCTCGGCCCGATCACCATCGGCCACGGCGCGAAGATCGGCGCCAACGCGGTCGTCATCCACGACGTCCCGCCGAACTCCACCGTGGTCGGCAACCCCGGCCATCCGGTTCGGGTGGAGGGGCGCCGTCCCGAGGGTCCGGACGCCGACTGGGTGCACCTGCCCGACCCGATCGCCGATGCGCTCAAGCAGCTCTCCAAGCGGATCGCCGAGCTCGAGCTCGAGCTCGCCGTCCTGACGGGCGACGAGCGCGAGCAGGAGGCGGAGGTCGTCCCGTTGCGTCCCGTCCACGGCCCCAGCCCCGCCGGTGGCTAGCTTCTCGCACACCGTGGAGCTCTCGCGGCCGCCGGCCGAGGTCTTCCCGTGGCTGCTGGAGGAGGACAAGGTCCCGACGTGGACCGGCCATCTACAGACCTACGAGCAGATCGGGCCGCTCGGGCCCGGCTCGAGGATCCGGCAGGTGCTCGACGTGAGCGGCCGGATCATCGACGTCGAGCTCGAGGTCATCGCGTACGACCCGCCGTCCGGCGCCCAGACGAGCTTCAGCACGAACGGCATCGAGGTCGTCAACTCCTACGCGCTCGAGGCGGCGGGAGCCGGGAGCCGGCTCACCCAGTCGGTCGAGGCCAACCCGAGCGGCTTCGCCGCCCGGCTGCTCGTCCCGGTCGTCCAGCCGCGGCTCGAGCAGAAGCTGACCGAGGACCTCCAGCGCCTCCAGGAGCAGCTCGGCGGCTAGACCCGTGCGCGCGCTCCTCGCCTCCCTCGTCGTCCTGCTCGTGCTCGCCGCGCCGGCGGGCGCGCAACAGGGCGTGCTCGACCGCGCCGCCGAGGCGCTGAAGACCGACCGCGTCTACGTCGACCCGGACGCCGGGAGCGACGTCGACGCCGACGCGCTGCGCTCGCAGATCGAGGAGGCGGGCACCGATGTCCGCATCGCCGTCCTGCCCGAGTCCGCGGGTCCGGCGACCCAGGTCGCGGGCGCGCTGGCCCAGCAGCTGGGGGAGGGCGGCACGCTCGCGGTCGTCGTCGGCAGCGAGCTGCGGGCCGGGCCGTCCGCGGACGCCCGCCGCGCCGCCGGCGAGGCGGTGGCGGCCCAGAGCGGCCAGGGCGCGCAGGCCGTGCTCAGCGAGTTCGTCGAGCGCGACGCCGACGCGGGCGGCATCGGGGTCGGCACGCTGATCCTCATCGGGGTCGCGGGTGGGGGCGCCGCCGTGGCCATCGGCGGGAGCGTCCGCCGGCAGCGCCGTCGCGAGGCCGAGGAGCTCGCCGAGGTCAAGGACAACGCCCGCGACGACCTCGTCGCGCTCGGGGACGACATCCGCGCGCTCGACGTCGACATCGAGATGCCCGACGCATCCCCCGCGGCGCGCGCCGACTATGAGACCGCCCTCAACGCCTACGACCGGGCCGACCAGCGCTGGCGGCTCGCCCGCAAGCCGGCCGAGCTCGAGCCCGTCGGCGAGGCCCTCGAGGAGGGCCGCTGGGCGATGAGCTCGGCCAAGGCGCGGCTCGAGGGCCGCGAGCCGCCCGAGCGCCGCCCGCCGTGCTTCTTCGACCCCCGCCACGGCCCGTCCACGCGCGACGTCGAGTGGGCGCCGCTCGACGGCGCCCCGCGCTCCGTCCCGGCCTGCGAGGCCGACGCCCAGCGCGTCGACCGCGGCGAGGACCCCGAGGCGCGGCACGTGACCGTGGGCGGCCAGAGCGTGCCGTACTGGTCCGCCGGGCCGGCCTACGCGCCGTTCATGGGCGGCTTCTACGGCGGCGGCCTGCTGCCCGGCCTGCTGATCGGGACCGCGCTCGGCGGCGGCTGGGGCGGGTCCGGCGGCGACGGCGGCGGTGACGCAGGCGGTGGCGGAGACTGGGGCGGCGGAGACTTCGGCGGCGGGGACTTCGGCGGCGGCGGCGACTTCTAGTCGCAGTCCCTGCGCGCGGGGCCGCCCGGTTCACGAACCCCGGCTGGGTGGGGCGGCGAGGGAGCCGGCCCCGCCGGCCGTCCGTGGCGCGTTTGGTCCGCATAGCGACGTCAATCCGCCACGAATACGGTTCGTGGCGGAAAACCCCCGTATATGGCGGGAAATCCGCCACGGACGGGCGGCCCCGCCGACCTCTCCGCTCGCCCTACCCAGCCGCAGTTCGTCCGCCGCCAGCGATCTACATCTAGTCGAGGTACTCGTACGCCGGCAGCGTGAGGAACTCGGGGAAGTCCTCGCTCAGCGCGACGCGCTCGAACACCGCGCGGGTCTCGTCCGGCCGGCCCTTCTCCCAGACCTCGTCGCCGACCTCGGCGCGGATCCGCTCCATCTCCTCGTCGAGGATCTGGCTGACCTGCTCGCGGGTGAACCGGCCGTGGCGGATCCACTGCCAGATCTGCGAGCGGGAGATCTCCGCCGTGGCGGCGTCCTCCATCAGGTTGTTGATGCCGGCCGCGCCGCGGCCGCCGAGCCAGAACGAGATGTACTGGAAGCCGACGCTGACGTCGCTGCGCAGGCCGTCCTCGGTGATCTCGCCGGGGGTGGAGGCGGCGTCGAGCAGCTGCTCCGGCGAGACGTCCACCTCGGGCCGCTGGCGGTCGATCTGGTTGGGCTTGTCGCCGAGCACCGCGTCGAACTGCTCCTTGGCGACGCCCACCACGTCGGGATGCGCGACCCAGGTCCCGTCGAAGCCGGCCTCGGCCTCGCGCTTCTTGTCCTCCTTGACGGCCGCGATCGCGCGGTCGTTGGCCTCGGCGTCCTTGCGTGAGGGGATCAGCGCGGCCATGCCGCCCATCGCGAACGCGCCGCGGGCGTGGCAGGTCTTGACCAGCAGCTCCGTGTAGGCGCGCATGAACGGCACGGTCATCTTCACGTCGGTGCGGTCCGGGAGCACGAAGTCCGGGTCGTCCCGGAAGCACTTGATCATCGAGAAGATGTAGTCCCAGCGCCCGGCGTTGAGCCCGTACGAGTGCTCGCGCAGCTCGTAGAGGATCTCGTCCATCTGGAACGCCGCCGGCAGGGTCTCGATGAGGACGGTGGCGCGGATCGTGCCGCGCGGGACGCCGAGCGAGTCCTCGCTGAAGCTGAAGATCTCGTTCCAGAGCCGCGCCTCGAGGTGGTGCTCCAGCTTCGGCAGGTAGAGGTAGAGGCCGAGCCCCTTGTCGTGCAGCCGCCGGGCGTTGTGGAAGGCGTGGAGGCCGAAGTCGACGATCCCGCCGCCGACCGGTTCGCCGTCGATCTTCAGGTGCTTCTCCGGCAGGTGCCAGCCGCGGGGGCGCACGAGCAGCGTGGCGGTCTCCTCGGCCAGCTCGTAGTGCTTGCCGTCGGAGCTGTCGTAGGTGATCGTGCCGTCGATCGCGTCGATCAGGTTCACGTGGCCCTCGACCTGGTTGTGCCAGGTCGGCGAGTTGGCGTCCTCGAAGTCGGCCATGAAGCCCTTGGCGCCGGAGTTGAGCGCGTTGATGACGAGCTTGCGGTCGGTCGGCCCGGTGATCTCGACCCGCCGGTCCGCGTAGTCGGCGCGCGGCGCGGCGACCTGCCAGTCGCCCTCGCGGATCTCCTTCGTCTCCTCGAGGAACCCGGACGGGGCACCGCGCTCGCTGCGCGCCTGGAGCAGCTGGTTGCGGCGCGCGCCGAACTGGGAATGCAGGTCGCCGACGAACGCGAGGGCGTCGTCCGACAGGATCTCGGCGAGACGGTCGCCTGCGGTCGGGGCGATGTCCAGGGTCAAGGTCGGCTCCCTCTGATGGAGTGGTCCAGGAGTGTCATGGGGTGGTAGATCGGCGTCGCGGTGCCGTTCATGTGGGCGGAGATCTGGATCGCGCAGCCCGGATTGGCCGCCGCGATCGCCTCCGCGCCGGTGGCCGCCAGGTTGGCGGCCTTGCGACGACCCAGCTCGGCCGCGGGCTCGGGCTGGACGAGGTTGTAGATGCCCGCCGAGCCGCAGCACAGCTCCCACTCGGCCGGCTCGACGAGCTCGAGCCCGGGGATCGAGCGCAGCAGCTCGCGCGGCTGCGAGCGCACCTGCTGGGCATGGGCGAGATGGCACGCGTCGTGGTAGGCGACCTTCAGCGGGAGCGGGTTGCGCTGGGCCCGCGGCTCGTGCGCGGCGAGCAGCTCGTGCACGTCGAGCACCTTGGCCGAGAACGCCTCGGCGCGCTCCTCGCCCTCGAACAGGTAGCCGTACTCCTTCATCGCCGAGCCGCAGCCGGCGACGTTGACCACGACGTGGTCGAAGCCCTCGTAGGCGTCGATGGTGGCCCGGGCCAGCGCCCGCGCCTCGTCCTCGACGCCGGTGTGGAGCTGCAGCGCGCCGCAGCAGCGCGGGCGGCGCGGCGCGTGCACCTCCCAGCCCTCGGCGGCCAGCACGCGCACCGTGGCCGCGTTGACGTCGCCGAAGAAGACGCGCTGGACGCAGCCCTGCATGAGCGCGATCCGGCCGCGGCGCTCGCCGACGGCCGGGGTGATCTCGGGCAGCTGGCGCATCGCCGCGCGCACCGGCACCTTCGGCGCCAGCTTCGCGAACGGCACCGGCAGCTTCAGCCGCTGCTGGAGCGCCATGAACGGCACGGCGGCGCGCAGCCGGCCAGGGTGGGTGAAGAGGGCGAAGATGCCCTTGCGCAGGGCGCGCTCGCGCTTCGAGCGCGGACCGTTGCGCTCGATCTGGGGCCGCGCGCGCTCGATCAGCCGGTCGTACTGCACGCCGGACGGGCACGCCGTCACGCAGGCCATGCAGCCGAGGCAGCGGTCGAGGTGCGTGGTCATCTCGGCCGAGACCTCGCTGCCCTCCTCGTGGCCGATGCGCATGAGCACGATGCGGCCGCGCGGCGAGTCCATCTCGTCCTCGAACACCGCGTAGCTCGGACACGTGGGCAGGCAGAAGCCGCAGTGGACGCAGTCGGTGATGAGGTCCATCTCCGGCGGCCGCGTGTCGTCCCAGGCTGCGGGGCTCATCTCACAGTCCTCCCACGAACGCGCCCGGCTTGAACGCCCGAGCCGGATCGAAGCGCGCCTTGATCCGCTCCATGACCGCGAGCACCCCGGGATCGACGGACGGCCAGGGATCTGACACGGACTCGGCGCCGTCGAGCACGACGCAGGCCCGCGGGGCCAGCGCCTCGCGCAGGCCGGCGACGTCGCCGCCGGCCGGGAGCGAGACCCACGAGAGCCCGAGCGCGGCGCGCGAGACCACGGTCCCGCCGGCGCGGCGCGCCTCGGCGATCACGTTCTCGAGGTCCGTGGGGCGGCCGGAGACCTTCACGACGAGCTCGCCGCGCTGGAGGGCGCGGCGGCGTGCCCACGCGCCGGCATCGTCGTCGTCGAGCGTGACGTCGAGGTCGACGTGGGCGCGCGCCGCCTCGGCCTGCTCGGCCGCCGTCGTGCTGCCGAAGCGCACGGCCAGCCAGCCCTCGTCGCCCTCCCAGCCGACGTCCAGGGAGTCCGCCTCCAGCGGCAGGGCGGCGAGCCCGCGCGCGGCGCGGCCGAGGGCTCCCGGGTCGTTGCTGCGCGCCGTCAGCGTCGCGGTGCGGGCCGGCGCGGGGTGCAGGCGGACGGCCACCTTGGCGATCAGCCCGAGCGTCCCGAACGAGCCCGCGAAGAGCTTGGCCAGGTCATAGCCCGCCACGTTCTTGATCACCTTGCCGCCGGACTTGGCGATCGTGCCGTCGGACAGCACGACGGTGATGCCGACCACCAGGTCGCGCACGCCGCCGTAGCGGTGCCGCAGCGGGCCCGAGTCGTTGGCCGCGATGACGCCGCCGATCGTCGCCGCGTCGCCCGCGCCGAGCGGCGGGTCGAGCGCGAGCATCTGCCCGGCGGCGCCGAACGCCGCCTGCGCCTCGGCGAGCGGTACGCCGGCCTCGAGGATCGCCGTGAAGTCGCCCTCGTTGTGCTCGAGGATGCGGCTCAGGCGGCGGGTGTCGAAGTCGACCGCGCCTTCATCGCCGGCCGGGCCCCACCCGAGCTTCGTGCCGCCGCCGCGGGGGCGCACGGCGGCGTGCTCGCGGATCTCCGCGGCGGCCTCCTCGACCGTCATCAGAACCGGTCCGCCAGGCCCGCCGCTTCGAGCGGGTGCTGGCGGTACTCGCCGGGGACCTCGCCACACAGCCGCGGGGTCGGCATCACCTTGCCGGGGTTGGCGAGCCCGGCGGGGTCGAAGGCGCAGCGCAGGCGCTGGAACGCGTCGAGGTCGGCCTCCCCGAACATCTTCGGCATGTGCCGCTTCTTGTCGACGCCGACGCCGTGCTCGCCGGTGATCGACCCGCCGACCTCCAGGCAGGCGTCGAGGATCTTGCCGGACAGCTCCTCGGCTCGCTCGGCCTCGCCGTCCACCGCGCCGTCGAAGCAGACGAGCGGGTGCAGATTGCCGTCGCCCGCGTGGAAGACGTTGGCCACGATCAGGCCGTACTCCTTCGAGAGGTCCTCGATGCGTTCGAGCACGTCGGGGAGCGTGGTCCGCGGGATCACGCCGTCCTGCACGAAGTAGTTCGGCGAGATGCGGCCCATGGCGGCGAACGCGGCCTTGCGGGCCTTCCAGAAGCGCTGGCGCTCCGGCTCGTCGGCGGCCACGCGGACGTCGTCGGATCCGTTGCGCTCGCAGATCGCGACGACCTCCTCGAAGCGCGCGTCGCACTCGCGCTGGGCGCCGTCGAGCTCGACCAGCAGCGCGGCGCCGCGCATCGGAAAGCCGGCCTTGGCGGCCTGCTCGGCGGCCTCGATGGCCTTGGCGTCCATCATCTCGATCGCGCCCGGCACCACGCCGCCCTGCACGATCTCCGACACCGCCTCGCCGGCGTCGCGCGTGTGGTCGAAGAACGCGACCATCGTGCGGACGGTCTCCGGCGAGGGGATGACGCGCAGCCAGACCTTGGTGGCCACGCCGAGCGTGCCCTCGGAGCCCACGAACGCGCCGAGCAGGTCGTAGCCGGGGGAGTCGAGCTCGAAGCCGCCGACCTGGATCATCTCGCCGTCCGAGAGCACGAGCTCGAGCCCGGTGACGTAGTTGGTCGTGAAGCCGTACTTGAAGCAGTGGGCGCCGCCGGAGTTCTCGGCCACGTTGCCGCCGATCGAGCAGACGATCTGGCTCGACGGGTCGGGCGGATAGAAGAACTCCGGCCCCACGGCGGCCGACACGTTGGCGTTGGTGACGCCCGGCTCGACGCACACGCGGCCGTTCTCGAGGTCGATCTCGAGGACGCGCTTCATGCGTGACAGGACGATCAGCACGCCGTCCTTGACCGGCAGCGCGCCGCCCGAGAGGCCGGAGCCGGCGCCGCGCGCCACCCACGGCACGTGAGCGCGCGCGCAGGCGGCGACGCACTGCTGGACCTCCTCGGCGCTGGCCGGCAGGACGGCGGCGGCCGGGATCGAGTGGTACTGCAGCAGGCCGTCGGACTCGTAGGTCCGCAGCTGGTGCTCGTGGGTGTAGACCCACTCCTCGCCCACGATCCCGCGCAGCTCGAGCGCGAGCTCGCGCAGGTCGCGCTCGGACGCCGCCGCCTCCGGCTGGGCCGGGGCGACGGTCGGTCCTTCAGGGGCTGCGGCTAGACGACCATCCACGACAGGATCGGAAGTGATTGCAGCAGAACGAGGACGCACATGACCAGCAGGAGGATCAGGCTCCACCCGAGGACCTTGCGGAACAGCTCGCCCTCCTGCCCGGCCATCCCCACCGCGGCCGCGCCGATGGCCAGGTTCTGCGGCGAGATCATCTTCCCCAGCACGCCGCCCGACGAGTTGGCCGCCGCGAGCAGCGTCGGGTTCAGGCCCGCCTCGTTGGCGGCCTGCACCTGGAGGGCGCCGAACAGCGAGTTCGACGACGTGTCGGAGCCCGTGACGGCCACCCCGAGCCAGCCGATGATCGAGGACAGGAACGCGAGCACGCCCCCGGCCCCCGCGATCCACTGGCCCAGCGTCAGCGTCTGCGCGGAGAAGTTCATGACGTAGGCCAGGGCGAGCACGGTGGCCACGGTGAGCGTCGCCCACTTGAGCTGGTTGAGCGTCTGCCCGTAGACCTTGATCGCGCGCATCGGCGAGATGCGCAGCACGAGCATCGTCAGGACGCCGGAGATGAGCAGCAGCGTGCCCGGCGTGATCAGCCAGTTGAGCTTGAAGACCGACGGCGCCGGCTCCTCGCCGTCCGCATTGATCACGTTCAGGCCCGGCCACTCGATCTCGCGCGTCACGCTGTCGAGCGCCGTCTTGATCGGACCCCACTGGGCGAGCGAGAGGACGGCGATGATGATCAGGTACGGCGCGTAGGCGAGCCAGATGTCCTTGCGGCTGTCCTTGTGGTCGTCGCTGCGCCGCAGGACCTCCGCCTCGTGGGTGGCGTCGGCGGTGGCCGCGCCGGCCATCGCGGGCCGGCTGAAGCGCTCGCCGCGCAGCGGCTGCGAGGGCTGCCAGACGCGCAGCAGCGCCACGATGGCGGCGGCCGAGAGCAGCGAGGCGACGATGTCGGTGATCTCGACCGACATGTAGTTCGAGCACAGGAACTGGCCGATCGCGAAGGTGAGCCCGCCGACCGCGGCCACCGGCCAGGTCTGCCGGATGCCGCGCTTGCCGTCGACCATGCCGATCAGCACGAGCGGGACGACGACGGCCAGGAACGGCGTCTGCCGCCCGACCATGGCGCCGAGATCCTCCTTCGGGATGCTCGTGATCTCGCCGAGCGTGATGATCGGCGTGGCGATCGCGCCGAAGGCGACCGGCGCGGTGTTGGCCACGAGCGCGACGGCGGCGGCCTGGATCGGCTTGAAGCCGACGGCGAGCAGCATCGCGGCGGTGATGGCCACGGGCGCGCCGAAGCCGGCGAGGGCCTCGATCAGCGCGCCGAAGCAGAAGGCGATGATGACGGCCTGGATGCGCTGGTCGTCGGAGATCGTCGCGAACGAGCGGCGCAGCACGGCGAAGTGCCCGGTCGCGTCGGTCATGTTGTAGATCCAGATCGCGTTCCAGACGATGAACATGATCGGGAACAGGCCGAAGCACGCGCCGAGCACGGCGGCGTTCAGCGCCTGCCCGCCAGGCATCGAGTACACGACGATGGCCACCGCGAGCGCGATCACCAGTGAGGCGAGCGCAGCCCAGTGGGCCTTGAGCTTCAGGCCGCCCAGCAGCACGAAGAGCGTGATCAGCGGCAGTGCCGCGAACAGCGCGCTCGCGAAGAGCGAACCCCCAACCGGGTCCAAAACCTGCTCGTACATCTCGCCTCCCTGTGACGAACCTCCTCGTCAAGGGCTACCCGTCGGGTGGCGGGGCTACGCTCCCGAGCCATGGAAGGGGGCCTGCGGGACGTCGGCGTGCGCGCCGCGGAGCATGCGCTGGACGCCGCCCTGGCCGAGCACCGGCGGGCCGTCCGGCTGGCCTCCGACGCCCGCGAGCGCGAGCGGATGGCGAGCGCCCGCACGGTCAAGCTCGCGGCCGACGCGAGCGCCGCGGCGCTCGAGCAGCCGGTGCAGCGCCCGATGCGCGGCATCCGGCTGGCCGAGACGTGGATCGAGGTCGAGCGGGCCCGGCATCCGCTCGGCCCCGACGTGTCCGCCCGCGTCGGCGATGGCGACCTGCGCGTGACCGGCGACGGCTGGGCGGCGCGCCTCGTGCTCCCGCCGGGAGACGGTCCGCTCGGGGCGGCGCGGGAGGCGGCGGCGCGGATCGAGGAGGCCGCGGCCGCGGCCGGCGATGCGGCGCTCGCGCGGCTGCGGTACGCCGCGGAGGCGGCGCTGAGCCACGCGCTCGCCTGTCACGCCGCGGCGAGCACGCTGGCGGCGCTCGACCGCGAGGTCGCCGAGCGCCAGGCCGACCGCGGCCGCATCGACGCCTGCGCGGTCGAGCTGGCCCAGCGGCTGGGACCGCTGCGGGTGGGGGAGACCGAGGACGTGTCGGCGGCCCGCTCGCGCCTCGTGCACGCCCGCCAGGTCGGCACGGTCGAGGAGCCGTACGCGTGGATCGCCGGCTGGGCGCCGGAGATCGCCGGCGCCATGCTGCGCGACCTGCCCGAGCCGGCCTCGTTCGCGGAGGCGGTGCGGGCGCTGGGGCTGCGGGACGAGGAGCTGCTCGCCCTGGCGGCGGCGAGCGACGGTGTCGTCGCCGTGACCACCGCGCGGGTCATCGGCGCGGTGGACGGCCCGCTCGGCGAGCTGCGCCCGGGCCGCGCGGCCGCCTTCGCCGAGCTCCTGGGACGGATCTGAGACACTCGCCAGCCCGGTGCGCGTCGCCCTCTTCGTCACCTGCTTCAACGACACGCTGTTCCCGGCGACGGGGCGTGCCGTGGTCGAGCTGCTCGAGCGGCTGGACTGCTCGGTGGAGTTCCCGGAGGGGCAGACCTGCTGCGGGCAGATGCACGGGAACACCGGGTACCTGGAGCAGGGCGGCGAGCTGGCTGCGCGCTGGGAGCGCGTCTTCGCGGGGTACGAGACCGTCGTGTCGCCCTCGGCCTCCTGCGTGGGCTATCTGCGCGAGCACGTGCCGTCCTCGCAGGGGCGGCTGTTCGAGCTGACCGAGTTCCTGGTGGACCGGCTGGGCGTCGACGACGTCGGTGCGTCGTTCCCGCACCGGGTCACGCTGCACCCGACGTGCCACTCGCTGCGGCTGCTGCACGTCGGCGACCGGCCGCGGCGGCTGCTCTCGAACGTGCGGGGGATCGACCTGGTGGATCTCCCCGAGGCGGACGAGTGCTGCGGGTTCGGGGGGACGTTCGCGGTCAAGAACGCCGACACGTCGATGGCCATGCTCGGGGACAAGCTGCGGCGCGTGCTCGACACGAAGGCCGAGGTCTGCACGGCGGCCGACAACTCCTGCCTGATGCACATCGGCGGGGCGCTGCGGCGCCAGCGCGCCGGCGTGCGGACGATGCACCTGGCCGAGATCCTGGCGGCGCAGGAGTGAAGGGCTTCCCCGCAGCAGCCCACGAGACGCTGCAGAACGCGCAGCTGCGGCGCAACCTGGGCAAGGCGACGTCGACGATCCGCGAGAAGCGCCTGCGCGCGGTGGCGGAGCTGCCCGACTGGGAGGCGCTGCGCGAGGCGGGCGCCGCGATCAAGGCGCGGGCGATGGCCACGCTGCCGGAGCAGCTCGAGCGCCTGGAGGCGTCGGTCACCCGGGCCGGCGGCACCGTCCACTGGGCGCGCGACGGGGCCGAGGCCAACGCGATCGTCGCCTCGGTGGCGAAGGCGCACGGGGCGGACGAGGTGGTCAAGGTCAAGTCGATCGCCACCGACGAGATCGACCTCAACGAGGCGCTCGAGAAGGAGGGCATCCACGCGATCGAGACCGATCTCGCGGAGCTCATCCTCCAGCTCTCGAACGACAAGACGTCGCACATCCTCGTGCCGGCCATCCACCGGAACCGGGCCGAGATCCGGGCGCTGTTCGAGCGCACGATCGCCAAGGGCGAGACGCTGGGCAACGAGGCGGCGGCGATCGCGGAGGCCTCGCGCAAGCACCTGCGGGCCAAGTTCCTGTCGGTGCCGGTCGCGGTGTCGGGCGCGAACTTCGGGATCGCCGAGACGGGCACGATCGCGGTCGTGGAGTCCGAGGGCAACGGGCGCATGTGCACGACGCTCCCGCAGACGCTGGTGACCGTCATGGGGATCGAGAAGGTGCTTCCGGAGTGGCGCGATCTCGAGGTGTTCCTGCAGCTGCTGCCGCGCTCCTCGACGGCCGAGCGCATGAACCCGTACACGTCGCTGTGGACCGGCGTGCGGCCCGGCGACGGCCCGCAGGAGTTCCACCTGATCCTGCTCGACAACGGCCGGACGAACGTGCTGGCCGACGAGCTGGGGCGCCAGGCGCTGCACTGCATCCGCTGCTCGGCCTGCCTGAACGTGTGCCCGGTCTACTCGCGGGTCGGCGGGCAGGCCTACGAGTCGGTCTATCCCGGGCCGATCGGCGCCGTGCTCTCGCCACAGCTCTTCGGGCTCGACAAGTACCCGACGCTCCCGTGGGCCTCGTCGCTGTGCGGCGCCTGTTACGACGCGTGCCCCGTGAAGATCGAGATCCCGTCGCTGCTCGTCCACCTCCGCGGCCGGGTGGTCCGCGAGCAGAAGTCGAAGCTGTCGCCCGAGGCGCTGACGATGAAGGCGGTTGCCGGCGTGTTCTCCTCGCAGGAGCGCTACGAGCGGGCCCAGAAGCTCGCGCGGCTCGGGCGCGGTCCGATCGCCAAGGCCGCGCTGCCGGGCTGGAGCGCGATGCGCGAGCTGCCCGACCCGCCGAAGCAGACGTTCCGGGAGTGGTGGCGTGAGCGCGGCGCGTGACGTCGTGCTCGGCCGCGTGCGGGACGCCCTCGGGCCCGGCGTCGCGGTGCCCGACGTGCCACGCGAGTATCGCCGCCTGCGCGAGGACGAGGAGGGCATCGTCGACCGGTTCTGCGAGCGCGTGGCCGAGTACCGCGCGTCGGTGACGCGGATCGCTGCCGCCGACCTCGCCGAGACCGTCAGGCGCCTGTGCCGCGAGCGCGGCGCCCTCCGGATCGCCGTCCCGCCGGGCGGCCCGGAGACGCTCCCGGGGGTCGAGGTCGTCGTCGACGACCCGCCGCTCTCGCCGCAGGCGCTCGACGGGCTCGACGGCGTGCTCACCGGCTGCGCGCTGGCCATCGCCGAGACCGGCACGATCGTGCTCGACGGCGGCGCGCGCTCCGGCCGCCGTGCCCTGACCCTCGTGCCCGACTGGCACGTCTGCGTGGTCGAGGCCGACACCGTCGTGGCCGGCGTGCCCGACGCCGTCGCGCTGCTCGCCGAGGCCGCCGCCGAGGGGCGGCCGATCACGCTGGTCTCCGGCCCGTCCGCGACCTCCGACATCGAGCTCGATCGCGTCGAGGGCGTGCACGGACCGCGCACGCTCGACGTCGTGGTGGTGTCGTGACCGACTTCCGCGCGCTCCACGAGGGGGAGCCGTTCGTCATCCCCAACGCGTGGGACGCCGGCTCGGCGCGGGTGTTCGAGGCGCTCGGCTTCCAGGCGATCGCCACGACGAGCTCGGGCTTCGCCTTCACGCTCGGCCGCGTGGACGGCGGGGCCGGGCTGGACGAGGTGATCGAGCACGTGCGGGCGCTGGCCGCGGCGACCTCGCTGCCGGTGTCGGCCGACCTCGAGAACGGCTACGGCCCGCCGGGGGTGGCGATCGAGCGGGCCGCGGAGGCGGGCGCGGCCGGCGGCTCGATCGAGGACTTCGACCCCGAGCGCGGGCTCTACTCCCGCGACGAGGCGGTCGAGCGGGTGGCCGAGGCGGTCGAGGCCGCCCGCGCCACCGGGTTCGTGCTCACGGCGCGGGCCGAGAACCACATCCGCGGCAACCCCGACCTCGACGACACGATCGCGCGGCTCGGGGCCTACGAGGCCGCGGGCGCCGACGTGCTCTACGCCCCCGGCCTGCGCGACGGCGCCGAGATCCGCGCCGTCTGCGAGGCCGTCTCCAAGCCGGTCAACGTGCTCGCCCACCGCGGGCTGACCATGGCCGAGATCACCGAGGCGGGCGGGCAGCGGGTGAGCGTCGGCGGCGCGCTCACGTGGGTGTCGGTCGGCGCCGTCGTCGCGGCCGCGGAGCGGATCCGCGACGAGGGCTCCTTCGCCGACCTCGGCGTCTCGCTCCCGCTCGACGACTGGCTTCAGTAGTCGGTCGTCCGCGCCCGGTGGCGCGGATGGGCCTTGTAGCGCGCCTCGCCGCCGCGGTGCCAGAGCACGTTGTCGACCGCCGTCGCGGTGGTCGAGCCGTGGGCCGCGACGAGCAGCTCGACGGCATGCAGCGCGCAGGCGCGGATCTCGACCTCCTCGGGCGAGTCGTGCTCGATGAGGGTCTCTGCGTCGATGCGGGAGACGAGCTCGTCGTCGAACTCCAGGACGCCGTCGATGCGCAGCACGTGGGGCACGAGGTTGTCGGCGAACAGCGTGAGCTGCTCGAGGTCGCCGGCGGGGGCGAGGCCCGCGAGGGCGAGGTCGGCGGCGGCGATCTGGGCGCGCTTGTAGAACGGCACGTCCTGGCCGTCGTAGGTCGAGACGTCGCGCCAGGTCGGCCAGCGGCCGAGCTCCTCGGCGAGGGCGACGGCCGAGCCGTCGCCGCTGCGGGCGAGCGCGAGGAACGAGCCACCGTGCTCGTCCCGGACGCGTACCCCGAGCTCGCGCAGGTGCCGGGCGAAGTGGCCCATCAGCTCGTGGCCGGGGTCCTGGCTCACGGCGGCGGCGATGCGTTCGGGCGTCATCGCCGCCAGCTCGCCGGCGCTCCACGGGCCGTTCGCCCGCAGGCCCGCCTCGACCGTCCGGAAGCCGGACATGCCGGGCGCCTTGCGCAGCGTCGGGAACCAGCCGGAGCCGAAGTTGATCGCGTTGAGGGTGAGGCTGAACGCGGCGCGCTCCTCGTCTCCCGCGCCCTCGAGGTCGGGCGCGGGCGGGGACTCCGAGGCGAGCGTCGCCGCGTACGGCTCGATCCGGTCGTGCACGATCGCGACGTGCCGGGCCTGCGCCGCCACGCGAGCCGCGGCGGCGCGGACGTCGGCGGGGAGGCTCACTCCTCGTCCGGGCCGCGCACGACCAGCACCGGCCGGATCGTGTGGTGGAGCAGGCCGGTGGACACGCTGCCGAGCACGGCGGCGGCGAGTGTGGAGCGGCCGCGGCTGCCGGCGACGATCACCCGCGCGTCGAGCTCGTTGGCGGCGTGGAGCAGCGTGGCGAAGAACGGGCCCGTGGACTGCACGGCCCGCGGCTCGGCCTCGAAGCCGGCGGCGCGGGCCAGCTCGGCGCCTTCGGCGGCCACGACCTCGGCGGCCTCGCGGCCGGCCTCGTCGAGCGTGTCGATGGCGGTCGAGACCATCTCGCCGGGCAAGGCGATCAGCGCGGCGGGCGCGCCGGCCCTGAAGCTGCCCCAGGCGGTGGCGACCACCGCGGGGCCGTGCTGCAGGACGTTGCCGGCGTGCTCGATGGCGGCTTTGGCGTGGGTGGATCCGTCGTACGCGAACAGCACAGGGCCTTGGCTCATGGCCCGCATTGCATCATGTGCCGCCGTGCGCCTCCTCGTGAACTTCTTCTATGCCCACCCGGTGGGGCACGCGGTCGAGGCGCTCCACTACGCGCTCGGGCACCACGCCGCCGGGCCGGGCCGGGAGGTCTCCGTCGCGCTCAACGCGGCCACCGCGGTGCGGCTCGCCGACTTCTGCCCGTTCGTCAAGAAGGCCTACGCCGTCGACCACCCGTTCCTGGAGCCGTGCGGCGACTCCGCGGCGCGGCTGGCGGTGCTCCCGCGCGAGTGGGACTGGATCTACGACGACGGTCGCCGCTACCAGGACTTCCAGCTCGAGGCGTTCCCCGGGATGCGCGACTACTACGCGGCCAGCGACGTACGTCTGCAGGCGCTGGTCCGGCGCTCGGTCGCGGGCTACGGCGACTACGTTCCGCACACCGCGCTGCGCTTCCGGCTGCCGGTGACGTCCTCGCTCGGCGCGCGCATCGCCGTGATGCCGGCCGGATCGTCCGAGCGCTCGCTCTACCCCTCGGCCGGATCGTGGGAGCTGATCCTCGACGCGCTGACCGACGCGTTCCCGGATGCCCCGATCGCGCTGGTCGGCAAGACCGGGTCCACGTCGCTCGAGCCCGGCGAGCGCGAGCGGCTGCTGGCACACCGCTCCCGGCCGCTCGACGTGTTCGACGTGGACCTCGCCGAGCAGCTGGCGGTCGTCGAGGCGGCTGACGTGTTCGTCGCGCCCCACACCGGCTTCGGGCTCGCCGCGCTGGCCGTCGGCACGCCGTGGCTCGCCCTGTCCGGCGGCCGCTGGTTCGAGTACTTCTTCAACCACGTCCCGTTCCGGTCGGTCATCCCGTCCGATCGCTACCCGGTGTTCAGCCAGTTCGTCCCGGCCGAGGTCGTCGCCGAGGAGGACGGCCCGCGGACCCCGAGCATGACCCGCGCGCGCTTCGAGGAGGACCTCGACCGGATCGTCGCCGCGGCGGGCGAGCTGCTCGCCGGTTCGCTCTCCTACGAGCAGGCGCTGAGCGACTACTTCCGCGATCTCGTGGCCGCCCACGACGGCGACACGGCGGGGATCTGGTCGATCGACGGGATCCACGCCGGATACGTCTAAGGCGCCCGCTACCGTCACTTGACGGATGCCCGAGTCCACCGCCGTAGACGCGCTCCTCGAGGGCTTGAACGCGCCTCAGCGCGACGCGGTCACGCACGGCGCGGGGCCGTTGCTCATCCTCGCCGGCGCCGGGTCGGGCAAGACCCGCGTGCTCACCCACCGGATCGCGTACCTGATGCGCACCGGCCAGGCGCGCGCGGACGAGATCCTCGCCATCACCTTCACCAACAAGGCCGCGCAGGAGATGCGCGAGCGCGTCGAGCTGCTCGTCGGCCGCGCCACCCGGGCCATGTGGGTGATGACCTTCCACTCGGCCTGCGCGCGCATGCTCCGCGCCGACGCCCACCGGCTCGGCTATACGCGCCAGTTCACGATCTACGACGCCGCCGACTCCCGCCGGCTCATCAAGAAGTGCCTCGACGACCTGGATATCGACACGAAGCGCTTCACGCCGCGCGCCATGCAGTCCCAGATCTCGGACGCCAAGAACAAGCTCCGGTCGGCCGACGACTACCGCCAGCTCGTCGGCTCGTACTTCGAGCAGACGGTCGCCGACGTCTACCAGCACTACGAGCAGGAGATCCACCGCATGAACGCGATGGACTTCGACGACCTGCTCTTCCGGGCGGTCAACCTGCTCGAGCTCTTCCAGGAGGTCCGGGACCGCTACTCGAACGCCTTCCGCTGGGTCCTCGTCGACGAGTACCAGGACACGAACCACGCCCAGTACCGCTGGCTCCAGCTCCTGGCCTCCGAGCACCGCAACCTCGCGGTAGTCGGCGACGACGATCAGTGCCTCGTCGAGGGCACGCCGGTCACGATGGCGGACGGCTCCACGCGCCCGATCGAGACGATCCAGGTCGGCGACGAGGTCCTCTCGTCCTACGGAAGCGGCGACTTCCGCCCCGCCCGGGTGACCGGAACGCACCGCGCGAACGCCCGGCTCGGCATCCGCATCCGCACGACGGGCGGCCGCGAGCTCGTGAGCACGCCCGAGCACACCCACTTCGCGGGGTTCCCGCGGCGTCCGCGCCGGGATCTGGGGCGACCAGGACGCTCTCGACGCGATCTTCGAGAGTGTCGATACGAAACTCGGCGGGTTCCGTGTCCTCGTCGAATCCGGGTGTTCACCCGACCTGCCGCAGAACATCCCTCACACCCGAGCCGGGCTGCGGACGGCGACCCTGACGCTGTGCGCCGATTCCCGAGGCACGAAGCCTGGCCATCTCCTGAGCGTGGGGGGGCGAGATCCGGAAACGCGAACCGCGCTTGAAGCGCTAGGACTCAAAGTTAGGGCTGGCCGGGCGCACCCCTCGAGTTGGCGCTACGAAGCCGCGTTCTCCGATTTCGACGAGGCCATCAGGCTCATCAATCGCATGCGGGCCGTCATTCCGGTGCAGGTCCGGCGCGTCGCTCGCCTAGGCCGCGGACGCGCCGGAGCGGGGGTTGCGTTGCCTTTCATCGCCGCTTCTGCCGTGCGTCCTGGGATGGCGATGTTCTGCGGAGATGGGTCGTATGACGTCGTAGAGGCGGTTGAGAGCGTTGAGCTGCAGCGGCCGGTCTACGACATCGACGTGGCGAACACCCACAACTTCATCGCCAGCGGACTCGTGACGCACAACAGTATCTACGGGTTCCGCGGAGCGGACATCCAGAACATCCTGGGGTTCGAGGAGGACTTCGTCGACGCCCACGTGGTGAAGCTCGAGCAGAACTACCGCTCGACGCAGACGATCCTGTCGGCCGCGAACGCGGTGGTCTCGCACAACCGGGGCCGGAAGAGCAAGGCGCTGTGGACCGAGATCGGCGAGGGCGACCATGTGCGGCTGCGGGAGCTGAGCGACGAGCACGCGGAGGCGCGGTTCGTGGCCGCCGACATCGAGCGGATGGTCGACGAGGGTGTCTCGCGCGACGAGATCGCCGTCTTCTACCGGACGAACGCGATGTCTCGCGTGCTCGAGGACATGCTCGTGCGGGCGCAGATCGGCTACCAGGTCATCGGCGGCACGAAGTTCTACGACCGTGCCGAGATCAAGGACGCCGTCGCGTACCTGCACTTCATCGTCAACCCGCAGGACGCGACCGCGTTCACGCGGATCGCCAACTCGCCCAAGCGCGGGCTGGGGCAGACCTCGCTCTCCCGCGTGCTCAGCCACGCCGACACGATCGGCGTGCCGGTGTGGGAGGCGGCCGAGACGCCGGAGAGCGTCCCGGGTCTCGGGACGGCGGCGCAGAAGGCGCTCCACCGCTTCATGAGCACCATGGAGCGCCTCAAGGAGCGCGTCGAGGCCAACACCCCGGTCGGCGAGATCCTCCAGGAGGTGCTGAGCGAGACCGGCTACGTGGAGGCGCTCGAGGCCGAGCGGACGATCGAGGCCCAGGGGCGGATCGAGAACCTGCAGGAGCTCGTCCAGGTCGGCCGTGAGTACGACACGACGTCCGAGGAAGGCTCGCTCACCCAGTTCCTCGAGCAGATCTCGCTGCTCGCCGACGCCGACAACATCCGTGACGACGAGGGGCTCGTGACCCTCATGACGCTCCACAACGCCAAGGGCCTCGAGTTCCCGATCGTCTTCATCATCGGGATGGAGGACGGCGTGTTCCCGCACTCGCGCGCGCTCGACGAGGGCGCGCTGGAGGAGGAGCGGCGGCTCGCCTACGTCGGCATCACCCGTGCCATGCGGGATCTCACGCTCACCTGGGCGCGCCGCCGGAACTCGTTCGGCGCCAACTCCTTCGGCGTCCGCTCGCGCTTCATAGACGAGATCCCGCCGGAGCTCACCGACGCTCCCGCGCGCGCCGCCGCCGGCCTGCCGACCGGCCGCGTCGCCTCCTGGGCGGGAGCCGCCGCCGCGTCGGCCGAGGCGTCGAGCCTCGGCGGGGGAGACACCGGCGGCGCCGTCTTCCGCACCGGCGACGACATCGTCCACGCGCAGCTGGGCGACGGCGTCGTCCTGGCCACCGAGCCCGGCGGCATCGTCGTCGTGCGCTTCGCCCAGGACGGCCGGGAGCGCAAGCTCATGGCCGACTACGCGCCGATCCGCCGCCGCTAGCCCTCCGTAGCATCGGACGCCGTCCCCATGCGCCGCCTGCTCGCCTTCGTCTGCGTCGTCGTGTTCGTCGACACGCTGTTCTACGCCGCCATCACGCCGATCCTGCCGGAGCTGAGCGATCGGTTCGGGCTGTCGACGACGGCCGCCGGCATCCTCGCGGCGGCCTACCCGGCCGGCACGTTCGTGGGCGCGCTGCCGGGCGGCTGGCTGGCGGCGCGGCTCGGCACCCGGCCGACCGTGCTCATCGGCCTCGGGCTGCTCGTGGTCTCGAGCATCGCCTTCGCGCTCGGCGACAGCATCGTCGTGCTCGACATCGCGCGCTTCGTGCAGGGCATCGGCGGCGCCGCCTCGTGGGCCGGCGCGCTCGGCTGGATGATCGGCGCCGCGCCGCGCGAGCAGCGCGGCCAGTACATCGGCACCGCGCTCGCGGCCGCGGTGGCCGGCGCGCTCTTCGGCCCGGTGCTCGGGGCCCTCGCCGACGTGCTGGGGCAGGAGCCGGTGTTCGGCGCCGTCGCCGTGCTCGGCCTCGGGCTCATGGCGTGGGCGACGCGGATGCACGCCGAGCAGCCCGAGGGCGACTCGCGGCTGCGGACCCTGCTCTCGGCCTTCTCCGACCGGCGCGTGGCCGCCGGGATGTGGCTGACCACGCTGCCGGGCGTGCTCTTCGGGACCGTGGCCGTGCTCGGCGCGCTCCGGCTCGACGACCTCGGCGCCACGACGGCGGCGATCGCCGCCGCATTCCTGATCGCCGCCGCCCTGGAGGCCATCGTCGCCCCGCTCATCGGGCGCCTCTCGGACCGCCGCGGCCGCCTCGTGCCGAGCGTGATCGGCGTCGCCGGCGGCGGGCTCGTGATGCTGCTGCTGCCGTGGCCCGAGTCCGCGCTCGGGCTCGGCGCGCTGATCGTCCTGGCCGGCCCGCTGATCGGGATGCTCTACACGCCCGCCATGGCCATGCTCAGCGACGGGGCGGACGCCGCCGGCGTCGCCCAGGGCTTCGCCTTCGCGCTCGTGAACCTCGCCTGGGCGACCGGGCAGACGGCGGGCGCGGCCGGCAGCGCCCGCCTCGCCGACGCCACGGCGGACAGCGTGCCCTACTTCGTCCTCGCTGGCATATGCGCGCTCACGCTCGTCGCCCTGGTCCGTCGCGCGCGCACCGGGAGACCTGCCGCCTAAGCTGAATCCACCGCCTGACTCGGTACGCTGCGCCGCGAAATGGCGGCTCAGCTCATCGACGGGAAGGCGATCGCCCAGGAGGTGCGGGCGGAGGTGGCGCGGGACGTCGCGGCGTGGTTGGAGGCCGGCCATCCGGCGCCCGGCCTGGCCACCGTGCTCGTGGGGGACGATCCCGCCTCCGCCGTCTACGTCGCCGGCAAGCAGAAGGCGTGCGCCGAGGTCGGTATGGAGGGCTTCGACCATCGGCTCGCCGCCGACGCCGACGAGGCTCACGTCAGCGGCCTGCTGCGCGAGCTCGGCGACGACCCGCGCGTCTCCGGGATCCTGCTCCAGCTGCCGACCCCGCCGCACCTCGACGGCGGCGCGCTGAGCGAGCTCATCGATCCCGGCAAGGACGTGGACGGCCTCACGCCGATCTCCGCCGGGCTGCTGGCCAAGGGCCGCCCGGGCCTGCGGCCGTGCACGCCCGCCGGCGTGCTGGAGCTGCTGCGGCGCCACGACGTCCAGCTCGAGGGCGCCGAGGCGGTCGTGGTCGGCCGTTCGGACCTCGTCGGCAAGCCGGTCGCGGCGCTCCTGCTGGCCCAGCACGCCACCGTGACGATCTGCCACTCGCGCACGCGGGACCTCGCCGAGGTCTGCCGCCGCGCCGACGTGCTGATCGCCGCCGTCGGGCGGCCCGCCCTCGTCCAGGGCGACTGGGTCAAGGAGGGCGCCGTGGTCATCGACGTCGGCATCAACCGCACCGAGCACGGCCTGATCGGCGACGTCGACTTCGAGGCCGCCGCCGAGCGTGCCCGGCTCATCACCCCGGTCCCCGGTGGCGTCGGCCCGATGACGATCGCGATGCTGCTCCGGAACACGCTCATCGCCGCGCGCGCCCGCGCCGGGGAGATCGCATGAGGCGCCTGCGGCTCGGGGAGTGGCTGGCCGGCGCCAGTGGCCTCGGCATGCTGATCGTGCTCGCGCTTCCCTGGTACGGGGACGCGAGCGGGTTCGAGTCCCTTTCGGTCATCGACATCCTGCTCGTGCTCGTCGCCCTCCTCGCGCTGAGCCTGCCGGTGCTGCAGGCCACGCAGCGCAGCCCGGCGCTGCCCGTCGCGGCCGCCGTGCTGTGCGTCGCGTTCGGCTTCATCGCCGTGCTGCTCGTGCTCTTCCGGCTGATCGACGAGCCGCGCGACGGCTACGAGGTGGCCTTCGGTGCCTGGCTCGGCCTCGTCGCCGCGCTCGGGATCACCGCCGGCGGCTGGCTCTCGCTCGCCAACGAGCACGTGCCGGGCGGGCCGCCCGGCCCGGAGCCCGAGCTGCGCCCCGCGCCGCTCGGCTCATAGAATCGCTGACCGATGCTGAGCCGAGATCAGGTCCTGCACGTCGCCAAGCTCGCGCGCCTCGAGCTGACCGGAGACGAGGTCGAGCGCCTCGGCGCGGAGCTCTCGAAGGTCCTCGACCACATCGAGCTGATCGAGCAGCTCGGCGACCTCGCGGACGTCGAGCCGACCAGCCACGTGGTCACCGTCGAGAACGTGCTGCGCGCTGACGAGCCGCGGCCCTGCCTGCCCGCCGACGTCGCGCTCTCCGGCGCGCCCGACGCCGCCCAGGGCGGCTTCCGCGTTCCGAGCCCGGGCGCGGGATGAGCCTCCTCGACCTCACCGCGGCGCAGGCCGCGGAGCGCGTCCGCGCGGGCGACCTCGATCCCGCCGACCTCTGGCGCGCCTACCGTGAGCGCGCGGCCGCCGACGACCTCAACGCGTTCACGTGGGTCTCGGCCGAGGACGCGCCGCCGGCCGTCGACCGGGACGCGCCGCTCGGCGGCGTGCCGATCGGCATCAAGGACCTGTTCTGCATCGAGGGCGTCCCGAGCCAGGCCGGCTCGAAGATCCTCGAGGACTACCGCCCGCCGTACACGGCCACCTCGGTCGAGCGCATCGTCAACGCCGGCGCGCCCGTGCTGGCCAAGACGAACCAGGACGAGTTCGCGATGGGCTCGTCGACCGAGAACTCGGCCTACGGGCCGACCCTCAACCCGTGGGACAGGACCCGCGTGCCGGGCGGCTCCTCGGGCGGCAGCGCCGCCGCCGTCGCCGCGGGCACCGTCCCGTGGGCGATCGGCACCGACACCGGCGGCTCCATCCGCCAGCCCGCCGCGCTGTGCGGGATCGTCGGCCTCAAGCCGACCTACGGCGCCGTCAGCCGCTACGGGATGATCGCCTTCGCCTCGTCGCTCGACCAGGCCGGGCCGTTCACGCGCGACACGACCGACGCCGCGCTCCTCCTGCAGGCCATGCAGGGCAAGGACCCGTGCGACAGCACCTCGTTGGGGCTGCCCGAGCCCGTCTCCCTGCCCACGGCCACCGACCTCAAGGGGATCCGCCTCGGGGTCGCCGAGGAGCTGAGCGGCGACGGCATCGAGCCCGGCGTGCTCAAGGCCTTCCACGAGACGCTCGACCTGGCGCGCGAGCTCGGCGCCACCGTCGACACCACGCATCTCCCGCACGCCCCGCACGGCCTCGCCGCCTACTACCTGATCGCCCCCGCCGAGGCGTCGAGCAACCTCGCCCGCTACGACGGCGTGCGCTACGGCTACCGCTCGCCGAACGCCCGCGACCTGCTCGGCATGTACACCGAGACCCGCGAGGAGGGCTTCGGGGCCGAGGTCAAGCGGCGCATCATGCTCGGCACCTATGCGCTGTCGAGCGGCTACTACGACGCCTACTACGGCCGCGCGCAGAAGGTCCGCACGCTGATCGCGGGCGACTTCGACAAAGCCTGGGAGCGCTTCGACTTCATCGTCACGCCGACGGCGCCTGGCGTCGCCTTCGAGCTGGGCGCCAAGACCGCCGACCCGCTGGCCATGTACCTCAACGACGTCTGCACGGTGCCGATGTCGCTGGCCGGGATCCCCGCGGTCTCGATCCCCAACGGGCTGAGCGACGGCCTCCCGGTCGGCTTCCAGATCGCCGGCCCGGCGTTCAGCGAGGGCCGCATCCTCGACGCGGCGCACGCGCTCGAGCAGGCCATCGGCTTCGACGGATCGGCGGCGCGCGCATGAGCGTCGAGCTCGAACCCGTCATCGGGCTGGAGATCCACGTCCAGCTCAACACGCGGACGAAGATGTTCTGCAGCTGCGCGCTGAGCTTCGGCGAGGAGCCCAACACGCGCACCTGCCCGGTCTGCCTGGGCCTGCCGGGGTCGCTCCCGGTGACCAACGCGCAGGCCGTCCACTACGGGCTGATGATGGCCATGGCGCTCGACTGCGAGATCGCGCCGCGGTCGATCTTCCACCGCAAGAACTACTTCTATCCCGACCAGGCCAAGAACTACCAGATCTCCCAGTACGACATCCCGCTCTGCAGCGGCGGGCGGCTGGGGGAGGTGCGGCTGCACCGGATCCACCTCGAGGAGGACGCGGCGAAGCTCGTGCACCTCGGCGCGTCGGGCCGCATCCACGGCTCCGACGCCTCGATCGTCGACTACAACCGCGGCGGCACGCCGCTGGCCGAGATCGTGACCGAGCCGGACATCCACTCGGCCGACCAGGCCCGCGAGTGGCTGACGCTGCTGCGCGAGACCCTGCGCCAGCTCGGGGTGAGCGACGTGAACATGGAGGAGGGCTCGCTGCGCTGCGACGCCAACGTCTCCGTGCGGCCCGTCGGGAGCACCGAGCTGGGGACCAAGACCGAGCTCAAGAACATGAACTCGTTCCGCTTCCTCGCCCAGGGGATCGAGGCCGAGATCCGCCGCCAGACGGCGCTGGTCGCCGCCGGCGAGCCGGTGGTCCAGGAGACGCTGCACTTCGACCCGGTGACCGGCGGCCTCAGCTCGCTGCGCTCCAAGGAGGAGGCGCACGACTACCGCTACTTCCCCGAGCCCGACCTCGTGGCCATCGCTCCGACCGAGGAGATGCTCGAGGCCGCGCGCAGCGCGCTGCCGGAGCTCCCGGCCGCACGGGTCGAGCGCTACGAGCGCGACTGGTCGCTCCCGGCCGACACCGCGCGCCTGTTCGCCTTCGAGCCCGAGTGGGGCGACTACTTCGAGGCCGCCGCCGGCGCCACGCAGGCCAAGACCCTCGCCAACTGGGTCACCGAGCTGCGCGGCCGCGCCGACTCGCCGGCCGCCGTCGAGCCTGCCGCCCTGGCCAAGCTCGTCGACCTCGTCGAAGCCAAGACGGTCACGGCCGGCAACGGCCGGGTCGTGCTCGACCGCCTGGTGGCCGACGGCGGCGACCCGGCGGAGATCGTCGAGCGCGAGGACCTCGGCGCGATGGGCGACTCGGGCGAGCTCGCCGGCATCGTCGCCAAGGTGCTCGAGGAGAACCCGGACGTCGTGGAGCGCATCAAGGGCGGCAACGCCAAGGCCATGGGCGCCCTCGTGGGCCCGATCATGCGCGAGACCAAGGGCAAGGCGGACGGCGGCGAGGTCAACCGCCTCATCCGAGAACAGCTCGGTCTCTGACGCGCACCTCGCGGACGTCCACGAGGCCTGCAATGCGGTCGATGAGGCCGCGCCGGAGCCGCGGCTCCACCTCGACGGCCAGCTCCAGCTCGGCCGTCTCGCCGCTCCCGCGCGTCAGGACGAGCGCGACGACCGTGCCCTGACGGCGGCAGCAGGTGGCCATGATGCGCTGCGTGACGTCCGGCCGGTCGGAGACGACGAGCGTCATCTGGCAGAGCGCCTGCAGGCGGGCGGTGGAGGGGAGGACGAGCATGGCGGGGCTCCTTTCCCTCGAGCCCACGTGGCCGTCCTGCCGCCGCAGGCTCGAAGAACGTTCGAGCCTGCGGCCGGGAAATCTCCCGGCTGGTGCAGGTGTCAGGCGGTAATGACGCTGCGGACGGACGGCATCCGCGCGAAGCGTACCATTGGCCGATGGCCAGATTGATCCGCATGGACGGCAGCGGGCACACCACCCTGGCGGAGTGGACCGCGGCCGACGAACAGGCGGTGGAGGCGGCGGTGAGCGCCTTCCGCGCGCAGCTCGACGCCGGCTATTACGCGGTCGTCACCGAGGGCGAGGGGCACGCGCGCCAGGTCGACGAGCTCCCGATGGACGCCGAGCTCGTGATCCTGCGGCGCCCGATCGCCGGCGGGTGAGCGCGGAGGCGCTTCCCGAGACCGCGGGCGTCTACTGGCGCCCGCGGGTCGACGCGGACCGCCTGGCCCGCCGCGGCCGCGTGTGGACGCTCACCACGGTCGCCCACACGATCCCGTACCTGATCGCCAGCGGCGTGCTGTTCTGGCTCGAGCCGCTGTCCGCGCCGGTCGGCGCCATCCTGCTCGCTCACGCGTGGGCGATCCCCGAGCTCTACGCCAAGCGCGGCGCGAACGTGCTGCGGCGCCGCCCGCCGGCGGCCGACGGCCCGGAGCGGACCGCGATCGGCCTGCTCGGCGACCTCGTCGGCCACGAGGCTCGGGCGCTGTACGCGCGCACCGGGCTCGTGCTGGAGCGGGGAGCGCTCGGCGTCTGGCTCGTCGGCGAGGGCGGCGCCGTGCTCGTCGCGCCCGGCGGCCGGCGCGCGTTCTGCTGGTGCGTCCACGTCGAGGACCGCTCGCTGCCCTCGGCCGACCGCATCGCCCATCTGCTGCTCGCCCTGCGCACCGACGAGGCCGGCTTCGCCACGGTGGCCAACCTGGCGTTCAGCGGCGCCCCGCGCCGCGTGCGGCGCCGCCTGCTGCCCGCCATGCGCCCGGCGCTCGACGCCGCGGTCGCCGCCGGCCGCTGAGGCGTTCTCGACCGCAGGTCGAAGCCGGGGACCCCGATTCCATCCCGCGGGCCATGGGGAACGGGCCTCGACCGGTCCACCATGCAGTTCATGACCCATGCCACCACCGCCGTACAGACGCCGCAGATCCGGAAGGTCGTCCTCGTGCCGTTGACCGCTTCAGGTCGCGGCGACGAGATGGTGCGCCGCTACCGCCTCGCGAGGCTCCGACTGGCGGGACGCGAGCCCAGCACCGCAGCACGCCGGGGGCGGTAGCCTTGGCGGGCGGATGGCCTATCTGATCATCTGCCTGTCCTTCGGGCTCGCCGGCGGGATCGTCGGCCGGAGCAAGGGATCGTCGTTCGTCCTCTGGTTCCTCATCTCGGCCGTCGTGCCCTTCCTCGGCCTGCTGGCCGCCGTGCTCTACCGGAACGAGGCGAACGAGGTGCGCCGCCAATGCCCCCGCTGCGGCCAGATCGTCAAGCTCCACGACCAGGTCTGCATGCGCTGCGGCATGGACATGGACTTCCCCGAGACGGGGATCGTGCCGGAATCGGTGACCGCGGGCCGGCGTTAGACTCCGCCGCATGATGCGAGCGGTCGATGCGGTCATGGAATGCCTGAAAGCGGAGGGCGTCGACGTCGTCTTCGGCTATCCGGGCGGCGCCAACCTTCCGACGTACGATGCGTTCGTAGACGCCGGGATCCGCCACGTCCTCGTTCGCCACGAAGCGGGCGGCGGCCACGCGGCCGAGGGGTACGCCAAGGCGTCCGGCAAGGTCGGCGTCGTCTTCGCCACCTCGGGCCCGGGCGCGACGAACATCGTCACGCCGCTGACCGACGCGATGATGGACTCGGTGCCGATCGTGGCCTTCACCGGCCAGGTGCGCACCGACCTGCTCGGCACCGACGGCTTCCAGGAGGCGGACACGTTCGGCATCACCATGCCGATCGTCAAGCACTCCTTCATGATCCAGCACCCGACGGAGATCCCCCGCGCCGTCCACGAGGCGTTCCACCTCGCGCGCACCGGCCGCCCGGGCCCGGTGCTGATCGACATGCCGGTCGACCTCACGCGCGCCGAGATCGACTACGAGCCCGTCGGCGACGTCCGCCTTCCCGGCTATCAGCCGACGACCGAGGGCAACTCCAAGCAGATCCGCCTGGCGGCCAAGGCGCTGGCCAACGCCCGCCGGCCCGTGGTCTACGCCGGCGGCGGTGTGATCAACGCGGACGCCGCGGAGGAGCTGGCCGAGTTCGCCACCAGCGATCGCCTGCCCGTCACCTGCACGCTGATGGGCCTCGGCGCCTTCCCGGCGCCGCACCCGCAGTGGCTCGGGATGCTCGGGATGCACGGCACGCGCACCGCGAACTACGCGATGGACGAGGCCGACCTCATCATCGCCGTGGGCGCGCGCTTCGACGATCGCGTGACCGGCAAGCTGTCGGAGTTCGCCCCGCGCGCGAAGTTCGTCCACATCGACATCGACCCGGCCGAGATCTCCAAGAACGTGCCGGCGCACATCCCGATCGTCGGCGACGCGAAGAACGTGCTCACGCGGCTGACCAACGAGTACCGGGCGCTCGGCTCCGATCCGGGCCGGCTGGCCGAGTGGTGGGAGCGGATCGAGTCCTGGCAGGGTCAGCACCCGCTGCGCTACGAGGACTCCACGGACACCGAGATCAAGCCGCAGCGGCTGGTCGAGGCGCTCTACGAGGCCACCGGCGGCGACTGCATCCTGTCCAGCGACGTCGGCCAGCACCAGATGTGGGCGGCCCAGTACTTCCACTTCGCCAAGCCGCGCCGCTGGGTCAACTCCGGCGGCCTCGGCACGATGGGCTTCGGCCTCCCGGCGGCGATGGGCGCCGCGGTCGGCAACCCGTCGGTGCCGAGCGTGCTGCTCACCGGCGACGGCTCGTTCCAGATGAACACCCAGGAGCTCGCCACCTGCCGGGAGCACGACATCCCGGTCAAGGTCGTGATCATGAACAACGGCTACCTGGGCATGGTCCGCCAGTGGCAGGAGCTGTTCTGGGACCGGCGCTACTCGAACGTGGACATGGGCAGCTGGCCCGACTGGGTCAAGCTCGCGGAGGCCTACGGGGCCACCGGCGTCCGGCTGACCGACAAGACGACGCTGGTCGAGGACCTGCGCACGGCGCTCGCGACGCCCGGCACCGTCGTCGTCGACGTCCGCGTCACGCGCGAGGAGAACACCTATCCGATGATCCCGGCGGGCGCCGCCGCCCGCGAGATGGTGGGCTGAGATGGGCGAGCCGGGGACGAAGGAGCCGCTGACCCTCGAGGAGCTCGAGGCGACCACCGCCGTGCGCACGGGCCGCAAGCACATCCTCTCGATCCTGGTGGAGAACAAGCCGGGCGTGCTCACGCGCATCGCCGGGCTCTTCGCCCGCCGCGGGTTCAACATCAACACCCTCGCGGTGGGGCCGACGGACGACGAGTCGCTCTCGCGCATCACGCTCACGCTCGACGGGGCGATGCACCCGATCGACCAGGTCACCAAGCAGCTCCACAAGCTCGTCAACGTCATCAAGATCCGCGACCTCGAGCCGGCCGAGACGGTCGCCCGCGAGCTGGCGCTGTTCAAGATCACGGCGGACGGCGCCGCGCGCGGCGAGGTCATGCAGGTCGTGGAGATCTTCCGCGCCAAGATCATCGACGTCACGCGCCGCTCGGTCATCGTCGAGGTCACCGGCACGTGGGAGAAGGTCGAGGCCTTCGAGCGGATGGTGCGCCCCTTCGGGCTGGTCGAGATGGCCCGCACGGGCGAGATCGCGATCTCGCGCGGTCGTTCAGAGACCTAGCTGACTGATCAGCCGGTTTCAGGGGTACTTCGCCTGCCATGCGAAAGGGACTCCTGGTAGGGATGCTGGTGCTGGCATGGCCGTCCGCCGCGCAGGCCGCGGACTATGCGGGCGGTACGGCGCCCGAGACGACACGGAAGGCGCAGCGGCAGCTGACGCTGGTGGGGATCCGCATCGCGCCCGACGGCAGCGCCCGTGTGTCGGTGAACGTGTCGACCCCCTGCTATCCGGCGATGGGGTCGCGCAGGATCCAGGTCGGCGCCGACGGAACCTTCTCGCTCGACTTCCGGGTGCGCGGCCGGGTCCGCGACCTCAACCACCGGTTCCGCCAGCGCACGCGGATCCGCATGTCCGGCCAGGTCGTCGGGGCGGCGGGCTCGGGCACCGTGCGCGTCAACGCCCGGCTGCTGCGCGGGGGGCGGACGGTCCAGCGCTGCAACCCCGGGGCGAGGACCTGGCACGTGCGGGCCGCGGCCGCCGAGCCGAGCCCCGCCGGCCCGCGTGCCGACGGCGCCTACCACGGTCTCACGAGCCAATCCGTCGGCCGGCCGCTGGCGTTCGTCCTGCGGGTGGACCCCCGCGGGCGGCGCGTCCGCACGGCGTCGTTCGAGTACCGGCAGCGGTGCCCGGGCGGCCGGTTCCTGTGGGAGAACATCACGCCGGGCGGGAAGATCGCGGCCGACGGCACGTTCAAGCTGCGCGAGACGTTCGTCTACCACTGGTCCAACGGCGCCGAGCGCTACCGCGTGCGGGTCGACGGGCGCTTCACCCCGAGCGGCGGTGAACGGCACCCTGTCCGTCACCTCGACCTTCCGCCCGGAGAGCGGCGGCGCGACGTCGCAATGCCGGACCGGCCGGCAGGCGTTCGCCGCAGTCCTCTGAGTCGTACGCTGCATGGTGTGAGCGCGCCGATCAGGGACCGCGGGCTGCTGCCGGACACGGCAGCGCTCGCGTTGCTGCGCGAGCGCTGTGAGCGGGCGGTGCGGCGCGCGCGCCGCACCGGGCGCGAGGTGCTGGCCGCCGTGACCGTGCCGCTGGCGGGCGCCGATCCGAGCGCGGTGGTCTTCGCCTCGCGGCGGCCCGACGAGCCGTGGTTCTGCTTCGAGCAGCCCGATCGCGGCCGGGCGGCGCTGGCCACGCTCGGCTGCGTGCGCCGGATCGAGGCCCGCGGGCCGAGGCGCTTCTCCGAGGTCGCGGCCGCGTGGCGCGACCTGGCCGGCTCGGCCGAGGCGGACGCTCCCGACGGGCCGGCCGGCGCCGGCCTGGTGGCGGTCGGCGGTTTCGCGTTCGCCGATGACGGCGGCGCGGCGCCGCACTGGGCGGGCTACGAAGCGGCCGACCTGATCGTCCCCGAGGTCGCGCTCGCCCGCCGCGGCGACGACGTGCGGCTCACGCTGGCGACGCTCGCCGCGCCCGACGACGTGCCCGACGAGCTGGTCGCGCGGCTCGAGCAGCGCGCCCGGGAGCTGCGGCGGACGCCGCTGCCGCTCGTCGACCCGGCGCCCGCGGGGCGCTTCCAGATCTCCTCGGTGGCGCCGCCCGAGCACTACGAGGCCGCCGTCGCCCGCGCGGTCGAGCAGATCCGCGCCGGGACCTTCGAGAAGATCGTGCTGGCCCGTGAGGTGGCGGTCCACGCGCCCTCGGCCCACGACGCCGCCGCGGTGTTCGGCGTGCTGCGCGCGGGCTTCGAGTCCTGCTACGTCTTCTGCGCGGGCCGCGGGGACGCCGCCTTCATCGCGGCCTCGCCCGAGCTGCTGGTGCGCCGCGAGGGGCTGCGGGCCTCGACCGTCGCGCTGGCGGGCTCGACCCGCCGCTCGGCCGACCCGGCCGTCGACGACCACCTCGGCGAGCAGCTCCTGCGCTCGACCAAGGACCGCGAGGAGCAGGCCATCGTCACCCGCCGGATCGCCCGCGCGCTGCGCCCGCACGCCGTCTGGGTCGCCGCGCCGGACGAGCCCGCGATCGTCAAGGTGGCGAACATCCAGCACCTGGCGACGCCGATCCGCGCGCAGCTCACCCACCCGCGGAGCGTCGTCGAGCTCGCCGGCCTGCTGCACCCGACCCCCGCCGTCGGCGGCGAGCCGCACGCCGCCGCCGCGCCGCGGATCCCGGCGCTCGAGGGCATCGACCGCGGCTGGTACGCCGGGCCCGTCGGCTGGACGGACGCCAACGAGGACGGCGAGTTCTGCGTCGCCCTGCGCTGCGCGCTCCTGCGGGGCCGCGAGGCGAGGCTCTACGCCGGCGTCGGAGTGGTGCGCGACTCGGACCCGGCCGCCGAGCTGGCCGAGACCGAGGTCAAGCTCGGCGCGCTGCTGCCCGTGCTCAGCGGCTGAACGTCAACGTCAACTGCGGCTGGGTAGGGAAGCGAGGTTTCGGCCGAGCTGGCGGTCCCTGGCGACTTGGTTCCGCATAGCGACACTAACTCGCCACGTTCGCGTTCGTGGCGAGTAATCCGCGCATATCGCGGATTAGCCGCCACGGACGGCCGGCGCGGCCGGCTCCCTCGCCTCCCTACCCAGCCGGGGTTCGTCCGCCAACACGAACCCGCGCCCTCAGCGGCCGAGCCGGCGCTTCCAGCGCATGCCGGCGCGCTTGGCGCGCGTCTCCATCGCCGCGCGCATGCCGCGCCACTCGGGGAGCTCGCGCGCCTCGGCGGCGTCGATCGTCAGCGTCACGCGCTGCTCGGTGATCCGCGCCACCTCGGGCGCGTCGACGAAGCGGCGGCCGTCCGGGGTCGTGACCACGATGCCGTCGAAGATGTGCTCGCGCGCGTTGTCGAGCACGCGGTAGACCGTCCCGAGCTTGTCGCCGTCGGAGGTGTGGACCGGCACGCCGCGCGGGAGCGCCTTGTAGCCGATTTGATGACCGTCGTCTTCCACTTCCCGGCTTAGGGTAAGGGGACGCGGGAGCCGGCAGCGCGGCAGGTCAGCGCGCCGCGCTGGACCGCCGGTGCGCGGAGCCGGTAGCGGCCCTGCCGCGCGGGGCAGGCGGAGCGCGAAGCGCCCGTCGGCGCGCGTGCGCCGCGTGCCGACGGTGCGCCAGCGCGTGCCGGCGCGGCGCTCGAGCACGAGCCGCGCCCCGGCCACGCACGCGGTCTCGCCGGTCAGGCGCCCGCCGACCTGGCGGCCGCGGCGCCACAGCTTGAGACCTCGCGGCGCGACGGAAGACCGTGCCGCGACGGCGGCAGCCGCCCCGGCGTCGCCGGAACCCGACGCCGGCGCGAGGCGACGTGGAGCCGGGCGTGAAGTCGAACTCGCTCAGGAACCCGTCGCTGCACTCCGGAAGGTCGTACGCGCCCCACCCGGGGCAGTCGCCGCCCGCCCGTGCCCGCTGCGCGGCCGCGCCGCCGACCGGGAAGTCGTCGGACTGGGTGACGCCGGCGATCCAGGCGTCGCCCTCGGGGTCGACGGCCGCTCCGAGGCCGATCTCCATGCTCCCGCCGCCGAGCAGCGAGCCGTAGACGAGGCCGCCGGCGTCCGAGATGCGCACCAGGAACGCCTCGGTGCAGAGCCAGCCGCTGTACCGGCACGACTCGTCGTTCCAGCGGTCGTCGGCCTGGTAGGCGTCCTTCAACGGGAAGCGCTCCGCGTCCGATGCCGCACCGGTGACGTAGACGTCGCCCTGCGCGTCGCTCGCCACGTCGTACGCGATGTCGTCGCTGTAGCTGCCGATGTAGGTCGACCAGACGAGCGCCGAGCCGTCGGCGGTCAGCTTGGTCGCGAAGCCGTCGCTGTTGGCGGGGCAGTCGTACCAGTCGTCGCTGTTGTTGCACTGCCGGTCGATGGCGCCCGGCGTGGTCGGGAAGTCCCGCGAGTCGGTCCAGCCGACGAGCACCGGGCGGTCCTGCGGGTCGAGCGTCATGGCCATCGCGTCGTCGAAGTCCGTGCCGCCGAACGTCGCGGCCCATTCGAGTCGCGAGAGGTCGGTGCTCAGCCGCGCCGCGAACGCCTCGCTGCCCGAGTTGTCGGGCGTCTGGTCGTAGGTTCCGGGCGTCGTCGGGAAGCCCCAGTCGGTGTGCCCGGAGTGGCCCGCGATCACCGGACGGCCCGCACGATCGATCGCGATCGCGGTGCCTTCCTCGAGCGACTCGTGGCCCCCGAAGAGCGTCGACGCCAGCAGGGCCCCGCTCGTCGTGTAGCGGGCGACGAAGGTCTCCACGCAGCGAGGGCTCGGCTCCGTCCCGACGCAGGCGCGGTCGTAGGCGCCGGCCGTGGTCGGGAAGTCCAGGCTCTCGTTGGTGCCCACGATGTACACGTCGTCGCCGCCGAGCACGATGTCCTCGGCTCCGTGCTTGCCGGTCGGCCCGAGCGTGCGCAGCCACTCGAGCGCCGAGCCGTCGGGCGCCAGCTTGGCCACGAACGCCCGGTCGGGCACGCCGTACGGCTCGGGAGCACCCCCGGCCGGGAAGTCCTCGGAGCCCGTGCGGCCGGCCACGTAGGCATGGCCCGCCGCGTCGGCGGCGATCGCCATCCCCTCGTCGTAGCGGTTGCCCGCGAGGTAGGTGGCATAGATGCGCGTGCCGTCGGGCGCGTACTTGGCCACGAACGCGTCCGGGCATTCGTCGTCGTCGCAGGACACGCTCTCGCCGCCGGTCCAGCCGAACAGCGGCCGGTCGGTCGGGAAGTCGGGCGACGTCGTCCAGCCCGTGACGTACACGTTCCCCGCGACGTCGACCGCGACGTCGTTGATCCATTCATGGCGGGTGCCGCCCAGGAATCCCGAGGTCCCGAGGTCCGCGGCGGCCTCGGCCGCGGGCGCGCCGAGGAGGCAGCCGAGCAGCGCTGCCACGCTCGCCAACCTCCGGTTCGCCGAACGCCTCACCTGAGCCTCACCGCGCCGGTACCCGCCACGCAGGGAATCGAACCGGTCAGCGCCGGACGGCGAGCGACAGCGCGAACAGGCCGGCGTCGTCGGTGAACCACTCGGCGAGGTCGAGCCCGCAGGCGTTGTAGTCGGCCTCGATGCGGTCGCGGGTGAACTTGGCCGAGATCTCGGTTCGCATCTCCTCGCCGCGCGCGAAGTCGATCTCGAGGTCGACCGCGTCGATCCGCACGTGGCACGCGCGCCTGGCGCGCAGCCGCATCTCGATCCACTCGTGGTCGGTGTCGAAGAACGCGACGTGCTCGAACAGGTCGATGGGGAAGTCGGCGTCGAGCTCGCGGTTGAGCACGTGCAGGACGTTGCGGTTGAACTCGGCGGTCACGCCCTCGGCGTCGTCGTAGGCGGCCTCGAGGACGTCGACGTCCTTGACGAGGTCGGTGCCCAGCAGCAGGTAGTCGCCGGGGGAGAGCAGGCCGGCGAGCGCGCGCAGGAAGCGGCGCCGCGCGCCCGGCGGGAAGTTGCCGATCGTGCCGCCGAGGAAGGCGACCACGCGCGGGCGGCCGCGGACCGGCGGCGGGATGGTGGCCAGGTGGCGCTCGAAGTCGCCGACGATGCCGTGGATGGCCATGCCGGGGTACTCCTCGGCCAGCGAGGCGGCGCAGTCGCGCACCGTCTGCTCGGCGACGTCGAACGGCACGTAGCGCCACAGCGTGCCCGCGGCGGCCATCGCGTCGAGCAGCACGCGCGTCTTGGCCGCCGTGCCGGAACCCAGCTCGACGAGCTCGGCCATGGCCGTGCGGCGCACGATCGCCTGCGCGTAGTCCTGCAGGATCGTCCGCTCGGTGCGCGTCGGGTAGTACTCCGGCAGGTCGCAGATGCGGTCGAAGAGCTCGGCGCCGCGGGCGTCGTACAGGTGCTTGGGCGGCAGCTCCTTGAACGGCTTGGTCAGGCCGTCGAGCACGTCGTCGGGGAGCGCACGCGGCGCCTTGGAGCCGACGTGGACGTCGATCCGGAGGTCTGCTCCCGTGCTCACGCGTCCCATGCCAGCCTCATTCCCGAGAAGATCTGGCGCCGCTGCGGGAGGTCCCAGTTGCGGAAGGTCGGGGTCGCCACACGTGAGCGCGTCGCCCACGAGCCGCCCCGCAGGACGCGGTAGGTGTCGCCGAAGAAGACCTCTGAGTACTCGCGGTAGGGGTGGGCGACGAACCCGTCGTAGCCTCCGAAGTGGGTGGAGGTCCACTCCCACACGTCGCCCAGCATCCCGAGCGCGCCGCACGGAGCGGCTCCGTCGGGATAGGCGCCGGCCGGTGCCGGGCCGAGGAGCGCCTGGTCGAGGTTCGCGCGCCGTTCCTCAGGCGCTTCGTCGCCCCACGGGTAGGGCCTGGCCTCGCCGAGCTCCTGGTCCCAGGTCGCCGCCTTCTCCCACTCCGCCTCTGTGGGGAGCCGAGCCCCCTTCGCGCGGGCGAAGGCGTCGGCCTCGAACCAGGAGACGTGCACCACGGGCTCGTCGGGATGCAGCGGCGCCCAGCCGTCCAGCGTCCAGCGGCGCCACTCGCCCGTCGGCCCGCGGGCCCAGCCCTCGGGGTGTGTGATGTCGTACTCCTCCTTCCACGCCCACGCCTCGTCGCTCCACCAGGGCCGCCGCTCGTAGCCGCCGCCCTCCACGAAGCTCAGGAACGACGCGTTGGTGATCGGCGTGCGGCCGATGCGGAAGGCGGGTAGCTCGCTGCGGTGCCGCGGGCGCTCGTTGTCGTAGGCCCAGCGGTCGTCGCCGGCGCCGATCGAGCACGGCCCGGCCGGGACCTCGACCGACTCCAGGCCGGTGTGACCGCCGGGGGCCGCCGGGTACGCGGCGCGGGGAACGCCGGGCGCGGGGCTCAGCCGGACGAGCTCGATCGCCTGCAGCATCGTCTCCTGATGCTGGTCCTCGTGGCGCACGACGAGCTCGTGCAGCTCGGAGTCCTCGACCGGGACGCGCTCGCGGACGTCCGCGAGGTAGGCGAGCGCCTGGGCGCGGTCGAGCAGCGGCAGATCGCCGCGCACCGCGCGTGGCGTCTCGAACGCGTCGTACATCTCCGAGAGCTCCGGGCGGGAGAGCGGCCGGCCGCCGAACCGGTGCACGAGCCACAGCTCCTCGTAGGCCGCGATATGCGCGAGATCCCACACCAGTGGGCTGAGGATCTCGATGTGCTGGCGCTCGACGTCGGCGTCGCTGAGGGGCGCCACGAGGGCCAGAGTTCTCTCCCGTGCGTCGGCCAGGGCGTCTGCGACGGGGGACACGCGCATTACGAGGAGGCTACAGAAGAGGATCTACGAGCCGGCGATACGGCGGGCCTTGCGCCAGACCTCGACCACCTCGCGCACCGAGGCGGTGCGCCAGGAGATGCGGGAGTCGAGCGGGCGCACGGCGAGCTCGAAGCGGCCGGACTCGAGCTGCTCCAGCTCCGTCACCAGCGCGTGGAAGCGGCGGCCCTTCTTGTCCACGAGGACGATGTCTCCGGCGCCGATGCCCTTGGACGTGCTGCGTGTGGCCTGCTCCACCCGACGGACGCTACGCGGGCGCCCGGACGGACGCCGCCACCTCGTCCCACACGGCCCGGTGGAGCGCCACGTTCGCCTGCCGGTCGGTGTGGACGGCGACGATAGTGGTGTGGTCGGCGGCCAGGCCGCGCCCGAGCGCGGCGCGGAAGCTCTCCGGGTCGTCGGCCGTCTCGTAGCCGAGGTCGAAGAGCGCCGCGGCGTGCGCGAAGTCGAGCCCGTGCGGCGTGGCGACGTGCTCGACGAAGTCGGCGCCTTCGCGGCTCACGGGCAGGAAGTCGAAGATGCCGCCGCCGTCGTTGTGCAGGAGCACGATCGTGAGCTTGACGCCGAGCCGCTTCGCGGCCAGCAGGCCGCCCAGGTCATGGATCAGGGCGACGTCGCCGATAAGCAGCACGACGGGACCGTCTGCGACCGCGGCGACCCCTAAGGCGGTCGAGACGGTCCCGTCGATTCCGTTGGCGCCACGGTTCGCGAGCACCCGCGGTGGGCGCTCCCGGGCCGGGAAGAACGTCTCGACGTCGCGCACGGGCATCGACGAGGCGACCACCACGGTGGCCTCGGACGGCAGGCCCGCGCCGAGCTCGGCCGCCACGCGCGGCTCGGACAGCCCGGCGGGGGAGAGGGCGCGCGCGATGCCGCCCGCGGCGGCGCGGTCGGCGTGATGCCAGTGGTCGAGCCACTCGCGATCACGGCGCTTGGTGATCGCGATCGCCCCGAGCGTCGCGCGCGGGTCGATCCCGAGGATCGTTCCCACGGCGCCGGCCGGATCCTGCCACGCCGCCTCGGCGTCGAACGCGATCTGGAGCGCCTCGTCCTGGCGGTGCAGCCACGCGCGCAGCGGCTTGGAGGTCGGCAGGTCGCCGACGCGGAGGATGAGCTGCGGCGCGGGAGCCCAGTCCGGATCGCGCAGGAGCGCGTCGTAGTGCGCGATCGCCGCCGCGCCGCGGCGGGCGCCGCTCAGCGGATCGGCGAGCAGCGGGATCGCGGCGCGGTCGGCGAAGTCCGCGAGCGCCGCGCCGAGGTCCGGGTCGCGCTCCTGGCGGCCCGCGACGATGACGGCGCGCGGGCGGGCGTCCAGCTCACGGCTGAGGCCGTCGATGAACGACGCCGCGGGACTGCCGGCCGCGCGTGGGCGCGTGACCCACGGCCGCTCGCCGGCGCGGCCGCTCTCGTCCGGCTCCTCGAGCGGGGCGTCGAGGACGAGCGGCTCGCGCAGCGAGAAGTTGAGGTGGACCGGCCCGGGCCGGCCGTCGAGCGCGGTCCAGAACGCGCGGCAGGCGAGCTGCCGCAGCCAGCGCAGGCGCTCGGGCGTGGCGGCGTGGTCGTCGACCTCGGCGAACCACTTGGCGGCGCTGCCGTAGAGCTTGATCTGGTCGATCGTCTGCCCGGCGCCCACGCCCCGCAGCTCCGGCGGGCGGTCGGCGGTGAGCACGATGAGCGGGACGCGCGCCTCGTGGGCCTCGAAGACGGCGGGCGCGTAGTTGGCCGCCGCCGTGCCGCTCGTGCAGGCCAGCGCGGCCGGCACCCCGGTCGCCTTGCTCGTCCCGAGCGCGAAGAAGGCCGCGCTGCGCTCGTCCACGTGAGAGGTCGCGCGGATCCGCGGCTCGCGCGCCAGCGAGAGCACGAGCGGCGTCGAGCGCGACCCGGGCGACGTGCAGGCCTCGCGCACGCCGCAGCGGGCGAGCTCGTTCACGAAGGCGCGCGAGTCCTGTGTAGGTGTCTCTTGGGGTCATCGGTAACGTCGCCGAAGGCGAGCGTGACGAAGGAGCGTCTCGCCTGGCAGGCGAAAGCCTTATCACGTGGGATCGCTGCTCCTCTTACACGGGTTCACGCAGACGCGCCAGAGCTGGCGGCGGACGGTCGCGGCGCTCGGCGGAAGCTATCGCGCGGTGGCGCCCGACCTCCCGGGCCACGGCCAGGCGGCGGCGCGGCGCCCCGCCTCGTTCTCCGCCGTGGCCGCCTACACGCGTGCCCTCGGCGGCGAGCGCTTCACGCTCGCCGGCTACTCGATGGGCGGCCGGATCGCGCTCTACACCGCGCTCGCGCTGCCGGGCCTCGTGGAGCGCCTGATCCTCGTGGGCGCCAGCCCCGGCCTCGCCGACCCGGCCGAGCGCGAGGCGCGCCGCCGCGCCGACGAGGCCCTCGCCGACCGCATCGAGGCGATCGGCATCGAGGCCTTCGCGGCCGAGTGGGGCGCCCAGCCGCTGTTCGCCGGCCAGGAGCCGCGCGTGGCCGCCGCGGCCAACGCCGACCGCCTGCGCAACACGCCCGAGGGTCTCGCCGCCGCCCTGCGCGGCCTCGGCACCGGCGTCATGCCGCCGCTCTGGGACCGGCTCGGCGAGCTGCGCATGCCGGTCACGCTCGTGGCCGGCGAGCGCGACGAGAAGTTCCGCGCCATCGCCGAGCGGATGGCGCCCGCGATACCCGACTGCGAGGTCGTGGTGATCGCGGGCGCCGGCCATGCCGCTCAGCTCGACCGCCCGGAGGCGGTGCGCCGCGGCGCTCAGCGGTGGTGGTGCTTCTCCTTCTCGATCTCGTACACCGTCCCCCGGCTGAGGGAGACCACGTAGAGGTCGCCGTCCGCGCCGGTCTGGATGTCGGTGGCCACGCCGAAGTTGCGGCCGAAGAGCAGCGACTCGCTCTCGGTGACCTCCCACTTGGCCAGGTTGTCGGCGACGCCGTCCTCGAGCCGCGGATCGTCGACGTCGACCGCCTTCCGGTTCCGCGTCAGGTTGAAGCGGAACAGGTGGCCGCCCTGCAGCAGCGCGGTCGAGCCGCCCATGAACAGGTCGTTCTCGTACTCGCGGCCGAGGTCGTTCGAGTCCAGGAACCCGATGCCGCCGGGACCCACCTCGAACTTCCACGCCATCTCCGGGTCGCTGAAGAACGCGCCCGGGAGCATGAACATGCGGGCCAGCGCGTCGGCGGGCGTGTCCGCGATGTTGCTCGGCGGCCAGCGGACCTGCTGCAGGCCGACGAACGGCGGCGTGGTCTCGATCTGCTTGAACTCGGCCACGCGGGAGATCGGGCCCATGGCCTGGACCCAGCCGGAGTTCATGCCAGGCGTCACGCGGTTGAGCTCGCTGAAGGAGTCGTCGCCGTTCTCCTGCTCCCACAGGTCGCCGGACTTCGGGTCGAACGCCAGGCCGAAGCTGTTGCGGACGCCGTAGGCGAACAGCTTCTGCACGTTCTCGCCGACCTCGCCGCCCATCGTGCGGCCGACCCGCCAGAACGGGTTGTCGCGCGGGGAGCCGCCGTCGTCGTCGAGCCGCACGATCACGCCCGTGCGATGCAGGTCGTCGATCTCGGGGCCGCCGAACGGATCGTCGGGGATGCCGGGACCGAACGGCCCGTCGACCAGGTTCTGCGTGTTGCCACGGCGGCCCGTGTCGCCGACGACGGCGTACAGCTTGCCGTCGGGCCCGAAGCGGATGACGCCACCGTCGTGGTTGCCGCGCAGCGGCTGGTTCGCGTCAGCCTGGAAGGCGCGGAACTTCTCGATGTTGCGGTCGAACTCGAGCTGTCCGTGCTCCCACTCGAAGCGGTCGATCCGGTTGCCCATCGGGCGCACGCCGTCGAGCGCGTTGCTGTCGACGCCCGTCTTGCTCTGGCTCCAGAACAGGTAGACCCAGCCGTTGCGCTTGAACTTCGGGTGCAGGGCGATGCTGAGCAGCCCGCGCTCGGACGCGGAGTTCACCGCGAGGTCGAGCACGGTCCCGCGCACCTCGCCGTCCTCGACCAGCTTGACCTGCCCGCTCCCCTTCTCGAGCACGAGGAACCTGTCGTCGCCGACGAAGGCCATCGAGATCGGCTGGGTGAGTCCCGAGACCGTCGTGTTCACCTCCAGGTCCGGGTCGACGACCTCCGGCGCCGGTGTCTGTCCCTGCGCAGTTCCCGCCAACGCCAGTGGCGCCGCGGCGGCGAGCGTCGTGCCCCACCGCATCCATCGCTTGCCGCGTCCCATCGAACAACCCCCTCCGGTCGTGGACTAGACAGGGCGTCCTACGCACGCTCAGCGAGAGCGGTTCGGTGGAGATGACTCCACGGTCACGGGTAGGCCATGACGAGCACGCAGTGCGAGTCCTCGAGCGCCTCGTAGATGTGGGGGACGTCGCAGGCGAACGTGATCAGGTCGCCGGCCTCGAGCAGCACCGGCCCTGTCTGCGGGCCCACGCGCATTCGCCCGACGACCACGATGAGGTGCTCGACGACGCCCGCGTGGTGCGCCTCGGCGTGCCGCACGGTGCCGGCCTCGAGGTCGAGCGCGTAGAGGTCGAAGGTGCCGCGGCCGTGCGACGCCGCGAGCATCCGGCCGGCCCAGCCCGGGGCCTCGGCGGAGTGCATCGGCGGGATGTCCATCGCCCGGACGACGCGCAGCGAAGGCCGGGACTCCTCCACGATCCGCGCGAACGGGACCTGGAGCGCCGCGGCGATCGCCCACAGCGTCTCGACGCTCGGGTTCGCCTTGCCCGACTCGAGCTGCGCGAGCGTGGACTTGCCCAGCCCGGCGGCGGCCGCCAGGTCGGCGAGCGTCATGTCCGCCTGCTGGCGGAGCGTCCGGACGTTCGCCGCGACCGTGCGGACGAACGTGTCAACTGTGTCTACTTCACTGGACAAAGTTCTACTTAGATGGAATCATGTCCATCATCATGGAAGCGAGCACCATTATGGCGGACGCACGTGTGCGTCCGCAACCCGCACCCTCACCGTACGCGGCCGGCGTCCGCGCGACGCTCCCGCTGGCCCTGGCCGTCCTCGTCTTCGGCGCGTCGTTCGGCGTCCTGGCGCGGGACGCCGGCATGGGCGTCGTCGCGCCGATCGTGATGTCGGTGACGACGTTCGCCGGCTCGGCGCAGTTCGCGTCCGCGTCCGTGTTGAGCGACGGCGGCGCCGTCGCGGCGGCGATCGTCGCCGCGGTACTCCTGAACCTCCGGTACCTGGCCATCGGGATCTCGGTCGCGCCCGCGCTGCGCGGCTCGGCCGTGCGCCGCGTCACCGAGGCGCAGCTGGCGGTCGACGAGTCATGGGCGATCGCCCAGCGCGACGGTCGCGTCGATCGCGGGCGCCTGCTCGGCGCCGGCACCGTGCTGATGAGCGCGTGGGTGGCCGGCACCGTGGGCGGCGTGCTGGTCGGCAGCGCGCTCGGCGATCCCGCCGACTACGGGCTCGACGCGATGTTCCCGGCCCTCTTCCTGGCGTTGCTGGTCGGCCAGCTCGACGGGCCGCGCGCACGCGCGGCGGCGCTGAGCGGCGGCGCCATCGCCCTGGTCCTGACGCCGGTCCTGCCGCCCGGCTTGCCGATCGTGGCGGCGGCGCTCGGCGTCGTCGTGGCGCTGCGGGTGCGGTCATGACCGCGATCTGGCTCGTCGTCGCCGTGGTCGGCGTGGCCACCGTGGCGCTGAAGGCCGGCGGCACCCTGGTCTTCGCCGACCGGCCGCTGCCGCGGCCCGCCGCCGCCGTGATGCCCGTGCTCGCGCCGTGCCTGCTGGCCGCGCTGGTCGTGGGGCAGACGCTGGCCGACGGGCGGGCGCTGGTGGTCGACGCCCGGGTGGCCGGGGTGGCCGCCGCCGCGGTCGCGCTGTGGTTCCGGGCGCCGTTGCTGCTGGTGCTGGTGGTGGCCGCCGGGGTTGCCGCCGCGGCCCGCGCGGTCGGCGCTGCGTGACGGAACGTCAACTGCTGCTGGGTAGGGAAGTGAGGGAGCCGACCGGGCGGCCTGCCGAGTGTCGACTTTGTGGGCCGCTAGGCCGACAAAGTCGACGCTCGATACGCGCGGCGGTCGATCCCGCTCCCTCAATGCCGCAGTTCGCCGATCTCGTGGCGCGGCAACAGAGCTCGACGGCGCGAGCGAGCGTCTCGTCGTCCAACGCGACCGACCTCGCGCATCGCCGTAGACCGCCAGCACGGCGGCCTCGACGTCGTCGACCGTGACGGCGGCCTCGTCGGCCACCCCGCCGGCCGTGGCCGGGTCCATGTCGAGCTCCAGCGCGGCGTAGACGTCCACGAGCACGTCGCGGAGGCGGTCCGCGTCGGTCACCGCCACCGACGCGGCGAGCAGTGAGGCGTGGCGCAGGACGCGCTGTGCCGTGCCGACGAGCTTGACGGCGCCGCGGGCGTTGACCGTGAACTCGCCGGGGCAGAACTCGCCCGGCACCCGGCCGACTCGGGCGTCGACGCCGAGTGAGCGCAGCGCGCCGGCGATCCGCTCGCCCGTCTGCCTGAAGCGCTCGTGCATCCCCGCGATCGGGTCGGCCTCGCCGAGCAGCTCGTCGATCCCGAGGCAGCCCTCGTGGTAGGCGACCGCATGCCCGCCGGGCGCTCGGATCACGGGCTCGAAGCCGTGGGCGCGGGCGGCGGCCACGGCGTCGGCGAACCCCGGCCGCAGCGCGTCGAGCCGGCCGAAGGCCAGCGTCGGCGCCGGGCGATAGAGCCGGAGCACCGACCCGAACGCGCCCTCGTTGACCCGCTCGACCAGCGCGTGGGAGACCGCGACCTCGAGCGCCGGCGCGCGCGGCGCGACCTCGCGGACGGCGATCACCGGGGCGTGCCGAGCAGGCCCGGACCGTCGGGGACGGTGATCGCCCCGTCGACCGGCGCGAGCACGCCGTCCTGGCCCTCGAAGAGCGCCAGCGTCGCGAGCCCGCAGTAGGCGACCGGGCCGGAGGCGCGCAGCCCGGCGGCGGCGTGCAGGCCGGCGGCGATCCCGAGCGGGCCGTCGAGGCTGGAGGCCACGTAGACCTTCGTGCCCGCCGCCCGCGCCGCCCGGGCGTCGCGCAGCAGGCCCGAGATGCCGCCGCAGCGCGCGATCTTCAGGCACACGGCGTCGGCCGCGCCGGCCCCGGGCGCGCCGCGCTCGGCCGCCGTCTCGTCCATCGCCACGGGCACCGGCGACTTGACGCGCACGGCCCGCATCTTCGCGATCCCGTGCACCGGCTCCTCGCACAGCTCGACGCCCGCGGGCGCCAGCGTGCGCAGGTTCGCCAGCGCCTCGTCGGGACTTCCCCAGGCGCCGTTGGCGTCGACGCGGATCGCCATCGCGTCGCCGGCCGCCGCGCGCACCGCGGCCAGCCGGCCCGCGTCGTCGCCCACACCGACCTTCAGCTTCAGGCAGCGGAACCCGGCCTTGGCGGCGGCGGTCGCCGCCTCGGCGGCGCCCGTCCGGTCCTCGGCCGAGATCGTGGCGTTGACGGCGACCGAGCGGACCGCGCCCGCGGCGATGAGCTGCGCGACCGGGAAGCCCGTGCGCCGGCCGGCGCGGTCCCACAGGGCGAGGTCGACCGCGGCCAGGGCCTGCGGCAGCGGGCGCTCGGCCGCGCAGGCGGCGAGGAGCTCGGCGTGGGTCGAGCGCGCGCTGGCCCGGTCCAGCACCGCTCCGTAGGCATCGAGGGCGGCCTGCACCACGGTCAGCGACACGCCGTCGTACGGCTCGAGCGGCGCGGCCTCGCCCTCGCCCCAGTCGTCGTCGCCGAAGTCCAGCCGCACGCGGATGATCTCGCGCTCGCTCACCTCGCCCCACGCGGCCCGCAGCGGAGTGCGGAGCCGCAGGCGGACGGTCTCGAGCGCGAGCGAGGCCATCAGCTCGCGAGGATCCCCGCGGACAGGAGGGAGCAGTACACCAGCTGGAGCATGCCGGTCCGGGCCAGCGCGCCGTTCAGCGACGGCCCGTCGGTCCGCGAGCGCACGATGCGCACGACGGGCACGGCGAGGGGCAGGGCGATCAGCGAGAGCAGCAGCCACGGCGAGAGCTCGTCGGAGCCGAGCAGCCACGGGAGCAGCCCGCAGACGAACGCGCCGTAGGTCATCACCGCGTACAGCGTGCGGGCCCGCGACCGCCCGAGCCGCACCGCGAGCGTCCGCTTGCCGGCCCGGCGGTCGGTCTCGAGGTCGCGCACGTTGTTGACCACGAGGATCGCCGAGGCGAGCAGGCCGACCGGCACGGCCAGCACGAACGCCTCCCACGAGAGGTGCTCGACCTGCGCGAAGTAGGAGCCGGTCACGGCGACGACGCCGAAGAAGAGGAAGACGAACACCTCGCCGAGCCCCTCATACCCATACGGACGAGGGCCACCCGTGTAGAGCACGCCGGCGAGGATCGAGGCCACGCCGATGAGCAGCAGCTCCCACCCGGCGGTGGCGATCAGGTAGACGCCGGCCAGCACCGCCAGGCCGAACGCGACGTAGGTCGCCACCAGCACCTGACGCGGCGGGACGAGGCCGCCGGCGGTGACCCGCACCGGTCCCAGGCGGTCCTCGGTGTCGGCGCCGCGGCGGGCATCCGAGTAGTCGTTCGAGAGGTTCGTCCCGACCTGGATGAAGAGCGCGCCGAGCATCGCGGCCAGGAAGGTCAGCCACTTGAAGGTGCCCTCGGTGGCGGCCAGCGCGGTGCCGACGAGGACCGGGGCGACGGCGGCCGGCAGCGTCCTCGGCCTGGCCGCCATGAGCCAGATGTGCAAGGGGCTCAAGGTCGTCTGGGGTACGACGAGAAGTCGGGCTTGCGCTTGCTCTTGTACGCCTCGCGGCCCTCCTTGGCCTCGTCGGAGGCGTAGAAGAGGAGGTTGGCGTCGTGCGCCAGTTGCTGCAGGCCGCTGTAGCCGTCCTCGGAGGCGTGGAAGCTCGCCTTGAGCAGCCGGAGGGCGAAGGGGGAGAGCTGGAGCATCTCGCGGCACCATTTCACCGTCTCGGCCTCGAGCTCCTCCAACGGGACGACGGTGTTCACGAGACCCATGTCGAGCGCCTGCTGGGCGTCGTACTGGCGGCACAGGAACCAGATCTCCTTCGCCTTCTTCGGGCCCACGAGATCGGAGAGCAGGCTCGCCCCGAAGCCGCCGTCGAAGGAGCCCACGCGCGGGCCGACCTGGCCGAAGCGGGCGTTGTCCGCGGCGATCGTGAGGTCGCAGACCAGGTGGAGCACGTGGCCGCCGCCGATGGCGTAGCCGGCCACCATCGCCACCACCGGCTTGGGCAGGCGGCGCATCTGGACGTGCAGGTCGGTGACGTGGAAGCGCCCGACCGTGGCTCCCTCGGCGATGTAGCCGGTATCGCCGCGCACGCGCTGGTCGCCGCCCGAGCAGAAGGCGTCCGGGCCCTCGCCGGTGAGCACGATCGCGCCGACCGAGGCGTCCTCGCGGGCCTGCTCGAGCGCGTCGGAGATCTCGATGATCGTCTGCGGCCGGAACGCGTTGCGGACTTCGGGCCGGTTGATGGTGATCTTGGCGATGCCGTCGCCCGAGGTCTCGTAGCGGATGTCCTCGTACTCGGCGACGGCGGTCCAGGTGACGGTCAAGGCTTAGACACTAGTGTCCAACGCGATGGAGCCCTGGCTCGAACGCGCGGCCGCCCTCCGGCCACAGCGGGTCGCCATCGAGGCGCCGGACGGCACGCGGACGTACGAGGAGCTGCTCGAACGGGCGCGCGAGGTGGCGCGCGCGCTGGCGCCCGGTGAGCCCGTGCCGATCGCGCTGCCGCCCGGCGTCGCGTTCGCCGAGCGGCTGCACGGGTGCCTGCTGGCCGGCGCGGCGGCGATGCCGATCGACCTGCGCCTCACCCCGCGCGAGCGGGACGCGATCACCGAGGGCGCCGTCGCGCCGGCCGACGGCGCGCTCATCGTCCACACCTCGGGGACGACCGGCACGCCGCGACCGGTCGTGCTGACGCTCGAGAACATCCAGGCCAACGCGTTCGGCTCGGCCGTCGCGCTCGGGCTCGACCCGGCCGAGCGCTGGCTGTGCCCGCTCCCGCTGAGCCACGTCGGCGGGCTGATGGTCCTGCTGCGCTCGGCGATCTACGGCACGACGGCGGTGATCGGCCGGCCGGAGCCGGACGAGGAGACCACGCTCGTCTCGCTCGTCCCGACCCAGCTCGCGCGCCTGCTCGACGCGGGCGTGCCCAGACCGCCCCGGCTGCGGGCCGTCCTCCTCGGCGGGGCCGCGCCCGGCCGCGCCCTGCTCGTCCGCGCCCGCGACGCCGGCTGGCCGGTGGCGCCCACCTACGGGCTCACGCAGGCCTGCTCGCAGGTCACCGTCGGCGAGCCCGGAGACGTCGAGACCTCCGGCCGCCCGCTGCCGGGCGTCACGGTCGAGATCGCCGACGACGGCGAGATCCTCGTCGGCGGCCCGACCGTGGCCGGCGGCGGGATCCTGCACACCGGCGACCTCGGCCGCCTCGACGACCGCGGCCGCCTCGTCGTCGCCGGCCGCAAGGCCGACACCATCGTGACCGGGGGAGAGAACGTCGCGCCCACCGAGGTCGAGGCCGTGCTGCTCGAGCACCCGGCCGTCGCCGACGCCGGGGTCTTCGCCCGCCCGCACCCGGAGTGGGGCGAGGCGGTCACGGCGAAGGTCGTCCTGCGGGCCGAGGCCACCGAGCCCGAGCTCCGCGCCTTCGCCGCCGAGCGCCTGGCCGGCTACAAGGTCCCGAAGGCGATCGAGCCGGCGGAAACGCTTCCGCGGACCGCATCCGGCAAGCTCCTGCGACGGGAGCTGATGTGAGCGACTACCGACAGCAGAACCGCAAGCGCTGGGCCAGCACCGCCGCCGGCTGGGAGAAGCACGCCGACGAGATGCGCAAGAACTCGCTGCCCGTGTCCATGTGGATGGTCGAGGCGATCGCGCCGCAGCCCGGGCACACGGTGCTCGACATCGCGGCCGGCGTCGGCGACACCGGCTTCCTGGCCGCCGAGCTGATCGAGCCCGGCGGCACGCTCATCACCTCAGACCTCGTGCCCGAGATGCTGAGCGCGGCCCAGCGACGAGCCGAGAAGCTCGGCCTCACGAACGTCCGCTTCAAGCAGATCGACGCCGAGGCGATGGACATCCCGGCGGCGAGCATCGACGGCGTGCTCTGCCGCTGGGGCTACATGCTCATGAACGACGCCGAGGCCGCGCTGCGCGACACCCGGCGCATCCTCAAGCCGGACGGGCGCGTGGCGCTCGCCGCCTGGGCCGACCCTGAAGCCAACCCCTGGGCCGTGATCCCCGCGAAGGAGCTGATCTCGCGCGGGCACGCCGAGCCGATCCCGCCGGGCCCGGGTCAGTTCGCCTGGGAGAAGCAGGAGGCGATCGCCGACACGCTCGACGCCGCGGGATTCGTCGAGCACGAGATCCACGCGCTCGACTTCACCATTCGCTACCCGTCGGCGGAGGCCTGGTGGGAGACCGCGCGCGACATGTCCCAGCGCGTGCGCGACGCCGTCGCCGGCATGCGGCCCGGCGACGAGGAGGCGGTACGGGCGGCGATCGCCGAGCGCGCGGAGCCCTGGACGGCCGAGGACGGCTCGCTCGCGCTCCCCGCGCGGACATGGGTGGCCGCGGCGACCGCGTAACCTTCCCCGCCCATGTATTACGACAATGACGCGGACCTGGACCTGCTGAGCGGCAAGACCGTCGCCATCCTCGGCTACGGCTCCCAGGGCCATGCCCACTCCCTGAACCTGAAGGATTCCGGCGTCGATGTCGTCGTCGGCCTCCGTCCTGACTCTGCCTCCGTCGACAAGGCTCGCGAAGCCGGCCTCGAGGTCACCGACGTGGCCGACGCGGCCTCCCGCGGGGACCTCGTGATGGTCCTCCTGCCCGACGAGAAGCACGGGCAGGTCTGGAACGACGAGATCCGCGACGGCATCGCGCCCGGCAAGACGCTGCTCTTCGGCCACGGCTTCTCGATCCACTACGGCGAGGTCGAGGCCCCGCCGGAGGTCGACGTCGCGCTCATCGCCCCCAAGGGCCCGGGCCACCTCGTCCGCCGCCAGTACCTCGAGGGCAGCGGCGTGCCCGGCCTGGTCGCCGTCCACCAGGATGCTTCGGGCAACGCCCTGCAGACGGCGCTCGCCTACAGCAAGGGCATCGGCTGCACCCGCGGCGGCGTCATCGAGACGACGTTCAAGGACGAGACGGAGACCGACCTCTTCGGCGAGCAGGCCGTGCTCTGCGGCGGCGTGTCGGAGCTCGTCCAGGCCGGCTACGAGACGCTCGTGGACGCCGGGTACGACCCCAAGCTCGCGTACTTCGAGTGCCTGCACGAGCTGAAGCTGATCGTCGACCTCATGTACGAGAAGGGCCTGAGCGGCATGCGCTTCTCGGTGTCCAACACGGCCGAGTACGGCGACTACACGCGCGGCAAGCGGATCATCTCCGATGCCACCCGCCAGGCCATGAAGGACGTCCTCGGCGAGATCCAGTCCGGCGCGTTCGCCCGCGAGTGGATCGCCGAGAACCGCGCCGGACAGGAGAACTTCCTCCGCATGCGCGCGGAACAGGCGAACCACCAGATCGAGCGCGAAGGCAAGGAGCTACGCTCGATGATGGACTGGATCGAGACCGAGTTCTGAGCGACGAGCAATCCATCTCGGGGTGGCTGCCCCCGCGGGCGCCCGGCAGCGAGCCGGCGCCGATGTTCGAGCCTGCCCCGCCCGACGAGCCGGAGCCACCCGAGCCCGACCCCGCGGTCGCCGCGTGGAACGCACCGGCGGCGGCCACGCCGCCGCCGGTACGCGAGCATCCGATCTACCTCCAGGCGTCATCGCGGCCGGGAAATGGCGCCGCGACGACATCGCTGGTACTCGGAATCATCGGCATCGTCCTCGTAATCCTGACCCTCGGCATCGGTTTCCTGTTCTCGCTGCCCGCCTCGGTCGCGGCCTGGGTCGTGGGCGCCCGCGGCCGCAAGCGCGTGGCCACCGGGCAGACCACCTCGGGCGACGGCATCGCGCACGCGGGCGTCGTCCTGGGCATCGTCGGCGTGATCCTCGGAGTCGTCGGCGCGGTGGTCTGGATCGCCCTGATCGCCTCCGGGCTCGACCTCGAGGAGCTCCAGCGCGATCTCGAGCGACGGTCGAATCCTGACCTGGACCAGGCGGTCTGGACGGCCGCTATGGCCGTGTTCGGCCGCTAAGCCTGGATCCACCAGGCTAATCTGGGCCGGACCTCCCCACGAGACAAGGTCTCCGCATGACGCCGAATCCGTTCACCAAGCAGTACTTGATGACGGCCGGGCCCACGCCCGTGCCGCCCGCCGTCTCCCAGGCGATGGCCGCGCCCATGCTCTATCACCGCGCGCCGGCCTTCGACGAGCTGTACGAGCGCGTGCTGTCGCGGCTCCCCGGCGTGTTCCGCACCGAGAACGACGTGCTCGCCTTCGCCGCGAGCGGCTCCGGCGCCATGGAGTCGGCCGTCGCCAACCTCGTCCGCCCGGGCGACAAGGTGCTCGCCTGCGCCGCCGGCAAGTTCGGCGAGCGCTGGATCCAGCTCGGCGAGACCTACGGCGCCGAGCTCGTGCGCTACGAGCCGGGCTGGGGCGAGCGGCTCGACGCCGGCGAGATCGACCGCCTGCTCGGCGAGAACGAGGACATCAAGGTCGCGTTCGTGACGCTGAGCGAGACCTCGACCGGCATCGTGCACGACGTCCAGGCGATCGGGGAGGTCGCCGCCAAGCACGACGTCATCCTCGCCGTCGACGCCGTCTCCGGCCTCGGCGCGGCCGAGCTGCGCCAGGACGAGTGGGGGCTCGACGTGGTCGTGGCCGGCTCGCAGAAGGCGCTCATGTGCCCGCCCGGCCTCGCCTTCGCGTCGGTCTCCGAGCGCGCGCTCGAGTACGCGGATCGGAATTCGTCCCACCGCAGCCGGCCGCTACTACTTCGACTGGGGCCGCACGGCGAAGAGCCAGCGCAAGGGCGCGAGCCCGTTCACCCCGGCCGTCTCGCTCTTCCTGGGCCTCGACATCGCGCTCGGCATGATCGAGGCCGAGGGGCTCGACGACGTCATGGCCCGCCACAAGCTGCTCGCCCGCGCCACGCGCGCCGGCGCCGCCGCCATGGGGCTCGAGCTGTTCGGCGATCCCGACGAGCGCTCCACCGTGGTGACGGCGATCGAGCTGCCGGAGGACATCGACGGCGGCAAGGTCCCCGGCGCGCTGCGGCGCCTCGGCATCACCGCCAACGGCGGCCAGGACCACCTCAAGGGCCGCATCCTGCGGATCGCCCACTGCGGCTACTTCGGCGCCTTCGACATCCTGACGTCGCTGTCCGGGCTGGAGATGGCGCTCGACCAGCTCGGCCGCGAGGTCGAGCACGGGGCCGGCGCCGGCGCCGCGCAGCGCGTGTTCCTCGAGGCCGGCGTCCCCGCCGCGGCGTGAGCGCTCCCGAGCTGAGTGCGCCCGCGCGGATCCTGGTCGCCGAGAAGATCGCCCCCGCCGGCATCGAGCTGCTCAAGGAGCGGTTCGACGTCGACATCGCCGACGGCTGGAGCGCGGAGGAGCTGGCCGACCGGATCGGCGGCTACGACGGCATCCTCATCCGCTCGGCGACGCGCCTGACCGCCGACCTGATCGAGCGCGGCGAGCGCCTGAAGGTCATCGGCCGGGCCGGCGTGGGCGTCGACAACGTCGACGTCGAGGCGGCCACCCGGCGCGGGATCATCGTCGCCAACGCGCCGGAGTCGAACGTCATCACGGCGGCCGAGCACACGGTCGCGCTCATGCTCGCGCTGGCCCGCAACGTCCCGCAGGCCCACAGCGCCCTCACGGGCGGGAGCTGGGAGCGCTCGAAGTGGGGCGGCGTCGAGGTGTACGAGAAGACGCTGGGCCTGCTCGGCTTCGGCCGCATCGGCCAGCTGGTGGCCGCCCGGGCCCGGGGCTTCGGCATGCGCGTCCTGGCCTTCGACCCGTTCGTCGCCGCCGCGCGCTTCCGCGAGCTCGGCGTCGAGCAGGCGGAGTCCGCGGACGACATCTACGCGCAGTCGGACTTCATCTCGCTCCACCTGCCCAAGAACCCCGAGACCGAGAACTGGCTGAACGCCGAGGCGCTGGCCAAGTGCCGCGACGGCGTGCGCATCATCAACTGCGCGCGCGGTCAGCTCGTCGACGACGAGGCGCTGAAGGCCGCGATCGACTCCGGCAAGGTCGCCGGCGCCGCGCTCGACGTCTACCGCAGCGAGCCGGTCACCGACCACCCGCTCTTCGGCTATCCGAACGTGGTCGTGACGCCGCACCTGGCCGCGTCGACGACCGAGGCCCAGGACCGCGCCGGCGTGCAGACGGCCGAGCAGGTCGTCGCCGCGCTGACGGGCGGGGTCGTCTCCACCGCGGTGAACATCCCGGCCGTCAGCGCCGAGGACATGGAGGTGCTCGGCCCGTTCCTGCCGCTCGCCCGCGGCCTCGGGCGCGTGGCCGTGGCGCTGGCCGAGTCCTCGAGCGTCGACCGCGTCGAGCTCGAGTACCTCGGCCGGATCGCCGAGCGCGACACCCGCCTGCTCACGCTGTCGGTCCTCAACGGCCTGCTCTCCGGCCACACGGACGAGGACGTCAACCTCGTCAACGCGCCGACCCTGGCCGAGCAGCGCGGCATCCAGGTCTCCGAGCGCAAGGAGCAGATCGCGCGCGACTTCACCGATCTGGTGCGCGTGACCGTGGTGTGCGGGAAGGAGCGCACGCGCGTGGTCGGCACCACGCTCGGCCAGCTCCACCGCCCGCACCTGCTCGAGGCGTGGGGCCAGCGCTTCAACCTGCAGATGGACGAGGGCCATCTCGCGCTCTTCCACTACCAGGACGTGCCCGGCATGGTCGGCCGCGTCGGGACGGCGTTCGGCGAGCACGGCGTGAACATCTCCGCGGCGGCGGTCGGCCGCGAGCCCCCGGGCTACGACGGGGGCAAGCGCGGCCAGCTCGCCGTGATGGCGGTCACCACCGACACGCCGGTGCCGCCGGCCGTGATCGACGCCATCGTGGACATGGACGGCTTCATCGCCGGCCGGGCGGTGGCGTTGGCCGTCTGACCCGGCCCGGGCGGGCTAGCGGACGACGACGGACTCGATCGCGCCGAGCGCTCGCGCGGTTCCGCGCAGTCCGGTGTAGAGCACGATCAGGCCGCTCGTGAGCAGCAGCTCGCCCGTGCCTTTGCGCCGGGCCGTGGTGACAAGTTCCGTCATAGCCGGCATGGTGGCAGCCCCCCTGCGTCGTCCGGTATGGGATCGACGTACATGATTGGTCAGGAGTTGCTGGACCGTGTGTCGATCTAGTAGCCGTAGTCGCGGCCGCCGTCGGGGGACGGCGTGGCGGTCGGCGCGGCGCCCGCAGGAGCGGCCTGGTCGTCGTCGTCGGACCCGCAGCCCGCGACGAGCGCGGCGGCGACGAAGAGGAGGGCGGCGAGGCGGCGCATCGGCACGCCGGTGTACGCGCGGCCCGCGGGTGCGGTTCAGGCGCGCTTGAAGACGGCGCGGCCGGGCGCCGGGCGCTGCGCCGCGGCGGCGACGCCGGCGATCCACGAGGGAGCGTCGGCGGTGGGGGAGACGACGCGCTCGAGCGCGTCGACGACGGCCGGGTCGTAGCCGGTGCCGGACTCCTCGTGCAGCAGCGCGAAGGCGCGCTCGGGCGTCCACGCCGCGCGGTAGACCCGGTCCGAGACGAGCGCGTCGTAGACGTCGCAGACGGCGAGGATGCGCGTCTCGATCGGCAGGTCGCAGCCCTGCAGGCCGCGCGGGTAGCCGGTGCCGTCGAGCCGCTCGTGATGGTCGGAGACCAGCCTGCGGACGGTCTCCGGGAACCCGCCGAGCTCCTCGATCAGCCGGCGGCCGGCCTCGGGGTGGCGGCGGATCTCGGCGAACTCGGCGTCGTCGAGCGGGCCGGGCTTCTGGAGGATGGCCAGCGGGACCGAGAGCTTGCCGACGTCGTGCAGGAGGCCGCCGACGGCGAGGTCGCGGCGCACCGTGGCCGGCAGGCGCAGCTCCTCGGCGACGCGGGCGGCGAGCAGGGCGACGCGGCGGGTGTGCTCCTCGGTCGAGGCGTCCCGCTCGGCGAGGCGGACGAGCAGCGCGCGCACGCGCGACCCGAGGTAGGCCTCCTCGGCAGCCACCAGCTCGACGGCGCTGAGGTCGCCGACCAGCGGGCGCGAGGCGCCGCCGCGGGCGAGGTCGAGCACGGTCGGGATGCCGACCAGGGCGATGCCGCCGAGCTCCAGCGCGTGACCGCCGTAGAAGGCGACGCTGCCCGGGCCGACGGCGAGCTGGGCGATCAGGGCCAGGGCGAGCCAGGCGCAGCCCGCGACGACCAGGAGGTCGGCGGGCCGGTGGGTGAGCGCATGGGTGCGCACGGCGCGATGCGCGAGGACGAGCAGGCAGGTGAAGCCGAAGACGAGCAGCGCGATGGCGGGAGCCGAGCCGGCCTGCGGCACCGCGGGGACGATCTCCGGGAGGTGCAGCGCGAGCCCGCCGAGGGAGAGGACGCCGACGGCGAGGCCGGCCTGGAGGACGAGCAGCGGCCGGATGCGCTTGGGCCGCCGCAGCCCGGGCAGGGCGGTCAGGGCGAGCAGGCCCGCGCCGACGGGCAGCGAGGCGCCGCCCGCGACGGCGATGACGCCGTTGGGCCCGACGACCACGCCGGGCGTCGCGAAGCCGTGGACCATGAGCAGCGCCGTGGTGGTCGAGAAGGCGGTGCCGAGCAGGATCACGCGGCCGTCGCGCGCCCGCACGCCGGCCGCCGTGAGGGCGACGGCGACGGCGGCGGCGGTGCCGGCCGCGAGGACGACGGGCCAGAAGTGCGCCTCGGGGGTGAGGTCGACGGGCTGGTTGCCGACGACGGCGAGGAGGAGCAGGGGGACGGCCGCCGCCGCAGCCGCCAGAAGGTGTCCGGTCGCGAGCCGGTGGTACCAAGCCCCTCGCATACCTCCCTACATCGGCGGGACGCGTGCGATCGTTGAGCGATCAGGCGGTACGGGCCATGTCTCTTCGCGCGAGCCGCCGCTGGAGCAGCACGTTGAGCCCCATCAGGATCAGCACGACCAGCAGCAGGCCGGTCGCCAGGACGTTGACCTGCGGCGGCACGCCCTGGCGGGTGGCGCCGAAGATGAAGAGCGGGAACGTGATGGTCTGGCCGGCGTTGAAGCTCGTGATCACGTAGTCGTCGACCGAGATCGCGGCGGCGAGCAGCGCGGCCGCGGCGACGCCCGGGGCGATCATGGGAAGGGTGATCTTGCGGAACGTCGTCCACTCGGTCGCCCCGAGGTCCATGGCCGCCTCTTCGATATGTCGGTCCATGCCCTCCAATCGCGCCTTCACGGTCACCACCACGTACGACACCGTGAACATCACGTGGGCGATGACGATCGTCGCGAAGCCCGTGTTGAACGACGCGGTCAGGAACAGCGCCAGCAGCGCGGCGCCGATGACCACCTCGGGCGTCGAGAGCGGGAGGAAGACGAAGAAGTCGACGGCTGAGCGTCCCCGGAACCCGTACCGCACGAGCGCCATGGCCATGAACGTGCCGAGCGCCGTGGCGATGATCGTCGAGATCAGCGCGATGAGGAGCGAGTTCTTCATCGCCGTCGCGAGATCGGGGTTCGTGAACGGGTGCAGCCAGGCGTCGAGCGTGAAGCCCTGCCACGTGAAGTTGAAGCGGCCCGCGGGATCGTTGAACGAGAACACCACGATCACGAAGATCGGGATGAAGAGGTAGAGCAGCGCCAGCGCCGACCAGATGCCCAGCGCCCAGGAGCGGACGCCGTCGTTGCGCCGCGCCCGCGAGGGCCGGGGCGGAGCCGCCGCGGGGGTGCCCGCCGCCGGAGGGGCCTCGACCGCCATCAGATCGCCGCCTCGGTGAGGTTGCGCGCGCCGAGGACGCGGGCGTAGAGGAAGATCCCGATCAGGATGAAGGTCATGAGGATGAAGGACAGGGCCGCTGCCGATGGGTAGTCCTGGATGATCAGGTACTTGTTCTGGATGACGTTGCCGATCATGTACTGGCGCGGCGTCCCGAGCAGCGCGGCGTTGATGAAGTCACCGCACGCCGGGATGAAGGTGAGCAGCGAGCCGGCGAAGATGCCGGGCAGCGCGAGCGGGAGCGTGATCTTGCGGAACGCCGTCGCCCGGCTCGCGTAGAGGTCGGTCGCGGCCTCGATGTACCGCTTGTCGATCTTCTCGAGCGACACGTAGAGCGGCAGCGCCATGAAGGGCAGGAAGTTGTAGGTGATGCCCGCGATCACCGCCGTGCGCGTGGCCAGCAGGCGGCCGTCGTCGCCCAGGAGGCCGATCGTCTGCAAGGTGTTCACGACGAAGCCGTCGTCGGAGAGGATCAGCTGCCAGCTCACCGTCCGCAGCACGTACGAGACGAAGAACGGCAGGATGATCAGGAGCAGCATGAAGTTCTTCCAGCGGCCCGCCTTGAAGGCGATGAAGTAGGCCAGCGGGAAGGCGATCGTGAAGGTCAGCACCGTCGCGGCGGCCGCGTAGCCGATCGAGCGCAGGAACTGCTCCGAGTAGTCGCTGATGGCGTCCGTGTAGGTGCTCCACGCCCAGGTGAACGTGTAGCCCTCCTCCGGGTTGCCGGTCATCAGCGAGACGTTCCACTGGTTGATCAGCGGGATCAGGAAGAAGACGATCAGCCACAGCAGGCCGGGCGCCAGGAAGATCCACGGCGTGAGCTTGCGCCGGGTGCGCAGGGAGAGCCGGAGCACGCTCATGCGCCGGTCACCGTCGCCATCGCCTCCTGCATCGTCCGCTCGTCCTCGGGCGACAGCGTCGGGTAGGCCTTGAGCTGCGCCTGGATCTCGGGCGGCGGGAAGATCAGCGGGTTGTTCGCGATCTCCGGGTCGGTCTTCGCGAGCTCCTCGCGGGCGCCCTTGACCGGGGAGATGTAGTTGACCCACGCCGCCAGCTTGGCCGCTACGACCGGGTCGTAGAGGTAGTTCATCATCGTCTCAGCGGCGTACGGATGCTCGACGTTGGCCGGCATCATGAGGTTGTCGTTGAAGGCCATGTTGCCCTCTTCGAAGTACGCGAACCGGAGGTCGGGGTTGTCGCTCTGGAGCGCCACGACGTCACCCGAGTAGGCGAGCGAGACCCAGACGTTGCCCTTCGCCAGGTCGGTCGTGTAGTCGTTGCCGGTGAAGCGCCGGAACTGACCGCCCTGGTTGACCTCGTCGATCTTCTCGATCGCGCCGAGGAGCTGGTCGATGTTGGCCGACGAGGCGTCGACGCCGTCGCCCAGCAGCACCGTGCACGCCGAGTCGTACGGCTCGGACAGCATCGTCACGCGGCCCTTGAACTTCGGGTCGAAGAGGTCCGCGACGTTGCCGAGCTCGCGGCCGGTCTTCTTGATGTTGTAGCCGAGCCCGATGGCGCCCGACTGGTACGGGAGCGTGAACCTGCGGTCGGGGTCGTAGCTGATCGTCGCGAGGTTGTCGACGAGGTTGGACATGTTCGGCACGTTCGCCGGGTCGATGGGCTCCACGTACGCGTTGCGGACCCAGCGGGAGGCCATGTAGTCGGTCAGCACGACGATGTCGCGGCCGATCGGGACGCCCTGCTCGAGCTGCTGGCCGACCTTCCCGAGGAACTCGTAGTTGTCGTTGATCTCCTCGAGGTAGCGGACCTTGCCGCCGAACTCCTTGTCGAACGTCTTGAGGAGCTTCTTGTCCATGTAGAGCGGCCAGTTGGAGAACGTCCAGTTGCCGATCTCGGTCTTCGGGTGCTTGACCTCGCGGGCCGCCGCGGCGACCTCCTCCTCCGTCGCCCCCGTGCCCTCGATCCCGCAGGCCGCGAGGAACGCGGGCAGGCCGGTGAGGGCGATCCCCGTCGTGCCCGCGCGCCCGATGAAGCGGCGGCGGGAGAGGCGGTCGTCAGGCATGGTCGCCGGACGCCACGACGAACGTGTGCTGCGGGTCCCAGGAGAGCTGGACCTCGCGGCCCGGCCCGAGCGAGTCCGGCTCCGCGCCGTCGAGATTCTGCTGGAAGACCGTCAGCTCCTCGCCGCCCGCGGCGCGGACGACGTACTGGATCGAGACGCCGAGGAACGAGGCCACGACGACCGTGCCGCGCAGCACGTTGTGCCCGCCGGCGACGTCCGCCCCGGCCGGCGAGAGCGTGACCTTCTCGGGCCGGACGCCGACCTTGACGGCGTCGCCGTCGTGCGGGCCGACGCGGTTGGTCGGGACGTTGAGCGTCGCGCCGTCGTGCGTCTGGGCGGTGGAGTGGCCGTTGTTGCTCGCCTGCATGCGCGCGTCGACGAGGTTCGAGACCCCGAGGAAGTTGGCCACGAACTCGGTCTGGGGGCGCTCGTAGAGGTCGGCGGCGCCGCCGGCCTGCTCGATCCTGCCGCCGTGCATGACCGCGATCGTGTCGGCCATGCTCATGGCCTCTTCCTGGTCGTGCGTCACGTGGACGAACGTGATGCCGACCTCGCGCTGGATCCGCTTGAGCTGGAGCTGCAGCTGCTTGCGCAGGCGCAGGTCGAGCGCCCCGAGCGGCTCGTCGAGCAGGAGCGCCCGCGGGCGGTTGACCAGCGCGCGGGCCAGGGCGACGCGCTGCTGCTGGCCGCCGGAGAGCTGCGCGGGCTTGCGCTTGCCGAACTGGCCGAGCTGCACCATCTCGAGCGCCTCGTCGACGCGGCTCTTGACGTCGGCCTTGCTGATCTTCTTGCGCTCGAGCCCGAAGGCGACGTTCTTCTCGACCGAGAGGTGCGGGAACAGCGCGTAGGACTGGAACACGGTGTTCACGTCGCGCTTGTACGGCGGGAGCTGGGTGACCTCCTCGCCGCCGAGGTACACCCTGCCCTCCGTGGGGTCCTCGAAGCCGCCGATCATGCGCAGCGAGGTCGTCTTCCCGCAGCCGGAGGGGCCGAGCAGGGCGAAGAACTCCCCCTGGGGGATGGACAGCGTCAGGTCGTCGACCGCCGTGTGCTCCCCGAAGCGCTTGGTGACCGACTCCAAGCGGATATCAGCGTCGCTCGTCATGCATCCTCCGGGGTAGACACCGCGTCGTACCAATCCTTCCGGGGCGCGCCCGTCAGTTCGAACACGACGTGCTTGATCGCCGTGTACTCCTCGAGCGCATACATGGACATGTCCTTGCCGAAGCCAGAGCCCTTGACCCCACCGTGCGGCATCTCCGATCCGATCGCGAGATGCTCGTTGATCCACACGGTACCTGCCTCGAGCTCGCGTGCGGCCCGCTGGGCGCGGAACACGTCTTTCGTCCAGGCCGAGGCGGCCAGGCCGTAGCGGGTCCCGTTGGCCTTGGCGAACGCCTCGTCGTCGCTCGCGAAGGGCAGGACGCAGACCACCGGGCCGAAGACCTCGTTCTGGACGATCTCGGAGGTCTGGTCCGCACCGGTGATGACGGTCGGACGGTAGAAGGCGCCGGGGCCGTCGATCGGCTGCCCGCCGCGGGTCGCCGTGGCACCGGCCTCGACGGCGCGCTGCACGAAGGCGTGGACGCGGTCGCGCTGGTCGGGTGAGACGAGCGGTCCGAGGTTCGTGGCGTCGTCCATCGGGTCGCCGACGACGAGCCGGTCGACCTTGTGCAGGAAGCGCTCCATGAACGCGTCGCGGACATCGTCATGGACGTAGATGCGCGTCGCCGCGGTGCAATCCTGCCCGCAGTTGGCGAACGCGCCGACGATGGCGCCCTCGGCCGCCGCCTCGAGGTCGGCGTCGGCGAAGACCACGAACGGCGCCTTGCCGCCGAGCTCCATGTGCACGCGCTTGACCGTGCCCGCGGCCTCGCGCATGACGCTCGCGCCCGTGCGCGTCGAGCCGGTGACCGAGATGAGCGCGACGTCCTCGTGGCGGGCGAGCACGCCGCCGACCTCGGGACCGGGCCCGGGAACGACGTTGAGGACACCCGGCGGAAGCCCCGCCTCCAGCGCCAGCCGCCCCAGCATCAGCGCGGTGAGGGGGGTCAACTCGGCGGGCTTGAGGACGACGGTGTTGCCGGCCGCCAGCGCGGGGCCGATCTTCCACGCCGCCATGTTCAGCGGGTAGTTCCAGGGGGCGATCGAGGCGCAGACGCCGATCGGCTCGCGCCGGATCGAGCTGGTCAGGCCCTCGAGGTACTCGCCCGAGGCCTTGCCCTCGAGGTTGCGCGCGGCCGCCGCGAAGAAGCGCAGGTTGTCGATCGTCAGCGGGACGTCGAACGCGCTCGAGAACTTCAGCGGCTTGCCGGTGTTGCGCGACTCGGTGCGGGCGAACTCGTCGGCGCGCTCCTCGAGCAGGTCGGCCATGCGATCGATGACGGCGGCGCGCTCGGCGGGCGTGATGCGGCTCCAGACGCCGCTCCTGAACGCCGCCCGGGCAGCCTCGACGGCGCGCTCGGCATCGGCGGCCGAGGCATCGGCCACATCCGCGATCGGCTCGCCCGTCGCGGGATCGTGGACGGCCCTGGTCGCGGTCGTGTGGACGTCTTGTCCGTCGATCAGCAGCGCAGGGGCCGTCGCGTTGTCAGCTATGGACATCGAGACCCTCCAACTTGGCCCACAATTCCGGGTTGCAGCAGACACTGCAATGGACACAGCGGCGTGTCTTGTTCGAGTATGGCTGACGAAACGTATGCTGACCCTCGCCGAATTCCTCGATCTTCCGGTCGTCCGGCGCGCCCTGCCGGAGGTGATCGCGGGCGCGGGCGGGCTCGATCGCGAGCTGCGCTGGGCCCATGTGGTGGAGATGGCCGACCCGAGCGACCTGCTCAAGGGCGGCGAGCTGGTGCTCACCACGGGGATCGGGACGGGTACGCGAGAGCGTGACCAGCGTCGCTGGATCGGGTCGCTGATCGAGCAGGGCGCGGCGGCGGTGGCGGTGGAGCTGGGCACGACCTGGCGCGAGAAGGTGCCCGAGCCGATGGTGGAGGAGTGCGCGGCCGCCGGATTGCCCCTGGTGGCCTTCCGGCGCTCTGTGCGGTTCATCGACATCACGGAGGCGGTCCACTCGGCCGTGCTGAACCGCCAGTTCGAGCTGCTGCGGCGTGGCGAGGAGATCCACCGCCGGTTCACGGAGCTGATCCTCCACGGCCGTGGGGTGCCCGAGATACTGAGCGAGCTGGCGGCCGCCGTGGGCAACCCGGTCGTCCTCGAGGACGCGGGCCACGAGCTCGTCTACTACGTGTCCGGCCGCTCCGGCGACGACGTGGCGCTGTCGGCCTGGACCGACCTGCACCGCGCCGAGGATCGCGGCGAGACGCCCGAGGGCGCGTTCGTGGTCGACGTGCGGCTGATGGACAGCTCGTGGGGGAGGCTGCTCGCCCTGGCCGTCGACGAGCCGCTCGACGACTTCGACTTCGTCGCCTGCGAGCGCGCCGCCCTGGCCGTGGCCATCGACCTCCTCGGCCAGCAGCACGAGGAGCACCTGCGTGCGCGCTCGCGCGGGGCGTTCCTCTCGGATCTGGCCGACGGCCGGGTCGAGGAGGCCGATGCGCGCCGCCGAGCCGAGGCGCTGGGCTTCCCGGGCCGGGGGGTGCTGCTCCCGGTGGCGGCGAGCTGGCGCGGCCCGCGGTCCCGGCGGGGCGAGGAGCTGTCCTGGACCCGCCTGTCCGGCGACCTGCGCGCCGCGCTGTCCTCGACGGGCTTCGCGGTGCTGCTCGGCCCGCGCGACGCCGACCTCCTGGTGTTGCTGGCCCTCGGCGCCCGCGTGTACGACGAGGCACTGGCCGAGCACGTCGCGGGCCTGTTCCACAGCGTGCTCGAGCGCCGGGGCGCCGGCCCGGAGGTCGCCGCCCTCGCCATCGGCGCGCCGGCGGGCACGTGGGGCGCCGCCGGTCAGGGCCTGCGTCGCGTCCGCCGGTCCGCCGGGGCCGCGACAGCCCTCCCGCCGCGCCGCTGGTACGACGCCCGCCGGCCGGGAGTCACGGACCTCCTGCACGACCTGCGCGACACCCCGGAGCTCGACGCCTTCGTCGACGAGCAGCTCGGACCCCTGCTCGAGGGAGGCTCGGCCCGCCACCGGGTCCTGCTCGAGACGCTCGAGGCCTACCTCGCGGCCGGCGGCCGCAAGGCCCAGGCCGCCCGAACGCTGCATCTCGAGCGCCAGTCGCTCTACCTGCGGCTGCACCGGATCGAGGAGCTCCTCGGCGTCGCGCTGGACGACGAGGACGCGGTCCTCGGCCTCCATCTCGCCGTGCGCGCCCTGGCCCTCCGCCGCCGCCGGGCCGCGGCGTGAAGCCCTAAGGGGTCGTTGCGGAGAGGCCTAAGGCCTTACGGCCCCAAAGCGGCTCCGGATGCCCGATGTAAGGGGTCCGCGCAACCTCCAGAATGCCTGGAAATGGCAAAGACGGAGGACATCATGAACGCGCTCACGATCCGCCAGGCAGTGCCGAGTGACGAGACCGCGCTCGAGCAGCTCGCCGCGCTCGACTCCAGCCGTCCGCTGCGGGAGCCCGTGCTCGTCGGCCAGGTCGGGGCCGAGCTGTGGGCCGCCGTGTCGCTGGACGACTTCACGGTCGTCTCCGATCCCTTCCGGCCGTCCGGTGAGCTGGCCTTCGTGCTCGTCGAGCGCGCGCGCCAGCTCGAGCGCAGCCAGCGGCGCGCCCACGGGCGCCGGCGTCGCCGGATCGGCCTGCCGCGGCTCGCGGCCTAGCCGGCCACCCACTGTCCGTACGGATGCTCCGCTCCCGGCCCGGCGCCCAGGCAGGCGATCGCGGTCGCCGGCACTTCCGCGAGGTTCACGATGCGTCCCATGCCGGGATGGTCTCAGCCGCGCGCATCTCGCGCGCGAACCTCCCGGCGCTCTCCAGCGCCTCGGTCGCCTCGGGCAGGAACGTCCAGAAGATCTGGAAGACGTGCGTCGCCACCGGGTAGAGCTCGAGCCGCGCGTCGACGCCGTGCTCCACGGCACGCGCGGCCAGGACCTGCGCCTCGGCGCAGTACTGGTCGCCCGTGGCGGCCTGGATCAGCATCGGCGGCAACCCGTCGAGCTCGGCGAGCAGCGGGCTCACGATCGGGTCGTCGAGCGGATGTCCCGCGAGGTACGCCGCGGCGACGCGCTCGCCGAAGTCGCGGGCGACGGCCGGCTGGGGCTCCTCGGAGCGGCGCGTGGCGACCGTCCCGCCGAGGTCGACGCCCGGGCAGAACAGCACCGTGCCAGCGGGCAACGGCAGGCCCTCGCGCTTGAGCGTCAGCACGAGCGACATGGCGAGGCCTCCACCGGAGGAGTCGCCGGCGACGATGATCCGGTCGCCGCGCTCGAGCAGCCACTGGTACGCGGTCAGGGCGTCCTCGAGCGCGGCCGGGAACGGATGCTCGGGCGCCAGCCGGTAGTCCGGGACCAGCGCGCCGGTCCCCGCGGCCAGCGAGAAGGCGCCGGAGAGATGCCGGTAGCCGAACGCCGAGCCGAGCATGTGCCCGCCGCCGTGCAGGTAGAGCATCGTGGTGTCGGCGGCGTCGGGCGGGGAGACGAGCAGGGCCGGCACGCCGCCGGCGCTGACCGGCCGCACGCCCACCTCGGGCGGCGCCGCGAACTGCGCGTGCAGCGCCTCGTAGGCCTCCCGCAACTGGTCGACGCCCGCATTGGCGGCGCCCAGCTCGGCCAGCGTCTGCCACAGCTTCGTGCCGCGCGTGGCCAGCTCGCCGCCCACCGACTGCGTCATGGAGATCGCCTCGTCCATGTCGGCCAGCAGCTTGCGCGCCCGGTCGAGCAGCGACTCGCCCGCCAGCGTCAGCTCGACGCGGTGCGTCGTGCGCCGGAACAGCTGGCAGCCCACCAGCTCCTCCAGAGCGCGGATCTGGCGGCTCAGCGCGGGCTGGGAGAGGTAGAGCTGCTCGGCCGCGCGGCCGAAGTTCAGCTCCTCGGCGACCGCCACGAAGGACCGCAGGTGGCGCAGCTCGATCGCGTCCGGGGCCCGCGGGAAGGCGAGCACGCGTCCGTCGTCCATGACCGGATTATCCCCGCGTACGTGAAAACCCTTCATGCGGATCCTGCATGACGGTCATAAGCGATCGGCCTTTCCCTTTCCGGGGCTCTCGACCGAGGATGGTCGGCATGGTGCTCTCCCAGGACGCCGAGCTCCGACTCCGTGGCGGCCTCCGCGTCCGCGTGACGTGGCCGCCGGAGACCCCCGACACGCCGCCGCTGCTCGTCTACGTCGCGCCCCGCAATCGCGCCGTCGCCCGGGAGCTGGCGATCCACCTCCCGGCCGTCGTGCTCTCGGTGCCCGGCCTGGATCTCGACACCGCGCGCGAGGCGCTCGAGTGGGGGGCCGACCACGCGACGGAGCTCGGCGCGGCGCCGCACCGGCTCAGCCTGGTCGGCGACCACGGCGCCGCCGGGGTGATCGCCGCTCTCGCCCGCCACGCGCGCGACCGCGGCTGGCCGCCGATCGAGCACACGGCCCTGGTGCCGCCGCAGCTGAGCCCGTCAGCGCTGGACGCGCTGGTCCGGCTGCTTCAGGTGACCGGGAGCCAGGCCTTCGGGAACGTGGGAGGCATGCGGCCGGGATAGCCGGCCGCGTGCCGCCGGACCAGCTCGCCCGCCGGGCGGTGCGAGATGAGGGGACGCAGGTCGTCGAGCGTCATCAGCAGGGCCAGCGTGCTGGCCACCTGGTAGTCCGCGACGTTCGGCTGCTCGCCGCCCAGCAGGCCCTCGGCGATCCAGCCGTCGATGCGGTCGAGCAGCCCCGGGAGCGCCGCGAGGTCGGCGCGGACGGCCTCGTCGACCGAGCCCTGGATCTTCGCCGCCACGCGGATAACGGGCGGCGCGAGCGGCTTGATCAGCGCCCGCGGCATCAGCACGCGGGCGCCCTCGAAGTAGCTCGGCACCGCCTCGTGATGGCGCAGCAGCGCCCAGTAGATGACCCGGCGATCGAGCTGCTGGAAGTCCCCGTCGCACCAGGCCTCGATCTCCTCGACCCGGGCTCGCCGCTCCGGGTCGGCTGGCAGGAGCGGCGGATCCGGCCGCAGCTCCTCGAGCGCCCGCGCGATCGCGCGCGTGGTCTGGATCCGGCGGCCGTCGATGACCAGGGCCGGCACGGTCGTGGCCGGGAAGCGCAGGACCCGCATGAGCGGCTTGTGGATGACCTGCGGGAGGTCGAGCCGCCGGTACGGCACGCCCTTCGCGGCGAGCATCAGCTCGGCGGCGAACACCGGGTGCGAGGCGGGGATCCCGTAGAGCGTCGTGGTCATCCGGCCGCCTTCAGTCGGTAGAGCTGGCGCCAGCCGGGCACCAGGCCGCGGCGTTCGTAGAGCCGCCGCGCGTCGTCGTTGCCCTCCATCACGCCGATCATCAGGTCATGGATGCCGCGGTCGGCGAGCTCCGCATCGACCGCGTCGAGCAGCGCCGTCCCGAGCCCGCGGCCGCGCGCGTGCTCGGCCACCACGACGGTCCACACCTCGCCGTAGCGGTCCTCGAGCGCCCAGGAGTCGTCCGGGCCCTCGTGGATGCGCACCATCGCGTAGCCCGTCAGCACGCCGTCGTCCTCCGCGACGAGCGCGAAGCCGCCCTCCTCGAGGGTCTGCACGTAGCTCGCGCGGCGCGCGGACCAGGAGGTCTCGTCGTCCACGAACGGCTGCACGCGGGAGACGCTCGCGTGATGGTGGTGGAGCTGGAGCCAGAGCGGGCGGAGCTCGTCGACGCGATCGGGTCCGGCAAGGGCGATCCGGGTCACGGCGCGGACTCTACGGGTCAAGCGGGCTCGCCGAGACGCCGATATCGGGCCGCATGGGCAGACTCATTCTCGCGATCTTGATCACTCTCTGGGGCGCCGGCATCGTGCTCCGCGGCCTCCTCGGCGAGGGCCTCGACGGCTCGGGCAGCTACGGCTCCGGCCAGATGGTGGCGTTCGTCCTCGGCGCCGTGATGGTCTTCGCGGGCCTCCGCCACGTGGTCAGGCACTTCGCCACTCGCTGACAGGCTTGACGTTCCGTCGGGCTGAGCTGAGCCAGACGCGACGCTCCGATCATTGTGCGCCCCGGCGACGGGTACGAGCATGCGACGCATGACCGCCATCGACGCCCTGGCCACCGACGAGCTTCAGGAACTGGCCCACCGCCACCTGCTCATGCACTTCACCCGCAACGGCGCCTTTGCGCCCGGCGGGAACAAGCTGCTGGTGCTGGAGCGCGGCGAGGGACCGTACGTGTTCGACACCGACGGCAACCGCTACCTGGACGGCCTCAGCTCGCTCTTCTGCTGCCAGCTCGGGTACTCGTTCGGCGAGGAGATGGCGGCCGTCGCGGGCGAGCAGCTCTCCACGCTCGCCTTCAACACGAACTGGGCCACGGCTCATCCGCCCGCCATCCGGCTCGCCGAGGCGCTGGCCGAGCGCGCGCCCGGCGACCTCAACCGCGTGTTCTTCACGAGCGGCGGCTCGGAGTCGGTCGAGGCGGCGTGGAAGATCGTCCGCCAGAGCTACCTGGGCCGGGGCGAGCCGCAGCGCACGAAGGTCATCGCGCGTGAGATCGCCTACCACGGCGTCACGCTCGGGGCCCTCTCCTTCACCGGCGTGCGGCCCATGAAGGAGCCGTTCGGCCCGTCGCCGATCCCCGTCGTGCGCGTGTCCAACACGAACTCCTTCCGCCACGAGCTCGAGCACGATCCGGCCGCGCACTGCAAGCAGCTGCTCGACGAGATGGAGCGCACGATCGTCGAGACCGGGCCCGAGACGGTGGCGATGATCATCGCCGAGCCGGTCCAGAACGCGGGCGGCGCGCTCGTCCCGCCCGAGGGGTATTGGGCCGGGCTGCGGGCGCTCGCCGACCGCTACGGGATCACGCTCATGGCCGACGAGGTGATCACCGGCTTCGGGCGCTTCGGCGAGTTCTTCGCCTCCGCCCGCTACGGGCCGGCCCCGGACATCATCACCCTGGCCAAGGGCCTCACCTCGGCCTACGCGCCGATGGGCGCCGTGCTGGTCTCCGACAAGCTCGCCGAGCCGCTCTACGAAGAGGGCCGGATGCTGCTGCACGGCATCACGTTCGCCGGCCACCCGGTGGCCGCCGCGATCGCGCTGCGCAACATCGAGATCTTCGAGCGCGAGGGCGTGCTCGAGAACGTCCGCGAGCACGAGGGCTACCTGCGCGAGAAGCTCAACGAGCTCAAGGACCGCGTGCCGATCGTCGGCGACGTCCGCGGCGACGGCTTCTTCTGGGCGCTCGAGCTCGTCCGCGACGCGGAGCTCGGCCGCTTCAGCGCCGAGGAGCGGGAGCGGCTCCTGCGCGGCTTCCTCGGTCGCCGGCTGCTGGAGGAGGGCCTGATCGCCCGCCCGGACGATCGCGGCGACGCCGTCCTGCACCTGTCGCCGCCGCTCATCTGCGGCAAGCGCGAGCTCGACGAGCTGGTGGCCAAGACCGAGGCCGTGCTCGCCGACGCCTCGGACAAGTTCTTCGCTGCGTAAGTGCTCCACAGCGCGCACGGCTACTGGCTTCCCGAGGCGGGCGGCGCCGATCCGGTGCCGCCCGCGTCGGGCGACCTGAGCGCCGACGTGGTCATCGTCGGCGGCGGCTACGCCGGCATGTGGACGGCCTGGAACCTGCTCGAGCGGGGCGCGAGGCCGATCGTGCTCGAGGCGGACGTGTGCGGCCACGGCCCGAGCGGCCGCAACGGCGGGTTCTGCGAGACGCTGTGGTCCAACCTCCCGTCGCTGCGCGAGCGCTTCGGCGACGAGCGCGCGCTGGCGGCCTGCGAGGCGTCCTCCGACAGCGTTCGCGCCATCGGCGCGTGGTGCGAGGCGGAGGGCGTCGACGCCTGGTTCAAGCAGGCCGGCTTCGTGCTCACCAGCACCAGCGAGGCGCAGGACCCGGTGGTCGACGAGATCGCCCGGGCCGGCGCCGACGTCGGCACCGACCAGGTCGTGCCGCTCGACGCCGACGCCGTGCGCGCCCGCTGCCGGTCCCCGCGCTTCCGCAAGGGCGTCCTCGTGCCCGACGATGCGACGGTCCAACCGGCCCGCCTCGCCCTCGGCCTCAGGCGGCGGCTGCTCGAGCGCGGTGTGCCGATCTTCGAGCACTCCCGCGTCCGCTCCCTGCAGGCGAGCCCGAGCGGCGTCGTGGCCGCGACCGACCGGGCCCGCGTGCGCGCCGGCGCCGCGGTCCTCACGGTGAACGCGGCCACGCGCGGCGTGAAGCCGCTGCGCTCGCGCCTCTCGGTCACGTCCTCGCACATCGTCCTCACCGAGCCGGTGCCGGACGTGATCGAGGAGCTCGGCTGGACCGGGGGAGAGTCGATCACCGACGGCCGGACGTTCCTGCACTACTTCCGCACGACGAACGACGGGCGGATCGCCTTCGGCTGGGGCGGCGGCCGCCTCGCCTACGGCGCGCGGCTCGACCGCAGGGTCGAGGTCGACCCGGCCGTGGCCGAGGAGACCCACAAGCACCTCGTCGACTACTTCCCGGCGCTCGAAGGCCGCCGCATCACGCACGCGTGGGGCGGGCCGATCGACGTCTCGCCGAGCCATCTGCCGCAGATCGGCACGCTCGACGACGGCCCGGTCCACTACGCGTTCGGCTTCACCGGCAACGGCGTGGGCCCGTCGCACCTCGCCGGCCGCGTCCTCGCCGGCCTGGCGAGCGGCGACGGCGACCGCCGCCTCGCGCTCGACGAGCCCGGCCCGGCCGTCCCGCCCGAGCCGCTGGCCTGGGTCGGAGGGATGATCGTCCGCGGCGCGTTCCTGCGCGCCGAGCGCCTCCAGCAGGCCGGCCGCACCCCCGATCCCCTCACCCGGGCGCTCTGCGCGGCGCCCCGGGCACTCGGCATCCACGTCTCACGCTGACCGCCGTTGCGCCGGCACTTCGTAGGTCGGTGGCTGGCCCGGCGAACTGCGGCTGGGTAGGGAAGCGGGGATCCGGCGTCTTCGGCCTGCCGTCTGGGGCGACATCGCGCCACCGTCCTGCCCAGGGGTCACACCGTGACCTCTAACCAGGACGCCAACGAGCTTTCCTGCTCGTGAGCCGCCTGTGCGCCGGCGCGTGCAGCGAGGAGGGCACGCGGCGGCACCCGGATGTGGTTCGAACTCGATTCGTGAGGTACCCTTCGGCGCGCATGTTGCGTTGCCGGCTTGAGCTCCTCCTTCTCCTCCCCCTTCGGGGGGAATAGTGCGTGGCGGCCGCGAAGCCGCAAACCCATCGCGAAGGAGCAGGTCAAACAAGCCGAGAAGGAGCACGCGACATGGACGACAACCGGGTCATCATCTTCGACACGACGCTGAGGGACGGCGAGCAATCGCCGGGCATCTCGCTGAACGCCACCGAGAAGCTGGAGATCGCGCACCAGCTGGCCCGGCTCGGCGTCGACGTCATCGAGGCCGGCTTCCCGATCGCCTCGCCCGGTGACTTCGAGGCGGTCCGCGCGATCGCCCGCGAGGTCTCCGGCCCCGTCATCGCCGGCCTCGCCCGCGCGCATGCAGCCGACATCGAGCGCGCCGCCGACGCGGTACGCGAAGCACCGCGGCCGCGCATCCACACCTTCATCTCGACGTCGGACATCCACATCGAGCACCAGCTGCAGTCCACGCGGGCCGACGTGCTGGGCCAGGCCCGCGCCGCCGTCGCGCACGCCAAGTCGTTCGTGGACGACGTCGAGTTCTCCCCGATGGACGCCACCCGCGCGGACGTCGAGTTCACCGCCGAGGTGGTGGCGGCGGCGATCGAGGAGGGCGCGACCACGATCAACATCCCCGACACGGTCGGCTACGCGATGCCCGACGAGTACGCGGGCTTCCTGCGCCGCCTCTACGAGCTGGTGCCGGGCCTGAAGGACGTCGTGCTCTCGGTCCACTGCCACGACGACCTGGGCCTGGCCGTGGCCAACTCGTTCGCGGGCGTCCAGGCCGGCGCCCGCCAGATCGAGTGCGCCATCAACGGCATCGGCGAGCGGGCCGGCAACGCCTCGCTCGAGGAGCTGGTGATGCTGCTGCACACCCGCCAGGACGCCATCGGGCTGACCACCGGCGTGCAGACGCGCGAGATCGCCCGCACGAGCCGCCTGGTCTCGCGCCTGACGGGCTACGTCGTGCAGCCGAACAAGGCGATCGTGGGCCGCAACGCCTTCGCGCACGAGTCCGGCATCCACCAGGACGGCGTGCTCAAGGAGCGCTCGACCTACGAGATCATGGAGGCCGCGTCGGTGGGCGTCGACGACGTCTCGTCGATCGTCCTCGGCAAGCACTCGGGCCGCCACGCGCTGCAGTCGGCGCTCGAGGAGCTGGGCTTCACGGTCAGCGGCCACGCGCTGAACACCGCGTTCAAGCGCTTCAAGGAGATCGCGGACAAGAAGAAGCAGGTCACGGCGATGGACCTCGAGGCGCTGGTCACCGACGAGCTCCGCGCCGAGCTGACCTCCTACGACCTCGAGTGGTTCGACGTCGAGGCCTCCTCGCGGCGCCCGCCGCACGCCACGGTGGAGATCCGCACGCCGGACGGCGAGCTCGTCCGCGGCGACTTCACCGGCGACGGCCCGGTCGACGCGATCTTCCGCGCCATCAACACGGCCACCCGGCGCGAGGCGCGCCTGCGCGAGTTCCGCATCGACTCGGTGACCGCGGGCCAGGACGCGCTCGGCGAGGCCAGCGTGGTGCTCGAGGTCGCGGGCCAGTCGGCCGCCGGCCAGGGCGTCTCCACCGACATCATCGAGGCGGCCGCGCTCGCCTACGTGCGCGCGCTCTCGAACGCCGAGCGCAAGGTCGCGCTGGCGGCGGACGCGGCCGAGACGCCTGAGCTCACACCGACGCCGTGAGGGTCATCCGGCTCGACGACATCGCGCCGCTCGACATGGGCGGCGTCGGCTACCGGCTCGTGCGGCGCGAGCTCGGCGTGCGCTCGTTCGGCATGAACGGCTTCACCGCCGGCGCCGGAGAGCAGCTGATCGAGGAGCACGACGAGCTCGGCAACGGCCACGAGGAGGTCTACGTCGTGCTCAGCGGCCGGGCGCGGTTCACGGTGGACGGCGCCGAGCAGGAGGCCGCGGCGGGCACGCTGGTGTTCGTGCCGGACCCGGCGTCGCGCCGGACGGCGGTGGCGCTGGAGGACGGCACGAGCGCGCTCGCGCTCGGCGGACGGCCGGGCGAGCCGTACGAGGTGTCAGTGTGGGAAGAGGTCCTCGCCGTCAAGCCGCTGGCCGACGCGGGCGACCCCGGCGCCGCCGCGGACGCCGTCGCCGAGGTCCTCGCCCGCCATCCCGAGAACGGCAGCGTGCTCTACGACCTCGCCTGCTTCGAGGCGCTCGCCGGCCGCCGCGAGGCGGCGCTCGAGCACCTGCGCGCGGCGATCGAGCGCAAGCCCGAGGCCCGCGAGTGGGCGGCGAAGGACGCCGACTTCGACTCGGTGCGCGACGACCCGGGATTCCCCGCCTGACCGGCTACCGTTGGCGCGATGGCTAGGCGCCGCCTGGAAGGCCTCGAGCGCGTCCTCGGGGCGAACGCGCTCTTCTCCACGGCCTACGGCAACGTCGGCTCCTCGATCTATTACGCGCTCGGCCTCGTCGCCTCGTTCGCGCTCGGCCTGACGCCGATCGTCTTCATCATCACCGGCTTCTTCTTCTTCTGCACGGCGGCGACCTACGCCGAGGCGACGACGATGTACCCGGAGGCCGGCGGCTCGTCGAGCTTCGCCCGCCGCGCCTTCAACGAGCTGTGGTCGTTCGTGGCCGCGTGGGCGCAGATGCTCACGTACATCGCGACGATCGCCATCTCGGCGTTCTTCGTGCCGCACTACATCGGCGGGCTGTTCTGGGAGTACCTGCGCTCCTCGCCCGGCGACATCATCTTCGGCTGCCTGGTCATCGTCGCGCTGGCCGCCATCAACATCTTCGGGACCAAGGAGTCGACCGGGGTCAACATCCTCCTCGCGGTCATCGACTTCGCCACCCAGCTGCTGCTGGTGCTGGCCGGCATCTTCCTCGTCTTCTCGCCCGAGATCCTGATCGACAACGTCCACCTCGGGATCGCGCCGACGTGGAAGGACTTCATCCTCGCGATCCCCATCGGCATGCTCGCCTACACGGGCATCGAGACGATCTCGAACATGTCCGAGGAGGCCCGGGACGAGAGCAAGACGATCCCGACGGCCATCAACCGCGTGCGCATCGCGGTCTTCGCGATCTACTTCACGCTCCCCGCCGTCGCCCTCTCGGCGCTGCCCGTCCAGCAGGACCCGCGGACCGGCGAGTACTTCACGCTGCTCGGCCTGACCGAGGAGGAGGGCGGCTTCGCCGGCGACCCGATCCTCGGCGTGGTCAAGGCGCTCGACCTCGGACCGTTCCAGTCGGCGGGCGAGATCTACGTCGGCCTGCTGGCCGCGACGATCCTCTTCCTGGCCACCAACGCGGGCATCATCGGCGTCTCGCGCCTCGTCTACTCGATGGGCATCCATCGCCAGATGCCGGACGCGCTGCGCCGCCTGCACCCGACCTTCCGCACGCCGTGGATCGGGATCCTCGTCTTCTCGACCTTCGCGATCCTCGTGATCCTGCCCGGCCAGGAGGAGTTCCTCGGCGCGATCTACTCGTTCGGCGCGCTGCTCTCGTTCACGATGGCCCACGCGGCCGTGACGGCGCTGCGGATCAAGCTGCCGGACTTCCCGCGGGCGTATCGCGGCCCCTGGAACCTGAGCTGGCGCGGCTACGACCTGCCGCTCTTCGCGATCGTGGGCGGCTCGTTCACGGCGATCGCCTTCGTGGTCATCGTGGTCCTCAACCTGCGCGTGGCGGCCGCCGGCCTCGGCTGGCTGATCATCGGCGTGCTCATCTACGTCGCCTTCCGGCGCCGGCAGGGCCTCGATCTCGTCTCCACCGTCAAGGTGGCGATCCCGCAGCCGGTCGTCGACCACGAGGCGGAGTACGACTCGGTGCTCGTGCCGCTCGTCGACGCGCGCTACGACGAGCACCTGATGGCCACGGCGGTCAAGCTCGCCGCGCGCAAGCGCCGCGGCATCCACGTCCTGGCGCTGGTCACGGTGCCGAACGCGCTGGCCATCGACGCCGACCTGCCCGACGACGAGTCGGCCGCCGACTCGATGATCGAGCAGGCGCGCATCCAGGGCGGGCGCCGCGTCTCGGGCCACGTGGAGAAGATCCGGGCCGGCCAGGCGGGGCGCCGGATCATCGAGGAGGCCACCGACATGCGCGCCGCCGCCATCGTCATGCCGCTCCCGCGCCGCATCCCCGGCACGTCGCTGTTCGGGAAGACGCTCGAGACGGTGCTGGCCGAACGCCCGTGCCGGGTCATCATCGAGACCGCACCAGACGGTCGTACGCGATAACATACATCCGTAATGGCCGCCGCCGTCGAGCCGATGCCCGGCATCGGACCCCGCGTGAAGGCGTTGCGCGAGGCGATGGACCTCTCGCTGCGCGACCTCGCCGAGCGCTCCGGCGTCTCGGCGCCGATGCTCTCGCAGGTCGAGCGCGGCGAGACGAGCCCGACGCTGCAGGTCGCCGCGCGCATCGCCGCCGGGCTCGAGCTGCGCCTGTCGCAGCTCCTGCGCCTCGACGAGGGCGGCTCGGTGACCATCGTCCGCGCCGGCGAGGGTCGGGGCGGCGGGACCGACGGGCACCGCTACGAGGTCCTGAGCCCGCCGCTCCCGGGCCAGCGCGCCGAGCTCTCGCGCCACTTCCTCGCCACCGGCGCCGCGACCGGCGGCCCCGGCGATCCGCCGATGCACGAGCCGGGCGCGCGCGAGACCGCCGTGATCGAGTCCGGCGCGGTCGACCTGCACGTCGACGGCCAGGTCCACCGCCTCGCGGCGGGCGACTGCGTGACCTTCGACGCCGATCTTCCCCACCACTTCGAGAACCCCGGAAAGGAGGAGGCCGTCCTGCTGGCCGTCGTGTCCGCGGGGCTGCGTCGCTCATGAGCCCGACCACCCTCTTCGACAAGATCTGGGCCGCGCACGAGGTCGCGCCGGGCCTGATCTACATCGATCTCCACCTCGTGCACGAGGTGACGAGCGCGCAGGCCTTCGAGGGCCTTCGCCTCGCAGGCCGGGCGGTCCGCCGACCCGACCGCACGCTGGCCACGGCCGACCACAACGTGCCGACCGACGGCACGCCGGTCGCCGCCCGCATCCGCGACGAGCTGTCGCGCGTGCAGGTCGAGGCGCTCGAGCGCAACTGCGCGGAGTTCGGGATCCCGATCTACTCGATCGGCTCGGACCGCCAGGGCATCGTGCACGTGATCGGACCGGAGCTGGGCGTCACGCAGCCCGGGATGACGATCGTCTGCGGCGACTCCCACACGGCCACGCACGGCGCGTTCGGCGCGCTCGCCTTCGGCATCGGCACGAGCGAGGTCGAGCACGTGCTCGCCACCCAGTGCCTGGCCCAGCGCAAGCCGAAGTCGATGCGCATCAACTACTCGGGCGAGCTCGGGTTCGGCGTCACGCCGAAGGACCTGATCCTCGGCACGATCGGCCAGATCGGCGTGAACGGGGCGGCCGGCCACGTGGTCGAGTTCTCCGGTCCGGCCATCGAGGGGCTCTCGATGGAGGGCCGCATGACGATCTGCAACATGACGATCGAGGGCGGCGGCCGGGCGGGGATGATCGCGCCCGACGACACGACGTTCGAGTGGGTCGAAGGCCGCGTCGCGGCTCCGCAGGACTTCGAGGCGGCCGTGGACGGCTGGCGCGAGCTCCGTACCGACGACGGCGCCTCCTTCGATCGCGAAGTCGACGTCGACGCGAGCGCGATGTCGCCGCTCGTCACCTGGGGCACCAACCCGGGCATGGTCATCGGCGTCACCGACGCGGTGCCGCAGCCGCGCGGCGAGGGCGATCAGCGGGCGCTGAAGTACATGGGCCTCGAGGCGGGCACGCCGGTGCGGGAGATCAAGCTCGACCGCGTCTTCATCGGCTCCTGCACCAACTCGCGGATCGGCGACCTGCGCGCCGCGGCCGAGGTGGTCAAGGGCCGCCGGGTGGCGTCGACCGTCAACGCCATGGTCGTGCCGGGGTCTCAGTCGGTCGCCGCGCAGGCCGAGCGCGAGGGCCTCGACGAGGTCTTCCGCGCGGCCGGCTTCGACTGGCGCACCGCGGGCTGCTCGATGTGCCTGGGCATGAACCCGGACATCCTCGCGCCGGGCGAGCGCTGCGCCTCGACCTCGAACCGCAACTTCGAGGGCCGCCAGGGCCGCGGCGGCCGTACGCACCTCGTCTCGCCCCAGATGGCCGCCGCGGCCGCCATCGAGGGGCACTTCGTCGACATCCGGGAGTGGTCGTAATGGAGCCGGTCCAGCTGGTCGCGGGCGACGTCAGCGTGCTCGACCGCGCCGACATCGACACCGACCAGATCATCCCCAAGCAGTTCCTCAAGCGGATCGAGCGCACCGGGTTCGGCGAGTTCCTCTTCTTCGACTGGGCCAAGGAGGACGACTGGAACCTCCCGGCCAACCCGATCCTCGCCACCGGGGCGAACTTCGGCTGCGGCTCCTCGCGCGAGCACGCGCCCTGGGCGCTGCAGGACTACGGCTTCCAGGCCGTCGTGGCCTCGAGCTTCGCCGACATCTTCTTCAACAACTGCACCAAGATCGGGCTGCTGCCCGTGGTGCTCCCGGAGGAGGACGTCAAGGCGCTGATGGCGGCCGGCTCGGGGGAGATCGACCTCGAGGCGCTCGAGGTGCGCTTCGACGGCCGCGCGGTGCCGTTCGAGCTGGACGGGGAGACCCGCCACCGGCTGCTCAACGGGCTCGACGACATCGCGCTCGCGCTGCAGGAGGAAGACAAGATCGCGGCCTACGAAGCCGAGCGCGAGCGCAGCGGACCGGTCACCACGGCGCTCTGAGCCCCTAATCCGATCACTGCGGTCGGACTTTGTTAGGCTGCCCTAATATGGGAAGGCACACCGGTCCGGTCGAACGGCTCTCACGGCGTGAGGGCATCGAGCTCGAGCTCAAGGGATTCCGCCGTCTGGCGGGCAAGTCGGCGCTGGAGCGCCGCGGCGCGCTCCCGCCCGGCGAGCACGGCGCCCGCCGCCGGCGCCCGCCGTCGACCTACGCGCTCCAGCTGCGCGCCAAGCAGGTGCTCAAGCGCATCTACAGCGTGCGCGAGCGGCAGTTCCGCCGCTACGTCGAAGAGGCGCAGCGCTCGCGGGAGCGCACGGGCGACCACCTCCTGCAGTCGCTCGAGCGGCGGCTCGACAACGTCATCTACCGGCTCGGCTTCGCGAGCACGCGTGCCCAGGCGCGCCAGTTCGTGAGCCACGGCCACGTCCTCGTCAACGGGCGCCGGGTCGACATCCCGTCGTATCGCGTGAGCCCGGGGGAGGTCGTCGGCCTCGAGCCGTCGAGCCCGGTCCGCCCGGTGGCGGCCGAGGCCGCGGAGCTGCTGGGCCGCGTGGCCGGCTGGCTGGAGACGGACCCCGACGCGCTGGTCGGCCGCGTGCTGCGGCTGCCCGGGCGGGCGGACATCAACGTCCCGATCGACGAGCAGCTCGTCGTCGAGCACTTCAGCCGCCGGTGACGATGGTCGACTTCGACGCCTTCGACGCGCTCACCTTCGACTGCTACGGCACGCTGATCGACTGGGAGACCGGGATCGCCGAAGCGCTGCGGCGGGCCGGGGCGGAGGGCGGCGACGACCGGCTGCTGGAGACGTTCGCCCGTCACGAGGCGCGGCTCGAGGCCGGGCCGTATCTCTCCTACCGGGACGTGCTCGCGGGCGCGCTGCGCGGCACCGCCGAGGACCTCGGCTTCTCGCCGTCGGACGCTGCGGTTGCCGCGTTCGCCGGGTCGGTCGGCGACTGGCCGGCGTTCCCGGACTCGGCCGAGGCGCTCGCCGTGCTCGGGCAGCGCTTCAAGCTCGGCGTCATCACCAACTGCGACGACGACCTCTTCGCGCTCTCGAACCGGCGGCTCGGGGTCGAGTTCGACTGGGTCGTCACCGCCCAGCAGGCGGGCGGCTACAAGCCGCGGCCGGAGAACTTCCTCTTCGCCTTCGAGCGCATCGACGTCCCGCGCGAGCGGATCCTCCACGTGGCCCAGAGCCTGTTCCACGACCACGTCCCGGCCAAGGCACTGGGCATGACGACGGTCTGGATCGACCGCCGGCACGACCGCGAGGGCTTCGGCGCGACGCCGCCGGCGGAGGCGCAGCCGGATCTCGTGGTGCCGGACATGCGGTCGTTCGCGGCGCTTACCGCTTGAAGTCCTCAAGCACGGTGCGTACCGCGCCGATGCTGGGGAACACTATGAGCGTGGCGTCGTCCCAGGATGCGGCAACCGACGTCGTGCTGGCGCGGCAGCCGATCTTCGACGCCGACCTGCACGTCTCCGCCTTCGAGCTGCTCTACCGCGCCCTCGGGGAAGAGGGCCAGCCGCTGCATCCGAGCAAGGCGACGGCGACCGTGCTCGTGGCGGCGCTGACCGACGTCGGGCTCGAGCGCCTCGTCGGCGGTCAGCGCGCGTTCATCAACGTCAACCGCGAGTTCCTGCTCGCCTTCCGGCCGCTCCCGCTGCCCGCCGACCGCGTGGTGCTCGAGCTGGTCGAGGACCAGGTGCTCGACGGCGAGCTGCTCGACGTGCTCGGCGAGCTGGTGACCGTCGGCTTCACGCTGGCGCTCGACAACTTCAGCTACAAGCCCGAGCTCGAGCCGCTCCTGCGCCTGGCCAAGATCGCCAAGCTCGACGTCCAGACCCTGTCGCCGGACGAGCTCGCGCAGCACGTGCGCCGGTTGCGCGACTGGGACCTGAAGGTGGTCGCCGAGAAGGTCGAGACGCGCGAGCAGCTCGACTACTGCCGCTGGCTCGGCATCGACTGGTTCCAGGGCTACTTCTTCGCGCGCCCGTCCGTGATGGCCGAGCGCTCGGCTCCGACGTTCCGGCTCGACGCGCTGGCCGAGCTGCTGCAGACCGACGACGACGACCTCCAGGCGCTCGAGCGCATGATCAGCGTCGACGCCGGGCTCTCGCACAAGCTCCTGCGCCTGGCCAACTCGGCCCACGTCGCACCGCGCGACCGCGTGCGCTCGCTGCGCCACGCGCTGTCGCTGCTCGGCGGGCGCACCGTGCGCCGCTGGACGATGCTGCTCATGCTCGCCGGCCGCCACGGGCAGCCGCACGAGCTGCTCGTCACGGGCCTCGTGCGCGCCCGGATGTGCGAGCGGCTCGCACTGCAGGACCCCGAGGCCGAGGACGATCGCGGCTTCACGGTCGGGCTCTTCTCGATCTGCGACGCCCTCCTGCACACCCCGCTCCCGCAGCTGCTGGCCGGGCTGCCGTTCGACGACCGGCTGATGGCCGCGCTGCTCGCCCACACCGGGCCCGAGGGGCGCATCCTCGACTCCGTGCTCGCCTACGAGCGCGGGCGCTTCTCGGCCGTCGCCGATCACCACGACCTGGCCGCGTTCGGCCAGGTCTACTACGACGCCGTGGCGTGGGCGACCGAGATGGTCGTCGCCATCCGCTAGCGGGCGGCCATCAGGCGCGCCAGCTCGGTGCGGCGGCGCACGCCGAGCTTGCGGAACACGTTGCGCAGGTGGTGCTCGACCGTCTTGGCGCTCACGAAGAGCGCGGCGGCCGCCTCCCGGTTGGTCAGCCCCTGGGCGACGAGCTGGGCGACGCGCAGCTCGTGCGGCGTGAGCTCGTCGGCGGCGGTCAGGGCGCTGCGGGTGATGGCTCCCGCGGCCCGCAGCTCGCGCCGGGCGCGCTCGGCGAAGGGGACGGCGTCGACGCGCTCGAAGCCGGCGAGCGCCTCGCGCAGCTGCTCCCGGGCCTCGTCACGGCGGTCGGCGGCGCGCAGGAACTCGCCGTAGGCGAGCCGCGTGCGGGCTACCTCGAACGGCGCCGGGCCGGCCTCGTGCAGCGCGAGCGCCCGCTCGAAGTGCGCGGCGTCGCCGGTGGTCATCCCACGCAGCCGCTCGAGCATCGCGGGGGCGATGCGGCGGTGGCCGATGGTCCGCGCGTAGTGCTCGACGAGCGCGTCGGCATCGTCGCGGCGGCCCGCGCGCAGGTAGGCGTCCACGAGGTGCGGGGCCCACAGGACGTTGCCGGGGAGCGCCTCGTCGCGCACGGTCTCGAGGCGCTCGATCGCCTCCTCCGCGCGGTCCTCGGCGGCCGCGGCCAGCAGGCCGAGCGCGTACTTCGCATAGATCGCGGGCAGCGGGATGCGGCGCCGCTCGCCGAGCTCGATCGCCCGCTCGGCCGCCTCCCTGGCCGCCGCCTCGTCGCCGTGCCAGCCGTGGACCGCGGCGAGCATGCCGAGCGCGATGACCAGCGCCGGGTCCTGGCCGGTCTGCTCGGCCAGCGCGACGGCCTCCTCGGCATCGGCGCGGGCACGCGCGAAGCGGCCGAGCGCGAGGTTGCCCTGGGCGCGGGCGGCGAGGGGATAGGGGAGGGCGCCGACGCTGGAGGAGTCGCGCCCGGCCGTGACGAGGCGGTCGAGCGTCTCCATCCCGCGCTCGTACTCCTCGATCCACAGCCAGCCGTGCGCGGCCAGGGCGACCACCTCGGGGGCGAGCGCGAGCGCCATCGCCAGGTCGTCGCCGAGCTTGCGCTCGCCCTCCTCGAGCAGCGCCCGGCCACGGGCGACGTCGGGCACGGTCAGGCAGGCGGCGCCGGCCGAGAGCATGGCCAGCGCGGAGAGCAGCTCGACGTCGCCGGCCAGCTCCAGCGCGCGCTCGGCGTCGGCCAGCCAGTCGACGTGGTCGCGCAGCGCCATCGCGCCGAGGCTGGAGAGGAGCAGCAGCATCGCGGACATCGGCGGCGCCTCGCCCTCGAGCCGCCGGGCCTGCGCGCGCAGCAGCTCGCGGGCCTCCTCGGTGCGGCCCGTGCGCAGGGCGAGCTGCGCGCGCAGCGTCCGCAGCTCGCCCGCCACGCTGCTCACGTCGCCCTCGGCGATGGCGAGCACGCGCTCGGCCTGCTCGAGCCGGGCGAGGCCGACGTCGGGGTGGCCGGCGGGGAGAAGGTCGCGGGCCGCCTCGACGAGCCGGCGGGCTCGGTGCAGCGGCGCGGGGGAGAGCTCGGCGGCGCGCAGGTACGCGTGGGCGGCAGGCGCGAAGCCGGTGCGCGCGCGGGCGGCCTGAGCGGCTCGCTCGAGCGCGGCCGCGACGGTCTCGTCCGGACGCGCGCTGCCGGCCGCGAGCTGCCAGGCGCGCTGCGGGTCGTCGTCGGCGAGCGCCCTGGCCACCGCGCGATGGGCGGCGCGGCGGGCGACGACCGGCTCGCCGTGGTAGGCGGCGGCGCGCAGCAGCGGGTGGCGGAAGGCGACCTCGCCGGGGCCGAGGGTGACGATCCCCGCGCTCTCGGCGGCCTCGAGCGCGCTCACGTCGATGCCCGCCGCCGCGAGGGCGCCGAGCACGACGTCGCCGCGCCGGGACTCGGCGGCGGCCGCGACGAGCAGCGCGGCGCGGGTCGGCTGGTCGAGCCCGTCCAGGCGCCGTGCGAGCACGCGCTCGAGCGTCGAGCCGGGCGGCAGCGGGCCCTCCAGCGGGCCGCGGCCCTCGAGCTCGTCGCGCGTGAGCAGCGCCGGGATCTCGGTGAGCGCGAGCGGGTTGCCGCCGGCCGTGGCGACGATCCGGTCGGCCACGAGGTCGGGCACGGGCTGCGCACGGCCGGCCTGCAGCAGCTCATGGGCGCGGTCGTCGGCGAGCGGGCCGATCTCGAGCGTGCCGATCCCGGGCGCGAGCTCCTCCGGCACCGGGCGCTGGCCGAGCAGCACGGCGACGCCGTCGGCGCCGAGCCGGCGTGCCGCGAAGCGCAGCGCCTCGAGGCTCGGCTCGTCGAGCCACTGCAGGTCGTCGACCACCACGAGCACGGGCTCTTGTTCGGCGGCGAGGGAGAGCAGCCCGAGCAGCGCGGCGCCGATGGCGAGCCGCGCCTGCGGCGCCGCGGGCTCGAGCTCCAGCGCGCCCGCGAGCGCCGCGGCCTGAGCCGCGGGCAGCCGCTCGCGGAGGTCGATGACGGGCGCGGTGAGGTCCGCGAGCCCGGCGAACGGCAGCTCGGCCTCGCCTTCCAGGCCGCGCGTCCTGAGGACCCGCATGCCGGCGGCCTGCGCGATCGCGGCCTTCAGCAGCGCGGTCTTGCCGATCCCGGGCTCGCCCCGGAGGACGAGCACGGCGCTCCCGCCGGCCTTCGCCGTCGTGAGGACGCGCTCCACGCGCTCGAGCTCCAGCTCACGACCGAACAGCACCAGTTTGCGAGTGTCTCAGCCCGTTTGGCTCGGCGCGCTGGGGTTATCCGTACGAACGTCAACCCCGGCTGGGTAGGGCGGCGAGGGGTCGGCCTCTCTGGCCACTCTGGAAAGTGGCGTGCTGACTAATGCTCGCTATACGAGTCTTAGTCAGCACAACGCCCGATCCCGCTCCCTCAATGCCGCAGTTCGTCCCTCAACGCCGCAGTTCGTCGCCTGTGATCACACGGTGACCCCGTAGGCCTCCGTGAACGCCTCCTGGGTGTAGGCCAGTGACGCGTAGCCGAAGCCGTTGTCGGCCCAGTCCGTGCCCCAGCTGTTGCGGACGATGAAGCGGTCCGGCGTGTAGCCCACGATCGCGACCGCGTGGCCGCCGCGCTTGGTCTTCGGCTGGTAGGCGTCCATGTTCCCGCCCGTGGACGTGGCGTCGTCCCAGGTGCGGTCGATGTCGAGTCGCGTGAGGAGCGGGCCGTTGTTGGCCAGCCAGCGGCGCCAGGAGTCGAACGAGCCGCCGCGGTCGAACGACAGGTTGAAGTACGACGAGATCTTCAGCTGCGCGGCGAGCGCGTAGAACGTCTCCGGGCGGCCCGGATACAGACCGCCGCCGAACGGCAGGACGGTGTCCTTCACCGACCCGAACTTGCGCGCGACGTCGAGCGCGGCCTTCAGGCTCGTGCCGGCGTCCTCGATGAAGGTCGTCGGCTGGGACGAGAACTGGTCGGTCTCCTTCGACGCCATCCAGATGAAGCGCTTCGAGACCGTGTCGGTCGTCTTGATCCGACCGGCCTTGACGAAGTGCCAGCGCAGGAGCGCGTCGGCGGTGGCCCAGCCCACGCACGAGCCCGTGGTGCCCTGGTCGCCGACCTTCCACCACGTCTCTCGCAGGTCCTTCGACTTCGGCACGGTGGCCGCGCCCACGAGCGCCGCCGCGGTGGCGTCCGAGAACCGGAAGTCGCGCTCCTGCTCGCGCGACGGCACGACGTTGAGCACGCGCTTGGTGCGGCGCGGCTTGGCCTTGGCACGACGCTTGGCTTGAGGCATGGACCGACCCTAAGCGCGCTTACGCGCGACGGTCAACCTCGCCGTGTCGGCTACGGTGGCGCTCCATGCCCAAGATCGTCACGCTCCCCGGCGACGGCATCGGCCCTGAGGTGCTGGCCGCGGCCCGCGAGGTCCTCGCCGAGGTCGCCCCCGACCTGGACTACGAGGACCACCTGATCGGCGGCGCCGCCATCGATGCCACCGGAACCGCGCTGCCGGACGAGACGGTCGAGGCCGCCAAGCAGGCGGACGCCGTGCTCCTCGCCGCCGTCGGCGGTCCCAAGTGGGACACCACCGACCCCGACAAGCCCCGGCCGGAGCAGGGCCTGCTCGGCATCCGCGGCGCGCTCGGGCTCTACGCGAACCTGCGCCCGGTCCGCCCGCTGCCCGCGCTCTACGACGCGAGTCCGCTCAAGCGCGAGATCATCGAGGGCACCGATCTCCTCGTCGTGCGCGAGCTGACCGGCGGCATCTACTTCGGCGACAAGGGCCGGGCGGACGGCCGCGCCTACGACGTGTGCGCCTACACGGTCGAGGAGATCGAGCGCATCGCGCGCACGGCGTTCCAGGCCGCCCGGTCGAAGGTCACGAGCGTCGACAAGGCCAACGTGCTGGAGACGAGCCGGCTGTGGCGCGAGGTGATCACGCGCGTGCACGCGACGGAGTTCCCCGACATCGCCTTCGACCACCTGCTCGTCGACAACGCCGCGATGCAGCTCGTGGCCGCGCCCCGGTCCTTCGACGTCATCGTCACCGAGAACATGTTCGGCGACATCCTCAGCGACGAGGCGGCGATGATCACCGGCAGCATCGGCCTGCTCCCGAGCGCCTCGCTCGGAAATCCATCCCCACCCACCCCGGGCCTCTTCGAGCCCGTCCACGGGTCCGCGCCGGACATCGCCGGCTCGGGCGTGGCCAATCCGCTGGCCATGTTCCTCTCCGCCGCGCTCATGCTGCGGCACGGACTCGCCCGGGAGGACGACGCGGCGCGGATAGAATCGGCTGTGGATCGGGCCCTCGAGGCCGGGCTGAGGACCGGCGACCTGGGCGGCAAGGCAACGACCGCCGAAGCGACTCGCGCGGTGCTGGAGGAGCTCAAGTGAAGCAAGCGGACCTCATCTGGATGAACGGCGAATACGTCGCCTGGGAGGACGCGAAGATCCACGTGCTCACCCACGCGCTGCACTACGGGACCGGCGTCTTCGAGGGCGTCCGCGCCTACGAGACCCCGCGCGGCACGGCCGTCTTCCGCCACCAGGACCACGTCGACCGCCTCTTCAAGTCGGCGGAGATGTACTACATGGAGGTCCCGTACTCGAAGGAGCAGATCCGCGAGGCGACGCTCGACCTGATCGCCCGCAACGGGCTCAAGTCCTGCTACATCCGCCCGGTCGTCTATCGCGGCGCCGGTCCGATGGGCCTGTACCCGCTCGACTGCCCGGTTGACGTCTTCATCGCCGTCTGGGAGTGGGGCGCCTATCTCGGCGACGAGGGCAAGCAGCGCGGCGTGACCGGCAAGGTCGTCTCCTGGCGGAAGATCGGGCCCGACGCCCTGATCCCGCTCGCCAAGGCCAACGGCCAGTACCTGAACTCCGTGCTCGCGAAGATCGAGGCCGACAAGGCGGGCTACGAGGAGGGCATCCTCCTCGACCAGCGCGGCTTCGTCTGCGAGGGCACCGGCGAGAACCTCTTCATCGTCAAGGACGGCGTGATCGCCACCCCCGGCTTCAACTCCTCGATCCTCGGCGGCATCAACCGCCTCTCGGCGATCGAGATCGCCCGCGATCTCGGCTACGACGTGGTGGAGCGCGACGTCGCCCGCGGCGAGCTCTACACGGCCGACGAGATCTTCATGACCGGCACGGCCGCGGAGCTGACGCCGCTGCGCTCGGTCGACGACCACGCCGTCGGCACCGGCGAGCCGGGTCCGATCACGCGTGCGGTCCAGGAGGTCTTCGAGGACGCGCTGCACGGCCGCTCGGATCGCTATGCCGGCTGGCTGGACGTGGTGCCCCAGCCTGCTGAAGCTCCGTGAGCCGGATCGCCGTCTACGACACGACCCTGCGTGACGGCATGCAGGGTCACGGGATGTCGCTCTCCGTGGAGGAGAAGGTCCGGGTCGCGCACGCGCTCGACGACCTCGGGATCCCGTTCATCGAGGCGGGCTTCCCGGACTCGAACCCGAAGGAGGCCGAGCTCTTCGAGCGGCTCGAGCACGAGGGCCTGCGGGCCGACGTGTGCGCCTTCGGCATGACGCGGCGGCGCGGCGTCGCGGCCGCGGACGATGCCGCGCTGCAGGCGCTCGCCACCTCCTTCGCGCCGGTCTGCACGCTGGTCGGCAAGACCTGGAGCCTGCACCTGGAGAAGGTCGTCAAGGTCGGTCGCGAGGAGAACCTGGCGATGATCGGCGAGTCGATCGCCTTCCTCGTCGGCCAGGGCAAGCGCGTGATCTACGACGCCGAGCACTTCTTCGACGGCTGGCGCGACGACCCGGCGTACGCGGTCGGGTGCCTGCGGGCCGCGTTCGAGGCGGGCGCCGAGAACCTCACGATGTGCGACACCAACGGCGCGTCGCTGCCGAGCCAGATCGCCGACGCCGTCCGCGACGTCCGCAGCGCGCTCCCGGAGGCCGCGCTGGGCATCCACTGCCACAACGACGCCGAGGTGGCCGTGGCGAACTCGTTCGCGGCCGTGGCCGAGGGCGCGACCCTGGTCCAGGGCACCATCAACGGCTACGGCGAGCGCTGCGGCAACGCCAACCTCACGAGCATCGTCCCCGGCCTCCAGCTCAAGCTCGGCCACGACTGCCTGCCGAGCCTCGAGGGCTGGACCGAGGCCGCGCACTACCTCGACGAGCTGCTCAACCTCAACCCGGACCCGAACCAGCCGTACGTCGGCAAGAACGCGTTCGCGCACAAGGGCGGGATGCACGTCGCGGGCGTGAACGCCGACCCGGCGACGTTCGAGCACATCGAGCCGAGCGCCGTCGGCAACAGCCGCGAGGTGCTCGTCTCCGAGCTCTCCGGCAAGGGCACGGTGATCGCCCACGCCGGCGGCTCGCTCGACGACGCCACGGCCACCCGTGTCGTCGAGCGCGTGAAGGAGCTCGAGCACCGGGGCTTCCAGTTCGAGGCCGCCGACGGCTCCTTCGACCTGCTCATCCGGCGCGAGACGGGCGACTACGAGCCGCTCTTCCGCCTCGAGTCCTGGCGCGTGATCACCGAGAAGCGCGAGGACGGCCGGGTGCAGACCGAGGCCACCATCAAGATCTGGATGGACGGGCAGCGGTACGTGCGCGTGGCCGAGGGCAACGGCCCCGTCAACGCGCTGGACACGGCGCTCCGCGCCGCCATCGGCGAGCGCTTCCCGCACCTGCGCGACATCAAGCTCGTCAACTACAAGGTCCGCATCCTCGACGAGTGGAAGGCCACCGGGGCGACCACCCGCGTGCTGCTCGACGCGACCGACGGCAGCGCCACGTGGGGCGCCATCGGCGTCCACGAGAACGTGATCGAGGCGAGCTGGGACGCGCTGGTGGACTCGCTCGAAGCCGGCATGGTCCGCTCGCGCGCGCCGCACGCGTGATCCCGCTCGCACAGCCCGTCCTCGGCGCCGAGGAGGAGCAGGCCGTCCTCGACGTGCTGCGCAGCGGCCAGCTCTCGCTCGGCCCGCAGGTGCCCGCCTTCGAGCAGGCCTTCGCGGCGCGGCTGGGCGTGAGCCACGCCAGCGCCGTCTCCTCGGGGACGGCCGCGCTGCACCTGGCGCTGCGGGCGGTGGGCGTCGCGGAGGGCGACGAGGTCATCACGTCGCCGTTCTCCTTCGTGGCGAGCGCGAACGCCATCCTCTACGAGCGCGCCACGCCGGTCTTCGTGGACATCGATCCGGTGACGCTGAACCTCGATCCCGACGCCGCGGCCGCGGCGATCACCGGCCGCACGAGCGCCCTGCTCCCGGTCCACATCTTCGGCTACCCCGCCGACGTGCCCGCGCTCGAGCAGCACGGGCTGCCGATCGTCGAGGACGCCTGCGAGGCGCTCGGCGCCGTGCACGCCGACGGCACGCAGGTCGGCGGCCGCGGGCATCCGGCCGCGTTCGGGTTCTACGCCAACAAGCAGCTCACCACCGGCGAGGGCGGGATGCTGACCATGGGCTCGGCCGAGCACAAGGTGCGCGTGGACTCCGAGCGCAACCAGGGCCGCGCGCCGGACATGGGCTGGCTCGATCACGACCGGCTGGGCTTCAACTACCGCCTCACGGATATCGCGTGCGCTCTGGGGCTGGCTCAGCTCGAGCGGCTCGACGGCATGCTCGCCGACCGCGCGCGTGTCGCCGGCTGGTACCGCGAGGCGCTGGCCGGCAGCGAGCTCGGGCTGCCGTGCGAGGACTCGGGCGGCGACGTCCGCGGCTGGTTCGTCTTCGTCGTCCAGGTCCCGCGCGACCGGGACGGCGTGATCCGCGCGCTGCGCGAGCGGGGCGTGCAGTCCAAGCCCTACCTGCCCGCCATCCACCTGATGTCGTTCTACCGCGAGGCGTTCGGCTACCGCGGGGGCGAGTTCCCGATCTGCGAGGACGTCGCGGCGCGCTCGATCGCGCTGCCGTTCTTCCCGCGCATGACCGAGGGCCAGGTCGCCGAGGTGGCCGAGGCGCTGCTCACAGTGGTTTGAAGTACCCGACGAAGCCCGGGCCGCCGATGGCCTCGGCGATCTGCTCGCTCGGCGCCCGGCGGATCTCCCGCTCGCGATAGCCGGCGCCCTCGTACAGCGCCCGCGCGGGCTCGTTGAGCAGGCCGGTGTCGAGCGTCACGCCGCCGAAGCCGGAAGCCTCGGCCGCCTGCTCGGCGACGCGCAGGAGCGCGCGGGCCACGCCCTGGCGCCGGAAGCCCGGGGCCACGGCCAGCGCGTCGACGTAGAGCGTCCCGAGCGGCGGGTTGGGGGAGACGAGCCCGGCGGCGCGGAGATGGCGCAGGAGCGCCGGCCAGCGCCAGGGCGGCACGCGCGGCGCGGTGAGCGACACGAACTTCCGCGCCCGCTCGTCCCCCTCGGCGACCGGGAACCAGGCGATGACACCGGCGATCTCGCCGTCGACCTCCGCCACGCGGCAGACGTCGAAGCTCGCGGCATGGCCCGGACGGCGATAGACGGCGGCGAGCAGGCCGCGGGCGCGCTCCTCCGATCCGGCGTACGCGTCGTAGTACGGCTTGGCCGACGCGTAGAGCAGCGCGTCGGCCGGATCGGTGGGCGTGGCGGGCCGGACCGCGAAAGACATCTCAGTCATCATGCCCGCCATGTCGCGCTTCAGCATCCCGCAGGACCCGATCTTCCAGCAGCTCAACGCCTCGATCGGGTTCGACTGGCGGCTGGGGCCGTACGACGTCGAGCAGTCGCGCGCGCATTCGAAGATGCTGGCGGAGGCCGGGATCATCTCCGTGAGCGACCGCGACGCACTGCTCGGAGGCCTCGACCGCGTGGAGGAGGAACTCGAATCCGGCGGCTTCGCGTTCCGCGAGGACGACGAGGACATCCACATGGCCATCGAGCGGCGGCTGACCGAGATCGTCGGGCCGGTCGGCGGCAAGCTCCACACCGCGCGCTCGCGCAACGACCAGGTGGCGACCGACGTGGCGATGTTCACGCGCGCGCACGCGCTGACCACCATCGAGCGCCTGCAGGGGCTGCAGAGCGCGCTGGTGCAGCTCGCCGATCGTCACCTCGACTGGCCGATGCCCGGCTACACGCACCTCCAGCGCGCGCAGCCCGTCTACCTTTCCCACCACCTGCTCGCCTACTTCTGGATGTTCCGGCGCGACGCCCGGCGCTTCGAGCACGTGCTCGGCGCGACCTCGGACCTGCCGCTGGGCGCCGGCGCGCTGGCGGGCGTGAACTTCGCCACCGACCGCGGACTGGTGGCGCGCGAGCTCGGCTTCGCCGGCGTGGCCCCGAACTCGATCGACGCCGTCTCCAACCGCGACTACGTGCTCGACTATCTCTCGGCCGCCGCCACCTGCGCCACGCACCTCTCGCGCCTGGGCGCGGAGATCGTGTTGTGGTCGAGCGAGGAGTTCGGCTTCTGCGAGGTCTCCGACGCGTGGGCGTCCGGCTCCTCGATCATGCCCCAGAAGAAGAACCCGGACGCCGCCGAGCTGCTGCGGGCCAAGGCGCCGCGCGTGGTCGCCCACCTGAGCGCGCTCCACGGCGTCATGCACGGCCTCCCGCTGACCTACAACAAGGACATGCAGGAGGACAAGGAGCACCTGTTCGACGCGGCCGACACGCTCGATCTGTGCGTGCGGGCGGCGACGGGGATGGTCGGGTCGATCTCCTTCGACCGCGAGCGCCTGGCCGGCGCGGCGGCCGACGAGATGATCGCCGCGGTCGACGTCGCCGACATGCTCGTCCGGCGCGGCGTGCCCTTCCGGCAGTCGCACGGGATCGTCGCCGGGCTCGTCCGCGAGGCGGTCTCGTCGGGGCGGACGCTGTCGCAGCTCTCGCCCGACGAGCTGGCCCGCCACTCCGAGGCGCTCGACGACGAGTACTACGCGGTGCTCGAGCAGCAGTCGTGGCTCGAGTCGAAGGTCTCCGAGGGCGGCACCGCGCTCGACCGCGTGCGGGAGCAGCTCGCGCACGCGCGCGCGGAGCTCGACGGCCAGCCGGCTTGACGCTCGCGCACGCGTTCTACGACCGACCCGTGGTGGAGGTGGCGCGGGCGCTGGTCGGCTGCGTGGTCCGCCACGGCGAGACCGCCGGCGTGATCGTGGAGACCGAGGCGTACCACATGTCCGAGCCCGCCTGCCACGCGTACGTGGGCGTGACGGCGCGCACGAGCACGCTGTTCGGGCCGCCGGGGCGCGCCTACGTCTACCGCTCCTACGGGATCCACGCGCTGCTCAACGCGGTGTGCGAGCCCGAGGACGTCGGCGCCGCCGTGCTCATCCGCGCGCTCGAGCCCCTGGCGGGCATCGAGATCATGCGCGCGCGGCGCGGCGTCGACGATCTCTGCTCGGGGCCGGGCAAGCTGACCCAGGCGCTCGGGATCGGCCTGGAGGAGAACGGCACCGACCTCGCGGCCGGGCCGGTGGTGGTGGAGGCGCCGCCGCCGGGGTGGTCGGACGTGGAGATCGTGGCCGGCCCGCGGATCGGGATCACCAAGGCCGTCGAGCTGCCGTGGCGGTTCACCGCGGCCGGGAACCGGTACGTGTCAAAGCCCTGGCCGTCAACTGCGGCTGGGTAGAGCGGCGACGCGGTCGGCGCGGCTGGGGTTGCCCATGGTCGTATATCGACCATCAGCCGCCCCACTGGGGTCGCTCATACACGCATACCGTGTATGAACCGCCCCACGCCCGCGCGCAGCGGCCGATCCCGCCTCCTCAATGCCGCAGTTCGAGCCCTACGGCTCGGCTTCGGGCGCGACGTCGCCGCCGGCCTCAGGCGGCAGTCTCCTCGGCCGGCGGCGCCGCCGGCTCCTCGGCGGGCGGAGCGGTCGTGGGCTCCGGGGCCGGGGCGGTCTCGCCGCCGGTCTCGGGCGCGGCGGTCGCCTCCGGGGCCACGGTGGTCTCCGGCGTCACCGGGGTGGACGGGGTGTCGGTCTCCTCCTCGTCCTCCTCCGGCGGGTAGATCTCCTGGAGCGACTCGACGAAGGTGCGGAAGATGCTGGCCGGGAACGTGCCGCCGGCCACCGGCTGGCCCTGGTACTCGGTCTCCATCGAGCGGAACTCGTTGGGATAGCCGACCCAGACGGCGACCGTGTACTCGGGCGTCCAGCCGACGAACCAGGCGTCGCCGTAGCCCTCGGTCGTCCCCGTCTTGCCGGAGATCGGCGTGTCTCCCACCTGCGCGCGAGTGCCGGTGCCGACGGTCACGACGTTGCGCAGCAGCGAGCCGACCTGCTCGGCCACGTCGCGCTCGAGCACGTTGCGGCGCTTGGTGTGGTTGATGGCCTCCTCGCCGCCGGGGAGCGTCACCGGCTTCCACTCGCCGTCGACCTCGTGCTCGATCCGGCGCAGGCCGGAGGGGCCGGGCGCGCGCTCGTCGCGCGGGTTGTCGGAGCCCGGGCTGAGCGTGCCGTAGACGAGGTCGCCGCCGCTGGCGAACGTCTCGTAGGCGTGCGCCATGTCGAGCGGCGTCACGCCCTCCTCGAGGCCGCCGAGCGTCATCGCCCAGTTGGTCGAGACGTTGGTGCGGATGCCCATGCGCTCGGCGAGGCGCGCGATCCTGCGCGTGCCGATCTGGATGCCCAGCTGGGCGAAGACCGAGTTGTCGGAGAACGTGGTCGCGCGCGCGAGGGTGGTGACTCCGGCGTACGCGCCCTCATAGTTGTTAACGGTGAAGACCTCCTTCGACTTGGGAACGTCGAAGGTCATCTTCTGGGAGGTCCAGACCGAGTTGGGTGAGACCCCCTCACGCAGCGCCTCGGCGAGGATGAACGGCTTGATGGCCGAGCCCGGCTGCCGCTGGCCCTGGGTGGCGAGGTTGAACGGCAGCTCGTTGAAGTCGTCGCCGCCGACCATGGCGCGGACCTGGCCGGTGTCGTTGTCGAGCGCGACGAGCGCGGCGCGCGGGCCGTCCTCGTTGGGGAGCCAGCTGTCGATCGCCTGCTCAGCGGCGTCCTGCAGCTCGCCGTCGATCGTCGTCCGCACCCGCAGACCGCCCTCGAAGGCCAGGCGGGCGCCGTCCTGCCCGCCACCGAGGCGGTCGACGACCTGCTGCTTGACCCACGACGTGAAGTAGGGGTGGTCGCTCTCCTCGATCGGCGGCTGGAGGTCGCCGCGCTCGGGCAGCTCGCGCTGGGTCGAGTCCTGGTACTGCTGGGGGGAGATGAACCCCTGGTCGCGCATGTAGCGCAGCACGAGGTCGCGGCGGTCCTTGGCGGCCTCGGGGTTGGCGATCGGGTCGTAGGCCGTCGGGGACGCCACCATGCCGGCCAGCAGCGCGGCCTCGTGCGGCTCGAGCCGCGAGGCGCACTTGGGCCGGTCGGGCTGGTCGCAACCGGGGTGGTTGGGCTGGAAGTAGGTCCGCGCCGCCGCCTCGATCCCGTACGCGCCGTTGCCGAAGTAGATCGTGTTGAGGTAGTTGCGGAGGATCTCCTCCTTGGTCCACTGGCGCGTGAGGTGGTAGGCCATCGCGGCCTCGCGCAGCTTCTGGAACACGGTGCGGTCGTCCTGCGCGGCGAGCGCGTTCTTGACGAACTGCTGCGTGATCGTCGACCCGCCCTGGACCACGCGCTGCTGGACGACGTCCTGGTAGAAGGCGCGGGCGATGCCGCGCAGGTCGACGCCGTCGTTGGTGTAGAAGCGCCGGTCCTCGATGGCGATGATCGCGTGCTTCATCACCGGCGCGATCTCCTCCTCGCGCAGGAAGACGCGCTTCTCGTTGCCGGTGAGCACGCCGATCCGGCGGCCCTTGATGTCGTAGATGACCGAGTTCCGGGCCACCGGCCGCTCGAGCTTCGGCAGGTCGGACGCGACGGCCATCATCATCCCGAAGACGGTCGAGACGAGGGCCAGGGCGCCGAGGCCGAGGAAGAGGGCGAACAGGCGCAGCTTGCGGATCCGCACCTTGCGGCGCGGCTTGCGCTCCTTGACCGTGGCGTGCGGGCGCAGGGGAACCACGTTGGAGCCGTTCCCGGCGCCATCCGGCGCGCCGCCAGACGGTTCGTCTTTGCGTTCGCGATCGCTCATACGGTGGGTTGGGGACCCGCCTCGAGCATCCACGCCCGAAAGGCCTGACGTGTGGAATCGACCCTGATCCGCACGGATGACCAGCCCCGTCTGGAGGCTAGCATTGGGCCGGATGGAAGATCCCGCCTCGCTCGCCGCCCGTCTCGGCCGTAACGCGGTCGAGCTCCTGCCCAGCGGCGCGCTCGAGAAGCGCCTCGCCGAGGGCCGTCCGCTGCGCGTGAAGCTCGGTCTGGACCCGACGGCGAGCGACCTGCACCTGGGCCACACGGTGGTCCTCCAGAAGCTGCGCGAGTTCCAGGACGCCGGCCACACCGTCGTCCTCATCGTGGGCGACTACACGGCCCGCGTCGGGGACCCCAGCGGCCGCTCGGTCACCCGCCCGGTGCTCACCGGCGAGGAGATCGACGCGCACGCGCGCACGTACGTGGACCAGGCCGGCAAGGTGCTGCGGACCGACGAGCGGCTCGAGCTGCGCCACAACAGCGAATGGCTCGACATGCCGGCCGAGGATCTCTTCCGGCTCGCGCGCGTGCCCACCGTGGCCCAGATCCTCGAGCGCGACGACTTCTCCAAGCGCTGGGCGGCCGGCGAGCCGATCTCGCTGCTCGAGCTCCTGTACCCGGTGCTGCAGGGCTACGACTCGGTCGCCGTGGAGGCGGACGTGGAGCTCGGCGGCACGGACCAGACCTTCAACCTGCTCATGGGGCGGGCGATCCAGGCCGCCTACGGCGTGCCGCAGCAGTCGATCCTCACGATGCCGCTGCTGCCGGGGACCGACGGCGTGCAGAAGATGTCGAAGTCGATCGGCAACCAGATCGGGATCACCGAGCCGCCGGGCGAGATGTACGGCAAGACGCTGTCGGTGCCGGACGAGGCGCTGCCGCAGTGGTACGGCCTGCTGCTGGGGCGCGACGTGCCCGCGGACGCGTCGCCGCGCGACGCCAAGCGCGCGCTCGCGCGCGCGATCGTGGAGCGGTTCCACTCGGCCGAGGCCGCCGCGGAGGCCGAGGCCGAGTTCGACCGCGTCTTCGTCTCCCACGACCTGCCCTCGGAGATCGAGGAGCACGTCGTGCGCCCGCTCAACGGCGTCGTGCACCTGCCGGAGGTGATCGCCGACGCGTTCGGCGGATCGCGCTCCGAGGCGCGGCGAGCGATCGCCGGCGGCGGCGTGAAGCTCGACGGCTCGCCCGTGGCCCCCGACGTCTTCGACCTGCCCTCGACCGAGCTCGACGGCCGCGTGCTGCAGGTCGGCAAGCGGCGCTTCCGGCGCCTGCGCGTGGCGTGACCGTCCACACGGGGCTCCTGCGGCTCGAGACGGACGGCGAAGGCCACGTCGTCGACCTCACCGAGGGCGTCCTGGCCGTCGTGCTCCAGAGCGGCGTCAGCGACGGCGTCGTGACCGTCTTCGTCACGGGGTCCACGGCGGCGGTGACGACGATGGAGTTCGAGCCCGGCGGCGTGCAGGACCTCCGCGACGCGCTCGCGCGGCTGGTGCCGGTGGCGCGACCGGGCGGCGGCGACTACGAGCACAACGTGCGCAACGGCGACGACAATGCCCATGCGCACCTGCGGGCTTCCCTGGTCGGGCCGTCTGAATCGGTGCCGCTGGTCCGCGGGCGGCTGGTCCTCGGCACGTGGCAGCAGGTCGTCTTGATCGATTTCGACGTCCGCCCACGGGCCCGCGAGGTGCATGTCCAGGTGGTCTCGTAGCCGAGTGCTACAGTCCCCGGCCGCTGGAGGACAGCCCCCACCGCGCTTGGACAGGTCGGCTGGGGCGCGCTACACTCCATTGCCCGCTCGGGACGGTTCCGAGCGCGCCCACGCGGAGGAGACCCCTTCGCAGCGAGGCGCAGCGGTCTTTGAAAACTCAACAGCATGCGCACCGATCGGCCCTGGCCTAGCGCCAGAGCCAATGATCGATGTGCGTCCAGGTTCGTCAACGCCGCCGGCGCTACCCGCGTCGGACGGCAAAAATGAATCAAGTAGTACCTCGTCGATCGCATCCGGCGCCGGCCACGTGTACGGCCGCGCCCTCGTGAGATGCGCGACAGCTCGAAGTGAGTAGTTCTTCACGGAGAGTTTGATCCTGGCTCAGGACGAACGCTGGCGGCGTGCTTAACACATGCAAGTGGAGCGACGAACCAGGCTTCGGCCTGGGGCAGAGCCGCGAACGGGTGAGTAACACGTGGGTAACCCACCCCGATGACCGGGACAACCCGAGGAAACTCGGGCTAATACCGGATGAGCTCCTCTCTCGTAAGTGAGAGGAGGAAAGATAGCTTTGGCCTTCGCATCGGGAAGGGCCCGCGGCGCATTAGCTTGTTGGTGGGGTAACGGCCTACCAAGGCGACGATGCGTAGCTGGTCTGAGAGGACGATCAGCCACACTGGGACTGAGACACGGCCCAGACTCCTACGGGAGGCAGCAGTGGGGAATCTTGCGCAATGCGCGAAAGCGTGACGCAGCAACGCCGCGTGGGGGAAGAAGGCCTTCGGGTTGTAAACCCCTTTCAGTTGGGACGAAGCTTCGTCGGTGAATAGCCGGCTGGAGTGACGGTACCTTCACAAGAAGCCCCGGCTAACTACGTGCCAGCAGCCGCGGTAATACGTAGGGGGCTAGCGTTGTCCGGAATCATTGGGCGTAAAGCGCGTGTAGGCGGCCCGGTAAGTCCGCTGTGAAAGTCGGGGGCTCAACCCTCGAATGCCGGTGGATACTGTCGGGCTAGAGTACGGAAGAGGCGAGTGGAATTCCTGGTGTAGCGGTGAAATGCGCAGATATCAGGAGGAACACCAATTGCGAAGGCAGCTCGCTGGGACGTAACTGACGCTGAGACGCGAAAGCGTGGGGAGCAAACAGGATTAGATACCCTGGTAGTCCACGCTGTAAACGATGGGCACTAGGTGTGGGGGGTGTCGACTCCCTCCGTGCCGAAGCTAACGCATTAAGTGCCCCGCCTGGGGAGTACGGCCGCAAGGCTAAAACTCAAAGGAATTGACGGGGGCCCGCACAAGCAGCGGAGCATGTGGTTTAATTCGACGCAACGCGAAGAACCTTACCTGGGCTTGACATGTGGATCGTACCCGTGGAAACACGGGGTCAGTTCGGCTGGATCTTCACAGGTGGTGCATGGCTGTCGTCAGCTCGTGTCGTGAGATGTTGGGTTAAGTCCCGCAACGAGCGCAACCCCCGTCGTATGTTGCCAGCATTTAGTTGGGGACTCATGCGAGACTGCCGGTGACAAACCGGAGGAAGGTGGGGATGACGTCAAGTCATCATGCCCCTTATGTTCAGGGCTACACACGTGCTACATTGGCGCGTACAGAGGGCTGCGATACCGCGAGGTGGAGCGAATCCCTCAAAGCGCGTCTCGGTTCGGATTGCAGGCTGAAACTCGCCTGCATGAAGGCGGAGTTGCTAGTAATCGCGGATCAGCATTGCCGCGGTGAATACGTTCCCGGGCCTTGTACACACCGCCCGTCACACCACGGAAGCAAGCAACACCCGAAGCCGGTGGCCTAACCCTTTGGGAGGGAGCCGTCGAAGGTGGGGCTCGTGACTGGGGTGAAGTCGTAACAAGGTAGCCGTACCGGAAGGTGCGGCTGGATCACCTCCTTTCTAGGGAAGCTCCAGGATTGGAGCGGTCGCTCAGCGGCCGGCGCATTCCGTGCCGGCTTAGCCAGAGCGGCTACCGAAACGTCGACCGGACCTGGGGGCGCGCGAGCTTTCGAGCTCGAGCGCCTCATGCTGTTGAGTTTTGAGAGACCGAGCGCCCAGTCCGGGCGTGCGCCTCTTCGCGGACCTTGAAAACTGCACAGCATTGCCAACAAACGGGTATCACCGCGCGCTTTGGCCGGCCTCCTTTCCGGGGCTGGCCTTCAAGTGCGTGATCACCGTCAAGATAGGAAGGGCACATGGTGGATGCCTTGGCACCAGGAGTCGATGAAGGGCGTGAACGGCTGCGATAAGCCGCGGGTAGGCGCTGAATAGCCTGTGATCCGCGGATTCCCGAATGGGGAAACCCAACGCTGGTAATACGGCGTTACCACATGCTGAATACATAGGCATGTGGGGGCAAGCCGGGGAACTGAAACATCTCAGTACCCGGAGGAAAGTAAATCAACCGAGACTCCCCGAGTAGTGGCGAGCGAAAGGGGACCAGCCCAAACTTCATACGTGTAAGCGGCCACGCGTTGCGTATGAGGGGTTGTAGGGCGCCTGCCCGGGATGTGGCTGTCCCGGCGAGAGTTACAAAACCGATCAGTAGTCGAAGCGCGTGGAACCGCGCACCATAGAGGGCAATCGTCCCGTAGACGAAACCGATCGGACTCTCGATGGCGTTCCTGAGTAGGTCCGCACCCGTGAAACGCGGACTGAATCTGGGGGGACCACCCTCCAAGGCTAAGTACTCCCTGGTGACCGATAGCGGACTAGTACCGTGAGGGAAAGGTGAAAAGTACCCCGGAAGGGGAGTGAAATAGTACCTGAAACCGCGTGCCTACAAGCGGTCGGAGCAGCTTCGTGCTGTGACGGCGTGCTTTTTGCATAACGAGCCGGCGAGTTACTCGTCTGCGGCAAGCTTAAGCGATGAGCGAAGGCGTAGCGAAAGCGAGTCCGAATAGGGCGACTTAGTCGTAGGCGGTAGACCCGAAACTGAGCGAGCTATCCATGGGCAGGTTGAAGCGGGGGTAAGACCCCGTGGAGGACCGAACCGACCTAGGTTAAAAACTGGGCGGATGACCTGTGGATCGGAGTGAAAGGCTAATCAAGCTCAGAGATATCTGGTTCTCTCCGAAATATATTTAGGTATAGCCTCGGATAAATTCCGTGGCGGCCGTAGAGCACTGTTTGGTCTAGGGGGCCTACCAGCTTACCGAAATCAGGCAAACTCCGAAGACCGTCACGGCTACTCCGGGAGTCAGTTGCTGGGGGATAAACTTCAGCGTCAAAAGGGAAACAGCCCAGACCGCCAGCTAAGGACCCTAAGTGCTAGCTAAGTGGCAAACGATGTCCGAGTGCACAGACAACCAGGAGGTTGGCTTAGAGGCAGCCATCCTTGAAAGAGTGCGTAACAGCTCACTGGTCAAGTGTTCGGGCGCGGATAATGTAACGGGGCTCAAGCTAGCCTCCGAAGCTGCGGGTGCGTCGCAAGACGCGCGGTAGGAGAGCGTTCCCATGGCAGTGAAGCGGCGGTGGAAACCAGCCGTGGAGCCCTGGGAAGTGAGAATGCCGGCATGAGTAACGAAAGAGAGGTGAGAATCCTCTCCGCCGATTGCCCAAGGATTCCTGAGTAAAGTTCGTCTGCTCAGGGTTAGTCGGGACCTAAGGCGAGGCCGAAAGGCGTAGTCGATGGACAACAGGTTGATATTCCTGTACCACGTCGCAATCATTTGACCGATGGGGGGACGGGGAAGGCTATGGATAGCAGGCGATGGTCGTCCTGCGACAAGCATGTAGGGGTGGGCTCAGGCAAATCCGAGCCCGCATAACCTGAGGTGTGATGTCAGCTGGCTACAAGCCGGCGACTTCCGGAAGCCATGCCCCCAAGAAAAGCCTCTAGGGAGATTGCACGTGCCCGTACCAAAACCGACACAGGTGGGCAAGTAGAGAATACTAAGGTGATCGAGATAACCCTCGTTAAGGAACTCGGCAAAATCGCCCCGTAACTTCGGGAGAAGGGGCGCCCTAGTAGGGTGAAGCCACTAGCTGGTGGAGCCCGAGGGGGCCGCAGTGAATTGGTTCAAGCGACTGTTTACCAAAAACACAGGTCTCTGCTAAGTCGCAAGACGACGTATAGGGGCTGACGCCTGCCCGGTGCCGGAAGGTTACGTGGAGATGTTAGGCCTTCGGGTCGAAGCATTGAAACTAAGCCCCGGTAAACGGCGGCGGTAACTATAACCGTCCTAAGGTAGCGAAATTCCTTGTCGGGTAAGTTCCGACCTGCACGAATGGCGTAACGACTTGAACGCTGTCTCAACGAGGGGCTCGGTGAAATTGCAGTCTCGGTGAAGATGCCGAGTACCCGCGGCAAGACGGAAAGACCCCGTGAACCTTTACTACAACTTGGTATTGGAGTTCGGTGCGTCTCGCTCAGGATAGGTGGGAGGCTATGAAGCGCCGGCTGCGGCTGGCGTGGAGCCAACCTTGAGATACCACCCTTGACGTATTGGGCTTCTAACAGGATTCCGTGAATCCGGGTCCTGAACAGTGCCAGGTGGGTAGTTTGACTGGGGCGGTCGCCTCCTAAAATGTAACGGAGGCGCGCAAAGGTCCCCTCAGTACGGTTGGAAACCGTGCGTAGAGTGTAAAAGCAGCAAGGGGGCTTGACTGTGAGACCGACAGGTCGAGCAGGTGCGAAAGCAGGCTTTAGTGATCCGGCGGTTGCAAGTGGAAGTGCCGTCGCTCAACGGATAAAAGGTACTCCGGGGATAACAGGCTTATCGAGTCCAAGAGTCCACATCGACGACTCGGTTTGGCACCTCGATGTCGGCTCGTCGCATCCTGGGGCTGTAGTAGGTCCCAAGGGTTGGGCTGTTCGCCCATTAAAGCGGTACGCGAGCTGGGTTCAGAACGTCGTGAGACAGTTCGGTCCCTATCTGCCGTGGGCGTTGGAGAGTTGAGAGGATTCGTCCCTAGTACGAGAGGACCGGGATGAACGCACCTCTGGTGTATCTGTTGTCCTGCCAAGGGCACTGCAGGTTAGCTACGTGCGGATCGGATAACCGCTGAAGGCATCTAAGCGGGAAGCCGGCCTCAAGATGAGCTCTCCCATCTCCTTGAGAGAGTAAGACCCCTGGTAGACCACCAGGTTGATAGGCCGGATCTGGAAGCACAGCAATGTGCGTAGGAGACCGGTACTAATGGGTCGAGGGCTTGACGGATATTTTTTAGTGGTACCCGTGGTTGGCAGGCTGTGCAGTTTTGAAGGTCCGCGTAGTGGCGCGTGGTCTTGACAAGTTCGGTGGCTTTAGCGTGGGGGAAACACCTCTTCCCATTCCGAACAGAGCAGTTAAGCCCCACAGCGCCGATGGTACTTGGCCTTCACGGGCCTGGGAGAGTAGGTCGCCGCCGGTTCTTCATCCGCCCTCGTGGCGGACCCCCGAGCCGCCCGAGAGGGCGGCTCGAGCCGTTTAAGGCCGGCTTACCGCTCAGGCGTACTGTCCGGTGCTCATCTACGGCAGGCACAGGAGGGATCGACATGGAGTGGCTCGTCGTCTTCTTCGTAGTGTTCTTCCTCGTCGCGTGCATCGGCTCCGTGTGGTTCGCCCCGGAGGACCGCCCTGGCTTCAAGCACCCGGATCGCAAGGTGCGCCAGCCCGTCGGTTCGTGGTTCCATCCCGGGACCTGAGCTGGGAACTCGTCATCTTCGATTGCGACGGCGTGCTCGTCGACAGCGAGCGGATCGCCGTACGCATCGACGCGCACGTCCTCGCCGAGCTCGGCTGGCCGCTGACCGAGGCTGAGATCGTCGAGCGGTTCGTCGGCCGCTCGGAGAGCTACATGGTCGGCGAGATCGAGCGCCGGCTCGGCCGCCCCCTCGCCGCGGACTGGGACGCCGCCTACCACCGCCTGTACCGCGAAGCGTTCGAGGCCGAGCTCGCGCCGGTCGAGGGCGTCGTCGACGCGCTCGACGCGCTCAGCCTCCCCACCTGCGTCGCCTCGAGCAGCTCCGCACGAGCGTCTGCGGCACACCCTCGGCCTCACCGGCCTGCTCGACCGCTTCGAGGGCCGCATCTTCAGCGCCGACGATGTGAGCAACGGCAAGCCGGCGCCGGACCTCTTCCTCCACGCCGCGGCCACCCTCGGAGCGGACCCCGCGCGCTGCGCCGTGATCGAGGACAGCCCGTACGGCGTCCAGGCGGCGCGGGCCGCGGGCATGCGCGCGTTCGGGTACGCCGGCGGGCTGACCCCGGCCGAGCGGCTCGAGGGCCCCGCGACCGTCGTGTTCGACGACATGCGCGAGCTCCCCGCGCTCCTGCGTCGCTGCCGACGACAACCCCGCTGGGTAGGGAGAGCGGGGCCAGCCGACGCGCCCGGTTTTCGCGCTCGCGTCCTGCCTGATGATCGAGGGGTGATCAGAGGACAGGACGCTGCGCCTGCCTAGCTGTTGTCTGGCGACAGTAGGGCAGGATGCGACGAGGAAATGGGCGAGCGCCGACCTCTCCGCTCCCTATCCAGCCGCAGTTGGCGTCGACCGCGCCGCCACCCCAAGGCGCTCGGGCCGCCCGCAGGCGGCCCAAGTGCATTGGAGCTTCGCGCCCGACGGCGCACCCGTCCTCCCAGACCGGGCGCCGGCGGGCGGGTGGTCAGGCGCCCTGAGCCGGCTGATGGGGTACCGGCGAGACGCAGACCTGCGCGCGAGGCGCGACCGTTCCCGGCCGGCGCTTTCGCGGTTGACGACCGAGTGACCGGCGGTGCGGGTGCTCGCGTGTGGGGGCGGTGGGGGCCCGCGGAGTGAACCGCTCCGGAGCCTGTGCCTCACCCAGCGTGGCGAACGCCGCGGCCGTGTCTACAGCCCCACGCACCAGCTCGCGGAACGAGCGCTTTCTCGGGCGGTCCGTGGTCGTCAGGGGGAACATGTGTTCGTCAGACTAGGTAGGGGGTCGGACGGAACGTGCAACGTGCGGACGTCCGTGTGCCGATCGGCACGGATTTGGCTCCACGCCGCGCAATGCGGCCCCCAGAATCTGCAATCGATCTTGCATACGGCCTTCACGGCTACCCTGCCCGCGGCATGGTCCACCTCCGGGTCGTCTCACCGCCCGACCGCACCGACGAGGTTCTGGAGGTGCTCGAGCGCACGCCCGCGGTCATCAACATCATCGTCCTGGAGGGGGTGGCCCACCGCCCGGACGGCGATGTGGTGATGTGCGACGTCGCGCGCGAGGACGCGAGCGTGATCATCTCCGACCTCCGGCACCTCGGGATCGACGAGACCGGCTCGATCACGCTCGAGACCGTCGATCTCGCCCTCTCCAGGCACGCCCAGCAGGCGGAGCGGCACGCTGCCGGCGCGCCCGCGGACGCCGTGGTGTGGGAGGAGGTCGAGCAGCGGACCAACGAGAGCGTCGAGCTCTCCGGCGTCTTCCTCGTCTTCATGGTCCTGGCCGCGCTCCTGTCGGCGGTCAGCATCCTGCTCGACTCCGCCGTGCTGCTCGTCGGCGCGATGGTCGTCGGCCCCGAGTTCGGCCCCATCGCCGGCGTCTGCGTCGCGCTCGTGCGACGGGAGCGGCGTCTCGCCCTCCGTTCCGGCCTGGCGCTGGCCGTGGGCTTCCCGCTGGCCATCGCCGTCACCTTCGTGACGATCATCATCTTCAAGGAGACGGGGATCTCGCCGGCCACGTTCACCGAGGACGACCACGAGCTCGCCCGCATCATCGCGAGCCCCGACTTCTACGCGGCCTTCGTGGCCGTGTGCGCCGGGGCGGCGGGCGTGTTGAGCCTGTCCACCGCGAAGTCCGGCGCCCTCATCGGGGTGCTGATCTCCGTCACGACGCTGCCCGCGGCCGCCAACGTCGGCCTCGCCGCCGCCTACCAGGACTGGGAGGCGTGGCGCGGGTCATTCCTCCAGCTGGGCCTCAACCTCGCGTGCATCCTCACGGCGGGCACCACCGTCCTGGCGATCCAGCGCCTGCTCTACCGCCGGCGCCGCCACCACCACCTGCGCGACGAGGTGAACTCACCGCGTTCCGAGCGCTCAGCGCGTTCCGAGCGATGACCAGACGTCGACCTTGGTGCGGATCTTCTCGACCACCGCATCCGTGAACTCGGTCGTCGAGGCGTGGCCGCCCAGGTCGAACGTCTTCGTGCCGGTCGCCACCGTCTCCAGCACGCCCTCGTAGATCGCCCGCGAGGCGCGCTCGGCCCCTGCCACACCCGTCGAGCCGGCGTACGAGAGCACGGCGCCGCAGGCCAGGATCATCGCCATCGGGTTGGCCACGTCCTTGCCCATGAGCGACGGAGCCGTGCCGTGCGGCGCCTCGGCCATGGCGACGTCGACCGCGTAGTCGTCGTCGAAGGCCAGCAGCACCGACTCGGCGCCCGCGATCGAGCCGAACATCGGCAGGACCATGTCCGAGAGGCAGTCGCCGTCGCGATTCAGCGCCGGGATGACCAGGGGCACCTCGGTGGCGCCCGTCAGGAGCCCCGCGTAGGTCGCGTCGATGAGGACCGGCATGTAGTCCACGTCGGGATGGCCCGCGGCCGCTCGGTCCATCTCCTCCTTGAGCATTCCCTCGTACACGGGGGAGACGGTCCACTTCGGCCCGCCGTAGACCCGGGCCTCCATCCGCTCGGCGGTCTGGAAGGCGTACTCGGCCACCGCCCGGCAGGTGGAGCGCGTGACCTTCTCGGTGCGGAACGCGACCTCGTCGGCGGCGCCCTCGGTGCCCTCGCGCCACTGCTCGGCGCCGTAGGCGTCCTCGATCGCCATGCGCACGACCGAGATCGGGTGGAAGACGCCGGAGACCGGTCCGACCACGCCCGGGATGCGCCGGCCGGTGCGGACGATCACCTTGCCGCCGACCTCCTCGCGCAGGATGCGGTTGGGGGAGCCGACGTCGTCCTTGCCCTCGGGCGTGACCGTCGCCGCCTTGATCCCGAAGCCGGCCTCGCGCATGGCGCGCGCCGCCTCGTGGACGACCTCGTTGCCGGTCTCGCGCCGCTTCTCCAGCGAGAGGTCGAAGCGCTCCTGCTCGATCTCCATTCCGAGCACGTCCGCCTCGAGCACGCGCAGCGAGGCCTCCAGCAGCTCCTGGCCGGTCTCGTCGCCCTCGAGGATCACGATGCGGACCGCTGCCATCAGGCCGCCGCCCCGCGGCCCTCGAGCCCGAGCTCCGGCGCGCGCTCTTCGAGAGCGGCGATGACGAAGGCGAGGTGCTCGTCGAAGTCCACGCCGAGCTCCTCGGCGCCCTCGCGCATGGCGTCGCGGTCCACGGCGGCCGCGAAGGCGGGCGTCTTCATCTTCTTCTTGACCGACTTCGGCGTCATCCCGCGGATGCCCTCGGGCCGCACGTAGGCGCAGGCCATGATGAAGCCGCTCAGCTCGTCCACCGCGAAGAGGGTCTTCTCCAGCGGCGAGTCGCGCGACACCTCGAGGAAGTCCGCATGCGACGCCACGGCGCGGACGAACTCGGGCGAGAAGCCCTGCTTCTCGAGCTCGACCAGCGCCATGCGCGGATGGCCGGTCTCGAGGTCCGGATGGCGCTCGTAATCGAGGTCGTGGAGCATGCCGACGAGGCCCCACTGCTCCTCGTCGGAGCCGAATTTGCGCGCGTACGCACGCATCGCCGCCTCGACCGCCAGCACGTGGCGGCGCAGGGACTCCGACTCGGTCCAAGAACAGAACAGGTCCCAGGCCTGATCCCGCGAAAGGGGCTCTGACATGGCTGTTACCCTAGCCCAGCCTCGGGGCCCTAGCCCCTCCACGCTCATGGAAAAGCTCCTGATCGAGGGCGGGGTGCCGTTGTCCGGCACGATCGTGCCCGCCGGCAACAAGAACGCGGCTCTGCCGCTGCTCGCGTGCAGCCTCCTCACCGACGAGGAGGTGGTGCTGCACAACGTCCCGCGCATCCGGGACGTCGAGGCGATGCTCGACCTGCTCGCCGACCTCGGCGTCGAGGACCGAGTGGCGCGGGGAGAACTCCGTCTCGCTCCAGGCCGACGGCGTGCGCAGCACCGAGGTCAGCGCCCCGCTGGCCGAGCGGATCCGCGCCTCGTTCCTCGCCGCCGGCCCGCTCCTGGCGCGCTTCGGCTCCGCGCTGATGCCGCCGCCGGGCGGCGACGTGATCGGGCGCCGCCGGCTCGACCCGCACCTCGACGCCTTCCGCGCCCTCGGCGCCACCGTCGAGCACGGGAACGACATCCGCATCCTGGCCGACGACGGCGGGCTGCAGGCCTGCGACTTCTTCATGGACGAGCCGTCGGTGATGGGCACCGAGAACGCCCTGATGGCGTCGGCGCTGATCGACGGCACGACGGTGATCCGCAACGCCGCCTGCGAGCCGCACGTGCAGGACCTCGCGCGCATGCTCAACAAGATGGGCTGCGCGGTCGAGGGCATCGGCTCCAACGTCATGCAGGTCCACGGGATGGGCAAGCTGGGCGGCTGCGAGCACACCGTGGGGCCCGACCACATCGAGATCGCCTCGTTCATGGCGCTTGCCGGCGTCACCGGCGGGGAGCTGCGGATCCAGGGCTGCGTGCCCGAGGACCTGCGGATGATCCGCCTCGTGTTCAGCCGCCTCGGCCTCCGCAGCGAGTTCGAGAACGGCGACTGCATCGTCCCCGGGGGCCAGAAGCTCGTCGTGGCCCGCGACGCCGGGGACTACCAGTCCAAGGTCGAGGACGGCCCGTGGCCCGCGTTCCCGGCCGATCTCACCAGCATCGCCGTCGCGCTCGCCACCCAGTCCGAGGGCTCGGTGCTGATCTTCGAGAAGATGTTCGAGAACCGCCTGTTCTTCGTCGACAAGCTCATCTCCATGGGTGCCGAGATCACCATCTGCGACCCGCACCGGGCGATCATCATCGGTCCGCGCCGCCTGCGCGGCCAGCGGCTGTCGTCGCCCGACATCCGCGCCGGCATGGCGATGCTGATCGCGGCCGTGTGCGCCGACGGGACGAGCGAGATCCACAACGTGCGCGACATCGATCGCGGCTACGAGCGGATCGACGAACGCCTGCGCGGCCTCGGCGCGCAGATCGAACGCGTCGAAGCGTGATCCACCCCATCCCCAGCGGCACGCGCGACGTCCTCCCGGACGAGATGCGCGAGCTGCGCGCCATCACCGAGGCGATCCGGGGCGTGTTCGAATCCTCCGGCTACGGCGAGATCGCCACGCCGGCGCTGGAATACGAGGCCGTGCTGACCCGAGGCGACCCGGCGGCGGCCGACCCCGCCTACAAGCTGTTCGACGAGCACGGCAACGTGCTCGTCCTGCGCTCGGACATGACGATCCCGATCGCCCGCGTCGTGGCGACGCCGCTACGCGACCGCCGAGCCGCCGCTGCGCTTCTGCTACTTCGCCCACGCCTACCGCTCCGTGCGGCCGCAGCGCGGCCACGCGCGCGAGATGCTCCAGGCCGGGCTCGAGCTGGTCGGCGCGCCCGGGCCGAGCGGCACCGCCGAGGCTCTGAACATCCTCTGCGCCTCGCTCGACGCGGCCGGGCTGGAGAACTACCGGATCGGGCTCGGCGACGCCTCGCTGTACCGGCGCCTGCTCGACCGCGTGGCCGTCCCCGAGGGCGCCCGCCCGCAGATCCTCCACGAGCTCGTGACGCGCGACTTCGTGGGGCTCGAGCGCGAGGTCGAGGTGCACGGCCACGAGGACCTGGTGCGCGTGCCGCAGCTGCGCGGCGGCGCCGAGGTGCTCGAGGGCATCCCGGAGGCCGACGAGCTGCGGAGCGTCTACGACCTGCTGGCGCCGAACGTGGCCGAGCGGGTGATCTTCGACCTCGGCCTGATCCGCGACCTCGACTACTACACGGGCGCGGTGTTCGAGGTCTACGACGCGGCGCTCGGCGCCCCGCTCGGCGGTGGCGGCCGCTACGACGACCTGCTCGGGCGCTACGGCCGCGAGCTGCCGGCCTGCGGCTGGGCGCTCAACGTCGAGCGGCTGCACATCGCGCGCGTGGGGGAGGGGCGGTGAGCCTCGAGGATCTGCGGATCGCCGTGCCGCGTGGCGCGCTGATGGGCGACACGCTGGATCTCCTGGACCGGCTCGGCGTCGACACGGCCGAGGTGCGCGCCAACGACCGCAAGCTGCTGTTCGACGACGCCGGGCTCATCACGATGCGGCCGTCGGACGTCCCGACCTACGTCGAGGCCGGCGCGGCCGACATCGGCATCACCGGCAAGGACGTCCTCGCCGAGCAGTCCGAGCGCGAGGTCTACGAGCTGCTCGACCTCGGCTTCGGGCCGTGCCGGATGGTCTTCGCGACGGTCGAGGGCGACAACCCGGCGACCGAGGCGCTGCGGCGGCTCGGGGTGATGCGGATCGCCACCAAGTACCCGAAGATCGCCGCCCGCTACTTCGAGCGCACCGGCCGCCAGGCCGAGATCGTCGAGGTCAAGGGCTCGGTGGAGCTGGCGCCGCTCACCGGGCTCGTCGAGGGGATCGTGGATCTCACGGCGACCGGCACGACCCTGCGCGAGAACGGCCTCGTGATCCGCGAGGAGATCGCCGCCTCGACGGCGCGGCTGATCGCCAACCCGGTGGCGCACAAGCTCAAGGCGGCGGCGATCGACCGGCTCCTGGAGCGCATCCGTGCGGCTTGAGTGCACGGTGCGAGGACGCGGCCGCGGTGGCGGCGCGCGTGCGGGCCTCGGTCCCGCGACGGTCGACGTCGCGCCGATCCTCGAGGCCGTGCGCGAGCGCGGCGACGCCGCGCTGATCGAGTACGAGACGCGTTCTCCGGCAACGACGCCGTCGTCGTGACCCGCGACGAGCTGGATGCCGCCCTCGACGCGCTCGATCCCGCCGTGCGGGCCGGCCTCGAGACCGCGATCGCCAACGTGCGCGCGGTGGCCGAGGCGGGCCTCGACGCCGAGGCCGAGGTGTCGCTGCCCGAGGGCCAGACCGTCCGCCTGCGTGAGGTGCCCGTGCGCCGCGCGGCCGTCTACGCGCCCGGCGGCGAGCATCCGTACCCGTCCTCGGTGGTCATGGGCGTCGTCACGGCGCGCGTGGCCGGCGTGGACGAGGTGGTTCTCGCCGCTCCCGGCGGCCACCCGACGCTCCTCGCCGCCGCCGCGCTCTGCGAGGTCGACGAGGTCTACCGCATGGGCGGCGCGCAGGCGATCGCCGCCCTCGCCTACGGCACGGAGACGATCCGGCCGGTCGACGTCATCGTCGGGCCCGGCAGCCTGTGGGTGCAGGAGGCCAAGCGCCAGGTGTCGGGCCGTGTCGGGATCGACGGCTTCGCCGGCCCGAGCGATCTCACCGTGATCGCCTCGAATGGCGTCGACCCCGAGCCGCTGAAGCTCGACCTCATGGCGCAGGCCGAGCACGGCGAGGGCTCGCTGGTGGTCGCGGTGAGCGACGACCCGGCGCTGCTCGACGCGCTCGAGGTGGGCTTCACGGTCCTGGTCGACACGCTCGAGGCCGCGCTGGCCTTCGCCGAGGCCCTCGCGCCCGAGCACCTGCAGCTGGCGGGCGCGCAGGCCGAGGCGCTCGCGCCGCGCGTGCGCAGCGCCGGCTGCCTCTTCGTGGGCATCGAGTCCGGCACCGCGTTCGGCGACTACGTCGCGGGTTCGAACCACACGCTGCCCACCGACGGCGCCGCCCGCTTCGCCTCCGGCCTGTCGGCCCGGCACTTCCGCCGCCGCATGGCGGAGGTGCGGATCGGCCGCGCCGGAACCGCTCTGGCGCGCGCCGGAGCGCCGATCGCCCGCGCCGAGGGCTTCGAGCACCACGCCGCTTCGATGGAGATCCGGGAGAATCGAGGGTCCGCATGACCCGAACCGCAGAGATCACGCGCAAGACCGGCGAGACCGACGTCTCGCTCAGCCTCGGCCTCGACGGCACCGGCGCGGGAACGCGCACGACCGGCGTCGGCTTCCTCGACCACATGCTCGACCTGCTCGCCCGCCACGGGCGCTTCGACCTCGAGGTGCGCGTGACCGGCGACCTGCAGACCGGCTCGCACCACACGGTGGAGGACACGGGGATCGTCTTCGGCCAGGCGCTCGACCGCGCGCTCGGCGATCGCAAGGGCATCGTGCGCTACGGCGAGGCCGTGATCCCGATGGACGAGGCGCGCGCGCTGTGCGCGGTCGACATCTCGGGCCGCCCGTACGGCGCCATCACCGGGCTCGAGCGCCTGCCGGCGGGCGACATCGCGGGCTTCGAGCACGAGCTGGCGGAGGAGTTCTTCCGCGCCGTGGCCTCCACCGCGCGGCTCACGCTCCACCTCGACCTCCAGGCCGGCACGAACGCCCACCACATGATCGAGGCGTGCTTCAAGGCGTTCGCCCGCGCGCTGCGCGCGGCCGTGGCCGTCGACCCGACGGAGACCGGCGTGCCCTCCACCAAGGGGACGCTCACGTGATCGCCATCGTCGACTACGGGATGGGCAACCGCCGCAGCGTCGAGAAGGCGCTCGAGCACGTCGGCGCGCAGCCGCGGCTCACCGCCGACCACGAGGTCGTCCTCAGCGCCGACGGCATCGTCCTGCCGGGCGTCGGGGCGTTCCCCGAGGCCATGCGCCGCCTCCGCGCCACCGGGACCGACGAGCTGATCCGCGACCGCGCCGCGGCGGGCGTGCCGATCCTCGGGCTCTGCCTCGGCATGCAGCTGCTCTTCGAGAGCTCCGACGAGCACGAGGGCGGCGAGGGCCTCGGCCTCCTGCCCGGCCGCGTGACCGCGCTCCGGTCCCCGCGCGTGCCGCACATCGGCTGGAACCTCGTGACCTTCGAGCGGCCCTCGGTCCTCACCGAGGGCCTCGGTGACGCGGCGGCCTTCTACCACGTGCACTCGCTCGCGCCCGAGCCGGCCGTCGAGGACGACGTCGTGGGCCGCGGCGAGTACGGCGACCGCTTCGTCTCGATCGTCGAGCGCGGCAACGTCATGGGCGTCCAGTTCCACCCCGAGAAGTCCTCGCGCGACGGGCTCAAGCTGCTCCGCAACTTCGCCGGGATCGGTGTCCTCGCGTGATCCTCTATCCGGCGATCGACATCTACGGCGGGAGGGCGGTGCGGCTCGTCGAGGGCCGCTTCGAAGACGCGACGACCTACCACGACGACCCGCTCGACGCAGCGCAGAGCTGGGTCGACGCCGGCGCCCGCTACCTGCACATCGTGGACCTCGACGGCGCCAAGGACGGCGAGCCGCGCTCGATCGAGCACCTGCGGCGCATCGTCAAGGGGACCGGCGTGCCGGTCCAGTACGGCGGCGGGCTGCGGACGGTGGAGGCGGTGCGCGACGCCCTGCGGGCGGGGGCCGAGCGGGCGATCGTCGGGACCGCCGCGTTCCGCGACGTGGACTTCCTCGACGAGATCGTCGCCACCTGGGGCCCGCGGATCGTCGTCTCGGTCGATGTCCGCGACGGCTTCATCTCCACCGCGGGCTGGACGGAGACGACCGAGCTCCCGGCCGCCGAGGCCATCCACCGCCTGCACGACCGCGGCGTGGCGTCGTTCGTCTACACGAACGTCGACCGCGACGGGAAGCTCGAAGGCCCCGACACCGACGAGGTGGCGCAGATCGCCCACGCCGTGCGCGGGCGTTTTCTTTACTCGGGCGGCATCGGCAAGCGCGAGGACCTCGAGGCGCTGGCCCGTCTCCGTCAGGTGAACCTCTCCGGCGTGATCGTCGGCAAGGCGCTCTACGAGAAGCGCTTCACCATCGCCGAGGGCCAAGCCGCCCTCGACGTCTGACCGCGGGCTGGGACCATAGGCGGCATGTCCGCCATGCTGCTCGAGCGCGACCACACGCTCGAGGCGCTGGCACAGGCGGTGTCCGAAGCCGCCGAGGGCCGCGGCTCGGTCGCACTGATCACGGGGGAGGCGGGGATCGGCAAGACGAGCCTCGTGCGGACGTTCTGGGCGGCGTGAGGGGCGCTGCTCACCGCCGCGTGCGACGACCTCTCGGCGCCGCGCACCCTCGGCCCGCTGCGCGACGCCGGCTCGGCGCCGCCGGCCCCTCGCCGCGGCGCTGGACGAGGGCCAGCCCGTCGACGGGGTCTTCGCCGCCGTGCTCGACGAGCTGTCGCCGACCGCCGACCGTCCTCGTCGTCGAGGACGTGCATTGGGCCGACGACGCCACGCTCGACCTGCTCGGCTACCTCGGCCGGCGGGTCGCGGACGTGGCCGGCGCTGCTGTTGCTCTCGTTCCGCGACGAGCGAGACCGACCAGCGCTTCCTCGGCTCGCCGGCTCGCCCGCGCGGCGCTGGCGCGGCGCCGCTCTCGCGTGAGGCGGTCGGGCTGCTGGCGGCCGGCGACCGTGCCGACTCACCGCGTGCAGCGTGACCCGCGGCAACCCGTTCTTCGTCACCGAGGCGCTGGCCCGCCGGCCGACGCGGTGCCGGGCAGCGTGGTCGAGCCGTGCTGGCGCGCGTCGGCCAGTTGGGCCCGTCGGCGCGAGCCGCGTTCGAGCAGCTGTCGGTCGTCCCGTCGCTCGTGCCGCTGGATCTCGTCGTCGCGCTGCTCGGCGCCGCGCTCGCCGCGCTGGCCGAGGCCGAGGTCAGCCGGTGTCGTCGAGTCCGCGAACGGCGTGGCGTTCCGGCACGAGCTGGCCCGGCGGGCGATCGCGGACAGCCTGCCCGTCATCCGCCGGCGCGCCTCAACGCGGCGGTGGTGGCGTGCGCTTCGGGCGCACGGCGGCCCGACCGGCCCGGCTCGTCCACCACGCCGTGGCGGCGGGTGACGACGAGACGGTCGTGCGCCGTACGCGCGCCGCCGCGGCCCGCGAGGCGGCCCGACGCGGGGTCTCACCGGCAGGCGCTGCGCACTTCCGGGCCGTCCGCGCTGCACCTGGCGCCGGCTCGGGCGTCGCGACCGCGCCGCACTGCTCGACGACTACGCGTGGGAGCTGTACAACGCGCACCGCTTCCGAGGCGGTGCGAGGCCGCGCGTGACGCCGGCGAGCGCTACGAGCGGCTGGGCGAACCGGTGGTGCTCGGCCAGGCCCTCGTGCGGCTGTCGCGCCACCTCTTCATGACCGGGCGACACCGCGAGGCCGAGGCGCGCGATCGCAGCGCGCCGGTGCTGCCGCAGCCGACCGGCGCGCCCGGCGCTCGCCTACGCGTCGCCTACGAGGGCGCGGTCCTGGCGCTGACCGTCGGCCGCTGACGCGGCGGCCGACATCGCTCGATGCGCGCCCGGCGCTGGCGCTGCGCAGGCCGACCGGCCGGACCTCGACGCGCTGTGCCTGAACTACCTCGGGCTCGCGCAGTCCGAGCTCGGCGAGCCCGGACGGCTCGACCTCCTGCGGGTCAGCCTCGCCGTCGCCGCGCGACGGTTGAGCACGAGTACGCCGCGCGCGGCTACACCAATCTCGCCGAGGTGCTGTTCGCCGGGCCGGCTCGACGAGCTGCCGAGGTGCGTCGCCGACGGCCTGACGTTCACGCGCGAGCGCGGCTTCTGGTCGCACGCGTACAACCTCGAGGTGCACCGGTGCTTGCTGCTGTTGCGGCGCGGCCGCTGGGACGGAGCGCCGAGCAGGGCTGCGCGACCCTGGTCGAGGGCGTCGAGGAACCCGGCATGCTCTACGTCTACAGCGTGCCGGGCTCGGGCCGGCTGCTGGCGCGGCAGGGCGACGCGAACGCCGAGGCCATGCTCGCCAGCCGCGTGGCGAGCGCGCGCGGCGCCCAGCGGTCGCTGCTCGGTGTGGCCTACGCGGGGATCGCCTACGTCGAATGGGCGTGGCTCAGCGGGCGTCCGGCGCAGGCGGCATGACGAGGTGATCGTGCTCGCAGCCGCGACCGAGCACCGGGCGCGGCCGCCGTTCCGCGGCGAGCTGCTGCGCTACCTCGCCCGCGCGGGCGTCTCGCGCGGCAGCCGTTCGACGGCTGCCCGGAGCCGTGGGCCGCGGGCCTGCGCGGGCGACTGGCACGCCGCCGCGCAGGCCTGGGAGGGGCCGGCGACCCGTACGAGCAGGCACTCGAACTCGCCGAGTCGGGGAGCCCGAGCCGACCGCTCGAGGCGCTGCGGATCCTCGACGAACTCGGCGCGACGCGCCGCCGCCGACACTGGTCCGGGGGCGGCTGCGCGCCTGGGGCGCCCGGATTCCGCGCGGCCGCAGACCAGCCACCCGGGCCAACCCGGCCGGCCTCACGGCCCGCCAGCTCGACGTGCTCGGCCCTGCTGGCGACGGGCTCACCAACGCCGAGATCGCCGACCGGCTCGTGGTCTCGGTGCGCACCGTCGACCATCACGTCGCGGCGATCCTCAGCAAGCTCGGCGTGCGCTCGCGGCGGGACGTGACCGCCGCGGCGCACGAGATGGGGATCGAGCTAGCGGACCTCGAGGCCGATCACGTCCGGCGCGAGGCCGGAGGTGTCGACGCTGTCGTCGCCGCCCAGCGTGTCGATGACCAGGTGGTCGAGCGCGAGCTCGGCGTGGCTGATGCCGAGCCTGATCGGCAGGCCGGTGACGGTGAGCGCGCCGCTGAACACCTTCTTGCCGGTGATCGCGACGTCGTCGTCGCCCTCGGTGCCGGCGATCGTAGCCATCCGGTCCGCGCTACCGTCGCCGCTGGGCGTGCCGAAGCTCGAGGCCAGGCTGGCGTTGAGCTCGGTCACGTCGGTTCGCGCTTGTCGCCGATCGTGTACGTGTCGGCGCCGTTGAAGGCGACCGTGTCGACGATCTCGAGGTCGTCGAGGTCGATCGAGACGTCGTCGCGGGTGAACCGGCGCGGCTCGAGCGCGAAGGCCTCGGCGTCCGGCGTGCCCTGGAAGAACAGCGAGTCGCGGCTCGAGGCGCCTCCGTCAACGTGGTCGTCACCGTCGCCGGGGAACCACATGAAGCGGTCGAAGTCGCCGCCCATGTACGCGACGTCGTCGCCCTTGCCGCCGCGCACGTCGTCGAAGCCGTCGCCGCCGAGCAGCACGTCGTCGCCGGGGCCGCCGATCAGCGTCCCGCCGCCGTCGCCGGCGTCCAGCGTGAGCTTCATGCGGTCGGTCGACGCGCTGAGGATGTCGTCGCCGCCGCGGGCGTTCACGCGCAGGCGGTCGGCCGGCTCGGCGTCGTCGAAGGTCACCCACACCGGGCCGAGCACGCTGACGCCCGAGAACGGGGACACGGAGACCTGCTCGTCCTCGTCGGACGTGGTGACGGTCGCGCGGTCGAGGCCGGCGCCGAGCTTGACGTGCACCTCCCACGTCCCGCTCGGGGTGAGGTCGTCGACGGTCACGCGGTCCTCGCCGCCGGTCATCTCGGCCTCGATGCTCTCGACGGAGGCGAGGTCGGCCGCGCGCAGGTGGAGGCGCTCGTCGCCGCGGCGGATGAGGCGGTCCTCGCCGTCGCCGAGGTCGACGCGGACGCTGTCGAACCGGCGCGCCTCGAAGTCGACGATCCCGTCGTCGCCGAAGTCGATCTCGCCGCCTTCGAGGGCGACCACGTCGCTCTCCGGCGTGCCGGTGATGATCAGGCGGCGCCGCTCGATCCGCGCGCGGCCGTCGGTGGCAGCGTCGACGAACTCGCGGCGGCCGTAGCGCGTCTTCGCGCGCTTGATGTCGCCGCCGATGCGCCTCGCGAACGTGCGGGCGAGCGCTGCGTCCTCGAGCGAGGCGACGAGCAGGAGGCGCCGGTCGAGCGTCACGGAGCCGCCGAACAGGCGCTCGCGCGCCTCGTCGTCGTCGAGGAGGCCCTCGCGCAGGTCGCGGGCGCTGACGCCGGGGACCTCCAGCTCGATCGCGTTCGCGCCGTCGGCGCCCGGCTGGAAGGTGAGCACCGACGACTGGAGGAAGCGGCGCCGGATCGTCTCGGCGATGTCGTGCAGCTCGTCCTCGTCGGCGCGGTCGACGTCGAAGCGGCGGGAGCGCTCGAACGTGAGGCCGTCGCCGGCGGCGAAGGCGCCGTCGAGCAGGTGGGAGCCGCGCGGCCGGGCGCCGCCGTCCTCGATGATGCGGTCGACGCGGTGGGCGAAGCCGATGAGCGGCTTGTCGAGCCGCGGGTCGCGATGGTCGGTGATGGTGGCGGTGTTGTTGCTGGGCGAAGATCTCGGCGTCGGCGGCGGTCGCCGCGGGGACGGCGACCGCGAGAGACGCGAGCGCGAGGACGAGGGAGCGGAGCACGGGTCCTTTCGAGGGGAGGAGTCAGGCGGCGGCGACGGCGCCGACGAGGCGCTCGCGGGCGCGGTACAGGCGGCTCATGACCGTCCCCGCGGGGATGCGCAGGGCGGTCGCCGCCTCCGCGTAGGTCATGCCGGCCACGTCGACCGCCGCGGTCACGTCGCGCAGGTGGTCGGGGAGCTCGGCCATGGCGGCGTAGAGCTCGCCGGCGAGGGCGGCGACCTCGGGGTCGCCGGTCGGCGCCGGCTCGTCGACGAGGTGCCACTCGTTCGCCTGCGCGGGCTTGCGCCGCTCGGCGCGCCAGTGGTCGCTGGCGACGTTGCGGAGCGTCCGCGCGAGATAGTGGAACTCGCTGCCGCCGGTCACGCGGCGCGGCCGCGAGAGCACCCGCGCGTAGGTCTCCTGCGTGAGCTCCTCGGCGAGGTGCCGGGAGCCCGTCAGGGCCCAGGCGAGGCGGTACAGCCGGGTGAGATGTCCGGCCGCGGCGTGCGGGTCGAGCGTGCGCTGCATGGCTCGCCCACTGTCTCGGGATCGCGGGCGGCCCGCATCGGTAGCCGATTGCCTAAATCCCGCGGCCCGGCTACCTAGAGAACTACTCTCCCTGGCCGGTTTGCACTACAAGCGGATCATCCCCTGCATGGACGTCGACGCCGGCCGCGTGGTCAAGGGCACGCGGTTCATCGACATCCGCGACGCCGGCGACCCGGTCGAGCTCGCCGCCCACTACGACGCCACGGGCGCCGACGAGCTGATCTTCCTCGACATCACCGCGACCTCCGACAAGCGCGACACCGTCGTCGAGCTGGCGCGGCGGGCCGCGGACGAGGTCTTCGTCCCGTTCACGATCGGCGGCGGGGTGCGCGAGGTCGCGGACGCCCAGGCCGTGCTCGACGCCGGCGCCGACAAGGTGGCGGTCAACTCCGCCGCCGTGCTGCGGCCGCAGCTCGTGTCCGAGATGGCCGACGTGTTCGGCGCCCAGTGCGTGGTCCTGGCGATCGACGCAAAGCGCCGCCGAGCGACGGCTTCGAGGTCTACGTGGCCGGCGGCCGCACCCCGACGGGCCGCGACGCGGTGGCCTGGGCGTGCGAGGGCGTCTCGCGCGGCGCGGGGGAGATCCTGCTCACCTCGATGGACCGCGACGGCACCAAGGACGGCTACGACCTCGAGCTGGTGCGGGCGGTCGCCGAGGCGGTCGACGTGCCGGTCATCGCCTCCGGCGGCGCGGGCGAGCCCGACGATCTCGTCGACGGCCTCGAGGCCGGCGCCGACGCGGTGCTGCTCGCCTCGATCTTCCACTACGGGGAGTACACGATCCCCGAGGTCCGGGACGCGCTGCGGTCCGCGGGCGTGCCCATGCGGCCCTGAGGGTCCAACTTCGGCTGGGTAGGGGAGCGAGGGAGCCGGCCGCTTCGCGGTCCCTGGCGAGTTCGCCGCGGAGAGCGCGGGCTCGCCAGTCACGCCGAGCGTGGCGCTTTGCGGGATCTGGCCGTATCGGCCGCGCCCGACGGGCGGCCGATCCCGCTCCTTGGCCGCAGATCGGCAGCCGCCGCGCTTCTGCTTGCGCTGCCTTCTTCTTGGCGGCGGCCTTCTTCTTCTGGCGGCGGCCTTCTTCTTCTTGGCGGCCGCCTTCTTCGTCGCGGCGCTGCCTTCGCGGCCGCCGCTTCCGGTCGCGAGCTCCTCGCGCCCTGCGTCTTGGGCACGAACGCGCCGACCGAGGAGAAGCCGCGTCAGGTAGATGCGCCTGGCCGTCGGAGACGACCGGGTTGAACGCGCCGCGGTCGCTGTGGAACACCCGGTTGCCGGACTTGGCCCACAGGCCGGTCGTGTCGCGCTTGCCCCAGTTGGAGTAGTAGACGACGTCGCCGATCACGGTCGCGCGCGCCGGAGATCTTGCCGCCGTCGCGGAAGCGTCCAGCGGGTGCGCCCGTCCGGGCGTCGAGCGCGTAGAACGTGCCGTCGTAGCTCCCGAAGTAGACGGTCGGCTTGCCGCCGCGGACCTGGGCGACGGCGGGGGAGGCGTAGACGTAGGCGCCCGTCCCGCGGCGCCAGGCGAGCTTGCCCGCTTCCTGCGCGAAGGAGTACATGTTCCCGTCGGTGTTGCCGATGTAGACGCGTCCGTAGGCCACCGCGGGCGTGGCGTAGAAGTTGCCCGCGCTGAGGCCGAAGTTGGCGCCGCTGGTGCCCGCGCGCCAGATCTGCTTGCCCGTCCGCGGCCAGCGAGTAGACGTTGCCGCCGTACGTGCCGAAGTAGAGCCGGCCGTCCAGAGCGCCAGCGGCGCCCTTGACGGCGCCGCCCGCGCGGAAGGTCCACTCGGTGTTGCCGTCCTTCGCGCGCATCGCGTAGACGGTCCCGTTCTCGGAGCCGAAGTAGATCCGGCCGTTCACGTAGACCGGCGAGGACTCGCTGCGGCTGCTGAGGCTCCGGACCAGCGAGACCTTGCCGGTCTTGGCGTTCAGGGCGATGATCCGGCCGGCTCTGCACGCCCTTGGAGCGCTCGAGGATCGTCACGTAGATCCGCCCGTCGCCGTAGGCGGGGGAGGAGGCGGCGAGGTAGCCCGCGTCGTGCCGCCAGACGCGCTTGCCGGTCGTGCTTGTTCATGGCGACGATCACGCCCGCGTTGCCGACGGTGTAGAGCCGGTTGCCGACGATGATCGGCGGGAACTCGAGCAGGACGTCGAAGCGGCGGCTCCACGCGATCTTGAACGGCGGGCGCACGCTGGGCTCGGTCTGCAGGAAGCGCCGGCGGTCGTTCGTGTAGCCGTTGGTCGGCCACTTGAACCCGGCCAGCGGGTCCTTCTTCTTGCCCTTCTTGCCCTTCGCCGGCGGCTCCGGCGCGGGGGTCGGCACCGAGGTCGGCTCCTCCTCGGCCTGGAACTCGACGTTCGGGTCGAAGACGTCACCCGGGCGGGTGAGCGCGAAGACGGCGGCGGCGCAGACGAGCACCACCACGAGCACTCCGAGGATGATGACGAGCCGCCGCCGGTACCAGCGTGGACGCTCCGACGACATCCCAAGCAGGGTAGCCAGCCGCCAAGATGCCCTCTGTGGATCTCCTGGAGCGGATCGCAGGCGCCCCGGCCGTCGCCGCGCTGGACGGCGAGGACGCCGTCTACGTGGTCGGCGGGGCGGTGCGCGACCTGCTCCTGGGCCGCGCGCCGCACGAGCTCGACTTCGTCGTGGAGGGCGACGCGCTGCCCGTGGCGCGGCGCGCCGCCGAGCGCGCCGGCGGTCGTGTCATCGCGCACGAGCGCTTCGGCACCGCCACCGTGAGCACGCCTGAGGCGACGTTCGACCTGGCGGGCGCGCGGCGCGAGCGCTACGAGCGCCCGGGCGCGCTGCCCGACGTGGAGCTGGGCGCGCTCGCTGCGCGAGGACCTCGAGCGGCGCGACTTCACCGTCAACGCCATCGCCCTGCACCTGACCGACGGCCGGCTCGTCTGGCTGCCCGGGGCGGAGGACGACCTGAAGGCCGGGCGCCTGCGCGTCCTGCACGACCGCTCGTTCGAGGACGACCCCACGCGCCTGCTGCGGCTGGCCCGCTACGCCGCGCGGCTCGGGTTCGAGCCCGAGGAGCGCACCGACCGGTTGGCCGCCGCGGCGATCGCCTCCGGGGCGCTCGACACGGTCACCGGCTCGCGCCTGGGAGCGGAGCTGCGGCTGCTGCTCGGCGAGCCCCAGCCGGCGGCGCTGATGGCGCTGCGGCGCCACGGGCTCGGCCGCGCGCTGCTCGGCGACGCGTTCGCGCCCGACGAGCGCGCCGTCGCAGCGGCGTACGACCTCGGCGGGCCGCTCGCCGCCTTCGCCGCGGCGCTGACCGAGGCGCCCGACCTCGACCGCCTGGCGTTCCCCGCCCACGACCGCGACGCCGTCACCCGCGCAGCCGGCGCCGCGCCGGCGCCTGAGGACGCCACGGACGTCGAGCTGTGGCGGCGGTTCCGCCGCGAGCCGCCCGAGACCGCCGCCGTCGCCGGGGCGCGGCGCTGGCTCGACGACGTCCGCCACCGGCGCCTCGCCATCGACGGCAACGACCTCGTCGCCGCCGGGCTCGAGGGCCCGGCGGTCGGGGCAGCGCTCGACGCCGCCACCGAGGCGATGCTCGACGGCCGCGCGCCCGGACGGGAGGAACAGCTGGCCGCGGCCCTAGCATCTCTGCCGTGACGATCGCGACGCTGCCGGAGCTGCACGCCCCCTTCCGCTGGGAGGGCGAGCACGTGGCGGCCGCGACCGGCGGCGCCCGAGCGCTGTTCACCACGCGCCGCGGCGGCGTCTCCACAGGCCCGTTCGCCTCGCTCAACCTCGGCCGGCTGACCGCCGACGACGGGGCCAACGTCGACGAGAACCGCCGCCGCGTGGCCGCGGCAACGGGACACCCGCGCGAGCGCTTCCTCTACGGCAAGCAGGTCCACGGCGCCACCGTTCGCCGGGCCACCGAGCCGCCCGGCCCCGGCCGGCCGCCCGCCGAGGAGGACGGCCAGGCGACGGCGCTCGAGGGCCATCCGGCACTCGTCTTCGTCGCCGACTGCACGCCCGTCGCTGCTCATCGCCGACGGCGCCGTGGCCGCCATCCACGCCGGCTGGCGCGGGACCGCGGACGGGATCGTGGCCGCGGGCATCGAGGCGCTGCGCGAGGTCGGCGGCACCGGCGAGATCACGGCGCTGATCGGGCCCGGCGCCCGGGGCTGCTGCTACGAGGTCGGCGACGAGGTCCACGCGGCCTTCGCGGGCTACGACGCCCGCCGCGGCGAGCGCAACCTCGACCTGCCGAAGGTGCTGCGCGCCCAGCTCGGCACCGCGCAGGTGCACGACGTGGGCGCTCTGCACGATGTGCGCCGACGTCTTCTTCTCGCATCGCCGCGACGGCGGCGTCACGGGCCGCCAGGCGGGGGTCGTATGGCGCAGCTGATCGCCGGGCTCGACGCGGGCCGCGTCCGGGAGAACCTCGCGCGCATCCGCGAGGAGCTGCCGGAGACCGTGCGGATCCTCGCCGCCGTGAAGTACGTCGCCCTCGAGGACCTGGGCACGCTCGCCGAAGCGGGCATCGAGCTCGTGGGGGAGAACCGCGCGCAGGACCTCGAGGCCAAGGCGGAGGCCCACCCGGAGTTCCGCTGGCACTTCATCGGCCAGCTCCAGAGCCGCAAGGTCAAGGTGATCCTGCCGCACGTCGAGCTGATCCACTCGGTCGCGTCGGACTCTGCGCTCGAACCAGCTCGGCAGGCACGGGACGCCCGACACTCGCATCCTCGTCGAGGTCAACGTCGCCGGAGAGGACGACAAGGCGGGGATCGCGCCCGCCGATCTCGGCGACTTCATCGCCCGCTGCCCGGTCACCGTGAGCGGCCTGATGACGATGCCGCCGTTCACCGAGGATCCCGAGGCCAGCCGGCCGCATTTCGCCGCCCTGCGCGAGCTCGCGGCCGAGCACGGGCTCGCCGAGCTGTCCATGGGCACCTCCCAGGACTACCGCGTCGCCGCCGAGGAGGGTGCGACGATCGTGCGCGGCTGGGACCGATCGCGCGTAGACCGGCGCTAGCAGGGAAATCCCGCTCCGAGGCGAACCCCACGAAGCGCATGGCCTTCCGCGACACCTGGCACCGCACGCTCGTCTACTTCGGCCTCGCCGAGGACCGCGACGCGTACGACGAGGAGCCGGTCGACTACCGCGAGCCCGAAGAGGAGCTCGAGAGCCGCTACCGCGAGCGGCCCAACGTCCGCCGCCTCTCCTCGCGCCGCCGGCGCGACGACATCGACGACATCTTCGCCGACGATTCGTCGTCGGAGCGTCGCACGACCGTCCTGCGCCCGGTCGGCGGCAGCCAGGCCCCGCCAGGGCGCGCCGCCAACGGCCGAGGGGACGTCCGCGTGCACCTCGTGATCCCCAAGTCCTTCAACGACGCCCAGGACGTGGCGGACAAGTTCAAGGACTCGATCCCGGTGATCCTCAACCTGCAGCAGTCGGACACCGACCTCTCCAAGCGCCTGATCGACTTCGCCTCCGGCCTCACCTACGCGCTCGACGGCGGCATGCAGCGGATCGCCGACAAGGTGTTCCTGCTCACGCCGCGCAACGTCGAGGTCTCGGCGGAGGAGCGGGCCCGGCTGATCGAAAAGGGCTTCTTCAACCAGTCGTGAGCCGCGCCGGATAACCTTCGGCGCGATGCAGGTCGGCCTCATCGGTGCAGGGAACATGGCGCGGGCGCTCGCCCGCGGCTGGGGCGATCCCGTCCTGTGCACCGACTCGGGCTCGGGCCGCGCGCCGGAGCTGGCCGACGAGCTCGGCGGCGAGGCGCTCGCCTCCAACGCCGAGCTGGCCGAGCGCGCCGACCTCGTGGTCCTCGCCCACAAGCCCGCGCAGCTCGACGCGGTGGCCGCCGAGGTCGGCGGGCGCGGCCAAGGCCGTCGTCTCGCTGCTGGCCCGCACGTCGCTGGCCGACGTGCGCGCGGCGTACCCCGGGCGTGCCGGTCTTCCGCGTCGAGCCGAACACGCCGGTCGCAGGTGGGACGCGGGCGTGCGCGCGCTTCGCGGTGCCCGACGAGCCGGCCGACGCCGGCGCTGCAGGAGCGGGTCCGCGCCCTGTTCGCGCGCTCGGCGCGGTCGTCGACGATCCCCGAGCGCCTGATGCCCGTCGCGGGCGCCTGCTGGGCGTCGGCCCGGCCTACTGTGGCGCTGCTCGTGGAGGCGCAGGTCGACGCCGCGGTGCAGGCACGGGCATGCCCGCCGCCGATGGCCGCCGCGCTCGTCACCGAGACGATGGCCGGCTCGGCGGAGCTGATCCGCGCCCGCGAGCGTCGACACGCTCGCGCTGCGGCGCGAGGTCGCCTCGCCGGGCGGCACGACCGCGCGCGGCCTGGCCGCGCTCGAGCGCGGCGGCGTGCGCGCCGCCTTCGCCGCGGCCACTCGACGCCGTGGTGGGGGACGGCCTGAGATGGAGGTCGCGCCGCCAGATCGCGGACTTCCTGGACGCGCTGATCTTGGTCTACACGCTGTGCATCATCGCCTGGGTCATCGCCTCGTTCGTCTTCGCGATGGGCCTGCGCGTGCCGTACTCGCGCCCGCTGAACGCGGTGCTCGACTTCCTGCGCGACGTCACCGAGCCGTACCTGCGCGTCTTCCGCGCGCTCCCGCTGCGGATCGGGCCGCTCGACCTCACGCCGATCGTCGCGATGCTCGTCGCTGCAGATCGTCGGCGGGATCATCGTCGGCCTCATCGACCCGGGTCCGTGAAGCCGCGCGGCACGGGCGGCGCTCGTGGCCGCCGGCGTGGTCGCCGCCGACCAGGCCGACGAAGGCGCTGGTGCGGTCGACGATCGACGCGCGGCGACGAGGTCGAGCCTGTCCTCGGCGATCGCAGCTCGTCAACGTCCGCAACCGCGGCGATCGCGTTCGGGCTGTTCTCCGGCGGCGGCGCTCATCCTGCGTGCTCGTCGCGTGCGCGGCGCTGCTCGCGCTGCTCGTCTTCTTCGCGCGCCATCGCACCCGGCCGCTGGTGTGGCTGCCGACGGGCCTGCTGCTCGGCGGCGCGATCGGCAACCTGATCGACCGCGCGCGCGAGGGCGCGGTGACCGACTTCATCGACTTCCCGCTGTGGCCGGCCTTCAACGTCGCCGACATCGCGATCACCTTCGGCGTGCTGACGCTGCTCTACGTGCTCGAGCGGCCACCGGCGGCACGGCGAGCGATCGAGCTCGTCGCCGGCGCCGAGGACGCGGGCGAGCGGCTCGACGTCTTCCTGGCCGTGCCTACGCCGGGCTCGCGCGCCGCCGCGCAGCGGCTGATCGACGCCGGCTGGTCCGGTCGACGGCGAGTCCGGCGCCAAGCGCCACGCCTGCGCGGCCGGCGAGCGCGTGACCGTCGAGCGCCCGACGCCGGCGCCCGAGCCCGACGTCGCCGGACGCCGAGTTCGCCGATCGCCTACGAGGACGAGCACCTGCTGGTCGTCGACAAGCCGGCCGGCGTCGTCGTGCACCCGGCGCGCGGGCACGCCGCGGGCACGCTCGCCCAGGCGCTCGAGGGCCGCGCGGCGGGCGGGACGGACCGAGCGGCGCGCCGGGATCGTCCACCGCCTCGACCGCGACACGTCCGGCCTGCTCGTGGTGGCCCGCACCGAGGAGACGCACGCGGCGCTCGAAGGCGCTGCTGCAGGCGCGCGGGATCGACGCGCGAGTACCTCGCGCTGGTGGAGGGCCGCCCGCCGGCCCGCACCGGCACGATCGACGCGCCGATCGGCCGCGACCGCCGCGTCGCGCACGCGCGTGTCGACCGACACCGACGAGCCGCGCGAGGCGCGTCACGCACTTCGAGGTCGAGGCGACCTACGACGACTTCACGCTGCTGCGCGTGCGGCTCGAGACCGGCCGCACGCACCAGATCCGCGTCGCACCTGCAGGCGATCGGCCATCCGGTCGCCGGCGACCCGGAGTACGGGCGCGCCGGGCCTGCTCGGCCTCGAGCGCCAGTTCCTCCACGCCGCACCGGCTCGCCTTCGACGCATCCGGCCGACGGGAGAGGCGGTGGACGTCGGTCGCCGCGCCCTCCGAGCTGCTCTCGCGCGACCTGCAGAAGCGGCCGGTCCACCGGAGGCAGGGAAGGCAGGGCCGGCCGCATCGGTCATAACGGAGCCGCTGCGGAGACTTTCGAACTGGTCCGGAATCCATCAATCGACCCCGGGCGGCCGCTAGCAACCGTCCCGAGGCAGCGAACCCTGCCCGGCACACAGCGCCGGGTCCGCGACGCCTCGATTCGCCCGGGCTGCACTGCACACACCACACAAGGGAGCAGCTCCGTGGCTCAGGTAGGAATCAAGGAGCTGCTGGAGGCCGGCGTCCACTTCGGCCACCAGACACGCCGCTGGAACCCCAAGATGCGCCGCTTCATCTACGGCGAGCGCGGCGGGATCTACATCATCGACCTGCTGCAGACCGAGGCGCTGCTGTCGCCAGGCCCAGGCGCTTCACGTCCGAGGTCGCCCACCGCGGCGGCACCGTGCTGTTCGTCGGCACCAAGAAGCAGGCCCGCGACGCCGTCAAGGACGTCGCCGAGGCGGCCGGGCATGCCGTACGTCAACCACCGCTGGCTCGGCGGCCTGCTGACGAACTTCCAGACGATCAGCCAGCGCATCAAGCGCCTGCACGACCTCGAGCGCTACGCAGTCCGAGGGCCAGCTCGACGCTGCTGCCGACGCGCGAGCGCCTGGCCGCCGCAGGCCGACCTCGCGAAGCTGCAGGCCAACCTCGGCGGCGTCAAGAACATGCAGCGCGTGCCCGACGCGATGTTCGTCGTCGACCTCAAGACCGAGGCGATCGCCGTCCGCGAGGCCCAGCGCCTGCGGATCCCGATCATCGGCCTGGTCGACACCAACTGCGACCCCGACGGGATCGACTACGTGATCCCCGGCAACGACGACGCGATCCGCTCCTGCGGCCTGATCACCGAGCGCGATCGGCGACGTCGGTCGCCGAGGGCCGCAGCCGCGTTCCGCGCCGAGGAGGAGCAGGCGCGCAAGGAGGCCGAGGAGAAGGCGCGCAAGGAGGCCGAGGAGCGCGCCCGCCGCGAGGCCGAGGAGCAGGCCGCAAGGAGGCCGAGGAGCGCGCCGCCGCCGAGGCCGCCGCAGCAGGCCGAGGCCGCGCGCGCCGGAGGCCGAGGCCGCCCGCGCCGGCCGCGGAGCCCGAGGCGGCGGCGCCCGCCGCGCCGGCCGAGGCGCCGCGGCTGCCGACGCGCCGGCCGCGAGGCGCCGGCGGCCGGAGCCCAGGCTGCCGAGCGCGCCGGCCGAGGAGCCCGCGGCCGACCGGCGCCGAGCCGAGGCAGCCCGCTGCCGAGCCCGAGGCCGAGGCCCGGCCGCCGAGCCGAGGCACCGGCCGAGGCCGCAGCGCCGAGGCGCCGGCCGAGGAGCCCGCCGAAGCCGAGGCCCCGGCCGAAGGCCAGGCCAAGCCGAGCCGGCGACCGAGGCCGAAGACCCGAAGAGACGCAGGAGGAGGCCGCAGCATGAGCACGATCACCGCCGCCGACGTCAAGGCAGCTGCGCGACCGCACCGGCGCGGGGATGATGGACTGCAAGAACGCCCTGGAGGAGGCCGACGGCGACATCGACAAGGCCGTCGAGGTGCTGCGCGTCAAGGCTGGGCGACAAGGCGGCGAAGCGTCGGCGGCCGCGAGGCCACCGAGGGGACGGTCGCAGTCCTACATCCACGCCGGCGGCAAGGTCGGCGTGCTGGTCGAGGTCGACTGCAACACCGACTTCGTCGCCCGCAACGACGACTTCAGTCGCCTTCGCCCGCGAGGTCGCGCTGCACATCGCGGCCGCGCCGACGACGCAGTACGTCTCCGAGGACGACGATGCCCGCAGGAGGCCAAGGACGCCGAGCTGCGCGTCTTCGAGCAGCAGGCCGCCGACAAGCCGGAGCAACGTCCGCCCGAAGATCGCCGAGGGCAAGCTGCGCAAGTGGCTCGAGGAGGTCGTGCTGCTCGACCAGCAGCACGTCAACGCCGACAAGCACGACGGCAAGACGATCGAGCAGCTGCGCGCCGAGCTGTCGGCGCAAGACCGGCGAGAACGTCGTGATCCGCCGCTTCGCGCGCTTCCCGGTCGGGGCGTGACGGACAAGCCGCGCCTTCCAGCGGGTCCTCGTGAAGCTGTCGGGCGAGGCGCTCATGGGCGACCTCGAGTTCGGCACCGACGCCGGACGACCGTCGACGCGATCGCCAAGCAGCTCAAGAGCGTCCGCGACCGCGGCGTCGAGGTCGTCGGTCGTGGTCGGCGCGGGCAACATCTACCGCGGCCTGAAGGGCGCCGCGGCGGGCATGGACCGGGCGACCGCGGACTACATGGGCATGCTCGCCATCGTGCTCAACGCGCTCACGCTCCAGGACGCCCTGGAGAAGCTGGGCGCGCACACGCGCGTGCAGTCGGCGATCACGATCTCCGAGGTCGCCGAGCCGTACATCCGCCGCCGCGCGATGCGCCACCTCGAGAAGGGCCGGATCGTGATCTTCGCCGCCGGCACCGGCAACCCGTTCTTCACCACCGACACCGCGGCCGCGCTGCGGGCACTGGAGATGCACGCGGAGATCATCCTGATGGCCAAGAACGGGGTCGAGGGCGTCTACACGGCCGACCCGCAAGCAGGACCCGGACGCCGAGTTCATCCCGGAGATCACGCACATGGACGCGATCCAGCGCGGCCTGAAGGTCATGGACACGACGGCGCTCTCGCTGTGCATGGACAACCACCTCCCGATCAACGTCTTCAACATGGACGACGAGGCGAACATCGACCGGATAGTCTCCGGCGAGCGAGTCGGGACGCTGGTGATCCCGGAATGATCGACGAGCTGCTACAAGACGCGCGGGAGCACATGGACAAGTCGGTGGACGCCACCCGGCACGAGTTCGGCTCCGTCCGCACGGGCCGCGCCAGCACCGCGCTGCTCGACCGCATCATGGTCGACTACTACGGCGCCCAGACGCCGCTCAAGCAGCTCGCCACCGTGTCCGCGCCGGAGGCGCGCCTGCTGACCGTGCAGCCGTACGACAAGAGCTCGATCAAGGGCATCGAGAAGGCGATCCTGGAGTCCGACGTCGGGCTCACGCCCAACAACGACGGCTCGATCGATCCGCCTGCAGGTCCCCGAGCTCACCGAGGAGCGCCGCAAGCAGCTCGTGAAGGTGGTGCGCAACCTCGCCGAGGAGGGCAAGGTGGCGATCCGCAACATCCGCCGCGACGTCATGCACGACCTGCGCGAGCTGCGCGACGCGGGCGAGGCCGGCTCGGACGACGAGCACCGCGCCGAGGAGGCGCTGCAGAAGCTCACCGACGAGAAGGTCAAGGAGCTCGACGCCGTCCTCAAGGCCAAGGAAGAAGAGATCCTCGAGGTGTGAGCGCCTCGTACGTCGCCATCATCACGGACGGCAACGGACGCTGGGCCCGGGGACGCGGCCTGCCGGTCGAGGAGGGGCATCGAGCCGGAGCCGACACCGTCAAGGCCCGCCTCCGTGACGCCGTCGACCTCGGCGTGCGCGAGCTGACCGTCTACTCGTTCTCGACCGAGAACTGGTCGCGCGCGCCCGAGGAGGTCGCCGCGCTGATGGCGCTGTTCTCCGAGCGCATCCTCGCCGAGACGCCCGAGCTGGACGACGAGGGCGTGCGCATGCGCTTCATCGGCCGGCGCGAGGGCGTCGCCCCCGAGCTGCTCGAGCAGATGCGCTGGGCGGAGGAGAAGACCGCCGACAACGAGCGCATCACGCTCTTCGTGGCGTTCAACTACGGCGGGCGGGCGGAGATCGTCGACGCCGCGCGCGCGTTCACCGGGACCACCGAGGAGGAGTTCCGGGCGGCTCTCTACGCGCCCGACATGCACGATCCGGACCTCATCATCCGCACCAGCGGCGAGCAGCGGCTCTCGAACTACCTGCTGTGGCAGTCCGCCTACTCCGAGCTGCACTTCACCGAGGTGCTGTGGCCGGACTTCTCGCGCGAGGACTTCGAGCTGGCGCTGGGGGAGTTCGAGGTCCGCCGGCGCCGGTTCGGCGGGCGATGAGCACCCGGAGGCGACCTCCGCGGCGTCGCGGCGGCTCCGACCTCGTGCTGCGCGTCCTGTGGGCGATCCCGGCGATCGCCTACGCGATCTTCATCATCGCGGGCGGCGGCTGGATCTTCGCGGTCGGCATCCTCGTGCTCGGCTTCGTCTGCCTGCACGAGCTGTACCGGATGTACGAGTCGCTGCGGCCGGTCCGGCTGGCCGGCTTCCTCGGCATCGCCGGGCTCGCGGTGGCGTGCGATGGTGGGTGGCGAGCGCCAGGTGCTGCTGGCCCTCGTGGCCTTCATCCCGGTGCTCTTCCTGCTCGGTCTCGCGCTGCCGCGGCGCGAAGGCTCGACCCTCACGGAGGGATGTCGATCACGACGTTCGGCGTCGTCTGGGTCGGGATGGCGATCGCCCACGCCATCCTGCTGCGCGAGACCGCGCACGGCGACGGGATCATCGTCGACATCCTCGTCGGCACCTTCCTCGGCGACACGTGCGCCTACCTCGGCGGGCGCTGGTTCGGGACGCGCAAGCTGGCGCCCCGCGTGTCGCCCAACAAGACCGTCGAGGGCCTCGTCTTCGGGTTCCTGGGCGCCGTGCTCTTCACGTGGGCGGCGGGCCTCTACCAGGACTGGCTCAGCGGCACCGACGCGCTCCTGCTCGGCGTGGCCGTCGGCCTCGTCGCGCCGCTCGGCGACCTCATGGAGTCGGCGATCAAGCGCGACGCCGGCACCAAGGACGCCGGCACGCTGTTCGGCGCCCACGGCGGCGCGCTGGATCGCCTCGACGCCGCATTCTTCACGCTGGTGGCCGGGTACTACGTGTGGCTGGCGCTGATGTAGCGCCGCGCGATGGTCGCCTACTGCGCCCCGGTGGTGCGACTGTCGAGCGGTGCTGCGTGGTAAGCATCCTCCGATGGACGAGGAGGAACGCACCGACCGGCAGATGGCCGAGCTCCTCCAGGAGCTGCGGGTGGCGCTGCCCGGCGTCCAGATCCTCTTCGCGTTCCTGCTCACCGTGCCGTTCGCCCAGGGCTTCACGCGCGTCACGAGCTTCCAGCGCGACCTGTTCTTCGCGACGCTGCTGTGCACGGCGATCTCCACGGCGTGCCTGATCGCGCCGACCGCAACCCACCGGCTGCGCTTCCACAAGCAGCGATCGGCGCTACGTCATCGAGTCGGCCAACCGGCTGCTGATCGCCGGCCTGGGGTTCCTGCGCGCTGGCCATCACCCTGGCCGTCTCGCTGATCACCGACTACCTCTACGACGGCTCCGGGCGGTGGGTGTGGCCGGCGCTCGTCGCCCTCGTGATCGCCGTCCTGTGGTTCGCCCGGCCGCTGCTCCGGCAGCGGTTCATCGGGGCCTTAGGGGGGCGTTGCCACAATGGGTCGCGGCATGAAGCGGCTCCTCATCCTCGGCTCGACCGGATCGATCGGCACCCAGGCGCTCGACGTCGTCGCCCGCGCGGGCGACGCGTTCGAGGTCGTCGGCCTGTCCGCGGGCACCGCGCACGAGGAGCTGATCGAGCAGGCGCGCGCCCACGGCGTGCGCCGGATCGCGCTCTCCGACCCCGACGCCGCGGCGCGGGCGGGGGAGGCGTGGACCTCCGGCGAGGTGCTCGCCGGTCCCGAGGGGCTGGTCGAGCTCGTCGCGGGCTCGGACGCCGACCTCGTGCTCAACGCGATCGTCGGCTCGGCCGGGCTCGGCCCGACCATCGTGGCGCTGACCGAGGGGATCGACCTCGCGCTGGCCAACAAGGAGTCGCTGGTCGTCGGCGGCGAGCTGGTGATGGCCCTGGCCGAGGCCACCGGCGCCCAGATCATCCCCGTCGACTCCGAGCACTCGGCCCTGCACCAGCTGATCGGCGGCGAGCGGCTCGGCACCGTCGAGCGGCTCGTCCTCACGGCGTCCGGCGGCCCGTTCCGCGGCCGCACCCGGGCCGAGCTGGACGGCGTGACCGTCGAGCAGGCGCTCCAGCACCCGACCTGGGCGATGGGCGGCAAGATCACCATCGACTCGGCGACGCTGATGAACAAGGGCCTCGAGGTGATCGAGGCCCACCACCTCTTCGGGACCTCCTACGATCGGATCGACGTGGTCGTGCACCCGCAGTCGATCGTGCACTCGCTCGTGACGCTGTGCGACGGGGCCGCGCTCGCCCACCTGGGCCATCCCGACATGCGCGTGCCCATCTCCTACGCCCTGCATCACCCCGAGCGCGTCGACGTGCCCGGTGCGGACGCTCGACCTCGCCGAGGTCGCGTCGCTCACCTTCGAGCGGCCGGACGAGGACGCCTTCCCCTGCCTGCGGATCTCGCGTGAGGCGGCGGTGGCGGGCGGCACCGGGCCGTGCGTGCTCAACGCCGCCAACGAGATCGCCGTGCACGCGTTCCTGGGCGGCCGGCTGCCCTTCATGGGCATCCCCGCCGTGATCGAGCAGACGCTCGAGCGCGTAGGAGCCGACGGCGTGCACGGCTTCGACTCCCTCTACCAGGCCGACGCCGAGGCCCGCGCCGTGGCCTCCGAGCTTATTGAGACCATCCCCACCCACCCGCACGCATGAGCTTCCTGCTCGCCTTCCTCGGCTTCGCGCTGCTGATCATCCTGCACGAGCTGGGCCACTTCGTCGCGGCCAAGGCGGTGGGCATGCGCGTGGAGCGCTTCTCGCTGTTCTTCCCGCCGCTGCTCGCCCGCCACAAGCGCGGCGAGACCGAGTACGCGCATCGGGGCGATCCCGCTCGGCGGCTACGTGAAGATCACCGGGATGAACCCGGCGGAGGACATCCCGCCGGAGGTCGCCCACCGCGCGTACTACCGCCAGCCGGTGTGGAAGCGGATCGTGGTCATCTCCGCCGGGCCGGCGGTGAACATCGTGCTCGCGTTCCTGATCCTCTGGGTGCTCGTCTGGTCCAACGGGGTCAACGAGCCGCAGGCGTCGATCAGCCGCGTCTCGGCGCCGCCCGCGCTGGGCGCGCTGGCGCCGGGCGACAAGATCGTCTCCGTCGACGGCGTGAGCGGCGACTTCGAGCGCCTGCGCGAGCAGATCTCCTCGCACAAGTGCGCCGGCGAGGAGGTCGACGGCTGCGAGGCGGCGACGCCGGCGACGATCGTCGTGTCGCTGCGCGGCCAGGAGCGGACGGTCGAGCTCAAGCCGGTCTACGACGCCGACCCAGAACGACATGTTCATCGGCTTCGAGGTGCCGACGAAGCCGCGGGCCGTGGGCCCGGGGGAGGCGGCCGGCCTGTCGGTCGACCAGATGTGGTTCTTCACGTCGAAGACGGTGGAGACGATCGCGGGCATCTTCGAGGCCGACAAGCGCGACGACATCTCCGGCGTGGTCGGCTCCTACGAGGTGACGCGGCAGACGATCGAGCTCTCGACCGAGCGCGCGCTCTACCTGCTGGCGATCATCTCCCTGTCGCTCGGCGTCATCAACCTGTTCCCGTTCCTGCCGCTCGACGGCGGGCACATCTTCTGGGCCCTGGCCGAGAAGGTGCGCGGCCGGGCGATCCCCTTCAGCGTCATGGAGCGCGCCGGCTTCGTCGGCTTCGTGCTCGTGATCGCGCTCTTCATGATCGGCCTCACGAACGACGTCGGGCGATTGACCGGGGACGGCTTCGGGGTCAGGTAGGGTCGCGCGATGACCGTCGCGCACGCCTTCCGCAGCACCGTCGGCCTCGCATCCGGACCGGGTCGCGGTCCGGACGAAGGACGACGAGATCTCGTGGACCTGGGGCGAGCTGGCCGCGCGCGTCGACGCGCTGGCCGGCGGGCTCGACTCCCTGGGGGTCGGTCCCGGCGACACCGTCGCGCTCATGCTCTCGAACCGGCCCGAGTTCCACCTGGCCGACCTCGCGGTGATGGCGCTGGGCGCGACGCCGTTCTCGATCTACCAGACCTTCACGCGCGAGCAGATCGAGTACGTCGTCGGCGACGCCGGCGCGAAGGTCGCGCTGATCGAGGCCGAGTACGCGCGATCGCTTCCCGGAGCTCGAGCACGTGCTCGTGCTGCGAGGACGGGTGGCCCGCCGGTCGAGGGGTTCGAGCCGCCGGACGTCGTGGAGCCCGACGACCTCGTCACGCTCATCTACACGTCGGGCACCACCGGGCCGCCGAAGGGCGTGCAGCTCACGCACGCGAACGTGATGGCGGCGGTCGGCACGGTCGACGGGATCATCGAGTTCCCCGACGGCGCGAAGGTCATCTCGTGGCTGCCGGCGGCGCACATCGCCGAGCGGATGGCCCACCACTACCTGCCGATCGCGCTCGGCGATGACCGTCACGACGTGCCCGAACCCGCGCGAGGTGGTCGGCTACCTGCCCGCGGTGCAAGCCGACCTGGTTCTTCGCCGTGCCGCGGATCTGGGAGAAGCTGAAGGCCGGGCTCGAGGCGGATCTCACGGCCGGCGAGGACGCCGAGCGGAACCGTGCGTGGCTGGACGCGGCCGTGCGGAAGGTCGAGCTGCAGCAGGCGGGGGAGCCGGTGCCCGACGAGCTCGCGGCGGTGGTCGACGAGGCCGATCGCAGCGGTGTTCGCCGGGCTGCGGGCCATGCTCGGGCTCGACGAGGCCGCGTCGGTCAACGTCGGCGCGGCGCCGACGCCGCGCGAGGTGCTCGTCTTCTTCCACGCCATCGGGATCCCGCTCGCCGAGCTGTGGGGCATGTCCGAGACCTGCGGCGCGGGCTGCTGCAACCCGCCGGGGGCGGTGCGGATCGGCACGGTCGGGCCGGCGTCTCCGGGCGTGGAGCTGCGGCTGGCCGACGACGGCGAGCTGCTCATGCGCTCGCCCGTGGTCATGACCGGCTACCGCAACGCGCCGGACAAGACCGCCGAGGCGCTCGACGACGACGGCTGGCTGCACACCGGCGACATCGCGGCGATCGACGACGACGGCTACGTGACGATCGTCGACCGCAAGAAGGAGATCATCATCAACGCGGCCGGCAAGAACATGTCGCCCGCGAACATCGAGTCGACGTTGAAGGGCGCGAGCCCGCTGATCGGCCAGGCGTGCGTGATCGGCGACGGGCGGCCGTACAACACGGCGCTGATCGTGCTCGACTCCGACTTCGGGCCCGCCTGGGCGGCGTCCAAGGGGATCGAGGGCGACCTCGGCACGCTTGCCGCCGACGAGCGCGTGCTCGGCGCGGTCCAGGCCGGCGTCGACGCGGCGAACGAGAAGCTCGCGCGGGTCGAGCAGATCAAGAAGTTCCACCTCGTCCGCGGGCGACTGGCTGCCGGGCGGCGACGAGCTGACGCCGACGATGAAGCTCAAGCGCAAGCCGATCGCGGAGAAGTACGACCGACGGAGATCGCCTCGCTGTACGCCGGGTGATCCCGAGCGGTCCGGCTCGTACACTCTCGTGCAGATGGCTTCCGAGCGCTCAGTGAACGTCGGCGGGGTCCAGATCGGCGGCGGCGCTCCCGTCGTCGTGCAGACGATGACCAAGACGGAGACGGCGAACCTCACCGCCACGATGGACCAGATCCGCGCGTCGCCGAGGCCGGCGCGGACCTCGTGCGCGTCGCCGTGCCGCGCGACAAGGACATCGAGGCGCTCAAGACGATCGTCGTCGAGTCGCCGATCCCGGTCATCGCCGACATCCACTTCAACCACACGCTCGCCCTGAAGGCGATCGACGCGGGCGCCCACTGCATCCGGCTCAACCCGGGCAACATCGGCGGTCCCGAGAAGGTCGCCGAGGTCGCCGACCGGGCGCGCGCCGGCCGGCACGCCGATGCGCATCGGCGTCAACAGCGGCTCGCTGCCCAAGCACCTGCACGAGCTGGAGCGCGAGAACCCGGTCGAGGCGCTCGTGACCGCCGGCGTGGAGTTCGTCGCGCTCATGGAGCGGCTCGAGTTCACGGACTTCAAGGTGTCGATCAAGTCGACCAACGTGCCGTACACGATCGCCGCCAACCGGCTGCTCTCCGAGCGCATCCCGTACCCGCTGCACCTCGGCATCACCGAGGCCGGCACCAAGTGGTCGGGCTCGCTGAAGTCGGCGGTCGGGCTCGGGACGCTGCTGGCCGACGGGATCGGCGACACGATCCGCATCTCGCTCTCGACCTTCCACGCCGAGGAGGAGGTCAAGGTCGCCTGGGAGATCCTCAAGGCGCTGAAGCTGCGCGAGAAGGGCCCCGTCCTGATCGCCTGCCCGACCTGCGGCCGCCTGCAGTTCGACATGGACACCGTGGTGGCCGACATCGAGCGCCGGCTGGAGGCCTACGAGGACCCGATCGAGGTCGCCGTCCTCGGCTGCGCGGTCAACGGGATCGGCGAGGCCTCGCACGCCGACTTCGGCATCACCGGCGCCAAGAACGAGGGCCTGATCTTCTCGCGCGGCAAGCCGCTGAAGAAGGTGCCGCAGGAGCGGCTCGTCGACGAGCTCTTCCTCGAGATCGACAAGTACGCGCAGACGCAGGCGCATCGACGTCGACGCGCGGCGAGCAGGCCGAGGGCGCCGAGTGGCTCCAGCGCATCGAGGAGGAGAACGCCGGCGAGCTCACGCCGGAGCGGCTGGCCAAGCTCGAGGCCGAGAGCCAGCGCGCCGACGCCGACGCGATGGACGACGTGCTGCGGCTCGACGAGACGGCGTCGCCGACCGTGTCTCGCCGCTTCACCCGGGCCTGAGCAGGGCTCCCAACTGCGCAGTGACGGAGTAGGGCTCGTTCGTGAGCCGTCTCCACGTGATCCGGACGACCCGGTAGCCCGCGGCCGTGAGCGCCGGCACGTGGTGCATTTCGTCACCCGACGCCCGGCGAACCGCGTTCGGGTGACGTTGTGCACCGTCCCGAGCGACCACAAGCCCGAGGATCCCACCGCCCCGCCCGAACCCTCCCTCAATGCCGCAGTTAAACCGAAGGCGGCACAGAAACGGAACAGAGTCCGGGCAAGGCGAAACGCGTCAGGCGACCGCGTCGTACCCCGAGCCGACCTTGCCCCAGTTCACGACGTTCCACCACGCGTCGATGTAGTCCGGGCGCTTGTTCTGGTACTTGAGGTAGTAGGCGTGCTCCCAGACGTCGACGCCGAGCAGGGGCGTCGGCCCGAGGAGATCGGGTTGTCCTGGTTCGGCGCTGCCGACCACCGCGAGGCCGGAGCCGTCGTGGACCAGCCACGCCCAGCCGGAGCCGAACTGGTTGACGCCGGTCTCCTTGATCTTCGCCTTGAAGTCGTCGAAGGAGCCGAAGGCGCTGTTGATGGCGTCGGCCAGCGCGCCGGAAGGCTGAGCCGCCGCCGTCGGGGCTCATCCACTCCCAGAACAGCGAGTGGTTGTAGTGCCCGCCGCCGTTGTTGCGCACGGCCTTCTGCTTGTCCGACGGAAGCGACGTCGAGGTTCTTGAGGACGTCCTCGATCGGCTTGCCGTCGAACTCGGTGCCTCGAGCGCGGCGTTGGCCTTGTCGACGTACGCCTGATGGTGCTTGTCGTGATGGAGGCGCATCGTCGCCTCGTCGATGTGCGGCTCGAGCGCGTCGTACGCGTAGGGGAGCGGGGGAACCTCGAAAGCCATATGGAGCTCCTGTCAGTCGTCGTTCGTCATACGGCGTTCTATCACCAAGCCTGCCCCGGTCTCGCGACACACTAGGCTCTTCGACCCGTGACCCGCCTCTCGACCTACTTCCTGCCGACGGAGAAGCAGGCGCCCGCCGATGCCGAGGCGCCGTCGCACAAGCTGATGGTCCGAGCCGGTCTCGTCCGCCAGCTCGGGAGCGGCCTCTGGACCTGGCTCCCCGCCGGCTGGCGCGTGCACCGCGCGGTCGAGCAGATCATCCGCGAGGAGCTGGACGCGATCGGGGCCCAGGAGATGCTGATGCCGGTCATCAACCCGGCCGAGATCTGGCAGCGCAGCGGCCGCTACGGCATCGACGAGCTCTTCAAGCTCAAGGACCGCCGCGGCGCCGACCTCGTGCTGGCCATGACGCACGAGGAGGTCGTGACGACGCACGTCGCGCCCGCCGTGCGCTCCTACCGCGACCTGCCGTTCAGCCTCTACCACTTCCAGACCAAGGGGCGCGACGAGCCGCGCCCGCGCGCCGGCGTCCTGAGAACCCGCGAGTTCATCATGAAGGACGCGTACACCTTCGACCGCGACCGCGCGGGCCTGGATGCGCACTACGAGCGCTTCCGCGAGGCGTACGACCGCATCTTCGACCGCGTCGGGCTCGAGTGGTACCGGGTCGAGGCCGACGTCGGGATGATGGGCGGCTTCGGCGCCCACGAGTACATGGCGCCGTGCCCGGCGGGGGAGAACGACGTCGCCCTGGCGCCCGGCTACGCGGCCAACGTCGAGGTGGCCAGCGCCACCGCCAAGCCGGTCGAGCTGCCGCCGGGCCTCGACGCGCCGGAGGAGGTCCACACCCCGGGCCTGACCACCGTCGCCGAGGTCGCCCAGCAGCAGCACGTGCCGGCCGGCAGCCTGCTCAAGGCCTACCCGGTGATCGTGGATGACCGCGGGCTCGTAATGGTGGTCGTGCGAGGTGACCACCGCGTCAACGACATCAAGCTCGCCAACGCGCTCGGCGCGGCCTTCCGGCCCGCGCGCGAGGACGAGTTCGCGGAGCGGATCGGGCCGGCCGGCTACATCGGCCCGGTCAACATCGACGTCCCGATCCTGCTCGACGACGCGGTGGAGCCGGGGCCGTACATCACCGGCGCCAACCGCGAGGACACCCACCTCAAGGGCGTCGAGCCCGGCCGCGACTTCCCGTTCAAGCGCGGCGACGTCCGCAGCGTCGAGGCGGGGGACACGGTCGACGGGCACCCGCTCCGCATCGAGCCCGCGATCGAGGTCGGCAACATCTTCAAGCTCGGCACGCGCTTCAGCGTCCCGCTCGGCGCCACGTACCTCGACGAGTCCGGCAAGGCCCAGCCGATCTGGATGGGCTCCTACGGCATCGGCCCGGCGCGCATCACCGCCGCCGCGGTCGAGCAGTTCGCCGACGAGCACGGCATCTCGTGGCCGAAGGCCATCGCGCCGTTCGACATCCACCTGATCGCCCTCGGCAAGGCGGGCAGCGAGGAGCGCGTCATCGGCGAGAGGCTCTATGAAGAGCTCCAGGCGACCGGCCTGCGCATCCTCTACGACGACCGTGACGCCGGCCCGGGGGACAAGTTCGCCGACGCGGAGCTGCTCGGCGTGCCGCTCCGCCTGACGGTCGGCCGGCGCACGCTCGCCAACGGCGAGGTCGAGGTCCAGGTACGGCGCGGACGCGACGCGCGCACCATTCCGCTCGAGGGAGCCGCCCAAGCGGCAGCGGACCTGTGGCGGAGCGTCCCCTAGGCGCCGAGCGCGCCGCCGAGGCGGCGGAGAAGGCGCGACTCACGTTCCGGCGACTCAGCGGCCTCGACCGCAGCGGCCCTCCGCCGCCGCAGACGCTCAAGGGACAGCCGCTGCGCCCATGGACGATCCCGAACGCGATCGGCTACGTCCGGCTCGCGCTCATCCCCGTCTTCCTCATCATCGCCTTCAGCTCCGGCGACGGGCAGGACTGGCGGGCCGTGCTCGTCTTCGGCATCGTCGGCTGGAGCGACTACTTCGACGGCATCGCCGCGCGCCTGACCGGCCAGTACTCGCGCATGGGCGCGCTGCTCGACCCGCTCGTCGACCGCCTGCTCGTGATCTCCGGCGTCGTCGTCTGCTGGCACTTCGAGCTGCTCCCGCGCTGGGGCCTCGCGCTGCTCGCCGCGCGCGAGGTGTTCATGCTCGGCCTCGTGCGGTGGGGGCTGCGTCACGGCGCCGACATCAAGGTCAACTGGCTCGGGCGCCTCGGGGTGTGGCCCGTCCTCAGCGCGCTGTTCTTCTCGATGGCCGGGCTGGAGACCGTGGGCGAGATCCTGCTCTACATCGGGCTGGCGTTCGTTCTCGGCTCCACCGCGATGTACGTGCGCGACGGGCTCGCGTCCCGACCCTCAAGTACAGGTTGACGATTGCTATGCTCGCGAACCATGGACACTTTCCCTGACCTCGGCTCGCTCTCCGACCAGGAACTCAAGGACCTGATCCAGCAGCTCACGGATGAGGAGCAGGAGGTGTCCTACCGTCGCCGCATCCTCCACGGGAAGATCGACATCCTGCGGGCGGAGCTGGTGAACCGGCTGCGCAAGAAGCACGAGGGCGGCGAGGACGTCATCTCCGGCGCGGACGTGCAGCGCCTGACGGACATCCTCGCGGGCCGCGCCTCCGGCGGCACCGACGAGCTGTAAGCCCACCCGCCGGGAGCGCCCGCGTGGCGAGACACTGCCCAGAGTGCGGTTTCGTCCTCTCCGAGGGGGCGAACTACTGCCAGAAGTGCGGCGCCTTCGTCGGCACGCGCGAGCCGCGCGACGACGTGACGACGGCGACGTACATCATCGACGAGCAGACCGGCGAGCTGCGGCCCGTCGACGTCGGTGACGTCGCGGCCGAGAGCGGCGCGCTGGTCATCCGCTCGGGCGGAGGGCGCGTCGGCCAGTCGTTCCCCCTGCATGGGCAGCGCATGACCATCGGGCGCTCGCCCGAGACCGAGATCTTCCTCGACGACGTGACCGTCTCGCGTGACCACGCCGTGCTCGTCCGCCGCTCGGGCGAGTGGTACCTCGACGACTCGGGCTCACTCAACGGCACATATGTCAACCGGCGCCGGATCGACTCGCATCGCCTCGAGGACGGCGACGAGCTCCAGATCGGCAAGTACAAGCTGACGTACCTCGCGCGGTGACGGACGACCCGCTCACCGAAGCCCCGCTCCCGCCACCGGCGAACGAGGACGAGGCTCCGCGCAAGTCACTGACCATCGGCGCGGTCTGCAAGGCGCTGTCACAGGAGTTCCCGGACATCTCGATCTCGAAGATCCGGTACCTCGAGGATCAGAAGCTGCTGACCCCGCGGCGCACGCCGGGCGGGTACCGGCTCTACGCGCAGAGCGACGTCTCGCGCCTGCGCACGATCCTGCGCCTCCAGCGCGACGAGTTCCTGCCGCTGCGGGTGATCCGCCAGGAGCTCGCGGCCGGGCGCACCGAGGGCGAGACGCCGGCCGCGCCCGCCGCCGCACCCGCCCCGCCGGAGACCGCGCGTCCGGGCGCGGCGCTGCGCCGCCTGACCTTCTCGATCCGCGATCGCGGCGCGCTCTACTCGCTCGACGACGTCGTCGAGGAGACCGGCGCCGAGCCGCGGCTGATCAAGGAGCTCGAGGACTACGGGATCGTCAAGGGCGAGAACCGCAGCGGCGCGACCTACTACGACGAGACCGAGCGCGAGATCATCCGCGCCGTGACCGAGCTGTCCCGCTACGGCGTGGCCGGCCGCAACCTGCGCGTGTTCAAGACCTCGGCCGAGCGCGAGGCGGCGCTGCTCCAGCAGATCCTCGCTCCCTCGCTGCGCTCGCGGAACCCCGAGCGCCGCAAGGAGGCGATCGAGGCGCTGGAGAACCTGGCGGCCGTGGCCTCGCACCTCAAGCACCTGTTGCTCGTGCGCGACCTGCGCCGGATCGCCAAGTGACCGATCTCGGCGCCTTCATCCGCGACATCCCGGACTTCCCGAAGCCCGGGATCATGTTCAAGGACATCACGCCGCTGCTGCTCGACGCCGACGCCCTCTCGGAGGCGGTGGAGCAGCTCGCCGCGTGGGCGCGCCCGCTCGAGGTCGACTTCGTGGTCGCCGCCGAGGCCCGCGGCTTCATCCTCGGCGCGGCCGTCGCCCGCGAGCTCGGCGTCGGCTTCGTGCCCGCCCGCAAGCCGGGCAAGCTCCCGCACGAGACGATCTCGGCGGAGTACATCCTCGAGTACGGCGTCGACGCCCTGGAGATGCACGCCGACGCGCTGGCCGACGGCGCCCGGGTGCTCCTGCACGACGACCTGCTGGCCACCGGCGGGACGGCTCGGGCGCTGGTGGAGCTGATCGAGGGGACCGGCGCGCGGATCGCCGGCGCCGCGTTCCTGGTCGAGCTTGCGTTCCTGGGCGGGCGCGAGAGGCTGGAGGGCTACGACGTGCACGCCCTCCTGACCTACGACGAGTGATCGTCCGGCGCTCCCGCACCCTGGCGGCGGCGCCCGATGCCGTCTGGCGCGTGCTCGCCGACCCGCGCACGCTCGTGCGCTGGTGGCCGCGCGTGGAGCGGGTGAAGGCGGTCACGGGGGAGGGCTGGACGACCGTGCTGCGCTCCGAGCGCGGCCGCGCCGTGCGGGCCGACTGGCGCCTGGAGTCGCAGGAGCCGGGCGTGGCGCGGGCGTGGGCGCAGGAGCTCGAGGGGTCGCCGTTCGCGAAGGTCCTGACCGAGCGCCGGGTCGAGGCGTCCGTGGCCCCGGACGGCGACGGCACGCGCGTGACGCTCGAGCTGCGCCAGCGCGGCCGCGGGATGGCGCGCTTCGGGCGCTTCATGATGCGGCGGGCGGCGCGCAAGGAGCTCGACGGCGCGCTCGACGGCCTGGCGGGCGCGGTGTCCCGGTGAGGCGCGAGCAGGTCTTCTGGGGCTGGGGCGAGCCGGGCGCCGGGCCTTCGCTGCCGGAGCACGCGGTGGGCTTCCTGCGCGACGAGCTCGGGGTGAGCGGCGACGTGGTGGACCGGCCGGTGCCGCTCGAGTCCGTGCAGCTCGGCGCGGCGGCGCTGCCGCCCGCGCTGCGCCGCGAGCTCGAGGACATCACGGGCGATGTGCGCGACGACCGCGAGGCGCGCGTCCTGCGCTGCCGCGGCAAGTCCTACCTCGACCTGCTGGCCCAGCGCGCCGGCGCCTGCGACGACGCTCCCGATGCCGTGGTGGCGCCGGCCGACCACGACCAGGCGGTCGCCGTGCTGCAGGCCTGCGCCGAGGGCGCAGTGGCCGTGGTGCCGTTCGGCGGGGGGACGAGCGTGGTCGGCGGGCTCGAGCCGCTCCGCGGCCCGTTCGGCGCGGTGATCTCGCTCGACCTCGGGCGCATGGATGCCGTCGTGGACGTCGATCCCCGCTCGCTGACCGCCGTCATCGAGCCCGGCATCCGCCTGCCGGAGGCCGACCGCGCCCTGGCGGCCCACGGGCTCACGCTCGGCCACCTCCCGCAGAGCTACGAGTGGGCCACCGTGGGCGGCTGCGTGGCCACCCGCTCGGCGGGCCAGACCTCGACCGGGCATGGGCGGATCGACGAGAACCTGATCGCCGCCCGCGTGGCCACCCCGCTCGGCGACCTGGCGACGCTGGCCACCCCGGCGACCGCGGCGGGCCCCGACCTGCGGCAGCTGATCGCCGGCTCGGAGGGGACGCTGGGGGTCATCACGGCGGCCACGCTCCGCGTGCGCCCGCTGCCCGCGGCGCCGCGCTACGAGGGCTGGCTCGTGCCGGACTTCGAGACCGGCTGCGACGCGCTGCGGCAGCTCGAGCAGGCGGGGCTCGCCCCGGACGTCGCGCGCCTCTCCGACTTCGACGAGACTCGGTCCACGGTCGCGTTCGCCGGCGGGGGCGGGGCGCTGCGCCGCCTCGTCGGCGACCGCTGCCTGCTGATCTGCGGGTGGGACGAGCCGTCGCGGCGGCGGGAGGTGGCGCGCGTCCTGCGCGGCGCCGGCGCCCGCTTCGCGACGCAGAAGCCCGGGCAGCGGTGGGCGCACTCGCGCTTCGACGGGCCGCACCTGCGCGACGACCTGCTCGACCGCGGCGTCATGGTGGAGACGCTCGAGACCGCGACGTCGTGGTCGAACCTGAGCGTCCTGCACGGCGCGGTCCGCGCGGCGCTGCCCGGGCTGCGGGTGGGCTGCCACGTCTCGCACCTCTATCCCACCGGCGCCTCGCTCTACTTCACCGTCCTCGGGCGGCGCGACGCCGCCGACCCCGCGGGTCAGTGGCGGCGCTGCAAGGCGGCTGCGATGGACGCCATCGTCGCCGCGGGCGGCACGATCACGCACCACCACGCGGTCGGCCGCGACCACGCGCCGTGGATGGCGGCGGAGGTGGGGGAGCTCGGCCGCGGCGTGCTGGGCGCGCTGAAGGACCGCTGCGACCCGGCCGGGATCATGAACCCGGGGAAACTTCTATGAGCACCGCCTGCTCGGGATCCAGCACGGGCATCTCGAGCCCGGCCGACGCGAGCGCGCGGCCGCTCAGCGTGAGCTCGCCGACGCGGTAGCGCCGGTCGGGGTCGAGGCCGGGCAGCCGGACCGCGCCGGGCCGCTCGCTCGCGCTCGTGGCCAGCGCGACGAAGCAGAACAGCGCCTCGGAGCGGTCCTGCGCGACCACGCCATGGAGCGCGAAGGCGGGATCGGGAAGGTCGCCGCGGACGACCGCGCCGCTGTGGAGGAGCGCCCGGCAGCGCTTGTAGCGGGCGATCGCCTCGGCCAGCTCGGCCCGCTCCTCGGCGGAGGCGGCGGTGATGTCCCACTCGATCCCGAAGTGCCCGAACAGCGCGGTGGCGGCGCGGAAGGAGAGATCGTGCGTCCGCCCGGTCGTGTGGGCGCGTGGCGGGCCGACGTGCGAGCCGACCAGCTCCGGCGGCAGCAGCAGCTGCGTCCAGCGCTGGATCGCCTGCCGCTCCAGCGCGTCGTTGGTGTCGCTCGCCCAGACGCGGTCGGTGCGCTCGAGGATGCCCAGGTCCACGCGGGCGCCGCCCGACGAGCAGCTCTCGATCTCGAGGCCGGGGTGGCGGGCGCGCAGCTCGTCGAGCAGCCGGTAGGTGGCCAGCGTCTGCGCGTGCGTCGGCGTCACGAGGTCGCGGTTGTGGTCCCACTTCAGGAAGGCGATCGCGTACTCGCCGAGCAGCGCTTCGAGCCGTTCGAGGAGGTACGCGTAGGCGCCGGGGTTGGTGAGGTCGAGCCCCTGCTGGTGGCGCCAGGGCGGGCCGGGGAGGACCCAGTCGGGGTGCGCGCGGGCGAGGTCGGAGTCGGGGTTGACCATCTCCGGCTCGACCCAGAGCCCGAACTCCATACCGTGGCCGCGCACGTGGTCGACGAGCGGGTGCAGGCCCTGCGGCCACACGCCCTCGTCGACGTACCAGTCGCCCAGCCCGGCGGTGTCGTCGCGCCGGTGGCGGAACCAGCCGTCGTCGAGCACGAAGCGCTCCACGCCGAGCTCGGCGGCGGTGTCGGCGAGCGCGGTCAGCCGCTCGAGCCGATGGTCGAAGTAGACCGCCTCCCAGGTGTTGAGCACGACGGGCCGCGGCGTGCGCGGATGGCTCGGCCGCGCGCGGATGTGGGCGTGCAGCCGGGCGCTCAGCCCGTCGAGCCCGGCGTCCGACCACGCCGCATAGAGCCACGGCGTGACGTACGCCTCACCGGGGGCGAGGACGACGTCGCCGAGCTCCGCCGCTCCCAGCACCGACGCGCCGTCGGGCAGCCGCTCGGCCCACCACGACGCGTCCCCGCTCCAGCCGAGGTGGATCCCCCAGACCTCGCCGTGCCGGAACCCGAAGCCCTGCGTGCCGGCCACGAGCAGCAGCGGCGCGTCATGCCCGGTCCGGCCGTGCCGCGTCTGGCGCAGCCAGATCCCCTGGTCGAACGCCCGCCGCTGCGGGTGCCGCTCGCGACTCCAGCGCCCGGTGAGGTCGAGCACCTCGGCGGCCACGGCCGGCACGGGGAGGATGCACGCGAGCTCGGTGAGCCGGTACGGCTGCGTCGCCGTCGTTGCGCACGTGCTGGCGCAGCCGGAGCACACCCGCCGCGTCGAGCTCGACCTCCGGCGTCGGACGAGGACCCGGAGGAGTCAGCGCCGGCCTTCCGCGCCACCCCTCCGCACGGTCCGGAGCCAGCGTGAGCGGCACGGGGACGTCGAAGGACGCTCGGGGGAGGGGTGGGGTGAGCGCGGCGGCCAGCGACCGCCGGCTCGTCGTCTGGCAGCGCCGCGCCCCAGTGGACGACCTGGCCGCGGTCGTCGATGACGACCGAGACGCCGCCGGCGGAGAGGTGCTCCATCAGGCGACGGCGTGCGTCGGCCGCCGCACGTCCAGCGCCCCGCCGCTCTCCGGGTCGAAGCAGTGCAGCGACGTGAAGTCGACCGCCAGCTCGATCTCCCCGCGCGGGACGGGCCGCTTGGCGTCCACCGACGCGGTGAACATCGCCCGCTCCTCGCCGGCGAACAGCTTGCCCTCGTCATCCGTCGACGCCTCGGTGGCGGCGCGCACCGCGTCGGCGGTCACCGGCGGGGCGTCGATGCCGAAGATCAGCAGCGTCTCGGACCCGAGCTGCTCGACCACGTCGGGCGTCACGCGGATGCGCGGCCAGTTCGGATCCGCGGCCGCCGCGTGCTCGAAGTCGTTCGGCCGCAGGCCGAGGATCACCTCGCGGTCCGCGGTCGCCAGGGGAGAGCCGCCCGGGAGCGGGAGGTCGGTCCCCGCGAAGTGGACGCGGCCGCCGCTGACGCGCGCCGACACGAGGTTCATGGCCGGCGAGCCGATGAACGCCGCCACGAACAGGTTGCGCGGGTGGTTGAAGAGGTTCTGCGGTGCGTCGACCTGCTGGAGCACGCCGTCGCGCATGACCGCCACGCGCTCGCCGAGCGTCATCGCCTCGACCTGGTCGTGCGTGACGTAGACGGTGGTGACGCCGAGCCGCTCGTGCAGCCGCGCCAGCTCGGCCCGCATCGAGACCCGCAGCTTCGCGTCGAGGTTCGACAGCGGCTCGTCCATGAGGAACGCCTTCGGCTCGCGCACGATGGCCCGGCCCATCGCCACGCGCTGGCGCTGGCCGCCCGACAGCGCGGCGGGCTTGCGCTCGAGCAGCTCCTCGAGGCCGAGCTTGTCGGCGATGTCCTTCACGCGGCGCTCGCGCTCGGCCTTGTCCATGCGGCGCAGCTTGAGCCCGTAGGCGAGGTTGTCGGCCACGCTCATGTGCGGGTAGAGCGCGTAGTTCTGGAAGACCATCGCGATGTCGCGCTGCTGCGGGGTCTTCTCCGTCACGTCCGTGTCGCCGATCGAGATCCGCCCCGAGGTGATGTCCTCGAGCCCGGCGATCGAGCGCAGCAGCGTCGTCTTCCCGCAGCCCGACGGGCCGACGAGGACCATGAACTCGCCGTCGGCGATGTCGAGCGTGACGTCGTCGACGGCCTTGACGCCGTTCGGGAAGCGCTTGGTGACGTCCTCGAGCCGGATCCCGCTCATCCCTTGTTCGCCCCCAGTGTCAGCCCGCTGATGAAGTGCCGCTGGAGCAGCGCGAAGACGATCAGCGTCGGCAGCGCCGCCAGCATCGCCCCCGCGGCGATCAGGTTGTAGTCGGTGAAGAACGTGCCCTCGAGGTTGGCCAGCGCCGACGTGATCGGCCGCTTGTCGCCCGACTGGATGAGCACGACGGCCCACAGGAAGTCGTTGTAGATCCAGGTGAACTCGAGCGTGGCCAGCGCCGCCAGGGCCGGGCGGCAGAGCGGCAGGATGATCCCGAAGAACTGCCGCGTGACGCTCGCGCCGTCCACCCGCGCCGCGTCGCTCAGCGAGCTCGGGATCGTCTTCATGTAGTTCGAGAGCACGAACGCGCAGAAGCCGGTCTGGAACGCCACGTGGATCGCGATCAGCCCGAAGATCGAGTCGTACATCTTCCCGTTCTCGCTGAGGAACGTCGGCAGCGGGATCTCCAGGTACATGCGATAGAGCGGCGTGAGGATCACCTGCTGCGGCAGCAGGTTGGCGGCCAGGAAGACGATCAGCAGCGTCACGTTGAAGCGGAAGCTGAGCTTCGAGACCACAAAGGCCACGCACGCCGCGAAGAACAGCGTGATGATCACCGCCGGGACCGTGATGAGCAGCGAGTTCCAGAAGTACTGCCACATCTCGCCGTCGGTCCACGCGGTCGTGTAGTTCGTGAGGCTGAGCTCGCCGGGGAGCGAGACGTAGCCCCGCTCCGCCGTGTCCGAGTACGGCCGCAGCGACGTGTAGATCGTCCACAGCAGCGGGGCCAGCCACAGCAGCGCCATGACGATGAGGAACACGTGCAGGCCGATCCGCGGCGGGCGGATCGCCGTCGCGGCGCCGCTCGCGGACGGCCGGCATCGAGGCGGTCTCGCTCGTCACGTCTGCTCCCGGAACGTCCGCGCGACGAAGATGATGATCGGGACGAGGGCGATCAGCAGCAGGATCACCGCGATGGCCGAGCCGTACCCGATGCGGCTCGCCTCGCCGATGATGTTGTCGGTCACCAGCACGGACAGCAGCTCGAGCCCGTTGCGCCCGCGGTTGATGATGTAGACGAGGTCGAAGGCCCGCAGCGCCTCGATGATCGTCACCACGACGACCACGATGTTGATCGGCTTGAGCGCCGGGAAGACGATCGTGCGGAACGCGTACCACTCGCCCGCGCCGTCGATCGCGGCCGCCTCGCGCAGCGCCGGGTCGACGCTCTTCAAGCCCGCCAGGTAGAGGATCATGATGTAGCCGCAGTGCCGCCAGGCCGCGGCGACGAGCACGGCCCACAGGTTCAGGTCGGGATTGCCGAGCCAGTCGATCAGGTTGCCCTGCTCGGTCGTGCCGAGGATGTTGTTGATCAGGCCCTGCTCGGGCGCGTAGACGAGCTGCCAGATGAACCCGACGGCGGCCAGCGAGATCACGACGGGCAGGAAGAAGATGCTCTGGTAGACGCGGCTGCCGCGGATCTTCTTGTCGAGCAGGTACGCGAGCAGCAGGCCCAGCACCGTCGGCACCACGGTCAGGAAGACCAGCCAGATGATGTTGTGCCGGAACGCCGGCCAGAACGGCGGGTAGATCTCGAAGATCTGCTGGTAGTTCCGGGTGCCGACCCACTCGATCGTGTCGATCCCGCCGATGCCGTCCCAGCTGGTGAAGGACAGCACGCCCGACAGGAAGGTCGGCACCCACACGAGCCCCACGACGACGACCAGCGGCACGCCGATCATCAGCGTGACCGCGAAGCGGTCGCCGAACGAGAGGCGCCGGCCCATCACACGAAGATCGTCTTCTTCTGCTGCTCGATGCTCGCGCACAGCCCGTCGATGTCGTCGGGCGTCTTGATGAACTCCTGCAGCGCCGGGATCATCACGGTCGAGGCGAAGTCCGGCCGCGTGTCGCGGTCGAGGAACTGCGAGATCTGCTGGGCCCCGGAGATCAGCTCGTTCGCCTTCTTCTGGATCGCGTTGTACCCGCTGTCGTCGGCCTCGTTGTTGGTGGCGACGTTGTTCGGATCGCTCTCGAGGTAGGTGTTCTGCGCCTCGGCGCTGGCAAGGTACTCCAGGAGGGCCTTGCCGGCCTCCTCGTTCTCCGGGTCCTTGGAGAGCATGAAGCCGTCGATCGGGGCCTCGACGGCGTCTTGGGCGTGCTCGGAGTTGATCTCGGGGAATGCGAAGAAGTCGAGGTCGTCGAAGGCCTTGCCCTCGAACTGCTGGCCGACGAACGAGCCGAGCAGGTACATCGCCGAGTCCTTGCCCAGCGTGCCGGCGGCGTCCTGCCACGTGCGCCCGAGCGAGCCCTCCTGATGGAAGGGGAGCAGCTCGGCCCACGTCGCGAACACGGCCTTGACCTCGGGACCGTCCCAGGCCTCCTCGCCGGCCATCAGCGACTTGTGGAAGTCGTAGCCGTTGGTGCGCATGTTGATGTAGTCGAACGTGCCCATGGCGGGCCAGCCGTCCTTGTCGGCGAAGGCGATCGGCGTCATGCCGTCCGACTTGATCTTCTGGCAGAGCGCCTTGAACTCGTCGAGCGTGGTGGCCGGCTCGTAGCCGTTCTTCTCGAACAGGCTCTTGCTGTAGAAGATCGCCCACGGGTAGTTGTAGAACGGGATGAAGTACTGCTTCCCGTCGAGCGTCGAGGCCTCCTTGAACGCCTCGGAGAAGTTCCCGCCGATCTTGTCCCACACGTCCGTGATGTCGGTGGCGAGCCCGCGCTGGGCGAAGAACTGCATGCGGTAGCCGGCGAACCAGGTGAACACGTCGTCGGGCGTGCCCTGGAGGTAGTTGTTGATCTGCTCCTGGAACGTGTTGTGGTCGACCGTGTTGACCGCCACGTCGATGTTCTTGGCGGACGTGAACTGGTCGAAGACGGACTGCAGCGCCTTCTTGGGGACCGGATCGGAGTAGTTGGAGCCGAAGCTGACGGTGCCCGAGGCCTGGCCCGAGCCGCCTCCACCGCCGCCGGAGGCATCGTCGTCATCCCCGCAGCCGGACAGGCCGTAGACCATCGCGAGGCCGGCCATGCCGGACTGCAGCATGGTGCGGCGGGTGAGCAGCGAACCGGCATCCGGCATTGCGATCTCCTCCTCCATGGCAGCGACGAGCGACTCGCGGACTCCCCACGAAATCCACCACGATCACTCACGAACCAACGTGTGAAGCCTTCCACCGGGCACGAATCGTGTCAAGGACCAACTGTTCTTGACGCACCATGGGGGAAGGTGTTGGATATTGTGCGATGCTCGCCGCCAGGCGCCAACATGTGATCGCCGAGGAGATCCGCCGCCGCGGCGCGGTCCGGGTCAGCGAGCTCACCGAGCTGCTCGGCGTGTCGGACATGACCATCCGCCGCGATCTCGACGTCCTGGCCGGCTCAGGGCTGATCGACAAGGTCCACGGCGGGGCGACGGCGCGCCGCAGCCTGAGCACCGACGAACCGGGGTTCGACGCCAAGTCGCGCCGGCAGTTCGACGAGAAGGAGGCGATCGCCCTGGCGGCCGCCGAGCTCGTGGAGCCGGGCCAGGCGATCGCGCTCAGCGCCGGCACGACGACCTGGCGCATGGCCCACCACCTGGCCCAGGTGCCGGAGCTCACCGTGGTGACCAACTCGATGCAGGTGGCGATCGTGCTGCACCGCCAGCCGCGGCCCGATCTCACCGTCGTGCTCGTCGGCGGCGTCCGCACGCCGTCGGACGCGCTGGTCGGCCCGATCGCCGTGAACGCGCTCCGCTCGCTGCACGTCGACATGCTCTTCATGGGCGTGCACGGGATGAGCGTCGACTCGGGCTTCACGACGCCGAACCTGCTCGAGGCGGAGACCAACCGGGCGCTGATCGCCTCGGCCGAGCGGCTGGCGATCGTCGTCGACCACACGAAGTGGGGCGTGCGCGGCCTCAGCCAGATGGCGCAGCTGAGCGACGCGCAGGTCCTGATCACGGACGACGGGCTGGGGGAGGAGGCGGGCACGTTGATCTCGGAGCACGTCGAGCGGCTGATCGTGGCTCCCGCCGGCCGGTGACGGGGCTGGCGGACCTGCGGGTCGACGCCCACAGCGGGGCGCTGACGTTCGTCGTCGGCTCGCGCCAGGCACGCCCGAACCTCCCGGACGGCCGGTGCCCGTTCTGCCCGGGCGGGATCGAGGCGCCGGAGCCGTACGAGGTGCGGTGGTTCGCGAACCGCTGGCCGCCGATGCCGGACGGGCGCTGCGAGGTGGTGCTCTACACGCCCGAGCACGACTCCACGTTCTGGCAGCTGGGCGCGGCGGGCGCGGGCCGCGTGATCGACCTCTGGGCGGAGCGCAGCGCGGCGCTCGGCGCCCGGGCCGACATCGCGTACGTGCTCGTGTTCGAGAACCGCGGGCCGGAGGTCGGCTCGACGATCACGCACCCGCACGGGCAGATCTACGCGTTCGACTTCGTGCCCGAGCTGCCGCGGCGCGAGCTGGAGCGCGGCTCGCCGTTCAGCGACCCGGGCGAGCGGATCGTGGCGCGGGCCGGCGGCTGGCGCGCCTGGGTGCCGGAGGCGCCGACCTTCCCGTACGTGCTGTGGCTGGTGCCGGACGAGGACGTGCCGGACCTCCCGTCGCTCGGCGCCGCCGGCCGGCAGGGGCTGGCGCGGCTGCTCGTCGACGTGCTCGAGCGGCTCGACCGGCTGTTCGAGGCCCAGACGCCGTACATGCTCTGGATCCACCAGCGGCCGTTCGACGGCGGCGACTGGCCGGACGCCCGTCTGCACGTCGAGATCGTCTCGCCCTGGCGCGCGGCGGGCGTGGCGCGCTACGTGGCGGCCGGCGAGCTCGGCTCCGGCGTGTACTTCAACCCGGTCGTGCCCGAGGATGCGGCACGAGCCCTGCGGGAGGCGATGTGAAGATCCTCGAGGGCCGGCCGTGGGAGCGGCCGGAGCTGACGAGCCGCGGCCGCGTCCCGCCGTCGGCCACGCTGCGGCGGGTGGGCGGGGACCGTATCTCGCTGAACGGGCGCTGGGACTTCGCGCTGCTCCCGCGGCCCGACGCGCGCGTCACCGAGTGGTCGTCGATCGAGGTCCCGGGCCTGTGGACCATGCAGGGCTTCGCGCCGCCGCAGTACACGAACGTCGCCATGCCGTTCGACGAGCGGCCGCCGAACGTGCCCGACGAGAACCCGACGGGCATCTACCGGCGGCGGTTCCCGCGGCCCGCGGGCGAGCGCGTCGTCCTGCACTTCGGCGGCAGCGAGGGGGCGCTCTTCGTCACGCTCAACGGCGAGGAGGTCGGCATCGCCAAGGACGCTCGGACGCCCGCGGAGTTCGACATCACGGACCTCTTGGAGGAGGAGAACGAGCTCGTCTGCGCCGTCGTCCAGTGGTCGGACGCGAGCTTCGTGGAGGACCAGGACCAGTGGTGGCATGCCGGGCTGCCGCGCGACGTCTTCCTCTACGCGACCCCGCGCGAGCCCATCGCCGACGTGTTCGCCCGCGGCTTCGCCGACGGGCGCTTCGAGGTCGACGTCGACGGACCGCCCGCGAAGGTCCGGCTGCTCGATCCCGACGGCCGGACGGTGCTCGACGAGCCCGGCGGCCATGTCGCGGACGCGCGTCTCTGGTCGGCCGAGACGCCGCACCTCTACACGCTCGTCGTGACGGCGGGCGAGGACGAGGTCTCCTGCTCCGTCGGCTTCCGCACGGTCGAGATCGCCGGCCGGCAGCTGATCGTGAACGGCAAGGCGATCCGCATCTGCGGGGTCAACCGGCACGACCACGACGACGTGCGCGGCCGCGCCGTGACCCGTGAGCTGATGGACGCGGACATGCGCCTCATGAAGGCGTTCAACGTCAACGCCGTGCGCTGCTCGCACTACCCCAACGACCCCTACTGGCTCGATCTCTGCGATCGCCACGGGCTGTACGTCATCGACGAGGCGAACATCGAGGCGCACGCCTACTACGACGACCTGTGCGACGACCCGCGCTACGCGGACGCGTTCCTCGAGCGCGTCCAGAACATGGTCGAGCGCGACAAGAACCACCCGTCGGTGATCCTCTGGTCGCTCGGCAACGAGTCCGGCTACGGCCCGAACCACGACCGCGCCGCGGACTGGCTGCGCGGCTTCGATCCGACCCGCCCGCTGCACTACGAGGGCGCGATCGCGCGCGACTGGGCGGGCGGCCACCGGGCGACCGACGTCGTGTGCCCGATGTACGCGGACATCGCGTCGATCGAGGCCTACGCCTCCGAGAGCGACGATCCGCGGCCGCTCATCCTCTGCGAGTTCTCGCACGCCATGGGCAACAGCAACGGCGGCCTGGCCGACTACTACGCGGCCTTCGACCGCCACGCCGCGCTGCAGGGCGGCTTCGTGTGGGAGTGGATCGACCACGGCATCCGGCAGACCGACGCGCGCGGCCGCGAGTACTGGGCCTACGGCGGCGACTTCGGCGAGGCGCGGCACGACGCGAACTTCTGCGCCGACGGCCTCGTGTGGCCCGACCGCACGCCGCATCCGGCGATGCACGAGCTCAAGTACCTGGCGGCGCCGGTCGCGGTCGAGCAGCTCGCCGCGACGCGCTACCGGATCCACAACCGCAACCACTTCCGCGACCTCTCCTACCTGCGGGGGACGTGCAACGGCGTCGACCTCCCGTCCCTGGCCGGCGACAGCCAGGACGTGGAGGTCGAGGCCGCCGACCTCGTCACCTTCCGCTTCTCCGACGGCGACCGCGAGGTGGCGTGGCGGCAGTTCGAGCTGCGCCCGCCCACGCCTCGTCGAGCTGAGCCGATCGCTGCCGGCGACGTCTCCGAGCTGCCGTTCGTCCTCGACGGCCCGCAGCTCCAGCTCTGGCGCGCCCCGACCGACAACGACGGCCTGCCGCTGCACCCCGGCAAGGCGGTCGGCCCGCTCCAGCGCTGGCTCGAGCTGGGCCTCGACCGCGGCATCCCCGACGGCGTCGTCCACCGCCAGACGGTGCAGCGGGTCGAGGGCGGCGGGCTGCTCTTCGAGCACGAGGTCGAGCTCCCGGACGAGCTGCGCGACCTGCCCCGCGTCGGCGTGGTCCTCACGCTGGCGCCCGGCCTGGAGCGGCTCGAGTGGTTCGGCCGGGGCCCGTGGGAGAACTACGCCGACCGGCAGGCCTCCGCGGTCGTCGGGCGCTACGCGAGCACCGTGACCGGCCAGTACGTCCCGTACATCGCGCCGCAGGAGCACGGCCACCGCGGCGACGTCCGCTGGCTCACCCTGACCGGCGAGGACGGGCACGGGATCAAGGTCTCCGGGCGACCGCTGATCGGCTTCTCGGCGAGCCACTTCACGGCCGCCGACCTGACCGCCGCCCGCCACACGGTCGACCTCGAGCCGCGCGCCGAGGTGATCCTCAACCTCGACCACGCCCAGCGCGGCCTCGGCACGGCCAGCTGCGGGCCGGACACCGACCCGCGCTATCGCCTGAACGAGCCGGCGTACCGGTTCGCCTACGTCATCGAGCCGGTCTAGCCCGTAGCGCCCGCACGCCGCCGCGCAGCTCTCCCCGCCCGGCGGCGTGCGGGACGAGCACGGCCGTGCCGCGCCCGAACGGCACGTCGCCGCCGTCGGTGGCGAGCGTGCCCGAGCCCTCGAGCCCGACGAGGATGGAGAAGCCCGCGTCGAGCGGCCCGTCCGTGACCCACTCGGCCCGGAAGAACTCGCCGGCCTCGGGCGGCAGCGTGGTCCGCGGTGGCTCCGCCACGCTCCGATCCAGCGCCTCGAGCGCGCGCTCCCAGCCGAGATTCAGGTGGCAGTCGTCCTCGCCGAGCTCGAAGCCGTCCCACTCGAGCGAGACCGAGAAGTCGGTCGGCTCCTGGAGCTCGACCATCAGGATCCCGGCGCCGATCGCGTGGATCGTCCCCGCGGGCACGTAGATCGCGTCACCGGCCGCGACCGGCAGCTCGTGCATGGCGGCGAGCATGGCCTCGGCGTCCTGCTCGCGCATCCACGCGCGGACGTCGTCGAGCGAGACGGCGCGCTTCCAGCCCACCCAGACGCGCGCGTCCGGCTCGGCCTCGATGATCAGCCACGCCTCGGTCTTGCCGTAGGGGCTGTGGAGATAGGCGGTGGCGAACTCGCGGCCGGGGTGGAAGTGCACCGGCAGGCGCTGGCCGGCGTCGAGCAGCTTGACCAGCAGGCCGGGGTTGGAGCGTTCGTCGGCGCCGAGATACGCCGCCGGATCGGCGGCGATCGCGTCGCGCACCAGCGTTCCGTCCTCGAACCGGCTCAGGCCGCGCGTGCCGTCGAACGTGGTGTTCACGGCGCCGATCCACTCCTCCGGCATGTGGTCGGACTCCAGCTCGAGGCCCCGGAACGCGGCGATGCGCGCTCCGCCCGCGTAGAAGTGGCGGAGGACGTTGGGCGGGAGCACCTGCGGTTTCATGTGGGCGATCGTAGTGCTCCGCTACCGGTATCCCGTCGCCCCCGGCGAGCCCCGCACGCTGACCGCCGACGTCGGCATCTACGGCGGCACGAGCGCGGGGATCGCGGCCGCCGTCGCCGCCCGCCGGCTCGGCCGCAGCGTGGCCGTCGCCGCGTTCGGCCGCCACGTCGGCGGGCTCTCCGCCTCCGGGCTCGGGATGACCGACACCGGCGCCACGGACGCCATCGGGGGCCTGGCCCGCGAGTTCTACGACCGCGTCGGCGGCTTTCGCTTCGAGCCGCACGTCGCCGAGCGGGCCTTCGAGGCGTGGATCGCCGAGCACGGCATCGACGTCCACCGCGACCAGCACCTGCTGGCCGTCCGCACCGACGGTGACCGCATCGCCGAGATCGAGCTGGAGGGCGGCCTGCGGATCCGCGCCGCGTACTTCGTCGACGCGAGCTACGAGGGCGACCTGCTGGCGCGGGCCGGCGCGACATGGACGGCGGGCCGTGAGGGCAACGACGTCTACGGCGAGACGCTGAACGGCATCCAGTTCCACGAGACTCACCAGTTCCGCGTGCCGGTCGATGCGACCGGCGTCGAGGGCGTCAGCCGCGAGCCCGCGGGAGAGCCCGGCACCGGCGACCGGCGCATCCAGGCCTACTGCTTCCGGCTCTGCCTCACCCAGGCGGCCGACCGGCGCCCGTTCCCGCGGCCACCCGGCTACGACCCCGCCCGCTACGAGCTCCTGCGCCGCTACATCGAGGCGGGCGTGTTCGAGGTGTTCGGCAACAACCAGCCGATGCCCGCGGGCAAGACCGACATGAACAGCCACGGCGCCGTGGCCACCGACCACGTCGGCGCCAACCACGGCTGGCCGGACGGCACCTACGAGGAGCGCGAGCGCATCTTCCAGGACCACGTCGCCTACCAGCAGGGACTGCTGTGGTTCCTGGCCAACGACGAGCGGCTCCCCGACGAGGTCCGCGCCGAGGCCGGCTCGTGGGGCCTGCCGCGCGACGAGTTCCCCGACACCGGCGGCTGGCCGCACGAGCTCTACGTCCGCGAGGCGCGCCGCCTCGTCGCCGACGAGGTGGTCACCGAGCACCACTGCCGCGGCGCTGCGACGGTCGAGGACCCGATCGCCCTCGCCTCCTACGGCATGGACTCGCACAACTGCCGCCGCATCGTCGTCGACGGGCACGCGCGCAACGAGGGCAACGTGGAGGTCGCCACGCCCGCGCCGTACGCGGTCCCGTACCGGGCGATCGTGCCGCGCACCGGCGAGTGCCCGAACCTGCTCGTCCCGGTGTGCCTCTCGGCGAGCCATATCGCCTACGGGTCGATCCGCATGGAGCCGGTCTTCATGGCGCTGGGCCAGGCGGCGGCCACGGCGGCCGCACAGGCGCTGGACCGCGGCGTGGCGGTCCAGGACGTCGACCACCGGGCCCTTCGCGAGCGTCTGCTTCGCGACGGCGCGGTGCTGAATTGGTCATGACGAGTTGCAACTCGTCATGACAAGTGCTTAGACTGCCGCGCCGTGAACGCCAGCAGCGAGTTCCTGCGACTCGATCGCGCCTCGGCCGAGCCGCTGCACGCACAGCTCCGCCAGGCGATCCTCGACGCGATCGAGGGCGGCCGCTGGCGCCCCGGGGACCGGATCCCCTCGGAGACCGAGCTCTGCCGCCGCTTCGACATCTCCCGCACCACGGTGCGGCAGGCGCTGACCATGCTCGAGCTCGACGGCGCGCTGCGGCGCGAACAGGGCCGCGGCACCTTCGTCGCCGAGCCGGCCCCGGGCACGGGCTTCCTGCAGTCGGCCGCCGGCTTCCAGGAGGACGCCGAGCACGCGGGGCACGCCGTCTCCTCGCGCGTGCTCAAGTGCGCGGTCGAGCGGATGCCGCCGTGGGCGGCAGCCGGCCTCGAGGTCGACCCGGACACCCACGGCGTGACCGTCGAGCGCGTCCGCTCGATCGACGGCCAGGTCGTCATGTACGCCGACACCTGGCTCATCCTCGACGTCGCGGCGGGCGTCCTCGCCGCGGACCTGACGACGGCATCGCTCTACCACGTGCTGCGCGAGCAGCACGACGTCGCCGCGGTCGGCGGCCGGCGCTCGGTCGAGGCCGTCGTCGCCGAGCCGCGCGTGGCTCAGCTGCTCGAGGTGGCGGAAGGGTCGCCGCTGCTCTACGTCCAGGCGGTCTCCTGCGACGCGGCCGGCCGCCCGTTCGAGTGCTATCGCGCCTGGCACCGCTCGGACCGCTCGCGGCTGGAGATCCGGGTCGTGGCGGAATGAGCGAGCCGCGCGTGGCTCTCGTCACCGGCGCCACGAGCGGCATCGGGCGCGCCGCCGCCGAGGCGCTGGCCGGTCACGGCTGGTGGGTGGCGGCGCACGGGCGCGACCTCGGTCGCGGCGCCGAGGTCGCGCAGCGGCTCGCGAACCGCGGTGACTTCTTCGCGGCCGACCTGGCCGAGCCGGGAGCTCCGCAGCGCCTCGTGGACGAGGTGCGTGAGCGCCAGGGGCGGCTCGACCTGCTGGTCAACAACGCCGCCGTCTACGCGCGGGCGCCGGTCGACGCGCTCGACGAGGGCGATCTCGACGCGCTGCTCGCGCTCAACGTGCGGGCGGCGGTCCTGCTGGCCGGCGCCGCGGTCCGCGTCATGCGCGAGCAGGGCGGCGGGGTGGTGGTGAACGTGGCGAGCGAGGCCGGGCTGGTGGCCGTCCCCGGGCAGGTCGCCTACAACGTGACGAAGGCCGCGCTGATCATGCTCACCCGGTCGATCGCGGTCGACCACGCGGCGCAGGGGATCCGCGCCGTGAGCGTCTGCCCGGGGACGACGCGCACGTCGCTGGTGGACGCGGCCATCGCCGCCGCGCCCGATCCGGCGGCGCACGAACGGACGCTGGAGGAGAGCCGGCCCCTGGGCCGGCTGGGGACGCCGGAGGAGATTGCCGAGGCGATCGTCTACGTCGCCCGGGCGAGCTTCATGACGGGGTCGGAACTGGTCATCGACGGCGGATACACCGCCGCCTGACGTTGGAGGAGGAGAGGACCACATGAGGTTGTATCGCAGGCTCACGCCACTGCTCGTCGCGGCGGTGATCGCGCCGTTGGTGTTCGCGGGCTGCGGCTCGGACGACGACGACTCGTCGGGCGGGGCCGCCGGCGACGGCGGCGGCACGAAGGAGGTCACCATCGGCTGGACGCCACCCGACATCACCGGGGTCTTCAAGACCGCGACCGACTACTTCGAGCGCGCGGCCGAGGATGCCAAGGCGGCGGGCTTCGACGTGGAGGTCATCAGCCGCTCGCCCGCCACGCACACCGATTTCGCGAGCCAGCAGGCGATCGTGGAGGACTTCATCTCCCGCAACGTCGACGTGATCGCGATCTCGCCGGCCGACACGCAGGCGATCAAGCCCGCCATCTCGCAGGCCAACCAGGCCGGCATCCCGGTGATCATGGTCAACCTGCTCGAGGAGCAGGACGGCATCGACGTCGCCAGCTACATCGGCTTCGACAACGCGCAGGCGGCGGCCGTCTCGGCCTACTCGGTGCTCGACTACTTCGGCGGCCCCGGCGTGCTCGGGGCCGGCGAGAAGGTCGAGGCCGCTCCCGAGGACTACCTCGACCTCAAGTGGTGGGAGGAGACCTACGCCGACGTCGACAAGAACTCGATCGAGGCCAGCGGCACGATCCTCGAGGGCATCGCCGGCACGTTCTTCTCGCAGGCGCGGCTCGACGGCTTCAACGGCGTCATCGAGCAGTACCCGAACGTGGAGATCATCGCCAAGCCGATCGCGGCGGACTGGAACCGCGAGAAGGGCGTGCAGGGCGCCGAGGACTTCCACTCGCGCTTCTCGCCCGACGAGATGCAGTTCATCTGGGCGGCCTCGAACGAGATGGGGCTGGGCGCCATCAACGCCACCGAGCGCAAGAACGTGCTCTCCACCGCCGGTGGGACGAGGGAGCCCGAGGACGGCAAGGTGGCGATCTTCACCAACGACGTGACGCCGGAGTCGACCGACGCCATCCGGGACGGCAAGCTCGTGGCCGAGACCCACCACGGGTTCCCCGAGTGGGGCTGGTTCGGGACGCAGTTCGCGGTGCAGCTGGCGTGCGGCCAGGAGGTCCCGGGCACGTACGACATCCGCCCGCGCACCGTCTACGCGGACAATGCCGATCAGTTCTACCCCGACCCCCAGCTCCCGCCGATCGACTGGGACAAGATCAAGCAGGACTGCGAGGAGTGAGGGAGCTCCTCCGCGTCTCGGGCGTCTCCAAGGCGTTCACAGGGGTGCAGGCCCTCTCCGGCATCGACCTCACGGTCGGCGCCGGGGAGGTGCACGCCCTGCTCGGCCAGAACGGGGCCGGCAAGTCGACGCTGATGAAGATCATCGCGGGCGACCTGGTGCCCGACGAGGGCACCGTCGAGCTCGGCGGCGACGTCGGCATCGTCTACCAGGAGCTCAGCCTCGTCCCGCAGCGCTCGATCGCCGAGAACGTGCTGCTGGGGCGCTGGCCGATGCGCCTGGGCGGGCGCTTCGTGGACTGGAAGGCGCTCGAGCGCGAGTCGCGGGTGCACCTGGAGCGCGTCGGCTTCGAGGTCGACCCGACGCTGCCGGTGGCCGAGCTGGGGATGGCTGAGCGCCAGCTCGTCGAGCTGGCCAAGGCGCTCTCGATCGACGCCCGCGTGCTGCTGCTCGACGAGCCGACGTCCGCGCTGTCCGAGCGCGAGGCGCGGCGCCTGTTCGCGATCATCGCCGAGCTGCGCAGCGCCGGCGTGGCGATCGTCTACGTCTCGCACCATCTCGCCGAGATCGTCGAGATCTCCGACCGGGTGACCGTGCTGCGCGACGGCAAGCTGGTCGACACCGTCGAGACGGCCGGGCTCGACGAGCAGAAGCTCGCGCAGATGATGGTCGGGCGCGCGACGACGCTGATGACCGAGCACGAGGAGCGGGCCGCCCCCGGCCCGGTTGCGCTGCGGGCCCGGGGCCTGGGGCGGGCGCCACGGCTCAAGCCGGTCGACCTCGAGGTCGGCGAGGGCGAGATCGTCGGGGTGTTCGGGCTCGTGGGCGCGGGCCGCAGCCGCCTCGCCAAGACGCTGTTCGGCCTCGAGCCGGCCACCGAGGGCACGATCGAGGTGCTCGGGCGCGAGCGGCGGATCCGCAGTCCCGACCAGGCGATCGCCGCCGGCATGGGGTACGTCGGCGAGGACCGCCAGGCCGGGCTCGTCCCGCGCATGAGCGTGGCGGCCAACATCACGCTCGCCTCGCTCGCCAAGGTCAGCCGCGGTCCGCTGCTGCGCTTCGGCGAGGAGCGCGCGGAGGCCGACCGCGTCGTGGAGGCACTCGGCATCCGCACCGCGTCGATCGACACGACGGTCGACGCGCTCTCGGGCGGCAACCAGCAGAAGGTCGTGCTCGCCCGCTGGTCGTGCGCGGGAGCGCGCGTGCTCGTGCTCGACGACCCGACCCGCGGGATCGACGTCGGCGCCAAGGAGGAGGTCTTCCGGCTCGTGCGGCGGCTGGCTTCCGAGGGCGTCGCCGTGCTCTACCTGACCTCGGAGATCCGCGAAGCACGGGCGCTCTCGGACCGGCTGCTGGTCATGGCCGGCGGGCGCGTGGTCGCCGAGGTCGCGCCCACCACGCCGGAGGAGGAAGTCATGGCCGCGGCGGGAGGCGTGCATGCCTGAGAAGCGCCGCATCGTGAAGCTGGTCGGCGGCCGCGGTGGCGCGCTGATCATCCTCTTCGGGCTGCTGGTGGTCTTCACCATCGCCTCCGAGGACTTCCTCACCAAGAACAACCTCCTCAACATCCTGCGCCAGTACTCGGTCCCGCTGATCCTGGCCGTCGGGCAGACGCTGGTGATCGTGAGCCGCGGCATCGACCTCTCGGTGGCCTCGACGGCGGCGCTGTCGGGCAGCGTCATGGGCGTGGCCTTCGCGCACTGGGGCTGGCCGGAGCCGCTCTGCCTGGCCCTCGGCGTGGCGGCGGGCTTCGGCGTGGGGGCCTTCAACGGCTTCGTGATCACGAAGCTGCACGTCCCCGACTTCATCGCCACGCTCGGCACGTTCACGGCGGTGCGCGGCGTCGCGCTGCTGATCACCGACGGCCTGCCGGTGCCCGACTTCGAGCGCGCCGTCGAGGGCCGGACGGTGCCGGGCTCCGTGACCACGCTCGGCTCGGACGAGATCTTCAGCATCCCGGTGATCGCCATCGTCGCGCTCGTCTGCGCGGCGATCGGCGCGGTCATCCTGGGCCGCACGCGGCTCGGCCGCTCCGCCTACGCGATCGGCGGCAACCCCGAGGCGGCGCGCGTGTCCGGCATCAAGGTCGAGCGGTCCAAGATGCAGATCTACATGCTCTCGGGCGTGTTCGCCGCCATCGCCGGCTTCCTGCTCGTCGGCCGCCAGGGCAGCGCCAACGCGCTGATGGGCGAGGGCATGGAGCTGCAGTCGATCGCCGCCGTGGTGATCGGCGGCACCAACCTGTTCGGCGGCGAGGGCCGGGTCAGCGGGACGGTGATCGGCATCCTCGTCATCGGCGTGCTGTCCAACGGCCTGGCCATCGTCGGCGTGGCCGAGTTCTGGCAGCGGGTGATCAACGGGTTGATCATCGTCGCCGTCGTCGCCCTCGACCAGTGGCGCCGCCGCGCGGCGCGTGCGGGAGCCTGACCATGCTCGTACCTCACACGACCATCCTCGACCTGGCGACCGGCGCGCTGGAGCCGCGGCGAGAGCTCACGGAGCGCCGGCTCGCCGACCTCGACGGACTGTTCCTGGAGCCCGTGCGGCCGGAGCGCCGCGGCGAGCTGGCCTACACGGTCTCGCTGATCCCGGCTCCGGCCGACGGTGCCAACCTGCCGTCGTCGACCACGGTGATCCGGCCTGGGCGCGTGGGCGAGGAGTTCTTCATGACCAAGGGCCACTTCCATGCCCGGCGCGACCGGGCCGAGATCTACCTCGGGCTGAGCGGCGAGGGGCGGCTCGTGATGGCCACCGCGGACGGCCGCACGGCGGTCGAGCCGGTCAGGGCGGGGACCGTCTCCTACGTGCCCGGCCACTGGGCGCACCGGACGGTCAACGTGGGCGAGGAGCCGCTCGTCTTCTACGCCGTCTATCCCGGCGACGCCGGCTACGACTACGCCACGATCGAGCAGGAGGGCTTCCCCGTCGTCCTCCTGGCCGGCGAGGCGGAGCCGCGCGTGGTCCCGAACCCCCGGTACGGCTCGTGACCGACGTCGTCGCCGGGGTGGATCTCGGCACCACCGGCACCAAGACCGCGCTCTACACGGTGGACGGGACGCTGCTGGCCGAGGCCGTGGTCGCCACCCCGCCGCGCTGGACGGGGCCGGGGCGGGTCGACCAGGATCCGGATGCCTTCTACGCCGCGGCCACGGCGACGCTCGCGCGCTGCCTGCATGAGGGTGCGGTGGACCCCGCGAGCGTGCGCGGGCTCGCGATCAGCGGCCAGATGGCCGGCGTCATGGGCATCGACGCCCGCCATCGCCCGTCGACCCCGTACGACTCCTGGCTCGACACGCGCTGCGCGGGCGACGCCGATGCGCTCGAGACCGAGCTGGGCGACGACCTGTGCGCGATCTCCGGCTGCCCGGCCATGGTCAACCACGCCCCGAAGATCCGCTGGTGGCGGCGCGAGCGGCCGGAAGCGTTCGAGGCCACGGCGAAATGGGTCACGCCCGGCGGGTATGTGGCCGGGCGGCTCGCGGGCCTGAGCGCCGACCAGGCGTTCATGGACGCCACCTACCTGCACTTCAGCGCTCTGGCCGACACGCGCGCGGGGACCTGGTCGGAGCGGCTCGTGCACGCGGCGGGCGCCGAGATGCGCCAGCTGCCGCGGATCGTGGAGCCGGCCACGGTCATCGGTGAGCTCACCGCGGGCGCGGCCGCCGACTGCGGTCTGCTGCCCGGGACGCCGGTGGCGGCCGGGCTCGGCGACACGGCGGCGGCCACGCTGGGGGCCGGCGTGGTGCGCCCCGGCCAGGTGCTCGACGTCGCGGGCACGGCCGCGGTGCTGGCCGGCTCGGTGAGCGAGTTCCGGCCGGACGTGGAGAACCGGATGCTCATCACGATGCGCGGTGCGGTTCCCGGCCAGTGGGTCTCGCTGGCCTACCTGACCGCCGGGCCGCTGCTCGGCTGGCTGGCCGAGCTCGTGCACGGCGCCGAGGCCGGGGCCGAGGGGGCGGCCACGCCCGAGACGCTCGACCGGCTGTCCCGCGAGGCCGGCTCGGTCGCTCCGGGCGCCGACGGGCTGCTCTGCCTGCCCTACCTCGACGGGCGCGTGCTGCCCTCCGACCCGCTGCTGCGCGGCTCGTTCGTCGGGCTGCGCCGGGGGCACGGGCGCGGCCACCTCGCACGCGCCGCGCTCGAGGGCGTGGCCCTCGAGTACGCCGAGTACCTCGCCGTGCTCCGCGAGCTGCATCCCGACCAGCGCTTCGACGAGGCCCGCGTCACCGGCGGCGGCGCGCGCAGCGCGTGCTGGAACAGCATCAAGGCCTCCGCCCTCGGCGTGCCGTACCAGTGCCTTCCGCGGGCCGAGCTCGGCTGCTGGGGCGCCGCGCTCGTGGCTGCGGCGGCGGTCGGTCTCGTCAACGATCTCGCGGCCGCGGCAGAGGCCGCGACGCCGCCCGCCGACCGCGTCGAACCCGACGCGGAGGCGCGCGCCACCTATCGCCGATTGGGGCCGATCCGGCGGGAGCTGGTGCGCGCCACGGCGGCGGCGTCACGCGAGCTCGAGCGCGAGGAGGTGGTCGTGTGAGCGAGCTGCGGGTGCTGCTCGTCGGCGCCGGCCGCGCCGGCGCCAACCACGCGGGCCACCTGGCGGGGAGCACGCCGCGCGCGACGATCGCCGGCGTGGTCGACAGCGACCGGGAAGCCGCCCGGGCGCTGGCCGAACGGCACGCGACGGCGGCGTTTGCCACGCTCGAGGAAGGGCTGGACGGCGCCGACGCGGTCGTCATCTCGACACCGACCTTCACGCACCGCGAGCTGGCCGTCGCGGCCGCCCAGGCGGGCAAGCACGTGCTCTGCGAGAAGCCGATGGCGCTCGACGAGGCCGAGTGCGAGGCGATGATCGCCGCCGCCCGCGACGCCGGCGTCGTGCTCCAGATCGGCTTCATGCGGCGGTTCCAGCCCGAGTTCGCCGAGGCGGCGCGGCGGATCGCGGCGGGGGACGTGGGGGAGCCGATGATCGTGAAGTCGCTCACCCGCGGCCCCGGGCTGCCGCCGCGCTGGGCGTGGGACCTCGAGCGCTCCAACGGCATGCTGGCCGAGGTCAACTCGCACGACTTCGACTCCGTGCGCTGGCTCGCGGGCTCGGACATCGTGCGCGTCTACGCCGAGACCGCCCACCGCAAGGGCCGCGAGCGCGGCGTCGACGCCGAGCACTTCTACGACAACGCCGTGGTCACGCTGCGCTTCGCCTCCGACGCCATCGGCACGATCGACGGCACGTGCCCCGCCGACTACGGCTACGACGCCCGGATGGAGGTGGTGGGCACCGAGGGGCTGCTGGTCATCGGGGACGTCCGCGGGCAGGCCCTGCTCGAGGTCCGGGACCGCGACCACGGCGTGGTGACCCCGACCCACCGGACCTGGCCGGATCGCTTCGAGGCGGGCTACCGCGCGCAGATGCGGGCGTTCGTCGACGCCGTCCTGGACGGCGGCGAGCCCGCCGTCGGCGGCGCGGACGGGCTCGCGGCCGTGCGGGCCGTGCGCGCCGCGAACCGCTCGTGGCTCGAGCAGCGGCCGGTGGCGCTCTGATGCGGGCCCTGGTCTACCGCGGCCCGGGCGCGCTCGAGCTCGAGGAGCGCCCGACCCCGGAACCGGGGCCCGGCGACGTGCTCGTGCGCGTGGAGGCCTGCGGGATCTGCGGCACCGACCTCCGGATCGCCGCGGGCGACCACCACGCGTTCCCGGACGGGACCGTGCGCGTGCCCGGCCACGAGATCTCCGGGGTGGTCGAGGCGACCGGGGACGGGGCGCCGTTCGCGGCCGGCGACCGCGTGTTCGTCGCCCCCAACGTCGGCTGTGGCCGCTGCGACCAGTGCCGCGCGGGGCGGGTCAACCTGTGCCGGACGCCGCAGGCGCTCGGGATCACGCGCGACGGTGCGCTGGCCAGCCATGTGCTGGCGACCGCCGACGTCGTCGGCCAGGGCAACCTGCTGGCGGTGCCCGACGGCGCCGACCCGGCGGCGATCGCCGTCGTCGAGCCGCTCGCCTGCGTGCTGCGCGGCCAGCGCCCGTGCCGGATCGCAGCGGGCGAGCTCGTGTTGATCATCGGCGCCGGCCCGATCGGCATGCTGCATCTGCTGGCCGCGCGGACCCGCGGCCCGCGGGCCGTCGTGGTCTCCGAGCCGTCGGCGGCGCGGCGCGCGCAGGCCGCCGACTGGGGCGCGGACCTCGTCGTCGACCCGAGCGAGCTGGCCGGCGCGAGCGAGGCGCCGGACGTCGTGATCGTCGCGGCGCCGGCCGCGGCGGCACAGGTCGCGGCGCTCGAGCTCGCGGCTCCGGGCGGGCGCGTGAACTTCTTCGCCGGGCTGCCGCGCGACGGCTCGCGCGTGGAGCTGGACACGAACCTCATCCACTACAAGGAGCTGCTGGTCACCGGCACGACGGCGTGCACGACCGACGACTGCCGCGAGGCGCTCGAGCTCGTGCTCTCCGGAGCGGTCGACACCGGCCGGCTGGTCACGGCCCGGCGGCCGCTGGCCGACGCGGCCGACGCGTTCGCGGTCGCGCGTTCGCGCGAGCAGCTGAAGGTCGTGATCGAGCCGTGATCGACGCTGCCGTGCTCGTCACGGCGCGCTCCTTCGCCCGTGAGCTGCGGCCCGAGCTCGAGGAGGCGGTGCGCGAGGTCCGATACAACGACCTCGGCCGGCCGCTGGCGGCGGACGAGCTGCGCGAGCGGCTCGACGGCGTCGACGGCGTGCTGGCCGGGCTCGACGAGATCGACGCCTCCGTGCTCGCGACGCCCGGCCTGCGCGTGGTCGCGCGGCACGGCGTGGGCGTCGACCGCGTCGACCTCGCGGCCGCCGAGCGGCACGGCGTGACGGTGACCTACACGCCGGGCGCCAACGCGGCCGCCGTGGCCGAGCTGACGGTGGCGCTGATGCTGCTGCTGTGCCGGCCGGTGCTGGCGGCCGATCGTGCGGTCCGCGGCGGGGACTGGCCGGTGCTGCAGGGGACGGAGCTGGGGCGGCGCACGGTGGGGCTGCTGGGGGCGGGTCGGGTCGGTTCGCGGGTGGCCCGTGCGCTCGACGGTCTCGGCTGCACCGTCCTGATCCACGATCCGGCGTTCGACGGCTCGATGGCGCTCGGCGAGCTGCTGCCGCGCGCGCGGGTGCTCTCGCTCCACCTGCCGCTCAACGAGGAGACCCGCGGGCTCGTGGACGAGGAGGTGCTGGCGCAGTTGCCGCGCGGCGCCCTGCTCGTCAACACGGCTCGCGGGGAGCTGGTCGACGAGGCCGCGCTCACCGGTGCACTGGACTCCGGCCACCTCGCCGGGGCGGCGCTCGACGCCCTCGGCGAGGAGCCGCCGCGCCCGGGCCACCCGCTCGTCGCGCGCGACGATGTCATCGTGACCCCCCACATCGGCGCGCACACCGCCGAGGCGCGCGCCGCCATGGGCCGCCTGGCGATGGACGACCTGCTGGCCGTGCTGGCCGGCCGCCACCCCCGCCATCCCGTCGTGAACATCGCATGAACGAGACGCTCGAACGCCTGCGCGCCGCCTCGGTGCTCGCCGTCCTGCGCACGCCGGACGCCGACTCGGCCGTGCGCGCGGCGGAGGCGCTGGTCGCCGGCGGCGTGCGCGCGATCGAGCTCACGTTCACGACTCCGGGTGCCGCTGACGCGATCCGCCGGACGCGGGCCGCGCTCGGCGACGACGTGATCGTCGGGGCCGGGACGATCCGCGACCGCGGGCAGCTCGACGCCGCGCTGGAGGCCGGCGCCGAGTTCCTCGTCACGCCCCACCTGGACGCCGAGCTCCTGCCCGCGATGCTCGCCAGCGGGCGGCTGGCGCTCCCGGGCACGCTCACGCCGACGGAGATGGCCGCCGCGATCGCCGCGGGCGCCGAGGCGGTGAAGCTGTTCCCCGCGTCGGCCTTCGGGCCGTCGTACCTGCAGGCGCTGCGCGGGCCGTTCCCCGATCTGCAGGTCGTCCCGACGGGCGGCATCGGCCCCGGCGACGTCGCGGCGTGGCTCGCGGCCGGGGCGGTGGCGGTCGGCGCGGGCAGCGAGCTGTGCCCGAGCGCCCTGGTGGCGGAGGGGCGCTGGGACGAGCTGACCGACACGGCCCGGCGGTACCTGGCTGCATGAGCCGGCGCTTCGTGTTCATCGGCGTCACGACCGGCTCCTCGTCGATCGTGCCGATCTTCCCGCGCTGGCGCGACGCGCTGGAGCTCGGCGACGTCGAGCTCGACGGCCTCGACCTGCCGATGGGCGCGCCGCCCGCCGTGTACCGGGACGCCGTCCTCGGACTTCGGGATCCGGACGTCGTGGGCGCGCTGGTCACGACGCACAAGCTCGACGTCGTACGGGCGGCCCGGGATCTGTTCGACGAGCTCGACGAGGCCGCGCGCTCGCTCGGTGAGGTCTCGGCCATCGCCCATCGCGACGGCCGGCTGCTCGGCTGGGCCAAGGACGCCGTGACCGCCGCCCGGGCGCTGGACGCCATCGTCGCCCCGGACTTCTTCCGCGCCGGCGGCCACGTGCTGTGCCTCGGCGGAGGCGGCGCCGGCGGCGCGATCGTCGCCCACCTGCGGACGCTCGACCCCGACCGGATCGTCGTCACCGATCGCGATCCCGAGCGGCTCGCGCGCTTCGAGGGAGTCGAGACCGTCCTGACCGAGGACGCCACGGCACTGCTGGAGGCGTTGCCGCCGCGCTCGCTCATCGTCAACGCGACCGGGATGGGCAAGGACCGGCCGGGCTCGCCGGTCGCCGACGGCGCGGTCTTCCCCGAGCGCTCGGTCGTCTGGGACCTCAACTACCGCGGCGAGCTGCTGTTCCTGCGGCAGGCGCGGGCGCAGGGCGACCTCGTGGTCGAGGACGGCTGGCGCTACTTCATCCACGGCTGGACGGCCGTGATGGAGGAGGTCTTCCAGCGCCGCATCACGGACGCGGAGATCGAGCGCCTGTCCGAGCTGGCCGAGTTCGCGCGCCCGACCTGAGGAGGAGCTTGATGCGCTACGCCGTGCACGCCTACGCCTGGACGTCGAGCTGGAGCAACGCCGAGCTCGGGATCGTCGACCGCGCGGCCGGCCTCGGGCTGGACGCCGTGGAGATCCCGCTGATGGAGCTCGGCCTGGTCGACCCGGCGGCGATCCGGGCGCGCGCCGACGAGGCCGGCGTCGAGCTCGTCACCTCGACCGTGATGGCGGAGGACACCGACCCGACGAGCGGCGACGAGGCCGTCCGGCAGGCCGCCTTCGAGCAGCTGTGCCGCTGCGTCGACGCGGCGGCGGCGATGGGCGCGCCGGTGCTGGGAGGCGTGATCTACGCCGCTCACGGCCGGCTCATCGACGGGCGCCCGGAGGCGGTGCACTACGACCGTGCCGCCGAGGTGCTGCGCGCGGTCGCCCGGCACGCCGCCCCGTTGGGCGTGCGGCTCGGCATCGAGCCGGTCAACCGCTACGAGACGTTCCTCGTCAACACCGCCGAGCAGGCGCTGGAGCTGGCCGAGCGCGTCGGCGAGGACGCCGTCGGGATCCACCTCGACGCCTACCACATGAACATCGAGGAGCGCGAGTTCGGCGAGCCCGTGCGGCGCGTCGCCGACCGGCTCGTGCACTTCCACCTGTCCGAGAGCCATCGCGGGATCCCGGGGACCGGGACGGTCGACTGGGAGGCGATCGTCGGCGCCCTCGACGCCGCCGGGTACGACGGCTACGTGGGCCTGGAGTCCTTCGCCGAGGTGTCGCCGGCCATGCGCCGCGCGACCTGCATCTGGCGTGACCTGGCGCCGGACAGCGACACGCTGGTCCGCGAGGGGCTCGCGTTCCTGAAGGGGCTCAGCCGGCGCCCGCCGGGAGCGTTCCCTCCAGGACGACCGGGCCCGGCTCCTTCGCCTTCGCGTCCGTCTCGCGCGTGACCAGCACCGTCTCGTAGGTGGCGAACCACCGGGGGAAGTTCTTCTCGTCGCGCTTCTGCGGCCCGCCGGTGGTGAGGATCCCCTCCTCGCCGACCTGGGCCTGGGCGAACCCGAGCCGGCGCGGCGTGCTGCCCTCGCGCGTGAACCAGATCGCGTAGACCTCCTGGCCCTGGTTGGGCGGGACGTTCTGCGCGGCGAGGGCGAACTGGACGGTCCCGTTGTCGCGCTTGATGAGGCGCATGAGGCCCGCCGCCTGCGAGCCGTCGGCGGCCTCGAGCACGATGTCGTTGGCCTCCGCCGCGGGCGTCGCCGCGGGGGTGGCGGTGGCCTCGGCCTGCGTGCCGCTTCCCGCGGCCGGCTCCTCGTCGTCGCGGAGGATGAACAGGTACGCGAGCGTGCCGGCCACGAGCAGCGCGGCGACGCCGATGACGATCGCGCCGCCGAGGCGGGACGAGCGCGGCGCGGCCTCGGTGCGCTCCGGGCGCGGCAACCCGGCCGTGCCGTCGCGCACCTCGCGCGGGCGCGGTGCCGGCGGGGCGTCGTCGCGCGCCGGCGACGCCGCCTCGTGGCGCGCCGCCACCGGCTCGTCGCCGGCCGGCACCTCGGGCACCTCGCCGCCGACCTCGCTCAACCGCTCCGCGGCGGCCGCGGCCCAGTCGCGCGCGAGCGGGTTCCGCGCCACGGCGGCCCGGGTGCGCGCGGACTCGGCCTCGGGCTGCTGGCCGAGCAGCCAGTCGGCGATCCGGCCGCTGTCCACGCCCGCCGCGGGCTCGCCGGTCAGCGCGCGCAGGCCGGCGTCGGCGCGGGCGCGGACGTCGCGCTCCGGGATCGCCAGCAGCTCGGAGAGCTCGCCGTAGGAGCGGCCCTGGCGGAGCACCAGCTCCAGGACCGCGCGCTGGTCAGGTGCAAGGGTGTCGAGCGGCGTCATGCCGGTGCTGAGGGTAGTGTGCCCGGCTTCGTGACCGCCCCGCTCGAAGGTTTTCCCGTCGGCTTCGACCGCCTCTACGGACTCGAGCTGCTCAGCTACAGCGACGAGGAGGTCCGCGCGCAGGTCAAGGTGCGCGACGAGCTGCGCCAGCCCGCCGGCCTCGTCCACGGGGGCGTCTTCGCGTCGATCGCCGAGACGATGGCGTCGATGGCGACGTGGATGGAGGTGCACGGCGAGGGCAAGACCGCCCAGGGCCTCTCGAACCAGACGAGCTTCCTGCGCCCGATCGTCGAAGGCACGATCCACGCCGTCGCCCGCCGCCGCCACCGCGGCCGCACGACCTGGGTCTGGGAGGTCGACATCACCGACGACGAGGGCCGCCTCTGCGCCCTCGTCCGCATGACCGTCGCGGTTCGCTAGAGGGCGAGCGGCTTCTTCTTCGCCCGGCCGGTACGCGTTGGTGATCGGCATGCGCCGGTCGCGGCCGAACGCGCGCGGGGTGATCTTGATGCCGGGCGGGGCCTGGCGGCGCTTGTACTCGGCGCGGTCGACCAGCGAGATCGCCTTCTCGACCGCCTCGTGGGGAAGGCCGGCGCGCTCGAGCTGCTCCGGCCCGTGGTCCTCCTCGACGTAGGCCTCGAGAATCGCGTCGAGCGTGTCGTAGTCGCCCAGCGAGTCGGCGTCGCGCTGGTCGTCGCGGAGCTCCGCGCTCGGCGGCCGGTCGATGATCGAGCGCGGCACCGGGTGGTCCTCGTCACGCGCGTTGCGGTAGTCCGTGAGCCGGTAGACGAGCGTCTTCGGCACGTCCTTGATCACCGCGAAGCCGCCCGCTGAGTCGCCGTACAGCGTCGAGTACCCGACCGAGTTCTCCGACTTGTTGCCGGTCGTCAGCACGAGCCAGCCGAACTTGTTCGACAGCGCCATCAGGATGTTGCCGCGGATCCGCGCCTGGAGGTTCTCCTCCGTGATGTCGGGCTCGCGGCCCTCGAACAGGTCGCCCAGGAGCTCGTCGTAGACCTCCATGGCCTTCCCGATGGCGATCTCGTGCAGCTCGACCCCCAGGTTCTCGGCCAGCACCTTGGCGTCGCCGCGCGTCCCGGCCGAGGAGTAGCGCGACGGCATGGTCACGCAGGTCACCCGGTCGGCGCCCAGCGCGTCGACCGCGATCAGCGCCGTGAGCGTGGAGTCGATCCCGCCCGAGAGGCCGATCACGACATGCTCGAAGCCGTTCTTCTCCACGTAGTCGCGCGTGCCGAGCACGAGCGCGGCGTAGACCTCGGCCTCGGGCTCGAGCACGGGGGTGACGAACCCGCCCGCGGGGTCCTCGCTCGTCGCCTCGCGCCGCGGCAGCGGATCGAGCCGCCGCACCTCCGGCAGCGCGCGGCTCACGGGCTCGCGCAGCCGCGTGTCGCGCAGCCGGGCGGTCAGCGCATCCTGCAGGTCGACGGTGCCGATGACCAGCGACTCGGCGAACTGCGGCCCGCGGGCCAGCACCTTGCCCTCGTGGTCGAGCAGCAGCGAGTGGCCGTCGAAGACCAGCTCGTCCTGGCCGCCGACGAGGTTGCAGAACGCGACGGCGCAGAGGTTGTCGCGCGCCCGCTGGATGAGCATCCGCTCGCGATCGATGCCCTTGCCCGCGTGATACGGGGAGGCGGAGGCGTTGATGATGAGCGACGCGCCGGCCGCCGCCTCGTCGGAGAACGGCGGGCCTGGAGTCCACATGTCCTCGCAGATGGTCAGCCCGAGCCGGGCGTTCCCGAGCTCGAGCACCGCGCCGCCGTCCCCGACCTGGAAGTAGCGCTTCTCGTCGAAGACGCCGTAGTTCGGGAGCACGGACTTGCGGTAGACGGCGTGCAGACGGCCGTCGGCCAGCACGGCGAGGGCGTTGTGGACGTCGTCCGCCCGCTCCGGATACCCCACGAGGACGACGATCCCCTCGGCCTCGCCCGCCAGGTCCGCCAGCGCCTCGGCGGCCGCCTGCAGGAAGTGCTCCTTGAGCAGCAGGTCCTCGGGCGGGTAGCCCGTCAGCGCCAGCTCCGGGAACACCACGATCTCGGCGCCCGCGTCGCGGGCGGCGCCGATCTGCTCGGTGATCTTGGTCGCGTTGCCCTCGAGGTCGCCGACGCGGCAGTTGATCTGCGCGAGCGCCACGCGGAGCGGAGGTATCAGGCCGGCCATGACACTCAGTTTCCCAGGCCGCGGCCGAGCCAGGCCTCGGCGAACGCGGTCAGCTCGGGATCCCCGGGGTCGTCGGTCTGCAGCACGCGCTCCCAGGCAAGCGCGGTGGCCGGCCCGGCGCCGTCGCGGGGCGCGAGGATGACCGCCTGCCCGGCGGCGGCGATCTCGGCGTCGAACGGCCCGGCGACGTCGTCCTGGAGCCGCACGAGCTCCGGCGGGGGCTCGCGGCCCTCGTAGAGGATCACGACGTTGCCGAGCTCGAGCGCGGTCAGCAGCTGGTCGTCGGTGAGCTCGCGCCGGTCGCGCGTGACGAGCGCGCGCTCGTGCGGGCCGCTGGTGGGGAACTCGCCCTCGCCCTCGGCCTGCGCCTGGCCCGGACCCGCCGGCGCCTCGGCGAGGTCTGCGTCGTCGCGCGAGTTGAAGACGACGGCGAGCGCGACGATGCCGGCGACGGCGACCACGACGCCGAGCGCCACGACGCCCAGCCGCCTCAAGCCGCGCTCTTCGTCCGCCGCTTGGCCGGCCGGCGGCGGCCGTTCCGGCCGTTGGGAGGAACGCCGGCCGCGGCCGAGAGCTCGTCGATCGCCGCTTCGAGGTCGCGCGCGAGGTCGTCGATGTCCGCCAGCGCGTCGTAGTCGCCGAGCAGCCCGAAGAAGAGGAGCCCGTCGTAGGACATGATCGCGATCCCGAGCGCCGTGTTCTGCACGAGCGGGACCATCGGATAGAACGCGCGCAGCTTGCGGCCCAGCATGTAGAGCGGGAACTGCGGCCCGGGCACGTTGGTCACGACGACGTTGAAGAGGCGCTGGCGGGCCTGCAGCCGCGCGGCCTGGTTGAGCAGGGTCGGGACCGCGAAGCCGGCCAGCTGGGTGATCCGCTCGGCCCCGATCGCCTGCGCCGAGGACTTCAGGTCGCCGAGCGCCTCGTGCACGGTCCGGAAGCGCTCCAGCGGGTCGTCGAGACCGACGGGGAGCGGCGCGTAGATCGCCGCCACCTGGTTCCCGAGCTCCCCGCGCTGGTCCTCGCCGCGGATCGAGACCGGGACCATCGCCTTGAGCTCGTTCCCGGGTTCGCGCCCCTGACGCTGGAGGTAGGTCCGCAGCGCGCCGGTGACGACGGTCAGCACGACGTCGTTGACCGTGCCGCCGAGCGCGTCCTTGACCGCCTTGAAGCGCGCGAGGTCGGACTCCACCCAGGCGAAGCGCCGGTGCGAGCCGATGCGGGTGTTGAGCGGGCTCGCCGGTGCACCCGTCGCGCCCGCCGCCATCGACGCCAATCCGGCCACCGTGCGGGCGACCGACTCCGTGGCGTGCTTCGGAGCGGACAGCAGCCCGGCCGCGGCGCGGGCGAAGTCCACCGGCGTGGCCGCGCGCTCGGCCATCGCCTCGGCGAACAGCACGGTCCCGCTCGGCTCGGGGCGCGGGTACCACGGCGGCCCGGGCTCGCGCTCCGGCGGGTTCTCCTCGAGGTCGAAGAGCACGGTCATGATGTCGACGCCGGAGATCCCGTCGACGAGCGCGTGGTGGGTCTTGCAGATGAGCCCGAAGCGATCGTCGCCGACGCGGCTGACGAGCCAGATCTCCCACAGCGGCTTGGTGCGGTCGAGCTGCTGGGAGAACACCCGCCCGGCGAGGTTGCGCAGCTGCTCCTCGCTCGCGGGGGCCGGGAGCGCGGTGTGGCGGACGTGGTAGCTGAGGTTGAAGTGCGGGTCGTCGACCCAGACCGGCCGGGCCTGCGCCAGCGGCGGGAACGCGAGCTTCTGGCGGTAGCGCGGAACCTGGTGCAGCCGGCTCCCGATCATCGCGAGCAGGTCCTCGTGGGCCGGCGGGTCGCCCTCGAAGACGAGCACGGAGCCGACATGCATGTGGGCGCCGCCGTTCTCCAGCGCGAGGAACGACGCGTCGAGGCCGGTCAGGCGGTCGGGGTTGGGCACGCGACGATTGTGGCGTGTCCTGGGGGCTGCTGCACCGGTCAGCGCTCCCAGTGTGATTGCACTCACAACCAACTCCGGCGCGGCTCGCTAGGTTCATCCGTCGCTTCGGCCATTTCGCCGTGCCCGGATACGCACGGCAACCCGGCCGCAACTACCAGGGGGTTCCTCTCTTGCGACGTCAGCTGTCGCGCGCTGCCATGTTGGCCGGCGCGCTGAGCCTTACCGCGGCAGCACCCGCTGCCGCCCAGAACGCCACCATCGCCTCGACCGGCGTGGCGAAGAAGCGCCTGCACGTTCGAACGGGCGAGAACGTCAAGGTGGTCGGCGCCGCCCGGCCCGCGACCGGCGGCCTGTGGGCTTCTCTGCAGATCCGCGTCAAGGGCCGATGGCGAACCATCGATAGCGCCCGCACCGCCGCGACGGGCCGCTACGTGCTGCGCGACCGCCGGCACGGCACCATCAGCGCCCAGGCCCGGGTGCGGGTCGCCGGCCGCGCCAGCAAGGTCGGCCGCCTCAACGTCTACCGCTGGGCTCAGGCCTCGTGGTACGGGCCCGGCCTCTACGGCAACTCGCTCGCCTGCGGCGGCAGGCTCAACCCGGGCACCGTCGGCGTGGCCCACAAGTCGCTGCCCTGCGGGAGCAAGCTGACGCTGCGCCACCGCGGCCGGACGCTGCGCGTGCGGGTGATCGACCGCGGCCCCTACGTCGGCGGCCGCGAGTACGACCTCACCGAGGCGACCGCGCAGAAGCTCCGCTTCCGCGGCCACGGCTCGATCCAGAGCACGCGCTAGGTCCTACGCGCTAGGTCCGATCCTGGGCGTACCGTTTCGGTGTGCCCAAGCGCGTCATCGCCCACCTCGACTGCGACGCGTTCTACGCGACGGTCGAGCTGCTGCGGCGCCCGGAGCTGGCCGGCAAGCCGGTCATCGTGGCCGGCTCCGGCCCGCGGGCGGTGGTGACGACGGCCAGCTACGAGGCCCGCAAGTTCGGCGTGGGGTCGGCGATGCCGGCCTCGCGCGCGCGCCGGCTGTGTCCCGACGCCGTCACCATCCCGCCCGACTTCGCGGCCTACCGGGAGACGTCGAAGCGGGTGTGGGAGGTCGTCGGCGAGCGGCTGGACCGCGTGCAGCGGATGGGCCTCGACGAGGCCTACGCCGAGCTCACCGGCGTCGAGAAGCCCCTGCGCGTGCTGCGCGAGGTGATCGCCGCCGTCAAGGACGCGACCGGGATCGTCATCTCGGTCGGCGTCGGCCCGTCGCGGCTGGTGGCCAAGTGCTGCAGCGACCTCGGCAAGCCCGCGGGCTTCGTGGCCATGGGCCGCGAGGAGGCCTGCGTGCGCTTCGCCACCGCGCCCACGAGCCGCATCCCCGGCATCGGGCCGAAGACCGCCGAGCGGCTCGCCGAGGTCGGCCTGCGCACGATCGGCCAGCTCCAGCAGGCCGACGACGCGCAGCTCGCCGCCCGGTTCGGCTCCAACACGGCGGGCTGGCTGAAGGCGAAGGCGCGCTTCGAGGACGACTCGCCGGTCGAGACGGAGACCGGCGCGGCGAAGTCGGTCTCGAGCGAGCGCACGTTCGACACCGACGTGGCCGACCTCGAGCAGCTCGTCGGCTTCCTGCGCGAGATGTCACGCGAGCTGTGCGAAGGGCTGCAGCGCCGCGGCCGCCGCGGGCGCACGATCGCCATCAAGGTCCGCCTGGACGACTGGACCACGGTCACGCGCGCCCGCACCGTCGAGGCGGCCACCAACCACCCGGCGACGGTGATCGAGGTGGCCGAGGAGCTGCTGCGCGTCTACGCGCCGGCCAGGCCGGTGAGGCTCCTCGGCGTGCGCCTGGCGGGCTTCGAGGACGTCGAGCCTGAGCCGCGCCGCACCGTGCCGACGGCGGTCGCCGGCCAGCTCGCGCTCGAGGTCTGATCGAGCAGCCAGTCGAGCTCGAATCACGCGCGATGCACCTCCATGGCCCCGGCGCCGTTGAGGGCCGTGAGCTCGGCGATGTCGCGCCGGAACAGGCCGGAGGTGATCCAGTCGGCGATCACGCGGCCGCGGCGCGTGATCGACGGGAGCTGCAGCAGGTGGTAGACGCGGGCGACGAGCCAGCCGTCGAAGCCGCGCAGGCGGACGCCGGGGAGCTGGGCGATCCCCCGGTGGTGGCCGAGCGAGGCGACCTGGCCGAGCGTGCGGTAGCGGTACGGCTTGTGCTTGCCGGCGAGGTTGCCGGTCAGCCGCTTCGCCTGCCGCAGCGCGTGCTGGCAGGTGGCGGGATCGTGCTCGCCGGGCGTGGCGAGGTTCGGCACGGCGGCGCAGTCGCCGAGGGCCCAGACGTTCTCGAGGCCCTCCACGCGCAGGTGGTCGTCGACCGTCACGCGGCCGCGGCCGTCGACCGGCAGGCCGAGCTCGCGCACCAGCGGGTTGGCCTGCACGCCGGCGGCCCACACGAGGCTGGCCGTCTCCACGCGCGTGCCGTCGGAGAACGTCGCGCCCGACGCGTCGAGCGCTTCGAGCCGGGTGCCGAGCCGCAGCTCGATGCCCCGGCGCCGCAGGTCGCGCGCCGCGTAGGCGCCGAGCCGCTCGGGCGCCTGGGCGAGCACGCGGTCGCCGGCGTCGACGAGCAGCCAGCGCTGCGGGACGTCTCGGAGGCGCGGGTAGTGGCGCATCGACTCGCGCACGAGGTCATGGGCCTCGGCCAGCGCCTCGACGCCGGCGTAGCCGGCGCCCACGAACGCGAACGTGAGGCGCCGCTCGGCGTCCTCGGGATGGGCGTCGGCCAGCTCGAGCTGGTGGAGGACGTGGTTGCGCAGGGCGATCGCGTCGGCCAGGTCCTTGAACGGCAGGGCGTGCTCGCGCAGCCCGGGGACCGCGGGCATGCGGCAGAGCGCTCCGAGGGCGATCACCAGCTCTTCGTACGTGACGTCGACGATGCCGGTCTCGGTCCGCACGCGGGCGATTCGATTGTCGGCGTCGATCTCCACCACCGAGCCGACGAGCAGCTCCGCATGCGGGCACATCGCGCGGATCGGGACGACCACGCGGCGGGGCTCCACGGCACCGGATGCCGCCTCGGGCAGCAGCGGCGTGTAGAGCATGAAGTTGGTCGGGTTGACGATGGTCGCGCCGGCCTTGCCGAGCCGCCGGGCCACGTAGCTGCCGGCGAAGCCTCCGCCGATGACGAGCACGCCGCCGCGGGCGCTGCGGAGGGGATGGGAGAGGATCGAGGTCATGGCAGGAAACTACGGCCGGGCCACCCTGGTCGAATCCGTGCGATCACCAGTCCCGCACCCCAGTCGCGAGGTAGGATCGGCGGATGCTGATCGGTCGCGAGACCGAGATGGCAGGGCTCGGACGGCTACTCGACGCGGCCCGTGAGGGCACGAGCGGCGCCTTGCTCCTCCGCGGGGAGGCGGGGATCGGCAAGACGGCCCTGCTGGAGCATGCCGCGACCGCGGCGAGCGGCTTCCGGATCCTGCGGGCGACGGGAATCGAGTCCGAGGCGGAGCTCCCGTACGCGACGCTGCACCAGCTTCTGCGACCGCTCGAGGGCCGGATCGACCAGCTCGCCGAGCCGCAGGCCCGTGCGCTGCGCGGGGCGCTGGGGCTGGCCGACGCGAACGCGGCCGACCGCTTCCTCGTCGGCGTGGGGACGCTGACGCTGCTGGCCGACGCCGCCGAGGAGCAGCCGCTGCTGGCGCTGCTCGACGACGCCGCCTGGTTCGACCGCGCCTCGCTGGACGCGCTCGGGTTCGTCGCGCGGCGGCTGGAGGCCGAGGGCATCGTGCTGCTCTTCTCGGTCCGCGACGACCCATTGCGTACGTTCTCGCTCCCCGGGGTCGAAGAGATGCGGGTCCAGCGGCTGGCTGAGGGCGACGCCCAGGCACTGCTCGGCGACGGGCTCGACGCGACGCGGCGCGAGCAGGTGATCGCCATGGCGGGCGGCAACCCGCTGGCGCTGCTCGAGCTGGGCCGCGAGGGCAGCGCGGACGGCGGGACCGAGCACGCGTTCGCGAGCCGCGTTCATGGATTGCCCGAGGCGACTCAGACGCTGCTCGTCCTCGCGGCAGCCGACAGCACGACGTCGCTGGCCGTCGTGGGTGCGGCGGGCGCCACCCTCGGCCTCGACGCCTCGGCATTGGAGCCGGCCGAGAACGCCGGGCTCGTCCACGCGGCGGACGGGACGCTCGCGTTCCGCCACCCGCTCGTGCGGTCCGCGGTCTACCACTCCGCGTCGTTCGCCGTTCGCGCGCGGGCCCACACGGCGCTCGCGGCCGCCCTGGAGGGCGAGGAGAACACCGACCGCAGGGCGTGGCACAACGCGGCCGCCGTACTCGGCACCGACACGGAGGCAGCGGCTGCTCTCGAGCGCACGGCCGATCGAGCGCGCGCCCGCGGCGGCTACGCCGCGGCGTCGGCCGCGCTGGAGCGCGCCGGCGAGCTGTCGCCCGACGGGGACGATCGGGCACGACGGCTGGTAGCAGCCGCCCAGGCCGCCAGGATGGCGGGGGACGGCGACCGCTCGATCGCGATCGTCGACCGGCTCGGGGCCGTGACGGATCCCGCCCTCGTCGCGGCCATCGCCCTGACCCGCGGCTGGATGGCGACCGATCGCACCGGCCCACTCGAAGCGTTCGAATGGTTCCTCGAGGCGGTCCGTGCCGGCCGGCACGCGGCGCCTGAGGTGGCCGTGCAGGCGGCGATCCGCGCCACCGAGGTGGCCGCGCAGGCACGCGTCCCCGAACGGCTGACGGAGCTGCGCGAGCTGCTCCGCGACATCACCGTGAGCGGTGATGACAACCGGTCCGCGCTGGCCGTGGCCGAAGGCTTCACCGCGTGGGGGGCCCAGGACTTCGACGCGACGTTCCCGGCGCTGAGCCGCGCCGTCGAGCTCGCCGAGGGCTCCGACGACCCGCTCACGCTCCTGCACGGCGCGTGGGCGGCCGCTTACTCGAGTGACCTGGTCCACGCGATCCAGTTCGCCATGCGCGGCGAGCGGCTCGCGCGTGCCTCCGGCGCGCTCGCGGCGCTGGCCACGCTTCTCATCAGCCGCGCGTCGTGGGAGGTCGGCGCCGCGCGGTTCGCCGCCGGCGAGACGGCGGCCGCCGAGGTGCTCGAGCTCACGAAGGAGACCCACCAGCAGGGACTTGCGGCGATCGCGCTGGCCCTGCTCGCGCACGTCGACGCCGTCCGTGGCCGGGAGGAGCTGTGCCGGCAGCATGCAGCGGAGGCGATCGCGATCGCCGATGCCCGCGGCGAGAGCCAGCCGCGCTCCGCCGCTGAGCTCGCGCTCGCGGTGCTCGACATCGGCCAAGGCCGTTCGGCCGACGCCCTCACGCGCCTCCAGGGCGTCTACGCCGACGGCCATGCGACGTACCGGTACACCGTCATCGACGACCTCATCGAGGCGGCCACGAGCGCCGGGAAGCCGGACGAGGCACTCGACGCGCTGGCCGCGTGGCAGAAGTGGACGCGCCATTCGAACCTGAGCATCGGCGGCGTCGTGCTGGCCCGCGCGCGGGCCCTGCTCGCCGGGCCCGAGGACGCCGACGCGCGCTTCCAGGAGGCCCTCGCCGCGCACGAGCAGCTCCCGTGGCCGTTCGTGCACGCCCGCACCGAGCTGGCGTACGGGCAGTTCCTTCGCCGGGCGCGACGCCGGACCGAGGCGCGCGTACAGCTGCGCTCGGCGTACGAGCGCTTCGAGGCGGTCGGCGCGACCCTGTGGGCCGACCGCGCGGCGGGCGAGCTGCGCGCCACGGGCGAGACCGCGCGCAAGCGCGACGCGTCCACGCTCGACCAGCTCACCCCGCAGGAGCTGCAGATCGCCCGGCTGGCGGCCGAGGGCGGGCGCAACCGCGAGATCGCGAGCCGGCTCTTCCTCAGCCCGAAGACTGTCGAGTACCACCTTCGCAAGGTGTTCCAGAAGCTCGAGATCACCTCGCGCACCGAGCTGGCGCGGCTGGTCTCCAGCGGCTCCGAGCTCGTGGTAGCCGCACCCTAGCCACCGACTAGGGAGGGGACTCGGCAGGACCCTGATTCGACCTCACCGGGCGAATGGGACCGTCCTCGCCCATGAGCACCGCCGTCGTCTCGTACGCACTGCTCCCCATGGCGCCCCCGCGGCTGGTGCCGGACATCGGCATCGCCGACACCGTCGGCCTCGCGGCCGGCCACGACACCGGCTCCACGGCGACCGGCAATCACTACTTCCTCGACTCGGCGGCCGGCGTCGTCGTGGTCGCCTGCGCCCTCGTGGCGATCCGTCAGTTCAACCGCAAGGAGAGGTAATCGACCATGGCAACCCGTCTTTTCAAGCTCGGAGGCTGGGCTTTCGAGCATCGCTGGCGCGTCGTCGCCATCTGGGCGGTGGTGCTGCTGGCAGTGATCGGCAGCGCCATGGCCTTCGGCGGCAAGACCAACGACAAGTTCTCGGTCCCCGGGACCGAGTCGCAGGAGGCGCAGGCGCTCCTGGAGCAGAAGTACCCGGCGGCGTCCGGCACGTACGCCCGCCTCGTCTTCGCGGCGCCCGAGGGTGAGAAGCTCACGGACGCCGAGAACAAGGCCGCGGTCGAGGCCAGCCTGGCCAAGGCCACCGAGGCCAAGGACGTCTCCGCGGTCAGCAACCCCTACGAGACCAAGGCGATCACCGCCGACGGGCGCATCGGCTTCGCCGACGTGATCTACCCCGTCCCCGCGGACAAGATCGACGATCCCGCCCGCGAGGAGCTGGAGGCGTCCGCGACGCCGGCCGAGGAGGCCGGCCTCCAGACCGAGTTCGGCGGCGGCCTCGTCGCCGACGAGTCGCACACCAACTCCGAGAGCCTCGGGATGATGGTCGGCTACCTGGTGCTGGCGATCACGCTCGGCTCCCTGCTCGCCGCCGGGCTGCCGCTGCTGACGGCCATCATCGGCGTGGGCATCGGCCTCGTCGGCCTCCAGGCCCTCACCGACGTCATCGAGGTGTCGGAGACGGCCCCGATCCTGGCCACGATGCTCGGTCTCGCCGTGGGCATCGACTACGCGCTGTTCATCCTCACCCGCTACCGCTCGAACCTGCATGACGGCATGGACGGGAAGGACGCGGCCGCACACGCCACGGCCACGGCCGGCAGTGCGGTGGTGTTCGCCGGCGCGACCGTCGTCATCGCGCTGGTCGGGCTGCTCGTCGTCAACATCCCGTTCCTGACCGTGATGGGCATGGCGGCCGCCGGCACCGTGTCGATCGCCGTCCTCATCGCCCTGACCCTGCTGCCCGCGATCCTCGGCTTCGCCGGCCATCGCGTCGCTCGCGGCAACCGCTTCGTCAACTGGCGCCCGCGGCGTCGTGCCGAGGGCGCGGACACGATGAGCGTCCGCTGGGCGAAGTTCGTCACGCGGCGGCCGCTGGTCACCGTGGTCCTGGGCGTCGCGCTGCTCGGCGGCATCGCCGTCCCGGCGACGCACATGGAGCTCGGCCTGCCGGACGCCGGCTCCGATCCGGCCGGCTCGACCGAGCGGCAGGCGTACGACCTGCTCGAGCAGGGCTTCGGCCCCGGCTTCAACGGCCCGCTGACCGTCGTCGTCGACGCGCCGAACCTGCCCGCCTCCGAGCAGGAGCGCGTCGCGGGTGCCGTGTCCGAGGGTCTCGCGGAGTTCGACGGCGTCGCCGCCGTCTCGAAGCCGTCGCAGAACGAGGCGGGCGACCTCACGGTCGTTCAGGTCACGCCCACGAGCGGTCCCAGCACGCAGGAGACCCGTGACCTCGTCACGCACCTCCGCGACAAGGCCGACGAGGTCAACGCCGCGACCGGCATCGACGCCTACGTCACCGGCCAGACGGCCATCAACATCGACACGGCCGACCGGCTGAACGCGTCGCTCGTGAAGTACATCCTGGTCGTCGTCGGGCTCGCCCTGGTCCTGCTGACGGTCGTGTTCCGCTCGATCCTCGTGCCGATCAAGGCCGCGCTCGGCTTCCTGCTGAGCATCGCCGCCTCGCTCGGGCTGGTGGTCTGGGTGTTCCAGGACGGCAACCTCGCCGACGTGTTCGGCGTGTCGCAGGCCGGCCCGATCCTCAGCTTCCTCCCGATCCTGCTGATCGGCATCCTGTTCGGCCTGGCCATGGACTACGAGGTCTTCCTCGTGTCACGGATGCGCGAGCACTTCGTGAAGACCGGCCGGGCGAAGGAGTCGGTGATCGCCGGCTACGGAGCCAGCGGGCGGGTCGTGACGGCCGCCGCGATCATCATGACCGCCGTCTTCGCGGCGTTCATCCTGGCCCCGGACCCGATCACCAAGTCGATCGGCCTCTCGCTCGCCTTCGGCGTGCTGGCCGACGCGTTCATCGTGCGCATGACGATGGTGCCGGCGGTGATGGCGCTGCTCGGCAAGCGGGCGTGGTGGATGCCCAAGCGGCTCGGCCGCGTGCTCCCCGAGATCGACATCGAGGGGGAGTCGCTGGCGAAGGCCTAGTAGAGGGCGCTCGCGAGCTTGCGCCGTGACTCGCGAGCCAGGGGGTGTTCGACGCCGAGGTCGTCGAGCACCCCCACCACGGCGCGCCGCAGGTCCTCGCGGCGGTCGTCGCCATTGGCGGCGATCGCCGCGATCAGCGTGTCCAGGCCCTGCTCGGTGTTCCCGGCGTCGAGCTCGCCGAAGGCCTGGCGCAGCTCGGGGTCGGCCTCGAGCCTGATGCGGGCGGCGAGGCCGTCGGCCGCGAAGGAGCCGGCGACGTTGCCGAGCACCTCGAGCGCCTCGTCGGTGTCGCCGCGCTCGTGCAGGATGCGGGCGAGGGGAACGGCGGCGTCGGCGCGGCCGGGCTCCAGCGCGAGGGCGCTGCGGAGCGCCGCCTCGTCGCCGGCCTCGACCAGCGCGTCGGCCTCGGAGGGGAGCAGCGCGTCGATGAACTGCTCGACGTTGCGGGGCGGCTGGGCGCCGACGAACTCGGAGACGAGCTTGCCGTCCTTGAAGGCCTTGACGGCCGGGATGCCCTGGATCTGGAAGGCGGCGGCGAGGCGCTGGTTGGCGTCGGTGTCGAGCTTGGCCAGCGCGACCTTGCCCTCGCGCTCGGTCACGAGCTTCTCCAGCACGGGGGTGAGCTGGCGGCACGGTCCGCACCATTCGGCCCAGAAGTCGACGACCACCGGCATCTCGTGGGAGCGCTCGATGACGTCCTGCTCGAAGGTGGCCTCGGTGGTGTCGATGATCACGTCAACGAGAATAGAACGCATGGGCGAGTTCAAAATCGGCGGCCTCGCGGGCGAGGAGGCGGGAGAGGGCATTCCCGTCGTCCTCCTGCACGGCCTGACCGCGACACGGCGCTACGTGGTCATGGGATCCAAGAACCTCGAGCGCGGCGGGCATCGCGTGGTCATGTACGACGCGCGCGGGCACGGCCGGTCCGATCCGGCGCCGTCGTACGGCTACGAGGAGCTGTCCGGCGACCTGCTGGCCGTGCTCGACGACCGGGGGATCGACCGCGCGGTGCTGGCCGGCGCGTCGATGGGCGGGCACACGGCGCTGCGCTTCGCCCTCGAGCACCCTGAGCGGGCAGCCGCGCTCGTCCTGATCACGCCGGCCTTCGACCCGGACGACCGTGAGCGCGGGCTCGAGCGCTGGGACGCACTGGCAGAGGGCCTGCGCACGGGCGGCGTGGACGGCTTCCTCGAGGCCTACGGCGAGCCGCGCGTGCCGGAGGCGTTCCGCGACACGGTCAAGACCGTCCTCCGGCAGCGCCTGTCGGCCCACGAGCACCCGGAGGCGCTGGCCGACGCCGTGGAGCAGGTCCCGCGCTCGACGGTCTTCTCCTCGTGGGACGACCTCGCGGCCCTGGACCTGCCGGTCACGGTCGTGGCGAGCCGCGACGAGGCCGATCCCGAGCACGCGTACGCGACGGGCGAGCGCTACGCGGAGGCGATCCCGGGCGCCGAGCTGGTGAGCGAGGAGCCGGGGAAGTCGCCGCTGGCCTGGCAGGGCGGGCAGCTGTCCCACGTGATCGCCGGGACCGCCGAGCGCGTCTAGGCCGTTCGCTCGAGGAGCCGCGCGCGCAGGTCGGTGGGCACGAGGACGTCGAGGTCCAGCGACTCGAGCGTGCGCAGCAGCTCCGCGCGGGCGGTCGTGCCCGCGCGCTCCAGCCCGGTCGTGATCGCGGCGGCGTCCGGGTGCGCGCCCGCGCCGAGCTCGTAGTCGGCGGCGATGTCCTCGGGCGCGACGCCGACGAGCGCCAGCACGAGCATGGCGATCATCCCCGTGCGGTCGCGGCCGCCCATGCAGTGGAACAGCACGCCGCCGGGCTCCGCCGCGGCGATCGCCTCCAGGACGGCCACGCTCCGCTCCGGGAAGCGCGCCAGGTGCGGGCCGTAGTACACGGGCGTGCCGAAGCGCCAGTCGCTCGCCCACTCGTCCCAGAACTCGCGATCGGCGACGCCGTCGAGCGGCAGGTGCAGCACGGTGATCCCGTGCGGCGCGGGCGCGGCCGCGCGCTCGTCGTCGTTGCGCAGGTCGATCAGCGTCCGCACGCCGCGGTCGTGCAGCTCGGCCCAGTCCGCGTCGGAGAGGTGGTCGAGCGAGCGTGCCCGGAACAGGGCTCCCGGCCGGATCGTGCGCCCGTCGCGCAGCCGCAGCCCGCCGAGGTCGCGCCAGTCGTCCATCGCCCCCGGTATACCGGAAGGCATGCGCGTGATCGCCGCCGCGGTGCTCGGGCCGGCGGGCCTGCTGCTCGTCAGCAAGCGGGCGGCGCCCGAGGTCTTCTACCTGCCCGGCGGCAAGCCCGAGCCGGGGGAGGAGCCGCTCGCGTGCCTGGCGCGGGAGATCGACGAGGAGCTCGGCGTCACCGTCGAGGAGGCCGAGCCGTTCGCCGAGGTCCGCGCCCCCGCCGCGCTCGAGGGCGTCGAGATGTGGATGACCGTCTTCCTCGCGCGGCTGGCCGGCGTCCCCGAGCCGGCGGCCGAGATCGCCGCGCTGCGCTGGTGGCCGGCCGAGCCGGCCCCGATCCTCGCTCCGGCGGTCAGGGACTGCGTCATCCCGCGGCTCCAGGCCGCGGGCCGGCTCAGAGCGTCTCGACCGCGGCCTCGATGGTGAGGGCGCCGCGCGCCTTCGCCACCGACACGCGGTGATGCCCGTCGCGCACGGCGTAGGCGCCCCCGACGCAGACGACCGAGATCGGCGGCAGCACCGTGCCGCGGTGCTCGGCCAGCCAGACGCGCTGCCAGCGCGTGCGGGCGCTCGCGGCCGGCCGGAAGGCGCAGTCGAACGTGGTCGCCCGGCTCGGCTCGACCGTGCCGGAGATCGCGTCGAGCGGGATCTCGCGCACCGTCGGCCGGCCGACGCGCCGGAACGTGCGCTCGTCGTACACGGGCAGCCGCCCGCCGGACTGGCGCCGCAGCCGCCGCGCGAGCGAGGCGCGGCGGCGAGCGCGAGCCTGGCGGGAGAAGGCCCGCTCGGCGTCCATGGAGTTCGATCCAGTGAGCAGCATGGACTCCATGATGGAGCCCGCTCGAGCCCCTTACATCGGCAGGATGGAGCGATCTGAGGACTCGAACCCTTACCCCCGGTCGGACCACCCCTTACGGCCGAGATCGATGCGCAGAACCTGGCCGTCTGCGGCCTCGGTCGCGTGTATGGAGACGTAGAGCTCGCCACGCCGGCCGACGTCGATCCCGCCCGGGTGCGGCAGCGTCCCGACGGGCAGGTCGAGCTTGCGCTTGCCCCATCGCGTGACCGCGTAGATCGCGCCTTCGGTACCCGGACCCAGCAGCGAGTCGCTGTCGATCTCGAGCACGTAGAGCGTGCCGTCCTTGCCGAAGGCGAGGTCCATGAGGTTCGTGAACCCGCTCGCGTACGTCGTGTACCTCCCCGTCCGCGGATCGACGCGGAACACCTTGGCGGCGCCGACCGGGAACGGGAAGCCGGTGAGCTGGCTCATGTAGTACGCGCCATCCGGGCCCTTGACCACGCCGGTGGGCACGGTCTGCATCGGCACATCAGGCCCGCCGAAGGGGTTCGGCGTCGGGGTGTTCGGGAACACCGCCAGCGCCTCGAGCCGGTTCCACCAGGTCGAGCGGACGAGGTCGTTGCCGCCCGCGTCGGCCACCACGAGCCGCCCGCGGTCGATCAGCAGGTCGACCGGGTTGCTGTCCACCGGGTTGTCGAAGATCCCGTCGGGATTGACGCGGTTCTCGAACGCCCAGACGTCGGCCACGAGCTGCGCCCGGCCGAAGCCGCTTGAGCTTGAGCACGGTCCCGTAGAGCCGCGAGATCGGGTCCTCGGCGACGAGCGTCGGGATCGCGCAGGACGGGCTCGTCGGCTGCCGCGCGTCGGGCCGGTCGGACCGCCGTTCGTGACGTACACGTCGCGGCCGTCGACGTACACGCCGTGCGGGCCGATCGCGCTGTCGCCGGTCGCGGGCGCGAACGACGCCAGGCCCTCGAGCACGCGCTCCTGCCGGTGCCGGCCGATCTTCGTGACGGCGCCGGTCGCGCCGGTGCACGCGAAGCCCTCAGCGCTGTCGAAGCACGACTTGGCCGTCGCGTGGTCACCACCCCGGCCCGCTTCGGCGACGTAGACGTCACCGTCCTTCGCGACCGCGACATGGCGCGGGTTGTCGAGGCCGTCGGCGATCACGTCCACGTCGATCCCGTGGGCGCTCGCCGGGGCGGCGATGGCCAGCGTCGTCAATGCGACGAGGGGCAGATACCTGCGCGTGCGCATCGAGTCCTCCTTGGAAGGGGTCGGACCGACCCTCTCACACGCGCGCCCTAGCTGTACGGGTTCCCGTAGGCGACCGTCCTCCTCGGGTCGCCCTCCTTGGTCCCGTCGGCGTCCCGCTCCGAGACGAAGATCCCGACGTAGTTCAGGACGCGGTTGCCTCTCCAGTCGAAGGTGAAGTGGTCGGGGCCGCCAACGGTGTCGCACTTCTGCTTGTCCCAGCCGTTGTACACCTCCCAGGTCCCGTTCCGGAAGTAGAGCTGGACGTCGATGTAGGCGCCGAGCCCATCGGCCGGGCAGACGTCGTCGATGGTGACCTCGCCGGTCACCCTGCGGGCGCTGTGGAACGTGACGTGGCCCCAGCCGTGGGCGTGGCCTTCGGTCACCGACTTCCCCGTGCGGAGGTTGAAGTTGTTCCGGTCGGCCGCTTGGGCGGCGGGCGCGAGCGCGAGGAGCACGCACGTCGTGATGAGCGCTGCGAGGGATCGGGGCATGACCGGTCTCATATCCTGACCGTTGATGGTCCAAACTCAGCGCGATGACCGGATATAGCGGCACGCCGTTGCCGCAGAAGCTCGGGATCAAGGCCGGGCATCGGGTGCTGGTGCTCGGGGCGCCCGAGTCGTTCGAGCTCGAGGGCGTGACGCCGATCCGGTCGCTGCGCGGGAAGGCCGACGTGATCGTGTCGTTCCACACGGAGCGCCGGGATCTCGAGCGGCGGATGCCGAAGCTGCGGGCCGCCATGGACCCCGCCGCGGGGCTGTGGATCGCGTGGCCCAAGCGCGCCTCGAAGGCCCCGACCGACCTGACCGAGGACGTCGTGCGGGAGCTGGCACTCGCCAACGTGCTCGTCGACAACAAGGTCGCCGCGCTGGACGAAAAGTGGTCCGGACTTCGTCTAGTGATCAGGCTTCGCGATCGCTAGCTTGATCCGCATGACGGATCTGCCAGAGGACCAGCGCCTGAAGGACATCTCGCCGAAGGCGTACGAGCATCCAGCCGATCGCGCGGCCACCGCTGCGCTCCAGTCCATACCCATGCTCGACGTGGTGGTGCGCAAGCTGATCGAGTTCGGCTACGAGCGCGCGCTGCGTCAGATCTTCCTGGCCGGCTCGGTCCGCCTCGGGTCCGAGCAACTTCCCGCGGCCTGGGCCGCGCACCGCGCGGCCTGCGCCCGGCTCGACCTCGAGGTGCCCGGGCTCTGGCTCACCCAGTACCCGGTGACCAACGCGGCGGCGATCGGCGCCGACCAGCCGATGGTGCTGCTCAACTCGCGCACCGTCGAGGTGCTCGACGAGGAGGAGCTGCGGACGGTGCTCGGCCACGAGGCCGGCCACATCCTCTCCAACCACGTGCTCTACCGCACGGCGCTGATGATCCTGCTGTCGATCGGCACGCGCGGGCTTCCGACGCTCGCCGGCCTGCCGCTGATCGCCGTCCGCATGGCGCTGCTCGAGTGGTTCCGCGCCGCCGAGCTGAGCGCCGACCGCGCGGCCACGCTGGTCAACCGCGACCCGCGGATCACCTCGCGCACGCTGATGGTCATGGCCGGTGGAACGGCCTCGCGCAAGCTCAACCTCGAGGCCTTCCTCCGGCAGGTCAACGAGTACGAGGAGTGGGAGCCCGGCTGGGACAAGTTCAGCCGCCTGCGCATCGAGCTCGGCCAGACCCACGCGTTCCCGGTCCGGCGCGTGTCCGAGATCATGAAGTGGGTCCGCGCCGGCGAGTACGACCGCATCATCGGCGGCGAGTACGTCCGCCGCGGCGACCCGGTCGACCCTCGCTACGAGGCCGGCGACGCCGTCGAGTTCTACGCCGAGCGCTTCCGCAGCTTCTTCCGCGACGCCGGAGCCGGGGTGGAGAACACCGCCGAGAAGATCGGCCCGGCCGTCGAGAAGGCCGGCGTCGTCGTCGGCGACGCCGCCGAGAAGCTCGCCGACTGGCTGCGCGACCGCCGCGAGTAGCGACGGCCGCGCTGTCGCCCCGGCCTACTCGGCCGGGAGGATCGGGTGGTTGGAGACGAAGATCTCGCCGGGGTCGACCTTCGTCTTGATGCGCGCCAGGTGGCGGTGCGTGACCTCGTCGTAGAAGCGCCGCGACCCGACCGTGCTCTCCTCGAAGTTGAGGTAGCCGCGGCCGGAGTCCCAGCGGGCCATCGCGTCCTTGAAGCGCGGGAGCGCCTCCTTGAGCTGCGCGACCATCTCCGGCGTGGCGGCCAGGCCGCCGCCGAAGAACAGGTAGCCGGCCTCGAGCGAGGCCAGCGCCCCGTGGCCGGGCCGGATCTCACCCAGCGCGCCGCCCAGGTGGCGGATCTCCGCCATGGCCAGCGTCGAGCCGGAGTCGGGGCCGGCGATGGCCACGAAGGCGTCGACGGCCTCGGCCGGCAGGTCGGCCAGCAGGCGGTGCTCGGTGAGGGCCGGCATCGGCTCCTCCGGGTCGCCGTGCAGGCGCGAGAGGGCGACCGGCGCGACCATGTCGAACGTGTCGATCTCGGGCCCGAGGTCGCGCAGCTTCTGCACCATCTCGGCGCCGAACGCGCGGTCGCCGAGGATCGCGGCGTCGATGGTCACGAACTGGCGGCCGCGCAGGAACGGGGGCAGCTCCTCGATCGGCGGCATCTGCAGGATGCGGGCCGAGGACGTGACCTCGTCCGGCACCGTCTGCGTCCACTCGCGCCAGGCGTGCATGACCTCGGCGGAGCGCTCCCACGGCCAGAACATCGCGCCGGCGTAGAGCTCCCGGACCGGGTAGAGCGCGATCTCCATCGCGGTGACGATGCCGAAGCTGCCGCCGCCGCCGCGCAGCGCCCAGAAGAGGTCCGGGTCGTTGTCGGCGTCGACGCGGCGCAGCCGGCCGTCGGCCGTCACGAGCTCGATGGCGACCACGCTGTTGGCGGCCAGGCCGTGCTTGCGGCCGAGCCAGCTCACACCGCCGCCGAGGCAGTAGCCGACGACGCCGACGTCGGGCGACGAGCCGGCCAGCGGGGCCAGGCCGAGCTCGGAGGCGGGCTCGGTGACCTCGAGCCACAGCGTGCCGGCGGAGACGCGGGCGACCCGCGCCTCGGCGTCGATCGCCACGCCGCGCATGCGCGAGGTGCTGACGAGGATGGTGTCCTCGAGGCTGCCGAGCGGGCCGGCGTTGTGGCCGGTGCCCTGCGGGGCCAGGCGCAGGCCGTGGCGGCGGGCGTGCTGGACGATGGCGACGACATCATCGGCGCGCTCGGGGAACGCGACGAAGGCCGGCCGCTGATCATGGGCGAAGTTCCAAGGGCGCCGCGCCTCGTCCCAGTTCTCGTCGTGCGGACCGACGACGAGGCCGCGGATCGTGTCGCGGAGGGCTGCGGGGGCGTGGCTGGCGCTGTTGAGCATGCGGGGGATCTCCTGGGACCGGGAAAGGGGGAGGGGAGGTGGCGACGATCCTCCACGGCGGCCCCCCGGCACGCATCAGGGGATTCCCTAACATCAGCGGCATGTGCGTCCAGTGCCTCGCCGGGGCGATGACGGCCGGAGCGGCCGCCACCGGCGCGCGCGCGTGGCTCGTCACGCGCTTCGGCCACTGGCTCACGCCGGCCCGCAAGCGCGCGGTCACGGCGGTGCTCATCACCAGCGGCGTCCTGGCCGCCGGCGTGATCGGCCCGACGCCCTAGCGGTGTTGGCGAGCGACCTCGTCGACTTCGTCCGCGGCGCGCTGCCGCCGCCGCCTGCGCGCGTGCTCGAGGTCGGCGCGGGGGACGGGGAGCTGGCCGCGGTGCTGGCCGGCGCCGGGTACGAGGTCGTCGCCATCGATCCGCAGCCCGGGTCGCCGGAGGTCCGCCGCGTGGCGCTGCACGAGCTGGACGAGGCGCCGTTCGACGCCGCGGTGGCGGTCGTCTCGCTCCATCACGTCGAACCGCTCGACGAGTCGTGCGAGCGGCTCGGGCAGCTCGTCCGCGAGGGCGGCCGGCTCGTCGTCGACGAGTTCGACGTCGCGCAGTTCGACGTCCGCGCCGCGGGCTGGTGGCTCGAGCATCAGGACGACGATCGGAGCGAACCCGCGGACCTGATCGCCGGGCACCGCCGGCACCTGCATTCGGTGGCGCGGGTGCGCGAGGCGCTCTCGCCGTGGTTCGACCTGGGTCCCGCCGTCCCCGGCCCCTACCTGTACCGGTGGAAGATGCCGCCGGACACCCGGGCGACGGAGGAGCGGCTGATCGCCGAGGGCCGGATCCCCGCGGTCGGCGCGCGGTTCGTCAGCCGACGCGGAGCGTCCGGCGGCGGACGACCTCGCCCACCTGCACGCTGACGCGCAGCTTGCCGGGCGCGCCCGCGCGGAACCGGAGGCTGTAGGCCCCGTTGCGGACCTTGATGAGGCGGCGGCGCTTGCGGATCCAGCGGCGGCCGACGCGGCGCTCGATCGTGAGCTGCACGTGGGTCGCGGGATCGGCCGTGCCCGAGAGCCGCACGAGCGCGTTCTTGCGCACCGAGCTGCGGCTGAGCGAGAGGTTGAGGCGGGCGAGGATCGTCACGCTGCGCGGCGCCGACGCCAGCGGGCCGCGCGCGCCGTCGCCCGGGAAGACCGCGCGCACCTGACCGCTGCCCGGGAACTCGGCGGGCGTGCGCCACGTGCCGTCCGGTGCCGCGGCGGCGCTCGCGATCGTGGCCCAGGCCGCGGTCGCCCTCGCGCCCGCCGGGAGGTACTCGACGGCGACGGTGGCTCCCGCCGCCGACGAGCCGTCGGCGAAGCGCAGCGAGCCCGTGACGTCAACCGGCTTGACGCCGCGGATCTTGCCCGGCGTGCGGACCGTGATCCCGGCGGTCGGGCCGGAGTAGTGCGTGGCCATCGTCCGCAGCTGCGCGAGCTGGGTGTACTGCAGGTCGCCCGGGCAGCTCGTCTTGCCGCCGTCGCGGTGGCCGGAGATGCGCTCGAAGGTGACCGGCGTGCCGAGCGGGTAGCGGTTCGCGGTGCCGCCGCCCGAGGTGAGCGTCACCTGGCCCTCGGTCGGGACGGCATGGACGCCGAGCTTCCAGGCGATCAGGCGCGCGACCGCGTCGAGGCCCTCGGGCGTCTGGGGGATGGAGGTGAAGTCGCCGAGCGTCGCGATGCCCGTCGAGACGCTGTTCCAGCCCTGGGCCTGCGCGCCGACCACCGCCTGGTCGATGCCGCCGGCGCGGCCTTCGAAGATCTGCCCGTACTTGTCGACGAGGAACGCGTACCCGATGTCGTTCCAGCCGTTGGAGTCGCGGTGGTAGCGGGCGATGCCGAGCACGATGCCGGCCGAGTCCTCGGGCCCGTAGTCGTTCGCGGTCACCGTGTGGTGGACGAACGCCATGTGGACCTCGGCGTAGTCCGGCGCGCCGCGCGGCGGGACGCTGTCGGCGCCCCAGGCGGCGCGCAGGATGATCGACGGGAGCTGTGCCTGGGCCTTGGTGGCGCGGGCCCGCCGCTTGACGCGCCGGGCGAGCCGCGTGTGCAGCCGCGCGGTGGGCAGCGCGCGCACGAAGCGGGCGCGCAGCTCGCGGGGCACCCCGCGCAGGCGGAGCTGGAACTCGTCCGCGGCGCCGACGAAGACGGGGTCGGTCCCGGCCGGCACGCGGCCCGAGTCGGGCGCATGGTCACCGGTCGGGTGGAGCGTCACCCAGTCGGTCCAGCCGCCGCCGCGGCGGCGGGCGCGCAGCTGCGCCTCGGCCCCTGAGCCGGCGGCCCAGCGCAGGCCCACCAGGTCGAAGCGGCGGGGCGCGCGGAGCACCGCCGTGCTCCGCCAGCCGCCCGCGGCGGAGGCGCTCGCGCCACGGTCGAGGACGCCGGCGAGGTCGAGCTCGAAGAGGGCATCCGGCCGCGCGGCCAGGGCCGGGACGGACGGGCGCAGGCCGACGACAGCGGCGGCGAGAGCGCCGGCCTTCAGGGCCTGCCTGCGGGTGACGGAACGACGACTCACGACCAGCTTGAACACGGCAACCGGTGAAAAGGACCGTAGCCCAGCACCGGCGCGATCCTGCACGACGTCGTGCGGCGGGTCAGCGAGTGGCGCAGTCCGGGCATGAGCCGCGGAGCACGATGTCGTGCCCGCCGACCGCGTAGCCGAGCCGCGCGCCGACCCCGTCGATCAGCCGCTCCAGCTCGGGATCCTCGAACGCGTCCATCTTCCCGCAGCGGTCGCAGATCGCGTGATGGTGGTGGTCGCCGCTCGGATCGGCAGGCTCGTAGCACGCGACCCCGTCGACGTCGATCCGGTGGACGAGCTTGAGCTGTGCGAGGACGTCGAGCGCGCGGTAGACGCTGGCCAGCCCGACGGTCTTGCCGCTGCCGCCGCGCAGACGTTCGTGGATGTCCTGGGCGCTCAGGCAGCAGTCCTGGCGGGAGAGGAGCGCGAGGACCTCCTCGCGGGCGCCGCCGGCCCGGTGACCAGCCCGCGAGAGCTCGCGGTGGGCATGCTCGGTCCAGGAACTGCGGCTCACAGCGCCGATGGTAGCGCCAGAAACGGGAACGAGAATGATTTTCAGTAAGATCGCTTCCCGTGCTGCTCCGGCTCGCCATCGCCGCCCTGCTCGCGCTCACCGTGGCCTTCGTCGCCGCCGGTGACGAAAAGGTGAGCGCGGGGACCGATCGCCCGATCGTCGTGGCCACCACCACGCAGGCGGCCGATCTGGCGCGCAACGCCGGCGGTGGCGCGGTCGAGGTGGTGGGCCTGCTCGCTCCCAACGCCGATCCGCACGACTACGAGGTCCGCCCGCGCGATCTGCGGATGCTCGCCGACGCCGACCTCGTCGTGCGCTCGGGCGGCGATCTCGACGAGTGGCTGCAGGAGGCGATCGAGGGCGCCGGCGCGCACGCGCGGGTCCTCACCCTGAGCGACCACGTCCAGCGGCTCGACGACGACCCGCACTGGTGGCAGGACCCGCGCAACGCCGAGCGCGCCGTCGCCGCCATCGCGCGCGCCCTGAACACGGACGCCGCGCCCTACGTCGAGCGGCTGCGACGGCTCGATCGCGCGGTCGCCGCCTGCATCGACGAGGTCCCGCGCGCGCAGCGCAAGCTCGTCACCACGCACGACGCGCTCGGCTACTACGCCCGCCGCTACGGGATCGAGGTCGTCGGCGCCGTCATCCCCTCGCTCTCGACCCGCGGCCAGCCGTCGGCCGGCGAGACGGCCGAGCTCGTCCGCACGATCCGCCGCGAGGGCGTCGGCGCGATCTTCGCCGAGAGCTCGGTGAACGCGAAGGTCGAGGCCGCGATCGCGCGCGAGACGGGCGCTGAGGTCGGCCGGCCGTTGTGGGCGGACACGCTCGGGCCGTCCGGGTCGGACGGCGCGAGCTACATCACCTCGATCGAGTCCAACACGAGGGCCATCGCCGATGGCCTCGGCGGCGTCGCCTGCGGGTTCTGATGCTCGACGCCTTCGACGCGCCGTTCATGCAGCGCGCGCTGCTCGAGAGCCTGCTGCTGGCCGGGCTCGCCGGCCTGCTCGGCTCGTGGATCGTGCTGCGCCGGCTCGCCTTCTACACGCACGGCGTCGGCACCGCCGCGTTCCCGGGCCTCGTCATCGCCGGCCCGGCCGGCATCGCGCCGCAGCTGACCGCGCTCGCCTCCGCGCTGCTCTACGCGGGCGGCGTGGAGGGCCTGCGCCGTCGCCGGCTGGCGGCCGACGCCGCCACCGGGCTGGCCCTGGTCGGCGCGCTGGCCCTCGGCGTCGTGCTCGCCTCCGACGTCTACGAGACCGGCGCGGGCGTCGACCGGCTGCTCTTCGGGAGCCTGATCGGGCTCAGCGACCGCGACCTCTGGCTGACGGCCGTCGTGCTGGCCGTGGTCACGGTGCTCGAGCTCCTGCTCCGGCGGTCGTGGCTCGCCCAGGGCTTCGACCCGGCCACCGCCCGCACGCTCGGCGCGCGGCCGGCGCTCAGCGACGCGCTGCTGCTCGTCGCCATCGCCGCCGCCGCGGTGGTCGCGCTCGACGCCGTCGGCGCGCTGCTCGTCACCGCCGTGCTGGTGATCCCGGCGGCCACGGTGCGGCTGGTGGCGACGAGCGTCGGCTCGCTGCAGGCGGGGACGGCGGCGCTGGCCGCCGTCGAGGGCGTCGCCGGGCTGTGGATCGCGTACGAGCTCAACGTCGGCCCGGGCCCGGTCACCGCCGTGCTCGGCGGCGCCGTCTTCGCGCTCGTGGCGGTGCTGCGATGAGGGTCGAGGGCCTGTCGGGCGGCTACGCGCCCGGCGCCGACGCGCTGCGTGGCGTCTCGTTCGCGCTCGACCCCGGGACGATCGCCGCCGTGCTCGGCCCCAACGGCGGCGGGAAGACGACGCTCTTCCGCGCCCTGCTCGGCGAGCTGCCCGAGCGGCGCGGCGAGGTGGTGCTCGACGGGCGCCCGGCCTACGTGCCGCAGACCGACCGCACGCGGCTCGACTTCCCGGTCGGCGCGCTCGACGTGGTGCTCATGGGCGCCTACAGCCGCATCCCGGCCTGGCGCCGGATCCCGCGCGCGGACCGCGAGGCCGCGAGGACGGCGCTCGACCGCGTGGGCCTCGGCGAGGCCGCCCGCACGCGCTTCGGCGAGCTCTCCGGCGGCCAGCGCCAGCGCGTGCTGATCGCGCGGGCGCTGCTGCAGGACAGCCCGGTGCTGCTGCTCGACGAGCCGCTGTCCGGGGTCGACACGGCCAGCGCGGTGCGCATCGAGACGGTCTTCGACGAGCTGCGGGCCGAGGGCCGGATCCTGCTCGTGGCGACGCACGACGTCGAGCAGGCCCGCCGCTGGGACCGCGTCGTCTGCCTGAACGGCGAGCAGATCGCCTTCGGGCCGCCGGCGACGACGCTCACCACCGACGTCCTGCTCCGCACCTACGGGGCCGAGCTCGTCGTGCTCGAGGACGGCCAGCGCGCGGTGGCCATCGACCATCACGGCCACGACCACTGATGCTCGACTGGCTCACGGACCCGTTCTCGAACGCGCTCACGCAACGCGCGCTCGCGGAGGTGCTGATCCTCGCCGTGGCCTGCGGGCCGCTCGGCGTCTGGGTGCTGCTCTATCGCCAGAGCTACGCGGCCGAGTCGCTCTCGCACGCGATGCTCCCGGGCCTGGTGATCGCCGCGCTCGCGGGGGCGCCGCTCCTGCTCGGCGCCGTGGGCGGGGTGCTGGCGGCGGCGGTGGCGATCGCGCTGGCCGCCCGGGACGAGCGACTGGGCGGGGACTCGGCGGTGGCAGTGGCCATCGCGGCGCTGTTCGGGCTCGGGGCGCTGCTCGCGCTCTCGCCCGACGTGCCCGCGCGCCTCGGCGAGCTGCTCTTCGGCGACCTGCTCGGGGTCACCGGCGGCGACCTCGTGGAGGCGGCCGTGCTGGCCGGCGCCGTGGCCGTCGCGCTCGGCCTCGCGCACCGGCGGCTCGCGCTCAGCGCCTTCGATCGCGCCGCCGCGCCCTCGCTCGGCGCCCGGCCCGCGCTGTGGGAGTTCGTGCTGCTCGCGCTGCTGGCCGTCTGCACGGCGGCCGCCGTGCGCGGGATGGGCAATCTGCTGGTCGTCGCGCTGATCCTCGCGCCCGCCGCCGGGGCGCTGAACCTGGCCCGCCGGCTGCCCGTCGCGCTCGCGCTCGCGGTGCTGCTCGCGGGCCTCGCGGGCGCCCTCGGCCTGCTCGCGTCCTACCACTTCGAGGTGGCTGCCGGAGCCTCCGTCGCGCTGGCCGCCGTCGGTGTCTTCGGGCTCTCCCTGATCGCACCAGCGCTTAGGCTTCCCTAAGATCCCTTAGGGATCCCTAAGCGATGAGGACGGCGATGAAGATCTGGATGCTGGCTGCGCTCGTCGCGGCCGCACTGCTCGCAGGCTGCGGCGACGACGACTCCGAGCCCGAAGCCGGCGCGACGGCGACGCCGTCCGCGGCCGCCGAGGCCGACCTGGGCGCCATCAAGGACTACCTGCTCACCCACACCGCCAGCCTCGAGGAGCTCACGGCGAAGCTGGCCACCGACGCCGAGGCCTACCACGCGGCCGCCGAGGAGGCGGGCTTCGACTACACGAAGCTGCTCGCCGGCCAGCGCGAGGAGGTCGCGGGGATGGTCGAGTCGATGCAGGCCACGTTCCGCGAGGCCAACCCGGCCTACGAGGAGATGGAGGGCGTCGTCGCGGGCGTCCCGTCGCTCGCCGACTTCGACGTGATCATCGACGCCGGCGCCGACAAGTCCGATCCCGAGAACGCGGTGCCGTTCTCGATCAAGACGCCCGCCGGCAAGACGTTCGAGCAGCCCGGCAACTTCTTCTTCCTGCTCGAGACCTCCCTGTGGGGGACCGAGGCGCAGTTCGCCGCCAAGGACGCCGAGCCCGACCTCGACGGCGACGGCAAGGTGACCTTCGGCGAGGCGCTGCCCGACGCCGACTTCCTCGTCGCCGCCGCGCGGGACTTCGCGGCCAACGCGAAGGACCTCTCCGCGGCCGCGGAGGAGTGGGAGCCGACCAAGGAGGACGCCCTCACGGCGCTCGTCGTGATGACGCCCACCATGTCGGAGTACTTCGAGGCGTGGAAGAACTCGCGCTTCGTGGCGGGCGACAAGGCCGAGGAGAGCTCGTTCGTGGCCGCGTCGCGCCTGCAGGACATCGCCGACATCCTCGGCGGCCTGGTCCTCATCTACGACAACGTGGAGCCGGTCATCAGCGACGCGGACGCCCAGCAGGCGCAGCAGACCGGCACGGAGCTCGGCGAGCTCGAGGCCTTCGCCGCGCGCCTGCGCGACGAGGAGGCGGCCGGCAAGCGGTTCACCGCCCAGGAGGCCGACACGCTCGGCTCGGAGGCCCAGGACCGCGCGGAGGCGATCGCCGGCCAGGTGAGCCAGGCCGCGGGTCAGCTCGGCATCACGCTGGAGACCTAGCCCGTGCGCCGCGCGCTCGCGCTGGCCGTCGCCCTCGCGGCGCTGCTTCCGGCGACGGCGTCGGCGGCCCCGCCGTGGCGTGACGCCGACGGCGTGCGCGACGCGCTCTTCGACGCCCAGACCGAGCTGATCCTGGGCTCCGAGGCGACCGCCACGCGGGAGGTCGCCCGCGCGCGGGAGGCGTACGCCGGCCGCCTGCGCGCCGGCGTGCGTGCGGCCGACCCGGGGGCCGACAAGGCGGTGCGCGACGCGCTGGCCGCGGCCGAGCGGGCCACGCGGCGCGCTGACGCGGTGCGGCTCGCCGCCGCGCGCGGGGCCGCGCGGGCCGCGCTCTTCCGCGGCTCGTACGCGGCCACGCTGGCCGCCGTCGATCGCGGCGACGCCCCGGCGGCCGCCGAGTGGCTGCTCCTGCGCGAGTTCCGGACGGCGACGCGCTTCACGCGCCCGGGGGCGAACGCGACGATCGCCGTGACACGTCTCGGCCGCGGGCAGATGGCCCCGCCCGCCGCGCGCCAGGCGGTGGCCAAGGACCTGCTCGACGCCTACCAGGCACGCCTGCGCGAGCTGCTCGACGACGCCGGCCGCGGCGTCGAGCGCGACCTCCCCGAGCGCCGGGCCGAGTCGGCCTCCCAGGCGGCGGGCTACTTCGAGATCCTCGCCGGCCGCTACGCCGAGGACCGCGGCGCGGCGGAGGCCGAGGTCGCGCGGACGGCGTTCGCCGCCTTGAGCGCCGCCGCCACGTCCGAGGACGCGGCCGCCTTCGCCGCCGCGCGCGACCGCGCCGCGGCGACGCTCGAGGGCTTCACCGCCGCGCCGTTCACCGCCGACGAGGCCGCCCGGCGCGCGCAGCAGCTCCTGCGCTTCCTCGCGCTCGTGCCGGTCGAGTACGACCGCGGCGTGAGCGGCACGCAGGTCACGCTCGACTTCGAGATCCAGGAGGCCGTCGCCTTCCGCACCGGCGCGGCCGCCGCGTTCGCCGACCTGCGCGATCAGCTCGCCAAGCGCGACCCGGCGCGGACCGAGGTCGCGGCGGCGGGCATCGACCGGCTGGGCGAGCTGGTCGGCGTCGCCACCGAGCGCCACGACGACGTGCCCGAGGCCGAAGCGGTGGAGGCCGAGACCACGCGCGTGGAGGATGCCCTCGCGGCGGCGATGCCGGCGCCGTGGAAGGAGGGCACCGACGAGTCCGACTATGACCTGATCGCCCTCACGCTCGACCGCATGGAGGCCGCCGCCGGCGCCGGCCAGTACCAGCAGGCCGAGCAGGCGCGGCTCGAGGCCTACGCCTTCTTCGAGTTCGGGCCCGAGCGGCGGCTCAAGGCCTTCGATCCAGGGCTGGCCCTCGAGGTGGAGGGCGCGATCTGGTTCGGCAGCGGCGACCAGCCGGGGCTGGCGAAGCTGATCGCCAACCGGGCTCCGCGGCGCGAGCTGCGCGAGGCGCGCCTCGGGCTCGACACGCTGCTCGAGGACAGCGCCGCCACGCTCGGCGACAGCGCGAGCAGCGCCACCGTGGTCACCAACTCGGCCATCCTCGTCTTCCGCGAAGGGCTGGAGGCGGTGCTCATCCTCGCGGCCATCACCGCCTCGTTCGTCGGCGCGCGGCGGCGTCTGCGGCGCCCGGTGATGCTCGGCGCGCTGCTCGGCCTGCTCGCCTCGATCGTCACGTGGGTCATCGCCAGCACGCTGATCGAGTCGCTGGCCACGTCCGGCGAGCGATTGGAGGCGATCACCGGCCTGGTGGCCATCGCGGTGCTCCTGCTCGTCACCAACTGGTTCTTCCACCGCGTGTACTGGAGCGAGTGGATCGGGCGCTTCCACCGGCGGCGCAAGGCGCTGGAGCGGATCGACCGCACCGGCTTCTTCTCCGCCCAGGCCGTCGGCTTCGTCCTGCTGGGTCTCACCAGCGTGTACCGCGAGGGGTTCGAGACGGTGCTCTTCCTGCAGTCGCTGCAGGTGAGCGCGGGCACCGCGACGGTGGTCGAGGGCGCGGCGCTGGGCCTGGCGCTGACGCTGGCCGTCGGCGCGGTGACCTTCCTGCTCCAGCGCAAGCTGCCCTACAAGCGGATGCTGGTGGTCACCGGCGTGATGATCGGCTTCGTGCTCGTGGTCATGGTCGGCCAGACCGCGCGCACGATGCAGGGCGTGGGGTGGCTCCCGATCACGCCGATCGGCGCGGAGCCGCCCTACTGGCTCGGCGTCTGGTTCGGCGTCTACCCGACGTGGGAGACGCTCGGCGCGCAGGTGATCGCCGCGGTCTTCGTGATCGGCTCCTACTACGTGGCGCAGGAGATGAAGGTCAAGCGGCCGGGCCGGAAGGCGCTCAAGCGCGCAGGATCCGCGCGACCGACACCAGAGCCAGCGCCGTCATCACCACTGCACTCGCAACGCACCACTGACACACCGCCTCGATCTTCACCAGCTCCACATAGGTCAACCACGCGCTGAAGCCGACGCCGACGAGCGTGGTGAAGGCCGCGAGGTTGCGGCCGAGCTCGGCGGGGAGGGCGAGGCTGGCGAGGACGGTCAAGTAAGCGGCGAGGCCGAGGACGGCGACGGGGATGCCCGCCAGCTCGGCCCACTCGGATGCCTGGACACGCTCGCAGCCCCCGCCGCCGCCGACGCAGAACGGCTCGAGCTTGGCGTAGTGCACGTAGGTGAGGTAGCCCGCGATGCCGACGCCGATCAGCGCGAGGACGGCGGTGGCGAGCCGGAGGCGCCGCTCGGTCACTTCGCGCCGAGGGCGGCGTCGATCGCGGCGCTGTAGTCCGCCGCGGTCGCGCCCGGCGGCTCGATCTTCGTGAGCTGCCCGTCCTTGCGCAGGTAGAGGTCCGGCGTGCTGGTGGAGCCGATCTCGCGCGCGAACATCTCGCCGCGCTCGACGGCGGGCTGGGCGAGCGGATCGTCGGCGGCGGCCACGACCGCTTCGACGTCCAGGCCCGGGACCTGCTCGGCCACCATGCGCATGAACGCGTCGTCCGCGTAGTCGCTGTTCTCCGGCCCCTGGTTCCGATAGAAGATGTCGGCGAACTGGTACATGAGGTTCTGCTTGGCGGCCGCCGCGGCGGCGCCGGCGGCGCGCACCGAGTCGCGCCCCAGGAAGCTCCGGAAGTGCAGCTCGTAGTTCACGCGGTTCGTGCGCACGTAGTCCTGCACGATCGTCGGCAGCACCTGGATCGAGTACTGCGCGCAGAACGGGCACTGCAGGTCGGCGATCTCGACGAGCGTGGCCGGCGCGTCCGCCTTGCCGAGCCGCAGGTTCTTCTGGGGGATGCCGTCGTAGATCGCGAGCACGTCCTCGGCGGGCGGCGCGCCCGGCTCGTTCGTGGCCGTCGGCGTCTCGTCGCCGCCGTTGCTCGAGAGCACGATGGCACCGACGACCACGACGCCGGCGAGCAGCGTGACGAGCACGAGTTGGAGCACACGACTCACTCCGCTGAGGGTAGTCAACCCTCGACCTCCAACCCTCAAGTCTCCTAAAGGGGTCTGACCCCCCTTGGTGGTTGTGAACGGGGTCTGACCCCCATCTGTCGGTTGAAAACAGGTTTAGGCGTGCCATAATTCGTGTTCGTGGCCGCCCAAGATGCCACCGCGACGTTGCCCCGGGTCCGCTCGCGCAAGCGTGGGGGAGTCCGGCGGGCGCTGCCGTTCTTCGGGCCGGCGTTCGTGGCCGCGATCGCGTATGTGGATCCCGGGAACTTCGCCACGAACATCGCGGGCGGCGCCAAGTACGGCTATCTGCTGCTGTGGGTGATCCTCGCCGCGAACCTGATGGCGATGGTGATCCAGTACCTCTCGGCCAAGGTCGGGATCGCCACGGGGAAGAGCCTGCCGGAGCTGTGCCGCGAGCACCTGCCGAAGCGCGTCTCGTTCGGGCTCTGGGTGCAGGCCGAGATCATCGCCATGGCCACCGACCTGGCCGAGTTCGTGGGCGCGGCGATCGCCCTGAACCTCCTGTTCGGCCTCCCGCTGCTGCCCGCGGGCCTCGTCACCGCGGTCGTGGCCTTCGCCCTGCTCGCGCTGCAGACCCGCGGCTACCGCCGCTTCGAGATCGTCATCGCGGGGATGCTCGGCGTGATCCTGCTCGGCTTCCTGGTCGACACGCTGCTCGTGCCGCACGACGCCGCGGGGATCGCCGCCGGCTTCATCCCCGGCTTCGCGGGCACCGACTCGCTGCTCCTGGCCACCGGCATCCTCGGCGCCACGGTGATGCCGCACGTCATCTACCTGCACTCGGCGCTCACGCAGCGCCGGATCAAGACCGAGACCGACGCCGAGCGCCGCCGCGTCCTCAAGTTCCAGCGCTTCGATGTGCTGATCGCCATGGGCGTCGCCGGCGTGATCAACATGTCGATGCTGATCATCGCCGGGTCGCTCTTCCACAACTCCGGCGCCGCCGACGTCGACTCGATCGAGGGCGCCCACGCGGCCTTCGGCAGCCTCGTCGGCCCGGGCGCGGCGCTGGCCTTCGCGCTCGCCCTGCTGGCCTCCGGCCTCGCGGCCTCGAGCGTCGGCACGTACGCCGGCCAGGTGGTCATGCAGGGCTTCATCAACCGCACCATCCCGCTCGTCCTGCGGCGCCTCGTGACCATGACGCCCGCCCTCGTCGTGCTGGCCATCGGGGTCGATCCGTCGCGCGCCCTCGTGCTCTCCCAGGTGGTGCTCTCGTTCGGCATCCCGTTCGCCCTCGTGCCGCTCGTGATGCTCACCCGGCGGCGCGCGATCATGGGCGCGCTGGTCAACCGGCCGGTCACCACGGTCGTGGCGTCGACCATCGCGGCCCTCATCGTCGCCCTGAACGGATTTCTGCTCTTTCAGACGTTCGCCTAGGACTGCTTGACTTCGCGCGCCCGCGCGACGACCATCGCCCGCGATGGCGGCACACACGATGGGTTTCTCTCCGGCACCGCGCCGGCGCCGCTGGCCGCTCCGGCTCCTCGGCCTCTTCGCGACGCTCGCCTTCCTCGGGAGCGGCGCGCTGATCGCCAGCCTGGTGCTCGAGCAGCTCGAGGACGACGCCCCGGCGGTGGTGGCCTCCGACGGCGGCGCCGCGGCCAGGGGTCCCGACGCCGCCAAGGCCGGCATGACGGCGAAGGAGAAGGCCGCCCGCCGCGCCGCGGTGAGCACGCTGTCCGAGCAGGGCTTCGAGCCGGTCCGGCTGGCCGACTGGCAGGCCGCCAGCGTGCTGCGCGTGCTCGTCGGCCGCGACGAGGCGGGGGAGGAGCGCGCGTTCTTCTTCGTCGGGCGCCGCTTCGTGGGCAACGACGACGTCGCCGCGAGCGCGTCGGTCAAGGTGGCCGCCGCCAAGGAACGGACCGTGACGCTCTCCTACCGGCTCTTCGGGGTCGAGGACGAGGAGTGCTGTCCGAAGGGCGAGACCGTGAAGGTCTCGTTCCGCTGGCGCGACGGCACCCTCGCGCCCGCCGACGAGCTGCCGGCCGCCGAAGCGCGCCTGCGCTGACCTCGTAGCCTGCACGGCATGTGCGGGCGCTACACGCTGACCACTCCGAGCACCAAGCTGCTGGGCGAGCGCTTCGCGCTGAACGAGCCCGCGCAGCTCGAGCCGCCCACGCTCGAGCGCTTCAACGTCTGCCCGACCGAGCCGATCGCCGTCGTGACCGGGGCGGAGGAGCGCACGGCGATGACGGTGCGCTGGGGGCTGATCCCGCCGTGGGCGCACGAGCTCGGCAAGGGCTTCCAGCCGATCAACGCGCGCTCGGAGACGGCCGCCGACAAGCCGCCCTTCGCGGAGCTGATGGCGCGGCCCGAGCGCCACTGCCTCGTGCTCGCCGACGGCTGGTACGAGTGGCTGAAGGCCGAGAAGAAAGGCGGCGACCGGATCCCCTTCCGCTACACGGTGGACGGGGGAGAGCCGTTCGCGTTCGCGGGCCTGTGGGCGCGCCGCCGCATCAAGGGCGAGCTCGTGCTCTCGGCGACCATCCTCACCTGCGCCGCCAACGCCGTCTGCGCGCCCGTGCACGACCGCATGCCCGTCGTGCTCGCCGGTCCCGACGAGGAGGCGGCCTGGCTTTCCGGGGAGCCCGACGGCATCCTCGCGCCGCTCGATCCCGGGCGCACGGCCGTCGCCCCGGCCAATCCGGCGGTCAACAAGGCGGGGGTCGAAGGCCCCGAGCTGCTCGTCGCGCCGCCGCCCGAAGCGCCGGCCCAGCTGAGTCTGGACACCTGATCGCCCGCCTTCTGGCAGGGTTTCCGCCTCTGTGACCGCGGGACAGCTCGCCCTGGCCGTCGGGGTGCTCCTGGCGGCCGGCCTGGCCGCTTCGCTCGCCGCTGGGCGCCTTCGGGTGCCGGGCCTCGTCCTCGTGCTCGGGATCGGCATGGCGATCGGGTCCGACGGCCTCAACCTGATCGACTTCGGCGACTTCGAGCTGGCCCAGCAGGTCGGCGTCGTCGCGCTGGCCTTCATCCTCTTCGAGGGCGGCCTCTCCTCGGGCTTCGGGGAGATCCGGCCGGTGCTCGGGGCCTCGATCGCGCTGGCCACGCTCGGCACCCTCGGCACGGCGGTCCTCACCGCCATCCCGGCGGCGCTGCTCTTCGACCTCGACGCGCTCGAGGCGCTGCTCCTGGGCTCGACCGTGGCCGCCACCGACGCCGCCGCCGTGTTCGCCGTCCTGCGCGGATCGACGCTTCGCCGCAAGCTCGCGCGGACGCTGGAGGGCGAGTCGGGCATCAACGACCCGATCGCGATCCTGCTCGTGATCGGCTGCCTGGAGGCGATCCAGGACGACAGCTACGGCTTCGAGGACGCGCTGCTCCTGGTCGTGCAGGAGCTGGCCATCGGCTTCGCGGTCGGCCTTGCCGTGGCCTTCCTCGCCGTGGCCTTCCTGCGCCGCGTCACGCTGCCGTCCGCCGGCCTCTATCCCGTGGCCTCGATCGCCACCGGCGCCCTGGCCTTCGGCGGAGCGATGACGCTCCACGGCTCCGGCTTCCTCGCCGTCTTCCTGGCCGGGCTGGTGCTCGGCACCGCGTCGACCCCGGCCCGGCGCACGATCGTCACCTTCCACGAGGGGCTCGCGTGGGTCGCCCAGCTCGGGCTCTTCCTCGTGCTCGGCCTGCTCGTGTTCCCGAACCAGCTCGTGGCGATCATCCCGGAAGGGGCGGCGATCGCCTTCGTGACCGCCGCGCTGGCGCGGCCGATCGCCGCCGTGCTCTTCACGCTGGGCGCGAAGTTCGACATCCGCGAGCGGCTGATGCTCGGCTGGGCCGGGCTCCGGGGCGGCACACCGATCGTGTTCGCCACCTTCCCGGTCACCGAGCTGGGCCAGGAGGAGGGGATGCTGTTCTTCAACGTCGCCTTCTTCGTCGTGATCGTCTCGACCGTCGTCCAGGGCACGACGATCCAGCCGGTGGCGCGGCTCCTCGGGGTGACGTCCTCCGAGGCGGCGATCCCCGTCCCGCTCGTGGAGCCCGTCCTGCTCAGCCGGCTCGGGGCGGAGGTGGTGCAGTTCCCCGTGCGGCCGCGCTACGCGGTGGTCGGCCATCCCGTGCGCGAGCTGGGGCTGCCGCGCGAGGCGCTGCTCAACGTCATCGTGCGCGGCGACCGGGCGATCCCGCCGCGAGGCTCGACGATCATCCAGGCGGGCGACCAGCTGCACCTCATCGTGCGCCAGGAGGTGGCGGTCGAGTTCCAGCGGCTGCTCGTGCAGTGGCGCGACGGTCCGCTGGAGGCGCACAAGCGCCCGCGCCCGCGCGTGCTCAGCCGCCCGGCGGTCACGTCGATCCGCCCATGGTCGGACGCCGACGGCGACCCCTCGCGCCCCACCGGGGTGGGCGGCATCGAGGTCGTGGACCAGCTGCGGACGCGGCGCGACGAGCCGGGCGCGCTGGTCGCCCTCGCCGACGGCCGCTACGCCGTCACCGGCCGCCTGCTCGCGGTCGGGCCGGCGGGCGAGCTCCAGGCCGTGGCCCGCCGCAAGCTCGTGGGAGCCGAGTCGCCGGGCGACCGCGCCTGGTGGCAGGAGATCGTCGGCGCGCTGGCGCGGTGAGGGTCGAACTGCGGCATTGAGGGGTGGCCCGGAGGGGGATGTTGCGCATCGTGGAACCCGGCACCCCGGCCGCGCGGAGCGTGGCGACTTTCCCACGCTATACGGGGGTAAACCCGCCACGGAAGGCAACCGCAGCGCCCGAGAGGCTCTTAGAGGCGCCGATCGTTGCGCATCGTGGAAATCCGACCCTCGCAGCAGCCGACCCGCCTCCCTACAAGCGGGGTTTCCGAAAGCGGCTAGACCGGCAGCCGCACGGCGACGGCGGTGCCGCCGCTCGGCAGGCGCGAGACGGTGAGCGCGCCGCCCAGGGCCTCGACGCGCTGTGTGCTGGAGGCGAGCCCGATGTGCCCCTCGCGCAGCGCGTCGCCGGGCCGGTCCGGCGGCATCCCGAGGCCGTCGTCGGCCACCTCGAGCAGGAGCGCCTCGGCCCCTCGGTGGAGGCTCACGCGCACGTGCGAGGCCTCGGCGTGCTTGGCCGCGTTGGTCAGCAGCTCGCGGACCAGGGCGATCACGAGGTCGTCGCGCAGCCCGCCGGCCGCCGGGTCGATGGCCAGCTCGCACGCGAAGCCGCCGTGCCGGGCCTGCTGGTCGGCCACGGCTCCGAGCGCCGACTCCAGCCCGGCCACCTCGAAGGCGACGGGGTGCAGGTCGACCATGATCTCCCGCAGGGCGGCCAGCGCGCGGGCGACGGAAGCCCGGGCGCGCTCGAGGTGCTCGCCCGGCGCGTCGAGGCGGTGCAGCTCCTGATGGAGCGCGAGCAGGTCCTGCAGCGGGCCGTCGTGCAGGAGCTCGGAGATCTCGCGGCGCGTGCGGTCCTCGGCGTCGAGCGCCTGGGCCACGAGCCGGCCGCGCGCGGCGGCCTGCTCGGCGATCTCCTGCTCGGCCCGCAACCGGGCGGCCGCGCTGTCGACGACGTTGGCCAGGGCCTGGTGGAAGTCCTCGTGCTCGGGGCCGGCGTCGAGCACGGCGACCACCTCGGCGGCGCGCTCGCCGAGCTCCTCGACCGGCAGCCCGGACAGGGCGGCCAGCCCGAGGGCGGCCACCGCGCGCTGGTGGTCCTCGGCCTGCTTGAGCTCGGTGACGTCCTGGGCGAACCCCTCGATCCCGGTGAGCGTCCCGTCGGCGGCCAGCACCGGGCCGCCGCGGGAGCGCACGATGCGCTGGCTGCCGTCCGGGCGGCGCTGGCGGAAGTGCAGGTCGAACGGCCGGCGCAGGCGGACGGCCTCGCGGAACGCCTCCCGGATCGCCTCGCGGCGCTCCGGGGCGACCGTCGCCAGCCACGCCTCCCAGTCCGGCGGGTCGCCGGAGGGATCGAGGCCGGCGAGCCGGAACAGCTGCTCCGACCACCGCCAGGCGTTGCGCCGCGCGTCCCAGGCCCAGCTCCCGAGGCCGGCCAGCGACTGCGCGCGGTCGAGGCGCTCGCGATTGGCGCGCAGGAGCGCCTCCGCGGCGTCGTGCTCGGTGACGTCGACGGCCACGCAGGCCACCAGCCGCCGGCCTTCGCGTTCGAGCGGGTACCAGCAGCCGACCCAGGCCCGCCCGCCGCCCGTGAGCTCGACGCCGGCCAACGCGGTCCCGGTCTCGAGCGCCGAGCCCGCGCCCTCGAGGACGTCGACCCCGGCCAGCGACGGCGAGCGCAGCAGCTCGCGCAGCTCCTCGTCATGGACCGCGACCCCGACCGGCGCTCCCGGCGCCAGCGCCGAGAGCAGCGCCGCCGCCTCGGGGCGGGGCACGCTGCTACTCCAGCAGGCCGCTCTCGAGCGCGACGGCGACCGCAGCGGCGCGGTCGCGCACGCCGAGCTTGTGGAACGAGCTCAACAGCGTGGTGTTGACGGTCGCCGGCGTGACGTGCAGGTGGTCGGCGATGCGGGGTGCCGAGCGGCCTTCGACGGCCAACAGGAGAATCTCCCGCTCCCGGGTGGTGAGCTCGACCCGATGCACGCCCTCACGCGACATCCCGCGTGGAAGGTAGCGCTTCGTGCGGCGGCAGGACGCACGCGGCTCACTCGACGGCCCAGCTCACCCGGCCCTCGCCGGCGGCGACGAGCTCCGAGCAGATGGTCGCCGGGGGCGTCTCCTTGGCCAGCAGCGCCACGGCGCCGGCCTCCGCGGCCTGCGCGGTGATGATCCGGTCCGGCGTGCCGGTGATGAGCACGACGCGGGTACTTGGCGCGGAGCCGTCCGCGTGCAGGCGGCGGCAGATCTCGAGGCCGCTGAGGCCGGGCATGCGGACGTCGAGCAGGGCGACGTCCGGCTGGAGGGTGATCACGGCCTGGAGCGCGGCTTCGCCGTCGGCCGCCTGTCCGACGACCTCGAGCGCGGGGTGGTCCTCGATGAGCCGTGCCATGCCGCCGCGATAGCCGTCATGGTCGTCGGCGATGAAGACGCGCATCCGGCGCGAAGTGGTTGCCGATCCGTCGGTCACCCACCAGAGATGCTGACGTCCCGGCACGCGTCCGTCTTCCCCCGTCTGCGGGGTCTCACAGTCCAGATATGTCAGACCTCGAACCTTTTGGACCTGGCAGATCGGCGCGTGCGTGGGTCCCGCCGCGCTCGAGCGGCTCGAGGGCGAGCCGACCGCCCACCGCCGCGACCCGCTCGGCGCTGATCGCCAGGCCGATATGGCCCTCGGCGAGCGCCGCCTGCTCGCGGCCGCGCGGGATCCCGCCACCGTCGTCGAAGACCTCGAGCACGACGCCCGACGGCGTGCCGGTCACGCGCACGAGGACCCGGGCCGCGCCGGCATGGCGCGCGGCGTTGGTGAGCAGCTCGCGGGCCACCGAGAGCACGAGCTCGTCGCGCTGGCCGACGGCGGCCGGCTCCACCTCGACCTCGACCGCGAAGCCTCCCGCGGCCGCCTGCTGCGCCGCGACGGCACGCAGCGCCGCCTCGAGCCCGCCGTAGGCGAGGACGGTGGGGTGGAGGGCGAGCATGACCGCGCGCAGCCGCGCCACGACGTCCTGCAACATGGCGCGCGCGGACTCGACTCCCGGGGTGTCGCCGAGCGCCCACAGCTCGTGGCCGGCCAGCAGGATGTCCTGGAGCGCGCCGTCGTGGATGCTCTCGGACATCGAGCGGCGGGTGCGCTCCTCGGCGTCGAGCGCCTGCGCGACGAGCCGCCCGCGCGCCTCGGCGAGCTCGGCGATCTGCTCGGCCGCGCGCCGGCGGTCGATGCCCTCGGCCAGCAGGTTGGCGAGGCTCTGGAGGAAGCCGATGTCCTCCTCGCCGAACCGGCCCGGGGCGTCCGCCACGGCCATGAGGACGCCGAACGGCGTCTCGGCGCCGCCGACGACGACGCAGGCGCCGCTCCGCAGCCCGATCGAGAGTCCGATCTCGGGCGCGAAGCGCGTCTCGGACTCCCAGTCGTCGACCACCACCGGCCGGCGCAGCCGGAGCGTGTAGCCGGCGAACGAGCCCTGGCCGGTCGGGAACCGCCGCGGGAAGTCGGCCGTCGGCGGAGCCAGGCCGCGCATCACCAGCTCGCGCCCGCGCTTCTCGAGCTCCATCACGGCCACGCGGCGGACGGCGAGGACGGCGGCCGCCGCGCCGGCGACCTGCTCGACGAGGTCCCCGATCGGCGCGTCGCCGAGCGCCACGCGGTCGAGCTCGGCCACGGCGCGCTGCTGGGCGGTGGCGCGCACCCGGTCGGTGATGTCCTGCGCGAAGCCCTGCAGCGCCGTGCCCTCGCCGGCGTGGCCGACCACGAGGTCGCCGCGCACGCGCAGCACCCGCTCGGTGCCGTCCGGGAGCGGGACGGCATGGCGGAAATCGAGCGGCTCGCCGGCCGCCAGGGCGGCGCGGCCGCGGTCGACGATGGCCGCCGACAGCGCCCGCTCGTCGCTCCCGGTGAGCTCGAGCAGCTCCGGCGACTGCACGGCGACGCCGGACTGCGGCCAGGCCACCCACCAGCCCATGCGGGCCATCCGCTGGGCGTCGGCCAGCGCGCGCTCGCTCTCACGCAGCTCGCGGTCGGTGCGGGCCTGGTCCGTGACGTCGACCGCGAGCACGGCGGCCAGGCGGCGGCCGGCGTGCTCGAGCGGCGAGGCGGAGGCGACGAAGCGGCGGCCGCCGGCGTGCAGCTCGCGCCCGCTCACCGCTCGGTCCCCGGCCAGCACCTCGTCGGCGAGCGGCGCCAGATCGAGGCCGGCCAGGGCCGGGGAATGCAGCACCCGCTCGCCGTCGTCCGCCATCAGTGCGAAGCCCGCCGGCGCGCCGGCGACCAGGCATTCCACGAGCGCGGTGGCCGCGAGCTCCTCCAAGCCGACCATGGGGTGTTTTACCGCGTCAGAATGGTCGGCGTGGATCCGCATTCCATCCTTGGCGTGCCGGAAGGCGCCGACGAGCGCGAGCTGACGGCGGCCTACCGCGCCCAGGCGAAGCAGTGGCATCCCGATCGCGGGGGTGGGGAGGAGGCGGTCCGCCGGATGGCGGAGATCAACGCCGCCTACGACCTGCTGCGCGCCGGGGTCGCTCACGCGCACGGCGCGAGGCGGCCCGCACGGCGGCGCGCGGGGAAGGGGAGCTGGCTGCCCGAGGCGGTCCGCCGCGCGCTCGGGCCCGAGCTGCTCGCGGCGCTCAACCAGGGGGAGACCGTGCTGGTGGTGACGCCCACGAGCACCTGGGCGAGCCCGCGCGCGGTCCTCGCGGTGACCGAGCGGCGGCTGCTGTGGCTGCTCGACGACGCGCCCGTGGGCCGGGTGCGCTCCCTGGCCTTCCGGGACGTCGCCGACGTCTCGCTGCGCACCCGCCGGCGCGGGGCGACGCTCAACGTGAAGACCACCGTCGGCCGCCGCTTCGCGTTCGCCGATCTGCGCCCGCCGACCGCCGCCACGATCGAGCGGCACGTGCGCGAGGCGCTGCAGCCCGCGGCTCGGTAAGCCCCGCTCAAGAGCCGCTCAGCGTGTCCGATCAATCGGTCGTGACTGCCTTTGCCAACCTCAAGCTCGCCGTGCGCCTCAGCATCGTCTTCGGCGCGCTCGTCCTCGCCCTCGCCCTGACCGCCGCCGTCAGCCTCGACGGCCTCAGCAAGCTCGACGAGGACGGCACGGAGCTCTCCCAGCGCGATGTCGCCGCGCTCCTGCAGCTCGTGACGCTCAGCGAGGACTTCCTCGCCACGAACGGCGACGTCGAGCGCCACCTCTACGTGGAGGACGGCGACCTCGATGCGCAGGACGCGACCGCCAAGCGGATCGCGCAGTGGGGCAAGGAGGCCGACGGCGCGCTGGCCGCGCTGGCGCCGCTGCTCCAGGGCGCCGACGCGCAGCGCACGCTCGCCAAGTTCGAGACCGACTACCGCACGTTCGCCGCCGCCGTCGCGAACGCCGTCGAGCTCTCCCGCGAGGAGACCGTCGACGAGGTCTCCGAGCGCGAAGGCTCGCGCACCGTGTTCCTGGAGGAGATCGTCCCGGTCTTCGAGAAGCTCGACACGACGCACGACCAGCTCGAGCAGGTCGTCTCGGGCCAGGCCGCCGCGCAGGCGCAGGAGGGTCATGACACCTTCGCCCGGGCCAAGCGGATCATCCTCATCGTCGTGATCGTCGCCGCCCTGGCCGCGATCGCCCTCGGCATCGTCGTCACGCGCAGCGTCGTCCGGCCCGTGGCCGCGCTCGGCACGCGCCTGCGGTCGCTCAACGAGCAGGACCTCGACGGTCTCACCCGCGGCCTCGAGGCCATCCGCGAGGGCGACCTCACCTATGACGTGACCTCGGTCACCGAGCCGGTCGCGGTCCACTCGCGCGACGAGGTCGGCCAGCTCTCCGGCACCTTCAACGAGATGCTCGGCAAGGCCAGGCGCTCGCTCGACTCCTACAACGAGATGCGCGGCCAGCTCGCCAACCTCATCGGCGAGGTCTCCACCAGCGCCGGCACCGTCTCCTCCGCCTCGCAGCAGATGGCGTCGACCTCCGAGGAGGCCGGTCGCGCGGTCGGCGAGATCGCCTCTGCCGTCAGCGACGTCGCCATGGGCGCCGAGCGCCAGGTCCGCATGGTCGAGACCACGCGCGAGGCCGTGCAGGAGGCCGCCGTGGCCGCCACGCGCAGCGCCGAGACCGCCCGTCACACCTCCGAGGCCGCCGAGCAGGCGCGCGACGTCGCCCGCGAGGGCGTGCGCGCCGCCGAGCAGGCCACCGGCGCCATCCAGGGCGTGGCCGACTCGTCCGCCGAGGTCGCCAGCGCGATCGAGGACCTCTCCGCCCGCAGCGTGCGCATCGGCGGCATCGTCGACACCATCACCGGCATCGCCGAGCAGACCAACCTGCTGGCCCTCAACGCGGCCATCGAGGCCGCCCGGGCCGGCGAGCAGGGCCGCGGCTTCGCGGTCGTGGCCGAGGAGGTCCGCAAGCTGGCCGAGGAGTCCCAGGACGCCGCCGGCCAGATCGCCGGCCTGATCGGCGAGATCCAGACCGAGACCCAGAAGGTCGTGAGCGTCGTCGCCCAGGGCGCGCGCCGCACCGAGGACGGCGTCGCGACGGTCGAGCAGGCCCGCGAGGCGTTCGAGCAGATCGGCCTCGCCGTCGAGGCGGTCACCTCCCGCGTGGCCGAGATCGCCGTCGCGGTGCACCAGATCTCCTCCGACGCCGACCGTGCCGAGACCGGCATCGCCGAGGTCGCCGCCGTGGCCGAGCAGTCGTCCGCGAGCGCCGAGCAGGTCTCCGCCAGCACGGAGGAGACCAGCGCGTCCACGCAGGAGATCGCGGCGTCCGCGCAGGAGCTGGCCCGCACCGCGGATCAGCTCGAGCGGCTCGTCTCGCGCTTCCGCGTCAGCGCGTAGCGGGTCGCCCGGCCGCTCCGGCCACCGCGAGGCAGTCCGGACAGAGACAGCGCTCGAAATGCTCGCGGAGTATTGCGAGACGTTCACCGGTGAGCGCAATTTCCGTGCACCAGCACGATTCAGCGTCGGCTCCGCAGGCGAACTCGCGCCCGCAGGACTCGCAGTTCTGCGTCCTCATCGGTGGAAGCACGATAACCGGCTCTCTTGACGGGGCCAGACGAACCTGCGTAGTGTCGAACGACACGAGCTTCGGCGCGCTCTCAAGTCTGTCTCAAGGAGGAGCCCATGTCGCTGAATCGCATCGTGGCGCTGTTGACGCCGCTTGTCTTTGCGCCTCTGGCGGGTGTGATCTCCACCTGGGCCGCTGAGAACCTGCCCGGCGTCACTTTGTCACAGGGCGATGTCGAGAAGATCTTCATCGCGGGAGCGCTGATCGCGCTCGCACCCGCCGCGCAGTGGCTGCACGGCTGGCAGAAGTACGAGCAACGGGAGCAGGAGGCGGTCGTCGCCGCCTCCACCGGCTTTGGCCTGGCGACGTCGGCGATGCCCGTCGTGGCGCCGGTGACCGTCGTCGAGGAGGCCCCGGTGGAGGAGCTCGAACCGGCCGACGAGTTCGAGGAGCTCGACGAGCTCGACGAGCTGGATGACTTCGACGACTTCGAGGACACCTCGGTGTCCGACGACGAGTCGGCCCTGGTCAGGAGCTGAGTCATGGCTGATCAGACGGCGATCGAGCGGCTCCGCGCCGGCGGCATCGTGTCGCCCCAGGTGGTGATCGCGGAGGCGCGAGCAGCGGGCCTCGCCCTCGAGTACGCAGCCGCGCTGCTCGAGAAGGAGACCGCGGGCGGCCACAACGTGTTCGGCCATGACCGGGACCGGTCGGGCCGCTACATCTTCCCGGCGCGTGACGGGACCGTGAAGGTCACGCGCGAGCTCTACCGCGAGTACAAGAAGCACCGCGCGACGAGCGGCGTCTGCCAGGGCGTCGGGCCCTGCCAGCTGACGTCGAAGTTCCTGCAGGACCGGGCCGACGCCGAGGGCGGCTGCTGGAAGCCGCAGATCAACATGCGCGTCGGCTTCCGGCACCTCGTCGACCTGATGCGGGCCAACGGCGAGGCCGTGGGCGTCCGCATGTACAACGGCAGCGGCGACGCCGCCGAGGCGTACAGCGTGGACGTGCGCAAGAAGGCCGCGTCCTGGAGGGCGAGGCTCGGCGGCGCCGCCGGCCCGGTTCCCGCCGCCGGCAAGGCCGATCGGCTGCTCCGGGTCGGCGACGACGGGCCGCGCGTGGAGCGCATGACGCGCCGGCTGGCGCGGCTGCGGTCCAAGCGCACGGGCGCGCCGTACCTGGCGCGGTCGCGGAGCACGTTCGACAGCACCGTCGAGGCGGGGCTGCGCGCGTTCCAGGCCGAGCACCGCCTCGAGACCGACGGCGTGTACGGGCCGGTCAGCCAGCGCAAGCTCAACCGCGCGCTGCGGCTGCAGCAGAACCGCAAGCCGGCCGAGAAGCCGGGGGCTCCGGTCCCGGCGGAGCAGCCGGTCGCCAAGCGGCCGCGCGTGACCATGAAGTCGCTCGTCGGGCAGCTGCACCGGCTCGACGCGGAGACCGGCGAGGCGTGGGACAAGGTCGTCATCGCCGCCGCCAAGCGCCGGCGGCTGCTCGTGCGGCTGCAGGGCAACGGGGCCGCCGCGGCGGGCGGAACGGCACAGCTCGACGCGGCCGTCGCGCAGGGCTTCGAGGCCGTCACCGCGGCATTGCAGGAGATCGACTCCACGCTTGACACGCTGGTGGCGCTCGAGACCGCCGAGGCCGCATCCGACGCGGCCGAAAGGGCCGCCGAGACGGCCGTCGCCACCGCCGCGGTCCCCGTGGCGACCGGCGCCGGCCCGGCGTCGGGGACCACCGGCCCGGAGACCACCGGCCCGGGCGGCATGACGGTCACCGAGATGGCGCCGCCGCCACAGCCCCCGCCCGAGGGCCCGGCTCCGCCGTCCCCGGCGGCCCTCGCGCCGCCGCCACCGCCGCGGCGAGCCCTCACGGAGCTCACCGACGAGGAGCTGCTGAAGCGCATCGAGCGGCTCGACCACGCGCTGGACCGCTCGCGGGCCGTGCTGATCAAGCGCTACGGCGACGTCGAGCGGGAGATCGCCCGCGTCGCGCCCAAGCGGGCCGAGCCGTCGCCGAGGCCGCACGAGAACGGCAAGGTCCGGGACAAGGCGCCGACCAAGCCGGAGCCGCACAGGCCGACCCGTCCGCGGACGATGTCCAAGGGGCAGGTCAAGGAGCTCCAGACGGCGCTCAACACGTTCACCGACCGGACGCTGAAGAGCTTCGGCGATGTGATCGTGGACGGCGAGAAGGGCCCGGCCACCAAGAAGCGCATCCGCGAGGCGAAGTTCTACCTCGGCTACTCGGCGGCCGAGCGCCGCTCCTCCAAGGTCGACGAGGAGTTCCTCAAGCGCCTGCGCAAGCCGCGCTCCGCGCGCCTGTCGAACCCGGCGATGCTCACGCGGGCGCTGCGGCGCCGGCGCAAGCAGCACAAGGTCGCCAAGAAGTCGCTGTCCGTGACGAGCGGCGTCGCGACGTTCGACGGCAAGCCCGTCGCCGCGTGGATGAAGCCCTATCTCGACTGGGCGCGCGACCACGGCTGGGACGGCACGCTCATCAGCGGCTACCGCGATCCCGCGCACTCGGAGCAGGTGTGCATCCAGAAGTGCGGCGCCCCGACGTGCCCGGGCAACTGCGCGGGCCGGAGCTCGAACCACGCCGGCAGCGTCAAGCCCGCGGGTGCGCTCGACGTCAGCGACTACGTGAAGTTCGGCCAGCTGATGGCCCGGTGCCCGCTGGAGCCCAAGCTCAAGAACGCGCTCGGCGCGCGGGACCCGAACCACTTCTCGTACAGCGGACGCTGAGAAGAAGAGATGCGGCCGGGCGGGCCGTCGAAGGCCCGCCCGGTGCCGCCCGGTCATAGATCACCACTGAACTACTACGTCCCAGGACTTGAAGTGTCTGCCTGGGCGGCGTGACACTCCCGACCGCCGGGACCGGCCGCCGGCACGAGGCCGGCGCGTTGCCACGGCTGGGAACACGACGGCTCCCGTGGTCGAGTGGGCGATCCGCCGGACGAACCAGACTACCGAGCCGGCGGCTCAGCCGTCCGTGATCTTGTCGAACTCCTTCTCCGTGATCACGGCGTTCTCCGGCGGAGGCTGGACGTCGACCGCGACGCCGTAGCCGAGGACGTCGATGGTCATGTCCATCGTGTCCTTGGCGTGCGGCGCCGTGAACCTGATGCGCGCCGGTCGGCCGTCCTCGGCGAGCCAGCCCTCGACCGGGAGCCCCTCCTTCACGCCGGCCGTGTACGCGTCCTTGCCCACGAGCGCCTCGTACCGGGATCGCGTCAGGGTGTCGGAGTCGCCCGCGAGCTCCCCGAGGTCGACCGTGCCGCGGTAGTGCGTGACGGCCTGACCCCGGATCCGCGCGGGCCCCACGCGCTCGCTGCTCCGGGTCGAGGCGAGGAACTTGACGAGCTCGGGCGGCATGAACGTCTCGGCCACCGTGGTGGTCCCGTCGAAGCGCACCCATCGCACTCCGGGCGGCAGGTCGATGTAGGGGAAGCGATAGAAGATGTCGTCCTCGAGGACCCGGATCCCCGTGTCGTAGGGGCCGTCGCCGGCGAACGTGACCTTCGTGTCGAGGAGCGCCCGCGAGCCGTCGCCCGACGCGACGCCCGTGCCGGTCACCACGTACTCGCCGTCCGCGTCGGTGGTGAGCAGGTCGAGCCGCATGCGGAGCGACTCGCCGTCGATCCGCTCGGCGGCCTCGGCCAGCGGATCGCCCGACCCGTCGCTCCCGCCGCCGCCGTCGGCCCCACAGCCGCCCAGGATCACGGCAGCCAGCACCGTGACCGTCGCCCACTTCCCCCGTCCGGTCATGGAGCGATGGATACCCCGGAACGTGGCAGATCAGTCAGCGCGTTCGAGCATCCACGCGGCGAGCTTCGCGGGGAGCTGCGGGGCGGCCGCCGCGGCTTCCAGGCCGCTCTCGTCGAGGAGGATCGCGGCGGCGACCTGGGCCACCGTGACGCCGTGGGAGGGACGGGCGGAGACCTCGACGGCATCGCCGGCGCCGAGCTCGCCCTCGGCCCGGATCCGGAGGTAGGCGCCGGGCCGATTCGCCAGCGCGAACCACTTGAGCATGCGCGGCTCGTCGAACCGCAAGCCGAGCTTGAAGCACGGCAGGCGCGGCTGGCAGACCTCCAGCTCGACGGTCCCGATGCGCCACGTCTCGCCGATCACCGCGCCGCTGACGTCGACGCCCTCGACGGTGAGGTTCTCGCCGAACATGCCCGGCGGGAGCTCGCGCTCGAGTCGCGCCGACCACCACGCGGTGTCCTCGGCGGCGTAGGCGTAGACGGCCTTGTCGGGACCGCCGTGGACGGTCCGGTCGGCCTGGTCGTCGCCCGCGAGGTTGACGCCCTCCACGCGCACGCGGCCATCGACCGGCGCCTTGCCGATCGCGCTCATGATCGGGCGGCCCTTGCGGACCGAGACCTGCTTCGGGCGCCCGACGTTCACCGACCTCAGACTCACCCATGAGACCGGACTCATACTCTGACGAGACGCTCCCTCTCGAATGCCCTCCAATCGGCGTTATGGAAACTGACTACGAAGGAGGCCCGAGGGTGTAGATCACCTTGACGAGCGCGACGAACTCCTCCTGCCCCGGGAGGACGCGTGTGCGGCCGTCCGAGCCGCCCCCAGCGTTCTCGGAGGCGCCGGAGTCGTCTTCGCCGCTCTCGGGGAATCCGCTGTCGCCGACGCCCGGCGCGAGGTCGACGGCCTGGATGCCGGTGACGACCCGTCCGAGCTGGGCCGCGGCGTCGTCGGCGCGGCGGCGGGCGTCGGCCAGCGCCGCTCGCGTGGCGAGGACGTCGCCGGCCGACGGGTCGACGAAGCTGAAGTCGGGCCCGAAGACGTTCGCGCCCTGCGCGGCCGCGGCGTCGATCACGTCGCCGAGCCGCGGGATGTCGCGGCTGCGGATGTCCAGGGACTGCGAGGCGCGGAAGCGGACGCGCACGCGCGCGCCCTTGCGCGGCCGGAAGCGCTCTCGGTTGACCGAGATGCCGGTGGTCTGGATCGACTCGGGCGCGATTCCCTCACCGAGGACCGCGCGGCGGATGGCGTCGATGCGGCGCTGCACGACGGACCGCGCGGCGCGCGACGACGGCCGCACGCGCTCGAACGACACGAAGATCTCCGCCTGGTCCGGCGTCAGCAACACCCGCCCGACGCCGGGCGCGGCGATCGTCTGCGGGTCCTGCGCCTGGGCCGGCGCGGCTCCGATCGCGGCCAGGACCAGCGCCGTCGTCACCACCGTCTTTGCTCGCATGCCGCGCGTGTCTCCTCCACTCGTTCCACTCAAACGTTTCGAGCTTTCCATAAGGACCGCTACCTGGACTACGCGCCTCCGGGCGACTCGTCACGCAGCTCCTCGGCGAGCGGGCCGGGCTCGGCGACGATCCAGCGGTCGCCGTGCCAGAGGGCGAGCCCTTCGCCGCGACCTTCCATGCGGTCGAGGAGCTCCGGGAGGTCCTCCAGCGAGCTCGCGTCGACCCAGTGCCCTTCCTCGGCGTACTCGGCGGCGGCCTCGCGCGACGTGAAGAGGACGTTCAGGTCGCGGTCCTCGTGCGGGTCCTCGAGCACGACGTTGTGCTCGCCTTCCCCCGTGTACCACACCCGCCCGTCCGCGATCAGGGCGGCGACCCACTGTGCGTAGCGCTCCTGGAGCTCGTCTTGTTCGTCCATGCGGGCCGGTCTACCCCGTAAGGTCGTCTTGTGCGTCGCGTGCTCGCCGTCCTCACGCTCCTCGTGGTCGGCTGCGGCGGCGACGACCAGGTCCCGCGCGCGTCGCAGACGCCCACCGCCGTCCCCACCGCGGTGCCGACCGCCGTGCCGGAGCCCCCGCCGCGGCCGCGCGCGACCAGGCTGACGATCGGCGTGACCGGCGATCTGCTCCCGCACCTGCCGGTCGTTGACCGCGCGCGCACGGCCGACGGCTATGACTTCCGGCCCATGCTGCGGCCCATCCGCGGCTGGGTACGCGGCAACGACCTCGCGTTCTGCCACGTCGAGACGCCGCTCGCGCCCGGCGCGCCGGTCGGCTACCCGGTGTTCCGCTCCCCGCCCGCGCTCGCGCGCGCGGTCAAGGCCACCGGCTTCGACGCGTGCAGCACGGCGTCCAACCACTCGGTCGACCAGGGCCAGGACGGGATCGACAGCACGCGCCGCGCGCTGGACGAGGCCGGCCTGCGCCACACGGGCACGTTCTCGAACGCCCGGCAACGCCGCCGCGCGGCGATGGTCGAGGCGCGCGGCGTGAAGGTCGCGCTGCTCGCCTACACGCAGATGACCAACGGCATCCCGCTGCCGCACCCGTGGTCGGTCAACCTCGCCGAGGCCGGCCGGATCGTCAGCGACGCCCGCCGCGCGCGCCGCGCGGGCGCCCAGGTGGTGATCGTCAACCTCCACTGGGGCACGGAGTTCTCCAGCGCGCCCGACGCGTTCCAGCGCTCCCTGGCGCGCCGGCTCTCACGCTCCCGCGCGATCACCGCGGTCGTCGGCCAGCACGCCCACGTCGTCCAGCCGATCCGCCGCGTCGGCCGCCTGTGGGTCGTGTTCGGCGAGGGCAACCTGCTCTCCAACCAGTCAGCCGCCTGCTGCGCCGCCGCCACCCAGGACGGCATGCTCGTGCGGCTGCACCTGCGCGTCGGCCCGCGCGCCCAGCGCGTCGACCGGATCACCTACACGCCGACCTGGGTCCGCCACCCGGACTACGCGGTGATCAAGGCTCCGCGCGAGTCCTACGCCCGCACGGTGGCCACGGTTGGCCGCGGCAAGCGGCTGAAGCCGTCTACAGCGCCTTGATGAAGGCGGCGGCACTGTAGTCGCTCTCAGAGACATCTCAAAGGCCAGGCCTAGACTGGGTTGTGATGTCAGAGGCGTCTGTCCTCCTGGTTGATGACGACGCCCCGATCCGGCGGATGCTCGAGCGCACGCTCGCCGCGGAGGGCTATGCGGTCGCCGCGGTGGCCGACGGCGGATCGGCCCTCGCGCAGGTCGAGCGGTCGGTGCCCGACGTGATCGTCCTCGACGTCGCGATGCCCGGCCTCGACGGGCTGTCGGTGACGCGCCGCCTGCGGGCCAAGGGCCTGCCGGTCCCGATCCTCCTCCTCACCGCGCGCGACGCGATCTCCGAGCGCGTCGCCGGCCTCGATGCGGGCGCCGACGACTACCTCGTCAAGCCGTTCGACGTCGACGAGCTGACCGCGCGCGTGCGGGCCCTGCTGCGGCGCAACCAGGCGCCCGGCGAGCAGCTCGCCCACGCCGATCTCAGCCTCGATCTCGCGAGCCTCGAGGCCCGCCGCGGCGGGCGCGACCTCGCGCTCACGCGCCGCGAGGCCGAGCTGCTGGAGCTGCTCCTGCGCAACGCCCGCGGCGTGGTCACGCGCGAGCTGGCGCTGGAGCGCGTCTGGGGCGGCGAGGGCGAGGCGAGCGCCAACGTCGTCGACCGCTACGTGGCCTACCTGCGCCGCAAGCTCGGCGAGCCGCCGCTGATCCACACGGTGCGCGGCGTGGGCTTCCGGCTCGAGTGAGGTCCGCCGGGATCCAGGCTCGCGTCGCGGTCGCCGCGGCCGTGGCCATCGTGGTCGCCGTGGCGGCGCTCGGCGTCGCCGTCCTCGGGCGGCTCGACGCCCAGCTCAACGACGTGCTCGACCGCCAGCTCCGCGCGCGGGCCACCGAGGTCGCGCGGCTGGCGGCCTCGACGCCCGACCTGCTGATGGAGTCGGGCGCCCTGGAGGGGCGGCTCGGCGGGAGCCCGCTGTTCGTGCAGGTCATCGACTCCCGCGGGCGGATCGTCGCCCGCTCGAACGGGCTCGGCAGCCGGGTGCTCCCGGAGACCGCCGTGATCGACGGCGCGCTCGACGACCGCCGCGCCGGCTACGGCGTCGCGCGCCTGGGCGCCGACCCGATCCGCGTCTACGCGGCGCCGCTCGGCGAGCTCGGGCGCGGCCCGGCGGCGGGCGGGGCCGTGGTGGTGGCCGGCACGACGACCGAGATCGAGGACACGCTGGACAGCACGCGCGGCTTCGTGCTCATCGCGTCGCTCGCGGCCGCGCTCCTCGCGGCCGGGCTCGCCACGGTGCTCGCCCGCCGCGCGCTGCGGCCGCTCCGCCGGCTGTCCTCGGGCGCCCGCGCCATCGAGGCGACCGGCGACGCGTCCAAGCGGCTGCCCGACCCGCACGTGCGCGACGAGGTCGGCGCGCTGGCCGAGACGCTCAACGCGATGCTGGCGAGCCTCGAGCGTGCGCGCGAGGCCGAGCAGCGCTTCGTCGGCGACGCCTCGCATGAGCTGCGCACCCCGCTGACCGCCCTGCGGGGCAACCTCGCGTACGTCAGCCGCCATGGCGCCGACCCCGAGGTGCTGGCCGACATCGAGGCCGACGCCACGCGGCTCGGCGTGCTGCTCGACGACCTTCTCGCCCTCGCCCGCGAGGACGCCGCGGCGCCCCTGCACGGCGAGCCGGTCGACCTCGCCGAGCTCGCCCGCGAAGCGGCCGACGAGCGCACCGACGTCAGGGCCGAGCCCGCGATCGTGCAGGGCGAGCGGCCGGCGCTCGAGCGGGCCGTCGGCAACCTCGTCGCCAACGCGCGCCGGCACGGGCAGGGCCGCGTCGCCATCGAGGTGACGGGCGACGGCGACCGGGCGCGGCTCAGCGTCAGCGACGAAGGGCCCGGCCTGACCCCCGAGCAGGCGGAGCACGCGTTCGAGCGCTTCTGGCGCTCGCCCGGCGCCCCAGCGCCCGGGTCGGGGCTCGGCCTGGCCATCGTCCGTGCCATCGCCGAGCGCCACGGCGGCCGCGTCACGGTCGAGGGCTCGCGCTTCACCATCGATCTGCCCGCGTCTCAAGGATCTCTCAAGGACCCCACCGACACTTCGTCCATCATCCGACGAAGGACCTCCTCCCCATGAGCCGTCTCCGCACCATCTCCACACAACGTCTCGTCCTCCTCGTAGCCGCCACCGTCGCGCTCGTCCTCAGCGCCGGCTTCGCCCAGGCGGCGCTCACGTCGGACGAGAAGCCCGCGGCCAAGCCGCTCGACCGGGCGATCCACGACGCCGTCGCCGCTCCCGACGTGCAGGGCGTCACGGCGCGCGTCACGTTCACCAACGGGCTGCTGCCCTCGGGGTCCCTCCCCCGCGGCGCCGCGTCCCCGCTGGCCGCCGGGGCCGAGGGCCGGCTGTGGCTCGGCGCCGACGGGCAGGTCCGGCTCGAGCTGCAGAGCGAGGCCGGCGACGCGCAGATCGTCAGCGACGGCAAGCGCCTGACCGTCTACGACAGCTCGGCCGAGACCGCCTACACGGTCGCGCTCCCGCCCGGCGAGGCGAAGGCCGAGGGAGCCGACCCGACCCTCGCCGACGTCCGGCGCGGCCTCGACCGCCTCGCCACGGCCTGGACGCTCTCCGGCGCCCAGCCGACGAACACCGGCGGCCGCCCGAGCTACACCGTCCGCATCGCGCCGAAGGACGACGGCGGCCTGCTCGGCGCCGCCGAGCTGGCCTGGGACGCCGCCAACGGCGTGCCGCTCCGCGCCGCCGTCTACGCCCAGGGCCAGGACGAGCCGGTGCTCGAGCTGCAGGCCGAGAACGTCGACTACGGCTCGATCCCCGCCTCGACGTTCGACACCCGGCCGCCCGAGGGCACGAACGTCGTCGAGATCGACCCGCACAGCACCGACGCCCACGGCAACCCCACCCGAGTGCGCGGCGTCGAGGCGGTGCAGGCGAAGCTCGACTTCGAGCTGAGCGCTCCTGACGAGCTGGCCGGCCTCCCGCGCACCGACGTCCGCCTCGTGGACGCCTCCGGCAAGCCGGGCGCGCTCAGCACGTACGGCGAGGGCCTCGGCGCGATCGCCGTGTTCCAGCACAAGGCCGCTCCGGAGCAGGGCGAGCGCGGCGCCGGCGAAGGCGGGCTCGAGCTGCCGCAGATCAACATCGACGGCGCCACGGGCAGCGAGATCGCCACGCCGCTCGGCACGCTGGTGACGTTCGAGCGCGACGGCGTCTCGTACCTCGTGGTCGGCTCCGTCCCGCCGGTGGCGGCCGAGAACGCGGCGAGGGGGCTGTGATGACCTCAGCCGCTCCGATCGAGGCGCGCGGCCTCGTCAAGCAGTACGGCGACATCACGGCCGTCGACCACGTCGACCTCACCGTGCAGCCCGGCGACGTGTACGGCTATCTCGGCCCCAACGGCGCCGGGAAGACGACGTCGCTGCGGATGCTGCTCGGCCTCATCCGACCGGACGAGGGCACGGCGAAGCTGTTCGGGCGCGACCCCCTCGAGGAGGGGGCGCGCGCCCTGGACGGCGTCGCCGGGTTCGTCGAGGCGCCGCGCTTCTACCCCTACATGAGCGGTCGCCAGAACCTCGAGCTGGTGGCCGCGCTCGACGGCGACGGCGCGGACAGGCGGATCGGCGAGGCGCTCGACACGGTCGACCTCGCCGACCGCGCGAAGGACAAGGTCGGCGGCTACTCGCACGGCATGCGCCAGCGCCTCGGCATCGCCGGGGCGCTCCTGCGCGCGCCACGCCTGCTGCTGCTCGACGAGCCGACCACGGGCCTCGATCCCGCCGGCATGCGCGACATGCGGGCGCTCGTCCGGCGGCTCGCGGACCAGGGCATGACCGTCCTGCTCTCCAGCCACCTGATGGGCGAGGTCGAGGAGCTCTGCGATCGCGTGGCCATCATCGGCTCCGGGCGCGTGCTCTACGAGGGCGCGCTGGCCGAGCTGATGGCCGGGTCGGCCGCCCGTTACGAGCTGCGCACCACCGACGACATCTACGCGACCGAGATCGCCGGCCGCTTCGGCGAGGTCGACGAGTGGTCCGGCGGCCTCAGCTTCCGCGGCGACGAGGACGCCGCCGCCGAGCTGTCGGTGGCGCTCGGCCGCGCCGGCGTCGGCATCAAGGCGCTCGTGCCCCGGAGCGCGACGCTCGAGGAGCTCTTCTTGAGCATGACCGAGGGGGACCAATGAGCTCCGTCGCCGTCCCGAACACCGCCGCGGCCACGCGGACGAGCGCCCATCGGCCCGGCGTCGGCGCCGTCTACCGCTGGGAGCTGCGCAAGCTGCTGGCCCAGAAGCGCACGTTCATCGGTCTCGGCGCCGCCGTCGCGGTGCCGCTCATCTTCGTCGTGGCCCTGGCCGCCGACAGCAGCGGCGGCGGCCCCGACGGGCTGGCGTTCGGCAACCTCGTCCGCGAGACCGGCTTCGCCGTCCCGCTCGTCTGCCTCGCCTTCGGGGCGTTCTGGCTGCTGCCGCTGATCACGGCCCTGGTGGCGGGCGACATCGTGGCCACCGAGGACCACAACGGCACGTTGAAGACGATCCTCACGCGCTCGGTCGAGCGCTGGCACATCTTCGCCGGCAAGATCCTCGCCGCGCTCACCTACACGGCGGCCGTGCTCTTCAGCTACGTCGCGATCGGCCTCGTCGCCGGCGGCCTCATCTGGGGCTTCGACCCGCTGACCACGCTCTCGGGCACGCAGATCGGCGCCGGGCGGGCGCTGCTGCTGACCGCGGCGGGCACGCTCGCGTACCTGCTGCCGCTGGCGGCCATCGCCGCGATCGGGATCCTGCTCTCGACGCTCACGCGCAACTCGGCGGCGGCCGTGGTCGGGACGCTGATGGTCTCGATCTTCGTGCAGATCGTCGGCTCGATCTCGGCGCTCGACGCGCTGGATCCCTACCTGCTGTCGACCCAGTTCAACGCCTGGCAGGGCATCCTGCGCGAGCCGACGGACTGGGACCCGATCATCCGCTCGGCCTGGGTCTGCGCGCTCTACGCGATCCCGGCGCTCGGCTGGGCCTTCACGACGTTCCTGCGACGCGATGTCACCGGCGGGTGACGCGGATATCGTGATGGTGGATGCAACGTCACCTCAGGCCACTCTTCGACCGCGTGGTCATCAAGGAGCTCGATCCCGACCGGGTCCGCCGGTCCGGGCTCGTAGTCCCTGCCGGTGACCATGAGCCGCCGCCCCAGCACGGCATCGTGCTGGCGGTCGGCCCGGGCATCGACTGGTGGGAGTCGGCCGGCGTCGAGATGCCCGTGAAGAAGGGCGACCACGTCGTCTTCCCCGCCTCCGCGGGCGTGTGGATCGAGGTCGACGAGGAGCGGCTGCTCGTGTGCCGGGTCGGCGAGCTGCTCGGGGTCATCGAGCAGGCCGCCGACTGGGAGTACTCACCGCGGTAAGCGGCGCCAGGAGGTCGGCGCAGGCGAGCGGGAACGCGGGATCCTCGTCCGCGCTCTCCGACCACGCGGCCGACAGCTTGGCGATCACCCACGCCCAGGCGGCGAGGCGGTCGCGGTCGAAGCCGAGCCGCTCGGCCAGCAGATCGAGGCGCCGGGCGAGGATCCGCCCCGGCTGGGGCAGGTCGAGCAGGCCCGGCCACGGGTTGTGCATGAGGGCGCCGATCTCGTACTCGCGCTCCCCGATGACCCCGGCCGGGTCGATGGCCACCCAGCCGTCGCCCGCGCGGAGGATGTTCTCGTGGTGCAGGTCGCCGTGGAGGACGAACGGCTCGCCGGAGGTGTCGCACAGCTCGGCGAAGACGGCCGCGTCGTGGCCCGTGAGCGACTCCTCCCCCCACTCCCGCACGGTCGGGAGCCGGCTGCCGGCCGGCGCCGGAAGCCACAGGGCCCGCATGACGTCCGCGGCGACGGACGTCGCCGCGGCGTCGTCGGCGGGAACCAGCTCGCGCAGCTCGGTGCCCGGGAACACGCGCTCCATCAGCAGCGCGCCGCGCTCCCGGTCGATGGCGAGGACGCGCACCCCGCCGTGGCCGGCGAACCACTCGACGGCGTCCAGCTCGCGCTGGAACTCGAAGTCGTCGGCCGGGCCGACCTTCAGGACAGCCGGGGTCCCGTCGGCTCTGCGGACCGGCTCGACGTAGCGGTTGCGGTTCGGCAGCGACCCGTCGCGGGCGAGGCTCCAGCGCTCGCGGCAGCCGGCGGCAGTCCGAGCGAAGACCTTCGGGTCGCCCATCGCGCAACCTTACGTTCGGCCCGGCGGGACGGGGGTATTCGTCATGGTGAAGTGGATCGCAGAGTGCAAAGCTGGCCGGCGAGCCCCGAGCACGTCAGCGCAGCGCGGCGGGCCGCCTCCGAGGCGGCGACACGGGCGGGAGCGCGAGACGCCGTGCTCGACGCGATCCGTCTGGCGGTCTCCGAAGCGGTCAGCAACGTCATCGTCCACGGCTACCGGAACGGCGCGAACGGCGCCTTCACCGTGACGATCGAGTCGACCGATGCCGAGGTCCGGGTCGTCGTGCGCGACGACGGCTGCGGGATGAGCCCGCGCACGGACAGCCCCGGAGCCGGACTGGGGCTGCCGCTGATCGCCAGCGTGGCGGGGACCTTCACGGTCACGACGCCGCCCGAAGGCGGCACCGAGGTCGTCATGACCTTCCCGCTCGAGGTGTGAGTACCGCCGAGCGCGCGTGCGGCTGAAGCGTGAGCCGCTCGCCCGCGCGCAGGACGCGGTGCGGCTGGCCGAGCCGCTCGCAGGCCGCGACGAAGGCGTCCGGCGATGCGGTGTTGAAGGCGAACATCTCGAAGTGCATCGGCACGGCCACCCGCGCGCCGATGGCGTGCGCGACCGCGGCGGCCTGCTCGCCGTCGAGGTTGCCGGCGACGCGGCGCTCCGCCGCGCGGCCGTTGATGGGCAGCAAGGCGACGTCGATCCCGCCGGGCCCGGCCGCCGCCCGCACGCGCTCCGCCATCCCGTCGTAGACGAGCGTGTCGCCCGCGTGGTAGAGCGCGAACGGGCCGCAGCGCACGACGTAGCCGAGGTGGAGCATGCGGCCGGCGGCGTCGCGCTCGATCGTCTCGTGGGCCGCGGGGACGGCGGTGAAGGAGAAGCCGCCCGCGCCCGTGGTCTCGCCGTCGTCGAGCCCGAGGAGCCGCGAGTGGCCCGCGCGCTCGGCGGCGAGCTCGCGGTGCGCCGCGGGGATCACGACCTCGACCGGCGGGAGCGCGCGCAGCGTGTCCGGGTCGAGGTGGTCGGTGTGGGCGTGCGAGGCGGTCACGACGTCGACGAAGTCGAGCCGCGCGGGATCGACGACCCGCTCGGTCATCCGCACGTGCGGCTTGTCGGTGTCCGCGTACTTGCGCGTGAGCGAGTCCGAGAGGTACGGGTCGAGCAGCAGGTGGTGCCCCTGCCAGGCCACGAGGAAGCCGCTCTGGCCGAGCCACCAGAGATCGATCCCGCCCGCACCGGTCGCGGCTTCGACATCGGCGAGGAACGCGTCGTCGGAGAGGAGCGGCCGGAGCACGCGCGACATCTTGGCGTACCGTTGAAGCGATGGCCGACGGGATCGTCTTCACGGGCGAGCGGCTCGACCGGGCCGCCGAGCGCCGCACCGACGCGGAGTGGATCGCCGCGCAGGCGCAGAGCCCGGGAGCCCGGGCCGTGCTGGCGGGTGACGACGGGATCCACGTGACCGGCGGCGACGAGCCGCGGCTGGCGCTGCTCCCGCTCGCCGGCCTCCACGCCGACGAGCCGCTGCTGCTCGGGCTCGACGACGTCGGGCCCGTGTTCGTCGTCGACGCCCAGCCGTCGAGCAACGGCCGGCGGCCGGTCGTCGCCGACCGCGGGGAGGGCGCGGCCGATCCCGCGACCGGGACGCGGCCGCTCGGGCTGCGCCCGGCCGCGGCCTCCCTCCCCCAGGCTGACGCCGGCCTCGCCGCCCACGCCGCCGCGCTGGTCAACTGGCATCGCCGGCACCGGTACTGCTCGGTCTGCGGGACGGCCACCGCGGTGGCCGAGGGAGGCATCGTGCGCCGCTGCCCGAGCTGCGGCACGGACCACCACCCGCGGACCGACCCCGTGGTGATCATGCTCGTCACCGACGGCGACCGCGTGCTGCTCGGCCGCCAGCCGACCTGGCCCACCGGCCGCTACTCGGCGCTGGCGGGCTTCGTGGAGCCGGGCGAGAGCCTCGAGGAGGCCGTCGCCCGCGAGGTCCGGGAGGAGGCCGGCGTCGAGGTCGGCGCCCCGGTCTACTTCGGCTCCCAGCCGTGGCCGTTCCCGAGCTCGCTCATGCTCGGCTTCCACGTCCCGTGGATCTCCGGCGACGCTCGGCGCGCGGACCGCGAGCTGGAGGATGTCCGCTGGTTCACGCGCGCCGAGATCTCCGACATCCTGCGCCCGCCGCGGTTCGCCATCGCGGCCCGGCTGTTGGAAAGCTGGCTGGCGGCTGAGTAGATAAAAAGGGCTCGCTCCCGCTTGCCAGAAAAGCTAGCCTCCCCGGTGAGGTGACGCTCGAGGGGTGGATCTTCATGGTTGGGCTCCGTGTCTTCGACATCGGGGCGCTGATCGTCTGGCTCGTGTGGTTCTTCCGGCTGCGGGACGACGATGACGACGCCGACGACGGCCGCGGCGGTGGCGGCAACGCGCCCGAGCCCGAGAACCCCAAGGGCCCGAGCGGCGGCCTGCGGCTGCCGCTGCCCAACGCCGACCCGTGGCCGACACGCCGTCGCGACCACGGCGGCGACCTGCGGCCCTCCCCCGCCACCCGGCGGCGCGGCGTGCCCGAGCCGGTCCCGGCTCGCGCCCCCGTTAAACGGCGATAGAACCGAACACCAGGAGGTCTCGATGGCGCGGTGGACCCCGGACCCCAGCTTCTATCCCTCGCCGGGCAGCGCGGCAGCGGCGCCGCCCGAGACGCTCGCGTACGTCGCGACACTGAATACCGACAGCGGGCCCGACGCGATCGGCGTGCTCGACCTCGAGGCCGGCTCGGACACCTACGGGCAGATCGTCGGTCGCTTCGACATGCCGAACGTCGGCGACGAGCTGCACCACTTCGGCTGGAACGCGTGCTCGTCGGCGCTGTGCCCGTGGGCGCCGCACCCGCACGTCGAGCGCCGCTACCTGCTGGTGCCGGGCCTGCGCTCGTCGCGGATCCACGTGCTCGACGTCAAGGAGGATCCCCGCTCCCCCAAGCTCGCGGGAGTCATCGAGGCCGAGGAGATCGCCCGCAAGGCCGGTTACAGCCGCCCGCACACCGTCCACTGCGGCCCTGACGGCATCTACGTCTCGGCACTCGGCAACCCGGAGGGCGACGGTCCGGGCGGCATCTTCCTGCTCGACCACGACGACTTCTCGGTGAAGGGCCAGTGGGAGGACGACCGCGGCACACAGGAGCTGGCCTACGACTTCTGGTGGCACCTCGGCTTCGACACCGTCATCACCAGCGAGTGGGGCACGCCGAACATGGTCGAGAGCGGCCTCGTCGGCGAGCTGCTGCTGGGCAACCAGTACGGCCACAAGCTCCACGTCTTCGACCTCAAGACGCGGCGCCACAAGCAGGAGATCGACCTCGGGCCGGAGCACCAGATGGTGCTCGAGCTGCGCCCCGCGCACGACGTCGGCAAGGCGTACGGGTTCGTCGGCGTGGTGACCTCCACCGCGGATCTCACGGCGTCGGTCTGGCTCTGGCAGCGGGCCGACGACGGGACCGTCGCGGTCGAGAAGGTCATCACGATCCCGCCTGAGCCCGCGGAGGCCGAGAAGCTGCCGCCGATCCTGCAGCCGTTCGGCGCCGTGCCGCCGCTCATCACCGACATCTCGCTGTCCGTCGACGACCGTGACCTCTACGTCTCCTGCTGGGGCACCGGCGAGCTCAAGCGCTTCGACGTCTCCAACCCCCGCGCGCCGCGGGAGACGGCGTCGGTGCGGCTGGGCGGCATCGTCGAGCGCACGGCCCATCCGGCCAGGGGACCGCTCAACGGCGGGCCGCAGATGGTCGAGACGAGCCGCGACGGCCGCCGCGTCTACCTGACCAACTCCCTCTACGCGGCCTGGGACGCCCAGTTCTACCCCGAGGGGATCGACGGCTGGCTGGTCAAGCTCGACGCCGGCGAGGACGGCTCGCTGACGCTCGACCCGGACCTGTTCGTGCCGTACTCCGGCGAGCGGCCGCACCAGGTGCGCCTGGGCGGCGGCGACGCGTCCTCGGACTCGTACTGCTTCCCCGACTGACATGGACCTCTGGGCGCTGCTGCTCATCGCGGCGCTCGGCGCCTATCACGGGCTCAACCCCGCGATGGGCTGGCTCTTCGCGGTCGCGCTCGGGATGCAGGACCGCGACCGCAAGGCCGTGCTGCGCGCCCTGCCGCCGATCGCCATCGGCCACGAGCTGTCGCTCGTGGTCGTGGTGGCGGTGGTCCTCGGCCTCGGCCTGCTGACCGATCCCTCGGCGCTGCGCATGGGCGCGGGCGTGGCGCTGATCGCGTTCGGCATCTTCCGCTTCGTCAAGCCGCGCGCGCACTTCCGCTGGACGACGATGCGCGTCAACCGGCGGGAGCTGGCGTGGTGGTCGTTCCTGATGTCGACCGCCCACGGCGCCGGGCTGATGGTGGCGCCGGTGCTGATCGGCAGCGGCGCCGCGTCGGCGGCGGCGCACGACCACGCGCTCGAGGCGGCCTCGGGCGGGACCGAGCTCCTCACCGGCGCGCTCGGCCTCATGCTGCACGTCGGCGCGATGGTGCTGGTGATGGGCGTGGTGGCGGTGCTGGTCTACGAGAAGCTCGGCGTCGCGGTCCTGCGCTCGGCGTGGATCAACCTCGACGGGGTCTGGGCGGGCGCCTTCGTGCTCGCCGGAGTGCTAACCCTGTTCACGTGACGACGTCGTGTTCCGTCCTCGGCGAGCAGCTCGGCGAGGACCTGGCGGCGACCGCGCCCAAGCACCGCCGCTTCCTGTTGCTCGAGCAGAACGGCCCGTGGACGGGCCGCAATGCGGTCACGCACTCGGACCTCGACGAGGACATCGCACGGGCGCTGCTGGCACGGGGCGACGAGGCGGGCGTGAAGGTGTACCTGATCCGCCGCGGCTCGCGGCGGGCCGCGCTCGAGTCGCGGTCGGTGTTCCTCGCCGACACGAGCCGCGACGGGCCGTCGCTCCGGCGCTTCGAGGTCTACGATCCTGGTGAGGTGCTCGAGCTCGATCTCGACGGCGGCACACCCGTGCACGACCCGCTCTACGCGGTCTGCACGCACGGCAAGCGCGACCCCTGCTGCGCGCGCCGCGGGCGGCCGCTCGCCCGGGCGCTGCGGGCGGCGCGACCCGCGGAGACGTGGGAGATCGGCCACATCGGCGGGCACCGCTTCGCGGCGACGTTCCTGGCCTTCCCGCACGGGCTCTGCTTCGGCCGCGTGCCCGCCGCCCGCGGGCCGGAGATCGTGGCCGCGCTCGAAGCGGGTGAGATCGTCCTCGAGCACTTCCGCGGCCGCGCCGGCGACTCGCCGGTCGTGCAGGCGGCCGACGTGCTCGTGCGGCGCCAGCTGGGGCTGCGCGGGATCGACGACGTCGCCGCCGAGGCCGAGGAGGATGGCGTCGTGACGCTGCGCACCCCCGCCGGCCTCCGTCGTGTCACCGTGGTGCGCCGGGAGGGCGAGCCGCGGCCGATCTCGTGCGGCGACGAGCCGGAGCCGGTGCCCGTGTTCGAGCTGGCGGCCTGATGCGCGCGGCGCTGCTCGACCAGCCGAAGAGCCCGCTGCGGATCGGCGACGTGCCCGAGCCGGTCGCCGAGGACGGCCAGCTGTTCCTGCGCGTCCACGCCTGCGGCGTCTGCCGGACCGACCTGCACCTGCGCGACGGCGAGGTCGAGGCCGGGCACCTGCCGCTCATCCTCGGCCACCAGATCGTCGCCACCGACGAGGACGGCCGCCGCGTCGGCGTGCCGTGGCTCGCGTGGACCTGCGGCGAGTGCGAGTACTGCCTGAGCGGCCGCGAGAACCTCTGCCGCCGGGCACGCTTCACCGGCCGCGACGTCGACGGCGGCTACGCCGAGTACGCCGTCGCCGACGAGCGCTACTGCTTCCCGCTGCCCGACGGGATGAGCGACCTCGAGATCGCCCCGCTGCTGTGCGGCGGGCTGATCGGCCACCGGGCCCTGCGGCTGGCCGGCGACGGCGTGCGGCTGGGCCTCTACGGCTTCGGCGCCTCCGCCCACATCATCGCCCAGGTCGCCGTGCACCAGGGCCGGCGCGTGTTCGCCTTCACGCGCGCCGACGACTCGGCCGCCCAGGCCCTCGCGTGCGCGCTCGGCGCCGAGTGGGCGGGCGACGCCATGCAGCCCGGCCCGGAGCCGCTCGACGCCGCGATCATCTTCGCCCCGGTCGGCGAGCTGGTGCCCGCGGCACTGCGGGCCACGGCGCCCGGCGGCGTGGTGGTGTGCGCGGGCATCTACATGTCCGACATCCCGAGCTTCCCGTATCGCGAGCTGTGGGAGGAGCGCGTGCTCCGCTCGGTGGCCAACCTCACGCGCGCCGATGCCGAGGAGTTCATCGCCCTCGCGCCCAAGGTCCCGGTCCGCACGACCGTGCAGGCGTTCGGCCTCGATCAGGCCGAGGAGGCGCTCGACCGCCTGCGATCCGGGAAGATCGAGGGCGCCGCGGTGCTGCAGATCACAGATCCGCGGCCGTGAGCTGGTTCTCGTACGCGGCGCGGCCGGTCATCTTGCTGGCGCCGGCGCGGGAGGCGAGCTCGAGCGCCTCGTCGATCGACATGCCGGCGCCGAGACCGAACGTGAGCGCCGCGGCGAACGAGTCGCCCGCGCCGTAGGAGTCCACCGGCTCGCCCGGGAGCTCGGCGGCCTCCCAGTGGCCGGTCGTGCGGTCCTCGCCGACCCACTGGCCACCCTTCTTGCCGGCCGTCGAGACCACGAAGTCGGGCGCCGGGTCGAGCCCTTCCTCGGGGTGCTGCTCGCCGGGATCGGTGCCGGAGCGGACGAGCACGTCGAGGTTGACGCTGGAGGCGCGCAGCGTCTCGTAGGCGCGCGGCGTCGCCACGAGGCGGCGCGCCTTGCGCGCGTGCTGGAGCGCGCCGACGTCGCCGCCCGTGAAGTACACGGCGTCGGTGGGCTCCAGGTTCTCCCATGGGAGGTCGTCGTCGCCGTGCGGCACGATCCGGTCGCCGAGGATGGTGATGGTGCGCTCGTGCTCGCCGTCGAGGTGGACGAAGCCGCGGCGGTGCTCGCCGGGACGGGGGGCGGCGTAGACCGTGACGCCGAGCTCCTCGAGCCGGGCCTTGGCCGCCCGGCCCTTCTCGTCCTCGGCCAGCGCGGTGTAGAACTCGGCGCCGCCGGCGAGCTTGGCGAGCTGGACGGCCGCGACCGCCCCGCCGCCGCCGGCGTCCTCCCACCACTCGGTCGCGTGGACGATCTCGCCGGGCTTGGGCATGGTCGGCACGCGGGCGAACTCGATCCACTCGACATGGCCGACGACGGCGACGCGGGGCATGGGCGTCCTATGCCCGCAGGGGCGCGGAGGCGAACTCCCGCATCCCGGCGTCGAAGTCCTCCTGGGCGCGGAAGCCCAGCCGCTCGTCCGCCGCGTCGGCGGAGGCGAACACGTGCCGCACGTCGCCGGCCCGCCACTCGCCGGTGACCACCGGCTCGGGCCCGCCGATCGCCCGCGCGAGCGAGGCGGCCATGTCGAGCACGCTGCGCGGCGTGCCGCTGGCCACGTTGAACGCGCCCGGGACGTCGCCCGAGAGCGCGAGCACGTTGGCGCGGGCGACGTCGCGCACGTGCACGAAGTCGCGCAGCTGGCCGCCGTCCTCGAAGACGCGCGGCGCGTCGCCGGCCGCCAGGGCCGAGCGGAAGATGCTCGCCACCCCCGCGTACGGCGTGTCGCGGGGCATCCGCGGGCCGTAGACGTTGTGGTAGCGCAGCGCGGTGACCGTGGCGCCGGTCTCGCGGGCGTAGGCGGCGCACAGGTGCTCCTGGGCCAGCTTGGTGGCGGCGTAGACGTTGCGCGGGTCGGGCGGGGCGTCCTCCGGCACCGCGCGCGGCTCGAGCGGCCGGCCGCAGACCGGGCAGGGCGGCTCGAAGCGGCCGGCGTCGAGGTCCTGCGCGGCACGCGGCGGCGGCCGCACGATGCCGTGCTCCGCGCAGGCGTAGCGGCCCTCGCCGTAGACCACCATGCTCGAGGCGAGCACGATCCGCCCGGCGAAGCCGCGCGCGGCCAGCGCGCGGAGGAGGACGGCCGTTCCCAGGTCGTTGTGGCCGACGTAGTCCGCGATGTCCCCGATGTCGGTGCCGAGGCCGACCATGGCTGCCTGGTGGCAGACGGCGTCGACGCCCGCGACGGCCTGTGCGACGGTGTCGGCATCGCGCACGTCGCCCTCGATCCACTCGGCCCGCGGGTCGAGGTATGCGGGCCGTTCCCGGTGTGCGGCGGGCAGCAGCACGTCGAGCGAACGCACCGCGTGGCCCTGCTCGAGCAGGGCGTCGACCACGTGCGAGCCGATGAAGCCGGCCCCGCCGGTGACGAGGAGCATGGCGCGTCACCGTACCGACGTCAGTGGTCCGTAATGGTGCCTCGTGCGCAGCAGGGGTAAGTGTTCTCCACGATGCACGCGGTCATCCTCCCGGTTCTCAACGAGCGCGAGGCGCTTCCCTGGGTGCTCGAGCGCATGCCGCCCGGCTACCAGCCGATCGTCGTCGACAACGGCTCGACCGACGGATCCGGCGCGCTCGCCGCCTCGCTGGGCGCGCTCGTGGTGCTCGAGCGGCAGCCGGGCTTCGGCGCCGCCTGTTACGCGGGCCTGCAGGCGGCTGCGACCGACGTGGTGTGCTTCATGGACTGCGACGCCTCCTTCGATCCGCGCGACCTCCCCAGGGTCGCCGAGCCGGTCGCGGTCGGGGAAGCCGACCTCGTCCTCGGCGCCCGCGGCCGCACCGGCTCGGTCCACGGGCTCCTCGCCAACCGCGTGCTGGCGTTCGAGCTGCGGCGGCGGACCGGCGTGCGGGTGACCGACATCGGCCCGATGCGCGCCGCGCGCCGGGAGGCCCTGCTCGGCCTCGGGATCCGCGACCGGCGCTTCGGCTGGCCGCTGGAGATGGTCCTGCGGGCGGCGCAGGAGGGCTGGGTGATCCGCGAGGTGCCGGTCAGCCATCTCCCGCGCAAGGGCCGGTCGAAGGTGACCGGGACCGTGCGGGGGACGCTGCGCGCGGTGCGAGACATGGCGGCGGTCCTGGAGTGATCCGCTCAACACCGCCGGCCGCATGAAGGGTGTGGGTCCCACCCTCCTCGTCATCGCGAAGGCCCCTGTGCCGGGCCGGGTCAAGACGCGCCTCACGCCGCCCTGCACCCCCGAGCAGGCGGCGGAGCTCGCCGGTGCCGCCCTGGGCGACACGCTGGCGGCCGCGATGCGCGCGCGCAAGGCGGCGCGGCGCGTGCTCGTGCTCGACGGCGCTCCCGGCGCATGGGTGCCGCGCGGCTTCAGCGTCATGCCGCAGCGCGGCGACGGGCTGGCGGCGCGCCTGGAAGCCGCATTCCAGGACGCCGGGGGACCCGCATTCTTGATCGGGATGGACACGCCGCAGGTGACGGCGGAACTGCTCGATGCCGGCCTCGGCGCGCTCGAGGACGCCGACGCGGCCTTCGGCGCCGCGCTCGACGGCGGCTACTGGGGCATCGGCCTGCGCCGCGCGGCGCCCGACGCGTTCCGCGACGTCCCGATGAGCGACGCCTCGACCGGCCTCGCCCAGCGGGTCCGGCTCGCCGCGCTCGGGCTGAAGACCGCGGTGCTGCCGCCGTTGCGCGACGTCGACACGATCGAGGACGCCCGCGCGGTGGCCGCCGAGGCGCCCGCACACCCGCTTCGCGAGCGCGCTGGCGGCGATGGCATGACGGCCACCGTCGCGCTCCCCGCCGACCAGCTCTACGGCCGGCTCCTCGCCACCGCCGCGCAGCACGTGCTCGGCGGCGGGGACCCTCCCCCACGCGCCCGCGTCCGCTCGAGCGACGGCTCGCTCGCGCCGCTCGACCTCGAGCGCTGGCTCGGCGGACTCGACGCGGCCGACATCGCCGCCCTCGCTGCCGCCGAGCCGCCCGTGCTCGACCTCGGCTGCGGACCCGGGCGTCACGTCGCGGCGCTGCGAGCCGCGGGCAAGGCCGCCCTCGGCGTGGACCTCTCCCCCGTGGCCGTCCGGCTCACCCGCCGCCGCGGCGGCGCCGCGATCCCCGGCGACGTGTTCGGCGAGGTCCCGCATGCGGGCCTGTGGCGGACGGCGCTGCTGCTGGACGGGAACGTCGGGATCGGCGGCTCGCCGGGCGTGCTCCTGCGCCGCACCCGGGCGCTGCTGTGCGCGGGCGGGATCGCGCTCGTGGAGCTCGATCCCCCGGGCGCGCCGACGCGGCGCACGCGGATCCGCATCGAGGCGCCGGGCGTCGTGAGCGAATGGTTCGCGTGGGCACGGGTCGGGGTCGACGGGATCGGCGCGCTGGCCGCGCGGGCCGGGCTCGACCACGAGGACACGCTGAGCGCGGGCGGTCGCTGGATCGCGCTGCTGCGCCGGCCATGAAGCGGCCGCCCGGGCCGTTCCGGCCCGAGTTCTGGCGGTCCCCGCTGCGCGGGCCTCGCCTGACCGCGGTGCTCGGCTCCGTGCTGCTCGTCCTGATGGCGATCGTCGTCGTCACCGGCTTCCTCTCGCACACGGCCTACGAGCCGGGGCTGGCCGGCAACGCGATCGTCCCGGTCGACCTGCCGATCGGGTTCAGCTGGCCCACGGGACCGTCGTGGCTCTACGCGGTGACGCAGGGGCTGCACGTGAACGTCGGCCTGGTGACGGTCCCGTTCCTGCTGGCCAAGCTGTGGTCGGTCATGCCGCGGCTGTTCGCCTGGCCCCCGGTGACCTCTCCCGCGCAGGCGATCGAGCGGCTGTCGATCGCCCTGCTCGTCTCGAGCGCGGTCTTCCAGTTCGCCACCGGGATCATGAACGCGCAGTACTGGTACGCGTTCGGCTTCAACTTCGTCATCGCGCACTACTACGGGGCGGTCGTCTTCACGGCAGCGCTGGCCATCCACGTGCTCGTGAAGCTGCCCACGGTCGTTCGCGCCTACCGGAAGCCCGCCGTGTACGAGTACAGCGACCTCGTCGCGGTGGCGCCGGACCCGCCGACGCTCAGCCGCCGCGGGTTCTTCGGGTTCGTCGGCGGGGCGTCGGCCCTGCTGCTGGTGGCCAACGTCGGCGAGACGATCGGCGGGCCGCTGCGCTCCGTCGCCTTCCTCGCGCCGCGCCGCGAGTCGTTCCCGGTCAACAAGACGGCCGCCACCGCCAAGGTCACCCGGGACATGGTCGGCGACGCGTACCGGCTCACGCTGTCGGTGGGCGCCGGAGAGCTGCCGTTCACGCGTGACGAGCTGCTCGCCCTCCCGCAGCACACCGCCACGCTGCCGATCGCCTGCGTCGAGGGCTGGACGACCACGCAGGAGTGGACCGGCGTGCGGCTGGCCGAGCTGGCCCGTCAGGCGGGTGTCGACCCCGAGGACGTGACGGACGCGTACGTGCGGTCGCTCCAGCCCGTGGGCGTGCTCTCCAAGGCGTCGCTGAACGGCGATCAGGTGCGGGCCGGCGACGCGCTGCTGGCGCTCAAGGTGAACGGCGCCGACCTGCCGCTCGACCACGGCTATCCGGCGCGCATCATCGTGCCGGCGCTGCCGGGCGTGCACAACACGAAGTGGGTCGGGTCGATCACGTTCGGGACACGGTCGTGAGGCGGCTCTACGGCGCCAGCCCGCTGCACCTGCTCGCCCACCTCGCGCTGCTCCCGCTGGCCGCGTGGGCGCTGCTCGAGATCCTCGGCGGCTCGTCGGCCGCCCGGATCGTCACCTGGCTCGTCGCCTGCGTGATCGCGCACGACCTCGTGGTCATGCCGCTCTACTCCGGGGCCGACCGTGCGCTGCGTGCGGCGACCGGTGGCGCGATCAACTACGTCCGCATCCCGGCCGCGCTCTCGCTGCTCATGCTCGTCGTCTTCTGGAGCACGATCACCGGCGCCGGCGAGCGCGCGTACACGCGCGTCAGCGGACTCGCCTGGGAGGGCTACGCGACGCGCTGGCTGCTGGTCAGCGCCGCGCTCTTCATCGGCTCGGCGCTGCTCTATCTGGCTCGAGGAGCTGGAGCTCGCCGTCACCCGTGACGGACACGGCTCCGCTCTCCGGGTCGACGGTGACGGTGTTCGGCTGGCGGATGGTCGGGTAGCTCGCCAGGCGTCGCGGGCGGGCGCTGGTGGCCAGCTCGACGAGCTCGTTGCGCGCCGTCAGCGTGACCCACAGGCGGCTCCGGCGCAGGTCGGAGGCGATGCCGTACGGCGCGCCCGGCAGCGGGTAGCGGCGGCGGATGCGGACCGTGCCGGTGGTCTCGAAGACGAGCAGGCCGTCGCCGGCCGTGTCGACCACGTACGCGAGGCCGCCCTCGCCGGCCGCCACGCCGGTCGGCCCGGCGCCGGCGGGTGCGCTGCCCAGCAGCTCGCCGGTGTCGGTCGTCGTAGACCTCGAGCACGCGCTCGCGCGGCCGCACCACCGCGCGCTTGCGGCCGCCGTGCACGAGCGCCTCCGTCGCCGGTGCCGGGACCACCTCGATCACGGCCTCGGCCCCGATCCCGTTGGAGTCGCCGCCGAACACGCGGCCGGCCGGCGCGCGCTCGAGCGGCGGCGAGCGGTCCGGCCCCGCGGCGGGCGGCAGTTCGGCGCTCGAGCCGCAGCCGGCGAGGAGCACGAGGACCGTGGCCGCTAGGCGTCGTGGAACGATGCCGCCCAGCATGGCAAAGGCGCTTCCCTGGGCGGCCGCCGCGACGGCGCTCGCGACGCTGGCCCTCGGCCTGTGGCTGACGCGCGTCGTGGGCGAGCCGCTGGGCCTCCCCTACGCGCCGCTCATCGGCACGTGGAGCCCGCGCGCCGATCCGCTGCTCGCCGTGTCGATCCTCTGCTTCGCCGCCGCCGTGTTCAGCGGGCCGCGGCTGCTCTCGCTGCCGACGCCGGCGTTCCTCGCGGCGATGTTCGCGCTCACCCTCGTCCTGCGGCTGGCGCTGGCCGCGGGCAACGGCGGCACCGACCAGTGGAGCCTCGTGTTCGAGGAGCGGTCGTTCGAGGGGCCGAACGAGTACCTGCCGGCGCTCGGCGCGCTCGACTTCGGGGTGGGCTTCTTCCTCGACCGCTTCGCCGAGCTCGTGCCGTCGCTGCCGGTGCACGCCGCCGGGCACCCGCCGGGGCTGCTGCTCGTCCTGCACTGGCTCGGGATCGACTCGGCGGGCGGGATGGCGGCGCTGTGCATCGCCGGCGGGTCGCTGGGCGCCCCGCTCGCGTACCTCGCGGGCCGCGAGCTGCTCGACGAGCGGCGCGCGCGGCTCGCCGCCCTGCTGCTGGCGATGGCGCCGGGCGCGCTGCTCTTCGGGGCTACGTCGGCCGACGCGCTCTACCTCACGCTCGGCCTGCTCGCCGCGTGGCCGCTCGCCGCCGGGCGGCGGGTGGTCGGCGCGATCGCCCTCGCCGTCGGCTCGTTCTTCGCGTGGTCGCTGCTCGCCGTCGGCGCCTGGGCGGCCATCCTCGCCTGGCGCCGCGAGGGCTGGCGCGCGGCGCTCGCGCTCTCCCTGCTCTGCGGGGCGGTGCTGGTGGGGTTCTACGCCGTGCTCTACGCCGCCACGGGCTTCGACCCGATCGGGACGATCCGCTCGACGGAGGAGGTCTACCGGGCCGGGATCGCCTCCACCCGGCCGTACTGGTTCTGGCTCTTCGGCTCCCCCACCGCGTTCCTGCTCGTGCTCGGCCTGCCGATCTCGTGGCTCGCCGTCCGCGCGCTGGCGCGGGGCTCCGACGTCGCCGTGGCGATCTTCGCCGTGATCGCCGTGGCCGCCGTCATGGGCTTCACCAAGGCCGAGACCGAGCGGATCTGGCAGTTCCTCGCCCCCTTCGTCTGCCTCGCCGCGGCGGCGACGCTCGAGGAGCGGACGCGATTGCGCCCGCTCCTCGCCGCGCTCGCCGCGCAGGCCCTGCTCTACGAGGCCGCGTTCGGCACCGTCTGGTGAACGCGGGCGTGCTTCGGCAGCCGGAAGCCGATCGCGAACGCCGCCGCGAGGAGGCCGACGGTGACGAGGATCGTCGGCTCGCCGGCGGCGATGAAGTCGGCCGCGCCGTCGACGTGGTCGCCCAGCAGCCCGAAGAACAGCGTCCCGAGCCCGGCCACGCCCACCGACATCCCGAGCTGCTGCAGCGCCTGCAGGACGCCCGACGCCGAGCCGACCTCGTGGTCGGCGACGCCGGCCAGGATGATGTCGAAGAGCGGCACGAAGACCATGCCCATCCCGATCCCCGCCACGAGCAGCGGCGCGGTGAAGTGGAGGTGGCCGACGCCGGTCCCGGCCGCCTCGAGCACCACGTAGAGCGAGACCACGCCGACCGCCTTGACGACCAGGCCGACCTGCAGCACGGTGCGCCCCAGCTTGGCCATCGTCATGCCGCCGATGGCCGAGCCGACGAACCCGCCGAGCGCGTACGGCGCCGTGGTGAGGCTCGCCTCGATCGGGCTGTAGCCGAGGCCGATCTGCTGCACCGCGGTGAGCGCCAGCATCAGACCGCCCATGGCGCCGAGGAAGACCATCGCGAACGCGGCGCCGAACACGTACGAGCGGTTGCGGAACACGCTCGGCTCGACCAGCGGCGTCGCGCCGGAGCGCTTGCGGCGCGCCTGGTGGCGGCCGAAGAGGGCGAGCACCGGCAGCGCGGCGACGAGCATGCCGACGATCCACAGCGGCCAGCCCAGCTCACGACCCTGCACCAGCGGATAGACGAGCAGCACGGCCCCGGCGCCGGCCAGCGCCATGCCGCGGACGTCGAGCCGCCGCGACGCCTCGCTCGGCGCGCCCGCGGGCAGGTGGCGACCGCCGACGATGAGCACGAACGCGCCGACCGGGATGTTGATGAGGAAGATCGAGCGCCAGCCGCTGCCGAGGATGTCGAAGTCGATCAGCAGGCCGGCGACGATCGGCCCGAGCACCGCGGAGAGACCCGACACCGGCCCGAGGACGGCCCAGGCCTTGCCCATCTCGTCGGGCGGGAAGAGGTCGCGGATGAGGCCGAAGACCTGCGGGAGCATGACCGCGCCGAGCGCGCCCTGGAGCGCCCGCGAGCCGATCAGCACCTCGACGCTGGGAGCCGCCGCGCAGAACACGGAGGCGACGGTGAAGCCGGCGGCGCCGATGAGGAGCATCCGCTTGCGGCCGAACATGTCCCCCAGCCGCCCGCCGGTGAGCAGCCCGACGGCCATGGCCAGCGTGTAGGCCGCCGTGATCCACTGCAGGTCGGCGTACGAGCCGCCGAGCTCGGCCTGCATGACCGGGCCGGCGACGCTGGCGACGGTCGCGTCGAGCAGGTCCATCATGGCCGCGGCCAGGGCCGCCGAGAAGGCGATCCAGGTGGCTTTGGTGACGGTCTTGGGCTGCATGGCTCCTCCAGTCCGAACGGAACGAATCTGTCCGTTCCATTCTGGAGCTGAGACGGTCACCGCACATCGGCCTTACGCCGCGCGTTTCGGGCTAAGACCCCTTACTTCGCCGGGAGTGAGGCCTTACTTGAACGGAACGATCTGTTCCGCTAGCTTGAGCGGCATGTCCGTCCCCCTCAGCGGCCGCCGCGCGGAGGCCGCCCGCAACGACGCGCGGATCCTCGAGTCGGCCCGTGCGGTCTTCATCGCCGACCCCGCGGCGTCGATCCACGCGGTCGCCGAGCACGCCGGCGTGGGCGTCGGCGCGCTCTATCGCCGGTACGCCAGCAAGGAGGAGCTGCTGCGCCACCTGTGCCTCGAAGGCCTGCAGCGCTTCATCGGCGCTGCCGAGGCGGCGCTGGCCGACGACGGCGATCCGTGGGAGGCGTTCGCGGGCTTCATGCGCCGCTGCGTCGACAACGACACGAACTCCCTGACGCAGAAGCTGGCCGGCACCTTCACCCCCACCGAGGAGCTCTACCGGGAGGCCGGCCGCGCCCAGGGCCTGGTCAGCGCGCTGTTCGACCGCACCAAGGCGGCCGGCGTGCTCCGCGAGGACCTCGACGTGAACGACGTCGGGCTGCTGCTGGAGCAGATCGCCGCACTGCGGATGGGTGACGCGGACCGGACGAACGACCTGCGCCACCGGTACCTCGCGCTGCTGCTCGACGGCGTCCGTGCGAAGGGGCCGGCGCTGCCCGGCAGCCCGCCCTCGTGGGAGGAGATCGCGGCGCGATGGAACCCGTAGTCCTCTCCCGGCGGCAGCTGACGGCCGCGCTCGCGGTGCGCCAGATGCTGGTCGAGCGTGCGCGTGTGTCGCCGGCCGAGGCGATCCGGCGGCTGACGCCCCTGCAGGGCCAGCACAATCCCGCGCCCTTCATCGCGCTGGCCGCGCGGCTCGAGGGCTTCTCGCGCGCCGACCTCGAGGCGGCGATCACCGCCCGCGGCGTCGTGAAGACGACGATCATGCGGCTCACGCTCCATCTCGCGGCCGCGGCCGACTACCCGGCCTTCGCGCAGATGACGCGGCAGGCGCGGATGCGCAAGTGGCGCGAGACGTACGCGCACCTCGACGAGGAGGCGGCAGCGGCCGAGCTCGGCGCCTGGCTGCGCGAGCCGCGCACGAACCCGGAGATCCGCGAGCACGTCCGGGACCGGTACGACGGCGTCCCCGAGGACCTCTACTCGCCGATCTTCTTCGCCCGCACGCTGCTGCCGCTCATCCAGCTCCCGCCCGCCGGCTTCTGGGGCGCGCCGCCGATGTCGCGGTTCGTCGTCGACCCGCGGCCGCTGCCCTCCCCGGTCGACGCGGCCGCGCTGGTCATCCGGCGCTACCTCGCCGCGTTCGGCCCGGCCGCGCGGCGCGACGTCGCCGCCTGGTCCGGCGTCGCCCAGCGCGACTTCGCGGGCGGCTGGGAGCACGTGGAGACCGTGTCCTACCGCGACGAGCAGGGCCGCGAGCTGCTCGACCTGCCCGGGATGCCGCTCCCGCCCGCGTCGGTTCCCCTGCCCCCGCGCTTCCTCGCCCACTGGGACCAGCCGCTGCTCGCGTACGCCGACCGCGAGCGCATCATCCCGGCCGAGGTGCGACCGCTGCAGCTGACGCTCAGCGGCGACCCGACGGTCACCGTCGACGGCCGCGTGGCGGCGAGCTGGGCGGTGCGGCGGGAGGGTGACGCGGCGGTCCTGGAGATCCGGCCGCACGTGGAGATCGCGCGGGCGGCTCGGGCGGCGATCCGCGAGGAGGCGGCGCGGACGCTGCGGTTCTGCGAGCCCGATGCGGCGCGGTTCGAGATCGTCGGGTTGTAGGGCCGCGAGACCGTCAGGCGGCCACGAGCGCCGACTCGTCGGCCGGCCGCAGCACCGCAACCTCTCCCGGCGCGTTCTCGAGCAGCCAGGCGACGTCGGCCGCGCTCAAGCCGTCCGTGTGCGCGGTCCCGGCGGCGACGACGATGCGGTCGTAACGCTCGTCGGACAGCAGCTCGCGCAGCGCGTGGCGGATCGTCCGCCCCGGCCCGATGCGCTCGTCGACGGGGATGCCGGCTTGCGCCGCCCGGTGCTCGATCGCCTCCTGCAGCTCGAAGGCCCGGCCGCAGTCGCGCGGCATCGGGGCCTCCAGAGCGAGCGACATCGGCACCGGCACGAGATAGACCGCGACGAGGGTGGCGTGCTCGGCCTTGGCGATGCGCAGGGCGGCATCGAGGGCCGAGGTCGACAGCTGGGTGCCGACGTACGGGAAGAGGATCCGCCGGGTCGGCCGGGCCTCGTTGGCGCGCTGGCGCCGCACGATCAGCAGCGCGACCGCCGCCCCGACCGCCAGACCGAGGATGAGGACGAGGAGGTGACTCAGACTCATGGCGACTTGCGATTCGCGCGGTTGGCGACGATCCGGACGTCGATCCCGGGCAGCGCGCGCACGAGGCGGTCGATCAGCGGCTCCGAGAGGCGCCTCAGCCCGCGGCGTGGCGCGGGAGTGCCGATCAGCACGTAGGTCGAGCCGCGCTCGCCGGCGACGCGGGCGGCGACGGCGGGAACGTCGTCCCCCTCCTCCACGATGACCTGCGCGCCGAGCAGCGATCCCAGCCGGTGGAACGCCTCGATCTGCTCGCGCTCCTCGTCCGAGGGCTCGCGGGACATGACGATGAGGACGTCGAGCTCTGCGCCCAGGCGCTGCGCCGAGCGCCACGCCCGGCGCACGATCCGTTGCGACGACGCCTGCGGCGTGACCAGGGCGAGCAGCCGCTCCGCCACCGCGACGCGGCGCTGCATGGTCCATCAGGCGATCCTTGCGAAGCGCGATCCAGTCGCCCTTCAGGCGCTTGTACTCGACGTCCTCCGCCACCTGGCGCAGGGCGACCTCGCGCAGCGCCTCGAGGTTCTCCACGCGGAAGAACCCGTTGAGCGCGGCGGGGACGCGGGCCGCCGGGTAGACCTTTCCGGCCTGCAGGCGCTCGATCAGCGCGGCGGGCGTGAGATCGACGAGCACCACCTCGTCGGCCGCCGACAGCACCGAGTCCGGGAACGTCTCGCGGACGCGCACGCCGGTCAGCTCGGCCACCTGGTCGTTGAGCGACTCCAGGTGCTGCACGTTGACGGTGGAGTAGACGTCGATGCCGGCGGCGAGCACGTCGGCCACGTCCTCGTAGCGCTTGCGGTGCTCCACGCCGGGCGCGTTCGTGTGCGCGAGCTCGTCGATCAGCGCGAGCGCGGGGCGGCGCGAGATGCAGCGCCGGGCAGGTCCATCTCCTCGACGGGCACACCCTTGTACGCCAGGTGGCGGCGCGGCAGGACCGGGAGCCCCTCGGCCTGCGCCACGGTCTCGGCGCGGTCGTGCGGCTCGAGGTAGGCGATCACGACGTCACGCCCTTCGGCGAGCTCGGCGTGCCCCTCCTGCAGCATGCGGAACGTCTTGCCGACGCCGGCGGCCATGCCGAGGAAGACCTTGTGCCGGCCGGCCATGCCACGGAACGCTAACCCGCCTCCGCGTGAAACGCCGCGCGCATCGCGGCCTCACGCAACGTCCCGGCCGGACCCGCGACGAACATGGGGCTCCGCCCGTCCGTCAGCAGCCGCGAGGCCTCGGCGATGCCGCGGACGTGCGGCGCGGGCTCGGCACGGAGCGCTGCCGCAAGCCGCAGCAGCTGTTCCTGCGCGATCCGCACCTCCTCGCGAACGATCGGCGCGGCGGCCCCCTCGCGGCGCGGTGGGGCCACGGCTTCGGCCACCCGCTGCTCCAGCCCGGCGGCGAGCGCGTGGCGCATCCGCCAGCCGGCGAGCACGTGGGCACGGCACGCCAGCTCGGGGGTGGAGCCGGGATCGGCCCCCATCGCCAGATGGCGGTCGAGCTCCATGCGGCGGGTCGCCGCTCTCAGGCGCACGAGCAGGCGCCGCGGGCGGGGCACGCCGACTCCGGCGAACGCCGCCATCGTCACGCCCCCAGCAGGTTGTGCACGAGCAGGTCGATCAGCTTGATCCCGACGAACGGCGCGACCAGCCCGCCGAGGCCGTAGATCAGGAGGTTGCGCCGCAGCAGCGCGGTCGCCCCGACCGGCCGGTAGCGCACGCCGCGGAGGGCGAGCGGAACCAGCATCGGGATGACGATCGCGTTGAAGACGATCGCCGAGATGATCGCCGACTGCGGCGTGCCCAGGGCCATCACGTTGAGCGAATCGAGCGGGCCGTCCTGGCCGGCCACGGCATAGGTGGCGGCGAACACCGCGGGCAGGATCGCGAAGTACTTGGCGACGTCGTTGGCGATCGAGAACGTGGTCAGCGAGCCGCGCGTGATGAGCAGCTGCTTGCCGACCTCGACGATCTCGATGAGCTTCGTCGGATTGGAGTCGAGGTCGACCATGTTCCCGGCCTCGCGGGCGGCCTGGGTGCCGGTGTTCATGGCCACGCCGACGTCGGCCTGCGCGAGCGCCGGGGCGTCGTTGGTGCCGTCGCCGGTCATGGCGACGAGCCGGCCCTCGGCCTGCTGCGAGCGGATGAGCTCCATCTTGGCCTCGGGCGTGGCCTCGGCCAGGAAGTCGTCGACCCCGGACTCCTCGGCGATCTTGGCCGCGGTGAGCCGGTTGTCGCCGGTCACCATCACGGTGCGGATCCCCATCCGGCGCAGCCGCTCGAAGCGCTCCGCCATCCCCTCCTTGACGACGTCCTTGAGCTCGATCACACCGAGCACCTGCGCGTCGCGCGCGACGGCCAGCGGCGTCGAGCCCTGACGGGCGATGCGGTCGAGCTCGACCTGCAGCTCCGGCGGCGCGTGGCCGCCCTCGTCGCCGACCCAGCGCAGGATGGCGTCGCCGGCGCCCTTGCGCAGGCGCGTGCCGTTGAGGTCCACGCCGCTCATCCTGGTCTGCGCCGTGAACGGCACGAACCGCGCGTGCTGCGCCTCGAGCTCGTGCTCGCGGAGCCCGTACTGCTTGGCGAGGACGACGATCGAGCGCCCCTCGGGCGTCTCGTCGGCGAGCGACGCGTACTGCGCCGCCTCGGCCAGCTCGGACTCCTCCACCCCGGGCATCGGGACGAAGGCCGCGGCCTGGCGGTTGCCGAGCGTGATGGTGCCGGTCTTGTCGAGCAGCAGCACGTCGACGTCGCCGGATGCCTCGACGGCGCGGCCCGACAGCGCGAGCACGTTGCGCCGCACGAGGCGGTCCATGCCGGCGATGCCGATCGCGCTCAGGAGCGCGCCGATCGTCGTCGGGATCAGGGCCACGAGCAGCGCGATCAGCGTCGTGATCGAGATGTCGGTGCCCGCGAACTGGGCGAACGGGCGCAGCGTCACCACGACGGCCAGGAACACGATGGTCAGGCCGGCGAGGAGGATCGACAGGGCGATCTCGTTCGGCGTCTTGCGGCGCTCGGCGCCTTCGACGAGCGCGATCATGCGGTCCAGGAACGACTGGCCGGGCTCCTGGGTGATCTCCACCACGATGTGGTCGGAGAGGACCCGGGTGCCGCCGGTGACCGCGCTGCGGTCGCCGCCGGACTCGCGGATCACGGGCGCCGACTCGCCGGTGATGGCCGACTCGTCGACGGAAGCGATCCCCTCGAGCACGGTGCCGTCGCCGGGGATCACCTCGCCGGCGTCGACGACGACGACGTCGCCGCGCTGCAGCTCGTTGGCCGGCTTCGTGGAGCCGTCGCGGAGCCGGGCGACGGTCTGCGTCCGCATCGCGCGCAGCGCGTCGGCCTGCGCCTTGCCGCGGCCCTCGGCGATCGCCTCGGCGAAGTTGCCGAACAGCACGGTCAGCCACAGCCAGACGGTGACGGTGAAGGTGAACCACGCGGGGTCGCCACCGCCGCCGGGCGCGTCGCCGCCAAAGGCCTGGACGATCCAGATGAGGGTCGTCAGCACGGCGCCGACCTCGACCACGAACATGACCGGGTTCCGCGCCATGCGGCGCGGGTCGAGCTTCGCGAACGAGCCGGCGACCGCCGTCCGCATGATGTCGCGCTCGAACAGGGAGCGCTCGGGGCGGTCGGTCATCGCTGCGCCTCCAGCGCCTCGTTGAGGGTGACGACGTTCACGGACTTCGGACCCCCGAGCCCGAGCAGCGGGCGGCTCGTCGCGTCGTCGACGAGCGCGAGCACGTCGTCGAGCGGCATGCCGCGCTCCTCGGCGACCCGGTTCGCCTGGATCTCCGCGTTCTCGGCTGAGATGTGGGGATCCACGCCCGACGCCGAGGTGGTCACCGCGTCCGGCGGCACGTCGGCGGCCACCAGGCCGGGGGTGAACGGCGTCTCGCGCTCGAGATAGTCCTTCATGAGGCCCTTCAGCTGGTCGGCCAGGGCCTGCTGGTTCGGGCCCTGGTTGTTGAAGAACGTCGCGTCGGCGGCGTACCCGGTGACCGACGGCCGGCTCTGGAACAGGGCCGGGTCGTCGGAGTAGTCGCGGGCGATCAGCGAGGGATCGCCGTCGGCCTTCTCGGGCCAGACGACCTGCGCCACCCCGGTCATGACGAGCGGGTAGACGAGGCCGAGGACGACCGTCAGGACGACGGCGGCGATGACAGCGGTTTTCAGTTCACGCATCTCAGAAGAGCTGGTCGGTGAGGCCCTGGACCACCGGTCCGAGGAGCAGGGCGGGGACGAAGGTCAGGAGCGCGACGAGCACGACGACGCCGACGAGGACGACGACGAAGGTCGCCGAGTCGGTGCGGAAGGTGCCCGCCCCGGCGGGTGCCACGCGCTTGCCGGTGAGCGAGCCCGCGATGGCGAGCACGGCGAGCAGCGGGAGGAAGCGGCCGCCGAGCATGGCGAGGCCGCCGAGCACGTTGGCGAAGCTGATGCCGAACTGCTCGGCGTCGGCGGGCTGGAGGAAGCCGGTGTAGCCCGCGAACGCCGAGCCGTTGTTGTTGGCCTGCGACGTGTAGGCGTACAGCGTCTCGGACCAGCCGTTGGGCCCGGAGTTGAAGATGGACGACGCGGCCGTAGGTGCTGGCGATGGCCACCGCGCTCGTGACGAGCACGAGCAGGGGCACGCCGATGGTCCCGAAGACCGTGAGCTTGACGTCCCTGGCCTCGATCTTCTTGCCGAGGAACTCGGGCGTGCGACCCACCATCAGGCCGGACAGGAAGACGGCGAGGATGGCGAACAGGAGCATGCTGTAGAGCCCGGAGCCGACGCCGCCGAAGATGACCTCGCCGGTCTGCATCTGGGCCATCGGGACCATGCCGCCGATCCCGGTCAGGGACTCCATCGCCCCGTTCACGGCGCCGCACGAGGCGGCGGTGGTGACCACGACCCAGAGCGCGGTGGAGGCGACGCCGAAGCGCTGCTCCTTGCCCTCCATGTTGAAGCCGGCGACGTTCGCCGCGTCCATCGCGGGCGTCGAGCCGTTCTCGGCGAGCGCGACGACGACGACGGCGACCAGGAAGAGCGAGAGCATCCCGCCGTAGATCGCCCAGCCCTGGCGCCGGTTGCCGACCATCCGCCCGTAGGTGGACGTGAGCGCGGCGGGGATCGCCAGGATGAGCAGGATCTCGACGAAGTTCGAGAGCCAGGTGGGGTTCTCGAACGGGTGCGCGGAGTTGACGTTGAAGAAGCCGCCGCCGTTGGTGCCGAGCTGCTTGATGACCTCCTGCGAGGCGACCGGCCCGGCGTCGAGCGACTGGATCACGCCCTGCGAGACGAGGAACAGCCCGAAGAGGACCGAGATCGGCAGCAGCACATAGACGATGCGTCTTGATCAGGTCGCTGTAGTAGTTGCCGATCGACCGGCCCGAGCGGGAGGCGAGCGCGCGGATGAAGGCGATCGCGACGGCGATCCCGACGGCCGCCGAGACGAAGTTCTGGACGGCCAGGCCGGCCATCTGCGAGAAGTTCGACAGGGAGGTCTCGCCCGCGTAGAACTGCCAGTTCGTGTTGGTCACGAACGAGGCCGTCGTGTTGAACGAGACGTCCCATGGCAGCGAGGCGAGGTCGTTCGGGTTCCACGGATGGATGCTCTGCGTGCGCAGGATCAGGTACAGCAGGCCGAAGAAGACGGCGGCCGAGACGAGGACGGAGCGGGCGTACTGCTTCCAGTCCTGCTCGCGGCCGCCGGTCAGGCGGACGATCAGGCCGTCGACCGCGGCGATGCCGAGCTCACCGCGGAAGACGCGCGCCATGTAGGCGCCGAGCAGCGGGGTGATGGCGGTGAGGATCGCGACGTAGAGCGCGATCTCGATCCAACCTGCGGCGGTCATGTCAGAACCGCTCCGGGCGAACGAGCGCGATCAGCAGGTACGCAAAGAGGGCAAGTGCGATGACCAGCCCGACGACTTCGGCTCCGCTCATACGCGATCGAAGGCTTCGAGGAGCAGGAACAGGGCCAGGAACGCCAACGCCGCGAACGCGATCGACGAGACGTCCTGGAGCGAGTCGAGCACGGACGCGACGGTCGGGGACATGGACATGAGGTTCACGCTAGGCGCGCCACCGTCAAGCCTTCGTGGAGATGACGCGATACCGCATCAAGATCGCGTCAAGACGGTTTACGGACGGCCGCAGGCGTCACACACTGACCGTTCATGTCTGTTGCCGGCTGGGGCCAGCTCGCCCTCTTCCTCGCGGTCCTGACCGCGCTCGCGCTGCCCCTGGGCGCCTACTTGGCGGCGGTGTTCCGACGGCCGCACTCGTCGCCCGAGCAGGACTGGAAGGCGTACGGCCGCTCTGCCCTGGCCTTCTCCGCAGCGTGTCTGGCCGTCGCCTACCTCACGCTCCGGACGCAGGCGCTCCATCCCTGGAACCCGGGATCCTTCCCCGCCCAGCCGTGGGATGTCGCGTTCAACACCTCGGTGTCGTTCGTGTCCAACACCAGCTGGCAGTTCTACGCCGGCGAGACGACGTTGAGCGTCTTCTCGCAGATGGTGGCGATCGGTGGCCAGTCGTTCCTGTCGGCGGCGGTCGGCCTCGCCACGGGGATCGCCGTCATCCGCGGGTTCACGTCGCGCTCGGGCTCCGGCCTCGGCAACTTCTGGGTGGACCTCCGGCGGTCGCTGGTCTTCGTGCTGCTGCCGCTGGGGGCCATCGGCGCGCTCCTGCTGCTGGTCGGAGGGGTCCCCCAGAGCCTCGACCTGCCGGTGGCGACACAGGCGTCGATCAAGACGCTCGGCTCGGTCGGCGGCGGGTTCTTCAACGTCAACTCGGCCATGCCGTGGGAGAACGCCGGCGCGCTGTCCAACTTCGTGCAGATGCTGCTCATCGTGCTCGTTCCCGCCGCGTTGACGCAGGCCTTCGGGCGGATCTCCGGCCGACGGCGGCAGGGCTGGATGCTCTACGGCCTCATGGTGGTCCTGTTCGTTGTCGCCTTCACGGTGCTCTATGGGGCCGAGAGCGACCCGACCCCGGCGATGCAGGCCGCGGGCATCGAGGGCGTGAACATGGAAGGCAAGGAGCAGCGGTTCGGGATCTCGGGCACGGCGCTCTACGGCACGAGCACGACGGCGGGCGCCAGCGGCGCGGTGAACGGGGCGATGGAATCGCCAGGCGCTGTCGGACCGCCGCTACGTCGGCGAAGCGGTACCCGACGCCGGGGTCCGTGCGCACGTGCTGCGGGCCGATCTTGCGCCGCAGGTTCGCGATGTGCGTGCGCAGCACCGCCGTGTCGTTCGCGTACTCGGGCCCCCAGACCTCGACCAGCAGCGCGCGGTGGGTGAGCAGGCGGCCGCGGTTGCGGGCGAGCGTGCGCAGGAGGTCGAACTCGATCGGCGTCAGGTGCACCTCGGCGCCCTCCACGCGGACGACGCGCGCGGCCAGGTCCAGCTCGAGCTCGTCGGCGACGATCGTCGGCTCGTCGGCCGCATGGCCCGAGCGCCGCAGCGCCGCCTGCAGGCGCGCGACCAGCTCGCGCGGCCCGAACGGCTTGGTCACGTAGTCGTCGGCCCCGGCCTCCAGCGCGCGGACCTTCTCCTCCTCCTCGCCCACGGCGGAGAGCACGATGATCGGCATCTGGCTCCACTCGCGCAGGCGCCGCGTGACCTCCACCCCGTCGCCGTCGGGCAGCACGAGGTCGACGATCGCGGCGTCCGGCGGCCGCACGGCGGCGCGGTCGAGCGCCTCCTCGGCCGTCTCGGCGGGGATGGCCTCGAAGCCCGCCTCGCGCAGCACCACGCGCAGGGCCCGCAGGATCTGCGGCTCGTCGTCGACCACCAGGACGCGGGTCATGCCGGCGCCTCGACGGGCTTCGGGAGCGGCAGCTCGACGACGAACGAGGTCCCCTGGCCGGGCAGCGACTCCACCCGCACCTGTCCCCCGTTCGCCTCCACCAGGCCGCGCACGATGGCCAGCCCGAGCCCCGAGCCCTGGCCGTCGGCGCCGGGGGCGCGGTAGAACGGCGCGAAGATCCGCTCCTGCTCGGCCACCGGGATGCCGGGTCCCTGGTCGACGACGCGCATGAGGATGCGCCCGCCGCTCACCCGCGCCCGCACCGACACGGGGTCGTCGGCGCCGTAGTGCAGCGCGTTCTCGATCAGGTTCGCGAACGCCCGCCGCAGCTGCGTCGCGTCGGCGCGCACGAGCGGCAGGTCGGGCGCGATGGCCAGCCGCACGCGCTCGGGCGCGCCGGCGTCCTCGACCGCGGCGCGGATGACCTCGTCGAGCGAGCACCAGTCCTCGCGCGGGTCGGCGGTGCCGGACTGCAGCCGCGAGAGGTCGAGCAGCTGGTCGACGAGGCGCGCCAGCCGCCGGCTCTCGTGCGCGATGGTGTCGGCCAGCTCGAGGCGGTCGGCGGCGTCGATCGACGGCGAGGTGAGCGCATCGCCGGCGGCGACGATGGCGGTGAGCGGCGAGCGCAGGTCGTGCGAGACCGAGCGCAGGACGGCGGTCTTGATGTCGTCGCTGCGGCGCAGCGCGCTGGTCTCCACCACCTCGCTGGTGAGCCGCTCGCGCTCGAGCGCCGCCCTCAGCAGCGCCTCCAGCGCCGGCGCCACCCGGTCGCGGGCGACCTCGGCGGCCGAGGCCGGCACGAGCAGCGTGCCGATGTCGCCCAGCGGCACGGCCGCGTGGCGCTCGTCGCCGGCGACGCGCTCGAGCACCACTGTGGCCGAGTCGACGTCCAGCGCCGAGGCGATCTGCCTGGCCGCCAGCGGCAGCGCCCCGCGCGGGTCGGGCGTGCCGAGCAGCAGCCGCGCCAGCTCGGCCGCGAGGTCGGCCTCCCGCCGCCGCCGCTCCGCCTCCGCGGCGCGCTCGCGGGCCAGCGCGGAGAGGTTGGAGGCGACCACGGCGGCCACGAGGAAGACGAGCAGCGCGACCCAGTTCTCCGCCTCGGCGATCGTGAAGCGACCCGTGGGCGGGATGTGGAAGAAGTTGAACGCCAGCGCGGCACCGACCGCCGTCGCGAGCGCCAGCCAGCGGCCCCACACGCTCGCCACCAGGAGCACGGCGAGCAGGTAGAGCACCCCGAGCGAGACGGCGGGCGCGATCTCGCTCAGCGGGTACAGCAGGAGGGTCGTCAGCGCGATCGCGCCGGCGGCGACCACCAGGCCCAGGGCGGGCGAGCGACCCATGGGAGTGAGCCTAGTGCGAGACCCAGGCGTCTTCGTCGGCGATCAGCGCGCGCACGTGGTCCGGCAGCTCGCCGGCCACCACGTCGGCGAGCGTGATGTGCTCGAGGACGCCTCGCAGCGCGGCGCGGACGGCGATCCACACGTCCTTCATCGACTCGGCCGAGCCGGTGAAGCCGAGCGTCTCGGGCCGTGAGCCGGACACGCCGGCCAGCGGGCCGTCGATGGCCCGGATCACGTCGGCGAGCTTGACCTCGTCGGCCGGCTTGGCCAGCCGGTAGCCGCCCTCCGCCCCACGCCGGCTCTCGACCAGGCCCGCGTGGCGGAGCTGCATGAGGATGTTCTCGAGGAAGCGGAGCGGGATCGCCTGCGCCGTGGCGATCCGCTCGCCCTTCACGGGCTTGTCGTCCTCCGCCGACGCCAGCTCGAGCGCCGCACGGATCGCGTAGTCGGTCTTTGCGGAGACGCGCACGGCAGCAGCTTAGGCGTTCGCGGCCTCGCGCTGTGCACCGGTCGGGTCGACCCGGATATGGACGATCTGTCCCTCGACCAGCTCGAGCGCGTCCGCCTCGCTGCGCGAGAGCTGCGCCGTGAGCAGATCGCCCTCGGGCGGGAGCAGCTCCACGCGCACCTCGAAGCCGAGCCGGACGATGCGCGTGACGACCGCCTGCTCGCTCGTCTCGCCCGCCTCCGTGAGCACCTGGACGTCGTGCGGGCGCACCAGCCGGTCGCCGACGCGGGTGACCGGGCCGACGAAGGACATGACGAACGGCGTGGCCGGCGTGTCGTAGATCTCGGCCGGCGAGGCGGACTGCTCGATCCGGCCCTCGTTGACGACCACGATCTGCTCGGCGATCTCCATCGCCTCCTCCTGGTCGTGCGTGACGAAGATCGTCGTCACGTGCACTTCCTCGTGCAGGCGCCGCAGCCAGGCGCGCAGCTCCTGCCGCACGCGCGCGTCGAGCGCGCCGAACGGCTCGTCGAGCAGGAGCACGTCCGGCTCCACCGCCAGCGCGCGGGCGAGCGCCATCCGCTGGCGCTGGCCGCCCGAGAGCTGCGACGGGTAGCGCTTGCCGAGATGCGAGAGGCCGACGAGCTCGAGCAGCTCGTCCACCCGCTTGTCGACCTCGGCCTTGGACCGCTTGCGGATCTTCAGGCCGAAGGCGACGTTGTTGCGCACGGTCATGTGCTTGAAGGCGGCGTAGTGCTGGAAGCAGAACCCGACGCCGCGCTTCTGCACCGGGACGCGCGTGACGTCGTCTCCGTTCAGGAGGACGACCCCGGAGTCCGGGCTCTCGAGCCCCGCGATCACGCGCAGCAGGGTCGACTTGCCGCTGCCGCTCGGGCCGAGCAGCGCGGCCAGCGATCCGTCGCGGACCTCCATCGATACGTCGTCGAGGGCGACGTAGTCACCGAAATGCTTGGTGACCGAGCGAACGACGATGCTCATGATCCTTCCTCTCGGGTCCTGACCAGCTTCATGGTGAACAGCGTCACGAGGCCCACGATGGCGAGAACCAGCGCGGCCGCGTAGGCGCCTGCGGGGTTGAAGGTCTCATATTCCTTGGCGACGACCAAGGGCAGCGTCTCGGTGACGCCGGAGATGCGGCCGGAGACGACGGCGACCGCGCCGAACTCGCCGAGGGCGCGCGCGGTCGCGAGGACGACGCCGTAGGTGACGCCCCAGCGGATCGCGGGCAGCGTGATGCGCCAGAACGTCTGCCAGCCGTTCGCGCCCAGGGTCCGCGCCGCCTGCTCCTGATCGTCGCCGATCTCCTGGAGCACCGGGACGACCTCGCGGACGACGAACGGCATCGACACGAAGATCACCGCGATGACCATGCCGATCGGGTTGAAGATCACGGTGATCCCCTGGTCGTACAGCCACGGGCCGAACCAGCCGTCGCGGCGGTTGTAGACGAGGACCAGCGTGAGACCGATGACGACCGGGGACATCGCGAACGGCAGGTCGATCAGCGTGTTGAGGAACGCCTTGCCCCGGAACCGCTGGCGGACGAGCACGAGCGCGCAGATCACGCCGAACACCGTGTTCAGGGGCACGGCCACGCCGACGGTGATCAGCGTCAGCTTGAACGCGTTGAGCGCCTCAGGTGTGGTGACGGTCTCCCAGGCGTTGGCGAAGCCGTCCTCGAACGCCTTGTAGAAGACCATCAGGACGGGGATCAGGAGCAGCAGGCTCAGGTACAGCAGCGCGACGGCGCGCAGCGTGAGGCGCGTGCCGCGCCCGCCCTGCACGACGTTGAGCCGCTCGACCGTGGGGTCAGTCGTGACGGCCATGGCGCGTGCTCCAGCGGTTCACGACGTGGAAGAGGAACAGGATGCCCACGGAGATCATCAGCAGGACGACCGAGACCGCGGTCGCGCCCGAGATGTCGCCGCTCTCGATGCGGGAGAAGATGTAGAGCGAGGCGACCTGGGTCTCGCCCGGGATGTTGCCCGAGATCAGCACGAGCGACCCGAACTCGCCGACCGCGCGGGCGAAGGCGAGCGCGGTGCCGGTCAGGATCGCCGGCGCCAGGTTGGGAAGGATGACCCGCCAGACGATCGTCCGCGGCTTCGCCCCGAGCGAGGCGGCGGCCTCCTCCATCTCGGTGTCGAGCTCCATCAGCGTCGGCTGCACGGCGCGGATGACGAACGGCAGCGTCACGAACAGCAGCGCCAGCACCACCCCGATCATCGTGAACGAGATGCCGTTGATCCCCAGCACCCCGGTCTCGCCGTAGAGCGCGATGAGCACGAGGCCGGCGACGATCGTCGGCAGGGCGAACGGCAGGTCGATCAGCGAGTTCACGACGTTCTTGCCCGGGAAGTCGTCGCGGACGAGCACCCAGGCGATCAGCGTGCCCGCGACCGCGTTGATCGCGGCGACGGCGACCGAGGCGAGCAGCGTGACGCGCAGCGCGTCGAGCGCCATCGGGTTCGTGACCACGTCCCAGAAGCCCGACCAGCCGTCCTCGGTCGATCGCACGACGAGAGCGGCGATCGGGATGAGGACGAGGACCGACAGGTACGTGGTGACGAACCCGCGCTGGAGCACATCAGACCCCGAGGCGGACCGCCAGGCCCGCCTCGGGGGAGCAGCTTCGACTTGTCCGACCGCCGTCACTCGATCGGGGCTCCCAGATCCTTCTGGATCGCCGCGATCTTGCCGTTGTCCGGGTCGAAGAAGTCGGTCATGATCTTGTCCCAGCCGCCGAGATCCTCGATCGTGAACAGGTCGGGCGGGATCGGGAACTTGTCGGCGTGCTCCTTGAGGATCGACTCGACGACCGGCCGGTAGCCGTTCTCGGCCCAGATCTCCTGCGCCTCGTCCGTGTGGAGCCAGTCGTAGAAGGCCTTCGCGCCCTCGGGGTTCTCGGACTCGGTCCCGACGGCGGCGAGCGTGTCGATCTTGATCGTCGCGTCGGGGACGATGTACTCGATGTCCTCGCCCGCGAGCTGGGCCTGGATCGCCTCGTTCTCGTACTGGAGCGCGACGTCGCCCTTGCCGCCGAGGAACTCGTTGAGGGCGTCACGGGCGCTGGCCGGATAGGTCGGCACGCGCTCGAGCAGCGCCTTGACGGCCGCCAGGCCCTCTTCCTCGGTGCCGCCGCTCTTGATCACCTGGCCGTAGACGGCCATCACGTTCCAGCGGGCGCCGCCCGACGTGAACGGATTCGCGTTGATGATCTCGATGTCCTTGGTGAGGATGTCGTCCCACGTCTTGATGTTGAGCGGGTTGCCGGGACGGGTGGCGATCACCACGACCGACTGCTGCGGCGAGCCCTTGAACTCGTCGTCGCGGTAGTCCGGCGGGATGAGGCCCTCGTCCTCCAGGTACTTCATGTCCGGCTCGAGGTTGAAGTGGACGTAGTCGAACGGCAACCCGGCCAGGATCGCGCGCCGCTGGTCGCCCGAGCCCGCGAACGACGTCGTGAACTCGGTCCCCTGGCCCACGTCCGACTTCTGGAAGGCCGGGATCAGGTGGTCCGTGTAGACCTCCTGCGGCGTCGAGTACCCGACGAGCGAGATCTTGCCGCCACCACCGCCGCTCGCGCTGGCGGCTCCGCTCCCGGCCTCGTCGTCGTCGCCGCCGCAGCCGGCGGCCACGAGCGCGGGGAGGACAAGGAGGGCAAGAAGTCTCTTCATGAACACAATCTCCATCGGTTTGATCAAGATATCGGACGGGGATTATGCACAAACCCGGTGGGGATTGAGAACTATCGGGGCAATAGGCGCGTCGCCGTGGCCTTCCACGACGCGATCACGCGTGTCCCGGGGCGGACTCCGAGGTGCGCCACGGCCGGCTCTGTGAGCTCCGCGATGAGGGGCTGCGGCGCCGCCAGGCCCACCCGCACGCGGTTGCCCACCGTGGTCACCGAAACGACCTCGACGTCGAGGTGGTTGCGCGCGGAGCCGGGGTCGAGCGCCCCCCGGGGAGCGAGCGTGACGTCCCACGGGTAGACGGCGACCGCGACCGGCCCGGTGGCCGCCTCCGGGAACGTCACCTCTCCCCCGCCGTCGAGCCGGATCAGCGTGAGCCCGTCGGCGTCCGGCTCGGCCGTGCCGGTGAGCACGACGGCGCCGGTGAAGTCGGCCACGAACGGCGACGTGGGCGCCGCGGCGAGCTCGCCCGCCGTGCCGAGCTGGACGATGCGCCCGCCGTCCATGACGCCGACGCGGTCGCCGAGCAGCGCCGCCTCGTGGAAGTCGTGCGTGACGAGCAGCGCGGGCACGGCGGTCTCGCGCAGGACGGCGGCCAGCTCGCGCCCGGCCGCCGCGCGGGTGCGGGTGTCGAGGGCCGAGAGCGGCTCGTCGAGCAGCAGGACGTCGGGCTCGACGGCCAGCGCGCGCGCCACGGCCACGCGCTGGCGCTCGCCGCCGGACAGCGTGCGCGGACGGGCGTCGGCGCGGTCGGCCATGCCGAAGCGCTCGAGCAGCGCGACGGCGCGCGCCCGGCGCTCCCGGCGCGGGCCGCCGCGGAGCCCGTAGGCCACGTTCTGCCACGCGCTCAGGTGCGCGAACAGCGCGTAGTCCTGGAACACGTAGCCGCAGCCGCGCGCTTCCGGCGGCAGGTCGATGCCCCGCTCGCGGTCGAGCCACACACGGTCTCCGCAGGCCACGCGCCCCGCCCGCGGCCGGTGCAGCCCGGCGATCACGCGCAGGACGCTGCTCTTGCCCGCTCCCGACGGCCCGGCGAGCGCGAGGCACTCGCCGCCCGGGATCTCGAAGGCGACGTCCAGGCGGAGGTCGCCGAGCTCGGTCTCAGCCGCGACGCGCAGCATCGCCCAGGGCGTCCCATCCGCCCACGAGCTTGGCCGAGAGCAGGATCGCGGCCGACACCGCCACCAGCACGGCGGAGAGCGCGAGCGCGGCGTCGAAGTCGCTGGCGAAGCGCTCGTAGATGGCCAGCGGCGCGGTCTGCGTGACCCCCGCCAGCGAGCCGGCGAACATCAGCGTGGCCCCGAACTCGCCCAGCGCGCGGCCCAGCGCCAGCGCTCCGCCGGTCAGCAGCCCGCTGCTCGCCGCGGGGATCGCCACGCGCACGAAGGTGCGGGCCTCGGAGACGCCGAGCGTGCGCGAGGCCTCGAGCCAGCGCGGGTCGATCGCCGCGAACGCGCTCTGCGCCTGCCGCACGTAGTAGGGCGACGCCACGAAGGTGAGCGCGACCACCACGCCGGCGGTCTCGAACGTGAGCTGCAGGCCGGCGTCCTCGAGCGCGCCGCCGAGGATGCCGGACGGCCCGACGGCGGCGAGCAGCGCGATGCCCGCGACGGCGGGCGGCAGCACCAGCGGCAGCTCGAGCAGCGTGATGGCCAGCGTGCGCCCGCGGAAGCGGCGGCTGGCCAGCAGGTACGCCGCCGGGGTGCCCACCACGACGATGATGGCCAGCGCCGCGGCGCTCGTCTCCAGGCTCAGCCACAGCGCGTCGAGCGCCCCCTCCTCGCCCAGGCTGGCCACGAGGTCGCGCGGCGGGCTGTCGAGGAAGATGGCGAGAACCGGCAGCGTGAGGAAGCAGAGCGCGAGGCCGAGCGCAACGGCCAGCGCCGCCGGGAACCACCTCATCCGGGGGGTGGCGGGCCGAACCCCTCCTCACGCAGCGCGTCCGCGCAAGGCCCGTCAGTGAGCCCGTCGACGTACGCCTGGGCCAGGTCCGGCTCTCCGGCGCCGTCGACCACACCCGCCCCGTAGGCGACCGTGGGCTGCAGGTCGGGCGGCAGCTCGATGCCCGTCAGGTCGCCCGTGAGGTCGGTGACGTAGACGAAGCCGGCGTCGGCCGCGCCCTGCGTGAGCTTGCCGACCACGCCGCGCACGTCCGGCTCCTTCGAGCGCACGTTGGCGAGGATCTTCTCGCGCGTCCCGGCGGGGAGGCGGCCCAGCACGTCGAGCGTGTAGGCGCCGACCGGGACCGTGTCCGCGCCCATCACGAGGTTCAGGCCGGGCTCGGCGAGGTCCTCGACCCGCTCGATCTCGCGCTCGTCGCCGGGGATGGCGATCACGAGCTCGTTGGTGGCGAACTCGACGGGGTCGCCGAGCAGCCCCTCGTCGGCCAGCTCCTGCGGCAGCCGCGTGTTGGCGGCCGCGTAGACGTCGGGCTTCACGCCCTGGCGGATCTGCGCCGCCAGCTCGTCGGAGCCCGCCGAAGGAGAGCCGCACCTCGGCGCCCTCGAACTGCGTGCTGCAGGCCGTCAGCGCATCCGTGAGCGACGCGGCGGCCGAGACCACGAGCGAGGGCGTCTCCTCGGCCGCGGGCTCGTCGTCCGAGCCACAGCCGACGACCGCGACCAGCGCGATCACGGCGATCCACCTCAAGGCCGGTTCACCATCACCGAGGTGGCCTTCACCGCGGCGGTCGCCTCGACGCCCGGGGCCAGGCCCAGCTCCTCGACGGCATCGCGCGTGACGGCGGCGGTGACGAGGAACGGGCCCGCCTCGATCTCCACCAGCGCCATCACGCCGTCCACCTCGACGGAGCGCACGACGCCGGCAAAGCGGTTGCGGGCCGAGAGCCGATCGCCTGCCGCGTGGCGCCGGGGGTGCGAGGTCAGCCGCTCGACCTCGGAAACGGGCACGAGGCGCCGGTTGCGCGCATCGCGCAGGGTGCGGAGCTTCCCGGCGCGGTCCCAGCGCCGCAGCGTGTCGGCGCTGACGCCGATCGCCTTCGCCGCTTCTCCAAGCGTCAAGTCGGTCATCTGCCTAAGCATTGCATAGGTGAAAACGAGCTGCTTGACGGTCGCATACTCAGTATGCATACTGCGTATTCATGGTTCGGAACGGTCTACTCGCCCTGCTCGAGCGGGGCCCCATGTACGGCTATCAGCTGCGCGCCGAGTTCGAGGCGTCGACCGGTTCGACGTGGCCGCTCAACGTCGGCCAGGTCTACACCACGCTCGCGCGGCTCGAGCGCGACGGCCTCGTGGAGCCCGTCGGCGCCTCCGACGACGACGAGGGGCGCGTCACGTACCGGATCACCGATGCGGGCCGTGCCGAGGTCGAGCAGTGGTTCGCCACGCCGGTGGCCCGCCAGGGCCGCCCGCGCGACGAGCTGGCCATCAAGCTCGCGATGGCGCTGACCACCCCCGGCGTCGACGCCCATCGCGTCATCCAGACCCAGCGCACGGGGACGCTGCGATCGCTGCAGGAGCTCACGCGCCTGAAGGCCGGCGCGGACGAGGAGAGCGACACCGCCTGGCTGCTCGTGCTCGAGTCGATGATCTTCCAGGCCGAGGCCGAGGTCCGCTGGCTCGACCACTGCGAGGTCCGGCTGGGGGCGTACGCGGCGCCGGCCGTCCCGTCGCCCGCTCCCTCCTCCCCGCGCGAGGTGATCCGATGATCGAGTACGTGCTCGAGCTGGACGACGTCACCCGCGTCCACGGCTCGGGCGACACCGCGGTCCACGCGCTGCGCGGGATCAGCCTCGGCGTCCTGCCGGGCGAGTTCGTGGCCATCATGGGCCCGTCCGGGTCCGGCAAGTCGACGCTGCTCAACGTGGCCGGCGGGCTCGACGTGCCGAGCGGCGGGTCGGTGCGCGTGGAAGGGACCGACCTCGGCAGCCTCTCCCGCGCCGACCTGGCCGCGCTGCGCCGCCGCAGCGTCGGCTACGTGTTCCAGGACTTCAACCTGATCCCGGCGCTGACCGCCGTGGAGAACGTCGCGCTGCCGCGGGAGCTGGACGGCGTCAGGTTGCGCGAGGCGCGGCGCGACGCCGAGGCCGCGCTGGCCGAGGTCGGGCTCGACGACGTCGGCGACCGCTTCCCCGACGAGCTGTCCGGCGGCCAGCAGCAGCGCGTGGCCATCGCCCGCGCGCTGGTCGGGCCGCGCCGGCTCGTGCTCGCCGACGAGCCGACGGGAGCGCTCGACAGCCGGACGGGCGAGATGGTCCTGCGCCTCCTGCGGGCGCGCTGCGACGCCGGCGCCTCCGGCGTCCTCGTCACGCACGAGGCCCGGCACGCCGCCTGGGCCAACCGCGTGGTCTTCCTGCGCGACGGAGCGATGGTCGACGAGACCGGAGTCGCCACGCCGGTGGAGGCGCTCCTGCGATGAACGGCTGGCGTCCGGCCCTGCGGATCGCCCGCCGCAACCTCCGCCGCAACGTCGGGCGCTCGGTGCTGATCGCGGTGCTCGTCGCCGTCCCGGTGGCGGGCGCGACGCTCGTCGACGTGCTCTACCGCACGGTGACGACGGGCGAGCGCGAGGCGGCCCGGAACATGGGCTCCGCCGACGCCGTCATCACCGTCACCGGCTCGGCGAGCCTGCCCGGCTACCGGCCGGGACCATGGGGCGCCAGCTTCGACCCCGCGGCCAAGCCCGACCGGGACCCCGACGCGGTCGACCTTCCCGCCCTGCTGCCGGCCGGCACGCGGCTCGCGAGGTCGCCCCTCCGCTACGACTTCGCGTTCGAGGCCGACGAGCGCTTCGCGCGGGCCTCGCTCGTGGTGGCCGACCCGAACGAGCCGCTGCACCGGCACGAGGCGCGAATGCTCGAGGGCCGCGCGCCGAGCCGGCCCGACGAGGTCGTCCTCTCCCCCGGGCTCGCCGACCGGCTCGGCGTGGCCCCGGGCGACCGGGTCGGCGCGACGGTGCGCAACCCCGAGACGCGGGCCACCGAGGAGATGGACCTGACGGTCGCCGGCCTGGCCGAGGCGCGCTACTGCCTGCAGTGCGAGGACGCGATGGCGGGACCGGGATCGCTGGCGGCCGAGGCCGCCGTCCGGACGACGCCGGACATGATGCCGTCGGGCGGGGTCGACTACCTCGTCGACCTGCCGGCCGGCGCCGCCCCCGCCGAGGACCTGTGGCCCGCCCTCGCCGAGCAGGGCGTCGCGCTCACGCCGCGCGACGCCTTCGTGCATCCCGAGCGGTACGAGGAGGGCGGAGGATCGTCGGTCTCCGCCGACGACCTGCGCGCCGCGGCGATGTCCACCCTGATCGCGGGTCTCGGGCTGCTCGAGGTCGTGCTGCTGGCCGGCACGGCGTTCGCGGTCGGTGCGCGCCGCCAGACGCGTGAGCTCGGCCTCGTGGCGGCCAGCGGCGGCGCGGCGCACCACGTGCGCCGCATCGTGCTCGCCCAGGGCCTCGTGCTGGGCGTCATCGGAGCGGTCCTCGGCGTCGCCGCGGGCTTCCTGCTCGCGTTCGCCGGCCGCCCGCTGTGGGAGAGCATGGACGGCGGCCGGATCGACGGCTGGGCGTTCGGCCCGTGGGAGATCGTCGGAGCCGCGCTGATCGGCGTGCTCTCCGGCCTGGGCGCGGCGATCGTGCCCGCGATCGGCGCCGGCCGGATGCGGGCGGTCGACGCGCTGGCCGAGCGGTTCCGCGTGAAGCGGTCGACCCGCCGCCGCTCGGCCGCTCTCGGCGGGATCCTCGTGGCCGTCGGCGCCGTCCTCGGCCTGGTCGGGGACCGCATGTTCGCCGACGACCTGGCGGCCTACAGCCGCCTCCTCGCCACGGCGGCGGAGAGCGGGGCGTACGTGCCGGCACCGTCCGCCGGCAGGCCGATCGCGCTCATCGTCTTCGGCGCGACGCTGCTCGTGGCCGGGCTGCTCCTGCTCACCCCCGCGGCCATCGGTGCGCTCGCGGGGATCGCGGCGCGCCTCCCGCTGTCGCCGCGGCTCGCGGTGCGCGACGCCGCCCGCCACCGCCACCGCACCGGCCCCGCGACCAGCGCGATCGGCATCGCCGTCGCCGGCTCGGTCGTCCTCGCGTTTCTCGTCGCCGGCAGCCTGCGGGCCGAGGAGCTCCGCTACATCCCCAGCGTCCCGGACAACATGCTGTCGATCGACCGCGGCAACGCCGACGACGCGGGGCTGGATCGCGCGGCCGCGCACGCGACCGCGGAGCTCCCGGGCACCGAGGTGCACCGCCTGCGCGTCCCGCTCTCCCCGGCCGCCGAGGGCGACGCGTCGCTCGATCCATCGGCCCGGATGATCTATCTCGCCGCCGATCCCGCCGCCTGCTCGATGGGCTGCGTGACCGGGAACCCGGTGATCGCCGGCGACCAAGCGCTCAACGAGGTCGCAGCGGCAGGCCCGCTCGACGCGGCGGCTCGCCGGGCGCTCGCCGACGGTCGCGTGGTCGTCCTCCAGCCGGCCGTCTACCACCCCGGCGGCCATGTCGTCGTCGAGGGCCACACGGAGACGGACCGCGTCGAGCTCCCCGCGTACCTCGTGCCGAGAGACGTCGTCTACACGAGCCTGCCGTCCGCGCTGATTCCGGAATCGGTGGCGCGCGAGCAGGGCTGGGAGGTCGCACGCGGCCCGGTGCTCGTGAGCTACGACGCCGCGGCGACGCCGGACCAGGTCGACCGGGCGATCTCCGAGGCCGACCGGCTCGGCGCCTTCGCCCAGGTCGAGCGCGGCCCCGGCGGCCCCGAGGACGCGGTCCTGCTCATGTTCGCGGTGGTGGCCGGGCTGGTGACGCTGATCGGCGTCGCGATCTCGGTCGCGCTCTCGGCCGCGGAGGGCCGCGCCGACCTCGCCACGCTGGCCGCCGTCGGAGCGCCCCCGCGGCGCCGGCGGAGCCTGGCCGCCGCGCAGGCCCTGCTCATCTCCGGTCTCGGCTGCTCGCTGGGCGTCGGCTTCGGCGCGTTCGTGGCGTTCACCGCGCGCGCCACCACCGGCGCGCCGACGTTCATCGTCCCGTGGCCCAACCTCGCCGTCACGATGGTCGCCGTCCCGCTGCTCGCCGTGGCCGTGGCCGCCTTCTTCACGCCCAGCCGCCTGCCGTTGGTGCGCCGGGCTACGTAGGCGGGAGGGTTCCCTCGACCCGGTGCCGGCCCGCCTCGGAGACCTCGACCTTCCAGATCGGCGCCTCGGCCTTGACGCGGTCGATCAGGGCCCGGGCGCCGGCGAAGGCCTCGCCGCGGTGTGGCGCGGAGGCGGCGACGATCACCGACGGCTCCGACAGGGCGACGGTGCCGGTGCGGTGCTCGACGGCGACCGCGCACAGCCCGTGGCGCTCGGCCTCCTCGGCCGCGATCGCCTCGAGCTTGGCGGTGGCCATATCGGCGTAGGCCTCGTAGTCGAGCTCCGGGACGTCCCGGGTGACGCCCTCGAAGAGCACGACGGCGCCGGCGCGGGGATCGCGCACGGCGGCGGCGAGCGCGGCGAGGTCGAGCGGCTCGCCGGTCACGCGCACGTGCCGCACGGGGCGGGCGGGATCCGATCCCCCGCTCACCGGCGGCACCAGCGCGACCTCGTCGCCGGCCCGGACGGGCTCCTCGGGGGTCGCGTACTCGCGGTTCACGGCCACGACGCACTCGCGCGGGCGGAGCTCGCCGACCGCGGTGCCGGCCATGGCGGCCAGCACGTCGGCGACGCGCGCGTCGTCCGGCAGCTCGACCTCGAGCCGGTCGGTGCCGGCCCGCTCACGCAGGCCGGCGAAGAGCCGGACGGACACACGCATGGGGGTCCGATGCTATGCGACGAGCGTCACGAGCCTGGCCAGCCCGATGAGGGCGAACCAGACGACGACCGCCAGCAGCACGCGGATGTGCGTCGAGCGGGTCATGAGAAGAGCTGCCCGCCGTACTCGAGGATCACGCGGAACGAGAAGTAGCCGAACCAGACGACCGCGAAGCACATGATCGCCAGCCGGTAGCCGCGCAGGCGGATCGCCGACGGCAGCGCCCCGCGGTTGAGCACGATGAGCAGGATCGAGTAGATGAACATCACGCCCGCGCTGAGCGCCGAGCCGATGACCAGCAGGAGCAGCGGCTGCTCGGTGAAGACGAGCACGATCGTGATGCCGACGGTGATCAGCAGCCACACGGTCGCCGCGTAGATCCGGCTCTCGGTCCAGAACGTGCTCTCCGGCGTGGCGTTGATCTTGACCGCGTCGGCCGTGATGCGGCTGACGTAGTCGAAGTTGCCGAGCATCGTCGAGAGCAGCTTGAAGAAGCCCGCGAGGAAGAACACCGTCGCGAACCACGGCGCCACCGTCGAGCTCAGGACGTCGCCCTCGGCCTTGATGAAGTCGAAGTCCTCGCCGGTGTCGGTGCCGAAGACCGTCGAGTAGGCGAGCACCGAGAGCACGACGATGCCGAGCGTGCCGATGAGCCAGAACGTCACGGCCTGCTCGGTGTTGGCGACCTTCCACCAGCCCTTCCAGCGGGCGAGGTTCTTCTCGTCCTGCGGGAAGGTGTTGCCGGTCGCCGGCACGGCCTCCTGCTCGCCGCTGAGCGGCGAGACGATGCGCGGGACGTAGTGGCCCATCCCCATGCCCTTGTCGCGGACCCAGTTGGACACGGCGAGGTTGCCGCAGCCGCCGGAGCCGGCGAACGCGATCGCGCCGGCGATCAGCGCGGCCGTGACCTCCGGGCTGGTCGGCACCGAGCCGAAGCCCGACGACAGACCGCTCGCGAGATCGCCCCACGCCTCGCCGGTGGTGCCGAGGATGACGGCGAGCACGAGCCACACGAGGACGGCGATGATGATCGTCTTCTGGAAGCGCTCGACCGTCTGGTAGACGACCGGTGAGGCGGTCAGCGTGATCCCGACGGCGATGAGGCCGAGGATGCCGACGAGCTTCACGTCGAGGCCGCCGATGACGAACGACAGGCACGTCGCGGCGCCGGTGGCGAAGCCCGGCCACATGTTCGGGACGATGGCCATGATGCAGAAGAGGAACCACCACGGCTTCCACAGGCGCGTGAAGCCGGTGACCGCCGTCTCCCCCGTGGCCAGCGTGTAGCGCTCCACCTCCATGTTGATGAAGAACTGGATCGCCACGGCCACGATCGCGGCCCAGAGGACGACGAGCCCGAGATTGGCGGAGATGTACGGCCAGAGGACGTACTCGCCCGAGCCGAGCGCCGTGGCGACGAGGATCACCCCCGGGCCGAGAACCTTGCGCAGCGGCAGGGGCTCCGGCAGCTCCTTGATTGGCACCGGCGGCAGGACATCGCTCGGAATGTCCCTGGAGAACCGCCCCCCGCTGGGGCGATGACCGACAACCGTGCTCACAGTTCGCACCTCCCTGGCAGGGAGGGCTACCCGGGTCGGCGGGGCTGCAAGCGACCAGTCGCGGGGGCGCCCGTGGGCAGCGCGAGGTCGGCCGTCCAGGCCGGCGGATCGCCGGCGGCGACCGCGATCGCGTCGACCGCGGTCGGGCACAGCGCCGTGCCGCGCATCTCGCGCAGGATCGAGAGCGCCTTCTCCGTGGGCATCGCGTCGCGGTACGGGCGGTCGGCGGTGAGCGCCTCGTAGACGTCGGCGGCGGCGAGGATCCGAGCGGGACGCGTGAGGTCGAATGCCGCCAGGCCGCGGTGGTAGCCCTTGCCGTCGAGCCGCTCGTGGTGGTTGGCGGCGGTGTCGACGATCGGCCGCAGGCAGGCGACGCGGTTGAGGATCTCGTGCGTGAAGCGCGGGTGCTCGCGCATGGACGCCATCTCGTCGTCGTCGAGCCGGCCCGGCTTGTCGAGGATGCGGTTGGAGACGGCGAGCTTGCCGATGTCGTGCAGCAGGCCGGCCCGGCGCAGGTCGCGCAGGCCGGCGGGCTCGAGCCCGACCACGCGCCCGGCCGCGACGGCCCAGCGGGCGACCTCGGAGGAGTGGCGCGCCGTGAACGGCGACTTGGCGTCGATGACGCGGGCGAAGGCGTCGGCCACGCGGTCGAGCGTGTCGTCGCCCGCCGTGATGACGCGGTCGGCGGGCTCCCAGACGGCGACCTGCGGCACGCTGCGCGGGTCCTCGAGCGGGCCCCAGAAGCGGCGATCGTCGCGGACGGAGAGCAGCGCGTCGACCAGCGCGGGATCGAACCAGCGGCCGCGGCGCTTGAGCGCCATCCCCAGCGCGCCCTGGAGCCCGACCGTGCGGACGAACACCTCGACCGTCTGCGCCAGGCAGAGGATGCGGGCGAACAGCGGGATCTCCTCGCCGCGCAGGCCGAGCGGCTGGCCGGCGCCGTCCCAGTGCTCGTCGAGCGCGCGGATGGCCAGCGCGGTCGCCTCGGGCAGCTCGAGCATGCGGGCGATGTCGGCCCCGCGCTCGCAGCGCGTGCCGATCAGCTCGCGCGTGACCTCCTCCTCCTGGGTGATCAGCCGCATCTGACGCGCCTTGGCGACGACGCCCTCGCCCGGCGCCACCGCCTGCCAGGTGTACTTGGCGAGCGCACCGGCCTTCGACCAGTCGGTCACCTTCATGGCGCGCTTGGTCGCGTGGTCGTCGGCCGCGAAGAGCGAGGAGAGGCGGGAGGCGTTGCTGGAGCAGCCGGCGTCCTTGAGCAGCAGCGCGTAGAAGAGCGCCGAGCGCTCCTCCTCGCCGAGGCCCAGCTGCTCGCCGAGCCGCATGCCGATGGCGGTCGTGCGGATGGCGTGCCCGGGCGGCTCGCCCTCGGTGATGTCGAGCGCGTACGAGAGGGCGCCGAGCACCTCGGAGAGGGCGACCTGGAGCATCAGAGCAGCTCGGCGAGCTGCTCGGCTCCGAGCGGGCGCGAGAGCAGGAAGCCCTGGACGTGGTCGCAGCCGAGACCGGCCAGGCGCTGCAGCTGGCCCTCGGTCTCCACGCCCTCGGGGATGACGCTCATGCCGAGCGCGCGGGCCATGCCGACGATCGCCTCGACGATGGCGCCGTCGCCCTCGCCGCTCTCCCCCAGACCGGCGACGACGGAGCGGTCGACCTTGAGGCCGTCGAGCGGAAAGCGCTGGAGGTAGCGCAGCGACGAGTAGCCGGTGCCGAAGTCGTCGAGCAGGAGCCGGACGCCGAACGCCTGCAGCAGCTCGATGGTCAGTGCGGTGCCGGGCGTCTCGGCGAGCAGCAGGCGCTCGGTGATCTCGAGGCCGAGCGAGTCCGGATGCAGGCCGCTGGCCAGCAGGGCGTCCTGGACGGTCTCGACGAAGTCCGGGGTGGCCATCTGGCGCGCCGAGACGTTGACGGTCAGGCGCAGGCCGTGATGGCCGGTCTCGCGCCGCCACCTGGCGACCTGCTCGCAGGCGGCGCGCAGCACGCGGGCGCCGAGCGGCACGACGAGGCCGCTCTCCTCGGCGATGGGGATGAACTCGGCGGGCGAGATGCTGCCGCGCTCGGGATGGTCCCAGCGCGCGAGCGCCTCGACGCCGGCGATCTGGCGGCCGGGCAGGCGGTAGTACGGCTGGTAGGCCACCCACAGGCGGCCCTCGCCCTCGAGCGCGCGGCGCAGGTCGACCTCCATCCGCAGGCGGGCCGTGATGCGGGCGCGCAGTCCTGCGTCGAACATCTCGAAGCGCCCGCGGCCGCGCTCCTTGGCGCGGTACATGGCGGCGTCGGCGTCGGACAGCAGCTGCTCGGGCTCGCGGTCGCTGCCGGGCTCGGTGACGACCACGCCGATGCTGACCGAGCCGAAGCGCTCCTCGCCGCCGACGAGGAACGGGTCCTCGAAGGACTGCAGGAGCCGCTGGGCGATGCGCCCGGCGTGATCGGCGTCGGCGATGTCCTCGCAGAGGATGGCGAACTCGTCGCCGCCGAAGCGGGCGATGGTGTCCGAGGCCCGGAGCTCGCCGCGCATGCGCGGGCCGATGGCCCGGAGCAGCTCGTCGCCGGCGCTGTGCCCGGAGCTGTCGTTGAGCACCTTGAGGTTGTCGAGGTCGAGGAAGAGGACGGCGACGCGCGTGCGCTCGCGGTCGGCGCGCTTGAGGGCCTCGCCGAGGCGGTCGAGCAGCAGCGTGCGGTTGGGGAGGCCGGTGAGCGCGTCGTGCAGCGCGTCGTGGCGCATCTGCTCTTCGAAGCCGTTGCGGCCGATCGCGCTGGCCAGCAGGTGGGCGATCGACTGCAGGAAGTCCAGGTCGGTGTCGGTGCGGAACGAGCGATGGTCGGTCACGGCCTGCGACGCCTCGCGGAGGATCACGGCGAGGTCGGCCCGGCGCGTGACCAGCTCGCCGAGCCGCGCGACCGCGGACTGCTGGGCGAGCCGGAGCGCGAGCTCGGCCTCCGCGTCGCTCCGCTCAGGGGTCGTCATCGTCGCTTGCGACGGCATAACTGGTAGATCGGCGCCCGGGTTGCGGTTCTGAAGCGCGCCGCAGATACCATGCGTAAGCGGATGGAGAGCTCGCTCACCCACCTCGACGCCGCGGGTCGCGCGCGGATGGTCGACGTCTCCGAGAAGGTGGCCACGGAACGCTACGCCCGGGCCCGCGCGGTGGTGCGGATGTCACGCGAGGCGGCCGCCCGCGTGGCGGCGGGGGACAATCCGAAGGGAGACGTCGCCGCCGTGGCGCGGATCGCCGCCATCCAGGCCGCCAAGCGCACCGACGAGCTGATCCCGCTGTGCCACTCGCTCCCGCTCACGCACGTGGATCCCTCGGTGTCGATCGATGCCGACGCTGGCACGGTGACGCTGGTGGTCGAGACGCGCACGACGGACCGCACGGGCGTCGAGATGGAGGCCCTCGTGGCCGCCTCGGTCGGCGCGCTGACCGTCTATGACATGGTGAAGGGCATCGAGCCCGGGGTCGTCATCGAGCGGGTGGAGCTGCTGGACAAGACCGGCGGCAAGGCGGACTTCCACCGCTCATGAAGCCGCTCGTCGACGGACATGGGCGGTCGATCGGGGACGTCCGCATCTCGGTCACCGATCGCTGCAACTTCCGCTGCCAGTACTGCATGCCGGCCGAGGGGCTCCCCTGGCTGGATCGCTCCGAGCTCCTCACGTACGAGGAGATCGAGCGGCTCGTGCGGCTGCTGGCCTCGATGGGCGTGCACGACGTGCGGCTCACCGGCGGCGAGCCGCTGGTGCGGCGCGAGCTGTGGCGGCTCGTCGAGCGCCTGTCGGCGATCGAGGACGTCCGCGACCTCTCGCTGACCACCAACGGCTACCTGCTCACCCGCCAGGTCGACCAGCTGGTCGCCGCCGGGCTGCGCCGCATCAACGTGTCGCTGGACTCGCTCGCCCAGGACCGCTTCTTCCAGCTCACGCGCCGGGACTCCCTCGCGCAGGTCCTCGAGGGCCTCGAGGCCGCTCAGGCGCACGAGGCGCTGCGCCCGATCAAGGTCAACGTCGTCGCGCTCAAGGACTTCACCGAGGCCGAGGTGCTGCGCTTCGCCGAGTTCGCGCGCTCGCACCCGTACGAGGTGCGCTTCATCGAGTTCATGCCGCTCGACGCCGACCATTCCTGGACGCGCGAGAAGGTGCTCCCCAACCGCGACATCGTGGCCATGATCGACGCGGTGTATCCGCTGGAGGCCGTGGGTCGCGAGCGCCACGGCACCGCGCGCCGCTACCGCTTCGCCGACGGCACCGGGGAGATGGGCTTCATCTCCCCCGTCACCGAGCCGTTCTGCGGCGACTGCAACCGCATCCGGCTGACCGCCGAGGGCGGGATGCGGACCTGCCTGTTCTCGATGAACGAGACCGACCTGCGCGGGCCGCTGCGCTCGGGCGCGAGCGACGCCGAGCTCGAGGGCATCGTCCGCGACGCGGTGTGGCGCAAGGAGCTCAAGCACCACGTCAACGATCCGGGCTTCGTGCAACCCGCCCGGACGATGTCGCAGATCGGCGGATGAAGTCGATCGACGAGGCGCTCGAGCTCGTCCTGGACGGGCTGGAGCCGCTGGGCGCCGAGCGCGTGGCGCTGCCCGAGGCCGCGGGCCGCGTGGTCGCGGCGGATGCCGTGAGCGCGGTCGACCTGCCGCCGTTCGACCGCTCGGCGATGGACGGCTACGCGGTGCGCGCGGCCGACACCGCCTCGGGCGAGCCCCTGCGGCTGGCCGGCGGCGTGGCGGCGGGCGACGTCGCGGCCGAAGCGCTGCAGCCCGGGACCGCGGCGCGGATCTCCACCGGCGCGGCGATCCCGCCGGGCGCCGACGCGGTCCTGCAGTCCGAGCTGGCCGTCGAGGCGGACGGCGCGGTCCGGCCGGAGCGGGCACTGGAGCCCGGCCTGCACATCCGCCGCCGCGGCGAGGACCTGCACGCGGGCGACCTCCTGGCACCGGCCGGCGCGCCGCTCTCCCTGCCGCGCGTGTCCGCCCTGGCCTCGGCGGGGGTCGGCGCCGTCGACGTCGTGCGACGCCCGGAGCTGCACCTGATCGTGACCGGCAGCGAGCTCCTGCCGCTGGGCGCACCGCCCGAGCCGGGCCGCATCCACGAGTCCAACGGGCTGATGGTGCGGCTGCTGGCCGCCCGCGCGGGCGCGTCGATCGTGGACCACGGCGTGGTCGGCGACGACCGTCCCGCGACGCGCGCGGCGGTCGAGGCCGGCCTCGCGGGCGACGTGCTGGTCGTGTCGGGAGGCGTGTCGGTCGGCCCGCACGACCACGTCAAGCCGTCCTTCGAGGACTGCGGCGTCGAGGAGGTCTTCTGGCGGGTGAGGATCAAGCCCGGCAAGCCGCTGTGGTTCGGCCGCCGCGGCTCGACCCTGGTCTTCGGGCTGCCCGGCAACCCGCTCTCCACCATCGTCTGCTTCTGCGTGTTCATCGAGCCCGCGCTGCGCCGCCTCGCGGGCGAGCGCGACGCCCGCCCGCGGCTCGCGCCGGGCCGCCTCGCCGCGCCCGCCGAGGCGTCCGACGGCCGCACCACGTTCCTCACCGCGTCACTGCGGCCGGGCGCCGACGGCGTCATCGAGGCCACGCCCACCGAGCGCCAGGGCTCGCACATGACGGGCGCGCTGGGTGAGAGCGAGGGCTTCGTGGTGGCGCCGGACGAGGCGGGGCCGCTGCCGGCGGGCTCGGCGGTCGACGTGCTGCGGCTCTGACGGGTTTCCGCAGTTCGTGCCCCGCGCGCTTGACGCCGTCGACCGATCCCGGATACAACGGATTGCGATGAATCGCCACCCGCTCAAGCTCACCCGCCTCATGCTCTTCGCCAGGCGTTCCCCGATCGATCGCACGCCCGCCGAGGTCGGGCTGCCCTTCGAGGACGTGGCCTTCAAGGCGGGCGACGGTGTCGGGCTCAAGGGCTGGTTCATCCCGAGCGAGGCCGAGGGTCCCGCCCCCGCGATCGTGTTCGTGCACGGCTGGATGTGGAACCGGCTGGGCAACGTCGCCGGGCAGGTGCCCGTGGACGACCGCGACGTCGACTTCCTGCCCGCCGCCAAGGCGCTGCACGACGCCGGCTTCCACGTGCTCATGTACGACGTCCGCAAGCACGGCGAGAGCGAGGCCGGCCCGGGGCTCGTGAGCTTCGGCCCGCTCGAGAAGCGCGACTTCGTCGGCGCCGTGGCCTACCTGCGCTCGCGCCCGGACGTCGACGGGCAGCGCATCGGGTCGCCTCGGCGTCTCGATGGGCGGCACCATCGCGCTCTACGGCGCGCCGGACTGCCAGCCGATCAAGGCGATCCTCGCGCTCCAGCCCGCGAAGGTGACGACCTTCAACGCCAACTTCTGCCGGCTCGAGTTCGGCCCCGCCGGGCCGCTCATCATGATGCCGCCGATCGAGCTCATCTACCGGGCGTGGCGCGTGACCCCGCCCAGCAAGCAGGATCCCGGCCTGCCGGCGGAGTCGCTCGACGGGACGGTCGTCAAGTACGTCCAGGGCACCGGCGACCGGTACGGGACGATGGAGGACGTCGAGGACTTCGCCCGCCGGACGCCGACCGTCGACGGGCCGGTCGTGAAGTTCCCCTCGACCGGCCGCTACGACGGCTACCGCTACGTCTCAGAGTGCCGCGACGAGATCGCGGACTTCTTCACCCGCCACCTTTAGGCGCCGGCATCTGCGAGCGCAGCATGGCGTCGAAGGCGGCGTCCGGGAGCACCTTGCGGGTGGCCATGAACAGCCCGGCGGAGGGCGCCACGCGATAGCGGGCGCGCGGGCGCCCGTCGGAGGAGAGCGCCTTGTCGACCGTCTCGGCCACCGCCTCGGCCGAGCACGCGAGCTTGCCGAGCATGCCGGTGGTGTAGGTGGTCGCGACGTCGGCGACCGCCTGGTTGTAGCTCGCGTACGGCCCGTCCGCCTCGGTCCGGCGTCCGGCGGCGGTCTCCCCCAGCGGCGTCTTGACGAAGCCGGGCTGGACGAGCACGACGTCGATCCCGAACGGGCGCACCTCGTGGCGCAGGGCGTCGTGGATCGCCTCGAGCGCATGCTTGGTCGCGCAGTAGTAGCCGGTGCCGGGCCAGGTGAACTGCCCGTTCATCGAGCCGACCGTCACGATCCGCCCGCGACCGCGCTCCCGCATGCCCGGGAGCACGAGCTGGGTGAGCCGCGCGGCGCCGAAGACGTTGGTCTCGAACAGCGCACGGACACGGTCCATCGGCACGGTCTCGATCGCGCCGATCTCCTGGATGCCGGCGTTGTTGACCAGCGCGTCGATCGCGCCCTCGGCCTCCTCCACCGTCTTCACGGCGGCCTCCATCGTGGCCTCGTCGGTCACGTCGAGGGCGAGCGTCTTGCAGCCGTCGGCCTCGAGGTCCGCGATCGACTCGGGCCGGCGGGCCGTCGCGTAGACGGTCCAGCCGCTCTTCGCGAGCTGCTTGGCGGTGGCGCGGCCGATGCCGGAGGAGCAGCCGGTGACGATGACGGAGCGGCTCATGCCTTCACCGCCGCTTCTTCCTCGGCGGGCACGGGCGTCGGCGGCGGCCCGGAGGACTCGAAGTCCATGTCCGGGAGCACGCGGTCCAGTGACTTCGGGATCCACCAGTTGAAATCGCCCATGAGCTCCATTGTCGTCGGTACCAGGATGAGGCGCACGATCGTGGCGTCGAGGGCGATCGCGACCGCGAGCCCGACGCCGATCTCCTTGATCTGGGGCACGCCCGTGCCCGCGAAGATGGCGAACACCGCGACCATGATCAGCGCGGCGCTCGAGATGGTCCCGGCGCTGGCCGCGAGGCCCTGGGCGACGGCCTTCTGGGTGTTGCCCGTGGCGTGGTAGCGCTCCTTGATGCGCGAGAGCATGAAGACCTCGTAGTCCATCGAGAGGCCGAACACGACGGCGAGCAGCAATGCCGGCGTGATCGCCTGCACGTAGCCGAGCGAGTCATAGCCGGTGATCCCGTCGAACCAGCCCCACTGGAAGACGACGACGAGCACGCCGTACGCCGCCGCCACGGACAGCGCGTTCATCAGCACGGCCTTGAGCGGCAGCACCACGCTGCGCAGGACCACGAGGAGGACGAGATAGCTGACCACGAGCACGAACAGCGCGACCTTCCACAGCGAGCCCGCGATGAGCGACGTGTCGTCCTGGTTCTGCGCGGTCGCGCCACCGACGCTGAGCGTGGCGCCTGCGGGTGGTGGCGTGTCGCGCAGCTGGTTCACGAGCGCGGTCGTCGACTCGCTCTCGGGCGACCCGGTCGGGATCACCGTGACGAGCGCCTTGGTGCCGTCCTCGGAGAGCTGCGGGTCGGCGACCTGTTCGACCCCCGGCATGTCCAGCACGCCGTCTGCGAAGCGCTGGAGCGCGGCCTCGTCGGCCGGCTGGCCGCCGAAGTCGGCGAGCAGCTGGATCGGTCCGAGCGCGCCGGGGCCGAGCGTCTCGCTCGCGAGCTCGAAGCCCACGCGGGTCTCGAAGCCCTCCGGGAACATCGCGACCGCGGCGGTGTCCTCCTTCATCCACAGCGCCGGCGACGCGATCAGCAGCATCACCAGGGTCCCGGCGATCGCGAACGGCAGCGGGCGCCGCATGAGCATCGCGGTCCAGCGTTCCCAGAAGCTCGGCCCGGTGCGCGGCGTCTTCCGCTTGAACCGGAGCTTGCCGACGATCCTGCCCGGCTCCGACACCCGGTGCCCGAGCGCGGCGATCAGCGCCGGCAGCAGCGTGACGGCTGCGAGCACCGCCATCGCCACCACGACGATCGCCCCGACGGCCATCGAGCGCACGACCTTCGCGTCGATGAGGAAGAGCCCGGCCAGCGCGACGATCACCGTGACGCCCGAGAACGTGACCGCCATCCCGGACGTGCGCAGCGCGACGGCGCGCGCCTCGTCGGGCATCAGCCCGCCCTTGAGCTCCTCCCGGTAGCGGGCGAGGATGAACAGCGAGTAGTCCACGGCCACGCCGATGCCGAGCATCGACGCGATGTTGGTCACGAAGATCGACATCCCGTAGACCTGCGACAGGAAGAAGACGATCGCGCCGGTGACCACCACGGCGGCGACGCCGAGCGCCAGCGGCAGCGCGGCGGCGGCCAGCGACCCGAAGACGACGAGCAGCACGATGAGGACGATCGGCAGGCCGACGATCTCGGCCTGCTCGAGATCCTCCTTGGAGAGCTGCTGGATCCCCGCCCAGAGCGCGCTCTGGCCCACGAGGTGGACCGGCACGGCCGCGCCCTCGTCGTCGACATGGAGGTTCTCGCGCATGACCGAGGCGGCATCGACGGCCTCGTCGCGATCGCCCTCGACGACGAGCGGCATGATCACCACCTCGTCGCCGGACTCCCGCGCCGCGGCCGCCACCTGCGGGTCCAGCCGCACCGCCTCGACGTCCTCGAAGCCCTCGCGCTCGACGCGGTCGATCGCGGCGGCCAGCGCCTCAGGGTCGCCCGCGCGGTTGTCGAAGACCACGGCCAGGTCCTCGGCCTGCATCCCCGGGAACTCCCGGGCCAGCGCATCGGCGACGGCCTTCGAGCCCGAGCCCTTCGTCTCGAAGCCTCCCCCGGTCAGGTTCTCGGTCTGCCGGCCGGCGAACGGAACGGCGACGACGATGACGGCGACCCACACGACGAGGACGAGACGCCGGCGGCGGGCGATGAAACGCTCCAGCCGGTCCATGGCAGGTTGCATCAGCTGTTTCTAACCGACGGCGGCCGGTCTTGGGAAGGCCTGATGGACGAATCGCAGGCCGACCGTGCTCCTTCCGCGGCTAGAGGAAGCGCAGGAGGAGGTACGCGGCGACGGCGAACATGAGAAATGTCGGAACGGAGACCCGCGGCCCGAACGAGATCGCGCTGAACCAGGAGCCCAGGCGCTGGAGCGGCGACGGCCCGGTGTCGAACCGGGCCGTGTCGAGGTCGGCGCCGCAGATCGCGCAGCCCGCGGCCAACGGCATCACGCGCTCCCCGCACTGCGGACAGCGGGTGCGGTCACGGGTTCCCATCGCCCTCCAGCTCCTTCTTCAGCTCGGTGAGCCGCCCGCGCCACATCTCCTTCAGGCGCTCGGCCGTCCCGGCGTCGGCGATCCGCTCGTGCGCGACGGCCACGGTGCTCTTCGCGGCGTCCTTGGCGGCGAATCCGACGTTGACGCGGGTGCCGCCGTCCTCCCAGTCGAAGCGCGCCGAGCGGCTCGGCTGGGCGGTCCGTCGCCGCAGCTCGGGCCAGCGGTCCACGAACGCTGCGAAGAGCCGCTCGACGGGCACCGCCACCGTCCGGCTCGCGCTGACGCTGTGCGTGCCGTCGCGGTCGCCGCGCGGCGGGCGCAGGCCGCGGGCCCGCTCGTACTCGACCGTCACGTTCTGGCACCACCAGCCCGGGATGCCGAACTGGCCCGACAGCCACGCCGCGATCTCGCCGTGCGGGCGCTCGGCGGCGCGTACTCCGGCTCCGGGGCCGGGAGCAGCTGCGCCCGCGCGGCGGTGTAGCTCTCCCCCGTCTTCTCCATCCGCGTGCGGATGCGCTGCTTGAAGGCCTTCTGCGTGGTCATCTCGACCCACTGTGTCCCGAGTGCTCATGGCGCCCTTTGCCCCTCACCGCCGGTGGCGTGAGCACCGGATCAGGGGTTCGGCGCGGGACCCGCGCCACCCCGAAAGATAACGCCCGCGAGCGCGTCTGGCGAGTCGATGTCGGTGGGATCGGCGAGGGCGCCGATCTCGACCTCGTGCACGCTCGCGCCCTGCAGCAGGTCGCGGAATCCGCTGTCGCCCTCCAGTTCGCCGGCGCGCCGCAGGAGCGACGGGCCGAGCAGCACGGGATGCGCCGGAGTCCCGTCGTAGGTCGCCCGCACGGCGTCGCCGGCTCCGGCGGCGGCGAGCACGGCCTGGACCGCCTCCGCCGTCACGCCCGGCATGTCGCCGAGGACGACGAGGACGGCGGCGCAGTCGGACAGCGCGTCGAGCCCGCAGCGCAGCGAGGCGCTCTGGCCGGCCGCCCAGTCCCGGCAGACCACCGGGACGGCGCCGTGCAGGTCGACGCCGGCGACGATCTCGTCGGCCGCGTGACCGAGCACGACGACCCGCGGGGTCACCCCCGTCATGGCCTCCAGCGCGTACTCCAGGAGCGGGCGGCCGCGAAGGCGGGCGAGCTGCTTGGTGGCGCCGAAGCGCCGCCCCTCGCCGGCGGCGAGGATCAGCCCGCCGACGGTCACACGCCGACCTCGTGGATCCGGCCCTGGGCGTGCGCCAGCCGGCCGCCCGCGCGGCCGTGCCGCATCGCCACGATCTCGCCCATGATCGACAGCGCCGTCTCCTCGGCCGTCAGCGACCCGAGGTCGAGCCCGATCGGCGCGGACACGCGCTCGAGGTCGGACTCCTCGATCCCCTTGGCCAGCAGCCGCTCGCGGCGCTTCTCCTGCGCCCGCCGCGAGCCCATGGCGCCGATGTAGCCGGCGTCCGAGCGCAGCGCGAGCACGAGGGCGGCGTCGTCGAGCTTGGGGTCGTGCGTGAGGACGGCGATGGCGGTCGCGCGGTCGATGCCGCCGAGCCGGTGGAAGGCCTCCTCCGGCCACGCGGCCACGACCTCCTCGGCGTCCGGGAAGCGGGCGGGCTGCGCGAACCGCGTGCGGGGGTCGACCACGAACGGCCGCCAGCCGGTGGCGCGCGCCATCCGGCACAGGGCGGCGGCGAAGTCGACGGCGCCGAAGACGATCAGCCGCGGCGGCGGGAAGGTGACGTCGACGAACAGGTCGCCGCGGCGCTCGGAGCGCTCGGCCCACATCAGCTCGTCGCCGAGCTGCGCCGCCTGGTCGTCGAGCGCGGCTTCGCCCAGCGATCCGCTGCGTGAGCCGTCCGCTCCGATGAGGATCTTCTCGCCGCTCTCGAGCAGCGTGACCAGCGCCCCGCGCCCGCCGCTGCGTGCGAGGTCGGCGAACTCGCCGGCGGCGCTCACGGCTGGTAGCGCTCCACGTACACGTCGATCTCGCCGCCGCACGGCAGCCCGACGTCCCACGCCTCCTCGTCGGCGATGCCGAAGTGCAGCAGGCGCGGCGCGCCGCCGGCCAGGATCTCCTCGGCGACCTCGACGACCGCGCCCTCGACGCAGCCGCCGGACACGGCGCCGGAGATGTCGCCGTGCTCGTTGACGGCCATCTTGGAGCCCGGCGGGCGCGGCGCCGAGCGCTTGACGCTGATGACGGTGGCCAGCGCGACGGCGTCTCCGCGCGCGGTCCAGGCGTCGACGTCCTCGAGTACGTCCTTCATGAGAGTCCTTCCTCCATGAGCTCAGCCAGCGCCTCCAGCGAGGCGATGGAGTTTCCGGGCAACAGATGGTCGACGTGCGGGAGCGCGGCCTGCATCCCGCGCGTCAGCGGCTCGTAGCGCGGGTCGGCGGCCAGCGGGTTGAGCCAGAGCACCCGATGGGCGCAGCGGCGCAGGCGCGCCATCTCGTCGGCGAGGACGTCCGGGTCGCCGCGGTCCCAGCCGTCGGAGAGCACGACGATGACGGCGCCGCGGCCGATGCGGCGCCCGTGCTCGCGGTTGAGCTCGGCCAGCGCGCCGCCGATCCGCGTGCCGCCGGACCAGTCGGAGACGTGCTCGGCGGCGCGGGCCAGCGCCGCGTCCGGATCGCGCCCGGCCAGCTCGCGCGTCACCCGCGTGAGCCGCGTGCCGAAGACGAACGCCTCGACGCGGGCGCGGGCCGCCACGCTCGCCTGCAGGTACTGGAGCAGCATCCGCGAGTAGGGCGCCATCGAGCCGGAGACGTCGCAGACGAGCACGAGCCGCCGCGGCCGCTCGGCCGGCTCGCGGTAGCGGCGCTCGAGCAGCTCGCCGCCGTGCCGCAGCGAGGCGCGGACGGTCGCCCGCAGGTCGTGGATGTCGCGCCTGCGCCGTGTCCCCCGCGTGCGGCGCGAGAGGCGCTGCGGGGTGCGCCGGGCGAGGCGGGCGAGCAGCGCCCGGGCCAGCGCCCGCTCGGAGTCGCTGTACTCGGCGAAGTCCTTCTCCCGCAGGAGCTCCTCCTCGCTGAAGGCGGCGGGGACCGGCAGGTCCTCGAGCACCGCCTCGGTCTCCTGCTCCATCGGGACGCCGATGCGGGGCAGGGCGGCGCGCTCGATGGTGCCGAGCGCCTCGAGCGGGTTCTCGGGCTCCTCGAACGGCGCGAAGACGACGGCGAAGGCCTCGGCGAAGAGGTCCATGTCGCGCTGCGTGGCGCACATCACCGTGCGCAGGGCGAAGAACGCCTCCGTGCGGGAGGCCGAGTCGACCGCGGCGAGCGCCTGGTGGGCGGCCACGACCTCGCCGACACCGACCGCGGCACCGCCCGCCCGCATGTAGGCGGCGAGCTCCGACAGCCGTGTCGTGACGGCCTCAGACACCGCCCAGCACTCCCCGCTCGCGCACGCGCTCGATGTCCTCCCGGACCTTCAGCGCCACGCCCAGCGTGTCGTCGAGGCCGTCGTCGCCGCCGAGGGCGAGCAGCGCCCGCGCCCAGGTGATCGTCTCCCCCACGCCCGGCAGCTTGTAGAGCTCCTCCTCGCGCAGGCGGGCGACGGCCGTGCACACGCGTTCGGTGATCGCCTCGGGCACGCCCGGGAGCCGCGTCCGGACGATCTCGGCCTCGCGGTCGCGCGTCGGGTAGTCGATCCAGTGGTAGAGGCAGCGGCGCTTGAGCGCGTCGTGCAGCTCGCGCGTCCGGTTGGAGGTCAGGATGACCAGCGGGCGGCTGCGCGCCGTCACCGTGCCCATCTCCGGGATGGTGATCGCGAAGTCGGCCAGGAACTCGAGCAGGAAGGCCTCGAACTCGTCGTCGGCGCGATCCACCTCGTCGATCAGCAGCACGGCCGGGCCGTCGTGCTCGAGCGCCTCCAACAGCGGGCGCCGGAGCAGGAAGTCGGGACCGAACAGCTCGCTCGCGGCGGCGCCGGCCTCGGCGGCGCGGATGGCCAGCAGCTGGCGCTGGTAGTCCCAGTCGTAGACCGCGTGGTGGAGGTCGATCCCCTCGTGGCACTGCAGGCGGATCAGCCGCGCGCCCTGGGCGGTGGCCAGCGCGCGCGCCACCTCGGTCTTGCCGACGCCGGCCTCCCCCTCGAGCAACAGCGGCTGCTCGAGGGTCGCGGCGAGATAGACGGCCGTGCTCAGGGCCCGGTCGGCGAGGTAGCCCTCGCCGGCCAGGCTCCGCGTCACGTCCTCCGTGTTCGTGAACCGCACAACTTCATTGTGACGCCTGCTCGAGCGCCCTCCGGCAGAGGACCCGCGCGAGGTGGCGCTTGTAGTCCGCCGAGGCGTTGAGATCGGTGGGCGGCTCGGTCCCCTCGGCAGCCTGCTCGGCCGCCGCGGCGATCGCGCTCGCGTCGAGCGCGCCGCCCCGCAGGGCGGCCTCCGCGGCGGTCGCCCGCAGCGGGATCGAGCTCATGTGGGTGAGCCCGATCCGCACGTCCTCGCACGAGCCGTCGGGCGCCTTCTTGACCCAGGCGGCCACGGCCACCATCGCCCAGTCCTCCTTGCGGCGATTGAACTTCTCGTAGCCGAAGCCGTACCCGTCCATCGCCGGCAGCGAGATCGACGTGAGGATCTCGCCCTCGCCCACCGCGGTGGTGAGGAAGTCCTCGAACAGGTCCGCGGCGGCCACCGACCGCTCCCCGGACCGCCCGCGGATCGTCACCGAGCCCTCCGCCGCCAGCAGGATCGCCGGCATGTCGGACGCCGGGTCGCCGTGCGCGAGCGACCCGCCGAGCGTGCCGCGGTACCGGACCTGCGGGTCGGCGATCAGGCTCGCCGCCTTCGAGACCAGCCCGAGGTCCGCGTTGACGATCGCCACGTGCGGCGTCATGGGGCCGATCGTCCACGAGCCGTTGGAGCGCTCGATGCCCTTCAGGCCCGGGACCTTGCGCAGGTCGACGAGCAGCGACGGAGCGGACATGCGGAGCTTCATGAGCGGCAGCAGCGAGTGGCCGCCGGCCAGCACCTTGGCGTCCTCGCCGCCCTCGGCGAGCGCCGAGAGCGCCTCGTCGAGCGACTCCGGCGCGGCGTAGTCGAACGCGAACGGGATCACGACGCACCTCCCTCGCTCGGAGCGGTCGGTCCGGAGCCGGCGCCGCCGCTGCCGTGCTCGCCGAACGAGCCGCCGACCGGACCGGGGTCGCCGTTCCTCGCCCCGTTGATGGCCGCCCAGATGCTCTGCGGGCTGAGCGGCATGTCGAGATAGGACACGCCGAGCGGGCGCACCGCGTCGATGACCGCGTTGGTCACGGCCGCCGACGACGCGATCGTCCCCGCCTCGCCCACGCCCTTGACGCCGAGCGAGTTGACCGGCGACGGGGTCTCCGTGCGGTCGGTCTCGAAGCTCGGCACGTCGGCGGCGCTGGGCAGCGCGTAGTCGAGGAACGTGCCGGTCACGAGCTGGCCGTCGTCGTCGTAGTGGATCCGCTCGAACAGGGCCTGCCCGATCCCGTGGACGACGCCGCCGTGGATCTGGCCCTCGATGAGCATCGGGTTGATGGCCGGGCCGCAGTCGTCCACGCAGACGTAGCGGACCACCTCGACCTTCCCGGTCTCGGCGTCGACGTCGACGATGCACGCATGCGCGCCGAACGGGAAGACGAAGTTCGACGGGTCGTAGAACGTCGTCTCCTCCAGCCCGGGCTCCATGCCCTCGGGCAGGTTCTCGGGGATGTAGGCCGCGCCGGCGATCTCGGCCAGCGTCATGCCCTTGTCCGGCGAGCCCTTGACCGAGTAGCTGCCGTCGGCGAGCTCGATGTCCTCGGGCGCCGCCTCGAGCAGGTGCGCGGCGATCTGCTTGGCCTTCTCGGCCACCTTGATGGCCGAGAGCGCGAGCGACTCGCCGCCGACGGCCAGCGAGCGCGAACCGTAGGTGCCGAGGCCGAACGGGCCGGTGCCGGTGTCGCCGTGCTGCACGTCGACGGCGTCGAACGACGCGCCGACGCGGTCGGCGACGATCTGCGCGAACGAGGTGTCCAGGCCCTGGCCGTGCGGCGCGGTGCCGCTGTAGGCCGTGACCGCCCCGGAGGCGTGGATGCGCACGATGGCCGACTCGTAGAAGCCGGCCTGCAGGCCCACGCCGCTCGGCCCGACCACGCGCGACGGCGCGAGGCCGCAGATCTCCATCCAGGTCGAGAAGCCGATGCCGCGGTAGATGCCCTTCCCGCGGAGCTCCTCCTGCTCGGCCCGGAACTCGTCGAGGTTCACGTGCGTCAGGAGCTTGTCCAGCGACCCGTGGTAGTCGCCCGAGTCGTAGACGAGCCCGATCGCCACCTCGGCCGGGAAGTCCTCCTTCGGGATGAAGTTCTTGCGCCGCAGCTCGAGCGAATCCATCCCGAGCTCGGCCGCGGTCTGCTCGATCATCACCTCGATCAGGTGCGTGGCCTCGGGGCGCCCGGCGCCGCGGGTGGCGTCGGTGGCCATCTTGTTGGTGAAGACGCCCTTGGCCGTGAACTTCAGGTTCGGGATCTTGTAACAGCCGCTGATCACGAAGCCCGTGAAGCACGGGATGAACGGCGTGAGCAGCGTGTAGTAGGCGCCGAGGTCGCAGATCGCCGTGCACTCGAGGCCGGTGATCGTGCCGTCGTTCTTGACGCCGACCTTGACGTAGTCGATCTGGTCGCGGCCGTGGATCGTGGAGCTCATGTGCTCCGAGCGCGTCTCCGTCCACTTGACCGGGCGGTTGAGCTTGCGCGACGCCCACGCGGCGAGGACCTCCTCGCCGTAGTGCGCGATCTTCACGCCGAAGCCGCCGCCCACGTCGGGCGCGATGACGCGGATACGGTCCTCCGACAGGCCCAGCTCGCCCGCCATGAAGAGGCGGATGAGGTGCGGGTTCTGGCTCGTGATGTGCAGGGTCAGCGAGCCGCCGCGGTGGTCGGCCACGCAGGCGCGCGGCTCGATCGGAGCGCCCGCCGTGCGGTGGTTGACGATCCGGCGCTCCACGACCAGGTCGGCGTCGGCCCAGGCGGTGTCCATGTCCCCGCCGGCGATCGTCCACTCGTGCGTCTGGTTGGTGCCGATGTCCTCGTGCACCAGCGGCGAGGCCGCCTCGAGCGCCTTCTCCGGGTCGACGACCACGGGCAGCGGGTCGTACTCGACGAAGACCTGGTCGGCGGCGTCGCGCACGCCGTACTTGTCGGTGCCGAGGACCATGGCGACGGCCTGGCCGACGTACTTGACCGTGTCCTTCGCCAGCGGCCACGTCTCCGGTGACTTGATCTCGACGCCCGGCGGGACCCAGGCCATCGGGAGCGGTCCGGCGAGGTCGAGGTCCTCGCTCGTGAAGACGCCGAACACGCCGGGCGCCGACTTGGCGCCCTCGGTGTCGATCGAGACGATCCTGGCGTGCGCCTCGGGCGAGCGGACGACCGCCATGTAGAGCATCCCGGACATCACGATGTCGTCCACGTAGCGGCCCCGGCCCGTGATCATCCGCGGGTCTTCCTTGCGCCGCAGCGCCTGCCCGACCCACTTGTCGGTCGACGTGGTCTGCTCGACGATGCTCATGCCGGCGCTCCCTTCGAGGCCGCGTCGAGGACCGACTTGACGATGTTGTGGTAGCCCGTGCAGCGGCAGAGGTTGCCCGCCAGCGCGTCGCGGACCTCCTCCTCGCTCGGGTTCGGATTCTTGTCGACGAGGTCGGCCGCGGCCATGATCATGCCGGGCGTGCAGTAGCCGCACTGGAGGCCGTGGTTGTTCCAGAAGGCCTCCTGCATCGGATGCAGGTCGTCCTCGGTGCCGAGACCCTCGATCGTGGTGACCTGGGAGCCGTCGGCCTGGACGGCGAGCACCGTGCAGCTCTTGACCGCCTCGCCGTCCAGGTGCAGCGTGCACGCGCCGCAGTTGGAGGTGTCACAGCCGACGTGCGTTCCGGTCAGCCCGAGCTTGTCCCGAATGAGGTGGACGAGCAGCAAGCGAGGCTCGACCTCCTCCGTGTACTGCACGCCGTTAACCATCAACGAAACCCGTGCCATCCAGCGTTCCTCCTCCGTCGGACCGCGACCTGGAAGGGAGCCTAGTGGGTCAGCGTCGGCGGTGGTAGGCGAGCGCGAGGGAGGCGAGGAGCATGCGGTCGTCGAGCTCGATCTGCTCGAAGCGCAGCCCGAGCTCGGCCGGCGTGACGCGGACCGCGACGGCCGTCGCGGTGACCGCGTGGTCGGCGACCTGGATCGTGACCTCGAGCGCGCCGTCGACCGGGCCGAGGCCCTCGCGGGCGACGCAGACGCCGCCCGCGCTGAGATCGCGCGTGACCGTCGAGACCTCGGCGCCGCCGCCGGCCGGGCGCACGCGTGCCGGAAGCGCGAGCGGCGCGCGGGAGAACGTCCTCCGCTGGCCGAGCCGGATGCTGTCGGTGAGGCGCAGGACGACCTCGTCGCCCGACGGCACGGCGACCTCCCCGCGGACGGCCTGGATGCGGCCGTCCTCGGACTCGATCAGGAGGTAGGCGGCGATGCCCGGCTCGAGCTCCTCCGCCGGCGGAGTCTCGAGCCAGAGCACCACATCCGGGCCGTTGAACCCGATCACGCGACAGGGCAGGCTCTCGCCCACGTCCAGGCGTGCCGGTTGGCCTTCGGTGAGCTGCGCCATCTTGACGAGCGACATTACCCCCGGGGATATCGACCGATTCCACGGGCTCTTTGAGAGTTCGGCGCGCTTACAGCCGGTCGTGCCAGCGGACGGCGGCGGAGGCCACCTCGCCGAGCGCGGACCGCAGGCCACCGTGATCGCCCGCCGCGCGCGCCTTCGCCAGGCGCCTGAGCGCGGCCGCCAGCACCGCCGGACCCGAGGGCCCGTCGGAGCGCAGCGCGGTGATCTCGGCGCCCGTCAGCCGGCGCTGGCCGTCAGCGACCAGACGGCTCAGCTCACGCGCGCGCCGCTCGGCCACCGCCGCGGCACGGCGGGCCTCGTCGGCGTCACGCGCAGCCGCCTCGGCCTGGTCGTCGCTGGCCCGCACGCGGGCTTCGGCATCGGCGATCAGCGCCTCGACGCGCCCGAGCGTCTCCACGCGGGTGTCGCGCCGCGTCGTGCGCACGCGCTCGCGCGCCCGCCGGGCACGGCCGGCCTGGTCGCTCGCGCGACGCGCCTTGCGACGGGCGTCGCCGGCCTTCTCCTCGGCCCGCTCGACGCGGCCCTCGGCGACGATCAGCGCACGCTCGAGCTGCGCGACGCGGGCCTCGGCACGCCGGGCGCGCGCGGCCATATCGACTTCGGTGATCGGCGCCGTGCGCGGCTCGACCGCGGGCTTGGCCACGCCGGAGGCGCGGCGCGGGCCCGGACGGCGCGGCTCCAGCCCCGCGGCACGGACGGCCGCGTCGAAGGAGCCGTCGAAGGGGCGCTTCGCGGCGTTGGTCGACGGCCAGACGCCCTCGCGGTAGCGCTCGGCACGCCATTCCTGCGCGCGCCATCGCGCCAGCGACGGGTTCCAGTCGGCCGAGCACGGCGGCTCGCCGTAGCGGGCCTCCCACTCGAGGATCTTCTCGATGATCAGTTCGCGGTTCCAGCGCCTCACTCGACGCCCGTCCGCGGTCTTCGCGGACGGGGGCATGTGAGGCTCCGTCCGCTAGATGCCGCGCGGCTGGTCGTTCGACGTGGCGATGGCGATCTCGCCCACCAGCGAATGACCCGCAGCTGCGGGCATCGGCTTCATGGCGAGGGCGAGATAGCGGGCGGCCATCGGACAGGGAACGGTACCGGACGGCTCCCGATCCGTCCAACGGGATTCGAACCCGACTAGGCTCGTGCCGTGGTCGTCGAGGTCGCCCCCGGTGTGCACCGGCTGGGCAACGAGATCGTCAACTTCTACCTCGTCGAGGCGGAGGGCGGCATGACGCTCGTGGACGCCGGGCTGCCGGGGTTCTACGGGCAGCTCGAGGCGTGGCTGCGCGACCGCGGCCGGCGGGTGGCCGACATCGACGCGGTGGTGCTCACCCACGGCCACAGCGATCACGTCGGCATCGGCGAGAAGGTCCGTGCCGAGGGAGTGCCGGTGCACGTCCACGAGGCGGACGCCGACATGGTGCGCGACCGCAAGGAGCAGCCGCGCGAGGGGAGCATGCGCCCGTACTTCCGCCACGCGGCGACGTGGAAGCTGCTCGTGGCGGGCGTCCGCGCGGGCGGCGCGAGGACGCCGAAGATCCCCGTGCTGACCACGTTCGGCGGCGAGGACGTCGTGCTCGACGTGCCCGGCCACCCGCGCGCCATCCACACCCCGGGCCACGCGAACGGCCACGTCGCGCTCGCGTTCGACGGCGCGCTCCTGGTCGGCGACGCGCTCTGCACGTGGAACCCGCTGACCGGCCGGCCGGGGCCGCAGCTCATGTCGCGCGCGTTCTCGGTGTCGAGCGCGCAGGCGCTGGATTCGCTGTCGCGCATCGAGGACGTCGACGCGGGCGTGATGCTGCCCGGGCACGGCGATCCGTGGACGGGCGGGGTGGCGGCGCGGTTGCTCGTGCGCGCGAGGCCGGGCCGTCGTAGCGTTCATTGCCCTGGCGTAACCCCGGCTGGGTAGGGAGGCGAGGGGATCGGCCGCGGTCGGTCGTCCGTGGCGCGTAATCCGCGATATGCGCGGATTAATCGCCACGAATCGCGTTGGTGGCGAGTTGGTGTCGCTATGCGGAACCAACTCGCCAGGGACCGCGAGCGCGGCTGGCTGCCTCGCTTCCCTACCCAGCCGCAGTTACGGCCCGGCGATCCGCTCGATCCAGGTCGACCGCAGGCCCAGCAGCGTCCGGACCGTCGCGGCCGAGACCGTCTGGTCGCCTCCAGACCCGTGCACCACGACCGTCGCGGCCCGCCCGGACGCGGTGCGGGACGCGACCTCGAGCCCGACGAGGTTCCCGGACAGCACGCTGCGGAGCTTCTTGCGCGCGTCCGCCTTCGTGAACCGGGCCGTCCACGTGTGGACCGGCGACAGGTCGTCGTGGGGGTCCTCGACCGAGCGCAGGTAGGAGAGCGGCGTGCCGCCGAAGCCCTCCTCGTTGGAGGCCGTCTGGCCGCCCGAGGTGGAGAAGAAGAACGTCTGGGCGACCGCGCCGCCGACCGTGACGACGCGGGCGCGGGTGGCGCGCACGGCTGCGGTCGAGGCGGCGATCTCGGACTCCACCCCGCCGTAGACCTGCGAGCGGACGTCGGCGAACACGTCGTACGGCAGGCTCGGGCGGCGGCTGGTGAGCGCGTACGAGCGCGCGACCACGGCCTGCGCCTTGAGCGCCTCGGCCGGCCAGCTCGCGGGCATCTCGGCCGGCACCACGCCGTAGAGGTAGTGCTCGAGCGAGACGTGGTTGACCGCGAGCACCGAGCCGCCGTCGCGCACGAGGACCATCCGGCCGCGGTAGGAGCGGTTGCTGAGCCCGTTCTCGGCCGCTCCGTGGAGCACCGTGCTCGTGCCGCCGGTGACCGTGACGGGACCCACGAGACGCGCGCGCGTGCGTCCGGTCGTGCCGTCGATCACCTCGACGCGGGTGGCCTCGAGCGCCCGGAAGCGGTAGCGCCGGTCGTCGCGCAGCTTCACCCGCCGCCCGTTCGCGGCGACGGCGAGCGTGGCGCCGCTCAGCTTCGGCGCCCGGGTGCGCTTGAGCAGCACCCGCATGCGCGTCGCGGGCGCCGTCCCCAGCTCGCTGCCCGTGTAGTAGTGGCCGAGGATGAACTCGGCGTCGCGGGCCTCGCGCAGCGCGTAGCCGTACGCGCCGTACTGGGAGAGGCCGACGCCGTGGCCCCAGCCGCGGCCGTCGATGACGAGGTCGGCCGCGGCGGCACTGCCCGGAGCGAGGAGCAGGAGGGTGGTCGCGATGAGGAAGGCGCGCATCGTGAGTCCTCAACAGTCGCCGCAAACCAGGGTTGCGGTCAGGTGTGGTTGCCATCATGGCCGACAGCCATCGACGCCCCGACGCCAACGCCCGAACGCGCGGCACCGCCGCCCGTCCCCCCAATCTCCGACCCGCCACCGCCCGCCCGGCGCCGGGTCGGCTCGCGCCTGTCCTGGCTCGGGCTCGCCATCTCGCTGCTCTGCGTCGCCGGCGTCGTGTGGTGGGCCCTGCGGCAGCCCGCGCCCGACCTGCCGTCCAGCGGGAGCGAGCTCCTCGCCCTGGTGGGCGCCATCGCCCTGTACGGCCTGGCGACGGTGGTCCGCAGCGAGCGCTGGCAGCGGCTGCTCGAGGACGAGTCCGCCCGACCCGCGCGGGCCGACACCTACGCGCTCACCTGCGTCGGGTACATGGGCAACAACGTGCTCCCCGCGCGCGCCGGCGACGCGATCCGGATCGTGCTCATGGCGCCCCGGGCGGGCACGTCCAAGCGCACCGTGCTCGGCACGCTGGTGGCCGAGCGGCTGCTCGACGTCGCCGTGCTGGTGGTGATCTTCGTCGTCGTCGGCTACGGGCTCCTCGGCGAGGTCGGCGGCGACAGCGTGGAGATCATCCTGCTCGTCGCGGCCGGGCTGGCCATCGCTGCCGTGGCCGGCTACCTCGCGGTCCGCCGCAACGAGCGGCTCATGAGCTTCATCGCCCCCATGGCGTCGGCCACCCTCGGGCTGCGCCGCGCGCACCACGGGCTGCTCCTGCTCGCCCTCACGCTCGTCATCTGGGCGATCGAGGCGGGCGTGTGGATGTCGGCCGGCGCCGCGGTCGGCTTCGGGATGGATCCGATCGAGGGCCTGTACATCGTCGCGCTCGCTTCGGTGTTCTCGATGGTGCCCTCCGGCCCGGCCTACGCCGGCACGCAGGACGCCGCCGCGATCCTCGGCATCAAGGCGCTGGGCGGGACGGGAGCACAGGCCGTCGCGTACATCGTGATGCTGCGCTTCATCATCGTCGTCCCGATCACCATCGTCGGGCTCGTGCTGCTCGCCACCCGCTACGGCGGGCTCGGGCGGCTGCGCGCCGCCCGGCTGGAGGCCCGCAGCTGATGGCCGCCACGCTCGCGCAGGCCGAGGCCACGGCACCCCGGGCGCGGCGCCCGCGCGGCGAGCTGATCGCGTACGCGGTGCTCGTCGCCGTCGCCATCGCCCTGCGCTTCATCGACCTCGGCGACCGCCCGTTCCACCACGACGAGAGCCAGGACGCGTACTTCTCCTGGACGTTCCTGGAATCAGGGGACTACGCGTACAACCCGCTGCTGCACGGCCCGCTGCGCTTCTACCTGACGGCGGCCATGTACGTCGTGTTCGGGGACTCGGACTTCACCGCGCGGCTCGCGCCGGCGCTCATGGGCATCCTCATGGTGCCGCTGCCGTACCTGCTGCGGAACCAGATCGGACGCGTCGGAGCGTTCGCGGCGGCGGTGCTCCTGGCCGTCGGGCCGTCCTACCTCTACTACTCGCGCTTCGCCCGCGAGGACATCTACTTCGCGGCCATCACATTCGCGGCGATCGTCGTCATCTTCCGCTTCCTCGAGCACCCGCGCCGCCATCAGCCGGCGCTGCTCGGCGCGCTGCTCGCGGCCAGCTTCGCGACCAAGGAGACGACGTTCATCAGCGGGTTCGTCGGCTTCACGTTCTTCGTGCTCGTGCTGCTGTCGCCGTGGCGCCAACGGGTGATCGCCCCGGTGCGGGCGGTCGGTCTGGACGCGTGGGGCTGGGCGCTGGCCGCGTTCCTCGGCGTCTACACGATCCTCTTCACGACGTTCCTCACCCACCCGCAGGGGATCGACGGCCTGTACGCGGGCCTCGACTACTGGCTCGGCCAGCACGACGTGGGGCGTGGCGGCGAGTCGCCCGGCTTCTACCTGATGGTGCTCATCGGGAACGAGCTCCCGTGGCTGCTCCTCGGCGTCGTCGGCCTGGTGGTGGCGGTGCGGCGGCGGTCGCTGCTCGGCGCCTTCCTGGCCTGGGCCTTCGTGCTCTCGCTCGTCATCTACTCGTGGGCCGGCGAGAAGTTCGCCTGGCTCGTGCTGCACCCGCTGCTGCCGCTGATCCTGCTCGCCGGCATGGGCATCCAGGGCATCTGGGAGGCGCGGCGGCGCTGGTACGGCGCGGTCGGCGTGGCCGTGGTGGGCGCCGGCTTCGCCTTCGCCGCCTACACGTCCTTCCTCGTCAACGCCGAGCACCGCGCCGACCCGCGCGAGCTGCTGGTCGCCACGCAGTCCTCCGAGGAGGTCGCCCGCACCGCCCGCCAGATCGCCGCTCGCGCCGAGAGCCGGCCGACCACGATCACGGTCGACGCCTCGGAGGGCGCGACGTTCCCGTGGGCCTGGTACTTCCGCGACTTCCCGGTCTCCTATGTCGAGCTCGGCGCGACCGGCGAGCCGCCCGACAGCGACGTGCTCGTCCTCACGCAGGCGGCGAACGACCGCCTGAGCCCCGCGCTCGCAGGCTACGACGCCCGTGAGATCCCGTTCCGCGTCTGGTGGGACCGCTCGGAGGACAAGTTCATGGCGTCGCCGGCCGAGTGGTGGCGGTGGTTCACGAAGCGCGAGCCGTGGAGCCCTACCGGCGGGATGCCGGAGTGGATCCACCAGAAGCCGTGAGCCGCCACACCGACGTCCCCGCGCGGTCGTAGACCCGCTCGCCCAGCGCGTCCCACTTGGCCAGCCCGGCGTCGCCGTAGGTGGTGCGCTCGATCGGCCCGTACACGACGTAGCCGATCCGGTAGCGGCCGATCAGCTCGCGGGCCTGCTCGAGGTCGGTGGTCGTGTAGAGCGTGCGGACGTCCTCCTCGCGGCCGTCCGGATCGTGGCCCCACTGCAGCTCGTGGCCGGGCCAGCCGAGGACCGTGGCGCGGCCGGTGAACGTCGAGATCCGTGCGTGGCCGAAGGCCGAGTAGTCCTCCCCCACGGCCTCGAGCACGACCGCGCTGCCCGCGCTGTTGGCCCGCAGCCAGCTGATCGCCCCCGGGTCGCCCGGCGCCGCCTCGCGCAGCCAGCCGAGGCCGTCGAGCGTCGGCGTGCCGGCGAAGCCGCCCGTGCGCGCGTAGGTGCCGGCGTACGGATAGACGAGGCCGAGCAGGAGCGCGAGGCCCGCCCCGACCGCCCACACCGGCCAGCCACGGCGCGGCAGGTGCGCGCCGGCCCACGGCAGCGCGCAGGCGGCGGCGATGGCGAGCAGCACCCAGGCCTGGTAGCCGAGCTTGAAGACCGTGTTCATCCGGAACAGGTCGGTGCCGTCGAAGGCGTCGCGGACGTAGACCAGCTCGGGGATCAGCACGCAGATGACGCCGCCGGAGATCAGCAGCCAGAGGAACCGCTCCGGCGGCACGAGGCGGCTCGAGAGCAGCGACCCGACGGCCACCGCTCCAGCGGCGGCGAGCCCGGCGATGCCGGCCAGGTCGGCCGTGGCCAGGGCCGAGCCGACGAAGATCACCGCCACGGCGCCCCAGATGAACGTGCGGACCGGGTGTCGTGTGGCCAGCACCCGCGCCGCGAAGGCCGCCGCCAGCAGCCAGGCGAAGATGCCGTAGAGCAGCGCGAGATCTCCCGCGAAGGAGGAGAACGGCCGCCGCTCGTCGACCAGCCCGATGCCGCTGGCCGCCGGGTCGTAGTCCAGCCAGAACGGCAGGACGAGGACGACGCTGGCGATCAGCACGAGGACGAGCCAGCTCACCGCGTAGCCGCGGCGGCCGGCGCTCGCGGGGTCGCGGAGCCAGGCGGCGACGGCCAGCACGAGCAGCCCGGCGACCACCGGATAGGACCACGAGTTGATCGCGTAGAGGACGCCGATGGCCAGGCCGGCGGCGAGCGCCTCGGCCACGCCGCGCAGCACGGCGTCGCCACGCGGGCCGCGGAGCACGACCTGCAGCACGAAGCCGAGCGCCAGCAGCGTGAACGGGAGCGCCAGCACATGCGCGTGGAGGTCCCCGAGCAGGAACGAGAACCACGGGAACTCGTTGATCGTCCCCGGGATCACGCGCGAGGCGGCGAACCAGTCGTAGTCGCCCGGCGGGTCGGCGGCGTCGATCCACTCCCGCACGCCGGCGAGGTTGCCGAGCACGAGGCAGACCACCACGGCGGTCACGCCCACGGCGACCGGGCCGCCGCGCACGCCCGCGAGGCGCGGCCGCGCGGCCGCCCACACGGTCCCGGCCAGCGTGAACGCGGCCGTCGCGGCCAGCGCGACCAGCAGGGCGAGCGCGAGGTTGTACCCCACGTCCGGCCGTACGCCGACCACCTTGATGACGATCGCCATCGCCAGGTGGCCGAGGTAGTAGTAGTTGATGTCCTCGCCCGCCATCCACGGGTCGTGCGGCGGGAACGAGCTGGAGGCGTTCGCGGCGTTGATGAACGCCATGTCCATCGGCTTCTCCGTCCCCCACACGTCCGGCGAGTAGGCGACGAGGAGCGCCATCGCCGCGAAGACGACGACGAACACGACCTCCGAGCCGAGCCACAGCCGCCGCCGCGCCGGGTCGGTCACGGGCAGGGCCCGTGCGCTCACCCATTCGGCGCGGCGCCGCGCCCACCATCCGGAGGGCGCGTCGCTCAGCCGCGAGGCGAGCGCGCGCTGCCGGGCGGCCGCCAGCACCCCGGCGACCGCGATCAGGCCGGCCACCACGAGCACCGTCGCCGTGGAGTACTCGACCGGGGTGATCGACGCGAGCATCCAGACGACCCACGTGAGGAGCAGCAGCCCGAGCGGCTTGGCGAACCCGAGCCCGGCCCCGGGCAGCCGTCCGAACGCGAGCCCCGCGAGCGGGACGGCCGCGAGGCCCACGAGCTCGACCAGGACGAAGAAGCCGAGCGCCTCGGGCACCGGCCGCAGGCTAGACCCTCGACCGGCACTAGGCTCACACACCATGAGCACCTATGAGCGAGTCGCCGACCTGCCCCTCACGATCGACGACTACGCGCTCGAAGGGCTCTCGCGGATGGTGGGCAGTGGATTCGAGCGGCTGACCACGATCATCCACCTGCGCGGCGGCGGCGAGGAGGGACTCGGCGAGGACGTCACGTACGACCCCGACGCGCAACGCAGCCAGCAGGAGCGCGGCCCGGAGCTGCCGCTCGCCGGCGAGTGGACGTTCGACGGCTTCTCCGAGCACCTGGGGACGCTCGACCTCTTCTCCGGCGAGGAGCTCACGCAACCCGCGTTCCGCGACTATCGCCGCTGGGCGTTCGAGAGCGCGGCGCTCGACCTCGCCCTGCGCCAGGCCGGCACGTCGCTCGCCGATGTCGTCGGGCGCGAGCTCCGCCCCGTGACCTTCGTCGTCTCCACGCGCATGGGCGAGCCGCCGAGCATCGAGGCCGTCACGCGCCGGCTCGCGCGCTACCCCGACCTGCGCTTCAAGCTCGACGGCACGCCGGACTGGGGCGACGATCTGATCGACGCGCTGGTCGAGACCGGCGCGGTCGACTCGATCGACTTCAAGGGGGCCTACAAGGGCACGCCGGTCGACACGCCGACCGACCCGGCCTTCTACCGCCGCATCGCCGAGGCGTTCCCGGACGCCTGGCTCGAGGACCCGGACCTCGAGACGGAGGAGGCCCGCGAAGCGCTGCGCCCGTACGAGGAGCGCATCACCTGGGACGCGCCGATCCACTCGGTGGACGACATCCTCGCCGCGCCCGTGGTCCCGCGCACGGTGAACCTCAAGCCCTCGCGCTTCGGGAGCGTGAAGGCGCTGTTCGAGGGCTACGACTTCTGCGACGAGCGCGGGATGGGCGCCTACGGCGGCGGCCAGTACGAGCTCGGCGTCGGCCGCGGGCAGATCCAGTACCTGGCCGCGCTCTTCCACCCCGACGAGCCGAACGACATCGCCCCGGGCGGGTATGACCTCCTCGATCCCGAGCCGGGCTTGCCCGAGAGCCCACTCACCCCCGACGCCGAGGCCACCGGATTTCGCCGGCGGTCGTAGAATCGACGGTCCACATGGCCCCCAAGCAGCGACAGATCAAGATCGAGCAGAAGGGCGCGCTCGCCGAGATGCAGCGGCTGGAAGGCCGCAGCGACGAGGAGCTCGAGGCCGAGACCCGCTTCCGGTCGGCCGCCCAGGCGATCCTGGGCGCCCGCGCGGCCGAGCGGATGGACGCCAAGCGCTCGCGTGAGCACTTCCGCGCGGCGATCGCCGCCGCCCGCCCGCAGGAGCGCCTGCAGCTGCGGCGGATGGCCGAGGCCTCGCTCGCCCTCGCCGAGCGCCGCGCCGGCGACCTCAAGGTCGCCGCCGAGAAGCTCGGCCAGGAGCCGCCGTCGAGCCGCCAGCTCTTCATGCTGCAGCTGATGGGCTACATCGCCCCGCCGCCGGGCTCCGGCATGGCCCGGCGCATCGGCGGCGTGCTGCTCGTGGTGGCGATCATCGTCGTGCTGCTCGCGATCGGCTGGGGCATCGTGCAGCTCGTCGCGCTGCCGTTCGGCGGCATCGGCACGGGCGTCTCGGTCTTCTGGGGCTTCCTGCTCGTGGCCGTCGTCCTGGGCGTGCTGGCCGTGGTGGGCCGCCGCCGCCAGAAGCGGGCACGGGCGCGTGCGGCCGAGCAGCGTGCGGACATGCTCGGCAGCGGCCGGAGGCGCTGAAAGCTCACGTTTGCGGCGCGCGTCGCGTTCTTCTGACGTGACCGCGGTCGTACTGCCACCGTTCTGGACGCTCGTCGAGCGCCACGGCGACGAGCTGCTCGCCCACGCGCGAAGGCTCGCCGGCGACCAGCACGCCGAGGACGTCCTGCAGGACGCGCTGCTGCGCGCGCTGCGCGCCTATCCGCGGCTGCGTCACGCCGATCACCTGCGCGCGTGGCTGTACCGCGTGACCACGACCGCCGCGATCGACCTCCATCGCTCGCGCCGGCGCGACGTGGTCACCGACGAGGTGCCGACCCCCGCCGTGGTGGACAGCTACGACGAGGGCGCCTTCGAGGCCCTGATCGCGCCCCTGCCCGACGGCGCGCAGGCCGCCCTGCGGCTGCGCTTCGTCGACGACCTGGACTACGAGGGCATCGCTGCCCGGCTCGGCATATCCACCGTCGCCGCCCGCCAGCGCGTGTCGACCGCCGTACGGACCCTGCGAGAGAGAGCCGCCGCATGACCCCGCTCCCCGACACCCTGCTCGAGGCCGTCGCCGCCGCCGCGGTGCGCGAGGGCCTCGCCGACGCCGTCTTCACCCGGCTGCGGACCCCGATCGGCCGCCTGCTCGTCGTCCAGGGCCCGGCCGGCGTGGTCCGCGTGGGCTTCGAGGAGGAGCCCGAGGACCACGTGCTCGCCGAGGTCGCGGGCCGCCTCGGGCCGCGGATCGTCGGCTCCGACCGCGAGCTGGGCCCGACACGAGACGCTCTGGACGCGTACTTCGCGGGCGAGACGCTGGCCGCCGTGCCCGTCGACCTGTCGATGGTCGGCGCGCCGTTCCGGCGGGCGGTCCTCGAGACCCTCCACGACTCCGTGGCCTCCGGCGACGTCGTCACCTACGGCGCGCTGGCCCGGCGGGCCGGCAACGAGCGAGCGTTCCGCGCCGCCGCGACCGCCTGCGCGCGCAATCCCGTGCCGATCCTCGTGCCGTGCCACCGCGTGGTTCCGGCCAGCGGCGGCATCGGGGCGTACGGGGGCGGGCCGGCGCGCAAGCGGGCTCTGCTCGAGCTCGAGGGCGCTTCGTTGCGCTCCGCGTAACCCCGGCTGGGTAAGGCGGCGAGGGGATCGGCCGCGCTCGTCGTCCGTGGCGCGTAATCCGCGATATGCGCGGATTACTCGCCACGAAGCGGTCCGTGGCGGGTAACCCCCGCATATCGGGGGAAATCCGCCACGGACGACCGGCGCGGCCGGCTCCCTCGCTTCCCTACCCAGCCGGGGTTCCGCGCCGGGCAACGAGCGCGTTAGGGATCCCCCCGATGCGACGCAGCCCCCGCAGAACAGAGGATGCGCGGCATGCTCCTCAGAACCCTGCTGGTCGCCGCCGCGCTGGTGCTCGTCCCGGCCGCCGCCGCCCAAGCCGACTCGATCGTCTTCGTCAAGGACAGCAACGTCTGGGTCGCCTCCCCCGACGGCTCGAACCAGCGCCAGCTGACCCGCGACGGCACGGCCGACTTCCCGTACCGCTCGCCGTCGCAGGCCGATGACGGCACCGTGGCCGCGGCGCATGTCGACAGCGTCAAGCTGATCCGCCGCGACGGGCGGACCATCCGCGAGCTCGACCCGCCGGCGCTCACCAACTCCGTCAGCCACCCGATGGACGGCGCGGCGGTCGATGTCGCGCTGTCGCCCGACGGCACGAAGGTCGCCTACAGCTTCGCCAGCTTCTCGTGTCCGGTCGGCGCGTCGTGCGGCGCTCGCACCGTCACCGGCTACATGACCGCGACCGGCCAGCCGCTCCCCGGCAACCTCTACCTCAACAACCCGAGCTGGGTCTCCAACACCCGGACGCTCGTGTTCGGCGGCTACCTGCACCAGGTCAACACGCACGATCAGGGCGCCGCCGAGGACGTGCACTGGTTCGACGACTACGAGATCGTCGGCCAGGCGGACTCGACCGACCTCGGTGACGGCGAGCTGGCCGCCACCGGCGACCGGATCGCGCTGGTCCGCGGCTACGGCAGCGACACCCACATCATGTGGTACTCGCTCAGCGGCCCGCCGCCCGCGCTGCCGGCGATGCAGTGCGCCACCGGCAAGCTCGAGGGGCTGCACGGCCCGACGTGGGCGCCCGACGGCCAGTCGCTGGCCTGGGGCGAGCCGGACGGCGTGTGGATCAAGCCGAGCGCGCTCGACTGCGCGGTTCAGCCGGCGCTCGTCATCCCGGGCGGGAGCGAGCCGGATTGGGGTCCCGCCGACCCGGGCGCCCCGGCCGCCGCCGTCAAGCCCAAGCTCAAGAGCGTCCGCGCGACGAAGAAGCGCGTCACCGCCTCGGTCCCCTGCGCCACGGCCTGCATCGTCCAGGCGAAGCTGCTGCACAAGGGCCGCAAGGTCGCCACGAAGAAGGTCGTCCTCCCCGCGGCCGGCACCGCCAAGGTCGCGCTCGCGCCCAAGAAGCGGCTCAAGCCGCGCGCCAAGGTGACCGTCCAGCTCACCGTCACGCTCTCGGACGGCGCGGCGACGACGCTGAAGAAGGCGGTGCGGGTCAGCCGCTGACGGCGACCTTGACCGACGAGATGACCACCGGCTCCAGCGGCGCCTCGGTGGCGGGATCGGTCTCCGCGACCCCGATCTTGTCCACCACGTCCTGGCCGGCGGTCACCTTGCCGAGGAGCGCGTAGTCCGGCGGGAGCTGCGCGTCCTCGGCGGTCACCACGAAGAACTGGCTGCCCGACGTGCCCGCCGGCTCGGTGCCGGTCTTGGCCATCGCGACGACGCCCTTCGAGTAGACGAGATCCTGCGGCGGCGCCTCGGTCACGGAGAACCCGGGCCCGCCCGTGCCGTCGCCCTTCGGGTCGCCGCCCTGGATCACGAAGCCCGCGACGATGCGGTGGAACGTCGTGCCCTCGTAGAAGCCCTCGTCGGCGAGCGTCTTGAACGACCCGCCGGTCTTCGGCGCCTGCTTGGGGTCGAGCGTGATCTCGAAGTCGCCGCAGTTGGTCGACACCGTGGCGACGTAGGTCTTGCCGGCCTCGAGCTGCTCCTTCGGCTTGGCGAGGTCGCCCTCCCCCTTGGGCTTGGGCGCCTCGGTCGCCTCGCAGCCGGCGGGAGCGGCCTCCTCGGTCGGCGTCGGGGTGGCCGCGGTCTCACCGGAGCTGTCGTCGTCATCGCCGCAGGCGGCGACGAAGAGGGCGCAGATCAGGCACAGGAGCAGGACGGGGAGCCGCGACATGGGCGGCGATGATAGACACGCACCGTGAGCGTTTCGTCAAGGGTCAAGCCCTATGACCGTGTCCTGCTCGACCTCGACGGCTGCCTCTGGGTGGGCGACGAGGCGTGCGAGGGCGCTCCGGAGGCCGTCACCGCCCTGCGCGAGGCGGGGGCGTCCGTGCTGTTCCTCACCAACGACGTCCGTTACGCACCCGAGGACTTCGTCCGCAAGCTCTGGCGCCTCGGCTTCCAGGCCTCGATCGCCGAGGTGGTCACGGTCGGCTCGGCCCTGCAGTACCACCTCTCGGGCCGGGGCGGCGGATCGGCCTACGTGGTCGGCTCGCAGGCGCTCGTGGACCACGTGTCCGCCGCCGGCCTGCGGATCGTGAACCGCACGCCGTTCGCCGGCCACGCCGACGTCGTCGTGGTCGGCGCCCACGACGACTTCGCCTACGAGGAGCTGCGCATCGCCACGCAGGCCGTCATCCGGGGCGCCGAGCTGATCGGCGCGACGCGCGACGCGACGTTCCCGATGCCCGACGGCCCCTGGCCGGGCACGGGCGCCGTGCTCGGCGCCATCGAGACCGCCACGGGCCGCACCGCCGACCTCGTCGTCGGCAAGCCCGAGCCGGCCATCTACGAGGCGGCCTTCGACCGGCTGGCGCCCGGCCGCATCATCGGCATCGGCGACCGGCTGGAGATCGACGTGGCCGGCGCGCACCGCGCCGGGCTCGACTCCGCGCTCGTGCTCACCGGCGGGGCGACGCGCGAGGAGGCCGAGGCCGCCGACCCCAAGCCGACGTACGTCGCCGACTCGCTCGCCGCCCTGGTCCTCCCCTAGTGTCTGATTCGGAAGTTCGGTGGCACCACCGGCGGATGCCGGCAGGCGCGAGGCCGGCGCCGCCGAGTGCCATCGAAGTTTTGAATCAGGACACCAGGCGCGCCCGGCTAGCCTCCCCGGCTCGCATGGATCGCGCCGTCCGCCTCATCGTCAACCCCTCAGCGGGCGCTGGTCGTGCCGCCCGGCTCCTGCCGGACGTCGAGGCCGCGCTGCGCGCGCACGGGCTCGCCTTCCGCGTCGACCGGACGACGTCGATCGAGCATGCCCGCGAGCTGGCGCGCGAGGCCCGCGCGGCCGGCGAGGTCGCCGCGGCCATGGGCGGCGACGGCCTGGCCGGCGCCGTGGCCGGCGAGCTGCTCGAGGGCGACGCGCTCATGGCCGTCATCCCCGGCGGGCGCGGGAACGACCTCGCGCGCAAGCTCGGGATCGGCCACGACCCGGTGGCGGCGGTGGATCTGCTCGCCGCCGGGAAGGAGCAACAGATCGACGTCGCCGAGGCGGGCGGCCGCATCTACGTCGGCATCCTCAGCGCCGGCTTCGACTCCGACGTGAACCACATCGCCAACACCACCCGCCTGCCGCTCGGCACCTTCGTCTACCTCTACGGCGCGCTGCGGGCGCTCGCCGGCTGGAAGCGCGCCCGCTGGCAGGTGACGATCGACGGCGAGGCCCACGAGTTCGAGGGCTACGCGGTCGCGGTCTCCAACTCGGGCGTCTTCGGCGGCGGCATGTGGCTCGTGCCCGACGCGTCGGTCGAGGACGGGCTGCTCGACGTCGCCTTCACCACCCACCAGCCGAAGCTCGCCTACCTGCGCGGGCTCAGGCGCGTCTTCAAGGGCACCCACGTGCACGAGCCGGGCTTCGAGATCCACCGCGGTCGCGAGGTCACCTTCCACGCCGACCGCCCGTTCACCGCGTACGCCGACGGCGACCCGATCGCCGACCTCCCCGCGACCGTCACCGTGCGCCCGGGCGCGCTCCGGGTGATCGTCCCGTGAGGCTGGCCGCGGGACTGCTCGCGGCGCGGGCGACCGCCGCCTTCACGCGCCTGGCCGGCCGCGGCGGCACCTCGCTCCCCGGCAAGGTGCTCATGCGCGCCGAGCCGGACGCCATCGCCCTTCTCGCCTCCCGGCTCCAGCGCGGGAGCGTCGTCATCTCGGCCACCAACGGCAAGACGACCACGGCGGCGATGGTGGCCACGGTGCTCGGGCGCACGGGCACGCGGCTCGTGCACAACCGCGCCGGGGCGAACATGGCCGGCGGGGTCGCCGCCGCGCTGGCCGCTGCCGCGCGCGACCCGGGCGACATGGGGCTGTTCGAGGTCGACGAGTTCTGGCTCGGCCTCCTGACGACCGCGGTCAGGCCGCGCGCCGTCCTGCTCGGCAACCTGTTCCGCGACCAGCTCGACCGCTACGGCGAGCTGGAGATCATCGCCGACCGCTGGGCGCAGATCGTCGCCGGCCTCGATCCCTCCGCTGGGCTCGTGCTCAACGCCGACGACCCGCTGGTCGCCGATCTCGGCCGCCACCGAGAGGCCCTCTACTACGGCGTGGAGGACGACGCCCTGGCGCTGCCCGAGCTCCAGCACGCGTCGGACTCCAAGCACTGCCGCCGCTGCGGGCACGCCTACGTCTACGACGCGGCGTACCTCGCCCACCTCGGCCACTACGTCTGCCCGAACTGCGGCGCCAAGCGGCCCGAGCCGCAGGTCACGGCCTCGGCGGTCGAGCTGCGCGGCATCCGCTCGGCCGCGTTCACGCTGACCACGCCCGAGGGAGAGCGGCGGGTCGAGCTGCCGCTCCCGGGGCTCTACAACGTCTACAACGCGCTCGCCGCCGCGGCGCTGTGCCTGGCCCTGGAGGTTCCCCTCGACGAGATCGTCGCCGGGCTGAGCGAGGTGGCGCCCGCGTTCGGGCGCGCGGAGACGGTCGAGCTCTCCGGCCGGCCGACCTCGATCCTGCTCATCAAGAACCCGGCCGGCGCCAACGAGGTGCTGCGCACGCTCGCGCTCGAGGGCACCGAGCTCGACCTCTTCGGCGTGCTCAACGACCGCACCGCCGACGGCCGCGACGTCTCCTGGGTGTGGGACGCCGACTGGGAGCTCGTGGCTCCGCACGTGCGGCGGCTGACGTGCTCCGGCACGCGGGCGGCGGAGCTCGCCCTGCGGCTCAAGTACGCGGGCGTGGAGCCGAGCCGGCTCGAGGTGGTCGACGACCTCGGGCGCGGGCTCGACGCCGCCCTCGCGGCGGGCGACGGGCCGCTCTACGCGCTGCCGACCTACACGGCGCTGCTCGAGCTCAAGGACCTGCTGACCCGTCGCGGGCTCGCCGCGGAGTACTGGCGATGAGCAAGGTCATCTGGCACGACGTGGAGTGCGGCGCCTACGTCGCCGACCTGCCGCTCTGGCGGGCGCTGGCCCGCGAGACCGGCGGTCCGGTGCTCGACGTGGGCGCCGGGACCGGCCGCGTGGCGCTCGACCTCGCCGACGCGGGGTACGAGGTGACCGCGCTCGACGTCGACCCGGACCTGCTCGCCGCCCTCCGAGCGCGCGCGGACGGCCGGGCCGTCACCACGCTGGTCGCCGACGCGGCGGACTTCGACGCCGGCGAGCAGGCCTTCGCGCTCGTCGCGGTGCCGATGCAGACCATCCAGCTGCTGCCCGACGAGAGCGCCAGGCGCGGGTTCTTCGCGTCCGCCCGGCGCGCCGTGGCGCCCGGCGGGCTCGTCGCCCTCGCCATCACCTCCACGCTCGAGACGTTCGAGGCGGACGTCGAGCTGCCCGAGCCCGATGCGGTGGAGCTCGACGGGTGGCGGTACCTGTCGCAGCCGACGGCGGTGCGGGCGGTGGCCGAGGGGACGCGGATCGAGCGGCTCAGGCACACGGTCGCCCCGGCCGGCGAGCGCACCGTCGAGCCCGACGTGATCGTGCTCGCGCCGGTCACGGTCGACGGCCTGCATGAGGAGGGCGCGGCCGCCGGGCTGCGGCCCGACGGCGTGCGCCGGATCGCCCCCACGCCCGAGCACGTCGGCTCCGAGGTGGTGCTGCTCCGTGGCTGAGACGCTGCGCGTCGGGGCGCTCTATCCCGACCTCCTGAACATCTACGCCGACCGCGGCAACCTGCTCCTGCTCGAGCGCCGCTGCGCCTGGCGCGGGCTCGGCTTCGAGCTGCGCGGCATCGGGCTGGAGGACACGCTCGACCCCGACGCCCACGACCTGCTCTACATCGGAGGCGGTCAGGATCGTGACCAGGCGCTCTGCGCGCGCGACATGGCCGAGACGAAGCGCGACGCGCTGCACGCCGCGGCGGAGCGCGGCGCCGTGGTCTTCGCGGTCTGCGGGGGCTACCAGCTGCTCGGCCACGGCTACGCGATGGGTGGGGAGCGGCTTCCGGGCGTGGATCTCGTCGACCTCGAGACCGTCCGCGAGGACGGCCCGCGGCTGATCGGCAACGTGGCCATCGAGCTGGCCGACGGGCAGGTGCTGGCCGGCTTCGAGAACCACGCCGGCCGCACCCGGCTCGGACCGGGCGCGCAGCCGCTCGGCCGCGTGCTGCGCGGGCACGGCAACGACGGGCGGTCGGGGCAGGAGGGCGTGCTGGGCGGCCCGAACGGAAATGTCGTGGGGACCTATCTCCATGGTCCGCTGCTTCCCAAGAATGCCCACTTTGCCGATTGGCTTACCGCCAAAGCCCTCGGAATCCCGCTCTCCACGCTGGATCCGCTCGACGACGAGCTCGAGGACGCGGCGCACGCGGCGGCGCGCCGAGCCGCCGGAATCTGAAGGAACCGACGGGACCACTCTGTAGGATCGACCGGTCCCTTCCCGAGGGTCCTCTCGCTTGTCATCTTCGAACACCGCCCAGACCGAGGGGCCGTCGGCCTCCCATCAGGCAGCGTCGCTGGAGTTCCGTGAGGCGACGAAGGTGTACCCGGGCGCCGAGAAGCCCGCCGTCGACCGGCTGTCGCTCGAGGTGCCGGCCGGGGAGATCTGCGTGCTCGTCGGGCCTTCCGGCTGCGGCAAGACCACGGCGATGCGGATGGTCAACCGCATGCTCACGATCACCGAGGGCGACATCCTCATCGGCGGCGAGAGCGTCCGCGCCAAGGACGAGACCCAGCTGCGGCGCGAGATCGGCTACGTGATCCAGCAGATCGGGCTGTTCCCGCACCGCTCGGTCGCCGACAACATCGCCACCGTCCCGCGGTTGCTGGACTGGGACAAGCGCCGGACCACCGCCCGGGTCGAGGAGCTGCTCGATCTCATCGGCCTGCCGCAGGAGATGGGCCGGCGCTATCCGGCGCAGCTCTCCGGCGGCCAGCGCCAGCGCGTCGGCGTGGCCCGCGCGCTCGCCGCCGACCCGCCCGTGATGCTGATGGACGAGCCGTTCGGCGCGATCGACCCGATCAACCGCGAGCGGCTCCAGAACGAGTTCCTGCGCCTGCAGGGCGAGATCCGCAAGACGATCGTCTTCGTCACGCACGACATCGACGAGGCGATCAAGATGGGCGACCGCATCGCGATCCTCCAGGAGGGCGGCATCCTCGCGCAGTACGCGCCGCCCGCGGAGCTGCTCATGCACCCCGCGAACCCCTTCGTCGAGGACTTCGTGGGCTCCGACCGCGCGCTCAAGCGGCTCGCGCTCCAGCGGGTCCGCGACGTCAACCTCTGGGAGGCGCCGCTCGTGCGCGCCGGCGAGCCGGTGTCCGACGCGCTGGCGCGGCTCAACGGGTCGGAAGTCCCCTACGCGCTGCTGGTGGACGACGAGCGGCGCCCGCTCGGCTGGCTGTCGGAGCGCGCGCTGGCCGGCGAGCGCGTGGGCGACGTCCCGACCGCGGCGCCACAGCCCGTGGTCGAGCTCGACGACGTGCTGCGCGACGCCCTGAGCGACCTGCTGGCCAGCGAGGTCCAGTACGGCCCGGTCGTCGACGCCCAGGGCCGCGTCGTCGGCATCCTCTCGATCGAGCTGCTCTCGCACGCCATCGCCGAGACCCCGGAGCAGGCGTGATCGAGCTCGTCTTCGCCCAGCTCGAACGGCGCGACCGCAGCGCGCCCGACTGCGTGGCCGACGACGGCATCTGCCCGGACTGGATCGCCGACAACTTCGACCGCTACGTGAGCCCGTTCTGGGAGCACGTCTACCTGACCCTCGTGTCGGTGGCGATCGGCTTCACGATCGCCTTCGCACTGGCCCTGCTCGCGCATCGCCGTCGCTGGCTGGCCCCTCCGATCACCCAGATCACGGGGATCCTCTACACGCTGCCCAGCGTGGCGGTGTTCTTCCTCCTGCTGCCGCTCACGGGGCGCGGGAACACGACGGCGATCATCGCGCTCGTCGCGTACACGCTGCTGATCCTCTTCCGCAACTTCATGGCGGGGTTCGACAACGTGCCGCCGGAGACGCGTGACGCGGGCCGCGGCATGGGCCTGACGGCGCGCCAGCTGCTGTGGCGGGTGGAGCTGCCGCTGGCGCTGCCGGAGATCATGGCCGGGCTGCGGATCGCGATCACGACCACGGTCGGGCTCGCGTCGCTGGCGTTCCTGGCGGGGGCGGGCGGGCTCGGCGAGGCGCTGTTCGCCGACTACACGTTCCGCTCGAACGTGCTCGTGGCCGGCGGGCTGGCCGTCGGCCTCGCCGTGGTGCTCGATCTGCTCGTGCTCGGGCTGCAGAAGGTGCTCACGCCGTGGACGCGGAAGGCGGCGGCATGAGCTCCACGCTGGCCGTCCTGGGCGAGTTCGGCGACGCCATCGACTGGATCTTCAACTCTCGCGAGTCGCAGGCCGGCGGCGCGCGGGTCGGCGGCGCGGAGAACCTCCCGCTGCTGTGGACGCACCTCAAGCTGACCGCCGCGGCGATGGCCATCGCCATCGCGGTGGCGCTCCCGCTCGGCCTCGTCCTCGGCCACACCGGACGCGGCGCGTTCGCCACCATCTCGATCTCCAACACCGGCCGTGCCGTCCCCAGCGTCGCGCTGATCGCGTTCTTCGTCGCGTTCTTCCCGAGCACGCCGGAGTTCTGGAACGTCGCGGTGGCGCTCGCCCTGCTGGCCATCCCGCCGATCCTCACCAACGCCTTCGTGGGCGTACGCCAGGTGAGCCGCGACACGGTCGACGCGGCTCGCGGCATGGGGATGTCCGGCAGCGAGATCGTGCGCTCGGTGGAGTTCCCGCTCGCCCTGCCGCTGATCTTCGGCGGCATCAGGACCTCGACCGTCAACGTCATCGCCACGGCGACCATCGCTCCGCTGGTCGGCGTGCTCACGCTCGGCGACCCGATCATCTCCGGAAGCGTCTACGGGCGCGAGGGGCAGATCGGCGCATCGATCATGGTCGCCGCGCTCGCGGTGCTCGCCGAGTTCGGACTCGCGGCCCTCCAGCGCGCCGCTACGCCGACCGGCGTCAAGCTCGAAAGGGGTGCGGGTGCATCTGACTCTCGCCTCGGAACCCTCAAGAGGAGGATCCAGACCGTCCCATGAAGCTCTCACGACTCCTGCTCCTGCTCTCGCTGCTGTGCGCGCTGTTCGTCGCCGCGTGCGGCGACGATGACGACGAGCCCGAAAGCGCCGCTCCGACCGCCACCAGCGAGGCGTCCGGCGGCAAGATCGAGAAGAACGACGCCAACGCCGAGGTCGAGCTCACCATCGGCTCGAAGAACTTCACCGAGCAGAAGGTGCTCGGGGAGATCTACGCGCAAGGCCTCGAGGCCGCGGGCTACACGATCAAGACGGACCTCAACCTCGGTGACGAGAAGACCGCGCTCGCCGCGGTGAAGTCCGGCGACATCTCCGCCTACCCCGAGTACACGGGCACGGCGCTGCTCTCGTTCTTCGGCAAGCAGGCCGACGCGCTGCCGAAGGACCCGCAGGCCGCCTACGAGGAGGCCAAGGCCGGCTTCGAGGCCGACGGCCTCGTCGCGCTGCCGCCGACGCCGTTCACGTCCTCCAACGAGGTCGCCGTGACCCAGGCCACGGCCGAGGACCTCGACCTGACCACGATCTCCGACCTCGACGGCAAGTCGCAGGACCTCACGCTCTACGGCTCGCCCGAGTGCCGCCAGCGGCTCGACTGCCTGCTCGGGCTGCAGGAGGTCTACGGCCTGAAGTTCAAGAAGTTCGTGCCCGTCGACATCGCCCAGCGCCATGACGTCCTGACGTCGGGCCGCGCGGACGTCTCGATCGTCTTCACCACCGATCCGCAGATCCAGCGCGAGAACGAGGTCCTGCTCGAGGACGACCAGGGCATGTTCCCGCCCTACAACTCGACGCTGGTCATGAAGCAGGAGACGTTCGACGCCGCCGGGCCGGACCTCGAGAAGACGGTCGAGCTGATCCAGGAGCAGCTCACCGACGAGAACATGCAGGAGCTCAACGCCCGCGTCGACCTCGACAAGAAGGACCCCGCCGTGGTCGCCGAGGAGTACCTCAACGAGACGGGGCTGGTCGGCTAGAAGGGCCTCCGGAGACCCTCGGCGCCTCCAGAAACCCTGGAGGCGCCGAGGTCGAAGGAAATCGTGGGAAATGCGGAATCGCCCCGTTTGGCCATCCGGTGCCGTGGTTAAGGTCGTGTGATGGCTCTCGACACCGCGCTCGATCAGCTCCACGTCCGGTTTCTCCGCCCCGGTGCGCAGGTCCCGGAACGCACCCGGCCGGGTGACGCCGGCTACGACCTGCGCACCGCAGAGAGCTTCTCGCTGTGGCCGGGCGAGCGCGTCACCGTGCCCACGGGCGTCGCCGTGGCGCTGCCGCCCGGGGTCGCCGGGCTCGTCGTCCCGCGCTCGGGCCTCGCGTCGCGCCACGGGATATCCGTGGTCAACGGACCAGGCCTGATCGACCCGAACTTCCGTGGCGAGATCCGCGTCGTCCTGGTCAACCTCGGCGATGCCCGCTTCGAGGCGGTCGTGGGCGACCGGATCGCCCAGCTGCTGCTGGTCCCGTTCGTGGCCCCCGAGGCGTGCGTGGTCGAGGAGCTCCCGCCCTCACCCGACGATCGCGGTGAGAACGGCTTCGGCTCCTCGGGCCGCTAGAGCCTGATGCTCAGGTAGCGGGCGTCGGGGAGCTCCTGCGGATCGTCGATCCACGTCCCGTCGAACACGTAGAGCGCGTCCGCGAGCGGGCCGTTCTCGGTGATGGCGATCGCGTCGGTGACGAGCGGCGGCGGGCCGATCGCCACCTCGCCGGGCCGGACGGCCGCCGTCCGCGGGCGGTTCGTGCTGGTCGTAGGCGACACGGGCGGCCGTCGCGCAGCCCGCGCATGAAGTCGCGAAGCCCATGCCCGGCGCATGGAGGTTGAGATAGCGGACCTCCCCGTCCGAGGCGTTCTTGAAGCCGTGGACGACGAGCGGCGGCACGCAGGCGATGCTGCCGGCCGGCACAACGACCTCGCCGTCGCCGAGCAGCAGGACCGTCAGCTCGCCGGCGAGGACGTAGAAGAGGTCCGTGTGGTGGCGATGGACGTGCAGGTCGGCGCCCGCGCGGCCCGCGGCGAAGCGCGACCACGTGGCGTGCAGCCCGTCGCGATCGGTGAGGATCTCGACCCGCCGGTCCGGCGAGTCGCCGACGACCTCACCGCCTCCAGGAGGGACCACCCGCATCGCCGACGATGATTCCGGGCCGCGCGCCAAGTCTCAAGTCCCATGACGACAGGCAAGATCGACACCCGGTTCAGCGATCCGGCGGCGACCCCCACGCCCTGGGAGGCCGTCGAGCGCGCGCTCGAACAGGCCGAGCTCTCATGGATCACCACGGTGCGCGCCGACGGGCGCCCGCACGTGACGCCGCTCGTGTTCGTGTTCCACGACGGCGCGGCGCACTTCTGCACGGGCCTGCGCGAGCAGAAGTACCGCAACCTCGAGCACAGCCCGAAGGTGGCGCTGACCACGGGCACCAACACGTGGGCGGCGGGCCTCGACATCGTCGTCGAGGGCACCGCCGTGCCGGTGCGCGACAACGCCGAGCTGCAGCGGATCGCCGACGCCTACGAGGCCAAGTACGGCGCCGTCTGGCACTTCGACGTCGGCGACGGCGTCTTCCGCTCCGACGAGGGCGGCGACGCGGGCGTGTTCCGGATCGAGGCCGCCAAGGTGCTGGCCTTCGCGAAGGACCCGCACGGCCAGACCACGTACCGCTTCTAGCCGGGGCGGTTGCCGTTGACCGCGTAGCGGTCGAAGCGCTCGGCCACCACGGACGGGAGCCGGATCTGGATCCGCACGCCCTCCGGCGTGTCGGTGCGCTCGAGCTCGCCGCTGAGATCGTGGAGCTCGGACAGCGTGCCGCCCTCGGAGAACGGCACGAGGAGCTCGACGTCGCGCAGCGTCCGCTCGAACTCGTCGCCGATCCGCTCCTGCAGGTCCTCGAGCCCTTCGCCGGTGACCGCGCTGACCAGCGACGCCTCGGGGTGGCGGAAGGCGAGCTCGTGGCGGCGCTCGTCGTCGAGCCGGTCGGCCTTGTTGAGGACGAGGATGCGCGGCTGGTCGCCGACGCCGATCTCCTCGAGCACGTCGTCGACCGCCTTGGTCATGAGGACGAGCTCCTCCTCGGGCGCGCTGGCGTCGACCACGTGGAGCAGGAGGTCGGCCCGCTTGGTCTCCTCCAGCGTGGCGGCGAAGGCGTCGACGAGCTGATGCGGGAGCTTGCGGATGAAGCCGACCGTGTCGGTCATCAGGTACGTCCGGCCCTGCAGGCGCAGCGTCCGCGTGGTCGGGTCGAGCGTGTGGAACAGGCGGTCGCGGACGCCGACCTCGGCGCCCGTCAGAGCGTTGAGCAGCGTCGACTTGCCGGCGTTCGTGTAGCCGGCGAGGGCGACCGACGGCAGGTGCGCGCGCTCGCGCTCGGCCCGCTGGACGGCGCGATTGGAGCGGACGTGGTCGAGCCGGCGGCGCAGCGCCGTGATGCGGTCGCGCGCCAGCCGGCGGTCCGTCTCGATCTGGGACTCGCCCGGGCCCCGGGTGCCGATGCCGCCGACGCCGCGACCCGCGCCGAGACGCTCGAGGTGCGTCCACAGGCCGCGCATGCGGGCCATGTTGTACTCGAGCTGGGCCAGCTCGACCTGGAGCTTGCCCTCGGCCGAGTGGGCGTGCCCGGCGAAGATGTCGAGGATCACCGCGGTGCGGTCGAGCACCGGCAGGTCGAGCGCCGCCTCGAGGTTGCGCTGCTGGCGCGGGCTCAGCTCGTCGTCGGCCACGACGAGGTTCGCGTCAGACGCCTTGAGCAGCGGCTTGAGCTCCTCGACCTTGCCCGGGCCCAGATAGACGTTGGGGTGCGGCTTGTCACGCACCTGGACGATCTCCCCGACCGTGGCCACGCCGGCCGTGCGCAGCAGCTCCTTGAGCTCGGCGAGGTCTTCGGGCTCGGCTGCCGCCGCGATCGCGAAGGCACGCTGCTTCGCGCGCCCGGGGCTCTCGGGGGGCGCGTAGCGGGACTGGGTCTTGCGGCCGTCTCGGGACTTCTCCACTCACCTCCCAGTGTAGGTGGCCTAGTCTGCGGGTTGATGGAGCTCGGGCTCATCACGTTCGGCGATGCCGGAACGCTCACGGCGCAGGAGCGGCTCAAGAACCTCCTCGAGGAGGCGCGGCTGGCCGACCAGCTCGGCCTCGACGTCTTCGGCGTCGGCGAGCACCATCGGCCGGACTTCGTGATCTCGGCGCCCGCCGTCGTGCTGGCCGCCGTCGCGGTCCAGACGGAGCGCATCCGGCTCACCAGCGCGGTCACGGTGCTCGGCTCCGAGGACCCGGTGCGGGTGTTCGAGGAGTTCGCGACGGTCGACGACCTGTCCGGCGGCCGGGCGGAGATCATGGCCGGCCGCGGCTCGTTCACCGAGTCGTTCCCGCTCTTCGGCTACGACCTCGAGGACTACGACGAGCTGTTCGCCGAGAAGCTGGAGCTGCTGCTGGCGCTGCGCTCGAGCGAGCGGGTGACGTGGTCCGGCAAGCACCGCGCCCCCCTGGCCGACGCCGGCGTCTGGCCGCGGCCGGTGCAGGATCCGCTCCCGGTGTGGATCGCCGTCGGCGGGACGCCCGCCTCGGTCGTGCGCGCGGGCACGCTGGGGCTGCCGCTGACCATCGCGATCATCGGCGGGCAGCCGGAGCGCTTCGTGCCGCTCGTCGAGCTCTACCGCGCGGCCTCGACGCGCGCCGGCCATGGGGATCTCCCGCTCGCCATCAACACCCACGCCTGGGTCGGGGACGACCGGCGCGAGTTCGCGCCCGCGTACATGGCGATGATGGGCCGCATCGGCCGCGAGCGCGGCTGGCCCCCGATGACGCCGCAGCAGTACCAGGCGCTGCGGTCGCCGCACGGCGCGCTGGCCGTCGGCGAGCCGGGCGAGGTGATCGAGAAGCTGATCTTCGAGCACGAGCTGTTCGGCCACCAGCGCTTCCTCGCGCACATGAGCGTCGGCTCGGTCGAGCACCGCGACGTGCTGCGCTCGATCGAGCGCTTCGGGACCGAGGTCGCCCCGGTCGTGCGGTCGGAGATCCAGCGGCGGGCCGCTGCGTGACGGACCTCGCGGACCGCCTCGCCGCCCGCACCCTGGAGCTGATCGACATCCCCTCGCCGTCGCGCGACGAGGCGCGGCTGGCGGCGCACGTCCTCGACGTGCTCGGCGCCACCGACCTCGGCGACACGTGCGTGGCGCTGCGGCGCGGCGCCCCGGTGCTGCTGGCCGGCCACCTGGACACGGTCCCGGCGCAGGACAACCTGCCCGGCCGGATCGACGGCGCCCGCGTGCACGGGCTGGGCGCGAGCGACATGAAGGGCGCGCTGGCCGTGATGATCGAGCTGGGCCTGGCGGACGCGCCGTTCGACCTGCTCTTCTTCGGCCGCGAGGAGCTGCCGGCGGCGGAGAGTTCGCTGGCCCCCCTGCTGGAGCGCGAGCGGCTCGACTACGAGCTCGTCGTGATGATGGAGCCGACCGACAACGAGCTCCACGCCGGCTGCCTCGGGAACATCAGCGCCACGTGGACGTTCTCCGGCCGGTCGGGCCATTCGGCACGACCCTGGCAGGCCGAGAACGCGATCCACGCGGCGGCCCGCGGGGTCGCGGCCCTGGCGGCGCACGACCGCGAGGAGCACGTCTTCGACGGGTTGGCGTTCTTCGAGGTCGCCTCGGTCACCCGGATCGCGGGCGGGATCGCCGACAACGTCATCCCCGATCGCGCGGAGTGCCACGTGAACTACCGCTTCGCACCCGGCCGCACGCCTGACGAGGCGCGCGCACGGCTCCGCGAGCTGTGCCCGGGCGGCGAGCTGACGATCGACTCGCTGTCCCCCTCCGGCCCGGTCGCGGTGGCGAACCCGCGCGCGCAGGCGCTGATCGCGGCCGGCTCGCTGCCCGTGGCTCCCAAGCAGGCCTGGACGCCGGTGGCCGAGTTCGGCGCGGCGGGCATCGACGCCGTCAACTTCGGCCCCGGAGCGCCGGCGCAGGCGCACCAGCGCGAGGAGTCGATCGAGATCTCCGCGCTCGTGCGCTCCTACGAGGTGCTGGAGGCGTTCGCGGCATGAGGCTCTCCCCCGTGCTGGCCGGGCTGAAGACCTACCCCTTCCTGCGCCTGCGCGAGGCGCGGGCCCGGCTCGAGGCGGCCGGCGTGCCGGTGATCGACTTCGGCATGGGAGAGCCGCAGGAGGAGACGCCGGCCTTCATCCGCGAGGCGCTCGTCCGCTCGCTCGACCCGATGTCCCGCTACCCGGCCGCGGAGGGCCTCGCCGCGCTGCGGCTGGCCATCGCCGGCTGGAGCGCGCGGCGCTTCGGTGCGGACCTCGATCCCGACACCGAGGTCATCCCGACCTTCGGCTCCAAGGAGGCGGTCTTCCATCTCGCGCAGGTGCTGGACGGCGACCTGGTCCTGGTGCCGCAGCCCGCCTACCCGGTGTACGAGCGCGGCGCGGTGTTCGCCGGCAAGCAGGTGGCCGAGCTCCCGCTCGAGGGCGCGGCGGGCTTCCTGCCCGACCTCGAGGCGGTGGCGCCGGAGGTGTGGAGCCGGACGGCGATCCTCTGGCTGAACTACCCGAACAACCCGACCGCGGCCACGGCGCCGATGGCGCTCTACGAGCGCGCCGCCGAGCTCGCCCGGGAGTTCGACTTCGTGCTCGCCTCCGACGAGGCCTACTCGGAGCTCTACTTCGGCGACGACCCGCCGGTGTCCGCCCTCCAGCTCGCCGACCGCACGAACGTGGCCGTGTTCAACACGCTCTCGAAGCGCTCGTCGATGCCCGGCTACCGGTCGGGCTTCGTGGCCGGCGGCGCCGAGGTGGTGGCGGCGCTGAAGCGCTACCGGCCGAACGTCGGCGTCGCGCCGCCGGACTTCATCCAGCTCGCGGCCGCCGCCGCGTGGGGCGACGAGGCGCACGTCGAGGCCGTGCGCGAGCTCTACCGGGCCAAGCGCGACGTGCTGCTGCCCGCGCTGGAGGCCCGCGGCCTGCGCCATGCGGGCGGCGACGCCACCTTCTTCCTCTGGCTCGAGGGCGCCGAGCCGGGCTTCCACGAGCGGCTGCTCGAGCACGGCCTGATCCTCACCCCGGGCGACTACTTCGGCGAGGCGGGCGCGGGCTACCTGCGGCTCGCGCTCGTGCCCACGCTGGCCGAGTGCGAGCGCGCGGCCGAGCTACTGGTTCGCGTGTAGCACGGCGTTGAGGCCGCCCCAGGTCCCGCTGCGCGGGACGACCTCGATCGCCCCGGTCTGCGAGTTGCGGCGGAAGAGCATGTTGCTGGCGCCGCTCAGCTCGCGGGCCTTGACGACCTCGCCGTCGGGCAGCGTGACCCGCGCGCCGGCCGTCAGGTAGAGGCCCGCCTCGACGACGCTGTCGTCCCCGAGCGGGATGCCGAGCCCGGAGTTCGCCCCGAGCAGGGACCGCTCCCCGATCGAGATCACCTCGGTGCCGCCGCCGGACAGCGTGCCCATGATCGAGGCGCCGCCGCCGACGTCCGAGCCGTCGCCGACCACGACGCCGGCGCTGATCCGCCCCTCGACCATCGAGTGCCCCAGCGTCCCGGCGTTGAAGTTCACGAAGCCCTCGTGCATGACCGTCGTGCCCTCGGCCAGGTACGCGCCGAGGCGGACGCGGTCGGCGTCGGCGATCCGCACCCCCGAGGGGACGACGTAGTCGGTCATGCGCGGGAACTTGTCGACCGAGAAGACCTGGAACGGCTCGCCGGCCGCTCGTACGCGCCGCTGCACCGCGGGCACGGCCGCGGGATCGACGGGGCCGTAGTTGGTCCAGGCGACGTTGGAGAGGACGCCGAAGAGGCCGTCGAGGCTCGCCTGGTGCGGCTTGATCAGCCGGTGCGAGAGCAGGTGCAGGCGCAGGTAGGCGTCGTAGGCGTCGGCGGGCGGGTCGGCGAGCGAGGCGATCGACGTCTCGACGGGCACGCTGGTCACGCCGCGCACCTCGTCGTACGCGGCCTGGCCCGTGGTGCGGGTCCCGGCGGCCGTCTCGGTCCCCAGGCGGGGCTCGGGGAAGTACACGTCGAGCACGCGGTCGCCGGCCAGGGTGGCGACGCCCGCGCCGTGGGCTCCTTCGGTCAGCTTCTCGATCATCGCTCCCGCACGCTAACGAGTCCGCGCTCGTAGGCGAGGATCACCGCGCGGCGGAACCGCGCGGGTCGTCTCATCCCTTCGGATGAGTCTCCCCGGTGAAGACGGGCACGGCCCATCCGGTGAGGTCGACATGCAGCGACTCGTCGACGTCCACGGTGAGCTCGCCGCCGTCGAGCTTCACCGTCACGGGCGAGTCTCCGCCCCGCAGCACGTGGGCGACGGCGGCGCCGCACGCTCCGGTGCCCGAGGACAGCGTCTCGCCGGCGCCGCGCTCGAAGATGCGGGCGCGGATGATGCTGCCGTTGAGCTCGGTCCAGAACGACGTGTTCGTGCGGTTCGGGAAGAGCGCGGCGTGCTCGATCCTCGGGCCGATCGACTGCAGGTCGAGCCGCTCCAGGACGTCGCTGTCGGCGACCCGGATCGCGCACTGCGGGTTGCCGATGCTGACGTGCTGGAAGGGATGGCCCTCGACCGTGCCGGTCCCGTCGGGCGGGCCTTCCGGGTAGTCCTTGGAGGTGAGCGTGGCGCGGCCCATGTCGACCTTGCAGGTCGTGGGTCCGGTGATCGTCGGGCGGATCTCCCCGGCGATGGTCTGGATCGAGAAGGTGTCCGAGTCGGTCCAGCCGCGGTGGCGGAGGTAGAGGATCGCCTGGCGGGCGCCGTTGCCCGAGAGCTCGGCCTCCGAGCCGTCGGGGTTGAAGATCCGCAGTCGCGCCACGTAGCCCGGCTCATCCGGCGGGGCGAGCTCGAGCACGCCGTCCGCGCCGACGCCGAAGTGGCGATCGCAGAGCTGCCGCACGGTCTCCGGCGTGAGCCCTTCGCCCTGCTCCACGATCACGTAGTCGTTGCCGAGGGCCTGCCACTTCTCGAAGCGCACGGCCGAGATCATGTCAGCGCCTCGTGCAGCTCCTCTGCCACGTCGCCGGGCGAGCGGTCCGTGACGTCGATCAGGTGGGCGTTCGGGAGCTTGCGCATCCACGTGAGCTGGCGGCGGGCGTAGCGGCGGGTGGCGGTCTTCATGGCCTCGACGTCGCCGGCCAGCAGCTCCCGGAAGCCGAGCGCCTTGCGCGCGCTGGCCGAGGCGCCCTGTCGCACGGCGCGCTCGACCTCGGCGCGCGCGCCGTTCGCCACCATCGCGTCGACCCGCTCGTCGATCCGCTGCCTGAGCGCCTCGCGCTCCATCGTGAGGCCGGCCAGCAGCGTCGGGGAGCGCGTCTCGCCGGTCCACAGCTGGTCGCCCGCCGGAGGCTCGTGCCCGGCGTCGAGCAGCTCGAGGGCGCGGACGATGCGCTGCGCGTCGGTGCTCGCCATCGTCGCGGCGTGCGGCGCCCGCTCCGCCAGCTCGGCGTACAGCGCCTCGGGTCCGCGGCGGGCGAGGTCGTCTCGACGGCGCTCCCGGACCTCGGCCGGCACGGGCGGACGCAGGTCGAGCTCGGCCAGCGCCGCGCGCAGGTAGAGGCCGGTGCCCCCCACGACGATCGGCCGCCGGCCCTGCTCGAGCAGCCCGTCGATCTCCGCGTGGGCCAGCCGCGCGTACTGGCCGGCGCTGAACGGCGCGTCGACGGGCAGGAAGCTCAAGAGCCGGTGCTCGAGCTGCCGCTGCTCGGCCGCGGTCGCCGCGCCCGTGAGGACCTCGAGCCCTTCGTAGACCTGCAGCGCGTCGGCCGAGACCGCCACGGGATCCTCTCCCTCCGCGCGCAGGCGGTCGGCGAGCGCGATGGCCACGGCGGTCTTGCCGACGCCGGTCGGCCCGAACAGCGCGACGATGCTCAGCGGAGGCGGCACGGGGGCGGAGTATCGTCGTAGCGATGCCCGTGCGGATCGGCACCGGCTTATCCACGAGCCCGGACCAGCGTACGGGTTCGTTGGAGGCCGCATTCAGCGCCCGGGAGGGCCTCGGCGGTGAGCCGTGCGACCTCGCGGTCGTGTTCGCGTCCGGCGCGCACCTGGCGGCGCCCGAGGCGGTGCTGGAGGCCGTGCACGAGGCGCTCGCGCCGGGCCACCTCGTCGGCTGTGCGGCCGGCGGCGTCATCGCCGCCCGGCGCGAGGTCGAGCAGGGCACCGCCGTCTCGGTGTGGGCGGCGCATCTCGACGGTGGCGCGGCGGCGACGTTCCACGCCGTGGTGGAGGAGCTCGAGGAGGGCACCGGCGCACTCGCGGGCATGCCCGAGCTCGACGGCGCCGACGGCGCGATCCTGCTCGCCGACCCGGCGACCTTCCCCACCGACGCCGTCCTGCGGTTCCTCTCGGAGGCGGCCCCGGCCGTGCCGCTGATCGGCGGCCTGGCTTCGGCGCGCACCGCGGGCGGCGCCACGGCGCTGTTCCTCGACGAGGACGTGGTCGAGGAGGGCGCGGTCGGCGTGCGCTTCGACGGCGTCGAGATGCTGCCCTGCGTGTCGCAGGGCGCGGCGCCGATCGGACCGGAGCTGACCATCACGGCGGCCGACGGCCACATCATCCTCGAGCTGGCCGGCAAGCCGGCCCTGGAGAAGCTGCGCGAGACGATCGAGGAGCTGCCGCCCGAGGATCTCGAGCTCGTCCAGGGCGGACTGCTGATGGGCATCGTGGTCGAGACGAACAAGCCCGACTACCTGCAGGGCGACTTCCTGGTCCGCGGGCTGGTGGGCGCCGATCCGGACACGGGCCAGGTGGCGGTCGCCGCCGAGGTGCGGCCCGGCCAGGTCGTGAGGCTCCACGCGCGCGACGCGGAGAGCGCCGACCGCGACCTGCGCGAGGCGCTGGGCATGCGGATGCAGGCGCTCGGCGGGCGGCCGCCGGCCGGCGCGCTGCTGTTCGCGTGCAACGGCCGCGGCCGCGGGCTGTTCGGGCACAGCGACCACGACGCCGAGACGGTCGCCGACGAGCTCGCCGGAGCGCCCGCCGCCGGCTTCTTCGCCGCGGGCGAGATCGGGCCGGTGGGCGGCGAGACGTTCCTCCACGGCTTCACCGCCACGGTCGCCGTCTTCGCCTGACGCGCCCTGCGGCACGCCTCGCCGGCGCGTCGTGGCACGCGGCACCCCTCGCCGGCGCGTCGTCCTGCGCGGCCTGCAAGGGTTCCGGCGCATGAATCTCGGAGGACGAACGGCGCTCGTGACGGGCGCCAGCGGCGGTCTGGGTCACGCGATCGCGCGAGCGCTGGCCGAGCGGGGCGCCTCGCTGGTCCTCACGGCGCGCCGCGCGGAGGTGCTCGAGGCGCTGGCGGCCGAGACGGGCGGCCGGGCGATCGCGTGCGATCTCAGCGACCGCGACGCGGTCGCGCGGCTGGTCGAGGACGCCGGCCCCGTCGACGTGCTCGTGGCCAACGCGGGGATCCCGGGCAGCGGCGCGATCGGCTCGTTCTCCGTCGAGGAGATCGACCGCGCCGTGGAGGTCAACCTGCGCGCGCCGATGATCCTCGCGCGGCTGCTGAGCGACGGCATGGTCGAGCGCGGCGGCGGCCACATCCTCTTCGTCTCGTCGCTGAGCGGGAAGGCCAACACGGCGGGCTCGTCGGTCTACGGGGCGACGAAGTTCGGCCTGCGCGGGTTCGCCATCGGCCTGCGCGAGGACCTGCGGCCGCGCGGCGTGGGCGTCTCGACCGTGTTCCCGGGCTTCATCCGCGACGCCGGCATGTTCCACGACTCGGGCGCGAAGCTGCCCGGCTACGTCGGGACCAAGACGCCCGAGGACGTCGCGGCGGCGGTCATCCGGGCGATCGAGCGCGACCGCTCGGAGATCGACGTCGCCCCGATCGCGCTGAAGGTCGGTACCGCGATCGCGGGGCTCGCCCCTGAGGTCGCCGCGATCGTCCAGCGCAAGCTCGGGGCGAGCGAGATCGCGAACCAGTTCGAGTCCGGGCAGCGCGACAAGCGCTAGTCGTCCTCGACGCGGTTCCGCTCGGGGTCGTAGCGCCGGCCGCGGTCATCCTCGAGCGGGTCGTCGCCGTCGCCGTCGGTGCGCGTGACGGCGCCGATCGCGGCCAGGACCTCGTCGGCGAGCTGCGGCCCGTCCTCCGCGGAGACCGGCGTCGCCGCGATGCGGACGATCACCTCGTCGCGGTCGATCTCCTCGAGCGAGATGTGCGGCTCGTCGCGCACCGGGGTCCGCACGTTCTCCTCCAGCAACGCCTGGAGGTCGCTGGGCCGGACGTCGGGCCGCAGGCGCGCGCGCAGGTCGACCGCCGCCGGGTCGCGCAGCGGCACGATCGCCGCGGTCAGCACGACGTTGTTGGGGACCATGATCGAGTCGCGTTCCTGGGTGAACGTCGTGTAGAGCAGCCCGAGCGACGCGACGACGCCTTCGATCTGGCCCGCGAGGCCGCCCGCCTGCAGGCGCACGCGGTCGCCGACCTTGAACGGTCGCGCGGAGATCAGGACCATGCCGGCGATCAGGTTCCCGAGCGTCTGCTGCGCCGCGAGACCGAACACCACCGCGGTGATGGCACCGCCGACGGCGAGCGTCTCCGGCCGCAATCCGGCGACGCGCAGCGCGAACAGCGCGGCGACGACGATGAAGACCAGCCGGATGAGGAAGCCGACCGTGCCCGCGGTCGCGGGGTCCATGCGCCGGAACAGCGCGGGCGCCGTGAACCGTCCCAGGTCGCGCGCCAGCGCCCAGCCGAGCACGACCATGACGATCGCGGCGCCCACGCGCACCGGCGTGTCGACCCCGAACAGCTCCTCGCGCCGGAAGTACGCGTAGAGCGTGATCAACAGCAGGGGCACGACGACGAGCAGCTCGCGCTTGGCGCGACTCGCCTTCTGTGCGGTCTGCAACGTGAGGCTCCGCGCCCGTGACGGCGCGTCGGTTATGTGCGGACGTCGGAAACGAGGCATCGGTTCAGGCAACACGTCTGCCCGTACCCAGTTTCAGGTCGATTGCACGGTCTGTGTCCCTCGTCACGCTCCTTGCCCGCTCACTGCAAGATCGCGCTCAGAACAGCGAGGGCTGCACCACCTCCTCCGGGGGCGCCTCGGGCGCGCGACGGGCCACGCGCGTGCCCCCACGGCGCCGGAACCGCTCGGCGGAGCGGGTCCGCGCCCACGGTGCCCCGGCCGCGATCTCGATCGTGCGCCGCTCGTCGGCCGGCAGGTAGGCCCCGCGCGCATACAGCCGCTCGTATCGCTCGACGAGGTCTGGCCGGTGCTCCCGCAGCCACTCGAAGAAGATCTCCCGCACCGCGCCGCGCAGGAACAGCGTCGTGCCGCCGATGTGGACGGCGCCCGCTTCGGTCGCCAGCGCGACGATGCGCTTCACCTGCTCCGGCGAGTCGTTGATCCCCGGCATCAGCGGCGCGATGAGGATCCCGGTCGGGATCCCGATCCGATTGAGCTCCGCCACCGCCTCGAGCCGCGCCCGCGGGTGCGGGGTATGCGGCTCGGTGGCCCGCCAGGCCTTCTCGTCGAGCGTCGGCACCGACAGGCACGCGCTGACCGTCGTCCGCTCGGCGATCTCCAGCAGCAGGTCCTTGTCGCGCAGCAGGAGCGGCGACTTCGTGAGGATCGAGCACGGGTTCGCGAAGTCCCGCATCGCCTCCCAGATCCCGCGCATGAGCTTGTAGCGGCCTTCGACCCATTGGTACGGGTCGGTGTTCGTGCCCATGGCGATGTGGTGGCGACCCCACGACGGCCGCGCCAGCTCGGCCCGCAGCACCTCCGGCACGTTGACCTTGACGATGATCTCCTTCTCGAAGTCGCGCCCGGCGTTCATGTCCAGGTATTCGTGCGTCGGCCGGGCGAAGCAGTTGTGGCTCACGACGCCGTTGGCGATGAAATCTCCGGTGCCGGTGGTGATGTCGTATAGGCGCATGACCCGCGGGAGCGGCTCGATCGAAATGACGCGCAGGTCGGCATCGGTCTTGACCGCCTGGCCTTCGAGATCTTGCTTGCGCGTGATCGCCGGCCCGGTCAGGTGGAAGAAGCGCAAGCGCTCCACGAGGCCCCCACGCAGACGGACGCACCGGACGCCGTTCGCCGCGGGGGGCTCGATGACATGGTCGAACCCGAAAGCCGTGAGCGCCGACGAGGTCCACTGCAGAATCTCGGTGTCCTTGTTCGAGATGCGGATCGCGTGATCGTGGCAACCGCCTTCCGCGTCGAAGATCCCTGCCAAGAAGCCCTTCCGCCAAGAAGCGGACGGGTCATCTGGCCATCGCACGATCTCACGGATCCGCTCGACCCGCTGGTAGCTGCCGGTCGCGATGGACCTCATCTCGCGACGTGTCTGCGTCGCGACTGCGAACACACGTTCATGTGTGTGGATGTCGCAGTCCGTCAGGAACGTCCTAGCCCGCACGAGCGCCTCGCTGTCCGCCAGTGCGAGCCGGAACCGGTGGGTGAGCAGCGTGTGGCCGCTGGGCGCCTGGTACGCAAAGGATGCGAGATGAGCGTCACCGCGAACCATCCCACAGAGATAGCCGGCGCGATAATCCGCGTCCTGCACCGGAGCGTCATGGAACATCCCGACGCCCATGAGCTCACTCCCGACCGTCAGGTGCGGGCGGCGGGTCGACCCTTGTTCGGTGCCGATGACGTGCTTCCACCCACGCCTGGTTAAGTAGCGATGGTCGGCGCTAGCCACGAGCTCGGTCCCGTCGGCCAGCGTGACGCGGTACGCCCGCTTGATCGACGACCAATGGGCGAGGACGCGGGTGCGCGTGAAACGTCGGTAGGCGCCGCGCCGAACGGTGCCGTAGATCTCGTCGCCCTCGCGAAGCTCCTCGAGCGCCCGGTGACTTCCATCGGCTAGGAGGATCCGCGTATCGCCGCTCTGGCAGTAGGCGCAAGCATGGGAGCAGCCGCGATAGGGATTGATCGTGTACTCGAACGGGACGCGCGACATCCCCGGCACGTGGTTGATCGCGGACTTGGTCCGGACCTCGTGGAAGCGGGTGTCGAGGGCTTCCGGAGCGTCGAACCGGCGGATCACGACGTCCTCGCTGAAGCCCGGCAGGCGGGCGTCGTGCTCGGCTTCGACGGATTGCGATTCCCAGCGCACGAACGTATGTTCGCATACGGCGCCGACGGAAGCGAGCGGTCAGCCGGCGCGGGCGATGAGGGACATCTCGCCCGTGAGCGTCTGGCTGGTCGCGCCGGTGATCTCGACCGGCACGATCTCGCCCGGTGAGGCGAGGCCGTCGAAGTTGACGACCTTGTTGTGGCGGGTGCGGCCGCGGATCCGGCTCGCGTCCGTCCGCGAGGTGCCCTCGACGAGCACGTCGAGCGTGCGGCCGACGAACCGCTGGGCCCGCTCCCGCGCGCGCCGCTGGACGACCTCCACGAGGCGCTCCATGCGCTCGACGGCGACCTCGTGCGGGATGAAGTCCTCGGTCATGGCCGCGGCCTCGGTACCGCGGCGCGGCGAGTAGATGAAGGTGAAGGCGCCGTCGTAGCCGACCTCCTCGGCCACCTGCAGGGTCTCCTCGAAGTCGGCCTCGGTCTCCCCCGGGAAGCCGACGATGATGTCGGTGGTCAGCGAGCAGTCGGGCACGTGCTCGCGGATGAGGGCCACGCGGTCCATGTAGCGGCCGCGGTCGTAGGTCCGGCGCATCGCCTTGAGGATCCGGGTCGACCCCGACTGCAGCGGGAGGTGGATGTGCTCGCAGACGGACTCCAGCGTCGCGTGCGCGAGGATCACGTCCTCGCTCATGTGCGCCGGGTGGGGGCTCGTGTAGCGGATGCGCTCGATCCCCTCGATCGCGTCCACCGCCGCCAGGAGCTCGGAGAACCGGCGCGGCTGCGGACGCAGCCGCGTGCCGTACGAGTTGACGTTCTGGCCGAGCAGGGAGACCTCGCACACGCCGTCTGCGGCGAGCCCCTCGATCTCTTCGACGAGCTCCTCGAGCGGTCGCGACACCTCGCGACCCCGCGTCGAGGGCACGATGCAGAACGCGCACTTCATGTTGCAGCCGGCGGAGATCTGCACCCAGCCCTGGAAGTCGCGGGCGCGCTTGGCGGGGAGGTGGCCGGTGAAGCCCTCGAACTCGAAGTAGCCCTGGGCGGTGAGCGAGTCGGCGGTCAGGAACTCGGCGAGCTTGTGGACCTGGCCCGGGCCGAAGGCGACGTCGACGAACGGGAACTGGCGGAAGACCTGGTCCTTGACGGACTGGGCCCAGCAGCCGCCGACGCCGATCACGCGCTCCGGGTCCCTGCGCTTGAGGATCTTCGCCTCGTGCAGGTGGGCGACGAAGCGGTCGTCGGCCTTCTCCCGGATCGAGCAGGTGTTGAAGAGGATGAGATCGGCGTCGGCGCGGTCGGGGACCTCGCGGTAGCCGAGCGACTCGAGCATGCCCTTCATCCGCTCGGAGTCGTGCTCGTTCATCTGGCAGCCGAACGTCGTGACGTGGAACCGCTTCACGCGGTGGAGATTAGCCGTGGCGGGCCGAACCCCGGCATTGAGGGAGGGTTGGAAGGGGGGCGAGATTTCGGGTGGGGTTGCTCATACACGGTATGCGTGTACAGACAACCCCAGACCTTCGACTCGCCGATCTCGCCGCGCGACAGCACGGTGTGGTGAGCGTTCGCCAGCTCCACGAGATCGGACTCGGACGCGGCGCGATCGAGCGGCGCGTGGCGAGCGGCCGGCTGCACCGGCTCTACCGCGGCGTCTATGCCGTCGGCCACACCGTGCTCGACCGCCACGCCCACTACCTCGCCGCGGTGATGGCGGGCGGCCCGGACACGGTGCTGAGCCATCGCAGCGCCGCCGCACTGTGGGGCATTCGTCCCACCGACGCGCGCGCGGGTCGACGTGACCGTCGCCCATACAAGCGGGTTTCGAAGTACGTCGAGGATCGTGGTGCATCGATCGCGGCGGGCGGTCGACGCGACCGTCGAGGCCGGGATCCCGGTGACCACGCCCGGACAGACGCTCGCCGACCTGGCGACCGCCCTCCCCCGGCGGTCGCTGGAGAAGGCTGCCGAGACCGCCGAGGCGCTCCGGCTTCACGTGGTCGTGCCGGATGGCCACCCCGGGACGAAACGGCTCGCGGAGGCGATGGCGCACGACCTGAGCACGACCACGCGCAGCCCGCTCGAGGACGCGTTCCTCGAACTGTGCGACGCCTACGCCGTCCCGCGACCGCTCGTGAACACGATCGTCGAGGGCTACGAGGTCGACTTCTGCTGGCCCGAGTGCCGGCTCATCGTGGAGGCCGATGGCCACGCCCACCACGGCACGCGCGCGGCGTTCGAGCGCGACCGTGCGCGCGACGCCCACCTCGCCGCCCTCGGCTGGCGCGTGATGCGCTTCACCGAACGGCAGATCCGCGGCGATCCGGCGTCAGTTGCCGTGGTGGTGATGACCGGGCGTCGAGCCGCCGGACCCGCCCTCGAGCCCGGTGATCGGGCCCTTGCTCTTGGGTAGCGGGCGGCCGAGCATGCCGACGCGCTCCGGGATCCCGACCTCGGAGGGATCGAGGTCGGGTGCGTGCCGGTGCGCCGGCTCCGCGGACCACCGGGACTCGTGCGAGAGCCCGGAGCGCCAGAGCTCCATCGCGTCGCGCCGGTGGAACCGGAAGAGCTTCATTTCGCGTAGTCGGTGGCCCTCGACTCCCGGATGACGGTCACCTTGATCTGGCCCGGGTACTCGAGCTCCTGCTCGATCTCGCGGGCGATCTCGTGCGAGAGCAGCACCGCGCCGTCGTCGTCGAGCGATCCCGGCAGGACCATGACGCGGATCTCGCGGCCGGCCTGCATCGCGTAGACCTTGTCGACGCCCTCGTGGCGGGTGGCGATGTGCTCGAGGTCGCGCAGGCGCTTGACGTACTGCTCCAGCGACTCGCCGCGGGCGCCCGGGCGAGCTCCCGACAGGGCGTCGGCGGCCTGGACGATGACGGCCTCGATCGTCTGGGGCTCGACCTCGTTGTGGTGGGCCTCCATCGCGTGGGCGACGGCCTCGCTCTCGCCGTGGCGGCGCGCGAGGTCGCCGCCGACCAGGGCGTGCGGGCCCTCGACCTCGTGCGAGACGGCCTTGCCGATGTCGTGCAGCAGCGCGGCGCGGCGGGCGGTCTTGGCGGAGGCGCCGAGCTCGTCGGCCATCATCGCCGCGAGGTGGGCGCACTCGACCGAGTGCGCGAGCACGTTCTGGCCGTACGACGTGCGGTACTTGAGGCGCCCGAGGATCTTCGTGATCTCCGTGTCGAGGCCCTGGACGTTGGCGTCCAGGCAGGCCTGCTCGCCGGACTCGGCGATGTGGCTCTCGAGCTCGGACTTGGCCTGGTAGTACGTCTCCTCGATCCGGGCCGGGTGGATGCGGCCGTCCTGGAGCAGCTTCTCCAGCGTCATCCGGGCGATCTCGCGCCGGACGCCGTCGAAGCCGGAGAGGATGACCGCGTTGGGGGTGTCGTCGATGATGAAGTCCACGCCCGTGAGGTGCTCGAGGGCGCGGATGTTGCGGCCCTCGCGGCCGATGATGCGGCCCTTCATGTCGTCCGCCTGGAGCTGGACCACGGACACCGTGGTCTCCGCGGCGTGGCCCGCGGCGAGCCGTTGCATGACGACCGAGAGGATGTTCCGGACGCGACGCTCGGCGTCCCGCTTGGTCTCCTCCTCGATCTGGCGGAGCCGCCGCGCCGAGTCGTGGCGGACCTGGTCCTCGAGCTCCTTCATGAGGATCGCCTTGGCCTGCGAGGCCGAGAGCCCGGAGGCGCGCTCGAGCCGGCGGACCGCCTGCTCGCGGACCTCGTCGATCTTGCCCTCCTGCTCGGCCAGGCGTTTCTCGCGCGCGTCGAGCTCGGACGCGCGGGCGTCGAGCACCGCCTCGCGGCCGTGGAGGCGCTCCTCGAGGCGGGAGGCCTCGACCCGCCGCGCATCCGCGTCGCGGCTCTCGCCGGCGGTCGCCGGCGGCGCCTTGGTGCGCGCCGCAGCGGTCCCCACCGCCGGCGCGCGCCTCGCCAGCAGCGCTGCGGCGATCACCAGGCCGATGGCCACCACGCTCCCCGCGATCACGATTTCCATTGCTTTCCTCTCCTCGCACCGCTTCGACGAGCGATGCGGTGCTCGCTCACTCACCTGTCTCAGAGGCGGCAGGCCGAGCTTTACCTCGGCACGAGCGGAGGGACGAGCAGGAAGGCGGCCACGAAGCCGCCCCGTCAGATGGCGGCTGTGATGCGGTTTTGGGTCGGTTCTGCCGGGCGCGCCCGCCCGGATGCGGTGCCAGATCGTCCGCGGTGATGTTTCTCGGTGGCCGTCGTCACTGAAGCTGCTGCTTCCGCGTCAAAACGTTTCAGATTTGCTGGGTTTTCACGAGCCCGAAAGGCTCGACCTGTCGCTGGTCCGGATCGTAGTACCGGCGGCGGGGATGCGCAATCTGTCGCACCTACTCGAAGGCCGGAGCGCCCGCGTGACGGCGCAGGGCGTCATGCGCCAGGTCCAGCTCATAACCCTTGCGGACGAGGACGCCGAGGGCGCGCTCGCAGTCTCGTGGCGTCGCCGGTGGGTCCGGGAAGCGGCGGCGCAGGAGCTCGACCGCGGCCTCGAGCTCCGCCTCGTGGTCCTGCTCGCCCACGGCCGCCGCGATGTGCTCGGGGTCGATGCCGACCGAGCGCAGCTTGCGCTCGATCCGCTCGGCGCCCCAGCCGTCGAGCCGCCGCCGGTCCTCCGCGAAGCGCTGGGCGAAGCGGGCGTCGTCGAGATAGCCCTGCTCGCCGAGCTCGCCCAGCACCGTGTCCATCACGGCCGGCTCGACCCGCTTGCGGGCCAGCACGCGCGCGATCTCCGCCACCGTGTGGTCACGGCGGTTCAGCGCGGTCCAGGCGACCTCGCGCGCGTGCTGGAGCCGGACCTCCGGGTCGGGCGACCGCTCCGGCGGCGGTGCCCGATGATCGTCGAAGAGCTCCTCGTCCGGACCGACCGACACTACGGCGACGGCGATCTCCGGGACGGGCGGAGCGTCCTCGTCGCGCTCGATCGGCTGCACGAGGTCCTGCTCGGCGAGGCCGAGCACCTCGTAGACCTTGCCCTCGATCTCCTTGGCGACCTCCTGGTGCTCGTCCAGGTAGGCCTTGGCGTTGTTGCGCCCCTGGCCGAGCCGCTCGTCGCCGTACGAGAAGAACGAGCCCGACTTCGTGACGATGCCGTGCTCGATCCCGAGGTCGAGGATGCAGCCCGAGCTGGAGATGCCCCGGCCGAACTCGATGTCGAACTCCGCCTGGCGGAACGGGGCCGCGACCTTGTTCTTGACCACCTTCACGCGCACGCGGTTGCCGACCGCCTCCGTGCCCTCCTTGAGGGTCTCGATCCGGCGGATGTCCAGCCGCTGGGAGGAATAGAACTTCAGCGCGCGGCCGCCCGGCTGGGTCTCGGGCGAGCCGAACATGACGCCGACCTTCTCGCGGATCTGGTTCACGAACAGGCAGAGGGTCTGCGTGCGGTTCAGGTTGCCGGCCAGCTTGCGCATGGCCTGGGACATCATCCGCGCCTGGACGCCGACCGTCTGGTCGCCCATCTGGCCCTCGAGCTCGGCCCGTGGCGTCAACGCGGCCACGGAGTCGATCGCCACGACGTCCACCGCTCCCGAGCGGACGAGCATGTCGGCGATCTCCAGCGCCTGCTCGCCGTAGTCGGGCTGGGAGACGAGCAGCTCGTCGATGTTCACGCCGAGCCGCTGGGCGTACAGCGGGTCCATGGCGTGCTCCGCGTCTATGAACGCGCACACGCCGCCGAGCTTCTGCGCCTCGGCGATCACGTGGTACACCAGCGTCGTCTTGCCCGAGGACTCCGGGCCGAAGACCTCGACGATGCGACCCCGCGGCATGCCGCCGATGCCGAGCGCGAGGTCGAGCGACAGCGCTCCCGTCGGGATCGCGGCCACCTTCACCTGGGCCCCTGGGTCACCCATGCGCATGACGGAGCCCTTGCCGAACTGGCGCTCGATCTGCGCGAGGGCGCCTTGGAGGGCAGCATCGCGTGCCTTGAGTTCCTTGGCGTCCTGGGGTGCGCTCATCTTGTCTCCTGCGATCTGGTCACGTGAGTTCGTCACAGCTTGGAAGGCGGGTCGGACAGAAGACGGAGCCTCCCGCGAGGCCTGTGACGGAACAAGACGCAGGTGTTGCGAATCAGTGCAGAGCGACGCGCTCGAGTGCCTCGTAGCGCGCCCCGTGCGGGTGCAGGCGCGACTCGAAGAGCGTCAAGGGCCCGCCGAGGAACTCGAGCGGCTCCGGTTCGGCCGCGACGGCGCGAGGCGCCCGGGCGCCCGCCCGCAGCCGCGCGACCGTCGCGTGCGCCCGGAAAGGCCGCTCCTCCGGCACGTAGAGGCCCGCGCCGGCCAGCCCGGCGCTCACGCGGGCCTGGAGCGCGGACAGCACGCCATCGGGGTCCGACAACCCCGCGCAGAGCACGCGGGCCCGCCGTGGCGGGAGCAGCACCGCCCCCTCGAGCCGCAGTCGCGGCGCCGGGCCGGCGGCCGCCACGAGGATCTCCGCGACGACCGCGACGTCCGCCTCGGGCCGGCGGCCGAGGAAGGCGAGCGTGAGGTGGAGCGCCTCGGCCCGGACGGGGCGCCAGACGTCGGGATCGGCCGCCGCGTCGCGGAACGCCACGAGCGCGTCGCGCACCGGGTCGGGCAGCTCGAGGGCGACGAAGAGGCGGCGGTCGCTCACGCCGTGTCGAGCAGCGCGCGGCGCAGGAGGTGCATGGCCAGCGTCGTGGTCCGCTCGCGCACCTCCGCGCGGTTCCCCGGGAGCCGCACGGTCCGCGCCTCGAGCGGCCCCGACCCGGCGGCCGCCACGCACACGCAGACGGTGCCGACGGGCTTCTCGTCGGTACCGCCGTCCGGGCCGGCGATCCCCGTGATCCCGATGCCGAAGTCCGCCCCGAACCGCACCGCCGCGCCGTCGGCCAGCGCCTCGGCGACCTCGGGCGACACCGCGCCGACCGAAGCGATGACCGAGGCGGGCACGTCGAGCATCGACGTCTTCGCCTCGTTCGAGTAGGCCGTGACGCCACCCAGCATGTAGGCCGACGAGCCCGCGCGGTCGGTCAGGCGGCCCGCCATCAGCCCGCCCGTGCAGGACTCCCCCACGGCCACGGTGCGCAGCGGCGGAGCCGTCAGCAGCTCCACGACGAGATCGTCGATCGTGGACCCGTCACGCGAGAACACTCGGGTGCCGAACCGCTCGACGACGGCGGACTCGAGCGTCTCGTAGGCCGGAGCCGCAGCCGGATCGAAGACCGTCGCGATCTCCAGCTCCCCCCGGCGCAGGCACGTGGTGATCTCCAGCGAAGGCGGCGGAGCGATCTCCAGCAGCACGGTCGCGAGCTGGGATTCGGGCACCCCCGTGATCCGCATGATCCGCTGCTCGAAGGCGCCCGCGCCCGCGAGGAGCTCCCGCACGGGCGCGGTCTCGAGCGCCACCGCCCACATCGGCTGCAGCTCCCGCGGCGGCCCCGGCATCACGACCACGAGCGGCCCGTCCTCGACCGGCACCACCATCCCGGGAGCGGTCCCGACCGGCTCCAGCACCACGGCTCCGCGCGGGACCAGCGCCTGCTTGCGGTTGCCCGCGCGCAGCGATGCCTCGTCGACGTCCCGCCAGCGGCCCCGCAGCCGGCTGATGATCGCCCAGATCCGCTCCTCCAGCGCGTCGTCGAGCTCCAGCGGGCGTCCGGCGAACGAGGCGACCACCTCGGCCGTGAGGTCATCCGCGGTGGGACCGAGGCCCCCGCTCGTGACGACGAGGTCCAGCGAGCGCATGAAGTTCAGCGCGTCTGTCAGATCCGCGGGCCGGTCCCCGACCACCATGACATGCGCCAGCTGCACGCCCAGCCCGCGAAGCTGCTCCGCCAGCCACGGCCCGTTGTCGTCGCGGATGATCCCCGAGAGCACCTCGGTCCCGGTGACGACGATGCCGGCGCGGGGAGCGCTCACGCGGAGCAGTCCGGCCGCTGCTCGGAGGTCAGCAACCGCGGCTCCCGGCCCGGCCGCAGCACGTATCCGATGGGATCGGAGCTCTCCGCCACGCGGTACGTCTTCCCGTTCACGCGCATGCGCACGTTCGCGTTGCCGAAGTTGGTGCGGAAGAGGCTGCTGCGGAGCGTCCGCGTCGTGGTGCCGGCGTCCAGCGTCTCCTCGTCGATCACCTGGCGGCCGCGGGCGTCGGTCACGCAGACGTACACGGGCGCGCTGGCGATGAGCTGCAGCCGCACGACGCTGGGCGCGGCCGGCTCACGCTCCCGCTCGCGGCCACCTCCGCCGGATCCGGAGCCGGATCCCGCATCGGGGGTCGGCGTCGTCTCCGCGCGGCTCTCGTTCGGCGGCGGCGTCGGCTCGTCGTCCGGCCCCTGTATCCCGAGCAGGTACAGCGCGACCAGGGCCAGCGCCACGAGGCCGACGCCCAGGAGGACGGGCCCGGCATGGGCCAGCCGCCGCCGTCGCCGTCCGCCGCCCGCCGCCCGGGCGCTGGTGGTCCGGAAGGGCGTCAGGTCCTGCGTCGAGGGCCGCTCGAACCGCTGCCGGTACTCCTCGACGAGGAGCCGCGCGTCGAGCCCCAGGTACTCCGCGTAGGTGCGCAGGAACGTCTTCACGAACGTCGGACCGGGAAGGAGGTCCCACTCCTCGTTCTCGAGCGCCCGCAGGTACTTGCCACGGATCTTCGTCGCGCTCTCGACCTCCGTCATGTCGATCCGACGGCGCATCCGCGCCTCGCGCAGCGTCTCGCCGATCTCTGCCATGAGCAGGAAAGAGGCTACTCAGGCGGGTCGTCGTCGATCACGGGCACGGGCTGCTCGCCGAGCGCCGCCAGCACCCGCGGCACATCACCTTCGGAGATCAGCACCTGGCGCGGCTTGGAGCCCTCGTAGCCGGAGATCACCCCGCGCCGCTCGAGCATGTCGATCAGCCGCCCCGCACGCGTGTAGCCGAGCCGCATCCGGCGCTGGAGCATCGAGGTCGACGCCGTCTGCATCTCCGCGACCAGGCGGATCGCGTCGCTCAGGAGCGGATCCTCGTCGGGATCGAAGCCGTCCTCGGAGCCCGTCTCCTCGACCGCCTCCTCGACCTCCTGGAGCAGCTCCTCCTTGAACTCCGGCTCGCCCTGGCGGCGCCAGTCCTCGGTGAGCGAGGCGATCTCGGACTCGTCGATGAACGCCCCCTGGATCCGCTGCAGCCGCGAGGAGCCGACCGGGGCGAAGAGCATGTCGCCCGCACCGAGCAGCGTCTCCGCCCCGTTCTGGTCGAGGATCACGCGCGAGTCGGTCTGCGAGGAGACGGCGAAGGCGATCCGCGAAGGGACATTGGCCTTGATCATGCCGGTGATGACGTCCACGCGCGGGGACTGCGTGGCCAGCACCATGTGGATCCCGACGGCACGCGCCTTCTGGGCGATGCGGATGATCGAGTCCTCGACGTCGGCCGGCGCGACCATCATCAGGTCGGCGAGCTCGTCGATCACGCAGAGGATGTACGGGAGCGGGGCCTCGCCGCGCCGCAGCCGCACCTCGTTGAGGTCCTTCAGCGTGCGGGTGCGGGCCAGCGACATGTACGAGTAGCGCTGCTCCATCTCGCGCACGAGGTTCTGCAGGGCGGTGGCGGCCTTGCGCGGCGACGTGATGACCGGGGTCAGCAGGTGCGGGATCGAGTCGTAGTGCGTGAGCTCGACCTGCTTGGGGTCGACGAGCACCATCCGGACCTCGTGCGGCGTGGCGCGCAGGAGGATCGAGGAGAGCATCGCGTTGACGCAGCCGGACTTGCCGGCGCCGGTGGTGCCGGCGACCAGCAGGTGCGGCATCTTGGCCAGGTCGGCGCCGATCGCTCGGCCGGCGACGTCCTTGCCGAGCCAGACGGTGAGCGGCGACCAGTCGTTGGGCGGGGCCTGGAAGACGTCGCCGAGGTGGACGATCCGGCGCCGTGCGTTGGGGACCTCGACGCCCACGGCCTGCTTGCCCGGGATCGGGGCGAGGATGCGGATGTCCGACGCGGCCAGCGCGTACGCGAGGTCGTCCTTGAGCTGCGCGACCTTGCCGACCTTGATGCCCGGCGCCAGCCGCAGCTCGTAGCGCGTGATGTGCGGACCGGCGACCTTGCCGATGACGCGCGCGTCGACGCCGAAGTGGCCGAGCGCCTCGGTGAGCTGCGCGGCGACCTTCTCCTGCCCGGCGGTGTCGGGCCGCGCGGCCTCCTCGGAGGAGCGCTTGAGGGCGGCGGGATCGGGGACGGACCAGATGAAGTCGGGCGACTCGGTGACCGACCGGGCGGTAGCGGCCCTGCGGGGTCAACGGTTTCGCCTGCCAGGCGATCGCTGACGCGCTCGCCTTCGGCGACGTTACCCGCGGCGCGGGTGACGCCCGGCTCGTCGGTCTCGGGGTCCTCCGCCAGGCCCGGGAGCTGCTTGGGCTCCTCGACCGGCTCCGGCTCCTCCGCGACCGGCGGATCAGGCTCCGACACCGCGGTCGGCTCGTCGTACATGTCCGGGTAGCGGTCCTCGCCGGACCAGAACGGCTCGGGCTGGTCCCACTCGGCCGCCTCGGCGGGCGGCTTCTTCTTCGCGCGCGAGACCCGCGGCTCGGGCGCCTGCTCGAGCGCGGCCAGCTCGTCGGTCGGCCGGCGCCGCTGCACCGCGGCCCGCATGTCGCGGGTGGTGCTGGAGACCGAGTCGGTCGTCGCCTTGACCACGCCGGCGATCGACGCGCCGGTCAGGAGCAGCACGGCCGCCAGGAACAGGAAGAGGGCGACGATGTGCGCGCCGACGACTCCCAGCGCGGTCGAGAGGCCCCAGTAGAGCGCCTCGCCGACCACGCCGCCGCGGGGACGCACCCAGTCGGGGTCCCAGCGCACGGTCTCGCCGCCCGGGCCGAGGCCGAGCGTCCCGGCCGCCAGGCCCAGCGCCGCGGCAAGGAACAGGCACAGCCCGCCGGAGCGGAACGGGCGCACGGCGGGCAGCACCGGCCGCAGCACGAGGATCGCGCCGGCCGCCAGCAGGCCCACCGGCACCCCGTAGTACACGGCGCCGATCAGCCGCCGCAGGCCGTCGACCGCCCAGCCACCCGCCTCGCCGCCGTCCCACCCGAGGTAGATCAGGAACGCGAAGAAGATCGCCGCGGCGACCAGGCCGAGGCCGATCAGATCGAGCTCGCGCTGCTCGAGCTGGGGCAGCCGGGGCCGGGCCACCGGTGACGAACGTCGGGCTCGGGGCTTGCGCTTCTTGCTGGCGGGCATCAGCCGCCACCCCTTCGACGCCTGCGCGCACCCTCCTGCCGCTCGACTTCCGAGGGTCCAGGGCCAAACGCCTTACCATCACCGGTGTGGAAGCCTCCGACCGCCCGGTTCGCGTGCTCGTCGTCGAGGACGACGCCGAGATCGCCCACGTCCTCCAGCGCTCCCTGCGCCTGGACGGCTACGACGTGAAGGTGGCCTCAGACGGGGTGCAGGCGCTCGACGAGGCCCATGCGTTCCTGCCCGACCTGATCGTGCTCGACCTCGGGCTCCCGCGGCTCGACGGCATCGACGTCGCCCGCCGGTTGCGCGACGACGGCGACGACGTGCCGATCCTCATCCTCACGGCGCGGGACGCGCTGGAGTCGCGCGTCGAGGGGCTCGACGTCGGCGCCGACGACTACCTCGTCAAGCCGTTCGAGCGCCAGGAGCTGCTCGCGCGCCTGCGCGCCCTCCTGCGGCGCAGGCCGCCGCGCGGCATGGCCCCGCTCCGGGTCGGCGACCTGATGCTCAACCCCGACACCCACGAGGTCACGCGCGGGGATCGCTCGATCGACCTCACGCAGCGCGAGTTCGAGCTGCTCGAGTACCTGATGCGCAACGAACGCCTCGTCATCTCGCGACAGAAGCTGCTCGACGAGGTGTGGGGCTACGACCCGTTCTCGATCACCAACACGATCGAAGTCTTCGTCTCCAACCTGCGACGAAAGCTGGAAGCCGGTGGGGAGCCTCGACTCCTCCATACGGTCCGCGGCGCGGGCTACGTCCTCCGCGTATAAGCGGCTGCCGATCCGCTGGCGGCTGGCCGGCGGCTCCGCGGCGCTGACGCTGGTGATCCTCTGCGGGTTCGCCGTGATCGTCGGCGTGCTGACCACACGCCAGATCAACGAGGACTTCCACCGCGAGGTGGCCACGAGCGCCGACAAGCTGCAGAAGGAGGCGCAGCTGCAGTTCGTGCGCACGCGCGACGGCGCGCCGGTCGTGCGGCCGCTGCCGGGCTCGCTCGACCTCGACGACTTCGCGTCTTCCTCGGGCGCCGCGATCCGCGTCATCACCAAGGACGACCTCGTCGGCTTCAGCACGCCGAACGCGCCCGACTTCGGCCCGCCGGTGGCCCGCACGGCGGAGATCGGCGGCTGGCGCGTCGAGACGCGCGAGATCCAGGTGGTCGGGTCCCAGCCCTGGGCCCTGCAGTACGCCCAGCGCATCTCCGACGTGCAGGACACCGCGAACCGCGTGAAGGTGTTCCTCGCCTTCGGCGTGCTCGGCGGAGCCCTGCTCGCCCTCCTGGCCGGCCAGGCCACCGCCCGCCGAGCGATGGAGCCGATCGCCGAGCTGACCGCCGCCGCCCGCCGGATCGAGCACTCGCGCGACCCGTCCGAGTCGATCCCGCACCCCGAGGCCGAGGACGAGGTGGCCGAGCTGGCCGGCACCCTGGAGGCGATGCTCGCCTCGCTCGACGCGGCGCGCGCGGAGACCGAGGGCGCGCTGGCCCGCCAGCGCGAGTTCGTGGCCGACGCCTCGCACGAGCTGCGCACGCCGCTGACCTCGGTGCTGGCCAACCTCGAGCTGCTCGAGTACGAGCTCGAGGGCGAGCAGCGCGAGGCGGCGGCCTCCGCCCTGCGCTCCTCGCGCCGCATGCGCCGCCTCGTGGCCGACCTGCTGCTCCTCGCCCGCGCCGACGCCGGCCGCGTCGCGCCGCACCACGTGGTCGACCTCTCGGCCATCGTCACCGACGCGGCGTCCGAGCTCGAGCCGGTGGCCGGCGACCACGAGATCTCCGTGTCGGCGCCGAGCGGCGCCCGCGTGGACGGCGCGGCCGACGAGCTCCACCGGCTCGTCCTGAACCTCATGGAGAACGCGCTCCGGCACACCGATCCGGGCACCGCGGTCGAGGCGACGGTGGAGCGCCGGAACGGCGAGGTCGTGCTCGCCGTGGAGGACGACGGGCCCGGCATCCCGCACGAGCAGCGCGAGAAGGTCTTCGAGCGCTTCTACCGCGGATCGGGCGAGCACAGCGGCTCGTCGGGCCTCGGGCTCTCGATCGTGCGCGCGGTGGCGACCTCCCACAACGGGACGGTGCGCCTCGAAGAGCCGCTGGACGGCCGCGGAGCGCGGTTCGTGGTGCGCATCCCCGCGGCCTGAGCCGCTCAAGAACGGCCCCCCGCGGCCGACTTCCCGGGGGACATGTCTGAGATCTCCTCACAGCAGCTCGTCGTGTTCTCGCTCGGGAGCGAGGAATACGCCCTCCCGATCGGCTCCGTGCACGAGATCATCCGCTTCACCGAGCCCCGCAGCGTCGCCAGCGACGCCGCCTGGATCCGCGGCGTCATCGGCCTGCGCGGCAAGATCATCCCGATCTTCGATCTCGCCTCGCGGATGCAGATCGAGACCGTCGGATCCGAGCCCGGCAAGATCGTCATCGTCGAGAGCGCGACCGGCCAGGTCGGCATCATGGTCGACGAGGTCGAGGAGGTCCTGACCGTCTCCTCCGACCAGCTCGAGACCGTCCCGACCGCCAACAGCGAGGCGATCGAGGCGATCGCCAAGATCGACGACCGCCTGGTCATCCTGCTCAATCCCGAGGGTCTGTTCGCGCGCAAGAGCGCGGACGAGACCGCCGCGGCCTAGGTCCGCAGCGGCATTGTCCGAGCGACGTCGCGTCGTCGTAGCGGACGACTCCGGCCTCATGCGCCGGGTGCTCTCGGACGCCCTCGGGCGCCAGGGCTTCGACGTGGTCGCCACCGCCGCCGACGGCGACGAGGCGCTGGCCGCCTGCCGTGAGCACCGGCCGGACGCCATGACGCTCGACCTGCACATGCCCGGCATGGACGGGCTCGGCGTGCTGCGCGCCCTGCGCGCCGGACACGCCGCCCCCGTGCCGGTCGTGGTCGTCTCCGCCTTCTCCCCCGCCCACGGCGCCCGCGCCGTCGACGCCCTCGCCGAGGGCGCCTTCGAGCTGGTCGCCAAGCCCGGCTTCGGCGAGCCGCTCGAGGTGTTCGCCTCCGAGCTGGGCCGCAAGGTCGGCCAGGCCGCTCACAGCGGCCGTATCCGCCGGGCGGGCGGGCCGGTCCGCACGGTCGCGCGCCGGCCGGAGCACCGCCGGACCGTGGTCGGCAAGCGGGCGGTGGTCATCGCCTGCTCGACCGGCGGCCCGAAGGCCCTCGGCGAGCTGATCCCGCGTCTCCCCTCCCCGCTCGGCGCGGGCACGCTGATCGTGCAGCACATGCCGCCGGGCTTCACGGCCTCGCTGGCCGGGCGGCTCGACGCGGCCTCCGCGCTCGACGTGCGGGAGGCGGCCGGCGGCGAGACCCTGGCCCCCGGCGTGGTCCTGCTGGCGCCCGGCGGGTCCCATCTGCGGCTCGGCATCGACCGCCACGCGCGGCTGTCCGACGACGACCCGGTGGGCGGCCTGCGCCCGCGCGCGGACTTCACGATCGAGGACACCGCGAAGCTCTACGGCTCGCGCACCCTGCTCGTCGTCCTCACCGGGATGGGCAAGGACGGCCTCGCGGGAGCCCGGGCGGTCCGCGCGGCCGGCGGGCGCGTGCTGTGCGAGGCCGAGTCGAGCTGCACGGTCTACGGCATGCCGCGCGCCGTGGCCGAGGCCGGGCTGGCCGACGAGGTGCTGCCGCTCGACGAGCTGCCCGCCGCGATCGTCCGCGAGGCCGGCCGATGAGCTTCCAGGCGACCATCAAGACCGACGACTTCGTCACCCTCTGCGTGCTGGTCCGCCGGCTCTGCGGCGTGGACCTGCTCCAGTACAAGCGCGGCCAGATGGAGCGCCGCGTGCGCAGCTTCGCGGAGCGTCGCGGCACGCCGGACCTCGGCGCGTACGCGGTGCGGCTGAAGTCCGACAAGGACGAGCTGGACGCGTTCCTGGACCGCGTGACCATCAACGTCTCGCACCTCTGGCGCCACGAGGACCAGTGGGCGGAGCTCGGCAAGACCATCCTCCCCGAGCTGAGCGAGAAGGGGCGCATCCGCTGCTGGAGCGCCGGCTCGTCCTACGGCGCCGAGGCGTTCACGCTGGCCGCCGTCGCACAGGAAGCCGGGTTGGGCGGGGCCGGTGTCCGAGTCGACATCCAGGGCACCGATCTCGACCGGCGCATGGTCGAGCGGGCGCGCTCGGGCCGCTTCAGCGCCGAGGACGCCCGGACAGCGCCGCCTGCACTCCTGAAGAGATGGTTCGACCCGGCCGATGACGGGGGATGGCAGGCAAAAGCCCAGCTCCTGCGCATGACGCGCTTCGAGGTCGGCGATCTCCTGCGGATGCCCGTCCAGCCGGCCCGTTACGACCTGATCATGTGCCGCAACACCGTCATCTACTTCACCGAGGAGGTGCGCGACGCGCTGCATTTCCGACTGGCCTCGGCGCTCGCGCCCGGCGGCTACCTTGTGGTCGGGACGTCCGAGCGGGTAACCGACCCGCGAGCGTTGAAGCTCACGTCACCGTTCCACTTCATCTACCGGAAGAGCCAGTCGTAATGGACATCTCCGAGTACCTCCCGATGTTCCTCGCCGAAGGGCGTGAGCACCTCCAGGAGCTCAACCTCGCCGTGGTCCGCATCGAGGAGGCCCCGGACGACCAGGAGACCGTCGACGAGATCTTCCGCATCGCGCACTCCCTCAAGGGCATGAGCGCGACGATGGGCTTCGCCGGCATGGCGGCCCTCACGCACGAGATGGAGGACGTCTTCGAGCTCCTGCGCCAGCGCCGCGGCGGCCTCCCCCGCGAGGCGATCGACGTGCTGCTCGAGTGCCTGGACGCGCTGTCGGCCGCCGTCGACGCCATCGACTCGGGGGGTTCCGAGGAGATCGAGCCGGAGGCGCTGATCGTGCGCCTCAAGGGCCTCGTCCGCGAGCGCGACGTGGCGCCCGACGTGCCCGCGGTGGCCGCCGAGGCCCCGTTCGACCTCGCCGAGATGGCCGACGGCCGCCGCGTCGTGCAGGTCAGCACCACCCTGTCCGACGACGTCCAGCTCCCCGCCGTGCGCGCCTACATGGTGCTCGCGGCGCTGGCCGAGCTCGGCGAGACGCTGGCCTGCGTCCCGGCGCCCGACGAGGTCGACACCTTCGCCGGCACGCAGATCGACGCCTGGCTGGTCTCCGAGCGCGCCGACTCCGAGCTGGCCGCCACCGCGAGCTCCGTCTCCGATGTGGACCACGTCGAGGTCTTCGAGGTCGTGTCCGATGCTGCCGTCGACGAGGGCGAGGCGCCCGTGGCCGCGGCAGCGGCGCCGGCCGCGCCGAGGAAGGCCGCGGGTCAGGCCAAGGGCTCCTCGACCGTCCGGGTCGACGCCGAGCGCCTGGACCAGCTCATGCACTTCATGGGCGAGCTCGTGCTCAACCGCACGCAGGTCGAGGCGCTCGCCGCCCAGGCCGACGTGCCGGGCCTCTCCCAGGCCATGCAGAACCTCACCCGGACCTCTCATGCCCTCCAGGCGATGGTCATGCAGGTCCGCATGATCCCCGTCGAGGCCGTGTTCCTGCGCTTCCCGCGCCTGGTCCGCGACCTGTCGACCAAGCTCGGCAAGCAGGTCGAGCTGGAGCTCGTGGGCAAGGACACCGAGCTCGACCGCACCGTGGTCGACGCGCTCGGCGACCCGCTCGTGCACCTGATCCGCAACTCGCTCGATCACGGCCTCGAGGGGCCGGAGGAGCGCACCAAGGCGGGCAAGCCGGCCACCGGCACGCTGCACCTCTCCGCCCGCCACGCCGGCGGCAATGTGGTCATCGAGGTGCGCGACGACGGCCGCGGCATCGACCCGGTCAAGGTGGCCCGCAAGGCGGTCGAGCGCGGGCTGCTCACCGAGGACGCGGTCGAAGCGATCGACAGCGCCCGCGCCGTCGAGCTGCTCTTCCACCCCGGCTTCTCCACGGCCGACGTCACCAGCGACATCTCCGGGCGCGGCGTCGGCATGGACGCGGTCCGCACCACGATCCGCGAGCTCGGCGGCGAGGTGCTGATGACCTCCGAGCAGGGCAAGGGCACCGCGGCGCAGATCCGGCTCCCGCTCACGCTCGCGATCATGGCCGCGCTGCTCGTGGAGGCCGACGGCCGCCCGTTCGCCATCCCGCTCGACCGCATCGAGCGCACCGTGCGCCTGGCCGATCACGCCGTCCGCTCGGTGGCCGGCAGCCGCATGCTGGTGATGAGCGACGGCGTGCTCCCCATCGTCGACGCCGCCCAGCGCTACGGCGGCGCGGCCGCTCCGCAGGCCGACTACGCGGTCGTCGTGCGCGGGGCGACGGGCCCGCTCGCCCTCGCCGTGGCCCACCTGCACGGCCAGCGCGAGCTGGTCACCCGGCCCCTCCCCCCGAGGTCGCCGAGAACTCCGCCCTTTCGGGCGCCGCCGTCATGTCCGACGGGCAGATCGCGCTGATCATCGACTGCGACGCCGTCGCGACCGCCGCTCCCGTACTCGCCACCGCCTGAGAGGACCAGCCGTGACCCGCTACACAGAGATGCAGCTGGATGCCCTGCGCGAGCTGGCCAACATCGGCTCCGGGACGGCGAGCACCGCCCTCTCCGGCATGCTCGGGCGGGCGGTGGACATCAGCGTCCCCAACGCCAAGGTCCTGCCGTTCGCCGAAGCCGTGGAGGCGGCCGGCAACCCCGAGGCCGAGGTGACCGGCATCGTGCTCGGCATCGTCGGTGATATGACCGGCACCGTCCTCCTCCTCGTGCCGCCTGCCGATGCTGACGCCATGTGTCGCATGCTGGGCGTCGAGCCCGACGACGAGCTCGGCCTCTCCGCGCTGGGCGAGATCGGCAACATCGTCGGCACGTCATACATCAACGCGCTCGCCTCGATGACCGGCACGGACCTCGAGCCGACCCCGCCCGCCACGGCGACCGACATGCTCGGCGCGATGGTGGAGAGCGTGCTGGCGGCGACCGCCCAGACGGGCGACGTCGCGCTGGTGCTCGACTCGAACCTCATGGTCGAGGGCGAGGACTGCTCCATCTCCTTCCTGCTCGTGCCCGACCAGGGCGGCGTCGACCAGCTGCTCGCCCGCCTCGGATTGGCATAGATGACCCCGATCGAGACCATGGTGCGGATGGGCGAGCTCGCTGTCTCCAGCGAGCGCGGCCGCGTGCTGGTCTCGCTGGGCCTGGGCTCGTGCATCGGGCTGGCCCTCGTCGACCGCCGCATGGGCATCGCCGGCCTCGCCCACATCGTGCTCCCGGAGGCGCAGGGCCACGCGAACGAGAACTCGCGCAGGTTCGCGGATCTCGCCGTGCCGGAGATGCTGGAGGCGCTCGAGGACCTCGGCGCCCGGCGGGTCCGTCTGGAGGCGGTGCTGGTCGGCGGCGCCAGCATGTTCGCGGTCTCGGCGGCGAGCCTGGAGGTCGGCCAGCGCAACGAGGCCGCCGTTCGTGCCATCTTGCAGGGACTTCGAATCCCCGTTGCGGCCGCCGCCACCGGCGGGAGCCGCGGACGGACGATCCGCGTGGACGTCGGCACCTCGGCCGTGACCGTTCGCGAGGCTGGAGGAAAGGACACCGAGCTGCTCCCCGCGAGCACAACCATGGAGACGGCCGCATGAGCGGAACTGGCGGACAGGTCCTGAGCGCGGACGCCATCGCGGCGCTCGTCGATGCCGCCCGCGAGGGCCGGCTGCCCGAGGAGGCGCCGCAGCCGCAGCGCCGCCGCAGCATGCGCGCGGTCGACTTCACGCGCCCGACCAAGTTCACCTCCGAGCAGGAGCGGCGCCTGAAGCGCAGCCTCGAGGCGTTCTGCCGGACGGCCTCGACGCGCCTGTCGGCCGAGCTGCGCGTGCCGATCGAGCTCGAGGTCATCAACTCCACGCAGCTGACGTGGTCGAACGCGCACGCCCAGGTGGTCCCCGGCTCGATCACCTCCCTGGTGGAGGTGCAGCCGATCGGCACGCGGATGATGCTCAGCTGCGAGCAGGGCCTGGTGCTGGCCGCCATCGAGCTGCTGCTCGGCGGCTCCGAGCTCGGCGACCTGCGCGAGCGGCGGCTCACCGACATCGACTTCGCGCTCGCCCGCCACTTCTGCGACCGCATGTGCGCGCAGCTCTCGGTCATCTGGACCGACCTGGCGCAGCTCGAGCTCGCCGTGGTCGGGATCGAGACCCACATGGAGACCGCGCAGATGGTCCCGGTGAGCGAGCCGACGCTGTCCTTCACGATGGAGGCCCGCCTCGGCGGCCAGTCCTCCACCGTCGCCCTGCTCCTGCCCTGGGGCGCCATCGCGCCCGTCTCCGATCGCTTCTCCTCGCGTGACGACGCTCCGGACCGCGGCGCCGACGAGATCGAGCGCGTGCGCCGGGCCGTCGGCCACGTCGAGATGACGGTGCGGGCCGAGGTGGCGTCGATCGAGCTCCCCATCGAGCAGGTCCTGGCCCTGCAGCCCGGCGACGTGCTGTCGCTCGGCGCGCCCGCCGACGCCGGCGTGACGCTGTTCGCGGACAAGGTTCCCGTCCACCGCGCCAAGCCGGGCCGCAGCGGCAGCCGGCGGGCCGTGCAGGTCATCGAGCGGATCGCGAGGCCCAGGTGAGCACCACCAACGAGGCCCTGATCCGGCTCGGCCAGTCGACCACCGAGGCGATCTCCGGCGTGCTGGAGATGTTCGCCCCCGGCAAGATCGAGGCGGGCGAGGTGACGGTCGCCGACGCGCCGCTGGAGAACATCCCGGTGCCCGCCGTCGCCACGAGCGTGTCATACGTGGACGGTGTGACCGGCGCCAATGTGTTCGTCATGACGCTGGACGGCGCTCGGGCGCTCGCCGCGGCCATGATGGGCCTCGAGCAGCCCGAGAACCCGGACGCGCCGGAGCTGTCGGAGCTGGAGCTCTCGGCCGTCTCCGAGGCCATGAACCAGATGATGGCCTCGGCCGCGATCGCCATCTCGTCGGTGCTGGGCACCGAGGTCGAGATCGGCATCCCGGAGACCAAGACCTTCACCGAGGCGTCCGAGGCGCCCGACGCCTACCCGCACACCCCCCACGCCGTCCGGGCGACGCTGACGGTCTGCGGCGAGCCCTGCCGGCTCGTGCAGCTCGTGCCGAACGCCTTCGTGGTGCGGATGACGACGGCCCTCGACGAGCTCGGCTCCGAGGTCCCGCCGCCGTCTGACGCGTCGGGCTCGACCTTCGCGAACCGCGGCGCGCCTGCCGCCGCTCCGTCGCTGGCCGGCATCCCGGTCCGCGTCTGGGCCGAGCTCGGCCGCGCGCAGATGCCGTCCGCCCAGGTCGTCGGCATGCCCCCGGGCGCCGTCGTGGAGCTGAATCGCGGGGCCGACGAGCCGATCGACCTCTACGTCAACGGAAGGCGCTTCGCCACCGGCCGCCTGATGGTGGTCGACGGCACCGACTGGGCCGTCCGCATCGAGACGGTCCTGTCGCCCTCGGACACCTCAACCGAATCGCAGCTGGAGGAAGCAAGATGGCCCGCATCCTGGTAGTCGACGACGCCGCGTTCATGCGGAAGATGGTGAGCGACGCCTTGATCAAGGGAGGCCATGAGATCGTGGGCGAGGCCGGCAACGGCATCGAGGCCGTCTCGCGCTTCCAGGAGCTCAAGCCCGAGGTCACCACGCTCGACATCACGATGCCCGAGAAGGACGGCCTGTCGGCGCTCAGGGAGATCATCGAGATCGACCCCTCCGCCCGCGTGATCATGTGTTCCGCGCTCGGTCAGGAGTCCAAGGTCCTCGAGTCGATCAAGCTCGGCGCTAAAGACTTCGTGGTCAAGCCGTTCCAGCCTGACCGCGTCCTCGAGGCCGTCGGCAAGGCCCTCGCCTAGTGTCGTGATTCGGAAGTTCGTTGGCCGTCGGCGGCGCCGGCCTCGAGCCTGCCGGCATCCGGTCATGGCCCCTGGCGTGACCCCGGCTGGGTAAGGGAGCGAGGGAGCCGGCCGCGCCGGTCGTCCGTTGTCGACTTTGGTGCCGCAGCGGCACCAAACTCGACACTCGACGCCCAGTGTCGACTTTCGCGGCCTATGGCCGACAAACTCGACACTCGGCAGACCAACCCGGCCGGCTACCCAGCCTCCCTACCCAGCCGCAGTTCGCCGACCACCGACCTCGACGCCGAACGGTGCTCGGAGTCCCACAGCCTAGGACGCTTCGTCCTGCCCCGCTGTCGTCTAGCGACAGCTACCCAGGACGTTCGTTCGAGCCGGACGGGTTCGCGGGCTGACATGATCGGACCGGGTCTCGGGGTCCCGGCGCGGTGCCGGACCCCAGAAACACGAATGGCCCCGGGATAAACCTCCGAGGCCATTCGTTGGACGTATGTTCTATTACGTCCCCGACAGTCCCGCCCTAACTTGCATCTCGTCACGGAAGCGAGTATCTCCGACGGCGGTGGCAGCCGCAGTCGGGGGGGAAGGCGGGGTCATGGGTTGGCGAGCTAAGTCCGCTGGACTATCAGACGTGAGACGAGCGCCTAGAGGCGCTCGTTCTCGTTAAGGGCAAGATCGGCGTTCCGGAGCGAGCTCGCTGAATCGAACGTGCGTCTAGGCCGCAACGCGCGGCCGTGCGTAGTCGGCGACCCGGCGTTCGAACGCGAGTTCGAGCTCGAAGTCAGCCTCGTCCGCGTGGCGGAAGGCGACACGCCCGGTCTCGATCATCTGGATGAACGCCTCGACCACCATCGGGTCGAGCTGTGAGCCGGCGACGCGCCGGAGCTCGACGATCGCCGCCTCGGAGCTCACGGGCCGGCGATACGAGTCGCGCGACGTCATGACGTCATAGGTGTCACAGACCGAGATGATCCGCGAACCGAGGGGAATCTCGTCGGCGCTGAGGCCCGCCGGATAGCCGCGTCCGTCGACGCGCTCGTGGTGGCTGTGGATGATCTCGGCCACCGGGCCGTAGCCCTCGATGCGCTCGACGAGCTTCGCGCCCTGCTCCGGGTGGAGCTTGACGATCTCCCACTCGTCGTCCGTGAGCTTGCGGTCGGCGAAGAGGATCGAGTCGGGGAAGATGAACTTGCCGATGTCGTGCATCAGCGCGGCCGTGTGGATCAGCTCCTGCTCGCGCTCTGGGAGGTCGAGCACACGGGCGACCTCGCGGGCGTAGCGGGCGACCGCGGCGGAGTGGCGGGCGGTCATGGCATCGCGCATGGACAGCGTCTGCAGGACCGTGCTGAGCAGCCCGACCTGGAGCGCGGCCAGCTGCGGTCGTTCGCTTGCCGAGCTCCTCGCCGCGCTCGTAGGCCTGGACGCGAGCCCAGACGAGGTACTGGAAGACGACGAGAACGATCGCCGCCAGCGCGACGGCGCCGATACCAAGCTCGAGATAGCCGTAGGCGACGGTCGCGGTCAGGAGCGCGGTCGCGAGCTCCGACGGCAACATGGTGACGAAGAGGGTCCTGGCGTTCGATCGAGACGCTCACTCCACTCGACGACCCGGTAGTAGTCGCGATCGATCAGGAAGTTGAGGTGTTCGTCGTCATGTAGACGAGGATCACGGCGGCGAACCACATCGTCATCCCGCGCGGCCCCGTCAGCCGAGCGCGTCGGCCATGATGCCTCCGACGACTGCGAAGACCGCCCAGACGGCGGCATCGTTGAGGACCTTGAGAAACGATCGGCGCGAGAATGACCGCGTCGACGAGCCGTGGTCTCGATGCCGATCGCGACAGCGGGAACCGGTCCGAGGAGGACCATGGCCAGAACGACCGAGAAGAAGGCGCCCGAGACCCGCAGACCCCGCGACCTCTACGATCATCATGTCGCTGGCGATCGCCAAGGCCGAAAAGGACAAGGACGAGCGCGAGCGGCTGCCAGTCCGACGCGTCGGAGACGAGCACGCTGACGACGACGGCGGCGCACAGCGCAGCCGTCTGCACGCCAAGGATTGTGGCCTTGCGTCTTGACACGACTCTCCGGTCATCGGCACGTCCTGTTTCGGACTTAATGCAGTAAGGGGCCTAAAGCAGTTGGACATTCGTCCGTCTGCCTGTCCGATTCGTGAAGGTCTACGATTGAGGACGTGCGGGGGCGCTTTGCACCACTGGCCGTTCGGCCCTTTGGGCGCCTGCTGGCTTCGTACACGGTCAATGAGCTCGGCGACGCCATCGGCATCGTCGCGCTCGCGATCCTGGTCTATGACCGGACGGAGGCAGTGGCTCCCACGGCGGCGTTCTTCATCGTCGCCAAGTTCCTGCCTGCGCTGATCGCGCCGGCGCTGACCGCGCGCCTGGACCAGATCGCGGTCCGGCGGAGCCTTCCCGCCCTGTACGTGCTGGAGGCGATCACGTTCGCCGCGCTGGCGCTCGTGGCGTCCGGGGACTTCTTCCTCCCCCTCGTGCTGGCCCTCGGCCTGGTCGACGGCGCGCTGGCCATCACCGGCCGCAGCCTCACCCGCGGGGTGGTCGCCGGAGTCCTCCAGCCGGCCGGCCAGCTCAAGGAGGGCAACGCCCTCATGAACATCGGCTTCGCCATCGCCTCGGTGGGCGGTGCCGCGCTGGCCGGTCTCCTCATCGCCCAGTTCGGGATCGCGACGGCGCTGCTCGTCGACGCCGTCTCGTTCCTGGCCATCGCCATCATCCTCGCGGCCACGCGCGACCTCCCCGAGCCGCGGGTGGAGCGCGAGCCGTTCCGCGAGCGCTTCGGGTCCGCCATGCGCTTCGCCGGACACAACCGCACCGTGCGGCTGCTGCTCATCGGCCAGGCCGCGGCGCTGATCCTCTTCACGCTGGTCATCCCCATCGAGGTCATCTACGCCAAGGAGAGCCTCGGAACGAGCGACGCGGGCTTCGGCATCCTGCTCGCGTCCTGGGGCGCCGGGATCGTGGTCGGCAGCCTGGTCTACCTGCTCGTCAAGAAGAGCTCGCCGCTGCGCCTGATCATCGGCTCGACGGCGCTCATCGGCATCGGCTACCTCGGCATGGCGGTCGCCGACACCCTCCTCGTCGCCTGCCTGATCTCGATCGTCGGCGGGGCCGGGAACGGCGTCCAGTGGATCTCCGTCGTGACCGCCCTGCAGGAGATGACGCCGGCCGACTACCAGGCCCGGATCGTCAGCATGCTCGAGTCGCTCGGCGCGGCGATGCCCGGCTTCGGCTATCTGATCGGCGGCGCGCTCACGGCCATCGGCTCACCCCGGACCGCCTACGCGGTCGCCGGCGCCGGCGTCCTGGTCCTCGTCGGGGGAGCACTGATCGCCCGCCCCAAGCTCGATCGCCCCGCCGCTCCCACGCGCCGGCACGTGCCGGGCGAGATGCCGCCCCCGGACGCGCTGTCGCCCGCCCCGACGCTCGAGCCGACCGGCCGCGTAGAGCGGTAACGCGCCAAAACGCTTGAACCTCACGTAACGTGAGGACCTAGCGTCAACGGCGTGGTGATGATCGGAGACCAGTACCGGATCGGCGAGCTGGCGCGGGCCGCGGGCGTGACCGTCCGCGCCCTGCACCACTACGACGACCTCGGCCTGCTCGTGCCCTCGGAGCGCACCAGCGCCGGCCACCGCCTCTACTCGGCGGCGGACGTGCAGCGGCTCTACCGGCTGCTCGCGCTGCGCGGCATCGGGTTGCCGCTCGACGAGATCGGGCCGCTGCTCGACGCCGAGAACGGCGTCGCCGAGACCGTCCGCGGTCACCTCGCCCGGGTCGAGCAGCAGCTCGGCTCGCTCGAGGAGCTGCGTCTCCGCCTCACCAGGCTCCTCGCCGCGCTCGACGGCGGCGAGGAGTCCACCGACCAGATCCTGGACGCGATGGAGGCCATGACGATGTTCGAGAAGTACTACACACCGGAGCAGCTCCAGCAGCTCGAGCAGCGCCGCACCGACCTCGGCGAGGACGCCATCAAGGCGGTCGAGGACGAGTGGAAGGAGATCTACGCCAAGCTGCGCGAGCTCCGCGAGGCCGGCGTCGACCCCGCGGCGCCCGAGGCGCAGGCCGTCGGCGACCGCGCCTTCGAGCTGATCCAGATGTTCACGGGCGGCGACCCGGGGATCACCGACTCCCTGCGCCGCATGTACGAGCAGGAGGACCACTCCAAGCTCACCCGCGGCATGGGCGACCCGGAGGACGTGGCCTACATGGGCGCGATCAGGACGGCACGGCTCAGTTCGTGATCCCGAGGCCCGGCCAGCCGGCCTGCAAGGACACCGCGAGCTCACGGATGGCGCGCCGCCACTGCGGCGGCGCGTCGTCCCACGTGTAGTCCCCCGACGCCACGCGCGTGGCCGACCGCAGGTCCTCGTCGACCGTGATGAGGCCGTGCGCGTCGGGCACGAGCCGCTCGAGGCCGTCGAGGTCGAGCCGGGCGTCGCGCTTGGACGGCATCTTGTTGACCACGAGGGTCAGCGGCGGTCCGACGGTGCGCAGCAGCTCGGCCGCCTCCGCGACCAGCGAAGCCGTCGCGGGATGCGCGTCGGAGATCAGGACGATCTGGTCGGCGGCCGCCTGGGCGGCCCGCGCGGCCGGCTCCTGGAGCCCCGTGCCGCAGTCCAGGACGAGGACGCCCACCATCGACTGCAGCCGCGAGATGACCCGCGCGTAGGACTCCTCGTTGAGCTGGGCCATGCGGCGCGGGTCGGTCGGCGCCGGGAGGACCATCAGGCCCTCGAACGCGCGGCCCAGGTGGCGGTCCAGTGCCGTGACCGAGAGGTCCGGCTGCTCCAGCACGTCGCTGAGGTCGTCCACGTAGACCTGGTGGTCGGGGGTCAGCGTGCGGCCGAGCGAGCCGAAGTCCGGGTTCGTGTCGACGGCGACGATGCGGTCGCGCCGCACCCGCGCCAGCAGCGAGCCGAGCAGCACGGTCAGCGTGGTCTTCCCCACGCCGCCCTTCGGCGAGACGATGGCGATCGTGGCGCAGCGCGTCAGCCGCGGCGCGGCGATCGAGCGGTCGAGCCGGGACTCGTACTCGCTCTCGCGCCAGGCCGCCTTGGCGCGCTCGGACGCCGATCGCTGCTGCGGCTTGGTCAGCGCCTCGCGGTGGCTCGTCTGGGCAGGCTCCGGCGACTCGGTGATCGGCGGCTCCGGCTCGTAGCCGAAGAACGCCTTCATGGTCAGGCCCATGCGCTGGGAGCCGGTCAGCGCCTCCGGGAGCGCGGCCTGCGTGCGCTCGCGCGGCGTCCCTCGCCGCACGTCCGGCCGGCGGACCACCTCCGCGGGCTTGGGCGGCGCCATCGCCTCCGAGCGGACCTCGGTCAAGGTCAGCACCGCCCCGTCGGCGACGCCGCACTGGCCGAGCGTGCGGTCGAGCGGCAGCGGCTGCTGGCCGGGCGGCGTCACGGTCCACACCGGGGCGCGGCCGTTCCCGGGCGGTGCGTCGTCCATGCTGAGCTCGACGAAGGTCGGGATCAGGTCGGAGATCGGCGTTTCGGTCGAGACGACGAGATCGACCCGGCGGTCGGGCCCGGCGATCGTCACGGCACAGGTGTTCATGTCAATGGTCTCCTGCGGTCCATGGGGCGGAAAGAGCCGCGCCCGGAACCGGGGTCGGCGGCGAGAAGGCGGTCTGGACGAGCACGGGGCGCTCACCGCGGCGGACGAGCAGCCCGCGGCCGGGCGGCTGGGCGGTCGCCTTGGTCCCGCCCAGCAGCGGCCCCTCCCCCGGGTCGCCGCTGAGCAGGACGCCGGGCGACCCCAGCTCGCGCAGGCGGCCGAACACGGCCTCGTAGGCGCCGCGCGCGCTGCCGCCGACGCGGCGCGCCAGCACGACGTGCAGGCCGACGTCGCCGCCCACGGCGAGCACGTCGAGCAGCGGGGCGAGCGGCCCGCCGGTCGGCCCGGCGACGAGGTCGTAGTCGTCGAAGAGCACCACGTAGCGCGGGCCCTCCCAGGTCGGGGCGGCCAGCGGCGAGGCGTCGGCGGGCGCCATCCGCTCGCCGGCGATCGCGCGCAGCCGCTCGGCGGCCTGCTGGGCGGCCGGCGGTGACGCGGCGTAGACCATGACGTGCGGGTCGTGGGCGAGGTCGATCAGCGAGCGCCGGACGTCGACGACCACGAGCTGCAGCTTCTCCGGCGCGTGGGCGGCGATCAGCCCGCGCCCGAGGCCGCGCAGCATGGACGACTTGCCGCTCTGGCTGTCGCCGAACACGAGGAAATGCGGGTCCGCGCCGGCGAAGCGCGCCCACACGGGGTTCAGGCCGCGCTCCTCGACGCCGATCGGCACGCCCTCGCGGGCCGAGGGCGGCGGCAGGTGGCGCGGGTCGAGCTCGCGCGGCAGCAGGCGGATCGGCGGCGCGTCCGGCCCGTCCCAGCGCTCCGAGGCGGTGTCGATCAGCTCGCCCAGCGCGGCGCCGGTGCCGTGCTCGTCGGCGACGCCGTCCACCCGCGGGAGCGCCGCCTGGAAGTGCAGGCCGTCCATGGTGAGGCCGCGCCCGGGCACCTCGGCCGGCAGGGAGGCCGCCGCCTGGCGGGAGACCAGCGAGTCGATCGCGTCGTGCAGCCGCAGCTCGAGCCGGGCGCCGAGGTTGTCGAGCAGCGCCGGCCGGATCTCGGCCCAGCGGTTGGCGGCGACCACGACGTGCACGCCGAAGCTCAGGCCGGTGGCGGCGAGCTCCTCGACCTCGCGATCGAGGCCCTCGAACTCGCGCTTGAAGGCCTCCCAGCCGTCCACGAACAGGAAGATGTCCGGGAACGAGCCGGCGCTGCGGGCGTAGGTCATCGACTCGTGGCCGGCCTCGCGGAACGCCTGCTCGCGGTCCTCGACCTCGGTGCGCAGCTGGCGGACGAGCCGCGTCACCGCTTCCTTGTCGAGCTTGCCGGCGATGCCGCCGACGTGCGGGGCCCCGCCCAGGGCGGCGAGCAGGCCGCCGCCGAGGTCGATCCCGTAGAGCTGCACCTGCGCGGGCGTGTGGCGCCAGATCAGCGAGGCGGCCAGCGTGCGCAGGAGCGTGCTCTTGCCGGTCCGCGGCGAGCCGACGATGGCCATGTGCCCGGCGGAGCCGCCGAGGTCGAGCACGAACGTCTCCGTGCGCTGCTCGGCGGGCCGGTCGAGGCGGCCGACGACCGCCCGCAGCCCTTCGGCGCGCTCGCCGCCGCGCCACCACGGCGCGTCGGTCAGCACGGCGTCGAGCGACTCGGACTCGGGCAGCGGCGGGACCCAGACCTGGTGGACGTGCCCGCCGACTCCCAGCTTGTCGACCAGGACCTGCAGCTCGGTCGGCGCGCCGGGCGGCGGCTCGAACGTCACGGCGGGGACGCCGGCCTCCTCCCCCGCCCGCGGCTCGAACACGCGTACCGGCGCCGGGGCCTCGACGACGAGATCGCTCGAGCCGGCGTGCGGTCCCGAGGCCAGCGCCGCCCGGAACTGGACGTACTTCTCCGTGTCGACCTTGAGGTAGCCGAGGCCCGGCATCGACGGCAGCAGGTACGCGTCCGGCGTGCCGAGCACGAGCTTGGACTCGGTCGCGGAGTAGGTCCGCAGGCACAGCCGGTAGCGCAGGTGGCTCTCCAGCCCGCGCAGGCGGCCCTCGTCGAGCCGCTGCGAGCTGAGCAGGAGGTGGATGCCGAGCGAGCGCCCGACCCGGCCGAGCCCGACGAAGAGGTCGATGAACTCCGGCCGCGCGGCCAGCAGCTCGGCGAACTCGTCGACGATGACGAGCAGGTCGGGCATCGGCGGCATGCTCGTGTCGGCCTCGCGGCGCGCCTGGTAGGCGACGATGTCGTCGAGGTTGCCGGCCTCGCGCAGCATCGTCTGGCGGCGCTCCTGCTCGCCGATCAGCGCGGCGTGCATGCGGTCGACCAGCGAGAGGTCGCGCTGCAGGTTGGTGATGAGGCCGGCCACGTGCGGGAGCCGCGAGAGGTCGGCGAAGGCGGCGCCGCCCTTGTAGTCGACGAGCACGAAGGCCAGCTGCTCGGGGCCGTGGGTGGCGGCCAGGCCGGCCACGAGGGAGCGCAGCAGCTCGCTCTTGCCCGAGCCCGTGGCGCCGACGAGGACGCCGTGCGGGCCCATGCCGCCCTCGGCGGCCTGCTTGAGGTCGAGCTCCAGCACCTCGCCGTCGGCGGCGCGGCCGATCGGGGCCTTGAGGCTCGCCGAGCGCGGCCGGGGCCGCCACGAGCGCTCCGGGTCGAGCCCGTCGGCCGAAGGCAGCCCGAGCAGGTCCACGAGCCGCACGTTGATGCTCAGGCCGCGCTCGCCGTCTCCGCCCTCGGCGAGGCGCAGCGGGGTCAGCGTGCGCGCCGTGGCCTCGCTGGTGCCGAGGTCGACCTGGTCGAGGAAGACCTCGGGGATCGACGGCGCGTCCTGGCCCCACAGCTCCCACGCGCCCGGCCCGCGCGCGGGCACGCTGAGCCGCGCGTCGATGTGCGAGGGCTCGAGCTCGCGCGCGTCCGTGACGAGGATGAGCACGGCCTTGAGCTGGCGGGCGCGGGTGAGCAGCTCGCGGAAGGCCGGCAGCTCGTTCGCCGGATGGTCCGGGCGGTAGCCGTCGAGGATCACGATCAGCTCGGGCGCCACGAGCGGGATGTCGCGGCCGCGGACGTCGGCCTCGGCGATCCGGCGGAGCTGCTCCAGCCGCGGCCGCAGCTCCGGCTCCAGCAGGGCGTCGAGCTCGGCCGTCGAGCGGGCGAAGCGGAAGTGGCCGGGGACGTTCGGGTCGATCCGCTGATGCGGGAGCCACTTGCCCCACTCCCACGCGTCGGCGGTCTCGGGCTCGAAGGCGGTGAGCAGCTGCACGTCGTGCGGCGCGCGCCAGGCGGCGAGCTGGTTCATCAGCGTGCGGGCCCACGAACGCGCGCGCTCGCGGTCGCCGGTGACGGCCAGCACGCCGATCTCGGCGAGATCGACCACGACGGGCTCGCCGCGCAGGGTCCGGCGGCGCTCGACGAGCTTGCGCGCCTCCTGCAGCGAGTGCGCCTGGTACTCCGCCAGCGGGTTCATGCCCAGGTCGAGCTCCACCGGGCGGTCCAGGTCGACGTTGCCCGTGCCGAGCCGCACCTGCAGGAAGTCCTTGTGGTCCGGGCGGCGCTCCCAGACGTTGGCGCGCTTGACGAGCAGCGTCCACAGCCGTCCGGGATCCGGGTACAGGCGGGCGAGCGCGCCGCGCTGGAGGTCGCCCGCCTCGGCCAGCTCGGTGTCGCGCTCGCGCAGGTACTTGGCGTAGCGCCGGGCCTCGTCCGCCGCCCGCTTGCGGACGGCGCGCTTCTGCGACCAGCGCATGCCGATCGAGAAGGCCAGCAGCAGGACGATCATCGCGCCGGCGATGATCAGGAACATGCTGTTGCGGTAGACGATCGCGAAGCCGACGAGGCCGACGCCGCCCACGACCGGGAACAGCAGCTGGATGATGGAGGTGTGCGGAGGGGGCGGCTGCGTCGGGGGTGGCGCGATGCGCAACCGGTCAGACGGAACGGCGGGCGGGTACTCCCGCGGCGGGCGATGGAAGGTCAGCGCGTCCTGTGCTGTCACGTTTGGTCTCCGCGAGTACCACCGGGTCCGGTGTTTCTTCGCTTGATGCCGGGTACCCGACATTGCGACGTCCAATCGGTGCCAAGGGAGGCAATCCGGATGCCCAACATCGCTGTCACTCCTGAGCAGCTCCAGTCCGTGGCCAGCCAGCTCAACGCGGGCGCGGCCAACATCGAGTCGACCCTGTCCCAGCTGGCCAGCCAGGTCGCGCCGCTGCAGAGCGAGTGGCAGGGCGTCGCCCAGGCCCGCTTCCAGGAGCTCTGGGCCGAATGGCAGCGCTCCAGCCGCGGCATCCAGGAAGCCCTGCACGGCATCTCCCAGCTCACGCAATCGGCCGGCGCCAACTACGCCGACAACGAGCAGGCCATCGCCACCTCGTTCTCGCGGTAGCGGCGGGGTCAGACCTCGACGACGACCGGCAGCACCATCGGGCGGCGCTTGAGCTTCTCGTAGATGAAGCCGGCGATGTCGTCGTGGAGGAACGACTCCAGGACGTCGATCTCGGTGATCCGCTGCTCGGCCGCCCGGTCGAGTGAGTCCTCGACGGCCTCTCGCAGCTCGTCGATGATCTGGGCGTTGTCGTCGAGGAACGGCACGCCGCGGGCCAGGACCTCGGGCGGGACGACCGACGAGCCGTCCTGCTCGGAGACCGTCGCGACGATGATGAAGATCCCGTCGGCCGACAGCATGCGGCGGTCGCGCAGGGCGACGTCGGACACGTCGCCGATGTCGACCCCGTCGACGAAGACGAGGCCGGCGGGCTGACGGTCGCCGAGCCGGGCGCCCGAGGCGTCGATCTCCAGCGGCGTCCCGTTCTCGGTGCGGAAGATGTTCTCCGGCGGCACGCCGACCGCCTCGGCGAGCTGGGAATGCAGCAGCATGCGCTTGAAGTCGCCGTGCACCGGCATCACGTAGCGGGGGTGCGTGAGGTTGATCATCATCTTCAGCTCCTCCGCGTAGCCGTGGCCGGAGGCGTGGATCGGCGCGTCGCGGGCCGTCACGACGTCGCAGCCGATGTGGTACAGCCGGTCGATCGTCTCGTTGACCGCGCGCTCGTTGCCGGGGATCGGGGTGGCGGAGAACACCACGGTGTCGCCGCTGCGCAGCTCGACCGCCGGGTGGTCGCGGTACGCCATGCGCCGCAGGGCGCTCAGCGGCTCCCCCTGTGAGCCGGTGGAGATGATCACGACCTTCTCGTCCGGGAAGTGCTCGAGCTCGCGTGGCGGGATCAGCTGCCCCTCGGGGATCGTGATGTGCCCGAGCGTGCGGCCGATGTTCACGTTCTTGCGCATCGAGCGCCCGACCAGCGCGACCTTCCGGCCGTTGGCCGCGGCGGCGTCGATCACCTGCTGCACCCGGTGGATGTTCGAGGCGAAGGAGGTGACCACGATCCGGCCCGGGCAGTGGGCGAACAGGCGCTCGAGCTGCGGGCCGACGATCGACTCGCTGGTGGAGATCCCCGCGCGGTCGGCGTTGGTGGAGTCGCCGCACAGCAGCAGCAGGCCCTCACGCCCCAGCTCGGCCAGCCGGGCCATGTCGGCGGGCGCGCCGGCGACCGGCGTCTGGTCGAACTTGTAGTCGCCGGTGAAGAGGACGGTGCCGAGCTCGCACGTCAGGGCCACGCCGGAGGCGTCCGGGATCGAGTGCGTGAGGTGGACGAGCTCGATCGAGAACGGCCCGGCGTCGGCGACCTGCCCGGTCGGCAGGACGTCGAGGTTGACCTCGCGCAGCTTGTGCTCGTCGAGCTTCGAACGCGCCATGGCGACCGTGAGCTGCCCGCCGTAGACGACGGGCGCGGCGTCCTGCCCCAGCTCGCGCAGGACCCACGGGAGCGCCCCGAGGTGATCCTCGTGCCCGTGGGTGATGACGATCGCCTCGATGTCCTTGATCCGCTCGCGCAGGTACGTGAAGTCGGGCAGCACGAGGTCGATGCCCATCATCTCGGCGGTCGGGAAGCGCAGGCCGCAGTCGACCACCACGATGCGGTCGTCGTACTCGACGACCGTCAGGTTCTTCCCGATCTCGCCGACGCCTCCGAGCGGGAGGACGCGCAGCTTGCCGCTCACGCGGCGTGGACTCCGGTCAACAGACCGTGCCGCTCGAGGGCGCCGCGAACGACGGCCAGCTCGGACTGGTCGGCCTCCACGAGCGGGAGCCGCAGGCCCCCGACGTCGTGGCCCAGGAGGGACAGCGCGGTCTTCACGGGGATCGGGCTCGCCGTGCAGAACATGGCGTCGAACACGTGCCGGAGGGAACCGTGGATCTCGGCGCGGCGGTCCGGCTCGTCGAACATCCGGCGCATCTCGGTGCCGACGATGTGGCTGGAGACGCAGATGCCGCCCGCGCCGCCGACGTCCAGGCAGCGGGCGAGGTCCTCGTCGTTGCCCGTGAACAGCGTCATGCCGTCGATCGGCCCCAGCTCCGCGCCGTTGGACTGCTTGACCGCCTCGATCCCGTCGATCTGGGCCAGCTCGGCCAGCAGCTCAGGGTCGAGATTGACGGTCGTGCGGCTCGGGATGTTGTAGACGATGACCGGGGTGCCTCCCGCGGCTCGCGCGACCTCGTCGTAGTGGCGCAGGATCCCGCGACGGTTCGGCCGGTTGTAGTAGCCGGTGACCGAGAGCAGCGCGTGGGCGCCGGTGGCCGCCATGCGCTCCGCGAGCTCGCACGCGTGGTGCGTGCTGTTGGAGCCGGCTCCGGCGGCGATCAGCGCCTCGTCTCCGAACTCGTCGACCATCACCGAGACGAGCGAGACCATCTCGTCGTCGCTCAGCGTCGGGGACTCGCCCGTCGTCCCGCAGACCACCAGTCCGTCGGACCCGTGGGCGAGCAGATGCCGGCCGAGCGCGACCGCGCCATCTTCGTTGACGGCCCCGTCCGTGCGGAACGGGGTCACCATCGCCGTGATGAGACCTTGCAGGGCAGGCATGTCAGAAGATTCTGGCACGCTGGTCGGCGCTCAGCCCGCCAGGGGGTCTCCCGAGGAGAGCTTCGGCGGGGCGTAGCTCGGATGGTTGCGGTCCTCGGGCTCGGACGCGGACGCCTCACCCAGCGGATCGCCGTGCGGAGGCGTGCGGTCCATCGGCTCCGCGGGCGGCGCCGGAGCGGCGGGAGCCGCCGCCTGCGGCGGTGCCGGGGGCGCCGGAGGCGCGGCCGGCGGCGGAGCGGAGGCCGTGGGCTCCTCGGTGCGGACCGGCCGCCCGTGCTTGTCGTACTCGACCGGGGGACCGCTCGAGGCCGGCGAGCCGCCGCCCTGGCCCTCGTTGAACTGCTTCTGCACCTCGTCGAGCTTGGTCTGCGCCTGCTCGGCCATCTTCTTGGCCTTGTCCAGGAAGCCCATCGGTTCTCCCTCGTCGCTTTCGCCCACGGATCTTAGGGGCGGGTCTCTCAAGCATCTGTGGTATCCGCCGACCTAGACCATGAGAGCCTCATGGTTCCCAAGATGACCGAAATGGCGATGCCACAGTCGGACCAGCGCCTCGAGGCCGCCGTCGAGCGCCTCGGACGCCTGCCCGTGCTCAGCGCCACCGTCCGCCGTGTGCAGCTCATCGCCGAGAGCGAGGACGCGGGCATCGGCGACATGGTCGCGGCGCTCGAGGCCGACCAGGGCCTCGCCGCGGACCTCCTCCGCTACGCCAACTCCGCCGCCAGCGCGCGTCCCCTCCGCGCTCGCAGCATCCGCGCCGCGGTGACGCTCGTGGGCCGCAAGGCGATCGCGCAGCTCGCGATCGAGGCCGCCACCTACCGCTTCTTCCAGCGCGCGCCCGGCAACGGCGGGCGCTCGATCGGCCACCTGCACCTGCACGCCGCGGCCGTCGCCGGCACCGCGCACTCGATCGCCGACCGGGCCGGGGCCAACACGGACATCGCCCACCTGGGCGGTCTCCTGCACGACGTGGGCAAGCTCGTCATGCCCCTCGCCTTCGGCGACGAGGCGCTCGACGCGGTCGCCGCCGAGTTCCCGGCCGGCTCCCTGCGCGCGAGCGCCGAGCGCAAGCTGTTCGGCGTCGACCACGCGGCCGCCGGCGCGCTCGTCGCCCGCGCCTCGCAGGTCGAGGAGGCGGTCGAGGTCGTCATCGGCTACCACCACGGCGGTCCCGACGGCAACCAGATCCCCTCGCGCGAGGCGGCCTGCGTGATCATCGCCGACGAGGTCATCGGCCTCGCCTCGCGCCCCGAGCCCGACTATCTGCTGCTCGGCCCCGCGCTGGAGGCCCTCGGCCTCTGCGACGAGGACTTCGACGACCTCGCCCTCGAGGCCGTCCGCGGCGGCAAGGGCGGCGCCGCGATGGCCGCCCGCGTGGCCGAGCTCGAGCGCCAGGCGCGGGTGGACGACCTCACGGGCGTCCTCAACCGCCGCCACTGGATGGCCACCGTGCGGCGCGCCGTCGCGGACCGCGAGCCGGGCACCGTCCTCATCTGCGACATCGACCACTTCAAGGCCGTCAACGACACCCACGGCCACGCCACCGGCGACCTGGTCCTGACCGAGGTCGCGCGTCAGCTCGCCACCCAGGGCGTCGTCGGCCGGCTCGGCGGCGACGAGTTCGCCGTCTGGGTCCCGGGCACGCAGCCCCGCGGCGACGAGGCGGCAGCCGCCGTGCTCGACGCCGTCGCCAGCGCCTTCGAAGGCGCCCGCGAGGGCCTCAGCGTCGGCATCTCGATCGGCACCGCCAGCCCTGGCGCGGACGCCGAGAACCTCTCCACGGTCCTCTCCCGCGCCGACGAGGCGCTGTACGAGGCCAAGCGCGCCGGCCGCGGCCGCTCCGTCCGCTACTGAGCGGCGACACGAACTGCGCTTGTAGGGAGGGTGGTCGGGCTTCCGTGGGGGGCCTGCTTTCCACGATGCGGGACGATTGGGCCTCCGCGAGCGTTCTGGACTGCGCCGGCGGACGGTCGTGCTGACTTTTCCTCGTATAGCGAGCCTTAGTCAGCACGCACGCGCGGCCAGAGCCCCGGCGTTCCACGATGCGAAATTTCCCCGCTCGGGCCACCCCTCAATGCCGCAGTTCAAGCCCGGCTCGATCCTCACCGGCGGCCGCGGAGGACGTCGGTGAACTCGCGCGGGACGGCCGGGTCCTCCCCCTCCTCCCACAGCGTCACGACGACCAGCTCGCCCCGCGGCACGTCGTGGATGCACACGTAGACGAGGTCGGAGCGCTCGAGGTCGCGGACGTGGACGGTGCCGCGCCCCACGTCGGTCACCTGCCCGCCGGCCTCCCACGCCGCGCGCACGCGGCCGGCGATCTCGGGCCGCGCGTCGAGCACGCCGCGGACGCGCTGGAGATAGCGCTCGATGGCGTGGTCGGTTACCGCGATGTTCACTCGAACAGCATGTGCTCGAGCCCGACGGTCGGGGACTCGGGCAGATCCGCCACGCGGCGGATCGCCAGCAGCACCCCGGGCATGAAGCTCGTGCGGTCGGTGGTGGCGTGGCGGATGGTCAGCGTCTGCGCGACGTCGCCGAAGATGACCTCCTGGTCGGCGACGAGGCCCGGGAGCCGCACCGAGTGGATCGGCACGTCGCCGGCCATCATCTCCGCCGTGCGGGCGGCGGTGCCCGACGGGGCATCGAGCTTGCCCGTGTGGTGGAGCTCGATGATCTCCGCCCGCTGCATCACGCGCGACGCCTCGGCGGCGAACCGCATCATCAGGACCGCGCCGATCGCGAAGTTGGGGGCGAAGAACGCCTTGGCCTGCGACGTGGCGGCGGCGGACCGCAGCCCCTCGATGTCGAAGCCCGACGTGCCGATGACCACGTGCACGCCGGCCTCCAGCGCCGCCCGGGCGTTGTCGAGGGCGGTGTCGGGCTGCGTGAAGTCGACCAGCACGTCGGCGTCCCCCAGGACGTCGGCGACGCTCGTCTCGAGCACCGGATCGGCGCGCCCGGTCAGCTCCATGTCGTCGGCGTCGGAGACCGTCGCGCACACGAGCTGTCCCATGCGGCCGGCCGCACCGGCCACCGCGACGCGGATCATGCCGCGACGCCGGTGCCCGGGCAGACGTCCTCGACGGCATCCCGGAAGGCCTGCTCGTCAGGGCCGATCCCGGCCGCCGACAGGCGGTCGCAGTGCCACAGCTCGTCGGTCAGCTCGCGGAGGTCGTCGAGCGTCACGGCCTCGAAGCGCGCCATCACCTCGTCGGTCTCCATCAGCGGCAGGCCGTAGAGCAGCGAGGCTCCGAGCCGGTTCATCCGCGCGCCGGAGGACTCCAGCGCCAGCACGACGCGCGCCTTGACGTTCTCGCGCGCCCGCTCGAGCTCCTCCTCGGTGGCCGGCTGCTCGCGCAGCCGCTCCAGCTCGGTGCCCACGACCGCCATCGCCTCGCCGATCTTGTCCGGCCGCGTGCCCACGTAGAGCCCGATCTGGCCGGTGTCGGAGTACTGGCCGGCGAACGAGTAGACCGAGTACGCCAGCCCGCGCTCCTCGCGCACGGCCTGGAAGAGCCGCGAGGACGAGAGCCCGCCGAAGATGGCGTCGAGCACGCGGGAGGCGAAGCGCCGGTCGTCGCCGCGCGGGAGCCCGACGGCCCCGAGGCAGACGTGGCACTGCTCGGTGTCCTTGCGCTGGAAGCGGACGGTCGGCGCCGGCTCGCTCGGGGCCGGCTCGATCGGCGGGGCCAGGTCGGTCCCGGCCTCGCGCAGCGTGCGCTCGGCCAGCTCGACGATCTGGTCGTGGTCGACCGAGCCGGCGGCCGCGATGACCACCGCGCTCGGCACGTAGCGGGCCGCGTGGAAGGCCGCGATGTCGGAGACCGGCGTGTCGCGGATCACCGGCGCGCGGCCGATGATCGGGCGCCCCAGCGGATGGCCGCCGAAGACCGCCTCGCCGAGCACGTCGAAGACCGTGTCCTGCGGGTCGTCCTCGTACATCGCGATCTCCTCGAGCACGACCTCGCGCTCGGGATCGATGTCCTGGAACGCGGGCCGCCACACCATGTCGGCTATCACGTCGAAGGCCCGCGGCAGGTGCTGGTCGAGCATCCGCGCGTAGACGGTGGTGCTCTCCTTGTCGGTGCCGGCGTTCAGCTCGGCGCCCATGGCGTCGAAGAGCTGGTCGATCTCCGCCGACGCGTAGCGGTCGGTGCCGCGGAAGAGCAGGTGCTCGAGGAAGTGCGAGAGGCCGGCCTCACCCACCGACTCGCCACGCGAGCCGGTGCTCACGAAGAACCCCAGTGCCGCGGACCGGACGGAGGGCATGACCTCCGTCGCGATCCGCAGCCCCGAGGGCAGCTCTGTGATCCGGTGGGCCGGCAGCGCCCTAGGTCCGGTCAGGGTCGCGATCGCCGCGCGGGGCGCTGCGCTCGCCGCGGTCACGGTCGCGCCCGCGGCCGCCCCCACCGCCGCCGTTGCGGCGGCCGTCGCCGCCGCGGCCACCGCGGCCACCGCGGTCACCGCCGCCGCCGCCGGAGCCGGCGCTGACGGTGGCGAGCTCCTCCTTGGACTTGCCGGCGATCTCCGGGTCCTCGGCGAGGCGCAGGCCGATGCGGCCGCGCTCGCGGTCGACCTCGACCACGCGGACCGAGATCTCGTCGCCCTTGTTGAGGACCTCCTCGACCGTCCCGACGCGCTGGCCGGGCGAGACGTTGGAGATGTGCAGCAGGCCGTCGGTGCCCTTGGCGAGCTCGACGAAGGCGCCGAACGTGGTGGTCTTGACGACCTTCGCGCCCGGGAACTCGTCGCCGACCTCGACCTCCTTGGTCATCGTGCGGATGCGCTCGGCGAGCGCGTCGCCCTGGGCGCCGGTCTGCGCGTAGACGCGCACGTTGCCCTCGTCGTCGACGTCGATCTGCGCCTCGTACTCGTCCTGCAGCGAGCGGATGGTCTCGCCGCCCTTGCCGATGAGCAGGCCGATCTTGTCCGGATCGATCTTCAGCGCCGAGATGCGCGGCGCGAACTCGGACAGCTCGGAGCGCGGCGCGCCGATGGCCTCGGCCATCTTGCCGAGGATGAACGACCGTCCCTCCTTGGCCTGCGTGAGCGCGTCGCGCAGGATGTCGAACGTGACGCCCGTGATCTTGATGTCCATCTGGAGGGCGGTGATGCCCGCCTCCGTGCCGGCGACCTTGAAGTCCATGTCGCCGAGGTGATCCTCGACGCCGGCGATGTCGGAGAGCACGACGTAGTCGTCGCCCTCCTTGATCAGGCCCATGGCGATGCCGGCCACCGGCGCCTTGATCGGCACGCCCGCGTCCATCAGCGAGAGCGTCGAGCCGCAGACCGAGGCCATCGAGGACGAGCCGTTGGACTCGAGGATGTCCGACACGACGCGGATCGTGTACGGGAACGTCTCCTGGTCCGGGATCATCGGGACCAGCGCGCGCTCGGCGAGCGCGCCATGGCCGATGTCGCGGCGCTTGGGGCCGCGCATGAAGCCGGCCTCGCCCACCGAGAACGGCGGGAAGTTGTAGTGGTGGAAGTAGCGCTTGGACGTCTCGAGCCCGAGGTTGTCCAGGCGCATCTCCTCGCGCGTGGTGCCGAGGGCGACCACGGAGAGGGCCTGCGTCTGGCCGCGGGTGAAGAGCGCCGAGCCGTGCGTGCGCGGGAGCGGCTTGACCTGGATGTCGATCTGCCGGATCTCGTTCGGCTGGCGGCCGTCCGGGCGCTTCTTCTGGACCGCGATGCGCTCGCGGATGAGCTTCTTCTCCAGCGCGTCGAAGGCGAGCTGCGCCTTCTGGCGGAACTCGGCCCACGTCTCGGAGGCCGGATCGCCGGAGTACTGCGCGAGCACCTCCTCCTCGACGGTCTTGGTGGCCGCCTGGCGCTCGAGCTTGTCCTCGACCTGGGTCGCCTGATCCAGCGCGGCGCCGTGCGACTCGGCGATCTGGCGCGCCAGGTCCTCGTCGACCTTCGGCACCTCGATCTCGGTCTTCGGCTTGCCGGCCTTCTCGGCCAGCTCGCGCTGCGCGGCGACGAGCTTGCGGATCTCGCTGTGCGCGATGTCCAGCGCGTCGAGGATCTCGGCCTCGGGGATCTCATTGGCCCCGGCCTCGACCATGAGGATCGCCTCGTCGGTGCCCGACACGACCAGGTCGAGATCGGACTCGAGCAGCTGCTCCTCGGTCGGGTTGATGACGAAGTTGCCCTCGACCTTGCCGATCCGGACCGCGCCCACGGGCGTCGGGAACGGGATGTCGGAGACCGCGAGGGCCGCCGAGGCGCCGTTCATGCCCAGGATGTCGTAGCTGACGACCTGGTCGACGGAGAGCGGCATGCTCACGAGCTGCGTCTCCCGGCGCCAGCCCTTCGGGAAGAGCGGCCGCAGCGGACGGTCGATCATGCGCGCGAGCAGCGTCGCCTTCTCGCCGGCGCGACCCTCGCGCTTGAAGAACGAGCCGGGGATCTTGCCCGCGGCGTACATGCGCTCCTCGACATCCACCGTCAGCGGGAGGAAGTCGACGTCGCGCAAATTCCCTGCAGTTGCCGTGTTGAGGACGACGGTGTCCCCTGAGCGGACCACGACGGCCCCGGATGCCTGCTTGGCCATCCAACCGGTCTCGAACGAGATCTCAGTCCCGCCGATCTCCACGGAGACCGAGTGCACTTCTGGCATGTGTCCCTTTCCTGTGCCCGCCCATCGATAGGCAGGCCCTCTGCATCGTCATTGACGCTTCGGAAGTCGTTGCCTGTAATGGTAGAAGACGGTCGTGGCAGGACGCATCATCACCTTCGGCGCCACCGGCTTCACGGGACGCCTCGTGGCCGAGCGCCTGTGCGCCCAGGGCGCGGCGCCCGTGCTCGCCGGCCGCTCCGAAGGCCCGCTGCGGGAGCTCGCCGAGAAGCTCGGCACCGAGTACCGGGTGGCCGACGCCCTGCGCCAGAACTCGGTCTTCGCGTTGCTCGAGCCCGGCGACGTGCTGATCAGCACCGTCGGCCCGTTCGTGAAATGGGGCGAGCCCGCCGTGCGCGCGGCGATCGCCGCCGGCGGCATCTACATCGACTCGACCGGCGAACCCCCGTTCATCCGCCGCATCTTCGAGGAGCTCGGCGCGCCGGCCGACCGCGCCGGCGCGGCGCTCCTCACGGCGATGGGCTACGACTACGTGCCCGGCGCCCTGGCCGGCGCGCTGGCCCTCGAGGAGGCCGGTGATGCCGCGGTGCGCGTGGACGTCGGCTACTTCGCGTTCGGGGCCGAGCTCAGCGCCGGGACCCGGCGCTCGGCCGTCGGCATCATGCTCGAGGACGGCTACGCGTTCCGCGAGGGCGGCCTGCGGCCGGCGCGCTTCGCCGAGCAGATGCGCTCCTTCCACGTGCGCGACAAGGACCGCGACGCCATCTCGATCGGCGGGTCCGAGCACTACACGCTGCCCGCCGCGTACGCGCGGCTGGAGGAGGTCAACGTCCACCTCGGCTGGTTCGGTGGCCTCTCGCGGCCGCTGCAGGCCGGCAGCCTGGCCGGCTCCGTGGCCATGCGGGTGCCGGGCGTGCGCCCCGCGCTGAAGGCCGCGAGCGAGCGGCTGGTGGAGCTCGGGGGCGGGGCGGATGGAAACGGGGCCGGCGTCTCCTGGGTGGTCGGCGAGGCCTATGACGGCGCCGGCGAGAAGCTCGCCACCGTGCAGCTGAGCGGCGTCGAGCCGTACACGCTGACCGCGGGCATCATCGCCTGGGCGGCACAGCGTGCGGCCGCACAGGGCGTGAACGGCACGGGCGCCCTCGGTCCGATCACCGCCTTCGGGCTCGGAGCGCTCGAGCAGGGCTGCCGCGAGGCCGGCCTCGAGCGCGTCAGCGACGACGCGTGAGCCGCCCGGCGGCCAGCGCCGCCCGCGACAGCAGCCCGCTCGGCTCGAGCCCGCCGCCGGCCACGGCGCGCAGGGGCGCCCTGGCGGGGCGGTGGAAGAGCTGCCAGCGGATCCGGTCGAGCACCTTCGCGGGCTTCAGCACCCCGGGCTCGGGCAGCGTGAAGACCGCGCAGCGGGGCTTGGACGAGCCCGTGCGGTCGAGGATCGCGTTGACCGCGCGCCGCGCCGCCTCGTTCGCGCCCTCCATCGTGGCCAGGTCCGTGTTCGTCCGCACGTAGTCGGCGGCGAGCAGGAGGTTGGGGATCCTCGTGGCCACGCCCGGCCGGTCGGCCCACGAGCCGGCCGTGTTGATGAGCAGCGGCTCGAGGTTCGCGGCCTCGGTCGGGTTCGGGAACGTGATCGCGGGGTCGAGGAACCACGTGAGCACGTGGCGCTCGTCCAGCTCGTCCTCGAGGTGGTCCTTCAGCTGCCCCCACACCTCGGCGCGGATCTCCTCCTTCGTGCAGCGCATGGCGACCTTGCCCGTCCGCGGCCCCGGCGTGTCCCAGTCCGAGACGTCGACCGAGAGGATGCCCTTCACGCGTCCGTCGCCGTAGCGCTCGAGATCGACCTCCTTCCAGAACTGGGCCTGGGAGATCGAGGTCAGCGCCCACGCGGAGTCGATGTAGATCGCGTGACCGTGGACCAGCGGCACGTCGCGATCGAGGTAGAAGAGGATCCCGTTCATCCAGCGGGTGACGAGCCGGTCGAGCCCGCCGAATGCGGGATCGAGCGCGCGCAGCGGCGGGCCGGCCAGCGTGCGCATGACCTCGACCGGCAGGGCCGCGACGTAGAAGTCGGCGGTCAGCCGGCCCGCCGGGGTGGTCACGCCGGCGATCCGGCCGCGCTCCACGGTCAGGCCCTGCACCGGCTCGTTCAGGCGCAGCTCGACACCGAGGCCCTGCAGGTGCGCGACCCACGGATCGATCCACGCCTCGTTGGTCGGGGCGTCGAGCACGCGGTCGGCGCGCCCGCCGGCCCGCGTGAGGTCGAAGACGATCTGGGCGAGGATCAGCCCGCCCGTGCGGGCGCTGATCTCGCGCGCCCGGGCCGCCACGAGCGTGCGGGTGAGGCCCTCGGCCAGGAACTTGCGGAACGCCTCCGACCGCCGCTCCGCGCCGACGAACTCCCACCAGCTCTCCAGCTCCCACTGCCCGAGGCGCCGCTCGTCGCAGCTCGTCAGCAGGGTCAGCAGGCGCTCGACCAGGACCGCGTGCTCCTGCGGCGGGATCCCCAGCCCGGTCATCACGTCGTAGAGGAAGCGGCTGAGGACGGTCAGGTCCTCGAGCGACTCCGGCACGTGCGCGCCGGCGATCAGCTCGTTGCGGCCGCCGGCCTGCGCGAGCAGGATGCGCGTGGCGCCGGTGAGGTTGCCGGCGACGGTCCCGCTCCCGTCGGGGATCCGGCGCATGGTGTCCGGGAGGTGCTGGTAGAAGCCCGGGAAGAAGCGGAAGCCGTGCTCGGCCGGGAGGTCGGCGCGGCCATCGGCGCCCGAGCCGGGCACCGGCAGGCTGCGGGCCTTGCCGCCGGGCAGGTCTCGGGCTTCGAGGACGACGACCTCGAACCCGCGCTCGGCCAGCTCATGGGCCGCCGTGAGCCCTGCCACGCCACCGCCCAGGACGGCCACTCGCGCCATCGTGCTCCGACTCTGTCACAGAACCGCCCGGAAGTGCGAGGGTTGGTACGAGAGTCATGAACAGCGACGAGGACCTCCTCCTCTCGGGCGATGCCGAGGACTTCGGCCAGTTCTACGACCGCTACGTCGACATGCTCCTGGGTTACTTCGCACGCCGCGTCCGCGATCCTGAGATCGCCGCCGACCTCACCGCCGAGACGTTCGCCGCGGCCCTGGTCGCGCGCCACCGGTTCCGCCGCGCCTCCACCCCCGCCGTGGCGTGGCTGTTCGGGATCGCGCAGCACAAGCTCGCCGACTACCGGCGGCGCGGCGCGGCCGAGGACCGGATGCAGCGCCGTCTCGGCATGGAGCGCGTGCCGGTCGGCACGGACGACGTCGAGATGATCACCATGCTCGGGCGCGACGCCGCGTGGCAGCTGATCGACGAGCTGCCGCCCGACCAGCGCGACGCGGTCCGTGCCCACGTGCTCGAGGACCGGGCCTACGGCGAGATCGCCGTGGCCACCGAGACCTCCGAGGCCGTCATCCGCAAGCGCGTGAGCCGCGGCCTGGGAGCGCTGCGCGGACGGATGGGAGGACGATGAGCGACTTCGTCAGCGCGCTCCGCGAGGAGCTGGTCGGCGCCGCCGAGCGCGAGCAGGCACGGCGGGCGCCGCGGTTCAGCCGCCCCGCTCCCCGCCTGGCACTGGGTCTCGTGGCGGCTGCCGTGATGGTCGTGATCCTCGCCCTGGCCGCCGGCGCGCTCAGCACGCGCACGACCGATGACGAGAGCCGGCCGGCGGAGCCCACGCCGGAGGCCACGCGCGACCTCTTCGGCGGCGGCCTGGTGCCGGAGGTGCGCTACCGCACCAGGGCGTTCATCCCTGCGCTCAGCTTCGTCGTGCCCGACGACCAGTGGTACGTCGGGGACTCCGCGAGCCCGCTGCACGTGATCCTCGACCGCCGCCCCAAGGTCCGCCCGGGGCAGTTCGCGCGCTTCCCCGGCTGGCTGGCCTTCGACCGCATCAACGAGGTGGTCGAGCCCACCGCGCAGGGCCGCGCGGCCCTGATACCCGCGCCCACCGAGCTCTACGAGTGGTTCCGCGCGCACCCGGACCTGCGCGTGGGCCGGTCGGTGCCGACCACGGTCGCCGGCGTGCCGGCCGAGCGCTTCCACGTCGAGGTGCGGTTCGACCGGCCCGCGCACGGTGACGTGAACTGCCGGCGGATGTTCCTGCGGACCTGCACGCTGATCGCCCCGGAGATGTCGTTCTTCAACGGCGTCGTGCTCGACATGTACCTGGTCGCGACCGAGCCGCAGCCGCTGCTCGTGACCGTCGGAGGCAACACCGAGCGGGGGCAGGCGACCGTGGCCAAGGCCGCCGGCCCCGTGCTCGAGACGCTGCGGATCGGGGTCCGCTGACCGTCATTCGACGGTCAGCGTGCCCTCCATCCCGTTCTGGCGGTGCTGGCCCACCGGGCAGTAGTACGTGTACGTGCCGGGCTCGAGGTCGACGCTCAGCTCGGTCTCGCCGCCGGTGACCGTCTCGCTCTCCTCCTCGACGCCGTTGCCCTCGACCTCGACGGCATGCGGCACGTCGGACTCGTTGACGAGCTTGACGGTGACGCTGCCGGCCGGCGCGGACAGCTCGCCCGGCTCCCAGGAGATGCTGCCCCCGGGGTCGGCGGTCAGGGTCAGCGCCTCGCCGCCGCCGCTGCTGCCGCTGCTGCTGTCCTCGGTCGCCTCGGGCGTCGCCGCGGCTCCGCCGCCGTCGTCGTCATCGTCCCCGCAGCCCGCGGCCAGCAGAACGCCTGCCGAGAGCAGCAGGGCAAGGATCCAGGTCATACGTCTCATGTACGGACTCCCTCCGTTGACGGTGCGTCGGGAGGTACGCGGCCGCGGCGGGTGAGGTTCAGGAGATCGGCGCCGTGAGCACGTCGCGCAGGTACAGCGTGCCGTCGGAGCGGTGGCCGCGGCGGACGATGCGGATCGCGTTGTACTCGCCGCGCCGGAGCGCCGTCGTGAGCACGACGTACGCCTTGCCCTCGGCGTCGGTGCGGAACGTGCCGGCCGTCGCCGTCCAGGTCTCGGCGTCGCACAGGACCTCGTAGACCGCCTTCTCGTCCTGCGGCAGCCCTCGCACCCACAGGTGCACGGTGGTGCCCTCGTCGCCGCTCTCGATGTCCGCGCGGGCGCCGGCGGCCTGCGGGGCCCCGACGTTCTTGAACGTCACGTCGTACGTGGCGCTCGGCTGGTCCTCGCCGCCGCCGACCACGATGCCGAACGCGAGCGCGGCGGCGGCCACCGCTCCGGCGGCGCCGGCCGCGAGCCAGCGCGGGCGCGGGACGTGCCGGGCGAGCCGGCGGCGCCGGCGGCGCCGGAGCGGGCCGGCGGCGTGGTCGCGGGCGAAGGCGTCCAGCAGACGCTCCTCGAAGGCCGGCGAGAGCGGCTTGGCGACCGCTTCCTCGGCGCCGGAGGCCGTCTCCAGCAGGCCCGGCAGCGCCGCCAGCTGGTCGTACTCCACAGCGCACTCGGCGCAGTGCTCGATATGCCGCCGGACCTCCGCCGCCTCGTCGGGTTCGAGCGCACCGAGCGCGTACGCGCCCACGGAGGGACGCAGGTGCTCGCAGCCCGTCACGGAACCACTCCCATCTCCTCGAGAACCAGCCGCAGCGACCGTAGGGCGTACCAGGTGCGGCTCTTGACCGTGCCCACGGGCAGCTCGCAGCGCTCGGCGATCTCGCGCACCGACATGCCCTGGAAGTGCGCGAGCCGGATCATCTGCCGGTGCTCGGGCGTGAGGCGCTCGAGCGCGGCCGACACCTGCCAGCCGAGCATCGCCTGCTCGATGGCGTCGCCGGACGTCGCGGTCTCGAACAGCGGCTCTCCCCCGGCGAGCGCCGGGCGGGCCGACTGGCGGCGGCGCAGGTCGATGATCGCGTGGCGGGCGATCTGGTAGAGCCAGGTGCGGACGCTGCCGCGCGAGGCGTCGTAGCGATCCGCATGGCGCCAGGCGCGCGTGAACACCTCCTGGACGATCTCCTCGGCGGCTCCGCGCTCGCCGAGCGCGTTGAGCGCGAAGCCCAGCAGCTCGCCCGCGTACGTGCGGTAGAGCTCCCGCAGGGCCTCGCCGGTGGCGTCGTCGTGCAGGCGTTCCATCAGGTGTGCGTCGTTCGGCACGGTCATCGTGGGTTACGCGAAGAACTGGACCGCGGTTCGGCCCGAGTATGGCCGACCCTCGACGAACACCGTCGGGGTCGTGGCCACGCCGGCCCGCACGGCGCCGCGGAACTGCGCCTTCACGCGCTCGGCGATCGCGGGCGAGCGGCGGTCGGCGTCGAAGCGCCCGAGGTCGAGCCCGAGGGCCTCGGCGCGGGCCCAGAGGTGCGGGTCCTCGAGCCGGCCCTGGTCGTCGAAGAGCGCGTCGTGCATGGCCCAGAAGGCCCCTTGCTCGGCCGCGGCCTCGGCGGCATGGGCGGCGGCCCGGGCGCGCGGGTGCGATGCGTGGACGGGGAAGTGCCGGAACACGACGCGCAGCGGCCGGGCGCGGAGCTTGACCTCCACGGCGGCGCAGAACGGGCACTCGTAGTCGCCGTAGACGATGACCAGGGACGCGCCGTCCGGCCCTCGGACGTGATCGTCGGGGCCTGGCGGCGGCAGCGGGGCGGAGCGGAGGTCGGTCAGTCGAGTGCGTCGAAGATGAGGTTCGCGCCGGGCAGCTCGCTCGGGGACGGCGCCTGGTAGCTCCATTTGACCACGCCGTCAGGCCCGACGACCACGAGCGCGCGCTGCGGGAAGCCGCCGGGATGCAGCACGCCGAACGCCCTGCAGGCCGCGCCCTTGGGCTCGAAGTCCGAGAGCTGCTCGATGTCGATCCCCAGCTGCTCCTGGAACGCCTTCTGCGAGTACGTCGCGTCGCACGAGACGCCGTACAGCGTGGCGCCCTTGGCGGTGAAGTCGTCGAGCAGCTCGTTGTAGACGCTGAGCTGGTCCGTGCAGACCGGCGAGAAGGCGAAGGGATAGAAGACGAGGACCGTGGTCGTGCCGAGCAGGTCGGCGCGCGTGAACGGCGGTCCTCCGAAGCGTGCGAGCGAGAACTCGGGCGCCGGCTCGCCGGCGAGTACCACTAGCGGCGCAGGCCGAGCTCGCGGATCAGCGAGCGATAGCCCTCGAGATCCTTCTTCTGGAGGTAGTTCAGGAAGCGCCGGCGACGGCCGACGAGCATGAGCAGGCCGCGGCGCGAGTGGTGATCGTGCTTGTGCTCGCGCAGGTGCTCGGTGAGATGATTGATGCGCGTCGTGAGCAGGGCGATCTGCACCTCGGTCGCCCCGGTGTCGTTCTCGGCCTTGCCGAAACGGCGGACCAGGTCGAGCTTTTCCTCTGACGTCATCGTGCTCATCTGCGGCGAGGCAGAGTAGCAGGAGCGCCCACCACGCAGTCGCGTCCGAGGTCCTTCGCCTCGTACAGCGCCTGGTCCGCGCGGCCCAGCAGGTCGTCGGCCGATTCCCCCTCCCACGCCGCCCAGCCGATGCTGGCCGTCACGCCCGCCTCACGGACGCTCCCGCGCAGTTTCTCGGTCGCCGCGCTCGCGGTCTCATACCCGGTCTCCGGGAGCACCGCGAGGAACTCCTCGCCGCCCAGGCGCCCGAGCTGGTCCTCGGCGCGCAGGTGCTCGCGCAGGGCGTGAGCGACGGCCGCGAGCACCCGGTCCCCCTCGGCGTGGCCGCGGGTGTCGTTCACCGCCTTGAAGTGGTCGACGTCGATGATCGCGACGGTGAGGTCGCGATGGTGGCGGCGGGCGCCGCTGACCATGCCGCTGAGCTGGGTGAGGATGAAGCGGCGGTTGGAGAGGCCGGTGAGCGGGTCCTCGAAGAGCAGCGCCTCGAGCCGCTCGGCCTGGGCGACGATCTCCTCCTGCAGCCCCTTGGTCCGCCCGGCGGCGTGGACCCGGATGATCAGCTCGGCGTCGCGCACCGGCTCGACGAGGATGTCCTGGGCGCCGCGCCGGAGCGCCTCCTTGGCCCGCTCCGGCGCCGGCTCGCCGGGCTCCACGAGCAGGACGGCGGTGCGGAAGGCGTTCGCGTCGCGCTTGATGCGCTCGAGCAGGCCCTCCCCCGCCTCGGCATCGACCACCGCGACGTCCGGCCGCCATTCACGGCAGCAATCGAACGCCTCTGTCGCGCAGTCGCACTCGGTCACCTCGTGTCCGGCCTCGGCCAGGACTCGCTGGAACCGGTGTCGCTCCCGCGCCCGCCCGTGGGCTACGACGACACGCATGTTGATAGCCCGAATACCCGCAAACCGGTGAACTACGCTCGAACAGTCGGCTAGGCGGCAGCGATGCGGCGGGTGTCCTGCACGTCGAGCCCCATCTGGTCGACCAGCGCCTCGACGGTGTCGAACCGCCGCTCGCCGCGCAGGCGCTCGAGGAAGTCCAGCCGCAGCGCCTGCCCGTAGAGGTCGCCTTCGAAGTCGAGCAGGAACGCCTCCACCAGCAGGCCGCGGCCGGTCTTGAAGGTCGGCCGGACGCCGATGTTGACCGCCGCGACGTGCTCCTCGCCGCCGACGTAGGCGCGGCAGGCGTAGATGCCGTGGTCCGGCACCACGAGGTGCGGATCGGGCACGAGGTTCGCCGTCGGGAAGCCGAGCGTGCGCCCGCGCTTGTCGCCGTGGGCCACGATGCCGCGCATCTGGAAGGGCGCGCCGAGGAAGCGCTGGGCGGCGGTCACGTCGCCGACCCCCACCAGGCCGCGGATGTGCGTCGAGGAGATGATCTCGCCGTCGAGCTCCACCAGCCGCGAGACGCGCGTCTCGAACGCGGCGGCGGAGCGCAGCAGCTCGGCGTCGCCGCGCGCGCGGTGGCCGAAGCGGAAGTTCTCCCCGACCGACACGCGCTGGGCGCCGAGCTGCTCGTCGAGCACGTGCTCGATGAACGCCTCGGGCGACTGGGCGGCGAACGTGCCGTCGAACGGGATGACCACGAGCTCCTGCACCCCGAGCGCCGCGATCAGGTCGGCCTTGATCTCCAGCGACGTCAGCAGCTTGGGCGCCGAGTCCGGCGCCACCACGGTGCGCGGGTGGGGCTCGAAGGTCAGGACCGTGTCCGCGCCCCGGATGACCTCGCGATGGCCGAGGTGCACGCCGTCGAACTCGCCGACGGCGAGATCGCGCGGCCGCCGGACGGCGTCGGGGAGCCAGGTGACGTCCATCTACGCTCGGAAGCCTACGGTGGGCTTGAGGAGTCCGCCGGGCCGGGGCTCGGCGAGCGCGATGAGGCCCGCCTCGTCGCGGAGCCGCACGATGCCCGTCGCCACGCCTTCGACGGCCACGCCGTGGCCGGCCCGCTTGGCCGCGTCGCCCGTGAGCTCGACCGCGGGCATGAAGGCCAGCGCGTCGTCGAGCGGCACCAGCCGCTCCGGATCCGCGTCGCCGACCTCGAACCTCCCGATCGCGGTTCGCCGCAGCTCCAGGCAGTAGGCGTCGCCGAGGTCCATGATCAGCGACCGGACGTAGGTGCCCGAGGAGCACTCGATCTCGAACGCCGCCCGCTCGCCGTCGCGCCACTGCAGGGCGAAGCGCTCGACCTCCACCTCACGCTCGGGGATGTTCACCTCTTCGCCACGCCGCGCCAGCGCATACGCGCGCTGGCCGCCGATCTTGACCGCCGAATACGCGGGCGGCGTCTGGCGCACGGTTCCCGTGGGGAGCCGGAACGGCTCGTCGGGCGTCCGCCCGGGAGCGATCTCGCCCTCGGGGTCGCCGGTGGTCGACGTCCACCCCAGCCGCGCCACCGTGAAGTAGCGCTTGGGAAGCGCCATGAGGAAGCGCTGCACGCGGGTGGCCCGGCCCACCAGGATCAGCAGCAGGCCGGTGGCGAACGGATCGAGCGTGCCCGCGTGGCCGACCTTGACGCCGCGCCCCAATCTCCGCCGCTGGCTCGCCACGACGTCGTGCGACGTCACCCCGGCGGGCTTGTCCACGAGGATGACGCCGTCGCTCAAGGCCCTACAGCTGCTCGGAGAGCGCGCCGCGCAGGAACTCGACCAGCTCGGGGAAGTCCAGGTCCGTCGAGAAGCCGGCGGCCCGGCGATGGCCGCCGCCGCCCAGCGCGCGGGCGATCCGGGAGACGTCGACGCGGTCGTCGGTCGCCCGCAGCGACACCTTGCGACGGGTCCCGCCGTCGCCCAGGAGGTCGCGGATCAGCCCGGCCACCGCCGTGCCCTCGACCGAGCGCAGGTGGTCGACCACGCCCTCGGAGTAGCTCTCGTCGGCGCCGGTGGAGCGGTAGTCCTCGAGCGTGAGGTGGGTGACGGTGAGCAGGCCGCCGTCGTAGCGCTTGACGTTGGTCAGCCCGCGCGCCAGCAGCTCGAGCTTGCCCTGCGGGATCCCCTCGTAGAGCCGCCGGTAGATCGCGTGGACGTCGACCCCGCCCGCGATCAGCTCGGCCGCCATCTCGTGCGCCCGCTGGCCGGTGTTCTCGTACATGAAGCGACCGGTGTCGGTGACCACGCCGACGTAGAGCGCCTCGGCGATCGACTGAGTGGCCCCCACCCCGAGGCCCTTCATCAGGTCCCACACCATCTCGGCCGTGCAGGAGGCGTGCGGATCGACGTGGTTCAGGGTGCCGAAGCGCGTGTTGTCGTGGTGGTGGTCGATGTTGAGGATGCAGCGGCCCTGGAGCGCGGCGGCCGGCGTCCGGTCGATGTTGCCGCAGTCGAGGAAGACCATGATCCGCTCGGCGAGGTCCTCCGGCGGCTCGGTGACGAGCCCGTCGAGCTGGATGAAGCGGTACTCGTACGGGAGCGGGAACTCGTCGGCGGCCATGAACGACTTCGCGTCCTTGCCGAGCGCCGTCAGGACCTGCTGCATCGCCGCCAGCGAGCCGACGGCGTCGCCATCGGGCCGCTCGTGGGTGGTGAGCAGGAACTTGTCGTGGTCGCGCAGCGTCGCGAGCGTCCGCTCGCGTGTGGACTTCGCCCCGTTCTCGGACACGTCAGTCCTCGGCCTCGCGCTCGAGCAGCTCCTGGATGCGCTCCGCGCGGTCCAGGGTGTCGTCGTAGACGAAGTCGAGCGTCGGCGTGTGCTTGAGCTTGAGCTCGTCGGCCACCCGGCGCTGCAGATAGCCGTGGGCCGAGCGCAGCCCGTCGAGCGAGCGACGGCGCACGGAGTCGGTGCCCAGCACGGACACGTACACCCGCGCTTGGCGCAGGTCAGCGGTTGTATCGACTGCGGTCACCGTGACGAACCCGACCCGTGGATCCTTCAACTCGGATGTGATCGCCCCCGACAAGACCTCCCTCATGGCCTCGTCGACTCGACGCATCCGGTCGGCGGTCATCGTAGTGACTCCAGGTCGTCCCATGACGCCAGCCGTCGCTCGACCCGCACGCCCTGGGGAAAGCGGGCGTCCAGCAGGCGCGTGATGCCGTCCGCCGACTCGTTGCAGCGACCCGGCGATCCGCCCGTCACGGCGACGGCCAGCGTCGACCGCTGCCAGGTGTCCTGGTAGGCCACCTCGGCCACCGTCGCGCCGCATCGCTCGCGCAGATGGGCCTTGATGCGGTTGAGCTCGGCCCGCTTGCCCTTGAGCGAGCCGACCTCGGGGAAGTGCAGATGAACGCGCATGAGCACGACGAACGCCGGCTCGTCAGACACGGCTCAGGAAAGCGTGCGCTCGACCTGCCGGGTCTCGTAGACCTCGAGCTGGTCGCCTTCCTTGACGTCCGCGTAGTTGTGGAGCACGATGCCGCACTCGAACCCGGCGGCCACCTCGCGGACGTCCTCGGACTCGCGCCGCAGCGACGCGATCGTGCCGTCGTAGACCACGGCGCCGTCGCGCACCAGGCGCACCTTGGCGCCGCGCGTGACCTTGCCCTCCGTGACGTACGAGCCGGCGATCGTGCCGACGCGGGACGCCTTGAAGATCGCGCGCACCTCGACCTCGCCGACCGTCTCCTCGACCTCCTCCGGCGCGAGCATGCCCTGCATGGCATCGCGCAGGTCCTCGAAGGCGCGGTAGATGATCGAGTAGGTGCGGATCTCGACGCCCTCGCGGTCCGCGAGCTGCGCCGCCTCGCCGACGGGCCGGACGTTGAAGCCGATGATCACGGCGTCCGAGGCGGCGGCGAGGTTGACGTCGGACTCGGTGATGCCGCCGACGCCCGAGCGCACGATGTTGACCTCGACCTCGGCCTGCGGCAGCTTGGCGATCTCGTCCTCGAACGCCTCCAGCGAGCCGGACACGTCGGCCTTCAGGACGAGGTTGAGCTCCATCATCTCGCCGTCGCGCGCCTGGTCGAAGATGCTCTCCAGCGACCGCTTGCGGCCGCCGCGGCGGGCCTGCTGCTCGAGCTTGAGCCGGGTCGCGCGCTCGCCGGCCAGTGACCGGGCGCGGCGGTCGTTCTCGACCACGCGCACGAACTCGCCGGCCTCGGGCACGGAGTCGAAGCCCAGCACCTCGATCGGCTCGGACGGGCCGGCCGACTTGACGCGGTTGCCCAGGTAGTCGTGCATGGCGCGGACACGGCCCCAGTGGGCGCCGGCCACCAGGGCGTCGCCGACCTCCATGGTGCCGCGCTGCACGAGCACGGTGACGACGGCGCCGCGGCCGGGATCCAGGCGCGACTCGATCACCACGCCCGAGGCCTCGGCCTCCGGGTTGGCCTTGAGCTCCTCGATCTCCGCGAGCAGGAGGATCGACTCGAGCAGGTCGTCGAGGTTCTGGTGGGTCTTGGCCGACACGTCCACGAACATCGTGTCGCCGCCCCACTCCTCCGGCTGCAGGCCGAGCTGGGTCATCTCCTGGCGGACGCGCTCGGGCTGCGCGCCCTCCTTGTCGATCTTGTTGACCGCGACGAGGATCGGGACCTCGGCCGCCTTGGCGTGGTCGACCGCCTCACGGGTCTGCGGCTTCACGCCGTCGTCGGCCGCCACCACGATGACCGCGATGTCGGTCGACTGGGCGCCGCGAGCACGCATGGCGGTGAACGCCTCGTGGCCCGGGGTGTCCAGGAAGGTGATCGTCTTGTCGTTGACGTGGACCTGGTAGGCGCCGATGTGCTGGGTGATGCCGCCGGCCTCGCCGGCTGCCACCTCGGTCTCGCGGATGGCGTCCAGCAGCGACGTCTTGCCGTGGTCGACGTGGCCCATGATCGTGACCACCGGGGCGCGCGGCTCGAGCTCCTCGTCGGTGTCCTCGAACTCGGGCTCGGCGGCCGCCTCGTCGGCGGCGTGGACGATCTCGATCTCCTTGTCGAACTCGTCGGCGAGGATCTGGATCGTGTCGTCCGAGAGGGTCTGGGTGACCATCGCCATCTCGCCGAGGCTCATGAGCTTCTTGATGATGTCCGGGACGGGGACGCCGAGGTACTCGCCGACGTCCTTGACCGTCGAACCGGAGTTGACGCGGATGACATCGGCCTTCAGCGACGCGATGTCCTGCGCGGCAGGCTCCACATAGGTGCCGCGGCGCCGGCGACCGCCGCGACGCGGCGGACGGCGCGGGGGTCCGCCGCCGGGGCCGCCGGGACCTCCGGGGCCGCCCGGGCCGCCGGGCCCGCGGCGCGCGGCCTGCGAGTCGATCACCACGCGGCGGACGCCGCCGGTCGTGCCGGGAGCGCGCTCGCCCTGGAGCGAGGAGCGGGTCGGCCGGCGCGGTGCGCCGCCCTGGCCGTCGGCCTGCGCAGCCTGCCCGTCGCCCTCTGCGCGCTGCTTCGCCGGGCCGGCCTTCTTGGCCTTGGCCTCCTGCTGGCGGCGCGCGGCCTCCTCCTGCTCGCGCTGGCGCTCCTCGAGGCGCTGGCGCGCCGAGTCGGTCGCAGGCCGGTCGAAGCCCATGCCCGTCTGCTGCGGCGCACGGGCCTTCTCGTCAGGCTTCCCGTTGGACTCCTGGATCGGTGCCTTGCCGGTCAGCGCGCGCTCGGCCTCGGACTCGTCCACGGCGGACGCAGCCGCCTTGACGTTGAGGCCATAAGCGTTCAGGCGCTTCATGACCTCCGCAAGCGGAATGTCGTACTGCTTGGCTAGCTCGTGGACGCGCTTCTTGGCCATGTGAAAGTAAAGTCTACGGTGTCCTCAGGGATGGTCACGGGCGCTCGGAGAGCCCGTGCAAAGCCGCGGCGGGCCGCCGCGGAGTCAAAGCAGTCGCGTGTCTGGTGCACCCAGGCGCCGCGACCCGGCAGTGTCGCGCCCGGATCGGGCACGAGGCGACCCTCCACGGTAGCGAAGCGATGAAGATCCGCTCGCGGGGCACGCTGACCGCACCCCGCGCAGCGGCGAATCGCGACCGACGCGTTACGCCGTCCCGACGACGTCGGTGTCTTTGCCCTCGAGCGCCTGGTGGGTGTCCAGGCCGCAGTAGCGCGAGGTCGGCAGAGCCGCGTTCGGGCAGCGGCGACCGTTGGCCAGGATCGCGTGGCAGCGGCCACCCAGATCCTCGCCGCCCTCGTCGTCGTAGCCGCTCTCGCTCTCCTGCTTGGAGAACTCGGTCTCGGACCGGATGTCGACGCGCCAGCCGGTCAGGCGGGCGGCGAGCCGGGCGTTCTGGCCCTCGCGGCCGATGGCCAGCGAGAGCTGGTCGTCGGGCACGATGACCGTCGCCTGCTTGCCGTCGTCGTCGACCAGCACCTCGCGCACGCGCGCGGGGCTGAGCGCCTTGGCGACGAAGCGGGCGGGCTCGTCGTTGTAGGGGATGATGTCGATCTTCTCGCCGCGCAACTCGGAGACGACCATGCGCACGCGCGAGCCACGCGGGCCGACGCACGCGCCGACCGGATCGACGCCGTCGGCGTGCGAGACGACCGCGATCTTCGATCGATAACCCGGCTCGCGGGCGACGTTGGTGATCTCCACCAGGCCGTCGGCGATCTCCGGCACCTCGAGCTCGAAGAGCTTCTTGATCAGCTCCGGGTCGCGCCGGCTGACGATGATGCTCGGCCCGCGCGTCGAGGAGGAGACCTCCTTGATCACGGCCTTGATGCGCTGCGAATGGTCGTAGCGCTCGCCGTCGACCTGCTCGGACTTGGGGAGCAGCGCCTCGACGCGCTCGCGCAGCTGGACCAGCGTGTAGCGGGAGTCGGACTGCTGGACGATGCCGGTGATCAGCTCGCCGACGCGGTCGCGGTACTCCTCGAACATCATGTCGCGCTCGGCCTCGCGGATCCGCTGCAGGATCACCTGCTTGGCGGTCTGGGCGGCGATGCGCCCGAAGTCGTGCGGCGTCACGTCGCGGGTGTCGATCTGGTCCTCGAACTCGGCCAGGCGCGCAGGATCGATGTCCGGCGCCTCGGGGATGATCACCTCGCCGGTCTCGGGATCCACGCGGCGCTCCTCGAGCGTCGCCGCCTCCTCGGCCTCGTCGAGGAGCTGCTCCTCGAGATCCGCGGGGAGCAGCAGCTCGTCGACGCGGAAATCACCCGAGTCGCGGTCCATGCGCACGCGGGCGTAGCGCGCCGCGCCGGGCTGCTTCTTGTAGGCCGACAGGAGCGCGTCCTCCAGGGCCAGCATGAGCTTCTCCTCGGAGATGCCCTTCTCACGCCCGAGGACGCGGACGGCCTCGACGATCTCTTGCGACATGTCTCAGTCCCCCAGGAGGTTGGATCGGCTGATGTCCGTGTACGCGATCGAGACGACCCCGGTCTCGGCGGCCACGGTCACCGCGTCGGCGCCGGCGTCGAGCAGCTCGCCGGTGAACGAACGCCGGCCGTCGTGCTCGCCGCGCGTGCGCACGCGCGCCTTGCTCCCGACGTAGCGACGGAAGTGCTCGGGCTTGGTCAGGGGTCGGTCGGCGCCAGGAGACGAGACCTCGAGCGCGTACTTCTCGCGGACCTCCGGCAGCCGGTTGGTGACGCGCTCGCAGAGGGCGAGCGTGACACCTTCGGGATGGTCGATGTAGAGGCGGACGACGCGACCGCCGACGACCTCGGCGAGCAGCACCTCGACCTCGGGCTCAAGCTCCGAGAGTCGCGCTTCGATGTCTGCTTGGATCGCACTCATACTGTCCCCATCATCATGAAAAAAGCGGGCGAGCGCCCGCTTTTTTTGGCCTTGCGGCCGGAAAAAGCTGTATGGGTGTTATAGCACCGCACATGGCCTCAGGCGGCCTTTGCGGCACGCTCCCGGTAGATGCGGTAGTCGCGCCGCTCGGGGCGCAGCTGGGAGGCGAGCGTGAGTGGCTTGCGGGCCTCGGCGGGGCGGCCCAGCTCCATCAGCGCCCGGCCCAGGCAGAACAGCGCGTAGTCGTTCGTCGGCGCCAGATCGACCACCGCCGCGAACTCCACGCGCGCCTGCTCGAACTGGCGCGAGCGGAAGTAGGCCCGCCCGAGCGCCTCGCGGATCGAGGCCTTCTCGGGCTCGAGCTCGGCCGCCTTGGAGAGCGGCACCGTCGCCGAGTTGAAGTCCCCGGCCTCCAAGAGCGCCGTGCCGCGCTGGAAGAGGTCGTACACGTCATCCATCGCCCTTCGAGTGTAGGGATTTCTATCCGGCGCGAGGTGGCAGCGCCCACCAGGCGCGGAGGCGGCCGGCGAAGCCGGTTCCGCGGCCCAGCTCGGTCCGCAGGCCGCGCCGCTGGGCGGCCGTCGGGGCCGCCGGGCGGCCGCCGTACCGCAGCTCGCGCACGGCCCGCACGTAGCCGGCGGCGGCCGGGCTGCGGGAGAAGAGCTGCTCGAGCGCGTTCAGCGTGGTGCCCGGCCCCGGATGGCGGCGGGTGCGGCGCAGGGCGCGCTCCAGCTCGGCCACGGCCAGGGCCGGAGGCGGGGTGCCGGCGCGGCGGCGGCGGCGCCGGAGGAGCAGCCAGCCGCCGGCGGCCAGGGCCACGGCGGCGACGGCGCCGAACGAGATGAGCACCCACGGCGGGCCCGGCTCGGGCGCCGCGGCGCGGCGGCCCGGGTCGGACGGGAGGTCGCCGCCGAGGCTCGGCGGCGAGGCGCTCCCGCTCCCGAGATCGCCGCTGGCGCTCGCCTCGTCGGGCTGCGAGCGCGCCGGCGCGGCGGCGGGGGTCGGGTCGAACGTCACCCAGCCGATGTCGCGGTACCAGACCTCGACCCACGAATGGGCGTCGAGGTCGCGGACCACGTACTCGCGCGTCTTGGTGTCGAGCGAGCCGGAGGTGAAGCCGGTGACCACGCGGGCGGGCACGCCGGCCATCCGCAGCAGCAGGGCCATGGCCCCGGAGTACTGCTGGCAGTAGCCGAGCTTCGCGTCGAAGAGGAAGCCCTCGAGGTTCTGCGCCGCGGGCGGCGGCGTCTCGCTGTAGGCGAAGTCGCGCCGCAGGTAGCTGAGGATCGACAGCACGAGGTCCTCCTGCGACCCCTGGGCGTCCTCCCGCAGCCGCTGGGCGAGCGCCCAGGACTGCCGGTACGGGCCCTCCTCGAGCACCTCGAGCGCCCGCCTGGGCGGTACCGGCTGCGTGCCGGTGCTCGTGCGCGCCTCGACCGGCGTGAAGTCGTCGGCGAAGGGCGGGAAGTAGAAGTCGTAGCGCGGCGCACCGGTCTGCAGGGTGGTCTCCCCCGCGCCGGGAAGGAACAGGTGCCGGAACTCGGCGAGGTCCGGCCGCAGGCTCTCGTCGCCGGCCTCGCGCCGCTCGGTCTCGTTGGTCGCCGGCGTGTAGACGAGCGCGTCGTAGGCGTCGCCGCGGCGGAGCGTGCGGCCGGCCGCCCAGGTCCCGTCGCCGAGCGCCGTCTCGCGGATGGTCGGCGCGTCGAGGAAGTTCGTGTAGCCGGCGGTCACGTAGCGCTCGCTCGAGAGGTTGCGGATGGTGACCGAGATCTCCTGCGTGCCCTCCCGGAGCGCGCGCGGGTTCTCCGGCATGCCGGGGTCGTCCTCGCGGCTCGTGTCCTGACGCCAGTGCAGGCCGTCGAAGGCGTCGAGGTTCACGACCTTCCAGTAGGCGGGGCGCTTCTGGGCGCGGACGCGCAGGAGCTCGCGACCGTCGCGCGGCCAGTCCAGCGGCCCGTAGTCGTGGTTCCAGGAGAACGCCGTCGAGCGGGCCGAGGCGGCGCCGAGCGCCCAGCGCTCGTAGTCCCACCAGGGCGTGTCGCGGTCCAGGGCCGGCGCCAGCATGAGCGCCACGACGGCCATGCCCGCGGCCACCAGCCCCGCGGCGCTCGCGTCGCCCACCCGGAGCTTCTCCAGGCGCAGGAAGGCGAGGACGAGCAGGGCCAGCGCGGCGCCCCGGAGGAACTCGTTCTCGAAGTCGAGCGACACGGCGGGCACCGCGTAGAGCGCCACCAGCAGCGTGAGCGCCAGGCCGGGGAAGCCGGTGCGGCGCTTGCGCGGCCAGAAGGCGGCGATGGCGGCGACGACGACGAGCACGGTCCCGCCGACCGAGATCACGGTGCGGGTCCAGATGTCCAGCCCGCGGTACGGCACGCGCACGCCTATGAGCGACTCGATCCCGCGACCGATGCCGGAGGCGAGCGCGCCCCAGTTGTCGGGCCGCAGCAGCTCGTCGGGGATACCACCGCCGAGCAGGGCGAGCGCCAGAGCGACGATCGACACGGCGAGCGAGACGGCCAGCTGCACGCGGCCGTGCAGCCGGGCGGCGGCGAGCAGGCCGAACATGGCCAGGGCGCCCGCCCCGAGCGCGTACAGCGCGCGCTGCGACGCGGCGGGCTCGAGCAGGACCATCCAGTGCAGCGCCCCGAAGCCGGCGAGAGCCAGGAAGGCGAGCCCGCGGGCGACGGGGACCGAGAGCGTCGGGTCGGACTCGACGGCGCGGGGCGCGCGAGTCGCGATCGCCGTCATCCCGCCACCGCCTCCATGGCCGCCGCGGCGCCGGCCCGCGTGGCCAGGAAGCCCTGGCAGCCCGCGACCTCGAGCACGGCGCGCCGGTTCGGCAGGGCGCCGGGGATCACCAGCAGGCAGCCGCCGGGCGTGCGGCCGAGGCCGCGGGGCGGGCGGTCGATCGGGCGCGCCGCCACGAGCACCACGAGGCCGCGGCGGTTCTGCGCCGCCACCAGCGACGGGCCGATCTGATCCTCCAGCAGCGCGAGCCGCACATGGGCGGCCGGCCACGCCAGCAGGTCCTTCTCGATCACGTGCGCGCGGCGGTCGCCGGGCAGGAGCAGCGAGCAGCCGCTGCGGCGCGCGAAGTGCACGGTCAGCGAGGCGGCGGCGCGGACGGCGGCGTCGAGGGCCTCGGGCGAGGCCGGGGCGCGCGGGTCGAGCAGCACGAGCGGCCGCGAGTCGGCCTCGGAGATCAGCTTGCGCTCCATCAGGCCGTGGCCGCGGGCGAGGGACGGCCAGTGGATGCGCGAGGCGGGCGAGCCCGGGCGGTGCTCGCGCAGGCCGTCGAGCTCGGTCTCGGCGGCGGCGATCAGCGCGGCGCGGGCGTGGGCCGGCGTGGCGTCGCCGCCCCCGGCCGTGGCGCGCACCGGCAGCACGCGCGGGAGCACGAGGATCTCGTCACCGCCGCGGCCGGTGACGACGCGCTGGGCGAGGCCGAACGGGTCGCGCAGCACGAGCGCCGGCGGCGCCAGACGGCGACGCCCGCGCCGGCCGAACGTGACCTCGACGCGCACGCGCGCGGAGCGCTTCCCGGCGCGGAAGCGGACCGGCTCCGGCAGCAGCGGCTCGTCGATCCAGCCCGGCGGCAGCGGCAGCCGCCCGGACCGGGCGCGGATGCGCACCTCGAGCGGCTGCTCCTCGAGCACGCTGCGAGTCCCCAGCTCACGGTGGATCTCGGCGCCCCACGCCCCGGCGCCGATCCAGCCCGCGGCGCCGAGCCCGAGCAGGGCCAGCGCCGAGCCGGTGACGTACAGCGGCTCGGCGTCGAACGTGCCGGCGACGACGAGGAGCAGCACCCCGAGCGCCGCGCACCCGAGCGCCGACCGCATGACCTAAATGGGCCCGGCCATCAGAGGGCCGGGGTGGCCGCGATCGCGTCGCTCACGATGGTGCCCCGCTCGACGCCGGCGGCTTCCGGCACGAGCATCAGACGGTGCGCGAGCACCGTCACCGCGAGCGCCTGCACGTCGTCGGGCAGCGCGTGGTCGCGGCCCTGGACGAGCGCGCGCGCCTTGGCGGCGCGCAGCAGCATCAGGCCGGCGCGCGGCGAGGCGCCGAGCTCGACCCGGCCGTCGCCGCGGGTGTGGCGCAGGAGGGCGACGATGTAGTCGCGAAGGGCGCGCGAGGCGTGGACGCCGTGGGCCGCCTCGACGGCCTCGACCACCTCGGCGCGATCGGCCACGGGCTCGAGGTCGAGCACGCGGTCGCGCGCCTCGTGGCCGGCCAGCATCCCGGCCTCGTCCTCGGCGCTCGGATAGCCGAGCGACACGCGGATCATGAAGCGGTCGACCTGTGCCTCGGGCAGCGGGTAGGTGCCCTCGTACTCGACCGGGTTCTGGGTCGCGAAGACCATGAAGGGGCGGGCGAGCTCGTGCGACGTGGCGTCGACCGTGACCTGGCGCTCCTGCATGCACTCGAGCAGGCCGGACTGGGTCTTCGGCGACGCGCGGTTGATCTCGTCGACGATGACCACGTTCGCGAAGATCGGGCCGGGCCGGAACTCGAAGCGCGCCTCGCGCTGGTTGTAGACGTTGGTGCCGACGATGTCGGCCGGCAGGAGGTCGGCCGTGCACTGCACGCGCGCGAACTGGCAGTCGATCGAGCGCGAGAGGGCGCGCGCCAGCGCCGTCTTGCCGACGCCCGGGTAGTCCTCGACGAGGACGTGGCCCTCGGCCAGCAGCGAGACGATGACGTTCTCGAGGACCGCGTCGGGAACCTTGACGGCGCGCTTGATGTTGTCGCCGATCCGGCGGGAGACCGAGACCGCCGCCTCCACCTGCTCGGGGGCGACGGACCGCTCAGCTTCGGGCGTGGGCTCCAGGGGTTCCATTCAGCGCGGCACCTTCATGTCGGAAGATGAACGGCGGCTCAAGACCGCGTCCAGGATGGCAGTGGCGACCTCGGACTTGGAGGTCTTCGGGACGTGCACGTCCCCGGCGGGCGTGACGATCGTGACCGCGTTCTCGGCGCTGTCGAAGCCGATACCTGGCGCGCCGACGTCATTGACGACGACCGCGTCGAGGCCCTTGCGCGCAAGCTTCTCGCGGCCGTACTCGACCGCTCCCTCGCCGTGCTCGGCGGCGAAGCCGACCAGGTACTGCCCGGGGCGGCGACGGTCGGAGAGCGAGGCGAGCACGTCGGTAGTACGCACGAGGCGCAGCGCAAGTTCCGCGCCGGTGGCCTCCTTCTTGAGCTTGCCCTCGTGCGGGAGCTCGGGCCGGTAGTCCGCGACGGCCGCCGCCATGAGCAGGACGTCGGTGCCTTCGAAGCGCTCCTCGCACGCGGCGGCGAGCTCGGCCGCGGTCCGCACGTCGACGTACTCGATCCCGCTGCGGCGCGGGAGCGAGACGTTGGCGGCCACGACGGTGACGTCGGCGCCGCGGCGCGCGGCCTCCTCGGCGAGCGCGAAGCCCATGCGGCCGGACGAGCGGTTGCCGACGTAGCGCACGCTGTCTATCGGCTCGCGGGTCCCGCCGGCCGTGACGAGGACGTGCAGGCCGTCGAGCTCGCGGCCGCTGCGCAGCGCCTGCTCGAAGGCGGCGAGCAGCTCCGGCGGCTCGGGCAGGCGGCCGATGCCGTACTCGCCGAGCGAGGCCAGCGACCCGGTGCCTGGCTCGAGGACTCGCGCGCCACGCTCGCGGAGGCGCGCGAGGTTGTCCTGCGTGGCCGCGTGCTCGTACATCGCCCCATTCATGGCCGGGGCGACGATCAGCGGTCGCCGGCAGGCGAGCGCGGCGGCGGTCAGCAGGTTGTCGGCGTGGCCGCCGGCCAGCTTGGCGATCGTGTTGGCCGAGGCGGGCGCGATCAGGAACGCGTCCGCGCGCTCGACGAGCTCGAGGTGCGAGAGCGGCGCGTGCTCCGGCGCGGGGTCACCCGGGAAGGCGCCCCGCAACGGGTCGGGCTCCCACTCGGTGACGAGCACCGGCGCGCCGGTGATGCCGGCGAAGCTGGCAGTACCCACGAAGCGGGTCGACGCCTCGGTCTGGATGACGCGGACGGCGTGACCCGCCTTGATGGCGAGGCGCGCGAGCTCGATCGCCTTGTAGGCGGCGATGCCGCCGCTGACGCCGAGCAGGAGGCGCGCCATGATCGTGATCTGGGCGCCGTGCTCAGCCGCGGTAGCGGTACTTGACCTTGCCGCTCGCGACCTCTTCGAGCGCGATGGTCAGGTAGTTCTTGGAGCCCGTGTCCACCATCGGAGGCGGGAACTCCTCGAACGTGCCCTCACCGAGGTTGTGGTAGTAGGAGTTGATCTGGCGCGCGCGCTTGGCGGCCACGATCACGCTGGCATAGGGCGAGTCCACGTTCTCGAGCAGTCGATCGACGCGGGGTGAGATCAAGAGGGTTCCTCCGTCGGATTCGTGGCATCAGATGCTAGCGCTGTCCGGACGAGCTCCTCCAGAGCTGCAGCCGCGTCCTCGAGCCGGTCGTTGCGCACGACGTGCGGGAACTCCTTCTGCGCGGCGAGCTCCTCGCGCGCGGTGGCGAGGCGCTTCTCGACGTCTTCGTCGGAATCGGTGCCGCGGCCGATCAGCCGCGTGCGGAGCGCCCCCTCCGACGGCGGGGCGATGAAGATGCGCTCGGCCTCGGGCATCGTCTCGGCGACCTGCCGGGCGCCCTGGACCTCGATCTCGAGCACCACGGGGACGCCGCGGGCGAGCCGCTGGTCGAGGTCGTCGCGCAGCGTGCCGTAGCGGCGGCCCGAGTAGTCGGCGTGCTCGACGAAGGCGCCGTCCTGCACGCGCCGCTCGAACTCGTCGTCGCCGAGGAAGTGGTAGTCGACGCCCTGCGTCTCGCCGGGCCGCGGCTTGCGCGTGGTGGCGGACACCGAGAGCTCGAGCTGGGGCACGCGCTCGAGCAGCGTGCGGATCAGGGTTCCCTTGCCGACCCCCGAGGGCCCGGTGATCACGAAGACGCGAGGCACGAGTGCGCGGGCACTACCGGCGGAGCATGCTGACCAGCTCCGTGCGCTGGCGCTGCGAGAGGCCCCCGATGGTCTTCGAGGGCGAGATCCGGCACTGCTGCAGGACCTTGTTGACCTTCACCCGGCCGTACTTCGGCACGGCCAGCAGCATGTCGAACACCTTGGCCGTCTCGACGTACTCGGGCGGCTCGAGCAGCAGGTCGTGGATGCTGTGCCGGCCCGCCTTGAGATCGCGCTTGAGCTGCGCCCGCCGCGTACGGATCTCGTTGGCCCGCTGCAGTGCCTCCATCCGCTGGTCGAGTGAGCGTTGTGGGGCTGCCACAGAGGGCTTGGATAGCGTCTTGGTCGCGGGCGGCATGGGCGGCGAGTCTACATCCGTTTCTGGGTCGTACAACCCAACGGGCACGAATTCGCCTCGACCTCAACTTGAGGTGAAGCTGTATCCAGGGGAGTTGACGGTAACCGGGTTTTTTGCAGGGCTTTTGGTGCTCATTTGTGCTAAAGCCGCACGACCTCGACCCCGTTTGCGGCGTTTGCAGGGAATACATCCTCGCGACTGGACAGCTCGTCGGCGATCCGCCGGGCGGCCAACGGATCGCGGAACGATTCAGTGCCCACTGCCACGAGATCTGCGCCTGCCCTCCGAAGGTCCTCTGCGTGGTGCCCGGTCTGCACGCCTCCCATGCCGACGATCGGCAGCCCGACCCGCGCGCGGACCTCGCGCACCTGGCTCAGCGCGATCGCTCGGACGGCCGGGCCGGACACTCCGCCGGTGCCGCCGCCGAGCCACGGCTCGCCCGGCCGGCTCGGGTGCATGGCCATGCCGCGCAGCGTGTTGATGAGCGACACCGCGTCGGCGCCGTGGGCCTCGGCCGCGGCGGCGACGTCGGCCGGCGAGGCGCAGTTCGGCGTGAGCTTGACGATCAGCGGCTTGCCGGCGTGCGGGCGGACGTGGTCGAGCAGCGCGGCGAGCTCGCTCGGGTCGGCGCCCATGATCAGCCCGGTCTTCACGTTGGGGCAGCTGACGTTGAGCTCGATGGCCGAGACCTCGTCGCGCTCGGAGAAGGCCGCCACGAGCGTCGCGACGTCCTCCTTCGAGGAGCCCATGACGTTGACGATCAGCGGGACGGGCAGCTCGGCGAGCTGCGGCAGGTCCTCCCGCAGGTAGCCCTCGAGCCCCTTGTTGGGGAGCCCGATCGAGTTGATCATGCCGCCCGCCAGCTCCCACAGCCGCGGCGGCGGGTTGCCCTGGCGGGGCGCGAGCGTCACCGTCTTGGACACGAAGGCGGCGAAGGGGAAGTCGTCCAGCAGGGCTTCACCGAACGCACGGCGGGCGGCGATGGCGTCGAACGTGCCGGAGCCGTTGACGATCCGGTGCGCCAGCGGGATGCCGAGGAACTCGATCACAGCTCGTCGGTGTCGATGACGGGACCGTCCACGCACAGGCGCACGAAGCCGCGGCGGGTGGGGACGACGCAGCCGAAGCAGGCGCCGTAGCCGCAGGCCATCCCGGATTCCATCGCGAGCTGGCCGGGCACGCCGGCCTCCTTGCAGATCGCGGCGACGGCGTCGAGCATCGGCGGTGGGCCGCACGCGTAGACCTCGACGTGCCCGAGCGCGTCGCGGAGCAGGTCCGTGACCAGGCCGTGGTGGCCGGCGCTGCCGTCGTCGGTGGCGATCCGGGCGCCCGGGATCAGCGCCGCGCCCTCGGCGTGGGCGGCGTCGCGGAAGCCGAGCAGCGTCAGCGGGTCGTCGAGGGCGTCGCCCCAGATGGCCAGCGGCGCGATCCCCACGCCGCCGCCGACGAGGACCGGCCGCCGCCCGTCGCGCGGCGCGGCGAAGCCCTTGCCGAGCGGGCCGAGCAGGTGCAGCTCGTCGCCGGGGGTCAGCTCGATGAGCCGGTTCGTTCCCGGACCGACGTCCTCGAGCAGGAAGTCGAGCTCGCCCTCTCGCGCGCGCATCACGGAGAACGCGCGCGGCAGGAACGGCCGCTCGTCGGCTCCCCCGCCCCACCGCTCGGCCGCGGTGAGCATGTAGAACTGGCCGGGGTCGGGGGTCGGGCCGGTGCGGTCTTCCACGGTGATGACCGTGTACGGCCCAAAGTCCCGGCGTAACACCAGCTGGGTGAGGCGGCGAGAGAACGGCGCGAGCGTTCTTCCGTCGGCCTTGGGGTTGCTGGTAGGACGCTATACGATGCATGGGCAACCCCAGACGCCTGGCTCACGACCCCGCCTCCCTCAATGCCGGGGTTCGTCCGCCGTTCGCGTGGAGCTCCTGCAGCGACACCACCGCCGGCTCCCCGGCGCGGCCGGCGGCGATCGCCCGCGACGCCGCCATCCCGCCGGCGATCGTGGTGATGCACGGGATGCCGCGGGCCACGGCGGCTCGGCGGATCTCGTAGCCGTCGGTGCGGGCCGCCGTGCCGGTCGGGGTGTTGATGACGAGATCGACGTCGCCGCTCTCGATCCAGTCGACCACGTGCGGCGAGCCCTCGCCGAGCTTGTTGATCCGGTCGACCGGGATCCCCATCCGCGAGATCGACGCGGCGGTCCCGCGCGTGGCGATGATCCGGAACCCGAGGTCGTGCAGCTGGGCGGCGATGCCCATGACCGCCGACTTGTCGGTGTCGGTGACCGTGAGGAAGACGGTGCCGCCCTCCGGCAGCCGCGCGCCGGCCGCCGCCTGGGCCTTGGCGAAGGCGGCCGGGAAGTCGGCGGCCACGCCCATGACCTCGCCGGTCGAGCGCATCTCCGGCCCGAGCAGCGCGTCGGCGCCGGCGAAGCGGTCGAACGGGAGCACGGCCTCCTTGACGGAGACGTGCTCCCCGCACGGATCGTCGGGCAGTGCGAGCGAGGCGAGCTTCTCCCCCAGCATCACCCGGCAGGCGAGCTTGGCCAGCGGAAGGCCGGTCGCCTTGGAGACGAACGGCACGGTGCGCGACGCGCGCGGGTTGGCCTCGATCACGTAGAGGTCGTCGCCGAGCACGCCGTACTGGACGTTGATGAGGCCGACGGTTCCCAGCGCCAGGGCGATCCGCCGCGTGGCCTCGCGGATCTCCGTGAGCATCTCCGTCCCCAGCGAGTGCGGGGGGAGCACGCAGGCCGAGTCGCCGGAGTGGATCCCGGCCTCCTCGACGTGCTGCATCACGCCGCCGATCCAGACGTCCTCGCCGTCGCAGATGGCGTCGACGTCGACCTCGATGGCGTTCTCGAGGAAGCGGTCGAGGAAGATCTCGCGGCCCGATCCGTTGACCCGCACGAGGTAGTCCCGCAGGCCGTCGAGGTCGTAGACGATCTCCATCGCCCGCCCGCCGAGCACGTAGCTGGGGCGCACGAGCACCGGCCAGCCGATCGACGGGGCGGCGGCGACCGCCTCCTCGGCCGAGTGCGCCGTTGCGTACGGCGGCACGCGCAGGCCCAGCTCGCCGAGCAGCCGTGAGAAGCGCCCCCGGTCCTCGGCCAGGTCGATCGCCTCGGGCTGGGTGCCGAGCAGCGGCACGCCGGCCGCCTCGAGCCCGGCAGCGAGCTTCAGCGGCGTCTGGCCGCCGAACTGGACGATCACGCCCTCCGGTTGCTCGACCTCGACGATGGCGAGCACGTCCTCGAGGGTCAGCGGCTCGAAGTAGAGGCGGTCGGAGGTGTCGTAGTCGGTCGAGACCGTCTCGGGATTGCAGTTGACCATCACCGCGTCGCGGCCCGACTCGCGCACCGTCATGGCCGCATGCACGCAGCAGTAGTCGAACTCGATCCCCTGCCCGATCCGGTTCGGGCCGGAGCCGAGGATCATCACGCTCGGCCGGTCACCGCGCTCGATCTCCTGGCGCACGGGCGGGCGCTCCCAGGCCGAGTAGAAGTACGGCGTCTCGGCCTCGAACTCCGCCGCGCAGGTATCGACGGCGCGGTACGTGCGCTCGCCCTCGAAGGCCTCGTCGAGCGAGGCGAGCTGGCGCAGGAACCAGAGATCGATCCCCGTGCGCGCGCGGATCTCCTCCGCGGCGACGCCGCGCGCCAGCAGCTCGACGATCAGGTCGTAGCGGTCGGCCGAGGGCACCTCCAGGCGGGCCAGGAGATCGCCGGAGAGGTCGACCTCCGAGTCCAGCTCGCGCGAGCGCATCGCCTTGGCGAAGGCCTGGCGGAACGTGCGCCCGATGGCCATCACCTCGCCGACCGACTTCATGTGGGTGGACAGCCCGCTGTCCACCCCGGGGAACTTCTCGAAGGCGAAGCGCGGCCACTTGACCACGGCGTAGTCGAGCACCGGCTCGAACGCCGCCGGCGTGCGCTTGGTGATGTCGTTGTCGATCTCGTCGAGCCGGTAGCCGACGGCCAGGCGCGCGGCGATCTTGGCGATCGGGAACCCGGTCGCCTTCGAGGCCAGCGCCGACGAGCGCGACACGCGCGGGTTCATCTCGATGACGACGATCTCGTCGGTCGCCGGGTTGACCGCGAACTGCACGTTCGAGCCGCCGGTCTCGACGCCGACCGCGCGGATGACCGCGATGGCCTGGTCGCGCAGCATCTGGTACTGGCGGTCGGTCAGCGTCTGCTGCGGCGCGACGGTCACCGAGTCGCCCGTGTGGACACCCATCGGGTCGACGTTCTCGATCGAGCAGACGATGACCACGTTGTCCGCGCCGTCGCGCATGACCTCGAGCTCGAACTCGCCCCAGCCGAGCACCGACTCGTCGATGAGGACCTGCCCGATCGGCGACGCCGCCAGCCCGCCGGCCACGATCCGGTCGACGTCCTCGGGCGTGCGGGCGATGCCGCCGCCGCGGCCGCCGAGCGTGAAGGCGGGCCGCACGATGAGCGGGAGCCCGAACGCCTCGAGCGCCGCGTGGCCCTCCTCGACCGTGGTGGCGATCATGTTGCGCGCGGTGCGCAGCCCGGCCGCGACCATCGTCTCGTCGAACAGCTCGCGGTCCTCGGCGCGGCAGATGGCGTCGTAGGTCGCGCCGATGAGCTCCACGTCGTAGCGCTCGAGCGTGCCGTCCTCGTACAGCGCCTTGGCCAGGTTCAGCGCCGTCTGGCCGCCCAGCGTCGGCAGCAGCGCGTCCGGCCGCTCGCGCTCGATCACCTGGGCCACCGGGCCGGGCAGCAGCGGCTCCACGTAGGTCGCCGTGGCGAACTCCGGGTCGGTCATGATCGTGGCCGGGTTGGAGTTCACGAGCACGACCTCGTAGCCCTCCTCCAGCAGGACCTTGCAGGCCTGGGCGCCGGAGTAGTCGAACTCGGCCGCCTGGCCGATGACGATCGGCCCCGACCCCAGGACGAGGATCTTGTTGAGGTCGTTCCTACGCGGCACGGATGGGTTACCCCCGCGGGGCGTCCGGCCCCGCGTTCTGAATCGGGCGACCGGCATCCGGCCGTTCGAACCTGAGCACGAAGGAGTCGAACAACCCGAGCGAGTCGTTCGGCCCCGGCCCCGCCTCGGGGTGGTACTGCACGCAGGCGGCGGGGACGTCGAGCAGCCGGAAGCCCTCGACGGTGCCGTCGTAGAGGTTGACGTGGGTCAGCTCGGCCGCGCCCAGCTCCGTGTCGAGCCGTTTGCCGAGCTCGCCGGCGACCGCGAAGCCGTGGTTCTGCGAGGTGATGGCGATGCGGCCGGTCGCGAGGTCCTTGACCGGGTGGTTGGCGCCGCGGTGGCCGAACGGGAGCTTGAACGTCTCCAGGCCGGCGGCGCGCGAGAGCAGCTGGTGGCCGAGGCAGATCCCGAAGACCGGCTTGCGCACGAGCAGCGAGCGGATGGTCTCGACGATGTAGTCGAGCGCCGCCGGGTCGCCCGGCCCCGGCACGAGGAAGAACCCGTCCGGGTCGCGGGCCAGCAGCTCCTCGGCCGGCGTCGTGCACGGATAGAGCTCGAGCTCGACCCCGCGCGAGACGAAGTTGCTGATGATCGACCGCTTGATCCCGGTGTCGAGGGCCACGATGCGCAGCGATCCGCCCTCGCCGTAGAGCTCGGGCTTCTCCAGCGTCACCTCGCGGGCGAGGTCGCGGCCGATCATCGACGGCTCCGCGAGCACGAGCTCGAGCGCGTCGCGGGTCTTCACCGAGCCGGGGAAGATGCCGCCGCGGAGCGCGCCCTGGGAGCGGATGTGCCGCACCAGCGCGCGCGTGTCGACGCCGGCCAGGCCCGGCACGCCGTGCTCGGAGAGCCAGTCGAGCCAGCCCTGCTCGGCGCCGGGAGCGTCGGTCGTGTTGACCGCCTCGCGCATGATCGCCCCGGCCGCGTGGATGTGATCGGACTCCCACGCCTGGGCGGACACCCCGTAGTTGCCGACGTGCGCCGTGGTGAAGGTGATGAGCTGGCGGGCGAAGCTCGGGTCGGTCATCGACTCCTGGTAGCCCGACATCCCGGTCGTGAAGACGACCTCGCCGGTCACGTGACCGCGCGCCCCGACGGCGTCGCCCTCGAAGCGCTCGCCGTCCTCGAGCAGGAGGTACGCGGCCTTGCTCATGCCGCCACCACGGAGAAGCTGCGCTCCCGGTAGGCGACGCCGCCCGCCGCGACCGTGGCCAGCACCCTGCCGCGCAGCGTCCTTCCCGCGAAGCAGCAGTTCTCGGCGCGGCTCTCGTACCCGTGCTCGCCGACGTCCCACTCGGCCTCGAGGTCGACGAGCACGAGGTCGGCGCGGCGCCCGGTCTCGATCGCCGTCAGCGGCAGGTCGAGGATGGCCGCGCCGCTCGACAGCTTCTCGACGACGAGCGCGAGCGGGAGCACGCCGGGCACGACCAGCCCGGTGAAGATCGCCGCGAAGGCGGTCTCCAGCCCGGTGGTGCCCATCGGCGCCTCCTCGAACGGCATCTCCTTCTCCTCGCGCGCGTGCGGCGCGTGGTCGGTGGCGATGCAGTCGATCGTGCCGTCGCGCAGAGCGGCGATCAGGGCCTGGCGGTCCTCCTCGGCGCGCAGCGGCGGGTTCATCTTCAGCCGGGTGTCGAGCTCCTCGAGCAGCGCGTCGTGCGTGAGCGTGAGGTGGTGCGGCGAGACCTCGGCCGTGATCTGCACGCCGCCGGCCTTGGCCGCCGCGACGGCCTCGACCGACTCGCGCGCGCTCAGGTGCTGGATGTGGATCCGCCCCTGCTCGTAGCCGGCCAGCGCGGCGTCGCGCGCGATCAGCGTCGACTCGGAGACCGACGGGATGCCGGCCAGCCCGAGGCGCGCCGACACGTCGCCCTCGTGCATGACGCCGCGGCCCGAGAGCGTCGGGTCCTCCTCGTGCAGGCAGAGCACGCCGCCCGCCAGCCGCTGGTACTGCAGCGCCTTGCGCAGGATGCCGGCCCGGTGGACCGGCTTGCCGTCGTCCGTGAACCCGAGCGCGCCCGCGTCGCGCAGCTCGGCCATCTCGGTCAGCGCCTCGCCGTCGAGCCCGCGCGTGACGCTGGCCAGGAAGCCGACCGGCACGCGCGCCTCGCGGCGCGCCTGCTCGCGCAGCGAGAGCAGGATCGGCGCCGAGTCGACGACCGGGGTCGTGTTCGGCATCCCGACGATGGCCACGTAGCCGCCGGCCGCCGCCGCGCGGGTGCCGGAGTCGATGTCCTCCTTGTGCTCCTGCCCCGGCGTGCGCAGGTGCACGTGCGGGTCGACGAAGCCGGGGAACAGGTGCTTGCCCTCGCCCTCGATCACCTCGGCGCCCTCGGGCGCCGCGAGCGAGCCGGGCGCGCCCAGCTCGGCGATCTCTCCGCCGCGGACGAGCACGTCGTGGGGGGCGTCGATCCCGCTGCGCGGGTCGAGCACGTGGGCGCCGCGGATCAGCAGGTCGGCGGGCTGGGTCGGCCGGGAGTCGAGCATCACGCCGGGACTCCGATCCGCCCGTCGGCGGCGCGCGAGGCGCCATGGGGCGCGTCTCGGCCCGCCAGGAGCTCGTAGAGGACGGCCATCCGCACGACCACGCCGGCGGCGACCTGCTGGCCGATGATGGCCTGCGGCGAGTCGATCACCTCGGCGGACAGCTCGACGCCGCGGTTGACCGGACCGGGGTGCATGAGCACCTGGCGCGGCGCCAGCCGGCGGCCGTTGATCTGGTAGCGCGCGGCGTACTCGCGCAGCGAGGGCACGAAGCTGTCGGTCATCCGCTCGTTCTGCATCCGCAGCGCGTAGACCACGTCGGCCTCGCCCAGCTTGTCGAGCGTGAACTCGACCGCGCAGCCGAGCGACTCCATCCCTCGCGGGATCAGCGTCGGCGGCCCGCAGACCGTGACCTTGGCGCCCATCGCGGCGAAGGCGTGGATGTTCGAGCGCGCCACCCGCGAGTGGAGCACGTCGCCGACGATCCAGATGTTCGCGCCGTCGAGCGAGCCGATCCGGTCGCGCAGGGCGTACAGGTCGAGCAGCGCCTGCGTCGGGTGCTCGTGCTTGCCGTCGCCCGCGTTGACCACTCCGGCCTCGGCCCAGCGGGCGACCAGGTGCGCGGCGCCGACGTGCGGCGAGCGGATGACGATCAGGTCGGGCCGGTAGGCCGAGAGCGTCTGCACCGTGTCCTTGAGCGACTCGCCCTTCTCGATCGCCGAGCCGCTCGAGCCCAGGTTCACGACGTCGGCGCTCAGCGCCTTGGCGGCGAGCTCGAAGCTCGAGCGCGTGCGCGTGGACGCCTCCCAGAAGAGGTTGAGGACACGCCGGCCGCGCAGCGCCGGGACCTTCTTGATCTCGCGCTCGGAGACCTCCGTGAAGGACTTGGCGCGATCGAGGATCCGCTCCATCGTCGCGCGATCGATGTCCTCGATCGAGAGCAGGTGCCTCATGCCAGGGCCTCCTGGAGGGTGACGATCGCGACCTCGTCGACGCCGTCGATCTCGGTCACGCGGACGTTGACCCGCTCGTCGCGGGCGGTGGGCAGGTTCTTGCCGACGTAGTCGGGCCGGATCGGGAGCTCGCGGTGGCCGCGGTCGGCCAGCACGGCGAGCTGCACCCGGGCGGGGCGCCCGTAGTCGAACAGCGCCTCGATCCCGGCCCGCGCGGTGCGGCCGGTGTAGAGCACGTCGTCGACGAGGACGACCGTGTAGTCGTCGAGCCGGAACGGCAGGTGCGAGTCGTGCACCGCCGGGTCGACCGGCCGGGTGCTCACGTCGTCCCGGTAGAAGGAGATGTCGATGTCGCCGAGCGGGACCTCCTGCTCGAGCAGGTCGCACACCAGCCGGTGCAGGCGGGTGGCGAGGTGGGCGCCGCGGCGATGGACGCCGACCAGCGCCACGGGATGGCCGGCGTTCTTCTCCACGATCTCGTGCGCGATGCGCACCAGAGTCCGCCGCACGTCGTCCTCGTCCAGGACGACCTTCGCATGGTTCATCCGCACGTTCCTTCCTGGCCTCTCGGGACCGGGTTAAAGGGACGCGATGAAAGTAGCAGCGCGCGCGGACGCGACGACGGTCAGGGCACCAGGGCCTTGAGCTCGGCCGTCAGCTGCTGCTCGAGGTCCTTGATGCTCTTGTAGTGGAGGCATCGTTGGCCCTGGACGTCGAACTCCAGCTCGTCGCCGTCCTTGCACAGGAGAACGGTCGGGACGCCGCACCCCCACGCGTAGCCGACCTCCAGGAACACGTTCGGTCGCGCCAGCGTGAGGTCCGCGACGACGAGCTTCGCGTTCGCGATCCGGTCCTTCAAGCGGCTCAGGATGTCGCCGGTGAACGCCTGCTTGTCGATGCGCTCGCAGAGCAGGCCGCCTTCCCTGACCGCGTTCGAGATGCCGTAGTGGAAGACGTCCTCGAAGTCGTCGGCGAAGGGCATCGCGATGAGCGCGTGCGGCTTCGCGCTCGAGTCGTAGCCGACGGTCCTCAGCCGTTCCGCGGGTGCGCTCGGCAGGGCGCTGCCCAGCGGCAGGCCCGGAGCCCATCCCCCGCGGGGCATGGTGTTCGCGAGGACACCGGCCATCCGGCGCGCGCGGTCGGGGCTGAGCTCGAGGAAGACCACCCGTTCGAGGGCCGGCGGCACGTCGCTCTCCGCGACCGCCTCGAACACGCCCGCGAGCTCCGCCTGGAAGGCCTCCACCTCGTCCAGCCCGAAACCGGCACCATGGAGCGTCATGGCCACGGATGTCGCGGTGGGGGCGGCCCGGGTGGCGACCGAGAGGGCCTCCCGGCCGAACTCGCGGATCTCCGCGTAGCCGAACGCGCCAATGGGCGGCACACCCACGAACACGACGGTCTCTGCGGCGATGGCACCTGCGGCCGGGCAGATCCGATGCCCGCCGACGGGCGGCAGCAGAGCGCGGTCGAAGCCGGTCAGCTTCACAACAGTCTCGTCGAGCCCGTACGTCGCCTGCGCGTACTTGAGCACGAGCACGTCGACGGCGTACGCGAGCGCATCCGTCATCACGACCTCGAACTGGATCACTGGGCGTGACTGCTCAATATGAGCAGCGTAACTGCGTCAGCGAACGGCGCGCAACTGCTCGAGGAACCAGCGCGAGCCCTCGGCCGCGCAGGTGTCGGGCGTGCCTGCGACCCCGACGCCGCCGACGGTCTCGTCGGCGTACAGGTGGATCCCGTCGTAGTCCACGCGCAGCGAGGCGACGACGCCGTCGTCGTCGACGACGTCGAGGTACGTGGCCAGCACGCCGTCGAGCACGAAGGCGCCCGAGTGCGACGGATCGGCGGTGGCCGGCCAGTCGAGCGCGTGGCGGCGCAGCGCCATCAGGAAGCGGCCGTGGACGGCGTCGCACTCGTCGTCGAGCGGGAACCAGGCGGCGCTCATGGCGCCGCCGCCGGCTCGGGCTCGCGCTCCGGCTTGACGAGCGAAGGCTCGCCGCGCTCCGGGAACGGCACCGCGATCGCGTCGAAGTCGCGCGGCACGTACGTGTTGGGGAACACCTCGCGCGCCTCGTCGCGGATCTCGCGCGGGAAGTAGCGCGTGGAGAGGTGGGTCAGCGCGAGCAGGCGGACGTCGGCCTCGCGGGCGATCTCGGCCGCCTGGCGGGCGGTCGAGTGCCCGGTCTCACGCGCACGCGCGCGCTCGTCCTCCATGAAGGTGGCCTCGTGGACGAGCACGTCGGCGCCGTGGGCGAAGACCTCGACGGCCTGGCACGGCGCCGTGTCGCCGGAGATGACGATGCGGCGGCCGGCGCGGGTCTCCCCCATCACCTGCTCGGGCGTGACGTCGCCGACGGCCTCGCCGCGCTGCAGGCGGCCGAAGTCGGGCCCTTCGGTCACGCCGAGCGCCCGCGCGGTGTCGACGTCGAAGCGCCCCGGCCGCTCGTCCTCGACGAACGCGTAGCCGTACGCCTCCCCGCGGTGCTTGACCGGGAACGGCGAGATGAGGAACGAGCCGAAGCGGACCTCGGCGTGCGGCTCGAGATCGACGAGCTCGAGCGGGTAGCCCGTGCGGCCGATGATCGGGCGCAGCCCCGAGAAGAGCCGCTCGGTGCCGGGCGGGCCGTGGATGCTCAGCGGCTTCTCACGCGCGCGGAGGTCGAACGTCTTGAGCATCCCGAGCAGGCCGAGCCAGTGGTCGAGATGGAAGTGCGTGATGAACACGGCGTCGAGCTCGGGGAGCCCGATCGAGCGCAGCAGCTGCTGCTGGGTGCCCTCGCCGCAGTCGAAGAGGATCCGCTCGCCGCCGGCGCGCAGCAGCAGCGCGGGCAGCCCGCGCCGTGCCGTGGGCACCGAGCCGGCCGTGCCGGCGAAGAACAGCGAGACGTCCATTGGTGGATCCGAGGTTAGTGGGGTGCCGAGACGCCCTGCGCGGGAATCGGGTCGGCGCGCGTGAGCAGCCATACGCCCGCGGCCGCCACCACGGCCGCCTCGAGGCCGAGCAGCAGCCGGTAGTCGACGAGCGTCACGAGCATCGCGCCCGCCGCGATCGAGACCATCTGCGGCACGCCGACGAGCACCTCGACGGCGCTGTAGACCCGGCCCTGGAGCACGGCGGGCGTGGAGCGCTGGATCAGCGTGAAGAGCGCGACGAGCACCCACGGCACCCCGATGCCGAAGAGCACGAGGCCCGCCAGCACGACGAGGAGCGAGCTGCTGGTCTGCATCGTCGTCCCGAGCGAGAAGACGAGCATGCCCAGCCCGGCGACGGGACCCTCGCCGGCTCGCCGCACGAGCCGGGCCGCGAACGCGGCCCCGACGATCGCGCCGACGCCCTGGGCAGCGAGCAGCACGCCGACGAACGCGGTCTCGCGGTCGAGGCCGATGTCGACGACCTCGAACGTCAGCGTCTCGGAGAACCCGATGAAGAGCAGCGCCGCCGCGCAGGCGATGGTCATCTGCCGCAACGGGACGACGGCGTGCACGTGGCGCGCGCCCGCCGCCACGGCCGCCAGGACGCGCTCCGTGGTCCGGGTGGGACGCGGGTCGGGCGTGCGCATGAGCGCGATGGCGGCGGCCGCGAGCACGAAGGTCGCGGCGTCGAGCACCGCGACGGCCGCGCCGCCGACGGCGGTGAACAGCGCGGCGCCCGCCAGCGGCGCCACGAGCCGCAGGCCCTCGCGGACGGTCTGCAGCACGGCGTTGGCGTCGGCCAGCTCGTCCTCCGGGAGCAGGCTCGCCAGCAGGGCCGACTGGCCGGACCCGAGGACCGTGTACGAGAACCCGTAGGCCGCGGTGACCGCGTAGAGGATCCAGATGTCGCCGCGGTCGTGCACGAGGAGCAGCGGCAGCACGGCCGCCCCGGTCGCGAGGTTGGCGACGATGAGCAGCCGCCGGCGGCGCACGCGGTCGACGAGGAGCCCCGAGAGCGGCGAGAGCAGCGAAGGAGCGGCGATGAAGAACATGACCATGCCCGCCGCCGCGCTGCTGCCGGTCAGCGTCTTCGCCCAGACGCCCAGCGCCAGCCACATCGCGCTGTCACCGAACAGCGACAGCGTCTGGCCGGCGACGTAGAGCCGCATCTCGCGGCGCGCCAGCACCCGCCGCATCAGGGCTCGACCGGGTAGTAGAAGGACACGTGCTCGATCGGGCGCGAGCCGGGCGGGCGCTTGGACGGATCGGCGATCCGCTCGCGGAACTCCGCCAGCCGGCCGACCATCTCGGCGTTCAGCGCCTCCATCTCCTCGGGCGTCACGTAGAGCGTCATCTGGTCCGAGCCCGTGACGCGGCGCCACTCGTCGGGCAGGTGATGGCGCGCCTCCATGCCCGCACGCGCGCGCGTGAGCCACCGGTCCTGGACCACCCGGGCCAGCGCGCCCGCCGCCATCGCGGTGTCCGCGTCCTCCTGGACGTCGTTCAGCCGCATGCCGACGTTCACCACGCGCCATGGCCGGCGCCGGCCGGTCCCGCCCTCGGCCTCCTCCACGAAGCCGTACTTGGCGAGCTGCCGCAGATGGAACGACGTGTTGGAGGGGCTCTCCCCCACGTGCTCGGCCGCCTCGGTCGCGGTCAGCGCGCCGTGATGGTTCAGCGCCTCCATCAGGGCCAGACGCACGGGGTGCGCCATGGCGCGCATCGCCCGTGGATCGGTGAGCTCTCGCGGAGCTTCGAAAGACATGTTTCGAAAGATAGCTTTCCATTCCTCGATGTCAAGTCGTTGAGCGAACTCAACGGCCGCGCGCTTGCCCTCCCCGCCCCACCCCGGTGTGATGGGTCCGGGCCGCCGCAGGGGCGGGCCTTTCGTACTTCTAGGTGAGGGGTGAACATGCGCCTACGAGCGCCGGCAGCGATGGTCGCTGCCGTATTGATCTGCGCGATAGCGCCGGCGGCTGCGTCGGCTGAGCAGGAGTACCTGCTGCCGTACACGACCACGGTCGACGAGTACGGCGCCGGAGAGCTGGTGAAGATCGGCGTCGACCTCGAGCACACCGGCTTCGACACCGCCGGGGCACCGAGCCAGACGATCCAGGTGGCGCTGTATCCGTCCCAGGCCGAGCGGCTCGAGGCTCGTGGGCTCGAGCTCACCGAGGTCGAGCAGGAGCAGGCCGTCGGGACCAAGGCGCTGCGCCAGTCGCTCGACGGCGGCGACAGCCCGAACCCGTTCTACACGGTCTACCGCCAGTTCATGGAGCCCGGCGGCATCCACGACGAGATGCTGGAGCTGGCCCGCGAGAACCCCGACATCGTCAAGTACATGGTCGTCGGTCGTTCCACGCTCGGCAAGCCGATCGCCGTCCTGAAGGTCACCAAGGACGCCCGCCACACGGCCGACAACACGCGGCCGGCGGTCCTCTACTCCTCCAACAACCACGCGCGTGAGTGGCTGGCCGCCGAGGTCGAGCGGCGCCTCATGAAGTACGTGATCGAGAACAAGAACGACGCGAAGATCGCCGAGCTGCTCTCGCGCACCGAGCTGTGGTTCATGCCGATCCAGAACCCGGACGGCTACGACCACACGTTCACCTGCGGCTCCGGCGCGTCCAACGTCCTCTGCGGCCCCGGCGCCGCCAACAACAACCGGCTCTGGCGCAAGACGCTGCGCGACAACCAGGGCGACGGCATCTACGGCAACGCGGGCGACGGCGTCGACCCGAACCGCAACTACCCGGCCAAGCGCGGCATCGACGAGGAGGGCGCCACCAACCAGACCGGCGGCGAGACCTACCGCGGCCCGTACGCGCTGTCCGAGCCCGAGAACCTCGCGTTCGACCGGCTCCTGCGCAAGGTCGACTTCGAGGCCAACGTCAACTACCACACGGCCGGCCAGCTGCTGCTGACCCCCGTCTCGTACATCACGGACTACGCGCCGGTCGACGCGACGATCTTCAACGCGATGACCGGCACCGACGGCGACGGCGCCGTCGAGCCCTACACGCCGCAGCGCTCGTCGGACCTCTACGAGTCCAACGGCGACACGATCGACAACGGCTACATGAACTACGGCGTGATCGGCTGGACGCCGGAGCTCGACACCGCCCAGACCGGCGGCTCGAACGCCAACCAGTTCGTCTATCCCGACGACGAGGAGAAGGTCGAGGCCGCGTTCCAGAAGAACCTGCCGATGGCGCTCAACATCGCGCACTCGGCCGGCCAGCTGGACCGCCCGAAGAACTTCGACAACGATCCGGGCCAGTACCAGATCAAGGCGACGCACGACATCCAGCCGGCGAAGTTCGACGTCTCGTACGGCGCGACCCAGCAGATCGAGGCCAACGTGCGCCGGTCGCTCGGTCCGGTCGACGTCACGGTCGCGATCTCCGGTCCGGGCGGCACGTCCCGCACGGTCAGCCACGTCCGCGCCGAGGAGGTGCCGGCGGGTGAGCGCTACGGCGACGCGCCGGGCACGTTCTACAAGCGCGTGCGGATCACGACGCCGGTCAACTGGTCGAGCCCGACCCAGACGCCGCGCAACGCCACGCCGGGCGACACCGTCGCCGTGACGATCCGCGCGGGCGGCCTGCAGCAGCGGTACTCGTACCGCGTCGAGGCCGTGCCGGACACGGTTCCCGAGGGCGGCACCGCCAAGGCCCGGGTGCTCGTGATCGCGGCCGAGGACTACACCGGCGTGTCCCCGAACCGCAAGCCGGGCTACGACGTGGCCCCGCGGTACCTGCAGGCGCACGTGGACGCCCTCACGGCGGCCGGCTACGAGGTCGAGACGTTCAACGTCGACGCCCCGCCGCTCTCCCCCGCCGGGCAGCCCACGACGCGCAACCCGTCGTTCCTCGGCGTCATGTCGCACTTCGACGCCATCCTCTGGTACTCGGGCGACGACCTGCTCCCGCAGGACATCACCGAGACGAACGCGCGGCACCTGCTGACCGCCACCCAGCAGTCCGGCTCCACGCGCCTGGCGAGCTGGGCGCACAAGACGATGATCGCCATGCGCGACTACCTCAACGAGGGCGGCAAGGCCGTCGTCGCGGGCCGCAACATCCACCAGTGGCCGACGCAGTCGCGCAGCCTCTCCGACACGCCCTCCTACCAGTGGGCGCCGGATCAGCTGCCCGGGTTCTTCTACCCGGCGGACAACGGCGGCGACGACGACCTGCCCGGGACCGCGTTCCAGCGGTACCGCGACATCTCGAACGACACGTGGCAGAACTACCTCGGCGCCGTCGGGCGCCAGGGGGGCTACGGCACGACCACGTTCCCGGCGGGGACGGCGGTCGAGATCAAGCCCGGGAGCATCTTCGCGGGGATGGATCCCGCGACGACCCCGCTGACCGTCGACTCCGGCTCGGGCAACGACCCGAACCAGGACGTCAATGGGATCACGCAGCCACGGGCCAAGCTCCCGACCCGGCTCTACAACTGGTCGGGCATCACGCCGAACGAGCCGCTGCGCCAGGAGAAGGTCGAGCTCGACCTGGCCGGCGCGTCGACCACCCAGACGGGCGGCGTCGCGCTCTCGACGCCTGACACGGTGACGTTCGGCTTCGGCCTCGAGCAGGTCCCGGCCGCGACGCGCAACGAGCTGGTCAAGCGCGCCATGGCCCACCTGCTGCCGACGACGCCGGACACCACGGCGCCGCACGCGGTCGGCTTCAAGTACCCGCTCGCGGACGGCTTCGTGGCCACGCCGCGCGACCCGGTGGAGGTCGACGTGACCGCCGCCGACGAGCGTGGCGACATGCGGGAGGTCCGCCTCCTGGCCGACGGCGAGCTGGTCGACACCCACTCGACGTTCCCGTTCCAGTTCCGGTACTCGCCGGATCCGGCGGACGTCGGCTCGACGGTCACCCTGACCGCCGAGGCCGTGGACTCCGCGGGCAACGTCTCGACCGCCACCCGCACCATCTCGGTGGTGGCGGGCGAGGCGATCGTCGAGGCGCCGTTGCCGGTCGAGGGTGACCCGCCGACGATCGCCGGCGAGCCGGCCGCCGGTCGCACGCTGACCTGCGTGAACGGCGGCTTCCTCAACGACCCGGACGAGTTCGACTACGCGTGGCTGCGGAACGGCGTGGCGATCGCCGGCGCCACCGGCGTGACGTACACCACCACGGCGGGCGACCTGGGCAAGCAGATCCGCTGCCGGGTCACGGCGAGCAACGAGGCCGGCGACACGGACGCGACGAGCGATTTCGTGATCGTCTCGGGCGGTCCGCAGGGCCCGACCGGCCCCACGGGTCCGACCGGTCCGCAAGGCCCGCAGGGTCCCCAGGGCCCCGGCGGCCCCACCGGCCCGAGCGGACCTTCCGGTCCCACCGGCCCGCAGGGTCCGCAGGGCATCCAGGGCCCGACCGGTCCCACGGGGCCGACCGGTCCCCAGGGCCCGCAGGGTCCGGCCGGACCGGCCGGCAGCACCGTGCTGGTCTCCTGCACGCTCTCGAGCACCGGTCAGTCGATCGTGTGCGAGCTGAGCACCACGCAGCCCACCGGCGCCAGGCTCACGGGCATCGTCCGCCTCGCCGGCTCCTCGCTCACCGCGAGCAACACCGGCAAGCGGGGCGCCGTCCGCGTGCGGATCCGGTCCTCGCGCCGGATCGCCCGCTCGAGCCGGGTGGTCGTGAAGGCCAAGATCGCCGGGACCACGGCACGCATGACCGTGCCGCTCGGCAAGAAGGCACGGCTGGCGCTCAAGCGCTAGCGGCAAGGTTGCGGGCCGGCGGCAGGTCGCCGCCGCCGACGCGCACAGGCACGGGGCCCCGCTGTACAACGGCGGGGCCCCGTCGCCGTTCTAGTCCAGGTCCACGAGCTCGAAGGTCAGGCGGTGGTCCTCGGCTGTGGCCATCCCCATGGTGTGCCGCGGCGAGCGGCGCCGCTCGGTCGGCGAGCCGGGATTGAAGATCGCGAACCCGTCGCGCTCCTCCAGCAGCGGGACGTGCGAGTGGCCGAACACCACGGCGTCGACGTCGGGAAAGCGCCGCCGCAGCCGCTGGAAGCGGTTGGCGCCCGGCCCCGCGTCGTGGACCATGGCGATCCTCGCGCCGGCGGCCGGCACGATCAGCGTCCGCGGGAGGCGCGCCTGGAGCACGGCCGAGTCGTTGTTCCCGCGGATGGCGTGCACCGGCGGTCCGAGCGCCTCGAGCTCCTCCAGCACCTCGACCTCGATGAGGTCCCCGGCATGGAGGATCGCGTCGGCCGCTCGCAGCCGCTCCACGCACGCCGCCGGAAGGACGCGACCGCGACGAGGCATGTGCGTGTCGCTGATGATGGCCAGCCGCATGCGAGTCGGGGACCCTAACCCCGGCTCGGGAGGGAAGCCGGCGAGCCTGGCGAACCCGCGGGCGGCGCTAAGCTCCCTCGGCCAAGCGCCCGTAGCTCAGTGGATAGAGCGCTCGCCTCCGGAGCGAGAGGTCGCAAGTTCGAATCTTGCCGGGCGTACTCTGCGCGGACTAACCGGCGGCCTTGACCGGCGGGCGGTACTTCGCGCTGGTGCGCTCGCCGCACAGCAGGACGGCGAGTCGGACGAGATCACGCTGGCTGGTGTTGGGCGGGAGCGGCATGGGTGCAGCTTCTCGCCTCGAGGCCGTCCGACCTATGGGGCGAGCCGGTTGATCTTTCGGGGCCAGCCGGTGTCACGAGTAGGGGGTATTCCGTACCGCCGGTTCGTGCTCGCCCCACGCCGCTGCGGCTCGGCATAGTTCGCGGGCGTGGCCACTGACGGCGAGCGCATCCTCGAGGCCGCGCAGACGGGCGACGTCGCGGCCGTCAGGGCGCTGCTCGCGCGGGATCCCGGTCTCGTCGCGGCGGCCGACATCCATGGCAAGACGTCGCTGCACCTCGCCGCCGAGCACGATCACGCGGAGGTCGCGGAGGCGCTCATGGACGCCGGCGCCGACGTCGAGGCGGAGACGACCTGGGGCGCCACCCCGCTGCAGTGGGCCGGCGTGCTCGGAAGCCGCGCCGCCGGCGACGCGCTGATCGCGCGCGGCGCGCGGCTGACGTTCGCGTCGGCGGCCGGGCTCGGCCTGCTCGACGCGCTCGCCCGCATGCGCGACGACGGAGCCGTCTCGCCCGCCTTCGTGCTCGCCTGTCGCAACGGCCACACCGAGGTCGCGCGGCACCTGCTCGAGCGCGGCGCCGACGTGGACGCGCGCGGCTTCTTCGGCGCGACGGCGCTGCACTGGGCGGCGGTCAACGGGCAGGCGGAGACGATCCGGTTCCTGCTCGACGCGGGCGCCGACCCGACGCTGCGCGATCACCAGTTCGACGCCGACGCGCTCGGCTGGGCGCGGGAGGGCGGCCACGACGCGGCCGTGGCACTTCTCGATTCAATCTGAGCCCGCTCGGGGATACTGAGCGCCATGCCTGCAGCCCGGTGGTGGCTCGTGGTGCTCGCGGTGGTCGCCTTCGCCGGCTGCGGGAGCGACAGCGAGAGCGGCCTCGACAAGACGTTCGGCGAAGTCTCCGGAGGCGACGAGGAGATCGTCAATGACGTCGCCGCCGAGGTCCGCAAGTTCTCGACGAACTACACCGACCTCATCGCCTCGTTCAACAGCGAGGACGTCGGGGGCGCGCGCACGGCCGTCGATGCCATGGAGGATCACATCGGCAAGGCGTCGGCCGCCGCCGAGGACGTCAAGAACGGGGACCTGCGCAACACGTACGACGACTACCTCGGCACGATGGAGCGCGTGACGACGGTGGCCGAGAAGGTCGTCGTCTACCTGGAGGACCCGGGCCAGGCCAAGCCGAAGCTCGAGGCCCGGCTCGCGACGGAGTTCCAGGGCGCGGTGAAGGAGGCCGAGACGGCCGACAAGGAGTTCCTCGACCGGCTCGCGGAGAACGCGAGCCCGGAAGAGCGCGAGCGGCTCGAGAAGCAGTACCGCGACGCGCAGCAGAAGTTCGAGGACGAGACCGGCAACTCCACGTCGCCCTAGCGCCTGGCCTCCAGCTCGGCGTAGCGCCGCGCGAACGCCTCGGCCGCCTCGTCGGGCGTCCAGGCGGTGAGCTCGAGGTCGAGCGGCTCGACGCCCTCGAGCTCCGGCCAGTGCCAGTCCTCGGAGCTGAAGGCGCGGCGCTCGGTGGCGAGCAGCGAGCGGTCGACGCGCTTGATCTCCGGCACGTCCGCCTTGATGCCGAAGCGGTCGCGGAGCGCCGCCTCGAGGTGATCCTCGGCCTCCTTGAACGCGGCCCCGAGCGGGCTGCGGTGCTTGAGCGGATGCGGCATGTCGCCCAGGTACGCCTCGGTGGCGTCGTGCATGAGGGCGGCGAACACGTCCTCGACGTCTCCCCCGTTCTCCTCGACCAGCTCGGACACGATCACCGAGTGCTGGGCGACCGAGTAGAAGACGCGGCTGTGGCCGCCGAAGCGGCACTGGTTGGCGAGCGCGCGGGCGATGTCGCCGGCGTCGAGCTGCTCGGGGTCCGGGTCGAACGGGTTGACCCAGCGACCCGAGACGGTCTGCAGGTACGGGCCGGGAGCGGGCGGGGCATGATCAGGTCCAGGCATCGCCGATCATGGTACGTCATTCGTATGACGACGAGTCGGGGCGTCGCACAACGATTCATGTAGCGTCAAAACCACCATGCTCTGCCTGCTCACCGTCCGCCACCTGAAGCCCGGAACCCACGACGAGTTCTCCAAGAGCTGGGCTCCCGACCGCTGGCCCGAGCGCCTCGTCCGCGCCTACCACGTCCGCCACCAGGACGACCCCGACGAGGTCGTCACCTTCGCGTTCTTCGACGGGACCGAGGACGAGATCGACGAGATGCGCAGCGACCCGAGCTGGATGGCCGGTGAGGAGCGCCGCCTGCGCCGCATCGCCCCGCTCGAGGACGACGTCAAGGTCGCCGGGATCTACGAGGTCGTCGAGGAGATCGTGCCCTAGGCCCACTCCATCGGCTCGTAGCCGCTTCCCCGCGGCGCCGAGACGATGAGGACCAAGGCCGGGTCGTCGCCGTGGTTGACCACGGTGCGCCGCAGCTGCGGGTCGAGCCGCGCGAACGTCCCCGCCGGCGTCTCGATCTCCCGCCCGTCGACGACGAGCGACGGCGAGCCTTCGAGCACGATGAAGACCTCCTCCTGGTCGCGGTCGACCTCGTCGTGCTCCGGGATCCGCTCGCCGGGCGGGATCTCGACGACGTTCATGCCGAACGACGCCAGGCCGAGCGAGCGACGCGCGAGCAGCCAGTTGCCGGACCGCTCGAGGTCCTCGCGACGCCGGATCGTCACCCCGTCCAGGTCCACGCGGGCGAGCCTAGCGTGCGCTACAAGCCGAGGTCGCGCGCGATGCCCGGCTTGTGGGACTCGAAGAGGGCGAAGCCCGGGCTCGGCACGTCGAGGTCGGCCCGGATCTTCACGTCGGCGTCCGGCCCCGCGATCTCCCGCACGCGCGTGGCGAGCGCCTCGACCTCCTCGTCGTCATCGGAGCCCACGAGCACGTAGCGGCCGCGCTGCTCGACCGGCATCCCCTCGGCCCGCAGGCGCTCGGCGAGCTCGTCCCCGCCTTCGGCCAGCACGAACCACTCGAACCGCCCGTCGCCGTCATCCTCGCGCGCGCTCTCCACGATCTCGCCCGTCGGAGCGACCCAGGCGTCCTGCTCCTCGTCCCAATGCGTCACCGTGACCGTGGCCGACAGGCGGTGCTGATCCAGCAGCTCGCGGAGCACCCGCTCGCCCTCGCGAGCGGCCGCCGCGTCGGTCGCGTAGAGGAACACGTGCGGACCGTCACGCGTCACGATCATGCGGCCGCCGAGGCGCTTGCGGGCCTCGTCGTCGAGTTCGAGCGAGCGCAACAGCTCGCGCACGTCGAGGTCGACCTCGACGCGCCACTCCTCCGGGCTCAGGGTCATCGCCCCTGACGCTAGCGCGCCGGGACCTTGCGCAGCAGCTTCGCGACGACGTCCGGATGCTCCGGACGGCTGAAGAGGAAGCCCTGCGCGGTGTCGCAGCCGGTGAGCTGGAGGTTGCCGAGCTGCTCGGAGGTCTCCACGCCCTCGGCGGTCACGGACAGCCCGAGCGCATGCCCGAGCTCGATGACCGCGTTGACGATGGCGACGTCCTCGGACGAGTGCGGGATGCCGCGCACGAACGAGCGGTCGATCTTCACGCAGTCGACGGGGAACGTGCGCAGGTACTCGAGCGACGAGTAGCCGGTGCCGAAGTCGTCGACCGCGATCTTCACGCCGAGCGCCTTGAGCGCGGTCAGCGTGCGGATCGACTTCTCGGGGTCCTCGACGAGCACGCTCTCGGTGACCTCGAGGCAGAGCTGGGCCGGGACCATGCCGGTGCGCGTGAGCGCGGCGTCGACGAGGTCGACCAGGTTCTCGTGCGCGAGCTGGCGCGCGGAGACGTTCACGCGGACCACGAGCGGCTCGTCGGCGGCGCGCTCGGCCTGCCACACCTGGGCCAGCCGGCACGACTCGTTGAGGACCCAGGTGCCGATCGGGACGATCAGGCCCGTCTCCTCGGCCAGCGCGATGAAGGCGTCCGGGCCCACCAGGCCGTCCTCCGGATGCTCCCACCGCACGAGGGCCTCGAGGCCGACGATCGCGCCGGTCTCCACGGACACCTCGGGCTGGAAGAAGACGCGGAACTCGTCGCGCTCGAGCGCGGCGCGCAGCGCGCGCTCGGTGTGCAGTCGGGTCAGGGCACGCTGGCGGGTGACCTCGTCGAAGAGCATGAGGCGGCCGCCACCGGACTCCTTCGCGCGGTACATGGCGGCGTCGGCGTCGCGCACGAGCTCCTCGACGTTCTGGTCGGGATCGGCCGAGAGGGCGATGCCGAGGCTGGCGGCGGACATCGTCTCGCCGTGCGAGAGGTGGTACGGGTTGCTGAAGATCCGCAGCACGCGCTCACCGACGGCGATCGCGTCCTGCTCGTCGACGATGTCCTCGCAGAGGATCGCGAACTCGTCACCGCCGAAGCGCGCGACCGTCTCGTGGCGGCGGAGCGAATGGCGGAGCCGCTCGGCGACCGCCACGATGAGCTTGTCGCCCGCCGTGTGCCCGAGGCTGTCGTTGATGACCTTGAAGCGGTCGAGGTCGAGGAAGAGCACGGCGACGTAGCGCCCGCGGCGCCGCTGCAGGCGCTCGAGCGCCTGGCTCAGGCGGTTGTTGAAGAGGAGCCGGCTGGGCAGCCCGGTCAGCGGGTCGCGCAGCAGCTGGTTCTCGTTCGTGCGCCAGGCGACCACGTGGGCGGCGCTGGCGGCGAGCACGAAGAAGCCGTGGATCAGCGCCCACCGCCAGGGGTTCTGGACCGCGTCCTGGTGGCTGTAGACCGACTCGGGCGCCAGCACCCCGGCGACGCCGTGGTGGAGCACCACATAGCCGATCGCCACGAGGAAGGGGACCCAGTCCTGGTACAGCGTCAGGACGCCGATCATCACGAAGAAGTGGAAGTGCGCCTCGATGTAGCCGCCCGAGAGATGCACGAGGACCGCCGACGCGCTGATGAGGCCGAACGAGGCCGCGGCGACCCGCAGCTTCATGCTGGCCCACTCGGACCCGGCGAGCAGCGCCGGCACCGCCAGGGCGCCGCCCTCGAGCATCATGTGCGGGACGGACTGCCCCTGGAAGAGCCCGAACGCCGTCAGGGCGACGACGTGGAACCACATCAGGCCGACGATCGTGTGATGCCGGCGCCGCCAGATGTGCTCGGGCAGCAGCTGGCCCTGCGGCATCCAGTGCCAGACCGACTGGAACAGGCGCCGGGCTCGCGAAGCCTCATCGGTGTCGCTGCGCCACGTGCTGTGGGCGAACGTCCCGCCGTCGACGTCGGTCATGAGCTAGTGGATCGGCAGCTGACGGGAGAACTTGTCATCTAGACGCTCATTTCGGCACGTTGGCTGACAGCGGACCGAAGGAGGCCCAGGGCGTCACGCTCGGCGGCGGGCGGGGTCACCGCACACGGCGCGCCGGTCTTGAACACGAAGCGCGCCCGCGCCTCGTGGTAGCTGCGGTCCGGTCCGAAGAAGCACTCGCGCGACCGCGCCAGCTCCTCGCTGCGGTAGACGCTGAGCGGCTTGGCCGCCTCGTCCTGTGCGCGGGCGCGGCGCTTGGCCTCGAGCCGGTGCGGATGGTCGTCGTGGCGTGCGAGCCGCTCGGCGAACCCGCGCACCTGCGCCTCGAAGCTGGCCGCGTCCTCGCCGAACGCCGCGTCGAGCAGGCCGATCTCGACGGCGCGGCGCGTGCCGATCGCCCGGAACGGCGCCGAGGTCAGCTCGGCCGTCAGCTCGGCGCCGATGCGACGCGGCATCAGGTAGGTCCAGTACTCGGAGCCGTAGAGGCCGCCCATGTGCTGGTAGTAGGGGTTCAGCACGACGTCCTCGCGCGCCACCACGTGGTCGGCCGCCATCGCGAAGGGCACCCCGCCCGCGGCCGCGTCGCCGGCGAGGGCCGAGATCACGAGGTGCGAGTCGGTCTCCACCACCTCGCGCACGACGTCGTCGATGGCGTGCAGGTTGAACCAGGACTCCTCGGCCGGGTCGTGCGCCGCCTGGATCACGTTGAGGTGGATCCCGTTGGAGAAGAAGTCGTGGCCGCCGGCGAGCACGATCACGTTCGTCTGGCGGCGGCTGCGCGCGTAGCGGTAGGCCTCGAGCAGCCGCCGGCACTGGGCGGTGCTCATGGCGCCGTTGTAGAAGTCGAAGCGCAGGTACCCGACGCCGGCCTGCTCGGTGTAGACGATCTCTCGCCACGTGTGATCGGCGGGGATCGGAGCGTGGACCGCGACGTCGACCTCGGGGGCGTCCGGCGCCAGGCCCAGCAGCCCGAGCGCGCGGGTGGCCGGCAGCTTGAAATGGTCGGGGCGCTTGAGGTGGGTGATCCAGACCGCGCCGTCGATCGTCGCGCGGCAGATCGCGCCGTGGCGGGTGGCGATGATGTCCCCCGCGCGGCCGCGCAGGCCGCGCTCGCGGTGCACGCCGAAGAGGTGGAACTCGTTCCCCGCGATCGTGTCGAGCAGGCCCGGGTGGCCCTCGGCGGCGCGGATGCGGCGCACGATCGTCTCGGTCGAGTCGGCTTGCCAGTCGATCGCGCGCATGGGCTGGCGGATCAGCGGCCGCTCGCGGCCCACGACCGTGGGATCGCTGTAGTCGAGCTTGCGCGGCGCGCGGCACTCCATCGCGTCGAGCAGCGCGCCGATGGCCGCGCGGCGGACCTCGTGCCGGTACAGGCTGCTCTTGCCGGTCTCGCGGGTCCGGAACGTCCGGGACCCCCAGATGTCGCCGCCGTCCATCTCGCCGGTGGCCTCGAGCACGGTGACCCCCCACTCGCCCATGCCGAGCTCGATCGCCCAGTCGAGCGAGGACGGGCCGCGGTCGCCGACCGGCCCCGGATGCACGATCAGGCAGCGGTGCGTGCTGTAGATCGACTCCGGGATGAACTTCTTCAGGATCGGACAGACGATGAGGTCCGGGCGGTGGCGGGCCACGGCCGCCTCCATCGCCTCCCCGCTGTCCACGACCGCGACCTCGACCTCGTGCCCGAGCTCGGTCAGCGCGATCTCGGCGCGCTGGCTGAGGCTGTTGTGGGCGGAGACGAGGAAGAGGATGCGGAGCGGAGTGCGGGTCACGCTCCGGGAATCGGCGTTTTACGCCGTGCGGACGATCGGCCGATCGTCCAGCCCAATACGATGCCGCGGGTGAACGATGCCGAACTGCTCCGCGAGGCCATCGAGCTCGGCGTCCAATCGGCCTCCGGAGACGGCGGTCCGTTCGGCGCGCTGGTTGCCGTGAACGGCGGCCGCATCGTCGGTCGCGGCATGAACCGCGTGGTCGCCGAGGACGACCCGACGCTCCACGCCGAGATCGTCGCGATCCGCGAGGCGTGCCGCACGCTCGGCACGCGCGACCTCTCGGGCGCCGTGCTCTACGCGAGCTGCGAGCCGTGCCCGATGTGCTTCGGCGCTGCGTGGTGGGCGCACATCGACCGCATCGTGCACTCGGCCAGCCGCGCCGACGCGGCCGGCGCCGGCTTCGACGACGCCGCCATCCACGCCGACGTCGCCCTGCCGCCGATGCAGCGCAGGCTGACGACCGTGCAGCTCCTCGCCGAGGACGGCTGGAAGCCGTTCGCCGCGTGGACGGCGAACCCGGACCGCGTCGCGTACTAGAGCGTCCGCCAGGCCTCGCGCTCGGCGGCCAGCGCCGAGCAGCACGACGTCCCACCGCAGTGCGGGCAGGTCGCATCGGAGGCGGCGGAGATCCAGCCGGGGTCGCCGAGCGCGGGATCGCAGTCGAGGTCGGGCGTGCCGAGCGCCCACGTCTCGAACATGTTCCCGCAGCGCGGGCACTCGACGGTGAGCCGCTCGGCCGAGCGTGCCATTCACGGACCGTAGTTCAGCCGAGGAGCGCGCGCAACTGGCGCTGGACGGCCGGTCGCAGCCAGGCCGTGTTCTGGTCGCCCGAGCTCAGCACGCTCAGGCGCAGGCCGTCGAGCGCCGCCACCACGAGACGGGTGTCGAGATCGGGCGTGATCGTCCGCGAGCTCGCCAGCACCCGCTCGCCGAGCGCGCGCAGGCTGCGACCCCACGCCTCGTGCACCTCACGCGCCTCGGGGTGGCCGAGCATCTCGATCTGCAGCCGGTAGAGCGCGACGGCGACCTCGCGCTCGCCCGTGACCTGCTCGATCAGCCAGTCGGCCAGCTCCTCCGACCACGCGGCGGAGTCGAAATCGTCGGCCCCGAGCCGCTCGGCGATCGCGGAGATGCGCTCGACCTCGCGGTGCGCGGTCCACCGCAGAGCGGCCATGAGGATGTCCGCCTTGGTGGCGAAGTGCCACGTCGTCGAGGACAGCGCGACGCCGGCCCCGGCCGCGACGCGGCGGTGGGTCACGGCGGCGATCCCCTCGCGGGCGACGATGCGGACCGTCGCCGCGACGATCGAATCGCGCACCCGCTCGGAGGCTTCGGCGCGCGTGCTGGAGACGGCGGGCACGGCGGCATCGTAGTCGGTCCGGGCACTTGAGAAAGCAGTACGCTCGTACTAGGCTCCCGCGCCGCATGGCCGAGCAGCCGACGACGAGACGTTCCTTTTTCGGCCTCGCCGGCACCAGCGCGCTGCTCTGCACGATCGGTGGCGAGGAGGTCGTGATCGACTCGCCGAGGACGCTCGAGCGCGCCGATGCGGCCGCCGCGCGGGTGAGCCGTCCGAAGGCCGCGGTGGCCCAGGACGTCCCGCAGATCCAGCCCGCGCCCGGCGGCAGCCGGATCGAGTACTGGGTGCAGGCCCAGACGGTGAAGTGGAGCATCGTCCCGACGCACCACGACGACTGGCACAACCGCAAGGTGCCGGGCAAGGTCACCTTCCGCGCGTACGTCTACTTCCTCATGACGCCCGGCTTCGCGGCGCCGCTGCACAAGGAGAGCATCCCCGGCCCGACGCTCTACGCCGAGGTCGGCGACGTCATGGTCGTGCACTTCCGCAACGCCGACCGCTCGCTGCGCCAGGCGGTGACCATGCACCCGCACGGCGTGAAGTACAACCCGGAGTACGACGGCGCCTACATGGGCGAGTACACGCGGGCGGGCGGCTTCGTCGGCCCCGGCGAGACCTTCACGTACCAGTGGGAGTGCACGCCGGACTCGGTCGGGTCCTGGCCGTACCACGACCACGGGCCCAACCACACGCTCAACACCTTCCGCGGGCTGTTCGGGATGATCCACATCCGCCCGCGCGGCGAGGCGCTGCCGGACGTGCACCGGTCGCTCTTCGCCCACCAGCTGCCGCCGCCCGTCACCGGGCTCCAGCGCAACTTCCAATGCATCAACGGCCGCGCCTACGCGGGCAACACGCCGACCATCCGCTCGCGCGTCGGACAGCGCGTCGAGCTGACCGCGTTCGGCATGGACAACGAGTTCCACACGTTCCACATCCACGGGCACCGCTGGAAGGACCCGGCCGGCCAGTACGTCGACAACCCGTCGATGGGGCCGAACGAGCACGTCACCGCGCGCTTCGTGGAGGACAACCCGGGCCGCTGGCTCTACCACTGCCACGTCTTCTCCCATCAGGACACCGGGATGACGGGCTGGTACATCGTCGACCCGTAGACCCCAGGAGGAGACCATCCGTACCACGATGCGCATCGCGACCGCCGTCGGCGTCGCCCTTGCACTGCTCGCGCCGGCGGGCGCGCTTGCCCAGGACTACCCGGAGCCCAAGCAGCCCGGAAAGCTCGAGCCCAAGCCCAAGAAGCCGTACGAGACGCACACGGTCTGCAAGAAGGGCGGCTGCGACTTCCGCAGCATCCAGAAGGCGGTCAACGCCGCCGACGCGGGCGACACGATCAAGGTGAAGAACGGCGTGTACCGCGAGGCGGTGCGCATCGACGGCCGCAAGAAGCGGTACCTCAAGCTCGTCGGCAACCCGGGCAAGCCCGGCAAGGTCGTGCTCGACGGCAACGGGAAGAAGCAGAACGGCTTCGCCGTCAACGACGCCGACCAGGTCTCGCTCAACGGCTTCAAGACCCGCAACTACCGCGCCAACGGCTTCTTCTTCACGAACCTCAACGGCTACACGATGAACCACCTGATCGCGGAGAAGACCGGCGTCTACGGGCTCTACGCGTTCAACACGATCGGCGGGCAGATCCTCAACTCCGAGGCCTACTACGTCAACGACGGCGCCTTCTACATCGGGCAGACGCCGCCGCAGGACAACCCGGTGCAGACGATGGTGCGCAACGTCGACGGCTGGGGCAGCCCGATCGGCTTCAGCGCGACCAACATGCGCTACGTGACGATCACGAAGAGCCGCTTCTACAACAACGCCGTCGGGATCGTGCCGAACGCGCTCGACTCGGAGAAGTTCCCGCCGCCCGAGAAGAACGTGATCGTGAACAACGAGATCTTCTGGAACAACTTCAACTTCCACGAGGGAGAGACGCCGTTCACGAAGCCGTCGCCGCAGGCGACCGGCAGCCTCGTCCCGATCGGCACCGGCATCCTGCTGCTCGGCGGCCGCGACCATCGGATCGAGAACAACAAGATCTACGGCAACTTCCTGACCGGGATCGCCGCCATCGACGGCATCCTGCTGCAGGAGAACCCGCTCGCCGTGTCGCTCGACCGCAACATCGTCCGCAACAACCAGTTCGGACTCGGCGGCACGGACACCAACGGCCGCGACGTGACCTACGACGGCAGCGGCAGCGACAACTGCTTCACGCTCGCCGCCTCGGACACGACGTTCCCGGCCGATCGCTCGACGATCGCCAACTGCACCGGCGCGAACGGGGTCAACAACGACGCCCGCATGCAGATGATCGGCTGGACCGGCAAGGGCGCGTTGAGCGGCTGGGTCGAGCACCCACACCCCGCCAAGCCCGGCTACACGCCGCTCGTGCGGTTCGAGAAGTGAGGAAGGTCCTCGTCCTGGCCGCCGGCGTCGCGCTCCTGTGCGCGGCGCCGGCCCAGGCGGGCAAGAAGACGGTCGCGATCGGCGACAACTACTACGCGCCGGCTCCGCTCCGGGTGGCCAAGGGCACGACCGTCGTGTGGAAGTGGCCGGGCTACGACGCGGCCGGCGACGTGCACGACGTCAAGCTCAAGTCGGGTCCCAAGGGCGCGAAGAAGTTCCATTCCGAGGCGGCCTCGACCGACTTCACGTACAAGCGCAAGCTGACGGTCCCCGGGCTCTACAAGATCGTCTGCACGCTGCACGACGACATGAAGATGTCGATCCGCGTCAAGCACCCCTAGCAGCGCTCGAGCGCCCGCGCGTAGAAGCGCAGGTAGTCGGGCCAGTGGCGGTCCCAGCCGCCGTCGTTGCCGCGGCCGTGGAGGAAGACGAGCAACGGCAGCGGTCCGTCGCCGGGCACGACCACCTTCACGGGCAGCTCGTCCCGCACGGCCAGGCTGTCGACCGTGAGCTCCTCCACCACGAGGCCGGGGTCCGTCGGCGGCGCCTTCTCGGCACAGCCCACGAGCAGCGCGAGCACGATGACGAGCGCGAGGCGCACGCCGGCCACCGTAGCTTCCGTCCGCGGGTGGGTCTACCGTCGCGGGGCATGGCGCTCTCCGCCTGTCCGAGCTGCGACTCACCGTTCCTGCAGCCGCTCCGCTGCGAGCAGAAGGGCGACGCCGACGACCTGCTCGTCGACCTTCGCTGCCCCGAGTGCCTGACCCACCTGAAGGCGCCGTTCTCGCGTGCCGACATGGCGGAGCTCGACCGCCGGCAGACGGAGTGGCGCGAAGAGATCGTGGCCGCCTACGAGCGCTCGGTGACCGAGAGCATGGAGGCGCTCGCCGCCTGCCTGGTCCCGGCGCTCGAAGGCGACCTGATCGGCGCGGACGATTTCGCGCCGCGTCGTGCCGCCTAGGCCTAGACGCCTGCGGTGACCCCCAGTTCCTCGCGCGCCAGCTCGGCGCCCTGCAGGCGGGCGGCGATCTTCTGCATCGCGATGTCGCGGGCGAAGTCCGGCGAGCCGTGCTTGGGCTTGACGTCGCGGCTGAAGGGCGAGAAGCCGCAGTCGTCGGTCGCGCCCAGGCGCTCGACGGGGATGTGCTTCGCGGCCGTGACCAGCTCCTGGGCGATGCCCTCCGCCGTCTCGACATCCGGCGTCAGCGGGTTGACGACGCCCATGAAGCAGACCTGCGGCACGCCGTCGGCGTCCTCGCGGCTGTACTCGCCGCAGAGCCGGTAGACCTCCTCGCGGTTCTCCTCGCTCGCGCACTGGATGAGGAAGTAGCCCGCGTTGAGCTGGAACATCTTGCTGAGCAGCATCTCGTAGGGCACGTCCTTGGAGTGCACGGAGTCGCAGTCGCCGCCCGGGCACGTGTGGACGCCGATGTTCACGCGCTCCTCGGCGCTGAAGCGATCGATGACGCGGTTGTTGAGGTCGATGAAGTCCTGCAGCATGTTGCGGCCGGTCCACGGGTTGCGCGAGTCGTTCTTGTTGGCCAGCCGGCCCTCGGTGAAGTCGATCGAGACGCGCACGGCGCCGGCCTCGAAGCAGCGCCGGATGTCCTTCTCGCACTCGTCGCAGAGGTCGGCGAGGAACGCTTCGCGCGAGTAGCCCGGGAGCTCGTCGTCGAGCGGGTAGAGCAGGCTGAGCATCGACGGCGCGATCACGGCCTGCTTGACCGGGTGGCTCGCGATCGCGCGGTTCTTCTCGACGAACTCGGCGGCGAACGTCTTGTAGCGGAAGGGGCCGCCGGTGAGGCGCGGGAGCTGGCGGTGGTGGCCGTCGTCGAAGATCGCGAAGAACTGGCCGTCGCCGGCGAGGTTGTCGGCCAGCCCGGTGCCGGCCAGCGTGTCGGTGATCGGGTAGGTCGCGAAGCTCGACTCGCGCTGCTCGCCGTCGGTGACGATCGGCTCGCCGACCGCCTCGAGGCGCCGGATCGAGTCCTCCGCGGCGGCGTCCTGCTCCGCCTGCAGCTGCTCGAACGAGATCTTGCCCTCGTCGTAGTCGGCGAACGCGTCCTGCAGCTGCATCGGCCGCGGCAGCGAGCCGACGAGCTCCGTGGGGATCGACATACGGCGCTCCTCCTGGGTCCCTGAGACCGATCGGTCTCCCTCGCGATGGTAACCGTTCGCCGGCCGCCGCGCGCATTGCTACGTTGCTGGGAATGGCCACGGCGATCGACGCGCGCGAGCGCATCCTCGACACCGCCTACGACCTGTTCTCGCGGCGCGGCATCCGCGCGGTCGGGATCGACGCGATCATCGAGCAGTCCGGCGTGGCGCGGATGACGCTGTACCGCCACTTCGGCTCCAAGGAGGCGCTCGTCCTGGCCTTCCTCGAGCGCCGCGACGAGCGCTGGACGCGGAGCTGGCTGCAGGCCGAGGTCGAGCACCGGGCGACCGAGCCGGCCGATCGCCTGCTGGCCGTCTTCGACGTCTTCGGCGAGTGGTTCCGGCGAGCCGACTTCGAGGGCTGCTCGTTCATCAACGTGATGCTCGAGGCCGCGGACCCGGCGGATCCGATCCACCGCGCCGGCTGCGACTACCTCGCGGCGATCCGCGCGTACCTCTCGGGTCTCGCGACCGCCGCGGGCGCCGCCGACCCCGACGACCTCGCCCGCAAGTGGCACATCCTCATGAAGGGCTCGATCGTGGCCGCCGCCGAGGGCGACACGCTGGCCGGCAAGCGGGCGCAGGAGATCGGGCGGCTGCTGCTGCGCGAAACTGCGGCTGGGTAGGGAAGCGAGGGTTTCGACCGTGGTCGTCGTCCGTGGCGAGTAATCCGCGATATGCGCGGATAAGTCGCCACGCTTGCGTCGCTGGCGACTTAGTGTCGCTATGCGGAACGCAACTCGCCAGGGACCACCGAGCGAGGCCGGCTCCCTCGCCGCCCTACCCAGCCGGGGTTGACGTTCGCCGAAAGCTCAGCCGCCGGCGACGGCGGGCAGGATCGTCAGCTCGTCGCCGTCCGACACCGGGGTGTCGAGCCCTTCGAGGAAGCGGATGTCCTCCCCGCCGAGGTAGACGTTGACGAAGCGGCGCAGGCCGCCGCCGTCGTCGGAGATGCGCGACCGCAGCTCGCCGTGCTGCTCGTAGAGAGACGCCAGCGCCTCCCCCACGGTGCCGCCGTCGACCTGCGCCTCGGCCTGGTTGCCGGCCGCGTCGCGGAGCTGCGTCGGGAGCTTGACCTTGATGGCCATCACGCCACCCCGGCGGGAGCGAAGGCGGCCTCGAACTCGTCGAACGACGGCGCGATCTCGGTGACCGCGGCGGTGCCGCGGACCGCGTCGAGCGTCTTCAGCCCGTCGCCGGTGATGTAGAGGACGACGCGCTCGTCCGGGTCGATCGAGCCGGCCGCGGCGAGCTTGGCGAGGACCGCCGTGGTCACGCCGCCGGCCGTCTCGGTGAAGATGCCGGTCGTCTCGGCCAGCAGGCGGATGCCGGCGCGGATCTCGTCGTCGGTCACGCTCTCGATCACGCCGCCGGTCTTCTGCGCCAGCTCGACCGCGTACGGCCCGTCGGCCGGGTTGCCGATGGCCAGCGACTTGGCGATCGTGTCGGGCTTGACCGGGCGGCACACGTCCGTGCCCGCCGCGAACGCCTGGGCGACCGGCGAGCAGCCCTCGGCCTGGGCGCCGCACATGGTCGGCACCTCGCCGGTGAGCAGGCCGGCGTCGATGAACTCCTGGAAGCCGCGGGCGACCTTGGTGAAGAGCGAGCCGGAGGCGATCGGGGCGACGACGCGGTCCGGGAGCTCCCAGCCGAGCTGCTCGGCCGTCTCGAAGGCGAGCGTCTTCGAGCCCTCGGCGTAGTAGGGCCGCACGTTGACGTTCACGAAGGCCCACGAGTCGCGCTCGCCGGCCACCTCGGTACAGAGCCGGTTGACCGCGTCGTAGTTGCCACGAATGGCGACGATGTTCGTCCCGTAGGCGCCGGTGGCGAGGATCTTCTCCTGCTCGAGATCCGACGGGATGAAGACGTAGGACGGCAGGCCGGCCGCGGCGGCGTGCGCGGCGACCGCGTTGGCGAGGTTGCCGGTGGAGGCGCAGGCGATGGTCTCGAAGCCGAGCTCCAGGGCGCGCGCGAGGGCGACGGAGACGACCCGGTCCTTGAACGAGTGCGTCGGGTTCGCCGTCTCGTTCTTGACCCAGAGCTCGCGCAGGCCGAGGCGCGCGGCGAGGCGGTCGGCACGAACGAGCGGCGTCCACCCCGTGGGGAGCGCGGAGCGCGCCGGACCCTCGAGGGGGAGGAAGTCCGCGTAGCGCCAGAGCGTGTGGGGGCCCGCCTGGATGCGGCGCTTCAGCTCATCGGCCGAGGCCGTGGGCGGCGCGTAGGCGACCTCGAGCGGGCCGAAGCACTTCTCGCAGACGTAGCGAGCCTCGAGCGGATAGGTGGTGGAGCACTCCTTGCACTTCAGGGCATCTGCCGGCAATGGATTTGACCTCCGCCTGGTGCTGCGGCGGAGGCTGAGAGAGATGCCCGACGCCGCATCTCCCAGGCTGTTTGTTTGGAGCCTGATGGAATTGCCACCGTTTCTCGCTTGCGCGAGATGGTTGGCGGGGCTTCATTGGGCCAATCCCTCCACCCCTCTGGATGCGTACTGCTATGTGCGTGGAAAGGTAGCACGTAGAATCCCGCGGCAATGCCGTCGACCGACGACCCGCTCAGTCATGCCGAGCCTGCCACGCTCACCGTTCGGGCGCCGCTCGGCACGCGGTCGTTCTGCGGTCACTGACCACGATCCGGCGCACGACGAGCCGCGCGTCGAGATCGTCGAGGCGCCCGGCCTCCGCTGGATGAACATCGAGCGGCCGCGCCCGGCCGACCTCGCCTGGCTCCAGGAGCACTTCGAGTTCCACGCCCTCGACTACGAGGACGTCGTCTCGCGCAACCAGCGCCCGAAGGTCGACGAGTACGACGACTACCTCTTCATCGTCCTGCACTTCCCGCGCTACGACAAGCAGGTCGGGCGGCTCAACGCGGCGGAGGTCGACCTCTTCGTCGGCCCCGACTACCTGATCACGATCCAGAACGAGCCGCTGCAGCCGATCGAGTACCTGTTCGAGCGCTGCCGCACCAACGAGGAGCTCCGCGAGTCGCTCTTCTCCAAGGGCCCGGGCTACCTGCTCTACAAGATCGTCGACGACCTGGTCGACTCCTCGTTCCCGATGCTGCGCAAGATGGGCAACAAGCTGGAGCGCATCGAGGAGGAGATCTTCGACGGCAACTCCGCCGAGATCGTGCGCGACATCTCCAACGTCAAGCAGGAGATCATCAACTTCCGCAAGATCGTCCGGCCGCAGCGGTCGGCGTTCGTGGACCTCGAGCGCAACAAGGCGCGCTACATCGCGGACGACCTCGAGATCTACTTCGAGGACATCAACGACGCGTCCGAGCGCGTCTGGGACATGCTCGAGAACTACAAAGAGGTCGTGGAGGCGCTCGAGGACACGAACGAGTCCTCGATCGCGCACCGCACGAACGAGACCTTCCGCGTGCTGACCGCGATCTCCGTGATCGTCCTCCCGCTCACGCTCGTGGCCAGCATCTGGGGCATGAACGTGCATGTTCCCGGCCAGGGCGACAAGCTGGCGTTCTATCTCGTGCTCGGCGTGATGTTCGCCATGCTCGTGGGCCTGGTCATGTACTTCCGCCGGCGGGGCTGGTTGTGACCGACACGGCGCTGGCGGAGCGCCGCCTCGCCGAGGTCGCCGCCCTGGAGCGGCCGGCGCAGGCCAAGCGCATGCTCGTCATCGTCAACCCGTACGCGACGACCATGTCGGTGCGGCTCAAGCAGCTCGTCGTCTACGCGCTCCAGGGCCGCTACGACGTGCAGGCGATCGAGACCGAGCGCCGCGGGCACGCGATCGAGCTCGTCACCGCCGCCGTCGGCGAGGCGTTCGACGTGGTGGTGGCCTTCGGCGGCGACGGCACGGTGAACGAGGCCGCGAACGGGCTCGCGGGCACGCTCGACGCCGCTGACCGTGCTCCCGGGCGGCTCCAACAACGTCTTCTGCAAGATGCTCGGGATCCCCAACGACGTGGTCGACGCCACCGAGCACCTGCTCCGCATGGCCGACCGCTGGGAGCCCCGGGCGGTCGACCTCGGGTGCATCAACGGGCGCCGGTTCACGTTCGCCGCCGGCTTCGGGCTCGACGCCAGCGTCGTCGAGCGGGTCGATTCCCATCCGGCACTCAAGGCCCGCTTCGGCGCCTGGTACTACACCGAGGCGGCCGTCGTGACGTTCCTGCGCAAGTACGTGATCAACCCGCCGCGGCTGGAGATCGAGATCGACGGCAAGACCACGCGGGGCGTGAGCGCCTTCTTCCAGAACGGCGAGATCTACACGTACTTCAAATCCCGCCCCGTCGAGCTCGTCGAGGGCGCGCGGCTCGACTCCGGCGACCTCGCCGGCGTGATGCTCACCCGCGCCCGGCCCTACGACGTCCCGACCGTCACGTTCCGCGCGCTCTCGGGCGCGGCCCGCATCGCCAAGCACAAGGGCATCGCCGCCTTCGCCGGGGTGCGCGAGGCAACGGTGCGCTCGGTCGACGGCCGGCCGATCCCGCTCCAGGTCGACGGCGACCACATGAGCGACGAGACCGTGGCCGAGCTGAGCGTCGCCCCGGGCGCGCTCCGCGTCGTCAGCTGACCGGCGACGCGTGCCCGGGCGTGGGGAGCTCGCCCGGGCACCGCCGTCGAGATGGGTTCACCGAGCGATCGCCCACCTCCCGGTCGTGCCGCCGAGGAGCGAGAGCAGTCCGGCGAGGGCCAGGGCCCAGAGCAGCAGGCCGGTGAACGGCAGGTCGCCGCTCAGCGCGCCGAACTCGCGGCGGATGAGACCGCCGTCCTCGAGCCCCGAACCGCCGGGGTTGTCGGAGAACTCGCCGAACTCACCGCGCGTCGGGGGGTTGTCGGCGAACTCGCCGCGCTCGCCCCGGCTCGGCGTGCCGTCGTCGTCGCTGCCCGGGCCGCCGCCACCGCCGCCCGCGCCGCCGTCGGTGCCGTCGTCGGAGCCACCGTCGTCGGTCGGCGTGTCATCGCCGTCCGTCGGTGTGTCGTCGCCGCCCGGCGTGTCGTCGCCGTCCGTCGGCGTGTCGGTGCCGGCGTCGTTGTCGCTGTTGGGCGACAGGATCGTCACCGGCGTGTTGGTCGTCACCGGCGTGTTGGCGGTGAGCTGCGGTGAGAACGCGGACGGGCCGACCTGGAGCCCGCCCGTGGTGTCCTCGGCGTCCTGGTCCCCGCCGCCCGTCGGGGCGGCCGGATCGGTGGTCGCCGAGCCGTCGGGGCCGGTCGCGTCGCCACCGCTGTTCGGCGACAGCACCGTGATCGGTGCGTTCGCCGTGACCGGGGCCGCTGCCGCCGCCTCCGGCGAAGCGCCCACCGAGCCGACCTGGCCGCTCGCCGCCGAGTCGGATGCGTCCTGGTCGCCCGCGGAACCGGCGCCGTCGCCGCTGCCTCCGGCGGCCGTGGCGCTGGAGTCGCCGGACCGCGAGGCGTTGCCCCCGCTGTTGGGCGACGCGACCGTGACCGGCGCGTTGACCGTCGCCGGAGCGTTGGCCGCGACGGCCGGCCCGGCGTCGACGGACTCGACCTGGGCGGCTCCGCTGGAGCCGGTCGTGTCCTGATCGCCACCGCCGGACGACCCGCCGCCGGCCGAAGCCGAGGCGCCCGTGTCGCCGGACGAGGCGGCGTCGCCGCCGCTGTTGGGCGAGGCGACCGTGACCGGCGCGTTGACCGTCGCGGGCGCGGCGGCCGTGGCGGCCGGCGCGGCGTCGACGGTGCCCACCTGGGCGGCGCCGGTTGAACCTGTGACCTGCTGGGGTGCGTCCTGGGCCGCGGCCGTAGCCGGGGCGATTGCCAGGCCCAGCACCGCGGCAGTTACCGCACATGCTCTTCGAATCATCGAGGTGAATCTCCCTTCCGGGGTTTGTCTTGAACGAGGTCTGGTTGGCCCGAAAGGGGGCTAGCCAGGTCGTCCAGACAGCGCCAGGAAGGGCGTCAGCGGAGCGGTGGCCGCCCGGAGGCGGACGGCGCTGCTCAGCTGGGATGCGGCGATGAAGAGAAGGGCGAGAAGCCCGAGAAGACCGATGGCCGCGGTGCCGGCCGCGGCGGCGGCGGCGATGGACAGGCCGGGCTGCGTGGCCGGGAGCGTGTCGGTGCCGCCGGGGGCGGCCTGCGAGCCGCCGGCGTCGGCGCTGCGGCGGTTGCGCCAGCCGCTCGTAGCCGCGTCGCCGGACGCCGTGGCGGCGACCGCGGCGAGCGACGGCGTGCCGTCCGAGGGCTGCGCGACACCGGCCGCCGTGGCGCCGGCGACGCGCCCGGACGGGGCGTTGCGGTCGAGCCGCGGGGCGGTCGCGGCGGCGAAGGCGGGACCGCCGGCGGCCACCAGTCCAGCGGCCGGCCGCTGGGCAGTCTGCTGGAGGTCGCCGGCGGTCTGGAGCGCGGCACTCAGAATGGTGGCCACGGCCAGCTGGCGAGTGACCTCGAAGCCGTCGCCGAGGCGCTTCGTGGCCGTCTGGAACGACGCCGCGGTGCGCTTCGTGGCGGTCTCCAGCGCGGCCGCCGTGCGCTTCGTCGCGGCCTGCACCGCGGAGCCGCGGCGCTGCGCCGCGGTGATGCTCCGGCGCGGCGTCGTGCGGACCGTCGAGGCCACCGGCTGCGGCGCCGTCGCCACGGTGGGCTGCGGCGTGGTCCGGACCGTCGTCGCCGGCGCCTTGGCGGCGGCCGTGACACGGCGCGCCGGAGCGGCCTGACGGGCCGGCTCAGCGGCCTGTCGGACGGGCGGCTGAATCGGTGCAGCGGTCTGCTCGACGGTCGTCGCGACCTGCTCGACGAGACCGGTGACCGGCGTCTGGGCGTGGGCGTCCGAGGGCGCCGCGAGCCAACTCGCGAGAATGCAGCCGGCAGCGGCCACGGCCAGAAGCGCGCGGCGCCGCGGGCAGACCCATCTTGCCCTGACGAACATCTGATCCAGTGGTGCCCATCAACCGGTGAAGATAATCCGACAACGAGTAAATCTTTGACCGGTTGGCGGTTAGACGCTCTACCGGAAGCGGGTGCGACGGGCGATCAGCCGCCGCTCGGGATGACGCGATAGGCGTCGAACACCGAGTCGATGGAGCGCAGGCGGTTGATGGCGGTCTTCAGCGCCTGGGTGTCGCCCACCTCGATCACGAAGCGGTTCTTGACCATCGGGTGCTGGACGCTGCAGTACGCCTCGACGATGTTGATGCCGCCCTCCGCGAAGGTCCGCGAGAGGTCCTCGAGCAGGCGGTGGCGGTCCCACGCGTCGACCTGGATCTCGACCTTGAACGACGTCTCGTTGTCGCCGTCCCAGGAGACCGGCACGAAGCGCTCCGGATCCTTGCGAAGGGCCGCCGCGTTGGGGCAGTCCTCGCGGTGGATGGTGATGCCGCGGCCGAGCGAGACGTAGCCGAGGATGGGGTCGCCGGACACCGGCCGGCAGCACTTGGCGAGACGCAGCGGGACGTCGTCGACGCCCTCCACGCGGATGCCGAACTGCGACGACTGCGCCTCCGGCTTGCGCCGGATGGTGGGCTTCAGGAGGTCCTCGGCGGCCGAGGTCTGGGCCTCCGCGCTCTCCCCCTGCTTGAGCCGCTGCAGGACCTTGTTGACGACGACCTTGGGTGAGATCTTGGCGCCGCCGAGGGCGATGTAGAAGTCGTCCGCCTTGCGGAAGCCCATCTCGCGGATGACGTCCGCCAGCAGCGGCGAGCCGACGATCTTCTGGGCGGGCAGACCCGCCTTGTTCAGGTGCTCCTGGAGCAGGTCGCGGCCGGTGTGCTCGGAGTCGTCGCGCGACTCGGCCTTGAACCACGCGCGGATCTTGTTGCGCGCCCGGGTCGTCTTCACCAGCGCCAGCCAGTCGCGTGACGGGCCGCGCTCCCGCTTGGCGGTGAGGATCTCGACGATGTCGCCCGAGTTGAGCTCGTAGTGCAGGGGCACGATCTTGCCGTTGACCTTGGCGCCCACGCAGCGGTGCCCGACGTCGGTGTGGATCTCGTACGCGAAGTCCAGCGGGGTGGCGCCGGAGGCGAGCGACTTGACCTCGCCCTTCGGCGTGAAGACGTAGACCTCGTCCTCCATCAGCTCGCCGCGCAGGTGCTCGGTGAACTCCCGCGGGTCGGTGTTGTCGTCCGTCTCCCAGTCGAGCAGCGACTTCAGCCACTTGAGCTTGATGTCGGTCGGATCGCCGGACTGCCCCTTGCCCTTCTTGCCGCCCTCCTTGTAGCGCCAGTGCGCGGCGACGCCGTACTCGGCCGTCTCGTGCATGTCGCCGGTGCGGATCTGGATCTCCAGCGGCCGCCCCTCGGGCCCGATGACCGTCGTGTGGAGGGCCTGGTACATGTTGAACTTGGGCATGGCGATCATGTCCTTGAACCGCCCAGGCAGCGGCTTCCACAGCGAGTGGATCACGCCCACGGCGCCGTAGCAGTCCTTCACCGAGTCGACGATCACCCGCATCGCCGTCAGGTCGTAGATCTCGTTGAACTCGCGGCCCTTGCGGGTCATCTTCGAGTAGATCGAGTAGAAGTGCTTGGCGCGCCCGGAGATCTGGGAGTTGATGCCGAGCGCCTCGAGCTCCTTCGCCAGGTAGCCGCCGGCGCGCGCGACGTAGTGCTCGCGCTCCTCCCGCTGCTGGTTCACCAGGCCCTTGATCTCCTGGTACTTGCGGGGATGCAGCGTGGCGAAGGCGAGGTCCTCGAGCTCCCACTTGATGGCGTGGATGCCGAGGCGATGGGCCAGGGGCGCGTAGATCTCCAGCGTCTCCTTGGCCTTCTCGATCTGCTTCTGCTTCGCCATCGCCTCCAGCGTGCGCATGTTGTGCAGCCGGTCGGCGAGCTTGATGAGGATGACCCGGATGTCCGTGGCCATCGCGACCATCATCTTGCGGTAGTTCTCGGCCTGCGCCTCGTCGCGCGACTGGAACGTGATGCCGGTGAGCTTGGTGACGCCGTCGACGAGGCCGCAGACCTCGTCGCCGAAGGCCTCGCGCACCTCATCCAGCGACGCGGAGGTGTCCTCGACCGTGTCGTGCAGCAGCGCGGCGCACAGCGTCTCGGTGTCGAGCCGCATGCCGGCGCAGATCTTCGCCACCCCGACCGGGTGCACGATGAAGTCCTCGCCGGACTGGCGACGCTGGTCGGCGTGGTGCTCGCAGGCGAACACGAAGGCCTGCACGACGCGGCTTCTGTCGACCTCCTCGGCCACCTCGTCCGCGTGCTCGGAGACGATCGCGAAGAGGTCGGCGAGCAGCTCCCGCTCGAGCGGCGTGAGGTTCTCCGGGATGTCCGCGGCCGGGCCGTGGGCGTGGTCGGCGCGGTCGACCGGCCGATGCCCGGCGACCGCGACCTCGCCGTCCATCGGCGTCTCGAGGTGCGCGCCGTTCTCCTCGGAGGAGGTCAGGCTGCTTGCCGGATCGTGTCGCTGCTCAGGTATGTCAGTCCATCCTCGAGCCTTCGATGGTAGGCCCGATAGGCCACCGACCGCTCCAGCGCTGTGCGCGCCGGCGTCTCGGCGACCCGGAGGGCCGGCCCCTGGCGATCGAGGACCACGAGATCGAGCTCGGAGAGGACCCGCACGAGGCGCCCCGCGAGCGCGGCGGACCTCGGCTGCGGCCCCTCGCCCCGAAGCACGGCCTCGAGAGCCTCACCGCGGACCTCCCCTGTGCCGCGCAGGGCGCGGTAGAGGGCGGTCAGCGGCTCGCGCAGGGCGAAGTCCCACTGGTGTATTCGTTGAGCAAAGCGTAGCTCAGCTTCGCCCCAGGCCAGATGGGCTCGCGGCGCTTCGGACGGACGTTCGAGGAGGGTCAGCAGGCGCGCCTGGGCCGGTGGATCGACGGCCACCACGTGGGCGAACCGCGCGGTGAGCTCCGGGGCGTCCGCGAGGGCGCCCCACGAGCACACGGCGAAGCCGCCGACGCGGCCGCTGAGCACGCGCGCGCGGTGGGGCGCGTGGGCGACCACGGCGAGCACCGGCTCGCCCGAGGCCACCAGATCGGCGAGCAGGCCGGCAATGCCGCGCCCGCGCACGTCGCGCGCGAAGGGGACCGGGTCGTCGTGGCGCCCGGCGACGGCGCCCAGATCGTCCAGCGGGCGCCCCAGCTCGGCCTGGAGGCCGTCCGGGAAGGCCGGCTCGCCGAGCACCTCGATCGGCGCGAGACCGGCCGGCCGCGCGTGCCGGAGGACGAGCCGCGGCTCGATCGCCCCGTTCCAGCGATTCACCTCGAGCCGCACCGCGGCGTCGACGGTCTCCTCCGGCAGCTTGCTGCCGCCGCCGAACCGCACGCAGCGCGACCGGGCGCCGCCGGCGTGCAGGGAGAACGCGACGTGGCGCCCCTCCCCCAGCGGCCGCGGGTCCGCCAGCTGGGCGGCGGGCACGAGCAGCGACACGGGCGGGTTGGCATGGCCGAACGGGGCGAGGCGCTCGAGCTCCTCGGCCAGCCCCAGCGTCAGCGTGTCGCCCGGCACCACGGCGTCGATCCGGCACTCGGGGACGAGGTCGTCGGGGCCGAGCACCTCGGCCGCGTGGGCGGCGAAGGCCTCACGGAAGCCGTCGATCGCCTCGCGCGCGATGGTGAGACCTGCCGCCGCGCGGTGGCCGCCGTAGCGCTGGAGGTGCCGCGATGCGGCCGTCAGCCCGCCGAGCAGGTCGAAGGCGGGGATCGAGCGGCCCGAGCCGGTGCCCTCGGCGCCGTCGAGCGCGATCAGGACGGCCGGGCGGTGGTGGCGCTCGGCGATCCGCGCGGCGACGATGCCGATCACGCCCGGATGCCAGTCCTCGGCCGCGAGGACGTACGCGGGCGCGGGGCCCTGCTCGGCCACCTGGGCCTCGGCAGCGAAGCGGATCCGCGTCTCCACGTCGCGGCGCTCGGCGTTGATGGCGTCGAGCTCCGAGGCGATCGCCTTCGCGCGCGCGGGATCCTCCGTGAGCAGCAGCTCGAGCCCGGCGTCGGCGCGGTGCAGGCGGCCGGCGGCGTTGATCCGCGGCGCCAGCCGGAAGCCGATCGCGGTGGCGTCGACCAGCCCGGGATCCACGCGTGCGACCTCCATCAGCGCCCGCAGGCCGGGCTTGCGCGTGTTCGCCAGCGCCCGCAGGCCCTCGCGCACGAGGCGCCGGTTCTCGCCCTGGAGGGGCACGACGTCGGCCACCGTGGCGAGCGCGACGAGGTCGAGGTCCTCGTCCGCCGCCGCCGGGTCCTCCCCCGCGGCCTCGAGCAGCGCCTGCGCGAGCTTGTGGGCCACGCCCGTCGCGCACAGGTCCTCGCACGGGTGCCCGCCCACGCGCGGGTGGACGATCGGGGTGTCGGGCAGCCGGCCGTCGGCGCGCGGCGAGTGATGGTCGGTCACCACGACGTCGAGCCCCGCGGCGCGCGCGGCCGCGACCTCCTCCACGGCGGTGATCGCGCAGTCGACGGTGACCAGCAGGTCGGTCCCGCGCTCGGCCAGGCGCCGCACGGTCGCCTCGGCGAGGCCGTAGCCGTCGTCGATCCGGCTCGGCAGGTACCAGTCGACGTCCGCGCCGAGCGTGCGCAGCGCGCGCACGAGCACCGCCGTGGCGGCCACGCCGTCCACGTCGTAGTCGCCGTGCACGGTGATCCGCGACCGGCGGCCGATGTGCCCGAGGATCCGCCCCGCGGCGTCCCGCAGGCCGCCGAAGGCGTCCAGCGGATGACGGTCGGCGCCGGCCAGGAAGCGCTCGGCGGCCGCGGGGTCGCCGAGGCCGCGCCGCACCAGCACCTGCGCGAGCACGTGCGAGACCCCGAGCTCGGCCGCGAGGCGCTCGGCGCCGGCGAACTCGTACGGGGCCACGGTGAAGCGGGTCTGGATCCCAGGCACGGTCGCCGGAGCGTACGGCCGCCCTCCGACGGAACCGCGTGGCGGGCGGCCTCACCGGCGACCCGAAGTCCTAGCCGAAGGGACCCCGCAGGCCGGCGGGGTAGTCCACCCCGCGCTCGGCCATCCGCTCGCGGACGCGCGCCTTGATCGCCGCCACCATCGAGGTCCCGGACTGGACCTCCGCCTTGAGCTTCTCGAGCTGCTCGTGCGGCGCCGTCGCATCCTCGCCCGCGTTGAGCGCGTCGCGCAGCGCGACGAGCGTCTCGGGGACGCAGTTCGAGAGCCCGTTGATCGAGCCGCTCGCGCCCGCCGCCACCGAGGCCACGATCAGCGGCTCGGTGCCGGTGTAGACGGCGAAGGTGTCGATCCCGCGGACGGCCTCGAGGTACGCCAGCTGGCGCTCGAGGACGCCGGTCGAGTCCTTCATCCCGACGTAGCCGGCCCGCGCCAGCTCGGCCGCGGTCGCCGGATCGAGGTCGTTGACGGTCCGCGGCGGGATGTTGTAGAGCCAGGCCGGGGCGCCGTCGACCGCCTCGAGCAGGGCGAGGAAGTGGTCGCGGACCTGCTCCTGCGTGAGCGGATAGAACCAGGGCACGTAGGCCGCGACCCCGTCGGCGCCGGCGGCGAGCGCGCGCCGGGCCAGGGCGATCGTCGCCCGCGTGCTGACGCGGCCGGCCTGGACGATGACCTCGAGCGAGCCGCTCACGGCGACGGCGCGCGCCGTCAGCGCCTCGACCTCGTCCGGCTCGAGCAGGACGCCCTCGCCGGTGGTCCCGGCCACGAAGAGCCCGTCGATGCCGACCTCGGCCAGCCAGCGCACGTGCGCCTCGAAGGCGTCGAGATCCACTTCACCGCCGGCCCCGAACGGGGTCGTGATGGCCGCCAGGTTGCGCAGCACGCCGCTAGTGGGCCGGGTGCATGCGCTCGTCGCGCAGCCCGATCCAGTACACGATGCCCATGCCGATGACCGCGCCCGGGATCGCCTCGATGGCGCTCAGCAGGTTCGTGTCGTTCTGCCCCGGGACCGTGAAGCCGTGGATGAGGAAGCCGAACAGGAACGAGCCGACCACGGCGCCGACGAAGGCGCCCACGATCCCCGACCAGAAGTGATCGGGCAGGAAGACCGTGAAGTGCCAGAGCGCGAGGCCCATCATCACCCAGACCAGTCCGGCCATCAGCGCGGCCTCCCATGGCGGCGGTTACGCGGCTTCTTCGGCTTCTCGGGGTCGGTGGGCGGCGGGGTGCCCTCGCCGCCGTCCTGCTTCGGCGGCTGCTGCTGGCCGCCGTTGGCGCGCGAGCGGGCACGGCGCCCGCCGGCCGGTCGGCCGGCTCGGGCCCCGGCGGGCTGGGGCTGCGGCTGGCCCTCCTCCTCGATCCCGAGGTCGCGCACCATCTCCTCGAACTCGTGGCTCGACACGCCGCGCGCGGGATCGGCGGGCTGCGTGACGCGCCTGCCGCCGCGCGGGTCCTTGGGTGCGACGTCGACCGGCGCGCCCGCCGTGGCCACCGCGTACGGCGGGATGACGCCGCCGAACTGCTGGCGGATCCGCTCGGCGCGGGCGTGGTACACGGGCTCGCGCTCCTTCCAGTACGTGAGCACCGGACCGGCGATGAAGACCGACGAGTACGTGCCCGAGAGCGTGCCGACGAGCAGCGCGAACGCGAAGTCGCGCAGCGTCTCGCCGCCGAACAGCATCAGGGCGAGGATGGGCAGGCCGGCGCAGAAGCTGGTGGCCAGCGAGCGGACGATGACCTCGGACATCGAGCGGTTGTAGATCTGCGAGAACGCAGCGTTCGGCATGCGCGGGATGTTCTCGCGCACACGGTCGAAGACCACGATCGTGTCGTAGAGCGAGAAGCCCAGGATGGTCAGCAGCGCCGCGACCGTCGACGCCGTCACCTCCCGGCCGACCAGGGCGTAGACGCCGCCGGTGATCAGGAGGTCGTGCGCGAGCGCGATGAGCACCGGCACGGCGAACTTCCACTGGAACCGCAGCGTGATGTAGACCGACACCACGATCAGCGACGCGATGATGGCGATGATCGCGCTGTTGGCGATCGACTCGCCGAAGCTCGCGCCGATCGATTCCGAGCTCGTGTTCCCGGAGAACCCGAACTCGTCCTGCAGGGCGTTCTCCACCCGGTCGACCTGGTCCGGCTCCAGCTGCTCGGAGCTGATCTGGACGACGTTCTGGCCGAGCTCCTCGTTCTGCACGCTCTGGATCTCGGCGTCGCCGAGCCCGACCGGCGCGAGCACGTCGCGCACCTGGTCGACGGTCGCCGGCTGCTCCAGCGGCGCGGTGATCCGCGTGCCGCCCTCGAAGTCGATGCCGAAGTTCAGCCCGTTGGTCGCGATGGCGATCGCGCAGATGAGCAGGATCACACCGGACATCGAGAAGAACCAGCGCGAGTAGCCCATGAAGTCGAAGCGGACGGGCTTGGAGTCGCGCGCGCCGAGCGCGGCCTTGGACCGCAGGAGAGCGGTGCCGCGAAGCGCGTAGAGGATCGCCTGCGTGGCGAGGACCGCGGTGAAGAGCGAGAGGATGACGCCGACACCGAGGGTGAGCGCGAACCCGCGCACGCCCGCCGTGGCCAGCACGAAGAGGATGAACGCGACGAGGACGGTGACGATGTTCGCGTCGAGGATCGCCGTCAGACCCTTCCGGTAGCCCGAGACGATCGCCTGGCTGACGCTCCGTCCGCCTCGCATCTCCTCCTTGACGCGCTCGAAGATGACGATGTTCGCATCGGCCGCGACGCCCAAGGTGAGGATCAGGCCCGCGATGCCCGGCAGCGTGAGCGTGATCGGGATCAGCTTGACCAGGGCGAAGAAGTAGAGGGCGTAGATCGCCATGGCGATGACGGCGACGACGCCGAGGACGCGGTAGAAGAGGATCAGGAAGAGCGCGACGATGGCGAAGCCCGCGGCGCCGGCCACGAGGCCCTCATCCAGCGCCTGGGCGCCGAGCGAGGCGGAGATCTGCGAGCGCGAGATCAGCTCCAGGCGGACCGGCAGGGCGCCGATCTCGAGGATCTTCGCCAGGTCCTGGGCCGACTGGATCGTGAAGCTGCCGGAGATCTGGGCGCCGGTGCTGCCGTCGATCCCGTCCGGGTTCTCGACGTAGTTGATGTACGGCGCCGAGACCAGCTCGTTGTCGAGCACGATCGCGAAGTGCTGCGACGCGCTCGTCGGGTCGTCGCCCGGCAACGCGTTGTCCTGCCCGCGCTGGGCGATCTGCTGGGTGATCTCCTGGAACGCGGTCCGGCCCTGGTCGGTGAAGTCGAACGTGACGATCGGCTGGTTGCCCAGCTGCTGGTCGAAGTTCTGCTCCGGGTTCTTGATGTCCGTGCCGGACAGCGCGGGGTTGTCCTGGACGATCCAGAAGCTGTCGGGCTCCGGGGCCTCCGCGTCGGGCTTCGCCGCGCGGACGACGAGGATGCCCTCAGGGACCTCCAGGACCTCGGCGTTGGCGCGCTGGGCGGGATCGAGGTCCTCGAGCGCCGCCTGCCGCGTGTCCGACGGCGTGCCGCCGTTCAGCGCCTCCCGGGTCTCCTTGTTGAAGGCGTAGAACCGCGGACCGTCGGCGGCGTTGTTGTTGCCGTCGGCCTGCGGGTCGCACTTCGAGGCCTGCGTGATCGCGCGGTAGAAGGTGGGGACCGGCGAGCGCGCGTTGGCGTTCTCGTCCGGGTCGGTGCGGCAGTCCTCGTCGAGGAGGTTGGCCTCCCAGTCGTAGAAGAACAGCTGCGCCGTGGAGCCCACCTGCTGGGCCGCGCGCTCGGCGTTGTCGACGCCGGGGAGGTTGACCTCGATCTGGTTCTCACCGGAGAGGAGCAGCTCCGGCTCGGCGACGCCGAAGGCATCGACCCGCTCCCGCATGAGGTCGCGCGAGCGCGCCAGCGCCTCCTGCGTGACCGTCGGCTGCTGCGCCGTCGGCTCGGCCTGGTAGATGAGCTGGACGCCGCCCTTGAGGTCCAGTCCGAGCGTCGTCGGCTTCGTCGTGACCACGTAGAGCGAGCCCGCGATCAGCCCGAAGACGAGCAGCAGGACGATGAGGGAGCGGCGGCGTTCGGTCATTGACGGCTGGTGAAGGGTAGTGCGGACTACTTGGACGGCGTGAGAATGAGCAACAGGCCGCCGTCGTCATCGTACGCCGGGAACAGATCCGCCACCGCCTTCGCGGGGAAATCCCCCTCGGCGTTGACCACCACGGCCTTGCCGAGCTGGCGTACGCCCCATTCCAGCACGGTGGCCACGTGGTCTGCACCTCCCTCGAAGTTCAGGCCGAGCACCTCACGCACCTCGCGGCCCATCACCTTCTCGTCGGAAAGTCCCGTCAGCTCGCGCGCTCCGCGGCCGCAGCCGATGATCCGGCCCGCCTGGTCGCAGACGAAGAAGGCCGCGTTCGGGGCCGGGTAGTAATCGTCCAGGAGTTCGAACAGGAACCCGAAGCCGCACTTCGAGCAGCCTCGCGGCTGGTTCCTGAAGCCTTGCTGACGATCGGTTGCCGCGGTCCGCTGACCGCAGTTCGGGCAGATGAACAGGTGCGCCATCGACTCTTTAGCCTAGTCCCGCGCGGGTAAAGGCTCGATCAGAAAAGTGTCGAGTCCTGGGCCGGTGGCTCCAGGCCCAGGTGCCGGAACGCATGGACGGTCGCGCAGCGCCCGCGCGGGGTGCGCTTGAGGAAGCCGCGCTGGAGCAGGTACGGCTCGTACACGTCCTCGATGGTGTCGGACTCCTCCTGCACCGCCACGGCCAGGGTCGACAGGCCGACCGGGCCGCCGGAGAACTGCGCGCAGATCGTGGAGAGGATCTCGCGGTCCAGGCGATCGAGCCCCTCGTGGTCGACCTCGAGCAGGTCGAGCGCGGCGCCCGCCGTCGTGGCGTCGATCGTCGACCGGCCGTGGACCTCGGCGAAGTCGCGGACCCGTCGCAGGAGCCGGTTGGCCACGCGCGGGGTGCCGCGGGCGCGCTCGGCGATGGCCCGCGCTCCGGCGGACTCGATGGGGACGCCCAGGACCCGCGCCGACCGCGTGACGATGCGGGCCAGGTCGGCGGCGTCGTAGTGGTCGAGGCGGTGCTGGATCCCGAAGCGGTCGCGCAGCGGCGTGGTCAGCAGCCCCGCTCGGGTGGTGGCGCCGATGAGCGTGAACGACGGCAGGTCGAGCGTGACCACCCGCGCCCCGGCGCCGGCGCCGACGGTGATCGGCAGCTGCCGGTCCTCCATCGCGGGATAGAACGTCTCCTCCACGGCGCGCGGCAGCCGGTGGATCTCGTCGACGAAGAAGACGGCCCGCGGCTCGAGCGCGGTGAGGAAGCTCGCGATGTCGGCCTTGCGCTCCAGGGCCGGGCCGGCCGTCTGGATGAAGGGGACGTCGAGCTCGGTGGCCACGATCTGGGCCAGCGACGTCTTGCCGAGGCCGGGCGGGCCGGCCAGCAGGACGTGATCGAGCGCCTCGCCGCGAGCGGCCGCGGCGGCGATCGAGACGCTGAGCTGCTCCTTCACCGCGTCCTGGCCCACGAACTCGCTCAGCGCGCGCGGGCGCAGGGTGGCGTCGACGTCCTCCTCGGGGCGCTCGTCCGGGGTCTGGATGCGGTCGGCGCCGGGACTGCGAATCACCGGCGCGCCCCCTTGAGGGCGTGGGAGATGAGGTCTTCAGGAGTGGTGCCGGGCGCGCCGTCGAGCAGCTTGTCGGCCTCCTGGGGCGAGAAGCCGAGGCCGACGAGGCCCTCACGGGCCAGCATCCGCGGGTCGTCCCCGCGCGTGATGACGATCGGGTCGCCGGAGGTTGCGCCGACCTTCTCGCGCAGCTCGACGACGATCCGCTCGGCCGTGCGCTTGCCGATCCCGGGCGCGGCCTGGAGCCGGGCCGTGTCGCCGGACGCGACCGCGCCCAGCAGCTCCCGCGGCGGGCCGCCGGAGAGGACGGCGAGCGCCATCTTCGGGCCGACGGACTGGACCCCGATGAGCAGCAGGAAGAGATCCCGCTCCTCCTCGGTGGCGAAGCCGTAGAGCAGCAGAGCGTCGTCCCGCACGATCAGGTGGGTGAAGACGACGGTCTTGGTCCCGACGCGCGGGATGTGCCGCAGCGTCTCGGCCGACACGGCGAGCCGGTAGCCGACGCCGCCGCAGGAGACCACGACATGATCGGCGCGGCGCACCGCGACCGTCCCCTCCAGGAGCGCGATCATCCCGCCAGCGCCGCCGCGAGCGGCGCTCCGTTGGCGTGGCAGATGGCGACGGCGAGCGCGTCCGCCGCATGGTCGGGCTTCGGCAGGTCGGGCAGCGCGAGCAGCGTCTGCACCATCCGCTGCACCTGATCCTTCGCGGCGCGGCCGTTGCCGCACACCGCCCCCTTGACCTGCTGGGGCGTGTAGCTCGAGGTGGGGATGCCGCGCTGGCCGGCCGCCAGCATGACCACCCCGCGGGCCTGGCCGACGGCGAACGCCGAGCGCGCGTTGACGCCGAAGTAGACGTCCTCGAGCGCGAGGGCGTCCGGGTGGTACTCGTCGATCAGCCCGCAGACGCGGTCATGGATGATCGCGAGCCGCCGCCCGGCATCGAGCCCGGGCGAGGTCTCCACCACGCCGCCGTCGAGCGCCAGCATCCTCCCCTGGTGCTGGGCCACGACGCCGTAGCCGGTGTTGGCCACGCCGGGATCGATGCCGAGGACGATCACGTACATGGCCGGGATTCTGCGTGGCGGCCGGACGCCTTCCTTCTCCGCCGGCGAACGTCAACCCCGGCATTGAGGGAGCGGGATCGGCCGATCGCCCTGCCGAGTGTCGACTTTGTGGGCCCAGGGCCGACAAAGTCGACACTCGGCGCCCATTGTCGACTTTGGTGCCGCTACGGCACCTAAGTCGACACTCGACACTCGGCAGGCCAACCCGGCCGGCTCCCCAGCCTCCCTACCCAGCCGGGGTTGACGTTCGCGCCCTCAGCCACCCGGCAGCGACGATCCGGCGAAGCCGAAGAACCAGACCGCGAAGACCAGCGCGGCAGACGCCACCGAGATGATCATCACGCGGTCGAGGATCCCGCCGCGGCGGTCGACCTGCCGCTCGCCGCGCATCGAGCGCGTCCAGCCGGGCCGGTACTCGTCGACCTCGGTGCCCGTGACCCGGATGTGCGCGCGGTTGAGCGCGCCCAGGCCCTTGCCGACGATCGCCATCCCCACCGGCAGGCCGATGATGATGAGCAGGTACGGGCCCATGCTCGGGTTCGGCGTGTCGGCAACCTTGGAGGCGAGGTAGACGAGTCCGAGGGGCACGCCCAGCCACATCACGACGCTCCCGATCGCCATCAAGGCGACGAGCGCCACGGCGCCGGGTGACCAGGACGATCTCAGCCTGAATCCACCGAGTTCAGCCGGCGACTCGTTCGAGAATCTCGGCGTCGACGTCGAAGTTCGCGTGCACGGCGTCGGCGTCGTCCTGGTCCTCGAGGGCGTCGATCAGCCGCATCAGCTTCACGGCGCCGTCCTCGTCGAGCGGGACGAGGCTCTTGGGCCGCTGGGCGACCGAGGCCTCGTCGACCTCCACCCCGGCCTCGGTGAGCGCTTCACGCACGGCCGCCAGGTCGGACGGCTCGCACAGGACCTCGTAGACGTCGGCGTCCATCTGGATGTCCTCGGCGCCCGCGTCGATCGCGACCATCAGGTCGTCCTCGCTGTAGCGCTCGCCGTCGACCACCACGACGCCCTTCTTGTCGAACAGGTAGGCCACCGAGCCCGGCTCGCCGAGGTTGCCGCCGTGCTTGGAGAAGATGTGCCGCATCTCCGAGCCGGTGCGGTTGCGGTTGTCGGTCAGCGCCTCGACGAGGATCGCCACGCCGCCCGGCCCGTAGCCCTCGTACATGACGGCCTCCAGCGCGTCGGCGTCGGCCCCCTCGCCGGTGCCCTTGGCGATCGCGCGCTCGATGTTGTCCTTGGGCATCGAGGCGTCCTTGGCCTTCTGCACGGCGAGCGAGAGCGCCGGGTTGCCGACGACGTCGCCGCCGCCCTCCTTGGCCGCCACCGTGATGGCCCGCGCGAGCTTGGTGAAGAGCTTGCCGCGCCGGGAGTCCACGATCGCCTTCTTGTGCTTGATCCCCGCCCACTTGGAGTGTCCGGCCATGGGCTCGGATTCTAGAGTTCGGCCCGCGCGAGAGCCTTCGCTTGCTCGAGATCGAGCCCTCGGCCGCGGTCCAGCGCGCTCTCCAGCCGCTCCTCGCCGAGCGCCGCGAGGAGCGATCGCCCGCGGGCCGTGAAGGCTGCGAGGTAGGGCGGCGCCGGCCAGCCCTCGGTCGCGCCGAGCAGGACCGCGGCCGGCTCGAGCCTTCCCCGCTCGGCCAAGACGGTGGCGAGCGCCATCAGCGAGGTGCGCTGCGAGGCGCCCTCGCTGCGCTCCTCGTCGTAGTGGATCGCCGACACCAGGTGCTCCACGGCCGCGTCGTGGTCGCCCTCGAGCGACGACGCGACGCCGAGGGCGCGCAGGCTGAAGCGGACCATGTGGTGGTTGTCGCCCGCGCGCGAGCTGGCCAGCGCCCGCTCGAGCCATCCGCGGGCCGCTCCCGGGTCGCCCTCGATCAGCACGATGCCGGTCACGAAGTCGCCCCAGGTGCGCAGGAACGGCGACGCGAGCCGGTCGGCCTCGTCGCGCATCCTCCGGGCCAGCTCGAGGGCCCCCTCGTGGTCACCGGCGACGTGCAGGAGCTGGCTGCTGAAGCCGTCGGCCTCGCACCCCAGTGCGTCGTAACCCGCCGCGCGCGCCAGCGTGGCGACGTCGCGCCACAGCGCCGCGGCCGCGGGCTCGCCGTCGAAGTAGGCGAGCTGGGCGAGCGTGCGGCGGGCCAGCAGCGCGGGCTCGCCGATCGCCGCCTCGAGCGCCAGCGCCGCATGCGCGTGGCGCCGGGCGCTCTCGCGGTCGCCGATGGTGAGCGCGACGACCGACGCTGCGCCCAGCACGTCGGGCCGGCGCGGCTCAAGGGTCGGCCAGCGGGCGAGCGCCTCGTCCATCAGCCGCGCGATCTCCTCGCCGTGGCGCGAGAGGGCCGGCCACCAGAGCACCGTCGCGAGCACGAACGCCCGCTCGGGCCGCTCGTCGACCTCGAGGCACCAGCGCACCGCCGCGCGGAGCTCGTCGAAGTCGTCCACGAACGGGAGCCGCGACTCGCGCTGCCACGCGCCGTCGAGCATCGCGTGCGCCCGCTCGACGTAGTGGTCGGCGTGCCGGTCGCGCAGCCGCGCCGCCTCTCCGCGCTCGGACAGCTGCTCGGCCGCGAACTCGCGCAGCGTCTCGAGCATCCCGTACACGGTCCGCCCGCGCGCGACGTCCGCGACCACGAGCGAGTGCGCCACCAGCTCGTCGAGCAGGCCGGCGACGTGCGCCCGGGCCAGGTCGTCGCCGCCGCACACCGCCTCGGCCTCGGCCAGGGTGCACCCGCGCGCGAAGACGGAGAGGCGCTCGAACAGCCGCCGCTGCGGCTCGGCCAGCAGCTCGTAGGACCAGGCGATGGCAGCGCGCAGCGTCCAGTGGCGCGGCGCCGACCGCCGGCCCCACACCGCGAGCATGTCGAAGCGCTCGTCGAGCCGCTCCATGATCTCGGTCGCGGTCAGGGAGCGGGTGCGGCCGGCCGCGAGCTCGATGGCCAGCGGCAGGCCGTCGAGCCGCCGGCACAGCTCCCCCACCGCCGCGTCCTCGGGCGGGCCTCCCGCGGCGGCGGCGCGGTCGCGGAAGAGCGCGGCGGCGGCGTCCGCCTCGAGGCCGCTGAGCCGCAGCACCTGCTCGCCGTCCACGCCGAGCGGCGCGCGGCTCGTGGCCAGCACGCGCAGGTCGGGCGCGTGGTGCAGCAGCGCCTCGACCGCCGCGGCCGCCCCGTCGAGCAGGTGCTCGCAGTTGTCGAGCAGCAGGAGGCCGGCGCGCGGGGTGAGCTGCTCGAGCCCGCCGTCGAGCCCGAGCGCGTCGGCAACCGCGCCCGGGACGTCGGCGTCGGCGGCCACCGGCGCCAGCTCGCACCACCAGACGCCGCCGGAGGAGCGGTGGGCGAGCTCCAGCGCCAGCCGCGTCTTCCCGGCCCCGCCGACGCCGGCGAGCGTCACCAGCGGCCAGTCGCGCACGAGCGCCTCGGCGCGGGCGAGCAGTGCCTCGCGCCCGAAGAAGCGGCTCGCGCGGGCCGGCACCCGCCGCGCGGCCGGCGGTCCGGGCCCCGCTCCGGCGAGCCCCGCGTCATGCACGAGGATCGAGCGCTCGAGCTCCCGCGTGGCGGCGCTCGGCTCGAGCCCCAGCTCGGCCAGGGCCGCTCCGACCGTCCGCAGGGCCGCCAGCGCGTCGACCTGGCGGCCGGACCGATAGAGAGCCGTGGCCAGCGCGCGGGCGACCTCCTCCCGCAACGGGTCGGCGGCGGCCAGCGCCTGCAACGCGGGCAGCGCCTCCTCGTGGCGGCCCAGCTCGATCAGCGCCCGGGCGCGGCCCTCGGAGGCGGTCGTCCGCAGCTCCTCCAGGCGCCGGATCTCGACCTGGGCGAACTCGGCGTAGGCGAGGTCGCCGAACGGCGTCCCGCGCCAGAGCGCGAGCGCGTCGTCGTAGGCGCGCAGCGCCTCCGCCGGCGCCAGCGACCCCGCGCCGCGCACGAGCCGCTCGAGCCGCACGGCGTCAACCTCCTCGGGCTCGGCGACCAGCCGGTACCCGTGACCGTCGCGCACGAGCAGGCTCGACGGAGCGCCCGTGGGCCGCCCGGGCTCGAGGAAGCCGCGCAGGTTGGCGAGCCGGACGGCCAGCGAGCGGGCCGCGGTCTCCGGGTCGACGTCCGGCCACGCCGCCTCGAGCAGCGCGTCGGCCGCGACGGTGCGCGCGGGCTCGAGCAGGAGCCGCGCCAGGATCATCCGCTCCTTGGCTCCGGGCGGCGGGGCCGGTGCGCCGTCGCGCACGACCTCGAGCGGGCCAAGGACGCGGTATTCCACGCGCGTATCCTTGCGCAGCCTATGCCGGTCAAAGCAGAGATCTTCAAGGCGTACGACGTCCGCGGCCTCTACGGGGACGAGATCGACGGGGACACGGCCGAGTCCGTCGGCCGCGCGTTCGCCCGCGTGCTCTCGGGCCTCGCCGACAAGCCCACGGCGGATCTGCGGATCGGCCTCGGGCGCGACATGCGGCTCACGGCCCCCGAGCTCTCCGCGCGCTACCGCGAGGGGATGATGGCCGAGGGCGCCCACGTGGTCGACGCCGGGATGGTCGGCACCGAGATGGTCTACTGGCTCGTCGGCTCGCGCGAGCTCGACGGCGGGCTCATGTGCACCGCCTCGCACAACCCGAAGGCCTACACGGGCGCGAAGCTCGTGGAGCGCGGAGCCGTCGCGCTCTCCGGCGAGTCGGGCATCGGCGACATGCAGCGGCTGATCGACGAGGGCCTCGGGGACGCCCCGGGCGGCGGCACGTCCGAGGACGTCGAGATCTACGCGGACTTCCAGCACGACGCCCTGCAGTTCATCGACCCGAGCGCCGTGGCGCCGATGAAGGTCGTGGTCGACGGGGGCAACGGCATGGCCGGCCCGATGGTCGGCCCGCTGCTCGAGCGGCTCGGCCTCGACCTCGTGACCACCTACTGGGTGCCCGACGGCGAGTTCCCCGACCACGACCCGAACCCGCTGCTGCCCGAGAACCGCACCTTCGTGATCGAGAAGGTCCGCGAGGAGCGGGCCGCGCTCGGCATCGCCTGGGACGGCGACGCCGACCGCTGCTTCTTCATCGACGACACCGGCGAGTTCGTCGACGGCGACTTCCTCACCGCGCTGCTCGCCTCCTCGATCCTCGAGAAGCAGCCGGGCGCCGACATCCTCTACGACGTCCGCGCGTCCCGCGCGGTCCCGGACCTCGTCGAGCGGGCCGGCGGCACGCCGCACGTCAACCGCGTCGGCCACGCGTTCTTCAAGCGCCGCATGCGGGACCAGGGCGGCACCTTCGGCGGCGAGGTCTCCGGTCACTACTACTTCGCCGACTTCTACAACGCCGACTCGGGGACGATCCCGGCGCTGCTCATCCTCGAGCTGCTCTCGCAGCGCGGCGAGACGCTGTCGGAGCTGCTGCGGCCGCTGCGGGAGCACTACTTCATCTCCGGCGAGATCAACTCCACCGTCGAGGACGTCCAGGGCAAGATGGCCGAGATCGAGGAGCGCTACGGCGACGGCACGATCACCAAGCTCGACGGCATCTCGGTCGACTACGACGACTGGCACTTCAACGTCCGGCCGTCGAACACGGAGCCGCTGCTGCGGCTCAACCTCGAGAGCCTCATCTCCCGCGACGACATGGAACGCCGGCGCGACGAGGTGCTCGAGCTGATCCGGTCGTGATCCACACCCTGCCCATCCCCACGCCGTTCGCCGTCGGGCGGGTCAACTGCTACCTGATCGAGGACGACCCGCTGACGCTGGTCGACACCGGCCCGAACTCCGGCCGGTCGCTGGACGCGCTGGAGCGGTCGCTGGCCGAGCACGACCGCCGGATCGAGGACCTCGAGCGCATCGTCATCACCCACCAGCACCTCGACCACCTCGGGCTGGTCGGCATCCTCGCCGACCGCTCGGGCGCCGAGGTCTGCGCGCTCGACCTGCTCGTGCCCGTGATGGCCGAGTTCGCCGCCCATGCCGAGCGCGACGACGAGCTGGCGGAGCGGCTGATGCTCCGCCATGGCATCCCGCACGACGTGGTGACCGCGCTGCGGGCCGTCTCGCGCTCCTTCCGCGGCTGGGGCGGCAGCGCGCCGGTCGACCACCCGCTGCCCGATGGCAGCACGCTGGAGTTCGCCGACCGCACGCTGGAGGTCCGCCACCGGCCCGGGCACTCGCCGTCGGACACGCTGTTCTGGGATCCCCGGCGCGCGCTGCTCATCGGCGGCGACCACCTGATCAAGCACATCTCCTCCAACCCGCTGATCTCCCGGCCCCTCGGCGGCCGCTCGGGCGAGCCCGGCAGCCGCCCGCGGATGCTGATGATGTACCTGGAGTCGCTGCGCGACACCCGTGAGCTGCCGGTCGAGACCGTGCTCTCCGGCCACGGCGAGCCGATCACCGACCATGTGGCGCTGATCGACGAGCGGCTCGCCCAGCACGAGCGGCGCGCGGCCAAGATCGCCGGCCTGATCCGCGAGCGGCCGAAGAGCGCGTACGAGCTCGCCCAGGCGCTGTGGGGCAACGTGGCCGTCACCCAGGCCTTCCTCACGCTGTCCGAGGTGCTCGGTCACACCGACCTCCTGATCGATCGCGGCGAGGTCCGCGAGCAGGAGGTCGGCGGGGTCATCCGCTTCGAAGCGATCTGAGATGCACGAAGTCGAGCTCGTTCTCGTGAGCCTGTTGGTGGCGGTCGCCGTCCTCGGCGCGGCCGCGCGCGCGCTGAACATCCCGTACCCGATCGTGCTCGTGGTGGGCGGGCTGGCGCTCGGCTTCCTCCCGGGACTGCCGGACGCCGAGCTCGCGCCGGAGCTCGTGCTGGTGATCTTCCTGCCGCCGCTGCTCTACTCGGCGGCCTTCTTCGCGAACCTGAGCGACCTGCGGGCGTCGTGGCGGCCGATCACCCTGCAGGCGGTCGGGCTCGTGCTCTTCACGATGGTCGCCGTCGCCCTGGTGATCAAGGCGCTCGTCCCCGAGATGCCGTGGGCGGCGGCCTTCACGCTCGGCGCCATCGTCGCCCCCACCGACCCGGTGGCCGCGACGGAGATCGCCCGCCGCATGTCGGTGCCGCGGCGCATGGTGTCGATCATCGAGGGCGAGAGCCTGATCAACGACGGCACGGCGCTCGTGGCCTACCGCGCGGCCGTGGTCGCGGTCGGCGGGACGTTCTCGATCTGGGAGGCGGGGCTCGACTTCCTCGTCAGCGCGTCCGGCGGCGTCGCGATCGGCCTCGCCGTCGGCTTGCTGATCACGGAGATCCGGCGGCGGCTGGACGACATCCCGGTGGAGATCACCATCTCGCTGCTCAGCGGCTATGCGGCGTACGTGCCCGCCGAGGCGGTCGACACCTCCGGCGTGCTCGCCGCCGTGACGTGCGGCATCGTCGTCGGCTGGAACGCCCCGCGGATCTCCACCGCCTCGATGCGCCTCCAGGGCTACGCGGTGTGGGAGATCCTCACGTTCCTGCTCAACGCGCTGCTGTTCGTGCTGATCGGGCTGCAGCTTCCGCTCATCCTCGACGAGCTGTCCGGCGAGCCCGCGGGCTCGCTGCTCCTGTGGGCTGTCGCCGTCAGCCTCACGGTGATCCTCGCCCGCCTGATCTGGGCACACACGATGGTCTTCGTGGTCCGCGCGCTGGACCGACGGGCCGTGCAGCGCGAGCGACGATCGAGCTGGCAGGCACGCACGGTGATCGCGTGGGCCGGGATGCGCGGATCGGTCTCCCTGGCTGCCGCGCTCGCCCTCGACCCCGACTTCCCGAACCGCGAGCTGATCCTCCTGATGACCTTCGCGGTGATCTTCTCGACGCTCGTGCTCCAAGGGCTGACGCTGCCGGCGGTCATCCGCATGCTGCACATCCGCGACGACGGTGTCGACGAGCGCGAGGAGCTGCACGGGCGCCGCGCGGCCGCCGAGGCGGCGCTGGCCCGGCTCGACGAGCTGGCCGAGGAGGAGTGGACCTACGACGACACCGTCGAGCGCATGCGCAACCTGTACCGCTACCGCGCACGCCGGTTCGCGGCGCGCGCCGGCGAGGGCGACGAGGACGGCGACGGCATCGAGCACCGCTCGCGCAAGTACCAGAAGGTCGTCCGCGCGGTGCTCGACGCGCAGCGCGCGGAGCTCCTCCGCCTCCGCAACGCCGGCGAGATCTCGAACGAGGTCATGCACCGGCTCGAGCGCGAGCTCGACCTCGAGGACGAGCGGCTCGAGATCTAGATTTCGTCGAGGTGCTCGACGTTCGCCCGGTCGTCGTCGTCGGGTGACGGCTCGGCGCTGAACCAGGCGTCGAGGATCTCCTCGAGCACGGCCTCCGACGTCGAGCGCAGCGAGAGGGCGAGCACGTTGGCGTCGTTCCACTTGCGGGCGCCGGCCGCGGTCTCGGCGTCGCCGCAGAGGGCGGCGCGGATCCCGGCGACCTTGTTGGCCGCGATCGAGGCGCCGGTGCCGGTCCAGCAGCAGACGATCCCCTGCTCGGCACGGCCGTCGGCGACGTCGCGGGCCGCCGCCTCGGAGGCCCAGGCCCAGTCGTCGCGCTCGCCGGGGTTGAGCGCGCCGTGCAGGAGCGGCTCGTGGCCGCGGGCGCGGAGCTGCTCGACGACGGCGCCGGCCACGCCGGTGTCCTCGTCGGCGGCCACGGCGATCCTCATCGCGGCCTCCCGTAGCCCCCGCCGCCCGGCGTGGAGATCGTGATGGTGTCGCCCGGCTCGAGCTTCAGGCGCGCCTTCGGGCCGAGCGTCCGCTGGTTGAGGCGGTTCGAGCCCGGCTTCCCCGGCTTGCCGCCCGCGGCGCCGTGCGGCGCGTGGCGGCGGCGGTCGGAGAGGATCGAGGCCTCGCACGGCTCGAGCACGGTGATCGCGCGGATCACGCCGTCGCCGCCCGGATGCCGGCCGGCGCCGCCGCTCCCGCCACGCAGCGCGTAGCGCTCCACGCGCAGCGGATAGGCGGTCTCGAGCGCCTCGACCGGGGTGTTGAGCGTGTTGGACATCGCGACGTGGACGGCCGACGGGCCGGGGCCTTCGGGCGTGCCGCCCTGGCCGCCGCCGATCGTCTCGTAGTACGTGAAGGTCGGCGAGCCGAACGTGAGGTTGTTCATCGTCCCCTGGCCCTGGGCGGGTGCGTCGACCGCCTTCCCGAACGCGCGCATCAGGCAGTCGGTGATGCGGCTCGAGGTCTCGACGTTGCCCGCCACCACGGCGGCGGGCGGTCGCGCGTTGACCAGCGAGCCCTCCGGCGCGGTGACGGTGAGCGGCGCGTAGGCGCCGCCCGAGGCCGGCGCGTCGGGATCGGCGATCACGCGCAGGACGAAGCAGCAGGCGGACACGGTCACGGCGAGCGGGCAGTTGAGGTTGCCGCCGTGCTGCGGGTCGGTGCCCTCGAAGTCCACGCGGACCTCCTCCCCGTCGATCTCCACCGCGGCGCGGATCGTCAGGTCGCCCTCGGCCGCCTCGACCGTCTCGGTGCCCTCGTAGCGGCCGTCGGGCATCTCCTTGACCGCCGCGCGGGTCCGCCGCTCGGCGTAGTCCCAGACCTCGGCGCAGGCCGTCCTGAACCAGTCCGCGCCGCGGCGCTCGACCAGCTCGGCCGCGCGCTTCTCGGCCAGCCGGTGGACGGCGAGCTGGGCGCGCAGGTCGCCGCGGCGCTCGTCGCCCGAGCGGGAGTTGGCGGCGATCAGGGCGATGAGGTCGTCGTCGAGCCGTGAGGGCGGGAGGATCAGGCCCTCCTGATGCAGCTCGGTCGAGTCGGCCGGCATCGAGGCCGCGGCCATGCCGCCCACGTCGGCGTGGTGCGCGCGCGAGGCCGCGTAGCCGAGCAGCTCGCCGTCGACGTGGATCGGCGAGACGAGCGTGATGTCGGGCAGGTGCGAGCCGCCGAGGAACGGGTCGTTGAGGATCCACACCTCGCCCGGCTCGGGGTCGCGCTCGCGGACGGCCTTCACCGAGGCCGGCAGCGCGCCGAGGTGCACGGGGATGTGCTCGGCCTGGATGACCAGCCGGCCTTCGGGGTCGAACAGCGCGGTCGAGCAGTCGCGCCGCTCCTTGATGTTCGGGGAGAGCGCGCTGTGGATGAGCGCGGTGCCCATCTCCTCCGCGATGCCGCGCAGCGATCCGACGGCGACCTGGAGCTCGGCGGCGTTCATGTCGCCTCCAGCGTGAGGATGCCGTGTTCGTCGGCCTCGCCGGCCCAGCCGGGCGGGACGAGGCAGGTCGTCTCGGGGAACTCGACGATCGCGGGCCCCTCGACCGTGGTGCCGGGCGGGAGGCCGGTGCCGCTGAGGACCTCGGCCTCCACGTCCTCGCCGTCCCAGCGGATCGTGCGGGCGCCGCGCTCGACGTCGCCGGTGGCGGTCAGCGTGACCTCGGCGCCGGGCGCGACCGCCGCGGCGCGCAGGGTGACGAGCTCGATCGCGCGCTCGCGGTCGGCGTGGCCGTAGCGGCGCTCGTGCTCGGCGTGGAAGGCGTCCTCGAGCTCGCCGGGGTCCTCGAAGGGCACGAGCAGCTCGAAGGACTGGCCGCGGTACCGGAGGTCGGCGGCGCCCCGGACCTCCTCGCCGTCGCGCGCGTCCGCCAGGTCCTTGACCGCCTTCTGCAGCCCGGAGGCCTCGTCGAGCGGTCCGAGCAGGCTGCGCGAGACGTCGCGGCGGCGCTCGGCTGCGGCGAGGCCCACGGCCGACAGGACGCCGCTCGCCGGCAGGCAGAGCACGCGCGTGGCGCCGAGCTGGGCGGCCAGCTCGCACGCGTGCAGCGGGCCCGCGCCGCCGAAGGCGAGCAGCGACGCGCCCGCGGGGTCGTGGCCGCGCTCGACCGAGACGACGCGCAGCGCCTGCACCATCGCGTTGACGGCGACGGCGACGATGCCCTCCGCGGCCTCCTCGGCGCTGCCGACGCCGAGCCCTTCGAGGGCCGTGCGGGCGGCCTCGACGTCGAGCTCGAGGTCCGCGGAGATCGGCGAGTCGGCCGGCAGCCGGCCGAGGATCAGGTTGGCGTCGGTCACCGTCGGCTCGGTGCCGCCGCGGCCGTAGCACGCCGGACCCGGGTCGGCGCCCGCGCTCTGCGGGCCGACGCGAAGCGCCCCGCCGCTGTCCACCCAGCCGATCGAGCCGCCGCCGGCGCTGACCGTGTGGATGTCGACCATGGGCAGCCGGACCGGCAGCCCGGCGACCTGCCGCTGGACGGTGAGCTCGGACTCGGCTCCGCCCTCGGCGAGGAAGAACGTGTCGCAGCTCGTGCCGCCCATGTCGAAGCCCATGGCCGGCGGCTCGGCCACGATCCGCGCGGCCACGGCGCCGCCGGCGGGGCCGGAGAGCAGCATCGCCGCGGGGTGCGCGGCGGCCTGCTCGAGCGTGGCCACGCCGCCGCTCGAGAGCATCACGTGCGGCTCGGGCAGCCCGGCCGCCTCGGTGGCCTCCCGCAGCCGGCCGAGGTAGCGGCGGGTCGGCGGGCCGAGCGCGGCGTCGACCGTGGCGGTGGTCGCGCGCTCGAACTCGCGCACCTCGGCGGCCACCTCGTGGGAGGCGACGACGAACGCGTCCGGCAGCGCCCTGCGCAGCAGCTCGGCCACGCGCGCCTCGTGCGACGGGTCGCGGTACGCGAAGAGCAGGCAGACGGCGACGGCCTCCACGCGGCCACGGGCGAGGCGCCGGGCCGCCTTCTCCACGCTGGCCTCGTCGAGCGCGCGGATGACGTCCTCGGGACCCATGCGCTCGTCGACCTCCACGCAGAGCCGCCGCTCGACCACCGGCGGTGTCGGCGCCACGTGCAGCCGGTAGAGGTTCGGGCGGGCCTGGCGGCCGAGGAAGAGCAGGTCGCGGAAGCCCTTCGTCGTGACCAGCGCCGTGCGCGCCAGGCGGCGCTCGAGCAGCGCGTTGGTGGCCACGGTCGAGCCGTGCACGAAGTGCGTGACGTCGCCCGGCTCGACCCCGGCGCGCTCCAGCACCTCGCGCGCCGCCGCCACGACGCCCTCCTCCTGGCTCGCGGTGCTCAGCACCTTGGCGGTGACCATCCCGTCGGGCCCGACGAGCACCGCGTCGGTGAACGTGCCGCCGACGTCGACGCCGAGCGCGCTCACTCGAGCACCGCTCTCGCCGCCTCGTCGCCGAGGCGCACGGCGTAGTTGGTGCCGCGGTCCTCGGGATAGACCTGCGTCGTGTTGGCGAGCACGAGCCCGGGCATGGGTGTCCTGAGCGGCGGGATGCGCTCGTGATACCCGACCGTGACGATCGGCTGCGCGGCGGGCTCCTGGTGGAGCCACGAGTTCTCGACCCAGGACCGGTCGAAGGCCGGGTTCACGCGTCGCAGGCCGGGCAGGTAGCGGTCGAGCAGGGCGTCGGCGTCGAGCGAGAGCAGCTCGTGGCCGTGCTCGAGGTAGTTCGCCACGTAGAGGAAGCGGCGGCCGCCGTAGCGCTCGGGCTCGACGAAGTTCGTGTGCTCGATCAGGCCCACGAACGGCAGCTCGCGATCGGCGATGTTGGTCCAGTAGAAGTCCGAGAACGGCCGGTCGAGCTCGAGCAGCAGGCAGAGCGCGGCGAAGTACTCGATCGGCGCCTCCGGGAGCCCGGTCAGCTGCGCGAAGATGTCGTTCGGCACGGTGGCCAGCACGCGGTCGTAGCGCTCGCTGCCCGCCGCCTCGAAGGCGTGCGGGTCGTGGCCGGACCGGAACGAGCCGGGCGCCCCGTAGGTGACCTCGAGGCCGGGCGCGATCCGGACCGCCGGCCGGTCGATCAGCACGCGGCCGCCGCCCGCCTCGATGCGGTCCCGGAGCGCCTCGAACAGCGGCTCCCACGAGCGCCGCGGGTAGCCGAGCTTCTCCTCGCGGGCGTCCTCCCCGCGCCGCAGCCGCAGCTTGTTCCAGAGCCAGACCATGGCGATCTCGTCGGCACGGGACCCGAACTTCCCGCGCAGCATGGGTCCCCACACCTCGCGATAGGCGGCCCTCCCCATCCACTTCTCGATCCAGGCGCGGGCGGTCATCCGCTCGTACGGCGCGCGGTCGTTCGCGAACCGCTGCAGCGCCACCACGGCGGCGCCCATCCGCACGCGGCTGACCGGCGGCAGCGGGCCGAAGCGCAGGAGGTCTCCCGGCGTGGTGAACGGCCACTGCCGGCCGCGCGCGAACATGGCGACGCTCGACGGCCGCCACTCGAGCTCGTCCGGCATGCCGAGCTCGTCATAGAGCGCCGCGATGTGCCGGTCCGTCGTGAAGAGGTGGTGGTAGTAGCGCTCGAGCCGGTGGCCGCCGCCGACGTCGAGCGTCGCGGCCATGCCGCCCAGGCCCGGCCAGCGCTCGTACACGTCGACCCCGTGCCCGGCCGCCGTCAGGCGATGGGCCGCGACGAGCCCCGTCACGCCGGCCCCGATGACGGCGATCCTCACTTGTCCAGGTTCGTCTTGTCGCGCACGACGTACAGCGGCCGGTGCTTGACCTCGTCGTAGATCCGGCCGACGTACTCGCCGATGATCCCGACGCAGATCAGCTGGATCCCGCCGAGCAGCAGGATGATCACGATCGCCGAAGGGACGCCGCGGTCGTAGATGTTCGTGTAGCGGGCGATCACGGTGAGCGGGATGGCGAGGAAGGCCAGCGCCGAGAACGCGAAGCCGAGCAGGGTGGCGAACTGCAGCGGCCGGTGGCTGAAGCTGGTGATGGCGTCGAAGCTGAAGCGCACCATGCGGCGCAGCGTGTACTTGGTGCGGCCGGCCGTGCGCGCCTCGCGCTCGAAGGTCACGGCGGTCTGCGTGAAGCCGACCCAGACGCTCATCCCGCGCAGGAAGCGGTTGCGCTCGGGCATGGCCAGCAGCGCGTCGAGCGGCCGGCGGTCCATGAGCCGGAAGTCGCCCGCCTCGGGCGGCAGGTCGATGTCGGCCAGCCACCGGAACATCCGGTAGAACCAGCTCGCCGTCCGGCGCTTGAACGCCGTCTCCCCCTGGCGCCGGCTCCGGACCGCGTACACGACGTCCGCCCCGCCGCGCCAGCTGTCGAGCATCTCCGGGATCACCTCGGGCGGGTCCTGGAGGTCGCCGTCCAGCATCACCACGACGTCGCCGCTCGTGTGCTCGAGCGCGGCGGTCAGCGCGGCCTGGTGGCCGAAGTTGCGGGCCAGGGTGACGACCTTGACCCGCTCGTCCTCCGCCGCGATCTCCTTCAGCACCTCCGCCGTGCGGTCGCGGCTGCCGTCGTCGGCGATGACGAGCTCGAACGGCACGCCCTCCAGGGCGGCGACGACTCGCGCGTGGAACGCGCGCGCGGTGCCCTCCTCGTCGTGCATCGGAGCGGCGATGGAGACGAGCTCCGGCTGACGGGCCATGGCCGTAATGTTCTCTGACATGGTGGACGAGCGCGCACTCGAGGACGAGCTGCACGAGATCGGCAGGCGGTTGGCGGCGGCGATGCCGATCACCCGCAACCCGCTGAAGGTCTTCGACGAGAAGGCGATGGACCTTGCTTCGCAGGACGCCGAGCTCAAGGCGGCGCTGTTCCGGTTCGTCGACGTCGTGCCCGCCTGCCGCAACCTCGACGACCTCGCCCGGCACCTCACCGGCTTCCTCGGCGAGGTCGAGACGCCGCCTCCGCCGATCAGCGTGGCCATGCGGATGGGCGGTTCGAAGGCCGGCCGGACGGCGCTCGGCGCGGCGGCCGCCGCGGGCGTCAAGCACATGGCGCACCGCTTCATCGTCGGCGAGGACCCGAAGGCCGCGCTGGGCGTGCTGCGGGACCTCTGGAAGGACGGCGTGGCGTCGTCGGTCGACCTGCTCGGCGAGGCCACGGTGACCCAGGCCGAGGCCCAGCGCTACGCCGACCGGTGCGCGGACGCGCTCGACACCCTGGTGGGCGCCGCCCGTCGCTGGCCCGCGCGGCCCCAGCTCGAGCAGGACGGCGCCGGCGAGCTCCCACGCGCGAACCTCTCCGTGAAGGTGTCGGCGTTGACGCCGCTGCTCCGGCCCGACGCGCCGCGGCGCGGCAAGATCGACGCCGCCGACCGCCTGCGCCCGCTCCTGCGCCGCGCCCAGGAGCTCGGCGCGCACCTGCACATCGACATGGAGTCGATGGACTCGCGCGACGCGGTGCTGGAGCTGATCCTCGAGCTGCTGAGCGAGGACGAGTTCCGCCGCGGCCCGTCCGCGGGGCTCGTGCTCCAGGCCTATCTGCGCGACTCGCCGCAGGCGCTGGACACGATCCTCGAGTGGCTCGGCCGGGTCGAGCGTGCGCACCCCCTGACCGTCCGGCTCGTGAAGGGCGCCTACTGGGATCACGAGATCGTGCAGGCCCGCCAGCACGGCTGGGACTCGCCGGTCTTCGACGTCAAGGCCGACTGCGACCTCAACTTCGAGCAGCTCACCCGCCGCCTGCTCGACGCGCGGCCGGCCGTCCGCGTGGCCATCGCCTCGCACAACCTGCGCTCGGTGTCGCACGCGATCGCCTACAACCGGCTGGCCGGCGGCGCGGACGTCGACCTCGAGCTCCAGGTCCTCCGCGGGCTCGGCGATCCGCTCCAGACCGCCCTGGCGCGGCAGGGCCTGCGCGTGCGGACCTACTGCCCCGTCGGCGACCTCGTGGCCGGGATGGCGTACCTCGTGCGACGGCTGCTGGAGAACACGTCGAACGAGAGCTTCCTGGCCGAGCAGGCCCGGGGCGCGGCGCTGGACGAGCTGCTGGCCAAGCCGGTGGCCTCGGCTCCGGCCTGAAACTGCGCGCGGCTATCTTCCCAGCGCACATGAAGCCCTTCGCCAACGAGCCGATCCTCGAGCTGCGCCGCGCCTCCGTCCGCGCCGGCCTCGCCGACGCGCTGAAGGCCGTCGACGACCGCGGCCCGGTCAAGGTGCCGGTGTGGATCGGGGACGACCGGCGGGAGGGCTGGGACCTCAGCTCCACCAACCCCGGCCGGCCCGAGCAGGTGGTCGCCGAGGCCGCCTCGGCGCGGCCGGGCGAGGTCGACGCGGCACTCCAGACCGCGAGGCCCTGGCGCGCGCCGGCGCAGGAGCGGGCAGCCACGCTCCTGAAGGCCGCCCAGTGGCTGCGCGACCGGCGGCTCGAGGTCGCCGCGCTCGCGGTGCGCGAGTGCGCCAAGCCGTGGCCGGAGGCCGACGCGGACGTCTGCGAGGCCATCGACTTCCTCGAGTACTACGCGCGCGGCGCGCTCGACATATCCAATCCCGCCCACCCCGCACCCCTGCTCCAGCCGCCCGGCGAGCGCAACGAGCTGCAGTATCACCCGCGCGGGATCGTCGCCGTCATCTCGCCGTGGAACTTCCCGGTGGCCATCGCGCTCGGCATGACCGCCGCCGGGCTCGCCACCGGCAACGCCGTGATCCTCAAGCCGGCCGAGCAGTCGCCCGGCTGCGCGATGCTCCTCACCCAGGCGCTCAGGGAGTCGGGCGTGCCGCCGACCGCGCTGGCGCTGCTGCCCGGCGAGGGCGACGTCGGCGCCGCCCTCGTGCGCGACCCGCGCGTGCACACGATCGCCTTCACCGGCTCCAACAAGGTCGGGCTCGACATCGTCCGCGCCGCGGCCGAGACGCCGCCGGGCCAGAAGCACCTCAAGCGGGTGATCGCCGAGATGGGCGGCAAGAACTGCGTGATCGTCGACTCCGACGCGGACCTCGACGAGGTGGTCCCGGCGCTCGTCAAGTCGGCCTTCCTCTACGCCGGCCAGAAGTGCAGCGCCGCCGCGCGGGTGCTCTGCCACGAAGCGATCCACGACGCGCTCGTCGAGCGGCTCGCCGGCGCCATCGAGGTGCTGGAGGTCGGCCAGGCCGACGACCTGGAGATCGACGTCCCGCCGGTGATCGAGCAGGAGGCCCAGGAGCGGGTGGCCCGCTACACGGCCGAGGCCGAGCGCGAGGGGCGCATCGCCGCCCGCGCGCGCGAGGTGCCGGACGGCGGCTGGTTCGCGCAGCCGGCGCTCGCCGCCGACCTCCCCGAGGGCTCGTCGGTGCTCACCGAGGAGATCTTCGGCCCGCTGCTCGCCGTCGAGCGCGTCAAGGACGTCGACGACGCGTGCGACCGCGTCGACGCCTCCCCCTTCGCCCTCACCGGCGGCCTCTTCGCGCGGAACCCGGACACCGTCGACCGCGTGATCGAGCGCTCGCCGGTCGGCAACCTCTACGTCAACCGCGCGATCACCGGCGCGATGGTCGCCCGCCAGCCGTTCGGCGGCAACCGGCTCTCGGGCACCGGGACGAAGGCGGGCGGGCCGGGCTACCTGCTCCAGTTCGTCGAGCCGCGCGTGGTCACGGAGAACACGATGCGCCACGGCCTGGTCGTCTGATCGTCCAGGGCGGGCGCCGAGCGTTGACAAGTCCGTATACGGTGCCCTGATGCCGCTCCAGTGGGTGCTCTTCAACCTCACCGGGACGCTCGTGGACCCGACGGTGCTGGCGCAGCCGCTGGGTGACTCGGGCGCCGACGAGGACCTCGTCCTGGAGGCGCTCGACGACGCCATCGCCATGGCCATGGTCGACGCGCTCACGGGCGAGCTGAGCCCGCTGGACCAGCACGTGGCCGCCGCCATACGCCGCCGCCTCCGGCTCGCCGGCCGCGACGAGGCCGCCGCGGCGGCCTCGCTCGAGCTGATGAGCACCATGCCGGCATACCTCGAGGTGCCCGGCGCGCTGGAGTCGCTCCGCGCCCGCGGCCTCAGGCTCGGCGTCCTCGCCCAGGGCACGGCGCCCTCGACCGACAACGTGCTGCGTTTCGCCGGCCTCCGCGATCGCTTCGAGCTCGTGATGAGCGCGCAGGAGGCCGGGACCTACAAGCCCGACCTGCGGCCGTACCGCATGGCCGTGGAGCGCACCGGCGCTTCGGCCGCCGAGGTCTGCTTCGTCTCCACCCACTGGTGGGACGTCGCGGGCGCCAAGCGCGCCGGCCTGCAGACCGCCTGGGTCGCGCGCCGCGAGCGCTGGCTCCTCGACACCGTCCCCACGCCCGACCACACGGGCCGCGACCTCACGGAGATTGCCGACTCGATCGTCGAACTTCTGACGTGAACCGAACAAAAGGACGGGGTATTCTCACCTCTCTGCGACAAACCCCCAACGGGAGGAGAGAGGAATGGAGCAGAGCACAAGCCGGCGCGGCTTCATCGGCGCCGCGATCGGGACAGGGGCAGCAGCCGCAATGACGCCGCAGATCGCTCTGGGGCACGACCGTGACACGGGTCACGGCGGGTCAAAGGGCGGCAGCGTCCCGCGCAACCGCCGCAGCAGCCAGCTCTACAGCTGGCGGCGCATCATGGAGCGCTCGCAGGCCGACGCCGAGGGCATGCTCCGCGCCCTCAGCAAGATGGGCTACACGCAGGTCGAGCGCGCCGGCAACTACGGCTGGACCGCGGCGCAGTACAAGCGCGTCCTCGACCGCTACGACCTCTGGGCCCACTCGAGTCACGACGGGTTCAGCATCGACCGCGCCAACGCGAACTGGCTCAACGAGTGGAAGCCGGCGGTCGAGTACGCCAACGCGCTCGACCAGGAGTTCATCGGCTTCGCGTGGTTCGGGGGTCCCTACGACGACAAGTCGTTCTGGCAGTTCCTCGCCGATCGCTTCGACGAGGCCGGCGCGTACGCCAGGAGCCAGGGGCTGCAGTTCTTCTACCACAACCACGACTTCGAGTTCGTGAACCAGTTCGACGGCGCTCCGGCCTACGACATCCTGCTCAACGAGACCGACCCGAAGAACGTCAAGTTCGAGCTCGACCTCTACTGGATCGTCTACGGCGGCGAGAGCCCCGTGCACTACCTGGCCGACGATCCGGCGCGGTTCCCGCTCTACCACGTGAAGGACCGGACGTGGCGCGACCGCGGCCCGACCGAGCAGGACTGGGAGGACGTCGGTCCCGGCTCGATCGACTTCCCGGACATCTTCGACGCGGGTGACGGGCGCCGCCTCGACAAGCACTTCGTGATCGAGCACGACCAGCCGCAGCTTTCGCATCCGGGCGACGAGCAGGCCGAGCTCAAGACGGCCTACGCGGGCGTCGAGTACCTCAAGAACGTTCGCTGGTAGCGCGCAGCGCGCGCTGAGACCCGACCTGTGCGAGGAAGAGCTCGTGCAGGCGGGTCTCCCCCGCGATCTCCGGGTGGAACGAGATCACCAGCACACTGCCCTGGCGGACGGCCACCGGGTGACCGTCGACCTCGGCGAGCACCTCGACGTCATCGCCGCAGACCTCGGCCCACGGCGCGCGGATGAACACCGCGCGCACCGGCGGGCCGTCGATGCCCGGGATGTCCAGGTCGGCCTCGAAGGACCGGATCTGGCGGCCGAACGCGTTGCGCCGGCACTCGATGTCGAGCACGCCGAGGTGCGCGCGGTCGAGCAGGATCATGCCGGCGCAGGTGCCGAACACCGGCGTCCCCGAGCGGACCAGCTCGCGCAGCGGCTCGGCCAGGCCCTCGCGCTCGATGCCGAGCGTGATCGTGGTGGACTCGCCACCGGGGATGACGAGACCGTCGAGCCCCTCGAGGTCGGCGGGCACGCGGACCTCGCGCACGTCGGCGCCGAGCCCGCGCAGCACGCGGCCGTGAGCCGCGAAGTCGCCCTGGAGCGCCAGGACGCCGATGAGCGGGCTGCTCACCAGCCTCGGTTGGCGAGGAGCTGGTGCTCGTCCAGCTTGCGCGTCTCGAGCGAGCTCATCGCCGTGCCCAGGCCCTCGGAGGCGCGGGCGACCCGGAGCGGGTCCGCGAAGTGCGTGGTGGCCTCGACGATCGCCGCGGCGCGGGTGGCCGGATCCTCGGACTTGAAGATGCCGGAGCCCACGAAGTTGCCCTCGGCGCCCAGCTGCATCATCAGCGCGGCGTCGGCCGGCGTGGCGATCCCGCCCGCGCAGAAGAGCACGACCGGCAGCTTGCCCTCGCGCGCCACCGAGCGCACGAGGTCCAGCGGCGCCTGGTGCTCCTTGGCGGCCGTGGCCAGCTCGGCCTCGTCCATCACCGTGAGGCGCTTGATCTCGCTGGAGATGCGGCGCATGTGGCGGACGGCCTCGACGATGTCGCCGGTCCCCGCCTCGCCCTTGGAGCGGATCATGGCGGCGCCCTCGGCGATGCGGCGGAGCGCCTCGCCCAGGTTGGTGGCGCCGCACACGAACGGGACCTTGAACTGCCACTTGTCGATGTGGTTCGCCTCGTCCGCGGGCGTCAGCACCTCGGACTCGTCGATGTAGTCGACCTCCAGCGCCTCGAGCACCTGCGCCTCGGCGAAGTGGCCGATGCGGGCCTTGGCCATGACGGGGATCGTCACGGCCTCCTGGATGCCCTTGATGAGGATCGGATCGGACATGCGCGCGACGCCGCCGTCGCGCCGGATGTCGGCCGGGACGCGCTCGAGCGCCATGACTGCGGCAGCGCCGGCGTCCTCGGCGATCTTGGCCTGCTCGGCGTTGACCACATCCATGATCACGCCGCCCTTGAGCATCTCGGCCAGACCGGCCTTGACGCGGAAAGTCGCCTCGTCACGCATACGCGACGGAGGATAGCCGCGCGCCGCTCAGCTGGTCAGCGCCGGAGGCCCCTCGGTGTGGCCGAAGAGGCGCTCGCGCAGCTCGCGGCACTCGATCTCGTCCCACCGCCGCAGGCACTCCGGGCACTCGAAGTTGAACGCGTGCGCCGGCGTGTCGCAGAGCCAGCAGGGCTCCTCGGGGTTGAAGTCGGCGTCCGGCACACGACGACCGTAAACCCTCGCGGTCGTTCGGCTATTAGACCTCCGAGTAGTCTCGCGGCGATGGAGGTCGAGGTCGTCTTCGAGGAGCGGTACTGGTATCCCGACGACGGCGGCCAGGTCTGGCTCGCCGGCTACACGCTCGTCGGCGCCGACGGGCGGTACCTCGGGCGGGACGCGCCGGAGGTCGCCGCCCGCGGGCTGCGCGTCGCGAGCGTGGCCGGCGCCGCGGCCCACCATGCCGAAGGGCTGGCCTCCGAGGCAGCCGCTCCCGGCGGCGCGCTCGAGCTCCGCCGCGACGCGGAGAACCCGCACGACGGCAACGCCATCGCCGTGTACGCGGGCGGCGAGCAGGTGGGCTGGGTCCCGCGCGAGGTGGCCGCCGACGTCGCTCCGGAGATCGACGCCGGGCGGCCGTGGTCGGCCATCGTGCTGCGCGAGCAGCGCCCCTCACCGCGCGATCCGCGCACCGGCCTCACGATGCTGCTGGCACCCGACGCAGCTGTATCCTTCGTCACGTGGCGGCCGACGACCTCATCTCGCCCGACGAGACCGCCTTCCGGCTCGAGCTGACGGCGGCGCAGCTGAAGATCACCCACTCCGCGCTGCGCGCGATGCTCGCCGACTTCGGTCACGACCAGCCCGACGTGCACCGCCTGATCCGCGAGGTGCTCGCCAAGCTGCCGGACGAGGCCAGCATCCGGGCCATCGATATCAGCCGATAGCCCGGCCGCTACTTGAGCTTGAAGGCGCGGATGCGGTCGTCGTACTGCGCCGCGTCACGCGAGTAGACGCCGTAGGCCAGCGCCTGGACGAGCGACAGCAGGCCGGCGTGCGAGCGCACGAAGGCCGGTGAGTTCGACGAGTAGTAGAGCGTCCGCTCGCTGAGCTTGGAGACCTCGGAGAGCGTCGCGTCCACGATGGCCAGCGTCGACGCCTTGCGGTGGCGGGCGATCTTCATCGCCCGCACCACGAGCGGATGCGGGCGGCCCGCGGACAGGCCGATGACCAGCGTGTCCTCGTCGATCCGCCCCAGGCGCGAGAGCGCCTCCTGCGACGGCGAGGCGGCGATCTCGGCCCGCACGTCGAGCAGCATCAGCAGGTGGCGCAGATAGGAGGCGAAGAACGCCATCTGGTCGGTGCCGGCGATGAGGATCCGCTCGGCCGTGGCGATCGTCTCGATCGCGCCCTCGACCTCCGAGCGCGAGACCCGGCGGGCGGTCTCCTCCACGTTGACGTGGTCGGCGGCGACGGCCTGCTCGAACGGCGTCTGGTCGAGCGAGAAGAGCGGCGCGGCCTCGAAGCCGTTGTTGGCGGTCCCGACGCGGTGGTGGTGGCGGTACTCCTCCCGCGCCGCCTCCTGCAGCTCCGGGAAGCCCTCAAAGCCGAGGGCCTGAGAGAACCGCACGACCGTCGAGGACGACGTGCTGGCGCGGCGTGCGAGCTCTTCCGCGGTGTGGAAGGCGACCTCGTCCAGGTGGTCGACGACGTACTGCGCGACGTCCTTCTGGGAGCGAGAGAACTCGTCGAAGCGCGACGAGATGTACGCCGAAAGTGTCTGATGGCCGCGGGCGGCCGGGGGCATGGTGGCGGTCCTCGGCATGGCGGAGCGTCTTTCGACGGTGGCCTCGTAACCTCCTCCCCCTTCCTTATGGACCAACTCCTGACACGACTCCCCGGACTCGTCCTGATGGCGCCCAAGGTGCACGGCGACGAGCGCGGTTTCTTCGTCGAGACGTTCCGGGCCGACGCGTGGTCGGATCTCGGGGTTGCGACGGACTTCGTCCAGGACAACCACTCGCGCTCCCGGCGCGGAACGGTGCGCGGCATCCACTTCCAGACCTCGCCCGGGCAGGGGAAGCTCGTGCGCGTCGCCCGCGGCAGCGTGCTCGACGTCGTCGTGGACCTGCGGCGCGGGTCGCCGACCTTCGGCGAGTGGGAGTCCGTGGTGCTCGACGACGAGAACGGCCACCAGCTGTGGATCCCGATCGGCTTCGGCCACGGCTTCTGCGTCCTCTCCGACGTGGCCGACTTCGTCTACAAGTGCACCGCCTATTACGACCCCGCCACCGAGGCCGGCATCTCGTTCGCCGACCCCGACATCGGGATCGAGTGGCCGGACGGCGAGCTGCTCTACTCGGAGCGCGACCGGGATGCGCCGCGGCTGGCCGAGATCGCCGACTCGCTGCCGTTCAGCGTGTGAAGCACGACGGCCGCTTCGCGCCCAGCCCGACCGGCACGCTGCACCTCGGGAACCTGCGCACCGCGCTGCTGGCGTGGCTGTTCGCGCGGTCGGCCGGGGCGGGCTTCCTCGTGCGCATGGAGGATCTCGACACCGGTCGTGTGCGTGAGGGCTACGCCGAGCAGCAGCTGGCGGATCTCGCGGCGGTGGGCCTCGACTGGGACGGCGAGGTCGTCTTCCAGTCCGCGCGGCTCGACCTCTACGCGGCGGCGCTGGAGTCGCTCGGCGACCGCGTGTACGAGTGCTTCTGCACGCGCGCCGAGATCCGCGAGGCGGCGTCGGCGCCGCACGGGCCGCTGCCCGAGGGGCACTACCCAGGGACCTGCCTGCGGCTCAGCGCCGCCGAGCTCGCGGAGAAGCGCGCCTCCGGCCGGCCTCCCGCGCTGCGGATCCGCGCCGGCGCCGCGCGGGTGAGCTTCGTCGACCGACTGCACGGCCCGACGGAAGGCGTGGTCGACGACTTCGTCATCCGCCGCAACGACGGCGCGCCGGCCTACAACCTCGCCGTGGTGGTCGACGACGCGGCCCAGGGGATCGGCGAGGTGGTCCGCGGCGACGACCTGCTCGACTCAACCCCGCGCCAGATCTTCCTCGCCCGGCTGCTCGGCCTGCCCGAATGTTCGTATGCGCACGTCCCGCTCGTGCTCGGGCCGGACGGCGAGCGGCTGGCCAAGCGCCACGGCGCCGTGACCCTGCGCGAGGTCCCCGCGGCCGACGCCCGCGCCTGGATGCTCGAAAGCCTCGGGCTGCCCGCCGACGTCACGCCGGCGAGCTTCGACCCGGCGGTGCTCCCGGACGGCCCGACGCGGTTTGAAGGGGTTTTGCACCGCACTTAGACTCCGCCGCGATGTTCGTAGGACGCGAACGAGAACGGGCACGGATCGACCGGCTGCTCCAGGACGCCCGGGCGGGGCGCAGTGGCGCACTCCTCCTCCACGGCGAGGCGGGGATCGGCAAGACGGCGCTGATGCGCTGGGCGATCGGCCACGCGACGGGCATGCGGGTGCTGCGGGCACGCGGGATCGAGACCGAGTCGGACATCCCCTTCGCCGGCCTGGGCGAGCTGGTCACGCCGCTGCTCGACCGGCTCGACGACGTCCCCGAGGTGCAGGCGCGGGCGCTGCGCGGTGCGCTGGCGCTCGGGCCGGCGACGCCGCACGACCGCTTCACGGTGCCCGCCGGCCTGCTCAGCCTGCTCGCGGTCGCGGCCGAGGAGCAGCCCGTGCTCGTGGCCATCGACGACGCGCAGTGGCTCGACGAGCCGTCGCTGGAGGCCTTCCTCTTCGCCGGCCGCCGGCTCGGGGCCGAGGGCATCGCGATGATCGGCTCGCTGCGCGACGGCACCGCGGTGTCGGGCGTCGAGGTCCCGTGGCTGGAGCGCGTGCCGGTGTCGCCGCTCGCCGACGAGGAGGCCCGCGCGCTGCTCGGCTCCGCGCAGCCCGAGCGGCTGGCTCCGTCGGTCGCCGACCGGCTGGTGAACACGGCCGCCGGCAACCCGCTGGCCTTGCTCGAGATCCCGCGCCAGCTCTCCGACGGCCAGCGCGCCGGCCGCGAGCCGCTGGAGGAGCCGCTGCGGCCGGGCACCGGTGTCGAGCGCGCCTTCCGGCGGGCGCTCGACGCGCTCGAGGATCCGGCGCGCCGCGCGCTGCTCGTCGCCGCCACCGCTCACAGCGGGCGCGTCGACGTGATCGAGCCCGCCCTGCGCGAGCTCGGGCTGGCCGTGGCCGACCTGAGCGGCGCCGAGTCCGCGCGGCTCATCGCGATCGAGGACGCCGAGGTCGACTTCCGCCATCCGCTGCTGCGGTCGACCGCCTACCACTCCGCCGGCGCCGCAGAGCGCCGGGCGGCGCACTCCGCCCTGGCGGCGACGGCGCCCGAGGGCAGCCCGGAGCGCGCGTGGCACCTGGCCGCCGGTGCGGTGGCGCCCGACGAGGCGATCGCCGCGGCCCTCGAGGCCGCCGCCCTCGACGCCCGCGGGCGGGGCGCGCACGCCACCGCGGCGCGCGACTTCGGCCGTGCCGCCCAGCTCACCCCCGAGGACGAGCCGCGGGCCCGGCGGCTGCTGGAGGCGGCGACCGACGCCACGCGCTCCGGCGAGGCCGACCGGGCGCTGGCGCTCCTCGGCGACGCCGCGCGCCTGGCCGTCGACCCGCTGCTGGCCGCCGACGTCCAGCGCATGACCGGCCACGTGGAGATGCGCCGCGGGTCTCCCCTGGTGGCCTACGAGCTGCTCGTGGCCGAGGCCGAGCGGGTCCGCTCCCGCGACCCCCGGCGGGCCGCCGCGATGTTCCTCGAGGCCTCGGTCACCCACATGATGACCGGCGACATGAACGCCCTGGTGGGGACCGCCGAGCGGGCGCGGGCGCTCGCCACGTCGGCCGAGCCGGCCATCGAGCTGCTCGCCACCGCCGTGATCGCCGAGGCGTACCTCGCGCTCGGCGACGTCGAGCAGGGCGACGCGATGCTGAGCGCCGTCGAGCCCTATCTCCTCGAGGGCGACCCCTTGGCCATCGTGGAGGTCGTCGGGATGGCCGCGCACTCGTCGATCTGGATCGAGAAGTTCGACCGCGCCGAGCGCATCTTCGACCGCCTGATCGCGGCGGCCCGCGAGGCCAGCGCGGTCAGCGCGCTCATCTACCCGCTGGCCGCCCGCTCGCAGCTCGACTACCGGCTCGGCCGCTGGGCACCCGCCCGGGCGCTCGCCACGGAGTCGGTCGAGCTCGCGCACGACACCGGGCTGCTCGCGCCGCTCTCGCTCGGCCTTGCCTCCGTGGCCCAGGTCGAGGCCGCGCTCGGCCAGGAGGAGGACTGCCGGCGCCACGTCGCCGAGGGGCTGGCGCTGACCGTGCGCTTCCAGGGCGACGCGACGGGCACCTATCTGCACGCCGCCCTCGGGCTGCTGGAGCTCGGCCAGGGCCGCATCCCGGAGGCCATCGCGGCGCTGGAGGAGACGCGCGGCCATGCCGAGCGGCTGCGGATGCAGCCGGCGCTCGTGATGTGGGCGCCGGATCTCGTCGAGGCCTACGCGCGGGCCGGCCGGCGCGACGAGGCGGCGGCGCTGCTCGACGACTTCGAGGCCCGCGGCCGCGCGGTCGGCACGCTGTGGCCGCAGGCAGCCGCCGCGCGGTTGCGCGGGCTGCTGGCTCCCGACGCCGAGATGCGCGCGGTGTTCGAGGCGGCGCTGGTGCTGCACGAGAAGCTCCCGATGCCGTTCGAGCGGGCGCGCACGCTGCTGTGCTTCGGCGAGCGGCTGCGGCGCGCCCGCCAGCGCGCCGACGCTCGCGAGCCCTTGAAGGAGGCGCTGGAGACGTTCGAGCGCCTCGGCGCCCGCGGTTGGGCCGAGCGCACCCGGACGGAGCTGCGAGCGACCGGCGAGCAGCAGGCGCGGCGGGCCGAGACGGCGGCCGAGCAGCTCACCCCGCACGAGCTGCAGATCGCCGTGCTCGTCGCCCAGGGCATGACGAACCGCGAGGCCGCCTCGGCGCTCTTCCTGAGCCCCAAGACCATCGAGTACCACCTCGGCCAGATCTATCGCAAGCTGGACGTGCGCGGCCGCGCGCAGCTCGCGCGCCTGATGGCGATGGAGCTGCCGGAGGGCGAGCGCGACCCAGCCGTGCTCGCCGAAGCTCTGTCATGAGCCTCGAGCGCGTCTCGGAGCTCTGCGGCGCGCTCCCCGAGGCCGAGCGCGAGCTCAGCGGCAGGCACGCGGTCTTCAAGGTGCGCAAGCGGACGTTCGCGTACTACCTCGACGACCACCACGGCGACGGGATCGTCGGCGTGGTCTTCAAGACGCCGGCCAACGAGGGCCTGATCGGGGCGTCGCCGGAGCGGTTCTACATGCCGTCCTACATCGGCCACCGTGGCTGGGTCGGCCTGCGGCTCGATCGCGGCGACGTCGACTGGACCGAGGTCGGCGACTTCATCACCGACAGCTACCTCGCCGTCGCACCGAAGCGCCTCGCCGCCCAGCTGTCGTAAGGGGGTCTGACCCCCGCTAGTCGAGTTGCTCTTCGAGGCGGGCGACGGTGTCGCGGGCCTCGCTGGCCGCCTCGCGCGCCGACTCGAGATCGGAGGCCGCCTCTTCGGCGTGCTCCTTCGCCTCCTCGGCGGCGGCGAGCGCCGCCTCGAGGCGGCCCGCGGATCGCTCGGCCGCCTTCTCCGCCCGCTCGAGCTCGCGCTCGCGGGAGCGGCGCTCGGCGCGCGCCTCGCGCAGCTCGGCCTCGAGCCGCTGGCGCCGCTCGCGCTCCTCCTGCAGCCGCTCGGCCGCCCGCCGCTCGGCCTCCTCGTCGCGCTCCGGCGCCGCCTTGGCCGCGCGCTTGGCCGGCTTCTTGGGGCGCGGCTTCCGGGGCGCCGGCGCGACGTCGCCTCCGGGGACCAGGCCCCAGGCTCCGCCGCCCTCGGCGTCCTCCACCACGCGGCCGCGGTCGAGGGCGTCCCGGACGGCGTCGTCGGTGGCGGCCGCCTGGAGCGTGGTGCGCAGGCGCTCCATGGTCTGCGCGCTCGGCTTGCGGCCCGCCGGCCGCAGGTCCTTGGCGGCCTCCATCAGCGCGTCGACGGCCGCCCGCTCGGACGCCGCCGCGTCGCGCAACGCGGCCGCCCCCTTGCCGGCCACCGCCGCCTCCTGCGCGTCCCGCAGGTCGTCGACGGCGCTCAGCAGGCCGTCGACGAGGTCACGCCGCTCGCGCGCCAGCGCGTTGGCCGCCCACGCCGCCTGCGACGGCTTCGGGAGCTTGGCCACCACCGCGGCGGCGTCCCGCTCCTTGGCCTTGCGCAGCTCGCGCGCCGCGGCGTCCCGCTCGCGGGTGAAGTCCTCGAGCGGCAGGGCGTACAGCCGCTCGGCGACGTCCTCGACGGCGTCAGTCACCTTCGGGCATGACGGCCGTGAACACGGGCCCGTCGCCGACCCGCCATCCGCGGGTCATGGCGGCGGAGTTGAAGGTCGCCGACACCTCGCCGTGCGAGCTGACCGCGATCAGCCCGCCGTCCTCGCCCCAGCGGCCGAGTCCTTCGATGGCCACCGCGCAGGCCTCCTGCAGGCCGAGCCCGCGGTGGCGGATGAGCGCGTCGACCTCGTGGGCGAGGGCGGAGCGGATGATCGACTCGCCGTGGCCGGTGCAGGAGACGGCGACGGTGCCGTCGTCGGCCCACGTGCCGGCGCCGATGAGCGGCGAGTCGCCGACGCGGCCGAGCCGCTGCCCGGCGACGCCGCCCGTGGATGTCGCGGCCGCGAGCCGGCCCGCAGCGTCGCGGGCCACGGCGCCGACGGTCCCGCGCGCCCCGACGTGGTTCTCCCCGGCCAGCGCACGCCGCTCGCGCTCGGTGACGAAGTAGATCTCGGACTCGAAGTCGAGCCCCGCGGTGGCGGCGAACTCGATCGCCGCCTGGCCCACGAGCAGCACGTGACGGCCCTCGGTCATGACCGCACGCGCGGCGCGGATCGGGTTGCGCACGCCCCGCACGGCGGCGACGGCACCGGCGGCGCGCGACGTTCCGTCCATGACCGAGGCGTCGAGCTCCACCCGCCCGTACTCGGTCAGCGCGGCGCCGCGGCCCGCGTTGAACTCCGGGTCGTCCTCGAGCACGACGATGGCGGCCTCGACGGCGTCGAGCGCCGATCCGCCGGCCGCCAGCACCGCGTGCCCGGCCTCGACGGCGGCCGCCGCGCCGGAGCGCATCCGCTCCGGCTCCCGGGGCACACCGCCCGCCCCGCCATGGACCACGATCGCGATCTCGTCCATCTCAGCGGCCCACCCTACAGGCCTCCCATGCCTCCCAGTACGGGACCCGGGCGACCTCCTCGAAGCCCGGCGGCAGCGCGGGCTCCAGCGGCCCGCCGCCGTGCGGGGACCAGCGCAGCACGGCCGCCGGAGGCTCCGGCGGCCGGTCGATGCCGAGCATCGAGATGTCGAGCTCCCACGCCACCAGCGGCCGCACGTCGGGGGCCGTGCGGACCGGCGCGCAGCCGGCGATGGCGTCGCGGCCGCCCGCCGCGGCGACGAGGCCGGGGAGCGCCTCGCGGCGGTCGGCGCGCGCGCCGACGTCGGAGACCTGGTCGGCGAGATCGCCGAGCGTGATCGCCGCGACGGCGACGACGAGGACGGTGGCGGCCGCGACCGGCGCGCGCCGCACGAGCAGCACGGCGCCGACGCCCGCGAGCACGCAGCCGAAGGCCATCGCGGCCACCAGGTAGCGCGGGTTGCCGGCGTAGCCGGCCTGCGCCATGACGGCGACGATGACGATCCACGCCGCGGCCCCGGCGGCCAGCACGCGCGCGAGCGAGCCGCCGACGACCGTGCCGATCACCGCGGCGACGGCCGCCGGGACCGTGAGCAGCGAGACGGCGTCGGCGAGCACGGCGAGGCCCGGGACGTCCTCCAGCGCCGCGCTCCCCAGGCTCGGCTCCCCCCGGGCCGCGCGCGAGGCGCTCAGCGCCCCGCCGATGCCGACCACGTCCGGGCCGAGCCACAGCAGCGGGACGAGCACCGCGGCGATCGCGACCCCCGGCCGCTCGTCACCCCGGCGCCACAGCCACAGCCCGTAGAGCCCGAGGAACGGCCACACCTCGGGACGCAGCAGCGCCGCGGCCGTGGCCAGGGCGAGCGCCCACCGCCGCCGCCCCTCGAGGTGCGCGACGACCGCCCACAGCGCCGTCGCGGCGAGCAGGCCCTCGGAGTTCCCGAGCGCCGTGTTGAACAGCCACCACGGGCTCAGCGCCATGACCAGCGCGGCGACGAGCCCGGCGAGCTGCCCGCCCAGCCGAGCGGCGAGCACCCACGCGCCCGCCAGCGCCAGCAGCCCGCCGGCCCGCGCCAGCACCAGCCACAAGCGCGGGAGCGGGGTCGCCGGTCAGCGACAGCGGCGTCATCACCACCACCGGCAGCGGCTTCCACGACGGCCCACCGCTGGTGTCGAGCGCGAGGCGCGACGCGTCGCGACCCCAGACCACCCACGCCTGCGGGTCGAACGCGAGCGCCCACGGAAGGAGCAGCGAGAGCGCGGCCACGACCGCCGCCACGACGACGATCAGCCGGACGCGCAGCGTCAGGTCACCCAGCTCACGATGAGCAGCCCGACCAGCAGGAGCGCGAGCACGAAGAGCAGCGCCGTCACGCGCACCGCCCACACGGCGGAGGCCGACCGCTGCCCGTGCGGGACGCGATGGGCGGACGCCGCGCGAGCCACGTCGGCGCGGTGGGCGGCCGCCGCACGCCCGGCATCCATCCGGCGGGAGGCGGCCAGCCGGCCCGCGGGCGTCGCCGCGGGGACGTCCTCGGTGACCCCGTTGGAGCGCCGCTCCTCGGCCGACTGGGCCTGCACGGCGTCGAGCTCGCGCCGCAGCGACCGGGCGGCCGCGCGCTCGGTCTCGAGCTCCTTGGCGATCCGCTCGTACATGCGCTTGGCGGCGTCGTCGGGCTCGCCGCCGTTGGCGTCCGCCGCCGTCGTGGCGGCGAGCTCCTCGCGCAGGCGGGCGGTCTCCGCCTGCTCCGCCGTGACCGCGCGCTCGGTCTCCTCACGCGCCGCCTCCAGCTCCGCCCGCAGCCGCTCCGTCTCCTGGGACTCGGTGACCATCGTCGCCTCGGCCTCCTCGCGGGCGCTGGCGATCTTCTCGTGCAGATCGGTGGTGGCCGCACGCTCGAGCTCGAGCTTGGCGCGCACGTTGGCGAGCTCGTCGCGGGTGCGCTCGAGGTCGGACTTCGCCGACTCCAGCTCCGCCGCCAGCGCGTCGCGATCCTCGACCTGCGGGCGCAGGCCCTCGAGCTCGGCGCCCAGCGTCTCGATCTCGGCCTCGCTCTTGGCCAGCGCGGCGTCCGCCTCCTCACGCAGGCTGACCAGCTCGGCGTCGCGCTCGGCCAGCGTCGCCTCGACCTCCTCGCGGCGCTCGCGCTCCTTCTCGAGCTCGATGAGCTCCCGCGGGCGCTTGCGCAGCGGCTTCGGCGCCGGGAGATCGACCACGAGCCGGCGCGCCACCTCGAGCGAGACGCTCTCGACGGCCTCCGGGTCCTCGTCGCAGGCGAAGGTCGCCCGCCAGTCGCCCGACGTCAGGTGCCCGCCGGGCAGCGCCGTGAGCCGCCGGCGACGGCCGCCGGCCTCGATCGTCAGCACCGGGCGGCCGAGCCGCCGCCCCTCGAGCCCGCTCCACCGCCCGACGACCTCGAGCTGGCCGGGCTCGCTCCAGCCGAACCGTTCGAGCTCGAAGGCGATGTCGCGGACCTCGGGCATCAGCTCTCCTTCGCCGTGTCCTCGTCGGCGACGACGGCTGCCGTCTCCGTGGTGTCCTGCCGGTGGTCGACCACCGGGACGTGCTCCCGCCGCTCGCGGCCCTCGACGGCCAGCGCGAGCGACACGCGGCCGAGGCTCAGCACCGTGCCGACGAGCATGACGAAGGCCGCCGCGAAAGCGAGCCAGGCGCCGATCCCGAGCGCGTCGTCGATGGCCGCGGCCGGCGGCGGGTTGACCAGCTCGGCGGCCACGAGCACCGCTACGGCGAGCGTGATGGCGGGCAGCCAGTTGCGGTCCACGTAGTCCAGGTCGGGCAACAGCATCCCGAGCGAGACGGCGAACGCCGCGGCTCCGAGAACCACGAGCAGCACCTCCACGACCTCGAATGCGTCCCAGGCCGTCAGCGGTCCGTACCAGTCGAGAAAGAGGCTCACCACGAGCGTGATGGCACCCAGCGCGACCAGTATCGGCCCAACTTCGAATCTCCGTGTCAATTCAGATCCCCCCTGGTGATCGGTTCGAAAGGATCGCAAGGCGTCCTGTCGGATGGCGCCAGCCCGATTGCAGTCACCGTGATGACCTGATTTCGGAGCAACGTCCCCATGCTGACCCTGACCGGTTAGCCGATCCTGATTGACGGGGAGTCAGGAAGCGAAGCGAGCGTCCTTCCCCCGGGACGTCCTCCTCCTCACCGTCCGGGCGGGCGACGAACTTGGTCTCCCGCCCGGCCGGTCCCTAAACGGTCGTCTCGAGCGGATCGCTGCGCTGGCGCAACACGTTGTACGCGGAAGCCCGGACGATCAGCTCGCCCTCGGCCTTCGGGACCGGGAGCTCGACCGTGCCGGTCGGCGCGGTCACGCGCTCGGGGCACTGCGCGAGCACCAGATCGTCCTTGTGGACCGTGACCAGCAGGCGCGAGGCGCGGCGCTGGGGCGCCCCGTCGAGCTGGTAGTCGACGAGGATGCGGTCGCCGTCGCGACGTGCCTGGATCCCGAGCAGCTTCGGGTAGGTCGCCTGGCCCGCGGCGCGCACGGCCCGGCTGCCGGCGTTCAGCGGCTTGCGCGCCTTGGCGCGGCCGTGCCATGTCGCCGGGTTGTCCCACTTCGCGCCCTGCCGGCCCGGGCTCGCCGGGCTGCGCCCACCGGCCTTGCCGCCGAGCACGCCGACCGAGTTCCCCCAGCGGCCGGTCCAGCGCGACCACGTGCCGAACTCGACGACCTCCGGGAGGATCGGCGCCAGCGTGTCGTCGGGGTTGTCGACCCCGACCACGTAGGGGTGCGAGCCCGGCTCGAAGTAGCAGGCGTGGGAGAGCGGAGCCACGTAGACGATCGGGTGGTCGCCCTGGTGGCGCATGTCGCCCCACTCGCGCGCCTCGCCGTTCTCGTGCTGGGAGTAGGTGGCGACCTCGGGCGTGCCGTCGGCCGCGAGCCCGACCTGGACGACCTCCCAGTCGCCCTCGTGCTTGCCGAAGCCGAGCAGGTGCTTCGGGTTGTAGTAGCACCAGAGCCAGTACTGGAGCCAGGTGCGGTCGCCGTCCTCCTTCAGGCGGCCGTAGACGCGCTCGCGGTAGGCGGAATCGGCCTGGAAGCGGCGGGAGGCGGGGAGCGGGTCGCCGGCCGCGTCGATGCGGTCGCCGCCCTTGACGTCGTAGGTCGCCAGGAGGTCGAGGGTGAGCCCGGCCCCGGAGCGCGAGACCACGGTGCCGTTCCCGCGCTTGAGCGCGTTGCCGCCGTAGTCGGTGATCGAGGCCGCCGACATCGCGCGGTAGGCCTCCTGCGGGTCGTAGACGAGCGCGGGCCGATGCTGGAGCAGCCGTGGATCGATCATGCGTTCACCAGGGTCTCGGCCGAGCGGCGCAGATGGTCGCGCAGCACCGGCGGGCCGCTGCGCTCGAGCCCGCGTACGAGCGCAACGTGGTCGGCGGCCAGTTCGGCGGGCTCCAGATGGGGTTTCAGGGCGAGCAGGAAGAGCCGCATCTCGCCGTTGAGCGCGGCGTGGGCGGCGGCGATGCGAGGGCTGTGCGCGGCCTCGACGATCGCGCGGTGCAGGTCGGCGTGCGCCTCGTTCATCGCGCTCCAGGAACCGCCGGCGCAGGCGGCTTCGAGCCGGGCCAGCGCCTCGTGGACCGCCGCGGGGAGCTTGCCGCCGTTGCGCTCGAGCGCGAGATGGGCGGCCTCGAGCTCGAGCGCGGCGCGCAGCTCGTAGAGCCAGCGGATGTCGTCCGCGCTCAGCTCGGCCACGCGCGCCCCGCGGTGCGGCTCGATCCGCAGCAGGCCCTCCGCGGCGAGCGTCCGCAGGGCGGCGCGGAGCGAATGGCGGGCGACGCCGTACGTCTCCACCAGCTCGCGCTCGCGCAGCCACGAGCCCGGCGGGCGCTCGCCGTCGAGGATCTCGCGGCGGAGGGCGTTGGCGAGGGCGTCGACGGTCGACGTGCGCTCGAGGGAGCGGGGCGCGGCCATCAACGGATCATGCCGGGGCCTGCTGCGGCGGCGCAAGGGCAGGCGCGCGGACCCGCACGCCGAGCGCGAGCAGCCCGGCGAGCACGAGGCCGGCGCCGGCGCCCGACATCGCCGTCATCGGCTCGGCGAGCACGATCGCCCCGAGCGCGCCCGCGGTCAGCGGCTCGGCCAGGGTCAGCGTCGCCGTCTCGGAGGCGCTCAGGCGCCGCAGGCCGCGGGCGAAGAGGACGTAGGCGAACGCGGTCGGGACCACGCCGAGGAAGAGCGCGAGGGCGATGCCGTCGGTCCGCAGGAGCCAGCCCGGCGAGCTGAGCGCGAGGACGGGCAGGAGCACCACCGCGGCGAGGCCGAACGCCGCCGCCATCACGCCCTCGGGCGCGTGGCCGGCGTCGAGCAGCCGCTTGGCGGCCAGCGTGTAGACGGCGTACGAGGCGCCGGCGGCCACGGCGAGGGCGACGCCCGGCGCGGACACGCTCGCGTCCCCGCCGGAGAGCGCCAGCAGCGCGACGCCGGCGCAGGCCAGCGCCGTGGCGGCGGTCCACCGCGGGTCGGGGCGACGCCGGTGCAGGATCCACTCGAAGAGGCCGGCGAGCGTCGGCGCCGAGCCGAGGGCGACGATCGTCCCCACCGCCACGCCGGTGTCGGCGACGGCCGCGAAGAACGCGAGCTGGTAGGTCGCCACGGCCGCCACGGCGACGAGCACGGGGCCGGGCGTCCAGCGGGCGCCGCGGAACGCGCCGGTGGCGAGGGCGAGCACGACGAGCAGCCCGCCGCCGACGAGGATCCTCGCGGCGCCGACGCCCAGCGGGCTCGTCCCGGCGGGGCCGAGCGCCTGGGCCGTCCCCGTGGTCGCGAAGCAGAGTGCGGCGAGGAGAACCTGCAGGCGGGGGCTCATGCGCGAGATTGTTCCACAATTCCACAACCATGGCAAGAGGCATACTCCCCCGCCATGAAACTCGGACTCGAAGGCAATGCGGTCCTGGTCACCGGCGCGTCAGGCGGCATCGGCGCCGCGACCGCGCGGGTCCTGGCCGCCGAGGGCGCTCGCGTCGGCGTCCACTACCACTCGAACCGCGCCGCCGCCGAAGCCCTCGCGGAGGAGGTCGGCGGCGTGGCGCTGCAGGCCGACCTGCGCGACGAGGCATCGGCTGACGCGCTGGTTCCCGCCGCCGTCGAGGCGCTCGGCCGGCTCGACGCGTGCGTGGCCAACGCCGGCACGTGGGAGCCCGACGACGTGCCCGTCGCGCGCATGAGCCTGGACCGCTGGCGCTCGACGCTCGACGCGAACCTCACGGCCACGTTCCTCACCGCCCGCGGCTACCTGCGCCACGTCGAGGCCACCGGGGCGGGCTCGCTCGTGCTCGTCAGCTCGACCGCCGGCGTGTTCGGCGAGGCCGGGCACGCCGACTACTCGTCGGCCAAGGCGGCGATCACGCACGGGCTCGGCCTCTCCCTCAAGAACGAGATCGTCGAGCGCGCGCCGCTCGGGCGGGTCAACGTCGTCGCCCCCGGCTGGACGGTGACGCCGATGACCGAGGGGTCGCTGAGCGACGAGTCAGTCGCGCGGGTGACCGCGACGATGCCGCTGCGCAAGATCGCCACGGCCGAGGACGTCGCGCTCGCCATCGCGTTCCTGTGCTCGCCGATCGCCTCCGGCCACGTGAGCGGGCAGACCATCACCGTGGCCGGCGGGATGGAGGGGCGGCTGCTGCGCTGATGCTCCTGCGCGAGCTCGTCGCCGCCTCCGCGACCGTCCGGTCCACGTCGGCGCGGGGCGGGAAGGTCGAGGCGCTGGCGGCGCTCCTCCGCCGGCTCGACCCGGCCGAGACGCCGGCCGCCGTCGCCTGGCTCTCGGGGGAGCTGACCCAGCGGCAGATCGGCGTCGGCTGGGCCGCGCTGCGCGAGCAGCCGCTGCCCGCGGCCGAGCCCACGCTCACGATCGGCGAGGTCGAGGCCGGGTTCACGCGCATCGGCGGCCTCTCCGGAGCGGGCTCGCAGGCGGCGCGGCGCGACGGCGTCCGCGATCTGCTGGGCCGGGCGACCGAGGACGAGCAGCGCTTCCTCGTCGCGCTCCTGCTCGGCGACATCGGCCAGGGCGCGCTGGCCGGCGTGATGACCGACGCCGTGGCCAAGGCCGCGGGGGTGCCGCGGACCGACGTCCAGCGTGCGCTGATGCTCAGCGGTGACCTCGGCGCGGTGGCGGCGATCGCGCTGGCCGGGGGCGCGGGCGGGCTGCGCGCGGTCTCGCTCGAGCTGCTGCGGCCCGTGCAGCCGATGCTCGCCTCGCCCGGCGACGACCTCGAGGCGGCGCTGGCCAAGATCGCCCCGGCGGCCGTCGAGTGGAAGCTCGACGGCATCCGCGTGCAGGTCCACCGCCGCGGCGACGAGGTGCGCGTCTTCACGCGCTCGCTCGACGACATCACGGCGCGGGTGCCCGAGGTGGTGAGCGCCGCGCTGGCGCTGCCCGAGGAGACGCTCGTGCTCGACGGCGAGGCGATCGCCCTACGCGAGGACGGCCGCCCGGAGCCGTTCCAGGTGACGGCGAGCGCGGTCGGCACCGGACGCCTCACCGCGCTCTTCTTCGACGTCCTGCACGCGGGCGGCACGGACCTCATCGACGAGCCGGGCACGGAGCGCTTCGCCGCGCTCGAGGCGCTCGTGCCCGAGGCGGCGCGCATCCCGCGCGTGCTCGCCCCCGACGCCGCCGCCGCACAGGGTGTCCTCGACGAGGCGCTCGCCCGCGGCCACGAGGGCGTGATCGTCAAGGCGCTCGAGGCGCCGTACGCGGCCGGGCGTCGCGGCGCGGGCTGGCTGAAGGTCAAGCCGCGCCACACGCTCGACCTCGTCGTGCTGGCCGTCGAGTGGGGTCACGGCCGGCGGCGCGGGCGGCTCAGCAACCTCCACCTCGGCGCGCGCACCGACGGCGGCTTCGTCATGCTCGGCAAGACGTTCAAGGGCCTCACCGACGCGATGCTCGCGTGGCAGACCGAGCACCTGCTCGCGCTCGAGACGGGCCGCGACGAGTGGACCGTCCACGTCCGGCCGGAGCTGGTGGTCGAGGTCGCGTTCGACGGCGTGCAGGCGAGCACGCGCTACCCGGGCGGCGTCACCCTGCGCTTCGCGCGCGTGCTGCGCCACCGCCCGGACAAGCCGGCTGCCGAGGCCGACACGCTGGATGCCGTCCTGGCCATCCACGCGGCGGCGCGCTGACTACGAAGCGGCGCTCAGGTTGACGATGAAGATCACGACGCCGAGGAGCACGCCGATGATGCCGCAGATGAGTCCGGCGGTCGCGCGGCCGGAGCCGCCGATGCCCGTGCGGGCGATCTCGCCTCGCGCCGTCGCGCCGAGCACGATGGCGACGATCCCGAGGATCCACGCGGCGATGGGGATGATCGCCGCCGGTATCGAGATGATGCCGAGGATCATCGACGTCGTCGCACGCCCGGACTGTCGGCCGCCGCCGGCGACCGGAGACGCGTGCTCGTCGAGCGGTGAAGCCGTCGACCGTGGGGTCTCGGGCCCTGCGTCGGTACCGCTCGAGTCAGGTGTGGCGGCCATCTCTTCCTCCCGTTGGTCCGAGAACAGTGTGGATCATGAAGCGGCGACCGGCGCACGCTCGCGTGCGAACGGCAGCAGCAACAGCACGGACAGGGCGGTGCAGGCGGCCAGCGCGACCGGGATCTGCCAGGTCCAGTCGCCCCCGACGCTCATGACGATCGCGTTGTTCGCCGCATGCAGGGCGATGCACGGCAGCAGCGAGCCCGTGAACCAGTAGAGGAGGCAGGCGCCGAAGCCGAAGACGGCGAGCGCCGGGATCGCCTCCACCGGGCTGGAGATGAGGTGCGCGCAACCGAAGAGGATCGCGGTGAGCAGCGCGCCCACCCACGGGCCGCGCCAGCGCGTGAGGGCCGGGAAGAGATAGCCGCGGAACGCGAGCTCCTCGACGATCGGCGTGACCACGGCGATCGCGAAGAGCATGAAGACCATCTCGCCGTTGCTGATCCCGGGGTCCTCCTCGACGTTGGAGAACCCGCCGACGAGCAGGGCCCACAGGCCCTCCAGCGCGGTGATGCCGACCCAGATGGCCAGCGTCCAGCCGACCGCGCGCCAGAACCTCGTGCGCCGGATGCCGAGCGTGGCCGCCGTGAGGCGCTCGGCCCCGCGGCGGGCGAAGGCGATGATGATGCCGAGCACGATCAGGTCGGCGAGCACGAAGGCGGCGGCCGCCACCGTGTCGGGCGCGTCCTCGCCACCGGCCGCGAGAAGCACGATGAGCGCCGCCACCTGACCGGCGACGAGCGCGAGGATCACCACGCCGATCGCGACGGGCGCGCGCCAGTGGGCGAACTTCCGCGCGGGCGGTGCGGGCTCGGGCGGCTCGCCCATGGCTTCGGGCGCGCGGAGGAAGCGGTCCTGCGGCGGCGCCTCGGGCGCGGGTGCGGGTGGGTCGGCGTGCGCGGTCATCGTGGCCGATCTCTTACCCGTCGGCGCATCGCATAAGTCCAGTTAGATGCGTAAACTGCCGGGCATGCTCGACCTGTTCGCGCTCGACGCCGCCGCCAAGTCCACCATCGCCCTGATCGCGGTGTTCGGCGTCATCTTCCCCGCCCTGGTCACCGGCCTGATCGCGCTCGCGGTCGCGGGCGCGCTGGGCGAGCGGGCGGAGAACGAGGCGCGCAAGGCGCGCCGGCGGGCTTAGCCCGGGCCTAGAAGACCCCGGCCAGCAGCAGCACGATCGCGGCGAAGAGGATCGCCACGAACCCGAGCGCCACGAAGCGCACGCCCCAGAGCGCCATGCCGGAGCTCGGCGGGCCGATGCGGCTCTCGCCGGTGGAGACCCGCGCCGGGCGGCGCGCGGGCGTGGCGGCCTCGCTCTCGAGCCGCTCCCGGTCGCGCTCGAGGCGCTTGCGATCGGTCCGGGCGGCGACGAGCTCGGCCTCGACGCGCTCGCGGCCGGCACGAGCCGCCGCGAGCTCGGTCGCCAGCTGATCGCGCTCGCGCCAGGCGGAGGCGAGCTCGCGCTCGAGCCGCCTCGACTCCTCGCGGGCGGCAGCGAACTCCTCGGTGGTCGGCCCCGGCGCAGGCTCGTCCGCGAGGACGTCGTGAGCCAGCGTGGCGTCGTCGCGCGCCGCCATCAGCTGGTCGCGCTCGGCGAGCGCCGCATCGCGCTCGGCCTCGATCCGGTCGAGCCCGGCCATGAGCTTGTCGCGGTCCGCCGCGAGCCGGTCGCGCTCGGCCTCGACCTTGCCGCGCGTGGCGGCGAGCTCGTCGCGCTCGGCCTCGACCTTGTCGCGGTCCGCCGCGAGCCGGTCGCGCTCGGCCTCGACCCTGTCGCGAGTGGCCACGACCTCGTCGCGCTCGGACTGGAGCGTCACGAAGGCCTCGCGCGCGGCCGCGAGCTGGCGCTCGGCGAGCTCGCGCGCCGTCGCGGCCTCCTCGGCCGCGGCCAGCGCTCGCTCACGCTGGCGATACTCGTCGTTGGCCATGCGCTCGCCGTCGGCGCGCGCCTGCTCGGCGTCCGCGCGAGCGCGGTCGCGCTCCTCGCTCACCCGTGCGAGCTGTTCGGCCTGCACCTCGGCGGCGTCGAGCGCGGATTGCAGCGCGATGCGCTCCTTCGTCGCGCTCAGTAGCTGCTCGCGGGCCCGCTCCAGCTCGGACGGCACGCGGGCCTTCGCCGGGCGCGGCTTGGGTGCCGGCGCGCCAGGAAGCGGGAGCTCGACCACGAGCTCGTTGCCGACCTCCAGCTCGGCCCGCTCGGCCTCGAGCTTGCGCCCGTCCCACTTGAACTCCGCCAGCCACGGCTCGCCGTCGTCCGCGGCCCACGGCTTGTGGTCGAGAACGGCCACGAGCCGTTGCCGGCTCTCGCCCTGGTGCAGCCACAGGACCGGCCGGACGAAGCGTCGCCCGCGCAGTCCGCGCCAGTGTCCGGCCACCTCCAGCCGGTCTCCGGTCGTCCCGAACCGCTCGACGACGAAGGCCGGATCGGTGCCCGTGGTATCCGTGAGCGTCGCCATTCTCGGCGGCCAAGGCTAGCGTTCGGCCCGAAAGACCGGGTTTGAGAGCGTCAACAAACGGTCACTATTGACACAGTGTCTCCACTGCTGAGCTCGCGCGCACCGGTCAGCGTGAACCTGAGATTACTCGGTGCGTGTGCCGTCATGGCGATCGCCGCGGGCGTCGTCGCGCTGAGCGCGGACGGTGGCCGGCCGTCCGCGGTCGTGCCCGCCTGCCTCGCCGTCGGCGCCGTCTGCGCCGCGCTGGTCGGCCACCTGCTGCACGCCTCGGCGCGCACGATCGACGACTCGCGGCTGCTGTGGATGTCCGCCGGCGTCACCGTCGCCGTCGCCGGCCTGGTGATCAACGTCTTCGCCCAGCCGTCGATCCTCGCCGACACCGGCGTGGTCGACCAGGGCGCCGACGCCGCCGCGGCCCGCTATCTGATCTGGCACGTCGCGCTGCTCGCCGCGGGCCTGCTCGCGGTCATGGACGTGCGCGCCCGCCACCGGGAGCTCGTCGCCTTCGCGGCCGGCGGCATCGCGCTGCTCGCCTTCGCCTCGCTCTCCGGCGCCCCGTTCGGGAACCTCGCCGCCGACGACGGCACCTACCACGCGCAGCTGCGCGTCGTGGTCGGCATCGTCGCCCTCGGCCAGCTCGGCGTCGCCGTGGCCTGGTGGAGGAAGGCCGAGGGCGCGCCGACCTGGGGCGAGATCTGCGTGATCTCGCTCATGGCCCTGTCCGGGCTCGACGCCGTCGCCTACCTCATGGCCTCCGAGGCCTACGAGGGCGCGTGGTGGGCCAGCCTGACCCTGCGCGCCGGCCAGTTCGCCGTCCCCGCCGTCGGCCTCGTCATCGGCTTCATCGCCGTCGCCGACCGGCTGCGCGACCTGCAGGACGAGCTCGGCCGCGGCCTCGACGTCGAGCGGGAGCGCGCCCGGCGCGAGGACGAGCTCGCGACCCTGGACCGCCGCCGCCGCGAGGAGGCCGTCGACGGCATCGGCCGCCTGATCGACGGCGCCGGGCTCAACGTCGCGCTCCAGCCGATCGTCGACCTCGAGAGCCGCCGCGTCGTCGGCGCCGAGGCGCTCGCGCGCTTCACCGGCGAGGACGGCGAGGCCCTGCCGACCGAGCAGACCTTCCTCGACGCCCACTCGCTCGGCCTCGGCGTCGACCTCGAGCTCGCCGTCATCGGGCTCGCGCTGAGCAACCACAGCCGCCTGCCCGAGGGCATGTACCTCGCCCTCAACGTCTCCCCCGCCCTGCTGGCCGGCGGCGAGCTGGAGACGATCGTCGCGCGTGGCCTGCATGACGACCGCCCGCTCGTGGTCGAGCTCACCGAGCACCAGGCGGTCGAGGACTACGTCCAGCTCGCCGAGACGCTCGACCGCCTGCGCGACCAGGGCATCCGCGTCGCGGTCGACGACGTCGGCTCCGGCTTCGCCTCCTTCCGCCACGTCACGCGCGTCAAGCCCGAGATCCTCAAGCTCGACCGCTCGCTCGTCTGCGGCATCGACGAGGACCCGGTGCGCCAGTCGCTGGCCGCCGCCATCGTGGCCTTCGCCAAGGACGTCGGCGCCATCGTGGTCTCCGAGGGCATCGAGTCCGGCAACGAGCTGACCTGCCTCAAGGACCTCTCGGTCGGCTGCGGCCAGGGCTTCTATCTCGGTCGGCCGGGGCTCGGCAAGGTCGAGGGCCGCGTCGTCGAGCTCGCCGCGTAGCATCCGCCTCGTTCCCGAGGAGGAGGTAGTGCCGTGCTTTCGCGTCTGCGGACGGCGGTTGTGGTGGCTGGGGCGCTCACGCTCGCATGGTGCGGGGCGGCTCACGCCGACGGGCCGGGAGTCGGCCCTGCCTCCGTCGCGGCGCTCGGCGACTCGGCGATCTCCGGCGAGGCGGGACGCTGGGCGGGGAACACGAACAGCTCCAGCTCGCGGGTCGACGCGCTCGGCTCGACCGCCTACCACGACGTCTCCGGCCGCGAGGCGATCTCCGGCTGCCATCGCTCGAAGGCGGCCGAGGTGCACATCGGAGGCGTGCCGAGCGCCAACCTCGCCTGCTCGGGCGCGCGCACGTCGACGAGCGTGGGCGACACGTTCAAGCCCGGCATCGACTTCTACTCGGACAGCTCGGGCCGCAAGGGCCAGGCGCTGGCGCTGCAGGAATGGGCCGCGACGCACAACGTGAAGGCCGTCGCGCTGCTCATCGGCGCCAACAACTACGGCTTCGCCGACATCGTCCAGGCGTGCGTGACCAACTGGCTGACGTCGCCGTCGTGGTGGAAGAACTACTGCTCCGACGACTCCTCCATCAGCTCGCGCTTCACCGCCGCCCGCAAGGCGGCGGAGCTCGTCAACGTGCGCAACGCGCTCCTGCGGGTGCGCGACGCGATGACCAACGCCGGCTACTCGGACGGGATGTACACGATCCTCGCCCAGACGTACACGTCGCCGATCCCGCGCGGCTCCGGGTTCCGTTACGGCGAGACGGGCTGGAACCGCCAGAGCATCGGCGGCTGCGGCGTCTGGAACCGCGACGCCGACTGGGCGCTGGACACGGTCGTGCGGACGTTCAACGACACGATCAAGCAGGCCGTGTCGACGAGCGGGCTCAGCAACGTGCAGGTGCTCGATGCCGAGACCGCCTTCAACGGCCGGCGGCTGTGCGAGAACACCGTCGGGCTGCTCGAGGAGCGCAGCGTGGCCAACTGGACGTCACCCGGCGCCGTCGACGTCACCGAATGGGTCAGCCAGATCCGCACCGTGACGACGGTCTTCGGCCCGTACCAGCTCCAGGAGGCCGGGCACCCGAGCTACTGGGGCCAGCTCGCGCTGCGCAACTGCCTGCGGCAGGCGTTCAACGGCGGGGTCGGCGTTCGCGGCGGCCGCTGCACGCGTTCCGCGAACGGGCTCAACAGCCGCGGTGAGCCGAACATGATCCTTGGGTAGGGCCTAGGACATGCCGAGCCCCACAGCCCTGGGCCACCACGCCCTCCCAAGCTGGCGCGGCGCGATCGCCGACCGCGTCGCGCCCCCCGCCGCCAAGCGCATGCCGTTCTCCGAGGATCAGGTCCGCGGCGCCCTCGGCGCCGCCTTCCTCGCGATCTCGACGTTCTACGTCGTCAGCTCGCTGATCCGGATGATCCGGGAGGCGGCGCGCTGACCGCGGCGCGAGCGGCCTCGCCGGCGTACTCGAGCGCGTCGGTGTAGACCGTCGCCAGCGGGGCCTCGCCCGGCTCCTGGGCGGGGAACTCGGCCTGCTCGTAGGCGACGACGGTGTTCAGGAGCTCGCCGTTGGGACCTTCGCGGCGCAGCAGGGCGGCGCGGATCTCGTCCGAGAACGGGAGCGTCTCCAGCACGTCCTCCATCGGCGCGTCGAGCAGCGCGTCGGCGACGCTGAAGAGGCCGACCGTGAACGCTGCGTCGGCGGCGTTGAGCTCGCGGTTGCCGCCCAGCACCTCGCACATGCGGGCGCGCTGGAGGGCGAGCTCGACGAGCTCCTCGGGCGCGTCCGAGGCCGAGGCGAGCGCCATGACCATCGCCCAGCGGCGGACGGTGGCGGTGCCGAGCAGCGTGAGCGCCTCGCGCACGGACTCGACGGTCCGCGGGAGGGCGAAGAACGCCGAGTTGATGTAGCGCAGGAGCTTGAGCGAGAGGCCGACGTCGGTGCTGATGGCGGCCTCGAGGTCCTCGAACGTGGCGTCCGGCTTGGCCACCTCGGCGAGCGCCTTGAGCGAGGCGATCCCGCCGGTCCCGACCCGGCGCTGCTTGGTCAGGTTCGGCTGGGCGTAGAAGTCGCCCTGGAAGATGGTGAAGCCGAGCGCCTGGGCGCGGGCGAGCGCGAAGGCGTCGCGCACGCCGGTGGCGACGAGCTTGAGCTCCTTGGCGGCCGGCTCCGCGATGGCCTCCCTGAGCTCCTCGTCGCTGCGGCCGGTCATGTCGATCTTGACCAGGTTGCAGACCTCGGCCAGCTCGGCGTCGTAGCCCTCGAGCGCGAGCGTGTAGCCGCTCCACTGGAGGCGGCGCAGCGCGGCGACGACCTCGGGGGTGGCGGGCTCCGACGGCACCTGGAGCACGACGCGATCGGGCCGCACGGGCGGCGTGCCGACCTCGAGCAGGAACTCGGTGGTCATCGTGACCCACACCGGGTGGCGGCCGGCGAGGCGATCGAGGCCGATGTCGGCGAAGGCGTCGAGGAGCAGGCCGGCGGTGCCGCTCGCGCCGCTCGTGGTGCCGGCGACGAGCTCGTAGCCGATCACGGCGCCGTCGGGATCGGTCATCGGGCGGCGCACGACGGCGATCTCGCCGCGGTCGGTCTCCGGCTCGGCGGCGGCGAGCTCGGGCTCGGGCTCGGGCTCGACGATCGGCTCGGGTCGGGCTCCGGCTCCGGTGCGGGCGGCGGCGGGGGAGGCGGCGGCGGGGCCGGGGCGGGCTCGGGCTCGGGAACGACCTCGCGGATCTCCGACAGGGCGAACTCGGCCGGGAACGCGGTGCCGGCGCCGCGGCGCGTGGCCGTGGCGGTGAACGTGCGGTCGCCGACCGCGAAGGTCACCTCGACCGGGCCGGTCGCACCGTCAAGACCCGCGCCCGTGAGAACCAGGGTGTCGCTCGGAGGTGGCGGTGGCGGCGGTGGCGGCGGCGGAGCGCTGCGGCCGAAGAGCTTGGCCAGGAAGGACATCGTCGCTCAGGTGTCGGCCTGCGGCGCGTCGATCTTGAGTTGGTGGGTAGTTAACAAATCGTTCACAAGTCGACTTGAGGGAGGCGCGAGTGACGACCATGGACCGGCGGGCGTTCCTAGCCCGCGGAGCCGCCGTGGCAGGCGGAACAGTAGTGGGCTCGGAGGCGCTGGCGCGACTCGCCAACCGCACGGCCCTGGCCGACATGCGGAGCTTTGCCGCGTCGACCTACGGACCGCTGAGCCCGAAGCGCGACCAGCTCGGGCGCTTCATCTTCGCGCTGCCCGCGGGGTTCTCGTACGTGACGTTCGGCGAGATCGGCTCGCCGATGTCCGACGGCCGGCCGACCCCGCTCGCGCTCGACGGCATGGCGGCGTTCAAGGGCCCGAAGGGCACCGTGCGCCTGATCCGCAACAGCGAAGACCGCAACCCAGCGGGTTCGGGCAGCATCGCGCCGGGGCCGGGCGCGTACGACCAGCTCGCGGGCGGCGGCACGACCACGCTCGACTACGACCCGCGCAAGCGCAAGCTGGTTCGGAGCTTCGTCTCGCTCGACGGGACCACCGTGAACTGCGCCGGCGGCTTCGGCCTGCACAACCGCAGCTGGCTGACTGGCGAGGAGACGATCGCCGGCCCTTCGCGCGGCTTCAGCAAGCCGCACGGCTACCTGTTCGAGGTCCCGTTGGACCGCAACCTGGGCGACAGCCCGCACAGCAAGCCGCTGCGCGCCATGGGCCGCTTCTCCCACGAGGCGGCGGCCACCGACCCGGAGACCGGGATCGTCTACGAGACCGAGGATCCCGGCAGCGGCCGCGGCGCCGGCTTCTACCGCTACGTCCCGAAGAAGCCGCACAACCTGTCAGCCGGCGGCACGCTGCAGATGCTCGGCATCAAGGGCAAGCCGCAGTACGACGCGCGCGAGGGCCAGGAGCCCGGCCGCAGGCTGACGACGCAGTGGATCGACATCACCGATCCCGACCCCGAATACGACAACGACGACGACCCGCGCGGCGTCTTCCAGCAGGGCTGGCGCGGCGGCGGTACCAAGTTCAACCGGCTCGAGGGCTGCTGGTACGGCGACGACAGCATCTACTTCGTCTCCACGAGCGGCGGCGACATCAAGAACGGCGACGTCAACTCGGACGGCTACCGCGAGGGCTACGGGCAGGTGTGGGAGTACCGCATCCGAGGGCGGCACCGCGGCAAGCTCATCCTCCACTACGAGTCGCCGGGCGGCGAGGTCATGGACTCGCCCGACAACCTCACGGTGACCCCGCGCGGCGGGCTGCTGCTTTGCGAGGACGACGCGTCAGACGCGGACGGCCACAACCCCAACCGCGTGATCGGCATCTCCCCCAGCGGTCGCGCGTTCGTGTTCGCGGAGAACATCTTCAGCGAGGCCGAGGTGGCCGGCGTGTGCTTCAGCCCCGACGGCGACACGATGTTCGTCAACATCTACGGCGACTCGACGGGGACTCCCGCGACCCACGCCGGTAAGGGCATGACAGTCGCGATCACGGGCCCCTGGAGGAGAGGCCCGCTCTGATCCTCATCGACGAGCTCCGCGATTACCCCCATACGAGGCTGCCGTTCCGGCACTGGTGCCATCTCGTCAGCGACGAGAGCTTCGACGAGCTGCACGCGTTCGCCGCCCGGATGGGCATCCCCCGCCATCGCTTCCAGGGCGACCACTACGACGTGCCCGCGCACTACCGCGCGCTGGCCGTGGAGCTCGGCGCCATCGAGGTCGGGATCCGGGAGCTGCTCCAGCGCATGGTCGGGCCGCGCGGGGACCGGGCGCGGGCGCGGCACGAACGTCAACCCCGGCATTGAGGAGGCGAGATCGGCCGCCGCGCGCGACCCTCAGCGCCCCATGCGCCGCAGCGCGACCAGCGCGACCGCGCCGAGCGCCGCGGCCAGGCCCGCCAGGGCGACGAGCCCCGGCCACGTGTTCGCCCAGCTCGGCTCGATCCCGACCACGGTCGCCTGGCGGGCCATCTCGAGCACGTGCGTGATCGGGTTGAGGTGGGCGGCCTCGGCCAGCCAGCCCTCCAGCAGGACCTCGGGCGTGTACGCCGTCGACAGGAACACGGCGAGGAAGACGCCCTGCTGCATCAGCGGCCCCGCCTGCTGCGTGCGGAAGATCAGCGCCATGAAGATCCCCCACAGCGCCGCGCACGCGCAGAAGCCCACGCACGCGACGTAGAGCGCGAGCAGCCCGAGGACGCCGCCGGTGAGCTCGGCGCCGAGCAGCAGGCCCACGACGAGCACGACGGTGGCGGGCACGAGCGAGCGCGTGATCCCGCCGAGGATCGGGCCGATGAGGAGCAGCGGCCGCGGCACCGGTGCCACCAGCAGCCGGTCGAACCAGCCCTGCTCGATGTCGCGCGCCAGGTTGGAGCCGGTCGCCGCCCCCGCGAAGCCCGCGCCCTGCAGGCAGGACAGCGGCACGATCCAGGAGAGGTAGGAGTCGGTCGGGAACCCGTCGAGCCCGGTCAGCCGCCCGAACTGCCCGGTGATCCCGAGCATGAAGATGACCGGCGCGACGGTCGCCGGCAGCAACGCGCCGCGGACCCGCAGGACCTCGTTCAGCGAGCGGCGCCAGAGGGCGACGGCGACGCTCACAGCCGCCTCAACCGCTCTTTGAGGGCCAAGGTGGAGAGCGCGACGGTCGCGATCGCCAGGACGATGGCCGCGGCGAACCCGGCCAGCGGGTCGCCGAGCGAGGTGTCACCGGCCAACAGCGCGCGCACGCCCTCGACCACGTAGGTCAACGGGTTGTACGCCGACACCTCGTGCAGGACCGGCACGAGGAGGTCGCGCGGGAAGAAGGCCGGCGCCGTGAAGAGCAGGACGAACATGAACGGGAACAGGCTCTGGAGCAGCGACAACGAGCCCGTCCGCAGCGCGATCGCGGCTGACACGCCACCCATGGCGACCGCGGTGATGCCGGCCAGGACGATCGTGCCGAGCACGCCGGGCACGCCGCCCGGGTAGCTCGCGCCGAACAGCAGCGCCACGCCGAGGAACCAGATCGTCTGGAGCACCGAGAGCACGAGCGTCCCGAACAGCCGCCCGAGCACGAGGCTCGTGCGGTGCACCGGCGCCGCCAGCAGGCGGTCGAAGAAGCCGAACTCGATGTCGGACGCCATCGCGATCCCGGCGGTGAGCCCGGCCAGGATCGTCCCCTGGATCACCGTGCCCGGCACGACGAAGGTGAGATACGACTCGACGTCCGGGAACCCCCGCAGCCCCTGACCGGCGCTCGTGCCGCTGGCGATCACCGCGAGCAGGAGCAGCGGCAGGAGGAACGTCGGCAGCAGCAGCTGCGCGCGCCGGAACTGCACGCTCAGGGCACGCCGGCCGAGCGCCATGACCACCCGGCCCTCCCTCATCCCGCGGCCGTGCCCTCCAGGTGCGAGCCGGTGAAGGCCATGAAGACGTCGTCCAGCGTGGGCGCCTCGACCTCGACGAACTCGACGGCGACGTCGGCCTCGTCGAGCGCCCGCACGATCGGCGCGATCGCCGCCTTGCCGGCCGCCGTGCGCACGCGGATGCGGGTCGGCGCGCCCTCGATCGGCGGCTCGACGGTCCCGAGGGCGGGCAGCGCGTCGCACGCGCGCGCCGCGTCCGCCGGATCGGAGATCTCGATGTGCACCGTGGGCTCCCCCACGCGCTCCTTCAGCGACTGCGGGGTGCCCTCGGCGACGAGGCTGCCGCGCGAGATGATGCCCACGCGGTCCGCGAGCTGCTCGGCCTCCTCGAGGTACTGCGTGGTGAGGAACACCGTCGTGCCGTCCTCGTGCAGCGCCCGGACCTCGCGCCAGAGCGCGGCGCGGCTCGTGGGATCGAGGCCGGTCGTGGGCTCGTCGAGGAAGAGGACGTCCGGCCGGTGGACGAGCGCCAGCGCGAGGTCGAGCCGCCGCCGCATGCCGCCCGAGTAGCCGCCGACCCGCCGGTCGCCGGCGTCGGTCAGGCCCACGCGCTCGAGCAGCGTGGCCGCCCGCTCGCGCGCCTCGCGCCCGCGAAGCCCGTGCAGCGCGCCCTGCATCCGCAGCAGCTCGCGGCCGGTCATCAGCGGGTCGATGGCGGCCTCCTGCAGCGCGACGCCGATCGCGCGGCGCACCGCGTCGCCGTCGGTGACGACGTCAAAGCCGGCCACCCGGGCGCTGCCCGACGTCGGGCGCAGCAACGTCGTGAGGATGCGGACCACCGTCGTCTTGCCCGCGCCGTTGGGCCCGAGGAAGCCGTAGATCTCGCCGTCGTGCACTTCGAGGTCGAGCCCGTCGACGGCACGGATGCCGCCCTTGAACTCGCGAACCAGTTGTTGAACCTCGACGGCGGTGCTCACGCGGCCCGTCAGCCTACGAGGTCACCGTGTCGAACCTTCCTGCTCGCTCGGGGTGGTGAAGGGAACGCGCGGCTGCAGCGGGTGAGGGGTGAGGCGCTCCTGCTCCTCCTCGGCGCGGATCACGTGCATGACCGCGTTGATGAGCGCGAGATGCGTGAAGGCCTGCGGGAAGTTGCCGAGGTGGCGGCCGGTGCGGACGTCGATCTCCTCCGCGTAGAGCCCGAGGGCGCTCGAGTGCGAGAGCAGCCGCCCGCACAGGCCGCGGGCGCGCTCGAGCTCGCCGATCTCGCACAGCGCCGAGACGAGCCAGAACGAGCAGATCGTGAACGTCCCCTCCTCGCCGGCCAGCCCGTCGTCGGTGTCGTCGACCTTGTAGCGCAGGACGAGGCCGTCGACGGTCAGCTCGTCGGCGATCGCCAGCACGGTCGCGCGGACGCGCTCGTCGTTGGCGGGCAGGAAGCGCACGAGCGGCATGAGCAGGATCGACGCGTCGAGTGCCGTCGTGTCGTAGTGCTGGGTGAACACGCCGCGCTCGTCGAGCGCGTGCTCGCAGATGTCGGCGTGGATCTCGTCGGCCACCGCCCGCCACTGCATGGAGAGGTCCCAGTCCTCGCGAAGCTCGGCGAGGCGGGCGCCGCGGTCGAGCGCGACCCAGCACATGAGCTTCGACGACGTGAAGTGCTTGGGGTCGCCACGGACCTCCCAGATGCCGCGATCGGGCTCTCGCCAGTTCGCCATGGCCGCCTCGACCTGCGTCACGAGGATCGGCCAGAGGCGCTCGGGCAGCGCGTCGCGGGACTTCGTGTGGAGGTAGATCGAGTCGAGGACGGCGCCCCAGACGTCGTGCTGGTCCTGCGAGTGGGCGGCGTTGCCGACGCGCACGGGCCGCGCGTTCTCGTAGCCGGACAGGTGGTCGAGGATCTCCTCGGGCAGCTCGGCGCGCCCGTCGATCCCGTACATGATCTGGAGCTGGCCCTGCTCCGCCTCCGCGATGTCGGCGACGAAGTAGAAGAAGTCGTTGGCCTCCCAGTCGAAGCCGAGCGTGTAGAGGCCCCAGAGCGCGAACGTGGCGTCGCGGATCCAGGTGTAGCGGTAGTCCCAGTTGCGCTCGCCGCCCGGCGTCTCCGGGAGCGACGTCGTGGCGGCGGCGATGACGGCGCCGGTGGGCGCGTAGGTCAGGCCCTTGAGCGTGAGCGCGCTGCGCTGCAGGTCGGAGCGCCACGGATGGTCGGGGAACTGGCCGCGGTCGAGCCAGTGCTGCCAGTGGTGGGCGGTCCAGACGAGGCGCTTGTAGGCCTCCTCGTTGGTGCGCGGCGGGGCGTGCTCGCTCCACGACAGCGCGCAGAAGGCCGACTCCCCCTCCTTCATCATGTGCCGCGCGGTGCAGCGCGGGCCCTCGATGCCGAGGTTGAGGTCGCTCACCAGGTGCATCTCGAACTCGCCGTTCTCGGGACTGACCACGACGTCGTGGTAGTCGTTGTCGGCGTACTCCCAGCGGCCGCGGAAGCGGCCGTAGTCGAAGGCCGGCTCGCAGACGAGCGACAGCTGCACCTCGCCGTTGACGCAGCGGACCGTGCGGAGCAGCACGTGGTCGGCGTCGTAGTCGGTGGGCGCGCGGCGATGGGTGTGCGAGCGCTCGCCGGAGTGGTGCCACGGGCCGATGAGCAGGACGTCGCGGACGATGATCCAGCCGCCCTTGGTACCCCAGCTCGTCTCCAGGATCATCGTGCCGGGCAGGTAGCGCCGCGCGGCGGGCACGTGGACGCCGGCGGGCCCGAGCCGGAACATCCCGGCGTCGCGGTCCAGGATCGTCCCGAAGACGCTCGGGGAGTCCATCCGCGGCAGGCACATCCATTCCACGCTGCCGCTCGGCGCGACGAGCGCCGTCGTCTCGCAGTCCGACAGGAAGCCGTAGTCGGCGATCGCCGGGAACGGGCTTCGCGCGAACCCCCTCGCCGACAGCTCCTCGATCATGCGCTCGTTAGTCAAGGCCGCGAGCCTACAGCGCGCTATGGCCCCTTGGGCGAAGTGAAACCGGACGTGCGGTCCAGTCTTCGTGGAATAGGCGCGATGCCGCCAGCGTCCACCCTCTGATGAGACGGATCACCGGAGCCGCCGCGCTGGGCTATGTCGTGCTCGCGGCGATCGAGAACATGGGCCTGCTCGGTCTGCCCGCGCTCGGTGCCCCGGCCTCCGACGTGCGTGCCGCGTACGCCGACACCGCGCTCGGCGTCGTGACGGTGACGGCCGGCGCGCTGTCGCTCCTCTGCTACCTCGTGTTCGCGTTCGGGACGCGGCGGCTCGTGCCGGCCGTGCTCGCAGTCGCGCTGGCGGGCGGCGGCGTCGTGGCGGCCGCGCTGCTCGTGGCGGGCGGTGACCCCGCGCTGTTCGACCTCCAGCTCACGCTGCGCTACCTCGCCGGGCCGCTGATGGCGCTCGTCGTCTGGCGCACGCCGCTGGTCGCCGTGCCGCTGCTGCTGACGCCGCTCGCCCTCGCGACCGGGTTCGAGCTCGGCGCCCAGCTCGCCTTCGCGGCGAACGCGGCGTGGATCTGGTGGGCCGGGATGCGGCTGCTCGTCGACCGCTCGCTGCGCGACGGCGCGTTCCTCATGCTCGTGGTGGCCGCCGGCCTCGTCGGCGTGGCCCTGCTGATCGTCCCGGAGGCCACCGGCGCGTTCTTCGCCTGGGGCCTGAAGCCGGCCCCGCTCGCCGCCTTCGCCGGCGGGATCTACGTGGGCTCGGCGGTCGTCTACGCGATCGGCCTGCGCTCCGCCGACACCCGCTCGCTCGTGATCGCCGCGGTCGTGCTCTCGCTGTCGGTCCTGGCGGCGACGTTCGCGCACCTCGACGTCTTCGACTTCAGCCGCCTGCAGGCCTGGGCCTGGGTCGCGCTGTTCGCCGCCTTCGGCGCGGTGACCTCGTGGCTCGCCGTGGCGGCGTCGTATGCGCGGGCGCCGGGTCCGCGCCTGCCGGCCTGGACCCGCACGTCGTTCGCCTTGGCCGCGCTCGCGCTCGGTGGTGCCGCCGTCGCGCTTTGGATCGACCCGGCGGCGTTCTCCCTGCCGCCGCTCGGCGGCCGCTTCGCCGGCTCGTGGGCGGCGATGCTCGCCACCCTCGCCGCGTGGCCGGCCGTGCGGGGCGTGCCGGACGAAGCCCGTCTCCCCGCGCTGGCCCTTGTCGCGCTCCCGCTCGGCGCGCTCGCGGCCGCCGCGCGGGCCGGGCCGACCCGGCGTACGTGGGGTCTCGTCGCGCTCGTGGTCGTCGGCGCCGGGACGAACTTCGGCATTAAGGGAGCGGGATCGGCCGCCGCGCGCGACCGAGTGTCGACTTATGTGCCGGAGCGGCACCAAAGTCGACAACGGGCGTCGAGTGTCGACTTTGTCGGCCCAGGGCCGACAAACTCGACACTCGGCAGGCCGCCGCGGCCGGCTCCCTCGCTGCCCTACCCAGCCGGGGTTGACGTTCGGAGCTAGTCGAACAGCTCGTCCAAGAAGCTCTTCTTGCGCTTCTTGTGGGTCTTATGCGACCGGTAGTCCGAGTAGATCCGCTCGGCCGTCTTGGCGTCGAACCCGTAGTTCGACTTGGGCTTCGAGTCGCCCGAGCCCGTCATCTCGCGGATGAAGTCCTCGTCGTCCGCGCCGGCGACGACCGCCCGCTCGCGTTCGAGGATCCGTTCGAGCTCTCCGCGATCGAGCCAGACGCCGCGACAGTTCCGGCACGCGTCGATGCGCACGCCGCTGCGATCGAGCTCGACGAGCTCACCGCCACAAGAAGGACACCGCATGCTGTGATCCTAGTCATGGCCGGCCGCGAGACACCCGCCACCGCCGCCGCCCGCAAGGCCGGGATCGCGTTCGGGGTGCTCGAGTACGAGCACGACGCGGCGAGCGCGTCGTATGGGCTCGAGGCCGCGGAGCGTCTCGGGCTCGACCCCGCGCGGGTGTTCAAGACGCTGCTGGCGACGGTCGACGGGCAGCTCCGCGTGTGCGTGCTGCCGGTCACCGCGCAGCTCGATCTGCGGGCGCTCGGCAAGCGGGCGGCGATGGCCGATCCCAAGGACGCGCAGCGGGCGACCGGGTACGTCGTCGGCGGCATCAGCCCGCTCGGCCAGCGCAAGCGGATCGCCACCGTGGTCGACGAGACCGCGTTCGCGCACGAGACGATCTTCGTCAGCGCCGGGCGGCGCGGGCTCGAGCTGGAGCTCGCGCCCGCCGACCTGGCCGAGCTCACCGGGGCGACGACGGCGCGCCATCACGCGATGAGCGACGACGACCCGCTCCGCATGTACCTCGTCGTCCGCCGCGGCGCGGTGGACGACCTCGCGCGAGCGGCCCTCCTCGCCGGCGCGGCCGCCGTCGCCTGCGTGCGCGACCCGGCGCACGCCGAGGCGGTGGCCGCGTGGCGCCCGCGGCCCGGGAAGGTCTGCCTGCGCGCCCGCACGCGCGGCCAGTGGGAGCAGGTGCTGGAGGAGCCGCACGCGCTCGCGGGCGATGCCGTCGCCGCGCTCCCGCCCCGCCGGCGCTCCGAGCGCGGCCCGCTGCTGGAGAAGCTGCAGGCCATGAGCACCGACCTCGGCGAGGCGCCGCGCGAGGCTCCCGCCGTCCCGGGCGGTCTCACCTACCTCCTCAACCCCGACGCGCCGATGAGCTCGGGCAAGACGCTCGCCCAGGTCGCCCACGCCGCCGTCATGGCCGCCGACACGCAGGAGCTCGAGGCGTGGGTCGCCGCCGGCTGTCCCGGCCGCGTCCTCGCCCCCGCGGCGGCGGAGTTCGCCCAGGCCGCGGGCCGCGACGACCTCGCGGCCTCCGTGGCTGATGCCGGCCTCACCGAGGTCGCACCGGGCACCATCACCGTGGTCGCGCTGCGGCCGGGCTAAGGTCCACGCCGTGGCCGACCCCGACCTCGCCGAGCTCCTCGCCCAAGAGGACGAGCTGCAGTTCCGCAGCTTCACGAACACCGAGGCGTGGGAGCTGGGCTGCGCCCTGGTCGACGCCGCGCAGCGCGACCGGCTGGCGGTGACCATCGACATCCGCCGCGGCGACCAGCAGCTCTTCCACGTCGCGCTCCCCGGCACCCAGCCCGACAACGACATCTGGATCGAGCGCAAGAACCGCGTCGTGCGGCGGTGGGGTCACAGCTCGTTCTACATGGGCGCGCTGCACCGCGAGCAGGGCACGACGCTGGCCGAGCGCCAGCTCGTCGATCCCACCGAGTTCGCCGACCACGGGGGCGCGTTCCCGGTCACCGTCCGCGGTGTGGGCATCGTCGGCACCGTCACCGTGTCGGGGCTTCCTCAGGCCGACGACCACCGTCTGGTGGTCGAGGTCCTCCGAGCGTTTCTGGCAGATCGCTGATCTCCCAGGTCCGCGCCGGCTCGCCGCGACGCGACGAGCCGGCTCCCGTCGTCAGGCTGTGCTGGTGGCGCGGCGCTTCGCCGGCCGCGCCTTCGACGGCCGCGACTTGGCGGTCGCGCGCGCCTTGGCGGGCCGCGCCTTCGCCGGGCGCGACTTGGCGGCGGACTTCGCCGGGCGCGCCTTCGCCTTCGCGGCCGGCTTCGCCCTGGCCGGGCGGCGCTTCGCGGCGCTCTTGGCCGGGCGGGCCTTCGCCTTGGCCGGGCGCGAGCGGGCGCGGCCGTTCGAGCTGCCGCGACGCTCGGCGGGCGGGACCTCCTCGGTCACGACCGCCTTGGTGAGCTGCGGGATCAGCTTCGTCAGGAAGTTGGCCATGCGCTCTTCCTGGCGGCGGAACTCCCGGGCGAGCTGCGCGGTGTCCCGGTCGCCGACCGCCTGGGCGAGCGTCTCGATCGCCAGGTAGTGGCCGATCTCCTCGTGCTCGTTCCAGAGCTCGGTCTTGGCGTTCTTGAGCAGCTTCTCGGCGACACCCGTGCCGCGCAGCGCGTGCAACGGCGCCTTGCTCGCGGCCACGGCCTGCGTCGCCGCCGCCGTCACCTTGCTCGCGGCCTCGGAGACCACGTCGGGGCCGGGCAGGCTCGCCGCCTCGGCTTTGCCGCCGAGTTGCTTGATGCGCCGCTCGAGGCCCTTGGCCTGCGCCTTGGTCTCCTTCAGATGATCCTGGAGGCGCTTCTTGTAGCTCGCTCGCGCGGCGGCCATCTTGATGTGGGCCTGGAGCGCGATCTCGAGTTCCTTCTCCTTGCCGTACGCCTCGTTCAGGTACTGGATCACCTTCGTGGCGCTCGGGCTCAGGGTTTGTGCCATGGGCAGCTCTCCTTTGCAGGGGGATTCCTTGCCCATGGCCTACCCAGCAGGCGGTATTGCAGACCTGGGATCGCGCTCAGTGCGGTGCGAGTACGGACTCGATCGGCTCCGCAGGACCCCGGCGCCGGCGGACGAGACGCTCGCGGGTTGACTCCGCGGCGACCACGACGGTGACTCCGGCGAGCGCTATGACGAGCGGCATGACCGGCAGGTTGCGGCGCGTGCCGGCGAGCAGGAGCCCTCCGATGACGGTGATCCCGGCGAGCAGGAGCGCGATCGGGAGCACCTCCCAGCGGCGCCGCAGCGCGAGCAGGACGAGACCGGCGAAGCCGAGCAGGAGCACCGCGTAATGCAGGGCGCCGCCCACGGCGGAGGCGCCCGGCGCGCCCGAGCCCTTCCACATGTGAGCCATCTTGCCGGCCATCATCTCCCCGAACGCGCGTGGCTCCCCGGTCGCCCACTTGACCAGGTTCTCGCGGCCCACGCGCCCGAGCGCCGCGTCACGCGGGAGGTCCGGGTACTGGCGGGCGACGCGGTCGAGCAGCGGGTTCATCGGGATCGCGCGCAGCTGGTCCTCGGGGATGGGATCGCCGCCGCGGACACGGTGCAGCAGGTGTTGCTTGACGCCGTCGTGGAGCCCGTCGCCCGGCAGGTAGGTGCCGATGAAGAGCGCCTTGCCGCCGCCGGTGGACACCGGCACGAAGCGGCCGAGCTCGTTCGAGACGTGGGCGGCCCACGGGGCGACGACGGCGGCGAACGCGAGCACGACGAGCGCACCCGCCGGGGCGCCGCGCAGCCAGCCGTTGCGCCAGACGGCCACACCGGTCGCCAGCAGCGCGATCAGCACCGTCAGGCCGACGTACTCGGGCCGCAGGTACGCGGTCACCCCGAGCAGGAGCCCGGGAACGATCCACGCCCAGGGCGAGCGGCCGCGGTCGGCCGCCCAGAGGAACGCGAGGACGACCGCGGGGACCGTGGCCATCGCCAGCACCTCGCCGGCCAGCAGCGAGGTGTAGAAGAGCGTCGGCGGGTAGATCGCCGCGACGGCGGCCGCCACCACGCCGGCGCGCGGCCCGGCCAGCCGGCGCCCGAGCAGGTACACGACGAGCACGCCGGCCGTCCCCACGACGGCGAGTCCGATGCGCGCCGCGACCGGGCTGACGTCACCGACCAGCGTGTAGATGCCCGCGGCGAAGAACGGCGCGCCGGGCGCGAAGTCGTACGGGTTCGCGGACCCGGGAAGCCCGAACTCGCCGTCGCGGTAGAGATGCGCGGCGAGCCGCTCGTACATGTCTGCGTCGCTGCCGTGCCGGAAGTCGAAGCCGTTGAGCGCCGCGACCATGCGTGCGACGAAGGCGAGCGCGAGCACGCCGAGGAGCAGCCACAGCAGGCCACGACCACCGTGGCGCTCGGGCAGCGTCCTCGCCCAGCCGCGCACTCCACCCTCCTCCGTGTCCGTCATCCTCGAGCGCACCCTAGCGTCGGCCCAGGCGCGCGAACAGGTCTACGGAACCGGCGGGATCTGGGGTCCGGTGATGCCGCTGGGGCCGTTCGGGCGCGGCGGCCGCGGCGGCTGCGGGGGCGCGACGATCGAGCCCGGGCACTTCGGGCATGCGCTCGGCGGGGGCGGGTCGGGCTCCTCCTCGGGCGGCGGCGGAGGAGGTGGCGGCGGCGGATCGGCGACGACCGTCGGCGCCGGCGTCGGCGCGGGCGTGACGGTCGGCTCGGCCACCGCCGCCTCGTGCGACGGCGCCTTCGGCGTGCGCCGTGGCCGCGGGCGGACGACCGGCGGATCGGGCTCCGACGGTGTCGGCACCGGCGCGGCGGGCGTGGGCTCCAGGGCGGCCGTCGGAGCCGGTCCGCCGACGACGTGCAGCTTCGCCCGCCGCGGCCGGAGCTTCGGGCCCGGCGCCCAGGTCGCGCGGCGCATGACGGGCTCGGGCGTCGCGGTCGGGGCCGCCGTGACGTCGGCCTCGAAGACCCGGGTCGGCGAGTGCGCCTCGGCGGCCAGCAGGCCGAGGGCGATCACGGCCAGCGCCGCGACTCCGGCACCGGCCATCGCCCGCACGCCGCGGCCCCGTGGCGGGCTCCAGTCCGAGCCGGCCCGCTCGGCCGCGCGGGCGATCGCCGCGTCACGGAGCCACGCCGCGGCGGCGACCGGCAGCCAGAGGCGGTACGCGACGCCGGCCTCCTCCATCGCCTCCTGGCGAACGCGACAGGTCCCGCAGCCGACGAGGTGCTCGGCGAGCCAGCCGGCGTCGTCCTCGAGCACGCCGTCCTGGCGCATGGCCAGCAGCGGCAGGGCGCGATCGCAGAGCGGCGACGCGGAGGCGACCGAGCCGAGCGCCGTCTGGCGCAGGCCGTCGCGCAGGTTGAGCCGGGCGCGTGAGATGAGCTGGGCGACCGAGTTGCGGTTCAGGCCCATGACCTCGGCGACCTGGTCATACGACAGCTCGGCCAGCTCGCGCAGGGCGAGCACCTCGCGCTGACGCACGGGGAGCGCGAGGCCGGCTGCCCGGATCTGCTCCTGGTGCGCCTCGCGGAGGACCTGGCTCTCCGGGGCCTCGCCGACCGGGGCGGCGAGCTCGGGCAGCTCGTCGGCCGGCGTCGAGCGGCGGCGACGCTGGATGAGGTCGTAGCTCGCGTGCCGCGCCGCGGTCATGACGTACGCGCCGAAGTTGAGCTCGCGCTCGTCGAGCTTCGGGAGCCGCTCGAGGACCTTGATGAATGTCTCCTGCGTGGCGTCGGCGGCGTCGTCGGCCGAGCCGGTGAGGCGCAGGCAGAAGTTGTAGACCGCTCGCTCGTGCTGGTCGTAGAGCGTCGCGAACTCGTCCACGGTCATTGCCACACGTAACCGCGCGCGGCCGACCGTTACGCCGACCTGACCGATCGGCCAGTTCGCGGCGGCCGCCGTAAGAAACCGGCGGCAACCCGGTTGAGCGCTCATCAGACCCCACGGCCCATCAAGGAGGCCCGCAGTGCTCACCGCCCGCCGCATCCCCCGCCCCACCCCCGCCCTCGTCGTCGCGTTCGCCGCGCTCTTCACCGCCATGAGCGGCACCGGCTACGCGGCCCTCAAGATCACCGGCGCCAACGTCGCCAACAGCTCGCTCTCCGGCCTCGACATCAAGAACTCCACGCTCGGCTGGAAGGAGCTCAAGCCGGACACGCTCGGCGGCAGCCGCATCAACGAGGCCGCGCTCGGAACCGTCCCGAGCGCCGCGCACGCCGCGAACGCCGACGCCGTCGGCGGGATCCCCGCGGCACAGCTCATGACCGCCAAGCCGCGCGCCTTCGAGGCACCGATCCCGCCGCAGGGCAACTTCGCCAACAACGCGATCCTCGGCACGTCGCCGGACCTGCAGCCCGGCACGTACCTGATCAGCGCCCGCCTGACCTACGACAACGACGGCGCGAGCCAGCAGGAGTCGTGCACGCTGCAGGTCCCCGGTGGCGATGACGACACCGCGGCGAACATCATGGACAACTCCGCGCCCATGGTCCTCACCGACGTCGTCAGCTCCGACGCCGTGTTCAACGCGAGCGTCAGCTGCACCGCCGACGGCGACGACGACGTGGTCGGCACCGGCAGGATCGTCGCCGTCCGCGTGGACTAGGCGAGGAGCCGCTCCGCTTCCTCGATCCCCCGCTGGAGGTCGGCCACCGCGCGCACGGCGCGGAGGTCGACCCCGGCGAGCCGCCACGGTCGGCGGGACTGGACACATGTTCGAGAGGTCAACAGCCGCGTAACGGGCACCATACGTGTCGATGCTCTCATTGCGTCGGGGCCTCGTCCTCTTCCTCCTGCTGTTGGCGGGAGCCGTCGCGATCCTCGCCCTGCCAGGTCCGGCTCATGCCGCCGCGGGGTGCGACGAGCAGCGATCGACGACGTCTACGTCGATCCGTACTTGAAGGGCTGAGCCTTCAACCACATGTGACTGGCTTGCGTGGCAGCGCCGCCCGCGCGGCCTGCCGAGTCGTGGTACGTTCGGCCGAAGGTGGAACTCGGCTCTGGAGCATGGTGCTGGTTCGCCGACCCGCGGGCCGTGAAGGTGGGCGACGTGACGTTCGTCGGCTGGATCGACTGTGAGGGATCGGTGCGCGTCGCCGAGGTCGGCGATGACGGCCACATGCGGGTCGCCACGCTGCACACGGACCTCGGCATCGACGATCACAACAACCCGGCGATCCTCCTGCGCTCGGACGGCCGGCTGCAGGTCTTCTACTCGCGGCACGGCGGCGGGAAGATGTTCTTCCGTATCGGTGACGACATCGCGCACTGGGGCCCGGAGAAGGAGATCCCGAGCAACACCGATGGACGGCGGGGATTCACCTATCCCAACCCCGTCCAGCTGTCGGCCGAGAACGACCGGATCCACCTCTTCTGGCGCGGCGGGAACTTCAAGCCCGCGTTCTCGACCTCGCGCGACGGGCTGCAGTGGGCCCAGGCCAAGACGCTCGTCGAGGTGCCCAAGGGGCGCCCGTACGTGAAGATCGCCTCGGACGGCGTCGACACGATTCACATGGCGTTCACGAACAGCCACCCGCGCGAGGGCGCCTCGAGCATCCACTACGCCCGCTACACCGACGGCAAGTGGTTCCGCGCCGACGGGACGCGCATGCCCGACCCGCCGTTCAAGCCGGGCGACGCCGACACGATCTGGGACGTCACCAAGCGCACCCATCACGCCTGGATCCACGACGTGGCGTTCGACGCGTCCGGCAAGCCGCGCGTCGTCTACGCGGTCTTCCACTCCAAGACCGACCACCGCTACCGCCACGCCCGGTGGAACGGCAACGCGTGGGAGGACCGCCAGGTGGTGGCGGCCGGCCCCTTCTTCGACGACGACGGCGGCGAGGTGCAGTACTCGGGCGGCATCGTCTTCGACCATGCCGATCCCAAGACCGTCTACCTGTCACGCAAGCTCAGCGGGCAGTTCCAGGTCGAGCGCTGGCGGACGGCGGACGGCGGCAAGACGTGGACCCACACCTCGCTCACCAAGGGCTCGCTGGAGAAGAACGTGCGGCCGTTCGTGGCCCGCGGCGGCGGCCCGATGTGGATGCGCGGGGGCTACATCAACTTCCGCCAGTACCGCACGGCGATCATCGCGAGGTGAGACGGCCCGCCCGCCCGCGCGGAGCAGGCGGGCCATATCTCGCGCCTACCGGTCGAACGGCCGCGCCGAGAGGTTGCGCGCGCCCTTCGCCGCGGGCTTGGCCTTCGCGTACGTCCGGCCCTTCTTGCCGCGCCAGTCGTCGCGGTCGATCCTCGTCTTGATCACCTGCTCCTGCAGCTGCGGGTTCAGGCGATTGAGGCCCACGAGCTGCGTCCGGCCGACGTCCGCGATGAACGCCTGGAAGCCGTAGGCGGCCTCCGGGTAGCGCGGCTCGGCCGCCGTGCCGTAGTTGCGGCTCAGGCCGTCGTTCGAGTACACCGGGATGGTGCTCTTCCGCCCGGACCTGCGCGGATAGGTGTACGCGGACCACGTGTTCGTGCCCGCCATGTCGGCGTAGGCGATCTCCTTCGGCTTCGTCGGATCGCTGAAGTCGATCACCGACGAGCCACCGCGGTAGAACGCGTTCACGAGCAGGTAGCGGTTCTTCGCCGGCACCGGGATGCCGAGGTGCGAAGAGCAGTACTTGCCCGTCGTGGGGCTCACGTCGTCGTTCGTCGGGCGCGGGTTGCGGTACTCCGACAGGAGCCTGCCGCTCCGCGTGTCGAAGAAGAACATGTTCCCCGTCTCGAACACCTTCGGCGGGCCCGGCTGGCCGCCGGTCTTCGTCGTCACCGTCGGGCAGCCGTCGCCGAACGACTCGTCGATGAAGTTGGCGATCTTGCCGTCCCAGCTGAACGTCGCCGAGTGCCAGAAGTCGACGTTCGGCTGGTCGTAGGACCACATCGGATCGGCCGTGTCCGGCAGGCCGGACCGGCGGTCGATCTTCCAGACCTGGGCCTGCTCGCCGCACGCCGCGCCGACGATGCCCTTGTCGGGGAAGGAGCTCAGGTCGTGGCAGCCGAGGAAGTTGTCCAGCGGCGCGACGATGCCGTGGTCGCTGACCGGCTTGTAGACGCCGTCGGCGTCACCGGGGTAGACGATCGGCAGCTCCTTGACCTCACGCGCCTGCGTCGGGTCGCGGAACGGCACCTCGATCACCTGGACGACGCCGTGGTTGACCTTGCGGCCCTGCTCGGCGCCGAGCGGCCCGCACGTCGGTCCGTCGGCGAGGGGATAGCTCGAGTTGAGGACGTACATCGAGCGGCCGCCCGGTGCGGGCAGCAGCGTGTTCGTGTGCGATCCGCAGTCCTGGTAGACCGCCGCGATCTGCCGCGGCGCGGTCGCGTCGGAGATGTCGAAGACCCGCAGGCCCTCCCACGCGCCGTCCGGGTAGCGCCCGGTGGCGGGGAGCTTGGCGGCCGGCGTGGCCCCGCACTGCGATCCGGTGAGGACGCTGTCGACGGACAGCACGAGCGTGTCGGCCTTGCGGTCGCCGTTGCGGTCGAAGACCGACGGGTCGCCCTGCGGGCCGTAGCAGCGCGTGTCCGAGACGAGTCGCGGCGTGGGCCGCGAGATGTCGAAGATCCGGAAGCCGCCGTAGTCGCCGACGTAGGCGAGGTCGCCCCAGAACGCGATGTCGGAGCTCGTTACGTGCGTGTTGGCCGGGTTGACCGGGTTCTGCGCCGTCTGGAAGTTGGCTAAGAACCAGAAGTTCAACCCGAACTGGCTGCCCAGTGGTTGACCGAGCTCCTCCGGGTCGTGCGCCAGCGCGGAACTCGCGCCGGACATGACGACGGCGACCGCACACGCGGCCGTGAAGACCTTCCACCGTTTGCTCATGATCCCCTCCCGAGGGACGTGATGCAGGCGCGACATACCCCGTGCGCGCCGTTCTGCTCAGGAGGCTACTCCGTTCAGCTGTTTCCGGTCGCGAGCTCGCACCCGGCGACGATCGTCACGCACATCCTCCAGAAGCTCAATCTCCGCGATCGTGTCCAGCTGGTAGTGCTCGCGTACCAGTCAGGGCTGTGCGAGGCGGACGGATCGTGGCCGTAGCGTAGGCGGCCACGAAGCCCTCGCGCCAGGTGGGGTGCCGCAGCGTCCAGCCGAGCTCGCGCTTGGCCTTCGCGTTCGACGCGCCGCGGCCCTCGGTTCCCATCATCACCGCGGCTTCGCCCGCGAACAGCCGCGCGAGCCAGCGGGGAACGTGGCGGGGCGGCTTGGCGCCGAGCACCTGCGCGAGCACCGGCAGCCACTCCCGCACCGGTGCCGGCTCGTCGTCCACGATGTTGTAGATGCCGGTCGCCTCCTGCTCGAGCGCGAGCACGGTCGCCGCCGCGGCGTCGTCGAGGTGGATGAACGAGGAGACGCCGCCGCCGTCGCCGACGATCGGGAACTGCCGCTTGCGCACGGGCTCGAGCAGCCCGTCGTCGGCCGCCCCGTAGAAGCCGCCGTAGCGCAGCGCGACCCCGCCGGCGTCGGTGACCGCCTGGTCGAGGTACCGCATCGCGGCGTTGGTCTCGCTCGTCGCCTTCACCGGGTCGGGGTCGAGCGGATCGTCCTCGGTCTTGACCGGTCCGCCCACGCGCGCGTAACGGAGGCTGGCGAAGCTCTGCGCGACGAAGCGGCGCACGCCCGCCTCGCGCGCGGCGGCCAGCAGGGCGTCGGTGCCCTCGGTCCGGAGCCGGTTGGTCGGCGCGAAGGTGCGGTCCAGGTCTCTCGAGAAGCGCACGCCCGCCAGCGCGGTCGCCTGGTGGATGATCGCGTCGGGCTCGGCGGCGAGGACGGCCCCGCGCACGGCGAGCGGGTCGAGGAGATCGAGGGGCACCGGCTCAGCACCGAGCGCCCGCACGCGCGCGCCGTTCCCGGGGGACCGGAAGGTGCCGATCACCTCGTGGCCTCGATCGATCAGCTGGGGCACGAGCCGGGTGCCGATGGCGCCGCTCGCACCGACGACGAAGATTCGCATCGCGTTCTCCTGTTCGGTCACATCGCCTGGATCTGGCGGGTCTAGTGCTAAGACCCGAGACGACGGAGGAACGTGACCGATGGATGAACTGGCGCAACGCTTCGAAGCCGACCGGGCCCGACTGCGGGGGGTCGCCTACCGGATGCTGGGCTCGCTGAGCGAGGCCGACGACGCCGTCCAGGAGGCCTGGCTGCGGCTCAGCCGGTCGGATGCCGGCACGATCGACAACCTCGGCGCCTGGCTGACCACCGTCGTGGCGCGCGTGTCCCTGAACATGCTCCGCTCGCGCAACGTGCGAGGCGAGGTCCACGTGCCCGAGCCGATCGTGGACCGCGCCGACGGGGTCGATCCCGAGCACGAGGCGCTCCTGGCGGATTCGGTCGGCCTGGCGCTGCTCGTCGTGCTCGAGACGCTCTCACCGCCCGAGCGGCTCGCCTTCGTGCTGCACGACATCTTCGCCCTGCCGTTCGACGAGATCGCGCCGATCGTCGACCGCTCCCCCGAGGCGGCACGCCAGCTCGCCAGCCGCGCGCGTCGCCGCGTGCGGGGCGAGAACACGGCGCCCGACGCCGATCTCTCCACGCAGCGCGAGGTCGTCGACGCGTTCCTCGCCGCCTCGCGCGAGGGCGACTTCGAGGCGCTGCTCGCGGTCCTCGACCCGGACGTCGTCCTGCGCGCGGACCTCGGCCCGCTGGGCGTCTCGCGAGAGGTCCGCGGGGCGGCCACGGTGGCCACCCAGGCCCTCGGCTACTCGCGGATCGGCCTGCTCCTGCAGCCGGCGCTCATCAACGGCGCCGCGGGCCTCGTCTCGACGCGCGACGGCGAGCCGTTCTCCGTCGGCGGGTTCACGGTCAGGAACCGGCGGATCGTGGCCATCGACATCCTCGCCGACCCCGAGCGCCTCCGCCGGCTCGACCTGACGATCCTCGACCCCTAGACGGCGAGGACCCCGTCGACGGCGAGGACGACGCCGCACGCCACGAGCGCGACGGCCAGCACGCGGGCCGCCCAGCGGAGCGCCCTGCCCCTGGGACCCTCGATGGGCCACCGGGCCACCAGCCCGATCAGCAGCGCGATGCCGATCGCCATCGCGGCGGCGGTCTCCAGGACGCCGCGGTCGGCGCCCGCTCCCAGCGCCAGCACCAGCAGCGCGGGACGGGCGACCAGCGGGATCGCGACCGGGATGAGCGCGGCGCGGCGGCCCCCCAGCGCGGGCTCGGACGAAGGTGGTCGCCGGAACAGGTCGGCGACGCCGGCGAGTCCGGCCACGATCCCGGCGGCGATGCGGAACGAGGACTCGCTGACGTCCAAGGCGTCGAGGAGCGGACCTCCGGCGGCGGCCGCGACGCACACGGCCACCCCGCCGATCAGCCCGCCGGCGGCCGCGATGCCGACGACGCTCCTCGGCGACCGCCCGGCCCGCGGTACCCCGAACGCCGCCCGGGCGGGGTTGAGCGCCAGCAGCAGCACGGCCGCCCACAGCCAGCCCGAGGGGACACCGCCGCCGCTCGGCGGTTCGCCCGCCTCGACGATCGGGATGGTCCGCAACAGCGCGGCCAACGCGTGCTGCTGGTCGTCCATTCGCGTCTCGCCGTCGATGAACCAGGCACCCTCGACCCGCTCCGGCCGGGTGGCGTTCGCGGCGTCCTCGGCATCGGACTGCGCGCTCACCGCCAGTGCGGCGATGCACGTGGCACGTTCGGCGAGCGGCCCTTCCAGATCGGCCAGCCGGGGCTCCTCCCGCGCGGTGAGCCACAGCCCGGTGAGGGCCTCCCCGATCACGCCGTAGCCGCCGCCGCGGGGCACATAGCTGCCCCGCACCAGCCCGCCCCAAGGCCCGAGGCGCTGGCTGACCCAGCGTGCCTGGACGCCGAAGAGCCCGGCCTGCCGGCGGGCGTAGCTCACCTCGTCCGCGGTGAGCGGCGGGCGGCCTCGCTCGGGGAGCGCCACGGTCTCGGCGAGGCCGTAGGCGGCCCAGTGGTCGGGGATCGGCGGCCAGTGATCCTCGACCTCGTCGCGCTCCGTCACCAGGTACGTGCCGATGCGGTCGGCGGGCTCGCCCCAGCCGTCGGCCGGGAGGACTCGGTGGAGCCGCGCCAGAGCCCAGTACGCCTCCCCCGTGAAGTACTTCGAGTACTCGCCGGCGACCGGCTCTCCGCGCGTCGCGTCATACGACGCGAGCACCGCGCCCGACGGCTCGGTCTGAGCGACCACGAAGCGCGCGAGCCGGCCCAGGACGTCGTCGTAGCGCGTGTCACCCGTCGTCTCCCGGCGAATCACCAGCCCTGCGACCAGGAGCGCGGTCGCGCCGGTCGCGACGCGTCCCTCCGAGGCGACGGCGGCCCAGTCATCGCGTTCGAGGAGCCGGTCGAGCGCCCAGTCGGTGCCCCGGTCGGCCGAGCGCAGCGCACCCGGCAGCCCGGCCGCGGCGGCCTGGTAGAGACCCATCGTCACCCCGGTGTGGCGAACCGGGTTGTACTCGTCCGGGGTCGAGTCGTCGTCGGCGTTGTAGAGGTACACCCAGGTGCCGTCTCCCCGCTGGTTGCGGACGAACCAGTCGACGGTGGCCTGGGCCGACTGCCGGAGCTCTCCGGTGGTGACGGACGGGCAGCGCTCCGGCGGCGCCGCCACCGTGAACGTGAGGGCCAGGATCAGCGCCAGGCTCGCGCCGGCGAGCAGGGCGCGCGCGACGGGCGTCACGACGGCCCGACCGCGCTCAGCGGACGCGTGGCCGCCACGGCGGCGGCACGGCGAGCCCGGCGGACGTCAGGAAGGAGCAGCGCCGGGAGCGCGAACCACGCGGTCAGCGGCATGCGGCTCAGCGCGAGCGCGACGGCCGCCGCCCCGTGGAGCGTGGCGCCGTCCCGGTCCACGACCTCCAGCCGCGACCCGGCCGGCGCCGGCTCCACGCGGAAGCGCGCGAGCCAGTCGAGGCCGCGCAGCACCGCGCTCCAGCGCCGGTGCCGCGCGACGTCGATCCGGAGCACCCGATCCCGGGTCGACGGCACCGCCCAGATCACCAGCGCCGCGATCGCGAGGTACGAGAAGACCTGCACCGCCGCCGAGAGGTCGATGACGACGTGGAAGGCGACGGCGACCCACACGGCCGCGTAGCGCGTACCCCGCCACCAGAGGCCGGCCGCGATGAACAGCTCGGTGAGCACGATGACCTTGGCCGCACCGGTGTGGAAGCTCCGGTCGGTCAGGACGGACACGGCCCAATCCGGCAGGGGCCACCCTTCCAGCTGGGCCCGGGCCTGCACGACGCGCTGCCAGGTGACGGTGCCCCCGAACCAGTCGGGATCGACGAGCTTGCTCAGGCCCGACGCTCCGTAGACCGCGGCGCACTCGAACCGGAGCAGCCAGAGCGGCCAGGCCGGCGCCGAGAGGTCCAGGGCCGGTAGCCCGCGGCGACGGCGGAGCCACGCGTCGACGGACAGCTCCCTCCCGCACGGCGCGACCGCCAACAGCCCGAGGACGATGAGCAGGTAGGCCCGGTTGTTGTGGAAGTGCGTCGTCGAGAGGAACACGTTGTAGGCGACGATCGCGAACGTCGTCGCGGTCGCCAGGCGGGTCAGGACGCCGAGCGACATGGCGACCGTGGCCGCCGCCGCCAGCCACAGCAGCCCGACGTAGACGCTCTCGGGCACCTCCGGGTACCAGCCGGCGTAAGGCTCATAGAAGGCGTCGCTGTAGACCCGGCCGTCGAGCGCGTCGGAGAGGAACGGCCACAGGTGCAGCAGGACGACCGGGCCGACGAGCACCCGGAGCAGGGCGAGCGCCCGCATGCTGACCGGACGACCGAGCAGCTCGTCGATCCCGCTCACCGCTCGTGGCTCCGGAGGACCGCGACCTGCGGCGCGTCGGCGTTGTGCCACGAGGTCACCCTCGCCTCCAGGTATCGCGTCTCGCCGTCGCGCGGCGTGTTGCTCGCGACCCAGTCGAGCGCCGCGTCGAGGAACGCCAGCTGGTTCGCGACGCCCGCGTCCGCGTGGTGGCGGATCGCGGGGTACCGCAGCCCCCGGCCCTGGACCAGCTCGTCCCAGCGGTAGCCCGCCCAGGGACGCTCGATCGGGACGCGACGACCGTCGGCGGTGACCCGCACGATGTCCGCCCGCCAGGTGCTCGACTCCGGGAACATCTGGAACGCGAACTCCTTGTGGTCCGACGAATAGCCCCGTGCGACGAGCCCGAGTTGCAGGACGACGACGGCCAAGACCACGACCCGCCGCCCGACGACCCTGATCCTCGACCGCACGCGATTACGATGACAGGGCCCGGCGACCGCCGCTCGTCGACCCCGGCGCGAGCACACGGCCGTGTACTTCGACCTCGACACCTCGCTGCTCGACGCCGCGCAGGCAGCCTGCGTCGCGCTGCCTGCCGCCGGCGTTCCCGCCGCGCTGTCGCGGTTCGGCGGGCGCGGATGGGCGCTCCTGGCGCCGCTCTCGATCCTCGTGAGCGTCGGGCTCATCGTGTTCCTGGAGGCGGGCGCGGACGTGATCACCTGGATCGCGCTGCTGCTCGTCCCTCCCGGGTGCGCGCTGGCGCTCGGCTGGGCGGCGCACGGCGCGCGCCCGTGGCTCGCGCTGCTCGCGGTGCCGGCGCTGGCGGCGGCGATCGCGGACCCCGACGGGCCGCTGGGCCGCGTCGGCCGGCTCTTCCTGATCGTCGGCTCCGTCGTCACCGCCGGCCGTCTGCTGGCCGGCGCCGCCCCCCTGACCCTGCTCAAGATCGGCGTGGTCGCGATGGCGGGCATCGATTCGATCGCGATCTTCGGCGACCTGTTCGGCAGCCAGAACTCGCAGTTCAACGCGGCGGCCCCGGCCCCGGGCCTCCCGCGCCTCCAGGTGGCCGACATCGGCGACGTCTCGACCGACTACGGCGACTACTTCGTGGCCGGCCTCGTCGGCGCGATCCTCGCCGTCGACCGCCGGCCCCAGGTCGCGGCGGCGATCGCGACGTTCGTGCTCGCCCAGGCGTGGAACCAGCTGTTCCTCGTGGTCGACTCCCTGCCCGGCACGGTCCCGCCCGCGCTCGTCATGCTCGCCTTCGAGGTTCGCAACGTCCGCCGCCGTCCGGTCGTTGTCGGCGAACTGCGGCATTGAGGGAGCGAGACGGAGCGCCGCGCGGTCGGCTCCCTCGCTCCCCTACCCAGCCGCAGTTCGTCCCGCGCTACCGGCGAGGAGGGGCGCGGCGCGGCGCCCCTCCCCCACGGTTCACGTCCCCGGTCAGCCGACCCGGATGAGCCTCCCGTCCGGGCCCCGCATGGAGCGCAGGCCCGTCGCGGACCGCGACTGCACGCGGCTTGCCGCGGCGTCGAGCTCCGGCGGCCGCTCCGGCGTGAAGAGCCAGACCTCGAACAGGTCGTCGAGCTGCTGGCCCGAGATCCGCTCGGCGAGCGCGATGAACTGCGGCGTCGCGACGTTGCCGCCGCGGTTCTCCCGGATCCATTCGCGCAGGAGCCGGAAGAACGCCGCATCGCCGATCCTCGCCCGCAGCACGTGCAGGGTCATGGCGCCGCGGTAGTAGACCGGCTGCTCGAACAGGAGGTCCGGGCCCGGGTCGCCGATGGTGAGCGTCCAGAACGGGTCACCGGCCGGCCACACGACCTGGGAGTAGAAGTCGAACAGCTCCTGGGCGGTGCCACGGCCCTCGCGCTCGCTCCACAGCCACTCGGCGTAGGTCGCGAAGCCCTCGTTGAGCCAGATGTGCTGCCAGCGGGAGAGGGCCAGGAAGTCGCCCACCCACTGGTGTGCGAGCTCATGGACGACGACGCTGTCCGCGGGCTCGCTGCGGACCTCGAAGAAGACCTTCGAGTAGGTCGGCCGCGTCTGGTTCTCGAGCGCGAAGCCGACGCCGTCGACGTCGTCGATGATCGAGCCCGACGAGGAGAACGGGTACGGGCCGAAGAGGCCGGCGAGGAAGCGGGTGATCTCCGGCTCCCGCGAGATGCCCTCCTGGGCCTTCTCGCCGAGCGTCGGCGGCGTGTTGGCCGAGGTACCGGCGATCCAGTCGTTCGGGTTCGGCGGGCTGCCTGCCGGCGGGCCTGAGACGGTCCAGCCGTCGAACGTGTTGCCGTCGTTCTCGAACGACGTCGTCCCCTGCCCGCCGGGGCCGGTGATGTCGTCGACCTCGACGCCCGCGTACTGGAACAGGTCGTCGCTGGCGTGCGTCAGCGAGAGCTCGATCTGGGACCCGCTGAAGGCGGACAGGTCGACCGTCCACCGCTCGTAGCCGTCACTCTTGCCGGTGGCCGTCCAGAAGACCCCCGACGAACCGGACGGCGTGCACGACAGGTCGTCCTCGAGGGTCAGGTAGTGCTCGAGGAACGGGTAGAGCTGCAGGATCCCGACGCACGCCGCCCCGGGCTCCTGCGTGTTGTGGCCGTTGAGGTCCCGCAGCGTCGTCCAGTTGTCCTGCCCGACGGTGTGGGCCTCGACGAAGAAGTGATCCCAGTCCGGCTCGGTCTCGCGCGTGACCCAGAAGGACAGCCGGCCGCCGCTCGCCGGCACATTGATGGTGCGCGTGAGCCGCTTGTACGACGGCTCGCTGATCTGCGAGATCGCGAACCGCGATCCGGTCCGCGGCGCCGGCGGGACCAGCAGGTCGGGGTCCATCGCGTCCCAGTAGCGGATGCCGTCGGCCTTGTAGGCGTCGACCTTGAACTCGCCGATCGTGGCCGTGGTCAGGTAGGACGCCATCGGCTCGCGCGCCTCCCACTTCCAGGTCGACCAGCGCCCGAACTTGTGGACGCCCTCGAGCGTGCCGTTGGCGATCGCCTCCAGCCCGCGCGGGACCGTGATCGAGAACGAGTACGAGGCCTTGTCGAGCGGATGGTCGTTGACCGGGTACCACGTCGCGGCCACGTCCGGCTGGCCTGCGACGTAGGTGCCGTCATCGGTGTGTATGAAGCCGGACAAACCGATCTCGGCGTCCCCGATCGTCTCCGGCACGCCGTCGTAGGCGACGACCACGTCGAAGTCCTCACCGCGCCGGATGCCCTTGCGCGGGGTGATCGTCAGCTCGCCCTCGTCCCGGCTCCAGCGCGCAAGCCGGCCGTCGACGAAGATCGCCCGCACGGTGAGCCCGACGAGGTCGAGGTTGAAGCTCGACAGGTTCTGCTTGGCCGTGACGTCGAGCTTCGCGAGCCCGCGCAGCACGTCGCTCGGCGGGTCGTAGGCCACGGTCAGGTCGTAGTGCTCGACGTCGTAGCCCCCGTTGCCGGCGAGCGGGAAGTACGGATCGCCGATGCCGGCAGCGCCCGGCTGGAACGTGATCCCGGACGCTTGCGCGGCGGTCGGCGCCAACCCCACCACCAGCCACGCGGCGACCACGAACAGAATCCTCCGCATCATGCAGACCCTCCCCGCTCGGCGTTTCGCCGACGGTAGCGGCGCCCCGGACTTCCGGTCAAATTTGGCGGCGTGGATTCGGTCACAAACCCACCAGCTCATTCGATAGCCGTGAGTAGATGGACGAGACGGACGACGCCCTGCTGACCTCCGGCGACCTGGAGGACTTCGGCCGCTTCTACGACCGCCACGCCCGGGCGCTCGCCGGCTTCTTCCAGCGCCGGACGGGCAATCCCGAGGTGGCCGCCGATCTGACCGCCGAGACGTTCGCGGCGGCGCTGGTTGCGCGTTCGCGCTACCGGCCACAGGAGGCGGGGGCGGGAGCGTGGCTGTTCGCGATCGCCCACCGCAGGCTCACGGACTACCGCCGCCGCGGGCGAGCCGAGGACCGGATGCGCGCGCGACTCGGGATGGAACCGGTCCCGCTCGGCGCCGAGGACATCGAGATGATCCGCTGGCTCGGCGAGGAGGTGGCGACCCAGATGGTCGACGACCTCCCGGAGGACCAGCGCGACGCGATCCGCGCGCACGTCCTGGAGGACCAGGGCTACGCGGAGATCGCCAGCAGCCGGCAGGTCAGCGAGGCGACGGTGCGCAAGCGCGTCAGCCGTGGTCTCCGGGTTCTACGCGATCGAGCTGGAGGAAGCGGATGAGCAGCGACTACTTCTCGCGGCTGCGCGCCGAGCTGCTGCGCGCGGGCGCGGCCGAGCAGGCCCCCCGGCGCCGGGCGCGTGCCGTGCGCCACCTGCGGCCGCTCGCGGCGGCGATGGCCGTCGCAGTGGTCGTGGCCACGGTCGTGCTGACCCTGCCGGGCGAGCGCCAGGATGAGATCACGGCCCAGGGCTCCGGCGACGCGGCCACGCTCACCTATCGCGTGCAGAGCGGCGACGCGACCGAGGCGGCGCAGGTCCTGCGCGCGCGCCTGAACGCCGCAGGCATCACGGCCGAAGTGACCGCCGGCGACCGCACGCTGACGATCGCCGCTCCCGACGCCGCACGCGCCGACGTGACCGTGCTCACCGCTCCCGGCCGCCTCGCGATCTTCGACTGGGAGCGCTCCGTGCTCGGCCCCGACGGCCGGCCGGCGCCGACCGACCCGGCGGTCACGGGCGGCGCCGACGCCGGCCAGGCGGCCGCGCTGTCCGAGGCCGACGCGCGCTCGCGTGCCGGCAAGCGCCCTGGCTCGCGCGCCGTCCAGGCTGACCGCGGGTGGTTCGCGCTCGGAGGCGACCCCGCGCTCACCAACGCGGACATTGCGAGCCCGCGGGTCGACGACGACCCTGCAGGCGGCCCGATCGTCGCGTTCGACCTCACGCCGCCCGGGCAACAGGCGTTCACGACGCTCACACGCGAGCTCGCGCGGCGCGGCGCCGACCAGGCCGGATCGGGCGACCCGCTCCAGACCTCCCAGCATCTGGCGCTCGTGCTCGACGACCGGATCGTCGCCACCCCGTACATCAACTGGCGGGAGGCGCCCGACGGGATCGACGGCGCGGACGGCGCCCACATGTCGGGCCTCCGGACGCGGGAGCAGGCGCGGCTGACGGCCGCGCTCCTGAGCGCCGGCCCGCTCACCGGCACGCTCCAGCTCGTCGGAGGCTGAGCCCCGCGGCGGCGTGACAAATGTCATGCCGAAGTCCGGACGCGCCACACTTGGAGGCGCCGCCGGCCGGACCTAGCGTCTCCGGCATGACCCAAGTGCACTCCGAATCGACACCCAACTGGGCCCGCGTCCTGCGCTGGGCGGGCCCGATCTTCGGCGTCGTCTGGCTCTGGCCGCTCGTCGTCGCGTTCGCCGTCTCGGACCCCTCGGGATGGGAGATCGGCCTCGTCGCCGGCGGCCTGACCGTCTTCATCTCCCTCTTCCTGATCGCCGTGATGACCGAGCGCCCGCTGCTGCCGCTCGTCATCGCGATGCTCGCCATCGCCGTGCTGTTGACGCTTGCCGTCGATGACGCCTTCGGCTGGCTCTTCGCGTGGGCGGGATCGGCGGCAACCGTCCGGCTCGGCGACACCCGCGAGGGCGCCAAGGCCTGGGCGGCGATCACCGCGATCGCCGCCGCGGCGATCGCCATCGCGGCGCCGGACGCGGCGCTCTTCTGGGGCGTCACCGCCGCCGTCGCGGGCACCAGCGCGCTGTGGCTCCTGGTCGGCGGCCTCATGCGGTCGAACCAGGCCCTGCGCGAGGCGCGCGCCGAGCTCGCCGAGATGGCGGTCGCGGAGGAGCGGCTGCGCTTCGCCCGTGACCTGCACGACCTCCTCGGGCACGACCTCTCGCTCATCGCGCTCAAGGCCGAGCTGGCGCGCAAGCTGCTCCCCGGCGGCGCTGACTCGGCGGCGGGCGAGATCGAGGAGATCCGCGATCTCACCCGCACGGCGCTCCGGCAGGTGCGCGAGGCGGTCGACGGCTACCGGCGGCCGACGCTGCCCAGCGAGCTCGCCGGGGCCAAGGTCGCGCTCGAGGCGGCGGGCATCGAGCTGCGCGTCGACGGAGCCGACGGCGCGCTCGACCCCGACGTCGAGTCGGTCCTGGCCTGGGCGGTGCGCGAGGGCGCGACCAATGCCATCCGCCACAGCGGCGCCCGGCACGCCGCGATCACCGTCCGCGCGGGCGCCGACACGACCGAGCTCGAGATCGCCGACGACGGCAACGGCGCGCCGCCGCACGACGGCGCCGGCCACGGGCTGACCGGCCTGCGCGAGCGCGCGCAGTCGCTGGGCGGCACGGTCGAGGCCGGCGCCGGCCCGGCCGGCGGGTTCCGCGTGACCGTGCGCGTGCCGCGGAGCGGAGCGGCCGCGTGATCGGCGTCCTGCTCGCGGAGGACCAGGCGATGGTGCGCGGCGCGCTCGCCCGCCTGCTCGGCCTCGAGGAGGACATCGAGGTCGTGGCCGAGGTGGGGCGCGGCGACGAGGTGCTCGACGCCGCGCGCCGCGCCGCGCCCGACGTCGCGCTGCTCGACATCGGGCTGCCCGGCCTCGACGGGCTCGAGGTCGCCGAGCTGCTGCGCGAGCAGCTCCCGGAGATCCGGGTGCTCATGCTCACCACGTTCAACCGGCCCGGCTACCTCAGGCGCGCGATGGAGGCGGGCGCGGCGGGCTTCCTGCTCAAGGACTCGCCGGCGGACGACCTCGCCCGGGCCATCCGCTCGGCCGCCGCCGGGCAGCGCGTCGTCGACCCGGGGCTCGCCGCCGCCGCGCTGAGCCTGGGCGAGAACCCGCTCACCGCGCGCGAGCAGGAGGTGCTCGAGCGCGCCCGCAGTCACGGCACGGTCGCCGAGCTCGCCGCGGCCCTGCACCTCTCGCCCGGCACCACCCGCAATCACCTCTCGGCGATCATGCAGAAGCTCGACGCGCACAGCCGCATCGAGGCGATCCGCGTGGCCGAGGAACGCGGCTGGCTCTAGGGCGCGGCGGCGATCAGCGCTCCGTCCTGCTCGCCGGCGCTTCGCCTGATCGCGCCCGGCGAGACGCCGATGACGCGCTTGAAGGCGCGGCTGAACGCCGCCTCGGACCGGTAGCCGAGCCGGTCGGCGAGCTGCCCGACCGTGGCGCCCTCCTTCAGCGCAGCTACCGCGACGTGCATGCGCCAGCGTGCGACGTAGCTCATCGCCGGCTCGCCGACGAGCGCGGTGAAGCGGGCGGCGAACGCCGAGCGCGACATCGCCAGCTCGCGGGCCAGGGAGGCGACGGTCCAGTTCCGGGCGGGGTCGCGATGGATGCTCGAGATGGCGCGGCCGATCTGGGGGTCCTGGAGCGCTCCCAGCCAGCCCTTCTGCGCGGCCGGATCGCTCTCCATCCAAGCCCGGATCGCCTGGATCACGAGGATGTCCCCGAGGCGCGTGATCACGGCCTCGCCGCCGGGCCGGAGCTCGCCGGCCTCGGAGGCCATCAGCCGCAACACGCTCTGCATCCAGTCCAGCCGGTGCGAGCTGGACGCCTCTATGTGGATCGTCGGCGGCAGGATCTCGATGAGGTTGCCGGCGGCCGGGTGCTCGAAGCGCACGGCCCCGCAGATGAGGCCGGTGGGCGCGCCGCCCTCGCCGTGGCGGAGGATCTCGTAGCGATCGCTGACGACCTCGCGCTCGAGGTCGAGAATCCCAGGCGCGGGAGCACCCGGTTCGCTGCGCAGGACATGACCCGTTCCGTGCGGCACGAGCGCGAGGTCGCCGAACTGGAGCCAGCCGTGCTCGTCCTCCCCGGTCTCGAGCCAGAGCCGGCCCGAGGTGACCACGTGGAACCAGAGGTACCCCGGCATCGGCGGCAGCGTGAGTCCCCAGGGCGCCGTGAGCTCGGAGCGGCAGTAGTACGCGCCGTTCATCCGCAGGAAGTGGAGTGCCTCGCCGAGGGGATCCGACGGCGGGAAGGGGTCCGGCGCGTTCATGAGGTCAAGTATGCCTGATGCGTCCAGTCGGTTGGACGATCGAGCATACATCTCCGCGTATCGGTCATAGACCGTCCTGCATGCACGCGAAAGACTGGACGTGTTGCATTCAACGACCAGATCGGAACGACCATGGCGTACGCAGGACAGACACTCGAGAATCCGGCCAGCGGCGAGCGGATCACGTTCCGCCGGACATCGGCGGACACGGCCGGCGAGCTGCTGGCGATCGACCTCGAGCTGCCCGCGAATCGACGGGTCCCGGGTGGCCAGCACATCCACCCGAACCAGGAAGAGCGCTTCGAGGTCGTCGAGGGCACGATGCGCTTCAAGATGGGACGCAAGCGGGTCGTCGCGGGGCCCGGCGACGTGGTCGTCGTCCCCGCCGGCCAGAAGCACGACTTCGCGAACGTCGGCGACGGTGACGCGCTCGTCCGCGTCGAGGTCCGCCCGGCGCTGAAGATGGAGCAGCTCTTCGAGACCGCCGTCGGCCTCGCCGAGCAGGGCCGCACGATGCTGGGCGGCATCCCGAGGCCCCTCGACCTCGCCCTGTTCACCGCAGAGTTCGACGACGAGGTGCAGGGAGCGTTCCCGCCCCGCTGGCTGCAGCGCATCGTCCTCGCACCGCTCGCCTGGCTGGCGAGGCGCCGCGATCAACCGCGATCGGCGCCGCACCCGCTGGAGGTCGGGGCATGACTCGGCCCACGCTGGTCCTCGGCGGCACCGGCAAGACCGGCCGCCGAGTGGTCGAGCGCCTCACCGCACGCGGCCTGCCCGTGCGCGTCGGGTCGCGCTCGGGCGAGCCTCGCTTCGACTGGGAGGACCGCTCGACCTGGGGCGCGGTTCTCGACGGGGTCGGCTCGGCGTACGTCTCTCATCACTGGGACGCGATTCCCGGCGCCGCGAAGACGCTGGGCGCGTTCGCCGAACTCGCGGTTCACAGCGGCGTTCCGCGTCTCGTCCTGCTTTCCGGCCGCGGCGAGGACGAGGCCGAGCGTGCGGAGCGGGCCGTGCGCGACTCCGGCGCCGGGCTCACGATCCTGCGCTCGACCTGGTTCGCCCAGAACTTCAGCGAGACGTACTGGCGGGAACAGGTCCAGGGCACTGAGGTTGCGCTTCCGGCTTCAGGCACGCCCGAGCCGTTCGTCGACGCCGACGACATCGCCGACGTCGCGGTCGCGGCGCTGACCGACGATCGGCACATCGGCGAGCTCTATGAGCTCACCGGGCCCCGGCTGGTCACGTTCGCGGAGGCGGTCCAGGAGATCTCCCGGGCGGTGGGCCGCGAGATCCGCTACGTGCCGATCTCGATCGAGGACTTCGCCACCGCTGCAGCCGAGCAGGGCGTTCCGAGCGAGGTCGTCGAGATGCTGACCTTGATCTTCGGTGAGGTCCTCGACGGTCGCAACGCCCGCCTGGCCGACGGCGTCCAGCGCGCCCTCGGCCGCGAGCCGCGGGACTTCGGCGACTACGCACGCGACGCGGCCGCCACCCGCGTCTGGCACCCGAGAACCATCCGAGCCGCATGACGTCGTCGGGATCCAGAGCCTTCACGGTGGACGACCCGACGGGCATCGTGCTGGGCGCGGCGGTGATCGCCATGGGGTTGCTGGCCGGGCTCTTCTATGGGTCCGCGATCGCCGTCATGCCGGCCCTGACCGCGGCGGACGACCGCACGCTTGTCGATGCGATGATGAGCTCCGGCCGGTGGGTCGGGGTCGACCGGCGACCCCGACCCGTTGCTCCATCACCGCACCGTGAACGACTGCTTGAGCTCGGCCTTGGAGCTGTTGCCCGCGTAGACGTCGATCGTGCCCCGCTCGACGACGAGCTTGCCGCGGTTGTCATAGAAGCCGAAGTCGCTGCTGTCGAGTCTGAACGTCACCTTCCGCTTCTGCCCCGGCTCGAGCGTCACGCGTTGGAAGCCACGCAGCCGCCGCACCGGCTGCGAGATGCTCGCGACCGGGTCGTTGAGGTAGAGCTGGACGACCTCGTCGCCCGCGCGGGTGCCGGTGTTCGTCACGTCGACGGACGCCGTCAGGCTGCCGCTTCGCGAGACGCTCGACGCGCTCAGCCGCAGGTTCGACACGGCGAATGTCGTGTAGCTCAGCCCGTGGCCGAACACGAACAGCGGGTCGCAGCTCGGGATGTCGCGGTGCTGCGAGTTCCACTTGACGCCCTTGTTGCACGGGCGTCCGGCCGGATCGTGGTTGTAGTAGATCGGCACCTGCCCGACCCGGTACGGGAACGACGCCGGCAGCTTGCCGCCGGGGTTGACCTTGCCGAACACGACGTCGGCGACCGCAGGCCCGGCCTGCACGCCGGGGAACCACGCCTCGAGGATCGCGGGCGCGTCCTCGACGATGTTCTCCAGCGCCAGCGGCCGGCCGCTGAACAGCACGACCGCAACCGGCTTGCCGGTGGCCTTGATCGCCCTGATCAGCTCCTCCTGCCGGCCCGGGAGATCGAGGGTGCTGCGAGCGTTGGCCTCGCCGCTCATCTCGCGCGTCTCGCCGACGGCGATCACGACCTGGTCGGCCTTCGACGCGACGTCGACCGCCTCGGCGAAGCCGGCGTCCGAGCCGCAGCCCTCGGGGTCGGTGTGCGGCACCTCGGTGTTGGAGAGCTTGCAGCCCTCGGCGTACGTCGTCGTGCCGGTGCTCTGCTCGGCGATCCCGTCGACCACGGTGACCACGTCGGCGTCGCGGCCGACACCCCACCACGGGCCGAGCATGTCGTGCTGGTTCTTGGCCAGCGGGCCGATCACGGCCGTGTCCAGCGATCGGTCGAGCGGCAGCACGCCGCCCTCGTTGCGCAGCAGCACCATCGAGCGGCCCGCGGCCCTGCGGGCGGCCGCCACCGCGTCGGGCTTGAGCATCTGCGCCTGCGCCTGCTCCGGCGTGAACTGCGAGTACGGGTTCTCGAACAGGCCGGCGCGGAACTTCACGCGCAGGATCCTGCGCACGGCATCGTCGATGCGCCGCATCGAGATCCGGCGCTCCGACAGCAGTTGCCCGCCGAAGTCCCGGATCAGCGTGCTGGTCATCTCAGAGTCGACGCCCGAGTTCAGAGCGAGCGCCGCGGCGTCAGGCCCGTCGGCGGCGACGCCGTGGCCGCACTCGGCCTCGTCGGGATTCCGCGGCGGGCAGGCTCGCAGCTCGGCGACCGCGGTCCAGTCGCTCTCGACGAAGCCGTCGAAGTCCCATTCGTCCTTGAGGATGTCGTTCATCAGGTAGCTGTTGCCGCAGCCGGGCGAGCCGTTGAGCGAGTTGAACGAGCACATCGCGGTGTCGGCGCCGGCGTCGATCGCCGCCTTGAACGGCGGCAGGTAGAAGTTCCACAGCCGCTGCAGCGACATGTCGGTGGTGGCGTAGTCGCGCCCCGCCTCGGGCTCCCCGTACGCCGCCAGGTGCTTGACGCTGGCGATCAACCGGTCGCGATCGCTGTAGTCGCGGCCCTGCGTCCCCTTGACGCGCGCGGCGGCCATCACCGAGTTCAGGTACGGATCCTCGCCGGCCGCCTCGGAGATGCGGCCCCAGCGCGGCTCGTGCGACACGTCGACCATCGGGGCGTACGTCTGCTTGATCCCGGCCGCGGCCGACTCGCGTGCGCCGAACGTGGCGTCGTCGGACGCGACGGCCGGGTCGAAGCTCGCGCCGGTGCCCAGCGGGATCGGGAAGACGGTCCGGAAGCCGTGGATCGTGTCGAAGGCGAAGAGCAGCGGGATCTTCAGGCGCGTCTCCTCCACCGCGACGCGCTGGAACTCCCTGATCTGCGCCGGGTCGGTCACGCTCAGGATCGAGCCGAGGCCGTTGCGAACCTCGCGCGCCGGGTCCGTCGCGTCCCCGATCTTGAAGTCCGGCAGGAGCTGGATCTGCTGCAGCTTCTCCTGAAGCGTCATGCGGGAGAGCAGCCGGTCGACGTCGCGCTCGATCGAGCGATCCGCCGGCTGGCGGCTCGGTCGCAGCGCGGCCTCGTCGCTGGATTGCGTCGCCGCCACGACGCCGCCGGCGAGTAGCGAACTGAGTGCCAGCACCGTCGCGCCGACCGCCGTCCTACGCCCACGAGGTCCCATCGCCCCCTCCTCCTGGTGAAGCGCGGCTCACACCGGCCGCGCCACAGTTTCCGTGCCCCAAACCCGAGACTTCAAACCGCTCAGCCCGAGTCCAGGGCGGACGTCCGACCGTGTCGCTTTACTGCCGGGAGTGTCGGCGATCGACATCGACCGTCTGACGAAGCGCTATGGCGAGACGCTCGCCGTCGACGACCTGAGCTTCAAGGTCGACCCCGGGCGGCTCGTCGGCTTCCTGGGTCCGAACGGCGCGGGCAAGACCACCACGCTGCGGGCGCTGCTCGGCCTCATCCGCCCCACGGCGGGCACCGCCACGGTGGAGGGCCGCACGTTCGGGGCGCTGGAGGACCCCGCGCACACGGTCGGCGCCGTGCTCGACGGCGGGATGCTCCACCCCAGCCGCAGCGGGCGCAACCACCTCCGGATGCTGGCGCGCGCGGCGGGCGTGCCGAACTCGCGCGTGGACGAGCTGCTGAAGCTCGTCGACCTCGCGGACGCGGCCGACCGGCGCGCGGGCGGCTACTCGCTCGGCATGCGCCAGCGGCTCGGCCTCGCGGCCGCCCTGCTGGGCGACCCGCGCGTGCTGGTGCTCGACGAGCCGGCCAACGGCCTGGACCCGCAGGGCATCCGCTGGCTGCGCGACTTCCTCCGCTCGATGGCCGCGGAAGGCCGCGCCGTGCTGGTCTCCAGCCACGTGCTGGCCGAGGTGGCGCAGACCGCCGACGAGGTCGTGGTGATCGCGCGCGGGCGCTCGGTCGCGCAGGCGCCGCTGAAGGAGCTGCTGGCCACGAGCGCGGGCGGCATGCGGGTGGCGGGCCCTGACGCGGGCCGGGTCGCGGAGCTGCTGCGCGGCACGGGCGCCGCGGTGGACGATGCGGGCGACGGCGCGATCGCCGTCCACGACCGCAGCGGTGAGGACATCGGGCGTCTCGTGGCCGAGCATCGCCTCGTCATCTCCGAGCTCTCGCCGATCTCCTCCTCGCTCGAGGAGATCTTCTTCCAGCTCACGGGCGAGCCGGGGACGGTCGAATGACGCGCCTGATCTCCTCCGAGCTGCTCAAGCTGCGCAGCACCCGCACCGCCGTCGCCCTGATCGCCTCCGTCGTCGGCCTGGTGGTGCTCATCGGGCTGATCGCCACCCTCACCGCCGACTTCGACCAGGACGACGTCCTCACCGTCGACCTGCTGGGGATCGCCGGGTTCGCGCAGGTCTTCGCGCTGATCCTCGGCATCCTCGCGGTCACGACGGAGTTCCGGCACGGGACGATCACACCCACGCTCATCGTCGCGCCGGACCGCGTGCGGCTCGTGCTGGCCAAGCTCGTCGCGCACGTGTTCGCCGGCCTGATCCTCGGCGTCCTCGCCGTCGGCCTCACGACCGCGATCGTGCTCATCGGCCTGTCCTCGCGCGACATCGACAGCGGCCTGACGAACCAGGAGATCACCGAGGTCGTGGTCGGCCTCGTCCTCGCCACGGCGCTGTGGGCGGCGCTCGGCGTCGGGCTGGGCGCGCTGGTGCGCAATCAGGTCGGCGCGATCGTCGGCGCGCTCGGGTGGACGTTCCTGGTGGAGAACCTGCTGGCGATCATCCCCACGGTCGGCGACTGGGTGCAGAAGTACGGCCTCAACGGCGTGACGAACGCGCTGAGCAACATCGAGTCGGAGGTGACCGGCGACGTCCTCTCCCAGGCGGCCGGCGGCGCGCTGCTGGTGACCTACACCGCCGCGTTCGTGATCGCCGGCACGCTGGCGATGCGCCAGACGTCGATCAGCCCCGGCTCGACGACGAACCGGCCGCGGTTGTCGTAGAAGCCGAAGTCGCTCTGGTCGAGCGTGAACGTGACCGTCCGCGACTGCCCCGGATCGAGCGTCACGCGCTCGAAGCCGCGCAGCCGCCGGATCGGCTGCGACAGGCTCGCGACCGGGTCGTGGATGTAGAGCTGCACGACCTCGTCGCCCGCGCGGCCGCCGGTGTTCTTGACGTCGACCGACGCCTTGACGCTCCCGTTCGCGAGACGCTCGACGACGAGCTCAGCTGCAGGTTCGAGATGTCGAACGTCGTGTAGCTGAGGCCGTGGCCGAACACGAACAGCGGGTCGCAGCTCGGGATGTCGCGGTGCTGCGAGTTCCACTTGACGGCCTTGTTGCACGGGCGGCCGGCCGGCATCGTGGTTGTAGTGGATCGGCACCTGCCCGACGCGGTACGGGAACGACGCCGGCAGCTTGCCGCCGGGGTTGACCTTGCCGAACACCACGTCGGCCACCGCGGGACCGGCCTGCACGCCGGGGAACCAGGCCTCGAGCAGCGCGGGCGTGTCGCCGACGACGTCCTCGAGCGCGAGCGGGCGGCCGCTGAACAGGACGACCGCGTACGGCGTGCCGGTCGCCTTGATCCTGCGGATCAGCTCCTCCTGGCGGCCCGGCAGGTCGAGCGTGCTGCGCGCGTTCGCCTCGCCGCTCATCTCGCGCGTCTCGCCGACCGCGATCACGACCTGGTCGGCCGCACGCGCGACCGTCGTCCGCCTCGGCGAAGCCGGCGTCGGAGCCGCAGCCCTCGGGGTCGGTGTGCGGCACCTCGGTGTTGGAGAGCTTGCAGCCCTCGGCGTACGTCGTCGCGCCGGGCTCTGCTCGTTGATCCCGTCGAACACGGTCACGACGTCGTTGTCGTCGCCGCGCCCCCACCACGGCCCGAGCATGTCGTGCTGGTTCTTCGCCAGCGGGCCGATCACCGCCGTCGGCTTGCGACGGGTCGAGCGGCAGCACGCCGCCCTCGTTGCTGGAGCAGCACCATCGAGCGGCCGGCGGCCTTGCGCGCGGCGGCCACCGCGTCGGGCTTGAGCATCTCCGCCTGCGCCTGCTCCGGCGTGAACTGCGAGTACGGGTTCTCGAACAGGCCGGCGCGGAACTTCACGCGCAGGATCCTGCGGACGGCGTCGTCGATGCGCCGCATCGAGATCCGGCGCTGGGACAGCAGCTGCCGCGCCGAAGTCGCGGATGAACGTGCTCGTCATCTCCGAGTCGACGCCGGAGTTCAGCGCGAGCGCCGCGGCGGCAGGACCGTCGTCGGCGACGCCGTGGCCGCACTCGGGCTCGTCGGGGTTCTTCGGCGGGCAGGCGCGCAGCTCGGCGACCGCGGTCCAGTCGCTCTCGACGAACCCGTCGAAGTCCCACTCGTCCTTGAGGATGTCGTTCATCAGGTAGCTGTTGCCGCAGCCCGGCGAGCCGTTGATCGCGTTGAACGAGCACATCGCGGTGTCGGCGCCGGCGTCGATCGCGGCCTTGAACGGCGGCAGGTAGAGGTTCCACAGCCGCTGCACGCGACATGTCGGTGGTGGCGTAGTCGCGCCCCGCCTCGGGCTCGCCGTAGGCCGCGAGGTGCTTGGGGCTGGCGATCAGCCGGTCGCGGGCGCTGTAGTCGCGGCCCTGCGTCCCCTTGACGCGCGCGGCGGCCATCACCGAGTTCAGGTACGGGTCCTCGCCGGCCGCCTCGGAGATGCGGCCCCAGCGCGGCTCGTGCGACACGTCGACCATCGGGGCGTAGGTCTGCTTGATCCCGACCGCGGCCGACTCGCGTGCGCCGAACGTCGCGTCGTCGGACGCGACCGCGGGTCGAAGCTCGCGCCGGTGCCGAGCGGGATCGGGAAGACGGTCCGGAAGCCGTGGATCGTGTCGAACGCGAAGAGCAGCGGGATCTTCAGGCGCGTCTCCTCGACCGCGACGCGCTGGAACTCCCTGATCTGCGCCGGGTCGGTCACGCTCAGGATCGAGCCGAGGCCGTTGCGGACCTCGCGCGCCGGGTCCGTCGCGTCCCCGATCTTGAAGTCCGGCAGCAGCTGGATCTGCTGGAGCTTCTCCTGAAGCGTCATGCGCGAGAGCAGCCGGTCGACGTCGCGCTCGATCGAGCGATCCGCCGGCTGGCGGCTCGGTCGCAGCGCGGCCTCGTCGCTGGATTGCGTCGCCGCCACGACGCCGCCGGCGAGTAGCGAACTGAGTGCCAGCACCGTCGCGCCGACCGCCGTCCTACGCCCACGAGGTCCCATCGCCCCCTCCTCCTGGTGAAGCGCGGCTCACACCGGCCGCGCCACAGTTTCCGTGCCCCAAACCCGAGACTTCAAACCGCTCAGCCCGAGTCCAGGGCGGACGTCCGACCGTGTCGCTTTACTGCCGGGCGTGTCGGCGATCGACATCGACCGTCTGACGAAGCGCTATGGCGAGACGCTCGCCGTCGACGACCTGAGCTTCAAGGTCGACCCCGGGCGGCTCGTCGGCTTCCTGGGTCCGAACGGCGCGGGCAAGACCACCACGCTGCGGGCGCTGCTCGGCCTCATCCGCCCCACGGCGGGCACCGCCACGGTGGAGGGCCGCACGTTCGGGGCGCTGGAGGACCCCGCGCACACGGTCGGCGCCGTGCTCGACGGCGGGATGCTCCACCCCAGCCGCAGCGGGCGCAACCACCTCCGGATGCTGGCGCGCGCGGCGGGCGTGCCGAACTCGCGCGTGGACGAGCTGCTGAAGCTCGTCGACCTCGCGGACGCGGCCGACCGGCGGGCGGGCGGCTACTCGCTCGGCATGCGCCAGCGGCTCGGCCTCGCGGCCGCCCTGCTGGGCGACCCGCGCGTGCTGGTGCTCGACGAGCCGGCCAACGGCCTGGACCCGCAGGGCATCCGCTGGCTGCGCGACTTCCTCCGCTCGATGGCCGCGGAGGGCCGCGCCGTGCTGGTCTCCAGCCACGTGCTGGCCGAGGTGGCGCAGACCGCCGACGAGGTCGTGGTGATCGCGCGCGGGCGCTCGGTCGCGCAGGCGCCGCTGAAGGAGCTGCTGGCCACGAGCGCGGGCGGCATGCGGGTGGCAGGCCCTGACGCGGGCCGGGTCGCGGAGCTGCTGCGCGGCACGGGCGCGGCGGTGGACGATGCGGGCGACGGCGCGATCGCCGTCCACGACCGCAGCGGTGAGGACATCGGGCGTCTCGTGGCCGAGCATCGCCTCGTCATCTCCGAGCTGTCGCCGATCGCCTCCTCGCTCGAGGAGATCTTCTTCCAGCTCACGGGCGAGCCGGGGACGGTCGAATGACGCGCCTGATCTCCTCCGAGATGCTCAAGCTGCGCAGCACCCGCACCGCCGTCGCCCTGATCGCCTCCGTGGTCGGCCTGGTCGTGCTCATCGGGCTGATCGCCACCCTCACCGCCGACTTCGACCAGGACGACGTCCTCACCGTCGACCTGCTGGGGATCGCCGGGTTCGCGCAGGTCTTCGCGCTGATCCTCGGCATCCTCGCGGTCACGACGGAGTTCCGGCACGGGACGATCACACCCACGCTCATCGTCGCGCCGGACCGCGTGCGGCTCGTGCTGGCCAAGCTCGTCGCGCACGTGTTCGCCGGCCTGATCCTCGGCGTCCTCGCCGTCGGCCTCACGACCGCGATCGTGCTCATCGGCCTGTCCTCGCGCGACATCGACACCGGCCTGACGAACCAGGAGATCACCGAGGTCGTGGTCGGCCTCGTCCTCGCCACGGCGCTGTGGGCGGCGCTCGGCGTCGGGCTCGGCGCGCTGGTGCGCAATCAGGTCGGCGCGATCGTCGGCGCGCTCGGGTGGACGTTCCTGGTGGAGAACCTGCTGGCGATCATCCCCACGGTCGGCGACTGGGTGCAGAAGTACGGCCTCAACGGCGTGACGAACGCGCTGAGCAACATCGAGTCGGAGGTGACCGGCGACGTCCTCTCCCAGGCCGCCGGCGGGGCACTGCTGGTGGCCTACACCGCGGCGTTCGTGATCGCCGGCACGCTGGCGATGCGCCGGCGCGACGCGGCGCGACGTCACGAGCTGAGAACGCGGCTTCGGCTTGGTGGTGGGGTCGGACCGCCGGTTTCAGCCGGCAGCAGCAACGACCGAGACGTCGTTGTGAACGACAGCCGTCTGGCTGTCTCTCACCGCCTTCGTGACGAGCCTGGCCTTGCGGTTCGCCGGCACCACGTCGAACGCGAACTCGAGCCCGGTCGCCCGGGATAGTTCGATCAGCGTGTCGATCGACGGGTTCTGCTCGCCCGACTCGAGCATGGCGACGCGCGGCTGGCTCACCCCGAGCCTCGCCGCCAGCGCCCGCTGCGAAAGCCCGTTGTCAGCGCGGTAGCCGATCAACTGCGCCGCGACCTCACGTGCCAGCGTCAGTCGCTGCCAATCGGCACGGAAGTCCGGGTCGCGGACCTGGTCCTCGGCGACGACCGCGGCGAACGTCTTCAGTTGTTCGATGGATCGCTTGGGCATGATCGTTTCCGTCCGGTGTCGCCATCACGATAACGCTTTAGTTATCACGCGTCTACCCAGTTAGTCGTACTGGGCCGCCCGTTCTTGAGCCGTCGATGCCTTCTTCTCGAAGTCGTCCTTGACCGCGATCGCCAGGATCACGTACGTGTTGCCGAAGCGACGGAACAGCGGCCGAGTCGGCGATCGGCCCTGCCGAGGGCGGAGCTCTCGCAGCTCGCCGTAGCCTTTCAACGGCTTCATGTGAGGAGGAACCAGCCGTTCGCCAAGGCGACGGAGCTTGTCGACCGCGTTAGCCACCGCAAGCCGCTCGCCCTTGCTCTTGACCTCGTTGTTGAAGTCGTGGAGTGCGTCGGCGTCGTAGACGACGGTGTACGGATGTGGCACGGACCCCGCCTTAGCCAGAACGTGGCTGCAGTGGAGGACGGGTCAGCGCTCGCTGAAAGCTGCTTGGTAGGCGACGAGAGTGCCTCCGCCGGCCCGGCGAGCCCTTGACCTGGAGGTGTCCCGTCACGCGCATGCACTCCACATAGGGAACACAACCGGGGGCTCGCCCCCTCCACCGATGGGCCGGGGTGGATTCGAACCACCGCGCGACGGATTATGAGTCCGCTGCTCTAACCGCTGAGCTACCGGCCCGTGGCATGGGAATGTAGGGCCGCGAGGGCCTCTCGGCCGCGCTGGGCCCAGACGACGAAGCCGGCCGCCTCGTTCTGGCGGATCGCGGCCTCGTGGCGGGAGCGGGCCTCGTCGGCGCGGCCGAGGACGTTCGCGAGGCCCGCCAGGACGCGCTGGGTCGAGCCCGCGGTGGTCACGGCTCGGCCCGCCGTCAGCGCCCGGTCGGCGTACGGCAGCAGCTTCTCGTAGACGGGGCGTGCGAGCTCGGGGTCGCCGAGCAGGAGGCATGCCTCGGCGAGCTCGGCGAGGCCGGCGTTCCAGTTCGCGTCGAACGGGAGGGCGGCGAAGTCGTCGGCGATGACCGGAGCGATCTCGGCTCGCGCGGCGTCGAGCGAGCCGCCCTCCGCGAGCATCCACGCGTACGAGCAGCGCCAGGCCATGGCGGCGGGCGAGGCGGTCATCTTCTCCTCGAGCAGCGCCGTGTCGAGCGCGTCCCAGTTGCCGCGCAGCATGACCTCGCCGAAGACCAGCATCTCGGCGAACAGGTCGGCGTTGCGGTCGCCCGCGCGGCGGCCCTCTTCGCGTGCGCGCTCGCGGAGCGACGCCGACTCCTCCCAGCGCCCCAGGTGCTGGGCGTCGACGGCCTGCCAGAGCGGCGTGTACCACGTGTAGGCCGGCATGCGCAGCGACGCGGCGAGCTCGCCGTGGCGGCGGACCTCGGCGCGCCACTCGTCGATCTCCATCGCCTCGAACAGGTCGACGATGCGCCAGTTGCGGGCCTGGAGCTCGAGCTGCCCCTCGCCGGCCTCGATCATCTCGTCGGCGGCCGCGAGGCGCTCGTCCAGGCGGTCGGGACGCCACAGCGCGACATGGCGGGCGTTGAGCGCCGCGGCGAGCGCGCGGCGGTCGCCGGCCGAGCGGGCCACGGCGACGGCCTCCGAGCTCAGCGCCTCGCTCCGGCCCCGCGACGGCGCGTAGTAGAGCTCGACCGCCAGCCGTGCGAGCAGCTCCGAGCGCAGCACCGGCTCGACGACGACTCCCAGCGCCTCCTCGAGCCGCGCGATGGCGTCGGCGTCGAGGTCGATGATCGTGACGCCGAGGCCCGCGTAGCCGAGCGCCGCGCGGCCGAGGAGCGTCGCGTCGCCGGCCGCCCGCGCGACCGACGCGGCGGCGTCGAAGCACGCGCGCGCCGCCTCGGGCTCGCCGGCGCGCAGCAGGGCGTCGCCGCGGGCGAGCAGGAGCGGGCCGCGCGCCTCGCCGGCGACCGCCTCCAGCGCCCGTGCGTAGAGCTCGGCCGCCTCCTCGTAGGCCAGCAGCGCCAGGGCGTGATCGCCGGCCCGCCGCAGGTACTCGGCCGCGCGGTCGTCGGCCGCCAGCGAGAAGTGGTGGGCGACCTCCTCCAGCCTCCGCTCCTCGTCGAGCGCGATCAGCGCCTCGGCCGCCTCGCGATGGAGGCGCGCGCGGCGCAGCGGGTTGAGGTCCGCGTCGACCGCCTCGCGCACGAGCGCGTGGGTGAACTCGACCTCGTGGCCGCCGCCCACGCGCAGGAGCCGGGCGTCGAACAGCTCGTCGAGCAACGGCTCGACCTCCGCCAGCGGACGGCCGGAGACCGCCGCGAGCACCGACGCGTCCACGGCCAGCCCGAGCACCGCGACCACCGCGAGCAGCGCGTCCGCCTCCGGGCTCAGCCGCGCCAGCCGCGCGCCCACGGAGTGGCGCACGCTCTCGGGCACCCCGGCGTCGTCGTCGGCCAGGCCGCGCAGGACCTCCTCGACGAAGAACGCGTTGCCGCCCGTTCGCTCGTGCACCCGCTCGGCGACCTCCACCGGCGCTCCCCACGCCGCCGCCAGCTCCCCCACCTCGCCCGAGGCCAGCCCGCGCAGGCCGATGCGCTCGCCGCCGCCGTCGCGCCGCAGGTCCGCCAGCGCCCCGACGAGCGGCGTGCGGCGCCCGACGTCGGTGTCGCGGTACGTGCCCACCACCAGCAGCGGCGCCGGGCGCGTGCTGCGCAGCACGAAGGAGAGGAGCAGGAGCGTGGGCCGGTCGGCCCACTGCAGGTCGTCGAGGACCAGCACCAGCGGCCGGTGCTCGGCCAGGCCGGACAGCACGTCGTCGACCGCCGCGAACAGCCGGTGGCGCGCCCCGGCGTCGTCGGCGAGGCCGCCGCGCGCGTCGCCGAGCAGGCGGTCGAGCTCGACGTTCCCCGCCAGCGCTCGCGCCGCCGCCGGGCCGACGTGCCGGAGCACCTCCGTGAACGGCTCGAACGCGGCCAGCGGATCCTCCGAGCAGCGGCCGAGCAGCGCGACCGCCCCCTCTTCGACCGCACCCGCCGCGAACCGCAGCGCCAGCCGCGTCTTGCCCATGCCCGGCTCGCCGGCCACGAGCACGAGCCGCCGCGCCCCGTCCGCGCGCACGGCCCGCCAGGCGCCCTCGAGGCGCGCCAGCTCCTCGGCCCGCCCCACGAACACGCCCGGCCGGACCACGGCGGCCGGAACCGGAACGGCGGACGCCGCGCGAGCGGCGCCCGCGGCGCTCAAGGACCCCAGCGCCTCCTCCACGCGATCGGCATGCGAGCGGCGCAGCTCGTAGACCCACTCGTCGTCCATCCCGGGGAGCAGCTCCCCGGCGCAGACCTCCACCGCCTCCTCGACCCGGCCGGCAGACAGCAGCGCGGAGAACTCGCGCAGATCCACCCAGGCACCGTCGAGCGTCACGGTGTCGCGGGTCGCCACGAGCGCCTCGCCCTCGGGTCCGAGCGCGCGGCGCAGCTCGCTCAGCGCCGCCCGCAGGCTCGTCCGGGCGCTCTCGTCGAGCACGTCCGGCCAGAACCGCCCGGCCAGCTCCCCGCGCGCGTGCGGGCCCGGATGCGCGGCGAGGAACGCGATCAGCGCCCGCGCACGGCGCGATCGCGGGAGCGGGATCGGATCCCCGTCGGTCGAGAGGCCGAACGTCCCGGCCAGGCGCACACGGAGCATCGCGGCAACCCTATCCCGGAGCTTTCACGGTGCGCGAGCGCTGCGAGAACGCCGTCCCCGGACACTGCGGCGCATGACCGTGCTCCGCATCCGAGACGTCCGCCTGATCGTCGGCGCCGTGGGCCTGTCGGCGTTCGGCGACTTCCTGCTGTGGATCCCGCTCGCGCTCCACATCGAGGCCACGACCGGCTCGCCGATCGCGCTGTCGGGCTTCTTCCTCGCGCTCTTCGGCCCCATCGTGGCCTTCAGCGGGATCGCGGGCCGGCTCGCCGACCGCTGCGAGAACCGCCGCCTGCTGATCATCGTCTCGCTCGCGCAGGCGCTCGTCGTGGCCGCGATGGCGCTCGCCACCGGCTCCCTCGCCGCGATCCTCGTCCTCACCGTGCTCCTCGGCATCGGCGTGGCCATCAGCCAGCCCGCCGAGTTCGCGCTCGTTCCCGCCGCGGCGGGAGAGGAGCACCTCACGCAGGCCAACGGGCTGGTCGAGACGGCCCGCTACATCGGCATGACCGGCGGCCCGATCGCCGGCGGCGCGCTCGCGGCCGGCGGGCTGCTCGAGGTCGCGCTGCTCGTCGACGCCGCCACGTTCCTCGCCATCGCCCTCGGCGCCACCGCCCTGCGCGCCCGGCGCGACCCGAGCACCGCCGAGCGGGTCGACGGCGACCACGGCCGGGCTCGCGACGGCCTCAAGGCCCTCACCGCCGACCGCGTCCTGCGCGTCGCGATCGGCGTCTCCGTCGCCTCGCTGCTCTTCTTCTCCATCACGATCGCCGCCGAGGTCTTCTTCGTCACCGACGTGCTGCACGCCGGGCCCGCCACGTTCGGCCTGCTCATGACCACCTGGACGCTCGGCATGGTGGCCGGCGCCGTCGGCCTCGCGCGCCGCGTGCCGCGCTCCGCCCTCGCCGCCGCCGCGCTCGGTGGCATCGCCATCCAGGGCCTCGGCATCGCCGGCGCCGCCGCCGGCGGCGTCCTGTGGGCAGCGATCGCCGGCTTCGCGCTCGGCGGCGTCGCCCACGGCGTGAAGAACGTCGCCCTGCGCACGCTCATCCACGACCGCGTGCCGGACGCGCTCCGCGGCCGCGCCTTCGCCGGCTACAACGCCGCGCGCAACGCGGCCGAGCTCGGCGCCCTGGGCGCCGGGGGCGTGCTCATCGGGCTCATCGGCGCCCAGTCCGCGCTCCTGCTCGCCGGCGTGATCCCGCTCGCCATCGGCCTCGCCGGACTGCTCTTCCTCGTCCAGCCCACCCTCACCCCCAGGAGGCTCGCCCATGCCCACCTCGACTCGTGAAGGGATCGCCGCCAGCGCGATCGACGACCTGCCGCAGATCTGGGACGGCTTCGCGAAGCTCGTCCGCACCGGTCTCGGCATCAGCGCCTTCGGCGCCCAGATCATGGATCTGCCGCCGGACTACGAGACCGGCTCGCACGACGAGGCCGACACGGGCCAGGAGGAGCTCTACGTCGCGATCCGGGGCTCCGGCTCCGTCGTCGCGGGCGACAGGAGCCACCCGCTCGACCCCGACCACATCGTGCGCGTGGACGCCGGCGTCGCCCGCGTCCTCACCAGCGGGCCCGACGGGCTGCGGGTGCTGTGCATCGGCGGCGTGCCGGGAGCCCCGTACACCCCGCCGGAGTGGACGTCGGCTTTACCCGAGGCGTAATTGAGCGCGCGTGGCGGGGCTGCGACCTTGCCGGTCATGCAGACCCAAGCAATCGCCACTCCCCGCCACGCGACCGGCAAGCTGCTGCGGTTCGCGCTCACGGCCGACGCCGTCGTGACCGGCGTCAACGCCGTCGCCTACATGGCCCTTGCACCGCTGCTCGACGACTGGCTGGGCCTGTCCACCGGCATGCTGGTGGCGGTCGGCGCGTTCCTCGCGGTCTTTGCCGCGCTCGTCCTGCGCCTCGCCACGCGGCCCGAGATGCCGCGCAACGCCGTCGTGGCCGTCATCGCGGTCAATGCCCTGTGGGTGGTCGACAGCTTCATCGCCCTCGGGATGGACTGGTTCACCCCGACCACCGCCGGTCAGGTCGTCATCGCCGTCCAGGCCGTGGGCGTCGCGGCGCTCGCCGCCCTGCAGTACGTCGCGCTACGCCGCTAGTACCGGTGTTCGGAAGTACGTGCGGTCGCCGGTGTTCGCCGGCGCCGGCTCACGACGCACGGTGATCCGGAAGTGTGCCGGGGCACATGACCGGTCACCGGGTGGCGTGAGGCGGTGATCGGCGGACGCCGGAACCGTGCGTACTTTCGGAGGCCGGTACTAGGCGCTGCAGCTCGGCGAGCGCCGGCTCGGCGAGTCGCTCGAAGCGGATGGCGTAGCTGTCGTGCCCCTGCTGGCGCAGGACGCGGGCCTGCCCGTCGATCCCGTACGGCAGCTCGAAGCGGAGCACCTCGTCGGCCGCCAGCGGCCGCGAGGTGCACACGCACATCCCGCCGGGACCGACGTCGACGGTCTTGCCGGAGATCGGCGAGCCGCTGCGGCGGTGCAGCGTGCAGGTCATCTCGATCTTCACGCGCGGAGCGCGGCGCTGCTCGGGCACGGCCTAACCATCGTGACCGCTCTCCGCCGTCTGAGCAACCATGTACCGCTCGCGGCGCGCCGGCGGGACGGTGGGCAGCGTCAGCGAGAGCAGGAGAGCGGGCACCGGCAGCACGGCGATGACCCACAGCACGCTCTGCACCCCGTACGCGTCGGCCACCAGGCCGAGCGCGGTGGCCGCGATGCCGCCGAGGCCGATCGCCAGCCCGATGTCCACCCCCGACGCGAACGCGGGCCGGCTCGGCAGGTACGACTGGCCGAGCACGATGGTGATCGAGAAGCTCGCGATGGTCACGAAGCCGATGGCGGCGAGCAGCACCGTGGCCGCCCCGGCGCCGGCCAGCGGCAGGATGACGAGCAGCGGCAGGAGCACGACCTGGGTGCCGACGAGGATCGCCCGTGCCCCGAAGCGGTCCACGAGTCCTCCGCCCACCAGCGTCCCCACCGCGCCCATGCCGAGCATGATCGTCAGCGCGACGTTCCCCGCCGCCTCGCTCGAGCTCAGCTCGGCCACGAAGTACGCCGGGATGAACGCCTGCAGGCCGAAGTAGACGCCCGAGCGCAGCGCGATCATCCCGCCGAGGCGCCCGAACGCGCCCCAGTCGTCCTCGCCGAGGCCGGCGGGGCGCGCCGCGTGCGCCTCTTCCAGCTTGCGCAGCCGGCCGAGCTCCCGGCTGATGAGGATCGCCGCCGCCAGCGGGAACACGACGAGGAACAGCGTGCCGGCCAGGCCGAAGACGAGCACGAGCGGCGTGGTGATCAGGGCGCCGAGCGCGAGCCCGGCGTTGCCGCCGACCGAGAACAGGCTCATCCCCCGCCCGCGCCGCTCGCGCGAGGCGATCCCCGCGAACTTCGCGCCCTCGGGATGGAACGCCGCGACGCCGATGCCGCTGACCACGACGGCCAGCGCGGTCAGCCCGTACGACGGCGCCGGCCCGGCGCAGGCGATCCCGACGCCCGCCATCACGAGGCCGACCGGCATGAACCACGGCCGCGCGACGCGGTCCGAGAGCAGCCCGAAGAGCGGCTGGATGATCGACGAGCCGATCGTCGAGAAGAGCACCAGCGCGCCGAGCGCCGCGTACGAGTAGCCGCGCTCGGCCGCCCAGAAGGTGAGCAGCGCCGGGACGGCGCCCTGGCACAGGTCGACGCACAGGTGCCCGAGGCCGAGGACGCCGAGCGAGCGGCGATCGAGGTCTCTCACGCGCCTGCCAGTCGCTCGGCGACGTCGCGGCTGTCGGCGATGACCAGCGTCACCTGCCCGTTCCGGCGCACCACCACCCCGCGGTCCCCGTACACGCCGCGCAGCCGGTCCTCGAACTCGTCCACGTCACGCGGGGTGTCCCAGCGCCAGCGCATGATCAGCGCGCGCTCGTCGCCGTTCCGCCACAGCTCGTAGCGGTCGCCGCCCCAGCCGGCCGCGGCCTGGCTGGCGCCGCGGAGCATCTCGCGCGTCTGCAGCTCGCCCCACGTGCCGCCCAGCGCCCGCTCCCACCCCGCGCCGAGCACCGGAGCGGCGCGGAGGCGGACGGGCTGCGGCTCGTCGGCCTCGAAGTAGGCGCGCGGATGGATCACCTGCTCGGTCGACGCCGGCGGGCGGACCTCGAACGCCGTGTCGACGAGGTCCCAGCGCCCGCCGGCGCGGCGCAGCAGCTCGCTCACGAACCGCTCACCGCCCACGTAGGCGAACAGCACCTGGGCCTGCAGGAACGCCGGCAGGTCGCCGGTGTCCTCGAACGCGCTGCCGAGCAGCCCGCCGAGCGTCTCCTCGGCGCTGAAGTGCTCGTCCACGTACGCGTACATGAGCGCCGTGGCCGTGCCCTCGAAGAGCCCCTGCAGGGCCAGCGAGCGGTCGTCGGTCTCCTGGGCCTCGGTCGGAAGCCCGAAACGCTGATCCTCGAGCGCGTGGGTGAGCTCGTGGGAGAGGATCATCTCCTCGAGCACGCGGTTGCCGGTCCCGGCGCCGTCCACCACGCGCAGCCGCCCGTCGGACGGGTTGTAGTAGCCGGCCACGCCCTCGCCGAACAGGTCGCCGCTGAGCTCGCGGAGATCGTCGTCGGGCTCGATCAGCCCGAGCAGCTCGTAGGTGTCCTCGTCCGCGTGCCGCCGCGCTTCGGTGTAGTGGCGATCGAGGTCCTCGAGCCCCTCGCGCCGCGCCTGCTCGGGCGTCACGGTGACCGGCACGGGCAGCTCGTCGAACCGCAGCGAGCGCAGCTCCTCCACGCGCTGGGCGATCACGTCGACCGAAGCGGCGGGCGGCCCGGCCTGCGTTTCGGCCGGCTCCTCGGTCAGCAGCCAGAGGCCGTAGAGGCCCACGGCGAGCAGCGCCATGACGACATAGGGGGTCCGCACCCCGAATGGTGATAGCGCAATCAATCGGTCACACGCGCGTTGTCTCTGTCAGTAGGCTTGACAACGCGTTGGTGGGACGGGCTATTGAGGTGAGCGTTACCGGGGACGGAGAGAACATCGTCACCCTTCGTGCGCGGTTGGATCGCACGGAGCGGCAGGCGTCCGCGCGTCAGCGCCAGCTGGAGCGCTACGCCGCCGATCTGCGCGAGGTCTTCAAGCAGGAGCGCAACCGCGCGCAGGAGCTCCGCAGCTCGTACCGGGCCACGGTGCAGGCGCTCTCGAACGCGGTCGAGGCGCGCGACGCCTACACCGGAAAGCACGCGGAACGGGTGACCGCCTACGGGATCGCCCTGGCTGCGGCCGCAGGTCTTGACACGGACCTCGTCCCCGGACTCGAGTTCGGCTTCCTGCTACACGACGTGGGCAAGGTGGCCGTGCCGGACGCGATCCTCTTCAAGCCCAGCTCGCTCGACGACGCCGAGTTCGCGCTCATCGCCCAGCACCCGGTGATCGGCGCGGACATCGTCAAGGACATCGACTTCCTCGGCGAGGGCAAGCTCGTCGTCCGCCACCACCACGAGCGCTGGGACGGCGCCGGCTACCCGGACCGGCTGGCCGGGGAGGAGATCCCGCTCGCCGCGCGGGTGTTCGCCGTCGCGGACGCGCTCGACGCCCTGACCACCGACCGCCCATACCGCCGCGGTACGCGCTTCTCGCGCGCCCGCGCCGAGATCCGCGAGCACTCCGGCTCGCAGTTCGACCCCGAAGTGGTCGCCGCACTGGACACGATCTCGGACGCCAGGTTCGCCGCCCTCCGAGACGGGGTCGCGTGACGCGGACCATCCTGATCGTCGACGACGACCCGATGATCCGGAAGTTGATCGCCACCACGCTGGAGGACGTGGCCGGCTACCGGCTGGAGGAGGCCGCAGACGGCGCGGAGGCGATCGAGCGCGCGGTCGACGTACGGCCGGAGATCGTGTTCCTCGACGTCGACATGCCCGAGATCAACGGGATCGAGGCGTGCCGGCGGCTGCGGTCGGACCCGGTGACGGCCGGGGCCACCATCGTGATGCTCACCGGCGGGGGCGCGCAGGCCGAGAGCGGGGCGCTCGCCGCGGGCGCCGACCTCTTCCTGACGAAGCCCTTCTCCCCGCTCCACCTGCTCCGGCTGGTGGATCGGATCGGCGCGGCGTCCTGATAGCGTCGCGCGCCGCATGAAGCTCGGCGTGCACATCGGATACTGGGGCCTCGGCCTGACCGCCGAGGACCAGCTCGCGCTGGTCCAGGAGGCGGAGCGGCTGGGCTACGACTCGGTGTGGACGGCGGAGGCCTACGGGTCCGACGCGGCGACGATCCTCGGCTGGATCGCCCAGGCGACGTCGACGATCAAGCTCGGCTCGGCGATCTTCCAGATGCCCGGCCGCTCCCCGGCCATGACGGCGATGACGGCGGCGACGCTCGACCAGCTCTCGGGCGGCCGGATGCTGCTGGGCATCGGCTCGTCGGGCCCGCAGGTCGCGGAGGGCTGGCACGGGCAACGGTTCGCGCACCAGTTGCAGCGCACGCGCGAATACGTTTCCGTCGTCCGCAAGGCCCTGGCGCGGGAGCGGCTCGAGTTCTCCGGCGAGACCTTGACGCTGCCGCTGCCGGACGGTCCGGGCAAGGCGCTGAAGCTGACCATCGCGCCCGTGCAGGAGAAGATCCCGATCTTCCTGGCCGCCATCGGGCCGAAGAACACCACGCTGGCCGCGGAGATCGCCGACGGCTGGATCCCCACGCTCTTCTCCCCCGAGCACGTCGCCGAGTTCCGGCCGCTGCTCGAGCAGGGCTTCGCGGCGGCCGGCAACGGCAAGGCGTTCGACGACTTCGAGATCGCCCCGACCGTGAACGTGATGGTCACCGACGACGTCGACGCCGCACGCGACGCGATGCGCCCGTACGTGGCGCTGTACGTCGGCGGCATGGGGTCGCGCGACAAGAACTTCTACAACGCGCTGGTCCAGCGCTACGGGTTCGAGGACGCCGCGCGCGAGGTGCAGGACCTGTACCTGGAAGGCAAGCGCGACGAGGCCATGGCGGCGCTGCCGACGGAGCTCATCGACACCGTGTCGCTGTGCGGCTCGCCCGACCTGGTGCGCGACCGGCTCGCCGTGTTCCGCGACGCCGGGGTCGGCACGCTCATGGTCTCCCCGATGGCGTGGACGTTCGAGGAACGGCTGCAGCAGCTCCGGCACGTGGCCGAGCTCGCCGCTTGAGGATCCTCCTCGGCGCGTTCGGCGACCCCGGTCACGCCTTCCCGATGCTGGCGCTCGGCGAGGCGCTGGTGGCCCGCGGGCACACGGTGGCACTGCAGACCTGGCGGCGCTGGCAGGAGCCGGCCGAGGCCGCGGGGATGGAGTTCGCGGCGGCGCCCGAGTACCAGGTCTTCCCCACTCGGGCGGCGCCGCTGAAGCCGTACGCGGCGGCGGTGCGCGCGGCCCGCGAGACGCAGCCCGTGGTGGCGGCGTTCGGGCCGGACGTGGCCGTCTCGGACATCCTCACCCCCGCGCCGGCTCTCGCCGCCGAGCTGGAGGGCGTGCCGGTGGCGACCCTGGTGCCGCACGTGTTCCCGCACCTGCCGCCGGGGTTCCCGCCGTACTCGATCGGCGCGCGCTTGCCGCGGACGAGCGCCGGGCGAGCCCTGTGGCGGTCGACCGACCGGCTGGTGGCGCGCGGGCTCGAGCAGGGGCGGCGGGAGTACAACGAGTGCCGGGCGCGGCTCGGGCTCGGGCCGCTCCCCTACGTCCACACCGGGCTGTCGCGCTCGCTGTCGCTGGTGGCGACGCTGCCGCAGCTCGAGTACCCGCGCGACTGGCCGCGCTGGCCGCGGGTGGTCGGGCCGCTGCTGTGGGAGCCGCCGTCGGCTCGGGTCGAGCCGGTGGCGGGGTCGGGCCCGGTGGTGCTGGTGGCGCCCTCGACGGCGCAGGATCCGTCGCACCAGCTGCTGCGGGCCGCGCTCGCCGGGCTGGCCGGGGAGCCCGTGCGCGTGATCGCGACGTGGAACGGGCGGGAGCCGGACCCGCCCGTCGACGTGCCGTCCAACGCCGTGCTCGTGCCGTGGCTGTCCTACTCGCGGACCATGCCGCTGTGCGACGTGGTGGTGATGCACGGCGGCCACGGGACCCTGATGCGCGCGCTCGCGTGCGGGCGGCCGGTGGTGGTCTCCCCCGCCGGCGGCGACATGGCCGAGAACGCGGCCCGGGTGGACTGGGCGGGGCTGGGCGTGCGCTTGCCGCGCCGGTTCTGCACGCCACTCGGGATGCGGCTGGCGGTCCGCCGGGCACTGGCGCGGCCGTCGCTGCGCGCGCAGGCCGAGGGCGTGGCCCGGTGGATCGCCGCGAACGACGCGCGCTCGCGGGCGTGCGAGGAGGTCGAGCGCTGGGCTATGTCTCCAAGAACGCCTTGACGGCGTCGAGGCGCTCGTCGATCGCCTTGCGGGCCTTCGGCCCGGCCTTCTCGAAGAGCTCGACCTCGCCCTTCTCCCACGTCCCGGCGGCCTGGCCGTCGACGAGGACCAGCGGGCGCCCGTCGCCGCGGAAGTCGTAGCACTGCTGCACGATGGCGGGGTCGGCGAAGCGGTCGCGCCCGTCGGGCGCGTAGCCCATGGTCAGGCAGTCCCACTTCGGCAGCAGGTCGACGCCACCCGGCTTGCCGGCCTTGTCGAACGCGGTGGCGTCCTTGGCGAGGAGCAGGTAGCCGTCGTCGAGCTCCTCGGTCTCGTGGGTGGCGAGCGCCGCCTTGGCCTTGCCGGCCGTCACGCCCGTCCACCAGGTCACGTCCTTGACGCGGACGGGCCCGAAGGCCCGCAGGTACTCGCCGACGAGCCAGGCCAGCGCCTCGTCGGGGTCGGCGGGCTCGAGCTCGATGGCGACGTAGCTCAGCTCGTTCGAGCGCAGGCCGTCGGCGGCGATCCGCACCAGCTCCCCGTCGCGGGTCATCTGGGCGGAGACGCCCTTGAACTCGTCGGTCTCGGCGCCCACCTTCTCGCGCAGCCGGGGCAGCGTGAGCGGCTTCGTGGCGGCCTCGAGGATCGCGGTCCGCAGCTCCTCGTAGCGGGCCTGGGTGAACTTGAAGTGCTTCATGCGCTTCTTGCGGTCGGAGGGCGGGGCCGGCGTGGCGTGGAACGCGAGGTGCGCGGTCTTGCGGGGCAGCAGGTGGATGGACTGCCGCATGGCCGGGAGCCGGAGCGTGTCGAGCTTGCGGAACTGAGCGCCGGTGAGGCTCTTCGTCCGCGCGTGGAGCGAGAGCGGCGCCGACGGGTGCGCGCTGTAGACGGCGATCACGTCGGTGAGCGCCCGGGCGGCGCCGGGTGCGGCCTGGCCGAGGCGCTGGCGCTGGTAGGTGAAGGCGCGGAGCTGCTCGACCGTCACGCGGCCGAACCTTGTCACAACGCCGGGGCGTGGAGCGAGGAACCGGGTGTGCGCCCCTTCCTCCTCCCCGCTGTGCTGGGCCTCGCCTCGGTGCTCCTCGGCGGGCTGCCCGGGTTCCTGCTCGGCTTCGCGGCGGCGTGCCTGGCGGTCGACCGCGCGCTCGACTTCCGCGGCGCCGGAGCGGAGCAGGCCGCGCAGGCGTTCCGCCGGGCGTCTCGCCGGCACGGTGCCGATCTGCCGTATCTCGCGGACGACGTCGGCTGGGCCGCGGTCGCGCCGCGCCGGCGCCTCGGCGTGCAGGCCATCGCGGTCGCCTCGATCGTGGGAACCACCGATCGGCACAAGGCGGCGACCTTCGACCGCTCGTTCCGGCCACCGGCCTTCAGCCGGGAGCGCTGGTCGCAGCTCTGGCTGCCGGCTCGCCGCGGCGAGCCGCTACCGGCGATCGCGGTCTACCGCGTGGGCGACGAGCACTTCGTGCGCGACGGCCATCACCGCGTCTCGGTCGCCCGCGCCCTCGGGCTCGAGACGATCGACGCCGACGTCGTGGAGCTTCAGCCGAGCTGCAGGATGGTCTCGGTGGCCCACTCGACGGCCGCGTAATACGTGTCGCTGAGGCCGGTGACGTCGTCGTCGGCCGCCGCGTCGTCGAAGCGTCCGTGCTCGTAGGCGAGCACCGCCTTGAGGATCTTGCCCTCCGGGCCGGTCTGCTCGAGCAGGGCCGCGGTGAGCTGGTCGTCGAACGGCAGCGACTCGACGACCTCCTTGAGGTCCATGTCCAGCAGCGCGTCGGCGACCGAGAAGAGGCCGGCGGTGAAGGCGCGGTCGGCGTCGGCCTGCGGATCGCGCTCGGCGCGGATCTCGCACGCCCGGGCGCGGATGAGGGCGGTGACGAGCAGCGAGTGCGCGTGCCCGCGCGCCTCGGCGAGCATGAGCAGGGCGGTCCAGCGGCGCACGGTGCGGCCGCCGATCAGCGCCAGCGCGTGCCGGACCGACTTGATCCGGCTGCGCGGCGAGATGTACGCCGAGTTGGCGAGCCGCAGCAGCTTGTGGCTGATGCCGACGTCGTGGCTGATGAGCTCCTCGAGCGCGTCGAAGTCGTCGTCCTCGGTCTCGAGCAGCGCGGCCAGCGCGCCGAGCCGGAGCGTCGGCGTCGGGCGGCCGGAGACCAGCTCGGGGCGCTCGAAGAAGTACCCCTGGAAGCGGCTGATGCCGAGCGAGCGGCAGTGCTCGAGCTCCTCGCGGGTCTCGACCTTCTCCGCGATGATCTCGACGCCCCACTCCTTGAGCCGGCTCACGTCCTCGGCGAGCTGCTCGGCGGACGTGGCCTGCACGTCGAGCTTGACGATGTGCGCGAGGCGCAGCAGCGGCTTGTACTCGGGGCGGTAGTCGAAGTTGTCGAGCGCGAGCGTGAAGCCGGAGCGGACAAGGTCGGTGAGCACGTCGACGAACTCGTCGTCGATCTCCTGGCCCTCGACCAGCTCGAGCACGACGCGGTCGGCCGGCAGCGGGAGCGGCTGGAAGGCCATGAGGAAGTCGCGGTCGACGTTCAGGAACGCGCGCTGCTCGCCCACGAGACGGTGCAGGCCGACGTCGGCGAGCGCCGCGACCAGCACGGTCGCCGTCGCCTTGCCGCCGTCGAGAGGACGACCGTCCTCGCCGACGGCGCGGTAGAGGAGCTCGAAGGCGGAGAGCTTCAGATCCGCGTCGAAGATCGGCTGGCGGGCGAGCACGACGCCCGTCGCTTGCGAGGAGGCGGTGGTCACCCCCCTGTCATCGACCTCGCTAGGGCCCGGCTTGAGCCGCTCCGCACCACCCTGTAGGCGGCTGTGCTGGCAGGACTCTGACCGGCGCGTTGACAGCGGCACGGCGGAGTGAGGGAATCGCGTCCGACGGTCGGCGCCGTCGGCCGTCCCATCGAGGAGGTTGCGATGTCCGGGCACTGTTCGCGCCGAGCCATGCGAGCGGCCGTCGCGCTCGCCGGGATCCTCGTCGTCGCGCTCGTCGCGCCCGGCCCGGCGGCGGCCACGGGAACGCCGCGACTTGCCTGGACACCGTGCTTCACCGATGTCGGGCCGTTCGAGTGCGCCACCGCGCAGGTGCCGCTGGACTACGACCGCCAGCGGGGCGCCACGATCTCGATCGCGCTCACGCGGCTCCCCGCGACCGACCAGCGCCGCCGGATCGGCTCGCTCTTCCTGAACCCGGGGGGCCCGGGAGGCTCGGGCGTCGAGTTCGTGGTCGGCGCGGGCCCGTTCCTGTACACGGACGAGGTCCGCGCGCGCTTCGATCTCGTCGGCTTCGATCCGCGCGGCATCCTTCGCAGCACGGCGCTGCAGTGCTTCGACAGCCCCGACGAGTGGGGCCCGTGGTTCATTCCCTTCGCCTTCCCGGTCACCCGCGAGGAGGAGCGGATCTGGATCGAGGCGGACCGCTTCCTCGTCTCGGCCTGCGAACGGCGGGCCGGCCCGATCATCGACCACATGTCGACGGCGAACGTCGCGCGTGACCTCGACGTCCTGCGCGCGGCGGTCGGCGACCGCAAGCTCACCTATGCCGGCTACTCGTACGGCTCCTACCTCGGGAACACCTACGCGAACCTGTTCCCCGGCCGCGTGCGGGCCGTCGTCCTCGACGGCGTGCTCGACCCGATCGCGTGGTCGACCGGGCGCAGCCGCCTCGAAGGCGCCACGGTGCCGTTCTCGACCCGGGTGCGCAGTGACGCAGGGTCGCAGGCGACGCTCAACGAGTTCTTCCGGCTCTGCGACGCGGCCGGCGACGCGTGCGCGTTCTCGGGGGACGCGTCGCGGCGGTTCGCGGCGCTCGCCCGCCGCCTGCTGCGCGAGCCGGTCGAGGTGACCTTCCCGGACGGCACGACCGCGGTCTTCGACTACTCGCTGCTGATCAGTGCCGCGCTGGGCGCGATGTACGACTCGTCCACCTGGGCCGACTTCGCTCAGCTCCTCGCCGACATCGAGGCGGAGGCCGCCGCGCCGGCGGCGCTCGCCGCACGGCTCAAGCGCTTCGCCGCGCGGCAGGGCTACCAGGCTGAGGACTTCTACCCGAACTTCATCGAGGGCTTCCCGGGCGTCGCCTGCTCGGACAGCGACAACCCGCGTCACTACGCGGCGTGGTCGATCAACGGCGCGCTCGCGGATGCCCGGTTCGGCTACTTCGGCCGCCCGTGGACGTGGTTCTCCAGCATCTGCGCCGAGTGGCCGGGCTTCGACCACGACCGCTACATGGGCCCGTTCACGCGCGCGACGGCCAACCCGGTGCTCGTCGTCGGCAACCACTTCGACCCCGCGACGCGGTACGAGGGGGCGGTGCTCGTCGACCAGCTCCTGCCGCGCTCGGCGCTCCTGTCGGTGCACGCCTGGGGCCACGTGTCGCTGTTCTTCTCGCAGTGCGCCGACGCGGCGGTCTCGCGCTACCTGCTCACGGTCGCCACGCCGCCGCGCGGAGCGACGTGCGAGCAGGACGTCGCGCCGTTCTCCGCGACCGAGGATCCCGAGGAGGAGGTCAGGGAAGAGCTGAGGAGCTCGAGCCCGGCGCTTCGTGGCGGCTGACGCGGCGAGCGAGCAAGAAGAAGGCCCACTTCCCTCGCTACGAGCGGGAAAGCGGGCCTCGTACTCGGGGGGTGGGACTCGAACCCACAACCCTTCGGTTAACAGCCGAATGCTCTGCCATTGAGCTACCCCCGACCGCATGCACATCCGTTACTGCCTCGGATGATCGGCAGGTGCAGCGAGTTCTAGCAGCCCCGCTTCCACCATCGCGTGGCAGTTTGCGCACAGTAGCACGCACTTGCCGGCCTCCTCGCGCGCTCGGCGCAGCGACCGCGTGACGCCCTGGAGGCTCACCGAGAACGCCTTGCGCGAGGGATCGACGTGGTGGAAGTGCAGGGCGCCGATGTACTGCGCAAAGCCGCAGATGAGGCACGCACCGCCGCGCCTCACGGACGAGGATCTCCTTCACGCGGCGCCGGCGCGCCGCCACGGACTCGGTGTTGCAGCGGCCGCAGCGGTACCGCGTACCGCCGACCCGCACGAACGTCGTCCACCCGTGGAGCGCGCACTCGCGCGTGATCGCCGAGCGCTTCGGCTCCCCGCGCAGCGAGTAGTGCCGCGGCTCCGTGCGCAGGCTGTGCTTGGCGAGCCAGTGCCGCACCGTCGCTGCACTGACGTCGAGCTCCATGGCGATCTCGCGGATCGAGCGACCGGCCTCCACGAGCGGCTGCAGCTGCTCGCGGGTGAGCCCACCGCGGGCTCGGTGGCGCGGCGCGTGCTGGGACGTCAGGCCGTGCTTGTTGACCCAGTACGCCACCGTCGATGGGCTGCGGCCGGTCTCACGCGCGATCCCCTCGATCGAGCGTTCCCGCCTCCAGTCGCTCGGCCAGCCACATCGGCTCCATGCATACGAACACTAGTTCGTATGCCGGACGGAATTCAGCTCAGACGGTGGCGGATCGCGTCGAGGACCTGCTGGCGCTCGCGGGCGAGGTCGCCGATGCGCTCGTGGCCGTCGGTGCGGGCGCTGGCGATGCGGCGGTCGAGGTTGTGGAGGTCGAGCTGGAGGCCCTCGAGCTCGAGCTTGGCGGGCGTGGCGTCGAGCTCTCCCGCGCGGATCACGAGCTCGGCGACGAGGCGTGCGAGGGCCTCGTCGTCGGCCGGCAGGTCGCCGGCCGGCGAGCGCAGCCGGGTGCGCAGGTACTCGGCCGCGCGGCGGGTGGCGGGAGCGGAGAAGAGCTCGTCGAGGTCGGCGGCCGCCAGACGGGCCTCCCCGTCCTCGGGCAGCGCCAGGCAGTAGGCGAGGAAGGCTCGCTCGGACTGCTCGCGGCGGTCGAGCGCCGCGTGCGCCCCGCCGTTCGCGGACCGCGACGGCGTGGTGACCACGGGCCGCGGGCGCGCCTCGGCGAGGACCGCGGCGACGAGCCCCTCGGTGAGCCCGAGCCGGCCGGCCACGAGCTGGACCAGCTCCTCGCGCAGCACGCTCGGCGGCAGGGGACGGATCGCGGCGGCGGCCTGCTGCAGCGTGTGATCCCGGCCGTCGGTGCTCCCGGTGTCCCCCAGCTCCAGCGCCCGCTCGACCTCGAAGCGCGCGATCGGGACCGCCCGCTCGAGCAGCGAGCGCATCGTGTCGGCGCCTTCGCGCTGCACGACGTCGGCCGGATCGGACCCGGGCGGCAGCCGCACGATCCGGAACTCGACCGCCCGCCCGGCGCGGGCGCGGTTCACGTCACGCAGCGACGGCGATCGACCGCGAGACCGCCTCCTGGCCCGCGGCGTCGGGGTCCTGGCAGAAGAGCGCGGTCGGCGCCAGACGCGCCAGCGCCTCGACCTGGCGAGCGGTCAGCGACGTCCCCATGGAGCCGACCACCTCGGCCACCCCGGCCTGCCGCAGCGCGACGGCGTCGGTGTAGCCCTCCACGAGGACGACGCGGCCCGCCCGCGCGGCGGCGGCGCGTGCGAGGTCGCTCCCGTAGAGCACCTCGTTCTTGTGGAAGACCGCGTTGTCGGAGGAGTTCAGGTACTTGGGCCGGTCATCCGGGCGGAGCGCCCGCGCGCCGAAGCCCAGCACCCGGCCGCGCTCGTCGCAGAGCGGGAACATGATCCGGCCGCGGAAACGGTCGATCACGCCGCGGCCGTCGCGCCGCTCCTGCGCCAGCCCGCAGGCCAGCAGCTCGTCCACCGTGTAGCCGGCGCGGGCCGACGCCCCCACCACCCGGTCGTACGCGCCCGGCGAGAAGCCGACGCGGAACTCCCGCAGCGAGGCCTCCTCCAGCCCGCGCTCGACCAGGTAGGCCCGAGCGCCGGCCGCCTCCGGCGACTCCCACAGCAGGCGAACGTAGTACGCGGCCGTGCGCTCGAGCAGCGCCAGCAGCCGGTCCCGCGCCTCGCGGCGGGCCTGGTCGCGCGGGTCCTCGGCCTCGCGCTCGAGCTCGACCCCGTAGCGGTCGGCGAGCGACTCCAGCGCGCCCGCGAAGTCGAGCCCCTCGGTCTCCATCACGAACGAGAAGACGTCGCCCCCCACGCCGCAGCCGAAGCAGTGGTAGAGCTTCTCCACGGGGTCGATCCCGAACGACGGCGTGCGCTCCTCGTGGAACGGACAGAGCCCCTGGAGCCGGCGCGCGCCGGACCGCTTGAGCTCGGTTCGCGCGCCGACCAGCTCCTCGAAGTCGACCGCGTCGCGGACGCGCTCGCGCGAGTCCTGCGTATATCGCGGCATCAGACGGCCAGGCCCTGCGGCACGAAGCGCTCGGTCCAGGCGCGGATCGCGTAGCGGTCGGTCATGCCGGCCAGGTAGTCGATGACGCGGTCGGCATCCGAGGCGTCCGCCACGCCGTCCGGGAGCTCATCCGGGTGGGAGCAGTACCAGTCGAAGAGCCCGCGCAGCACGCGCTCGATCTTGGTGTGCTGGTCCCGGGCGATCGGCCCGAGATAGACGTTCTCGAACATGAAGGTGCGCAGGCGGAGCATGGCGCCGCCGACCTCGTCGCCCTGCACGATGTCCCCCGCCCGCTCGGAGTGCTCGACGAGATCGTGGACGAGCCGGTCGATCCGCGACGAGCCCGTGGTGCCGAGGATCGCGATCTCCTCGGCCGGGAGGTGCTGCGGCGAGAGCACGCCGGCGCGCACCGCGTCGTCGATGTCGTGATTGATGTAGGCGATCCGGTCGACGAGCCGGACGATCTTGCCCTCCAGCGTCGCCGGCTCGCCCGCGCCGCTCGAGTGGCGCAGGATGCCGTCCCGCACCGCGGCGGTGAGGTTCAGGGCCTCGAGCCGCTCGACCACGCGCAGCGAGTGCTCGTTGTGCCGGAAGCCGCGCTGGAAGCGCTCGCGGCTGCAGGCGTCGAGCACGGCCTCGCCGATGTGCCCGAACGGCGGGTGCCCGAGGTCGTGCCCGAGCCCGATCGCCTCCGTGAGGTCCTCGTTGAGCCGCAGTGCCCGGGCCACCGTGCGGGAGATCTGGGTGGCCTCCAGCGTGTGGGTGAGCCGCGTCCGGTAGTGATCGCCCTCCGGCGCGACGAAGACCTGGGTCTTGTGCTTGAGCCGCCGGAAGGCCTTGGAGTGGACGATCCGGTCGCGGTCGCGCTGGAACGGGGTGCGCAGCCCGCAGTCGGCCTCCTCGCGCGCGCGCTCGGCCGGGTACGAGCGCGCGGCCAGCGGCGAGAGGGCGCTGTCCTCCCAGGCCTGGATCCGCGCGGCATAGTCGTCGGCGACGAGCACGCCTCCAATTGTGACCGGCCCGACGGCGCGGGCCGTCAACTGTCACGAAGAATGTGCAATTTGCGCCTGTGCGGCCGCCACGCGGGCGATCGGGACGCGGTACGGCGAGCAGGAGACGTAGTCCAGGCCGGCCATGTGGAAGAAGTCGATCGACTCCGGGTCGCCGCCGTGCTCGCCGCAGATGCCGAGCTTGAGGCCGGGGTTGGCCTCCCGCCCGACCCATGCGGCGAGCCGGACCAGCCAGCCGACCCCCGGCTTGTCGATCGTCTCGAACGGGGAGCGGTCGATGATCTTGCGCTCCATGTAGGCCGGCACGAACTTGGACTCGACGTCGTCGCGGGAGAACCCGAGCGCGGTCTGCGTCAGGTCGTTTGTGCCAAAACTGAAAAAATCCGCGTGTTCGGCGATCCGATTCGCAACAAAACACGCGCGGGGGAGCTCGATCATGGTCCCGACCGTGTAGTCCTCCGGAGCATGCAGATCGTGCTCATCCCCGATCCGTGTGACCAGACCGCGGAGGATCTCCAGCTCCTGCTCGTAGTCGACCAGCGGGATCATGATCTCCGGGTGCGGCCCCTCGTCCATGGCCGCGACGGCCCGCATGATCGCCTCGACCTGCATCTCGTAGATCTCGGGGTAGAGGATCCCGAGCCGGCAGCCGCGCGTGCCGAGCATCGGGTTCTCCTCGTGGATCTCCTCCACGCGGGTCAGCGTCTTCTCCAGCTGCGGCAGGTCGTCCGTGCACTCGATCCGCGCCCGCTCCACCTGCGCGCGAAGGTCCGGCAGGTTCTTGAGGAACTCGTGCAGCGGCGGGTCCAGCAGCCGGATCGTCACCGGCAGGCCCTTCATCGCCTCGAACAGGCCCTCGAAGTCCTCCTGCTGGTACGGGAGCAGCTCCGCCAGCGCCTCGCGCCGGCCCTCCTCGTCGTCGGCCATGATCATCGCCCGCATCTTGGGCTGGCGGTCCTCGGCCATGAACATGTGCTCGGTCCGGCACAGGCCGATGCCCTCGGCGCCCAGCTCGCGCGCCTTCCTGGCGTCCTCCGGCGTGTCGGCGTTGGCGCGCACGCCGAGCCGGCGCACCTCGTCGGCCCACTCGAGCACGCGCTCGAAGTGCTCGTTGACCTCGGCCTCCACGAGCGGCACGTCCTCGAGCGTCACGCAGCCCTTGGTGCCGTCGATGGCGATCCGGTCGCCCTCGGACACCTTCGTTCCGTTGACCGTGATCGTCCTCGCCTTGAGGTCGATGGCCAGCGCGCTCGCGCCCACCACCGCCGGGCGGCCCATGCCGCGCGCCACCAGCGCCGCGTGGCTCGCCTTGCCGCCCTCGGACGTGAGGATGCCCTTGGCGGCGTGGAAGCCGGCCACGTCGTCCGCCTCCGTGAACGGGCGCACGAGGATCACGTCGCGCCCCTCCTCGCCGGCCTTCACAGCGTCCTTGGCCGTGAACACGACCTCGCCCTTGGCCGCGCCCGGCGAAGCGTTGACGCCCTTGGCCAGCACCTCGAACTCGGCCTTGGGGTCAAACGTCGGGTGCAGCAGCGCGTCGAGCGAGCTGGGGTCGATGCTCGCGAGCGCCTCCTCCTTCGTCAGCAGCTCCTCGTCGACGGCGTCGCACGCGAACCGGACCGCGGCCTGCGCGGGCCGCTTGGCGTTGCGCGTCTGGAGCATGAACAGCCGCCCCTCCTCCACCGTGAACTCGGTGTCCTGCATGTCCTTGTAGTGCGCCTCCAGCGTGCGCAGGATGTCCATCAGCTGCTCGTGCGCCTCCGGCAGCCACTCCCGCATGTCGGCGATGTCCTTGGTGTTGCGCACGCCCGACACGACGTCCTCGCCCTGGGCGTTGGGCAGGAAGTCCCCGCTGGGCTCCGGCGCGCCGGTGACCTCGTCGCGGCTGAAGGCCACGCCCGAGCCCGACGTGTCGCCCTTGTTGCCGAACACCATCTGCTGCACGTTGACCGCGGTGCCCCACTCGTCCGGGATGTGGTTCAGCCGCCGGTAGCTGACGGCGCGCTCGCCCGTCCAGGAGTCAAACACCGCGCGGATGGCCTGCCGCAGCTGCTCCTGCGGATCCTGGGGGAAGTCGTAGAGCTCCTGGAAGCGCTTGGTGAGCTCCTTCAGGGCATCGACGTCGAGCTCGGTGTCGTCCTCGACGCCGCGGTCTGCCTTGATCTCCTTGATCACGTCCTCGAACTGCTCGCCGGCGATGCCGCGCGAGACGTTGCCGAACATCTGCACGAACCGCCGGTACGAGTCCCACGCGAAGCGCTCGTTCTCGGTCGCCCGCGCGAGCCCCTCGACCGACGTGTCGTTCAGGCCCAGGTTCAGGACCGTGTCGAGCATCCCGGGCATCGACTCGCGGGCGCCCGAGCGGACGGAGACCAGCAGCGGATCCTCGTCGTCGCCGAGCCGCTTGCCGGCGTGCTCCTGCAAGCGCTCCAGCGCCTCCGCCACCTCGTCGGCCATCCCCTCGGGCTCCTCCAGGCCGGCCTTCATATAGGCCACGCACGCCTCGGTGGTGATCGTGAACCCGGCCGGCACCCTGTCCGCGCCCAGAACCCGCGTCATCTCCGCGACATTGGCCCCCTTCCCACCGAGCAGCTCCCGCATGTCCTTGGAGCCCTCAGCGAAGTCGTAGACCCACTTGTCGTCGCCCATTTTTTCGATCCTATCCTCGGCCGACCGGGCGCAGTCGCACCTGCCCGTGGTGCTCGAGCGTCTCGAGGATGGCCCGCTCGGCCTGGGCCAGCGCGCGCGGCGAGGCGTCCGGGACCTCGGCGAGGGGCGTGCCGAGGGCGGCGACGAGGAAGTCGTGCGCCTCCTGGTCCAGCGGGAAAGCGCTTGCCTCGCACGCCGCGCAGACGACGCCGCCGGCCGCCCCGGAGAAGCCCACGAGGTGATCGGCGTCGCCGCATGAGGTGCAGCCCGCGAGCTGCGGCGCGAAGCCCGCCGCGAGCAGCAGCTTGAGCCGGAAGGCGAGCGCGTTGGCGCGGCCGGCCCGTGCCGGTTCGCGGTCGAGCAGCGAGAGCTCGTTGGCCAGCAGGTGGTAGACGCCGGCGTGCGGGTCGCCGTCGTCGAACACGCGTGCGACGGCCTCGCAGGCCCGCGCGGCGCCGTCGAGCGCGCCGCTGTCCTCGCGCAGCCGCGGGTAGCCGGCCAGCGTCTCGACGCTCGTGACCGTCATGAGATCGCTGCGGCCTTGGTAAAGCACGAGGTCGAGCCGGAAGAACGGCTCGAGGCGCCCGCCGAAGCGCGATTTGGTCCGCCGCACCCCCTTGGCGATCGCCCCTATCCGGCCGCGATCCGGGGTATAGAGGTGGAGGATGCGGTCGGCCTCGCCGTAGCGCAGGCTGCGCAGCACGATGCCCTCGGTCTTCAGGCTTCCGGGCATACCCACCGACGTCCTTTGGCCGACGCCCTCGCTATATTTTGTGAAGTCTTGAACCGGGTCACGATCTACACGACCGAGCCGTGCGGCTTCTGCCGCGTGGCCAAATCGCTCCTCGACAAGCGCGGCGTCCTCTACAGCGAGATCAATCTCGCCAAGGACGCTGTTGGCCGCACCGAGCTGGTGCGCATGACGGGCATGATGACGTTCCCCCAGGTCGTCATCGACGGCGCGCCCATCGGCGGCTATCAAGAGCTGGTCCATGTGGACAAGGCCGGCGGCCTCGCCGAGTTCACCGAAGCCGCTGCGTGACCGCACGCGGCCGCGGCTGACAGCCCTCGCAGACGTAGGTGCCGCGCCCGGCGGCGCGGAGCTTGCGGATCGGCCGCCCGCAGCGCGGGCACGGCTCGCCCTCCCGGGTATGGACGAGGAACTGGTCCTGGAACGTGCCGCTCACGCCGTAGGGATCGCGGAAGTCGTCGATCGTCGCGCCCTTGGCGGCGATGCCCGCCTCCAGTGACTCGACGACGGCCTCGCGCAGCGCGTCGGCCTGGGCGCGCGTGAGCCGGTTCGCCGGCCGCAGCGGATGGATGCGGGCGCGGAAGAGCGCCTCGTCGGCGTAGATGTTGCCCACGCCCGCCACGCGCTTCTGATCGAGGAGGAACGCCTTGATCGGCGCCCGCGACCCGCGCGCGAGCGTGTGCAGGTGCGCCGTCGTGAACTCCTCGGCCAGCGGCTCGAGCCCGAGCCGCGCGGCGAAGAACGCCTCCAGCGCCTCGGGGCCGAGCGCCAGCTCGCCGGTGCCGAACCGGCGCGGGTCGCTGAACGCGACCGCGCGGTCGCCGAGCCGCAGCCAGACCCGCGCGTACGGCGGCGCGCCCGGCGGGTCGACGAGCAGCGTGCCGGTCATGCGCAGGTGCATGAGCAGGAACGCGTCGTCCTCGAGCTCCCAGACGAGGTACTTGCCACGCCGCGACAGCCGGTCGACGGTGCGGCCCTCGAGCGCCGCCGAGAGCTCAGCCGGCGCGAGCGGCCGGCACCAGCGCTCGTCGAGCACCTCGAGCCGGTCGAGCGGCAAGCCCTCGACGTGCGGCGCCAGGTGCCGGCGGATGGTCTCGACCTCGGGAAGCTCGGGCACGGGGCGGTGAGGATACGGCCCTCATCCGAGCGTCTCCTGAAGCTCGGCGAGCGAGAGGCCCAGCTCGCGGCGCATCGCGCGGTCCACCAGCCGCGCGCCGGCCCGGCCTCTGAGCCCTGGGTCGTTGAACGCCTCGTAGAGATCGAGGAGCCGCCCGGTGCCGTAGCGGTCGGCGATGGCGAACGCCGCGGCCGAGCTGGCGTGGTACGCGTCCGCCTGCGCTCCGCCGGTGAGGCGGGCGATGGCGTCCGCCTTCGAGAGCGCCGCCAGGTCGGGATCGGCGGGCGCCGGCCGGCGGTCGCCGGAGACGTAGAGCGCGACGCCCTCGCTCAGCCACGCCGGCATGCGCCCCGAGGTGGAGCCCGTCAGCGCCGCGTGCGTCAGCTCGTGGGTCACGACCCGCCCGCGGCCCTCGGCGTCGAGCTGCGCGAACGCCGGCCAGACCACGAGCAGGCGGACGGACAGCACTCGCGTCGTGCGCTGCGCCGGCCCGCTCTGGAAGACGCTGGCGTCGGCGAGGGCGGCGAGCGTCTCGAGACCGCGGATCCGGCTGGTCAGCGCGCGTGCCTGCGTGACGTCGCCGGCCACGACGACGAGGTAGCGCCGGCGGAGCCGGCCGCTCGCGAGCAGCTCGCGCATCGTGCCGTAGCCGGCCTCGAGCGCCGCGGTGAGGGCCGAGACGTCGAGGCCGGCCGGCGCGAGCACGACGAAGTGCTCCGAGCGCTGCTCCTCGAACGCTCCGGACTCCCACGGCGGCAGCCCGCGCCCGCCTCGGACATCGGCGATCCGCCAGCCGCCGGTGGTGCGGACGGCCCGCACGCGGCGCTCGGCGGCGAACGCGCCGCGGACGCCCGCGATCCCGTAGCTGAACTCGACGTCCGCCGTGGCGCGGTCGCCGGACACGTCGACGTCGACCGGCTCGATCGTCACGTCCTCGAGTCGCAGGCGGGCGGCGCGGCGGCCGTCGACGCGATCGCTCCGCCGCTGCGCGCCCGTGGCCGTCGCCGCGTAGGCGCTCGCACGCCCGTCGTCGAGCGCCCGCGCCCGCTCGTCCAGCAGCGCGGCGATCTGGTCCTCGTCGGGCGGCTCCGCGGGCGGCTCGGCGGGCGAGGTGGTGGGCGTCACGGCCGGCGACGCCGCCGATGGGTCGGGCGACCCGTCGTCGCACCCCGCCACGACGGCGGCCGTCAGCGCGAGAGCGGCGAGGGACGCGCCCGCCCGCTCGGCGGCGACCGGGCAGCGCGCGCGGCGGCGACCGGGCCGCACGCGCGGCGGCCCGCCGTGGCCTCACGGGGTGAACGGCTCGCCGGGCAGGTCGGGGGCGTCGCGGCGCGACAGCCAGCGCAGGACCGAGGCGCCGACGTCGCCGAACGGCCCGTCGCGCCGCTGGCCGCCGTGGCCGGCGAACCGTGCCAGCAGCGGGACGTGCTCGCGCGTGTGGTCGGTGCCGGGGTGCGTCGGGTCGACGCCGTGGTCGGCGGTGATGACGAGCAGGTCGCGCTCGGGGTCGAGGCGCTCGAGCCACTCCCCCACGGCCGCGTCGATCACCCGCAGGGCGCCGTGGAACCCCTCGACGTCGTTGCGGTGTCCGAAGACCTGGTCGGTCTCGACGAGGTTGGTGAACACGAAGCCGCCGTCGAGCTCGTCGATGAGGCGGCTCGTGGCGGCGAGGGCGGCGGCGTTGGTCGAGCCCTTGTGCTGCTCGTCGACGCCGACGCCGTTGAAGACCTGGCCGATCTTGCCCACGGTGTGGACGGGGACGCCGTCGGCCTGCAGCTCGTCGAGGTAGGAGCGGCTGGGCGGGTTCAGCGCGAGGTCACGCCGGCCCTCGGTGCGCCGGAACGCGCCCGGCTCCCCCACGAAGGGCCGCGCGATGACCCGCCCGACGGCGTGCTCGCCGTGCATGATCTCCCGTGCCGCCGCGCACGCCTCGTAGAGCTCGGGGAGCGGCACGATCTCCTCGTGGGCGGCGATCTGCAGGACGGAGTCGGCCGACGTGTAGACGATGAGGTCGCCGGTCTCCATGTGGCGCTCGCCGAAGTCGTCGATCACCTCGGTGCCGGAGTACGGCCGGTTGCAGAGGATCCCGCGGCCGGTGGCCTCGCGCAGGGCGTCGAGGACCTCGTCCGGGAAGCCTTCGGGATAGGTCCGCAGCGCGACCGGGGTGACGACGCCCATCAGCTCCCAGTGCCCGGTGATCGTGTCCTTCCCCGGACCCAGCGGGTGCAGCCGGCCGTGGACGACCGGCTCGGCGACCGGCGGCACGCCGGTCAGGGGCATGATGTTCCCGAGGCCGAGCGAGGCCATGACCGGCAGGTCCAGCCCGCCGGCCGCCTCGGCGACGTGCCCGAGCGTGTTGACGCCGGCGTCGCCGTAGTCGCCGCTGTCGGGCAGCTCGCCCACCCCGCAGGCGTCGATCACGATCACGAAGGCCCGGCGCACCGGGGTGAAACTACCGCCGCGCGCGCGGGTGCGCGTCGTAATAGACGTCTTTCAGGCGTTCGGCCGACAGGTGCGTGTAGACCTGCGTGGTCGCGATGTCGGCGTGGCCGAGCATCTCCTGCAGCGAGCGGAGGTCGCAGCCGCCGGCCAGCAGATGGGTCGCGAAGGTGTGGCGGAGCGTGTGCGGGCTCATCTTGCTCTCGAGCCCGGCGGTGCGCGCGTGGCGCTGGACGATCTTGTAGAGCCCCTGGCGCGTGAGGCCCGCGCCGCGGTGGTTGACGAAGAGCCGCGCCTCGAGCCGGTCGCCGACCATGCGCGGCCGCCCGCGGCCGACGTAGATGGTCAGGGCGCGTGACGCCTCCGCTCCGATCGGCACGAGCCGCTCCTTGGACCCCTTGCCCCGGGCGCGCAGGATCCCGCTCTCGAGGTCGACGTCGCCGATCTCGAGCCCGATCGCCTCCGATGCGCGCAGCCCGCAGGCGTACATGACCTCGAGCAGCGCGCGGTCGCGCAGCGCGGCGGGCTCCGTCCCGCGCGGGGCCTCGAGCAGCTTGGCGACCTCGTCGCGCGACAGGACCTGCGGCAACCGCCGCGCCTGCTTGGGCGCGCGCAGGTGGGCGGTCGGGTCGTCGGTGATGAGGTCCTGGCGGCGCAGGTGGCGGTAGAAGGAGCGCAGGCAGGCCACCTTGCGCTGCAGCGTGGCCGCCGAGACGGCGGGGCGGTCCTCCCCGCCGGCGGCGAGGTCGGACACGAAGTCGGCGAGGTCGCTGTGCCGCGCGGTCAGCGCGTCCGCGCCGGTTCGGTGCAGATGCGCGCCGAACTGCAGGAGATCGGACCGGTAGGCCTCGAGCGTGTTGCGGGACAGGCCGCGCTCGAACTCGAGGTAGGCCAGGAAATCCAGCAGCAGGTGCTCGAACGGCTGAGCGGGCGCGGCGACGACCATGGACCGGTCTCCTTCGCCGCCGGCCGTCCGCGCCCTGCGCGCTGCAAGGCGGCTGTCAGGATCCGGCGCCATGGAACGCTGGGCCGAAATCGACCGCTACCTCGCCGAGCGGCTCATCCCGGACGACCCCGGCCCGGCGCATGACCACGCCGTGTCGCCGCTGCAGGGCGCCCTGCTGGAGCTGCTCGCCCGGCTCCAGGGCGCGGAGGCCATCCTCGAGATCGGCACCCTCGACGGCTACAGCACCCTGTGGCTCGCGCGGGCGCTCCCGCCCGGCGGGCGGCTGGTGACGCTGGAGGTCGACCGCGCCCGCGCCGACCGTGCCCGCGAGGCGCTGGGCGACCGCGCCGAGGTCATCACCGGGCCCGCGCTCGAGACGCTGCCCCGGCTCGACGGCCCGTTCGACCTCGTGTTCATCGACGCCGACAAGCGCAGCAACGCCGCCTACCTGGAGCACGCGCTGCGGCTCTCCCGGCCGGGCACGCTGATCGTCGCGGACAACGTCGTGCGCGGTGGCGCGATCGTCGATCCCGACGACCCCGACCCGTCGGTCCAGGGCGTCCGGGCGTTCTTCGACGCCCTGGCGGCCGAGCCCCGCGTCCGGGCCACGGCGATCCAGACCGTCGGCGCCAAGGGACACGATGGCCTGGCGCTGGCGCTCGTTCGCGGCTAGCGTCTGTCCATGAAACGCACATTCGCAATCACAGCCGCGGCGGCGGTGCTCGCCGGCGGTGTCGCGATCGGTGCCTCGGCGGACGACACGCCCCCGACGGCCGGCGCGGCCCAGGCGAAGCCGAAGGCCATCACGTTCCAGCGCGTCGGGCAGGTCCACATCGGCGACCGGCACGCCGACCTGAACGACAAGGGCCTCGTCGGCCCGCTCCGGCCGGGCTGCGAGCTCGGCGGGCCGAACACCCGCAGCGCGAACCTGCGCTCACCGCTGAGCGGCTCGGTGGACCTCTCGCAGAACAACCAGCGCAAGGTCCGCAACATCACGGTGCGCGGCGGCGCCGAGGCCCGCGGGGTCGGGATCGGCGACAAGATCTCCGACATCAAGGCCAAGTTCCCGAAGGCGATCGTGGATCACGGCACCGAGGAGGTGTTCCAGCTCACGCTCGTGCGCGTGCCGAAGAACGGCGGCGGCAAGATCAGCTTCGCCGTGACGCTGGACACGAAGAAGATCTCCCTCATCGGGGTTCCCTTCATCGCGTTCTGCGAGTGAGGTGATCGCGCAGCCGCGCGAGCCCGATCAGCGTCTTCGAGTCCTTCGTCTCGGAGAGGATGGCGTCGAGGTCGGCCAGTGGCCGCACCTCGACGTCGATCCGCTCGTCCTCCTCCACCTCGGGCCGCTCGGCGACGTCCGAGATCCCGGTGGCCAGGAAGAGGTGGACCTCCTCGTCCGTGAAGCCGGGTGAGGTGTAGAACGAGCCGAGCGGCTCCCAGTGCTCGGCCTGCTTGCCGATCTCCTCGGCCAGCTCGCGCTTGGCCGTGTCGAGCGGCTCCTCGCCCTCCTCGTCGAGCTTGCCGGCCGGCAGCTCGAGGAGATCGGGGCTGCCGACCGCCTCGCGCGGCTGGCGGACGAACCACAGGCTCTCGCCGTCGAGCACGACGATGCCGACCGCGCCGGGATGGGTGACGATCGCCCGCTCGACCTCGTCGCCGTCCTCGTGCCGGAACCAGCGGCGCACGACGGTGAAGAAGCCCGCCTCGTAGACGATCTCCTCGCGGACCTGCTCGAAGCGCGAGCTCATACCGCGGCCGCCTCGTCGAGCAGCGCGAGCGCGACGTCGAGCATCCCCTCGAGCGCCGGGACGGAGACGCGCTCGGTCGGCTCGTGGTTGCGCTCGGTGCCGTTGGCCAGGTTCAGGCACGGGAAGCCGGCCGCCTGGAGCGCATTGGCGTCGGACCCGCCGCCGGTCTGGATGCGCTTGGGCTCATAGCCGCACGCGGTCAGCGCCGCCTCGGCGGCCAGCAGCTCGGGCGCCGCGGGCTTCACCTTGAAGCCGGTGAAGAGCTTCTCGCTGATCACGTCGACGTCGCACTCGGCAGCGGCCGCGCCGTCGTGCACGGCGTCGACCATCTGCGCCACGGCCTGCTCGACCCGCGCCGGGTCGAGCGAGCGCGCCTCGGCGAGCAGGCGGCAGCGCTCGGGGACGACGTTGGTCGAGCCGCTCCCGCCGCGGATCGAGCCGACGTTGGCCGTCGTCTGCTCGTCCAGCCGGCCCAGCGGCATCGCGGCGATGGCCAGCGCGGCCGCCAGCACCGCGCTGCGGCCGTCCTCGGGGCGGATGCCGGCGTGGGCGGCCTTGCCGAGGAAGGAGGCCTCGAGGCGGAAGTACGTCGGCGAGGCGACGACGACCTCGCCGATCGGCGTCGCGTGATCGAAGACATAGCCGAAGTCCGAGCGGAGCCGGGAAGCGTCGAACGCCTTGGCGCCGACCAGTGCGTTCTCCTCGGAGACCGTGAAGAGCAGCTCGAGCCCCACCGGCGAGCCTTCGATGGCCGCCCGCCGCGCGACCTCGAGCATGACCGCCACCGCGGCCTTGTTGTCGGCGCCGAGGATGCCCGCGTGCCGGTTCTCCCAGCCGCCGTCGACCAGGACCGGCTCGATCGGCGCTTCGGTCTCCACCGTGTCGAGGTGGGCGCAGAGGAGGAGCGAGCGATCACCTCGGCCGCCGACCCGTGCCAGCAGGTTGCCCGTCGCGTCCTCGTCGGCCTCGATGCCCATCCCGCGCAGCTCGGCCCGCACGCGATCGGCGCACTCGCGCTCGTGCCCGAACGGGCTCGGGATGCGGCAGAGGTCGGTGAAGAGGTCGGCCAGCCGGGCCTTCTCGGCCTCCGACGCGGGCCTCACGTGGTGTGAGCGGCCTCGTGGGCCGTGATCTCCTCGGGCCGGCGCTCCCGTGCGCGGCCGAGGGCCGCCTCCACGAACTCCCGGAACAGCGGCGCCGGGCGCTCGGGGCGCGACTTGAACTCCGGGTGGTACTGCGACGCCACGAAGAACGGGTGGTCGTTGATCTCGATCACCTCGACCAGCCGGTCGTCGGGCGACGTCCCGGAGATCACCAGGCCGGCCGCCTCGAGCCGCTTGCGCAGGAAGTTGTTGACCTCGTAGCGATGGCGGTGGCGCTCGTAGATGACGGCCTCGCCGTAGAGCTCGCGCGCCTTCGTCTCCGGATGCAGCTTGATCGGGTCGGCGCCCAGGCGCATCGTGCCGCCCATGTCCGCGACCTCCTTCTGCTCGGGCAGGAGGTCGATGACCGGATACGGCGTCTCGGGATCGAACTCCGTCGAGTTCGCGCCCTCCATGCCGACGACGTGGCGCGCGAAGTCGGCCACCGCCATCTGCATGCCGAGGCAGATGCCGAGGAAGGGGATCTTCTGCTCGCGGGCGATCCGCGACGCGGTGATCTTGCCCTCGATGCCGCGCACGCCGAAGCCGCCGGGGATGAGGATGCCGTCCGCCTGCGCGACGCGATCGCGGACCTCCTCGTCGGCCAGCGTCTCGGAGTCGACCCAGTCGATCGCTATCGGGCAGCCGTGCTGGAAGCCGGCGTGGCGCAGCGCCTCGGCCACGGAGAGATACGCGTCTTCGAGCTTGACGTACTTGCCGACCAGGGCGATCTTCACCGGATCCCCGCTGGCGGCCTCGCTGGCGCGACGCATGAGCCGCTCCCAGTCGCCGAGATCGGGCGGCGGGGCCTCCATGCCGAAGTGCTCGAGCACGAAGTCGTCCACGCCCTCGGGATGGAAGTAGAGCGGGACCTTGTAGATGTTGTCGACGTCGCGCGCGGAGACGATGGCCTCCTGCGGCAGCGAGGCGAAGAGCGCGATCTTCTTCCGCACCTCGTGCGGGAGCCCGCCCTCGGAGCGGCAGACCACCATGTCCGGCTGGATACCGATGCGGCGCAGCTCGTTGACCGAGTGCTGGGTGGGCTTCGTCTTCAGCTCGCCCGCGTGGCCGATGTACGGCACGAGCGTGAGGTGGATGTACATGCAGCGGCGGCGCCCGACGTCCACCGGGAACTGCCGGATCGCCTCGAGGAACGGCAGCGACTCGATGTCGCCCACCGTGCCGCCGATCTCGGTGATCACGACGTCGACATCCTGGCTCTCGGCGATCAGCTTGATGCGGTGCTTGATCTCGTCCGTGATGTGGGGGACGACCTGGACGGTGCCGCCGAGGTAGTCGCCGCGGCGCTCCTTGCGGATGACCGAGTTGTAGATCGCGCCCGCCGTGACGTTGGAGCCGCGTGACGTGTTCGCGTCCGTGAACCGCTCGTAGTGGCCGAGATCGAGATCGGTCTCCGCGCCGTCCTCGGTCACGAACACCTCGCCGTGCTGGAACGGCGACATGGTCCCGGGATCGATGTTGATGTACGGGTCGAACTTCTGCAGGGCGACCTTGAGGCCGCGGGCGACCAGCAGCCGGCCGATGGAGGCGGCGGCGATGCCCTTGCCGAGCGAGGAGACGACCCCGCCGGTGACGAAGATGAAACGGGTGCGGGGTCGAGACTCAGACATACGGAAGTTCCTCCTGCCCGCCCAGTCTAGAAGCCGGACCGGCGGCAGCTGCCGGTTCCACTACGCCGCCTTCAGAAGCTCGCGAGCATGGCGGCGGGCGGCCACGTCGCCGTCCTCGGCGCCGAGCATCCGGACGAGCTCGCCGACCACGGCGGAGCGCTCGAGCCGCGTGACGGTGGTGCGCGCCGTGTCGGCCGACGTGTCCTTGACGATCGTGAAGTGACGATCGGCCAGCGAGGCGATCTGCGGCAGGTGCGTGATGCAGATGACCTGGCGGCCGGCCGCGAGGTCGCGCAGCTGCTCGCCGACCGCGCGGGCCGTCTGGCCGCCGATGCCGGCGTCGACCTCGTCGAACACGAGCGTCGCCGCCCCGGCCTCGGCCGCCACGCCCATCAGCGCCAGCATCACGCGTGACAGCTCGCCGCCCGAGGCCGTCTCGCGCAGCGGACCGGCGGGCACGCCGGGGTTCGGGGCGATGAAGAACTCGACGTCGTCGCCACCGCTCGGGCCGTAGCCTTCGCGCGCCGTCACGCGCGCCTCGAAGGTCGCGCCCTCCATGGCGAGGCCGGCGAGCCGCTCGACCACCGCCTCGGCCAGCGAGCCGGACGCCTCGGCGCGCGCCGCGTGCAGCTCCTCGGCGCGGGCGGCGACCTCGGCGCGCGCGGCCGCGTGCCGCTCCTCCCCCGCCTCCAGCGCCTCCTCGGCGCCGGCCAGCTCCTCGCGCCGCTGCCGGCACTGCTCGGCGTAGACGAGCACCGCGGCGATCGTCCCGCCGTGCTTGCGCTTGAGCCGGTCGAGCAGCGCGAGGCGCTCCTCGACCTCGTCGAGCCGCCCCGGCGGGGCCTCGATGCCCTCGCCGTAGCGGCGCAGCTCGCCCGCCAGGTCGTCCGCCTCGACGGCGAGCGCCTGCGCGCGGTCGGCCAGCCGGTCGAGCGCGGCGTCGACCCCGCGGGCGGACTCGAGCGCGCGGGAGGCGCCGGCCAGGGCGATCGCCGCCCCGCCATCACCGTCGCCCGCCAGCGCCGCCTCGGCTCCGCCGGAAGCGGCCACCAGCGAGGAGAGGTGGCGCAGCCGCTCGCGCTCGGCGAGCAGCTCATCCTCCTCGGTCTCGCTCGGCTGCGCACGGTCGATCTCCTCCAGCTCCCAGTCGAGCAGGTCGATCTCGCGGTCGCGCGCGCCGACCCGCTCCTGCAGCGACTCGAGCTCCTCGCGGACCGCGCGCTCGGCCGCGTAGGCCGCCGCGAACGCCTCGCGACGCGCGACTTGATCGGGGCCGCAGAAGCCGTCGAGGATCTCGAGCTGGGCCGAGGCCAGGGTGAGCCGCCGATGCTCGTGCTGCCCGTAGAACGACAGCATCGCGCCGCCGATCTCCGCCAGGTCGGCCGCGGTGGCGCTGCGGCCGCCGAGGTAGGCGCGAGTACGGCCCTCCGCGCTCACCCGCCTGGCGAGCACCAGCTCGTCGGCGTCGGCCGGCAGGCGGTCGCCCAGCTCGGCGCGCAGGGCCGCGGGCAGCGCGAACACCCCCTCGACATAGGCCTCGGTGGCGCCCGGCCGCACGATCCCCGGCCGTGGCTTGCCGCCCAGCAGCAGGTCCAGCGCGTGGGCGAGCACGGTCTTGCCCGCGCCGGTCTCGCCGGTCAGGACGTTCAGGCCGCCGCCGAGGGCCAGCTCGGCCCGCTCGATCAGGAGGAGGTTCTCTACGCGCAGCTCGTGGAGCACGCGTGGTGGTCTATCAGCGGTGCCCGACGGAGCCGGGGGTTCGGGCTCGAATTGGCACGAAGTTGTGACGCGAACTGCGGAACTGCGGCATTAGGGGAGCGGGATCGGCCGGGGCTCGAGCACGTGGGGCGGCAAATACACGGTATGCGTGTATGAACAACCCCGCGGGGCGGCTCATGGTCGATATACGCCCATAGGGAACCCCAGCACCGCCGACCCCTCGCCGCCCTACCCAGCCGCAGTTGGAGCCCTCAGCGAGCCAGCCGCCCGAACCGCTCGCGGAGCCGGTGGTAGAAGCTCGCCCCCGGGAGCTGCGCCAGCGTGCCGTGCGACTGGCCGAACTCCACGTGCAGGTCCTCGCCCGGCGGCAGCTCGCAGGTCGGCCGGCCGTCGACGTGCACCTCGACCGGCTCCTCGCGTGACGCGTTGTTGATGGTCAGCAGGTCGTCCGGGGCGATGACCAGCGCGCGGGCCGTCAGCGAGTGCGGCGCCACGAAGGAGACCACGTAGCCCTCGACGCCCCACGCCATGACCGGGCCGCCGTTGGCGAGGTTGTAGCCCGTCGAGCCCTGCGGCGTGGCGACCACCAGCCCGTCGCAGCGCACGCGGCCGATCTCCTCGCCCGCGAGGCCGTAGGCCAGATCGGCGACCCGGTGACCCGGCTTGCGGTGGACGGAGATGTCGTTCATCGCCGTCCAGCTGCCCTCCGGCCGGCCGACCGTGATGGTCGGCAGCTCCAGCGTCTCGAAGTCGCCGCTGAACGCGCGGTCGAAGTGCTGGCCGAGGCCGTCCTCCGGGTCGACCGTGGCCAGGAACCCGACCTCGCCGAAGTTGACCGCGAAGACGGGCACGCCGGTGCCCGTGTAGTGCCGGAGCGCGGTGAGGATGGTGCCGTCGCCGCCCATGACGATGCACATGTCGACGGCGTCGAGCTCGCTCGCGTTCACCTCGATCCCGGCCCCGATCTTCAGGCCGTGCTTCTCCGTCTCATGGTCGTTGAAGCGGAGCTCGACCCCCGCGCGGCGGGCGGCCGCGATGAGCTCGCGCATCGCCGCCGCGGTCTCGGCCACGCGCCGGTGGGTGAAGACGGTGGCCGCCTTCATACGTCGACCTCCGCGAGTGCCGGCCCCACGGAACCGACCGCACCGGCGCGTCCCGGCTCGGCCAGCCAGACGAACGTCTCGCGGTTGCCCGCGGGCCCGGGGAGGCCGGAGGGAGCGAAGCCGAGCACGGCGGCGTCGACCGATCCCGCCACGGCCGCGATCGCCTCGCGGCGCAGGTCGGGATCCCGCACCACGCCTCCCTTGCCGACCCGGCCGCGGCCGAGCTCGAACTGCGGCTTGACCATGGCCAGGCAGTCGTACCGCTCCGCACAGCACGCGAGAACCGCCGGAAGGACCTTCGCCAGCGAGATGAAGGAGACGTCGGCAACCACGAGATCCGGCGCGTAGGGCAGCAGCGAAGGCTCCAGGGCCCGCGCGTTGACCCGCTCGATCACGGTCACGCGCTCGTCGCCGCGCAGGCGCCAGTCCAGCTCGCCGTAGGCGACGTCGACCGCCACCACGTGGTCGACGCCCCGCTGCAGCAGGCAGTCGGTGAAGCCGCCGGTCGAGGCCCCCACGTCCAGGGCACGGCGCCCGGCCACGTCGAGGCCCAGCGCGTCCAGGGCGTTGGCGAGCTTGACCCCGCCACGGGACACGTACGGCGGCGGCGAGTCGACGGCCAGCTCGACGTCCTCGGTCACGAGCTGCCCCGGCTTGGAGGCGCGGGCCCGGCCTGGCCCGACATGGACCTGGCCGGCCAGCACCGCGGCAGCGGCGCGCGTGCGGGACGCGAACAGGCCGCGCTCCGCCAGCAGGCTGTCGAGGCGGACGCGTGGCACGGCGCAACACGGTAACGGCAGGTGACGGACTTCACAGTGCATCTGGCCTCGGCGCGGGAAGATCGAGGGCATGCCGAGACGTCTCACCCTCACCGAGCACGGCGTCCTGGAGCTGCTCTGCGGCCTCGCGCTGATCGGCGCGCCGCTCGTGCTCGGCCTCGGTCCGGTCGCCCTCATGGCGGGCGTCGGCGCCGGGGCTCTCGTGGCCGGCCTCGCCCTCGCCGAGGACCTGCCGCTGTCCGCTCACATGGCCGCGGACACGGCGCTGGCCATGGCGCTGCTCGCCGCCTCCGTGCTCGTCGCCGCGGTCGGGCACCCCGTGGCCGGGGCGCTGCTGGCGTGCGGCGCGGCCGCCGAGCTCGCGCTGAGCGTGGCCACGCGCTGGACCCGTCCCGCACGGTAACCATCCTGCTACCGTCGGGCGATCCCGCTCCAGGCCCTCCACGGCGACCCCTTCGACGCGCTCGGCGACCCCCATCGGCGCGCCATCGTCGAGCTGCTCGGCGAGGGTGACCGGTCGGTTCGGGAGCTGGCCGACGCGCTGCCCATCAGCCGCCCCGCCGTGTCGAGACATCTCCGGCTGCTCAAGGAGGCCGGCCTCGTGACCGACCGGGCCGAGGGCACGCGCCGCCTCTACCGCCTGCACGACGAGGGGATCGAGGCCGTGCGCGAGTACCTCGCGCAGGTCTGGGGCGAGGCCGCGACGCGCTTCCGCCTGCTCGCCGACAACTGATGGAGCCGCTGCGACTCGAGTTCACGGTCGCCTGCCCGCCCGAGCGCGCGTTCGGCCTGTGGGCCGAGCAGACCACGCGCTGGTGGCCGCACGGGCACTCGGTGTCCGGCGCGCCGGGCCTGACCGTCACGTTCGAGCCGCGCCGCGGCGGCCGCATCTACGAGCGCACGCCGGCGGGCGCCGAGCACGACTGGGGCGAGGTGCTCGCGTGGGAGCCGCCCCACCGGCTCGTCTATCTCTGGCACCTGCGCTTCGACCGCGCGGACGCGACCGAGGTGGAGGTCACGTTCGTCGCCGACGGCGACGGCACCGCGGTGCGGATCGAGCACCGCGGCTGGGAGCGGCTCGGCGCCGTGGCCGAGGCGCGCCGGGACCGCAACCGCCGCGGCTGGGAGGGCGTGACGCGCCGCTACCGCGAAGCCGCGGCTGCAGGCTTAGACGAGCCGCGGCTCGAGCACGGCGGACTCGATCCGCTCGGCGATCCGCTCGGCCGTGTACCCGACCTCCTCGTGCAGGAGCTTCGGGGCGCCGTGGGTGACGTAGCGGTCGGGCAGGCCGACGCGCAGGATGCGCGGGGCCAGGCCGCCCTCCGAGAGCGACTCCCAGACCGCGCTGCCGAAGCCGCCCATGAGGACGCCCTCCTCGACGGTGACGAGCAGGTCGTGCTCGGCGGCGAGCTGGGCCAGCAGGCCGGCGTCCAGCGGCTTGGCGAAGCGGGCGTCGGCGACCGTGACGTCGAGGCCGCGGTCGGCGAGCAGGTCGGCGGCGCCCAGCGCCTTGCCGACGCCGCTGCCGTAGCCGACCAGGGCGACGCGGTCGCCCTCGCGCAGGATCTCGCCGGTGCCCACCTCGAGCACCTGCGGGTGCGTCGGGATCTCGACCCCGACGGCCTCGCCGCGCGGGTAGCGGATCGCCGACGGCCCGTCGATCCCCAGCGCGGTGTGGAGCATGTCGACGAGCATCGCCTCGTCGCGCGGCGCCATCAGCGTGATGTTGGGCAGCGGCCGCAGGTACGCGATGTCGAACACGCCGTGGTGCGTGGGACCGTCGTCGCCGACCAGGCCGGCGCGGTCCATCGCGAACGTCACGTTGAGGTTCTGCAGGCACACGTCGTGGACGATCTGGTCGAACGCGCGCTGGAGGAAGGTCGAGTAGATGGCCGCCACCGGGCGCATCCCCTGCAGCGCCAGGCCGGCGGCGAAGAGGATCGCCTGCTGCTCGGCGATGCCGACGTCGAAGTAGCGCTCGGGCATCGCCTTCTGGAGGATCGAGAGGCCGGTGCCGGAGTTCATGGCCGCCGTGATGCCGACGACGCGCTCGTCGAGCTCGCACTCGCGGACCATCGCCTCGCCGAACACCTGCGTGTACTGCGGCGGCGCGGCGCTGCCGGTCTTGGGCTTGCTGGGAGCGGGACGGCGGCCGGCGATCGAGTTCGGCTTGGCCGCGTGCCACTTCTCCATGCCCTCCAGGCCGCCGTCCTCGGCGGGCGCGAAGCCCTTGCCCTTGACGGTGGCGACGTGGATGACGACCGGCCGCTCGGCCTCGAAGGCGGCGCGCAGCGCCTTGCGGACGGCGCGCACGTCGTGGCCGTCGATGACGCCCATGTAGGCCCAGTCGAGCTCCTCCCACCAGAGGCCGGGCTGCCAGAGGGCCTTGACGGACTCCTTGAGCTGCGGGCCGAGGCGCTCGAAGCGCGCGCCGATGCCACCCGGCAGCCGCGTGAGCTTCTCCTCCACGCCCTCGCGGGCCTTCCACAGGCCGGGGTCGAGCCGGACGCGGTTGAAGTAGCGGCTCAGGGCGCCGACGTTGGGCGCGATCGACATCCCGTTGTCGTTGAGGATCACGACCATCGGCGTGCCGAGGCCGCCCGCCTGGTGGACCGCCTCGAAGGCCACGCCGCCGGTCATGGCGCCGTCGCCGATGACGGCGACGACCTTGCCGTCCTCCGCCGTGCCCTGGCGCATGGCCTCCTTGAGGCCGACCGCGTAGCCGATGGCGGTCGACGCGTGGCCGGCGCCCATGATGTCGTGCTCGGACTCGTAGATCGAGCAGAACGGCGCGAGGCCCCCGTACTTGCGGATCGTCTGGAGGCGGTCGCGGCGGCCGGTGATGATCTTGTGCGGGTAGGCCTGATGGCCGACGTCCCAGAGCACCTTGTCGCGCGGCGAGTCGAGCAGCGAGTGGACCGCGACGGCGATCTCGCACGTGCCGAGGTTGGCGCCGAAGTGCCCGCCGATCTCCCCCACCGTGTCGATCAGCAGCTCCCGGACCTCCTGCGCGACCTGCTGCAGCTCGTCCTCGCTGAGGCTGTGCAGGTCCTGAGGGCGGTCGATGCGTTCGAGGATGGTCTTGGGCTTGGTCATGACGTGCGCGTGTAGATGAAGTCGGTGATGTGCTCGAGCTCGGCCGCCCCGCCCGCCCGCTGCAGGGCCTCGGCGGCGTTGCGATGAGAATCGGCGGCCATCTGGCGGGCGCCGTCGACACCGTATTGGCTCACGTAGGTCAACTTCCCATGGCGCTCGTCACTGCCCTGCGGCTTCCCGAGGGCGTCCTCTGTGCCGGTCACGTCGAGGATGTCGTCGACGATCTGGAACAGGACCCCTAGCTCGGCCGCGAAGGCACGGAAGCCAGCCAGTCTAGTGGTTGCCTGCTCGTCGCCGGCGAGCAAGAGCACACATTCGACCGACGCGGCGATCAGCCGGCCGGTCTTGAGCTCGTGCAGCCGGCGGAGGCTGACGTCGCCGTGCGGGACCAGGCCGCGGACGTCGATGTACTGGCCCCCGACCATTCCGTTGACGCCCGTCGCGGTGGCGAGCTCGGCGGCCGCCGCGAGCAGGCGGGTCGGCTCGGCCGACTGGTGCTGGAGCAGGTGGCGGAAGGCCTCGGCGTAGAGCCCGTCGCCGGCCAGGATGGCGATGTCCTCGCCGTACTTGACGTGGCAGGTGGGCCGGCCCCGGCGCAGGTCGTCGTCGTCCATGGCCGGGAGGTCGTCGTGGATCAGGCTGTAGGTGTGGATGAGCTCCAGCGCGGCGGCCAGCGGGAGCACGTCCGCGGGGTCCCTTTCCAGCGCCGACGCCGTCGCCAGGGCGAGGACCGGCCGGATCCGCTTGCCACCGGCGAGCAGGCTGTAGCGCATCGCCTCCTCGAGGCCGCTGGTGCCGGCCTCCTCGGAGAAGCGGAGGTCGTCGAGGTACCGCTCGACCTGCTCGCGCAGGTGGTCGGGGTAGCTCACTGCGGCAGCGCGAGCTGTCCGCTGGGGCCGCCTTGGTCGGCGGCGCGCACCTCGCGGTCGAGCTCGGCGCCGGCCTCGCCGGCCAGCCGTGCGCACTCCTCCACGAGCGCCGCGGCCCGCTCCGGATCCAGGTCGCCGGCGCGCAGCTCGGCGGCCGTGCGCTCGAGGCGCTCCACGATCCGGTCGAGGGCTTCAGGCGGCATGGGCGCCGCCATTCTGGCGCACCTCGCGCAGCACCGCGCCGAGGATCCCGTTGACGAAACCTGGCGCGTCGGCGCCGCAGAAGGCCTTGGTCGTCTCCACGGCCTCGTCGATCGCCCCCTCGGGTGGGATCGGGCTGTCGGCCTCGACGAGGTCGGGGTGGAGCATCTCGAGCAGCGCCGTGCGGAGGATGGCGCGTTCCAGCGGTGCGATGCGGTCGAGCGACCAGCCCTTGGCGTTGCGGGCGATGTGCCCGTCGAGCTCCTCGGCGTTGTCCGCCGTGGCGTGCGCGAGCGCGCGCGTGAAGTGGTGGGCGTCGCGCTCGAAGACCTCGTCGAGCGGCCGGCCCGTGAGGTCGTGCTGGTAGAGGGCGAAGACCGCCGCGCGACGCTGCTCGGACCGCCGCATCTACGCCCGCGACATGTACGAGCCCGAGCGCGTGTCGACCTTGATCGTGTCGCCGATGTTCACGAACAGCGGGACGCTCACGGTCGCGCCGGTCTCGAGGGTGGCGGGCTTGCTGCCGCCGCCCGAGGCCGTGTCGCCCTTCATGCCCGGCTCGGTGTGGGTGACCTCGAGCTCGACGGACGCGCTCAGCTGGATGTCCGACGGCTCGTTGTCGATGAAGAGCAGGTCCACGCTCTCGTTGGGCTTGACCCACTTCAGGGTCTCCTCGACGGACGGCTCAGGGATCGCGAGCTGCTCGAAGCTGCTCTCGTCCATGAAGTGGGCGTCCGTCCCGTCGGCGTAGAGGAACTGCATCTTGCGCGCCTCGGTGCGCACGGGCCGGAACTTCTCGCCGGCGCGGAACGTCCGGTCGATCACCGCGCCGTCGCTGGCCCGGCGGAGCTTGGTCCGCACGAACGCCCCGCCCTTGCCGGGCTTGACGTGCTGGAACTCGAGGATCTTGAAGACGGTGCCCTCGACCTCGATGTGGTTGCCGTTCTTGAACTGGTTCGTCGAGATCATCGCGGCCAAGAGTCTAGGCCGCGGCTCGGCCAGGGGCGCGTTGGCGGCGTGGAGGCGCGCGAGGGTTTGTGGGCGGTGCCGGACCGCCTGGTCCCAGCGTCACGCGGAGGACGCGCTCGCCCGCGGCTTCGAGGAGCGCCTGGCGCTCGGCGTCGTCGGCTCGCGCGAGCGGGTTGTCGTGGAACGCGGCGCCGTCGGCTTCGAGGACGAGGCGCTCGGCCGGCCAGCGGAAGTCGGGGACGACGCGGCGGCCGTGGAGGTTGAGTGGGACGTTGACGTCGGGCGGGGCGAAGCCGCCCTGGAGGATGAGGTCAAGCACCACGTCCTCGAGCTCGCTGCGGGTCGGCGCGGCGTTGGCGAGGACGCGCGTGAGCCGTGCCGAGCCCCGGCGAGGGCCGAGGCGGTCGAGGGTCGTGATGAGCGCCGGGACGTCGACGAGCCGCTGTGCGAGGGCCTCGCGCACGATGCGGCGGAGGGCCGGCGCGGTGAACGTGGCGGCGAGGTCGGCGAGCGTTCGGGCCGGTGCGGTGATCGGCAGGCCGAGGTGGTGGGCGACGTCCTCGGCGTCCAGCACGTGGGTGCGGTGGACGCGGATCCCGTGGTGCCGGCGGGTGGCGGTGCCCGTGACGGTGACCTCGGGGTGGCGGTCGTCCCAGGCGATCAGGCCGTAGTGGGTGGCGGCCGAGAAGTGGCTGAGGACGGCCGTGGGGCCGCACGCCTTGACGGCGGCGAGGAAGCGGCCCTGGAGGGGCGGGTTTGGGTGGCCGACGGCGTAGACGCCTCGGTGGAGGGGGTGGAGGTGGCCTTGGCTGCACTCGCGTGGCGACCTCGTTGCGACGAAAGACCGCAGGTACGGAGGTCGGCTCGCGTGAGCACGCCCCACTGCTCCGCGGCGAGCTCGGCGACGCGTTGATCGGGTCGAGTGTCGACTTTGGTCGCCGCTGCGGCGACGAAAGTCGACACTCGGTGGCCATGGCGCCGATCGTGGCGCGGATCGTGTGACGGATCTACGCGCGTTTGCGTCAGGACGGCTTGGTCGCTGCCCCCAGCTTGACCGCGCACGGCACGTCGTAGCCGCCGGTGACCCGCCAGGGCTCGAGGCGCTCGGCGTAGCCGTCGCGGATCCGGGCCTGGATCTCGGGCGGCTGGCTGACGATGAGCGCTCGTGAGCGGACCGTGCCGCCGAGGAGGTCGGTCCAGAAGGGGTCGAAGTCGTCGACGTGGTGGGTGAACGCGTAGGCCTGGACCGCCGGGTCCTCGAGGCCCGCACCGCGGAGGAGCGCCTGAAACTCGTCGTCGGCGGCTCCCTGGAAGAACGGCGGGCCGGCCGGGAGGTCGGGCGGCGGCTTCGCGCCCGCCGCCGCGATCGCCGCGATGAGCTCGCTGAGGAACGTCGTCGGCTCCGGGTCCCAGGTGACCAGGGCCAGGCGCCGGCCCGGCCGCAGCACGCGGGCGAGCTCGATGACCACGGCGCCCAGGTCGGAGACGTGCGGCATCAGGAAGTTGCTGGTCACGGCGTCGAACGTGGCGTCGGCGAACGGCAGCGCCGCCGCGTCCGCCTCGCGGAACTCGACCTCCGGATGCAGCCGGGCGGCGAGCTCGAGCATCTCGGCCGCGAGGTCGACGCCGACCGCCTTCGCACCGCGCGCCGCTCCCGCCGCGGCGACGTACCCCGGGCCGGTCGCCACGTCGAGCATCGCGTCGCCCTCCCCCACGCCCGCCGCGTCGAGCAGCGCCTCGATCGGGCGGGCCGTGATGGCGCCCAGCCCGTGGTGGTACGGCGCCGCCCGGCCGCGAGCCCAGCCCTCGCGCTCGAAATCGTCGAACGGGTCCGCCACAGTCACACGACGATCAGACCACGACTGCGCCGTCCGGCGCAAGGGAGCCGAGCGCTAGAGCTTCCAGAGGATGATCATGAGCAGGCCGGCGAGCCCGATGTAGCCGAGCGCGGTGCCGATCAGCGCCGCGGTCCGGCCGACCTGCGTCCCACGCGAGCGGGAGATCTGGGACAGCGCGGTGTGGCCGAGGATCACCGCGGCGAGCGAGCCGAGCCAGCCGAACCAGAGAAGGCCGGCGACCAGCGAGACGAACGCCAGCGGGTTCACCTGCGTCGCCTGAGGCCGCCAGAACTCCAGCGGGTCCGCGGGCGGCGTGACGTCTTTGGTCACCGCCTCGAGCTCCCGGTCCCAGCGGGCGGCGTACACGAGCGCGAGCCGATCCTCCAGCTCCTCGTGGTCGAGCCGGCCCTCCAGCGCCGCGGTCCGCAACCGTTCGGCCGCCGCCTCGCGATCTCGATCCGAGGCCCGCAGATCGGGCTTGGAGGGCTCGAACGGCAACGCATCAACCAGGGTAGTCAAACGATCGAGGCCCGCACATAGGGCGGGCCTCGATCGACAATGCTCTTCCAACGGCTCCCTAATCGAAGATCAGGTAGTACTCGCCCTTCGGGTTGAAGGGGGTCCAGCCGCCGTCGGTCGGGATGAACGTCTTGCACGTGCGCGACTTGATGTGCGGGACGCAGGGGTTGAACGGGTTGACGAAGCCCTTCCAGGGACGGTTGGCCGGAGCCTCGTCCTCGTCGCGCGGATCCACCGGGATGTCCGAGGCAAGCGTGCGGCTGCACTCCATCACGTTCGGGACGTCGTCGTTGTCCTGATCGTCGGCGCCGTCGCGCACCAGGTCACCGTCGGAGTCGGGATCGTCGAGGCGGGTGCCCGAGTAGTTCAGGTAGTACACGGGCTCCTTCTCGTACGTGTCCGCCCAGTACTTGGGGTTCATGCAGCCGCGCGTCTCGTCGAAGTTCGAGAGACCGTCGGCGTCCTCGTCGCGCTCGGCGTCGCTGAGGCGGCCGGTGCCGTCGCGGTCGTAGTAGGTGACCTCGTCTCCCTCGACACCGTTGATGCGGTTCATGTCGCGGATGTCGTACGTCGGCCGCGGATCCCACCACTCGGCGATGCCGGTGCCGATGCCGACGAACGTGCCGACGTTGGCCAGGCCGACGCTCGAGTAGCCCGCGCCGCCGGCCCAGGTCAGGAAGGCGGCCTGCTTGTCGTAGCCCGCGGCGGCCAGGGCCGGGGTGCGGCGACCGGTGCCACCGTCACGGACGGTGATCGAGTACTGCTCGCCGGCCGAGTAGCCGAGCGCCGCCAGCGTGCGGGGCGACCCGTTGTTGAGCGTGACCTTCCAGAGCTCGTACTCCTCGAGCAGCGTCAGGTCGTCGCCGTCGTGGTCGGTGCCGCCGTCGGTGCCGTCGAGACCGTTCGGGTACGGACGCTTCGCGGGGTACGGCAGGTAGTTGTTCGGCGTCTGGTGCTCGTCGTCGTTGAGATCGCGAGCGGACTGGTACTCGTAGCCGTCCTCGACCCCGTCGCCGTCGGTGTCGGCCTTGCAGCCGTCGAGCTTCAGGGACTTCTCGAGCGTGTCGACGAGCAGATCGTTGTCGTCGTCGGTGTCGACGCCGTTCTTGTCGCCGTCGCCGTCGCAGTCGCCGTTGGGATCGGCGTCCTTCGGGGTCGGCGGGGCCGGCGGCTTCTCCGGGCCCACGAACGGGGACTTCCCGCGGCTCGTGAACTTCTTGCCGAACTTCGACGTGATCACGTTGACCTGCAGGCGCGTCGCCACGGGCGTGCCGTTCTGCACCAGGAGGATCTTCTCGAGCCGCTTGGGCAGCTCGACCTTCAGCAGCTTGGACGTGCTCTTCTCGGCCCGCACGAGGACGACCTTCGCCCCTGCGCGCTTGAAGGCGACGGTGTTCTTGAAGACGCCGGTCCGGAAGTACCGGCCCTTGATCGTGAGCGTCTCGCCGACGAAGACGTGCTTCGGCGTGATGCGCTTGACGATCGGGGCCTTGGGCTTCGACTTGGCGTCGGCGGTGGCCGTGCCCGCTACGGCGGGCACCAGGACAGCGGTCAGCGAGGCCACGAAGGCGACGCGACGCAGCATTGGGCGGGTGCGGGCTCGGTGTTCCATCGACCCCGGTATCGGCGTGCCGGTACCGGGGCTTGAGTAGAGCGACGACCCTAGTCGACGAAAATGAGGTCTTTGGTGGTGCCCGAGAGGACCCGGTGGCCGTCCTCCGTGACCACGACGAGATCCTCGATCCGCACGCCGCCGCGGCCCGGGAGATAGACGCCCGGCTCGACGGTCACGACGTTGCCGGCCACGAGCGGGGTGTCGCCGCTCCGAGCCAGGCGCGGACCCTCGTGGACCTCGAGCCCGACGCCGTGGCCGAGCCCGTGGCCGAAGTGCTCGCCGTGGCCCGCGGCGTCGATGATGTCCCGCGCCACCGCGTCGATCTCGCGTCCCTCAGGGCCGGGCCGGACGGCGGCCAGCGACTCCGCCTGGGCCCGCTGCACGAGCTCGTAGGCCGAGGCGAGGTCGTCCGGGAGCTCGCCCGTCGCCCACGTGCGGGTGCAGTCCGAGCAGTAGCCGTCCAGCCGGGCGCCGATGTCGAGCGTCACGAGCGTGCCGCGCTCGATCGGCACGTCGGCCGGCTCCGCGTGCGGCAGGGCGCCGCGCTCGGAGGAGGCCACGATCGAGCCGAAGCTCGGCTCGCCGCCGGCCCGCCGGAACTCGGTCTCCAGCGCCAGGGCGACCTCCTGCTCGGTGCGTCCCACGAGGCCGTCCGTGCGCAGTGACCCGTAGACCTCGTCGACCAGCGCCGCCGCCGCGGCGATCCGCTCGATCTCGTCGGGCTCCTTGATCGAGCGCAGCCCCTCGACCACGCCGCCCGCGGCGACGAGCTCGATCCGCCCCGGCACGAGCTCGCGCAGCCGCCGGTGGGTGCGGACGCTCACGTGCTGGTCCTCGAAGCCGACCCGCAGGTCGCCCTCCGGCCAGCCCTCGCCGAGCGCCGCGATGAAGTCCTGCGGCCCCTGCTCGCGGTCGAAGTCCGGGACCTGCGAGGCCGCCTGCTCGACGTAGCGGAAGTCGGTGATGAAGCGGCGCACGTCGCGCCCGACCACGGCCATCCCGTTGGACCCGGTGAAGCCCGTCAGGTAGCGCAGGTTCACGAGATCCGTGACGAGCAGCAGGTCGAGCTCGCGCTCGGCGAGCACGTCGGCGACACGATCGGCGCGACTCATAGGGCCTCCTTCAGGGCGACGAGAGCGTCGCGGTAGCCGTCAGGGCCCTTGCCGCTGACGGTCGCGGTGCACACCTCCGAGATCACCGAGATGCGCCGGAACGGCTCGCGGTTCTGCACGTCCGACAGATGGACCTCGACCGCGGGCAGGCCGGAGATCTCGATCGCGTCGCGCAGTGACCACGCGTAGTGCGTCCATGCCCCGGGGTTGAGCAGCAGGCCGTCGGCGTAGTCGCCGGCCTTGTGGATCTCCTCCACGTACTCGCCCTCGTGGTTGGACTGGAAGAAGCCGGCGACGAGCCCGAGCTCGTGTGCGAAGCCCTCGATCCTCCGCTCGAGCTGCGTGAAGGTCAGCCCGCCGTAGTGCTGCGCGGGGCGACGGTCGAGCGCGTCGAGGTTGACGCCGTGCAGCACGGCCACGCGGTTCTTCATCCTCCGCGCAACTCTGCCACGGCGCGGCGCAGCTCGCCTTCCTCCACCGGGCGGCCCGGCCGGACGTCGCCGGGCGCCTCGACCAGGACGAAGCCGACGCGGCCCGCGCGGCGCTTCTTGTCGCGCCGGGTGGCGGCCACCACGGCGACGGGGTCGACGGCGCGATCCAGCACCACCGGGAGCCCGCGCGCCTCCAGCAGCGCGCTGACCTCGGCCCGCAGGGCCGCCTGGCCGGAGAGCTCCAGCGCCGCCAGCAGCCCCAGGGCGACGGCCTCGCCGTGGCGGTAGCGGCGGTAGCCGGTGACCGTCTCGATGGCATGCCCGACCGTGTGGCCGAGGTTGAGGACCTGCCGCCGGCCGCTGTCGCGCTCGTCGCTCGCCACCACCGCGAGCTTGGTGCGCGCGCAGGCCAGGATCAGGTCGCGGTCCAGCGGCGCGCCGGCGCGGACGCGGTCCCACAGCGGCCCGCCGGCGATCAGCGCCGTCTTGATGACCTCGGCCCAGCCCGCCGCCAGCTCGGCCTGCGGGAGCGTGGCCAGCGTCGCCGGATCGACGAGCACGGCGGCCGGCTGGTGGTAGGCGCCGGCGTAGTTCTTGCCCTCGGGGAGATCGACGCCCGTCTTGCCACCGTAGGCGGAGTCGACCTGGGCCACCAGCGTGGTCGGCACCTGGACGACCCTCACGCCGCGCTGGTAGACCGCCGCGCAGAAGCCCGCGACGTCGCCCACCACCCCGCCGCCGAGGGCCACGACGAGGTCGTCGTGGTCCATCCCCGCGGAGGCCAGCCCGCGCAGGAGCTCCTCCACGGTCGCCAGCGTCTTGTGCTCCTCGCCGACTCCGATCCGGAGGTCCGCGGCCCCGCGGACCCGGTCGCCGTACAGCTCGCCGACCGACGCGTCGGTGATCACGAAGCGCCGGCCGGGCACCGGCCAGAAGTCGCTGCCCACCACCCCGGCCCCCACGTGCACGGGATAGCTGCCGGAGGCGGCCGAAGCCCACAGCATCTTCGTGCCCGCGGGCGCGCGGCCCAGCGCCCGCAGGGCGACGACGGCCCGCCGCACCTCGTCGCGCGACGAGTCCACGAGCAGCGCGTCGGCGATCGACTCGTACAGCGGCGTCCGCTCGGCGTGCAGCGCCACGAAGCGCTCGCGGTCGCGGGCCAGCGGCCGGCGCTTGTTGCCGGCGCGCCGCCACGCGGTCTCGACGTCGACGTCGAGCAGCACCACGGTGTGCCGCTCGAGCAGCTCGCGCACCCGGGCGGACCCGACCGCGCCGCCGCCGAGCGAGAGCACCCCCGCCGGCGGGCGCTCGAGCAGCTCGGTCACGACCTGCTCCTCGAACGCGCGGAAGGCCGGCTCGCCGTGCGACTCGAAGTACTCCTCGATCGACACGCCGAGCCGCTGCTCGATCTCGTGGTCGGCGTCGATCGCCCGGGTCCCGAGCGCGCCCGCCACGGCGCGGGCCGCCGAGGTCTTGCCCGCGCCCATGAAGCCGATGAAGACGAGCGCTCCGCCGCTTCCATCCGATGCGCCGCTCGTACGCCTCCACGGCGGCGCGCACGTCATCGATGTGGTCGCCGCCGAACTTCGCGCGGTACGCGTCGGCGAGGACGATGGCCAGCATCGCCTCCCCCACGACGCCGGCGGCCGGGACGGTGCAGGAGTCGGTCCGCTCGCGCAGCGCGCCCGCGGGCTCGCGGGTGGCGATGTCGACCGAGCGCAGCGGCTTGGTCAGCGTCGGGAGCGGCTTCATCGCGCAGCGCACGACGAGCGGCTCGCCGGTCGTCATGCCGCCCTCGATCCCGCCCGAGCGGTTCGTCTCGCGGAAGTAGCCGCGCTCGTCGGAGTAGAAGATCTCGTCGTGGGCGGCCGAGCCGGGGCGGCCGGCGAGGTCGAACCCGTCACCGATCCCGCAGCCCTTGACGGCCTGGATCGAGAGCATGGCCAGGCCGATGCGGCCGTCGAGGCGCTCCTCCCAGCTCACGTGCGAGCCGAGCCCGGGGACCTGGCCGAAGGCCCGCACCTCGAAGACGCCGCCGAGCGACTCGTTGCGCTTGCGCAGCACGTTGATCTCCTCGACCATCGCCTTCGACGCCTCGGCGTCGAGGCAGCGGACCGGCGAGGCGTCGACGTCCACGAAGTCGTCCGGGCTCAGGCCCTCGGGCACCGGGGCCTTCACCGAGGCGATCTGCGTGACGTGCGAGAAGACGTGCACGCCGAGCGCTGTGAGGAAGCCCTTGGCCAGGGCGCCGCCGGCCACGCGGGCGGCCGTCTCGCGCGCGCTGGCGCGCTCCAGCACGTTGCGGACGTCGGTGAAGCCGTACTTCTGGACGCCGGCGAGGTCGGCGTGACCGGGCCGCGGGAGGTGCACCTCGGGAACCTCGGCCTCGACGGGCCACGGGTTCATCCGCTCCTCCCAGTTCGCGTAGTCGCGGTTGGCGACGCGAACGGCGATGGGACCGCCCAGGGTGCGCCCGTGGCGGACGCCGGCGGTGATCTCGGCGCTGTCGCGCTCGATCTTCATCCGGCCGCCGCGGCCGTGCCCGAGCTGGCGCCGGGCCATGTCGCGGTCGATCGCGCCCAGGTCGAGCTCGAGGCCCGCGGGCAGGCCCTCGACGATGCAGGTGAGACCGGGCCCGTGGGACTCCCCGGCGGTGATGAGGCGCAGCGGCACGCTGCGCATCCTACGAACCTTCCGCCGCGGCTCCGTGGACCGGAACCGCGGCGGATGGCATGTACCCCTTACTTCACGTCGTCGTCGCCGGCGCGCTTGATGTCGACCACGTCGAGCTGGAACGAGGCGAGGATGCGTTCGTCGTCCTCCGCGTCCTCCTCGGCCTCCGGGTCGATGACATCGAGGAACTCGGTCTCGCCGGCTCCGAGAAGGATGGTCTCGCAGCTGCTCGGGTGCGGCTTGCAGTCGCCGTCGCCGTCGGCCTCGATCGAGGCATCGACGAGGAACCGCGCCTTCTTGCCGTCCTTCGTCAGGCCCATGTAGACCAGCAGCGGGAACGAGTCGTCGGGCAGCGGCTCGCCCTTGTCGAGCGCGACGCGGTCGAGCTCCTGGCCGTCCGCCTCGCCGAAGCGCACGATGACGGTGCCGGCCTCGAAGTACTTCTTGGCCGGGACGGGCTCGGTGACCACGGGAGGCTCGCTGCCGCCGCCGCTGCTGCCGCCGGCGGGCTCCTCGGCGGGCTTGTCCGCCTCGTCGCCGTTCTCCTGCGGAGTGGCGTCCTTGGGCTTCTCGGACTTGGCCGACTTGACCGGCGCGGGCGCGAACGGGTCCTTGCGGGCACCCAGCACGCGGCGACGCTTGGTGCGATCCTCGGCGGTGACCTTGGCCACGATCGGCTCGGCGATCGAGTCGTCGGCCTCCGAGGTGACGGGGACCGCGTTGGCCGGGCCGAGAGGCGTCTCGGCGTCGCGCGAGAGCAGGACCGGGACGGCCGCCAGCGCCGCGACGAGCAGCAGGGCGACCGGCCACAGCCGGCGGCGCACGAGCTGGCGCCAGGTGGACTGGACGACGTTCATCGGGTGGCTCCGGTCATCGACTGGGTCGTGTTGGCTGACGGCGCCGGGTCAGCGGCACCAGCGACGCCCTCGACGGGCGGCACCATGTAGGAGGCCGCGTTGATCTCGGCCTGCATGTCCGGGAAGCCGGCGTTCGACGGAGCGATCGAGACGCTCTCGAGGCGCAGCAGCCGCCCGGTGGAATCCAGCTTCGCGTTGCTGAGGCTCACGAAGTGCTCGAGCCGCGCGAAGAAGGTCGTCAGGTCGAAGTACGAGCCGTTGAAGGTGAAGCTGAACGGCATGGCCGACAGCACGCCGCCGGCGACCGGGATCGCGCCCGGAGCCGAGGCGAGGCCCGCCGCGTCGGTCGACGACTCCTCGCTCGAGCCGAGGCTGGTGCTCAGCTCGATCCCCTGGAAGTCGACGCCGCTGCGGTTGGCCGTGCTCTCGAGCTGGACCATGAGCGAGCGGACGTCGTCGTCACCCGGGACGGCCTTGCCGAGGCGGGCCAGCGTCGCGTAGTTGCCCTTGTAGCTGGACTTCGCCTTCTCGTAGGTCGCCACCATCAGCCGCGCCTGCTCGACCGAGGCCTCCTGGGCCGCGATCTCGCCGTCGAGACGGGCGACCTCGTCGCGCTGGGGCGACAGGACGAGGAAGTAGTAGGCGGCCATGGCGGCGCCGAGCGCGACGACGGCCAGCAGGATCTTGTTCGAGCGGGTCATTGGGCGGTGCCCTCCTCGGCCGTGTCGGCCGGGGCAGCGGAGTCGGAGTCGGACGAGTTCTCGGTGGCGCTGGTCGCCTTCGGCTCAGCCGGCTGGCCGGCGCTCGAGGGCTCCTCGCCGGCGCCGGGCTGGACGGTGATGTCCTCGACCGTCGCCGGAACCTCGGCGCCCTCGAAGAACATGACGAGCTCGAACTCCGGCGGGCGGGTGCCGGAGCACACGTTCGCGCCGGCCTCGGCGATCGGGGCGGGACCCGTTGCATCCTTGTCGGGGCGATCCGACTTCTGGAGGCTGACGCGGGTCACGCCGTCGACGTTGCGCAGGCGGGACAGCAGCGTGGCGACCTCGGTCTGGGTGGTCGTGCAGCCCTTGAGCTCCACGGCCGGGGCGGCGATCGCCGAGCGCAGGTTGCCGGAACCGCCGGCCGCGCTGGAGATCGTGCCGTTCAGCTCGGTGAGCGTCACCTCGCCGGGCACGGCCCGCGAGATGTCCCGCAGCGCCTGCTCCCAGTCGAAGCGCGAGGACGCGAGGTCCTTCACGGTCTGGATGCGGGTCTCGGCCATCGCCTGGAAGTCGGCGTACGGCTTGAGCTGGTCGACTCGCTGGCGGGTGGCCTCCGCGTGAGCGGTGGTCGCCTCCAGCTGCGCCTGACGGTCCTTGACCGTGTTGGTCGTCAGCACGTACGCGGCGAGCGCCAGAACGCAAGCGGCGAGCGCGCCCAGCACCACGAAGGCGCCGATTCCGCCCGGGGCTTCCGGGGCGGTGGCCTTCGGCGTAGCGCTCTTGGGCGTGCCGCGAAGGTCGGGTGGGAGCAGGTTGATGGCCTTCATCTCGCTTCGCTTATCGGCACCCCGTTAGCCCGCCTTGAGGAGCGAGCCTGGGGTCGGCGCCCCAGCCTGCACTGCAGGGTGGACCACGGGCTCGCGGCGCCCGAATATGGGCGCTGGAACAGCCTCTGAAGCGGCGCGCGGCCTAGAGGAAGGTGGTCAGGTACCAGTCGACCATCGCGTCGCCCCAGAACAGGGCGACGACCCCGCCGAGGGCGAGGAAGGGGCCGAAGGGCACCGCGGTCTTGCGGCCCTCGGCAGCGCCCTTGCGGGCGATCACGGCGGCTCCCACGAGGGTGCCGCTGATCAGTGCGACGAAGATGGCGGGTCCCACGGCTGCGCCGAGGAACAACCCGAGCACGCCGGCGAGCTTGACGTCGCCCATCCCCATCCCGCGCGGGTACGCGAGCAGGGCGAGGAAGAAGAAGCCCGCGCCGGCCACGCCGGCGATCAGATGCTCCACGAGCGCCGGCGAGTCGGTGAGGTACACGAGCGGCGGGGCGAGCAGCGCTCCCGCCAGCGTGAGCTTGTTGGGGATGATCCGGTGGTCGAGATCGATCAGGGTGATCGGGACCAGCAGGAGCACCAGGACCAGGCCGAGGACCGCATCCTCGTCGGGGCCCTTGGCGAGCACCACCAGCGCGCACAGGAGACCGGTCACGGCCTCTACGAGGGGATAGCGCGCGGAAATACTCGCCTTGCACGTGCGGCAGCGGCCGCGCAGTGCCAGCCAGGACAGGACCGGGATGTTGTCGTACGGCCGGATCGCGGTCTGGCACTGCGGGCAGCGCGATCGCGGGCGCGACAGCGACTCGCCCCGCGGCAGCCGGTAGGCCACCACGTTCAGGAACGAGCCGAAGATCGCGCCGACGACCGCAGCGATCATCGGGTCAGGCCACGTCCTCGACGGCCAGGCCGGCGGCGACGGTGAGGCGACCGAGATCGGCCTCCGCGTCGTCCGAGCCGACGACGGCCGACTCGAGCGGCAGCTTGAGCTGCTCCGAGAGGGCCTCGACGAAGCCGGCGATGGCGACGGCGGGACCGGTCAGCACGCCCGTCTCGACCGTCTCCGCGCTCTCCTGCATGCGGTAGAAGTTGAGCGAGTTGCGGATCGTGTCGGCGAGCTGGTGGACGCCCTCCTCGAGCACCGCGCGAGCGGCGGTGACGAGGTCGGCGTCGCCCTCGACCTCGTCGAGCGGCGTGTGCAGGCCGACGTGGCCGAGCCACTGGCGGGCGTGCTCGGCGGTGAGGCCGCGACGCTCGGCGAGCGTGTTGACCATCGCGTCGAGCCCGCCGGCGGCGGCGCGGGTGAAGAGGCAGCCGCTGGCGTTGGCCACGGCGACGTTGGTGAGCCCGCCGACGCTGATGTAGAGCACGGCGCCCTCGGGCCGGCGACCGCCGGCGAGCGCGCGGACCATGCCGAAGGCGGAGAGGTCGATGCCCTCGACCTTGAGACCGGCGTCGCGCGAAGCGGTGACCAGGCGGTCGACCATCTCGCGGCGGACGGCGACGATCACGACGCGCGTGCGGTCCTGGCCGGCGGCGTTCTGGACCGTGCCCAGCGACTGCCAGTCGAGGACGGCCTCGTCCATCGGCATCGGGATGTGATCGGGCGCCTGGACCTTGACGGCGGCGGCGAGTGCCTTCTCGTCCTCGAGCGGCGGGAGGTCGAGCGTGCGGACCACGATCCGCTGGTTCGCGATTCCGAGCCGGACCCGGTTCGGCAGCCCGTTCTCGGCGAAGAAGGTCTTCAGCGCCTCCGCGAGGGCGGGGACGTCCGCGACCTCGCCGTCGCGCAGGATGCCGGGACGGAGCGGAGCGACGGCGCCGCGCTTGAGCGACAGCGACCCGTTGACGGTGACCTCGGCCGCGGCGATGTGGCCGGGATCGAGATCGAGGCCGACGACCGCGGCCTGGGAGGAGGAGCGCTTCTTGAACACGAGAGGGATATCGGCAGCGGGACGCCGTGGCTTAACGACGAAGCGGGCCCGGAGGCCCGCTTCGCGGAATTGCGTAGACCGTGAGGTCTGACTACCAGGACGAGCCGCTTGCGACGTCGACGTCGGGGCAGCCGTCGCCGGTGCAGGTGCGGGTCACGGCACCGTCGTCGTCACGGGTGATGACCCACTCACGGGCGCTGGACGCCTTCGACGTCACGGTGACCGTGTAGCCGTCGCCGACCGGGGCGACGTCGAGGCGGTCGTCGAACTGGCCGATGGCGGGCTCGATCTCGATGAGGGCGGCCTCGTCGGCGCCGGTGTAGTCCTGGTTGTCGGAGTAGTAGGTCTCCAGAGCGGTCTGGACGGTGCGGGCGCCCGTCTTGGCCTCGGAGTCCTGAGCCTTCTCACGCTGGTTGAGGAAGGCGGGAAGGGCAATCGCGGCAAGGATGCCGATGATGAGGATGACGACCAGGAGCTCGATGAGCGTGAAGCCCTTCTCGTCCTGAGCGCGCTGGCGGAGCTTGTGCAGCATGTGGGTGGTCCCTCCTGAAGGGATCGTTGGGCCTGTGTACATCCGTGCCGTAGACCTCGGTCCCAGTCCCACCACTGGCGGTGGCAACCCGGCTGGCTCCCATCCGAGGAGCTCCGTGGCTTTGCGCCTCGCCCTCACGGGCGATTTGCCTTTGACACCTTGGTTCTGGCCTTCCCGGTATCGGCATTCAGGGCCCAGTCCTTAAGCAGCTATTAGCCCTCACCTGGACGACCGGTCTACTCTCGGTCCATGCTCGGCCGGCGGTTCGTCGTCCTCGTCCTCGTGCTGATGGGCCTCACCGCGCTCGCCGCCAGCGTCGCTCCGCGGCAGCCCGTGACGCCCCGCGAGGAGGCGCAGAGCACGCCGAGCCCGGCGCCCGCGCGCTCGCCCACCGTCACGACCGTGGAGCGCGAGCTGGCCATCTCCGACGGCGACGAGGCCGAGCGCGTGACGGTCAACACCGGCGACCTGCTCGAGCTCACCGTCTCGGGCGACGCGCGCGACGGCGTGCTGCTGATGGGTCGGATCGAGGCGATCGACCCGGTCTCCCCCGCGCGCTTCTCCGTGCTGGCCGACGAGCCCGGCGAGCATCCGATCGAGCTGATCGAGGCCGAGCGCCAGGTCGGGACGCTGGTGATCCGGGACTAAGCCTGGCTGCTCTGCGCGGTCTCGCGGCGCGCGGCCTGCGCGTCGTGGCCCGGCTCGAAGCGTCCCGTGCCCTCACACCACGGGCACGTGACGGCCGACGGAGTGCCACCGAGACCGGAGATCACCTTGCCGGTGCCACGGCAGGCGGTGCAGCGCTGGGGGTCGTAGGGCTCGGGCTCGGCGCTCACGGGCGCCCACGGTAGCGGCTAGCCGAGTCCGGGAGGCGCCACGGAGGTGGCGGCGCGGGCGGACTCGCCGCTCGCGTGGAACACCGGGTCGGCCGGGCGGTCCGTCGGCAGGGCGCGGCGCAGCGTCGGCGGGATCTCGCGGTCGGTGACCGGGCGCAGGAGCCCGAACTGGCGGAAGGTGCTCTCGGCCTTGGTCGTGTCGGCCACGCGGAAGAGCAGGCCGTAGACGGCGGGGGCGCCGAGCGGCGAGCGGGCGGCGATCTCCTGCGCGACCGCCGGCTCGAAGCACTCGACGTCGGCCAGCGGCTTGGTGAAGAGCAGCGCTGCGTTCGGGGCGTCCTCGGGATCGCCGAGCACGGTCATGGCCGAGCCGCCGAGGCTCGTCCACAGCCAGCCCTCGATGCCCTGCTCGCGCGGGACGACCGCCGTGGCGCTGAGCCGCTTGAGGATCGGGAAGCGCCCGGCCATGCCGCTCGTCCGCGCTCCCCCGGCATCGACGAGGCCGAGCTGCAACGTGCCCAGCGGCACGCGCAGCGGCGTGCGCAGCGTCCCGTCGAAGGAGATCACCGCGCCCATCGCGCTCAGGCGCAGCACGTCGAGCGAGCGGCCACGCCGGCCCCAGGACTTCGAGGCCTCGAGCTCGAGCACGTACTCGCGCTGGCCGGTGGTGGGCGGGGGCAGGGACATCTTCTCCAGTAATCGGCCCGCGCGACCCCGGTGTTTAGCCGTCGTCGCGGTGGACGGTCTCCGGCGAGAACGCGGGCAGGCAGATGGCCACGTAGGACGCGCCGCCGGCCTCGGGCGTGGAGTAGCGGACCCACTCGCCCGCGCGGGCGAGTACGCCCTGCCCGGCGTGCACGTCGAGCGCCCCGCCCTCGTGCTCCACGCGCAGGGAGCCCTCGAGCACGAGCGTGTACTCGTCGAAGTCCGGGCGCTGGCCCGGCTCGAGCCAGCCCTCGGGCGAGCGCATGTGGGCGACGCTGACTCGACTTTCGTCGGAGTTCACCCGGCCGACGTACTCGTCGATCAGCTTGGGTTTGGTCCCCGCGGCCTCTACGCGCGAGGGGTTCGGGATCAGTTCTGGCATGAGCGCGGGTATACCAGTGACGTGCAGGGAACCGAGCTGATACCGATCCTGCGAGGCGTGCTCCACCAGTGGGCCTTCTGCGTGGCGCTCGCCGCGGCGGTGGTGCTCGTGGCCGTCGCGCCGGACGGCGTGCCCCGCCTGGCGGCCCTGATCTACGGCGGCGGGCTGTGCCTGATGCTGGCCGCCAGCGCGCTCTACCACCGGCTCAAGTGCAGCCCGCGCGTCCGCATGTGGCTGTGCCGGATCGACCACAGCGCGATCTACGTCTTCCTCGCCGCCAGCTACACGCCGGTCGGACTGCTCCTGCTCGAGGGCCCGGTGCGCTGGATCGTCCTCGGCAGCGTGTGGGGCGGCTGCCTCGCCGGCGTCGCCTTGAGCGTGGCCTGGGTCACCGCGCCGCGCATCCTCTTCGCGCTGAGCTACCTCGCGCTCGGCTGGGTGATCGTCCTCGCCTTCCCGCAGCTGACCAAGACGCTCGACGCCACGCCGCTGCTCCTCTTCGCCGTCGGCGGGCTCCTCTACTCGATCGGCGCGGCCGTCTACGCCACGCGCCGGCCGAACCCGTGGCCGCGCACCTTCGGGTTCCACGAGATCTTCCACGCGCTCGTCGTCGCCGCCGCCCTCGTGCACTTCGTGGCGATGGCCGGCTGGGTCATCCCCGCCGGCTGATCTCAGGAGTGCGCGTGGTGCTGATGCACCACGGCGTGTCCCTTGCCGCGCGCCAGCAGCCACCGGTTGACCGGGAAGGCCGCGACGCCGGCGATCAGGAGGGCGACGGCCAGCGCGGCCCAGAAGCCGATGTCGGTCAGCGTCGCCTCCATCGCGCCCGGGATCAGCAGCATGATCGCGTTGTCGACGATCTCCATGATCGTGATCGAGATCGTGTCCGAGGCCAGGGCGATCGGGATCACGGCGCCCAGCGCCATGCCGGAGCGCAGCAGCGGCAGGCTCGTCAGCAGGTAGCCGAAGAAGAACGCCAGCGCGACCGCGAGAGCGATCGTCGCCAGGTCCGACCACCCGAGGGCCGTCCCGATGACCATCCCCAGCACCTCGCCGATGGCGCAGCCGGTGAGGCAGTGGACGGTGGCGCTGAAGGCCAGGGAGTTCAGGGACGGCTGGGTGCTCATGCGGGCCCCAGCCGGATCACGGCGATGCGCCGCGGCGCCGCCCGCTTCACATAGGCCGGGAAGCCCGGGTAGATCTCCGTGGCCATCGCGATGTAGCGATCGCGCTCGGCGCCGTCGACCTCCTCGGCGGTGACCTCGCGGGACTGACCCTCGACCTCCACCTGCGCCCGAGGGTTCGCTCGCAGGTTGTGGATCCAGGCCGGATGCTGCGGGCGCCCGAAGTTCGAGCCGACGACGATCACCGCGTCCCCCTCCACCACGCCGAGCAGCGGCGCCGTGGTCGGGCGGCCCGTGCGCGCGCCGCTCGTGGTGAGCATGACCACCGGCAGCCCGGAGAGCAGGGCCGCGAGCGTGGTCCGCTCGCCACTCCAGCGGTAGACGGCCCGGTCGGCGTGATGCAACGTGCGCGCGAGCACGCGGGAGACCGGCTCCGTGGCGGCGAGACGCCGGAGGAGCCTGCGGGCGGGATGGGCATCGGCGTAGCTCACAGCACGTACCGGGTCAGGCCGCCGCGATCGCCGTCCGGCACGAACCCCAGCCGCTCGAGCACGCGGTGCGACGGGGCGTTGTCCGGGTCGACCCGCGCCACGACGCGCTTGACCCCGGGCTGGCGCCGCGCCCAGGTGGCGAGCAGCTCGACCGCCTCGGTCGCCAGCCCGGCCCCGCGCGCGCTGGGCACGAGCGCGTAGCCGACCTCGACCTCGCCGTCCTCGCCGGGCGGGCCGTGGAAGCCGGCGTCGCCGATCGCCAGCCCGTCCGCGCTGCGCACGATCACGTACGCGAAGTACGGGTGCAGCTGGTCGAAGGCGGTCCCCTGGGTCGTCACGATCCGCTCGAGCACGCCGTGGAGCGCGGGCAGCGGGAACCCCTCGGCCCAGGGCAGGTCGGGCTCCGGCCGGCCGGAGAGCATGGCCTTGGCGCGCTCGTACGTGATCGGCTCCAGCCGGATCCGGTCGGACGACAGCATGGCGGCAGCGTACGCTGTGAGCATGTGCCGCAACATCCGTCAGCTCCACAACTTCCAGCCGCCCGCCACCCAGGACGAGGTCGCGGACGCCGCCCTCCAGTACGTCCGCAAGATCAGCGGCTCCACCAAGCCCTCGCAGGCCAACGAGGCCGCCTTCAACCGCGCCGTCGAGGCCGTGACGGCCGCCACCCGGCAGCTCCTCGACGAGCTCGTGACCAACGCGCCGCCCAAGGACCGCGAGGCCGAGGCGGCCAAGCGCCGCGCCCGCTACGAGGCCAACCCGCGCGTCAGGGCTGCAGCCGCAGGGTGAAGCCGCCGTCGGCGGCGACCGGCACGGTGAGCGTGTCGGCCGAGGTGACCGTGCGGGTCGTCGTCTGCAGGCCCTCGGTGACGAGCGTCGCCGTGTAGGTCCGGCCGGCGGGCAGGAAGGCGAGCGGGACCGTGCGCTCGGCCGGCGGGCCGGCGGAGATGGAGGCGACCCACCACTCGTCGCCGTCGCGCCGCGCGATCGTGGCGAACGCGTCGGGCGCGCCGGCGAGCAGCCGCGTGTCGTCCCAGGCCACCGGCAGCGCGCGCAGGAGCGCGTCCGCGGCCGGGCGCGCCGCGTAGGCGGCGGGCGTGTCGGCGAGGTGCTGGAGCCCGGACTCGAAGGCCACCGCGAGCGCGAGCTGGTGGGCCTCGTTGGACCCGGGCGCCGAGAAGGTGGCGGGCGTGTAGTCCATCGAGCCGACCGCGTTGCGGGTGAAGACGAGGTTCACGTCGTGCGCGGCGGGGACGACGCCGGCCTTCGCGTACTCGCCGCCGAGCACCGCCTCGCCGGTGAGCACGTTCGGCCACGTGCGCTGGAGCCCGCGCGGGAGCGTGCTGCCGTGGAAGTTGACGACCAGGCGCCGGCGGGCGGCGGCGCGGGCGATGGCGTCGTAGACGGCGATGCGCGCGCGGCGGTCGGACTGCAGGAAGTCGGCCTTGATGCCCGCCACCCCCCACCCCGCCCAGCGGTCGAGCAGCCGGGCGCGCCGCCCGGGGTCGCGCAGCTCGCGCCAGTGGGTCCAGAGCAGGATCCGCACGCCGCGGGCGGCGGCGTACTGGACCAGGCCGGGGACCCAGGCGGCGTCCCAGCCCTCGTCGACGAGGACGTACTCCCACCCGCGCGCGGCCGCGGCGTCGACGAACGCCTGCTGGGTCTCGAGCCGCTCGGGGCTGGAGGAGTCCGACCACCACGACCAGGCGGCGCGGCCGGGCCGGATCCAGGACGGGTCGTCGATCCGCGACGGGCGCCCGAGCGAGAGCGGCAGGCTGGATCCGACGACGTCGTCGAGCCCACCGACGATCGCCAGGCGCCACGGGCTCATGCCGCGCACGGTGGCGCCGGTCACGCGCAGCGCGCCGCCGCGCGCGGCGAGCCGGGCGGCGCCGTCGCCGGTCAGCCCGGCCTCGGTGAGCAGCGCCCAGCCGCTCGGCGTCGCGAGCAGCGCCGGGTATCCGTACTCGCCCCGCGCGTCGTCGAGCCCGGTGGCCACGTACGGCCCCTCGTAGTTGCTCGTGTAGCGCTGGAGCCAGGCCCGCGAGGCCGGTGGCGCGGTGTAGCGCGGCTCCCCCACGCCGCGCCCGCGGATCGCCACGCCGTCGTCTGCCACCAGGACCTCGAGGCGGCGGCCGGGAATGCGCAGGGCGATGACGCGCGCGTCGAGCGCGTGGACGCGGCGCTTGCCGGCGGGGGTGCGGAAGCGCTGGCGGACGGTGCGGCGCGTGGCCCGGACGTCGCCGGCGCCCACCCGGACCCGGGCGCCGAGCCCGGCGGTCCTGACCGTCACGGCGCCGCCGCCGGCGCGGACGGTCGCGGTCAGCTCACCGCCGGGCGAGCGGACGGTCCACGTGCGCGCCTCGGCCGCGGGCGCGCAGAGCAGCACGACGGCGATCCCCCAGAGCAGCCTCACGCGCCTTCACGGTAGCTCCCCGCCCAGGCGGCGAACTCCGCCTCGAACCCGCCCGGAACCGACACGTTGAAGATGCGGGCGGGCTCGCTCGTGCGGTTCGTGAAGTCGTGCGTGACGCCGGCCGGGACGCGCAGAAAGGTGCCCGCGGCCGCGTCGACCCAGCGCTCGCCGACGAGGAACGACATCGTCCCCGCCGCGACGATGAAGAGCTCCTCGTAGCCGTCGTGGCGGTGCGGGCCGGGTCCCGGGCCGCCCGGCTCGACCGACCACTCCGACACGCAGTAGCCGTCGGCGTCGAGCTTGAACACGCCGCGCATCGCGCCGAGGTTGTAGGCGCGGCCCTCGCCGGGGCCGAGAATGATCGGATCCATGCCACGGTTTGTACCGCGGCCGTCTTGGACGAACGGGAACTACCCGACGGCGACGTAGCGGCTGGTGATGACCTGCCGGGCCTTGGGGCTGCGGCGGACCCAGCGCAGGAAGCGCGCCACCCGACCCTTCGGCTCCCCGCGCGTGACGAAGCCGAGCTGGGTGCGCGCCGGGTAGGCGCCGGACGAGACCGTGGCGCGCGAGCACTCGATGCCCTCGTAGGGGATCACGTGCACCCCGGCGGTGAAGGCCAGGTCGACGTAGCCCCAGGCGTTCGGCGTCCCCTTGACGTAGTCGCGGACGCCGGCTGAGCTCGTGAACGTGCGCGGGACGTAGGCGAGCGGGGTGAGCGGCTCGAGGAACGTCGCCTCGAACACGATGCGGGTACCGGCGCCCGCGGCCAGCGCGCCGGCGGCGACGGCGTCGCTCCGCGTCGCGCCCGGGACCTGCGCCCAGCTGACGGTGCGCGCGGCGACGAGGTCCCCGACCTGCGCGCGCGTGAGCCCGGGCACCGGGTTGGCCCGGTTGCTCACGAGGCAGACGCCGCTGCGGGCGGCCGGCCGGAACACCAGGCCGCCCGGGTCGCCGGGCACGAGCGGGCGGGTGACGAGGCCGAGGTCGGTGATGCCGCGGGCGACGTCGGAGAGGCCGGTCACCGTGGTGCCGCCCACGATGTCGAAGCGCGGCGGTCGCTCGAGCGTTCGCCGGTAGAAGTACGCCAGGTCGGCGGCGAGGGCGGCCGCCGGGACGGCGCCGGACATGGTGATGGTCGGCGGTGCCTGGGCCGTGGCGGCCGGCGGCAGGAGCGCCAGGACCACGACGGCCACGAGCAGCGGCCTCACAGGATCCCCACCGTCGCCCCGACGCCCGAGCCTCGCCGCACGCGGCTCTTGCCGCGCTTCACCGCTCGGACCGTGCTCGTGTCCTTGGCGATGACGGCGCCGGCGGCATCGAGCGCGTCGACGCGCAGCTTCGAACCCCCGCGGCCGCGCAGGCGGACCGTGAACGGCGACGACCGCTTCGCCAGCTCGGCCGCGCGGCGCCCGTCGAGGCTCAGGCGGAAGCGGACGATGGGCCGCGTGTTGCCGATCGCCGCCACCTGCGCCACCAGCTGCGACCCCTTCCGCGCGGCGGACAGCACCTTCACCACCGGCGGCTGGCCGACGCCGTAGGAGGCGCTGCTGGCCACGCTGATCACGGAGCTCAGGGCGTCGAGGTAGCCGCCGCCGACCGGCAGCGACGCCCGCCCCGCGTTCTGCAGGAGCTGCGCCCGGAGCTCGGCCGCCGACAGGTCGGGCCGCATCGCCGCCATCAGCGCCGCCACGCCGGCGGCGTGCGGTGCGGCCATCGACGTCCCGGACTTGAGCTCCCAACCGCCGTCCTTCGCGCTCGAGAGCACGTCCACGCCGGGGGCGGCCAGGCCGATGGTGTTGCGGCCGTAGTTCGAGAACTCCCCCAGGCTGCGGCCCTCCTGCGGCGCGGTCGCGGCCACGCCGATGATGTTGCGCTCCGGCAGCGCGACCGGGTAGCTCGGCTTCTGATCGACGTTGTCGGACAGGTTGCCCGCCGAGCACACGAGCAGCACGTTGGCCTCGGCCGCGGCCCGCACCGCGTCGGTGAGCCGCGGGTCGCGCGTCGGGCCGCCGAGGCTGAGGTTGATGATCCGCGCGCCGTTGGCCGCGGCGTAGCGGATGCCCTCGGCGACGCCGCCGGTCGTCCCCGCGCCGCGGGCGTCGAGGACCTTGACGATCATCAGCTTCGCGCGGAACGCCACGCCGACGATCCCGCGCCCGTTCGCGGCCCCGGCGATGATCCCGGACACGTGCGTGCCGTGGCCGTTGCCGTCGGACAGGTCCTGGCGGTCCCGCCGCTCGGTGGTGAGGTCGACGCCGTGGACGTCGTCGACGTAGCCGTTGGCGTCGTCGTCGACCTCGTTCCCCGGTACCTCGCCGAAGTTGACCCAGATGTTCGGCGCGAGGTCGGGGTGGTCGAGCCGCGCGCCGGAGTCGATCACCGCGACGGTGACGCCGGCGCCCTGGGAGAGCTCCCACGCCGCCGGGAGATCGAGCAGGCTGCCCGGCGCGACCGCCCACTGCTCGCCCTGACGGGCGTCATGGGGCGCCTGGGCGACGGCGGTGGCGGCGCCGGTGCCGAGCGCCACGATCGCCGCCGCGATTGATGTTGTCCTCGAGAACACCTGACCGGTCGAGGTTCGCAAGTGCCGGTGCGTCGCGCAATCACCCAGATTGGGTGATTGCTCCGCGACGGGACGGCGTCTAGCGTCGGCCCTCATGCGACTTCGGGCGATGGCGGCATGCGTACTTGGCTCGTGTGCGCTCGCTGCGCCGGCGTCCGCGCAGGAGCCGGTTCGCCTCGTCGCGCCGGCCGACTGCCTCACCAACGCGGGCTGCGGGCCCGGGCTGGCACGTTCGTACGGGCTCGACGTGAAGAGCGCCTTCGTCCCGCTCGAGGTCGCCGACGCCGGGATCCAGGCGCTCGACGACGGGATCGGCGAGGTCGCCGTCGCCTTCAGCTCGAACCCGGACGTCTCGCGGCCGGACGTCCTCACGCTCGACGACGATCGCAAGATGATCGGCTCGGACCGGATCGTGCCGGTGGTGCGCTCCTCGGTCCTGCGCGCGTACGGCCCCCGCGCGCGGGACATCCGCCGCCGGCTCGATGCGGCGTCGTCGGTGCTCACGACGCTCGCGCTGCGCGACCTCAACCAGCAGGTGATCGACGGCCGGCTGCCCGAGGCGGTGGGCGGCGAGTTCGTCGACGCGAACGGGCTCGGCGGCAGCGCGAAGCAGCGGAGGGGGCCGCGGATCGTCGTCGGCTTCCAGGACTTCGCCGAGAACGAGACGCTCGCGTACCTCTACGCGGAGGCGCTCCGGGCCGGCGGCTACCGGGTGGCCGTGCGCAGCGTGGGCGGGCTCCGGCGCGAGGCCGTGCGGCGGCTGCGCCGCGGGCGGATCGCGATGTACGCCGCGTACTCGGGCTCGCTCATGAGCTTCCTCGGGCGGCGGCCGGCCGACGATGCGCGTCTGCGGCGGACGCTGCGCCGCGCGCTGCGGCGGGAGGCCGGCGCCCAGCCGATGGCCTTCGCCCCGGGCGAGAACCGCAACGTGTTCGTCATGAAGTCCGAGACCGCGCGCCGCCTCGGCGTGGCGAAGCTCTCGGACCTCGCGCGGTACTGGCCCGCCGTGCCCTGAGGTTCAGGGAGCGCTCTCGGGGTGGCCCCCGAGGCGGCCGCGGGTGATCGGGGCCTACGGTGCGGTCATGCGGAAACTCATCGTGAACACCTTCCTCTCGCTCGACGGCGTGATGCAGGCCCCGGGCGGGCCGGAGGAGGACCCCACCGCCGGCTTCGAGTACGGCGGCTGGTCGGTCAACTACTGGGACGAGGTCATGGGCGAGGTGATGAGCCGCGAGTTCGCCGAGCCGTTCGACCTCCTGCTCGGGCGCAAGACGTACGAGATCTTCGCGGCGCACTGGCCGCACGTCGACGAGCCGGGCGCGGCGGAGCTGAACGCCGCCACCAAGTACGTCGCGTCGACCACGCTGTCGCCGTCGGACCTCTCGTGGGAGAAGTCGGTGCTGCTCGAGGGCGAGCTCGGGCCGGCCGTCGAGGCGGCCAAGGCGACGGACGGCCCGGACCTGCACGTCCACGGGAGCTCGGACCTGATCCAGGGGCTCCTGGCGGCGGACGTCATCGACGAGTTCCGCCTCGTCATCTTCCCGCTCGTCCTCGGGCCGGGGAAGCGGCTGTTCGGCGCCGGGACGGTCCCCGCGGGCCTCAAGCTCGTCGCGTCGACGGTCTCGACCACCGGCGTGTTCCTCGCGCGGTACGAGCGGGCGGGAGCCATCAGCGTCGGCTCGTTCGCGCTGGAGGAGCCGACCGAGGCCGAGGTCGAGCGGCGCGCTTCGCTGCGATGACCGGGCTCGGCTACGGCGTCACGCTGGCGACGGCCGTCGGCGCGGGCGCCGCGGGCGGCGTGTTCTTCGCGTTCTCCTCCTTCGTCATGCCCGCGCTGCGGCGGTTGCCCGCGGCGACGGGCACGGCGGCGATGCAGTCGATCAACGAGCGGGCGCTGACGCCGCCGTTCATGGCGGCGCTGTTCGGGACGGCGGCGGGGTCCGCGGGGCTCGCGGCCTGGGCGGCTCTCGGTTCGGGCGACGACGTCCCGCGAGGCTGGCTGATCGGCGGCGCCGCCGCGTACCTGCTCGGCACGATCGCCGTGACCATCGCCGGCAACGTGCCGTTGAACGAGCGGCTGGCCGCGGTCACGCCGTCGGAGACCGACACGGCGGCGTGGCAGGAGTGGGTCTCCCGCTGGACGGCGCTGAACCACGTCCGCACCGTGGCCGGGCTGGCCGCCTCCGCCGCGTTCGCGGTCGCGCTCGAGCAGGCCTAGCCCGCGAGCTGCTCGGCGGCGCTGCCGGGCGGCGGCGGGTCGTCGAGCCGGCCCGGGAGGCGCGCCGGCTCGGCGGCCGCGGCCGCCCAGTCGACGACCGCCTTCGCCGGGTTCGACGGGTCGACGGCGACGGGCAGCTCGGCGCCGGGCGCGGCGAGCCAGGCCGCGTAGAACGGGACCTCGGCCCCGTGCGCCAGGGCCTCGGCGCCGTCGTCGAGGCGGAGCGTCACGTCGAAGTTCAGCGTCGCGCCGAACGCGCTGCCCGTCTGAGCGAGGCCGACGATCGTCGCCCGCCGGGGGGTCCACTTCTTCAGCTTGCGCTCCATGCCCCAGTCGACGGCCTTGTCGACCACGCCTTCGGCCGGCGGCTTGCGCCGCAGCTTCTGGGCCGGCTCGCCGGTCACGCCCCAGCGAGCGCACATGCCCGGCCAGTCGAGCACGACCTTGTCGCCGTCGCTCTCGCGGACCATCACCTCGACGCCGAGTCGCAGCCGCGCCAGCAGGTGCATCGGGCCACCCACGAGCTGGATGCCCGCGTCGCGGGAGCCGTCCAGCCCCGGCACGGCAACCCGGACGAACCGCACGGTCGTGCCGTCGTCGAGCCGCTGCTCGACCCCGGTGATCGTCGCGGTCGCCACGTCGCCGTGCTCGAGCGCCTGCTCCGCACGCTTGAAGGCGGGATCGACGAGCGTCGGCGACAGCACCTCGGGAGCCACCAGGTTCAGCTTCTCGAGACCCCGCCGCAGCACACCCATCCAGCGATCCTAAGCCACCAAGGGGGGTCTGACCCGTAAGGGGGTCTGACCCCCTTACTGCTCTCGCCGCGGCGGACCCCACGCGGTAGAGCCAAATGTCGCCCCGCCGCGTAAGGGGGTCTGACCCCCCTTGGTGCCGCGAGGCCGGGTAAGGGGGTCTGACCCCCCTTGGTTCAGCGGGCGAGGTGGCGCTCGAGGGTCGTCGGGTCGGCTCGGTGCGTGAGGGCCGCGCAGGTGACCATCCACGCGGTGAGGAGCCAGACGTACTCGTGGGCCGAGAGGACCTCGGCGAGCCGGGCGAGCTGGAAGGTCGCGACGAGAAGGACGAGCCGGGCGATGCGGCCGAGCCGGCTCCCCGCGACGAGGAAGACGCGGGTGCCCGCGAGGTAGATGCCGAGGCCGACCGAGGCCAGCCAGTACGCCGCGCGCGGCGGCTCGCCGCCCTCCAGCAGGAGGCCCACCCCGGCCGCCGTGATGATGAGCGCGAAGGCCGGGAGCATGTGGCCGACCGCGAAGATGGCGCGGGCGATCGTCGGCGACCCGCCCGAGAGCTCGAGCACGCGGAAGTTGATCTCGGCCGCGGCGTCGAAGTAGAGCCACCACAGCGCGGCGGCCAGGATCATCGCCGCCGTCAGCGCCGCCCAGCCCCCGACCGTGGCCACGTGCCCGTCCACCGACGCATGGCCGGCGGAGACCACCACCTCGCCGAGCAGGATGATCAGGAAGAGCCCGAACCGCTCCGCGAAATGGTGCGCGTCCAGCGCCTCGGACGGGTCGGCCGGGACCAGCGCCTTGAGGTCGTGCTCGCGCCGCGCCCGGCGCGACGCCTCCCGGTCATCGACCAGCAGCGCGCCCGACTCGGACGCGATCGCGATCGCCCACAACAGGTACCGCCACGGCTCCGGGACCCAGACGGAGACCGTGAGCAGGACGGCCGACGTCAGGTACGCCCGCGTGATCCGCCGCCCCACGAGCTCGCGCCAGCCACCGCCGACCGCGTGCGCGCCGGCCAGCACGACGCGCGTGACGGCCAGGCTCAGCGCGAAGACCGTGCTGTCGCCGACCGACGCCGGGTCGATGGCGACCGCCGCGACCCCCGCCGGCACGCTGCCCGCCAGGAAGAGGAGCCGCTGCGCCGGAGCATCGGCCCCGTGGCGGTTGTAGAGCACCGCGAAGCCGATCCAGGTCCACCACAGCGCGAGGAACAGACCCAGCGTGATCCAGACGGTCCCGGCGGTCGGATCGACCACGATCAGGTGCGCGAGCTGCCCGACCGCCAGGACGAACACGAGGTCCAGATAGAGCTCGACCCACGAGACCCGCTTGCCCGTCACCCTCAACATGATCGCGGGCCGGCGGTTCAGCGACGGCGATGAGTCTTGCGAGCCCCGCCGGTCTCTAGGCGCACACCCCGAGAAAGGACCGTCCATGAGCGAGCCGACGACGCACAGCGTGAACGCGCCGGGCGCCACCATCTACTACGACGTGCGCGACGCCGACGGCCCGAACGACGCGCCGCCGCTGATGCTGATCGGCTCGCCGATGGACGCGAGCGGGTTCGCGACGCTCGCGGGCCACTTCCCGGATCGCACGGTCGTGACGTACGACCCGCGCGGCGCCGCGCGGAGCAAGCGCACCGACGGCGCCGAGCGTACGACCCCCGCCGAACACGCGAACGATCTGCACCTCGTGATCGAGGCGCTCGGCGGTCCGGTGGACCTGTTCGCCACCAGCGGCGGCGCGGTGAACGCGCTCGCGCTGGTCGCCGAGCATCCGGAGGACGTCCGGACGCTCGTCGCACACGAGCCGCCGACCGCGCCGGTGCTGCCGGACGCCGAGGAGGCGATGGCCGCCACGACCGACATCGGCGAGACCTACCGGCGCGACGGGTTCGGGCCGGCGATGGCGAAGTTCATCACGCTCGTCTCCCACAAGGGCCCGGTCCCGGCGGACTTCGCCGACCGGCCCGCTCCGGACCCGGCCATGTTCGGGCTGCCGACCGAGGACGACGGGACCCGCGACGACCCGCTCGTGGGCCAGAACATCGTCACCTGCACGCACTACGAGCCCGACTTCGATGCCCTACGCGCCGCCTCGACCCGCATCGTCGTGGCCGCGGGAGTCGAGAGCGAGGGTGAGATGGCCCACCGCGGCGCGCTCGGCGTTGCGGAGCGCCTCGGGATGGCCCCGGTCATGTTCCCCAGCAACCACGGCGGGTTCCTCGGCGGCGAGTACGGCCAGACGGGCGACCCCGACGCGTTCGCCGCCACGTTGCGCGAGGTTCTCGGCCGGTAGGCGTTCCGTCACGCGGTCTGGCGGAGTCCACGCGCGAGCTCGGCGACGATCTCGCCGGCCGGCTGGATCGCGGTGACGGCACCGGCCGACTGACCGGCGTAGAACGGCATCGCTTCGATCGCGCCGGTCGACTCGCGCGTCGGCGGCTGTGGCGCGAACCGTGGGACCGAGATCTCCGCCCCCGCCACCCGCACGACGCCTACCGGCTCGTCGGCGTGCGCCTCGGCCGCCTCGATCGAGGAGCGCAGGACCCGGTGCGGTCCGGGAACCTGCAGTCCGACGTTGAACGCGGTGCTGACGACCGCGTCGTTCGCGCCGGCGCGGATCACCGCAGCGACCCATGCCGGATGCGCGTCCGACTCGGCGGCAGCGATGAAACGCGTGCCCACGCGGACGCCGTCCGCTCCAGCCGCCAGCGCGGCGGCCACGCCGCGCCGGGTCGCGATCCCGCCGGCGGCGATCACGGGGAGCGAGACGCCGTCGAGCACCCCGTCGAGGAGGGCGAGCAGCGTCGGCCCCTCGATCCGCTTGCGCCCGCCCGACTCCCATGCCTTGGCGATCACGACGTCGCAGCCTGCCGCCTCCGCAGCGCGTGCCTCCTCCGGCGACTCGACCTGCCATCCGCAGACGGCGCCTGCGTCGTGCACGAGCGCGACGAGCTCGGGATCCGGGTCGGCCAGGAAGAAGTCGACATACGGCGCACGCTCGGCCGCCAGCTCCAGCGAGTCGCGGTTCATCAGGGGGACGATGAAGTTCACGCCGAACGCGGTCGTCTGCTCCGCGAGCGCATCGAGCACGGGAGCGAGCGCGGACGGCGGCAGCGTGAGACCGGGGTACATGGCGTGCCCGCCCGCCGACGCCACGGCGAGCGGAAGCGCGGGCGTCGCGGCGACACTGCCCATCGGGGCGAGCTGGATCGGCAGATCACAGCGCAACAGATCCAGGAGCCGAGTCGCCATGTCCAGATCGTAAGACGGCCGCATCGCTCGATCAATTCCACGGGCCGGACGTATACGATGCCCCCATGGCCAGCCGGTGGGCGTCGGTCTTGGTTTGTCTTGCTGCCGCGCTGCTACTCATCGTGCTGATCGACGGCTGGGCGATCGCATTCCTGCCGAGGGTGATCGAGAAGCTGGTGCTGACCGCCGCGTTCCTGTTTCTGGTCGCGCTCGTCGTGATGGCGCTGACGGGCCGCGACGGTGGCACATTCTTCTCACGCGAGGACGCCCGTCGGCTCGACGACCCGTAACCGCCACGTTCGGTCGGGCGTGCCCGAGGCCACGAGCGTTCGCGGGTCGCTCGCCGGCCCAGTGGTGATGGTGGCAGTGGTGGCGCGGCAGTCATTCGGTTCGGGTGATGGACAGCCCGCCGCGGGCTGCGACCCTCACCGGCATGACCGCTCTTCCTGATCAGCCGACGTCCGGCCCGGGCGAGGACCGTACGCCGGCAGCCCCGCACCATCACCGACCGTGGGGATGGATCGTCGCGTGCGTGCTGCTCGTGCTGGTCGCCGGCGGACTTGCCGTCTGGGCGTTCGGCCTGCAAAGCGACCTCGACGATCAGCGTGACCAGACCGCCGCTGCACAGCAGCAGGCCGATCAGGCCAACGAGCAGGTCGAGTCCCTGTCGGGGCAGCTCGACGCGCTCAGCCAGACGATCAGCGACGCCAGCGATCAGCTCTCACAGGCCGGTGACGACGCTCAGGACAACGCTCAGGCGGCGCTCGACGGGCTCCAGGGCGACATCGCTTCGCTCAAGGACCGCTTCGAGCAGGCCGTCGGCGAGGGTGACGCCGAGCCGGGCGGTGCCGAGCAGGACGACAGCGCGCCGTAACCAGCCGTGCCACTGACGCCAGGCCTACGAACGACCTACTGGATGGAGTCGTAGACCTTGAACATCGGCATGTACATCGCGACCACGATGAAGCCGACGATGCCGCCGACGAGGACGATCATGACCGGCTCGAGGATCGAGGTGAGGGCCTTGATCGCCGCGGCGACCTCGTCCTCGTAGAAGTCCGCCACCTTGGACAGCATGGTGTCCAGGTTGCCGGTCTCCTCGCCCACCGCGATCATCTGGGCGACCATCGCCGGGAAGATCGTCGTCTCCTTCAGCGGTGCCGCGATCGAGCCGCCTGACTTGACCGACTCGATGACCGACTCCATCGCCTCTTCGACGACGGCGTTGCCGGCGGTCTGGCCGGTCACCTCGATGGCCTGCATGATCGGCACACCGGCCGAGTACAGGGCGGAGAAGGTCCGCGACCAGCGGGCGAGCGCGATCTTCTGGACGGTCTGGCCGATCTTGAAGGGGATGCGCAGGCGCAGGCGGTCCCACTGCGGGCGACCCCACTCGGACTTGCGCCACTTGCGGAAGCCGACGACGGTGCCGACGACCAGCGCGATGAGGATGTACCACTGCCCCGTGACGAACGAGGACAGGTTGACCGTGAACTTGGTGATCAGCGGCAGCTCGCCGCCGAACTCCGAGAACACGCCCACGAAGACCGGCACGATGAACGCGATCAGGCCGATGAGCACGGCGAACGCGAAGGTCAGCACGACCGTCGGGTAGGCCATGGCCGACTTGACCTGGCGCCGCAGCGAGTCGTCCTTCTCGAGCTGGTCGGAGATGCGCTCGAGCGCCTCCTCGAGCACGCCGCCGGCCTCGCCGGCGCGGACCATGGCCACGTAGAGCGGGTTGAAGATCTTCGGGTGCTTCGCCAGCGCCTCGGAGAAGGAGAGGCCGGACTCGATGTCCTCGCGGACCGCGCTGACCGTGTCGCGCAGCAGCTTGTTCTCGATCTGCTCCTCGAGCACGTAGAAGGCGCGCAGGAGCGTCATGCCGGAGGCGATCATGGTCGCCAGCTGGCGCGACATGATCGTCAGCTCGTTCGCCTTGACCCGCTTGATCAGCGTGATCTCGGCGTTCAGGCCGGACTTCTTCTCCTTCAGGTCCATGACCGTCAGGCCACGGGACTTGAGCTCCTCGGTGACGGCGTCCTTGGTCGCGCCGACGATCTCACCCGCGGACGGGATGCCGGAGGCGTCGACCGCCTTGTAGTTGAAGGTCGCGGAGGCCATTACGCGGCCACCGCGGCCGGCGGGGCCGACGTAGTGGAGACGGAAGCTGCTGCCGGGGAGTGGACGAGCTTGCGCATCTCGGCCGGCTCGGAGGAGCGCGTCTCGGCGGCGGCCATCGTGATCTTGCCCTCGCGGACGAGGCCGGCGAGTGATGCGTCCATGGTCTGCATGCCCTGAGCTCCGCCGGTCTGGATGAGCGAGTAGATCTGGTGCGTCTTGCCCTCGCGGATGAGGTTGCGGACGCCCGGCGTGGGCACCAGCACCTCGGCCGCCACCGCACGGCCGTTGCCGTCGGCGGTCGGGATCAGCGTCTGGGTGACGACGCCCTGGAGGCCGATCGCGAGCTGCGCCCGGATCTGGCCCTGCTGGGCGGGCGGGAAGACGTCGATGATCCGGTCGATGGTCTGCGGCGCGTCCTGCGTGTGGAGCGTCGCGAAGACGAGGTGGCCGGTCTCCGCCGCGGTCAGGGCGGTGCCGATCGTCTCCATGTCGCGCATCTCGCCGACGAGGATCACGTCGGGGTCCTGGCGCAGCGCGGCCTTCAGGGCCAGCGAGAACGAGACGGCGTCGGCGCCCAGCTCGCGCTGGTTGACGATGCAGCGCTTGTGCGAGTGCAGGAACTCGATCGGGTCCTCGATGGTCATGATGTGCTCGTCGCGCGTCTCGTTGATCTCGTTGATCAGCGAGGCCAGCGTCGTCGACTTGCCCGAGCCGGTCGGGCCCGTGACGAGCACGATCCCGCGCGGCTTCTTGCCGAAGCTGCGGATGACCGGCGGCAGGCCGAGCCGCTCGATCGGCACCGTCTCGGTGGGGATCAGGCGGAAGGCGGCGCCGATGGTGCCGCGCTGGAAGTACGTGTTGACGCGGAAGCGACCGACGCCGGGGATCGAGTACGCGAAGTCGAGCTGCCAGTCGGTCTCAAGCCGCTGGCGCTGCGACGAGTTGAGGATCGCGTAGACGATCTCACGCGTGTCGGTCGGGGTCAGGGCCGGAAGGCCCTCCATCGCCACGAGCGAACCCCGGATGCGGAGCATCGGCGGGGACCCGGCGGTGATGTGCAGATCGGACGCCTTGTTCTTGACGACCGCAAGGAGGATCTCAGCAAAGTCCAGGCTCACGAGCCTTACATCGGCACGCAGGCCCGCGGCCTGAAGGGGTCTGGACCCGAGCTAGCGGGTGCCGGCGACGCGCGCGATCTCGGCGATCGACGTGAGGCCGCGGCGGACCTTCTCGAGCCCGTCCTCGCGCAGTCGCATCATGCCCTCGTGGACCGCCGCGTGGGCGATCGTCTCGGCGGGCTCGCGGGCCACGGCGAGGGCACGGATGGTGTCGCTCACCCACATGACCTCGTAGAGGCCGATCCGGCCCTTGTAGCCGGAGCCGCCGCAGCGCGCGCAGCCGACGGGCTCGTACGCCTCGAGGTCGAGGCCGACGTTGAAGCCGTTGGCGCGCATGACCTCGGACTTGATCGTCGTCCGCCGCTTGCACTCCTCGCACAGCAGGCGCGCGAGCCGCTGGGCGACCACGCAGTCGACGGCCGAGCCGACGAGGAAGGGCTCGATGCCCATCTCGATCAGACGGCTGACGGCGCCCGGGGCGTCGTTGGTGTGCAGCGTGGAGAGCACGAGGTGGCCGGTCAGCGCCGCCTCGATGGCGATCTGCGCCGTCTCGCGGTCGCGGATCTCGCCGACCATGATGATGTCCGGGTCGGCACGCATCATCGAGCGCAGGCCGCCGGCGAAGGTGAGTCCGGCCTTGTTGTTGACCTGGACCTGCGTGATGCCGTCGAGCTGGTACTCGACCGGGTCCTCGATCGTGATGATGTTCGTCTCGATCGTGTTGAGCTGGTTCAGCGCGCCGTACAGGGACGTCGACTTGCCGGAGCCGGTCGGGCCGGTGACGAGCACGGCGCCGTGGGCCTGCGAGAACGCCTTGGTGAAGCGCTCCAGGGCCTGCGGGAGCATGCCGAGCTCCTCGAGCTCGATCATCACCTTGCTCTGGTCGAGGATTCGCATGACCACGTTCTCGCCGTAGGCGCACGGGAGCGTGGCGACGCGGAGGTCGATCGGCTTGCCGCCCACCTCGACGGAGATGCGGCCGTCCTGCGGGACGCGCCGCTCGGCGATGTCGAGGTCGGAGAGGATCTTGAGGCGGGAGACGACCGCGGGGACGGCGCTCTGCGGGATCAGGGCGGCTTCCTGGAGCACGCCGTCGATCCGGTAGCGGACGCGCATGTCCTCGTCGCCGGGCTCGAAGTGGATGTCGGAGGAGCCGCGCTCGACGGCCTCCTTGATGACCCGGTGCACGAGCTGGATGACCGACGAGTCCTCGCCCGACGCGCCGAAGTTGATCGGCGCCTGGTCGCGCAGGTCGTACATCGGGCCGGCCGGCGCCGTCGGCGGGGGCCCGTGCGCCTCCATCTCCTCGCCGTCGTCGTCGATCGGCGCCGTGGCGCCGTGCCCGAAGTCGGGGTCCTCGAGGCGCTCGAGCAGGCCGTCGATCCCGCTCGACGAGGCGACGGCCGGGCGGACCTCGTAGCCCGTCATCACCGCGATGTCGTCCTGCGCGAGCACGTTGGCCGGATCGGACATGGCGACGAGCAGCGTGCGCTCGCCGGCGAAGGAGATCGGGACCGCCTGGTAGCGCTTGACCGCGGCGGGCGCGACGAGCTTGGCGGCGTCGGGGTCGACGCGGTAGATCGAGAGGTCGACGTGGTCGAGCCCGAAGCGCTCGGCGACGGCGCGGGCGAGCTGGTCGTCGGTCAGCGTGCCGTCCTTGACGAGGATCCGCTCGGGGAGCTGGCCCGCATCCTCCGCGCGCGCGACGGCCTCGTCCATCACGCCCTGCTCCACGAACCCGAGGTCGACGATGACGTCGGTCAGCACACGGCCGGACCCACCGCGCCGGGACGGCGTGGTGACCCCATTGCCCTTCTTCTTGGGCGGCGCCCCTGTCTGTGCTGGCGGATTCATGTATGGTGGTGCCCATGGCTGCCTCGCGCATGGCCTCGCGTGGCGCCTCCATGCCGGTCCAGCGCTCGAACGACGCAGCACCCTGGGCGACCAGGACCTCCAGACCGTCGATCACGCGCGCCCCTCGGGTTCTTGCCGCTTCGAGGAGTTGCGTCCCGCCGGCCCGGTAGACCATGTCCACCACCAGGCTTCCGGCATCCAGTTCATCGGCTTCGATGGGAAGTGCCTTGAACGTGGCACCCGGGTCGTGGAGGCCCACTGACGTGCAGTTGACGAGGATCTGGGCGCCCGCCGCGGTCGCGGCCGCACGCACGCCGAGCTCCGCCGCGAGCGCGACGGCGGTCTCCGTCGTCCGGTTCCAGATCGCGACGTCGGCCCCCGCGCCGGCCAGCGCCCAGGCCGCGGCGCGCCCCGCTCCGCCGGCCCCCAGCACGACCGCACGGCGCCCGGAGACCGGCTCGCCGATGGCGTCCAGCAGCCCCGGGGCGTCGGTGTTGTCGGCCACGATCCGGCCGCCGTCGAAGGTGAGCGTGTTGGCCGCGCCGATCGCCAGCGCGGCCTCCGAGGCCTCGTCGGCCAGCGCCAGCGCGCCGAGCTTGTGGGGGATCGTCACGTTCACGCCGCGGAAGCCGGCCGCGGGCAGCGCCCGCACGGTCTCGCCGAAGAGCTCCGGCGGGAGCGGCAGCCGCAGGTAGCGCCAGTCGCGCAGGCCGGCGGCGGCCAGCGCCGCGTTCTGCATCTGCGGCGAGCGCGAGTGCGCCACCGGCCAGCCGCAGACGCCGAGATAGGTCGTCAACAGTTGGCGGGCGACCTGCCGCCGCGCTCCTCGCGCGCCGCGTTGTAGCGGGCGACGTCCCGCTCGAACTCCTCGCTGGTGGAGGAGAACGCATGCTCGCCCTCGCCGCACGGCTTGACGACGTAGAACAGGTAGTCCTCGCGCGCGGGCTTGGCGGCGGCCTCGAGCGACGCGCGACCCGGGTTGCCGATCGGCGTCGGCGGGAGCCCCGTGTGGATGCGCGTGTTGTAGGGCGTGTCCTCCTCCAGCTCGCTCACCTTCAGCGGCCGGTTCCAGTTGCGCTGCTCGTAGCGGATGGTCGCGTCGATCCCGAGCGGCTCGCCGCGGCTCAGCCGGTTGTAGATCACCGCCGCGGCCAGGGGCCGCTCCTTGTCGATCTGGATCTCGCGCTCGATCATCGAGGCGATGATGAGCACGTCGTAGCGCGTCAGGTTCTTGCGCTTGGCGTAGCTCAGGTCGACGCCCTTGAAGTTGTCCCCGAACGCCTCGAGCTGCTTGCTCACGAGGTCCTTGGCCGGGCTGCCGTCGACCAGCGTGTAGGTCGCGGGGAACATGAAGCCCTCGGCCGTGTCGGTGCCGCGCGGCGCCCCGAGCGCACGGATGCGGCGGAGGACGCTGCGCTCACGGGTGGCGCGGGCGTAGCCGCCCTTGAGCGGGCCCTTGTCGATCGTGGGCGCCGCCTCGCGGATCGAGAGTCCTTCGGGCACGTTGATGTCGACGGTCGGGACGACCTTGACCTTCGGGCCCTTCTCCAGCGCCGCGATGGCGTCGCCGTAGCTCATGTCGCTCTGCAGCGTGTAGTTGCCCGGGCGCAGGCCGCCGCGGCGGCCGGTCAGCGTCGCGTTGAGCTCGAAGAAGCTGCCGTTGGCCACCACGCCCTTCTCGGCCAGCAGGTCGCCGATCGTGCCGGCGTCGGATCCCTCGGGGATCGAGACCCGGACGACTCCGCCGGCGTCGCCGTGGAACGGCTGGAAGACGGCGTTGATGAGGTACAGCGCCGCCGGGATCGCCAGCAGCGCGAGGACGGCGAGGATGCGGCGGCCCCACGAGCCACGCCGGGGCGTCGGCCGCGGCTCACGGCGACGGCGGACGGGCCGCCGTTGCGACGAGACCCGGCGGGGACTGGGTGGGCGATCCTCCACAGCGGTCATCGCGGGCGCGGGTTCCACATCCGGCGATGCATCGTAGGAGGGTTCGCGGCGTTCTTCGCGCCCAGCGCGCCGTGCGGCGCGCTCGGCGGCGGCGCGAGCCCGTTCCTCAGCGGATCGACCCATCAGCCGGTGTGCCGATCCTCCGCTTCAAGCAGCAGGTGGAGCGGCAGGCCGTCCTCACCCGGGACGACCTTGAGGGTGCCGACGACCGGGACCATGAGGCCCTGGCCGTGCATGTACGTGGACTGTACGGACACCGAATCGATCTCCCCGGATGCAAGTTGGCGCAGCTGCTCCTGCTGCTGCTGGTACCCGGCGCGGTCATGCGGCGACGGCCAGAAGGCCTTCGCGAACGCGTTCTCCTGGTACCCCACCAGTCTTGCAAACGCGGGGTTCAGCTCGCGGAACCGCCCGTCGAGGGCGAGGACGGCCATCGGCTTGGTGGCGTCGTCGAAGCCGTGCCGCGGCGGCCGGGCGGTGATCTCGGACTTGCGCCGCAGGTCCTGGGCGGGAGTCTGCGGGCGGCGCAGCCGGGCCGACGACCCACCGGACGGCGCGCCCTCGCCGCGGGCGGCGGCGAGCAGCTGCTGGAAGACCTCGTGGACGCCCGAGCCGGTGTCGGCCTGCGTCTGGGCGGCGCGCTTGGCCTGCTCGGCCTCGCGACGGGCGATGACGGCGGCCTGGCCCGCGGAGGTGAGACCGGCCTTGACGTCCTCGAGCTGCTTGAGCGCGTAGGTGAGCTCGGCCTGCATGGCCTCCACGCGGCGCTCGCCGGCCTCGGCGGCCGAGCGGGCGGACGCGGCGTCCTCGCGAACCGCACGCATGGACTCCATCTCGGCGCGCAGCACGTCGATGCCCTCGCGGGCCTCGTCGGCGACGCGGCGGACGGCGGCAAGCTCGGTGCGCAGCTCGGTGCCCTGGGCGTCGAGCGCGGCGCTCGCGCCCTGGTGGTTCTCGACGACGTCCTTGCCGAGGCGCTCGATGCGCTCGCCGATGGCATCCAGCCGCTCCCGGCCGGCGGTCATGTCGGTGCGCAGGGCCTGGGTCTTGGCGTCGAGCTCGGAGACGCGCTCGTCGCTGCGCTCGCCGGCCTCCAGAGCGGCGGCGGCGTCGGTCCTGGCGGTCTCGGCCGTCTCGGCGGCGGTGGCGGCGGACTCGCTCGCGCGCTCGACGTCGCCGGCCAGCGCGGTGAGGCGCTCGTCGGAGGTATCGAGGTCGCGGCGGAAGGCGCCGGCCTCCTCGCGGGCACGGGCGGCGTCCTCGCGGGCGGCGGTGGCGGCCTCGCCGGCCGCGGCGGCCTGCTCGCGGGCGCCGAGCGCCTCCTGGCGGGCGTGCTCGACCTGCGAGCGCGATGCCTCGACCTCGCCGCCGAGGCGGGCGATGGCGGCGTGCAGCTCCTCGACGTCGGTGCGGCTGGCGGCGTCCTGGGCGGCGCGGGCGATGCCCGACACCTCCTCGAGGCGCTCGCGCAGGGTCCGGACGTCGTCCAGCACTCCGCCGGCGCCGCGGTCGACCTCGTCCAGGCGCTGCTCGAGCGCCAGCACGGCCTCGCGGCTCTCGGCGGCGACCTCGTCGAGGCGGCCGGCGTCGGCGGCCAGCGACTCGGCGCGGGCGGCCGCGGCGGCGGCCTCCTCGACGCGGGCGTCGATCGCCTCGCGGGCGGCGGCCAGCTCGTCGAGACGGTCGGTGCCGGTGCGGACGGCGTCGGCCAGCTCGTCGACGCGCGCCAGCTCGGCGCGGACGGCCTCGTTCAGCTCCTCGACGCGGCCCGTGGCCTCGACGGCCCGGGAGGCGTCGGCCTGGGCGGCCTCGGCGCGGCGCAGGGCGTCGGCGCCGGTGGAGGCAGTCTCGTCGAGGAGGCCGGCGAGCTCGTCGGCGCGGGCCGTCGCCTGATCGGCGCGGGACGCGGCCTCGTCGACGCGGGCGGCGGCCGCCTGGGCGGCGGCGCCGGCCTCGTCGGCCCGGCGCAGGGCCTCGTCGCCGGTGCCGGCGATGTCCTCGAGCCGGCGGACGGTGGCGTCGCCGGTGGCGGCGAGCTCGTCGAAGCGCGCGATCAGGTCCTCGCGGACCGTCTCGACACGGCGCTCGGCGGCCTCGCTCGCCCCGGACAGCTCCTCGAACCGCTCGCCGACGGCGCGGTCGGCCGCGGCCAGCTCGTCGATGCGGCGGGTGGTCGCCTCGCCGGCGGCGGACAGCTCGGCCAGGCGCATGCGCAGGGCCTGCTCGGCGCTGCGGAGGGCGTCGACCTCGCCGCCCATCGCGTCCACGACGTCGCGCTCGACGACCTGGTCGGCGGGGACGGACGGGCCGGTCTCGCGCTCCTCGAGCGCGCGGCGCAGCTCCTCGACCTGGGCCGCGGTGCTCTCGCCGACGGCGCGGAACTCGTCGCGCTCGCGACGGGCCTCGTCGAGCCAGCCGCGGACCTGCTCCTGCTGGGCGCGCAGCGCGTCGAGACGCTGGACGGCGGATTCGTGGTCGCGCTGGAGGGCGGTGACCGCGGCGGCGCTCTCGCGCAGCGCGTGCAGCTCGGCGGCCTCGGCGCGGACGGCGGCCAGCTCCTGGCGCAGCGTCTCGATCTCGCCGGCGCCGGCCCGCAGGGCGGCGATCTCGCCGCGGACGGCGGGAAGGTCGGCGGCGGTCTCGCGCAGCGCGGCGAGCTCGCTGCGCAGCGCCTCGAGATCGGTGGTGTCGTCGAGGCGGTCGCGGAGGGCGTCGAGGCCGGCCGTGGCGGTCTGGAGGGCGTCGAGCCGCTCGCGCAGGGCGGCGACCTCACTGTCGCCCGCCTGCAGCTCGTCGATGCGCGCGCTCAGCGCGGCGATCTCGCCGTCCGGGGTCCGGAGGGCCTCGATGCGCGCCTCGAGCCCCGGGATGGCCGAGACCTGCTCGCGCAGCGGCTCGAGGTCCGGGAGCCCGCCACGGAGCGCCTCGACCTGGCCGCGAAGGGCCGTCAGGTCGGCGGCGCCGGACTGCAGGGTGGCGAGCTCGGCGCGGAAGGCCTCCAGCTCGCCGGCGCCCGTCTGGAGCGCCTCGAGCTGGCCGCGGAGCGTCTCCAGCTCGACGGTGCCGGCGCGCAGCTCGGCGATCTCGCCGCGCAGCGGGGCGAGCTCGTCGCGCAGGGTCTCGACGCGGGCGCGGGACGCCTCGGCGTCGCGGGCCAGCTCGTCGAGGCGGCGGCGGTCGTCGCCCGCCTCGGCGCGCTCGACGGTGACGGCGGTGAGCTGCTCGCGCAGGGCATCGGCCTCGCGCTGGACGTGCTCGACGCGCTGGAGCGCGGCGGCGAGCTCGGCGCGTGCGGCCTCGGCCTCGCGAGCGCGGTCGCGCTCGAGGCGATCGAGGGTGGCGGCGAGCTCCGTGCGGGCGGTCTGGGCGGCTTCCTCGTGCTCGGCGCGGACCTGCTCGAGCTGGGCGATGAGCTCGGCGGAGCGGACCTCGCTGGCGCCGGTGCGGCTGGACTCGATCTCGGCCAGCCGGGCCTCGACGACGGTGCGCGCCTCGTCGGCGCGGCGGCCGGCCTCCTCGAGGGCCTGGTCGGCCCGGCGCTGGGCCTCCGCGACGGCGGTGGCCAGACGGGCGTCGGCGGCGGCCGAGGACTCGGCGCGCTGGCGCTCCAGGCGGTCGAGGCGGGCGGAGAGCTCGGCGCGGGCGGCCTCGGCGACCTCGAGGGCCTTGCCGCGGTCGTGCGTCGCCTGCTCGGCGTCCATGCGGGCACGCTCGAGGCGCTCCAGCCGGGCGAGCAGGTCGCGCAGCTGGGCGTCGTCGACGCCGGCGCCGCCGCCGGCCACGGCGCGCTGCATCTCGGCGCGCAGGGCCTGGGCCTCGCGCTCGGCGGCGTCGGCGCGGCGCTCGGCGCTCTGGCGGGCCTCCTCGAGCTGTCCGGGCAGGCCGAGCGCGACGCGCTCGAGCTCGTCGATCCGCTCCATCGCCGACAGCAGGCGCGCCACCACGGCGGCCGCGTCGTCGAGGTCGGCGACCGAGCCGCCCTGGATGCCCGGGTCGAGGTTGGTCAGGCGGTCCTCGACCTCGGCGTCGGCCTCGGCCCGCGCGGCCTCGCGGCGCGCCAGCTCGGCCTCGATCCACGGCGTGGCCTTGAGCGGCCGGAAGACGACGAGCGTGCCGGCCGTGCGCCAGCCCTCCCAGGGCTGGGGCTCCGGCTCGAGCGCCTGGCGCATGGCGCGCACCACGACCGGGTGCTGCGCCCGCATGCGCTGGAGCATGAGGTTCATCGGGAGCTCGAAGCCGAGGTCCTCGAGGAAGAGCGAGAAGTCGAAGCCCTCGTCGAGCTTGACGGGGACGAACACGGCCTCCATCGGGAAGTCGGTGCCCTCGGCGGTGGTGCCGGTGACCTCGACGCGGCCCGCGGAGGTCGGGGACTCGCCGTTCTCCAGGAACCGGCGCCAGGCGTCGGCCTCCGGCGGCACGGGGCCGAGGATGAGGGTCTTGAAGAACGACTGGCCGAGCACCTCGGACGCGCCGCGGCCGAAGAGCAGCTCGGCCGGCTCGGACCACTTGGACACCGAGCCCTGGCCGTCGGTCAGGACGAAGTAGCCGCCGACGATCTGGCGCAGGATGTCGTCGAGCGGATCGGCGGGGCCGCCGGTCAGCTCATCCGAGATCCCCCCGGGAACCGGGGTCGCGTTCTTGATCGAGGAGTCCACTGCCTTCTCTATCGGCAGGAGTACCCCGCACGTTCAACCATTCGTCGAGAAGCACCGCCGCCGCGCGGGAATCCAGAGCGGCGGACCCGCCCGCCTGGTGCGCGAGCCTCGTCGTGAAGCGCTCGTCGTACAGCTCCACCGGCACGGACACGCGCGCGGCCAGGCGGTCAGCGAAGTTACGCGTCTCGCGGGTCTGAGCGGAATCGCCGCCGCCGAGCGAGGTCGGGAGGCCGATGACGACGCGCTCGGCGCCGAGCTCGCCGATCAGCGCGACGAGCTGCTTGAAACCGTTCTTGCTGCTGGGCTTGAGCACCGGCTCGCGCGGCGTGACCAGCGTCCCCGTCGGATCGGAGACGGCCACGCCGCAGCGGGCGCTGCCGTAGTCGAGGGCGACGACGCGGCTCAACCGGCGAGCGCGCGCTCGATCTCCGCGCGCGCGGCGGCCAGGGCGTCGGGAAGCTTCTCGGGGTCGCGGCCGCCGGCCTGGGCCATGTTGTCGCGGCCGCCTCCCCCGCCGCCCACGACCGACGCCGCGGCCTTGACCACCGCGCCGGCCTTCACGCCGCGCTCGACCGCCCCGGGCGTGGCCGCGACGAGGAGGTTGACGCGGCCCTCGCCGCTCGTCCCCAGCACGACCACCGCCGGATCCTGCAGCCGGCCCTTGATGCGGTCGGCGAGGTCGGGCAGCGCCTTGGGGTTGTCGACCGTCTTGATCTCGAACACGGCCTTCACGCCGTCGAGCTCGACGACGTCGAACGAATCGTCGACCGGCGCCGCCGTGCGCGAGGCCTTCTCGAGCTCGCGGCGCTGCTTCTCGCGGTCTGCCGCCATGTCGGCGACTTGCTCCGGCGTGGTGCGCAGGACCTTCGCCGCCTCGCCCAGGATGCGGTCGTGCCGGCGCAGCTCCTCGAGCGCGACCTGGCTGGTGACCGCCTCGATGCGACGCACATTGGCCGCCGACGAGGTCTCGGTGGTGATCTTGAAGGCGCCGATGACGCCGGTGCTGCGCACGTGCGTGCCGCCGCACAGCTCGCGCGACCAGTCGCCGTCGCCGACCTCGACCATCCGCACCACGTCGCCGTACTTCTCGCCGAAGAGGGCCATGGCGCCGAGCGCCTTCGCCTCGTCGAGGGTCGTGGTGAGCGCGCGAACGGGATGGTCCGCGACGATCTCCGCGTTCACGGCGTCCTCGATCGTGCGCACGTCCTCGTCGGTCAGCGGCGCCCCGTGGGTGAAGTCGAAGCGCAGCTTGTCCGGGCCGACGTAGGAGCCCGCCTGGCGCACGTGCGAGCCGAGCCGGTCGCGCAGCGCCGCATGCAGGAGGTGGGTCGCCGTGTGGTTGCGCTCGGTCAGGCGGCGCCTGGGGTCGACGCGGGCGATCACGCGCTCGCCCTCCTGGAGCTCGCCGCTGATCGGCTCGAGCACGAGCGCCTGGTCGTCACCGACGCGCACCACGTCGAGCACGCGCGCGGAGCAGCCTCCGTCCTCGCACTCGATCACGCCGTCGTCGTGGACCTGGCCGCCGCCGGTCGCGTAGAACGGCGACTCGACGAGCTTGGCCAGCACGCGGCCGTTCTCCTGCGTGACGGCGGCCACCGCGGTCGCCTGCTCGATCGTCTCGTAGCCGGTGAAGGTGGTCGCGCCGGAGCCCTCGGCGAACGCGGCGATGCGCTCGCGGTCGCCGTCGTGCGCGCCGCGGCCGGCGCTCGCGCGCGCCCGCTCGCGCTGCTCCTGCATCAGCTCCTCGAAGCCCTGCGCGTCGACGCCGATGCCCTGCTCGGCCGCCAGCTCGAGCGTGAGGTCGAAGGGGAAGCCGTAGGTGTCGTGCAGCAGGAACGCCTCGTCGCGGCCGATGCCCTCCTCCCCCGCGTCCTTGGCGCGGGCGATGACGTCGTCGAGCAGCCGCATGCCCTGCTCGAGCGTGCGGTTGAACGCCTCCTCCTCGCCGGACAGCCACATGCGGATGTCCTCGCGGCGCGAGTGCAGCTCGGGATAGGCGTCCGCCATGAGCTCGTGCACGACGTCCGCGTAGCGCACGAGGAAGCCCTGCTCGATGCCGATCCGGCGGCCCTGCACGATCGCGCGGCGCATCAGGCGACGCAGCACGTAGCCGCGGTCCTCGTTGGACGGCACGACGCCGTCGGCGACGAGGAAGCTCATCCCGCGCGTGTGGTCGGCGAGGATGCGCAGCGCGCGGTCGGTGTCGAACGTCTCGCCGTACGCCTTGCCGCTCAGCTCCTCGCCGAGGTCGATCAGCGGGCGGATCTGGTCGGTCTCGAAGACCGACGTGGTGCCCTGCATGATCGCCGCCAGGCGGTTGAGGCCGAGCCCCGTGTCGATGTTGTTGGCCGGCAGCGGCGTGAGCGTGTTGACGGGCTGCTGGTCGTACTGCATGAAGACGAGGTTCCAGTACTCCAGGAAGCGCTCGTTCTCGCCGCCCGGGAGGTCGTCCTCGGAGCCGAACTCGAGCCCGCGGTCCAGGTACAGCTCCGAGCACGGGCCGCAGGGACCGGTCGGGCCCGCCTGCCAGAAGTTGTCCTTGCGCGAGAGCAGGACGATGCGCTCGCGCGGCACGCCGATCTTCAGCCAGGCCTCGATCGCCTCCTCGTCGGGGCCGAGGCCGAGCTCGTCGTCGCCCTCGAAGACGGTCGCCCAGATCTTCTCGGGTTCGAATCCGAAGCCCTCGGTCGAGAGCTCCCACGCGAACTCCGCGGCGCCCTGCTTGAAGTAGTCGCCGATCGAGAAGTTGCCGAGCATCTCGAAGAACGTGAGGTGCCGGTAGGTGGACCCGATGTTGTCGATGTCGACCGTCCGGAAGCACTTCTGGCACGTGGTGAGCCGGTTGTGCGGCGGCGCCTCCTGCCCCAGGAAATACGGCTTCAGCGGGTGCATCCCGGCGCTGATGAGGAGCGTCGACGGGTCGTACGACGTGGGAACCAGCGATGCGGACGGCAGCCGCTTGTGGTCGCGCGACTCGAAGAACTCCTGGAACGTCCGGCGGATCTCGTCGGTCTTCATCTGACCTCGGAGTCTAGGCTCAGGTCGCGCTGATGGTTCCCCATCCCACGACGACGTCGCCGCGCAGCAGGCAGGCGGTCTGGCCCGGCGCCGCCCCGTCCACGGGATCGGCCAGCTCGAGCTCGAGCCGGCGATGGGTCCCGGCCTCCGGATCGCCGGTGACGCGACACGGGATGGCCCGCGAGCGGTAGCGCAGCTTGACGGCGTCGACCTCGGCGCCGGCACGGTGCAGGCGGGCGCCGCGGACGGCGACGGCGCGCGTGGCGAGCTGCTCTCGCGGTCCGACGACGACGCGGTTCGTCGCCGCGTCCTTGGCGAGCACGTAGAGCGGCTCGGCCGCCGCCAGGCCGAGCCCGCGCCGCTGGCCGACGGTGTAGCCGTGGTGGCCGCTGTGGCGGCCGAGCACGCGGCCGCCGGAGTCGACGAGGTCGCCGGGCTGCTCGTCGAGGCTGCCGTGGCGGGCCAGGAACGTCGCCTTGCCGGTGCCGGCGAGGAAGCAGAGATCCTGCGAGTCGGGCTTGGAGGCCACCGGCAGCTCGGCCTCGGCGGCCAGCGCCCGCACCTGCGGCTTGGTCAGGTCGCCGAGCGGGAAGCGCAGGCGCGCCAGCGTCGCGGGCGCCACGGCGGCGAGCATGTACGTCTGGTCCTTGGCCGGGTCCGCGGCCGCGCGCAGCAGCCCGTCGGCCGTCGTCCGCGCGTAGTGCCCGGTGGCCAGCGTGGCGGCGCCGAGACGGTCGGCGAACTCCACCATCGCGTCGAGCCGCACGTGGCCGTTGCAGCCGACGCACGGGTTGGGCGTCACCCCGGCCGCGTGGCCGGCCAGGAAGGGGTCGACCACGCCGGCCCGGAACTCCTCGCGCAGGTCGAGCGTGAAGTGCGGCAGGCCCATCCGGTGCGCCACGGCACGGGCGAGGCGGACGGCGTGGGCCGAGCAGCAGCTCGCCTCGGCGTCGTTGGCCGGGTCCGCCCACAGCTCGAGCGTGACCGCCGCCGCGTTCTCGCCGGCGAGCAGGGCGGCGACGGCCGAGTCGACGCCGCCGCTCATGGCGATGAGCGTGCGCTCGGGATCCGGGACTCACGCGCGCGCGGCGCGCGCGGCCCCGCCCAGCGCCCGGTGCAGTGCGTCGGCGGCCAGGTCGGCGGCGTGGAACTTGCCGGGCGAGAGCCCGCCGAGCTCGCCCGCGATGGCGTGCGCGCCGACCCGCGCGGCGTCGAGCACGCCCGCGCCCTCGACGAGCGTGACCGCGGCCGAGCCGGCCGCCGTCATCGTGCCGCAGCCGGACGCCTCGAAGCCGGCCGCCGCCACGCGGTCTCCCTCGACGCGCAGCGAGATGCGGATGACATCGCCGCAGGCCGCGCCGCCGGCGCTGCCGTGGAACGAGTCAGCCGGGCGCTTGCCGCGCCCGGCCGGATGCTCGAGGTGCTCGCGGAACGACTCCACGAGCGATGAGTCTAGGTACGGCTCAGAACTGCGAGCCGCAGCGGTACAGGCCCTGGCCGTTGAAGCGCTGGTTGATCTTCTTGCCGAGCGGCTTCAGCGCGGTGCTCGTGCTCGTGACCACCGACGTCACCGCCGTGTTCGTCGCCGTCACGGCGACCGACTGCTTGTGGACCGCCGCGTTGTAGGCGCTCACGTCGGCGACGGCGCCGCGATGGAAGCTCGCGTGCTTCTTCGGCGCCTTGACGGCCTTGAGGTCGTCCAGGAAGCGCGTCACGCCGCGGTCGTAGCGGGCGAGCCGCGTGTCGGCCTCACGGCGGTTGTCGACGTAGAGGCTCGGGATCGCCGCGACGGCGGCCGAGTGCTGCACGCAGACCTTGTCGACGGCCTTGAGGTAGGTGTCCGTGTACAGGCCCGTCGAGTTGACCAGCGCGTCGGTGACGGCCTGGTCGATCGTGGTCCGGTCGGAGTAGCCGACGAGCGTCTGGGCGCGGAGGTCGCGGTCGGCGACCACGACGGTCGGCGACTGCTCGACGTTGACTCCGCGGGCGATGCGGCCGTACTTGGAGATCTCCTTGATCGGCGCGGACTTGACGAACACGCGGCCGTCGTGGCGGTCGACCTTGCCGAGCGCCTTGTGCACGGCGCGGTCGTCGGCGGCGCGATCGTTCCAGAAGAGGAGGACGAGGACCTTGTCCTTGCGGATCGCCGACTGAACCGGCTTCGGGAGGCCCTTGACGTCCTCGGCGGGCTCAGCCGCGGCCTCGGCCTTGGCGGGCTCCTGCTTGGTCGTCGACGAAGCGGTGGTCTCGGTCGTCTCGGGCGTGCTGGTCGTCGTCGTGGTGGTCGACTCGATCGGCGGCACTTCCTCCGTCTTGGGGCGGAGGAACATCATGTAGACGCCCATCACCGCGACGGCGAGGACGAGCAGGATTCGGATCGGCGGGGAGATCTGGCTCACGTCACCGCGTATCGGCACGCGAGCCGCGAAAGTTAAGCCGACTTGGGGTGTTCCCCCTAGCTCGGGCGCGGTGCTGCGAGCTTGATCCCGAGCTCCTTCAGCTGGGCGTCGTCGACGGCCGCCGGCGCTCCCGTGAGGAGATCGGAGCCGCTCGCGGTCTTGGGGAAGGCGATGGTGTCGCGGATCGAGTCGCGCCCGCCCAGCAGCGCCACGATGCGGTCGATGCCGAGCGCGAGCCCGCCGTGTGGCGGGGCCCCGTAGCGGAGCGCCTCGAGCAGGAAGCCGAAGCGCGCGTCGGCCTCCTCCTCCGAGATCCCCAGCGCGTTGAAGACCTGCTGCTGGACGGCGGGGTCGTTGATACGGATCGACCCGCCGCCGATCTCCGAGCCGTCGAGCACCACGTCGTAGCCGCGGCTGAGCAGCGCGCCCGGATCGTCGAAGGAGCCGACCGGCGCCGTGAACGGGTGGTGCAGGGCGTCCCAGCGGTGCTCGTCCTCGTTCCACTCGAACATCGGGAAGTCGACGACCCAGAGCAGGTCGTGGCGGCCCGCGGGCACGAGGCCGAAGCGGCGCGAGAGCTCGAGCCGCAGCTCGCCCAGGGCCTGCGCGGCGACGCCGGGCTTGTCGGCGACGATGAGCAGGAGGTCGCCGGGCTGGGCGGAGAGCGCGCGGCCGATCGCGGCGCGCTCGTCGTCGGAGAGGAACTTGGCGATCGGCGACCGCCAGCTCCCGTCGTCCTGCACGAAGGCCCAGACGAGGCCGCCGGCGCCGAAGCGCTTGACGAGCTCGGTCAGCGCGTCGAGGTCCTTGCGCGGCACCTCGCGGGCGCCGGCGTTGAGCCCCCTGACGACCTCCGCCGTCGCGAACACCTTGAACTCGGTCCCCGAGACCGCCTCGGTCAGGTCCTGGATCTCCAGGCCGAAGCGCGTGTCCGGCCGGTCGCTGCCGTAGCGGGCCATCGTGTCGGCGTAGGTGAGCCGCGGCCACGGCGGGGGCGGCGCCTCGAAGCCCGCTTCCTCGAACACCCGCGCGAGCATCCCCTCGATCGTGGTGATGACGTCCTCCTCCTCGACGAAGGACATCTCGAGGTCGAGCTGCGTGAACTCGGGCTGGCGGTCGGCGCGCGACGACTCGTCCCGGAAGCAGCGGGCGATCTGGTAGTAGCGCTCGTACCCCGACATCATCAGGAGCTGCTTGAAGAGCTGCGGGGACTGCGGGAGCGCGTAGAAGTCGCCGGGGCTCGTCCGCGCGGGGACGAGGAAGTCGCGCGCGCCCTCGGGCGTCGAGCGCGTGAGGATCGGCGTCTCGATCTCGAGGAAGTCGTGGGCGTTGAGGTAGTCGCGCATCGCCCGGTTGATCGTGTGGCGGAGCGTGAGCGAGTCGAGCATCGACTCGCGCCGCAGGTCGAGCATCCGGTAGCGCAGGCGGAGCGCCTCGTCGACCGGCGCGTCGTCGTCGATGGCGAACGGCGGCGTCTCGGAGGTGGCGAGGTGGTCCACCTCGGCGACCGACAGCTCGATCTCGCCGGTGCGCAGCTTGGGGTTCTCGCGCCCCTCCTCGCGGCGGACGATCTCCCCGGACGCCGAGATGGCGTGCTCGGGCCGCAGCGACTGGGCGAGCTTGTGCGCCTCCGGCGAGTCCTCGGGATGGAAGACGAGCTGGAGCAGCCCGGAGCGGTCGCGCAGGTCGATGAAGACGAGCCCGCCGTGGTCGCGCCGGCGATGGACCCAGCCGGCGACGCGGACGGTCTCCCCCACCCGCGTGGCGTCGAGCTCGCCGGCCCAGGCGTTGCGGTACGAGTTGGGGCGCGGCGGTCTCATAGGCCCGTCCTGATGTGGTGCATGACGGTGTCGATCTGGATCACGCGCTGCTCTCCTGACTCCATGTCCTTGAGCGCCGTACCCTCGTCGCCGAGGATGGCAACGTACCGGGCGCCCGCCCGCTGCGCGCTCTTGAGCTGGCCCTTCAGGCTGCGGCCGCCGAGCTCGAGCTCCGCGGCGTGGCCGGCGCGGCGCGCGTCGGCCGCGAGCTTGAAGGCGTCGCGCTTGTACTCGGGCTTGGCGTAGGCGACGTAGAGGTCGAGCGGGGGCGCGGCGGTGGGCGGCGGCGGCGAGGCGAGCAGGATCCGCTCCACCCCGGCCGCCCAGCCCATGCCGGGCGTGGGCGGGCCGCCGAGCTGCTCGACGAGCCCGTCGTAGCGACCGCCGCCGCCGACGCCCGACTGCGAGCCGAGCGCGTCGGAGGTGAACTCGAAGACCGTGCGCGTGTAGTAGTCGAGCCCGCGGACCAGCGTCGGGTCGACCTCGAAGCTCAGGCCGGCGCTGTCGAGGAGCGCCTTGACCGTCTCGAAGTGCTCGCGGTCCTCGTCGGTCAGGCGGTCGAGCAGGAGCGGGGCCGCCCGCATGACCTCCTGGGTGCCCGGGTGGTCGGCGTCGAAGGCGCGCAGCGGGTTGAGGTCGATACGGTCGCGCACCTCGCCGCTGAGCCGGTCCTCGTGGCTCCTCAGATAGGTCTGGAGCTCGGCCTTGTACTCCGCGCGCGTGGCGGGCGTGCCGAGGCTGGAGATGCGCAGCCGCACCGGCGAGACCTTGATGGCCTCGAGGATCTCGGCCAGCAGGAGGATCGACTCGGCGTCGACGGCGGGGTCGTCGGAGCCGAGCGCCTCGGCGCCGACCTGCCAGAACTGGCGGTAGCGGCCGTGCTGCGGGCGCTCGGCGCGGAAGTACGCGCCCAGGTACCAGAGCTTCACGGGCTGCGGCAGCTTGTGCATGCCGTGCTCGACGTAGGCGCGGCAGACCGGCGCGGTGCCCTCGGGCCGCAGCGTGATCGAGCCTCCCCCGCCGTCGTCGAAGGTGTACATCTCCTTCTGGACGACGTCGGTCGACTCGCCGACGCCGCGCGCGAACAGCGCCGTCGACTCGAAGATCGGCGTCTCGATCCGCTCGTAGCCGGCGCGCTCGAGGATGCCGCGGGCGGTCCGCTCGAGCTCGTCGCGGGCGCGCGCCGCGTCGCCCAGCACGTCGAACGTGCCGCGAGGGGTCTGGATCTTGTCGCTCAACGCGCGAGCTCGTGCAGGAACGGGTTGCTCGCCCGCTCGCGACCCAGCGTGGTGGCGCCCATGTGGCCGGGGCACACGCGGGTCTCGTCGGGCAGGGTGTTCAGCAGCATGGCGATCGAGCTCATCAGCGTGGCGTAGTCGCCGCCGGGCAGGTCGGTGCGCCCGATCGACCCCTGGAAGAGGACGTCGCCCGACAGCAGCAGCGAGTGATCGGGGAGGCTGAAGGTCACGTGGCCCGGGCTGTGGCCGGGCGTGAAGAGGACGTCGATGGTCAGGCCCGCGAGCGTGAGCTGCTCGCCGCCCTCGATCGTCTCCTCGGGATCGTGGCTCTCGAACGGCCCGTAGCCCGGGAAGATGTACGAGTTGATGTCCTGCAGCACCGGGACCTCGAGCTTCGGGCAGTAGACCGGCGCCCCGGTGTGGCGGGCGAGGGCCGCGACGGCCCCGACGTGGTCGAAGTGCGTGTGGGTGAGGAGGATCGCCTCGGTCTCGAGGCCCAGCTCCTCGAGGGCGCCGACGAGGCGCGGCGCCTCGTCACCGGGATCGACGACCAGCGCCCGGCCTTCGTCGCCGGAGACGATCCAGCAGTTCTCCTGGAGCGGCCCGACGGTGAAGCAGCGGGCGGTCATCCGCTGTTGGCTTGCTGCTGCTTCCGGCGCTGGTTGCGCTGGTAGACCCAGCGATCGGTGAGGTAGGCGAGCGGCGTGTAGAGCAGCAGCGCGAAGACGCAGATGAGGATCGACTGCGAGATGGTCGCCTCGCTGCCGAACAGGCCGATCTGCGTGAACACGAAGAGCACCGCGGCCATCAGCGAGGACTTCAGGAACGCGCTGTTCCACGTCGGCGGCTTGTTCATCCGCCGCTCGCGCGCGCTCATGTTGGCCGTCTTGCGCAGCTCCTCCTCGGTGGGCCGGCGGCCGGTGCGGCCGCGGGACTCGACGACGCCTGCGGCGTTGCCGCGATGCTTGGTCCGCCGCTTGCGCTTTGTCTGAGCCATGGGTGCTTGGAGGGTAGCGGTCAGTCGAGCAGCGGCGCACCCCGCAGCGGCACGTCCGCGGGGAAGGATTCGAACGCGCGGCGGGGCGCCGGGGCGATCAGCTCGGCGCCCGTGACCGTGGCGTGCGTTCTGATCGCCTCGACGACCTGGGCGGCGGTGCTCCGGTCGAGGTCCTCGATGTTGGTCGAGACCTGGACGATGCCCTGCGTCTCCAGGTGAAGTCCGAGGGCGCGGACGTCCAGCTGCTCGCGCACGACGGCCGCGATCGCCCGGGCGGTCTCCAGGGACGCGTCGATCTCGACGTTGAACGCGATGAGCGGCGGCCGGGCGGTGACGAGCGTGGCGCCGGCGGTCGGATGGAGCCGCGGCGGGCCGAAGTCGGGGGCGGTGCGCTCGATCAGCGCTTCGGGCCCGCCGCGCCGCAGCTCGGCGCGCGTGCGGCCGCCCGCCAGCGCGCCGTACAGGTAGACCGCCAGGTCGAGCTCGGCCGCGAGCCGGTTGGCCAGGATCAGCGCCTCGGCGGTCGCCGCGCCGCGGTCGGCGTCGTGGAGATAGACGATCGGCGCGACGTCGACGGCGCCCACGCGCGGGTGCACGCCCGTGTGTCGCGAGAGGTCGATGCGGGCGATCGCCTCGCGCGCGCCGTTCACGACGTGCTGCGCCAGCTCCCCCGGCTCGCCTTCGATCGTGAAGACCGACCGGTGGTGGTCCGGATCGGACGAGTGGTGGATCAGCCCGGGGCCGAACGCGGCGGCGATCGCCGCGATCGCCTCGGCGTCACGGCCTTCCGAGACGTTGGGCACGGCAAGCAGATGCGCCGATGCGGGGTCGCTGTCGCCGGGTGGCGTGACGTCGGCCACCCGGCGCAGTATGGAGGCGTCAGACGCTGACGTGCGGGTGCATCCGCTCGCGGATGCGCTCGGCGACCGACGGCGTGCGCCGGTGGGCGAGGATCCCGGCCGCGCGAGCGCGCATGTGCGCGAGTAGGTTCGGCGAGCGCGGGATGGTGGACGAGATGGCACGGTTCTCGTCGATCGCCAGCGCGGCGGCGACGACGCCACCGATCTCGCCGACGAGGATCTGCCCGACGGGCCAGTCCTCCTGCGTCGCCCAGCCGAGGCGCACCAGCTCGGGCACGTCGTCGACGCGGGCGTCACGGATCACGTAGGCGGTGGCAGAAAACACGGGGGCTCCTTGGGGGAAGGGGAGGTTCCTGCTCCCCTAGACGCCCTCGCGGCAGAGTTATTCCGTGCGAGCGAGGTACGCGGCCCGCTCGTGCCCCGGCGCCATCGAGGCGTCGGTGCCGGCCATCACCTCGTGGTGGCCGATGTCGAGCATGCGCAGCCAGCTCTGCTGGCCCAGCGTGAGCCCGACCATGCAGCCGAGCTCGACCAGCTCCGGCTCGTCGAAGTGCGCGTACATGCGCTCCCAGAACGCGTCGTCGGTGTCCAGGTGCCACGCGATCGCCTCGGCGTACGCGAGCGCGGCCTTCTGCCGGTCGGTGAAGGCGTCCGCGGCCTCGAAGTTCAGGAGCTCGTCGTACTGGCCCTCCTGGAGCCCCTGCCCCGCGCCCTTCACCGACCGCTGGTTGCCGCAGTACTCGCACTTGACGCTGCGCGAGACGTAGACGCGGCACAGCTCCTTGATCGCGTGGTCGAGAACCCCGTTGCGGAACAGGTCCTCCCACGCGTTGGCGAAGAACCAGAACGCGGCGGGCACATGAGCCCGCACGGCCGAGCTCTCGGGCCGAGGCGTGCCCTCCCGGGCGCACCGCTCCATCTCGGCCCGCATCTCCGGGGACATCGCCTCGAGCGGGACGTAGCTGATACGCGGACGGTCGGCCATCGTCGCCTTCTCCTCTCGCTAATCTTGGCCGTCCCTGGCCGGAGTAGCTCAGTCGGTTAGAGCAGCGGAATCATAATCCGCGTGTCGGGGGTTCGAGTCCCTCCTCCGGCATCGGAAGTCGTGCACATAGGCAACTCTTGTGCTGCGCGGACACGCGGAATCAATTCCGCGTCTCCCCCGTTCTCGACAGCCCGAATCGGCGGAACTACGTGGTGTCGCGCGTGTCCGGCTGACAAGTCTGTCCCCCAGCCTGTCCCCTGCGGCCTGCGCAAGTCGGCGCCGGCAAAACCTCATGAACCGGCTGCGCGAGCCGTTCTGGGCGGCACTCGGGCGGCACCTCGGCCGACGAGCGGACCCCCGCGCTCCACGGCGGCCAGCCGCTCCGCCACGGGCGCGACGAGTGCCTCCACGTCCTTCGCGGTCGTGCACCCGAGCGCGAGCGTCGCCAGCTCCTGCAACTCGTCAAACACGAGCTCGCGCACCCACGCGCGGACGGTCCCGACGCGCGAGGCGCCGACGCTGAGCTCGTCGACGCCCAGGCCGACGAGGAGGGGCAGAGCGACCGGATCCGATGCCGCCTCGCCGCAGACCTCGATCGGGACGGCGGCGCGGCGGGCGGCCCCGACCGACGCGGCGATCGCCGCAAGCACGCGCGGGTGGTGGGCAGCGCCGGCGCCGGGCGCGAAGCGATCGGTGCCGAGCGTCGCGGCGGTGAGGTCGTTGGTGCCGATGCTGAGGAAGCCCGCATGCTCGGCGAGGGCGTCGGCGATGTCCGCCGCCAGCGGCGTCTCGATCATCGGGCCCAGCGAAGGCACGGGCGCGCCGACGGCCTCGGCCGCGGCCCGCAGCGCCGTCGCGACGGCTTCAAGCTCGTCCGTAGAGGCGACCATCGGCACGAGGACCCGGACGTCGGCTCCGGCCGCGGACTCGAGGATCGCCCGCAGCTGCGTGGCGAGGGCGTCCGGAGCGTGGAGGAGGAGTTGGATCCCGCGGTCGCGAGCACCGTGCAGGAACGGCGGGAGCTTGTCGCCGCCGTAGTCGAGCACGCGGACGGTGGCGGGGCGGCCGGCGAGGCCGCGGAGCACGGGCTCGAGCGCGCGGCGGTGTTGCGCCTGGGTCGGCCACGCGTCGACCTGGAGGAAGGCAAGCTCGGTGCGCAGCAGCCCGACGCCTTCGGCCCCGGCGTCGAGGGCCAGCCGCACCTCGGCGGCGCCGGCGACGTTGGCGAGCACCGTGACCCGCGCTCCGTCGCGCGTCGCTGCCGGAATGGCGCGCTGCCCGGCGGCGTGTTCGCGGGCGCGCGTTCGCCGCACCGCGGCGCGTCGGGCCTGTCTGACCTGCTCGGCCTCGGGGGCGGTCAGCACGAGGCCCTCACCGCCGTCGACAACGATGACGGCGCCATCCGGGAGCGCGAGCACGCCGTCGCCAAGTTCCGCGACGAGCGGGATGCCGAGCGAGCGAGCGACGATCGCGGCGTGCGCGGTCGCGCCGCCGCCCGCGAGTGCCACGGCCTGCACGCCGTCGTCGAGCTCGGCGATATCGGCTGGCCCCAGGTCGTCGGCAACGAGCACGAGTTCGCGGCCGCCGGTCGGAGCCGGCGCCGACCCCGCTGCCAGGAGCGCCGCCCGGCGTCCCAGGCTGCGCACGTCGTCGGCGCGGGCGGCGAGCATCTCGTCCGGTAGCGCGGCCAGCTCGTCGGCCTGCACGGAACACGCCGCCAGGATCGCCTCCTCCGCCGGCAAGCCGTCGCCGGCGACCGCAGCCTTCACGCTCGACGCGAGCCCGGGATCGAGGGCGAGGAGCGCGCCGGTCTCGACGATCTCGGCGTCCGTCTCACGCCCGCCTGCGCGAAGGCGGGCCGCGAGTGCGTCAAGCTCGTCGGCGGCGGCGGTGAGAGCAGCGAGCGCGCGCTCGAGCTCCGCGCCGCGCTGCTCGTCGGCCACTCTGGCGCCGGCGCTCGGGGGAACGGCAAGCCGGCGCACGGCGCCGACCCCGATCCCGGGGGACGCCGGAACGCCGCGCAACGCCGCGGTCTCGACGCGGGAGACGGGCACTACCCCTCCTGCATCACGGCCGTGTCCAGCGCGCGCATGATCAGCGCGGCCGAAGTGGCGCCGGGATCCTGGTGCCCGATCGAGCGCTCGCCCAGGTACGACGCGCGACCCTTGCGGGCCTGCATCGGGGCGGTCGCCTGCGCGCCCGCTTCGGCCGCGTCGGCCGCGGCGGACACGGCGTCGGCGATCGAGGCTTGTGCGGCCAGGCGCTCGCGCAGCGCTGCGGTCGCAGGCCCCAGAGCGTCGACCATCGTCTTGTCGCCAGGCTGGGCCGCGCCCAGGGCGACGACGGCGGCGAGCGCCGCGTCCAGCGCCGCGGCGAGCTGCGGGCCGTCGAAGGTCTCGGCGTCCCCGAGGCTCCGGCCGGCCGCCCGCAGCGCCGAGCCCCAGAGCGGGCCGCTGGCGCCGCCCACCGTGGAGACGAGCGTCTTGCCGGCGATGACCAGCAGGCGGCCCGGGGGCGTGTCCGACCCCTGGGCCGCCAGGGCCTTGCCGACCGCCTCGAACCCGCGGGTCATGTTGATCCCGTGGTCCCCGTCACCGATCGCGGCGTCGAGCTGGGTGAGGTAGTCCGCGCGCGCGGTCACGCTGGCCTGGGCCTCGTGCAGCCACGCGGTGACGGTCCGGTCATGCACGGCGGTCGGCACTCGCACTCACGCTCCCCAGCGGAACGCGGCGGTGTGGACGGGAGCATCCCACAACTGCTCGAGCTCCTCGTCGAGCTCCAGCAGCGTGAGCGACGCGCCGGCCATCTCCAGCGATGTGATGTAGCTGCCGACGAGGCAACGGGCGGGCTCCAGCCCGGCCGCGCGCAGCAGCCCGTCGACCTCGTGGTAGAGGACGTAGAGCTCGAGCTGCGGCGTTCCGCCCATGCCGTTGACGAACGGCAGGACGCGCACGCCGGAGGCCGGCTGAAGGTCGCTCAGCACCGCCTCGACCATGACGCCCGCGAGCTCGCGCGCGGTCCCCAGCGCCTCGCGCCGGCGGCCGGGCTCGCCGTGGATGCCGATCCCCAGCTCCGCCTCGCCGTCGGGCAGGTCGAAGATCGGCCGACCCGCCGCGGGCGGCGTGCACGACGACAACGCCACGCCGAACGACCGTGCGCGCTCGTTGACCCGCCGCGCCACACCGGCGACGGCGGCCAGGTCGTCACCGCGCTCGGCCGCCGCGCCGGCGATCTTCTCGAGCAGTACCGTCGCGCCGACGCCGCGGCGGCCGGCGGTGTAGAGCGAGTCCTGCACGGCGACATCGTCGTCGACCAGCACGGACTCGACGCCGATCCCCTCGTCCGCGGCGTCCTCGGCCGCGAGCTTGAAGTTCATGACGTCGCCGGTGTAGTTCTTCACGATGTGGACGACCCCGGCGCCGCCGTCGACGGCCTTCGTCGCGGCGAGCATCTGGTCCGGCACGGGTGACGTGAACACCTCGCCCGGGCACGCCGCGTCGAGCATCCCGAGCCCGACGAACCCGCCGTGCAGCGGCTCATGGCCCGAGCCGCCGCCGGACACGAGCGCGACCTTGCCCTGCACCGGCGCACCGGCGCGCACGACGATCTGCGCCTCCGCGTCGTAGCGCAGGATGTCGCCGTGAGCGGCAGCCAGACCCGCGAGCGACTCGCGCACGACGTCGGCCGGATCGTTGAGGAACTTCTTCATCGCTGTGGTTGCGGTGCTCATCATCGCTCCTTCAGTGCGCTGCGGCGGTCGGGGTCCCGTGGCCGAACTCGTCGGCGTGCGTGACCGCCTCGCGGATCGGCGTCTCGACGATGCGCGGCTTGGTCATGAGGTCGTAGGCGAACGCCGCCAGCGCGGCGCCCACGAGGCCGGGGAGGACGAAGACCGGGATGAGCTGGCCCCAGTGCGTCGGGCCGCCGCCGATGGCGGAGACGAGCTCGGGCCCGAACGCGCGGGCGGGGTTGAGCGACGCGCCGGTGACCGGGCCGACGACCATGATGATCGCGACGACCACGCCGCCGATGATCAGGCCGGCGAAGTCCCCGGGCGAGCGCGAGTCGACGATGCCGAGGATCGCGTACATGAGCATGAACGTGCCGATGCCCTCGGCGAAGATCGCCGACGCCCACGTCGTCGTATCCGGGTTGAAGGACGTCTGGCCCATCCCGAGGTCGATGGCGCTCGAAGCGAACAGCGCCCAGATGCCGAGAGCGCCGAGGACTGCGCCGACGACCTGCGCGGCCCAGTAGGCCGGAACCTCGCGCCACGGGAAGCGCTTCGTGGCCGCGAGCGCGAACGTGACCGCGGGATTGATGTGGCAGCCCGAGACCTTGCCGATCGCGTAGACCATCGCGGCGATGATGAAGCCGAAGGCGAATGAGATGCCGAGCAGGTCGGCACCCGTCACCGCCGGAACGGAGTCGCCCGCCAGGGCCAGTGTGGCCACAACCGACCCGGGCCCGACCAACACCAACAGGGCGGTGCCGAGCGTCTCGGCGACCGCGCGCTGGGACAGTGAATGCTCCTGCACGAGGACCTCTCCTCTCACCGATGCCTATTCGACAATGTCGAATACTGTTCGGGCGAAGCTACACCTCTGGCCAGGATGTGTCAACCCGCACCAGAGACGGGCAGCGAGCAGCGCGCTCCTGGCTACTCGCCGAGGCCGACGGGACCCGGCCACGAGCGGGCGCCGAGCTCCCGCGAGATGCCGCTGGCCGCCTCGGCGACCGCCGCGACCAGGCCCTTGGCCGGGCCACGCGGCACGATCCGCTCCGTGTCGCCCACGACGCCGATCGCCCCCACGGCGTGGCCGCTGTGGTCGAAGATCGGCGCGGCGAGGCTCGACTCGCCAAGGATCGCCTCGTCCCGCTCACGGGCGACGCCGCGCTCGCGGATCGCCTCGAACTGCTCACGCAGCTCGCGCGCGCTCAGCGTGCGGCTCGTGAGCCGCGGCAGCGTCTCGGCGGTCAGGTCGTCGACCACCGACGCTGGGGCGTAGGCGAGGATCGCCTTGCCGAGCGCGCTCGCGTGAACCGGCAGCTGCGCGCCCACCTCGAGGATCTGGAGCGTCTCGTCGGGCCGGAAGACGTGGTGCACGACGATCACGCTGGCCCCGTGCATCACGCCCACGCGGACGGCGGCGTCGGCGCGGCCGGCCAGGCGCTCGGCGTGCACGAGCGAGCGAGAGCGCAGTTCGTTCAGATCGAGGTAGGAGTTGCCGAGCTGCAGGAGCCCGGCGCCGAGCTGGTACTTGCCCGAGTCGCGGTCCTGCTCGACGAAGCCGTGAGCCTGCAACGTCTGCAGCAGGCCGTGCACGGTGGGCGTCGCGAGCTCCAGCCGCTGGGCCAGCTCGGTCACGCCGAGGCGCCGCGGACCGCTTGCCAGAGCCTTCAGGATGCGGGCCGCGCGATCGATGGATTGGATGCCGCCACGCCGGGCGGCTCGTTCGTTCACATTCGGCATTGTCGAATGGCGTTCGATGCATTAGGCTACCAGGCAACTCAAGCGCCCGGAGGGCCGATGGTCGGGATCGTCGTCGTATCACACAGCTCGGAGCTCGCCCAGGGCCTCGCCGACCTTGCTGGGCAAATGGCTGGGCCCGACGTCCGCATCGAGCACGCGGGCGGGACCGCCGACGGTGAGCTCGGCACCGACGAGGGCCGGGTTCGCGACGCGCTCCGCCGCGCCGACCAGGGCGCCGGAGTCGTGGTCCTCGGGGACCTCGGCAGCGCGATCCTCACGATCCGCCACGTCCTCGAGTCGCGTGCCAATGGGCACGTGCAGCTCATCGACGCCCCCATCGTGGAGGGTGCGGTGGCGGCCGCCGTCACCGCCTCCGCAGGGTGCGCGCTCGCGGAGGTCGTCCACGCCGCCGAGGAGGCACGCGATGCCCGTAAGCTCTGAAGTCGAGCGCGTCGTCACCCTTCCGGACGGCGTCGACCTCCACGCGCGCCCCGCGGCCCATCTCGTCCGTACCGCGGCGACCTTCTCCGCCGACATCGCCGTGGCCGCCAACGGGCGCGAGGCGAACGCGAAGAGCCTGCTCGCCGTCCTCGCCCTCGGCGCCACCGCCGGCACGCCGCTGCAGCTGACGGCCAGCGGCGAGGACGCCGCCACGGCCATCGCCGCGTTGGGCGCCTGCGTCGCCGCCTTCGGCTGAGCGGTTCGTCGGGAGTCTGCGCACTCTGCCGAACTCGAACGCGCCGCGCGGATCTGGCCCCTTTCAGGCTCCCCACACCCCGCAAACCCAGCCACAGACCCAAACTGCCGGAGAATCATGATCCGCGTGTCGGGGGTTGAGTTCCTCCTCCGGCATCCTCGTTGGTCGTTGCGAGCCCAACGAACCCCAGTTTCTGACATGGAAAGCGCTAGCCGTGCCGCGCGCCCGCCGCGTCAGCCAGCGGACGGCGGATGTCGCGCGCCGGCGGCGAAGCGGAGCGCGGGGGGTGTGCCATGACGTCCGGCCCCGAGCCGATGCCCTGCATGTCCGGAATGAGCGCAGCCTCGACGTCGGCGTTGTCGTTGTAGGCCCGCCGGACCCCCTCGTCGAGCAGCTTGAGCTGACGGTCGAGCGGTGGCCGGCGCTCGGGCGACGCCACCGTCCTCAGGTCCTCGAGCGCGGCGCGCAGCCGGCGCGCGACCTGGGGCGACCCGGCGCCGGCCAGTCGAAGCTCGTCGAAGGCGAGGCGGACGTAGCCCTCCCAACTCATCACCCGTTCGACGAGCCGCACGTGGCCGTGGGCATCGTGATGACGTCCGGACGGAAACTCACGCCGGGCGAGCCTGCGGAGGATGTCGTGGATGGCGTTGATCGACTGCACGGAGGTGCTCGGGTCCTGGAACGGGCTCGAGTAGATGCTCCGCTCGCCCACGTCGACGAGCTTGCGCAGCCCGAACGCGGGCTCGAATTCGTGGCTGCGTTCACGTTCCAGGATCACGCTGAGCGCGGCCGCGCTGCGATACGGCTCCGTAAGGGAGCCCTGCACGCGGAAGAGCGGGCCGCCCCGGGGCACGAAATCGCCCATCGCGGGCACGAGCTCCAGCACGCAGTCGGCCTTCTCGGCGATGTCCACCAGCACGTCGTGCGGAAGCTTGGTGACGACACCGTAGTCGGGCGCCGCCACCACGCTCGGGTCGTCGTCGGGCTCGGGCGCGGCCGGGTAAAGGCGGTCCACTTCGTCGCGCGTCGCGTCTGCGACCCAGCCGATCAGCCCACCGACCCGAATCGACCGTGCGGTGTGGTTCACATAGAGCACGAGCACGACGATCGCGCTGAGAATCAGCCCGTAGTTGACGACGATGGCGAGGCCCGGCAGCGGCCCGCCGCCGGAGCTCTGGCCGTTGACCTCGCGCAGGACCGTCATCGAGTAGGCGAACGTGCCGATGAACAGTCCGACGGCCAGCTGGCTACGGCGGTCGTCCAGGATCGCCCGCACGATGCGCGGCGAGAACTGCCCCATCGCCAGCTGCACCGCGACAAGGGTCAGCGAGAGCACGACGCTGGTCAGGGTCACCAGCGCTGTCGAGGCCACGGTGAGGATCGTCTGCACGGACGCGGCCGAGCCGGTCACCGCCGTGCCAACGATGGACCCATCGACCGACAGCAGCGCCACGGCCAGCCCGATGCCGGCCAGCACGCAGGTCAGCGGCAGCAGCCACAGCCGAGTCTGGGCCCGGTGGCGCAACCTGAAGCGCCGAACCCTCTTGATCACTGCGGCCACCCGTGGGCTACCACCACGGCGGAGGTCTACCCGGCGACGCCTGGGCTAACCCTCCGGGCCGGCCCTCGTCTTTGACGATCTCTGACGCGCGCGGTCGCTGACCCCCGATCCTGGGCATCGGCTCCTTGAGCTCCGGTACTTGCCCGATCCGGTCGAACCCAGTCCGGACGACGAAGTGCCCGCCCCTGGCATCGGACGATCCCGAGGTCCGGCCACCTGCGTGGCGATCCGCTCGTGGATGCTCAGCGCCCGGCATCCGGACTGGGAGCGGGCGAACGCCTTGAGGGGGTCCTGGTCGAGCGGCCCCAGTTGGGCGTTGACATGCTCGATGACCGCCAGCGCGACCGTGATCTGGCGCTGCGCCGGCCGGTGAGCGCCGTCGCTGGTCGTCGGGGTGGATAGGCGTCGTCATCTCCTCGGCCGACGCTACTGGCCCGCCAACCCGCCCAGGCGACTAGCCAGTGGCGGATGCGAACCCCGCCCCACCGGCCCCACCATGACCGGCATGATGCCGAGACGGCCGTCGGGGCGATGATCGTCGCGCTCGCCGTCTGGCTGCTCGTGCGCTGGCGATGCGGGACGCTCCACCCCCACGCCCACGCCCATGCAAACAAGCACCGGGGCGGTGGGCACAGACAGAGATCCAGCGCCGTGTTGTCGCGATGACCGCGCTCGCCCGATCGCGTCACGCCCGCGCTCGGCCCCGGCCGGCCTGGCCTTCGGCGTCTGGTACGCGCTCGGCGCGCTGACGCTCGTTCGTATTTGGAAATCTGAGATTTGGGGAGGTAGACGTGCTGCTCGAGAACAAGAACGCCGTGATCTACGGAGGTGGCGGATCGATCGGCGGCGCCGTTGCGCGGGCGTTCGCCCGCGAGGGCGCCCGGGTCATTCTGGCCGGCCGCACGCCCGCGACGCTCGAGGCGGTGGCCGACGACATCCGGTCCGCGGGCGGAGCGGCCGAGACGGCGGAGGTTGACGCGCTCGACGAGAACGCGGTCGACGAGCACGCCGACGCCGTGGTGGCGGATGCCGGCGGCATCGACATCTCCTTCAACGTGATCACCCACGGGCACACGCAGGGGATGCCGCTCGCCGAGATGGCGGTCGATGACTTCATGGCGCCGGTGGAGACGGCAGCGCGAACGACATTCCTGACCGCCAGGGCGGCCGCGCGGCACATGATCCCCCGGCGTTCGGGCGTGATCCTCGCGTTCGGTGGCCCCAGCGACCGAAGCGGCCCGATGCGCGACTACTACCTGGGCGGAACGCAGGTCGCCGTCGACGCGATCGTGGCAGCAATCCGGCGGCAGCTCGCCGTCCAACTCGGACCGCATGGAATCCGCGTCGTCACGCTCGCGAGCGGAGGCGTGCCCGAGTCGCTCCCAGAGGGCTTCGAGGGTCGCGAGAAGATCGTCGAGATGATCGAGCGGCAGACATTGCTCGGCCGGGCCGCGACGCTCGAGGACGTCGGCAATGTGGCCGCCTTCGCCGCCTCCGACTGGGCGCGCAGCATGACAGCGGCGATTGTCAACATCAGCTCCGGTTCCCTGATCGATTAGCGATCCGCTGAAACGAGCGCTTCGGCTTCGAGTGCGATTGTCTCGATCGCAGCTGCGAGATGCCTGCTGGGGACGAACTGCAGGCGTCCCGGAAAGCGATCGGCGTGACAGCGCTGCAGACCGGATGCTGGCGGTGGCGGCCGGGAGCCGGCTCCTGCGCCGGTCATGGGTGCTCGGGCGTCGGTTGACCGGTCAGAGGCAGGTCGAGTCGGCTCAGCTCAACGGCGGGGCGTGGCTGCCGTCCAGGAGGGATCGATGATCCGAGCGGGCCACGAACCAGCTCGACGGCCGCGCGACGATCTTCGCGCAGGCCAGGAGCCTCTCGCGCTTCAACGTGGATCTGCGTGGCTACGAGATCTCGGAGCTCGAGGTCAACGGCCGCGACGCGCGCTTCGAGCGCGACGGCCAGGAGCTCACCGTGATCCCGCGCCACGGACTGATCCGGGGGCTCCGGTTCCTCGTGGTGGTCGAGTACTCCGGCCAGCCCGAGGCGGTCGTCGACCCCGACGACTCGCTCGAGGGCTGGGTCCCGACCGACGACGGCGCGTTCGTCGTCAACGAGCCGCAGGGCTCCCCCGGCTGGTACCCGGCGAACGACAACCCGCAGGACAAGGCGACGTACGACTTCGAGATCACCGTGCCCGAGGGCATCACCGCGATCGCCAACGGCGTGCTGCTCTCGAAGCGCACCCGCGGCGGCAAGACCACGTGGCGCTGGCTCGAGGACTCGCCGATGGCCCCGTACCTCGCCACCGCCACCAACGGCGTGTTCGAGCTGCGCACGTCGAAGGCGGGCAAGATCCCGCTCTACCAGGCCGTCGACCCCAAGGTCCGCAACCCGGCGCTGGCGTTCGAGCGGCTGTCGGCCGAGGCCGAGATCATCGCGTTCTTCTCCGACCTGTACGGCAAGTACCCGTTCTCGAGCGGCGGCGGCGTGGTCGACAACGGCGGCGTCGGCTACGCGCTCGAGTCGCAGACGAAGTCGATGTACGACGTCATGTTCAGCTCGACCGGAGCGCCGGGCGCCGGGACGGTGGTGCACGAGGTCTCGCACCAGTGGTTCGGCAACGCGGTGACGCTCGCGGTGTGGCCGGACATCTGGCTCAACGAGGGCTTCGCCACCTTCTCGGGGTGGATCTACACCGAGCGGCACGGCGGTGCGACGGCGGAGTCGCAGTTCGACGCGCTCTACGCGCGCCCGGCCAGCAACCCGTTCTGGGTCAACGCCCCGGCGGCGCTGCCGGGGCCCGACGTCATGTTCAGCAGCCCGCCCTACGACCGCGGTGGGATGACGCTGCAGGCGCTGCGGGTGAAGATAGGCGACAGCCGATCGCCCGGGAGACAGAAACGGCCCATCGAGGTTGACTGCCATCACCCGGCGCCGACTAGCCACTGGCGGATGCGAGCGTGCTCCCGCGGCCTCAGGCTGTGGCACGCAGAGCTCGCCAGCCGAGAAGACCCCGGAGTCGGACTAGGGAGCTCTCAGGCGAGATCGCGCCCCGGGGGCCGTCACGGTCTCCGAACACTCACTGGCAGCAAAGGGAGAGAACGCCGTGGCTCGTCGAGAGGAAAAGGTCGCGTTCGTCAACCCGGGACAGGGATGACCCGCATTCCGAGCCTAGGCGCTGATGGCAACATCGTTGCGGCCCGCTCCTTCGCTTCCGCCGTCCACGTCGAGGGTGTGACCAAGCGCTTTGGCGCGACGGTTGCGCTGGCGGGTGTCGACCTCGACGTCGCGGAGGGGACGGTCTTCGGGCTGCTCGGGCCGAATGGAGCCGGGAAGACCACGCTCGTTCGCGTGCTCGCGACCCTGCTCGCGCCGGACGCAGGGCGCGCCGAGGTCTTCGGGCGTGACGTGGTGCACGAGGCCGCGGCGGTTCGGCAGCTGCTCGGGCTCACCGGGCAGTTCGCTGCCGTCGACGAGATCCTCAGCGGACGCGAGAACCTGCAGATGTTCGGCCGCCTGTTCGACCTCTCGAGCGACGAGGCGCGACGGCGGGCGACCGAGTTGCTGGAGCGCTTCGAGCTCGCCGACGCTGCCGACCGCCCGGCGGGCACGTACTCAGGAGGGATGCGCCGCCGGCTGGACCTCGCGTCGAGCCTGCTCACGCGTCCGCGGATCCTGTTTCTCGACGAGCCCACGACCGGGCTCGATCCGCGCAGCCGGAACGAGATCTGGGCGATCGTGCGGGAACTTGTCCGCGAGGGGACGACGATCATGCTGACGACCCAGTACCTCGAGGAGGCCGACCAGCTCGCCGACCGGATCGCGGTGATCGATCACGGGCGGGTGATCGCGGAGGGGACCGGCAACGAGCTCAAGGATCGCGTCGGCGGGCAGATCCTCGAGGTCGAGCTGACCAGCGCCACTCAACGCGACGAGGCGCAGTCCGTGCTCGCCGGGGTGGGCTGCGGCGACCCAGAGCCGGGCGAGCGCCTGGACCGGCTCACGCTTCCCGCCCCGCGCGATGGCCTCGAGCTGATCGAGGACGCCGCTTCGGCGCTTCGTCAAGCGGGGATCGGTGTGAGCGACCTCGGACTGCGCCGCCCGACGCTCGACGACGTCTTCCTGCAGCTCACGGGCGCGCCGCCGAGCGAGGACGGCACCGCCGGACGCGTCCGCGTCGACGAGCGCGGGCCGCCCGCCGGCCGTGGCGAGTCCAGCGAGCGCGGCCGACCGTGGCCCGGGGAGGCTCCTGCGGGTGCATCGCCCTTCGCTGCGGGAGCTGCGTTCAGCCGCCGCTGACGCGCGTGTGGTCACCGCGCGCAACCTGCGCCACTTCATTCGCCAGCCCCAGCTGCTGATCTTCTCGACGATCGAGCCGATCATGCTCGTGGTGCTGTTCGTCTACGTGTTCGGCGGCGCGGTGGAGGGCTCGCTCCCGCCCGGGGTCACGTACATCGACTTCCTGTTGCCCGGCATCTTCGTGCAGTCGGTGGCCTTCCGCGCCACGCAGACCGCCGTCGGCCTGTCCGAGGACCTCGAGCGCGGCGTCATCGACCGCTTCCGCTCGATGCCGATGGCACGCTCGGCGGTGCTGATCGGCCGCACCGTGGCCGACCTCGTCCGCAACGTCCTGATCATCGGGCTGATGACGGCGGTCGGCTACCTGATCGGCTTCCGCTTCCAGGCCGGGCTGCCCAACGCACTCGCGTGCGTCGCGATCGTCAGCGCGTTCGGGCTGGCCCTCAGCTGGGTCTTCGCGTTCGTGGCGCTGACGGTGCGCGGCGCCGAGGCGGCCCAGTCGGCCGGCTTCGTGGTGCTCTTCCCGCTCGTGTTCGCAAGCTCCGTGTTCGTGCCGGTCTCGACCATGCCGGACTGGCTGCAGGCGTTCGCGCAGGCGAGCCCCGTCACGCTGACCGCGAACGCCGCCCGCACCTACGCGCTCGACGGTGGCGTGCCAGGATCGCTCGCGGGCGCGGCCGCCTGGATCATCGGCCTGCTCGCGATCTTCATCCCACTGTGCGTATGGCGATACCGACGGATGAGCTGAGCCTGGCTCACACGGGCAATGGATGAGCAGGCCGTGTCAGTACTTCGCGAGGCGCCGCTCTGCCTCGGCGAGACCGAGCGCAAGGCTGGTCACCTCGATCATCCACGGCTCGCCGTCGGAGCGCGGGTCGATGCGCAGCTGCAGTCGGCCTTCGTGAAACGTGGTCTCCGCCACCATCTCGCCCGCGCACCAGAACTCGGCGATGCCGTTGTCTGCCTCCTCGGGGCTTGCGACGATCACGCGGACCTCAGGCATGGTTCCTCCTCTGATGTTGCGTTCGATCGGTCGTGCGCCGTCTCATTGCTCATCTGCTCTTGTCAACGGTCGGGGGCCGGCAGCGCGGCGGGCCCTTTCGGGCTTTCCAGTTCCAGGGCCCGCGTCCTGGCGAACACCTGTTGCTCGGTGATCGTGCGCTGCCGGCGGCCGCGGCCGAGGAACGCCACCGTCCAGCTCACCACCGCGGAGAAGCGGTTCTTGAACCCGGTCAAGAACGCGAGATGGACGACGAGCCATATGAGCCACGCCGCCAAGCCCGCCACGCGGATGCGGCCGATGCTGACGACGGCACGGAAGCGCGAGATCGTCGCCATCGTCCCGAGATCGCGATACTGGAACGGGCGTAGCTCCGCGTCGCCGCGCAGGCGCCGCACGATCGTCCTGGCCGCGTGGCGTCCGGACTGCATCGCGACCTCGGCGACGCCGGGTAGCCGGTCGAGGCTCATGAGATCGCCGATGACGAACACCTCGGGATGGCCGGGGAGGCTGCAGTCGGGCAGCACCTGCACGCGTCCGACGCGGTCCACCTCCGCGCCGCTCTGCTCAGCCAGCATCCGGCCCAAGGCCGAGGCCTGCACCCCCGCCGCCCAGATCTTCGTATACGCCTCGATCCGACCGACCGAGCCGTCAAGGCTCTCCACGCGGAGCCCGTCGACGTCGATGCCGGTGACGCGCGTGCCGAGCCGGACCTCGACGCCCAGGCGCTCCAGATCTCTCCGGGCGCGGCGCTGCAGTGACTCGGGGAACGGCGGCAGGACCGTACCGACTGCGTCGAGCAGGATGACCCGCGCGACCTTCGGGTCGAACGTCCGGTAGTTGCGCTTCAACGCGCGGCGCGACAGCTCCGCGATCTGGCCGGCGAGCTCAACACCCGTCGGTCCGGCGCCGACGACCGCGAAGGTCAACAAGGTGTTGCGCCGCTCGATCTCTGACTCGAGCTCCGCCAGCTCGAACGCACCGAAGATCCGTCCACGAAGCTCGAGCGCATCGTCGATCGTCTTCATCCCCGGCGCGAATACCGCGAACTCGTCGTGGCCGAAGTACGACTGCGCCGCGCCCGTGGCAACGATGAGACTGTCGAACTCGATCTGCGAGTGCCGGCCCGCCATCTCGAGGACCACCCGGCGAGCGGCGAGGTCGATGTGCGCGACCTCACCCAGCAGCACCTTGGCGTTCTTCTGACGCCGCAGGACATCGCGCGTCGGCGGCGCGATGTCGCCCTCGGAGAGCACCCCCGTCGCCACCTGGTAGAGCAGCGGCTGGAACAGGTGATGGTTCGTGCGATCGATCACCGTGACGTCGACCGGCGCGCGGGAAAGGGCGCGGGCGGCGTAAAGCCCGCCGAACCCCGCGCCGATGATCACGGCGCGATGGCGCCGGGAATCGGACCCGCGGCCGTTCACCGCAACCGCCATCTTCTGGTCCCCGCCAGTCTCGATGCTCATGCGGCAAGACTCGGTCGTGCGGTGCGCGGTCGCATCCGCCGGTGGACAGTCCTCCGACGGGTCGACGTCCGCGGCGATCAGGTCGCCACGTCGAGTCGTTGGATCTCGTCGTCGTTCAGCGAGTCGTAGCCTCCGCGCCACCAGCTCGTGACGAGCGCGGCGTACTCGTCCGCGGCGTCCTCCCAGGTGAAGTGCCCCGCGTCGAGCATGTCGAGCTTGCTCGTGGGCAGCCGCTCGTGGAGGTACTCGGCGTTGACCGGCGGCACCGCCCGGTCCCGCACGCCGGCGATGATCTGCACCGGCGTCTGGATCTCCGGCAGCAGGTCGCGGAGGCCGGGAAGCTCCGCCGGGTAGCTGCGCACGTAGCGCATCGACTCGACGAAGCGGTCGCCGTCGTAGCAGGCCAGGTAGTCCTCGCGGACGAAGTCGGGGAGCACGTATTGCTCGATGTCGGTCAGGGCGCCTGCGACGATCTGCCGCGGGTCAGCACTGCGGTAGGCATCCAGATCGGGAGCTTCGACCCAGTCCTTCACCACGCCGCCGAGCTGAAGCGGATACGCCGCGCACCCGCTTCCGACAACCAGGCTGCGCAGCCGGCCCGGATGCAGGGCCGCGGCGAAGAGCGAGGCCGCGGTACCGACGTCGGGGCCGATGACATGCGGGTCCTCGAGCCCGAACGTGTCGGCGGCGCGAATGACGAACTCGCCCATCGCCCGCGGAGACAGCAGCGAATCGTCACGCTGGGAACCACCGAAGCCCGGGAGGTCAATCGCCACCAGATGCGTGCGCTCCGAGAGCCGCGCCCACGTCGGATCGAACGCGAGCAGGCTCTCCGGCCACGGGCTCAACAAGAGGGCGTGGTCGGCCCGGTCCTCGCTCTCCGCGAAGCGGATCGACAACCCCGCGATGGTCCGGAACCGCGTCTCGATCGGCGTGTAGGACCAGTGCACTCCCGCGAGTGTCATTCGCGCAGGCCGCGCTCGCATCCGCCAGTGGACAGTGCGAGTCGCTAGAGGGCGGCGGCGGTCGGGTCGGCGGGGAGGACGCGGTCGAGCTCGCCGCGCGAGCTGATGTCGAGCTTGAGGAAGACCTTGCGAAGGTGGTACTTGACGGTGCGCGGGCTGATGAACAGCCGGGTGCCGATCTCGGGGTTGGACAGGCCGTCGCGAGCGAGGCCCGCGATCAGCGCCTCCTGGGCGGTGAGCTCGTCGCGGGTCTCGGCCGAGCGTCTGCGAACGGTCTCGCCGGTGGCCAACAGCTCGTGCCCGGCCCGCTCGGCGAACGCTTCGGCTCCCATCGAGGCGAACATTTCGTGGGCCGTCCGCAAGTGCTCGCGCGCGTAGACCCGCCTGTGGCGGCGCCGCAGCCACTCACCGTAGAGCAGGTGGCCGCGGGCGAGCTCCACGCGTATGCGGGTGCGGCCGAGACGCTCGATGGACTCGCGGTGCAGACTGTCGGCGACCTCCCCCTCCGCGAGCAGGGCACGGACGCGGGCTTCGATCCCGAGCACCCACTCGGTCGGCGTCACGCGTGTACGCTCGGACAGCCACTCGAGGGCGGTACGCAGCAGCGCCACGTCACCGGTCTTGGACGCCGCCTCGATCAGCTCGGGCACGACCAGTGGCTCCAACCCCACCACATGGCGCTCGAAGGCTCGCGAGGCCGCGTCGCGCGCGGCGTCGTGGCGACCCAGGCCGTTGTCGAGCACAGCGCTCGCGTGGGTCGCGAGGGTGACGAACCTGCCAAGGCCGCGTGCGGTCGCCTCCCGCAGCGTCGCCTCGATCAGCTCAGTGGCCCGCTCCTCGTGGCCGCGCCAGGCCGCAAGGATCATCTCGGTGTACGTGATCGGCGCGTTCCCGGTGGCCTCCGCGATCAGGCGATCCTCCTCGAGCGCCAGCTCCGCCGCGGTGAGCTCGCCCGCGACGAGATGGGTTCCGGCGACGAGGTTCAGCGCGAGACGCAGGTGCACGAGCGCGCCCGTATCGCGGGCGGCCTGTGCCTGGCGAGTGACGAGGACATGCCAGGACTCGGCGTCCCACAGCTCGACTGCGACCGTGGCGCTGGGTCTGGATCCGGCGAGCCAGAGCCAGCGGCCGGCCACGTCGGTGGCGACGTCCCGTGCGAGGACCAGCTCGAGTGCCCGGGTCAGCGTCGGCGCGGCCGCTGCGTAGCCGTCCGTCAAGTGGATCGCCAGGGCGTCGAGCAGGACGTCGACGGCCCGTGGCGGGTCATGGCCGGGCGGCGCCGCCCGGGCGGCCTCTGCGGCCTCGCGCAGGGAGCCGTTCAGGTGGCCCGCCCACATCGCGGCCACGAGCGCCTCGAGGTGCGTCTCGCGTGCCAGATCGGCATCGAGCGGCTCGAAGCGCCTGGCCGCGCTGAGGAGCAGCCGGGCGGCGTCGCTGCCGCGTTGCTGCTCCAACGCGATCTGCCCGCGCAGGTGCTCCACCTCGGCGGTCTGCACAGCGTCGAGCGGCCCTGCCTCGACCGCGACCAGCAAGCCCAGCGCCGCGTCGAGCGCGCCGGCGTCGCGCTTCGCCCTCGCCGCCGCGAGCTGGCGCTGCACGCGGAGGGCGGGCTCGGGTGTCAGCATCGCCGCGCGTTCGAGGAACGCGGCCGCCGCGGCCATGCCCCCGCGTGCCTGGGCTCGGCCGGCGGAGCGCTCGAGCTCGGTCGCGACGTCCTCGTCTGGCCCGGGCGTGGCCTGTGCCCGGTGCCAGGCGCGGCGGTCGGGATCGACCTCCGGATCCGTGACCTCCGCCAGCGCACGGTGCACGTCCTGTCGCTGCTGGACCGACGCCGACCGGTAGGCCGCCGAGCGCACCAGTGGGTGGCGAAACAGCACGCGGGCGCCGAACTCGAGCAGGCCGGCCTCGGCTGCCGGCGTGGCGGCGTCGGTCCCGATCGCGAGCCGCTCGGCGGCTCGCCACACGAGTAGCGGCTCCCCGATGGGATCGGCCGCCGCGAGCTGTAGCAGGCGTCGGGTCGCCACCGGAAGCGCGTCGAGCCGTCGCCGGAAGCTCTCCTCGATCTTGCCCGCGAGCGGCGCCGCGCCTGGGAGCGCGAAGCCGCCCGCCAGCTCCGCCGGCGTGAATCCACGCGGCAGCTCCAGCAGCGCCAGCGGGTTGCCGCGCGTCTCGCTGACGATCTGGTCGCGGATCTGCGCGTCCACGGGCCCGGCGAGCACGGAGTCCAGCAGCGCGTGCGCATCGTCCTCCGCCAGGCCATCCACGACGAGCTCGGTCAACCCTGTCAGCTCGTCGCTCGGCGCGCGCGCCGCGAAGACCAAGCCGACCCCTTCCGCCTCCAGGCGGCGGGCGACGAACGCGAGGACCTGTGCCGAGGCGCGATCGAGCCACTGTGCGTCGTCCACCACGCAGATCAGCGGGCGCTCTTCGGCCGTTTCGGAGAGCAGGGTCAGGACTGCCAGAGCGACGTGAAAGCGGTCCGGCGCCGGCCCGGGACTGAGGCCGAACGCGGTCCACAGCGCATCGCGCTGCGGCACCGGGAGACGCTCGAGACGATCCAGCATCGGCGCCAGCAGCTGATGCAGCCCTGCGAAGGCCAGCTCCATCTCCGACTGGACGCCGGCGGCGCGTACCACACGGCAGCTTGCGGCGTGCTCGACCAGGTACTCCAGCAGCGCCGTCTTGCCCGCGCCCGGCTCGCCCCGCAGCACCAAGGCCCGGCCCTCGCCCGCAGAGACCGCTTCGATGAGCCGGTCGAGCACGTCGCGCTCGCTGCGCCGGCCCAGTAGCTCACCGGCGCGTCGTTGCGTAAGGGGATGCGATGCCATCTGCCTGCCACCGACGTTACACCGCGTGCCGACCGGCCCATACGACTGGCCACAGGCGGATGCGACCGTGCCCCGGCGGCCTCACCCTGAGCGCATGACAGAGACAGTCGGAACGACCCCCGCCTCTGACGACTTCAGCGCGTTGCCTGACGACGAGACGTTCTCGGCAACCGTGGTCGCGCTCGAGGAGCACGGATTCAGCGTCGATGTCGCCGACGACTTCGACGCCGCGCGCGAAGCCGTCCTCGCCCGCATCCCCGAGGGCGCCTCCGTGATGACCAACACCTCGGTCACGCTGCAGGAGACCGGCATCGCCGACGCGATCGACGACGGCGGCCCGTACGACTCGGCGCGCAACAAGATGACCGCGCTCGACTACGCGACCCAGCTGCAGGAGATGAAGGCGATCGCCGGCCAGCCCGACTACGCGCTCGGCAGCGTCCACGCCATCACCCGCGAAGGGACGCTGGTCATCGCCTCCGCCTCCGGCAGCCAGCTCGCCTCCTACGGCTGGGGCGCCGCCAACGTCATCTTCGTCGTCGGCGCGCAGAAGCTCGTGCCCACCCCCGAAGCCGCGCGCAAGCGCATCTACGAGCACAGCCTGAAGCTGGAGGACGCTCGCGTCTACGCCGTCTACGGGCAGAACAGCTACGTCGGGAAGATCCTCGAGATCCACCAGGAGCAACCCGGGCGCATCCACGTCGTCCTCATCCGACAGCCGGTCGGCTACTGAGCGATGGACTACGGCCACCCACTTGAGTTCGGCTACTTCCTGATCCCGGACGCGGGTGACCCGCGAGGGGTGCTCGAGACTGCGCGCATCGCCGACCGGCTCGGTTACGACCTGCTCGCCGTCCAGGACCACCCCTACCAGCCCGCGCACCTCGACACGCTCGCGCTGCTGGGCGTGATCCTCGGCCAGACCGAGCAGGCCCGTGCCCTCGACGGCGCTGCCGGAGAACGCCGTGCGACTCGAGCCTGAGGCGAGGATGGAGCCGCTCGACGACGCGGTCGATCACGTCCGCGGCGGGTGGGCGGGGCGCCTCGTCGTCGAGTACGGCGACTACGAGTGCCCGTATTCGCGCCGAGCGTTCCGGGAGATCGAGCACGTAGAGCGAGAGCTCGGGGAGGGCGTCCGCTTCGCGTTCCGGCACTTCCCGCTGACCGACATCCACCCGCATGCCCTCGCCGCGGCCGCCGCGGTTGAGGCGGCCGCGCTCCAGGGCCGGTTCTGGACCATGCACGAGCGACTCTTCCATGGCCAGACGGCGCTCGAGGACGACGACCTGCTGCGCTATGCCACCGAGCTCGAGCTCGACGTGGCGCGGTTCGACGGCGACCGGATCGGCGCCGCGGTGCTCGCGCGCGTCCGCCGCGACCTGCAGAGCGGCATGGCGACGGGTGAGGTCCGGGGCACGCCCACCCTGTTCATCGACGGTGTCGTGCACCACGGCGGCTACGACGCCGCAACCCTGTTGGAGGCGCTGGCGAGATGAGCGCCATCTGCTCGCACCTCGGCAGCGTCGAGCTGACCGAGCTGCCCGTCGAGATCGCCGGGTGTGACGACTGCCTGGCGATCGGGGGGACATGGGTGCATCTGCGCATGTGTCAGTCCTGCGGGCGCATCGGATGCTGCGACAGCTCGCCGCACCGGCACGCCTCGGCCCATGCCCGCCGCATGGGACACCCGATCGTCCGCTCCGCCGAACCCGGTGAGGACTGGAGCTGGTGCTACGTCGACGAGGTGGCCTTCGTGGTGAGCCGACCATGACCCTGCCGGAGCTGCATCTCGCCGACTGGCGCGACACCAAGGACACGCTCCATCTCTACAGCCAGATCGTCGGGAAGATCCGGCTGGCGACCACGGCGCCCCGCAACCACTGGTGGAACGTGCCCCTGTACGTCGATGTGCGAGGTCTCACGACGCGGCGGCTGCATCACCGCGAAACGACGTTCGAGATCGCGATCGACTTCGTCGATCACGCCGTGATCGTCCGGACGGCGGACGGTCGCACCGGGTTGTTCGGGCTCGGCGGCGGACTGCCCGTCGCGGACTTCGACGCCCACCTCCACGAGCTGCTCGGCGAGCTCGGCGTGGACGTCGAGATCTCCGAGCAACCGTTCGGCGTCCCGATGACGACGCCGTTCCGCGAGGACGTCGAGCACGCGTCCTGGGATCGCGAGGCGATCGCGCGCTTCGGCCGGATCCTGGACTGGTCGGACTCGGTGTTCGAGGAGTTCAGCGGCTGGTTCAACGGCAAGACGAGCCCCGTACACCTGTTCTGGCACGGCCTCGATCTCGCGGTCACCCGCTTCTCCGGCCGGCCGGGGGTGCCGCTGGACGCCGATCCGGTCACCCAGGAGGCTTACTCGCAGGAGGTCATCTCGTTCGGGTTCTGGGCCGGCGACGACACCCTCGGCGACGCCGCCTTCTACTCCTACACCGCCCCCGAGCCCGAGGGGCTGCGCGATCAACCGCTGTCCGCGGGCGAGTGGATCGAGTTCCGCGCCGGCTCCCTGGCGATCCTCCCCTACGAGACGGTGCGCAGCGCGCCCGACCCCAGACGGACGCTGCTCGCGTTCTGCCAGAGCGCCTACGAGGCCGGCGCTGGCCTCGCCGGCTGGGACATCGCCGACTTCGAGTCGACATGGTGCCCCAGCCCGGCGCAACTCCAAGAGCTGCACGCCGAGGCCGCCGCCGCGTTCGGGCGGACGATGGAGAAGGGGAGACGGACATGACCGACAGTCCCGTGCCAGCACTCGCCTGGGCCACCGAGCCCGCCCGCCAGGCGGCCTGACTATGTCGACGCTCCTGGCCTCCGTCGCCCGAACCCTCTCGCGCCGCTGGAAGCGCGGCCTCGCCGGTCTCCTGGCCGCCATCGTGCTCATCGCCGTCGCCGTCGGCTCGCAGACCGGCAGCGCAGCCGAGGACTTCTCGATTCCCGGGACCGAATCCCAGAGGGCGCAGGACCTGCTCGAGGACAGGTTCCCGGCCGCGTCCGGCGTCACGGCCCAGGCCGTCTTCACGGTCAAGTCGAGCAAGCTCACCGACGCCGAGCCGCGCCGGGCGATCGAGGCCGCGCTCGACAAGGTCGGCAGGCTCGACCACGTCACGTCGGTCGCCGATCCCCTCGTCGACGGCGGTGGATCGCTGTCGGAGGACGGGCGTACCGCTTTCGCGACCGTCCAGTACGACATCCAGCCGACAGAGCTCGAGAAGCAGGACGGCGAGGCGCTCGAGGCGACGGCACGCGGGGCCGAGCGCGGCGGTGTCCAGGTCGAGCTGCGTGGCCAGCCGATCGACGTCGCTGCCGAGTCAGATGTACCGGTCGGCGAGCTCGTCGGCGTCGCGATTGCGATCCTCCTGCTGACGGCCCTGTTCCGCTCACTGGCGGCGATGGCCGTCACGCTCTTGGGCGCCCTGATCGGTGTGCTGATCAGCCAGCTCGTCCTCGCCGCGGTCTCCGAGCCGCTCGGCATCCCCGAGTTCGCGACGACGATCGCCATCATGCTCGGCCTCGGCGCCGGCATCGACTACTCGCTGCTCATCTTCAGCCGCTTCCGCGAGCAGCTCGCCGCGGGCGACTCCGCGCCGGAGGCCGCCGCGCGCGCGAATGCCACCGCCGGCGTGTCGGTGGTGGCGGCGGGCCTCATCGTCATGGTGGCGATCGCCGGCCTGCTCGCCGTCGGCATCCCGCTCGTCGGCAAGATGGGCGTCGGCTCGGCGATCGCCGTCGCGTTCGTCGTCGTCTCCTCGATCGCCGTGCTGCCGATCTTCGCCGGCGCGGTGGCCCGCTGGCTCCATCCGAAGGACCCGTCGAACGTCGGGCGGTCGGAGGGCTTCGAGCGTTGGGGCCGGATCCTCGTCCGGCGCCCGTGGGTCCCGGTCGTCGCCGGCGGCCTGCTGCTCGTCGTGCTCGCCCTGCCGGTCAGCGACCTGCGCCTCGGCCAGCCGGACGACGGCAATTTGCCGGAGGACGCGACCCAGCGCCTCGCATACGACCAGCTCAGCGCGGGGTTCGGCCCCGGCTTCAACGGCCCGCTGCTGCTCGCGGTCGGCAGCAAGACCGGCGGGCGCCTCGACGACGCCCAACTCGAGCGCGTCCGGACGGCGCTCGAGGACACCGACGGGGTCGCGTTCGTCGCTCCCGCGGGTCCGAACCGCGCCGGCGACGCGGCGATCATCCAGGCGACGCCCACGACCTCCCCGCAGGACGCCAGGACGTCGGACCTCGTTCAGCACCTTCGCGACGACGTCATTCCCACTGCCACCGAGGGCTCGGACGTCCGCGTCTACGTCGGCGGCCAGACGGCGGGCTTCGAGGACTTCTCGGACAAGATCGCGAGCCGGCTGCCGCTCTTCATCGGCATCGTCATCGGCCTCTCGATCCTGCTCCTGATCGCGGTGTTCCGCTCGATCTGGGTGCCGCTCGCGTCGGCGGTGTTCAACCTGCTGTCGATCGGCGCGGCCTACGGCGTCGTCGTCGCGGTCTTCCAGTGGGGCTGGGGCGCATCGCTTCTTGGCGTCGGCGAGGACGTGCCGATCATCTCATTCGTCCCCCTGATGATGTTCGCGATCCTGTTCGGCCTGAGCATGGACTACAACGTCTTCCTGCTCAGCCGCATCCGCGAGGCGTACTTCGAGGGCGACTCTCCGAAGGAGAGCGTCGTCCAACGGCCTCTCGCGGATCGCGAAGGTCGTCCTCGTCGCGGGCCTGATCATGTCCTCGGTGTTCCTGGCGTTCATTCCCGGCGGCGACGTCGTGATCAAGATGTTCGGCCTCGGCCTCGGCGCCGCGATCCTCATCGACGCGGTCGTCGTGCGCATGGTCATCTCGCCGGCGCTGACGGCGCTGCTCGGGGACCGCGCGTGGTGGATGCCCGCCTGGCTCGACCGCGTGATACCGAACGTCTCGCTCGAGGGCGGCCGCGCCGACCGCGCCGACCGGGTCACCGACCCGGAGAAGATCGCCGCGTAGGTCAGGCCACCAGCCCCTGAATCACCAGGAGACAGCCATGTTTGACAATCCCACTGAAATCAGGTCAGCAAGCCCAACCTCAGAGAGGATGAGATGAGCCAGGGGCGCCGCATCAAGACCTTGGTCCAGGCCAGCTTCCGACGCCGGCCCCCGGAGCGAGCCGAGCCCGGCGCCCGGGTCACCCCCGTGACATTGGGGAGTACCAGCGCCGTCCCGCGGTCCGGGCTGACCAAGTTCGACGCGGGTGGCTACGAGATCGCCGTCGCGAACGTCGAGGGCACCTTCTACGCGCTCAGCGACATCTGCACGCACCGTCGCTGCTCGCTTTCAGACGGGGAGCTCGACGGCACGACCCTCGAGTGCATCTGCCACGGTAGCCGCTTCGACGTCTCGACAGGTGACGTTCTGCGGGGACCAGCGAAACGGTCCGTCCAGGTCTATGCGGTCCGGGTGCAGGGCGATGCGCTCGTGGTGGATGTCCCCTTAGGCGACCACTAAATTGCATGAAGGCTCAGGCAGCCATCTGGAGGCAAGCGACATGACCATTCGTGTCAACCCCCGCGGCACTCGCGGCGCGCGGGTACCGACTCCGCTGGTGAAGCTCGCCAACCTCATCGGCAAGCGGCAGATGCGGACGTATCGCCGCTCCGGCGAGCAGCGTGTCAGCTCGAAGATGGGGTTCCCCGTCGTCCTTCTCACCACGCGTGGAGCGAAGACGGGCCAGCCGCGGACAACGCCGCTCGGGGGCTTTCCGGACGGCGAGAACTCTTGGCTTGTGGCCGCCTCGCTCGGCGGAGCCGCACGCCACCCAGCCTGGTTTCTGAACATGGCAAAGCATCCCGACGACATCTGGCTGGAAGTCGGGACAGAGCGGTTCAAGGTTCGCGGTCAGTCACTGGAGGGACCGGAACGGGCTGAGGCGCTCGCCCGCATCGCGACCATCGCTCCTCGCTACGGCAAATACCAA
>CAVZDW010000009.1:0-65093 GCA_963774155.1 uncultured Solirubrobacteraceae bacterium
GGTACGGGCCACGGAGAGCGTGGGAGATCGTGCGTGGATCTCCGTCGGTTCTGGCCCTTCTCGCACACCATCGCGCGGTCGAGCTGGCGCGTCGGTGGGGGTGCGCAGCCGGCCGTCGGAAAACGACGGTCAGCCGGCGCACCCCCGGTGCACGGCGCTGACACAGGCGCGAATCGAGCACGGAGACCGGCTCGCTCGCTTGCCTATCGCCGGATGGACCGGGAGGAGAAGAAGCGGACCGACCGCCCCGGTGGGCTGATAGGGTCCGCCGCGCGGAATCGCTTGACAGGGGGCGGAGAGATGACGCGCGTGTTGCGGACGGCGGGTGTCGCGATGGTGCTGTGGCTGCTGGGAACCGGGGTCGCGGGAGCTGGCTTGAGCTTGCGCTACCCGACGCGCGCGGCGCCTGCGGCGGGGCAGGCCGGCGACATCTTCGACGTCGACATCCGGACGACGGAAGGCGGCGTGCTGGACGGCGCCCTCCGCCGCGAGGGCGACGAGCAGTGGCGCGCGCTGGACGTCGTCGCGCTCACCGAGACAGTGCCACGCGGGCTGTCGGAGGCCACGGCGATCGTGCCGCCTGGCACGCCGGCGGGTCGCTACGACCTGCGTGTGCGCCTGCTCGACGACAGCGGCAGCGTGCGGGGGGAGCGAGTGGCCACTCGCGCGCTGGTGGTCGAGGATCACGGGCTGCCCACCGGCTTCGAGCAGCGCGCAGGAGCGTCGTGGACGACGCACGCGGAGGAGCTCGCGCTCCTCACGGCGATCGACCGGTCCGCGCGCGCCGACGTCGACGTGCTCGGCACGTCGGTCCAGGGACGACCGCTGCACCTGGTGCGAATCGGCGCCGAGGGTCCCGTCACCGAATCCTGATCGTCTGCAGCCAGCACGGCAACGAGCCCGCCGGACGCGAGACGTGCCTGCGAGAGCTGCGCCGGTTGGCCTTGACGGCTGATGCGCGTACGACCGACTACCTGCGCTCCACCAGCGTGTTCTTCATCCCGTCCGCGAACCCCGACGGCCGAGAGCTGAACACGCGCGGCAACGCCGACGGGCTCGACCTCAACCGCGACCACCTCCGTCTCAGCACGGTCGAGGCGCAGGCGATGGCCCGCGCGCTGCGCGACCTGCGCCCGGACTTCGTCGCCGACCTGCACGAGTTCGGCACCTCCTCGCCCGACCGGCCGGCATTGGAGGTGATCTGGCCACGGCACCTCAACGTCGACGAGGACGTGCGGACACTCGGCCGGGCGTGGGGCAACGACTGGGTGCGCCCGCGCTCGGAGGCCAACGGCTTCAGCACCGGACCGTACGTCGCCAACCCCGGCACCGCGGAGAACGTCACGATCTTGAACTCGGCGGGCTTGCGCCACGCGGTCGGAGTGCTGACCGAGACGCGCACCAGCGCCCTGCCCGGCGAGCCGGACGACGTCGCGTTCATCCAGCGCCGGCGTGTGGCGACACAGGACATGGCGCTGCACGAGTCGCTGCGGTTTCACCGCGAGAGCGCGACCGAGATCGCGCGCGAGGTCGACGACGCACGGCGAAACAAGACACGGGCCGGCCTGCGCCGCGAAGGTCCGTACTACTGGTACGGGAACTCCGAGGACCCGCAACCGCCGCCCGCCGACGCGATCCTCGAGAACCCGCCGTGCGGGTACCTGCTGACCCCCGAGCAAGTCGCGACGGTGCAACCGTGGATCGACGGATTCGACGTCACCACCGTCCCACTGGACAGCGGGACCTACGTGCCGATGGGTCAGGCGGCCCAACCTGTGATCGGGCTTGTGCTCGACGGACGCGCCGCCGGCTCGACCTGGTCGAGCCATTGTGGCCAGCGCAGCTTCAAGCCGGGCCCGCCTGGCGCCGCGCCGACGGCATCGAACGGCGAGGACGTGCCGACCTCGCCGAGCTGGGCGAGGCCCACGGCCTGACTCTGGACCATGGTCCAGGGTTTACGGTACGTGCATGACCAACGAACTGCACCTCCCAGCCCGGCCGGCCACGCCCATCGTGTGCGACCTGAGCACCGCCCGGGACACGCCGGATCAGCGCCTGGCGGAATACGCCCAGCTGTTCGAGGACGCGCTGATCCGCCGCGACCGGACCGCGGATGCCGTCGTGTTCGTCTTCCGCGCGAACCCGGGCACGCGCGAGCACGTCGACGACCTCGCGCGCCGTGAGGCGGAGTGCTGTCCGTTTCTGGACTACCGCGTCGAGACGGTCGACGCGGAGGTCGTCTACACGATCACCAGCCCGATCGTGGGCGACGATCGCGCCGGCGTCGAGCTCATGTTCGATGCCATGCACGCGCTGCCCGAGCACGCGGGGTCGGGGATGTCCGGCCTGCTCGAGCGGTTCGCGCACTAGGGGGAGATCATCGAGAGAGGGGTTGCTGTCCCCATCATCGTTTGCTAAGTTGCCTCTCACGATGCATATAGCGAACATCGCTCGCATCGTCTCCGGAGGAGGAGGTCGCCCGATGTCCCACCGCTACACATTTCCTCAAGTTCGCGAACTGCTTCCCCCGCGCGCTGACGCGCGGCCGCCCGGCCGTCCGCCGACTCAGCGCGAGCTCGTCGCCGCCTCGCTTCTAATGCGTCCGCAGAGCCCGTAGATGACAGCGGCGCGCAGGAGTGACCCGCATGGTTCCGTGTGCTCGGAACGCTGCACGGCAGGCGAGTCCGAAGGGTCTGGACCAAGCGATGTTGCCCGATACACAGGCGCACTAGTGGGCGTCGACACCGACGCCGAGGTTGCCCGCCTTAGGGACCTGCTCCGGGATCTCGTCGCGCTTTCGGCCATCCCCGCCGTGTGGGTCGAGCGCGCCGCGACCGTGCGCGAGCCCGGCACCGAGGCGGTGGCCGCCGGGCTCGCCGACGCGCTGGTCAGGCTGCTGCAGCTGGACTTCGCGTTCGTGCGGCTGTGCGATCCCGGTGGCGACGGAGCCGCCCACGCCACGCGCGGGGACGCGTGGAAGCGGTTTCCTCACTGGCTCGGCGCCGGGGCTCGGCTCACGCGACAGGAGCGCATCGCCGACGTCGGCGACGGGCCGCGGCCGTGCCCCGGCGTCGCCATCCCGATCGGCGTGCGCGGCGAGGCGGGCCTGGTCGCCGCGGCGTGCGAGCGCGCCGACTTCCCGACCGCGACGGACCAGCTGCTGCTCTCGCTCGCCGCCAATCAGGCCGCCACGGCCTTTCAGAGCGCGCGCCTCGTCGACGAGCGCGGGAAAGCCGAGCAGGAGCTGCGCGAAGCGCGCAACGCCCTCGAGGTCACGGTGGCCGAGCGGACCGCCGAGCTGCGGCGAAGCGAGGCCTACCTGGCGGAGGCGCAGCGGCTGACCCACACGGGGAGCTTCGCGATCGACGCCGCCACCAGGGCCGTGACCCATTCCTCCGACGAGCACTCGCGTCTCTACGGCTTCGATCCGCAACCGGGAACGCCGTCGATCGCCGACGTTCCTCGAGCGCATCCATCCCCAGGACCGGGCGAGGTGCCTGGCACGCGCTCGAGCGGGCGATCGTCGAGGCGACGAACGATCGAGATGGAGTTCCGGGTCGTCCTCCCGTCGAGCGCGGTCCGGCACCATCGCGGGCTCGTGCACCCCGTCGTCGGCGCGTCAGGCGAGGTCGGCGAGATCCTGGGCACGATCGTCGACATCACGGAGCGGCGCGAGGCCGAGGCCGAGCTGGAGCGGCTCGCCGGCGAGCAGGCGGCGCTGCGCCGGGTCGCGACGCTGGTCGCGCGCGAAGCGTCCCAAGCGGACGTCTTCACCGCGATCGCCGAGGGGATCGGGCAGCTGTTCGGCAGCGAGGAGAGCCGGATGCTGCGCTACGAGGACGACCGCACCGCGGTCGTGGTCGCCTGCTCGGGCGAGCTGAACGGCATCTTCCCGATCGGCGCGCGCCAGCCGCTCGGAGGCGACAACGCCTGCTCGCGCGTGTTCCGGACCGGGCGGCCGGCACGGATCGAGGACTACGGCAAGGCGAGCGGCCCGATCGCGGAGGCCGGGCGCTCGCTCGGCCTTCGCTGCGTGGTCGCCACGCCGATCCTGGTCGAGGGCCGGCTCTGGGGCGCCATGGTCGCGGGGACGTCCCGCGACGAGCGGCTTGCCGCCGGAGACGGAATCCCGCCTCGGCCAGTTCACCGAGCTGATGGCGACCGCGATCGCCAACACCGAGTCGCGCGCCAGGGCGAACCGGCTCTCCGACGACCAGGCCGCGCTGCGACGGGTGGCGACGCTGGTGGCGCACGGCGTGCGGCCGGCCGACATCTTCACCGCCGTCAGCGAAGAGGTCGGCCGCCTGTTCAGCACCGACCTGGCGGCGGTCGGGCGCTTCGACGCCGGCGGCCCGGCGATCGTCGTCGTGGGCGCGGCGCCGGGCCTCGAAGGGTTCGCGATCGGATCGCGCTGGGAGCTCGACGACGTGATGGCCTTGGCGCAGGTCTATCGCACGGGTCGCTCCGCCCGCGTCGACGAGGTCGACTGGTCGGCGGTCAGCCGGCCGATCGGCGCTGCCGCGCGTCGCCTCGGCGCCGTCTCGACGGTGGCGTGCCCGATCGTCGTGCAGGGCCGTCTCTGGGGCGCGATCACCGTCTCCGCCGGCGAGCGGCTGCCGTCCGACGCCGACGAGCGCCTGGAGAAGTTCACCGACCTCGTGGCCACCGCGCTCGCCAACGCCGACGCCCGCGCGGAGGTGGAGCGGCTCGCCGAGGAGCAGGCCGCGCTGCGACGCGTCGCCACGCTGGTCGCGCGCGGCTCCTCCCCCACCGCGGTGTTCGACGCGGTGGCCGCCGAGATGGACGCGCTGCTGGACGCCGACGGGGTCACACTCGGCCGCTACGAGCCCGGCGACGAGATCACGGTGGTCGCCCACCGCGGGCCGGACGCGTGGCGGCTGCCGCCCGGCACGCGCGTCAGATCACGCGGGCGAGACCGTGTCGACGGCGGTGCGGCGCACCGGGCGACCCGCACGCAGAGAGCATTACCCGGGCACGCAGGGCGCCATCGCCGAGATCGCCGAGGCCCTTGCGGTGACCGCCGCCGTCGGGGCGCCGCTCGTCGTCGACGGCCGGCTGTGGGGCGTCGTCGTCGCGAACTGGACGGGCGGGCAGCCGCCCCCGGCCGGCACCGAGGAGCGCATGCTCCAGTTCGGCGAGCTGCTCGACACGGCGATCGTCAATGCCGACAGCCGCGATCAGCTCACCGCCTCGCGCGCGCGGCTGCTGACCGCAGGCGACGACGCCCGCCGCCGCGTGGTGCGTGACCTGCACGACGGCGCCCAGCAGCGGCTCGTGCACGCGATCGTGACGCTCAAGCTCGCGCAGCGCTCGCTCCGCAACGGGGACTCCAACGCCGCGTCGCTCGTCGACGAGGCGCTCGAGCAGGCCGAGCAGAGCAACACGGAGCTGCGCGAACTGGCGCACGGCATGCTGCCCGCAGCGCTGACGCGCGGCGGGCTCCGCGTCGGGCTCGACAACGTCGTCGCGCGGCTCGGCATGCCGGTTCAGATCGACGTTCCCGAGCAGCGGCTCCCGGCGGACATCGAGGCGAGCGCGTACTTCATCGTCGCCGAGGCGCTGACCAACGTCGTCAAGCACGCGAGCGCCGCGCGCGCCGGCGTGACGGCATCGGTGCAGGACGGGGCGCTCCACATCGAGGTCCGCGACGACGGAACCGGCGGCGCCGACCCCGGCGGCCACGGCCTCGTCGGGATGCGCGACCGCGTGGCCGCGCTCGGGGGACGACTCAGGATCGAGAGCCCCGCCGGCGGCGGCACGCTCGTCGCCGCCACGCTGCCGCTGTCGGCGGGCTAGCCGGGGAGGCCGAGACCGTGCCAGGGCGGGCTCCCAGCCCAGGGGCTCGAGGTTCGCGCGCAGGTCGGGCCGAACTCGGCGGCGACCGACTCGGCCGTCCAGTGCTCGTTCGTGGCGAAGTGCTCCGACAACGTCGGGTGTCGCACGAGGACCACATCGGTGCCGCGAACCTGCAGGACCTGGCTGGTGATGCCGGCCGCGAGATCACTCAGCAGGTACGTCACGACGGGGGCGTTGGCCTCCGGCGTCGGGATCCCCGCGACACCGGGTTGCGCATGACGGTCTGCATGTGCCCCCACGCGCTCGGGCGAAGCCGTTGACACGCACGCCGTAGAGGCTCATGTCGACGGCCCAGCTGTAGGTGAGCGATGCGATACCGCCCTTCGTGGCGGCGTACGTCGGCGAATCGGGGATCCCCAGCTGCGAGGACGACGTCACATTCACCACGCTGCCGGACCGCTGCTCGGCCATCACCCGCAGCGCGTGCGTACCGACGAAGATCGCGCCGAGCAGGTTGACGTTCACCGTGGTGACGGCCTGCTCCTCGGTCTCTTCGTGCGGCTTGGTCCTGTAGATGACGCCGGCGTTGTTGATCAGGCCGTCGAGCCGCCCGAACGCGCTGACACAGTCGTCGACGATCGCCTTCGCGCCGTCCCACGACGTGACGGAGCCGACATTGGCGGTCGCCTTCCCGCCGCCGTCGACGATCTCCTTCGCCACCGCCGCGACGTTGTCGCTGAGGTCGTTGACGAGCACCGCGGCACCTTCGCGAGCCGCGTCGAGCGCGTAGGCGCGGCCGAGGCCGCGCGCAGCACCCGTGACAATGACCGACTGCCGTCGAGGCATCCCATCCGCTCACTCCGCGATCGGAGTTGCACGTCCGGACAGTGCGTCCATGTCGCGAACGAGCATAAACACGAGCGAACCAGCCGAGCGAACGACGGTCAAGGCATCACGCGACGGAGCCGACGGTCGCGCCAGCGGCTCTGGAGGCAGGGGCCGCACGCGCCGCGAGCGCACTGACGGCCCCGAGGCCGAGCAGGACGGCGCACCCCGCCCAGAGGGCGTCGTATGACGCCGTGTCGACGATCAGCCCGGCGGCCAGCGGGCCGACGACGTTGCCGAGCGAGAGGACGCCCAAGGCCGTGCCGATCGCTGCGCCGACGGCCTCCGGAGCGCTCCAGATGGCCATCAGGCTGACGACCGAGCTCCAGCCCCAGGCGGTCGCCCAGCTGACGACGATGACGACGACGAACGCGGGACCGTCTCCGACGAGCGCAAGCGCGGCGAGTGCGACGGCGCCACTCCCGGTGAGCGCCACGAATTCTCGTACTCCGTTGCCGCCGCGGCGGTCGATGAGCCAGCCCAACCGAAGGCGCACGGCGATCACGAGCCCGCTTCCGACGATCAGGACGGCGCCCACGGTCGCGTCGCCAAAGCCCTGGGCCTCGGTCGCGCTCGCGGTAAAGAACACCAGCGCGTTGGACGCGCCGCTCGCCGCCAGCACCGCGCAGGTCACGAGCAGGACACGCGGCGACGGGCGCAGTGGCCGGCGTCGCGGCGCGGGTGCCGTCGTACGAAGCGGCGCGGGCGCGATCGGAGTCGCGCGAGGCCGAAGCCAGCATAGGACCGGCACCGTCGCGAGCCCGACCACCACGAACCCTGCCCGCCAGCCCACGGCAGACGACAGGATCGGGCCGCCCAGTCCGGCGACCACGCCGGTGAGCGGCAGCAGCGCCTGCAGCGCGCCGAGGCCCCGGGCACGCCGGGACACCGGGACGTGGACGAGCAGGTACAGGTTGCCCGCGACCAGCGCGATCATCGAACCGGACATGCCCAGTACGGCGCCGAGCGCGACCTGCCACCACGCCGTTGCGACCAGCCCGGTCCAGAGCAGCGCGATGACACCGAGCGCGCCTCCCAACCGGAGGCCGGCGGGGGATCCGATCCGCTCGGCGAGGGTCACGCGGGTCGGCTGACGAGCGTTCCGGCGCCGGCCGCCAACGCGATTGCGGCGCCCAAGCCCGCCTTTCCAAAGTCGCAGTCAGCGCCGACGCGCGAGAGCTCGGCGCTGAGGAGGTACAAGGGCGTGGCCCCGACAACCGAGTAGGACAGACATGTCAGGACGTGTCGACGTCCAGCGGCGGTCCGAGCTGCGGGCGCGCGTCGCCGGTCAAGTCGCGGCGGTGGGCGACTCGGGCATCGTGCCGGGCGGTCCCAAGATCTCGAGGCCACCCTTGCGCAACTCGTCCGACGGCGGCAGGGGACGTCGCTGGACCGGGATCTCATCGCGCTCTGCCGGTTCGGATCGGCTCATGATGAGCTCGTCGAAGCCGCCCGGCGCAGTGAGGACGAGCCAACGTGCCGCGTCGGAGATCACCTGGTACATCTGCGGAACCCCGAGCGGCGTGTAGAAGGCGTCACCCGCGTGCAGCTCGACGCTTCGTCCGGGAATGTGCACCCGCAGCACACCGTCGAGGACGTAGAACGTCTCGCTCTCGTGGTGATGGATGTGTAGCGGCGAGTCGTAGCGCTCGCCCGACATCTCGACGAGTGAGAATGCGCCCTCGGTCATCTCGTTGCTGGCATGCACACGCGTCAGGTTGTGCATGAACCAACGGGGCTCGGCGCTCACGCGCTCGATCTCGGTCGACATGTGGTGCCCCCTGCTCAGCTCGCGATGGTGTGACGTGCGGCCTCCGTGTCCAGCATCGTCATCGCACCCTCGTTGTTCGGTCATGGCGGCTCGCGTGAGCCGCGGTCTCGCCCGCGATCAGGCCAAAGATCAGGGCCGTCGCCAACCCGCCGATGTAGCCCGCCGTAGGGCCGGCGGCCGCGCCGCCGGCCGCGAGCAGGCCGCGGATCGGCGCCCCGTCATCAGCGAGGACCCGCGCCCGCGCGTCGATGCGCAACACCACCCATCGTGAAACTGATCCCGGCCACCGCCGGGAACGCGAGCAGGTCACCCGCGAGCGGGCGGGCGCGACGCGATCGCGGGACGGGAAGGTCGGCGGCTCGGCCTTCCGCGGCCGCGGCCGAGTAGTCGTCGAGCGTTCGGCTGAGCCCTGTCTGGATCGATCCCGGCCGCCCGGGCCAGCTCGAGCGCGCAACGACCGCGATGGATCGTCGCACCGCGCAGCTCGAAGCCCGGGTTCGCCGCGATCGGCTCGCGGCTGTTGCGCCCGGCCGCGAGCCACAGCGCGCCGTCGATCACGACGAAGGCGTCGGCCGGGTCCTCGGACCGCGCCAGGACGTTGGTCGCCCAGATGCCGCCGCGGCCCTCGTCGGTGATCCTCCTGCCGCGCCCGTTGACCAGGACGCCGCCGGCGGCGAGCAGGCCGTCGAGGCACGGCCATGGCCAGAGACGGTCGTTCTCGAACACGTCCCGGTGCATGAGGTGCCCGTAGATCCACGACGTGTTCGCGAGCCTGGCCCCCGCCGCCTCGCCCATCAGGATCCCGGCCCCGGTGCCAGCCGTGGAGCCGCGGACGAATACGCGGTCCGCAGCGGGCCCGATGAACCGCCGCCGGAGCGGCGCGCTCGAAGCGAAGCCACCGTCGGCGATCACGACCGTGCTCGCCGTCAGGCGCCGGCCGTCCTGGGTCACCACGCCACAGGCGCCACCGGGCCCGTGGAGCAGCTCGCGGACCACGGTCTCGAGCCCGGACCTCGCCTCCCGCCTGGCGCAACCGCTCCTGGAGCACTCGCAGCGCACGATGCGGCCCGCGGTCGAACCAGCCGTGGGCGTCGCCGCGGTCCTTGGGTGGGCTCAGCGCGCAATGCGCGGGCACCAGGCCCTGCTGCTCGCCCTCCTCCTCGGGCTCGAACGCCACTCCTTGCTCCGCGATCCAGCGTCGGGCAGGTGCGGCACCCGCCACGATCGCCTCCACCAGGTCGCTGCGCGTCTCGTTCCAGCCCTGGCCGTAGATGCCGTCGCGCAGGAGCTCGGGGTCGGCGTCCAGCGGCTGATGGACGAGATGGACGCTGCCGCCGGCAAGCACGGTGTTGCCCGCGGCGGTCGGGTCCTCGTTGCCGTCCACGAGCAGGGTCGACGCGCCGAGCGTCGCAGCGCGCGCAGCCGCCACGCTGCCGGCCATTCCCGCCCCGACCACGAGCACGTCGTGCGTGGTCATCTCGTTACGCCGCCGGCGCGAGCGGCTGGTGCAGCAGGCAGAGCATCGTCGCCACGCCGTCGCCGCGGTTGACCCACCGGTGGTTGGCGGCGCGCAGCACGATGAAGTCGCCCGCGTCGAGCTGCACCGTCTCGTCGTCGAGCACGCAGTCGAGCTCGCCGGACACGAGAAAGTCGAAGTCGACGGTCCGGGTGCAATGGAAGCCCATCGGCGTGTAGCCCCACGCGGCGGCGTCGGCGTCCGCCGGGAAGCGCGTGTAGACCCACCGCGCGCCTCCCGGCGGTGGCTCGATGGCGACGTCCGGGCCCGGCTCCATCCCGGCAATCGTCCTGGCGATGTCCTCGAGCGATCCATCCCAGACGTGGACGACGCGCGTGTCCTCCAGCTCGGTGGTCGACTCGACGTACGAGCGGCCGTCGGCGTCGACCGCGGCGATGTAGAGCTTCACGTTTCTCTCCTCGGCTCCTTGCTAACGACGACCCCGATACGTATGCTTGAGCATCCAGCCTAACACATATAGCGAACGCTGGCGAGGAGACTTCGAGCATGATTGAGATCGGCATCTTCGACACCGGGTCCACGGACCTACCGCACAAGCTCGCCGCCTCGGGCGTCCGGATCATCGACGCCGACCTGCCGGAGATCCACGAGGCCGCGCGCCGGCTGACGATCGCGCAGACGCGGCGAGCCGTGCTCGCCGATCGCCTCGGCTACGACGTGTTCTGGAACAGCGAGCACCACTTCTGTCTGGAGGGGTCAGAGCTCAGCCCGAACCCGCTCCAGACGCAGACCGCCGTGGCCGTGCTGACCAAGCGCATCCGCCTGGGCCAGATGGCCAACATCATCACCTGGCATCACCCGCTGCGCCTCGCGGAGCAGATCGCGATCCTCGACGTGCTGAGCGGAGGCCGCGTGGACGTGGGGCTGGGACGCGGCTACCAGAGCCGGGAGATCGACACGTTCGGGGCAACCTACGGAGCCTCCACGCTCGACCAGGAGCGCGCTCGAGCCGTCTACGAGGAGGTCCACGACATCCTCATCAAGGCCTGGACCGAGGACTCGTTCTCACACCTCGGGCAGTTCTTCTCGGTCCCGCCGTCGTGGATCAAGTGGAACCACGCCCAGACGATCGCCTACTTCAGCGAAGCGGGACGCAACGTCGACGACGTGCTGAAGCTGGGGCCCGTCGATCCGACGGCCGGCGGGCCGGAGATCTTCCGCGGCACGACGACGCTGCGTCAGCTGTCGGTCCTGCCGCAGCCGGTCCAGTCGCCGCACCCGCCGATCTGGGAGCCGTTCGCGACGGACCGCTCGATCCGCTACGCCGCGGCGCACGGCCTCAACGGCAACTTCAGCATCCAGGACACCAAGACCCTCAAGGAGAAGATCGCGGTCTACATGTCCGCGGCCGAGGAGGCCGGCTGGCCCGACTACCAGAACCGCGGCGAGTTCAAGTGGGGCTGGGACGGGGAGCGGCGCCGCGGGGTCAGCGCCGTCCGCTGGATCCACGTCGAGGAGCCCGGCATCGGCAACGTCAAGCAAGCCAACGAGCTGCAGCGCCGCCACCAGGACTTCTTCCACCCGTTCGGGCTGGGCTCGCGACTGTCGACGGAGGCCACCGGCCGCGTCACACCCGAGCGCCTGACCGAACTCGGCATCGACCTCTACGGCAGCAAGCAGCAGGTCCTCGAGGGGCTCCTGGAGCTCCGGGACGCCGTCTACTCCGAAGGCGACTTCATCGTCAACCTCGAGTTCGAGCACGGCTCCGCGAACCATCAGGAGACCGAGGAGCAGATGCAGTACTTCGCCGAGGAGATCATGCCCGAGCTCCGGCGCGAGTGCGGCGGGGCGCCCGAGCTGCCCGACACCACCGTCGATCTCGAGCCGCAGTACTCGCCCGCCGGCGCGTGAGCGTCGGCTCGCCGGCGATGCCGCGGTCGCACAGCGAGCTGGAGGAGTTCTTCGATCTCGCGCTCGACCTGATGGTCATCGCCGGGTTTGACGGCTCCTTCAGGCGGGTGAACGCGGCGTACGAGCGCACCCTCGGCCATCCGGTCCGGGAGCTGCTGTCCCGGCACGTTCCTGGACATCGTCCACCCGGAAGACGTTCCCAGGGTGCGCGACGTGTTCGGCGAGCTCGTCGACGGCGACCGCGATGACGTGATCGGCTTCGAGAACCGCGTCGTCTGTGGCGACGGCTCGGTGCGCTGGCTTCAGTGGAACACACGGACCGTGCCCGAGCGAGGCATCATCTTCGCCGTTGGCAGGGACGTGACCGACCGGCGGCGCGCCGACGCCGAGTTGCGCGAGGCGCAGCGGACGGTGGAGGCGAGCCGCGATGAGCTCGCCCGGCTCGCCGAGGAGCACGCTGCGCTGCATCGGGTCGCGACGCTGGTGGCGCGCGGGGCGCCGCCGGAGGAGCTGTTCACGGCGGTCGTCGAGGAGGTCGAGCGCGTGTTGCCCGGAACGCACGCGGCCCTGGCCCGCTACGAGTCCGACGGCACGGCGACGGTCGTCGCGATCTCGGATCGTCTGGCCGACAGCCTCCCCGTCGGCAGTCATTGGCCGCTCGGGGGACACAACGTCCGCACGATGGTCTTCGAGACCGGCCGTTCGGCCCGGATCGACGGCTCTGGCGACGCCTGCCGGCGGCGCGGTGTCGCCGTGCGCAGGCAGGCCCCGGCCTCAGCGGTCGGGGCGCCGATCGTCGTCGAGGGCCGCCGCTGGGGCGTGGTGACCCTGGCCTCGACCGAGCATCCGCTGCCGCCCGACAGCGAGGCGCAGCTCGCCTCGTTCACGGAGCTGGTGGCGACGGCGATCGCCAACGCCGAAGCGCAGAGGGAGCTGGCAGCGTCGCGGGCGCGGATCGTGGCGGCAACCGACGAGGAGCGCCGGCGCGTGGTTCGCGATCTGCACGACGGCGCTCAGCAGCGTCTGGTCCACACCATCATCACGCTCAAGCTGGCACGCCGCGCCCTGGAGAACGGGCACGACGACACTCCCGCCCTGCTGACCGAGGCGCTCGAGAACGCCGAACGCGCGACCGACGAGCTGCGCGAGCTCGCGCACGGCATCCTCCCGGACGTCCTCACCCACGGCGGGCTGCGCGCGGGCGTCGACACGCTGGCGTCACGCATGACGGTGCCGGTCGCGATCGACGTGTCCGTCGGCCGCCTCCCCGCCGCGGTCGAGGCGACCGCCTACTTCCTGGTCTCTGAAGCGCTGACCAACGTCGCAAAACACGCTCGCGCCGGACACGCCGAAGTGACCGCGCGAATCGAGGACGGCACGCTCGCCGTCGCAGTCCGCGACGACGGGATCGGCGGCGCCCGGCCCGACGGGAGCGGTCTCCTGGGGCTCGCGGACCGCCTCGCCGCCCTCGACGGCCAGCTTCGGATCGAGAGCCCCACCGACGGCGGCACGCTGATCAGCGCCGCGATCCCCCTCAAGCGCACGTCGCCTTGAGGCTTGGCGCCGTGAACTTCTGCTCGCCCATCTTGTAGGTGAACCAGCAGTTGGGCAGATCGGCGGGCTTGCCCTTGGTGTACGTCAGCGGGACGGTCAGGCCGCCGAGCGTCTCCTGCTTGAGCGAGTAGAGCCCCTTGAGCAGGCCCGCCGTGGTCGGCGTCGCCCCCTCTGGGACACCGAGTGTCAATGCCTTCTCGATCAGCTTCACCGACACCCAGGCGGCGGCCGTCTTGTTGCCGACCTGGCCGGCCGGAGCCCCGCTGGTCGCCTTGGCCCACTCCTCGAGCGCCGGGGATCCCTTCGTCAGGAAGAACGGGAACAGGCCCTGCGTGCCGGCGGCGACGCTCTTGGGCACCGAGGCCTGCTGCGACGACAGCTGCGTTGCGAAGACCAGGTTCGTCGGGTGGTAGTTCAGGCGCGCGCACGACGTCTGGAGGCGAGCCCACGTGGCCGTGTCGAGGATCGCGACGATGCCCTGGGCGCCCGCGTCGCGCGCGGCGAGGCAGTTGGGCTGGAAGTTCGGCGGAGCTCAGGGCGAGCGTCTGCTTGAGCACGATGCTCGATGCCGTACTTGCCGGTCGCCACGGCCCGCTCGAAGGAATCCGCGCTGCCGTTGGCCGCCGCGCCGCTGTCGTTGCGCATCAGCGCGATCTTGGTGAGGCCGAGCGTCTTGGCCACGCCCGCGACCTGCGCTCCGCCGTACTTGTCGATCGAGGGGACGATCGGGAAGTACATCGGGTTGGTGAACCACGGGTCGGTGATGTTGCTGTCGCCGCCGACGACCGGCACGCCCTTGCTCAGCAGGTACGGAGAGCTGGCGGGGGACGTCCGCGACCAGTAGTTGCCGACGAAGCCGATGGCGTGCTGGTTCTCGACCAGGTCCTTGACCTCGGTCAGGCTCTTGGTTGCATCGGAGCCGTCGTCCTGGATGATGAGCTTGATCGGGTGGCCGTTGATGCCGCCCTTGTTGTTCACCTGGCTGGCCCAGTACTTCAGGATCGCCGGGTTGTACTCGGTGCCCGAGGAAGCGGTGCCCGAGTAGGTGCTCACGTTGCCCAGGACGATCGGCTTGCCGGTCGCCTTGACCGCGACGGCCGGGGCGGCCGCAGCCTCAGTTTGCGACGCCGGAGCGTTCTCGCTCTTCGCGTCTTCGGTCCCCCCACAACCGGCGACCGCGAGCGCCGGGCCGACGATCATCAGGCCGGCGACCAGCGCTGCGCGAATGCCGCCGCTCCCCTTCATGATGCATCGAGACATGCAACTCCTCCTTGTCGCCCGGCGAGCGCCGGGCTGGTTTGCTCGACATGACCGCGTCGAGGCGCGGCGGTTTGCTCGGGCCTTCAGACCTCGAGGCCCACGTAGCTCTGCAAGATGCTCGTGGCGTCCAGGCCCGCCGGCGGGCCGTCGTAGTTCACGCGGCCGCGGTTGAGCAGGTAGACGTGGTCGGCCAACTCGATGGCGCGCTCGACGTACTGCTCGACGAGCAGGAGGGCGACGCCCGTGGCGGCCAGCCGCGCGAGGAAGAGGAACAGCTCGTCGATGATCCGCGGCGCGAGCCCGAGCGACACCTCGTCGAGCAGCACGATCTTCGGCTTGGTCACGTAGGCGCGCGACGAGCGCGAGCATCTGCTGCTCTCCGCCGCTGAGCGTTCCCGCGACGCGCTTGACGAGCGGGGCCAGAGCCGGGAACTCGCGGGTCACCAACTCCAGCGCCTCGCGCGCGTCGCGCCGGCGACCGGCGAACATGGCCACGTTCTCGGCCACGGTCAGCGAGGGGAAGATGCTGCGCCCTTCCGGCACGTGGCACACGCCGGCGCGCACCAGGCGATGCGGAGACAGACGCGACACCGACTCTCCCTCGAGCCGTACGGACCCGGCCGAGACGTCGAGCATCCGCGAGGCGACGCGCAGCAGCGTCGTCTTGCCCGCGCCGTTGGGCCCGAGGAGCGCGACGACCTTGCCGGCCGGGACGACGACGGTGACATCGCGCAGGACCTCCACGCCGTCGTAGCCGGCGGACACATCGCGAAGCTCAAACATCCTGCGGCCACCGTCCCGAGGTAGGCATTGCGGACGAGGTCGGTCTCGAGCGTCTGCTTCGTCGGGCCGTCGCACAGCGGCCGCCCGAAGTCCAGGACGTAGACGTACTGGCACACCGCGCGCACCAGCGACATGTCGTGCTCCACCAGCAGGATGCCGACCGAGCGCTCACGCAGGACCTTGGTGAGGATCCCGCCGAAGTCGACGGTCTCGGCGCTGTCGAGCCCGGACGAGGGCTCGTCGAGGAGCAGCAGGTCGAAGCGCGTCGCGAGCGTGCGTGCGAGCTCGACCATCCGGCGCTCCCCGGTGGACAGCAGCGCGACGACGCGGTCGCGACGATCACTCAGGCCGCAGAGCTCGAGTGCCTCATCGCACGACTCGAGGATCGCCCGGCGGGCCGCGCGACCGCCATAGAGCTGCCCGAGGACGCTGCCGCCGGCCGCGAGCGCCTCCGGCCCGAGGGCGACGTTCTCCTCGACGGTCAGGTGCTCGCAGAGCTCGACGCGCTGGAACGTGCGCCCGAGCCCTCGCCGGGCTCGGGCCGACGGGCGCAGCCTCGTGATGTCCTCGCCGAACAGCGTGATCTTCCCCTCGGCGGCCGGCACCAGCCCGCTACACGCATTGAACGTGCTCGTCTTACCGGCGCCGTTGGGGCCGATCAGCCCGGTCGCGCGGCCGAGCGGCGCATCGAGCGAGAAGCCGCTCACCGCCGCGTTGCCGCCGTAGCGGATGGTCAGGTCCTCGATCCGCAGACCGCCGCGCGACCGCATCGCGGCGCGCTCCGCGTCGGACTTTGCCAGCGTGGAGTTGTTCATGCGCTCGCCTCCGACTCAACGCGACGCCGCCCGATCGCCAGCCACGGCAGCCGCTGGCGGACCGACTTGTGCGGCTTGCCTGCTGACGCCGCCTTGTGAGCGATCTGGACCGCCGTCACGCCGTACAGGACGGCCAGCCATTCGTTGACGGTCGCGCTGGTGAGGTAGCTCGGGAGGAGCCCCAGCGCGAGGCCGCCGAGGATCGCCGGGCGCACCGTCCCTCCGTGCAGGACGGTGACGAGCATCAGCAGCGCCACCAGGTTCAACGAGAGGAACGGATCGAACGAGCTGCTGCTGACGCTCTCGGAGACCGGGCCGTACAGCGCGCCGGCGATCCCGGCCAGGAACGCTGACATCGAGAAGACCACGACCTTCGTGACGTTCAGCTTCGTCCCGTGGGTGACCATCGTCGTCTGCGACTGACTCATCCCCCGCAGCAAGCGGCCGAGACGCGTGCGGTTCACGAGCAGGATCGCGCCGGCGCACAGCGCCAGCGCGATCAGGGTGACGCGGTAGTAGGCGAGATCGCCTGCGGCGAACCCCGGCCGCGGCGCCGACACCGACGACCCCTGGCCGAACATGATGTCCGTGTTGTAGAAGAGCACCTGAAGCAGCACGCCGAAGCCGAACGTCGACACGGCGAGGAACAGCCCGGACAGGCGCGCCGCCGGGATCGCCACCAGCGCCCCGATCGGCATCGTGATCAGCCCGGAGAGCACGACGGCAGCGATCCACGGAAGGCCGGCGTAGTGCGTAAGCCGGTAGAACGCCGCCGCCCCGACCGCCGCGAACCCGAACTGGCAGAGCGACACCTGGCCTGAGAACTGCACCAGCAGGATCAGCGACAGCAGCAGGATGGCGTACACCACCGTGGCCGTCAGGGCGGGAAGGCGCGATTGGCCGAGGATCGCCGGCGCGAACACGAACAGCCCGATCGTGACCGTCGTCAGGCCGGCCCCCACCAGACGCGGCAACGGCTTCGGGCGTGGCTTGGGACGCAGACGAGCGGCCGTCACCGCGAGATAGCGCCGCGGGATGACGAGCAGCGCGACGAACAGCACGATCACCGGGAGGGCCGCGGGCACCCCGGCCACGAAGCTGTCACCGGTCACGTACTTGCTGGCGAGCGACGCCGCGACCCCGACCGCCAGCCCGCCGACGTAGGCGAGCGGGATGCTGCGGAACGCGCCGAGCGCCGCGGCCCCGAACGCGCTGATGAGCAGGAGCGTCAGCAGTGGCGGCTCAAGCGTCCCCACCGCCGCGGCGGCGAGGATCCCGGAGACCGCGACGAAGGCCGTGCCGATGATCCACGACGCGCGGCGCACGGCGTTGGGATTGGCGCCGGTCAGCGCCAGGAGCGTGGGGTCGTCGACCACGGCGCGTGTGCTCGCGCCGAGCCGCGAGAACCGCAGGAGGCCGGTCAGCCCGAGCACAGCGGCGAGCGCAAGCCCGAAGATGATCATGCTGTCGGTGGTGATCGTGGTCCCGAGCAGCTCGTGGAAGTCGGTCGGCAGGAAGGTGGGGAAGGTCACGGCCAGGCCGCCGTAATGGATGACGATCAGCCCTTGGATCCCGACCATCAGCCCGACCGTCACGAGAATCCGCAGCGACACGTCCACGCGGGCGAGGATGCTGCCGATGCGCTCCATCACGAGCCCGCCGACGACGCCGAAGCCGGCGACGCACACGGCGGCGGCCAGAGGCCACGACATGCCGCGGCTCGTGAGGTCGTAGAAGACGTACGCCGTCGCCGCGCCGATCGCCCCCTGCGCGAGGTTGAACACGCCCGTGGTGCGATAGGTGAGCGTCAGCGCCATCGCCGAGAGCGCATACACCGAGCCCGACGTCAGCCCGATGATCACGTACGGCAGGACCTCGTTCATCTACAGCTCTCTCTCTCCCCAACGGGGCCTCGTCACTGTTCGCTATACGCATCACAGTGATCGCGGTACCGTACATCCGACTCGCGGGCTTGTCAACGTTTGCTATCTCGATTCTGAGGTTGTGTATGCCGTACGAATTCCTCTGTGAGCGCCGGCCCCCTCGCCGGCCTGCGGGTCGTCGAGCTCGGCGGCATCGGCCCGGCGCCGTTCGCCGGCATGGTGCTCGCCGACCTCGGTGCCGACGTCATCCGGCTCGAGCGGCCGCCGGGCTCGGGCGGGCCGCCCGTCCCCAACGAGCACAACCTGCTGCTGCGCGGGCGGCGCTCGGTCGCCCTCGATCTGCGCAAGGACGCTGCGCGCGAGGCGGCGCTGCGCCTCGTCGCCCGCGCCGACGCCACCCTCGAGGGCTTTCGCCCCGGGGTGACCGAACGCCTCGGACTCGGCCCGGAGGACTGCCTCGCGCGCAACCCGCGGCTGGCGTACGGACGCATCACGGGCTGGGGTCAGGACGGCCCGCTGGCCAACGTCGCCGGCCACGACATCACCTACCTCGCGCTGACCGGGGCGCTGGAGGCGATCGGCCGCCGCGGCGAGCGTCCGGTCGTGCCGCTCAACCTCGTGGCGGACTTCGGCGGCGGCGGGATGCTGCTCGCGTTCGGCGTCGTCTGCGCGGTGCTCGAGGCCCGGTCGTCCGGCGAGGGCCAGGTGGTCGACGCCGCGATGGTCGACGGCGTAGGGCTGCTGTCGACGCTGACCCACGGGATGCTCGCCTCGGGGATGTGGCGGCTCGAGCGCGAGGCGAACCTGCTCGACGGGGGCGCGCACTTCTACGACACCTACGAGACGGCGGACGGGCGCGCGGTCGCGGTGGGCGCCATCGAGCCGCAGTTCTACGCCCAGCTCCTCGACGGCATGGGCCTCGACCCCGCGGGGCTGCCCGAGCAGATGGACGTCGGCTCGTGGCCGGCGATGAAGGAGCGCTTCGCCGAGGTCTTTCGCGCGCGCACGCGCGACGAGTGGGTCGCGCGGTTCGACGGGACCGACGCCTGCGTCGCCCCGGTGCTCACCTTCGACGAGGCGCGCGCGCACGCGCACCAGCGCGAGCGCGAGGCGTACGTCGACGTGGCGGGCGTGCCCAACGCCGCGCCCGCGCCCCGCTTCGGCCGGACGCCCGGGGCCATTCGCAGCGGGCCGCCGGCCGACGGGGAGCACACCGCGGAGGTGCTGGCGGAGATCGGCCTCACGCCCGAGGACGTGGCCTGACGGCGCGCGGCGTCATGCCGCCCGACCCGCCTCGCCGAGGCGCGCAGGCGAGGCCGGCTGCTCGCCGGCGATACCGCGGACGACGCCGAGCGAGAGGAGCTCCGCCGGGCTGACGCGGAGGTCGCGTGCGACGAGTGGGACATCGGAGGGGTCGCGTTTGAGGATCGCGGTCGCTGCTTCCGGGGCGATGACCGAGAAGTACGCGTCCGGCGTGATCCAGAGCTGGTCGTGTGAAGCGAGCGCGAGCGCTCCGCCTGAGCCGCCCTCGCCGATGACGAGCGAGGTCACCGGCACGCGGGCGGCTGCGACGGCACCGAACAGCTCGGCCATCGCGGTGCCGACGCCGGCCTGTTCGGCGGCGGCGTCGTTCGCCGCGCCGGGGGTGTCGATCAGGGTGAGCACCGGCAGGCCGAGCGCGTCGGCGAGGCGCACGAGCCGGGTGGCGGCGCGGAAGCCGGCGGGCGTGGTGGCGGTGCCCGCCTGGGCGGCGTAGGCGATGCTGCGATCGCCGCGCCGGCCGATGCCGATCAGCGTGCCCGGGTCGGTGCCGCCGGCGCGGTCGCCGGAGAGTTTGAGCCGGAAGTCGAAGTAGTCGTCGAGGTAGGCACGCGCGCGGGGGCGCCGTGGGTCGCGGGCACGCCGGACGCTGTCCCAGCCGTCGGTCGACGGGCGCAGGTCGCCGAGCGCGCGCGGGATCTCCGCGGCGCCTGCCGGCCCGCGCGTGCGCGGGGCGAGCAGCGCGAGCGCGCGGCCGAGCGTCGGCGCCAGCGTGGCCTCGGACACGAGCGCGTCGATGCAGCCGGCGGCGAGTTTGCCCTCGGCGGTGAACGGCGCGGCGTCCGAGTCTTCGTCGCGTACGCGACTGCCGGCGAATGACACCTGAGCGCCGGGCAGGCCCAGCACGACGTCGGCCGTCGCGGCGAGCGCGATCCAGACGCCGCCGGTGGTGGGGTGTCGCACGACGGCGATGTGCGGGATGCCGTCGGCCCGTGCCTGCACCGCGGCGGCGGCGATCCGCTGCAGTTGCAGGAGCGAGCGCATGCCCTCCTGCATGCGGGCGCCGCCGGAGGCGACGAGGGAGATGACCGGTACGCGCAGCCGGCGCGCCCGCTGGAATGCGCGCATGATCTTGTCGCCCGTCGCCTCGCCGAGCGATCCGCCGAGGAAGCCGAACTCGAACTCGATCAGCACCGCGGCGTGGCCCTCGATCACGACGTCGGCGACGCGGACGGACTCCTGTCGCCCGGTGCGCAGGCGCGCGCGTCCGAGTGCCGCGCGGTAGGCCGGCCACTCGAGCGGGTCGCTCGAGGTGACGCCGGCGTCGAGCTCGTTCGTGATGTGGATGCCGTTCATGCCGCACGCTCCTGGCGTTCGTCGATCGAGCGCCGGATCTCGGCGGAGTGCTGGCCGAGCGTCGGCGGCGCCTGGTGGTCGGGAGCGGGGCTGCGTCCGAACTTCAGTGGCGAGCCCGGCAGTTCGATCGGCCCGAGCGTCGGGTGCTCAACCTCGATCACGAGCCCCTGCTCGCGCACCTGTGGCGCGGCGTAGACCTGGTCGAGCGTGCGCACCTCGCCGGCGGGGATGCCGTGCTCGGCGAAGCGCTGCAGCCACGACGCAGCGGGGTCGCGGCGCATGCGGGCACCGATGTCGTCGTCGAGTGTGGTCCGGTGCGCGACGCGGGCGTCGTTGGTGGCATGTTCCGGTGCGTCGGGGTCGAGCCCGACCAGCGGCGCGAAGCGCTTCCAGATCGCGTCGTTGCCGACGGCGATGACAAGCGGGCGGTCGGCCGTCTCGAACAGCCCGTAGGGGCAGATCGTCGGATGGGCGTTGCCGGCAGGGCCGGGGACCTCGCCGGCGACGAGCCAGCGGGTCGCTTGGAACGCATGGATCGCGATCTGGCCGGCCAGCAGCGAGGTCTCGACGACTTGTCCGCGGCCGCTGATCGTGTCGCGCTCGCGCAGCGCCGCGAGCACGCCCAGCGCGCCGAAGGTCGCCGCCAGCAGGTCGGCGATCGGGACGCCGACCTTGGTCGGTTCGCCGCCCGGCTGTCCGGTCAGGCTCATGAGCCCGCCTTCGGCCTGCAGGATCTGGTCGTAGCCGGTGCGCCCGCTGTCGGGGCCGGTGGAACCGAAGCCGTTGATCGACAGCATCACCAGCCGCGGGTTGATGCGTTCGAGCGCCTTCGCGCCGAAGCCGAGCCGGTCCATCACGCCGGGCCGGAAGTTCTCGATCAGCACGTCCGCGTCCGCGATCAGCGAGCGCAGCACGTCCCGGTCCTGGTCGTCTTTGAAGTCGAGTTCGATGCTCGCCTTGTTGCGGTTGGTCGAGAGGAAGTAGGTGCTTTCGCGCGCGCCCTCTGCGCCGACGAAGGGCGGGCCCCATTGGCGCGTGTCGTCGCCGGCGCCAGGGCGTTCGACCTTGATCACGTGCGCGCCCATGTCGGCGAGCAGCATCGCTGCGTAGGGTCCCGCGAGCACGCGGGACAGGTCGAGGACGGTGATTCCGTCCAGGGGCGGGCGGGTCATGCGGACGCCTCCGGGGTCGTGGCCAGTGGACTAACCACATGATGCCATTGGACTATCCAATCGACCAAGCGAACCTACGGATGGGCCACACTGGACCGATGGCCACCACGGCGATTTCACGTCGATTGCCCGTCTCGTCGTGCCGTGTGGTGGCCGGACCGTGGACGGACCAACGTGACTGCCGTCGATATCCTGCACGCACATGGCCAGCGCAGCCGCCAACGAGCCGCTCTACGAGGGCGTGGCCCGCACCCTCGTCGAGCTGATCCGCACCGAAGCCCTCCAGCCCGGCCAACGGTTGCCTGCCGAGCGCGAGCTCGCCCAGCGTCTCGGCGTCAGCCGCGTGTCCGTACGCCAGGGCCTCACGGTGTTGCGCATCGACGGCCTCGTCGAGATCCGCCGCGGGGATGGCGCCTACGTCCGCCGGCGGCTCATCCGACACGCCGCCGTCACTCGCGCAGGACCTGATCGGCAGCCGCGCGCATCTCCCCGCCGTGATGGAGGTCCGCGAGGCCATCGAGGGCCAGAGCGCGCGGCTTGCTGCGCAGCGGCGGACCGACGATGACCTCCGGGCGATCCGCGCCGCGGTCGACGCGATGGAGCAGGACATCGCGGCCGGCGGCACCGGTGCGAACGCCGACGAGCGCTTTCACCACGCGATCGCCGAAGCGGCCCACAACGTCATCCTCAGCGACCTCATGGCCCAGCTCGCGGAGCCGATCGAACTCACGCGCCGGGCGTCGCTCTCGCGACCCGGCCGCCCGCCGCGCTCGCTGGAGGCACACCGCCGCATCCTCGAGGCGATCGAGCGGTCTGACGACGATGCCGCCGCGGCGGCGATGCACGAGCATCTCGCCGTCGTCGGCGACGTAGCCCACATCCTGCGCGAAGCGTCGCGGGCCGCGCCTGACGCCCAGTAGGGCCCGATCAGCGCCGGGAGTCAGCCGCTGTGGCGCGCGGCGCGCAGGATCAGCTCGGTGATCTGACGCGGATGCGTGACCAGCGAGAGGTGCCCCGAGTCGAGCTCGATCGTGGTGGCCTTCATGCGCTTGGCGAGGAAGCGCTCAAGCTCGGGCGAGGTGGTGCGATCGCGTTTGGAGACCGCGTACCAGGACGGCTTCGAACGCCAGGCGGCAACCGTCGTCTTGTCGGCGAACAAGGTGGCCGAGATATGCCCTTGGACGGCGTAGAGCACCCGCGCCCGGTCTCGGTCGACGCCGTTGGCGAAGTCGTGCAGGAACGCGCGCTCGGTGAGACTCCCGAATCCGTCCTTGTAGACGAGACCGGCGCTGGCCGGCGGGGTCGGGAAGGTCTTGGCGAGCGCCGCATAGTCCTCGCCGGCGTCGGGCGCCCGGGCCGCGACGTAGACCAGGCCGACGACGTGCGGGTCTGCGCCGGCCTCGGTGATCACGGTGCCGCCGTAGGAGTGACCGACGAGGATCGTCGGCTTGGCCTGCCGGGCGAGGATCAGGCGGGTTGCCGCCGCGTCGTCGGCCACCGAGGTCAGCGGGTTCTGCACCGCGGTCGCGGTGACCCCGGCGGCCTGCAGGCGCTCGATCACCTCAGACCAGCTCGACCCGTCGGCGTAGGCGCCGTGGACCAGGACGACGTTGCGAACTGCGCCCTTGAACACGCGCCGCGGGCGCAGGCGCTCGGCGGCCTGGACCGTGCCGGCGCCGCTCGTCAGGGTCGCGGCACCCGCGGCGGCGAGGCCCTTGACGATCAGGCCGCGACGGTTCATGCCGTCATCGGCAGTGGGGATCTCGTTGGTCGAACCCGCGTTCACGATCTCAGCACCGTACGGCCTCAGCGTGCCGCGACGGCTGGCCTTCTCGGCAGCCGAAATCGGCTCGAGGAGCAGTTGAAGCGGCGCTCGCCGCCGGCCGGCGCGGGCGCGCCTTCAGTGCGCGCTGTAGCCGGAGTTCGCCGTCAGCACGGCGCCGTTGAGCAGGTCCGCCCCTCCGCCGGCCAGGAAGGCCACGAGCGCGCCGAACTCGGCCGGCTGCGCGCGCCGGATGAACGCCTGGAACGTGCGCGCGCGCGTGGCCTCGCTGCGCTCGCTGACCTCGCCGTCGGCGCGGCGGCGTTTCATGATCTCCGTCGCGCCGGTGTCGACCGCGCCGGGGCAGATCGCCACGCAGCGGATCCCGTCGGTCCCGTACATCGCGGCGATGCTCCTCGACAGGCCGACCAGCCCGTGCTTGGAGGCGGTGTAGGACGCCCCGCCGTTGCCGCCGGTGATCCCGGCGGTCGAGACGGTGTTGAAGATCATGCCGCGGCCGGCGGCGAGCATGTGCGGCAGGGCCCGGCGGCTCGCGAGGAACGGCGCCGTGAGATGCAGGGCGAGCCCGAATCCCCACTCGTCGTCGGTGCACTCCTCGACGCCGGCGAAGCGGTCGGGCACCCCGGCGTTGTTGCAGAGGACGTCGATGCGTCCCCACAGTTCGATCGCGCGGTCGACCGTCGCGTGCACGTCGTCGGCGCGCGTGAGGTCCACCGCGATCGTCTCGACGCGCTCGGAGCCGTCGAGCTCGGCGAGGCGCTCGGCGGAGATGTCGGCCGCGAGCACCGAGGCGCCCTCGGCCACCAGGGCGTCCAGCATCGCGCGGCCGATGCCGGACACCGCGCCGGTGACGATCGCCGTCTGGCCGGCGAGGCGCTGGCTGCACGTCACGGCTCAGACCTCCACGAGCACGTCGCCGCCGACGACCTGCACCTGGTACGCCTTGACCCGGTAGCGACCGGGGTCGGTGAACGATCGCCCGGTCTGGAGGTCGAACTCCCAGCGGTGGCGCGGGCAGCGCACCACCGCGTGCTCTGGATGCCACTCCCACTCCCCCGGCGCCGACGGGAACATCGTGCCGCCGGCCGTGCCGAGGCACAGCTGCGCGCCGTGGTGCGGGCAGATGTTGCGCAGCGCGTAGTAGCTCCCCTCGACGTTGAACACGCCGATCGAGGCACGGCCGACCTGCACGATCTTGCGCGCGCCGGGCGGGAGCTCGTCGGCGGCGCACACGCGGTGCCGGCCCACTTCAGCTCCGCGCGACCGCAACGGGTTCCTCGGCGCACGCCGCGGCGACCTCGGGGCCGAGCCGCTCGAAGGTCTCGAGCGCGTTCTCGTACAGGATCCGGCGCTTGACGCTCGCGTCGACGCCGCTGAGCACCCGCGAGGGGAACTCGTTGTCCCAGTGCGGGTAGTCGGTGGCGAACATGAGCGTTCTCTCGGCCTGCATCATGTCCAGCAGCGCCGTCAGGTGCTCGGGCTTGGCGGGCTCGTCGAGCGGCTGGGTGCTCCAGCGGACGTGCTCGAGGACGTACTCGCTCGGGGGGCGGCGCACCCACGGCGTCTCGGGGCGCAGCGCGCGCCAGCGCGCGTCCATCGACCACATCAGCGGCGGCGCCCACGCGAAGCCCCACTCGACGAAGACGAGCTTGAGCTTGGGGAACCGCTCGAAGACGCCCTCGAAGATGACGCTGGCGAGGTTGGCCTGCGCGACCGTCGAGAAGATCGCGCGCCGCTCGGCGAAGTGGCTGGGCTGGCCGCCGGGCAGCGCGGCGGCGCCGCGGAAGTCGCCCTCCCCGCTGCCGACGTGGGAGAAGATCGGCAAGCCGCACTCCTGCGCCGCGTCGTAGATCGGATGGAAGTAGCGGTTGCCCATCGCGATGTCGTTGGTGGGCAGGAAGACCGCGACGACCTGCGGATTGCCGGCCAGGCGGCGGACCTCGGCGGCGGAGGCCACGGGGTCCTTGGGCGTCACCCCGATCGCCAGGTGAAACCGCGGGTCGACCGCGAGCCAGTGGTCGATCAGGTAGTCGTTGAGCGCCGACGACAGCACGACCGTGTCGTCCGGGTTCGGCAGCGCCGTCAGGTACGCCGCCTCGAGCGACGAGAGGATCCCGGCGGCGACGCCGTGGCCGTCGAGGTGCTGCTTGACGGCGTAGGCCGCGTCGGACCCGGGAGGCCCACCGCTCGGCGTCAGCGCGTCCTGGGAGAAGTTGCCGAACGGGATCTCGTAGCGCGGGTAGGGCAGCTGCTTGCGCAGGTCGAAGTGGGCCTGCTGGCTCGTGGTCAGGTACGGCCGGATGCCCGCGAAGAAGCCGCTCCCGGGGAGCCCCGTCGTCAGCGGGGCGTTGACCAGCGGGTGCACATCGACGTCGACGTACTTCTGCGCGGACATTGCTCCTCCGTTTGCTATACAGTCCAACTAGATCTGTATAGCATACAATATTCCGGCAGTCAGATCTACGGGCTGCACGACCCGGAGGTGACGTGGTGAGCGACGTGATCGTGGTGGGCGCCGGGCTGGCCGGCAGCGCCGCCGCCTGCCGGGCGAGCGAGCTCGGCCGCAGCGTGGTCCTCGTCGACGCGGCCGAGGACCCCACGGCCGGCGGCAACACGACCCTGTCGACCGGCGGCATGCACGTCGGGCCGCGCCTGGACCCGACGGCCGACGACGCCGAGGCCATCGCCGCCCGGCTCGAGCAGCGGACGGCCGGCGAGGCCCGCCCGGAGATCGTCGAGGCGATCGCGGGCAACGCCGCCCGCGCGATCGCCTGGCTGCAGACGCAGGGACCCGAGCTGCTCCCGCGCACGCCCGGCGACCTCTACCCCCGCCTCGGCCCGACGAAGCGCGACGTCCACGACATCCACGACTGGCGCGACAAGGGCCCGCAGCAGACGCTGCGGGCGCTGCAGGACACCGTCCGCGCCCGCGGCGGCGAGGTGCGCGGCGCGACGCGGATCACCGCGCTCGACCGCGACGGCGACGGCGCGATCGCCGGCGTCGTGGCCGAGGACGGGACGCGGCTCGCGGGGCGCGCCGTCGTGCTCGCCGACGGCGGGTTCGGGGCGGATCCCGAGCTGCGCCGGCGCCACATCGGGCCGGCCGCCGACCGGCTGTTCCTGCGCGGCGCGCCGAGCGGGCGCGGCGACGCCCTGCGCATGGGCGAGACCGCCGGCGCGCGGCTCGCGCACCTCGACTGGTTCTACGGGCACTGCCTGCACGGCGACGTCTTCGACAACGACCGGCTGTGGCCGTGGCCGGGCCTGGACGAGGTCATGACGACGACGGCGGCGTCTACGTCGACGCGAGCGGCCGCCGCGTGGTCGACGAGAGCCTCGGCGGCGTGGCCGTGGCCAACGTCGCCGGTCGCGCCGACGATCCCTTCGGCTGGGTCGTCATCAGCGAGAAGCTGTGGGACGAGGCCCACGGCCACGAGGTCGAGGGCCACCTCGCCGCCAACCCCGAGCTCGAGCGGCGCGGCGCGCGGGTCCTGCGCGCGCCGGACGCCCACGCGCTGGCCGCGCTGGTCGGCCTCGACGGCGACGTCCTCGCCGCGACGCTCGAGGAGTACTCGGAGGCCGCGCGGACCGGGCGCGGCGCCGAGCTGCCGGTGCCGCGCGCCGGCGCCGCGCGCCCGCTCGACGGCGCGCTGGTCGCCTTCCCGATGGCGCCCGGCATCACGTACACGACGGGCGGCCTGCTGATCGACGAGCGCGGGCGCGTGCTCGACCAGGCGGGCGCGCCGATCCCGGCCCTGCACGCCGCGGGCGCCGCGGCGGCCAGCGTCAACGGCGGCGCGAACGCCGGCTACGGCGGCGGCCTGATGACCGCGCTGGTCACCGGCCTGCTCGCGGGCGAGACCGCGGCCGCCGTGATCGGCTCAGTCGGCGTCGAGCTCGGACAGCCGCTCCATGTAGCTGACGAAGCGCCAGCCCGCGCCGGTGCGCCGCAGCACCGCCGAGACCCACGAGCGCCCGCTGCGCGGCTCGCCGCCCTCGACGCCGGCGAACGTCCAGCGCACGTCGAGCATGACGAGCACCAGGTCGTCGGCCAGCGCGTTGACCAGCGACGCCTCGGAGGCCACCGTCGCCGAGCTCAGCCGCGAGCCGAGCCGTCCCCAGTGCCGGCGCAGCGGGTCGCGCCCGACCACCGGGTCGCGGTACTCGTCGCCCATGTAGGAGGCGTTGGGGTCGTCGGCGTCCCAGAGGCCGCCGAGGCCGTCCAGGTCGAGCTCCGTCCACAGGCGGTCGTGCTCGGCGAGCACCGCGCGCACGTCGTTTGCCGCATCGAACATGACTTGCTCTATAGCGTACACGAAGATACAGTCCCGCGACCATGGCTCGACTGACCGACCAGGTCGTCCTCCTCAGCGGCGGCGCGGGCGCGTTCGGCCGGGCGACCGCGAAGGCGATCGTCGACGAGGGCGGCGCCGTCGTCGTCGCCGACATCGAGCTCGAGGGCGGCGAGGAGCTCGCGGCGTCGCTCGGCGAGCGCGCGGCGTTCGTCGAGTGCGACGTCACGGATCCCCAGGCCTGGCGGCGCGCCGTCGCGTTCGCGGCGGAGCGCTTCTCCCCCGTGACGGCGCTCGTCGGCAACGCCGGGACGACCTCGGTGCACCGGGTCGAGGACCTCACCCCCGAAGCGATGCTCGACCTCGCGCGCGTGAACCAGTTCGGCGCGATCTTCGGCATGCAGGCCGTCTTCGGCCCGATGCGCGACGCGGGCGGCGGCAGCATCGTCAACGTCACGACGATGAGCGTCGGCCACGGCGTCGGCTTCAACGCCGGCTACGCCGCGGCCAAGGCCGGCGTGCGCGCCGTGACGGTCTGCGCCGCGATCGAGTGGGCGGTGCACGGCATCCGCGTCAACACGATCGCCCCGGGGATGATCGAGTCGCCGATGGCGCAGGGCGGGCAGTACGCGGCGCTGGCGAACTTCGAGGAGCGCGTGCGCGAGATGGTGCCGCTCGGCCGGGCGGGCACCGTCGAGCAGATCGCGGCGACGACCGTCTTCCTCATCTGCGACGAGAGCGCGTTCATCACCGGCGCCGACATCGTCGTCGACGGCGGGCAGACGGCCGGCCGGCTGCGGCCGCTGGCCTAAGATCAGTCGGGGTCGCTGGGGAGGACGCGGCGGAGTTGGTGGCGCGAGCTGATCTCGAGCTTGGCGAAGGTCTTGCTGAGGTGGTACTCGACGGTGCGCGGGCTGATGAAGAGCTGGCTGCCGATCTCGGCGTTGGAGAGGCCGTCGCGGGCGAGTCGCGCGATCTGCGCTTCCTGAGCGGTGAGCACTGTCGCGCGATTCGACCGTGCGCTTGCCCAGGGTCTCGCCGGTGGCCAGGAGCTCGCGGCGGGCGCGCTCGGCGAACGCTTCGGCCCCGATGCGGTCGAACACGTCATGGGCGCGACGCAGCTGCTCGCGCGCGTCCAGGCGGCGGTGCTCGCGCCGGAGCCATTCGCCGTAGAGGAGGTGGGCGCGAGCGAGCTCGACGCGCAGCCGGGTGCGGCCGAGGCGATCGATCGCCTCCCTGTAGAGCTCGTCGGCGGCCTCGTTCTCGCTCAGCAGCGCGCGCGAGCGCGCTTCGATCCCGAGCGCCCAGTCGGTTCCGCTGGCGCGTGTCGTCTCCGACAGCCGCTGGAGGGCGTCGGCAGCGCGCTCGGTGTTCGCCGCTGCGGGTGGCCGCCTCGATCAGCTCCGGGAGCGCGCGGGTGGCGAAGCTGAGCTCGTGCGGGTGCTCGCTGGCCGGCGCGGCTGAGGCCATCGCGTCCTCATACCGGCCGAGGCCGTTGTAGAGCAACGCGCTCGCCCACTCGATGACGGCCAGGCCCCTGCCCTCGCCGCGAGCCACCACCTCCTTCATCGTGGCGTCGATGAGCTCGGAGGCCTCGGCTTCCCGGCCCTGCCAGGCGGCGAGCGCCACGGCGCCGTAGGGCGCGAGCCGGCTCCCGGTCGCCTCGGTCACCGCCTCCACCTCCTCGATCAGCGACGCGGCCACGGCCAGCTCGCCGGCGGACAGGTGCAGGCCGATGCGGAAGCTGAGGGCGTGGAGAAGCACGCTGAGCGCGCCGGCATCACGGGCGAGCTGGACGTGGCGGGTGGCGAGGACGTGCCAGGCCTCGTCGTCCCAGAGCATCGCGGCGGTGTTGCAGGCCAGCCAGCCCCAGCGGAGCTCCTCCTCTCTGGAGATCTCCACGCCGTCGAAGGCGCTGCGCGCCCGCTCGAGCATGTGGCGTCCCGGCCGCGTACCCCTCCGTCATCAATACCGCCAGGCCATCCAGCAGCAGATCGAGCGGGCGCGGGGGCTGCGGCGCCGGCGGCGCCGCCCGTGCCGCCCGCGCCACTTCCAGCACGCCGACGCCGCCGGCCAGACGGCCGGCGAACATCGCCGCCGAGAACGCGTCCAGATAGGTCTCGCGCGCAAGCCCGGCGTCGAGCGGCTCGAGCCGCCTGGCGGCCGTGAGCAGCAGCGGGGGAGCGTCGCTGCCGTGGCTCGACGCGAACGCGATCTGACCGCGCAACAGGTCGACCCGGGCGTACTGGAGCTCGTCAAGCGGTCCCGCCTGCGCCGTGGCCAGCAGGTCCAGCGCCGCGTCGGGCGCGCCCGCCAGGTGCTTGGCCTGTGCGGCGGCCAGGGCGCGCCGTGCCCGCCGCGCCGGCTCGAGCGTCAGTCCCGCGGCCCGCTCCAGGAAGGCGGCCGCGGCCGCCAGCCCTCCGCGCGCCTGCGCCCGGCCGGCCGAGCGCTCGAGCTCCTCGGCGACGTCCTCGTCGGGCCCGGGTGTCGCGTGGGCGCGATGCCAGGCGCGGCGATCGGGATCGACGCCGGGATCGGTCACCTCCGCCAACGCCCGGTGCACGGCCTGCCGGTCCTCGGACGACGCCGCCCGATAGACGGCCGAGCGCACGAGCGGATGGCGGAACCGGACCCGGGCGCCGAACTCGCACAAGCCGAACGTCTCGGCCGGCGCCGCGGCGTCGACCCCGATCCCCAGCCGCTCCGCCGCGCGCCACACGAGGACCGGCTCGCCGACCGGCTCGGCCGCGGCGACCAGCAACAGCCGCTGCGTCTGGGCCGGGAGACCTTCCACGCGCTGTCGGAAGCTTTGCTCGATCCTCCCCGGGAGCGCCGGCCCGTCCGGCAGCCCGAATCCGCCGGCCAGCTCCGCCGGCGTCATCCCCCGCGGCAGCTCCAGCAGCGCCAGCGGGTTGCCGCGCGTCTCGGCCACGATCCGGTTGCGCACCCGCTCGTCCAGCGGCCCGCGGATCACCGAGCCCAGCAGCGCGCGTGCATCACCGTCACGCAGGCCCTCGACCACCAGCTCCGGCAAGCCGGTGAACTCCTGCTCGGTTCCGGACTCGCGCACCGCAACGACCAAGGCCACCGACTCCGCCAGCAGGCGGCGCGCCACGAACGCCAGCGCCTGCGCCGAGGCCCGATCAAGCCACTGCGCGTCATCCACGACGCACACCAGCGGCCGCTCGGAGGCCACCTCGCACAGCAGGCTCAGCACCGCCAACCCGACCAGAAATCGATCGGGCGCGTCCCCGGCGCTCAGCCCGAACGCGGTGCCAAGTGCATCGCGCTGCGGTCCCGGGAGACGCTCAAGCCGATCCAGCATCGGCGCGCACAACTGATGGAGCCCCGCGAACGGGAGCTCCATCTCAGACTGCACGCCCGCCGCGCGCGCCACCCGACACCCCGACGCCCGCTCGAGCGACGTACTCCAGCAGCGCGGTCTTGCCGACGCCCGGCTCGCCGCGCACCACCAGCGCTCCGCTGCGCCCCGCCCGCACACCGTCCAACAGCCGATCCAACGCCTCGCACTCCCTGCGCCGACCGCGCAACATGCGCTGGCCAAGCATACGGTCTATCGCGGCGGGCTGGGGGATCGCGAGCGGCGGAGGTCTGGATCCCGGCGGCGACGACGGAGATCGCCGCGATCGCGCAGCCGAAGCCGATCATCGCGGCCCGCTGGCTCGTGAAGTGGGTCGCGACGGCCAGCAGCACCGGCGGCAGGCCCATCCCCACGTACGCGATCACGAAGAAGGCCGACAGCACGCCCGCGCGCGCGGTCGGGTCGGCCGCGGCGATCGCGGTGCCGATGCCGGCCTTGAACAGCAGCCCGGCGCCGGCTCCGGCGACCGCCGAGCCGATCGAGATAGAGCGCGAGCGACGGGTGGTACAGCGCGATCACGACGAGCACGAAACCGACCGGTGCGCCGGCGAGGCCGATCGCGAGCAGGCGTGAGACGGACAAGCGGCTGAACGCCACCTGCGCGACCGGGGACACGCCGAGCACGACGAACGCGGCCAGGCCCCACGTCCAGCGCGACGTGTTGTGCAGCTCGCCGCGCACGATCACCGACCCGAGCGATGCGAAGAGCCCGAAGATCGCGAACGAGCAGAACGCGACCGCCGCGGCTCCGGCGAAGGCGCCGCCCCTGCCGGCGCGCAACTGGAAGCGGGCGTCCCGCCCCGCGCGCCCGCGCTCGACGGTCTCCGGCGTGAGCGCGACGCCGAGCAGGCCGAGCGCCATCAGGACGGCGAACACGACGTAGGGCGTCACGAGCGGATGCGCGGCCCATTGCGCGAGCGCGCCGGCCACGAGCGGCCCGAGCGACAGGCCGCCGAGGTTGGCGGCGGCCGCGACGCCGGACGAGAGCCGCGGGCTCGCCGGCCGCAGCTCGGTCAGGTACGTCGTCGCCGTCGACGCCATCAGACCCGCGGCGACGCCGGTCAGCACGCGGCCGATCAGCAGGCCTGGGAGCTGATGCCACGCCGCCATCGTGGCGGCGGCGGCGAGCGCGATCACGAGCGCCGGCAGCACGATCCGGCGGCGGCCGAAGCGGTCGGACAGGTGCCCCATGAAGTACAGGCCCGTGCCGACGCCGATCACCATGGCGGCGAACGCCACCGTGACGAGCGTCGAGCTGAGGCCGTACAGCGGCCACAGCGGACTCGGCACCGTCCCGAAGGCCATGACGATCGCGAACGCGGCCGCCACGAACCAGAACCCCGCGCCCACGCGCGCGCTCATGGGATGACCGGCAGCAGCAGGAACGAGGAGTGCTCGCCGTCGCTGATCAGCGTCGTCGTGCCGGCGTAGTCGTCGGAGCCGCGATCGTGCGGGTCGGTGTGGACGAAGATGCCGTTGCCGCGCATCGTGACGCCGAAGAACTCCGGCCACGGACCGTCGCCTGCGAACTCGAAGTCGCGGCCACCGACGGTGACGCCGAGGCGGTAGCCGGCCGGGACGATCACCGAGGTCGGCCACAGCTCCACCTGCAGGTCGACGGGCTCGCCGGGGGTGAGCGGCTGCCGCTCGTCGTAGGTGTGCCATGGCCGGTACGGGGTGCTGCGCGCGGGGTCGAGCTTGCGCAGCGAGGCGCGCAGCCAGCCGAGCGCGATCGCCCCGTGCGGGTCGAGGGCGCTCGGGAACGTGACGTCGCGTCCGTCGGGAGCCTGCACCCGGAGCGTGAGGAACACGTCGGCGTCCGGCGTCGACGAGGCCACCGTGAGCGACGCGGCGGCCGGCCCGGTCAGCTCCAGCGCCTCCGTCAACGGCTCCGTCCAGAACGTCAGGCCCTCGCCGAGCGCAGCGAACTCGGCGCTGCTCTCGGCGACCGGCCGGCGGCTCAGCGTGCCGCCCGCGGCGTCGAGATAGAACTTCGTCCATTGCGTCCGCGCCAACGGCCACTCGCGCTCGGCGCGCCGCTCGAAGCTCCCGTCGACGCGGCGCAGGTTCAGCGACACCGGCGGCTGCGCGTCCCAGCCGGTGTCCTCGCCCTTGAGGAAGTGCCCGAAGAAGCGCTTCTGCAGCGTCCGGCCGTACTCGGTGTAGAACTCGACGTAGTGCTGGAGGCCGTGCACCTCCAGCCACTTCTGCTCGCTGGCCACGCCCGCGTAGCCCTCGAAGCCGCCGCGCGTGTGCAGGTGATGCCCCCAGTTGGTCGCCGACAGCACGGGCACCGTGATGCGCGACAGATCCGCGGTCCGCGCGCGGTGGTAGTCGTCGAGCAGCGGACGCTCGCGCAGCGCGGCGAGCGCGTCGGGGCGGTTGGCGGCGAGCGCTTCGTCGCTCAGGCGCTCGGATCCGGCGACGGGCTCGCCGGTGTTGGGGTTGCGCGGGCCGCGATCGGCGACGCCGTGCTGGACGGCCGCGACCATCCCGGGATACCACTGCTGCGAAGAAGATGCTGAGGATGCCGCCGTGATGCGTGAACTCGCGGTAGAAGTCGTTTGCGCCCTCCCACGGACAGATGGCGGCGAGATGGGGCGGCTGCCGGGCCGCCACCAGCCACTGGCTGACCGCGTAGTAGGAGATGCCGAGGAGGCCGACCTTGCCGTTGCTCCACGGCTGGACGCCCGCCCACTCGATGCATGCGGCGTAGTCGTCGATCTCGCGCGGCGAGAGGATGTCCAGGTATCCCGGTGAGCGCCCGGCGCCGCGCGAGTCGACCCGGATCACCACGTATCCGTCGGGCACCCAGTGCTCGGGGTCGACGGTCTCCCAGTTCGCGTAGCGGTTGGAGGAGCCCTCGACCGCGTCCGGGTGCCCCTCCGCGAGCTCGCTCCAGACCGTCGGGTGGCGCTCCTGGAACGACAGGCCCTTGGCGTAGGGGCCGTGGGTCATGATCACCGGGTGCGGGCCGACGTCATTCGGGCGGAACACGTCGGCACGGAGGACGACTCCGTCGTCCATCGTGATCGGCACGTCCCAGTCGACGACCAGGGTTTCCGTTTCTGTATCGGGCTGCGGGCGAGTGGTAGTCAAGGACCGAGTCTCCTCACACGTTGTCGTGACGCTTCGAGTGTCGGGACTCATGCGCGAAATCGCGTCCGGGGCTCACCCCGTGCGACCCTAGGCGTGGCCCCAGTCCGAGCTGCCAGTGCGACGCGTGCGCGTGCGAGCGTCGAGTTTCACAACGCCTGGTTGTGAAACGCGACGGTCGCGAGCCCTAACGGGCGGTGTAGCCGCCGTCGACCGGCAGCGCGACCCCGGTCACGAAGCTCGCCGCGTCCGACGCCAGGAAGACGACGACCTCGGCGATCTCCTCGGGCCGGCCGAGCCGGCCCAGCGGGATGTTCGACGCGGCGCCCTGCTTCTTGGCCTCGTCGTCGCCGTCGCCGAGGAAGTCCGGCAGCATCGGCGTGTCGGTCGCCCCCGGGCACACCGCGTTGGCGCGGACGCCGTCCTTGGCGCCGTAGAGGGCGACGGCACGCGTGAAGTTGACGATCCCGCCCTTGACCAGCGAGTAGAGCGGGCTGAACTGCGAGCCGGTGAGCCCCGCCGCCGAGGCGGTGTAGACGATCGACGCGCCCTGCGCCTTGCGCAGCGCGGGGAAGAACCGGCCCGTGAGGAAGAACGCGCCGCGCGCGTTGACGTTGACCGTGCGGTCCCACTGCTCGGCCATGACGTCCTCGAGCCCGCTGGGGCCGGGCATGCCGGCGTGGTTGAACAGCACGTGCAGCGCGCCGTGCTCCGCGGTGACCCGGTCGGCCACCGCTTGCACCTGCGCGAGGTCGGTGACGTCGAGCCCGAGCGCCTGCGCGCTCCCGCCCGCCGCCGCGATCTGGTCGGCGGTGGCCTGCGCCGCCTGCTCGTCGAGGTCGGTGACGACGACGTGCGCGCCCTCCTGCGCCATCCGCACGCAGGTGTGCGCGCCCATGCCGGAGCCGCCGGCCGTGACGAACGCGACCTTGCCGCGCAGCAGGCCGGCGGCCACGTCAGGACCCCCGCTTCGTGGTCGGCGCGAACACGACGGGCAGCTCGGACAGCCCGTAGAAGATCCGGGTGTTGAGCGGCTTGAACTGCGTGCCGGGCGCGACGTCGACGTCGCCGAGGCGCTCGTCGAGCACGCGCAGCGCCGTGAGCGCCTCGAGCTTGGCCAGGTTGGCGCCCAGGCAGAAGTGGCCGCCGTGGCCGAAGGCGATGTGGCGGTTCGGGCTGCGGTGGATGTCGAACGTGTCCGGGTCGTCGAAGACGTCGGGGTCGCGGTTCGCCGCGCCGATCCACGCCAGCACGTAGGAGCCCTCCTCGATCTCGTGCTCGCCCATGCGCGCGCCCTTCTTGGCGACCCGCATCATCGACTGGATCGAGCCGCGGTAGCGCAGGACCTCCTCGAGCGCCTGCCGGCGCAGGTCGGGCTTCGCGCGGATCTCGGCGCGCTGGTCGGGGTGCTCGCTGAGCAGCCGCACCGCGTTGCCGATCAAGTTGCCGGTCGTCTCGTTGCCGGCGACGAGCAGCAGCACGCAGAAGTTGAAGATGTCGCCGCCCGTGAGCTGCTCGCCCTCGACCTCGGCGTCGAGCAGCGCGGTGATCAGCCCGTCGTCGGGATGGCGCCGGCGCTCCTCGATCATCCCGGCGAAGTAGGCGGCCATCTGGCGCGGCGCCTCGGGGACGGCCTCGCCCTCGGTGAACGACACCGCGCCGAGGCTGACCTCGTAGGTCCAGCGGCGGAAGTCGCTGTGGTCGTCGGCCGGGATGCCCAGCAGCTCGGCGATGACGGTCGTGGACAGCGGCTGGGTGAAGTCGCTGACGAGGTTCACGGCGCCGGCCTCGCAGAAGCCGTCGATCAGCTCGTGGGCCAGCTCCTCGATGCGGGCCTCGAGCGCGGCGACGCGCTTGGGCGTGAACGCGTAGGTGACGAGCATCCGCAGCTTGCGGTGCAGCGGGTCGTCGACGTTCTGGAGCCCGAGGTTGCCGAACTCAGACGAGTACGTCGCGGCGTCGGAGAGCACGCGCTGGACCTCGGGATAGGAGAAGCACATCCACATGCCGATCGTCGGGTCGCGGTGGACGCCGCCGTCGGTGGCCCGCAGCTCGTGATACCACGGGAACGGGTCCACCTTGCCCGACCACGGGTCCGAGCCGATCTGGCCCTGCTCGGCCTCCATCAGCCGGATGCGCAGGTTCGCCGACCCGATCGGCTTCGTGAGGTCGATCGCGCCCTCGAAGTGCGCGCCGGTCGATCTGTCTGCGATGGCCACTGCCGCTCTCCTTTCAGCCGACGGTGATCCAGACGCTTTTGACGTTCTGGTACTCGTCGAGCTGCTGCGTTCCGTTCTCGCGGCCGTAGCCGCTCAGCTTGTAGCCGCCGAACGGCACGGCCGGGTCGAACAGGCCGTAGCCGTTGATCCACACGGTGCCCGCCTCCAGCCGCGACGCCAGGCGGTGCGCCCGGCCGATGTCGTTCGTCCACACGCCGCTCGCCAGCCCGTACGGCGTGGCGTTGGCGCGACGCGCCGCCTCGTCGAGGTCGTCGAACGCCAGCACCGAGATCACCGGCCCGAAGATCTCCTCGCGCGCGATGCGCATCTCGTCGCGCACCGCGGTGAAGATCGTCGGCGCGACGAAGTAGCCGCCGTCGTAGTCGGGGCCCTCGAGGCGGCCGCCGCCGAGCACGGCGCTCGCGCCCTCGGCGCGCCCGACGTCCAGGTAGCCGGTGACGCGCGCCAGCTGCTGCTCGGAGGCCAGCGGGCCGAGCTGCATCGTCGGGTCCAGGCCGTTGCCGATCCTCAGCCGGCTGCCGAACGCGACCATCCGCTCGACGAACTCGTCGTGGATCGAGCGCTCGACGAGCAGGCGCGTCCCGGCGACGCAGATCTGGCCGGAGTTGCCGAAGACGGCCATCGCCGCCGCCGGCACCGCCTTGTCGAGGTCGGCGTCGGCGAAGACGATGTGCGGCGACTTGCCGCCCAGCTCGAGCGAGAGCCGCTTGAGGTTCCCGGCCGACGCCCGCACGATCGCCTGCCCGGTCTGCGGCGAGCCGGTGAAGGCGACCTTGGCCACGTCGGGGTGCGCGGCGAGCGCCGCCCCGGTCTCGCCGCCGCCGGTGACGACGTTGACCACGCCCTCGGGCACGCCCGCCTGCAGGCAGAGCCGCCCGAGCAGCACGGCGGACAGCGGCGAGCCCTCGGCGGGCTTGACGACCACCGTGCAGCCGGTGGCCAGCGCCGGCCCGATCTTCCAGACGGCCGCGTTGATCGGGCCGTTCCACGGGATGATCCCGCCGACGACGCCGACGGGCTCCTTGACGGTGTAGCTGACGACCTCGCCCGGCAGCGAGTTCGGGATCGTCTCGCCGCGGATCGCGTTGGCCTGCCCGGCGTAGAAGCGCAGCCGCTCCGGCGCCCACTGGACCACCCGGCGGGTGTTGGCGATCGGGTTGCCCATGTCGAGCGTGTCGAGCGTGGCGATCTCGTCGGCGTGCTCCTCGACCAGGTCGGCGAGCCGCAGCAGGAGCGCCTGGCGCTCGGCCGGCTTCATGCGCCGGTAGTCGCCCTCGAAGGCCGTGCGCGCGGCGCGCACCGCGCGGTCGATGTCCTCGGCGCCGCCCTCGGCGACCTCGAGCAGCGTGCTGCCGTCGGCCGGGTTGACGCACGGGCGGGTCTCGCCCGAGGCGGACTCGACCCACTCGCCGCCGATCAGCAGCTTCGTCGGGCCCTCGTCGAGCAGCGCCGGGCGCTGCGGGTGGTCGAGCGCGGTGGCGCTCACGACGCGTCCCCGCTGAGCGCGTGCCCGGAGATCCCCGGCAGGACGTCGGCGGCGAAGGACTGCAGCCAGTCGAGCGTGCGGTCCAGCCTGCCGGGCGGCGAGAGCATGATCCGGTCGACGCCGAGCTCGACGAGCGCGTGCGCGCGCTCGGCGGAGCGCGCGTGGTCGGAGTCGTAGTAGACGGCGGCCGCGACCTGGACGTCGGCGCGGGCCTCCTTGAGCCGGCGCGTGAGGGCGCCGACCTCGCCGAGGTCCTGGGTCCAGAGGATGTTCCCCTGGGCGCGCGAGAGGGTCGTGCGCAGCGCCGCCGGGCTGGCGCCGCCGATCCAGATCGGGACGTCGGCGCCCTGGATCGGCTTGGGCGACACGCCGACCGGGGGCACGTCGTAGAACGCGCCGTGGTGCTCGACGGGGTGCTCGGACCAGGCGGTGCGCAGCAGGTCGATCGCCTCGTCGAGGCGCTTGCCGCGCTGGTCGGACGGGTGGCCGAGCAGCTGCGCCTCCTCGGCCAGCCAGCCGGCGCCGAGCCCGAGCTCGAGGCGGCCGCCCGACAGGCAGTCGACCGTCGCGGCCTGCTTGGCGAGGCTCAGCGGGTCGCGGTTGAAGAGCGGGATGACCGCGGTGCCGAGGCGGATGCGCGACGTGACGGCGGCGGCGAAGCCGAGGGCGATCATGCCCTCGAACCACTTCGCGTCGGCCCGGAAGCTCGGGACGCCGTCGTCGCTGAACGGGTAGCGGCTCTTGATCTCGAGCGGGATCGCGATGTGCTCGGTCGACCAGATCGACCCGTAGCCGAGGTCCTCGGCGGCGATCGCGACCTCGCGCAGGGCGACGCCGTCGGCCCCGCCGCGAGGGAGCACGACGCCGACGTGGACGCCGTCCTCAGCCATGTACGCGCTTGTTTGCTATTGCATTCACTTCGATCTGTATAACATACAGCACAGTGTCAACCGGGGAGCGCGCATGATGGACGTCGCAGACGTGGTCGTCGTAGGGGGCGGAGACGCCGGGATGATGGCGGCGATCGAGGCCGCCGACCAGGGCGCGTCGGTGATCCTGCTGCAGAAGAACTCGCAGGTCGGCGGCAAGTCCGACTGGGCGATCGGCTCGGTCACCGCGGGCGGCACGTCGATGCAGGCCGCGCGCGGCATCGAGGACACGCCGGAGTCCCACCGCGAGGACATCGTGGCCTGGGCGCGCAAGCACGGCGCCGACGAGGACGACCTGCCGCTGGAGAAGCTCGGGCTCCTGATCGAGCACATCCCGGCGGCCGTCGAGCGCCTGCTCGAGCTCGGCGTGACGTTCACCGGCCCGCACCCCGAGGAGATGCACAGCAAGTACCGCATGCACGTCTTCTCGCCCCACCCCATGGCGGCCGTCGCCCAGATCGGCCGCCAGGCCATCGCCCGCGGCGTCCACATCCGCTGCGACGCGCCGGGCGAGAGCCTGATCGTCTCCGACGGCGCCGTCGTCGGCGTGCGCTCGCGCGGGCGCGAGGTGCGGGCGCGCCGCGCCGTCGTGGTCGCGACCGGCGACTACTCGGCCGGCACCCCCGAGCGCGAGGGGCCGCTCGGCCACGAGTTCGCGTTCAAGCCCTACGCCTCGGGCGACGGGCACTTCATGGCCGCCGACGCCGGCGCGGCGACCGAGGGCATGGACGGCCCGCTGCGCCTGGACCTGCGGATGGTCGACTGGCCCTACCTGCGCCCGGAGCCCTACCTCTACGCCCACGGCGCGTTCATCGTCGGCCGCTCGGGCCGGCGCGTGACCAACGAGCTGGCGCTCGACGGCCTCGCGGTGGCCCGCGGCGTCGACGAGGACCTGTTCGTCGTGCTCGATGCCGACCTCGTCGACCGCATCGCCACCGCCGCCGACGACGGCCCGGACGCCCGCGACGGCTGGCTGCGCGAGGACAAGCTGGTCCTCGGCACGTTCCCGAGCGTCGCCTACGCCTACGTGCAGGACGTCCTCGACTCCGGCCAGGCCGCGCACGGCACGATCGGAGAGGTCGCCGCGGCGCTCGGCATCGACGGCGAGGCCTTCGCGGCCGAGGTCGCCGCCTTCGACGCGGCGATGCGCGGCGACGTGCCCGACCCGCATGGCCGCCCCGCCGACGGGCGCGCGCGCGACCGCGGCCCGTACCTCGTCATCGGCCCCGGCCGCTTCCGCTGCTTCAACGGCCAGGCGACGATCAGCTGCGACCTGGAGATGCGCGCGCTGGGCGCCGACGGCGAGCCGGTGCCGGGCCTGTTCGTCGCGGGCAACTGCGCGACGCGCGCCAACGTCGGCTACGCCGCCGGCGGCCACGGCTACGGGCTCGGCTGGGCGCTGGTCAGCGGGCGCATCGCGGGGACGCAGGCCGCGGGCTGCCCGGACCGCTACGCGATCGAGTCGATCTCGACGTAGACCATCAGGCGCCCCCGGCGAGCGCCAGCAGCCGCTCGTGCGTCGCGTCGGAGAGCTCGACGCCGTCGAGCGCCCGCCGGCGCCGCTCGGCGCGCGAGCGGTCGAACGGCATGCGCACGGCCTCGACGCCGTCGACCGGCGGCGTGGCGCGGATGCCCTCGGCCAGCGCGGCCGCGCGCTCCTCGAAGCCGCTCCGCGAGCCGAACAGCGACGGGTCGAGGGCCACGATCAGAAACGACCAGCCGTCGTCGCCGGTCGGCAGCGGGGCCATCCCGCACAGGACCCCGAGCAGCTGGATCGCGACCGCGATGCCGAACCCGCGGTGCCCGGCGAACGGCAGCAGGACGCCGTCGACGGCGTCGGCCGCCACCGTCGTCGGCCGGCCGTCGGCGTCGAGCGCGACGCCGACGGGCAGCGGCTCGCCGGAGCGGGCGCGCGCGAGCAGCTCGCCGCCCGAGATCGCCGAGGTGGCGAGGTCGACCACGACCGGCTCGCCCGCCGTCGGGAAGCCGAACGCGAGCGGGTTCGTCCCCAGCCGCGCGACGCGCCCGCCGTGCGGCGCCACGCGCGGGTAGCCGGTGGCGACGGCGATCGCCACGAGGCCGTCGAGCGCGGCGCGCTCGACGTAGTACGACAGCAGTCCGGAGTAGCGGTGCTCGACCGCCGCGACCGTGGCCAGGCCGGTCGCGTGCGCCTTCTCGAGGCACAGGCGCGTGGCGTGCTCGGCCACGACCATGCCCGGCTGGCCGCCCCCGTCGACCACGGCGCTCGACGCGCGATCGTGGCGCAGCGCGAGCGGGCGGCGCGCTGGTCGGGGTCGGCCGTAGTGCTCGGCCATCGGGATCAGCCGCGAGAGCCCGACGTGGCCGCGAAGCTCGGCGTCGAGGACGTGGTCGGCGACGATCGCGGCAGCGTCCTCGTCGGCCGCGAAGCCGCGGGCGACCGCGACGGCGAGCGCCCGGGCCTCGGCCGCGGACAGCCGCACGCTCATCGCTATGTTTGCTATGCAGATCATTCGGCTCGTATAACGTACGTTCGTACCTGATCACTGTCAACCTGAGGGGCCACGATGCAGCTGGTGACCATGCGCCCGCCGTGGGCGGACGACGAGCTCGACGCGCTACGGGAGCTGGTCCGCGACTTCCTCGCCGCCGAGGCCGTGCCGCGCCAGGCCGAGTGGGAGCGCCAGCACCACGTCGACCGCGAGTTCTGGCGCAAGGCCGGCGAGCTGGGGCTGCTGTGCGCGAGCATCCCCGAGGAGTACGGCGGCGCGGGCGGGCGCTTCGTGCACGAGGCGGTCATCAGCGAGGAGCAGTTCCGCGCGCTGGTCACCGGCTGGGGCAACCAGATCCACAGCGGCATCGTCGCGCACTACGTCCTCGCCTACGGGTCCGAGGAGCGCAAGCGGGCGTGGCTGCCGCGGATGGCCACGGGCGAGCTGATCGGCGCGATCGCGATGACCGAGCCCGGGACGGGCTCGGACCTCAAGCGCGTGCGCACGTCCGCGAGGCTCGACGGCGACGAGTACGTCCTCAACGGCGCCAAGACGTTCATCTCCAACGGCCAGATCTGCGACCTCGTGATCGTCGTCGCGCGCACCAACGGCGTGCCCGGCGCGCGCGGGATCTCGCTGATCGTCGTCGAGACCGAGGGCGCCGACGGCTTCGCCCGCGGCGCCACCGCCGAGAAGCTCGGCATGCACGCCCAGGACACCAGCGAGCTGTTCTTCGACGACGTCCGCGTGCCCGCCGCCAACCTCCTCGGCGCGTCGGAGGGGCTCGGGTTCGGCCAGCTCATGTCGCAGCTCGCCTCCGAGCGCATGACGATCGCGATCCAGGGGGTGGCGTCGATGGAGCGGGCGATCGGCGAGACCGTCGCCTACGTCAAGGAGCGCGAGCTCTTCGACCAGCGGCTCATCGACATGCAGAACACCCGCTTCAAGCTCGCCGAGTGCCAGACCGCGTGGCGGGTCACGCGCAGCTTCCTCGACGAGTGCATCGTGCGCCACGGGCGCGGCGAGCTCGACGCCACCACCGCCGCGATGGCGAAGTGGTGGTGCACCGACCAGCAGTGCCGCGTCATCGACGAGTGCCTGCAGCTGCACGGCGGCTACGGCTACACGACCGAGTACCCGATCGCGCGGCTCTACGCGGACGCCCGCGCCCAGCGCATCTACGGGGGCGCCAACGAGATCATGAAAGAGCTGATCGCGAGGGACCTGTGACGGCGACGGTCGATCGTCCCTACTCGTCTGTGATCGACTCGTAGGTTTGGCGCAGCTCGCGCTTGAGGATCTTGCCGGAGGCGTTCTTGGGCAGCGCGTCGAGCACGACGACGTACTTCGGCGTCTTGAAACGGGCGAGCCTGCCGCTGCAGAACGCGAGCACCTCGTCCTTGGTGATCGAGTGCCCTTCGCGCGCCACCACGGCGGCGGTCACGGCCTCGATCCATTTCGGGTGCTCGACCCCGAAGACGGCGACCTCCGCGACCGCGGGATGCTCGTGGATCGCCTCTTCCACCTCCCGGCTGGCCACGTTCTCGCCGCCGGTCTTGATCATGTCCTTGATCCGATCGACGACCGTGAGGTAGCCCTCCTCGTCGAGGATGCCGAGGTCGCCGGTCCGCAGCCAGCCGTCGCGGAACGTCTCGGCGGTCTTCGCCGGGTCGTCCCAGTAGCCGAGCATGGCCTGGGGTGAGCGATGCACGATCTCGCCCTCGACGCCCGCCGGGACCGGGCGGCCGTGCTCGTCGACGATGCGGGTCTCGACGTTGACGGCCGGCCGGCCGGCCGACCCGGCCTTGCGGACCTGGTCCTCCGGACCGAGGACGGTCGCGACCGGGGACATCTCGGTCTGCCCGTAGAAGTTGAAGAAGCGCACGTCCGGAAGCGACTCGCCGAGCTCTGAGAGCACCTCGACCGGCATGATCGAGGCGCCGTAGTAGCCCTTGCGCAGCGACGAAAGGTCGCGGCGCCGGAAGTCGGCATGGTGCATCAGCGCGATCCACACGGTCGGCGGGCAGAACAGCTTCGTCGCGCGCCAGGTCTCGACGGCCTCCAGGATCGCCGCCGGCTGCGGGCGCCCGAGCACGACGTTGGTCGCCCCGAGGTGGATCGACGGCGTGAAGAAGCAGTGCAGCTGCGCGGAGTGGAAGAGCGGCAGCGCGTGGACCTCGATGTCGTCGGCCGCCATCTGGCCGTCGACGAAGCAGCTGACGTGCTCGGCGATCACGGACCGGCTGGTCAGGATCACGCCCTTGGGCCGCGACTCGGTGCCGCTCGTGTACAGCAGCTCGAGCGGGTCGTTCTCGTCGAGCGCGACGGCGGGCGGCTCGGCGTCCGGATGCGCCATCAAGGCGTCCAGCGACTCCCAGCCCTCCGCGGCCGCCGTCGGGCCGTGCACGATCACGCCGCGCACCGCGACGGCGTCCTGGAGATCGGCCTCGCGGATGGCCTTCTCGGCGACCTCGAGCAGCTGTTCCTCGACGATCATCGCGCTCGCGCCCGCGTGTCCGAGGATGTAGGCGACCTCCGTCGCGCTGAGCATGTAGTTGATCGGCACGCAGATCGACCCCAGCCGGGCCGACGCGTAGTAGGCCACGACGAACCCGTAGGAGTTGCGCGAGAGCAGCGCCAGCCGATCGCCCTTGCGGACGCCGCGCTCGGCGAGCGCGTTCGCGACACGGTTGACCGTCTCGTCGAGCTCCGCGTAAGTCGCGCGCTGCTCGCCGTAGGCGACCGCGGTCTTCCCCGGATAGCGCACCGCCGAACGCCACAGAAGGTCGCCCATCGTGTCACGACGGGCGCGGGCGACCGTGCCGGTGAGCCCTTCCCCGAACGTCGCAGCCGTGATCGTTTCCACGTGTCCTCCTACGCTCGGGCGGTCGCTTGCCCTGCCTCCAGGCGGCGCCCCGCGATCTCGTACGCCGTCGTCAGCGGCGTGTGGCCTCCCGTCTCGGACTCGTCGAGGATCTCCGCGATTACGTCGTGGATGCCCTCGACGCGCCGCGCGACGCGCTCGGGATCGTGCTCGCCGGCGTGCTCCTCGGCGGCGTGGATGATGCCGCCGGCGTTGGCGATGAAGTCGGGCGCGTAGACGATCCCGCGGCGGTGCAGCTCGTCGGCCAGCTCCTCGCGCGCGAGCTGGTTGTTCGCCGCGCCGCAGACGATCTGGCAGCGCAAAGCGGGGATCGTCGCCTCGTCGAGCACGCCGCCGAGCGCGCACGGCGCGAGCACGTCGACCTCGGCGATCATCGCGCTCTCCGGATCGCTCCAGCGCGCGCTCGGCAGCTCCTCGGCCAGCCCTCGCTTGGCCTCGTTGATGTCGGCGAGGATCAGCTCGGCGCCCTGCTCGGCGAGCGATCCGGGCCAGGCCCTCGCCGACCGAGCCGACGCCGACGATCGCGACGCTGCGGCCCTCGAAATCCTCCGAGCCGAAGCGCTTGTCGACGCAGGCGCGCATGGCGGCCTCGACACCGGCGGCCGTGAACGGGCTCGGATCACCGACCCCGCCCTGCTCCGGCGGAAGTCCCACCACGTGCTGTGTGCGCGTGCGGATGAGCTCCATGTCCGCCGGCTTGGTGCCGACGTCCTCGGCGGCGATGTACTGACCGCCGAGCCCCTCGACGCCGTCGGCCAGATCGAGGAGCATCGCGTCGCGGTCGACTCCGGGCTCCATCGCGATGACGCTCTTGCCGCCGCCCAGCGGCAGGCCCGCCGCCGCTGACTTGTACGTCATGCCGCGCGCCAGCCTCAGCGCGTCGCGGACCGCCTCCGCGGCGCTGCCGTAGCTCGTCATCCGGCAGCCGCCCAGCGCCGGGCCCAGTACCGTCGAGTGCACGGCGATCACCGTGTACACGCCGCTCCGGCTACCTCGCCGCACCACCAGCGCCTCATGATCGAGGCTCACCAGAGGCGAACCGACACTCTCGGCCATGGGGTGCCTCCTCCAACGGTTGGAGATTCGCGAGCGAAGCGTCGCCGGGCGCCGGATGTTACTCCGGCGGTCCGGTCCGCGGCCGGACGACGCGCGCGGTCACGATCGGGTATGAGTCGCTCCGTCACGCTACGAGGCTGGAGGTGGACCATGACGGGAGCGACAGCTGGGCCGCTCGTGGTGGTGATCGATCACGGTGTCCACGGCGAGGTAAGGCTCGAGCGCACGGTCCTCGAGCCGCTGGGCTTCAGCGTGGTCGACACCCGCGGGGACGGCCACGACACCGAGCAGGGGTTCGCGCTCGCCGCCGAGAAGGGCGCGGTGGCGGTCGTCGCGGGACCGATCATCCCGCTCGACCGCGCGCACCTCGAGCGCCTGCAGGGGTGCCGCGCGATCGTCCGCTACGGAGTCGGGCTCGACAACGTGGACGTCGCCGCGGCGGCCGATCTGGGCATCGCCGTGGGCAACGTCCCCGAGTACGGCCACGAGGAGATCTCCAACCATGCGATCGCGCTGCTGCTCGCGCTGCACCGGCGGCTGTTCCAGTTCGACCGCAGCGTGCGCGCGGGCGGCCGGGAAGTTCCCGCGCCCGAGACGATCTCGCGGCTCTCGGAGTGCACGCTCGGGCTCGTCGGGCTGGGGCGCATCGGCCAGCGCGTGGCCACCAAGGCGGCGGCCTTCGGGATGCACGTGATCGGCGTCGACCCCTATCTCGACGAGGCCGAGGCGCGAGCACTCGGAGTGGAGCTGGTGGGGCTCGACGAGCTGCTTGCGGCGGGCCGACTGCGTCTCGCTTCACGTGCCCCTCACCGGCGAGACGCGCCACATGATCGACGAGCACGCGCTCGGTGAGATGCGCGAGGGCGCCGGCTGATCAACATCGGCCGCGGCGGGCTCGTCGACGAGGACGCGCTCGTGCGGGCCCTGAACGACGGGCGGCTGATGGGGGCGGCGCTCGACGTGACCGAGATCGAGCCGCTGCCGGCCGACAGCCCGCTGCTGAGCGCCCCGAACGTGATCCTCACGCCGCACGTGGCGTGGGTCTCGCACGCGGCGCTGGAGGAGCTGCGCCGGCGCACGGCGGAGGTGGTGGTCCGCCTCGTGGGCGCGCCGTGAGCGGCGTCAGCCCGCGGGCTGCGGCCAGCGCGTGCGCGATCGCCCGGTAGGACTTGCGGTTGAACGCGAGCCCGACGTGGCTGCCGGTCACCTCGACGTTGTCCGCGTAGGGCACGACGCAGGAGCGCCAGCGGACCACCCCGTCGCCCTTGGAGTAGATGCTCGTCAGCCGGACGTCGGCCGGGAACGGGCGCTCGTAGGCCTCGGTGAAGGCGCACGCGCACGTCCCGGTCATGCAGCCGCGCCGGCCCGTCCGGTCGGTCGTCTGCCGGTGGACGGCCTGCACCAGCGCCACGGCGGCCAGTGCCGGGGCGGCGACGTCGAGCTGGCCGCTCAGCCCGCTCCCGAGCGTGATCACGTGCGACACCTGATCCGGGTGCCGCGCGGCCAGCGCCTTGGCCAGGGAGCCGCCGCGGCTGTGGCCGACGACCGCGACGCGTCGCCCGTGCTCGCCGGTCAGCTCCGTCACGCGTCGCTCGATGCGCAGCAGCGCCCGCTCCGAGCAGTCCGCGTTGAGCCAGATCCCGCAAGTGCTCGGCGCGGTAGCCGATCCGGCGCAACCACAGGGCCATCGGACCGAGCGTGTAGTCGCCGGCCGCGAACCCGGGGAGCACGAGCACGGGGCGCCCGTCGCCGCGCGGCACGCCGCCGCCGTGGAAGACCGGATCGACGAGCAGGCGCATCATCTCGGCGCTGCCAGCGCAGCTCGGGCAGCGGACGACCCCACCAACGTGCGCTCTCGGCGTCGGTCGGCAGAGGCTCCGGCGTCATCGACGGCCAGCGTACCGGCCGAGACTAGGATGAAGACCCGGAACCCTCCACCAGGGGGCAGCATGGCCACCGAGCCCAAGACGTCCAACCGCAAGCCGCGCCCGCGCGCGGTGCCCGCCGACAATGCCCGCAAGCAGGAGTTGCGCGCGTCGCGCGCCGCGCTCGACATCCTGCTCACCGACGCCAACCGCAGCGCGCGCCAGCGCTTCCTCCCCGGTGCGGAGGCGGTGAAGCTCGGCCTCGGGCTGGCGCGGCGCCCGGGCCGCGTCGCGCGTCGCGCAGGCCGCCTCGGGGCGGAGCTCGCGCGCGTGGCGGCGGGCGGCGCCGCAGATCGCGCCGCCGCGCAGCGACCGGCGCTTCGCGGACCCGTCCTGGACCGAGAGCTGGCTGTTCCGACGCCTGATGCAGGCCTACCTGGCCGCGGGCCACACGCTCGACGAGCTGATCGAGGACGCCGAGCTGGACCTGCAGGAGGAGCGCCGCGTGCGCTTCGCCGCCGAGAACGTCTTCGACGCACTCGCGCCGACCAACTTCCCGTGGTCGAACCCGGCCGCGCTCAAGGCCGTGATCGAGACCGGCGGCGCAAACTTCGCCCGCGGCGCGCGCAACTTCGCGCGCGACATGTCCGCCCCGCCGCGGCTACCCGCAAGCGTGGACCCGTCCCAGTTCACCGTCGGCGAGGACGTCGCCGCCACGCCGGGGGCCGTCGTCGTGCGCACCGAGCAGTTCGAGCTGATCCAGTACGGGCCACAGACGGCGGCGGTCCGGTCGGTGCCGCTGCTGAGCGTGCCTCCGATGGTCAACCGGTTCTACCTCGTCGACCTCGCTCCGGGCCGCAGCCTGATCGAATACCTCGTCAAGCAGGGCCAGCAGGTCTTCGCGATGTCCTGGCGCAATCCCCACGAGCGCCAGCGCGCCTGGGACCTGGAGAGCTACGCCGCGTCGGCCCTCGAGGCGGTGGAGGCGGTGTGCGCGATCACGCGGCTCCGATTCCTGTCACCTCGCGGGCAACTGCAGCGGCGGCGCGCTCGTGTCCGGCCTCGCGGCGCACTTCGCCGAACGCGGGGAGCGCGAGCGCATCGCCGGGATCATGCTCGGGGTGTGCGTGATCGACAGCGAGCGGGCGGGCATGGCCAGCGCCTTCATGAGCAATGAGGTCGCCGCGGCCAGCGTGGCCCAGGTCGCGCGCAAGGGCTACCTGGACGGTCGCGCGCTGCAGGGCGTCTTTGCGTGGTTGCGCCCCAACGACCTGATCTGGTCCTATGTCGTCAACGACTACCTGCTGGGCAAGCAGCCGCCGGCGTTCGACATCCTGTTCTGGAACGCCGACACCACCAACCTGCCCGCCGGCCTGCACCGCGACCTGGCGGAGCTCGCGCTGACCAACTCGCTCGCCGCCGGGCGGAACCACGTCTGGCTGACGGCGCGTGGGCCGGCGCCGTCGCGGCCTCGCGCTCGGCGAATCAGGCTCGAGGAACGCGTGGATCTCCTCCAGGGCTGGTCGAACAGCAGCAGATGGCCGGCGCCCTCGACGACGAGCACGCGCGCGTCGGGCATCCGCCAGGCCATCATGCGAGCGTTCGCGACCGGTATCAGGGGATCGGAGTCGCCGGCGATGATCAGCGTGCGCTGGGCGACGCGGTGCAGCCACGGCAGGCTGCTCCACCCGGCGGCGGCGTACAGCTGGAACAGGTAGCCGAGCGGATCGGGCGGGCGCGTGAGCCCGGCGACCGCCTCGCCGGTCAGCAGTCGCGGCTCGCGCGCGGTGCGGCCGCCGGCGACCAGCGGCAGGATCGTGCGCAACCGCCCGGCGTCGTAGAACCGCGCCGGCGAGGCGAGCAGCAGCGCCGGATGGGGATGCGGCGGCACCCCGCCGAGCCCCGGCGAGGTGGCGCACAGGATCAGCCGCCGGACGCGCTGCGAGGCACGACGGGCCAGCTCCTGGGCGAGCCCTCCGCCGAACGAGTAGCCGAGGACGTCGACCTCGTCGAGCTCCAGCGCATCCAGCAGCGCCAGCACCACGCGCGCCAAGCCGGCCATTCCCATGGGACCGCGCGGACGCTCCGAGCCGCCCGCCCCCGGCGCGTCGAACGCGATCAACTCGCGCCCGCGGACGAGGCGCTCGAAGGGGAGCCACATCTCCAGGTTCGCGCCGATCCCGGTGATCAGCAGCAGCGGGCGCCCCGCGCCACGGCGGGCTACGCGTATCTGCAGGCCGGCCGCCGCCACGTGTCTGACGGTCCAATCCGGAGGGCCGGTACCGACGCTCACCGGCATCGGGTGCTCGGCAGGCGCAGACATGCGGCGGATCGTCGCATACCGCCACGCTGATCGACGCGATCGCGGCGGCTGCGGATGACCGCCGCCGTGATCGGCTTTCTCGCCCGCGCCATCGCCTTCTACCGCCGGCACGGCATCAGCGTCATGACCGGCAACGGCTCCACCTGTCCCATTCGTTCGCTATTGCAATATATCGATTCGTGATATCGTACAGCTCGCCCAGCACCGGACCATCCCGGGACCGGCCGGTCGCGCTCGTCACCGGCGCCACCGGCGGCCTCGGACGGATCATCACGCGCGCACTGCTGGACGCCGGCCTGCGCGTCGTCGCGAGCGCGACGCGGCCCGACCGGCTCGAGTCGCTGCTCGAGGGCGTCGCGGCCGAGCACGCCGTGGCGGTCGCCGCCGACCTCGGCGACGCGGGCGACCGCGACCGGCTCGTCGCCGCCGCGCGCGACGCCTACGGACGCGTGGACGTGCTGGTCAACAACGCCGCGCTGGTCCCCGCGCACCTCTGGAAGGACTGGGACGTCACCGGCGAGCCCGCGCCGTGGACGCTCGACGACGACCTGCACCGGCGCTTCCTGGAGACGAACACCGTCGCGCCGCAGGCGCTCGTCGCGGCGTTCGCGCCGGCGATGGTCGAGCGCGGGTGGGGCCGGGTCGTCAACGTCACGACCAGCCTCGACTCGATGCTGCGGCTGTGGCCCTACGGCGCGTCGAAGGCCGCCCTCGAGGCGGCGACCGCGGTGCTCGCGATGCGCCTGGAGGGCACGGGCGTGACCGCCAACGCGCTGCTGCCCGGCGGCCACGCGAGCGACGAGCCGCGGCGGTCGCCGAGCGGCGAGATCGTCCACGACGCGCTGCCGCCGTCGATCATGGCCGCGCCGACGCGCTGGCTGGCCTCGCGCGCGTCGGACGGCGTCACGGCGCGGCGCATCCTCGCCGTGCGCTGGGACCCCGATCTGCCGGCCGGCGAGATGGCCGCCGACGCCGTGTTCCCCATCGCCTGGACCGGCCACGGCCCCGGCACGGTGTTCACGCCGATGGCCCGGCGTGGCGTATGATTTCGCGGCCACTTGATCAATACTGCGAACGATCTGGAGCCCGCGTTGACCGCAACGACCGACCCCGAGCCCGTCAAGGCGCTGGTGCGAAGCTACTTCAAGGCCGTCGACGACGGGCGCTGGGATGACGTGCTGGCCCTCTTCCACGACGACGGCGTGCTGAACGTCGCCGGCCGTCGCGCGAAGGTCGGCCACGAGCGCATCCGCCCGTTCTACGAGAACATCGGCACGCGCTTCGACACCTACGGCCCGACGGTCACCGGGGTGTTCGCCGACGGCTCGCTCGACAGCGCGACGGCCGCCGCGTTCCTCACGCTCAACGCGGTCAGCGCCGCCGGCGAGCCGATCGAGGTCCCGGCCGCCGACGACTTCCGCATCGAGGGCGGGAAGATCCGCTCGCTGCGGATCATCTTCGACACGAACCTGATGCGCTAGCTCGCTGATCGGAAGTCGGTGACAGCGCTAGCGAGCGCCTCGCTCGGGGTGTCCGGCGTGCCGCCCGTAGGCGGAGCGTGAACGTGGAGATCCGCTCGCGACTGGAGCGAGAAGCGGACCTCGCTCATGCCTGTTCCCGGCGCCGCGACGCGGCGAACTGCCGGATGCTCACGTGCTCGTAGGCGACGGCCGCGTCGAGCGTGAGGTTGAGCTGGGTGACCAGGTGGCGGTTCGCCACGCGCTTGGTGTAGGCGATGACGTCGGGGGCGCGCGCGAGCAGCGCCTCGGCCAGCTCGCCCACCTTGGCGTCGAGCCCGGCGAGCGGCACCGCGTAGTTGATCCAGCCGGCGTCGGCCATCTCGCGCCCGGTGTACGGGGTCGCGAGCATCAGGTACTCCTTGGCCTTGGCCGGCGACATGTACAGCGGCACGACCGACATGCCGCCGTCGCCCGGGTACATGTTGAAGTGCGGCCCGACCGGCTCGTCGCCCTCGCTGGGCAGCAGCGTGCCGAGCGCGAGGTGCATGTCGGAGATCTTCGCGTCCTCGCGCGCGACGATCAGGTCGCAGTTGAACAGCAGGCTCGAGCCGAAGCCGAACGCGTCGCCGTTGACGCGGGCGATGATCGGCTTCTCCATCTCGGCCATGGCCTGATGCGCGCGGATGATCCCGGTGCCGCGCAGCCACTCGGTGTGGTCGCTGTCGAGCCGGGCGCCCTGCGCGGCCCCGCGGTAGGCGGCGGTGGTCGGCGGGACCACGAACTGGCCGTCGTCGCGCCCGGTGAGGACCACGAGGTGCACGTCGTCGTCGTTGCGCAGCTCGGACATCGCCTTCCCCATCTCCTGGTGCAGCTCGGCCGGCGGCTGGGCGCCGAACGACTCGCTGACCGGGTGGATGCGCACGGTCGCCACGCGGCCGTCGCGCTCGATGGTCAGGGCGCGGTAGTCGGTCATGATCAGACCACCCCCCGCTCGCGCAGGCCCTCGACCTCGGCCGCCTCGATGCCGGCCCAGGCGGCGAGCACGTCGGCCGTGTCGGCGCCGAGCGCCGGCGGGCGGCGCACGCGGCCGTTGGGCGCGCCGTCGAGGTGCCAGCCCGTGCCGACCTGCGGCACGTCGTGCTCGCCCGCGGGCGTCGGGATCGCGTAGAAGAGTCCGCGCTCGATCAGCGCCTCGTCGGCAGTGACCTCGGCGACGGTGTTGATCGGCCCCGCCGGGACCTCGTGCTGTTCGAAGCGCGCGAGCCACTCCGCGCGGCCGCGGGTGCGCAGCACCTCCTGGATGGCCTCCACCAGCTCCTCCCTGTGCTCTCGGCGTGTCGTGTTGGTCGCGTGGCGCGGGTCGTCGACCCACTCCGGACGCTCGATCGCCGCGCAGAAGCGGGCGAAGATGCGGTCGTTGCCCAGGCCGAGCGTGATCGGGTCGTCGCTCGTGTCGAAGCGCTGATAGACGGCGATGACCGAGTCGCGCCCGCCGGTGCGGCGCGGCACGTCGCCCGAGCCGAGGTAGGGCAGGATGCGCGCGGCGAGGAAGCGGGTCATCGACTCGGTGAGCGAGACGTCGATGCGGTGCCCGCGGCCGGTGCGCTCGCGGTCGAGCAGCGCGGCGACGACGGCGAGGGCCGCGTCCATGCCCGCGAGCAGGTCGGCTGCCGGGGCGCCGACCTTCTGCGGCGGCGTGTCCGGCTCGCCGGTCAGGTCCATCACGCCGCTGTAGCCCTCCGCGATCAGGTCGTAGCACGCCATGTCGGCGCGCCGCCCGGTGAGCCCGAAGCCGGTGATCGAGCAGTGCACGACGTCGGGGCGCAGCGCGCGCGCCTGCTCGTAGGAGACGCCGAGGCGCTCCTGCACGGCAGGGCGCATGTTGACGACGACCGACGTCGGCGGCCGCCAGCAGCGTGCGCAGGATCGCGGCGCCCTCCTCGCTGCGCAGGTCGAGCGTGAGGCTCGCCTTGTTGCGGTTGGCGCTCAGGTACCACAGCGACTCGCCGTCGAGGAACGGCGGCCCCCACGCGCGGGTGTCGTCGCCGCCGCGCGGCGACTCGACCTTGACGACCTCGGCGCCGAGGTCGGCGAGCAGCAGCGTGGCGTGCGGGCCGGCGATCGAGTTCGTGAGGTCCAGGACGCGGACGCCGTCGAGCAGGCCGAAGGCCGGCCAGTCGCCGGGCGCGGGGAGCGCGTCGGCGGGCAGCGCGCCGATGGCCTCGGGCGCGCTCACGGAGCGACGAGGACGAGCTTGCGGTCGACGGCCCAGTACGTCGCGCCGTCGTCGGACACCATGACGGGGTTGAGGTCGACGGACTCGACGCCGGGGTGCTCGAGGGCGAAGCGCCCGAGGGCCACCGCCGCGGCGACCAGGGGGTCGAGGCCGGCCGGCGCGAGGCCGCGGTAGCCGGCGAGGAGCCGGCCGATGGCCAGGCCCTCGAGGGCGACGCGCGTGCGCTCGCCGTCCAGCGGGGCGAGCATCGTGACGCTGTCGCGCACCAGCTCGGCGAGCACGCCGCCCGCGCCGGCGACGACCGCGACGCCCAGCTCGGTGCGCGAGAAGCCGAGGATCACCTCGCGCGTGCCCGAGACCATCTGCTGGAGCAGCAGCGGGAAGCCGTGCGCCGCCGCCATCGTCTCCGCGGCCGCGCGCACCGCGGCCTCGTCGGCGAGCCCGACGACGACGCCGCCGACGTCGGACTTGTGCAGGAGGTTGGCGGCCTTGACGACGACCGGCCCGCCGACGCGGGCGAACGCCGCGAGGACCTCCTCGACGCTCGCGCACGTGGCCTCGACGGGGATCGACAGGCCGGCGCCGGCCAGCGCGGCGTCGAGGTCGTCGCCCGACGCGCCGGGGCCGGTCGCGCCGAGCGAGGAGACGTAGCCCTGGATCTCCTCGTCGGACGCGGCCGGCCGGGCGAGCCGCTCGTGGCGGATGCGCAGGCAGCGCGTGCCGTCCTCGATGCGCTCGAAGACGGGGATCCCGCGACCGGGCAGCGTCGGCACGGTGCTCTTGGGGTCGGTGCCGCTCGACCACAGCAGCGCGGCGTTGCGGCCTTCCTCGGCGAGCTTGGCCAGGCCGTCGGTGAGGATCCGGTCGTGGCCGCCCGCCACGGCGCTCAGCGCGACGACGACGCCGTCGACGTCCGCCTGCGAGGCGATCGCGTCGAGCGTCCCGGTCCAGCGCTCCGGGTCGTTGACGACCTGCCCGCCCGCGTCGAACGGGTGGTGGACGGTCTCGGCCCCGGTGGCCTCCCGGATGCGGGCCACGGTCTCCGGCGCGAAGTCGACCAGCGGCAAGCCGTCGGCCTCCAGCGCGTCGGCCATCAGCGCGGCCTGGCCGCCCGAGAACGACAGCGCGGCGAGCCCGCCGCCCGCCGCCCGGTCGTCCCACCAGTCGAACTGCGCGCACAGGTAGAGGTCGTCGAGCGCGTCGACCGACCAGACGCCGAGCTTCTCGAACAGCGCGCGGTAGAGCTCGATCGGCCCGGCCATCGCGGCGGTGTGCGTCGCGCTGACGGCGCGCGAGCGCTGCGAGCTGCCGACCTTGCAGGCGATCAGGCGGATGCCGCGGTCGCGGCAGGCCGTCGCAGCGCGGGCGAAGCGCGCGACGTCGCGGATCGTCTCGACGAACAGCAGGCAGGAGCGGACCGGGTCCTCCTCGCACGCGAGGAAGCTCAGGTAGTCCTCGATCCCGAGGTCGACCTCGTTGCCGGTGGCGATCACGTAGCGGAAGCCGATCCCCTTGCCGACGGCGCGGGTGACGACCGCCGTGCCGACGGCGCCGCTCTGGGCGATGATCGCGCGCGGCGCGTTCGGGACCTCGAACTCGAGCGTGGGGCCGAAGCCCATCCCGGCGCCGGCCGGCTGGCTGAGGATCGCGTTGAAGTTCGGCCCGGCGATCGCGATGCGGTCGCGGCGCTCGTCGAGCTCGGCCTGGAGCGCCTGCCCCTCCTCGCCGGCCTCGGCGAACCCGGCCGCGAAGATCAGCGCGCCCTTGACGCCGGCGGCGATGCAGTCGTCGAGCGCCTCGATCACGCGGCCGGCGCCGACGAGGATCAGCGCGACGTCCACCGACCGGCCGATCGCCTCGACGCTCGGGTGGCAGGCGATGCCCGAGATCTCCTCGTAGCGCGGGTTGATCGGGAAGATCTCCCCGGCGAACCCGCCGTCGACCATGTTGCGGACGATGCGCCCGTGGAGCGTGCCCTCGCGCGGCGAGGCGCCGATGACGGCGATCGACCGCGGGGTCAGGATGCACGCGGCGCGCGCGGCTGCCTCCTCGATCGTCCGATCCTCCCTGCGGCCGCCGACCAGGGGCGTCGCGTCCGTCATACCGGGCTCCACTTCATTTGCTATCGCGAACGGGTGATTGTCGATAGCATACGCTGTCCGATGACGCCGATCCAGTCGCCGCCCGTACCACGTGGCCACCGTCGTGCCCGACCTCGAGGCCGCGAAGGCGGTGCTCGGCGAGCAGCTCGCCCTGGCCTGGGGCCTGCCCCTCCGCGGCGACATGCGCTTCCAGACCGCCGAGGGGATCGTCCCCGTCGGGGTCGACCTCGTCTACTCGCTGGGCGGGCCGCCGCACGTCGAGCTGATCCAGCAGCAGCCGGGCACCTTCTACGAGCCGCTCGGCCTGCACCACCTCGCCTACTGGGTGGCGGACGTCCCGGCGGCGTCGGCGGAGCTGACCGCGACGGGCTTCCCGCTCGAGGCCGTGGTCGTCGACGCCAACGGCAACTGGGCGGGCGCCGCCTACCACCGGTCGCCGACCGGCCTGCGCATCGAGCTCGTCTCCGAGCCCGACTCGGGCCCGCGCTTCGCGCGCTACCTCGCCGGCGGCCCCTACCGCTAGCGGCCCTGGAAGGTGCCGCCGTTGACGTGGATCGTCTGGGCGGTGATCCAGGCGCCGGCGTCGGAGGCCAGCCAGCGCACCGCCGCGGCGATGTCCTCCGGCTCGCCCACGCGACCGACCGGCACCGAGGCGCGGATGCGGTCGATCCCCTCGTTGGACGCCGCCCCCGCGCCCTTGATGTTCAGCGGCCCGACGGCGACCGAGTTGAGCGTGACGCCGTTCGTGCCGCTCTCGATCGCGATGTGGCGCACGGCGGCCTCGATCGCCGCCTTGCCGGCCCCGTAGGTCGAGTGGCCGGTGGGCAGCCCGCGCGAGCCGGCGCCCGAGGAGATCTGCACGACCCGACCCCAGCCGCGGTCCACCATCCCGCGCAGGACCGAGTGGATGCAGTTCAGCGAGCCGTAGACGTTGAGGTCGATCCAGCGGTGCCAGATCGCCGGGTCGGACTCGAGGAACAGGCCCATCTGGCCGCCGCTCTTGCCGTCGCGCGGCTCGATCGTGCCGGCGTTGTTGACGAGGATGTCGACCGGGCCCAGCTCGGCCTCGACCGCCGCCACCCCCGCGCGCACGGCGTCGAGGTCGGTGATGTCGAACGGGACCGCGACGGCACGGCGGCCGAGCTCGGTGACGAGGGCGGCGCCGGCGTCGGCGTTCTCCGGCCGGAGGTCGCTGACGGCGACGTCGGCGCCCGCCGCCGCGAGCGCCGACGCGATCGCGTGCCCGTTGTTGGGTCCGGCGCCCGTCACCAGCGCCACCTTGCCGTCCGCGCGGTACTCGTGCACGTCGCTCCTCCGTCTCGTCGATCTCAGCCGTTGCCGACCGGAATCATATTCGATATGGTGACCTGTAGTTCGTTTTAGCAAACAAATTTCGGAGGAGAACACGATGCAACTCGAGTGGCCGATGCGCTTCGGAGCGTTCATCCCCCCGATCCACGACCCGAACCACAGCCCGAATCTCGCGCTGCACCGGGACGTCGAGCTGGTCGTGCGCATGGACGAGCTCGGGTTCGACGAGGTCTGGGTCGGCGAGCACCACTCGACCGGCTACGAGCAGATCGCCTCCCCCGAGGTCTTCCTGGCCTACGCGGCCGCCAAGACGCAGCGGATCATGCTCGGGACCGGGGTTGCGTCGATCCCGTACCACAACCCCTTCATGACGGCCCAGCGCGCCGTCCTCCTCGACCATCTCACGCGCGGGCGCTTCATGCTCGGCATGGGCCCGGGCGCGCTGCCGACCGACATCGCGATGTTCGACCTCGACCCGATGTGCATCCGGCCGCGGATGGAGGAGGGCATCGACACGATCGTCCGCCTCCTCTCCGGCGAGACCGTGACGCAGGAGACCGACTGGTTCAAGCTCGTCGAGGCCCGCCTGCAGCACCGCCCGTACAGCCACCCGTGCTTCGAGCTGGCGGTCACCGCGCAGCACTCGGCCAACGGGCCGAAGCTCGCGGGGCGCCTCGGCTCGGGCATGCTGTCGCTCAACGCCACGACCGCGCCCGGCCTCGAGGGGCTCGCCTCGCACTGGGCGATCGTCGAGGAGGAGGCGACCCTGAGCGGCAAGGTCGCCGACCGCCGCCGCTGGCGTGTCGTCGCCCCGATGCACATCGCGCACACGCGCGAGCAGGCGTTGGAGGACGTCAAGTACGGGCTCGGCGCCTGGCTGAAGTACACGACGCGCATCGGCCCGCTCGATCTCATCCCGGAGGACGCCTCGCCCGACGGCATGGGCCCGCTACCTCAACGAGTCCGGCTTCGCGGTCATCGGGACGCCCGACGACGCGATCGAGCTGATCGACAAGCTCCAGGGCCTCTCGGGCGGCTTCGGCGCGTTCCTGCTCTTCCACCACGACTGGGCCCAGCCCGAGGCCACGCACAACAGCTACCAGCTGATCGCGCGGCACGTGATCCCGCACTTCACGGGCCAGCTCGATCCCCTGCGCAAGGGCGAGGAGATCGCGATCGCGGCGCGCGACGTCGGCGTCGCCAAGGCGCGCGACGCGCGGGCCGAGGCGACCCGGCGCTACGAGGAGGAGCGCGCCGCGCGCGACGGCGCCACCGTGTAGATGGGCGACATGACGCGACGCGTCGTCGTCGTCGGGCCGGCGTGCGGTTCCACCGACGTGCGGCCGGCTGCGGCTCGGCACGGCGCTCGTGTTCGGGTACGTCGCAGGCACGACACTGGCGGCGGCATGAGCGACCGCGACGACGTGCTGGCGATCCTCTCGGCGTCGTTCACGGCGACCGATCGCCGCGACCACGAGGCCAAGCACCGCTTCTTCACCGCCGACGCGGTCATGCGCCACGGCGACGGCGAGGGCACGGAGGTCCGCGGGCTGGAGGCCCTCGCCGCCAACACCAAGCGCGTGGCCGAGCACTTCACGACGATGCACGCGCTGTCGAACTGGGACATCGCGGTCGACGGCGACGAGGCGCAGGCCGTCAGCCACGCGATCGCCCACGTCCTCGACGAGGGCAGCCCGCGGATGCTGATCCGCGGGCTGCGCTACGACGACCGGCTCGTCCGGACCGATGCCGGGTGGCGGATCGCCGAGCGCCGGCACAACCTGCTCTGGCAGCTCGAGGTCGACGCCGCGACACCGCGGTCGCTGTTCGAGTACCTGCCCTAGCTCGATCCTCAGTCGGTGGGCGAGCGCCGGCGCCCAGCCGACCGGCTCGAGGTTGGCGCGCAGCACCGGGTCGAAGCGCTCGGCGACGAGCTCCGGTGTCCACTCGTCGGCCGTCGCCGACGCGTCGGTCAGGGTCGGGTGGGCCACGACGACGAGGTCCTGGCCGCGCAGTTGCACGATCTGGCCGGTGATGCCCTCCGACGCGTCGCTGAGGAGGTAGATCACGGCCGGGACGTTGCGCTCGATCGGCGGCGCCTGCAGGGCGACGGCGTTGCCGGCACCGTCGCTCATGCGGGTGTAGGCGCTCGGCGAGAACGCGTTGACGCGGATGCCGTAGGGCTCCATGTCGATCGACCAGCAGTAGGTCAGCGTCGAGAGCGCGCCCTTCGTGGCCGAGTACGACGCCAGGCCCGGCACGCCGTAGTGCGACGAGGAGCCGTTGTTGACGATCGTGCCGTGGCCCTGCTCGACCATCACGCGCATCGCGTGGGTGCCGACGTACATCGCGCCGAGGAGGTTGATCTCGACGATGCGGCGCATCCGCTCGGGCTCCTCCTCGTGCGAGGGGGCCGGGTAGAGGATGCCGGCGTTGTTCGATCAGGCCGTCGAGCCTGCCGAACGCGTCGACGCAGGCCTCGATGACGCTGCCGGCGCCCTCCCAGGTCGCGATCGACTCCGTGTGGGCGACCGCGGAGCCGCCGGCGGCCGCGATCTCGGCGACGACGGCCTCCGCCTCGGCGGCGTCGACGTCGTTGACGACGACCGACGCGCCCTGGCGCACAGCCTCCAGCGCGTAGCCGCGACCCAGGCCGCGCCCGGCGCCCGTGATCACGATCGCCTTGCCTTCGAGCATTCCCATGCGCTCTCTCCTCGTTGACGGCGGTGCACGCGTAGCGTATCGTATATTGGCCGGAGAGATACATATGTCGTACAAGGAGAGATCGTGAAGCTCGTCGTCGCCAGCGTCAACGCAGAGGGTCGGTCGTACGTGGAGTCCACGCGCGAGCTGCCCACCGAGACCCCGCTGATCATCTGGGACGAGCGCACGCAGTCCGGGCTCCCGGACCTCCGCGCGATGCTCTCCCGCCTCGCCCCCGAGACGGCGTCGCCCGAGATCGAGCCGCAGCCCGGCGGCTTCATGTGGGCCCACGTCGTGCGCGAGCCCGAGTCGCAGATGACCGAGCCGCCGCGCTACGGCATGCACATCACCCGCACGATCGACTTCGACTTCGTCGTCAGCGGCCGCCAGCAGTGCATCCTCGACGAGGAGGTCGTCGAGCTCGAGGCGGGCGACTGCATCGTCCTCAAGGGCGCCAACCACGCCTGGCGCAACGTCAGCGAGGAGCCGAGCGCGATGCTCTACCTGCTCCACACCCCCACGGAGGCATGACCATGGCCGAGACGACGACCGACGCCGCCACCTGCCCGGTCTTCCCGCTCGAGCGCGACCCCGACCGGCCGCTCGACCCCTCACCCGAGATCGACCGGCTCGTGTCCGAGTGCCCCTTCAGCCGCGTACGCACGTGGGCCGGCGACGAGGCCTGGCTGATCTCCCGCTTCGACGACCTGCGCGCGGCCCTCAACCACCCGGACATCAGCTCGGACGCGACCAAGCCTGGGTTCCCGGTCTACACCGAGGCCGCGCAGCACGTCACGAAGGGCTTCATGCCGCACCTCGACGGCGAGGAGCACACCGCGCTGCGGCGCAAGGTGATGCCCGAGTTCAGCGTCAAGCGCATCGACGCGCTGCGGCCCCAGGTCCAGGCGATCGTCGACGACCTGATCGACGCCATGGACGCCACCGGCACCCGGTCCGCCGACCTCGTCGAGGACTTCGCGCTCGCCTCGACCACGCTGATGATCTGCGCGATGCTCGGCGTCCCCTACTCCGACCGCGACATCTTCCAGGACAGCGTCGCCATCGGCTTCAAGGTCGACACGACGCCGGAGGAGTCCGCCGCCGCGTCCAAGCGCTTCGTCGACTACCTCGACGCCCTGATCCGCCAGAAGGAGGAGACCCCCTCCGACGACATGTTCGGGCGGCTGGCGGAGTTCGTCCGCAGCGGCGAGATGACCCACGAGGAGCTGCTGAACCTCGGGCGGATCCTCGTGATCGCGGGCTTCGAGACGACGGCGAACACGATGGCGCTCGGGGTCACCGCGCTGCTCGAGCACCCCGACCAGCTCGCCGACCTGCTCGCGAACCCCGACGTGGTGCCCAACGCCGTCGAGGAGATCCTGCGCTACACGATGATCACCCAGTCCGGCCGCCGCCGCCTGGCGCTGGCCGACATGGAGGTCGCGGGCCACACGATCAAGGCCGGCGAGGGCTTCATCGCCACCCAGGACGGGGCCAACCGCGACCCCAGCGCGTTCCCGGACCCGCACCGCTTCGACATCCGCCGCAAGGCGCGCCACCACGTGACCTTCGGCTTCGGGCCGCACACCTGCGCCGGGGCGTCGCTCGGCCGCATGGAGCTCCAGGTGGTCTTCGGCACGCTGCTGCAGCGGATCCCGTCGATGCGCCTGGGCGTGCCGCTCCAGGAGCTGCCGTTCAAGTTCGACAGCCAGATCTACGGGCTCTACCACATGCCCGTGGAGTGGGACGAGGTGCTGCCCCGCATCGAGCGGTGAAGCGCTTCGACGGAGCCGCACCGCCGAGGGCGCGCACGACGTCGTCGTCGCCGGCGCCGGCCTCGCCGGGAGCGTCGCCGCGCTCGTCGCCGCGCAGGCCGGGCTCCGGGTGGCGCTGCTCGACGCCGCGCCCGACCCGGCGGCGGGCGGCAACAGCGCGCTGTCGGGCGGTCGCATGCACGTCGCCCACGCCGAGCTGCACGCCGAGCCCGACGAGATCCGCCGCCGCATCCTGGGCCGCGCGCACGGCGAGGTCCGGATGGAGCTGGTCGACGCGATCGCCGACGCCGCGGGCCCGGCGGCGACGTGGCTGCGCGCCCAGGGGGTGTCGCTCGGCGGCGACGCGCCCGGCGGCGTCGGGTCGATCCTGCTGCCCGAGCGGCCGCTGACCCACGGCGACGCCTGGCGCGACCGTGGCCCGCACCTCGCGCTCGGAGTCCTCCAGTCCCGCGCGCGCGAGCGCGGCGTCGACGTCCTCGCCGGCACGAGCGCCGACGAGCTGCTCCACGACGCCGACGGCGCCGTCGCCGGCGTCGTCACCGACGGGCGCGCGACGCTGCGCGCGTCGTCGGTCGTGCTCGCCGACGGCGGCTTCCACGCCGACGCGGGGCTCGTCCGGCGCCACCTGTGCGACCGCCCGGATCGGCTCTTCGGTCGCGGCGCCTCGACCTGCCGCGGCGCCGGCCTGCGGATGGCCGAGGCGGCCGGCGCCGACCTCGTCAACCTGGAGTGGCTCTACGGCCACCTCCTCCACGCCGACGCGTTCCACAACGCGCGGCTGTCGGCCTACCCGGTGCTCGACCCGGTGCTCGCGCTCGGCGGCATCCACGTCGGGGCCGACGGGCGGCGCGTCGTCGACGAGGGGCTGCGCGGTCCCTACGCCGTCAACGTCGCTCGCGCGACTGGCGGACCCGTTGAGCACGTGGGTCGTCGTCGACGCCGCGCGCTGGGAGGACCCGGACGGGCCAGTCGGTCGAGGGGATGCAGCCGTTCAAGCCGGCCTTCGAGGGCCGCGGCGCGCGGATCGAGCGCGGCGAGGATCCCGCCGCGCTGGCGCGCGCCGCCGGGCTCGACCCCGCCGGCCTGCGGGAGACGATCGAGGGCTACAACCGCGCCGTCGACGACGGCGCGGCGGACCGGCTCCCGGTCCCCCGCACCGGCGCCGCGCACGCGCTGCGCGGCCCGCTGGTCGCACTCCCGCTGGCCGTCGGCCTCTCCTACACGCTCGGCGGCCCCGCGACCGATCGCGACGGCCGCGTCCTGCGCGACGGCGCGCCGCTGCCCGGCCTGTTCGCCGTCGGCGGTTGCGCGGCCAACGCCAGCGGCGGCTACTACGGCGGGCTCGCGACCGCCCTGACGATGGGCTGGCGGACGGCTCAGGCGCTCGGCGCGGCGCGGCTCACCGCCCGAACACGCGGCCGCCGTTGACGTGGATCGTCTGGCCGGTCACGTAGGCGGCCTCGGTCGACGCCAGCCAGCGCACCGCGGCGGCCACCTCGTCGGGCGTGCCCTGCCGCCCGACCGGGATGTTCGACCGCAGCGCCTCGACCTGCGGGTTGGACGCCCGCTCGACGCCGCCGATCGACCCGAGGGCCAGCGAGTTCAGCGTCACGCCGGTGAGCGCGACCTCGACCGCGATGTGGCGCACCGCCGCCTCGATGCCCGCCTTGCCGGCGCCGTAGGTCGAGTGGCCGGTCGGCATGCCGCGCGACCCCGCGCCCGACGAGATCTGCACGACGCGCCCCCAGCCGCGCTCCGTCATCCCGCGCAGGACCGCGTGGATGCAGTGCAGCGAGCCGTAGAGGTTGAGGTCGATCCACCGGCGCCACTCGCCCGGGTCGGAGTCCACGAACTGCCCCATCATGCCCCCGGTCTTGCCGGTGCCCGCGATCGCGTCGGGCGAGAGCGTGCCGGCGTTGTTGACCAGGATGTCGATCGGCCCGAGCTCGCGCTCGACCTGCGCGACCCCGGCGACCACCGCGTCACGATCGGTGACGTCGAACGGGACGGCCGTCGAGGCGACGGCGCCCTGCACGAGCTCGTCGCGGACGGCGGCGGCGGTGTCCGGGCGCAGGTCGCTGACCGCCACGGCCGCGCCGCCGTCGGCCAGCGCCAGGGCGATCGAGCGGCCGTTGTTGGGGCCGGCGCCCGTGACGAGCGCCACTTTGCCGTCGAGCGAGAACATCAGGCGTCCTCGTCGCACGCGCGCCACAGCACCTGGCCGATCCTGACGTGCGAGATCACGCCCAGGTAGAGCATGCACTGGGCCAGCACCTCGCGGACCGCCTGCTTCGACAGCCCGGCGCGGCGCGCCAGGCGCAGGTGGTTGAGCGCGCCCTCCACGTTGTTGAGGCTCACGTTCATGACCAGGAGGACGAGCTCCTTCTCCGCCGTGGTCAGCCCGCCCTCGCGCTCGCTGAAGATCGCCCCGCGCGTCTCGCGGTAGGCGCTCTCGGCCACCGGGAACATCTCGTGCAGCTCGCGCAGGAACGGCGGCACCGCCCCCATCTGCGCCTCCCATTCGCGCTCCCACTGCTCGGACATCAGCGGTAGCGCCGAGTAGCCGGAGTCGGCGGTGAGGACGGCGCCGTTGAGCAGGGCGTCGCCGCCGCGGACCAGGTGGGCGAGCAGCTCTCCGAGCTCGTCGGGATCCGCCCTGCGCACATGCGCGCCACGCGTGCGCGCGCGCGTCGACTCGCTGCGCTGGCTGAGCTCACCCGCCTGGCGCATGCTCCTGCATGACGATGCTGGCTCCGGTCTGCGTCATCCCCGGGCAGATGACGATGCAGCGGATGCCGTCGTCGGCGTACATCGCGGCGATGTTCTGCGACAGGCCGACGAGCGCATGCTTGGCCGACGTGTACGCCGCGCCGCCGTTGCCCCCGGTCCAGCCCGAGGCCGAGGACACGTTGACGATCAGGCCGCCGCCGGCCTCGAGCATGTGCGGGAACCGCGAGCCGGCAGGCCTCGAACGGAGCCGTGAGGTGAAGCGCGAGGCTGTGCTCCCACTCCTCGATCGTGCACTCGTCCACGCCCCGGTAGCGGTCGGGGCGGCCGGCGCAGTTGACGAGCACGTCGAGGCGGCCGAAGCGCTCGATCGCGGTGGCGATCGTCTCCTCGACGACGTGCCGCTCCGTGATGTCGCCGGTGACCACGGCCACGTCCGGGCGGCCGTCGAGGTCGGCGAGCGCGTCGGTGACGAGGTCGCTCGCCACGACGGCGAGGCGCTCGTCGAGGACGCGGCGCAGCATGGCGTGCCCGATCCCGGACCCGGCGCCGGTGATGACCGCCACACGCGCGGCGCCTGACATCGACGTCATGTCGCCAGGTGCGGTTCGGCGTTCCCCGACGGCGGGAAGTCGTCCGCGTCGAGTTCGACGTAGATGTTGCGCACCACGTTGCGGAAGCCGGCGAGCATCCGCGTGGTGCGTTCGGACCCGACGGGCTCGTCGACGTTGTCGCCGATCAGCGGCGAGTGGGCGTAGCGCACGGTACTCGGGCGTCTGCAGCGCCTCCGGCCCCTCGAGCTCGTAGATCGCGAGGTACTCCGGCGAGCCCTGCAGGGCGCGGAAGCGCCGCGCCGAGAGGAAGCCCGGGCACGACAGCCGCTCGGGAACGTGCTCCTCGTAGTACCACTGGTTGAACTCGAGTTCGTCGATCGACGGGTCCCGATCGACCATCACCAGCAGCAGGCTCTTGCGCTTCGCGTTCATTCGCTATTCCGATCACGCATTGCGCATATCATACGCCTGCGA
>CAVZDW010000010.1:0-818844 GCA_963774155.1 uncultured Solirubrobacteraceae bacterium
TTCGAGCTCAACGTCCCGAACGTCCTGACGGTCGTCCGGATCCTGCTGATCCCGGTGCTCGTCGCCCTGCTCCTGTCGGAGTTCGCCAGCGACGCGCTGGCGGCCGGCGTGTTCATCCTCGCGAGCCTCACCGACGCGCTCGACGGCTGGCTCGCGCGCCGCCACAAGAGCGAGTCGACCTTCGGCAAGCTGATGGACCCGCTGGCCGACAAGCTGCTCGTCACCAGCGCGCTCGTCTCGCTCGTCGCGCTCGACCGGCTCCAGGCCTGGGTGGCGATGGTGATCATCGCGCGCGAGTTCGCCGTCACCGGGCTGCGCCAGCTGGCGATCGAGCAGGGCCACGTGATCGCCGCGGGGTCGTGGGGGAAGATCAAGACCGTCCTGCAGATCGCGATGGTGCTCGCGCTGATCACGGTCGAGGGCTCGCCCGTCTGGGTCGACGTGCTCGTCTACGTGACCGTCGCGGTCACCGTCTACTCAGGCGCGGACTACTTCTTCGGGTTCCGGGCGCTGATCAACGCAAGACAAGCGAGTGCTCGGGCAGCCAGCCGACGGTGACGGGGTGGCCGATCTCCCAGCGGTCGTCGGAGCGGGCGCGCTCGGTGTTCTGCTCCAGCGCGACGATCCTCGCCCCGCCCTCGAGCTCCACGATCACCTGCGTCGCCGTGCCGACGTAGACGCGCTCGGCAACCGTGCCGGGCACCCGCACCATGGCGTCGGTCAGCTCGTCGAGCACGATCTTCTCCGGCCGCACCGAGAGCTGGACCTCGGTGCCGTCCGCCACGTCGTCCGGCACCCGGGCCGCGCACTGCGAGCCGTTGGCGAGCCGCACGCCGCCGTCGGCGACCGTGCCCGCCATCAGGTTCGAGATGCCGATGAAGCCGGCCACGAACGGCTTCTTCGGCCGCTCGTAGACCTCCTCCGGCGTGCCGCACTGCTCGACCACGCCGCCGTCCATGACCGCGATCCGGTCGGACATGGCGAGCGCCTCCTCCTGGTCGTGCGTGACGTAGAGGAACGTGATCCCGACCTCGCGCTGGATCTCCTTGAGCTCGACCTGCATCTGGCGCGCGCAGCTTGAGGTCGAGCGCGCCGAGCGGCTCGTCGAGCAGCAGCACGGCGGGCCGGTTCACGAGCGCGCGGGCGAGCGCCACGCGCTGGCGCTGGCCGCCTGACAGCTCCCACGGCTTCGACTTCTCGCGGCCGGTGAGCTGGACCAGCTCGAGCGCCTCCTTCACCCGCTCGGCGATCTCCGGCGCCGCCACCTTGCGGCGCTTGAGCCCGAACGCGACGTTGCCCTGCACGTCGAGATGGTCGAACAGCGCGTAGCTCTGGAACACCGTGTTGACGTTGCGCTTGTACGGCGCGACGCCGGCCACCGGATCGCCGTCCAGGAAGACCTGGCCCTCGCTCGGCTGCTCGAAGCCGGCCACCATGCGCAGCGTCGTGGTCTTGCCGCAGCCGGACGGGCCGAGCAGCGAGAAGAACTCGCCCTGCTCGACCGTGAGATTGAGGTCGTCGACGGCGGTCGCCGAGCCGAAGCGCTTGGTGACGCCCTCGAAGCGGACGGCCTCGCTCATGCCGTCTTCCGCTCCCGCTGGAAGAACAGGGCGAGGGCGACCGCGGCCAGCGAGATCACGAGCATCAGGGTTCCGATCGCGTTGATGGTGGGGGTGACGCCGAAGCGGATCGCCGACCAGATCCGCACGGGCAGCGGCTGCGGCGACTCTCCGGTGGTGAAGTAGCTCAGGACGAAGTCGTCGAACGAGAGCGCGAAGACGAGCAGGCCCGCGGCGAGGATGGCCGGCCACAGCGCCGGCATGACGACGAGCCGCAACGTCTGGATCCGCGTCGCGCCGAGGTCCAGCGCCGCCTGCTCGACCTCGGGGTTGAGCGACGCGAGTCGCGCGCGCACCACGACCGTCACGTAGGAGATCGAGAACGTGATGTGCGCGATGACGATGGTCAGCAGCGAGAGCCGAAGCCCGATCTGGGTGAACAGCAGGAACGCGCTGACCCCGGCGACGATCTCCGGCGTGACCAGCGGGATCAGCATGAGGACGTTGGCGCTGGCAGAGAACCGCGTGCGCGCGCGCACGAGGCCGAAGGCCAGCAGCGTGCCCAGCACGGTCGCCACCAGCATCGTCGCGAGCGCGATCTGGAGGCTGGCGATCAGCGAGTCGCGCAGCGACTCCGACTCCCAGAACGCCCGGTACCACTGCAGGCTGAACCCGCCGAAGTTCTGCAGCGACCGGATGCTGTTGAACGAGAACAGCACCACCACGACGAGCGGCAGGAACATGAACGCGTAGAACGCGGCGGTGTAGAGCCTGAGCGCCCTCATCTCCGCGCCTCCTTCGCGGCCGAGCGCAGGTAGAAGACCATGAAGATGAGGAGGAAGAGCATCATCACCACGGTCAGCGCGCCGCCGAACGGCCAGTCCTCGGCGCCGAAGAACTGCTGCTGGATCAGGTTGCCGATCATGTAGGTGTCCGGCCCGCCGAGCAGCTGGGCGGCCACGAAGTCGCCGACCGCGGGCAGGAACACGAGCACCGAGCCGGCCAGCACGCCCTGGAAGGTCGTCGGCCACGTGACGTGGATGAACGTGCGCCACTCGGAGCCGTAGAGGTCCTTGCCGGCCTCGATCAGCGCGGGGTCCATGCGGTCGAGCGCCGCGTAGACCGGCAGGATCATGAAGGCCAGGTAGCCGTAGACGAGCCCCAGGATCACCGCCCACGGCGTGTTGAGGAAGCGGATCGACTCGCCGAGCAGGCCGTTGATGACGCCCTCGTCGGAGAGCAGCGCGACCCACGCATACGTCCGGATCAGGTAGTTGACGAAGAACGGCAGGACGACGAGCGCGATGAGGATCTGCTTGCGGCGGCCCCCGAAGCGCGCGATGTAGTAGGCGACCGGATACCCGAGCAGCAGGCACAGCGCGACGGTGACCAGCGCGTAGCCGACCGAGCGCGCCAGCACCGGCAGGAACAGCGGGTCGAAGACGCGCGAGTAGTTCTCCGGGTACCAGCCGTAGAGCGCGCCGCCGAGCTCGGCCGGGGTGCCGAACGAGACGGCGACGACGAGCGTGAAGGGCGCGAGGAAGAAGACCAGCAGCCAGAAGCCGCCGGGGATCAGCGCACGGGCCGCGAAGCGGCCGCTCAGCCCGCCTTGATCTCCGTCCACGTCTGGTCCCAGAGTCGGCGTCCCGTGGGGCCGAGGTCCCCGAACTGCTGTCCGGTCTGGAGGTCCTCGACGGTGACGTTGATCGACGGGTCGTCCTTGACGAGCGCCGCGAAGGCCTCGTCCGGCCCGGTGTAGGGCATCGGGTAGCCCATGTACTCGATGTTCTTGGCTGCGTTCTCCGCTTCCAGGATGAAGTTGATGAACGTCAGCGCGGTGCCGGGGTGCTCGGCGTTGGCGGGGATCGCGAAGCAGTCGCTGCCGAGCGGGATGCCCTCGGTGCACTTCTGGAACGTGTAGTTCTCAGGCGTGTCGACCTGGTTGCGGACGTTCACCACGTCGCCGTTCCAGCCGTGGTGGATCCACGCGTTGCCGGAGACCATGTTCTGGATGTCGTCGGTCGAGAAGCCGCGCATCTTCGGCTTCAGGCCGAGCGCCCACTCCTTGGCGGCCTCGACGTCGGCCGGGTCGACGGAGTTCAGCTCGGCGCCGTTGACGAGGTTGCCGGCGCCGATCACCTCCTGGAAGTCGTCGAGCAGGAAGGCGCGCCCGTCGGCCGACGGGTTGCCCATGTCGTTCCACGACCCGGTCATCCCGTCGATCTTGTCGGCGCGGTAGATGATCCCGGTGGCGTACATCGTGTACGGGATCGTGTGGTCGCTCTCCGGGTCGTACCAGGGCGCGTCGAACGACGGGTAGACCGAGCTCGCGTTGGGGATCTGCGCGAGGTCGAAGCGCAGCAGCTGGTTCGCCTTGCGGAGCCGGTCCACCCACTCCGCGGTGGGGAAGATCACGTCGTAGCGGTTGCCCGAGCGGAGCTTGGCCATCATGCCCTGCATCGAGTCGAAGTTCGACTCGCGGACCTTGACGCCGTACTGCTTCTCGAAGGCCTTCAGCAGCTTCGGCTCGAGGTACTCCGACCAGTTGAAGTACACGAGATCGCCGTCGGGCACGGCCTTGATGACGCGCTCGGTCTCCGTCGCCGGGGCTTCCTCCTGGAGCCCGACGCCGCAACCGGCCATGCCCAAGCCGAGCGCGAGCCCGGCGCCTCCTTGGAGCAGCTCACGCCGGCTCCATCGATCCCTCGTCATGTTCCACTCCCCTCATCGCCAGCCGTAGGCAGTGCCGCCGCACGAGATCCGTCGTGACGGCGGGGTCGCCCAGCGCGAGCTGGATCGCGTACCCATCCATGAGCGCTCCCAGCAGGAGCGCGAGGTCGTCGGCGTCGTCCCCTCCGAACTCGCCGCTCGCCTGACCCTCGCGGATCACCTCCGCGAGCGTCTCGCGCCAGCGGCGATCCAGCCGCTCGCGCGTCTCCGCCAGCTGCGGGTCGCGCAGCGCGCGCACCCACAGCTCCATCCACAGCACTGTCTCCCCGTCGCCGTCCGACGGCCACAGCTCCACCAGCCGGGCGAGCCGCTCGGACGCGGTCCCCAGGCCCGCGAGCTCCTCGGTCAGCGTGTCGTAGAAGCGGTCGTCGGAGAACGTGAGCGCCTCGGCGAGCAGCGCGTCCTTGGACGGGAACCAGTAGAGGACGCCCGGCGCGCTGGTTCCCGCGCGCTCGGCGACGTCGCTGATCCGCGTGTTCTGCACGCCGCGCTCGGAGATGACCTCCGCGGCGGCGGTGAGGATGGCCGGCCGGCGCACGTGCGCCGTGGACGGCCGTGGGCTCATGGAGTTCTCCGAACCGCCATTCAGGAAACCTACTGACGGGCCGGGACGGGCGCAAGTGCGCCCCACACCGCCTCGCGCGCTCGTTGCAACGGCATCGCCGGATCGCCGAGCAGCGCGCGGACGCCGTAGCCGTCGATGAGGGCGAGGATGTGGTCCGCGAGGACGTCGGGATCGGCGTCCGGGAACTCTTCCTCGATCGCCTCCTTGAACCACGCGTGCATGCGCTCGTAGAGCTTCGCGGCCGTCGGCCTCAGCTCGGGGTGCCGCACCGCCCGGAGCCACAGCTCCACCCACAGCACCCAGTCCTGCTCCTGCTCGCCGGGCAGCGGCAGGCACTGGTCGATCATGTCCCGCAGGCGCTGGGGGCCTTCGGTCCGGGTGTCGCCGGCGCGGTCGAACGAGTGGGCGAGCGCCTCGGCGAGCAGGGCCTCGCGGGTCTCGAAGTGGTAGTGCACGAGCGCGGTCGACACGCCGGCGTCCATCGCGATGCGCGCGATCCGTACGCCGTCGATCCCGTCGGCGGCGATCCGGCGGATCGCGGCGTCGAGGATCCGCTCGCGACTCATCTCAGGTACGCCTCCGCGACCATGCGGTCGAAGTCGTGGACCGTGCCCTCCACGGCGCTGTAGCGGCCCGGGGTGTAGCCGGCCGAGCCGAGGCCGAGCTGGCTCAGCTCGCAGACGTTCCAGTCCTGGCGGTTCACGAGGTCCCAGAACTCGACGGCGTCGGTCTGCTCCGTCACGCCGGGCTCGAAGAACCACTCGCAGACGACCTCGGTGCGGCCCGCGCCGCGCGGCCACAGCGTGTGCAGCATCACGTAGTCCGGGTGGAACGAGATCAGCGTGTTGGGGAAGATCGCGAAGTAGAGGACCTTGCGCGGATCGACGCCGGCGATGTTGGGCCGGATGGCCCCGCCGCCGTTGGTGTTCATCGTCGCGGCGTGCTCGTTGAGCGTCATCGAGCCGCCGCACCAGAGGCCAGGGCCCTCGTAGTCGTGGCCGGTCATGTAGTTGCTCAGGCGGTTGAGCTCAGGGTGCACGCCGGGGCAGTGCAGGCACTCGGAGTAGTTCTCGACGATGGCCTTCCAGTTCGCCTTGACGTCGTAGTCGATGCGCGCGCCGCGCACGAGCTCGGCCGTGCGGTAGCGGTCGAGCTCCTCGACAAGGCGAGCCGACGACGTCGGCGAGCGGGCCGGCCTCGCCCGACGGGTCGGCGAACACGAGGCCGCCGAGCGTCTCCGTGCGGATCTGGCGAAGGCCGTTGCAGGCGGGGTCGAAGTCGTGCAGCTCCTCGGTGTGCGGCGCGCTCTTGAGCGTCCCGTCGAAGCCGTAGCTCCAGGCGTGGTACGGGCACTGGAGCCGGCGGGTGGTGCCCTCCTTCTCGGTGAGGAGGCGGGAGCCGCGGTGGCGGCAGACGTTGTAGAAGCCCTTCTCGCCGACGAACAGCATCGACTCGCCGGCGACCTCGGCGGTGACGAACTGGCCGCGCTCGGCGAAGGCCGACACGTGGCCGACGCAGATCCACCCGCCGAGGTAGAAGTTGCGTGCCTCCCAGTCGGCGACGGCGTCGTCGGTGTAGGCGCGCTGGGGGAGGAGCGAGGCCTCCAGCAGCGGCTTGAGGGTGGGCGCGAGCTCCTCGGCGGTGAACGGCGAATCGGTCACGACGGTCATCGTCCGGCACCGTACTACTTCGTGCAATTGACTACAAGGTCAGGATTGCGTAGGGTGCCGGACATGAGCTCGAACGGACACCACCCGACCTTCGACGCGATCGTCGTCGGCGGCGGCCACAACGGGTTGACGGCCGCTGCCTACCTGGCCCGCGCGGGCCTGCGCGTGTGCGTCCTCGAGCGCCGCGACATCCTCGGCGGCGCCTGCGTGACCGAGGAGGTGTGGCCGGGCCATCGCGTCTCGCGCGCGTCCTACGTGGTCTCGCTGCTGCACCCGAAGGTGGTCGACGAGCTCGAGCTCAAGCGCTTCGGCTACGAGGTCCATCCGCTGGATCCGGCGTACTCGACGCTGCCCGAGGATGGGCCGCCGCTCTTCTTCTTCAACGACGAGGCGGCGACCATCGAGTCGCTGCGCCGGCACTCGCCGCGCGACGCGGAGGCGTACCCGAAGTTCCAGCGGATGATGGAGCGGATCGCCGAGTTCCTGCGGCCGATGATGCTGCGGCCGCCGCCGGCGCTCGGCTCGCGCCACCCGGGCGACCTGCTCTCGCTGCTGCGCGAGGCCGGCCGCGCCGCCGGGCTGAGCCGGCGCGACCTGCAGGACTTCTATCGCGTCATGACGATGTCGGTCGGCGACCTGCTCGACGACTGGTTCGAGCACGACGCCTTCAAGGGCGCGTTCGCGTCGACCGGCGTGGTCGGCGTCTGGGCCGGTCCGCGCACGCCGGGCACCGCGTACAACCTGCTCCACCACGAGCTGGGGGAGATCGACGGCGTGCCGGGGCTGTGGGGGCACGTCAAGGGCGGGATGGGCGCGATCTCGATGGCGATCGCGCGCAGCGCCGAGGCGGCCGGCGCGGTGATCCGCACCGGCGCGGCGGTGCGGTCGATCGACGTGGTGGCCGGCCACACGGTCGGCGTGACGCTCGAGAGCGGCGAGGAGCTGCGCGCGCCGGTCGTGATGTCCGGCGCGCATCCGAAGACGACGGTGCTCGACATGGTCGGCGCGGAGCACTTCCCCGACGAGGTGGTCGAGGACATGCGGCGCTACAAGACGCGCGGCGGCTCGGTGAAGGTCAATTGGGTGCTGTCGGAGCCGCCCCGCTACGACGGCGTCAGCGACGAGGACCAGGCGCGGCTGATCCGCTCGGGCGTGGCGTTCTGCCCGTCGGTCGACTACCTGGAGCGGGCGTGGCAGGACGCCTGCCGCGGCATCCCGTCGGAGGCGCCGTACCTCGAGGTCGAGTGCCCGTCGTCGATCGACTCGTCGCTGACCGACGACGGCACCTTCGTCATGACGATGTTCACGCAGTACGGGCCCTACGACGAGTCCGGCTGGCCGGAGGGCTCGCGCGAGGCGTACGCGCAGCGCTGCCTCGACATCCTGGCCGAGCGCGCGCCGAACGTGCGCGACGCGGTGCTGCACTACGAGGTGCTCGCCCCGCCGGACCTCGAGCGCATCTTCGGGCTCGTCGGAGGCTCGATCTTCCAGGGCGAGCAGGGGCTCGACCAGATGGCCTTCATGCGGCCGACGCCGGCCTTGGCGCAGTACGCCACGCCGGTCGACGGCCTGTACCTCTGCGGAGCCGGAACGCATCCCGGCGGAGGGGTCATGGCGCTGGGCGGCCACAACGCCGCCCAGCGCGTTCTCCACGACGAGCGCTGGCGCCGCGCGCGCCGGCGGGTGCGGGAGGCGCTGCCGGTTTGACCCCTCAGGAGCGGGCCAGGCGGTTCGTCGAAGACGTCCTCATCCCGCTGGAGGAGAAGGCCGAGCGGGCAGCGGGTCGGCTGCCCGAGTCGGACGTCGCCCGCATCAGGTCCGCCGCAGTCGAGGCGGGCCTGGCGGGCGGTCTCCACGCGCGCGAGCACGGCGGACAGGGCTGGACGAAGATGGAGTGGGTGCTGGTCGAGGAGCAGTTCGGCCGCTCCACCAACGCGCTGTCGTGGCACGTGCCGACCGCCTACAACGTGCTGGCTTCGGGGTCAGACCCCCAGATCGAGCGGTACCTCAAGCCCGCGCTGCGCGGTGAGTTGCAGGACGCCTACGCGGTCACCGAGGCCGGAGCGGGGTCAGACCCCTCGGGGATCGAGACCACGGCGGTGCGGCGCGACGGCGGCTGGGTCATCAACGGCGAGAAGTGGTTCGTCACGTCCGGCGATGTGGCGGCCGTCTACATCGTGGTGGCGATGACCGACGACGGGCCGACGTTGTTCCTGGTGGACCGGGGATGCGAGGGGATCTCGGTGGTCGACGATCCGCCGTTCACGCACTCCTATCCGCACGGGCACCCGACGATCCGGTTCACCGACGTGCTCGTCGGCGACGACGCGGTGGTCGGTGGGGTCGGTGAGGGCGACGAGTTGCAGCGAGCGTGGTTCACCGAGGAGCGGATCGGGATCGCCGCGCGCGGCGTGGGGGCGATGTGGCGGCTGCTCGAGGAGGCGACCGCCTGGGCGCTCGAGCGCGAGCAGGGCGGGTCGCGCATCATGGACTACCAGGGCGTGTCGTTTCCTTTGGCCGACTCGGCGGCCGACGCAGCCGCCGGCCGTGCGCTCACGTTGGAGGTGGCGCGACTCGCGGATGCCGGCGCCGACCCGAAGGTCGTGCACGCCAAGGCGTCGATGGCGAAGCTGTTCGTGTCCGAGGCGGCCTACCGCTGCGCCGACCGCGCCGTGCAGGTGTTCGGCGGGCGCGGCTACATGCGCACCAACGTCGCCGAGCGCTTCCTGCGCGAGCTGCGCGTGGACCGCATCTGGGAGGGCACGAGCGAGATCCAGCGGCTGATCGTCGCTCGGGCGCTCGAGCGCCGCGGGGTGGAGCGGACACTGCACTAGTGGATCGTCTGCTGCATCCGCGGTCGATTGCCATCGTGGGGGCGAGCGAGCGGCCGAACACGTACTCGTCGGAGACGCTGCTGAACCTCCGGCGGTTGGGCTTCGAGGGGGAGGTGTGGGGGGTCAACCCGCGGCGCTCGTCGGTCTACGGGCTGCCGTGCTTCGCCTCGCTGTCGGACCTCCCGTCCGCTCCGGACGCGGTCGTGGTCGCGATCCCGGCGCCGGGCGTCCCGGCGATCATCGAGGAGGCGGGAGCGGTCGGCGCCGGCGGGGCCGTGGTCTATGCCGCGGGCTTCGGCGAGACCTCGGCCGGCGTCGCGCTCGAATCCTCGCTGCGCGATGCCGCTCAGCGGTACGACCTGCCGGTCTGCGGGCCCAACTGCGACGGGCTGGTGTCCCTGTGGTCGCGCGCCGCGCTGTGGGGAGACGCGCTGGCGGCGCCCGAGCCGGGCCACGTCGCGCTCGTCTCCCAGAGCGGCAACCTGGTGGTCAACGCTCTGGCCACGCGCCGGGGGCTGCGACTGCACACCGCGGTCTCGAGCGGCAACGAGACGGTGGTGACGACGCCCGACTGGGTCGAGCACCTCGCGCGCGAGGAGGGCGTGCGCTCGATCGCGCTGCTGGTGGAGGCGGAGGGCGACGGCGCGCGGCTCGCCGAGGCCTTGGCGGTGTGCGCCGACGAGGGGGTCGGGGTGGCGGTGCTGAAGGTCGGCGCCTCGGCGCGCGGCCGGGCGGCGGCGGCCGCTCACACCGGCGCCGTGGCCGGCGACCATCGCGTGTTCCGCGCGCTGGTCGAGGAGGCGGGCGCGGCGTGGGCGGGCGACGTGCACGAGCTGCTCGAGCTGGCCAAGGCGCTGGCCGTGCGAGGCGCCCGGCCGCGCGGCGGCGGGCTGGCGATCCTCACGTGCTCGGGCGGCGACTCGGGGCTCGGCGCCGACGAGGCCGACCGGCTCGGTCTCGACCTGCCCGCGCTGGCGCCGGACACCGTCGAGACGCTGCGCGCGCGGCTGCCGTCAGCGGCCACGGTCGCCAACCCGCTCGACTACACGGCGATCATCTGGGGCGAGGTCGAGACGCTACGCGACCTCGTCCGCACCGTCGGCGAGGACCCCGTCCATCGGCCACGTGCTCGTCTTCTACGACCGCCCGCCGGGGATCGCCGACCATTCCGCCGAGAGCTGGGACGCGGTCGAGGAGGGGATCCTGGCCGGCGCCGCCGTCAGCCCGGTGCCGGTGATGGTGGCGGCGACGCTGCCGGAGCTGCTCGACGACGAGTCCGCCTGGCGGTTCGCCGAGGCGGGCGTGCCGGCGATCGCCGGGCTGCGGACCGGCGTGGCGGTCGCGGCCGCTCTGGCTGCCCCGCCCGGCGACGCGCGACGGTTGCGGGAGATCGCGGCGCACGCCGTTCGCCGCGTGCCGGGGCGGTGGCTGGCCGAGCACGAGGCGAAGGCGCTCCTTCGTCGCGCGGTGTGCCCGTCGTTCGTGGACGGCTTGCATTGAATGAGGACGACGCGGTGGCGGCTTTCCAGGAGCTGGGGTCGCCCGTGGCGTTGAAGATCTCCAGCGGTGCGGTTCAGCACAAGACCGCGATCGGCGGAATCGCCCTCGACGTGCGCGATGAAGCCGGCGTCCGCGAGGCCTTCCAGCGCCTTGGGGTTGTCTACTCGCGCATACCGCGAGTAGACAACCCCACGGCCGATCCCGCTCCCCTAAATGCGCAGTTCGAGCCACAGATCCTCGTCGAAGAGATGACGAACAGCGGCACCGAGCTCTTCGTCGCGGTCCGCTACGACGCCGTCGTCCCGGTACTCATCGTCGGCAAAGGCGGCACCGACGTCGAGCGCTACGACGACGTCGAGATCATCCCGCTGCCGACGCGGCAACAGGCTGCCATCGTCAACGCAGCCGACGGCCTCGCCCTACTCGAATGCAACCCCGTGATCGGCGATGTCGTCGTCGACGCCATCGCCCAGGAGGTCGCCACGTGAACGCCATCGCCCAGGTGCTCGGCGAGGTCGGGCTGCCCGCGCCCGTCGCCGAGCTCGCCTCCCGCCGCTGGGATGTCGTGGTCGTCGGTGGCGGCCACAACGGCCTCACCGCCGCCGCCTACCTGGCCCGCGCCGGCAAGTCGGTGCTCGTGCTCGAGCGCCGCGAGCGGCTGGGCGGCGCGTGCACGCTCGAGCGGCCGTTCGCCGACCCGGAGTACGTGGTCAGCCCGTGCGCGTACGTGGTCGGGCTGCTCGACGAGCTGGTCATCGGCGAGCTCTCCCTCAGGGAGCGCGGCCTCCAGTTCCACGTCGCCGACCCGAACCTCTGGGTCCCGTTCGACGACGGCACGAGCTTCGGCCAGTGGCTCGACGACGACCGCACCAACGCCGACCTGAAGGCGATGAAGGTCTCGGCCAAGGACGTCGAGGGCTACTGGGCCTACGAGCACCTCTTCGACGAGATCCGCCGCCGCCTGCGGACCGGCGAGCGCGACACGTGGGTCGGCGAGTCGCCGAGCCGCGCGGAGATCGAGGAGCTCCTGAGGGGCGACCAGACGATGATCGACGTCGTCTTCGAGGCCAGCATGGCCGAGGTCCTCGACGACCACATGGACGACCAGCGGCTCAAGGACGCGCTGTTCGGCCAGGGGATCATCGGAGCGTGGGCTGGACCGCGAGACCCAGGCACGGCGTCGATCAAGCTCATGCACTTCCAGGGCGACCTCGAGGGCCAGGGCCCGGTGTGGGGCTACGTGCGCGGCGGCATGGGGATGGTCAGCTTCGCGATCGCCGACGCCGCCCAGGAAGCCGGCGCCATCCTCGCCGCCGGCGTGCCCGGTCGGCGAGATCCTGCCCGGCGAGGGCGTCGTGCTCGAGGACGGCACGCGCATCCACGCCGACACGGTCATCTGCAACGCCGACCCGAAGCGGCTGCTGACCCTGGTCGACGCGCCTCCCCACCGAGTTCGAGCAGCGCCTCAGCGACTGGAAGATCCGCAGCCCCGTCGTCAAGTTCAACGCCTCGCTCACCCGGCTCCCGAGCTGGACCGCGGCGCCAGGCGAGGACTTCCCCGCCCGCGCGACCGTCGACGTGACCACCGGCCTCGACGACGCGCAGCGAGACTTCGAGCGCTGCACCCGCGGCGAGGCGGCGGTCGGCTTCGGCGAGATCTACGTCCAGACCGGCTACGACCCCACGCCCGCCCCGCCCGGGAAGCACCTGATGAGCGTCTTCGGCCAGTACGCGCCGTACGACTTCGACTGGGACAACCGGCGCGGCGAGGTCGCCAAGCAGTTCATCGACCTCATCGCCCGCTTCGCGCCCGACTTCCCGGACGTGCTCGAGCACTACGAGGTGCTCGGGCCGCCCGACATCGAGGCGCGGATCGGCCTCACGGGCGGCAACATCTTCCAGGGCGAGACGATGCCCGACCAGATGTGGGAGCACCGGCTCAGCTCGCGCACGCCGGTGCCCGGCCTGTACATGTGCGGCGCCGCCACCCACCCCGCGGGCAGCGTGATCGCCCTCAACGGCCGCAACGCGGCGATGGCGGTGCTGGAGGACTCAGGCGCGGCCGTCGAGCCACTCGCGCATCGAGACGTGATGCGGTGAGTGCTCGCCGGTCTTGAGCTCGTGCCGGATCTCGCCGAGCAGCCCGAACCGCTCCGCGGTCACGTTGTGCTGGTGGATCGTCTCCAGGTTCTCCTGGCGGGCCGCGATGAAGTGGCGGTCGGTGAGGATCGGGAAGCGATCGACCACGCCGCGGACCATCTCGCGCACGCAGTCCTCCACGAACCGCGGCCGGCGGTGGGCCTTCTCGACGACGGCGCCCTCGTCCGAGCGCTTCATCAGCTCGTAGATCTCCGACGACATCGAGTCCTCGACGATCGCGAGCAGCGCCTCGGCGTCGATGTCGGTGTCGCAGTCCTCGGGGCAGCCGATCTGCACGCGTGCCGAGCCCGCGCTGGTTGTGGGTGGCGACCGGGACCGCCGAGAAGATGCGGGCGATCTCCTCCTCGGAGAAGCCGTCCTCGAGCAGCCGCTCGCGGGAGCGCCCCTCGACCAGCTTCTGCGCGCACGGGCACGCCGTCATGCCCTGGGCGCGCACGCCGACCAGCCGGCGCGTGCCGATCTCGCTCGCCACGGCGACGCCGAGCAGCGAGTAGATCTCCTGCGTGACGATCCCTGACACCGGGGCCGGCTTGTGCTCCGGGTAGCGGGCCTCGATGTGGACCTCGGCGCGGCGGGCGCCCTGCCGGTCGCGGACCTTCTCCGCGATGTGCTGGGCGAGCGTCTCCGCACGCAGAACGGCCTCGCCGAGCACGACCTCGCCGATGGCGTCGTTGACGACCTCCTCGAAGCGCGACATGTGCGCGCCCTTCTGCTGGGGGCCGAGATCGACGAAGCAGTCGAGCTGCGCCATGTAGAGCTGCTCGGTGCCGTTCGCCGCGATCCGGATGACCTTCTCGACGTTCGTCACGCCCACTCGCGAGAGCGAGACCTGGAGCGTGGGGACCTGCGACTGGACGTCTTCGAGTGTTATTTCCGACATCTCGTCTCCAAGGCTAGTACGACCCGTACAAGGGGGCTTTGCGTCACGAAACGGGGAAAAGACACCCATTCGGACAGGACAGATCCCGTAACGCGTGCTACAAAGCCCATTTAGAGAGGCGACGGAGAGCCTTGTGCCCCGCCCCATTTCGCGGCTTATGTCGCGGCTAGCAGCACGGCTGCATACATAGACGGAAGGAGCGACCCGACGGAGGCCGGGTGCGCTCGACGTTGACGTCCCGAAGGATTCGAGGGATTTGGGCACCAAGACCGAAGCACTGCTCGCGAGCGACGTGTCGATTGTCGAGATCGACGAGCTTCGCCCGCTCATTGCTGAGGGCCAGGAGCGGGGGTTCCTGACCTTCGAGCAGATCACCTCTTGCCTAGAAGAGGTGGAGGTCACCAAGGAGCAGGTCGTCGAACTGCACGCGTACCTGGAGGAACAGGGAATCGACGTCGTGAACGCCGAGGATGGGCGTCCGGCGATTGCAGAAGGCCGCCGCTTCGAGCCCGCTGGGGCGCAGGGCAAGTCGCCCGACGCGCCACGCAAGCCGGAGATCGACCTGACGGTCGAGCCCAGCCTGGATTCGCTGCGGCTCTATCTGAGATCGATCGGCCGCGTTCAGCTGCTGACCGCCGAGCGCGAGGTTGCGCTCGCCCAGCGGATCGAGCGCGGCGACCTCGTAGCCAAGCAGGAGATGGTCGAGGCGAACCTTCGCCTCGTCGTGTCGATCGCCAAGGGCTACCTAGGCCGCGGCCTGTCGTTCCTGGATCTCATCCAGGAAGGCTCGCTCGGGCTCATCCGCGCGGTGGAGAAGTTCGACTACCGACGCGGATACAAGTTCTCGACATACGCGACCTGGTGGATCCGCCAGGCGGTGACGCGGGCGATCGCGGACAAGGGCCGCACGATCCGCATCCCCGTCCACATGGTGGAGAAGCTGAACAAGGTCGTGCACGTGGAGCGCCAGCTCGTCCAGCAGCTCGGCCGTGAGCCGCTGCCGGAGGAGATCGCGCACGAGCTCGAGTGCACGGCGCGCGAGGTGCGAGACATCCTGCGGATGGCCCAGCAGCCGGTATCGCTGGAGAAGCCCATCGGCGAGGAGGAGGAGTCCGAGCTCGGCGATTTCGTCGAGGACGACGCCGCGATCTCCCCGTTCGAGATGGCTTCGGAGAATCTCCGCAAGGAGAACGTCCGCCGCGCCCTCGACGCCCTCCCGCAACGCGAGAGGGAAGTCATCGAGATGCGGTTCGGACTCACGGGCGCACGCCCGTACACGCTCGAGGAGGTGGGCCGCGCGTTCAACGTGACGCGAGAGCGGATCCGCCAGATCGAGAACCACACGCTGAAGAAGCTCGAGTCGCTTCCCGAGGCCCAGCGCCTCCGCGACTCGGCGTGAGTCTTGTGCCGGTGCGGCGGGCGATTCGGCCCGCCGCGCCGCGCTAGACCCGATCCGTCCGAACCAGAACGTATGTTCTGGTCATGCGGCCGGGCTATCACCCACGGAAGCAGGGCGACATCGGCGAGCTGTCGGCGATGGAATGGCTCGTCGAGCGCCGGCGCCGCGATCTACCTGCCGTTCGGCCACAGCCCGGACGTCGACGTCGTGGCCGACTTCGACGGGCAGCTCGTCCGCGTGCAGGTGAAGACGTGCGGCTTCTTCATCAAGGGCCGCTGGCAGGTCTCGCTCGTCACCCGCGGCGGCAATCAGAGCTGGAACGGGATCGTCAAGCGCTTCAGCCCCGATCGCGCGGACTACCTCTTCGCGCACGTCGCCGACGGGCGGCGCTGGTTCATCCCGGCGGCCGAGGTCGCCGGCGGCAGGGCGATCCTGCTCGGAGGCCCGAAATACGCGGCGTTCGAGGTCGAGCCCGGTCGGCCGTTCGAAGCCGCTTCGGGCGTCGCGTCGCTAGACTCGATGCCCGCCCGGCGGGGTTCCCGAGCGGTCAAAGGGGTGCGGCTGTAAACCGCATGGCTCGTCCTTCGCAGGTTCGAATCCTGCCCCCACCATCCCAGGCCTAGGAGCGCACGTCGCCGCCGCCTCGCCAGGCAGCCAGCTTGATCAGCGTCTCCTGCTCCATGACGTGCCCGGCGAGCACGCAGGTCCGGCCGCCGCGCTCGAACACCGCGATGTCGTGGCCGCCGTGCCGCGGGTCGTGGTAGATGGCGATCTCCAGGCCGTTGCGGCGCACCACGCGTGCGCGCGGCGGGAAGGGCAGGCGCGGGCCCGACACGATCGTGTAGGCGATCCGGTGACCCATGTGCTCGTAGAAGACGGTCTCGGTCGCGCGGCCGTCGAGCTCGTCGCGCCTGACCCCGGTCTCGTGCCACCCGAACTCCGTCCCCCAGTCGGGGAAGCGAACCCCCTCGACCTCGGCCCGCAGGAGCTGCCCATCCGAGGGCGGCGGCGGCTGCGTGGCCGGCAGCATGGCCCGTTCGGCGGCCTGGACCACGGTCGAGCGGATCGCCGTGGGGCATGATCCCGACGAGCAGGGCGAGGATGGCCGCCAGCATGGTGGCGCCGGCCAGCCACGGCCGCCACGCGAACGCGGGGCGGGCCGGCTCGGCGAGCGGCGCCGGCGCGGGAAGCGGCTCCCCGCGCAGCGCGTGCGCCACCCGCCGCTGGCGCTCGACCAGGCGGGCGGCGTCCGGGATCGCGTGGGCTCGCGCCACGGCGCGGCGTCCGCGGAGGGTGCCGTCGGCCAGCTCGACGAGCAGCGCCTCGTCGCGTCGCGTGAGCGTCGCGCGGCTCATGCCGTCTCCATCGCCGCAGCCACCTGCTCACGCGCGCGGTAGAGCCGGCTCATGATCGTGCCGGTGCGCGTGCGCAGCGAGCGCGCCGCTTCCTTGTAGGACAGGCCGACGACGTCGACGGCCACGATCGCCTCTCGCAGCGGCTCGGACAGCTCCGCCATGGCCGCGTACGCCAGCTGGGCCTCCATCGCCAGCTCGGGCCCGGCGCGCTTGTCGGTGATCCACTCGAGCTCCTCGGGGGGAGCCGGCTTGGTCTGGCGCTGCGCCGCCGACCTCGCCTGCGCGCCCCAGGTGTTGCGGAGCACGCGCAGCAGGTACGCGACGTCGTGATCGCGCTGCACGAAGCGCGGGCGCCTCAGCACGCGCTCGAACGTCTCCTGCACCAGATCCTCGGCGTCCTCGCGCGACCCGCTCATGGCGTACGCGGCACGCAGCAGCCGCGCCCGGTGGCGCGCCAGTCGCGCGGGCTCCAGGGGAACGGTCGCGTCAGCCACTACGTCCACTGCCAGGGTCGAGTCAGGCGCCGCCCTGGTTATTCCATCCGCGACCGCGATCGGTCAGCGGATGTCCGCGTGGGGACCTACACGGCCCCGAGCCGCGCGAGCTGGGTCCGCGAGCGGACGCCGAGCTTGGCGTAGACGCGCGTGAGGGTGTTCTCGACGGTGCCCTCGCTGAGGAAGAGCGCGGCGGCGACCTGCTTGTTGGAGCGGCCTTCGGCGACGAGCTGTGCGACCTCGCGCTCGCGGCTGGTGAGGTCGTCGTCGGGGGTGTGGCGGTGGCGGGCGGCGACTCGGGTGCCGAGGCGGCGGAGCTCGCGGGCGGCGTCGTCGCGGAGGCGGAGCGCTCCGCCGCGGCCGGCGTCGGCGGCGACCCGCTGGAGCAGGGCCTTGGCCCGCTCGGTGTCGCCGGCGGCGGCGTGGGCACGCGCGGTGGCGATGTCCCGCTCGGCGTCGAGCCGGTCCGGCGCTTCGGGCGGCTCCGCGACCTCGCCGCGGTGGTAGCGGATGCGGGCGAGCAGCGACGGCGTGTGCGGGATGTCGCGCCGCCGTGCGAGCTTCTCCGCCGCCTCGGCGTCGCTCAGCGCGCCGTCGAGGTCGAGCTGCCGCAGCCTGATGGTCGCCCGCAGCTCGTGCAGCGCCACGAGCGGCTGCTGGTTGCGGTGGGCCAGGCCCAGCGCCCGCTCGATCGTGGCCGACGCGTCCGCGAGCCGGTCGTGGCGGAGCTGCGCGCGGGCGATGTGCGACGAGCACCGGCAGTCGCGCGACCAGGATGTCGTCGTCGAGATCGCGCAGCGCGGCGAACGCCGCCGCGCAGGTCGTCCTCGGCCCCGGCGCGGACAGCTCGTCCAGGCGCCGGGCCCAGCTCGAACGCGATCGCCGGCGTCTCGGCGCCGCGCGCGCAGCCGGCGACGGGCGGCGTCGACGTCGCCCAGCGTCGACCTCGAGCTGCGCGCGGGCGACGACGAGCTCGGGCTCCGCGCTGTCGAGCTCGGCGAGCAGCGCGAGCGCCTCGCGCAGCCGCCCCGCTCGGGCCAGCGCGAGCCCGGCCGGCGCCAGCAGGCGCCCGCGCCCGCGCTCGGGCACCAGGCGCAGCGCCGCCTCGTACCAGTGCGGGGCCGTGCGGGCCGCCTCGACGAGCAGCGCGATCGCCGCCTCGTCGCCCGCTCGCGCGTACTGCGCGACGTGATGCGCCCGCGCCGCCGGGCCGGCGCCGCGCCGCTCCAGCGCGGCCGAGACCCGCTCGTGGGCCGCCAGCCGCCAGGCCGGCGCCGCCGCGTGGTAGATGGCGCGGCAGACCAGCGGGTGCCGGAAGGCGAACTCGCGCCCGGCGCCGGGCCGGATGACGTCCGCGGCGACCAGCTCGTCGAGCGCCTCGTCGACGTGCTCCAGCCCGGCCGCCGCGGCAGCCAGCTCGGGGTCGAACGGGTCGCCCGCGACCGCCGCGCCCTCCACGGTCAGCCGCGTCGCGGGCGCGAGCGCCCTGAGCTCCGACTCGGCGGCGGCCAGCAGCGGGCAGGTCAACGTCGCCGGCGGGCGTCCGACGGTGCGCGCGAACTCGCTCAGGTACAGCGGGATGCCGCGCGAGTCCTCGATCATCCGCTCGCGCTCGGAGCCGTCCTCCACGCCCGCGACCAGCGCGAGCGACGCCTCCCGGTCGAGCGGCTCCAGAGCGAGCTCCTCGTATGCGGGCAGGCGGCGCGCGACGTCGAGCAGCGGCAGCGCCCGGTTGCCGCGCCGCCGTGCCGCGACGAGGAGCAGGTGGGCGGCGGCCGGCGGGCGGTGCAGCAGCTGCCGCACCAGGTCGAGCGAGGCCTGGTCGGCCCAGTGGAGGTCGTCGAGCAGGAGCACGACCGGTCGCTCGCCCTCGAGCTGCTCGACCAGCGCGTCGCTGACGACGGAGAACGGCACGTACTGCTCGTGCTCGGCGCCGCGGGCCTCCAGCACCCGCATGCCGCGCCCGCGCGCCGCCTCGGCAGCGGCCGCCAGCAGCGCGCTCTTGCCGATCCCGGTCTCGCCGAGCACGGCGATCACGCGGCTCGCGCCGTCCAGGACGTCGTCCAGCGCGCGCACCACGGCGCTCAGCTCGGAATCGCGACCCACCAGCTCCACGAACAGCACAGACGTGCGAACCCCAGCGGCTATTCCGCGCCCCTTAACGAGGCAGAGCCGCTCGGCTAGAGCGGCTCGTAACCATGGTTATCGGCAGCCGCTCCGAGAACCTTTAGCCGACTTCTCGAAGCTGGCGCGTTGCCGCTCATCGCCCTCGAAGCGTCACCATGCCGGGCATGGGAGAACGACTGGACGGAACCGTCGCGCTGGTCACCGGCGCGAGCAGCGGCATCGGCGAGGCGACGGCGCGCGCGCTCGCGCAGGCCGGCGCGAAGGTGGCGATCGCGGCGCGCCGCAGGGACCGGCTCGAGAAGCTGGCCGGCGAGATCGACGCGCTGGTCATCGAGGCCGACGTCACCGACCGCGAGCAGGCGACCGGGGCGGTCCGCCGCACCGTCGACGAGCTCGGGCCGGCTCGACACGGTCATCAACAACGCCGGCGTGATGCTGCTCGACCAGGCGGCCGACCAGCCGCTGGACGACTGGCAGCGGATGGTCGACGTCAACGTCAACGGCGTCCTCTACATCGCCCACGCGGCGATCGAGCCGCTGCTGGCCGCCGCCCAGGACAGCCCGCGCAAGGTGAGCGACCTGGTCAACATCAGCTCGATCGCCGGCCGCCGCGCCAACCGCGGGTCGGCCGTCTACAACCTCACCAAGCACGGCGTCGGCGCCTTCAGCGAGGCGCTGCGGCAGGAGTTCGCGACCCGCCACCTGCGCGTCTCGCTGGTGGAGCCGGGCGCGATCGACCACCGAGCTCGTGCGAGCAGATGAGCCGAGGAGAAGCGGCAGGCGGCGCGCAAGCGCTTCGAGGGCGTCGAGCGCCTGACCGCCGACGACATCGCCGAAGCCATCGAGTACATCGTCACCCGCCCGTGGCGCGTGGCGGTCAACGAGATCATGATCCGGCCTACGGAGCAGGAGTGGTGAAGGCGCGGGCGCGCTAGCCGAGCGTATCGGCGAGCACGGCGCGGTGGGTGGGGCGCGCCGCCTCGTAGCGCTCGCGCCCGCTGTCGGTCAGGCAGGCCATGATGCCGCGCCGGTCCTCGGGGCACATGCCGCGGCGGACCAGGCCGTCGGCCTCCAGCCGCGCGACCACGCGCGAGAGGGCGCTCTGGCTCAGGTGGACGGCGTCGGCCAGGTCCTGCATGCGGCGCTCGTCCTTGTCCGGGCCGGCCAGCCGCTCGAGCACCTCGTACTCGCTGACGCCGAGGCCGTGCTCGTGCTGGAGCCGGCGCTCGAGCGCAGACGTCGTGCGCGCGTGCCGTTCCAGCAGCCAGCGCCAGGTATCGACCAGCTCGGTGTCCGCAGCCATCGCGGCCGTCATTATACCTGGCTCGCGCATATTATGCGTTCACAAAATATCCTTAGACAATAGTTGCAGACGCATATAGTCTGCTCGGCATGGCTTCCTCCCCAAGCTCTGCCGCTCCCCGCTGGGACGCCCGCACCTGGGCGCTCCTGGTCGTGCTCTGCGGCGTCCTCTTCCTCGACGGGCTCGACGTCTCGATGGTCGGCATGGCGCTGCCGTCGATCCGCTCCGAGCTCGGCCTGACCACGTCACAGCTCCAGTGGGTCGTCTCCGGCTACGTGCTCGGCTACGGCGGGCTGCTGCTGCTCGGCGGCCGCGCGGCCGACCTCCTCGGCCGCAAGCGCGTGCTGATCGCCGGGCTCGTCCGTGTTCGTCGTCGCCTCGGCGATCGGCGGCCTCGTCAACGACGGCACGCTGCTCGTCCTCACCCGCGTCATCAAGGGCATGAGCGCGGCGTTCACCGCGCCCGCCGGCCTCTCGATCATCACCACCACGTTCGAGGAGGGCCCGAACCGCAACCGGGCGCTCGCGTACTACACCGCCACCGGCGCGAGCGGCTTCTCGCTCGGGCTCGTGCTCGGCGGCCTGCTCACCGAGCTCGGCTGGCGCTGGACGTTCCTGCTCCCGGTCCCGTTCGCGCTGGCGATCCTCGTCCTGGCGCGGCGCGTGATCCCGCGCGACAAGATCCTGCCGGGCGCGAAGCGGCGCTACGACATCGCGGGCGCGGTGACGATCACGGCCGCGATGCTCCTGCTCGTGCGCACGGTGGTCGAGGCGCCCGCGGCCGGCTGGACCGATCCCGTGACGATCGGCGCGTTCGTCCTCGTCGCCGCCCTGCTGGCCGCGTTCGTGGCGATCGAGCTGCGCAGCGCCCAGCCGCTCGTGCGGCTCGGCATCCTGCGCTCCGGCCCGCTGGTGCGCGCCAACCTCGGCATGGCGACGATGTTCGGCGCCTACGTCGGCTTCCAGTTCGTCGGGACGCTCTACCTCCAGACGATGCACGGCTGGTCGCCGGTCGAGACCGCGCTCGCGTTCCTGCCGGGCGGCCTCCTGGTGGCGCTCGGGTCGTCGCGGATCGGGCCGCTCGTCGACCGCTTCGGCACGGCGCGGATCATCGCGGTCGGCATGGTGGCCTTCGTGGCCGGCTACGCGCTGTTCCTGCGCTTCGACGGCTCGCCGTCGTTCGTCGATCTGATGCTGCCGACGATGCTGTTGATCGGGTTCGGCTTCGCGCTCGCGTTCCCGAGCCAGAACATCCAGGCGGTGGCCGGCATCCCGGATCACGAGCAGGGCCTGGCCTCCGGCCTCGTCAACACCTCGTTCCAGCTCGGCGGCGCGATCGGCCTGGCGATCGTCACGGCGGTGGTGAGCGGCGAGACGTCGCTCGACGCGTTCCGGCCCGCGATCGCCGTGGTCACCGGCCTGGCGGCGCTCGGCTCGGGCGCTGTTGGCTCTGGCGCTGACGTCGCGCGCGCGGTCAGCCCCAGGCGGCGGCCAGCACGCGGCGCCAGTTGCCGGACGCGATCTGATCGACCTCGGGGGCGTCGAACCCGGCGCCCCCGAGCGCCTCCAGCACGCGCGGCAGGCCGGACGCGTCCGCCACCTCGGCGGGCATCGTCGCGCCGTCGAAGTCCGAGCCCAGCGCCACGTGGTCGACCCCGCAGCGGTCGGCCACGTAGCGCGCGTGCTCGGCGATCTGCTCGACCGGCGTGTCGGCGTCGTCGCCGCCGTCCGCGCGCAGCGAGCCGGTGTCGAAGTTGATGCCGACCAGGCCGCCGCTGGCCGCGATCGCGTCGAGCTGGTCGTCGGTCAGGTTGCGCGTCGACGGGCACAGCGCGTGGACGCACGAGTGCGAGGCGATCAGCGGCCCGTCGAGCTCGCGCGCCACGTCCCAGAACCCGGCGGTGTTGAGGTGGCTGAGGTCGACGGCGATGCCGAGCTCGGCGCAGCGCCGCACGAGCCTCACGCCGGCGTCGGTGAGGCCCGGGCCGGTGTCGGGCGAGGCCGGGAAGCGGAACGGCACGCCGTGGCCGAAGGCGTTGGCGCGGCTCCAGACCGGGCCGAGCGAGCGCAGGCCGGCGGCGTACCAGACCTCGAGCGCGTCGAGGTCGGTGTCGATCGCCTCGGCGCCCTCCATGTGGAAGATCACGCCGAGCGCGTCGCCGGCCAGGCAGGCGTCGAGGTCGGCGACGTCGCGCACGAGCCGGATCGCGCCGTCGCACGCGCGCAGCAGCCGCTGGAGCCGCGCGCCGAGCGCGCCGACCGTGCGCGACCGCCTCCTCCCACGGGATGCGTCGGGTGGTACGGGACGTCCCAGCCGCCCGCGCGTGCGGTCCGGCCAGTCGCCTTCGACCGGCGGCAGCACCGCGAACAGGCCGGCGGCCAGCCCGCCGGCGCGCGCCGACGGCACGGTGATGGTCGCCGCGCCGTCGGTGAGCAGCGCGTCGTCGGCCGCGCCGTCGTCGTGCAGGCGCGTGAGCACGTCGTTGTGGCCGTCGATCACCACGCGCTTGCAGCATGACGATCCGGGTAGCACCCCGCGCATGCGACGGGCAATGGCGGTTCTCGTGGTGGCGTTCTTCCTCGCGCCGAGTGCGGCGCAGGCACAGGAGAGCGAGGTGGTCTCGCTGCTCCGCGAGCTCGTCCAGGTCAACACGAGCAACCCGCCCGGCAACGAGGCGCAGGTGGCCGAGCTGCTCGCGCCGCGGCTGCGCGCGCTCGGCTTCGAGGTCGAGATCGTCCCGACCCCGACGGCCGGCAAGGCGCACCTGATCGCGCGGCTGCGGGCCGCGAACCCGACCGAGAAGCCGATCCTGCTGGCCGGCCACGCCGACGTGGTCGGCGTCGAGCCGGAGCTGTGGACCTTCCCGCCCTTCGGCGGCACGACGGCCGGCGACTACCTCTACGGCCGCGGGGCGCTCGACTTCAAGGGCGGCCTCGCCGCCTTCACGGTCGCGGCGATGCAGCTCGCGCGCTCGGGCGCGCCGCTCAAGCGCGACGTGATCCTGCTCTCGGAGGCCGACGAGGAGGGCGGCAGCTACGGCACGGGCTGGCTCGCCGACAACCACTGGGACAAGATCGACGCCGGCGTCTCGCTCAACGAGGGCGGCTGGATCTTCAAGGACGGCTCCGGCCGGCCGCGCCTGCTGGGCATCACGACGATCGACAAGAACTCGCTGTCGGTCACGGTCCGCACGCGCGGGACCTCGACGCACAGCTCGCGGCCGCTGCCCGACAGCGCGATCCGCCGGCTCGTGCGCGCGCTGTACCGGATCGAGCGCTTCGCGACCGCGCCGCGGATCACGCCGACCGCCCGCCGCTACCTGCGCACGTGGGCGAACGCGTTCGACGTCAAGGGCCCGCGGCGGCTGGCCAACACGCGCAGCGCGTTCCGGCGCTTCCGGCTCGCGAACCAGCTGCGCGCGGGCCGCTACGGCGAGCTGTTCAACGGCCTGGTGCGCGACATCTACGTGCCGACCATCCTCGACAGCGGCTTCCGCTCCAACGTGCTGCCCGGCACCGCGGTGGCGACGGTCAACATGCGCATGCTGCCGGGCACGCACCCGCGGCCGATGATCCGCCAGCTCCAGCGCGCGATCGGCGACCGCCGCGTGGTGGTCGAGCCGATCGTCACGCCGCCGGCCACGGTGGAGTCGACGCTCGACAGCTTCGACAAGCGGGCCGAGCAGGCGCCGTCGTCGATCGACAGCGACCTCTACCGCAGCCTCGTGCGGCAGGGGCAGGCGGTGTGGCCGGGCGTGCGCGTGACGCCGGCGCTGTTCGAGGCGGGCACCGACGCCGTCCCGTGGCGCGAGAAGGGCATCCCGGTCTACGGCGTCTACCCGTATCCGATCTCGCGCTCGGAGCTGCTGCGCATGCACGGCAACGACGAGCGGGTGCCGATCACCGGGCTCGAGCAGGGCACGGACGTGGATCACGCGCGTGCTGCGCGAGGTCTCAGTGAAGTAGCGCGTCGAGCTTCGCGAACGCGCCGTGCCAGCCGGCCTCGGCGTGCGTCGCCTCGGTGTACGGCCCGTCGCTCAGCGTCATGCGCGTCTTGCCGCCGTGGTCGTGCAGCTCGACACGGGTGAACGTCGCCTCGTGGATGCCCACCTCGGGGATCGGGTCGCACCTGCAGCACCAGCAGCCGGGCGGGTCGAGCTCGACGATCTCGTAGGTGAGCGGGTGCTCGGCCGCCGCCGCCGACCATCGTCAGCGCGTAGCGGCCGCCGACGCGCAGGTCGATCGTCCACCGACTCGCGCGGCACCTCCATCCCCTCGGGCCCGAACCAGCGCGCCACCTGGTCGGGATCGGTCCACGCCGCCCACACCAGCTCGCGCGGCGCGTCGAAGACCTTCGTGATCAGGACCTGCTGCAGGGTCTCGCTCATTGGATCTCCTTCAGGTGCCGGTCGAGCCGGTCGATCCGGCCCTCCCACATGTCACGGCGGGCATCGACCCACCGCGCCGCCTCTTCCAGCGCCTCCACGCGCAGCCGGCTCGGCCGCGACTGGCCGGCTCGGCCGCGCTCGATCAGGCCCGCGCTCTCGAGCACCTTCAGGTGCCGCGAGATCGCCGGCATGCTCATCGCGAACGGCTCGGCCAGCTCGGTCACCGTCGCCTCGCCCTCGGCGAGCCGCTCGAGGATCGCGAGCCGCGTCGGGTCGCCCAAAGCGGCGAAGGTATTGCTTAACGACATTGTTACGTAACGAATACGTTAAATAAATCCGCAAGTCAAGCCCTTGACAACCGAGGTGTCGGGTGTGCGTAGATTCCGCCCGTGAAGTTCCAAAACCGTTTTCGGAATGTCTGAAGAGCGAGTCACCATCCGCCGTCTGGCCGAGGTCAGCGGCGTCTCGATCGGCACCGTGTCGCGTGCGCTGAACGGCTACGCGGACGTCAATCCGGAGACGCGCGAGCGGATCATGCGGCTCGCCCGCGAGCTCGACTACACGCCGGCGGCGGCCGCTCGCAGCCTCAAGACGCAGCGCTCCCACGTGATCGGCGTCTTCCTCGAGACCGGCGAAGGGCCACCCCGACCTCCAGCACCCGTTCTTCCACGAGGTGCTCGTCGGGCTCAAGAACGCGATCGGCTCCGGTGGCTACGACCTGCTGCTGTTCGCCGCCGAGTCCCCGGGCAACGGCTACGGCACGCACACGCTACCTCAAGCGCAGCCAGCACCACAACGTCGAGGGCGTGGTCCTGATGGGCACCGACCCCGAGGACCCCGAGGTCCGCCGGCTCGTGCGCTCGGATCTGCCCACGGTGGGCGTCGACGTCGCGCTCGAGGGCCCGTCCACGACCTACGTGATCAGCGACAACGTGGACGGCGCATCCCGCGCTGTGCGGCACTTTCACAGCATCGGCCACCGCCGCATCGCCACCATCACCGGCATGCTCGAGACCCGCACCGGCGGCGACCGCCTGCGCGGCTACCGCCAGGCGCTCCAGGCCTGCGGGCTCGCCTATCGCGACGAGTACGTCGCCTACGGAGACTTCTACGTGGAGAGCGGCCGGCGAGCCATGGCCGATCTCCTCTCGCTCGACGAGCCGCCCACAGCGGTGTTCGCCGCGTCGGACATGATGGCCCTCGGCGCGATCCGCGCCATCGGCGACGCCGGCCTCAACGTGCCGGCCGACGTCTCGGTCATCGGCTTCGACGACATCCAGCTCGCCGATCACATGAACCCCCCACTGACCACGGTGCGCCAGGACAAGGCGGGCCTCGGCGTGGCGGCAGGCTCGGCGCTCGTGCGCCTGATCGACGGTGAGCCGGACGACGTGACGGAGTCCACGGTGCTTGCCGTGGAGCTCGTCCGGCGCGGTTCCACGCGACCCCGGGCAACGGACTAGGGGGTGACGCGGCGAAGAGGTTCCCCGGCGCAGTCCTAGGCGGAATACCAAAATCGTTTTTGGACCAAGGAGGAGAGGATCGTGAGTAGAAGGTTCGCGGTCGTCGCGCTGGCGATCGCAGCACTGTTCGCCGGGGCCCTGGTGTACTCGGGCTGTGGCGACGACGAAGACAGTGCCACCACCAGCAACCAGGGCCAGGCCGCGAAGTCCGACATCAAGCCGGGCACCACGGTCAAGGTGTGGATCATGCCCAACGGCCCGCAGCCCCAGGAGGACATGGAGGCCGCGCTGGTTCCGTTCACCGAGGAGACCGGCATCAAGGTCGACGTCGAGGTCGTCGACTGGGGCGTCCAGCTCGACCGCATCCGCAACGCCGCGGTCTCGGGCGAGGCGCCCGACATCACGCAGGCGGGCACGACGCAGGTGCCGTTCTTCGCCGCGCTCGGCGGCTTCGAGGATCTCTCGGGCCGCGTCGAGGACATCGGCGGCGAGGGCGCGTACCCGGACGGCGTCTGGCAGACGACCCAGGTCGCCGGCCAGGACGGCGTCTGGTCGGCCCCGTGGTTCACCGAGGCGCGCTCGATCTACTACCGCAAGGACATCCTCGAGAAGGCCGGCGTCGACGAGGCGACCGCGTTCCAGGACTGGGACTCGTTCCGCGCGACGCTCCAGGCGATCAAGGACAAGGTCCCGGGCATCCAGCCGTTCGGCACGCCGGGCAAGAAGGCGTTCGACCTCGTCCACCACGTGATGCCGTTCGTGTGGGACGCCGGCGGCGCTGAGCTGTCCGACGACAACACGCAGTCGACGATCAACTCGCCCGAGGCGGTCGAGGGCGTGTCGTTCTTCGCCGATCTGGTGAACGACGGCCTCGCCGACCCGGCCCAGCTCGAGCGTGACGGCACGCAGGTCGAGAACCAGTTCAAGGGCGGCAAGATCGCCGTCTGGATGGGCGGTCCGTGGGTGCTCGGCTCGATCGAGCGCGAGGACGACACGAACTGGGTGCCGGCCGCGCGCAAGAACGTCGGCGTCGCTCCGATGCCGGCCGGCCCGAACGGCGACGCGTACACGTTCGTCGGCGGCTCGAACCTGATGATGTTCGACAGCTCCGAGAACAAGAACGAGGCCTGGGAGGTCATGAAGTTCCTCTCGCAGGACCAGGTGCAGACCGACTACGCGTCGCTGCTGGGCATGTTCCCGGCGCGGACGGAGCCGCAGCAGTCCTACGGCGAGTCCAACGGCGCGAACTTCGAGTCGGTGTTCCAGGCCATCCAGCAGGGCCGGACGTACGCGCCGATCCCGCAGTGGGGAGCGGTCGAGAACGCCTACAAGGGCCACTTCGGGACCATCCTCGACAACGCCGCCCAAGGGCGACGCCAGCGACGAGGCGATCCAGAAGCAGCTCGACGAAGCGGCCAAGGAGGCCGACGGCCTGCTCGCCCAGACGACGGGCTAGCAGGATCCTCCTCCGGACGGGCGGGGCGAGCCGCCGCCCCGCCCGTCCGTTCCCTTCTCTATGACTACCCAGCTCTCACCGACCGAGCCGACGGCTCACGTGACCGTGGAACCGCCACGCCGCCGCGGCAGCTCGCTGCGCGCCTCGCGCGACCGCTTCATCGCGGCCCTCGTGGCGCCGGCGATCGTCTTCATGCTGATCGTGCACCTGCTGCCGACGATCGGCGGGTTCTACCTCTCGTTCAAGAACCTCAACCTCTTCACGTTCCGGCAGCTCTTCGACGCGCCGTGGGTCGGGCTCGGCAACTACGAGGCGATCCTGTTCGAGGACAACCCGCTGCGCAGCGGCTTCACGACGCGCGGCGCAGAACACGGCGGTCTACACGTTCTGGACCGTGCTCGGCACGCTCGTCGGCGGGATGCTGGTGGCGCTGCTGTTCAACCGCGACATGCGCGGGATCAAGGTCGCCCGCGCGCTGATGCTGACCCCGTGGATCGTCCCGAGCTTCGTGGTCGCGGTGCTCTGGCAGTACATGTGGCAGAGCGACATCGGGATCATCAACAAGGTCCTCGTCGACTACACGGGGATCCTGAACGAGCGCCCGATCTGGCTGATCGGCCCGAACTCGCTGTGGGCGATCATCATCCCCAGCATCTGGCGCGGCCTGCCGTTCGCGTTCCTGATCTTCCTGGCCGGCCTGCAGGCGATGCCGAAGGAGCTGCACGAGGCGGCGGCGATCGACGGCGCCGGCCCGTTCAAGCGCTTCCGCTACATCACGCTGCCGCTGCTGCGGCCGCTGATCGCCGTCCAGCTGCTGTTCGGCGTCATCTACGCCACGTACCAGTTCGCGATCCCGTACGTGATGTTCGGGTCCAACCCCGGGCCGGACGCGGACCTGATGATGACCCTGATCGTCCGCCAGTCGTTCTCGAACAACCTGTTCGGCTTCGGCAGCGCGGTCTCCGTCCTGCTGATGATGGCCATGTTCGTCTGGGTGGCCATCTGGTACCGCGCGTTCAAGCGCGACCTGGAGCCCGCATGAGCCGCCGCCGCGCAGTGAACCTGGGCCTCGACGCCCTCACCTGGCTCGTGCTGCTGGTGATGCTCTCGCCGGTCCTGTGGCTGCTGGTCTCGTCGTTCCAGGACGACCTCGAGCTCTCCACCGGCGCCTACGACCTGCTGAATCCCACGTTCGACGCCTTCACCGGCATGTGGGAGACGATCGACTTCGAGCGCTTCTTCGTGAACAGCCTGGTGATCTGCACGGTGGCCGCGCTGCTGGCCACGGCGTTCGCGCGCACGGCCGGCTACGCGCTCGCGCGCTACAAGTTCCGCGGCTCGCGCGCGTTCGGGCTGACGGTGATCGGCACGCAGCTGATCCCCGGCTCGATGTTCCTGCTGCCGCTGTTCATCGGCTTCGTCTGGATCAACCAGAACGTCGGCATCCCGCTGTACGACACGCACCTCGGGATGATCATCGTCTACACGGCGTTCTTCACGCCGGTGGCGATCTTCTTCATGCGCTCGTTCTTCCTCGCGATCCCGCGCGATCTCGAGGAGGCGGCGATGGTCGACGGCTGCACGCCGTTCAAGGCGTTCGTGAAGATCGTCCTGCCGATCGCCGCTCCCGGGCTGGTCGCGACCTTCGTCTACGCGTTCCTGTTCGCGTGGGACGAGCTGCTGTTCGTCTCGAACCTGACGCAGGACACCGCCGAGACGATCCCGATCGGCATCCGCACCTTCATCGGCAACTACCAGCAAAGGACCGCACAGCTCATGGCCGCAGGGGTCATCTCCACCCTCCCCGTCCTGATCGCCTTCTTCCTCACCCAGCGCTGGCTGGTCAAGGGGCTCACCGCGGGCGCGGTGAAGGGATGACCACCACCGCGGTCGAGCCCGTCGCCGGTCGCGCGCGTTCCCGACGCACTTCCGCTTCGGCGTGGCGATGGCCTCGTACCAGATCGAGGGCGCGGTCGGCGAGGACGGGCGCGGCCCGTCGATCTGGGACACGTTCTGCCGCGCGCCCGGGCGCGGTGGCGGGCGGCGACACCGGCGACGTGGCGTGCGACCACTACCACCGCTGGCGCGAGGACCTCGACCTGATGGCGTCGCTGGGCGTCGAGTCCTACCGCTTCTCGATCGCCTGGCCGCGCGTGCAGCCCGACGGGCGCGGGCGCGCTGAACCGCGCCGGGCGTCGACTTCTACCGGCGCCTGTGCGAGGGCCTGCGCGAGCGCGGCATCGAGCCGATCGCGACGCTCTACCACTGGGACCTGCCGCAGGCGCGCCAGGCGGCCGGCGGCTGGGCGGTGCGCGACACGGCCGAGCGGTTCGCCGAGTACGCGGCGCTGATGGCCGCCGAGCTCGGCGACGTCGTGGACGGGTGGATCACCCACAACGAGCCGTGGGTGACGGCGTTCCTCGGCCACGCCGAGGGCGTCAAGGCGCCGGGCATCCGCGACTGGCCGACGGCGCTGCGCGTCTCGCACCACCTGCTGCTCTCGCACGGGCTGGCGGTCGCGGCGCTGCGCGAGACGGCGCCGCGTGGGCATCACCCTCAACCTCGCGCCGGTCGCGATCGGACGACGCCGTGGCCGCGCGCGCGGATGGACGGCTACCTGAACCGCTGGTTCCTCGACCCGGTGCTGCGCGGCCGCTACCCGGAGGACATGGTCGAGCACTACGAGCGCCGCTACGGGCCGTTCGACTGCGTGCGCGACGGCGACCTGCGCGTCGATCGCGGCGCCGATCGACTTCCTCGGCGTCAACTACTACATGCCGCAGCGCGTGCGGTTCGACCCGGCGCGGCAGCCGCTCGAGCTCGCGCAGCGTGCAACCCGGCGCCGCCGACGACGGCGATGGGCTGGGAGATCGACGCCGACGGCCTGCACGAGCTGCTCGTGCGCGTGCGGCGCGACTACGGCGACGTGCCGATCTACATCACCGAGAACGGCGCCGCGTTCGAGGACGGGCCGGTCGTCAACGGGACGGTCGAGGATCCGCGGCGGGTCGAGTACCTGCGCTCGCACCTCGACGCGCTTGCGCGCGGCGGTCGCCGACGGCGTCGACGTGCGGCGCTACTTCGCCTGGTCGATGCTCGACAACTTCGAGTGGGAGCACGGCTACGCGAAGCGCTTCGGGCTCGTCTACGTCGACTTCTCGACCCAGCGGCGGGTGCCCAAGCGCAGCGGCCTCTGGTACCGCGACTTCATAGGGAGCGCACGTGGCTAGCATCGCCTTCTCCGACGTGTCGAAGGTCTTCCCGGACGGGACGCGCGCCGTCGACGGGCTGGATCTGGAGGTCGCCGACGGCGGCTTCACCGTGCTGGTCGGGCCGTCCGGCTCGGGCAAGTCGACGGCGCTGCGGATGGTCGCCGGGCTCGAGGAGACGCTCGTCGGGGACGATCCGGATCGCCGACCGCGTGGTCAACGACGTCGCGCCGAAGGACCGCGACATCGCGATGGTGTTCCAGAGCTACGCGCTCTACCCGCACATGAGCGTGGAGGACAACCTCGGCTTCGCGCTGAAGATGCAGGGGACGCCGGCCGAGTCGCGCGCGACGCGGGCTCGGCGCGGTGGCGCGCCGGCTCGGCATCAGCGAGCTGCTGGCGCGCCGCCCGCGCGCAGCTGAGCGGCGGCCAGCGCCAGCGGGTCGCGCTGGGGCGGGCGATCGTGCGCCAGCCGCAGGCGTTCCTGATGGACGAGCCGCTGTCGAACCTCGACGCCAAGCTGCGGGTGGAGATGCGCGCCTACATCGCGCGCCTGCACCAGGAGCTCGGCACCACGACGCTGTACGTCACGCACGACCAGACCGAGGCGATGACGATGGGCGATCGCGTCGCGGTCATGCGCGACGGGCGGCTCGAGCAGGTCGACGCGCCGCAGGAGCTCTACGACCGCCCGGCCAACCTGTTCGTGGCGGCCTTCATCGGCTCGCCGGCGATGAACCTGTTGCGGGGGCACCTGGAGTTGGCCGACGGCCAGGTGCAGGTAGTGCTGGGCAGCCAGCGCCTCGTCCTCCCCGACGAGGCGCTGGACGCCCGGCCGGTGCTGCGCGGCTGGGTCGACGACGAGGTGGTGGTCGGGATCCGGCCGGAGTCGGTGTACGTGGGCGGGTCGACTGTCGCTGGAGGTCGTCCTGGTGGAGGCGCTCGGCTCGGACCTGCTGGTGCACTTCACGACCGACGCCCCGCGCGTGACGATCTCGGACGCCTTCGACGGCGAGGACGACGCCGGGCTCGAGGCGCGCTTCACGGCGCGGCTGTCGCCGGACCTGCAGGTGGAGGTCGGCGACCGGCTGCGGCTCGGCGTCGATCCCGAGCGCATGCACGTCTTCGATCCCGACACCGGGGTGGCGTTGCGCTGATGATCTCCACCGTGACGCTGCTGCGCGCGCTGGCCGACGGGCCGATGCGCTCCGACAGCCTGCTCCGGCGGTTCGACGGGATCGACCTGGCGCAGCTCGTCCTGACGCTGCGCTCGCTCGAGGGCCGCGGGCTGGTGGAGCGGCGGATGGAGCGCGTCTACGGGCTGACCGCGGCCGGGCGCGGGCTGCTCCGGGCTCTAGGGCAGCGGCGGGTTGGCGCGGCGGGCGAGGCCGAGCGCGTAGCGCGGCCACCAGCGGCCGGCCTTCGGGGCGTTGCCTGCACTCGCCGTCGGACTCGCCCGGCGTCTTGATCCAGAGGAAGGCGTCGACCAGCGGGTTGCCGGTCTCGGTGGTCGGCGGCGCGCCGAGGCCGCGGCCGGGCGGGTTGCACCAGCGCGTGCCCTTCGGGCCCTGGCCGTTGCGGCTGGTGTCGATCACGAAGTGGGCTCCGTTGAGGCGGTTCGAGAGGTCGGTGCCGAACGCGACGATCTCGTCGGTGGCGCGGAAGTTGGAGACGTTGAGGGCGAAGGCCCTGGCGCCGACCTTCCTGAGCCGACGCGCCATCGTCTTGGCGGGCTGCCAGCGCGAGTGGCCGGCGTCGACGTACACCGCCGCGCTCTTCAGCCGGTGCAGCCGCGTCACCGCGTTGCGCACGTGCCCGAGCTTCACGCAGCCCGACGCGAGCGCGTCCGGCTCGACGATCACGACCGCCTGGCGGTCCTTGATGCCGTCGGCGAAGCCGTCGATCCAGCGGTCGTAGTGGCGGGCGCCGCCGGCCGAGTAGCCGCCGCAGTCGCGGCCGGGGACGTTGTAGGCGACGAGGATGGCGACCGCGCTTGCCTGGGTGGCTGCGTCGACGGTGCGGTCGACTTGCTTTCGCACCTGCTTGGGCGTGCCGCCCGTGAACCAGAACGCCTGCGGGACGGCGGCGAGCGAGCGCATCAGCCGCGCGTCGTTCGTCCGGCCCTTGTTCTCGTACTTGCGTGCCTGGTCGCTCGCGTTGGAGTCCGGGTCGGCGTAGAACGGCCCGGCGAGGGCCGCCGCGGCCGCCAGGGCGACGAGCTTCATGCTCGGGATAATTCCCCAACGGATGAGTTCATCACGTCCACGTGGCCGGCGCCCCGGCGCCAGCGACACGCGCGAGGGGATCCTCGCCGCCGCCCGCGAGCGCTTCGCCGCGCACGGCTACGACCGCACGCGGATCCGCGACGTGGCCGCCGACGCGGGCGTCGACGCCGCGCTGGTCCACTACTTCTTCAAGTCCAAGGACGGGCTGTTCGTGGCCGCCATGGAGCTGCCGTTCCGGCCCGCCGAGGTGATCGCGCCCGTGCTCGCCGAGGGCGTGGACGGGCTGGGGGAGCGGATGGTCCGGCGGATGCTCACGGTCTGGGACGAGAACCGCCCGGCGCTGCTCGCACTGGTGCGCAGCGCGAGCAGCCATCCCGGCGCGGCGCTCGCTCTGCGCGAGTTCGTGCTCAGCGAGATCATCGGGCGGCTCGCCGCGGCGCTGGACGGCGATCAGCTGCGGGCCACGCTCGTCGCGTCGCAGCTCGTGGGCCTGATCGCGGCCCGCTACATCGCGCAGGTGGAACCGCTGGCGAGCATCGACCGCGAGGAGATCGTCCCGCTCGTGGCGCCGACGCTCCAGCGCTACCTGGACTCTGCGGCGAGCCCGAGCGTGTAGGTTCCCCGTCGTTCCCCCACGACCAAGGATCTTCGATGACCGCTGATAGCGCCGGCGCGCTACCTCGATACGGCGTTCTTGCTGACACACTCCCCGGTGCGCGGGTCCGCGACATCGTGCTCGTCGTGAGCGGCGCGCTGCTCACCGCGCTGTTCGCGCAGATCGCGATCAACGTGCCGCCGTCGCCGGTGCCGATCACCGGCCAGACGCTGGCCGTCGGGCTCGTCGGCGCCACGCTGGGCGCGCGCCGCGGTGCTGCTTCCCTGGCGCTGTACGCGGTCTTGGGCCTCTTCCTGCCGTTCTACGCCGACGGCGAGTCGGGCTGGGACGTGGTGTGGGGCGCCAGCGGCGGCTACATCATCGGCTTCATCTTCGCCGCCGGGCTGATCGGCTGGATGGCCGAGCACGGCGCCGACCGCAAGCCCGTGCTCGCGTTCCTGGCCTTCGTGGCCGGCCAGCTCGTGATCTTCGCCTTCGGCCTGGCCGGGCTGAAGATCTCGGTCGGCGAGACGTGGGGCTGGACGATCCACAACGGCTTCTCGATCTTCATCGTCGGCGGTCTGGTCAAGGCGCTGATCGGCGCGGTCGTGCTTCCGTCGCTGTGGGGTCTCGTGCGACGATTCGAGCGGCGATGATCCTCGAGCTCCTCATCCGCTTCGTCGGCAACCTCGCCGCCATCTGGGTGGCGAGCGAGCTGTTCGACGAGATGACCTACGGCGACGAGTTCTGGGTCCTGGTGCTGGCCGCGGTCGTCTTCACGATCGTCAACTGGTTCGTCAAGCCGGTGGTCGCGATCCTCTCGATCCCGTTCATCATCGTCACGCTCGGCATCGCCTACTTCTTCGTCAACGTGCTGATGCTGCTGCTGACCGACTGGGTGGTCGGGGACTTCGAGGTCGGCGGCTTCTGGACCGTAGGTCGGCGCCACGATCGTCATCTGGCTCGTCAACCTGGTCATCGGCGCGGCCAGGCACGACATCGCTAGGTCTCGGGCTCGTTCTCGAGGCGCTGACGACTTGCGCTACGACGAGCCGTCGCCGGGGTCGATGGTGATGAGGTCGGCGGCCAGCGGCTGGAAGGTCGGCTCGGTCGTGTAGATCAGCCGCGCGAGGCCGTAGTCGGTCGACTCGGTCAGGTTGCCGGTGCCGCCGGCGCCGACCGAGCCGCCGTTGATCACGGTCACGCCCGCGTAGCGCTCGAGCTCGGCCTTGTGCGTGTGGCCGGTGATGATCACGAGCGGGCGGTCGGGCGGGTCGTCCTGGAGGATCGCCAGCGCGGGCTCGATCAGCGCCGGCTCGTGGACCATCACGACGTCGACGTCGCCGATCAGCGGCATCAGCCAGGCGGTGAAGGCGTCCTGCTGTTCGGGCGTGGGGGAGGGCTGGTAGCGGTCCTTGAAGTTCTCGGTCTGGCGTCGCTCGAACGGGTCGCTGTAGCCGGCGACCTTCAGGCCCTTGACGTCGACGATCACGTCGCCGTAGCGAGCCGTCGGGCTTGAGCTGGCCGCGCTCGGTGAGCACGATCGCGCCGCGGCGGGCGAGGTCGATCTGGAGGCTGTCCGAGTCGTGGTTGCCGGAGACGAACACGAACGGGTCGCCGAGGCTGGTGATCCGGCTCACCACCTGCGACTCGATCGGCGAGCCGCGGTCGGTCAGGTCGCCGGCGAAGAACAGCGGGTTCTTGCCGGTCGCTCGCGCGAGGATCGGCTCCGCGAGGAAGTTGTTGTGCAGGTCGGACGCGATCGTGATGGTCGGCCGATCGCGTGAGCGGCGTCAGGCCGGCGGGGTCGGTGACCAGGCGGGCGAGGCCGACGAGCTGCGCGTCGAGCTCCTGGTCGAGCGCGCGGGTGGAGTGCTGGGCGGCCTCGACGGCGTCCAGCGCGCGCGGGATGTCGGGGCCGAAGGCGTAGTACTGCGGCTCGTCGATCTTCCCGCGCGGGGGGAAGAGGACGACGAGCGCGACGCCGATTGCGATGGTCGTGATCGAGGCACGGCCGCGACGGTGTAGCGCAGCCGCGGCCCGGCGCGGTGTCTGACCGCGAAGGCCACGAGCAGCCCGATCGTCAGCGAGCCGAGCAGCGCGAGGCCGATCAGCTTCTTGCAGGTAGCCGGCGATCGCGTCCCGCGCCTCGGTGCGGATCTCCTGCGAGCGACAGGGTCCCGCCGGCGGCGACGCGCGACACCACGCTGCGGTCGACGGTCCGCAGGTCGACGTTGAGCCGGATCGGCAGCCGGATCGCGTCCTCGAAGCGGACGCCCCAGTCCACCAGCGGCACGTAGAGATCGAGCGCCCCGTGCGCGCCGGGGTCGGCGGACAGCTCGATCTGGCCGACGGAGAGCTGGCGCTCCTCGTCATAGGTGTCGAGCGCGGCGTAGGCGCCGAACAGGGACGCGACGACCACCGTGAGCACCACCGCCGCGTGGCGAGCGATCAGGAGGAGCTTGCGGCGGCGCTCGCCGCCGTGAGGCTCAAATAGTCGCGCAAGGCGCGATCGTCGCTCCAGAACGCCAGCTCGTCCCATGGGATGGTGGTCGGCCGGAAGGCTTGAACTTCCAGCGCTTCTTCGGTCCGGGTGGGCGTGCCCTCGGTACGAGCGGCGTACACCACGACCACGATCCGATCGGTACTTCGAGAGTAGACACCCACGAGGTTGGTCAGCTCGATCTCGAGGTTCGATCTCCTCCTTGGTCTCGCGGATCGCGGCGTCTTCGACGGACTCGCCGAGGTCCACGAAGCCGCCGGGCATCGACCAGCGGCCTCGGTTGGGCTCGAACCCGCGTCTCAGCAGGATGATGTCGCTGGTTCGCGTTCGCCGTGATGGCGCAGGCGACGGGCTTGGGGTTGTAGAAGGCGCCGTAGCCGCAGTTCGGGCACGTGATCGACCGCGGGTAGGTGACCGTCGCCTCCTTGCCGCAGCGCGGGCAGAAGCGGACGTCCTCGAGCGCGGGGTTGAGGCTCACCGCCGCTGCTCCCAGAGCTGCATCACGCACAGGCGCCGGTAGCCGAGGTTCTCGTACAGCCGCTCCCCGACCTCGGTGGCCTGGAGCGTGGTCGTCGTGCAGCCGTTCTTGGCGGCGTCTTGGAGTGCCTGCCGCATCACTGCGTTGCGAGACCCTGTCGCCGCGCCTTGGGGACCGTGGCCACGAAGCTCACGCCACAGTCGTCGTCATGGTGGAGCGCCAGCGCCACCGACGCCGGCCGGCCGTCTTGATCCACCCGGTAGCCCTTGAGCACCCCGTTCGGCAGCGGCGTCAGCGTCCGCTCGAGCCGGCCGTCGAAGTTGCCGTAGGCGAGGTCATTGACCCGGCCGACGGTGGCCAGGTCGGCGTGCAGGCGGCCGGTCCCCGTCGGTTCTCGACGTCTTGTGAGCGCGGCACCCATGCCAGGGCTCGCCGCGGTCACGGTCAGCCCGGCCTGGTTGAGCGCCTGAGCGGCGAGGCTCGCCCCGCCATCCAGCCACACGCCCCAGCGCCTCACGCGCGCGTGCCGGTAGCGGTGCTGGAGTTCCTCCAGATGCTCCGGCGCCTTGTCGGGATCCAGCGCCACGGCGGCATTGAGCGTGGGCGAGTCGGGAGCATTCGGCACGACCGACGCCACCAGCCCATCCCGCTCCAGCGTCCGCCCCGGCCCGGCATGCCCACCCAGCAGCAGCTGAAGCTCGGCGAACCCGTCCCAAAGGCGCATCCTCAGCGTCCCCTCGTCCACGCTCCTGAGGCTACCCGGAGCGTCGTCTCGCGCCCGCGCCCGTGGCGCTACCCTTCGCAGGCGTCTCGCCCTCTTAGCTCAGTTGGTAGAGCACTTCCATGGCGGCCGCAGGCCCGACGAGCGCGGCCAGGACGGTACGCATGAGCACTCCTCCCGCTGGGGACCCCTGGCGACGGGTCGCGTACCCCGCCGCCAGGGTCCGAATCCCTACGAGGAGGTTTCGCAGGGAGAGAACTCGGACGTCGAGCGCGGGACGCCGTCGCCGACGATCTTCGTCACGGTCGCCGTCACGACCTTGCCCGGCTCGATGTCGAGCGGTGCCGCGTCGTTCTCGGGGTCGGCCTCGCCGTTGTTGTTCGTGTGCACGACGATCGCGTCCACGAACGTCTGCCCCTCGCCGCTGCCGGAGCCGTCGCACGAGTCGCTGACGAAGAACTCGAGCCGGTAGTCGGTGTCGGGCACGGACTCGAGCTCCCACTCGACAACGCCCGCCTCCACGCTGTCGAGGTCGAGCCCGTTCTGGAGCTGGTTCGGGCCGCTGTCCCCGTCGTTGCCGTCGTTGGCGGTCGGGCCGTCGGCGCCGAGGTCGATCCCCAGCAGCGCGTTGGAGTGGATCGAGTTGACGCGGATCGAGTTGCCCGTGCCGTCGCGCACGGTGACGCCGTCATGGCCGTTGTGGGCGATCGTGTTGCCGTGCTGGATCGTGTCGCCGATGCGGTTCTGGTCGCCGCCGTCGATGTCCACGCCGCTCTCGCCGTTGCCGAGGGCGACCTCGCCGGTCGCGTCCGTGCCGATCCAGTTGTGGATCACGCGGTTGTTGTCGGCGTCTTCGCCGATGATCCCGATCCCGTCCGAGGTGTTGCCGGAGATCACGTTGCCGAGCAGGGGATCCTCGCTGCCGATCGTGTTGTCGTTGCCGGAGTGCACCATGACGGCCGGAAACCCGCCGACGTTGCCGTTCGGCAGTGGAGCCAGCCCGTCGGCCTCGGTGCCGATCAGATTGGCTCTGCAGCACGTTCTCCTCGGCCGCGTCCTCGAAGAAGATCATCTGAGCGCCCGAGCGGTCGTTGCCGGACAGGAGGTTGTCGTCGATCAGGTTGCGATCGCCGCCGGCGACCGTGACGCCGAAGTCGTTCGGGAGCGCGGCCAGGCCCTGGTAGCCGGTGCCGAGCTTGTTGCCCTGCACGGTGTTGTCGTCGCTCGCGAGGAAGACGCCGTGGAACTCGTCGGCGACCACGTTGTCGCGCACGACGTTGCCGTCGGACTCGACCTGGACGCCGGCGAAGGCGCCGCCGAGCGCGCCCGTTCCCACGGCGTTCGTGCCGATGCGGTTGTTCTCGACCACGCTGCCGGACCCGGCGACGATCGAGACCTCGGTCGGGTTGCTGGAGATGACGTTGCGATCCTTCGGCTCCGGCCCGCCGACGACGTTGTCCGAGCCGACGACCTCGACGCCGGCGAAGCCGTTCGGGCGCGCGCCGTCGCCCGCGGCGTTCGTGCCAATGTGATTGCCGGCGATCACGATGCCCGAGCCCTCTGCGTAGATGCCGGTGGCCTGGGCGTCGCGGATCACGACCCCCCGCACCTCGACGTCGTCGCTGCCGATGTCGAGCCCGCGTGACACCTGTGACGCGTTGATCACGATCGTCGGCGTGCCCGGGAGCTCGTCTACGGCCGGGTCGGCGCCGTCTTGCGTGTAGCCGCGGATCGACAGCGGATGCGCGATCGTCGGCAGCTGGGTCGCGGGCGTGATCACGTGGACGCCCTGGCCCTGGATCGCGAAGTGGATCTCGTCCAGCTCGTCGGTGTTGTTCGCGGCGTTGATCGCCGAGCGCAGCGAGCCGGCGCCGTTGTTGGCGACGGTGTTGACCGTCTGCACCGGCGGGTCCTGGGCCGACGCGGCGGGCGCCGTGACGGCGATCGCGAGCAGCCCGGCGCCGAGTGCGCCGAGCATGGTCTTGCTGAGCATTGCGGGTCCTTCCTAGGTAGTTGGGAGAGTCGGTCGGTATGACCCCCCGCCCCGCGGTGAGGTTGGCCGCTTACCCCGGCGAGTCGTAGACGGCGTGCACGTGGGCGCCTGTAGCGAGCCGACGGCTCCACCAGCGCGCGGCCGAACTGCCGAACGCGCACCGCGAACACGACGTCGAACCGCCGCTCGCCCAGGTCGAGCGCCTCGAGTTCCATCACGAGGAACTCGGCGAACGGGAAGCGCGCGTTGCGCTTTGCGGCCGCCTCGATCATCTTGGCCGAGCGGTCGATCGCGGTGTAGCGCCCGCGATCGAGCCGCTCGCACACGTACGTTGCTGCCACGCCGTGCCCGCAGCCGATCTCCAGCACGCGGTCGCCCGGCGCCAGCCCCAGCTCTTCGACGACCTCCAGCAGTCGCGCGCTCACCGCGTGTAGCGCATCCGCTGCGACTGGCACTCCAGCGCTGTCGTCTCGACCCAGCGCGTGCGCAGTGGCTGCGCACGCTCGACCTCGACGCGATCTTCGAGCTCGCGCACGAGTACGCGACCTACGCACGCACGCGCAGCGAAGTCACCCGCAGGGCGGCTCATCGAGCCGAGCCAGGCGAAGCCGGCTTGACGTACGACCTGCGCCACGCGTACGTGTCGCTGATGATGCTGGCCGGCCACGCGGTCGCCGAAGTCGCGCGCTGGCGGGTCATTCGCCGGCGGTGTGCCTGAGCACGTACGCGCATCTGTTCGACACGGTGTCGGAGCGGATCGACCCGGATGAGGCGATTCGGGAGGCACGCTACGGTGTGCAAGCGCGGCGTGCGCGGGGTGTGCGCGAGATTCGGCTGGTACGATGAGCGTCCGCGGACAGCCGGCGACAGAAACGGCGGTTTTGCAGGCAGTTTTGCGGTTCGCGCCCTCTTAGCTCAGTTGGTAGAGCACTTCCATGGTAAGGAAGGGGTCGCCGGTTCGAGTCCGGCAGAGGGCTCTCGAGGAAAGGCCTGGATTTGCCGCCTTTCCGGGGCCTGGTGGGTCGGCGGCTGCGTGCGCTGTGGCTTCGTGGGCCGCTTTTGGGCCGCATACGCGACGTAAGCGCGTTTACGGAAGGAGTCAGACGTCGCGGTTGACGACCGCTGCGGCGAACTCCACCAGCCTCCGGGCTTGACGGATCGCGAGCTCGCGGTCCGCTCGCGAGAGCGTTGTCAATCCGTACTCCGCGTCGTTCTTGATGACGAGGAGTCGTCCGAGTGCCTTGGCCGCGTCGTCCCCGCCTGGCTGCACCTCTGCGACGAGCTTCGTGGCGTCGCGAGGTCCTCGCCGCGCGAGCGCTCGACGAGGGCTCGACAGCAGGCGGCGTCCGCAGCGGCGATGCCCGCAAGGACGGCGTTAGCGGCCGACACCGAGCGACGCGGGGGGACTCGCATCGTCCACGGTGTGGCGAGCTCGAGCAACAGGCGGGCGTCGGCGAGCCGCTTCCGAGCCTGCGCGGCGTCGCACGCCTGCGTGCGCGTCTTGACCCGTCTCGGCGACTACTCATACATGCGCTTCTTCACGCGGAACAGCGGGACGCGCCTCGGGTCCGGCCAGCGTGATGGCGTCTCGCTCAAGCCGCGGGTCAACGATCGCCGCGGCGGCGTCCGTCGCACGCTCGTCGGCGCCGAACATCGCGGCCCCGGATCATCAGCACTTCTTCAACTTCCGGATCGACTTCGACGTCGACGGAACGGCCAACCGCGTCATCGAAACGAATATGGGGACGACGGGTGGCGCGGCGGACAACGGCTTCGCCACCACGAGGACTGCGCTAGGGACGGAGCGGTTCCGCGACGCGAGCGCGCCGTCGAACCGGTCGTGGATCGTGGAGAACTCGACCAAGACCAATGCGCTCGGAGACCCGACGGGCTACGCGATCCTGCCCGCTCCGTGGACGCCGCCGTACTCGGGCCCGGACTTCCCACCGCTCGGCCAGGCGGCGTTCGCCAAGCACCAGGTCTGGTTCACCCGCCAGAAGGACGCGGAGGTGTACGCGGCGGGCGATTACGTCAACCAGGGCCAGGCGGGCGACGGGCTCCCGACGTTCATGTCGCCGGCCGAGAACATCGACGGCAAGGACGTCGTGGCGTGGTACACGGCCAGCTTCTCCCACCACCCGCACCCGGAGGAGTTCCCGACGATGTCGAACGAGCGGATCCGCTTCCGGCTCGCGCCGCACGGGTTCTTCGATCGCTACCCGGCGCTTGACGTGCCCGATCAGCGAGGGGGCTAGATACGGGACCGGCCCCACAGTCGATCCCGTTTGCCTCGAGGGTGCATCGCCTCGCCGCGCGGAGCGCGTGTCGGCGTAGAACCGCTCTCGGGCCGGGATTGTTGGCCGCAGGGCCAGCCTCAACACCCACCCTACTCTCAATCGGGTCGGCGCGAGCGATTCCCGCCGGACGGCCCGTCGAGCGCTGGCGGGGCTAGACTCGGGACGAGGAGGTGGGGCGCGCGTGTCCTCTTGGGCTGCGGCCGGTGGCGTGATACTGCGTCCCGGCTCGCTGATCTGCGCCTCGCGTATCTATGGCACGACCGAACGACACCAGCCGGCGTGGAGGTCGCTCCGCGAGTCCATCGCAGCCTCGCGCCATCGACCCCGGCCTCGACGGGCTGCACGAAACCATCCTTCACGGGCACCGCGTCTTCTATCGCGCGGCGGGCAGCGGTCCGGTGGTCGTGCTGGTCCACGGGATCACGTCGACGTCGGCCACATGGGCGAACGTGCTCCCGTATCTGGCCGAGCGCTTCACGGTCATCGCTCCCGATCTGCTCGGCCACGGTGAGTCGGCCAAGCCCCGCGGGGACTACTCGCTGGGCGCCTACGCGAGCGGGATCCGCGATCTGCTGATGGCGCTGGGGCATGAGCGAGCGACGTTCGTCGGGCACTCCCTGGGCGGCGGCGTGGCCATGCAGCTCGCCTACCAGTTCCCCGAGCACTGCGAGCGGCTGGTCCTCGTGAGCAGCGGCGGGCTGGGTCGCGACATCACCGCGCTGCTGCGGGCGGCCAGCCTCCCGGGCTCCGAGCTCGTGCTCCCGCTGCTCGTCAACGAGCGCGTGCTCGGGGCCGGCCGGCTCGTGGGACGCCTGCTCGGCCGCGTCGGGCTGCGCGTGCATACCGATCTCGGAGAAGTCCTGCGCGGTCACGCCTCGCTTTCGGACGGCGAGGCACGCGCGGCGTTCATCCACACGCTGAGGACCATCGTGGATCCGTGGGGGCAACGGGTCGATGCGAGCGATCGCCTCTACCTGGCCCGGGCGATCCCGTTCCTGATCCTTTGGGGAGAGCGCGACCCGATCATCCCGGTCGAACACGCGCGCGCCGCCCATCGGCTCGTTCCGGGCAGCCGGCTCGAGCTCTTCCCGAACGCAGGGCACTTCCCGCATCTGGACGATCCGCTTCGCTTCGTGGCGCAGCTGATCGACTTCATGGAGACGACCGAGCCGGCGGACGTTCATGCCGATCGCTTGGGCGACCTGCTGCGCGGCGGCGCTGACGAGCTCGCGTCGGCGGGCTGAGGCATCGAATGACGGACGCACGCGCGCTCTCGCTGGCCGAGGAGCTCGGCGGCCAGCTCGGGCGGCTGAAGGGCGCCGGACCGAAGCTCAGGCAGTTCCTCTCGATGGTCCAGCTCGACCGGCCCGGCGAAGGGGAGCTGCCGTCCCTGGGGGCGCTTCCCGACGGTGCGAGCGCGGTCCCGTTCGGCCGCGTGCGTCGTGTCATCGAGCAGGACCTCGGTGCGCGTGTCTCGGAGCTGTTCGCCGACGTGGACGAGGAGCCGTTCGCCGTCGCCTCGCTCGGTCAGGTCCACCGCGCGCGCACAAGCGACGGGGACCATGTCGCGGTCAAGGTGCAGCAGCCGGGCGTGGCGGAGGCCGTCGCTGCCGATCTGCGCAACGTCGGCCTCGTCGGCCCGATCATCAAGCGTCTTGCGCCGGGACTCGACGCGGGCGCGTTGTTGGCCGAGTTGCGCGAGCGGATCTCCGACGAGCTCGACTACGAGATCGAGGCCCAGAACCAGCGCCGCCTCGAGCGACGGTTCCGTGGCCACCCTCACGTGCGGCTGCCCCGCGTATACACGGAGCTCTCGACGCGCCGGGTGCTCGTGACCGAGTTCGTCGAAGGACTGCGGGGCGAGGAGATCAAGCGCCTCGGCGACGCGGAGCGCGACCGCATCGGCGAGATCGCCTTCCGCTTCTACTTCGGCCTCGTGTGGCGTGACGGCGTCGTTGCCGGCGACCCGCACCTGGACAACTGCATCGTCTGTCCGGATGGACAGCTGTGCCTGCTCGACTTCGCCCTGCTCCGCGACCTCGAAGCGGACTACTTGGAGGGCGAGCGCGGCATCGAGCGGGCGGTCGCCGACGACGACCCGCAGCGCGTTCACGACGGCCTGTCGAGCCTCGGCTATCTGCCCGACCCTGAATCGTTCGATCGCGACGCGTTGCTCGAGCACCTCGCGACCGCCGGCGAGTGGCGGCTCGCACCTGGCTCCCGCCGAATCGAACCCGAAGATGTCAGCCAGATCCTCGCGCTGGGATACCCACCGCGCTCACCGTATTTCGCGCTGATGCGCCGCCTGAACATGCCGCCGGCGACACTGCTCCTCCGCCGCATGGAAGTCCAGGTGCTGATGTTGCTCGGCGACCTCCGCGCTGAAGCCGACTGGGGAGCGATCACCGCCGAACACCATTCCGGGAACCCGGTCTCGACCGCTCTCGGGAGCGAGGAGCACGCCTTCGTCGAGGGCCGCTAGCGCCGCTCCAGCGGGTCGGCGCCAAGACGGCCCGACCGGGCTTGACTCTCGCGCCGAGCGAGGAGGATGCTCTCGATTACTGAGAGTCTCGACGCAACCTGCGTGGTGCCGATCACGACAGGCATGACGCCGATGCGCATTGCTCAGCAGGGGGTTGTTCCCTCGCGCGCGCGGGCTCCCGCAAGACCGATCAGCATCGCGAGAGAAGGTCACAGCCATGCCAGCAGTCCGCAGGCTCGCAATCGTCCCGACGATCGTCACGATCCTCGCGCTGGCGTCGACAGCGCATGCGACGCAAGCAGCAACCGGGGGGGCGGATGCAGTCACCGCCTGGAATGCGAATGCCGGCGAGGCAGCAATCGCGGCGTGCATCTCTCCGACTGAGAACCCGCTCCACGAATCGCGCCTCTACGCCATGACGCACGTGGCCATCCACGATGCCCTCAACGCGATCGACCGCCGTTCCGATCCGTACGCATGGGATGGCAGAGCGAAGCGGAGAGCGTCCCCAGACGCCGCCGTCGCTACGGCCGCGAGGGACGTGCTGGTCGCGCTGCTCGGCGAGATCCCCGCTCCCTTCCCGCCGGAATGCGGCATTGCGGGCATCGCGAGCGTCGAAGCCGACTACGAGGCGGCGCTCGGCGCCATTCCGGATGGTCGAGCCAAGACGCGGGGCATCGAGGTGGGACAGGCAGCTGCCGCGGCCATTCTCGCCCTGAGAGCTCAGGACGGTGCGGACACCCCCTTGATCGTCCCCGACTACCCGCAGGGCACCGCTCCCGGCGTGTGGCGCTTTACGCCTGGCTTTGATTTCGCGTTCGCACCGGGATGGGCGGACGTCACGCCGTTCGTGCTGGAGGACAGTTCGCAGTTCCGTCCAGGTCCGCCTTACGCGGTGACCGGGAGGAAGTACGCCGCGGACTTCAACGAGGTGAAGCGGCTCGGTAGCGACGGCATCACCGCTCCCAGCGCGCGCACCGCCGAGCAGACCCAGATCGCCCTGTTCTGGCTCGAAAGCTCCCCGCTGCAGTGGAACCGGATCGCCCGAGGCGTCTCGGCCGACACCGGCCTCGACCCGTGGGAGAACGCGCGGCTGTTCGGGCTGCTCAACATGGCCCTCGCGGACGGCTACGTCGGCTCCTTCGAGACCAAGTACCAGGCGTACAACTACTGGCGACCGGTGACCGCCATTCGGCTCGCGGACACCGACGGCAATCGGGACACGAGCGCCGATCCGGACTGGACCCCGCTGGCGCCGACTCCTCCCATCCCGGATTACGACTCGGCACACAGCGTCGAAGGGGGAGCGGCCGCGCAGGTTCTGAAGCGGTTCTTCCGTACCGATCGCGTCCGCTTCGAGACCTGCAGCCTGACGCTGCCGGATGGAAGTATGTGTGACGACGCGTCACCGGTGTTCCGCTCGTACCGCAGCTTCTCCCAAGCGAGGGAAGAGAACGGCGTCTCGCGCATCCTCGTCGGGTTCCACTTCCGGAAGGCTGTCGAGGAAGGGATCGACCACGGCCGCAAGATCGGTGATCTTGCCGTCAACCGGTTCCTGCGACCCGTGCGCCACGACCACGACCACCACCACCACGGGCACCACAACGGCGGGGGGCACAACGACGATTGATGCGTGAATAGGTCTTGAGCCGGGCCGCCGCGCGGCCCCCTGGAGCGTCATGGCGTATGGTCGCCGACGGCCGTGACCGATGACCAAGGAGGCCGATGGCGGCGATGCGGTGGTGGGGGTGGGGGGACGAGGGCGTCTCCTTCACGCATGAGGACAAGCCGGCGCTCGGACCGTTCCTGGAGCGCAACCTCGACATCGACGTCGCCCGCGCCGTCTCCCGGCCGGCCGCCTTCGACGGCCTGACCATCCCCGAGCCGTCGCTACCAAAGGATCTGGCGGCCGCGCTGGACGAACTCGACGTCTCCACCGATCCGCTCGACCGCGTCGTCCACGCCCGCGGCAAGAGCCTGCGCGACCTCGTGCGGCACCGACGCGGCGAGCTCGGGCGGCTCCCGGACGTGGTGGTCCGGCCGGCCGACGAGGACGAGGTGGCGGCGATCATGCGCGCCGCCCTGGACGCGGACGCGGTGCTCATCCCGTTCGGTGGCGGGACCAGCATCTCGGGCAGCCTCGAGGCCCCGCCAAGCGAGCGGCGGACGGTCATCTCGCTCGACATGGCGAGGCTCGACCGGGTGCTCGCGGTGGACGCGGCGTCCGGCCTCGCTCGCGTCCAGGCCGGCGCCTTCGGCCCGGACCTCGAGCGCCAGCTCAACGCACAGGGCTGGACGCTCGGGCACTTCCCGGACAGCTTCACCCACTCGACGCTCGGCGGGTGGATCGCCACGCGCTCCTCGGGCATGCAGTCGGACCGCTACGGCGACATCGCCGACCTGACGCGCGCGGTTCGCGTCGTCACGCCGGCCGGTCTGCTCGTGACACGTCCGGTGCCCCACGCCTCGACCGGGCCGAGCGTGCGGGAGATGGTGCTCGGCAGCGAAGGCCGCCTGGGGGTCATCACCGAGGCGACCGTGCAGGTGCGGCGCGTGCCCGGAGCGCCGGGTGATCCTCGGCTACCTGTTCCCGACCTGGTCCGACGGCCTCGCGGCCATGCGGGACATCGCCGCCGGCGAGACGGCCCCGTCGGTGACGCGCGTGTCCGACGCCTACGAGACGGCGTTCTCCTTCGCGACCAGGAAGGCCCCCACGGTTCTCGACCGTCTCAAGTCCCGGGCGCTGACCACCTACCTGCGGCGCCGGCGCGGCTTCGACATCGACGCGATGTGCCTCTCCTTCATCGGCTACGAGGGAGCGCAGCGCCAGGTCGCCGTCCAGCGCAAGGCCGTGGGGCGGATCGTCGCTCGGCACGGCGGACTGTGCATCGGGGCCTCGCCCGGCGAGCTCTACGACCAGAAGAAGTTCGACACGCCGTACATCCGGGACTTCCTGCTCGACCGCGGCATCGCTCGCCGACGTCTCCGAGACGTCAGCGCCCTGGAGCCGGCTGTCCACGGTCTACGACACCGTGATGGCGGCCGCCCACGGCGCCTTCGACGAGCTGGGCGTGCGCGGCTACATCATGTGCCACCTGTCGCACTCCTACCACTCCGGTGCGTGCCTGTACTTCACGTTCGCGTTCAAGCCCTCGGAACAGGGCGACGACCTGCCGCAGTACGACCTCGTCAAGTCGGCGATCCAGCAGGCGTTCATGGATTCGGGCGCCACGCTCTCGCATCACCACGCGGTGGGGACCGAGCACGCCCGCTGGCTCGAGGAGGACATCTCGGCGCCGGGCGTCGCGATGCTCGAGGCGCTGTTCAGCGGCGTGGACCCTGGAGCGAATCTGAACCCGGGGAAGATCGCGTGAGCGGCCTCGACAAGCCGTGGGCCCGCAGCCGGGCTGCCGGCGGCGTGCGCGAGGTGCTGCTGCTCGGCGTGCTGGGACCGCTCATCGACCTCCATACACGCGCGCGCGTCCTCGGCCTCCAGCAGCTGACCGCGCTGCAGCCGCCGGTCATCTTCGTCGCCAACCACTCGAGTCACATGGACACGCCCGTGATCCTCCGGGCGCTGCCGGCGGCGTGGCGAAGGCGCACGGCGGTCGCCGCGGCGGCCGACTACTTCTACCGCGTCCCCTGGCTCGCCCACGTGGTCTCGCTGGCGTTCAACACCGTGCCCGTGGCGCGCAAGGGAGAGGGATCGGATGCCGCCTCGGGGCTCGCGCGACTGATCGGCGACGGCTGGAGCCTGCTCCTGTTCGCCGAGGGGACGCGGTCCCGCGACGGCACGGTCGGCCGCCTGCGCTCCGGCGCCGCCGTGCTCGCCGCGGAGCACGGGCTGTCGATCGTCCCGGTCTACGTCTCCGGCACGCACGCGGTCATGCCGCCGGGCCGCAGGTGGATGCGGCGCGCGCGTCGGCGGCAGCCGATCGCGGTCCACGTCGGCCCGCCGATCTGGCCTCGGGAGGGCGAGCACCGGACGGAGGTCATGGAGCGCGTTCGGCTGTTCTTCGAGGCATCGGGCGCCGTCACGACGCCGGACAAGCGGATCGAGACCGGCAGCACCTCCGCTGCGTAGCCGTGGCGCGCGTCTTCGTCACCGGCGCGAGCGGCTTCATCGGCGGCGCGCTGGCCGCTCGGCTGCTCGAGCGCGGCGACGAGGTGGTGGGACTTGCCCGATCCGAGCAGGCGGCGGCGGTGGTCGCGAAACGCGGAGCCGAGGTGGCTCGCGGCGACCTGCTCGACGAGGACAGCGTCGCCGCGGGCATGGAGGGCTGCGCGCTCGCGTATCACGTCGCCGGCGTCAACACCCACTGCCCTTCGGACCCGGCCATGCTCCTCCGGGTCAACGTGCAGGGCACCGAGGCCGCGGTGCGCGCAGCCGCGCGCGCCGGGGTGCCGCGCATGGTGTTCACGTCGTCCGCCGCGTCGGTCGGCGAGCCCGCGGGCACGGTCGGCCGCGAGGACACGACGCACCGGGGCTCGTATCTCTCGGTCTACGACCGCTCCAAGCACCTGGGCGAGCAGGGCGCGTTCCGGGCGGCGGAGCAACTGGGAGTCGAGCTCGTCGCGGTCAACCCCTCGTCGGTTCAGGGGCCCGGTCGGTCATCCGGCAACGGGAAGATCATCATCGCCTACCTCAACGGCCGGCTGCGGGTGTTCGTGGACACCTACGTCAGCGTGGTCGACATCGCCGACACGGTGGAGGGTCATCTGCTCGCCGCGGCGCGGGGTCGCAGCGGACAGCGGTACGTGCTGAACGGCGCGACGATCCCGTCCAAGGAGGCGCTGAGGATCGTGTCGGAGCTGTCCGGGATCTCAGATCCGGTTCGCATGGTCCCGCCGGCGCTGGCGCGCACGGCAGCCGCGCTCACCGAGGGTGCCGCGCGCGCGAGAGGCAAGACCTCGTCGCTCTGCCGCGCACGGATCCGCACGATCCTCCACGGTCACCGCTACGACGGCTCGCGGGCCACACGCGAGCTGGGACTCAGCTACACGCCGGTCGCCGAGACGTTCCGCCGCACGATCGAGTGGGCGGTGGCCGAGGGGCTCGTCACCCGCCCGCTTCCCCGGGCTTTCGACGTTCCGATCTGATCCGGCGCTTCGATGACACTGCCGGGCTCTGCCCGCTTTTGCAGCCACACACCTGACTTTCGCGCGTTCCTTGACAAAGCTCGCGACCGCGCCTAGGTTTGGGAGCTGGGTTTTCGCAAGCGGGTGCGAAAAGCGGGAGGCGAGGTATATGGCGATCTCAGCGGGGGGTCGCGGCGCACCGTGCCCCACCACCGCCCTGGCAGGGGAGGCAGCAACATGAGCTCAGTCCCGAGGCGCACTCGGCGACTTGCGACGCTCGTGCTCACGGCGGTCGTCGCCGTGGCCGTCATCGCGGGCGCCGGCTCCGGCGGCGGAGGGGCGACAGCCCGGGCCGCCGCCAACGTGACGATCACGGCGCGCGACTTCTTCTGGAGCCCGGACGCCGTGACGATCCAGGTCGGGGACACCGTCACCTGGACAAACGCGCAGGGGTTCCACAACGTGCTGCTCGGCGACTCGCGGCTCAACCAGCCGGCGTTCCCGAACGACCCGGCGTGGAACCCGCCGCCGCAGCGGACGTTCACGGAGCCCGGCAGCTACACCTACGTCTGCGAGGTCCATCCCGGCATGACCGGGACGATCAACGTCGCGGGGGGCGAGCCGACGCCCACACCGACGCCCACGCCGACGCCGACGCCCGCGGTGCCGCCGCCCGGCGGCGGCGCGCCCGACACGACGGCGCCCGCCGTGACCGGCCTGACGGTGTCCGGATCGGACGCCCGCGTTCAGGTCCGCCTCACGGTCTCCGAGCGCGCGACCGTGAACGTTCGCTTCGCCACCGACGCCGACGTCGCGACCATGCGCCGGCAGGTGGAGCAGGGAGCCTGGACGCTCGAGCGTGAGCTCGCGTCCGGCACCTACGCGTACGAGCTGTGGGCGGTCGATGCGATGGGGAACCGCTCGTCCACCCACTCCGGGGAGGTGAGGGTCCGTGGCTAGCATCACGCCGCCCGAGCTGCGCTGGACGCGGCGAGGGGCGCTGGAGCGCGGCATGGCGTCGATCGCGGGGCTGTGCCTGCTGCCGGCGGCGAGCCAGACGGCCGCTGTCCGGACCTCTGCGGCGGCGGCCGCGGTCGACCCCTACCAGGTCGATCTCCAGGTCCCGCCCACGCTGGTGCCGGTGAGCAGCACGGCGACCGAGGACCGTTTCGAGCTGGCGATCCGCGAGGGGCGGGCGGAGATCATCCCCGGCGAGCTCACACCGGTCTACGGCTACGACGGCATCTATCCGGGTCCGACGATCCGCGCCCGCAAGGGCCGGACGACGGTGGTCCGGGTCACGAACGGGCTGACGTTCAACCAGAACGTGCACCTTCACGGCGGTCTGGTGCCGGCGGCCAGCGACGGCCATCCGATGCAGCTGATCGCCCCCGGCGGCGCGTTCACGTACACGTACCCGAACACGCAGGACGCCGCCAGCCTCTGGTACCACGACCACGCCCACGGCCTGTCTGCCCGGACGATGTTCTACGGGCTCGCCGGCTTCTACATCGTCGAGGACGAGCTCGAGGCTTCGCTGCAGCTCCCGACCGGGGACTTCGACGTGCCGCTGGTGGTCCAGGACCGCGCGTTCAACGAGGACGGCTCGCTGCGCTACACCGAGAACATCGACGAGGGCTTCCTCGGCGACACGATCGTGGTCAACGGGTCGGTGTCGCCGCGGTTCGCGGTCAAGCGCGCGCTCTATCGCCTGCGCTTCCTCAACGCCTCGAACGCGCGCGAGTACCGCCTCGAGCTCTCCAACGGCGCTCCGATGGTCCAGGTCGCCGGCGACGGCGGCCTGCTCGAGGCGCCGGTGTCACGCACCGCGGTGCCGCTGGCGCCGGCCGAGCGCATCGATGTCGTGGTCGACTTCCGGCGCCTGCGCGCCGGCACGCAGGTGGAGCTGACGAACGGCCTGGGCAGCGGGGGGACCGCCACGGTGATGCGGTTCGACGTGACCGGCCGCACGGCCGACTCCGGCAGGGTGCCGTCACAGCTGCGGCCGCGTGAGGAGATCCCGGCGCCGGTCGCGACGCGCCGATGGGAGCTGATGTTCTCCACCAGCGGGTCGCCGGAGTGGCAGCTCTCGGACCTCGGGTTCGACATGGACCGGATCGACGCTCGCGCCAAGCTCGGCACGACCGAGCGCTGGATGTTCGTCAACACCTCGCACCGGGCGCACCCGATGCACATGCACGGCGTCCACTTCCGCGTGCTGGACCGCGAGTTCGGTCCGGTGCACCCGGGCGATCGCGCGTGGAAGGACACGGTGATGGTCCGGACCGACGAGACGGTGATCGTGCAGCCGCGCTTCGCGCCCTATCCGGGCCGGTTCGTGTTCCACTGCCACAACCTGGAGCACCAGGAGAAGGCGATGATGCTCCAGCTCGAGGTCGCCGCCTGACGGCGGCCGAGGCCGGCCCCGGCGACCGGGGCCGGCTCGTCGCGATCGACGCTCGACGGATCGTCCGGCGCCGGTGCGGACTTCCAGACCGTTGCGCCGTCGTTCGTCGCGGAGACCTGGCAGTAGACGAGCTTGCCGACGTCGTCCGCGGTCGACGGTGTACTTCTTGCCGTCGCCGACCTTCAGCGGGCCGCGGAACGGCAGCGGCAGCGAGCCGTACTGCGGGTCGGCCGGAGCGTCGAAGCGCCCGAGGTCCTCCTGCGCGGGCGCGTGGTAGTGCACGTGGTCGGGCCCGATCGGGTTGCTGCGGTACCAGGCAACGTCGTAGTCGGCCTTCGCGCGTGTTCTCCCACTCGCCGCGGTCGCACGTCAGGTGCTTGCCCACGCGGCCGGAGCCGCCGACCTCGGGCGCGCTCGACGTTACGCGGGACGTCCTCGGCGCGTCGAGCTCCTTGACCCGGATCTCGCGGTAGAAGATCCGGTCGGTACCGCCGTGGGTCTGGAGCCCGAAGTACCCCTCCGGGAACTGGCGCGCCTGGGTCGGCGGGTCGCCGTTGCGCGACGCGAGCCGCGGCACGCCGTTGTCGAACTGGTTGATGACGTTGCCGTCGACCAGGACGGTGTACTGCTGGCCGACCATCCGGATCTCCATGGTGTGCCAGACGCCGCGCGTCTGGCGCTCGTTGGTCCGCGACTGCTTGGCGTTGAGGTTGGCGAAGCCGTACATCGAGCCGGTCTTGATCGCGTCGCTGCCCGGGATCTGGAGCGTCTCGTTGACCTGGATCTCGTGTCCGCAGTAGACCGACAGCCAGTGCTGGTGGTTGTTGGCGTTCCCGCCGTTGACGGCTGGCCCGGTGCCCGCCAGGTTGGTGACGTTGTTCTCGCCGTTGCGGGCGCAGTAGGCGCCCTCGTAGCGGAACGGCGGCGGGAACGGCAGGTCGCCGCCGGCGCCAGTCGTACGTCGTCGACGGCGCGGGCGCGGGCAGGCCGCAGAAGGCGGGCGCCGCGCTCGGGCAGAGGTCGTAGTTGTAGCCCGTCGGCTTCTGGGCCAGGACCTCGGCCGTGGTCCCCACGTAGCGGGGATCCGGGAAGCGGACCATCACGCCGCCGTTCGGCGTCGCGGTCGGCGTGTCCGGCCACATGTACTCGAGCCTGACGACGACGTCGCCGAGCGCGCGGACCGGATACCACTTCATGCCGAAGCCGGACGTGTTGGGGTTCATCGCGCCGAGCTCGGGGTCGAGCGTGACGGCCGTGGCGCCGTTGGCCGAGAGCCACTTGTCGAACGAGGCGTCGGAGCCGCTGGCGGTGCCGTCGAAGATGTACTCGAACCCCCGCTCAGGCGGCGGGGCGGTGTACTGGGCGTGCGCGGCCGGCGCGAGCGCCAGCACGACGAGCGCAGTGAGCACCGAGCACAAGGTGCGGTGATGCATGGGTCCTCCCTCCCTGTCTGGCGGCCCCCTGAGGCCGCAAACCGCATCGAGCGAAGCATACGCGTTTCGCTCGTCATCACAAAAATACCCTTGACACTGGCCCGGGAAGGTGAAACTTTGGTAGGTCGTCAGGCGGAACTCCGCATCACCGGCTTACTCGGGAGGGAGCACGGGATGATGAGAGCGACGAGCTCGAAGCGGTGGCTGTTCATGCTCGCGGTGGCGGTGGTGGTGGCGCTGATCGGCGCGCCTCAGGCGGGTGCCGCGACGCCACAGGTGCTCGTGTTCCATCCGGGCACGGCGGGTCATCCGGAGGTCAGCGCCGGGATCCAGGCGATTCGCGACCTTGGCCGGCAGGGCGGCTTCTGCGGTCGACGCCACGGCGAACGCCACGGCCTTCAGGGGCGCGAACCTGACGCGGTACCGCACGGTCGTGTTCCTCAACACCGCCGGCAACCGCCTCAACGGCGAGCAGGAGGGCGCGCTCGCCGACTTCATGGAGCGCGGCGGTGGCTGGGTGGGGATCGGCACCGCGGCGGAGGCCGAGCCGGGCAGCGCGCTGCTCGACGACCTGATCGGCGCGCGGCCCGACCCGGCGAGCCCGACCGGGCAGGCGACGCGGACGGTCGAGGTCGGCGACCGCGTGCATCCGGCGACGCGCGACCTGCCGCTCGAGCTCAACCGCACGGACGTCTGGTACCGCTGGCAGACGCGGCCGACCGGCACGGTCCACACGGTCGCGCGCTGGCGCAGGCTCGCCGACCCGGCGGGCGACGGCACGAGCGTCGGCGGGACCGACCATCCGATCTCCTGGTGCCGCGACGTCCGCGGCGGGCGGTCGTTCTACACCGGCATGGGCCGCACCGCCGACAGCTACGGCGAGGAGCGCTTCCGGGGCCACCTGCTCGGTGCGATCCAGTGGGCGACCGGACTCGTGCGGAGCAACTGCAAGGCGACGATCAACGCCAATTACCGCGGCACCCGCGTCGTCAGCGGCGGGCCGGTCGAGACCGGCCTCGCGACCAGCGGTGAGTCGCACGGCCTCACGATCGCTCCGAACGGCTGGGCGATCTACATCGGCCGTGGCGACTGCCGGACCGACGCCGAGCGCGGGGCGCTGGTCGACCTGCCGGCGCTCGGGCGGATCCTCGATCACGCGAACGAGAACGTGGGCATCGGCTGCGGCAACGTCCACGTCTGGGACCCGGCCGAGTACGACGGCACGCTGAACAGCGGCGTGACGCGGGCCGGCGTGCTCGCGGTCTACGGCGACGGCGGCCAGGGCGGCGAGCGTACGAACCAGGCGAACCACAAGCTCGAGTACGGCCTGCTCGGCATCACGACCGCGCCGGACTTCATGCAGACCGGCCACGTCTACATGCAGTACTTCCCGACCTTCAACCCGAACAGCTCCCCGCCAGGGCTGCCGTTCGAGCGCCGTGTGTCGAAGATGTCGCGACCGCGGATCTCGCGGTTCACGATGGACCTCGAGACCAAGCAGCTCGACCTCGACTCGGAGGTGCGGATCTTCGAGTACGACGCGCAGATCTTCAGCTGCTGCCACGTCGGCGGCGGCATGGGCTTCGACTCCGAGGGCAACCTCTACGTCACGACCGGCGACACCAACTCGTCGCAGGGCACCGGCGGCTACTCCGGCAACAACCAGCCGCCGACCTGCCCGATCGGACCGCCGGACCAGGCGTCGAGCCAGCACTGCGGCGATGCCAACTACTCGTACCAGGACGCGCGCCGCACTGCGGGGAACACGAACGACTACAACGGCAAGATGCTGCGGTTCAAGCCGGCCGCGATCCCGGACGGGGTCCAGCCGCCGGTCGGGAACGGCACGACGTACACGCTCCCGACCGCGCAGTCACCGAACGGGCCGAACCTGTTCGACGGCACCGAGGGCGGCGGAGGCAGGACGAAGCCGGAGATCTACGCGATGGGCCTGCGCAACCCGTCGCGGCTCTCGATCGACCCGGAGACCGACGTTCCGTACACCGCGTGGGTGGGTCCCGACGCCGGCTCACCGAGCGCCGAGCTCGGTCCGTCGACGTACGAGAACGCTGCTCAGGTCGACCGGGCCGGCAACTATGGCTGGCCGTTCTGCATGGGCGGCAGGCAGGCCTACCGCGACCGCGTCGCCGACGGCACGCCGCGCACGTTCAACGTCCCCGGCTACGTTCCCGGCGGCCCGGCGAGCGGCGGCACGGACGGCTGGTACGACTGCGACAACCTCGTCAACGACTCGATCCGCAATACCGGCCTGACCGTGCTCCCGCACCAGACCGGGACCGGCCGCGACGCGGGGAAGATGCGGCCGAGCAACCTCTGGTACAGCCGCGGCAACCCCGACGACGACGGCAACCCGGCCACCAATACCAACAACGGCTGCCCGGAGTTCCCGCGGGCCCGTGGCGTCGACGGCGCGCCGAACTACGGGGCGGTTCCGCGGCAGCTGTGCCCGTACGCCATCGCCCAGGGCGCGACGATCATGAACGGCCCGCTCTACCGCTACGACGACGCGGCGGAGGACGACTCGGTGCGCTGGCCGGAGTACTGGGACGGCCGCTGGTTCCTGCACAACCACGGTGGCGCGAGCATCAAGCACGGGCTCCTGCTCGACCCGGCGACCGACCAGGACGGCGGCCAGCCGGTCTACGCCGACAGCCTCCGCAGCACGCTGAGCTGGCAGGGCAACTACATGGACTCGAAGTTCGGTCCCGACGGCGCCCTCTACGTGCAGGTCTACGACGGGTTCTTCCGCGCGAACCCGAACGTCGGGCTCTACCGGTTCGACTACATCGGAGGCTCCGACACACCCGGCCCGGACCCGCAGGCGACCCCCGCGGGCGGGCGCAAGGTCGCGTTCTCCATCGGCCGGTCGGGAGGCGTCTCGTACCGGTGGGCCTTTGGCGACGGCCGCAGCTCGACGTCGGAGAACCCGACGATCACGTACCGGAGCGACGGCACGTTCGACGTCACGCTGACCGTCACGTACGCCGACGGCGAGCAGGCGTCCGAGACGATCCAGGTCACGGTTCCCTAGGTCTCCTCCAGGCGCCCACCGCCGCCGGCGGTGGGCGCCGCCCCCCGCGTCGTCCACGGTCTCGGCCTCGTGACCGTCTGCGTGGTGACGGCCGTAAATGTTTTCCCTGGACGGGGAGCGGCCCATCCATACTGGCTACGTGACGGCAACCGTCTCGTCACGAACCGGCTCCCTCGTCGGGCGCGAGCTCGAGCTTGACTGCCCTTGGCGAATGCGTAGACGGCGGAACGCGAGTCGTCTGCCTCCACGGGATCGCGGGCATGGGCAAGTCCGCGCTCCTCAGCACCTTCCTCGACCGCCGGCGAGCAGCGGGGTTCGCCGACATCGAGCTGGACTGCCGCATCGTCGAGCCGACCGAGCGTGGCTTCCTGCACGCCGCCGGCGACTTTCGCGACCTCCGCGAGCTCGTGCAGCATCTGGGGACGCTCCCGGCGCCGGTGGTGATCGCCCTCGACCACTACGAGCTCCTCCGGCTCATGGACACGTGGCTGCGCCAGATCCTCGTGCCGGCGCTGCACCCCGGGGTAACGCTGGTGCTGGCCGGCCGGGAGCGGCCGGTCGCGGGCTGGCTGGCGCTCGAGGACTTCCGCAACCTCCCCCTCGGCCCGCTCGAAGAGGCGGACGCGCAGCTGATGCTCCAGCGGCGCGGGGTGCACGCGATCGAGGCGGCGCGGCTGAACCGGATCGCCCGCGGACACCCGCTCGCGCTCATGCTCGCCTCCGCCGGTGTCGCCGAGCATCCGCAGCTCGGGCTCGAGGACGCGGCGATGACGCGCGTGGTCGAGGAACTGTCCCGCCTCTACCTCGAGGGCGTCGAGGATCCCCTCGCGCGCCGCGCGCTCGAGGCTGCGAGCGTCGTCCGCCGCGCGACCGAGCCGGTCGTCGCCGCCATGCTCGAGGAGCCCGACGGCGCCGAGGCCGTGCGCCGCCTGCTCGAGCTGCCGTTCGTCGAGGCGGGTCCGCACGGCCTCGTCATGCACGAGGCCGTACGCGAGGCCGTGGCCCGCTTTCTGGCCGGCGCCAATCCCGTCCGCTACCGGCAGCTGCGCCGCAGAGCCTGGCGCGAGCTCCGCACCGAGGTGCGCGAGGCGGGGCCCGGGGAGCTCTGGCGCTACACCGCGGACATGCTCTACCTGATCGACAACCCGGTCGTGCGCGAGGCGTTCTTCCCGAGCGGCACCCAGCCGCTCGCCGTCGAGCCGGCCCGCGCGGAGGACGGGCCTGCCGTGAGCGCGATCGCTCGGCGCCACGAGGGACCCGAGGCGGCGGAGGTCCTCGAGCGCTGGTGGGCCCGGGCTCCCGAAACCTTCTCCGTCGCTCGTGACCGCGACGGCCTCGTGAGCGGTTGCTTCTCACTTCTCGACAGCGGCACGCTCCGCCCTTCCCTGGTCCGAGGCGATCCGGTCGTCGAAGCATGGGCGCGCGACCTGCGCGAGCACCCGCCCCCGAGCGGTCAGCTCGCGCTCGGCCTCCGACGCTGGCTGGACGCCGAACGCGGTGAGCTTCCGTGCGCGTCGCAGGCGGCCTGCTGGCTGGACGTCAAGCGCACCTATATGGCGCTGCGACCACGGCTGCGGCGCATGTACGTCGTCGTGCGGGACGTTCCCACTTACTGGCCGGTCGTCGAGCAGCTCGGATTCCGCCCGCTTCCAGGGGCTCCTGCGGTGCTCGACGGCGCCGAGTACACGAGCGTCGTGCTCGACTTCGGCCCCGGCTCGGTCGACGGATGGCTCGCCGGCCTCGTGGCGGCCGAGCTCGGTGTGGCGGAAGAGCCGGAGCTCGACGAGGTGGCGCGGGAGCTGGCGGTGCAGGGCGCGCGCGTGTCGCTGACGCCGCTCGAGTTCGGGCTGCTCCGGCATCTCCGCGAGCGGGAGGGCCAGGCCGTGGCGCGGCACGAGCTCCTGGCGGAGGTGTGGGGAACCGAGTTCACCGGTGGTAGCAACGTGGTCGACGCCGTCGTGCGTTCGCTCCGCTGCAAGCTCGGGCCGGCGGCGCCGGTCGTCGAGACCGTCCGCGGCAGCGGATACCGCTTGCGCGCGGATTGGCGCGCGCACCTGAGCTGACGACCTGGTGACCGCGTGCGCGGCCACCAGGTCGCTGGGTGCTAGAAGCGGCAGTTCCGGTTCCCTGGATCGGGCACGTCGATCCGCGGTAGGGCGCCCACGGGCACGTCGAGATACGTCACGTAGAGCTCCGTGTTCGTCGTGCCCTCGTTGCGGCCGATGTGCACGTGGCCGTAGCCCTCGTCGATGAAGACCTTGCTCCCGGGATTCTCCGGATCGTCGGCGTCGTAGGTCGTCGGGCGGCACTTGCGATCGTCCGCGTCGTAGAGCGTGAGCGAGCCGGACTTGACGATCACGACTGCCGGCCCGGGATGACTGTGCCACCCGGTCGCGCCGCCGGGCGCGATCGTCACCTGCTGGACGGCGACGTCACTCGGCCTCTGGAGCCGGATCGTGTCCCGCCTGGAGCCGTGGTGGCCGTGGTGGCCGCGGTGGTTGTGCTCGGCCTCCAACGTCCCGCGGGCGAGGATGGGAGCCCCTCCGATGATTCCCGTGCCGGGCGTCGCGATCGCCGTGCCCACCGCGACCGTTCCGACGGTCGCGGCCAGAGCGACAGCAGCCAGCTTCTTGCGTTGCATGACTTCTCCTCTCACGCGCTCACGGTCTCGGCGCGCTGAACGATCCACGTTGAGGGCTGTCCATCTCACGACCGTAAGGCCGGCCCGGTCAGGCTCAGTGAGGATCGCGTGAGAATTCGATGACGCAGCCTCGAGGCGTCACGCGGAGTTGGCCACCCGGGCCGCGAGCATCTGGCTCACGGCGTCGACGGCCTCCACGGGCCCGAGGCCCTGGTCGCGGAGTGCCTGCCAGGTGCCGAGGTCGACCAACGCGCGTGCGACCGCGCGGTCCGCGGGCTGTGGCGTCCAGCGGTTCGAGGGCGCTGTCGACGAGCGCGGTGAGCGAGGCCTCGACCTCCTCGCCGGTTTCGGCCACGCGCGGGTGGACCTCGGGCTCGTTGCGGATCGCGCGCAGCTGCGGCGCTCCGCGCTCGTAGATCGCAAAGGCCTCTCGCACCAGGCGCTCGAGGCGCTCGGCCGGCGCGTCGACGCCGTCGAAGAGGCTGGGCACGTCCTCGGGGTCGGGCAGCGCGACGACCTGCATCACGATCTCGCCGCACGCCGGGATGAGCTCGTCGAGCGAGGGGAAGTGGCGGTAGACGGTCCCCACCCCGACGCCGGCACGCTCCGCGATGTCTTCCCAGCTCGTCGCGGCGATGCCCTGCTCGCCGTGGAGCTCACGCGTCGCGTCGATGATCCGCCGGCGCGTCTGCGCGGCGGCGGAGGCCCTGCGGGTCATGTCGTATTTTCGCGGAGACATTTGCTTGACGAATTTCCTCCGCGTAATTATAGTCGCCGACGTCGTTCTCCCCAAATCCCCCGTCCCCGCCCCGCAAGGAGGCACCCATGGCGACCCAGGCGTCGACCCTCCCGCAGTCCCCCACCGCCCGCGGCCAGCAGCGCTGGTTCTTCGGCATGCTCGCCGAGGTCAAGGCGTCCGCTGCCGACACCGGCGGCCAGTACAGCCTTCTCGAGATCACCGCGCCCGCGGGCCTGCAGACCCCGCTGCACGTCCACTACGGCGAAGACGAGGGCTTCTACGTCCTCGACGGGACCGTGACGATCCTCGTCGGCGAAGAGACCGTCGAGCTCGGCCCCGGCCAGCACGCGTTCGGCCCGCGCGACATCCCGCACAAGTTCACGGTCGGCCCCGACGGCGCCCGCATGCTCTGGGTCCTCACGCCCGGCGGCTTCGAGGACTTCGTCGAGGAGGCGAGCGTGCCGGCCGAGACGCCGACCGTTCCCCCGCCGAGCGTCCTGCCGCCCGAGAACGCCGCCGAGATCGTCCTGCGCCACGGCAACGAGCTGCTGCCGGAGTGAGCCGTACCGGGCCGGCGGCCCTCCGCAAGGGGGCCGCCGGGCCGTAGGCTGACGGGACAGGCCCGCGACGCGGGCGGCGAGCCCGAGGAGGCATCGATGACGTCCAAAGCCGAGTTCACCGAAGAGGAGTGGACGCACCTCAAGCGGGCGCCCTTCGTGGCGGGCATGGCGATCTCGCTCGCGGACCCGGGCGGTCCGATCGAGGCGTTCAAGGAGACGGCGGCGACGCTGAAGACGGTGACCGGCGCGGCGGAGGGTGGCGGTCATGGCGAGCTGGTCGACGCCGTGGCCCGTGAGGCCGTCGCGGAGCTGCGCCAGCGCAAGAGCCCGGTGGCGGGGTTCAAGCCCAAGGGAGCGACGGCCGGCGTCGAGATCCTGGACGAGTTGCGTGAGGCGAATCGGATCGTGTCCGAGAAGGCCACGCCGGAGGAGGCGGCGGCCTATCGCGAGTGGCTGCTGAGCGCCGCGAAGGAGGCCTCCGAGGCGGCGAAGGAAGGCGGCTTCATGGGATTTCACGCCGAGCGCGTGAGCGAGGGCGAGCAGCGCATGCTCGACCAGCTCGCCGGCGTGCTCTCGGCGAGCTGACCTGAACCCGGCGGCGGCCGCCGCCTCGAATCACGACCTGTTGACCGCGGTGGGGTTCTGCTGGGACGATCGGCGGCAGCGAGGACGCTGATTAGTGAGTCAGACCGCAACCGATGAGTCGCGCGCCGCGAAGGCGCACGATGCGAAGTTCCGGATCTTCCTGAGCTATCGCCGCGACGACGCGCCGGCCCAGGTCGGCCGGTTGTGGGCCGACCTCGGCCGCGGAACCCAGGCTGTGGACGGCTTCGCCAAAGACACCGTCTTCAAGGACGTCGAGACGATCGAGCCGGGCGTCGACTTCCGGCAGGCGATCGCGAGCGCGGTCGAGGTGGCCGACGTCTTCCTGTCGGTCGTCGGTCCGAAATGGCTCTCCATCACGGGCGAGGACGGTGAGCGCCGGCTCGACGACCCGGGCGACTACGTTCGCCTCGAGCTCGCGGCGGCACTCGAGCGAGCTGCCGAACACGACGACATCCGGATCGTGCCGCTCCTGGTCGGGGGCGCCGAGATGCCTGGCGTCCGGGATCTCCCCACGGAGCTCCACGAGTTCGCCCACCGGAACGCCGTCGAGCTCACCGATGCGCGCTGGGACTACGACGTGGAGCAGTTGCTCCGATGGCTCAAGGAGCTGGCTCGGCGCCACGAACGCTCGCGTTGGCGGCGCATCGCCGCGGCCGTCCGTCTGCCGTCGCGGCGCGTCGCGGCGATCGCCGGAGCGGGAATCCTCGTCGCCGTGGTCGCGATTGCCGTCGTGCTGCTGATGGGGCCGAGCGATTCGGTCTGGGAGCGCGTCGCCGACGACGCCCTGGGCGGTCCGGACAGCCAGGTCGTGAACACCATCGTCGACCGGGAGGAGGATCTCAATGCGGGCGGGCCGCGGTTCGTGGCCGCGGGTCGCTCCGGCTCGGCTGACAACTGGGATGCGGCGATCTGGACGTCCGACGACGCGCGCCGATGGGAAGTCGAACGCGTTGCGGCGGATGCCAACCAGGAGATCGCCGGCCTGACGCGCGTGAACGGCGGCGTTCTGGCCGTCGGCTGGGACGACTCCCGCGGCGACAAGGACGTCGCCATGTGGCAGTCCGAGGACATGCGCGGCTGGGGCGACGCGGAGCTCCAGGCGGACGAGGCCGGGGACGAGGTGGTGTACCGCCTCAACACGATCGCGGGCGGCCTTCTGCTCGCGTCTGGGTGGCACACCGGCGAGGGGGACGACGACGCTGCCGTCTGGACGATCGATGCCGATGCGATGAGCGCGGAGCGAGTTGACAACGAGGAGCTCGGCGGTTCGGGGAGGCAGCACATGAACCGGATCGTCAGGGTCCCGGACACCGGCACGCTGGTGGGTGTCGGCGTCGACGGCGACGACGCAGGGGTATGGCTCTCCGAGGACGACGGGGAGAGCTGGCGCCGCGCGGAGGCGCAGTCGAGCCTGGGCGGAGCGGGCAAGCAAGACATCTGGGACGCGACCCCGACCGCCGACGACGACATCATCGCCGTCGGTCGGGAGCAAGCCGGGAACGACATGCTGGGTGTCACCTGGCACACGTCCGACGGCGAGACCTGGGAGCGGGGCGAGCCGATCGACGAGGATGCCCCCGTGCAGCTCCGTCGCGTGTTCTGGTTGCAGCGACCGGCGCCGGACGGGACGACCCTCGTCGTGACCGGCCTGGTCGGGAACAACGCCGCGGTGTGGAGATCGCGAGACGGCACGAGCTGGCAACGCGATTCCGACCCGTCGGGAGACTTCGAGAGCGATGCGGCGGGGCTGCGCGCCATGCGCTCCCGCGACTACCCCCTGATCGCCGTCGGCGCGAGCGGGTCCCAGGACGACGAAGACGCCGGCGTCTGGATACGCAAGGACGAGTGAGGAACGCATGACCACCGTTGAGCAGGCCGAGCCGCCCGTCCTTCATCCCGGCAACGGGAAGCCGTCGGACCTCGCGTCAGCCTTCACGGACGCGTTCGTGTCGGCTGCGCGCGCGCAGGAGACCGCCGCGGCAGAGGCGCACGTGGCGGCCGCCGTCACGCTCGGGTGGTTCGTGGCTGCGCTCGCTCATCCCGGGCCGCCGCGCGACACGGCCGCTGCGGCGCGCGGCGACCTCGGACCGGTCGCCGGGATCACCGACGCGCAGATGGTCGACTACTGCGGCAGCCACTCGAAGGTCGCGTTCGCGAAGCTCAAGGACCTCGTCGCGGAGACCGCGCTCGCGCTGCCCGCGGAGCAACTGGACCGGTGCCTCGCCGCGGCGGACGCCGACGCTCGCCGCGGTGCCGCCGCCGACCTCGACAGCAAGGCCCTCGCCGTGCTCAGCGCGACCGACATCCGCCTCGGCAAGGCCTACGCCGTCGGGCGCGGGCTGCAGACGCTGGCGACGCGCCCCGACCCGGACGCGACGCTGAAGAGCCACCTCACCGGGCCGGCCGTCGCGCCCGTCGTGGCGGCCATCGACGACCTCGGATCGGCGCTCGCACCCCACGCCGGGCACAGCGTCCGCGCCTCGATCCTCGAGTGGCGCGCCTCGATCGAGACGCGCAGCGACGTGGCGCCCGAGACGACCGAGACCTGGCTTCAGCTCGCCCGCCAGGGAGAGCTGTGGCGAGCGCTGCTGTCGGGAGAGAAGGCCGGTCTCGACATGCTCGAGATCGACGACTACCTGGACGCGGCGGAGCGCCTCGCACGCCGGATGCGCAAGCTGGCCGGGACGGTGCTCAAGCGGTTCTGGCTCCTCGTCGTCCTCATCGTCGCGCTGTTCGGCGGCGGCGTGGCGCTGATCGTCGCCACCGACACGGACGCGGCCCTGGTCGCCGGGGCCGGGACCATCCTGGCCAGCCTGGGACTGAGCTGGCGCGGGCTCGGGCGCTCCCTCGGCGGCCTCGCCGCCAAGCTCGAGCGCCCGCTCTGGGGCGCCGAGCTCGACACGGCGATCACGCAGGCGATCACACTGCTGCCGCGCGAGAAGGGTCGCGACACGACCGAGCAGCGGCGCAAGGTCGCGATCGCCCTGCGCGATCGTGCGTGACCCGCCGGCTCAGCGAAGCGGCGCTCGGACGATCGCGCTGCGGGCGCCGCGCTCGGAGAAGGCGCTCGCGCTGACGACGTACGACTCGGCGGAGCCGGGCGGCAGCCGGAGCGTCACGACGCCCTCGCGCTGTCCGACGCGGACGCGGCGCGCCGTCGCGACATCCGGGGCACCGGGGCGGGCGACGCTGACCACGAGGGTCAAGGCCGCGCGCCTCGCGAAGCGGTAGCGCACCGCCGCGCGCGCTCCCTCGCGGGTCGCGGTGATCTGCGGCTCGGGGACCTCGGCGCCCGTGCGCCGCGCGGCCGCCGTCGCCGACGCCTGCGCCGTTCCGACCGTGCACGCCGAGGCGGAGGAGTTGAAGCTGTTCGGCGCGCTCCACTTGCCCTGGCTGCGCGGCGCGACGGGGCTCGAGGACGACGCGCCCCACTTGCCTCGCCACGCCAGGAACGGCGTGGCCTGCGTGACGATCTCCAGCGCCGGCCGGACCTGGTAGCCGCCGCCGCGGTGGTAGTCGTCGGGATAGAAGCCGCGCGGGTTCACGCCCGCCGAGAAGTACGACGCGTGCGACGCGAGCGCGACGTACACGACCGGCGCGCCCCCGGACTTCGCGACCTGGCTCCAGGCGCAGCGCTCGCCGCCGCCGTGCTGGGCGTAGGTGGCGACGTCGGGCGCGCCGTCGGCGTTGAGGCCGACCTGGATGAACTCCCAGTCGCCCTCGTGGACGCCGAACCCGAGGACGTTCTGCGGGTTGTAGTACGAGAACAGCCAGTACTGCAGCCACGTCTTGCCGCCCGAGGTCAGGACCCGCCCGTAGACGCGGTCGCCGTAGCCGGCGGCGCGCATCCGCTGGGCGTCCTGCTGGTAGGAGGCGTTGGCGGCATCGAGGTAGTCGGATGCGGTGGCCGTGCGGCCGTCGGCGTACGTGGGATCGCCGAGGAAGGCGAGCGAGAGGTTCGCCAGCGGGTCCGCCGGGTTGGCGGCGGCCAGCCGGGTGCCGCTGCCGCTGACGAGGTAGTTCTGGCGCGAGCCGCTCACGAAGTTGTCGGTCATCTCGGCGGCCGAGTCGGCGAAGTAGCTCTCCTGCGCCTCGTAGCGCAGGCCGGCGAGTACGCGCGCAGGAGGTCGGACGTGGAGAGCGGCGTCGCGGACGCCAGCGACGAGAGCGGGCTCTGGTTGTTGGCCTCGTCGCTCGCGGTGACGGCGTAGACGTAGGCCGTGCCGCCGGTGACCGCGGTGTCGGTGTAGGCGGAGGCGCTCAGCCGCGACGGCGTTGACGCGCGTGAACGGCCCGGCGGCGCTCGTGGCGCGGAAGACGTCGTAGCCGTCGAGGTCCGCGTCCCCGACGTCGCTCCAGTCGAGCTCGACGCGCTCGAGCCGGGGCGTCGCCGTCAGGCCGGCGGGCGCGGCCGGCGCCGTCGTGTCGGTCACGTCGCGCCCGGCCGCGAAGTGCGCGCGGATCGTCGCCTCCGGCAGCGCGGTGCCGTACACGGCGACCTCGTCGGCGCGCCCGCGCGTGTACTGGCTCGTCGTGCCGTTGCGCATGACGTGCCAGGGCATCGTCGCGGCGGCCGTGCCGGCGCCCGTGCCGCTGTGCACGGGGTTGCCGTCCACGAAGAACGTCGTCGCGCCGTTGGCGGCGGTGAGCGCCAGGTGGTGCCACCCATGGCGGATGTCCGAGGTGGCGCACCGACGTCGTGAACGTCGTGCCGGCGACGCGGTAGGCGACGCTGCCGCCGCTGTCGAACGCCACGATCCAGCCTCCCGACGCCGTCGAGTCGCGCATGACGGCCACGCCGCCCTCCCAGAAGAACCAGCCCTCGACGGTGCCGGTCGCCGCGATCGGAGCGACGCCGGTCTGCAGCTCGTCGTCGACGCCGTCGAAGCGCGCCGACGGGTCGGCGTCCCAGCTCAAGGCACCGCGGGCGCCAAGGCCGGGGCCGCCCACGTACGTGCCGTTCGCCCCGCCCTTCGCGTCGCTCGCCACGGTCCCCGAGACCTCGCCCAAGCGCCAGTACGCGGTCAGCCCGGGCGTCGATTTCACGAGGTCGGCGTAGCCGCCCTGCGCCCCGGCGGCAGACGGGAACGCGGCGATCGCCGCCAGCGTTCCGATCAGCACTGCCCGCCTCACCGCGCCACTCTACGGCGCGTCGTAACGGCAAGAGCAGCCTCGCCGTACGATCGCTGACGGGGCGTCCGCACGCCCTCCGCGACGGGAGTAGCGTCGCACGCCAGTCTCTAACGAGAGGAGCACGATGTACGCCAGCATCCGGCGGTATCGGATGGGCTCAGGCTCGATGGACGACGCAATGCACCTCGCGGACACCGAGCTCGCCGATCTGCTCGCCGAGCAGCCCGGCTTCGTCGACTATCAGGCCGTCGCCACGGGCGACAACATGATCACGTCGATCACGATCTTCGACGACGAGGAGCAGTGCCTCGCCTCGAACGACATGGCCGCCGAGTTCGTGCGCGAGCACCTCGGGTCATTCCAGATCGAGCGCCTCGACGTCGCCGGCGGCGAGGTCATGGTCAGCCGCGCGGCCGAGAAGGTTCTCGAGCCGGCGCATCACTGAGTACCAATGGCGGGAGCGGCGCGGCTGCACGCGCCGCTCACTCCGCCGGCAGGATGATCCAGAGCGCGCCGTAGAGCAGGAACTGCGGGCCGGGCAGGAGGCAGGAGATCACGAAGAGCAACCGGACCTGCCACGCCTTCATGTCGAAGCGCCGCGCGAGTGCCACGCACACGCCGGCGATCACCCGGCCGTGGCGGGGACGCACGAGAGCGGTCGATCGAGCCATGCAGCGAGCCTAGCGCCGGCTTGACGCGGGCGGCCTCGAGGAGTAGGACAACCGGTGATGGAGGACACGCGTCACGTCCTGATCATCGCCAACCGCACCGCCGCGACCCCGGCACTGCTCGCGGAGGTCCACGAGCGAGCCACGCGGGGACCCTGCCGCTTCACGCTGCTCGTGCCGCGGCCGTTCTGGGATGCCGACACCGAGGAATCGGCCATCACGCTGGAGCTGGCCATTCCGGTGCTGGAGGAGGCGGCCGGGGGCCAGGTCGAGGGACTCGTCGGCGCCGAGGACCCGTTCCTGGCGCTCACGGCCGCGCTTGAAGCGGAGCCCTACCACGAGATCATCATCTCGACGCTCCCGGAGCGCATCTCCCACTGGCTCCATATCGACCTCCCTTCCCGCGCGCGGCGACTCGGCCTCCCGGTCACGGTCGTGACGGCCAAGAAGGCCGATCGCCCTCTCGCGTCGGCCCGCTGAGCCGGCCCCGCACAGGGTGTCGGCGGACCACCAGCGCCACCAGCACGAGAAGGGTCACGGCGGCGAGGATGGGCACGACCGGCGGGTCGCTGTCCGACGGTGCCGCAGCGGGCTGTGGCGGCGCGACGTCGGCGGCGCCGGCCGGGAAGCCCGGGAGCCTGGCGGCGGGCAGCGCGGCGAGACCGCGGGTGAGGCGATCGAGTCCAGGGCGGAGCTCCGGCCGCACGGCCAGCCAGTTCCCGTCCTCGGCGAGCAGCCGTCCGGCTGACGGGACCCATGACGACTGGAAGTGCTCGAAGGTCTGGTGGCCGTCGCCGATGGCCATGGTCAGCCGGTAGAACGGCGCCGGAGCTTCCGGCGCACTGGTCGGCGGCCCGATGTCGATCATCCCGCGCATCAGGCCGGGGGCCTTCGACGACGCGCACTCGCCCACGCCGCAGGCGGTGACGGATTGGACCTCCTTGGATGCCGCGGAGGAGGGAACGGCGAGCGAGGCCAGCAGGACGGTGAGGAGAACGAGGCGTCGCATCACCACCCCATACACCGGCCGGCGATCCGGCGTTCCCTCACGCGAACGACCGACGCCGCCGTGCCCGCTGCGGGCACGACGGCGTCGTCATCGACCTTCTAGCCGGCGACGGGCTCCGGCTCGCGCTCGCGCGGCGTCGGGCCGGCCGGGGGCTCGTCGTCCGAGTCCGAGTCCGGGCGCTCGATGTGCAGGTGCGGCAGGCGCTTGTCGAGCCACTCCGGCATCCACCACATCGCCGGTCCGGCGAGGTGCATGACCGCCGGCAGCAAGAGGAGCCGGATGATGAACGCGTCGATGAAGATCGCCGCGGCGAATCCGACGCCCATCATGGCCAGCGCCCGCTCGTTGCCGATCGCGAAGGCGCCGAAGACCGCGATCATGATGATCGCCGCCGCCGTCACCACGCGGCCGGTCATCGCCAGGCCGTGCTGCACCGCGTACTTCGCGTCACGGGTGTGGACCCACTCCTCGTGCATGCGGGAGACGAGGAAGACCTCGTAGTCCATGGACAACCCGAACACGACCGCGAAGACCATGATCGGGAGGAACGACTCGATCGGGCCGGTCGCGTCGCCGAACAGGCCGGCGAGGTTGCCGTCCTGGAAGATCAGCGTCACGACGCCGAACGCTCCGGCGATCGACAGCAGGTTGAAGATGCCGGCCTTGACCGGGATCAGCAGCGAGCGGAAGACGACCGCCAGCAGGAGCAGCGAGAGCCCGACCACGACGCCGATGAACAGCGGGAGCTTGTCCCGGATCGTCTGGGCGAAGTCGAGGTTGCTCGCCGTCGTGCCGCCGATCGACACCTGCGCGCCGGTCTCGGCCTCGATCGGTGGCAGGGTCACGTCGCGCGCCTGCCGGACGACCTCGTCGGTCCGCTCGTCCTGCGGCGTGGTCTCCGGGTAGGCGATCATCGTCGCGGTGTCGCCGGCCTCGTTGAGCTGTGGCGGCAGGACCTGCGCGATCCCGGGCTGAGCGCCCAGCGCGTCGCCGATCTGCCCGAGCGCGGCGTCGTCGCCGGGGTTCTGGAGCTCGACGGCGAGCAGGAGCGGGGCGTTGAAGCCCGGCCCGAAGCCCTCCTTGAGCAGGTCGTAGGCGATCCGCGTCGTGTCGTCCTTCTTGTACGTGCTGGCGTCGCTCGTCGCCAGGCGCATGTGGGTCGCCGGCCATGCCAGCGCGACCAGCACGATGAGCGCGGCGATCGCCACCGGCAGCGGCCGGCGCGCGACGAAGCCGCTCCAGCGCGCGGCGAAGCCGGTCTCGCGATCGGCGAGGTTGGGGTCGCCGTCGCCGTCGCCGTTCTTCGCCGGCTTGACGCGCCCGCCGATCTTGCTCAGGATCGCCGGCATCAGCGTCAGCGCGGCGACCATGGTGAACAGCACCGACAGCGCGGCGGCGATCGCGGGGCCGTAGAGGAACGAGATGCCGAGCAGCAGCATGCCGAGCATGGCGATCACGACCACGACGCCCGCGAAGAGGACGGCGCGGCCGGACGTGTCGATCGCGACCAGCGTCGCGTCGCGCACGTCGCGCCCGGCGCCGCGTTCCAATCGGAAGCGGTTGAGGATCAGGAGCGCGTAGTCGATGCCGACGCCGATGCCGATCATCGCGGCCAGCTGCGGCGACCAGTCGACGACGTCGATCAGCCGGGTCCCGACCACCGCCATGATCCCGAGGCTCACGACCATCGCGAACAGGGCGTTGAGCAGCGGCAGCCCCATGGCGACCACGCCGAGCGTCAGGAACAGCACGACCGCCGCGACGAGGAGGCCGAAGATCTCACCGGCGCCGCCCTGCTCGGCGGTCGACCAGTGGATGACGTCGCCGCCGAGCGCCACCTGGACGCCGCCCTTGCCGTCGAGCGCGAGCGTGTCCTCGGCCATCGTCTTGATCGCCGGTGGATCGACCTCGCCCGCGGCCTTGCGGAACTGGATCTGGGCGAAGGTGATCCTGCCGTCCTCGGAGACGGCCGCGTTCTCGGCGAACGGATCGCCGACCGCGAGCACCTCGGGCGACTTCGCGATCTCGGCGCGAACCGCCTCGATCTCTGGGCGGTTGCCCTCGTCGAGCACGCCGCCTTGATCGACCGCGAAGACCACGCTGGCGGTATCGCCGGACTGCTCCGGGAACTTCTCGCTCAGCAGGTCGTAGGTCCGTTGCGACTCCGTGCCCGGAAGCTGGAAGTTGTTGACGAACTCGCCGGCGGCGGTCGCCCACAGCGCGATCGAGACGATGAAAGCGCCGACCCAGAGGCCGATCACGGTGCGGCGCCGATCGTGGCACCAGGCAGCAAGTTTGCGCATACGGCGAAGCTACCGGCGCTTTCCCTACCGTTCGAAGGGGCTACCCGTACCGCTATGGGTCGGGTGGCCTCAGTGGCCCCGCGTCCGGGTAGGCCGTGAGCGATGCCCGACTTCGAGGTGCATTTCGAGGAGTTCCTGCACGTCGCGGGACTCGGCCACGACAAGGCCCTGATCGCCTGGGGCGGCTTCTACTTCCGGCGCGGAGACTCGCCCTACGGCGAGTGGCGGATCGTCGACGACGAGGAGCTCGCCGAGGTGGCGCCGACGCCGCGGACCGAGACGATCGGCGCCGGCTCGGAGCCGTTCGGGCACGCCGTCGTGGAGGCCACGCACGACGGTCGCGTCGTCGCCCGCGCGGAGACCGGCGAGCACAACCACGTCTGGCTCGACGGCCTCCAGCCGGACACGGAGTACCGCTACCGCGTCGAGGTCGACGGCCGGCCGTGGGGCGAGGGTGCGCTGCTCGACTGGAGTGTCGAGGAGGCCACGCTGGTCGACGCCGGCGGCCGCTACGACAACCGCTTCCGCACGTTTCCCTCGGTCGACGCGAACGTGCCGGTCACGTTCGCCGTGCTCGGCGACTTCGGGGTCGGCATCGTCGACGGGCGGCTGGACGGCGTCCGCCAGCTGCTCGTCGCCGGCGCGCTGGAGCGGGCGATCGACACTCGGGCCGTCCGGCTCGTCATCACGACCGGCGACAACATCTACCTCGGCCACCAGGACACGGCCGGCACGGGCAACGAGGACGACGAGTGGTACTCGAGCTTCTACCAGCCCTATCGCTACGTCCTCAACCGCGTGCCGTTCTTCCCGACGGTCGGCAACCACGACGCCGGTGACAGCGAGAGCTCCGACGACCGCGACCAGCTCACCGACAACCTCTTCCTCGACCATCGCTTCCGGCCGGAGGTCGAGGCCGGCTCTGCGTCGCTCGATCCCGGCCTCTTCTACCGCTTCCAGGTGGGCGCGAACCTGGAGTTCATCTGCATCGACACGTCGATCGCCACCGGCATGGACGTGGAGCACTACTTCGACGATCCGGCGCACAGCCGCTGGGTCGAGGAGACGCTGCGCGGGGACGGCGCCCGCTGGCGGATCCCGTTCTCGCACCACCCGCCGTACTGCGCCGGGCCCGAGCACACCAACACGCCGGGAATGGTGGAACGGCTCGTCCCGCTGTTCGAGGAGGCCGGCGTCCGCCTCGTGCTCAGCGGGCACGAGCACAACTTCCAGTACGCGGTCGTCAACGACATCCACTACGTGGTGAGCGGGGCGGCGGGGAAGCTCAGGCCGGAGGCGCCGCAGCAGTTCGAGCAGGCACACACGCGCGCGTGGGCCGCTGCCGGCCACTTCCTCCTCGGCCGCGCGGACGAGCACGGCGTGGTCCTCGAGGCCCTCGCCGGCGTCCGCGAGGACGGATCGTTCGAGCCGATCGAGCCCGTCGATCCCGACGGCCGTCCGGCCGCTCCCAGACTGGAAATCAAGCCCGCACCTAGCTAGCGCCAAGGAGACGCCAACCACCGTCGCGGAGTCTTGCTGGGCCACCTCGTCCCCAAGGAGCCCCGGCAAAATGTTCCCCAATCCCAGCCTGATCGCCGCCATCACCGAAGACCGCCTCCGCGAGGCCGAGAACGCTCGCCTCGCCCGCAGCAGCAGGGCCGACAAGCAGCCGTCGAAGCCGCGCCGCACCCGCCGGCTCCGTGCCCTGGCGACGCGCATCGCCTTCACCAGCCTGCGCTAACCGCCGCTCGTGTCCGATCCCGACGCGCTCGGCCAGCTCCGCAGCTCGGCGCGGGGCTGGCACGGCGTCCAGCTCGCGACGATCGGCTTCATCGGGCTCTGCGGCGTCCTCCAGGGCGGCCGCCCGGACAACCCGGTGTGGCTGCAGATCCTCGCGGGGATCCTGGCCATCGCCGCGCTCCTGCTCGCGTGCCTCGGCACGTTCCTCGTCGCCCGCGTCGCGTGGCCGCTGTACGGGGCGCGTGCCGTCGCGGACCTCGAGCGCGAGGGAGCGCGGATCAGGAAGGGCCTGGTGCTGACGTTCGCCGCCGTGGCGCTGCTCGCGCTCGGGACGGCGAGCGGCTGGTGGCCGCAGGACGAGGGCGACGCCGCCGGCGACGCGCTCGTGGCGGTCCAGGCGACGAACGGCGAGCGGTTCTGCGGGACGCTCGGCGAGGCCGGTCCCGGCCGGCTCGGCGTCTCGGTCGACGGCAGCCCGGTCGTTGTCTCGCTCGGGAACGTGGCCGCGGTCGCGCCCGTGGACCGCTGCTAGTACACGCGGCTAGGCCGTCAACCGGGCGCGCAGCGCCGCAGCGTCGCCGGAGTCCAGGCCGGCGGCCTCGAGCCAGCCCAGCGGCCCGCCGTGACGCTCGTCGAGCACGTCGAGCACGCGCTCCATCGTCTCGGGCCGCGGCGCGTGAGCCTGGATGGGCCGCCCGTCGAGATCCGCCGCGTAGGTCGGCGACGCGAGCAGGCGCGCCATCAGCGGCTCGATCCGCTCGCCGGTCGCCAGGTAGTCCTCGACGATCGCCGCGCGCGTGACCCCGGCCACCGCCAGCGCGAGCGCGCAGACGACGCCGGTCCGGTCCTTGCCCGCCGCGCAGTGCACGATCGTGGCGCCGGGGGCGTGCGCGATGTCGCGCAGCGCGGCGACGATCGAATCGGGCCGGTCGCGCAGGTAGCCCAGGTAGGCGCTCACCGCCGGGGTCTCGCCGTCGGAGCGCTGCCCCCGTGCGGTCTGCCACGGGAAGGTCTCGACGTCGACGTCCGTGTGCTCGCCCGACTCCGGATAGAGCGAGCGGTGGCGCACCTCGGCGCGCCCGTCGCGGACGAGCGGGCCCGGACCCTCCAGCTCGACCTCGGCCCCGGTGCGCAGGTCGACCACGATCCGCACGCCGAGCTCGTCGATCAGCCGCCGCACGTCGGGGCCGGTCAGGCCCTGCAGGTTGTCCGACCGCAGCAGCACGCCGGACGCCGTCACGCCGCCGCCCACCAGCGGCAGGTCGCCGAGGTCTCGCGCGTTCGCCGCGCCCTCGAGGGCCAGCCAATCCATGCGCGACACGCTAGCCACTGCGACACTCGCGTCGATGCTGCTGCGGCCCGACGGCGACGGCGTGCTGGCGATCGGCCAGCCCGCGCACGCCTGGCTCTCGGGACAGCTCGCCCGCGGGTGGGGCAACGAGCGCTTCGGCGCGGTCGAGCCGTGGGAGGAGGTGTGCCTGGCGGCCGAGCAGCACGACGTGGGCATGGCGGCGTGGGAACGCCGGCCCACGCTCAACCCGGAGACGGGGTTGCCGCGCTCGTTCATGGAGCTGGGCCTCGAAGCGCACCTGGAGATCTGGTGGAGCGCGGCCCCGCTGGTGCTCACCCAGAGCCGCTACGCCGCGCTGCTGGTGTCGATGCACGGCAGCGCGCTGTACGAGCGGCGCAACCTCGACGACGAGCGCGCGCGGGCCTTCCTGGCCGGGCAGCGCGAGCTGCAGGACCAGCTGCTCGCCGGGCTGCGCGCCGATCCGCGGACCGCCGCCGCGGCGTCCGACGACAGCGTCCGGCGCAACCAGCGCCTGGTGTGGACCTGGGACTCGCTGTCGCTCGGCCTGCTGCTGGGCTGGGCGCCGTTCGAGCTCACCGCGGTCCCGGCCGCGGACGGCGAGCTCGACATCGCGGTGGCGGCCGGGACGCTGGACCCATGGCCCTTCCGCGTCCCGCGCCTCACCATGCGCGTCGAGGGGCGCCGCCTCTCCGGCCGCTTCGACGACGAGGAGACCATGCGGGAGGCGCTGGCCGCCGCGCCGTGGGAGACGGTCGAGGTCCAGCTCGCGGCGCTCAGCTGAGCGCCGCCACGAGCCGGTGGTGGCGCAGCTCGGCGGGCGGCTCGCCGTGGAGCACCCAGCTGCCGTCGTCGCGGCGGCTGATCGCCCCGCTCCGCGTCAGGCCGCCCATGGCGGTGGTCACGGACTGCCGCTGCGCGCCGACGAGGTCGGCCAGCCGCTGATGGCCGAGCGGGAGGGGCACGACGATGCCCTCGGGGTGGACCCGCCCCCACCGCTCGGCGAGGTGCCAGAGGGTCAGCAGCAGGCGGTCGTCGACGCGCTGGTGGTGCGCGATCGCGAGCGCGACGGCGAGATGGTGGGCGCGTCGCGTGCCGCGGTTGAACAGCTCCAGCCCGAGCTGCGGCCAGGGGACGATGCGCAGGACCAGCTCGTGATCGAGGACGGCGAGCCGGCTCGGCTCGAGGACCATCCAGCCGATCTCCGCCCGCACGTGGGAGCCCTCGTCGTCCCACCGCCAGGGCCGCATGACGTCGCCGTGCCCGACGAGCTCCACGCAGCGCCGGCCGAGGACGTCGACCGTGCGGCTGAGGAGCCCGTCGACGATCAGGAAGCCGCGATGGTGCTCGGCCGGCTCGTGCGCGGCGGCCGCGTCCCACTCGCCGGGTGAGAGGCGCTGGACGCGCGTGAGCGCCTCGCGGCGTGCCCGCTCGAGGCTGCGCGCGTCGAGCAGGTCGGCGAGGTCGGGATCGGCGTCGACGAGGCTGATGGCGTTGGGTCCGAGGCCGGACATGCGAATGCTCTACCCAGCTCGGGCACGGATCGCGCATGTCCGCGCTCGGACGTCGCCGCGCCGACGCGGGAGGGCGGTTCCGCGCACGGGTCGTCCTACGGTCACCCGATCGGACAACCTTGGGAAGGGAGAAACACCATGATGGCCCGAAGGCCGCGGCCGTTCGAGGTGGACGACGCCGAGCTGCGTGACGCGCCCGGCGTCGCCGTGCGGGGGGAAGTCGACATCAACACCGTCCCGGACCTCGAGACCGCGCTCGACGAGGCGATCCGCGAGAGCGTCGGCGCCTTCATCGTCGACCTCTCGGACCTCGACTTCATCGACTCCAGCGGTCTCCACGTGCTGATGCGGGCCCGCGGCCTGCTCGGCCGCGAGGACCGCGCGCTCGCCCTCGTCTGCCCGCACGGTCCCGTCCGGCGGGTGTTCGAGCTCTCAGGCCACTCCGAGCTGTTCGCCCTCTACGCCTCGCGCGACGAGGCGGCTGCGGCGCTCAGGCCGGCCGACTGACGGACGGCCCGAGCAGGTCCCAGCGGTTGCCGGCGACGTCCTCGAAGACCGCCACGCGGCCGTACGGCTCGTCTCGTGCCTCGCCGACGAACCGGACCCCGGCGGCGCGCATCCGCACCTGCGCGGCGTCGAAGTCGTCGACGCGCAGGAACAGCCCCACGCGCCCGGCGAACTGCCGGCCGACGGCTCGCTCCTGCTCGGGCCCGTCGGCTCGGGCGAGCAGCACGCCCGTCGCGGCTCCCGGCGCCCGGACCACCACCCAGCGCTTCGGACGCCCGTCGTTCGTCAGCGACGGCGAGTCCTCGACGAGCTCGAACCCCAGCGCGTCCACGAAGAACGCGATCGCCCGGTCGTAGTCCTCGACGATGATCGAGATCAGCTCGATGTGCATGTGACCTACCCGGGCGGGCATGCGCGGACGTACCGGCACGCGACGACGGACGGCTGCTCGACCGGCCGGCCGGCGTCGATCGACCAGGCGAGGCGGACGAACTGGCCGTGGGTCCAGCCCAGGGGCGTGGCGGAGAACGTGCCGGTGCCGGGCTCGTAGCCGGGCTGGCCCGACGGTGGGTTCTCGTCCCAGACCTGCTCGGGCATCAGCAGCCCGCGGTTCGCGGTCGCGGCCATCGCGCGCAGGCGTTCCCGCGCGGAGCCGGGCATTCCGGCCAGCAGCTCGTACTCGCCTCGCTCGCCGGCGAAGATCGGCCAGGCCCGGCCGGTGTTGCCCGGCTCGGAGAACGGGCCGCCGGTGAGCGTCTCGCCGTAGCCGTCGTGGTTGTAGCGGTGCCAGAACTGCCCGTTCGGGGTGTCGACGCCGAGCTCCCGGTCGACGACCGGCAGCGAGGTCTGCACGGCGTCCGCGTCGAACGGCTTGACCCCGAGGCGGACGAGCTCGAGGAAGCTCGTGTCGACCACGGCTCGCTGGTCGATGGTGGGACCGCCGTCGCCGATCGTGTACGTCGTGCCTGTATCCGGCTCGCCGTCGACCGTGAGGCGCAGGTAGTACGACTCGGTCGACAACGGCCCGGTCGAGGTCACGGTCCAGCCGTCGACCTTGGCCTGCCAGTCGTCGGCCACGTCGCGGAAGCGCTCCGCCGCGCCCGGATCGTGGCGCGCCCCGATCTCCGCGGCGGTGACGAGGCCGGCGATCGCGGCCGCGATCGTGGCCGGGGAGTAGCCCGTGGCGTTCTCCCAGCGCTCCTGCGAGGTCGGCCCGCGCGCGATGATGCACTCCGCCGCCCGCCGGACGTGCGACCACGTCCGCGCGTCGAACTGACGGAGCTGCCAGGACAGGATGATCGGGTCGGCGACCTCGTCGAGCTGCAGGTTCGGCCAGTGCGGCGTGCCGTCGAGGTTGGAGTTCTGGGGGAAGCAGCCGTCGGGCTGCTGCTGGCGGGTCCAGAGATACGCGACCGCTCGGGCCGCGGCCGCCCGGTCGCCGGCCGCCAGCTGCGCCGTGGCGACCTGGTAGACGTCGCGGGACCAGACGAGGTGGTACGGGCCGGAGTAGCCGCCCAGGTTGCCCCAGACCCACGGCATCGACGGCGCGGCGATCAGCGCGCCGCGGTAGGTCTTGTCCTCGGTGGCGGCCATGACCATCAGCGAGGCGTCGTAGACGCGCTCGAGCCCGGCCACGCTCCGTGGCCGCCGCAGCCCGTCCAGGTACGACCGCCAGCCGCCCGCGTACGCACGCTCGGCACGCGAGAAGCCGTCGCGCAGCGACGATCGCGCGGTGCTCGCGGCGGCGGACGGCGTTGCCGCGAAGGCGAGCGCCAGCGTCAGCTCGCGCTGCTTGCCGGAACCGAGGTCGGCCACCTGGACGACGTTGCCGGCGTCGGTCGCGTCGTAGGACCAGTCGAGGCGGTGGTCGCGCAGGTCGGTCCAGCCGTCGCTCTCGCCCAGGTAGCCGCTCGAGGAGCGGCCGAGGTCGGACGAGGCCGCCAGGGCGCTCGCGTTCGACGCGTCCCACGCCACCAGCGCGTCTCCGCGCCGCGCGCCCCGGTCGTCGTCGCCGGACCCCGACAGAGCCGGATCGGCGAGGACGTAGAGCCGGTAGGGCCGGCCGGTCAAGGACTCCAGGCGCACGCGCATCAGCACCGTCGACCGCTCCGGATCCGTCACGTAGGTCTTCGTGATCCTCCAGCGCGGCGTCGTGCTGGCCTGCCGGTACACGAGCGGGCCGACCATCCGCGTCGAGTGCGACGCAGCGTCGGTCTCGCGCTCGGTGAACGTGCGGCCGTCGGAGACCACGAACTGCAGGTCGCGGAAGCTCGGCGTGCCGAGGTCCGGCGCGTAGACCTCGGTCAGCTCCCCGCCGGCGAGCGTGAACCAGGCCTTGTTCTCCACCGCGCGCGCGGTGCCGAAACCGTCCTTGTCGCCTCGTGTCCAGTTGGCCGCCGCGCCCGGTGCGCCGGGCGCACGCTCGGCCGCCTGGGCCGGTCCCGCCAACACGAGTCCGGTCAGGATCGCCGCAAAGACGCGCATGGAACTGCTCCTCCCGTTGCTCCCGCCTGAGGCCCGGCGGTACCCGATCAGCCGGGCCTGTACACGAAGCGCCAGACCTGGCGGCCGCGTTCGAGCGTGTCGCCGTCCCACCGGAAGCCGAGCTTCTCGAGGATGTGGTTGGAGGCGTTGCGCTCCGGGAGGGTGTGCGCGATCACGCGCGTGACGCGGGAGTCCGTGAAGGCCTCGTCGAGCATCGCCGAGGCCGCCGCCGTGGCGAGGCCCTGGCCCTGCCGGGCGGCGGCGATCTCGTAGCCGATCTCGACCGAGCCCGTCACCGGCGCGCCCTTGAAGCCGCCCCAGCCGACGAGCTCGTGCGCCTCGACGAACAGGCGGGTGCCCCAGTCGGCCGCCGACGGATGCGCCGCGAGCCGGTCGCGCGCCTGCGTGAGCGCGCCCGCGAACGTCGCCCAGCCCGGGACGACGGCGACGCCGATGACCGCGGCCAGCGCCTCGTCGCCCTCGATCGCGGCGTCGATGACCTCGAGGTCAGGCCGGACGAGGTGCACGGGTCCACCGGGGGACGAGCCAGAGGATCGGGGCGGCGACGATCGCCGTCGCGCCGATGGCGAGCGCGGCCACGCCGATCGAGTCGAGCGCGTAGCCGCCGAGCAGGGCCAGGGCGGCGCCGAGCAGCGCGGAGATGAGGTCGCTGAAGCCGAGGATGCGGCCGCGCTCGGATGGCGCGGTGGCGGAGACGAGCTGCGTCGTGGCGGCGACGAAGGACAGGTTCCAGCCGACGCCGAGGCCGAACAGCAGCACCGCCGTGCCGAACACGCTCTCGACCCAGAGCAGGCCGATCGTCGAGACGGCCATGATCAGCAGCCCGCCCGACAGCGCGACCTGCGTGCCGATGCGGTCGATGACCGAGCCGACGACGAGGACGAGCGCGTACATCCCCAGCACGTGGGCGCCGATGATGGGGAAGACGGCCTGCTGGTGGTGGTGATGGTGCTCGACCACGACGTAGCCGGACAGGTTCATCACCGAGACCATGACGCCGAAGCTGGCCAGCGCGGCCAGCAGCGCGGAGCGGACACCCGGCCGGGCCAGCATCTCCCGCAGCGTGGCCGACGAGGCGGGCTCCGACGACGGCGGCGCGATCAGCTCGGCGATCCGCTTCGGGTCCGGGCGCACGCAGAGCACGAGCACCATGGCGATCAGCGAGATCCCGCCGGCGGCGAGCCACGGCACGGTCAGGGCGTCGGCCGACATGTCCCGGCCGGCGAACAGCGGCCCGAAGACCGCCGGCCCGAGGATGGCTCCGAAGACGGCGCCGAAGAGGACGTAGGAGATCCCCCGCGCCCGCTGCTCCGGCGGGTACATGTCACCCGCCGCGGTGCGGATGAGGAGCGCGACCCCGCTGGCCGCTCCCGTCAACAGGAAGCTGACGATGAGCAGGACCGTCGAGCCGACGTTCGTCGCCAGCGCGGTCAGTGCGCAGCCGACGGCGGCCATCACGTAGCCGCCGGCGATCACCGGGCGCCGGCCGATCGAGTCCATCAGGCGGCCGGCCGGGACGGCGGCGAGCGCGGAGGCCACGAGGAAGATCGCCGGGCCGAGCCCCAGCAGGCCCTGGATCCCGGTGACGAGCACGAACGTGATCGACGCCACGGCGGCGACGAGCTGCAGCACCGCCGAGTACACGGCCATCGCCCCCGCCAGGAGGAGGGTGTTGCGCCGTACGTTGAGCTCGGCCGCTAGATGCGGCGGACGCGCGGCGTGTGCTGCCAAGTCGCGTGACGGCGGGGGGAACAGTGCCAGCGGCCGCCGCGCATGGCGAGCCAGATCACACCCCAGATGATCAGCCACAGAGCCCCGGCCGTCACGAACGCCACGACGGCGGCGAAGAGCAGGACGGCCACCAGCATCCGGAGGGCGACCGCGAGCACCAACGGCGCGGCACTGCGCCGGCGGGCCCGGACGCGCGTGACGCCGGACGGCAGGTCGATCAGCAGCCGGCTGAGGTCTCCGTAGGTCCGCGCCCGCAGCGCGAGCCCGACCCGCTCATCGAGCTCGTCGGCGTCGAGCCGGCCTTCGATGGCCGCGACCCGCAGCTTCTCGGCGACCGCGTCGCGGTCGGCGTCGGAAGCCCGGAGCGAGGACTGGCGTGCCACTGCCGACAAAGGTACCGACTCGCCCTCGCGGGCGGAGAAGACTTCTAGCCTGGATCCAGGCGCGCGCGGCGGAGCGCGGCCGGAGCCAGCGCCCGGCGCCAGCCGTCCGCCAGCCGCCCGAGCGCCGCATCCCACGTCCGCTCGCTCACCGCCGCCAGGCCGCCACGCGCCAGCGCCGCCCTGGCGCCGGGCGACGAGGCCAGCGAGGCGACGACCTCGCCGATCGCGCCTGCGTCCGGCGGGCAGAGCACGCCGGAGCGGCCGGAGTCGATCAGCTCGGCCGGGCCGCCGGCTCGCACCGCCACCACCGGCAGGCCCGAGGCCTGCGCCTCGAGCAGCACCTGCCCGAACGTGTCGGTCTGCGAGCAGAAGAGCATCAGGTCGGCGCTCGCGTAGGCGATCGCGAGATCCTCGCCGTCGAGCCAGCCCAGGAAGGTCGCCGCGTCGCCGAGTCGCGAGCGCAGCTGCGCCTCCTCCGGGCCGCCGCCGGCCAGCAGCAGGTGCAGCCGGGGATCGCGCGAGCGCGCCTCCAGGAAGGCGTCCGCGAGCAGGTCGACGCCCTTCTCCACGGTCTGGCGCCCCGCGTAGAGCACGTTCACCCGGTCGCCGAACACGCCGGGCTGCCGCTTCTCCGGCGAGAACCGCGAGATGTCCACGCCGCGGTCCCAGCGCCCGATCCGGTCGGCCTCCACGCCCAGGTCCACCAGCCGCGCGTCCGACGCGGCCGAGGGGGAGAGCACCACGTCGCACGCCCCGTAGAAGGCGCCGAGCGCGACGGCCATGCCCTGCTCCAGCGCCGGGTCGCCGGACCGCAGCCCCGCGTAGGCGGCCAGCTCCGTGTGGTACGAGCCGGCCAGCGGCACCTCGAGGATGCGGGCGGTCAGCGCGGCGGCGACGCCCGCAGGCCCCGGCGAGCACACGTGGACGAGGCTGTAGCGCCGTTCGCCGAGCGCCTCGACCACGGCCAGCGGGCTGGGCACGCCGATCTTCAGGCCGGCGTAGAAGGGGATGTCGACGTCGGCGACCGCGGGCAGCCGCCGGTCGACGTTCATGTCGGTGCCGATGACGTCGACCTCGAAGTTGGCGACCCCGCGCTCGCGGATCTCGTCCAGCGTGTGGGTCACGCCGTGCATGCCCCCGATCCCGTCGGCCACGAGGGCGACGCGGACCGGCTCGCGCTCGGACGTCCGGTGCTTCTCGCGCGAGAGGAAGGCGGTCGACGGCATGTACGGCACGACCGGGACGCAGGCCTCGAACAGGGCGAGCGGCGTCTCGCCGCGGAGCACGCGCGTCACCGCGGCCTGCAGCCCGCGCTCGTGCCGCCGTCGCGCCCGCCGCAGCAGGTCCGCGTGGGAGAAGCCGTCGGACTGCAGCCAGGCCAGCAGCTCGCCGTCGCTCATCCCGAGACCGACCGACGTCAGCCAGGCGCGCAGCAGCGCCCGCGCGTCGTCCGGCCCGAGGTCGAGCTTGACCTCGCCGGAGCGCGCGACCACCCGCTCGGCCATCTTCAGGACGACGGCGGGGTCCGGGGCGGCATCGCCCGAGCCGCGGCCGAGCGCGCGGACGGTCAGCGCCATCGCGGCGTGCGCCCACTTCTCGGCCGAGCCCTGGTCGCCGTGCGCGGCGACGCGGCCGGCCCGCACGTGGGCGAGGTACTCCTCGACCGACGCGGCGGCCGGCGACTCAGTCCACGTCCGCCCGATATCGATCCCGGCGTGATCGTCGGTCCCGCCGATGCCGGTGCCCCCGTGCGTGTCGATGTAGATCGCCGACGGGAGGTTGAGCTCCGGCGCGCGCGAGCCGTTGCGGACCTCCCAGATCGGGAAGAGCTCCGCGAGGCGACGGCGATGGCGGGCGGCGAGCGGCGCCGCCACCGCGTAGAACGGATGGGCCAGCGCGCACGCGATCTCCCGGTCGTGGAGGTACGAGGCCACCGTCTCGACATCGCCCGCGAGCTCCTGCAGCTTCGCGTGGTCGTCGGGCGTGATGCCGTAACACAGGATGTGCACCTCCTGGGGCTCGCCGGCGAAGCTCGCCGTCAGCTCCTCGGAGATGAACACGTCCGGCCGATCGGCGATCTCCAGGGCCCCGGCGACCGTGTCGTGGTCGGTGATGGTCACGAAGTCCATCCCGCGCCGCTTGGCCAGCTCGTAGACCTCCTCGGGAGGCGTGGCGCACTCGGGGAGGCCGAGCGCGGTCTGCACGCCGAGCCTCGATTCCTGCGAGGCGGTTGAGTGGACGTGCAGGTCCGCTCGCGTAGTCTTCATGTCACAAGAGCATCTACTCGTTTTCCAGGGATTTCGTGACCATCGCGCTATCAGCCGGTGACCGTCCTGTGAAGCCCGTGCGGAGACGCGGCGAGCGTGGGGAATCGTCCCGCCGATGGGGCGCACCGTCGTCACGGACGACCTCGAGGTGCGGCGCGACGGCCGCCGCCTTCTCGGACCGATCACCGTTCGCATCCGGGACGGCGAGATCGGCGACCACTTCATCCAGTGGAGCGAGGGCGTCGTGGCGATGGAGACGCTCGGCGACCCGCTCGAGCTCGACAGCCGGCTCAGCGTCGAGGTCGCCGGCGACCACGTCACGCTGACGCTCGAATGCGAAGCCGGCGCCGCGCCGATGCGCCGCCTCGCGTTCGTGTGGCCCGGCCATCCGGAGGAGCGCATCACCGGCCTGGGGGCGCGGCACGGGCTCCACGTCGACCAGGCCGGCCGCAGCGTCACGCTCGGCGCCGACCGGCGCTACACCGGACCGGACTGCCCGGCCGACATGCTCGACCTCGGCGGCATCCCGCAGGGCGACTACGCGCCCGTCCCGTGGGCGCTGTCCTCGCGCGGCTGGGCCGCGTGGCTGGAGACCGACGGTCCGGGCGCGCGCTTCGCGCTCGGCGACGACATCGAGATCTCCGCGCGGCAGGCGGCCGGCCCGCTCAAGCTCCACCTCTTCACCGCGTCGACTCCCGCCGCGCGCCTGCGCGCGTTCCTGCGAGCGGCGAGCGCGATGCCCACCCTGCTGCCGGAGTGGGCCTACGGCCACTGGAAGAGCCGCGACATCTACGAGCACCAGCGCGACGTCGAGGACGACTTCGACGGCTACCGCGAGCACGGCATCCCGCTCGACGCGATCGTCATCGACTCGCCCTGGGCGACGCAGTACAACACCTGGGAGTTCAACCCGCACCAGTTCCCCGACGCGCAGGGCCTGATCGACCGCATGCGCGCCGCGAGGGTGCGCACGGTCGTCTGGGTCACGCCCTGGGTGAACGTCGACTCGAGCGACGGGCAGCGGCCGCCGGACCCCGAGTCGGCGAGGCTCCATCGCGCGCCCGCCGCCAACTACGAGGACGGCCGCCCGCACTACGTGCAGGGGCCGGACGGCGAGCCGTGGGTCTCCCAGTGGTGGATGGGCACCGGCTCGCCGATCGACTTCACGTCGCCCGCGGCGGAGACCTGGTGGCGCGAGCAGGCCAAGCGCGTCCTCGCCATGGGCGTCCAGGGCATCAAGGCCGACGACGGCGAGGGCTTCTACTACCCGCCCGAGGTCCGGTTCGCCGACGGCCGCACGGGCGCCGACGCGGCGTGGGCCCAGGGCCTGCTCTACCGCCGCTCGATGCAGCGGGCGCTGGACGAGACCCACCCCGGCGAGGGCGTCATCTTCGGGCGCCCGGGCTGGACCGGCCAGCAGGCCGTGGGCATGACGTGGGGAGGCGACCAGCCGTCGGACTTCTGGTCGCTGCGCACGCTGGTCGCCGCCACCCTGACCGCCGCCGCGTCCGGGTTCTCCAACTGGTCGCACGACGTCGGCGGCTACCTCGGCGAGCAGCTCATGTCGCGCTGCCCGAAGGAGCTGCTCCTCCGCTGGGTCCAGTTCGGCTGCTTCACGCCGCTCATGCACGCGCACGGCCGCTTCGCGCAGGAGGCGTGGACCTACGACCGCGAGACGCTCGACCTCTACCGCGAGTACGTGCTCCTGCACGAGCGGCTCGTGCCGTACGTGCGCGCCGCCGCGCTCACCGCCGCGCGCACCGGGCTGCCGATCATCCGGCCGCTGCTGCTCGTCGACCCGAAGGACCCGCGCGGGTGGGCGATCGCCGACGCCTACGCCTACGGACCTTCGCTCTGGGTCGCGCCGGTGCTGGAGGACGGGGCGCGCGAGCGCGAGATCGAGCTGCCGCGCGGCGACTGGATCGACTTCTGGACCGGCGAGCCGGCCGCCGAGGGGGTTGCCGCGGCGCCGCTCGGACGGATCCCGGTCTTCGTGCGGCGCGGCTCGATCCTCATCACGTACCCGGCCGAGCGCGTCGCCTCCGGCCTCGGAGCCGACGGCGAGCTGGAGGCCACCCTGTGGGGCGAGCCGCCCACCGGCCGCGCGACCGCGCGCACGGCCGAGGGCCTCGTCGTCCGCTACACCCACGGCCACTGGTCGGCGACCGGCGACGTGAGGTTCGCCCGGCGGGCGTAGGATCGCTCGCATGGGCGAACGCACGAGCTACGCACCCGGCACCTTCTCGTGGGCGGAACTGGCGACGAGCGACGCCGAGGCGGCGAAGGGCTTCTACACCGCGCTGTTCGGCTGGAGCTACGACGACCAGCCGATCCCCGACGACGGCGTCTACTCGATGGCGCAGCGCGACGGGAAGACCGTCGCCGCGCTGTTCAGCTCAGCCGGGCAGCCGCCGCACTGGAACTGCTACGTCACCGTCGAGAGCGCTGACGCAGCGGCGAAGGCCGCCGAGCGCCTCGGCGCCGAAGTCGTGGCCGACGCCTTCGACGTGATGGACGCCGGCCGCATGGCCGTCTTCACCGATCCGGCCGGCGCGGCGCTCTCGGTCTGGGAGCCCCGCGGCTCGATCGGCGCCGAGCTCGTCAACACTGCGGGCAGCATGACCTGGAACGACCTCATCACCTCGGATGTCGAGAAGGCGGCCGCCTTCTACGGCGAGCTGTTCGGCTGGACGACACAGGAGATGGCCGACTCCGGCGGCTACCACGTGATCTTCAACGGCGAGCGCAGCAACGGCGGGATGGTGCAGCGCGACGACGTCCCGCCGTCCTGGGTCCCGTACTTCGGCCACGAGGACGTGAGCCGCCTGGCGGCCGAGGTCGGCGGCCTCGGCGGGACCGCGCTCGGCGACGTGATCGCGATGTGGCAGGGCTCGATCCTGACCGTCCTCGATCCGCAGGGCGCAATGTTCGCCGCCTGGACCGGCCACTACGACGACTAGGGGCTGAGCTCGCGCTCGACCTCCGCGATGAGCTCCTCGTGGAGCTCGATGTAGCTCCGCAGGAAGCCGACGGCGATCAGCAGGTACTTGCGCCGGTGGGGGAGGTCGACCGTGCCGGCCTCGGTCTCGTCGAGCCGCGCGCGCAGGTCCTCGAGGTCCTCCCGCAGCGTCGCCATGCTCTTGCGCGTGACCTCCTCGCCCACGAGGTCGGCGACCACCGGCTTCAACTCGTTCTCAGCGAGGCCGCCGAGCCGCCGCCGTTCTGGCGCCCGGCCGTGCTCGAGGGCGTCGCCCGCGAGGCGATCCTCGAGGCCGTCCGCCCGTGCCGTCGCGAGGACGGGAGCTACGCGCTCCCGAACGAGTGGCACTTCCTCAGATGCGGTACACGGTGAGCAGGCGCTTCTCGTGCTCGGCCTGGATCTCGGCGACCACCTCGATGTGATCCTCGAGGCCTGACCCGCGGAGCTTGCGCGCGAGCAGCTCGTCGACCTGGAACACCCCGGCCGAGTTGTTCATCTCGATCTCGACGCGGATCGTGCGCTGCTCCCCGGGCAGGATGCGCACCTCGTCGATGGCCGCCGCCGAGAGCGAGTGGATGTTCGGCAGGTGCGCGTCCATCGCCACCCGCGAGCGGCCGTGCTCCATGTCGAGCGCGTCGGCCACGCGCACCACGCCGGCCTCGAGCGTCAGGGGCCGGCCGCCGCTGCGGTGGCCGATGATCGCGTGGAGCGCCTCGGAGGAGACGATCGTCCGCTCCGGCTCCTCGTAGACGTCGGCCAGCAGGCGCGACAGCTGGTCGGCGGCGAGGAACAGGCTGTAGGCCTCGTGGTCGACGCGATGGATCGACATGCCGAGGTCGTGGAGGAGGCAGCCCGCGGCGATCACCACCTCGGCGTCGCGCGCCGTGAGCCCGTAGTCGCGCTCGATCGACGACTCCACGCCGCCCTGCTTGAGCAGCCGGAAGACGCGCAGCGCGCGGTTGAGCACGATCTGCAGGTGCACCCAGGAGTGGTCGCTCATCTCCAGGCGCTCGGCCGTCACCTGGGCGGCGTGCCAGCGGGCCTTGAGCTGGGTGTCGCCGTTGCAGGCGGCGAGGAACGCGGAGAGCTTGCGGTTGCGCTCGCTCGGCGCGTGGATGTTCATGGCGTCGATCGCCTCGCGCAGGGGGATCTCAGGCATCGAGGGCATCATCCAGGAGCTCGTCGAACGCGGCGTCGATGTCCTCCGCCAGGCGTTCGGCGTCCGGGAACGTGACCGGGTCGGCCGTGAGGCCGAAGCACACGTTGCCGGCCACGGTGACGACACCGATGGAGAGCGCGTGGTTGGCGGAGAGCGGCACGGCGGAGTGCACCTCGCGCAGGCGGCAGCCGCGGAGGTAGCGGGGCACGGCCGGCCCGGGGACGCTGGAGATCGTGAGGTTGAACAGCCGCGGGTGCGCGAAGGCGTGGGCGAGCGTCCGCTGCACCGGCCCCGGGGTGAGGGCGAGCATCCGGAAGGCGGCGTCGAGCTGCTCGGCCTCGCCGTCGCGCTGGCGCTGCGAGGTCGCGCGATGGACGAGCTCGAGCCGGGCGACCGGGTCGTGCACGTGGCAGGGCAGCTCGAGGAAGACGAACGAGATGCGGTTGCCGCTCGCCGAGTCGGCGGCCGAGCGCACGTCGGCGGGCACCATCACCTTCAGCGGGGCGGGCTCGTCGAGCGAGCGATGCAGGCCGCCGGCGCAGGCGGCGAGCACGACGTCGTTGGGCGTGACGCCGAAGCGGCGGCGGATCGTGCGCAGCTCGTCGACGGTGCGCGTGAGGCGCACGTGGTGGCGGCGTCCGGAGCCGCGCACGTTGAGCGGCGAGCCCGGGGCGAGCGGGAGCACCGTGTGGCCCGCCATGCGCGCGGTGTCGGGGAGCGCCCGCGCGTTGGCGGCCAGCCGCAGCGGCGAGGCGACGAGCTGCGCGGTCTCGCCGATCCGGTCGGCGATGGCACGGCCGAGCCGCTGGCCCGGGGTCGGGGCGGGCTCCGGCGCGGGGCCCGGGTCGTCGCCCGCCGGCGCGTCGGGGTCCGCGTCGAGCAGCAGGTTGCCGAGCTCGACCACGGCGGTGCCGTCGACCATGCAGTGATGGGCCTTGCCGACGAGCATGAGATCGTCGCTCACCCACATCTCCCACAGCGGCCGGTCGCGGGGCAGCGGGGTCGAGAACATGGCGTCGATGTCGAGGTCCGCGCCGATCGGGTGCAGGTGGAGCTCGGGATGGAAGTCCGGGTCGTCGATCCACACCGGGTCGTGGACGCCGAGCGGCACGTCCGCCAGCCGCTGGCGGTACCGGTGGGCGCGCCCCATCCGCGCCGCGATGTGCGCGACCAGCTCCTCGGCGTCGGGCGCCGGGCCGGTCTCCGGCGGCTCGAACCGCGCCACCCAGCCGACGTGCATCGGCGCGAGCGGGCTCTCGACCGCGAGGAACGACGCGTCGAGCGCGGACAGGCGCTCGGGGACGATCACCCGCCGCCTCCCTCGAGCAGCGGCCGCCAGTGGTCCGCCGACAGGTTGGCCGGCTCGGTGCCCGCGCAGAACTCGGTCAGCAGCCGGGCGAAGCGGCGCGGGTGGTCGGCGTGCGGCATGTGCCCGGCTCCGGGGAACACCTCGAGGCGGCTGCCCGGCATCGCCTCGTGGGCCGCGATCCCGTGCTTGACGGGGATGATCGAGTCGTCCTCGCCCCAGACCACGAGCGTCGGCAGGAGGGCGGCGAGCGCGAGGCGGTCGTGCGCGCTGACGCGCTGGCCGCCCGGCTCGATGACGGAGCGGACGGTGTGGAGGAAGGCCTGGCGGGAGCCCGCGTTGTCGAGCGAGGCGAAGCCGTCGCCGAGGATCTTCAGGTCGCCGTCCGGCGCCAGCTTCACGCGGCGCAGGAGCCCGCCCGCCAGGCGCCCGACGCGCATCAGCTCGCGTGAGGTGAGCACCGGCAGCACCCAGTCCGCCCCGGGCAGCGCCGCCGCGCGCAGGATCAGGTGGACCTCGCGGCCGAGGCCGCCGCTGGAGACGAGCACCATGCGCTCGCAGCGCTCGGGGAACTGGTAGGCGAACTGCATGGCCACGCCGCCGCCGAGCGAGTGGCCGACCACGGTCACGCGCTCGTGCCCGAGCGCCGTGAGGACGTCGCGCACGCCGCTGGCGTGGGCGCCGAGCGAGTAGTCGCCGCGTGGCGTGGCCGACTCGCCGTGGCCGAGGAGGTCCGGGGCGATCAGCGTGAAGTGGCGGCTGAGCGCCTTCGCCACCGGCTCCCACGTCTCGGAGGAGTTGGCGATCCCGTGCAGGAGCAGCAGGACCGGCCCGTCGCCCGCCGTGCGGTAACTGACGCGGTGACCGTGCAGGGTCAGCTCATGCGACTCGAGGACAGCCATCAGGCGTGGAACTCTGTCAGCCGGTCGGCCTCGTTCTCGAGCTCCCGGCGGTCGGAGGCCGAGAGCCGGCCGAACGGCTCCAGGGCGATCTTCCCCTTCTCGTACCTCCACGAACCGGCGACGTGCCCGTCGACGAGGAACGTGGGCGTGGAGTGCGGGTTCTTCGTGTGGAAGATCTTCGGCCGGTGCTCCTCCGGGAGCAGGCCGGCGCGGCGGGCGTGGACGAGGAGCGTCGCGTCCCAGGTCGGCAGGAAGCGCGGCGGGGCCGGGGTGCCGGGGTCGGGGAGCGGGGCGCGCGGCACGTCGAGCAGCTCGTCGCCGGCTTCGCTGCGGAACCGGCGGAGCTCGAGCCGGGCGAGCGCGCCCCGCGCGGCCTCGGGCTGCAGGCCGGTGAAGCTGACGACGTCCTTGAACGCGGCCGGGCCGAAGCCGCCGAGGTAGCGCCGGACGAGGTGGGCATCGGCGTGGTTGTCGGCGGGAGGCGGGCCGACCCAGGTCTCGGCCGCCGCGTACAGGTCCGCGCGGCGGCGCTCCCAGGTGCCCGAGGGCGGGACGCGCACGAGGTCGATCCAGAGCCCGACGCCGCTCGCCCGCGGCTTGCCGAGCAGCGTCTCGATCTCCTTGCGCGAGAGCGCGCCGCCGTCGAGCGCCTGGCCCAGCTCACGGGCCGCGGCGGCCATCGCCTCCGGGCCCGGGGCGTCCTTGAACGCGCGCAGCCAGTGGGCGCGCCGCGCGTCGCGGACGGCGTGGGCGAGGGGCCAGTAGTCGGCCTTGGAGACGAGGTGGATGGTGTGCCGCATGAGCGTGGCCTGGATCACGCTGCGGCGCTCGAGGGCGCGCGTGAGCGCGTCGCGCTCGAAGCCGTCGAGGCGCGACCACAGGCCGACGTACATCGACGGCGCGTACTGGGCCTGGATGCCGCCGATGCGCTCGAGCGCCCTGGGCAGCGGCGTCGCCGCCCGTTCGAGCAGCAGCTGGCGGGCGAGCAGAGCCCGGTTGAGCTCGCGCTGGGACAGCGTGCGCACGGCGGCGCATGATCGCAGGGCACCGCCACGCCACCCGAGGGGGGTCAGACCCCGTCACGGGTATGACGCGTGACGGGGTCAGACCCCCTTAGGCCCCGTCACGGGTATGACGCGTGATGGGGTCAGACCCCCTTAGGAGGGTGGTTGAGGGTTGTCTCTGGATTTTTGGATCCAAAAATCCGATAGACTCGCCGGATCATGCCTCCCAGCGCCACCGATCACGTCCTCGACGAGCTGCGCACCGCGATCCTGGCCGGCGACCTGCCGGCCGGCGAGACGTTGCGCCAGGAGGACCTGGCCGACCGCCTCGGCGTGAGCCGCATGCCCGTGCGCGAGGCGATCCGGCGGCTCTATGCGGAGGGCCTGGTCGAGGTGCTGCCGAGCCGGCGCGTGCGCGTGGCCGCGCTGTCGCGCGACGAGGTCGAGGACATCTACGACATGCGCGCGGCGCTCGAGCCGCTCGCCGTCCGCCTCGCCGTGCCCCGGCTCACGCGCGCCCAGCTCCGCGACGCCGCTCACGCGCTCGAAGCGGCGGCCGACGAGGAGGACGCCGAGACGTTCGGCGCCCGCAACGCGGCGTTCCACCTCGCGCTCATGAACCCGTGCGAGCGGCCGCGCCTCCTGGCCGGCATCGCCTCGCTGCTCGACCTCAGCGACCGCTACCAGCGCGCCGGCCTGCGGGCGGGCGAGCACAACGCGCTCGTCCGCTCCGAGCACGCCGCGCTGCTCGAGGCGGCCCGGTCGGGCGACGCCGAGGAGGCCGCGCGGCTGACCGAGCTCCACGTGCGCGAGGCCGGCCGCCGGCTCCTCGAGTTCTTCGACGCATGAGGTGGCTGATCGGCATCGCGTGGCTGTGGGCCTTCCTCGGCCTCGGCACCGCCGTGGTCGAGCTGTCCGGCCTGCCGCTGCCCGGCAGCATCGCCGGGATGCTGCTGCTGTGGGCGGCCCTGGAGGCGCGCGTGGTGCGGCTCGAGTGGCTCGACCGCGGCGCCGGCTCGCTGCTCGGCGCGCTGGGGCTGCTCTTCGTGCCCGCCGGCGTCGGCCTCACGCAGTACGTGGGCGCCGGGCCGGTGTGGGTCGGGGTCGTCGCGGTGGTCGCCGCGGGCGCCCTCATCACGCTGGCCGTGACCGGCCACGTCGTGCAGCGGGTGGCCCGCAGTGCTTGAGCTGTGGATCCCGGTCACGGCCGCCGTGTACGGCGCGGCGCTCCTGCTGCGCCGCCGCGTCTCCAGCCCGCTGCTCAACCCGACGCTGCTGACCATGGCCGTGCTCGCGGTGACGCTGCTGGCGTTCGGCGTGCCGTACGCGCGGTACGCATCGGGCACGAGCTGGCTGAGCGCGCTGCTCGGCCCGGCCGTCGTCGCGCTCGCCGTGCCGCTGCACCGCGAGCGCGAGATGCTGCGCCGCCACGCGCGCGCCATCGTCCTCGGGGCGGCGACCGGTGCGGGCTGCGCGATCGCCGTCGGCTCCGCCGCCGCCGCGCTGATGCACCTGGCGCCCGACTGGGCGCTGGCGCTGAGCTCCCGCTCGGCCACCGCGCCGATCTCGATCGCGCTGGCCGGCGAGCTCCACGGCGCCGCCGCGCTCTCCGCGGTGCTCAGCGTGCTGGCCGGCGTGGCGGGCGCCACCCTCGGCCCGCGCTGGCTCGACCTCGTGCGCGTCCGCGACCCCCTGGCCCGCGGCCTCGCCCACGGGATCGCCAGCCACGGGATCGGCACCGCGCGGATGCTCGACGAGACGCGCCTCGCGGGGGCGACGGCCGCGATGGGCATGGCGCTCGGCGGCGTGATCGTCGCGGTGGCTTTGCCGCTGGTGTGGTGAGGGCGCGAAACTGCGGCTGGGTAGGGCGGTGAGGGGCCGAGCCGGGGCCCTCGCTTCCTTACCCAGCCGGGGTTCGTCAGCCGCCGCGCGCGGCCGCGGCGATCAGCTCGACGCAGCAGTCGAGCGAGATCGCGGTGGTGTCGATCGCCAGGTGGTAGTGCTCCAGCGCCGCCGGGTCGGCGCCGTAGAAGTGCCGCACGTAGGTCTCGCGCGCGCGGTCGTTCTCGGTGAGGCGCCGCTTGGCCTCCTCGCGGGTGAGGTTCGATACCTGCATCGCGCGCTCCACGCGGCGCTCGACCGGCCCGTAGAGCCGCACGTGCAGCGCGTCCGGCGCGTCGCGCAGCACGAGCGCGGCGGCACGGCCGAGGAAGACGCCGCCCTCGCCGGCCGCGAGCTCGCGGATCACGCGCTCGGTGGCGTCGCGGTAGGCGTGCTCGTCGACGACCTCGTGCTCGAGGATCGGGCGCGCGCCGAACGCGAGGCCGGCGGGGGCCATCATCCGCACGAAGCGGTCGAACACGCTTCCCGCGGACTCGTCGTGCGCGACCGCCTCGTCGAGCGGGACCGCGAGGCGGCGCGCGACCTCGGCGGGGATCGCGCGGTCCACGAACGGCACTCCGAGCTGCTCCGCCAGCCGCGGGCCGACGTACGCACCGCCCGCCCCGAAGGGCGCCGAGATGGTGACGACCACGGCGCCGATGTTACGCCGCGAACTCGCGCAGGAGCTCCGCCAGGCGCTCCGGCTGGTCGAGGCTGATGAAGGCGCGCGCGTCGGGCACCTCGACGACGCGGGCGTCCGGGAAGATCCGCGCCAGCCGGTAGGCGTGGTCGAGCGGGAAGAACGGGTCCTCGCGCGCCCAGGCGATGAGCACCGGGCGGTTGAACTCGCGCAGGCGGGCGGAGTTGTCGAGCAGCGCGTTGCGCTCGATGCCGGCGAACAGGCGGCGGACGTCGCGCCGGACTCCCGCGTCGCCGAAGAACGGCGCGATCCAGCTGTCGAGCAGCTCGGCGGGGAGCTTGCGCGCGGTCAGCCAGCCGTACGCGAACGGGAGCCGCCGCAGCGGCGCGAGCCGCAGCGGCTGGACGGCCGCCGTGAGCACGCCCGCGCGTGCCGCGAGCACGAGCCCGCGGAACATCGCGGGCGGGAAGTTCCGGAACGCGTCGCAGTCGGTCAGCACCAGCCGGCCGATCCGGCCGGGAGACCGGGTCACGACGAGCTGACAGAGCCCACCGCCGGTGTCGTTGCCGACCAGCGTCACGGACCGCAGGTCGAGCGCGTCCAGCAGCTCGGCGATCAGGTCGGCGAGTCCCGTGGGGCTGAGGTCCGCGTCGGGCGGCATGGCGATCCGGTGCGCGCCCAGCGGCCAGTCGGGCACGACGCAGCGGAAGTCCGGCAGCAGCCGCTCCACCACGGGTTCCCAGAGCCGGCCGTCGACCAGGGCCCCGTGGACGAACACGACCGGATGCCCCGAGCCCTCGTCGCGGTAGCGGATGGTTCCCTGGGAGAGGGCGACCTCGGGCATCGCCTTATCGTCCCAGCTCGATGCGGCCGCGGCCCGCGGTCTTCGCCCGGTAGACGGCGGCGTCCGCCTCGGCCAGCAGCGCCTCCGGCGCGTCGCGGCCGAGCGCGATGCCGATGCTCGCGGTGAGTCTCAGCTCGGCCCCGCCGATCGTCATCGGCTCTCGGATCGCCGCGTCGAGGCGCCGTGCCAGCGCCACCACGCCTTCGAGGTCGATCTCGTCGCAGACCACCACGAACTCGTCACCGCCGAAGCGGGCCACGGTGTCGGCGGGCCGCACGGCGGCGCGCAGCCGCTGCCCGATCTCGACAAGCACGTCGTCGCCGGTCGCGTGGCCGCTGCGGTCGTTGACGTCCTTGAACTCGTCGAGGTCGATGAAGACCACCCCGGTCGGCACCTCCTCGCGCTGGGCCCGGGCGAGCGCATGCTCGAGCCGGTCGCGCAGCAGCGTGCGGTTGGCGAGCCCGGTCAGCGGGTCGTGCAGCGCCTCGTGGCGCATCCGCTCCTCGCTGCGCAGCCGCGCCAGCGCCGTGCCGAGGATGCTGGCGACGACGCGCACGAAGCTCGACTCGTCGTCGGTGAGCTCGCGCTCGAAGCGCGCGACCAGCTCGTCCTCGGGCCCGACCTCCGCGTCGGCGAGCGGGAGCGCGCGGCGCAGGGCCTCGATCGCCTCGACCACGAGCTCCTCGCGCGCCCCGCCCTCGAGCGCCCGCTCGCCGAGCCCCGCCACGGCGCGCAGGCGCGACTCGGCGGCGCGCCGCTCGGAGACGTCGCGGCCGATGGCCAGGAGCAGCGGGCCGCCCGCGGTCTCGACGATCCCCCAGCTCATCTCCCCGACGAACTCGGTGCCGTCGCGGCGCAGGCCGCGCGCCTCGGCGCTGAAGCGCAGCGGGTGCTCGATCTCGAAGTAGAGCTGCATGTTGCGCGTGTAGCGCTCGCGCATGCGCTCCGGCCACAGCGTCTGCACCGGAAGCCCGACCAGGTCGGCCGGGTCGTAGCCGAACAGCTCGCCCGCCAGGTCGTTGACGAAGACGATCCGGCCGTCGGAGTCCGAGGCGACGGTCGCGTCCGGCAGCCCGCCGAGGATGGCGAAGACGGGTGCCTGCGTGTCCACCTAGAGACTCATATGGAGCCGGACCACGTTCCCGGCCGGCGAAGAGCGGACCTGGACGAGGTCGCAGAGATGGTTGACCAGCCAGAGCCCGCGGCCGCCGCCCTCGGCCACGGCCACGCGCTCGCGGCCCGCGAGCGGATCGCCGATGTGGCCGCGGTCGGAGACCTCGCAGAGCAGCGTTCCGCCGTCGCGCCAGACGCGCAGCGCGCCGCTTCCGCCGCCGTGCCGCATCGAGTTGGTGGCGAGCTCGTTGACGGCGAGCACGAGGTCGGCCCGCCGGAGGCGGTCGAGGCCGGCGGCGGCCGCGCGGTCCTGCACGAACGTGCGCACGAGCGCGAGGTCCGCGCGCGTGAACGCGAGCTCGGCGGGCGCGGCGGCGGGCGGGTCCAGCGCGCCGTCCCAGGCCAGCATGTCGAGCGGATCCACGTAGTCGCCGCTCAGGTGGCTGGCGCCGCGGTCGCTGACGTGGGGGTGGTTGCAGCGCGCGTCGGCGAGCACCGCGGCATCGAGCCCGTCGGTGTCATACGGGCACAGCAGCCGCCACTCGCTCACTCCGTCGAAGGCGAGGTTGAGCAGCGCCTCGTGCCGGCGGCACTCGATCAGCTCGTCGGCGCCGCGGCCCTGCCAGACCGGCTCGCCGATGCCCAGCACCGCGCCGTCGCCCGCGCCGGCCAGGAACTCGCGCCAGGCGGGGATGATGCGGGCCGGGTTGCGACCGAGCTCTGCCATGTCGGTGAAGGACACCCGCTCGGCGTTCTCGCCCAGGGCGCCGCGCAGGAGCGCCGCCTTGTCGTCCGCGACCGCCACGAGCACCGTGCCGCGGCGAGCCAGCGCGGCGCGAAGCTCCGGCAGCGTCCCGCCGAGGTACTCGTCATCGCCCGAGTAGAAGACCGCCTCGTGATGGAAGCCGTTCACCGTTGAAGGCCCATGAGGTCGCATGCCCGCCACATAGTGTGACCACTACCCGCGCGGGGCTCCTCCGAGTCGGACGAGTCGACCTAAGATGGCGCGCATGAGGCGAGCGATGATCGGCATCGGCGTGGCCGCGTGCGTGTGGACGGCGGCGCCGGCCCAGGCCCAGCAGGACCCACCCTCCGTGCCCCAGAAGGTCAGCAAGGCGAAGAAGTGCGGCCGGGCCGACAACGGCTTCGCCGACTTCAAGGTGTATCTCGGCAAGGGCCGCCACCGCATCACCTGCAAGAAGGCCCGCGGCGTCGTGGCCAAGGGCGTCATGGCCAACGGCTGGCAGTACTACGACTGGACCAAGGGCGGATCGGGGCCGTGGTCCGACGTCTGGTACCGCAACGACAAGAAGGTCGTCGTGCTCGCGATCCTCATCGAATGATCCGGCAGCCCGCCGGCTGCGAAGAAGCGACGTCACCACGCCGCCGGAGGGCTCCGAATGACCAAGTTGGACATCCCCGCGCTGGGGATCGCTCGAAGGGCGCAGGACCACGCTGAGCGCGCGTCGCGAGAGTACGTGTTCGTCGACGAGTGGGAGGTCGCCGCGCCGCGGGAGTCCGTCTTCGCCGCGATCGCCGACGCACGGAGCTATCCGACCTGGTGGAAGCCCGTCTACCTCGACGTCGACGCCGACGGGGAGCCGGAGGTCGGCAAGGAGTCTCGCCAGCACTTCAAGGGCCGTCTCCCGTACCACCTGCGCACGCGCTCCCGGATCACGCAGCTCAGCGCCCCGCACACGATCGGCGCCGACGTCGACGGCGACCTCCGCGGCACCGGGCTCTGGACCCTGACCGAGACGGAGACGGGCACGCACGTGCGCTTCGACTGGCGCGTGCACGCCGACCGCCCGCTGCTGCGCCTGCTCACGCCGTTCCTGCGGCCGGCCCTGCGCTGGAACCACGCGTGGGCGATCGCTCGGGCGCGGGAGGGGCTGGAGCCGTACGCCCGAGCTGCCGCCGCTCAAGTGCCCACCACAGCTCGATGAGGTCGCCCGGGCGCCGGAGGCTGGCGCCCGTGGCCTTCTCGAAGCGCCGCAGCCGGTGCCGCAGCGTGTTCGGATGCACGTGCAGGACGCGCGCGGTCTCCTCGATCCGCATCTCCTGCTCGAACCAGACGCGCAGCGTGTCCTCGAGCTCGGCGCCGAGGCGGCCGAGGGCGGCCAGCGGTTCGAGATGGCGGCCGGTGAACGCGGCGCCCAGCGCCTCGTCGGAGAGGATCGCCGGACGGATCGAGAGGTCGGCGAGCGAGAAGACGCCCTCCTGCCCGAACGCGAGCGCGGTCTGCAGCGCGCGGCCGGCCATGGCGAAGGAGGCCGGGAGCGCGGCGAGACGGGCGGGCGGACCGACCCCGACGACGACGCCGGCCGTCGGCGGCGCGGCCTCGAGAGCGAGGCCGACGAGGTCGTGGTCGAGCGCCGTGGTCAGCGCGTCGCCGGCCGTCAGGCGGTGCGGCGGGCGACCGTCCTCCAGCGCGCGAGCGCGGAACGCGATGTAGTCGCGGTCGGGGTCGAGCCCGTAGCCGGCGCTCTCGCGCGACAGCTCGTCGGCGTCGATCGTGCCCATCAGCACGGCGAGCACGAACGCGTCGCGCCGCTGCTGCTCCTCGCGCGCGAGTTGCAGCTCGACCGCGCGGTGCGCCTGCCCGACGACCTCCATCACGGCGTCGCCCCACAGCCAGAGCGTCTCGCTGAAGGCCAGCACGCTGGACACGCCGGTGCCGCGCTCGCGCGCCAGCTCGCCGAAGCGCGACCAGACCGCGGAGATCGAGATGCGGTAGGCGTGGAGGACGGCGTCGACGCTCAGGCCCTGCTCGGCGCGCTCGCGGCCGACGGCCGCGGCGCGCTCCAGCTCGTCGGTGGTCGGCGCCCGCAGGTCGCGCAGCGCCGCCAGCGCGCGGCCCACGTTGCCGCGCACGGCACGGGCCAGCGTCGAGGCAGGCAGGCGCCGGAAGTCGGGCACCTCGGCCCGGATGCGCTCGACGATCCCGTCGACCAGGCCGTCGAGCTCGGCCTCGATATCCGCGACCAGCCTGCCGACCGCTTCCGGCACAAGGCCGAGCTTACGCCGCCGCGGTCCGCCCGTGGCCGGCCGGGATGAGCAGCGCCGCGGCGGCGACGAGCCCGAAGGCGGCGATCTGCACCATGAGCAGCAGCGTCTCGCCCGAGAGGGCGTCGCCGAAGACGAGGATCCCGCCGAGGATGCAGGTGACGTTCGCGGCGGTCGAGGTGCAGGCGATGACCGGCACGGCCGCGCCCGCCTGGAAGCCGCGCGCCGAGGCCAGGAACGCGAGCACCGAGCCGGCGGCGGCGACGACGATCCACGGCGAGCCGACCACGGCGAGGAGGCCGTCGCCCGCCGCGTTCGTGAGCGCCTTGACCGCCACGTCGGAGACGCCGAACAACACACCCGCCGCCGCCCCGAGCACTGCGCCGTGATGGTGCGACGGCGTCCCCAGGCGCGGGGCGGCGACGAGCATGATCCCCAGGATCAGCATCCCGGCCTCGAAGGCCATGAGCATCGGCACGGCGAACGTCCCGTGCGCGCTGCCGGGCGACGGCAGCGTGGCGACGAGCGCGATCAGTCCGAGGGCCGTCATGCCGATGCCGGCCCACTGCCGGCGCGACACGCTGCAGCCGAACAGCCGGTCACCCAGGACGGCGACCACGATCACGCCGGTGGAGAGCACCGCCTGCACCATCGAGAGCGGCGCGAGCGCCAGCGCGAGCACGTGCAGGGCCCAGGCCGCTGCGGCGATCCCCATGCCGAGCGCGAACCACTTCGACCGGAACAGCGCCTTGGCGCTCGCGAGCGGCCGGCGCATGTCGACGGTCGGCGCGCTGTTGGCGCCGCGGTGCTTGCACAGGAACGCCAGCTGCGTGATGACCGCGCAGAGCAGTGCGACCCCAATCCCCAGGTTGACCGTCAAAGATCTCGTTCCTCCGTTGCCACGTTGCTGGACCCGTCATGAACTGTCGCGCGAACGGGCGCCCGGCGCATCAGCCTCGAGGCCAATCTTTCCGGTCATCCGTTGGAGGTTTCGACAACGTGGGACGATCCGCCCGTGGCCTTGGTTGTCCTCCTCCACGGCTGGCCGGGCGACCACGCCGACTGGCGCGCGGTCGTCCCGCGGCTGGATGGCGCCGACGTCGTGGTCCCGGACCTGCTGTGGCGGCCGGAGCCTTCGGCACTCACGCTGGCGCGGCACGTCGTCGAGCTGATCGAGCAGCGCGGCGGCGGGCCGGCGGTCGTCTGCGGCTACGACGTGGGCAGCCGCGTCGCGCAGGCGATCGCGCGCGAGGCGCCCGGCGCGGTGCGGGCGCTCGTGCTCGCGCCGCCGCTCCCGGGCGTGGGCGACCGCGTGCTGAGCGCCGACGCGCAGCGCGAGTTCTGGTACCAGCCGTTCCATCGTCTCCCGCTCTCCGAGGCGCTGATCGACGGCAAGCCGGACGCCGTGCGCGCGTACCTGCGGCACTTCTGGGAGCACTGGTCGGGCCCGGGCTACGAGCTCGACCCGGACGACCTCGAGCGGCTCGTCGCGCGCTACGCCGAGCCCGGCGCCTTCACGGCCTCGATCGGCTGGTACCGCGCCGGCTCGGGCACGGTCGCCACGAGCCTGGCCGAGACCCCGCCGCAGGAGCGGATCGCCGCGCCCACGCACGTGCTGTGGCCCGCCCACGACCCGCTGTTCCCGCGCGCGTGGGGCGACCGGCTCGACGCGTTCTTCGCCGACGTGCGCGTGACCGACCTGCCCGACGCCGGGCACTTCTCGCCGCTCGAGGCCCCCGGGGCGTGGGCCAAAGCGATCCGGGCCGCGCTCTAGCATCGCCCGCCGATGCCACGAACCGATATCCCCGTCGAGGCGCGTGAGGGCGAGTCGCTCGTCTGGACCGACGGCGCCTGCAGCGGCAACCCCGGCCCCGGCGGCTGGGCGGCGATCATCGTCCCGCCCGGCGGCGCCGACCCGGTCGAGCTCTCGGGCGGCGAGCCGCACACGACGAACAACCGCATGGAGTACATGGCCGCGCTGGAGGGGCTGCGCTCGCTCCCGCCCGGCAGCCGGGCCTGCATCGTCACCGACTCGACGCTCATGCTCGACTCGATGACCAAGTGGATCCATGGCTGGAAGCGCCGCGGCTGGAAGACCGCGGGCGGCGACCCGGTGAAGAACCAGGATCTCGTACGCGCGCTCGAGCAGGAGCTCGGCCGCCACGCGACGGTGCGCTGGCACTGGGTCCGCGGGCACCAGGTCGGGGAGCGCCACGCGCACAAGGCGCTGAACGACCGGGCCGACCGTCTCGCCGTCGCCGCCGCGCAGGCGGCAGCCGCCTCCGCCGCGTAGGCCTCGTCCTAGCATGGGAGCGGTATGGCTCCGCTCACGATCGAGATCTGGTCCGACGTCGTTTGCCCCTGGTGCTACGTCGGCAAGCGCCGTCTGGAGGCCGCGCTCGCGGCCTTCGACCACCGCGACGACGTGCACGTCCGGTGGCGCAGCTTCGAGCTCGACCCGAGCGCTCCGCAGGTGCGCGAGCACTCGTCGGCCGAGCACCTCGCCGCCAAGTACGGGATGAGCGTCGAGCAGGCCGAGAGCACGAACGCGCAGATGACCGCGCTGGCCGCGGCCGAGGGGCTCGAGTATGACCTCGACCGCACGCGCGGCGGCAACAGCTTCGAGGCGCACCGCCTGATCCAGCGCGCGCTGGAGGACGACCTGCAGGACGCCATGAAGGAGCGCCTCATGCGCGCGTACTTCACCGAGGGCGAGGCGATCGGCGACCGCGACACGCTCGTGCGCCTGGCCGGCGAGGTCGGCGTCGACGGCGAGGCCGCGCTGACCGACGAGAAGTACGCCGACGCCGTTCGCGAGGACGAGGACCTCGCCCGCCGGATCGGCATCCAGGGCGTGCCCTACTTCGTGCTCGACCGCCGCTACGGCGTCTCGGGAGCGCAGCCGGCCGAGCTGTTGCTGCAGGCCCTGAACCAGGCCTGGGAAGCGCGAGCCCAGGCCGCCTGATGCTGCTCAGCGTCCTCGACCAGACGCCCGTGCCCGAGGGCTCGACCGGTCCGCAGGCGCTGCAGAACACGCTCGACCTCGCGCGGCTGGCCGACCGGCTCGGCTTCCACCGCTACTGGCTCGCCGAGCACCACGGGCTCTCGCTCGCCGGGCCTGCGCCGGAGGTGCTGGCCGGGCCCGTCGCCGCCGCCACGGAGCGCATCCGCGTCGGCAGCGGCGGCGTGATGCTCCCGCACTACTCGCCGTTCAAGGTCGCCGAGGCCTTCAGCCTGCTCGCCGGCCTCTATCCCGGCCGGATCGACCTCGCGCTGGGCCGCGCCTCCGGCACCGATCCGCTGACCACGTACGCGCTCCAGCGCGACCGCCGCGAGGTCTCGCCCGACGACTTCCCGCAGCAGCTCGCCGAGCTGCTCGCCCACTACGACGGCACGTTCCCGGCGGACCACCCGTTCGCCAAGCTCGGCGAGTCGCTTCCCGGCAACCCCGAGGAGCCGCAGATCTGGCTGCTCGGCTCCTCGCCGCAGAGCGCGGTGTGGGCCGCCCAGCTCGGGCTGCCGTACGCGTTCGCCGACTTCATCAACCCGGCCGGGGCGACCGTCACGCGCTCCTACCAGCAGGACTTCACGGCCTCCGACCGGCTGCTCGCGCCGCGCACGGCGATCGGCGTCTGGGCGATCGCCGCCGACACCGACGCCGAGGCCGAGCGGCTGGCGTCCTCGATCGCCATGTCGTTCGCGATGCTGCGGCGCGGCCGGCCGATCCCGGTCCCGCCGGTCGAGCGCGCGCTGCGCTACCTCGAGCAGCACGGCGATCCCGGCTCCGGCCGCCGCCGGATCGTCGGCTCGCCCGAGACGGTGCGCGCGGGGATCGAGCAGGCGGCGGAGGAGTACGGCGCCGACGAGGTGATCGTGGTCACCATCACGCACGACCACGAGGCCCGCAAGCGGTCCTACGAGCTGATCGCCGAGGCGTTCGGGCTCGCCGCCCCCGCTGCCCGGGCGGCATGACCCGCACCAGCGGCTGACGATCGTCGATCTCTAGGATCGGTCGCCGTGGCCGAGCACGCCCCCCGACAGCACTACGGCGTCACGCTCGCGCTGCTCACGGTCGCCGGCGTCTCCTTCGCGATCATGCAGACGCTGGTGGTCCCGGCGCTGCCGTTCTTCCAGCGCGAGTTCGACACCACGGCGAGCTGGGCGACGTGGATCGCCACCGGCTTCCTGCTCAGCTCCTCGGTGCTGACGCCGATCCTCGGCAAGCTCGGCGACGCGTACGGCAAGAAGCGCATGCTCGTGATCTCGCTCGGGATCTTCGGGATCGCCTCGCTGGCCGCGGCGGCGGCCTGGAGCCTCGCCTCGCTGATCTTCTTCCGCGTCCTGCAGGGCGCCGGCGCGGCCGTGTTCCCGCTCTCCTTCGGGATCATCCGCGACGAGTTCCCGGTCGAGAAGATCGGCCTCGGCATCGGCACCGTCAGCTCGGTCTTCGGGGTCGGTGGCGGGGTCGGCCTGGTGCTCAGCGGCGTGATCATCGAGCACCTCACCTGGCACTGGCTGTTCATCATCGGCGCGGTTCCCGTGCTGCTCTCGACGGTGCTGCTCGCGCGCTTCGTGCCCGAGTCGCCGGTGAAGTTCCCGACCAGGCCGGACTACGCGGGCGGCCTCACGCTCTCGCTCGCGCTCGGCACGCTGCTCGTCGCGATCAGCGAGGGCACCAACTGGGGCTGGACGTCGGCCGGCGTGCTCGGCCTGCTGGCCGCGTCCGCGACGGCCTTCTACGCCTGGGCCGTCATCGAGAACCGCGTGCCGGAGCCGATGGTGGACCTGCGGACGTTCGCGCGCAAGGAGATGGCCGCCACGAACATCACGACGCTGATCATGGGCTTCTCGATGTTCTCGACCTTCATCCTGCTGCCGAACTTCGTCTCGCTGCCACTCGGGCTGCCGGGAGGGATCGCGGACCAGATCGACTACGGCTTCGGCGCCTCGCCGGTCGAGGTCGGGCTGTTCTTCCTGCCCTCGTCGGTGGCGATGATGATCGCCGGGCCCGTGGCCGGCGCGCTCGGGACGCGGATCGGGAACCACATCACGCTGCGGATCGGGATCTCGTTCCTCGTGCTGTCGCTCGTCCTCCTCGCGAGCGTGCACGGCGATCCGTGGACGATCTACGCGTGGATGGTCTTCATGGGCGTCGGCCTGGCCTTCAGCTTCGCTTCGCTCGGCTCGCTGGTCATCGACTACTCGCCGCCCGGGGAGACCGGCGTGGCGAGCGGCATGAACACGATCATGCGGACCATCGGGGCCGCGCTCGGGTCCCAGGTCGCCGCGGCGATCATCTCCGCCAACACGCTGGCCGGCACCGACGTGCCGACCGAGAGCGCCTTCACGCTCGCGTTCAGCATCAGCGCCTGCGGGGCGCTGCTCGCGCTGCTGCCGACGTTCGTGCTCTCGCGCCCGCGCGCTCAGTCGCAACCCGTGCCGGAGCCGGTCTGAAGCGCAGCGCCGGGATCCTCCTGCACCGCACGCGGGACGGGGTCCGCGAGGTGCTCCTCGTGCATCCCGGCGGGCCGTTCTGGGCGCGCAAGGACGCCGGCGCCTGGTCGCTGCCCAAGGGCGAGTACGGCGACGACGAAGACCCGCGCGCCTGCGCCGCACGGGAGTTCGAGGAGGAGCTGGGGACGCCGCTGCCCGACGGCGCCGAGCTGGCGGAGCTGGGAACGGTCAAGCTGCGCAGCGGAAAGCAGATCACGGCGTTCGCGGTCGAGGGCGACCTCGACGCCGGCGCCATCGAGAGCAACACGTTCACCATGGAGTGGCCGCCGCGTTCGGGCTCCATGCAGGAGTTTCCCGAGGTCGACCGCGCCGGCTGGTTCGGGCTCGACGAGGCGCGCGAGAAGCTCAACCCCGCCCAGGCGGAGCTGCTGGATCGGTTCTGAGTACGGCTTCCCCCACCTCAGGAGACCAGCCAGCCGCTGCCGAGATCGCGGGGTGGCTCCCTATATCGACCGGCCTCGCGATGCGACCTTATCCGTGCCATGAACGACACCCTCCGCGAACTCGACCACCGCACGAACGACCGCATCGACGTGTGGCTGCTCTGGCGCGAATCCGACAACCAGGTGCTGGTCTCCGTCGCCGACGACAAGACCGGCGATCGCTTCACGATCGAGGTCCGGCCGGGCGAGCGCCCGCTCGACGTCTTCAACCACCCGTACGCATACGCGGCGTGGCACGGCGTCGAGATCAGCGCTGAGCCGCAGCGCCGCCTCGCCGTGCGCGGCGGCACCATCGCCTAGCGCTCAGCGATCGAGCACGTCACGGATCTTGCGCGCCAGCGCGCGATCCGTGAACGGCTTCTCGATGAACGCGGCGTTCGGGCTGAGCTCGCCGTGGCGGTAGACCGCCTCGTCCGAGTAGCCCGACATGAAGAGGACGCGGATCGACGGTGAGGCGGCCGACAGCCGCTCCGCCAGCGCTCGGCCGTCGACCTCGGGCATGACGACGTCGGTGAGCAGCAGGTCGACGTCCTGCGTGCAGAGCCGCTCGGCCGACTCCGCGCCGTCCGCCGCGATCACGCGGTAGCCCTTGGACTCGAGCATCAGGCTCACGAGGTCGCGCACGCTCGCGTCGTCCTCGACGAGCATGATCGTCTCGCTGCCGCGGGCGACGACGGTGTCGGCCCCGCTCGTCGCCTCGATGCGCTCGGCGGCCGCCGCCGGCAGGTGGATCTTGAACGTGGTGCCGCGGCCCGCCTCGCTGTACACGTAGATGCTGCCGCCGCTCTGCTTGACGACGCCGAAGACCGTGGCGAGGCCGAGGCCGGTGCCGGCGCCCGGGCTCTTGGTGGTGAAGAACGGCTCGAAGAGGTGGCGCTGGACCTCCTCCGACATGCCGACACCGGTGTCGCTCACCGCGAGCAGCACGTTCGGCCCGGGCGTTCCCTCGCCGCGCAGGCGCACGTAGTCCTCGGCCAGCTCGACGTTGGCCGTCTCGATCGTCAGCCGCCCGCCCTTGGGCATCGCGTCGCGCGCGTTGGCCGCGAGGTTGAGGATCACGCGCTCGAGCTGGGCCTGGTCGGCCTCCACCGCCGCAAGGCCGGGGGTGAGGCGGACGCCGACGTTCACGTCGTCGCCGATGATCCGGCGCACCATCGGCTCCATCCCGGCCACGATCTCGTTGAGGTCGAGCACGCGCGGGTGGAGGACCTGGCGGCGGCTGAAGGCGAGCAGGGAGCGGGTGAGGCCGGCCGCCTGCTCGGCCGCGTGGGCGATCTCGCGCAGCTGCTCGCGCCCGTTCGTCTCGGGCCGCGAGAGGAGGATCTCGGTGTAGCCCGAGATCACCGTGAGCAGGTTGTTGAAGTCGTGGGCGACGCCGCCCGCCAGCCGGCCGACCGCCTCCATCTTCTCCGCCTGGGCGAGCCGCTCCTCGAGCTGCAGCCGGTCGGTCACGTCATGGCAGAGCACGAGCGCGGCGGCCCGGCCCTCGAACTTCACCTTGCCGGCCGTGATCTCGACGTCGATCAGCGTGCCGTCCTTCTTCTGGTGCCGCCACGTTCCGGGCATCGGCGAGCCCGGACCGCCGCGGACCTCCAGGTCCTTGAGCAGGGCCTCGACGTCCTCGTCCGGGCGGATGTCGGTGATCGACATCGCGAGGAACTCCTGTCGCGTGTACCCGTAGTGACGGACCGCGGCCTGGTTGACGGCCAGGAAGCGCAGCGTGCGGGCGTCGTAGACCCACATCGGGAGCGGGCTGGCCTCGAAGAGCAGGCGGTAGCGCTCCTCCGAGCTGGCCAGCGACTGCATGAGGCGCGCGTTCTCGATCGCGGTCGCGGCGCGCCGCGCGAGGTCCGCCGCGAGCTCGACGTCGATCCGGCCGAAGCCGGGTGAGTCGCCGGTGCGCAGGAGCGTGATGGCGCCCCACGGACGGTCGCGCGCGATCAGCGGCACGCACATGTACGACGAGGGATCGAGGCCGTCGATGAAGTCGGGGCCGACGTGGCGCAGGAGCTCCGGCTCGCCGGTGCGCATCACCACGGCCGGCCCATGCGGGCCCTCCGGGCGCAGCTGGGGACCGTCGCGCGGGGCGGTCGCGACGCGGTCGATCGAGCCGTCGTCGCGCAGCACGTCGATCGCGCACCACTGAGCGAGTCCGGGGACGAGCAGACCCACCAGGCGCACGAGCGTCTGCTCGCCGGCACCCGGCGATGACAGCAGTTCGCCTGCACGCGCCAGCAGAGTGAGCCGGCTCCCGCCGATGTCGTCGACTCCAGTCACTGATGCTTGACCTATCAGGGAGCGTACTGCGGAGTCGCGGGTACCGTCACCGGTCAGTGCTGTCGCTGCCGCCGGAGGAGATGCGCCGTCTCGGGTACGAAGTGGTCGATCGCATCGTCGAGCACTTCGCCACGGTGGGCGAGAAGCCTCCACTGCGCGTCGGCGACGCGACCGAGCTGCGGGCCGCGGTCGGCGGGCCGGCGCCCGAGGTCCCGGGCGATGCCGACGCGGCGCTCGCCGTGCTCTTCGAGGACGTGCTCCCGTTCGGCCAGCGTGCCGACCATCCGCGCTTCTTCGCGCGCATCTCGAGCCCGAGCAACTACGTGAGCGTGCTGGCCGACATGGCCGCCACGGGGCTGAACGCCTTCGCGGGCTCGTGGACCGGGGGCTCGGGGCCGTCGACCGTCGAGCTGGTCGTGCTCGACTGGCTGCGCGACCTGTGCGGGATGCCCGAGGGCACGGAGGGCGTGCTCGTGAGCGGCGGCTCGGTCGGCACCCTGGTCGCGCTCGCCGCCGCCCGGACCGCCCACTACGGCGACCGGGCGCCGGAGGAGGCCGTGGCCTACGTCTCGTCCGAGGGCCACGCCTCGATCCCGCGCGCGCTGCGCGTGCTCGGCTTCGGCGCCGACCAGATCCGCGTGGTCGGAGCCGCGCCGGGCTTCCGCCTCGCGGCCGCCGACGTGCGCGCCGCCATCGAGGCCGACCGGGCGGCCGGCCGTGTCCCGTTCTGCCTGGTGGCCACGGCGGGGACCACGTCGACCGGCGCCGTCGACCCGCTCGGCGAGCTCGCCGACCTGTGCGCCGAGCAGGGCGTGTGGCTGCACGTCGACGGCGCGTACGGCGCGCCCGCCGTGCTGTGCGAGCCCGGCGCCGCGGCGCTGGCGGGGATGGAGCGCGCGGACTCGCTCGTCCTCGACCCGCACAAGTGGCTCTTCCAGCCGTACGAGGCGGGCTGCGTGCTCGTGCGCGAGGGCGCGCTGCTGAAGCGCACCTTCGCCTTGAGCGGCGTCTATCTGCGCGACACCCTCGGCGGCGAGGTCGACTTCCGCGACCGCGGCGTCCAGCTCACCCGGACGGCCCGCGCGCTCAAGCTGTGGCTCTCGATCCGCGTCTTCGGGCTGGCCGCCTTCCGCGAGGCGGTCGCGCGCGGGATCGCGCTGGCCGAGTACGCCGAGGGCGTCCTGCGGCAGCGGCCGGGCTGGGAGATCGTCACCCCGGCGGAGCTGGCGATCGTCTGCTTCCGCCGCGACGGCGACGACGAGCTGCAGACGAGGATCGCCGCCGCCATGGTGGCCGACGGCTTCGCGGCGCCCTCGACCACCGAGCTCGACGGACGGGTGGCGCTGCGCTTCTGCACCATCAACCCGCGGACGACGTTCCAGGACATCGACGCCACGATCGAGCGCATGGAGGCGGTATCAGGATCCTGCCCTTGACTCACGCGCCCTCGGCGTGTCCGATATGAATGCGCGGAGGACAACCGAGGGGGGTCTTGGTGATGGCGCGAACGATGTGGAAGTCGCTCTTAGTGGTCGTGCTGGCGCTCGCGGCATGGCCAACCACCGCATCGGCGGCCGAGCCGCCCTGGTGCGGGACACCGGAGGCCGACGCGAGTCTGGCCCTGGACGGGTTCCCGCACATCCCCTACTACGCGATCGGCTGCACGCTGCAGGACATCAAGTCCCGCAGCCGCGGCCAGATGAAGGTCCACCAGATCGGCACGTCGTCCCAGGACGGCCGCCCGATGTACGGCGTCGTCATCAACCGCCTGCGCACGCGTGACCAGCAGCGCGGCTATCTGAACTGGCTCGCGGTCCGCCGGCTCGCGCTGGCGAACCCGGCCAAGGCCCAGCGGCTGGCCGATCGCTTCGGCGACGAGATCAAGATCCCGATCTTCGTCCAGGGCGGCATCCACGGCAACGAGTACGAGGGCGTCGACGCCGCGATGGACACCATCGAGCGCTTCGCCACCGCCCGGCCGGGATCCGACCCGCTCGTGGACGAGGTCCTCGACCACGCCGTCCTCGTCTTCAACCCGATCCAGAACCCCGAGGGCCGCGTCGCCGGCACCCGCCGCAACGACAACGGCTTCGACCTCAACCGCGACTACCTCACGCAGTCCCAGAACGAGACGCGCGCCTCGATCTCGCTGATGAAGCAGTGGCTGCCGCCCGAGGTGCTCGACCTGCACGGCTACGTCTCCCCGACGCTGATCGAGGCGACGACCAAGCCGCACAACCCCAGCATCGAATACGACCTCTGGCTCAAGTGGAACCAGCCGCGGATCGACGCCAACGAGGCGGCGGTCAACGCGATCGGCCGCTCCGTGACGCGCCCGATCAACGACTGGTGCGAGGACGGGAGCATCCCCGCGCCGGGCGAGCTGTGCCCGGGCGGCACGCCTCCCGGCCCGGCCGTCGCCGAGAGCTGGGACGACTGGGGCCCGTTCTACACGGCCATGTACGCGCAGCACCTCGGCCTCGACTCGTCGACCGTCGAGATGTGCGATCCGGACCTCGACGTGTTCGACGATGACGGCGACGGCAACGTCACCGAGCCCGTCGATCCCGAATGCGGCGGCCGCGCGGGCTCGCGCGACGTGCAGCTCGCGGTCGTCGAGTCGACCTACGACTTCGTGACCGAGAACCGGGCCGACATGCTCCACGACATGCTGGAGGTCTACCGCCGCGGTGACACCGACGCGGCGCGGCCCGCCTGCTGCCCGCCGCCGTTCGACGTCGACAACAACTGGATGACCGACTACCCGCAGGCGTACGTCATCCCGGTCGGCGAGGGCCAGCGCAGCGACGCCGAGGCCAACCGGATGGTCGAGTGGCTGCTCTTCAACGACATCGAGGTCGAGCGGCTCGAGCGCGACACCCGCTTCGGCAGCCAGACGTTCGAGGAGGGCTCGTATGTCGCGTGGATCGCGCAGCCGCGCCGCGGCCTGCTCGACACGGCGATGAGCCTGGGCGTCGACATCTCCGACCGGATCAGCATCCTCTACGCCCCGCCCGCGGCCTGGAGCCACGGCTACCTGTGGGGCGCCGACGTGGTCACGATCCCCGACGACGTGCGGTTCAACCCGCGCAGCGAGCGGATCAAGCGGCCGAACCGGCTCAAGGGCGGCATCGCCAAGGGCAGCGGAAAGCCCAAGGCGTACACGCTCGCGCTCGACTCACCCACCGCGGTCCGCGCGCTCAACGCGCTGATCGGCGGGGGCGCCGCGGCGTCCATGGCCACCGTCGCTTCGAGCGCCGGTCCCGCCGGCACGGTCCTCTTCGGCACCGACCGCGCCACCGAGAATCTGCTCGAGGACGTCGGGCGCGAGTACGGGCTGACCTTCGGGCGCCAGAAGAACGGTGCGCTGCCGGCGCGCGAGGCGCTGGAGAAGGTGCCGCGCTTCCGCGTCCTCTACAACCCGAACAACGCGGCCGGTCAGACGGACTTCTGGCCGCTCGAGCAGCTCGGGTTCGAGGCCGACCTCGTCTCCGTGGCCGAGCTCAACACGGCGGCGACCGATCCGCTGGCCGGCTACGACCTGCTGTTCAACAGCGCGGTCGGCTACCCGCCGGCCTCCAACGCGGTGGCCCGGAACCGCCTGTCCGCGTTCTTCGCGGGCGGCGGCGGCTACATCAGCGGGCAGACGACCGGCGCGAACTTCCTGACCGGAGGCGGTCAGGTCGCCGGCCTGACGACGACCAGCAACAGCGGCGGGGGGAGCGGCTACAGCGGCATCGTGCTGTGGGCCAACACCGGCGGTGCGAACAGCGTGATCACCGGCGCCTATCCGGCGGCCGACACGCTGATCGTGGATCCGCCGAGCTGGATCACCGGCGTGCCCTCGACGCTGACCGTCGACGGCCGGTTCGCGACCGGCGACTTCTTCCTCTCCGGGCTCTTCCCGGGGTCGGGGAGCTCGTCCGCGGCCGGCTCGGCGATCATCGCCCACGGCACCAACACGGCGAATACCGCCCGCCTGGCGGTCTTCGCCAACAACCCGCTCTACCGCGCGGATCCCGAGCGCGAGTGGCCGATGGTGGGCTCGGCCGCGTACTGGGCGGACAACTGAGCCGAGCGCGCCGGCCCGCCCTTCCCGGGCGGGCCGGCGCGTCATCGCTCGCCGCGGTAGATCGTCACGACGCGGCCGTCCTCGACCTTCCCGAGCGCGACCTCGGGTGGGATCCGCGCAGGCGGCGCAGGCGAACCGGGTCGGCGCCATCGGGCCGAACTCGGTCGCAGCAGATGGCCGTCCGCGCCTTGATCTCGTCGCCGAACCGACGGCACCCCCGCGCACGTCGCTTCCGTAGCGCAGTTCGTCGAAGACCTGGACCACGTCGGGGCACGGGCGCGCGGGCCCGCCATCACCGCCGCACCCGGCGCGAGCGCCAGCGCACGAGCGGCCACGGCCTCATGCGGATCTGACGCGCTCGCGCCCGGGCGGGCACTCGTCGCTCGGCGCGTCGGGCTGCGCGAAGCCGCCCCAGACGAGGAGGAACCCGACGACGAGCACGATCAGGGCGAGGAACCGCATCACGGTGTGATGACGGTTACCCCGCGCTGCGCGAACGACCCCATCGAGGCCAGCTCGTCGCTCGCCGCGTCCAGCCCGATGGTGCGCCCGATCAGCCGCGACGGGTCGACCGTGCCGCCGTCCACCAGGCTCAGCAGCGCGTCGTAGCGGCCGACGGCCATCCCGTGCACGCCGCGCAGCTCGAGCTCGTAGGCGATCACGCGGTCCATCGGCACGGCGACCGAGCGCTCGTCGTCGAGCAGGAGCCCGACCTGCACGTGGCGGCCGCGCTTGCGCAGCGAGAGGATCGACCCGCGGCAGGTCGCCGCGCTGCCGAGCGCGTCGAGCGAGACGTGGGCGCCGCCGAGCAGCGTCTGGACGGCCTCCGCGGCGTCCACCTCGCGCGCGTCGATGAGGATGTCCGCGCCGAGCGAGCCGGCCAGCGACAGCGTGTCGGTGTCGACGTCGATCGCCACCACCGGCGCGCCGAGCGCGTGCGCGATCATCACCGCCGACAGCCCGACGCCGCCGCAGCCGTGCACGGCGACCCACTCCCCGGCGGTCATGCGGCCGTGCTCGGTCAGCGCCGCGAAGGCGGTCATGAAGCGGCAGCCGAGGCTCGCCGCCTCCACGTAGCCGAGCGAGTCGGGGAGGCGCACCAGGTTGAGGTCCGCGCGTGGGAGCGCGACCCGCTCGGCGAACGAGCCCCACGCCGTGAAGCCGGGCTGGAAGTCCGCGTCGCAGATCTGCGTCCAGCCCTGCCGGCACGGGTCGCACTCCCCGCACCCGCAGCAGAACGGCACCGTCACGCGGTCGCCGACGGCGAACTTCCGCACCTCGGGACCGACCGCCACGATCTCGCCCGCCAGCTCGTGCCCCGGCACGTGGGGGAGCGAGACGGTCGGATCGTGGCCCATCCAGGCGTGCCAGTCGCTGCGGCAGACGCCGGTCGCCCGCACGGCGACCACGACGCCGTCCAGAGCCGGCTCCGGCTCCGCTACCGTCTCCATCACCAAGGGCTCGCCGAACGCGTGCAGCACCGCCGCCTTCATCGCGGGCCACTGTGACATGGGTCACGGTCGACCGTCGGTCGGTGTCACTTCCGGGGGTCGCGACCGAATACTCGTAGGGATGATCCGTCCGTCCACCTCCATCGCCAATGCTCGCGGCGGTCTCGTGACCGCACGCTCGCGGCTGCGTGGCCGGATGCTCCCGATCGTCCAGAACGCGACCGCGGCGGTTCTCGCGTGGTCGCTGGCCATGGTCCTGCTGCCCGACCCGCGGCCCGCCTTCGCGTCGATCGCCGCCGTGATCGCGGTCGGCGCCACCCACGGGCAGCGCGCCGGTCGTGCGCTCCAGCTCGTCGGCGGGGTCGTGCTCGGCATCACGGTCGCCACGCTGCTCATCTCCGTCATCGGCACCGGTCCCTGGCAGATCGGCATCCTCGTCGTGCTGGCCATGACCGCGGCCGTCGCCGTCGGCGGCGGCGAGCTGCTGGTGGTCGAATCGGCCGTCTCGGCCATCCTCATCGTCGCGCTGGATCCCGGCGCGAACGACGGCTTCTCCCCGAACCGGATCCTCGAGGGTGCGATCGGCGGCGGCGTCGCGCTGATCGTCAGCTCGCTCCTCTTCCCGCCCGACCCCGCGCTGGCGCCCGGCCGCGCCGCCCAGGCGATGTTCGTCGAGCTGGGCCGCGCGCTCGAGCGGATCGCCGGCGCGCTCGAGGGCCGCGACGCCGGCGCCGCCGAGCGCGCGCTGGACGACGCGCGGGGCATCGACGACCTCATCCGCTCCGTCGAGGCCGAGGTGACCACCGGCCGCGAGACCGCCAGGTACACGCCGCCGCGCCGCGCCTCGCGCACGGTCCTCGACCGCTACGCCCGCAGCATCCCGCAGGTCGACTACGCCGTCCGCAACACGCGCGTGCTCGCCCGCCACGTCGTCAGCCTCGTCCGCGAGGACGAGCCCGTGCCCGCGGGCCTGCCCGCCGCGGTCCGCGATCTCTCCCACGCCGTCTGGGAGCTTGCCGCCTCCTACGACGCCCCCTCGCACGCCGAGCCCGCCCGCCGGCTGGCCGTCCAGGCCGCCGCCGGCGCCGCCGCGATCCCCGAGGCCAGCACCGACCTCGTGCTCGTCCGCGGCCAGGTGCGCTCCGCGGCCGCCGACCTCGTCCGGGCCGCCGAGGCCATCACGGGCGAAGCCGACCCGCTCGAGGGCCGGCCCACCGAGGAGCTGCTCCTGCTCCCGGCGGCCACGTAGTCCCCCACGGGTAACCGCCCCACCTTCCGGTAGGCCGGAAGCGTTGAGGTCTCTCAACGCCTTTCCGGCCGCCGTCGTCAGGGCATAGGATCGGCTCCCCGATGGCTGCTCTCGCGGAGCCCGCTCCGACTCCGTTGCGTCTCGCCACGTGGCACGCCGGCGAGGGCGATCGCGTGCGCATCACGCCGCTCTACCGCAGCCCGGTCGTGTCCTTCGGCACGTTCTGGTGCGCCCCGGACGACGTGCGCTGGTCGCTGGAGAACTTCGTCGGCGAGGTCCCGCACATCGCGTTCCCGGCCACCCCGGTGTGGATCGCGGCCCAGGGCGGTGAGCCCGAGCTGGCCGGCCCGAACCACGCGGTCTTCCTCAACGCGGGGGAGGTCTTCCGCCGCCGCCGCTTCAACGGCCACGGCGACCGCAACCACTTCATGGTCGTGAGCGAGGACACGATGGAGGAGTGGGTCCATGGCCCGCGCTTCCCGAACCCGCTCGGCAAGCTCCTGCCGCGCCCGTACCTCTCCGCCCGCGTCATCGCCCGCGCCATCGCCGGCCCCGCGGACGGGCTGACCATCGAGGAGTTCCTGCTGCGGCTCGGGCACGAGACCGTCGTCGGCGCCTTCCGGGCCGACGAGCGGATGCCGCGCCGGCGGCGCCGGCCCGTGCCGCTGGTCGAGGACGCCAAGGCCGTCCTCAGCGCCCGCTTCACCGAGCACATGACGCTCGACGAGCTGGGTCGCCAGGTCAACGTCTCGCCCTTCCATCTCGCCCGCTCGTTCCGGCGCCACACCGGCTACACGCTGCACGAGTACCGGACCCATCTGCGCCTGCGGGCGGCCCTCGAACGGCTCGCCGCGGGCGACGAGGAGCTGGCCGTCATCGCCCGGGCGGTGGGCTTCTCCAGCCACAGCCACATGACCTCGACGTTCCGGCGCGCGTTCGGCGTGCCGCCCTCCAGCGTCCGCAGCGCGGACGTCTGTCACGATCCTGCGCACTTCCTCCAGGCGCCGCTTACCCGCCCGTAGAGTCGCGCCGGGCGGGTCCAGGACGGGACCGCAGGTCAACGGGAGGAAGGGGGGCTGGATGATGATCGGCCGACGGTCGCGCCGGATGGCGCTGACCTTGGCATGTGCGTCGCTGCTCGCTCCGGCGAGCGCATCGGCCGCACAGCAGCTCGTCGTCGACGACGACAAGCTGCAGTGCCCGAGTGCGGGGTTCACCTCGATCGCGGCCGCGGTGGCCGCAGCCCAGCCGGGCGACACGGTGAGCGTCTGCGACGGCGTGTACTACGAGGGCGCGTCCGGACCGGGCGCCACCTCATTGACGATCGACAAGGCGCTGACGCTCCGCGGTGCGGGAGCCGGGCGCGTCTACGTCGGCCCCACGGGTGACCTGGCCGCCTCGCCGGCCGACCTGCGCGACAGCGCGGGCAACATCATCTCCGTCACCGGCGGCGGGACCGTGGACATCTCCGGCATCACCGTCTTCGGCGCCAACCGGCACGTCGAGGCGGGCATCCACTACCTGAACTCCAACGGCAAGGTGGAGAGCGTCGAGATCGTCGACCTCGTCCGCCCCGGCCTCTACGACGGCAGCACCGGCGTGGGCTACTTCGCCTGGGGCAACGAGCCCAGCACCCTGCGCTCCGTCGCGCTCGTGGACTCGCTCGTCGAGGGCTACGACGCGGCCGGCGTGGTCGTCGACGCCGCGCTCGCCAACGGCACCTCGCGGACCAGCTCGGGGGCCGGGCTCTTCGCCCTGCTGACCGGCAACCGGGTCAGCGGCGGCGGCGCCGGCGCGGGCATCGCCGGACAGGACGGCTACCGCGTCCTCAACCGCGCGAGCACCGTGGCCGTCGAGAACTCCTTCACGGACAACTCCGACGCGGGCATCGACGTGCAGAACTCGATCAGCACGTCACAGACCCGCTTCAACATCAACAACATCCAGCGCAACCGGATCGGCTTCCGCCACGAGGCGGCCTTCGCGGTCTGCACGCAGGATCCGGGTCGCACCAACAAGTACCGCCTGGACGCGATCCAGAACTGGTGGGGCTCGCCGCTCGGCCCGTCGACGGACGACGTCGCCGGCCGTGGTGACGCCGCCAGCGGCAACCTCGCGGCGCCCACCGGGTGCACCGCCACCACGGGCACCGCCAACACGACCGACCGGGTCGACTTCCGCGACTTCCTGACGCGGCCCGCCCCGGTGCCGACGCCGCTCGGCCTGTTCCAGGACAGGCAGCCGACGCTGAACATCACCAGCCCGGCCGACGGATCCGGCACGACCGCCTACGCGCCGGTCACCATCACGGCCGACGCCGCCGACGACATCGGCGTCCACGACGTGACGTTCCTGCGCGGCGACCAGGTCCTGGCCGTCGACTCCACGGCGCCGTACTCGGCGACCTTCACGCCCGACGAGAACGAGGTCTGGAAGAGCCAGTCGATCGTGGCCATCGCCACCGACTCGCGCGGCCAGTCCACGGGTGACGCGATCCACCTCGGGGGCAAGGAGGACGCCCCGCCGTTCGTCGAGCTGCTCGACGAGGAGCGCCTCAACAACGGCGGCTACGAGCTCTTCGCCATCGCCGACGACGACCGCGATGTCGAGGCCGTCACGTTCTACCTCGACGGTGAGAAGGAGTGCATCGACCGCCGGCCGCCGTACACGTGCAAGGTGTTCCCGGAGTTCGTGCCGCGCGACCGTCTGACGGTCGTGGCCGTCGCCCGTGACTCGGCCGGCCAGACCAGCACGGCGCTGGGCACCCTGCGCCTGCCGAACAAGCTCAAGCCGAAGGGTCTGAGCCTGCACGCCGACGCCAACAACCGGCGGGTGTTCGCCGACGGGCGGCTCAAGCTGCCGCGCGGCGTCGACGAGCGCGACGGCTGCGAGGGCAAGGTCGAGGTCTCGGTCATCCGCCAGGGCGACGTGGTCGAGTCCGACAAGGTCAAGCTCGATCGCGACTGCGAGTACGCGGTGGCCCTGAGGGTCAACCGCGACGGGCGTTACCGGGTCGCGGCCCGGTTCCTGGGGAACGATCTGCTGAGGCCCATCTCGGCCGAGCGGGAGGAGGTGACGGTCGGATGAGGCCGCGCAGCCTGAAGTGGATCGTCGCGACGGTGGCCGTCGCCGGTGTGCTCGGCACGCCGGTCGCCCTCGCCGTGACGCAGGACAGCACCGACAGCGGCGGCTACTCGTCGGATCTCGGCGACGCCCGCGTGGCGGATGCGCGCGCCAAGCGCGCCGCCGACCCCGCGCCGCTGCCGGCTCCCCACCCGCTCACGGGCAAGGGGGAGAACTTCGAGATCGTCGCCAACGTCCCGATCGACTTCGGCGCCGACATCGAGCTCCACGGCGACTACGCCTACGTGAGCACGTACGGCTCGTGCTCCGGCGGCACCCCGCCGATCGGCACGCCGTTCCCGGGCAACTGCACGCCGGGCACGGGCGGCGTCACGGTGATCGACATCTCCGATCCGCTGCACCCGGAGCGGGTCGGCCTGTTCGACTGCGCCGGGGGCCAGAACGACGTCCAGCTCTCGCCGGACGGCAAGTGGCTGGCGATGGCCATCGAGAGCCGCAACAACGCGTGCCATCCGGGTGAGGAGGGCAGCGTGGTCATCTCGCTGGCCGATCCCGAGAACCCGGTCGAGGTCTCCTTCCTGCCGATCCGCAACGGCGCGGGGACGCTGGTGGGCTCGCACAACCACACGCTCGACTGGCCGTACCTCTACATCAACCAGTACGTGTCGAGCTACAACCGGATCGACATCTTCGATCTGACCAACCCCGCCGCTCCGGTGAAGCTGCCGGGCGTGCAGTACGGGCCGCCGGCGTTCGGCAGCACATCGCCGCACGACCTGATCGTCGACCACCGGCCCGACGGCAAGGACTACGTGTACGCGTCGTCCGGCAACCAGACGTCGGACGTGATCGACGTCACCGACCCGGCCAACCCGGTGGTCCTCCAGCGCCTGGTCGACCCGGCGGTGGACTTCGCCCACCAGTCCGAGCCCAACCACGACCGCAGCCTGACGCTGATCACGGACGAGTACCGTGGCGGCGGCGAGGCCCGGGCGTGCGGCAAGACGCAGACGCAGGACGGTCCGCGTGACGTCCCGGTCAACAACGACTTCGGGGACCGCAACAACCTCGGCGCGCTGTACTTCTACAAGACCGGCGCCGACGGTCTCGTGGTGCCCGACGGCAACGGCCAGCCGCAGATCGTGGGCACGTACAACATCCCGCTGCAGACCGGCGAGATCGACCCGGCGCTGCTCCAGGGCTGCACGATCCACATCTACTGGCAGGCTCCGGACGAGAACCGGCTCGTGACCTCGTTCTACGGACGCGGCACGCGCGTGGTCGACTTCTCGAACCCGAAGGCGGCCAAGGAGCTCGGCTGGTTCATCCCGACCGGCGCCGACACGTGGTCGGCCAAGCCGCACAACGGCTACATCTTCACCGGCGACATCGCACGCGGCTTCGACGTGCTGCGGTACACCGGCGAGGCTGGCAAGAAGTGGCCGTCGACGGCGGGCCCGGCCGAGGTCCAGCGCGCGAAGTGGCAGGGCGCTCCGGCGCCGGCCGGCGCGGGCGACACCGGCTCGGCGAACAACAACCCGGCCACCACCGGTGAGCCGACGGTGAACACCAACCCCGGCCCGGCGCGCCTGGCGTCGCCGAGCTCCGAGGACGGGTGGGCCGACGAGGTCGCGCAGGCGCGCAGCCTCGCGGGCGCCACGCTCCGCAAGACCGTCTCGCTCGGCCGCAAGGCCAAGCGCGGCGAGAAGGTGACGCTGACGATCCGCACGGCCGCCGGGAGCATCGTCTCCCGCGTGAAGGCGCCGGCCAAGGCCGGCAAGGCCAAGTTGCGGGTCGCCGCCGCGATCACCGCGGTCCGCGGGACGTACCGCTACACGGCGCGGTTCGCCGGCAGGAACGTGGCCGCCGGGCGCTTCGAGGTGGTCGGCAAGCCCGCCGCGAACGCCCAGCTGAAGGCCAACCAGACGCTGGTCTGCCGCATCATCGGCTGACCACGGGACCGCGCGGCCCCGCTCGGGGCCGCGCGGTTTCCCTTGTTAGAACTCCCGCGAGCGGGCAGACTCCCGCTCGTGGGGGATGAGGTCGCTGCCACCGTCTTCACGGGCGAGGATCGCAAGCGCTACCGCGAGAAGGTCAAGCGGTGCCTCGACGTGTTCGCGCGCATGCTCGCCGAATCGCGCTTCGACGCCGACCGCCGCTCGATCGGGCTCGAGATCGAGCTCAACATCACCGAGGAGAACGGCGACCCGGCGCTGGCGAACCAGCACGTGCTCGACCTGATCGCCGACGAGGCGTGGCAGACCGAGCTGGCCCAGTTCAACATCGAGATCAACATCCCGCCGCGCAGCCTCGAGGGCGACGTGATGTGCGAGCTCGAGACGGCGATCCGCCGGAGCCTCAACCACGCCGAGAAGGGCGCGCAGCAGGCGCACTCGCGCCTGCTCATGGTGGGCATCCTGCCGACGCTCACGGAGTCCCTGCTCGACGGGTCGGTCCTCAGCGCCAACCCCCGCTACAAGCTGCTCAACGAGCAGATCTTCGCGGCGCGCGGGGAGGACCTGCACCTGGCCATCGACGGCGTCGAGCGCCTGTCGGTCTACGCCGACACGATCGCGCCCGAGGCCGCCTGCACGAGCGTGCAGCTGCACCAGCTCGTCGACCCCGGCCAGTTCGCCAAGCACTGGAACGCCGCGCAGTGCATCGCCGGCATCCAGCTCGCGGTCGGCGCGAACTCGCCGTTCTTCTTCGAGCGCGAGCTCTGGCGGGAGAGCCGCATCGCCGTCTTCGAGCAGGCCACCGACACCCGCCCGGAGGAGCTCAAGGCGCAGGGCGTGCGCCCGCGCGTGTGGTTCGGCGAGCGCTGGATCACGTCGATCTTCGACCTCTTCGAGGAGAACGTCCGCTACTTCCCGTCGCTGCTGCCGGTGACCGAGGACGAGGATCCGGTCGAGGTCATCGACCGCGGCGACACGCCGCGGCTGCAGGAGCTGCGGCTCCACAACGGGACGGTCTACCGCTGGAACCGGCCGATCTACGACGTCGTGCGCGGGCGCCCGCACCTGCGCGTGGAGAACCGCGTGCTGCCCGCCGGCCCGACCGTGGTGGACACGCTCGCCAACGCCGCCCTCTACTACGGCCTCGTGCGCGTGCTGGCCGACGACGAGCGCCCGCTGTGGACGCAGATGTCCTTCTCGGCCGCCGAGGAGAACTTCCACGCGTGCGCGCGCGACGGCATCGAGGCCCGCGTGTACTGGCCGGGCGTGGGCGAGGTGCCCGCCGCCGAGCTGGTCCTGCGCCGCCTGCTCCCGCTCGCCCACGAGGGGCTCGATCGCTGGGGCGTCGACGCCGCCGACCGCGACCGGCTGCTCGGCATCATCGAGCGCCGCTGCGTGGAGGGCCGCAACGGCGCCTCGTGGATGGCCGACACGTTCCACAAGCACTACGCCCACCTCGACCGGCACGACGCGCTGCGCGAGATGACGGTCCGCTACCGCGAGCACATGCACTCCAACGAGCCGGTCCACACCTGGCCGCTCGGCTGACACTGCTGCTCGTCCTCCTGCTCGCCGGCTGTGGCGGGGAGGACGCCCCGCCCGACACGGCGCAGACGCCCGAGCCGGCGCCGGCGGGCGAGCTGCAGGTGGAGGTCGTCGCCGAGGGCCTCGAGGTGCCGTGGGAGATCGCCTGGCTGCCCGACGGGCGCGCGCTGATCACCGAGCGGCCGGGCCGGATCCGCTTCCTCGACGGCGACATCGTGACGCGCGTGGAGGTCAGCGCCGAGGGCGAGGGCGGCCTGATGGGCCTCGCTCTCGACCCCGAGTTCGAGCAGGAGCCGTTCGTCTACCTCTACTTCACGACGGCCGACGGCGTGCTGCTCGAGCGCTGGCGCTGGAACGAGGACGACACCATGACGCGCGAGACGGGCCTGATCCGGGGCGTGATCCAGGCCGGGCCGATCCACGACTCCGGGCGGATCGCCTTCGGGCCCGACGGCGACCTCTACGTCGCCACCGGCGACGCCGGCGACGGGCAGCTCGCGCAGGACGGGAGCTCGCTCAACGGCAAGTACCTGCGGCTGGCCGAGGAGCAGTACCGCTCCGACGAGCCGAGCGACCCCGAGATCGTCTCGCTCGGCCACCGCAACCCGCAGGGCTTCGACTGGGAGCCGTCGAGCGGGCGGCTGATCTCCACCGAGCACGGCCCGAGCGGGCAGGACGGCCCGCAGGGCTTCGACGAGATCAACGAGATCCACAAGGGCGGCAACTACGGCTGGCCGGAGGTCTACGGCACCGAGCACCGCGAGTTCACGGCGCCGCTGAAGGTCTACGAGGAGGCGATCGCGCCCTCCGGCGCGACGTTCTGGGGCGACGACTTCTGGTTCGCCACCCTGCGCGGCGAGTCGCTGCGCCGGCTCAACCTCGAGGACGGCACGGAGGAGGTCCTCCTGGAGGGCGAGTACGGGCGGCTGCGCACCGTGCGCGTCGGTCCCGACGACGCGCTCTACGTGCTGACGAGCAACCAGGACGGCCGCGGATCGCCGGAGGAAGGAGACGATCGCGTCCTCCGCGTGACGCTGCCGTAGAGTCCTTCCAAGCGATGAGCCAAGCCGAGCCCACGGTCGCGGTCGACGCGCTCGAGACGTTCGTCGAGTTGCTGGCCGGGGCCGACGTCGACGGGCAGACCGACGACTTCTATAGCCGGCTGTGCGAGGCGACCTGCCGGGTGGCCTCGATGGACCGCGCGATCATCTTCCGCTACGACGACGCGCGCCGCCGCGTGCACGCCGCCGGCTCCTACGGGATCGACCTCGACGTGTTCGAGAACGCGCACCTCACCGTCGAGTCCGCGCCGATCGCCCGGCAGTCGCTGGAGGAGGACCGCGTCATCGAGGTCCGCGACGACGACACGCCCGAGGTGCCCGAGGAGTACCGCGACCTGCTGCGCGAGGCCACGCTCGTGTGCACGCCGATGTCGGCGGCCGGTCGCTGGCTCGGCGTGATCCTCTCCGACCGCGGCGCCAGCCGCGCGCCGCTGAAGGCCGCCGAGCGGCAGGCGCTGTGGGCGCTGGGCAAGACGGCGGCGCTGGCCACGCACGCGCGGCTGGCGACCAACCAGCACGCGCGGGCGCGGATGCTGCAGGAGCGGATCGACCTCGCGCGCGACGTGCACGAGGGCGTCATCCAGCGGCTCTTCGGCGTGCAGCTCGTGTTCTCCAGCCAGGCCGAGCTGTCACCCGAGGCGCGCGAGCGGATCGCCGCCGAGCTCCAGGCCGCGCTCTTCGACCTGCGGCGCGCGCTCCAGCGCCCGCTCGGGCGCACGGCGCCGGAGACCCACACCACGCTGCTGGAGGAGGTGGCGCGGCTCCGCAAGGAGCACCGCGATCTCGCCATCCGGTTGACGGCCGGCTCGGAGCGCGTGCAGGTGCCGAAGCGGATCGAGCCGCTCGCCCAGTCCGTGCTCGCCGAGGCGGTCCGCAACGCGCACAAGCACGCGCGGCCGACGCGCGTGGAGGTCACGCTCGACAGCACGGAGGGGACGCTCACGCTCGAGGTGGCCAACGACGGCGTGAAGGGCCGCCCGAAGCAGACCGGCATGGGCCTGCGCCTGGCCGCGCTGGAGGCGCTGCAGGCCGGCGGGATCGTGGAGTTCGGCGAGCGCGAACCGGGAACATGGCGCGTACGACTGGCAGTCCCCATTGACCACGCCTGACGTCAATCCGAGTCGCCTCTCCACGGGCGGCACCGGCGAGCGCCGCCTGCGCGTGCTGATCGTCGACGACCACGAGGTCGTCCACTGGGGCTTCCGGCTCATGCTCGGCGAGCAGCCGTGGGTGGAGCGCTGCCTGAGCGCGCGCAACTCGGAGGAGGCGGTCGCGCTGGTCCGCCGCTACGAGCCCCACGTCGCGCTGGTCGACCTCTTCGTGGGCCAGGAGTCGGGAGCCGAGATCTCCGAGCGCCTGCGCTCGATCTCGCCGCAGACCAACGTGCTGATGATCTCCGGCGCGGGCCGGATCTCGCCGAACGCGGCACGCGCCGCCGGCGCGGCGGGGTTCATCTCCAAGGACTGGCCGGCCGCCGACATCGCCGGCGCCGTCCGCATGGTCGGCCTCGGCATGACCGTGTTCCGCCCGCACGAGGCGCCCTCGGGCCCGCCGTTGAGCGACCGCGAGCGCGAGGTGCTGGAGGCGATCGCCGGCGGCGCCACCAACCGCGAGATCGCGGGCGAGCTCTTCCTCTCGCCGCACACGGTCAAGGAGCACACCTCGACCCTGTATCGCAAGCTCGGCGTGCGGAACCGTGCCGAAGCGGTGCAGAAGGCGCAGCGGCTCGGGCTGATCAGCTGACGAACGTCAACTGCGCTGGGTAGGGAAGTGGCGAATCTCGCCGCGGCGAGGGCGCGTGGAACGTTTTGCATCCTATGCACGGCAAAACGTTCCACGGGCGACCGGGAGGCCGATCCCGCTCCCTCAATGCCGGGGTTTGGCCGGGGCGATGATCGCCCAAGGCGCGTCCCAACATCGCTAACGTCGCCCGGGGGGACGCAGACCCCCCGGCCGGGGGGTTCCACCCTGCCAATGCTGTGACCGCGCGTACCCGGCGGACAAGTTCTTCGTGTGACCTTGATCACCGACCCCGCTGCCCCGATCGCGCTCTTCCCGGGCCAGGGCAGCCAGACACCCGAGATGCGGGACCTCGTCGCCGAACGCGCCCCCGAGCTGCTCGAGCGCTGCATCGCGCTCGTGGGTGAGGATCCGTTCCCGCGCGCCGGCGAGTCGACCCGCTTCGCCCAGCCCGCCATCTTCTGCGCCAGCCTCGCCGGCTGGGACGCGTTGCAGCTCGACGCCGCGGCCGGCGCCGGCCACTCGCTCGGCGAGCTGGCCGCCCTCGCCGCGGCCGGCGTGCTCGAGCGCGAGGACGCGCTCAAGCTCGTCGTCCTGCGCGGCAAGCTGATGGCCGAGGCCGACGACACCGGCTCGATGCTCGCCCTCGTGGGCGCCGACGAGGAGGATGCGAAGGCCGTCGCCGAGGCGGCGGGCATCACCGTCGCCAACGACAACGCGCCCGGCCAGGTTGTGCTGTCCGGCCCGCGCGAGCAGCTCAAGGTGGCCGAGGAGGTCGCCCGCGAGCGGGGCAAGCGCGCCCTGCCGCTCGACGTCGCCGGCGCCTTCCACTCGCCGAGCATGGAGCCCGCCGTGGAGCCGTTCCGCGCGGCGCTCGACGAGACCGAGCTGCACGAGGCCGCGTTCACCGTGTTCTCCTGCGCCTCGACCAAGCCGTTCGAGGACGTCCGCGCCGAGCTGGCCGCCGCGCTCACCAGGCCGGTGCGCTGGCGCGAGACCGTGCTCGCCCTGCACGAGGCCGGCGGTCGCCGCTTCGTCGAGGTCGGGCCCGGCAAGGTGCTCGCGCGCCTGGGCAAGCGCATCCTGCCCGACTGCCCTGTCGAGACGCCTGCCGAGGAACTTGCCCATGCGTAGCGCCGAGCTTCCCGCCGACCTCGCGAGCATCGCCCGCGAGGCCACCCGCAACGGCGCGCATGCGCCGGCTCCGGCGCGCACCGCGCGCATCGTCGGGCTCGGCCATCACGTGCCGCCCGAGGTCGTGCCCAACGGCGAGATCGCCGAGCGCATCGGCGTCGACGACCACTGGATCCAGAAGCGCACCGGCATCAAGTCGCGCCGCCGCGCCGCCCCGCACGAGACGCTGGCCGAGTACGCCACGTTCGCCGGCCGCCGTGCCCTGCAGGACGCGGGCGTCGACGCCCGCGACGTCGATCTCGTGCTCGTCGCGACGATGACGCCCGACGACATCGCGCCGAACGCGGCGCCCGTCGTGGCCGCGGCCCTCGGCGCGGTCAACGCCGGCGCCATCGACATCGGCGCCGCCTGCTCGGGCTGGCTCGCCGCCCTGCGCCTGGCCGCCGGCCAGGTGGAGACCGGCCGCGCCGACCGCGTGCTCATCATCGGCGCCGAGCTGCTGACCCGGATCACCGACTTCGACGACCCGAAGACCGCCGCGCTGTTCGGCGACGGCGCCGCCGCCGTGGTCCTCGGCGCCGAGGGCGAAGGCGACATCGGCCCGATCGTGCTGGCCGCCGACGGCGACCTGGCCGACCGCATCACCGCCAACCACACCGAGCGCGTGCTGCGGATGGACGGCCACTCGACCTACCAGGTCGCGGTCAAGCGCCTGAGCGAGGTCACCGTCGCCGCCGTCGCGCGCGCGGGTCTCGAGCTCGAGGACATCGACCTCTTCGTCTACCACCAGGCCAACGGCCGGATCATCCGCGCCGTCGGCGAGCGGCTCGACCTCGAGCCCGCGAAGGTGGCCGACTACGTCGCCCACATGGCCAACACCTCGGCCGCCTCGATCCCGCTCACCCTCTCGCTGCTGCGCGAGGACGGGCGGCTGCGTCCGGGCCAGAAGGTGCTGCTCGCCGCCATCGGCGCGGGCTTCACCTGGGGCGCCGGCGTCATCGAGTGGGGGGCCTCGTAGGTGGCACGCCCCGACGATGCAACCGCGCTCGTCACCGGTGCCTCCAAGGGCATCGGGGCGGCGATCGCCAAGGCTCTGGCCGCCGACGGCTGGTACGTCGCGGTCAACTACCGCTCCGACGAGGACGGCGCCAAGGCGACCGTGAAGGCGATCGAGGAGGCCGGCGGCAAGGCCGCCGCCTTCCACGCCGACGTCTCCAACGGCACGCCCGACGACCTCTTCAAGGAGATCGAGTCGGGGCTCGGCCCGGTGCTGGCGCTGGTCAACAACGCCGGCGTCAACGCCGACGGGCTGGCCATCCAGCTCGAGGATGACGCGTGGGATCGCGTCATCGCCACGAACCTCACCGCCGCCTTCCGGCTCACCCGCCGGGCGATGCGCCCGATGATCAAGGCCCGCTACGGGCGGATCGTCAACATCGCGTCGGTGGTCGGCCCGCGTGCCAACGCCGGCCAGTCCAACTACGCCGCGGCCAAGGCCGGCCTCATCGGCATGACCAAGACCGTCGCCGCCGAGGTGGCGCGGCGCGGCGTGACCGTCAACGCGGTCGCTCCCGGCTTCATCGAGACCGACATGACCAAGGACATCCCGGACGCCGTCATCCAGGCGATCCCGGCCCGGCGTGTCGGTGCCCCGGACGACGTGGCCGCCGCCGTGCGGTTCCTCGCGTCCGACGACGCCGGCTACGTCACCGGTACCACCCTGTTCGTCGACGGCGGCATGTCCGCCTAACTGAAGGAGAACCCAAACATGGCTGCAACCGTCACCCCCGAGGCCGTCGAGAAGACCGTCGTCGAGGCGCTCCCGCAGTTCGGCGTGGATGAGTCGCAGATCACGCGCGACGCCACGTTCGAGGAGCTCGATGTCGACTCGCTCGACCTCGCCGAGCTCTCCCAGATCATCGAGGACGAGTACGGCGTCCAGCTCAAGGGCGACGACGTCGGAAAGATCAAGACCGTCGGCGACGCCGTCGACATGGTGGTGAGCCGCGCAGGATGAATCGCGAGATCGTCATAACGGGCGTCGGCGCCGTCTCCCCGCTCGGGGTCGGCGCTCGCACGCTCTATGAGCGGTGGCGCGCAGGCGAGTCCGGAATCGCGGACGGCGTCGGTGCGGCCACCGAGTTCGAGCCGACCGACTACCTGAGCGTCAAGGAGGCCCGTCGCTCCGACCGCTTCGCGCAGTTCGCGATGGTCGCCTCCGACGAGGCGCTCGCCGAGGCCGGCTGGAAGGACGAGGTGCCGTACGACGTCAACCGCGTCGCCACGCTCATCGGCACCGGCATCGGCGGCATCGGGACGCTCGAGGAGAACCACAAGCGCCTGCTCGACAAGGGGCCCAAGGCCGTCTCGCCGCTCTCGATCCCGCTGCTCATGGGCAACGCCGCCTCGGCGGCCGTGTCCATGCGCCACGGCCTCCGCGGACAGTCGTTCGCCACGCTCTCGGCCTGCGCGGCCGGCGCGCACGCGATCGGCACCGCCGCTCGCATGATCCAGACCGGCGACGCCGACGCGGTCGTCACCGGCGGCTCCGAGGCCGCCCTCACGCCGCTCGCCACGGCGGCCTTCGCGGCGCTCGACGCGCTGAGCGACACGGGCGTCTCACGCCCGTTCGACGCCCAGCGCGACGGCTTCGTCATGGGCGAGGGCGGTGCGGTGCTCGTGCTCGAGGACGGCGAGCGCGCGCGTGAGCGCGGCGCGACCATCCTCGCCACGCTCGCCGGCTACGGCGCGTCCTCGGACGCCTACCACCTGACCGCCCCCGAGAAGGACGGCGGCGGCGCCATCGCGGCGATGGAGAACGCGCTGCGCGACGCCGGCTACGGGCCGCAGGACGTCGTCTACGTCAACGCCCACGGCACGTCGACCCCGCTCAACGACCGGGCCGAGACGATCGCCATCAAGCACGTCCTGGGCAACGGGGTTCCGGTCTCCTCGCTCAAGTCGGCCATCGGCCATCTGCTCGGCGCCGCCGGCGCCGTCGAGGCCGTGGCCACGATCCTGGCGCTGCGCGACCGGGTCGCGCCGCCGACCCTCAACTACGAGCACCCGGACGAGGGGCTCGACCTCGACTACGTCCCCAACGAGTCGCGCGACCTGGACATCAACGGCAGGAAGGCCGTGGCCCTGTCCAACGCGTTCGGCTTCGGCGGGCACAACGCCGTCCTCTGCCTGGAGGTTGCATGACCGTCGAGATGATCCGCTCCGACCAGGAGCGCGAGCGTCTTGCCCCGATCGAGCGCCTCGAGGCGCTCTGCGACCGTGGCTCGCTCACCCTGTTGCGCTCGGACGTGCGCTCGCGGCGGATGGGCGAGAAGGCGCGGCCCGGTGACGGCGTCATCGCCGGCGCCGGCCGCGTCGACGGCCGCCCCGTCTTCTGTTACGCGCAGGACCCGTCGTACCTCGGCGGCTCGCTCGGCGAGCAGCACGCCGACTCGATCGTCCGGGTCCTGCGCCTGGCCGGCCGTGCCGGTGCGCCCGTCGTGGGCTTCATCGAGTCCGGCGGCGCGCGCATGCAGGAGGGCACCGCGGCCCTCGCGGGCTACGCCCGCATCTTCCGCGAGCACGTCGCCCTGAGCGGCAAGATCCCGCAGATCTCCGTGATCTGCGGCGCCTCCGCCGGCGGCGGCTCCTACTCGCCCGCGCTCACCGACTTCGTGATCATGACCGAGCGGGCCAACATGTTCCTGACCGGCCCCGCCGTCGTGCGCGAGGTCATGGGCGAGGACGTCGACGCCTTCGAGCTCGGCGGGCCCAAGGTCCACGAGAAGAACGGCGTGGCGCACTTCGTCACCCCGACGGACGCCGACGCTGCGCTGCTGGCCCGCGACCTGCTCGACCACCTGCCCGCCAACTCCTCGCAGCGCGCCCCGCAGTGGCGCCCGGTGGGTCCCGTCGGCTACGGCGCCGGCGATCCCGTGCCCGAGGACGAGCGCAAGGTCTACGACGTCCGCGACGTCATCCGCGGCGTGGTCGACGGCGGCCGCCTGCTCGAGTGGGCGCCCAAGTGGGCCCGCAACATCGTCTGCGGCTTCGCCCGCATGGACGGGCGCCCGGTCGGCGTGATCGCCAACCAGCCCCGCTACCTCGGCGGCGTGCTCGACTCCGAGTCCGCCTCCAAGGGCGCGCGCTTCGTCCGCACCTGCAACGCCTTCGGGCTCCCGCTCGTGGTCCTGGTCGACACCCCGGGCTTCATGCCGGGCACCCGCCAGGAGCAGTCGGGCGTGATCCGCCACGGCGCCAAGCTCGTCCACGCCTTCGCCGAGGCGACCGTGCCGAAGGTGACCGTCGTGCTGCGCAAGGCGTTCGGCGGTGCCTTCATCGCCATGAACGCGCGCGACCTCGGCGCCGACTACACGTTCGCGTGGCCGGGCGCCCAGCTCGGCGTCATGGGCGCCAAGCAGGCGGTCACGATCGTCAACCGGCGCGACATCGCGGCCGCCGACGATCCCGCCGTCGCGCGCGACGAGTTCGCGGCCGAGTACGCCGACGAGCACCTGAGCGCGAGCACCGCCGCCGCCGAGGGCTACATCGACGAGGTGATCCTGCCGGGCGACACGCGCCGCCGGCTGAACGAAGCGCTGTCGACGCTCGACGCGATCGCCCAGCCTGCAACCGGAGTGAGGAACATCCCCCTATGACACTGAGCCTGCTCGAAGGCAAGAAGCTCCTCATCACCGGGGTGGTCAACCGCGAGTCGATCGCCTACGAGGTCGCGCGCCAGGCGCAGGAGGCCGGCGCCGAGGTCGTGCTGACGTCGTTCGGGCGCGTGCGCCGGATGACCGAGCGCTCCGCCTCGAAGCTCGACGGGCCGCCCGACGTGCTCGAGCTCGACGTCAACAGCCCCGACGACATCGAGGCTCTGGCGGCCGAGCTGAGCGAGCGCTGGGGCCGCGTCGACGGCATCCTGCACGCCATCGCCTTCGCGCCCGAGGACGCGCTCGGCGGCAACTTCCTCAACACGCCGGTCGAGAGCGCCGAGGTGGCGTTCCGGACCAGCGCGTTCTCCTTGAAGGCGCTGGCCGCCGGCCTCGCCGACCTCTTCCCCGAGGAGGGGGCGAGCGTCGTGGGGCTCGACTTCGACGCCACCGTCGCCTGGCCGGTCTACGACTGGATGGGCGTCGCCAAGGCGGCGCTGGAGGCGACCTCGCGCTACCTCGCTCGCGATCTCGGCCCGCGCGGCGTGCGCGTGAACCTGGTCTCCGCCGGGCCGCTGGGCACGCTGGCGGCGCGCGGGATCCCCGGGTTCGGCGACCTCGCCACGGCCTGGCAGCGCCAGGCGCCGCTCGGCTGGGACACCGACGATCCGGCGCCCGTCGCCGGGGCGATCCTGTTCCTCCTGAGCGACCTCGCCCGCGGCATCACCGGCGAGATCCTCCATGTCGACGGCGGCTTCCACGCCATGGGCACCGCGCTGGCGCCGGTGATGGAAGAGGCGAGCGCGTGATCGTCTTCCTGACCGGCGCGACCGGATTCCTGGGCATGGAGGTGCTCGCGCGGCTGCTCGAGGCCGGCGACCGCGACGTGGTCGCGCTCGTCCGCGCGAGCGACGACACGGCCGCGCAGGAGCGGCTCGACGGCGTGCTCGCCACGCTGTGGAAGGACCCGGCTCCCTACCGCGGGCGGGTCCGTGCCGTGGCGGGCGACGTCACGTCGCCCGGGCTCGGCCTCGAGACCGCGAGCCGCACGGCGCTGGCCGAGGAGGTCGGCGCGATCATGCACTGCGCGGCGTCGATCTCCTTCGACATGCCGCTGGACGAGGCCCGGGCCATCAACGTCGAGGGCACGCGCGAGGTCATCGGCTTCGCGCGCGAGTGCAAGTCGCTGGGCCGGCTCGAGCGCTTCGTGCACGTCTCGACGGCGTACGTGTCCGGCAAGTTCGAGGGCACGTTCCGCGAGCGCCAGCTCGACGCGGGGCAGGAGTTCCGCAACACGTACGAGCAGACCAAGTGGGAGGCGGAGCACATCGTGCGCGCCGCCTCGGACCTCGAGCCCGCCATCGCCCGGCCGAGCATCGTCATGGGCGAGTCGGACACCGGGTGGACGCCGGCTTTCAACGTCCTCTACTGGCCGCTGCGCGCGTTCTCGCGCGGGCTCTTCGACGAGATCCCGTCGCTGCCCGAGCGCGCACATCGACATCGTGCCGGTCGACTACGTGGCCGACTCGCTCGTGCGGCTGCTCGAGGTCAGCGATCAGGGCGTGTTCAACCTCGTCAGCGGCCGCGACGCGCCGTTCGCCAACGAGCTCGTCGAGCTGGCCTGCGATCGCTTCGACCGGCCGCGGCCCGCGGTCGTCGCCGGCGGCGGTCCCGACAGCGACGAGCACGGCGCGGTCTACATGCCGTACTTCGACATGGAGGTCGTGTTCGACGACAGCCGCGCCCGCGCGGTCCTCGAGCCGGCCGGCATCCGCCCGCCGCGCCTGTCGGAGTACTTCGACCGCCTGATCGACTACGCCGAGGCCGTGCGCTGGGGCAAGAAGTCGATGACGCGCGAGGAGGCGCAGGAGCGGCAGTCCGAGACCGCGGCCGCGTAGGGCTCGAACTTCAACTGCGGCATTAAGGGAGCGGGTTCGGCCGGGATTTTTCCTCGGATCCTGCTTAGGGGTGACACCGTGACCCGAAAGCAGGACGCGACGAAGAAACCGGCCCGCCGGCCTCCCCAGCTCTCCCTACCCAGCCGCAGTTCGTAGGTCAGCCTCCAGCGCGGAGTGGTCGCTCAGGCCGTCGTCCCGCCACGAGTGGTGGTAGACGGCGGCGTCCACCGGCGCCGTGGAGAAGATGTGGTCCAGCCGCCAGCCGCCGCCGTGGGACCAGACCCAGCTGGGCTCCTTCGAGGCGTAGCCGTGGACCTCGCGGAAGGCGTCGGCGAAGCCGAGCTCTCGCAGCCCCGGGACGACGCCGAGCTCGGCCGAGTCCCAGCGGTCGCCCCGCTCGGGGCGCAGGCGCCCGGCCGAGTCGCAGGCGAACGAGAGCACGGAGCCGTCGGGCGACTCGCGGCGCGGCGTGTTGAGGTCGCCGCAGAGGACCCCTGACGGACCCCGCGAGGCCGGCGCGCAGCGCGGCCAGCGTGTCCGGCTTGATCCAGCCGTTGGCCGCGTTCGGCACGTGGACCGTGTGCACCGTGATCTCGTCGACGACGGCGGCGAGCGTCGTCTCCGGCCAGGGCACGGGGCAGGACGGGGCGGCGACCAGCGGCGTGCGCGCGGCGAGCACGACGCCGGTCCGGCGGCGCGTGATCGGCTGGCGCTCGCGATCCGCGTCGTCCAGCGAACACGCCGCGTACCCGAGGCCGATGGTCTCCAGCGCCGCGCGCCACAGCGGCCACGAGCGCGCCGTCACCTCCTGCAGCGCGACCACGTCGGGCGAGCGGAGGGCCAGCGCGTGCGCCTGCTCGGCGAGCACGCTCACGCGGCGGTTGACGTTCCAGGTGATGAGCCTCACATCGCGCGGATGCGCTCGGCCACGGCCGCCGGCTTCTCCTCGGGCAGGAAGTGGCCCGCGCCGTCGATCACCTCGACCTCGCCCCGGAAGCCCGCGGCGAACGCGCGGAACGGCTCGCGGTCGCCCATCAGCAGCTTCGCCGGCATGGCGAAGCTGCGGTGCAGGTACGTGCGGTCGACGAGCTCGCGCGTCAGGAACGCCCGGTAGAGCTTCGAGGACGCCCGGGCGACCTCGGGCTCGCGCAGGACGTCCAGGTACGTCCGGAGCTCCTCGTCGCTCCAGCGCCGCCCGTCGCCGCGCCCCTTGATGAGCATGGCGCGCGCGTAGCGGCCGTCGCGCACCACGCGCTCGCCGGCGAACGGGGCGGCCAACGGGATCTGGTACGCCATCCGCCAGCCGTGCTTGAGCCCGACCGCGGGCGGCGCCCACGGATGCCCGACCGACATCGCGAGCACGCTGGAGAAGCGCGTGGGAGCCTCGAGGCCCGCGACGATCACGGCCCAGCCGCCCCAGTCGTGCCCGACCAGCCGGACCTGCTCCAGCCCGAGCACGTCGAGCAGGGCGACGAGGTCGTCGGCCACGCGCGCCTTGCGGAAGTCGCCGTCGGCCGGCTGCCCCGACCAGCCGAAGCCGCGCATGTCCGGGCACAGGACGCGGTACTCCTCGCCGAGCTCCGCGATCACCTCGCGCCACGACCACCAGTGCTGCGGCCAACCGTGCTGGAGGAGCACGACGGGCGCGTCGGGCGGGCCGGCGGCCGCAACATGGAGGCGCACGCCGGTGTTGAGGTCGTGAAAGCTATGCTCGACGCCTTCGAGCTCCGGTAGGGCGGGAGGCATTGGGCGCCACACGCTACGGATCGCTCGCACGCCATGCGCCTCGTCCCCCTCGTCGTCCTCATCGTCGCCGTGCTCGCCGCCTCCGCGCAGGCGCGGACGCGCGCCGAGGGCGCGCCCGGCAGCCGGCCCACCTGGACGCCCGCCGACAAGCACGCGTTCGGCACCTCGTCCACACCGGAGAGCCGCGTCTGGTTCACGCTCCGCCAGCGCGAGATGACCGAGGTCTACTTCCCCGACCTCAGCACGCCGGCGATCCGCTCGCTCGAGTTCGTCGTCGCCCGGCCCGGGGTGGAGATGGCCGTCGACCGCGAGACGGCGAAGACCACCGGGACGGTGCAGCGCGTCGACGGCCTCAACTACCGCCAGACGGTGACCGACAACGGCGGCCAGTGGCGCCTCACCAAGACCTTCACGACCGATCCGCTGACGGCCGTGGTGCTCGTCGACGTCCACTTCGAGTCGCTCACCGGGCAGCCCTACAAGCTGCACCTGCTGCTCGACCCGCAGCTCGACAACGACGGCCGCGACGACCGCGGGCGGACGATCGGCAACGACCTCACCGCCTCGGACCGCGAGGCGGACAGCGCGCTCACCGCCTCGCCCGCCTTCACCGCCACGTCGAGCGGCTACGTCGGGAGCAGCGACCCGTGGAACGACCTGCGCGACGACGGCTCGCTCGACGCGAACGCCGACGCGCGCGAGCGCGGGAACGTCCGCCAGGCCGCCACGACCGCGCTCGACGGCGTCACCGCGCAGCGGATGACGCTCGCGCTCGGCTTCGACGCCAACGCCACCGCGGCGCGCCGCGTGGCCGCCGAGGCGCTGGCCCGCGGCTTCGAGGCGGCGGCGACCGCGAACGCGGCCGGCTGGGCCGCCTACCGGGCCACGCTCAAGCCCGCGCCGGCGGCTGCCGCGCCGGTGCTCGACGCGTACGAGACGTCGGTCCTGATGCTCGCCGCGCACGACGACAAGGCGAACCCCGGCGCCGGCATCGCCTCGCCGTCGATGCCGTGGGCCTGGGGCCTGATGACCGTCGACAAGAAGGACCAGCGCTCGGGCCCGTACCACCTCGTCTGGCCGCGCGACCTCTACCAGGTCGCCACCGCCCAGATCGCGGCCGGCGACACGGCCTCGGCGAACGAGAGCCTCAGCTTCCTGCTCGACAAGGCCCAGCGCGCCGACGGCCACTTCCCGCAGAACACGTGGGTCGACGGCCGCCAGAAGTGGACGGCGATCCAGATGGACGAGCAGGCGCTGCCGATCGTGCTCGCGTGGCAGCTCGGCCGCACCGACGCCGCCAGCTGGCGCAAGCTGCGCCGCACGGCGGAGTTCATCGTCCGCCACGGGCCCGAGACCGAGCAGGACCGCTGGGAGAACCAGGGCGGCTACTCGCCGGCCTCGATGGCCGCGCAGATCGCCGGCCTGATCGCGGCCGCCGACATCGCCCGCACGAACGGGGCGGAGGCCGACGCGACGCGCTACGAGCGCCTGGCCGACCGCTGGGCGAACAACGTCCAGGGCTGGACGGCGACGAGCACCGGCCCGTACTCCGACGACCCGTACTACCTGCGCATCACCAAGGACCGCAGGCCGGATCGCGGGACGCGCTACGAGGTCGGCGACGGCGGGCCCAAGCGCGCCGACCAGCGCAACGTGGTCGACCCGAGCTTCCTCGAGCTCGTGCGCCTCGGCGTCAAGCGCTTCGACGACCCGGTGATCCTCAACACGCTCGCCGTGGTCGACGAGAACCTGCGCTCCACGACCCCGAACGGGCCGTTCTGGCACCGCTACACCTACGACGGCTACGGCGAGACCGCCAAGGGCGGGCCGTGGTCGATCACCGAGCCCAACGCGCGTACGACCTTCGGGCGCGTGTGGCCGATCTTCGCGGGCGAGCGCGGGGAGTACGAGCTGCTCGCGGGGCGGCCGGCCGCCAGCTTCCTGAAGTCGATCGCCGACGCCGGCAACGACGGCGGCATGATCCCCGAGCAGGTGTGGGACGGGCGGGCTCCGGCCAGCCGCCCGCAGGGCGAGGGAACGCTGTCCGCGACGCCCCTGGCGTGGTCGCATGCGCAGCTCGTGCGGCTCGCCTGGTCGATCGAGACCGGCGCCCCGGTGGAGCAGCCCTCGATCGTCGCCTGCCGCTACGTACGGCAGTGCCCGTAGCTGCGCTATCCTCAATTGCCGACCTCGCGCCGGTGCGGGGTTTTTCCTTGCCCGGCGCCAGTTAGACCACACCGAACCTCGGAGCGCCGCGTCACATGGCCCGTGGAGACGTCCGGATCGCCGTCACCCTCGCGTGCGAGGAGTGCAAGCGCCGGAACTACCAGACCAATAAGTCCAAGCGGAACAACCCCGATCGCATCACCCTGCGCAAGTACTGCAAGTGGTGCCGGCGTCATACGGGGCACCGCGAGACCCGCTAGGGACCAACCGATGGCCCGCGATCGACAGCGCGCGAAGCAGCGGCGGCGCAGCCGTCAGCCCGGGGCCGGCGGCCCCGCGGCCGGCTCCGGTCGTACTCGCCCGCGGGATACGTCCCCGCCCGCCCCGGAACCGACCGACACCGAGTTCGGCGGGACGACGCCCGCTCCCGAGCCGACCAAGCACGCCTTCCCCGACGTGGAGGAGGCGCGCATGGCCGAGGCCGGCGCCGGCGAGTTCGACGAGACGGCCGCGCCGACCGATCCCGCGGTGCTGGAGGAGCGCGCCGAGGCGCGCCGCCCCCGCCGCCAGCGCGGTCGCATCCTCACCTTCCTCGGCCATGTCGTCGACGAGCTCCGCCGCGTCCAGTGGCCGGACCGCAGGCAGACCGGTCAGGGCACAGCTGTCACCCTGGGGTTCGTTGTCGTCGCCGGAGGCTTCCTCGGGCTGATGGACGCCATCTGGAAGCCCCTGGTCGACGCGATATATCGTAACGTCGCCGAAGGCAAGCGCGTCAGCGATTGCCTGGCAGGCGAAAGGAACATTGAATTTATGTTTCGCTGGTACGTCATCAACACCTATTCCGGGCACGAGAACAAGGTCAAGCAGAACCTCGAGCACCGCGTGAGCTCCCTCAACCAGGCGCGCTCCGTGCGCCGCGTGGTCGTGCCGACCGAGTCCGTGCAGGAAATGAAGGACAACCAGAAGATCACGGTCGAGAAGCGGACCATGCCGGGCTACGTGCTCGTGAACATGGACCTCAACGAGGATTCGTGGGCCGTCGTGAAGGGCACGCCCGGCGTGACGGGCTTCGTCGGCGCGTCGAACGAGCCGATCCCGCTGACGCAGATGGAGGTCGACCGCCTGCTGCACCGCAGCGACGTCGCGGTCCGCGCCCCCAGCCGCGCCCAGTTCTCGATCGGCGAGTCCGTCAAGGTGATCTCCGGCCCGCTCTCCGACTTCTCAGGCGAGATCTCGGAGATCAACGAGGACGCGAGCAAGCTCAAGGTCCTGGTCTCCATCTTCGGGCGCGAGACGCCGGTGGAGGTCGGGTACGACCAGGTGAAGAAAATCTAAGGCTTATGGCAAAGAAAGTCCTCACGACAATCAAGCTGCAGGCGCCCGGAGGCCAGGCCTCCCCGGCGCCGCCCGTCGGCCCCGCACTGGGCCAGCACGGCATCAACATCATGGAGTTCGTCAAGGCGTTCAACGCCCAGACGGCGAACGACATGGGCACGACGATCCCGGTGGAGATCACGGTCTTCGAGGATCGCTCGTTCACGTTCATCACCAAGACGCCGCCGGCCGCGGTGCTGATCCGCCAGGCGATCGGCATCGAGAAGGGGTCCGGCGAGCCGAACCGCAACAAGGTCGGCACGATCAGCAAGGACCAGGTCCGGCAGATCGCCGAGAAGAAGCTCCCCGACCTGAACGCGCACGACGTCGATCAGGCGGCCAAGATCATCGAGGGCACCGCGCGCTCGATGGGCGTGGAGGTGGTGGCCTGATGGCCAAGCACGGTCGCAGCTACGTGGAGGCGCGTGAGAAGATCGACCGCGAGCGCGAGTACAGCCCGCACGAGGCCGTCCGCCTCGTCAAGGACCTCAAGCGCGCGAAGTTCGACGAGTCGGTCGAGGTGCACGTGCGCACCGGGCTCAACGTCCGCCATGCCGACGAGCAGCTGCGCGGCACCATCGCGCTGCCCCACGGCCTCGGCAAGGACGTCAAGATCGCCGTCTTCGCCAAGGGCGACAAGGCGCGCGAGGCCGAGGAGGCCGGCGCCGACTACGTGGGCGCCGAGGACCTCGCGGAGCGCATCCAGAACGAGGGCTTCACCGATTTCGACGTCGCCATCGCCACGCCGGACCTGATGCCGGTCGTCGGCCGCCTGGGCCGCATCCTCGGCCCGCAGGGCAAGATGCCGAACCCCAAGGTCGGCACCGTGACGATGGACGTCCGCAAGGCCGTCGAGGAGTCCAAGGCCGGCAAGGTCGAGTACCGCACCGACCGCACGGCGATCGTCCACATGACGGTGGGCAAGACGTCGTTCCCCGAGGAGCACCTGCTCGCGAACTACCAGGCCATCATCGAGGAGCTCATCCGGGCCAAGCCGTCCGCGGCGAAGGGCCGGTACCTGCGCTCCGTCGTGATGGCCGCGACGATGGGTCCGGGCATCAAGATCGACCCGTCGCGTACCCGTGATCTGATCGAGTCGGAGGCTGCCGCGACCGCATAGGCCGCGACAGCCCTCCAAAGACCCCCGGCGACCGTAAGTCCGGGACAGGAGGAACCGCTTGAACCGAGACCAGAAAGCCGCGGTCATCGACGAGGTGGCCGCACAGATCTCCGAGTCGGAGGCCGTCTTCGCGGTGGACTACCGCGGCATCTCCGTGCCGCAGGCCGCCGCGCTGCGCGTCCGCCTGCGCGAGACGGACGCGAGCTTCCGCGTCGTCAAGAACACGCTGACCGAGCGCGCGGCCGACAAGGCCGGCGCCGACGGCCTCAAGGAGCTGCTCGAGGGCCCGACCGCGATGACGTTCGTGCGCGGCGACGCCGCCGCGGCCGCCAAGGCGCTCTCGGACTTCCGCCGCTCGACCGGCGGTCAGCTGCTGCAGTTCAAGGGCGGCTGGATGAACGGCGCGCCGCTCGGCGCCGAGCAGATCGAGGCCATCGCCAAGCTGCCGTCGCGCGACGTGCTCTACGGCCGCCTCGTGGGCATGGTCGCTTCGCCGCTCACCGGTCTCGTGACCAGCCTGAGCGGCCTCATCGGCGGCCTCGCCCGGCAGCTCCAGCAGATGGCCGACGAGGGCCTGGTGGGCGGCAACGCCCCCGCCCCCGCCGCGGCGCCCGAGCCGGTCGCCGAAGCGGCTCCGGCCCCCGAGGAGCCCACCCCTTCCGACACTGAGACCCCCCAGGAGGACTAAGAATGGCCACCACCACCCAGGACTGGATCGAGGAGCTCAAGTCGATCTCCGTGCTTGAGCTCTCCGAGCGCATCAAGGCGCTCGAGGAGGAGTTCGGCGTGTCCGCCACGGCGGTCGCGGCTGCGGCCCCGGCCGCCGGCGGCGGCGGGGCCGACGACGGCGCGGCTGCCGAGGAGCAGACGGCGTTCGACGTCGTCCTCACGGGCGCCGGCGACAAGAAGATCCAGGTCATCAAGGTCGTCCGCGCGGCGACCGGCCTCGGTCTCAAGGAGGCCAAGGCGCTCGTCGACGAGGCCCCGAAGCCCGTCAAGGAGGGCCTCGAGCGCGAGGAGGCCGACAAGCTCAAGGGCGAGCTCGAGGAGGCCGGCGCCTCCGTCGAGGTCAAGTAGGCCGTGTAACGTCGCCGAAGGCGAGCGCGTCAGCGATCGCCTGGCAGGCGAAACCGTTCTCGAAGGGCGCCCACGGGGCGCCCTTCGTCGTTTAACGTCGGTCCATGCGCCTGGTCGCCGCGGCGGTGGTGGGGCTCGCGGTCTTCGCGCCGCCCGCGGCGGCGCGAGACGTGCGGCTGTCGGACGAGCGCTCGTACACCCGCACCGCCGAGGTCCGTGACGTCGTGCCGGTCCGCCGCGCGCCGGACCGCGACGCGGCCCGCGTCGGCCGGCTGCACCACTGGACCGAGGGGCGCTTCCCGGAGACGTACCTGCTCCAGCGCCGCCGCGTCGTCGACGGCGCCGCGTGGGTGCGCATCCGGCTGCCCGGGCGCCCGAACGGGCGCGCCGGCTGGGTCCCGGCCGAGGCGCTGCGGCCGGCGCAGCTGACCCGCTGGGCGCTCGTGCTCGACCGCAGCCGCCAGCGCATCAAGCTGCTCCGCAAGGGTCGCGTCGTGTGGCGCGCGCCGGTCGGCATCGGCGCGCCGGGGATGGAGACGCCGCGCGGGCGCTTCTGGGTCCGCGAGAAGTTCCCCGTCCCCGGCGACGGCATCTACGGGCCGTGGGCGTTCGGCACGAGCGCGTACTCCGCGCTGTCGGAGTGGCCGGGCGGCGGCGTCATCGGCCTGCACGGGACCAACCAGCCGGACCTCATCCCCGGCCGCCCGTCGCACGGCTGCATCCGGCTGCGCAACGCCGACATCCGCCACCTGGCGCGCCGGATCCCGATCGGCACGCCCCTCCACATCCGCTGACCGGTTCACCCACTCCGGGTGACGACAGGCGCCCCCCGGGTGGGCGAGGATCGGCCTCATGGCGGTCAGGCGTCTCGTCGGTCTCGCGGTGTTGGTCCTGGCGCTGGCCGACGCCGCGCCCGCTCTCGCCACCCACAAGCGGCTCGTCACCGTCGCGGCGCGCGTGTGCCCGAGCTACGAGGCGATCACGGCCAACCGCGCGCGCAACAACATCCAGGAGAGCCTGCGCGACCTCGGCGCGAACACGCCATACGGGACCCGGCTCCCCGACGGCCGCTGGGTCCCGAACCTGATCGATCCGGAGATCGAGGCGGAGTTCCAGCCGGATTGCGCGCCGCTGCAGGGCTGGAACTTCAAGCTCGGCCGGGGCATCGGCGGGCAGGACACCGGCATCTGGGGCGCGCTCTCACGGGTCAGCAACACGTACCCGGGAGTGATCACGACCGAGGACTCGGTGCGGTTGCGGGACGAGTTCGGTCATCCCGTGCAGGCCGGCGTCCGCATCGAGGGCGCCACCACGTATCGAGCTCACCGATGCGCAGCTCGACCAGTCCGAAAGCAGCGAGAAGCTGTGGATCCAGGGAGGCGTGCCGGGGACGCCGATCACGGGCGACCCGAACACCTACGCGTTCGGCGCGCTCCGGTGCGCCACCGACAACCTCAACGGCGACAACGTCGAGTGGATCGCCTATCCGGACGGCGGCGTCGAGCACGTCTTCTGCTTCGCCTACTACGTGTCGCCCGCGCCGACGAGCGGCACGATCATCGTCGAGAAGCGGATCGTGGCGCCCGCTGGCACCCCGCCGCAGACCGTGCGCTTCGAGGGCAACATCTCCTACGCGCCGGAGTCGCCCGGAGGGCCCGGGGTCTTCGACCTCACGGCCGCCCCGGGCAAGCCGGGCTCGATGTCGTTCATCCGCGCCGCGGACACCGACTGGTACTTCGAGGAGCGGCGGACGAGCGAGCTCGGATCCCTCGACACGCCGACCTGCACGTCCACCCCGGCGCCCGGGGGTGCGTCCAGCACGTACACCGTCACCGGCGGCAACCGCGTGACGGTCGACCTGGCGCCGGGCGACACGATGCGCTGCACGTACGTCAACCGCATCGTGCCGCCGGTGGCCGGCCTGCTCATCCGCAAGGTCACGAACGGCGCGCTCGGGACGTTCGCCTTCTCGGTCGACGGCGGGCCGTTCAACATCACGGCCCAGACGCTGAGCGAGGGCGCCGCCTACGACGCCACGCCGCGGCTGACCGACCTCGAGCCAGGCCGGCACACGATCCGGGAGCGCCTCCCCGAGAGCGACGCCGGTGAGTGGTCGCAGGAGAGCGTGTTCTGCGGCGCCCAGCGGCGTGGGCTCGGCGACGAGGTCGTCGTGGACATCCCGGCCGGCACCGGCCAGGCCTGTACGTTCACCAACCGCTTCACGCACGCGGGCGCGATCCGGATCTACAAGAGCACGCTCAACGGCGACGCCACGACGCGCTTCCAGATCAGCCCGATCGCCGACCCCGAGGTCGAGTACGAACAGATCGCCGAGACGACGGCCGATGGGCCGCCGGTGCTGGCCAAGGGCGACGACACGTCGGCGATCCCGCTCGGGCTGTATGCGATCCAGGAGACCACGGCGTCGACCGACGGCAATGACGGCCTGTGGCGCGTGGCCGCGATCGTCTGCGATGAAGTGCCGGTCTGGAGCGAGCAGGGGCGGATCCTGATCCGTCTCACGACCGACAACCCGAAGGTGCGGTGCGGCTTCACCAACGAGCTCGTGCAGACGCCCGACCCGCCGGAACCGCCGTCGCCCTCGCCGCCCGACCCGCCGGTTCCGCCGGGACCCGTGCCGGACGCGAGCGAGGGCGGGATCTCCGGCGAGACGGCGGAGAACCCGGCCGAGCTGCGCGTGACCAAGACGGTCTCGCCGCGGCGGGTCGCCGCCGGGCAGATCGCGACCTACCGCGTCGTCGTGCGCAATCGCGGGCCGGCGGCGGCGCGAGCCGTGACGGTCGTGGAGCGGACGCGCGCGCCGCGGGGCGCCATCATCAGCGCCCGGTCGAGCCGCGGGAGCTGCTTCAGCGGCCACCCCCGCTACTGCGCGATCGGCCGGCTCGCCGCCGGGGGCCGGGCGGTGATCACGGTCCGGGCCCGGACGACGCAGCTCGGGCGCATCCGCAACGTGGTCGCCGTCAACACGGGCACGCAGCAGCGCACGAGACGCGGCAAGGTCGCGCGCGCCGACATCGTGGTCATTCCGGCGCCGGTCCCGCGCTTCACGGGTTAGGAGCTGTTGCGCGGCGTTACGGGACGCCGTGACGCTCCTCGCCCCGTGGCACGTTCCCGCCCATGCGCGTCGCCGCGGCGCTGCTCGTCCTCACCGCCGTGTCGGTGCTCCTCCGCACGGGAGCGCTCGACGCGGGGTACTGGATCGACGAGGCGATCGCGGTCGGCATCGCCTCGCACGAGCCGGGGGAGATCCCGGCGCTGCTGCGCCAGGACGGCTCGCCGCCGCTCTACTACCTGCTCCTGCACGGCTGGATGGCGCTGGCCGGCGAGGGGGAGGCGGCCACGCGGGCGCTCTCGCTGCTCTTCGCCGCGCTTGCCGTCCCAGTCGCCTGGTGGGCCGCCGGCCGCCGGGCGGCCGTCGTCGCCGCGGTCTGCCCGATCCTCGGGGTCTACGCGCAGGAGGCGCGGATGTACTCGCTCGTGGCCGTGCTCTCGCTCGTGGCCGTCGGCGCGTTCGTCAAGGGCCACCGCGTGCTGCTCGTCGCCGCGCTCGTCGCGCTGCTCTACACCCACACCTGGGGCGTCTTCCTCGCCGTCCCGCTGATCGCGCTCTCGCGCGACCGGCTGGTGGTCGGCGCGGCCGTCGCCGTGCTCTACCTGCCGTGGCTGCCGAGCCTCGCCTTCCAGGCGCTGCACACCGGCGCGCCGTGGTCGCTCGCGCCGTCGGTCCTCTACCTCGTGCCGGTCGCGCTGCTCGTCGCCTGGCGCCCGCGCGACCGGCTCGTGCTCGCGGTGGCCGCCGGGATCGCGCTGGCGTGGGCGGCGTCGCAGATCACTCCCGCGTGGTCGCCGCGCTACCTGTTCGTCTTCTTCGGCCCGCTGCTGCTCCTGGTCGCGCGGCGCCCGTCGTGGGCCGTCGCCGGGCTCGCCGTCGCCCTGGTCCTGGCCGGGACGCCGATCAAGAGCAACGCGCGCGCCGTGGCGGCCAGCGTCGCCCCGAGCATCCGGCCGGGCGACCTCGTGATCTGCACGCAGCCCGAGCAGGTCCCCGTCCTGTACCGCTACCTGCCGGCCGGCGTGGAGTACCTGACGCCGCTGGGCACGCCGGCGGACCCCTCGCTCACCGACTGGCGCGACGCCCTGCCCGCCCTCCGCCGGGGCACCGCCGAGCGCGTCCTGGCGCCTCGCCTGGCGGGCGTTCGCCGGATCGTCCTCGTCATGCCCGTCTACCGCCACCCGCGATCGCCGTGGGCGCGCGCCGTCGGGCGCCGCACGCGCGAGTGGCGCGCGTACGTGCGCGCGCGGTTCGAGCCCGCGGGCGCCACGTCGCACCCCGATCCCGCGAGGTTCCGGAGCACGGTGCGCGCGGAGATCTACAGTTTGAGGCCGTGAGCGAGCAGGATCGTCGCACCGCCGCCGAGCGCTATATCGCCGAGAGCCTGGAGGACCCCCGCAGTGGCGGCCAGCGGTTCTCCGAGCGCTCGCGCATGACCCGCCGGTCGCTCGAGCACTACCTCAAGGCCGGCATGCGGCCGCGCTGGATGGACCGCCTGATCGAGATCGAGCGCGGCACCAAGCGCGAGCAGCGCCGCCTCGGCGAGGCGTACGCCGCCCTGAGCGAGGAGTGCGGCGCCGACCGCGCCCGCTTCGGCCGCCGGTGGCGGGAGATCGCGGACGCGTGGTGGTTCGAGGACCTCAACGAGCTGATCCGCACCCACAACGAGTGGTATCCCGTCGAGCGCGACCTGCCGATGGATCTGCGCACCCGTGACTACGTGCTGATCAACGGCCGCTCGTACCGCCGGCGCGAGCTCGACGCCGAGTGGATCCTCGAGCAGTTCCCGGACAGCCATGGGTGACATGCCCGAGCTCTGGGGACTGCTGGCCGTCTCGATCGGCATGACGCTGGTGCCGGGGATCGACACGGCCATGGTGCTGCGCGCGACGCTGCGCGAGGGCCGGCGGGCGGGCCTGCTGACCGCGACCGGCTGCGCGACGGGCCTGTTCGTGCACGCGGTCGCGGTGGCCGTCGGGCTCGCGGCGATCGTCGCCGCGTCGGCGACGGCCTACCACGCGCTGCGCATCGCCGGCGCCGTCTTCCTCGTGGCGCTCGGCGTCGCCACGCTGCTCGGCGCGGGCCGGCACCGGCCGGAGGCGCCCAAGACCGCGCTGACCCGCCACCCGTTCGCGCTCGGCCTCGTCACCAACCTCAGCAACCCGAAGGCGCTGCTCTTCTTCCTGTCGATCCTGCCGCAGTTCCTCTCGCGCTCGGACGCGGCGGCGATTCCCGCCGCGCTGGCGCTCGCGGTCATCCCCGTGGTCTGCAGCCTCGTCGGCCTGAGCCTCTGGGCGATCGCCTCCGGCGCGTTCCGGGAGCTGCTCCAGCGGCCGCGCGCGCAGCGCATCCAGCAGCGCGTGATGGGGACGGTGCTCGTCGCCCTCGGACTGCGCGTCGCCCTCGATCGGTCGGTAGAACGAAGAAGGGCGGCCCGTCGGCCGCCCCTCTTCTGTTCCGTTCCCTCCGTTGACCCGCAGACCCTCACGTCGCGCGCCGGTGGTGCACCGGCTCTCAGCCGAGGAAGCGATTCGGGCGTACGGATCGCCTCGGCGTGGCTGCGGTGGACTCCCCTTCGGCCGAGCAAGGTACAAGGCCGAAAACGCCTCGACCATCCCCCGGACGGGGTAATCACGGGTGTTCAACCGGTCAACACCAATTAACTGGATATTGGACACTTGTACGACTTCCCGGATGGCGACGCCGCCCTACCTTGGATGCAGTCAGGCCGTGCCCCTCAAGGACGGATCGCACGGAGTGCTCGCTCTTTCGGTCAAGGATGATCGATCGCCACGGCCTGGCCCCGGGGGAACGGGATCGACTCGCGTACGCTCGCCGGCACGACGCCGGCGGGCGGGCGGGCGCCGGTGCGGGACTTGATCCCCGCGGCAGGACCACTACACTTCCCGCACTCGGCCGATAGTCGCAGCCGTCCAACGCGCCCTTCCCGCCACATACGGGACACCGGGCCGGACGGGGTCCGTGAGCGCCGAGCGCCCCTCACAGGGGTCCGGTACCCCCTGTGCTATCTTGGCTGGTCGTGCCTCGAAGCTGGTCGAGCTTCGTGCGCGCCGCTCTCTCGTCCTCCGCATCAACCCCTTGAGGAGTCGCCGTCTTGGCTTCCGTTGACGCTCCCCGCACCCGCCGCAGCTTCGCGCGGCTGGAGAAGGTCCTTGACGTCCCCAATCTGATCGATATCCAGAAGAAGTCCTTCTCCTGGCTTGTCGATCCCGAGGGTGGAGGGCTGCGCGAGACGATCGACGACATCTCTCCCATCGAGGACTACACCGGCAACCTCGCCGTCCAGTTCGGCGAGTTCCACTTCGATCCGCCGGTCGCCTCGCTGGAGGAGTGCCGCGAGAAGGACCTCACGTACGCCCGCCCGCTGACCGTCACGGTCGGCTTCATCAACCGCGAGACCGGTGAGATCCGCGAGCAGTCCGTCTTCATGGGCGACTTCCCGTGGATGACCGAGCGCGGCACGTTCGTCATCAACGGCACCGAGCGCGTGGTCGTCACGCAGCTGGTCCGTTCCCCGGGCGCGTACCTGATGGAGCCCAAGGACGTCGAGAAGCAGGTCTTCGTCGGCAACCTGATGCCGGCCCGCGGCTCGTGGCTCGAGCTGGAGATCGACAAGAAGGGCCGCGTCTACGTCCGCATCGACCGCAAGCGCAAGCTGCCGGTCACCGTGCTCCTGCGCGCGATGGGCTACTCGACGGACGAAGAGATCCTCAAGCTGTTCGACGAGTCGGTCTACATCCTCAACACGATCGAGGCCGACACCGACGCCACGAAGAGCGAAGAGGGCGCGCTCATCGAGCTCTTCAAGAAGCAGCGTCCGGGCGAGCCGCCGAGCGTCGAGAGCGCCAAGTCGCTGCTCCACCAGCTCTTCTTCGACCCCAAGCGCTACGACCTCACGCGCGTGGGTCGCTACAAGCTCAACTCGCGCCTCGGGCTCGACATCGACCTCGACACGCGGGTCCTGACCCACGACGACATCATCGCCCTGGTCAAGGAGCTCGTCACGCTCCCGCGCGCGCTCGGCATGCCCGAGGAGCAGGGGCTCATCGTCGACTACGCCGCCGAGGCGCTCTCGCGCCCGCGTGAGGCCGTGGCCGACCGCCTGGACGAGTACGAGCACTTCGGCAACCGCCGCCTGCGCACGGTCGGCGAGCTGATCCAGGAGGCCTTCCGCATCGGCCTCTACCGCATGGAGCGGGTCGTCCGCGAGCGCCTCACCACCGAGGACGCGGACACGATCACGCCGCAGACCATCATCAACATCCGCCCGGTCGTGGCCGCGCTGAAGGAGTTCTTCGGCTCCTCGCAGCTCAGCCAGTTCATGGACCAGACGAACTCGCTGTCCGGCCTCACGCACCGTCGCCGCCTCAGCGCCCTCGGCGCCGGCGGCCTCACGCGCGAGCGCGCGCCGATCGAGGTGCGCGACGTGCACCCGACGCATTACGGCCGCATGTGCCCGATCGAGACGCCGGAGGGGCCGAACATCGGTCTCATGGGCTCGCTCTCGAGCTACGCGACGATCTCCGAGCACGGCTTCGTCACCACGCCGTACCGCGTGGTCAAGAACGGCAAGGTCACGGACGAGATCGTGCACCTGGACGCGAGCCAGGAGCAGGAGCGCACGATCGCGCAGTCGACCACGCCGCTCGACGACAAGGGCAAGCTCCTCGGCGAGGAGGGCGGCACGGTCCTGTGCCGGACGCTCGCCGGCCAGTACGTGAGCGTGCCGCCGGTCGAGGTCGACCTCATGGACGTCTCCCCGGAGCAGATCTGGTCCGTGGCGACCGCCATGATCCCGTTCCTCGAGCACGACGACGCCAACCGCGCGCTCATGGGCTCGAACATGCAGCGCCAGGCGGTGCCGCTGCTCAAGACCGACGCCCCGCTCATCGGCACCGGCATGGAGCGCCGCGCGGCGCTCGACACCGGTGACGTGCTGATCGCCCGCAACGACGGGACGATCGAGTACGTCGACGCCGAGCGCGTCACGATCGCCACGGCCGAAGGCCGCGACGAGTACGACCTGCAGAAGTTCATGCGCTCCAACCAGGGGACGCTCATCCACCAGAAGCCGCTGATCGACAGCGGCCAGGAGGTCAAGGCCGGCGACGTCCTCGCGGACGGCTCGGCCTCCGACCAGGGTGAGATGGCCCTCGGCAAGAACCTGATGGTCGCCTTCATGTCCTGGGAGGGCTACAACTTCGAGGACGCGATCATCCTCTCCGAGCGCCTCGTGAAGGACGACGAGCTCACCTCGATCCACATCGAGGAGTACGAGATCGACGCCCGCACCACGAAGCTCGGCGACGAGGAGATCACCCGCGACATCCCGAACCGCTCCGAGGAGTCGCTGCGCAACCTCGACGACCGCGGCATCGTCCGCATCGGCGCCGAGGTCCAGTCCGGCGACCTGCTGGTCGGCAAGGTCACGCCGAAGGGCGAGACCGAGCTGACGGCCGAGGAGAAGCTGATCCGCGCGATCTTCAAGGAGAAGGCGCGCGAGGTCCGCGACACCTCGCTCAAGGTCCCGCACGGCGAGGGCGGCGTCGTCATCGACGTCAAGACGTTCTCCCGCGCGGCCGGCGACGACCTGTCGCCGGGCGTGAACGACCTCGTCCGCGTGTTCGTGGCCAAGAAGCGCAAGATCGCCGAGGGCGACAAGCTCGCCGGCCGCCACGGCAACAAGGGCGTCATCTCCAAGATCGTCCCCGAGGCCGACATGCCGTTCCTCGAGAACGGCCAGCCGGTCGACGTGATCCTCAACCCGCTCGGCGTGCCGAGCCGGATGAACATCGGCCAGATCCTCGAGACGCATCTCGGGTGGGCCGCGGCCAACGGCTGGTACGACGACGGGACGACCGCCTACAAGAACTCGCGCACGGACAACGAGCGCGTGTACGTGGCGACGCCGGTGTTCGACGGCGCGACGGTCGAGGACGTCGACCACGCCCTCGTGCAGTGGCAGAAGGAGCACACGGGAGCGATCCGGATGGACATCGACGAGCGCCGCCGCTCCGGCGAGCGCGCGTCCGGCAAGGTGACGCTCTTCAACGGCCGCTCCGGCGAGCCGTTCGAGAAGCAGGTCACCGTCGGCTACATGTACATCCTGAAGCTGAACCACCTGGTCGACGACAAGATCCACGCCCGCTCGACCGGCCCGTACTCGCTCGTCACCCAGCAGCCGCTGGGCGGCAAGGCGCAGTTCGGCGGCCAGCGCTTCGGCGAGATGGAGGTGTGGGCGCTCGAGGCCTACGGCGCCGCGTACACCCTCCAGGAGATGCTGACCATCAAGTCCGACGACACCGTCGGGCGCGTGAAGGCCTACGAGGCGATCGTCAAGGGCGAGAACATCGCCGAGCCGTCGATCCCCGAGTCCTTCAAGGTGCTCCTGAAGGAGATGCAGTCGCTGGCGCTCGACGTCAACGTGGTCTCCGAGGAGGGCACGCGCGCCGAGATGGGCGACGAGGACGACGACCTCCTGCGTGCCGCCGAGGAGCTCGGCATCGATCTGTCCGGCGTCCGCGCCAGCGACAGCTCGACCGACGAGGCGGCCGACGAGGCCGAGGAGACTGAGGTCGAGGAGGGCGAAGAGGGCATGACCTCGGAACCCGCCGCGACAGACGCGGAGTTCATCGAAGAGGACGCCCCGATCGGCGAGATCCTGTCCGCCGACGAGGAGTAAGGAAGAACATTGATCGACATCAACAATTTCGACGCGATCGAGATCGGGCTCGCCTCCTCGAAGCAGATCCGGAGCTGGAGCTCCGGTGAGGTCACGAAGCCCGAGACGATCAACTACCGCACGCTGAAGCCGGAGAAGGACGGCCTCTTCTGCGAGCGCATCTTCGGTCCCACCAAGGACTGGGAGTGCTACTGCGGCAAGTACAAGCGCGTCCGCTACAAGGGCATCGTCTGCGAGCGCTGCGGCGTCGAGGTCACCCGGTCCAAGGTCCGCCGCGAGCGGATGGGCCACATCGACCTCGCCGCCCCGGTGAGCCACATCTGGTTCTTCAAGGGCGTCCCGAGCCGCATCGGCTACCTGCTCGACATGGCTCCCAAGGAGCTCGAGAAGGTCCTCTACTTCGCCGCGTCGATCGTGACGTGGGTCGACGACGAGGCGCGCGCCGCCGACCTCGACGAGCTGCGCACGAAGGTCGACGAGACGATCGAGGAGTACGCCGGCGAGAAGGAGCAGCGCCTGCTGGAGCTGCGCGAGTCGCTCGAGCGCCGTGAGGAGTACCTCAAGACCGGCTCACAGACCGGCTTCACGGACGACGACCACATCTGGTCCGAGCATCTCGACCTCCAGCCGAAGAAGCTCGAGGACGACGAGCGCGAGAAGCACCTGAAGGACATGCGCAAGCTGCTCGAGTCCGACATCGCGGACACCGAGGCCTACATCGAGGACGCGATGGAGCGTCTGCGGCAGGTCTGGGAGCTCTTCCAGACGATGGGCCCGAAGGAGATCGTCAACGACGAGTCGCTCTTCCGCGAGCTCAAGGAGCGCTTCGGCTCTCCCTACGGCTGGGGCGAGTACTTCCGTGGCGGCATGGGCGCCGAGGCGATCCGCGACCTGCTCGAGCAGGTCGACCTGGACGCCGAGGCCGCCGACCTCGAGGAGCAGATCAAGACCGCCAAGGGCCAGAAGCAGCAGCGCGCCGTCAAGCGCCTGAAGGTCGTCTCGGCCTTCCTGAACTCCGGCAACAAGCCGGAGATGATGGTCCTCGAGGCCGTGCCGGTGATCCCGCCGGAGCTGCGCCCGATGGTGCAGCTCGACGGTGGCCGCTTCGCCACGTCGGACCTCAACGACCTCTACCGCCGCGTCATCAACCGGAACAACCGCCTCAAGCGGCTTCTGGACCTCGGCGCGCCGGAGATCATCGTCAACAACGAGAAGCGGATGCTGCAGGAGGCCGTCGACGCCCTGTTCGACAACGGCCGCCGCGGCCGGCCCGTCACGGGCCCGGGCAACCGCGCCCTGAAGTCCCTGAGCGACATGCTCAAGGGCAAGCAGGGCCGCTTCCGCCAGAACCTGCTGGGCAAGCGCGTCGACTACTCGGGCCGCTCGGTCATCGTGTCCGGCCCGTCGCTGCGCCTGCACCAGTGCGGCCTGCCGAAGCTCATGGCGCTCGAGCTGTTCAAGCCGTTCATCATGGCCCGGCTCGTCGAGCGCAAGGCCGTCCAGAACATCAAGGCGGCCAAGAAGATGGTCGACTCGATGATCCCCGAGGTCTGGGACGTGCTCGAGGAGGTCATCCACGAGCACCCGGTGCTCCTCAACCGCGCGCCGACGCTTCACCGCCTGGGCATCCAGGCGTTCGAGCCGGTGCTGGTCGAGGGCAAGGCCATCCAGGTCCACCCGCTCGTCTGCCACGCGTTCAACGCGGACTTCGACGGCGACCAGATGGCGGTCCACCTCCCGCTGTCGGCTGAGGCGCAGGCCGAGGCCCGCGTCCTCATGCTGTCCTCCAACAACATCCTGTCCCCCGCGCACGGGTCGCCGCTGGCGACGCCGACGCAGGACATGGTGCTGGGCACGTACTACCTCACGTACGGCCCGAGCGAGGAGGAGCTCGAGAACCAGGACCGCGAGGCCACTGCGGCCGCACGTGTTCCGCACGGCGCAGGAGGCCGAGCTCTCCTACGAGCACGGCATGGTCAAGCTCCATGACCTCTCGGAGTTCCGCGCGCCGGGCCGCAAGGGCGGCCACATCCTCACCACCGTCGGCCGGATCATCTTCAACGACCGCATCGAGCGGGCGCTGGAGGAGGCCCTCGGCGAGGAGTTCGAGCGCGAGAACTACCGCTTCATCAACAAGACGCTGAAGAAGCGCGACGTCACGGCGTTCGTGGACGAGCTGATCCAGACGTACGGTGCCCCGGCGATCGCCCTGGTGCTGGACGCCTTCAAGGACCTCGGCTTCCACTACGCCACGCAGGCCGGTGTCACGGTCTCGAAGAACGACGTCCTCGTGCCCCCCACGAAGGCGAAGATCCTCGAGCGCTACGAGACCGAGGTGCGCGAGATCCAGGAGCAGTACGAGGACGGCCTGATCACGCAGGAGGAGCGCCACCTCGCGGTGACGGACAAGTGGAACGCGGCGACCGACGAGGTCGGCGAGGCCATGATCCAGCACATCGAGAGCTCCGACCAGCTGAACTCGATCTACATGATGGCCAACTCCGGCGCCCGCGGATCGTTCAAGCAGATCCGCCAGCTGGCCGGCATGCGCGGCCTCATGGCCAACCCGAAGGGCGAGATCATCGAGCGGCCCGTGAAGGCGAACTTCATGGAGGGCCTCGACGTGATCGAGTACTTCACCTCGACGCACGGCGCCCGCAAGGGCCTCGCCGACACGGCGCTCCGCACGGCGGACTCGGGCTACCTGACCCGCCGCCTGGTGGACGTCGCGCAGGACGTGATCATCCGGATCGAGGACTGCGGCACGCAGGAGTACCTCGAGGCGCCGCTGTACAAGGAGACCGGCGAGCGCAACGAGATGCTCATCGGCCGCGTCACGGCCAAGCCGTTCAAGAAGGGCAGCAAGGTCCTCATCGCCGACGGCGCCGAGATCACCCGCGAGAACCTCGCCGAGGCGCTCGAGGCGATCGGCGACGATCGCTCGGTCACCGTCCCGGTGCGCTCCGTGCTCAAGTGCGAGGCCACCACGGGCGTGTGCCAGGCGTGCTACGGCCGCTCGCTGGCCACCGGCAAGATGGCCATGATCGGCGACGCGGTGGGCATCATCGCCGCCCAGTCGATCGGCGAGCCGGGCACGCAGCTGACCATGCGGACGTTCCACACCGGCGGCGTCGCCGGCGCGGACATCACGCACGGCCTGCCGCGCATCGTGGAGCTGTTCGAGGCACGCAAGCCGAAGGGCCTGGCGAAGATCGCCGAGGTCGGCGGCGTGGTCTCGATCGAGGACACGGACAAGGCCCGCACCGTCGTCATCACCGACGACGCCGGCGAGGAGCACCGCAACACGTTCCCGCGCCGGACGCGCCTGCACGTCACCGAGGGCGAGAAGGTCGAGCCGGGCACGCAGCTCAACGAGGGCTCGCTGTACCCGCACGAGCTGCTCGCGCTGCGGGGCCGGACGGCGACCGAGGTGTACCTCGTCAAGGAGGTGCAGGAGGTCTACAAGTCCCAGGGCGTGGACATCAACGACAAGCACATCGAGCTCATCGGCCGCCAGATGCTCAAGAAGGTCCGTATCGACCAGAAGGGCGACACGGAGCTGCTCCCGGGCCAGTTCGTGGACCGGCACGAGCTCCGGCGGATCAACGAGAAGGTGCAGAAGGACGGCGGCGAGCCGGCGCAGTTCGAGGAGATCATCCTCGGCATCACCAAGGCGTCGCTGGCCACGGACTCGTTCCTCTCGGCGGCCTCCTTCCAGGAGACCACGAAGGTGCTCACCGACGCGGCGCTCGAGGGCAAGATCGACCGCCTCGCCGGCCTGAAGGAGAACGTGATCATCGGCAAGCTGATCCCGGCCGCCACCGGGCTCAAGCGCTACCGGACGATCGAGATCGAGCCGACCGAGCAGCTCCCGCGCGGCCTCGACGACGTCGGGCTGCTCGAGGGCGACGACCTCGCCGCCGAGCTCGGCCTCGAGGACGGCGAGGGCCTGCAGGGCTTCGGCCCGGCCTTCGACACCGCCGAGCTGGACGAGATCAACGCCGGCTTCGGGACGTCGGGCGGTTCGTTCGACGACATCGGGTCGGATCTCGACATCGACGGCGGCGGCAGCGGGGACGACCGCAAGTAGCCGAGGGTTCGGATCGACGGCCTCGCCGCGGTAGGCGCCGCGGCGGGGCCGTCGTCATTTAACGGCACCGGACGCACTCGAACGTCCGGGACAGGCGCACCGGGCGCGTTCCCGCGCATGCCGGCAGCCAATGAGGAGTGGCGTCGACGGAAACGGGGATACTCGCTGGAGGGGCTGCGTGATCGGAGCCGAAGAGGGAGACCACCCCGTCGACGTCGACGAGCAGGATCGGTGGATCTTTCGGCGGCGTTGAGAACCGGCACGCTAGTCTGCCCCGCCTCGTCGGACTCAAGGGTGGGGCCTTGGAGTCCGATGACATGGTTGTCCTGGCCGAGGGGGCCGGGGACTTCCAAAGGGTTTGAAACCGACGTGACTTTGAACATGGGAATACTGCTGGCGCTGGCCTGTGCCGTCGCCACGCAGCTCGGCTTTCTTTACAAGCACCGGGGCGCAAATGCCGCTCCGGATGTGGACGTCCGCCACCCGCTGAAGACCGTCAAGTCCCTGTTCGCGTCCAAGTGGTTCGCCGTCGGCATGGGCGTCGCGCTCGGCGCCTGGCTGCTCCACGTCGCCGCGCTCGCCTTCGCGCCGCTCTCCGTGGTCCAGGCCGTGCTCTCGACCGGCGTCGTGATCCTCGCCGCGCTGGCCGACCGGCTCTTCGGCTTCGAGGTCGGCCGCCGCCAGTGGGTCGGCGTGGCCATGACCGCCGTGGGCCTCGTCCTGCTCGTCGTCACGCTCCCCGCCAGCTCCGGCGCCCACTCGAGCTACTCGCTCGCCGGCATGCTCGCCTTCGAGGGCGGCATGCTCGCCATCGGCGCCCTGCTCATCAGCGTCCCCCGCATGGGCGCTCCCGAGCACCACCACGGGATCATGCTCGGCGCCGCCGCCGGCGTCCTCTTCGGTGTCTCGGACGTCGCCATCAAGGCGCTCACGGGCCTCAGCGGCCCGCTCGCGATCGTGTCCTCGCCCTGGCTGGCCTTCACGATCATGGCCTCGATCGTCGCCTTCTACGCCTCCGCCCGCTCCCTCCAGAACGGCGAGGCCGTGCCGGTCATCGCCGCCACGTCGACCGCCGCCAACGTCTCCTGCATCCTCGGCGGCATCATCGTCTTCGGCGATCCGATGCCCGCCGACACGCTCGGCATCGCCCTCCAGGCCGTCGCCTTCACGCTGGTCGTCGTCGCCGCCCTGGTGACGCCGCCGCCGCTGCGCGCCGCCGAGGCGAACGCGCTGCCCGCGTAGCGCTCGTGTCACTAGGCCAGGATCGCCGCCGCCACCTGCTCGGGTCGTCCCACATGGGGACGTGCCCGCAGCCGCGCAGCACGATGAACCGCGCCTCCGGCAGCAGCCGGCGTGCGCGCGGCGCCTGACGGGAGAAGATCAGCAGCCGGTCGCGCTCGCCCCAGGCGATGGTGGTCGGGCACGTGGGGACCGGCGCCCGCCAGTCCTCGAGCCCTTCGAGCACGTCCCAGAACGACGGTGCGCGCGCGTAGTCGTGGTTCCAGGTCGCCATGTCCTCGGCCGGGACGCGCCACGGGCGCGCCGCGGCATGCGAGGACAGCACGGTCCGGGCGGCCGCGCTCGCCGCGAGCCGGTCCGCGGCCGGCTCGAGCACCCGGGAGATCCGGCGGGTGGCCGCGAGCGTCGCGCGGCCGTAGCCCTGCTCGCGGCCGCGGATGAAGCCGATCGGGGAGATGGCGCAGACCGCGCTCGCCGTGCCGAGCGCGCCCATCGTCAGCGCGATCCCGCCGCCGAGCGAGTTGCCGGCCACCGCGGGACGCTCCAGCCCGAGGCCGGCCGCGAAGGCCGCCACGCAGTGCGCCAGGCCCTCCACCGTGTGCGGCCCGCGCGGCGAGTCGCCGAAGCCCGGCAGGTCGAGCGCGACGACCTCGCGCTCGCGGGCGAGCAGCGGCACGACCGGACGCCAGACGATCTTGCTCATCCCCAGGCCGTGCAGGAGCAGGAGCGGCGGGCCGGAGCCGATGCGGAAGTGGGAGAGATCCACGCACCGCACGCTATCCAGACCGTCGTTGCGCCGGTCGCAGACGGCCGATAGGTTGTCCGAATCGGCGCATGAAGATCGACGGTTTGTCACATCGTGCTGGCTCTGCGTGACCTTCTGCGCGATCTCGACGTGCGGTTGGTGGCGGGCGAGGCGGGCATCGACAGCGCGGTGCGCTGGGTCCACATCTCCGAGATCGTCGATCCCACGCCGTGGCTGTCCGGCGGCGAGCTGCTGCTCAGCACCGGGCTCCAGCTCGAGCGGGCCGAGGTCCAGCGCGAGTACGTGAGGCGGCTGGCCGGCCACGGCCTGTCCGGGCTCGGCCTCGGGACCGGGTTCGCCCACCCGACGATCCCCGACGCCATGCGCGAGACGGCGGAGGAGCTCGGCTTCCCGCTCTTCGAGGTGCCCTACGAGGTGCCGTTCATCGCCGTCACCGAGAAGGCGTTCACCCACCTGGTCAACGAGCACTACGCCGTTCTGCAGCGGGCGCTGTCCGCGCACGAGCGGCTCGAGCGCATCGTGCTCTCCGAGCGCGGGCTCGACGGCGTGGCCGGCGCGCTCGCCTCGCTGATCGGCGGTCCGGCCATCGTCTTCGACGCCCGCGGCGAGGTGCTCGCCCGCCGCGCCGCCCGCGCGCCGCTGCGCGACTCCGCGGTCGCCGCGCTGGGCGACGAGCTGCGCGAGCGCGCCCGGACCGGCGGCCGCCGCGGCTTCGCGCCCGGCGGCGAGCTGGCCGGCCGCGCGCTCGCCCTGCCGGTCCCCCGCACGCCGCAGGAGCGTCCCGGCCCCGGCGCGGCCGGCGACGGCCCCGCCCCCCAGGCCTGGCTCGTGGCGGCCAAGGACGGCGGGCAGCTGACCGAGTTCGACCGCCTCACCCTGCATCAGGCGGTGACGATCGTGGCGCTCGAGCTGCTGCGCCGCCGCGTGGCCGACGACACCGAGCGGCGCCTGGCCGGCGACGTGCTGACGGCGATGGTCGGGGGCGAGCTCGAGGGCGCGGAGCTGGCCCGCCGGCTCGAGCCCTTCGGCCTGAGCGACCGGGCCGCCGTCCTCGTCCTCGCTCCGCCGCGGGCGCAGAAGGCGGCCACCGAGGACGCGCTCTCGCGGGCCTTGCGCGACGAGGCGCCGGCCGGGCTCGTCGGCGGCACGGGGCGCTTCTCCTGCGCCCTGATCTCCCCTCCGCGGGGCGGCGGCGACGAGGAGCTCTTCGCCCTGGCCGAGCGGATCCGGGCGCGGGTGGCGCTCGAGGTCGGCGCCGAGCTCGGCGCCGGGGCCGGGCGGATCGTCGGCGCCGGCGACCTGCGCCGCGCCTTCCACGAGGCACGCTGCGCCCTCGAGGCGCGCGCGCTCGACGTCAACGGGTCGGCGCCCGGCCTGGCCACCTACCGCGACCTCGGCTCCTTCCAGCTCCTGCTCTCCCTCCAGGACGACGAGGCGCTGCGCCTGTTCTGCGACTCGATCCTCGACCCGATCGAGGAGGGCGAGGGGACCTACGGCGGCGAGCTCATGCGCTCGCTCGAGGCCTTCATCGAATGCAACGGGCAGTGGGAGAAGGCGGCCCGCCAGCTGTACTGTCACCGCCACACGCTGCGCTACAGGATCCGGCGCGTCGAGGAGCTCACGGGGCGGTCCCTGGACTCGGCGCGCGACCGCATCGACTTCTGGCTGGCCCTGCGCGGCCGCGAGCTCATCCGAAACTAAGGGAGGAACCACAGGTGAAGGTCGGCGTCCCCACGGAGATCAAGACCGACGAGTACCGCGTCGCGCTGACCCCGGCGGGCGTGCGCGAGCTGGTCGAGCACGACCACGAGGTCGTCGTCCAGGCCGGCGCGGGCGAGGGCTCGGCGATCAGCGACGACGACTACCGCTCCCAGGGCGCGCAGATCCTGCCGGACGCCGAGGCGGTGTTCGGCGAGGCGGACATGATCGTCAAGGTCAAGGAGCCCCAGCCCGTCGAGGTGGCGATGCTGGAGGCGCGGCACACGCTCTTCACGTACCTGCACCTGGCGCCGGACCCGGAGCTCACGAAGGGGCTCGTCGAGTCGGGTGCGACCTGCGTCGCCTACGAGACGGTCGAGGATGCCCGGGGGCGGCTCCCGCTGCTGGCGCCGATGAGCGAGGTGGCGGGCAAGATCGCCACGCAGGCGGGCGCGTTCATGCTCGAGAAGCCGCTCGGCGGCCGCGGGATCCTGCTCGGCGGCGTGCCGGGCGTGGCGGCGGCGAAGGTGATGATCATCGGCGGCGGCGTGGTGGGGATGCACGCGGCGTTCATCGCCCTGGGCATGGAGGCTTCGGTCTTCGTGTTCGATCGCAACATCGATCGCCTGCGGGAGCTCGACATCGCGTTCGGCGGCCGCGCGGACACGTGCTACGCGTCGACGCTGGACATCGAGAAGATGCTGCCGGAGGCCGACCTCGTGATCGGGGCGGTGCTGGTGCACGGCGCGAAGGCGCCCTACGTGGTGCGCCGCGACCAGCTCAAGCTCATGAAGCGCAACGCGGTGCTCGTGGACGTCTCGATCGACCAGGGCGGCTGCTTCGAGACCTCGCGGCCCACGACGCACTCCGATCCGACCTACGAGGTCGACGGCGTCACGCACTACTGCGTGGCCAACATGCCCGGCGCCGTGCCGATCACCAGCACCTACGCGCTCACCAACGCGACGCTCCCGTACGTGCTCGGAGTGGCCGACGAGGGCGTGGCCGCGGCCGCCCGCAGCAACCCCGGGCTGGCCAAGGGCGTCAACGTGGTCGCCGGCAAGGTCACCTACGCGCCCGTGGCCGAGGCCACCGGCCAGCCCTACGCCGAGCTCTTCGACGCCCTCGGCGAATCGGCCCCAGCCTAGGCCGCTGCTACAGTTTCGCGCCGTATGCCCACGACTTCTCAGCTGGTCCGCAAGGGCCGGAACCCGAAGACCAAGAAGCTGGCCACGCCGGGCCTGAAGTCCGGCAAGGGCCGGAAGAAGAAGGTCGCCGCGCCCCAGAGGCGCGGGGTCTGCACGCGCGTGTACACGACCACGCCCAAGAAGCCGAACTCGGCTCTGCGCAAGGTCGCCCGCGTGCGTCTCACCAACGGGATGGAGGTCACGACCTACATTCCCGGCGAGGGCCACAACCTGCAGGAGCACTCCGTGGTGCTCGTGCGCGGTGGCCGCGTCAAGGACCTTCCGGGCGTGCGCTACAAGGTCGTCCGCGGGACGCTCGACGCCGCCGGCGTGTCGGACCGCAAGAAGGCCCGCTCGCAGTACGGCGTGAAGGCGAAGTAGTCGATGCCCCGTCGCGCACAGGCCACCATCCGGCCGGTCGAGGCCGATCCGGTCCACCGTTCCAAGCTCGTCTCGCAGGTCATCAACCGCGTGATGCAGGACGGCAAGAAGTCCAAGGCCGAGCGGATCGTCTACGACGCCCTCGCCATCCTCTCCGAGCGCACGGGCAAGGACCCGGTGGAGGCGCTCGAGGTCTCGATCAAGGCGCTCACGCCCGTGCTCGAGGTCCGCTCCCGCCGTGTCGGCGGCGCGACGTACCAGGTGCCGGTCGAGGTCCCCGCGCGTCGTGCGCGCACCCTCGCCGTCCGCTGGCTCGTCGAGTTCGCCCGCAACCGGCGCGAGAAGTCGATGGCCCAGCGGCTCGCCAACGAGCTCCTCGACGCGCAGTCCCAGCAGGGCGGCGCGTACAAGCGGAAGGACGACATCTTCCGCATGGCGCAGGCCAACAAGGCCTTCGCGCATTACCGCTGGTAGCCGTTTGGCCCTGCCCGTGAAGGGATAGGTTGTCGGCGTGCGTGCGATTGCGGTGCGCGAGTGGGGAGGACGCGACAAGCTCGAGCTGATCGAGCACGACGTGCCGCCGGTGGCCCCGGATGGCGTCCTCGTGCGCGTGAAGGCCGCGGGCGTCAACCCGGTCGACACGAAGATCCGCGGCGGGTACATGGCCGAGAAGCTGCCGTTCCACTTCCCGGTCATCCTCGGCTGGGACGTCGCCGGCGTGGTCGAGAAGGCCGGCGCCGCGGTCACCTGGTTCAAGCCGGGCGACCACGTGTACGGCTACATCCGCCGCCACCACCTCCAGTTCGGCACCTACGCCGAGTACACGACGGCCCCCGAGGGCTTCTTCGCCCACATGCCGCCGGAGCTGTCCTTCGAGGAGGCCGCCTCGCTCCCGCTGTGCTCGCTCACCGCCCATCAGGCGCTCGAGGCGCTCGGGCTGCGTGGCGGCGAGACGCTGTTCGTGGGCGGCGGAGCCGGCGGCGTCGGGCACGTGGCGATCCAGCTGGCCGTCGCGCGCGGCGCGCGGGTGATCGCCACCGCCTCCGAGGCCAACCACGACTTCCTCCGCGAGCTCGGGGCCGAGCCGCTGGACTACGCGAGCGACGACCTGCAGGCCCGGATCCGCGAGCTGCTGGCCGACTCGGGCACCGACGCGGCCCTGGACCTGTTCGGCGGCGAGGGCCGCGAGCAGGCCTTCGGCGTCCTCCGACCGGGCGGCCGGCTCGTCTCCGTGGCCCAGCCGCCGCCGGAGCCGCGCGACGGCCACCACGAGGTGAGCTACATCTTCGTCCGCCCGAGCGGCTACGACCTCGGCGAGCACATCTCGCCGCTGGTCGCCGAGGGCCGCCTGCGCCCGCGCGTCGAGGAGGCCTTCCCGCTCGAACGCGCCGCCGACGCGCACGCGCGGATCGAGGACGGCCACGTGCGCGGCAAGCTCGTCCTCACCATCGACGAGTGAGTCGCTCGCGCACCTCGTCGGCGAGCACGCGCCGGTCCTCGGTGGCCGCGTCGGCCTCGGCGACCAGGTCCGCCCGCTCGCCCTCGGCCCGCGCGGTGGTCTCGAGCACCTCCGGGTCCACGAGCAGCGGCGCGCCGGTGACCAGGGCGAGCGTGATGGCGTCGCTCGGCCGGGCGTCGACCGCGGTCCCGTCGGCGAGCACGACCTCCGCGTAGAACGTCTCCTCGGCCAGGCGGGTGACGCGCACCTCGCTCACCGTCGCGCCGGTCGCCTTCAGCAGCGCCGCCGTGAGGTGGTGGGTGCCGGGCCGCGGCAGCTCGACCTCCTCGAGCAGCACGGCGATGGCCAGCGCCTCGGCCTGGCCGACCCAGATCTTCAGGTCGCGACCCTCGCCCGACAGCATGAGGATGTGGCGGTCGCCGGCGCGGCGGACGTCGGTGACCTGCATCTCGACGGGCATGGGGCGCTCCCTTCGGAGGGGTTCGAGGCGCACGCGCAGCGACGCGCGCGCCTTGTGGAGCCGGGTCTTGACGGCGCCGGCGGGGATGCCGAGGTGGGCGGCGGCCTCGGCCTGGGTCAGCCCGGCGAGATAGAAGAGCGTCACGGCCTCGCGCTGCCCGGGCGGCAGCGCCGCGATCGCACCCCGCACCCGAGCCGCCAGCTCGGCCGCCTCGACGGCCTCATGCGGGGTAAGGGGGTCTGACCCCCCTTGGTCCCGCCACGGCGGAATGCCGCTCTGCGCCGCGCGATACGAGGTAAGGGGGTCTGACCCCCCTTGGGTGCGGAGGGCGGCTCGGCAGACGTTGAGGCCGATGCCGATGAGCCACGCGCCGAAGCGGTCGTCGTCTCGGAGGCGGTCGAGGGAGAGGAGCGCCGTGACGACCGCGTCCTGCGCGGCGTCGGCCGCGAGGTCGCGGCCGACCATGCGGGCGCAGGTGCGGACGAGCGCCGGGTGGTGGCGCGTGACGAGCGCCGCGAAGGCGTCGCGGTCTCCGGCTCGGGCCCGGCGGACGAGGTCGGCGTCCATCACCTGGTAGTGCGGCGGGACGCCGCCGGGGTTACCCCGGATCGGGATCTGGATCGGGACCGGGCGTCGCCGGCCGCGGCCGGCGCTGCCGCGGGGCCGGAGCCGGGCGCGGCGTGAGCAGGAGCGCGCCCACCGAGCCCACCAGGACCAGCGCCGCGCCGAGGCTCTCCAGGTAGAAGCCCGTCGCCGGCTCGGCCTTGGCCTGGTCGTAGGTCTGCTCGAGCATCCCCGCGTCGTCGAGCACCGGCCGGTCGACGAAGACCACGATCAGGCACGCGGCCAGCGAGAGCACCACGAGCGCGACCGCCGCGGGCCGCGCCCCACGCACCACCGCGCCGTACGTCATCACGAGGATGGCCACGCCGAGCAGGCCCAGCGCGTACAGGTGCAGGCTCCCGCCGGTGTCCGTCCCGTCCGGCGGGACGACGGTCACGACGACGATCTCGCGGACGGTCAGGAACTCCGCCAGGATGAGCAGGAGGGCGCCCGCCACGAGCGGCACGGCTGGTGCATAGCGGGCCACGGGACGGATGCTATTCTGAGAAGCCGCTTCGGGGGCTACTTAGCTGCCGTCGCATGCCTCAACGGGCGCAAGGAACCTTCACATGGAGAGCCGAGAGACATAGCCCACATCCTCGGGCCGACCTCTGTGTGAAGCACCTGGGCCCAGAAGGGCCCGTTTTTTTGCCTGAAGTTAGGGCAGACCGCGAAGAAGCCGCAGCCGACGAAAGACCTTTAATGCCGCGCAAATTCAGTCTTCAGAAGACCCGGAACATCGGGATCATGGCCCACATCGACGCGGGCAAGACGACGACGACCGAGCGCATCCTGTACTACACCGGCCGCTCCCACAAGATGGGCGAGGTCCACGAGGGCGCCGCCACGATGGACTGGATGGAGCAGGAGCAGGAGCGCGGGATCACGATCACGTCCGCCGCGACCACGTGCGAGTGGGCGGATCACCGCATCAACATCATCGACACGCCCGGCCACGTCGACTTCACCGTCGAGGTCGAGCGCTCGCTGCGCGTGCTCGACGGCGCGATCGCGCTGTTCGACTCCGTCGCCGGCGTCGAGCCCCAGTCCGAGACGGTCTGGCGCCAGGCTGACAAGTACGCCGTGCCGCGCATCGCCTACATCAACAAGATGGACCGCATCGGCGCGGACTTCCAGCAGGGCGTGCAGACGATGATCGACCGCCTCGGCGCGAACCCCGTGCCGGTTCAGCTGCCGATCGGCGCCGAGGGCGACTTCCGCGGGCTCATCGACCTCATCAACATGAAGGCGATCATCTACAACGACGAGCTCGGCAAGGACGTCACGATCGAGGACATCCCCGCCGACATGGTCGAGGAGGCCGAGGCCGCCCGCGAGCACCTGCTCGAGGAGGTCTCGCACTTCGACGACGAGCTCGTCGAGCTGATCCTCGAGGACAAGGAGATCCCGAGGGATCGCCTCGTCAACGCCATCCGTCAGGCCACGCTCGAGATCAAGATGACGCCGGTCCTGTGCGGCTCGTCCTTCAAGAACAAGGGCGTGCAGCCGCTGCTCGACGCGGTCATCGACTATCTGCCTTCGCCGCTCGACGTGCCGCCCGTCACGGGCCTCGAGCCCGTCAAGGGCGACGCTGAGGACCGCGAGGCCGTGCGCAACGCGTCCGACGACGAGCCGTTCTCGGCGCTCGCCTTCAAGATCATGGCCGACCCCTACGTCGGCAAGCTCACCTACTTCCGCGTCTACTCGGGCAAGCTCGAGGCGGGCTCGCGCGTGCTCAACGTCTCCACCGGCCGCACCGAGCGGATCGGGCGGATCCTGATGATGCACGCGAACGACCGCGAGGACGTCCAGGAGGTCTACGCGGGCGACATCGCCGCCGCCGTCGGCATCAAGCAGGTCGTGACCGGCGACACGCTCGCCGCGCCCGACAAGCCGATCCGGCTCGAGGCGATCGAGTTCGACGACCCGGTCATCTCCGTGGCCATCGAGCCCAAGACCAAGAGCGACCAGGAGAAGATGTCGGTCGCGCTCGGCCGCCTGGCCGAGGAGGACCCGACCTTCCAGGTCCGCACGAACGAGGAGACCGGCCAGACCGAGATCTCCGGCATGGGCGAGCTGCACCTCGAGGTGCTGGTCGACCGCATGCTGCGCGAGTACAAGGTCGACGCCAACGTCGGCCGCCCGCAGGTCTCCTACCGCGAGACCGTGCGCGGCACCGCGGAGAAGATCGAGGGCCGCTTCGTGCGCCAGACCGGCGGCTCGGGCCAGTACGGCATCGTCTACATCAACATCGAGCCGGCGCCGGGCGAGGGCTTCGACTTCGTCAACAAGGTCAAGGGCGGGTCGATCCCGACCGAGTTCATCCCGGCCGTCGAGAAGGGCGTCGAAGAGGCGCTCGAGAACGGCGTCCGCGCCGGCTTCCCGATGGTCGACGTCCGCGTGACCCTGGTCGACGGCAAGTACCACGACACGGATTCTTCGGAGATCGCCTTCAAGGTGGCGGGCTCGCTCGCCTTCCAGGAGGCCGCCAAGCGTGCCAAGCCGGTGCTCCTCGAGCCCGTCTTCGCCGTCGAGGTGGTCACGCCCGAGGAGTACATGGGAGACGTGATCGGCGACCTCAACCGTCGCCGTGGCCGCGTCCACGGGATGGAGCCGCGCGGCAACGCGCAGGTCGTCTCGGCCCACGTTCCGCTGAGCGAGATGTTCGGCTACGCGACGGACGTGCGGTCCATGACCCAGGGACGGGCGACCTACACCATGCAGTTCGACAGCTACGAGGAGGTGCCGCCCAACATCGCCGAGAAGGTGGTCGAGGCGCGCACCGGTGAACCCGTCCCCGCGTAACGCGGTAACCTGCACGGGTTCGCCTACACACGGATTTACAGCGAGACTTAGAGAGGACTTAGCAAAGTGGCGAAGGAGAAGTTCGAGCGAGACAAGCCGCACGTCAACGTCGGCACCATCGGTCATATCGACCACGGGAAGACCACGCTCACCGCGGCGATCACCAAGGTGCTGTCGGAGAAGTACGGCGGTCAGGCCCGGTCGTTCGATGAGATCGACAACGCGCCGGAGGAGAAGGCGCGCGGCATCACGATCGCGACTTCTCACGTCGAGTACGAGACCGACAACCGTCATTACGCCCACGTCGACTGCCCGGGCCACGCGGACTACGTGAAGAACATGATCACGGGCGCCGCGCAGATGGACGGCGCGATCCTCGTGGTCTCGGCGGCGGACGGCCCGATGCCCCAGACGCGTGAGCACATCCTGCTCGCCCGCCAGGTCGGCGTGCCGTACATCGTCGTGTTCCTCAACAAGGCGGACATGGTCGACGACGAGGAGCTCCTCGAGCTCGTCGAGGTCGAGGTCCGCGAGCTGCTCTCCGCGTACGACTTCCCGGGCGACGACATTCCGTTCGTCATCGGCTCAGCGCTCAAGGCGCTGGACGGCGACGAGGAGTACGTCAACAAGATCGTCGAGCTCGCCGAGCAGCTGGACACGTACATCCCGGAGCCGGTCCGCGACCTCGACAAGCCGTTCCTGATGCCGGTCGAGGACGTCTTCTCGATCACCGGCCGCGGCACCGTCGCGACCGGCCGCATCGAGCAGGGCATCGTCAACACGGGCGACACGGTCGAGATCGTCGGTATCCACGAGAAGACCTCCAACACGGTGGTCACCGGCGTGGAGATGTTCCGCAAGATCCTCGACCAGGGCCAGGCCGGCGACAATGTCGGCTGCCTGCTCCGCGGGATCAAGCGCGAGGAGATCGAGCGAGGCCAGGTGCTCTGCAAGCCCGGCTCGATCACCCCGCACACCAAGTTCAAGGCCGAGGTGTACGTCCTCAAGAAGGAAGAGGGCGGCCGCCACACCCCGTTCTTCAACGGGTACCGGCCCCAGTTCTACTTCCGGACCACGGATGTCACCGGCGTCGCCAACCTGCCCGAGGGCACGGAGATGGTCATGCCGGGCGACAACATCCAGATGGAGGTCGAGCTGATCCAGCCCATCGCCATGGACGCCGGCCTGCGCTTCGCGATTCGCGAGGGCGGCAGGACGGTCGGCTCGGGCGTCGTCACCGAGATCATCAAGTAGTACCGACCGCCGGCGAAGGCGCCGGCGATCCGCGCGAAGTCGACAGATACGACCTATGGGGGCGGGCTCCGATGCCCGGAGCTCGCCCTCAGTGCGCGCAAAGACCCAGCCAAGATTTCACTCCAAGCACCGGACAGAACAGAGATTCAGTGGCAGCCGTAGCCCAAAACAAGATCCGCATCCGCCTCAAGGCCTACGACTCGTCGGCCATCGAGACGGCGGCCAAGGAGATCGTGGAGACCGCCACGCGGACGGGCGCGACCGTGTCCGGTCCGGTGCCGCTCCCCACGGAGAAGAACGTCTATGCCGTCATCAAGTCCCCGTTCAAGGACAAGGACGCGCAGGAGCACTTCGAGATCCGTACGCACAAGCGACTGATCGACATCCACCAGCCCACCCCGAAGACGGTCGACTCGCTCCAGCGGCTCGACCACCTGCCCGCAGGCGTCGACATCGAGATCCGACTCGCCTTCGGCTAACGATCCAATGCCAGCCATCCTTGCCAAAAAGCTGGGCATGACCCAGCGCTTCACCGAAGAGGGTCGCGTCGAGCGCGTCACCGTGCTCGAGGCGGGCCCGTGTCCCGTCACCGGGATCCGGACCCACGACGCCGACGGCTACGAGGCCGTGCAGCTCGGCTTCGGCGCCGTGCGCGAGAAGGCCCTCACCAGGCCCGAGCTCGGGCACCTCAAGAAGGCCGGCGCGCCGCCGCTGCGCACGCTGGTCGAGTTCCGCGACGAGGTGGGCGAGCTGACCATGGGCGACACGGTCACCGTCGAGAACTTCGAGGTCGGCCAGATCGTCAAGGTCGCCGGAACCGGCAAGGGCAAGGGCTTCGCCGGCACGATCAAGCGCCACAACTTCGCCGCCGGTCCGAAGTCCCACGGCTCGCACAACGTGCGCGCCCCGGGCTCGATCGGCGCCTCGGCGACCCCGTCCCGCGTGTTCAAGGGCATCCGCGGCCCCGGCCGCATGGGCGGCAAGCGCGTCACCCAGAAGGGCCTGACGATCGTCGAGCTGATCCCCGACCAGAACCTGATGCTCGTCCGCGGCTCCGTTCCGGGGCCCAAGGGCGGCACCGTGGAGGTGCGCACCGATGGCTGATGCGCCGATCCTGGGCTCCAGCAAGAAGCTGAAGCTCGACGACGACGTGTTCGGAGCGCCGTTCAACGGCCCGCTCGTGCACGAGGTCGTGGTCGCCGAGATGGCCGCCCGCAGGCGCGGCACGCACTCGACCCGCAACCGCGCGCTCGTGCGCGGCGGCGGTGCGAAGCCGTGGCGCCAGAAGGGCACCGGCCGCGCCCGCCAGGGCTCGATCCGGGCACCGCACTTCGCCGGCGGCGGCGTCGTCTTCGGGCCGACCCCGCGCCACTACACCGTCAAGGTGAACCGCAAGGCGCGCCGGGCCGCGCTGCGCTGCGCGCTGTCGATCCACGCCGAGCGCAGCTCGATCTTCGGGCTCGACGCCGCGGCCTTCGACACCCCGTCGACCAAGCAGGCGGCCGAGCTGCTCGCCGACCGCCGCGGCGGCTCGGTGCTGCTCGTCCTCTCCGGTCCGGACGAGGCGACGGTGTTCAAGTCCTTCCGCAACCTGGCCGGCGTGACCGTGCTGGCCGCCGCCGACTGCGGTGTCGCCGACCTCGTCGGCGCCGCCAGCGTCGTCTTCAGCGAGGACGCCCTCGAGTCCGTGACCGCCCGAGCCCGCAAGGCCAAGGAGGTGGCTGCCTGATGGACCACTCACAGGTGATCATCCGGCCCGTCGTCTCCGAGAAGTCCTACGCGCTCGCGACGGTCGGCAAGTACACGTTCCGCGTCCACCCGGACGCGCACAAGACCCAGATCAAGCAGGCGATCGAGCATCTCTTCGGCGTCGGCGTGGTCGACGTGCGTACGGCTGCGGTGCCGTCCAAGCCCAAGCGGCGCGGCTACACCGCCGGTCGCACCCGCTCGTGGAAGAAGGCCGTCGTGCAGGTGCGCGAGGGCGAGACCATCCCGATCTTCCAGGGTCTGGAGGCGGATCTCTAAGCCATGCCGATCCGCAAGCCCAAGCCCACCTCGCCCGGCCGGCGCTTCGTCACGTATCCCGACTTCTCGGAGATCACGAAGACCGAGCCGGAGAAGAGCCTCGTCGAAGGCCTCAAGAAGTCCGGCGGCCGCAACGCCCACGGCCGCAAGACCTCGCGCCACCGCGGCGGCGGCGCCAAGCGCCTCTACCGCAAGATCGACTTCAAGCGCAACCGCAAGGACGGCGTGCCCGCCAAGGTCGCCGCGATCGAGTACGACCCCAACCGGTCGGCCTACATCGCGCTGCTGCACTACGTCGACGGCGAGAAGAGCTACATCCTGGCCCCGAACCGGCTGCGCGTCGGCATGACGGTGCAGTCGGGCGCCGGCTCGGACATCACGGTCGGCAACGCCATGCCGCTCTCGCTGATGCCGGTCGGCACCGTGGTCCACAACGTCGAGCTCCAGCCCGGCCGCGGCGGCCAGCTCGGCCGCTCCGCCGGCGTCGGCATCCAGCTGATGGCCAAGGAGGGCGGCATGGCGACGCTGCGCCTGCCCTCGGGCGAGATGCGCATGGTGCAGATCTCCTGCCGCGCCACCGTCGGCGTCGTCGGCAACGCCGACCACCAGAACGTCACGGTCGGCAAGGCGGGTCGCAAGCGCCACATGGGCGTGCGGCCGCAGACGCGCGGCACGGCCATGAACCCGGTGGACCACCCGCACGGCGGCGGCGAGGGCGCCACGCCGCTGGGCAACCATCCGCAGACGCCCTGGGGCGTGCCGACCATCGGCTACCGCACCCGCAAGAAGGGCAAGCAGTCCGATCGTTACATCGTCCGCGGTCGTCGCCGCGGCAAGAAGGGTGGCCGCTGATGAGCCGTTCCTCCAAGAAGGGGCCGTGGGTCGAGGAGCGCCTGATGGGCCGCATCGAGTCCATGAACGCCTCCAACTCCAGGACGATGATCCGCACCTGGTCGCGGACGTCGACGATCTTCCCCGAGATGGTGGGTCACACCATCGCCGTCCACGACGGCCGCAAGCACGTGCCCGTGTTCGTGTCGGAGTCGATGGTCGGCCACAAGCTCGGCGAGTTCGCGCCGACGAGGACCTATCGCGGGCATGATTCCAAGGGCAAGGTGCGATGAGCCCGTCGAATCCCCAGGACCCGCAGAAGGGCAAGGTCGACGAGGCCAAGGTCACCGAAGAGGCGAAGGCCTCCAAGGAGACCCCGGTCGAGGCCGAGGCCCAGCCGGAGCCCAAGGCGAAGCCGAAGAAGGCGAAGGCCAAGGCCAAGGCGAAGCCGGCGAAGCCCGCCGCCGCCGAGGAGACCGGTGTCGACAAGGAGGCCGCCGAGGCCACCGAGGCGAAGCCCAAGAAGGCCAAGGTCAAGCCCGCGGACCGCAACCCGCAGGGCACCAAGCCCGAGGGCACCAAGGAGCCCGCGGTCGCCGCTGCGACCGAGGGTGACGTCAAGGAGGCCGCCGCCAAGGCGCCCGCCAAGCGCGATCGCCGCCGCCGCCCGGAGCCGGGCGTGCTCGTGCACGCGCAGGCCAAGTACGTCCGCACCTCGGCCCGCAAGGCGCGGCTCGTGTGCGACCACATTCGCGGCAAGGACGTCGCCGAGGCCCGGGCCATCCTGGCCTTCACGCCGCGTGCCGCGGCCAAGGCCTGGATCAAGCTGCTGGAGTCGGCGGTCGCCAACGCCGAGCACAACCACGAGCTGGTCGGCGAGGACCTCCGCATCGCCGCCGTCCACGCCGACGAGGGGCCGACGCTGAAGCGCTACCGGCCGCGAGCCATGGGCCGCGCCACGCGCATCCGCAAGCGCACCTCGCACCTGACGATCACGCTTACCCCGAAGGAGTCCTGAACGCATGGGTCAGAAGGTTCATCCCGAGGCCATGCGCGTGGGTTACATCCACGACTGGAAGTCGAACTGGTTCTCCGAGAAGAACTTCTCCGACTTCCTGATCGAGGACGTGCGGATCCGGGACCACATCACGAACAAGCTCGCGCACGCCGGCCTGTCGGACATCACGATCCGCAAGGACGCCGCAGAGGTGGAGGTCAACATCCACACCGCGCGGCCGGGCATCGTGATCGGTAAGTCCGGTTCAGAGGTCGACGCCCTGCGGCGCGACCTGCACAAGCTCACGGGCAAGGCCATCAAGGTCAACATCCTCGAGATCAAGCGCCCCGAGCTGGACGCCAAGCTCGTCGCGCAGTCGATCGCCGAGCAGCTCCAGAACCGCGTCGCCTTCCGGCGCGCGATGAAGCGCGCCCTGACGAGCGCCATGCGCTCGGGCGCCAAGGGCTGCAAGATCCAGGTCGGCGGCCGCCTGGGCGGCGCCGAGATGGCCCGCTCGGAGTCCTACTCCGACGGCCGCGTCCCGCTGCACACGCTGCGCGCCGACATCGACTACGGCTTCTACGAGGCCCGCACGACGTTCGGCCGCATCGGCGTCAAGTGCTGGATCAACAAGGGCGAGATCATGCCCGCCGGCTACACCGGCCAGGACCTCACCTCGCTGGAGGAGGCCCCCGGCCGCGGCGACGAGGGCGGCGACGATCGCCGGCGTGGGCGCGGCGGCCGTGACGGCCGCGGTCGCGGCGACGGTCGCGGCGGCGGAGGCCGTGGCGGCGGAGGCCGTGGCGGCCAGGGCGGCGGTCCCGGGGGTCCCGGTGGCCGCGGCGGTGGCGGCGGCTTCGGCGGCGGCGGAGGTCGCGGCGGCGGCGGCGGCGGCGGTGGCGGTCGCGGCGGTGGCGGCGGCTTCGGCGGCGGCGGCGGCCGTGGCGGCGGCGGCGGTGGCCGTGGCGGCCAGGGCGGCGGCCGCGGTGGCCAGCGTCCGGACCTCAGCGGAGGGATCAGTCGCTGATGCTGTCCCCGAAGCGAGTCAAGTTCCGCAAGCAGCATCGCGGCAGGCGCGCCGGCTTCTCGCGCGGTCAGCAGACCGTGGAGTTCGGCGAGTACGGCCTGAAGGCCCTCGAGAACGGCTGGCTCACCAACCGCCAGATCGAGGCCGCCCGTATCGCGATGACGCGCAAGATCAAGCGTGGCGGCAAGGTCTGGATCAACGTGTTCCCGGACAAGCCGTACACCAAGAAGCCGGCCGAGACCCGCATGGGCTCCGGCAAGGGCAACCCGGAGGGCTGGGTCGCCGTCGTCAAGCCCGGGCGCGTGATGTTCGAGCTGTCCGGCGTGCCGGAGCCGCTCGCCCGCGAGGCGATGCGCCTGGCCGGCCACAAGCTGCCCGTGAAGACCAAGTTCGTGATGCGGGAGAGCGGCCACTGATGCAGACCGCCGACCTCCGCGACATGACCGAGGGCGCCCTGCGCGAGCACATCGTGACCGCGCGGCGCGATCTCTTCGGCCTGCGCATGCAGCACGCCACGGGCGAGCTGGACAACACCGCACGGCTGAGCGGCGCCAAGCGCGAGCTCGCGCGGGCGCTCACGATCGCCCGCCAGCGCGGCGTCGACCCGAACGCGACCACCAAGACTGAGACCGACGATGGCTGAGACCCCCGAAGAGACCCCCGAGAACCTCCAGGAGGAGGTCGAGACCGCGGCTTCCGAGGAGGGCGCGGGCGAGACCACCACGACGGACGCGCCCGAGGCGGCGGCCGAGGAGGCCCCTGCGGCTGAGGCTCCGGCCGCCGACGAGGCGCCCGCGGCCGAGGAGGCTCCCGCTGCCGAGGCCGAGCCCGCGGCGAAGCCCAAGGCCTCGCCGAAGGCCGGCCCGACCCGTCGCGAGAAGCTCGAGGCCAAGCGCGCCGAGCGGCAGGCCGCCGCGGGCAAGCGCAAGCCGCGGACGCCCGAGGAGCGCGACGCCGAGCGCCGCGAGCGCCGGGCCGCCGTGGCCAAGCAGCGCCGCGCCTACCGGCAGCGCCTCAAGACCAAGCGGTCGGAGGTCCAGGCGGCCGCGCCGGCTCGCGAGCCCGACCACGCCCCCGAGCACGGGCCGGGCAAGGCCAAGGTGCGCCAGGGCGTCGTCGTCTCCGAGAAGGGCGAGAAGACCATCACGGTGGCCATCGCCATGGTCCGGCGCCACAAGCGCTACCACAAGATCATGCGGTCGACGGTCAAGCTCTACGCGCACGACGAGCGCAACGACGCCCACGAGGGCGACACGGTCCGCGTGCAGGAGTGCCGGCCGATGTCGCGCTCCAAGCGCTGGCGGCTCGTGGAAGTCGTGGAGCGTGCCAAGTGATCCAGAACGAGACCCGTCTCAAGGTCGCCGACAACACCGGCGCCCGCGAGATCCTCTGCATCCGCGTGATGGGCGGCTCGCGCCGCCGCTACGCGGGCGTGGGGGACATCATCACCGCGACCGTCAAGGCCGCCAACCCACAGGGCTCGGTCAAGAAGGGCGAGGTCGTCAAGGCCGTCGTCGTGCGCACGAAGAAGGAGTTCGGGCGCGATGACGGCACGTACATCGCCTTCGACGAGAACGCGGCCGTGATCATCGACGCCGCCAACAACCCGCGCGGGACGCGCATCTTCGGGCCGGTGGCCCGCGAGCTGCGCGACGGCGGGTTCATGAAGATCGTCTCGCTCGCCCCGGAGGTGCTCTGATGCGCATCCGCCAGGACGACCACGTCATCGTGATCTCGGGCAAGGACAAGGGCAAGACCGGCAAGGTCCTGCGCACCGACCCGAAGAAGGATCGCGTGTTCGTGGAGGGCCTGAACATGGTCAAGCGCCATCAGCGCCCGCTGCCCGGCCGGCCCAACGCGGCCGTCGGCGTGATCGAGAAGGAGGGTCCGATCCACGTGTCCAACGTGGCCATCGCCGACCCCAAGGACCACAAGCCGACGCGGATCGGCATTACGCGCGACGACGAGGGTCGTCCCAAGCGCGTCTCCCGCCGCACGGGCTCGGAGCTGGATTGACATGGCACGACTGAAGGACCGCTACAACGACGAGATCCGGACCGCCCTGGTGGGCCGGTTCGGCTACAGCTCGGTCATGCAGGCCCCGAAGCTGGAGAAGGTCACGCTCAACATGGGCGTGGGCGAGGCCAAGCAGGACTCCAAGATGCTCGAGGCCGCCCAGCAGCAGCTCGCGACGATCGCCGGCCAGAAGCCGAACATCCGCCGCGCCCGCAAGTCCGTCGCCGCGTTCAAGCTGCGCGAGGGCATGCCGGTCGGCCTGTCGGTGACGCTGCGCCAGGAGCGCGCGTACGAGTTCCTCGACCGGCTCACCTCGATCGCCCTGCCCCGGCTGCGTGACTTCCGGGGCCTGAACCCGCGCTCGTTCGACGGGCGCGGCAACTACTCGATGGGCATCCGCGAGCAGGTCATCTTCCCGGAGATCGACTACGACAGCATCGACCAGGTCCGCGGGCTCGATGTCACCATCACCACATCTGCCGCCACCGACGCCGAGGCGTTCGCGCTGCTCGACGCGCTGGGCATGCCCTTCGCCCGTGACGGGCGCCCGGCCGGCTTCGAGAGCCTCGCGCAAGAGCCTGCGGCGGCCTAAGGATTCCAGGAGAAAATGGCTAAGAAGTCAAAGATCGTGCGCCAGTCGCGCCCGCCGAAGTACAAGACGCGGGCCCACTCGCGCTGCCGGCGCTGCGGCCGTCCGCGCGCCGTCTACCGCAAGTTCGGCCTCTGCCGGGTGTGCCTGCGCGAGCTGGCCCACAACGGCTTCATCCCCGGCATGACGAAGTCGAGCTGGTGATCGCATGTCGATGACCGACCCGATCGCCGATTTCCTCACGCGCATCCGCAACGGGATCATGGCCGCCCACGAGGAGGTCGAGATCCCCGCGAGCCGCCTCAAGCGCGAGCTGGCGCGGATCCTGCTCGAGCAGGGCTACATCGCCGGCTACGACACCGCTCCCCCCGTCGAGGGCGCGGCAGGCGAGAAGATCCTCGTGCGCCTGAAGTACACTGACGACCGCACGTCGGTCATCTCCGGCCTGCGCCGGGTGTCCCGGCCGGGTCAGCGGACGTACGTCGACGCGAAGCACATCCCGAAGGTCCTGGGCGGCATGGGCACGGCCATCGTGTCCACTTCCCAGGGCGTCATGACCGGGCACGACGCACGCCGCGCAGGAGTCGGCGGCGAGGTCGTCGCCGTCGTCTGGTAGCCAAACCCATGAGTCGAATCGGCAAGAAGCCCATCCCCGTCCCCACCGGCGTGACCGTCACGATCGAGCCGGAGGTCGTCCGCGTGGCCGGTCCCCGCGGCGATCTCTTCGAGCGCAAGAGCCGTGACATCGTGGTCAAGCAGGAGGGCGAGGAGCTGCTCGTCACGCGGCCCACGGACCGCGCCGAGCACCGTGCCCTGCACGGGCTTACCCGCTCGCTCGTGGCGAACATGGTCGAAGGCGTGACCAGCGGCTTCACCAAGACGCTCGAGATCCAGGGCGTCGGCTACCGCGCGGCGCTCAAGGGCCGCGACCTCGAGCTGGCGCTCGGCTACTCGCACCCCGTGCCGATCAAGGCGCCGGAGGGCATCGAGTTCGAGGTGCCCGTCCCGACGCGCGTGATCGTCAAGGGCAACAACAAGCAGCAGGTCGGCGAGATCGCCGCGATCATCCGCAAGCAGCGCAAGCCCGAGCCCTACAAGGGCAAGGGGATCCGCTACGAGGGCGAGTACGTCGCCCGGAAGGTGGGCAAGCGCGCATGACCGTCCTTACCGCTCCCGCCCGGCGCCTCAAGCGCCGCCGCCGCGTCCGCGCCAAGGTGCGCGGCAGCGCCGAGCGGCCCCGCGTCAGCGTGTTCCGCTCCAACCGCGGCATCTTCGTCCAGCTCATCGATGACGACTCCGGCCGCACGCTGGCCGCCGTCAACTGGACGGAGAGCGACCTGCGCTCGCTCAAGCCGCTCGAGCAGGCCAAGAAGGCCGGCGAGCTGCTCGCCGAGCGCGCCAAGGCCGCAGGAATCGAGACCGCCGTGTTCGATCGCGGCGGCTACCGCTACCACGGCCGTGTGAAGTCATTGGCCGAGGGCGCCCGCGAGGGCGGACTGAACTTCTAGACTCGAAGGAACGTATGGCAGCCCCCGATCGATCCGTATCAAGCACCGGCCTCGACCTCCAGGAGCGCGTGGTGGAGATCAACCGCGTCGCCAAGGTGGTCAAGGGCGGCCGGCGCTTCTCGTTCACCGCCCTCGTTGTCGTGGGCGATGAGAACGGCATCGTCGGCGTCGGCTACGGCAAGGCGAACGAGGTGCCGCTGGCGATCCAGAAGGGCGTCGAGCGCGCGAAGAAGAACCTCTTCCGCGTGCCCCGCCACGGCTCGACCATCACGCACCAGACGACCGGCATCTACGGATCCGGCCGGGTGTTCCTCAAGCCCGCCTCGCCCGGTACCGGCGTCATCGCCGGCGGCGGCGTGCGCGCGGTGCTCGAGCTGGCCGGGATCCACGACATCCTCTCCAAGTCGCTCGGGACGCAGAACCCGATCAACCTCGTGAAGGCGACGATCGCCGGTCTCCAGGACCTGCGCCGCCCCGAGGAGATCGCGCAGCTTCGCGGCCTGTCCGTGGACCGCGTGCTCGGCCTCGGCGGCGAGAACGCCGCTACCGAGACGCTGTCGGCCGACGTCGAGGACACGCCTGCCGAAGAGGTTCCGGCATGAGCCTCCTCATCACGCAGGTCAAGTCCGCCAACGGCACCAACGGGCGCCAGCGCGACACGCTGCGCTCGCTCGGCCTGCGCGGCATCGGCAAGTCCGTGGAGCGTGAGGACTCGCCGCAGCTGCGCGGCATGGTCCACGCCGTGCGTCATCTCATCGTCGTGGAGGAGAAGTGATGGCCGAGGACACGGCTGAGAAGCCCGAGGAGATCATCGGCCTGCACAACCTCAAGCCGGCCCCCGGCTCGCGGCGCCCGCGCAAGCGCGTCGGCCGCGGCGAGGGCTCCGGCACCGGCAAGACCGCCGGTCGCGGCCAGAAGGGCTACGGCTCGCGTGCGGGTTCCAAGCAGCGCGCCCGCTTCGAGGGCGGCCAGAACCCGATCCACATGCGGATGCGCAAGCTGCGCGGCCCGAACAAGAAGATGTCGATGCCGTTCGAGATGTTCCGGACGCACACGCAGCCGGTCAACCTCGAGGATCTCGAGGCGCGGTTCGACGACGGCGCGTCGGTCGACCTGGACGCGCTGCGCGCCGCCGGCCTGGGCACGCGCAAGGGCATCCCGGTCAAGATCCTGGCTCGCGGCGAGCTGAACAAGAAGCTCACCGTCCACGCCCACGCGTTCTCGAAGTCCGCCCGCGAGAAGATCGAGGCCGCGGGCGGGACCGTCCAGGTCATCGACTCCTAGCCGCACACCGTGATCAGCACCATCTTCAACGCCTTCCGGGTCGCCGACATCCGGAAGAAGCTGCTGTTCACGGCAGTCATGCTGGCGCTGTACCGGCTCGGCGCGTTCATCCCGGTGCCGGGCGTGAACACCGAGGCGATCGACGCGATCTCGGAGAACTACTCCTCGGGCAACATCCTCGGCTTCCTCAACCTCTTCACCGGCGGCGGCCTGTCGCGGATCGCGATCTTCGCGCTCGGGATCATGCCGTACATCACGGCCTCGATCATCCTCCAGCTGCTGACGGTCGTCTCGCCGTCGCTGGAGAAGCTCCAGAAGGAGGGCGAGGTCGGCCAGCAGCGGATCACGCAGTACACCCGCTACCTGACCGTCGGCCTGGCCGCCGCGCAGGCCATCGGCTACGTGTTCCTCTTCCGCTCGCAGGGCTCCAGCGCCGGCGCCCCGGTGTTCGAGAACTTCACGCCGGGCGGCGTCATCCTCGTGGTCGTCTGCCTCACCGCCGGCTGCGTGCTGCTGATGTGGATGGGCGAGCTGATCACCCAGCGCGGCATCGGCAACGGCATCTCGCTGATGATCTTCGCGTCGATCGTGTCCGGCCTGCCGAACGGCATCCAGGCCTGGTGGACGAACCCGGATCAGATCTTCAAGGTCATGATGCCGTTCGTCGCGCTCGGCGTGATCGCGGCCATCGTGTTCGTGCAGGAGGGCCAGCGCCGGATCCCGATCCAGTACGCCAAGCGCGTGATCGGGCGCCGGATGAGCTCCGGCGGCCAGACCTACCTGCCGCTGCGCGTGAACATGGCCGGCGTCATCCCGGTCATCTTCGCCGCGTCGATCATGGCCTTCCCGCCGACCATCGGCGAGCTCGCTCCCGGCCTGCAGGGCCTGGCGACGTTCTTCAACCCGAGCGGCTGGGCCTACATCGTCGGCGAGTGCTTCTTCATCATCGTCTTCACGTACTTCTACACCGCGGTGACCTTCAACCCGGTCGACCAGGCGGACAACCTGAAGAAGTACGGCGGGTTCATCCCGGGGGTGAGGCCAGGCCGGCCGACGGCGGAGTTCCTGGATCGCATCCTCGCCCGGTTGACGTTCCCCGGGGCGCTCTACCTGGCGGCGGTGGCGGCTCTCCCGACCATCCTCATCAATCAGACTTCGGCCAACTTCTTCTTCGGCGGCACGTCGATCCTGATCGTGATCGGCGTAGCGCTCGACACCATGAAGCAGTTGGAAGCGCAGCTCATGATGCGCAACTACGAAGGCTTCCTGAAGTAAGCTGCCCGGCCTCTTGAGCGAACTGAACCTCATTCTCCTCGGCCCACCCGGGGCCGGTAAGGGCACGCAGGCCGGCCGCCTCTCCGATGATTTCAGCCTGCCGTACATCGGAACCGGCGACCTGCTGCGCGAGCACCGTCGCGACCAGACCGACCTCGGCCGCCAGGCCGAGGAGTACATGTCGGCGGGCCATCTCGTGCCCGACGACCTGGTGATCGCGATGATCCTCGACAAGATCGGCGACGAGGGCGACGACGGCTTCCTCCTCGACGGCTTCCCGCGCACCATCGGCCAGGCCGACGCGCTCGCCGACGAGATGGAGAAGCGCGGCCGGCGGTTGACGGCGGCGCTGCTCATCGAGGCGCCGGACGACGTGGTGGTCGAGCGGCTCTCCGGCCGCCGCCAGTGCTCCAACGCGCACCTGTACCACGTGCACTTCGACCCGCCGAAGCACGAGGGCGTGTGCGATCAGTGCGGCAAGCCGCTCAACCAGCGCGACGACGACCGCCCCGAGGCGATCCTCGAGCGCCTGTCGGTCTACCATGAGCTGACCGAGCCCCTCAAGGGGTATTACGAGGACGCCGGCCTGTTGCGCCGCTTCGACGGAACCCGCGACAAGGTCGAGGTCCACGACCACATCCGGGCCACGCTCGCGACGCTGCGGCTCGAAGAACGCCTTTAGTCCGATGATCGTCAAGAAGACCCCGGCGGAGATCGACAAGATGGCCCGCGCGGGGGACATCCTCGTGCGGACCATGGACCTGCTGGCCGGCAAGGTCCGGCCGGGGGTCACGACGCTCGATCTCGACCGCGCGGCGGAGAAGTTCATCCGCTCGCAGGGCGCCACGCCGGCCTTCAAGGGCTACCGCGGCTTCCCGGGGTCGATCTGCGCCTCGCCGAACGACATGGTCGTCCACGGCATCCCCGGCAAGTTCGCGTTGTCGCGGGGCGACGTGCTGAGCATCGACATCGGGGTCGTCTACGACGGCTGGGTGGCCGACGCCGCGCGCACCTTCGGCGTCGGCGAGATCTCGCCGGTCGCCGCCAAGCTCCTGGAGGTCACCGAGGAGTCGCTCTTCAAGGCCGTCGAGCAGTGCCGGCCGGGCAACAAGCTCGGCGACGTCGGCCACGCCGTGCAGAAGCACGTGGAGGCGGCGGGCTTCTCGATCGTGCGCTCGCTGGTCGGCCACGGGATCGGCCGCGACATGCACGAGGAGCCGCAGATCCCGAACTACGGCACCCCCGGCAAGGGCACGCTGCTCGAGGAGGGCATGGTCCTCGCCGTCGAGCCGATGACCACGGCCGGCCGCCACATGGTCCGCATGGGCGACGACGGCTGGGCGATCTACTCCCAGGACGGCTCGGTCGCCGCCCACTTCGAGTTCACGATCGCCGTGACGGCCGCCGGTCCGCGCATCCTCACGCCTTGGCACGAGTCCAAGGCCCGCGTCGTCGCTGCCTAGGGCTCGAACTTCGGCCGCAGTTGACGTTCGGCTACCGCTCCTCGCCGTCGGTGACGGACACCGCGGAGTCGCTCCGGAACGCCAGGAACATCGCCGCGGTCTCGTCGGGCCGGCCGGTGATGGCCAGCACCTTGTTGCTGTCCGGGTGCTCGACGACCTCGGGATACACCATCGTCGAGACCATCAGCACCCGGGCCGGCTCGTCGCTCCGGTTGAGGATCTGGTGCGCGCCGCGGCGGCCCGAGAGGAAGGCCACGACCTCGCCGGGCTCGAGCTCGCGCTCGTCGTCGGGGGTTCGCACGCTCGGCCGGCCGGAGACGACGATGAGCATCTCCTCGTTGGCGTGGTGGATGTGCAGCGGCGAGACGCGGCCGCCGGGATCGAGCTCGTAGAGCGTCGCCCCCAGCTTCTCGGCGCCCGCGGCGGCACCGACCCGGACACCGCGCAGGTTCGGGAGCTCGGCCTCCCACTCAGGGGTCTGGATGTTCGGCATCCCCCGATGATGGCCGACGGCGCGCCCAGAGCATCGCCAGCGCCACCACCAGCACCGGCGCGGCGATGGCGATCGCGGACTCGCTCCAGCGGCCCCGGGGCCAGGCCACCCACGCACCGAGCGGTTCGGTCGGCGCGAGGACCGTCGCGCCGCGGCCGTCGGCCTCGTCGTTGGAGCGCCGGCATGCCAAGCAGATTCGTAATCCTCCATCGCTACCCCGAATCGGAGTCCTGACCTCTCCCGCGCCGCGGTCACGCCCCCGACCTGGCGCCCCTTCCCCACGCGCCGGACCGGGAAGGGCAACGGTGTGACCTCAACCGGGAAGGGAGTGCCGATGACCCACACGGCAACAGGAGGGACCGCCACCGACGACGCGCGCGAGAAGGCGCAGGAGGTCGGTGCGCAGGCGAAGGAGAAGGTTCAGGAGGCCGGCGTCCAGGCGCGGAGCCGCGTGAGCGACGAGGTCGACCGCCGGTCGACCGACGCCGGACACCAGGCCGGCAGCGCCGCACAGGCGATGCGCGACGTGTCGTCGCGCCTGCGAGCGGACGGCAACGAGCCGATCGCCAAGGGCATGGAGCAGGTCGCCGACCGCGTCGATCGGGCGGGCGGCTGGCTGCGCGACAAGGACGGCGACGCGATCCTTCGCGACGTCGAGGACTTCGGCCGGCGCAACTCGCTCGCCGTGATGGCGGGCGGGCTCGCGATCGGGTTCGCCGCCTCGCGGCTCCTGAAGGCCTCGAGCCGCCGCCGCTACGAGTCCGGCTCGTCCGCGACGTACAGCGCCGGCAACGGCGTGCCGGCCCGCACGACGACACCGCCGCCGGTGGCCACGACGCCGCCGGTGACCACGCCGCCCGAGCCCGTCACGTCGACGCCGGTGTTCGAGCCGCCGCGGCGATGACGGCCCACGAGACACCCCCGAGGAGCTGCGCGAGCGCCCCATCGGCGATCTCGTCAAGCAGCTCGCGGGCCAGACATCGACGCTCGTCAAACAGGAGCTCGATCTCGCGAAGGCCGAGATGTCGCAGAAGGCGACCGTCGCCGGCAAGGGCGCCGGGCTGCTCGGCGGCGCCGCCGTCGTCGGCCTGCTCGCCGCCGGCGCGCTCACCGCGTGCCTGATCCTCGCGCTCGGCGAGGTCATCCCCGACTGGCTCGCGGCCCTGGTCGTCGCGCTGGTCATGGCGGCCGTGGCCGCGGTGCTGGGCCTTCAGGGCCGCAACCGCATCCGGGCCGCCACACCACCCGTACCGCAACAGACCGTCGAGACAGTGAAGGAGGACGTGGAATGGGCGAAGACCCAGAAGTCATCCGCGCGGACATAGAGCGAACCCGCGCCGAGATGGGCGACACCGTGGACGCCATCGGCTACAAGGCCGACGTCAAGAGCCGTGCGAAGGACAAGCTCAGCGACACCAAGGACCGGATCACCGGCAAGGTCTCCGACACGACGCCGGACAAGCAGCAGGTCAAGCGGGCGGCATCGACCGCCCAGGAGAACCCGCTGGGCCTGGCCATCGGCGGGATCGCGGTCGGCTTCCTCGCCGGCCTCCTCGTGCCGTCGTCGCGGGTCGAGGACGAGAAGCTCGGCCCGATCGCCGACCAGGTCAAGGATCAGGTCAAGGAGACGGGCCAGGAGGCCCTCGACCGCGGCAAGGATGTCGCCCAGCAAGCGGCCGCCAGCGCCAAGGAGACGGCACAGGACGCGGGCCGCGAGCACGCCGACGAGCTGCGCGATTCGACCCAGGAGCGCGCCCAGACCGTGGGCTCCTGAGAACGGTTTCGCCTGCCAGGCAATCGCTGACGCGCTTGCCTTCGGCGACGTTAGAATGGGGTGCCGGCCACGCGTCGGCACCCCGGGTTCCTTTGCTATCCTGCTCGGTCGCGCCTGAGCCTGCGAGGGCTTCGTGTGCGGCCAAATCTTCGTCCGGGGGATTGGTAGCGGCAGCCGCTCCGGCAGCCAGAGCCACCCCGTCAGGATCATCAGCCGAAAGGGACCATGAAGGTACGACCGTCGGTAAAGCCGATGTGCGAGAAGTGCAAGATCATCCGGCGTCACGGCCGGGTCCTTGTGATCTGCCAGAACCCGCGTCACAAGCAGCGGCAAGGGTAGGTCGGAGCATGGCTCGCATCGCCGGGGTCAACATCCCCCTCAACAAGCGCGTCGAGATCGGTCTGACCTACATCTACGGGGTCGGGCGGCCGGCGTCCAACGAGATCCTCGCCAAGCTCGGCATCAGCCCGGACACCTACGTCCGTGACCTCACCGACGACGAGATCTCCAAGCTCCGCGACATCATCGACACGGACTACATCGTCGAGGGTGACCTGCGCCGCGAGCGCTCGCAGGCTGTCAAGCGCCTGATGGAGATCGGCTGCTACCGCGGCATCCGGCATCGCCGTGGCCTCCCGGTCCGGGGCCAGAACACCAAGACCAACGCCCGCACGCGCAAGGGTCCCAAGCGCATGCAGGTGGCCGGTAAGAAGAAGGCGGGCAAGAAGTGAGCGCAGCGACGTTCCACGAGGCCGGATGCCGAGGCCGCAATCAGGACGCCGGCTGGATGCCCGGCGGAGGACTGCCGCTCCTCGCCGCCCGCAGCGCGGCCGCCGCAAGGTCAAGAAGAACGTCCCCATCGGCCAGGCGCACATCAAGACCAGCTTCAACAACACGATCGTCGCCCTCACCGATCGCGAGGGCAACGTCATCGCGTGGGAGTCCGCCGGCGGCGCCGGCTTCAAGGGCTCCCGCAAGTCGACGCCCTTCGCCGCCCAGGTCACCGCCGACGCCGCCGCCCGCAAGGGCATCGAGCAGGGCATGCAGAAGGTCGAGGTCTTCGTGAAGGGCCCGGGCTCGGGCCGCGAGACCGCGATCCGCTCGCTCCAGGCCGCCGGCCTCGAAGTGACCGGCGTGAGGGATGTCACCCCGCAGGCACACAACGGCTGCCGCCCCCGGAAGCGGCGGAGGGTCTGAATCACTTAATGGCGCGCGATACCTCTCCCCAGTGCAAGCAGTGCCGTCGTGAGGGACAGAAGCTGTTCCTCAAGGGCGAGCGCTGCCTCACCGACAAGTGCGGCGTCGAGCGTCGCTCGTACCCGCCCGGCGAGCATGGCCGCGGCCGGCAGAAGCAGTCCGAGTACCGGGTCCAGCTGCGTGAGAAGCAGAAGGCGCGCCGCTACTACGGCGTCCTCGAGAAGCAGTTCCGGACGTACTACAACAAGGCTTCCCGGCAGCCGGGCATCACCGGCGAGAACCTGCTGCGCATCCTCGAGTGCCGCTTCGACAACGTGCTCGTGCGCCTCGGCTTCGCAGCGTCGCGCCGGCAGGCACGCCAGCTCATCCGCCACGGCCACTGGGCGGTCAACGGCCGCCGGGTGGACATCCCCAGCTACCAGGTGCGCGAGAACGACGTCATCACCTACAAGCCCGGCTCTGACGCCGAGACGGTGATCCGCGACGCGACGGAGCTCGTGGCCCAGGTGCCGGCATGGCTGCAGGCGGACCACGATCAGCTCACCGCGAAGGTGCTGCGCAAGCCCGAGCGCGCGGAGATCGCTGCGCCGGTGCAGGAGCAGCTCATCGTCGAGCTGTACTCGAAGTAACCCGCCCACTTAGCCGCGGTGCTCATCCCCAGGCGCCGCACCGCTCCCCCGAGAACCTGAGACGACGTTAGGACCTTGATGCTCGACTTCCAGATCCCCCGAATCACCGCCGAAACGGTCGAGGACAACCGCGGCCAGTTCGTGGTGGAGCCGCTCGACCGCGGCTTCGGCTACACCTTCGGCAACTCGCTGCGGCGCGTGCTCCTCGCCTCGCTGGCGGGCGCGGCGGTGACCTCCGTGCGCATCGAGGGCGTGGCCCACGAATTCTCGACGATCAAGGGCGTCACCGAGGATGTGACCGACATCGTCCTGAACCTCAAGGGCATCGTCTGCCGCATGCACTCGGATGCCACCGAGGTCGAGGCTCCGCTGGTCGTCACCGGCCCCGGCGAGATCACGGCGCGTGACATCGACCTGCCCTCCGGCGTGGAGATCCTCAACCCCGACGCCCACATCGCGACGCTCGAGAAGAAGACCAAGCTCGAGATGTACCTCACGATCGGGCGCGGCCGCGGCTACCGCCCGGCGGAGGACAACAAGTCGCCCGACCAGCCCATCGGCGTCATCCCGATCGACTCGATCTTCTCGCCCGTGCGCCGTGTGGCGTACTCGGTCGAGCAGGCCCGCGTCGGCCAGCGGACCGACTTCGACAAGCTGACGATCGACATCGAGACCGACGGCTCGATCGACCCGCAGGCGGCGCTCCGCGAGGCGGCCGAGATCCTCATCTCCTCGCTCTCGATCTTCACCGACGAGGAGCGGATCGAGGAGCTGCGCGCCGGTCCCGGCGGCATGACGTCGCTCGACAACGGCGCGGGCGCCGGCGCGGGCGCGCTCGCCCCGGGCGGCCGTGGCGGCGGATCGCCGATGGACGACATCCTCATCGAGGAGCTGGAGCTCGGCGTCCGCTCGTACAACTGCCTCAAGCGGGCCGGCATCCAGACGGTCGGCGACCTCGTCTCGAAGTCCGAGGGCGAGCTCGCGGCGATCCCGAACTTCGGCAAGAAGTCGATCGACGAGGTCATCGAGACGCTCTCCCAGCGCGGGCTGACCCTCCGTACGGACTGAGGACGATGCGCCACCAGAAGACACGCCACAAGCTCTCCCGCGACTCCGCGCATCGCAAGGCGCTGCTGGCGAACCTCTGCATCGAGGTCATCGACCACGAGCGGATCAAGACCACCGAGGCGAAGGCCAAGGCGGTCAAGCCGGAGATCGAGAAGCTGATCACGCTGGCGCGCAAGGGCGACCTGCATGCGCGCCGGCGGGCGATCTCGATCCTCCAGCACCCCGACAAGGGCGTCATCTACAAGCTGTTCGAGGAGATCGCGCCCCGCTACACGGAGCGCCCCGGGGGCTACACCCGGATCCTCAAGCTCGGTCCGCGTTCGTCTGACGCGACCGAGATGGTCTATCTAGAGCTCGTGTAATCGCCTGCGGCTTACTCGCACTCGCAAGCTCGTGCGAGCGCCTTGATTAGCAAACTAACTCTGGCGTACGACGGCGGCCCGTTCGCGGGCTGGGCCGTCCAGCCAGGGCTGCGGACGGTCGCCGGTGAGCTGGAGGTCGCGCTGCGCACCGTGCTGCGGCGCGACGTCTCGCTGAGCGTGGCGGGCCGCACCGACCGTGGGGTCCACGCGCTCGGCCAGGTCGTCTCCTACGAGGGAGCGCTGCCCAACCTGCGCTCCGTCAACGCGCTGCTGCCGCCCGAGATCGCCGTGGTGGCGGCCGAGGAGGCGCCCGACGGCTTCAGCGCCCGTCACGACGCGCTGAGCCGCAGCTACACCTACCGCGTGCTGGCCCGGCCGGCGCCTTCGCCCTTCGAGGTCGGCCGCGCCCTCTGGTGGCCGCATCGGCTCGATCTGGCGGCGCTCGAGGCCTGCGCGGCCGCGCTCGGAGGCCTGCACGACTTCACGGCCTTCACGCCGAGCGAGACGTACCACAACCGCTTCGATCGCCAGGTGAGCTCCGCGTCGTGGCAGGCCCTGGGCGACGTCCTCGAGTTCCGGATCGAGGCCGAGTCCTTCATGCGCCAGATGAACCGCGTGCTGGTCGGCACGATGCTCGAGGTGGCGGGCCGCCGCCGGACCGTCGAGGACTTCGTCCGCCTGCTCGCCGGGCGCCCGCGCGAGGAGGCCGGCCGCACCGCTCCGCCGCACGGTCTGTACCTGACCGCGGTGCGGTATTGAACCGGACGGTCGGCAGGAGTAGCGTCAGCATATGAACCGCCGGCAGATGCTCGCCCGTGCGGCCGATGGCCTCGCAGCGTGGAATCGCGGCGACCCGGACGGGATCGTGGCCAACGTGGCCGAGGACGTCATCTGGCGCGACGTCGCCTTCGGGATGCCGCTGCACGGTCGCAAGGCGCTGCGGGGAGCGGCCCAGGCGTACATGGCCGCGTTCCCGGACATGCGGATCGAGGAGACCTCCTCGACGCTCGCCATCCCCCGCCTGGCCCAGGAGCTCACCATCACCGGCACCCACCGCGGCGAGTTCCTCGGCATCGCCCCCACGGGGCGCTGGACCGAGAACTACGCGGCGGTCATCACCACGTTCGACGAGGACGGGATGATGATCGAGGGCTCGCTGTACTGGAACGTGCAGGCCATGATGCGCCAGCTCGGGCTGGCGCCCGCGCTCGAGACGCTGGCCGCGTAGCTCGAACGGCGAACCCCGCTTGTAGGGAGGGTGGTCGGCGGACGGTCGTGCTGACTTTTCCTCGCATAGCGAGGATTAGTCAGCACGCACGCGCGGCCAGAGCCCGGCATTCCACGATGCGCAATTCCCCCGTTCGGGCCACCCCTCAATGCCGCAGTTCAAGCGCCGAAAGCTAGATCGGCACCGCAGCGACCGCGATGAGCCCCAGCAGCGCCGCCGCCACGGCGACGGCGCGCACGCGCCGTCCGGCGCAGCTCGGCGGGGCCACCACGCGCAGGAGGTCGCCCGCGGCGACGTAGAAGAGGCCCGCCGCGAGCGCGACGAGGCCGGTGTGGAGGACCATCTCGGGCAGCTGCACGGCGAGGGCGGCGACGGCCAGCAGCCCGGTCGCCCGCAGCGCGCGCCCGCGGCGCGAGGCCGGGGCGGCGAGCAGCTGTGCCACCGACGGGCGCGGGCCGCCGGCCGCCGCGGCGACCACCAGGCCCGTGGCGCAGACGGCGAGCGCCCACACGTTCAGGTCACCCAGGTAGGTGTCCCAGAGCGTGCTCACCACGGCATCGCCGAACCCGGTGTCGTAGTTGTCCAGGACCACGTCCTTGGCGGCGGTGACGATCGCCGCGGTCAGGCCGCCCGCGGCGCTGACCGCCAGACTCGCGCCCCAGACGGCGCGGCGGTGGTCGGGCTCGCGGACCACCGCGGTCGCGAGCAGGCCGAGGCCGAGCACGCCGAAGAGCAGCGCGGCGGGCAGGGCGACGCCGCCCGCCGCGGCCGCGAGCGAGCGCAGGGACTGCTCGCGGCCGCCGGACTCGACCGTGAAGAGCGGGACGTCCTCGAGCGGCGGGATGGTCGCGCCGACGTGGCGGGCCTCCAGCGCGTCGTGCAGCATCGCGCCGGAGCCGGCCACCTGCAGCGAGGCCTTGGCGTCCGGGTCGTCGAACAGCGCGCGGTGCAGGTCGCGCGCCGCGAGGTCGAAGCCGGCCCGGAAGGCCGGATCGGCGGTCACGGACTCGGCGACGGCGTCGGCCATCAGATCCTCGCCCGCCGAGAGCTCGGGGCTGTTGCTCGTCAGGCGGCCGCTGATGCGCGCTCCGACGTCCTCGCGGACCTCGTCGGAGTGGAGGGTGCTCAGCGCCCGCTCGGCGAAGGCATCCTCGTCGACGACGGCGTAGGCGCCGTACGCGGCGAAGCCCGCGATGAGCAGGCACATGGCCGCGACGACGAGAGTGGCGGCGATTCCGCGGCGCTCCTGCCCCATGACCCTCCAGGCTATTCCGGGGCATCGTCCCGGGACCTGGCCAGAGGTCGTGTCTCTATCCTCGTCTGCGGCGTGCTCCGCGTGCTCCTGACCAACGACGACGGCATCCACGCCGACGGCCTCCAGGCGCTCAGGCGCGCCCTCGTGGCGCTCGAGGACATCACGCTCGCCGTCATCGCGCCCGACGCCAACATGTCGGCCACGGCCCGCTCGATCACCACGCGGCGGCCGCTGTGGGTCACCGAGGTGCCGTTCGACGACGGGACCGTCGGCTACTCGTGCGACGGCACGCCGGTGGACTGCGTGCGGCTCGCCCAGCTCGGCCTCGTCGGCGACTTCGAGCCCGACCTCGTCGTCGCCGGCATCAACCACGGCTCCAACCTGGGCGACGACATCACGTACTCCGGCACCGTCGCCGCCGCGCTGGAGGGGATCGTGCTCGGGATCCCCGGCCTGGCCGTCTCCCAGCAGTCGCTCGCGCGCGAGATGGACTTCCGGCTCGGCCGCGAGTTCGAGTTCGACACCGCCGCCACGTTCACCGCGCAGGTGGTCGACCGCCTCGACGACGTGCCGCTTCCCGACGGCACGCTGCTCAACATCAACGTGCCCGCGGGCGACGTGGCCGGCGTCGAGGTCTGCCGGCTCGGCAAGCGCATCTACCGCGACGCCCTCCAGCAGGTCGACAGCGACGAGGAGGGCCGCAAGCGCTTCCGCATCTACGGCGACGCGCCGGTCCACGACGACGAGGACGGGACCGACCTCTCCGCCGTCGCCTCCGGCCGGATCGCCGTGACCCCGCTGCACTTCGATCTGACCGCCGAGCACGGGCTCGAGGAGCTCCGCGCGTACGACCTCGCCCGGCTGCTCGCGCCGGCAGCGGAGGAAGTCGCGGAGTGAGCGGGGAGCGCCGGCGGGTCGCCGAGCTCCGCCGCGAGATCGAAGAGCACAACCACCGCTACTACGTCCTCGACGACCCGGTCATCGGGGACGACGCCTACGACGCGCTGCTCGACGAGCTGCGGCGGCTCGAGGCCGACCATCCCGAGCTCCTGACGCCCGACTCGCCGACCCAGCGGGTCGGCGCCGAGCCGGTCTCGAAGCTCGAGAAGGTCCGCCACCTGCAGCCGATGCTCTCGCTGGCCAACGCGCGCTCGGAGGAGGAGCTGCGCGCCTGGGTCGCGCGCATGCGCTCGCACCTCGCGCGCGAGGGGATCGAGGACCCGGAGTTCGCCTTCGTGGCCGAGCCGAAGATCGACGGCCTCGCCATCTCGCTGATCTACCGCGACGGCGTGCTCGAGCGCGGCGCCACGCGCGGGAACGGCGAGGTCGGGGAGGACGTCACGCACAACCTGCGCACGATCCCGGCCATCCCGCTGCGGATCGACGACGCGCCGGCGCTCGTCGAGGTCCGCGGCGAGGCCTACATGTCGCTCCCCGACTTCACGGCGCTCAACGAGCGCCGCGCCGAGGCGGGCCTCAGCACGTTCATGAACCCGCGCAACTCGGCGGCGGGGACGATCCGCCAGCTCGACCCCGCCCTGGCCGCCGAGCGCCCGCTGTCCATGTGGTGCTACGGGATCGGGGCCAGCGAGGGTCTGGAGCTCGGCTCCCACTGGGAGGCGCTGGAGTGGCTGCGCGAGCACGGCTTCCGCGTCAACGGCGACGTGCAGCGGCTGGAGACCGAGGAGGAGGTCGTGGCCCAGTGCCTGGCCTGGCAGGACCGCCGCGGCGCCCTCGACTTCGAGATCGACGGCGTGGTCGTGAAGGTCGACGACTACGAGCTGCAGCGGCGCCTCGGCGTCTCCGGACGCGACCCCCGGTGGGCCATCGCCTGGAAGTTCCCGCCCACCACCGCCGTCACGCGACTGCACGCGATCTCGTGGAACGTCGGCAAGTTCGGCGACCTCTATCCGTTCGCGGAGCTCGAGCCCGTGCATGTCGGCGGCGTGACCGTCAAGCGGGCCACGCTGCACAACGAGGAGGACCTCGCGCGCAAGGACGTCCGCCCCGGCGACGACGTGATCGTGCTGCGGGCGGGCGACGTCATCCCCCAGGTCGTCTCGCCGGCCCCGCACGCGGCCGAGCGGCCGGACCGCGCGGCGCCGGCCCGGCCGCCGGAGCGCTGCCCGATCTGCGACACGCCGACCGTGAAGGCCGGCGTCTTCACGCGCTGCCCGAACCGCGTCTGCCCGGGCCGCCAGTGGCAGCTGCTGGCGACCTTCGCCGGGATCATGGACATCGACGGGCTGGGCGAGAAGCAGGTGGCGCAGCTGCAGCACGCCGGGCTCGCGCGCACGGCGGCCGACTTCTACGCGCTCACCAAGGAGCAGCTCGTGGCGCTCGAGCGGATCGGCGAGACGAGCGCCGAGAACCTGCTCGCGGCGATCGAGCGCTCGAAGGAGCGGCCGTTCGGGATCGTCCTCTTCGCGCTCGGGATCGAGGGCGTCGGCTACGTGACGGGTCAGAAGCTCGCCGCCCAGTTCCGCGGCATCGACGCGCTGCTGGCCGCCACGGCCGAGCAGATCGCCGAGACGCCGGGGATCGGCCCGGTCGTCGCCCAGCTCATCCACGACCAGCTCGCCGACGAGCAGATGCGCGAGCTGATCGCCGGCCTGCGCGAGGCCGGGCTGCGCTTCGAGCAGGAGGGCCCGCCGCCCGGCGAGGGCCCGCTGCGCGACATGACCTTCGTGCTCACCGGCACGCTGCCCGACCTCACGCGCGAGCAGGCGCAGGAGCGCATCCTGGCCGCGGGCGGCAAGGTCACGGGCTCGGTGTCGAAGAAGACGTCGTACGTGGTGGCCGGCGCCTCGCCCGGCTCCAAGCTCGCCAAGGCCGAGAAGCTGGGCGTGCCGGTGCTCGACGAGGCAGGCCTGCTGGAGCTGCTCCCCGAGTAGGCTTTTCCGGCGATGGAAGACAACCTGATCGCCGTCGTCGAGATCCCCAAGGGGTCGTCGAACAAGTACGAGTGGGACGAGGAGCTGCAGGCGATCAAGCTCGACCGGCTGCTCTTCTCCTCGCTCGGCTACCCGACCGACTACGGCTTCTTCCGCAACACGCTGGCCGCCGACGGCGACCCGCTCGACGCCATGATCGTCGTCTCCGAGCCGACGTTCCCCGGCTGCCTGATCGAGGTCAAGCCGGTGGCCCTCTTCCGCATGCGCGACCAGAAGGCGGAGGACAACAAGATCCTCTGCGTCCCGCTCTCGGATCCCAACTGGAGCCACATCGAGCGCCTCGACGACCTGCCGATGACGCTCCGCGACGAGATCTCCCACTTCTTCTCGATCTACAAGACGCCCGAGTGGAAGGTCGTCAAGGTCGACGGCTGGTACCCGCGCGAGGAGGCGCTGGAGTCGATCGAGCGCGCCCGGAAGCGCTTCAAGGAGAAGCCGTAGGCAGCTCGATCCGGGCCGAGGCGACGGTGATCGCCGCCGCGCCCCGCACCGGCCCGTAGACCTGGCTCCCGCCGATCAGCTGCAGCCGGTAGGTGCGGCCGGGCGCCATGCTGGCGGCCACGCCCTCGAGCTGGCGCTTGATCGTGTGCTGCGCGCCGTCGAGCTGCACGCGGACCGGCGTCACCTGGTTGCCGACCGCGAGGTTGCGCGACTCGTCGACGAGCTGGGCGAAGACGTGGGTCGCGTTCCCGGTGCCGGAGTAGGTGAGCGTGAGCCGCGGGCGGCCGACGACCTGCGCGGTCGCCGCCGGGATGGGCACGTTGAGCGCGTTCGCGGCGGGACCGGCGGCCAGCGGCGTGCCGGAGAGGGCGTCGGCGGGGTTGACCAGGAGCAGGCCGGAGCCCTCGGCAGTGAGCGTGGTCCCCTTGGGCGGCGGATAGGCGGCGGCGGAGCGCCACTGCGCGTCATCGGCCAGCCACTCGAAGCCGGGGCCCGTCTTGACCGCCTTGCGGCCCATCACGTAGCGCTGCAGCCAGGCGATCACGCGCCCCTCGAAGACGCCGGCCGGGCCGCTCCCGGTCAGGCAGACGCCGTGGCCGCCGCAGAACCACATCATCTTCACCGGGACCTTGCGGTCGCGCAGGATGTCGTAGTTGCGGATCGCCTCGTTGAGCGTGAAGAGCGTGTCGGCGGTGCCCTGGAGCAGCAGCGTGGGGACCTTGATGCGCTTGACGAGCCCGGCCGGGCCGCGCGAGGCGAACCAGGCACGGTCCTCCTCCGACAGGCCGCCCGTGGCGGCGCCGCTCGCGAAGGCGGACGTGATGTGGGGGTCGAGCCGCCCGGACTGGCCGCCCGCGTAGAGCAGCGCCGCCCAGCCGCCCTTGATCGTCTCCTCCTTGTAGAGCGACGTCGTCAGCGAGTGCCAGGCGATGCTCGGGGCGATCGCGTCGATCCGCTTGTCGATCCCCGCGGAGACCAGCTCGATGCCGCCGGCGTACGACACGCCGTGCATGCCGACCCGCGGGTCGCGCTTGGCGTCGAGCCTGGCCTCGGGCTGCTTGGCGAGCCAGTCGAGGAGCTTCTGGACGTCGCGCCCCTCGTTGTCCTTGTAGTCGACCGTCACCGTGCCGGTGGAGTCGCCGAACCCGCGCGAGTCCCACGTGAGCACGTTGAAGCCCGCCTTGCGGAGCGCGGCCGCGCCGACGAGGCCCGTCGCCTCGCTCGAGGCGCCTTCGGCGCTGCGCTCGCGCTTCTGGCCCCAGCCATGGGTCTGGAGGATCGTCGGCGCCCGCTTGCCCGCCTTCAGGCCCTCCGCGGCGTGGAAGGTCACATGGAGCTCGGTGCCGTCGAACGAGCGGACGACGGTGTCACGGGCCGCGGCGGGCGCGGCGAGGGCGAGCAGCAGCAGCGCTGCCAGGGCGAGGGGACGCAGCATGGCGGGGGACCCTGCCAGACGCGGGCGCGGATTGCGCCGATTCAAGGTCTATAGCGCGCCAGCGCGATGGCCATGCGGTTCTGCAGGTTGTGCGCGCCGTAGAGGCTCACGTTGCTCATGAGGATCGCGAAGGCGGTCCGGGCGCCGGAGCGCGAGCGGCAGATGCCGGCCAGGTTGGAGACGCCGTCGATCGTGCCCGTCTTGGCCCGGCAGCGGCCCTGCGCCGGGGTCCCGCGCATGCGGTCGACCAGCGTGCCGGACTGGCCCGCCACGGCCAGCGAGAGGAGCATCGGCTCGGCCTGCTCGCCCTCGTCCATGCCGGCCAGCAGCTCGACCACGTCGCGCGGGGTGGTGCGGTTCTGCCGGCTCAGGCCGGAGCCGTCGACGATCGTCGGCTCGGCGCCGAACTGCGCGGCGGCGGCGCGCGCCACGGCGCTGCCCGCGGCCGTGCTCCCGCCGGCGCCGAAGTCGGCCCCGAGCGCCTTGAGCAGCGTCTCGGCCATGTAGTTGTCGGACGGGCGGTTGGTGTTGCGCACGAGCACGGACATCCGCGGCGAGGCCCATTCCCCGAGCAGCACCGAGCCCTCGGGCGTGGCCCCGGCCCGGGCGGCGCGCTTGACCTTCACGCCGGCGCGCCGCAGCTCGACCTGGAAGCGCTCGGCCGCGTAGAACGCCGGGTTGCGCTGGAAGCGCGAGTTGCGCCCGACCGTGCGGCCGTGGTTGAACGGCAGGCCGCTGAGCGGCCCGACCCAGTACGAGGTGCGGAAGTTGGAGGCCGGCCCGCCGCGCAGGGCGTCGAAGCGCGATTCGTCGCCGATCACCCGGCCGTCGACGCGGGTGAGGCCGCTGCCGGCCAGCACCTGGGCCAGGCCGCGAGCCTCGGCCTCGCTGAAGCTCGGGTCGCCGGTGCCGCGCAGGTAGAGGTTGCCGTCCACCACGCCGGACTCGTCGACCGCCGTGGTCCCCAGCACCTCGGTCATGAGCTGGCCCTCGGCGCCGTAGCGCAGCAGCGCCGTCGACGTGGTGTAGAGCTTGTTGACGGACGCCGGCATGCGGGGGACGTCGGGCGCGCGGGCGTAGAGCTCCTGCCCGCTGTCGAGGTCGATCACGTAGGCCCCTGACGAGCTTCCGGCCTGGCGCATCTGCTTGTCGAGCGCGCGCGTGGTGGCCTCGGGCCCGGCCGCGTGGGCGGCGGGTGCGAGGAGCGCGGCGACGAGCGCCGCGAGGCAGACGATCCTTCCCATCGGCGGTCTCAACCCGGCTGATCGGCCGAAGTCGCGGACCGGCACCGTACACTGCGTCAACCGGGATGGGCAAGGTCGTCGAGCTCGAAGGAGGCGTGCGGTCGCGCGGTCGGGGTCGCCGCCGGCGGTCGAAGGCCGCCCTCGTGCTGGGCGGAGGCGGCTTCACGGGCGGCGTCTACGAGATCGGGGCCCTGCGGGCCCTGGACCTGCTGTCCGTCGACCGGACCGTCAACCAGTTCGACGTCTACGTGGGCACCAGCGCGGGCGCGCTGATCGCCGCGCTGGCCTCGAACGGCGTGACGCCCGAGCAGATGATGCGGGTGGTCAACGACCAGGTCCCGCAGCCGTTCCGCGACGTGTCGCTCGACATGCTGCTGCGCCCGAACTACCGGGAGTTCGTCGCCAAGGGCGTCCGGCTGCCGTTCCACCTGCTCGGGGTGATGCGGGAGGTCGGCCGCGCGCTGCCCACGTTCTCGACCGTCGACCTGGCGGTGGCCCTGGCCGATCTGCTCCCTTCGGGCCTGTACACGGGCTCGGGGATCGAGGAGTACGTGCGCACGGTGCTCTCGGACCCGGATCGCACGGACGACTTCCGCGAGCTGGAATGCGAGCTCTACCTGGCCGCCACGGACCTGGACACCTGCGAGCGCATCGTGCTGGGCGCGGCGGGCTGGGACGACGTGCCCATCTCCACCGCCGTGCGCGCCTCCACGGCGCTGCCGATGGTCTACCAGCCGACGCAGGTCAAGGACCGCGAGCTGGTCGACGGCGGGATCGTCTCCACCACGAACCTCGACATCGCCGTGGAGGCGGGGGCGAAGCTGATCGTGGTGGTCAACCCGCTCGTGCCCTACGTGAACGACTTCACGAAGGAGATCCCGACGCTCTTCGGCACGCGCACGCGGCGCGTCTCGGACATGGGCTTCCCGCGGATCGGCTACCAGACCTTCAAGCTGCTCGCCTACCAGCGCCTGCACGAGGTGGCGCGCGGGTGGCGCGACCGCTACCCGGGCGTGGACATCGTGCTGATCGAGCCCGACACCGACGACGAGCTGATGTTCCAGACGAACATCCTCGACTACCGGTCGCGGCTCGAGGTGGCGCGGCACGGGTTCCAGTCGGTGACGGTCAAGCTGGCGGCCGACTACGAGGAGCTGCGCGAGGTCTGCGCCCGCCACGGCTTCGAGATCTCCGCGACGCGCGTGCGCAAGGTCGTGCGCCACTTCGAGGCGCAGAAGGGCGACAAGTCCAGCGCCTGGCGGCGCATCCTCGAGCAGACCACGGGCACGCTGCTGCGGCAGTCGGCCAGCGACTGAGGGGGGCGAGTTCCCGCGCGCGTGACCTACAGCGGTCATGCGCCTGTTGCTCGCCCTCGTGTTGTTGCTGATCGCGGCGGTGCCCGCCCGCGCGGGCACCTACGAGCACCTGTCGCTCCCAGGGCGTGACGGTTGGTCGCCCGACTGGTGGGCGCCGCGCGGGTTCGTCTCGACCGGGGAGGAGCCGGGCGTCGTGTGGGCGGGCTTCTTCGTCCGCGGCCCGTTCGACCCGGGTGACCGGGCCGGCTGGCTGTACGCGGCGCCCGCGGGCACGACGATCACCGGGTGGGCGATCGAGCGCTCGGTGTCCGGCATCGCCGGTGGCGACTGGAACACGATCTTCGCCGCGGAGGGGGATGGGAACCGGCGGCTGGTGGCCTTCGACGTGCCGTCCGTGGACCGGCCGTGGGAGCGGATCGGGAACGGCGACCTCTCGGCCACGCGGCTCGTCGCGCAGCTCGTCTGCGGCGGGCCCGGACCGTGCCATCGCTCGGGTCCGGCCGCGATCCTGCGGCTGCGGGCGGCCAGCGTGTGGCTGCACGACGGCCACGCGCCGTCCGTGTCGGGGGTCCAGGGCGACCTGGTGAGCGAGCCGGTGCTGGAGGGCACCGCGCAGCTTGCGTTCTCGGCCGTCGACGCCGGCGGCGGCGTCTACCGCGTCCTCACCGTGGTCGACGGCGCGGTGCGGACGGCCGCCGTGGTCGACGCCGACGGCGATCGCTGCCGCGCCGTGGGCCAGGGCTACCGCTTCGCGTTCCGCGTGCCGTGCCCGGGATCGGCGAGCGGGAAGGTGGCGCTCGACACGACGGCGCTCTCCGACGGGCGCCACGTGGTCGAGGTGCTGGTCGAGGACGCGGCCGGCAACCGGACGACGGCCTACGGGCCGGCGGCCAAGACGGTCCGCAACCGGCCGGTTCCGCCGCCGGCACCCGTCCCGGACCCGCCGGCTCCGGTGGCGCCGCCCGTTCCGGTGGCGCAGCCTGCTCCGGCGGGCCCGCCGGTGACGGTCGCGTGGCTCGAGGTGCGCCGGCGCCGCGCGGCGTCGGTGACGGTGGATCACGACGACCGGGTCAGCCTGCGCGGCCGGGTCACCGACGGCGCGGGACGGCCGCTCGCGCGGGCCCTCGTCGTCGCCGAGGGGCGCATGCTCGACGGCCGCGGTCGCACGCTCCGTGCCCTGGCGCCGGTGCTCGTGCGCAGCGGGAGCGACGGTCGCTTTGCCGCGACGCTGCCGTCCGGACCGTCGCGCCGCCTGCAGGTGGCGCTCGGCGAAGGCGGGAGTGGGCCGCGGCTCACCGTCCGGATCCGCGCTCGGGCGACCGCGCGCCTCACCGGCCGCGGGCTCGTGCGGGGGCGGCTGCTCGGCGGCCACGTGCCGCGGGGCGGGGCGCTCGTCGAGCTGCAGGAGCGGATCGGCGGGCGGTGGCGTACGCGGCGCGTGGTGCGGACCTACCGCAGCGGCCGGTTCGCCGGGCGCCTCGAGGGCGTCACCGGCGCCGTCCGCGTGCGGGTGCCGCTCCAGGCCGGCCTGCCGTATGCGGCCGGCCTGGCGCGCGCGATCAGCCCTCCGCGTAGAGGCGGTCGAACAGCCCGGCGTACTTCTCGTTGACCACGTTGCGCTTGACCTTGAGCGTCGGGGTGAGCTCGCCGGTCTCCTGCGAGAGGTCGTGGTCGAGGATCACGAACTTCTTGATCTGCTCGACGCGGGCGTACTTCGCGTTGACCTCGTCGAGGATGCCCTGGACCAGCTCCTGGACCTTGGGCTCCTGAGCGAGCGCCGCGAGGTCGTCCGCGGGCAGCCCGTGCTCGGAGGCGAAGTTCGGGATCTCCTCCGGGTCGAGCGTGATGAGGACGACCGGATACGGGCGGCGGTCGCCGTGCATGACCGCCTGGGAGATCCAGCGCGACTGCTTGAGGTCGTTCTCGAGGTTGGCCGGCGTCAGGTTCTTGCCGCCCGCCGTGATGATGATGTCCTTCTTGCGGCCGGTGATCTTCAGGAAGCCGTCCTCGTCGAGCTCCCCGATGTCGCCGGTGTGCAGCCAGCCGTCCTCGATGGCGCCGAACGACTTGTCCTCCATCTTGTAGTAGCCGCGGAAGATGTGCGGCCCGCGGATGAGGATCTCGCCGTCGTCGGCGATCCGGACCTCGGCTCCGGGCAGCGGGCGGCCGACCGTGCCGAACTTGTAGGAGTCCTGGGTGGAGACCGTGGAGGCCGTCGCGGTCTCGGTCATGCCGTAGCCCTCGAGCACGGGCACGCCGCAGGCGTAGAAGAACTCGAGGATCTCCTGCGCGATCGGGGCGGCGCCGCTGGTGGCCTGCCGGAGCCGGCCGCCGAAGACGTTGCGGACGTTGACGTAGAGCTCCTGGTCGGCCTTGTCGAACATGGCCTGGAGCTCCTCGGGCACCGGCTGACCGGCCTCCTGCAGCTGGCGGACCTTGAGGCCGAGCTGGGTGGCGCCGCGGATCTTGTCCGGGTCGTTGGTCGAGGTGACCAGCGTGTAGATCTTCTCGAAGATGCGCGGGACCGACGGGAGGTAGTGCGGCTTGACCTGCATCAGCTCGCCGACGATGCCCTTCGGATCGCCGCCCCAGTAGGCGATCGTGCCGCCGAGGTCGATGGCGATCAGCTCGATGAGCAGCGCGAACGAGTGGGCGAGCGGCAGATAGAGGTAGACGACGTCGCCCTCGTGGAGGATCGCCTCCGACTCGCACATGTCCACGACCGTGCGGTAGTTGCCGTGGGCGAGGACGCAGCCCTTGGGCGGGCCGGTCGTGCCCGAGGTGTAGATGAACGTGTACGGGTCCTCGGGCGAGACGGCGGTGGCCCGCTCGGTCACCTCGGCGGCGTCCCGGCCGCGGCCGCGCTCGCGCAGGGCGTCGAGGGAGATCGCGTCGCCCACGTCGCCGGAGGGATCCATGACGATGACGGCCTCGAGCGCCGGGAGGCGGTCGCGCACCTGGGCGATCTTGGCCACCTGGCTCGCGTCCTCGCAGATGATGAACCGGGCCTCCGAGTTGCCGGCCACCCACTCGCACTCCTCCGGCGAGTTCGTCGGGTAGATCGGGATGACGACACCGCCGGCGCTGCTGATGGCGAAGCTGGCGTACGTCCACTCCGCGCGCGTGGTGCAGAGCACGGCGGCGCGATCACCCGCCCCGAGCCCGAGATCGATGAGACCACGCGCGATCTCCGAGACGATCTCGCCCAGCTCGCGGTACGAGACCTCGGCCCACTCCTCGCCGCGCTTGAACGTCAGGGCCGTGCGGTCGGCGTACCGGTCCGCGGCGAGTCCCAACATGTCGGCGATCGTCCGCGAGCCGGTCGACTGCGGGGCAGCCGTGCTGGATTCCATGGTGCGCTCCTCCTCCTCAGGACCAGATGGAGCGCGATTCTAGAGGCGACGCCCGGTCGGGGCGTCGGGTACTTCAAGCGGCGGCTACCTGCCTTACCCCGGCCTGCTCGCTGAGGTTGGCGAGGAAGAGGGTCTTGTCGATGCGGCCCTGGAAGATCGGCACGCCCATTTCCATGCACTTCTCGATGACCTCGCGTCGCTCCATGCCGGCTTCGCGAGCCATTTCCGTGGGCGTGAGATGGATTGCCATCAGTCAGGTGCCTCCTGTGAGGTTGGCCACGTTGGAGGCAAGTTAGCGCGGGATGCGGATGGCATCAACAACAACTGCTCAATACGCCCTAAACATTTGGCCGGTGCCTCCGGGGAACCTCGACCAATGGTCAGGAAGTCAGACTGGATTAGGGATGTCTATCCAGAGGTGCTCGATCCCGAAGCGGTGCTCGAGCCAGTCCCCGACGGCGCGGATCCCGAACGTCTCGGTCGCGTAGTGGCCGGCGGCGATGAAGTGGATCCCGGCCTCGCGCGCGTCGGCCATCACGTGCTCGCGGGGCTCACCGGTGAGGAAGGCGTCGAGGCCCAGGGCGGTGGCCTCGGGCAGCGCGTCGGCGGCCGAGCCGGAGACGATGCCGATCCGGCGCACGACGTCCGGCCCGCCGTCGAACACGGTCGGGACGCGGCCGGTCACCTCGCGCACGCGCGCGAAGAACTCCTTGGCGGGGATGCCCTCGCCGGGGAACGTCCCGGCACGGCCGATCTTGGCCCCGCGGAACGTTCCGAAGGGTTCGTGCCGGTCGCAGCCGAGGCGGTCGGCGAGGATCGCGTTGTTGCCGAGCTCAGGGTGCGCGTCGAGCGGGATGTGGTAGCCGGCCAGCGCGATGTCGTGCTTGAACAGCGGCCGCAGGCGCTCGGCGAGGACGGGAGACAGGCCCGTGGGATGGAAATCCCAGAACAGCCCGTGGTGCACGAGGACGAGCTGCGCGCGCTCCTCGATCGCCCGGTCGATCAGCTCCCGCTGGGCCGAGACGCCCGTCACCACGCGGCTCACCTCGTCGGGTCCCGGGACCTGCAGGCCGTTCGGGCCGAGGTCCTGGAACGACGCCGGAACCAGCAATTCGTCCAGAGCCGAGATGATCGAGGTGATCCGAGTCACCGAATTGGGCATAAGGGGCGGTGCGGGCGACAGCCCGTCAAATGAACGCTAAGGTTTCCTGTCTTCGTGCTGGCGGACACGACGGTGTGGACGCCTATATCCCAGGGAGGGAGCTTCACCGTGGGTAGGGGATTGAGCGGCGTCATCGATGAGACGTCGCGGATGGTTGCAGAGCCCGCCGATGACCAGCGCCTCGTGGCTGCGGTCCGGCGTGGCGACGACCGCGCCTTCGAGGCCCTCTACACGCGCTATCACCGGCGGATCCACGCGTACGTCATGGGCATGGTCAAGGACCATGGCCGGGCCGAGGACGTCACGCAGGAGGTCTTCGTCTCCGCGCTGCGCCGCATGCGCGAGACCGAGCGGCCGATCGCCTTCAAGGCGTGGATCTACGAGATCGCCAAGAACGCCTGCATCGACCAGTTCCGGCGCTCCAAGCGCGCCGAGGAGGTCTCGCTGGAGGCCGACGACGGCTTCGCGCCGTCCGACTACGGACGCCTCGTGGGCTCCGATCCGACGCCGGACGCCGCGGTCGCCGCCAAGCAGGACCTCGACAACCTCTGCGGCGCGTTCGGCGGCCTGTCCGACACGCACCACGAGATCCTCGTCATGCGCGAGCTCGAGGGCCTCTCCTACCGCGAGATCGGCGATCGCATGAGCATGAGCCGCCCGGCCGTGGAGAGCACGCTCTTCCGCGCGCGCCGGCGGCTGACCGAGGAGTACGACGAGCTGGTCAGCGGCGCTCGCTGCATGCGGATCCAGTCCTTGATCGCTTCGGCGGTGGTGAGCCGGCTCGGCACGCGCGAGTCGCGCCGCCTCTCCCGCCACATCTCGCACTGCCAGCCGTGCCGCCGCGAGGCCATGGCGGCCGGGCTCGACTCCGCGATCCTCACGCACGTCCCGCTGCGCCGGCGCGCGGCGGACAAGGTGGCGGCGCTCCTGCCCTTCGGCTGGTTCACCCGCGGCCGGGGGAACGGCGACGCGGGCACGACGGCGACGCTCGCGAGCAGCAGCGGCTCCGGTCGCGGCTGGATCACACAGCTGCCGATGCTGTCCGAGCAGCTCTCGGGCGGCTGGGGGAAGCTCGCCACGGCCGCGGCCGTGGTCGTGGCGGGGATCGGCGCGGCAGGCGTCGGGACGCAGATGGTCGGCGGGGGAGGGCCGCCGGCCGGTACCGACGGCCCGCCGGCCAAGGAGAGCGCTGCACGGGGTCAGACGCCGACCTCGAAGAAGGTCGGCGTGGTGCAGGGCTCTGGGAAGTCGGCGACCGGCACCGCCGACAAGCAGCAGGCGAGCAAGCGCTCGCGGAAGCCGAATCGCTCGGGCACGCAGGGGGGCTCGGGCGACGGCGGGCCCGCGGGCGCGACGCTCCCCGCCGGCCAGTCGACCGGCGGCGACGGCTCCGGCGGCACCGGCGGCGGTCTCACGGGCGGCGGCCCCGGCCTGCCGAACGCGAAGCTGCCCGCGGGCGCCGGCGATCCCAGCGGCCCGGTCCGCGAGGTCGTCGACGACGCGGGCGAGACCGTCGGCGGCGCGGTCGGAGGCGTGGGCGAGACCGTGGAAGGCGCGGTCGGGGGCGCCGGCGAGACGGTCGAGGACGCGGTCGGTGGCGTGGGCGGCGCGGTCGGCGGCGGCGGCGTCGGGGAGGCCGTGGGCGGCGTCGGCGACGCGGTCGGCGAGGCCGGCGAGACGGTCGACGGCGCGGTCGGCGGCCTCGGCAAGACGGTCGACGGCACCCTCAAGGGCGCCGGCGAGACCGTCGGCGGCGCGCTCCAGCGCCCGTAGCCCGAACGCCCAGAGCCCGTAGCCCGAACGCCCCAGAGCCCGTAGCGGGAGTCGAACCCGCGAGCCCACGAGGGGCGGCTAGACTGCACCCCTGCTCGGGGCGTGGCGCAGCCTGGTAGCGCGCGCCGTTCGGGTCGGCGAGGTCCCCGGTTCAAATCCGGGCGCCCCGATGCACACAAGCCCGCGCTCCGGCGCGGGCTTTTTCACGCCCTAAGGGGGTCTGACCCCCCTCGGTCGCCACGTAAGGGGGTCTGACCCCATCGGTATGACCGTGACGGGTCTGACCCCATCACGCGTATGACCCGTGACGGGGTCTGACCCCATCACGCGTATGACCCGTGACGGGGTCTGACCCCCCTTGGTCAGCCTTGGAGGATCGAAGTGGCGGCGTTGCGGCCCGGGATGCCGCTGACGCCTCCGCCTCGGCGGGCTCCGGCTCCGCCGACGTGGACGTTGGCCAGCTCGGTCTCGGTGCCCCAGCTGCCCGCGAGCTCGTCGTCCTCGGCGAACGGCCAGGAGAGGTCGCGGTGGAAGATGTTGCCGCGCGGGAGCGCGAGCTCGTCGTCGAGGTCGAGCGGGGTCTTCGCCTCGAGGCAGGGTGTGCCGTCGGGCGCCCGCAGGAGGCAGTCCTCGATCGGCTCGGCGAGGACCGAGTTCAGTGAGCGGAGCGTCGCCGCCACCGCCGCGCGCTTCGCGCCGGCGGGATCGGACTCGAAGAGCCGGGCCGGCGTGTGCAGGGCGAAGAGCGTCAGCGTGTGGGCGGCGAGGCCGGGCCCGAGGATGCTGGGGTCGGTCAGCGAGTGGCAGTAGATCTCGCACGGGACCGGCGACGGCACCGTCCCCGCCAGCGCCGCCTCGTGGGCCGCCGCGAGCTGCCCGTACGTCTCGTTGACGTGGAACGTCCCCGCGAACGCATCCTCGACCGGCACGGTCGCGTCACGCAGGCGAGGGAGCCGCGACAGGAGCATGTTGACCTTCAGCTGCGCGCCCTCCGGCAGCGGCTCGTCGGCCGGCCCGCCGAGCAGGCGGTCGAGCACCGCGGGAGCGCATCCGGCGATGACGTCGTCGCAGCTCACCGCCCGGCCGTCGAAGCGCACCTCGGCATGCCGCCCGTCGGAGTCGATCGAGGTCACCTCGGTGCCCGTGAGCAGCTCCGCCCCCGCCGCGCCGGCACAGCGCACGAGCTCGTCGGTCAGCGCGCCCATGCCGCCGATCGGCACGTCCCACGCCCCCGTCCCGTTGCCGATCACGTGGTAGAGGAAGCAGCGGTTCTGGCGCAGGTCGGAGTCCCAGGCCCCCGCGAACGTCCCGATCAGGGCGTCGGTGAGCACGATCCCGCGCACCACGTCGTCGTCGAAGGCCGCCTCGATCGCCTCGCCCAGCGGCCGCTCGAACAGGGCCTCCCACGCCTCGTCGTCGCCGACCCGCGCGCGCAGCTCGTCGCGCGTGAGCAGCGGCTCGAGCATGGTCGGGAACACGGCCCGTGCCACCCGCGCGCAGCGGTCGTAGAACGCCTCCCAGGCCCCGAACGAGGCACCCAGCGACGCCCGGGTGCGGGCCACGTCCTCGAGGTCCACGAGCACGCCCTCCGAAGAGGCGGACCCCGGCACCGGCGTGTAGGACGAGATCCGCCGCCGCCGCGTCGCGAACCGCAGCCCGAGCTCGGAGACCAGGAACCGGGGCAGCAGGCTCACCAGGTAGGCGTAGCGCGACAGCCGCGCGTCGACCCCCGGGAACGGGGACTCCGACACCGCCGCGCCGCCCATCCGCCCGGAGCGCTCCAGCACCAGCACCGACCGCCCGGCCCGCGCCAGGTACGAGGCGGCCACGAGCCCGTTGTGCCCGCCGCCGACGACGATGACGTCGTACCGGCTCCTCATCGAGCAGCCGGCACCGCGGCGCCCACGAACCGCAGCGCGAGCATCGCGCGGTCGTCGAGCGCGGCGCCGGCCTGGAACGCGCGCAGCGCGCGGTCGATCTCCTCCAGGAGCAGCTCCGGGTCGTCACCGGCGCGCGCCATCGTCTCGCGCAGCCGCGCGTCGCCGAAGCGGTCCGCCTCGCCCGGCGTCTCGGTGACGCCGTCGGTGAAGAAGAGCAGCGTGTCGCCGGGCCCGACGTCGATCACCGTCTCCGACCAGTCGTCCTCCGAGCCCACGCCGAGCAGGACGCCGTGCTCGCCCAGGGACTCCGGCTTCTCGCCGGGCCGGCGTCGCAGCGGAAGCGGGTGGCCGGCGGAGGCCACGGTCACCCGCGCGTGATCGCCGTTGGTCTCGATCAGCGCGCAGACCGCGGTGACCAGCGACAGCCGCGACTGCTCCCGCAGCACCTCGTTGATGAGCGAGAGCACGTGGGCGGGGCGCGGGTCGAAGCGCGCGGCCATCCGGCCCGAGTGCCGCACCAGCGACGTCAGGGCCGCCGCCTCGACGCCCTTGCCGGTCACGTCACCGAGCACGATCAGGTGCCCGGCGTCCACGGCCAGGATGTCGTAGAAGTCGCCGCCCACGTCGGAGCCGCGCTCCCCCGCCTGGTACGCGGCCTGGGCCTGCCAGCCGGGCAGGTCCGGCAGGCGCTCGGGCAGGAGGCTGGCCTGGAGCGTCGCCGCGACCCGTCGCTGGGACGCGTAGAGCCGGGCGTTCTGCACCGCGGTGGCCGCGCGCAGCGCGAGGTCCTCGGCGAACACGAGATCGTCCGCGTCGAAGCGCCGCGCGCTCTCGGCCGACACGAGGGTGATCGCCCCGAGCGTCTCGTCGCCGATGCGCATCGGGACCGCCATGGCCGAGCGCATCCCCAGCGCGAGGATCATCTCCAGGTGCTCCTCGTCCTGCGCGGCCGCCTCGAGCATCTCCTGCGGGATGTCGGTGATCAGCTGGGCCGGGCCGCCCCGCAGGAGCTCCCGGACACCGCCCGGGGCGTCGGGATCGGGCGGCCAGCGCCGCCGCAGGTCGTGCGCCAGCTGGACCTTGGCCGGGTCGACGTGGGCGACCGCCACCTGATGCGACTCGCCGTGCTCGTCGACCATCTCGATCCCGCACCAGTCCGCCAGGCGCGGCACGATCATCTGCGCCACGCGCTCGAGCGTCTGCTCGTAGTCGAGCGACGACGCGAGCACCTGACCGGCGTGGGCGAGGAAGCGCTGGCGCAGCTCGGCGTCCTTGGCCTCCGTGACGTCCTCGATGATGTTGATGGCCAGCGGCGCGCCCGAAGGGTCCTCGTAGAGCGTCGCCTTGGTGAGCAGCCAGAACGACTCGCCGGTGTCACGCCGGACGCTGTACGTGAGCAGCGACGGCGCCTCCTCTCCGGCCATCAGCCGCCGGCCCGGGAAGTCCTCGACCCGGACCGCGGAGCCGTCCTCGTTCCGGATGGCGAAGCGCGCCGCCAGCTCGCCGGGCTCGGAGCTCAGCAGCTCCGAGGCGCTGTCCGAGCCGAGCAGCTTGGCGGCGGCCTCGTTGGCGTACACGGTCCTGCCCTCGCGGTCGTGGACGGTCACCGCCTCGCCGAGCGAGCCGAGGATGCCGTCGAGCCACGCCTCGGTCGCCCGCAGGTCGGTGGCGAGCCGCTGGTTGGCCTCGGCCAGCGCGACGACGCGCTCGCGGGCGCGCGCCGCGACGACCCCGACGATCGCGAACCCGGTGTAGAAGGCGATGCGGTAGATCGTCTGCGCGGTGCTCGTCGGGTCGTTCCAGAACGTCGCGCCGATGGCGACGGCCACCGCGATGGCGCCGGTGATCACCACCTCGCGCTCCTTGCCGATCACGGCGAGCACGAGCGGCACGAAGAGCACCGTGCCGGTGATGGTCAGCTGCCCGCCGGTGATGACGATGTCGAGCGTCGCCAGGACGACCTGGAGGGCGACCGCGATCGTGAGCCTGGCGACCGACCAGGTGCGTGTGGGGGAGGTGGCCATGAGCCGTTCCGCGCGATGCTAGTGCGGACGGCCCCACTTGCGGGGAGTTCCTGACCGATCGGCGCCTGGGACTAGCCCTGGCCGCGCCCGCCGAGCTCGCCGCGCAGCGTGGCGATCTCGGTCACGGCGAGACCGACGATGGCGTCGAGCGTCGCCTCGATGTCGACGTCGAGGTCGCCGACCAGGTCGGTGTCCTGGGCGATGGCGGCGATGGCGCGCTCGGAACGGAGGCAGCGGAGGTACTCGAGCTCGTCGGCGGCGGTGGTCGTGGGGATCGTGAACGGCGTCATGGCGGGCATCCTGCGTGCCGGGCGCCTCCCCTCACATAGGGGGACCCCCTTGATCGACCCTTGACCTCTACGGGTAAGGGTCAAGTCATGCGCGCGCTCACGGTGATCCCCCTCCAGGCCGGCTCGGCCGCCGTCACCGACATGCCGGAGCCCGAGCCCGGGCCCGGCGAGCTGTTGGTGGACGGCATCGCCCTGGGCATCTGCGGCACCGACCGGGAGATCATGGACGGCGATTACGGCTGGGCGCCGGCCGGCGAGAAGCGGCTCGTGCTGGGCCACGAGTCGCTCGGCCGGGTGCTCGAGGCGCCTCCGGACAGCGACTTCGCCGCCGGCGACCTCGTGGTCGGCGTGGTCCGCCGCCCCGACCCCGTGCCGTGCCCCGCATGCGCCCGCGGGGAGTTCGACTTCTGCCGCAACGGGAGGTACACCGAGCGCGGGATCAAGGAGCTGCACGGCTACGGCTCCGAGCGCTGGACGGTCGAGGCCGACTACGCCGTCAAGCTCGACCCCGCGCTCGAGTCGGTCGGGATGCTGATGGAGCCGACGACGATCGTCGCCAAGGCCTGGGACCAGATCGAGCGGATCGGCGCCCGCGCCTACTTCGCGCCCGAGCGCGTGCTCGTCACCGGCGCCGGGCCGATCGGCCTGCTCGCGGCGCTGCTCGGCACCCAGCGCGGGCTCGAGGTCCATGTGCTCGACCGCTACACGGACGGGCCCAAGCCGGAGCTCGTCAAGCGGATCGGCGCGCACTACCACTCGAGCGACGTCGCGACGGTGACGAAGGAGGCGCTGCCCGACATCACCATCGAGGCCACCGGCGTCGAGGCCGTCGTGGCCGAGGCCATGGCCCACAACGCCGCGGCCGGCATCGTCTGCCTGGCCGGCGTGTCCCCGCGCGGACGCTCCCTGACCATCGACCTCGGGGGCCTCAACCGCGACATCGTGCTCGAGAACGACGTCGTCTTCGGGACGGTCAACGCGAACCTGCACCACTACGCGCTCGCGACCGAGGCGCTGGCCAGGGCCGACCGCGCGTGGCTGGAGTCGCTGATCACCCGCCGCGTCCCGCTCGAGGCCTTCGAGCAGGCCGTCGAGAAGCAGAGCGGCGACGTCAAGGTCGTCCTCGACCTCTGAGACCATCCGCGCCGTGGCGGCGTGGCCGGGGGAGGACATCGAGCATCGAGCGAGCGACATCGCGGATGCCGCCGACCAGTTGCTGCGCCGCCCGGCGGCTTGGCGGCACCGGCGCGTCGAGACGCTGACCATGCTCAGTCACGAGCAGGTGCGACGGCACGTCTCGGTGGACTTCACGGTCCCGGTCGAGCTGCGCGAGAGCCTCCGGCTCTCTGACGCCGACGAGTACGCGGTTCCTCTCGCCTTCCTCGGCAAGCGGCCGCTCGTGCACTTCGACCTGCGCAACGAGGAGGGGCACTCGATCCCGCTCCTCACGGCCGAGCAGAACACCCTGATCGGCCGCGAGCTGCTCTACCAGTCGCTCGAGGGCGACCTGGCGGCGCAGGACCTGGACGAGGCCGCGCAGGCGGCTGCGATGCGGGCGGCAGGCGTCGTGATCGAGAGCGTCCTCGGCGACCGCGACCGTGCGGGCGGGGTCGCGCGGCTGGAGGAGCAGCACGGGCTCGAGCCGCTCGGCGACTTCCGCGACATGACCGCGATCCTCTCGCGCAGCTTCGTGCTCTGGGCGGTCGTGCGCGGGCTCGACCGGCGGCGGGTGTTCAAGTTCGCCTACGACGAGCCGTTCTCGCAGCGCCCTGGGCTCGCGTATGTCTACGACGCCCCTGGCTGCACCGAGGCGTGGAGCTACCACGTCGAAGTCGCCGTGCCCACCGACCTGAAGGCGCGCACCACGCACCTCCTGGATGCCGCGACGCAGCGCGTGCTGGTGACCGGCGCGTCGGACGCCGACCGGCCCGCCCTGTACTTCTCGGCCGACCCCGCGCAGCTTCCCACGCAGCCGGAGGTGGTGGTCGACTACGGCGCCGAGCGCAGCCGGTTCCTCGCGCCCGCGGCGATCGTGGCCACCGTCATCGCCGCGCTCGTCGCCCTCCCGTGGCTGTTCGCCGACCTCGAGGCGCTCGCCGGCAGCGCCGGCCCGGCCATCGGCCTCGTCCTCTCGACCTCGGCGGTGTTCTCCGCGCTGGTGCTGCGCACCGATGAGCACCCGCTGCTCCGGCGGCTGCTCGTCCGCTACCGGCTCTGCCTGGTGGCCGCCACGCTCGCCGCGCTGTTCGCCGCAGCGTCGCTGGGCTTCCAGGCCGAGAACTGGATCATTCAGACGACATGGGCGATCGCGGCCGTTGTCTCCATCCTGACGGCGGGTATCCTTGTCCTTGCGGTCGTCCGCTCGCCATCCTCGCGCAGCGGGCCCCCGCCGAGAGGGCCATGAGGATCCCCTTCATCCACCGCAAGCCGGAAGACGTCGCCAGCATCGCGAGGCGCGCGACGCGCGTCGGCTCCGCCGAGGTCAACGTCCCACGGCTCCGGCCGGACAAGACGCTCGCCGAGACGCTCGAGGCGCGGGCGCGCATCAACGCGCGGCGGAACGGCTCGCTGCCCAGCTGACGAAGAAGTCCAGCGCCTTCGGATTGGCCAGCGAGTCGCGGCTGGCCGCCTGCTCCGGCGGCGTGCCCATGAGGATGCGCTTGACGGGCAGCTCGAGCACCTTGCCCGAGAGCGTGCGCGGCACCTCCTGCACGGCGACGATCTCGTTCGGCACGTGGCGCGGCGAGCAGTCCTGCCGGATGCGCGCGCGGATCGCCTTCTGGAGCTCGTCGTCGAGCTCCGCGCCCTCGCGCAGGACGACGAAGAGCGGCATCCAGTCGTCCTCGCCCTCCCGCGGGATGTCAACGACGAGCGCGTCGGTGATCTCCTCGAGGCCGAGCACGGCCCGGTAGATCTCGGCCGTGCCCATGCGGATGCCGCCGCGGTTGATGGTGGAGTCCGAGCGGCCGCTGATGATCGCCGTGCCGCGCTCGGTGATCTCGATCCAGTCGCCGTGGCGCCAGATGCCCGGGTACATCTCGAAGTAGGACTCGCGGTAGCGCTCGCCCTCGGGGTCGTTCCAGAGGAAGAGCGGCATCGACGGCATCGGCTTGGTGATGACCAGCTCGCCGACCTGCCCGATGTGCGGCTTCCCCTCGGGATCCCACGACTCGACGGAGGCGCCGAGCGCGCGCGCCTGCAGCTCGCCCTCGTAGACGGGCAGGAGCGGGCAGCCGCCGACGAACGCGGTGCAGAGGTCGGTGCCGCCGCTGGTGGAGAACAACCAGGTGTCGGAGCCGACGTGCTCGTAGATCCAGCGGAAGCCCTCCGGCGACAGCGGCGACCCGGTGGAGCCGACCGCGCGCAGCGCCGACAGGTCGCGGCCGGCCGCGGGCTCGACGCCCGCCTTCATGCACGCGCCGATGTACGCCGCGCTGGTCCCGAAGCAGGTCACCCCGGCGCGCTCGGCGAGGTCCCACAGCACGCCCATGTCCGGCTGCCCGGGGCTGCCGTCGTAGAGCACGATGGCCGCCTCGGTGAGCAGGCCCGAGACGAGGAAGTTCCACATCATCCAGCCGGTCGTGGTGAACCAGAACACGCGGTCGCCCGGCCTGCGCGTCGACGTGCAGGTGCAGCACCTTGAGGTGCTCGAGCAGGATCCCGCCCTGGCCCTGCACGATGGCCTTCGGGAGCCCCGTGGTGCCGGACGAGTAGAGGACCCAGAGCGGGTGGTCGAACGCCACGCGCTCGAACTCCAGCTCGGTGCGGCGCTCGAACCCGTCCTCCCAGCCCGACCCGTCGAGGTAGCCGAGCCGCACGACCCGCCCGCCGACCTCGGCGGCGATCTCGTCCACGCTCTCGCGGCGGTCGAAGTCGCGGCCGCCGTAGCGGTAGCCGTCGACGGCCAGCAGCACCTTCGGCTCGATCTGGGCGAAGCGATCGATCACCGAGCGCGGGCCGAAGTCCGGCGAGCAGCTCGACCACACCGCGCCGAGCGACGCCGTGGCCAGGAACGCCGCCACCGCCTCGGGGATGTTCGGCATGTACGCCGCCACGCGGTCGCCCGGCTCCACGCCGAGCGCGCGCAGCCCGCCCGCGATGCCCGCCACCTGCTCGCGCAGCTCGCCCCAGGTGAGCTCCGCCTGCTCGCGCAGCTCGCCCGCGTGCACGATGGCCACCGCGTCCGGGTCCTTGCCGCGGAACAGGTGCTCCGCGTAGTTCACGCGCGCGCCGGGGAACCACTCGGCGCCCGGCATCTCCGCGTTGCCGAGGACGCGCTCGTAGGACCCCTCCACGCCGAAGAAGTCCCAGATCGACGCCCAGAAGCCCTCCAGGTCCTCGACCGACCAGCGCCAGAGCTCCTCGTACGTCTCGTGGCCGCGGTCGCGCCGGTAGCGGGTCATCACGGCCCGCTCCACGAGGTCCTCGGGGGGTTCCCACAGCAGCGTCGGCATCGCGCGGCATGATGCCAGCGTGCTCCGCACGGTGACCGCGACGCGCTACGTGACCCCGCTGCGGGAGGGCGGCTCGCTGCCCGGGCTCGTCGAGGCCGACGACGACGGCCTCTACGTGGTCAAGTTCCGCGGCGCCGGCCAGGGCCCGAAGGCGCTGGCCGCGGAGATCGTGGCCGGCGAGCTGGCCCGCGGCCTCGGGCTCCCGGTGCCGGAGCTCGTGCTCGTCGACGTCGACCCCGAGATGGCGCGCGCCGAGCCCGACCCCGAGATCCAGGACCTCATCCGCGCGAGCGCCGGGCTCAACCTCGGCGTCGACTTCCTTCCCGGTTCGCTGCCCTACAGCCCCGCGAGCCCGCCCGCGGCGGACCTCGCGGCCGACGTGGTCTGGCTCGACGCGCTCGTGGAGAACATCGACCGCACGCCGCGCAACCCCAACCTGCTGCTCTGGCACGGCAATCTGTGGCTCATCGACCACGGCGCCGCCCTCTACGTGCACCACGGCACCGGCGACCCGCTGGCCGTCGCCAGGCGGCCGTTCCCGGCGATCCGCGAGCACGTGCTGCTCGGCGCCGCCGGGTCGCTGCCGGAGGCGGACGCCCGCCTGGCGCCGCTCGCCGATCCCGAGGCCGCCGCCGCGCTCGTCCCGCCCGAGTGGGCCGGCGGCGCGCCCTACGCGGAGCACCTGCGACTGCGGCTCGAGGCGCCGCGCGAGTGGATGGAGGAGGCCGAGCGTGCCCGCGCGTGAGGGCTTCCAGTACGCCGTCCTGCGGGTCGTCCCGCGGATCGAGCGCGGCGAGTTCGTCAACGCCGGCGTGGTGCTCTTCTCCCGCCGGCACGGCTTCCTCGGCCTGAAGGCGGAGGTCGACGCGGCGGCGCTCGCCGCGCTGGCGCCCGATTGCGAGCCGGACGCCGTGAGCCGGCACCTGCGCACGCTCGAGCGGGTGGCGGCGGGCGACCCCGAGGGCGGTCCGATCGCCGCCCTGGAGCCGTCCGAGCGCTTCCACTGGCTGACGGCGCCGGCGAGCACGATGGTCCAGGCGTCGCCGGTGCACACCGGCATGACGGACGACCCGGCGGCCGAGCTCGACCACCTCTTCGACCGGCTGGTCAAGCGTTAGCGCAAGTTCTGCTCTTCCGGTGCGTTGGAGAACGTGGCGGGGGCGGGAGTACGAGCACGGGACAGGCGCGGCGCCGGCGACCGGCGGGCGCGCGCGCCGCGCCTGTCATGCTCACGACAGTGAGGCGGATCCGTGGGCTGATCGCTGCGTCGGTGGTCCTGGCGCTGGGCTGCGGCGGCGGCGAGGACCGCGCCACGGCACGCAGCGCCACGCCTGCGCCCACGGCCACCGCGACGCCGGCCGCGACCGCGACCGAGACCCCGGAGGCCGTCGCCGCCAAGCCCGGGCTGCGGCTCCAGCAGGTCGGCACGTTCGACGACCCGGTCTACGTGACCGCCCCGCGCGGCGACCGCCGGCGGCTCTTCGTCGTCGAGCAGGGCGGCGTCGTGCGGATCGTCAAGGCCGGCAAGAAGCTCGAGCGGCCGTTCCTCGACATCCGCGGCCGCATCGCCTCGGGCTCCGAGCGGGGCCTGCTCTCGCTCGCCTTCGCGCCGGACTACGGCTCGAGCGGCCGCTTCTACGTCTACTACACGGCCACCGACGGCGACATCCGCATCGTCGAGTACCGCCGCTCGAGCGCCGACCGCGCCGACCACGGCTCGGCGCGGCGCATCCTCTCGGTCAGCCACCCGGAGTCCAACCACAACGGCGGCCTGGTCCGGTTCGGCCCCGACGGCCTGCTCTACGCCGGCCTCGGTGACGGCGGCGGCGGAGGCGACCAGCACGGCGCGCGCGGCAACGGCCAGAACCGGAACACCCTCCTCGGCAAGATCATCCGCATGAACCCGATCGCGCGGGCGGGCGCCCCGAGATCTACGCCTACGGCGTGCGCAACCCGTGGCGCTTCGCGTTCGCCCCGAGCGGCGCGCTGATCGTGGCCGACGTCGGCCAGGGCGCGGTCGAGGAGGTCACGGTGGTGCGGAAGAAGGGCGCCAATCTCGGCTGGCGCGTGTGGGAGGGCCGCACCCGCTACTCGCCTGGCGAAGAGGCGCCGGGGCATCTCCCGCCCTCCATCGAGCGCTTCCACGACGACGGCAACTGCTCGATCACCGGTGGCGTCGTCGTGCGCGACCCGGTGCTCTCCGCGCTGCGCGGCCGCTACGTGTTCGGCGACTTCTGCCGCGGCGTGATCGAGTCGGCGCGGATCAGCGACGGGAAGGCGCGCGACGTCCGCGAGACCTCGCTGAAGGTCGACATGCTGTCCTCGTTCGGCGAGGACGGGCGCCACCGGGTGTACGCGACATCGCTGGGCGGCGCGGTCTACCGCCTCGCGCCGCGTTGACCGGCGACCTCGCCGACCACGGGGTCACGCGCATCCGCGCGGAGAACGCGGGCCCGCTCACGCTGAGCGGCACCAACACGTGGATCGTCGGTGGCTGGATCATCGATCCGGGGCCGCGGATCGAGGCGCATCAGGACGCCGTGGCGGCGGCGATCGGGGATCGCGCCGAGGGGATCGCCATCACGCACGACCACAGCGACCACACGGAGGGCCTGGACGCCCTGCTCGCCCGGATCGGCGACGTGCCCGTGGTCTCGGCTCGCGCGGGCATGGCCGACGGCGACGTCGCCGGTCCGCTCCGCGCCCTCGCCATCCCGGGGCACTCCGACGACAGCCTGGCCTTCGTCGCCGGCCGTGTGGCCTTCACGGGCGACGCGGTCCTGGGCGAGGGCAGCGTCTTCGTCGCCTCGAACCTCGCGGGCTACCTCGACGGGCTCCGGCGGCTGCGTGCGCTCGACCTCGCCGTGCTGTGCCCCGGCCACGGGGATCCGGTGTGGGATCCGCGCGCCAAGCTCGACGGCTACCTCGAGCACCGGCTCGACCGCGAGCGCAGGCTCGTCGCCGCGCTCGACCGCGGGCTGCGCGACGAGGAGGATCTGCTCGACGCGGCGTGGGACGATGCGCCGCCCGAGCTGCGGCCGTTCGCGGCGCACTCGCTGCGCGCGCACCTGGAGAAGCTGCGCGCCGAGGGCCGCTAGGCCGCGGCGGGCTCGGTCGCCTCTTCGACGCGGCGGCGGGCGATCTCGTTGGCCGCCGCCAGCGGGGTCGAGCCGGTCGCCTCGGCGTGGTCGAGCACCATGCGGACCGTGTCGCCGACCGCTCGGACCCGCGTCTCGGCGCGGGCGCTGTCGTAGCCCTCGGGCTCCAGCTCGACGGCGATGTTGACCACGCCGCCCGCGTTGGCGACGAAGTCGGGCACCCAGAGGACCCCGCGCGCGGCCAGCTGCTCGCCGACGCCCTCGTGCGCGAGCTGGTTGTTGGCGGCGCCGGCGATCACGCGGGCGCGGATCTGCGGCACGGTCTCGTCGTCCAGCACACCCCCGAGCGCGCAGGGGGCGACGACGTCGACATCGGCACCGAGCGCCGAGGCCGGGTCGGTCCACTCCGCGCCGAGGCGGTCGGCGAGCTCGCGACGCCGCTCGACGATGTCGGCCAGCACGAGCCGCGCGCCGGCCTCGGCCAGCAGCTCCGCGAGCCGCCCGCCGACGCTTCCGACGCCGACCACGGCGACGCTGCGGCCCTCCATCGACGGGGTGCCGAACACGCGCTCGCAGGCGGCGCGGACGGCCGCCTCGACGCCGACCGCCGTCCACGGGCTGGGGTCGCCGGAGCCGCCGCGCTCGACGGCGAGGCCGGTCACGTGCGGCGTCAGCTCGGCGATCGTCTCCATGTCCGGCTCGGAGGTCCCGACGTCCTCGGCGGTCAGGTACGCGCCGTCCAGCGTGGCCACCGTCTCGGCGAAGTCGAGCAGCACGGCGCGGCGCTCGTCACCGACGGGCGGGAGGCTGCCCGCGGGGAGCATGATCACACCCTTGCCGCCGCCGAGCGGGAGCCCGGCCACGGCCGACTTGGAGGTCATCGCGCGCGAGAGGCGGAGCGCGTCGCGGACGGCCTCGCGCGTGTCGCCGTAGGTCCACATCCGACAGCCGCCGAGCGACGGCCCGCGGGCGGTCGAGTGGACGGCGACGATCGTGAAGAGACCGGACCGCGCGCCGCGCCTGACGAGCAGCGCCTCGTGGTTGAGCGGTTCGGGGTGGGTGGAGATGGCTACGAGGCTAGCGCGCCAGGTTTCAGTGCTCGGTCGGCGGCGTGCCGGTGCCGGGATCCGCGGGCGCCGGGACCGGGTCGGCCGGTGCCGGGGCCGGCTCGACGGGCGCCGGAGCGGCGCCGCCGTCGGTGGCGGGCGGCGGCGCGGTGCCCTGCGCCGGCTCCTCGCCGATCGCGCCGGGCGCCTGGCTGCCGCCGGAGGTGTTGGGCTCGGCGGCCGGAGCGTCTTCGCCGGGCGCTGCGGCGACCGGCGGGGCGGCCGCGACCGGCGCCTCGGCCGGCTTGCGCTTGACCTCGCGCCGGGCCTTGCGCGGCCCGGTGCGCTCGGCCACCGGCGCGGGCTTCGCCGGGTACGCGGACGCGTAGCCGGTCGCGGGCGGCGCGGCGACGCTGCGGGCGGCCTGCGCCGGAGCGGGCGCCGCCGCCTTGGCGGCCACGGGCGCCGGCGCCGGGCGCGGATCCCGGGTGAGGTGGCGGACCTCGACCGCGCCGCCGGTCGCGAGCGCCGCCGTGCAGACGACGGCCGCCACCTTGCAGGCGCTCACGGTGGCGATGCCGCCGGCCGCCGCGGCGCCTCCGCCGGCGGCTGCCGAGCCGCCCGCGGCCGCGCCGCCACCCGCTCCGCCGAAGCCCAGCAGCTTCGCGGCCAGCAGCGCCAGGGGGCCGGCGGCCACCGGATTGAGCGCGGCGAACGACTTCTCGATCCCGCGCAGCGCCGTCCGGTAGTCGCGACAGCCTTCGCAGGTCCGCATGTGACGGCGGGCGCGGGCCGAGGCCTTGACGCCGCGGTCGGTGGAGGCGGCCAGGTCGGCGCGGATGTCCGTGCAGTCGGCGTCGCGCGCCTCGGCGGCCTCGACGAGCCCGATCCGGGCCCGCACGAGCAGCGACTTGACGGCCGGAACCGTGACGTCGAGCGCGCTGGCGAGATCGGCATATGACATGCCGTCGATCTCGCGCATCAGCAGCGCGGAGCGCTGGTGCTCGGGCAGGCGCCCGACGTCACGCACGAGCTGGGCGAGGTCCTCGCGCCGCTGCGCCTCCTCGATCGGGTCGAAGAGCGGCTTGCGGGACATCTCGAACACGTCGGCGGCGGCCGGGACCGGGCGGCGCATGTGGTCGATGCAGCGGTTGTGGGCGACGCGGTAGAGCCAGGCGCGCACGTGGATGGCGCGGTCGTCGCCCCGCAGGGAGCCGTAGGCGCGGACGAAGACGTCCTGCAGCACGTCCTCGGCGTCCTGCCGCGGCGCGTTGCAGAGCATCTGGCGGACGTAGGCGAAGAGGCGCTGGCGGTAGCGGTCGTGGATCGCGCCGAACGCGGCTTCGCTGCCCGCGCGGAAGAGCGCCAGCAGCTGCTCGTCCGAACGCAGACGGAGCAGCGGGGTTCCCAGAGGCAACCGCGCCAGACCTGCCGGGGCATGCAGTGCTGAGGCTTCCACCGGTCTAGGGCACTCTAACTCTTCGACCGGCTGGGAGTTGCTGCAATTCTCCCCCGGTGAGCGAAGGTCTTCAGATCCGCCCGGGCGTGACGCTCCCGCTGGCCGAGATCGAGCTGCGCACGAGCCGATCGTCCGGTCCGGGAGGCCAGCACGCGAACGTCACCGCGTCGCGCGTCGAGGCGGTCTTCGACGTGCAGGCGTCGACGGCGTTGAGCGACGCCCAGAAGGCCCGCATCACGAGCAAGCTCGGCCCGCGCGTGACCGCGTCGGCGCAGGACACCCGCTCCCAGCTGCGCAACCGCGAGCTGGCGCTCGAGCGGCTCGCCCAGCGGCTGGCCCACGCGCTCGAGGTCAGGCGCCATCGCACGCCCACGCGGCCCACCACGGCGTCCAAGCGCCGTCGTGTGGACAACAAGAAGCGGCGGGGCGACATCAAGCGCGCGCGGCGCCGCCCCAGCGAGGAGTGATTCGCCCCCGGATCCGGGTACCGGGATGGCCATGGAGACCAGCGCGCAGCGCCACTACGAGTTCACCACCCCCCGGATCGTCCTGATCATCGTGGCGATCGTCCTGTGGCTCCTCTGCGGGGTCATGAGCGCCACCGCGGGCGCCGAGGAAGGCGCCAGCTACGCGTTCGGCGCGATGCTCGGTGCGTTGTTCATCGGTCTGCTCATCTCGTGGATCGTCCGCTCGGTGTTCCGGCTCATCCTCCGCCGGCCCGTCATCTACCCCGCCTGGACGCCCGGCCTCTTCTTCGGCGCCGCGTTCATCTCGCTGCTCAGCGCCGCCGGGCAGCTCAGCAACTCCGCCTGACGGCGCCTGCGCAACTCGGGGTACCATCGCCGGTTCTACCCCGGGGGAGTTGGGGCGATGAAGGAGGGACCTGCGGTGCGGAGACGGACGATCACGACCCTGCTGGGAGCCGCGCTGGCGCTGCTGATCGCGGCACCGGCACAGGCGGCGCTGGTCTACGTCAAGGATCCCGCGACGGCCGAGTCGCACGTCTGGGTGGCCGGCGACGACGGCACGAAGGCGAAGCGGATCGGGCCCGGGCACTCGCCGAGGATCTCTCCCGACGGCCGCTGGGTCGCGTGGATCGAGGACGGCATGACCGACCAGATCATGCTCCGCCTGGCCGATCGCAGCCGCAAGGCGCGCGTGGTCGCCCGCACGACCGAGCCCGGCGAGCTGCAGTTCTCGCCCGACTCCAAGCTGCTCGGCCTCGTCGCCGGCCGCCGTCTGTTCGTCTACGACATCAAGGAACGCGAGGAGGTCAAGGCGGCCTCCGGCGTGATCCGCGGCTTCTCGTTCTCCCCCGACTCGACCGCCGTGGTCTTCGGGACGTCGGGCACCAGCGACGCCGCCGACGCGCCCTCCGACCTCTACTCCTTCACGCTGGGCGGCAAGGTCCGGAGCCGGATCACGCGCGACCGCCGCTCGATCAACCCGCTGTGGGCGGCGAGCGGGATCATCCACGACCGCACCAACGCCCGCGACGGCGACGCGCCGTCGTTCAACCTCTTCGAGATCCAGCCCGACGGCGGCAGCCTGCGGCGCATCACGAAGCTGCGGATCCCGAGCCTCATGAGCGGGCTCGTGCCGGTCGAGCTGTCGGCCGACGGCACGCGGCTGCTGGCCGAGTTCGTCGGTCAGGACACCGGCGTCGGGTTCCGTGTCAACACCGAGACCGGCAAGACCAAGGCGCTGTCCTCGGACTTCGAGGTCGGGATCGTGGGCTTCGACCTGACGGCCGACGGCCGCACGGTGCTCGCCCACACCGGCGGCCCGGACCCGACCGCGCGGCACGACGTGGTGACGCTGCCGTACGGCGGGGGCGACCCCAAGGTGCTGGTCCGGCGCGCCGCGTTCCCGGACTGGAGCCTCTAACGGCACCTGGATGGTGCCGTCCGATGCCGGCCGGATGCCGGCAGGGCTACCTCATTCGTGTGAAGCGGGCGTCGGCTGGGGATGACTACGGCGTCAACTCGACGCGAGGGGGGAATCTCGCATGATCCTCGTTGGACTCATCCTCATCATCCTCGGTGTGATCCTGAACATCGGGATCCTGTACACGATCGGCGTCATCCTGCTGGTCATCGGCGCGGTGTTCTGGATCCTCGGAGCCATGGGCCGCGCCGTCGGCGGACGAAGGCATTACTGGTAAGACTCAGGCATCGTCGTAGCGCCAGCCCAGACACGAGCTCGATCTCGCGGTCCTCGACCGCGTCCAGCAGCGCGTGCTGTGGCTGGCGACGGCGATCGTGCACCACGCCAACCGGGTCCGGCCGAACGCCTCGGGGGTGAAGGTCGGCGGCCATCAGGCGTCGAGCGCCTCGATGGTGTCGCTGATGACCGCGCTGTGGTTCGCGGTCCTCGAGGCGCCGGACCGGGTCAGCGTCAAGCCGCACGCGTCGCCCGTCCTGCACGCGATCAACTACCTGCTCGGGCGGCTCGACCGCGAGTACCTCACGACGCTGCGGCAGTTCGGCGGGCTGCAGTCCTACCCGTCGCGGACCAAGGATCCCGACCCCGTCGACTACTCGACCGGGTCGGTCGGCATCGGCGCCACGGCGCCGGTCTGGGGCGCGCTCGCGCACCGCTACGTGGCCGGGCACTTCGACGTGCCGGTGGGCGGCCGCCAGATCGCGCTCATCGGTGACGCGGAGCTCGACGAGGGCGCCATCTGGGAGGCGATCGCCGACCCGATGGTGGCCAAGCTCGGCGAGGTCATGTGGGTGGTCGACCTCAACCGCCAGTCGCTCGACCGCGTCGTGCCGGACATCGCCGCCGGCCGCCTGGCCGGGATGTTCGAGGCGGCCGGCTGGCACGTGGAGATGGTCAAGTACGGACCGCGGCTGCGGCGGCTGCCGGAGCTGCGCGCGCGCATCGACGCGATGCCCAACGAGGAGTACCAGCGGCTGCTGCGGGCCGATGCCGCCGAGCTGCGCCAGCGGCTCGAGGTCGGCGTCCTGCCGGGCGACGACGGCGAGCTGCTCGCCTCCTTCCGCGACCTCGGGGGCCACGACCTCGGCGCGCTGATCGAGGGCTTCCGCCATGCCGAGGCCGTCCGCGACCGCCCGAGCATCGTCTTCGCCTACACGATCAAGGGCTGGCGGCTGCCCACCGAGGGCCACCCCGCGAACCACTCGGCGCTGCTCTCGGCCGAGCAGTTCGTCGAGCTGGCCGAGGCGCTCGGCACCGATCCCGGCGACCCGTGGGCGGGCTTCGAGGACGGCTCGCCGGAGCGGGAGCTGTGCTCGGCGACGGCGGAACGGCTGCGCCGCGAGCCGGCCCCCGCGACCGAGCCGCCCGCGGTGCCGGCGGCGCTGGGGCGCGCCCATCGCGGCCGCGAGTCCACGCAGCAGGCCTTCGGGCGCTTCTGGGTCGACCTCGAGCGCGAGGCCCCGGACGTCGCCGCGCGGGTGGTCACCGTCTCGCCCGACGTCGGCACCTCGACGAACCTCGGCGGCTGGATCAACAAGGCCGGCATCTGGAACGTCGGGGACCGGATCGACTGGTTCGCCGACGACACCGACACGCTCGTGCGCTGGCGCGAGTCCGACCACGGCCGGCACATCGAGCTCGGCATCGCCGAGGTCAACCTCGTGGGGCTCCTCGGCGAGCTCGGCGCCACCTGGTCGCGCGACGGCCAGCCGCTGCTCCCGGTCGGCACGATCTACGACCCGTTCCTGGCCCGCGCGCTGGAGCCGTGGTCGTTCGGCATCTACGCGGGCGGCCAGTCGATCCTCGTGGGCACGCCGAGCGGCGTCACGCTCGGGCCCGAGGGCGGTGCGCACCAGTCGGTGCTCACCCCGTCGATCGGCATCGAGCAGCCCGGCTGCGTCGCCTGGGAGCCGGCCTTCGGGCGCGACTTCGAATGGACCTTCCTGCACGCGCTGTCGCGGCTGGGCCGCCCCGGCGGCAGCTCGGCCTACTTCCGGCTCTCGACGCGCCCGGTCGATCAGGCGCTGGGCGGCTCGGCGTCGCGCGAGCACGTGCTGGCCGGCGGCTACCGGCTCCGGGACGGCTCCCGCGTCACGATCGCCGTCATGGGCGCGCTCGTGCCCGAGGCGATGGCGGCCGCCGAGGAGCTCGACGCCGAGGTGATCTGCATCACCAGCGCCGACCTGCTCTTCCGGGCGTTCCAGGCCCGTGCGGGCCTGGCCGAGGGCGACCCGTCGATCCTCGACGAGCTGTTCCCCGAGCCGCGGCCGATCGTCTCCGTGCTCGACGGCCATCCCCACACGCTGAGCTTCCTCGCCGCCGTCCACGGCGCGCGGATGACGTGCCTCGGCGTGCAGCGCTTCGGCCAGTCGGGCGACATCGCCGAGCTGTACGAGCATCACGAGATCGACGCGGAGTCGATCGTCGGCGCCGCCCTGGACCTTCTCGGGTAGTGGACGACATCGCGGTCGTCGGCTCCGGGATCGTCGGTCTCGCCGTCGCGCGGGCGCTCGCGCTGCGCGGCCTGAAGGTGGTCGTGCTCGAGCGCGAGGATCGGGTCGGGGCGCACCAGACGACGCACAACAGCGGCGTCATCCACGCGGGGATCTACTACACGCCCGGCTCGCTCAAGGCGCGGCTGTGCGTCGAGGGCGCCGCGGCGCTGTACGAGTACTGCGCCGCCAAGGGCGTCGCGGCCGAGCGCTGCGGCAAGATCGTCGTGGCGCTGGAGGAGGCGGATCTCGAGCGCCTCGACGAGCTCGAGCGGCGCGGGCGGGCGAACGGCGTCGAGGGCCTCGTGCGGCTCGGCCCGGACGAGATCGCCGCGATCGAGCCGGCCGCGACCGGTCTCGCCGCGCTCCACTCGCCCAACACCGGCATGACCGACTTCGGCGCGGTCGCCGACGCCTACGCGGACGACCTGCGCGCCAACGGCGGCGAGCTCCGCACCGGCGTCTCGGTGCAGGCGCTCGTCGAGCGCGAGGACCATGTCGAGGTCGTCGGCGCCGGCGTGCGCGCGCGGCGGGCGGTGGCCTGCGCCGGCGCCTGGTCGGACCGTCTCGCCCTGGCCTCGGGCGCCCGGCCGGACCTGCGCATCGTCCCGTTTCGCGGCGCCTACCTGACGCTGGTGCCCGAGCGCGCCCACCTCGTGCGCGGCCAGATCTACCCGGTGCCCGACCCGTCGCTCCCCTTCCTCGGCGTGCACCTCTCGCGCACGATCGCGGGCCAGGTGCTGATCGGCCCGACGGCGCTGCTCGCGCCCTCGCGCGACGCCTACAGCCTGCGCACCGTGCGCCGCGCCGACGTCGGTGCCACGCTGCGCTGGCCCGGGACCGCACGGCTCGTGCGCCGCTGGTGGCGGACCGGCGTGACCGAGCTCGGCCACGCGGTCAGCCGCCGCCTGCTCGTCCGCGAGGCCGCTCGCTTCGTGCCCGAGCTGGGGCCGGGCGACGTGCGGCCGGGCCCCGCCGGCATCCGCGCGCAGGCGCTCGGACGCGACGGGGCCCTGGTCGACGACTTCGCGCTCGCCCGCACCGGGCGAGCGGTGCACGTGCTCAACGCGCCGTCGCCGGCCGCCACGGCCTCGCTCGCGATCGGAGAGCTGATCGCGAGCGAGGTGACGTGAAGCGCTACGCGGCCTCGGGAACCAGGTTGGCCGGGAGCTCGATCTCCTCGGTGGCGCCGAAGCGCTTCGAGATGAGCACCGCGGAGGCGATGGCGCCGGCCGCGGCCAGCGCCGCGCCGACGTACAGCGCGTCGTGCATGCCGCTGACGTAGGACGCCGCCGAGCCGCCGCCGAGCGCGGCCTCCGCCGGGATCAGCGCGCCGAGGGCGGCGACGCCGACGGCGATGCCGGCCTGGCGGGCCGTGTCGTTGACGCCCGCGGCGAGGCCGCTCTGGTGGACCGGGACGGCGCCGAGGGCGACGTTCGAGAGCGCCGGGTTGAACACCCCGGTCCCGATGCACGCGAGGATCAGGCCCGGCATGAGGATCCACCACGACGAGTCCGTGTCGGCCAGGGCGAACAGCATCAGGCCCACGGAGACGAGCGCGAGACCTCCCGCGATCATGGTCCGCGGCGGCACCTTGGTGCCGAGCTGCGCCGTGGCGCCGGAGACGACGAGCATGACCAGCGTGCCCGGCAGGTAGACGAGGCCGGCCTCGATCGCCGACAGGCCGAGGATCTGCTGCAGGTAGAGCGTCACGTACAGGAACAGGGCGAAGAACGACGCCGAGATCGCGAACGCGGCGGCCTGCGCCCCGGTGAACGTGGCGTTGCGGAACAGGCGCATGGGGAGCATCGGCTCCTTCACGCGCAGCTCGACGACCACGAACGCGGCGAGGGCCGCGACGGCGCCGGCCAGCTCGGCCACGATCAGCGTCGAGGTCCAGCCGTCCTCGTTCCCGCGAAGGAGCGCGAGGACGAGCAGCGACAGGCCGGCGGTCAGCGTGATCTGGCCGGGCCAGTCGATCCCGTGCGCGTTCGGGTCGCGGGACTCCTGCACGTGCGTGCGGGTGATCCAGAGGCAGAGCGCGCCGATCGGCAGGTTCACGAGGAAGATCCACTGCCAGTCGAGCCCGCTGGTGAGCAGGCCGCCGACGAGCGGTCCGACGGCGAACGAGGCGCCGATGGCGGCGCCGTAGGCGGCGAACGCGCCGGCGCGCTCACGCACGTCCGGGAATGCGTTGGCGAGCAGCGCGAGGCTGACGGCGAACATGATCGCCGCGCCGATGCCCTGCACGGCACGGGCCGAGTTCAGCATCACGATGTCCTGCGCGAGGCCGCAGGCGAGAGAAGCCACGGTGAAGATCGCGAGGCCGATCGTGAAGAGCCGCCGCCGCCCGAGGCGGTCGGCGAGCGCGCCGGCGGTCAGCACGGTGCTGGCGAGCGCGAGCGTGTAGGCATCGACCACCCACTGCAGCCCGCTCAGGCCGGTATCGAGGTCTTCGGCGATGCGCGAGAGCGCGGTGTTCACGACCGCGATGTCGAGCATCAGCATGGCGGTGGCGGCACAGACCACCACCAGGGTCCAGCGTTGGATGTTCATCAGGACTCCGGGGAGAGGGGGAGGGGGAGGTTGGTCCAGCATCCCGTCACCCCGGCCCCGCCCGCATCAGGGGAACCCCTGAACCGAGCCCCCAAGGGGGGTCAGACCCCCTTACGGCGCGCGGCGGGGGGTAAGGGGGTCAGACCCCCTTACGGGCCGGAGGGGTGGACGAGGCCGCACTCGTACGCGAGGACGACCGCCTGGACGCGGTCGCGGAGCCCGAGCTTGGAGAGGACTCGCGTGACGTGGGTCTTGACCGTGGCCTCGCCGAGGTAGAGCTCGGCGGCGATCTCCGCGTTGGAGAGCCCGCGAGCGATCGCCCGCAGGACGTCGACCTCACGGGCCGTGAGCTCCTCGAGCCGCGTCGGGATCCCCTGCGGCGCCGGCGGATGGCGGACGTATGTCTCCACCAGCCGGCGCGTGACCGCCGGCGCGAAGAGCAGCTCCCCCGAGTGGCACGTGCGCACCGCCGCGGCGAGCTCGTCGGGCGCCGTCGTCTTGAGCAGGAAGCCGCTCGCTCCCGCCCGCAGGGCCGCGAAGACGTACTCGTCCAGGTCGAACATCGTGAGCACCATCACCCGGCACTCAGGGCGAGCCTCGATCACGCGCCGCGTGCCCTCGATGCCGTCGACGACCGGCATCTGGACGTCCATGAGCACGATGTCCGCCAGGCGGGCCGTGGCCAGCCGCACCGCGGCCGCCCCGTCGCTGGCCTCGCCCACGACCTCGATGTCGTCCTCGGCGTCGAGGATCGCGCGCAGGCCACCGCGGATGAGCGCCTGGTCGTCCACCAGGCCGACGCGGATCACGGCTCCCCCGGCGACGCCGGCAGGCGGGCGGAGACGGCGAAGCCGCTTCCGGGAGCGGCGCCCGCCGCCAGCTCGCCGCCGAGCGCCCGCACCCGCTCGGCGAGCCCGACGAGCCCGAAGCCGCCGCCCTCGGAGCCGGCGCCGCCGTCGTCGCGCCCACCGTCGTCGCGGACGGTCACCCCGAGCCAGCCGTCATCGACGGTGACCGCGACGTGCACGCGGCTGCCCGGCGCGTGGCGGGCGGCGTTGGTCAGCGCCTCCTGAACGACCCGGTAGGCCGCCGCCACGAGCACCGGGTCGTCGAGGGGCGGCTCCGGTGTGGACACGCTGACCTGCAGGCCGCCGGCCCGCATCCGCTCGGCGAGCGCGGCGATCGCGGCGGCGAGGTCGGCCTGGCGCTCGGCGCCGGCCAGCCCGGCAGGGCCGAGCGCCCCCGCGTCGAGCAGCCCGAACAGCACGGCCAGCTCGCTCATCGCCTCGGTGCCCGCAGCCTGGACCGACCGGACCGCGGCGCGCGCGGCCTCGGGCCGCCGCTCGCGCAGCGCGAGCGCCGCCCCCGCCTGGAGCATCATCGCCCCGATGGCGTGGCTGGCGACGTCGTGGAGCTCGCGTGCCAGCCGCAACCGCTCCTCCCGCACGGCGGCCTCGGCAACGCGCTCCTGCTCGAGGCGCAACCGGGCGGCCGCGGCGAGCGCATCGGCGCCCTCGCGGCCGCGGCGGCCCCAGGTGTGGCCCGCGAGCGCCGGCAGGACCATCGCGCCGAGCAGGATCCCCTCGTTCCCCGGGGAGTCCAGATGCACCACGAGAAGCGTCACGCCGCCCAGCACGACGAGCGCGGCGAGCGCACGCGGCCGGGCGTCGGCGGCGGCCGCCCAGGCCAGCACGCCGGAGGCCGCCGCGACCGAGAAGCCGTAGGCGAGCGGAGCGTCGAGCGCGACGGCGAGCAGCGAGGGCACCGCCGCGGCGATACAGGCGGCTCCGGCATCGACCGGGATGAGCGCCACGGCGGCGGCGAACGCGACGGTGAGCGCGATGCTGCCGGCCACGGCTCCGGCGTGCCAGGCGGCGACGTCGACGAGGGCGAGCACGGCCAGGCCGGCCGCGATGAGGACCGCGGGCCATGGCCGCCACGGCGGGGCGGGATCGGGAGGCGCCGCGGGAGCGGGCTCGGAGCGCAGCAGCCCGAGCAGCCGCCGGAGCTCGGTGACGGCCTGCCGCCCGCGATCCTGGATCGCGGCCAGCGGCGCCGGGTCGAGACCGGGCTCGGCGGCCACGGCGTCGCGGTGCATGGCCTCGACGGCGCGCCGGACGACGCTCAGCGCGTCACCGGCCAGCCGCGCCCGCTCCTCGGCCACTACCTGGGCGGCGAGGACGATGGGATCGCGTGCCGCGAGGTCCGCGACGGTCTCGGCCGCCGCTTCGGCCCGCGCCGTGTGGCGCCGGACGAGCCGCCCGCACGCCCACGTCGCGGTGAGGAAGAAGACGACGAACACGCCGTCGGCGATCGCCAGCCCGTCGACCGCCGTGAGGGCTGCGGCGAGCACGAGCACCGGCGGGTAGGAGGCGTGGCGGCCGAGCGCGTACGTCACGGTCAGGACCGCAGCCAGGGAAGCCGGGCTCTCCTCCGAGACGCCGGCGAGGATCGCCGCGAGCGTCACCGCCGCCACGGCAAGCGCGGCGAGGACGGTCCGCCGCCGGTACGGGAGCGTGGCCGCCCCGAACAGCGGCGCGAAGGCGATCAGCGCTCCGTCGCCGGCCAGGAACACCGCCGCCCAGATCGCGGCGGCGGTGGCGACGGCGAGCTCCGTGCGGGTGGCCACGGGCCGACCCTAACCGCGCCCCGAGCGCCTCGCATCCGCCTCGAGGTTGACCCGGGTCCCCGTCAGGTCGGACCCGGTCGGCGCGCGCCGGAGGACGACGGAGCGGCGGCCCGCCCCGACACTCGGCCCATGAAGCGACTCATCCTCTCCGCCGCTGTCTGCGCGGCCATCGCGGTGCCGCTGCTCGCCGGTGGCGCCGCCGCCCAGTCCGGGACCCTCGAGCTCGTCCAGCTCGAGCGCGACACCACGTCGGGCTTCGTCGACAACCCACCGCGGCGCCGCGAGTCCGCCGGCGACCTGTTCACGGTTCGCGGCGCCGTCCGCGACGCGTCCGGCGCGCGGGCCGGCTCGGCCGACGCGGTCTTCACGCAGACCGGCCGCCGCTCAGCCGTCGGGGGCGCCACGTTCGCGCTCGCCCAGGGCACGATCGTGATCAGCGGCCGCCTCGGCGGCAGTGGCACCGACACGCTGGCCATCGTCGGCGGGACCGGCGCGTACGCCGGCGCGGCCGGCAGCGTCGTCATCACCGAGGCGCAGAACCGCACGCGGTTCACCTTCACGTTCGCCCCCTAGACGAGACCGGATTCGCGCGCGGCGGCCGCGGTCGCCGCGAGCGTCTCCGTGGCGTCGTGGCGGGGCCGCCAGCGGAGGTTCTTGCGGGCCTTGGCGGAGCTCATGAGCACCGGGACGCGGAACGCGTTGAGCCACTGGGCCTTGGCCGGGACGAGCGGGAGCCCGGCTCCGAGGGCGGCGAGCGACACCGTGGCGCGCGGGACCGGGATCGTCTTCCACCCCAGCTCGCGGCCGAGGTCGCGCGCCGTCAGCTCTCCCGGCCCGGCGAGGTTGTAGATCCCGGGCGCGCCGGCGCCGCGGGTGGCCGCGACCAGCGCGGTGGCCACGTCGTCGTGATGGACGAGCTGGAAGCGCGTGCCCGGATCCGGGAGCACCGTGAGCGGCGCGCGGCGGAGCGGCCACGGGATCGCCTCGATCATGGCCAGCGCGTCCGGCCCGGCGACGATGCACGGCCGCAGGACGTACGCGTCCACCGTCGAGCCGGCCAGCGCCCACGCCAGCGTCTCCTCGAGCTCCGCCTTCTGCGCCGAGTAGTAGTGGGAATCGCTCCCGCGCGCCGGGACCTCCTCGGTCAGCGGCTGCGGGTTGTCGGCGTGGAAGCCGTAGGCGGCGACCGAGGACGTGTAGACGAGCCGCTGGACCCGCGGCGCGGCGGCCGCGGCCTCGAACACGTTGCGCGAGCCCTCGAGGTTGATGCGGCGGGTCTCCTCCTCGCCGCCCATGATGATGAAGGCGAGGTGGACGACGACGTCCGCCTCGGCCACGAAGGCGTCCACGGCGGCGCGATCGAGCACGTCGCCCTGGCGGTACTCCGTCTTGCGCAGGCCGAGCGCGGCCGGGTCGAACGGCCGCCGCGCCATCCCGAGCACGCGCCCGATCGCCCGCGAGCGGTCGCACGCCCGCAGGAAGGCCCGGCCGATGTCGCCCGTCGGGCCGGTCACCGCGACGGTGAGCGGGTCAGTCGCGATAGCCCGGCTCTCCAGGGAGAACCACGCGCGCGACCTCGCCCTCGCGAACGACCTGCGGCTCGATCGGCACGACCTCGCGCCCCTCGGCCCACGCCAGCAGCTCGTCGGCGCTGCCGAAGCCGGTGAGCCGTTCGAGGTTCTTGATCGTCGGGAAGACGAGGTCGATCTCGTCGCGCTCGAAGGCCTCGAGCGCGGCCTGGGGGGCGAACCAGCCGTAGTCGACGGTCTCGCCGCCGTCGACCACGGGCGCCGCGTCCGCCGGCGCCGCCACGAGGTAGAAGTGCGTGTCGTAGCGGATCCTCACCTCGGCCGGGGTGATCCACCGTGCGAAGGGCACGAGCGCGCCCGGATCCGGGAGATCCACGCCGGCCTCCTCGGCCACCTCGCGCACGCCGGCCACGCGGTGGTCCTCGTCGGGATCGACGCCGCCGCCCGGGAACACCCAGGCCCCGCCCATGAAGCGCGCGGCAGGGTTGCGCCGGACGAGGAGCACCTCAAGCCGCTCGCCGCCGCCGCGCAGGAGGATGACGGTGGCGGCCTGCCGCGGCACGGTCGGGGAGTCGGGGTTGAGCTCCTCCCCCGGCGCTGGTCGCGGGACCTCCACGGCGTCGAGGGTACCCTCTGGGCCCATGACCACGACCACTGTGCAGAAGTGGATCTGCTCGTCCTGCGGGTTCATCTACGACCCCGAGGAAGGCGACCCCGACGGCGGCATCCCGCCCGGAACCGCCTTCGACGACATCCCGACCGACTGGTTCTGTCCGGTCTGCGGCGCCCGCAAGGCCGACTTCGAGCCCTACGAGGACTAGGCCGTCTCCGCCACCGAGCCACTCACCGCACCGCCCCCCGCCGCCACCACGGCCCGCCGGACGCTGCCGCCGCTGGAACTGCTCGTCTTCTCCGTCGGCACCGCCACGCTGGGCGCCGAGATCGCGGCCGCGCGCCTGATGGCGCCGTTCTTCGGCGCGTCGACGATCGTGTGGGCGAACACGATCGCCATCGTGCTCGTGGCGCTGTCGATCGGCTACTGGTTCGGCGGCCGGATGGCCGACCGGCGGCCGACGCTGCCCGCCCTGTGCACGACCGTCCTCGTCGCGTCGGTCCTCTTCGCCGCCATCCCGTTCGTCGCGGACCCGTTCCTGTCGCTCAGCGTCGAGGCGTTCGACTCGTACTCGATCGGGGCCTTCGCCGGCTCGCTCTTCGGCGTGCTCGTGCTCGTCGCCGTGCCGGTGCTGATGATGGGCGCCGTCTCGCCGTGGGCGATCCGCCTGAAGATGCACGCGGTGGAGGACTCCGGCCAGATGGCCGGCCGCATGTACGCGATCTCGACCGTCGGCTCGCTGTGCGGGACGTTCGCCGCGTCGCTGCTTCTGATCCCGCTCGTCGGCACCCAGCGCACCTTCCTCACGTTCGCGCTCATCACCGCGCTCGTCTCGTCGCTCGGCCTCAAGCGCCAGTGGCTGCTGGTCCCCGCGCTGATCGCCGGGCTGTTCTTCATCCCGGTCGGCACGGTGAAGGGCACCGACGAAGGCGTCGTGATCTACGAGGCCGACACCGAGTACCAGTACGCCCGCGTGGTCGAGCGGTCGGACGGCGAGCGCCATCTCGAGCTCAACGAGGGGCTGGCCACGCACTCGATCTACCGGCCCGACACCGTGCTCACCGACAACGTGTGGGACGGGTACCTGATCGAGCCGTTCGCGGTCCGCGACGCGCCTCCGGAGCGCATCGCGATCCTCGGCAACGGCGCCGGCACGACCGCGCGCGCCTACGCGGAGTACTTCCCCGACACGGTGATCGACGGGGTCGAGATCGACGGCGAGCTGCACGACATCGGCAAGGAGTACTTCGGGCTCGAGGAGCGGCCGCAGCTCAACCTCTACACGGAGGACGCGCGCCCGTTCCTGCGCCGCACCGACGCCCGCTACGACGCGATCTTCGCCGACGCCTACCGCCAGCCGTACATCCCGTTCTACCTGACCACCGTCGAGTTCTTCGAGCTCGCGCGCGAGCACCTGAACCCCGGCGGCGTGCTCGTGGTCAACGTCGGCCATCCCGAGGGGTCCGACGAGCTGGAGAAGGTCCTCTCGGCGACGCTGTCCGAGGTCTTCCCCTACGTCGCCCGCGACCCGCTCGAGGACGTCAACACGCTGCTCGTCGCCGCCGCCGAGGAGCCCACCGCGGACAACCTGCGCGCCGCGGCCGAGACCCTGCCCGCCGACCTGCGGCCGATCGCGCTCGAGACGGCGAGCCGCCTCGCCCCCAGGCTCACGGGCGGCGAGGTCTATACCGACGACCACGCACCGGTCGAGTGGCTGATCGACAGCTCGATCGTGCAGGAGGCGGCGGGCGGAAAGGACTAGGCGGCGCGCGGCAGCTCTTCGACCTGAGCGAGCGCGACCGGCCCGCCGGCGCCCGGCCGCACGCCGGCCCGCAGGGCCGCGCGCGCGAGCACGCGGGCGGCGTCGCGCAGCTCGGCGCGGGTGTGCGAGGCCATCACGGCCAGCCGCAGGCGCGCCGCGCCCTCCGGCACGCTCGGCGGGAGCACCGCCTCGCAGAACACGCCCTGGTCCAGCGCGTACTCGACGATCTGCGCGGCCGGCTCGCTCTCGCCGACCAGCAGCGGGACGACGTTCGTGCTCGATCCCGCGACCTCGAAGCCCTCGCGGGCCAGCTCGTCGCGCAGCCACTCGGCGTTGGCGAGCAGCCGCTCGACGCGGCGGGGCTCCTCGACCAGCAGCTCGAGCGAGGCCATCGCGGCGGCCACGGCCACCGGCGGCGGCGCCGTCGAGTACAGCAGCGTGCGCGCGCTGTTCACCAGGTAGCGCGCCGTGACGTGATCGCAGCAGGCGAAGCCGCCGTACGAGCCGAGGGCCTTGCCGAGCGAGCCGGTGACGATGTCCACGTCGTCCTCGAGCCCGGCCTCGGCCACCGAGCCGCGCCCGCCCGGGCCGACGGCGCCGAGCGCCTGCGCCTCGTCCACCAGCACGCGGACGTCGTAGCGGCGCGCGAGACGGACGATCTCCTCCAGCGGCGCGACGTCGCCGTCGAGGCCGAACACGCCGTCGGTGGCGATCAGCGCGCCGCGGCCGTCGCTCTGGGCGAGGCCCCACGCCAGGTGCTCGGGGTCGACGTGCCGGTAGGCGAACGTGTCCGCGCCGGCCAGCCGGCAGCCGTCGACGATCGACGGATGCGCGAGCTCGTCGTGGAAGACGACCTCGCCCTTGCGCGCCAGCGCCGGGATCACGCCGATGTTCGCCAGCGAGCCGGAGCCGAAGACGGCCGTGGCGTCGAAGCCGAGGAAGCGCGCCATGCGCTCCTCCAGCCGCCGGTGGAGCGTCATCGTCCCGGAGCCCAGGCACGGCGCGCCGGCTCCGACGCCCCAGCGCATGGCGGCGTCGGCCGCCGCCTCGCGCACCCGTGGGTGATCCGCCAGGCCCAGGCTGTTGCCCGAGCACAACACCAGTACCGGCCGCCCGTCGAGCACCACCCGCGGACCCTGAGGGCCGCTCACCATGCGGGTGCGGCGGTAGAGGCCGAGCTGCTTGAGCTCGTCCAGGCGGTCGTCGAGATCCAGCATCCGCGCTCCTTGGAAAAAGCCGAGGCCGTGCCGTCGCGAACCGTACGGTGACCGCCGGACGGCTACTTACAAGGCTTGTAGGTGCGCGTGGCCGTGTAGGTCTTGCGGTTGCTGGCCTTGACGCTGATGGTGACCTTGGCGCTCTTCTTGCCGAGGCCGCCGAGCGTGATCTTGCGGTTCGCCTTGGAGCCCTTGAAGCGCGCCTTGGTGCGGCCGTTGACCTTGAGCGTCGCGGAGACGACCCGCGTGCCGGCCGGGGCACCGAGGCGGAAGGTGAGCTTGCCCTTCTTGACGCACGTGGTGGCGCTCGGCAGGCCGAGGACGTCCTCGAGCGACGGCGCGGGCGTGGTCGGCGTCGGCGTCGGCACCGGGGCCGGGGCGTCCTGCGCGGGCCCCGTCGGGACGGAGGTCGGCGTCGGCGTGGGGGTCGGCGTGGACGATGCGACGGCCGAGGCCTGCCACTCGAACCCGAGGCCGAGCGCCGCGCCCTGGTAGAGGTTGTCGCTCTGCGGATCGCCGTCGGGCAGCGTGGCCGCGAAGAGGTACGAGCGCGAGGCGCCGGGCGCGAAGACCCCGAGGTCGATCAGGTCGAAGTCCGCCGGGGTGCCGGCGTAGACGGTGGTCGGGTGCTGCACGTTGGTGACGTCGAAGAGCACGAGCTCGACGCGTTCCGAGAGCCGGCCGCCGTTCGGGCCGGCGACGTCGTTCACGCCGGACGCGCGGACCTTGAAGCGCCCGGGCAGCTCGCCGTCGTTGCCGATCTGCACCGTGCCGCTGACACCCTCGCCCGGGCGCATGGCCGTCGCGCTGAACACGGCCTGGCCCGCCCGCGAGTTGGAGATCGCCAGCGCGCCGGAGGCCGACTTGAACTCGACCTCGGGCAGCGACTGGCGACCGCTGCCGGGCGCGGCGACCGCGAGGCCGATGGCGCCGAGCGCCATGACCACGGTGGCGATGAGCGTCGCAACCGGGCGCATCAGAAGTCGATGTCCGCTCCGCCGGGCTCGGTGACCAGCACCGTGTCGCTCGGCTTGCCCGTCAGGTCGGTGGCCGCCGCCGAGGGCCGCCACGTGATCGTCCCGGCGACGGCGGTCGCCAGCGTGCCGCCGACGTGGCTGCCGAGGGTGACGGTGATGGCGTTTCCGGTCTGGGACATGGTGGCGTTGAACACGTTCGCGTCGGAGACGAAGTTCGCCCCCAGCTTGAGATCGGCCGAACCGAGCACGAGGTTGAGCCTCGTCCCGCCCACGCTGTAGAAATCCAGCTGATCACTGGACGCATTGTCGGCCACGCGAACCTGGATCGCGGTGCTCGTGCCGTTCCAGCCGGCCAGCACCGAGGCGGGCGCGATCGGCTCGTTCCACGTGAGGCGGATCCAGTCGCCGGCCTCCAGCAGCCCGACGGTGGCGCCGCCGTTGCCGGTCGCCACGTCGGTCCCGCGCGGCGGGTTGTTGATCGTGATCTGCTGGGGCGCGCCGGTCGCGATCACGCCCGCGTTGTTCTCGGTCACGGTGCGCACGCTGTAGGTGCCGTCCTCGGCCATCGCGCTGTCGCCGCTGCAGGAATACGGCGCGGTCGTGTCGCGGCAGAGCTCGTACCAGGTGCCCTGGTAGTTGACCTGGAAGGCGACGTGCTTGATGCCCGAGCCGTCGTCCTGCGCGGTCGCCGTCATCGTCACGACGCCCGTTCCCGTCGGCGGGATGCTCGACGTCGTCTGCGGCGGCGAGTTGTCGATCGTGCGCGTGATCATCGTGCTGACGACCTGGTGGCCGGCGACGTCGCCGGCGGTGGCGCGGAGCTCGCGCGGACCGTCCGGCAGCGCCGTGGTGTCCAGGTTGCAGCTCTGCGGCGTGGCGGCGCCCGTGCAGAGCGTCGTCCAGGCCGTGGCGCCCGCGGCGCGGTGCTGGATGGTGAGCGCCTGCAGGCCGCCGGTCGCGTTCGCGGCGGTCGCGCCGATGGCCTTGGTGCCGCTCATGGCGCCGGGGTCGGTGAGCGTGACGGTCAGGGCGACGTTGTCGACCGTCCGGTTCGCGTGTGAGGCGGTGCGCGCGTAGCCGGCGGTGTCGGTGGCCGTCACGCGCAGGTCGTAGACGCCGTCGGCCACCGTCGTGGTGTCCCACGGGCAGTCGTAGGGCGCCGAGGTGTCGGTGCAGCTGTCGACCCAGTCGTTCGTCCCGGCGGGCGAGTGCTGGAAGCGCACCGAGGCGATGCCGCGGTTCGACGTCGCGGTGCCGGCGAGCGAGACGGTGCCGACCAGCGTGGAGGCCGGCGCGGTGAAGGTGACCGCAACCGTGTTGAAGTCGGCCGCCGCGCCGAGCGGGGTCGTGGAGCTCGAGCTGGCGGTGAAGTCGGCGCCCGAGGTCGCGACTCCGAAGAGGCCGAGGACGCAGAGCACGGCGAGGGCGGCGCGGCTCATGCCGTCGCCTCCAGCGTGCCGAGCTCGCGCCACAGGCGGGCGAGGCTCGCGCCGGCGATGAGCAGCGCCGGCAGCGCGATGACGATCAGGCGCACGTCACGGCGGCCGAGCGCGCCGAGGACGTAGCCGGCGTAGGGAATCCCGACGCGCGCCCGGGCCTGGGTCGGCTGGTCGAGCGTGAAGGTCCAGGGATCGGCGATCGGGTTGGCGTCGCCCTTCGTGCGGAAGCTGCGCGTGCCGCGTGCGTCCTGCTCGATGGAGACGATCCGGTGGGTGATGAGGTGATCGCCGGCCGGCGGCCGGTACGTGATGACGTCGCCGACCTCGAGCGCGGCGACGTCGACCACCTCGGCCAGGACGAGGGCGCCCCGGTCGTACGTGCCGGACATCGACCCCGAGACGATCGCGTAGCGCTCCCAGCCGATCGCGGCAGGCACGAGCACGACCATCGCGGCCAGCGCCGCAACGGCCAACGCCGCTCCGGACCAGATCCGCATGACCGTCTGTGCCCCGATCAGGCCGCGTCGAAGGTGAAGGGCACGGTCGCCGTGCCGCCCTGGTAGGCGTTGCCGGCCGTGCCGTCGAGTGCCACGGAGAAGCGGTATCGGTGCTTGGCGCCGGCCGCGTAGCTGCCGAGCGAGGTGGGGCTCATCGCGGCGACCGTGCCCGAGTACTTGGCGACGTCGTCGCCGTCGCCGCAGGTCGGCGCGGTCGCGCCCGCGAAGGTCCCGCAGTCGACGACGGTCAGGTTGAGCTTGCCGGCCAGCGGGTTCGCGGGGTCCGAGTTCGTCACGGTGCCGCGGTTGAGCGTGAAGGTGCCGCTCAGAGAGCCGGTGTTCTCGATGTCGACGTCACCGGTCTGAGCCGCCTCGCCGGGCCGGAGGTTGCCCGCCGACAGCACGGCGAGGTTCTCCCTCGAGTTCCCGATGGTCAGCGTGCCGGACGCGAAGGTGTTCGACGGGTTCGCCGAGGACGCCGTGAAGTCAGCGCCCGACCCGGCGACCGCGCCGGCGGCGAGGAGCAGCGTCAGCAGCGCACCGAGGGCGAGGCGCGGCTGGGCGGCGAGGATTTTCAGGCGGCTGGTCACAACACACCTGAAATCGACAGATTTGCCCTGCGTCTGGACCAATTGGACGGATGGACTACCGCCCCTGCCAGCGTGGCGGGCGCTTCTCGGCGAAGGCCCGCACGCCCTCGAAGAAGTCCTCGCTCTGGAAACCCGCCTCCCGCCGCTCGATCAGCTCGCGCTCGATCTCGGGGTCCAGCGGTCCCTCGGCGGCGAGGAGCTCGCGCAGGGCGCGCTTGTTGCCCTCCAGCGACAGCGGCGCGTTGCCGGCGATGCGGGTCGCGTAGGCCAGGCCGCATGCCGCCACCTCGCCGGGCGCCGCGATCTCGTTGACGAGGCCCCACTGCAGGGCCGTGCTGGCGCTCACGTTGCGCGCCGTGAAGAACAGCTCGCGCGTGCGCGGGCGCCGATGGCGTCGACGAACTTGCGCAGGCCGTGCGTAGATGACCGGCGCCGGCGGCATCCGAGCGCCTCGAGCCGCGCAGGTCGGCGACAAGGCCGTCGCCGATAGCGTGCTCGCGCGGATGTCGTAGCCGGCCGAGAACACCGGCCCGGTCGCCGTGATCAGCAGGCAGCGCGCCCCGAGCGTCGGCAGGGTGGCCGCGAAGGCGTCGAGGATCTCGTGGTCGAGCGCGTTGCGCTTGGCCGGGTTGTCGATGGTGAGCCGCGTGACGTGCTCGGCCGGCTCGTCGAGGCGCAGCTTGCCGCCCGCGAGCTCCACTACTCGAGCACGACGAGGGTGTCGCCCTCGGAGACCGCCTGGCCCTCCTCGACGAGGATCTCCTTGACGGTGCCCTCGTCCTCCGCCTCGACCGGCATCTCCATCTTCATCGATTCGAGGATCGCGACCGTGTCGCCCTCTGCGACCGCGTCCCCCACCGCCACCTCGATCTTCCAGACGGTGCCCGTGATGTGCGCCTCGATCCCGGCCACTGCGCTCCTGTCCTTCGCGGGTTGAGGGCGGGACGATAACGCCCGCTTGAGGATCAGCTGAGGGTCCCTTCAGGTGGGCCGGTCACCCTGGATGACGTGACCCGCATCATTCTCATCCCCGCACCGACGGCCGACGGACGCAACGTGGTACTGCGCGCCGTCGCCCTCACCCCCGCCGAGCGCCTCCGCCGGCTGGTCAAGCGCCTCACCCGCCGCTGACCGTCTAGCCTGCGCGCCGGTGCTCCTCGCGATCGACCAGGGGACAACCGGCACGACCTGCCTCGTCTTCGACCTGCACGCCGAGCTGGTCGGACGCGCGTACCGCGAGTTCACCCAGCACTTCCCCAAGCCCGGCTGGGTCGAGCATGACGCGGCCGAGATCTGGGACGTGTCGCACGCCGTGGCCGGCGAGGCGCTCGAGGACGCCGGCCTCGAGCCCGGCGAGCTCGAGGCCGTCGGCATCACCAACCAGCGCGAGACCGTCGTGTGCTGGGATCCCGCGAGCGGCGAGCCGCTCCACCACGCGCTCGTCTGGCAGGACCGCCGCACGGCGAATCGCTGCGACGAGCTGCGCGAGGCCGGCGAGGAGGACCGGATCCGCGAGCGCACCGGCCTCGTGCTCGACCCGTACTTCTCGGCCACCAAGATCGAGTGGCTGCTCCGCAACGTCGACGGGCTCGAGCAGCGCGCCCGCGAGGGCCGTGCGGTGTTCGGGACGATCGACGCGTGGCTGCTCTACAAGCTGACCGGCGAGCACGTCACCGACGCCACCAACGCTTCGCGCACGCTGCTCTTCGACATCAACGAGGGCCGCTGGGATCCGGAGCTGCTCGACCTCTTCGGCGTGCCCGAGGGATCGCTCCCCGAGGTGCGGCCGAGCTGCGGCGAGCTGGGCCGGACCCGTGACTTCCACGGGCACGAGGTGCCGGTGTCCGGCGTGGCGGGCGACCAGCAGGCCGCGCTCTTCGGCCAGCGCTGCCTCGAGCCCGGCCTCGGCAAGAACACGTACGGCACCGGCTCCTTCGTGCTCCTCAACCAGGGCACGAGCGTGCCGCCGCCGGCCGAGGGGCTGCTGTCCACGGTCGCCTGGCAGATCGGCCGCCAGCTCACCTACGCGCTCGAGGCGGCGATCTTCGTGACCGGCGCTGCCGTGCAATGGCTGCGCGACGGGCTGAAGATCATCGAGCGCGCCGACGAGACGGAGCGGCTGGCCGCGTCGCTGGAGTCCAACGACGGCGTCTACTTCGTGCCGGCCCTGACCGGGCTCGGCTCCCCGCACTGGGATCCCTACGCGCGCGGGACGATCGTCGGCCTCACCCGCGGCTCCGGGCGCGAGCACCTGGCGCGGGCCGCGCTGGAGGCGATGGCCTACCAGGCCGTCGACGCCATCCGCGCCATGGAGCGGTCCGGCAGCGAGCCGCTGGCCGAGCTGCGCGCCGACGGCGCCGCCACCGCGAACCGCTGGCTGATGCAGTTCCAGGCCGACGTGCTCGGCGTGCCGGTCGTGGTGCCCGAGGTCGCCGAGACCACCGCCATGGGCGCGGCGCTGCTCGCGGGCGTCGGGGCGGGCCTGCTCACGCTCGACCAGGTCAGCCGCATCGGCGAGGAGCTGGCCCGCTACGAGCCGGCCATGGGCGACGACGAGCGCGAGGTGCTGCTCGACGGCTGGCACCGGGCACTGGAGCGTTCGCGCGCGTGGGCGTCAGAATGAGCGGGGACATGACGGAGGACAAGCTCGCCCCGATGAAGGACCAGGTCTACAAGGACCCGCGTCCTGCCGAGCACTTCGATCGCTTCCACGAGCGCGCGCGCACGCATGAGCCGAACTGGGTCTACGAGGTGGTCCGGATCATCACGTCGCTGTACGCGTGGACGTTCTTCCGCGCGCGCGGGATCGCCGCCGTGAAGGTGCCGCCCGAGGGCCCGCTCATCCTCGCGCCGAACCACTTCTCCTTCATGGACCACTTCTTCGTCGGCGTCTCCATCCGCCGCAAGGTCCGCTTCATGGCCAAGTCGCAGCTCTTCAAGCCGCCGATGCAGTCGGTCTACTCGCCGGGCGGGGTGTTCCCGGTGCGGCGCGGCTACGCCGACGAGGAGGCGTTCATCACCGCCCGCGGCATCCTCGCCAACGGCGGCACGATCGCCATGTACAGCGAGGGCGGCCGGTCGCGGACCGGCAAGCTCTCCGACCAGGTCCGGCCGGGGATCGGGCGGCTCGCGCTGCAGTCCGGCGCCACGATCGTGCCGGTGGCCATCCACGGCTCCTCGCGCGTGCGCAACTGGAAGCGCCTGCAGTTCCCCAAGGTGACCATCCTCTACGGCGACCCGATCCGCTGGGAGCGCATCGACGACCCGACGCGCGACCAGCAGCAGGAGGTCGCCAACGCGATCTTCGCCGAGGTGCGCAAGCTCTACGACGAGCTCGACGACGTGGGCCGGAGCGGCGCGGTGCGCAACCGCCGCGCGTGACGCAGGTCCTGCGGCCGGAGGTCCTGGCCGGCGTGCGCGTGCAGGTCGTGGGCGCCGGCGAGCTCGGGGCCGCGGTCGTCGGCCGGACCCGGGAGCTCGGAGCGGAGATCGTCGAGGGCCGGCCGGGCGTGCTCGTCTGGGACGGCGCCGCCAGCGTTCGCCGCCCACGAGGGCGTCGAGGCGGTGCGCGCCGTGCTCGACGACGGCTGGGACGCGATCCGCGGGGCGCTGGCCGACGGCCTGCTCATCCTGCTGCTCGCGCCGCGGCCCGGCGACGCGCACGCCGAGGCGGCGCGCGCCGGGCTCGAGAACCTCGCGCGGACGCTCTCGATCGAGTGGGCGCGGATGGGGATCCGGCCCGTGGCGATCCACCCGGGAACGGCGACGCCGGCCGGGGAGGTGGCGGAGCTGGCCGCCTACCTCGCCTCCCCGGCCGGCGCCTACTACTCAGGCTGCCGCTTCGACCTGGGCTCGGTCTAGCCGGAGCGCCGCCTCGCGGCGCGGCCGGCCGGGCACGAGCAGCGCGGCCAGCGCGCCGACGGCGAGCACCGCGGCGCCGACCCAGATCGCGCTCGTCATGCCGTCGGTGTAGGCCTGCGGCGAGGCGTACGAGCCGTTGGAGGCGAACACGGTGGCGAGCACCGCGACGCCGAGCACGCCGCCCAGCTCGCGGATCGCGTTGGTGGCGCCCGAGGCCTGGCCGGCCTCCTCGGGCCGGACGGCGTTGAGCACCGCGTTGGCGGCCGGGGCGAAGACGAGCGCCATGCCGACGCCGGCCATCGAGAACGGCACGATCAGCTCGGCGTACGGCACCGACGGCGTCGACACGCTGGCCAGCCAGCCGATCGCGATCGCCTGCAGCGCGAGGCCCGTGGCCATCAGCGGCCGCGAGCCGATGCGGTCCGAGAGGAGGCCCGCGATCGGGGCCACGAGCATCGGCATCGCCGTCCACGGCAGCGTGCGCAGCCCCGCCTCGAGCGGCGAGTAGCCCTGCGTCACCTGGAAGAACTGGGCCAGCAGGAAGATCGAGCCGAAGACGCCGAAGTACATGGCCAGCGAGACCACGCTGACCGAGCTGAAGGCGCGGGAGCGGAAGAACCGCAGCGGGAGCATCGGCTCCGGCGTCCGCGCCTCCCAGGCCAGGAAGGCGCCCAGCAGCACGGCGCCGGCGCCCATCGAGCCGAGCACGGTGGTGCTCGTCCAGCCGAGCTCCGATCCGCGCACGATGCCGTAGACGAGGCCGAGCATGCCCGCGCTGGCGAGCGCGAGGCCGGGCAGGTCGAGCGAGCGCGCCGGGCCGTGGCTCTCGGTCAGCCGGCGCGAGGCCAGCGGGAGCAGGGCGAGCCCGATCGGCACGTTGAGCCAGAAGATCCAGTGCCAGGAGATGCCCTGGACCACGGCGCCGCCGACCAGCGGGCCGAGCGCGACGCCGAGGCCGGAGATGCCCGACCACGCGCCGATGGCGAGGCCGCGCCGCTCGGCCGGGAACGCGCCGGCGAGCAGGGTCAGCGTGAGCGGCGTGACGATGGCGGCGCCGACGCCCTGCACCCCGCGGGCGGCGATCAGCGCGCCGGTGCTGGGCGCGAGGGCGGCCGCTGCAGAGGCGACCGTGAAGACGGCGAGGCCGACGAGGAACATGCGGCGACGCCCGAAGCGGTCGCCGAGCGCGGCGCCCGTGAGGAGCAGCACGGCGTAGGAGAGCGTGTACGCGTTGACCGTCCACTCCAGCGACTGGATCGTCGCGCCGAGGTCGGCGCGGATGGACGGCAGGGCGTTGGTGACGACGAGGTTGTCGAGCACCACCATGAAGAGGGCGATCGAGACGATCGAGAAGGTCCAGAGCGGGTTGCTTCGCATGGAAGTGAGTGTTCACTCACTTCGGCGGGATGTCAAGCGGGTGGCGAGCGGGAGCGCGCCAAGTTAGTGGTGACTCACCTCGCGGTCATGGCCCGGGGCGTAACCCCGGCTGGGTAGGGGAGCTGGGGAGGCCGGCGGGGCCGATTTCTTCGCTCGCGTCCTGCCTTATCGGGTCACGGTGTCACCCCTAAGCAGGATTCGAGCGCGAAAACCCGGCCGATCCCGCTCCCTTAATGCCGCAGTTGACGTTCGCCGGCGGTGCCACGCACCGCCGGCGAAACGCTGCTCAGCCCGCCCAGGGGACCTCGACCGAGTCCTCGGTCGGGGAGTCCCGGGCGACGACGTACTCCGCCGGCTCGGCGTCGGAGAGGTTCTGGAGCAGGTGGGTCTCCTTCGGGGGGACGTAGACCATGTCCCCCGGGCCGATCGTGACCGTCTGCTCGAGCCGGTCACCCCACTTGACCTCCAGGTTGCCGGACAGCATGTAGACGGCGCTCTCGCACGACTCGTGGTAGTGGGGCCGCGACTGGGCGCCCGCCGGCACGCGGAAGACGCCCATGTAGATGTTCGTGGCCCCGGCCGTCGCCTGCGAGATCTCGTGGCCGCCGATGACGCCCCTGGGGGTGTCGCGGTCCTGGTCTTCTGCCTGTACGACCTTCATGGGGCCCAGCCTATTCCCACGCCTCCTTCAGCCGCCGCAGTCCCTCGGTGATCTCGGCCGGCGGGTGCGTGGTGAAGGAGAAGCGCAGCGTCGCCCGGTCGGGCTCGCCGGCGAAGAACGGATAGCCCGGGACGAAGGCGACGTCGCGCTCGAGCGCGCGGCGCAGGAGCGCGTCCGCGTCCCAGCCGTCCGGGAGACGCGCCCAGACGAACATCCCGCCCTCGGGACGGTTGTGGGTCGAGCCGGGCGGCAGGGCCGCCGCCAGCCGGTCGAGCAGCGCGTCGCGCCGGCGGCCGTACTCGGTGCGGAGCACGTGCAGGTGGGCGTCGAGGTCGACGGTCGCCAGCCAGCGCCCCGCCGCGACCTGGTCGACCGTCGACGAGTGCAGGTCGGCGGCCTGCTTGGCCACCACGAGCGAGTGGCGCAGGCCGGGCGGCGTGCGCACCCAGCCGATGCGCAGGCCCGGGGCGGCGACCTTGGAGAGCGTCGAGAGGGCCAGCGTGCGATCTTCGGCCCCGGGCAGGGTCGCCAGGCTCGGCAGCGGCTCGCCGCGGTAGCGCAGCTCGCCGTACGGGTCGTCCTCGAGCAGCCAGAGCCCGTGGCGCTCGGCCACGGCCGCGAGCGCGCGGCGGCGCTCGAGCGGCAGCGTGCGGCCGGTCGGGTTGTGGAACGTGGGGATCGTGTAGAGCAGGCGCGCGCCGTGCTCGGACGCGGCCGCCGCGACGGCGTCGGGGTCGATGCCCTCGTCGTCGCAGGCCACCGGGATCACGTGGGCCCCGGCCAGCGCGAACGCCTGGAGGGCCGCCAGGTACGACGGCTCCTCGACCAGCACGCGGTCGCCGGGCTCGATGAGCACCGTGGCGGCGAGGGTCAGCGCCTGCTGTGAGCCGCTGGTCACCAGCACCTCGTCGGCGGCCGTCGGGAGGCCGCGCGCCGTGAGCCGCTGCGCGATCGCCTCCCGCAGCGCGGGGTCGCCCTCGGTGGTCGAGTACTGCAGCGAGCGGCCGGCGTCGCCGTCGGCCAGCGCGGCCGCGAACGCGTCACGCAGGCCGGGCGCGTCGAACAGCTCCGGCGCGGGAAGGCCGCCGGCGAACGAGATCACGCCGGGGCGCGCGGTCAGCGCCAGGATCTCCCGCACCGGCGAGCTCGCGACGCCGCGCAGGCGCGCGGCGATCGGCGGGAGACCGGCGGGTAAGGCGAGGCTGGACATCGAGTGCTCCTTCGAGTCGGCTGAGGACGGTCCCAGGCCGCCACCGGCGCCCATGGCGGGCGCGCTAAGCGGGGGCGGCGCGGCGTACTCGGAGCACGCTCACAACGGTACGCGACCGTGCACGAAATGTCACGGCTCTGCCCCTTGACAGCGCGGGGACTTTTGTCAGAAGATCGCCAAAGCCCGAGTGCAGGGCAACAGAACTTGCTGGCGGACAAGTTCCGGCGTGGGCCGTTTCGTCGGTTTCCAACCGGAGGGGGAGAGCACAAAATGGGTCCGTCCTTGTTCGCATCCGAGCGGCGCCAGCGTGGAGCGGCACCGCCTGGAAGGGGCCGCGCGTCGCTGCTGGCGCTGCTCGGCGTGTCGGTCTTGCTGTTCGCAGTCGGCGCCGGCCCGGCCGCCGCCGCACCCACGCTGTCCGAGGACGACCCCGTCGCCCTGGGCTCACGTGACGATGCCCCCGCCTGGGACGAGAACGTCGCGGGCATGGCCGAGGCCTGGCGCTTCACGGCCAGCGCCGACGGCCCGGTCGACGCCCTCAACATCCGCCTCGAACGCCGGTTCGTGACCCGGCGCCTCAGCACGCCCAGCGCGCGGCTGATCGCGGGCGTCTACGCGAACGCCAACGGCCGCCCCGGCGCGCTGCTCGGCAAGGGCACGATCGCCAACTTCGACCATCGCGCCTGGAACACGGTGCCGATCCCCGCCGTCGACCTCGACGAGGGCGGGACCTACTGGATCGCCGTCATGAGCCGCGGAGAGGCGATCACGCTCAAGACCCACGGTGGCGGCCTCGGCACCTCGCCGAGCTTCACCAGCCCGAAGAACCAGACCGACCTGCTCGCGTCCTGGCGCTCGGACAACCGGAGCTTCCCGAAGGACGGCCCGGCCGCGATGTACGCCGTCGAGCGCTACAGCGTCCTCGTCTTCACCAAGAACTCGACCGGCAACAACGCGGAGGGCGTCGCCGCCCTGCGCTCGCTGGCCGACGCGAACGAGGTCACCTTCGACGTGACCGACGACGCCTCCAGGTTCACGGAGAGCAACCTCGCGAAGTACCGCGCGGTGGTCTTCCTCAACACGGCCGGCGACGTGCTGAACGACGCCCAGCAGGACGCCTTCGAGGCGTACTTCCGGGGCGGCGGCGGCTTCCTCGGCGTCCACTCGGCGATCGAGACCGAGCCGGATTGGCCGTTCTTCACGGACGTCCTCGGCACGCGTGCCGAAGGCAGGACGGATGCGCTCGCGGCGACGCTCAAGGTCGCCGACCGAGGGCACCTGGCCAGCAAGGGCCTGCCGGAGTACTGGAACCGCACGGACCGCTGGTACAACTTCACGAGCAACGTCCGGGGCTTCTCGCACGTGCTCGCGACGGTGGACGAGAACACCTACACCGGCGGCACGGACGGCTTCGACCATCCGATCGCCTGGTGCAAGGACTACCAGGGCGGGCGCTCCTTCTACACGGGCGGCGGCGGCACGGCCGGGTCGTTCTCCGAAGCCGGCTTCCGGCGGCATCTGGCCGGCGCGCTCGACTGGACCGCGGGTCACGCGGACGCGGTCTACAGCGACTGCGGCGCCACGGTGCTGGCCAACTTCCAGCAGACCAAGCTCTCGGCTCCGCCGAACATCAACGAGCCGATCGGCATCGACCAGATGCCCGACGGCCGGATCCTGCAGACCGTGCGTGACGGCCGCATCCGCCTCCACGACCCGGTCGCCGGCACGTCGAACATCATCGCGACGATCCCGGTCTACACCAACAGCGAGGACGGCCTCTACGGCCCGGCGTTCGACAACAACTTCACCGAGAACCGGTGGGTGTACTTCTACTACTCGCCGGTGAACATGGAGGGCACCGCGCTGAGTGGCAAGCCCTATCCGCCGACGACGCCGAACGGCAACGCGCCGACGGCGCCGTCCCCCACGACCGACGTGTGGGACCAATGGAAGGGCTACTTCCAGCTCTCGCGCTTCAAGTTCGTCGACGGGCCGAACCCGACGATCGACCTGGCGAGCGAGCAGAAGATCATGAAGGTCGAGGTCGACCGGGGGGCGTGCTGCCACGTCGCCGGTGACATCGACTTCGACAAGCACAACAACCTCTGGCTCGTCACGGGCGACGACACGCCGGCGACCTCGGTGGGCGCGAACAACAACCCGCCGCAGAACGACTGGCTGACCAACGAGAACCAGACGATCGCCGTCGCGAACGCGACCGGTGGCACGTTCACGCTGACGTTCGACGGGCAGACGACGGGGCCGATCAACTTCCCGCTCGTCAACACCGAGATCGAGACCGCGCTGGAGGCGCTGTCGAACATCGACGACGTCGCCGTCACCGGCACGGGCACCCGCACGGTGAATTTCCGTGCCAACCAGCAGCAGAAGGACGTCCCGCAGATGACGGCGGACGGGACCGGGCTCACCGGCACCGCGCCGACCGTGACGATCGCGACGACGCTCCAGGGCGGGCTGTTCCAGGCGCCGTTCAACGACGCCCGTCGCGGCTCGACCAACACCAACGACCTGCGCGGGAAGATCCTGCGGATCAAGGTCGCGGACGACGGCAGCTACACGGTTCCCGCGGGCAACCTGTTCCCGGAGTCCGAGGACGTCGACGACAAGACGCGTCCGGAGATCTACGCGATGGGCTTCCGGAACCCGTTCCGGATCCAGGTCGACGAGGACGGCGTCGCGTACGTGGCCGACTACTCGCCCGACTCCACCCCGCCGACCGGCCTGCGTGCCGCGGCAGGGACGGGCCGGATCGAGATCGTCCGCAAGCCCGCCAACTACGGCTGGCCGATGTGTTACAAGACCGACCTCCCGATGTTCCACTGGGACTTCAACACCCAGACGACTTTGGGGACGACGTACGAGTGCGACAACCCGGACCACGGGCCGGCGAACATCTCGCGCTGGAACACCGGGCGCCTGCTCAGCCCGCCGATCACCAACCCGGACGTGTGGTACTCGTTCCGCGACGACCTGTGGGGCACCCCGTGCTTCGCGAGCTACAACGTCGCGGTCCCCATCCAGAACACCTGCCCGCGGATCTTCCCGGAGCTCGGCACGGGCGGCGTCGGCCCGCACGTGACCGCCAAGTACGACTACGAGGAGAGCAACCCGAGCGACACGAAGTTCCCGCCCTACTACGACGACGCGCTGTTCTTCGGCGAGTGGACTCGCGACTACCTGCGTGAGATCCGCGTCGATGCGGACAAGAAGATCTTCAAGATCAACAACGTCCTCAACTGCGGCGGCGTCGGATCCGGGCAGCCGTTCGAGTGCGACAACCCGATGGACGGGCAGTTCGGCGCGGACGGCAACTTCTACCTGCTGACCTACGGCGACGGGTTCTTCACCCAGAACCCGGATGCCGGCATCTACCGGTGGTCGTACGTCAAGGGCCAGCGGGCGCCGAACGCGGTGCTCAACACGGACCGCACCGACGGCGCCGTGCCGCTGACGGTGCAGTTCAACAGCGACGGGACGAGGGATCCGGATCCGGGCGACGCACTGTCGTTCGCGTGGGACTTCGACGGCGACGCGGACATCGACTCCACGGCCCCGGCCGCGAGCTACACGTACACGACGCCCGGCGTCTATGTCGCGAAGCTCACGGTGACCGACGACAAGGGCAAGTCGGACGTCAAGACGGTCACGATCACGGCGGGCAACACCAGCCCGTCGGTGACGATCAACACCCCGGTCGACGGCGACTTCTTCGACTGGGGCGAGAACATCCCGTACACGGTGACCGTCACGGACCCGGAGGACGGGCCGATCGACTGCTCGCGCGTCGTGACGACGTTCGTCCTCGTCCACGACCAGCACGGCCACGCGGGCGAGTCGAAGACCGGCTGCTCGGGCTTCTTCGCCACGAACCCGGACGACATCGACCACGGCGGCTCGATCGCCGCGGGGATCAGCGCGTCCTATACGGATCTCGGGGCGAACGGCCAGCCGGCCCTGTCGGCCATCGACCAGAACGTGGTCAACATGCGCCGCCAGCAGGTGGAGTTCGTGATCGAGCAGGCGGGCACGAACACGGCGACGACCAATGACCCGAGGGGCGGCGTCCTGCACCGCGGGAGCCTGAACTCGGGCGACTGGATCGCGCTCAACCGCCAGTACTTCCTCGGGAACATGGACAAGAAGATCCGGTTCCGCTGGGGCGGCGGTGCGGGCGACAACCCGGCCGGTCAGCCGCGCGTGAACGTCGAGATCAGATCGGGGAGCCCGACCGGCGACCTGATCACGACGGCGACGCTGCTGTCGACGGGCACGAACAACAACACCTGGACCGACCAGGAGTTCGACCTCGACTTCGCGGGGTCGCAGCGCCTGTACCTGGTGTTCCGCCAGATCGCCGGTGGGCCGGCCGCCGGCAACCAGGGCTACGGCAACCTCAACTGGGTCGAGTTCACCGGCCCGGGCGCGGGGGTGCCGGTTCCGTAGCGACGTGACCACCGAGGGCGGGGCGCCGAGACTGCCGGCGCCCCGCCCTCCGCGTTCTACGTGGTCATGCCCGTGAACTGGCCGCCGGTGATGTTGAGCACCTGGCCGTGGACGAAGTTCGACCACGGCGAGCACAGGAAGAAGACGCCGCCGGCGGCCTCCTCGGGCGTGCCGGTCCGGCCGAGCGGGATGAGCATCGACGCCATGCCGCGCATCTGGTCCGGGATGCCGAGCTGGACCGTCTCGCCGCCGATGTCCATCGTGTTGTCCTCGACCTTGGACGCCGTCAGGCGGGTCTCGATCCAGCCGAAGGCGACGGCGTTGACGTTGATCTTGAACTGGCCCCACTCCTTGGCCAGCGTCTTCGTCAGCCCCACCACGCCGCTCTTGCCGGCCGCGTAGTTCGCCTGGCCGGCGTTGCCCATCGTGCCGGAGATCGAGGAGACGTTGACGATCTTGCGGAAGACCTCCTCGCCGCGCTCGCGCTCGGCCTTGGCCGGCTCGCGGAGGTGCGGGGCGGCGGCGCGGATGACCCGGAAGGGCACGATCGTGTGGATGTCGAGCATGCGCTGGAACGCGTCGTCGGACATCTTGTGGATCGGCGCGTCGATCGTGTAGCCGGCGTTGTTGACGATGATGTCCAGCCTGCCCCAGGCGTCGATCGCCGTCTGCACGAGCGCGTCGGGCGCTCCGGCGGCCGTCAGGTCGCCGCCGTGGACGACGGTCTCGCCCGCGATCTCCGATGCCGCCTGCTCGGCCAGGTCGGCGTCGAGGTCGTTGATCAGCACCTTCGCGCCGTGCTCGCTCAGCAGCTCCGCCGTCGCGCGGCCGATGCCGCGCGCGGACCCGGTGACGATCGCCACCTTGTCGTCGAGGACTCCCATCTCTGCCTCCAGTTCGAATTCGGAGGCGTGGATTGTGGCGAGGTTATGCCGCGAGCGCGGCAGCGGACGGCACCACGCGGCCGGCCTCGAGCTCGACGATCGTGTCCGCCACGCCGGCGGCGTCGTCGATGTCGCGCGTGAAGAGCACCACGGCGATGTCGTCCTCGACGGCGATCTGCGCGCAGGAGGAGGAGCAGCTCGGCGCCCTCCTCGGGCTCGAGATCGCCGGCGGGCTCGTCGCACAGCAGGACGCTCGGGCCGCCGACGACGGCGCGGGCGAGCGCGGCGCGCTGGCGCTGGGCGGCCGTGAGGACGCCGGGGCGCGCGTCGCGCAGCTCGCCGAGGCCGACGCGTTCGAGCAGCGCGTCGACGGCCTCGGGCGCGGGGGCGCGGCGGGAGATGAGGAGCGGCAGCGCGACGTTCTCGGCGACGGTGATCGTGGGGAGGACCGACGCGGCGGGGAGGAGCAGGCCGATGCGGTCGCGCCGCAGGCGGGTGAGCTCGAGATCGTCGAGCCCGCGCAGCGAGCGCCCGTCGAGCGTCACGGTCCCGCCGGCCGGGCGATCGAGGCCGGCGAGGAGGTGCAGGAGGGAGGTCTTGCCTGAACCGGACGGCCCGACGACGGCGGTCACCTGACCGGCCGGGGCTTCGAGGGACACGTCCCGGAGCACGTCGAAGCGCGTCCGTGCGTCCCCTACTCGGTGGAAGAGATTGTGCGCGATGACTCCAGGCATGCGGAGAACTGTCCCACTGCTGCCCGAACCGTAAAGGACGGATAACCGCACCTTAGGGGTGCGCGCAGCACCCGAATCGAAACCTAAGGGGGTCTGACCCCCTTACGCGCTACCGAGGTAAGGGGGTCTGACCCCCTTACGTGAGCGACCGGCCGAGGATCTCGCGCATGATCTCGTCGGTGCCACCGCCGATCGGGCCGAGGCGGGCGTCGCGCACGGCCCGTTCGAGCTCCGGATCGGGGCCGATCAACCGCAGCATCGTGTCCTGCAGCTCGAAGTTCAGGCGCTGGGTGGCGAGCTTGGCCATCGTGACCTCGCGGACCGCGTCGGCTCCCGCGAGGTGGCGGCGCAGCGCGTGGTAGGTGAGGGCGGTCGCCGCCTCGGATCGCGTGGCGAGGTCGGCGACGGCGTGGCGGGTCGCCTGGCCGCGGCCGCCCAGCTCGGCGACCGCCCGCTCGAGCGTGCGCCGCATCGCGCCGACCGCCCCGAGCGCCATGACCAGGCGCTCCCACTGGAAGTTCGCCATCACGAGGTAGAAGCCGCGGCCGAGCGCGCCGAGCACGTGCTCGTCGGGCACGAAGACCTCGTCGAAGGCGAGCTCGGCGGTGTCGGACGCCCTCCAGCCGAGCTTGCTCAGCGCCCGCGCCGACACGCCGGGGCCGCGCTCGACCACGAGGAGCGACACGCCGCCGTGGCCGTCGCCGCCGGTGCGCACGGCCGTCACGTAGAAGTCCGCCCGGACCCCGTTGGTGATGAAGGTCTTGGCGCCGCTCACCAGCCAGCCGCCGTCCACCCGCTCCCCGCGCGTGCGCAGCGCGGCGACGTCGGAGCCCGCGTCCGGCTCGGTGATGGCCAGCGCCCCGATCTTCTCGGCGCGCAGCGCCGGCTCCAGCCAGCGCGCTCGCTGCAGCGGGGTGCCGAACGCGGAGATCGGCGGCGTGGCGATGTGCGCGTGCGCGCCGATCCCCGCCGCCACCCCGCCCGAGCCGCAGCGTGCGAGCTCCTCGCACAGCACCGCGTCGGCCACGAGGTCACCGCCGTACTTGAGGCCGAGCCAGCCCCGCTCGGCGAGCGCCTCGAAGACGGAATCCGGAAACCACGCGGCCTCCTCCCACTCGTCCGCGTGCGGCCGCAGCTCGCCGAGCACGAACTCCCGCGCGCGAGCGCGGAACGCCTCGTGCTCCGGCGTGAAGGGCGGAACTTGTGCTGACTTTCGCTCACAGAGCGTCACCCATCGCGGCCGAATAGAAGGGCCAGTGCGCCGCTTGAACCCGCTCACCGGTCTCCGGCCCAGGATCGTCGTGCTCGTCCTGGGTGGCGTCCTGCTGCTCGCGGGGGTCCTGGTGCAGGTCTCCTCGCACTCGGTCGGCGCCGCCTACGAGCGCGCCGCCCGCAGCGAGCTGGCCGCGATCGCGACCACGTGGGAGGACGGCTTCCAGCTCTCGGATCTCGCCGACGCCCAGCTGATGGAGGAGCGCGTCGCGCGGCTCAAGGAGCTCAACCCGAACCTCGCGCGCATCAGCGTCTCGTGGCACGAGTTCGACGGCACGACCCGCGTCGTCGACGCCGGGCAGGAGGAGGCACCCTGGTACGCGCCGATCGAGAGCGGCGCCCGCGACTACCGGGAGATCCGCAAGGGCGGCGACCACTACGCCGAGATCCGCTACCCCGTCGGCCCGGGCCCCGACGCCATGCTCGAGCTGCGCTACGACCTCAGCGCGCTCGACCAGGCGCAGGGACGCGAGGCGACCACCATCTTCCTGCTCGGCCTCGCCGCGGCGCTCATCCTCGGCGGCCTCGTGGCCTTCGCGCTCGGGCACACCGTCGTCCGCCGGCTCGACCGCGTCCGCGCCGTCGCCAACCGCATCCGCGAGGGCGACCGCGACGCGCGCGCGGGCCTGCGCGGCGCCGACGAGATCGGCGACCTCGCGCGCGACTTCGACCGCATGGCCGACGCCCTGCTGGAGTCGCTCAAGGACCCGCTCACCGGCCTGCTCAACCACCGGGCCTTCCAGGAGCGCCTCGGGGAGGAGCTCCGCCGCGCGGAGCGCAGCGGCCAGCCGATCGCGATCGTCGCGCTCGACCTCGACGACTTCAAGGCCATCAACGACGAGCACGGGCACGCGGCCGGCGACGAGGCGCTGCGCACCGTCGGCGCCGCCCTGCGCGAGGAGCTCCGCGCCGGCGACCTCTGCGGCCGTGTCGGCGGCGACGAGTTCACGCTCGCGCTCGTCGACTCCGACGCGGGCGACGCCGACCTCGTGGTCGAGCGCATCGCCGCCGCGCTGCGGCCGCTCACCGTCAGCGCCGGGATCGTCGGCTACCCGCGCCACGGCACGGCGCAGGACGAGCTCCTGCACCTCGCCGACGGCGCCATGTACTGGGCCAAGTCCAACGGCAAGGCGCGCACGTTCGTCTACTCGGACTCCATCGACCTCGCCCGCTCGCCCGAGGAGGCGGCCGAGCGCAACCTGCGCGCCGGCCTCGTCAACACCGTCCACGCGCTCGCCCGCGCGGTCGATGCCAAGGACGGCTACACGCACTCGCACTCCCAGCGCGTGGCCCGCTACGCGGCCGAGCTGGGCCGTGCGCTCGGCCTGCCCGAGCCGCAGCTCGAGCAGCTCCGCAGCGCCGGCGTGCTGCACGACGTCGGCAAGATCGGCATCCCCGACGCGGTGCTGCTCAAGCCCGCGAGGCTCGACGCCGACGAGTTCGCCGTCATGCGCCGCCACTCCGAGCTGGGCCGCGACATCATCGCCGGCGCCGGGCTCGAGGAGATCGGCAAGTGGGTGCTGCACCTGCACGAGCGCTACGACGGGCGCGGCTACCCCCACGGGCTCGCGGGCGAGGCCATCCCGCTGGCCAGCCGCATCCTCCACTGCGCCGACGCGCTCGAGGCCATGACCTCCTCGCGCATCTACCGGCCGGGCATGTCCGTCGAGGAGGCCCTCGCCGAGCTCGAGCGCGGCGCGGGCACCCAGTTCGACCCCGAGATCGCGGCCGAGCTGATCCGCCTCGTCCGCGCGGGCGAGCTGCTCACAGACCGTACGAGCGCCCAATCACATCGAGCATGATCTCGTCGGTCCCGGCGCCGATGCGGTTGAGCCGCAGATCGCGCCAGGCCCGCTCGATGCCGTACTCCTTCATGTAGCCCGCGCCGCCGTGGATCTGCAGGCACTCGTCGGCGACCTCGCAGGCGATCCGCGAAGCGTGCAGCTTGGCCATCGAGATCTCGCGCACCGGGTACTCGCCGTTCGCGTGCCGCCAGGCGGTCGTGTAGACGAGCTGCCGGGCCGCCTCGATCTTCGTCGCCATCTCGGCGAACTTGTGGCGGGTCACCTGGAACTTGCCGATCGGGCGCCCGAAGGCGTGCCGCTCGCCGGCGTACCGCAGGGTCTTGTCGAACAGCGCCTGCGCGCTGGCCACGGCGCCCGCGGCGCCGATCAGCCGCTCGCCCTGGAGCTCCCACATGATGTGGTAGAAGCCCTTGCCGACCTCGCCGAGCACCGCGCTGTCGGGCACGCGGACGTCCTGGAACGCGAGCAGCGCCGTGTCCGACGCGTGCATGCCGAGCTTGCGCAGCCGCTCCTCGCGGATCACGCCGGGCAGGTCCATGTCGACGATGAACAGCGTGAAGCCGTCGTAGCCGGCGTCCGGGTCGGTCTTGGTCACGAGCACGATGTAGTCGGACCGGTGGCCGTTGGTGATGTAGGTCTTGGACCCGTTGATCACCCACTCGTCGCCGTCGCGCACGGCGCGCGTCTTGATGCCCGAGACGTCGGAGCCGGCGTCGGGCTCGGTGATCCCGAGGCTGGAGATCTTCTCGCCCCGGATGGAGGGCACGAGGTAGGCCTGCTTCTGCTCCTCGGTGCCGAAGGCGAGGATCGGCGGCGTCGCCATGTCGGTGTGGACGGCGATGCCCATGGCCAGGCCGCCGCAGTCCGAGTGCACCATCTCCTCGCCGAGGACGAGGCTGCAGTAGTAGTCGCCGCCCTGGCCGCCGTACTGCTCGGGGTAGCTCAACCCCAGCAGCCCCAGCTCGCCCATGCGCGGGAAGACCCAGTCCTCGAACGTGGTCTCCTCCCACGTCTCCGCGTGCGGCCGCAGCTCCTTGAGCACGAACGAGTGGATCGACTCGCGCAGCTGCTCGTGCTCGTCGGTGAAGATGAAGTGCCGCCGGGAGGCGGCGTGATCGGGCTTGACGACGTCGGTGGCGGCCATGGGTCAAAGCTAACCCATGGCCGCCACCCGCTACGTCAGTCCTTGAGGCCGAGGTGCTCGAGCACCCCGCCCATGAACTCGGTGCGCTTCGCGGCGCCCCGGATGCCCTCGAAGCCGAACCCGGTGTAGACGGTGTCGTCGGTGGCGACGACCGCGCCCTCCTGGAACTGCTCCGTGACCCGCTCCCAGCCGACGACCGGGTTGACGCTGCCCTCCGGCGAGGGACCGAGCTGCCAGGAGCCCGTGCCCGCCTCGAAGTCGTCGAACGACGCCTGCGCGCCGTCGAGCGTCACCGTCGCGTCGTCGACCCAGACGCCGAGCCCGAGCGTGCCCCAGTCGGTGATCACCGAGATCGAGACCTCGATGTTCTTGCCGGCGTAGGCGCTCAGGTCGACCGTCCAGTCCTGCCAGCCCTCGGAGTTGCCCGTGAAGGCGTTCCAGTCACCGGTGGTCCCGGTGGGCGAGCAGGTGCCGTTGGCGTTGACCGTCTGGTAGTGGTCGAGCTGCGGATGCGAGCGTCGTTCCAGCCCGCCGGGCAGCTCTCGCCGGTGCCCGTGCTCGGTGACGCCGGTGGCCGGGAGGGTGGTCCAGTTCGTCGGTACCCACCTCACGCACCTCGACGGCCATGTAGTCCCAGTTGGGCTCGAGGTCGGCCGAGAACTTGAACGACAGCGAGCCGCTCGTCTTCCCGGTCAGGTCGATCTCCCGTCGCAGGCGCTTGAACGCCTGCGAGTCGGCCCCGGCGGACATGTAGTACGAGCCGCTGTACGGCGCGAACGGGCCGGCGCCCGGCCGCTGCCACGTGGCGATGCGGCGGGAGTCGCCGAACCACGGATACGTCTCCGGGTCCAGGATCGAGCTGGTCACCGCGAAGGTGGCCGTGTGGACCTGGTTGTCCGCTGAGTCGGCGCCGTTGAACTCGAACACGCTCGATCCGAACGGGTCGCCCTCGCCCATGATGGGCAGCGGGTTCCCCTCCGCGTCCTGGGCGTTGCCGCCCCCGACGTAGATGTACGCGCCGAGGTAGTACTGCTGGAAGTCGTTGTCGGGCGGGATGCACCCGTCGACGAACTCCGTCTCGGTGCTGCTGCACCAGCGGCCACCGGCTCCCTCGTCCGGCTCCGGGAAGCCGAAGTTGCGGAACTCGTAGCCCTCGGCGTCCTGCCGGCCGGCGTGCTGGCCGGTGAAGAGCAGCTTGCCGCCCTCGTTGAGGAAGTCGCGCACGGCGAGCTGGGTCTCGATGGCGACGCGCGCCTGGCCCGTCTGACCGGGCTGGCCCGGCCGCCGGGTGACGTAGTCGTCGCCCTTCTCCCACACGACCATGTCGTAGTGGCTGAGCACGCCGAGCGGATGCGGCGCGGTCATGTCGTTGGCGTCGACGTCGTAGACGTCGGCGCGGATGCCGTTGGCCTCCAGCGCAGCGACTGCCTCATCGGCGTAGTCGGGGCCGGCGGTGTCGGTCACCGGGTCCTGGACGGGACCGGTGTAGTTCTCGTCGGCGACCACCAGCGCGCGCCGGCGCGACTCCGACTTGGCCTCGTACGTGAAGCGCGAGGAGCGCCGCTTGCCGTTGGCCGTCTCGAACCAGGCGGTGACCTCGTTGCCCGGCCGGGTGCCCTCGACCACGCCGCGCAGGCGGTGGTAGTAGACGCCGGTGTCCTTGTAGTACCGCTCGCCGCCCTTGAACTCGCGGGTCTTGACCCGCTGCTCGCGGCCGCCGTTGATGCGGTAGTGCAGGTAGACGTTGCCGAGCGAGCGCTTGGCCGTAACCTGGATGGGCTGCGGGTCGCCGAAGGACTGGCCGAACGTGTCGACGTAGAAGTCCTCGGTCTCGTTGCCCAGGTGCGACTCCGGGTCCTCCGGATCGGCGGCCGACTCGGCGAGGTCGAGCGAGAACTTCAGGTGGCGGAGGAACTCCTCCTCGACCTCCTGCTCGTCGTCCTCGAACTCGAAGCCGGTCACGCCCGGGATGCGCGAGTTCGTGCCCTCCGGCGTGAAGCCGAGGATGCCGTGCTCGTGGTAGCCGTCGTCGAGCGTGTCGCCGTTGGTGATGTAGAGCTCCGAGGAGAGGTCGGGGTCGAACGTCTCCTCGTCGTCCTGGATCGCCGAGTTGTGGTCGGTGCCGGCCAGCGCCTCGAAGATCCCGTTGTCGGGGGTGGGCGTGAACTTCTGGAAGCCCTGGGGCCACAGCAGCAGTTCGGCGGCCGTGTGGTCGTTCTTCTGGAAGGCGAAGTCGACGCGATCCCACAGCTTCTTCATCGCCTTCGTCTCGGGCTCGGAGTCCCCGCTCGGGCCGCGATACGTCTCCGATGCCGGGTCGCTCGACGAGCCCTCCTCGTCGAGGCCCCAGTTCGTGGCGAAGTTGCGGTTCGGGTCGACGCCGTCGCCCGACTCGCCGCGGATCCCGTTGCCGTTGTTGTCGGCCATGTTCTTGCGCCAGAGGCGGTTGCCGGGCGTGAACGTGTACTCGTGGCCGTCCGGGTTCGAGATGCACATGAAGTACAGCTCGCGGCTGTCGACCAGGCGCGTAACCCGGGCGTTGTCGCCGTAGTTGGTCACGAAGTACTCGAGCGTGCGGCGGCAGGTCTCGCCGGCCAGCCACTCACGGGCGTGCTGCTGCGCGTTGAACAGCACGGCCGGGCGCTTGCCGTCCTTCTGGTTGCGCGCGTTGCGGCGTGACCTTGATGGCGATGATCTCGCGGCCCTGGTGCGAGCGGCCGAGCGACCAGCTCCTTGGTGATCTTCGGGTACTGGCGCAGCAACCGGTCGTACTGCTCGAGGTACTGCTCCTTGCCGTCGTTGCGGACGCGGTCGTACCGCGTCCACACCTGGTAGGCCGAGTCGTCGGCCACCGGCGCCTGAGCGGCACGGGCGCCGTACTTCGCGCGCTGGCGCTGGGCGGCGGTGCGGCCCTTGGCGTCGCGCACGACCTTGGCGCTGATGCCGTCGGAGCGCAGCTTGGCGACCTGCGTCGCCGTGCCGTAGATCTCGATCTGACCGCCGCGGCGGCCCTCCGTCACGTCGAAGCCGGCCATGGCCAGCTTCTCGAGGTTCTGCGACGTGGCCTTGACCCGATAGCCGTTGATCGGGTCGCGGCTGTCCGCAGCTGCCGGCGCTGCCAGCGCCAACGACACGAGCACCGCAAAAGCGGCGCTCGATGAGCGTCTGCCCATCCCCTGTCCTCCCTCAGTTCAAAACGACGCGCGGCCTCCCCGGCCACGCCATTGCCGCGCAATGTAGCGCTTCAGCGGCGGAGCAGGATGCGTCGCGTGACCGTGCGCCGGTTGCCCGCGGCGTCGGTCGCCGTGAGCTTGAGCGTCGCCGTGGCCGGCGCGAGCTTGCGGAGCTTCCGCAGGAAGACGTACGTGGTACCGCTTCCACCGAGCGCCGCGGTGCCGGACGCGAGCTTGCGCTTGGAGGCGGTCAACTGGGCGCGCACGGAGCAGCTCTCGCTGCACCGGACCTGCACGGGGATCGAGCCTCCGAGCTCGCGCAGGCGCATGGTCCTGGCCACCGTGAGCTTCACGGTGGGAGCCGCGACGTCGGGCTGCGGAGAGGGCGACGGGGGCGGCGCGGGAGCGGCATCGCCGGGATCGCAGTCGTGGCCGATGCCGTCGCCGTCGAGGTCGGTCTGCTCCTGGTTGTAGACCAGCGGGCAGTTGTCGGCGACGTCGAGGACGTAGTCGTCGTCATCGTCGCTGTCGCAGTGGTCGCCGTAGCCGTCGGCGTCGGTGTCGCGCTGGTCCGGGTTGGCCGCGCCGGTGTCGGTGTCGAACTTCGGCGCGCAGTTGTCGCGCGGGTCGACGGCGCCGTCGTTGTCGCGGTCGAACGCGCACGCGTCGCCGATGCCGTCGCCGTCGGAATCGGCCTGCGGCCCGCCCGGCTGCGGCGGCGGGTTGGCGACGGTGTCGCAGTTGTCCGGCCCGTCGAGCACGCCGTCGTCGTCATCGTCGGGGTCGCACTTGTCCCCGAGCCCGTCCGCGTCCGAGTCGCGCTGGTCGGGGTTGCGCATCGCGAAGTCGTTGAGCCAGCGCGGCGGGCAGTTGTCCGTCTCGTCGCGGACGCTGTCGCAGTCCATGTCGTAGGGCGGCGTCGGCCCGGCGACGCGGGCGCCGCAGTGCGCCCCGTCGTGGGCGACCGCCGGCGGACCGGCGAGGACGAGCCCCGCGAGAACCAGGACGCCGATGAGCGCTGCCTTCATCCGTGCTCCATCTTAAGACCGGGTGGGCCGGGCCGCCGCGAACGGCGACCCGGCCCTCCCTCCATCAGAACCCGGCTAGCGCCGCGGCGCCAGCAGGGTCACCTTCGTGGCGGCGTGGCGCAGCTGGCCGTCCACACCGCGCGTCAGGAGCTCGACCGTGACGCTCTGCCGGCGGCGCTCCTTCAGCCGGCGGAACTCCGGCCGCGAGAGCCGCAGCCGCACGCCCGACATCGTGTCGGCCTTCTTCGCGAACCACTTCGTGGCCAGCGTGTGCCAGCCGGCCCGGCGCGTGATCTCGAGCTTGCCGCGGCACTGGGTGCCGACCGTCGCCGGGCAGCTGACCGGCAGGCTGACGTAGCGCTTCTTGCTCACGCGCACCGTCTTGTTCGAGATCGCCGGATCGGCGATCCGGGCCACGCGGGCGGCGAGCCCGGCGGGGCCGACGGCGGCTGGACGGCGTTCGGCCCGGTGTACCGCAACAGGTACAGGCCGAAGTCGCGATCCGAGCCGGCGAACAGCCGATCGCCCGAGGCGGTCGTCACGACCTCGTCGCCCCAGAAGTTGCTGCCGCCCTCGGCGATGAACTTGCCGGTCTGCTTGAGACCGTCCGTCGCCGAACGTGAACACCCGCATGCCGCCCGCGTAGTACGAGCTGTACGCGACGTTCGCGTTCGGGTCGGTGGCGAACTCGTGCACGCGAGAGGTCGCCGAACCCGGTCGCGTACCGCTCGTCGACGGCTTCCTCGATCGCGTAGTGATCGACCGCCTCGAGGTCGGCACCGCGTGTTGTCGGTACAGGTGCGTGTAGCCCCAGCCGTCGAACAGCGGCCTGGAACGACACACCCGCCGAGTCCACCGGCGGAGCCGGGTTGGGCGGGACCGTCGCGCCGCCCGGCGTGCACGAGTACGTGCTTCGTCGTGCAGGCCGAGCAGGTGGATGCCGTCGGCCCGCGGGACGAACAGGAACGGGATCGAGTCGCCCGAGACCAGCATGCTGATCAGGCCCTCGCAGCCGGCGTTGGTGCTGTTGGAGTTGAACACGATGCCGGCCTCGTAGCCGGCCGCGACGACGTTGTCGTACTTCACCTGGAAGTCGCACGTGCCGCGGGCGATGACCGCGATCGGCGAGTTGCCGGGAGGTGCGATCGAGGCCGGCGTGCAGGCCTCGCCGACGTACTGGGTGTCGCCGATGAGCGGGCGATCCGGGCCGAGCAGCGGCACGTCCGACCCCTGGATGGCGGTCAGCTCGTGGCCGGCGCTCGGGCCGTCGGTGATGACGGCCTCGAACCGGTACATGTCGAAGTCCTCGTCGGCCGCGAGGACGTACTTGTTGTCATGGCTGAACTCGGCCTGGTGGCCGTTGCCCTCGGGCCGCTCGTAGCCGCTTCGCTCGGCGTGCGCGGGTCGTCGACGAGCGGGTCCTGCTGGTCGAAGGCCGAGTCGCCGATGAAGCGCGGGCTCGTCGGGTCGTTGACGTTGAGCTTCACGTAGCCCGAGTCCCAGTAGGACGCGAGCATGGTCTGCGTGTTGCCGATCTTCTTGACCACCATGTCGTGGAGGAAGATCGCGTCGCCGTTGGCCGAGTTGTCGATGAGGTCGAAGTTCTGCTCGATGGCCAGCGTGACGAGGTCGACGTCGGCGATGAAGGCCGGCGCCGTCGGGTCGGTGACGTCGAAGATGTCGACGTCGTGCAGCTCCGTGTTGTCGACGATGACGGCGTAGAGCTTGTTGTTGTTGGACCACAGGAAGATCGAGTGGGCGCTGTTGGGCACCGCGGCCGGGTTCTGGGTCGTGTCGCCCATCCCCTCGTCGAACGGTGTGTCGGGCGATTGATCGCCCGCCCCCTGGACGAGCGCCACCGGTGCAGCCGGGTTCGTCACGTCGTAGAGGTCGAAGCCGCCGACGCCGTTGGCGGCGCAGGGCTCGTTGTTGACCGCGAGGATGTCGCGCCCGTTGAAGGTCACGACGTGCGTGCCCTCACCGTGGTACGTGCCGGGCAGGGCGGGCACGAAGGCGAGCTGGCGCGGGTTCGCGGGGTCGGAGATGTCGACCGAGAAGAAGCCGCCGCGGCGGCACGAGGGCTCGCTCCAGGAAGCGAGGTAGGCGGCGTTCTTGTAGATGGCGACATCGGCGATCTGGCCGTCGACGACGCGCCGGCTGGGTCGGGTCGGGCGTGCCGGTCGCCGGATCGGCGGGGTCGAAGCCCGGCTCGTTCGGGTCGACGCGGTACTGCACCGGCGTCACGACCTCGAGGTCGCCCACGAGCTCGACGTTCTCGCTGGCCGCCGGGAGGTTCCTCGAGACCACGGGAGCCGCGAGGCTCGACGTGGAGAACGAGTTACTGCCCCGGAGCCACGTGGATGCGCCCGGTTGCGCGTCACTGACGGTCGGCGTGATGCCGCGCGACCGGTTCTCCATGGCCGAGAGCCGATCGTCGGCGATGGCGGCGTCGGCACCGAGCAACGACACGAAGACCGCCACGGCTCCGGCGAGCCTGGACTTGGCAGGCAATCCTTCCCCCTCAGATTGTGTGGTCCGCACTCCCCAGAGTGCGGTGCTTTGGGCGAACCCTACAAGCAGTGCGAAGCACTGCCCAAGGGGTGTTGGTTACCTGGAGGTAACCATCAGCGCTTGAGGCGGATCCGGATCGGTTTCGCGCGCCGGGAGTTGCCGGCGAGGTCGGTTGCCACGGCGAACATCCGGATACTGGCGCGACGGCCACGGGCCAGGGCCTTGCGGCACATCCTGACCTGCTGGTCGGTCAGCCGGACCACGAGCCTGGCGCCGCCGCCGGCGACGCTCACGCGCTTGCGGTCGGCCTGGACCGGGAGCGAGATGCCGGCCACGTCGACCGAGCCCGAGGCGGCCAGCAGCCCGCGCTCGCTGGTGGTCGCCAGCAGGTGCACGCCGCGCTTGCGAAGCCGCTGCACAGCAGGCCCGCCGACCTTGATCGACGGCGCCTTCGTGTCGTCGACCGGCACGTCGGCGGGCGGGGCGACGCTGGCGCGGCTGACGAACTCGCAGTCGGCGGCGACGACGTCCGCCGTGTCCGCCTCGACCGTGTCGGAGCCCGGGCCGCAGGTGATCGCGTCGGCCAGCCCGTCGGCGTCGCGCAGCAGGTCGTCGCCCTCGCCGCCGTCGAGCTTGTCGAGGCCGAAGCCGCCGTCGACGACGTCGTTGCCGCCCCCGGGGGCGAGGTCGTCGTTGCCGTCGTCGCCCCGCATCTGGTCGGCGGAGCCGCCGGTGCGCAGCGTGTCAGCGCCCGGACCCCCGAGCAGGAGGACCGGCATCGGGACGTCGATCGCGGCGCTGTCCTCGCGCTCCCCGAGGTCGATGTTCAGCGCCGTGATCCCGGCTCGCGGGCACAGCGCCTGGATGATCCAGGTGTTGGCGTCGTCGCTGATGTCGCCGGGCTCGCAGGGCCCGGGGTCGATGCCGCCGTCGACGGTGCGGTCGCTGAAGTCGATCCGGTCGCCGTCGAGCCGGACGACGAGGGTGTTGAGCGACGTGGCGTCGGCCGAGAGGTAGCGGGCGACGTCGCCGCCGACCCGGACGAGCGAGTGGCCCGTGGCGGTGGCCGGGAGCAGCGCCAGCAGCGCCGCAGCGAGGATCAGCGGGCGCCTCACGGCCGGAACACCTCGCTCCACGTCCGCCCACCGTCCTTGCTCTCGACCACGGTGCCGTCGCTCAGGGCGAGCAGCAGCTCCTCGGGGCCGAGCGCCTTGAACTTGTAGGGCTCGCCGGGGACCGTGCCGACCTCCTCCCAGCGCAGGCCGCCGTCGCTGGAGCGGTAGACGGTGCCGTCCTGGTCGGCGCGGAAGAACGCGTCGGGCTCGGTCCAGACCAGCCGGATGCGCGGCCCGAGATCCGCCGGGCGCCAGGTCTGGCCCCCGTCCTCCGAGCGATAGAGCTGGTTCTCGGTCGAGCCGAACAGGCGGTCGGGGTTCTCGGGGTCGATCTCGAGGTCGATGAGCACCTCGTCGCGCGGCGTGAAGTGCTCGGCGAACGTCCGGCCGCCGTCGGTCGAGATCAGCACGGCGGCCACGACGGCGTCGATCGCGTAGACGCGGTCGTGCTTGAGGACGATCTTGTGCAGGTCGGCCTCGCCGAGCCGCGAGATGACCGTCCAGCTCGCACCGCCGTCCTCGGACGAGATGAGCCCGAGGTAGGGCGGGAGCTGGGCCTTGCTGTCCGGGTGGCCGGAGCCGAGCAGCTCGCCGGGCCCGGTCACGAGCAGCTCGAGGAACGTCCCCACCGGCGAGGAGCGCCGGCCGGAGGTGACCGTGCCCTTGACCCGCTCGACCTCGTCGGTCTCCGGGTCGATGCGCCAGAACCCGCGGTTCGTGGTCATCAGGTAGTCGCCGGTGGCGGGGTCGACGTCGAGGGCGTTCACGTAGGGCGGTTTCTTGGAGAAGTCGACGAGGCGGTCGGAGAGCTCGCGGTTGGCCGCGGGAGTGCCCCCGCCGCTCGCGGTCTCGCCGCCGCAGCCGGCCACCGGCAGCGCGGCGAGCAGCAGGAGGAGCGCCGCCTTGCGCACCTCAGCGCTTGATGGCGAAGTAGGTGCGCTCCCGCTTCCAGCAGCGGAACTTGAGCTGCGAGCCGGCGCTGCCCTTGCTGCAGGAGTAGCCCTTCGGGTGACCGTCGCCCTTGAGGTAGCGGCGGGACCAGTCCTTGGCCGTCGTGCACTTGATCTGGTCCGCCTTGACCAGGTAGCGCTTGTTCTTGACCGTGATGTCGCCGCAGTTCTTCGGTGCGACCGGCGCCGGGCTCGGCGCCGCGAAGACCAGGAGGAGCAGGGTGGCGAGCACAAGGGCAAGCGGCCCGACGATGTGTCCCCTCAACAACACGGCGCCCAGCGTACTGCGGTCCGCGAGAAAGGGAATAGGGTGCCGGGCCGCATGGCCGACACCGTCCGCTCCACCGTCGACGCCGGCATCGCCACGATCGCGCTCGACCATCCCGAGACGCGCAACGCGCTCTCGGACGAGGTCCTCGACGACCTGATCGCCGCCTTCGAGGCGGCTCGCGACGACGCCGCCGTCCGCTGCGTCGTGCTCACCTCGACCCATGAGAAGGTCTTCTCGAGCGGCGGCAACCTGGCCGGGTTCGCCTCGCAGGCGCCGCTCGTCCACAAGCACTTCGCCACCGACCGCTTCCCGCGCCTGTTCCGCCTCATCGGCGAGCTCGGCAAGCCGACGATCTGCGCCGCCAACGGCCATGTGCTGGCCGGCGCGCTGGGCCTGGCGCTCGCCTGTGACCTGATCGTCGCGCGCGAGGGCGTGCGCTTCGGGACGCCCGAGATCAACGTCGGCGTGTTCCCGTTCATGATCATGGCGCTGATCTACCGCAACGTCGGCCGCAAGAAGGCCACGGAGCTGCTCCTGCTCGGCGAGCAGATCTCGGCGGAGGAGGCGGAGCGGATCGGCATCGTCAACCGCGTGGTCGGCGCCGGCGAGTTCGAGGCGGCCGTCCGCGAGTGGGCCGAGAAGCTGGCCGCCAAGTCGCCCGTGCTCATGCGGCTCGGCAAGGACGCGCTGTTCCGCCAGCAGGACATGGCGCTGGCCGACGCGCTCGAGTTCCTCCACGCGCAGCTCACGCTGGCCTTCTCGACCGAGGACATCCAGGAGGGCGTGAAGGCGTTCTTCGAGAAGCGGGAGCCGGTATGGACCGGACAGTGAGGGTGACCTGCCTGCGGGCGCGGACGTCCGATCGCACGGACGGCGCCGGCGCGGGCGCGCAGGCGCTGGCCGAGAAGCTCGGGGGCAGGGTGGTGGGAGAGCCGTCACCGGGGCGCCCGCGCGACTGGTCGGAGGACCTGCCCGAGGCGCGGCCCGTGCTCGAGGCCGCCGCCGCCGAGGTCTCGGCCGCGCTCGACCAGGGCGAGCTGCCGCTGATCACGGCCTCGGACTGCTCGATCTGCATCGCGACCATGCCGACGGTGGCCCGCCGCGTGCCCGGCGTGCGCTTCCTGTGGATCGACGCGCACGGTGACTTCAACACGCCCGAGACGACGCCGAGCGGCTTCCTCGGCGGCATGTGCCTGGGCGCGGCCTGCGCGCGCTGGGACGCCGGCTGGCCGGACACCATCGACCCGTCCGCCGTGTCGTTCCTCGGCGTCCGCGACCTCGATCCCGGGGAGCGGCTCGAGGTCGAGGCGGCCGGGATCGGGACCGGCGTGCCGGCCGAGGGCCCGGTGTACGTGCACTTCGACGTCGACGGGCTCGACCCGACGGTGCTGCGCGTGCAGTACCCGGTGCTGGGCGGCCTGCAGGCGGAGGAGGTCCGCTCGGTGCTCGCCGGCCTGGTCGCCGCCGGACGCCTCGTGGGCATCGAGGTGACGGCTGTGGAGGACCCCGCGTCGGTGGACGTCGTGGCCGGGATCCTCGAGCCGATCACCGGATGAGCATCTGGATCACCGAGCTCGCCGGCAGCTCCGGCGGTGTCGCCCTGGCCGTCAAGGACCTCTTCGACACGGCCGGAGTGCGGACGACCTACGGGTCGGCGGTGTTCGCCGACCACGTGCCGGCCGAGACCGCCGAGGCGGTGCTCCGGCTCGAGGCCGCGGGCTACGAGCCGGTCGGCAAGGCGAACCTGCACGAGTTCGCGTGGGGCATCACGTCGGAGAACCCGCACTACGGCACGGTGCCGAACCCGCTCGCGCCTGGTCGTATCGCCGGCGGGTCGAGCGGCGGCTGCGCCGCGGCGCTGGCCGCCGGCCTCGCCGACGCGGCGCTGGGGACCGACACGGGCGGCTCGGTGCGGATCCCGGCGGCGTGCTGCGGGATCGTGGGCTTCAAGCCCACCTTCGGGCTCGTCCCGATCTCCGGCTGCTGGCCGCTGGCGCCGAGCTTCGACCACGTGGGGCCGATGGCCCGCGACGTGGAGGGCTGCGAGCGGATGCTGGCCGCGCTGGTGCCGGAGTTCGCGCCCGTGGACGTCGCGCTCGGCGACCTGCGGGTCGGCGTGGCGTGGACCGAGCGGGCGGACCCGCTCGTGCGGGCACGGGTGGAGGCGGTGGCCGGTGGCTTCGAGACCGTCGAGGTTCCGCGGCCTGACGGCATCTATCCCGCCTTCCAGCGCGAGATCGTCTCGGCGCACGCGGGCGTGTTCCCGGAGCAGCGCGAGAAGTACGGGCTCAACGTGGCGACCAAGCTCGACCGCGCGCGCCTCGTCACGGACGCCGAGGTGGCTGCCGCGATCGCCGCCCGTGAGCGCTATCGCGAGCAGATCGCCGGGCTGTTCGAGGAGATCGACCTGCTCGTCACGCCGACGCAGCCGATGGTCGCGCCGGCGACCGGGATCGGCGACCTCGCGCTCCGCGAGCGGATGATCGAGTTCACCCTGCCGTGGAACGTGGTCGGCGCCCCGGCCCTGTCGCTGCCGTGCGGCGATGCCGAGGACGGCCTCCCGGCCTCGCTGCAGTTTGTCGGTCGCCCGGGCGAGGACGCTGTGGTCCTCGCGGCGGGGCGGGCGCTCCAAACTGCGGCTGGGTACCGGAGTTTCAGCGCAGCAGCCCCGGCAGAGGGTCGAGCGACGAGATGACGGCCAGCGGAGACCCACCCGCAGCCGGCGCGCCGACCCGGTTGTGCCACACGACCGGCAGGCCCACGGCCTCGGCGCCGGGCACGTCGCCCGCCGAGCCCGCGAGGAAGACCGCGGGGACACCACCGAGCGCGTCGAGGGCGGCACGGTAAGGCTCAGGTCGAGGCTTATAGAAGCCCACGGACTCGGCCGAGAGCAGGAGGTCGACGTCGACTCCGAGCCTCGCCGCCGCGCGGCGGGCCAGGGCCTCTGACGTGTTGGTGACGAGCGCGATCCGGTGGTCGCGCGCGAGGTCGCGCAGCACGGCCGGCGCCTCCGGCCAGGGCTCGAGCTCGTCCCAGCGGGAGAGCAGGCGCTCGCCGAGCGCCGGGTCGACCCCCACGGCCGCGGCGGCCTCGGTCACGATCTCGTCGTACGGGCGATACGTCCCGCTCGCGTAGATCAGCTCGAGCGACTTCCGTCGCCAGCGAGCGCCGTGCTCCGAGTCGCCGGCGACGTCGCCCCACAGCGTCCAGGAGTCGAGCAGCGCCGTGAGCAGGTCGCACACGATGGCTCCGAAGCGCGGCACGCCGGATATGTTCCCCGCCCATGCTGCGCCCACTCGTCGAGGACCTCCAGGAACGCCGGGCCAAGGCGAAGCTCGGCGGCGGCGAGGAGCGGATCGCGCGCCAGCACGCCCAGGACAAGCTCACCGCGCGCGAGCGGATCGACCTCCTGATCGATCCCGGCACGTTCTCCGAGCTCGGCCTCCACGCCGGGATCCACTACTCGGTCCGCGGCCTGGAGGACAAGGAGGCGCCGGCCGACGGGGTGATCACCGGCTACGGCAAGGTCGACGGGCGGCTGGTGGCCGTCGCCGCGTACGACTTCACGGTGATGGCCGGCTCGATGGGCATGACCGGCGAGATGAAGGTCGCCCGCCTGCGCGATCTCGCGCTGACCAAGCGGATCCCGTTCGTCTGGCTGCTCGACAGCGCCGGCGCGCGGATCCAGGAGGCGGTCGGCTCGCTCTTCGCCGGCTCCGGGCACCTGTTCCGCGAGGAGGTCGTCGCCAGCGGCGTCATCCCGCAGGTGGCGGCGCTGATGGGCCCGTGCGCGGCCGGCACCGCGTACATCCCGGGGCTGGCCGACTTCGTGCCCATGGTCAAGGGCCGCGGCTCGATGGCCCTGGCCGGCCCGCACCTCGTGCGCGCGGCCATCGGCGAGGACGTCACGCAGGAGGAGCTCGGCGGGTCGCGGGTCCACTGCCGCAAGTCCGGCGTCGGCGACCTCGAGGTCGCCGACGACGAGGAGTGCATCGCCCGCATCAAGCAGTACCTCTCCTTCTTCCCGTCGCACTGCGAGGAGCGCCCGCCGGTCCGCGAGACCGCGGATCCCGCCGACCGCATGGACGACGAGCTGCTCGACGTGCTGCCCGAGTCCAACCGCAAGCCGTACGACATGTACGACGTCATCCGCCGCATCGTCGACGACGGCGACTGGCTCGACCTCAAGCCCCAGTTCGCCAAGACGATCATCACCTGCCTCGCGCGGATGGGCGGGCGCCCCGTCGGCATCGTGGCCAGCCAGCCGCGCCAGCTCGGCGGGATCCTCGACAACGACTCGGCCGACAAGGCCGCCCGCTTCGTCAACCTCTGCAACGCCTTCGGGATCCCGCTCGTCTTCCTGATGGACGTGCCGGGCTTCATGGTCGGCACCAAGGTCGAGCAGGCCGGGATCATCCGCCACGGCGCGAAGATGCTCTACGCGGTGGCCAACGCGACCGTCCCGAAGATCACCGTCGTGATCCGCAAGGCCTACGGCGCGGGCTACTACGTGATGAACGGGCGCGCGTACGAGCCCGACCTCATCGTGGCCTGGCCGAGCGCGGAGATCTCGGTCATGGGCGCCGAGGGAGCCGTCGAGATCGTCTTCCGCAAGCAGGTCGAGGAGGCCGAGGACCCGGCGGCCAAGAAGGCCGAGCTGATCGCCGCCTACAAGCAGATCATCGACGTCTACATCGCCGCGAAGAACGACATGATCGACGACGTGATCGACCCGCGAGAGACGCGCCCGGCGATCATCCGGGCGCTGGAGATGGCCGAGGGCAAGCGGATCGAGCGGCCATGGAAGCGGCACGGCGTCGTGCCGGTCTGATCCTGGCCGCGCTCGCGCTGTCGTCGTGCGGGGGCGGCGACGACGACGCGTGCTCGTCGGGCGTGCGCGAAGGCGTGCTCCCGTCGTGGGCGCGGACGGGGTTCTCCGAGGCCGAGCCGCGCGCCCCGCACGTCGTCGGGGCTGACGGGCGGATCGCCGGCATCGTCTTCGGCGAGCCGCTGAGCGACCCGCCGCAGCCGGACCGGCAGAACAAGATCCTCTGGGTCGCGCGCGAGCCCACGGACGCGACCGAGCTGCACATCACCGCGGAGCAGGGCGACCGCACCGAGAGCCGCACCGTCGACCTCGGGCCGTCGACCGTCGACCTGCCGGCCGGCTGCTGGGAGCTCACGCTCGAGTGGGACGACACGTCGGACTCGGTCGACCTCGTCTACGAGTGAGGCCACGGTCGCCGAACCCCGGCATTGAGGGAGGCGGGTCCCGCAGTCGCCGGCTCCCTACCCAGCCGGGGTTGACGTTCGCCGCGTGTTGACACGGCGTCAATATTTCGTCAAGCCGACGCCAACGCCCCACCAAGCGGCCTGCCCGAACCTTCGTCGCGTCGAGTCCCCACGTCCATGGAAAGGACACCGCCTCATGCGTATCGCCACTCCCCGCCTCATCGCCCTCCCCGCGGCGCTCGTCGTCGCGGCGGTGATCGCCACCCCGTCGATGGCCGCGACCCAGACGGCGTCCCCCGCGCCCTCCGCGCTGCAGGCCGGCCCGACGACCCAGGGAATCATCATGAGCGACGGCAGGATCTGTAACCCGCGCTGGGGCTGCTGAGCCCCGCGGGGACGCGCCCGGCCACGGCCCGGCGCGTCCCCGCAGTACGCTCCGCCGCGGAGGCAGGAACCCATCCCTCGGCAGGGGAGGACAGATGGCGCGCAGGATCCTGGCGGTGGCCGTCGTGTGGACGGCCGTGCTCGCGGGCGGTGTGGCCCAGGCGGCGGAGGCCTGCCAGCGCCAGTACCACTCGGTGTACGTGACGCTGGACATGAGCCAGTACCCGGAGACGACCGGGCACTGGATGGACGCGATCGACGCGGGGCACGAGGCGCTCCTCCACATCGACCGCGAGAACGCGGACCTGCATCGCGAGCAGTCGCTCGGCGGCTTCCCGCCGCGGTCCGGATACGACCGCGACGAGTACCCGCCGGCGATGTCGGAGGAGGGCGGCTACGGCGCCTCGGTGCGCTACATCGACCCGGCCGACAACCGCGGCGCGGGCTCGGTGATGGGCAACCAGCTCGAGGACTGGTGCGAGGAGCAGCCCTTCCGGATCAGCTTCGTACCGTAGGCGTCCGGTCCTCGCGCCGGCTGATCACCACGCGGTAGACCCCGAGCAGGATCATCACGCCGATGATGGCGCCGATCAGGCCGCCGAGATCGAACACGTCGTTGTCGCCGATACCGAGCAGCTCGGTGAAGACGAGGAAGCCGACGACCGAGCCGGCGAGCCCGAGGGCGATGGTGGCGAAGAAGCCCAAGGGGTCCTTGCCGGGCATCAGGAGGCGGCCGACGAAGCCGGCCACGATGCCGAGGATGAGCGCACCGATCATGATCTGAGCGTACCCATGACGAGCGCGCTCGCCGGAATCAGGGTCCTCGATCTGTCCCGGCTGCTGCCGGGCGGCTTCTGCTCGCTCCTGCTGTCCGACTTCGGCGCCGACGTCGTCAAGGTCGAGGACACGCAGATGGGCGACTACGCCCGCTGGTCGCCGCCGCACGCCGAGGGCGCGGACCCGACCGCCGGCGGCGCCGCCTTCCTCGCCCTCAACCGCGGCAAGCGCTCGATCCGGCTCGACCTCAAGAGCACGGGCGGCCGCGACGCGTTCCTGCGCCTGGCCCGGGATGCCGACGTGGTCCTGGAATCGTTCCGGCCCGGCGTCATGGACCGGCTCGGCGTCGGCTACGAGCGGCTGCGGGAGGCCAACCCGCGGCTCGTCTACTGCGCGATCACCGGCTACGGGCAGGACGGGCCGTTCGCGGCGCGGGCCGGGCACGACACGAACTACCTGGCCCGCACCGGCCTCCTCGACCTGACCGGCGACCCCGACGGCCCGCCCGTGCAGGCCGGCGGCCAGATCGCCGACCTCGGCGGCGGCGCGCTGATGGCCGCGTTCGGCATCCTCGCCGCGCTGCGCGAGCGCGACCGCTCCGGCGAGGGCCAGCTCGTCGACATCTCGATGACCGACGGCGCGCTCTCGTGGCTGGCCATGGACGCCGCCGCGTACCTCGTCGGCGGCGAGGCCCGGCGGCGCGGCCGCGCCCCGCTGGCCGGCGGGCTGCTCTGCTACCGGCCCTACCGCTGCGCCGACGGCTGGGTGGCGCTCGGCGCCCTCGAGCCGAAGTTCTGGGCCGCCTGGTGCGCGGGCGTGGGCCGCGAGGACCTCGCCGAGCGCCAGTTCGAGCCCGTCGGCTCGGACGTCCACCGCGAGGTCGAGACGATCTTCGCGCAGCGCACGCGCGCGGAGTGGGAGGCGTTCAACGACGAGCACGACTGCTGCCTCGAGCCGGTGCTGGGCCTGGACGAGGCGCTCGAGTCGGAGCTCGTGCGGGCCCGCGGGATGGTGGTCGAGGTCGAGCAGCCGGGCGCCGGCGCCGTGCGGCTCCTGGGCACGCCGGTCAAGCTCTCGCGCACCCCGGCCGATCCGGCGCGCGCCGGCGGTCCCGCGCTCGGCGCCGACACCGACGCGGTGCTGGCCGAGGCGGGCCTCTCCGCCGAGGAGATCGCCGCGCTGCGCGAGTCGGGAGCCGCGGCGTGAGCTTCTACGAGCCGCTCGGCGGCGAGCGCTATCGCTCGACGCCGCACACGCGCGGCCCGTGGGACCCGAGGTTCCAGCACGCCGGGCCGCCGGCCGCGCTGCTCGGTCGCGCGCTGGAGCGCTGCGAGCCGCGCGACGGCTTCGTGCTCGCCCGGGCGACGTTCGAGATCCTCCGCGCCGTGCCGGTGGCCGACGTCGCGGTCAGCGCGCGCGTGGTGCGGCCGGGGCGGTCGGTCGAGCTCCTCGAGGGCGAGCTCACGGTCGAGGACGAGCCGATCGTGCTCGTGCGCGCCTGGCGGGTGAAGGGCACGACGGCGCCGGACGTCAACCGCGATCCGCCACCGGCGCCGCGCCCGGCCGACGCGGACCCGCTCCCGCCCGAGATGGCCGAGTTCGGCTACGGCCACGCCGTCGAGCTGCGCTTCGCGGCCGGCGGCTGGTGGCAGCAGCGCCCGGCGACCGTGTGGACGCGCATGCGCGTGCCGCTCGTGGCCGGCGAGGAGCCGACCGGCGTCCAGCGCGTGCTCGTGGTCGCCGACTCCGGCAACGGCGTCTCGGCCGTGCTGCCGTTCGACCAGTGGCTGTTCATCAACACCGAGCTGACCGTGCACTTCCGCCGCCCGCCGCGCGGCGAGTGGATCTGCCTCGACGCCGAGACGTCGATCGCCGCGGGCGGGGCCGGGGTCGCCCGCTCGGTGCTCAGCGACGACGAGGGCGTGGTGGCGCAGGGCGCGCAGGCGCTGCTCGTCGCTCCGCGGGGTGGCTCGTAGAACGTCAACGTCAACTGCGGCTGGGTAGGGGAGCTAGGGAGGCCGGCGGGGCCGGTTTCTATCTCGCGTCCTGCCCTACTGTCGGTACAGCGACCATAGGGCAGGATTCGAGTTCGAAACCAGGCCGAACCCGCTCCCTTAATGCCGCAGTTGACGTTCGTCAGGCGTGGCGCCTGACCCACTCGTGCATGGCCACCGCCGAGGCCGCGGCGGCGTTGATCGACCGTGTCGAGCCGAACTGGCGGATGGCGAGCACGGCGATCGAGAGCTCGCGCGCCTCGGGCGACAGGCCCGGGCCCTCCTGGCCGAAGAGCAGGGCGCAGCGCCTCGGCAGCCGGTAGCCGTCGATCGGCTCCGCGCCGGGCAGGTTGTCGATGCCGATCACCGGCAGGTGGTGAGCCTGGGTCCACTCGGCGAAGGCCTCGAGGGTGGGGTGGTGGCGGACGTGCTGGTAGCGGTCGGTGACCATCGCGCCCCGGCGGTTCCAGCGCCGGTGCCCGACGATGTGCACCTCGGCGGCCATGAACGCGTTGGCGTTGCGCACCACCGTCCCGATGTTCAGGTCGTGCTGCCAGTTCTCGACCGCGACGTGGAAGGCGTGGCGCCGCGCGTCGAGGTCGGCGACGATCGCGTCGCGGCGCCAGTAGCGGTATCGGTCGACGACGTTGCGCCGGTCGCCTTCGGCGAGCAGGGTGGGGTCGAGCCGGGGATCTTCCGGCCATGGCTCGGGATGCGGCCCGACCCCTACTTCCTCACGCGGCGCGTCCACGGAGCGTGACGCTACCGGGCTCGCGGCTTCGGCGCGGCCGGTCGAACGTCAGGAACAGCGCAGTCAGGAACACCAGCGCGATGAGCGCGACGGCGATGGTCTGCGGCCAGGGGAAGTCGCTCCCTGAGCCGGCGGCCGCTCCGCTCGCGGGCGCGACGTTCGAGCGGCTTCAGGCGATGCGGTGTGGCGTCGGTGAAGCCGTCGTAGATGCGCGTGTTCCACTCGCCGCCGCCGGGGAACGTGACCTCGGCGACGTAGGTGCCGGGCTTGCCGGCGTGCGTGGCCGGGAAGGTCTTGGTGACCCCCTCGGCGTTGGTGATCTCCACGCTCGGCGTGACGTCGTCGAGCGGCGTGACGCCGTGCTGCTTGACGATCAGCTCGACCTTCCACGGCGTGCCCGCCGCGAGGTCCGAGGGTGCGGGCTCGCCGAGCTCGACGGTCGCCCAGCCGCCCGCCTGGGCGGTGCCGGCGAGTGCGCCGAAGGCGAGCAGCATGACGAGGGCGATGCGGCTCATAGGTCTCATACGAGCGCTACACCCGCCGCGGTCCGGCGGTTCCCTACCAGGCCACGTCGTGGCGCTCCATCACGCCCCAGCCCTCGCGCAGCGTCCCGGCTCCGGGCAGCTCGCCGGTGAACGTGCCGAACGGCTGCTCGTACTCGGAGCGCAGGAGGCCGAGGTTCTCGCTGCGCGCGCGGACGGCCTCGGCGGCGAAGTGCAGCTCGGCGACCGCCGACAGGTCGTCGCTGAAGCGGACGGGCCCCACCTCGCGCGGCTCGCCTGCGACCCACACCGTGCGCTCGGACGCCTCGGGCGCGTCGTGGATCCCGTCGACCAGGTTCCAGGCCACCGGCTCGCCGGACGTGAGCGTGCCGACGCCGGCCGACCAGCGCCAGGCCGTGTGGCGGGCGTGGTAGCCGGCCGACTCGTCGACGATCGCGCGCAGGTCGAGCTGGCGCCGCTCGCCGTCGACCTCGAGCCAGCCGCGAGCGCGCACGCCGCCGAGCTTGCGCGTCCACACGTACTGGGACCCGTGCGGCGAGACGACCTCGACCGCGGCGCCGTCGTCGAGCGCGAGCTCGAGCGCCACGCGGCGTCCGCGGACCTTGAGCCCCTGCGGACCGGCGTCGACGCCGCCGCGGCCGCGGGCGCTCCGCTGCAGGAGGCGGCCGGAGGCGCGATCCCACACCGCCCACCACGCGATCGGCACGCCGGCGATCCGGGCCCGCGCCGCGCACAGCATCACCTCCGGCCCGTAGGCGCCGACATAGCTCCAGGCCTTCAGCGGACGCCCGCCGCGCAGCGGCGGCATCCGGTCCGGCGGGAGCGGAACGTCGGGCCGGCCGGGGCCGGGACCTCGCCACGATGGGGTCGCCATGTCGCGGTATGCTGGCGGAGAGAGGTTGACTGACCAGTCAATCTCGTGGGAAGGAGAGATCACCGTGCGCGTCGCCGCCGTCCAGCTCACGTCAACCGCCGATCGCGAGCGCAACCTCGCCACCGCCGACCGGCTCACCCGGGCGGCCGCCGCGACCGGCGCCGAGCTCGTCGTGCTGCCGGAGAAGTGGTCCGTGCTGGGCACGCCCGAGGAGACCGCCGCCGGCGCCGAGCCGTTCGACGGCCCCGCCCTCAGCTGGGCGCGCGAGGTCGCACGCGAGCTCGGCATCGACCTCGTCGCGGGCTCGATCGCCGAGCGCGTCCCGGGCCAGGCGAAGGGGTCCAACACGTCAGCGCACATCTCGCCCGACGGCGAGGTCCGCGCGGTCTACCGCAAGATCCACATGTTCGACGTCGAGGTCGGCGGCCGCACCTACCGCGAGAGCGAGAACGAGGAGCCGGGCGACGAGATCGTCCTCTCCGAGACGGCCGGCGGCGTCGAGCTGGGACTGACCGTCTGCTACGACCTGCGCTTCCCCGAGCTCTACCGCATCCTCGCCATCCGCGGCGCCCGCGTGCTCACCGTGCCGGCCGCGTTCACGCTGGCCACCACGCGCGAGCACTGGGAGGTCCTCCTGCGCGCCCGCGCGATCGAGGACCAGGCGTTCGTGATCGCCGCCAACCAGATCGGCGAGCACGCGAAGGGCCTGCGCTCGGGCGGGCGCTCGATGATCGTCGACCCGTGGGGCGTCGTCCTCGCGCAGGCGCCGGACAGCGAGACGTACATCACCGCCGAGCTCGACCTCGACCGCCAGGCGGAGATCCGGCGCTCGCTGCCCTCGCTGGCCAACCGGCGGCCGGGCGCGTACGCGTGGCCCCAGGAGGTGACCGCCTAGTGGCGGCCACGCGACCGGCCGTCGACAAGCGGCGGATCATCCTCGACGCCGCGGTGCGCGTGTTCGCCCGCCAGGGCTTCCACACCTGCCGCGTGTCGGACATCGCCGACGAGGCGGGCGTCGCCTACGGGCTCGTCTACCACTACTTCCAGTCCAAGGACGAGGTGCTCGACACGCTGTTCCTCGAGCGCTGGGACGTGATGCTCGAGGCGATCCGGGAGGTCGACGCGTCGGCCGAGCCCGCGCGCGCCAAGCTGCGCGCCATCGCCTCCTTCATCATCGAGTCCTACCGCCACGACCCGGACCTGATGAAGGTGATCATCGTCGAGGTCACGCGCGCGGCGAACTCGTTCGGCGCGGTCCATCTCGCGAAGATCGCCGAGGCCTACGGGCAGATCGGCGGCATCGTCGCCCAGGCCCAGGCGAGCGGCGAGTTCCGCGACTCGGTGAGCGCCGAGTTCGCCGCCATGGCCTTCTACGGCGCCATCGAGCAGGTCCTCACGGGCTGGATCTTCGGGACGCTCGACCAGGACGGCGACGCCTACGAGCGGGCCAAGGACTACGTCATCGAGACCATCTGCGACGGTCTCGAAGCGTCTCGCCCGTAGACTGCGGCGCCATGACGGACAACGACATGGTGAAGCGCCTGATCTGGTCCGCGCTGCTGGCGGGTCTCGGCGCCCTCGCGTCGATCGCCACCTCGAAGGCTGCGGCCGTGATTTGGCGCCGGGCCTTCGGGGAAGATCCTCCGGAATGAGCGAGGACCCGGACAAGACGACCGAGCACGCGGCGTCCGAGGCGCGCGGCGCGGAACTGCGCGAGAACATCGCGTTGACCGACGCCCGGCGCACCGAGGAGGAGCGCGCCAAGGCCGAGGCGGAAGCCAAGAAGGCCGAAGAGAAGGCCGAGGAGCTCTCGCGCAAGGAGCGCCAGCAGCTCGAGGAGGCGGCCCGGCTGCACGAGGCGGCCGAGCGCGAGCGCTCCACCCTCTCCGGCGGGCACGTCGCCTCACCCGGCGTCGGCTCGGCCACGGACGCGAACGCCGCCGCCTCGGTCGCGGCCGGAAGCGGTCCGGCGCACGGCGGCTTCCCCGGCGCCGACAAGCTGCCGGCCGCCGCCCAGCGTCCCGAGGTGATGGTCGGCGCCGCGTTCGTCGGCTCGTTCATCGCCGCCCGCATCCTCAAGCGGATCTTCGACTGACATGACGAACCCGAACGACACCTCAGACCTGGGGCAGGCGATCCAGGAGGTCACGGAGAAGCTGTCGCTCCTCTTCCGCGAGGAGATCGAGCTCGCCAAGACGGAGATGACCGAGAAGGTCACCAAGCTCCTCGCGGGCGCGGTGGTCGGGCTCGTCGCCGGCATCTTCTTCGTCTTCGCCCTGATCTACCTGGGCCACTCGGCGTCGTGGGCGATCTACGACCTGTTCGGCAACGACTCGCCGTGGCTCGGATTCCTGATCGTGGCCGTGCTGCTCATCATCTGCGGCGTGCTCGGCGGCTTCATCGCCGCCCGGCTCGTCAAGCGCGGCTCGCCGCCCACGCCCAAGATGGCCATCGAGGAGGGCAAGCTGATCAAGGAGACCGTGACCACCTCGCATCCCGCCACGCCGCAGGGACCGGCGAGCTGATGGCCCAGACACGCACCGCAGAGGAGATCCGGCAGTCGATCGAGGCCAACCGGGCCGAGCTCGGCATCGCCGTCAGCCGCCTGCGCGGCGAGGTGACGAGGGCGACGGACTGGCGCGGCCAGCTCGAGCGCCACAAGAAGGAGGCCCTGATCGGGGCCGCCGTCGCCGGCTTCGTGCTCGGTGGCGGCATCGCGGCGATGACCGGCCTGCTCACGGGCCGTCGCAAGTCGCGCGAGTACTACTAGGCAGGCGTTAGACGGCCGGCGGCGAAAGGCGGGGCGGTGAGCGCCCCGGCCGCCAGCCCGACGTACGGATTCCTGACCGTCCGCGCGGTCCTGCGGGTGGTGCTGGTCGTCGTCGCCGTCGTGCTGACGCTGGTGCTGATGTACCTGCTGCGCAGGCCGCTGACGTGGATCTTCATCGCCGCGTTCCTGGCGATCGCGCTCTCCGGTCCGGTCAGCGTCCTGTCACGCCGGATGCGGCGGGGCTTCGCCGTGGCGATCGTCTACCTGCTGCTCATCCTCACGCCGTTCGCGCTGATCGGCCTGCTCGTCCCGCCGATCGTCACGCAGGCCAACAACCTCGTGCAGAACCTCCCCGAGTACGCGCGGGAGGTCACGGAGTTCGTCAACAACAACGAGCGCCTGCGCCAGCTGCAGGAGGACTACGACATCACCGGCAAGCTCGAGGAGGAGGCCGCGCAGCTGCCGGCGCGCCTCGGCGACGCCGCCGGCGTGCTGAGCGACATCGGCGTCGGCCTCGTCAACTCGATCTTCGCCGCGGTCACGATCATCGTCCTCTCGATCTTCATGATGAGCAGCGGCAGACGCTTGATGGATGCCTGGATCCGCGAGTACCAGCCCGTGCGCGAGGAGTGGTGGAACCGGCTGTTCGGCCGCATCGCCAACGCGATCGGCAACTACGTCGCGGGCGCGCTCATACAGGCGACCATCGCAGGCGTCACGAGCTGGCTGATGCTGATGATCCTCGGGGTCGACTACGCGCTGCCGCTCGCGGTGATCGTCTTCCTGCTCGACCTGATCCCGCTCGTCGGCGCGACGATCGGCGCGCTGGTCGTCGGCATCGTCACGGTGTTCTCCGATTTCCCGGTCGACACGATCATCTGGGCGGTCTTCGCGATCATCTACCAGCAGGTCGAGAACAACGTGATCCAGCCGCGCATCCAGTCGCGCGCGGTGCAGCTCGACCCGCTCGTCGTGCTCATCTCCGTGCTGTTCGGCTCCGCCCTGCTCGGCGTGCTGGGTGCGCTGCTCGCCATCCCCGTGGCCGCCGCCCTACAGATCACGTACCGCGAGTACCGCGCGCTGCGGCGGCAGACACCGCCGCCGGTGGCTCAGCCCGGGCCCATCACACCGGGCCCAGCAACGAGCTCCGCAGGCCCGTGACGCCCACCAGCCCGGGGCCGACGTGGGCGCCGATGACCGGCCCGATCTCGGAAGCGAACTCGACCGGGCGCCCGTAGATCTCCGCGCCGCGCGCGGCCAGCCGGTCGGCCACCTCGCGGGCCTGGACGTGCTGGATGAAGAACACGTCGGCGCCCTCCGCGTGCTGGGTCTGGAGGTGGTCGACGAGCCGCTCGAAGGCCCGTCCGCTCGTGCGCACGCGCTCGACGGCCGTGATCTCGCGGTCGATCGAGAGGATCGGCTTGATCTTGAGCGCCGAGCCGACCCACGCCTGCGCGGAGCCGATCCGGCCGCCGCGGCGCAGGTACTCGAGCGACTCGACCGCGAACAGCAGCGTGATCGTCTTGCCCAGCGTCCGGGCGGCCTCGGCCGCGCCCGCCAGGTCGGCGCCGCCCGCGATCGCGTTGTGCGCGGCGACGGCCATCAGCCCGTGGCCGGCCGCGCCGGTCTCGGAGTCGACGACCTCGATCCGCTCCGGCGCGATGCCCTGCTCAAGCAGCGCGTCGCGGGCCTGCAGGGCGGCGCCGACGGTGCCGGAGATGCCGCCCGAGAGGTGCACCGACAGCACGTCTTCGCCCGCGGCGAGCAGCGGCTCGTAGACGGCGAGGAAGTCGCCGACCGACGGCTGCGACGTGCTCGGCAGCGTGGGTGCCGAGCGCATGTAGTCGTAGAAGGCGTCGTAGTCGGCGAGGTCGCTCTCGCGATCGGTCCGGCCGTCCCAGTTGACGTACAGGGAGACCTCGTGCAGCGCATGACGCGCGACCACCTCGGCCGGCAGGTAATGCGTCGTGTCTATGACCACTGCGACGCCTGGCATGGTCAGCAGCCTATCCTCGCGCCGTGGCACGGGTCCTGGTCACCGGCGCGACCGGCTTCATCGGAGCTCATCTGGTCCGCGCGCTCCTCGCGCGCGGCGACGACGTGCGCGTGACCGTGCGGGACGAGTCGAACACCGCCAACCTCGACGACCTCGACGTCGAGCCCGTGACCGCCGACATCACCGACCGCGCGGCCATGCGCCGTGCCGCGCGCGGGGTCGAGCGCGCGTTCCACGTGGCCGGCAGCACCAACCTGCGGTGGTCCGCCGAGCGGCTCCTGCGCACCAACGCCGAGGGCACCCGGACGGTGCTGGAGGCGTGCCTGGCGGAGACCGTGCAACGCGTCGTGCACGTCTCCTCGGTGGCGGCCATCGGGCCCGCGCGGAGCGGCGGGGCGCTGGACGAGCGCCACGTCTGGACCGGACCGCTCGGGCTCCCGTACGCCGACGCCAAGCACGCCGCCGAGGTCGAGGCGCTGCGCGTCGCCGCCCGCGGGCTGGACGTCGTGCTCGCCTGCCCGGCCTTCGTCCTCGGCGCCGGCGACGATCGCCGCTCCTCGACGGAGATCGTCCGCCGCTTCCTCCTGCGGCGGATCCCCGCGTACGTGGACGGGGCCATCTGCGTGGTCGACGTCGAGGACGTCGCGGCCGGGCTGGTCCTCTGCGACGAGCGCGGCGCGCCGGGCGAGCGCTACATCTTCGGCACGCGCAACTACACGTGGCAGCGCCTGTTCGGCGAGCTCGAGCGCGTCTCGGGCGTCGAAGGCCCGCAGGTGCGCCTGCCCGTCGCCGCCGCCCTCGCGCTGGCCGAGGCCTCGGTCCGCGCCCCGGGGCACACGCTGATCACGCCGGACGAGATCCGCTCGGCCGCGCGCTGGTGGACGTACCGCTCCACCAAGGCGCGCCGCGACCTCGGCTGGACCACGCGCGGCCACGAGGAGACGGTCGAGGCGACCGTCCGCTACCACCAGGAGAAGCTCGGCGAACGGCTGAAGCGCAACGGCCGCCGCCAGCCGCTCCCCTTGCGGCTGCTCGGCCAGGCGACGCGCACCGTGATCCGGTGAGCGAGCGGGCCGTGCTCTACCGCTGCCGGACGCCCACGAACGTCCTCTGCCCCTGCGGCCGCGTGGCGCGCGAGCTCCGCAAGCGCGACTTCGAGGTCGAGGAGCGGCGCGTCCCGTGGCGGAAGGCCGACCGCGAGGAGGTCGACGCGCTGACCGGGCAGGAACGCGTCCCGCTGCTCGTCATCGGCCGTGACGCGATCTGCGACTCGCACCGGATCGTCGAGCACCTCCGCTGGCGCGACGGCGAGCGCTGACGCGCCAGCTTTGTCGCTTGCGCGACGGGTCTGCGTCGGTAGGGTGAACGCGGCGCGGAGGGCGTCGCGACGACCGACGGAGGCCGACATGAAGTACCTGTTCACGATCTATGGCGACGAGTCCGGCTACGCGACCGCCACGCCGGAGGAGGTCGGCCAGGTGATGGCCGCGTACGAGGCGTTCAGCCGCGCGGCGACCGAGGCCGGCGTGATGCTCGGCGGCGAGGGCCTGCAGCCCTCGGGCACGGCGACGACGGTGCGCGTCCGCAACGGCGAGGCGCTGACCAGCGACGGCCCGTTCGCCGAGACGCGCGAGCAGCTCGCCGGCTACTACCTGCTCGAGTGCCGGGACCTCGACGAGGCGATCGGCTGGGCGAGGCGGATCCCGGGCGCGCAGAACGGCGCGATCGAGGTCCGGCCGGTGATGGACTACGCGGAGGTGACCTCGTGAAGTTCCTGCTCCTGCTGTACGGCGACGAGACCCGCTGGATCGACCAGCCGCCCGACGAAGCCGCGGCGGAGATGGAGCTCTGGGAGGCCTTCGGCAACGAGCTCGTGCAGGCCGGCGCCTTCGTCGCGGGCGAGGCTCTGCAGCCGACCTCCACCGCCACCACCGTGCGCATCCAGGACGGTGCGCCGGCGCACACGGACGGGCCGTTCGCCGAGACGCGCGAGCAGCTCGGCGGCTTCTACGTGCTCGAGTGCAAGGACCGCGACGAGGCGCTCGCCTGGGCGGCCAAGGTGCCCGACCTCGGCGAGGCCGGCTCGGTCGAGGTCCGGCCGGTCATCGACTACGAGGCCTACGACTCCGCCACGGAGGCGCAGGCCGGGGCGAAGCAGGCCTAGGCCTGAGCGCCCCCGGGGCAGTCATCGACCGCCTGTTCCGGCGCGAGTCGGGGCAGGCGGTGGCCGCCCTGGCACGGGCGTTCGGGGACCTCGACCGCGCGGAGGAGGCGGTCCAGGAGGCGTTCGTCGTCGCGCTCGAGCGCTGGCCGCGCGACGGCGTGCCCGCCAACCCGGCGGCATGGATCGCCACCACCGCGCGCAACCGCGCGATCGACCGGCTGCGGCGGGAGCGGCGGCTGGTCCCGCTGGCCGACGACCTTCTCGCCCGGGTCGAGGCGGTCGCGCCGGACGGCCCGGTCCCGGACGAGCGGCTCGAGCTGATCTTCGCCTGCTGCCACCCGGCGCTCGCGCCCGAGGCCCGGGTCGCGCTGACCCTGCGCGCGCTCGGGGGCCTCTCCACCCGCGCCGTGGCGCGCGCCTTCCTCGTCTCCGAGCCGGCGATGGCCCAGCGGCTGCAGCGGGCCAAGCAGAAGCTGCGGGGCGCGGGCATCCGCTTCGAGCTCCCGCGCGACGAGGACCTGCCGGCCCGCCGCGCCTCCGTGCTGGCGACGCTCTACCTGATCTTCAGCGAGGGCTACGCGGCCACGGCCGGCGAGGCGCTCGTGCGGCACGAGCTGTGCGCGGAGGCGATCCGGCTCACGCGCGTGCTGTGCTCGCTCACCCCCGACGAGCCCGAGGCGCTCGCCCTGCTGGCGCTCATGCTGCTGCACGACTCGCGCCGCGACGCGCGCGTCGACGCCGACGGCGAGCTCGTCCTGCTCGCGGACCAGGATCGCTCGCGCTGGGACTCGGCGGCCATCGCCGAGGGGTCCGGCCTGGTGGAGCGCGCGCTGGCGCTCGGGGGAAGCGGGCCGTACACGCTGCAGGCCTTCATCGCCGCCGAGCACGCCCGGCCCGGCGGCCCGGACTGGACGAGCGTGGCCGGCGCCTACCAGCGGCTGCTCGCGGTCCAGGGCGGCCCGGTGGTGGCGCTCAACCGCGCGGTGGCCGTGGCGATGGCCCGCGGGCCCGCGGCCGGTTTGGAGCTGATGGCCGAGCTGGCCGGCGAGCTCGACGGCTACCACCTCTTCCACTCGGCCCGGGCCGACCTCCTGCGGCGGCTCGGCCGGCGCGACGAGGCCGTCGCCGCGTACGAGCGCGCGCTCGACCTGGCGGAGATCCCGGTCGAGCGCGCGTTCCTGGAGCGTCGGTTGTCGGAGCTGAAGGGATGACGCCCCGGGGCGCCGGTGGGTACCGGCGCTCCGGAGCGCGCCCCGTCACGTTCCGAGGCGAGCCTGGTGCCGGCGGCCGACGAGCGACGCGCCGGCGAGGCCGATGAGCAGGGTGCCGACGCCGGCGATCGGCCACACGGGCAGACTGTCGTCGTCGGTGCCCGTGGCCGTGGCCGTGGGCGCCGGGCGCTGCTGGAGCTCCGGGTACGTCGGGAACACGGGCGCCAGGTTCGGGCGGATGGCCGCGTCCCGGGTGTCGGGGCTGCGCAGGTCCTGCGTCGGGCGCTCCTGCGCCTTGGCGACGGCGGTCGAGGCGTGGCCGGCGTCGTAGTACGCCGGGCCGTCGGCCGGCCGGGCGGCCGCGCTGGAGGCGGCCAGGCCGGTGATGGTGACGGCGATGACGGGGATGATGTGGCGGCGGGTCATGATCGTGGTCCTTGGCTTGCGGTTTCGTGACGGGTGCGGCGCCGTGGGAGACACGATCCCCGGGACCGGCTTCAGCCCGGCTACGACGCGGCAACACGAGTTGCCGCGGCTCCGTGAGTGGGCGATGCTTGGCCGGTGGAGCTGCGCATCCTCGGACCCGTCGAGGCGAGGGCGGACGGGCGTCCCCTCGCGCTTCCCGGCACGCGCCAGCGCGCGCTGCTCGCGCTGCTCCTGCTCCGGCGCGGCGAGCCGGCGTCACACGACGCGCTGATCGACGACCTCTGGGGCGGGGCGCCGCCCGAGGGAGCGGTCAAGGCGCTGCAGGTCGCCGTGTCGCGCCTGCGCCGCGCGCTCGGGCCGGACGGCGGGCGGGTCGTGAGCGCCGGCGCCGGATACGCGTTCCGGCTCGAGCCCGGGGAGCTCGACCTCGAGCGCTTCGAGCAGTGCGGCACGGAGGGGCGGGCGGCGCTCGCGGCGAAGGAGCTGCCGCGCGCGGCAGCCCGCCTGCGCTCGGCGCTCGCGGAGTGGCGCGGTGCGCCGCTCGCCGACCTCGCCTACGAGCCGTTCGCCGCGATCGAGTCGGCACGGCTCGAGGAGCGGCGGGTGGCCACCCTCGAGGACCGGATCGAGGCCGACCTCGGGCTGGGCCGCCATGGCGAGCTCACGGAGGAGCTCGAGACGCTCGTCGCGCGCCATCCGCTGCGCGAGGGCCTCCGTGCCCAGCTGATGGTCGCCCTCTATCGCGCCGGGCGCCAGGGCGACGCCCTTGCCGCGTATCGCGATGCCGTCCGCACGCTGGACGGTGAGCTCGGCGTGCGGCCGCGGCCGGAGCTCGAGCGCCTCCAGGCCTCGATTCTCGCCCACGACCCGGAGCTGGCGTTCGCGCCCCCTGCGGCCGAGGCGCCGCGCGCGCCGCCGCGGCGTGCCACCGCGACCATTCTCGTCACCGATCGTGCGGGCGAGGAGAAGGGACGGCTGCGCGACGTGCTCGCCCTGCACGCGGGCCAGGAGGTCCGGGCGTCAGGCGACGGGCTGACGGTGGCGTTCGAGTCCGCGGGCGCTGCCGTCGCATGTGCGATCGACATGCAGCGCGCGAGCGACCGTCAGCGGGTCGCGCTGCGCGTCGGCATCGCGACCGGCGACGTGACCTGGGAGGCGGGCGAGTGCTCCGGCGTCCCGGTCTCGCTGGCCCAGAGCCTCTCGGATGCGACCGCGCCGGGCCAGATCCTCGTCGGCGACGCGGTGCGGCTCATCGCGGGGGCGGGCGAGGCCGAGTTCGAGGCCGCCGGGCCGCTGGAGGCGATCGGCGACGCGTGGCGCGTGCGCTGGACCGCCCGCCGTACGGTGGTCCTGCCACCGTCACCCGCGCTGGCCCTCGACGCCGCGATCGCGCTGGCCGGGCGCACCGGCGAGCTGGCGAAGCTCGAGGCGGCCTGGGCCGAGGCGTCGGCCGGACGGCGGCGCGGCGTCTTCGTCGCCGGTGAGCCGGGGATCGGCAAGACGCGCCTGGCGGCCGAGCTCGCGGCCCGCACGGACGGCGCGCTGGTGCTCTACGGCCATTGCGACGACGGTCTGGCTCCGCCCGCCCAGCCGTTCCGGGAGGCACTGGCCGCCTATGTCGCCGCGTGCCCGCCGGACGAGCTCCGCGTCCAGCTCGGCGGCGGCGGGCCGCACCTGCTCGGGCTGCTGCCCGCGCTGGCGGCGCGCGTCCCCGCGCTCGGCGAGCCGGCGCCCGCCGATCCGGACCTCGAGCGGCTGCATACGCTCGACGCCGTCGCGCAGCTCCTGGCTGCGGCCACCGCGGTGACGCCGGCGCTGCTCGTGCTCGACGACCTGCACTGGGCCGACGCCCTCTCGTGGCAGCTCCTGCGCCACGTGCTGGCCGCCACGGAGCCCATGCGGCTGCTCGTGGTCGGGACCTACCGCGACACCGAGGCGCCGCGATCGCCGCTGCTCGGTGAGGTCACGACCGGGCTGGCCCGGCGGGAGGACATCGAGCGGATCGACCTCGGACCGCTCGCCGAGCCCGACGTGGCGGTGATCCTCGAGGGCGCCGGTCGCGCCGCGACGCTGGCGGCCGGCGTGCGCGACGCCACGGAGGGCAACCCGTTCTTCGTCGGCGAGGTCGTCCGCGCGCTGGCCGACGACGGCGATCCCGCGGCCACTATCACGCCGCGCGTGCGCGACGTCGTGCACTGGCGGCTGAGCCGGCTGCCGGCGGGCACGGCGGAGCTCCTCGCCGTGGCCGCCGTGGCCGGCGCCGAGTTCGACGTCGACGTGGTCGCCGCGGCGGCCGGCCTCGACGAGGACCGCACGCTCGACGCGCTCGAGGCCGCGGAGACGGCGCGGCTCGTCCGCCCGGCCGAGACGCTCGATCGGTTCGCCTTCAGCCACGCCCTGGTGCGTCAGACGATCCTCGGCGACGTCCCGGCGGGCCGCCGCGTGCGCGTGCACGCCCGCGTGGCGGCGGCGCTGGAGACCGCCGCCATCCGGCGCGCCGTCCCCGCCTCCGAGCTGGCCGTGCAATTCGCCGCGGCCGGTGGGCTCGTCGACGCCGCCGACGCGCTCCGGTACGCGGTGGCCGCCGGCGACGAGGCGGCCGCGGCGCTGGCGTTCGGCCTCGCCGCCGAGCACTACGAGCAGGCGCTGGCCGCCCAGTCCCGGCTCCCGCAGGTCGCGGACCGGCTCGACCTCGAGCTCGCCCGGGGCCGCGCGCTGCGCCTGGCCGGTGACGCGCGGGCCGCCACCGTACTGCGGCAGGTCGCCGCGGGCGCCGAAGCCTCGGGCGACGGCGCGCGCATGGCGGAGGCGCTGCTCGCGACGGGCCTCGAGATCGCGACCGAGTTCCTGTTCGCCGACCCCGGGATGGTCGCGCTCCTGCGCCGCGCGCTCGAGCTCCTGCCGCCGGGGGCGAACGCCATGCGGGCGCGGCTGCTCGGCTACCTCGCGGTCGAGACGCCCGACGACGTCTCCGAGCCTGAGCGCCAGGCGATGGCCGAGCGCGCGCTCGCCCTGGCGCGCGAGGCCGGCGATCCGGTCGCGCTCGCCTCGGCGCTGATCTCGTTCTCGTGGACCATGATGGCGCCGGAGGACCGCGAGCTGCGGCTGGCGATCGCCGGCGAGTTGATCGCGGGCGGCGACGGCGGGCTGCCCTACGCCGTCGCCTTCGGGCACGTCTTCCGCTACATCGCCCTCGTGGAGGCGGGCGACCTCGAGGCCGCCGATGCGGCGCTGGTCACCGCGGGCGAGACCGCGCGCGTGCTCTCTGCCCGCTGGACGGCCAGCGTGTGGACGTGGACGCGGCTGCTGCTCGCGGGCCGGCTCGCCGACGCCGAGGCGGCGACGATCCGCGCCGCCGAGCTGGCACAGGCAGGCGGCTTCCCGCCGAGCGTCGTCGCGGGGACGCTCGCCGCCGGGATCTGGAGCATCCGCGTCACCCAGGGCCGCGCCCACGAGCTGGAGGCGGTCATGCGCGAGCGCATCGACCTACTCCCGAAACGACCTGGGTGGACGTACATCTACGAGGCGCTCGTCGACTGCGAGCTCGAGCGCTTCGAGCGCGCCCGTGCCGCCGTCGACCTCGCTCTCGCACAGGACTCGATCGCCGCTCCGCGGGGCCTGGCGTGGTCGGCCACCATGGTCTGGGCGGCCTACGTGAGCAACTGGGTCGGGCACGAGGCGGCCGCAGCGCGGCTCTACGACGTGCTGGCGCCGTTCGGCGGGATCATGGTGGCATCGGCCGGCCCGATGGCCGGTGCGCTCGGCCGCCTGGCGCTGACGCTCGGCCGGACGGACGAGGCGGAGCGGCACCTGCGCGACGCCGTGGCGCTCTGCGAGCGGATGGACGCCCGCGCCTACCTGGCGATCGCCCGCCGCGACCTCGGCGAGCTGACCGGCGACGCTGACCTCGTCGCCGCGGCCGAGACGGCGGAGCGCGACCTCGGTCTGGAGCGCCGTCTCGGGGCTCGCGGGCCCGAGCTCAGGCGTCCATGAGGGTGAGCGCCTCTTCGTGGCCCTGCAGGCGCTCGCGGAGCTTCTTGCGGATGCCCGAATGGAGCTGCGACACGCGCGACTCCGTGACGCCGAGGACCTCGCCGACCTCGCGCAGCGTGAGGTGCTTGACGTAGAGCAGGACGCAGACCTCCTGCTCGCGCGTGGAGAGCGTGTCGAAGGCTGAGCGGAAGGCGCGCTTGGTGTCGCCGATCATGGCCGCGTGCTCGGGCCGGAGGCGCTCGTCGCTCGACTGGATCAGCTCGACCCGCTCCACGCCGTCCTCGTCGCTCGCCTCGCTCGCCGTGGTGTTGAGCGAGCCGACGTCGGCGCGGGCGAGGTCGGCGCGGTGGGCGCGCAGCTCCTCGACGGTGACGGCCAGCGCGTCGGCGAGCTCGTGGTCGCGCGGCTCGCGGCCGTGGATGGCGCGGAACGAGCGCATCGCCTTGACGACCTCGCGGTCGAAGCGGCGCACGGAGCGCGGCGCCCAGTCCTGGCGGCGCAGCTCGTCGAGCACGGCGCCGTGGATCCGGGTCCAGAGGAACTGCTCGAGCGTGGCCCCGCGGTCGGGGTCGTAGCGGTCGAGCGACGTGATCAGCGCCTCGAGGCCGCGGGAGATGTAGTCGTCCGCCTCCTGGTGGGAGGGAACCTCGCGGATCTTGCGGTAGACGATGTGCTTGACCAGCGGCGCGTAGGTCATGATCAGGCGGTCGCGGACCCGCTGATCGCCGGTCTCCTTGTAGCGCTTCCAGAGGGTCAGCGCCTCGACCTGCGAGAAGCGTTTTGCCGCAGGTTTTCTGGCTGTCGTCGCTGTCGACACAGTGTCGGGATGCCCGTCCGGCACCCGTATTACACCTTTTTGACCGATTGGTCAGGGAATGACGACCCATTTGCGGGCGGGTCCGTCGTTCCCGCCGGCAAGCGTTCCCTGCAGGTCTTCGAGGCCGATCGGGCCGGCCGCGAGGGCGCGCCAGTCCACGGTTCCGTCCGCCAGGAGGGCGAGCGCGCGGTCGACCTCGTCGGGCGAGTGGTGGAAGGCACCGCGGAGGTCGAGCTCGTCGTAGTGAAGTGGGCGCGTCGGGAGGCTGGCGTCGTCACCCGCCCTGCAGCCGCCGACGAAGATCACGCAACCGCCAGGAGCGCAGGCCTGGACCGCCTCGCGCCAGGCGTCGGGGCGGCCGACGGCCTCGAACACGACGTCGTGGTCGGCCAGTCGCTCGGCGCTCATGGCGCCGGCGGCCTCGGCCTGGGCGCGGCGTTCCGCGTGGCGGTCGGCGAGCGTCACCGTGCGGCCCTCGGCCACCAGCAGCGCGGCGAGCATCTGGCCCATCGGGCCCCCGCCGAGCACGCCGGCGTCGGGCGCGGCGGCCTTCCCGGGCGCGCGGGCGATCGCGTGCACCGCCGCGGCGAGCGGCTCGGCCATCGCCGCCGCCCCCGGCTCGAGCTCCTCGGGCACCGCGTGCAGCGCTGCCCCGGGCGCGGCGATGCGCTCGGCGAAGCCGCCGAAGATCCAGCGCGGGTCGCGGCAGATCTGCGGCCGTCCGGCGGCGCACGAGCGGCACGTCCCGCACGGCAGCGAGTCGCCCACCAGCACGCGCTCGCCGGTGTCCTCGCGCACGCCGCACATCTCGTGCCCGAACGCCGCGGGATAGGGCCCGAGCAGCGGGTGGCCGCGGCGCCACATCTTCACGTCGGTCCCGCAGGTCGTGGCCGCCTCGATCCGCACGAGGACGTCACCCGGGGCCGGAACCGGGTCGGCGACGTCGAGGACGCGGGCGTCCTCGGGGCCGAAGAGCAGCGCCGCTCTCACGGGACCACGACGGCCTTCAGCGCCGCGCCGTCGCGCTGGGCGGCCAGCGCCGCGCCGGTCTCGGCGAGCGCGAAGCGCGCGGTGATCAGCTCGTCGACGGGCACCGCGCCGCGGCGGAGCAGGGCCAGCGCCTCGCGCATGTCCGCCGGCCCGGCCGACCAGCTCGCGGTCACCCGCAGCTCCCGGGCGAAGACGGTCCAGCCGTCGATGCCGAGCTGTTCGCCGGGCTCGGGCGGGGCGTAGAGGCAGAGCGCGCCGCCGGGAGCCAGCGCCTCGGCGGCGGCCGCCACCGCCGCGGGGCTCTCCGTGCAGACGATGGCGACGTCGACCGGCTCGTTGCCGTGCGCCGTGGCGCCCCACCGCTCGGCGCGGGCGAGGCGCTCGGGATCGGGCTCGCGCACCCACACGGCCTCGACGCCGCGCGCGTGGGCGGCGGCGATCTGCAGCAGACCGCTGCAGCCGGCGCCGACCACGAGCAGGCTGTCGCCCGGCCGGATCCCCGCCCGGCGCTGGGCGCGGAGCGCGCAGCCGAGCGGCTCGGTCAGCGTCGCGGTCACCGGGTCGAGCCCGTCGAGCGGCAGCAGCTCGCCGACGAGGTCGGCCTCGATCCGCACGTACTCGGCGAAGCCGCCCGGATCCAGCCCGGTGCCGCGGAAGCGATCGCACAGCGTCTCGTGGCCATGCAGGCAGCGGCGGCACTCGCCGCACGGCGCGTGGTGGTGGATGGCCACGCGGTCGCCGACGGCCAGCGCCACGCCGTCGCCCACCGCGACGACCTCGCCGGCGGGCTCGTGGCCGAGCACGGCCGGCAGCTTGCCGCGCACGTACCAGCCGACGTCCGATCCGCAGGTCGCGCACGCGAGCACCCGGCAGACCACCTCGCCGGGCGGGGGGGACATATTCGGATCCGGCCGTTCCTCGATCCGGGTGTCGTCGGCCGAGACGGTGAGGGCGACCCTCACGCCACCCTCGCGACCGTGTCGGCCGTGACCGGCGACGCGGCGCCGTGCTCGGTGACGAGCGCCCACACCAGCTCGGCGGGCGTGACGTCGAACGCCGGGTTGCGTGCGGCCGTGCCCTCCACGGTGAGCAGCGCGCCGCCCGCCTCGCGGACCTCGGCGGCGTCGCGCTCCTCGATCACGATGCCGTCGCCGGTCGCCAGCCGGAGATCGACCGAGGACGAGGGCCCGGCGGCCACGAACGGGAGGCCGGCCGCGCGGGCGGCGAGCGCCAGGCCGTACGTGCCGACCTTGTTGGCCACGTCGCCGTTGGCGGCCACGCGGTCGAAGCCGGTGACCACGGCGTGGGCGGCGCCGGTCCGCAGGAGCCCGGCCGCCGCGGCGTCCACGAGCAGCGAATGCTCGATCCCGAGGCGGCGCAGCTCCCAGACGGTCAGTCGGGCGCCCTGGAGCAGGGGGCGCGCCTCGCAGGCCAGCACGTGCACCTCGCGGCGGTCGGCGAGCTCGGCGATCACCCCGAGGCCGGTCCCGCGGCCGGAGGCGGCGAGCGCGCCGGAGTTGCAGTGCGTCATCACGGTGACCGGGCCGGGCGGCAGGATCGTCTCCAGGGCGTCGGCGCCGTGGCGGGCGAGGGCGGCGCTGGCCGCGACGTCGTCGCGCTCGATCGTCTCCGCCGCCTCGCGGGCGGCCTCGGCCAGCCGGTCGGGGGCGGCCATGGCGGCGGCCACCACTCGCTCGACCGCCCAGCCGAGGTTGCGCGCCGTCGGGCGCGCGCCGGCCAGCCGCGCTGCGCCGCGCTCCAGGGCGTCCTGCGTCGGCGTGCGGGCGACTTCCATGGCCAGGCCGTAGGCGGCCGCCACGCCGATCAGCGGCGCCCCGCGGACGGCCAGGCGGTGGATCGCGGCGGCCGTGTCGGCGGCGCCGGTGAGCGTGATCACGGCCTCCTCGGCCGGCAGCCGCGTCTGGTCGATCACGTGCAGCGCCGCCCCGTCCCAGCGGAGCGGCGGCGGGCTGTCGAGGCGGGGCGAGGCACTCATCCGGCACGATGCTAGTCCTCGTGCCCGCTCTCTCCGCGACCGACGTCCGCAAGTCCTACGGGGCCATCCAGGCGCTCAAAGGCGTGAGCGTGGAGGTCGGCGACGGCGAGCTCGTGGGGCTGCTCGGACCCAACGGAGCGGGCAAGTCGACGCTCGTGAAGATCGCCTGCGGGCTGGTGCGTCCGACCGCGGGCAGCGCGCAGATCGCCGGCGCTCCGGCCGGCTCGCCGGCGGCCCGCCGCGCGCTCGGCTACCTGGCCGAGCTGTTCCGCTTCCCCGACTGGCTGAGCGCCGACGAGCTGCTGGCGATGCATCAGCGGCTGGCCGGCTCCGACGGCGGCCTCCGCGAGCGCCAGCGGCTGCTCGAGGACGTCGGGCTCCGGGAGGCGATGACCGTGCGGGTCGGGACGATGTCGAAGGGCATGCAGCAGCGGCTCGGCATCGCGCAGGCGATGGTCGGCAGCCCGCGCGTGCTGCTGCTCGACGAGCCGACCAGCGCGCTCGACCCGGCCGGCCGCCGGACGGTGCGGCGGCTGCTCGAGGAGCTGCGCACCCGGGGCGTCTCGGTCCTGCTCAACTCCCACCTGCTGTCGGAGGTCGAGCTGGTCTGCGACCGCGTGGCGATCATCGCCCGCGGCGAGGTCGTGGCCGCCGGCACGCCGGCCGAGCTCAGCCGCCCGGCGGGCGTGGAGATCGAGACGGGCAACGGGGTCCGCGCGTTCGAGCGCGCCGGCCGCGAGGAGGTGCCGCAGATCGTCCGCGACCTCGTGGCCGCCGGCGAGGAGATCTACGAGGTGCGCGTGCTGCGGTCCTCGCTCGAGGACGCCTATCTCGAGGCGGTCGGCGAGGCGTGAGCGGCGCGCGGATCATCGCCGTCTTCGCGCTGCGGGAGTCGATCCGGCGGCGCGTCTTCGTCGTCGTCGGGCTGCTCACGCTCGCGTTCCTCGCGCTCTACGGGCTCGGCACGTGGCAGCTCTTCAAGTCGGTCGACGAGTTCGACGCCGCGATCGAAGGCGTCGAGGCGGAGACCGTGGCCGGGGCGACGATCCTCGGCCTGGCGATGTTCGCGACGCTGTTCCTCGGCACGATCCTCGCCGTCTTCCTCACGCTCGGCGCGATCCGCGGCGACGCGGAGCGCGGCCTCCTGCAGCCCGTGCTCGTGCGGCCCATCCAGCGGCGAACCGTGCTCGTCGGGCGCTTCCTCGCCGCCGCCGGCGTGTGCGGCGATCTACGTGATCGTGGTCTTCCTCGCCACGACGGTGATCACGTCGGCGTTCAGCGGCTGGTGGCCGGACCGGACCGTCGGCCCGGCGCTGCAGCTCGCCGCCGCGGTCGCCGTGCTCGCCGCGCTCTCGCTGGCCGGCTCGGTGTTCCTCTCCGCCAACGCGAACGGCATCGCCGTGTTCATGCTCTTCGGGGCCGGGCTGGTGGCCGGGCTGCTCGGCCAGATCGGCGAGGCGCTCGGCTCGCGGACGCTCGACAACGTCGCCGACCTCGTCTCGTGGGTGCTGCCGTTCGAGGCGCTCTATCAGAACGCGCTCAGCGAGATCACGGCCGACACGGTCGGCTACACGCGGCTGGCCATCAGCCTCGGGCCGTTCGGCGGCGCCGAGGAATCGAGCGCCCTGCTGTGGCCGTTCGTCGTGCTGTACGTGCTGGCGGTCGGCGCCTTCGCCGCCTGGCGCTTCGCGCACCGCGACTTGTGAAGCGCGAGGCTGGGTACCCCGACGGGCATGACCGAGCAGGGGATGGAGGACCGGCAAGGGCTGCAGACCGGGCTCAAGCGCCGGCACGTCACGATGATCGCGCTGGGGGGCGTGATCGGGGCCGGGCTGTTCGTTGGCTCTGGCGCGGTGATCAACCAGACCGGTCCGGCGGCGGTGCTCTCGTACCTGGCCGCGGGGCTTCTCGTGGTGCTGGTGATGCGGATGCTCGGGGAGATGGCCGTCGCCAACCCGAGCACCGGCTCGTTCGCCGACTACGCGCGGCTGTCGCTCGGCAACTGGGCCGGCTTCACCGCGGGCTGGCTGTACTGGTGGTTCTGGGTGATCGTGCTGGCCATCGAGGCGGTGGCGGGCGCCGAGATCCTGCAGCGCTGGGTCGACATCCCGATCTGGGCCTCGAGCCTCGCGCTGATGGTGCTCCTGACCCTGACCAACCTCGCCTCGGTCAAGGCCTACGGGGAGTTCGAGTTCTGGTTCGCGTCGATCAAGGTCGCCGCGATCATCGCGTTCATCTGCCTCGCCCTGGCCTTCGTGTTCGGCCTGACCGGCGGCGACGGGGGCGTCTCGAACCTCACGGCCGAGGGCGGGTTCGCGCCCGAGGGCTTCGGCATGGTGCTGACCGGGATCGTGATCGTCATCTTCGCGTTCGTGGGCGCCGAGATCGCCACGATCGCGGCGGCTGAGTCCAAGGAGCCCAAGGAGGCGGTGACCCGGGCGACGAACTCGGTGATCGGCCGCGTGCTCGTCTTCTACGTGCTGTCGGTGTTCCTCATCGTCGCGATCGTGCCGTGGAACAGCACGGAGCTCGGCGAGTCGCCGTTCGTCGCGGCGCTGGACATCATCGGCATCGGCGGTGCGGCGGACGTCATGAACGCCGTCGTGCTGACGGCGGTCCTCTCCTGCCTGAACTCGGGGCTCTACGTCGCCTCGCGGATGCTCTTCGCGCTCGCCCACCGCGGCGACGCGCCGCAGTGGACGATCAAGCTCAACTCGCGCGGCGTGCCCGCGCGGTCGATCCTGCTCGCGACGTCGGTCGGCTACGTCTCCGTGATCGCCGCCGCGCTGTGGCCGGAGACGATCTTCCTCTGGCTCGTGAACTCGTCCGGCGCCGTCGCCCTGTTCGTCTACCTGCTCATCGCGGTCTCGCAGCTGCGCATGCGCGCGCGCCTCGAGCGCGAGGCCCCGGAGAAGCTCGAGGTCCGCATGTGGGGCTATCCGTGGCTGACCTACCTGGTCATCGCCGCGATCGTGGTCGTCATCGGCTCGATGGCCTTCGTCGACGAGACGCGGACCCAGCTGTGGTGGAGCCTCGGCTCGCTCGCCGTCGTCCTGGCGGCCTTCGCGGCCCGTACGGCCTTCGGCGGCAAGCAGGAGCCCCGCGACCGCGAGCCGCGGTTCTCCCGCGAGGGCGCCGGGGAACGAACGTCAACCCCGGCTGGGTAGGGCGGCGGAGTGACCGGGGAGGCGGCTCGCCGGCTGGCGCTCTCGTTTCCGGAGGCCGAGGAGAAGGAGACCTGGGGCCATCCCACGTTCCGGGTGCGCGACAAGATGTTCGCGGCGATGGACGAGGGCGGTACGGGGATGACGGTCAAGGCCTCGAAGGAGGCCCAGGCCGCGCTGGTCGGCTCAGAGCCCGAGACGTTCTCCGTGCCGGCCTACGTGGGCCAGCACGGGTGGGTCGGCATCGCTCTGGCGCGCGTTGATGCGGAGGAGCTGGCCGAGCTGGTCGAGGAGGCGTGGCGGATGACCGCGCCGAAGCGCGTGGTTCGCGCGTTTGACGAGGGACGAACTTCGGCTGGGTAGGGAAGCTGGGGAGGCCGGCGCGGCCGGTTTCTTCGTCGCGTCCTGCTTTCGGGTCACGGTGTGACCCCTAAGCAGGATGCGAGTGCGAAAACCCGGCCGAACCCGCTCCCGGTTGACAGCGCTGCCGCAGTTCGGGCCCTAGCCGCTGCCGCAGTTCGAGCCCTAGCCGCGGTCGACGAGGTTGTTCTGGATCTGCAGCGGCGGGGCGCCCGGCTCGGCCGCGGCCGGCGCGTGGTCCGGGGCGCTCTCGGGCGGCTCGACGCCGAGGACCTGGGCCAGCTCGCCGGTCTCGTACATCTCGGTGACGATGTCGCAGCCGCCGACCAGCTCGCCGTTCACGAACAGCTGCGGGATCGTCGGCCAGTTCGACAGCGCCGAGAGCTCGGCGCGGATCCGCGGGTCGGGCAGGATGTCGACCGCGGCGAACTCCTTGCCGATCGCGTCGAGCGCGGCGACGGTGCGCGCGGAGAAGCCGCACGCGGGGCGCTCGGGCGTGCCCTTCATGAAGAGGATCACGTCGTGGTCGCGGATCGCCTCGGCGATCGCCTCGCGGATGGGGTTCTCGGTGGTCTCGCTCATGCTCACTCCGCTCGCGTTTCGAGGGACAGCGCGTGGATGGGTCCGCCGATGTCGGGCCCGAAGACCGCGTAGACGCGGCGATGCTGCTCGATCCGGCTCATTCCGGCGAACTCCGCGGAGGCCACGGAGGCGCGGAAATGGTCCCCGCCGCCGGTCAGATCGGTCACCTCGGCGCGCGCGCCGGGGATCGCCGCTTCGATGCGCTCCTTGAGCTCGTCCGTCGTCGGCACTGCAGAGAGAGTAGCGGGCGCTATCCTTTCTGAAGCGATGATCACCTTCACCGAAAAGGGCGCCGAGAAGGTGCAGGAGTTCCTGGCCAGCCAGGGCGCCGAGATCCAGACCTCCGGCCTCAGGGTCGGCGTCCGCGGCGGCGGCTGCTCCGGCTTCCAGTATGCCCTCGCGTTCGACACCCAGCGTGACGGCGACGAGGTCTTCATGGACCACGGTCTCCGGATCCTCGTCGACGGCCCGAGCCTGCCGTACGTGCGCGGCGCCGTCGTCGACTATGTCGACGGCATGCAGGGCGCGGGCTTCAAGGTCGACAACCCGAACGTGATCGCGGCGTGCGGCTGCGGCTCCTCGTTCCGCGTCGCGGACGAGGAAGAGGTCTCAGCGGTCTAGCGGCAGGCCTCGCGGTCGTCGCGCTCGTCCTCGCCGTCGTCCTGACGGGGGACGACGAGCGGGATCCCGAGCGCCCGCCAACGCCGACCGCTGCGCCGACCGCCACCCCGCCGCCCCCGACCCCGACGCCCGAGCCGTCACCGCGGCTCGACGTCCTCACGGGCGGCCCCTCGCTCGCGGTCGGCATCACCGAGCCGAACCCGCGCCTCTACTCGCCCGACGACGTGCTCCCGCCCGAGCCCGGCTGGGTGCGGTGGCGCAACGCGCTGGTGCGCATCCACCCGGCGGTCCTGCGCATCGTCGTCGAGTGGAACAAGATCCAGCCCGACCCGGCCGCGCCGGCGGACCTCGCGCTGCCGATCAACGGCTGCCTGCGCGACAAGCCGCCGTGCTCGCCCTACTTCGGCCTCCGCGACCAGCTGCGCACGCTCGCCGCGCGCCAGCAGGAGGGCGGCTGGCAGGCGCTCGTCGTCTTCACCGGCACCCCGGAGTGGGCCGCCGTCGCGCCCGGCGGCTGCCGCGACGAGGCGGGAGCGGGCATCGTCCGGCCCGGCGCGATCCCGGCCTACCGGGCGCTCGTGCGCGGCGTGCTCGCCCTCGCCGACGAGGTCGGCGCCGAGCTCCAGTACTTCACGCCCTGGAACGAGCCCAACCACCCGTACTTCCTCTCACCGCAGCGCCAGGCGTGCGACCCCGCCTCCCCATCGCGGGTCATCGCGCCGTACGCCAGGCTGGCCCAGGCGCTGCGGGCGGAGCTGGGCGACGACGGGCGCCTCGTGCTGGGCGAGATGGCGGGCATCCTGGAGCCGTCGAGCCGCGCCACCTCGATCGGCGAGATGATCGCCGGGCTCCCGCGCGAGCTCGTCTGCGCCGCGCCGGTGTGGTCGCAGCACGCCTACATCGGCGGCACCGACCCGGTGGGCACCGTCACCGACGCCCTGGCCAGGCGCCGCTGCCCGCGCGAGCACGCCATCTGGATGACCGAGACCGGCGTGGGACCGGCCCCGGGCGGCTTCTCGCTCGCCCGTGGCATCACGAGCGAGCGCCGGGGCTGCCGGCTCCTGCACCAGCGCCTGCGCCAGTGGTACCAGGACCCGCGCGTGACGCTGGCGACGCAGTACACGATGCGCGAGGACGACCTCTTCCCGACGGGCCTCGTCACCACCGACCTCACCCGGGACCGGCCGGCGCTGCAGGAGTGGCAGGCGTGGGGCGCGCGCGCGACGCCCGAGGCGCCGCCGCCGAAGTCGACCTGCTAGGCCGGGCCTAACGCCCGGCCTGGTAGAGCAGCCAGAGCGCGAGCATCGTGAAGCCGATCATGATGGTCAGCATCCAGTACTGCGAGCGCACCGCCTGCTTGGCCTGCCCGTAGGTGACCAGCGCGCGGTCGTGGGCGAGGATGAGCGCCGCCACGTGGCCGAGCACCACGAACGGCATCTGGATCCACCAGGTGGTGTTGTCGGTCAGCAGCGAGAAGTCGATCGCCGCCGTCGCGCGGCCGAAGATGTCCCATCCCTGGCCGAACGGATCCGAGGCCAGGTACTGGATCGCCTGCCCCTCGAGGGCCAGGTACGTGAGGTAGTGGGCGATGGCGTAGACCGCGCCGATCGGCACCAGCGAGTGCACGAACACCCGGCGCAGGTACGCGGCGTCGAAGCCGCCGCCGACCGAGCGGGCCCCCTCGATCCCGAGCGCGTAGAAGCCGGCGATGATGAGCACGGACGCCACGAGGCCGACGGTCTCCGCCAGCTTGATGCCCGCATCCTCGGTGGCGCCGACGGCCGTGAAGACGTCCTGCAGCGCCGGGCCGATCGACGCCCACAGCGAGCCCTGGCTGATCCCGTCGAACGTGACGGTGCCGATCATCACCATGACGAACGCCACCGTGCCGGGAGGCGTGTCGAGCTTCGGGAGACCACCCAGCGGCGGCCGCACGCCGACCACGCCGTTGCGCGTCTCGAACGGGCTGATCCGCGAGAGCAGGTTGTAGTAGACCGAGAACGCCTCGCCCCGGCGCGTCCAGGTCTCGACGCCCCAGACCGACTGGGCGATCAGCGTGACGACCGTGTAGCCGACGATGGCGTTGGTCAGCGTGACCGGGAAGTCCGCCCACGCCCCGACGAGCTCGATCCAGACGAACATGAGCAGGCCCGCCACGGCGGGCCAGCGGCCCAGCCACTCCGGGTAGGAGCGGCGCGCTCCCGCCCGGCGACCGACGACGGCCCCGGTCGCGCGGCCGATCGCGCGCCACGGGTTGACGGCCTTGAAGACGTCCCCGAAGAAGATCGACAGGAAGACCATGCCGACCCAGAACGTGATCATCACGAACGTCGGCACGAGGTTGTCGGAAGCCGAGTCCGGGCCGATGTAGCCGGCCACGATGAGGGTCCCGAGCAGCACGACGCCCACGAGGCCCCAGAAGGCCTCCATCACCCGGCTGCCGAGGACGCGCCCGACGCCCGGGATCGCCTTCCACCCCGGGTTCTCGAGCCGCGGCTGCGGCCAGATGAGGGCCAGCGCGGCGAACGAGACGACGAGCACCGCGGCCGCGCCCCAGGCGAAGATGATCGGGTCGAGCGGGAGCGGGGTGCGCTGGATCGGGCCACCGTGCGCCTCGGCGGTCGCCGGCAGGGCCAGGACGACCAGCGGTGCGATGTACCCGATGCGGCGCAAGGGCCTAGAGGGCGGTCTTCAACGCGTCTTCGAAGGCCGTGAGCCCGAACGACCCCTCGAGCCGGGCGGTGATCCTGCCGTCCGCTCCGACCACGAAGAGCCAGGGCTCCGTGCGCAGCTTGAAGTCGGTGAGCGACGGCCGCAGGCCCTGCTGCGGGTCGTTGTCCTTGTAGACCTCCTGGTGGATGAACTCCACCTGGTCGCCGTACTTGGCCTTCAGCTGCAGCGCGACGTCCGTCACCGGGCCGCAGACGCGCGACTGGCAGAGCTGCGGCGTGGCGAAGAGCAGCGCGACCGGCTTCGTCCCCACCACCTGATCGAAGCTGTCGGCGTGCATGTCGCTCGGCGGCACGCGCGTGTCGAGCAGGTCCTCGTTGCCCCCGACCGAGGCGAGGGTGTCGGTCGCCGTCTCGGGCGCCGGCTCGCCGACGTCGGGGATCGGGTCGGCCGCCTTGGTGTTGACCTGGACCGAGGCCGGCGCCGCCACGAACGTGTTGCCGGTCTTGGTGACCACGAGCACCGACCACGGGCCCTTCTTGGTGAAGGGGACCTGCGCCTGGTAGACGGCGGCGAACGGGTCGGACTCCTCGGCCGCCTGGCGCGAGCGGTACCGGCCCTCGGTCACGAGGACGTCGGCGGGCGCCATGAACGGTCCGGCGGCCGGGTCCTCGGGGCTGGGCGCGACGTAGACGGCGGTCGGGCCGTACACGAACTGGCCCTGGTCGTCGATCATGCCGAACGCCAGCCGGTCCTCGCCGACCGTGAAGACCGAGGTGGCGAGCCCCACCTCGGTGGAGCCGCCGCCCTTGACCTCTTCCGCGAGCTGGGCCAGCGTCTTGTCGTCCGAGGCCGGGAAGTCCGCCTCGCTGGGCTGCGAGGCGGCCCGGACCTTCTCCTGCAGGCCGCCCTCGGCCGGCACGCGGGCGACGGGATCCTCAGAGGATCCGTCGTCGCCACCGCATCCGACCGCACCGAGTAGGGCGCCGGCCAGCAGCGCCGCGACAGCCATCCTCCTCATCACGGAGGATGAGGGTAGCTAGCCACGCTAGCCGTCCGAGGTGATCCTCCCGATCAGCTCGGCCTGGACGCGCGCGGCGTCTTCGTTGGCAATCTGGCAGGTGCCGGCCGCCTCGTGCCCGCCGCCGCCGTAGGAGAGCATCAGCTCGCCGACGTTGGTGCGGCTGCCGCGGTCGAGGATCGACTTGCCGGTCGCGAACACCGTGTTCTGCTGCTTGAGGCCCCACAGCACGTGGATCGAGACGTTGCACTGCGGGAACAGCGCGTAGATCGTGAAGCGGTTGGTGGGGTGGATGACCTCCTCGTCGCGGAGGTCCAGCACCACCAGGTTGCCGTGCACGGTCGCGCAGCGGCGGATCTGCTCGACCGCGCGGTCGTTGTGCTCGAGGTACAGCTCGACGCGCTCGGCGACGTCCGGCGTCTCGAGGATCTCCTCGACGCTCATCGTCGTGCAGGCGTCGATCAGCTGCATCATCAGCTGGTAGTTGGAGATGCGGAACTCGCGGAAGCGGCCGAGGCCGGTGCGCGGGTCCATGAGGAAGTTGAGCAGCGTCCAGCCGGTCGGGTGGAGGATCTCGTCGAGCTCGAACTGGGCGGCGTCGCCCTTGTCGACGGCGTCCATGAGCTCATCGATGCCTCCGAACGTCGCCTCGGCGCCGAAGTGCTCGTAGACCACGCGCGCCGCGGACTCCGCACCTGCCACGATGACGTGGTTCTCCGGGCGGCCCTCGACCCGGAGCGTCTCCGAGTGATGGTGGTCGAACGCGATGTGCACGTCCGGGTGGTACGGAAGGTTGGTGGTGATGTCCCCGGCACCCAGCTCGACCTTGCCGTCCTGCACGTCCTTGGGGTGGACGAACTTGACGTCGTCGAGCATGCCCAGGTGCTTGAGGAGGGCGGCGCACACCAGCCCGTCGAAGTCGCTGCGCGTCACGAGGCGGAAGCGCTGTGCCTGAAGCTGCGTCATGGGAACAAGATCGGCAGGGTATGGGTCGGGCATGACCCGCTCGCTCGCTCTCCTGTTCGTGTGCGCACTGCTCGCCGGCTGCGGCGGCGGTGACGACGACGGTTCCTCGGACGGCGGCGACGGCTCCTCGGAGTCCGCCTTCGCGGCCGACGTCAACAAGATCTGCGCCGAGGGCGAGAAGAAGATCAGCGAGATCCAGGCGCTCCCGGAGGGCGAGAAGGCGAACAACCCCGACGAGGTCCGCGCGGCCGTGGCGGGCGCGCTCGAGAAGACCGCCGAGGCGTACCAGCCCTACCTCGACCAGCTCCGCGACGTCGAGGCGCCCGAGGAGCTCGCCGAGGGCTACTCGGCCTTCCTCGACGGCATCGAGGGCGCCTTCGACAAGATCCCGGAGGTCGCCGACGCGACCCGCGCCAACGACCAGCAGCGGCTCGAGGAGCTCGCGCAGGAGTTCACGGACGTCGCCCGCGACACGCGCCCGTTCGCCGAGGAGCACGGCCTCACGGAGTGCCTGCAGGATCAGCCCGAGGCCGGCGGGTGAACCAGACGGCGCCGCTCGGCGATGTCGCCGTCCGGCGCATCGGGTTCGGCGCCATGCAGCTCGCCGGGCCCGGCGTGTTCGGGCCGCCGCCCGATCCCGGCGCGGCGCTCGCCGTGCTGCGACGGGCCGTCGAGCTCGGCGTCGATCACATAGACACCGCGCAGTACTACGGGCCCGACGTGGTCAACGACCTCATCCGCGACGCGCTGCACCCGTATCCGGAGGGGCTGCGGCTCGTGACCAAGGTCGGGGCGCGGCGCGAGGCCGACGGGAAGTGGGTGCCCGCGCTGCGCCCGGAGGAGCTGCGGGCGGGCGTGGAGGACAACCTGCGCTCGCTGCGGGTGGACCGGATGCACCTGGTCAACCTGCGGCTGATGGCCGGCGAGGCTCCGTTCGAGGAGCAGCTCGCCGAGCTCGTGCGCCTGCGCGAGGAGGGCAAGCTCGCCCATATCGGCATCAGCAACGCCTCCCGCGCGCAGGTCGAGCACGCGCTGACGCTGGCGGAGATCGCCGGCGTGCAGAACGCGTACAGCGTGCTCGACCGCACCCACGAAGGCGTGCTGGCGCTGTGCGCCGAGCGCGGGCTCGCCTTCGTGCCGTTCTTCCCGCTCGGCTCGGCCTTCACCGGCGGCCCGGCCAAGCTCGCCGAGCACCCGGGGGTCGCGAGCGTGGCCTCCAAGCACGGCGCCACGCCCGCCCAGGTGGCGCTCGCCTGGCTCCTGCGCCGCGGCGACCACGTGCTGCTCATCCCCGGCACGCGCTCGGTCGGCCACCTCGAGGAGAACCTCGCGGCCGCGGAGCTCGAGCTCGACGCAGACGACCTCGAGGCGCTGGGATGAGGCAGCTCGAGATCACCGGCGCCGGCGCGGTGCGCTGGAACGACGTCGACGCGCCCCGGATCGAGGGGGACGGCGAGGCCCTGGTCAAGCCGCTGACGGTCGCGCTGTGCGACCTCGACGGCGTCTTCCTCTCCGGCCTGCTGCCGATCGCCGAGCCGTTCCCGCTCGGCCACGAGTCCATCGCCGAGGTGCTCGAGACGGGCGACGCCGTCACCGGCGTGGAGCCCGGCGACGTGGTCGTCGTGCCCTTCCAGATCTCGTGCGGGACCTGTGCCGCGTGCCTGGCCGGCCACACCGGCAACTGCCGCACGGTGCCCCGCGGCTCGGCCTACGGGATGCAGCCGCTCGGCGGCGACTGGGGCGGCGCGCTCTCCGACGTGCTCCGCGTGCCGTACGCCGACGCCATGCTCGTGCCGCTGCCCGGCGGGCTCGACCCCGTCGCCGTGGCCAGCGTGGCCGACAACGTGCCGGACGGCTATCGCGCCGTGGCCGGCCCGCTGGCCGCCGATCCCGGCGCCGAGGTGCTCGTCGTCGGGGGCCTGGCGCGCAGCGTCGGCCTCTACGCCGCCGCCTGCGCGCTGGCGCTCGGCGCGCCGCGCGTCGTCTACGCCGACGATGACGCCGGCCGGCTCGAGCGCGCCGCCGCGCTGGGCGCCGAGCCGGTGGGGATCGATGAGAAGCTCGGCCGCTTCGCCGTGACCGTGGACGCCTCGGGCTCCCACGCCGGCCTCCACGCCGCCATCCGGTCCACCGTCCCGGACGGGGTCTGCACCAGCGTGGCGATCTACTTCGAGCCGATGACCCCCGTGCCGCTGCTGGAGATGTACACCCGCGGGTGCACGTTGCACACCGGACGCTGCCACGCCCGCGCGCTGATCCCCGAGGTGCTGGCGCTGATCGCCGGCGGCAAGCTCGACCCGGCGCTCGTCACCAGCGACGTCGTCGCCTTCGACGACGCCGAGACGGCCCTCCAGGAGCCGCCGACGAAGCTGATCCTCAGGCGCTGAGCTCGACCGTCAGGGGCGTGCCGTCGAGCGCGGCCAGCGCCCGCTCGACCGAGCACCCGACGCACGTGAAGGTCGGCGTGTCGCGCTTGGTGTAGGCCGAGGCCTCGGTGGTCCGCAGCCGCTGCACGAGGTCCAGGAACGCGCCCGGCTCGTCGGTCTCGAACGCCACCACGAACTCCTGGTCGTCGAGCCCGAACGAGTAGCTCGTGTTGAGCTCGATCTGCGGGTACTCGCGGCCGACCTTGATGTGCTCCTGCATGATCTTCCAGCGCTCGTCGGGCGCCAGCCGGTACCACTCGCGCGTCTTCACGAACGGGTAGACGAACAGGTACTTCCCGTGCGCGGGGCGCACCTCGAGGCGCGACTCGTCCGAGTACTCCGACGGCTTCGTGAGCGCCAGGAACGAGTACGGCGTGTCGCACCACTTCATGAGGCCGCTCTGGGCGAGCACCACGTGGAACTCGTGGATGCGCTCCAGGTTCGTGGCCTGCGTGAGGAGCATCAGGTCGGCGTCACCGCGCGTGCCGACCAGCGAGAAGGCGCGCAGGAGGCGCTCCGACGCGAAGTCCTCGCACGCGGCCAGGAACTCCCGCTTGTGCTGCGCGCGCTCGCCGTCGTCGAGCCTGCGCCAGGCAGGATCGACCTTCAGGAACGTGTACTTAACGAAATGGCGCTCTGGCATCGGGCATGGCAGAGGATACGACCGGGGGCTAACCGAACCCAGCCGGTCCAGCGGGATCCGTAGGATGGGCGCGATGCGGGTTGCCCTCGTATCCCCGTACTCGTGGACCTACCCAGGCGGGGTCACGCGCCACATCGAGGCCCTCGCCGCCGAGCTGGACGCGGCCGGGCACGAGATCCGCGTGCTCGCGCCGTTCGACCGCGACACCCGCCTCACCGCGCTGCGGCACCGCGGCGCGCGCCCGCAGACGCGCGCGGTGCCCGACTGGGTCGTGCCGCTCGGCGGGACGATCGGCTGGCCGACCAACGGCGCCGTCTCCAACCTCGCGCCGACGCCGTCCGCGATCTCGACGCTGCGCCGCGAGCTGCGCGCCTTCGAGCCGGACGTGGTCCACGTGCACGAGCCGGTGGCGCCGGTCGTCGGCTGGGACGCGCTGACCAGCACGGACGCTCCGCTCGTCGGCACGTTCCACTGCTACAGCGAGTCCAAGCCGCCGCACTTCGTCGCGAACCTGATCGGCGCCCGCCGCAAGCTCAACCACCTCAGCCTGCGACTCGCCGTCTCCGAGGCCGCCGCCTGGACCGGCCGGCGCTTCTACGGCGGCCACTACCGGGTCGTCCCCAACGGCGTGCAGCTCCCCGCGGGCGGCGTGCCCGCCCCGCCGCGCCGCGCGCCCGGGGAGCCGCTGCGGATCGTCTTCGTCGGCCAGGCCGTCGAGCGCAAGGGCCTGCCGGTCCTGCTGCGCGCCTTCGAGGCGCTGCGCGGCCAGGTCCCCGCCGAGCTGACCATCGTCGGGGCCACCCAGGACGAGATCGCCCCGCTGCTGGTCGACGCCGGCGGCGTCACCGCGCTCGGCCGCGTCGACGACACGGCACGCCAGGCCGCGCTGCTCGGCGCCCACGTCCTCTGCGCGCCGTCGTTGGGCGGCGAGTCGTTCGGCATGGTGCTGACCGAGGCGTTCGCCGCGGGCCGCCCCGTGGTGGCCTCCGACATCGCCGGCTACCGCGACGTGGTCACCGACGGGGGCAACGGCCTGCTCGTCCCCCGCGGCGACGCCACGAAGCTGGCCGAGACCCTGCGCGACCTCGCGCTCGAGCCCGAGCGCACCACCGCGCTCGGCGCGGCGGCCGCGAGCAGCGCCGAGCGCTACGCCTGGCCACGGGTCGCCGAGCAGGTGGTGACCGCCTACCACGACGCCCGCACGGTCCCGGAGCCCGAGGGGGCCGCCCGCCGCGCCGCGGTGCGGCTCGGCGCGCTGCCGGCCGACGGCCGGCCGCGCTCGCCCGCCCGCCGGCTGCCCTCGCTCGAGCCCGCGCTCGCGCCGGCCGGCGGCCGCAGCATGAGGATCGCCCGCCGCGCCGTGATGGGCCTGGCCATCGCGGGCGCCGCCGGCGGCACGCTGCTGGCGCTGGAGCGCATCGGCATGCGGCCGATCGCCCAGGCGCTCGTGCAGTCCCAGCCGGTGTGGGTGCTCGTCGGCCTGGCGCTCATGTGCGCGTCGATGCTCTTCCGCGCCGTGGCCTGGCACGCGATCCTGCGCGCGGCGCTGCCCGACGCGCTGCCGCGGCTCGTGGACGCCATCCAGGGCACCACGATCGGCGTCCTCATGTCGGCGACGCTGCCCGCCCGCCTCGGGGAGCCGTCGCGCGCGCTGATCGTCGCCCGCCGCCTCGGCAACCCGCGCGAGCGATTGCCCGCCGTGCTCGGCACGCTGGTCTCGCAGACGCTGCTCAACGTGCTCGCGCTGCTGATCCTCGGCTTCGTGATGTTCACCACCGTCGGCCTCTTCGCCGGCCGCCAGCAGGCGCTGCTCTGGTACGCGCTGGCGCCGTTCGCGGTGCTCATCGCGGTGCTCGTGGCGCCCGCGCTCCTGCGTTCCGGCCTCCCCTCGCGCTCGGCGCGCGTGAGCCGCTGGCTCACCGTCGCCCGCGAGTCGCTCGCGCGCGTGCGCTCGGGCCTCCGCGTCTTCCGCTCGCCGCGCCTCGGCCCGGAGGCCGTGGCCATGCAGCTCGGCGCCTGGGCGCTGCAGTGGGTGGCCTGCTACGTGCTGTTCGTCGCCCTCGGGCTCGATCTCGACATCGGCGCCGCCGCTGCCGTGCTCTTCGCGGTCAACGTGACGGCCGTGCTGCCGCTGACGCCCTCGAACCTCGGCGTCTTCCAGGCCGCGTGCCTCGCGGTGCTCACCGGCGCCTACGGGATCGACCCCGCGCAGGCGCTCGGCTACGGGATCATCCTCCAGGCGGTGGAGATCGCCACGGCCGTCGTGATGGGCGCCCCCGCGCTCGTCAAGGAGGGTCTCTCGTGGCGCGAGGTGCGCCTGCGCGCGCTGCACACCTCGCCGGTCTCGCTCGGCCCGCCGCCGCGCGAAGCCGAAGCCTGAACCTCCGGTCAGGACACGGACTCAAGGTCCGGCCGTAGAGTCGCGCCGTCATCCAAGGATGGAGGAGCAGGTATGCGTAGAAACTGCACGGGTGCAGTCGTTTTCTGCTTGGCGCTCGCGAGCCCCGCCGCGGCGCAGGCCGACACCTTCACGGTCGATGCACCGACGGACGCGGCGCTGCGTGCCGCGGTGGACGCCGCCAACGGCAGGCCGGGACCCGACACAGTCCTCCTGAACGGTCACACCGTCGTGCTGGGCGGCGGCCTGACCGTCACGGACGACCTCGCGATCGCCGGCGGGACGATCGACGGCGACGACGCCGACTTCACGGCCATCGACGCACGCGCCGACCTGGCGCTCGAGGGCGTGCGGATCACGCGCGCCGGCAACAGCGGCGTCAAGTTCCGGCCGGGCTGGGGCCAGGGCGGCTTCGCGGCCGCCGCCGTCGAGACGGCGACGCTGACGGTGACCGACTCGACGTTCGAGGGCAACTCGGCTCAGGCCGGCGGCGCGATCGACATCGACCCCGGCTACGAGCTCGACACGCGCGCCGTCATCGCTCGCAGCACGTTCAACGGGAACCGGGCGAGCGGTGAGGCGGGCCGCGGCGGCGCCATCAACCTCTGGCGTGGCGCGCTGACCGTCGAGAACTCGACGTTCACGGGCAACGTGGCCTCCGGCCCCGGCTGGTGGAGCGGCGGCGGCGCGATCGCGGCCAACGGCTCCAGCACCGTCTCGCTCACGCACGTGACGATCGCCGGCAACCGCGCCGAGGGCGGCGCCCGCGGCGGCGGCATCCACGGCCCCGTGGTCGACAGCTTCGCGCTGAGCGCCGGCGCCAAGTCGTTCGTGCCGATCATGGTCACCAACTCGATCGTGACCGGCAACACGTCCGAGCCCCCGGTGGAGCAGGACGTGCGCGCCGCGGCGCTCGTCGTCCGGCCCGACGACTGCGACGTCGCGGTCGGCACCGGCGGCGGCAACTTCGAGGGCGCGGAGACGTGCGGCTTCAACGATGCGTCCGACAAGCGCGGCGTCGACCCGCAGCTCGGCACGCTCGCCGACAACGGCGGCCCGACGCGCACGCTGGCGCTGGCCGCGAGCTCGCCGGCGCGTGGCGCCGGCGTGGCGAGCGCGTGCCTCTCCGGCGACCAGCGCGGCCGGGCGCGCGCCGCGGGCCCCTGCGACAGCGGGGCGTTCGAGTTCACGGTCGCGGGCACGCCGCAGGCCGCGATCCCGCAGGGAGTCGTCCAGGCCGACACCGCGCGCAGCGACTGCCTCAGCGTCCGCCGCTTCAAGATCCGCCTGCGGGTCCCGCGCGGCGAGGTCGTCCGCCAGGCGATCGTGAAGGTCAACGGCAAGCGCGTGGAAGTGCGGCGCGGCAAGCGGCTGACCGCGATCGTCGACCTGCGCGACCTGCCCAGGAAGCGCTACCGCGTGGAGATCACGCTCAAGCTCGAGGGTGGCAAGACGGTCTCCGGCGTCCGGCGCTACTGGACCTGCACGCCGGCCATCAGCTGGACCAGGCCGCCGAAGGTCTAGCGGCCGGATCCACCGATTCTCGCGGCGTCTCGCCACCGTGGGCGGCGCCCACCGTCGATCGGCCGAGCTCCTAAGGGGTCCACCCTGAGGATGGCTCGGCCGATCGCCGCTGGCCGGCACCCACGGCGCCGAGCCATCCACGATCGATCGGTGGATCCGGCCGACCGCAAGTATCGGGGCATGGGGACGTTCTCGTCCCCATGCGCCTCGCCATCTCGACCGTCCTCGCCTTCCTGGCCCTCGCGGCGCCCGCCGCCGCCCAGGACGCGCACAGCCCGAACCTGACGCACGTCAAGACGCTCCCGTACGAGGCGCGGAACGGCGGCGACCCGAACTCCGGCACCGACATCGAGTTCGCGCGGATCGGCGGCAGGCAGTACGCGCTGGCCGGCTCCTACAACAACGGCCTCCAGATCGTGGACATCACCGATCCCGAGCAGGCGCAGATCGCCGCGGTCTACGACTGCGGCGTCACCCAGGGCGATCCGCAGGTCTTCACGCGCGGCGAGCGCACGTACGTCACCTACACCTCGGACACGTTCGGCGACGGGACGTCGACGTGCTACCGCGAGGCCGCGGCGCTCGGCTTCGAGGTGCTCAAGGCGGACGGCAGCGGCCGCAACGGCACGTTCGTCGCCGACATCACGGATCCGCTGGCGCCGACCACCGTGTCGTTCGTCCACGTCGAGCAGGGCTCGCACAACCAGACCGTGCACCCGAGCGGCGACTACCTCTACAACTCGAACTCGGACCTCATCACGTCGCTGGCGCCGGCCATCGAGGTCTTCGACATCTCGGACTTCGCGAGCCCGCGCAAGGTGACCGAGCTCGCGCTGCCCACGCGGCCCGGCCTCGGCACCGAGTCGCACGACATCACCTTCAACGAGGAAGGCGACCGGGCGTACTCGGCGGCGCTGTCGCAAGGAGTGATCATCGATACCTCCGATCCGGCGGCGCCGTCCATCGTCACGAGCTTCCTCGACCCGGCGATCAACGTCTGGCATCAGTCCGACCCGTTCACGCTGACCGACGCCACGGGCGCGCAGCGGGACTTCCTGATCGTCGAGGACGAGGTGGCCGGCGCGATCGGCACGGCCCAGTGCCCGAACGGCGGCGTCCACGTCTACGACATCACCGGGGAGAACGAGAAGAGCCCGGTCAAGGTCGGCTACTGGAACATCGACGAGGTCCGCCCGACCACCGACCCGACGCAGTCCTGCACCGCCCACGTCTTCGACATCCACGAGGACGCGAAGGTCATGACCATCGCCTACTACAACGGCGGCGTCCGCGTCGTCGACCTCTCCGGCCTGGCCGGCATCTCGCTCGGCGGCACCCAGCTCGTCGGCGAGGGCATGAAGGAGATCGGCTTCTACCGCTTCGCCGACGCCAACTCGTGGTCGGCCAAGACGCCGTCGATCGACCCGGTGACGGGCGACTTCTACCTCTACGGCAACGACATCGCCCGCGGGCTCGACGTCTACCGCTTCGACGGCCAGGCGGCGGCGTCGGCGAGCAACGGCCAGTGGCTCTCGCCGACCCAGGCGCTGGCCCGCGCGAAGGCGCGGCCGAAGGTCGGGCTGTCGCCCCGCACGGCCTTCTTCTGCCTCCTCTAGCGCCGGCTCGTGAGCTCCTCGCAGACGCGGTCGAGCTGCGCTTCGCTCGCCGCGATCAGCCGCGCCGCCTCGCGCGCGAGCGCCTCGAGGTTCTCCTGCGAGGCGTCGTCGAGGTCGTCGCTGGCCTCGTCGAGCCGCGTCTGCAGCCGCACGTAGGCGTCGCCGAGCAGGGCGGCGAGCTGGAAGTCGACCGCGTCGGCGCCGCCGTCGAAGACGACGTCGAGCACCGGCTGCGCCCACTCGAGCCGGCCCCAGTTGCGGACCTCGTCGTAGGGCAGGGGACGCGTCTGCTCGCCGGTGCCGAGCGAGAGGAGCAGCTCGAGCTCGCCGGCCACCTCGGCGTAGGCGCAGACCGACGGGTTGGTGGCGAAGACGCCGCCGTCGACCAGCGTCGCTTCGCCGACGCGGACCGGCTCGAAGTAGCTCGGCGCGGCCGAGCTGGCGTGCGCCGCGTCGACCATCGAGAGGTCGTCGGAGACGCGCAGGAGCACGGCGCGGCGCTGCTCGATGTCATACGCGGTGAGGAGGACGGCGGGCTTCGCGTCGGCCAGCCGGACGCTGCCGAGATGGCGCTCGAGCGAGGCGACGAGGCCGCCGGAGTCGTAGCGCTCGTCGAGGTAGCCGTCGACCGACTTGATCCGCTTGAGCAGCGAGCGGTCGAAGATCTCCGGGCCCTCCTCGACGTAGATCTGGGCGATCTCCTCGGCCGGCAGCGGGCTCGGCCGCGTCAGCGCGCAGGCGATGATGGCGCCGGTCGAGGTCCCGGCGACGAGGTCGAACAGCTCGCCGGCCGGCCGCTCGCAGCGCCGCTCGATGTCGGCCAGGACGAGCGCCGGTATGAGGCCCCGGATGCCGCCGCCGTCGATGGCCAGCACCTTCATGGGCCGGGACGCTACACCGCGGCGCCGGTCCTGCGCGGATCCTTCTCGGTGCCCTTGATCAGCTCGTCCGGAGCCTTCTCCTTCGGGATGAAGCCGGACTTCATGCCGAAGTAGACGGCCTGCGGGTGGTGGGCGACGATCGCCAGCGTCGACTGCTCCGGCTCGACCGCATGGCCGCCGGACAGCGAGAGCCCGATGCTCTCGGCGCCGAGCAGCCGGAAGACCTTGGTGTGCTCGGACTGGTCCGGGCAGGCGGGGTAGCCCCAGGACCAGCGGCGGCCCTGGTCGGCGGGGATGCCGAGCTCGGTGCGCACGCGGGCGTGCATCCACTCGGCCATGCCCTCCGCGGTCTGGACGCCGAGGCCGTGGGTGTAGAGCTGCTCGGCGAACTCGCCCTGCTTCTCGAGCTCGGCCATCAGGTCGGTCACCTGCGGGCCCGCGGTCACCGCCTGGATGGCGACGACGTCGCGCTCGCCGCTCTCCTTCGGGCGGTAGAAGTCGGCCAGGCAGATGCGGTCGTGGCCGGGCTGGCGCGGGAACACGAGCGTCTCGAGGACCTTCTCGGGGTCCTCCGGGTCGTAGAGCTCGAGCGAGTTGCCGACGCTGTTGCAGGGGAAGTAGCCCAGGAGCGCGCGCGGGGCGAGGTAGTCCTGCTCGCGCCACATGCGCTCGAGGCGGGGCTGGAACTCCTCGTCGACGAGCTGGCGCCACTCCTCGCCCTTCTTGCCGCGCCCGCCCCAGTGGAGCTTGAACAGCACGTGGGTGTCGAGGTGCGGGTAGACGTCGTCGAGCTCGACGGGGATCTCGCGCACGCCCCAGTACGGCGGCGTGGGGAGCGGGACGTCGGTGCGCGCGGCCGAGCGGACGGACTCGTCGTCGGTCGGGCCGAGCTCGGGCTCGGGGCCCTTCTCGCGCAGCTTGCGGGCGTCGTCGCGCATCTTGTCGAGGAGCGCCGTGCGCTTCTCCGGCTCCACCAGCTGGTCCATCACGGCCAGGCCGGCGAAGGCGTCCTTGCAGTAGAAGACGCCGGGGTCGTAGGTCTCGTCCGACTCCTGGCCCTTCGGGTACAGGATGCGGCGGCCGAAGTCGCGGTTGATCGCCGCGCCGCCCACCAGCACCGGGTACTGCATGCCGCGCTGGTGCAGCTCCTGCACGGCCAGCGGCATCTGCTTGGAGGTGGAGACGAGCAGGGCGGAGAGGCCGATGGCGGTGGCCTTGTGCTCCTCCGCGGCGTCGAGGATCGTGCCGATCGGGACCTGCTTGCCGAGGTCGACGACCGTGTAGCCGTTGTTGGTGAGGATCGTGTTGACGAGCGACTTGCCGATGTCGTGCACGTCGCCGAAGACGGTGGCCAGGACCACGGTGCCCTTCGTGTAGCCCTCGAGCTTGTCGAGGTACTGCTCGAGCTGCGCGACGGCCTTCTTCATGACCTCGGCGCTCTGGAGCACGAAGGGGAGGATCAGCTCGCCGGCGCCGAACTTGTCGCCGACCTCCTTCATGGCCGGGAGCAGGACCTGGTTGAGCGTCGGGACGGCGCCGATCTTCTCCACCGAGGCGTCGATCTGGGCCTCCACGCCCTCCTTCTTGCGGCGCAGGATGTGCCAGTGGAGCGCCTCCTCGGGCTCCATGCCGGCGGTCGGGTCGGCGGTCTCGGCCGCCTCCTCGGTCTTGCCCTCGAAGTGCGCGATGTAGCGCTCGAGCGCGTCCTCGCGGCGGTTGAAGACGAGGTCGTCGGCGAGCTGGCGCTCCTCCTCGACGATCTCGGGGTACGGCGTGATGTGGTTCGGGTTGACCATCGCGAGGTCGAGCCCGGCCTCCACGCAGTGGTGCAGGAAGACGGAGTTGAGGACCGAGCGGGCCGGCAGGCCGATGCCGAAGCTCACGTTGGAGACGCCGAGCGAGGTCTTGACGCCCGGGAGCTCGGCCTTGATGAGCCGGATGCCCTCGATCGTCTCGACCGCGGACGGCTTCCACTCGTCGTCGCCGGTGGTCAGCGTGAAGGTCAGCACGTCGAAGATGAGCAGCTCGGGATCCATCCCGTGCTCGTCGCAGACCAGCTCCTTGATCCGCTGGGCGATCTCGAGCTTGCGCTCGCGGGTCTTGGCCATCCCGACCTCGTCGATGGTCAGCGCGATCAGCGCGGCGCCGTGCTGGAGCGCGATCGGCACCACGCGGTCGAGCTTGTCGCGGCCGGCCTCGAGGTTGACGGAGTTGACGATCCCGCGGCCGGGGATCTGGTCGAGCGCGCGCTCGATGACCTCGGGCTCGGTCGAGTCGACCTGGATCGGCGCGGGCTGCGTGAGCGAGACCTTCTTGGCCACGAGCCGCATCTGCTCGTCCTCGTCCTGGCGCTCGGTGAGCGCGACGCAGAGGTCGAGCACGTGGGCGCCGCCCTCGACCTGGTCCTCGGCGACCTGCAGCAGGCCGTCGTAGTCGTCGGCCAGCAGCAGCTCCTTGGCCTTGCGCGAGCCCTGCGAGTTCACGCGCTCGCCGACGATGGTCGGGGCCGGCTCCTGCACGAGCGGGACGGCGGCGATCATCGAGGAGACGTGCGCGACGCGGGCGGCGGGGCGGGACGACGACGTCGCGGCCCTCGACGCGCTGCGAGAGCGCGTAGATGTGGTCCGGCGTGGTGCCGCAGCAGCCGCCGACGATGTTCAGGCCGTAGCGCTCGACGAACTCGCCGAGGATGTTGGCGATGTGGTCGGGCGTCGCCGGGAAGATCGTCTCGCCGTTCGGGCCCTGGTGGGGGATGCCGGCGTTGGGGATGCAGTGGACCGGCATCGGCGCGTTCTCGCCGAGGAAGCGCACGGCGTCGCGCATGTCCTCGGGACCGGTCGAGCAGTTGATGCCGATGATGTCGACCTTGAGCGCCTCGAGCGTGGTCAGCGCGGCGCTGATGTCCGTGCCGAGCAGCATCTTGCCGCCGTTGGGGAGGAGGCTGACGCTCGTCTGGATCGGCGTGCTGCGGCCGACGGTCTTGAAGGCCTCGCGGACGCCGAACACGGCGGCCTTGACCTCGAGGATGTCCTGCGCCGTCTCGATGATGATGAGGTCGGAGCCGCCCTCGAGCAGGCCTTGGGCCTGCTCGGCGAAGGTCGCGACGAGCTCGCGGAAGCGGATCTTGCCGAGGCTCGGGTCCTCGGACGCGGGCAGGTGGCCCGTGGGGCCGATCGAGCCGGCCACGAAGCGGTCCTCGCCGACCGCCTTGCGGGCGATCTCGGCGGCCCGGCGGTTGATCTCGAGCGTGTGCTGCTCGAGGCCCCACTCCTCGAGCTTGATCCGGCTCGCCTGGAAGGTGTCGGTCTCCACGACCTCGGCGCCGGCCTCGACCATCGACTCGTGGACGCCCTGGATGACGTCCGGGCGGTTGAGGACGAGCGCCTCGTGGCAGCGTCCGGGCAGCTGGTAGTCGCGCTCGAGGGAGAGGTCGAACTGCTCGAGCGTGGCGCCCATACCGCCGTCGAACACGACGACGTGGTCACGGACGGCGGCGAGGAAATCACGCATGTGGGCAAGAGTAGCGCAACCTTGACACACCTTTGGCAAGGTTGGTAACCGACCGTATAGGTCCCGCTTAGCGACCCACGCCACGCTTCGCGTCTCCCCCGTCAGAAGGAGGCATCCATGGTGGTCCTCATCGGGTTGCTGGTGCTCCTCTTCCTCGTGGTCGTCGTCTTCGGGAGCCCGCCGCTGCGGCACCGGAGACAGGTCCACGACGACAGCGGGTTCTCCGCCGGGTGGTGGGGCGGCGACGCCTCCGGCCACGACTCGTCCTCGGGAGGCGGCGGCTTCTGGGGCGGAGGCGACTTCGGCGGCGGCGGCGGCGGTGACGGCGGCGGAGGAGGAGGCGGCTAACCCTCAACCACCCTCCAAAAGGGGTCAGACCCCATCACGCGTCATACCCGTGACGGGGTCAGACCCCATCACGCGTCATACCCGTGACGGGGTCTGACCCCCACTGGCGCCCATTGTCGACTTTGGTGCCGCAGCGGCACCAAAGTCGACACTCGGAAGGCGAGCGGCCGATCTCGCTCCCTCAATGCCGCAGTTGAAGTTCGTCCCGCCCGCTACTGATCGCAGCGCGCTTCGCGCCGATCACTGCCTATCGTGGGGGGGTCGAATGGCCATCGAGCTGCTTGTCGCCCTCCTCCTCGTGGCGGCCAACGCGTTCTTCGTCGCGGCCGAGTTCTCGATCGCCCGGCTCCGCCCGACGCAGGTCGCCGAGCTCGTCCGGCAGCGCCGCCCGGGCGCCAAGTCGACCAAGCACGCCGTCGAGCACATCGACTCCTATCTCTCGGCCTGCCAGCTCGGCATCACGCTGTCCTCGCTGGGTCTCGGCGCCGTCGGCGAGTCGGCCTTCCATGAGCTGCTCGAGCCGGTGTTCGGCGACGACGCGCGGATCGTCGGCTTCGGGCTCACCTCGGCCATCGCCTTCTCGATCATCACGGTGCTGCACGTCGTGCTCGGCGAGCTGGCGCCGAAGAGCGCCGCGATCTCCCGCACCGTCCCCGTGGCGCTCGTCCTCGCGCCGCTCATGCGCGGCTTCTACCTGGCCACCAAGCCGGTCGTCGACCTCTTCAACTTCATGGGCAACCTCGTGCTCAGGCCGTTCGGGATCCCACCCGCGGCCGAGGCCGGCCACGCGCCCCACAGCGAGGACGAGCTGCGCGAGCTGCTGCGGGAGAGCGGCGAGAGCGGGCTGATCCAGCGCGACGAGCAGCAGCTCTCGGAGGCCGCGCTCGTCTTCGGCGACCGCCGGGCGCGCGAGGTGATGACCCCACGCTGGGACATCGACTACGTCACGACCGACAAGACGCCGCGCGACGCCGCGCGGAAGGCGATCGAGAGCGGCCACACGCGGCTGCCGGTGTGCGAGGGCGACCGCGGGCTGGAGGGCGCGATCGGCTTCATCAACGCCAAGGACCTGTTGCGGGTGGCGTTCGGCGACCAGGACACCGATCTCCGGTCGCTCGCGCGGCCGCTCGCCCGCGTGGCCGAGTCGACCCGGCTCGACGAGGTGCTGCGCGAGATGCGCGACGACCGCCGGCACCTGGCGCTCGTACTCGACGAGCACGGGACCGTGGTCGGGCTGATCACGCTCGAGGACATTCTCGAGGAGCTCGTGGGGGAGATCGAGGACGAGAGCGACCCCAGCGCGCAGGAGCTGGTCCGCGAGGACCCCGACGGCCTCCTGATCGACGGCTCCGCGCCGCTGCGCTTCGTCACCGAGCGGCTCGGCGTGTCCGTCGAGGCGCACCACGAGGCCACGATCGGGGGCCATCTGATCGAGCTCCTGGGGCGGGTTCCCGAGCCCGGCGAGGTCGTCACCCTCGAGGGCGTGCCGCTCGAGGTGGTCGCGGTCGACGACACCCGGATCTCCACGTTGCGGGCCCCGATCCAACATTCATCACCAAACTGATCGAGAAAATGAGGTAGGCTGTGAGGCGATGGCCGTCGACCTCCACCAGCACCTCTGGCCGGACGAGCTGCTGAGCCGCCTCGCGGCGCGGACCGCGCCGCCCCGCCTCAGGCGGGACGACCGCGGCTGGGTGCTCGAGCTGGCCGGCGAGCCGCCGGAGCCGACCGATCTCTCGATCCACGACCCGGCCGCACGGGTCCAGCACGCGCGCGAGGACGGCGTCGACCGCATCGTCGTGGCCCCGTCGACGCCGCTCGGGATCGAGGCGCTCCCGATCGCCGAGGCGCGGCCGCTGCTCGACGCCTACCACCACGGCGTCCTCGCCCTCGGCGTCCCGTTCGCGCTCTGGGGATCGGTCCCGCTGGCCGACCCGGACGCCGCCGAGCTCGCGGCGCTGCTCGACCTCGGCGCCTCGGGCCTCTGCCTGCCCGCGGAGTCGCTCGCCGATCGCGCCGGGCTCGAGCGTGCCGCGCCGCTCCTCCACACGCTCGAGGCCCGCGACGCGCCGCTGCTCGTGCACCCGGGCGCCGCGGCCGGCGACCCGCAGGTCCCGAGCTGGTGGCCGGCCATGACGTCCTACGTGGCGGCCATGCAGGCGGCCTGGCTCGCCTGGGCGCAGTGGGGCCGCGCCGCGCATCCGAACCTGAAGGTCGTGTGGGCGATGCTGGCCGGCGGCGCCCCGCTGCACGCCGAGCGGCTCGGCGCCCGCGGCGGCCCCGCGGCCGCCGTGCACGACGACCGCTCCTGGTTCGACGTCTCCTCGTACGGGCCCAAGGCGGTCGACGCCATGCTCCGCGTGGTCGGCGTCGACCGGCTCGTGCTGGGCTCGGACCGGCCCGTCGTCGACCCGCCCTCGCTGGCTCCCCTCGGCCCCGCCGTGCGCCACGCGGTCGCCCGCGTCAACCCCGCCCGCGTCCTCCCCCTCACCTGAATGCTCCCCGTCCACGCCCAGGATCTCTCCTCCGAGGCGCTCGAGCGCCTCGTGCGCGACCTCGCCGCCCGGCCCGGCGACTGGCGCCACCTCGTCCAGCACCGGCCCGACGCCCGCACGTACGCCGAGCTGCACCGCGACGAGCACGTCGCCGTGTGGCTGATCTGCTGGATGAACGACCACGACACCGGCTATCACGACCACGACCTCTCCTCCGGCGCCGTCGCGGTGACGGCCGGAGCGGTGCGCGAGGAGCGGCTGGTCCTGGGCGGCGCCCCCGCGGCGCGCACCGTGCACGCGGGCGGCGCGTTCGGGTTCGGCGCAGCCGACATCCATCGCGTCAGCCACGCCGGCACGGAGCCGGCCGTGACCCTGCACGCGTACTCGCCGCCGCTGTGGCGGATGGGCTCCTACGAGGTGCTCCCGACCGGCGAGCTGCGCCGCTGGTCGCTCTCCTACGCCGAAGAGCTGCGCCCGATCGGGGCGTAGCCGAGGAGGAGGAGGAGGGCCCGCCCGTCCAAAGCTTCCACCTGGGAGGGGGAGGAGGGGCGAAAGCGAGAGTTGACGGGCGGACCCACCCCCGTTGTCGGCCGGTCCCGTGGCAATCTTTAGTCCCAATGCGGATCGAGCCCGGGAGGCTGGTCGAGGCGCCGTGTCCGCACTGCGGGCACATGGAGCACCGCGCGTTCGGCGAGTCCGAGTCGCCGCGCGGCGAGCTGGCCTCCTACGCGTTCGGCTGGACGTCCGGACACGACGAGGTCGTGGGTCGGATGACGATCGGCATCGGGGCCGGAAACCCGGGCGGCGGCTCGTTCCACATGGAGATCCGCTCGCTCGACGGCGAGACGAACTTCCGGCTCGTGGACGAGCCGTTCGAGGACGTGCCGGAGGGCGGCCCCGACCTCAGCCGCGACGCCGCGCAGGCGCACGACACGCTGCCCTTCGTCTGGTGGGTGGTCGACGAGGTGATGGCGCAGGATCGCCGCGCCTGGTGGCTCGTCCACTACCTCCGCGGGACGCGCTCGTTCGCGACCTCGCCCGTGGCCGACGGGGCCGAGCCGGTGCGCCACGTGGCGCTCGAGGAGGACGGCTGGCAGCTCCTGTGCGGCACCGTGCCCGGCCGACGACCCGCAGATCCTCCACCTCCACCACGCGCTCGACCGCGACCGCACGCTGCTCGAGGTGCTCGACCTCGAGCCCGGCGAGCGCGCCGACCGCGAGACCCTGGACCGGCCCTGGGTCAGAGGACGGCTCTGAGGCCGGCCTCCGCGCACTGACGGTCCTCCTCGGGCTTCGCGCCGCTCACTCCGACCGCGCCGAGCACCGCTTCGCCGTCGCGGATGACCACCGAGCCGTCGGCGGCGATGAGCGGCACCCGCACGAGCGTGCTGACCGCGCCGAAGAACCCCGCGCGGCTCTCGTGGACGGCGGCCAGCTCGTCGCCGTCGCGGTGCCAGAGGGCGGCGCCGACCGCCTTGCTCTCGGCGATCTGGGCGCTCAGGGGCGGCGCGCCGTCCATGCGGCCGAGCGCCTTCAGGAGCCCGCCCTCGTCGACGACGGCGACGGTGACCTTCAGCCCCGCACCCGAGGCGTGCGCGTGGGCGGCGGCGATGAGCGTCTGGGACTGCTCGAGCGTGAGTGGCATGGCCCGAAGCCTGCCACCCCGGAACGCACGAGGGGCCCCGCCACAGGCGAGGCCCCTCGCTGACCCAGGACTCCGGCGGAGTCCTGTTACTTGATGAAGAGCACCTCGGAGTACTTCGGGAGCGGCCAGAGGTGGTCCGGCACGACCTTCTCGAGCCGGTCGGCCACCTCGCGCGCCGCCGCCATCGCGCCCGCGACCGTCTCCTGCACGTACTTGGCCTCGTCGAGGATCGAGACGTCCGCGGGGTGGTCGCGGTTGGCCGCCTCGAGCGCGAAGACCGCATCGACGAAGTCGTCGATCAGCGCGCCGAGCTCGTCCTTCAGGCGCGAGGCGCCCTTGTTGTCGTCGGCCTCGTCGAGCACGGCGTACCACTGGATGGCCGCCGGCAGGAGCATCGTGCGGGCGATCGCCGCCGCGGTCTCGCCCTCGATGTTGACCGTGGTCACGTACTGCTCGACCAGCACCTCGTAGCGCGACTCGAGCTCGCGCTCGGAGAGCACGTCGTACTTCTCGAACACCTCGACGGTGCTCGGCTCGACCAGCCACGGCAGCGCGTCGGGCGTCTGGCGCAGGTTGGCCAGCCCGCGCTGCTCGGCCTCGGTGTGCCAGTCGCCGGAGTAGTTGTCGCCGTCGAAGATGATCCGCTTGTGCGCGGAGTAGGCCGCGCGGACGACCTCGAGCACGGCCTCCTCGAGCGAGCTGCCGCCCGACGTGAGCTTCTCCAGCTCGCTCGTCAGCTCGTCGACCGCCTCGGCGACGATCGTGTTGAGCACGGTGTTGGGCAGGGCCAGCGACATCGACGAGCCGGCGGCGCGGAACTCGAACTTGTTGCCGGTGAAGGCGAACGGCGAGGTCCGGTTGCGGTCGCCGCCGTGCTTGGGCAGGGCCGGGAGCACCGACGTGCCGAGCTCGAGGTAGCTCTGCGGCGTCGCCGCGTCGCCCGAGCCCGACTCGATGGCGTTGAAGACCTTCTCCAGCTCGGCGCCGAGGAAGACCGAGATGATGGCCGGCGGCGCCTCGTTGGCACCCAGGCGGTGGTCCTGCCCCGCGTTGGCCACCGACGCGCGCAGCAGCTGCTGGTGGTTGTCGACGGCCTGGATGATGGCCGCGCAGAAGAACAGGAACTGCAGGTTCTCGTGGGGCGTGGCGCCCGGCTCGAGCAGGTTCATCCCCGAGTCGGTGCCCATCGACCAGTTGTTGTGCTTGCCCGACCCGTTGACGCCGGCGAACGGCTTCTCGTGCAGCAGGCAGACGAGGCCGTAGCGGCGGGCCACGTTCTGCATGACCTGCATCGTCAGCTGCTGGTGGTCGCAGCCGACGTTCGAGTTCTCGAAGATCGGCGCGACCTCGTACTGCGCCGGCGCGACCTCGTTGTGGCGCGTCTTGATCGGCACGCCGAGCCGCGCGAGCTCCGCCTCGGTCTCCAGCATGTAGGCCAGCACGCGCTCGGGGATCGACCCGAAGTAGTGGTCGTCGAGCTCGTGGCCCTTGGGCGGCTTGGCGCCGAACAGCGTGCGGCCCGTGGTGATGAGGTCGGGACGCTCGAAGTAGAAGCGCTCGTCGATCAGGAAGTACTCCTGCTCGGGCCCGACCGTGGTGAAGACGCGCGTGGCCTCCTCGTCGCCGAACAGCCGCAGCGCGGCCAGCGCGCTCCGGGACAGGGCGTCCATCGAGCGCAGCAGCGGGATCTTGTGGTCGAGCGCCTCGCCGGTCCACGACGCGAACGCGGTCGGGATGCAGAGGAACGCGCCGTTCGGGTTCTCCAGGATGAAGGCGGGCGACGTGGGATCCCACGCCGTGTAGCCGCGGGCCTCGAACGTCGCGCGGATGCCGCCGGTCGGGAACGACGAGGCGTCCGGCTCGCCCTGGATCAGCTCCGTGCCCGAGAACTCGGCGATCGCGTTGCCGTCGCCCGTGGGCGCGTAGAACGAGTCGTGCTTCTCGGCGGTCGAGTTCGTGAGCGGCTGGAACCAGTGCGTGTAGTGCGTCGCGCCGTGCTCCATCGCCCATTCCTTCATGGCGGTCGCGACGGCGTCGGCCAGCGCGGGCTCGAGCAGCTCGCCCGACTCGAGGGTCTCCTGGAGCTGCTTGTAGACGGCCTTCGGCAGCCGCTGGCGCTGGACCGCGGTCGAGAACACCATCTCGCCGAAGACGTTGGCGCCGGGCTGCGTGAGGTCGGCCTGGCCGAGCGAGCCGCCGTTGGGGCTCCACTGGGCGGCCTGGACGTTGGACGTACGTGTACGGGGCGGCATGGGTTTCGAGGGTCCTCCTCCGGGACAGGTCCTGGGTCGGCGCGCCAGCCTAGAACCAGTTCGGGCGCGTTTCGTTGTCCACGTGTCCAAAGATCGCGCCCGCGGGTTCGACCAGCTCAATGGCCGGTGAGGCATTGTCGCGCGCTATCGACCGGATGGAGAAACCCCGACGGGGAATCTTCGACATCGGGACAACGACACCTCGCGCCTCACGTTCGAGCATTCCGGCTGATGATTCCCGGAAGAGGAGGACTTGCGATGAGAAGGACCGGCACCGCGCTGCTGGGGGCAGCGCTGGTTTCTGCCGTGCTGCCCGAACTGGCGCACGCGGACACGCTGGAGGCGGCGAACAACGGAGCGCTGCCGGACAGCGTGGCCATCAACTCGATCTGGGTGATGGTGGCGGCCCTGCTCGTGATCTTCATGCAGGCGGGCTTCGCGTTCCTGGAGATCGGGTTCTCGCGGGCGAAGAACGCCGGCACGGTGGTGGCGAAGATCCTCACGAACTTCTCGATCGCCGGGCTCATGTACTGGGCCGTCGGCTTCGCCTTCGCCTTCGGCATCGGCGACATCATCGGTCACGACGGGTTCTTCCTGCGCGGCTACGGCGATCCGCTGACGGCGTTCCCGGTGATGGGCCTGTCCGACGCCACGATCGAGACGAAGTGGATGTTCCAGTTCTCGTTCTGCGCCGTCTCGCTGGCCATCGTGTGGGGCACGACGCTCGAGCGGATCAAGTTCGGCGTCTACATCATCTACGCGATCGTCTTCGCCGGGTTCATCTACCCGATCGCCTCCCACTGGGTGTTCGGCGGCGGCTGGCTGCAGAGCAACCTCGGCATGCAGGACTTCGCCGGCTCGACGGCGGTCCACCTGATCGGCGCCACCGGCGCCCTCGCCGTGCTCCTGCAGCTCGGTGCGAGGCGCGGCAAGTACGGCAGTAACGGCAAGCCACGGGCGATCCCCGGGCACTCGATGCCGCTCTTCGGCCTCGGCGTGCTGATCCTGTGGCTCGGCTGGTTCGGCTTCAACCCGGGCTCGACGCTGGGGGCGATGGACGGGCGCTTCCCCGAGGTCGCGATGATCACGATGCTGGCCGCCGGTGCCGGCGTGCTCACCTCGATCGGCACGGCGTACTGGAAGACGGGCACGATCGACATCGGCATGGCCGGCAACGGCGCGATCGGCGCTCTCGTCGCCATCACCGCCCCGTCGGGCTACGTCGAGGCATGGACCGCGCCGCTGATCGGCGGTCTCGCGGGCATCATCGTCCCGCTCGGCGTCTACGCGATCGACAAGAAGATCGACGACCCGGTGGGCGCGCTCACCGCGCACGGTCTCTGCGGTGTGTGGGGCACGCTCGCGTGCGGCTTCTTCACCTCGCCGCGACTGGCCGCGTACAACGGGTTCGGCGAGGGCGGCCTCGTCTACACGGGCTCGTTCGGGCAGCTCGGCACCCAGGCGCTCGGCGTCGTGACGGTGTTCGCCTTCGTCTTCACGCTCTCGTACATCACGTTCTACGCGATCAAGAAGACCTACGGGCTGCGCGTGACGGCTGAAGAGGAAGAAGCCGGACTGGACATCTCCGAGCATGGCATGTACGGGTATCCGGAGCAGTTCATCCCGGCGCCCGAGCTCATCGGCTACAGCCCCGCGCCCGGCCGCGTGCCGGCGCGTGAGACGCCTCGCGGCGCCACCACCACTACGGAGGTCCCGGCGACGTGAAGAAGATCGAGGCGTTCATCCGGCACGAGGCGTTCGAGCCCATTCGCATGGAGCTGCTCGGACTGGGATTCCCGTCCCTGACCATCTCGGAGGTGAAGGGCTCCGGACGGCAGAAGGGCATCACCGAGCGCTATCGCGGCGCCGAGCTGACCAACTGGCTGCGGCCGAAGGTCAAGCTCGAGTGCGTGGTCGCGTCGTCGGACGTGCAGACGGTGGTCGACGCCATCCTCAAGCACGCCCGCACTGGTTCGATCGGCGACGGCAAGGTGTTCATCCTGCCGGTCGAGGAGGCCTACCGCATCCGCACCGGGGAGTCCGGTGAGGAGACGCTCCAGGCCCATCCCGAGGCGGCCGCCCAGGCCACCGCGTAGGAGCCGCCAGTCCGTACGACTCACGACGGGGCGGCCGACCGGCCGCCCCGTCGTTCTTTGACATGCCTGCCGAACCTGAAATCACCCCTGCCGCCACGACGCTGGTCGAGCGCCTGCGCGCCGTGCATCTCCAGATGCTCGACGCGGTGCTGACCGGCGACGGCCTGCAGGCCGTGGCCAACCTCGCGGCCGACGCCGCCGGCGGGCCCGTCGCCGTGGTCGTGCCGCGGCTCGGCGTGGCCGTGGCCTCCGACGGCGCCGAAGGGACGCTCCCGGCCGTCCGCCGCTACATCGGCGAGCAAGGCCGAGGCCGGGTTGCGCCCGTCCCGGCCGAGGTCGTGGCCGAGGTCCCGATCGCCTCCGGCGACGAGCGGATCGGCGGCGTCGTGCTGCTGGCGCCCGGCCGGCCGGAGCCCGAGGCCGTCGAGTTCCTGCACCTGGCCGCCGTCGCCGCGCTGACCGAGGTGGCGGTCGAGGAGGCGCGCGAGGAGGTCGAGGAGAACGTCCGCGGGTCGTTCCTGGAGGAGCTGCGCGAGCGGCCCGACGGGCTCGATCCGGCCGACGTGGTGCGCCGCGCCGCGCGGCTCGGCTGCGACCTCGAGCGCGGCGCCGTGGTCCTGTGCGCCGAGCTGAGCTCCGAGCGCCCGCGCCACGTGGTGGCGCTGGTCTCGTCGGAGTACCCGGGGGCCCTGGCCCAGCACGTGGAGGGCGGGCCGTCCGGCCGCGTCTACGCGCTGCTGCCGGCGGCGGGCGACGGGGAGCAGGGCACGACGATCGCCGCCGCCCGCGCGCTCGCGGCGCGCCTGCAGCGCCACGGCGTCGTCGCGCTGTCGTCCTTCTACGCCGACCCGGCCGAGCTGGGCCGGGCGATCCAGGAGGCCGAGCTGGTGCTGGAGGTGCTCCAGCGCGGGGACGGGCTCGGCGGGCCGATCCAGGAGGACATCGGGACCGGCACCTACCGGCTGCTCTTCCGCGTCCTGGCCTCGCATCCGGAGGAGGTCCGGTCCTTCTACGAGGACACCGTGGCGAGCATCGTCCGCTACGACGACCAGTACCGCACCGACCTCGTGCAGACGCTCGAGGCCTACCTCGAGCACAACTGCAACATGAACGCGACCGCCGCGGCGATCTACGCGCATCGCCACACCGTCGCCTATAGGCTCGAGCGGGTGAAGGAGCTGAGCGGCCTGGATCCGATGCAGACCGAGGACCGTGAGCGCCTCGGGCTTGGCCTGAAGGCCTACCGCATCATCGCGCCGGGCCTGCCGCGCTAGCGGTGGGCGTGTGACCGGCCTCGATCCCGTCCGGCGGCCGGGCGAGTTCGTGTTCGTCGTCGGCGACGAACACGTGCCCGCCGAGGCGACCGTCCGCGAGGACGAGGGCCTGACCCTCGTGCTGCCGCGGGAGCGCGCCGACGCGGAAGGGCTGGCCTACGACTTCGTCGCCGCGTGGATCACGCTGCGGCTGCACTCGGAGCTCGAGGCCGTGGGCCTGACGGCCGCGTTCAGCCGCGCGCTGGCCGACGCGGGGATCGGCTGCAACGTGCTCGCGGGCGTCCACCACGACCACCTGCTCGTGCCGGCCGACCGCGCCGACGAGGCGATCGCCGTGCTGCGCGGGGTGCGGTGGTGATCCTCGAGCTCCTGCACGCGGCCGCGGGCGGCGTCTTCCCGCCCGAGGACGGCGAGACCGCAGTCGTGCCCGCGGTGGAGGGTGCGCCGGTGGCGGTCCTGTCGTTCACCGCGCATCACGTGGTCGCCGCCGACCTGTCCGCCGCGGAGGTGCTCGGGCACGTCGACCCCGAGGACCTCAAAGGCCCGCTGGCGCCGGGGGTCCTGGCCTGGCTGGCCGAGCGGACCGGCCTCTACGCGGGCAGCCTCGACATCGTCCTCGCCTGGCGGCCGGAGCGGGCGGCGCCGGCGGAGGGCCTCGCGGTCGAGCGCGTCGAGCGGCCCGACCACCCGCGGGTCGTGCGGGCGCGCCGCTGGCGGGGAGAGCTCGAGGTGTGGGGGGAGACCGGTGGCCGCGGGATCGTGCTCATCGGGCGCGGCCTGGCCGGGCGGCTCGAGCTCAGCGTCGAGGTGGCGCCCCAGGAGCGCGACCGCGGGCTGGCGCGCCGGCTGGTCAGCGCCGCCCTCGTGGCGGCGGCGCCCACCGAGCCCGTCTTCGCGCAGGTCGCGGCCGCCAACGCCGCCTCGCTGCGTGCGCTCCAGCCCGCCGGCTTCGTGGCCATCGGGGCCGAGGTGCTGTACGGGCCGGTCGGCGATTTCTTCCGCCGGCGGCGCCGGCCCTAGTCGCGCGGCGAGCTGTTCCCGTTCCCACGCACGACCTCGCCCTTGCCGTTGACCCGAGCCGGCACCGGCTCGTCGGAGATCACGACGCGGAACGAGCCCGTGGTGTTCTGGCCCGACGCCGGCACGGCCTTGCCGTCCAGCCCCGGTGAGACCGCGTAGTTGACGGTGTAGGAGCCGGGCCGCACGGCGGTCACCCGCCACTCGACCTCGCGGGTCTCGCCCGGGATGATCGGCCCGACGGCCCAGGTGTTGGTGGCCGCGGTGGCGCCGCCCGCGGGTCCCTCGTCGACGATCCAGACGGGCTTGCCGGTGTCGGCCAGCCGCTTGTCGGCCGCGGCCACGGCGAACGCGCTCGCCGGCTCGCCGTCGCCGCCCTCGGTGGAGACCGTGACGGCCAGGTTCGGCAGGTTGCGATCGTCCGTGTTGCGGACCGAGAGGCGCATCACCGTGGGCTGGGCGGTGGTCTGGCGCTCCGGGAACGAGGCGTCGACGACCTGCAACGTGAACTCGCCCTCGGGCTCGTCCTCGTCCTGCCGTTCGCTCCCGCAGCCGGCCAGAGCCAGCCCCGCGAGCGCGATCGCCACCCACGTAACCCTCATGACGCGGGCGAGCGTACCACCGGGTTTCGGGGTACAGCGCAAGTTCTCGGCACGGTTCCCGTTTGTGCCACATGCAGCACGTCGCATAACCTTCGGCGCCGTCGCCCAGAGAGGGGCGGCGTCAAACCTGGGGGAGAGAAGTTGGTCCGAACCGTCGCCGATCGTGCCTTCCTGCCGGCCAAGAGCCTGCTGGAGGAAGTGGGCGACATGATGATCCTGACGGGCAAGACGATCGTGTCTGCCCTCCGTCCGCCGTACCCGTACGGCGGCGAGTTCGTCAACCAGTTCCTCTTCGCGCTCAAGCTCTGCTGGTTCCCGCTGGTGGTCTCGACCGTCGCCTTCGGCTACGGCGCCCCGGGCCTGCAGGCCGCGAACTTCCTCAACCTCTTCGGCTCGATCGACCGCCTCGGCGGCTTCTTCGTCCTGGCCAGCATCCGCGAGTTCGCCCCGTTCGTGACCGCCATCGTGCTGGCCGGCGTGGCCGGGACCGCGATCACCGCCGACCTCGGCGCCCGCAAGATCCGCGAGGAGCTCGACGCCCTGCAGGTGCTCGGCGTCGACCCCGTCAAGAACCTCGTGGTGCCGCGCTTCCTGGCCCTCATGCTCGTCACCGGCCTGTTCGACATCTACGCGCTGCTCTTCGGCATCTTCGGCGGCGTCCTGGCCACGCTCACCAACGGCGCCCCGCTCGGCCCGTTCTGGGCGACCTTCTTCACGAACTCGTCGGTCGTGGACCTCTGGGGCTCGGTCCTCAAGTGCACGATGTTCGGCGCGATCATCGCCATCGTCTGCTGCTACAAGGGCATGACGGCCTCGGGCGGCGCCGCCGGCGTGGGCCGCGCGGTCAACCAGGCGGTGGTGATCTCCACGCTCGGCGTCTTCGCGTTCAACTACGTCTTCACGCAGACGCTGCTGGCCACCCACCCCGAGATCATCAACATCAAGTGATGGGTCGTCAGTGGCTGGCCGTCCCGCGCGAGTGGCTCGCCTCCTTCGGCGAGATCGTCCGCTTCTGCGCGACCGTCGTGGCCGAGGTCTTCTCGCTGAAGGTCCTGCGCTTCTTCGGCGAGGCGCTGCGCCAGGCGGGCCTGCTCATCCTCTCCTCGACGCTGGTCATCTGGGGCCTGATCTTCATCACGGGCCTCCAGTGCGGCATCGAGGGCGCGTACTTCAACCGCGCCGTCGGCTCGCCGGCCTACGCGGGCGTGTTCGCCGCCTGGTGCGACCTGCGCGAGCTGGTCCCGTACGCCTTCGGCTACATGATGGCCGCCAAGGTGGGCACCGGGATCGTGGCCGAGCTCGGCTCGATGCGGATCTCCGACGAGATCGACGCGCTCGAGGTCATGGGCATCTCCTCGATGACCTTCCTCTGCGCCACCCGCCTGCTCGCCGCCTGGCTCGTGCTCCCGTTCATGTACCTCGCCGGCATCGGCGCCGGGTTCTTCGCGTCGTACCTGGCGGTGGTCGAGCAGATCGGGGAGGTCTCGAGCGGCGGCTACTCGCTCATCTTCTGGATGTTCCAGAACCCACCCGACCTCCTGTACAGCGTGATCAAGGCGATGGCGATGGCCACCGTGATCGTGCTCGTGGGCTGCTATTACGGCTACACGGCGAGCGGCGGCCCGGTCGGGGTGGGCACCGCCACCGCCAAGTCGATGGTGCTGAACATCGTGCTGGTACACCTGATCGGCATGCTGGGAACCCAGATCTTCTGGGGCGCCAACCCAAGGGCTCCCATCGGAGGATGAGCATGGAGCAGCAGCGCGAAGACGAATATCGGTGGCACACGGGCGAGCAGCGGCCGACCGGGACCAAGGACGCGGTCGAGTTCATCGACGTCCACAAGTCCTTCGGCCGCAACCAGATCCTCCGCGGGCTGAACATGTCCATCCCCGAGGACAAGATCTCGATGATCCTCGGCCCGTCGGGCACCGGGAAGTCGGTCTGCATCAAGCACATGGTCGGCCTCCTCTACCCCGACGAGGGCGACGTGCTGGTCCACGGCGAGTCGGTCCCGGGCATGCGCGACGACGACCTCTTCGACATGCGCAAGCGCTTCGGCGTCCTCTTCCAGGACGGCGCGCTGTTCGGCTCGATGAACCTCTACGACAACGTCGCCTTCCCGCTCCGTCAGCACACCGACAAGGGCGAGGAGGAGGTCGAGGACATCGTCATGCGGCGCCTGCGCGAGGTCGGCCTCGAGGGCTCGACGGACAAGATGCCGAACGAGCTGTCGGGCGGCATGCGCAAGCGCGCCGGCTTCGCCCGCGCCCTCGTCCTCGATCCCGACATCGTGCTCTTCGACGAGCCCGACTCCGGCCTGGACCCGGTCCGCACCGCACTCCTGTGCGAGCTGATCAAGGAGGTCCACGAGGAGAACGGCGGCGCCTACGTGGTCATCACGCACGACATCATGTCGGCCAAGCGGGTCGCCGAGTACATCGCCGTGCTGTGGCGCGGGCGGATCGTGGAGTCCGGCCCCGCCGAGGACCTCTTCAGCTCCGACAACCAGTTCGTCCGGCAGTTCCTGAGCGGCGCCTCGCAGGGCCCGCTCGGGATGGAGTGATTCGCGTTTCTTCGGCGCAGCGCGTCGTGGACGTTTGACCGACACGCGCGTTCACAGAAGGACGATAGGCTCCGCCCTTGTTTTCTGGGGGAGAGCGGAGACGGATTGCCGGACCCAACCTTTGATCGGATGAGGGAGCACCGTCGGTGACGGTGGCGAGGGCCGCCGCGGCCGGCGCGCTCGCGCTGGCCGTGGTGCTTGCCGTGTGGCTGCTCCTCTTCCGGTCGGGGGGTGGCACCGAGTACACGCTGCTGTTCCAGAACGCCGGCCAGCTGGTGAAGGACGACGACGTCCAGGTCGGCGGCCGCCGCGTCGGCTCCGTCGAGGAGATCGAGCTCACCAACGACAACCAGGCCGCCATCACGGTCCGCGTCGAGGAGCCCTACGCGCCGCTCCGTGAGGGCACCCAGGCGATCATCCGCCTCACCTCGCTGTCCGGCATCGCCAACCGCTACATCGCGATCACCCCCGCGCCGGGCGACGCCAAGGAGCTGCCGGACGGCGCCACGCTGACGGCCGAGTCGACCACCGACGTGGTCGACCTCGACCAGATCTTCAACACGCTCGACGAGAAGACCCGCGGCGACCTCTCCGACGTCATCAAGGGCTTCGCCGTCCAGTACGGCGGCAAGGGCGAGGAGGCCGGCGAGTCCACCAAGTACTTCAACCCCCTCCTCTCGAGCTCGCGCGGCCTCGCGCAGGAGCTGACCGAGGACGAGGGCGCGCTCACCCGCTTCCTGGTCAACTCGAGCCGGGCCGTGGAGGCGATCGCCGAGCGCCGCGACGACCTCTCCGCCCTCGTCGGCAACGCCAACGAGACGGCGTCGGCGATCGGCGCCGAGAACGTGGCGCTGGCCCGCGCCCTCGGCGTGCTGCCGACCACCCTGCGCCGCGCCAACACGACGTTCGTGAACCTCCGGGCCACGCTCGACGACCTCGACGTGCTCGTCGCCGAGTCCAAGCCCGCCACCAAGGACCTCGCCCCGTTCCTGCGCGAGCTGCGGCCGCTCGTGGCCGCGGCGCGGCCGACCATCCGCGACCTGCGGACGCTCGTCCGCCAGCCGGGCGACGACAACGACCTCGTCGAGGCCACGCGCAAGATGCCGGCGCTCCAGCGCGCCGCCACGCCCGCCTTCCGCAACGGCCGCCAGGCGCTCCAGCGCGCCCAGCCGGTGCTCGAGTTCGCGCGGCCGTACACGCCGGACCTCGTCGGCTGGTTCCGCGACTTCGGCCAGGGCGCCTCCAACTACGACGCCAACGGCCACTACGCGCGCATCCAGCCGATCTTCAACGCCTTCCAGTTCGCCGAGAACCCGGCCGGCGGCCTGCTCACGCCGATCCCGCCCGCGAACCGCATGGACGGCGCCGAGACCGGCGTCATCCGGCGCTGCCCGGGCGCGGCGATCCAGCGGCCGGCCGACGGGTCGGCGCCGTTCACCGACGGCGGCGGCCTCGACTGCGACCCGAGCCTCGTGCTCCCCGGCCCATGAGACGCGTCGCCGCGGTCGCGCTCCTGATCGCCGCCGCCGCCGCGTTCGCGGTGGTCGGCCTCGGCGCCGGCGACGAGCGGGGCGGCGACTACAAGGTCCGAGCGATCTTCGACAACGCCGGCTTCGTGATTCCCGGCGAGGACGTCAAGGTGGCCGGCGTCAAGGTCGGCTCGATCGACTCGATCGACGTCACCGAGGACTACAAGGCCGCCGTGGTCCTCAAGATCACGGATCCCGGCTACCAGGACTTCCGCGAGGACGCGGGCTGCATCGTGCGCCCGCAGTCGCTGATCGGCGAGCGCTTCGTCGAGTGCACGCTGACCGAGAAGCGCTCCCCGGGTGAGGAGGCGCCGCCGGAGCTCGAGCAGATCCAGGACGGCGACGGCGAGGGCCAGTTCCTGCTGCCGGTCGAGCGCAACGCCAAGGCGGTCGACATCGACCTCCTCAACGACATCATGCGCGAGCCGGTCCGCGAGCGCCTGTCGATCATCATCTCGGACCTCGGGATCGGCGTCGCCGGCCGCGGCGGCGACCTCGCCGAGGTCATCCGCCGCGCCGACCCCGCGCTGAAGGAGATCGACGAGGTCCTCAAGATCCTCGCCGGCCAGAACCAGGTTCTCGCCGACCTCGCGCGCGACTCGGACACCGTGCTGGCCCCGCTGGCCCGCGAGCGCGCGCACGTCGGCGGCGCGATCGAGAACGCCGGCGAGGTCGCCGAGGCCACGGCCGAGCGCGGCGAGGACCTGCAGGCCAACATCGAGCGCCTGCCCGAGTTCCTGCGCGAGCTGCGGCCGACGATGACGCGGCTCGGCGCGCTGAGCGAGGAGATGACGCCGGTCCTCACCGACCTCGGCGCGGTCGCCCCGGACATCAACCGCATGGTCCTCCAGCTCGGGCCGTTCTCGCGCGCCGCGCTGCCGTCCATCGAGTCGCTCGGCGAGGCGGCGGAGACGGGCACCCCGGCGGTCATCGCCGCCCGCCCGGTGGTCGGCGACCTGCGCGACCTGGCCGCCGCGCTCCGGCCCGTCGGAGCCAACGCCCGCCGGGTGCTCGAGTCCTTCCAGCGCAGCGACGGCATCGAGCGGGCGATGGACTACATCTTCTACCAAGTGGCCGCCATCAACGGCTTCGACTCGCTCGGCCACTACCTGCGCGCCGGCCTGATCGTCAACCAGTGCGCCAACTACGCCACGACGCCGGTGTTCGGCTGCTCGGCCAACTTCACGAGCGCGACCGCGAGCTCGTCCGACGCCCAGGCCGCGAAGCTCGCCTCGGCCGGCGCCCCGCGCGACCCGGTGCTGCGCGACACGGCGATCGCCCTGGCCCGCGCGCTCGGCCTCGAGCTGCCGGAGGGCGTGAGCGAGGACGAGGAGCCCCAGCGGCGCACGCGCAAGAGCCCGGAGAAGATGGTCGAGGAGGCGCTGCAGCCGCAGGCGACGCCGGCCCCGGCGGCCACGCCCGCGCCCACCGCCCCCGCTCCCGCCGCGACCCCCGCCCCGACCGAGCAGGAGCAGACCGACACGCTGCTCGACTACCTCTTCGGAGGGGACGAATGAAGGGCCGCGCCGGGATCGCCGGCAACCCCGTGCTGATCGGCGCCGCGACGATCCTCGTGGTGCTGGTGGCCGTCTTCCTGGCCTACAACGCCAACAAGGGCCTGCCGTTCGTCCCGACCTACCAGCTCAAGGCCGAGGTCCCGAGCGCGGCCAACCTCGTCGTCGGCAACGACGTGCGGATCGGCGGCGCCCGCGTCGGCTTCGTCGGCGGCATCGAGGCCCGCACGGAGGACGACGGCACCACGATCGCCGTGCTCGACCTCACGCTCGAGCGCGACGTCTCGCCGCTCCCGCGCGACTCGACGCTGATCGTCCGCCCGCGCTCGGCGCTCGGCCTCAAGTACGTCGAGATCACGCGCGGCAAGGACTCGCAGGGCTTCGACGACGGCGCCACGATGCCGATCTCCGCCGCCACCCCGACGCCGGTCGAGTTCGACGAGGTCCTCAACATGTTCGACGAGGACACTCGGAACGCGGCCGGCGCCAACACCACCGGCTTCGGCGACGCGTTCGCGGGCCGCGGCGAATCGATCAACACGGCGATCGGCGCCTTCCGGCCGCTGCTCCGGGACGTCATCCCGGTCGCCCAGAACCTGAGCGCTCCGGAGACCAACCTCCGCCGCTTCTTCGGCGAGCTGGGCGACGCCGCGGCCATCGTCGCCCCCGCCGCCGAGGCCCAGGCCGAGCTGTTCGTGAACCTCGACACCACCTTCCGCGCGCTGCGCGAGGTCGCCCGCCCCTACATCCAGGACTCGATCAGCGGCGGTGTCCCGGCGCTCGACACGGCGATCCGCACGCTGCCGGCCCAGCGGCCGTTCCTGCAAAACAGCGAGGGTCTCTTCCGCGAGTTGCAGCCCGGCGCGGCGGCCCTGCGCACCTCGGCCGGGACGATCGCCGACGCGCTCGAGGAGGGCACGCGCGTGCTGCCGCGGACGCCGCCCTTCAACCGCCGCCTCGCGTCGCTGCTCGACGAGCTCCAGACGTTCGCCGAGGACCCGATGGTGCCCCAGGGCCTGCAGGCCACGACCGAGGGCCTGGACTCGCTCGACCCGACGCTCGCCTTCCTGGCGCCGACCCAGACCGTCTGCAACTACGTGACGCTCTGGTTCCGCAACATCGCCTCGCTGCTCAGCGAGGGCGATCGCAACGGCACCTGGCAGCGGTTCATCATCGTCACGACGCCGCAGGGGCCGAACAACGAGGGCGGGCCGTCGTCGGCGCCGGCCAACGGGCCGGCGGTGGAGAACCACCTCCACACCAACCCGTATCCGAACACGGCGGCGCCGGGCCAGCCGCGCGAGTGCGAGGCCGGCAACGAGCCGTATCTCGCGGGCCGCATGGTCCTCGGCAACGTGCGCGGGACGCAGGCCGCGACCACCGGGACGGGCGACTGATGCGCCGCCGCCAGCGCAGCCCCGTGGCCATCGGCCTGATCGCCGGCGTCGTGATCTGCATCCTCGTCTTCCTCGGCTGGACGAAGGACATCCCGTTCACCAAGCCGTACGAGGTCAATGCCGTCTTCGCGTCGTCCAACTCGATCCGCGCCGGCTCGCCCGTGCGCATCGCCGGCGTCGAGGTCGGCAAGGTCAAGGAGGTCAAGCCGCAGGAGGGCGGCGACGGCGCCGTGGTAGTGCTCCAGATCGACGACGACGGGCTGCCGCTGCGGGAGGACGCGACGGCCAAGATCCGCCCGCGCATCTTCCTCGAGGGCAACTTCTTCGTCGACCTCAAGACCGGCTCGCCCGAGGCGGACGAGCTGGAGAACGGCGGCACGATCACGGTCACCCAGACGGCGACGCCGGTGCAGCTCGACGAGGTGCTCACGGCGCTGCAGTCCGACAGCCGGCAGGACCTCAAGGACCTGCTCGACGGCCTCAACGTGGCGCTCAACTCCGAGCCGACCGCGGCCGAGGACGAGGACAGCGATCCCTCGGCCCGCGGCCAGACGGCGGCCGAGTCGTTCAACGACGCCTACGACGACATCCCGGACGCCGAGCGCTCGACCGCCCAGGTCCTGGAGGCCTTCCTCGGCGTCGAGCCGGGCCGCGACGTCTCCCGGCTCATCGACGGCGGCGCCCGCACCACCGCCGCGCTGATCCGCAGCGAGAGCGCGCTGCAGGGCCTCATCACCAACTTCAACACGACGATGGCGGCCTTCGCCGCCGAGTCCGGCGACCTGCGCCGCTCGATCCGCGAGCTGCCGCTGACGCTCGAGAGCGCCAACCGCGCGCTCGCCTCGCTCAACGAGGCGTTCCCGTCCACGCGCGCGTTCGCCCGCGAGATCATCCCCGGCGTCCGCGAGACGCCCGCCACGATCGAGGCGGCGCTGCCGTGGATCGAGCAGGCCCGCCCGCTGATGGGCGACAAGGAGCTCGGCGGGCTCGCCCGCGAGCTCTCGCCCGCCACCGCCGACCTCGCGCGCCTGACCGACAGCGCGCTCGAGCTCCTGCCGCAGACCGACCTGGCCTCGCGCTGCGCGCGTGACGTGATCCTGCCCACCGGCGACGTGGTGATCGAGGACGAGTTCACCACCGGCGTGGAGAACTACAAGGAGTTCTTCTACACGCTGGTCGGGCTCTCCGGCGAGGGCCAGAACTTCGACGGCAACGGCATGTACGTGCGCTTCCAGACGGGCGGCGGCTCGGAGACGCTGACGCTCGGCGACGCCTCGACCAACGCCGGCGAGCAGTTCGGCAACGCGATCGCCGTCCCGCTCGGCAACCGGCCGTTCTATCCCGGCAAGCGCTCGCCGTACCGGCCGACGGTGCCCTGCCACACGCAGACGCGGCCGAACCTGATGGGCGCCGCGGCGGCGAAGTCCCCGCCGACCGGCTCGGCCGCGGCGCGCGCCGCCGCCAACGCCCTGCCCGAGCTGCGCAAGAAGCTGCAGCCGTTCGGGTCCACGAAGGACGGGGATCGCAAGTGACGGCGATCCGCAAGCACATGCGCGACGCGGTGGCGATCATCGTCCTGCTCGTCGTCTCGCTGATCGTCGCGGTCTTCATCCTCGACCGCCAGCGGCTGTCGCTGCCGGCCGCCGTGCCCGTGCTGGGCGTCGACTACGTCGACGTCGAGGCCGAGCTCACGACCGCCCAGGCCGTCACCCCGGGCCAGGGCCAGACGGTCAACATCGCGGGCGTCGAGGTCGGCGAGATCTCCAGCGTCAAGCTCGAGAACGGCAGGGCCGTGGTCGGGATGCAGATCCAGCGCGACCACGCGAAGCTCTACCGCGACGCGACGATCCTCCTGCGGCCGAAGACCGGCCTGAAGGACATGACGGCGGAGCTCACGCCCGGCACGCCGGAGGCCGGCGAGCTGGCCGAGGGCGAGCGGATCCCGGCCTCGCAGACGCTGCCCGACGTCAACCTCGACGAGATCCTGGCCGAGCTCGACGTCGACACGCGCGACTACCTGCGGCTGCTGCTCAGCGACGGCGCGGAGGCCCTCAGGGGCAACGGCCGCGACCTGGCCCAGACCATCCGGCGCTTCGAGCCGACCGCCAAGTACGCGGTCGAGGTCAACGAGCAGCTCGCGCTGCGCCGCAACAACATCAAGCGCGTCATCCACAACTTCTCGCTGCTGACCGAGGAGCTCGGCAACCGCGACACGCAGCTCTCCGCGTTCGTGGAGAACTCGAACGCGGTGTTCTCGGCCCTCGCCGAGCAGGACGCGAACATCCGCGCGACGCTGCAGGAGCTGCCCTCCACGCTCGACACCACGCAGGAGGCGCTGGCCAAGGTCGACGTGATGGCCTCGGAGCTCGGCCCGACGCTCGAGGACCTGCGGCCCGCGGCGCGGGCGCTCGGCCCGGCGCTGCGCGACACGCGCCCGTTCCTCACCACGACGACGCCGATCCTGCGCGACGAGATTCGGCCCTTCACCCGTGCGGCGCTGCCGACCGTGAAGGAGCTGCGCCCGGCCCTGCGCGACCTGGCCGCCGCGACGCCGGACCTCACGCGCACCTTCAAGGTCGTCAACGCGCTGCTCAACACGCTCGCCTACAACCCGCCGGGGGCGACCGAGGAGGGCTACCTCTTCTGGCTCTCGTGGGCCAACCACCTCGGCGCCACGGTCTTCGCCACGCAGGACGCGCACGGGCCGATCCGTCACGGCATCGTCGTCCTCGGCTGCCAGACGGCCGAGCTGCTGCAGACGGTGGCCGGCACCAATCCGGCGCTGGGCACGCTCGTGGACCTCCTCAACAGCCCGTCGACCGAGGAGATCTGCCCGCAGTCCTCGGGGGCACCGGACGGATGAACAAGGCCGCCCCCTCCTTCGCCCGGATCGCCGCGATGGTCGTGTTCGCGCTGTCGTGCTTCGGCCTGCTGCTCTTCCTGTGGCTGGCCTTCGGCGGCTCGATCCCGCTCAAGCCGCAGGGCTACCGGGTCACCGTCCCGTTCGCCGAGGCCACGCAGCTCTCGACGGAGGCCGACGTGCGGATCTCCGGCGTGACGGTCGGCCGCGTGAAGACGATCGAGCCCGACAAGGCGACGGGCCGCTCGCTCGTGGTCATCGAGCTGCAGTCGCGCTACGCGCCGCTGCCCGCCGACGCGCGCGCCATCCTGCGCCAGAAGACGCTGCTGGGCGAGACCTACGTGGAGCTGAGCCCGGGCACGAGCGGCGACGAGATCCTGGCGGACGGCGGCGTGCTGGAGGAGTCGCAGGTCTCGCCCACGGTCCAGCTCGACGAGATCTACCGCACGTTCGATCCCGAGACGCGCGCGGCGTTCCAGACCTGGATGCAGGAGCAGGCCAAGGCCATCGGGCCGCACGGGCGCGACCTCAACGACGCGCTCGGCAACCTCGGCCCGTTCGCGGAGGACGCCGCCGAGCTGGTGGACATCCTCAACCGCCAGGAGGGCGCGGTCCAGAGCCTGGTGTCCAACACCGGCGTGGTCTTCGAGGCGCTGACCGAGCGCGGCACCCAGCTCCGCTCGCTGATCGAGAACTCCAACCGCGTGTTCGCGGCGACCGCGGCGCGCGACGAGGAGCTCAAGCAGGCGTTCCTCGCGCTGCCGACCTTCGAGCGCGAGTCCGCGCAGACGCTCGAGCGCCTGGCCGAGTTCTCCGAGACCACGAACCCGCTGGTCACCCAGCTGCGCCCGGCCGCGCGCGAGCTGAGCCCGACCCTGCAGGACCTCGGCGCGCTGGCGCCCGACCTGGAGGCGCTGTTCCGGGAGCTCGGCCCGCTGATCGACGCCTCGCGCACCGGCTTCCCGGCCGCCGAGCGCGTGCTCGAGGACGCGCGGCCGCTGATCGCCCAGCTCGACCCGGCGTTCCGGCAGCTGACGCCGATCTTCGACTTCCTCGCGCTCTATAAGAAGGAGATCACCGCCTTCTTCGCCAACACGCCGTCCGCCACCCAGGCGCGCGATTCCGACGGCGTGCACTACCTGCGCACGACGAACCCGCTGAACCCCGAGAACCTCGCGGTCTATCCGCGGCGGATCGGCCCCAACCGGCCGAACCCGTACCAGAAGCCCGGCAACTTCAGCAAGATCGCCAGCGGGCTGCCGGTGTTCGACGATCGCCACTGCGGCCGGCCGCAGCCGGACGTGACCAACGTTCCGGCCCTGCCGCTCCCGCCGGTGCTCGGTGACCTGGTCCCGCAGGACCTTCTCGACCGCGTCGTGCAGTTCGCGTTCTCGGGTTCCGCGGGCGGCGCCGGCGTCGCGCCGCCGTGCGTGAACCAGGGTCCGTACAACTTCGGCGGCGAGGTCACGCAGTACCCGCACGTCAACGACCGATGACCTTCGAGCGGATCGTGCGCGCATCGGCCCGCCGGCCGGTGCGCGTGCTGGCGGTGGCCGTCGTGCTGGCGGTGGCGGGGGGTGTGCTGGCCCTGCGGCTGGAGCCGAGCGCGGCCACCGACACGCTGGTCTCGAGCGGCGCCGACACGTTCCAGGCGACCGAGACGTACCGCGAGCGCTTCGGCGACCACTCGGTCATCGTGCTCGCCCGCGGCGAGCTGCCGAACCTCATCCTGACCTCCAACCTCGGGCGGCTGATCGGGCTCGAGGGCTGCCTGTCGGGCAACAAGCCGGAGGGCGGGGAGGCGCCGGGCGGGCGCGGCGGACCGTGCGACCGGCTCGCCGAGACGAAGCCGGTGCAGGTGGTCTACGGCCCGGGCACCTTCATCAACGCGGCGGCGGGCGAGATCAACGACCAGATCCAGGCCCAGATGCGGACCAAGGCCGCCGAGGCCGAGCGCGCAGCCCGGGCAGCGCGCCGCGTGGCGCGCGCGCAGGGAAAAGGGGTCGCCGAGCAGAAGCAGCTCGCCGACTCGGCGCGCCAGCTCGTCTACGCGCAGTTCGTCCGCGACCTGCTCCAGGTCAACCTCCGCTACGGGCTCACGCTGAGCCGGCTGCCGAGCGTCGACGACCCCGAGTTCGTGTCCGCGCTCGTCTTCGACGCCTCGCGCGGCGCGACGACGCCGAAGGCGCGCTTCGCCTATCTGTTCCCCTCGGCCGAGTCGGCGCTGATCCAGGTGCGGCTGAAGCCCGATCTCTCGGACGAGGCGCGCAAGGAGGCGGTCGAGCTGGTCCGCCAGGCGGTGGCGATGCCGCTGTGGAAGCTCGACGGCGACGCCGGCTACACGGTGACCGGGGCGCCCGTGGTGGCCGAGGACCTCACGGACGCGCTCGCGGGCTCGACGGTGCGGCTGCTGCTCGTCGGGCTCGTGCTCATGGCCGTCGTCCTCGCGCTCGTCTTCCGCAACCGGCCGCGGCTGCTCCCGCTCGCGGTGGCGCTCGGCGCCGTCGGGATCACGTTCGGCGCCATGGCGTTGCTCGGGCTGCCGCTGACCATGGCCTCGATCGCCGTGCTGCCGGTGCTGCTCGGGCTCGGGGTCGACTACGCGATCCAGTACCAGGCGCGCGTGCGTGAAGAGGGCAGCGCCGAGCGGGCGGCGCGCGTCGCCGTGCCCACGATCGCCACCGCGGCGCTGGCCACCGGCGTCGGCTTCCTCGTCCTGCTGCTCTCGCCGGTGCCGATGGTGCGCGGGTTCGGCGCGCTTCTGGTCGTCGGCATCGCCATCGCCTTCGCGCTGGCCCTGACCGCGGGCACGGCGGCGCTGTCGCTGCGGCCGCGCGACGGCGGGCTGGCGCGCTCGCTGCGCGGGGCCGGGGATCTCGTGGAGGGCGCCGCCCGGTCCCTCGGCCGGCCGTTCTCCGGCCCGGGGTCGCGGGTGGGCGAGGCGGCCGTGCGCGGCGCGCTGCGGCGGCCGGGGCGGGTGCTGGCGGTGGGGCTGCTCATCGCCGCCGTGGGCTGGGCCGTCGACTCGCGGACCGAGGTGGTCTCCGACATCGAGCGGCTCGTCCCGCAGGATCTGCAGGCGGTCGAGGACCTGCAGGCGCTGCAGCGCTCGACCGGCGTCGCGGGGGAGATCGACGTCGTGATCGAAGGCGACGACCTCGCCAACCCCGCCGTCGTGCGCTGGATGCGCGACTTCCAGTCCAGCGTGCTCGAGCGCTACGGCTACTCGGCCGAGCGCGGCTGCGGGCAGGCCGAGCTGTGCCCGGCGCTGTCGCTGCCCGACCTCTTCCGCTCCGAAGAGTCGGCCGGCGACCGGGAGCGGATCCGCGCGCTGCTCGACGCCGTGCCGCCCTACTTCTCGCGCGCGGTCATCACGGCGGACCGCAAGACGGCGAACCTCGCGTTCGGCATCCGGCTCGTCTCGCTCGAGCGCCAGCAGGAGATCATCGAGGACCTGCGCGACCGGCTGAACCCGCCGGACGGGGTGAGCGCGCGGCTGGCCGGGCTGCCCGTGCTGGCCGCCGAGGCCAACGCGACGCTGTCCGACCCGCTGCGGCGGGCGGCGACGCTGGCCGTCGGCCTGCTCGCCGTCCTGCTCGTCCTGCTGCTCGTGCGCCGGCGATCCAGCGGCTCGTGGCGGGCGGCGTGGAGCCGGGCGTGGGTGCCGGTCGTGCCGATCGCGCTGGCCACCGGCTGGTCGGCGCTCGTGCTCTGGCTGCTCGGCGTGCCGCTGAACCCGCTGTCGGCGACGCTCGGCGCGCTCGTGCTCGCCATCTCGACCGAGTTCGCGGTGCTCCTGTCGGCGCGCTTCGAGGCCGAGCGGGCGGCCGGCCACGCGCCCGCCGAGGCGATCCGGCGCACCTACCGCTCCACCGGCGCGGCCGTGCTCGCGTCGGGCGCGACGGCGATCGCCGGCTTCGCGGTGCTCGCGCTCTCCGACGTGCGGATGCTGCGCGACTTCGGCCTGGTCACCGTGGTCGACCTGACGGTCTCGCTGCTCGGCGTCCTCGCGGTGCTGCCGGCCGTGCTCGTGCTCGCCGAGCGCCGCGCGGCCGTGCGGCGGGCGCCCGAGCCGGCCGCCGCAGCCATGGCGTGAAGCGCCCGGGCCTGATCGTCGGCGTTCTCGCGCTCGTGGCGATCGCCTACATCACGCTCAACACGCTGCGCACCGAGGGCCCGGGCTCGCGCGGCGTGCCCGGCGGCCTGGAGCTCCCGGCCTTCGCGGTGCCCCTCGCGCTCTCGGACCTCGAGGGCGACGCGAACGTGTCCAAGGACGCCTGCGACGTGCGCGGCGAGGACGTCCTGAACAGCTGCGAGCTGACCGAGCGCGGGCCCGTGGTGCTCGTCTTCTTCGCCGAGCCGATCGAGCGCTGCGACGCGCAGGTCGACCTCGTCGAGCGCGTGCGGAAGCGGTTCCCGGACGTCGGGTTCGCGGCCGTGGCGATCCGCGGCGACCGCGACGACCTGCGCGAGCGCGTCCGCCGCCGCGGGTGGGAGCTGCCGGTCGGCCACGATCGCGACGGGGCGGTGGCGAACACGTACGCGGTCGCCGTCTGCCCGACGATCACGTACGCCGCGCAGGGCGGGGAGGTCCGCGACACCGCGTTCGGGTCGCAGGACGAGCAGGCGCTCGTGACGGCCATCGAGGAGCTCCGGTGAGCGGCGAGCCCGACGTGCGCCCGGGGCTGGTGGCGCCGGCCGTCGCGGCCGAGCACCCGGGGCTGCGGGTGGCGTGGACCGACGTCGAGGCGACGCCGGGCCGGACGCCCGCGGCGCTGCGCGAGCGCCTGGCGGTGATGGCGAACCGGATGCGGGGCGCCGACGCGGTCGCCATCCGCCGGCGCGAGGTCCCGCACGCCTACCGCGTGTTCTTCCGCCATGTGGGGCTCGACCCCGATGCCGTGCGCACGCCGGTCGAGGCGCTCGTGCTCCAGCGCATGGCCGAGGGCGGCCTGCGGGCGCGCGATCTCGTGACCGACGCGCTCGCCGTCGCCGTGCTGGAGACCGGGATCGGGCTGTGGGCGTTCGACGCCGGGCAGCTCACCGGCGCGCCGCGGATCGAGGAGGCGGACGGGCGCCTGGTGCTGGCCGACGAGGCCGGCGCGCTGGGCCGGCTGTTCGCCGAGCCCGAGCGGGCGCTCGTCGCGCGCGACACTCGGCGGATCGCGCTCGTGGCGATCGTCGTGCCCAACGTGCCCGATGTCTTCGCGTACGAGGCGCTGTGGACGGCCTGGGACATCCTCGCCGCGTAGGCTGTGGCGCAATGCGCCAAGCCCTCCTCATCGCCCTGTTCTCCCTGCTGGTGCTCGCTCCCGCCGCGCAGGCGGAGACCCTGCACTACCGGTACGGGCCGATCGAGATCACCCCGGGGCAGAACACGATCGAGTTCGCGGGCAACGACCTCAAGCCTCAGGTCGACGGCTGGATCACCAGCTTCAAGCCCGACCTGACGTACACCGACGGGACCGTCCCGCGCGTCGACGTCATCCACCTCCACCACGGGGTCTGGATCTCCAACGGCGCGGCGCTGTTCGCGGCCGGGGAGGAGAAGACCACCTTCGCGCAGCCGCCCGGCTACGGCTGGCGGTACCGCACGAGCGACCAATGGGTCATGAACCACATGATCCACAACCTCACGCCGAACCCGACCGAGGTGTACATCGACTACACGCTCGAGTTCGTGCCGGACACCGCGCCGGCCGCGGCGGGCATGCAGGAGGTGCGCACGCTGTGGATGGACGTGAAGGGGTTCGAGATCTACCCGGTGTTCGACGTCCACCGCGGCTCGGGCGGGCGCGACAAGCGGTACACGTTCCCGGACGAGTCGGGCCGGGCGGGCTACACGCGCAACCGCACGACCATCCAGCAGGACGGGGTGCTGGTCGGCACCGGCGGGCACCTGCACCCCGGCGGGCTGTGGACCGATCTGTGGCTGGAGCGCGACGGCAGGAAGGTGCGGCTCTTCCGGTCGCGGGCGAAGTACTTCGAGCCGGCCGGCGCCGTCTCCTGGGACGTGGCGATGAAGGTCACGCCGACCGACTGGCGCGTGGGCGTGAAGGCCGGCGACGTGCTGTCGGTGACGGCGACGTATGACTCCAAGCGCGCCTCCTGGTACGAGGCGATGGGGATCATGCCCGTCGCCTTCAGCGCCGGCGGGACGGGGCCCGATCCGTTCGTCACGGACGTCGACGTCCCCGGGCAGGTCACGCACGGGCACCTGACCGAGAACCGCAACCACGGCGGCGCCTTCTCCGGCCTCGCCGACCCGCGGCGGCTGCTCACCGGCCCGGTCCCGCAGGGCCGGCGGGTGACGATCGACGACTTCGTCTACAACCGCGGCGACCTCCTGCTGACCGGCGCCGAGCGCCGCCCGCCGGCCGTCGGCCGCGGGCGCTCGCTGACCTTCTACAACCGCGACGCGAAGCGCGGCGTCATGCACTCGGTCACCTCGTGCAAGGCGCCCTGCAACCGCTCGACGGGGATCGCCTACCCGCTCGCCGACGGGCCGGTGCGGTTCGACTCCGGCAACCTCGGCTTCGGGCCGCAGAACGCGACGGCGGCCGCCCAGCGCGACACGTGGAAGACGCCGAAGAGCCTGAAGGCGGGCACCTACACGTACTTCTGCCGCGTCCATCCGTTCATGCGCGGCTCCTTCCGCGTCCGCGGCAGGTGACGGTGCCGCTGGTCTACGTCACCGGCCACCGCAACCCGGACACCGACTCGATCGCGTCCGCGATCGGCTACGCCGAGCTCAAGCGGCGGATCGATCCCGGCAACGACTACGTGCCGGTGCGCCTCGGCGAGCTCAACGCCCAGACGCGCTGGGTGCTCGAGCGCAGCGGCGCGCCTTCACCCGAGTTCCTGCCGCACGTGCTCCTGCAGGTCTCCGACGTCATGCGCGAGCAGTTCCCGCTGGTCAACCACCGGCTCCCGGTGCGCGAGGCCGGTCTGCTCATGGGGCGCGACGGCATCGACCTCGTCCCCGTGGCCGACGACAGCGGGGCGCTCGCCGGGGTCGTCACCGAGCGGGCGCTGGCCCGGCGCTACGTGCGCGAGTCGCGCGAGGCGTCGCGGCTGGATGCGCCGACCGCCGTGGCGGCCATCACCGACGTGCTGCAGGGCGAGCAGCTCGTGGGGGAGCTGGGCGACGAGGTGGCCGGCCGCGTCTGGGTGCTGGCCATGTCCACCGAGTCGCTGCCGCTCGGCTTCAGCGCCGGCGACGTGGTGGTGGTCGGCGACCGCCCGCGCGCGCAGCGGATCGCCATCGAGGTCGGCGTCGCGCTGCTCGTGGCGTCCAACGGCTGCCGCCCCGACGACGAGGTGCTGGCGCTGGCCCGCGAGCGCGGGACGGCCGTCGTGCTGTCGCCCCTGGACAGCTACGTCACGAGCCGCATGATCACCCTGTCGGCCCCGTGCCGGGCGCTGATGGACGCCGAGCCGCTGGTCGTGCGTCCCGACGACCTCGTGACCGACATCACCGAGACGGTCAAGGACGTCGACTACCGGGCGGCCGTGGTGGTCGACGGGCGGCGGGTGCCCGTCGGGCTGGTCACGCGCTCGGATCTCGTGAACCCGCAGCCGCGGCGGGTGCTGCTCGTCGATCACGCCGAGTCGGCGCAGAGCGTGACGGGGATCGAGCACGCCGAGATCGTCGAGATCCTCGACCACCACCACATCGGCTCGATCGAGACGCGCGTCCCCGTGCGGGCGACGTTCGACCCGGTCGGCTCGACCGCCACGCTGGTCATCGAACGCTTCCGGCAGGCGGGGATGGAGCCGAGCCGCGCGACGGCCACGCTGCTGCTCGGCGCCGTGCTCTCGGACACCGTGATCCTGAACTCGCCGACCACGACGGAGCGCGACCGCACCGTCGTCAGCTATCTCGACCAGGTGCTGGCCGTGGACGCGGTGGCCTTCGGCCGCGAGATGTTCGAGCAGACCTCGGACCTCGAGCGGGTGGCGGCCGAGGAGATCGTGGAGCGCGACGCGAAGGCCTACGACGCGGGCGGCGGGCAGACGCTGAGCATCGCCCAGGTGGAGACGGTGGGCCGGGGCCTCGGCGACCGGCACGACGAGCTGATGGAGGCGCTGGACGCGGTCCGCTCGCGCGAGGGGCACGCGCTCGCCGCGCTGATGGTCACCGACATCCTCGCCAAGGGGACCGAGCTCTACGTGTCCGGCGACCGCCACACGGCCGCGCGAGCGTTCGGCGTGCAACCGGACGGCGGCGTGCTCGACCTCCCGGGCGTCATGAGCCGCAAGAAGCAGGTCGCGCCGAAGCTGCTCGGCGCGTTCGCGGGCTGACTAGAGCTCCTCGAGCGCCGTGAGCAGGCGGTCGGTGGCCGCGCCGTCGCGCAGCGCGACGCGCACGTGCCACTCGTCGCCCCACGCGCTCCCGGGCGTCACGTAGATCCGCCGCGCCGCCAGGTGGCGCGAGAGCTCGGCGCCTTCGTGCGCGCTCGAGCTCAGCCACACGAGGTGGCCGTGCCCGTCGGGGAAGCTCAACGAGGTCCCCTCGAGCGCCGCCGCCAGCCGCTCCCGTTCACGAGCCGCCGTGGCCCGCCGGCGCTCCACGACGCGCCCGCCCTCCCGGATCGCCCACAGCATCGCCGCCTGCGCCGGCGCCGACACCCCGCCCGCGGGGCTGAGCCGGTCGATCAGCTCCTCGTCGTCGGACAGCGCGTATCCCGCCCGGAACCCGGCCATGGCGTGCGCCTTGGAGAACGACCGGACCACGAGGATGCGCTCGCGGCCGGCGATCCAGGCATCGTCGCCGCCGAACTCGGCCAGGGCGGCGTCGACGATCAGCCAGACGCGCTCGTCGATCCGCTCGAGGTCGGCCCGGGCGATGGTCGCGCCCGTCGGGTCGTTCGGGGTGCAGACGACGACGGCGTCGGCCTCGGCGGCGAGCAGCTCGTCGACGTCGAACGGCACGGGGATCGGCGTGCCCCCCGCCTCGTGGACGAGCCGGGGCAGCGGGCCCCAGCCGGGCCAGGCGATCGCCACGCGCGGCGCGTCGATGGCCCGGAAGGCCGCGTGCAGCAGCTCGCCGGCGCCATGGCCGGGCGCGATCTGGTCGGGGGTGACGTCGTGGCGCGCGGCGAGCGCCTCGCGCAGCGGCCCGTCGTCCGGGTACGCGTTGACCGCCCGGCGCAGCGCGTAGGTCGCGGCGTTGACGGCCTCGGCGTCGGGCGGCTCGTGCCAGGCCGGTGTGGTCAGGTCGAGCGCGGGGACCTCGGCCAGCGCGCGCGAGCGCTCCTCGTCGCGCCGCTCGCGCAGCTCGGCGGAGATCTCCTCGGGCGAGAGCTCCTCGAACTGGCGGTAGTACTCGCGCAGGCGCCGGATCACTGCGGCGCGAGGCTGGGAGCGGGCCCCTCGAGGATCACGAACCAGAAGAGGAAGGCGAGGCCGGCGATCACCGCGGTGACGGCGAAGATCCGCACCAGCGCGCCCTCACGTTGCTCGTGCCCGGCCGCGCGGCGCAGGATCCGCCACGCGCGGTCGACGCGCGAGGCCAGCGCCAGCGTCAGCATCAACGTGCCGATCATGCCCGCGAAGGCCACGGTGATCCCGGCCGTGACCGAGTCCAGGAGGTAGTCGACCTGGGAGCCCACCCACAGCCACGCCACGGGCTGCGGACCCCACAGGCTCAGGCACAGCACGACCTCGAGCGCGAGCAGCCCGGCGGCCGCGAACGCGTCGGCGCGCCGCCGGCCCGAGCCACCTCGCTCCGGCGCGCCGCGATAGCGCAGGGGGCCGGTGCCGGGGCGGCGGCCGATGAAGAGGCCACCGGTGTCGGTCGGGTCGTTGCGCGGCATCGCTGAGGCGAGCATAGGGCCCCGCGACCGGTGGTACGCTGGCTCGGTCGAGCCGATGGCCGCGATCAACCAGATCCTGGGCACGATCGAGCGGGGCGACGAGCGCGCCGCCCGCCGTACTCTGCGGGCCCAGATCGCCCGCCTGGAACGTGACCATGCCACGCTCGTCAGCACGACGTACCCGCCGCTCCATCCCGGGGCGCCGACCGCGGTCGGCGGCGGCCCGAGGCTGCTCTCGCTGGGCGACCTCGAGCGCGTCCGCGACGCCCTGGCCGGGCGCGTCGAGACGCTGCGGCACGCGGTCGCCGAGCAGGAGGCCCGTCAGGCGGACGCCCGGCGCGAGCTCCAGCGCATGCTCGCCGACCCCCCGGCCCACCGGTGGGAGCGGCTCACGAACGCCGATCTCGGCCGCCCCGGGTGCACCAGCTACCACGTCCGGCCGAAGGCGGGCCTGCTCGGCATGCTCATGGGCTGGTGGCAGGTGAAGATCTCCGGGGGCTGTCCGTAGCTGCTCTCCGACGAGCGCCGCCAGAGGCGCCGTGGCACCCCTTCCCGCTGGTCGAGCTGCTCGTGCTCGCCGGCATCGTGCTGCTCGTCCTCGGCCTCATCTCATACGACACCGACCGCGGCAAGGCGATGCTCGTCACCGGCATGGTCTTCGGCTCGATCGGGGGGCTCGACACGGCGCTGCGCGAGCACTTCTCCGGCTACCGCTCACACACGGTCATCCTGGCCGGCGCCCCCGCCGTGGGACTCGCCGCGATCCTGTACTTCGGCGGCGCGCCCTGGCCCGTCGTCACGATCGCGCCGGTCGTCGGCTTTGCCGTGCTCATCCCGGTGCTCCTGGGCGCCTACCGGCGGCGCGAACGCTGAACCATTACGCTCCCGCGTCCTGTGAACGAGCCCAAGCGCATGCAGCTCCGCGGTCTGCACCACGTGACCGCCATCTCGGCCGACCTCGACCGGACCGTCGCGTTCTACCGCGACCTGCTCGGGCTGCCGATCGTGCACGACGGGCCGTCGGACGACGACCCCAACACCCGCCACGTGTGGTTCGGCGCCCTGCACGGCGGCCCGGGGATGCTCCTGAGCTTCATGCAGTACCCCGAGCTGCCCAAGGGCACGGTGGGGATCGGGTCCACGCACCACTTCGCACTGGTCGTGGACTCCGCGGAGGAGCAGGAGGCGTGGCGCGACTACCTGCGCAACCACGGGGTCGAGTGCACCGAGATCTTCGACCGCGGCGCCTTCCGGTCGATCTACGTCCGCGACCCCGACGGCCACATCGTCGAGATCGCCACCCGCGGGCCGGGCTTCCCCGGCGCCGGCGGCGCAGCCGCTTAGCGGCCGCTCCGCCGGCGCCAAAACCTCCGAGGCTTACTGCCTCCAGGCCAGCTCGGCGACGGTGTAGCCGGGGTCGCCGGCCAGCGTCGCGGCGAGCGCGCGACGCTGACGATCGGTCATCGTGCCGATCGTCTTGGTCTCCGACATGGGGATCGACGAGAGGAACCGGCGACAGCGCGTCCGGCCCCATCGATGCTGACTCATGAGCAGGTCGCTGATGGTCATGCTCTCGGCCTCCCAAGGGCAGCCGAGCACGACTTCAGAGGCCGTCGTCTCTCCCTCTGACACCTGCCGCTTGAGCTCGGCACGTGCCAGCCGAACCCGGTTCGCCTGCGCAAGCGCCCGCATGTGCTGCGCGGCAGGTGCTGTCGCAGTTGCGTTCATGAAACCTCCCCGCATGGCGAAGCGCACCTTCGTGGTGCATCGCCCCTAGACATTGGACAATCTCAACCAGCTGCGGGTCCGGCGCACCGACGACACGACGTAGCCCGACCTTCCGGCGACTCACCGGAACGTCCCTCCAGGCTCACGTCAGTTGTACGTTCCCTCTCTCACGTCCGAGGCGACGAGCCCACAACCGAGGGCGCAGGCTAGACATCGTCCCGGGTGATGGTCAACCGGTAACCGACCCGAAAATTCGCAAGAAGCGCCCGATTTCTCAACCTTCACCAAATCACGCGCCAGCGCGGATTCTGTGCTATACGCGAGCGCCGTTCGGCAATGGGCCATGCTCGACCTCGAAGGCCGTCTTGACCGTTGAGAACGCCTCCAATGCACGGTCGAGGACGGACCGGTCATGGGTCGCCATGACGCTCGTGCGGAGGAGCGCTCCAGCGGGCGGGACGGCCGGGTGGAGCGCGACGTTGACGTAGACGCCTGCGTCGTAGAGCGCGCGCCAGAGGAGCACGGCCTTCCAGTCGTCGCCGACCACCACGGGCACGATCGGCGTCGTGATCCCGTGCGCGTCGTCGAGCACCTCGAAGCCGAGCCCGCGCAGGCCGTCGCGCAGGTAGCGCGCATTGCCGAGGACGCGGCCGAACAGCTGCGGGCCCTCGTCGGAGCGGATGATGCGCAGGGCGGCCAGCGCCGCCCCCACGGCCGCCGGCACGGCGGCGGCGGTGAAGAGGAAGGCGCGCGAGCTGATGCGCAGGAAGTCGATGACCTCGTGCGAGCCGGCGATGAAGCCGCCGCAGCTGGCCAGCGACTTGGAGAACGTGCCCATGCGCAGGTCGACGTCGGCCTCGACGCCGAGCAGCTCGGACGAGCCGGCCCCGCGCGCTCCGAGCACGCCGGCGGCGTGCGCCTCGTCGACCATCAGGCGGGCGCCGTAGGCCTTCGAGAGCTCGACGATGCGCGGCAGGTCGGCGACGTCGCCCTCCATCGAGAACACGCCGTCGACCACCACGAGCACGCCGCCGCCGTCCTCGGCGGCGCGCTGGAGCATCTTCTCCAGCTTGTCGAGCCGGCCGTGCCGGAACGGGCGCAGCTTGGCCCGCGAGAGCAGGCAGCCGTCGAGGATCGAGGCGTGGTCGCCCGAGTCGGCGATCACCGTGTCGCCCGGCGCGAGGATCGTCCCCAGCGTGCCCACGTTGGCCTGGTGGCCGGTGGTGAACACGATGGCCTCCTCGGTCCCCATCCACTCGGCGAGCTCCCGCTCGAGGTCGAGGTGCAGGTCGATGGTCCCGTTGAGCAGCCGCGAGCCGGTGAGGCCGGTCCCGTAGCGCTCGAGCGCGTCCCGCGCGCCGGCGATCACGCGCTCGTCGCCCGTGAGCCCGAGGTAGTTGTTGGAGCCGAGCATGATCCGCTCGGCGCCCTCCATCGTCACCACCGGGGCGGCGGCCGACTCGAGCCGGCGGAAGTAGGGCAGGAGGTCGGCCTCGCGCGCGGCGCGTAGCTGCTCGCTGCGCTCGTGCCCGCGAACCTTCGCGAAGACGTCGATGGCGGTCGGCATATAGGGTCCGTCTCGTGTCGCTTGTCGTGCGTCCCGTGCGGGGGCTACGGGACCTACGGAAGTTCATCGACCTCCCGTTCCGGCTGCACTCTACTTCGCCGGTCTGGGTGCCCCCGCTGCGGCTCGAGCGGTACGCGTTCCTCAATCGCCGCCTCAACGCGTACTTCAAGCACGGGGACGCGCAGCTCTTCCTGGCCGAGCGCGACGGCCGCGTGGTGGGCCGCATCAGCGCCCAGTACGACGAGGCGTTCAACGCGTTCCACGGGAATCGCGAGGGGATGTTCGGGTTCCTCGAGTTCGAGGACGAGCCCGACGTCCTGCCCGCCCTGCTCGGCGCCGCCGAGGCCTGGCTGCGGGCTCGCGGGCGCGACCGCATGATCGGTCCCATGGACTTCTCGATCAACGACGAGTGCGGCGTGCTCATCGAGGGCTTCGAGCGCGAGCCCATGCTCAAGCAGCCGTGGCACCCGCCCTACTACGCGACGCGCTGCGAGGAGGCGGGCCTCGGCAAGGCGATGGACCTCCTGATGTGGGAGCTGCACATCTCCGACCGCTCGAGGATGCTGCCGGTCATCTTCAAGCTCGCCGAGGAGGTCGAGCCGCGGCACGGGATCCGGATCCGCAAGATGTCCCGGCGCAGCCTGCGGCGCGACGTCGACCGCTTCGCCGAGGTCTACAACTCGGCATGGAGCGAGAACTGGGGCTTCGCGCCGTTCTCCAAGCCCGACCTCGACCAGTACGCCTCCGAGATGCAGCTGGTCTTCGACCACCACTGGTTCATGGTGGCCGAGACGGCCGAGGGCGAGACCGCCGCGGTGGCCATCACCGTGCCGGACATCAACCAGGTGCTCAAGCGGATGAAGGGGCGCCTGCTGCCGCTCGGCTGGTGGTACTTCCTCCGGCGCGCGAAGTACATGGATCGCGTGCGCGTGGGCTTCCTCGGCGTCAAGCCGGAGTACCAGCACACGGGCATCGCGGCGGCCCTCTACGTCGAGCACTTCGACATGGCCAACGCCACCCCGCAGAAGTGGGGCGAGATGGGCTGGATCCTCGAGACGAACCGGAACATGAACCGCGCGATGGAGGCCATGGGCGGCCGGATCGTCCGCCGCTACCGGGTCTACGAGCGGACCATCGCTTCCAATTAGGGGTGCCTAAGAGGTACGGTTTGGGGATGCAGCGCTCGGATCTCTTGAAGGCCTCCCCGCCGATGTTCGAGTCGAGATTCCTCGACCGATTCACCCGCGTGCACCCCATGGTGCCCATCCTCATCTACGGTCCCGTCATCGCCCTGCTGCTCGTGCTCGCGGTCGGCCGCGACGGCTGGTGGGACACCGCCGGGCTCGTCCTCATCGGCTACTGCGTATGGACCCTGTTCGAGTACTGGCTCCACCGCATCGTGTTCCACTTCGAGCCCGAGGACGGCATCGGCGCCAAGCTCCACTGGATGATCCACGGCGTCCACCACGACCACCCCAACGACCCGCTGCGGCTCGTCATGCCGCCGGCCGCCAGCATCCCGCTGGCGATCATCGTCGTCGGGGCGATCTTCCTGGTGGCCGGCACCGTGCACGGGCTCGCCGTGGCCGCCGGATTCCTCCTCGGCTACCTCGTCTACGACGAGATCCACTACGCCCTCCACCATCACGTGCCCAAGTCGCGCCTGGGCAAGCGGCTGCGCGAGCTCCACATGCGCCATCACTTCCAGGACGACGAGAAGGGCTTCGGCATCAGCGCGCCCTACTGGGACATGGTGTTCCGGACCTACTCGCAGCGCCGGGGCGAGGTAGGTTGACGCACGCGTCCGCCCGAGTCTTCATGCTGTCGTGCTCGTGAGCGGACCCGAGGAGTTCGAAGACGACGTCGAGGTGGTCGACGGCCTGCCCGTGGTGGCCGAGCCGCGCGCGGTCGAGGCCGCCCGCCCGCTGGTGCCCGCCCGCCAGGCCGCGGCGCTCGCCGCCACCGGCTTCGTGGCGGGCGCGGCGACGGTCGCCGTGGTCCACCGGCGGCGCTCCCGCGTGGCGCGCCGGCGGCGCAAGGCCCGCGGGATCGGCGAGATCATGGCCTCGAACTCCTTTCTCGTCGACGTCCACCTGATCAAGCGGTCGTGACCGACCGCCCGCCCGCCGCGGGCCGCGATCGGCTGGTGGAGGTCCGCGAGGAGGTTCGGCCGGTCTGGCCGTTCCGGCTCGGCGGAGGCTCGATGGACGGGCTCCTGCGTCGCCGTGGCGCGGCGCTCCAGCGGCTCCTGCGGATCGACGGCGAGCCGGTGCTCGTCGGCATGGTCCAGCCGGCGCCGGACCGGGTGCTCTACGCGGCGCGGGCCGCGAGCGAGCCGGCCGCCCGCGCGGGGATCGAGCGGATGCGGTTCGCCACCGGCGTCGACGACGACCTGCGGCCGTTCTACGACGCGTTTCGCGACGACCCGGTCATCGGCCGCTCGCTGCGCTCGAATCCCGGCCTGCGCGTGCGCCGGGCGCCGCAGCCCTGGGAGACGCTGCTGGCCGCCATCACCGAGCAGCTGATCGAGCTCGAGCGCGCGATGGTCATCCAGCGGCGGATGATCGCCGCCTTCGGCTACCGCTGCCCGGACACCGGCATGCGCGACCCGGCGCCGCCCGCCGTCATCGCCGCGCAGGCGCCGGCCCGGCTCGTGTCGTTCGACCTCGCGCCCAAGCGGGCGATCGCCCTGCGGCGGGTGGCCGGCGAGGTGGCGAGCGGGCGCGTCGACCTGCAGGCCCACGACTACCGGCGGCTGCTGGCCATCCGCGACATCGGGCCCTGGACGATCGAGATGCTCGCGCTCCACGGCCAGGGCCGGCTGGACGTGGTCCCGGCCGGCGACCTCGGCTTCATCAAGATCGTCGGGCGCCTCATCACCGGCAACCCGAAGGCGCGGGCCGACGAGGCCGAGGTCCGCGGCTTCTTCGAGCGCTACGGCGAGTGGAAGGGGCTGGCCGGCGCGCACCTCGTGCAGGCCGCCGGCCGCGGCCTCATTCCAGACCGGATGTCCCCGGGTCCAGCCCCTCGCCGGGCAGGAACTCGTTGGTCAGCGGCGCGCGGTCGGCCGATGGCTGCTTGAGCAGCCCGTTCTCGCGCATCCACTCCTCGTAGCGGACCCACTCGGCCTCGTCCTGGAAGCCGAACGGGCGGTCGTCGTCCTCGGGGAAGAAGACCGGCAGCGTGGCCTTCACGGCGGCCTCCTGGAGCTCGCGGTCGAGCCCGCCGTCGGCCTCCAGGAGCGCGTCGACGCCGGCCTGCGGGCGCTCCCGCAGCAGCTCGTGGCCGCGCGCCGTGGCGCGCAGGAAGCGGCGCAGACGGCCGGCGCCCGCCTCGGTGAGGTCCTTGCGCCGGGCCACGAAGATCAGCTCGTTGTACGGCGGGACGCCGAGGTCCTCCATGCGCAGGATCTCCGGCTTGCGGCCGCGGCGCTCGAGGTCGACGCCCTCGTAGTTCCAGAAGGCGCCGAGCGTCGCGTCGACCTGCTTGGCGAGCATCGCCTGGGTGAGCTTGAAGCCGACGTTGGTCTCCTTGACCGAGCCCGGGTCGACGCCCGCCTCCTCGAGGATCGTGCGCAGGTAGGCGGACTGGTAGGCGAGGCCGGAGGTCCCGACGCGCTTGCCCTGGAGCTGCTTCGGGTCCGTGACGGCACGGTCGCCGAGCGACATCAGCGAGGTCAGCGGCTTCTGCACGAGCGCACCGACGGCCACGAGGTCGGCGCCCTTGTCGCGGGCCAGCAGCAGCTCCGGCTCGTAGGAGATGACGAGGTCGACGCGGCCGGCCTGCAGGAGCTTGAGCGGCGCCGCGGCGTCCGGCGGGGCCTGGATCTTCACGTCGAGCCCCGCCCGCTCGTACTCGCCGTCGGCCGCCGCCGCGTAGATCCCGGCGTGGTCGGCGTTCGGGAAGTAGTCGAGCATGAGCGTGAACGACTCCGTCTTGCCCGAGCCGGTGCCGTCGGGCTCCTCCTTCTCGCCGCACCCGGCGAGGAGGGCGAGCAGGACGGCGAGGGGCAACAGCAGGCGGGTCATGGTCCTCCGGTGGATCGGGGCGTCCAGCCGGCGAAGCGGCGCTCGAGCAGCGCGAACGCCCCGTAGAGGCCGACGGCGAGCAGGAACAGGAGCAGGGTGGCCGCGAAGGCGCGCGCGGTGGCGAGCTGCCCGTTGGCGGTCAGCAGCGCGTGGCCGAGCCCGGAGTCCGAGCCCGACCACTCCGCGAAGACGGCGCCGATCACCGCCACGGCGGCGGCGATCTTGATGCCGGTGAACGTCGCGGGCAGCGCGCTCGGCAGCTCGAGCATGCGCAGGGTCTGCCAGCGCGTGGCGTCGAGCGATCTGAGCAGCTTGCGGGCGTCGGGATCGGTGTCGCGCAGGCCGTCGTAGAGGTTGATGGCGACCGGGAAGAAGCACACGAGCGCCACGAGCAGCACCTTGGGCGCGAGCCCGAAGCCGAGGACGAGCACGACGAGCGGGGCGATCACCGGCACGGGCACGGCCTGCGACCCGATGACGAGCGGCCGCAGCGCGCGGCGTGCGTCGGGCGAGACATGCATGGCGATGGCGATCGCGGCGCCGGCCGCGATGGCCGCCGCGAGGCCGAGCACGACCTCCCAGGTCGTGACCGCGAGGTCGGGGGCGAGCAGGTCGCGATCCGTCCACAGCGCCTCGAGCACCTGGGTCGGCGCGGGGAGGAGGAGATCGTCGACGCCGCCGGTGCGCACCAGCGCCTCCCAGCCGCCGAGCAGCACGAGCACGATGAGCGCGGCGGTCATACGCCGAGCACCTCCATGGCCCGCTCGCGCAGCGCCACCACCTCGGCGTCGGTGCGGTGCCGCGGGCGCGGCAGCGGGACCTCGAGCGTGGCGACGACGTGCGCCGGCCGCGGCGAGAGGAGCACGATCCGGTCGGCCAGCAGCACGGCCTCCTCGACGTCGTGCGTGACGAGCAGGACGGTGCGCGGCTCGCGGGCGAGCGCGTCGGCCAGCCAGCGCTGCATCTGCGCGCGGGTGAGCGCGTCGAGCGCCCCGAACGGCTCGTCGAGGCAGAGCAGCGGCCGCCCGGGGAGCAGCGTGCGCAGGAAGGCGACGCGCTGGCGCATGCCGCCCGACAGCTCGCCCGGCCGCGCGCGCTCGAAGCCCTCGAGCCCGAACGCGGCGAAGTGCTCGTGCGCGGCGGCGCGGGCGGCGGCCTTGCTCGCGCCCCCCACGCGCAGGGAGATGGCGGCGTTGTCGAGCGCGTTCAGCCACGGCAGGAGGCCGTCGCGCTGGGGCATGAGCGCCGCGGGCGGAGCGTCGATGGTGCCGCCGTCGGCCTCGGCCAGCCCGCACACGAGCTCGAGCAGCGTCGACTTGCCGCACCCGCTCGGCCCGACGACGGCCACGACCTCGTCCGGCGCGGCGCGCAGCGACACGCCGTCCAGGGCCTTCAGGGCCCCGAACGCCTTCTCCACGCCGGCGACCGTGACTCCGCCGGAAACGTCACGAGGCTCCACACCGGGAGCCTCGACTTCGGTCCGCATCGCTCCCTCCGCGGGCATTACCCCACAGGTTCGAAGGGTCAGGTCCAGCGAGGACCTATCTCAGCCGGGCGATCTCCCCAGCCCCCCTGATTGTCGATCGCCTGTCAGCTTACACGGGACCATGTTCGACGAGTCGGCGCTGGCGGCGCACCGGCGGGAGCTGCACGTGCACTGCTACCGCATGGTGGGCTCGTTCGACGAGGCCGAGGACCTCGTCCAGGAAACGCTGCTGCGCGCGTGGCGGGCGCGCTCGGGCTTCACGGGCTCGGGACTGCGGGCGTGGCTCTACAAGATCGCCACGAACACGTGCCTGGACGCGCTGCGCGCCAGCAAGCGGCGGCCGCAGTCCGCCTCGCCGCACGAGATCCCGTGGCTGCAGCCGTACCCGGACCGGCTGCTCGACGAGATCGCGCCGCGCGAGGACGAGCCGGACGCCGTCGTCGTCGCCCGCGAGACGATCGCGCTGGCGTACCTCACGGTCATCCAGCTGCTGCCGGCGCGCCAGCGCGCGGTGCTGATCCTGCGCGACGTGGTCGGCCTGTCGGCGGCCGAGACGGCGGATGCGCTCGACGTGTCCGTCGCCTCGGCCAACAGCGCGCTCCAGCGGGCGCGGGCCACGCTCGAGGAGCGGCTGCCGCGGCGGGACGACGCTCCGGCGCAGCCGACGGCCGAGGAGCGGGCCCTGCTCGAGCGGTTCATCGACGCCCACGAGCGCGCCGACGCCGACCTGGCCGTCGAGCTCGCGCGCGAGGACATCCGCATCACCATGCCGCCGCACCCGTTCGTCTACGACGGCCTGGACGCGATCCGGCCGCTCATGGAGCAGGGCCTCACGGAGCCCGGCGAATGGCGCCTCGTCGCCACCAGCGCGAACCGCATGCCGACCGCGGCGACCTACCTGCGCGCGGTCGGCGACACCGAGTTCCGCGCCTTCAAGTTCGACGTCCTGCGCATCGTCGACGGCGGCATCGCGGAGATCACGACGTTCGACGCGACGCTGTTCGAGGCCTTCGGGCTCCCGCGGACGCTGTGATGCGCTGGGACGCGGCGTACACGGCTCTGGCGGGCGCCGAGACGGGTGGAGAGCTGGAGCGGCTGGCCACCGCGGCCTACATGCTGGGCCGCGAGGAGGAGTACCTGCTGGTCCTCGAGCGCGCCCACCGGGCCCATCTCGAGGCCGGCGCGGTCGAGCCCGCGGTCCGCTGCGCGTTCTGGATCGGCCTCGTGCTGTCGCTGCGCGACGAGGCCGGGCGGGCCAACGGCTGGCTGGGCCGGGGGCAGCGCCTCCTGGAGCGTCGCGACTGCGTCGAGCGCGGCTACCTGCGGCTGCTCGCCACGCTCCACGACCCCGACCCCCGGACGGGGCACGCGGGCGCGGCGGACGCCGCCGAGGCCGGCCGCAGGTTCGGCGACGCCGACCTGACGGCGCTCGCCGTCCACGAGCAGGGCCACTGCCTCGTCCGCCAGGGGCGCATCGCCGCGGGGCTGGCGCTCCTGGACGAGGTGATGGTGGCGGTCACGGCGGGAGAGCTGTCGCCGATCGTCACGGGCCTCGTCTACTGCAGCGTGATCGACGGCTGCCGGCGGGCCCACGAGCTCCGCCGCGCGCAGGAGTGGACGGCCGCCATGACCGCTTGGTGCGAGGACCAGCCGGACATCGTCATGTTCACCGGCCGCTGCCTGGTGCACCGCGCGGAGATCATGCAGGTGCGCGGCGCCTGGCGTGAAGCGCTGGAGGAGGCCCGGCAGGCCGGGACGCGCATGGACGCGCGCGCGGCCGGCGCGGCGCTCTACCGCCAGGGCGAGCTGCATCGCCTGATGGGCGATTTCGGCGCGGCGGAGGACGCATACCGCGAGGCGAACCGCCACGGCTGGGAGCCGCAGCCGGGAATGGCCCTGCTGCGGCTGGCGCAGGGACGCGCGGGCGCCGCCGCGGCGGCGGTCCGGCGCGCGGTCGGGCAGACGGACGACCCGTCGCGGCTCGCCGCGCTGCTCCCGGCCCAGGTGGAGATCGCCATCGCGGCCGGCGAGCAGGAGGAGGCCCGGGCGGCTCGCGCAGCGCTCGAGGCCGTCGGGGCGCTGCACCCGAGCGCCCTCGTGGGCGCGACGGTGGCGGAGACGAGCGGCGCCGTCGCCCTCGCCGACGGTGACGCGCGCGGGGCGCTCACCGCTCTGCGGGCCGCCGAGCAGGCGTGGCGGGAGCTCGACGCGCCGTACGAGGCGGCGCGCGTCCGGGCGCGGGTCGCGCTCGCGTGCCGGGCGCTGGGCGACGAGGACTCGGCGCTGCTCGAGCTCGACGCCGCGCGGACCGTCTTCGCCGGACTGGGCGCCCGGCCCGACGTGGCGCGCCTCGACCGGCTCGCCGGCGACGCCGTCGCCGGCCTGTCGCCGCGCGAGCTGCAGGTGCTCCGCCTGGTCGCGGGTGGCGCCACCAATCGCGCGATCGCGGCCGAGCTCGTGCTCAGCGAGCGCACCGTCGACCGTCACGTCAGCAACATCCTCGCCAAGCTCGGCGTGTCCTCGCGCGCGGCGGCGACGGCGTACGCGTACGAGCACGGTCTGGTTGGGTGAGATCACCCAGCGGCGGCGACGGAGATGTTGGGTGGTTCGGCCGAAGTCGCACCGGTGGCGCGGCCGTACCGTCGCGCCATGACCACCGAAGCCACCACCCCGCGAGACGCCCTGCTGGCGGGCGTCCCCGTCACCGAGCGGCGGCTCGACGCGGCCGGCACGTCGACGGTCGTGCTCGAAGGCGGTGCCGGTCCGCCGATCGTCCTCCTGCACGGGCCCGGCGGCAACGGCACGCACTGGGCGCGCGTGATCGGCGCGCTCACGCGCACGCATCGCGTCGTCGTCCCGGACCTTCCCGGCCACGGCGGCTCGCAGGCGCCGGAGCCGCTCGACGTCGCGGCCGTGCTCGGCTGGCTGGACGCGCTCCTCGAGGCCACCTGCGAGCAGCCGGCCGTGCTCGTCGGGAACGCCTGCGGCGGCGCGATCTCCGCCCGCTACGCCGCCGCGGGAGGCGAGCGTCTCGCACGGCTCGTGCTCGTGGACCCGCTCGGGCTCGAGCCGTTCGCTCCCGCGCCGCAGTTCGGCGCCGCGCTGCAGGCGTTCATCGCCGAGCCGACCATGGAGACGCATGACGACCTGTGGCGGTACTGCGCGCGCGACCTCGACCGCCTGCGCGACGGGATGGGCGAGCGCTGGTCGCCGTTTGCGGCGTACAACGTCGATCGCGCGCGCAGGCCGGCGGTCCAGGCGGCGATCGCCGGGCTGATCGGGCAGTTCGCCTCGTCGGGCATCGCCGCGGAGGAGCTCGCGGCCATCGACGTGCCCGTCACGCTGATCCACGGCCGGCACGACCTCGCGACGCCGCTGGCCGTCGCGCAGCGCGCGAGCTCCGCCTTCGGCTGGCCGCTGTACGTGATCGAGCACGCTGCCGACATCCCGCCGCTCGAGCAGCCGGCGGCGTTCGTCGCGGCCCTGCGGCGCGCGCTGTCGGCCGACCCCGCGGCCTTCGGGCTCGCCGCACTGCGGCCCGGCGACGACGGTTTCGCCGAGGCGACGCGGTTGTGGAACGGGATGATCGAGACGAGGCCGGCGTTCGTCGTGCGGCCGGCCGGGACGGCCGACGTCATGGGCGCCGTGGCCTTCGCCCGCGAGGCCGGTCTGCCGCTCTCCGTCCGCGGCGGCGGCCACAACATCGCCGGCCGCGCGCTGGCGCCGGGCGGCGTCACGCTCGACCTGTCGGGCCTGCGCCGGGTGGTCGTCGACCCCGAGGCGCGCACGGCGACCGTGCAGCCGGGCTGCCTGCTCGCCGACGTCGACCGCGCGGCCCAGGAGCACGGTCTCGCCACGCCGCTCGGCTTCATGTCGCAGGTCGGCGTCGCCGGCCTCACGCTCGGCGGCGGCCTCGGGTACCTCACCCGCCGCTTCGGCTGGACCGTCGACAACCTGCTCGCGGCGGAGATCGTCACCGCGGACGGGGAGGCCCGCCGGGCGAGCCGCGACGAGCACGCGGACCTCTTCTGGGCGCTCCGCGGCGCCGGGGCCAACCTCGGCGTCGTCACGGAGCTCACGTTCCGCCTGCACGAGGTCGGCCCGACCGTCCTCGGTGGGCTGATCGCGTGGCCGTTCGAGCGAGCCGCCGAGATCGTGCCGGCCTATCGCGCCCTCACGGCCGAGGCGCCGCGCGAGCTGGCCGTGTGGATGAACCTCGTCCGCGCACCCGCGGCGCCGTTCGTCCCGCCGCAGTGGCACGGCGAGCGGATCGTGGCCCTGGCCGTCTGCTACAGCGGCGACGGAGCCAGCGCCGAGGAGGCGCTCGCGCCGTTGCGCGCGCTCGGCGACCCGGTGTTCGACCTCCTGCACGAGCAGCCGTACACCGAGGTCCAGTCGTACCTCGACGACACCGAGCCGAAGGGCCACCACTACTACTGGCGGACGGAGTACGCCGCCGAGCTGAGCGACGAGTTCCTTGCGACCTGGCTCGAGCTCGGCGCCGAATGCCCGATCCCCGCCGCCCAGCTCGGCTGCCTGCACGTCGGCGGCGCGCTCAACGAGCGGGCGGGCGACGACGGCGCGGTCGGCAATCGCGACGCCCGCTTCGTCTGTGGCGTGCTCGGCGCCTGGGAGCCGGACGAGCCGCGCGCCGACGCCTTCCGGCAGTGGGTCCGCGACGCCCACGCACGGATCCGGCCGTTCGGCACCGGAGCCAGCTACGTCAACTTCCAGAGCGGCGACGAGGGAGCCGGCCGCCTGCGGGAGTCGTACGGCGTCAACTACGACCGCGTGGTCGCCGTCAAGCGCCGCTACGACCCGGGCGACCTCTTCCGCTCGTTCTCGATCCTCGACTCGTAGGCGGCGCGGTCGGCCGCCGTGGTCTGCGCCGTGGCGCGCTCGGCGCCCGCGAGCCGGAGCACGGCCTCGCGGGCGCGGCGGGGCAGGAGCTGGCCGGCCGTGGCGATCGCCGCGTAGGCGCGCGGGACGTAGACGTCGAAGCGCGGGCGCTCCAGCGTCGCGACGATCGCGTGCGCGACATCGTCCGGCGACAGCACGAGCCCGCCCCGCAGCGTCCCCGCGGCCAGCTCGGTGCGGACCAGCCCGGGCATGACCACCGAGAGGTCCACGCCCGAGCCGCGCAGCTCGAGGCGCACGGACTCCGACACGCCGCGCACGGCGTGCTTGGTCGCCGCGTAGACCGCCTCACGCGGCACGCCGATGATCGAGGCGGCGCTCGCCACGTTGACCACGTGCCCCGAACCGCGCGCCACCATCGCCGGCAGGGCGAGCTTCATGCCGAGGATCACGCCGTGGAGGTTCACGTCGACCTGGCGGCGCGTCCACTCGTCGGTCTCCTCCAGGAACGGCCCGACGTGCATGACGCCGGCGTTGTTGATCAGCACGTCGATCGGCCCGGCCGCCTCGAGCCAGGCGGCGAACGACTCGCGCGACGTGACGTCGAGCGCGGGCAGGTCCCCGGCGACCACGCGGGCGCCGTGCGCCTCCAGCGCGCGGGCCGTCGCCAGGCCGATCCCACGCGCGCCGCCGGTCACGGCGACGACGAGTCCGGCGATCGGGCGACGCTCAGCCACGGCGCCGGACTGTACCTTCCGGGCGGACATGGACTGGGAAGCGGAAGGACTGCTGGACGGCTGCGCGAGCGACCGGGCCCGCGAGGCGCGCCGCAACCTGCTCGACCGGCTGCACGACGACGGGTTCGCGCTCGACGAGCTGCGGGCCGCGGTGGCCGAGGATCGGCTCGCGCTCCTGCCCGTCGAGCGCCTGCTCGCCCCCGAGGCGCGCTACTCGGCGCACGACATCGCCCGCGAGAGCGGGCTCGACCTCGAGTTCTTCCTCGCCCAGCAGCGCGCCCTGGGCCTCGCCGTGCCGGACCCCGACGAGCCCGTCTACGGCGAGCAGGACCTCGAGTCGGCCCGCATGGGCAACACGTACCGCGAGGCCGGCCTGCCGGAGGAGGACGCGCTGGAGGCGCAGCGCGTCCTCGGCCGCGGCATGGCGCGCTACGTCGAAGCCGTGACGTCGCTCGTCGGGCAGTCGGCTCTCTCGGCCGGGACCGACGAGCGCGAGCTGGCCGCCCGCCTCGAGGCGGTCTCCAGGACGCTGCTCCCGCTCGCCGGGCCGTGGCTCGCCCACGTCTTCGCGCTGCACCTGCGCGAGGCGCTGCGCCAGGAGGTCATCACCGGCGAGCAGATGGCCAGCGGGCGGCTCGACGCGGGCCGCGACACCGCCGTCGCCTTCGCCGACCTCGTCGGCTTCACGGAGCTCGGTGAGACGATCCCGGTCGAGGAGCTGGGAAGCGTCGCCGGGCGGCTCTCCAGGCTCGCCGAGACCGTCATCGAGCCGCCCGTGAAGATCGTCAAGGAGATCGGCGACGCGGTGATGCTCGTCTCGCCCGAGCCGGCCCGGCTGGTCGACGCCACGCTGGCCCTCGTGGAGGGCGACGGCGAGGACGGGCTGCCCGCGATCCGCGCCGGCGTCGCCTTCGGCCCGGCCGTCAACCGCTGGGGCGACTGGTACGGCTCGACGGTCAACGTCGCCAGCCGCCTGACCGGCCGGGCCCGTCCGTCGTCGGTGCTCGCCACGGAGGCCGTGCGCGACGCGGCAGGCGCCTACGAGTGGTCGTTCGCGGGCGAGAAGCGGCTCAAGGGGCTCTCGAGCCCCGTGCGGACCTACCGCGCCCGGCGGGCTACCACGTCGGACGGGTGAGCGCCTTCACGAAGTCCTCGAGCTGGCGCGTCGTCCAGCACTCGTAGGCCTCGCAGAAGCGCTCGTAGGTCGCGATCACGGAGTCGCCGTAGTTCCAGTAGAGCCGCGGCTCGGGGTTGAGCCAGAACGTGCGGCCGGCATGCTCGGCGATGCGGGCGAAGACGTCGGCGCGCGGGTCGCGGCCGTTGGTGCGGGCGTCGCCCAGCACGATGACCGTCGCGCGCGGGTGCAGGTCGTCCTCGACCGCGGTCAGGAACTCGCTCCACACGCGCCCGTAGTCGGTGTAGCCGGAGACGTCGGCCACGCCGGCGTCCTTGGAGATCGCCTCGGAGGCGGCGCGGAACGACCGCTCGCGCTCGAAGACGTCGGTGACCTCGGAGATCCGCTCGACGAAGACGAACGAGCGCATCTTGCGGAACGTGTCGTGCAGCGCGTGGAGCACGCTCAGGAAGAAGACCGATGCGCTCGTGACCGAGGTGGAGACGTCGCACAGCACGTAGAGCTCCGGGCGGCGCGGCCGCCGCGGCCGGTACTTCAGGACCACGGGCACGCCGCCGGTCTGCAGCGAGGCGCGCATGGTGCGCCGCACGTCGACGTGCGCGTGCCGCTTGCGGCCCCGCTGCTCGTGCCCCTGCGTGGCGAGCCGGCGCTTGAGCTGGGCGACCACGCGGTGCACGGCGGCGAGATCCTGGAGCGGACCGGTGGGCAGCGCACGGTCGAGCTCGGTCAGCGGGCGGCTGGGCGGCAGCGCCTGGGTGCGCTCGATCTGCGCGCGCTCGAGCTCGCGCCGCAGGTGGGCCTCGAAGCGGCGGATCTGCTCGCGGGAGAGCGGCGGCTGGTCCTGATCGGCGTCCTTGACGGGGCCGCCGGGCTCGCTGCGCAGCCCGAGCGCCCGCCGGATCCGCTGGACGTCGACGCCGAGCACGCCTGAGCCCTCGCCGCGGCGGCCGAAGGCGGCGATGGCCAGCCGCGCGAGGTCGCGCATGGCGGCCTCGTCGCCGTTGCGGATGGCCTCCAGGAGCTGGTCGCGCAGGTTGTCGAGCTCGATCCGCTCGCCGCCGCCCAGCGCCTCGTCGCCCTCGCGGACCTCGTGCTGGAGCGCCTGCGCCTCGGCCGCGCGGAAGAAGAAGCGCTCGAACACGAGGTCGAAGATGCGCCGGTCCTCGGGCGACTTGGCCAGCGTGGCGGCCAGCGCCGCGCGGAAGTCGCCCGGCACCGTCCACGGCACCTCGCCGAGCGCGGCGAAGGCGTCGTTGAGCTCGGACGTCCCGATGGCCACGCCCTCGGCGCGCAGCGCCTCCCCGAGTGCCAGGACGCGGGCGTCGAACGTCACGCGGCGAGCCGGACGCCGACACGTTCGGCGACCGTGTCGAGGTCCGTGCGGTGCTTGACGATGATCGACATCGTGTCGCGGAACACGTCCTGCGAGATGTCGTCGGCGCCGAGCAGGAGCAGCGCGCGCGCCCAGTCGATCGACTCGGCGATCGACGGCGGCTTCTTGAGGTCGAGGTCGCGCACCTGGCGGACGACGTCGACGAGCTTGCGCGCGACGGTCTCCGCGAGCTCGGGGGCGTGCAGCCGCACGATCTCGAGCTCGTGCTCGATGCTCGGGTAGTCGAGCCACAGGTACAGGCAACGGCGCTTGAGCGCCTCGGTCAGCTCGCGCGTGTTGTTGGACGTGAGCACCACCACGGGATGCGTGCGCGCCTCGATCCGCCCGAGCTCGGGGATGGTGATCTGGAAGTCCGAGAGCAGCTCGAGCAGCATCGCCTCGAACTCCTGGTCGGTCTTGTCGATCTCGTCGATCAGGAGCACGACCGGCTCGTCGGTGGCGATCGCCTGCATCAGCGGGCGGCTGAGCAGGAACTCCTCGCCGAAGATGTCGTCCTGCACGGCGTCCCAGCCCGTGCCGTCGGCCTCGGCCTGGATGCGCAGGAGCTGCTTGCGGTAGTTCCACTCGTACAGCGCCTTGGCCTCGTCGAGGCCCTCGTAGCACTGCAGGCGCACGAGCTTGCGGTCCAGATAGCGGCTGAGCGCCTTGGCCAGCTCGGTCTTGCCGACGCCCGCCGGGCCCTCGACGAGGACGGGCTTGCCGAGCCGCGCGGCGAGGTAGCTGACCAGCGCGGTGGACTCGCCGGGCAGGTAGCCGGCGGCCCGCAGGCCGACCGCGACGTCGTCGACCGAGGTGGGGAGGGCGGCGCTCATGGCGCCTGTGAGTCTAGGTGGGTGCTAGGTGGGTGCGACGACCGGGTTGCCGCCGAAGCGCGCCTTCACCGCACCGCTCGCCTTCGGGAGGCGCACGCTGTACGTGCAGTTGGGCTTGAGCGAGGCGGTCCGCTTGGCCTTGCCACGGCGCACGGTCACCGTGCCCTTGCACCCGAGCGCGGGTTCGACGGCGGCCGGCAGCCGCAGCTTGCCGGTCACGCGGCGGCCGCTGCGCTTGCGGGTCAGCGTGGCCGTGAAGCGGGAGACGTTCACGCGGACGATGCCGAGCGTGGAGCGGCCGTCGGAGTCGACGGCGCTGGCCAGCAGCGTCGCGCGGCCGACGTCGGCGCCGGTCGGCGTCCAGACGCACGAGTACGGCTCGCCGGTGAGCGTGCAGATCGTGCCGTCGTCGTCATGCACCGTGACCCGCGGCGCGCCGGCGTCGTCGCTCACCTCGAGATCGACGACCTGCGCCGAGCGCACCGCGCTCGCGGCGACCGGCGTGCGGAAGCGCACCGTCGGCGGGGCGTTGACACGCGGGGCGGGCTGTGCCGGCGGGCAGCCTCCCGCGGAGCCGGCGAGGCTGGGGCACACGTCGGTGGCGTTCGGGAAGCCGTCGCCGTCGCGGTCGTCGTCGCACACGTCGCCCTGTGCGTCACCGTCGCATGTCGTCCTGGCCGGCATTGGCGACTTCCGGGCAGTTGTCGCGGTGTCGAGCAGCGCGTCGCCGTCCCTGTCGCCGTCGGCGCTGTCGGGCGTGCCGTCGCCGTCCAGATCCGTCTCGATCGTCACGTTCACGTTCGGCACCAGCGCCGCGCCGGCTGCGTCGGCGCGCGACCTGTGTCGCTCAGCGGCGGCTCCCACACGTCCGACTGACCCTGCGCGACGAAGAGGTCGGCCGGTCCGCCGGTCTCGAGCCCGATCGACTGCCCGGCGGAGATGGGGATCTGGAGGCCGAGGATCGGGCGATGTCGCTGTTCGCGGGCGGCGTGACCTCGGCCGACCGGGCGACGACGTCCGCCGCTTGACCCGGGCCCGTCGGGCGCCGGACGACGACGAGCCGCACGGGCGTGACGGTCGCGCCCGCCCGGATGCGCCAGCTCGTGATGACGCCGCGGAACGGGGCCGTCACTGGCGATCCGTGATCGCGGCGACGACGGTGCAGGCGGCGGCGCAGCCGGTCGGTGGAGTCGGCTGATCGAGCGAGGCGCCGATCGTCACGACCTCGGCACTCGCCGCCGGTGCGATCGCGAGCACGAGCAGCCGCGACGACCAGCGCGCGACCGACCTCCTCATCGGCGCGGACGCTAACTGTCCGCGGACTAGGCTGGCAAGCCGTGGACGACCCGCTGCCCTTCATCGCCCTCATGGGCCTCGGCTTCGTGATCGGGGTCGCCGGCCACATCTACAAGTCCAACGCCGCGATCGCGACCGGGATCGGGATGATCTTCGTGGCCACGATCCTGCTGCCGCTCGGGCTCTATCTCAATGACCGGTGAGTGGCTGACCGTCCGGACGCCGGACGGTCGCGAGCTCGAGGTCCTGCGCCACGGCGCCGACGGCCGGGCGCTGGTCTTCCACGTCGGCACGCCGAACGCGGCCGCCGAGCTCGCGCCGCTCGTGCGCGCGATCGGCGAGCGCGGGTGGCAGCTCCTCACCTACTCGCGGCCGGGCTACGCGGGCTCGACGCGCCACGAGGGCCGCTCGGTGGCCGACGCGGCGGCCGACGTCGCGGCGATCCTCGACCAGCTGGAGATCGACCGCTTCCTCGCGCTCGGCTGGTCGGGCGGTGGCCCACACGCCTTGGCGTGCGCTGCGCTCCTCCCGGAACGCTGCGATGCGGCGGCGACCCTGGCCGGCGTGGCGCCCTATGACGCACAAGGGCTCGACTTCCTCGCCGGCATGGGTCCCGAGAACGTCGAGGAGTTCGGCGCCGCCGCGCGGTCGCGTGCCGACCTCGACGCCTTCCTCGAGCGCTTCGCGCACGGGCTGGAGGGCGTCACGCCGGAAGGACTGGCCGCAGGACTCGGCGAGCTGATCGACGACGTCGACCGCGCGGCCCTGGAGAGCGGCGAGCTCGCGGACATGCTGGCGGCCGGGATCCGGCGGGCCGTGTCGGGCGGCATCGACGGCTGGCGCGACGACGACCTGGCGTTCGTCCGGCATTGGGGCTTCGACCTCGGCGCCATCACCGTGCCGGTCTCGGTCTGGCAGGGCGCTCACGACAAGATGGTCCCGTTCGCCCACGGCCGCTGGCTGGCGGCGCACATCGCGGGTGCGCGCGAGCACCTCTACGAGGACGAAGGCCACCTGTCGCTGGTGCGACAGATGCCGCGGATCCTCGACGACCTGGCTAGCTGAGCAGCCGGCGGACGAGGTCGGTCCAGCCCTCGGCCAGACGGTCCTCGGGCATCTCGCGCATGTCGCGCAGGTAGCGCACGTGGTCGACCCGCAGCGAGGCCATGAGCGCGTCGGAGAGGTACTCCCAGTCCGCGTACGGCGCGGCCTCGCGCACGAGCAGCTGGACGTGCGTGCGGTAGAAGGCGAACGGGGCCGACCCGTAGCGGATGCCGATGCTGGCCTCGGCGGCGGCGATGAGGTCGCCGTGCGAGGCGTAGTGGGCGAACAGGCGCTCGCCGAAGGCGATCAGGCGCTCGACGGGCGGCGCGCCCGGGCCGAGCGGCGCGGGGCCGCGGATCACGTCCTCCTGCAGGCGCCGCTCGTGCTCGGTGAGGAGGGCGAGAACGAGTCCGGCGCGGTCGCCGAACCCGCGGAACAGCGTGCCCTTGCCGACACCCGCCTCGGCCGCCACCGCGTCCATCGAGACGCAGGATGCGCCGTGCTCCGCGAAAAGTCGCTCGGCGGCCGCGAGGACCTTCTCGCGGTTGCGGGCGGCGTCAGCGCGGAGGGGGACCTCCTCCTGGATGACCGGAAGCTCCTCCATGCGAGTGCTGAACGTAACCGACACGAGGTTCAGTATAGAACCGGACCGCAGTCCGTATCGTGTGCTACAGTGGCTCACGTCAACTAAGCGGACCGTAGTCCGGTCCAAGATCATTCGCTCAGGGGAGCACGAAATGACTGCCACCGCCACCGCCATTCCGGCGGGCACTTACAAGGACGACGGGGTTCATTCGACCGCAGCCTTCGCCGTCAAGCACATGCTCGCGACGTTCCGCGGCAGCTTCGGCCGCTTCAACGCCGAGCTGACGGTCGACGAGAACGGCGAGGCCAAGCTCGTCGGCACCGTCCCGGTCGACACCGTGATCGTCAAGGACGAGAACCTCGTCGCCCATCTCCAGTCGCCGGAGTTCTTCGACGCCGAGCAGTATCCGGAGATCCGCTTCGAGTCGACCCAGATCGCCGTCGACGGCCCGAGCGTGACGCTCACCGGCGACCTGACGATCAAGGGCCACACCGAGCGCGTCACCGCGCAGGGCTCCGTCGTCGGTCCGATCGAGGACCCGTTCGGCAACGTCAAGCTCGGCCTGCAGTTCGAGACCGTCGTCGATCGCACCAAGTTCGGCCTGAACTGGAACGCGCCGCTGCCCAAGGGCGGGTTCATGCTGGCCAACGACGTCACGCTCTCGGTCGACCTCGAGCTTCTGCAGGGCTGACCGATGCGAGTGCTCGGCATCTCCGGCTCGCTCCGCCGGGACTCGTTCAACTCCGGGCTGCTCCGGGCGGCGGCCGACGCGCTGCCGCCCGGGGCCGAGCTCGAGGTCTTCGACGGCCTCAAGGCGATCCCGCCCTATGACGCCGACGACGACCTCGACGGAGGCCCAGAGCCGGTGCGCGCGTTGCGCGCGGCACTGGCCGACGCCGACGCCGTGCTGATCGCCACGCCGGAGTACAACGCCTCGCTGCCGGGCGTGTTGAAGAACGCGCTCGACTGGGCCTCGCGCCCGCACGCCACGAACCCGCTGCGCGGCAAGCCGGCCGCCGTGGTCGGCGCCTCGACGGGCATGTTCGGCGCCGTCTGGGCGCAGGCCGAGGGCCGCAAGGTCCTGTCGACGATCGGCGCCCGCGTGGTCGACGCCGAGCTGCCGGTGGCCGAGGCCGACGAGCGCTTCGACGCCGAAGGCCGGCTGGCCGACATCGAGATCGAGGAGCGCCTCGGCGAGATCGTCGGGGAGCTCGTGGCCGCCGCCGAGGCCCGCGCCGTGGGTCTCGCGGCCCGGGCCGCCTAGCGGTTCACGAACTGCGGCATTAAGGGAGCGGGATCGGCCGGTTTTCGAACTCGAATCCTGCCCTGTGGTCGTATAGCGACCATAGGGCAGGACGCGAGATGGAAAACCGGCCCCGCCGGCCTCCCCAGCTCCCCTACCCAGCGCAGTTCAGAAGAGCCGATCCGTCGACGCTTCGTCGTCCGACACGCGCCGGGTCGGCGCCTCGTCGGACCGCCGGGTCGGCGCCTCGTCGGACCGCTGCGTCTGAGCCTCGTCGGATCGTGGAGCGCGGCCCGGCGGCTCCGGCGGCTCGCCCGACCAGTCCGGCCGCTCGCCCAGCACGTCGGTGACGGCCGACGGGTCGGCGCGGCGCCGCGGGGGCCGCGGGGTGCCCGGCGGCGGCGGTGCCTCTTCGTCGGCGACCGGGTTCGGCGGCTCGGGCCGGTCGACGGCTCGGACCCGCAGGCCCGAGGCCAGCAGCGCGCCCGCCGCGGCCAGCGCCGCGAACATCCCCCACTGGATGCCCACGGTGGCGCTGGGATCGTCGACGTCGGGCTTGTCGAAGAGCCGCCAGATGAGCAGCAGCAGCGCCCAGCCGCCGGCCATCGCGATCGCCGTCCCGTCCCCGCCGGGCAGGTGGAAGGCCTTTTTCTCGCTCCGCGCCCAGACGAGGAAGAGGACACCGGCCGCCACCAGCAGCACGGCGGCCTCGATGAACGTGAAGACGCCGAACGCGCTCAGGTTGCTCTGGACGAACTCGCGCGACCCCGGCGGCACGTAGGACTTCTGGTACCACGGCAGGACCAGCGAGAAGGCGAGGGCGGCCGCCGCGATGCCCGAGTTGCGCAGCTCGGGCGGCAACGCGCGCAGGCGTGCGAGCGCGCTCACGCCGCGACGCCGGTCCGGCGGCGCTCCATCGCCTCCAGCCGCAGTGCGTCGCCGCGCTCGCGCGTGGCGGCGTAGCCGGTGAGGATCCAGGTGGCACGGGCCACTGGCGCGAAGTGTACGGTCGCGGGTCGATGAGCCACGAGGTCAGGGCGGTCGAGCGTGCACGGCGTGACATCGCCGACGGGCGCCCGTGGAAGGCGCGCGAGCGGTTGCGGTCGTATCTCGCCGCCCACCCGACGCGCGGCGATCGTCTGCGCCGTGATCGGCGCGGTCGTCGTGGCCGGCTGGGTGCTCTAGCTACTCGACCGGGATGTCCTGCACGTCCGACTCGGGCGGCTCCGGCGGCTCGAGGCGGGTGATGTACCAGTCGAGGACGGCCCGGATGGCCACGAGGAGCTCGCGCAGGGCGTCGGCGAGCGAGCGCGCCAGGTCGGGCGGGACCACGCCGCGCAGCGACTCCACGAGCGCCGTGAGCTGGGAGAGGTCGAGCGCGGGCGGGCGGGGGTCTTCGCCGGGCACGCTCCAGCCGCGTGGCGGCACCTGCGCCGCCGCGGCGGCCTCCGCGGCCCGCTGCGCCTCGCGCACCAGCCGCTCGGCCTCCTCGTACTGCTCGCGCAGGTGGTCGGGGTCAGCCACCTTCGAACCCCACGACGAGCGATCCCTCGGTCAGCTTGGCCGACGTCGGCTTGAACCCGGCCAGCGCCCCCGGCAGCACGATCGTGCGCTTGTGGCCGTCCACGCGGACCACGAGCTCGAGCCCGATCTTCTTCAGCGCGATGTCGCCGCGGCTCACGAACGGCAGGTCGAGCCTGAGCTCCGCCCGCGAGCCGTCGAGCGCCAGCTCCTGGGTCAGCCGGTCGTGCAGCACCGCGCCCGCGTCCAGCTCGGAGAACAGCGCGTCGCCGAGGCGGTCGAGCATCGCCGCCCCGAGCACCTCCTGCTCGAAGTACGGCGCCCGCAGCACCGGCACGGGAGCGAACCCGGACTCGACCTCCACGAGCTGCTCGGCCTGCACCTCGCGCCAGGCGCCGAAGTACTCGCCGACGCCTTCGGGGAACACGCGGTTGACCACGACGGCGTCGCAGAGGTAGCCGTAGAGGTTCAGGTAGGTGAACGTGCGCATGGCCTCGGCCACGACCATCCGGTCCGGCGTCATGACGAGCCGGATCGTCACGCGCTCGGCGTCGCGCAGCAGCTCGTGCATCCCGATCAGGTTGCGGACCAGGCGCTGGACGTCCTCCATCACGCGCTCGTCGGGCAGCTGCAGGTCCAGGAACACGCGGGCGAGCGGTCGCGCGGCGTTGAGGAACGCGTTCTCGCGCCCCAGCACGCGGTCCAGCCACCAGCGCGCGGCGTCCGGGAACGAGAGCAGCCGCAGCGTCTCGCCGGTCGGCGCGCAGTCCACGATGATCGTGTCCCACTCGCCCGACTCGGCATGGCGCTTGAGCTGGAGCAGGGAGAACAGCTCGTCGGCCCCCGGCGGCACGGTCAGCTCCTCGGCGGCGATCCGCTCGACGCCGCGCTCGGCGAGCACCCCGCCGAGCCAGTCCTGCACCGCCGACCAGTTCTGCTCGAGCTCGTCCTGGGCCTGCACCTGCTGCGCCCAGACGCCGCCGCCCACCTCGGTCGGCTCGTTGCCGACCGGCAGCTGCAGCGACTCGGCCAGCGAGTGGGCCGGGTCGGTGGAGAGCACGAGGGTGCGGGCGCCGGCAGCGGCGCACCGGCGGGCCGTGGCGGCGGCGACCGACGTCTTCCCGACGCCGCCCTTGCCCGTGTAGAGGATGATCCGAGGCGACAAGCCCCGGGATCCTAGTTAGTTCCGCTTCTTCGGCTTGAGCACTTCGACCGTCGCCGACGCCGTTCCGGGGTTGCCCGCGAGGTCGCGCACGACCAGCTCGACCGTGTACTCGCCCCGCGTGCGCGGCACCTCCCAGCCGAAGCTGCGCCTGCCGTAGCCGACCAGGCCGAACGGACGCGCCTCGACCAGCTTGGTCCCGCGCGTGATGCGCAGGTCGACGCTGGAGATCTTCGAGAGCTCGAACTTCACGCGGCCGTCGGTGCCGCCGCGGAGGGTGCGCGGGCTGACCTCGACGACGGGCGCGACGGTCTTGTACTCGGTGAAGCGCAGCGCCGTCTCGCAGTAGACCGGCACGTCGGTCCGCTCGCAGAGGCCCTCGAGGAAGCCCGTGAGCAGGTCGTGGTAGCCCAGGTCGGACTCACGCGAGGAGCTTCCGCGCGAGTAGAGCGACCAGGCGCCGGTGTCGTAGAGCGGGACCTCGTAGCGCGCCTCCGGCTCGGCGGCGGCGAACAGCGCCGTGCCCCGTGGATCGCCGGACAGCCGCGCATAGTCGTGCAGGCCGACGAGCGACTGGATGAAGCCGTTGAGGACCCGCAGGCTGGGGGCGAACGAGTAGATCGCGTAGTGGTCGCCCTTCTCGGCCGGGACGCGGACGCCCTGCGGCGTCGGCGCCTCGAAGATGGCCAGCGCGCGCTGGGCCACCGGCAGCACGTCGGCCTGGCGCTTGAGCCGCGTGGCGGCGCGCGCCAGCGCCTGCACGGCCGTGCCCTGGGCGAGGCCGGAGACCCACGGCGCCTTGCCGCCGCCGAAGGCGAAGTAGTACTCCCACGCCACGCCGCCGGCGCGCTCGGCGGCCAGCGCGAGCAGCTCGTCGAGCATGAAGGCCAGGCGGGTGTTCGCACGCGAACCCCAGAGGCCGTTGAGCTTGCCGAAGTTGCCGAGCATCTGGAGCTGCAGGCCCTGGCCGGGGTAGTACTGCCAGACCAGCTCGGAACCCTCGAACTCGACGCGCTTTCCGGAGGCCAGCAGCGGCCCGCTGCGCCACCACTCGAGGTTGCGCTGCATGGTCAGCCACAGCGGGTTGAGGCGGCTCGGCTCGAGCTGGCGGGTCGCCGCGATCGCGTCGACGGTGGCGAGCACGGCGAGCATCTGCGTCCGGCGCGTCCCGCGCAGCTTCTTCGCCTCGCGCTTGACCTCCTCGTAGACCGCGCGGCGCGCCGCGTAGTCCTCGGGCGTGATCAGCGCAGCGTCGCGCAGGCGCTTGAGCTCACCGACGACCGTGCGCTTCTTCTTGGCCGTCCGGCGCGCCACGCCGGCCAGCGCGCGGCCCCGCGGCTCGGTGCGGGGCGCGAGCAGATCGCCGCCGCCGGCGAACCGGTCCTGCACGGAGCGCACCTCGCCGTCCTTGCCCAGCACGAGCACGTCTTCGGCCGCGGCCGGGGCGGCGGCGGCGAGCAGGGTGAGCAGGGCGAGGCAGAGGCAACGGGCAACTGGCATGACAACCATGAGCCCGATGCTAGGCTCGAAGTTGCGGCTTGACTCCGGCTGCAACATGATTTCCATGCGCCTGCGTCTGATCGCACCACTGCTCCTCGCTCTTGCCCTCGTCGCCGGCTGTGGCGGCGGCGACGACGAGACCGCCGACTCGAGCACCGACGTCAATCAGCTGCTCGAGGAGACCTTCGGCGGCAAGGCGAAGGCCATCGACTCCGCGCGGCTCGAGCTCAACCTGGGCGTCGACGCCGACAGCGGTCAGGCCGTCACGGCCAAGCTCTCCGGTCCGTTCCAGACCGAGGGCGAGGGGCGGCTCCCGCAGCTCGCCATCGACGCGGAGTTCAGCGGTGGCGGGGACTCCATGGCCGGCGGCATCGTGGTCACCAGCGACTCCGCCTTCATCAACCTCGGCGGCACGAGCTACGAGGTGCCCGGGGCGATCTTCCAGCAGGTCAAGGCCGGCTACGAGGAAGCCGCGAAGCAGACGACCGGGCAGGAGGAGAACCCCTCGCTCGCCTCGCTCGGCATCGATCCGCGCCGCTGGCTCACCAACGCCAAGAACGCCGGTGAGGCGAAGGTCGGCGACACCGACACGATCAAGATCACCGGCGACGTCGACATCCCCAAGCTGCTCGACGACGTCAACAAGCTGCTCGAGAAGTCGCGCTCGCTCGGCGTCGCGGGCACCGGGGAGCTGCCCCAGGAGCTCACCGAGGAGGAGAAGGCGCAGGTGGCCGACTCCATCGACAAGCTGAGCGTCGAGCTCTACACCGGCGCCGACGACAAGATCCTCCGCCGCATGGTCGTGGACGCCGCGGTCACCGCCCCGGAGGGCAGCACCGCGGGCGGCGCGGCCTCGGCCACCATCAAGCTCGACTTCCAGCTCCTCGACGTCAACGAGGACCAGGACATCACCGCGCCGGAGAACGCCAAGCCGTTCGACGACCTGATCGCCCAGCTGCAGGCCATGGGCATCGACCTCGGAGACCTCGGCGGCGCCCTGGGCGGCGCGGGCGCAGGCGGCTCGGGCGGGGGCGGCGCGGGCGGCGGTGGCGCCGGCAACCCCAGCGTCGGCGACCTCGAGGAATACTCGGCCTGCGTGCAGGAAGCCGCGGGCGACAACGCCAAGGTCCGCAAGTGCGCGGACCTGCTGACGACCCCGTAGCGGCTAACGCCGCATAATCCACGCGGTGACCGGGGAGCGGGCCTCCTTCAACGTGCGGCGGTTCCTCTTCAGCGGCGAGGGATGGCCCTATCTGCTGGTGCCGTTCATCGTCATCGCGATCGTGCTCGAGTTCTCGCACGCGAGCGCGACGCTGATCTTCGTGACGTCGGCGCTGGGCGTGATCCCGACGGCCGCGCTGATGGGCCGCGCCACCGAGGAGCTGGCCGCGCGCTCCGGGCCCGGCATCGGCGGCTTCCTCAACGTCACCTTCGGCAACGCGCCGGAGCTGATCATCGCGTTCTTCGCGCTGAACGAGGGCCTCCAGGAGGTCGTCAAGGCGTCGCTGGTCGGCTCGATCCTCGGCAACATCCTGCTCGTCATGGGCGCCGCGATGTTCATCGGCGGCCGCAAGCGCGAGCGCCAGTACTTCGACCGGACAGCCGCCAACACGCAGTCCCTGATGCTGCTGCTCGCCGCCGTGGCGCTCGTCATGCCGGCGATCTACGAGCTGGTCATCGGCGGGTCCCTGCCGAACCCGACGGACGAGTCCCAGCAGTTCCCGAACGACCTCGAGCAGATGTCGGCGGCGGTGGCGATCGTCCTGCTCCTGACCTACGTCGCCGGGCTCATCTTCTCCCTGCGCACGCACAAGGACCTCTTCAACCCGACGCACGGCGCGGATGACCACGGCGGCGAGCCGTGGTCGGTCCGGCGCGCGGTGCTGTCGCTCGCGGGCGCCGGCGTGGCCGTCGGCGTCATGTCGGAGATCCTCGTCGGCTCGATCACCGAGGCGTCGGACTCGATCGGCCTGTCGCCGTTCTTCGTCGGCATCATCGTCGTGGCGATCGTCGGCAACGCCGCCGAGCACTGGGTGGCGATCTACTTCGCGGCCCGCGACAAGATGGACCTGGCGGTCAACATCGCCATCGGCTCGAGCGCCCAGATCGCGCTGTTCGCGGCGCCCGTGCTCGTGCTCCTGTCGTTCGTCATCGGCCCGTTCCCGATGGCGCTGGTCTTCAACGGACTCGAGCTCGGCGCGATCTTCCTGGCCATCCTGATCGCCAATCAGGTCACCCAGGAGGGCGAGTCCACCTGGTTCGAGGGCTTGCAGCTGCTAGCTGTGTACGTCGTGCTGGGACTCGTCTTCTTCTTCGTCTAGATGGTGACCTTCGGCTTCATCAGCGGGCCAGGGCCGTGGCTCATCCTCGCCGTCGTGACGATGGTCCTGCTGGCGGTCGACCTCAAGCTGTTCGCCCGCGGGCGCGAGCCGACGTTCCGCGAGGGCGTCTACTGGTCGATCGGCTGGCTCGTGGTGGCGCTGCTCGTCGCCCCCCTCGTGTGGGTGCTCTCGAACGGCGAAGACGCCATCACCTACACGACGGTCTACTTCATCGAGCGCTCGCTGTCGCTCGACAACCTGTTCGTCTTCCTGCTGCTCTTCAGCTACTTCGGGGTGCCGGAGGAGCACCGCGCGAACCTGCTGTTCTGGGGCATCGTCGCGGCGCTCGCGCTGCGCGGCCTGGCCATCCTCGGCGGCGTCGCGCTGATCGAGCAGTTCCACTTCGTCATCTACGTCCTCGGCGTGCTCCTGCTCGTGCTCGCGTGGCGGATCCTGCGCGGGGTCGAGGAGGGCGTGGACCCGGACAAGAACCTGATCGTGCGCGGCGTGCGCAAGATCTTCCCGGTCTCGAGCGACTTCCACGGGCACCACTGGTTCACGCGGATCGACGGAAAGCGCTACGCGACGCCGATCTTCGTCTGCCTGGCCGCGATCGTCGCCGCCGACATCGCCTTCGCGATCGACTCGATCCCCGCCGCCTTCGCCATCACGCGCGACTCGGTGCTGATCTGGATGGCGAACATCTTCGCGCTGCTCGGCCTGCGGGCGCTCTTCGTGCTCGTCGAGGGCCTGATCCGGCGCTTCCGCTACCTCGACGAGACGATCGCCGTCGTGCTCGCGCTGGTGGCGGTCAAGCTGCTGATCGAGGACATCTACAAGATCGGCCCGGTCGGGTCGCTCGCGCTCGTCGCCGCCGCGTTCACGATCGGCATCGTCGCCTCGCTCGTGGCCGATTCGCGCGATCCGGACGCCGAGGCCAAGCGCGCCGAGCGCGGCGAGCGCACGACGGCTCCGGGCAGCGACGAGCGCGAGGCCGAGCCCGCGGCTCGCGACTAGGCCGCGACGGCGACGCGGCGGCGGGATCGGATCCCGACGACGGCCAGCGTGGCGCCGAGGCTGAGCGCGACGAGGCCCGCGACGATCACGCCCCAGCCCAGGTCGGCGAGGAACGAGACCTCGGCGCCGGCCTCGACCCGGGCGTCGACGCCGCGCGAGGCGTCCTCGTTCATGACGACGACGGACCAGTTGCCGTCCTCGACGTCCCAGGTCAGCGACTGCTCGCCGCGGCCGTGGGCGGACGTGGCCCAGAAGTCCTGGTCGGCCGGGCGCGCGGGCTTCGCGTCGCCGTTGAGCTCGCGGTAGTCGGCGCGGAACGGCGAGTAGGAGATGTCGGTGACCAGCTCGTGGTTGCTGCGGCGCAGGTACTGGCTGACGTCGTCGGTGCGGGCGATGCCGACGAACAGCGGCTTCCCGTCGCCCGGCTCGGCCGCGATGCGCACGCTGCCCCAGAGGTCCTCGTCGACGACCCAGTCCATCCCGTCGGCCTGGACGTCGAGGTTCTCGGTGCTCAGCGCGAACGTGTTGGTGGCGAAGCGCTCGCTCGCCGTCGAGAGGTACCCGTGCTCGTCCTTCTGGGCGTCGCCCCACAGCAGGACCCCGCCGGCCGCCAGGAGGCCGAGCGAGAAGAGGCCGAGCAGGCCGGCCACGACGAAGGAGGCGATGCGCATGGGAGGACTGTCCCAGCGCCCGCCTCCCGTCGCCTCCGAGATAGCAGGCGTCCCGAGGTGAGGCTTACCGCACGAACTCGCGGCGGATGCGCCCCATCCGCATGCGCTGCGGGTGGTCGCCGACCGGGATCCGCGCGACCTCCTTGCCGGTCCGATAGGAGATGACCGAGACCCGGTCGTCGCCGCTCACCGACACGAAGCACCGCTTCCCGTCGCCGCTGTTGGTCGCCCAGTAGGGCTTCTGGCCCACGCCGACCAGCTGGTAGGAGAACGTGCTCCGCCTGACGATGGCGGCGTAGTCCGACATCGTGCCGGCGACGCACAGCTTGGTGCCCTTCGGGTTCATGGCCAGGCCGTGATGGGCCGAGTCGAGCAGGTACTCCTCGCGCCGCATGCCCTGCGCCTCCGCGGAGAGCGGCAGCTGCGCGATCCGCAGCGGCCGGTCCTCCTGCAGGTCGTACTCGACGAAGCCGTGCAGGAAGGAGAGCTGGAAGTACACGTACCGCTCGTCGGGCGAGAGCGCCATCGGCCGCACGGCGGCGCTCATGTTCGGGAACCCGTGCTCGGCCAGCTTGTCGCCCATGTCGATCCGCCGCACCACCTCCAGCGTCTTGGCGTCCACGACCTGGAACCAGCGGTCCCCCTTGGTGTCGTCGAAGAGCGGATCGTCGAGCGGCGTGTAGACCGTCCCGATGCTGGCGTGGAAGATCAGGCTGCCGTCACGCGAGAAGTTGTTCTCGTGCGGCTGGTCGCCCGACTCGAAGTTGCCGACGATCTGCCCCGCCCGGGTGTCGATGACGTGCACCTTGCGGGCCGTCGAGGCGGAGACGACCAGGCGGCTGCCGTCCGGCGAGATCGCCATGTGGTCGGCCCGGTAGCCCTCGATCCTCACGCGCCACACGATCCGCCCGTCGCGCAGGCTGATCGCCACGACGTCGGCCAGGCTCGGCCGCGAGACGTACAGGAGCCGGCCGTTGGGGGACGTGAAGGCGTCGTCGACGAACTGGTCGTGGCCCTCGCCGACGAGCTGGCGGATGGCGAGGAAATAGGCCTGGTGGGCCGGATCGGCCTGGATCTCGGCCATCCGCTGCGCGATGTCCGGGATGATGTTGATCCGCTTCAGCCGCGTGTAGCGCGACGGATTCACCACGTCCGCGGTGCCGTCCCAGTTGTTGGCGACGACGAGCACCGGACGCGTCTTCTTCGCGGCGGCCGCCGGGCCCGCCGCGGCGAGCACCAGCGCGAGGGCGGCCAGGACGACACCGAGGGTTCTCATGGACCGGAACCTAGTTCAACCGAGCTCGCGCAGGCGCCGGTCGACCTCGGCCTCGACGTCGAGCGGCGCGTCGCCGCGGGCCACGCGGCGGGCGTTGCGGGCCTGGACGAGCTGCCGGACCTCCTCGCGCAGCCCCGGGTCGTCCGTCACGGTCAGCGCCCGCAGCTCGGCGTCGACGTCCTGGACCGGCTCGCCCCGCGCCTCGCGGCGGGCGTTGCGGGCCTCGAGCATCTGGCGGATCTCCGCCTCCCGCTCGGCGGGCGTCGACTCGCGGTCGAGGGCCATCCGTCCGCCCCCGATGTCGTCGTAGGCGCCGCCGCTGGTCGCCAGCGCCCAGACGGCGGCGACCGCCGCCACGCCGACCACGACGAAGAGCACGATGGCGAACGCCCCTTCCATACCCCGCATTGTGCCGTCCATTCGGCCAGACGGGAACGGTTCGTTCTTGCCCAGGCGCCCCGGGGTAAGTACCCTCTACCTAGTCGTTGACTGACCAGTCAATCTGGAGAGTTTGAACCGTGGTTGATTTCACGCTGACCGACGAGCAGAAGGCGCTGCGCGAGATGGCGCACGACTTCGCCGAGAAGGAGATCCGGCCCGTCGCCTGGGAGTACGACCGCGACGCGACCTGGCCCGAGGATGTGCTCCGCAAGGCCTGGGAGCTGGGCCTGATGAACGGGCACACGCCGGAGGAGTACGGCGGTCCCGGCCTCAGCTACCTCGAGGGCGCGATCGTCGAGGAGGAGCTCTCCTGGGGCTGCTCCGGCATCGCGACCTCGATCGGGGCGAACGGCCTCGCGTCCGCGCCGCTCGCGCTGGCCGGTGCTGAGGAGCTCAAGAAGAAGTACCTGGGCATGATCTGCGAGGACTACAAGCTCGCGTCGTTCTGCCTCACCGAGCCCGACGCCGGCTCGGACGTCTCCGGGATGCGCACCACGGCCGTCCGCAAGGGCGACAAGTGGGTCATCAACGGGTCCAAGTGCTTCATCACCAACGGCGGCTACGCCGACTGGTTCACGGTCTACGCCAAGACCGACAAGGAAGCCGGGCACCGCGGGATCTCCTGCTTCATCGTCCCCCGTGACGACACCGTCACGGTGGACAAGAAGGAGGACAAGATGGGCCAGCGGGCGTCCAACACCGCGACCATCACCTTCAACGACACCGAGATCCCGGCCGACCACCTGATCGGCGAGGAGAACAAGGGCTTCAAGATCGCCATGATGACCCTGGACCGCACGCGCCCCGGCGTGGCGGCCATGGCCACCGGCATCGCCCGCGCGGCCTTCGAGTTCGCGACCAACTACTCGAAGGAGCGCGTCCAGTTCGGCGTGCCGATCGCGATGCACCAGGCGATCCAGTTCATGATCGCCGACATGGCGACCAAGGTGCACCTCTCGCGCCTGGCCACCTGGAACTCGGCCGTCCTGCTCGACCAGGGCCGCCGCAACACGGTCGAGTCGTCGCACGCGAAGCGCTTCGCCGCGGACTCCGCGATGGAGGTCGCCACCGACGCCGTGCAGGTCTACGGCGGGTACGGCTTCATCAAGGACTACCCCGTCGAGAAGCTGATGCGCGACGCCAAGATCATGCAGCTCTACGAGGGCACGTCGCAGATCCAGCGCCTCGTGATCGCCCGCGAGACGCTGCTGCCGCGGCGGATCGAGGAGCCTGCCGCAGTCTGAGCCAACCGGGGCGGCGCCGCTACGGTGCCGCCCCGATGCCGCTTCGTAACGCCGCCAAGCGCTACCACGCGCTGCTCTCGCTCCCGGGGGCGCGCGTGCCGGTGCTGGCCTCGGCCGCCGGGTCGATGGCGATCGGCATGGCGGTGCTGGCCATCATCCTGCTCGCCCGCGAGGCGACCGGGTCGTTCGGCGACGCCGGCCGGGTGGTCGGAGCGTTCGGGCTGGCCAACGCCCTCGGCGCGCTGGCGCAGGGGCGGCTCATGGACCGGATCGGCCAGCCGCGCGTGCTGCGGGTGGCCGCCGTCGGGCACCTGACCGCGCTCGTCGGGCTCGTCGTGGCCGCGGATAAGGGCGCTCCCACGTGGGTGCTCGCGCTCTGCGCGGCGGCCGCCGGCGGCACGCTGCCGCAGGCGCCCGCGGCCATGCGCTCGCTGTGGAACGCGCTCGTGGACGATCCCGAGCGCCGCCAGACCGCCTACGCGCTGGTGACCATCGTCTTCGAGGTGTCGGTGATGACGGCGCCGGTGGTCGTGGCGGCGGTCGTGGCGCTCGCCTCGCCGTCGGTCGCCGTGCTCGCCAGTGCCGCGGTCGCCACCGGCGGGGCGCTCGTCTTCGCCGGCACGAGCGCGTCCGCGCGCTGGCAGGGCGAGCAGCACGACGTCGGCTGGCTCGGACCGCTGGTGGCGCCGGGCATGCGGACCGTGCTGATCGTGCTCGGCAGCTTCGGGATCGCGCTCGGGGTCCTCCAGGTCGCCGTGCCGGCCTTCGCCGCCGACCACGGGTCGGTCGAGTCCGGCGGCTTCCTCCTCGGCGCGCTGTCGGCGGGCAGCCTGGTCGGCGGCCTCGTCTACGGCGCCCGCACCTGGGGCGGTTCGCCGGCGCGGCGGCTGCCGCTCCTCATGCTCGGGCTGGCGGCGCTGCTCGCCCTGCTCGCGGTCGCCGATCGCCCGCTGACGCTCGCCGCGCTGCTCTTCCCCGCCGGTCTGCTCATCGCACCGGTGGCCACGGTCGGCTCGACGCTGCTCGACACGGCCGCCCCGCCCGGCACCGCGACCGAGGCCTTCGCGGTGATGATCATGGGCATCGTCGCCGGCAACGCGGCGGGCAACGCGATCGGCGGGGAGGTCGTCGAGGCGGCGTCGTTCGCCGCCGCCGCCCTGTGCGCGGGCGGCATCGCGACCGCGGGCGCCGCCTGGGCCGCCATGCGCCGCTCCCAGCTCGACCGATAATCACGAAGCCACCTGGGGTAGCACCGCGGCATGCCCGATTCATCGATCGACTGGGAGGCGATCGAGCGATCGCCTGACTTCAGGGCGCTGTCCGCGAGCCGGCGCCGCTTCGTGACGCGCTGGGGCGGGATGGCCGTGGCGCTCTGCGCCGTGTTCGTCTTCGTCGCCTATCTGGCTCCCGACGTGCTCGGCGAGGCGGCCGGCTGGGTGATCGGCGTCAGCCTGATCGTGCTGACGTGGATCGTCTCCTTCGCGTACCTGCGCAAGAGCGACGCCGACTGGGCGCCGCTGGAGCAGCGGATCGCGCAGGGTGCGCGTGAGGCGAGCGGGCGCTTCGAGCGGTCCGGGACGCCGGCGCGGGAGGAAGTGCGATGAACGAGCTCGCCCTGGCGATCTTCGCCGTCGTCCTCTCCGTCACCCTGGTCGTCACCTACTGGGCGTCCAAGCGCACGAGCACCGCCACCGAGTTCTGGGCCGCGGGCCGCGGCATCTCCGGCTCCCAGAACGGCTTCGCCATCGCGGGCGACTACATGTCCGCCTCGTCGTTCCTCGGCTTCGCGGGGCTCATCTTCTTCTTCGGGCTCGACGGGTTCATCGGGCTGGTCTGCGCGCTCGTCGCGTTCGTGCCCGTGCTCATGCTGCTCGCCGAGCGCATGCGCAACGCCGGCAAGTTCACGATGGCCGACGTGCTCGCGTTCCGGCTCAAGGAACGGCCCGCACGGCTCGCGGCGGCGCTCGGCACGCTGTCGGTCGCGTTCTTCTACCTGCTCGCGCAGATGGTCGGCGCGGGCGTGGTCATCCAGGCGCTGGCGGGGGTCGACTTCGCCGTGTCGGTGATGATCACCGGCACCTTCATGGTCGTCTACGTGATCTTCGGCGGGATGCTCGCCACCACGTGGGTGCAGATCATCAAGGCGGGCCTGCTGATGTCCGCCGGGGTGGTCATCACGGCGCTGGTGCTCGCGCGCACCGGCTTCGACCTGTTCAGCCAGGCCACCGCGCAGCACTCGGAGGGCAAGGCCTTCCTCTCGCCGGGCCTCCAGCACCCGGACGCCATCAACGGCATCTCGTTCGGGCTCGCGTTCCTGCTCGGCACGGCCGGCCTGCCGCACATCCTCATCCGCTTCTTCACCGTCCCGGACGCGCGCGCGGCGCGGAAGTCGGTCGGCTGGGCGGTCCTGCTGATCGGCCTCTTCTACATCATGATCATGATCATCGGGGTCGGCGCCCGGGCGATCCTGGGCAGCGGCGCCGAGGAGGCGAGCGCGGGCGGCAACCTCGCGATCCCGCTGCTCGTCGAGGAGCTCGGCGGCGGCGCCGGCACGGTCGGCGGCGACGTCTTCCTGGCCGTGGTGAGCGCGATCGCCTTCGCGACGATCCTCGCGGTGGTGGCCGGGCTCGTGATCTCCGCCTCCGGAGCGGTGGCCCACGACCTGTGGTCGAACGTCGTCCGCCGCGGGGCGGCCGACGAGAAGGAGGAGGTCCGCGTGGCGCGCGTGGCGGCGATCGCCCTCGGCATCTTCGCCATCGGCGTCTCGATCGTCGCGGGCGAGGGCTTCAACGTGTCGATCCTCGTCGGCCTGGCCTTCGCGGTGGCGGCGAGCGCGAACCTGCCGGCGCTCCTGTGCGCGCTGTTCTGGCCGCGCTTCAACACCGCGGGCGCGGTCACCGGCGTCCTCGGCGGCCTGGCGGCATCGCTGATCCTCATCGCCCTGAGCCCGGCCGTCTGGCCCGGCCCGGACGGCGAGGGGTCGCCGATCCCGCTCTCCAACCCGGCGCTCTTCTCGTTCCCGATCGGCTTCCTGTGCTGCTACCTCGGCACCGTGCTGAGCCGCGAGGAACGCGCGGAGCGCTCGTACCACGAGCTCAAGGTGCGCTCCGAGACCGGGATCGGGGCCTACTAGGGCTCGAACCCGCCTCCGTCAATGCCGGGGTTCAGGCGGCCTGGTCGCCGAGACCCGCCGTCGTCACGAGCCTCGCCGGCGTCTCGAGCGGCGCAGACCGCGGGCAAGGAGCTTCTCCGACGCCCGCGCCGGCCTCCTCGATCCGGCGCAGCTGCGGGAGCACGCGGGCCTCGAGCGAGCCGGTCGCCTGGTTGAACGCGTGCACGGCCGAGTCGAGCTGGCGGCCGAGCTTGGCGTACGGCTCGAGGAAGGTCGACATCCGGCGGTGCAGCTCCTGCCCCGCGGCGGCGATCTCGCGCGCCGACTCCGCGATCCGCTCCTGCCGCCAGCCGTAGTAGACCGCGTGCAGCAGGGCGATCAGCGACGTGGGCGTCGCGATCAGCACGCCCTTGGCGGCGCCGTGCTCGAGCAGCGTGGGGTCGGCCTCCAGGGCGCCGCAGTAGATCGCGTCGTTGGGGATGAACATCACGACGAAGTCGGGCGAGCCTTCGAGCTGCGCGTGGTAGGCCTTCGAGGCGAGCGTGTCGATGTGGCCGCGGACCTGCCGCCCGTGCAGCGCGAGGAGCGCCTTCTGCTCGGACTCCGGCGCCTCGAGGGCGCGCAGGTAGGCGTCCATCGGCACCTTGGCGTCGACGATCACCTCGCGGCCGGCCGGGAGGCGGACGATGAGGTCGGGACGCAGGCGGCCGCCGGCCACGCTCGCCTGGCTCGCGAAGTCGACATGGGCGGTCATGTTCGCGGCCTCGACGCAGTTGCGCAGCTGCATCTCCCCCCACGCGCCGCGCACGTGCGGGCGCTTGAGCGCCGACACGAGCGAGCCGGTCTCGGTCCGCAGGCGGCCCACCTCGGCGGTCACGACGCGGAACATCTGGGAGATCTCGCCGTGGGTCGTGCGGCGGTCGCGCTCCAGGGCGGCGACCTCGTCCGAGACCCGCTTGAGGTTCTCGACGACGGGGTCGACCGTGCGACGGAGCTCGGCCTCCGCCGTCCCGCGGTCGACCGCTGCGGACTGGCGCGCGTGCGCGGCGACCACGAGCGTGAGGGCGCAGCCGACGACCAGGCCGAGGATGAAGATCGCGATCACGCCACCAGGGTCGCGACGGCGCCGGATGGACTGACAGAGTTGTTGCAGGTGATGCTCGGATGACCGCAGCCATCGGCTGGGGCGCGCTGGCCGCGTCGTCGCTGGTCATCGGGATGCTGCTCGGCCTGGCGCGGCCGTGGCCCGATCGGCTCGTCGGGCTCGTGCTGGCCTTCGGCGCCGGCGCGCTGATCAGCGCCGTCAGCTTCGACCTCGCGCAGGAGGGCGCGCAGCTCGGCGGGCCGGGGACCGTGGCCATCGGGCTCGCGGTCGGCGCGGTCACGTACTACGTGGCCGACCGGGCCGTGGAGAAGGCCGGGTCGGACGCCGGGCCGGGGCTCGCGCTCGGCGCGTTCCTCGACGGGATCCCCGAGCAGCTGGTCCTCGGGCTCGGCCTGGCGGCCGGGGACGGCGTGGGCGTCGGCCTGCTGGCGGCGATCTTCGTCTCCAACCTGCCGGAGGCGATCGGGTCCGCGACCGCCATGCGCGCCGCCGGCACCCGTCCCGCCGCGATCCGGCGGCTGTGGATCCTCATCGCCGTCGGCTGCATGCTCGCCACGCCGGCCGGCTTCGCGCTCGCCGACATGACCGGCGGCGACCTCCAGGCGGCCATCGACGGCTTCGCGGCCGGCGCGCTGCTGGTCATGCTGATCGACTCGATGATCCCCGAGGCGGCGCGCAAGTCCGGCCGCGCCGGCGGGCTCGTCACGGTGCTCGGCTTCGCGGTCGCCGCGGCGCTCTCCGGCGTCCTCGCCTAGTGTCCTGATTCAAAATTTCGGCGGCACTCGGCGGCGCCGGCCTCGCGCCTGCCGGCACCCGGCATCCGGTCACGTGCCACCAGCATGCTCGCGGATGCCGTGCACCGGCAGGCACGACCCGGCATCCGCCGGTGGTGCCACCGAACTTCCGAATCAGGACACTAGAACCCGAGGATCAGCTGCGCCGCCTCGAGCGGCACCTCGAGCTGCGGCGCGTGGCCGACGCCGTCGAGCTCGATCCAGTCCGCGTGCGGGAACCAGGCGCGGTAGCGAGCGGCGGCGCGGGGCCACGGGAGGAGCTTGTCCTCCGTGCCCCAGACGATGCGCAGCGGGCAGGTGACCCGCGCCGGGTCGAGCGGCCAGCCGTGCTCTCGGGCCTGGGCGGTCATCGCCTCGGCGCCGGTACAGCCGGCCACGGCTGCGGCGAGGTGGGCGACGGCGTCGCGCGGGAGCCGCTCCGGGTGCTCCACCATCAGCCGCAGCGGCGAGGCCAGCCGGCCGGCGCGCAGCTGCTCCTGCATGTCGAGCGTCTCCCGCCACGAGTCGTCGAGCCAGCCGCCGCCCGGCGCGAAGGCCACGATCGACCGCGCCCGGCCGCGCTCCGCGAGCTGCAGGGCGACGTAGCCGCCGAGCGAGTTGCCGGCGAGGTCCACGGTGTCCACGCCCGCGGCGTCGAGCTCCCGCTCCACGGCGTCGGCCAGGACGCCGCTGTGCAGCTCGCCCACCGGCGGGCCGCCGACGTGCCCGGGCAGCGCCGGGACGAGCAGCTCGCGCTGGCGCTCGAGCGCGGGACGGACGAGGTCCCAGGTATGCCATGAGTCCATGAAGCCGTGGAGCAGGACGAGCATCGCGGGCTATCTTCGTGCGTCATGCCGGACGGTTACGCCATCGTCGCTCCCGACGACGTGAAGGACTACTACGAGGGGACCGACGTCCCCGGCGAGTTTCGCAACCTGACCCAGGCGCTGGGCGCCGAACAGCTCGCCGTGACGTTGATCCGCGTCCCACCGCACTCCGACTTCGAGCAGGGCACCGGGCACTTCCACGACGAGATCGAGGAGCTCTACCTGGTGACCCGCGGCACGGTGACGATGCGCTGCGGCGACGACATCCACCGCGTCACCGCGCCGGCGGCCGTGCGGGTGGCCGCGGAGACGCCGCGCTCGCATCGCAACGAGGGCGACGAGACCGTCGAGCTGTGGGCGATCTCGATCCAGCTCGGCCGCAACGACGCGACGAAGCTCGACGACTTCTGGGCGGCTTCGCCCGACGCGGCCCAGTCGCGATGAGTTTCGTCGTCGGCGGCGGTCTCCACCGCCAGTGATCGCAACCGAGGTGAGGAGCAGCGACGTGGACGACGCCGTGCGCGCCGAAGGGCTGGTCAAGCACTACAAGAGCCGGAGCGAGACGATCGAGGCCGTTCGCGGGGTGGACCTGCACGTCCAGGCCGGCGAGGTCTTCGGCTTCCTCGGGCCCAACGGCGCCGGGAAGTCGACCACCGTGCGGATGCTCACGACCCTGCTGACCATCACCTCGGGGACCGCATGGGTGGCCGGGGTCGACGTCGCGCGCGAGCCGGACCTGGTGCGGCGCAAGATCGGGGTCGCGCTGCAGGAGGCGGGCCTCGACCCGCGCCAGACCGGCCGCGAGCTGCTCATCCTCCAGGCGCGCCTCTTCGGGCTCACGCCGGCGCAGGCCGCCGAGCGAGCCGTCGACCTGCTCGCCCTGGTCGAGCTCGAGGAGGCCGCCGACCGCCTGATCAAGGGCTACTCCGGCGGCATGAAGCGGCGGCTCGACCTCGCCTCGGCGCTCGTCCACCGGCCCGACGTGCTCTTCCTCGACGAGCCGACCACCGGCCTCGATCCCGCCAGCCGGCTCACCGTCTGGGACGAGGTGCGGCGGATCAACGAGCAGGGCACGACCGTGTTCCTCACCACCCAGTACCTCGAGGAGGCCGACGCGCTGTGCGATCGGCTGGCCATCATCGACGGCGGCCGGATCGTCCGCGAGGGCACGCCCTCGCAGCTCAAGGCGGACCTCCGGGAACGGGAGGGCCTGGCCACCGACCCGACGCTCGACGACGTGTTCCTCGACGCGACCGGCCGCTCCCGCAGCCGCGTCGCCGGTGACGTGCAGGAGGTGTCGGCATGACGCAGGCCTGGGTGCTGGGGCAGCGCGCGCTGCGCGAAGCGTGGCGCACGCCCGAGGCGCTGCTCCCCACGCTGTTCATCCCGCTGTTCTTCCTGGTCGTCAACGTCGGCCAGGCGGCGAAGATCTTCCCGGGCGAGTCGACGGCGTTCCTCCACGGCCAGGGCTACGGGGCGTTCCAGCTGCCGAGCTCGCTGCTGCTCGCCGGCTCGTTCGGCACGGCGGCGCTGTTCCTGGTCGAGGAGATCGAGGGCGGGTACTTCGACAAGCTGCGGGCGACGCCCGTGTCGCGCTCGGCGATCGTGCTCGGCCGGCTCGTGGCCGAGGGCGCGAAGGGCCTGCTCATCGCGGTCGCCCTCGTGGTGCTGGGGCTGATCTTCGGGATCTCGATCGCCAGCGGGCCGCTCGGGTTCGTCCTGCTCGTCGGGCTGACCGCGCTGTGGTCGGTGGTCTTCGTCGGCTTCATGCAGCTGATCGCGCTGAAGACGCGGAGCGCGGCGGCGACCAACTCCGCCGGGCTGATCTTCTTCCCGCTGCTGTTCCTGACGCCGAACTTCGTCCCGCGCGACCTGCTGACGCGGCCGATGGAGATCGCGGCGACGCTGAACCCGGTGACGTACGTGATGGAGGCGCTGCGGTCGCTGATCCTGCGCGACCTCGTGTGGAGCGAGATCCTCCCCGGCTTCCTCGTGGTCGCCGTGCTGGGGACCTTGATGCTCGTCCTCAACGTGCGCGTGATCCAGCGCTACGACTGAGGCGGCGGGGCGTCTCTGCCCCGCCGCCCGCGTCGGCTACTTCTTCTTCAGCGGGCCGAAGCCCGGCGGCTGGCGGCGATGGTCGCTGGCCGCCTCGTAGGCCGTGCCGATCTCGAACACGACGTCCTCGTCGAACGGCAGCGCGAGGATGTCGAGCCCGACGGGCAGGGCCGCCGGCGTCGCCGGGCCGCGCACGCCGGCGTCGTCGAGGTCGTAGACCCGGGTCGTGAAACCGGCCGGGACCGTCAGGGCCGGGAAGCCGCGGCTGCTGATCGTGGTCCAGTTCAGGCCGCGGCCGTTGACGCTTGCCTCCTCAGGGGAGGTGAGGATGGCCGGCGGGATGTTCCCCGACGGGTAGACGACCGCGTCCAGGTCCTGCTCGGCGAAGCACTCGTACACGACCGTCTGCACCGTGAAGCGGCTCTGGAGCGCGCTCGCGGTGGCGAAGGCCCGTGCCCGATCGGTGCTCTCCAGGCCGGACTTGCGGTTGGGCATCTGCGGGTCGGGGTCGTTCCAGAAGTTCGCCTTCGTGATCAGGTCTCCCAAGCTCTGGATGTTCGCGTCCCCGCGCTCCCGGATGTAGGCGTTGAAGTTGTACCGCGCGTCTCCGGCGTCGGTACCGCTGCCGCCCAGGTTCTTGATGCTCGGCGAGCCCGTCGCGTTGTGCGGGACCTGCACGGGATCGAAGAACATGTCCAGGAACGTGTCGATGTGGTCGGTCGCGGGCGCGCCCGTGGCGTCCACCGGGAACACGGTCGTGAACTGGCGGCTGAACTGCTGGTTGAGCCACTTCGGCGCCCACTGGTCGACGCAGCTCTGGAAGAGCTTGCCGCCCGGGCCCGGGTCGACGACCGTCGCGCCGAGGCGCTTGATCGCCTTGACCGCGTTCTCGATCAGGTCCATCGACTCGACGTCGGCGACCGTGAAGTCGTCCATGTACTCGCGGATGACGCCGATGCGCAGCCCGTCGAGCCGCTTGCGCTCGTACCTGGCGAACGGCTTGTCGGGCGTCCGGCCGCGGCTGAACGCGGTGAGCTCGTCATTGTCGTCGAAGCCCGCGTAGGCGTCGAGGATCTTGGCCACGTCGTTGACCGTGCGGCACATCGGCCCGACGCGGGTGTTGATCCCGCGTTGGATCATGCCGTCGGCGCTGACCAGCTCGCGCGTGGGCACGAGGCCGACGACGTTGTTCCAGCGGGCCGGCTTGATGATCGAGCCGCCGGTCTCCTCGGCGATCGCGCACGTGACGAAGTTGGCGGCCACGGCGACGGCGCTGCCGCCGCTCGAGCCACCGGGATCGCGCTTGGTGTCGTACGCGTTGCAGCCCGTGCCGCCCCAGGAGCTGCGCGCCACGCCGCCGGCGTACTCGTCCATGTTGGCCTTGGCGAGGATGATCGCGCCGGCCGCGCGGAGCCGCTCGGTGACGGTGGCGTCGTCCGGCGGACGATCGTTGGCCCAGAACGCGTCGGCGCCGGACGTCGTCCGCATGTCGAACGTGTCGTACTGGTCCTTGAGCGCGATGACGACGCCGTGCAGCGGGCCGACCAGCCGGCGCGTGCGGGCGAACTTGGCGTCGATGGCCGCCGCGGTCTCCAGCGCGTCCGGCATCGTGGGATCGTCGTCGGTGAGATCCGTCTGGCTGCGTGCCATGCGGTCGTTGAAGCCCCAGGCCTTGCGGGTCTTCGGCCGCAGGTTGAGCGTCATGATCGCGTTCAGCTTCCCGGCGTTCTCGATCATCGTGACCGGGCCGAGGATCCCCTGCGGCTGGCTGACGCAGGTGCCGTTGTAGGCCTTGATGCGCTCGAGGTACAGCTTCACGATCTCGGTCGTCGTGACCTCGCGGTCCAGGATCGCGTCCTGGATGTCCTCGATCGTCGCCTCCTCGATCTTGAAGGCCTTGTGCCCGTGACCCCACGTGGCTGACGCGGCGGGCGCCAGCGCCAGCACAGCGGTCACCATGAGCAGCCCGGCAAGGGCCGCCCTCCTCCAACTCGTCTTCATTCCCACCCTCCGTATGCGTGTTCGGCCGCGCCACGCTACGGGCGCAGCAAACGTTCGCCTATGGACTGGGCGGCGAAGCCGGGTTCGACCGCGAGGCCAGTGCTGCTCAGCTGTCCTCAGTTGCCAGCGGGCTGTTGGGGGTAGACCCGCGGACATGGCCGAGAGCGAGCTTGGACCGGAGGCGGTGGTGGTCCCGCGGCGCGTGGGGGACGAGGCGCTGCCGGGGTGGTACCGGACCGCCGCGGCGGGCAGCTGGCGGTTCCTGGCGATCGCCGGCGCGATCGTCGCCGTGGTCTACGCGCTGGTGCACCTGCGGATCGTCGTCCTGCCCATCATCGTCGCCCTGCTGGTCAGCACCCTCCTGCTGCCGGTCGTGCGCTGGCTGAAGGGGCGCGGCGCGCCCGATGCGCTCGCCGCCTCGGCCGCGATGCTCGCAGCCGTCGTCCTGGTGGCGGTCGTGGTCACGGCCGTGGCGCCCTCGGTGGCGGACCAGTTCGACCAGCTGCGCCCGCAGGCCGAAGACGGGCTCCGCAAGGCGAGCGACGTGCTCGCTCAACCGCCGTTCAACGTCAGCCAGAGCGAGCTCGACCAAGCCGTCGACGACGGCATCGCCCGTCTGCGGGAGAACAGCGGCCCGCTCGCCCGCGGTCTCCAGAGCGGCGCCGTGCTGCTCGGCGAGATCGTCACCGGCCTGATCATCGTGGTGCTGCTCACGTTCTTCTTCCTCAAGGACGGCGAGCGGATGTGGGGCTACCTGCTGCGCCTGTTCGGGAAGGCCAGCCGCCGGGACGCCGACGAGCTCGGCCGCCGGGCCTACACGGCGCTCGCCGGCTACGTGCGCGGCATCGCGCTGGTCGGGCTCGTCGACGCGGTCCTCATCGGCATCGCGCTGGTGATCATCGGGGTCCCGCTCGTGGTGCCGCTGATGGTCATCACCTTCTTCGCGGCCTTCGTCCCGCTCATCGGCGCGTTCGTGGCCGGGCTCGTCGCGGTGCTCATCGCCCTCGTCTCCGGCGGCGTCGTCGATGCCCTGCTCGTCCTGGGAGCGATCATCGTCGTCCAGCAGGTCGAGGGCCATGTGCTCTACCCCGTGCTCATGGCGCGGACGGTGCACCTGCATCCGGCGGTCATCGTCGTCGCGCTGGCGACGGGCGGCATTCTCGGCGGCATCATCGGTGTGTTCCTCGCCGTTCCCGTCGCCGGCATCCTCTCGGTCGTCCTTACGTACGCCCAGGACCGGCCGCCGCCGGAGTCACCGCTGCTCGACGAGGAGGCAGCGACAGGGTGACCGTCGCGGCAGGGAGCCGGCCGGGCGGCCCGAATCGAAGCGGTTAATGCCGTTCGTCTATCTCGTCCGCTGCGCCGACGACAGCCTGTACTGCGGCTGGACGACGGACGTCGACCGGCGGTTCGCCGCGCATCAGGCCGGGACCGCGAGCCGGTACACGCGCAGCCGGCGCCCCGTCGCGCTCGCCGCCGTCATGCCGGTCGCGGACCGCTCCGCGGCTCTGCGGGAGGAGGCGCGGATCAAGCGACTGCCGCGGGCCGGGAAGCTCGACCTGATCGCCTCGGCTCCGACGTCTTAGGTGCTCCCTACGAGCGGTGTTCGGACCAGCGGCGCGCGACCTCGGTGAACGCGTCGGCGGCGGCCTCGATCTTCGCCGTCTCGGCCCACTCGTCGGTCTGGTGCGCCTGGGCGGCCTCGCCGGGGCCCCAGATGATCGTCGGGGGTGAGCCGTACGCCGGTGTCAACGCCGCCGCGTCCGTGAAGTAGGCGAGCCCCCCGCCGGAGGCGCCGGCGACCTCGAACACCGACTGGACCCAGGGGTCGGAGGGGTCGGTGACGACGGGGTCGAGGTCGACCCAGGGCTCGATCTCGACGTCGTCGCCCGCGGCGGCGCGCAGTGCGGAGAGCACGGCGTCGGAGGTCAATCCCGGGACCGTGCGGACGTCGATCTCGGCGACGGCTCGGTCCGGGACGACGTTGACCCCCACGCCGCCCGCGATCGTGCCCACGTTGAGCGTCGGGGAGCCGAGCACGTCGTGGGGCGGCACGTCGAACGACAGCTGCTCGAACGCGGCGATCGCCCGCGCGAGCGGGTAGATCGCGTTGACGCCCAGGTGCGGGGAGGAGCCGTGGGCGATGCGGCCGGAGCACGAGGCCCGCGCCCACAGCACGCCCTTGTGGGCCACGTGGGGCACGCCGCCGGTCGGCTCGGCGACCAGGACGGCGCCGCACGAGCCCAGCGCACCCGACGAAGCCAGGTGCAGCGCCCCCTCGCATCCGGTCTCCTCGCCGGCGCAGAGCACCAGCTCGAGGCCTCCGCCACCGAGGGCGGCGACCCGCTCGGCCGCGACGACGATCGCGGCCACGCCGCCCTTCATGTCCGTCGACCCTCGCCCGTAGAGCCGCCCGTCGCGCACCTCGCCGAACGGCTCGACCGACCACGGGGCGCCGCCCAGCGGCACCGTGTCGAGATGCCCCGTCAGGCACAGGGAGGGCCCGTCGCCGGGCAGGCGTGCGATCACGCTGGTGCGGGACGGCCCGTGTTCGTGGCGGAAGATCTCGAAGCCCGCGGCCGCGAGGCGTGACGAGAGGAGGTCCGCGGCCGGCTCTTCACGGCCCGGCGGGTTGATGGTGTCGAGCCTGACCAGCTCCAGGGCGAGATCGACGGCGCTCATCCGCGCGATAATCGCAGCCGTGCCGACCCGGGTCCGCGCCACCACGATCGTGCCGGGCCGCGCGGCCGAGGCCGAGGAGCTCTGGTACGACCCCCACCGCTGGGCCGCCTGGGTCGACGGGTTCGGCCACGTGAGCAAGCTCGAGGGCGACTGGCCGGAGCCGGGGGCCCGGCTCGTCTGGGACTCGCTGCCGAAGGGGCGCGGCCGCGTCCAGGAGATCGTCGTCGCCTATGAGGCGCGCAGCGGCCAGACCCTCGAGGTCGAGGACGACCGCCTGACGGCGACCCAGACGGTCGCGTTCGAGCCGGTCGGCGACGAGGTCAGGATCACCCTCACGCTCGACTACGAGCTCAAGGAGAAGAACCTCTTCACGGCGATCAGCAACGCCCTCTTCATCCGCCGCGAGCTCGGCGACAGCCTCGCGAGGACGCTCAGCCGCTTCGGCCACGAGCGCCGCGCCGAGGTCACAGGATCGTGACCCCCGCGGCGGCCCGCTGCAAAAGGCTGCCGGGCCATGCGACGACTCGCAACCGCGGCGGCACTGGCAGCCGCCCTCATCCCCGCAGCAACCGCCACCGCGGCCGAGCCCAAGCTCGAGGCCCGCGCCATCCTCCCGGCCGAGGCCACGTTCCCCGCTCCCTGGCCGGGCGTGCCGAACGCCGAGCCGGTCCCCGCCCCGAACAGCACGCAGCCGGTCGGCGGCTTCAGCGCGCTGCTCGACGCCGGCGACGGGCGCTTCTTCGCCATGCCCGACAACGGCTTCGGCAACAAGGCCAACTCGCGCTCCTTCATCCTGCGCCTCTACAAGGTCACCCCGCGCTGGGAGACCGAGTGGAGCGGCAACGGCCGCGTGACCGTCAACAGCGCGATCACGCTCCGCGATCCCGACTACAAGGTCCCGTTCCCGATCGTCCGTGAGGGCACGGAGGAGCGGATCCTCACGGGCGGCGACTTCGACATCGAGTCCGTCCGCATCGCCAAGGACGGGACGCTGTGGTTCGGCGAGGAGTTCGGCCCGTTCATCGTCCACACCGACGCGACGGGCAAGGTGCTCGACGCCCCGGTTCCCACGCCCGGCGTGTTCTCGCCCGACAACCCGTTCCTGCTCGGCCGCCCCAACAACCTCGGGGGCTCCAGCGGCTTCGAGGCGATGGCCCTCTCCAAGGACGGCAGGACGCTCTACCCGATCCTCGAGGGCGCGCTCATCGGCGCCGACCCGCTCGACCGCGTCGTCTTCGAGTTCGACGTCTCCGAGCGCCGCTTCACCGGCAAGAAGTGGACCTACCGGATGGACCGCACCGGCCTGTTCGTCTCCGACGCCGTGGCGCTCGACGACGACACGCTGATCGTCACGGAGCGCGACAACAACCAGGGCCCGGCGGCCGACTGGAAGCGCGCGTTCACCATCAAGGTCCCGCGCGGCGCGCCGCGGACCCTGCCCAAGGAGCAGATCGTCGACCTCCTGAACATCCGCGACCGCAACGAGATCTCGCTGCCGGCCCGGCCGCTGGACTTCGGCCTCGGCGATCCGTTCGAGTTCCCGTACCAGACGGTCGAGGCCGTGCTCCCGCTCGGCGGCAACGACCTGGCGTTCGTCAACGACACGAACTTCGGCTCCACCGGCCGCAACCCGTCGCTCCCGGACTACAGCGACTTCATCATCGTGAAGGTCCCGGGGCTGCGCTGAAAACGGCTCATGGCCCAGCACCGCTCGGCTAGGGTGCTGGGCCATGTTCGTGTTCAAAGCAGGAGTCGTCGGCGCGGGTGTCATGGGAGGCGAGATCTCCCAGGTCATCGCCGCGGCGGGGATCCCGGTCGTGCTCAAGGACGTCGACGAGCGATTCGTCGACGCGGGACTGACAAAGGCGCGCGAGGTCACCCAGGGCCAGGTCGCGAAGCTCGTCAAGAAGGGCAAGCTGTCGGAGGAGGACGCGGCCGCCCAGGCGGACAGGACGCTCTCCCTCATCACCGGCACCACGTCCTACGACGAGTTCGGCGACGTGGACTTCGTGATCGAGGCCGTGCCGGAGAAGATGGAGATCAAGCACGCGGTGTTCGCGGAGCTCGACGCCTCCACCCCCGGCCACGCGGTCCTCGCCTCCAACACCTCAGGGCTCTCGATCACCGAGATCGGCGACGCCACCAACCGCCCCGACAAGGTCGTCGGCTTCCACTTCTTCTGGCCGGCCTCCTACATGCGCCTGATCGAGGTCATCGAGGGCGAGGACACCTCGCCGGAGACCGCCCAGGCCGCCGCCAACTTCGCCCAGGCGATCAAGAAGATGCCGGTCCGCTGCCACGAGTGCCCGGGCTTCGTCGTCAACCGCATCCTCGTCTCCACGGCCAGCGAGATCTGGCGCTACCAGGACGAGACGGGGATCGACGTCGCCGAGCTCGACCAGTTCATCACCGAGAAGGCCCAGATGCCGATGGGCCCGTTCCGGGTCGCCGACATGTCGGGCCTGGACACCGTCGTCAAGGTCGCGCGCGACATGCGCGACGCCTACGGCGACCGCTTCTACGTCCACAAGGGCATGGAGGAGCGGCTCGACCGCGGAGAGCTGGGCGCCAAGTCCGGGAAGGGGTTCTATGAGCACTCCTGAGACGTCGACGGAGATCGACGAGCGGATCGCCGACCGCTTCCAGCTCAAGGCGCTGGTCGAGGCCTGCCTCGTGCTCGAGGAGGGCATCGCGGGCGTCCGCGACATCGACCTCGGGATGATGATGGGCACCGGCATGATCCCCGGCCCGTTCGCGCGCGCGGACTTCCGCGGGCTCGACGACGTGCTGGCCGCCCTCGAGCGGGCCGAGGACGAGTGGGGCGAGGGCTTCGAGCCGCCGCTCGTGCTCCGCCGCCTCGTCGCCCAGGGCCGCCTCGGCGCCAAGAGCGGCCAGGGCTTCTACCCCTATCCCCAGCCCGACGAGGGCTACGAGGGCGCTCCGGTCAAGCTCGACACGCGCGGCGACGTCGCGATCCTCTGGCTCGACAACCCGCCGGCCAACTCGCTCTCGCCGACGGTCATCGAGGCGCTCGAGAAGGCCTGGGGCGACATCGAGGCGAGCGGGGCGAAGGCCATGATCCTCGCCTCCCCGAACCCGGCGCTGTTCTGCGCCGGCGCCGACATCAAGGCCTTCACCGCGATGGACGAGGCGGGCGGCCGCGAGCTGCTCGACCGCGGGCACGCGCTCTTCCGGCGCTGGGAGCAGTCGAGGATCATGACCATCGCGGCGGTCAACGGGCTCGCGCTCGGCGGCGGCTGCGAGATCGCCATGGCCTGCGACATCCGCCTGGCCGCCTACTCGGCCTCGTTCGGCCAGCCGGAGATCAGCCTCGGCATCATCCCGGGCTTCGGCGGCACCCAGCGGCTGCCGCGCCTCGTCGGCCCGGCCAAGGCGCTGGAGATGAACACCGTCGGCGATCCCATCTCGGCCGAGGAGGCCTACGAGTTCGGGCTCGTCAACCGCCTCGTGCCCGACCACGAGCTGTTCGACGCGGCGCTCGCCTGGGCGCGCAAGTACGCCCGCCAGCCGCCGCTCGCGCTCGAGCAGATCAAGCAGGTCTCGCACGCCGGCGACCTCGACGAGGGCATCGAGGCCGAGAAGGCCGCGTTCGCCTCCGTCTTCGCGTCGGAGGACGCGCGCGAGGGCATCGGCGCCTTCCTGGGCAAGCGGACACCGGAGTTCAAGGGCAAGTGAGCAGCGCCACCGACCGCCTCGCCGAGCTGATCCGCTCGGCGGGGTCGGTCGTCGCCCTCACCGGCGCGGGCATCTCCGTCCCGTCCGGCATCCCCGACTTCCGCACCCCCGGCACCGGGCTCTGGGCCAACGTCGACCCGATGGAGGTCGCCCACATCTCGGTCTGGCGGCGGGACCCGGGGCGCTTCTGGTCGTTCTACGGGCAGCGCTTCGCCGCGCTCGAGGGCAAGGAGCCCAACGAGGCGCACCGCGCGCTCGCGCGGCTCGAGGCGGGCGGCGCGCTGGAGACCGTGATCACCCAGAACATCGACGGCCTGCATGCGGCCGCGGGCTCGCGGGACATCATCGAGGTCCACGGCTCGATCGCCAGCGCCTCGTGCCTGAGCGACGGCGAGCGCTACACGCTGGCCGAGACGCGGCGGCGGCTCGAGGCGGAGGTCGACGGCATCCCGCGCTGCGACTGCGGCCGCCCCCTGAAGCCCGACGTCGTGCTGTTCGGCGAGATGCTCGACGACGCCGCCATGAGCCGCGCGAGCGCGCTGGCGAGCGGCGCCGACCTCATGCTCTGCATCGGCTCCTCGCTCGAGGTCTACCCGGTCGCGGGGCTGCCGGAGCTGACGCTGGAGGCGGGCGGGAAGCTCGCCATCGTCACCAGGAGCGCGACGCCGTTCGACCGCTGGGCCACGGTCAAGCTCGACGGCGACGTCGAGGACGAGCTAGTCGCGGTCAGCCAGCTGGCGCTGGCGTAGGGCGGCCTCGAGCCGGCCGAGCGCGGTGCCGACGTCGGCCGTCTGGGCGGCGTCGAGCCCGCCCTGCAGCGCGGCACGGGCGGCGCGGGCCACGGCCTCGCGCCAGCCGTCGAGCTCCTCGAGCCGCTCGGCCATGCCCTCCTGCTCGCGCCAGACGTCCAGCTCGGCCAGCGCGGTGTCGAGCGCGATCGCGAGCTGCAGCGCCGCCTCGCGCGGGCGCGCGTGATCGAGGTCGCCGCGGGCGCGCAGCGTGAGCTCCTCGCAGGCCAGGGCGGCATCGCGCCCGCTGAGCAGCGCGGCGAGGCGCTCCTGGGGGGAGAGGATCCGTGAGCGGGCGCTCGCCGAGGGCCGGCCCGGAAGCTCGCGGGCCGCCTCCCAGACGCCGTCGGCCACCTGCTCGCCGGTGCCGTAGCCGACGCGGCAGACCAGCGCGTGCGTGGGGTCGGCGTCGGCCAGCCACGGGTCGGCGCTGGCCACCCGGTAGCCCGCGACGGCGCGGTTGAGCAGCTCGAGCGCGTCGCCCACCACCCGGTCGGCGTCGTCGCCCACGGCTCGTTCGAGCCACAGATCGGCAGCCTCGAGCTCGCCTAGAGGCTGAGCGTCGATCACCGTCGCGCGGGTGAGATCCACGGTCATCGGGCCGGGATCGGCGCGCCGGGAGCGCTTGCGCAGCCGCCGGGGCGCGTCCAGGCCGCCGATCACCAGCACCGAGCGCACGTCGTCGCCGGCGTACCGGCGCACGATGTAGCGGCCCGGCTCAGGGCCGATGCGGCCGGGGAACTCCCACTGGACGAAGCCGAACCGAGGCAGGGCGGCGAGGCTACTCGCCCTTGTGGGCGCGCGACGCCGAGCGCGTCGGCACCGCGTACTTGGACGGCTCGCGCGGCACCGTCGGGTTGTCGATCTCGCCGAGGCGGTCGATCAGCTTGATCCACTGCTTCGGCTTCAGGACGGCGTTGATCTGCTTCGCCATCTTCGAGTTCGTGCCGTAGAGCGGCCGCCAGCCGACGTGGATGTGGTCGTCGTGGTCGCCCATCGCGAACGTGTTGTCGGTGCCCTCGAACTTCATCAGGGAGATGATCTGGTCCGGCTTCATCGTGCCCTGGAGCGTGAGCAGCCGCTGGATCGTCAGCTCGGTGATCGAGCCCGCGCCCTGCGTAGCGGGCGTGATGGTGATCCCGTTGATGGCGGCGATGTCGACCGCGTTGCCCGACGAGTGGTGCGAGACGTTGCCCGAGGCCGTGTAGTAGCCGTGGCCGCACTTCATCGAGCTCACCGTCGGCCGCAGGCCGGAGGCGGCGAGGAACTCGAGCGTGGCCAGCACGCGGCGGTCGATCTGGCCCGTGAGCACGTCCTGCTGGCCGCAGTCGTAGATGTCGATCCGCGGGTTGCTGAGCACGCGGCGGACGAGCGCCTCCTTGCTCATGAGCAGGATCTGGCCGATCGACGGGTTGGCGGCGTCGCGGCCGAAGAACGGGTTCTTGCCCGCGGCGCGGTAGATCGCCGTCGACTCCAGGAGCTTCCAGCCGTCGAGGATCGGCTTGGGGTCGATCCGCGGGGCGCCCTGGCCGGCCGGCCGGATCTCGAAGAGCAGGTGCGGCGCGCGGCCCTCGACGCGCTCGCCGAGGCGACCGAGGATCGTGCCGCCGACGACGCGGGCGCCGGGGCGCAGCTTCTTGAGCTGGATGTCCTTGCGGCCGAGGCCGAAGACGCGGCGGAAGTAGCCCTCGAAGGTCTCGTCGCCGTCGATCTCGCCGGTGCGCTCGAACTCCTGCTGGGCGCCGCCGGCGACCGAGGCGTTGGGCCGTGCCGGATTGGCGAACAGGCGCTCCTTGGCGGCCTCGGGCGCAGCGTCCTTCGCGGCGTCCGGAACGGCCTTCTCGGCGATCTCCTTCTTGGGCGCACGGCGCGCGGGCGCGTCGGTGGCCGAGGCGGGGGCCTCGGGCGCGGCGTCGCGCGTCGGGAGCTCGAGGTCCTCGGGATCGATCGGCTGCGGCTTGGGCGCCGGGTAGCGGCGGTTGACCTTGCCCAGGTGCGCGTACGTGTACGTGTTGCCGTAGACGTCCTGCATCTGGATGTAGCGGCCGAGCCGCCGGCTCTCGCCGACCCGCGTGATCTTGCCGTCGTTGACCGCGACCACCGGGGCGTTCTCCTTGGAGAAGATGCGGATGCCGTTGCGGCCGGTCGACTCGACGACGAGCGCCGCGTTGCCGTCGCGCACGCGCTTGCCCTTCTCGCGCAGCGCGCCCGCGTAGGTCGCCTTGGCCTGGATCGGGAAGCGACCCTGCGTCAGGCCGGTGAGCGAGCCGACGAGGTTCGAGGGCAGGCCGCCGATGACCTGCGCGCGCAGGAGCACCGAGTCGACGTACCAGTCGGCGTGGTTGTAGGCCCAGATCGCGGCACGGATGTCCTGGTCGGCGCCCGCGGCGCGCAGGTAGCGCGCGGCGGCGAAGATCGCGTCCACCGGGTTGTACGGGTCGCGGACCTTGTCGCCGTTCGCGTCGACGCCGTAGGCCTGCCAGGTCGAGGGCATGAACTGCATCCACCCGAGCGCGCCCGCGGAGCTCACGTTGAGGTTGCGGCCGTAGTCGGTCTCGATCTCGTTGATCGCCGCGAGGATCTCCCAGCGGATGCCGTACTGGATGCCGGCGGCCTGGTAGATCGGGAGCAGGAAGGGCGGGATGCGGAACTTGTCGATGAAGAAGTTCGGGACGCCGATGCGGGCCGGGCCCGGCGTGGAGAACGAGTAGGTCGGGTTGGCGGGGGTGGGCGAGCCGTCGGGGTTCTCGCCGGGCGCGGCGTCCTCGACCGTCTCGCGCACCTTGTCTCGCGCGCGTCCGACTTCAGAACCCACGTTCCCGTCGCCGCGATTGACCGGGCTCTCGTCGGTCCGGACCGGCGGTGCGTCGGTCGAGCCGTTGCCGCCGCCGGTGCTCCCGCCGCCGCCGGCGCCGCCACCGCCCTGCTGGTTGCCGGGCGTCGGGTCGGGCTTCGGGACGTCGACGTCCGGGGCGTCGACGTCGGGCACGTCGACGTTGGGGGTCTCGACGGGCGGGACGGTCGGGGCCGGCGGCACCTCGACGGGGCCGAGGTCCACCACGTCCTGCACGGGCGCGGGAAGGCCGGGGATCTGGACCTGGGCGACCGGCGTGCCGGCGGGCACGTCGACGGTCAGGGTGAGCATCTGCCCCGTGATGAGCGTGACCTGGACGCGATGCAGGGCCGCGCTGGCGGTCGTCACGAGAACCACCGCGTACAACGCGGCGGCAGCGAAGGCGATCGAAAGTAGCTTGCGGCTCGTCATCCCCGGAGCAGGTCCCCTCCCGCGGCGCCGGCACAACGTCGACATCCGTTGTGTGCCGGGCGCGGAACCCTATTAACTGTTGTGGAGGCTATCGATGGCATGGGGCCGTCTGCAATCCCGAACGCAGAAGCGTGACGAGTCTTGCGGTATTTCGTCGCAGCTGCATGAAAGGTTGGTAAGCCAAACCCTCAACTGCAGCGTTAGATTCGGTTTCCCCCTCCACATCAGCCGCCCGAACGCGTACTGCGCTAGCTTCCCCGCGGCCCCGATCTTCGAACCCCGGCCAGGAGAGACACCATGGCAGATGAGGACAGCCAGGGCGGTCTGCGCGACCGTATAGCCCGCCAGGGCGAGGATGCTCTGGGCAAGCTGGCGCAGGAGCTGCTCGAGAACCCGCTGGTCAACTCCGCCCTCACGCGGGCCTTCGAGGCGCGGGAGCGCGCCGTCCAGGCGCAGGAGGCCGCGATGGGGGCGCTGAACATCCCGTCGGCGGCCGACGTCGAGCGGCTCACGCGGCGCCTGCGGTCGGTCTCGCAGCGCATGGAGGGGATCGAGGAGGCGGTCGATCGGCTCGACCAGCGGCTCGCCGCGATGTCCCAGCCCGAGGTGGAGGACCGGCTCGGCGCCGTCGAGGAGCAGCTGAGCAAGCTCGTCATGGAGATCTCGCACCTCTCGGCGACGATGGACGCGTCCCCGCCGCCGCCGCCGCGCGAGCAGGAGCGGCTGAAGGTGGACGAGCCGGAGCCGGTGGCGGCGAAGGCGAAGCCCAAGAAGGCCAAGGCCAAGAAGCCGGCGAAGCCCGGCGCCTAGCGTAGAGCAGCGCGGCCGCGGCGACGCGGCCGAGCTCGACCTCGGCCTGCTCGACCGCCTCGGGCTCGAGCCGCGCGCCGCCGGCCTCGGTCACGGCGAGCACCGCGGCGGCCGGGATGCCATGGCGGGCGGCGACCGCGAAGAGCGCCGCGGTGGTGAGGTCGAGCGCGACGGCACCCGAATCGCGCCGGTGCTCGCCGTAGTGGAGGTCGACCGTCAGCACCGATCCCGCGATCGCGCCGTTGCCCGCCGCGGACAGGGCCGCCAGCAGCACCGGGTCGGCGGCCAGCGAGCCGCCGGCGCCGAGCGCGCGGCTGGCGCCGTCCTCGGGCAGCGCGGTCTCGGCGATGACCAGCGAGCCGAGCGGCGAGCCGCCGGTGAGCGCCGTGCACGTCCCGGCGCGCACGATCCGGCGCGCGCCGAGCGCGATCAGCTCCTCGACCACGATCGCCGTGCTCGGACCGCCGAGCCCGCTGCTCTGGATGGTGAGCGGCTTCCCGTCCGAATGGGCGAGCCCCGTGTAGCCCCACAGCCCGCGGTTGTGGTTGAGCATCTTCGGCGTCTCGAGCAGCTGCGTGGCGAGCCGCAGAGCGCGTCCAGGGTCGCCCGGAAGCAGCACGCGCTCGGCGACTTCGGCATGGGGTCGGAGGTATGGCACGGCCAGGGAGATTAGAGTTGGCGCATGGCCAAAAAGGACAAGAAGAAGAAGGACAAGAAGGGCGAGGCCGTCGAGGCCGTTCGCAGCGCGGTAGAACGCACCCTCCAGGCGACCAGCGAGGGCGCCTCCGGACTGCTCGCGGAGGTGCGGGGCCTGCGCGGTGACATCGAGGGCCTCGCCCGCCGTGTCGCGGCGCTCGAGGTCAAGGACGGCAGGCCGACCATGCCGGCCAGCGCGCCGTCGCGGCGCGCGCCCGCCAAGGCGAGGGCCAAGCGCACGGCGGCCAAGCGGACCGCCGCCAAGCGCACGCCCGCGAAGCGGGCCGCCGCCAAGCGCACACCCGCCAAGCGGGCCGCCGCCAAGCGCACACCCGCCAAGCGGGCCGCGGCGAAGCGGGCTCCGGTCAAGCGCGCCGCGTCCAAGCCGGCCGCCGCCGCCAAGCGCGCCGCGTCGAAGCCGGCCAAGGCTCGCGCCAAGCGCGCCTCGACCTCCCGGGCCAAGACGGCCCCGGCCAAGAGCGCGGGCACGACCAGTAGCTGACCATGGGCGCCGAGTTCCGCTCAGAGTCGGAGTTCCGGACCGTCATGGACCGGGTCTTCTCGATGATGAGCGAGGACCCCGAGATGGGCCCGAAGCTGCGGGACGCGGACGTGCCACAGCGGTTCGAGTTCACCGACGTCGACCTCGTCGTGAACATCCGCGCGGCTCGGGAGGGGGAGGACGGCAACCTCTACTGGGTGTGGTCCGACGACGTCGACTGGAAGCCCAAGGTCGAGATGGCGATGTCGTCGGAGACGGCCAACAAGTACTTCCAGGGCAAGGAGAACGTCGCGATGGCGCTCGCCCGGCGCCGCATCAAGTCGGGCGGCGACGTCAAGGCGGCGCTCAGCCTGATCCCCATCACGAAGCCGATCTATGCCCGTTACAGGGAGTTCGTGGAAGACGAGTATCCGCACCTGGCCGTGTAGCTGTCCGAGCTCGGTCACGGCGGTTGACACGTTGCCATTCCCGCGCTAGACCTTGCGCCACCCGAACCAGGCAATAGGCCGGGAAGTGGGAGGCCCTCGGGTCGCCCGCAAGGCGTCGCCCAACAACGAACGCCGCCGGCCGAGGCAGCGGGCCGCATTGCCCGCAAGCGGCGGGACCACGACCGCGGTCCCGCCGCTTTCATGTCCGGGGTCATGCAGGATCTGACGCTCAGCGACGTTGCCCGCCGGCTCGACGTGTCGCCCGCGACACTGCGCCGCTGGGTCCGGGACGGCATCGTGCCGCTCGCCGACGGTCGCTGGACGCCCGCGGCGGTCGCGCAGGCGCGCATCATCGTCCGCCTGCGCGAGCGCGGGTACCCGCTCGCCGCGCTGCGCGACGCCGCCCGCTCCGGCCGCCTGGCCTACAGCTACATGGAGGACCTCTTCCCGTCGGCCGCGCGGTCGCGGTCGCTGCAGGAGGCCTCCGAGGAGAGCGGCCTCGAGCCCGCGCTGATCGAGCGCATCTGGACGGCCGCGGGCTTCTCCTCGGACTCGCTCGACCAGATCGGCGAGGAGGACCTCCAGCTGCTGCGCTACATGGCGGCCGCGCTCGACGCCGGCTTCCCGCTCGTCGCGTTCCTCCAGCTCGTGCGCGTGTACGGGCAGGCGCTGGCCAAGATCGCCGACGCCGAGGTCAAGCTCTTCCACCTCTACGTGCACGAGCCGCTGATGCGCGACGGCGTCGAGGGCCTCGAGATCGCCGAGGCGATGGAGGGCATGGCTTCGGAGCTGCTCCCGCTCGCCTCGCCGATCATGGACCGCATCCACCAGCGGATGCTCCAGCACTTCGTGGGCCAGGACATCGTCGGCCACCTCGAGCTCGACGACGCCGGCGACGACCTCGGGCGGCTGCGCGTGGCCATCGCGTTCGCCGACCTCGCGGGGTACACGCGGCTCACCGAGGAGGCGGGCGAGGAGGAGGCGGTCGACATGGTCGAGCGCTTCGTCGAGTCGGTCGAGGACACGCTGCCCGAGGACGCGCGCGTGGTGAAGACGATCGGCGACGAGGTGATGATCGTCGGCGCCGACCCGGCCGCGCTGGTCGACTGGGCCGTCGGCTTCCAGCAGCTCAACGCGGGGCAGCGGCCGCTGCCCCGCATCGGGGTGCACTCGGGCGACGCGCTCTACCGCGACGGCGACTACTACGGCCGGGCGGTCAACCTCGCCTCGCGCGTGGGCGCCCGGGCGGCGGGCGGCGAGGTCCTGGTCACGCAGCCGGTGGTCGAGGCGGCCGACGGCCATCTCGACTTCGAGCCGATCGGCGAGGTCAAGCTCAAGGGCTTCAGCACGGCCACGGAGCTCTACCTCGCGCGGATGGCGCCATGACGGTCGTCGTCCTCCTCTCGGGCGGGCGCGACTCCGTCTGCCTGGTCGACCTCATGGTGCGGCGGGGCGAGCGGATCACGGCGCTGCACGTCAACTACGGCCTGCGCCCGTCGGCCGACGAGGACGAGGCGTTCTGCCGGTCCCTCTGCGACCGGCTCGGCGTGCCGCTGGTCGTCCATCGCCCGGGGCCGCCGGAGGGCAACGTGCAGGCGTGGGCGCGGGAGGTCCGGTACGCCGAGGCGGCCAAGCTGGGGCCGGTCGTGGCCACCGGCCATACGGCCACCGACCAGGTCGAGACCGTGCTCTACCGGCTCGCCGCCTCGCCGGGCCGGCGCGCGCTGCTGGGCATCCGCGATCGCCCGGGCGTCATCCACCCGCTTCTGGGCTGGACGCGCGAGCAGACGGCCGCGTACTGCGCCGAGCACGGGCTGGCGTGGCGCGAGGACCCCACCAACGAGTCGGACGCGTTCACCCGCAACCGGATCCGGAACGCGCTCCTGCCCGCCCTGCGCTCGATCCACCCCGCCGCCGAGGCGAACATCCTGCGCACGCTGGAGATCCTGCGCGACGAGGCCGAGGTGCTCGACTCGCTCATCGACCTCGACCCGTCGGTGGAGCGGATCGCCGCGCTGCCGCCCGCGCTCGCCCGGCTCACCGTGCAGGCGATCGCCGGCGAGCCGTCGGTCGGCGCCCGGGTGCCGGAGATCCTCGCCCTCGGCGCCGGCGGGGGGACGGCGAGCCTCGACGTCGGCGGCGGCCTGCGCGCCGTGGTCGAGTACGGACGGCTGCGCTTCGACCACGGGCCGGAGCCGGCACCGGCTCCCGCCGTGCTCCCCGTCCCGGGCAGCGTGGCCTACGGCGCCGGCCGGGTGACGTGCGAGGCCGCCGGCGACGGCGTGCTCGACGCGGCCGCGCTCGCGCGCGAGCTCGAGGTGCGCCCGTGGCGCGCCGGCGATCGCATGCGCCCCGCCGGCCTCGGCGGCAGCCGCGCGCTGTCGGACCTCTTCACCGACCGCAAGGTCCCGCGCGAGGCCCGGCGCCAGGTGCCGGTGGTGGTCTCGGCGGGCGAGATCGTCTGGGTTCCGGGACTGGCCACCGGCGAGCGCTTCAGCGCCGGCCCGGCCACGCGCGACCGCGTGCGCTTGCGCTGGGACGCCTAGACTCCGCCGCCGATGCTGCGCGACGACAAGATCGGGGAGATCATCGTCCAGGCGGACGAGCTCCAGCACCGGATCACCGAGATGGCCGCCGAGGTGTCACGCGACTACGCCGGCAAGGACCTCCTGCTCATCGGCGTGCTCAAGGGCGCCGTCTTCTTCCTCGCCGACCTCATGCGCCAGCTGGACATGCACTGCGAGGTCGACTTCATGGCCGTCGCCTCCTACGGCTCCTCGACCGAGTCCTCCGGCGTGGTGCGGATCCTCAAGGACCTCGACGCTCCGCTCGAGGGCCGGCACGTCCTGATCGTCGAGGACATCGTCGATTCCGGGCTCACGCTGCAATACCTCATGCGGACGCTCGAGGCCCGCGGACCGGCCTCGCTGGAGGTCTGCGCGCTGCTCACCAAGCCGGAAAGGCGCCGGGTCGAGATGCCTGCGCGCTACGTTGGGTTCGAAATTCCTGACAAGTTCGCGATTGGGTACGGGCTCGACTACGACGAGCGCTACCGGAACCTCCCGTATGTCGCGGCCTTGAAGGGAATCGCCGATTAGGAGATCCATAGGATCCCCTCCCACACTGCTTCCGGGATAGCCACCCGACCACTGGTAGCCTTGACCTACTTGTCCAGCAGTTTCTTCCCCGCTCCTTTCCGGGTGCGCACATGAGCCGCTTCTTCAAGAGCGCCCTGTTCCCGATCATGATCGTGATCGTCCTCGCGTTCTTCGCGTCGAGGCTGATCTCGAACTCCGATCGGGCCGAACCGACCACGTTCGGCGAGTTCCTGACGCAGATCGAACGGCCGAACCAGGTCAAGTCGGTCCTGCTCAAGACGAAGGACAACTCGGTCGAGGTCGTGCTGCCGGACGACAAGAAGTACGAGGTCGGCTTCCCGCCCGCCTACGGCGACATCCTGGTCAACAAGCTCCAGGACGCCGAGGAGGCCCGCAACATCCAGAGCTTCGACGTCAAGCCGGCGCGGTCGAACGTGATCGTCTCGCTGCTGACGTACGTCCTGCCGTTCCTCATCTTCATCGGGTTCTGGATCTTCCTCATGAACCAGGTGCAGGGCGGCGGCTCGAAGGTCATGTCGTTCGGCAAGTCGCGTGCCAAGCGGATGTCGGTCGACTCGCCCAAGATCACGTTCCGTGACGTTGCGGGCGCCGACGAGGCGGTCGAGGAGCTGCACGAGATCAAGGAGTTCCTCGAGAACCCCAAGAAGTTCCAGGCGCTCGGCGCGCGGATCCCGAAGGGCGTGCTGCTCTACGGCCCGCCAGGTACCGGCAAGACGCTGCTGGCCCGTGCCGTGGCCGGCGAGGCGGGCGTGCCGTTCTTCTCGATCTCCGGCTCGGACTTCGTCGAGATGTTCGTCGGCGTCGGCGCCTCACGTGTGCGCGACCTCTTCGAGCAGGCGAAGCAGAACTCGCCCTGCATCATCTTCATGGACGAGATCGACGCGGTCGGCCGCCATCGCGGCGCCGGCCTCGGCGGTGGCCACGACGAGCGCGAGCAGACCCTGAATCAGCTGCTCGTCGAGATGGACGGCTTCGAGGCCAAGGACAACATCATCATGATCGCGGCCACCAACCGGCCCGACATCCTCGATCCCGCCCTGCTCCGTCCCGGCCGCTTCGACCGCCAGATCACCGTCGACCGCCCCGATCGGCGCGGCCGTCGCAAGATCCTCGAGGTCCACACGCGCGGCAAGCCGCTCGCGAAGGTCATCGAGCTCGACGCGCTCGCCGGCCAGACGCCCGGCTTCACCGGCGCCGACCTGGCCAACCTGGTCAACGAGGCCGCGCTCCTCGCCGCCCGCACGGGCAAGAAGGAGATCACCCAGGTCGAGCTGGAAGAGGGCATCATGCGGGTCGTCGCCGGCCCGGAGAAGAAGACCCGGGTCATGGGCGAGAAGGAGCGGCTGATCACGGCCTACCACGAGATGGGGCACGCGATCGTCGGGCACTACCTCGAGCACTCCGACCCGGTCCACAAGATCTCGATCATCTCCCGTGGCCAGGCCCTCGGCTACACGATCTCGCTCCCGACGGAGGACAAGTTCCTCACCACGCGCGCGGAGCTGACCGACACGATGGCGATGACGCTGGGCGGCCGCGCCGCCGAGGAGATCGTCTTCGGCGAGATCACCACCGGCGCCTCGAACGACATCGAGAAGGTGACGGCGACGGCCAAGCAGATGGTCATGCGCTTCGGCATGAGCGAGAAGCTCGGCCCGCGCGTGTTCGGCCACGACCACGGCCAGCCGTTCCTCGGCCGCGAGTTCTCGTCCGAGCCGGACTACTCCGACGAGATCGCGCGCGAGATCGACGACGAGATCCGCCGCATCGTCGAGGGCGCGCATCAGCAGGCCAAGGACATCCTCGCCGAGCACCGCGAGCAGCTCACGACGATCTCGGTGCTGCTGCTCAAGCGCGAGACGATCGAGCGCCAGGAGTTCGAGGCGCTGCTCGAGGGCAAGACGGCGGAAGAGGTCTTCGGCAGCGCCGAGGAGGACTCGCTCCCGCCCGGGACGCCTGAGCGCCCCGAGCTTCCGGGAGCGGCCGCCCCGTCGGCGCCGCGGCCCCTGCCGCGTCCGGGCCTGGCCGGCGGCGCCGCCGAGGCGCGCGGGCTCGATCTGCCCGAGAAGCCCGACTTCGCCTAGTACGCGGGGCCGGAAGTACGGCCGCGTGTACTAGCGACCGAGATTGACCTTGGGCGCCGCCGCGACGTAGGGGTCGAGGCGGTGCGCGGCGCGCTGCAGGACGAGCGCGGCGGTCCGGCGTGGCCGGCGGACCTTCTGGGGCTTGGTCTCCGTCAGGAGGCGGTTGGTGGACTCGCGAGCCATGATCGCGGTGATGGGATCGGACTGCATGGGGAGGTCCTTTCTACGGAGCGGGAGCGGTGGAAGCTCGGACGACGAGCTCGGTGGGGAGGAGGACGGTCTCGCCCTCGCGGGCGTCGAGAAGCAGGCGCACGGCCTCCGCGCCCTTGCGAGCGTGGGACTGGCGGACGGTGGTGAGCGGCGGAGTGGCGTGCTCGGCCTCGGGGATGTCGTCGAAGCCGGTGACGGAGAGCTGTGAGGGGACGGCGATCCCACGCTCGGCGGCGGCCTCGAACACGCCGAGGGCGAGCTCGTCGGACAGTGCGATGATCGCCGTCGGACGGTCGGCACGGTCGAGGAGCTGCGCAGCCGCGTGGCGCCCGGCGTCACGCGTCGAGCCCGTCGCGAAGCCCACGGGCACGGCGTTCCAGTCGATCCCGGCCGGCTCGAGCCCGAGCCGCCACCCGGCGAGGCGCTCGACGCCCACGAACCGGCTCGCGGCCCTCTCCGCCTCGGCGGCGGTGCTGGCCTCCTGGTCGTACGGGAGCACGATGCCGAAGCGGCGATGGCCGAGCGCGACCAGGTGCTCCGCGGTGGCCTTGGCGGCGCCGCGGTCGTCGATGTTGACGGCGGCCCGGCCGGGCTCGGCGTCGTAGTCCACGAGCACGAAGGGGAGATGGCGATCGAGGACGGCCTGGAACCGCGGATCCCCGTCGGGCGTGCAGTACATGACGAAGCCGTCGACGAGCGCGGACTGGACGAGCGCGGCGTCACGGCCCTCGATCTGCGGCACCAGCGAGAGGCCGAGGGCGCGCTCCTCGCAGCCGGACGCCACGCCGTGGAGGAAGTCGACGGTCGCGGGGTCGCTGAACGCGCGGGTCAGCGGATAGTCGAGCACGAGGCCGATCGAGCCGGTCGCGCCGCGTGAGAGCGTCCGCGCGACGGGGTGGGGTCCGGAGTACCCGAGCTCGCGGGCGACATCGAGGACGCGGGCGCGCAGCTCGGGCGAGAGCTGATCGGGGCGGTTGTAGGCGTTCGAGACGGTCATGCGGGACACGCCGACCGCCTCGGCCACGGTGGCGAGGGTGACGGCGCGGTCGTTGCGGTTCCGGGGAGGCGTCATCTGTACTGGTAAAGACTGTACCGGTAAAGCGCGAGATCTGTCAAGCCCAAAACCCTCAACCACCCTCCTAAGGGGGTCTGACCCCATCACGCGTTTGACCCGTGACGGGGTCTGACCCCATCACGCGTTTGACCCGTGACGGGGTCTGACCCCCCTTGGTCAGCGGGTGGCTCGGAGGGGGAGGGGTGAGGAGGGCTTGAGCTCCTCGAGGCGGAGCAGGGTGACGAGGCGGGAGGCCCCTCGGGTGGAGAGCCGGGAGAGCACGAGCTGGAGCTCGCTGACGTCGCGGGCCACGACCATGAGGACCGCGTCGACCTCGCCGGTGACCCAGTCGGCGGCGATCACGTTCGGCAGCGCGGCGACGGCCTCCTCGAAGCGCCGGTTGGCCACCTCGTCGTGCCGGCCCAGCGTGACCAGGAGGTAGACCTGGAGCGGGAAGCCGGATGCCGTGCTGTCGAGCCGCGCCGTGATGCGCCGCAGCACGCCGGACTCCTTGAGGCGGCGCACGCGGTTGAGCGTCGCGGCCGGCGAGAGCCCGACGAGGCGCGCGAGCTCCACGTTGGGCCGGTCGGCATCGTTCTGCAGCTCAGCGAGCAGCTGGACGTCGATTGCGTCAAGTGAAACGGCCATATGACGAAACAATATTTCGTCTAAGGGCGCAACCGTCGAATCCTGCTTGAGAAACGCGGCGGATCGCCGATGCTCATAGGTATGAACCGGCAGCGCCACACCGCACTCATCGCGCTGGCCATCGCGGGCGCCCTCTGGGGGCTCACGGTGCCGCTCTCCAAGCTCGGCCTCGAATGGCTGGGCCCCGGCTGGCTTGCCGTCATCCGCTTCGCCATCGCCGCGCCGCTGCTGGCCTTCGTCGCCCGCAGGCACCTCAGGGCCGCGTTCACGCCGGCGATCCTCGCCGCGGGCGCGCTGGGCTACGGCGGCGTGATCGTGCTGCAGAACATCGGGATCGAGCGCACGAGCGTCAGCCACGCCGCGCTGATCGTGGGCGCCGTGCCGGTGCTCGTGGCCGTGTTCGGCGCCGCGTCCGGCCGGGCGCGCTCCGGCCCGCTCGCCTGGGCGGGCTCGCTCGTCGCGCTCGCCGGCGTCGGCCTGGTGGCCGGCGGAGGCGGGACCGGGACCTCGATCGCCGGCGACGCGCTCGTGCTGCTGTCGGTGACCGGCTCGGCCGCCTTCATCGTCATCCAGCCCTCCCTGCTGGCCGGCCGCGACGCCGCGGCCGTCACCGCCGTGCAGCTCGCCGCCGGCGGCGTCGCCGCGCTGCCCGTCGCGCTCATCCGCGAGGGCGCTCCGCCGGCGCCCACCGGCCTGGAGCCGGTCCTCGTCGTGCTCGCCCTCGCCCTCACCGGCACGCTGCTCGCCTTCTGGCTCTTCGCCTGGGCGCAGGCGCGCGTGCCGGCCGCGCTGGCCGGCGCCTTCGTCAACCTCGAGCCGCTCGTGGGCGCGCTGACCGGCGCGATCGCCTTCCAGGACGCGTTCGGCCCGGCCCAGCTGCTCGGCGGCGTCGCCATCCTGGCCGGCATCGGCCTCGGGGCGCTACCACGGGATCGGCGACCCGTCGCGGAAGAAGCCCCCGCTCGGCCCACCGGAAGGGAGCGTCGCCGCCCAGACGATGCCCGCCGCGCCGTCCGCCACAGGACGCCCGCCGGCACCACCCATGTCCGTCGCCACCCAGCCCGACACCATACGGCGTTGACCAGCACGCCGGACCCCGCGAACGCATCGGCGAGCATCAGCGTCAGCGCATTCAGGCCGGCCTTCGAGATTGAGTAGGCCGGGGTGCCGTCGCGCATCCCGGTCAGCGAGCCGGCGCCCGACGACACGTTCACGAGCCGCCCGGCCGGGCTCGCCCGCAGCAGGTCGGCGAACGCGATCGCGAGCCGCCACGGCCCGAGCGTGTTGGTCTCCAGCGCCTCGCGCACGACCCCGAGGTCCGCGGTGAGGACGCGCTGCCCCGTGTCGTAGTGGATCGCGGCGTTGTTGACGAGAACGTCTAAAGACGAGACGGACGAGCGCAGCGCGGCGATCGAGCGCTCGTCGGTGACGTCGAGCGGCACGGCGCGCAAGCCCGCAGGCACGGACGACGGGTCACGAGCGCCGGCGAGGACGTCGTAGCCGCGAGCAACGAGCTGGCGGGAGACCTCGAGCCCGAGGCCGCGGTTGGCACCGGTGACGAGCGCGGTCGGCATGAGGCTGATTGTGGACGGTGCACTTCGGGACGCGCGCCCCGCTCACGGCCGCGCGCGTCCCGAAATGCACCGCCACGCTCAGCTCGAGCTGACGAGCGCCTGTGCGGCGCTCGAGAGCTCCAGGATCACGTCCGCCTGAGCGGCCGGCGACGGATCGCCTGCGAGGGCTTTCACATTCGCCCGCTCCATCGCGTCATGAGCGCCCTGCACGGTCATCGAGAGGATGCTCATCGCGGCAGCTGCCTGGACTTCCATGCGGCACGGATCGGCGGCAAAGCGGCCGCAGACAACCCCTTTCGGCGCCGTCTGGACGGATTGGCTACCGTCGGCCGCGTGGATCAGCCCTACACGATCATGGGGATCGTCAACGTCACGCCGGACTCGTTCTCCGACGGCGGCGCGTTCGAGGACGACGTCGCGGCCGTCGCCCACGGCCTCCGGCTCGTCCGCGAGGGGGCCGGGATCGTCGACGTCGGCGGGGAGTCGACCCGGCCCGGAGCCGCCCCCGTATCCGTCACCGACGAGCTCGACCGCGTGATCGGCGTCGTCGAGGGCCTCGCGGGCCTGAACACCGGCGCCCAGATCTCGATCGACACGATGAAGCGCCCCGTCGCCGAGGCGGCGCTCGACGCCGGCGCGAGCTACGTCAACGACGTCAGCGCCTTCCGGCACGACCCCGACCTGGCCGGCCTCGTCGCCGACCGCGGCGTCGACTGCTGCCTGATGCACATGCTCGGCGAGCCGCGCACGATGCAGAAGGATCCGCACTACGACGACGTGGTGAGCGACGTGAAGGCCTTCCTCGAGGAGCGGATGGCCGCGGCGGTCGCCGCGGGCGTCAAGGAGGAGCGCATCTCGCTCGACCCCGGGATCGGCTTCGGCAAGACGCTCGAGCACAACCTCGAGCTGCTCCGGCGGCTCGACGAGCTGGTGGCGATCGGCCGCCCGCTGGTCATCGGCACGAGCCGGAAGACCTTCCTCGGGCGCCTCACCGGACGGGACGTGACCGAGCGCGTGCACGCGACCGTGGCCACCAGCGTCATCGCCTTCGAGCGCGGCGCCAGGGTCTTCCGCGTGCACGACGTGGCCGCCACGCGCGACGCCCTCGCGGTGACGGCTGCTACGTTCGCGCCATGGCCTCAGACCCCGACGAGGACTTCGACGACGACGACCTGACCGACGACGACGATGACGAGGAGGGCCCCGAGGTCGGGGTCACCGTCGAGATCGTCGGGCTCTCGCTCTATACGCATCACGGCGTGACGGCCGCCGAGCGCGAGATCGGCCAGCGGCTGGTGCTCGACGTGCGCTTCGACGTCGGCGAGCCCGATGCGCTCATCACCGACCGCGTCGAGGACACGGTCGACTACGGCGAGGTCTGCCAGGTGATCGCCCTGATCGCCCAGCAGCGCTCCTACAAGACGCTCGAGCGGCTGTGCGCGGTGATCGCCGACCGGCTGTCATCGCAGTTCGGCGCCGAGAGCGTCACCGTGAAGGCGTCGAAGCCCGAGCCGCCGATCCCGCTGCCCGTCGAGGAGGTCTCGGTCGAGGTCTGGCGGGAAGAGCGTGCTTGACCAGCAAGTAAGTAGTCACTAACATCGTCGCGATGCGCAAGTCCGCCGACGAGCGACGCGAGGAGATCCTCGCGGTCGCCATCGAGCACTTCGCGGAAGGCGGCTACTTCGGCACGTCGACCGAGGCGATCGCCAAGGTCGCCGGGATCTCCCAGCCGTACCTCTTCCGCCTGTTCCGCACCAAGCGGGAGCTGTTCCTGGCCTGTACGGACCGCGCCTGCGCGAAGGTGCTGGACGCCTTCCGCCGAGCGGCGGCGGACGCCGAGCCGGGCGAGGAGCTGCACGCCATGGGCATGGCGTACGTCCACGAGCTGCTTCCCGACCGCCACGCGATCCTCATGCTCATGCAGGGCTACGCCGCGGTCTCGGACGCCGACATCCAGGCGCACGTGCGGCGCACCTACGGCGAGGTGGTGTCCGAGGTCACCGAGCTCTCCGGCAACCGGGAGCCCGGGGAGATCTGGTCCTTCTTCGCCACCGGGATGCTGCTGAACGTCTACGCCGCGCTGGACCTCGAGCAGAGCGACCATCCGGTCTTCCGGGCATGGACCGCCTTGCACGCCTGATCGAGCGCCGGCGCCGGCTCGTCCTCGCCTTCACCGTCGTCTTCGTGCTGTTCGCGGGGGCGTTCGGCGGCCAGGTCGTCTCGCTCCTGGACTCGGACGACGACTTCGAGGACCACGGCTCGGAGTCGGTCCTCGCCCGTGACGCGATCGAGCGCGCCACCGGCCAGTCCGCCGCGCCCGACTTCGTGGCGCTGGTGCGGCTCGGCTCCGAGGTCGGCACGCCGGAGGCGGACGAGAAGATCGCGCGCGTCGCGCAGACCCTGCGCGACGATCCCGGCGTGGCCGCGGTCGCCGCCGTCCGCGACGGCGAGCCCGCCGAGCTGATCTCGCGCGACCGCCGCTCGACCTACCTGCTGGCCACGTTCCGCGCCGGAGAGGGCGAGGGCACGGCCGAGCATCTCAAGGAGGTCGTCGAGCGCGAGCCCGGTGTGACGGCGGGCGGCGGGCTGCTCGCCTTCACCCAGGTCGGGGAGCAGATCGAGGAGGACCTCGCGCGGGCCGAGATGCTCGCGTTCCCGCTGCTCTTCCTGCTCTCGCTGGTGGTCTTCCGCAGCGTGGTGGCGGCGCTGCTGCCGGTGGCGGTCGGCGCCACGACGATCCTCACCACGTTCGCGCTGCTGCGCCTCGTCAACACGATCGAGCCGATGTCGGTGTTCGCCATCAACCTGATCACCGGTGCCGGACTGGGCCTGGCCATCGACTACTCGCTGTTCGTCGTCTCGCGCTTCCGCGAGGAGCTCGCGGTCGACGAGGACGTCGGCGGCGCGCTCCGGCGGACGATGCGCACCGCCGGCCGCACCGTCGCCTTCAGCGCCGTGACGGTCGCCGCCGCGATGGCCGCCCTGCTCGCCTTCAAGCTGCGCTTCCTCTTCTCGATGGGCGTGGGCGGCGTGCTGGTCGCGCTCACGGCCGCGCTCGTCTCGCTCACCGTGCTGCCGGCGCTGCTCGCCGTGCTCGGTCCTCGCGTCAACGCGCTCAGCCTCAAGCGCTGGCAGGTCGCCATGCACCGCGACGCCGCCCACATCCAGGCAGGCCCGTGGTACCGCTTCTCGCAGGCGGTCATGCGCCGGCCCGGCCCGATCGCCGCCGCCACGGCGGCGCTCCTCATCGTCATGGGGCTGCCGTTCCTGCGCATCGAGTTCACCGGCGTCGACGCCGACGTGCTGCCCACCGACCGCTCGGCCCGCGTCGTCGACGACGCCGTCAGCACGGAGTTCCCACCCGGCCGCGGCTCGCCGATCTACATCGCGGCGCGCAGCGACGACCCCGGCGCGGTGCAGGCCTACGCGAGCGAGCTCGAGCGGCTGCCGAGCGTCGAGGCCGTGAGCCGGCCGCAGCAGGCCGACGGCCTGTGGCGGATCGACGTCTTCACCGGGTCGTCCCGGCTGTCCGACGAGGCACAGGAGCTCGTGCGCGACATCCGCGGCCAGGACCCGCCGTTCGCCGTCGACGTCGGCGGCAGCACCGCGCAGTTCATGGACCAGCAGGCGTCGCTCGGCGGCTCGCTCCCGCTCGCCCTGTTCCTGCTCTGCAGCAGCACCCTCGTGATCCTCTTCGTCATGACCGGCTCGGTCGTGCTCCCGGTCAAGGCGCTGCTCATGAACCTGCTCACGCTGAGCGCCGCGTTCGGCCTGCTGGTGCTGATCTTCCAGGACGGGCGCTTCGAGTCGCTGCTCGGCTTCGAAGCCCAGGGCGCGCTCGAATCCACGCAGCCGATCCTTCTCTTCTGCGTCGCCTTCGGGCTGTCGACCGACTACGGCGTGTTCCTCCTCACGCGCATCAAGGAGGCGCGCGACAGCGGGATGGCGGATCGCGAGGCGGTGGCCGTGGGGCTCGAGCGGACGGGCCGGATCGTGACCTACGCGGCGCTGCTCTTCTGCATCGCCATCGGCGCCTTCGCGACCTCCGAGGTCGTCTTCATCAAGGAGCTCGGCGTCGGCACCGCGCTGGCCGTGCTGATCGACGCGTTCCTCGTCCGCGCACTCCTCGTCCCCTCGCTGATGGTGCTGCTCGGACGGTGGAACTGGTGGGCGCCGCGGCCGCTGGCGCGGCTGCATTCGCGGCTCGGCCTGAAAGAGTCCGCCGCGTGAGCGAGCACATCCTGGATGTCGATACCGCCCTCGAGCCGCTGACGCCGACGCGCTGGCGCGGCACGATCGGCGACCGCTGGTGGGTCGTGCGCGGGCCGTTCGGCGGCTACGTGGCGACCTTCCTGACGCGGGCCATGGTCGCCGCCGTCGACGACCCGGCGCGGCGTCCGCGATCCCTCACCGTGCACTACCTCGAGCCGCCCAAGGCGGGGCCGTTCGAGATCAGCGCGACCGTCGAGCGGGCCGGGCGCTCGGCCACGACGGTGAGCCTGCGGCTGGAGCAGGACGGCGCCCCGGTGGCCCTCGCGCTCGGCTCGTGCGCGACGTGGCGCGACGGCGAGCCGGAGTGGAGCGAGACGATGCCCGAGGCGCCGCCGCCCGAGGCCTGCGAGCGGATGCAGCGCGTCGATCCGATGCCGGGGTTCATCGACCGGCTCGAGATCCGCCCGGTGCTGCCGGTCTTCGGCGGCGAGGCGCGCAACCTCGTCTGGCTGCGGCTCGATCCGCCGCGGCCGCTCGACCACCTCGCTCTCACCACGCTGTCGGACGGCTGGATGCCGGCGGCGTTCTCCAAGCTCCTGCGCCCCGTCGGCGCCCCCACGCTCGACCTCACGATCCACTTCCGCGCGCCGGTGCCGAGCGTCGACTGGGTGCTGGCCGACTACCGCTCGCGCTGCTCGGCCGGCGGCGTCTGGGACGAGGATGGGGAGCTGTGGGCGCCCGACGGCACGCTGCTCGCCCAGTCGCGCCAGCTGGCGCTGATCCGGTCATGAGGCTCGGCTACCTCGGCCTGGGCTCGAACGTCGGCGACCGGCGGGCCCACCTGCAGGCCGCGGTCGAGGATCTGTGGACGCACGGCGTCATGGTCCTCGCCTCCTCGAGCGTGTACGAGACCGAGCCGGTCGGCGAGGTGCTCGACCAGCGCGACTTCTTCAACGCGTGCGTCCGCATCGAGACCGAGCTGGGGCCCGAGGACCTGCTCGACGCGTGCAAGGCGGTCGAGCGCGCGCTCGGGCGCGAGCCCGGCGGCGTGCGGCACGGCCCGCGGCCGATCGACATCGACCTGCTGCTCCTGGAGAACGTCCGGCACGCGTCCGACCGGCTGCGGCTCCCGCACCGCGAGGTGACGACGCGGCGCTTCGTGCTCGTGCCGCTGCTGGAGCTCGATCCGGAGCTCGAGGTCACCGGGGGCGGGCGCGCCGCCGACGCGCTCGCGGCCCTGGGGCCGGGGCAGGACGTCAAGGTGGCCGGGCCGCCGCTCGACGTGCGCAGTTAGCCTTGCCGAGTGGCCAGGCTCCTTGCGCTGCTCGTGCCGCTCCTGCTCGCCGCCGGTCCCGCTGAGGCGGCGACGTTCTGCGTCGGGGTCGCCGGCGCCGGCTGCGTCGACCAGCCAAGCCTCGCTGCGGCGCTCGACGCCGCGGCCGACGAACCGGGCCTCGACACGATCCGCGTCGGCCGGCGGAGCGATCCCGGCCCGGTCGCCGACGCGGACGGAGAGCCGGTGCGGATCGTCGGCTCGGGCCGGCGCGCGACGGAGATCGACGGCCGCGTCGACTTCGGCGAGGACGACTCGTCGCTGACCGCGCTGACGGTGCGCGCGGCCACGGGCACCGCGCTGGCGCTGCGCGGCGACGGCCGCGACCTGAACGTGGCCGGCGGCGTGCGGCTGCGCGACGGCGCCGAGCTGCGCTCGTCGGCGATCACCGGGCCGGTGGTCACCGCGGGCCGCGTCCGCACGCACAGCGTGGCCGTGACGGGCACGGGCGTCGTGGTCGAGTCGGGCGCGCTGACCGCCGCGCACCTGACGCTCTACGGGACGAGCGCCGTCGGGCTGCGGATCGCGCCGGACGCCGCGGCGACGCTCTCCAACTCGCTCGTGTGGGGTTTCGCGCGCGGGGTCACCGGCCCGGCGACCGTGACCTTCTCGGTCCTGCCGGAGGACGGGATCGACCCGCTGCTGCTCGGGCCGCCGGGCGACCTGCGGCCGCAGGAGGGCTCGCCGCTCGTCGACGCCGGGGACCCGCGGCCGCTCGACGCCGACGAGCCGGAGACCGACGCGGCCGGCGACGTCCGGGCCCTGGACGGCGACGGCGACGGCATCGCGCGGCGCGATGTCGGCGCGCTCGAGCGGCGCCCGCTCCCGCCGCCGCCGACGGCCGGCAACCTGCTCGCCAACCCGGGCGCCGAGCACGGCGAGCCGGCGACCGACGACCGTGGCTCGCCGGCGCCGCCGCGCTGGCGCCGCACCGGCGCCTTCACGAGCGTCCGCTACGGCACGACGGTCGGCCTCGTGGCCTTCCCGACCACGGGCGCGGCCTCGCTCCTCGGCGCGGGCGACGCGTTCTTCGCCGGCGGGCCGGGGACGGCGGGGTCGAGCGCGACGCAGGTGGTCGACGTCTCGGGCTGGGCGCCCGAGATCGACGCTCGCGTGGGCTTCCGCGTGCGGCTCTCGGCGCTGCTCGGCGGCTACCGGCTGAGCGAGGACCACGCCGTGGTCTCGGCCCGCTTCCGCGGACCGGCGGGCATCGGCCTGGGCGGCCTGACGCTGGACACGGTCACGGCGGCCGAGCGTGCGAACGCGACGATGCTGCTGCCGCGCTCGGCCACCGCGGTGGTGCCGCGGCTCACGCGCACGATCGCCGTCCGGGTGCGCACGGCGCCGCCGGGAGGCTCGTACAACGACGGATACGCCGACGACGTGGCGCTCGTCCCGGCCGTCCCGCAGCTGCCGGGCGTCCCCCGCCGGCGGACCCGGCCGGGGAAGATCTTCGGCGGCGTCTCGGTGCTCTCACGGCGCGTGCGCGTGCGCGGCACCCGTGCGCGGGTGCGCGTGGGGTGCCCGACGGCGACCGTGCGGCGCTGCGCCGGTCTGCTCACGCTCGCCCGCCGCCGCTCCGTCGTCCTCGCCACCCGGCGGATCTCGCTCCGACCCGGCGAGCTGCAGCGGGTGCGCTTCCCGCTCTCGCGGCGCGAGCAGCGGGAGCTGCGGCGACCGCAGCGCGGTCACGTGTACTGGGCCGTGCGCGACGGGCAGGGGCAGACGCGCTCCGCGGTGGCTCCGGTCCGTATCGTGCGCCGCTGAATGCTCCTCGTCGTCGACGTCGGGAACACGCAGACCCACCTCGGGATGTTCCGGGATGGCGAGCTGCAGGAGCACTGGCGCTTCGCCACGGTGCGCGAGTCGACGGCGGACGAGCTGGGCGCGGCGCTGCGCAACCTGCTCGGCCTGCGCGGGGTCACGTTCGACGACATCGACGCGTCGATCGTCTCGTCCACGGTGCCGCAGCTGCGGCCGGAGTGGACGGAGATGGCCGGCCGCTACCTCGGGCACGAGATGCCGGTGGTCGGCCCCGGCCTGCGCACCGGCATGCCGATCCGCTACGACAACCCGCGCGAGATCGGCCCCGACCGCCTGGTCAACGCCGTGGCGGGCTACGAGAAGCTCGGCGGGCCCTGCGTGGTCGTCGACTTCGGCACCGCGGTCACGCACGACGTCGTGTCGGCGGACGGCGAGTACCTCGGCGGCGTGATCTTCCCGGGCGTGGAGATCTCCCTGGAGGCGTTGAGCGATCGCGCGGCCGCGCTCCCGCGGATCGACCTCGTGGAGCCGCGGTCGCTGATCGGCAAGTCGACCGTGGACGCGATCCGCTCGGGGATGATCTTCGGCTACGCGGCGATGGTCGACGGCATCGTGGGCCGGCTGCGCGAGCAGCTCGGGGCCGAGACGAAGGCGATCGCCACCGGCGGGCTGGCCGGCGTCATCGTCCCGTTCTGCGATTCCCTCGACGGCGTCGACGACCTGCTCACGCTGGAAGGGCTGCGGATCATCTGGGAGCGGAATCGTCCCGTGTAACGTCGCCCGCATCGCGGAACCACCGCCTGAGTAACCTCGTGGAGCGATGCGGGCGAAACCCCTATCCGTGCGCTCACTGCACGACTCCTGGGAGTTGGGCGGACTCACGATCCCGAACCGGGTCGTGCTCGCGCCCCTGGCCGGGATCGGGAACTGGTTCGTGCGCCTCCAGGCCAAGCGCTACGGCGCGGGTCTGGCGGTCAGCGAGATGGTCTCCTCGTTCGCCATCCACTACGGCAACCGCAAGACGCACGACGAGCTGCTGACCATCGACCCGCGTGAGCGCGAGGGTGGACCGGTGGCCATCCAGCTGTTCGGCCACGACCCGGAGATCATGCGCTCGGCCGCGGCGCACGTGGCGAGCATCGGGGCCGACTTCATCGACCTCAACATGGGCTGCCCGGTGCCCAAGGTCATGAAGACCGGGGCGGGGGCGGCGCTGCTCTCCGACCCGGACGGAGCCGTGGCGGTGGCGCGCGCGGCCCGCGAGGGCTCGGGCCTGCCCGTGACCGTGAAGCTGCGGGCGGAGGGCGTCGAGGTGGCGCGGCGGCTGGTGGACGAGGCCGGCGTGGCCGGGATCACGTTCCATCCGCGCACGATCAAGGTGCGCCACAAGGGCACGCCGGACTACGACCTCGCGGCCGAGCTGGTGCGGGAGCTGCCGGTGCCGGTGATCGTCACCGGCGGCATGGACGGCGCCGACCACGTGCGCTGGGTCTTCGACTACACGGGCTGCGAGGCGGTCATGCTCGCCCGCGGCAGCCTCGGCAATCCGTGGCTGTTCGAGGAGGTCCTCGGCTCCCGGGATTCCGGTCCCTTGGCCGAGGAGGTGCTCGAGGAGTGGGAGTGGGTCCTCGACCGCGCCGAAGAGCATCTGGGCGCCGACCGGGCCGCTCGCTATCTGCGGAAATTCCACCCTTGGTACATCGAGCGGCTCGGCGCGCCGCGTGCCGTGCAGGACGCGCTCCAGCGAGCCGAGACGCTCGCCGAACAGCGTCTGGTGATCGCTGAGATCGGTGCTACCATGCTGCGCCGCGCCGCCGTCTGAGCGCATTCTCTCGTCCGCCCCGTGCGGGCGTTTTCTTTCTCCGGACCCCAGCCCCAAGGACGACGACATGCAGAAGGACGTCCTCCTCACTCCCGAAGGCCTCGAGAAGCTCAAGCAGGAGATCGAGTACCTCTCCACGGAGAAGCGCCGCGAGGTTGCCGAGCGCATCAAGGAAGCACGCGAGTTCGGGGACATCTCCGAGAACTCCGAGTACGACGACGCCAAGAACGAGCAGGCGATGCTCGAGGCGCGGATCGCGTCGCTGGAGGACAAGCTTCGCTCCGCCTCGGTGATCGACGCCAAGGACCTGTCCAACGACATCGTCCGCGTCGGCTCCGTGGTCAACGTCAAGGACGAGGGTTCCGGCAAGTCGCTCCAGTACACGATCGTCGGCTCGACCGAGGCGAACCCGGGCGAGAACAAGCTCTCGAACGAGTCCCCGGTCGGCAAGGCGCTGCTCGGGAACAAGCGCGGCGACGTGGTGAGCGTGACGCTCCCCAGCGGTAAGGCGCGCGAGCTGAAGATCACCAAGATCGACGTCGCCAAGGTGTGAGCGACGAACTCGTTGAGCAGCGCCGGCGCAAGCTCGCCGCGCTGCGCGACGAGGGGGTCGAGCCGTTCCCGCACGCCTTCCCGGGCGTGCAGCCGATCGCGGATGTCATCGCCCCGTTCTCCGAGCTTCCCGCAGGTGAGGAGACGGGGGTCCGAGCGCGGGTGGCCGGCCGGTTGGCCGCTCGCCGGGGCCAGGGCAAGGCCGCGTTCCTCGACCTCGTCGATCGCTCAGGTCGTCTCCAGCTGCACGCTCGGGCCGACGTGCTCGGGCAGGAGTCGCTCGATCGTCTGGTCTCGTTGGACCTCGGCGATCTCCTCGGCGCCGACGGGACCGTCTTCCGTACTCGCCGGGGTGAGCTCTCGCTGGCTCTTGACGGGTGGACGCTGCTCGCGAAGTCGCTGCGGCCGCCGCCCGAGAAGCACCACGGGCTGAGCGACGTCGAGACGCGCTACCGCCAGCGCGAGCTCGACCTCATGGCCAACGAGGAGTCGCGCGAGCTCTTCATGAAGCGCACGCGGGTGATCACCGAGATCCGGCGGTTCCTCGATGCCGAGGGCTTCGTCGAGGTCGAGACCCCGATCCTGCAGCCGATCTACGGCGGCGCGCTGGGCCGGCCGTTCACGACGCACCACAACGAGCTCGACCGCACGCTGTACCTGCGGATCGCCACCGAGCTGTATCTCAAGCGGCTGATCGTCGGCGGGCTGGAGCGGGTCTACGAGATCGGCAAGGACTTCCGCAACGAGGGCGTCTCCTTCAAGCACAACCCCGAGTTCACGATGCTCGAGTGGTACGAGGCGTACGCGGACTACGGGGACGTCGCGGCACGCTGCGAGGCGCTCGTCTCCTCGGTCGCCGCGGCGGTCGGCGCGACCGGATTCGAGGCGCCGTGGAAGCGCGAGACGCTCGGCGGCGCGATCCTGGCGCGCACCGGGGTCGACGTCTACGCGCACCGGGACACCGAAGCGCTCCGCGCCGCCATGGTCGCCGCCGGCCTCGACCCGGCCGAGCACGAGACGACCTGGGCGCGGCTGGTCGATCACCTGCTCTCGAAGTACGTCGAGCCGGAGCTGATCGAGCCGACGTTCCTCCTCGACTACCCCGTCGAGCTCTCGCCGCTGGCCAAGCGCCACCGGTCCGAGCCGGGCCTCGTCGAGCGCTTCGAGGCCTTCGCGGGCGGGATGGAGTTCGCCAACGGCTACTCGGAGCTCAACGACCCGGACGACCAGCGCGCGCGCTTCGAGACCCAGCGGGCTGACGCGGCGGCCGGCGACGAGGAGGCGATGCCGTACGACGAGGCGTACGTCCGCGCCCTCGAGCACGGGATGCCGCCGACCGGCGGGATCGGCATCGGCATCGACCGCCTGGTCATGCTGTTCACGGGGCAGGACACGATCCGCGAGGTCGTGCTGTTCCCGGCCATGCGCGACACCTAGCTCCGGGCTCGAACCGCGCGTTGAACGAGGCTCGGGTCCTGCGGCTCCTCACGCACCGCGAGGTCCGTGAAACGCCGCGTGTCCGGCGGGCGCTCGAAGACGCGCCGGGCTTCACCCGCTCGGAGGCCGAGCGCCGGCTCCTGAAGCTCATCGAAGACGCGGGCCTGCCGGCTCCCGAGACCAACGTTCGGGTACATGGCCACGAGGTGGATATGTACTGGCGGTCCCAACATCTGGTCGTCGAGTTCGACGGTTGGGCCTATCACTCCACAAGAGCGGCGTTCGAGCGGGACCGCCTGAAAGACGCCGATCTGCTGCTCAGAGGCGAGCGCGTGATGCGGATCGGGCACCGTCAGATCGCCCGCGGCCCGGCCGACCTCACAGCGCGCTTTGCCGGGGCACTCGCAACCGCCCGGTCGCGACGCATGCCGTTGGTAAACTGACCCATGGCCGCAAGTCGAACCCCGTATCGCTCAGCCCCACCGGCGTGCTTGCCGACTAGGGGACCGAGGGATCGGGGTATTTTCGTCTTCCGACCCCAAAGTCCGGACCGTCGAAGCGACCAAGCGCTAGCCATCACGTAGCAGGAAGGACTGCGCACCACCATGTTCGAGCGATTCACAGAGCGAGCACGCCAGGTGGTCGTCCTCGCGCAAGAGGAAGCCCGAACCCTCAAGCACAATTACATCGGCACCGAGCACATTCTTCTCGGCCTTCTCCGTGAGGAGGAGGGTCTCGCCGCCCGCGTCCTCGAGAGCCTGGACATCACCGTGGAGCGCGTGCGCGCTCAGGTCGTCCGCATCGTGGGCTCGGGCGAGGAGGTCACCTCCGGCCAGATCCCCTTCACTCCGCGGGCCAAGAAGGTGCTCGAGCTGGCGCTTCGGGAAGCGCTCAGCCTCGGGCACAACTACATCGGTACCGAGCACATCCTCCTCGGCCTCGTGCGCGAGAACGAGGGCGTTGCCGCCCGCATCCTCCTCGACTTCGACGCCGACTCCGAGAAGATCCGCAATGAGGTCATCCGCATGCTCTCCGGCCCAGGTGGCCGTCGTCAGTCCGGGTCCGGCGCGAGCGCCGGCGCCGGGGCCGCCGGCGGTGCCCAGGGGGAGGGCAAGAAGTCGTCGAAGCTGCTGGACCAGTTCGGTCGCAACCTGACCAAGCTGGCCGCCGAGGGGAAGCTGGATCCGGTCGTCGGTCGCGAGACCGAGATCGAGCGGATCATGCAGATCCTCTCGCGCCGCACCAAGAACAACCCCGTGCTCGTGGGTGAGCCGGGCGTCGGCAAGACCGCCGTCGTCGAGGGCCTCGCCCAGCGCATCACCAACGGCGACGTGCCGGAGCTGCTGAAGAACAAGCAGATCTACACGCTCGACCTTGCGGCGCTGGTCGCGGGCTCGAAGTACCGCGGCGAGTTCGAGGAGCGCCTGAAGAAGGTGATGAAGGAGATCACCCAGCGCGGCGACATCATCCTGTTCATCGACGAGCTCCACAACCTCGTCGGCGCGGGTGCCGCCGAGGGCGCGATCGACGCTGCGTCGATCCTCAAGCCGGCGCTGGCTCGCGGCGAGCTGCAGACCGTCGGCGCCACCACGCTCGACGAGTACCGCAAGTACCTCGAGCGCGACAGCGCGCTGGAGCGCCGCTTCCAGAAGATCACGGTCGACCAGCCGTCGATCGAGGAGACGGTCCAGATCCTCAAGGGGCTCAAGGACCGCTACGAGGCGCACCACAAGATCAACATCACGGACGAGGCGCTGGAGGCGGCGGCCGAGCTGGCCGACCGCTACATCTCCGACCGCTTCCTCCCCGACAAGGCGATCGACCTCATCGACGAGGCCGCCTCGCGCATGCGCATCAAGTCGATGTCCTCCCCGCCCGTGTACCGGGAGCTCGAGGAGGAGATCGAGACGACGCGTCGCGACAAGGAAGCCGCCATCGAGAACCAGGAGTTCGAGAAGGCGGCCCAGCTGCGCGACAAGGAGCGGCGCCTCACCAACAAGAAGCGCGAGCTCGAGGATGCGTGGGAGTCCGGCGAGAGCGGCGAGCGCCCCTCGATCGGCGAGGAGGAGATCGCGGACATCGTCTCGATGTGGACGGGCATCCCGGTCTTCAAGCTCACCGAGGCCGAGACCCAGAAGCTCATGCGCATGGAGGACGAGCTCCACAAGCGCGTCATCGGGCAGCACCAGGCGATCGAGGTCGTCGCGAAGGCGATCCGGCGCTCGCGAGCGGGTCTGAAGGACCCGAAGCGTCCGACCGGCTCCTTCGTCTTCCTCGGCCCGTCCGGGGTCGGCAAGACCGAGCTCGCCCGCACGCTCGCCGAGTTCCTGTTCGGCGACGAGGACGCGATGGTCCGCATCGACATGTCCGAGTACATGGAGAAGCACGCCGTGTCCCGGCTCGTCGGCTCGCCTCCGGGCTACGTCGGCTATGACGAGGGCGGCCAGCTCACCGAGGCGGTGCGCCGCAAGCCGTACAGCGTGCTCCTGCTCGACGAGATCGAGAAGGCGCACCCTGACGTGTTCAACATCCTGTTGCAGATCCTGGAGGACGGCCGGCTCACTGACTCGCAGGGCCGGACCGTGGACTTCCGGCACGCGATCGTGATCATGACCTCGAACATCGGGGCCAGCGAGATCGCGCGGAACACGCCGCTCGGCTTCACGGTCGGCGACGACGAGCACGGGATGACCTACGACGACATGAAGAACCGGGTCACGGGCGAGCTCAAGAAGGTCTTCCGCCCCGAGTTCCTCAACCGCATCGACGAGGTCATCGTCTTCCACAAGCTCACCAAGGTGGAGATCAAGTCGATCGTCGACCTGCTGCTGCGGCGGATCCGCGGCCAGCTCGCCGAGCGCGAGCTGCAGCTGGACCTGACCGAGCCGGCCGAGGACTTCCTCGTCGAGAAGGGCTGGGATCCGGCGATGGGCGCCCGTCCGCTGCGCCGGGCGATCCAGCGCTACATCGAGGACCCGCTGGCCGACTTCGTGCTCCGCTCGGAGCTCGAGGCCGGTGCGACGGTGCTCGTCGAGAAGGCGCCGGAGGACGACGAGCGCGACCTCGTGCTGACGGTCGTCAAGCCCGAGAAGAAGCCGACGCCGGTGACCGTCGGCGGCGGCAAGCCCGAGGGCTCGGAAGAGGGCGTCGACGACGGTGGCGCGCTCGACCAGCCGGCCGTCGAGCCTCCGGCGGGCGACACCGAGTAGCTGTTTCAGCGACGGGCGCGGCTCCGGCCGCGCCCGCTCGCTAACCCGGCCTCGGCCTCGCCGGCCGTCCCGAGCTTGCGTGGCCGCAGCAGCCGCCGCGTGAGCCCCTCCAAGGTCGCCTTGCCGTACTCGTGCGACGGGTTGTTGACCGTCATCACGGCGATCGAGAGGCGCTCGTCCCCGCGCGCCAGGAGGCCGACCTGGTGGTCGACGGCGCCGGAGCCGGATCCCCAGCCGCCCTTGAAGTACAGCGTCCACCCGTCGGGGATGGCCTGGGCCATGCCCCAACGCTGGGACGGCACGATCGTCCGCAGCAGGCGCAGGGCGTAGGCCCGGTGGCGCTCCGGCAGCAGCCGCTCGAGCGCCAGGAAGAACCGCGTCTGGTCGCGCGCCGTGGTCAGCGAGAGGCCCCAGACCGGGTTGATGGCGAAGCGCGTCATGCCCGCGCGCTCGGCGAGGCGGACGATCGCCGCGTTGCCGACGAGGTTCCGGATCTGCGTCGCCGTGGTGTTGTCGGAGCGGCGGATCATGGGCCGCAGGAGCGCGCGGTCGGCGTCGTGCAGCGGGCGGTCGCGCACGCTCGCCTGCCGCAGGTACGTGGTCATGAGCATCGCCTTGAGCACGCTGGCCGTCGGGAACTGCTGGTCGAGCCCGCGGCCGTACAGGCGGTCGGTGGTGCGCACGGCGAACGTGACGGTGCCGGCGCGCGACGCAGCGTAGGCGGCCGCTCGCGGCACGTCGGGCTCCCAGCGCTGCGCCCCCGCGCTCGCGGGCGCGACCAGCGCGGCGAGCAGGCCCACCACCACCGCCAGGCGTCGCATCGCGGCGGACGTTAGTAGGTTCGGGCCATGAGCCAGCGCGGCCCCAGCACCCGCACCGTCCACGCCGGCCTGCCGCGCGCTCAGCAGGGCGAGCCGCTGCTGCCCGGGCCCGTGTTCGCCGCGCCGTACCACCTGCGCGGGCCCGCCGACGCCTCGCCGTACGGCTACGGGCGCGACGCCAACCCGACCTGGACCAACCTCGAGCGCGCCATCGGCGAGCTCGACGGCGGGCGCTCGGTCGTCTTCGCCTCCGGCATGGCCGCGGTCGCCGCGGTCGTGCTCCCGCGCCTGGGGCCGGGCGACGTCTTCGTCGCGTGCGGTGACGGCTACCCGGGCATCCGCAACATCGCCGCGAACGAGCTCGAGCCCAAGGGCGTCGAGGTGCGGCTCGTGCCGACCGACACCGAGCAGATCGTCGCGGCCGCCGCCGGGGCGACCCTCGTGTGGGTCGAGACGCCGTCCAACCCGAAGCTCGACGTCTGCGACGTCGACGCCGTCGCCGCGGCCACGCACGCGGCGGGCGGCCTGCTGGCCGTCGACAACACGCTGGCCACGCCGCTCGGCCTGCAGCCGCTCGACCACGGCGCCGACTTCGCGATGACCTCCGGCACCAAGGCGCTGACCGGCCACTCCGACATCCTGCTCGGCGTCGTCAGCGTGCGCGACGCCGTCCTCGTCGGAGAGCTCATCGCCTGGCGGATCCGGACCGGCAGCGTGCTCGGGCCGTTCGAGGCCTGGCTCGCGCACCGGTCCCTCGCCACCCTCGGGCTGCGGCTCGAGCGGGCGCAGGCGAACGCGCGCGCGCTGGTCGAGGCGCTGGAGGGCCGCGACGGGGTCACGCACGTCCGCTGGCCGGGTCTCGGACCGGTGATCTCGCTCTCCCTGCCGACGGCCGATCAGGCCCAGGCGTTCCTCGATGCGTGCGAGCTGGTCAGCGAGGCGACAAGTTTCGGCGGCGTCCACTCGACCGCCGAACGGCGGGCCCGGTGGGGCACCGATGACGTGCCCGAGGGCTTCATCCGCTTCTCGGCCGGCTGCGAGGACACCGAGGATCTCGTGGCCGACGTGGTCGCGGCGATCGACGCCGTGCTCTAGCCCGACAACTGCGAAGGCCCGCCTCGCGGCGGGCCTTCAACAGTCGTGGGTGGGCGGATGGCCGCGGGTCAAACGGCGTCCGCCTCGCAGGGCCGCCCAAGGGTGAGGGGAGGGCGGCACCAACAGCCGGGGATCGGGGGTCAGACGATCCCATCGGAGGGGTTGTGCTGAGCAACGTCCATGTCGCTGTCCGCGGCGGCGAAGAACATCCCGTCGCCGCGAGGACGAATCTTGGGGTAACGCGGTTGGCGAAACCTTGGAGAAACCTTGGCGTCCCGGTAGCGTGCGACGGAGATGTGGACGGTACGGCTCTGTGGGCCGGTCGGGCTGGACTCGGAAGGTCGCTCGCTGGCGGCTTCCCTGCCCGGAAGGCAGGGACGGCTCCTCTTTGCCTACCTCGTCCTCAACCGTGACCGCGACTGCGGCCGGGCCGAGCTCACGGACCTGCTGTGGCCCGAGCGGCCGCCCGCGGCGGCCGACAGCGCGCTGAGCGCCCTCCTCTCCAAGCTGCGGCGCGCGCTCGGCGACGGCGCGCTGGTCGGGCGCTCGGAGCTGCGGCTCGCGCCGCCCGGTCCGATGGACGTCGACGTGGAGGTCGCCGCGGGCGCGGCGGTGCGGGCGGAGGCGGCCACCGACCTCCGCGACTGGTCCGCGGCCATCGAGGAGGCCCGCACCGTGCTGGCCATCGACCTGCAGACCTTCCTGCCCGACTGCGAGGGCCCGTGGGTGAACGAGTGCCGGCGCGAGCTGGAGGTCGTGCGCGTGCGGGCGCTCGAGGTGCTGGCCGAGGCCGGTCTGCGGATGGGCGGCCGGGAGCTCGGCACCGCCGAGCAGGCGGCACGGGCCGCCGTGGCCGCGGCGCCGTTCCGGGAGTCGGCCCACCGGCTGCTGATGGAGGTCCACGCGGCCGCGGGCAACCCGGCCGAGGCGCTGCGGGCGTTCGAGGAGCTGCGCGTGCTGCTGCGCGACGAGCTCGGCACCTCTCCCGGCCCCGCCGCCATGGCGATCCACGAGCGGGTCCTGCGCGGCGAGAGCGCGGCGCAGGCGCCGGTCGAGGTCGTCGTCGAGCCCGTTCCCGTCGTGGCCTGGCCGCCGCCGCTCGCCGCCGCCCTCGACCGCCACCCGCTGGTGGGCCGCACGCAGGAGCTCGCCGAGCTCGAGCAGCACTGGGACGAGGCCGTGTCCGGCAACCGGCCGCTCGTGCTCCTCTCCGGCGACGCGGGCATCGGCAAGACGCGGCTCGCGGCCGAGCTGGGCCGCCGCGCCCGTGACGATGGCGCGCTCGTCCTCTACGGGCGGTTCGACGAGCAGGCGCTGGCGCCGTACCAGCCGGTGGTGGAGATGATCCGCGGCTGGTCGTCGGGCACGTCGCTGGAGCCGCTGCGCGAGCGGCTCGGCTCGCGCGCCGCCGAGCTGGCGATCCTCTTCGGCGAGCTCGGCCCGCCGCCCGCCGACCACGCGGCGCCCGACGGCGATGCCGACGCGCGCCGCCTGCGGTTCTTCGACGCCGTGGCGGCGCTGTTCGGCGAGGCGGGCGCGACCGCGCCGCTGGTGCTCGTCTTCGACGACCTGCACTGGGCCGACCGGCCGACGCTGCAGCTGCTGCGGCACATCGTCCGCTCCCCGCAGCCGCGCCGCGCGCTGCTGCTCGGCACCTACCGCGAGGCCGAGCTCGAGCCCGGCCACGCGCTCCTCGAGCTGATCGCCGACGTCCGGCGCGAGGGCATGCTCCGGCACCTGGCGCTGACCGGCTTGGCCGAGTGCGAGGTGGCCGCGCTCGTCGACGCCCTCGGGGTGCCGGCGACCGACCGCGCGTTCATCACCGCCCTGCACGGCGAGACGGAGGGCAACCCGTTCTTCATCGAGGAGGTCGTCCGGCACCTGCGCGAGACGCACCACGAGCTGGGCGCGCACATCTCGCTGACCGAGGCGGGCGTGCCGGACGGCGTGCGCGAGGTCACCGGGCGCCGCCTGAAGCGGCTGGGGAGCGAGCCGCGCAAGGCGCTCCAGGTGGCGTCGGTCATCGGCCGCGAGTTCGACTACGACGTGCTCGCCGCGGTGGCGCCGCTGGAGGACGAGGAGCTGATCAGCGCGCTGGAGGAGGGGGTCGACGCGCGCGTGCTGCGCGAGGCCGGCCGGGTCGGGCGCTACGCGTTCACGCATGCCCTCGTGCGGGCGACGCTCTATGACGGCCTCTCGCAGCTGCGGCGGGCGCGGCTGCACGGCCGCGTGGGCGAGGCGATCGAGCGGCTGCGCAGCGCCGACGTCGACTCCCAGCTGCCACAGCTCGCCCATCACTTCGCCCAGGCGGCGCCCGTGGAGCAGCCGGAGCGGGCGATCGACTTCGCCCTGGCCGCCGCGCGCCGGGCCGACCGCCTGCTCGCCTGGGAGGAGGCGGCGCAGCACTACCGCGCCGCTCTGCGAGCCCGCGAGCTGACCGGCGCGTACGGGGACGCCATGCACGCCGAGCTGCTGCTGGCCCTCGGCTCGTCCGAGGACCGGGCGGGCATGGAGGCCGAGGCGCGGACGACGTTCCAGGCCGCCGCGGCCACGGCCCGGCTGCTCGGCGATCCCGGGCTGCTCGGCAAGGCCGCGCTCGGGTTCGCCGGCCAGTGGTCGGTGCTCGGCCGGGTCGACAAGGCCCGGCTGGCGCTGCTCGAGGAGGCGCTCGGAGGGCTGGGCGCGGAGCACGGGATCCTGCGCGCGCGGCTGCTGGCGCGCCTCGCGCTCGAGCTCTACTACTCCGGCGAGCCGGAGCGCCGGCTGGCGCTCTCCGAGCAGGCCGTCGAGCTGGCGCGAGAGCTGGGCGACCCGCGGACCCTGGCGACCTGCCTCGACGCCCGCCACTACGCGCTGTGGCGCCCGGAGACCGTGCACGAGCGGCTCGAGGTGGCGGCCGAGCTGCGCCGGGTCGCGGAGGAGACCGGCGACCCGGAGCTCGAGCTCGAGGGCGCGGGCTGGACGGTCGTGGACCTCCTGGAGCTGGGCGACGTCCAGGGCGCCGACGTGCAGATCGCGGCCGCCTCGAAGCTCGCCGAAGCGCTGCAGCGGCCGCTGTGGCGCTGGTGGGCCTCGCAGCTGCGGTGCACGCGCGCGCAGCTCGCCGGGCGCTTCGACGAGGCCGAGCGGCTGGCCGACGAGACGCTGGCCATCGGGCGCCACGGCCAGGCCGAGAACGCGCTCAACGCGTACGCGCAGGCGATGTTCAACATCCGGCGCGAGCAGGGCCGGCTGGGCGAGGTCGAGCCCTCGGTCCGGCGCTTCATCGAGCTCTATCCGGCCCTGGTGGCCTGGCGGGCGGCGCTGGCGCTGCTGCTGCTCGAGCTCGGCCGCGAGGACGAGGCGCGGGCCGAGTTCGAGGCCCTCGCGGCGCGCGGGTTCGACGACCTGCCGCGTGACGCCAACTGGCTGATCGGCGTGACGCTGCTGGCCGAGGTCTGCGGCGGGCTGGGCGACGGGGTGCGGGCGGAGGCCCTGTACGCGCAGCTCGAGCCCTACTCGGGCCGCAACGTGGTCGTGGGCCGGGCCGCCACCTGCAACGGATCCGCCTCGCGGCTGCTCGGCATCCTCGCCGCCGCCATGGGCGCCTGGGAGCTCGCCGAGGGGCACTTCATCAGCGCGCTGGCCATGCACGAGCGCATGGGCGCGCGGCCGTGGTGCGCCCGCACCCAGACCGCGTACGCGCGGATGCTGCTGACGCGGCGGAGCGAGGGCGACGGGGCGCGCGCCGCCGAGCTGCTCCACGAGGCGGCCGCGACGGCCGAGACGCACGGGATGCCGGTCGTCGCGCGCGCGGCGCGGGAGATGATGACGGGGGGCGAGGCCGTCCGGCCGCGCACGTAGCGCGGGCGCGGTCGTGGGGGGCGAGGCCGTCCGGCCGCGGACCTAGTGTCCGTGGACCATGGCCAAGCCCTCCAGCGTGTTCGTCTGCTCCGCCTGCGGGACCGAGGCGGCCAAGTGGCACGGCCAGTGCCCGGGCTGCGGCGCGTGGAACACGCTGGCCGAGGAGGCGCGGGTCGCGCCCGCCGGTCGCTCCGGCGGCTCGTCCTCGCGGTCGGCGCGCGCGGTCAAGCCGGTCCGCCTCGCCGACGTCGCGGCCCCGCGGCACGCGCGGCTGGAGACCGGCATCGGCGAGCTCGACCGCATCCTCGGCGGCGGGCTGGTGCCCGGCTCGCTGGTGCTCATCGGCGGCTCCCCGGGCATCGGGAAGTCGACGCTGACCTCGATGGCGCTCGGCAACCTCCAGGGCGCCGGGCGGCGGACGCTCTACGTCTCCGGCGAGGAGTCGGCGGCCCAGATCAAGCTCCGCGCGGAGCGGCTCCCCGGCGCCGCCCTCGACGTCCCCGTGCTGGCCGAGACGGACCTCGACACGGTGCTCGCCACGATGGACGCCGAGCGCCCGGAGGTCTGCGTGGTCGACTCGGTCCAGACGCTCCACGCCGCCGACCTCACCGGCGCCTCCGGCTCCGTCGGCCAGGTGCGCGAGGTCGCCGACCGCATCACGCGCCTGGCCAAGGCCCGCTCGATCGCGGTCCTGCTCGTGGGGCACGTGACCAAGGAGGGCTCGCTGGCCGGCCCGCGCGTGCTCGAGCATCTGGTCGACGCCGTGCTCCAGTTCGAGGGCGAGCGCGAGCGGACGTACCGGACGCTGCGGGCGCTCAAGAACCGCTTCGGCTCGACGAACGACGTCGGCGTCTTCGAGATGCGCGGCGGCGGCCTCGTCGAGGTCGCCGACGCTTCGGCGCGGTTCGTCGGCGAGGCGACCCGGGCCGCGGGGAGCGCCGTGCTGGCGGCCATGGAGGGCTCGCGGCCGCTGCTCGTCGAGGTCCAGGCGCTGGTCTCGCCGTCGGAGCTGGTCCCGCCGCGGCGGGTGGCCAACGGGATCGACCGCAACCGGCTGGCGCTCGTGCTCGCGGTGCTCGGGCGGCACGCCGGCGTGGGCGTCGGCTCGGCCGACGTGTTCGTCAACGTCGCCGGCGGCGTGCGGGTCGACGAGCCGGGCGCCGACCTCGCGGTCGCCCTGGCCATCGCCTCCGCCACCCGCGGCGAGCCGCTGGCGGGCGGCGAGCGCCCGGTGGCCTGCTTCGGCGAGGTCGGCCTGACCGGCGAGCTCCGCTCCGTCGGCCACCCGGACCGCCGGCTGGCCGAGGCCGCGAAGTTCGGCCTCTCGCCCGTCATCGGGCCCGTGGAGAGCGGTGGGCTCGAGGTCGCGTCGTTGCGCGCCGCCATTCGGGCGGCCTCTGCCGGCGGCTTCGGCGGCTCGGGCGGCCTGAACGTCAACTGCGGCTGGGTAGGGGAGCTGGGGAGCCGTCTCGCGCGGCGAGATTCCCGCTCGCGTCCTGGTTAGGGGTCACGGTGTGACCCTTAGGCAGGATTCGAGTTCGAAAACCGGCCGATACCACTCCCTCAATGCGGGGTTCGAGGGCCAACAACTAGCCGGAAGTTCTGGCCTCCAACAAACGTTCGCTTAATCGATTCAGTTGGCTCTGTGCATCGGTTTATCGATTGTTAAACCAAATGCTAGAATTGAGAGGTGATGACGCCGCGGACCGGGGAGGAGCTCGCAGAGCTCGAAGCGCGGCAGGAGCCCCGGCTGGTCAAGGCGCTGGAGATGGTCGCTCCGGGCACCGCGGTGCGCGAGGGGATCGACAACATCGTCCACGCGCGGACCGGCGGATTGATCGTCATCGGCGACCCTGACGAGCTCGCCTTCCTCTTCTCCGGCGGCATCAAGCTGGACATCGACTACACGCCGGCGATGGTCTACCAGCTGGCCAAGATGGACGGCGCGATCGCGCTCAATGCGACCGCGACGAAGATCGCCTACTGCAACGTCCAGCTGATGCCCGACCCGACGATCCTCTCGTCGGAGACCGGCACCCGCCACCGCACCGCCGAGCGCGTGTCGAAGCAGACCGACGCGCTGGTCATCGCGGTCTCCCAGCGGCGCGACGTCGTCTCGCTCTACGTCGACGGCGCGAAGTACATCCTCGAGGAGATCCCCGCGGTGCTGGCCAAGGCCAACCAGGCACTGGCGACGCTCGACAAGTACCGCTCGCGCCTCGACCAGGTCAGCACTCGCCTCACGGCGCTCGAGTTCGAGGGCGGCGTGACGCTGCACGACGTCCTCACCGTGCTCCAGCGCGCCGAGCTGGTCACCCGCATGGCCGTGGAGATCGAGCGCTACATCGTCGAGCTCGGCTCCGAGGGCCGGCTCATCGAGATGCAGCTCGAGGAGACCATGGTCGGCGTGGCCGGCGACAAGGCGGCCCTCCTTCACGACTATCTGGCAGAGCCGCGCGACGACGCCTTCGCCGTCGCGCTCGACGGCATCGCGCGGCTGGCCCACCAGGATCTTCTCGACTTCGGGCGGCTGGCAGAGCTGCTCGGCTACGACCGCAAGGTCAACACGCTCGACTATCCCGTCTCGCCCCGCGGCTACCGCATCCTGGGCCGTATCCCCCGGCTTCCGAAGCTGGTGGTGCAGAACATCGTCCGCGAGTTCCGCGGGCTGGACGAGATCCTCGCCGCGACCGACCCAGAGCTGGAGTCGGTCGACGGCGTTGGTGAGATCCGGGCGAAGGACATCCGCGAGGGCCTTCGCCGACTTCAGGAGATCAACCTCGTGGACCGCTACCTGCAGACATGAATCGCACGGCCGTCCCGGAATTCCCGGGAGGACCTAGATGAAGGAGGACACCATCCCCACCGATACAGCGACTACCGAGCAGCTCGAGGACCTGGACATCACCCGCGAGGCCGAGTGCATCGACTTCGAGATCGGCGACAACGTCGTCTATCCGCATCATGGCGCCGGTCAGGTAATCAAGAAGGAGCAGAAGGAGATCCTCGGCGAGGTGCGCCAGTACCTCACGATCAAGATCCTTCATAACGACATGACCGTCATGGTCCCGTGTGAGAACGCCGGCAAGGCCGGCCTTCGCCGCGTGATCGACGAGGACACCGTCAAGAAGGTGCTCGCCGTGCTCTCCGACGACGTGTCGGAGATGCCCAAGAACTGGAACCGGCGCTTCAAGCACAACCGGGACAAGATCAAGACCGGCGACATCTACGAGCTCGCCGAGGTCGTCCGCAACCTCGCCGTGCGCGAGCAGGACAAGGGTCTCTCGACCGGCGAGAAGCAGATGTACACGCGCGCCAAGAAGATCCTGGCCTCCGAGATGATGTACGCCCTGGAGAAGTCCGAGGACGAGGCCGAGGCCTACCTCGACGACCTGCTCCACCGCTCGGAAAAGCTGGCGGCCGCCTCCTAAGGCGCCGCACATCGGAACATGGCGGTCGCGCTGCTCGTGGCCGCCGGTAGCGGGGAACGCCTTGGCGCCGGACGGCCCAAGGCGTTCGTCGTTCTGGCGGGCCGCCCGATGCTCGAATGGTCGCTCGACGCGCTGCGCGCCGCGGGCATCGAGGACATCGTCGTGGCGCGGCCGGCGGGCTACGAGATCGAGGGCGTCGTGGCGGTGGAGGGCGGCGCGACGAGGTCGGCCTCGGTGCGGGCGGCCCTCGCGGCGGCGCCGCCGGGCGACGTCGTGGTGCACGACGCGGCCCGCCCGCTCGTCACGCCCGAGCACTTCACGGCCGCTCTGGCGGCGCTCGAGGAGGCCGACTGCGCGGTGGCGGCCGCGCCCGTGACCGACACCGTCAAGGAGGCCGACGCCCAGGGCCTCGTCATGGCCACCCACGACCGCTCGCGCCTGTGGGCGATCCAGACCCCGCAGGCCTTCCGCCGCGCCGTCCTGGAGCGGGCGCTGGACGTGGACGACGAGCTGCTGGCCCAGGCCACCGACGACGCCTGGCTGGTCGAGCGCCTGGGCGGCACCGTGCGCGTCGTAGAGTCAACGCCCGCCAACTTCAAGGTGACGACCCCCTACGACCTGACCATCGCCGAGCACCTCCTTGCTGACCGACTACCACCTGCACCTGCGGCCTGACAGCCGCGAGAACACCGCCGAGCGGTTCTTCACCGCCGCAAACGCCGAGCGCTACCGCGAGCGGGCGACCGAGCTGGGCATCACCGAGCTCGGCGTGTCCGAGCACATCTACCGCTTCACCGCCGCGCTGGAGGTCTGGGACCACCCGTTCTGGCGCCGCTACACCGTCGACGACCTCGACGCCTACGTCGAGTTCGTTCGCGAGGAGACCGACCTCAAGCTCGGCGTCGAGATGGACTTCGTGCCCGGCCGCGAGGACCGGATCGCCAACGTGCTCGACGGCCGCCCCTGGGACTACGTCGTCGGCTCGATCCACTTCCTCCGCGACGTCTCGCTCGACAGCGAGGACTACTCGATCTGGGGCACCGGCGAGTCGGCCGACAAGGTCTGGCGGCGCTACTTCGAGACGCTCGCCGAGTCGGCCCGCTCCGGCCTCTACGACATCATCGGTCACCCCGATCTCGTGAAGGTGTGGGGCAAGGGCGCACCGGTCCCGGACGGCGACCTGCGCCGCTACTACGACATCGCGGTCGAGGCGTTCGCCGACAGCGGCGTGGCCGTCGAGTTCTCGACGGCGGGCTGGCGCAAGCCGGTTGGCGAGCAGTACCCGGCCGTGCCGTACCTGGAGATGCTCGTCGACGCCGGCTGCCCGATCGCCCTCTCGAGCGACGCACACACGGTCGAGCAGATCGGCTTCGAGTACGAGCGGGCGCAGGAGCTGCTCGAGTCGGTCGGCGTGTCCGAGATCGCGGTCTTCGAACGCCGCGAGCGGCGCATGGAGCCCGTCGGTTGAGGACCGGCATCGGGATCGACTCGCATCGCTTCGAGGACGGCCGCAGGCTCGTCCTCGGCGGCGTCGAGATCCCCCACGAGCGCGGCCTGGCCGGCCACTCCGACGCCGACGTGCTCGCCCACGCCATCACCGACGCCCTGCTCGGGGCCGCCGGCCTGGGCGACATCGGCCAGCACTTCCCGGACACCGACGCCGAGTGGAAGGACGCGGACTCGCTGGACCTCCTGCGCTCCGTCGTCGAGCGCGTCAGAGCCGCCGGGTTCGAGCTCGAGCACGTGGACGCCACGGTGATGCTCGAGCAGCCCAAGCTCGCCCCCCACCGCGAGGCGATCCACGCCTCGCTCGCGGCCATCCTCGGCTCCGTGAACGTCAAGGCGACCACCGGCGAGGGCATGGGCTTCGTCGGCCGCGGCGAGGGCGCCGCGGCGCTGGCCGTGGCTACGCTGCGGCCCGCGCCAGCGTCCTGAGGTTCGTGAGGACCGGGCGGTCCTCGAGCGAGCGGGCGCGCAGGACGCAGACCAGGAGCGCGACGGCGCCCGCGCCGCCCGCCAGGACGAAGGAGGCGGCCGGGCCGGTGTGCTCGACGAGCGCGCCGGAGGCGGCGGCGCCGGTCGCGGTGCCGACGGCGATCGCCGTGGCCAGCCACGCGAAGGCCTCGGTCACGGTCCCGGCGGGAGCGACGCGGTCGACCATGGCGTAGACGCTGGCGAAGGTGGGAGCGATGCCCATGCCGGCGAGGAAGAGCACGGCGGCGAGGGCGGCGGTGCTGCCGGTGGCGGCGACCAGGCCCAGGTGCGCGGTGGCGAGGAAGGCGAGCACGAGCGCGAGCCCGGCCGGCGAGTGGGCGCCCCCGCCGCGGCGCGTGGCGGCGATGCCTCCGATCAGCGACCCGAGGCCCCACAGGCCCATGAGCAGCCCCGAGAGCGACTCGTTCGCCGCCGGGACCGCCACCTCGACCGAGCCGAAGAGCACGCCGACGGCGACGAGCACGCCGACGAGCGTGCGCATGCCGGGGGCGCCGAGCGAGCCGCCGCGCTCGACGCGCGGCGCCGGCCGCCAGGCTCGCGAGGCCGGCTGCACGGCGAAGGCGACGGTGCCGAGCAGCATCACCGCGCCGGCGACGACGAGCGCCCCGCCCGTCGACCACACGGCGCCGACCAGGAGCGCCAGCGGCGGTCCGGAGACCCACGTCAGCTCGACGGCCGTGGCGTCGACCGCGTAGGCCACGCGGGTGGCCTCGGGGTCGCGCGTCAGGCCCGGCACCAGGGCGCGCACGCAGGCGCCGAGCGGCGGCGTGGCCAGCCCGATGCCCGCCGCCAGGACCATGACCAGCCAGAGCGGCGCGCCGACCCGCAGCGCGGCGGTGGCGCCGAGCAGTCCCGCGGTGAGCAGCCCGCTCGGGAGCAGCACGAGCAGCTGCCCGCGGCGGTCGACGAGCCGGCCGAGCAGCGGTCCGCCGATGCCCGAGGCCACGGCGTACGCGCCGGCCACGAGCCCGGCCGCCGCGTAGGAGCCCGTCACGTGCTTCGCGTGGAGCAGGACGGCGATGGCGAGCATCGCGAGCGGCAGGCGGGCGATGACCGAAGTGCCGAGGAGTGTGGACATGACGCCGATGGTACGTTTCACTGGTGCAGAGTCCAGATCCACTTTCATGCCATTGGATGAGACCAGTCAGCCGGTAGAGCTTCTGCTGTCGGTGACGCGGGACGGCCCCGGCACGCTCGGCACGCAGATCGAGGACCAGCTGCGCCGAGCCATCCGCGACGGCGCCCTGCGACCGGGCGCCGAGGTGCCGTCCACGCGCGACCTGGCGCGCCAGGTCGGCGTCTCGCGGCGGATCGTGGTCGACGCCTACGCCCAGCTCTCCGCCGAGGGCTACCTGCGCCTCCGCCAGGGCGCGCGCCCGCGGGTGTCCGAGAGCGGCGTCGCGGGCGAGCCGGAGCCCGCGGACGCCGAGCCGGCCCCGCCGCCCGCGCGGTACGACTTCCGCCCCAGCGTGCCCGACGTCTCGGGCTTCCCACGCGGCGCCTGGCTGCGCTCGGTCAAGGAGGCGCTGGCGACGATGAGCGACGGGGATCTCGGCTACGGCGATCCGCGCGGGGCGCCGGTCCTGCGGGACGCGCTGGCCGAGTACCTGGGCCGCGTCCGGGGCGTGGTCGCCGATCCCTCGCGCGTCGTCGTCACCTGCGGCTACTCGCAGGGGCTCGACCTCGTGTGCCGCACGCTGGCGGAGCGCGGCGCGAAGCGGATCGCGTTCGAGGACCCCAGCTACCCCGAGCAGCGCGAGCTGGCCGCCCGCGCGGGGCTGGAGCCGATCCCCGCCACGGTCGACGACGAGGGCGTCCGGGTCGACGCGCTCGTGGGCTCCGGCGCCGACGCCGTCGTCGTCACGGCCGCCCACCAGCACCCGACCGGCGTCGTCCTCTCCGGTGGCCGGCGGACCGCGCTGCTCGCCTGGCTGCGCGACTCGGGGGCGATCGCCATCGAGGACGACTACGACGCCGAGTACCGCTACGACCGCGCCGCGGTCCGCGCGCTCCAGGGCCTCGACCCCGACCGTGTCGTCTACGCCGGCTCGGCGAGCAAGACCCTGGCGCCCGCCCTGCGGCTCGGCTGGCTCGTGCTCCCGGCGGCCCTCGTGGAGCCGGTGGCCTGGGCCAAGCGGCTCGGCGACCAGCAGACCGACCGCATCGAGCAGCACGCGCTCGCCGACTTCCTCGCCCGCGGCGAGCTCGACCGCCACCTGCGCCGCATGCGCGGCCGCTACCGGGCCCGGCGCGACGCGCTGATCGCCGCGCTCGCCGAGGCGCTCCCCGACGCCACGGTGCGCGGCATCGCCGCCGGGCTGCACGCCACGGTCGAGCTGCACGAGGACGACGACGAGGCGGCGATCGTCGCCGAGGCGCAGCGGCGCCGGATCGCCCTGGCCACGATGAGCGAGAACTGGATGGGCGAGCCCTCCGGCCCGCCGATCCTCCTGCTCGGCTACGGCCAGATCGCCGAGGCCGCGATCCGCCCCGCCGTCCGCGAGCTGGCCGAGGCCATCGGCGCAACGAGAAGCGTCTAAGGTCCGCGCTCGGTGAGACGCATCAGCCTGTATGACACGCGGACCCGGCAGGTGCAGCCGTTCCAGCCGCGCGACGAGGGCTCCGTCGGCATCTACGCCTGCGGGCCGACCGTGTACTCGCGGGTGCACGTGGGGAACGCGCGGCCGTACGTGGTCTTCTCGCAGCTCAAGCGCTTCCTGGAGCACGAGGGCTACGACGTGACGTTCGTCGCGAACATCACCGACATCAACGACAAGATCTACGACGCCGCGCGCGCGGCCGGCCGCGACTCGGACGAGCTCGCGCGCGAGATGACCGCGCACTACGTGGCCGACACGGACAAGCTCGGGCTCGGCCGCCCGGACCACGAGCCGCTCGCCTCCGAGTACGTCGGGCAGATCATCGAGCTGATCGAGGCGCTCGTCGCGCGCGACCACGCGTACGCGTGCGATGGCGACGTCTACTTCCGCGTCCGCTCGCAGCCCGACTACGGGGCGCTCTCGCGCCGCGACGTCGAGCAGATGGACCAGGGCGAAGGCGTCGAAGGCGCGGACCGCAAGGAGGACCCGCTCGACTTCGCGCTCTGGAAGGGGCAGAAGGAGGGCGAGGACACGGCCTGGGACTCGCCGTGGGGCCGTGGCCGCCCGGGCTGGCACATCGAGTGCTCGGCCATGGCCGAGAGCCTGCTCGGGCTCGAGTTCGACATCCACGGCGGCGGCATCGACCTCGTCTTCCCGCACCACGAGAACGAGGCGGCGCAGACGCTCGGCGCCCGCGGCCGCCCGCTGACGCGCCTGTGGATGCACAACGGCATGCTCGAGGCCTCCGAGGGCGAGAAGATGGCCAAGTCGGTCGGCAACATCCGCGGGCTGGCCGAGGTGGTCGACGAGGCCGGGCCGGAGGCCCTGCTCCTGTACTTCTCCACCGGCCACTACCGCCAGCCGCTCGCGTTCTCGCCCGAGTCGCTGGAGGCGGCCGGCAACGCGGTGCGGCGCATCCGCGAGGCCGGCGCGGCGCCTGGTGCCGGGCGACTCCCCGGCCGAGCTGGCCGGGCACCGCGACGCGTTCTTCGACGCGCTGGCCGACGACTTCAACACGGCCAAGGCGCTGCCCGCCCTCTACGAGTGGATCGGCGAGGCCAACAAGCTGCCGCGGGTCGGAGACGCCGACCTGCGCGAGATGCTCGGCGTGCTCGGGCTCGAGGGCCTGCTGGAGGCCGACGAGGGCGCCCCGCCGGAGGCCGAGGAGCTCGCCCGGCGGCGCGCCGAGGCGCGCGAGGCCAAGGAGTGGGCCGAGGCCGACCGCCTGCGGGACGAGCTGCGCGACCTGGGCTGGGAGGTGCGCGACGGCCCGCAAGGACCGGAGCTCGTCAAGGCGTCCTGAACGCCGGCGCGACGATCCGCGCGGACCGGCCGGCGACGGGGCCTCCGGCGGCGCGCCGGTCATCTACGGCCGCAACCCGGTGCGCGAGGCCCTGCGCGGCCGCCGCCGGGTCCACCGGATCTGGACGACGGACGTGGACGAGTGGAAGGGCGCGCAGGTCATCCGCGCGTCCAACGAGGAGATCGAGCAGCGCTGCGGCTCCGAGGCGCACCAGGGCGTCTGCGCCGAGGTCGACCCGTACCCGTACGTCGACGCCGCCGAGCTGCTCGGCCGGCCCGACCCGCTGATCGTCGCCCTCGACGAGGTCACGGACCCGCAGAACCTCGGCGCCGTCGCCCGCACGGCCGAGGCGGTCGGGGCGACCGGGCTCGTCATCCCCGAGCGCCGCTCGGCCGAGGTCACGGCGGCGGTCTGCAAGGCCTCGGCGGGCGCCGTGGAGCACCTGCCGATCGCCCAGGTCCGCAACCTCGCGGACTTCCTGGGCGACGCCAAGACCGCCGGCGCCTGGTGCTACGGCGCGGCGGCGCGGGCCTCGACGCCGTACACGGCTCCGGACTACCGCGGCGGCGTCGTCCTCGTCCTGGGGGCCGAGGGGAAGGGGCTCCGGCCGAGGGTCGCCGCCGCCTGCGACGACCTCGTTTCGCTGCCGCTGCGCGGCCGCATCGAATCGCTCAACGTGAGCGCCACGGCGGCCGTCCTGCTGTACACGATCTTGCAGTTCCGGCTTGACACGTCCACATAAGCGTGCAACCCTCGCTGACATAACGTTGAGCTTGAGGGTTATTGATGGGCCTTCAACTCAGGGAATAAGGCGCCGGGGGAGGTGTGCGCCACGACCGAAGGGCCCAAAAAGGGCCCATGGAAGGACGTGCTCGTGGCCAGATTGTCTCCAACTCGGGCTCAGGCTCAAGTTCACCTTGAGGATTCGTACCTCATCGCCCTTGCCAAACAGGGCAGCCCGGACGCGTACGACCGGCTTGTGCGGCGGTACTACTCGTTCGTCCGGTTGAAGGCCTCTTCGTACTTCCTCGTCGGTGGAGACAGCGAGGACCTCATCCAGGAGGGCCTCGTCGGCCTCTACAAGGCGATCCGCGACTTCCGCACCGACCGCGAGTCGAGCTTCCGGAACTTCGCCGAGCTCTGCATCACGCGCCAGATCATCACCGCGGTCAAGACGGCGACCCGCAACAAGCACACGCCGCTCAACGGCTACGTGTCCTTCTCGGCCGCGCCGGCCGGCGCCAGCGACTCCGAGCCCACCCTCGACGAGGTGCTCCCCGGCTCGACCGTGCACGACCCGGTCAACCAGGTCATCTCCTCCGAGGAGCTGCGCTCGCTCGTCGCCTGCCTTTCCACCGTGCTCTCGGAGCTCGAGTCGCGCGTGCTCAGCCTCTACCTCGACGGCCACTCCTATACGGCCATCGGCGAGAAGCTCGGCTGCGACTGCAAGACGGTCGACAACGCGCTCCAGCGCGTGAAGCGCAAGGTGGGCGCGCACCTGATGTCGCGCAACGTCGTGCTGTAATCCCCGACGTGCCGACCTGGTTGATCATCGTCCTCGCCGTTCTGGCCCTGCTGGCCATCGGTGGCGCGTTCGCGCGCGCCCGCCAGCTCAACCGCTCCCGCCCGGCCTTCGAGCGCACGCTCGAGCACGTCAACCGGGACCTCGCCGCGGCCGCCGCCGCGGACCGCGGCTGGGACCGCGAGACCCTCGAGGCCGCCGCGCGGCGGGCGTACAGCGCCGAGCGGGGCGGCGAGCCACCCGAGCTCACGCTCGTCGAGGTGCTCGACCGCCCCGGAACCGACGAGGACCAGGCCATCTTCCGCTGCGGGGACTCGCAGCTCACGCTGGGCCGCCGCGACGGCGACTGGGTCCTCGACTCGCTGCGCTAGGCCCGAACCGCGGCCGTCTGCATCAGGCGCAGGTGGTTGCCCGACGGGTCGCGGAAGGACGAGTCGCGGCCGTACGGCCGATCTTCGGGCAGGTCGACGAACTCGACGCCCCGGCTCGTGAGCGCCTCGTACTCCGCGTCGACGTCGTCGGACTCGAGGAAGACGGTGCCGGCCGCGCCCTTCGCCATCAGCGTCTGGACCTGGTTGGCGGTCTCGGCGTCGAACACCGGCGGGCCGGGGATCGTCATGAGCGTGACGGCGAAGTCGTCCTGGCCGACCGGCCCGACGGCGAGCCAGCGGAAGTTGCCGAGCTCGGGAACGGTGACGTCGGAGCGGACCTCCCAGCCGAGCTTCTTGGTGTAGAAGGCGAGCGCCTCGTCCTGGTCGTGCACCCAGAGCTGGGCGTGGGTGACCTTCATCATGGTGTCCTCCTGGGGAGTCGTAAGGGACTCCAAGGAAGCTAGTCCCCGACCGCCGTCCTGTCTTCTCGAAACGTGCGGTTTGCCGGGCGCCCGTAGAAGTGGACGATGCAGGCGGGCACGCGCGCGTGGCTCGCGGCGGGCGGGAACCTGGCCCGGTACACGGTCGGGGACACGCCGAACGTGCGCGTGAAGCTCGTCGTGAACGACCCGACGCTCTGCAGTCCGACCGAGAAGCAGATGTCGGCCACCGAGCGGTCGGTCGTCCGCAGCAGCGCGGCGGCGCGCTCGAGCCGGCGGGTGAGGAGGTAGGCGTGCGGCGACTCCCCGAAGGCGCGCCGGAACTCGCGGCTGAAGTGGGCACGCGAGAGCCCGGCGGCGCGGGCCATGTCGTCGACCCCCAGCGGTTCGAAGTAGCGCGCGTCGGCGAGGTCCTTGGCCCGCAGCAGATGCCGTGCCGGCGGGGCGAAGGCCATCAGGCGGCGCGCGGCCGGCGGTGCCGGACGTCCTCCAGGATCCGCACCGCGGAGGCCGCGTCGTCGCAGACGTGCAGCGCCTCCACGTCCGTGGGCGAGATGTTGCCCTCGGCCAGCACCGTGTCGCGCAGCCAGTCGGTCAGGCCGCTCCAGAAGCCGCGGTCCATCAGCACGATCGGGAAGTAGCGGATCTTCTCCGTCTGCCGGAGCGTGGCCGCCTCGAACAGCTCGTCCATCGTCCCGAAGCCGCCGGGGTAGACGACGAAGCCGCTCGCGTAGCGGACGAACATGACCTTGCGCGCGAAGAAGTAGTGGAAGTCGAGCTCGACGTCGACGAACTCGTTGACGCCCTGCTCGTTCGGGAGGTCGATCCCGAGGCCGACGGACGGCACCCCCGCGTCACGCGCCCCGCGGTTGGCCGCCTCCATGATCCCCGGCCCGCCGCCGGTGATGATCGCGTAGCCGGCGTGGCCGAGCGTGCGCGCCATCTCGCGCGCCGCCTGATAGCGCGGGTGATCGCGCGGCGTGCGCGCCGAGCCGAAGATGGAGACGGCCTTGCCGATGTGGCTGAGCGCCGTGAAGCCGGCCCGCAGCTCGTCCTGGATGCGCAGGACGCGCTGGGCGTCGGTGAGCTCGGAGAGGATCGCCGTGGTCTCGGCCTCGAGCAGCTCCTCATCCGGCGTGGTCGGATGCCGCGGGGGGTGTGGCTCGTCGGCCATGGCCACTAGCGTAGTCCCGCACATGAGCACGCCTGCCTATACGCGTCTCCAGGTCGACGAACGGCGCAGGCAGCTCCTCGAGCTGGGGACGGAGCTCTTCGCCCGGCACGGCTACGAGGAGCTCTCGATGGCCAAGATCGCGCGCGCGGCCGGGATCTCGAAAGCCCTGCTCTACCACTACTTCCCGTCCAAGCAGGCCTACTTCGCGGCCGCGCTGGAGCGAGCGGCGGCGGAGCTGGCGGAGGCGACGCGCCCCGACCCCGAGCGCCCGCCCGTCGAGCAGCTCTCGGCGAGCCTCGACGCCTTCCTCGGCTGGGTCGAGCGCCACATGGGCGCCTACGACAAGCTGATCCGCAGCGTCGGCGCGGTGCCCGAGGTGCGGGCGATGGTCGAGCAGGTACGGGACGAGACCGCCACGCGCATCCTGGCCGGCATCGCGCCGGGCGAGCCGGCCCCGCCGCTGCGCGCCGCCGTCCGCGGCTGGCTGTGGTTCATGGACGGGGTCGTGCTCGACTGGATCGAGCACCGCGACCAGGACCGCGCGCGCCTGCACGGGCTCCTGCTCGGGACGCTGCTCGGCGCGGTGACCGCCTCCGGCGAGCCGCTGCGGCTCTAGGGCTCGAACTTCAACTGCGGCATTAAGGGAGCGGGTTCGGCCGGGATTTCGAACTCGAATCCTGCCTAGGGGTGACACCGCGACCACGAAGGCAGGACGCGACGAAGAAAACGGCCCCGCCGGCCTCCCCAGCTCCCCTACCCAGCCGCAGTTGACGTTCGCGGCGCAAGCTCAGCGGCTGACCTGGAGCACGAGGATCGCGCGATCGTCGCGCGTGCGCTCGGGCTCGAAGGCCGCGACCGCCTCGTCGACGGCCGCCGCCACCTCGTCGGCCGTGCCGCCCGCGGCGGCGTCGACCGCTTCGCGGAGCCGCTCCTCGCCGAAGCGCTCGCCGCTCGCGTCGCGCGCGTCGCCCACGCCGTCGGTGTAGAGCACGAGCGTGTCGCCGGGCGCGAGGTCGAGCGAGACCTGCTCGAGGAACGGCTCGGCCTCGACGCCGAGCAGCGTGCCGCGCACGACGACCTCCTCGGCGCGGCCGCCGGTGCGCACCAGCAGCGGGTAGGGATGGCCGCCCGAGGACAGGCATGCGCTGAACCCGCCGCCGGGAGCGGGGTCGAGCCGCACGAGGCCCACCGTGCAGAACGCGTTCTCGGCCGACTGGCGGCGCAGCGCCTCGTTGAGGAAGCGCAACATGTCCTCGGGGTGCTCGTCGCGCAGGGCGATGGCTCGCAGCGTGTGGCGCGCGAGACCGGTGAGCACCGCGGCGGCGGTCCCCTTTCCGGCGACGTCCCCGACCACGACGAGCCAGCGTTCGGGCGAGATGTCGAAGCAGTCGTAGAAGTCCCCGCCCACGGTGCCGCCGTCGGCGATCGAGTGGTAGCGGACCGCGACGTCCAGCCCCGGGATCGGCGTCAGGAACTCCGGGAGGAGCCCCGCCTGGAGGGTGTGGGCGATGTACGCGCGCTCCTCGTAGAGCCGCGCCCGCTCGAGCGCCTGCGCGGCCTGGTCGGCGAGCTGGGCCAGGTAGCCGCGGTCGGCGGCCATGAAGCGGCGCGCCTCGGTGTTGCACAGCACGAGCGCTGCGAAGACGACGCCGCCGAACGCGATCGGCACGACGACCATGGCCTGGAACGCGCCGGTGATCATGGCTCGCAGCGCCGGATAGCGCTCCCAGTCGTCGAGCGTCTCCAGGTAGACGGGCTCGCCGGTGCGCAGCGCGTCGCAGACCGGCGCGTCGACGTGGATCGGGTAGCGCCGCCACGCCGCCATCGCCGTCTCCTCGAAGCCGCGGTCGTGGCGCATGTGGACCTCGTCGCCGATGCGGAAGGCGAGCGCACCCGCGGCGGCGTAGAAGTCGGCGACGGCCTGACCGACCACCACGTCGCCCACCTCGTCGGCCGAGCTGGCCGCGGACAGCGCGGCCGTCGCGCGCTGGAGACGGGCGGTGCGGTCGGCCGCCAGCTCGGCCTCGCGGCGCGCCTCGCGCTCGCGGGTGAGCAGGAGCTCGCGCTCGCGGTCGGCCGCGCGGCGCTCGCTGAGGTCGATGACCACGGCGACCACCCGGAGCGGATCGCGGTCGAGCGTGACGACGCTCATGAGGACCGGGACGCGCGTGCCGTCGGGCCGGACGTACTCCTTCTCGTACGGCTCGACCCAGCCGTCGGCGTCGAGCCTGCGGGTGACCTGGTCGTCCTGCGCCGCCCACTCGGGCGCCGTGATCGCGCGCCAGCTGAGCTCGCCGGCCTCGAGCTCCTCCCGGGTGCGGCCGACGATGGCCAGCCACGCGTCGTTGGACTCGAGCACCCGCTCGTCGTCCGAGATCGTGACGCCGACGACGTTCGCGTCGACGAACCGGCGGAACCGGCCCTCGTCAGCGGTCGGTCCCGAAGATCCGGTCTCCGGCATCTCCCAGCCCCGGCCGGATGTAGCCGTTGCCGTCGAGCTCGCGGTCGAGCGCGGCGGTGAGGATGGGCACCTCGGGGTGGGCGCTGCGGAGGGCCTCGACGCCCTCCGGCGCGGCCACCAGGCACACGAAGGTGATGCGTCTCGCGCCCGCGCGCTTGAGCCGGGCGATGGCCTGGACCGAGCTGCCGCCCGTGGCCAGCATGGGATCGACGACGTAGACCTCGGCGTCCGCGACGCCGGAGGGGATGTTCTCGTAGTAGCCGACGGGCCGCAGCGCCTCCTCGTCGCGGTACATCCCGAGGTGCCCGACGCGCGCGTCGGGGACGAGCCGCAGGAAGCCGTCGACGAGGCCGAGGCCGGCGCGCAGGATGGCCACCAGCACCACCTCGTCGGCCAGCCGCGTGCCCTCAGCGCTCTCGAGCGGCGTCTGGACCTCGTACTCCTCGTGCCGGAGGCTGCGCATCGCCTCGTAGGCGAGGATCATCCCCGCGTCGTCGAGCGTCTGCCGGAAGACGCCGTGCGGCGTCCCCTTGTCGCGCAGGATCGAGACCAGGCGGCGCAGCAGAACGTGATCGACGACGGTGACCCCATCCATCGAAAACGCAACCTACTAGTCTCGCGGCCGTGTCAGCGCCTCGTCGCAACATCGAGCTGAAGGCACTGGACCCCGATCCCGCGCGCTCGCTGGCCGTCTGCCGCGAGCTCGGGGCGGAGGACCGGGGCGTCCTCCGCCAGCGCGACACCTACTTCCGGACGCGCAGCGGCCGGCTGAAGCTGCGCGAGGAGGAGCCCGGCGGGGCCGTGCTCATCCAGTACGACCGCCCCGATGCGGCTCTGGCGCGCGAAAGCCGGTACCGCCTGACCCGGGTGGAGGACCCGGACGACCTGCGGGCCTCGCTCGACGCCGCGCTCGGCACCCTCGTCGTCGTGGAGAAGGAGCGGCACCTGCTCGTGTGGGAGGGCGTGCGCATCCACCTCGACGAGGTGACCGGGCTCGGCTCCTTCATCGAGCTCGAGGGCGTGGCCTCGCCGGAGTCCGACCTCGGACCCGAGCGCGAGAAGGTCGCGCACCTGCGGGACGCGCTCGGCATCGGCGAGGTGCTCACCGACTCCTACTCGGACCGGCTGCTCGGCGCCGACGCGCTGATCGCCGCCGCCCGCGAGGTCATGGAACGGGCTCACGCGCCGTACTCGCGCTACCACGTCGGCGCCGCGCTGCGCGCCGAGGACGGCTCGATCCACGCCGGGGCCAACGTCGAGAACTCCGCCTACCCGCAGGGACAGTGCGCGGAGGCTTCGGCCATCGGCGTGCTCATCGCCGCCGGGCGCACTCGCGTGCTGGAGGCGGCGGTGATCGCCGACTCCGACGAGCTGTGCGTCCCGTGTGGCGGCTGCCGCCAGCGCCTGCGCGAGTTCATGCCGCTCGACGGCATCGTCCACCTCTGCTCGGCGAGCGGCGAACGCCGGGACGTGACGCTCGAGACGCTGCTGCCGCTGTCCTTCGGCCCGGAGTACCTGCCCGCATGAACGTCATCGCCGAACGAGCGCCTCGCGTCGGGATCATCCTCGGCTCCGGCCTCGGCGCCGTGGCCGAGGCGCTCGAGGACGCGGTCGAGATCCCGTACACCGAGCTGCCCGACTTCCCGGCCCCCAGCGTCCACGGCCACGCGGGGACGCTGGCCCTCGGCACGCTCTCCGGACTCTCGGTCGCCTGCCTGCAGGGCCGCAGGCACGTCTACGAGGGAGGCGATCCCGGCGCCATGCGCGGGCCGGTCCGGGCCCTGAAGGAGGCCGGCGCCGAGGCGCTCTTCGTCACCAACGCCGCCGGCTCGCTGCGCGCCGACGTCGGCCCGGGCTCGCTGATGGCCATCAGCGACCACATCAACATGCTCGGCGTCAACCCGCTGACCGGGCCGAACGACGATGCGGTCGGCCCGCGCTTCCCCAGCCTGCGCGACGCCTACGACCCCGAGCTGCGCGGCGTCCTCCACGCGGCCGCCGGCAGGCTCGGCGTCGCGCTCGCCGAGGGCGTCTACCTCGCCACCGCCGGCCCGAGCTTCGAGACCCCCGCCGAGATCCGCGCCTTCCGGACGCTCGGGGCCGACGCCGTCGGCATGTCGACGGTGCCCGAGGTCATCCTCGCCCGCCACGCCGGCCTCCGGGTCGCCGCGGTCTCGGCGATCACCAACCTCGCCGAGGGCATGGGCGGCGAGGCGCTCTCGCACGAGCAGACGCTGCGCTACGCGAACGTCGCGGCCGGCGACCTGACGCGGCTGATCATCGCCTTCTGCGAGGAGCTCGGTGCTCGCGGCTGAGGTCATCCGCCGCAAGCGCGACGGGCACGCGCTGACCGCCGAGGAGCTCGAGTTCCTCGTCCAGGGGATCACCGACGGCTCGCTCTCGGACGCCCAGGTCGGCGCGCTGGCCATGGCGCTGTTCCTGCGCGGGATGGAGCCGCAGGAGCGGGTCGGGCTCACCGCCGCCATGACGCGCTCCGGCACGGTGATCGAGTGGGACCTCGACCGGCCGGTGGTCGACAAGCACTCGACCGGCGGCGTGGGCGACAAGGTCTCGCTGATGCTCGCGCCGATCGTCGCCGCCTGCGGCGGCGCCGTGCCGATGATCTCCGGTCGCGGCCTCGGGCACACCGGCGGGACGCTCGACAAGCTCGACACCATCCCCGGCTACGTGAGCACGCCGGACCTCGATCGCCTGCGCTCGGTGGTCGCCGACGTCGGCTGCGCGATCGTCGGGCAGACCGCCGAGCTGGCCCCGGCCGACCGGCGCCTCTACGCGACCCGCGACGCCACGGGAACGGTCGAGTCGCTGCCGCTGATCGTGGCCTCGATCCTCTCCAAGAAGCTCGCGGCCGGGCTCGACGCGCTCGTCATGGACGTCAAGTTCGGCTCCGGCGCCTTCATGGCCGCGCGCGAGGACGCCGACCAGCTCGCCCTCGCGCTCGTGGAGGTGGCCGGCGGCGCCGGCCTGCCCACGGTGGCGCTGCTGACCGACATGAACGAGGTCCTCGGATCGACCGCGGGCAACGCGCTCGAGGTGCGGGAGGCGATCGACTACCTGACCGGCGCGCGCGAGCCGCGGCTGCACGAGGTGACGATCTCGCTCGCCGCGTCGCTGCTCGAGCAGGCCGGCCTGGCGGATGACGGCCGCGCGGCCGCCGAGCAGGCGCTCGACTCGGGCGCCGCCGCCGAGCGCTTCGGCGCGATGGTCGCCGCCCTCGGCGGGCCGGCCGACCTCATGGAGGCCCCGGACCGCCATCTGGCGGCCGCGCCGGTGGTCCGCTCCGCGGCGCCGGAGCAGGCCGGCGTCGTGACCGGCATGGACTGCCGCGCCGTCGGGCTCGTGGTCACCGGCCTCGGCGGCAACCGCCGCCGGGAGGACGACGTCATCGACCCGGCCGTCGGCCTCAGCGAGGTCGCGCCGGTGGGCGCCGAGGTCGGTCCGGACCGGCCGCTGGCCGTGGTCCACGCGGCGTCCGAGGCCGCCGCCGACGAGGCGATCGCCGCGCTCCGGGCCGCCGTCGGGGTCGGTGCCGAGGCGCCGCCCGAGCGGCCCGTGATCGCCGGGAGGATCGGATGAGGCTCGAGGTCCCCGCCCCGGACACCACGGTCCCCAAGGCCGAGCTCCACGTCCACCTCGAGGGCACCGCCCCGCCGGCGCTCGTCCGCCGCCTGGCCGAGCGCAACCGCCTCCCGATCCCGCCCGGCACGTTCGGCGCCGACGACGAGTTCGAGTGGACGGACTTCCTGCACTTCCTGCGCACCTACGACCTGGCCGCCAGCGTGATGCGCACGCCCGAGGACTACCGCGACGTCACGTTCGAGTACCTGTCCACGTGCGCGCGTGAGGGGGCGCTCTACGTCGAGGTCATCGCCTCGCCCGACCACGCCGCCGCCGTCGGGCTCTCCGACTCCGAGCACTTCGGCGGCATCGCCCAGGGGATCGACGAGGCCCGCGACGCCCACGGCATCGAGGCGCGCATCATCATCGCCGCCATCCGCAACCTCGGGGTGGAGGCCGCCGAGGCGATCGCCCGCCGCTACGCCGACGAGCGCCACCCGTACGTCGTCGGCTTCAACCTCGTCGGTGACGAGGCGGCCTGGTCCGCCTCACTGTTCACGCGCGCGTACGAGATCGCCGCCGGCTCGGGCCTCGGCTGCACCGTCCACGCGGGCGAGCACGACGGCCCGGCCTCGGTCCGCGCCGCCCTCGAGCTGCCGATCAGCCGCATGTCGCACGGCGTGCGGGCGATCGAGGATCCGGCGCTCGTGGCCGAGCTCGCCGAGCGGCGGATCGTGCTCGAGGTCTGTCCGAGCTCGAACGTGGCGCTCGGCCTCTTCCCGACCTACGCCGACCATCCGCTAGGTGCGCTCCGGGAGGCCGGGGTACGGGTCACGCTCGGCTCCGACGATCCGCCCTACTTCGGCTGTAGTATCGGCACCGAGTACGCCGTGGCACGCGAGTGGCACGGCGCCGATGAGGAACAGCTGGTCGAAATCACGCGGCTCGCCGTAGAGGCTGGTTTTGCGGAAGATGCGGTTAAGGAGGGCCTGCTCGCAAGACTGGACTTTCCCGGCAGCGCGGGGAGCGACTAGGCTGCCGCCGCCTCAGGACCCTACTTCTGGAGGATGTAGAAGTGCCTAAGCGCAGCCTCGCCGCCATTCTCATGGCGGCTTTCGTGCTCATACTGGGAGTCGTCGCCGCGGGGTGCGGCAGCGACGACGACGACACCTCGAGCGAGGGAACCGGTTCTGGTTCATCGCAGACCGAGGAGAAGCCCGCGATCAAGGTCGGTCTCGTCACCGACATCGGCGGCCTCAACGACCGCTCGTTCAACCAGCTCGCCAACGAGGGCCTCGAGCGGGCCAAGTCGGAGCTCGGCGTCGAAGGCCAGGCCGTGACGTCGAAGTCCAACGCCGACTACGTCCCGAACCTCTCGCGTCTCGCGCAGCAGCAGTACGACCTCGTGATCGGGGTCGGCTTCCTCATGGCGGACGCCGTCAACACGGTCGCCACGAAGTTCCCCGACACGAACTTCGCGATCATCGACTTCCCGCAGGCCGGCCTGAAGGACAAGCCGACCAACGTCCGCGGCCTCCTGTTCAAGGAAGCCGAGGCGGGCTACCTGGCCGGCTACCTCGCCGCGCTGGTGGTCAAGGAGAAGGGCGGCGACCAGGCCATCTCCTCGGTCGGCGGCCAGAAGATCCCGCCGGTCGACGCCTACATCGCCGGCTACCAGGCCGCCGCCGGTGAGGCCGCGAGCGGGATGAAGACGCTCAACGGCTACTCGCAGGACTTCGTCGATCAGGCGAAGTGCAAGGAGATCGCGCTCAACCAGATCGCGGAGGGCTCGCAGGTCGTCTTCCAGGTCGCCGGTCAGTGCGGCCTCGGCGCGCTCGACGCGGCCAAGGAGAAGGGCGTGCTCGGCATCGGCGTCGACGCCGACCAGGGCTACCTCGGCGCGCACATCCTCACCTCGGCCCAGAAGAAGGTCGACGTGGCGGTGTTCGATACCGCCAAGGCGGTCCAGGACGGCTCCTACGCCGGCGGCGAGGACCAGATCTTCGACCTCAAGAACGACGGCGTCGGCCTGGGCAAGATCAACGCCGACGGCGAGCCGTTCGCCGACCAGATCGACGAGATCAAGCAGCAGATCATCGACGGCGAGATCACCGACATCCCGACGGAGGTCCAGTAGCCGTCACCGAGAACACGCCGATGCCCGGCGACGACGCTCCCGCCCTCGAGCTGCGCGGGATCACGAAGCGGTTCGGCTCGTTGGTCGCGAACGACGCGATCGACTTCGAGCTCCGCCGCGGTGAGATCCACGCGCTGCTCGGGGAGAACGGGGCCGGCAAGTCGACCCTGATGAACGTCCTCTACGGGCTCCACCAGCCCGACGAGGGCGAGATCAGGCTCGGCGGCGAGCCGGTCAAGATCGACTCCTCACGGCGGGCGATCGGGCTGGGCATCGGCATGGTCCACCAGCACTTCATGCTCGTCCCGGTGATGACCGTGGCCGAGAATCTGGTGCTGGGGACCGAGCCGTCCCGTGGGCCGCTCATGGATTACCGCGAGGCGGTGAAGCTCACCCGCGAGCTGTCGGACCGGTTCGGGCTCGCGGTGCGGCCGGAGGCCAAGGTCGAGGACCTCGGCGTCGGCGCCCAGCAGCGCGTGGAGATCCTCCGCGCGCTGTTCCGGGGCGCCAAGGTCCTGGTCCTCGACGAGCCGACCGCCGTGCTCACCGCGCAGGAGTCGCAGGACCTCTTCAAGGTCCTGCGCACGCTGACCGCGCAGGGCGCTTCGGTCGTCTTCATCTCGCACAAGCTCAACGAGGTGCTGGACATCGCCGACCGGGTGACGGTCCTGCGCCGCGGCAAGAAGATCGACACGGTCAGCACCCAGGGCGCCACCGAGCGCAGCCTGGCGACCCTGATGGTCGGCCGCGAGGTGCTCCTGCGGGTCGACAAGCCCGAGCACGCGCCGGGCGAGCCCGTGCTCCAGGTGCGCAACCTCGAGGTCGTCGACGACCGGGAGCTGCCCGCCGTGCGCGGCGTGACGCTCGACGTGCGGGCGGGCGAGATCGTGGGCCTGGCCGGCGTCGACGCCAACGGCCAGAGCGAGCTGATCGAGGCCATCACCGGTCTGCGCACGCCCGTGGCGGGCAGCGTGCTCGTCGACGGCGTGGACGTCACCGGCGACCGCGCGAAGGACATGATCGACGCGGGCGTCGGGCACATCGCCGAGGACCGCCACCGGCGCGGGCTGGTGCTGCAGTTCACGCTCGCCGAGAACATCTCGCTGCACGGCTACCGCAAGCCCGAGATGGCCCGCTGGGGCTGGCTCTCCCCGCGCAAGCTGGCCGATCGCGCGCGCGGGCTGCTGAAGGAGTACGACGTCCGCGGCGGCGAGACCGACACGCTCGCGTCCTCGCTGTCGGGCGGCAACCAGCAGAAGGTGGTCATCGCCCGCGAGATCTCGTCGGATCCGAAGGTGCTGGTGGCCGCGCAGCCGACGCGCGGGCTCGACGTCGGCGCCATCGAGTTCGTGCACCGCCGGCTCGTGGAGGAGCGCGACAAGGGCCGCGCGATCCTGCTCGTCTCGCTCGAGCTCGAGGAGATCCGGTCGTTGAGCGATCGTGCGCTGGTGATCTACGAGGGCGAGATCGTCGCCGAGCTCGACCCGTCGGCCTCCGAGGAGGAGTTCGGCGTCGCCATGACCGGCGGCGGCCGCAGGAAGGTGGAGGCGGCTTGAGCGCCGAGCCCGACGACTTCGTACCCGTCACCGTCGCGGGCCGGCTCTCCAACTACCTGCGTGGCGGCGGCATCATCACGCCGATCATCACGGTCATCTTCGCGTTCATCGTCGGCGGCCTCGTCGTGCTCGCCACCGGCGGCAACCCGATCGAGACCTACAAGGCGATCTTCGACGGCACCGGCCTGAACTGGCTCTTCCCGTGGACGACCGGCGACGACCGGATCATCGCCGAGCTGAACCTGCAGCAGACGCTGATCATCACGACGCCGCTGATCCTCACGGGGCTCGCCGTCGCGTTCGCGTTCCGCTGCGGCCTGTTCAACATCGGCGGCCAGGGCCAGTATCTCGTCGGCACCTACTTCGCGGTCTGGGTGGGCTCGTCGTTCGTCAGCATGCCCGCGCTCCCGCACATCCTGCTCTCGATGATCGCGGCCTGCCTGGCCGGCGCCGCCTGGGGAGCCATCGCCGGCTTGTTGAAGGCGGTCTCCGGCGCCCACGAGGTGATCTCCACGATCATGCTCAACTGGATCGCGGTCTGGACGGGGATGTTCCTCTTCGGGCTGGGCGGCCCGCTGCAGAGCGACACCGACACGTCGGTCCCGGTGTCCAACGACATCGCCGAGAACGCCAAGCTGCCGGTGTTCTGGGGCGACCCCGAGCTGCAGGGCCTGCACGTCGGCCTGTTCATCGCGCTCGCGATGCTGCTCGTGTTCTGGGTGCTGCTCAACCGCACGCGCTTCGGCTACGAGGTGCGCGCCGTCGGCTTCAACCCCGAGGCCGCGCGCTCGGCCGGCATCTCGGTCGGCCGCAACTACGTGCTCGTGATGGCCACGTGCGGCCTGTTCGCGGGCCTGGCCGGCTCGCTCGACGTGCTCGGCTGGCAGTTCCGCGTGGCGACGAACGACATCCAGATCAGCCAGATCGGCTTCCTCGGCATCGCGGTCGCCCTGCTGGGCCGCAACACGGCGGTCGGGACGCTGTTCGCCGCGCTCTTCTTCGGCGCGCTGGTCACCGGCACGTCGGTCCGCAACCTCGACCCGACGGTGTTCGAGCCCGCCCTGGCCGTCAACCTCACGTGGATCATCCAGGGCCTGGTGATCCTGCTCGTGAGCGCCGACATCCTCGTGGTCTATCTCTGGCGCCTGCGCGGGAAGCTCCGCCGCAGCGCCGCGCCGCCCGCGGAGGTGATCACGTGACCGCGGTCGCCACGCCCCCGGCCCCGCAGGCCGAGAGCCGGACCGCGGTCGTCACGCCCGCGCGGATCGGCTGGCTCGGCGTCTTCCTCGCCTTCCTGGCGTTCTTCGTCGCGCTGCCGCCGCTGACCATCCGGTCGCCCGTTCCCACCGTGTTGCTCGGCGTCGCCGCGGTGGCCTGCGGCTTCTGGGCGATCCGGGGCGGCGAGAAGCGGATCGGCTGGGGCGCCGTCGCCGCTGCGGTCGTGGGCATCGCGGGCGGCGTCGCCGCCACGAAGTCGGGCGTCGGCAACCTCGAGCGCGTGGTCGTGTGGTCGGCGCTGCTGGCCGCGATGCTGCGCTACGCCACGCCGCTGCTCTTCGCCGCACTTGGCGGGCTGTTCTCGGAGCGGAGCGGGGTCATCAACATCGGCCTCGAGGGCATGATGTTGATGGGCGCCTTCTGGGGCCTGTGGGGCGCGGTGGAGACCGGGTCGTGGGTGCTCGGGCTGCTCATCGGGATGGTCTCCGGCGTTGCGCTGGCGCTGCTGCACGCGCTGTTCTCGGTGACGCTGCGGGCGGATCAGATCGTGTCCGGGTTCGCGATGAACTTCATCGCCATCGGCATCACCGGCTTCTTCTTCGTGAGCATCTACGGCACCGAGGGGACGCCGGACAACGTCCCGCGCGCGCCCGACGTGACGATCCCGGGCCTCGAGTCGATCCCGTTCTTCGGGGACGTCCTCGGGACGATGAACATCCTCATCTGGCTCGGCCTGCTGACCGTGCTGCTGACCTGGGTCGTGGTCTTCCGCACGCCGATGGGCCTGCGGCTGCGCAGCGTGGGGGAGAACCCGCTGGCCGCGCAGACGGCCGGCGTGTCGCCCGTGCGCGTGCGCTACGTGGCGGTGGCGATCTCGGGGATGCTCGCCGCGATCGGCGGGGCGTACCTGTCGATCGGCTTCGTCGGGTCGTTCGGCGAGCAGATGACCGCGGGCCGCGGCTACATCGCGCTGGCCGTGCTCATCTGCGGCCGCTGGATGCCGACCGGCGCGCTCGTGTTCGCGTGCCTGTTCGGCTTCTTCAGCGCGCTCGCCCAGCGGCTGCCGGTGTTCTCCGAGTCGGCGGCGACGCTCTTCCAGGCCCTGCCGTACGTGATCACGCTGATCGCCGTGGCGGGCGTCGTCGGGCGGTCGATCCCGCCCGCCGCCGTCGGTCGTCCGCTGGACCGCTAGGCCGCGCGGCCGCTCTGGCAGAATCGATCCATGCGCCTGGCATGGATCGCGCCGCTGGTGCTCGGGTTCGCGCTCGCCGGCTGCGGCTCGATGAGCGACGAGGAGCGCTTCAGCCTGACCACGCCGGGCACCGACGACCTCGTCGTGCGCGAGATCGAGGTGGAGAAGAAGTCCCGCCGGGGCAAGCCGACGCACGCCGAGATCACCGTCATCCGCGGCTGGTCCGACGCGCTCCGGGCCGGGCACGTGAACGCGGCGGCGGAGTTCTTCGACGTCCCCGTCACCGTCCTCGACGGGACGAACCCGCTGCGTACGCTCAAGAGCAGCGCCGAGGTCAGGACGTTCAACCGCGGGCTCCCGTGCGGAGCGAGGCTCGTCAGGACCGCACGCGGCGAGGCGTCCCGCGTGGTGGCCACGTTCGAGCTCACCGAGCGCCCTGGCCCCGGCACCTGCGAGGGAGCCGTGGGAGCCCTGGCCAACACCTCGTTCCTCATCGAGGACCGCCACATCACGCAGTGGTTCCGCGAGCCGGACCCGGCCCAGCCGGACGACGACACCAGTTAGAGCCGGAGAGGGGACTCGAACCCCTGGCCTACGACTTACAAGGTCGTTGCTCTACCAGCTGAGCTACTCCGGCGCGGGTGTCGGAGTCTAGGGCGCGTGAACTGCGGCATTAAGGGGGGTGGCCCGGGCGGTGGGGTTGCTCATACACGGTATGCGTGCATAGACAACCCCAGCCCTCCGCGGAAGCCCGACCACCCTCCCTACAAGCGCAGTTGCCGACTCCCTACGACGACGCGTGGCGACTGATCGGGAGCCGCCCGCGCAGCCGCGCGGCTCGGTGGGCGGTGACGTGGTCGTCGTCGCGCACGAGCCGTGCGTAGATGCCGGTGAGCGCCGCGAAGGCCACCTCGTGGCCGCAGTGGTTGCGGACTGAGCCCTCGGGCGTCGGGCCGGGATCCGTGACCGGGTCGATGAGCCAGAGCCGGTCGGGCTCGCCGATGCCGGCGTACCAGCCCCACGCGGTCGAGCACACGCCGACCGGGATCCCCGCCCGGCGGCCGATCTCCGCCGCGACGACCGCGAGGACCAGCGGGTGGCCGACGCGGCGTTGCAGCGCGACGTCGATCCACAGGCCCTCGAGCGGCGACTCGTCGGCGCGGAACCGGAGGTGATCGGTGAGCAGCCTGGCCAGGGCGTGGGCTGCCACGCGCGGCTCGCGCACCGCCGCCACGTCGAACAGCGCGCGTGCCAGCTCGTCGAGCCGGAAGCTCACCCGCGCCGCGTCGACGGTCCGGAACTCCGCGGCGATGGCCAGCAGGATCTCTCCCGGCGCCGGGCAGCACGCCCCCTCCAGCAACTGGTCGAACCGTCCCTGCCGTGTCGTCGCATCCCACGTCATGGCAATTCCGACCGAAGGTATCAGAGTTCTTAGGGTGCCCTAACTTTGCCCGGTCGGTGTTCGGACGATCACCACGGTCAAGAACCCCACCGATTGGACCGATATCCCCGGTGTGATCACCCAGCAGACCCCTGCGCAGGGGGGCGGCACTGCGCTGGACGCCCTCATCGAGGCCGCAGCAGGGATCCTGGCTGCCGATTCGCTGGAGGACACGCTCGGGCTCATCGCCCACCACCTGAACGCCCTGCTGCCGTACGACGACCTCACGGTCTACGAGGTCGACGCGGCCGGGACCGGCCTGCGGCCCGTGTTCGCGCTGGGCGCCTGGGTGCAGGAGATCATGTCCGAGTCGCTCTCGATCGACCACGGCACGACCGGCTGGGTGGTGCGCAACCGCTGCACCCGCAACGTCCCGAACACCCGGTTCGACACCATCAGCACGGTGGTGCCGGGTACCGACGACGAGGACGAGGCGTTCGTCTGCGTGCCGCTGCTGGCCCACGACCGCGTCGTCGGCACGCTCAACGTGTACCGCTCGGGCGTCGACCGCGCCTTCACGGAGGAGGAGGTCGCGCTCGTCGAGCGCTTCGCCACGATGGCGGCGCTCGCCTACGAGGCCGCCCGCCAGCGCGAGCACCTCCGCCGCCAGGCCGCCACCGACGGCCTCACCGGACTGCTCAACCACCGCGGCTCGCAGGAGCGCCTCCGGCGCGAGATCGAGGCCGCCACCCGCACCGGTGCCCCGCTCAGCGTCGTGGTCGTCGACCTCGACCACTTCAAGCGCATCAACGACTCCCACGGTCACGCCGAAGGCGACAAGGCGCTGGCCGCCGCCGCGACCAAGCTGCGCTCCGTCGTCCGCGGCGGCGACGCCGTCGGCCGCCTCGGCGGCGAGGAGTTCGTCCTCGTCCTGCCCGGCGTCGGGAGCGAGGCCGCGGCCGAGGCCGCCGAGCGCGCCCGCGCCGCCCTCGCCGAGGTGCTGGTCGGCCGTCGCCGGCTCGAGTCCTCGGCCGGCGTCGCCACCTTCCCGGAGGACGCGCAGGAGGCCGCCGACCTGCTCGCCCGCGCCGACGCCGCCCTCTACGCCGCCAAGCACGCCGGCCGCCGCCAGACCCGCCGCTACTCCGCCAACCTTGCGGCCCGCCCGTCGCGGGCCGACGAGCTGAGCGAGGTCGAGGCGCTGCTGCGCCGCGGCGACGGCGCCATCCGCCCCGTCTTCCAGCCCGTGCTCGAGCTCGCCACCGGCCGCGTCTGCGGCTACGAGGCGCTCAGCCGCATCGACGGCGACCCCGTCCGCGGTCCCGACCAGTGGTTCGCCCAGGCCCACCGCTGCGGCCTCGGGGCCGAGCTGGAGGCGCTCGCGCTGCGCGCCGCGCTGGCGGTCGAGGACCGCCCCGCCGGCACCTTCCTGGCCCTCAACGTCAGCCCGGTCGCCCTTCTGGCGCCCCCGGTCGACGACGTGCTGCCCGAAGACCTCTCGAACATCGTCATCGAGCTCACCGAGCACGAGCTGTTCACGGCCGACGGCGCGCTCGAGAGCCGCCTGGCCGAGCTGCGCGCCCGCGGTGCCCGCGTCGCGCTCGACGACGCCGGCGCCGGCTACGCGGGCCTCCAGCAGGTGATCCGCGTCGCCCCCGACATCCTCAAGGTCGACCGCTCGCTCGTCCACGGCGCCCACGCCGATCCCTCCCGCTACGCGCTGCTCGAGGCGCTCGTCTCGTTCGCCGGCTCGACCGGCGCCGCGGTCTGCGGCGAGGGCGTCGAGGACCTCGCCGACCTGCGCGCGCTGGCCGACCTCGACGCCACCTACGCCCAGGGCTACGCGCTCGCGCGGCCGGCCTCCGCTTGGGCGACCCTGAGCGCGGACATCGCCGCCACCGCCGACGTCCGCGAGGGCGTGCGGGTGGCGACGACCGCCGTCCGGGGCGGCGCCGTCTGGACCGGCATGCTGGCCGAGCTGGGCGACGACCTGGGCAAGGTCACGAGCACCGGCGAGCTGGCCACCGCGGGCCGCCGCGCCGCCAGCCTGCTGGGCGCCGAGGACGTCTCACTGATGTGGGTCGTGGGCGACGTGCTGGAGCTGCTCTCGGACAACAAGGACGCGCCGGGGCAGATCTGGGACCTCGCCGAGTTCCCGGCGACCGCCCGGCTGCTCGACGAGCACACCCCGGGCCAGGTCGTCGTGGGGGACCCGGCGAGCGATCCGACCGAGATCGCGGAGCTGGAGCGCCTCGGCTACGGCGCCGTGCTGATGGTCCCCGTTCGCGTGGGCGTCGGCCAGCGCGCGCTGGTCGAGGTGTACCGCGTGCACCCGCAGGCGTTCACCAGCGCCGAGGTGGACCGGTCGCGCGTCGTGGCGCAGCAGTTCGGTCCGGTGCTGGCGCGGCTCGCCATGACCCAAGCCGCTCGCTAGCGGGGTCCGCTCGCCACCAGGTGGGCGGCGGAGCCGTGACCGTTGGAGGCGGCCGACGCCGAGTCGACCGGCTCGAGCTCGGCCGCGGGCGGGTTCAGCCGCCGCTCCAGCTCGCCGAGCACGGCGCCGAACAGCGCGTGGCGCCAGGCCGACTGGGCGAAGGCGCGCGGGTCGCGGAAGAGCGCCGGGTCGATCAGCGCCATGGCCGGCCAGGTCGCGACGCACTCCAGCAGCCCGGCCAAGGGGCCGCGCAGCCAGGCGGGGCCCGGCAGGCTGGGGGCGACCTGTGCGTACACGGCGCCGAACGCCGCGCCGTTCTGCAGGTGGATCGCCACGCCGACGGCCTGGGCCTCGGGCCGGCCGCGAGCCACGAGCCGCCCGAGCAGCTCCGCGTCGTCGTGGTCGACGCCGAACACGCGCCGGTCGAGCGGCTGCTGCGCGTACCAGACCGCAGCGGCGACGGTGCCGGCGAGCGCGCCGCGCAGGGTCCGTGTGGCATCCAGAGCCATGTCGGAGAAACTGTAACGAGCGCGGTCCTGCTGGGTACGGCTCTGTTGATGAGGGAGAAGACTTCGGCTCGCGCCGACCTAAGCCGCCACCACGAGCGCGCCCGCCGCCGCGGCGTGAATCCGATCGTCTATTGGCTGGTCCGGGCGGTGTTCCAGCCGTTCGCGCACCTCTACTGGCGGATGTCGCGGATCGGCCGCGAGCACATCCCCACGTCGGGGCCGGTGATCTTCGCCTCCAACCACCGCTCGTTCCTCGATCCGTTCGTGATCGGGACGATCGCTCGCCGGCCGCTGTACTACGTGGCCAAGGAGGAGCTCTTCAAGCACCGGGTCGTCGGCTGGTTCCTGAACTCGCTCGGCGCCTTCCCGGTCAAGCGCGGGGCCGCCGACGCGGACATGCTGGAGACCGCGCGGGCGATCCTGGAGCGCGGCGACTGCGTGCTGATCTTCCCCGAGGGCACCCGCACCCGGCCCGGCGCGCTCGGCCGTCCCAAGCGCGGCGTGGGCCGCCTGGCGCTCGAGACCGGCGCCCCGATCGTGCCCGTCGCCGTGTTCGGAACCGAGGCCGTCCGCAAGGGCTGGCGCATCCGCCCGCACAAGGTGCGGATCCGCATCGGCCGCGCGATCACCTTCCCCAAGGTCGACTCGCCCTCGCCGCAGCTGGCCGCCGCCGTGACCGACCGCCTGTGGCCGAACGTGATGCTCCAGTGGGAGTGGCTCGGCGGCCTGCCGCCGCTGCGCCGCGCCGCCGTCATCGGCGCCGGCTCCTGGGGCACCAGCGTCGCCGTCATGCTGGCCCGCGCGGGCCTCGAGGTCGACCTCGGCACGCGCACCCGCGAGCAGGCCGCCGAGATCGCCGCGTCGCGCACCAACGAGCGCTACCTGCCGGGCGTCGAGCTGCCCAAGGCCGTCACGCCGGTGCGGGCGGCCGACCTCGAGCTCTCCCGCCACGACCTCGTGTGCTTCGCCGTCCCGGCTGCCGCCCTGCCCGCCACGGTGGCCGCCCACGCGGGCGACGTCGCGCCGCGGACCGGCGTGCTCGTCATGTCCAAGGGCCTCGTCCCGCCGCTCGGCACGCTGCCCGCGAGCTTCGTGGGCGAGCGGGTCTCGTCCTGGGCCGTCGGCGCGCTGGGCGGCCCGGCCCACGCCAAGGCGGCGCTCGAGGACGGCGCCTCGCTCGTCCTCGCCACCCGCGACCCGGCCTTCGCCCGGCAGGTCGGCGACGCCCTCGCCGCCGCCGGCTTCGACGTCGCCGCCACCACGGACCTGATCGGCGTCGAGCTCGCCGGCTGCGCCAAGAACGCCGCCGCCCTGGCCGCCGCCGCGGCTGCCGGCGCCGGGCCCAACGCCGCCGGGGCCGCCGCCGGCAAGGTCTTCGCCGAGGTCGACGCGTACGCCCGCCAGTTCGGCGCCCAGCCCCAGACGTTCGCCGGGCTGGCCGGCACCGGCGACCTGGTGGCGACCATGCTCGCCACCGGCTCGCGCAACCGGCGCGCCGGCGAGCTGCTCGCCCAGGGCATGGCCGGCGACGAGATCAGCGACGCGCTCGGCCAGACGGCCGAGGCCGTCGACTCCGTGCCGCTGCTCGCCGCCCGCATCCGCGAGGCCGGTGTCGACGCTCCCGTCCTGCGCTCGCTCGCCGGCCTCATCGAGGGCCGCGTCGAGCCGGCGCGCTTCACCTCCTCGGTCACCGCCCCGAAGAAGAAGGCGAAGGCGGGCGCGGTCCAGGCCGCCTAGGGATAATGTCCGTGCGGGATGGAGGCCACACCCGACAAGGCTCGCCTCGACGCGGCCTTCACGGAGCTGTACAAGGCGCACCTGCGCGACGTCTACTCGTACTCCTACTACCGGGTCGGCAACCATCACGACGCCGAGGATCTGACCGAGCAGACGTTCCTGCAGGCCTACCGGCACTTCGAGCGTGCGCAGCGCGAGTCGAACGGCCGGCCGCTGCGGCCGTGGCTGATCCGCATCGCCCACAACCTGGCCGCGAACTACTACCGCGACCGCTCGCGCCGGCCGCAGACGACGATCGACGACGCCGGGACGCTGCCCGAGCTGCACACCACGGAGGGTCTGGTGGAGGACCGCGAGGATCTCAACCGAATCCTCGAGTGTGTGCGACGACTGCCGGACGACCGCCGCGAGGCGCTGATCATGCGCTTCGCGCTGGGCATGGACAACCGCGAGATCGCGCGGGCGCTGGGCCGCACCGACGGCGCGACCAAGGTCCTGATCCATCGCGCCATCCGGCAGCTCGAGGAACTGGTCCACGCCGAGGCGGGTACTGAGGCGATATGAGCGAGACGTGGGACTTCGAGGTGCGGCTGCGGCAGGCGCTCGCGCCCGTCGAGCCGCCTGAGGATCTCGACATGCGGCTGCAGACGACGCTGGGCTCGCTGGTCGAGCTCGCGGCCGACGAGCTCGAGGCCTGGGAGCTGAGCGCCATGCGCGATCCGCGCAACTGGCCGCGCGCCGCGCTCGGGCCCGCCGCGGCCGTCGTCATCGGGGGCGGCGCCGCCGCCGGCCTCGTGCTGCTGCGGACCCGCAACAAGCGCCACAAGCGCCGCGCGCAGTCGCGCAACGCGTTCGAGCTGGCCGCCGGCACGCTGCGGGACGCCGGGCGCGAGGCGCTTCGCGTCTTCAGCGACGTCTCGCGGTGATCCGGCTTCCGCCTTGATGCGAAGTACCGAGCATGGGCGTCGACCTGCGCACTCTCGCCGACGAAGACGTGATGCAGTTCGTCCGTCGCGGTGACGCGCGGGCCTTCGAGGTCATCTACGAGCGCCACTCGTCGGCCGCCTTCTCGCTCGCCTACCGGATGATGGGCACGCGCTCCGGCGCCGAGGACGTCACGCAGGACGCGTTCCTCTCGCTCTGGCGCTCCGGCGGCCGCTACGACCGCGGGCGCGGCTCCGTCCGGACCTGGGTGCTCGGCATCGTCCACAACCGGGCGATCGACGCGCTGCGGCGCTCGACCGTGCACAGCAAGCGCCGGGCCAGCGACGAGGGCATCGAGGAGCGCTTCGAGGCGCGCGAGCGGACCGACGTGGAGGCGGCCCGGCGCGAGGAGTCCGGGACCGTGCGCACCGCGCTCGCGTCGCTCCCGGCCGACCAGTCGCAGGTCATCGAGCTGGCGTACTTCGGCGGGTTCACCCACACCGAGATCGCCGACATGCTCGAGGCGCCGGTCGGGACCGTGAAGGGGCGGATGCGCCTCGGTTTGAAGAAGATGCGGTCGCAGTTGGGAGAGGGTCAGGTGGCGCTATGAACGATCACGCTCGCTGGGAGGACGTCGCCGGCGCGTACGTGCTGAACGCCATGCCCGCGGACGAGCGGCAGGCGTTCGAGCAGCACCTCGTGAACTGCGCCACGTGCCAGGCCGAGGTCGACGAGCTGCTCCCGGCCGCCGAGGCGCTGCCGATGGCCTCGCCGCCGATGCTGCCGCCGCCCGCGCTGAAGGACCGCATCATGGCCGAGGTCGAGCGCGAGGCCGCGCTGCTGGCCCAGGCCGGCGCGGGCGCCGACCGGCCCGAGCCCGCCCGCCCGCGCCGCGAGCGCCGCGGGTTCTGGAGGCTGTCCGGCTGGCGGCTGGCGCCCGTCGCGGCCGCGCTGCTCATCGCCGGCGTGCTCGCCGGCACCGCGCTGGACGGCGGCGGCACCCGGACGATCGACTTCGAGGGCCAGGCCACCGCGCAGCTCGAGGTCGACGGCGACCGCGCGACGCTCGTCGCCGAGAACATGCCGGCGCCGCCCGAGGGCCGCGTCTACGAGGTCTGGCTCATGCCGGAGGGCTCCGAGACGCCCCAGCCGACCGACGTGCTCTTCACCCCGCGCAGCGACGGCTCGGCCGTGGCGGCGATCCCCGGCTCGGTCGACGACGTATCGCAGGTGCTCGTCACCGACGAGCCGATGGGCGGCTCCGACGCACCCACGGGCGAGCTGCTGATGTCCGCTGAGCTTTCCTAAAGACACCGCTGCTAGCTTGAGCCGGCGAGATGGCCGCCTGTTACCGCCACCCCGGCCGCGAGACCGGCGTCTCGTGCTCCAACTGCGGGAAACCGATCTGCCCGGACTGCATGACGTCCACCCCGGTCGGCATGCGCTGCCCGGACTGCTCGCGGCAGAAGACGCCGGTCCGCACGCTGCGCAACGTCTACGCGCAGCCGACGGTCACGTACGTCCTGATCGCGATCAACGTCCTCCTGTACGTCGGCACGGTGGTGTCGGGTGGCGACACGAGCCGCGTCTACATCGACCTCGGCACGATCGGCCTCGGCCAGCTGACCAACGGCGATCTCATCGGCGTGGCCGAGGGGGACTACTGGCGGCTGGTGACGGGCGCCTTCCTGCACGACCCGTCCAACATCCTCCACATCGCCTTCAACATGTACATCCTCTACTGGCTCGGGACGATGCTCGAGCCCGTGCTGGGGAACGTGCGCTTCGCGGCGCTCTACTTCGCCTCGTTGCTGGCCGGATCGTTCGGTGCGCTCATCGCGGCGCCGCACAGCCTCACGGTCGGGGCCTCGGGCGCCGTCTTCGGGCTGATGGCCGCCGCCGTCGTGTTCCAGCGGGCGAGGGGGATCGATCCCTGGCGGTCGGGCCTGGTGCCGGTGATCCTCCTGAACCTGGCGCTGCCGTTCATCTTCACGAGCCTGAACATCTCCATCGGCGCGCACGTCGGCGGCCTGATCGGCGGCGGCATCGCCGCGCTGGCCATGGAGCGGCTCGGGGCCATGCGGCGCGGCGACCTGTGGCCCGTGCTCGCCTGCACCGCCGTCGGCGTGGTGTCGGTGATCGGCGGGATCGCCGTCAGCTGAGGACGACCTCGTAGACCGGCGACGGCGCCTGCGGGAGCCGGTCGGGATGGAGGATGTGGGCGAGCGTCTCGAGCCCGTCGACGAGGCGCGGGCCGGGGCGGGAGAAGAGCCCGGCGGCATCGACGGCGACGATCCGGCGGGCGCCGAGCGACGCGAGCTCGTCGCCGAACGTCTCGGCCTCCGCGAGCGCGCGCTCGGCGTCGTAGCCGCAGGGCATGACCACGACGACCTCGGGCCGGGCCGCGGCAACCTCCTCCCAGCTGCGCTGCTCGGAGTGCTCGCCCGGCATGCCGAACAGGTCGATGCCGCCGGCGTACTCGATCAGCTGCGGCGTCCAGTGGCCGGCCACGAAGACCGGGTCGAGCCACTCGAGCGCGGCCACGGGCACGGGCCGGGCGGCGCGCACGGCCAGCCGCACGCGGTCGATCCGCGACGCGGCGTCCTGCACCAGCTCGACCCCGGCGTCCTTGCGGTCGGTCGCCTGGGCCAGGGTGCGGACGTCGCCCAGCACCTCGCCGAGCGTGTGCGGGTCGAGCGAGACGACCTCAGGCTTTGGGTCGAGCCGCTCCGCGATGGCCTGCACGTCGTCGTAGGACACCGCGCAGACGGTGCACAGGGCCTGCGTCACGATCAGGTCGGGCGCGAGGCGGCGCAGGGCATCCTCGTCGAGCTCGTAGATCGAGCGGCCCTGTTCGGTCAGCGCGCGCACCGCTCGGTCGATCTCGTCAGGCCCGAGCCCCGGCCCGATCACGTCGCGCGTGACCTTCGGGAGGTCAAGCGCCTCCCCCGGGTAGTCACACTCGTGGGTCACGGCTGTAACCTCGTCGCCGACCCCGAGGGCGAACAGCATCTCGGTGGCCGACGGCACGAGCGAGACGATCCGCATCGGGAGAAGGATATGGACGAGCTGGCCGGCAGCGACTGGCGCCGCGAGGGCGACGCCATCATCCGGGACCTGAAGTTCGACGACTTCGCCGCGGCGATGGCCTACGTCAACCGCGTGGCCGACCTCGCCGAGGAGGCCAACCACCACCCGGACATCCTCATCCACGGGTGGAACAAGGTCCGCCTCACCTTCACCACCCATTCCGCAGGGAGGCCTGACGGACAACGACTTCCAGATGGCCCGCCGGGTTGACGAGTTGTAAACGCAGGATCGTTAAGTAATCGGCGTGACATTGCGGTAGGAACCTGCCCTTCCCGGCTGCGGTCAGTGTTCATAGGGTCGCGAGTCATGCGGTCCAGCGACGAGGTCCGGGTGGTCATCGCGCAGCCGCACGAGCTGCTGTGCGACGCCCTCGAGTCCCTGTTCGGAGCTGCGGGCCTGAACGTGGTCGCCCACTGCACACGGGCGGCTGACCTCGCCCGCTGCGTCCGGTCCCACATGCCGGACGTCACGCTCGTCGACGCCGAGCTGGCGGACGTCACCGACGTCGTCGGCGCCGTGCGGCGCGGCCTGCCCGAGGTGTGCATCGTCCTGCTCGCGCGCGGCCTGGATCCGGTGGTCGCGCAGACCTCGCTCGAGCTGGAGGTCGACGGCGTGGTCCTCAAGTGCGCGTCGGCGTGCGACGTCGTCGCCTCGCTGCGCCGCGTCGTGGCCGGCGAATCCGTGTTCCCGGCCGGCTGGCTCGCCGCCGCCCATCGCGCCGAGGTCGCGCTGCTGAGCGCGCGCCAGCTCGAGGTGCTCGAGCTCGTCGTCGAGGGCCTGCCCAACGAGACGATCGCCGAGCGGCTCTTCATCTCCAAGAACACCGTGAAGTTCCACGTCGCGGCGATCTACCAGCGGCTCGGCGTCACGAACCGCGTGCAGGCCGTGCACGCGCTCGCCGAGCTCCGCCGCGCCGGGTAGGCGCCACCACCCGCAGGGGTGGGGCCGAACCACCCACGGAGCCGTTTCGGCGCCGACGCGCCGTCCATAGCGTCGTCGCGACCCCCTGGGCGCCCGTTTGGACGGCGCCCACAAAATGCTCACGGAAGGAGCATGCATGCCCGAGTTCAGGCGGAGGGCACAGCACAGGACGCGTCGGCGCGTCTCGTGTGCCCTCGTCTTGGGGACGGTCGCGGCTGCAGGAGCAGCCATGCCGGCGGTGGCCCAGGAGGGGCCCGCGGCACCGGACCCCATGACGACCAACGTCCCGTACACCGCGTGGGCCGGCACGCAGGTGCGGATGGTGAAGTGCTCACCCGTGCTCGAGGACCTGCCCCGCAGCGGGCTCTCGATCACGATCGAGTCGTGGAGCGGCTCGGACAACTATCGGCCGCAGCTGATCGAACCCAGCGTCGACTTCGTCCGCCACGGCGGCGAGCGGTGCGCCCGGTTCAACGTCGTCTCGCTCGGTGATGGCCTCGCGCGCATCAAGCTGAAGGCGTTCGACCGCGCACGTGACGAGATCCTCGAGCACCAGTTCCTCGGGATCTGGCTGCAGCTCGGCGTCCCGGCCATCGACGAGGTCGGCGCGGCCGACCCGACCGGCGGACCGGTGGGCTCCGAGTCCGAGGTCGGCGACCCGCTGGGCGACGGCGCGTTCCTGCCGGAGTCCGCGAACGGGCGCGTCCAGGTCAAGGTGACGGGCAGCTTCCCGCACCCGGCCGGCATGGGCGGTCGGTTCACGCTGCCGAGCGACTGGGCCGCACTGGCCGCGGCGCTCGCCGACAGCGACGACCCGACGGACCCGAACCCGGCCATGCGCTGGGACATCCATGACGACACGCTCAAGACCGAGGGCCACGTCGCCGGCTTCTGCCGGCCGGCCGTCCCGGTCGCCATCGACGCGGTGGACAACTGCCGCGGCGGCGACGAGCGGTTCTCGCGCGTGTTCGGCGACTTCGGTCGTGACGGTGGTCCGTTCGACCCCGTGCGGCTCCCGTCGCTGCTCTCGGACGGCAAGCTCGACGCGGGTGACGCGCCGATGCCCGCCGCCCGCGTGGACATCTCGATCGCCCCGAACACCAACCCGCTGACCGACATCGGCGGCGCGGGCGCGCTCGAGCCGTCCGACAAGACCGAGGTCTACAGCCGCGACGGCAACGGCTCGGCTACTGACCACAACCTCTACGCGCCGTACTACGGCCAGTTCGTCCCGGCCACGGCCGCCGGACCGGCCGCTTCGGGCACCGATTGGTTCGTGCAGAACAACTTCGGCCTGAACTACTTCGACTACTACGACAACTGGGAGACGCTCCCGCTCAAGACCGTCCTCGCGACCGACACCGGCTGCAACCGGACCGTCGACTTCGCGGGCGGCGACGACGACCCACGTCAGACGCCGTACGGCGATCAGACCGTGGCCGTCTTCACCGATGAGCACGGCGAGGCCCAGGTGGAGTACGAGCCGTACGCCGGAGGCTTCTACTACGACGCCGTCGGGGCCATCCTCAATGACAACCGCGGTTGCGACCTCCAGGACGTCGACGTCCTCGGCCGGTCGGCGATCTCGGCCATCGCCAAGTACCCGGGCCAGCCGGTCGACTTCCCGGCCCAGCGCTCGGCGACGATCAACAAGACCGTCGGCAACTCGTTCGACAAGTCGCTCCGCTACTACCCGAAGGGCCCGGGAGCGGCCAACGCGAACGCGAACATCATCGTCGCCCACGGTCAGGACGTGGACGGTGAGCCGTTCGCCGGCGAGCGCGTCTGCTTCTACGTGGACGACAAGGCGGACAGCTACCGGCTGTTCAGCGGCACGACGGGCCCGGCGGCCGCGCGCTTCAGCGTGACCACCGCCCAGGCTCCGACGCCGAGCACGATCCATCCGGACGTGCGCTGCGCGTACCTCGACGCCAACGGCAACGCGGCGCTCGAGGTGTTCAACAGCGGCGATCAGACGATCAACACGATCGCCGAGTACATCGACGAGGGTCTGCTCCGCGACATCGACGTGATCTTCGGCGCCGGCGACGGCCCCGGCGATCCGCCGAGCACGGACACCCCGCCGAACACCCCCGGCGGCGACACCCCGCCGACCACGGGTCCCGGCTCGAACCCGCCGACCCAGAACCAGGTCCTCCAGACCGCTGGTCCCAACCAGCACCTGGTGGACGGGACGAAGAACGCCAACCAGGCCGTCAAGAAGACGCGTCTGGCCAAGGCCCGGGTCATCCGGGTCGGCGCCAAGCGGTACCTGCAGGTCAAGGTGACGTCGGCCGCGAGCACGGCGAAGGTGGCCATCCGCCTGCGCATGAGCAACGGCACGGTCGTCAAGACCACACGCAGCGTGAAGACCAATCGGACGGTCCGCGTCATGCGCCTGTCCGTGCTGGTGAAGTCGGCCAAGGTCACGTTGGCCCGCTAGCCAGAGGCTTCTGCCGCGCCTGAACGGCAGAAACGCGGCCCGCCGAGTCACTCGGCGGGCCGCAGCCGTTCCGGTAGGCGGGGGGTCCGGGTAGTTGCATCGCTACCATTGCCCCGTCGCCTGATGAACGACGACGACAGACCCCGAAGTAGCGGCGCGCTCCGCGCGCGTCCCACGGACCGCCGATGACCGTCCTGCTGCTGCTGGCCGTCGTCGTGCTGGTGCTGCTCAACGGCTTCTTCGTGGCCGCGGAGTTCGCGCTCGTCCGCGTCCGCCGCGGGCGGGTCGAGGAGGACGCCGCCGAGGGCAAGCGCGGCGCCAGGATCGTCCTGCGCCAGCTCGACGAGCTCTCCCGCTATCTCGCCGCCTGCCAGCTCGGCATCACCTTCACCTCGCTGGGCATCGGCTTCCTCGGCGAGCCGGCGGTCGCCGACCTGATCGAGGAGCTGCTCGGCGATGGGGTGCCGCACGGCGTCTCGCTGGCGATCTCCTTCGGCCTCGCCTACCTGATCACCACGTCGCTGCACATCACGATCGGCGAGCAGGTCCCGAAGATCTACGCGATCAACCGCGCGGAGAACGTGGCTCGCTGGATCGCCACGCCGCTGCACGTGTTCACGCAGGTCTTCAACCCGTTCATCCACGTGCTCAACGCGGCGTCGAACGGGATGCTGCGGCTGGTCGGCATCAAGGCCACCAACGAGTACGAGGAGGGCGGCTCGCCCGAGGAGCTCAAGGTGCTGATCGCGCAGTCGCTCACGGGCGGGCAGCTCGACCCGGGCGAGGCGAGCATGCTCACGGGCGTCTTCCACCTGCACGAGCAGCAGGCGCGGCAGGTCATGACCCCGGCGCCGGCCGTGGTGACCATCGACCTCTCCGAGAACGTCGAGACGGCGCTGCGGCGCTGCGTCTCCTCCGGCCACACGCGGCTCGTGGTGACCGAGGACGAGAACCACGACCGCGTGAAGGGGATCGTGCACGCCAACGCCCTGGCCCAGCTCCTGCTCACCGAGGGGCCGGACGGGCGGATCGACGACCTCGTGCGCGAGGCGCCGATCGTCCCGGAGACCAAGCCGCTCGACGACCTGTTGGCCGACCTCCAGCGCCAGCGCAGCTCGCTGGCCGTGGTGATCGACGAGTACGGCCGCACGGCCGGCATCGTCACCGTCGAGGACATCATCGAGGAGGTCGTCGGCGAGATCGACGACGAGACCGACCCGCTCGGCGGCGCGGTCCGGCGGCTGGCCAACGGCGACTGGTTCGTGCGCGGGCACGTCGCCATCACCGACCTCGTCGACTACGGGCTCGAGCTACCGGTCGACACCGACGCCTACAACTCCGTCGGCGGCTTCGTGTTCGGCGAGCTCGGGCGGCTGCCCAAGCGCGGCGACACCGTCACGCACAACGGATACTCCATCCGCGTGGAGTCGGTGCGCGAGAACCGGATCGAGGCCGTACGGATCCGCGAGCGGCGCGCCGCGGCGTGAGCCACGTAAGCCTGCAGGACGGGGCGCTGATCGTGCGCATCGGCTCGCTGCGGCGTGTCGTGCTGCTGGTCGGCGCGCTCCTCTTCGTGCTCGTCAGCGCGCTGATGCTCGCGTTCGGATCGCTGTTCGTGCGGATCATCGGCGTGCTCGGCGTCCTCACCTTCGGCACGTTCCTCGTCGTCGGCCTCAAGCAGGCGCTCGGCGGGCCGTCGCAGCTCGTGCTGACGCCGGAGTGGCTGCGCTGGGACGCCGGCGCGCCCGGGCGACCGGTCCCGTGGGACGAGGTCGTGCGCGTCGACCGCTGGGTGAGCAACCGCCAGTCGGTGCTGGCCATCCACGTCGCCCGTCCCGAGTCCGTGCACCGCAGCTTCGGCTCCCGGCTGCTCGCCCGCGCCAATCACTCGCTCGGCGCCGGGGACGTCAACGTCCCGCTCAACCACCTCGCCGTCGACAAGGACCTGCTGCAGTCGATCGTGACGGTCTGCGCGCGCGAGCCCGAGGCCCGCGCCACGGTCGCCACCGAGGCGACGCTCCGCCGGCCTAGAGGCGTAGCCGGCAGCCGCCGAGGTAGACGACGTCGCCGGACCGGACCTCGGCCTCGACGACGCGGCGGCCGTTGACGTAGGTGCCGTTGGCCGAGCCGAGGTCGCGCAGGAGCCAGCGGCCCTCCTCGACGCGCAGCTCCGCGTGGCGGCGCGAGACGGTGTCGTCGCCGAGGACGAGCTCGCACGAGCTCGAGCGGCCGAGGACCATGTGGGCCTTGAGCAGCTCGGCCGGGAGGGCCAGCTGGCGGGTCGCGCGACGCGGCCGCCAGCGCAGGAAGCGCTCGTGGGGCGGAGCGGGGAGATCCGACGTGAGGCCGCGGAGCTCGTCGAGGCTTGCGCTCTGCATCGCGCCTTCGATGCGGCGCGAGAACGTGTCGGTCCCCATGCGGCCCGCGAGGTACCCGCGTCGCAGCCGGGCGACGGTCTCCTCGCGGGTGTCGTGCGAGGGGCGCAAGGGCTCGCCCAGACTACCCCGTTCGTTCAGGTTGCGAATCGAAACCTTGCGCGGAATTGCACAAAGGCCCCGGACGCGCTACCTTGCCCCGCAACCGACTGGCCGCTACGGCGGTTGAGGAGGAGAGAGGGAGATCCTGGGGAGGATCGACCGAGAGAACACAAGAGCCCGGCTCAGGGGAGCGAGCCGGGCTCAAGTGTTTCTGGAGGAGGGGTGCGATGAGGGTACGTTCGTCGCACCCGGCAATATCCCAACCTTCTCTCAATATGAACTAAACATTGGCGATGATCTCTGCCACGATCGAGGCCGTCGCCCGTCGCGCGTACTCCTCGGGCTCCCAGCCGCGCTCGACGACCAGCTGGCGCCAGACGGAGGGGTGGCAGCGGGCCCAGGCCCAGTCCGCGGCGGTGTCGATCGTCCAGCCGCCGGCCAGCGCGTCCGCCTCGTCGAGGCGCTCGACGGCGGCGCGGAACGTCTCCCGTAGCGCGGTCATGCGGTCGCGCCACGCTTCGGCCCCGTCCTCGCCGGTGATGACGGCGGCCTCGAGCGCCTGCGCGACCGGCAGGATCTCAGGCAGGTAGTCGAGCCAGGCGCGAACCAGCGCCTCGAAGGCGGCCGGCGCGGGCAGGCCGGCGGCCTCGCGCGTGCGGTCGGCGAAGCCGCTGCGGACGTCGTGATGGCGCGCCATGGCCACCAGCAGCCCGGCGCGGTTGGCGAAATGCACGTAGACGAGCTGGCGCGAGACGCCGGCCGCCGTCGCGATCTCCGCGATGGTCACCGCCCCGGCCCCGCGCTCGCGCACCAGTGCGAACGCCTCGTCGAGGATCCGCGCTCGGGTTTCCTTGCCGTTTGACACGTGTCAAAGGCGAGCGTACAGTTTGACACGTGTCAAACACCATCTGGACCAGCCCCTATGAACCCGTCGCGGTCGGCGGGACCACCTTCCACGAGCTGATCGGCGACGGCGCCCACGTTGCGTTCGTCGACGCGGCCACGGGCGCCTCGCTGAGCTACGCCACGCTCGCCGAGCGCGCCGAGGGCGTGGCCGCGACGCTCGCCGCCCGCGGCTTCGGCCCCGGCGACGTGCTGGCGCTGCAGCTGCCGAACTGCGCGCCGTGGGCGGGGATCGCCCTCGGCGCCATGCGCCTCGGCGGCGCGGTCACCGGCGTCAGCGTCTCCGCCACGCCGTCCGAGGTCGAGCGCCAGCTGGCCGACGCGGGCGCCTCGCTGCTGATCACGGCGGCCGACGTCGGGCCGCGGCTGCTCGGCGGCGGCTCGCCGCGGCAGGTCGACGTCCGGCCCGACGACCTCGCGCTGCTGCCGTTCTCGAGCGGCACCAGCGGGCTGCCGAAGGGCGTGCGGCTCACGCACGCGAACCTGGTGACCGCCGTCCGCCAGGTCTCGCGCGGCCTGCGGCTGACGCCCGACGACGTCGTGGTCGCGCTGGCGCCGTTCTCGCACGTCATGGGCTTCGTCATCACGCTCGGCCGCGCGCTGGCCGCGGGCGCGACGCTCGTCACCGTCCCGCGCTTCGACCCGCGCGGGTTCCTGGCCGCGCTCGAACGTCACCGCGTGACCGTGGTGATCGTCCCGCCGCCGGTCATGCCGCTGCTCGCCCGCGCGGAGGGCTACGACCTGTCGGCGGTCGAGCTGATCGTCTGCGGCGGCGCGCCGCTCGGAGCGGGGCTGCAGACGGCGGTGGCCGAGCGGTTCCCGCACGCCGTCGTCGGCCAGGGCTGGGGCATGACGGAGACGACCGCCGCCGGGACGATCCCGGACCGCGCGCTCGGCACCGAGCCCGGCTCAGCCGGCCGCGTGATGCCGAACGCCGAGCTGCGCGTGGCCGAGGACGGCGAGCTGCTGCTGCGCGGCCCGCAGACGATGGCCGGCTACCTGAACCGCCCGGAGGCGACCGCCGAGCTCATCGACGCGGACGGCTGGGTCCACACGGGCGACCTCGGGCGCGTCGACGACGACGGCAACGTCTTCATCGTCGACCGCATCAAGGAGCTCATCAAGGTCGACGCCCTGCAGGTCGCCCCCGCCGAGCTGGAGGCCATCCTCGGCGAGCACCCGGCCGTGGCCGAGTCCGCCGTGGTCCCGCGGCCGGACGAGCGCCACGGGGAGGTGCCGGTGGCCGTCGTCGTCGCCCGCGAGCCGGTCGAGCCCGAGGCGCTGATGGCCTTCGTGGCCGCGCGCGTGGCGCCGCACAAGCGCCTGCGCGGGGTCCGCTTCGCGGATGCGCTCCCGCGGACCCCGGCAGGCAAGCTCCTGCGCCGGTTGCTGAGGGATCAGCCCTCGTACGTGTAGAAGCCGCGGCCGGACTTCCGGCCGAGGGCGCCGTCCGCGATCATCGCCTCGATCCGCTCGGGCACGTCGGCGCCGATCGTCCGCCCGATGGCGGCCGAGACGTCGAGCCCCACGAGGTCGAGCAGCGCCAGCGGGCCGAGCGGGTGCCCGGCGCCGAGCCGCATGCAGGTGTCGATCGCCTCCGGCTCGAGGCCGGTGCGCTCCATCAGGCGGACCGCCTCGAAGAGGAACGGGAAGAGCAGGCGGTTGACCACGAAGCCCGCGGTGTCGGGCACCTCGACGGCGGTCTTGCCGAGCGCCTCGCACAGCGCCCACGCGCGGGCCCGGGTGCTCTCGCTGGCCGCCGCCGGGAACGCCAGCTCGATCAGCTCCATCTTCGGGACGGGGTTGAAGACGTGGAGGCCCACGAAGCGATCGGGCCGGCCGGAGGCCGCGGCCAGCTCCTCGATCGAGAGCGAGGAGGTCGTGCTGGCCAGGATCGCGTCCTCGTCCAGGCGGTTGCGCAGGTCGCCCATCAGCGCGCGCTTGGCCTCCGGGTCCTCCACGATCGCCTCGACGACGAAGCTCGCCTCGGCGAGGACGCCGCTGTCGCACGTCACCTTGACGTTGCCGTTGACGCTCTGGCCGGCCTTCTCGCAGAGCGCCCTGACACGGCGGTCGGCCTTCTCGGCGGAGTCGTCGGAGCGGGCCCATACCACTACGTGGCCGCGCTGGGCGGCGACGGCCGCCAGGCCGCACGCGATGGCACCGCTTCCCGCAATTCCGACTCGCTCCGACAAGGTGGTCTCCTCGTTGGTTGACTGGTCAGTCAATCGCGTACACTAACCCCATCGGGCGCTCTGTGGCGCCGGTTCTCGTATCGGAGGCTCCCCATATGCACGGCAACGGACGCGAGGTGGTCATCGTCGAGGCGGTCCGCACCCCGATCGGGCGCGGCCATCCGGAGAAGGGCTACTTCAAGGACACGCATCCGAACGAGCTGCTCGGGAAGGCCTACACCGAGGTCATCGAGCGCGCGGGGATCCCGGCCGACGCCGTCGAGGACGTCATCGCCGGCTGCGTCCAGCAGTACGGCGAGCAGATGTTCAACGTCGCCCGCAACGCCTGGCTGCAGGCCGGGCTGCCGATCGAGACGCCCGCGACGACGGTCGACCGCCAGTGCGGCTCGGCCCAGCAGGCGGTCAACTTCGGCGCCGCGCTGATCGCCGCCGGCGTGCACGACGTCGTGATCGGCAGCGGTGTCGAGCACATGGGCCACATCCCGATGGGCGTGGGCTTCAAGTGGATCGACGAGGTCGGCTCGCCGTGGCCGCCGGAGATGCTGGAGCGCTACAACCTCGTGCCGCAGGGCATCTCGGCCGAGATGATCGCCGATCAGTGGGAGATCCCGCGGTCGGAGATGGACGAGCTGGCCGTGCGCTCACACCAGCTCGCCGCGCGCGCGACCGAGGAGGGGCGCTTCGAGCGCGAGACGATCGCGTGGGGGAGCAACGGCACGACGATCGTCGCCGACCAGGGCATCCGGCCCGACACGAGCCTCGAGGCGCTCGCCGGCCTCAAGCCGGCCTTCAAGCCCGACGGCAAGGTCACGGCCGGCAACTCGTCCCAGATCTCCGACGGCGCCGCCGCCGTCCTGCTCATGAGCGCCGAGAAGGCGGCCGAGCTGGGCCTGGAGCCGCGCGCGCGGATCGTCGACCAGACGACCGTCGGCGTGGACCCGGTGATGATGCTCACGGGCCCGATCCCCGCCACGCGGAAGATCCTCGAGCGCAACAAGATGACCATCGACGACATCGACCTCTTCGAGGTCAACGAGGCGTTCGCCCCGGTCGTCCTGGCCTGGAAGCGCGAGCTGGAGCCGGACATGGACCGCGTGAACGTCAACGGCGGGGCGATGGCGCTCGGCCACCCGCTCGGGTCGACCGGCGCGCGGCTGCTGACGACGCTCCTGCACGAGCTCGAGCGCTCCGACAAGGAGACCGGCCTCGTGACCATGTGCTGCGGTGGCGGCCTGGGGACGGGGACGCTAATCCAGATCATCTGATCGCGACAATGGACGGGTTTTCGAGCCCTCCTGCGACGAATCGGGGGTACTCTCAGCCGCATGAGCGAGATGAGCAGCGCCTACTACCGCGAGGGCGCCGCCCCGCGGGCGATCTCCACGACACAGCTGATGGGCCAGGTCCTCTTCCTGGTGGCCATCGCGCTGGCGTTCTGCGCTGTAGGAACCCTGATCGGGCGGGAGCTCGAATTCGGCACAGCCCGGCTGTTCTCGTTCGTCGGCTTCGGCATGCTGCTCGTCTCCTCGTTCGCCGGCGCGCGCTTCCGCGTGGGGACGTTCGCCATGGGCTGGCTCTTCGCCACGGCCCTGGCCATCGGCATCGGCCTCGGGCCGCTGATCGAGTACTTCGCGAGCGTCGACCCGAAGGCGCTGACGCAGGCGTTCGCCGGCACGGCCGCCACGGTGCTGGGCGCCGGTGCGCTGGGCTTCTTCCTCTCGAAGGACCTTGCTCCGTGGATGCGGCCCGTCTCGCTGATCGTGTTCGCGGCCTGCATGGGCACGATCATCTGGTCGCTGTTCGGCGGCACGATCAGCCCCTGGATCAGCCTCGGGATCTACGGCGTCTCCGCGCTCCTGATCGTCATCGACTTCAACTACCTGCGTAAGCACGGGACGGAGAACGACGCGATCTGGCTCGCCACGGGCATCTTCGTGTCGATCGTGAACATCTTCATCTCGCTGCTGAACATCTTCTCCTCGCGGTAGTCGAGTCGATAGGCTCGGCCTGGTGGAGTCACCCCTCACTCTTGGACAGCCGACGCAGGAGGAGCTCGAGGCGCGGCGGGCTGCGGAGCGGATCGGCGACCCCTTCCTCGTCTACCGCGACGACGAGGGCCGGCAGCACATCTACTCGCTCGCGAACCGCTCACCGAGCATCACGCTGGGGCGGCGCGAGGAGGCGGACATCTCGATCCCGTGGGATCCCGAGATGTCGCGCCTGCACGCCGAGCTCGAGCTGCGCGCGGGCGAGTGGACGATCTGCGACGACGGCTTCTCCCAGAACGGCACGTGGGTCAACGGGATCCGCCTCGTGGGGCGCCGGCGCCTGGCCGACGGCGACCTGATGCGCGTGGGCCGGACGCTGTTCGCCTTCTGCACGCCCGAGACGGCCGGCACCGGGCCGACGCTGGTGCCGGGCGAGCTGGACGCGACGCCGCGCTTCTCCGAGCAGCAGCAGCGGGTCCTGCGGGCGCTGTGCCGGCCCCTGCTGCTCGACGGCGAGGGGATCAACCCGGCCACCGACGAGGAGATCGCGGAGGCGACCGGGATCCCGGTCGAGGACGTGGCGATCGAGCTCGACCACCTGGGCCGCGCGCTGGGCCTGGAGGACATGCCGCACCAGGACCAGCGCGCCGAGATCGCGCTGCTCGCGCTGCGCAGCGGGCTCGTCAGCGCCGACGACGGCGGCTGATGTACCGGCGGCTCGTGCGGCCGCTGCTCTTCCGCGCGGACCCGGAACGAGTGCACGAGGCCACGGTGCGCGTGGCCGGCGCGGTCGGCGGCGCCCGCCGCGTCCTCGGCGGGCCGCCGAGCGACCCGCGGCTCGCGGTGACCGTCGCCGGCGTGCGGTTCCCGAGCCCGCTCGGGCTGGCCGCCGGCTTCGACAAGAGCGCCCGCGCGGTGCCGGCGCTCAGCGCCCTCGGGTTCGGGCACGTGGAGATCGGGTCGGTCTCCGTCGATCCGTCGGCGGGCAATCCGCGGCCGAGGCTGTTCCGCGTGCCCGCCGAGCGCGCGATCGTCGTCAACTACGGCGTGCCGAACGACGGCGCCTCGGTCGTGGCGGCGCGGCTGGCGGCCGCGGCCGCGGCGGTGCCGGTCGGCGTCAACGTGGTGAGCACGAACCGCGGCGGCGGCGAGCCGGAGAGCGACGAGGCCGTGATCGGCGACTACGTGGCGGCCGTCCGGCGGCTCGAGTCCTCGGGCGCGTACGTGTGCCTGAACCTGAGCTGCCCGAACACGCGCGACGGGCGAGGGTTCTTCGCCGACCGTGCGCGGCTGCGGGCCCTGCTCGACGCGCTGGGAGCGGTCGCGCGGCCGCTGTTCATCAAGGTCGCCCCGTTCGAGGGCCCGGCCGATCTCGACTCGCTCCTCGGCGCCGTCGCGGGGTCCCCGGTCGCCGGCTTCTCCGTGAACCTCGCCCCGGGCAATCCGTTCGGGCTCCCGGGCGCCGTGTCCGGCCCGCCGTGCGCGGCGGCCGCGGAGCGCACGGTGGCCGAGCTCTACCGCGCGGGCGGCTACCCGGTCATCGGCTCGGGCGGCGTGTTCACCGCCGCCGACGCCTATCGGATGGTGCGCCGCGGAGCCTCGCTCGTGCAGCTCTACACGGCGCTGGTCTACGAGGGTCCCGGCGTCGTGCCGCGCATCACTCGCGGGCTGAGCGATCTCCTCGCGCGCGACGGTCTGTCATCGGTGAGTGAGGCTGTCGGCGTGGACGCCTGACCGGCGAACTGCGGCTGGGTAAGGAGGTGAGGGGTCGGCGGTGCTGGGGTTCCCTATGGGCGTATATCGACCATGAGCCGCCCCGTGGGGTTGTTCATACACGCATACCGTGTATTAGCCGCCCCACGAGCTCGAGCCCCGGCCGAACCCGCTCCCTTAATGCCGCAGTTCGAGCCCGAGCGACCGCCGACGAGCCCGAGCGACCGCCGACGAGCCCGAGCGACCGCCGACGAGCCCTAGCGGCCTTCGAGCCGCGCGACCAGCTCGTCGAGCCGGAGCTCCTCGAGGCCGCGGCCCACGGCGTCGAGCTCGGCGGCGCAGAACTCGACGAGCCGGCGGCCCTCCTGGCAGAGCTCGAGCGTCTCGCGAAGGCCGGCCTCGCCGGAGTCCAGCCGGGCGATGATCGACTCGATCCGCTCGGTGGCGGCCTCGTAGGTGAGGGTGTCGGCCTCGGCCATCGGCGGGTCACGCTACGGGTCGGTCCGGACGCACCGCGACGCGCCCGTCGTGGAGCCGCAGGGTGAGCTCGCGCTGCTCGCGGGCCGTGGCCGCGGAGGTCACCGGCTCGCCGCCCGCGTCCTCGACCAGGGCGTAGCCGCGCTCCAGCGTCCGCTGCGGATCGTGGGCGGCCAGCGCCATGGTGAGCCGGTCGAGATCGCGGCGGCGGCGCTCGAGGCCGGCGACCCGCTCGAGGGCCGCGGCGTCGGCCCGCGCGCGCTCGCGGCCGCGCTCCACCGTCGTGGCGGCGGCCGCCGCCTTGCGCGACAGCGCGCTCCCGCGCGCGGTCGTGGCGCGCGAGCCGGCGGCCACGCAGCGGCGCGAGCTGGCCCGCAGCTCGCGCAGGTGCTGGTGCAGGCGCGAGCGGTGGCGGGCCACGTGGGCGGCCGGCGCGCGTGACAGCCGCGCCAGCGCCCGGGCGCGCTCGACGATCGCCCGCCGGCCCTGGCGCTCGAGCCGTCTCGCCACCGCGGCGAGATCACGGCGGGCCGCCATGCAGTCGACCGGGACGGCCGCCTCGGCGGCGTGCGTCGGCGTCGAGCACGCCACGGCGGCGACGTCGTCGAGCAGCGTCCGGTCCGTGTGATGCCCGACCGAGGAGATGACCGGCACGCGGAGCAGGGCGACCGTCCGGCACAGCGTCTCGTCGCAGAACGCGAAGAGGTCGGCCAGCGATCCGCCGCCGCGGGCCACGATGATCGCGTCCACGTCCGGGCACGCCGCGAGGTCCTGCAGCGCGCGGGTGACCAGCGGCGCGGCGTGCCGGTCCTGTACCGGCGCGAACGCCCACACCACGCGTCCGCCCCAGCCGCGGCGCCGCAGGCCGGCGAGCACGTCGTCGCGCGCCTTGCCGTTCTCCCCGCAGACCACGCCGATGGTCCGCGGCAGGGCCGCCCGCGGCAGCGACTTCTGCGGCTCGAAGAGCCCTTCCGCGTACAGGGTCCGCCGCAGCCGCTCGAGCTGGGCCAGCAGGTCGCCCTCCCCGGCCACGCGGACATCGGTCACCGAGAACGAGAAGGCCGGCGAGGCCGTGCGCGAGCCGGCGTAGTAGTCGCAGCCGCCCGCGGCCACCACCTGCAGGCCGTCGGCCAGCGCCCCGAGGCCCAGCGCGTCGAAGTCCTTGCGCCACATCGAGCACGGCAGCGCGCCCGACCCGTCCCGCAGCTCGAACCACACCTTCGCCCGGCCGGCCTTGAAGGAGAACACCTCGCCGAACACCTGGACGCGCGTGAACCCGCGCAGCTGCTCCCGCAGCGCGGCCGCATAGCGACCCACGGGCCACGGCCCGGTGAGGCTGGAGCCGGGGATCCCGGCGGGAGGCTCTGGCAACGACGACATCGGCTGACGTACGCTAGAGCGCGGAGCGGCGCGAATTCGCCCCTCCACCCGCGGTTGAGGTCACGGCTGGCGGGGTAAGGGCGGGCCACCGGCAGGTGGGGGCCGGTCGCGACTCATGTGGGCCGATCCCGAGCATCGAGGCGCCGCGCGCCCGCACGCATACGACCTGTTCGAGGACGGGAAGCCGATCGGACGCCTGGAGTGGCGGGCCCGCTCGCGCAGGGAGGTCGGCTGGTACGTCGTCGCGCCGCCGCGTCCGCCCCAGCGGATCCACGTCGACACCGCGATCGACAACCTCGCGCGCGACGCGCATTCCTCCGACCACGAATGGGAGCTGAGCGCGGAGCTGTCGGCGATCCTCAGCACCGCGCCCGCCGTCGACGCCGCCGAGCGGTTCCTGCACCCCAATCCACTCACCCCGCGGCGGCGCTTCAACCGGATGTCGAGCGGCCCCTACGAGATCCACGTGATCGACATCGAGCCCGACATCCTCTTCCACGCGGTACCCGAGCTGCCCCTCACCGCGGTCTCCGAGGTGCGCATCCTGGAGGGCGTGCTGCACGAGGACGCGCTCGCCGCGGCCCTGCGGAGGATCAGCCTCCTGGGCGGTCGCGTCGTCGCTGTTTTCCGCAGCAACCCCGAATCCGGCTAGCGTCCGGTCTCTGAGTCTTCACCTGAGATACGCGTCGGGCACCGATCCCGGCCCCGTGCGACCCAACAACGAGGACGCGTTCTACGCCGGCCCGCGCCTGCTCGCGGTCGCCGACGGGGTGGGTGGACATGCGGCGGGCGAGGTCGCGAGCGCGACGATCATCGAGGCGCTGGCCCCGCTGGGCGACTGCGAGCCCGGCTACGACCTCGTCGGCCGGCTGCACGAGGCGGTCGTGACGGGCAACGCGGCGATCGCCCAGCGCGTGGCCGACGATCCACGGCTCGGCGGGATGAGCACGACGCTGACCGCGATCCTCTTCGGGGACGGCCGCTACTGCCTGCTCAACATCGGCGACTCGCGCACCTACTGCGTGCGCGACAGCGAGCTCTCCCAGCTCACGCGCGACGACAGCTACGTCCAGCTGCTCGTCGACGAGGGCCACATCACCCAGGAGGCGGCGGGGAGCCATCCGCAGCGCAACCTCGTGCTCCAGGCCCTGACCGGCGAGGAGGTCATGGAGCCCGCCATGACCGTCCTCGAGGCGCTGCCCGGCGATCGCTTCCTGCTCTGCTCGGACGGGCTCACCGACGTCGTCGGCGCCGACCTGCTCCAGGCAGCGCTGGCGGACGGCGAGCCGCAGGAGTGCGTCGACCGCCTGATCGAGCTCGCGCTGGCGAACCACACGCGCGACAACGTGACCGTGATCGTCGCCGACGTCGTCGACGGCTAAGCCTGCTGCTCCTGCTCGGCCGCCTCGGCGGCGTCGGCTGCGGCCAGCCGGGAGCGGAGCTTCTCGCGCAGCTCCTCGGGGTCGTAGTCCTGGTGCTGGCGGCGGTTGCGCGCGACGACCGCGCCGGTGGCGGCGACGCCCGCGACGCCGGCCAGGCCGACGAGCTTCCAGGGAACCTTCATCGCCGCGTAGGTTACGCGCTGTGAAAGAGCCGTCGCTGTCGCTCGACGAGGCCGTCGCCACCGCTTCCACGGGCGACATCTGGCTGTTCCGCGGGCGCTCGATCGCCGACCGCGCGATCCAGACCGTGACCAACAGCCCGGTCAACCACGTCGGGATGGTGGTCGCGCTGGACGATCTGCCGCCGCTGATGTGGCACGCCGAGCTGGGGCGGTCGCTGCCCGACGTGTGGACCGGCGAGCGCCAGCGCGGCGTCCAGCTCCACAAGCTGCGCGACGCGGTCACCACGTGGGACGAGCGCTACGGCCAGCGCGCCTGGATGCGCCAGCTCCAGGGCCCGCTCACGCGTGAGCACGAGGACAAGCTGATGGAGGTGATCGAGCGCTTCGACGGGCGGTCGTTCCCGACCACGCCGGGACTGGCGCGCTCGTGGGTCACCGGCCGGCTGCGCCGGCGTGAGACCTCGCTCGAGACCATCTACTGCGCCGAGCTCGTGGCGACGACGTTCCAGCACATGGGCCTGCTGCCGTCGCGCCGCCCGGCGAGCTGGTACGACCCGGGCAAGTTCTGGAGCGGCGACCAGATCGACCTCGTCGAGCCGTTCTCGCTCGGCGGCGAGATCGAGGTGAGGTAGCCGTACTGCGGCGCGCCCCGGCGTGCCGTACCTTGTCCCGCGTATGACGAAGCACCTTTCGCACGCAGACCGGTTCTGACCGGGTCCGGCCGCTCTAGCGGTCGTGGCCCTCTCGCAGCCGTGTCCATTTCCGCGAAGGAGCTTCTCCGTTGTCCGAACATCCGCTTGCGCGCCTTGGCTGGCGCGCCGAGCTGCAGAGCGAGATCGGTGATCCCGAGCTCGTGCCCGCGAGGGTCATCGCCGTCGACCGCGGCAGCGTGGTCGTCGACGCCGGCGACCGGTCCTGGCGCGCGCCGCTGGCCGGCCGCCTGCGTGCCATGCCGGCGACCGGCGACTTCGTCGCGGCCCTGCCCGACGGCCCCGTGCGGGCCATCCTGGCGCGCCGCGGCGTGATCGCCCGCAAGGTCGAGGGCCGGCGGGCGCAGGTGCTGGCCGCCAACGTCGACCTCGCGCTGCTCGCCACGTCACCCAACCGCGACCTCAACCCGCGCCGCATCGCGCGCTTCCTGGCCATCAGCGCGCGCGGCGGGGTCGAGCCGGTGGTGCTGCTCACCAAGGCCGACCTGACCGCGGACGCGGCGGGCCTGGCCGCCGAGCTGGAGGCGGGCCTCGACGGCCCGCCGGTGCTGCCGGTGAGCGCGCTGACCGGCACCGGCGTGGACGCGGTCCGCGACCTGCTGGCGCCGCGGCGCACCGCGGTGCTGCTCGGCACGTCGGGGGTCGGCAAGTCGACGCTCCTCAACACCCTGCTGGGCGAGGAGCGGCAGGCCACCAGGGCGATCCGCGCGGGCGACGACCGCGGCCGCCACACGACGGTCCGCCGCGAGCTGGTGCCGCTCCCGGGCGGCGCGCTGCTCGTCGACACGCCGGGGCTGCGCCTCGTCGCGCCGCTCGAGGACTCCGACGACGAGGTCCCGCTCCTCGACAAGGCCCAGCTCAAGCGCGAGCGGCGCGCCCGCGAGCGCGAGTTCCACCGCGGCATCTACCGCGAGAGCCGCGCGCGGAAGAAGGACCGCGAGCGGCGCGACAACCGCTACGGCTAGGCGGTCGCGACGATCACGAGCCGGGTGTCGGTGCCGAAGGGACCGCCTTCGAGGTCCCCGAGGCACCGCGCCCCGCCGAACCCGGCGCGGTCCACCATGGCCAGCAGCTCGGTCGCGGTGTAGACGCGCAGCGACCACGTCCGCGACTCCCGCCCGCCGCCGCCCTCGATGATCGTCTGCGTGGTCTGCGCCACGCCCGACGCGGGGTCGAACGTGCGCTGCTCGAGCAGGAGGCGGCCCTCGCCCAGCAGCTGCCAGTCCTGCTCGGCGAACGAGCGGACCATCCTGTCGCGGTGCATCGTCTCCACGAGCAGCCGCCCGCCCGGCCGGAGCACGCGGCGGAACTCGCTCAGCGCCCGCACGTCCTCCTCGTCTCCCTGGTAGCCGAGCGAGGTGAAGAGGTTCAGCACGGTGTCGAAGCTCGCGTCGGCGAACGGCAGCTCGCGGTAGTCGCCCTGGACGAGCTCGACGGCCGAGTCCGGCGCCCGGCGGCGCGCCTCGTCGAGCAGCGCCTGCGAGCGGTCGCAGCCCGTGACGCGGTAGCCGGCCTCCGCCAGCGGCACCGAGTGGCGGCCGAAGCCGCAGGGGACGTCGAGCAGGTCGCCACGCTCGGGCGTGCCGGTCAGGCGCGCGGCGGCGAGCGCCTGCGCTCCCGCCTCGGTATCGCGCTCGTCGGCCGCGTAGGCGCGCAGGTAGAACTCGCTGAAGAACTCGTCCCAGGCGGCTTGCGAAGTCCGGTCCACTTCACGCGCAGTCTGCCAGGAGGCAGACTGGCCGCCATGGATCTCACGCTGATCAGCTTCGACGAGCCCGCCGAGGTTCGAACCTTCGAGAAGGGCCGCTTCGAGACCTACAAGGTCGGGCCGATGACGCTGGGCCGCGCGACCTACGAGCCGGGCTGGAGGTGGACCGAGCACGTCGGCGCCGCGTCCGGCGAGTCCTCCTGCCCGGTGGAGCACGTCGGCCTCGTGCTCAGCGGCGAGGCGGCGGTGAAGATGGACGACGGGACCGAGAAGGTCATGCGGCCGGGCCAGTTCTTCTACGTCCCGCCCGGGCACGACAGCTGGGTCGTGGGCGACGAGCCCTACGTCTCGCTCCACATCATGGGGAGCGAGGAGTACGCGACCTAGGGTTCGAACTGCGGCATAGGGAGCGGGATCGGCCGGTTTTCGAACTCGAATCCTGTTCAGGGGTGACACCGTGACCCGAAAGCAGGACGCGAGGAAGAAAACCGGCGCCGCGGCCTCCCCAGCTCCCCTACCCAGCCGCAGTTGACGTTCGTCGACGCGGTGGATCGAAGAACCACTCGAGCGGCCGCCCGGCGCCAACCACGGCTCGACCAGCGCCCGAGCACGTTCCGGCGAGCGGTGGAAGAGCCCGACCCGGACCGCGAAGATCGTGTCGAAGCGCCGCTCGCCGAGCGAGAGCGCCTCGAGCTCCATGACGAGGAACTCCGCCGCGCCCGACGAGACGTAGGCGGCGTTGCGGCGCGCGGCGGCCTCGATCATCTTGGCCGAGCGGTCGACGCCGACGAGCAACCCGCCGCGCTCGCAGACCATGGTCGCCGCGACGCCGTGGCCGCAGCCGATCTCCAGCACGCGGTCGCCGGGCTCGATGTCCAGCCGGTCCACGATGTCCTGGAGGCGGTCGGTCACGGCGGGCTAGTGTGCCGGAGATGGTGCTCGTCCAGCTCAGCGACCCGCACATGCGCCTCGGGCCCGACGACGAGGGCAGCGGGGACGCGCTCGCGGCCGCCGTGGCTTCCGTCCTCGCCCTCGAGCCGCTGCCCGACGCCGTGATCGTCACCGGCGACCTCGCCGACACGCCCAGCGAGGCCGAGTACGAGCGGGTCCGCCGGCTCCTCGCGCCGCTGCCGATGCCCGTCCATGTCCTGCCCGGCAATCACGACGACGGGGCGCTGATGGGCGGCGAGACGCAGTACGTCGCGCAGGTCGGCGAGCTGCGGCTCGTCGTCTGCGACAGCACGATCCCCGGGCGGATCGACGGGCAGCTCGACCTCGAGTGGCTCGAGGCGCAGCTCGAGCCGGGCGCGCCGACCATCGTCGCCATGCACCACCCGCCGCTCGTCACCGGCGTGCCGGTCCTCGACGACGCGGGCCTGCCGGCCGCGACGCGCACCGCCCTCGGCGAGCTGCTCGCGCGGCATCCGCACGTCCAGCGCGTGATCGGCGGTCACGTCCACCGCGGGGCGTTCGGCGTCCTCGGCGGCTGCGGCGTGGTCGCGTGCCCGAGCACGAACCTGCAGGCCAAGCTCGAGCTCGGCTCGAGCGAGTTCGTCACCGTGAGGGAGCCGCCGGCGTTCGCGATCCACGCGCTCGTCGACGGCGCGCTCGTCTCCCACCTGCAGCCGGTGGTCTAAAGCTGCACGCTGGGCAGCGCCCGCTGCCCGTCCTGTAGGCCCTCGCCGCGGGTCTCGCCCGCGATGGCCAGCAGCTCGAGCCGGGCGATCTCGTGCTCGCCGAGCTGGCGCGCCGGATCCTCGGGCGGCAGGTTCGCGATCAGGCGGCTGATCCGCTCCCGGATCTGCAGCGCGAAGTGCGGCGTCGAGCTGCCCATGAGCTGGCGGACGTCGTCCACCGTCACGGTGCGGCGCAGGCGTTCGGGCTGCTCGGCTTGGGCCATGTCGGTGTCAGTCGCCTTCGGTGTCGACGGGCTGGATCTCGAGGAGAGCGTCGATGCGCGACTGCACGTCCGCGGAGATCGCGGCCTCGTCGCCCATGAGCCAGCCGTGATTGTAAACGCCGCGCACCGGGTCCTCGTCGTAGCCCGGCTGGATGTCGAGCAGGTACTCCTGGAGCTCGGTCGCGAGCGTCCCGGCCTCGGCCATGAGGAGCAGCGGGCCGTACTGGCCGAAGCCCGAGAAGTGCGCGCCGGCCACGGCGTCGAGCGTGCGCGCGGTGTTGGCGAACACGAGGCCGTGGCCGGGGTCGACGACGTTCCAGCCGAAGCGGCCGTTGTCGGTGTAGCGCGCGAAGGCGATGGCGTTGGTCACCGGGTCGGGGCCGGAGATGCGCTTGGTGGGGCCGAGCCGCTCGAGCTCGCGTACCACGCCGGCCGAGATCGCCTCCTCGGGTCCGAGCACGTAGATGCGCGGCCGCTTGTGCGCCTCGATCGCCGCGCGCGTCTCGGGCGGGAGCTTGTCCGCCGGCGTCCACAGCACCGGCTGGCCCGAGCGCGCGGCCCAGCCGGCGGCGGGCATCGCGAACTCCGGGCTGTCGGCGGGGGCCACGAGGACCGCGTCGGTCGGATCGCCGGCCGCCGCGATCTGCAGCTTGTCGATCGCCTGCGCGAGCGCGGTCGAGCTCGACCCCTCGACGTTCGTCACCCGGCGGTTCTCCGGCTCCGCGGCGTCGCCGATGCGGATGACCTGCGCGTCGCCGGCCTCCTCGGCGCCGGACGGCGCGAGCTCCTCCAGCGCCTCGGCCGAGGCCTGGGGCAGCTCACCGCCGTCGGAGAAGAGGATCGGGGCGCGCAGCGGGGGCGCCATCAGCTGTGCGGCGGAGATCGCCGCGCGCCAGTCGGCCTGGTCGACGATGACGACCACGCGCGGGCTGCTCTCGTCCGTGCGCGCCGGGTACACGGCGCGCGCCGCGGCGGCGGCGTTGGCGATCGGATCCGCCCCCGCCACGCGCGTGGTGTTCTTGGTCGCGAAGATCGGGAAGCCCAGCGAGGGAGCGTCCTCCGCCTGCTCCTCGTCGCCGCCCGCGCCGAGGACCGGCGCATCGCCGCCGCTGTTCCCGGCGTCGTCGTTGGAGCTCGAGTCGTCACCGCCGCCACCGCAGCCGGCGACGAGCACGAGCAGGAGAACCGCCACCAAGCGTCGAAGCACGCCCGAAACGCTAGCGATCCCTTCGTCACGCGCTACAGTGGCGCGCCGCTCGATGAACATCGGTTAAAGACCGAAAAGGTTTCGGCCGATCATCGACTGGACATAAAACAGCGGCATGCTCTAGTGTGCCGCGCCAAGCCGAACCTCTAGGCCGGAAGCCTAGGGGGCGGGGGACCCAATAGTTTCGGGGCGAGTCACGTCGTGAGGGACGTGAGGCGCAAGCTCTTTCAGCGCCAGCCCGTCAGCTAACCCCGCAGGCCGACGAAAGAGGTTGTTGGACTTGCCATCGCTGCGGGCGTTCGCCCTATTGATCTTCGCATTTTTAGTTGTACCCGCTGCCGCTCACGCGCAATCGACCGGCGGAGCGGAGTACGTTCCCCCGCCGCCGGAGAACATGGTCGCTCCGGGCGCCGTCGCCACGCTGCTGCCCGACGGCAGCGCCGCTGCTCCGGCCGACGCTCCCGAGGCCGTCCAGAAGGCCATCTGGGCTGCCAATAGGCTGCAGGACAAGCCGTACAAGTACGGCGGCGGCCACGCGAAGATCGAGGACAACGGCTACGACTGCTCCGGCACCGTCTCCTACGCCCTCATCCACGCCGGCCTGCTCGGCTCGCCGCTCCCGTCCGGCCCGTTCACGCGCTGGGGCGCGAAGGGCAGGGGCGCCTGGATCACGGTCTACGCCCACGGCGGCCACGCCTACGCGGTGATCGCCGGCCTCCGGCTCGACACCAGCGCGTACGCCTCCCGCACCGCGGCGAACAAGAAGGTCGCCCGCTCAGCCTTCGAGCGCGGGCCGCGTTGGCGGCCCACGTCGCGCCCGTCGCGCGGCTTCGTCGCTCGCCACCCGGTCGGCCTCTAGTACGCCGATCCAGACCGGCGACGGCGCGGCCGCGAAATCGGCCGCGCCAGCGCCGGACGGTACGCTAGCTCTCCGACCCCGGATCGAACTCAGGAGGGAAGCCGTGCCCGGCATGGGCGGACGCATGTCCGTAGTCATCAAGGCGAAGATCAACAAGCTCCTCGACCGGGCGGAGGACCCCTCGGAGACGCTGGAGTACAGCTACCAGAAGCAGATGGAGCTGCTCCAGAACGTCAAGAAGGGCATCGCCGACGTCGTGACGTCGAAGAAGCGCCTCCAGCTGCAGCAGCAGAAGCTCGAGCAGCAGGTCGTCAAGCTCGACACGCAGGCGCGCCAGGCGCTCGCGCAGGGCCGCGAGGATCTCGCCCGCACCGCCCTCGAGCGCAAGCAGTTCGCGCAGGGCGAGCTCCAGTCGCTCGACCAGCAGGTCGCCGAGCTGGAGTCCCAGCAGGCGTCGCTGATCGAGAAGGAGCAGAAGCTGCGCTCCAAGATCGACCAGTTCCGCACCAAGAAGGAGGTCATCAAGGCGCAGTACTCCGCCGCCGAGGCCTCCGTGAAGATCTCCGAGGCCGCGAGCGGCGTCGGCGAGGAGATGGCCGACGTCGGGATGGCCATGCAGCGCGCGCTCGACAAGACCGAGGACATGCGCGCCCGCGCGGGCGCGATGGACGAGCTCGAGGCGGCCGGCGCGTTCGACGACAACCTCGCGCTCGGCTCGGGAAGCACCGACGACATCGACCGCGAGCTGCACCAGCTCACATCGCAGAGCGAGGTGGACGAAGACCTCGAGCGCCTCAAGGCCGAGCTCGGCTCCGGCACGCCGCCCCAGCAGTCGCTGGAGTCCGGCGAGAAGGAGCGCGAGGCGTGATCGTCCGCATCTCGACCGAGAGCCAGTATCGGCTGGGGGAGGACGACGCCGCCGCATTGAATGAGCTCGACAACGAGGTCGTGGCCGCTGTCGAGGCGGGCGACGAGGATCGCTTCCACGAGGTGTTCGAGTCGATGCTCGACCTCGTCCGCCGCGCGGGCTCCTCGCTCGCCGAGGACGAGATCGAGGAGTCCGACGTGATCCTCCCGCCGCCCGACACCTCGTTCGTCGAGGCGTCCGCCGACTTCACGGGCGACGGGTTGATCCCGGACTAGGCCCCAGCAGGAACGGCCGCGCGGTCCAGCACGGCCATGAAGGCCCGCGACCACTCCGGCATGTCCGGCCAGCCGCGGCACGAGACCATGTTGCCGTCGACCACGTCGGGCGCGTCCACGAACGTCGCGCCCGCGTTCTCCATGTCGCCCTGGAGCGGCGGGAACGCGGCCGTGCGGCGGCCCTGCAGCAGCCCGTAGACGGCCGGGACCTGCGGGCCGTGGCAGATCGTGCCGACCGGCAGGTCGTTGGCGAAGAAGTGCTCGGTGATGCGGCGGACGGCCGCGTCGGTGCGGATGTACTCCGGCGCTCGCCCGCCCGGGATGACGAGCGCGCCGTAGCGCTCGACCTCGACCTCGGCGAACGTGAGGTCGACCGGCAGGCGGCGGCCGGGCTTCTCCGAGTAGGCGTCGAAGCCCTCCTCGAAGTCGTGCACCACGAGCTGGACCGGGCGCCGGGTCGGGGCGGCGACGTCGACCTCCCAGCCGGCCTCGCGTAAGCGGTAGAGGGGGTACATCGCGTCGAGGTCCTCGGCGGCGTCTCCCGTGATCATCAGCGCGCGCGGCATGAGCTCCTCCCGGTCAATTCGTAGATCGACACCACGAATCGTAAACGCTGTACGCTCGCGCCGACCGAACCATGGGCAGCGCAGGCCATTTGCAAGTCGCGCTCGCCGATCCCGAGGCTGATGCCGAGGAGCTCGACGTGGCGACGGCGAACCTCTCTCGCGAGCTCCGCGAGCTGGACGTCGACGGCGTCGAGCGGCCCGCGGAGCCCGCTCCCGAGGGTGCGCGCTCGGCCGAGCTGGCCGAGATCGGCGCGCTCATCGTGACCCTGGCCACGACGCCCGCCGTTCTGAGCTCGGTGCTGAAGACCGTCGAGGCGTGGCTGTCGTCGCGCGGCCGCCGCAGCGCTCGGCTCGAGCTCGACGGCGACGTGATCGAGCTGTCGGGGCTCTCGTCGCGCGACCAGCGGCGGCTGATGGACGAGTGGATCGCCCGCCGGGGAGCGGAGTCTGGATGACCGCGGCGCGCGCAGCGCTCGTCGTCGCCGTGGACCATCACGACGATGCGAAGCTGCGCCGGCTGAAGGCCCCGCGCCAGGACGCCGAGGCGCTGGCCGGCGTGCTCAGCGACCCCGCGATCGGCGGCTTCGACGTCGAGCTCGCCGTCAACCGCCCGGAGGCCGAGCTGCGGCGCCGGCTGTCGCGGTTCTTCGCCGACCGCGGCCGCGACGACCTGCTGCTCCTGCACTTCTCCTGCCACGGGGTAAAGAACGACAGCGGCAGCCTCTACTTCGCCGCGCCGGACACGGACACCGCGCACCTCGATGCGACCGCGATCCCCGCCGAGTTCGTCGACCGCCTGATGACCCAGAGCCGCTCGCGCCGGGTCGTGCTCATGCTCGACTGCTGCTACGGCGGCGCGTTCAGCCGCGGGATGGCGCGGCGGGCGGGGGACAGCGCCGACGTGCAGGAGCCGCTCAACGGGACCGGGCGGGTCGTGCTCACCGCCTCCAGCGCGATGGAGTTCGCCTGGGAGGGCGACGACCTGCAGGGCGAGGCGTGCCCATCCGTCTTCACCTCGGCGCTCGTGCGCGGGCTCGACACCGGCGAGGCCGACCGCGACGGCGACCAGCTCGTCTCCGTGGACGAGCTCTACCAGTACCTCTACGAGGCGGTGCGGCGCGACAACTCGGCACAGACGCCCGGCAAGTTCGGGTCCGTCGAGGGCGACCTCTACATCGCCCGCAGCCGCCGGCCGCCGCAGCCGGCGGAGCTGCCCGACGAGCTGGTGGCGGCGATGGTCAGCCCGTCGAGCGACGTCCGCGAGGGCGCGGTGCGCGGGCTCGCGCGGCTGCTCGAGCAGCCCGACGTGCGGATGGTGGCCGCCGCGCGCGGCGCGCTCGAGGCCATGGTCGAGGACGACAGCCGCCGGGTGTCGGGGGCCGCCGCGGCGGCGCTCGGCGTGGCGCAGTCGGCGCCCGTGGCGGCCTCACCGCCGCCGCCCCCGCCGCCCGCCCCGGTCGTCGAGCCGGAGCCGAAGGCTGAGGCGCCCACCGCCGTGGCCGTGCTCGAGCGCGAGCCGCCGACCGTCGTCTCCGAGGCGCCGCCGCCCCGCGGACGATCGCGGCTCCCGCTCGCGCTCGCGGTGCTCGCCGGGGCAGCGCTCGTGCTGGCCTGCGGGCTGCACTGGATCGGCGATTCGAGCCTGTTCAACGGCAGCGACTCGATCAGCGGGCCAGGGCCGCGGCTCGGCGTTCTGACCCTGCTCGTCGCGGCCATCGGCGCGCCTGCGCTGGTCCTCGCCGACCGGCCCCGTGGCCTGGTGCTCCTGCCGTTGCTCGGAGGCGGCGCCTGCGGCGTCGCGATCGCCGGCGTCGACACCTCGATCGTCTACGACGGCGGCGACGCGCTCTCGAAGTTCGGCGAGAGCTCGAGTCCCGAGGGCGTGATCCTGGCGCTGATCGCCGCGCCGGTCCTCTTCGGCGCGGGACTGTGGGCCATGCTGGCCGGCCTCCCCGCCGGCGTCCGTCGAGTACGCGATCGCGGCGACATCGTCGCCGCCGCGGCCACGCTGCTGTCGGCGGTGGTCCTCATCGCCTTCACCGAGGGCGACGCCTACGCGGGCGGGCTCCTGCTGATCGCCGCCTGGATCCTCGCGCCGGCGAGCCTCGCCGTCGGATCACCCGAACGCTGGCCGCGCGCGATCGTGGCCGGCGTGTCGGCGGCCGCCGCCGTGTACATGGTCATCTACCCGAACCCCCGCGAGGTCGGAGACCTGCTCGGCGCCGCGCTCTTCGCCGTCGCGGCGCTGGCCGCGACGTACGCCCAGCGCTAGACCGGGATGCCCCAGAGGGGGAACCAGCGCTCGAGCTCGGGCTCGACGGGCAGGTCCATGCCGATCTGGGCCTTGAGCCGCAGCTCGCGCTCGTTGTCGCGCTGCATGTCGCCGGCGGCGGGCACGAACGGGTAGAACGCGCCGCGCTTGTAGTTGTAGATCCAGTAGGCGGGCTTGCCCTGCTCGTCGCGGAACGGGAACACGGCCGCGAGCACCCGGTCGCCGTAGCCGCCCGCCTGGATCGCGGTCGAGACGCCGTTGACCCCGACCACGAGGTCCTCGAAGTCGGGGTCGTTGAGGATCATCCAGCGGTAGCCGTGCTCGTCGTCGGTGCTCTCGATCGTCGTGCCGGTGTCCGTGCCCGTGCCGCGGACGACCTCCTCCATGTCCTTCACGATGCCCTCGAAGTCGGCCGTGGCCAGCGGCTGGAAGACGATCGCCGCCTGGGCGGTGCTGTGGAGGCCGAGCTCGAGATCGAGCTTCACGTTCGCGGTCGACATCGCGAACAGGCGGTCAGGCGCGGGCTGCTTGAGCTCGCGCTTGCCGCGGAGGATGTCGAGGAAGCCCACGGGGTTACGCGGCGATGGAGCCCTGGAGCTGCATCTCGAGGCGCTGGAGGGCCGCGATCCGCTTCTCCATCGGCGGGTGCGTCGCGAACAGGCCGGAGACCTTGCCGTGAGCGGCCGGGAAGATGAAGAAGGCCTGCAGCTCGCTGGCGGTGCGCAGGTCCTTCTGCGGGATCCGGTTCATGCCGCTCGAGATCTTGGTCAGCGCCGAGGCGAGCGCGCTCGGCCGGCCGGTGATGATCGCCGCTCCGCGGTCGGCCGCGAACTCGCGGTAGCGCGAGAGCGCCTGCATGAGCAGGAACGAGACGACGTACACGACGAGCGAGACGAGCAGGAGGATGAAGAAGCTCGGGTTGTCGTCGTCATCCCCGGCGGAGCCGCCGAAGAAGAAGCCGAACTGGACGATGTAGGCGGCGAGCGTCGCGAAGAAGCCCGCCAGCGTCATCACCAGCACGTCGCGGTTGGCGACGTGGGTCAGCTCGTGGGCCATGACGCCCTCGAGCTCGGCCGGGCTCAGGAGCTCCATGATGCCCGTGGTCGCGCACACGGTCGCCGACTTCGGCGAGCGGCCGATCGCGAACGCGTTCGGCATCCGCGTGTTGGCCACGGCCACCTTGGGCTTCGGGAGGTCGGCCTGCACGCAGAGCCGCTCGACCATGGCGTGCAGCTGGGGCGCCTCCTGCGGCGTGACCACGCGCGCGCCCATGGCGGCGAGGGCCAGCTTGTCGGAGGCGAAGAGGTTCACGGCGGCGAGGCCGCCGGCGATGATGGCCACCGTGACGCCGCCGACGCCTGCATAGATCAGCGCGACGACGAGTGCGACGTAGACGAGTCCCAGCAGGAACAGCGTCATCGCCATCCGGACCTGCAGGCCGGTGTCCTTGCCGAACGAAGTGGGTCTGGGCATTTGTGCCGAAGATGGTGGCAGACGCCGCGAGCCCCTTGAGGGAAGAATTATGCGGCTTGCTCGCACTCGCAAGCTCGCGCGAGCGCCTTGATTAGGGTCGGCGCAAATCGCTGGTAGATTGCCGCCAGCCGAATCCGCGGGAAGACCAGCCCGCGGAACGGGGGAACCGAGGAAGTCCTGGGGCGAGTCGCGGTCTGATGGCCGCGTAGCGCACGTCGCGAGCCCGTCAGCTAACCCCGTAGGCCAGAGGGAACGAACTGACTTGTCCGGCTCGTCGTGCAACCGCAGAAAAGCCCTGCACCCTGCAGGATTCGTTGCATGCTCCATAACGAGGAGCCGTCTGCTGGTCCCGGCGGGGGCGGGCGCCTAGCATGGCCCGCCGCATGGCTCGACGTCTCAGCCTCCTGCTCGCGGTGGCAGCGGTCCCGCTCGTCCTCTGGGCGATCCTGCCGCTCGGCTCCTCCGGCCAGAGCGCGGATTCCCTCCAGCGCAAGATCGATCGCGCCCGGGACAGCATCGAGTGGCGCAAGGGCCGCGAGCGCGTCCTCACGTCGGACATCACGACCTTCAACCAGAAGATCGGCGTGCTCCAGGCCGACATCACGCAGCTGCAGACGCAGCAGGTCTCGCTCGAGGCCGACCTCGAGGCCAAGCGGGCCGAGCTGGCCCGCATCCAGGAGGAGCTGCGCCGCACGCGGCTGCGCCTCGCCCGGCTCCGCCACCGCCTCGCCGAGGCCCGCGTGGAGCTCGCCAACCGCCTCGTGCAGCTCTACAAGGAGGACTCGCCCGACGTGGTGACGGTCGTGCTCGAGGCCGACGGCTTCGCCGACCTGCTCGAGCGCACCGAGTTCCTCCAGCGCACGTCGCACCAGGACGCCCGGATCATCGGCCGCGTGCGCGACGCGAAGGCCGAGGCGACCGACCTCGCCAACCGCCTGGACAAGCTCGAGAAGCGCGCCGAGGAGGTGGCGCGGGCGATCGAGGCCGAGGTCCAGCAGGTCGTCGAGGTCAAGGGCCAGCTCGTCACCCGGCGCGAGACCTACGCGGCGGCGCGCGCCGACAAGTCCCAGGCGCTGGCGACGACCCGCGCCGACCGCCACGAGCTGGAGGATCACGTCGATGCGCTCGAGCGCGAGCAGTCGGCGGTCCTCGCCCGCCTGCGCGGACCGGCGGCCAACAGCATCGCCGGCCCGATCCGGCAGGGCTCCGGGAGCCTGATCTGGCCGGCCAGCGGCTCGATCTCCTCGGGCTTCGGCATGCGCTGGGGCCGCCTGCACGCGGGCATCGACATCCCGCTCGCCGAGGGCACGCCGCTGCGCGCCGCCGACAGCGGCACGGTGGCCATCGCGGGCTGGGTCGGCGGCTACGGCAACTACACCTGCATCCAGCACGGGGGCTCGCTCTCCACGTGCTACGGGCACCAGTCGAGCATCGCCGTCTCCGTCGGCCAGTCGGTGAGCCAGGGCCAGGTCATCGGCAACTCCGGCAACACGGGCAACAGCACGGGCCCGCACCTGCATTTCGAGGTGCGCATCAACGGATCTCCCGTTGACCCCATGGGCTATCTCTAAGCTCACAGGGTGCAGCCTGAGATCGACCTCGGCCCCCTGACGCTCCAGACGTTCGGCCTGATGATGGGCATCGCCTTCGTCGTGGCCGGACTCCTGGCTTCCCGTTTCCTGAAGGAGATCGGCAAGCCGGCCGACTGGGCGTACGAGATGGTCTTCGCCGCGCTCGTCGGCGGCATCGTCGGCGCGCGGCTGTGGTGGATCGCCGAGAACTGGAGCGAGGCGCAGGGCGACGTGCTCGGCAGCCTGTTCTCCGGCTCCGGCCTCGTCTGGTACGGCGGAGCGCTCGGCGGCGCCGGCGCGGTGCTCTTCTGGGCCTGGCGGCGCAACTTCCTCACGCTGCAGATGCTCGACGTCGCGTCGGTGCCGCTGGCCGCGGGCTACGCGATCGGCCGCATCGGCTGCCAGCTGGCGGGCGACGGCGACTACGGCATCCCCTGGGACGGGCCGTGGGCCATGGCCTATCCGAACGGTACGGTGCCGACCACCGAGGAGGTCCACCCGACGCCGGTCTACGAGACGCTGGCCATGGGCCTCGTCGCCGTGCTGCTCTGGCGCTGGCGTCACCGCTGGCGCCCTGGGACGCTGTTCGGCCTCTACCTCGTGCTCGCCGGCTTCGAGCGCTTCCTCGTGGAGTTCGTGCGCCGCAACGAGGACGTCCTGCTCGGTCTCACGCAGCCGCAGGTCTTCTCCGTCGTGATGATGGCCGCGGGAACCGCCTGGCTGCTCGTGCTCAGCAGGCGCGCGGTCCAGCCGGCGCCGGCCGCCGCTCGCGCCGCCCGCCAGCGCGCGTAGATAGCCTCCGCGGCCGTGTATCCCCAGGCATCCTCCGTCACGGACGGCGTGCTGAGCATCGGCGGCTGCGACGCGCGCGACCTGGCGCGCGAGTTCGGCACGCCCGCCTACGTCGTGGCCGAGGACGATCTGCGGGCCCGCGCTCGCACGTTCGCCGACACGCTCGCGCGGGTGCACGACGGCCCCGGCGAGGTCGTCTACGCCTCCAAGGCCTTCCCGTGCACGGCGGTCCTGCGCGTCTTCGCCGAGGAAGGGCTGGGCTGCGACGTCGCATCAGGCGGCGAGCTGCACCTCGCCCTGCGAGCCGGGTTCGACCCGGGCCGCCTCTACCTGCACGGCAACGCCAAGTCGGAGACCGAGCTGCGCGCGGCCGTCGAGGCGGGCGTCGGCACCGTGGTGCTCGACAACGAGCAGGACGCTGAGCGGCTGGACGCGCTCGGCGGGAGCCCGAGGATCCTGCTGCGCGTGGTCCCCGGCGTGGACGCCGACACCCACGAGCACATCCTCACCGGCCAGGCCGGCTCCAAGTTCGGGATGCCGCCGGACGCCGCGCGGGCGCTGGCCGAGCGGATCGACGTGGCCGGGCTGCACATGCACATCGGGTCACAGCTGCGCTCGCTGGAGCCGTACCGGCGCGCCATCGCCGCGCTGGCCCGGGTCGGGGAGTTCGACGTCTACGACCTCGGCGGCGGGCTGGCCGTGCCCTACCTGCCCGACGATCCGTCCCTCGACGCGGAGGCCTGGGTCACCGGGATGGTCGAGGCCGCGCACGCCGAGCTGGGCCCGGGCAAGAGCCTCGTGCTCGAGCCGGGCCGGGCGCTCGTGGCCAACGCGGGGGTGACGCTGTACAGCGTCGAGTCGGTCAAGCCGGGGCTCGCCGGCGAGCGCATCGTGGCGGTGAACGGCGGCATGTCCGACAATCTGCGCCCGATGCTCTATGGCGCCGGCTACGACGCCGCCGTGGCGGACCGCATGGGCGCCGGCGACGACCTCTGCACCGTGGTGGGCAAGCACTGCGAGTCGGGCGACGTCCTCGTCCGGGACGTCCGGCTCCCGGACCCCCGGCCCGGCGACGTGCTCGTGACCCCGGTCACCGGCGCGTACGGCCACGCGATGGCCAACAACTACAACGGCGTGCCGCGGCCGCCGGTGATCTTCTGCTCCGGCGGCGACGCGCGCGTCGTCGTCCGGCGCGAGACCTACGAGGACCTGCATGGCAGAGACGTATAGGGTCGGCCTGCTCGGCCACGGGACCGTCGGCGCCGCGTTCGCGGAGCTGCTGGAGCAGCGCGCCGACACGATCGTGCCGATCACCGGGATCCGGCCGGAGATCAGCGGCGTGCTCACGCGCTCGCGCGGGAGCTTCGAGGAGATCCTCGAGAACTCCGACCTGGTCGTCGAGCTGATCGGGGGGATCGAGCCCGCGCGGGAGTACGTCCTGCGGGCGATGCGCGCGGGCAAGCACGTCGTCTCGGCGAACAAGCAGCTCCTCTCCCAGCACGGCGAGGAGCTGTGGGCGTGCGCCCGCGAGCACGGCGTCCAGCTGCGGTTCGAGGGCTCCGTCGCCGGTGTGGTGCCGGTCATCCGCGTGCTGCAGGAGTCGCTCGCCGCCGCGCGCGTGGAGCGCATCCACGGCATCGTCAACGGCACGACGAACTACATCCTCACCGAGATGGCCGGCCGCGGGCTCACGTACGAGCAGGCGCTCGCCCAGGCCCAGGAGCTCGGCTACGCCGAGGCGGACCCGACCGACGACGTCACCGGCCGCGACGCCGCGGCCAAGATGGCCATCCTCGCCCGGCTCGCCTTCTCGACCCCGGTCCATCTCGACCAGGTCGTCTACGAGGGCATCGAGCACCTGACCGCGGACGACATGGAGTACGCGAAGGAGCTCGGGCTGGGGCTGAAGCTGATCGGCACGGCCGAGCGGGTGGACGCCGGCGTCAGCGTCCGCGTGCACCCGGCCTTCCTCTACGCGGGCCATCCGCTCGCCTCCGTCCAGGGTCCCTTCAACGCCGTGACGATCGAGTCGGACACGATCACCGAGGTGACGCTGTCGGGGCCCGGCGCGGGCGGGCCGCAGACCGCGACGGCCGTGCTCGGCGACGTGGTCTCGGCCATGATCCCGCCCGCCTCCACGCCGGAGACGACCGAGGCCCTGCCCGTGGTCAACGACGTCGAGTCGGCGTTCTATCTGCACATGGAGGTCGCCGACCGGCCCGGCGTGCTGGCCCAGGTCGCCGAGCTGCTGGGGATGCAGGGCGCCTCGATCCGCTCGGTGGTGCAGAAGGGGCTCGGCGAGAACGCCCGGCTCGTGCTCATCCTGCACCCGCTGCTGGAGTCGCGCTTCTACGCCGCCGTGCACCTGATCGGGCAGCTCGACTTCATCCGCTCCCGCCCGCGGGCCATCCGCGTGATCGACGAGGAGTTCATCTCGTGACCGGCCTCATCGAGCGCTGGCGGGACCGGCTGCCGTTCGAGCCGGGCGACCCCGTCGTGTCGCTCGAGGAGGGCTCGACCCCGCTCGTGCTGGCCGAGCGGGTCTCCGAGCGGGCGGGCATCGAGGTGTGGCTCAAGCTCGAGGGAGCGAACCCGACCGGCTCGTTCAAGGACCGCGGCATGACGTGCGCCGTCTCGGCCGCCGTGCGCGAGGGCGCCGAGGCGGTCATCTGCGCCTCCACGGGCAACACCGCGGCCAGCGCGGCGGCCTACGCGGCGCGGGCCGGGCTGACCGGCGCGGTGATCGTCCCGGAGGGCAAGATCGCCACCGGCAAGCTCGCCCAGGCGCTCATGCACGGCGCGAAGGTGATCGCGCTGCGCGGGAACTTCGACGAGGCGCTGAAGCTCGTGCGCGAGCTCGTCCAGCGGCACCCGATCGCGCTCGTGAACTCGGTCAACGAGTTCCGGCTGGAGGGTCAGAAGACGGCGTCGATGGAGGTCGTCGACGAGCTCGGGACGATCGACGCGCTGGCCATCCCGGTCGGCAACGCGGGCAACATCACCGCGTACTGGAAGGGCTTCCAGGAGGTCGGCGAGCGGCCGATGATGCTCGGCTTCCAGGCCGAGGGCGCGGCGCCGCTGGTGCGCGGCGAGCCGGTGGCGAACCCCGAGACGATCGCCAGCGCGATCCGGATCGGCAACCCCGCCCGGTGGGAGGAGGCGATGGAGGCGATGTCGGCGTCGCGCGGGTCGGTGCGGGCGGTCTCCGACGCCCAGATCCTCGAGGCCTACCGCTTCCTGGCCGCGAGCGAGGGCGTGTTCTGCGAGCCGGCGTCCGCGACCTCCGTGGCCGGCGTGCTCGCCCACGGCGCCCAGGGGGCGGAGAAGGTCGTGTGCGTCCTGACCGGCCACGGCCTCAAGGATCCGCAGACCGCGCTGGCCTACGCCGGGTCCGTCGTCCCCTGCGAGCCCTCGATCGACGCGGTCGAGCGCGCCGTCCTCGGCTGATGGTCCGCGTCCGGGTTCCCGCCTCCTCGGCGAACCTCGGGCCGGGCTTCGACGTGCTGGCCGCGGCGCTCGGCGTGTACATGGAGCTGGAGGTGGAGGAGACCGGCCGCTTCGGCATCCGCACCGACCTGCCGATCGCGCGTGACCGGCGGAACCTCTGCGTGCGCGGCTTCGCGACGCTGCGGCCGGTCGACGGCCTGTCCTTCACGATCAGCTCCGACATCCCGCTCTCGGGCGGGCTCGGAACCAGCGCGGCGGCGTTCGTCGCGGGGCTGGCCGCGGCCGACGCGCTGAACGGCGGCGGCGCGGACCTGCTCGCCGAGGCCGCCGCGCTGGAGGGCCACCCGGACAACGCCGCGGCGGCGCTGCTCGGCGGCTTCGTGGTCTGCGCGGGGTCGCGCGCCGAGCGGATCGACCCGCCGCCGGGGCTGGCCGCCGTGCTCGTCGTCCCGGACCGCGCCGTCCGGACCGCCAAGGCGCGAGCCGCGCTCCCGCCCGAGGTCCCGCTGGCCGACGCCGTCTTCAACGTCGCCCGCTCGAGCCTGCTCGTGCTCGGCCTGGCCCGCGGAGACCTCGACCTCGTGGCCCGCGGGCTCGGGGATCGGCTGCACCAGCCGCGCCGCGCGTCGCTGTTCCCGCGGTCGATGGAGCTCATCGAGGCCGCACCGTCGCTCGGCGCGCTCGGCGCCACCGTGTCGGGCGCCGGGCCGTCGGTGCTCGTCTGGGCGCGGGCGGAGGAGGCCGAGGGGGTCGCGGCACGGCTCGAGCCGCTGGTCGGCGGCTGGGCGAGGGTGATGGCGCTCCCGTTCGCCTCAGGCGGCGCCGAGATCTCCTGAACTGCGGCATTAAGGGAGCGGGTTCGGCCGGGGCGCGAGCTCGTGGGGCGGCTAATACACGGTATGCGTGTATGAACAACCCCGCGGGGTTCCTGATGGTCGATATACGCCCACAAGGAACCCCACCACCGCCGACCCCTCAACCTCCCTACCCAGCCGCAGTTTCAGGCCACGACGACGACCGGGGCGCCAAGCGGCACCCGGCGCATCAGGGCCTGGATGTCGTGCGTGTAGGCCCGCATGCAGCCCAGGGAGGCCTCGCGGCCGACGGTCTCGGGGTTCGGGGTCGCGTGGATGGCCAGGCGGTCGCCGCCCGGCCAGCCGGGCAGGAGCTTGGTCTGGTGCCCCGAGAGCGCCAGGGCGCAGCAGCCGTAGGGCGAGTCGTCCGAGCCGGTCTTCAGGAGGTCGGTCACGGCGAAGCGGCCCAGCGGCGTCTCGGTCCCCGGCCGGCCGACGGCCACGGGGAGCCGCCGCAGCACGCGCTGACCGCGCTTGAGCACCAGCTCGCGCCGCGAGCGGTCGACGCGGATCCAGACGTTGGTCGCTCCCAGCCGCGCGGCCGAGGCGCGGATCCAGCCGTGGCGGCCGTTATCCCGCTCGCTCGCGGTCACGCGCAGCCAGCCGTCGCGCCGCGCGGTCACCGACAGGACGCGGATGGAGCCGAACTCGGTCCGCCGGCCGATCCGGGCCACGACGCCCCCGCCGGGTGAGACCCGGAGCGTCGTCCGGCGGATCACGCGGGCGGTCTGGAACCGCCCCTGCGGGCGCGACGCCTTGTGGCGGTCGCGATGGTCCGGCGAAGGCTGGAAGGCGGCCGGGCGCTCCTCGGCCGCCGCCGTGGGCTCGGCGCGCGGCTGAGCCGTCTCGCCGTCACCGCAGCCGGCCGCCAGCAGGCAGACAGCGGCGATCGCGCCGCGGGTGCGCATGTCCTCAGTATTTCAGTTCGCCAACAGGGGCTTCAAAGCCCTGCGGGCGTCGCGCAGCCCGATGCGGGAGAGGATCTCGTCCGCCAGCGCGAGGTAGTCGACACCGAGGTCGGGTCGGTGGTCGAGGATCGAGAGGCCCTGCTCGGCCGACTCGGCGTAGGCGATCGAGGAGCGGATGACCGTCTCGAAGACCTTGTCGCCGAAGGCCTCCTTGAGCGAGGCGTACGCCTCGCGCGAGTGGACGGTCCGCATGTCGGCGATGTTCATGACCACGCCCAGCCACTCGAGGTCCGGGTTGTAGAACTCCTTCGCCTGCTCGATGACGTCGAGCGCCCCCTGGACGCCCTGCAGGGCGAAGTACTGGGCCTCGGAGGAGATCAGCGCCCAGTCGGCGGCCACCAGGCCGTTGATGGTGAGCAGGCCGAGGGCGGGCGGGCAGTCGATGAGGATCACGTCGTGCTGCTTGCGGGCGTCCTTGAGGGCCTTCCGCAGCACCAGCTCGCGGCCCATCTTGCCGGACAGGGACCGCTCCACTTCGGCGAGGATCGGCGTGGCCGGGACGATGCCGTCGTGGACGGCCCCCTTGACCTTCGCCTCGCCCGCCAGCACGTCGGCGATCGTGGGAGTCGCGTCAGCGGGGACGTCGAAGTAGTCCGACAGGTTGCCCTGGGGATCCAGGTCGACGGCGAGGACGTCGAGCCCGACGCGCCGCAGCACGTCGGAGAGCGTCCGCACCGTTGTGGTCTTGCCCGTGCCGCCCTTGAGCGACAAAACCGCGATCGTCTCGGCCATTGAAGCCGAGCACGATACCGAGAGCCGGTCGGCTACTCGGCGGTGACCGCGGGCTCGGCGCGGACCGGCGAGTCGACCGTCGTCGTGTCCATGAAGTGCAGCGTGTGGCGGCCCACGGAAACCTCGTCGCCGTCGATCAGCGGGCTCCACTCGACCCGCCGGCCGTTGACGTAGATCCCGTTCAGCGAGCGGTCGTCGAGCACCCGGACGCCCTCCGCCTGGTTGACCACCAGGGCGTGGCGGCGGGAGACCGTCGCGTCGTCGAACCGCAGGTCCGCGGCCATCGAGCGGCCGATCCGCGTCCACTCGCGGGAGATCTGCATCACCACGTGGCGGCCGCTCTCCTCGTAGGCGAGGTACTTCCCGGGCACGGTCAGGCCGGCGCGGGCATCGTCGACCCAGGCGGGACGTTCCCGCCGGGGTGCTTCTCCCGCCACGGGCAGGGAGCCGGTGTTGTCGGCAGCGCCGATGTGCTCATCCATGGGGACCACTCCCGATCTTAGGGACCGGGTCAATGGAGGTCTCTCGGTGCCCATACCGAATCCACCTCAAACCATGCTCGCGCTGACCCGCCACCGGAACCCCCTTGTGGAGATCTCGCTCCTCCGTCACAGCGTCGGAGCACTCAGCGCCCGCCGCCTCGGCTGCGTGCACTGCCATCGTACCCCGCTGGTGGGGGAGGTTGTCCACATGTACGGCGAACAGCTCGTCTGCGAGCTCTGTCGCCCGCTGCATCGCGAGTCGCCGAGCCGGGTGGAAGCGGTCCGCTCTCCGGAGCACGACCGTGCCGTGCGCGCGCGCCCACGTGCCGCCTAAGCGCCACGTGTACTAGCGCGGGCACTATGCTTCGCGCGCCGTGGACCCCGTGAACGTCAACGTCACGATCGACCGGCCGCGCGAGGAGGTCTTCGCGTACCTCCAGGACATCGCGAACCACCCGGAGTTCAGCGATCACTACCTCAAGCACTGGCGGCTGACCCGGATCGACTCCGTCGGCACCGGCGCCGGCGCCCGCTTCAAGGTCGACGCCCCGCTCCAGCGCTTCTCCTGGGCCGACATGACGTTCGTCGTGGTCGAGCCGCCGAACCGCATCGTCGCGGTCGGCCGCGGCGGCAAGTTCAACCGCATCAAGACCACCGCGATCTGGACGCTCGACGTGTCGCCGGGCGGCGGCACGGACGTCGAGTACATGGTCGAATCGGAGCCGCCGTTCCCCACCGACCGCCTCGTCGAGACGCTCACCCGGCAGCGCGGCTGGTTCAAGCGCAAGGTCCGCAAGTCGATGCGGCGCCTGCAGTCGATCCTCGAGGAGAACGAGGACCGCGGGGCGCGCGCGACGGTGGCCGGGGTCTAGACTGCGGCCGCCGATGACGCGCCTGATCCGCATCGCTCTCGCGACCGCGCTCGTGGGCCTCGTGGCGGCCGGCTGCGGCGGGACGCACGCGACCCTCGTGGCCGAGACCGAGGGCATCTACCTCGACGTCAACGGCCTGAAGTACCAGATCGAGATGTCGCGGTACATGAACCCGGCTGACATCGAGGACCGCGAGTACCTGCGCGGGCTGCCCGAGGACGAGGCGGCCACGACCGGCGAGCAGACCTGGTTCGGCGTGTGGATCCGCGTCCAGAACGTCTCCGAGACCGAGACGCGGCAGTCGGCCACCGAGTGGGCGATCCACGACACCCAGGAGAACGTCTACGAGCCGGTCCCGCTCGACCCCGAGGTGAACGTGTTCGCGTTCCAGCCCGGGACCGAGCTACCGCCCATGAGCGTGCTCCCGCTGCCCAGCACCGCTGCCGGCCAGGGCCCGATCCAGGGTCTCCTGCTGCTCTTCAAGATCGAGAACGACTCCTTCCAGAACCGCCCCCTCGAGCTGAAGTTCTCCAACGGAGAAGGCACGGACGAGGGCACGTACGACCTCGACGTCTAACCCACGGCTGCGCGGATGACCTGCGCGGCGGCCGGGGCGGCGACCTCGCCGCCGGCGCCCTGGGCGATCAGCAGCACGCAGACGGCGATCGTGGGGTTGTCGGCCGGCGCGTAGGCCGCGAACCAGGCGTCGGTGTCCGTGAGGTCCTCCTCCGGCGGCGGGCCGCCCTCCTCCTCGGGCAGCGGGTCCTCGCTCACCGTGTCCCGCAGCTCGGCCGTGCCGGTCTTCCCGGCCACCTCGACGCCGTCGATCGCCGCGCCCACGCCCGTGCCGTCGGTGACCACGCGCCGCATGGCGCGGCCGACGAAGCGGGCGACCCGCTCGCTGGCGGCCTGGGAGGACCGGGTGCGCTGGCCGCGCTGCAGGGTCGGCTCGTGCAGCCGCCCGCCCTCGCCGATGGCCCCGGCCACGAGGGCCATCTGGAGCGGCGTGGTGAGCACCTTGCCCTGGCCGATGGCCGTCGAGCCGACCGCGAGGTCGTCCCCGATCTCGCGCGCCGCCGGGATCGTCGAGCGCCCGGCGCCCTCGAAGCCCGGGTCCTGGTTGAAGCCGAACTTCTCGGCCGTGGCCACGAGCTTCTCGGCTCCCAGCTCGGCGCCCATCGGGGCGAAGACCGAGTTGCAGGAGTGCGCGAACGAGTTGGTCAGCGTGCCGCCGCAGGACTCGCCGTTGGCGTTCTCCAGCTCCACGCCCTCGAGCGTCGCCGCCGTCTGGACCGGGAAGTCCTCGTTGCGGCGGACGGTCCCGGCCTCCAGCGCCCCGGTGAGCGTGATGATCTTGAACACCGAGCCGGGCGGCTGGGGGGCCGAGAAGGCCACGCCGGCGAGCGCGAGCACCTCGCCGTTGCGCGGCCGCACCGCGGCGATCCCGCCGTAGCGGCCTCCGAGCGCCTCCACGGCCGCGCGCTGGATGTCCGGGTCGATCGTGGTGCGGACGCTCTTCCCCGCCTTCGCCGGCACGCTGGCCAGGATCCGGGTGCCGGCGGTGAGCTCGCCGCCGGGGGTGCCGGAGAGCTCGGCGTCGAACTCGCGCTCGAGCCCGGTCAGCCCGACCGGCGCGCCCTCCGGCACGCCGCGGGCGGCCAGCTCGGCCTCGCGCTCGGGCGGCGCGGGGCCGACGCGGCCGGCGATCTCCGAGGCCAGCGGGTCGAGCTCGGACAGCCGCTCGTCGCCCTGGGCGATCGGCGTGCCGTCGCGGGCGAGGATCGCCTCGCGCTCGGGCATCCGCGTGCTGCGCCCGAGGCGCTCCCCCGGCCGCAGGCCGGGGAAGACGAGGTGCTCCTCCCAGGCCACCGCCGGCTCGCCCTCCTCGTCCTCGCCGAGCGGCAGCGCGAGGGTGTTCTCCAGCTCGCCGAAGATCCGCGTCGTGGCGACGAAGGTCACGGTGACGGCGTCGTCCTGCGGTCCCTGCAAGCGGTTCACGCGGAGGCGCGTGAGCGTCGCGGTGTCGCGCGCCCGGCGGTAGACGCGGGCGAAGCGCTGGAGGGAGACCTCGGCCCGGGCCTCCGGCGTGAGCATCGCGTGCATGTCCGCGTAGGACTCCCGCTCCCAGGCCTCGGCGAAGCGCTCGGCCAGCCGGCGCTCGGCCGGTTCATGGGTCCCGCCCGCGATCAGGCCCCCCGCGAAGGCGCCCGCCACGAGGACGAGGAGCGGTACGAGTCGGCGAAGCCGCCGAGACCGCGGCGTTGATGTCGCAAGGCGGGACAACGGGCCGCTCAAGAGTAGGGGGAGGGGTGGTCCGCCAAGTAGGCTCGGGCGCCAACTATGACCGGGATCGACTGGGTGATCCTCGGCGCCGTGGTGCTGCTGGCGCTGTTCGGGTGGGCGCAGGGGTTCATCGCCGGCGCTCTCGCGCTGGTCGGCTTCGCCGCCGGCGCGTGGATCGGCACCCGCGTCGCCCCGCTCGTCCTGGAGGGCGGGGACGAGTCGACCTGGGCGCCGGCCTTCGCGCTCGTCGGCGCGATCGTGGCCGGCGGCGTGCTGGCCGCGAGCTTCGAAGGCGTGGGGTCGCGATTGCGGTCACGCGTGGCCTCGCCGGCCTTCGCGGCGATCGACGGAGCGCTCGGCGCGGTGCTGACCGCGGCCGTCGGGCTGCTCGTCGCCTGGGTGCTCGGCGCGGTCGCCCTGCAGGCGGGGCCGGACATCCGGCGCGACGTCCAGCGCTCGGCGATCCTGCGCCAGCTCAACGCCGCGCTCCCGCCCACCGGCCCGCTGCTGAACACGCTGCGCGCGCTGGATCCGTTCCCGCAGATCGACGGCCCGGAGGCCCGGGTCCGGGCGCCGCAGCCGGAGATCGCCCGCGATCCGCAGGTGGCCGCGGCGCGCGACAGCGTGGTGAAGATCCTCGGCTCGGCCTGCGGGGTCGGCGTCGAGGGCTCGGGCTGGGTGGCCGAGCCGGGGGTCGTCGTGACCAACGCGCACGTCGTCGCGGGGCAGGAGGACACGCGGGTGCTGCCCGGCGGCGAGGAGCCGGGCATCGCCGCCCAGGCGATCGCCTTCGACTCGCGCAACGACCTCGCCGTCCTGCGCGTCGACGGTCTCGACGCGCCAACGCTGGACATCGCCGACGACCCCGAGTCGGGCACCTCCGCGGCCATCCTCGGCTTCCCGCTCAACGGGCCGTACGACGTGCGAGCGGGGCGGCTCGGGCCCACCCGCGAGGTGGTCAGCCAGGACGCGTACGGGCGCGGTCCGGTGCGCCGCTCGATCGTCGCGCTGCGCGGCGCGGTGCGGTCCGGCAACTCCGGCGGCCCGATGGTGGACGGAGCCGGCAGGGTGGTCACGACGATCTTCGCGGCGACCACCAGCGGCCCCCGCGGCGGCTACGGGGTGCCCAACGCGATCGTGCGCGACGCGCTCGCGAGCGCCGCCGGTCCGGTGGACACCGGGCCTTGCGGCGGTTGAGCGCCTGAGCTACCCTCCGGCGAACCTCATGGGCAAGACACTCGTCATCGCCGAGAAGCCATCCGTCGGGCGCGACCTCACCCGGGCGCTGCCTGGCGCCTTCGAGAAGCACGAGGGCTACCTCGAGTCGGACTCGCACGTCGTCACGTGGGCGGTCGGCCATCTCGTGCAGCTCGCGGAGCCCGACGAGTACGACCCCAAGTACAAGAAGTGGCGCATGGCGGACCTGCCGATCGTGCCCGACGAGTTCAAGCTCGTCGTGCGCGACGAGCGCTCTCGCAAGCAGTTCACGGTCATCTCCAAGCTGCTGCGGCGCGACGACATCGACCTGGTCATCAACGCCTGCGACGCCGGCCGCGAGGGCGAGCTGATCTTCGCCTGGTCGTATGAGAAGGCGAAGGCCAAGAAGCCGGTCGAGCGGCTCTGGCTGTCCTCGATGACCAGCGCCGCGATCAAGGACGCGTTCACCCGCCTGCGGCCGGGAGAGGAGTTCGCCCGGCTCGAGGACGCCGCGCGCTCGCGCTCGGAGGCCGACTGGATCGTCGGCATGAACGCGACGCGGGCCGCCACCATCCGGCTGCGGTCGTCGTTCGACGGCGCGGTCTCCCTGGGCCGCGTCCAGACCCCGACGCTCGCGATCCTCGCCCGGCGCGAGGAGGAGATCAAGGCGTTCGTGCCCGAGCCGTACTGGCTCGTGGACGCCTCGTTCGAGCCGGTGGGCGGCGAGGCGGGCCGGCGCTACGACGGCCGCTACCACGACGGTGCCCAGCCGCGGATGAAGACGGCCGCCGAGGCGGAGGCGATCGTCGCGGCGGTTCGCGACCAGCCGGGCGAGATCACCAAGCTCGAGAAGTCGACGAAGAAGGAGCGGGCGCCGCTCCTCTACGACCTCACCTCCCTGCAGCGCGACGCCAACACGCGCTTCGGCTTCTCCGCCCGGCGGACCCTGGCCGCCGCTCAGCGGCTGTACGAGGACCACAAGGCGCTCACCTATCCGCGCACGAACTCCCGCTTCCTGCCCACGGACATGATCCCCGAGCTCAAGCCGATCGCCGGGGTCGTCGGCGGGCAGCGCGAGTACTCCCGCGCGGCGTCCTACGTGACCGGGCTCGACGTGCTCCCGCTCGGCCGCGTGGTCAACGACGCCAAGGTCACCGACCACCACGCGATCATCCCGACCAACGCCTCGCACCCCGTCGACAAGATGAGCGACGACGACAAGCGCGTGTACGACATGGTCGTCCGGCGCTTCCTGGCCGTCTTCCATCCCGACGCGGTGTTCGAGAACACGCGGCTCGAGACCACGGTGGCCGAGCATGTGTTCCGCACCCGCGGCCGGGTGCTCGTCGTGCCCGGCTGGCGCGGGGTCTACGGCGAGGGGCTCTCGGACGGCACGGCGGCGGCCGACGACGACGAGGGCGGCGATCAGCAGCTCCCGAAGCTCGAGCAGGGCGAGGACGTCCGGACGCTGAAGGTCGAGTCGCTGGAGAAGGAGACCAAGCCGCCGCGGCGCTACTCGGACGCCTCGCTGCTCGGTGCCATGGAGACCGCCGGCAAGCTCGTCGACGACGACGAGCTGCGCGAGGCGATGAAGGACTCCGGCATCGGCACGCCCGCCACCCGGGCGGCGATCATCGAGCGGCTGATCGACGTCGGCTACATCGAGCGCGAGGGCCGCGCGCTGGTGGCCACCGAGAAGGGCACCAACGTCATCAAGTTCCTCGGCGAGCACGCGCTGACCTCGCCGTCCATGACCGGCGACTGGGAGCACCGCCTGGCGCGGATCGAGGAGGGCGAGGAGTCGCGCGAGCGCTTCATGAGCGACATCGCCGCGTTCGCCCGCGAGACGGTCGGCGTGCTCGACGAGAAGCTCAAGGAGGTGCGCGTCCCGCGCGCCAACCTCGGGCCGTGCCCGGTCTGCGGGCACGACATCGTGGAGAACCGAAAGGGCTTCTCGTGCTGGTCGCGCGAGGACCCGGGCTGCGGCTTCGTGATCTGGAAGTCCAAGGCCGGCAAGACGCTTCCCATCGCGGTCGCGAAGGAGCTGATCGCGCGCGGGCGGACCGAGAAGCCCGTGACGGGCTTCAAGGGCCGCTCGGGACGGTCGTTCCGCGCGAAGCTGGCGCTCATGCAGACCGAGGACGGCAAGTGGCGCGTCGAGTTCGACGAGCCGTGGGCGCGCGAGGGCGCCAAGCCGCCTGAGGGTGAGGAGGCGCCGGCGGACGGCGATCGGATTCCGCCGCGGCCTCGCCGGCTCAGGCCGCCTGAACGTCAACCCCGGCTGGGTGGGGCGGCGAGGGTGCCGACCGCTCCGGTCGTCCGTGGCGGCTAACCCCCGCATATCGGGGGAAATCCGCCACGAATGATTCGGCATCGTCGAGGGACCGTCGGCGCGGCCGGCTCCCTCACTTCCCTACCCAGCGGAAGTTGAAGTTCGTGCCTTAGTCAGCGTACGGACGCTCGGCGGGCCGGCGCGGCTCGTCCGGCGTCGGCGAACCCTCGGCGTCGCTCCGAGCCGGGCGCCCCAGGAGCCCACGCCAGAACGCGCCCACGAAGGCGGCGAACGCGGCGAAGCCGCTCAGCTCGCGCTCGGTGCGCACCACGGCTTCCACCTCGGGGATCACTCCCGCACCGGCCTCGTGACTCCACGTCACGTAGAGGTCTTCGCTGCCGACGATCTCGGCCAGATTGGCGGCCAGAACGAGGTCGGCCTCGGTGTGCTCGATGGGCAGGTGGAGGTGCGGCATCTCTCGGAGTCTCCCGCTCGCAGTGTCCTAGTCCGAGTTTCGGCCTCCAGCCTTGCAACTTGAGGCACAAAGGGCTCCTGTACATCCGTCCAGTTCGTCAGGAATATGCGCTCCCAGCGGGCCAACGGTGTGAACAACGTCAGAACGTCTGGTCCGCACGCGACCCTGTGAGGCCCAGATGAGCCTCACGCTGATCACCGGACCGGCCAACGCGGCCAAGGCGGGCGCCGTGCTCGAGCGCTTCCGCGCGGCCCTGCCGCGCGAGCCCGTGCTGGTCGTGCCGACGCCGGCCGACGCCGAGCACTACCAGCGCGAGCTGGCCGCCGAGGGCATCGTCGTCGGCGCCGAGGTGTCGACCTTCAGCTGGCTGATCCGGTCGCTGGCCGAGGCCACCGGCACACGTGCGCGGGCGCTCGGGCCGGTCGCCCGCGAGCGCGTGGTCCGCGCCGCCGTGACCGAGACCCGGCTCGAGGTGCTGCGCCGCTCGGCCGCCGCGCCCGGCTTCGCCACGGCCGCCGGCGCGCTGTTCGCCGAGCTCGGCCGCTCGCTCGTCACCCCGGCACGCTTCACGAGCGCGATCCGGATGTGGGAGGACGCGCCGGGCCACGCGTCCGAGCTCGCCGCGCTCTACTCGGCCTACCACCGCCGCCTGGAGGCGCTCGGCGCCGTCGATCCGGAAGGGCTGGCCCGCGCGGCGCTCGACGCGGTGCGCGAGCGCCCGGCCGCCTGGGGCGCCCGGCCCGTCTTCGTCTACGGGTTCGACGACCTGACGCCCCTGCAGGTCGACGCTGTGGAGACGCTCGCCCGGCACGCCGACGTGACGGTCGCGCTGGCCTACGAGCCCGGCCGCGCGGCGTTCGCCGGCAGGGCCGCGACGGTCGAGCTGCTCAAGCCGCTCGCCGAGCGCCACGAGCTGCTGGCCGACCGCTCGGAGCACTACGCGCCGACCGCCCGCGGGGCGCTCCACCACCTCGAGCGCGGGCTCTTCGAGCCCGAGGCCGGGCGCGTGCCGCCCAACGGGGCCGTCCGGCTACTGGAGGCCGGCGGCGAGCGCGCCGAGGCCGAGCTCGTCGCCGCCGCGATCCTCGAGCTGACCGGCGCCGGGATGCTGGCCGAGGACATCGCCGTGCTCGTCCGCGGCGGCGCCGCCGAGGCCGGCGTCCTCGCCCCCGTGCTCGAGGCGTACGGGATCCCGGTCAGCCTCGACCACCGCGTCCGGCTCGACCGCACGCGGCTCGGAGCCGGCGTCCTGGCGGGCGCACGCGCCGCGCTGCCCGGCGGGACGGCCGAGGACCTGCTGACGTGGCTGCGCACGCCCGGGCGGATGAGCGACCCGGACGCTGCCGACCGCCTCGAGGCCAGGGCCCGCCGCGGCCAGCTGAAGACCGCCGCCGAGGTGCGGCGGCTCGCAGAGGCGACCGAGGACGAGGGGCCGCCGGAGTCGCTCGAAGCGCTCGCCGCCGCGGCCCAGGCCGGCCCCGAGCCGTTCCTCGAAGCGATCGTCGCGGAGGCCGAGGCGATCTGGACGGCGCCGCACCGCCGGGCGGCGGCGGTGCTCGACGCGGAGTCGGCGGCCGACGCCCGCGCCGCCGCCGCGCTGCGCTCGGCCGCGGAGGAGCTGCGCAAGCTGGCCGCCGCCGAGCCCGCGCTGGCCGGCACGCCGCAGGATCTCCTGGCCGCCCTGGCCGAGGTCGGCGTCCGCGAGCCGGCCGTGGACGGCGCGGTGCTGCTGGCCGACCCGCTCGCCATCCGCGCCCGCCGCTTCCGCGCCGTCTTCGTCTGCGGCCTGCAGGAGGGCGCCTTCCCGCGCCACCCCGTGCCCGAGCCGTTCCTCGACGACGCGGCGCGCATCGCTCTCGCGCGGGCCAGCGGGCTCGTGCTCGGTCGCCACGAGGATGTCCTGGCTCGCGAGCGCTACCTCTTCTACGCGGCGGTCTCGCGGCCCGAGGAGGTGCTGTTCCTCTCCTTCCGCTCGTCCGACGAAGAGGGCGACCCGGCGCAGGCCTCGGCCTTCGTGGACGACGTCCGGGCGCTGTTCGGAGACGAGCTGTGGCAGCAGCGCGGGCGCCGCCTGCTCGGCGAGGTCACGTGGCCGCCCGCCGCCGCGCCCACGCCGCACGAGCTCCGCCGGGCTCGCGCGGCGGCCGAGGAGCACCCCGAGCCGGCGCCGCTCGGCGCGCCGCAGACCGCCCCGGTGCTCCAGATCCTCGCGTCGCGCGACACCGAGGCCGCGCGCGGGCTGGAGACGTTCGCCGGCTGCGGCGTCAAGTGGCTGATAGAGAGCGTCCTGCGCCCCCAGCGGGCCGAGCCGGATCCCGAGCCGATGCGCCGGGGCTCGATCGCCCATGCGGTGCTCGAGCAGACGCTGCGCCGCCTGCGCGACCGCGAGGGATCCGCGCGCCTGACCGCGGAGTCGCTGCCGGCGGCGCTGGAGGAGCTCGCCGGCGCGATGGCCGACCGCCGTGCCGGCGCCGCCGACACGCGGGCCCGCGCGATGCTGCGCGAGCTGGAGGTCGACCTGCGCCGGCTCCTCGTCCACGAGGCCGAGTGCGGCCCGGGCCTCGAGCCCCGGTGGCTGGAATGGGGCTTCGGCGGCGAGCGCGACGAGCACGGCCCGCTCGTCCTCGAGGGCACCGGCATCGGCGTGACGGGCCGCGTGGATCGCATCGACGTCGACCCAGGCGGCCGCGCGCTGGTGCGCGACTACAAGGGCCGCAACGTCAGCGCGGGAGCGCGCTGGGAGCGCGACAAGAAGCTCCAGGTCGCGCTCTACGCGCTGGCCGCCCGCGAGCTGCTCGGGCTCGAGATCGTCGGCGCGCTCTACCAGCCGATCGGCCACAAGGACATCCGCGCCCGCGGCCTCGTGCGCGACGACGTGCCCGGCCGCTATGTCAACGGCGACGTGGTCGACGGCGAGGCGTTCGACGCCGGCCTCGAGGCCGCGCGGGCGCTGGCGGCGCAGGCCGCGAGCGACCTGCGCGCGGGCCGCATCCGAGCCTGCCCTGAAGGGTGCCTGCCGGCCGGCGGCTGCGCCTACCCCGCGATCTGTCGCGCCGGCGACGGCACGGCCGAGGCGGCGGCATGACCGCGCTCGCCGAGCCCCCGTCCACGGAGGTCGCCGGAGTGCGCTTCACGCCCGAGCAGCAGGCGGCGGTCGCCGATCGAACCGGGTCGGCGCTGCTGGCCGCCAACGCCGGGTCCGGCAAGACCGCGGTCATGGTCGAGCGGTTCGTGGAGGCGGTCCTGCGCGACGACGTGCCGGTCGGCTCGATCCTCGCGCTGACCTTCACCGAGAAGGCCGCGGGCGAGCTCAAGGAGCGCGTCCGGCGGCGCTTCCACGCGCTCGGCGAGCCCGAGCACGCGCGCGAGGCGGAGGCGGCCTGGATCGGCACCATCCACGGTTTCTGCACGCGCATCCTCCGCGCCCGGCCGCTCGCCGCGGGCCTCGACCCGCGCTTCACGGTCCTCGACGAGGCCGCGGCCCGGCGGCTCGCCGAGCGCGCGTTCGAGACCGCGCTCGAGGCCTGGGCGGGCGCGCGCGGGGCGCCCGCGGTCGACCTCGCCGCCGCCTACGGGCCCGGCCTGCGGGACCTGCTCCTCGCCGCCTACGAGAGCCTGCGCAGCCGCGGCGAGTCCCATCCGCGGCTGCCGATCCCGGCCGCGCGACCGCTCCCCGACCCGGCGGAGCTGGCTGCGGCGGGCCGCGCGGCGGCCGCCGCGCTGGCGGGCGCCGACGGCAAGAAGGTCGCGGCCGCGCGCGCGGCCCTCGAGGCGCTCGTGGTGCCCGGCGAAGGCGCGGTGCCATGGCCGGGCGAGCTCGACGTCGCCAAGCTCGTCAGCGGCGCCAAGGCGCTCGAGGACGATGCGTGCGTGGCGTACCGGGAGGCGTGGGAGGCGTACCGCGGCGCGTGTGCCGACCACCACGCTCGGGCAGCGCTGATCCTGCTCGACGACCTGCTCGATCGCTTCGGCACGGCCTACGACGCCGCGAAGGCCGGCCGCGCCGGGGTCGATTTCTCCGACCTCGAGCTGCGTGTCCGCGACCTGCTGGGCGAGGAGCGCTCGCGGCAGGCCTGGGCCGAGCGGTTCGAGCTGATCATGGTCGACGAGTTCCAGGACACGAACCGCCTGCAGCTCGACGTCCTGGAATCGCTCGAGCGGGACAACCTGTTCGCGGTCGGCGACGAGTTCCAGTCGATCTACGGGTTCCGCCACGCCGACGTGACGATCTTCCGCGAGCGGCGCGCCCGCCTCGCCGCCGACAGCGTCAAGCGGCTGGAGCGCAACTTCCGCTCGCGCGAGGAGCTGCTCGACGTGCTCAACGCCGCGTTCGCGCCGGAGCTGGGTGCCGCCTTCGCGCCGCTCGTGGCCGGCACGAAGCCCGTCGAGGACGGCCCGCTGCGCCTCTTCGACCCCGATCCCGTGGCCGCCGAGCCCGCGGTCGAGCTGCTGATCACCGACACCCGCGGCTGGGACGAGCCGGAGCTGGAGCGCTCGCTCGGCCTGGCCGCGCTGGTGCAGCAGCCGTGGCGCCGCGCCGAGGGGCGCCTCGTCGCGCAGCGGCTCCGCGAGGAGGTCGAAGCGGGCCGGCGCCCCGGCGACATCGTCGTCCTCGTGCGCGCCACGGCCTCGCTGCGGCTGCTCGAGCAGGCGCTCGAGGAGCAGGGCCTGCCCACGTACGTCGTCGGCGGGCGCGGCTACTGGTCGCAGGAGCAGGTCCGCGACGGTCTCGCCTACCTCTCGGCGCTGGCCAACCCGCTCGACGAGCAGTCCCTGCTGGCCGTGCTCGCCTCGCCGTTCTGCGGCGTGGGCAGCGACGCCCTGGTGCTGCTCGCCCAGGCCGGCCGCGAGAGCGGTCGCGGCACGTGGGCGGCGCTGCGCGACGAGCTGCCCGCCGGGCTGGCCGAGGGCGACCGCACGCGGCTCACCGCCTTCGCCCGCCTGTTCGCCGGCGAGCGCCTGCGGGCCGAGCGCACGCCCGCGGAGACGCTGCTCGAGCGCGCCATCGTGGCCACCGGCTACGACCTCGCCGTGCTCGCCCGCAGCGGCGGCGAGCGCCGCCTCGCCAACCTGCGCAAGCTCATGCGGCTGGCGAGGGAGTACGAGCGCGCCGAGGGCCCCGACCTGCGCGGCTTCGTCGCCTACGCCGTCACCCAGAACCTCATCGAGGCCCGCGAGGGCGAGGCCGCACTCGAGTCCGACGGCCTCGATGCCGTGCGGCTGATGACCATCCACCGCGCGAAGGGGCTGGAGTTCCCCGTCGTCTGCGTGGCCGATCTCGGCCGGGCCGCCGGCGGCACCCGGGACCGGCTGCTCCTCGGCCGCGACGGCTCGGTCGGCCTGCGGCTGGCGCCGATCGGCGGCGGCGAGGCGATCCCCGCGCTCGCCTGGCAGCGCCTCGCGGACGCCGAGCAGCGGGCGGAGGCCGAGGAGGAGCGCCGCCTGTTCTACGTGGCCATGACGCGAGCGCGTGAGCGGCTGATCCTCTCCGGCGGCGTCGACTGCGAGAAGCTCCCCGACCCGCGGCCCGGCGGGCCGCCGATCGACTGGATCGGGCGGGCGATCAGCGGCGACCTCGCCGCCGCGGTGAGCGCGCCGGAGCGGCTGGTCGACCGCTTCTGGGACGATCGCCGCGCCCGCGTCCTGTGCCGGGTCAACGCGCCGGCGACGCTCGGCGACGTGCTGCCGCGCGAGGCGCTGGCCCCCGCCGGCCGCTCCCGCGCGGGCGCGCCCGGCACCGCGCTGGCCGCGAAGCCGACCGTCCTGCCCGAGCCGCCCGCCCGGCCGCGGCCCGCCCCGCAGCGGCTGTCGTACAGCGCGCTGGCGTCGTACGCCCGCTGCGGCTACCGCTTCTACCTCGAGCGGGTCCTCCGGCTCCCGCGCGTGACGCCGCCGCCGCGGCCCGACGAGCCCGAGGCCGTCGCGGGGATCGACCCGCGCGTGCGCGGATCGCTCGTGCACCGCCTGCTCGAAGGGCTCGACCTCGCGCGGCCCGAGGTGCCGACCGCGGAGGCCGTCGGCGAGCTCGGCGAGACCTGGGGGCTCGAGCTCACGCACGCCGAGGCCGACGACATCCGCAACCTCGTGAGCGCCTTCGCCACGTCAGCGCTGCGCGCGCGCCTGGCGGAGGCCCGCCGCACCCGCCGCGAGGCCCCGTTCGCCTTCACGCTCGAGCCGGAGGGCGGCGGCTCGCTGGTCATCGGCTTCATGGACGCCTTCGCGACCGAGCCCGACGGCTCAGTCCTGATCGTCGACTACAAGTCCGACCGCCTCGACGGCACCGAGCCGGCCGACCTCGTCGACCGCGACTACGCCACCCAGCGCATCGTCTACGCGCTGGCCGCGCTGCGCGACGGCGCGCCGCGCGTGGAGGTGGCGTACTGCTTCCTCGAGCGGCCCGGCGAGCCGGTCACGCAGGCCTTCCTCGCCGCCGACGAGCCCGCGCTCGCCGAGCAGCTCGCCGGCCTCGCTCGCGGGGTGCTCGAGGCGCGCTACGAGGTCACGCCGAAGCCGCACCGCGACCTGTGCGGCGACTGCCCCGGCCGCGGTGCCCTCTGCTCGTGGCCCGAGGAGGTCACGCTGGCGCCTCAGGGCGCCTCGTAGCCGCCCTCGAACAGCCGGATCGCCGCGTCGCGGTCGGGCACGCGCAGCTTGCGCAGCACCGCCGCGATGTGGCTCCGCACGGTGGCGGGCGAGACGAACAGCCGCCGGGCGATCTCGTTCGTGGCCAGGCCCTGGCGCAGGAAGTCGAGCACCTGCCACTCGCGGCTCGTGAGCTGCGCTCCGGGCCCGTTGCCGAGCAGCGACCGCCGCCGCGGCGCGCTGTCGCGGAACTCCTCGACGAGCCGGACCACGAGCTCGGGGGGCAGCGCCACGCGGCCTTCGAGGACTCCCGCGAGCTCGTCGCCGATCGCCTCGAACGGCATGTCCTTCAGCAGGTAGCCCGCGGCGCCGGCGCGCAGCGCGGCGAACAGGTCCTCGTCGCTGCGCGAGACCGTCAGCATCACCGCCCGCGTGCCGGGAAGGCGCGCCGTGATCTCCCACGCCGCCGCGGCGCCGCTGCCGGGCATCCGCATGTCGAGCAGCGCGACGTCGGGCCGCTCGCGAAGGGCGGCCTGGATCGCCTCCGGCGCGTCTCCGGCCAGCGCGACGACGGTGAAGCGCGGGTCCGCGTCGATGGCGGCGCGGACGTCCTCCCGTGTCGGCGCGTGATCGTCGGCGACGAGCACCCGCGACGGGACGGTCATCGAAGCTCCACAGCCACCTCGGTCCCGGCGCCCGGTCCCGACCGGACGCTCAGCTCGGCTCCGAGCAGCTCGGCGCGCTCGCGCATGCCCCCCAGCCCGAAGCCCGTGGTGTCTGCCGTGACGTCGAAGCCGTGCCCGTCGTCGATCACCCGCAGCCGCAGCGGCTCCGTGGAGAGGTCGACGTGCACGAGCGTCGCGTTGCCGTGGCGCGCGTTGGCCACCGCCTCGCCGAGGATCCTCGCCAGCGCGTCGCTGACGTCCGGGCCGACGCTGGCCGAGCCCGAGTACGAGAAGGTCACGGCCACGCCGGTGCGGGCGGCGATCACCGCGGCGTGGCGGCCGAGGACGCGCTCCAAGGGCTCGTCGGGGGCGCGCGCCAGGTGCTCGATCGCCCAGCGGGAGTCGAGTAGCGCGCGGTCGGCCGCCACCACGATGTCCTCGGCGTCCGCCTGGCCGGCCATGCGCACCGCGCGACGGCGGATGAAGGCCAGCTCCTGCGCGACGCCGTCGTGCAGATCGCGCGCGATGCGCCGCCGCTCGCGGGCCGCCGCTCGGGCCGCCAGCGAGGTCGCCACCTCGAGCACCGCCGCCCACATGAGCACGACGCAGAACAGCAGCCGCAGCACGTCGCCGAGGTGGACCCAGTCGTGCCCGGGCGGCGGCAGCAGCGCGTAGTGGAGCATCGAGAAGGCGAAGAAGAGGACGGCGAGGCCGAGGCGGCGGGCGAACAGCTCGTCGGAGCGGACGCCGCGCCCGGCGAGCCCGACCGCGGCGACCGCGAGGATCAGCGCCATCGTGAGCTGCAGGGCCATCGCGGACAGCGGCTGCTGGAGCAGCGCGCGGGCCAGGTCGGTTCCCTCGGCGGGCTGGGGATGGGCGCGCCAGGCGTCGAGCACGAGCTCGATCGGCACCGCTGCGGCGAGCAGCCCCGCGGCGGCCACGAGGACCATGCCGAAGGCCGCGCGGGCGGGGGCCGCCAGCAGCCGTGCCGGGGCGAAGGCGCCGACCGCCACGAGCAGCGACCCCACGAGCATCCCGGTGAGGCTGACGATGCCGCGCGGGCCCCCTCCGGGCTCGATCGCCAGCATCGCGGCCAGGGCCGCGCTGGTCAGCGCGATCACGGCCAGTCCCGAGGCCATGATCAGCCGATCCAGTCGCGGGCCGTCGCGCCAGCCGCGGACCACGATCGCCGTGGCCAGCAGCCCGATGAGCGCCGTCCCGGTCTCGAGGGCCACGTGCAGCGACGGCGCCGGGTACGCGAACTGCAGCGGCGGCGCGAGCGGCACGGCGAGCGTCACGAGCACGGCGGCGCACGCGGCGGCGGCGAACCCCAGCCAGGGGCGCGCCAGACGCGGCCGTCGAGGAGTGGGACCGGTGAAACCGGCCCACGGCACAGGACGTGCGGCCGCGCTCAACGCGGCGTTTCCGGTCGCTCGGTACCGGTGGTGCTGGTCGCCTTACTCACCCTCTACTCCCCTCGGACGGGGCTTGTGGCCCTCCGAAGATGCGCGGCGCTTGTGGCCCGCGCACGGACGCTGACGTGTTCTACCGGACAGACGACGTAAGTGGCAAGCATTTCCGACACAACTACCGCTCGCCGGTGGGTCTCAGGCTTCCGCCGCGTCCTTGGGCGGAAGGACGGGGCCGTCGTAGCCGGGCGGCAGATGCGGGGCGCGCCGCTGGTCCACGGTCGCGTTGAGCTCGGCTCCGAAGAGCAGCACCAGGTTGGTCAGCCACAGCCAAATGAGCAGGATCACGACAGCCGCGAACGCGCCGTAGGTGGCCGCGTACGAGGAGAACGTCGAGACGTAGAGGAAGAAGCCGGCCGAGGCGACGATCCACGCCACGACTCCGACGATCGCGCCGGGGGTGATGTACTGCCAGTGCCGGACCTCGACGTTCGGCGCGGCGTAGTAGAGGACGGCGTAGACGAGCATCGCCGAGAGCAACGCCGCGGGCCAGCGCGCGATCCGCCAGACCTCGACCGCCGTGTCGCCGAGGCCGATGTAGCCCAGCACGTCGCCGGCCAGCCCGCCGCCGAGGAACAAGAGCACGCACGTCACGAGCACGAGGGCCATGAGCACGACGGTCCACAGCAGGTTCTGGAGCTTGTGCTTGACGAAGCCGCGGCCCTCGTCGACGCGCCAGACGCGGTTGAGCGCGGCTCCGGCGGCCCCGAAGGCGCCCGAGGCGCCGTAGAGGGCGGTGACGAGGCCCAGCACCAGGGCCGTGACCGCGGTCCCCCGCTCCGACTGGGCCGACTCCAGGGCGCTGGTGACGGCGTCGATGGTCTCTCGCGGCGCCCCCGCGTCCTTGAGGTAGGTCGCGGCGTCGGTGATCAGTCCCTCCTGGCCGAAGACGCCGAGTACCGAGACGCCGACGAGCAGCGCCGGGAACAGCGACAGCAGCGAGTAGTACGTGAGCGCGGCCGCCCACTGGGTCATCTGGTCCTTCTGGAACCGGCCGAAGGCGATCTTGAAGTCCCGGACCTCGAGCGCGGGTCCGGGCCGTCCGGTCATGGCCGCTTGGGAAGGAGCGAGTGCCCGTCGAGCACGGCCTGGGCGACGTCGACGACGCGACGACCGGTGGTGCGCGCGTGATCGCGGAGCATCTCGAACGCCTCGCGCTCGCTCACCCCGTGGCGCTCCATGAGGATGCCCTTGGCACGCTCGATCTGCCCGCGCCGCTCCAAGGCGCTCTCCAGCTGGTCGACCTTCTCGTGCAGCCGCGCGGCCTCGCGGTAGCGGCGGATGGCGACCTCGATCGCGCCCTGGACCGATTCCGGGTCTCCCGACTCGACGTAGGCGGCGATGCCGCGCTCGGCCGCGCGCGAGAGGAAGTCGACGTTGGCGTCCGGGAGCTGGGCGATCACGGGCCCCGACGCGTACTCGACCGCCTCGCCGATCAGGGCCAGGGCGTGGTCGTCGTCCTCGTGGACCACCACGATCGCGACCTGCGGGTCCTCCTTGACGATCAGGTCGACGGCCTCCATGACCGAGACGGCGTACGGGACCACCTCGTGGCCGAGGCCCGCGAGCGTGTCGTGGAGTCCGCGCAAGGCCTTCTCGTTCTCGTCCGCGATGAGCACGCGGAGGTTGGTCTCCTTCACGGATGTGGGGGTGCGCGGTGAGCTCATCGCCAGCCCTTCCTCGTACTACACTCATGGCACCGCGGCCCAGAGACCTGCCGCGTCGACTTCGCGCCCGAGACCCCGGCGCTCAAAGCACGGCAATCGGGGAAGGCGTGAAGACGACCGATCATCTTCCGGGGGACGGGGGTTCTGGCGCAGCATATCCGCGTGCTGCCGAGGACAAGGGCGCGCGGACCCGCGAGGACCGGCGGTTGCTCGAGCGGTATCACCGCCACGGCGACCCGGCCGCCCGCGAGGCGTTGGTGCAGCGGTTCCTGCCGCTGGCCCGCCAGCTCGCGCGCCGCTACCAGCGCGGCGGCGAGCCGCTCGACGACCTCATCCAGGTCGCCTCGCTCGGTTTGCTCAAGGCGATCGACCGCTTCGAGCCCGACCGGCCGACGGCCTTCTCGTCGTTCGCCGTGCCGACGATCCTGGGCGAGCTCAAGCGCCACTTCCGCGATCGCGGCTGGTCCGTGCGCGTCCCGCGCGACCTGCAGGAGATGGCCGTGCGCGTGGAGCGCGTCACCGAGGAGCTGCAGCTCCAGCTCGGCCGCGCGCCGTCGCCGGGGGAGATCGGCACGCACATCGGCGCCACGACCGAGCAGGTGCTCGAGGCCCGCGAGGCCGCCGGCGCCTACCGCGCCGTCTCGCTCGACCGTCCGCGCGACGACGACGAGGAGGGCGAGGGGATGGCCGATTCCATGGGGATCGACGACCCCGGCTTCGGCCTGGCGGAGGACGCCGCGACGGTCGAGCGCCTGATGGGCGTGCTCAACGACCGCGAGCGCGAGGTGCTGCGCCTGCGCTTCGCCGAGGACCTCACGCAGTCCGAGATCGGTGCCCGCGTCGGCGTCTCGCAGATGCACGTATCGCGCCTCATCCGGCAAGCCGTGGAGCGCCTGCGAGACGCCGCCGCGGAGTCGCAGGACCACGCGGCGTGACCGCGCTTGCCGAAGCGGGGTACGATCGCCGCATGGAGCACTGGGATCTGCGGTCGCTCGACGTGGAGCCGCACCACCCGCGCATCCTGCATTCGGCTCGCGGCGAGGCCCGCTCGATCGCGATCACCTTGCCCGAGGGCGAGGAGCTGCAGGAGCACGAGGTCCACGAGCGCGCGTACCTCATCGTCATCGACGGTGAGGTCCAGGTCCGCGATGGAGGAGACTCCTCCGTCACCGGCGGCGCGGGATTCGCCGCCGTGTTCGATCCGCACGAACGCCACGAGGTCCGCGCGACGAGGGACGCACGGCTCTTGCTGGTACTGGCGCCATGGCCGGGGGATGGTCACCCGGGAGCTCGCGACTAAAGGGGAGAGGTCTGCGATGGCAGAGATTCAGTTCAAGCAGATCACGAAGCGGTATCCGGACGGCTTCGAGGCCGTCAAGGCGATCGACCTCGACATCGGCGACGGGGAGTTCATGATCCTCGTCGGTCCGTCCGGCTGTGGGAAGTCCACCGCCCTGCGGATGATCGCCGGGCTCGAGGACATCACCGAGGGTGATCTGATCATCGGCGGCGAGCGGGTCAACGACCTCGCGCCGCGCGATCGCGACATCGCGATGGTGTTCCAGAACTACGCGCTCTATCCGCACATGACGGTGCGCGACAACATGGGCTTCGCGCTCAAGCTGGCGAAGACCGAGAAGTCGGAGATCGACCGCCAGGTCACCGAGGCGGCGCGGATCCTCGACCTCGAGCAGCACCTCGAGCGCAAGCCGGCCAACCTGTCCGGCGGCCAGCGCCAGCGCGTGGCCATGGGCCGCGCCATCGTGCGCGACCCGAAGGCGTTCCTCATGGACGAGCCGCTGTCCAACCTCGACGCGAAGCTGCGCGTGCAGATGCGCACCGAGGTGGCCCGCATCCAGAAGCGCCTGGGGACGACGATGGTCTACGTCACCCACGACCAGACCGAGGCCATGACGCTCGGCGACCGCGTCGCCGTCATGCGCGCGGGGCTCATCCAGCAGGTCGACACGCCGGCCGTCCTCTACGAGGATCCGGCGAACCTGTTCGTGGCCGGCTTCATCGGCTCGCCGTCGATGAACTTCCTGCCGGGCCGGCTCGAGTCCGGGGCGGTCAAGACGCCGATCGGCGACATCCCGCTCAGCGACAAGCTGCGCCAGTCGGTCGAGGGCAGCGACAGCGCGGCCACGCGCGAGGTGATCGTGGGCGTGCGGCCCGAGCACTTCGAGGACGCGTCCGTCGAGGACTCGACGCATGCGGACCGCGTGAAGTTCCGCACGAAGGTCGACGTCGTCGAGTCGATGGGCTCCGAGCTGTACGTCTACTTCGACGTCAAGGGCGACGAGATCCACGTCGCCGAGCTCGACGAGCTGGCCAAGGACGCGGGCATGGAGGATCTCCCCAGCCACGGCGATGGCCAGCAGGTCGTCGCCCGCCTCTCGGCCGAGAGCAAGGCAAGCCCCGGCGGCGATGTCGAGCTCACGATCGACACCACCCAGATCAAGCTGTTCGCGGCCGACACCGGAAAGCGCCTCGGCGGCGCCTAGACGCTCGGACACGGCCCCGCGCGGCTTCACAGCCGGCGGGGCCGGTCAGCTCGGCGGGCGGCGGCGGGACTGGCGCGGCGGCGTGCGCCTGCGCCGCCGCCGGCGGCGCTCCTCGCGCCTGAGGCTCTCGAGCACCTCGTCGCTCCACTCGTGCGTGCGCAGGACGCGGTAGCGATCGGCGGCGACCCGCAGGTACGCCTCGGTCTCCGTCTCGTCGGAGCCGATCAGGTCGCCCGCCTTGAGCAGCTCGACGACCGGCTCGTACTCCTCGGCGAACCAGTGCTGGGCGACCTCGGGGCGGTCCATGTACGTCCCGCGGTGCTGCATGGCGCGGAAGCCCCACGCCTCGATCGCCTCGCTCAACACGCCGAAGTCCCACGGGTCGCTGAGCTGGATCCGGCGCCGCCACTCGACCGGGAGCGGCACGCGCTCGCGGAACAGCCGCTCGTGGTCCTTGAGCGGGAGGTCCGAGACGAGCGTCTCCTCGCCCAGCCGCACGCGCGTGGTGACCTCGACCACGTAGGCGTCGATGTCGGCGCGGCCGAGCGACTTGGCGACCGACACGCGATGGTGGCCGTCGCGGATGAAGTAGAGATCGCCGATCTTGAAGAGCGAGACCGGCGGGAGCGCCTCGCCGCGGCGCTGGGCGGCCGCGATGCGCTCCCAGCGGCTGCGCAGCCGCGCCGAGGTCGGGCGCAGGCCGCGGTCGAAGTCCACGCTGCGGTCGACGGTGCCGACGATCGCGTCGACCGGGACCACCTGGAGCCCGAGGTCGTGCTGCCCGGTGCGTCCGAGCGCCTCCACGACCTCCTCGAAGGGCAGCATGAGCGCGACGTCGTCCGGCTCGCGCCGCAGCCGGCGCCCGATGTCGGCGAGCAGGCGCGACCGCCGGGCGCGGGAGAAGTCAGACTGGGCGTCGGACTCCGGGAAACCGCTGCTCACCCGAGGCGGTGCCTCATCCGCCGGTGCTGACGGCGTCGCCGTCGAGCGCGTCGTCAAGCGAACGGACGAGCGTGAAGACACCGTCGAGACCAGTGATCCGGAAGGTCTTCACGATCGCCTCATTGTCGCAGACGACCACCAGCGAACCGCCGCGCAGCTTCAGGCGGCGGTGGGCCCCGATGAGCACGCCGAGGCTCGAGGAGTCGATGAACGTCGTGTCCCTAAGGTCGACGATCACGTTCGAGCGCCCGGCGTCGATCGGCCCCGAGACGCGCTGCTTGAACTCCGGCGCCGTGAAGAGATCGATCTCGCCATTGACCGCGACGATGTGGGTGTCGCCGTCGACCTGGCGGTCCGTGATCGAGAAGTCCATCGCCATGAGCCTGGTTCCTCATGCCCGGCCGCGGCCGGATCGAATCATCGCCCGTTGGCGTATGCCAGCCGGACGTGCAAGAACTCGTTCTCGCCCTCCGGGCTGACGGAGAGCTCGTCCGCGAGCTGCTCGATCACGTTACCCACTCCGGGGACGGCGGCATCGACGATGAGGGCCTGGCCGCCACCCTGGCGGAGCGGACCGACGCGCAGGAGCAGCGAGCGGTCACCGGGGTCGAGGGCGACGTTGATCTTGTCGTCGATGCTGTGCGCCGGCGCGCGCGCGGCGATCAGGTCCGCCACGAGGACGGCGTCGTCGAGGCGGTCGAGCGGAAGGTCGGCGCGCGCGGCGAGCATGCCGACGACGCGGCGCAGGATGGGGCCGACGAGGGGACCGGAGGCGATGGAGACCGTGGTCGCCGGCTCCGGGACGGTCACGCGAGCCCCAGGTGCGGGCCGCACCGGAAGGACATGGAGAGGCGGCTGCCGCGCTCGCGGTTCGGCTCCAGCTCCACCGACTCGGCCAGGGCAGCGATCAGCGGGAGGCCGAGGCCGGGTCCGTCGACGTCCGGGCTCGGGCCCATGCCCATGCCGCGGTCGGAGACGATCAGCTCGAGCCGGTTGCCGTTGGGCCGGATGACGACGTCGATCGTGCCGGGCTCGCCGTCGTGGTACGCGTGACGCACGACGTTGGTGCAGGCCTCGGTGACGGCCAGACGCATGTCTTCGACCAGCTCGACCGGAAGCTGGAGCGCCTCGGCGAAGGCGCCGAGCACGTGCCGGATCACGGCGACGTTCTCCGGCCGGGCGGGCAGCGTGAGCCGCACGTCGGTGTTCGGCCCCGCCGGGGACGCCGGGCGTGCCCGCCGCCGGTTGTGGCTCGAGCGCGTCATCTGGATCGAAGAGGTGTCGGTGCCCATGCGGATCGTGATCTGCTGTACCCCGGCTCAGGAAAGCGGTAACAGCAGGGCCGTTTGTGGTCCCGGAGTGAACCGTGCCCGGGCCCGGCGTCCGCAGCATGACACGTCGGAGGCCCGTATGATCGCCGACCAGGGTGAGGGACGAACGGGACGAGCGCCGCGAGCCGGCCAGCATCGACGCACGCGGCATCCGTCCGCCGGCGGCGTTCACGATCGCCGAAGGCGAAGCTTCGGCCGACGTGCGCGTGGTCGTGCTGGAGGGCGAGCTCGATCTCGCGGCCGCCCCCGTCCTGCGCGCGCGGATCGACGAGACGGAGGCCGGCCAGGCGCTGGTGCTCGATCTCGCGAGGACGACGTTCATCGACTCGGCGACCCTGAAAGAGCTGTTGCGCGCGCGGTCCGAGCTGGCCGCCCGCGACGCGCAGCTCGTGCTCGCCGGCGTGCCCGTGCCGGTGCGCCGGCTGCTCGACCTGACCCGGACGTCCGAGCTGTTCACGGACGCGCCGGACGTCGAGTCGGCGCTCAGGCAGCTGCACGGCTGAGGTCGCGGCTCGTCCGCTCGCCGTCGTCGCGGCGGGTGTTGGCGCCGGCGCACAGCCACGAGAAGCCGGCGTGGAGCATGTCGTTGCCGGCCGAGGCAGCCAGGACGGTGGCCACCGTGCGGCCGGTCAGCGGCGCGTGCTGGCGCAGCGCGACGAGCGCGAGCGCGCTCCACGCGCCCGTGCAGCGCGTGCACGTCAGGAGCTCGCCGACGGCGTAGCGCAGCCGCCGGCCCTTCGGGCGGCGCTGGCTGCCGTTCTCGTCCACGAACGGCTGGCGGAGCCAGCTCTCGGCCTTCTCGTGCACGATCAGCTTCGAGAGCGCGAAGGTGGCGGCCGCGAGGACCGGCACCTCCTCGCGAGGGACCGGCGGGCGGCCGCGGACCGAGAAGGCGACGCCGCCCAGGAGCGCGCCGTACAGCGCGCTCAGCGCGGCGTAGTCGCTCGTCTCGGTGGGCGTCTGGTTGACCGGCCGCACGTCAGATCGGCCGGGGGTTCGGGTCGGGCGGGAGCGGTCCCGGCTCGGGCGTCGGCGCCGGCGGCGCGGGCGCGGGCTCGGGTCGCGGGATGGGGGAGGGAGCGGTCACAGGACTTGCCGTACCCGGTGTGCGGCCGGACGAGCCTTAAAGACCGAGGCGCCCCATGTGGGGCGCCTCGGCTGATGAGGAGGAGGGTTGGCGCGCCGGCCGGAGAGTTGGAGGGCAGTCCGCGACGCGACAACGTGGATATTCCCCGCAGGCGCTCAAATCAAACCGAGTGGTGCGTGAAGGTTGAGTTGGCGCGTGGGCGCTCGTCAGCGAGGGCGATCGGCAAGCCGCTCGGAGTCCGGGGTAACCGGCCCGGACCCGCCCTCGGCCTCGCCGCCGACGCCGCCGGAGCCGCCGGGCGGCGTGGACCCGCGGACGGCTCCGCCGCTCTCGGGCTGCTCGACCGTGCGGCCGTCGCTCGTCTGCTCGCCTGCGTGCTGATTGGTGTCGCCCAGCGGGGTCTCCTCGTCCGGCTCGACGATGCCGGCCGGCGACTCGCGTCCGCGCTTGGCCGCGTTGAGCACGAAGAACGTGACGCCGGCGGCGACGATGAGCAGGACCACGATGGCGACGATGACGTAGGTCATGTTTCGCGGCTACCCGCCGTGTGCGAGGGGCGAAACGGGTAGGCCGAATCGCATGGCCGACAAACTTGAGAACAAGCGCATCGCATTCCTGGTCGCCCCCGAGGGCACCGAGCAGGTCGAGCTGACCGAGCCGTGGAAGGCCGTCGAGGAGGCCGGGGGCACCCCCGAGCTGCTCTCCACGGAGGAGGGCGAGATCCAGGCCTTCAACCACCTCGACAAGGCCGACACCTTCACGGTCGACCGCACGGTCTCGGACGCCAGCGCGTCCGACTACGACGCGCTCGTGCTGCCGGGCGGCGTCGCCAACCCCGACTTCCTGCGCATGGACAAGGGCGCCGTCGCCTTCGTCCGCAGCTTCTTCGAGCAGGCCAAGCCGGTCGGCGTGATCTGCCACGGCCCGTGGACGCTGGTCGAGGCCGACGTCCTCCGCGGCCGCACGGTCACCTCGTGGCCGTCGCTCCGGACCGACATCCGCAACGCGGGCGGCACGTGGGTCGACGAGGAGGTCGTCGTCGACGAGGGCCTCGTCTCCTCCCGCAACCCGGATGACCTCCCGGCCTTCTGCGCCAAGATCGTCGAGGAGTTCTGCGAGGGCGAGCACGAGGGCCAGCGCCAGAGCCTCGCGTGAGCGGGCCCGCTCCGAGAACGTTTTCGCGTCCCTCGGCGCGCTTCACGCCGGAATCCAGAGCACGTCACTGGCCTGACACCGTCTGCTATCGGTAGCCTGCAGGCGTTGGGTGTCCGCCTCTCGGCGAGACGGGCGTCCTTACGCCAACTCCATGAGTCCGAGCACTCCCGAGCGGCAGACGGCTGCAACCGAGGCGGAGAGCCCCGGCCTGACACGGGCCGAGGAGGATCGACGACTGCTCATCCGCTACCACCGCGGAGGCGACCAGGTGGCCCGCGAGCAGCTCGTGCAGCGGCTCCTGCCCCTCGCCCGCCGGATGGCCCGGCGGTACCGCCGCTCCGACGAGCCGCTCGACGATCTCGTGCAGGTGGCCACGCTCGGGCTGATCAAGGCGATCGACCGCTTCGACCCCGCGCGCGAGACCGCGTTCTCGTCCTACGCCGTGCCGACCATGCTCGGCGAGCTCAAGCGCTACTTCCGCGACAACGGCTGGGCGGTCCACGTGCCGCGCGGGATGCAGGAGCGCGTGATGCAGGTCGACAACGCCGTCAAGGACCTCTCGCGCCGGATGGGCCGCTCGCCCTCGGTGGCGGAGATCGGCGAGATGCTCGACCTCTCGCAGGAGCAGGTGCTGGAGGCGATGGAGGCGGCGTCCGCCTATGACGCCGTGTCGCTGGACTCCTACCGCTTCGGCGACGAGGGCGACGGCGAGACGTACGCGGAGTCGATCGGCGTCGACGACGAGCGCTTCGAGCTGGTCGAGTACTCCGCCACGATCGCGCCGACGCTCCAGGCGCTGCCGCCGCGCGACCGCATCGTGCTCCACCTGCGCTTCGTCGAGGACCTCACGCAGGCGGAGATCGCCGAGCGCGTCGGGGTCTCGCAGATGCACGTCTCGCGCCTCATCCGGCGCGCGCTCGAGCGGCTGCGCACGGTCGCCGACCACGCCGGCTGACCGTTTGATCGGGCTCGGGGCTTGGGTAGCCCCTGTCCCATGAGCATCACCGACAAGATCAGTGGACGCATCAAGAAGGCCGCCGGCGACCTGGCGGACGACGCCTCTCTGCGGCGCGAGGGCCGCCAGGAGGAGCGCAAGGGCGAGGCGAAGGACGAGCTCGCCGCCGCGCACGAGAAGGCCGACCGCAAGGCCGAGGAAGTCGCGGACCTCGAGCGGAAGACCTGAGTCGTTCTCGCTTTCCCCGCGCCGGGTACCGGACGGCGCAGGGGAAGCTGTGTCGGAGGTCGAAGCGCATATCGATGTTGCCGTTCCGGTGGCCACGGCGTACGACGCCTGGACCCGGTTCGAGGACCTGCCGCGATTCATGGAGGGCGTCGACGAGGTCCGCCAGATCGACGAGACGCATCTGCTCTGGCGCGCCTCCTACGACGGAACGTCGGCCGAATGGACCTGCGAGGTCGTCGAGCTGCGGCCCGAGGAGCGGATCGCCTGGCGCAGCACGTCGGGCGTCACGAACGGCGGCGTCGTCTCGTTCCTGCGCCTCGACGAACGGATCACGCGCGTGGAGATCATGGCCGAGGTCGATCCCGACGTCGACCCGGCGTTCGTCGCGCCGCAGGTGCGTGCCGCCCTGGCCGCGTTCAAGCGGCTGATCGAGCGGTCCTGAGGCCCAGCACGGCGACGTCGTCGCGGATCGTCGGGAGCGAGCCGATCGCCCCGTCCACCAGGCGGTCGACGGTCTCCGCCACGCTGTCGCTCGCCGCCGCGCGCGCGGCCGCGGCCAGCTCGTCGGGGGAGAGCACGTGGGCGGGAGCGCCCGCCTCGGTCAGCCCGTCCGTGTAGAGCAGCAGCGTGTCTCCCGGGTGCAGCTCGGACGTGTGGTCGTGCAGGGTGGGCCGCGGCACGAGGCCGAGCAGCGTCCCCGGGATGCCGACCTCCTCCGCGGTCCCGTCCGCGCGCACCACGAGCGGCAGCGGGTGCCCGCCGCAGGCCAGCGTGACGGGGCTCGGGGACCGGCTCAGGTCGATGTGCGCGCACGCGATCGTGCAGTAACGGTCGTCGCCGTCGGACTGCTGGACCATCGCGTCGCTCAGCCAGCGCAGGATCGCGGTCGGCGACCGCCGGCGGACGGCCGCGGCGCGGATCGTGTACCGGGCCAGAGCCGTCACGGCGGCGGCCGCGGGCCCCTTGCCACAGACGTCGCCGATGACCAGGTACCACTGGTCGACCTCGGTGCTGAAGACGTCGTAGAAGTCGCCCCCGACCTCCAACCCGCTGCCCGCCGCGTGGTAGCGCGCCGCCAGCTCCGCGCCGGGCAGCTCCGGCAGCACCGGGGGCAGGAGCGACGTCTGGAGCGTCTGGGCGATCGTCGACACCGTCTCGTAGAGCCGCGCGTTCTCGACCGCCGCGGCGGCGCGCAGCGCCAGGTTCTCGACGAGCGCGAGATCCTGCTCGTCGTAGCGGCGGCCCGACTCGGCCGAGACGAACGTGAGGACGCCGAGCACGCGGTCGTGGAGCGTCATCGGCGCGAGCATCGCCGACCGCAGCCCGACCGAGCGCAGCAGCGCCAGGTGCTCTTCGTCGCGCGCGCTCGCGACGAGCAGCTCCTCGGGGATCTCGCGGTAGAGCTCGGCGCGGCGCCGCTGCATGACGCCGTAGACGCCCTGGTCCGAGCGCGGGTCGGAGGGATAGCGCTCCTCCAGCTCGCGGGCGAGCGCGACGCGCGCGGGGTCGACGTGCTCCACGGCCACGCGCGCCAGGCGGTCGCCGGTCATCACGTCGACCGCGCACCAGTCGGCCACGGCGGGGACGGCGAGCTTGGCCACCGAGCGCAGCGTCTCCTGGTAGTCGAGCGAGCCGGCGAGCACGTGGCTCGCCTCGGCCAGGAAGCGCTGAGCCTGCTCGGCGCGCTTGATCTCCGTGATGTCCTCGATCACGTTGATGGCGAGCCGGACGGCGCCGTGGTCGTCGAAGACCGGCGTCGACTGCACGCGCGACCAGCGGTCCTCGCCGGAGTGATGGCGGTAGCGCACGGTGAGCGGAGCCGGGCGCTCGCCGAGCAGCGCGGCGCGGCCCGGGAGCCGTTCGAAGGGGATGACCGCGCCCGCCTCGTCGAGCATCGTGAAGCGCTCCACGAACCGGGACGGCGGCGCGGAGAGCAGCTCCTGCGCGTCTGCGAAGCCGAGCAGGCGCACGGCGGCGTCGTTGGCGTAGACGAGCCGGCCGTCGGGCGCCTGCGCGGTCACGGCGTCGGCGACGCCCTCCACGATGGCCTCGAGGTCGTCGCGCGCACGCCGGGCCGCGGTGTGCAGCCGGGCGTTGTCGATGGCCAGCGCGCAGCGGTCGGCGAGGTCCTGCGCTCGCGGCAGGTCCTCCTCGGTGTAGCGCCGGCCGGAGACGCTGTGGGCCAGCGCGATGTCGCCGATCACGGTCCCGCGCACCCGCATGGGGACCACGAGGGCGGACACGATGCCCACCTCCCGCATCAGCCGATGCTGCTCGGGGTCCTGCGCCACCGCGGCCCAGAACTCGTCCGGGATCTCGCTCAGCAGCTCCGGCTCGCCGGTGCGGATGACCTTGGGCGAGCCGACGGGGGAGTCCGGGTCGAGCGGGTAGCGGCGGTCGTACTCCTCGATGAACTCGCGCTTGGACGGGTCGGCGTGCTCCTTGACCACACGCTCGATGCGCCCGTCTGGAGTCAGCAGCTCGACGAAGCACCAATCCGCGTACTCGGGGACCGCCAGTCGCGCCACCGCGGCCAGCGTGTCCCCGTAGTCGAGCGAGTCGAACGCCGCGGGCTCACCCACGGCGTCGAGTCTATGCGAGGCCTTCGGCCTCGTACTCGCGCAGGTAGCCCTCGAACAGCCGGCGGTGACCCTCCTCGTCGCGGAGGATGGCGATGACCATGTCCTGGGTCACGAAGTCCACGCCGTCGGTCGCCTCGATGATCGCGTTGTAGTGCTCGATCGCGCCGGTCTCGGCTTCGATCACGCCCTTGATGACGTGCACGATGTCGGTCTGGTGCTCGGGCGGCTGCAGGTAGCTCTGCTCGGCGGCGAAGTCCAGCGAGCCCGGCACGACGCCGTAGAGCTCCTTGATGCGCGCCGCGAACTGCTGGGCGTGCCCGAGCTCCTCCTGGATGTCCTCGGTCAGCGACTCGATGATCTCCTGAGCCCGGACGCCGTCCGGGTTGATCGAGTTGGCGATGTAGCTCATCACCGTCTCGATCTCCATCCAGTACGCCTTCTTGAGCATCTCGATGATCTGCTCGCGCTCCTCGGTCTTCTCGTCCGAGAGGATGCCCGTGGTGCTGTTGCGAACGCCTCCGGCCATGTCAGGTCTCCTTGTGCAGGGTTCTCATTTCACCTACCCGGGGAGCCTTCGTCCATGCGCATCGTCGTCACCGGCGCCACCGGCAATGTGGGCACCAGCGTCGTCGGAGCGCTGGGATCCGATCCGGCCGTGGAGGAGATCGTCGGCATCGCGCGCCGGCTGCCGCGCTGGCAGCCGCCCCGCACCCGCTGGGTGCAGGCCGACGTGGCGCGCGACGCGCTCGAGCCGCACTTCGCCGGCGCGGACGCGGTCATCCACCTCGCCTGGTTGATCCAGCCGTCGCGCGACGGCGCCCAGCTGCATGCCGTCAACGTCGAGGGGTCGCGGCGGGTGTTCGAGGCCGCGGCGCGGGCCGGTGTCGGCGTCCTCGTGCATGCGTCGTCGGTCGGCGTCTACTCGCCCGGGCCGAAGGACCGCCGCGTCGACGAGTCGTGGCCGCGCCACGGCGTGCCGACGTCGTTCTACTCGCGCCACAAGGCCGAGGCCGAGCGGATCCTCGACCGCATGGAGGACGAGCTCCGCATCGTCCGCCTGCGACCGGCGCTGATCTTCAAGCGCGAGGCCGCCTCGGGCATCCGGCGGCTGTTCGCCGGGCCGTTGCTGCCCTCGCCGCTCGTGCGGCCCGGCCTGATCCCGATCCTGCCGCTGCCCGACCGGATGGTCCTCCAGGGCGTGCACTCGCTCGACGTCGGAGAGGCCTACCGGCTGGCCGCCACCTCGCCGGAGGCGCGCGGCGCCTACAACGTGGCCGCGGAGCCGGTGCTCGATCCCAACGAGCTGGCGCGGCTGCTCGGCGCCCGGCGCGTGCGCGTGCCCGAGCGGGCGCTGCGCCTCGGGGCGGCGGCAACCTGGCGCGCTCGCCTGCAGCCGAGCCCGGAGGGCTGGGTCGACATGGGCCTCGCCGTGCCGGTGCTGAACACGACGCGGGCGCGCGTGAAGCTCGGCTGGACGCCCCGGCACGGCGCCGACGAGGCGCTGCTCGAGCTGCTCGACGGCCTGCGGCGCTCGGACGGGTTCGACACGCCGCCGCTGGACCCGAAGGCGGGCGGGCGGCTGCGCTCTAGCGAGTGGCCCCCCGGCGGCGCTCGAGGAGCTCCCTGAGCTCGCCGGGGTCGAGGGCCTCGCGCAGCCGGTCCATCGCGGCGATCAGCGAGTCCGGATCGACGTCCTCGCCCTCGCGGGCGAAGCGCCGGGAGGTGGGGCGCAGGACGTCCTGCCCGCGCAGCTCGGCGGCCGTGGGGCGGCGCGCCAGCGTCTGAGCGTCCGGCGGGTCGCCGCGCAGCAGCCACGAGCCGTCGGGCCGGCGGACCAGCTCCTCGCGCTCGGCGAGCTCGCTGAGCGCGGTCGAGACGGTCGGGCGCCGGGCGCCGACGAGCTGGCCCAGGATGCGGTGCGTGAGGGCCAGCGGGACCACGACGCCGTCGCCGGACACGCGGCCCCAGCGCTCGGCCAGGTGCCAGAAGAGCGCCTTCAGGCGGCGGTCGACGCGCGTGAGCTGCGAGATCGCCTGCGTGGTGGCCAGGCGCAGTGAGCGCTCGCCGAGGCGATCGAAGAGGGCGGCGGTGATCTCGGGGTAGCGGGCCGCCTCGGCCGCGAAGCGACGGTCGAGCACCGCCAGCGTCACCGAGGAGAGGACGGACCAGACCGCCTGCACGGGGAGCAGGCCGGCGCCGCTCGTGCCCTGCCAGGGGCGCACGAGGTCGCCCGGGCCGAGCAGCTCGGCGCTCACGTGATCGGCGACGACGAGCTCGCGCGAGAGCACGCCGTCGAGCACGAGGAGGCCGACGTGGTCGGCGCTGGCGCCGGACAGGCGCGACACGTCCCATGGACCGACCGAGAGCCGGTGCGTGCGGACGACCAGCTCGCGCTCGGCCTCGGCCCGCCGGCTGGCCGAGAGCAGCGCGCCGAGCTCGGGGTCCGCCTCCAAGAGGCGCACCGTCTCCGACGTACGAGTCATTCGAGCCGTGCTCCCGGTCACGTCGATTTGCCTACCCGAGGAAGTCGGATTCCAGACCCCGCCCACCGTATCGCCTTCTCAGTCCGAGAACCCGGCGCGATCGACCTTGCGGTGGTAGCGCTCGCCCAGCTTGCCGCCCGCGACCGCGGCGATCAGGGTTCCGGCCAGGACGATGACGAGCGCCAACGCGCCACCGGTCGCGAGCTCGGAATCGCCGAGAGGCAGCGCCGGCAGGTCGAGCCGCTCGAGCACGTTGTACTCGGCGCCGAGCACGGCGCCCGCCACGGCGAGCGCGATGGTGACGATCAGCCCGAGCCCGAACACGCTGACGCCTTGGCGTGCGCCGTCGAAGCGCGACATGCGCCCGGCGACGTAGCCGCCCGCGAAGTAGGCGATGGCCAGGGCCGCGAGGAGCGCGACGGCGCTGCCGATGCCGATCTCGCTCGCGCTGCCGACGGCCTCCTCCTCCGAGATCTCGGTGAGGCCCACGGCGGCGCCGGTCGCGGCCAGGAAGCCCACGAGCAGGGCGCCGAGGCCGACGGCCACGAGCCAGCCGAAGAACGCCGCCCCCCAGTTGATGCCGCCGAACTCGGCGCGTTGGCGCGCACGCACCGCGTGCATGTGGTCGCGATCCAGCGCGTGCGCCGTCGTCCGCGTGGTCGCCGTGTCGGTCTCTAGCATCCTGAGTTCCCCCTCACCGGTGGTCAGCGCTCCGGTTCTTCCCTCCCATAAAGCGGTCAAACGCCGCGGGGTTGTGGACCAGGCGCGTTTATGCCGATGAGGAACCGGTGACGAAGACTTCGACAATGACCCCGGCTCCCGAACCATTGAGCGGTGCGCTCGCCGCGCTGATCGACCGTGGCGAGGACCGGGGCTGCCTGGAACTCAGCGAAGTGCAGGAGTTCGCCCAGGCCATGGACCTCGAGGAAGTCGATATCGGCGGCCTCTACGAGCAGCTCGACTCGCGCGGCATCACGCTGCGGGACGACTGCGGGCGCGAGTCCGCGCCGGCGGCGCCGGTCGACGACGCCGCGCTGGCGCACGTGACGACCGACACGCTGCAGCTCTTCCTGAACGAGATCGGCCGCCACCGGCTCCTCACGCCGGACGAGGAGATCGAGCTCGCGCGCCGGATCGAGCGCGGCGACCTGGCGGCCAAGGAACGCATGATCAACGCGAACCTGCGCCTCGTCGTCTCGATCGCCAAGAAGTACCAGGGCTCCGAGCTGACGCTGCTCGATCTGATCCAGGAGGGCATCCTCGGCCTCATCCGCGCCGTCGAGAAGTTCGACTGGCGCCGCGGCTACCGGTTCTCGACCTACGCGACGTGGTGGATCCGCCAGGCGGTCGAGCGCGGGATGGACGCCAAGGCCCGCACGATCAAGCTCCCGATCAACCTCGTACGTACCCAGAGGAAAGTCGCTCGCGCCGAGAACGCGCTGACGCTGAAGCACGATCGCTCGCCGACCGACGCCGAGGTGGCGGCCGAGGCGCAGATCTCCCTCGACGACCTGCTGGCGCTGCGCGATGCGGCCCGCACGGTGACGTCGCTCGACCGCCCGCTCGGCGAGGAGGAGGACGCCTCGTTCGGCGACCTGCTCCCGGCCGACACGCTCGGCCCCGAGGACGAGGTCCACATCTCGCTGCGCGAGCAGGCCCTGCGGCACGCCCTGAACGAGCTGCCGGAGCGCGAGCGGACCGTCGTGGCCCTGCGCTACGGGATCGACGGCGGCGAGCCGACCCCGCTGCGCGAGATCGGCCGCCGGCTCGGGATCACGCCCGAGCGCGTGCGGCAGATCGAGTCGAAGGCCCTGGGCCGGCTCGGGCGGATGCGCGAGCTCGACGCCCTGCGCCAGGCTGCGTAGCCGCCCGGTTCGAAGCTCAGCGGCTGAACGAGGTGGCGATGGCCTGCTCGTTGTCGGCGTAGTTGGCGCCGGCGGACTGGGTGAGCTGGGAGATGCCGTGCAGGGCCTCTTGGATGCCGCGGCTGGAGCGCTGCCATTCGGCCCAGAGCTCCTGGAAGCGGGCCTGGGCGACGCCCTGCCACTCGCTCTGCAGCGGCGCGACCTGGCTGGCCAGCTGGGACAGGGTCGACTCGATGTTGGCCGCGCCCGCGTTGAGCTGGCTGGCCACGGACTGGAGCTGCTCAGGCGTTACTGCGATGTTCGGCATGCGCCGAACCGTAGCTCGCGTTCCGCCGTCTTCAACCGCCTGCGGGTGCTCCCGACGTCGGCGCGTCGGGATCCCAGCGGCCGTCGATGCCGACGGTGCCGGTGACCGGATTGACGTCGGCCGGGTCGGCCTCGCGGTTGTAGGCGAAGGTCATCCGCACCTCGGTGCCGGTGCCGGCGCTGCCGCGCAGCTCGAACGCGTCCGACAGGGCGGCGATGAGCGGCAGGCCCAGGCCCAGCGCGGGCGGCTCGGAGCGGGCGGGGCGGGGCTGGATGCCGGAGCCGTGATCGCGCACGACGATCGTCAGGCCGTCGTCGGCCGCGCGCATCTCGACCTCGAGCATGCCCGTGTCAGCCTCGTAGGCGTGGACGACGACGTTGGTGCACGCCTCGGTCACCGCCATCTTCATGTCGGCGAGCACGGAGGCCTCGAAGTCGAGCGCGTCCGCCATCCCGGCCAGGGCCTGGCGCACCACGCCGACGCCCTCCGGCCGAGCCGGCATCGTGAGCAGGACCTCCGGTCGGCCGGTCATTCGCCCGAGCCGTTCGTGCGCGCTGCCTGGATCGCCTCGTCGCGCTGGCGCAGGACGGGAAGCACGGGTACGAGGCCCGTGATGTCGAGGATGCGCTGCACCCCGGGCTCCACCGCGTCGCCGACGCAGACCACGAAGCCCTGGTGCGCCTCGAGCGCCCGGCGACGGGCGTCGAGCAGCGCTCCGAGCACGGATGAGTCCACGAACGTCGCGGCCGTCAGGTCCACGACGATGCCTCCGCCGCGATCCAGGGCCTCGTCCAGCCGCTCGCGCAGCGTGGGGGCGGTGTAGATGTCGTGCTCTCCTTCGACGACGACCACTACGACATCCCCCGCAGTGTCATCGAGCACGATGGGATTGGCTTCCATACGGGCATGCAAGATACCCGCATCCCCGGCCGCCTAACTCCGGCGGACAAATACCCGCAAACTCATGTCGCCCAACCTCGATTCCTACCGCCGCAAGCGCGACTTCTCCGCCACGTCTGAGCCTTCGGGCGATCCTGGCGCGTCAGGCGGTGAGCGCACCCCGAGGTTCGTCGTACAGGAGCATCACGCCCGCTCGCTGCACTGGGACCTCCGCCTCGAGCACGAGGGAACGCTCGCCTCGTGGGCGGTCCCGAAGGGCATTCCGCCCGATCCGCGGCGCAACAACCTCGCGGTCCGGACCGAGGACCACCCGCTCGAGTACCTCGACTTCCACGGCGAGATCCCGGCCGGCGAGTACGGCGCCGGCACGATGAAGATCTGGGACCGCGGCACCTTCGAGCTGCACAAGTGGCGCGACAAGGAGGTCATGGTCACCCTCCACGGCGAGCGGGTCCGCGGCCGCTACGTCCTGTTCCGGACCGACGGCGACAACTGGATGATCCACCGGATGGATCCTCCCGAGGATCCGGACCGCGAGCCGATGCCCAAGCGGATCGAGCCGATGCTCGCCCGCACCGGCGACCTCCCGCGCGACGACGCGAAGTGGGCCTACGAGATCAAGTGGGACGGCGTGCGCGCGGTGGCGTACGCCGACGGCGGGCGCCTCAAGCTCGAGAGCCGCAACGGCAACGACATCACGCCGCGCTACCCGGAGCTGCGGGCCCTCGGCCGCGCGCTGGCCGGCCGCGAGGCGATCCTCGACGGCGAGGTCGTGGCCTTCGGCGAGGACGGCCGCCCCAGCTTCCAGAAGCTCCAGGGGCGCATGCACCTGACCTCCGAGCACGCCGTCCGCCGGCTCTCGGAGTCCGACCCCGTCGCCTACCTCGTCTTCGACCTGCTGTGGCTCGACGGCCACTCGCTGACGGCGCTCCCGTACACCGAGCGCCGCGAGCGGCTGCTGGAGCTCGGGCTGCAGGGGGACCGCTGGCAGACGCCCGCCCACCACGTCGGCGACGGCGCGGCGATGCTGGAGGCCTCGCGCGCGCAGGGGCTGGAGGGCATCATCGCCAAGCGGCTCGACAGCCCGTACTACCCGGGCAAGCGCACGCCCGGCTGGATCAAGGTCAAGAACGTCCGCACCACCGACGTGGTCATCGGCGGCTGGCTGCCCGGCGAGGGCAAGCGCGACGGCCGGCTCGGCGCGCTCGTGGTCGGCTACCACGAGGACGGCGAGCTCAAGTACGCGGGCCGGGTCGGCACCGGCTTCGACGAGGCCGAGCTCAACCGCCTCGGCGGCATCCTGGCCGAGCACGCCCGCGCCGACAGCCCGTTCGCGGGTCGCCAGCCGCCGCGCGAGACGCGCTTCGTGGACCCGGTGCTGGTCGCCTCCGTCAACTACGGCGAGTGGACCCAGGCCCGCACGCTGCGCCATCCCGTGTACATGGGCCTGCGCGACGACGTGGCGCCCGAGGACGTCGCGTTCGAGGATTCGTGACGCGAGACACCGGGGAGGGTCGCCCCATGAAGCTCGACGTCTTCCGGATCGGCCTCGGCGGCATGCCGATGTCGCTCGCGGGCCGCCCGCTCGAGGAGCGCTCGATCAGCGCCATCCACGCGGCGATCGACGCCGGCGTGAACCTCATCGACACCGCCGACGCCTACTGCATCGACAGCTCGGAGATGGGCCACAACGAGCGGCTGATCGCGAAGGCGCTGCGCGGCCGGCGCGACGACGTGATCGTGGCCACCAAGGGCGGCCACACGCGCGACGGCGGCGACTGGGGCCTCGACGGGCGCCCCGAGTACCTGCGCCAGGCGTGCGAGGCCTCGCTGCGCGCGCTCGAGACGGACCGCATCGACCTCTACCAGTTCCACCGCCCGGATCCCGACGTGCCGTACGAGGAGTCGATCGGGGCGTTCAAGGAGCTGCAGGACGAGGGCAAGGTCCGCTGGGTCGGGATCTCCAACGCGAACATCGGGCAGATCGAGCTGGCGTCCTCGATCGTCGACATCGTCGCGGTCCAGAACGAGCTCTCGCTCGAGTACCGCGACCCGATCGGCAAGGGCGAGGTCGCGCACTGCGCCGCGCACGGCATCGTGTTCCTGGCGTGGTCGCCGCTCGGCGGCATCTCCAGCGCGGCCGAGGCCGCCGGCGAGCACGCCGCCGTGCGCGAGATCGCCCGGGCGCGCGGGGTGTCGCCACAGCAGGTGGCGCTCGCCTGGCTGCTCTCGCTCAGCCCCGCCGTCGTCCCGATCCCGGGCTCGACCCGCCCGGCGTCGATCCTCAACTCGATCGGCGCCCTCGAGCTCGAGCTCACGGCCGAGGAGCTTCAGGCGATCGGATGAAGGACGTCGTCATCACCCCGTACCGCGACGGCCCGCTGCTCGTCCGCGGGCCCATCCGCATGGCCGACCAGGACGGCAACGAGATCACCGTGGACCGCGAGACCATCGCGCTCTGCCGCTGCGGCAAGTCGCGCCTGCGGCCGTTCTGCGACGGCACCCACAAGCTGATCCGCTTTCGCGCACCGAGCGGTGCGGAGGAGCGCCGCGACAGCGGTTAGCATCGGCCGCGTGCGCCTCCTGACCGCGATTCTCATCGGCTCCACCCTCGTCCTGACCGCCTGCGCCGACGACGACGACGGAGATCAGCAGCCCGCCGCCCAGTCGACGCCCGCAGCGGCGTCGTGCGACAAGGCCGACCTCGAGACCCACGAGGCCGGCATCCTCACCGTCGGCACCGACAAGCCGGCCTTCCCGCCGTACTTCGTCGACGACGACCCGGCCAACGGCAAGGGCTTCGAGAGCGCCGTCGCCTACGCGATCGCCGACCAGCTCGGCTACACGAAGAGCGAGGTCAAGTGGACGGTGGTGCCGTTCAACGCCTCCTACCGGCCCGGGCCGAAGGACTTCGACTTCGACGTCAACCAGATCTCGATCACGCCCGCCCGCGCCAAGCGCGTGGACTTCTCGGAGCCCTACTACCAGGCTCCGCAGGCCGTGATCGCGACCAAGGGCTCGCCGGCCGCCGGCGCGACGTCGCTGGCCGACCTCAAGGACGTCACGCTCGGTGTGCAGATCGGGACGACGAGCCTCGACGCCGTCATGGCCTCGATCCAGCCGTCCACGCAGCCGAAGGTGTTCGACGACTCCAACGCGGTCGTCACCGCGCTCAAGCAGGGCCAGGTCGACGCCGCCGTGGTCGATCTCCCGACCGCGCTCTATCTGACGGCCGTGGAGATCCCCGGTGCGAGCATCGTCGGCCAGTTCGAGGCTCCCGGCGGGGACAAGTGGGGCGCTCTGCTGGCGAAGGACTCGCCGCTGACCTCCTGCGTGGACGAGGCGATCACCGCCCTGCGTGACTCGGGCGAGCTCGAGTCGATCACGCAGAAGTGGATGAGCGACTCGGCCGACGCCCCAGTTCTCAAGTAGTGGAGGCGACGAGCCGGCGGGCGATCCGCGCGTCGGCCCGGCGGCGCCGCTCCCAGCGCGGAGCGGCCGTCGCCGCGTTGTCGACCGTGGTGGTGATCGGCGGGTTGGGAGCCATCGTCGTCACCAGCCCTGGGTGGGAGAACGTCCAGGAGACGTTCTTCTCCTGGCCGGACTTCAAGCGCGCGTTCCCGGACGTGCTCGCCGGCTTCTGGCTCGACGTGCGGATGTTCTGCATCATCGAGGTGGTCGTGCTGGCGCTCGGGCTGGTCGTGGCGCTGGTGCGGACCTCGCGCGCGGCCGCGCTCTTCCCGCTGCGGCTGATCGGGACCGTCTACACCGACGTGTTCCGGGGCGTGCCGACGATCCTGCTCGTCTTCCTCGTCGGCTTCGGCGTCCCGGCGCTCGAGCTGTCCGGCCTGCCCACCGACCCGGTGATCCTCGGGGGCGCGGCGCTCGCCCTGTCCTACTCCGCCTACGTGGCCGAGGTCTACCGCGCGGGGATCGACTCCGTCCACCCCAGCCAGCGCTCCGCGGCGCTGGCCATCGGGCTGACCGAGGCGCAGGCGCTGCGCCACGTGGTCCTGCCGCAGGCCGTGCGGCGCGTCGTGCCGCCGCTGCTCAACGACTTCATCTCCCTGCAGAAGGACGTCGCGCTGGTCTCGATCCTCGGGCCGCTCGAGGCCTTCCGGGTGGCGCAGATCGACGCCTCGTCGACCTTCAACTACACGCCGCTGCTGGCCGCGGCGCTGCTCTACCTGTGCGTGACGGTCCCGCTGGCGCGGGTGGTCGACCGGATGCAGCGCCGATGACCGTCCCCGTGCTCGAGGTCCAGGGCGTGACCAAGGCGTACGGCGAGGTCGAGGTGCTGCGCGGGATCGACCTCGCCGTCGACGAGCACAAGGCGGTGGCGCTGATCGGCGCCTCCGGCTCGGGGAAGTCGACGCTGCTGCGGTGCGTCGACCTGCTCGAGGAGATCGACGACGGCGACGTGCTGCTCGACGGCGAGGTGATCACGGATCCGTCCGTGGAGCCGGTGGCGGTGCGCCGGAAGCTCGGGATGGTCTTCCAGGCCTACAACCTCTTCCCGCACCGGTCGGTGCTCGACAACGTCGTCCTCGGGCCGGTGCGCGCGCACGGCGTCTCCCGCGCGGAGGCGCGTGAGCGGGGGCGTGAGCTGCTGGCGCGCTTCGGGCTCGCCGGGCGCGAGGACGAGCACCCCGACCGTCTGTCCGGCGGCCAGCAGCAGCGCGTGGCCATCGTCCGCGCGCTCGCCACCCAGCCGCGGGCGCTGCTGCTCGACGAGGTGACGAGCGCGCTCGACCCCGAGCTGGTCGGCGAGGTGCTGGCCGTCATCCGCGATCTCAAGGCCGAGGGGATGACCATGCTCATCGCCACGCACGAGATGGCCTTCGCACGCGACGTGGCCGACGAGGTGTGCTTCCTGCACGAGGGCCGCCTGCTGGAGCGCGGCCCGGCGGACCAGATCCTCAGCGCGCCCGAGCGGCCGGAGACCCAGCGCTTCCTGCGACGGCTGCTGGAGGCTCGATGAGGGAGCTCCCGCCCGCGTGCCACGCGTCCAGGAGGTGGCGGGCGAAGCGGCCCTCGAGCTCGACGAGCGCGGCCGCGCCCCAGAGGATGTCCGGCTCCAGCCGCGGGTCCTGCTTGGCGAGCCCGCCCGCGAGGTCGACGGCGGCGACGTTCTCGTGGACGGCGTCGGCCACCACGTGCTCGTCGAAGAACGCGGTGGCGTCGTGCAGCCCGAGACGGCGCAGGCCGTTGGCGTAGCGGCGGTTGGGGATCGCCGAGCTCATCTCGAACAGCGCGAGGTGGCCGACGATCGCTCCCCGCAGCCGGCGGTGAAGCCCGAACATCGACATGAGGTTGACGGTTGCCAGCGTGACGGCCGGGATGTGGTCGACGTAGGCGCCGTAGCGGCTGTCGAGACCGAGCGCGTCCATCGCGTCGGCGAAGAGCTTCGCGTGGATCCTGGCCGGGTCGCCGCCGCCGTACTCGTCGGCCTGGATCTCGACCATCGCCGCCTTCGGGCCGCCGCTCAGGCGCGGGAGCGCCCATGAGTGCGGGTCGGCCTCCTTGAGCTGGTAGGCCGACCGGTGGATGACGAACTCGAGGTAGTGCTCGAGCGTGCCGCGGCGCTCGAGGTGCTTGGAGAGCGACGGCGCCTCGTCGGCGGCCTCGACGGCACGCAGGGCGAGGTCCATCGGCGCGCCGCCGGCCGGCACGGGGACGTCGCGGCGGAGGGCGGCCTCGAACTCGCCCTCGAGCTCCGCCCGCAGGGCGAGCAGCCCGGGCGCCCACTCCCAGCGGTCGTCGACCCCGGGCAGACCGCGGTAGTGCAGCTCGTAACAGAGGTAGAGGGCGAGCTGGAGATCCTCCTCGTCGCTCGGGGCGGGAGCGGGCGGGAGCGGGGAGACCGGGCCGGTGAGCGCGTCGAGGAGCAGTGCGGTCAGCGGCCCGCGGGGACCGGGCAGGGCGGACACGACTCTGGCCCTACCCCGACGGATCAGGGGGAGAAACGGTCAGCGAGCCAGCCGACGAGCCCGCGCAGGCCACGCTCGGCCGCGATCTCGCGCTGGCGGGTGTATCCCTCGCCCGCGGGCATCGGCACGCCGAGGTCCCCGGCGAGCCGGGCGACGCGCTCGCGCGTCGAATGGCGCTCGCCGGTCTCGAGGTCGATCATCGTGCCGTCGAGCCCGTGCCGGCAGGCCGACCAGCGGTTCTGATCGATGCGCCAGGACTCGGCCGTCGGCAGGCGCTCGCCGGCGTCGTGACGGTCGGCCAGCCGGGCGACGAGCGCGACGACCAGCGTGGCGATGGCCTCGGTCTCGGCCACCGTCGCCTGGGTGTCCGGGACGCGCACTTCGAGCGTGCCGTAGACCGGGTGCAGGCGCAGCTCCCACCACCACTGGCGCGGGTCGTCGAAGCCGCACCAGCGCAGCGCTTCGGCGTAGGCGTCGAAGCTCTCCAGGCTCGGCGGCACGCCCTGGCGCGGAAGCAGGCCCGAGATGCGCGAGCGCACCGACGCCAGGCCGCTGTCCGCGCCCTCGTAGAACGGCGCGTTGGCGGCCATGGCGGCGAGCTCGGGCAGGTACGAGCGCAGGGCGTTGTAGACGGCCAGCGCCCGGTCGGCGCCGCGGACGGCGAGGTGGACGTGCAGCCCGAAGACGAGCTGGCGCCGCGCGACGGCCGCGTACTCGGCGCCGATCGCCCGGTAGCGCGGGCGGTCGTTGAGCGGGCCCGAGCCGGCGGCGAACGGGTGCGCCCCCGCGCCCGCCAGGCGGAAGCGCCCGGCGGTGTTGGCGGCCAGCGCGGCGCGTACCTCGGCGAGCTCCGCCGCCGCGTCCCGCACCGTGGGGTGCGGGGCGGTCACGATCTCCAGCTGGGCGGCCGGCATCTCGAGCTTCAGGCGCGGGTCGTCGCCGACCACCTCGGCCGCCGCGGGCGCCAGATCCAGCGTCTCGGCGTCGAGCAGCATCAGCTCCTCCTCGAGGCCGATCGTGGCCTGGGCGGGCTCCTCGAACGCGGCCCGCAGCGCGGCGGCCGTGGGCAGCGACTCGTGCACGGACCGGGAGGGTAGGGCGCGTCCGTGCGGCTCGTGACCCCGCCCGGCGTCTTCCGTCCGATCAGCGACACGTGGCTCCTGGCCGACGCGCTCGACGACGAGCGCCTCCTCGAGGGCGCGCGCGTGCTCGACCTCTGCTCGGGGAGCGGCGCGCTGGCCATCCGGGCGGCGCTCGGCGGCGCCCGCGAGGTGGTCGCGGTCGACGTCTCGCGCCGCGCCGTGGCCACCATCCGGCTCAACGCGACGCTCAACCACGTGCGCGTGCGCGCGCGCAGGGGGGACCTGTTCGACGCGGTCGCCGGCGAGCAGTTCGACGCGATCGTCTCCAACCCGCCGTACGTGCCGTCGCCGGCGGACGAGCTCCCCGCGCGCGGTCCCCAGCGTGCCTGGGAAGCCGGCCGCGACGGCCGGGCGGTGCTCGACGCGATCTGCGCCGGCGCGCCCGGGCACCTGCGGCCGGGCGGCGTCGTGCTGATCGCCCACTCCTCGATCCTCGGCTACGCGCAGACGGCCGCGGCGCTCTGCGCCGGCGAGCTCGAGGTCGACGTCGCGGCCAGCGAGCGCGGTCCGCTGGGGCCGCTGATGCAGGCCCGCCGCGCCCATCTCGAGGCCGAGGGCCTGCTCGCTCCGGGGCAGGTGGAGGAGGACGTCCTCGTCGTCCGCGGCCGCTTGGTCAGGGACGAACTGCAACTGCGGCATTGAGGGAGGCGGGATCGGCCGGCGGTGGGACGAGTGGCACGTTTTGCCTTGCATAGGGTGCAAAACGTGCCACGCCCTCGCAGCGGCCGGATGCCTCGCTTCCCTACCCAGCCGCAGTTCGTGAACCGCAAGCGAACGTGCGTACGTTGGTGACCGACCGCGCGGGGCGGCACAATGGAGGTATGGCTCGATCGATCTGGAGCGGCGCGATCTCCTTCGGACTGGTGAACGTGCCCGTGAAGCTCTACTCCGCGGTGTCTCGTAAGACGGTGCGGTTCAACATGCTCAACGCGGAGACGGGCAACCGGATCCAGCAGAAGCGCGTGGACCCGGAGACCGGCGAGGAAGTGCCGTTCGACCGCCTCGTCAAGGGCTTCGAACTGACCAAGGACCGCTACGTCGTCATCTCGCCGGACGAGCTCGACGCGCTCGATCCGGAGCGCACGCGGACGATCCAGATCGAGGACTTCGTGGACCAGGTCGACATCGACCCGATCTACTACGACCACCCGTACTACCTCGTGCCCGACAAGGGCGCGGCGAAGGCCTACGGGCTGCTGCTCAACGCCATGGAGGCGTCGGCCAAGGTCGCCATCGCGCGCGTGGTCATCCGGTCCAAGGAGGCGCTCGTCGCCATCCGCCCGGCCGGCGAGCTGCTGATGATGGAGACGATGATCTTCCACGACGAGGTCGTGCCCCACGACGACCTCGACGACCTGCCGGACTCCAAGGACCTCAAGGTCTCCGACCGCGAGGTCAAGATGGCCCAGCAGCTCATCGACTCCCTCTCGAGCGAGTTCGACCCGTCGCAGTACCGCGACGAGTACCGCGAGAAGGTGCTCGAGCTGATCGAGCGCAAGGCCTCCGGCGAGGAGATCGCCGTCCAGCCCGAGGCGCCCGCGCCGGCCAAGGTCCCCGACCTCATGGCCGCGCTCGAGGCGAGCCTCGCCGCGGTCAAGAGCGACGACGAAGGCGGCGGCTCCAAGAAGTCGCCGGCCAAGAAGCCGGCGCGCCAGAAAGCCGCCGCCAAGTCCTGATCAGGCCGCGGACGGGACCGCGATCTCCTCCAGCTGCGCCTCGGCGCGGCCCTTCGGCAATCCGGTCGCGGCGACGACGAACGCGGCGGCCATGACGCCGGCCATGATCCACGCGATCGTCTGCGTCGAGTCGGCGACCGCGGCCGGGCCGGAGTCCGCGCCGACGACCAGCGAGCCCATGATGGCCAGGCCGAGGCTGGCACCGAGGTTGCGGACGGTCTGCGTGATGCCCGTCACCTCGCCGTAGCCGGCGTCCGGCGCGCGGTTGAGCGCGTCGGTGCTCACGGGGCCGAGCACGAGCCCGAGACCGGCGCCGGCGAGCATCACGGCCGGCCACTGCGTGCCGAAGTCGAGGCCCGGGATCTTGTGCGCCCAGAGGGCGAAGCCGACGGCCGACGCGATGCTGCCGAGCACGATCGCCGGCCGGGCGCCGTGCTTGTCCACGATCCGCCCGCCCCACTGCGCCGCGGCCGCGAAGCCGCCGAAGAAGACGAGCAGGAACACGCCGGCCTGCGTGGCCGTGTCGCCCAGCGACGCCTGCGCGTACACGCTGGCGAAGAAGAAGAACGGCACGAAGACCGCCGACATCAGCAGCAGCACCGCGTTGTCGACCGCGAACGCGCGCCGGGCGAACAGGCGCATCCGGATCAGCGGCTCGGCGCGGCGCAGCTCGTAGGCCACGAAGGCGGCGAGCAGGGCCACGCCCGCGGCGATCGAGCCGATCGTGGCCGCGCTGCCCCAGCCCCAGGTGCCGGCCTGCTGGAGGCCGAGCACGACGAGGCCCATGGCGGCGGTGATCAGCGCCGCGCCGGTGACGTCGATCCGGGTGTCCGAGCGAGCCTGCGCCGGCTTGGCGTAGGCGATCAGGACGAGGGCGATCAGCGCGACCGGGATGTTGATCCAGAAGATCGCCCGCCAGGTCCACTCGGTCAGGTAGCCGCCGGCCAGCGGCCCGATGGCGGTCAGTGCGCCGGTGATCCCGAAGAACGCGGCCAGCGCCTTGCCGCGCTCACGCACGGGGAAGGCACTCACCACGATGGCGAGGGCGGCGGGGAAGAGCAGCGCGGCAAACGCGCCTTGGATGACGCGGAACCCGATCATCCACGTCTCGCCGATGCCGCCCGTCGGCGTCGCGCCGCAGAGCGCCGACGCGGTGGCGAAGCCGATCACGCCGACGGTCACCATCCGCCGGCGGCCGAGTACATCGGCGAGCTTGCCGCCGAGCATGAAGAGAGCGGCGAGCGAGAGCAGGTAGCCGTTGACGATCCACTGGGTCCCCGTCGCGGAGAGCGAGAGGTCCTTCTGGAGGTCGGGAACGGCGAGGCTGACGATCGTCTGGTCGATGAACATCATCGCCACGGCGGCGATCATCGCCGCCAGCACGAGTTTCGACGAACGGTGCACGGAGAGGGCTCCTTCGGTCTGGGGAGGTGCGACCACACGTCGGAGCATCCGTCCACCGCCGCGCCGCGTCGTCAGTACCGCGGTACGCAGCCGGCCCGCCGCGGCCGTACGTAGACGGGCCGCGTGCTTGGCGGGGGCATGTACAGCGATTACGATCGGTGAGTGGAGCTCGAGCGGGCTACGGCGCCGACGTCTGCGAGCTCGGCATGGCCGCTCGTCGGCCGCGACGCCGAGCTCGCCGACATCGCGTACGCCCGGAGTGACTCCCAGTGCCGGGGCATCGTGGTCAGCGCCGCCGCCGGGGTCGGCAAATCACGGCTCGCGCGCGAGGCGCAGGCGTCCGCCGAGCGTGACGGCGCGCTCGTCGACTGGGTCCAGGCCACGAGCAGCGCGGCGGCCGTGCCGCTCGGTGCATTCGCGCGGCTGATCCCCGACGACGTGCGCTCTGACAACGCGCTCGAGCTGATGCGGCAGAGCACCGACACGCTGGTCGAGCGTGCGCGCGGCCGGAAGATCGTGCTCAGCGTCGACGACGCGCAGTTGCTCGACCCCGTCTCGGCCGCCCTCGTGCTCCACCTCACGACGTCCGCCAGCGCGTTCGTGATCGCCACCGTCCGCTCCGGCGAGCCCTGCCCGGACGCGATCGTCTCGCTCTGGAAGGACGGCGGCGCGCGCCGGATCGAGCTCCAGCGCCTCAGCGACGACGCGGTCGCGATGCTCGTCGAGTCCGCGCTGGGCGGCCCGGTCGAGCAGTCGGCGCTGCGCTGGGTCGTCGAGCGCAGCCAGGGCAACGCGCTCTATGTGCGCGAGCTCGTCTCCGCCGCGGTCGAGACCGGAACGCTGCTCCGGTCGCGCGGGCTCTGGCGGCTCTCCGGGCAGCCGTCCGTGAGCGCTCCGCTCGATCGACCTCGTGTCGCGGCGCATGGCGGGCCTCGGCGACGGTGAGCGGGCGCCGCTCGAGCTGCTGGCGATCGGCGAGCCGCTGGGTCTCGACGAGATCTCCGGTCTCGCCGACTACGACGCGCTGGTCGAGGTGGAGGCGCGCGGCCTGGTCGTCGTCGATGCGGCGGCCGACGCGGTGCGCCTCGCGCATCCGCTCTACGGCGAGGTGCTGCGTCGCGAGCTGCCGGTGCTCCGCGCGCGCCAGCACCGGCTGCGGGTGGCGGCGACGATCCAGCAGCGCGGCCCGCTCACTCCCGGCGACGCGCTGCGCGTCGCGCGGCTGCTCCTCGACGCCGGCGCGGAGCTCCCGGCCGACCTGCTCGTCGACGCGGCGCGCGCGGCCAATCTCGCCGGCGACCCGAAGCTCGGCGCGCAGCTCGCTCGCGCCGCGCTCGATGACGGCGCCGGTCTCCCCGCGGCCCTGCTGCTCGCCCGCGCCCACACGGTCCGCAAGCAGTTCGCCGAGGCGGAGGCCGTCCTGGCGGCGGCGGAGAGCCTCGCGACCCCCGACGACGCCGGCGTCGACTATCTCGAGCAGCGGGCACACGTGCTCTTCTGGGGCCTGCGGCGCGAAGCCGAGACTCGGGTGCTGCTCGAGGCCGCGCGCGCCTGGTCGCCCGAGGCCGCGTGGCACCGGCGGCTGCAGCCCGTGCGCCTCACCTATGCCGCGATCGTCGACGGGTGGGCGAGCTCGGTCGACGCGCTGACCGAGCTGCTCGCCGACCCCCAGATCCACGCGCCGACGCGCCTGATGGCGGAGCGGCGGCTCGCCCTCTCGCTCTTCTTCGCGGGGCGGACGACCGAGTCGCTCGCGCTCGCGCGGCGCGTCCGCCCGTCGGTCCCGCTCGACGGCTACAGCGACGCGCTCGCGCTCGGCCTGTGGCGGCTGCTCGGGTTCGAGACCGGCGAGGACCTCCCCGGCTTCGAGGCGTACATGGGCGACACGATGCGCGAAGCGCTCCGGGCCAACGACCACGAGGCGGCCGGGCACGCAGCCTTCAGCCTCGGGTACATCCACTTCCTGGCGGGCCGCTATCGCGACGCGGCGCGCTGGTACGAAGAGGCCGAGCACCACTTCGAGCAGCAGGACACGTTCGGCACGCTGATCCACGTCCGTGCGCTGCGGGTCGGCGCCGACTTCTTCGCGGGGGACCGCGAGGAGACGACCGCATCGCTCGAGCGGCTGCACGGCGACGCTCGCCGGTCGTCCCCCGGTGTCGAGCCAGGCCGCGTATGTCGCGCGAGCGGAAGGCTGGGCCGCCCGGCTCCAGAGCGGCGCGGAGGCGGCAGAGCGCCTCCTGCGCGACGCCGAGTCGCTGTCGGCGATGCCGGGGTTCGCGGCGCAGCTCGTCTACGAGGCGCTGCGCGCCGGCGCGTCGCCACCCGCGGCCGCGGCCGAGCTCACACGGCTCGCCGAGCAGTGCGACAACCAGCTCGTCGCGGCCTACCACAGGCACGCGACCGCACTCGCCGCCCGCGACGGCGAGGCGCTGCTCGCGGTGGCCGAGGAGCTGGCCGCGATCGGCGCGCTGACCTACGCGGTGGAAGCGGCGACCGCCGCGGCGCGCACGTTCCTCGCCGACGGCCGCCAGGACTCCGCCCGCCGAGCCGCCTCCCGCGCGCGCTCGCTCCACACCCCCGGCCACGGCGCGGAGCCGCCGCACGTCGACGGACTCGACGCCGCCGCGATCGAGCTGACCCCGCGCGAGGAGCAGCTCGTGGCGCTCGCGCGGCGCAACCTGTCGAACGCCGAGATCGCCGAGCAGCTGTTCCTCTCCGTGCGGACGGTCGAGACGCACCTGTACCGCGCGATGCGCAAGCTCGGCGTCAGCGATCGCCGCGACCTCTGAACGGCAAGCGGGCCGGACGCTCGGCGACCGTGGCCTGGTTCGGCCGGTACTGACACGCGGCTACGTAGCGGCGTACGGGAAATGCAGTACCGCGCTACGGCAGGCGCGGCGCGCGATCGCCGGGATGCTGCGCCCATGACCTCGCTCCTCGCACTCCTCAAGCGTCTCGGCTGCCCGACCGCGGTGGCCGTCGGCGCACTCGTCCTCACCACCGCCGCGAGCGCTCCGGCGAGCGCGTCCGCGGCGGCGCCCGAGACCTGCGCCGCCGGCTTCAGCGTGCTGCACGACGATCAGATCGGCGCGCTCGCGGTTCCGGCCGGCACGTATCAGCTCACCGTCGCGGACCCCGCGATCCTCACGTGCGCGGAAGCCTCCGACTGGTTCCGCCAGTTCCTCGAGGACTTCGACGGGCGGCTGCCCTTCCCGTGGAAGCTTGACGTCCCGACGGCCACGTTCTCCGCCGGCGACGGCGCGGCGTTCCAGGTCGTCCGGGTCGGCGGCTCGGGCGGCGGCGGCCAGCATCCGGCGACCGGCGTGCGCTGTCCCGGCGTGTTCGAGGTCCTGCACAACGATCGCATCGGCACGTTCGCCGTGCCGGCCGGCAACTACACGGTCACGCTCCTCTCGGTCGGCCCGCTGAGCTGCGAGCAGGCGACGCGGCGGTTCGCGGCCTTCCTGCAGGACTTCGACGGCCGCCTGCCCGCGCCGTGGCGCCTCCACCGGCAGACGGCCACGTTCCAGCGCGGCCCCACGACGGGCTTCCGCATCGAGCCGGCCGTCGGGCCGGTGCCGAGCGGTGGGTCGACGCACCCGGAGGGCCGCCGGTGCCCTGGGACGTTCCGCGTGCTGCACAACGACCGGATCGGCGCCCTCCGCCTGCCCGCGGGCCGCTACCGGATCACGCTCGCGCCCTCGCGCCGGCCGGCCTGCGCTGCCGCCTCGCGGCTGCTGGCGGACTTCCTTCAGCGCCCGAACGGCAACCTGCCGCAGCCGTGGCAGGTCAGTGTCGCGTCGGGGACGTTCTCGGGGCCCGGCGGCGCCGGCTTCCGCATCAAGCGGACGGAGCAGGCCGGGTGATCCTCTCCCTCGTCGCGGCCGAGGTCGTCGATCCGCTCGGCGACCGGATGCACCCGGGGTCGGGCGCCGCGTCCGTCGTGCTCGTCGCGTTCCTGGCTTCGTTCCTCGCCATCCGCACGAGCGCGCGCCTGACGCGGAGCGTCTCGTGGTGGCCGGGCGGAGTGCAGAGCGGCGGCGTCCACCTCCACCATCTCGTCTGGGGCATCTGGCTCATGCTGCTCTGCGGCTTCCTCGCCTTCGCCGCTCCGCTCGCCGCGCCGTGGTGGCACCTGATCGCGATCGGCTTCGGCATCGGCGCGGGCTTCACGCTCGACGAGTTCGCGCTCTGGGTGCGGCTCGAGGACGTGTACTGGACCGAGGAGGGCCGTGCCTCGTTCGACGCGGTCGTCTGCACCTGCGCGTTCGCCGGGCTCGTCGTGATCGGCACGCGCCCCTTCGGCCTCGACGAGCCCGCATCGCGTGCGGCGACCGCCGCCGCCGTCACGCTGATCGCCGCGCTGGCCATCGCCTGCTTCGCCAAGGGGCGGGTCCTGCTCGGCGTGGTCGGCCTATTCATCCCGGTCGTCGCGCTCGTCGGCGCCGTCCGGCTCGGCAGGCCGTCATCGCCGTGGGCTCGGCGGCGCTACGACGATGCGCAGCGACGCCGAGCCGAGCACCGTTTCGGCGCCGGACGGCGGCTCGCGCGCACCCGCCGCCGGGCGGAGAACCTGATCGCCGGAGCTCCCACGGCGGGCGAGGCGGCTGGGCCCGCAAGCGGGCAAACGCTTGCCGTGCCGGTCAATTTGCCGAACCGGCCGTTGACAGACGACCTATCCGCGGGGTAATTTCTCCGGACACTGGCCAAAAGGTCCAGCCAGTTGAGCGCCGGGGGAGGCGCTTTTGCAGGCAAACTGAGGGATGGGGGAGTTTCATGCGTCGGATGACGTTTGCGGTGCTGGCCACGCTGGCCGCGATCTGTGCCTTCCTGTTCACCGCGAGCGTCGCTGGAGCCCAGGCTCCAGCTGCCACGATCGAAGCGGTCGACGCGACCGTGCACGCGTGGGAGCCCAAGGACGTGACGGTCAGCGTCGGCGAGACGGTCCGCTGGGAATTCGATCAGGCGGGCCTGCCGCATAACGTCAAATCGACGAGCCCGAACTGGAACGTCGATACGGAGATCGCCACCGCGCAGGCGCCGTACGACTACACCTTCACAGCGCCGGGCATCTACACGTTCCTCTGCGAGGTGCATCCGGTCAACATGACCGGCTCGGTCACGGTCGAGGACCCGAACGCCGACCCGCTCGAGAACGTCCTCGTCTTCTCCAAGACGGCCGGCTTCCGGCACAGCTCGATCGACGAGGGCATCGCGGCCATCCAGGCGCTCGGCGCCGCAAATGACTTCGCGGTGGCCGCCACGGAGGACGCCGCGCTGTTCACCGAGGCCAACCTCGCCCAGTACGACGCCGTCGTCTGGCTGTCGACGACCGGCGACGTGCTCAACGACACCCAGCAGGCCGCATTCGAGAGCTACATGCGCAACGGCGGCGGCTACGTGGGCATCCACGCCGCGGCCGACACCGAGTACACGTGGCCGTGGTACGGCCAGATGGTCGGCGGCTACTTCCGCAATCACCCACCCGGCACCCCCGCCGCGACGGTGAACATCGAGGACGGTAACGAGCCCTCCACGCAGGGCCTCCCCGCCTCCTGGCCGCGGGTCGACGAGTGGTACAACTACCAAGGCCCGGTCAACCCGGTCGTCAACGGCGGCGGCACCGACTACTCGCCGCGCAGCAGCGACGTCCATGTGCTCGCCACGGTCGACGAGGCCACGTACGACGAGCAGGACGGCAACGCCACGAACGACGACCACCCGATCTCGTGGTGCTCGGACTTCGACGGCGGCCACGTCTGGTACACGGGCATGGGCCACACCGAGGACTCCTTCGGGACGGCTGCCGGCAACCTCCGCTCGCACATCCTCGGCGGCCTGCAGACGGTGACCGGCGCCGAGGCGTCGGACTGCGGCGAGCCGCGCCAGGCTCCGCCGACGAGCGACGACTTCGAGCTCGTCACGATCGACGACGACACCGAGAGCCCGATGGAGCTGACCGTCGCCAACGACGGCCGCGTGTTCTACGTCGAGCGCATCACCGGCGAGATCAACGTCTACAACCCGGCCAACGGCCAGGTGACGACGGCCGCCACGATCCCCGTCTCCTCGGTGCAGGAGAACGGGCTCATGGGCATCCAGCTCGCCCCGGACTTCGACACGAGCAACCACCTCTACGTCACCTACACGCCGCTCACCCCGAACAATCAGACGCGCGTGTCGCGCTTCACGGTCGGCGCCGGCAACACGATCGCGCTCAGCTCCGAGCAGATCATCTACACGTGGATCGCGCAGCGCGAGCAGTGCTGCCACTCCGGCGGCTCGCTCGCCTTCGCGCCCAACGGCGACCTCTACATCTCCATCGGCGACAACACCAACCCGTTCGCGTCCGACGGCATGACCCCGATCGACGAGCGGCCCGGCCGCGAGTACTGGGATGCCCAGCGCACGTCGGCCAACTCGAACAACCCCAACGGCAAGGTCATGCGCATTCACCCGCTCCCGGGTGCGACCGGCGCGCCGGGCATCGGGACGACGTACTCGATCCCGAGCGGCAACATGTTCGCTCCGGGGACCCCGCAGACCCTGCCCGAGATCTACGCGATGGGCTTCCGCAACCCGTTCCGGATCACCGTCGATCCGCACACGGGCTGGGTGCTCGTCGGCAACTACGGGCCGGACGCCGGCTCCACGGTCGCCGGCCGCGGCCCGCAGGGCAGCGTCGAGTTCGAGGTGGTCAAGCAGCCGGGCTTCTATGGCTGGCCCTACTGCGTGCGCGACAACGTCCCGTACAACGACTACAACTTCGCCAACGGCACGTCCGGGCCGCTGTTCAACTGCGCGGACCTGACCAACACCTCGCCGAACAACACCGGCATCCAGGATCTCCCGCCGGCGATCCCCGCGACCATGTGGATGGGCTACTCCGAGACGGATCCGCGCGTCCCGGGCCTCGGCCCCGGCGGCGCTCCGACCGGTGGCCCGCGGTACGACTTCGACCCCGGACTCGACTCGCCGACCAAGTTCCCCGAGTTCTACGACGAACACTGGTTCATCGGCGAGTGGAACACCGGCTGGCTGCGCACGGCGACGCTCAACGCCAACGGCGACGCCGTCGACGTGTTGCGGACCCCGTGGGAGGACACGTTCTTCCGGCCGCACGAGATCGAGTTCGGCCCTGACGGCGCGCTCTACGTCATCGACTGGGGCGACGGCTTCGGCGGCAACAACGCGAACTCCGGCATCTACCGCATCGACTACGTCGCGGGCGAGAGGCGCCCGATCGCACGTGCCACGTCGAACACGGACAACGGTCCGACGCCGCTCACCGTGAACTTCTCGAGCGACGGTTCGGTCGACCCCGACGGCACCTCGCTGACCTACGCGTGGGACTTCGACGGCAACGGCACGACCGACTCGACCGCCGCCAACCCGACCCACACGTACACCACGGCGGGCACATTCAACGCGACGCTGACGGTGACCGACGCGGCCGGCCAGACCGGCTTCGACACGATCCGGATCACGGCCGGCAACACGCGGCCGGTGGTCACCATCACGATCCCAGAGGACGGCCAGTTCGCGGCCTTCGGCGACATCGTGCCCTACGAGGTCACCGTCACCGACGCCGAGGACACGGTGAACTGCGCGAACGTCACGGTCAGCTGGCAGCTCGGCCACGACCAGCACGCCCACGGCCTCGGCCAGCAGACGGGCTGCACGGGCACGTTCCGCACCGCGACCGACAGCGGTCACGGCGCCAACGCGAACATCTTCACGTCGGTCGTCGCGACCTACACGGACTGACGCGCAGGGCGCGGCCGGGTCGCTGACGGGCCAGGACGAGCTGATCCTGCAGCCCAAGCCCAAGCAGGCCGAGTACTTCGCGACCACCGGTCGCACCGGCTCCAACACCGGCGGCACGCCCGGCGTCCAGACGGAGGCGACGACCGACGCGGGCGCTCGGGACGAACATCGGCTTCACCGAGAACGGCGACTACGTGTCGTACACCCCGGTCAACCTCGAGGAGCTGACCGGGCTGCGCTTCCGCGTGGCGTCCGGCGGCGCCGGCGGCAACATCGAGGTCCGCCTCGACTCGCCCACCGGCGACCTGGTCGGGCACGGTCGCCGTCCCGAACACCGGCGGCTGGCAGAACTGGGTCAACGTCGACCTGGCCGCTGCCGACCCCGCCCTCGGGCACGCACGAGATGTTCCTCGTGTTCAACAACCCGACTGCGGCCGGCACCGACGGGCTCCTGAACCTCAACCACTTCACCGCGCTCGGCAAGGGCGCGGCGAACAGCGCCGCCCCCGAGGTGACGGCCAGCGCCGACCCGACGGGCGGCGAGGCCCCGCTCGAGGTCCAGTTCACCGGCACGGCGACCGATCCGGACGCCACCGCCGGCGAGCAGCTGACCTACGCCTGGGACTTCGGCGTGGCCGGCACGACCACGGACACCTCCAACCAGCTCAGCCCGACCTACACCTACGAGCGCCCGGGTACCTACCTGGCCCGCTTCACGGCGACCGACCCGAGCGGAGCGGCTTCCACCGCGAGCGTCCAGGTCACGGTCACGGCCCCGGCCGGTGAGTGCCCGCAGAACAACGTCCGCTCGGACGAGTTCGAGGGCGACGGGCTCGACACCAACCGCTGGGAGGTCATCCGGCCGGACAGCACGCGTCCGCCCATGGTCTCCGGCGGCAACCTCAACTTCCCCATCGACAACGGTTCGCTGTACCTGACCGGCACGTCGGCGCGGAACATCGTCGTCCAGCCGCTCCCGAGCGGCGCGGTCGAGGTGACGGCGAAGATCACCACGGACCCGCTCACCGAGAACTACCAGCAGGCCGGCCTGCGCGTCTACCAGGACGACGACAACTGGGCCTCGGTCCACATGATCTACGCGGGCACCGGCCGCAACTTCGAGTTCATCTACGAGAACAACGGCAACCCGCGCAACGGGGCGGCGGACAACGTGGGCGGCATCCCCGCCGACGCTCCGCTGACCTACTGGGTCAAGCTGATCTCCACGGGCTCGACGCTGACCGCCGCGTACTCGTACGACGGCACCACGTTCACGACCGTCGGGCAGCCCGCGGACATCTCGGGCTGGTCGGCTCCGCAGGTCGGACCGGTCGCCCTGTCCGATCAGGCCGCGAGCTACCCGGTCGCCCACTTCGACTGGATCCGCTTCAACCCGGATTCGTCGACGGGCGGCGGCGGTGGCGGCGGCGGCAGCGAGGGCATCGTCGATGACTTCGACGGCACGGACGTCTCCGACGACTGGGACGTCATCCGGCGCAACCAGGCCCTCACCGTGAGCGATGGGGCTCTGCGGATCCCGGCCGCGACCGGCGACATCTACGGCGGGCGCAACGACGCGGCCAACCTGGTCGTGCGCGATGCCCCCGACGGGGCCTGGGTGGCCACCGCGAAGATGAACTTCGAGGGCACCGCCCAGTACCACCAGGCCGGCATCATGGTCTACGGCGACGACGCGAACTTCACGAAGTTCGGCCGCATCGCCCACTCGGCCGCGACGAACAGCGAAGAGAAGTTCGAGTTCATCTACGAGAACGCGAGCACGCCGCGCAACGACGCGGCGGACTCGACCGCCAACATCCCGGCGGACTTCCCGGACGACTACTGGGTCCGGCTGACGTCCGACGGGACCAACGTCACGGGCGCCTACTCGACCAACGGGACCGCATGGACCGCGGTCGGGCGCCCGGCGCCGCTGCCGGCGAACGCCACCATCGGCCTCTTCGCCTTCAGCAACGAGGGCACCGGCAACCCGGTGGCCGCCTTCGACCAGTTCACCCTCACGGGTGAGAACGTCGGCGAGCCGTCGGGCCCGAGCTTCGACGACGAGTTCAGCGGCTCGAGCATCGACGCCGAGCGCTGGAACGCCAGCATCCGCCAGAACCAGAACGCGGTGGTGGAGAACGGCAATCTGACCATCACGACGGAGCCCGGTGACATCTACACGGGCGACACCACCCCGCCGCCGAACAACTTCATCCTCCAGGACGCGGCGCACGCCGGCGCGGACTGGGTGATCGAGACGAAGCTGGCCGGCACGATCAACGGCGGGTACGGACAGGGCGGCTTGATCGCCTACGCCGACGGCAACAACTACGTGAAGCTCGACCCGATCTCGGACGCCGGCCAGACCCGGATCAACCGGATCGAGTTCCGCTCGGAGGTCGCCGGCGCGATCCAGGACCCGCAGCCGCAGGTCGACGTCTCGGCGGCCCAGGCGGCCGGTGACATCTGGATCCGCATGACCAAGACGGGCACCACGTACGCCGCCGAGTACTCGTTCGACGGCGCGACGTGGACCGCGATCGCGCAGACGGTCAGCAACCCGATGGTGTCGCCGGACTTCGGCGTCTTCGCCTTCGGGCCGCAGGCCGACGGCCAGGGCGACACGGTGTCGTTCGACTACTTCTGGCTCAACGGCCAGGACGCACCGAGCGAGCCGTGCGCGTGCGAGCCCACCGGGGGCGACAGCTTCGACTCCGGCACGCTCGACACCGAGAAGTGGGACGCCATCGTCCGGCCGCAGGAGGACCTGATCGGCTTCGAGGACGGATGGCTCGAGGTCCAGACCGTCAACGGCGACATCTACACCGACGGCAATCCCGACTCGACGCGCAACTTCATCCTCCAGAACCCGACCGAGACCGGTCAGGACTGGGTGATCGAGACCCACGTCGACGCGGCGACGCTCAGCGGTGGCTACGAGCAGGCCGGCCTGATGGTCCGGCAGGACGACAACAACTACATCAAGTTCGACATCATCAGCGACGACGGGCAGACGGTCCTGAACCGCCTCGAGCTCCGCTCGGAGATCAACGGGGCGATCCAGCAACCGCAGCCCGCCGATCCGCCGGTGCCGGCGGGTGAGACCGACGTCTGGCTGCGCCTGACCAAGAGCGGGACCACCTACACGGGCGAGTACTCGTTCGACGGCACGACGTTCACCGAGGTGAGCATCCCCGTCACCAACCCGATGGTCGATCCCGCCTTCGGCCTGTTCACGCTGGGCGTGAACAGCGGCGGCGGGACGGCACGGTTCGAGTACTTCTCGCTCGACGGCAGCCAGGGCTGCGAGGAGCCGGAGCCCGAGAACCGCGCGCCGGTGATCGAGAACGTCACGGCCGATCCCCAGACGGGCTTCGCCCCGCTGGAGGTCGACTTCGCGGTCACGGCGACCGACGCCGACGACGATGACCTCACGTACGCGTGGGACTTCGACGGCAACGGGACGACCGACTCCACCCAGGAGGACCCGACCCACACCTACACCGCAGCGGGTGACTACGAGGCCGAGGTGACCGTCTCCGACGGCACGGCCGAGCGGTCGCGCACCGTCACGGTGAACGTGTTCGGGGCGGACGATCCCGAGGCGCGGTTCCGCGTCCTCGTCTTCTCGAAGACGGCCGGCTTCCGGCACGATTCGATCGACGAGGGTCACGCGGCGATCGAGGCACTCGGTGAGGACAACGACTTCCAGGTCGACCACACCGAGGACGCCACGATCTTCAACGCCGCGGCGCTCGCGCGCTACGAGTCGGTGATCTTCCTGTCCACCACGGGCGACGTGCTGAACGCCGCCCAGCAGACCGCCTTCGAGAACTACATCAAGGGCGGCGGTGGCTACACCGGCATCCATGCCGCGGCGGACACCGAGTACAGCTGGAAGTGGTACGGCGGCCTGGTGGGCGCCTACTTCCTGAGCCATCCGCCCGGCACGCCGGAGGCGGACGTGATCATCGAGGACGCCGACGACCACACGACGGACCACCTCGCCGACCAGCCGAACCTCAAGTGGCACCGGACGGACGAGTGGTACAACTACAAGCCCGTCAACTTCGAGACGACGGGTGACGTCGATTTCAGCCCGCGGGCCAACGGCGTCCACGTCCTGCTCAAGATGGACGAGTCGACGTACGACGAGCAGGACGGCAACGCGACGGATGACGACCATCCGATCTCGTGGTGCCAGCGCTACGACGGTGGCCGCTCGTGGTACACGGGCATGGGCCACACGGCTGCCTCGTTCAGCGAGGCCGACTACCTCACGCACATCCTCGGCGGCATCGAGGTGAGCGCGGGTGCGGCCGAGTCCGCCGAGTGCGGGACGGCCGACCCGAACGCCCCGATCGTCGAGGCGTTCGGCGAGCCGACCTCCGGGACGGCCCCGCTGACGGTGGAGTTCAGCTCGTCGGCGCTGGATCCGAACGGGCCCGGCTCCGGTCTCCGCTACCGCTGGGAGTTCGGTGACGGCTGCGAGTGCGCTCGGCCCGAACCCGACGCACACGTACACGGCGCCGGGGAACTACGACGCCGTGCTCACCGTGACCGACGCGGAGGGCAAGAAGACCAGCAAGACGGTGGAGATCACCGTCAACCCGGCCGGGACGCAGGCGCCGGTGGTCGACGTCGCCGCCGATCCGGGCAAGGGCGGAGCTCCGCTGACGGTGCAGTTCCAGGCCGCCGCCACCGATCCGGACGGGGACGAGAGCAAGCTCGTCTACCGCTGGAACTTCGGCGACGGCACGGGCAGCTCGCTCGCTCAGAGCCCGAAGCACACGTACATGACGCCGGGCACGTACAAGGCGTCGGTGACGGTCACCGACGCAGCCGGCGCCAGCACGAAGAGCGACGAGATCACGATCACGGTCGAGAACCCGCCCGGGAACGTGGCACCGAACGTCGAGGCCGCTGCGGACCCGACGTCGGGCACCGCCCCGCTGCGGGTGCAGTTCACCGCGGCCGCGACCGATCCGGACGGCGACCACGTCCTGATCAGCTGGAACTTCGGTGACAACACGGGCGGCGCCGGTCCGTCCGTCGCGCACACCTACACCGCGGCGGGCGTCTACGACGCCGTGGTGACGGTGCGCGACCAGGGCGGCCTCACCGACAGCGCCACGGTGCGGGTGACCGTGACGGGCGCCGGCGGCTCGCCGCCGCCGCCGAACGTCGCGCCGCAGGGTGACGGCGGTGTCGCCGGTGAGACCGAGAGCTCGCCGACGGTCAAGCTGACCAAGCGCCAGAACGTGGCGCGCGTGGTCAAGAACGGCCTGCGCTACACGGTCAAGTGCGCCGTGGCGTGCCAGGTGACGTCGACGCTGCGGGTTGACGACCAGCGGCTCGGCAAGTCCAACGCCCGCTCGATTGCGGCCGGCAAGTCGCGGCAGATCGTGCTCAAGCTCGATCGCGGCGTCCGCCGCAACCTGGCCGCCGCCATGCGGGAGGCCAAGCTCCGGACCGTGCGAGCCACCTTGGTCATGAAGATCAAGACGGCCGACGGCACGACGACGGTCCGCAGGGCGGTCGTGCTCCGCCGCTAGCGTTTCGTTGGATCGGAGGACGAATTCGGGGCGCCGCGCGAGCGGCGCCCCGAAACTTTGAAAGGATCCGCGGCATGGCCGTGACTGACGACACCCTGAGCCCACGCCCCGAGCACCGCTTCACCTTCGGTCTGTGGACCGTCGGCAACCCGGGACGGGACCCGTTCGGCGGGCCGACGCGGCCGCCGATCGACCCCGTCGACTCGGTGAAGAAGCTCGCCGAGCTGGGCGCCTGGGGCATCAGCCTCCACGACGACGACCTGATCCCGTGGGGGACTCCGCCGGCCGAGCGCGACCGCATCGTCGCGCGCATGAAGGCGACGCTCGAGGAGACCGGCCTCGGCGTCGGCATGGCGACGACGAACCTCTTCGGCCACGCGGCCTTCAAGGACGGCGCGTTCACGTCCAACGACCGGAAGGTCCGGCGCGCGGCGATCGGCAAGGCGATGCGCTCGATCGACCTCGGCGCCGAGCTGGGCGGCGAGGTCTACGTCTTCTGGGGCGGCCGCGAGGGCACCGAGGCCGGCGTGGCCAAGGACCCGCGCGACGCGCTCGAGCGGTACCGCGAGGCCGTGAACGTCCTCGTCGACTATTCGGAGAGCCAGGGCTACGGCTTCCGCTTCGCGCTCGAGCCCAAGCCGAACGAGCCGCGCGGCGACATCTTCCTGCCCACCGTCGGGCACGCCCTGCACTTCATCACCACGCTCGACCGCCCGGACCTCGTGGGGCTGAACCCCGAGGTCGCGCACGAGACGATGGCCGGGCTCTCGTTCCACCACGCCATCGGGCAGGCGCTGTGGGCCGGCAAGCTCTTCCACATCGACCTCAACGGGCAGGACGTCGGGCGCTACGACCAGGACTTCCGCTTCGGCGCCGAGGACCTCAAGGAGATGTTCCTGCTCGTGCGCCTGCTCGAGCGCGCCGGCTACGCCGGGCCGCGGCACTTCGACGCACACGCCTTCCGCAACGAGAACTTCGAAGGGGTCTGGGACTTCGCGACGGGCTGCATGCGCACGTACCTCGCGCTGGCCGAGAAGGCTCGCCACTTCGACTCGCTGCCGGAGGTCCAGGAGGCGCTCGCGGCGGCCTCGACCCCCGAGCTCGGCGTCGCGTCGGTCGACGGTGACGACGCGGACACGCTCAAGGCCGAGTCCGAGGCGCTCGACGCTCTCGCCGAACGCGGGTACTACAACGAGCGGCTCGACCAGCTCGTGATCGAGGTTCTGCTCGGCGTCCGCTGAAAGTCCCCTTGACAGCGCGATCCGGCTTCCGGATATTAGTTGTCTCGGTAGCGTAATTCGTGTGTGAGGGGGAGAGATAATGCGCCGGACCAAGGCTGGGTTGGCGCTCGTCGGGGCCGTGGGGCTCTGTCTGTCCATGGCCACGACGGCGCTCGCACAGGCCACGAACCAACCGCCCTCGGTGAGCGCCTCGCGCAACCCGGCGGGCAACGTCCGGGTCGGGGTTCCGATCGCCTTCACGGCGACCGCTACCGATCCTGACGGCGACGCGCTGACGTACCTGTGGGACTTCGGCGACGGCACCACGTCGACGGAGCAGAACCCCACCAAGGCCTATCTCGCCGCCGCGACGCGCACGGTCACCGTGACGGTCTCCGACGGCAAGGAGGGCGGCACCGTCGCGAGCGCGCCGCTCAGCGTGGTCGTCCAGGCCAACCGCAACCCTTCGGCCAACGGGCTGACGATGTCGCCGCAGGCCGGCGTCGCGCCGGTCACCGTCACCTGGGGAGGGGCGGGCAGCGACCAGGACGGGCCGAGCCACACGCTCAGCTACGCCTGGGACTTCCAGGGCGACGGGGTGGACGACTCGACACTCCAGAACCCGTCGTTCACCTACACGACCGCCGGCACATACCTGCCGCGCGTGCGCGTGAGCGATCCGTTCGGCGGCTCGGCGACGCGGACCTTCGTGGTCAACGTCATCCCCGAGGCCCGCGACCCCAACGCGCGCTTCCGGATCCTCATCTTCTCCAAGACGGCCGGATTCCGGCACTCGTCGATCGACGAGGGCATCGCGGCGATCAAGCTCCTGGGAACCCAGCAGAGCATCCAGGTCGACGCGATCGAGGAGTCGACCCTGTTCACCGACGCGGTGCTCGCCCGCTACGACGCGGTCGTGTTCCTGTCGACGACCAGCGATGTGCTCAACGACGAGCAGCAGGCGGCGTTCGAGCGCTACATCCGCGCCGGGCACGGCTACGCCGGCATCCACGCGGCGGCGGACACCGAGTACCTGTGGCCGTGGTACGGCCAGCTGGTCGGCGGCTACTTCCGCAACCACCCGAACGGGACGCCCACCGCGACGGTCGTCACCGAGGACGCGACGCACCACTCCACGCGGCACCTTCCGGCCCGCTGGACGCGCGTCGACGAGTGGTACAACTACCAATCGCCGGTCAACCCGTCGGTCAACGGCGGCGGCACCGACATCAGCACCCGCGGCGCCACCCCGATCCACGTGCTGCTGACGATGGACGAGTCGACCTACGCCGAGGCCGACGGCACGGACGGCGTCAATGACGACCATCCGATCTCGTGGTGCAAGCGCTACGACGGCGGTCGCATGTGGTACACGGGCATGGGCCACACCGAGGCGTCGTTCCTGGATGCCAACTTCATGAAGCACATCCAGGGCGGCCTCGAGATCGCGGCCGGCGTGGTGACCGACGCAGCGTGCGGCGTGACGTCGCGCAGCGTGCCGGCCGACGTGTCGGGCACGGTGCCGGGCACGCTCTCGCTCACCGTGTCCCCGTCGGCGAGCTTCGGCGCGTTCACGCCGGGGGTCGCCAAGGACTACCTGACGACGCTGGCCGCCGGCGTCATCTCGACCGGCGCCGACGCGACGCTCAGCGTTGCGGACCCGAGCACGACCGCGACCGGCAAGCTCGTCAACGGCGCGTTCTCGCTCCCGCAGGCGCTCAGGGCCTCGGCCGCCAGCGCCAACGGCACGAGCGCGCCGGAGGCTGCGCTCAACGCGGACGGCACGCCGCTGACGTTGCTCACGTACGGCGGGCCGGTCAGCAACGACCAGGTGACGGTGAACCTCAAGCAGCCCATCGCGAGCACCGACGCGCTGCGGACGGGCGTCTACTCGAAGACGCTCACGTTCACCCTCTCGACCACCAGTCCGTAAGAGCGCGGACCCGAGGGGCGGTCGCCTACGCGGCGGCCGCCCCGCGGTCCAGCTCGAACCAGACGAGCGTGCGGTCGTCCGAGTCCACGCCCCAGCGGTCGGCCAGCTCGGCGACCAGGTAGAGGCCCCAGCCGGACGGGCGCGCGGGATCGGGCGCGGGCGCGCGCGGCACGAAGCCGCCGCCCGGGTCGTGAACCTCCACGCGCAGCGCTTCGGCGCCGAGCTCGATGACGAGGATGATCACGTCGCCGGTTTCGAGGTTCGCGTGCCGGACCGCGTTGGTCACCAGCTCGGAGATGAGCAGCCGGACGTCGCGCATGCGGCCGTCGAACTCCGCCTCGTCGAAGCCCTGGAGCGCCTGGCGCGCCTCGGAGGCGGCCTCGGGGCTGACCGTGAGCTGGCGCTCGAGCCTCACGCCGCCGCCTCGGGGTCCTCGACGAAGTCGAGCCGCTCGCTCATGCGCGTGATCTCGAAGACGCGGTGCACGGTCTCGTCGCCACGGATGAGGGCGAAGCGCCGGCCTGCCTCACGCGCGCGCATGTCCGCGACGACGACGAGGCGCAGCCCGCTCGAGTCCATGAACTCGAGGCCGCGGAGGTCGAGGATGACCGTGGCCAGGCCCGGCTCGTCGGCCAGGCGGTCGAGCTCGGACTCGACGACGGCGGCGCCGGAGATGTCCAGCTCGCCCGTCGGGCGCACAACCGCGACGGTCCCGTTGCGCGTCGTCTCGAAGTCCAGCTTGGGCATCGCGGCCCGGAAGCTTAATCCCCCAGCGCAAGGGAAGACTGTGTGGCACATGACACGGCTCAAGCGATCCGACTGCGCCGGGCCCGGAATCTCCCGCCGGCGACGGGGAAAAGGCTTCGAATATCGCGACGCGGAGGGCGCCAAGGTCACCGATCCGGAGGACCTCGCGCGCCTGCGCGAGCTCGGCATCCCGCCCGCGTGGGAGGACGTCTGGATCTGCCCGAACCCCCGTGGCCACCTGCAGGCGACGGGGGTCGACGCCGCCGGGCGCAAGCAGTACCTCTACCACGAGGCGTGGCGCACGCGGCGGGATGCCGAGAAGTTCGAGGACATGGTGCGCTTCGCTCGAGCCCTGCCGGCGCTGCGGGAGCGGGTCGACGACGATCTCGTCGGCGAGGCGCCCACCCGCGAGCGGGTGCTCGCGTGCGCGGTCCGGCTGCTCGACCGCGGGTTCTTCCGGATCGGCTCCGAGGAGTACGCGGTGCAGAACGAGTCATACGGCCTGGCCACGATGCGCAAGGAGCACGTCTCGATCGCGCGCGACGGGGAGATGGTCTTCGACTACCCGGCCAAGAGCGGGGTGCGCCGCGTGCAGGCGATCGTCGACCCCGAGGCGGTGGAGATCGTGCGGGCGCTGCGGCAGCGGCGTGGCGGCGGCGACGAGCTGCTCGCGTTCAAGGACGGCCGCCGCTGGCGCGACGTCCGCTCCGAGGACATCAACGCCTACCTCAAGGAGGCCACGGGCGGCGACTTCTCCGCCAAGGACTTCCGCACCTGGAACGCCACCGTCCTCGCCGCCGTGGCGCTGTCGGTGTCCGGCGAGGTGGCGGGCTCCGCGACCGGGCGCAAGCGCGCGGTGACGCGCGCGATCAACGAGGTCGCCCACTACCTCGGCAACACCCCGGCCGTCTGCCGCGCCTCGTACATCGACCCGCGCGTGTTCGACGCCTACCAGGGCGGCCTGATCATCGGCAAGCCGGTGCACTCGGCCGCCGAGGTCGACGAGGGCGAGCTCCCGATCCACCAGCGGGCGATCGAGGAGGCCGTGCTCGACCTGTTGAACGAGCGCGAGAGCTCGCGGGCGCTCGAGCGGGTGGCGGCCTGAACGTCAACCCCGGCATTAAGGGGAGCGGGATCGGCCGGTTTTCGAACTCGAATCCTGCTTAGGGGTGACACTGTGACCCTTAGGGCAGGACGCTCGGTGGAAACCGGCCCCGCCGGCCTCCCCAGCTCCCCTACCCAGCCGCAGTTGACGTTCGTCCCGCAGCAACCTCAGGGCCGTCCGGCAACGGCGGCGGCGGATCGTCGGGCGGCGGCGAGTCGGGCGGCTCGGCCGGCGTGGCCGGCGCCTCGCGGTCGGGCGTCGGGTCGGCGGGCGTGATCGGCTCGTCGGGGACGATCGGGCCGACCGGGTCGTTGGGAACGCTCGGGACCTCCACCTCAGCCTCCGGTGCCGTAGGCGTACAGCCGCTCGAGCGAAGCGCGGATGATGCGCGACACGTGCATCTGCGAGCAGCCGACGTGCTCGGCGATCTCGGACTGCAGGAGATCCTCCTGGAAGCGCAGGCGCAGGATCTCCTGCGCGCGCTCGTCGAGGATGCCGGTCATCTTCTCGAGCGTGATGCCGGCCTCGACGCGGTCGAACTCCGGGTCGTCGGAGCCGAGCAGGTCGCCGGCGCTGGCCGAGGCGCCCTCCTCCTCGTGGACGGGCGCGTCGAGGGAGCGGACCGAGCGGCCCTCGGTCGCCTGCAGCGCCTCCACGACCTCCTCCGGGGAGCGGTCGAGGCGCCCGGCGAGATCCGACACGGTGGGGGAGCGGCCGAGCTCGCCCCACAGGCGCTCGCGCGCCTCTTCGACCGAGAGGCAGAGCTCCTGGAGGTCGCGCGCGGGGCGGACGTCCCAGGTCGCGTCGCGGAAGTAGCGCCGCAGCTCGCCGAGGATGGTCGGGACCGCGTAGCTCGAGAACGCGAGCCCGCGCTCCGGGTCCCAGCGGTCGACGGCCTTGACGAGGCCGACGCTGGCGACCTGGACGAGGTCGTCGAGCGGCTCGGACGCCCGGCGGTAGCGCAGCGCGAGGCTGCGGGCCAGCGGCATGTAGCGCTCGATCAGCTCGTCGCGCGCGGCGGCGTCACCGCGCTTGTGGCGACGCATGAGCTTCTGGTCGTCGCGCTGTCGGCGTGAGCGATCGGTCGGAGTCTTGGTACCGGTCGCGGGCCGCTCGGCGAGAGCACTCTTCGGCATCGCGGCTACGACTACCCCGGCCGCGCGCGCATCCGGGCATCAGCATGTCCGTTTCCGAACGCGCCGGGCCTCGAACGGCTGTAGAATCCCCGCCGAGTGAGCGAGCCGGAGAGCACAACGCCCGAGCTTCTTCGCTGCGAGGTCGGCCATAACGGCACCTCGGCTTGGGTGCGTCCTGTCGGCGAGCTCGATCTCGACACGGCGCATCGCGTGGATACGGCGCTGAACGAGTTGCACGAGCACGGCTACGCCGAGCTGGTCCTCGACCTGCGCGGGCTGACCTTCATGGACTCGACCGGCCTGCGGCTCGTGATCCGCTGGGACACCGTCGCGCGCGAGAGTGGGTTCCGCTTCGCCGTCGTGCCCGGAGACGAGGTCGTGCAGCGCGTCTTCCGCCTCACGGGGATGGACGCGCACCTCACGATCGCCGAGCCGCCGGCCGCGGCCTGAGCCGCCCGGCGAGTCAGCGTCCGGACTCCGCCGCGTTCGACCTCCCCCAAGCGGGGCACGCGGTTTGTATGGAGGCGTTCGATGTCGAGGCCACCCTGCCCGGTGGGCCCCGAGCCGCGTGGCGGGCGCGACGCCTGATCGAGGCCGAGCTGAGCGGGCGGGTGCCCGCCGGCGTGCTGCCCGACGTCGCGCTGCTGGTGACCGAGCTCGTGGCCAACGGCGTGCGGCACGGCGGCGCGGACGAGACGTCCGCCGTCGACGTCCGCTTCGAGGGCCGGGCGAGCGCGCTCCACGTCGAGGTCGTCAACCCGGCTCGCGCCGACGGGGCGGTCGGGCCGCGCGTGCCCGACATGGCCGGCGGCGGCGGTCTCGGGCTCCACATCGTCGACCGGCTGGCCAGCCGCTGGGGTGTCATCGACGAGCCCTGCACGACGGTCTGGTTCGAGCTCGACTGCACGCCGGAGAAGCTCCTCTGACACTAGTCTGCGGCGGGTGCCCGCCGCGAAGAAGCGCCACGAGGTCCAGATCGAGGGGCGCACCCTGTCGCTCTCGAATCTCGAGAAGCCCATGTATCCGGCGGCGGGGTTCGCCAAGGGCCACGTCATCGACTTCTACACCCGGATCTCGCCCGTGCTGCTGCCGCACCTGCACGGCCGGCCGCTGACGCTCAAGCGGTATCCCGACGGCGTCGACGGGCCCTACTTCTACGAGAAGCAGTGCCCGTCGCACCGGCCCGACTGGGTGCCGACGGTGCGCATCGGCAGCTCGCAGGCGCGTGAGGGGATCATCAACTTCTGCGTCGCCAACGACCTGCCGACGCTGGTGTGGCTCGCCAACCTCGCCGACCTCGAGCTGCACACGTCGCTCGCCCTGGCCGAGGACTACACGTCGCCCACCGTCGTGGCGTTCGACCTCGACCCGGGCGCCCCGGCGACCATCGTGGAGTGCGCCGAGGTCGCCCTCGAGCTGCGGATGGTCTTCGAGCACCTGGGCATGCAGGCGTTCCCCAAGACCTCGGGCTCGAAGGGCATGCAGGTGTACGTGCCGCTCAACACGCCCACGAGCTACGACCAGACGAGCCCGTTCGCCAAGGGGATCGCCCAGCTGCTCGAGCGCCGCAACCCGGACCTCGTGGTCTCGGACATGGCCAAGGTCCGCCGCCGGGGCCGCGTGCTCGTGGACTGGAGCCAGAACTCGCGCCACAAGACGACGGTCTCCGTCTACTCGCTGCGCGCGCGGGAGCAGCCCACGGTCTCCACGCCGCTCACGTGGGAGGAGGTCGAGAGCGTGGTCGCGTCGCGCGATCCCGACGAGCTCGTGTTCACCGCGGACGAGGTCGTCGACCGCGTGGCCGAGCACGGCGATCTCTTCGCCGGTGTCGTCGAGCTGCGGCAGTCGTTGCCCGACGCGCTATAACGCGCCCATGGACCTCGAAGAGCGCACCCTCGAAGACACCCTCGAGAAGACCTGCGCGGTCTGCGGGGCCAAGCTGACCGGCCTCGAGATCGAGGCGGCTCGCGAGGCGGGCGGACCGTTCCTGTGCAGCGTCCACGCGGCCGAGGAGCTCCCGGCCGAGGACGCGGCCGACGAGACTCCCGGCGACTAAGTCCTCGCTCCGGCCACGGCCCTGACGGCGGCGGCGATCGCCTCCGCGTCGATGCCCGCTTCGTGGAGCAGCTCCTCGGGCGTGCCCGACACCGGCATCTCGCGCACCGCGAGCTTGGTTACTCGCGGGCGCTCGTCGGCCTCGGCCAGCGCCTCGAGCACCGCGTCGCCGAGCCCGCCCTCGGGCCAGTGGTCCTCGACCGTGATGACGGCGCCGCAGTCGCGGGCCGCGGCGCGGACCGCCTCGACGTCGATCGGCTTGACCGAGTAGCAGTCGAGCACGCGGATGTGGACGCCGTCGCCCTCGAGCGCCTCCGCGGCGCGGACGGCCTCGTCGACCGTGATGCCGCAGGCGATGACGGCGACGTCGTCGGCGTCGTTCCCGTGGGCGATGCGGCTGCCGCCGATCGTCACGGCCTCGGAGGCCGGCGTGCGGACCGGCGTCTTGCCGCGCAGGGTGCGCAGGAACGAGATGCCCTTCTGGTCGGCCATCGCCGCCATCAGAGCCGAGGTCTGGTTCGCGTCGCTCGGGTGCAGGACGGTCGAGCCGTGGATGGCCCGCATCGACGCCATGTCCTCCAGCGCCATCTGCGACGGGCCGTCCTCGCCGATCGAGACCCCCGCGTGCGATCCGCTGAGGCACAGGTCGGCGCGTGAGATGGCCGCCATGCGCACGAAGTCGTAGGCGCGCGAGAAGAAGGCGGCGAACGTCGAAGCGAACGGGACCCAGTGGCGGACCTGGAAGCCGACCGCGGCCGCGACCAGCTGCTGCTCGGCGATGAACATCTCGAAGTAGCGGTCCTCGTGGGCCGCGCGGAAGTCCTCCGAGTGCGTGGAGTTGGAGACCTCGCCGTCGAGCGCGACCACGTCGCCACGCTGGGAGCCGAGAGCGGCCAGCGTCTCGCCGTAGGCCTTGCGCGTGGCGACCTCCTCGCCGAGCTCCCAGGTGGGGAGGTCGGCTCCGGTCGTCTCGAAGCGGTGGGGCGTGCCGCCGGGGGGCTTCGCGACCTGGACCTCGAGCTCGCGTTCGCCGCCGAGCTCCACGATGGCCCCCTCGGGGTCGTCGAGCGGCTTGCCGTGCTTGCCCGGCTGGTCCTCGACCGCCTTGACGCCCTTGCCCTTCTTCGTGCGGGCGACGATCGCCGACGGGCGGTCCGTGGTGGCCTCCGCCTCGGCGTAGGCCGCCTCGATGGCGTCGACGTCATGGCCGTCGATCACGATGGCGTTCCAGCCGAACGCCTCGATGCGCCTCGCGTAGCCCTCGGTGTCCCAGCCCAGCATCGTCTCGCGGGTCTGGCCGAGGCGGTTGACGTCGATGATCGCGGTGAGGTTGTCGAGGCCCTCCCAGCCGGCGTGCTGGATCGACTCCCACATCGAGCCCTCGGCCATCTCCGAGTCGCCGCACAGGCACCACACGCGGTACGGCAGGCGGTCGAGCCGCTTGCCGGCCAGCGCGACGCCGGCGGCGATCGGCAGGCCCTGGCCGAGCGAGCCGGTGGCGACGTCGGTCGGCGGGATCCGCGGGGTCGGATGGCCCTCCAGCCGCGAGCCGAGCTTGCGGAAGGTCAGCAGCTCCTCGTCGTCGATCACGCCGATCGCCTTGAGCACCGCGTAGTAGAGCGGCGAGGCGTGGCCCTTGGAGAAGATCAGGTGGTCGGCCGACGGGTCGTCGAGGTTGCCCGGGTCGATCCGCAGATGGCCGTCGATGAGGACCGCCAGCAGGTCGGCGGCCGACATCGAGGAGGTGGGATGGCCCGAGCCGGCGGCGGCGCTGGCGCGGACCGAGTCCACGCGCAGCTGCTGCCCCAGCTCGCGCCGGAACTCGGTCCGCGCGGCCATTACGCGGTCACCAGCTGGTCGCGCTTGGCCTCGATGTCCGCGAACAGCTCGCGGAACGACTTGGCGAACTTCTCCACGCCCTCGCGCTCGAGCGTCTGCACGACGTCGTCGTAGTCGATGCCGGCCTCCTTGAAGGCCTCGAGCGTGCGGCGCGCGCCGTCGACGTCCCGGTCGAGCGTGCGCTCCGCGTTGCCGTGGTCGATGAAGGCCTCGACCGTCTCGCGCGGCATCGTGTTGACCGTGTCGGGCCCGATCAGCTCCTCGATGTAGATGACGTCGCGGTACTCGGGGTTCTTGGTCGAGGTCGACGCCCAGAGGCACCGCTGCGGCGTCGCGCCGGCGGCGGCCAGCTCGTCCCACTCCGCGCCGGAGAAGATCTCCTCGTAGTTCGCGTAGGCGAGCTTGGCGTTGGCGATGGCCAGCTTCCCCTTGAGCTCGTCGTGGCCGCCGATCTCGTCGAGCCGGCGGTCGGCCTCGGTGTCGACGCGGGAGACGAAGAACGAGGCGACGGAGGCGATCTTCGAGGGGTCGCCGCCGCTCTCCACCAGGCGCTTGAGGCCGCGGATGTAGGCCTCGGCGACCTCGCGGTGACGGTCGAGCGAGAAGATCAGCGTGACGTTCACGGGGATGCCGCCGGCAATCGTTTCCTCGATCGCGGTGAGGCCTTCCTGGGTCGCCGGGATCTTGATCAGCACGTTCGGGCGGTCGATCAGGCCGTGCAGCCGGGCGGCTTCGTCGATCGTGCCCTGGGTGTCATGGGCGAGGTTCGGATCGACCTCGAGCGAGACCCAGCCGTCCTTGCCCTCGCCGCCGTCCCAGACCTGACGGAGCTCGTCGCAGGCGGCGCGGATGTCGTCGCGCGCGAGGGCGAGGAAGATCTCCTTCGGCTCGGACTCGGTGCTTGTGACGGCCTTGATCTGCTCGTCGTAGCTGTCGCCCTCGGCGATGGCGGCCTGGAAGATCGTGGGGTTCGACGTCACGCCGACCACGCCGTCGCGGATCAGACCGGCGAGGTCTCCGTCCTGCACGAAGCGGCGGGACAGGTAGTCGATCCAGACGCTCTGGCCTGCCTCGGCAAGCTGATTGAGCGGAGTCATGGGCTCTCCTGAAGTTTGGGTGCCTCTTACATGAAACCGTGCCCGAGGGCTCGGCGCGTGAAACGCCCGTGGAGAGACTGCTGGGCCGGGCGCTAACGCGGGCGCCCGGCCAGCTCGCGAAGCCAGGCGGAAACTGCCTGTTCGTCACGGCGCGCCTCGCGCTGGCGGGCCGCACGTGCCTGACTCGCGGTGATGGTGTTGGCGGCCAGACCACTCGGGCGCGCAAAGCGACTAAGTGGCGCCTGGACCTTTCCCCTGAGCGGCTGCCGACCAGACCGCTCGGCGTCATAAGCCAGCGACATTGGGGCGCAGATTACTCCCAGATCGAGGAGTCGTCTACTCCAATGTGTCCACCGAACAAACCTGATCTTCGACCCATGGTCCACAATTCCTCGCGGAAAACGTTCTCCACGTTCGCGACTGGTGGAAATTTCTCGATTGGAGTGGTCGGTCGACGAACACCGGCATTGAGGGAGCGGGTTCGGCCGGGTTTCGAACTCGAATCCTGCTTAGAGGTACGCTGTGACCCGTAGGGCAGGATGCGACGAAGAAACCCGAGCCGCGCCGGCCCCTCAGCCTCCCTACCCAGCCGCAGTTCGCCGAGGGCTACGCAGCCAGCACAGCCGCAGCGACCAGCACGTACTCCAGGAAGAACAGCCCCCAGACGCGCAGGTAGAACGACGTGAACGCGGCCGGGTCGCCCGGGTCGGCTCGCCGCGACCATGCCACCAGCAGCGCCAGCGCGACGACGTGGCCGGCCACCAGCACGACCCCGTCCGCGTCGTCCACCAGCCAGGGCCCGAGGACGATCATCCCCGCGTAGGCGACGACGAGCGCGCCGAGGCCGAGCCGGTAGGCACGACGGGGGCCGAGGCGGACGGTGAACGTGGCGATCTGGAAGCGGCGGTCGCCCTCCATGTCCGGCACGTCCTTGAGGACGGCGATGGCGAAGGAGAACGGGAGGACGAAGAGCGTCAGCGCCCACACCGATCCGGGGATCTCCAGCGAACCGCCGAAGGCGAGGCTGAAGTGCCCGTACATGCCGAGGTTGACGGCGATCGCCCGCACGCCGGAGATGCACAGCGAGGCGACGACCGGGAAGCGCTTGAGCCGCACCGGGGGCAGCGAGTACGCGGCGCCGACGGCGAGCGCCGCCACCACCGCGGTCGTCTCGAGCCACCCCTGCGTCACCGCCAGCACGATCGGGACGACGGCGGCGACGATGACGATCCGCCACGCGGCTTCGCGCGACAGCTCGCCGGCCGCCAGCGGGAGGTACGGCTTGTTGATGCGGTCGATCTCGACGTCGGTGATCTGGTTGACGCCGACGATGGCCAGGTTGACTCCGGCGCCCGCCACCAGCACCCAGAACAGGTGGTCGAGACCGGCGTTCGGGAGCTCGGCGGCGGCGATCAGGTAGAGCGCGGTGGCGCTGATGAACGTCCCGACGAGTGTGTGCGGGCGGGAGAAGCGCCACAGAACGCCCAGCGCGCCGGCGCGGCCGACTGCCGCCGCCTGGCTGCTCACCGGCGCTCCCGGCGTGCCCGCAGCGTCATCGCCACCGCGATCGGGATGAACGCCGCCCCGGCCAGCGACCCGGCGGCGAAGCGCGCGGCGGAGACCAGCCGACCGCGCAGCGTGAGGGGCGCCGACAGCGCCTCGGCCGGCGGCGGCAGCGCCAGCGGCGACGGGCCGGCCGCCGGCTTGACCCCGACGACCGACACCGCGTAGGGCACGCGCCGGTCGCGGTACCACTCGGGGGCGAGCTCGTGCAGCTCCACGTCGACGAAGCCGGCCCGCTCGAACCACGAGCGGTACTCCTCCTGCGACGGGAAGAGCATCCACGCCTCCGCCAGCCAGCGTGCGAACCGGTTCGCGGGGCGCACCGGCCCGATCACCGCGGCGACGCCGCCCGCGCGCACGACGCGGTACGCCTCGGCGATGCCGCGCTGCGGGTCGGGCCAGTACTCGATGCTCCCCGCCGACACGTAGCGATCGAAGGCGTCGGACTCGAATGGGAGCGCCTCGGCGTCGCCCAGCAGGCGCCGCACGCCGGCCAGCGCGGGCCGCCGGGCCGCGCGGGCGAGCTGGTGCGGGCTCTGGTCGAGCATGGTCACGTGCGCCGCGTCCACGGAGGCCACGATGCCCTCGGTGGTGAACCCGGTCCCGGCGCCCGCGTCGAGCACCGAGAGGTCGCGCCGGTCAAGCCGCGCGGCGTCCAGGGCCCGCTCCCGCATCGCCGCCGTCCAGAACAGCGGATTGACCCAGTCGTCGTAGCCGAGCGACAGGAACCGGTAGAACCAGTAGGCCTCCCGCTTGTGCTGGATCAGCCGCATTGCGAGCCGACGACGATACCTCCCACCCCGACGCCTGGCTGCCCGAGCCCGCCGTCCGGTCGCATCACCGGCGCGACGCCGCCAGCGATCCCGATGCACTGTGGCGCGCGGCCACCGGCCTCAAGCTCTCGGACACCCGCAGGCTGGGCCGGCTGGTCCGCTGGCGCATCCCCGATCTCGAGGCCGGTCTGACCTACGGCGAGCTGTTCCGGGCGTATCCGTTCGTGGTCCTCGACGAGGGGGAGCACCACCTGCTGGCCGGCCTCTGCGGGCGGATCTGGACGCTGGCGCGCGACTACCCGCGCCTGACCGCGCCGGAGGATTTCGCGGCCTGGGACGAGCCCGGCACCGTGCGCGTCCTCATCGGCAACTGGGTGGAGCCCAACGGCGACGGGAGCACGTTGTGCAGCGAGGCGCGCGTGCAGCCGGTCGACCGCTCGGCGAGCCTGCGACTGCGCGCGCTGTGGAAGGTCATCGGGCCGTTCGAGCGCCTCGTGGGGGCGGAGGCGATCGCCGCCGCCGCGAGCGCTAGCGAGAGATCTCGGCGAAGCTGACCGGCACGCCGAAGCGCTTCTCGGCGTCCTCGAGCCCGGCCTCCTCGCGGTAGTCCGACTCGCCCGTGTGGGTGAACACGACGATGCGGTCGGCCGCGAACGTGGCCAGCGCATCCTGGATGGCCAGCGCGGGCTCGCTCTCGCCGGTGTCGCCGGCGGCGTCGACGCCCGCGTCCTCGAGGCGCTCGACGGTCTCCTCCTGGGCGACCTCGGCCTCGTGGATCGCCTCGTCCGGGTCGGAGACCCAGAAGGCGAGCTTGGACTGGTTGGTGGCGGGCGCGATCACGAGCACCTCGGCGCCCTCGACCTCCTCGCCGAGCGTGGCGCGGAGGAGATCGGCATCGACGGGCTCGGGGGTGACGACAAGGAGTTTCATCGCGTCGCAGTATTCCCGCATGCCGCGGTGATCACGCGCCGCTGAGGGCCACGACCACGGCGACGTCATCCCGCGCCGGGCCGTCCTGGGAGTCGACGGCCTCGCGCTCGACGGCCTCGGCGATGGCCCCGGCCCCGGTCCCCGCGCAACGGGCCAGGAACGACGCCAGCCGGTCGGGGCCCGACGCGCGGTCGGCCGCCGTCGCCTCCGTCACGCCGTCGGTGACGAGCACGAGCGCGTCACCGGGAGCCAGCTCGGTCGTCCGCTCGGTGATGTCGGGGTCGTCGAGGATGCCGAGCAGGGTGCCCGGAACGCCGGCCGTCTCCACCGTGCCGCCCGCCCGCAGGACGAGCGGCAGCGGGTGCCCGCCGGTCGCCACGCGGACCGACACGCCGGCGTCGTGCGGCGTGAGCTGCGCGTAGAGCACGGTGCAGAAGCGGTAGTCGAGCCGCTGGCGCAGGAGCGCCTCGTTGAGCTCGTGGAGCACGGCCTGCGGGCTGCGCTCGTGCTGGGCGGCGGCCCGCAGCGTGTAGCGGGCGAGCGCCGTCACGGTCGCCGCCTCGGCGCCCTTGCCGCAGACGTCCCCGATGACCAGGGCCCAGTCGCCGCGCCCGGTGCGGAAGCAGTCGTAGAAGTCGCCGCCGACCTCGTTGCCGTCGCCCGCCGCCAGGTAGCGGGCGGCCAGCTCGACGCCCGGGATCTCGGGCAGCTCCTCGGGGAGGAGCGAGCGCTGCAGCGTGCGGGCGATCTGGTCGCGCTCGTCGTAGAGCCGCACGTTGTCGAGCGCCAGGGCGGCGCGGCGGCCGAGGTCCTCGAAGAGCGCCAGGGCGTCGGCGTCCTCGGTCGCCGCCAGGTCGTCGAAGCCGGTCACCAGCACGCCGAGCGCGCGGCCGCGCGCCCGCAGCGGGACGATCACCGAGCGCGCCGTCCCGAGCCCGGCCGGCGTGGGCGCCACGATGCCGTCCGCGCCCCGCATGACGGCGGTCACGGCATGGTCCGCGCGCTCCTCGAGCGGGTGGCGGAGGAGGGCCTCGGTGAGCGCGCGATCGCGGCGCATGTCGTGCGCCGCGGACGTCACGCGCCGTACGTTCTCCGGCCCGTCGCCGAGCAGGATCACGCACGTGTCGGCCATGTCCCGGACACACAGGCGGGCGACGCTGCGCACCGTCCGCTCCTCGTCGAGCGACTGGTCGAAGAGCTCGCTGGCCTCGGCCAGCAGGGCGGCGCGGGCGAGCAGCCGCTCGCGCTCGGTCTCGGCCCGGCTGCGGGCGGTGACGTCGCGCACGACGACCACGAGCTGCCGGTCGCCCTCGACGTCGAACGGCGTGCCGCCCACCTCGAGGTCGACGAGCCCGCCGTCGCGCCGGCGCAGCGTGAGCGGCAGCCCGGGCGTCACGGCGCCCGCGTCGACGCTCCGGAGCGCCCGCAGGCGCACCGCGGCGTCGTCGTACTCGACGGCGAGGTCGAGCACCGAGTCCATCGCCGCGAGCTCGGGGAACGTGTAGCCGCAGAGCTGCTCGAACGCGGCGTTGGCGTAGGTGCAGCGGCCGTCGCGCTCGAGCACCAGCATGCCCTCGCCCGCGTCGGACAGCGCGATCAGCAACGCCTCGTAGCGGTCGGTCTGCGCACGCAGCGCCCGCTCGGCGGCGCGCCGCCCGGTGACCTCGATGACCACGAGGCCGACGCCGATCGGCGGCCCGCCCCACGAGCGCCGGACGGGCCAGTACGAGGCCATCCAGTGGCGCTGGATGCCCGGCTGGGCCGGCGTGATGCCCGACACCTCGACCTCGGTCAGGGCGGTGCCGCTCCGGGCCACGCGCGCGACGTCCTCCTGCACCGCGGTCGGCAGGTCCGGGAGGATCTCCCCGATCGTGCGGCCGAGATGGGCGCCGGCCGCGAGGCCGTTGATCTCGGCCAGCCGGTCGTTGACGCGGACGTAGCGCAGGTCGGTGTCGAGCAGGGCGAGGCCGACGGGGGCGTGCTCGAACACGACGTCGAGGAGGCCGAGGGCCTCGGACAGCTCGCCGCCGGCGCGCTGGAGCCGGTTGCGCAGGACGGCGATCCACACCGCCAGGCCGGAGCCGGCGACCAGCGTGGTGAGACGGACGAGGTGCTGTCCGGTCGAGTCGCCCTCGTGGAACAGCCCGATCGTGCCGAGCACGACGGTCAGCGCCGCGACGCCGAGCGTGGCGCGCCACCCGGTGAACAGCGCCGCGAGCAGCGGGCCGGTCAGGTACAGCGTGACGAGGACCGTGCCGCCGCCCGTGGCCAGGTCCAGCGCGAAGAGCGCGACCACGAGCAACGCGGTCGCGAGGGCGACGAGGGGCGGACGCACTTCCCGTATCTATCACGCCCGCGCCGCCCGGGCCATGCCCGCGGCAGCAGCCCTGACCGTACGGATGGGCCGACGGGCGCCGGCGCGCGCGATGGCGCGCCGGCACCCGTCCGACCGGTCGGTTAGCGGAGGCTCCCCGTGGCGCTGATGATGCCGTCGCCGTAGAACCCGTTGTTCTTCTTCGGGCCCTCGCACGTGGCGTCGAACGTCCCCTCGGCGTCCTCGGGGTAGTGGAACTCGCGCGGCTCGGGGCACGGCGTGTCGACGGCGCCGCGGCGGAGGATCTTCTCGACCTTCGCCGGGTCCATCGTCAGGCCGCCGTGCTCGCGGTCGCGCTTGCCGTACTCGCCGACGATGAGCGCGACGACACCCACCGCGTGCGGCGAGGCCATCGAGGTCCCCTGCTGCCAGGCCCAGTAGTTCCCGCCCTCCTGGACGATGGTGGGCGCGGTCGGGTTGGCGGCGCCGGCCGCGTCGGGATACGGGGCGAGGATGCGGTTCTGCGGAGCCGGCCGCGCCGGATCGCGCGCGTCGCCGCCCGGTGCCGAGACGTCGGCCTGCTCGAGCCCGTAGTCGGAGTAGTAGGCCTTGCGCTTGCTCGGGCCGACGGAGGTGACGCCGATGACGCCCTTGCCCTCGGTCGGCATGCTCAGGCACGAGTTGTCGACCGGCCGGTCGCGCGGGCCCGCCTCCGGCGGGTAGTCCGGGCTGCTGTCGTCGAACTCGGGCTTGCCGAGGTCGGTGAAGCCGTTGCCCTCGGCCGCGACGAGCGTGACGCCGCGGTCGCGCGCGTACTTCAGCGCCCGCTGCGTGGCGTCGATGATGAGCGACTGCTCGGCCTGCTCGGCCGGCGAGTCGAGCGGGTTGGCGCGGCAGTTGTAGAGCCACGGATCGATGTAGAACGACATGTTCACGACGTCGATCCCGTTGTCGCCGGCGTACGTGAGCGCGTCGACGACCGGCTGCAGGAAGAAGTACCCGAAGTCCTGGCCGGCGCGGAGGTTGACGAGGTCGACCTTCGGGGCCACGCCGGCCATGCCGATGCCGTTGATGGCGCCGCCGACGGTGCCCGCGACGTGCGTGCCGTGCCCGTGGTCGTCCACGTCGGGACCGTCGGCGCACGAGCCGTCGGCCTCCTCGGCGCACGGGCCGTCGATCTCTTCGCCGTTCGGCGCCGTCGGGATGTCGAACGTGAAGTTGCGCGACAGCTCGGCGTCGAAGTTCGGCGCGATGTCCGGATGGGACGCCTCGATGCCCGTGTCGATGATGCCGACCTGCACGCCCTCGCCCTGCTGGATCTTGTACGAGCCCTCAGGCGTGGCGCCGATCATCCGCATGTCCCACTGAGCGCCGTAGAACGGCTCGACGCCCGGGGCCGCGGCCTGCGGCCGCTTGGCGCCGGCGACGCGGTCGGCCTCGAACAGCGGGTCCTCGATGTCGGGCCCGGCGTCGGGCTTCTGGCCCTCCGGCACCTCGCCGACGGGCTTGTTGGGCGCGGCGCCGACGATCGCCTGCTCCGCCGCGGCCTCCTCGGCGAAGTCGGCCTGGTCGGACCGCACGGTGGCGAGGCCGACCTGCGCGTTCTGGCGGATGAGGCGCCCCCCGGCGTCCTCGATCGCGGCCTTGCCCTGCTGCGCGCTGACGCCCTGCTCGTAGAGCACGACGTACTCGCGCGCATCGCCCCCTGCCCCGGCGCTCTGGGCGATCCCGAACGCGGCCGCGGCCATCAGGCCGGCCACGAGCGGCTTGCGCATGCTGCGCATGCTGCACCTCCCTATGTCTCGGCGCTCGAGCACCCCTGCCCCGCGCCGTGGTGCCACCAAGGTAGCGTCCGGCCGCGCGCGCCCCGCGCGTCGCCTAGAAGTCGTCCGGTGCGAACGCGCCGGCGACGGCGCGGTTCGTGTAGCCGGCCCCGAGGCAGGCCATGAGCTTGATCCGGGCCGCGGCCGGGGTCAGTGCGGCGGCGCAGATCAGGGCGCCGTTGCGGAGGTCGCGCTCGCTTCCCTCGAACGCGTAGGTCGCGCGGAGGATCGAGCCGCGCTCGGGGCGGACGGTGACGACCACCGGCACGCGCGTGGCCGCGCGCTTGAGCGCGGCGAGGAACGGCGGTGGGGTGTGCCCGGCGCCGAGGACGACGCCCACGAGGCCGTCGGCGCCGGCCTCGAGGGCGGCGTCGACCAGCGACCCGTCGGCCCCCAGGGCGGCCGGGACGATGTGGACGGTGGCATCGAGCGAGGCGACCGGCACGGGCGGGAAGCGCTCCAGCCGCCGGGCCATCCAGGCGCGGCCCTCCTGCACGCGCCCGATCGGGCCGAGGCGCGGCGAGTCGAACGCGTCGGGGGCGGTCGAGTCGGCCTTGCGGACGGCCCGCGCGGCGTGCACGGCCCCCGCGAAGACGACGAGCACGCCCAGGCCCTCGGCGCCGGGCGCGCCGGCCACCGCGACGGCGTCGAACAGGTTCGCCGGTCCGTCGGCGCCGAGCGCGGACGCGTGCCGCATCGCGCCGGTGAAGACGATCGGCGGCTCGCCGGCGTAGAGCTGGTCGCAGAGCATCGCGACCTCCTCCAGCGTGTCGGTGCCGTGGGTGACGACGACCCCGCGGCCCGACTCGGCCTCCGCGACCGCCGCGCGGGCGATCTCGAGCGCCTCGGCGGCCGTGACCTGCACGCTCGGGAGCGTGCTGACGGTGCGCGCCCGGAGGCCGACCAGGTCGGCGAGCGGCGGCACCGCGCGCACGAGCGCGTCGGCGTCGAGGCGGGGGACGGCACCGCTGTCGGCGGTCGGGGACATCCCGATGGTGCCTCCTGCGGCGAGCACCGTGACCTCGCGGGCGGGTGCCTCGAGCACGAGGCGAGCTTACGGGAAGACGTTCACAGAACGTTTTTTCCCTGGTAACAGCGCATTTACGGGATCACCGGCCGGAGTGCCGAAGCTGGGTGTATGGCGTCTCTTGGCTCTCCCGTCGACGCCCTGGTCCCGGTCGACGGCCGCACCCGGCGGGGGCGCCTGCTGCTCGCGGGCGGCGGGCGGACCACCGTCCACATCGCGTGTCACGACGCCGAGCGGACCGAGATCCGCGTCGTGGTGATGCCCGGCCAGAGCCAGCTCGAGCCGTGGTGCGCTCGGCACGGGATCGCCGAGGCGCTCGTCGGCGGCTACTTCCACCGGCCCGACGGGCTGCCGCTCGGCGAGGTGCGCACCCACGGCGTGCTGCGCGAGCACGTCCCCGTCGCCGCCCCCTGGCACGTCGTGCGGGCGGCGCTGCACGTCGAGGGCGGTGCGGCGCGGATCGCCCGTCGCGACGCGATCGCGCCCGAGCCGCGCGGTGATCTCCTCCAGGCCGGCCCGCTGCTCGTGGCCGACGGGGACGTCGCCTTCGACCCCGAGGGCGACGACGAGGGCTTCCGCGCGGCGGGGCACCAGTTCGACCCGAACCCCACCGACGGTCGCCACCCCCGCGCCGCGATCGGGCTCGCGGCCGGTCGGATCCTCGCCGTCGCCTGCGACGGCCGGGCCCACGACGAGGCCGGCCTGACCATGCTCGAGCTCGCCCGCCTCATGGTCGCGCTCGGGTGCCGGCAGGCGCTCAATCTGGACGGCGGCGGCTCGACCGCGCTGGTCTCCGGGGGCCGGCTCCAGAACGTCCCGCGGTGCGCCTTCGAGCAGATCGAGCCGGGCGGCCGGCCGGTCTCCACGGCGCTCGAGTTCCGCCGGATCGCCCACGCCTGAGGCCCCGCGTACTCGCGCGCGAGCGCGGGTATGTTCACGGGTCTGATCACCGTTCGTTCACATCCTCGCCGGGTCGTCATGGCGCCGTCCTCGCCGCTCGCGAGCGCGCTGCGCGCGGACGGCTGGGACGTTCGCACGGCCGCCGGTGAGGACTGGGTCCGCGCGCTGACCGATGCCGGTGCCGCCGAGGCGGACGTGCTGCATCTCCATGACGTCCCCGCGCTCCACGAGGCGGCTTCGCGCGTCGCGCCCGGCGTGCCGGTCGTCGCGCACCTGCACGGGGCGCCGTCGGAGCCGATGCACGCGTGGGCGCGCGCGTGTGAACGGGTGATCCTGGCGTCCGTGGCGCACCGGTCCGGCCTCGACCCCGACCGCTGCGCGGTGATCCCCGACGGGTTCGACCTCGCGGACGTCGAGCCGCACCGGGTCGACGGCGACGAGACGGCCGTGGTCGTGTCCAGCGAGGACGTCTCCGAGATCTTCGAGCGGGCGCAGCCCGGCTTCGCGCGGCCCGCCCGGCTCGTCGTCGCGAGCGAGCCGCGGCTGGCGGACGCCCACATCGTCCTGCTCGCCCCGCTCGTGGAGGGGATGGCGAGCGGGCTCGCGGTCATCGCCGCCGCTCCGGCGGACGTCGTCGAGCACGCCGAGACGGGCTGGGTCGTCCAGCCCGACGACCCGATGGGCCTCGTCAATGCCCTCGTCCACGCCGTCAACTGCCCGATCGAACGGCAGCGGCGCGGATCGCGCGCCGCGGCGACGGCGCTGGAGCGCTACACGTGGGCTGCCGTGGCGGCCCAGGTGGCGGAGCAGTACGACGCGGCGCTGGGCGCCGCGGTCTAGCCGATCCCGCCGGCGAAGGCGTCGGCCTCGGCGGCGGGGATCCCGAGCGCGACCATCCGCTGGACGGCGGCCTGCATGCGGCGGTCCATGTCGGCGGTGTCCCAGGCCATCATCGCGTGGAACGCGCGGATGGCCCGGCGCGTCTCGGGCGTGTGCCGGTACCCGTTGCGCACGTAGGCGCGGAGCTGGGAGCAGACGCTCGCCTCGGGCAGCCGGGCGAAGCCCGCGTAGGTGCGGCGCAGGCGCCGCCAGGCGGTGCGCCCGCCCTTGAGGATCGGATCCGCGGTCTCGACGCCGTGCAGCTCGTTCGATGCCCGGGTGAGCACGGGACCCACCTCGCGGGTGAAGCCGGCGATGGTCTGGGCGATGTGCAGGTTGCTCTTGACCTCGTTGACGGCGTCGCGGCGGCGGCGCGGGACGTCGACCGCGCAGCGGACGTCGTGCCCGAGGGCCTCGAGCGCCTTCGACGCCGCGGCGATCTCCGGCTGCGCGCGCACGGCGGCGTCGGCGAACGCGCGCGCGGCGGCCCGGTCGTCGGCGGGCTCCTGGGCGGCGGCGGTCGCAGGGAGGGCCGCGAGGACCAGCAGGGCGGTGATGAGACAGCGGCGCATCGGGAATCCATCGGCTTGCGGGGCAAAACACTCAAGTCCGAGTTCGAATCCGTTTCTCCGCAACGATTCGCCTCTCGCACGCAACAACGTTGCGCGGAAGGTGCCGCTTCACCCGGTGATCGCTGCAATTGACGCATGAACTCGACCGCCGGGCCAGGACAGCCGAGAAGCCCGCTGCTACCTTTCCGGCCTCCCGTAGTCCCAGTTCTCGCCGCCCTCGGGAGCACCGTCTGATGCCGCGCATGCCACGACCGACCGGACCGGTCGGCCTCTACGACCCCACATACGAGCACGATGCGTGTGGCGTCGCGCTGGTCGCGCGCCTCAGCGGCGAGCCGACGCACGAGACCGTCCAGCGGGCGATCGTGGCGCTGGAGAACCTCGAGCACCGGGGCGCCGCGGGCGCCGATCCGAACACCGGCGACGGCGCCGGGATCCTCATGCAGATGCCCGACGAGCTGATGCGCGGGCTGATCGGCCAGGACCTGCCGCCGCCGGGCGCCTACGGGGTCTGTGTCTGCTTCCTGCCCCAGGACGAGGGCCGGCGCGCGGAGCTCGAGGGGCTGCTCGAGCAGACGGTGCGCGACGAGGGGCAGCGCGTCATCGGATGGCGCGACGTGCCCGTCGACAAGGACTACGTCGGCATCACCGCCAACTTCTACGCGCCCTACATCAAGCACCTGGTCGTGGGCGCCGAGGACGCGCTCCAGGCCGATCCGGACGCCTTCGAGCGCAAGCTCTACGTGATCCGGCGCGTGGCGGAGATCGCCGCCGGCCCCGAGCTCGTCGTCCCGTCCTTCTCCTCGCGGACCATCGCCTACAAGGGGATGCTCACGTCCCCGCAGCTGCTCGGGTACTACCCCGACCTGCAGGACCCCCGTACGAAGTCCGCGCTGGCGCTCGTCCACTCACGCTTCTCGACCAACACGTTCCCGAGCTGGGAGCTGGCGCACCCGTACCGGATGATCGCCCACAACGGCGAGATCAACACGCTGCGCGGCAACGTCAACTGGATGCGCGCCCGGGAGTCCCAGCTCGCGTCCGAGCTGTTCGGCGACGACCTGCAGAAGGTGCTGCCGGTCGTGCGGCCCGGCGGGTCGGACTCGGCGACGTTCGACAACGTGCTCGAGCTCCTCACGCTGGCGGGCCGCAGCCTGCCGCACGCCGTGATGATGATGATCCCGGAGGCCTACGAGGGCCGGGACGACATGCCCGAGGACCTGCGCGGCTTCTACGCGTTCCACTCGTGCCTGATGGAGCCGTGGGACGGACCGGCGGCGGTCGCCTTCACCGACGGGCGCGTGATCGGCGCGACGCTCGACCGCAACGGCCTGCGCCCGGGCCGCTGGCTCGAGACGCGCGACGGCTGGGTGGTGCTCGGCTCGGAGACCGGCGTCATCGACGAGCCGCCCGAGAACGTCATCCGCAAGGGCCGCCTGCAGCCGGGCAACATCTTCCTCGTCGACCTCGAGAAGGGCCGGATCGTCGAGGACGGCGAGGTCAAGCGCGAGGTCGCCTCGCGCCAGCCCTACGCCGAGTGGTTCGAGCGCGGCATCAACCAGCTGTCCGACCTGCCCGAGCGCGAGCCGGCCCACGGCCAGCGGGAGCCGCTCCGCCAGCTCCAGTTCGCGTTCGGCTACACGCAGGAGGACATGAAGGTCCTGCTGGCGCCGACCGCCGCCCGTGGCGAGGAGCCGATCGGCTCGATGGGCAACGACCTCGCGCTGGCCGTGCTGAGCGACAGCCACCCGCCGCTCTTCTCGTACTTCAAGCAGCTCTTCGCGCAGGTCACGAACCCGCCGATCGACCCGATCCGCGAGGCGATCGTCATGAGCGTGTCGACCGGCGTCGGCTCCGAGCACAACCTGCTCGACGAGACGCCCGACCACGCCTGCCAGCTCGCGATGGAGACGCCGATCCTCCGCAACGCCGAGCTGGAGAAGCTGCGGCAGATCGACTCCGGCGTCTTCAGGGCGCACACGATCGACATCACGTGGCCGGTGGCCGAGGGCCCCGACGGCATGGACGCGGCGCTGACCCGCATCTGCGCGGAGGCCGACCAGGCGCTCGTCGACGGCGCGAACATCTTCATCCTGTCCGACCGCGCGACCGGTCCCGAGCGCGCGGCGATGCCGTCGTTGATGGCCGTCGGCGGCGTGCATCACCACCTCGTGCGCGAGGGCACCCGCCTGCAGGCCGGGCTCGTGCTCGAGTCGGGCGAGCCGCGCGAGGTCCACCACTTCGCCACGCTCATCGGCTACGGGGCCAGCGCGATCAACCCGTACCTGATGTTCGAGTCGCTCGGCGAGCTCGTCGAGCAGGGCAAGGTCGGCGAGATCGAGGACGTCGAGACGGCGGAGAAGAACGTCGTCAAGGGCATCGCCAAGGGGCTGCTCAAGACCATCTCCAAGATGGGCATCTCCACGATCCAGTCGTACAACGGGGCGCAGATCTTCGAGGCCGTCGGCCTGGCGAGCGAGCTGATCGACCGCTGCTTCACGGGCACCGCGTCGCGGATCGAGGGCGTGGGGCTCGACGTGCTGGCGCGCGAGACGCTCGACAAGCACGCCAAGGCCTTCCCCATGGCGCATCAGGAGGTCCTCCCGGTGGGCGGCGTCTACGCCTGGCGGCGCGACGGCGAGCACCACATGTGGAACCCGGAGACGATCGCGCTGCTCCAGCACTCGGTCCGGCACGGCGGCGCGGAGAGCTACGAGGAGTACTCGCGGCTCATCAACGAGGACGCCGCGCGCCGGGCGACGCTGCGCGGGCTGCTCCAGTTCCGCGAGCTGCCCGAGGACCAGTGGCTCCCGCTCGACGAGGTCGAGCCGGCCAAGGGGATCGTCAAGCGCTTCGCCACCGGCGCGATGTCGCTCGGCTCGCTCTCGCGCGAGGCGCACGAGACGCTGGCCATCGCCATGAACCGCCTCGGCGGGCGCTCGAACACCGGCGAGGGCGGGGAGGACCCCGTCCGCTACACGCCGGACAAGAACGGCGACTCGCGGCGCTCGGCGATCAAGCAGGTCGCGTCCGGCCGCTTCGGCGTGAACATCAACTACCTCGTCAACGCCGACGAGCTGCAGATCAAGATGGCCCAGGGCGCCAAGCCCGGAGAGGGCGGCCAGCTGCCGGGCCACAAGGTCGACCGCTACATCGGCTCGATCCGCTTCACCACGCCCGGCGTGGGCCTGATCTCGCCGCCCCCGCACCACGACATCTACTCGATCGAGGACCTCAAGCAGCTCATCTACGACCTGCGCTGCTCGAACCCGTCCGCGCGCGTGAGCGTGAAGCTCGTGTCCGAGGTGGGCGTCGGCACGGTGGCCGCGGGCGTGGCCAAGGCGAACGCCGACCACGTGCTCATCTCCGGCTTCGACGGCGGCACCGGCGCCTCGCCGCTCTCCTCGATCCAGTCGGCCGGCGTGCCGTGGGAGATCGGGCTGGCCGAGACGCAGCAGACGCTCGTGCTCAACGACCTGCGATCGCGCATCTGGGTGCAGACCGACGGCCAGATCAAGACCGGCCGCGACGTGGTGATCGCCGCGCTCCTCGGCGCCGACGAGATGGGCTTCGCGACGGCCCCGCTGATCGCCACCGGCTGCGTGATGATGCGCGCCTGCCACCTGAACACGTGCCCGGTCGGCGTGGCGACGCAGGATCCGGAGCTCCGCAAGCGCTTCACCGGCACGCCCGAGCACGTCGTCAACTTCTTCTTCTTCGTGGCCGAGGAGGCGCGGGAGATCATGCGCCGGGTCGGCATCCGCCGCTTCGACGACCTGATCGGCCGCGTCGACCTGCTGCAGTCGGACGCCGCGATCGAGCACTGGAAGGCCCGCGGCATCGACCTCACGCACGTGCTCAACCAGCCGGACGTGCCCGCCGGCACGCCGCTGCGCCGGGTGCGGCCGCAGGACTCGCCGCTGCCGGGCGCGCTCGACTGGAAGCTCATCGAGGCGGCGCGCGACGCGATCGACCATCGCAAGCCGGTGACCGGGGAGTTCGCGATCCGCAACGTCAACCGCACCGTGGGCGGGCTGCTCTCCAGCGCGGTGACCAAGGTCCACGGCTTCGAGGGCCTGCCGCCGGAGACCGTGCGCTACACGCTGCGCGGCTCGGCCGGGCAGTCGTTCGGCGCGTGGCTGGCGCCCGGCGTGGAGCTCACGCTGATCGGCGACGCGAACGACTACACGGGCAAGGGCCTGTCCGGCGGCGTGCTCGCCGTCCGGCCGCCCGACGAGGTCTCCTTCAAGGCCGAGGAGAACGTGATCATCGGCAACACCGTGCTCTACGGCGCCACCGCCGGCCGCGCGTTCTTCCGCGGGCTCGCGGGGGAGCGCTTCGCGGTCCGCAACTCGGGCGCCAGCGCGGTGGTCGAGGGCGTCGGCGACCACGGCTGCGAGTACATGACCGGCGGCCGCGCGGTGATCCTCGGGCGCACCGGGCGCAACTTCGCGGCCGGCATGAGCGGCGGCGTCGCCTACGTGCTCGACGAGGACGGGACGTTCGCGTCGCGCTGCAACATGGGCCTGGTCGGCTTCGACGAGATCGAGCACGCCGACGCGATCGAGCTCCACGAGCTGATCGAGGAGCACCACCTGCGGACCCAGTCGCCCGTGGCGGCGCGGATCCTGCGGGAGTGGGACGCCCAGCTGCCGCGCTTCGTGAAGGTCATGCCGCACGACTACAAGCGCGCGCTCAAGGAGATGGCGGACGCCGAGGGCCGCTCGATCGAGTCCGCGGAGTCGACGGGCGGCGAGGGCTTCGTGGCCACCGAGCGAGCCGCGTAGAGATGGGCAAGCTCGGCGCCTTCCTCGACATCGAGCGTGTCGGCCAGCCGGAGCGCGATCCCGCGCAGCGGGTCGCCGACTACCGCGAGTTCGTCGACACCCTGCCGGTCGAGGGCCTGCGCGACCAGGGCGCGCGCTGCATGGAGTGCGGCGTGCCGTTCTGCCACAACGGCTGCCCGCTCGGGAACCTGATCCCGGACTGGAACGACCTCGTCTACCGCGACCGCTGGCGCGAGGCGATCGACCAGCTGCACGCCACCAACAACTTCCCGGAGTTCACCGGCCGGCTCTGCCCCGCCCCGTGCGAGTCGGCGTGCGTGCTGGAGATCCGCGAGGGCGACGCGGTGACGATCAAGCAGATCGAGGTCGCGATCATCAACCGCGCGTGGGACGAGGGCTGGGTCGTGCCGCGCCCGCCCGCGGTCGAGACCGGCCTCACCGTCGCGGTCATCGGCGCCGGCCCCGCCGGTCTGGCGGCGGCGCAGCAGCTCCGTCGCGCCGGCCACACGGTCACGGTCTACGAGCGCGACGAGGCCGGCGGTGGGCTGATCCGCTTCGGCGTGCCCGACTTCAAGATCGAGAAGTGGGTGATCGAGCGCCGGCTCGACCAGCTGCGCGCCGAGGGCGTGCAGTTCGAGTACGGCGTCGACGTGGGCCGGGACATCGACCCCGCCGAGCTGCGCGCCCGCCACGACGCCGTGGTGGTGGCCACCGGCTCACGCGTCCCGCGCGACCTGCCGGTCCCCGGCCGCGAGCTCGGCGGCGTGCACTTCGCCATGGAGTACCTGTACGGGCGCAACCGCTGGGTGGCGCGCGGGCGGCGAGCCAGCCTGTCGCCCGATCAGCGCGGCCGGCAAGCACGTCATCGTCATCGGCGGCGGCGACACGGGCGCGGACTGCGTCGGCAACTCGCACCGCGAGGGCGCCGCGTCGGTGACGCAGATCGAGCTGCTCGGCGAGCCGCCCGCACGCCGCCCCGACGACCTCACGCCGTGGCCGCGCTGGCCCGTGAAGCTCCGCCGCAGCTACGCCATCAAGGAGGGCGGCGAGCAGGACTTCGCCATCTCCACCACGCAGCTGACCGGCTCGAACGGGCACGTCGAGCGCATCCACTGGGTCAAGAACTCCGGTATGCCGCCGTTCGACGCGATGCCCGGCACCGAGGAGTCGCACCCCGCCGACCTCGTCCTGCTGGCCATGGGCTTCCTGTCTCCCGAGGGCGAGCTGCTCGACGCACTCGGCGTCGAGAAGGACCCGCGCGGAAACGCGAAGGCCGGCATCTACGCGACCTCCGCCGACGGCGTGTTCGCGGCCGGCGACGCCCGCCGCGGCCAGTCCCTGATCGTGTGGGCGATCAACGAGGGGCGCCAGTGCGCCCGCGTCGTGGACCGCTATCTGCGGCACCGGCCGCTCGGCAATCCCGACGCCGAGCTCTCCGCGGGCACGTCGCAGCGCGCCGGCTCGCCCGCCCTGGGCGCCGATCCCCCGCAGGAGGCGGCCGCGACATGAACTGGGTCGCTTACCTGATCACGCTGGCCATCTTCGGCGCCCTCATCGGCGCCTTCGCGCGGCTCGCGCTCCCCGGCAAGGACCCGCTGTCGCCGTTGGCGACGATCGCCCTCGGCCTCGCCGGCTCGTTCATCGGCGGCATCCTCGTCTACGTCATCAGCGGGGGCCGCTACTACGGCGCCGGCTGGTTCGTCTCGCTGGTCTGCGCGGTCGGCATCCTCTACTTCATCCGGCGCCGGCGCGGCGGCGGCCTCACCGATCCTGGGCGCGTAGACCGCGGGCGACCGGGGTAATAGCCCCGGAACTCGGTGTGCCGGATCCGGTCCCGCCCGGCCGCGCACCCGTCAACTGATCTCGGGGGGATGACGTGGTCCGTCGCTGTCTGCTCGTGGGCGCGCTCTTGTGCGTCCTACCGTCCGTCGCGCTCGCCCACGACCCGCGCGACGACCGCCCGTCGCGCTGGATCGGCAGCACGAGCCTGTCGGCTCCGCTCGTCACCAGCCCCAACGTGCGGCTGGTCAGCACCTTCCCGGAGACGCAGGCGATCTCCGGCGAGTTCGCCCGCACCGGCAACTTCTTCTACGTGTCCTCGCTCGACAGCATCAGCGTGTTCGACACGACCGACCCGCGGTCGCCCCGCTGAAGGGCACGCTCGCCAACCTCGTCTTCGAGAACGAGGCGATGAGCTACGGCGAGCGCAAGCGCGCCGACGGCACGCTCGAGCGCTTCGTGCTGGTCGGCAACGACCTCTACAACGCCACGGTCGACCCGGCGCGCGGCGGCGTGCAGCGCGGCAGCATCGGCGGCGGCGAGGTGATCGTGGTCGACGTGACCGACCCGACCGACCCACACGTGCGGGCGCGCACGCCCGCGTCGACGAGCACGCACACGCTCCAGTGCGTGACCGCTTCCTGCGAGTACGCCTACTCGGCCGGTGACACCGGATCGTTCTCGATCATCGACCTGCGCGACCTCGACCATCCCGTCGAGGCGGGCACCGCGGCCTCACCGGCCGCCGGCGCGAACTCCATCTTCACCACCGGCGCCGGCCACTACTGGGACTTCGACGCCGCCGGCATCGGCTGGCACACCGGCTCCGGCGGGGCGGCGGCCTTCAACGTCTCCAATCCCGCGGCGCCGGTCGTCCGCAACACCACGGATGCCCACGGCACGCAGACGCCGTGGAACGACTTCATCCACCACAACTCGCAGCGCCCGAACGCCAATCGCTTCCGGGCCAACGCCAACCCGAGCGTCGGCCGCGGCAACGTCCTGCTCGTCACCGAGGAGGACTACTTCAACGACGGCGACGAGCTGCTCTGCGACCGCGCCGGCACGTTCCAGACCTGGCACGTGCCCGCGCTCGACGGCGCCGGCACGATCGCGCCGCTGGACATCATCAACCCGGTCAAGTTCGGCGACGGTCTCTCGACGCCGATCGGCGGCTTCTGCTCGGCGCACTGGTTCGACTACCACCAGAGCGGGATCGTGGCGCAGGGCTACTACCAGCAGGGCCTGCGCCTGATCGACGTCAGGAACGCGCGCGACCTCAAGCAGCACGGGTACGTGACCGGTGGCGCCACCGAGGTCTGGGACGCCTACTGGGTGCCGCAGCGCGACCGCCGCGGCGTCGCCAAGCGCACGAAGACCAACCTGGTCTACACGACCGACCTCGTCCGCGGTGTCGACGTCTACGAGGTCGACGTGCCGTCCGCCGACCTCGGCGAGACCGACGACTCGCTCCTGGACCTGCTGCCCTAGGCGGCAGCGCAGCCCGGTGCGGCCGCCCCGTTCCTTCGCGGGGCGGCCGCCCGACGCTCCTCGCCCCCCGTTCGGCGCGACAGGCGGCCTTCAACCTCCCCGAACGGCCAGTTCCACTACGAACGTCAGATTTCGACCCCTACCGTTCAGCCAACGGAACGAGCCGGATGCTCCGACCGGTCAGGTCAAGGGCAACGCAAGGAGGAAGAAATGCGCCCTCGTAACACCAGCAAGGTCGCGGCGCTCACGCTTGCGGCCATGGCGGCAGGCGCCACGCCCGCGATGGCGACCGGCAGCCACAACGACGCCGTCATCACCCCCAAGGTCGACTGCGTGCAGCCGACGCAGTCCGGTTATGTCGCCCACTTCACCTACAAGGGTGAAGGGCTGCCCAACGGCGGCTACAAGGTCGAGTTCGGCGAGCACTCGAGCGGCTGGCCCTGGTACGTCAGCGAGAAGAACACGCTGAAGATCGGCTCGAAGTCCATGGACGCCGACAAGGACGGCGAGTGGATCGAGTGGTTCTACCCCGGCGACCGCAAGTACGGCTTCCAGGTCTACTTCGAGGACGGCTCGTCGGCCGCCTGGACGGTCAAGACCTCCGACATGAACAACGCGGTCACCGCGACCGCGAACGCCAACTCGCCGACCTGCCAGGCCGGCACCCCCGGCCCGCAGGGTCCGCAGGGCCCCGCCGGCCCGCAGGGCCCGATCGGCCAGCCCGGCCCGATGGGTCCGCAGGGTCCGCAGGGTCCGCAGGGTCCGCAGGGCGAGCAGGGTGAGCAGGGCGAGAACGGCGAGAACGGCGAGAACGGCCAGAAGGGCGACAAGGGCGAGAAGGGCGATCCCGGCGAGACGATCGTCCGCACGGTCATCGTCCCCGCCGATCCCAACGCCGGCGGCGTGCTCGGCGAGGAGGCCAGCTCGTCCGGCCGCGTCGCGAAGCTGCGCATCAAGGCCGGCCGCGGCGACGTCGTCCGCGGCCTGAAGGTCAGCCTCGAGGGCAAGCGGCAGAAGGTCGGCCGCATCGGCAACCGCACCTGGCGTGCCCGCATCAACCTGCGCGGCCTCGAGCGCGGCGTCTACGCCGTCCGCGTCACGGCCGTGGTGAACGGCGAGAAGGTCATGTACAAGCACCTCTACCGCGTGCTGTACGGCAACCCCCGCGGCGGCGACGGCGAGTCGCTGAACGCGAGCACGATCGTCCGCCTCTAAGGGGCGAACTCCAAGGCCCTAGGCGAGGTCGGCGACGGCGGCGAGCAGCCGCTCGGCGTCGGCCTCGTCGTTGTAGTGCACGAAGCCGGCGCGGACCGCGCCGTGCGGGGCGAGTCCGAGGTACTGCTCGAGCTCGTACGCGTAGTAGTTGCCCTGCCAGACGGCGATCTCGCGCTCGGCGAGGGCGGCGGCGACATCGTCGGACGTGCGGCCGGCGACGTTGAACATGAGCGTCGGCGCGCGGTCCCGGGCGGCGCCGTAGACCGTCACGTGGGCCATCGAGCGCAGGCCGGCGAGCGCGGCGTCGAGGAGCGACTGCTCGTGCGCGCGCACCGCGTCCCAGTCGGTCGAGAGCACGTAGTCGGCGGCGGCCCGGACGCCGGCCAGCGACTCGAACGCCGGTGTCCCGAGCTCCCAGCGCCACGGCGCCTCGTCGGTCGAGGGGCGCAGCTTGTCGGGGCGCAGCGCCTCGAGCAGCTCCAGCCGGGCCCAGAGGATCCCGATGTGAGGGCCGAACCACTTGTAGGCCGAGCACGCGAGGGCGTCGCAGCCGAGCGCCTCGACGTCGAGCCGGCGGTGCGGCGCGGCGTGCACGGCGTCGACGTAGACCCGCGCGCCGGCGGCGTGGGCGGCGGCGATGATGCCGGGCAGGTCGGGCACGGTCCCCACCGCGTTGGAGGCGGCGGTGACGGCCACCCAGCGCGTCCGGTCGCTCAGCACCGCCTCGACGGCGCTTGCGGGCAGCTCGAGCGTGTCCGGCTCCGGATCGGCGAAGCGGACGGTGGCGCCCGCGCGCTCGGCGGCGATCAGCCACGGGCCAACGTTGGCGTCGTGGTCGAGGCGGCTGCAGACGATCTCGTCGCCGGGCTCGAGGGCGCGGCCGGCCGCGGCGGAGAAGCGCATCGTCATGTCGGTCATGCTCGGCCCGAACGCGATCTCGCGCGGCGAGCCGCCAAGCAGCGTGGCGACGCTCGCCCGCGTGCTCGCGACGAGCGCGTCGGTGTGCCGCGCGGCCTTGAAGACCCCGCCCTGGTTGGCGTTGTGGCCGGAGCGCATGAACTCGGCCATCGCCTCGATCGCGGTGTCGACCATCTGGGTGCCGGCCGGTCCGTCGAGCCGCGCCCAGCCGTCGCGCAGCCCCGGGAAGCGGTCGCGGTTCACCCGCTGACCTCGCGCAGGAGCTCCTGATCGTGCGCGTAGCTGAGCAGGCGCTGGGCGTCGGCCGGCGTGAGCCAGCGCACCTCGTCGACCTCGTCGGACGGCACGAACTCCCCCTCGAGCGGCTCCATCATCCAGTAGCGGACGACCTTGGCGCGGCCCTTGTTGTCGGTGTAGGACGTCGGCGGGAGCTCGTGGCCGAGCCGGCAGCGGAGCCCGATCTCCTCCTCGACCTCGCGCAGCGCGGCCTCCTCCCAGGTCTCGCCGGAGTCGAGCTTGCCCTTCGGGAACGACCAGTCGTCGTAGCGCGGCCGGTGCACGAGCGCGACCTCCACGCCGCTCCTCGCACGCCGCCATACGACGCCGCCGGACGCCTTGACCTCTGCTGCCTCGGGATCGACGGACATCGGCCATGATCCTGGCAGCACGCGAACTTGACGCCTCCGTCATCTTTTGCCACCTTGGTGGGGATGCGGTTGCCCAGGGTGTGCGTGATCGGTGCGGGGTCGTCCGGCATCGCGGCGGCGAAGGCCCTCCACCAGCGCGGCTTCGACTTCGACTGCTTCGAGAAGTCCGACCGCGTCGGCGGCAACTGGGTCTTCAAGAACCGCAACGGGATGTCGTCGGCGTACCGCTCGCTGCACATCAACACGTCGCGCGAGCGCATGGGGTTCCCGGACTTCCCGATGCCGAAGTCGTATCCGGACTTCCCGCACCACACCCACATCGCCGCGTACTTCGACGCCTACGTCGACCACTTCGGCTTCCGCGACCGGATCACCTTCGAGACGAGCGTGGAGCGGGCGGAGCCGGTCGAGGACGGGTGGGAGGTCGGGCTCGACGACGGGCGCGTGGAGCGCTACGACGCGCTGGTCGTGGCCAACGGCCACCACTGGGATGCGCGCTGGCCGGAGCCGGCGTTCCCGGGCTCCGAGTCGTTCCGCGGAGTGCAGTTGCACGCGCACGACTACACGGGGGAGGACGCCGCGTTCTTCCGCGACAAGCGGGTCGTCGTGCTCGGGATGGGCAACTCGGCGATGGACATCGCCGTCGAGTCGAGCTTCTCGGCGACCGCGACGTACCTCGCGGCGCGGCGGGGCGCCTGGGTGGTGCCGAAGTACGTGTTCGGCCGCCCGCTCGACCAGTTCTCCACCAAGGCGGGGATCCCGCTGCGCGTGCGCCAGCGGCTCACGCAGGCCATCCTGCGGCTCGCGGTCGGCGACATGGAGCGCTACGGGCTGCCGAAGCCCGACCACCGGCCGCTGGAGGCGCACCCGACGATCTCCGACGACCTGCTCTCGCGCGTCGCGCACGGGGCGATCACGCCGAAGCCGAACCTCGCGCGGCTGACGCCGGACGGCGTCGTCTTCACCGACGGCAGCGCGGTGGAGGCCGACGTGGTCGTCTACTGCACGGGCTACCGGGTCACGTTCCCGTTCTTCGCTCCCGCGGTGATCTCCGCGCCGGACAACGACCTGCCGCTCTTCCGGCGGGTGTTCCACCCGGCGCGGCGCGATGTCTTCTTCATCGGGCTGCTGCAGCCGCTGGGGGCGATCATGCCGATCGCGGCGGCCCAGTCCGAGTGGGTCTGCGACCACCTCGACGGCTCGTACGCCCTCCCGCCGGAGGGCGAGCTGCGGGCGGACATCGCGCGCGAGCGGGCGCGCATGCGCAAGCGCTACGTCGCGTCGGTGCGGCACACGATGCAGGTCGACTACGACGACTACCTCGCCGACCTGGCCAAGGAGCGCCGGCGGGGCGCCGCGCGGGCGGTCGCATGATCGGCCGGCGCGAGCGCAACAAGGCCGCGAACCGGGCCGCGATCCTCGCGGCGGCGCAGGAGGTGTTCGCCGAGCACGGCTACGCGGCCACCTCGGTGCGGGACATCAGCCGCCGCACGGACCTGGCCTCCGGCACGTTCTACAACTACTTCCCGGACAAGGACGCGATCTTCGAGGCCCTGGTGCGCGACGCCGGCGAGGAGGCGCGGCGCCGGGTGCGGGCGGCGCGGCGCAGCGCCGCCACCGCGCAGGAGTTCGTCGAGAGCGGCTACCGAGCGTTCTTCGAGTTCATCGTCGAGGACCCCGAGCGCTTTGCCTTCATGCGCCGGAACCTCGAGACGATCGGCCACCGGTTCGGGCAGACGGTGCTGCCCGCGGGGACCGAGGAGCTGGCCGAGGACCTGCGGACGGCGATCGACGCCGGCCACGTGCCGCCGGTCGACGTCGAGTACTGCGCGGGGGCGATGATCGCCGTCGGGCTGGAGCTGGGCGCGCGGCTGGCGGAGCGCGACCCGCCGGACGTGGAGGGCGCGACGCGGTTCGCCTCGTCGCTGTTCCTGGGCGCGCTGGCGATGTCTGTACGCTGAGCCGCCTGCTGACCGTCGCCGAGGCACGCAGGCTCTTCTCGCCCGAGGCCGCCTATCTCAACGCGGCCTCGTACGGGCTGCCGCCGCGGCCGACGATCGAGGCCGTGGAGGCGGCGATGGACGAGTGGCGGCACGGGCGGACGACGTGGGCTCCCTGGGACCGCTCGGTCGGCGTGGCGAGAGCCACGTGGGCGCGGCTGCACGGCGTGCCCGAGTCCGACGTGGCCGTCGGCGCGCAGGTGTCGGCGTTCACGGGGCTCGTGGCGCAGTCGCTCCCGCGCGGCGCCCGCGTGGTCTGCGCGGAGGGCGACTTCACCTCGGTGCTCTGGCCGTTCATGGTCGGCGACTTCGACGTCGCCGTCGTGCCGCTGGCCGATGTCGCCGAGGCGGTCGACGGCTCGACCGCCCTGGTCGCGATCAGCGCGGTCCAGTCCTCCGACGGCCGCGTCGCCGACCTCGACGCGCTCGCTGCCGCGGCCGCCCACCACGGCGCGCAGACGTTCCTCGACGCGACGCAGGCCAGCGGCTGGCTCCCGCTCGACGCCTCGCGCTTCGACTTCGTGGCAGCCGCCGCGTACAAGTGGCTCATGAGCCCGCGCGGCACGGCGTTCATGGCGATGCGCCCGGACGCCGCCGAGCGGCTCACCCCGCGGCTCGCGGGCTGGTACGCGGGCGACGACCCGTTCGAGACGAACTACGGCGCGGCGCTCCGCCTCGCGCCCGACGCCCGCCGCTTCGACGTCTCCCCGGCGTGGCTCAGCTGGGTCGGCTGCGCGCCGGCGCTCGACGTGCTCGAGCAGGTCGGCATCGAGGCGATCCGCGGGCACAACGTGGAGCTGGCCAACCGCCTCCGGGCCGGCCTCGGGCTCGAGGCCTCCGATTCCGCGATGGTCCGCGTCGTGCTCGGGCGCGAGGGCGAGGAGGCACTGCGCGCCGCGGGCGTGATGGCCACCGAGCGCGACGGCGGGGTGCGGTTCTCGTGCCACCTGTGGAACACGACGGCCGATGTGGACCGCGCTCTTGGAGGCGTGACGGGATCGAACCCCGGGCATTGAGGGAGCGGGATCGGCCGCTCGCTCTCCCGCGGATCGCGCCGAGTGTCGACTTTGTCAGTCCCAGGCTGACAAAGTCGACACTCGAAGCCCACTGTCGACTTCGGTGCCGCAGCGGCACCAAAGTCGACACTCGGCAGGGCGACCGGCCGATCCCGCTCCCCTAATGCCGCAGTTGAAGTTCCTCAGGGGTCCGGGAACGGCTGGACCGGCACGCCATGCGAGGTCTCGCGCACGCCGAGCTCGTAGGCCCCGCCGAACGCGCTCGCCAGCTCGAGCGCCGGGCGGCCGCTGCGCTCGACCCGCAGCCGCACCTGCGCGATCGAGCAGTTCAGCGCGTGGTGCTCGCCTCCCGTCGGGTCGGCGTAGCGGAACGCGACGGTCTGGCCGGCCGGGGCCTCGACCGCCACGCGGATCGTCGCTCCCGCGCCGCCGATGACCGCCTCCATCGCGCCGGGGCGGGCGTCGACCCGGGTCGAGCGCACGCGCCCGAGGCCGCCGAGCCGCACCCGTGCGCCGTCGAGCGACAGGGCGCCGTTGGCCACCCACGGCGTCAGCCGGCCGCCGACCAGCACCCGGCCGATCGCGACGTCGAGCCAGGCGCCGGGCGCCTCGGCGAAGCCGACGGCGTGCAGCCAGACCCAGCGCTCGGCGTGCTCGGCGCCCCAGTTGTGGCCGACCATGCCGCGCCAGCCGGCCACCTCGGTCCGCTGCCCGTCCGCCTCGATCCAGCCGGTGAAGACCGCGTCGGGCTGCGGGCTCTCGAGCTTCGTGCGGGGCAGCGGGGCGCGGTACATCCAGCCGCGTGGGAGGTGCCGGAGCGGCGCCTCGCCGCTCGCCGGCGAGAGGTCCCACGCGGCGGAGCGACCGAGAGCGGAGGCGCGGCCGGAGAAGGTCGGAGAAGGCGGCGCCGGCAGCGACTGCTTGACCGCGTACGGCGGTCCCGCCTCGGCGTCCCAGACCGTGCACCACAGCGCGCCCGTGGGGTCGGCGCCCGGCCGCTGGTGGGTCGTATGACGGATCCACACGCCGCGCGGACGTGCGGGGTCGACGGCCCGGAGGTAGTGCGACTCGTAGCGGCCCTCTCGCAAAGTGCACGAAGTCAACCATTCCGTCCGAAGCCCGGCGTACCTTGGCCGCGTCATGCCTCTCTGCTTCATCGAGCCGAAGGACGCCATCCGCGTCATCGCCGAATCGGTCGGGCGCGAAGCGCGCCGTCAGCTCCTCTGCGAGCTCGTGCGCGCGTGGGTCGACGAGATCCCGGAGGAGGAGCTCGCCTCGCACTACGCGAAGGCGGTCGCCGACCTCGACGAGAACGACCTCTCGATGCTGGCCGCCTGGCACGCGTCGATGGAGGTCGGCACGCCGGTCGCGAACAAGGACTTCCTGGTCGCGGCGTTCAGCTCGCTGGGCGAGAACCGCCGCGAGGCGCTGCGGATCGCCGCCGGCCTGCGCGGGGAGGACGCCTTCAATGCCGGCTTCGCGGAGGACCAGGCGCTCGACATGGTGCTGCCCTGGCTCTCCCCCCAGCGCGCCGGCGAGCTCGCGGCCGAATGCCTCGAGCTCTACTGCTGGGATCGCCTCGGCTGCGAGAACTGACGGAGGAGCCGCGGCTCAGACGGCAGCGGCGTTCTGGAGCTCGGCCACCGTGACGGGGTAGGCGGCGCGCAGCTCGGCCACCAGTTCCGCGTGGTCGCCCTCGCCCGCCTCGAGCGAGCGGCAGGCGGCGGCCATGCGGGCGGCGCCGACGTTGTCGCAGCTGCTCTTGAGCTTGTGGCCGAGCTTGCGCAGGGCCTCCTCGTCGTCTCGTGCGGACGCGTGCTCGAGCTCGTCGACCAGCGGCGGCGTGGTGTCGACGAACAGGGCGACGAGCCGCTCCACGATGTCGGGGTAGCTCTCGCGGAACCCGCGGATGCGCGACTCGTCGAGCGCCGGCGCGGCGGCGGGCGCGGGGCGGGCCGCCCCGGCCACCCAGCGTTCGAGCACCGCGTCGAGCTGCTCCGGCCGCAGCGGCTTCACCAGGTAGTCGTCCATCCCGGCCTCGCGGGCCAGGTCCCGATCGCCCTGCAGCGCACCGGCCGTCAGCGCGATGATCGGGATGCGGGCATCGCCGTTCTCGGCGGCGCGGATCCTGCGCGTCGTCTCGTAGCCGTCGAGGTCGGGCATCTGGACATCCATGAGGATGGCGGCGTGGCGCTCGCGGTCGAGCTGGGCGAGCACCTCCCGCCCGGTCGTCGCCAGCTCGATCTCGAAGCCGCGCTTGGCGAGCATGCCCTGGATGACGAGCTGGTTGACCGGGTTGTCCTCGGCCACCAGCAGCCGCGCCCGCGCCGTCCCGTGCGCCCGTGCCGGAGCCGGCGCCTCGACGGCCTCGGCGGGCACGGGCCGCCGCGCCGGCGACCCGAGCACGTCGGCGAGCGCTTCGAGCAGCGCCGCGCGGCGGACGGGCTTCGTGAGGTAGGCGTCGATCTGCACCTCGCGCGCGGCGTCCCTGTGGGTCGAGGTCGACGTCAGCAGGACCAGCCGTGCCGACCGCAGGCTCGGTGCGCCGCGGATCGCGCGCGCGAGCTCGAGCCCGTCCATCCCCGGCATCTGGAAGTCGAGGACGACCACCGAGAACGGCGCCCCGGCGTTGGCGGCCGTGTGCATCATGACCAGCGCGTCGGCGGCCGACTCGGCCTCCTCGCAGCGGGTGACGCGAGGATCGAGGTAGGCGCGGACGAGCCGGCGGTTGGTCGCGTTGTCGTCGACCACGAGGACGCGGAGCCCATCGGGCAGCGCCGTCCGCTGCCGGCGGGTCGGCCGTTCGCCGTCGGCGGCGAGGAGCGACGCGGTGAACCGGAACGTGCTGCCCCGTCCCGGCTCCGACTCGGCCCTGAGCTGACCGCCCATCAGATCGACGAGCTGCCGGGAGATCGCGAGGCCGAGGCCGGTGCCGCCGAACCGCCGCGTGGTCGAGCTGTCCTCCTGCGAGAACGCCTCGAAGAGCTCCGCGATCTTCTCCGGCGCGATGCCGATCCCCGTGTCGCGCACCTCGCCGCGCACCAGCACCCGGTCTCCCTGCGGCTCGCTCCCGACGCGCACCGACACCTCGCCCTCGGAGGTGAACTTGACGGCGTTGGAGAGCAGGTTGGTCACCACCTGACGGAGGCGGCCGGGGTCGCCGCGCACCACCGGCGGGACCTGCTCGTCGATCCAGACCGTCAGCTCGATGCCCTTCTGGTGGGCCTGATGCGCGAGGATCTCGCTCGCGTCCTCCACGACCTCCCGGAGGTCGAAGTCGACCTCGTCGAGCTCGAGCTTGCCGGCCTCGATCTTGGAGAAGTCGAGGACGTCGTTGATGACGCCGAGCAGCGCATCGCCGGACGTGGAGGCGGTGCGCGCGTACTCGAGCTGCTCCTGCGTGAGCTCGGTGTCCTGCAGCAGCTCGAGCATGCCGATGACGCCGTTCAGCGGCGTCCGCAGCTCGTGGCTCATGTTGGCCAGGAACTCGGACTTCGCGCGCGAGGCCTCCATCGCGCGCATCAGCGCCTCGCGCCGCTCGGTCACGTCGGTGCCGGCGGCGACGACGTGGGTGATCGCGCCCGCCGCGTCGATGATGCAGTTGTACGCCCAGGCGATCAGGCGCGGCTCGCCGTTCGCCGCACGCCACTCGACCTCGAAGGAGATGGGGTAGTCCGCAGCCGTCGCGCCCTGCATCAGCGCGCCGATGCGCTCGTTGTCCTCGGGCGAGACCATGAACTCCGTCGGCACGTGCCCCCGCGCCTCGGCCTCGGAGATGCCGGTGAGCCGCTCGCAGGCCTGGTTGAAGCGCTCGATGCGGCCGCTCGGGTCGAGCGCCATGACCAGGCTGCCCGCCGTGTGGATGACGGCCGTCGAGAAGTCCCGCTCCTCCTTGAGCTCCGCCTCCGCGCGCAGCCGCTTGCTGATGTCCGTCGCGATGCCGAGGTAGCCGGTGACCTCGCCGGCGGCGTCGCGCTCGATCGTCACCGCCACGGAGACCTGGAGCTGACTGGAGTCCTTGCGCACGAAGGTCCAGCGCCGAGGCCCGGGGCCGAAGGACTGGACCAGCTCGGGGCTCGGCTTGAAGCCGCGCTCGGTCGCCCGCGCCTCGAGCTCGGCCTGGTCGAGGACCGTGGTGAGCACCGACTTGCCGATGACCTCGGAGGCCTCGTAGCCCAGCATGCGCTCCGCCCCGTGGTTGAAGACGGTGATCCTGGCGCGGGCGTCCGTCGCGATGATCGCGGTCTCGGTGGCGTTGCGGAGTACGCCGGAGAGCCGGTCGCGGGTGGTGCGGACGCGCACGACGAGCGACTGGATGGCGAGCCCCGCGACGGCCCCGACGGCGACGAAGATCAGCGTGCTCCGCCAGCCCGACGGCGGATAGCGCGGCTCGCCGAAGACCAGGATCGGCACGAGCAGGGTGACCAGCATGAAGGCGAGCCCGATCGCCAGCTGCGCGCGCGTGCCGTACAGGGCGAGCCAGACGATCGGGAGCATGATCAGCGGTGCGAAGCCCGAGCTTCCGTTCACGCCCGCGTGGCGCAGGAGCGCGACGACGCCGAAGTACGCCAGCGGCAGCAGGATGATCAGCGGCCGCCCGCGCCGCTGCTGGGCGGCGGCGAACCCGGCGGCGATGATGGCCAGCGTCAGGCCGGCAGCGAGTGCGAAGAGCCACCAGTCCGTCGGCGGACCGGGCAGCACGACGACGACCAGCCCGATGACACCGGCCAGCGCGAAGGGCAGGATCTCCCGCGGCTGCACGTGCGTATGGTCACTCATCGAAGCCCATTCAGAGCTTCTCACCTTTCCAAAAGAAGCAGACCCAGTTCCTCGATCGCGCTCGGCGTGTCGCGGAAGTGGATGCCCTGCATACCGGCCAGGTTCGCGGCCTCGACGTTGACCTCGAGGTCGTCCACGAAGGCGCAGACCTCGGCGGGCAGGTCGAGCCGCTCGAGCGTGATCGCGTAGATCTCCGGCTCCGGCTTGCGGGTCCCGACGAACGCGGAGTCGACGACGATCTCGAAGAGCTCGTCGATCGGGAGCTTGGGCCGCCACAGCGGCTCCCACTCGCGGACGTTGTTGGTGCACAGGGCGAAGCGCAGCCCGTGCTCGCGCTGAAGGGTCCGGTAGTGGTCGAACAGCTCCTGGTTGGGGGCCAGGCCGTCCATCAAGCGGGACGCGAAGCCGTGCAGCGTGACCGGGCGCCCGGTCACGTGCTCGAGGGTCCGCTCGAGCCGGGCCAGGAACTCGGCCTCGGTGATCTCGCCGCGCTCGAGCGCGAACAGCGGATGCACGCCGTCCTGCTCGAGGCTGAGCGCCATCGCCTCGCCGTAGGCCTCGGGAGGCGTGTCGTCGTGCTCCTGCAGCCGCGCGAAGGCGGGGAGGAGCGGCGACGTGAGCACGCCGCCGAAGTCCGAGATGACGGCCTGGATCATGCGCGCCGCAGCACGTCGTACCGGCCGACCCCGTCGTAGCCCTCCATCCGCCAGCGCACGAACGCGCAGTCGAGGCGCAGCTGACCGAGCTCGAGCGTCGAGCCGCACACCACTTCGCCGGTCGCGCGCCGCGGCCAGTCGTCGTCTCCGCCGACCCACAGCTCGAGCCCGGCACGCCGCTGGCGGCCGTCCTCGTCGTAGGTCGTCGAGAGCCGCGGCTCGTCGACGCGCAGGGCGCCCGCGGGGCCGAGCACGGCCGCCCAGATGGCCTCCGGCTCGTGCCCGCCGGCGTCGGCCGGGCGGACGGCGCTCAGCGCGACGCCGGTCCCGTCGGCCAGCCACGCGGCCAGCGTGCGCGTGGACCCGATCCGCTCCCAGTCCGGCTCGCCCCACGAGTGCCCGCGCTGGCCGAGGCCGCGCAGCTCGCGCTCCTGCCCGCCGGTGCGAACCGTCCCGTGCACGTGGCAGAGCTGCTCGTAGCCGCGCATCCCGCCCGCCTCCGCGGCCGGCTCGGAAGCCTCGAGCTCGGCCGGCGGCCCGGCAGCGTCGAAGGTGAGCTCGTAGCCGTGCTCGCCACCGTCGAAGCGCAGCGTCCAGCGGCTCAGCGGCTCCTCGACGGTCGCCTCCAGGCCGGGCAGCGCGAGCCGCTCGAAGCCTTGCTCGCCTTCGACCCGGACCCCGCCCTCGGCCAGCGCGGCCACCGGCTCGCGGCCGGCGAAGAGGACGGCGAGGGCGCTGCCCTCGCGGGCGCCGTCGGCGCCCGCCAGCCCGAGCCGGGCGAGCCCGTAGAGGCCGGCGGCCGGGTCCGCGAAGCTGAAGGTGACCGCGTCCGCGAACGCAGGGCCGGTCGGCCGCTGCGCGGACTCCAGCCGCGTGTCGGTCAGGGGAGGTCCTTCCGCGGCTCCGGGTCGAGGTCGACCGCCGAGCCCTCCACGTCGTAGTCGGACCGCGACCGCGACTGCGAACGCGGACCGGGCGAGCGCGACTGGGTCATCGACGCGACCATCCGGTGCGCGAGCCGCCGCGCCAGCACGACGCGCACGAGCGCACGCGTCGGCGGGATCAGCAGGATCAGCCCGAAGATGTCGGTGATGAAGCCGGGGGTGAGGAGCAGCGCGCCGCCGAAGATCACGAGCGCGCCGTCGAGCACCTCGCGGGCGGGGACGCGGCCTGCGGCCGTCGCCTCGTTGAAGCGCCGCCAGGCGATGCGGCCCTGCGAGCGCATGAGCGCCGCGCCGAGGAGCGAGTCGGCGATGAGGATCGCCACCGTCCACAGCACGCCGATCTGCTGGCCGACCTGGATGATGACCGCCAGCTCGGCGATCGGCACGACGATGAAGAGCAGAACGAGTGGCAGGAGCATGCGGAGCTCCTTACACGGTACGACCGAGCTGAGCTCTAAGAGCTCAGTGCGGGGAGCGGGCCGTCGAGATGGACGGCGGGCAGGCGGTGCAGGCCCATCGTCTCGATCAGGATGCGGATGTTCGGCTGCGCGCCGTTGAGCCAGAGCACGCGGCCCTGGGCGCGCAGGCGTTGCGCCAGGCACGCGAGGTCGATCATCACCGACGCATCCGCGAAACGCAGCTCCGACAGGTCGACGATCACGTCGCGCGTGGCCTTGAGCGCGGCCGAGATCGGCCGGCGACGGAGTCCGCTGGTGCTCCGATCCTCATCCCCCGCGATCCGGAGGATCGCCAGCTGGTCGTCGAAATGAACGATCCCGGCAACCTAATACATACCGAGGGGTTCGTACAGCGACTTTTCGCACTTCCGTACACTCGGGGGGATGGTTGATGAAGACGAGGTCGTCGAGGCCCTCAGCAACGTGATCGACCCGGAGCTCGGGCTCGACTTCGTGGAACTCGGTCTCGTCTACGGCGTGGAGATCGACGGCGGCAAGGTGAACGTGACGTTCACGCTGACCACGCCCGCCTGCCCGATCGGACCGCAGGTCTCCGAGCAGATGGTCGAGTTCGTGAGCGAGGTGGAAGGCGTGGAGGAGGTCATCCCCACGATGGTCTTCACGCCCCCTTGGACGCCGGAGAAGATGTCCGAGGACGCGAAGTTCGCCTTGGGCTACTAGCCCCGTTCGACGCCTGCGCCCGGGCCGCTTCGAGCAGCTCGTCGCGCGCCTCCATGAACATGTCGCCGAGGGCGTCCAGGTCCGGCATCGCGTCGTAGTCGCCGAGCAGGCCGAAGTCCATGCCGCCGTTGTAGGACATGATCGCCACGGCGAGCGCGTGGTCGCGCGGCAGGAAGGCGACCGGGAAGAGGTCCTGCAGCTCGCGGCCGAGGGCATAGAGCGGGAACTGCGGTCCCGGCACGTTGGTGACGAGCAGGTTGAAGAGGCGCGTCGAGAAGTTGATCCGCGAGGCCTGCGCGAGCACCGTGGGCGGCGCGAGGTTCTGCACGCCGGCGAGGACCTCGGCGCCGACCGCCTGCTTGGACTCCTTCAGGCCGTCCATCGCCGCGCGGACGACCTGCAGGCGCGCGACCGGGTCCTCGACGTAGACCGGCAGCGGCGCGCGCATGGCGGCGAGCCGGTTGCCCATGTTGCCGTGCTCGCCGGCGGCGCGGATCGAGACCGGCACGAGCGCTCGCACCTCGAGCCCTTCGGTGCGCACGCCGCGGGAGCGCAGCCAGCGGCGCAGGCCGCCCGCCACGACGGTGAGCACGACGTCGTTGACCGTCCCGCCGAAGGCGTCCTTGATCTCCTTGAAGTCCGACAGCTCGCTGCGGATCATCACGAGCCGCCGGTGCGGTCCGATCGGCACGTTGAGCGGCGTGTCGGGCGCCGGGTTCAGGCCCGCCCACGCGACCTCGGCCACCCCCTCGACCGCCTCGCGCACCGCATGGAGCGAGCTCGTCGGCTGCCGCGCGGCGCCGAGCGCCCGGCCGGCGAGCGAGAACGGCAGCCCCACGAGGCCCTTGACGCCCCGCGCGGCCAGCTCGGCCGCGTTCGGCTCGCGCTGCGGCACCCACGGCTCACCCTCGTGCGGGAGCGGCGGCGGGACCGGCTCCAGGTCGAAGAGCACGGTGGCGAGGTCGACGCCGGCCACGCCGTCGACGACCGCATGGTGGGTCTTGGAGATCAGGGCGAAGCGCCCGTCGTCGAGCCCCTGGACGAGCCACAGCTCCCACAGCGGCTTCGTGCGATCGAGGCGCTGTGAGTGGATCCGCGCGGCCAGCGCGCGGAGCTGCTCCTCGCTGCCCGGCTCCGGCAGCGCGGTGTGGCGGAGGTGGTACTCGAGATTGAAGTTCGCGTCGTCGACCCAGAGCGGGCGCCCCGTCTCGATCGGCGGCACGGCCAGCTTCTGGCGGTACCGCGGAACGAGGTGCAGCCGGCTGCGAACGTGGTTGGCGAAGTCCTCGAAGGCCGGCGGCGGCCCTTCGAAGATCATCACGGCGCCGATGTGCATGTGCGCGTTCTGGCTCTCCTGAGCCAAGAAGGACGCGTCCACTGCGGTGAGCCGATCGCCGTGCGCCTGCGCCATGCTGACTCCCTCCGAGTCCGATCGGCTCAGAGCGTAGTCACGTCAGAGCACGGCCGCCACCAGTCCGGCGATCACCGACCCGACGAGCACGACGGTGAGGACCGTCTCGTAGCGGCCGCTGCGCAGGAGCGCGGCGAAGAGCGGGCGGCCGGCCACGTGCCCGGCGACCACGACCGGGACGAGCAGCGCGACGAGCGATGCCTCCGGAACCGCGCCGCTCGTGCCCGTGGCGATGAGGGCGATGACGCCGATGACGCTGAGCCCGAGAAAGCAGACCGGCATCGTGTCGCGGAGCTGCTCGGGCTCGATCTCGCGGCCCATCAGGTACACGATCATCGGCGGGCCGGCGGTGGTCGTCGAGGTGGTCAGGCCGCCGGCCACCAGGCCCGCCGAGCGGCCCGCCCCAGGCCGGCATCGCGCGCCCGGCGGCGAGCCGCTGCGCCGCGAGCGTGGCGAGCACGCCGACGCTGACCGCCACCTGCAGCGCGACGGGGTCGAGCGCGCGCAGCACGGCGACGCCGGCGAACGCGCCGGGCAGGGCGAAGGCGAGCAGCACGACGCACTCGCGGACCAGCGGGCGCGGGCGGCGTCGCTCGGTGGCGAGCGTCATGACGTTGACCAGCGTGCCGAGCACGATCATGAGCCCGACCGCCTCCTGCGGGTCGACCGTGGCGAAGACCAGCGGCGCGGCGACCACCGAGAAGCCGAAGCCGGTCGCCGACTGGAGCGCCGCTCCCGCCGCGACCGCCGCGGCGGCGACGAGCGGCATCAGGTGACGCGGAGCTCCAACAGCATGCCCTCCACCGTAGTCCGCCTGCGATCATGGCGGCGGATGGCGTGGGACTTCTCCACCGAACCCGAGTTCCAGGCGCAGCTCGACTGGATGCGGGACTTCGTCCGCGACGAGGTCTGGCCGATCGAGACCGTCTTCGAGGAGTTCGGGCCCGGCGGCTTCGAGCGGGCGATCGCGCCGCTGCAGGAGCAGGTCCGCGAGCGCGGGCTGTGGGCCGCGCACCTGCCGCCGGACCTGGGCGGCCAGGGCTTCGGCCAGGTCAAGCTCGGCCTCATGCACGAGATCCTCGGCTCGAGCCCGTTCGCGCCCGTCGTCTTCGGCAACCAGGCGCCGGACTCCGGCAACTCCGAGGTGCTGGCGCTGGCCGGGACCGAGGACCAGAAGGAGCAGTACCTGCATCCCGCTGCTGGCGGGCGACCTGCGCTCGGCGTTCTCGATGACCGAGCCTGACACCGCGGGCAGCGATCCGACGCTGCTGCAGACGAGCGCGACCGAAGACGGTGACGGCTGGGTCATCAACGGCCGGAAGTGGTTCTCCACGAACGCCTCGGTGGCGGACTTCCTCATCGTCATGGCCGTCACCGACCCGGAGGCGCACCGCTATCAGCGCGCCTCGATGTTCCTCGTGCCGGTCGACACGCCGGGCGTGAACATCCTGCGCGACGTGCCGACGATGGAGCACCCGTACGAGCGCTACGGCGCGTACGGCGGCCACGCCGAGATCCTCTACGAGGACGTCCGGCTGCCCAAGGACGCGCTGCTCGGCGCGCGCGGCGCGGGCTTCCTCATCGCGCAGCAGCGGCTCGGCCCGGGCCGCATCCACCACTGCATGCGCTGGCTCGGCGTGTCCAAGCGGGCGTTCGACATGCTCTGCGAGCGCGCGCAGTCGCGGTTCTCGCACGGCTCGCTCCTGGCCGAGAAGCAGACCGTCCAGAACTGGATCGCCGACTCGGCGGCGCAGATGCACGCCGCCCGGCTGATGACGCTCCACGCGGCCTGGAAGATGGACGCCGAGGGCGCGGCCGCCGCGCGGCAGGAGATCGCGCTGATCAAGTTCTACGGCGCCGCGGTCCTGCACGACGTGGTGGACCGTGCGCTGCAGGCGCACGGCTCGCTCGGCTACTCGACGGACCTCCCGCTCGAGCAGATGTATCGCTTCGCGCGCGCCGCCCGGCTCTACGACGGACCCGACGAGGTCCATCGCCAGAGCGTCGCCCGCCAGATCCTGCGCGGCTACGAAGCGCCCGCCGGCGGCGTGCCGAGCGAGCACGTCCCGACGCGGCGCGAAGCGGCGCGCGAGCGCTTCGCCGGCCTGCTCGACGCGGTGACGTCGAACGACTAGGCCGATGCGTCGCCTGACCGTGCTGTCCGTCGTGCTCGTGGTCGCGGGGGCGGGCCTGATCGTCGCCGCGGTCACCGGCGCGTTCGACGGTGGCGACGACGCGCCCGCCGCCGCCGCCCTCAAGGTCGATCGCTTCAACCGCGACCGCGCGTTCGGCGACCTGCGCTACCAGGTCGAGCTCGGCCCCCGGCCGGCCGGCTCCGAGACGGCGCGCGAGCTCGCGCAGTGGCTGAGCGACCGGCTCCCGCGTGGCCGCATCGCGACCGTGTCCGGCGGCTGGCAGAACGTCGTGGGGAGCATCCCGGGGCGCGGCAAGCCGATCCTCGTCGCCGCCCACTACGACACCAAGGACATCCCGGGCTTCGTCGGCGCCAACGACGGCGCCGGGGGCACGGCGGCGGTGCTGGAGATCGCCCGCGCGCTGCAGAAGGCCAAGCGCCCGTCCACCGCGCCGCCGATCCGCTTCGTGCTCTTCGACGGCGAGGAGAGCCCCGACGACTCGCAGGACTTCTACTCGACCGGCCTGCGCGGCTCGCGGCCGTACGCGCGCAAGCACGCCAAGAAGCTGCGGGCCATGATCCTGCTCGACTTCGTGGCCGAGAAGGGCAACATGCAGATCCCGCGCGAGCAGACGTCGTATCTGGGGCTGTGGCGGCAGCTGCGCTCGGCGGCGAAGAAGGTCGGGTCGCTCAGCGTGTTCCCGGACGCCACGGCCGGCGGGGTCGTCGACGACCACACGCCGTTCCTCCGCCGCGGGCTGCCGGCCATCAACCTCATCGACTTCACGTTCGACTGCTGGCACGAGACGTGCGACGACATGACCGCCGTCTCGGCCCGCTCGCTCGACCTGGTGGGCGAGGCGGTCGTGCAGATGCTCCTAGACTTCAAGCAGTGACCTCGGCCCCCGAGAAGCTGCTGCTGGCCGCTCCGCGCGGCTACTGCGCCGGCGTGGACCGCGCCGTGCAGACCGTCGAGCACGCGCTCGACCTGCACGGCCCGCCCGTCTACGTGCGCAAGGAGATCGTCCACAACAAGCACGTGGTCGAGACCCTGCGCGAGCGCGGCGCGATCTTCGTCGACGAGCTCGACGACACGATCCCCGAGGGCGCGATCACCGTCTTCTCGGCCCACGGCGTGTCCCCGGCCGTGCACGCCGACGCCGAGCGGCGCGGCCTGCAGACGATCGACGCGACGTGTCCGCTGGTCACCAAGGTCCACCGCGAGGCGGTCAAGTTCGCCGACGAGGGCTACACGATCGTGCTCATCGGTCACGCGGGGCACGAGGAGGTCGAGGGCACGACGGGCGAGGCGCCCGAGCACATCGTGCTCGTCCAGACCGAGGAGGACGTCGAGACGCTCGAGGTCCCCGATCCGGAGCGCGTCGCCTACATCTCCCAGACCACGCTGTCGGTCGACGAGACGCGCTCGATCATCAACAAGCTGCGCGAGAAGTTCCCGGCCATCACCGGTCCTCGCACCGACGACATCTGTTACGCCACCACCAACCGCCAGGCGGCGGTCAAGCAGATGGCCGCCCAGTGCGACCTCGTGCTGGTGATCGGCTCCACCAACTCGTCGAACTCCCAGCGGCTGGTCGACGTGGCCCGCGACTGCGGCGCCCGCGCCCACCTGATCGACAACGAGGGCATGGTGCAGGAGGAGTGGCTCGAGGGCGCCCGCGTCGTGGGCATCTCGTCCGGCGCCAGCGCGCCCGAGGACCTCGTTTCACGCTTGGTGCAGTTCTTCCGCGATCGCGGGACCGAGACCGTCGAGACCTTCGAGGTCATGCGCGAGGACGTCCGCTTCATGCTGCCGAAGGTCATCCGGCAGCAGCTCGCAGCCCGCGCCGGCTAGGGCGCGCTCCGGGACGAACTTCAACTGCGGCTGGGTAGGGGAGCTGGGGAGGCCGGCGGGGCCGGTTTCTTCACGTCCGTCCTGCTTTCGGGTCACGATGCGACCACTAGGGCAGGATTCGAGTGCGAAACCCGGCCGATCCCGCTCCTTCAATGCCGGGGTTGGGTGAGCCAGTCGCGGATCTCGTCGCCGTGCTCGTCGAGCCGCGGCGGGCGGGCGGCGGACGGGCGGGCGCTCGCCGTCGAGCCGTAGCGGGGGCGCGATCAGCGGCGTGCCGTGCGTCTCGTCCACGGGCTCGAGCCCGAGGTCGGCGGCCAGCGCGAACGCCTCGTCGACGCGGTTGATGAGGCCGACGGGGACGTTCGCGGCACGCAGGGCGGCGACCCAGTGCTCGGCGGGCTGCGTGCGGAACACGGCCTCGAACCGCTCGGCCAGCGCGTCCACGTTCGCCACGCGCGCCTCGTTGGTGGCGAAGCGCTCGTCGGCCGCGAGCTCCGGCAGGCCGACCGCGTCGCACAGCCGCGCGAACAGCCGGTCGTTGCCGACGGCCACGGCGAACGGGCGGTCGGCGGCCTCGTAGGTCTCGTAGGGCACGATGCTCGGGTGGCGGTTGCCGCGGCGCGACGGGACCGCGCCGCCCGCGACCCACGCCGAGCCCTGGTTGAGCAGCGACGCGAGCGCGGAGTCCATCAGCGAGACCTCGACGTGGCGGCCGCGCCCGGTCCGCTCGCGCTCGTGCAGCGCCGCCTGGATGCCGTTGGCCGCGAGCAGGCCGCAGACGAGGTCGATCAGCGCCGCGCCGACCTTCAGCGGCCGCCCGTCCGGCTCGCCGGTCACGCTCATGAGCCCGCCCATGGCCTGCAGGAGGAAGTCGTAGCCGGGCAGCCCGGCGGCGGCCTCGCCGGACCCGAAGGCGGTCACCGAGCAGGAGACCAGGCGCGGGTTGGCCGTGCGCAGCGTGTCGCCGTCGAGGCCCCACGAGGCCATCAGGCCGGGCCGGAAGGACTCGAGCAGCACGTCGGCGCGCTCGCCCAGCGCCCGCGCGAGCGCGCGGTCGCCCGCGTCGGCGAGATCGAGGGCCACCGACCGCTTGTTGCGGTTCAGGCCCAGGTAGTACGTGCTCTCGCCGTCGCGCCACGGCGGCCCCCACGCGCGCGTGTCGTCGCCGCCGTCCGGCCGCTCGACCTTGATCACGTCGGCGCCGAGGTCGCCGAGCAGCATCGACGCGTACGGCCCGGCGAGCACGCGTGAGAAGTCCGCGACGATCAGGCCGGCGAGTGGTCCGCTCATGCGGCTCGCCACACTAGAGCCCTGTGCGGACCCTGGTGATCTCCGACCTCCACATCGGCGCGAGCACGGGCGCCGATCTGCTGCGCCGGCCCGCGCTGCGCGAGCCGCTGATGGAGGCCGTGCGCGGCGTCGACCGGCTCGTCATCCTCGGCGACGGGCTCGAGCTGCGCGACGGGCCGCACCGGGACGCCCTCGCCCTCGCCGCGCCGTTCTTCGAAGAGGTCGGCCGCGCGCTCGGGGCCGACGGCGAGCTGATCGTCACGGCCGGCAACCACGATCACGGCATGGTGGCCGGCTGGATCGACGGCCGGCTGATGACCGAGCCCTCGGGCTTCCTGGGGCTCGAGCACCGGATCGACCCGCCGCAGGCCGGCGTGCTCGCCGCCGCGCTGGCCGAGCGGGCGGCGCCGGCGCGCATGCAGATCGTCTACCCCGGCGTCTGGCTGCGCGACGACGTCTACGCCATCCACGGCCACTACTCCGACCTGCACGCCACCATCCCGACGTTCGAGCGCCTGGCCGCCGGCGCGATGGCGCGCTGGGCGGTCTCGCTCCCGGAGCGCGCGGCGACGCCGGACGACTACGAGGCCGTCCTCTCGCCGCTCTACGCGTGGATGCATGCGCTCACCCAGCGCTCCGAGCACGCGATGATCAGCGCGGGAGCGGGCGCGTCCTCGCGCGCCTGGGTCGCGCTCGGCGGCAGCGGGCGCCGGCTGCGGCCGTCGACCGTCGTGCTGCGCACCGGCTTCGCGGCGGCGGTCGCCGTGATCAACCGGCTCGGCATCGGCCCGGTGGATCGCGACCTCAGCGGCGCCGGGCTGCGGCGCGGCTACCTGCGCGGCTTCGTGGAGATGCTGCACCGCCTCGGCGTTCAGGCGCCGCACGTGATCTGCGGTCACTCGCACCGCTCCGGCCCGTGGCCGGGCGACGATCTCGCCGAGTGGACCACGCGGGCGGGCGGGCGGCTGCACAACACCGGGTCGTGGGTCCACCAGCCGCACTTCCTGGGCAACAGCGCGCCCAAGGCGTCGCCCTACTGGCCGGGAACGGCGATCCTCGTCGAGGACGACCAGCCGCCGCGGCTGCTCAGCCTGCTGGAAGCGCTGGCGTGAAGCACGTGGCGTGGCAGGTCACGCCTTCGCCGATCTCGAGCTCGAGCACGGAGGCCGTGTGGTGGGGGTGGGAGACGAGCTCGAAGCACCCCGGCTCGGTCACGGTGATCGTGCGCCCGTTGGCGATCACCTCGCCGTCGCCCTCGAGCACGGCCCACACGCCGCCCGCCTCGTACGGGCCGCTGTAGGGGCCGGGCTGGTCCTCGGTCTGGGCGGGGAGCAGCACGCCCGGCGCGTCCTCGGGCCGCACGGGGGGCACGACCTCGCGCTCGACGCCGAGCAGCTCCTGCAGCTCCCGCTCGGTCTCCTCGTACGCGCCCTCGCCGTAGTGCATCGAGAACAGCGCGCCGCGCTGGTCCCACAGGTACCGGGCCGGCCAGCCCACGTTGCCGTACAGGTCCCACAGCTCGAGCTGCGCGTCGATCACGACGGGGTACGGGATCGCGAGGCGCTCGACCGCGCGCCGCACGTTGGCCTCCTCGCGCGCGGGGAGGAAGCCGCCGGCGTGGACGCCGATGACCCGCAGGCCCTCGGCCGAGTAGCGCTCGTGCCAGGCCTTCAGGTACGGCAGCGTGCGCAGCGAGTTGACGCGGCAGAAGTCCCAGAACTCGATCAGGACCGGCCGGCCGCGCTGCTTGTCCATCCGCAGCGGCGCCACGTTGATCCACGGCAGTTCGCGCGGGAACGGCGGCGCCGGAATCGTGTCTGGCTGGGCCCGCACCGGCGGCCACGGTAGCATCGCGCCAAGTGGACCTCTGGACCCGTCTCGCGGACGTACAGGCTCACTGGAATCTCCTCGAGCACCCCTTCTACCAGCGGTGGAGCAGAGGCGAGCTCTCGGCCGAGGATCTCGCGCTCTACGCCGGGCAGTACCGGCACGCGGTCGTGGCCCTCGCGGACGCGACCGGGGACGCGGCTCGCGCCGCCTCGAGCGTCGGCCTGGCCGTCCACGCCGGCGAGGAGGCCGCGCACGTGACCCTGTGGGATGCGTTCGCGAGCGCGGCCGGCACCGACGGCCCGCAGCCGGCCGAGCCGGAGACGGCGGAGTGCGCCGACGCGTGGGCCGGCAAGAGCCGGGACCTGCCCGGGCACCTCGTCGCCCTGTACGCGATCGAGTCGGCCCAGCCGGCCATCTCCCGCGTGAAGGCCGACGGCCTGCGTGACTTCTACGGCTTCGAGAGCGGTCCGGCGACCGCCTACTTCGAGCTGCACGCGGAGCGCGACGTCGAGCACGCGGCGGAGGGCCGCACGCTCCTCGCCGACCACCTCGACGGCGCCGACGAGGACGCATTGGTGGCCGAGGCCGAGCGCGTGCTGCGCGCCAACTGGACCCTGCTCGACGGGGTCGAACGCCTCTGCGCCCGCTGAATTGTCACTGGACACACGTACGAGTGCGCCCCTAGCGAAACTTCGGAGAGGCTACGGGGTTGATTCGTCAGTCAATCCGAGTCTCGGAGGGTCCCTCTTGCGTAAGTACCTGATCGCCGCCGTTGCGGCGCTCGCCGTTGTTGCCTTCAGTGCCGTTGCGTACGCCCAGGGTGGCGGTGCAACGCTGGACACGAAGGTCACGCCGACCAAGGCCGGCACCAAGCAGAAGCCGAAGAACAGCACGTTCACGCTCGACGTCGTCAACGACGACACGACGCGCACCATGAGCGAGCTCGACGTCTTTCTCCCGAAGAACGTCAAGCTGAACCTCAAGGGCATGCCGACGTGTGCGCGCGACGACATCTTCAACCTCGACTGTAAGTCGTCGACCGTCCTGGGCAAGGGCGAGGCGAAGGCCAAGGTGGGCGTCAACGGCCCGCCGGCCAACATCCGCGACCTGACGTTCAAGGTCACCGCCTACAAGACGAAGAGCGAGACCGGCAAGGACATGCTGGGCTTCTTCATCGACGACGGCGCGTCGCTCAAGTTCCTCACCGAGACGACGCTCAAGAAGGCGTCGGGCAAGTACGGCCAGGTCCTCAACATCGAGGTCCCGGAGCTCGCCCAGCGCGTCGGCACCGCTCCGAACTTCACGTACAACGGCCTCGTGTCGCTGCACACGACGCTCAGCAAGAAGGTCGGGAACAAGTACCTGATCTCGTCCGTCGGCTGCGCGAACAAGAAGCACCCGTACCGCACGGTGCTCACGTTCATCGACAACACGATCAGCCCGGCGGGCACGGCGGAGGACACCGACAACGCCGCCTGCAAGAAGTAGTCGGCGCACCCGCTCGACTTCTCGTTTCATCGAAGGCCCCGCTCCGGCGGGGCCTTCGTCGTTCCTAGACTCACGTGACCGTGTGGCTGATCGCGCATGGGATCGTCGGGCGAGCCGACCTCCCGCTCCCCGTCCTCTGGTTCGCCGCGGCAGCGGCCGCCGTGCTCGTCGTCTCGTTCGTCGCGCTGGCCGCCGGCTGGACGCGGCCGCGGCTCGAGCACACGCGCGAGCGGGCGCTCTTCCGCCTGCCGCTGGTCGTCGACCTCGTCCTCGGCGCGATCGGCGTGTTCGTGTTCGCGGTCACCGTGTACGCGGGCCTGGCGGGGACCGAGGACCCGACCTCCAACCTCGCGCCGACCGCGGTCTACGTCGGCTTCTGGGTCGGCGTCCCCTTCGCGACGCTGCTGCTCGGCAACGTCTTCCGGCTCCTCAGCCCGTGGCGGGCGATCGGGCGGGCGACCGGGTGGGTGGCCGCTCGCGTGGCGCGCGACGCCATGCCGGAGCCGCTGCCCTACCCCTCGCGGCTCGGGAATTGGCCCGCCGTCATCGGCCTCGTCGGCTTCGCGATCTGCGAGCTGTGCTGGGCGACCGGCCGCGAGCCCGGGCCGCTGGCCGTCCTCATGCTCGTCTACCTCGTCATCCAGTTCGTGGGCATGAGCCTGTACGGCGTCGAGCCCTGGACCCGCAACGCCGACACGTTCGGCGTCTGGTTCGGCCTCCTCTCGCGGCTGGCCGTGATCGGGCGGCGCGGCGACGGGAAGCTGGTCCTGCGCCCGCCCGTGGTCGGGGCGACCGGGCTCGTCGCGGTGGCGGGCACGAGCGCGATGCTGCTCACCGGGATCGGCAGCACGGCGTTCGACGGCGCCAAGGAGGGGCCGCTGTTCACCGACCTGTTCCGGACCCTCCAGGACGCGTTCTCCGGGCTCGGGCTGTCGCTCGGCCTCTCGCTCGAGCTCGCCTTCGTCGTGGGCCTGGCGATCGCGCTCGCCGCCGTCTCGGCGATCTGGCTCCTCGGCGTGCGCGGCATGCCGCTCGAGGGCCTGCGGCTCTCGCGGCGCGACCTCCGCCGCCGCTTCGTGCACACGCTGATCCCGATCGCCGCCGCCTACCTCGTCGCCCACTACTTCTCGCTCCTCGCCTACAGCGGCCAGCTGCTCTGGAGCCTGGCCAACGATCCGCTCGGCGACGGGTCCGACTACTTCGGCGGAGCCGCGGCGGGGATCGACTACTCGGTCGTCTCCGCCACCGCCATCTGGTGGGTCCAGATCAGCGCGCTGGTCGCCGGCCACGTGGCCGGGCTCGTGCTCGCGCACGACCGCGCCCTGACCGTCTATGGCAGCGCTCGTGCCGCGGCGCGCTCGCAGATCGTCATGCTTCTGGTGATGGTCGGCTTCACGCTCCTGGGTCTGTGGCTCCTGTCGGAGGCCATGAACCTGTGATCGTCGTCGCCCATGCGGGACACGTGCTCGTGGACATGCTCTACGCGCTCCCGCTGCTCATCATGATCGCCCTCCTGCTCGTCGGACGGGCGCGGGAGAAGCGCGCGGCGCGCCGCCGCGGACCGGACAGCGATCCGGTGGTTTGACGGCGCGCACCGCGGGGTATGTCTCGCGCGGGATGACCGCTGCGCAGCGTCACGACGAGCATTTCGCCATCTGGAGCGCCGCTCGTGCCGAGGCCAACCTCGCCTACCAGGCGTGGTGCGATTTCCGGAGCCGGAACGCGTATGCGGTCTATCGCGCAGCCGAGGACCGGGCTGACGCCGCCGAGCAGGCGCTCGCCGGCGAGACGGTTCCGCTGCTCGCCGCCTGACCTCGAGGTGTGCGCGAGGCAACCGCTGCCCGCGTTCATGCGTAGAAGGGGGTGCCGAGCGGGAACCCCTGCCGCGAAGGAGCGCAGCCGTGAGCAGCCACGACCTCAAGACGCTGCTGGACCAGATCGCCGATACGCGAGAGATCGTGCTGCGACGCCCGCGGACGTGGCGGGCCGACTACGACGCCTGGGCCGACGCCCGCGACGAGGCGCTCGACGCCTACCGGGTGTGGCGCACGGCGCCCGCGTCCGAGTCCTACACGGTCTACCGGGCCGCCCAGGACCGCGCCGACGCGGCCCAGGACACGTTGCTCAGTGCCCTCAGACCCAGACGTCGCGGACGAGCGTCTCGTAGCCGCCGTCGTCGGCGGCTGCCTCGGCCCGGGCGCGGCGGCCCTCGTCGGACCGCTGCGTGAAGACCAGCTCGGCGGGGCCGAGGTGCTTGCACCAGGCCCGCGTGAACGCCTCGGCGCGCTCCTTCTTCCGGGCCAGGTCGGCGGGCACCGGATGGTGGCGGGAGGGGAACGGCGGCCGGCGCCGGAGCACGCGGCCGAGCAGCGTCGCGGCGCCCGCGTCGGGATCCGGCAGCGGCCGCGTGATCAGGTAGCGCGGGTTGTCGGAGACGCCGGCCAGCTCGTCCAGCGCGGTCGCGAAGGCGCGGCTCTCCTCGGGCGTGGCCTCGGTCAGCAGGCAGCGCAGGTAGCCCGACGACCGCGGCTCGAGGTCCAGCGAGCCGGCCGCGGCCTCCGACATCTCGCCGAGCTCGCGGTAGGCGTCGACCACCGCGCGGGCCGTGCGATCGAGCGGGAGCACGATCGGGAGCCGCGCGTTGGCCTGCCGCAGCCGCAGCATGGCCCAGCCGAGGCCGGCGACGACGAGCGCGAGGCCGGCCAGCCCGACGACGCCGACGGCCAGCGTGGCCGCCACCGCGACGACGACCCCGGCCGCGGCCACGGAGAGCGCGGCCCGCTGCGAGATCGGCGGGGCGCTCGTGCCCTGAGGGGGGTCTGACCCCTCGGTGGGGTCAGGGGCCGCTCGGGGCCGGACGACGAGGGTCCTGAGGTCCGCGCCGCGGTAGCCCTTGCCGAGCTGCCAGCGCTCACGGGCCGCTTCGCGGTCGGCGGCGCGGGCGAGCATCGTGCGGTTGATCTCGGCGAAGTGCGAAGCGGGCGGCGGCGCGAACGGACCGAGCTCCGGGTGCACGTGGGACGGGCCGGCCTCGATCTCGCCGTCGTCGGCCGGCGCGTAGAGGTGCAGGTGCTTGCGCACGAACCGGTCGTAGTCGGCGCTGCCGCGGACGAGGTCGGGCGCCACGCAGACGACGTCCCAGTTGGACGCGAGCTTGCGCGGGTCGTCCGGGTCGAGGCGCAGCGAGCGGCCGCGCATCTGCTGCACGGAGACGCCGGTCGTGGCGATGGTCAGGTCGACGAGCACGTTGACGGCCGGGCAGTCCCAGCCCTCGCCGAGCAGCGCGCGCGTGCCGATCAGCGCACCCGCCACGCCGTTCTCCAGCACCCGCGTGGCCAGCTCGACCCAGGCCCGCGGCACCCACTCGGCGCCGGAGGAGCGCAGGGAGATGAGCACGCCGTCGGGCACCGCCTCCCAGTCGGGCAGCGCGAGGTGCTCCTCGGCCTGCTCCAGCAGCGCGGCGAGCAGCACGTCGGCGTCGGCCGGCAGGCAGCGCAGCCCGCGGCCGGACACGATCAAGGGCCGCAGCGGCGCCGTGCGGGAGTCCGCGCCCAGGGCCATCAGGGCGTGGCGCGCGCTGCCCGAGGCGGGATCGAGCACGCCGGCCAGCAGCCGGTCGGGCTTGGCCTCGGCCAGCTCGGCGTCGCACAGCACCAGCGCCCGCAGGTCGTCGCCGCGCGACTCCATCTCGGAAGCCAGCACCTCGACCGCGCCGAGCGCCTTGGCCTGCGAGCTGGTGAGCAGCTTGTCGACCTCGGAGGTCCCGCGCCGGATCCCCTGGCGGGTGAGCCGGAAGCCGAGCTCCGCCAGCGCGGCGGCCACGGCCTCGTAGCGCTCCGACGCCGCGGGGGCCGAGGACGCGTGCAGGCAGCGCAGCGCGTAGTCCTCGAGCAGCACGAGCCAGTCGTCGAGGTCGGGCGGCCGCCGGTAGGCCTCGCCGCGCGGCGCCCCTTCGGGCAGGGTCAGGCCGGCGGAGGCGAGGAAGCGCACGCCGGCGCGGGCGAGGCCCGGCCGCGCGCGCTGGAACTCCTCCCACGGCACCTGCGCCTCGTCGGTCGCCGAGCGGCGCCGCTCGCGGACGCGCGTGATCACCCAGCCGGGGAACGAGTGGTCGGACTCGACGTCCTCGTGCAGGGCGGTGACGAGCTCCTTGAAGCGCGTGTCGTGCTCGGCCAGCCAGGCGCGCTCGGAGGACAGCGGCTCGGTCAGCCAGGCCAGCTCCTGGTAGGGGGCGAGATGGCCGTCGCGCACCACGGCGGGGGTCGGGACCGTGAAGTCGACCGGCCCGAGCAGCTCCTCGTAGAGCTCCATCTCCTCGCCGCTCAGGTCGGACGGCGGCGTGGCCGTGAGCCCGATGACGTGCACGTCCTCGCCGCCCAGCTCGTCGAGCACCGCGCGGACCACGTAGCCCCACATCGACGCGAGGTGATGGCACTCGTCGAGCACCACGACGCCGACGCGCCCGGCCTGCATCGCGGCGACGCGCTGCTTGGCGGTCGCCGAGAGCAGGTCGGCCAGCTCCACGCCGGCGTGCTCGCCGCGCGCGATCTCGCGCTTGACGCCGGCCGTGATGCGGGAGATCTCCTTCGCGCGCCGCTCGGCCGCCGCGCCTTCGTAGCGCTCACGGCGGATCTCCTCGACCTCCATGCCGGTCGCGGCGGCCCGCTCGGCCTCCCAGCGCCCGGCCGCCACGCGGCCGAGGGCGACCTCGGGGTCCTCGAGCTGGCACAGCGACTGGTAGGTCATGCAGGCGATCGGGAAGTACGGCTCGGGCCCGGCGACGCGCCCGATGTCGGTCGGCGCGCCGAACGAGCGCAGCGTGCGCGGCCACTGCATCTGCACGGCGCCGTTGGGCGCCAGCACGAGCGCCCGGCGGCCGATCCGCCGCACGAGCTCGACGCCCAGCAGCGTCTTGCCGGAGCCGGGCGGCGCCACGATGTGCGTCCGCCGCCGGCCCGCCTCGCGGTCGCGCTCGAAGGCGGCGATGGCGGCCTGCTGGTAGCGGCGCCAGTCGCCGGAGAACGAGAGCTCGTCGAAGAGCCCGGGAAGCATCGTCGCGGTCACAGGCGGGCGAGGTCGTGGGCCAGGCGCCGCGGGGTGAGCTCCGAGGCGGGGAAGCCGAGCCGCTGGCGCCCCTCGCCGTCGACGATGACGGTGTAGGCGGAGTGCTCGCGCCCGTCGCGCTGGGGGGCGATCCCGAAGGCCTCCCAGATCGGCTGCAGCTCGTCGCGGCTGCCGAGCAGGAACTCCATGCGGCCGGTCATCGTCTGCTCGGTCAGGAACGCGCGCGCCCGCGCGGGCGTGTCGTTGGCCGGGTCGACCGAGACGCCGATCACCGCCACGTCGTCGCGCCCCGCGTCGTCGAGCGCGCCGCGGATGCTCTGGACCTGGCCGGGACAGGTGTCCTCGCACGTCGAGTAGATGAACGTGACCACCACCGGGCGGCCGCGCAGGCTCGCCGCGGTCACGGTCTCGCCGTCCTGGCTGGCCAGGGCGAAGTCCGGCAGCCTCGCGCCCGGAGGCCGGCTGGACCCTTCCCAGCCGGTCGCCGCCGGCGCCTCCGCCCCGCGCTCGGCGAGCCAGACGCCGACCACCGCGCCGAACGCGCAGAGGCAGAGCGTGACAAGGGCGAGCACCACCCGGGACGGGAGCACATGGCGAAGCTTAGGCTTCCGTCAGGCCCCGCCGGATCGCGTAGCGGACCAGCTCCACGCGGTCGCGCATGCCGAGCTTGCGCAGCAGGTTCGCCCGGTGCGACTCGACGGTCTTCTCCGCCAGGTGCAGGATCTCGGCGATCTGCTTGTTGGTGTGCGCCTCCGCGATCAGCTTCAGCACCTCCTGCTCGCGCGGGGAGAGCGGCTCCTCCGGACCGGTCGACGCGTCGGACATCCACTCGCGGATGAGCGACCGCTCGACGGCGTTGGTCAGGAACGCGTCGCCGCGGTGCACGGCGCGGATCGCGTTGAGCAGCGCCTGGTCGACCTCGCGCTTGAGCACGTAGCCGGACGCCCCGGCCTTCAGGGCGTCGAAGACGTAGCGCTCGTCGTCGTGCATCGAGAGGGCGAGCACCTGCGTGTCGGGCAGGTGCGCGCGGATCTGGCGCGCGGCCTGCAGTCCGGTCATGCGCGGCATCGAGACGTCGAGCACGCACAGGTCGGGGCGGGTGGACAGCGCTCGCTCGAAGGCGATGACGCCGTCCTCGGCCTCGGCGACGACCTGCATGTCCGGCTGGCGCTCGATGAGCAGCTTGAGACCGCCCCGGACGATGCCGTGGTCATCGGCGATGAGGATCCTCATGTAGCTCCCATGGTCAGTTCGATGGTCGTCCCGTCACCGGGCTCGGAGAAGATCGCGAGGTTCCCGCCCACCAGCAGGGCGCGCTCGCGCATGCCGGACACGCCGAGGCGCGACCGGCCGTTGGGAATGGCTCTGAAGCCCTGGCCGTCGTCACGCACGCGCAGCACGGTGCGGCCGATGAACGAGAGCTCCACGTCGACGTGGCGGGCACCGGAGTGCTGGGCCACGTTGGAAAGGCTTTCCTGCGTCACGCGGTAGATCACGAGCTGCTCCTCGTCGCTGAGCGGCGGCACCGAGCCGTGGCGGCGGAAGCTCGAGCGGATGCCGGTGCGGTCGCCGAAGTCGGCCACCTGCGAGGCGAGCGCGGGGATCAGGCCGTGGTCGTCGAGCGCGGTCGGGCGCAGCTGGCGGGCGAGGGTGAGGAGCTCCTCCATCGCCTGCGTGACGAGCTGCTGGCTCTCGCGCAGCTCCTCCTGCAGCCCGGGCGGCGCGCTGTGCACGGTTGCCTGGAGGCGGAGGAGGATCGCGGTGAGGGCCTGGTTGACCTCGTCGTGCAGGTCCTGGGCGATGCGCGAGCGCTCGACCTCCTGGGCGCGGATGACCGCGCGGCCGGACTCCCGGCGCTCGGCTTCGAGCCGCTCCATCATGCGGTTGAAGTCCGACGAGAGGCGGCGGACCTCGTCGGCGGCGCCGCGGGTGATGTCGGCGCGCTTGCCCGGCGTGGCGAGGTCGACGCTGCTCATCGTCTCGACGAGGCGCTCCATCGGCTCCAGACGGCGGCGCAGGAGGATCGAGTTGAGCAGCACGACGCCGGACACGGCGAGGGCGATCAGGAGCAGGCCCTCGTTGCTCGTCGCGTCGGTGAAACGGTCGCGTGCGACGATGGCTGCCACGAAGGCCGTGATCGCCACGAGCACGGTGTTTACCGCGAGGACCTGCGTGAGCAGCTTTGCCGAGCGCATCTCCCCGGCTACATCGGCATCTGCCCGGCCCAGCGTGATGGTGGGAAGACCGGATGCGGCCTGGATTCGGCGCTATTCTTTGTGAAGCATTGAATCCTGACCGACTTCAAGGACTTTTCACATGAGCCCGAGTGGGGCGGAGGTCATCCGCCAGATCAAGAGCCAGGTCGAAGAGGTCGACCCGGCCCAGGTGAGTGAGCACCTCGGGAACGGGATCGTCCTCGTCGACGTCCGCGAGAGCACCGAGTGGGACGCCGGGCACATCCCCGGCGCCAAGCACGTGCCGCGCGGCTACCTGGAGTCCCGCATCGAGGGCGTCGCCGGCGGCGACCGCTCGCAGGAGATCGTCCTGTACTGCGCCTCCGGGCAGCGCTCCGCGCTGGCCGCGCACACGCTCAAGGACCTCCTGGGCTACGAGAACGTGAAGTCGATGACGGGCGGGATCACGCTCTGGAAGGACCGCGGCTACAAGGTCGACGTCCCGAAGTCGATGACCCCCGAGCAGCGCGAGCGCTACTCGCGCCACCTGCTCGTGCCGGAGATCGGTCTCGAGGGCCAGACCAAGCTGCTCGAGTCCAAGGTGCTGCTGCTCGGCGCCGGCGGGCTCGGCTCCCCGACCGCGCTCTACCTCGCGGCGGCCGGCGTCGGCACGCTCGGCGTGGTCGACGACGACGAGGTGGACCTCTCCAACCTGCAGCGCCAGGTCATCCACACGACCGACCGCATCGGCGTCCCGAAGGTCGACTCGGCGGAGATCGCGATCAACGCCATCAACCCGGACGTGAAGGTCGTGAAGTACCAGACGCGCCTCGACAGCTCCAACATCATGGAGATCATCGAGGGCTACGACGTGATCGTCGACGGCGTCGACAACTTCCCCACGCGCTACCTGCTCAACGACGCCACGGTGCGGCTGGACATCCCGGTCGTCTCGGCCTCGATCCTCGGCTTCGACGGCCAGCTCTCGGTCTTCAAGCCGCACGACGGCCCGTGCTACCGCTGCCTCTATCCCGTCCCGCCGCCGGCCGAGCTCGCGCCCTCCTGCGGCGCCAACGGCGTCCTCGGCGTGCTGCCGGGCACCATGGGCCTGCTGCAGGCGACCGAGGTCATCAAGCTGGTGACCGGCGCCGGCGAGCCGCTGGTCGGCCGGCTGCTCCTCTACGAAGCCCTCGGGGCGACGTTCACGGAGCTCAAGGTCCGGCGCGATCCGGAGTGCCCGATCTGCTCGAAGGACCCGGCGGAGATCGCCGACGAGGAGATGGGCGTCTTCCCGGACTACGAGGCGTTCTGCGCCGCGGCCGGATAGCCTGCGCGCGCTATGGCACTGATCAAGGTTCCCCCGGTCCTGCGACCGTCCGTGGGCGGTGAGAAGGAGGTCTCGGCGACCGGCGACACGGTCGGCGCCGTGCTGCACGACCTCGCCGAGCAGCACCCCGCCACCTCGTCGCAGCTCTTCGGGGCCGACGGCTCGCTGAACCGGTACGTCAACGTGTACCTGAACGACGAGGACGTCCGCGTCCTCGAAGGGCTGGACACCGGCGTCGGCGAGTCCGACACGCTGGTGATCCTGCCGGCCATGGCCGGCGGGTGATCCGAGCCGCGCAGCCCGACGAGGCCGCCCGCCGGTGAAGGACCGCCGGCGCTTCGGGCCGGGTCCGTATCTCGTCGGCCTGCGCAAGAACCCGGATCGCTGGGGCGCGGGCTTCCCGTTCGAGGTGCCCGCCGTGGACGCGATCGAGGCGCTCGACCTCGACACGCCGATCACGCTGCTGGCGGGCGACAACGGGACCGGCAAGTCCACGATCGTCGAGGCCGTCGCGGAGTCGATGGGGTTCGCGGCGCAGGGGGGAGAGCTCGAGCGCTCCGGCGAGCTGCCGCCGGTCACGCGGCCCGTCCTCGGCGGCGGCCTCGAGCCGGTCCTCTCGATGGCGAAGCCGCACAACGGCTACTTCCTTCGCGCGGAGAGCTTCTTCAACGTGGCGAGCTTCGTCGACAGCGAAGGCATCTTCGCGCCGGACCTCTCGCTCTACGGCGGCGTCCCGCTCCACCAGCAGTCGCACGGCCAGGCGTTCCTCGCGCTCGCCGCCAACCGCTTCGGGGGCGACAGCCTCTACGTGCTCGACGAGCCCGAGGCCGCCCTCTCGGTCAGCGGCGCGCTCGCGCTGCTGGCCATCGTCGTCCGCGCGGCGGGGAACGGCGCGCAGTTCATCATCGCCACCCACTCGCCGATCCTCCTCGCCACGCCGGGAGCGCGGATCTACGAGCTCGACGAGGCCGGCCTCGCTCCCGTGGCCTACGACGACCTCGAGACCGTCCGGCTGACCCGCGGCTTCCTCGACGCCCCCGAGCGCTTCATCCGCGCCGCTTTGGGTGGCTGAGATGCCCCAACCGCTCAGCGGATCCCGTCGAGCGTGATCCAGGCCGGGTCGTGGTCGGACCCGTCCTTGGTCTTCTTCGTGCGCCGGTCGATGTCCGCGCCGACGAGCTTGCCCTTGAGCGCGGGCGAGATCCAGATCTGGTCGAAGAGATGGAAGTGCGTCGTCTTCGCCGCGCTGTCGCGGAACCGGTGCGTCCAGCGCGCGCCGGGCGGGGGCGGGTCGTCGTCGAAGGGGCGCGACTCGCGCACGTCCGCGAGGCCGTCGGTGAACCCGTTGGACTGGGTCAGCGGAGCGAGCGTGGCGGCGTCCGGGGCGTCGTTGAGGTCGCCGAGGACGAGGAAGGCCGTCCGCGGCGAGGTGCGCTTGGAGATGATGCGGCCGGCCATGTCGGCCTGGCGGGTGCGCCGCAGGTCGGCGGCGGCCTTCTCCTCGACCGGGTCGCCCGACCCCACGAACTGGCTCTTGAGGTGGGTGTTGAAGATCTTCAGCACCACCCGCGAGAAGTCCGCGGCCAGGATGTCGATCTCGAGCAGGTCGCGGGAGAACACCGGCTCGTCGGGATCGTCCGGGTGGCGGGCGTGCGCCCATGAGGTGATGCCGCCGAGCGGCCGCTTGCTCAGGACCGCCACGTCGATGAACCGGGGGTCGTTGCCCTCGACGAGCGCGACGAACGGGTAGTGGCGCCCGAGGCCGCCGTCACCGATGTTGCCGTCGTTGAACTCCCGCAGGGCCGTGATGTCCTCGACCTCCTGCACGCAGAGCACGTCGAGGTCGATGTCGCGGATGCGCTCGGCGAGCCGCTTGCGCTCGTCCAGCGGCTTGCGCTGGATCAGCTTGCCCTGGAAGCTGCGCGCGCGGCCGGGCGGCTTGCCGGGCTCAGAGGGGACGATGCTGATCGTCTCCTGCACGGTCCGCTCCGCCTTCGGGAGCGTCGCGATCTCGACGTCGTAGTTGAAGCGGTCGAAGAGGTTGTTGAGGTTGAACGTCCCGACCTTGAGCGTCATGGACCGACGCTACCAGCGCACCTCAGCTCGACGGAAGGGCATCGATCGCCGCCCGCAGCATCGCCTCGCGCTCGGCGACCATGACGAGGAACGCGCACGACCCCGCCGGCGCCATGGCGATGTAGGTCCCGTCCTGCGCCTGCTGGAGGCGACCCTGCTCTCCGCCGATCTCGAGCGTCTCGCCGGCTTGGCCCGAGTCCTCCGCGCCGCGCAGGAAGTCGTCGCTCCCGCCCGTCTCCTCGGTGGCGTTGACCGTGATGACCACGGTTCCCAGCCGGGCGTTGCGGCGGAAGAGGACCTTGGAGTCGTAGCCCCGCAGGCGGTCGCCGAGGACGCTCTCGAACTGCTTCATGAACCCGTCGAGCGCCCGCTTGTCCTGGATCGGGGTGACCTCGAACCCCTGTGGCGGCTCGCCGATCACGTCGTTCGCACGGACGTAGTCGGCGCCGGTGCACGCCTCGCGGGCCGCTTCCTTCTCGGCACCGCAGGCGCTGAACAGGCACAGCGCGAGGAGCAGGGCGATTCGCCGCATAGCGCCTTCACGTACCCGCAAACGCGCGGAGGAACCGTTCGACCGTGCGGTGGTCGCCGGTCACGCCCAGCGCGCCGGGATCGGCGCCGTGCCACAGGACCGTCGCCAGCGTCCCCGGGTCGGTCTCGATCACCGCGTCGGGCGCCTCGGCCGGGCCGCGGGCGGCGTCGAGCCGCCCATCGGCGGCCCGCAGGCGGAACACGTGGCCGTCGAGGCGGAGCTCGACGTCGGCCTCCAGCTCGCCCCCGAACATCGTCATCAACGCGATCACCGCCGCGTCGGGCCCGAGCGGGCCGTCGTTGGCCGGCTGGCGGCTGCCCCAGCGCCCGAGCCCGAGGATCACCGGCTCGAGCTCGCGGCCGCGCTCGGTGAGCTCGTAGACCCGGGCGGCGCCCGGCGGTGGGAGCCGGTCGCGGCGCACCACCCCGTGCCCCTCGAGCTCGCGCAGGCGCTGGGCCAGCACGTCCGGGCTCACGTTCGGCAGCCCGGCCCGGAGGTCGGTGAAGCGCTTCGGCCCGAGCAGCAGCTCGCGCACCACGAGCAGGGCCCAGCGGTCGCCGACCGCGTCGAGCGCGCGCGCGATCCCGCACCGGTCGCCGTAGGTCCTCACAGGAGAAAGAGTACGGCTAGCCACCTAGATGGTTGGTTTTTCCTACTAGAGACTGTCGGCATGAGCGAGCGCAACGGCTTCCAACACGGAGTGCCCTGCTGGGTCGACACCTGGCAGGAGGAGGTCCCGGCGGCCTTCTACAGCGGCCTGTTCGGCTGGGAGGCACAGGTCGGTGACGAGTACACGCTGTTCACGCACCGGGGCCTCGACGCGGCGGGTGCCGGCGCGCGGCCGGGCGCGACGCCCGCCTGGACGTCGTACGTCTGGGTCGACGACGCAGACGCGGTCGCCGAGCGGGCCGTAGCGGCGGGCGGCAGCCTCGTCGCCGAGCCGTTCGACAGCCTCGAAGGGGGTCGCATCGCGCTGGTGGCGGACCCCGCGGGCGCGGTCCTCGGCGTCTGGCAGCTCGGCGAGCACCGCGGCGCGCGGGTGGTCAACGAGCCCGGCGCCTGGGCCATGAGCGCGCTCAGCACGCCCGACCCCGAGGGCGCCAACGCCTTCTACGCCGCCGTCTTCGGCTGGGAGGCCGAGCCGTTCGGCCCGGCCACGATGTGGCGCCTCGAGGGCTTCGTCGGCGGCGAGCCCCAGCAGCCCGTCCCGCGCGACGTCGTCGCCGCGATGGTGCCCGGAGAGCAGGCGGTGTGGGCGGTCGACTTCTGGGTCGACGACGTCGACGCCGCGGCCGAGCGAGCGGTCGCCCTCGGCGGCTCGGTGCTGAGCCCGCCGCAGGACGCGCTGGTCGGCCGCAACGCCGTGATCGCCGACCCTGCCGGCGCCGTGCTCAGCCTCAGCCAGGTGGTGCCACCCGAACCGCCTCGCACGTGAGGCAGCCGGTCTCGCAGACGAGCGCCACGGCGCCGCCGGTGAGCGCGCCGTCGCGCGCTGTGAGCCGGAGGCCGTCGGCCGTGGCGCTCAGGCGGTCGCCCTCGACGCGCAGGGCCAGCTCGTACGGCTCCGCGTAGTCGCGGCGCGCGAGCGCGGCCTCGGCCAGCACCGTCGTCCCGTCGAGCTCGCGCACGAGCTGGGCGCGATCGGGACGCAGCAGCAGCGCGTAGTAGCGACGCAGGCCCTGCACGCGGGCGGCCAGGCCGGCGCCGGCGACCGCCTCCGGCACGACGGCGGCGCGGACCTCGTAGTCGGTCCATTCGCGGCCGCCCTGCATCAGCAGGCCGGTGCCGCGGTCGTGGATCAGCCGGTAGGCCTCCGGCCAGTGGTCGCCCCAGCGATCCACGGCGCTCACCCAGGCGCGGCGCCACAGCGTGCCGCCGGCGGGTCTGCCCAGCGTGACGTCGGGCGCGCCGTCCCAGCTCAGCCATCGCAGCCGCGCCGGGCCCTCGGTCTCGATGCCCACCTCGGCGATCGGCTGTCCCCCGGTGTCGGGGACCCGCCACTCGAGCGCGCCCTCCGGACCGCGGACGGTCACCAGCTCGTCGCGCTCGTCGTAGACGCGGACGAGCAGCCGCGCCGGCCCGCCCTCGATCTCGGCCCGTACGGTCTGGCCGGGGTGCAGCGTGGGCGAGGCCTGGAGCTCGTAGCCCGCCATACTGAGCGCCTCGGGCGGGATGAAGGTGGGCGTGACGGCGATGCCGTCGACGGCCAGGGCACCGCCGTCGTGCCGCGCGTCGAAGCCCTGGACCGAGCCCGGGAAGGTGAAGTGGAAGCGCGGCGGCCGCCACGGCTCCCGGCCGGCGAGCCGGCGCCCGGCGTTGACCACGTGGACCGCCTCGGCGGCCGCGTCGGAGATCGCGCGCCCGCCGTCGGCGCTCGAGAGGTACATACGGTCGCGCACCGGCTCGCGCCAGAGCTCGTCGATCGCCTCGATGCCGCCGCGGATCCCGAGCAGGCAGCCGAGGTTCCCCGAGTTGCAGTCGGTGTCCCAGCCGGCCGTGTTGACGATCGTCAGCGAGCGGTCGAAGTCGCCGTCGCCGTAGAGCAGGCCGAGCACGATCAGCGCGTGGTTGGGGACCACGTGGCAGACGCCGCGGTAGCGGTGGTAGCCGTAGCGCTCCTCGATCCGCGCGCGGGTGCGGCGCCAGTCGCCGTCGGCGGCGTGCCAGCTGCGCACGTCGGCGATCATCCGGGCGATCACGCTGTCGCCGGGGATCAGCGCCACGCCGGTGTCGAGCAGGCGGCCGATGTCCGGCTCGACGAACGCCTGGGCCTCCATCGCCGCGACGACCTGCGCCGCGTGGACCGCTTCCCCGTCGTGGCTGACCGACGCCGCCCGGCGGGCCAGGCCGGCGGCGCGCTCGGGATCGCCCGGGCACGCCATGCCCCAGCCGTCGATGAAGATCTGCGCGCCGATCTGCTCCGACAGCACCGTGCCGTTTCGTGCCGCGGAGCCAGTGTCCGGCGCTCGCAGCCCGTCCTTGAGGTGCAGGTAGGCGGTGTGCTCGGCCGACGCGCCGACGCCGCCCCACCAGAACGTCGAGCGGCCTTCGATGACGTAGTTGAGCCAGGTCTGGCCGATCTGCTCGGGCGTGACCTCCGGGCCATAGTCCTCGAGCGCGCGCAGGAACGTGAAGGTGCCCGAGATGTCGTCGTCGGTGACGACGAGCGGGAGGTCGCGCTTGCCGGGCTCGATGGCGGGGTGGCCGGTCACATAGCCGGTGATCTCGCCGAGCCGCGCCTCGATCTCGGCGTGCGTCCACTGCTCGAACGGCCGCCCGAGATAGACGCCGACGATCTTGCCGACGACGCCGGCGTAGACGCGCTCGGCGTGATCAGCCGACGCGCTCACGCAGAAAGCGTCCGCAGTCTCGTACCGCCTGCTCCGGCTCGCCGCGCAGGCGGCACTCGACCGAGAGCACCCCGTCGAAGCCGATCTCCCGGAGGGTGGCCAGCACGGCCGCGAACGGCACGTGGCCGGTGCCGGGCTGATGGCGGTTGGAGTCGCTGAGGTGCACCGCGCCGAGGCGATCTCCGGCCGCCCGGAGCGCGGCGCACGGGTCGTCCTCCTCGATGTTCATGTGGTACGTGTCGGCCAGCACCCGCACGGCGGGCGATCCGGTCGCGGCCACGAGCTCGCACGCCGCCGCGACCGTGTTCACCATGTGGTCCTCATAGCGGTTGAGCGGCTCGAGGAGGAGCACCGCGCCGGCCCGCTCGGCGTGTGCGCCGAGCTCGGCGAGGCCCTCGAGCAGCACCTCCCGATCCTGCTCGGGCGTGCGCGGCGGCTCGTCGAACGGCGGCAGCCGGCGGGTGAACATGCCCCACGCCGCGGGCGTGATCACGCCGTGGCCGCCGAGGGCCGTGATGCCGTCGAGCTGGCGGCGGAGCCCGTCGAGCGCCCGCCGCCGAGCCGCCGTGTCGAAGTCCCCGAGCCAGCCGTCGAGCTCCGGGCAGACGGTGGGCGCGCACCCGCGGACCGGCTCGAGGCCCGGGCGCGCGGCGTCGCGCAGCTCGAGGGCGTCGAACCCGGCGTCACGCGCGAAGTCCAGCTTCTCGGCGACCGCGTCGCCCGGGACCAGGTTCTCCTGGATCGCGAGGATCACGCCGCGAGGCCGCGACGCGCCAGCAGCGCGTCGACGTTCGCGGGCTCCAGCACGTGCTCGAGCGCCACGGTGGTGACGCCGACCACGCCGGCGCGCGCACCGAGCCGGCTCGTGAGGATCCGCAGCTCGCGGGTGGCGAGCGCCGACGCGCGCTGGTAGACGCTCTCGCGGATGCCGGCCAGGAGGGGCTCGGAGGCGTCCGCCATCTCCCCGCCCACCACGATGGCGGTCGGGGCGACGACGCTGACCACCGCGGCGAGCGCGGCCCCCAGCACGCGGCCCGCCTCCCGCACCTGGTGCATCGCCGTCGCGTCGCCGGCCCGGACCAGCTCGATCACGTCCGCGGCGGACGCGACCTCGACGCCCGCCTCGCCGAGCTGGCGCACGATCGCCGTGGCGGTGGCGAGAACGGCCACGCAGCCCCGGTTCCCGCACGTGCACATGACGTCCGACTGCCGGATCGCCCGGATGTGCCCGATGTCGCCCGCCCGCCCATGGTTGCCGCGCAGCAGCTCGCCCTCGGCGATGATCCCCGCGCCGATCCCCGTCGCGACCTTCACGAAGACCATGTGCGAGAGGTCGCTCCAGTGGCGGCGGTGCTCGCCGAGGGCCATGGCGTTGACGTCGCGCTCCAGCAGCGCGGGCGCACCGAAGCGCCCCGCGAGCGCCTCGGCCACCGGATAGCCGTCCCAGCCCGGCATGATCGGCGGGTTGGCGGGCCGGCCGGCCTCGACGGGGCCGGGGACGCCGAGCGCCGTGGCCAGCACGTCGTCGTGGCCGCGCCCGGCCTCGGCGAGCAGGGCGTCGAACGTCTGGCCGACCCACTCGAGCACGAGCTCGGGCCCGTCGGCGATCCGGATCTCCTCCTCGGACTCGGCCAGCGCGACGCCGGCGAGGTCGCACACGGCCAGCCGCCCGTGGCGAGCGCCCAGGTCGGCGGCGAGCACGACGCCGACGCCCTCGTTGAAGGCGAGCGCCGCCGGGCGCCGGCCGCCGCTGGACGGGCCGGCCTCGGGCTGCTCGACCAGGAGGCCGGCCGAGAGCAGAACGCCCAGCCGCTGCATGACCGTCGACCGCGACAGGCCGGTCATGTCCATCACGTCGGTGCGGGTGAGTGCGCGGCCCTCGCGGATGAGGCGGAGGACGCCACCGGGGGAGCCGACGATGGCGGACATGGTCGGCAACCTTACCTCCGCAACCAGTTCCATGTCCAGAAGTTCTGCGTAATCACTATTCAGAAGATTGGTTGGAAGCGCACCAAGAGGAAATCTTCTGCTTGCCAATAACAGCGAAGTTGCGGTACGGTCGCGCTTCGTTCGCGCAAGACGCCCGGAGGAGGGGTCGAGTGGCTCGGGCACTCCTGCTCGAAGCACCACGCACACTGCGGTTGCGGGATGACGAAGCGGCGCCCCTCGGGCCGCGGGAGATCCGTGTCCGGACGCTGCTCAGCGGCATCAGCCACGGCACCGAGCTCAACCTCTACCGCGGCACCTCGGCGTTCGCCGACCGCACCTTCGACCGCGACCTGCGCGCGTTCGTGCGGCCCGACCCGCCGCGGCCGACCTATCCCGCGACGCTCGGCTATGAGCTGGTGGGCACCGTCGACGAGGCCGGCGCGGACGTGCACGAGCTGCGGCCGGGGGACCTCGTCCACGTCGGCGCGCCGCATGCCGAGCAGGCGGTGCTCGACCTCGACGCGGCCGCGCACTCCACCTACCCGCCGGTGCCGCTGCCCGACGGCCCGCTCGAGCGCTGGCTGTTCGTGAGCCTCGGCGCGGTCGCCCTCGTGGCCGCCCATGACGCGCGGATCAAGCTCGGCGATCGCGTCGCCGTGATCGGGCTGGGCGCCATCGGCCTGCTGCTCGTGCAGATGGCGCGACGGGCGGGCGCCCAGAGCGTCACGGCGGTCGACCCGGTGGCGTCCCGGCGCGATCTCGCCCTCGAGCTCGGGGCCGACGCGGTGCTCGACCCGCATGACGCCGCCGACGGGACCGGCGCCGCGATCAAGCGCATGGCCGGGGGAGCGGACGCGGCCATCGAGACCTCCGGCACCACGGCCGGCCTCCACGACGCGGTGGCCTCGGCCGGGCTCGGCGGCACCGTCGTCAGCGTCGGCTTCTACCAGGGCGGGGCGCCGGAGCTCCGCCTCGGCGAGGAGTGGCACCACAACCGGCTCGACATGGTGTCGAGCATGGGCGCGTGGGGGGCGCCGCATCGCGCCTTCCCCGCCTGGGACCGCCCGCGCGTGATGCGGACGGTCGTGGACCTGCTCGCGTCCGGCGCCCTGCGCGTCGACGGCCTGCCGGTCCGGCGCTTCCCGTTCGAGCAGGCCGTGGAGGCATACGGCTGGCTCGACGCCAACCCGAACGAGGCGGTCAAGGTGGCGCTCACCTACGACGGCACAACCCCAGCAGGAGGAGAGCAGTGAACACGCGACGCGCAGTGCTGGCCTCCATCGCCGTCCTCGCCGCGTTCGCGGCCGGCTGCGGTGGCGACGACGACGACGGCGGGGGCGACACCTCCGGCGGCGGTAGCGGCGAGACCCTGACGGTCTGGAACAACGAGTTCCAGCCCGACCGCATGGCGGCGACGCAGGACATCCTCGACGAGTTCACCGAGAAGACCGGCATCAAGACCAAGCAGGTCGCCGTGCCCGAGGATCAGCTGCCGACGCTGATCACCAACGCCGCTGCCGCGGGCGAGCTGCCCGACGTGGTGCTCGCGACCCCGGTCGCGCAGTCCCAGCAGTACGCGGCGGAGGAGATCTTCGACTCCGAGGCGGCCCAGGCGGTCGTCGAGAACCTCGGCGCCGACACGTTCTCCGAGAAGGCGCTCGACCTCGTGAGCATCGACGGCGTCGCCACCGGCGTGCCCAGCGACGGCTGGGGCCAGCTGCTCATCTACCGCAAGGACCTCTTCGACAAGGCCGGGCTCGAGGCCCCGGCCACGCTCGACGACGTGCGCGCCGCCGCCGAGCAGCTGAACGGCGACGGGATGGCGGGGATCACCCTGGCCACCGCGGCCGGCGACGGCTTCACGGCCGAGACGTTCGAGCACATCGCGCTGGCCGAGGGCTGCCAGATGGTCAACGACGCCGGGGACGTGACGTTCGACTCGCCGGAGTGCGTCGAGGCGCTGCGCTGGTACGGCGACCTGGCGAAGAACTACTCGGTCCAGGGCGCCCAGGACGTCGACTCCACCCGCGGCACGTACTTCGCGGGCCGCGCGGCGATGATGATGTGGTCGCCGTTCCTGCTCGACGGCATGGCCGGCCTGCGCGACGACACCAAGCCGACGTGCCCGGAGTGCAAGAAGGACCCGGCGTACCTGGCCAAGAACAGCGGCCTCGTCGGCCCGCTGTCCGGGTCGGGCGGCGAGCCGAGCCAGTTCGGCTCCGTCTCGACGTTCAACATCTCCATCGACGCGCCCACCGAGGACGCGCAGGCGCTCGTCGAGTTCATGATGAGCGACGGCTACGTCCGCTGGCTCGGGCTCTCGCCGCAGGGCAAGTACCCGGTGCGCGCCGGCGACAGCGAGGACCCGGAGAAGTTCGCCGTCGCATGGGCCGACCTCGAGAGCGGCGTGGACACCAAGGCGCCGCTCAGCGAGTTCTACTCGCAGGAGTCGATCGACTCGCTCGGCGAGGGCGTCCAGAGCTTCCAGCGCTGGGGCCTCGCCCAGGGCCAGGGCCCGCTGATGGGCGCGCTGGGCGGTGAGCAGCCCGTGGCCAATGCCGTCTCCGACGTGATCGGCGGCAAGGATCCCGCGGAGGCTGCCAAGGACGTCCAGGCCACCGCCGAGGAGCTGCAGGCCGGCCTGGAGTAGCCGGCGATGGCCGCCGTCCCCGAGATCCCCCAGATCGAGGCCTCCACCCCGGGTCGGCGCCGCGCGCGGGGTACCCGCGCGCGGCGCGACTCGCGCGCCGGCATGGCGCTCGTCTCGCCCACCGTCATCGTCGTCTTCGTCATGGTGGTGCTGCCGGTGCTGTGGGCGCTGGTCCTCTCGTTCCAGCGCATCCGGCTCCTGCAGATCCGCCGGGTCGACCTGCTCGGCGGCGAGTACACGTTCCGCAACTACGACCTGCTGCTCTCGTCGTCGGAGTTCCTCTCGGCGGCGAAGAACACGCTGCTGTACTCGGTGCTCGGGACGACGGGGGCGATCGTCCTCGGGCTCACCGCCGCGCTGCTGGTGCGCGATTCGTTCCGGGGCCGCGGCCTCGTGCGCGGTGTGCTGCTGCTGCCCTGGGTGGCGCCCGTGGTGGCGGTCGCCTTCGTCTGGCAGGTGCTGCTCTCGCCGCAGCTCGGGTTCGTCAACGCGGTCGGGACGGAGCTCCTCGGCTGGGAGCAGCCGATCCCGTTCCTGAGCCAGGAGGAGGGCACGATCACGCTGTTCGGCATCAGCTTCGGCGTGCCCACGGCGCTGCTGATGGTCATCCTCTTCGAGGCCTGGAAGTCGTTCCCGTTCGCCTTCCTGTTCATCCTCGCGCGCCTCCAGGCGGTGCCGGGCGACCTCGAGGAGGCGGCGCGGGTGGACGGCGCGACGCCGACCCAGGTCTTCCGCCACATCATCCTGCCCCAGCTCGCGGGGGTGATCGCGCTGATCGCGGTCCTGCGCTTCATCTGGACCTTCAACGCGTTCGACGAGATCTACCTGCTGACCGGCGGCGGTGCGGGGACCGAGGTGCTGGCCACCCAGGTCTACTCGTTCCTGACCGCCCGCAGCGACGTCGGCGCGTCCGCGGCGGTGGCGATGTTCATGGCCGCCGTGCTGGCCGTGTTCCTGCTCGTGTACCTGAAGTTCTTCGGCGAGAGGGAGCGCGCGTGATGCGACGCCGGCGCTGGTCGCGCTACCACATCGAGGTCGCGGCCCTGCGGGTCCTGCGGCCGCTGGGGATCGTCTTCTTCGTCCTGATCGCGCTCTTCCCCTTCTACTACATGGTCCTGCTCTCGATGCGCGAGATCTCGGCGGTCATCGAGTCGCCCGGGCAGGTCTTCATCGGGCTCGGCGAGTTCACCACGGCGGCCTACGAGCGCGTGCTCAAGCCGACGGACGAGGGCGGCGAGGGCTTCGTCCGCTTCCTCGTCAACTCGGCGATGCTGGGCCTCGGGACGGTGGCGGTCACACTCGCCGTCTCGATCCTGGGCGCCTACGCGGTGGCGCGGCTGGACTTCTTCGGCAAGCGGGCGGTGCACTTCCTCTTCCTGTCGGTGTACCTGTTCCCGCCGATCCTGCTCGCCATCCCGCTGTTCGTCGCGTTCTCGCGGCTGGGGCTGCGCGGCGAGCTGTGGGTGCTGGTCATCGTCTACGTCGCGCAGACGCTGCCGGTCTGCGTCTACATGCTGCGCAACTACTTCGAGACGGTGCCGGTGTCGCTGGAGGAGGCGGCCGAGGTGGACGGCGCGACGCGGCTGCAGGTCATCCGCAAGGTCACGCTGCCGCTGGCCGTCCCGGCCATCGCCGCCACCGGCCTGTTCGTGTTCATGATCGCGTGGAACGAGTTCCTCTTCGCGCTCCTGTTCCTGGTCGAGGAGCGCAACAACTGGACGGTGTCGCTCGGCGTGTCGCAGCTCACCAACATCGAGACGCCGGCGACCACGCTGATGGCGGGCTCGGTCATCCTCACCGTGCCGATCATCGTGCTCTTCATGTTCGCCGAGCGGCTGATGACCGAGGGCCTCACGCGAGGCGCCGAGAAGGGATGAGCCTCGTCGAGCGCGCGGAGGCCGTCCTGGCGGAGAACTGGACGGGAGCCTCCACGGTGCCGTCGCGCCGCCAGTACCCGCACCAGTGGGGCTGGGACGCCGCGTACATCGCCATCGGCTGGTCGCGGATCGATCCGGCGCGCGCCGCCACCGAGCTCGAGTCGCTGCTGGCCGGGCAGTGGGACGACGGCCGCGTCCCGCACATCGTGTTCCACCCCGACGTCCCGGAGGACGCCTACTTCCCCGGGCCGGCCTTCTGGGGCGAGCCGACGTCCGGCATCACGCAGCCGCCCCTGCACGCGCGCGCGGCGCTCGAGGTCGCCGAGCGCGGGGCCGGCGACGGCTTCCTGCGCCGCGTCTTCCCGCGCCTGGCCGCCCAGCACCGGTACCTGGCGGAGCGGCGCGACGCGGGCGGCGGCGGGCTGGCCGCCATCGTGCACCCGTGGGAGTCCGGGCTCGACGACAGCCCGGCCTGGGACGAGGCGCTGGCCGCGGTCGAGCTGCCCGCGGGCGGGGTGGAGCCGTACGAGCGCCAGGACCGCCGGCACGTGGACCCGAGCGAGCGGCCGAGCGATGCGGCCTATGACCGCTTCGTGCACCTCGCGCGCGTCTACCGGGACGGCGGCTACGCCGACGACGGGCGCAGCGCCTTCCTCGTCGAGGACCCGCTCTTCAACGCGATCTGGCTGTGGTCGACGCACGCGCTCGCCGAGATCGCGGCGCGGGTCGGGGAGGACCCCGGGCCGTTCCGCGAGGCGGCCGCCCGCATCCACACGGCGCTGCTCGCGCGGCTGTGGGACGGCGAGCGGTTCCGGCCGCTGGACCTGCGCGCCGGGCGGCTCGTGGAGGCGCGCACGATCCACGCGCTCGGCCCGCTGCTCGACCCGGACCTGCCGGCCGACGTGCTGCGCGCGACGGTCGCCGAGCTGCGCTCGCCGCACTTCCGCTCGGCGGAGGGGATCGGCGTGGCGTCGGCCGACCTGCTGGGACCGGCGTTCGACCGCCGTCGCTACTGGCGCGGGCCCGTGTGGGCGAACCTCAACTGGCTGCTGGCGCGCGGCCTGCGCGGCCACGGCCTGACGACCGAGGCGGACGACCTGGACCGGACGACGCTGCGGCTCGTCGAGGCCGCCGGGATGCGCGAGTACTTCGACCCGGTGACGGGCGACGGGCTCGGCGCCGGCGAGTTCTCGTGGACGGCTGCCGCCACGCTCGACATCCTGCGGGCATGAACATCACGGTCTGGAACGAGAACGTGCACGAGCGCACGGAGGAGCACGTGCGCGAGCACTACCCCGATGGCATCCACGGCGCCCTGGCGGCCGCGCTGGCCGGCGTGGGCAGCGTGACGACCGCGACGCAGGAGCAGCCCTCGCACGGACTGCCACCCGAGGTGCTGGACCGGACCGACGTGCTGACGTGGTGGGGCCACGCGGCCCACGACGAGGTGGACGACGCGGTGGTCGATCGCGTGCAGGCCGCCGTGCTCGGCGGCATGGGCCTCGTCGTGCTCCACTCGGGGCACTTCGCCAAGATCTTCAAGCGGCTGCTCGGCACGTCGTGCACCCTGCGCTGGCGCAACGAGGGCGAGCGCGAGCTGGTCTGGACCGTCGCGCCCTCGCACCCGATCGCCGAGGGCGTGCCCCAGCCGATCGTCATCGAGACGCAGGAGATGTACGGCGAGCACTTCGACATCCCGGCGCCCGACGAGCTGGTCTTCGTCAGCTCGTTCGCGGGCGGCGAGGTCTTCCGCGGCGGCTGCTGCTTCCGCCGCGGCCGCGGCCGGATCTTCTACTTCAGCCCCGGCGATCAGGACTACCCCGTCTACCACCATCCCGACATCCGGCGCGTGATCGCCAACGCCGTGCGCTGGGCCGCGCCGGTCGGCGGCCGCCATCCCGTGCCCGACGCCTCGATGTCGCCGCGCGGGTGGTTCGAGTGAGCGCGCCGCTGCGGGTCGTCGTCGCCGGCGCGGGGGACCTCGGGCCGTTCTGGGCGCGCGAGGTGATCCTCAGCCCCGACACCGAGCTGGTCGGGTGGGCCGACCTCGACGTCGGGCGGGCGCGGGCCGCCGCCGAGGCGGCGGGGCTCGACGGGCTGCCGACGGACGCCGCCGTCGGCCCGCTGGTGCAGGAGCTGGAGCCCGACTTCGTCGTCAACGTCACGGCGCCCGGGGCGCACCATGTGGTCACGATCGCCGCGCTCGAGCACGGGGCCGCCGTGCTGAGCGAGAAGCCGATGGCGACGACGATGGCCGAGGCTCGGGCGATGATCGACGCCGCCGATCGCGCGGAACGGCTCTTCGTGGTGAGCCAGAACCGCCGCTACATGCCCGAGCTCGTGGCGTTCCGCAAGGAGGTCGCCGCCCTGGGGCCGCTCTCCGGCCTCACGTGCGAGTTCTTCCGCCACCACAAGGAGCCCCGCGCCGAGTTCCTGCTCACGTTCCCGCAGCCGCTGCTGCTCGACATGGCGATCCACCTGTTCGACGCGGCCCGCGCCATCACCGGCGCCGATCCGCTCTCCGTGCTTCTGCGATTCCTTCGACCCGCCGTGGAGCTGGTTCGCGGGTCCCGCCGCGGCGACGGCCGTGTTCGACATGTCCGACGGCTCGCGCTTCACGTTCATCGGCAACTGGGCGGCGCCGACGGACGAGACGTCGTGGACCGGGCGCTGGCACGCGATGGGCGAGGAGGCGATCGCCACCTGGGACGGCGAGGAGCTCGGCGAGCTCGATCCCGAGCGCTTCCAGGGCCTCGAGGCGGTGCTCGCCGACTTCGTCGACGCCCTGCGGACGGGGCGCGTCCCCTCCGGCGACTGCCACGACAACGTGCTGAGCCTGGCCATGTGCCACGCGGCGGTCGAGTCGGCCGAGCGCGGGGCGCCGGTCCGGCTCGCCGACGTCATGGGTTGATCGCGAGGAACAGGAAGGCGGCGAAGAGCACGAGGTGCACGCCGCCCTCCTGCAGCGTGGCGCGGCCGGGCAGCACGGTGAGGCCGCCGACGATGACGGTGATGAAGAGCAGGACCATCTCGGTGGAGCCGAGGCCGAGCACGAGCGGGCCGTCGAGCCAGATCGACGCGACGGCGATGGCCGGGATCGTCAGGCCGATGCTCGCGATGGCCGAGCCGAACGCGAGGTTCAGGCTCGTCTGCACCCGGCCGCGGCGCGCGTTGCGGACGGCGGCCAGGCTCTCGGGAGCCAGGACGAGCAGGGCGATGACGACGCCGACGGCGGAGAGCGGTGCCCCGATCGCCTCCACGACGTCCTCGATCGCCGGGGACTCGATCTTGGCCAGCCCGACGACGGCGACGAGCGCGACCACGAGCAGGCCGAGGCTGATCAGCGTCTCGCGGTCGGTCGGCGGGTCGGCATGGTGGTCGGGGTCGTCGTCGCCGGGCGGCAGGAAGTAGTCGCGGTGGCGGACCGTCTGGACGAGGACGAAGAGCGCGTAGAGCGCGAGCGAGGCGATGGCCGCGAACGTCAGCTGGGCGCCCGAGAACTCGGGGCCGGGAGCGCTCGTCGTGAACGTCGGCAGCACGAGCGTCAGCGTGGCGAGGGTGGCCACGGTGGCCAGCATGGTCGCCGAGCCCTCGGCGTTGAACGTCGCGAAGCGATCGCGCAGCGCCCCGATGAGCACGGACAGGCCGAGGATGCCGTTGCAGGTGATCATCGCGGCCGCGAACACCGTGTCGCGGGCGAGCGTCGACGTGTCGGAGGGGTCGGAGACCATCAGCGTGACGATCAGGCCGACCTCGATCACCGTGACGGCGACGGCGAGGACGAGCGAGCCGAACGGCTCGCCGACGCGGTGCGCCACCACCTCCGCGTGATGCACCGCCGCGAGCACGGCGCCGGCCAGGAAGAGGCCGACGAGCACGAGTACGGGGGTCGGCGGCTTGCTCCCCCAGGTGATCGCCAGCAGGACGACCGCCAGCAGCGGGACGACGACGGTCCAGCGGGCGATCACGCGACGCGCGGTCGCGCGATGAGCCGCACGACCACCCGTGCGGGGCGCGAGGGCGCCGCCAGGGAGAGGAAGTCGCGCACGGCGGCCGAGTGGTCGCAGTACGGGCAGTCGATCCGGTCAGCGGGCGAGGCGGAGCCGTGCGGCAGCGCCACCGGCGCGTCGCAGTGCGGGCAGGCGATGGTGCCGGCCGCGAGCTCGTCCGAGCGCGAGCGGCGCTCCTCGAAGTGCTCGGGTATCACCTAGACCAGTCTAGATCCGCGCACGTAGTCGACCACGAACTCCTTCGGGTGGGGCCGTCGCGGCCCGGCCAGTCCGGGAACTCGTACACGCTGAGCATGAGCTGCATCGGATAGCCCGGCGACTGGCGCGTGGTCTTCACGTGCTCGCCGTCGACGAAGAACGCGACCCCGTCGCGGTCCCATTCCGCGGCATAGACGTGGAAGTCGCGCACGTCGATCTCCAGCGGCTCGCGGTCCCACTCTTCGACGAGCCCCGGATCGCCGACCGGGTGGATGCCCATGCCGACCTTGGCCGACTCGCCTTCGACGACGTCGCGGCCGAAGATCTCCGCGACGCAGATCTCGCCCGACTTGTGCGGCTCGTCCTCGAAGCCGACCATCCAGAGGGCGACCATGGCGCGCGGATCGGCGAGCGCCTTGAAGCGGATCTCGATGCGGCCGTGGTACTGCAGATAGAGCTGCCGCGGCTCCTGCGCCTCGCGGACGACCGCCTCGGGGTTGAAGCGCTGCTGGCCCGACGCGCTCCCGAGCGGGCCCGAGAACACGCCGGTCTGCAGCGACGAGACCCGGAGCTCGCCGTCCCACTCCGGGCACCAGGGCTCGCTGGTCGGCGTCGATCCGCAGCCGCAGCTCGCCGCCGCCGACGGTGTAGCGGGCCGCCGCTCGCTCGCGCGAGCTCCACTGGGGCAGGTAGTACGGCAGCCACTTGCTCTCGTCGAGCGCGTCACCGTCGAAGGTGTCCTCGAACACGAGCTCCACGGGCTGGACAGTAGCCTGCGCGCCGTGGTCTGGGCGGACTACTGGGGCGGCCTGTCGCGGCCGGCGCACGAGGCGATCGCCGACGCGGCGGAGATCGGGCCCCGGACGCGGATGCTCGACGTCGGCTGCGGCACCGGCGAGCTGTGCGCGCTGGCGCTGGATCGCGGGGCCACCGTCGCCGGGATCGACGCCGACGCCGCGATGGTCGAGCTCGCGGTGAGGCGCGCGCCCGCGGCCGACCTGCGGGTCGGCCGCCTCGAGGCGCTGCCGTGGGAGGACGACGCCTTCGACGTCGTCACCGGGGTCAACGCGTTCCAGTTCGCCGACGACGTCGTGACGGCGGTCGCGGAGGCGGGGCGGGTCACGCGGCCCGGCGGTCTCGTGGCGATCTGCAACTGGTCGGGGCGGCGCGAGGTCTTCGACGTCACCGGCCCGTCGGCTCCGAACCCGCTCCGCGAGCCGGGCGGGATCGAGGACCTTGCGCGGCGCGCCGGGCTGCTGCCGCGCGCCGCGCGCGAGGTCGACGTGCCGTTCGTGGTGCCCGACGCGGAGACGCTGGTGCGGGCCTTCGCCGCCGACGATCGCGAGGTCAGCCCCGCGGCCGCCGCCCGCTACCGCCGGCCGGACGGCTCGTACCGCTTCGAGAACACGTTCCGCTACGTGCTCGCCGAGTCGAGGCGCTGAAGGAGGTCGTGGGCGGCCAGCTCGACCGCCTTGTGGCGCCACTCGGCCGCGCGGTAGACGCAGGCGATCAGCCCCGAGCGGTGGATGCGGCGGAAGTCGCCGTAGACGAACGCGTACCTCGCCTTGGTCTCGTCGGCGGCACCCTCGGTCAGCCCGAGGTGCCACTCGGCGTAGTCCTCCCACGAATGGGACTCGAGGTACGCGTTCTCCTGCGCGGCGCGGGGCTGGACGTCGCCCCAGTCGCTGTCGAGCACGTACTGCCGCGCGTCGATCAGCTTCCGGGCGCGCTCCACGCCCCGCTCGTTCACCGCGTAGGAGGCCACCTAGGTGCGGCTCCGGTACAGCCGCGTCGTGATCGGCATGAAGACGGCGGTGATCCCGGCGGCGACGGCCAACGAGATGAGGATGTCACTCGCGTCGGCGTTCCCGTCCATCAGCCCACGCGAGGCGTCGGCCAGGATCGAGATCGGGTTCACGCCCACGAACCACTCGAGCGCGCTCGGAAGGGTCGCGGGATCCACGAACACGTTGCTGAGGAAGGTCAGCGGGAAGATGCCCATGAAGCCGGCGTTCATGACCGCGTTCGGCGTCCGCAACAGCAATCCGAGCGTCGTGAACACCCACGACAGGCCGAACGCGAACACGATCACCAGCGCGAGAGCCGCGATCACCCCCGGCACGCCGGCCTCGGGCCGGAAGCCGAGGATCACGCCGAGCACGGTGATGACCGTGCCCGCCACCAGGTAACGGGCGCTGTCGCCCAGCAGCGCGCCGACGAGCGGCGCGGGCCGCCAGATCGGCAGCGTCCGGAAGCGGTCGACCACGCCCTTGGTGAGGTCGGTGTTCAGCGCGACGCCCGAATAGACGGTCGTGAAGAGCACCGACATGACGAGGATGCCGGGGAGGATGTAGTCGAGGTACGCGGCCGTCGAGCCGGCGATGGCGCCACCGAACAGGTACGTGAACATGAGGACGAACATGACCGGCGTGATCGTCACGTCGACGAGCTGCTCCGGCACGTGCTTGACCTTGAGCATGCCGCGCCAGCCGAACGTGAGGGCGGCCGAGAACGCGCTCGCGCGCGCCGGCCGCGGGGTCGAAGCGAGCGCCTTCTGCAGCGCGGCGTCCTGGACGATCGTGCTCATGCCGCTTCCTCCGTGATCGCGTCGTCGTCCGGGGTCTGGTCCTCGGCCGGGCGGCCGGTGAGCGCGAGGAACACCTCGTCGAGGCTCGGCTGGCCGAGCGTGAAGCCGGCGATGCGCACGCCGGAGCGGGCGAGCTCGGCCACGACCTCGGCGCCGCGGTCGGCGTCCGCGCAGCTCGCGGACAGCGCCGCGGGGTCCGGCTCGAGATGGACCGCGCCGAGCTCGCGGGCGAGGATCCGCTCGGCCTCGGGCCGCTGGTCGGCGTCGAGCAGGCGCACGTGCAGCGCGCCGGAGCCGACCGACGCCTTCAGCTGCGCCGGGGTGCCCTCGGCGATGACGCGGCCGTGGTCGATCACCGCGATGCCCTCGGCGAGCTGGTCCGCCTCGTCGAGGTACTGCGTGCAGAGGAGGATCGTCGTGCCGCCGGAGGAGAGCGAGCGGATGATGTCCCAGACCTGGTTGCGCGAGCGCGGGTCCAGGCCGGTGGTCGGCTCGTCGAGGAACAGCAGGTCGGGGGTCACCACGAGGCTCGCGGCGATGTCGAGCCGCCGGCGCATGCCGCCTGAGTAGTTCTTGACCAGGCGGCCGGACGCTTCCTCGAGGTCGAAGGCCTCCAGAAGCTCGGATGCTCGGGATTTAGCGCTGCCGCGCTTGAGGCCGAGGAGCCGGCCGAGCAGGATCAGGTTCTCGCGCCCGGTGAGATCCTCGTCCACGGAGGCGAGCTGGCCGGTGAGGCTGACCAGGCCGCGGACCGTGTCGGCGTCGCGCACGACGTCGTGCCCGAGCACCGTCGCGGTGCCGGCGTCCGGCCGCAGGAGGGTGGCCAGCATCTTGATGGTGGTGGTCTTGCCGGCGCCGTTGGGACCGAGCACGCCGTAGACCGAGCCGCTGCGCACGGCGAGGTCCACGCCGTCGACCGCGTGGACATCTCCGAACGACTTGACGAGACCCGAGGCCTCGATGGCGAGGGGGGACTGGTGGGGAGTCATTGCCAGTAAGACTCTCAAGGGCCCGGCGACTCATCGGTGCGGCTGGCACCCGCTTAATTCGCCTGGAGTCCTAGGTCTGTCGGCGGGGGTGAAGCTGCAGGCCGCGCGCTACTGCTCGTCGAGGAAGAGGTCGCTGCTCAGCTCGATGTAGACGGGCATCTCGCTCCCGACGAGCGCGGCGGCCGCCTCGGGGAACGCCTCGACCGGGTGCTCGGCGCCCTGATGGACGCCGACGACGCCCGGCTCGGCGAGGAAGAACTCCAGCCGCGTGCGGCTGGGCAGCCCCGCGTGGACCACGACGGCGGCGTCGGGATCGACCTCGAAGAGCCCGATCGAGGCACGGAGATGCTCGGTCAGCGGGGCGTGCGGTGCGGGAGCCGGGCGGCCGGGCACGAGCCCGGAATAGTCGTGCCACAGCTCGGCCCCGCCGTCGAGCGACGCCTCCAGCGGGCCGCTGAAGAGCCGCTCCAGCGTGGCGACGAGCGACTGGCCGGCGCCCGGGTACGGCGCCACGCCGAGCGCCCAGAGCTGCTCGTGCAGGCGGAAGCCGAGCTCGCCCATCGCCGCCGCGTCGAGCGGGCCGCGCCGCCGCAGCAGGCCGCCGGGCGGGCCGAGGTCCCGCAGGTAGGACTCGAACGAGCCGTCGACGGCGACCGCGACGTTGACCGAGCGCGAGCTGTCGCCGTCCGGCCAGATGTCGTAACAGCCGCGGACGGCGACCGCGCGCTCGACGGCCAGGGCGATCGCCTCACGAAGCGTCACAACCGCGAGCGTACGACCAAGGGGGGTCAGACCCCGTCACGGGTATGACGCGTGATGGGGTCAGACCCCCCTTGGGTTTTGGGTTTATTCGGCCAGGAGACAAACGAAGCCCCCAATTTGGCCAGGAACCGCCAGGTTCGTCCGAGGTATTGACAAACAAGCGGCCATCCGGTCTGATGCTCGCGCCATGGCCGCGGGTCGTGCTGGTTCCCTCGAATCGTTGCGTCGCCTCAATCGCCTGCGCGTGATCCACGCGCTGCGCGATCAGGGGCTGATCTCGCGTGCCGAGATCGCGCGGCGCACCGGGCTGTCCCGCTCGACCGTCTCGAGCCTCGTCTCGGATCTCCAGGCCGACGGCCTGGTGATCGAGCGGGCGGAGCTCGGCGCGGCACATGGTACGCAGGGCGGGCGGCCGCCGATCCTGCTCTCGTTCGACTCGTCGGCCGGTGCCGCCGTCGGCATCGACTTCGGCCACAGTCACCTGCGCGTCGCGGTCTCGGACCTCTCGTCGAGGATCCTGGCCGAGCGCGCAGTACCGCTGGACACCGACCACGCCGCCGAGGAGGGCCTCGACGCGGCGGCGGACCTGGTCGTGGAGCTGCTCGCGGAGGCGAGCATCGACGACGGCCAGGTCATCGGCGCCGGAATGGGTCTCCCGGGCCCGATCCGGCAGGAGGACGGCGTGGTGGGCTCGGGTGCGATCTTGCCCGGCTGGGTCGGCGTGCCCGCGGTGGCCGCCATGCGCAGCCGGCTGGACATGCCCATCCTCGTCGACAACGACGCGAACCTCGGCGCCCTCGCCGAGGCCGCATTCGGCGCCGCACGCGACGCCAGTGACATGGTCTACCTGAAGGTCGCCTCGGGGATCGGCGCCGGCCTGATCCTCAACGGCCGCCTGTACCGCGGCAGCGCCGGGCTCGCGGGCGAGCTCGGCCACGTGCTCGTGGATCCGGAGGGCCTCGTCTGCCGGTGCGGCAACCGTGGGTGCCTCGAGACGCTCGCGGCCACCGGAGCCCTCGTCGAGCTGCTTCGCCGCAGCCACGGCGCGGACGTGTCGGTGCCGCGGATGCTCGAGCTGGCCCGCGCCGGCGACCTCGGCTGCCGGCGAGTGATCGCCGACGCCGGGCGTGCGATCGGGCAGGCGGTCTCGACCGTGCTCAACGTGCTCAACCCGGAGTTGCTCGTCGTCGGCGGAGACCTCGCCGACGCAGGCGACCTGCTGCTGGACGGCGTGCGCGAGTCGATCGCGCGCGCCGCGCTGCCCCCGGCCGCGGACGCGGCCGGCGTGGTGGCGGGCGTGCTCGGGGAGCGCGCCCAGGTGCTGGGCGCGATCGCCCTCGTCGTCTCTGAGGCCGATCGCGCGTTCCCCACCCGCCTCGCAGCAGAGGCGAGATGACCGAACCACAAACCAAGCCAGGAGGAGGATCCATGCGGAACAAGGCATGGCAGATAGCGGCGGTGATGGCCGCCGCGGGCGTGCTCGTCTTCGCCGGATGCGGTGACGACGACGACGGCGGCAGCAGCGGCGCCTCGAGCGGCGACAGCGGCGGCGAGACCGGCAAGGTCGCCGTTCTGCTTCCGGACTCGAAGTCGTCGGTGCGCTGGGAGACGGTCGACCGGCCGTTCCTGCAGCAGGCGTTCGAGGCTGCAGGCGTCGAGGCCGAGATCCAGAACGCCGAGGGTGACAAGGCCACGCAGCAGCAGCAGGCCGAGCAGGCCATCACCAACGGGGCGACCGTGCTCCTGCTGGTGAACCTGGACTCCGGCTCCGGTGCGGCGATCGCGGCCAACGCGAAGTCGCAGGACGTCAAGGTCATCGACTACGACCGCCTGACGCTCGACACCGACGCGACGAGCTACTACGTCTCGTTCGACAACGAGGAGGTCGGCAAGCTCCAGGGCCAGGGCCTCGTCGACTGCATCGAGGCCGCCGGCACCACGGACCCGGGGATCGCGGTGCTCAATGGCTCGCCGACGGACAACAACGCGACGCTGTTCAAGAACGGCTACGACTCGGTCATCAACCCGCTCTTCGACTCGGGTGACTGGACCGAGGTGGCGGACGAGTCGGTGCCGGACTGGGACAACCAGCGGGCGCTGACCATCTTCGAGCAGATGCTGCAGAAGGCCGACAACAAGATCGACGGCGTGCTCGCGGCCAACGACGGCCTCGGCAACGCGGCGATCTCGGCCATCAAGCAGCGCAAGCTGCCGCAGATCCCGGTGACGGGTCAGGACGCCACGCTGCAGGGCATCCAGAACATCGTCAACGGCGATCAGTGCATGACCGTCTACAAGGCGATCAAGGGCGAGGCCGACGCGGCCGCCGAGCTCGCCATCGCGCTGGCCAAGGGCGAGGAGCCCACGGCCGAGACGACCCCGATCAACAACGGCAGCATCGACGTCCCGTCCGTGCTGCTGAAGCCGGTCTCGGTCACGAAGGACAACATCGCCGACTACCTCGGGGAGCCGGACTTCCCGAAGAAGGAGGAGATCTGCGCCGGGGACCTCGCCGCGAAGTGCGAGGAGCTCGGGCTCTAGGAGAGAATGGTGGTGGGGACCCGTTCCGGGTCCCCACCACAGCCCCGGAGGAGGAGCTGATTTGACTGACGTCCCGATCCTGGAGCTGCGCGGAGTCTCGAAGAGCTTCGGCGCCGTGCAGGCCCTCTATCAGGTGGACTTCCACGTAGCCCCGGGCGAGGTCATGGCTCTCGTGGGCGACAACGGCGCGGGCAAGTCCACGCTCATCAAGTGCATCGCCGGCATCTACCCGTTCGACGAGGGGCAGGTCGTCTTCGACGGGCAGGAGGTCAGCATCCACGGCCCGAAGGACTCGGCGCGGCTCGGGATCGAGGTCGTCTACCAAGACCTCGCGCTCGCCGACAACCTCGACGTGGTGCAGAACATGTACCTCGGCCGCGAGCTCACCGATGGCGCCCGCCGGCTCGACGAGACCACCATGGAGGCCAAGGCGCAGGACACGCTCAAGAGCCTCTCGGTGACCACGCTGAGCTCGGTCCGCCAGACGGTGGCCGGGCTGTCCGGCGGCCAGCGGCAGTCGGTCGCGGTGGCCAAGGCCGTGATGTGGAACTCGCGCGTGGTGATCCTCGACGAGCCGACCGCGGCCCTCGGCGTGGCCCAGACCCGCCAGGTGCTCGACCTGGTCAAGCGGCTCGGCGAGCAGGGCCTCGCGGTCATCCTCATCTCGCACAACCTGCACGACATCTTCGAGGTGGCCGACACGATCACCGTCCTGCGGCTCGGCCAGAACGTGGCCGAGTTCAAGCGCACCGCGACCAACCAGCAGGAGGTCGTCCAGGCGATCACGTCGGGCAAGCTGTCGAAGGTCCCCGGCCAGGACACGGAGGTGCTCGCATGAGCACCGTGGCCGCACCCCCGCCCGCCGCCGAGTCCGGCGGCACCCAGACCGTCGCCGCGTACGCGCGCCGCTGGTGGATCGACGTCAAGTCCGGCGACCTCGGCTCGCTGCCGATCTTCGTCGGCCTGATCATCATCTGCCTCGTCTTCCAGACCCAGAACGACCGCTTCCTGACGGCGGGCAACTTCGTCAACCTGCTCGTCCAGACGGCGCCGTACGCGGTCATCGCCATGGGCGTCACGTTCGCCCTGCTGCTCGGGGAGATCGACCTCTCGATCGGCTTCGTCTCGGGTGTCGGCGGCGTGCTCACCGCGATCCTGCTCACCCCGGACGGCAACGAGCTGCCGACGGTTCTCGTGCTCGCCATCGTGCTCGGCGCGGGCCTCAGCATCGGCACGCTGCACGGGCTGATCATCACCAAGGTCGGCGTCCCGTCGTTCGTGGTCACGCTGGCAGGTCTGCTCGCCTGGAACGGCGTCGTGCTGCTGCTGATCGGCAGCAAGGGCACGGTGATCCTCCAGAACGACTTCGTCATCGGGCTGGCGAACGACTTCCTCGCGCCCGGCGCCGCCTGGGTGCTGGCCATCGTGCTCGCCGCGCTCTACGGGGCCGTGCAGCTCGTGCGCTACCGCTCGCGGGCCAAGGCCGGGCTGCAGAACGATCCGATGCTGATCGTCGGGCTGCGCATCGCCGGCCTGACGGCGGCGCTGCTGATCGTCGTCGCCGTGGCCAACGAGGACCGCGGGATCCCGTACGCGGCCGTGCTGGTCGGCGGCCTGTTCCTGTTCTGGACCTACGTCCTCAACCGGACGAAGTTCGGCCGCCACGTCTACGCCGTCGGCGGCAACGCCGAGGCGGCGCGGCGCGCGGGCATCGACGTCGACCGCGTGAAGATCGCCTGCTTCGCCTTCTGCTCGTTCATGGCGGTGCTGGGCGGCATCGTGCTCGCCTCGCGCCTGCGGTCGGTCGACACCAACACGGGCGGCGGCCAGGCGCTGCTGTACCCGATCGCCGCGGCGGTCATCGGCGGCACCTCGCTGTTCGGCGGTCGCGGAACCATGAAGGCCGCGATCCTCGGCGCGCTGGTGATGCTCTCGATCGACAACGGGCTCGGCCTGCTCGGCCTGTCGTCCGGGACGAAGTTCGTGCTCACCGGCGGCGTGCTGCTGCTCGCGGTGACCGTGGACTCGATCTCGCGGCGCGGGCGCGCGCAGTCGGGACGAGCATGACGGACGGCGCTGCCGTGCGGTGGGGGATCCTCTCCACCGCACGCATCGCCGAGAAGCTCATCGCGGGCGCGCGCGAGGCGGCGAACGCCGAGATCGTGGCCGTCGGCTCGCGCGACCGCGAGCGCGGCGAGGCGTTCGCGGCCGAGCACGGGATCGGCCGCGTCCACGGCTCCTACGAGGACCTGCTGGCCGACGACGACGTCGAGGCGGTCTACATCCCGCTGCCGAACTCGCTCCACGTGCCGTGGTCCGTGCGGGCGCTGGAGGCCGGCAAGCATGTGCTCTGCGAGAAGCCCCTGAGCCGCCGCGCGGCCGACGCGGAGGCGGCGTTCGACGCCGCCGAGCGCGCGGACCGGCTGCTGATGGAGGGGTTCATGTGGCGCTACCACCCGCAGACCGCGCGGCTCGTGGAGCTCGCGCGCGAGATCGCGCCGCTGCGCGTGGTGCGGGCGGCGTTCGGCTTCCCGCTGCCCGACGACCCGACCAACGTGCGCTGGCAGAGCGAGCTCGAGGGCGGCGCGCTGATGGACGTCGGCTGCTACTGCGTGAGCGCCATGCGGCTGCTCGCGGGTGAGCCGCGGCAGGTGAGCGGCGAGGCGGTGGAGGGCGGCGGCGGCGTCGACTTCCGCTTTGCCGGCCTCCTGCGCTTCGACGCCCACGTGCTCGGCATGTTCGACTGCGGCTTCGACGTGCCGCCCCGCGGCGTGCTCGAGGTCGTGGGGAACGGCGGGACGCTGGTCGCGTTCGACCCGTGGCACGGCCGGTCCCCGCGCCTCACGCGCGACGGCGAGGACGTGCCCGTCGAGGCGACGGACCCCTACGCGCGCGAGGTGGAGGACTTCTCGGCCGCCATCCGCGAGGGTCGCGCCCCGCGGCTCGGCCGCGAGGACGCGCTGGGCCAGGCACGCACGATCGAGGCGCTGTACGCGGCCGCCGACAGTGACCGCGCCGTCACGCTGACCTGACGGCGCGGCTCGCGCGCGTCTTCGCGCGCCGGCCGTCGCTGTGGGCGTACGACTCGCAGCAGGAGGTTGCGCAACTCGCGGACCAGTGAGAATCTCTCAGCCAACACTCCATTCCAGTGGGGGAGGGGACATATGCGCAGGTGCCTGGCGGCCGCTACGGCCGCTCTCGCTCTCGTGCTCGCCGCGCCGGCGGTTGCCGCCCAACGCGAGCAGTTGCAGGCCTACACGGCGGTGGTGGACGCCGACGGCCTGTCCGCGGTGGTCGAGCAGGGCTTTGACCTCCACGGCGCGCACAGCGTGCCGGGTGGTACCGAGCTCGACCTCGTGATGACGAAGGCCCAGCGGGCCAAGCTCACCGACGCCGGCGTCAAGAGCACGCTCACGCGCGTCAAGGGTGGGCTGACCGTGCAGCAGTTCGCCGCCCGCCAGGCGGCCAACGGGTTCGTGGTCTGGCGCTCGTACGACGAGGCCGGCGGCATTCGCGACCAGATGTACGCGGCGGCGCGCAACAACCCGCGCATCGCCAAGCTCACCAAGCTGGGCACGACGCTCAACGGCCGCGAGATCCTCGCGCTCAAGCTCACCGAGGACGCGCGCTCCGTGAAGGACGGGCGCCGCCCGGCGGTGCTGTACAGCTCCACGCAGCACGCGCGCGAGTGGATCTCCACCGAGGTCAACCGCCGGCTGATGTTCCACTACATCGACGGCTGGCGCTCGGGCGACCGGAGCATCCGGCGGCTGCTCGACGACAACGAGCTGTGGTTCGTCCTCGTGGCCAACCCGGATGGCTACCAGTACACGTTCGACGCCGAGCGGCTGTGGCGCAAGAACCTGCGCGACAACAACGGCGACGGCGAGACCGCGGTCGGCGACGGCGTCGATCCCAACCGCAATTGGCCCGCGCACTTCAAGTACGACAACGAGGGCTCGTCGGGGATCCCGTCGAGCGACACCTATCGCGGCACCAACGCCGTGTCCGAGGCCGAGACGAAGGCGCTCAAGGGCCTGCTCGACCGCGTCGACTTCGCGTTCCACGTGAACTGGCACTCCGCCGGCCAGTGGCTGCTGTATCCGGAGGGCTGGCAGATCGGCACGGCGACCGCCGACGACCCGATCTACTTCGCGCTGTCCGGCAACCTCGACAGGCCGGCGATCCCGGAGTTCCATCCGGGCCTCAGCTCCGACGTCCTCTACGTGACGAACGGCGAGACGACGGACTACGCGCATGGGAACCGCGGCACGCTGGCCTGGACTCCGGAGCTCTCCGAGGGCTGCGACGGCTGCGGCTTCGTCTTCCCGGACGACGACGCGCTCGTGCAGGCGGAGTTCGAGCGCAACCTGCCGTTCGCCGAGTCGGTGGCCAAGTCCGCCGCGGACCCGGACGACCCGGAGTCGGTTCTCGGCATCGAGACCAAGCCGTTCTACGTCCAGAGCGAGGATCCCTACAAGGACGGCATCCCGGGCGTGAACTTCACGTTCGCCTACTCGTACGGCGATCCGCAACCCGTGCAGGTGCTGGCCAAGCGGAGTCTCGGCAAGGTCACGCTGAAGTACCGGATCAACAACGGCCGCACGCACAGCGCGGACACGAAGGAGTGGCGCGGCGGCGAGGTGTACAAGCCGGCCGCGACGTACTACCACGAGCTGCGCGGCACCGTGCGGGGCACCGACCCCGGTGACACGGTGAAGGTCTGGTTCGAGGGCGACGAGGGCCGCAAGGACTACCGGTCCGAGTCGTTCACCTACCAGGCGGTGTCCGACAGCAACCGCAAGGTCCTCGTGGTCGCGGCAGAGGACTACACGGGCGCCTCGCCCGTGCAGACCCCGGGTCCGCACTATGTGGACTACTACCTCGACGCGCTGCGCGCCAACGGCATCCGGGCCGACGTCTACGACGTCGACGCCCGCGGCCGGACGGCGCCCGACGCCATCGGCGTGCTCAGCCACTACGACGCCGTCGTCTGGTACACGGGCGACGACAACGTGACGCGGCGCGCCGGCTGGACCGGCGGCAACGCGGATCGCCTGGCCATGGACGAGATGCTCGAGTTCCGCGCCTACATGAACGAAGGCGGTCGGGTGCTCTACACCGGCGCGTGGGCCGGCCAGCAGTATGCACTGGCCGGCGCGGCGCTCGGGCAGTTCTACGACCCCAAGGGCGAGGGTCCGTGCCTCGTCGCCGGAGCACCGAACCCGGCGTTCGATCCGCGCCGCTGTCTCGGGCTGTTCGGCTCGCCCAGCAGCGACGGCGTGATGGACGTGCTCGAGTACTGGCTCGGGGCGTACGCGCTGGCGGTGGACGACGGACACGACGACGTGACCGGCGAGCAGTTCGACATCGTCGGCATCGACGATCCGTTCGGCGGGCTCACATGGTCGTTCGGCGGGCCCGAGAGCGCCGACAACCAGAACATGAGCGCGTCGTTCGTCTCGACGAGCGGCATCCTCAAGCGGGACGAATTCCCGCACTTCAACACGTGGCCGTCGGCCCAGTGGGACAAGCCCGGCGGGCCGTTCGCGCCGCACACGGGCACCCAGTACGTCTACTCGCAGATCGCCGACGTCGCGTACAAGCGGCTGACGCGCGAGATCGCCGTGCCCGCGGGCGGCGGCGACTTCACGTTCTGGACGTCGTACGACACGGAGCCGGCGTGGGATCACCTGTTCGTCGAGGCCCGGACCCCGGGCGGCGACGACTGGACGACCCTGCCGGACGCCAACGGCCACACGACCACGGCGACGGGCGACAGCTGCCCCGCGGGCTGGCGCGAGCTGCATCCGCAGCTCGACCACTACCAGACGTTCGTGCCGGGACCGCCCGACACGTGCACGTCCACCGGCTCGACCGGCTCGTGGAACGCTGCCTCCGGCAACTCCGCCGGCTGGCAGCAGTGGCGGATCGACCTCGACGCGTACGCGAACGAGACGGTCGAGATCTCGATTGCCTATGCCAGCGACTGGGCGGTCCAGAACCTCGGCGTCTTCCTCGACGACTTCGTGCTGCCGGACGGCAGCACCACGTCGTTCGAGGCCGGGTTCGACGGCTGGACGGTCGGTCAGCCCGCGACGAGCGGGACGAACGCCAACAACTGGATCCGGACGGACGACTCCGGGTTCCCGGTCGGCGCCACGATCAGCACTCCGGACTCGCTGCTCTTCGGCTTCGGGTTCGAGGGCATCGCGACGCAGACCGAGCGCAACGCGGTGATGCGCCGCGCCATGCGCCACCTGCTCGACTGAGCACGTGCGGGGAGGGGCCGCCGCCCGGCGGCCCCTCACCGCCAGTTTCCGCCATGTCGTGCGTTTCCGCACGACATGAGACGACTTCTCCTCCCGGCGGCCGTGGCGGGCGCGCTCGTCCTGGCGGCGCCCGCGAGCGCCGCGCCGGTGACGGCATCCACGTCGGTCGACCGCAGCTGCACGGCGAAGCTGCTGCGCACCGGTACCGGCTACGTGCAGAAGACGATCCTGGCCACCGGTGCCGGTACCGTCACCGCCCGGCTCGACGGCGGCGCGGGAGACTGGGACCTCGCGGTCTTCGACACGCTGACCGGCCGGCTGGTGGCCGGCTCGGCCTACCGCGGCAGCGACGAGCTGGCCGAGGGCTTCGCCGTCGGCGCGGCGACGCTCACCGTGCAGGCGTGCCGCATCTCCGGCGGCGCCGGGAGCGCCGACCTGACCACGGCGACCCGGCCCGTGGGCGCCGGAAGCGCCGAGCCGTCGTCGCTCGTCCGCGTGGCCACGCCGACGCGCGAGCGCGCCCAGGCGCTCGCGGACTCCGGCCTCGACGTCACCGAGCACGGCGGGCCCGGCTTCCTCGAGGTGGTCCTGCACGGCGCGGCCGACGCCGAGTCGCTGCGCGCCGCGGGCTTCTCCTTCACCACGCGGATCGCCAACCTGACCGCCCAGGGCCGCCGCGACCGCCAGGCCGACGCGGCCTTCGACGCCGCGACCGTGGCCTCCGAGCTGCCCAGCGGCCAGACCACGTACCGGCGGCTGTTCGACTACGGCGAGGACATGAAGCGCCTGGCGCGCGAGCACCCGGACCTCGTCAAGGCGGTCACGCTCAACCACACGACCTACGAGGGCCGGCCGGTCGAGGGCATCGAGATCACCACCAACCCGAACGCCCGCGACGGCAAGCCCGTATTCCTGCAGATGGGCGCGCATCATGCCCGCGAGTGGCCGTCGGCCGAGCACGCCATGGAGTGGGCGTACGAGCTGGTCCTCGGCTACCGGCGCGGCGACGCGCGGACCCGGCGGCTCGTGGAGACGACCCGGACGATCGTCGTCCCCGTCGTCAACCCCGACGGCTTCAACGCCTCGCGCGAGGCCGGCGAGCTCTACGGCGCCGGCAACGGGCGCGGCGGGACCGCCGACGAGGAGACCGTCAACATCCTCACCCACCCGAACGAGTACCGGCGCAAGAACTGCCGCTTCCTCGCCGGCCCTGAGGGCGGGAGCTGCCTGCAGCCGGCCTTCGGCCTGGCCAGCGCGGGCGTCGACCCGAACCGCAACTACGGCGGCTTCTGGGGCGGCGCGGGCGCGTCCGGCGACCCGACCAACGAGACCTACTGGGGCACCGGGCCGTTCTCCGAGCCCGAGACGCAGAACGTCCGCGAGCTCGTCTCCTCGCGACAGGTGACGACCCTGATCACCAACCACACGTTCTCCAACCTCGTGCTGCGCCCGCCCGGGATCCAGGTCCAGGGCCTGACGCCGGACGAGCCGATCTACAAGGGGCTGGGCGACGCCATGGCGGCCGAGAACGGCTACGCCAGCCAGCTCAGCTACCAGCTCTACGACACCACCGGCACGACCGAGGACTGGAGCTACTACGCCACCGGCGGCCTCGGCTTCACGTTCGAGATCGGGCCGGAGCACTTCCACCCGCCGTTCGAGGAGACCGTGGCCGAGTACGAGAACGGCAACCGCGCGGCGTACTACCTCGCGCAGGAGAACACGGCCGACACGAGCAAGCACGCCGTGCTGACCGGCAGGGCGCCCGCGGGCGCGGTCCTGCGCCTGAAGAAGACGTTCCAGACCCCGACGTCGCAGGCCACGACGTTCACCGACACGCTCGACAGCACCACGCAGGTCGGTGCCGACGGCTCCTTCGAATGGCACGTCAACCAGTCGACCCGTCCGCTCGTCGCGCAGGAGCGCGGCCGTGAGGCGACCGGCGAGCCGAGCGCCCCGGCGACGTTCGCCGCGCGCGGCGAGTCGACCCCGTGCGCGAACTTCGACGACCCGCCGGAGACGTGCTACGAGGACCACGTGATCACGGTCCCGGGCGGCGCGGGGATCGACAACGCGCGCGCCACGATCCGCGTCGAGTGGCCGACCCCGGTCAGCGACTACGACGTCCGGGTCCTGCGCGACGGCGTCGAGGTCGGCAGCTCGGCTCAGGGCACGACGGCGTTCGAGCAGGTCGTGCTCGGCGATCCGGTGCCCGGCGAGTACGTCGTCCGCGTCATCAACTACGCGGGGGCCGAGCCGTGGACCGGGACCGTCACGTTCGAGGGCCCGGAGGCGTTCGAGCCCGCGCGCACCGAGACCTGGACGCTGTTCTGCGAGGACGCCGACGGGACGATCCGGTCAGCCCGGCAGGTGGGCATCGCGCGCGGCGAGCGCCGGGATCTGGACCTGCGCGAGGACTGCGTGGTCAGGCAGTGATGAGGCCGCGGAAGTGCGCGAGGAACTGCTCTTGCTCGTGCTTGGGGTACGTCGAGCGGACGGTGGCGACCAGCAGGTCGTCGAAGTCCGCCGACGCCACCCACTCCGACACCAGCTCGTCGACGTGCGGGAGGCGGCTATCACAGAAGTCCTGGTAGCGCTCGACCTCGAAGTACTCGTCGGCCAGCTTCCGGTAGCCGGCGAGCTTCTCCTCGTAGGTGAGGTCGTCCCGGTCGCCGATGTCGAAGTAGTGCCGCGTGTCGAGGTCCATCCTCGGCTCGCGGCCGGTGACCACGCAGAAGATGCACCAGCGCAGGAGGGCCTTCATGGCCCACGGGAAGTAGTGGTGGAGGCTGGTGATGGCGACGTCGGGCGAGGCGTTGGCGTAGTCGATCGGGTGCGCCTCGGTGCCCTTGATCAGCGTCTCGCACGAGTTGAACTCCCAGCGGAAGAACGCGTTGATGAGGCGGCTGATGGTCAGCACCTCGTCCCCTGTCTCAGGTGAGAGGAACTCATGGTCCACGGCATAGCGTTCATGCATCGGAAGTTCCGGGCGGAATTTCATGACCATCGTCTCGGCGCCGATGGAGAGCGAGCGCGCGAAGACGTCGAACCCGTCGACCGCGGCCTGGAGGTGCATGAGCCGCTGTCCCGACTCGTCGTAGGCGCGCTTGAGCTCCTCCGGCCCTGAGATGTGGCTCACGCCGACCCACTGGCCGCCGTCGTAGGGCTTCATGAAGAGCGGATAGCCGATCTTCGCCGCGATCTCCTCGAGGTCGAACGGCTGGTTGTACTTGGCCGACGTGTAGGCGAAGCGCACGTTGTCGGGCGGGACCTTGTGCGGGACGAGCACGGTCTGCGGCACCTTGAGCCCGAGCCGGAGCATCGCGCAGTACGCGGCGTGCTTCTCCATCGACTGGAACGTGAAGGGGCTGTTCAGGAGATAGACGTCGTCCATCAGCGCGACCTTCTTCAGCCACTCGCGCGGGACGAAGTACCAGTAGGCGAGGCGGTCGACCACGAGCTCGTAGCGCGGCTTGTCGCGCAGGTCGAAGGGCTCGATGGTGATGCGCTCGACGTCGACGTGATGCGTCGTGCCGGAGGCGTCCTTGATCGGGCCGACGCGTGAGAGCAGCGTCTCGAAGGCCCGTGGCCAGTCCTCCTCGGTGCCGAGCAGCAGCCCGATCAGATGTCGCGTGTCTCCCATCAGCAGAACCGGGGCAGATGATGCGCCAACTGCGCTCGCCATGACGGCCAGTCGTGCGGAACGTCGTGACCCCAGAGGTCGAGCTCGTGGCGAAGGCCCTTCTCCGCCAGCAGCCCGGCGAGTCGCTTGGTGCTCTCCAGCGATCCGGTGGTGTCCTCCCACATGCCCTGGCCACAGACCAGCAAAACGCTGACCCGCCCACGCAGCCAGTCGAGGTGGTCGCCGCCGGCGTGCGCCACGTAGTCCATCGGGTTGTTGAAGTACGCGGCCTCCCCGCGCTCGCCCCAGGCGTTCCAGGTCGCCGGGTCGTAGTTGCCGCTGAGCCCGATGGCCAGCGGGAAGACGTCCGCCCGCTTGAGCGCGAAGTTCACCGCGTGGAAGGCGCCGAGGCTGGCGCCCGTGGTGGCGATGTCGTGCGTCGAGGAGTCGGTCTGGACGAAGGGGACGACCTGGTCGAGGATCCAGGACTCGTAGCGGCCATGTTGGCGGGCGCGCTCCTCGACCGGCAGCGAGGCGTTCGACCACGTGACGGAGTCGAAGGCGTCGACGCAGTAGAGCTTGCAGCGGCCGGCCTCGAGCAGCTCGGCCACCGCCGCGACCATGCCCTGGTGGTCGAAGTCCCACGCGCTCCCGCCCTCGGCCGGAAAGGCCAGGACGGGCCGGCCGTAGTGCCCGTGGACCACCACGCTTCCGGCCGCGCCGATCGCCGGCGAGTAGAGCTCGGCGTGCCTCATGCCCACACCTTGGCAAGGAGGCGCACGAGATGCGGATCGAAGGCGTCGCGCCAGCTCGTGTAGTTGTGCAGGTCGGGCACCTCGTCGAGCCGGGCGTCGTAGCCCTGCTCGGCCAGCGCGCGGGCCATGACGCGGTTGTTGAACACGTTCTCCTCGGCCGTGCCGCACGTCAGCGCCACCGGCACCGGGTCGGCGTGCGTGCCGGCGCGCAGGATGCGGCGGACGACGCGCACGATGCGGGCGTAGCGCGGGAAGCCCGACTCCTGCGAGTCCAGCCGCGGGATGAAGAAGCTGCCCGACTGCAGGAACAGGCCGGCGAACGTGTGCGGCGCGCGGCGCTGGGTGACGAGCATGGCCAGCGCCCCGAGGCTGGCGCCCATGCCGACGGGCGCGCCCTCGACGGCGACCAGCGCCCGCAGGCCGGGGATCACGTCGACGTAGAGCGCCCGCGAGTAGAGGGCCGAGGCCGAGTACCACTCGTCGCGCGGGCCGGGGGCGAGCAGGGCGACGCGGTGCGGGGGCAGCGCGCCCGCGGCGATCTGGGCGGCCGAGTGGCGGGTGAGCCCGGCCAGCTTGTCGTACTCCGGGCCGTCGTGGGCGACGAGCAGCGGCAGCGGCTCGGCGGGATCCGTGCCGGCGGGAGCCCAGATCGAGCCCTGGACGTGGGCGCCGAGGCCGTGGCCGCGGATGGCGAACTCGGCGGACGCGCCCTCGACGGCGGGCGCCGTCAGCCACGCGGGTGGCTCGTACCCGTCGGCCAGCATCACCGACTTCTCGCCGAAGGCGCCGGGGGCGCGGTTCGGGTTCGCCGGGTCGGAGACCGTCACGCGATCGCCGCCGGCGTCCTCGACCTCGAGCTCGTACTCGAGCCGGGCCACGTTGGGCGCCGCGATGGTCAGCACCCACTCGTCGCCGTCGCGGGCGAACGTCCGCTCCTCGTCGGTGAGCGGGAGGTCCGAGCACAGCCGGACCGTGGCGTACCGGCTCTCAGGATCCGCGAGGCGGAACGTCAAGGGGTCGGACGATACACCGGCCCTCGCGCGACGACGGAGGGCAGGAAGCCTTCGTGATCGGGCGCGCCCATCGGCAGGGCGCGCTGGCCGGCATACCCGATCCGCTCGCACACCTCGGGGTTGAAGTAGTAGGCGGCCACGATGGCTGAGGTGAGCGCCGTCCAGCCCGCCGGATCGCGCTCCGGCAGCGTGGCGATGGCCTCCTCCGGCGTGAGGCCGGCGGTCGAGGTCGCGAGGCCTTCCAGCGGCGTCCGCAGATCGGGACGGGCGGCGAGCACCGCCTCCAGCCATCGCCCCGTGGCGCCCGCCTCGCTGGCCGAGGGCATGCCGTCCTCGCCGGGGATGAGCTGGTCGGCCAGCGCGTCGAGGTGGTTCATGCCGCCGCCGCCTGCATCGTGGAGCGAGTCTCGATCAGGTGCTCGGCCGAGCGCAGCGCCATCGCGGCGATGGTGGCGGTCGGGTTCATGCCCGAGGAGGTCGGCCAGGTGCTCCCGTCGACCACGAAGAGGTTCGGGACGTCGTGGCTGCGGCCGTAGCCGTCGACCACCGAGGTGGCCGGGTCGTCGCCCATCCGGCACGTGCCGAGCAGGTGCCATCCGGTGGAGCGGATGAACGGCGCGATCACCGTCTCGTAGGCGCCGGCCGCCTCCAGCGACTCCTTCGCCCGCGCCTCGTGGAAGTGCATGAGGTCGTACGAGTTCTGGTTCATCCGGTAGACGATCTTGGCCGCCGGGACGCCCTGGCGGTCGGTGTTCACCGGGTCGAGCTCCACCCGGTTGTGCTCCTCCGGCAGGTCCTCCGCGATGATCCCCCACATCGCCGAGTGACCGAGGCGCTTGCGCACGTTCTCGTGGAAGCCCGCGCCCCAGATCGAGTTCTCGGCGCCCCACGGATACGCCGTGGTCATCTTCAGCGGGCCGCCGGTGGGCTGCAGCCCCCACTTGGCGCCGCGCACGAAGTTCCGGTCGGCGCCCGTCTCGTAGAACTCGAGGCAGTGCAGGTGCTGCCCCCACGGGCCCTGGGTGGAGCCGAGGTCGTCCTCGAACAGCCCGACCACGGTCCCGAACGGGTGCATCATCAGCCGCTTGCCGACCAGGCCCGACGAGTTGGCCAGACCGGAGATGAGCAGCAGCCGCGGCGTGCCGATGCCGTTCGCCGCGAGCACCGTGACGGGCGCGCGGACCTCGTGCTCGACGCCCGCCGCGTCGAGGTAGATCGCGCCGCCGACCAGGCCGTCGGCGCGCTTGGTGAGCGTGCGCACGCGGGCGCCGGTGATGAGGTTGACGCCGAGCTCGACGGCGCGCGGCCAGTGCGTGCGGTCCACGCTCGCCTTGGCGCCGTCGGCGCAGACGTTCAGGCAGGTCGCGCGCTGGACGCAGGCGTTGAGCGCGCCGTAGGGGCGCGTGGCGATGGCGAGCGGCGCCGGCCACCAGTGCCAGCCGAGCTCGTTGTGGGCCTTGGCGACCTTGCGGCCCATGGCGCCGAGCGGCGCGGGTGGCAGCGGCGGGCCCTCGCCGGGCGGGAACGCGGTGTCGCCGGCCAGGCCGGAGACGCCGAAGTCCTGCTCCACGCGCACGTAGTACGGCTCGAGGTCCTCGTAGGTGAACGGCCAGTCGTCGGCCACGCCGTCGAGGCTCTTGACCCGGAAGTCGGAGGGCATGTTGCGCTGCCACTGGGCGGCGTAGACCACGGTGCCGCCGCCGACCCCGTTCCACATCAGCGCCGTGATGTCGGACTCGGATTCGTCGATCGGGTAGTCGCCGGGGGCGGCCCGCAGGTTCGGATCCCAGCCCCAGTCGCGGTCGGCGGTGACGGCGAACTCGGGCTCGGCGACGTTGGCCTTGGAGTAGTCCGGCCAGTCGCCCTGCTCGAGCACCGTCACCCTGAAGCCGTCCTGGGCGAGCCTCAGGGCGGTCACCGCCCCCGAGGGGCCGGCGCCGATGATGAGGACGTCGGGGTCCATCAGTACGGGTACTCCGCTCGGTCGCGCTGGAGCGAGACCCAGCGGCGCTCGGTGAACTCCTCGAGGTTGGCCTCGCCGCCGGCGCGGCCGCCGAGCCCGGAGGCGCCGAGCCCGCCGAACGGCACATGGGCCTCGTCGAGGCAGGTGGCGTCGTTGACGTGGACCATGCCCGAGCGCAGGCGGCCGGCGAGCTGCAGGCCACGGTCCGCGTCGCCGGTCAGCACGCTGTTGACGAGCCCGTAGCGGGTGTCGTTGACCAGCGCGACGGCCTCGTCGTCGCCGTCGATGGCGAGGACGGGCGCGATCGGGGCGAAGATCTCCTCGCTCCACAGCGGCATGCCGGTGGTGACGTCGGTCACGACCGTGGGGCGGTAGAAGAGGCCGTCGTAGCGGCCGCCCTCCACGACCGTCGCGCCCTGCTCCTTGGAGGCCTCGAGGAAGCCGTGCGCGCGGTCGCGCTGGCGCTCGTTGATCATCGGCCCGAGGCCCACCTCCCCGCTCGCGGGGTCCCCGACCGTGATCGCGGCGGCGCGGGCGGCCAGCGCCTCGACGTAGGCGTCGTAGAGCGGACGGGCGACGAGGTGGCGGCCGGCCGTGATGCACGTCTGGCCCTGGTAGTGGAACGCCGACCAGGCGCCGATCATCGCGGCCTGGTCGAGGTCGGCGTCCTCGAGGATGACCAGGGCGTTGTTGCCGCCGAGCTCGAGCGAGACGCGCTTGAGCTGGGCGCCGGCCGTGGCGGCGATGCGCGCCCCGACGGCGCTCGAGCCGGTGAAGTGGATCATCGACGTGCCGGGATGCTCCACGAGCCGCTCGCCCACGTCCTGGTCGCCCGCCACGACGGCGAAGAGGCCGGCCGGGAGGCCCGCCTCCTCGAGGACCTCGGCGATGATCCTGCCGCCGGACAGCGGCGTCTCCGGCGACGGCTTGAGCACGACGGCGTTGCCGAGCGCGAGGGCCGGCGCGGTGACCCGCATGCCGAGGATGAGCGGGAAGTTCCACGGCGTGATGGCACCGACGACGCCCACTGGGACGCGCTCGGCGAGGCTGAAGCGGCCCGGGCTGTGCGAGGGCAGGATCTCGCCGACGGCGCGCGAGGTGAGGCCGGCCGCCTCGTGCAGCTCGTTGGCGGCGCCGCCGACCTCGTACTGCGCCTTGCCGGCGATCGAGCCGGTCTCGCGGACGATCAGGTCGGTGATCTCGTCGGCGCGCGCCGTCAGCGCCGCGGCGGCGGCGCGCAGGATGCCCGCGCGCACGTCGTAGGGCGTCGCCGCCCAGTCGCGCTGCGCGACGACCGCCGCCTGGACGGCGGCGTCCACATCCTCCACCGTGGCGACGTCCACCTGACCCAGCGGTTCACCCGTCGCCTTCTCGAGCACGGCGAGCACCGCTCGCTCCGAAGTCCCTACAGCCATCATCATCTCCTCCGTGGCAACCGTTTGCCACGCTAGCCCTGCGTGCCTCACTCTGTCAAGGTGCGCGCCGGGGAAATGGCCTCTCTCGCCGATGTCAGCCGCCACGCGGGCGTCTCGATCGCCACGGCCTCGCGCGTCCTCAACGGCTCCACGCACCCGGTGTCGGAGCGTACCCGCGGGCGCGTGATCAGGGCCGCCGACGAGCTGGGCTACCGGCCGAGCGAGCTGGCCCGCGCGCTGGTCAAGCGCACGAGCCGCTTCATCGGCGTGATCGTGGGCGACATCGTCGATCCGTACTTCGCCGAGATCGCGCGCGGGGTCGAGGACGTGGCGGCCGAGGCCGGTCACCTGACGATGGTCTGCAACGCCGACCGGCGCCCGGCCGCCGAGCTCGGGCACCTCGGCGTGCTGCGCGACTATCACGCGGCCGGCGTCGTGTTCGCGGGCAGCGGCTACGAGCACGCGGCCGAGGCGCCCGTCCTGCGCTCGCTCGTCGACGAGCTGCGGGCCGCCGGGACCGTCGTCGTCGCGCTCGCGGCGCGCGACCTCGACTGCCCGAGCGTGCTCGTGGACAACCGCGCCGCGGCGTACGACGCCACCGAGCACCTGCTCTCCCTCGGCCATCGGCGGATCGCCTTCGTGGCCGGCCCGCCGGGCCTGCACACCAGCGCCCACCGGCTCGAGGGCTTCGAGGCGGCGGTCGCGGCGGGCGGCGGCGAGGCCGTGGTCGTGCCGGGCGGCTTCGAGTTCGAGGCCGGCACCGCGGCGGCGGAGACGCTGCTCGCCGACCTGCCCGACGCCGTGCTCGGGGTCAACGACGAGGTGGCCATCGGCCTGCTGACGGCGCTGCGGCGCGGCGGCATCGACGTCCCCGGCCGGATCTCGGTCGCCGGCATCGACGACACCCGCCCGGCCCGGCTCGTCGACCTCACGTCCGTCGCGCTCCCGCTGCACGAGCTCGGCGAGACCGCCGCCCGCGTGATCCTCGAGGACGCGGCGGCCGGCGTCGTGCTCCCCCACCGGCTCATGCCGCGGGCGACGACGGCTCCGCTAGCCGATCGGGTCTGAGCGCGGCACGAGCCGGATGCTCGGCAGCACGAACGGGACGTAGATGAGCCCCAGCGGGTTCGCCCGGCCGAGCAGCTCGAGGCGCGCTCGGCGCACCGCCGCGCCGATCTCCTCGCCGGCGAGGAAGCGCCGGAGGCATGCCGTGGCGAACGCGCCGGCCAAGGGCTCGAACGTCGTGATCTCCGTCCCGATGACGCCGGTTGCCGCGGCGGTGTCGACGAGGCGCGAGACGAAGCTGAGCGCCGTGCTCGGCTCCAGCGCGGTGGTGTGGCAGCCGTTGATGAACACGAGCGGACGCGGGTCCTCCCACAGGATCCGGTGGGCTCGGAAGATGTCGCTCGTGATGCCGGCGTCGCCGGCGGCGCCGATGCCGAGGAACGGCGCGTTCGACTCGGTGATCCCGCCGTGGCAGTAGAAGTAGAGGAGCTGCGCCTCCGCGTCGCGCATCAGGCGGATGGCGTCGTGGCGCGTGTCGGCGTAGTGCCAGCCGAGGTCGGCCCGCAGCCCGCGCAGCTCCTGCTCGTGGGCGGCGCGAAGCGTGAAGCGCGGATCCGTCGAGACGGCGACGCAGAGCTCGGGCTGCTCGTCATACGCGATGTCGAAGCTCAGGGCCGGCGTGTCGGATTCGGCCTCGATCGACAGCGGCAGCCCGAGGTCGTGCCGGTAGCCCCAGAAGCCGGAGGGGCACACGACCGTCACATCGTCGTAGGCCGCGCACCGCTCACGGAAGCACGGGAGCTCCTCGAGCGGCGCGCCCGCCTCGAGGGCGGCGAGGAAGTCCGGGCACAGGCGCAGGTCCGGCTCGGTGGTGTCGAGCGGATGGTCGTAGAACAGCGCGGCCGGCAGCAGCAGCCCGCCGTGCTGCTTGAGGGCGATCTGGATCCGGGTGGTCCGCGCGGTCCTCGCCTCGAACTCGCGGCTTGCCTGCCGCCCGCCGACCAGGCGATTGATGCAGGCGTCGTAGAAGCGGAAGCCGCGGATGGCCAGCACGATGAGGTCCTCGGCGAGGCGCTCTGGATCCGCCGGCCCGTCGTAGCGGTAGCCGTCTCCCTCGCACCACGGCTCGGGCGAACCGAACGCCGCCTGGCGGAGCGCGCGGCGGGCCTGCTCGATCATGTCCTGGAGCTCACCGCCCTCGAAGCGCGTGCTGTGCGTGATCGGGGCCGCGTCGCCGGCGACGAGGGCGTGGAGGTTGTGGGTCGCCCCGTCGCCGTTGAGCATCAGGTTCAGGCCGTGCTCGGGCACCTGCTGGAGCGTGCGCGGCGCCAGGCGGCGCAGCAGCAGGTAGTCGAGGTCGGAGGTCAGCACCGTGCGCGGCTCGGGCGGTGTGGGCTCGTCGGCGACCAGCGCCCGGACGCGGCGGGACTGGACGAGCAGCTGGCGGCGGAAGATGCTGCAGCGGAGCTCGACCTCGCGCGCGCCGCGGGCGATCCGGATCGGGAAGAGCAGCCGCCCGTCGGCCGAGCCGTCCGACCGGACCACGAGCTCTCCGGTGTCGCGGCCGTCGAGGATCTCGACGTTCTCGCTCACGGGGTAGAGGACGACCGTCACCGTGCAGCCGGCCGGCACGCTGGCGAGCAGGCTGGCCGGCTGCGTCTCGATCGACGCGGCGTGCGGATCGCCGGCCTCGAGCCAGAAGAGCCAGTCGCCCGGGTGGAGCCGCTGCCGCGGGCTGATCGCTCCCTCCGGCTCGGCCGGGCCGGCGAAGCCGGTGTTGACCACGGCCCGCCCCGACCCGCCGGACCCGCCCACGCCGCGCTGGCGCTCAGGCCGCGACGGCTTCCCCTCGAGGCTGGGAAGCCTGCGGACGATGTCGTAGTCCTCGTCGAGATCATCGAGCTCGTCGAGCTCATCGAGCTCCTCCTCGATCACGTCGAACTCGTCGTCGAGCTCGTCGACGGCCGGCGGCGGAGGTGGCGGTCCCGCCATCTGCGGCGCGAGCGCGGTGAGCGCGACGGCGGGTCGCTCGTCGTCGTCGAGGCCGCCGAGGATGTCCTGCACCTTGTCGGCGATCGTCGGGCCCGTGTAGGGGTAGCCCAGATGCGTCGGCCGCTCGACGTCGCCCAGTCGGGCGGCGATCGCGGTCAGGACCGTCGCCCGCTCCCGCTCGCGGGCCGTCCGCGCCGCGTCGGTCATGGCCTCGGCGAGCGCCGGGCGCGAGTCGGGCTCGGCGAGGTCCTCGACGGCGAGCAGCGCCTCCCAGATCCAGCGGTCCGGGCGCCACGCCGGCTCCCCGGCCATGCGCCGGAGGTACTCCAGACTGGCGTCGACACCGATGCGCGCCATCTCAGCGCGTTCCGCGGCCGGGAGTTGCGCAGCAAAGGCCACCGCGGCCACCACGCGGACACTCACCTCCGTCGCCTCGGCGATCAGCCACTTCGCCAGTTCGAGGCGCTCCGCTTCGGGAATCATGCCGGCGTCCGCGGCGACGAGCCGGGCGTGCAGCGTCGGGTCATCCACCTCGGCCACCGCCCGACGCAGGAGGTCGGCCTCGACCGGTGACAGCCGCGGGGCGAGGCCGATGAGCACCGCCGCACGAGACTCGGGGGACAGCTTGGAAGCGAAGGCGAGCAGGCGCTCGGTGGTGGCACGGTCCTCGACGGCGCTCGCGACCGCGAACGCGGCATCGGCGATCGGCTCCTCCGACCCCGCGCTGCGCTCGGCGAGCTCGAGGAGCAGCAGTCCCGCATCCGCGCGGCCCTCGCCCGCCAGCCGTCCGGCGGCGGCGGCGAGCACCTCGGCGCGGTACCAGCGATGACTGGCCGGCATGGCCACGGCGAGGTCGACGAAGTCGAGCAGGCGCTCGGACGGCACCGCGCGCAGGAGCGAGGCGCCGGTCCCGATGAGGAACGCCGGATCCCGCAGATCCAGCACGCGCGCGGCGAGGGCCCGCAGCGCGTCGGGCCGCCCGTCCTCGAACAGGTCCTCGGCGACCCCGAAGGCATAGGTGAGGCCCGAGGCCGGGAGCTCCGGGACGAGCGCGGCGAGCGCCGCGCCGCGCGTCGCCTCGTTCTCGAGCAGGTCGCGCAGCGCCCCGATGGCGTCGCCGCGCACGCCGTCAGCCGCGCTTCGGCACGTGGAGCGCCGCCGCGTCCTCCATCGGCGCATGCTCGTCCGGCCCGAGCGCGACCTCGTCCCGCTCCAGCGCGGGCCGGCGGCCGTCGAGGAACCACGCCCACGGGAAGCCCGCCTTGCGCCGCAGGTAGAGCAGGAAGGCGAAGTAGCCGAAGAAGCCGACGGCGAGCCCGATGCCGTAGGCCCCGAAGAGGTCGGTCTGCTGGGGGAAGAGCGTCAGCACGGCGCCGCCGCCGATCACGCCGATGAGCGCGCCGACGTCCGTGAGCTGCACGTCTCCCCGGCGGTGTCGGGTGACGTAGTAGACGTACCAGCCGACGAGCAGGCCGAAGCATCCGGCTCCGGCGAGCTGCAGGCCCGAGGCGCTCATCCGGCCATCCCTCGCAGGCGCCGGCGCCAGCCGCTCTCGAGCGCGACACCGGCGACGGCGGCGCCGGCGCACGCGACGCCAGCCACGGTTCCGGCCACGAGCGCGGCCTCACCGCACACGGCGAGGACGGCGGCCAGCGGCAACGCCCGAGTCGCACCCGGAGCGACGAGCCAGCCGGCGCAGAGCCCGATGCCGATGCTTCCCGCGATCGCGATTCGAGGACTCTCCCGAACCTGGAGGGTCAGCGCAAGCGCTTACCCCGCCCGCTGCGGCTCGGTCCAGTCGATCACGACGCCGAGGTGCTCCTGCGGGCGCACCGCGAGCTCGGCGAACGCCGCCGGCGCCTGATCGGGCGCGACGTGGTCGCTGATGAGGGCGTCGACGTCGAGCTCGCCGCGCTGCATCAGCTCCAGCAGCACGCGCCGGTTCGCCGCCTCGGTCCAGCGATCTCGCACCGTCGCCACGGTCGGCGTCGTCGAGACGTGGGCGCCCACGACGGTGAGGCCCTTGAGGTGCACGTCCGCGTAGGGATCGAAGCCGTCGACGAGCTCGCGGGTGCTGCCGAGCAGGATCACGCGCCCGCCCGGCCGGGCGAGCTTCAGCGCCGAGCGGAAGCCCGCGGCCGACTCGGTGGCCTCGAAGACGACGTCGAAGCCGCCGGGGGCGATCTCCTCCAGCGCGGCCGCCGTGGCGGGGTCGGCCGGGTTGAGCGCGGCGTAGGCCCGGTTGCGGGCGGCCGCTTCGAGCCGCGCGTCGAGCAGGTCGAGCGACGTGACGCGGCGGCCGCCGGCGAGCCGCGCGAGCCGGCTGGCCAGCAGGCCGACCACGCCGGCGCCCACGATGGCCACCCGGTCGCCGAGCTCGATGCCGGCCCTGCGGACGGCGTTGAGCGCGATGCAGCCGAGCTGCGTGAAGGCGGCGTCGGCGAACCTCACGGTGTCGGGGATCGTGGTCAGGCGCGCCAGCCGTTCGGGGCGGTCCTCGATCACGTGCGAGGCGTGCGGCAGCGGGCCGCAGACCCGATCGCCGGGCGCGAAGCGCTCCATGCCCTCCCCGACGGCGAGCACCGTGCCCGCGAACGAGTAGCCGGGGTAGTAGCGGTCGGGCCGGTTCGAGGTCCGGCCTTCGTAGTTGGCGACCTCGGTGCCGGCGCTGACCGCGGTGACCGCCGCCTCGGCGAGGATCGCGCCGGGCGGTGGGGTGTCCGGGACCTCGTGCTCCTCGAGGAGCATCTCGTGCGGCGCGGGGGAGACGAGACGGCGAGCGAGCACGGTCATGGCTCCCGTGCGAACTCGCGGTGGCGCTCGGCGAGCCGTCCGCGGCCGTCATGGACGACGAGCCGGTACCGGAAGGTGACGGTCTCGCCGGCGGCGAGCGGCAGCGGCTCGTGCAGGAACGGGTTCGCCGCCATCAGGCCGTAGGCGCGGACGTGCCAGGGCGTGGGGTGACGGGGGTTCGCGGGGTGGTCGAGGACGGCGAGACCGTGCGTGGAGTCGGAGAAGTCGCACCACGCCGCGCGGCGGCCCCAGGCCGCCTGCTCCCCGCGCTCGCCGGCCGCGTTCACGATCGTGGTCATCGAGGGCGCGACGCGGACCGCGGCCAGCGAGGCGTCCTTGTTGGCGCCGAGGGTCAGGGCCTCGGGCGCGGTCAGCGCGATCGTCAGGTCGAGCGCCGGGCCGGGATGCAGCCGCATGACCCGCTGCTCGCGCAGGGCGGCGCGGCCGGTGCCGTCGAGCCACTCCAGCTGCTCGGTCACCGACGCGCCGTCGAGCTCGAGCGCGCGGTGGACGATGCGGCCGTGGCCCGCGAACTCCGTCCAGTGGTCGACGCCGCCGACGTCGCGGTGCCCGCTCCAGACCCCGCGATGGTGCGGATGGTCGGACGGGCCAGGGTCGGCCGTCACGGGCCGGCCCTCGGCGTCGAGCAGCGGCGCGAGATAGGGTCGGGGCAGCTCGGGGCCGTGGTGGTAGGAGGCCACGAGCCGCTCGCCCAGGCGAAGGTCGAGCACGTCGCCCTCGCGTTGCGTGATCGACGGTGGGCCCATGGTAAGTTCTTCATGGTAAACGTTTGCCGGACGGAGGTCGAATGACTCGAGGCGCGACAACCGAACCGCACAGCTCGACGCGTTCGGCGCCGCCGCTTCCCGGCGGCGTGGGCCTCTCCCGGCTGCGCGTGTACGACTGGGAAGGGCCCGACGGGCTCCGCGGCGGCAGCCCGCACGTGCACCTCGCCTGCTCGGAGGCCTACCTCGTGCTCGGGGGCCACGGCGCCGTCCAGACCATCGGCCCGGCCGGCTTCCAGCAGACCCCGCTCCGGCCCGGCTCCCTGCTGTGGTTCACGCCCGGCATCGTGCACCGGCTGATCAACGACGGCGACCTCGAGATCATCGTGCTCATGCAGATCGCCACCCTTCCCGAGGCCGGCGACTGCATCCTCAGCTTCCCCGAGGAAGTGCTGGCCGATCCGCGCGCGTATCGCGAGGCGGCCGCGCACGATCCCGGCCGCTCGGTGGCGGCCGCCGACGACGACGTGGCCCGCCGCCGGCGCGACCTGGCGGTGGTCGGCTTCAACCAACTGCGTGACGGCGCCATCACCCTCGACCGGTTCTACGAGCTCGCAGCGGCGGTCGCGGCACCGCTTGCGCCCGCCTGGCGCAGCGCCTGGGAGGACGGGGCGGCAGCCGCGGCGGCGCGCGCCGAGGAGCTCATCGCGGCGCTGGACGACGGTGTCCCGCCGCTGGCTCCCGCGATCTTCGGCCTCGAGCCGCCGGACCGCGAAGTGCTCGGCCTGTGCGGCCGGCTCGACACGTACCCGTGGGCCGAGGGCGTGCCCGTCGGCTAGCTGCGCGCGAAGCGCGCCCTGATGTCCGCGAGCAGCTCCTGCGGCTCGCGCTCGGCGAGGGCGGGGTTGATGACCTCGACCTCGACCGGGCCGTCGTACCCGGTGGCCTCGACCAGTGCGCCGATGTGCGGGAGGTCGATGATCCCGTCGCCCATGAGGCCGCGGCCGGCCAGCAGGTCGGTCGTCGGGACGAGCCAGTCGGAGACGTGGTAGCTCGCGATCAGGCCCTCGGCCGCCGCCAGCTCGTCCTCCAGCCGGGCGTCCCAGAACACGTGGTAGGCGTCGAGGACGATGCCGATGTGCGCCGGGTCGGGGAACGTGCGGGCGAGGGCGAGCGCCTCGCCGAGCGACGCGATCGCGGAGCGCTCGCCGATCATCATCGGGTGCAGCGGCTCGATGCCGAGGCGGACGCCGTGGTCGGCCGCGAAGGGGAGCAGGCGCTCGATGCCGGCGGCGATCGTCGCACGGGCGGCGCGCAGGTCGGGGCCGGTCGGCGGGCCGCAGACGAGCACCAGCACGGGCGCGCCGAGCGCGGCGGCCTCCTCGACGGCGCGGCGGTTGTCGTCGTCGGCCCCGGGGCTGGTGAAGAAGCCGCCGCGGCACAGGCTGGAGACCTCCAGCCCGGCCTCGCGGATGACACGCGCGCTGTCGGGCGCGAGCTGGTGCCGCCACGGCGCGATGAGGCCGATCCCGGCGGTCGCACAGTGCTCCAGCGCCTCGGGCAGGCTCCAGTGGTCGACGGTCATGAGGTTGAGGCTGAGGCGCTCGGGGTCGATCACGCCACGGCCCGCATGCGGTGCTCGGCCAGCTCGGGGTCGCGCAGCAGGCCGGCCCGGGCGGCCAGCTCGTAGACGTCCGCGAGGTGCTCGGCCGAGCGCGCGCCCTCGAGGCCGCCGAGGAGCCGGAAGTGCTCCTGGTGGCCGTTGAGCCAGGCGAGGAAGACGACGCCGACCTTGTAGTGGTAGGTCGGGGCCTCGAAGAGCTTGCGCGCGAGCGGGACGGTCGGCGCGAAGATGCGGTCGTACGCGTCGCGGTCGCCCGCCTCGAGGGCCGCGAGCGCGGCGGCCGCCGCGGGGGCGATCGGGTCGAAGACGCCGAGCAGCGCGTCGCTGCCCGAGGCGATCAGCTCGGGGTAGTTGAAGTCGTCGCCGGTGTAGAGGCGGACGCCCTCCGGGAGCCGGCGCCGGATGTCGATCTCGCGCTGCGCGTCGAGCAGCGAGACCTTGACGCCGTCGACCTTGTCCGCGTGGGTGCTGACGATGTCCAGCACGATCTCGGTCGCCTCGTCGAGATTCTCGGACCCCCAGTAGCCGGCGAGCTGCGGATCGAACATGTCGCCGAGCCAGTGGAGGATGGCCGGCTGCTGAACGCCGCCGAGGACCGCGCCGTAGACCTCGCGGTAGTCGTCGGGGCCGCCGGCCTGCGCCGCGAGGGCGCGGCTGGCCATCACGATCACCTGGGCGCCCGCGCCCTCCACGAACTCGCACTGCGCCTCGTACGCGGCGCGCACCTCGTCGAGCGTGCGCGGCTGCGCGTGGTCGGTGGCGGCGCCCGCCGCGAGCCGTCCCGTCTTCTCGGCCGCCGTGCGCCGGATCAGCTCGCGGGCGTCGGGCCACTCGAGGCCCATGCCGCGCTGCGCGGTGTCCATCGCCTCGGCGACGCCGAGCCCGTGCTCCCACAGGTGGTGGCGGAACGCGAGCGTCGCTTCCCAGTCGATGCCGTCGTCGTCGGCGGCCACGTGCGCGGCCGCGAACGCGATGCGGGACCCGCTCACAGCGGCGGCACCTCGAGGAAGCGCCGTTCGCGCCACGAGCGCACGCCGAGCTCCGCCAGCTGCACCCCGCGGGCGGCGGCGTGGAAGTCCCAGGGGAACGGCTCGTCGCGCGCGACATGCACGAGGAAGCGCTCCCACTGGAGCTTGAAGGCGTTGTCGGGCTCCTCGGCGGGAACGGGCGCCCAGGCGGCGCGGTGGTCGACCGGGTCGGCGAGGTCGGGGTTCCAGATCGACCGCGGCGTGTCGCCGGCGCGCTGGATGCGGCACTCGCGCAGCCCGGCGACGGCGGTGCCCTCGGTGCCGTCGACCTGCAGCTCGAACAGCTCGCCGCGGTCGACGCGCACGCACCACGACGAGTTGAGCTGCGCGATCACGCCGCCCTCGAGCTCGAAGATCGCGTACGCGGCGTCCTCGGCGGTGGCGTCGTACGGCTCGCCGCTCTCGTCGTGGCGGAGCGGCAGGTGGGTGGCGCCGAGCGCGTAGACGCCCTTGACGGAGCCGAAGAGGTTCGCGAGCACGTACTGCCAGTGGGCGAACATGTCGAGCACGATGCCGCCGCCGTCCGCGGCGCGGTAGTTCCACGACGGCCGCTGCGGCGCGGGGTCGGGCCCGGGGAAGACCCAGTAGCCGAACTCCCCGCGCACCGAGAGGACACGGCCGAGCTCACCGCTGTCGAGCACCCGCTTGAGCGTGCGCATGCCCGGGAGGAAGAGCTTGTCCTGCACGACGCCGTGCTTGACGCCGGCCGCGTCGGCGAGCCGGGCGAGCGCGAGCGCCGACTCGAGGTCCTCGGTGATCGGCTTCTCGCAGTACACGTGGCGACCGGCCTCGATGGCCGCCTGGACGGCGGTCTGCCGGCGGCTCGTGACCTGGGCGTCGAAGTACACCTCGTACGCGTCGTCGCTCAGCGCACTCTCGAGGTCCGTGGTGAACGGCAGCTCGTGCGGCTCCGCGAGGGCCCTCAGCTTGGCCTCGTCACGGCCGACGAGCAGCGGCTCGGGCATCAGCCCGTCGACCCCGCCCTGCTCGCGGATGGCGAGGATCGAGCGGACGAGGTGCTGGTTCGTCCCCATCCGTCCGGTGACGCCGTTCATGACGATGCCGATCCGCTGGAAAACGTTTGCCACGATGGTGCGGAAACATAGCGTGCGGTCGCCGGAACGGCAACCCCGCTGGGTAAGGGAGCGAGGGGCCGGCCGGGTCGGCCTACCGAGTGTCGACTTTGTGGGCCTAGGGCCGACAAAGTCGACACTCGACGTCGAGTGGCGACTTAGTGTCGCTATGCGGAACCAACTCGCCACGAACCGGGGGACCGCGAGCGCGGCCGGCTCCCTCGCCGCCCTACCCAGCCGGGGTTGACGTTCGCCAGCGCCCGCGAGTCGAGCGGCGGCCTCGTCGATCACGGCGTCCCGCTTGCAGAACGCGAACCGCACGAGCGAGTCGCCCGCGTCGGAGTCGTAGAACACCGAGGTCGGGATCGCCACGACCCCGGCGCGCGAAGGCAGGTCGCGGCAGAACGCCGCCCCGTCCCCCTCCACGCGCGCGTTGACGAAGTAGGTCCCGGCCGGCCGGAGCGGCTCCAGCCCGGCCGCCAGCAGCCCTGCGCAGAGCCGGTCGCGCTTGGCCACGAAGTCGGCCGTGAACGCGGCGTAGTAGTCGTCGCCGAGCTCGAGCGCGACGGCGGCCGCGTGCTGGAACGGCGTCCCGCCCGCGAACGAGAGGTACTGCTTCGCGGAGCGCACCGCGGCCACCAGCTCGGCCGGCCCGGTGGCCCAGCCCGTCTTCCAGCCCGTCACCGAGAAGGTCTTGCCCAGCGACGAGATCGTCAGGGTGCGCGAGGCCATCCCGTCGAGCGTGGCGAGCGGGACGTGCTCGCCCTCGTAGACGAGGTGCTCGTAGACCTCGTCGCTGACCGCGATCAGGTCGTGCTCGCGGCAGAGCGAGGCCACCAGCTCCAGCTCGTCGCGCGAGAAGACCTTGCCCGTCGGGTTGTGCGGCGAGTTGAGGAGCACCAGCCGGGTCCGCTCGGTCACGGCGGCGGCCAGCTCGCCCGGATCGACGGCCCAGTCCGGCGGCCGCAGCGTCACGACCCGGCGCCGAGCGCCGGCCAGCGCGATGCACGCCGCGTACGAGTCGTAGAGCGGCTCGAAGACCACGACCTCGTCGCCCGGCTCGAGCAGCCCGAGCATCGCCGAGGCGATCGCCTCGGTCGCGCCGAAGGTCACCTGCACGCCCGCGTCGGGATCCACGTCCAGCCCGTAGAAGCGCTTCTGATGTGCGGCGATCGCGGTCCGCAGCGCCGGCACGCCGGGGAGCGGCGCGTACTGGTTGTGGCCCGCCCGCACGGCCGCCTGCGCGGCCTCGAGCACCTCGGCGGGCCCGTCGAAGTCCGGGAAGCCCTGGCCGAGGTTGATCGCGCCCGTCCGCTCGGCGAGCGCGGACATCTCGGTGAAGATCGTGGTGCCGAAGCCGGCGAGGCGGGAGGCGATCACGTCCGACATGATGCACGGCGTGACCTATTCCGGCCTCCGTGAGCGCCTCCGGCGGCGCGACCCGCTGAACGTCGCGTTCCTCGACCTCGGCTCGCCCGTGAGTGCCGAGATCACCGCCATGAGCGGGTTCGACGTCGTGGTCGTCGACCTCGAGCACGGGGCCGGCGACGAGGGAGCGGCCCGCGCCCAGATCGCCGCGGCCGGCGCCCACGCCGCCGTCGTGGTGCGCGTGCCCGACGGCCCCGCGCAGGCCGGCCGCATGCTCGACGCCGGCGCGTCCGGGGTGATCGTCCCGCAGGTCGAATCGGCCGACCACGCCGAGACCATGGCCGGGGCGGTCCGCTACGCGGGCGCGCGCGGGATCTCGCCGCTCTCGCGCGGCAACCGCTTCGGCGCCGCCGGGCCGGACTTCCGGGCGGTGGCCGACGCCGCGCTCGCCTGCATCATCCAGATCGAGCGGGCCAGCGCGCTCGAGGACGTCGAGGCGATCGCCGCGCTGCCCGACGTCGACGGCCTGCTCATGGGGCCGGCCGACCTGTCCGCCGACCTCGGCTGCGAGCTCGACCTGGCCGGCGCGGAGCTGCAGGAAGCGGCGCGCCGGATCGCCGCGGCCGCCGAGCAGCACTCCAAGACGGCGGCGCTGCACATGGGCCGTCCGGATCAGGCCGAGGGCTTCCGCGCGCTCGGCTTCACCATGCTGAGCTGCACGTTCGAGAGCGGCGTCCTCGCCACCGCGTCGAGGGCCGCCGCGAGCGCCCTTCAGCGATCTGCCTGAAAGTCGTCAAGTGACGTAGGCCGCCCGCCGATAGAGCGGCTATGCGCCAGCCCGTCTTCGCTCCCGCCGTCGGTCTCCTCGCCCGTCTTCGCTTCGCGCACAAGTTCGCCCTCATCGGCCTGGTCCTGCTCGTCGCGCTCGCCGTGGTGGGCCGCGCCTACGTGCAGACGCAGAACGCGCAGGTCGCCTTCAGCGCCAAGGAGCGCGTCGGCGTGCGGGTCATCGCGCCGACGGGGCAGCTGCTCGGGACCCTGGCCGCCGCCCGGGCGGCCGCGGTGCGGGCCGCCGCCGGCGACGACGCGTCCGCGGGCGCGCTCGACGGCCGGCTCGCCGCCGTGACCGAGGCCGTCGCCGCGGTCGACGAGGCCGTGAAGGCCGACGGGAGCGAGCTGGCGCTGGAGCAGGACTGGGCGGAGCTGCGCGCCTCGATCGACGGAACGCTCGGCGACCTGCCGAGCGACGTCGCCGAGCGGTCGGAGGCGATCGCCGGGCTGACGGCCGGCGCCGCGGCCCTGATCGTCAAGGCGGGCGACACCTCCAACCTGATCCTCGACCCCGACCTCGACTCGTTCTACGTGATGGACGCCCTGGTCACGAAGGTGCCGGGGATGCTGAGCGGGCTCGCCGACGCGTCCGACCAGGCGGTGCTCGCCGAGGTCGACGCGACGCAGGCGCTCGACCACCGCATCGACCTCGCGCTCACCCAGGGCGCCGTCATGAGCGCCGCCGGCGCGGGCGTGGCCGGGCTCGAGACCTCCTACGCGAAGACGACCGACATCCGGCTCGAGCGCGACCTCGCGCGCGCCGCGAGCGCCGCCGCCGGCGCCACCGAGGCGGCGTCCGAGGGTCTCACGGCCCTGGTACGCGACGGCGAGGCGGGCAGCGTCGACCCCGCCGCCATCGACGCCGCGATCGAGCAGGCCGCCGCACTGCACGGCGCGCTCGGGCCGGCGCTCGACCGCCTGATCGAGACCCGCATCAGCGGCTTCACGACGTCGCGCCGGAACGTCCTCGTCGCGGCAACCGCGCTCGTGCTCGTGGCGCTCTACCTGTTCGTCGGCCTCCTGGTCGCCATCCGCCAGGGCACCGGCCGCATGCGCGCCCGCCTCGAGAGCCTCGGCCGGAACGAGTCCGCCGAGCTGCGCGACGGCCTCGCCGCCGTGGCCGCCGGCGACCTGACCCGGGAGGTCGCCGCGACGACGCCGCCGATCGCCCGCGGCAGTCGCGACGAGATCGGCGAGCTCGAGCTGGCCGTCGAGGCGATCCGCGCCGACACGGCGGCCTCGATCGACCGCTACAACGCGATGCGCGAGCAGATCGCCGGGATGCTGCGCGACATCGCCTCCGGCTCGGAGATCGTCGCCGCCGCCTCCGAGCGGGTCGCGCACACCAGCGAGCAGAACAGCTCCGCCGTGAACGAGATCGCGATGGCGGCGGGCAACGTCGCCCAGGGCGCCGAGCAGCAGGTCCGCAGCGTCGAGTCGATCCGATCGGCGACGGCCGAGGTCATCGCCGCGACGCGCGACGGCGCCGCGGCGGCCCGCGACACCGCCGACACGGCGACGCGCGCCGGCGAGGTGACGCGCGAGGGCCTCGCGGCCGCCCTCGCCGCGACCGCCGCGATGGCGGCGATGCGCGAGTCGTCCGGCGAGATCGCGGAGGTCATCGAGCGGCTCGCCGCGATGTCGCAGCGCATCGGCGGCATCACCGTGGCGATCACGACGATCGCCGACCAGACCAACCTGCTCGCGCTCAACGCCGCGATCGAGGCGGCCCGCGCCGGCGAGCACGGGCGCGGCTTCGCCGTCGTCGCCGACGAGGTGCGCAACCTCGCGGAGGAGTCCCAGCAGGCGGCCGGGCGCATCGCCGACATCGTCGAGGAGATCCGCGTCGCCACGGCCCACGCCGCCGAGCTGGCCGCCGCCGGCGCCCGGCGCAGCACGGAGAGCGACGCCACCGTGCAGCGCGCCCAGCAGTCGTTCGAGCTCATCGGCCACAGCGTCGACGCCGTCTCCGAGCGCGTCGGCCACATCGCCGACGTCGTCGCGCGGATCGCCGCCGACACCGAGCGGATCGGCGAGGACATGACGGCGATCGGCGCGGTCGCCGAGGAGTCGTCGAGCTCGGCCGAGCAGGTCTCGGCCTCCACGCAGCAGACGAGCGCCTCGACGCAGGACATCGTCGCCTCGTCGCGCGAGCTGTCGGCCACGGCCGCCCGGCTCGAGCAGCTCGCCGCGCAGTTCGCGCTGTAGCCATCACTCACTGGCGGATGCTGCGCGCCTGAACCGCGCTGCCCTCGAGCAGCACGCACGCGACCTGCTCCGGGTCGTCCCACGTCGGCAGATGGCCGCAGCCACGCAGGATCACGCTGCGCACCCCGGGCGGGATCGAGCGCGGCCGCGCGACCAGCCGGTCGTGCTCGGGCCACACCAGCGTGACCGGCACGGGGATGTCGGCCAGCCGGGTGAAGCGGCTGGACCGCATCGCGTCGTTGATCGCGTCGAAGCCGGGCGCGGTGGCGTACGCGCGGACGAGCCGCCGGGCGGCGTCGGGCGGGATCCGCTCGGGATGCGCGGCGTTCGCGGCCAGCGCGACCCGTCGCACGCCCTCGGTCTGCAGCAGCGGCCCGACGAACGGCAGGGCCAGCCGTGCGAGCGTCCGCGCCGGCGTGCGCTTGGGCAGCAGCGGCTGCGGCCACAGCCCGGCGGGAGCGATCGCCGTGACCGATGCGGCGACGCCGGAGAGCCCGAGCTCGAGCGCCACCCAGCCGCCCAGCGAGTTCCCGGCGACGTGCGGCCGCTCGATCCCGCGGTCCGCCAGCTGCGCCGCGATCGCCGCCGCCAGCCCCGCCGGCGAGGCGTCGTCGACGACGGGCGACGACCCGTGGCCGGGAAGGTCCAGCGCGAGCACCTCGTCCAGGTACGGGACCACCGGGTCCCACATGCGATGGTCGGTGCCGAGCGTGTGCAGGAGGACGATCAGCGGTCCACCGCCGCCGCGACCGCCGCGCTGAGCGCCGCGGACGAGCCGGCCACGACCGCGGTCGCGGCCGGCGACCTGGACGGCAGCCCGTGGCGGCCGGCGACGGTCGAGGCGATGTCCGCGAGATCGCCGGCGATGCTCATCGCCAGCCATGGTCGCAGCCGGCCGCCGCGCGCGGCGACGGCCAGGGCGGCGCCGTGGATCACGACCTCGCGGGCCCCGAGCCCGCGCAGCGGGACCGCGGCGGGCGGGTCGCCGCCGGCGGGGCCCAGCCACGTGCGCGTGACGCGTCCGGGCGCGACGAGGAGCGCCGCGCCGTAGAGGACGCGCAAGGACAGCACCAGTGACGCGGCGATCCGACTCACTCACCCATTCATACGTGGGACCGGTGGGGACGGATCAGTGATCCGCCGAGCCGCGACGCTCGAACAAGGGGCACATGCGGATCGCCATCGTCGGCGCCGGCGTCTCCGGACTCGTCGCCGCCCACCTCCTCCATCGCAAGCACGAGATCACCGTCTTCGAGGCCGGCGCCCACGCCGGTGGGCACACGAACACCGTGACCGTCGAGACGGAGCACGGGACCCATCACGTCGACACCGGCTTCATCGTCTTCAACGACCGCAACTACCCGCGCTTCGAGCGCCTGCTCGACCGTCTCCACGTCCCGTGGCAGCCGTCGAGCATGACGTTCTCGGTCAGCGACCGGGCCGGCGACTTCGAGTACAACGGCTCGAGCCCCAACGGGCTGTTCGCCAAGCGCGCGCACCTGGTCACGCCCTGGTTCCACCGCATGGTCGCCGACCTCGCGCGCTTCAACCGGGACGCGCGGGCCCTGCTCGCCTCGCGCGAGGATCCGTCGCTGCAGGGCTTCCTCGAGGAGCGCGGCTACTCGCGCGCCTTCATCGACAAGCTGATCGTGCCCCAGGCGGCCGCCGTGTGGTCCGCCGATCCCGGATCGATGTGGAGCTTCCCCGCCCGCTTCCTGGCCGAGTTCTTCGACAACCACGGCATGCTCGGCTTCCGCGACCGCCCGCGCTGGCGCACCGTCCGGGGCGGCTCGCACCGCTATGTCGAGCAGCTCGTGAAGCCGCTTGACGTGCGCCTCGACACGCCGGTCCGGTCGATCGAGCGCCACGACGACCACGTGACGGTCGACGGGCAGCGCTTCGACGAGGTCGTCATCGCCGCCCACGCCGACCAGGCGCTGCGGCTGCTCGCCGACCCGGACGACCGCGAGCACGAGGTCCTCGGCGCCTTCCCGTACCAGGCGAACGAGGCGGTGCTGCACACCGACCGCCGCCTGCTGCCGAAGCGCCGCCGCGCGTGGGCGAGCTGGAACTACCACCTGCGCGACGAGCCGACCGGGCTGCCGACCGTCACGTACCACATGAACCGCCTGCAGAACCTGGACGCGCGCGAGGACTTCTGCGTCACGCTCAACCGCACCGAGGAGATCGACCCGGCGAAGACGATCCGGACGATCGCCTACGCGCACCCGGTCTACACGACGGCCGGCGTCGCCGCCCAGAACCGCCACGTGGAGATCAGCGGCCGCCGCCGCACCCACTTCTGCGGCGCCTACTGGGGCTGGGGCTTCCACGAGGACGGCGTCAACAGCGCCGTGCGCGTCGCCCAGCGGCTCGGGGGAGAGACCCTGTGACGCACAGCGCCGTCTACGAGGGCACGATCCGCCACCGCCGCGTCGCCGTGCGCCGCCACGAGTTCCGGCACCGCATCGCGATGGCCTACGTCGACCTCGACGAGCTGCCCGGCCTGCTCGGCGGGCGGCTCGTGCGCAAGCGCCCCGGGCTCGTCCGCTTCCGCCGCCGCGACTACCTCGGCGACCCCGCGGTCCCGCTCGCGACCGCGGTGCGCGACCTCGTCGGAGACATCCCGAGGATCCGCGTCCTCACGCAGCTGCGCACGCTCGGGCACAGCTTCAACCCCGTCAGCTTCTACTACTGCTTCGACGACGCCGAGCAGCTCGAGGCCGTCGTGGCCGAGGTCACGAACACGCCCTGGGGCGAGCGTCACGCCTACGTCCTCGACCATCGCCGCACCGAGCACGACAAGGCCATGCGCGTGTCCCCGTTCATGGGGATGGACCAGCGCTACACGGTCTCGGTCGCGCCGCCCGGGCCGACGATCTCGGTCCACATCGAGAGCCGCGAGGATGACGAGAAGGCCTTCGATGCCACGCTGAAGCTCCACCGCCGCCCGTTCGAGGCGTCGCTCGGAGCGCTCCGCACCCTGCCGCTCATCTACGGGCACGCCATCGTGCTGCGGGCCAAGGGGGTCAGGCGCGCATGATCGCCCGCCGCCTCGCGCTCGCGTTGCTCGGCCGCATCCGCGAGGGCAGCCTCACCATCGTCGAGGACGGCCACCGCCACGAGCTCGGCAGCGGCCCGCCGCACGCGACGCTCGACGTCCACGACGCCGGGACCTGGACGGCGCTGCTGCGCGGCAGCCGCGGCCTCGCCGAGTCGTACGCCGACGGCCTCTGGGACTCCCCCGACCTCGTCGCGCTGATCCGCCTCGCCGCCCGCAACGCCGCGCAGCTCGACGAGCCGCGCCGCCGCCTCACGCCGCTGCGCGAGCCGTACCAGCGCCTGCGCGCGGTCCGCAACACCCCGCGCCGCAGCCGCCAGGACATCGCCGCCCACTACGACCTGGGCAACGAGCTGTTCGGGCTGATGCTCGACCCGACGATGATGTACTCGAGCGCGCGCTTCACGCACCCGGCGATGACGCTCGAGGAGGCATCGACGGCCAAGCTCGAGCTCGTCTGCGAGAAGCTCGAGCTGGGGCCCGACGACCACGTGCTGGAGATCGGGACCGGCTGGGGCGGCTTCGCCATCCACGCCGCCACCACCCGCGGCTGCCGCGTCACCACGACGACGCTCTCCAACGAGCAGCGCGAGCACGCCGAGCAGCGCATCCGCGAGGCCGGGGTGGAGGACCGCGTCACCGTCGTCAGCCAGGACTACCGCGAGCTCGAAGGCCGCTACGACAAGCTCGTGTCGATCGAGATGATCGAGGCCGTCGGCTGGAAGGACTTCGGCACGTTCTTCTCCAAGTGCGCGTCGCTGCTCGAGCCCAACGGCGCGATGCTCCTCCAGGCCATCACCATCGACGACCGGGCGTACGCGGTCGAGCGCGCGAGCAAGAGCTTCATCCGCACGCACATCTTCCCCAACGGCTGCCTGCCGTCGGTCGAGATCATCGCCCGCTGCCTGGCGCGCGAGACCGACCTGCGCCTCACGCACTTCGAGGACTTCGGGCTCGACTACGCCGAGACGCTGCGCCGCTGGCGCGAGAACCTCGAGCGCGAGACGGACCGGCTCGAGCAGCTCGGCTACGACGAGCGCTTCCGCCGCCTGTGGCGGATGTACCTCTGCTACTGCGAGGCCGGCTTCGCCGAGCGGAGGATCGGTGTCGCGCAGGCGCTGCTCGTCAAGCCGCGCTGGTCGGCTCAGCGGCAGCGGACGTCGCGCCGCGTGAGCGCGCCGCCGTACAGCGCGGCGGCGTCCTCGACGTCCGCGGGCGCCGGCACGCACGCGAGCTGAGCGGCCGTCGGCGGGCCGGGCGCCAGCGACGGCGAGCAGTTCGTGTCGAACGCGTGCGCGCTCATCAGCGAGCACGCGCGGCCGTCGCGGTGGTGCAGGCCGAGCACGTGGCCGAACTCGTGCGCCGCGACCCAGACGCTGAGCGGGCGCGCGACGCCGGCCAGGTCCGCGCCGATGAGCACGTGCACCTTCCCCTCGGACGGCCGGCCGATCGAGGACGTGTAGCCGAGGCAGTCGCGGCCGCAGGCCTCGCGCAGGCGCCGGTCGTCGACCTCGAAGATCACGTCGGCCTCGTCCGGCGTTCCGACCTCGATCAGCTGCACACGCGCGCCGGATTCGGTCCAGCGCTCCGCCGCGGTCGACACCGTCCGGCCGAGACCGCCCGCGTCGTAGTAGCGCACGACGCCGTCGTCCCACTTGCCAGAGCCCGAGGCCGCCACGGGAATGGCATACGAAGCCACCCCGCCGATCAGCAGAGCAAGGGCAATGGGCAGCAGCGGCCTGCTTGCAGGGGAGAGCCGCCGCCTTCGTGATGAGCAGAAGGTCGGCACAAGAGAGAACCCGCCGCTAGAAGAACTGCCCCGCCGCCGAGGGCCCCAAACGCCAACGTTCAAGGCCCCCGGCTGCAGTTCTCAGCGGTACTGAACGGTTTCGCGCCCCCCCTGCTCGGCCGACCGCAGCATCGCGTCGCAGACCTCGGCGGCGCGATAGCCGTCTTCGAGCGTGGCACCGTGCGGGGCGACATCCGAGTCGTCGCGGATCGCCGTCAGCAGGTGATGGATCTCGTGGACGAAGCTGTGCTCCCACCCGATCATGTGTCCCTGCGGCCACCAGTGCTCCCAGAACGGGTGGTCGGCCTCGGAGACCAGGATCGTGCGGAAGCCGGCGTTGCCCTCCGAGTACTGCAGCTCGTTGAGGCGCTCGAGGTCGAAGACGAGCGAGCCCTTGGAGCCGTTGATCTCCCACGTGAAGGCGTTCTTGCGCCCCTGGCAGAAACGCGACGCCTCGATCGTGCCGACGGCGCCGTTCTCGAACTTGACGATCGACTCCACGGCGTCGTCGACGTCGCGGCCCGGGATGAACGTCTGCGTCAACGCGGCGACCTCGGAGATCTCCCCCACGAGGTAGCGCGAGAGGTCGATGACGTGCGCGCCGAGGTCACCGAGCGCGCCCGAGCCGGCGCTCGCCTTGTCGAAGCGCCAGATGTCCCCCTCCGTCGTGCCCCACTCCTGCAGGTAGGCGCCGCGGAAGTGCTGGATGTCGCCCAGCTCGCCCGACTCGATGATCTGGCGGGCCAGCCGCACGGCGGGCACGAAGCGGTAGTTGAAGGCGCACATGTGCTTGACGCCCGTCGCCCGCACGCGCTGCCAGGTCTCGTAGGACTCGGCGGCGTCGCGCCCGAGCGGCTTCTCGCAGATCACGTGCTTGCCCGCCTCGGCCGCCGCGATGGTCGGCTCGGCGTGCAGGTTGTTGGGGCCCGCGTTGTCGAACAGCTGGATGCGGTCGTCGCCGACCAGCGCCTTCCAGTCCGTCACGTACTCGGTGAACCCGTAGCGCCGGGCGGCCTCGGACACCGCCTCCTCGTTGCGGCCGGCGATGGCCACGAGCTGCGGCATCAGCGGCGGCGGCCAGGTCATGTAGGCGAGGGTCTTGTACGCGTTCGAGTGGGCCTTGCCCATGAACGCGTACCCGAGCATCCCCACCCCGATCGGCTTGACCTCCGAGGCTCCGGCGGTCTTGCCCATCGTCACGAAACCAACTTCGGACATTCAGGACTCCTTCGCGAAGGCAGCGTCGAACGCGACCGCCGAGGGAGCGAAGTCCGTGGCGCGAACGAACGCCAGAGCGTCGGGCGCACCCCAGTCGCGGTCCATGCCGGAATCCTCCCACTCGATCGACAGGGGACCGTTGTACCCGATCCGGTTCAGCGCGCGGATCATGCTCTCGAAGTCCACGTCGCCATGGCCCGGTGAGACGAAGTCCCATCCGCGGCCCGGCTCGCCGAAGTTGAGGTGCCCGCCGAGGATCGAGGAGCGCCCGTCGAGGTGCTTGACCGAGTCCTTGATGTGGGCGTGGAAGATCTTGGGGCCGAACTCACCGATGAAGGCCGCCGAGTCCAGGAACTGGTGCTCGAAGTGGCTGGGGTCGAAGTTGATGCCGAAGCCCGGCCGGTCGCCGATCGCATCGAACGTCTTGTGCGTGGTGACGAAGTCGTACGCGATCTCGGTCGGGTGGACCTCGAGCGCGAAGCGCACGCCCTCGGCCTCGAAGACGTCGATGATCGGCCCCCAGCGCTCGGCGAACTCCTCGTAGCCGCGCTCGATGGCGTCGAAGTCGTTGGGCGGGAACGAGTAGAGCATGTGCCAGGTCGGCGAGCCGGTGAAGCCGGTCACCACGTCGACGCCGAGCTGCGCGGCCGCCCGCGCCGTGTCCTTCATCGCGTCCGCGGCGCGCCGGCGGACGCCCTCGGGATCGCCGTCGCCCCAGATCTCCGGGGAGACGACGCCCTTGTGCCGCTCGTCGATGGGGTCGCAGACCGCCTGGCCCACGAGGTGGTTGCCGATCGCCCAGCAGCCCAGCCCGTTCCGCTCGAGGATCTCGCGGCGGCCGGCCGCGTAGCTCGAGTCGCTCACGGCCTGCGCCACGTCGAAGTGGTCCCCCCAGCAGGCCAGCTCCAAGCCGTCGAAGCCCCACTCACCGCATTTGGCGGCCAGGTCCTCCAACGGCAGGTCCGCCCACTGCCCGGTGAACAGCGTTACGGGTCGTGCCATCTCGATCTCCTCCCTACGCGTTGACGATCTCCAGCCGCACGTCGGCGGCTCGGTACTCCTCGGCGACGGCCTCCTCCAGGCCACCATCCGTCACGATCAGGTCCAGGTCCTGCGCGGGCACGATCGACACGAGCGAAGCGCGCCCGAACTTGCTGGCGTCGATCAGCCCGACCGTCCGGCCCGCCGCCGCGCGGGCGGCGTTGACCACGTCGGCCAGCGGCCGGCGCGAGGTCGTGAGCCCGGCGTCCAGCGTCAGCCCCGCCGCGGACACGAAGGCCATGTCGAAGTTGAGCTCGGACAGGAACTCGACGGTCCAGCGGCCCGCCAGCATCCGCATGTGCTGGTCCAGCTCGCCCGGGCAGACCACGACGTGCATCGGCTCGGCGATGACCTCGTAGGCGACGGCGGGCGAGTTGGTGACGAGCGTGAGCTCGTTCGGCGGGTCCTCCATCAGACGGCGGGCGAGCGCCAGCGCGCTCGACGACGCGTCGAGGAAGACGGTCGAGCCGCTGGCGATCATCGACGCGGCGTGCGCGGCGATCGCCGCCTTGGCCAGGCCGGCCTGCTCGACGCGTTGGGTCCACGCGGTGGCGATGAGCGGGAGCATGCCGATCCCGCGGATCGCGCGCGCGCCGCCGTGCACGCGCTCGACGAGCCCCTCGCGGGCGAGCTGCTCGAGGTCGCGGTGGACCGTGATGGTCGAGACGGCGTGGTCGCGCGCGAGCTCGGCGACCGAGACACCTCCGTCGCGCTGGATTCGCTCGAGGATCTGGGCTCGCCGCAGGGCCGGTGGCACGGTGCTCAGACGCAATCCTCGACCCTGGTCAGCGAGAGGTAGCGCTCGGCGACGACGTCGGCGAACGCGGGGTCGTCGACGTGCGCGTCGACGGTCTCGTAGGGGATGTCCGGCCGCAGGGCGTCGCGCAGCGCGTCGAGGAAGGCGCGGTCGGCCTCGGGATCCCAGAGGTCCCCGCCCTCGGCGTCGGCGAGCGAGAAGCCGCGCGTGGGCGCGACGACGTGGACCGGCCCGACCGCCTCGTTGAGCCGCTCGGCGACCATGCGCCCGAGCTCGGCCTCCTCGTCGGCCTCGATCCGCACGAGCGTGGCGACCGGGTTGTGGAAGTAGCTCTTGCGCGAGCGGTACCGCTCCGGGACCGACTCCGCCGGCCCTTGGTTGAAGAAGTCGACGCAGCCCGGGACCACGACCTGCGGCAGCCCGTGGCGGCCGGCCACGCGGAGCCGGTCCGGGCCGGTGGCGTGGATGCCGTCGAGCAGCGAGTTGGCCAGCTCGGACAGCGTGAAGTCGATCACGCCGCCGAGCGCGCCCGCCTCGATCAGGTGCTCCATGGCGGGGCCGCCGACGCCGTTGGCGTGGAAGATGACCGGCTCGAGGCCGGCCGCGACGAGCTTGTCGCGCACGCACATCACGCCGGGCGTGGTCTGGCCGAGCATCGTGATGCCGACGCAGCGCTCGCCGAGCTGCCCGACGGCCCGCCCGGCGTCGCGCACCATGCCCGCCACCGCGGCCGCGGCGTTGTCGAAGATCGAGCGCGAGATCTCGTTGAGGCCGAGGATGTCGATCACGGAGTGCATGACCGTCACGTCGCCCTCGCCCACGAACGGGCCGAACGGCCGCCGGCCGGAGGCGCTGGGGGAGACGATCAGCTTCGGGACGCCGACGGGCAGCGCGTGCATGGCGGCCGCGCCGAGCAGCGCGCCCTCGGCGCCGCCGAGGCAGAGGATCCCGTTCACCCGGCCCGCCGCGTACTCGCGCAGGACGACCGCGCGGACGCCGTTCAGCATCAGCGCGACCGCGGCGCCGCGCGAGCCGGCCGTGCGGATCTTGTCGATGTCGTGCCCGGCGGCGAGCGCGACCTCCTCGCGCGGGATGTCGGCCACGCAGCCGTCGGGCTCGCCGAGGATGCCCGAGTCGATCACGACCGGGCGCACGCCGAGCGCGCTCAAGCGGTCGCGGACGTAGGCGATCTCGGCGCCCTTGGTGTCGAGCGTGCCGACCAGCGCGATGCCGGGCTGAGCGGCGACCGTGGTCACCGCGCGACTTCCTCCCCGGTACGTGGCGGGCATAGCCAGACACGGGTCGAGCAGGTAAGAATCCCGCCCGCCGTGAGCGTCATCGTGCCCTTCCAAGACGTTTCATAACTTGACAAACAACTCTGCATCAGCTTTCAATTCCTGTCAAGGACATGTCAGACACCGTCGACTCCAGCTCCGACGGGCCAGTCCAGGACAAGGGTGACGCGACCGCCCGCGTGACCACGGGTGGCGTGATCGCCGCGCCCGAGGTCACCGGGACCGGGCGCTCCTGGACCCCGAAGCGGATCGCCGCCGCCGTCCTCGTGGCGGCCGTCGCCGTGTTCCTGATCGTCAAGGCCGCGGACGACGTCCAGCAGTTCGTGATCGTGACGCTCAACGGCATCACGCTCGCGGCGCTCTACTTCGTCGTGGCCAGCGGCTTCACGCTGATCTTCGGCCTCATGCGCGTGGTCAACATGGCGCACGGCTCGCTGTACCTGCTGGGCGGCTATCTGGCGCTGAAGATCCAGGAGTCCTGGTTCACCGAGGACACCGGGCTGAACCTCTCGCTGTCGGGCACCTCGAGCGCCGAGTACGGCTTCATGGGCTGGTTCCTCCCGCTCGTCCTCGCCACGCTCGCCATCGGCTTCATCGGCGTGGCGATGCAACAGATCTTCCTGCGCTGGAACCAGGGGCAGGACCTGCGCCAGGCGCTCATCACGATCGCCCTGTCGGTGATCATCGCCGACCAGATGCTCGCCGCGTTCGGCGGCATCTCGAAGGACATCGCGGCGCCCAGCGCCTGGCCGACGAGCATCACGCTGCCCGGCGACGTGCGGTTCGGCTTCTTCCGCGGGGTGATCGTGCTCGGCTCGGCCCTGCTCATCAGCCTGCTGCTGTGGCTGGTGATCAAGCGCACGCGCTTCGGCAAGATCGTGCGCGCCGGCGTCGACGACCGCGACATGGTCTCCGCGCTGGGCATCAACGTGAACCTCGTCTTCGTCGGCGCGTTCTTCATCGGCGCCGCGCTCGCCGGCTTCGGCGGCGTCCTCGGCGGCACGATGATCTCGCTGGCGCCGGGCCAGGACACGGCGTTCCTGCTCAACTCGCTGATCGTCGTGATCATCGGCGGCATGGGGTCGCTGGGCGGTGCCGCGATCGGCGCGCTGGCCCTCGGCCTCGTCGACGCCTATGCCGACGTGTACCTGACGATCGGCGGCACCGACCTGACGAACTACTCGATCCTCGTCACGTTCGCGCTGCTCGTCGGCGTGCTCGCCGTGCGGCCGCTCGGCCTCTTCGGGAGGCCGGCGTGAACCCCAACCTGAGCACGGGACGGCTCGGCTGGCCGGCACTCGGCGTGATCGTGCTGATCGCGGCCGTCGTGCCGTTCTTCGTGTCGGACTTCTTCCTCAACGTGATCCTCACGAAGGCGCTGTGGCTCGGCGTCGCGGCGGCCAGCCTGATCTTCCTCGCGGCCTACGGCGGCATGGTCTCGCTGGCTCAGGTCGGGCTCTACGGCGTGGCCGGCATGACCTACGCGAACCTGGTGCTGGCCGACGGCGGCAGCTCCCTGGCCTGGAACCCCTGGATCGCGGTCGTCGCCGCGCTGCTCGCCGCGACGATTGTGGGGCTCGGCTTCGGCTGGATCGCCGCTCGCAGCGAGGGGATCTACTTCCTGATGATCACGCTGGCCTTCAGCGTCCTCGTCTTCTACTTCTTCTCGCAGGTCACGCAGCTGTCGGGCTTCGGCGGCGTGAACAACCTCGACCTGCCGGCCATCCTCGGCAGCCCGGAGGAGGACCCGGCGGACCGCTACTACGTCACGCTCGTCGTCGCCGTGGCGGTCTTCGTGATCCTGCGCGGGGTGGCGGGGACCGCGTTCGGGCTCGGGCTCCAGGGCATCCGCGACGAGCCCGCCCGCATGCGCGCGCTCGGCTTCGACGTGACGCTCCACCGCACGGTCGCGTTCGCCTTCGCCGCCCTGATCGCGGGCGTCGCCGGGATCCTTTCGGTCTGGTACAACCGCCGCATCACGCCGGGCTCGATCAACCTCGAGCAGACGATCAACATCCTGATCATCGCCGTGATCGGCGGCCTGTACCGGCTCGAGGGCGCGTGGATCGGCGCGCTCGCGTACGCGCTGATCGACAACTACTCGCGTGAGTGGGTGCCGCAGGTCGGGGAAGTGCTCGGCCCGGCGCGCTTCAACACGATCATCGGGCTGGTCTTCCTGATCATCGTCCTGCTCTCTCCCGGTGGCCTCGTCGGCATCTGGGAGGACCTCCGCGATCGCATCGGAGGGCGAAGACGAGGAGGTGGCGTTCCACCAACCACGACGACCGCCGCGCCCGAGGGCGGGCCGGCACCAGGCACTGTCAACTGATGGGTACTGAGGAGAGGAGTGCTGTTTTGAGGGGACGAAAGCTGCTGACGCTGCTCGCCGCGCTGCTGGCGTTGGCGCTGATCGGCGCAGGCTGTGGGGACGACGACGACGGCGGGGACACCGGTGGCGGGGACACCGCTGCCGAGGAGGAGGGGGGTGGCGGCACGATCAAGATCGGCTTCCTCTCCGACTGCGAGGGCGCCTTCGGCTCGTTCTTCGAGCCGACGATCTCGGGTGCCCATCTGGCCCTGATCAAGTACGCCGGCGCCACGGCCGCCGGCGAGAAGCCGTCTGACGGCATCGAGGGCGCGCAGATCGCCGGCAAGGACGTCGAGATCGTCGGTTATGGCTGCGCCGACGACACGGCCGACAAGGCGATCGAGGAGACGCGCCGCCTGATGGAGCAGGAGGACGCCGACGTCATGATCGGCCCGCTCTCCGGCGACGAGGGCATCGCGGTGGCGAACTACGCCAAGGAGCACCCGGACAAGACGTTCGTCAACGGCATCGCGGGCGCGCAGGACGCGACGCTCAAGGTGCAGGCGCCGAACTTCTTCCGGTTCCACCCGGACGGCGCGCAGTGGTCGGCCGGTCTGGGCGACTACGCCTACAACGACCTCGGTTGGAAGACCGCCGCGATCATCGGTGACGACTACTCGTTCCCGTACACGTCGCTGTCGGGCTTCGTGGCCGAGTTCTGCGCCATCGGTGGCAAGGTCACCAAGCGCATCTGGGCGCCGCTGGGCGAGGAGGACTACTCGTCCTACATCTCGCAGATCCCGGACGACGTCGACGGCCTGTACGTCGGCATCGGCGGCTCGGGCCTGATCTCCTTCATCAAGCAGTACCAGGAGCAGAAGGGCCGCGTCGACACGGAGCGCATGCTCGGCAACGTGTTCTGGGACGACCCGCTGGTCCTGAAGGAGGTCGGAGCCTCGCTGGTCGGTGGCGCCACCGCCGCCATGACCGCCGCGGACTCCAACGCGCCTGAGGTCGCCACGTACATCGATGGCCTGAAGGAGGCCTACGGTGACGAGATCGCCGGCGCCGGCCCGTCCGTGTTCACGTACGGCTACTACACCGGCATGGTCGGTCTCATCAAGGGCCTCGAGGCCGTCGACGGCAACGTCGAGGACCAGGCCCCGCTCCAGGAGGCGCTCGCCGGCGTCACCCTGAGCGGCGACGAAGCCCCGTGGGGCGACGTCACGCTGGACGACAACCGCCAGGCGATCTCCGACGTCTACGTCAAGAAGATCGTCAAGGACGGCAACGGCGACGGCGTGCCGGACGTGCAGACGTTCCGGAAGATCCCGCAGGTCGATCAGACCTTCAACGGGGTCTTCAGCGCGGATACGCCTCCGCCGGACCGCACCAACCCGAAGTGCGTGGCCGGTGAGGCCCCGCCGTGGGTGGGCAACGCCGAAGAGGTCGACTTCTCGTCGAAGTAAGGACCTCGTGGCAGCACCCGCTACATCTGCTGAACGCGCCGAGCCGATCCTCCGCTTGCGGGGGGTCGGCCGGCGCTTCGGCGGCGTCCACGCCGTGCGTGACGTCGACCTCGAGATCCGCCCCGGCGAGCGCCGGGCGATCCTCGGGCCCAACGGCGCGGGCAAGACGACGCTCTTCAACCTGATCTCGGGGGAGTTCCCCCCGAGCGCCGGCAGCGTCGAGCTGTTCGGCGCCGACGTGACGGGGACGCCCGCGCGCAAGCGCGCGCACATGGGCCTCTCGCGCACGTTCCAGACTTCCCGGCTGTTCCTCGGCCTGACCGTCGAGGACAACCTCTACCTCGCCGTCCTCGGCGTGTCGCCCGGGCACCTGCGCATGGTGCCGTCGAAGGCCGACACCGAGCTGCGCGCGAAGGCCGTGGCGATGGGCAAGGCGGTCGGCCTCGAGAGCCGGCTCGACTCGCTCGTCATGGACCTCTCGCACGGCGAGCAGCGCCAGCTCGAGGTGGGCATGGCGCGGGCCTCGGAGCCCAAGCTGATGATGCTCGACGAGCCGGCCGCCGGCCTCTCGCGCGCCGAGCGCGTGAAGCTCACCGAGCTGCTCCTCACGCTCGATCCGTCGATCACGCTGATCCTCATCGAGCACGACATGGACGTCGCCCTGCGCGTGGCCCACTGGGTCACGATGATGCACGACGGGCGCGTGATCGTCGAAGGCACGCCGGACGAGATCCGCAGCAACCAGACCGTGCACGACCTCTATCTCGGGACCGGGCTGATCGGACATGGCTGACACGCTGCTCGAGGTCTCAGGCCTCAACGGCTACTACGGCACGGCCCACGTGCTGCAGGGCGTGAGCTTCTCGATGGGCGCCGAGCCGGTCGCGCTGATCGGCCGCAACGGCATGGGCAAGACCACGCTGTGCAAGGCCATCGTCAATCTCCTGGGGGCGACGGGGCATGCGTCCGGCTCGGTGAAGCTCGACGGCGTCGAGATCGGGGGCAAGCCCGCGTACAAGATCGCCAAGGCGGGCGTGGGGTACGTGCCGCAGGGGCGGCGGCTGTTCACGTCGCTGACCGTCGACGAGCACCTGCAGATCGTCGGCGCGCCCCGCGGGGCGGCGTGGACGCCCGCGCGCGTCTACGAGCTGTTCCCGCGCCTGGGCGAGCGCAAGACGGTGTCCGGCACCTCGCTGTCGGGCGGCGAGCAGGAGATGCTCTCGATCGGCCGCGCGCTGCTCACCAACCCGCGGCTGCTGATCATGGACGAGCCGTCCGAGGGCCTGGCGCCCACGGTCGTCGAGACGCTCATCCAGACGATCAAGGATCTCGCGGCGGCGGGCATGGGGCTCCTCGTCGTCGAGCAGAACCTCGGCGTGGCCACGACGCTGGCCGATCGCCAGCTCGTGATGGTGGCGGGCACGATCGCCACCGAGACGACCTCCGAGGAGCTGCTCGCCGATCCCGAGGCCCAGAAGCGGTACCTCGGCGTCGAGCCGCTGCCGGACGCCGCCTGACCTCCGGTCAGGAGGTTAGAGTGCGCGAATGGAGGGACCCGGGCTCGCGAACCAGCGTGCGGTTCGCCGGCACAACCTTGGCGTGGTGCTGCGGCACGTGTCCGAGCACGGGCCGCGCTCGCGAGCCACGATCGCGCTCGAGACCGGCCTCAACAAGACCACGGTCTCGAGCCTGGTCACGGAGCTGATCGGGCTCGAGCTGCTGGTCGAGCGCGGGCTCGAGCAGCGCGGCACGGTCGGGCGGCCCGGCCAGGTGGTCGAGCTGTCGGGCACCGGCGTGGTCGCGCTCGGGCTCGAGATCAACGTGGACTACCTCGCGGTGCGCGCGCTCGATCTCCGCGGCGCCGACCGGCATCGCGGGCTCGAGGTGCACGACAACCGGCGGCTCGAGGTGAGCACCGTGCTCGACCGGCTCGCCGCGCTCGCCAGCGAAGCGCTCGAGGCGGTGCAGGCCGAGGGCCTGCGCCCGGTGGGGGCGACGGTGGCCCTCCCGGGGCTCGTCGACTCGGGGCGCGGCAGGCTGCTCGTGGCGCCCAACCTCGGCTGGAACGACGTCGCGATCGTCGACGAGCTGCACCGCCGGATGTCCGGCCCGTCGATGCCGCTGGTGGCCGACAACGAGGCGAACCTGGCCGCGCTGGCCGAGCTGTGGGAGGGGACCGCGCGCGGGCTGAGCGACGTCCTGTACGTCTCCGGCGAGATCGGCGTCGGCGCGGGGATCATCGTGCGCGGGGAGCTGTTCCGCGGCGCGCAGGGCTTCGGCGGCGAGTTCGGGCACATGACCCTGGACGCGGGCGGGAAGCCGTGCGCCTGCGGCAGCCGGGGCTGCCTGGAGACGCTGGCGGGCCTCGAGGCGCTCCTCGAGACGGCCGGCCTGGACCCGACCGACGCCGCCACCACGACGGGCTCGGGCGAGCCGGTGAGCGAGCTCGCGGGCCGCGCGCGCAAGGGCGACGAGCGGGCGCTCGCCGCGCTGAGCGAGGCCGGCTCCTGGCTCGGCATCGGGATCGCCTCGGCCGCCAACCTCCTCAACTTCCAGGCCGTCGTGCTCGGCGGCTTCTTCGCCCAGCTCGCCACGTGGCTCGCCGCGCCGATCGCGCGCGAGCTCGAGATGCGCGTGCTCGCGTCGGACTGGGGCGTCCCGCGCCTGCTCCCCTCGACGCTCGGTCCCGAGGCCGCCGTGCGCGGCGCGGCGGCACTCTCGCTGCGGCGCGTGCTCGCCGACCCCGCGTCGGCGTCCACGGGCGAAGCGGCCTGACTACACTTTGTGAAGTCATGGCTCGCCAACTGGGGAACCGGCCATGCGGTGGTCGCTATGGCGACATCGTGCAGGCCATCGGGAACACGCCGCTGGTGGAGCTCAAGCGCCTCTCGCCCAAGCCGGGCGTGCGCATCTGGGCGAAGCTGGAGTCGCACAATCCCACCGGGTCCATCAAGGACCGGGTCGCCCGTTCGCTGATCGAGTCGGCGGAGGAGCAGGGGCTGATCGCGCCGGGCCAGATGATCCTCGAGCCGACCTCCGGCAACACCGGCATCTCGCTGGCCATGATCTGCTCTCGCAAGGGCTATCCGCTGCGCGTCGTGATGCCCGACAACGTCACGCCCGAGCGCACCCAGCTGCTGAAGATGTACGGCGCCGACATCGTGTACTCGGACGGCTCCAAGGGCTCCAACGGGGCGGTCGAGCTGGCGCTGTCGATGGCCGAGGCCGACGCCTCGTACTACATGCCCTACCAGTACGGCAACGAGGCCAACCCGCGCGCGCACTACGAGGGCACGGCCCCGGAGATCCTCGAGGAGCTCGACGAGGTGACCGCCTTCGTGGCGGGCCTGGGCACCGGCGGGACGCTCATGGGCACCGGCCGGCGGCTGCGCGAGGAGCTCGGCGACACCGTGAAGATCGTCGCCGCCGAGCCGATGCAGGGCGAGCCCGTGCAGGGCCTGCGCTCCCTCGACGACGGGTTCATCCCGCCGATCATCGACCTCTCGCTGCTCGACCGGAAGATCTTCGTCACCAACCGCGACGCGATCGTGTGGACACGGAGGCTGCTGGACGAGGAGGGCATCTTCGCCGGCGTCTCGTCGGGCGCGATCGCCTCGATCGCCGTGCGCATCGCGTCCGAGCTGGACGAGGGGAACGTGGTCTTCATCGTCTGCGACGACGGCTGGAAGTACCTGTCCTCGGGCGTCTACACGCTGCCCGTGGACGAGATCGAGAACCTGGACTCGACCGTCTGGTGGTGAGCCGGCGGGCGCTGCTCGCGGGCGGCGCTCTCGCGCTGCTGGCGGGCTGCGGGGAAGACGACGACGCCGACGCACCGGCGCCGGCCTCGGTCGCCCTGTCGGGTGAGCTGCGGGCCGAGCGGGCCTTCGAGGCGGCGCTCCTGCGGCTCCCGCCGCCGCACCGCGAGACCGGCCGGCGGCTCGCGGGCCGCGCGGCCGACCGCGCGCGGCAGCTCGAGCGGGCCGGGGCGGCGATCGACGACCTCGATCCCGCCGCCGGCGCGCCGCTCGCGCTCGGCCAGGCCGTCCTCGTCGCGCACGTCGGTGCGCTGCCCAGCCCGGTGGAGCGCTCCCTCGTCACGGAGCTCCTCACGGGCGCCGCGACCGACGTGGCGGTGCTCGCCTCCGCGCTGGGCGAGCCGCTCGACGACGCGTTCCCGGGGACCCCGTGAGGCGTCGCGAGGTCCTGGCCGGCGCCGTCGCGGTCGTCCTGGCGCGGCCGGCGGTGGCGCTCGGGCAGCGGTCCGACGAGGCGGTGCTCGTCCGGCTCCTCGCCCGCGAAGAGGCGGCGGCAGAGGCGTACCCGGGTGATCTGCTTCCCGGCCTGAAGGCGGACGAGGAGCAGCACGTCGCCGCGCTGCGCACGCACCTCGACGCCCTCGGCCGCCGCCCGGCGCCGAAAGGGCTCGACGCCGTCGCCCGCCGGGTCGCCGAGAGCTCCGGGCGCGCGCGGCTGGAAGCGGCGATCGCGCTGGAGATGTCGCTCGTCGAGGCCTACTCCGCCGCGCTGCTCGACCTCGAGGCGCCGGGGGTGGTGCAGACCGCCGCGACGATCCTGGCCAGCCACGCGCAGCACCTGGCGCTCCTGCGTGAACGAGCTGGTGTCGACCCGCTCGCGTAGCGGTCGCCGGACAGCTACCCTTGAGAGACCACGGAAGTCCCGGAGAGGAAGTCAGGAATGCCAGTCAACGTCGGGCCGACAGAGCTCATCATCGTGCTCGTCATCGCGCTGCTCGTCCTCGGCCCGAAGCGGCTGCCCGAGGTGGGGCGCTCCGTGGGTCGCGGCATGCGCGAGTTCAAGGATTCGCTGAGCGGCATGAACGCGCGTGACGACGAAGAGGACGAGGTCAAGCCGCTGCGTCAGCCGGCCAAGACGGCCGAGTAGTTCTTGCGGATCTCCCGCCAGCTGATCGACGAGATCGTCGCCCACGCGAGAGCGGAAGCACCGAACGAGTGCTGCGGCATGATCGCGTCGTCTGACGGCGAGGCTGTCGCGGTGCATCGTGCGCGCAACACGGCCGCCAGCCCGTTCCGGTACGAGATGGACGGGATGGAGCAGTACAAGATCCAGACGGCGATCGAGGACGCCGGGCTCTCGCTCGGCGCGATCTACCACTCGCACACGCGCTCGGCGCCCCTGCCGTCGCAGACCGACATCAATCTCGCCTTCTATCCCGACGCGCTGTACGTGATCGTCGGGCTCGAGCACGCCGAGCCGGACGTCCGGGCCTGGCAGATCGTCGACGGCGCGGTCAGCGAGGCCGCGCTCGAGGTGCAAGACGGGCCGCCGGCCGCCGCCTGAGGGCACGCCGCTGACGTGTCCGTCGTGCGGGGGCGCCTACGCGGGCTCCGAGCGGTTCTGCGACGACTGCGGCGTCCCGCTGGTGCACGCGGCCGGTGACGACGGGAGGCCGTTGAGCGAGACGGCCGAGCGGGCGCGCAAGGTGCGCCCGCAGTACGCCGAGGGCCCGCTGGTGCGGGTCGCCACGGCGCGCCACCAGGCGGAGGCCGAGATGCTGGAGGTCCTGCTCCTCGACCAGGGCGTGCCGTCGCTCGTGCGCCGCTCGGGCGGCTTCGACGTGCCGGACTTCCTCGCCAGCGGCCCGCGCGACATCCTCGTGCCGGCCTCCGGCGCGGAGCGGGCGCGCGAGGTCCTCGGGCGTGCCGGCGCCGGACGCACGGCGACGGCGACGCCCTCGCTCGAGGGAACGCCGGCGTGGGTGAAGGCCCTGGCCGTCGCCCTGGCGGTCGGGATCCTCGCGCTGATCGCCGCGGGCGTGTTCGCCGCCGTCTTCTGATGACGCGCATGCTGTCGGGGCCCATGCTGCTCGCGGGCGGTGTGGTCCTGTCGATCGCCGTCGCGTCGTTCATGCGGGCGCCGCTCCTCCCCGAGATCGGCCGCGATCTCGGGATCAGCGCGGGCGACCTCGCGCTGCTCACGACGTCGTTCGCCCTCGGGCGGCTGACCATGGACATCCCGGCCGGGCGGCTCGCCGACCGGCTGCCGCCGGGGCCGGCGCTGGCCGGGACCGGGGTGGGCGTCGCGATCTCGGCCGGCCTGCTCGCGACCGCGCAGTCGTTCGGGCAGGCGCTGGCCTCGCTGTTCTTCCTGGGCCTCGCGTCGGCGCTGACCAACACGACGGGGATGACGCTGTTCGCGACCGGCGCGCCCCCGGAGCGGCGCGGGGCCGCCATGGCGACGTTCTCGATGGCGCTGATCACCGGGCAGACGCTCGGGCCGGCGGTCGGCGGGGTGGTGGCCGGGATCGGCGGCTGGCGGGCCGCGCAGGCCGTGGCGGCGGCGATCGGCGTGGGCGTCGTCGTGGTCTGCCTGGTCGTGCCGGCCGGGCGCTCACGGGTGCGCGCGGCGCTGCCCGCTCGCTCTTCGGGCGGCGACGGCGCCGGTGTGCCGGATGTGCCGCGGCGCCGGGTCTGACGACCGTCGAGGCCGCCGTGCTCGCCTCGGTGCCGTTCGCGGTCTTCTTCAGCCTCGGCGCGCTCCCGCAGACCCTGCTCCCGGTGATCGGCTCGTCCGACCTCGAGCTCTCCACGGCGGTCATCGGCATCGCGCTCGGCGTCGGCGGCGCGGCGCGGTTCGCGGGGTCCGCGCTCACCGGCGCGATCTCCGACCGCGTCTCGCGCAAGGCGGCGCTCGTTCCCAGCATGCTCGTCATGGCGCTGGCCGTGCTCCTCCTCGTACCCTCCCCGACGCTCGTCACGTGGCTGCTGGCCATCGTGCTGCTCTCGTTCGCCTCGTCGGGCATCGCGGTGGCCGCGACGATCATCGCCGACCGGGTGCCGGCCGAGACCGTCGGCCGGCGCCTCGGAGCGTTCCGCTTCACCGGCGACTTCGGGATGCTCGCCGGCCCGGCCCTCGCGGGCCTGCTCTACCAGCAGTCCGGCCGAGCCTCGGCCATGGTCCTCATCGCAGCGGTCCTCACGACGGTCAGCGTCGCCACAGCGGTCCTCATCCACGACACTTGATCGATCCAACCCTCCGAAAGGGGTCAGACCCCCTTAGGAGGGTTGGCGCCACCAACACTGCGAAAGGGGTCAGACCCCCTTAGGAGGGTTGAGGGTTGGTCAGGGGGCCGCGAGGCGGATGAGGTGGGACCGCCAGGCGGCCTCGGTGTGGCGCGAGCGGCGGTTGCCGAAGGCCTGCTCGAGCGCGGCGTCAGGGCCGGCGCGGGCGACCGCCACGGCGGCCCGGTCGCCCTCCTCGCGGGCGACCAGGTCGAAGACCGTGCCGCCGAGGAGGAGCGCGTCGGCGCGGCCCGGCGGGAAGGACGGCTCCGGGCCTTCGCGCAGGCGGCGCGCGACCGCCGGGCGGACGTGCCGCGTCTGGCCCGAGAGCCACTGCGCCGCGCCCTCGACGAACCAGGCAGAGCGCATCCAGCGGGCCAGGCGGCGCGGGCCAAGCGGCGGCGGGAAGCCCGGATGGCGGGCGGCCAGCGCCCGCCGGGCGAGCAGTCCGGAGGGCGCGAGCATGAGCAGCTCGAGCGAGCCCTCCACGTTCGAGGCCCGCTCGGCCAGCAGCCGCGGGGACAGGACGTGCAGCTCGCGCTCGCCCGCCCAGCCGACCACGTAGCGGCGCGCGGCCGGCGCCGTGAGCCGCCGCTGGACCGGGAGCCACGGCTGTGCCGCGTCGAGCTGGGCCGGGGAGCCGTGAAGGATGACGGCGAGCTCGCCGAGCGAGACCTCGAGCAGCCGCTCGAGCCGGGTGCGGCCGTACTCGAGCTGCGCCAGCACCCGCTCCGCGTCCGCCGCGTCATGCTCGTCGTGCCGCGCGACGAACGTCTCCGATGCCGTCTCTAACCAGATGCGCCTAGCGTCGCAGGCGGCCCACCACGGCGACGCAGCACGCCGCCGGGCCGCGGGTCACGCGTAGGCCAGAGCGCCGTCGGCCTGGACGATCGCCGTGATCTCCTCCGACGCGCGCTCGAACTCCTCGTCGGACAGCACCGGCGTCCCCTCGAACGGGAGGTCGCGGGTGATCTCCAGCCAGGAGCGGCATCCGCCGTAGTCGTCGCGCACGCGGACCGTCACCGGCCGCGGGATGCGATACGTGCGCAGGAGCAGCACGTGCAGCGGGTGGCGGCGCTTCCACTCGAGGCGCTTCTCCGCGTAGTCGGGCGTCCAGACGTAGAACGGCGAGAGGCCGTCCACGATGCGGCGGTCGGAGACCGTCCACGCGGCGGCCACCTCGGCCCAGGCGCGGATCCGCACCCGATCGGGCTGAGCGATGGCGCCTTCACGCAGGACCGCGTGGGCGGGCGGCTCGCCGTCGGCCCACACGCCCTCCTCGAGGGCGCGACGGAGCTCCGGCTGGTGCGACTCGCGGACGAGGTCGCCCCGCTGGTGGTCGAAGGTCGGATACAGGAAGAATCGGTCGTGCTCGAGCGCGAAGTGCTTGCTGGGCTCGCGAATGCCGCCCTTGCGGAGCGTCACGAGCTGCTCGCCCTCGGCGAGCGCGCGCACGGTTACGGCCCATTCCTTGAATGCGATCGGCATAGGGAAGCTGGAGGGAGAAGGTGTATAGAGGTCACGGCCCCGCCTATACAGACGGCCCACCGCAACCTGCCCTGGAACCGCCACCGTATAAACCCCCGGCGACGACGTCACATACTATGCACAAAGTGCGCGAATCGCCAAATGTCCCTGCAAATCCCACTCATCCTTGGGAAGCGGCGATTTACAGTCGGGTATCGCTGAGATCCTCGATGACCTCGAGGACGGCGGCGAAGTCCTGGTCCCCGAGCCCACGGCCGGCGCCGGCCGCGTAAAGCTCCCCCGCGAGCGCCGCGAACGGGAACCCCGCGCCGGCTGCCCGCGCGTCCTCCAGGCAGAGCAGGACGTCCTTGAGCATGTGGTCGAGCTTGAAGAGGGGAGAGAAGTCATGGGCGAGCATCGGCTCGCCCTTGAGCTGGAGCATCGTGGAGTTGGCCGAGCCGCCGCCCATGACCTTCAGCAGGGCGCCGAGGTCGACGCCGGCGCGCCGCCCGACGACCAGCGCCTGGGCCAGCGTGGCGCAGTTGACGGCGCTGACGGCGTTGGAGAGCACCTTGACCTGCTGGCCGGTCCCGACCTCGCCGACGTGGACGATGATCTCGCCCATCGCCTCGAGCAGCGGCATCGCGCGGGCGATGTCCTCGTCGCTGCCGCCGGCCATGATCGTCAGCGTCCCGTCCTCCGCCTTGGGCGACGAGCCGGTCACCGGGGCGTCGACGAACGCGTGCCCGCGCTCGGTCACCGCGGCGGCGATGCGGCGCGCGTAGGCCGGGCCGATGGTCGACATGTCGATGAACAGCGTCCCGGGGCTGGCGCCCTCCACGGCGCCGTCCTCGCCCAGCAGCAGCTCCTCGACCTGGTCGCCGTCGACCACCATCGAGATCACGACGTCGCTGCGGTTCGCCACCTCGCGCGGTGAGCCGGCGACGTGCCCGCCGTGCGCGGCGGCCCACTCGTCGGCGCGCTCCCGCGTGCGGTTGAACACGGTGAGCTCGAAGCCCTCGCGGCGCAAGGTGGCCGCCTGGCGCGAGCCCATGATGCCCAGACCGATGAAACCTACCCCGTCAGCCACGGGGCGGGATGTTATGCAGCCAGCGTCAGTTCACGCGGCTCGGCCAGGTGCTGGTGCGACGGGCAGTAGCCGTTCTGCGGGAGCGGGCTGCGCTGGCAGCGCGTCCCGCGGCGCGTGGTGGCCCGGCATTCGATCCGGTTGCCCTCGATGTCGTACCCGCTGAGCGGCAGCGCCGCGAAGTAGTCCTTCGCGAAGCACATGTAGCGATCCACCACCCGGTAGACGCGCTCCTGCGACGACATCGGGAAGTAGATCCGGATGTCGTTGAAGAGCGTCTTGGTCGGCTTGGCGAAGTAGTGCCAGTCGGTGCCGAGCCGGTAGACGGCGGCCTCACAGGCCCGGAGTACACGCTCGTGGTTGCTGGGGCCCGCCCGGCCCGGCTTGTCCTCGAGAATCTCGGGGGCCAGCTCGCGATAGATGGAACGACTAAAGCGGTACATGCGTTCTCCCCTTCGGGCCTGACGCGCAAAACGGGTCCCCCCAGGAACCCGCTCTGCACTGATAGCCGATCACGTTCAATTTGGAACGCTGGGAATATTGACTTCGCGTTAAGTCGCGAACCGATGTTCGGCCGATCGACCGTCGTACAAAACTCCGGAACTCAGCGCCACGCCTGCATTTGCGGCTCCTCGGAGCCGGCTTCGAGCACCGTGTGGCGCAGATCCAGAGCCGAATCCGTGTCCGGGAAATCGGAGCGCGAGTGCGCTCCGCGGCTCTCTTCGCGGAAGAGCGCGCTGCGTGCGACGAGCCGCGCGAGCGGGTGGACGTCCTCGAGCAAGGGCGCCAGCCCCGCGGCGTCGCGCTCGAGGCCGGCGTGCCGCCACATCGCCTTCCGGGTCTCGCGGCTGGGTGGTGGGGCGATCGGATCGCTCAAGACGCGGCTCTCGGCAGCGGCCGGCTCCGGCTCGTCGAGCCCGTGCAGGGCGGCTCGGCGGCCGAACACGAAGCACTCCGAGAGCGAGTTGGAGGCGAGCCGGTTGGCGCCGTGGAGCCCGGTGCAGGCGGTCTCGCCGACGGCGTAGAGGCCGGGGACCTCGCCGGAGCGCCCGTCGAGGTCGGTCACGACACCGCCCATCACGTAGTGGCTGGCGGGGGCGACCGGGACGAACTCGGCCATGGGATCCACTCCCGCCTCGCGCAGCGCGGCGACGACGTTCGGGAAGCGCGCCGGGTCCACGTGCCGCATGTCGAGCCGGACGGCCGGCAGGTCCTGCTCCCGCATGACGCGGAAGATCGCGCGGGCCACGGCGTCGCGCGGCGCGAGCTCGTCCACGAACCGCTCGCCGTGGGCGTCGTGCAGGGTCGCTCCCTCGCCGCGGATCGCCTCGGTGATGAGGAAGCCCTCGCGGCCCTTGACGCCCACCACCGCCGTGGGATGGAACTGCGCGAACTCGAGGTCGGCCAGGGACGCGCCGGCGTCGCGGGCGAGGAGCAGGCCGGAGCCGAAGGAGCCGGGCGGGTTGGTCGTGCGCGACCACAGGGCGGCGGCGCCGCCGGTGGCGAGGATCGTCCCGCGGGCCGCGAGCGTGCGGCCGTCCTCCAGCGCGACGCCCACGCACCGGCCGCCGGAGGTGAGGAGGCGGGCCGCGCGGGCGCCCTCCAGCACCTCGACCCGGGGGTGCTCGGCGACGTCGGCCGAGAGCGAGCGCAGGATCCGGCGGCCGGTGGCGCTCCCGCCCGCGTGGGCGACGCGCCGCGTGCCGTGGCCGCCCTCGAGGCCCAGGGCGAGGTTGCCGTGGCGGTCGGCGTCGAAGCGCACGCCGAGGGCCTCCAGCTCGCGGAAGCGCGCCGGAGCCTCCTCGCAGAGCACCTCGGCGGCGCTGCGGCGGACGATCCCGCGACCGGCGGCCAGCGTGTCCTCGAGGTGGAGGCGGGGAGAGTCGTCGGCCGCGAGCGCGGCCGCGAGCCCTCCCTGAGCCCAGTAGGACGCGGTCTCGGCGAGCGGGCGGGCCGACACGAGCGTGACTCGGGCTCCCTCACCGGCGGCGCTCAGGCTGGCGAAGAGCCCGGCCGCGCCCGCGCCGATGACGACGAGGTCGGAGCCTGGGTTCACGGGACGCCGTACGGTACCGGCGTGCCCCCGCTCTGGCTGCGTCACGACGCCTCCCTCGCCCACGACATCCCCGGCCATCCCGAGCGCCCCGACCGCATCCGCGCGATCGAGGCGGCGATGGCTCGCAACGACTGGTTCGGCGCCGCCCTGCTCGAGGCCCCGAGGATCGACCGTGCCTTCCTGGAGACGATCCACCCCGAGCCGTACGTGACCGGGCTGGAGGAGATGTGCGCGCGCGGCGGCGGGTGGTTCGACGCCGACACGCAGGCCGTGCCGGCCACCTTCGAGGCGGCGGAGCGCGCCGCGGGCGGCGCCGTGGCGCTGGTCGACGGGCTCCTGGGCGGCACCGGCCGCGTCGGCGTGTCGGCGCTGCGGCCCCCCGGGCACCACGCCGAGCCCTCGCGCGCGATGGGGTTCTGCTTCTTCGGGAACGTGGCGCTGGCGGCGCGGCGGGCCCTCTCGGCCCACGGGCTGGAGCGAGTCCTCATCCTCGACTGGGACGTCCACCACGGCAACGGGACCGAGACGATCCTCGCGCGCGACCCGAACGTCCTGTTCGTCTCGATCCACGAGTGGCCGCTCTATCCGGGGACCGGCCCGGCGTCGTACGTCGGCGAGGGCCCGGGCGAGGGCTTCACCGTGAATCTCCCGGTGCCGGGCGGGAGCGGGGACGCGGTCTACCGCTCGCTGGTCTCGCACGTCGTGGCGCCGCTCGCGCTGGAGTGGGAGCCGCAACTGGTGCTGGTCTCGGCCGGCTTCGACGCGCACCGGGCCGACCCCCTGGCCTCCTGCACGGTCACCGAGGCGGGCTTCGCGGGGATGACGGCCACGCTGCGGTCGGTGTGCGACGGCCTCGGCGTGCCGCTCGGGCTGGTGCTGGAGGGCGGCTACGACCTCGGCGCGCTGGCCGGCTCGATCGAGGCCCTGATGCCGGTGCTGGTGAGCGAGTCGACGCCCGACCCCGGCGTCGTGGAGCGCCACCCGCTGGCCGAGCAGGCCGTGGAGCGGCTCGCGCCGTACTGGTCGCTGGTTGGTTGACGAACCCCGCCCGGGCTCCCCCTCAATGCCGCAGTTCGTCCCGCCTACGGCGTCAGCGGCTCGGTCGTCGGCGAGGCCGTGGCCGACGGCGAGGGGGTGGCCTCGCCGGTCGTCCCGGTCGGCGACACGTGGCGCACGTAGGCGCCCTCGACCTGGCCCGAGAGGTCCTCGAGGCCCTGCTCGGCCGCGCGCTGGCTGTCGTACTGGCCGGAGAAGACGACCCAGCGGCCGGGCTCGAGCGTCGGGTAGTCGTCCGAGCTGAGGAGCCCGACGGGGATGCCCTGCTGCGAGAGCTCGTCGGCACGGACCTGGGCGGCCGCCTGCGTGGCCGAGGACTCGAGCACGACGGTCCACGCGTCCTTCCCGGCGGGCCAGTCGGCGATCTCCGGCGTCGTGCCCGCCTCGCCCTCGCTCGTTGCGGGCGGGATCGTCGTCGACTCGGGCGTGACGGTGGGCGTGACCGGCTGGGCGGTGGGCGCCGGCGTGGCGGACGCCTGCGGCGCGACCTGCTCGGCGTCACCGGCGAGCTCGACCAGCGCCAGGATCAGCGCCGCCAGCGCGATCACCAGCAGGCCGGCCACGAGCGCGATGGGCCCGCGCCAGCTCGGCGGCGTGGCGATGGTGGAGCTGACGTCGGCGCCGCAGTTCAGGCACCACTCCTGCTCGGCGGTCAACGACGAACCGCAGCGGGGGCAGCGGCGGGCCTCGGTGGGAGGCGCGGGAGGGGGCGTCTCGACGGCGCTCACGACTGCTCGCGCGGCGGGAAGAGGGGATCGGGCTCGGGAGCCGGGACGTCCTCGTCGCGGCGGCCGTTGGGCTCGAACGCCGTCTCGGGCGCCGGCTTCGGCGTCCGCGGCTTGCGCTTGGGCTTCGGCGTGGCCACGGGCTCGTCCTCGGCCGGTTCGCTCGCCGCGGGCTCGAGGGGGGTCGTCTCCGGCTCGTCGGTGCTGGTCGGCTCGCTCGCCTCGGCCGGCGGGGTCGCCGCGGCCTCGGCGGACGCGCTTGCGCGCTCACTGGTGGCGACCCACGGGTTGACGGGTGGCTCCTCCGGCGTGGACTCGCCGGGCTGCACGGCGCGGTCGAACGTCGTCGGCTGGCCCGCCCCGGTGCCGAGCCACTCGCTGGTGATCTCGGCGGGCTGGTCGGGCTCCGGCTCGGCGGGCGCCGGCTGCTTCGTCGCGCCGGCCCAGAGCACGCTGGCGGGCGGCGCCTCGTCCGCCGGCGCCGGGGCGGGCTTCGCGGCGGCGGCGATGGCGGCATCGCGCCGGGCGCGCGCCCGGTCGTCGAGCGGCTCGCCGCAGCGCGAGCAGTAGTGCGCGTCGCTGGCGTGGATCTCGCCGCACTCGCGGCACGTGCCGCCGATGCCGGGCTCGCGGAGCACGGTCCCGGCGTGCGGCTCGCCGAGCCGCGCCTCGAGCGTGGAGACCTCGACGTCGATCGCCGAGATGCGCTCGGCCTTGGCGGCCGCGAGCTTGCGGTGCGACTCCTGCGGCGTCCCACCGGCGCTGCGGTGGATCTCGTACGTGAACCCGCCGAGGTCGCGGAGCAGAAGCAGGCGGACGTGGCGCAGGTAGCGCAGCCGGCGGCGGAGCTTGCCGCGGCGGGCGCTGGCCGCGGGGGCTCCGGAGAGCTCGGCGGGGTCGACGCCGGCCGGAAGGTCTCGGGCGGGCGCGGGCTGGGCCGCGAACGCGGCCGGCTGGTCGGCCGGCGAGTCCGCGGCCGGTGCGTCCGGCTGCGGCTCCACGACGGGCTGCGCCGCGGTGTGCTCCGTGGTCGCGGGCAGGAGCTGGGTCGCCTGCTCGTCGGACGCGGGCACGGGCTGAGGGCCGCCCGGCTCGGCGGGGGTCTCGGCAGGCGTGGCGGCCGGGTCGGAGGACTCGATCGCGGGGGACCGGTTCTCGTCGGCGGTCGCGGGGCCTCGTCGTGTCAGGCGTCGCAGCAGGCCGCTCATACGTCGAAAGGGCGGTAGCCCCGGAACCGTCGAGTATACGGTCGCGATCCGAGGGTTCGCACAATCCGGAACCCGGCGGGCAGCCGTGGGTTGCGGATCACCGCCCGGCGACGACGTCCTGCCAGGCCGCCACGACGCGCGCGGCCATGCGGTCGGCCGAGAACGCCTCAGCGCGCCGCCGGCCGTCGACGCGCGGATCCTCGGCCGCCAGCACGGGCTCCAGAGCGCTCCGCCACGCGGCGGCGTCCCACGGCGCGCAGTACGCCCCCTCGATCCCGCTCAGCACGAGCGGATGGATTCCGACCGGGGTCGCGAACGCCGGCACGCCGCAGGCCAGCGCCTCGATCACCGCGAGGCCGAACCCCTCGGCCTGCGACGGCACGAGCACCGCGTTCGCGGCATTGATCCAGTAGGGCACCTCCGCGGGCGGAACGCTCCCCATGGTCAGCACCGTCGTGTCTCCCGCCGCCTCACGCGCGCGGTCGAAGCGCTTCAGCGGCCGCGCCGGATCGTGCGGGAAGAGCAGATAGCGGCCGGCGGGATCGAGCCCGAGCCGCTCCCGCGCCTCGCGGCGGGGGATCGGCCGGAAGCGGTCGACGTCGATGCCCATCGGGAGGATCGCGACGCGCCGGCTGGTCCCGGCGCCGCGCAGCAGGCGGCTGAACTCGAGCGAGACGGCCGCGGGGAGCGCGGTCAGCGGCAGGATCGCCCTGGTGAGCCGGTTCGAGCGCGGGTGGAAGAGGTCGTTGCCGTGCAGTGTCACGACCACCGGACCGAGCCCGGCGGCCACGGCGGGCCAGGCCGTCAGCCCGAAGTGGGCGTGGACGACGTCGAACCGCGTCCCGCGGAAGCGGCGGCGCAGCTCGCGGGCCGCCCGCGGGTAGCCGCTCGGGCCGGGCGGGAAGGCGAAGAGCTCGACCTCCACGTCGCCCCGGCGCCGCAGCGCCTCGACCTGGTCGCGCACGAACGAGCCGAGCGCCGGCCGCTCGGGCGTCGGGTACATGTTCGAGACCACGAGCGCGCGCATTCGCACGAAGTTGTCGCAGAGTCCTCACAGATACGCGTAGACCCGTGACCCCGTCCCGCGAAGACTGGACGGGCCTCACCGCATCGGCGAGGCGCCGGGTCCCGGGGCCGCCGGGGCGAGAGCGGAGCGGGGTGGAGAGGGATGCGGTACGAGCTGTGGGGAGGCGCGCACGCCCGGCTGGCGCGGGTGCTCGCCGGCGAGCGAGGGCAGGGCACCGTCGAGTACGTCGGCCTCGTGCTGCTCGTCGCCGTGCTGATCGCGGGCGTGGTCAAGGCCAGCGGCGGGTTCTCGGACACCGGGATCGCCGAGGCGGTCGTCAAGAAGCTCAAGACGGCGATCACGGGCGTCGGAGAGGGGTGAGAGGCGACCTCGGCGACTTCCTGGCCGAAGGCGGCGCGGTCGTGGGCGGCGGGGCGGCGCTCGGCGCGGCCTTGGGGTTCATCGCCGGCTCGATCGTGCACGACTTCTTCGATCAGGAGACCGATCCCGAGGACTGGGCGCGGCGATGTGGGTTCGTGGGCGGCGTCTGCGGCCTGGCCGTGATCGTGATCGAGTCATAGACTTCGCCCATCATGAGTCGGCGTGCGCGCTTCTATCTGGGAGTCGTGGTTTGCGCCGCGATCGCCGGCCTGTACGCGCGGGCGGCCGGCCACTGGGACGACCTGCAGTTCTATGGCGTCGGCGCGCTGATCCTCGCGGTGCTCTGCCTCCTCGTGATGTTCTGGTCGGAGACCGCGCACGACGGCGATCTGCGCCGACGCCCTCAGGCCTGACCGGCGATCCCGGGGGAGCGCGTGCCAGACTGGCGGGCGATGGGGTCCACGATGCCGCCTGAGGAAGTTCGCCGGCGTCCCGTCGGGGTGTTCGACTCCGGCGTAGGCGGCCTGACCGTCCTTCACGAGCTGCTGGTGCAGCTGCCGGCCGAGGACTTCGTCTACCTCGCCGACTCGGCGCGGTTCCCCTACGGCTCGCGCACCGGCGCGGAGCTCGAGGGCTTCGCGCTCGAGGTCGCCGAGGAGCTGCTCGCGCGCCGCGTGAAGCTGCTCGTGGTGGCGTGCAACTCGGCCACGGCGGCGGCGCTGCCGGCGCTGCGGTCGCGGCTCATGGAGACCACGCTCGGGGTCGACGTCCTCGGCGTCGTCCAGCCCGGTGCCGTGCAGGCCGTGGCGGCGACGCGCAACGGCCGTGTCGGGCTGCTGGCCACGCCGGCCACGGTCGAGAGCGGCGCGTACGCCAAGGCGGTCACGGCGGCCGACCCGTTCGTGAAGCTCACCTCGGTGGCCTGCCCCGACCTGGCGGCGATCATCGAGGCCGGCTTCCCGTTCGACGAGCAGGTGGTCGACACGGTGCGCGCCTACTGCGAGCCGCTGCGCGCGGCCGAGGTGGACACCGTCGTGCTCGGCTGCACGCACTATCCGCTGGTCCGCCCGATGCTCCAGCGCATGCTCGGCCGCGGCGTGAACATCATCGTCTCGGGCGACCCGCTCGCCCACCAGGTCGAGCACGTGCTCGGCGCCCGCGGGCTCGCGAACCCGCGCGGCGAGGAGCGTGGCCGCGTCGTCGAGGGCCGCTACTCGTTCCTCTGCACCGGCGACGCCGAGGCCTTCCGCGCGCTCGGCACGCGCTTCCTCCAGCTCCCGCTCAACGACGTGCACCCCGTGCGGCTCGGCGCCAAGGAGCTCGTCGGGTGAGCGCCGGGCGCAGCGGCGGCCGCGCGCCCGACGACCTGCGGCCGACCACGATCGAGCCCGGGTTCGTGCGGACCGCCACCGGTTCGGCGCTCATCTCCTGTGGCGAGACGCGGGTGATCTGCACCGCGTCGGCCCAGGAGTCGGTCCCGCGCTGGCTGATGGGCAAGGGCCGCGGCTGGCTCACGGCGGAGTACGGGATGCTCCCCGCGTCGACCGGCGACCGCAAGCAGCGCGACGTCACGAAGGGCCGCCCCGACGGCCGCACGGTCGAGATCCAGCGCCTGATCGGCCGCTCGCTCCGCGGCGTGGTGGACTTCGCCGCCCTCGGCGAGCGCACGATCTACGTCGACTGCGACGTCCTGCAGGCCGACGGGGGCACCCGCTGCGCGTCGATCACCGGCGGCTACGTGGCGCTGGCGCTCGCCGTCAAGCGCCTCATGACCGACGGCCTGCTCAAGAGCACGCCGCTGACCGGCAGCGTGGCCGCCATCTCGTGCGGGATCGTCGAAGGCGTCCCGATGCTCGACCTCGACTACCCGGAGGACTCCTCGGCCGAGGTCGACGCCAACGTGGTCATGACCGGCGAGGGCGGGCTGATCGAGGTGCAGGCGACCGCCGAGCGGACGCCGCTGTCCCGCGCCCATCTGGACGACCTGCTGGCGCTCGCGGGAGGCGGGATCGAGCGGCTGCGGGAGATCCAGACGGCTGCCGTCGGCTAGCCGATCGTCGTGCGGCTGTTCCTGGCGACCCGCAATGCCCACAAGCTCCGAGAGTTCGAGCGGCTGCTGCCCGACGTCGCGCTCGATCCGCTGCCCGACGGCGTCGCGTCGCCCGTCGAGGACGGAGACACGTACGCCGCGAACGCGCTGATCAAGGCTCGCTCCGCGGTCGCCGCCACCGGCCGGGCCGCCATCGCCGACGACTCCGGGATCGAGGCCGAGGCGCTCGGCGGCCGCCCTGGGGTCCGCACCGCCCGCTTCGCCGGCGAGGATGCCTCCGACGGCGAGAACCTCGCCAAGCTCGAAGCCGAAGCCCCCGCGGGCAGCGCGCTGCGGTACGTCTGCGTGATCGCCCACGTGGCGCCCGACGGCACCGAGCACACCTTCGAGGGCATCACGACGGGTGTCGTGGCCGGCGAGGCCCGCGGGGACGGCGGCTTCGGCTACGACCCGCTGTTCGTGCCCGACGACGGTCCCCGTGACGGCCGCACGATGGCCGAGCTGACCGACGACGAGAAGGACGCGATCTCCCACCGCGGCCGCGCGGCCCGCGCTCTGTCGGAGTGGCTGGTCGGATGATGATGCGCGGCCAGCGCACCCGCGCCGCGGCGATCTCGATCGCCTCCAACAGCGGCCTGATCATCCTCAAGCTCGTCGCCGGCGTGATCACCGGCTCGGTGGCGATCATCACGGAGGCGATCCACTCGGCCGTCGACCTCGTCGCCTCGTTCATCGCGTACTTCTCCGTGCGCCAGGCGGAGGAGCCCGCCGACGCCCAGCACCGCTACGGCCACGAGAAGTTCGAGAACGTCGCCGCGGCGGCCGAGGGGGTGCTCATCCTCATCGGCTCCGGCGTGATCGTCTACGCCGCCGTCCGCAGCCTCATCGAAGGGCCGGAGCTGCACGCGCTCGGGCTCGGCATCGGGGTGCTCGCCTTCGCCACCGCGGTCAACCTCGTCGTGTCCGGCTGGCTCTACAAGCAGGCGCGCGAGACGCAGTCGGCCGCGCTGGAGGGCGACGCGGCACACCTGCGGACCGACGCCTTCACCTCGGCCGGCGTGCTCGTCGGGCTCGGCCTCGTGCAGATCACCGGCGCCGAATGGCTCGACCCGGCCGTCGCGCTGGTGATCGCCGGCGCGATCGTCTACACCGGCGTGAAGATCGTGGCCCGCGCGTGGGCGGTGCTCGTGGACGAGGCGCTGCCCGACACCGAGCTCGACGCCATCCGCGAGACGATCGACACGTTCAGCGCACGCGGGATCGTCGGCTACCACCAGCTCCGCACGCGCCGGGCGGGAGCCCGCCGCTACGTCGACCTGCACGTGCAGTTCGCCCCGGGGACGTCGCTGGAGGAGGCCCACGGGACCGCTCACGCGCTGCAGGACGCGATCGCGGGGCGGCTCCCGGGTGGGACCGACGTCCTGATCCATCTCGAGCCGGCGGACAAGGTTCGCCAGGGCTCGGAGCTGCTGAGTTAGCGGTCCACGAACTGCAACTGCGCTGGGTAGGGGAGCTGGGGAGGCCGGCGTGGCCGGTTTTCTTCGTCGCGTCCTGCCTAAGGGTCACGGTGTCACCCCTAAACAGGATTCGAGTGCGAAACCCGGCCGATCCCGCTCCCTCAATGCCGGGGTTCGTGAACCTCAGCGCAGGTTGATGCCCGCCGCCAGCGCCACGGCGAGCACGACCCCGGCGTAACCGTCGTAGCCGGAGAAGAACAGGATGACCGTGGCGATGAGGCAGACGACGACCGTCACGAGCCAGGCGATGCGAGAGAGCGGCACGAGGTGGCTATTCTCGCGAACGGCCCATGAGCCCTGCTCCGACCCCCGCGCCGGACCTCACGCCGCAGCTTGCGCTCGACTATCTGCGCGAGCTGTCCGCCGACATCCGTTCCGGCGTCGTCCTCAACCCCGGCGGCAAGCTCCTCGCCGGCTCCGAGTCGATGGCCGAGGCCGCCCGCGACCTCTTCGCGCACGCCGGCGACGCCAAGGAGATCCACGTCGTCACCGACGAGGGTGACGTGTTCGCCGCCCGTTCGAAGCACCATTCCATCGCCGTGGTCTGTGGTCGCTTCGCCCTTCCCAGCCTCATCCGGTACGACCTCCGCGTCGTGCTCACCGACCTCGCGGGCGGCGAGGAGCCCGCCTGATGCCCCGACTGCCGCGCAAGCCGTCGGCGCCCCGACCGCGGGGAGCGGTGGGCGCCGTGGCCGCCGGTCTGGCCCGCCGCAAGGCCGCCCGCGAGCCCCGCGTGGTGCTCACGGATCCGGGTGGACACCCCCGCACGCTGGAGCCCGGCGACCCCTCGGCGGAACCCCTCCTGCAGGCCGCCGAACGCCTGATTTCGGCGTCCCACGGCCGTTCGCGCGTCAGAAACGAACCGTCGAAAGCCCGCAAATTGCGGGAATAGCTCCGGATTTGGCTCTAGAGCGTCCGAGACCGCTGTTAAGTTCGCGGCCGTTCATCCAGATCCCCCGGGTTGCCGGGGGAACAAGGAGGAGTCATGACCACCAAGTCGGAATTCGTCGACAAGGTCGCGGCATCGAGTGGCCTCAGCAAGAAGGACGCCGGTGCAGCGGTTGACGCCGTCATCAGCACGATCGAGGACGAGCTCAAGTCGGGCGGGGACGTTTCCTTCACCGGCTTCGGCAAGTTCCACGTTGCCGAGCGCGGTGCCCGTGAGGGGCGCAACCCGCGCACCGGCGAGACGATGACCATCGCGGCGAGCCGCGTTCCGCGCTTCACCGCCGGGTCGGGCCTCAAGAAGGCCGTCAAGTAGCCGGCGCCGCCATGTCTGTGTCGGGCGCCGGTGATGGTCCGCCGGCGCCCGGCCCGGCGTCACTGCTCTTCGGCGATCGGCTCGCCGCCGCCGTCGCGGCCCGCGAGTCCCAGATCGTCCTCGGGATCGACCCCGATCCCGCTCGCCTCTGGCCGGAGCCTCCCGAGCGCACGTCGATGGCACGGGCGGAGCTCGCGCAGGCGCTGGCGGACGCCTTCGACGCCGCCCGCGAGGTGGTGGTCGACGTGGTGACCGCCCCGGCGTCGGACTTCCGGCCGCTGACCGGCGGGGTGACCGTCGCTCCCCCGGCCGTCGAGGCCGCCGCGGCGGTGCTCGCCCACTCGCTGGCGCTGATCGAGGCCGCGGGGCCGGCGTGCGTGGCGGTCAAGCCGCAGCTGGCGTGCTTCGAGCGCCTCGGCTTCGCGGGTGCGCTCGCGCTCGAGCTCGTGTGCTCGCGCGCCCAGGCCATGGGGCTGCTGGTGCTCGCCGACGGCAAGCGCGGCGACGTCCCCGTCACCGCCGCCGCGTACGCCCAGGCGCTCGTCGGTCACACGCAGTCGCCGTTCGGGCCGGTGCCCGGCCTCGGGGCGGACGCGTTCACCGCCAACCCGCTGCTCGGCCGCGACGCCGTGGAGCCGCTCGTCGCCGGCGCGCGCCGGGTCGGTGCCGGCGTGTTCGTGCTCGTCCGCACGTCCAATCCGGGCGCCGCGGACCTCATGGACCTGCCGCTGGCGACCGGCGAGCCGCTGTGGGAGCGCCTCGCGGGCCTCGTGGCCGGGCTCGGCAAGACCGGCGAGAGCGGCATCGACGACGTCGGCGCGGTGACCGGAGCGACCGCGCCGCAGCACCTGGCGCGCATGCGGGAGCTGATGCCCACCACGCCGTTCCTGCTCCCCGGCGTCGGCGCCCAGGGCGGCGACGTCTCCACCCTCGCGCCCGCCTTCGCTCCCGGCCGGGCCGCGGGCCTCGTCACCGCCTCGCGCTCGATCGCCAACGCGTACGAGGATTCGAGCCAGGAGCCCGCCGTCGCGGCCCGCGCCGAGGCCGAGCGCCTGCGCGAACTGGCCTGGTCGCTGGCCTGAGAAGCCGCCTGTACCGCCGCTACCATTGCCCTCGATGGCCGGACGCAGCCCTGCGCGCTTCCTGGCGCCGCTCGCGCTCGTAGCCTTCGGGGTCGCCCTCTTCCTCGTCGTCAGCAGCACGCAGAAGAGCGACGACGCCGGTGCGCCCAACCGCACGACGAACGGCCAGCCGGCCGCGTCGCCGACGTCCGGCGAGAACGGCTCCGGCGAGGACGCCGAGCCCGAGCGCCGCGGTCCGCGCCGCTACACGGTGGAGCCGGGCGACACGCCGTCCTCGATCGCCGACGAGACCGGCGTGCCGCTCGAGGACATCCTGCGCCTCAACCCCGACCTGGATCCCCAGACGCTCTCGCCCGGGCAGCGGATCCGGTTGCGGCAGTGACGCGCGCGCTGGCGGCGGCCGTCGTCGCCCTCCTCCTCGGCGCCGCCCCGGCGGCCGCGGCCGACTGCCCCGAGGCGGTCCGCGCGCCGAACGCCGTCGTGATCGAGACGACGACCGGCGAGGTTGCGTGCGAGCGGGCCGCTGACGCGCGCAAGCCGGTCGGCTCGACGGTGAAGCTGATGACGGCGCTGCTCACGCTCGAGCGCGCCGACCTGAGCGACACGTTCCGGGCCTCCGACTACCGGCCGGCGCCCGTCGAGTCGCAGATCGGCCTGCTCCCCGGGGAGCGCATGAAGGTCCGCGACCTGCTGCGCGGCCTCCTCGCCTACTCCGGCAATGACGCCGCGATGGCGCTGGCGGAGGGCGTGGCCGGCTCCGAGCGCGCGTTCGTGCGCCTCATGAACCGCCGCGCCCGCGAGCTGGGGCTGACCAACACCCGCTACCGGAACCCGATCGGGCTCGACGAGCCGGGGGCCTACTCGAGCGCCCGCGACCTCGTCACGCTCGCGGCCTTCCTGCGCACGAAGCCGTTCTTCCGCAGGACCGTGAACCGGGCCGAGGTCAACCTCACGTCAGGCGACCATCCGCGGCGGTTCGAGAACCGCAACGACCTGATCCCGAGGGCGCCGTGGATCAACGGCGTCAAGACCGGCCACACCATGGGCGCGGGTTACGTGCTCGTCGGCTCGGGCCGCAAGAACGGCATCCAGGTCGTCTCGGCCGTGCTCGGCACGCCGAGCGAGGCCGCCCGTGACGCGGACACCCTGCACCTCCTGAGCTTCGGCCGGCGCGCGTTCCAGCGCATCACGGCGGCGCCCGAGGGGACGGACGTCGGCGTCAGCGTGCCGATCCGCTTCCGCCCCGGCGCCGAGCTGCCGCTCGTCATCGGCCCCAACGGCGAGCGCACGGTCGTACCCCGCGGGGGGCGCGACAGCGTGACCTACGAGCCCACCACCTACCCGACCGAGGTCCAGGGCCCGATCGCCGTCGGCACCAAGCTCGGCGAGGCCGACGTCCTGCAGGACGGGCGCAAGATCGCCACCGTCCCGCTCGTGGCCAGCGTCGACGTCCCGGAGGCCGGGCTGACGCAGCGCACCAAATCCTGGTTCTCGAAGCCGCTCGCGGTTCTGCTCGCCTTCGCCGTCCTGAGCGGTACGGTGCTACTGGCACGGCGCCGGCGGCGGCGACCCCGCGGGCCGAAGAAGACCAGGCGGGCACGCGAGGAGGCCCGGACCGCATGATCATCACGGTCACGCTCAATACGGCCATCGACAAGACGCTCTCCGTGCCGAACTTCCGGCTCGGGCGGCGCCACCGCACGGTGGAGCAGACGACGATGCCGGGCGGCAAGGGCGTCAACGTCGCGCGCGTGCTCAAGACGCTCGGCGCGCCGGTGATCGCCACGGGCCTCACCGGCGGCCCGACCGGCACGCGCATCGTCGACCAGCTCACGCAGCTGTCGGTGCTCAGCGACTTCGTGCGCATCCGCGAGGAGTCGCGCACCAACACCGCCGTGATCGACCCGACGACGGGCGAGCAGACCGAGATCAACGAGCGCGGGCCGAAGGTCTCCGAGCAGGAGGCCGAGCTGTTCGTCGACAAGCTGCTCTACCTGGCCAAGGGCGCCTCGCTGTGCGTGTTCGCGGGCTCGCTCCCGCGTGACGTGGACATCGAGATCTACGCGCGGCTGATCCGCGAGCTCAAGCGCCTCGGCGTGACCACCGTGGTCGACACCGACGGGGACTCGCTGCGGCGCGCGGTGCGCGCGGAGCCGGACGTCATCTCCCCGAACGTGCTCGAGGCGGAGGAGCTCGTGGGCCACGAGTTCAACGACGACGAGGACCGCATCATCGCCGTGCGCGAGATGGTCGGCCTCGGCGCGCGCGAGGCGATCATGACCATGCCCGACGGCTGCTTCGCGCAGATGCTGCCCGACGAGCCGGGCGGCGACCCGACGCTCTACCGCGTGACCGTGCCGTCCGGGGCGATCGAGCCGCGCGCCACGGTCGGCTCGGGCGACGCCTTCCTGGCCGGCTTCGTGGCGGCGCGCTACGCGGGCAAGCCGACGGCCGAGTGCCTGGCCTACGCCGTGGCCTGCGGTGCCGAGTCGACCCACCATCTCGGCGCCGGCCTCGTCGATCCCGACCGTGTGCAGCGCCTTCTCGGCGAGATTCAGGTGGAACGTCCGGAACTCCCGGCCGAAGTCGGCTGAGAGTGGTCTAGATTGAGTGTTTCGCCGTTCCCAACGCCTGACGGCGCCGGTCACGGCGACGTTAGAAGAACCGTCCGCCCACGCTCCTAGGATCTGCGAATGGAAGTAGAGATCGGCCGCGGCAAGAAAGCTCGCCGCGCTTACGGATTCGACGACGTTGCCATCGTTCCTTCGCGCCGCACGCGCGACCCCGATGACGTCGACATCACCTGGACGCTGGGTCCCTATCGGTTCGAGCTCCCGCTGCTCGCCTCCGCGATGGACGGCGTGGTGTCGCCCGAGACCGCCGGCACCATCGGCAAGCTCGGCGGCCTCGCCGTGCTCAACCTCGAGGGCATCTGGACCCGGTATGAGGACGCCGACGCCCAGCTCGAGCGCATCGCCGGCCTCGATCGCGAAGAGGCGACGCGCGAGATGCAGGAGATCTACCTGGAGCCGGTCAAGGAAGAGCTGATCGTCCAGCGGATCCAGGAGATCAAGTCGCACGGCGTCGTGGCGGCCGCCTCGCTCACGCCGCAGCGCGTGGAGCGCTGGCACGAGCTGGCGCTCGACGCCGGGCTCGACATCCTGGTCATCCAGGGCACCGTGATCTCGGCCGAGCACGTCTCCAGCCAGGGTCACGTGCTCAACCTCAAGGAGTTCGTGCGCGAGCTGCCCGTGCCGGTCGTGCTCGGCGGCTGTGCCAGCTACTCGACCGGCCTGCACCTCATGCGCACCGGCGCCTCGGGCGTGCTCGTGGGCGTCGGCCCCGGCGCGGCGTGCACCACGCGCGGCGTCCTCGGCATCGGCGTCCCGCAGGCCACGGCGATCGCCGACGTTGCGGCCGCCCGCTCCCAGCACATGCTGGAGACCGGCGAGTACTGCCGCGTCATCGCCGACGGCGGCATGCGCAACGGCGGCGACGTCGCGAAGGCGATCGCCTGCGGTGCCGACGCGGTGATGATCGGCTCCCCGCTGGCGCGCGCCTACGAGGCCCCCGGCCACGGCTTCCACTGGGGCATGGCGACCTTCCACCCGTCGCTCCCGCGCGGCGCCCGCGTTCGCACCACGCAGAACGGCAGCCTGGAGGAGATCATCTCCGGCCCGGCCCGCGAGAACGACGGCACGTTCAACCTCATGGGCGCGCTGCGGACCTCGATGGCCACCTGCGGGTACCAGGACATCGCCGAGTTCAACCGCGCGGAGCTGCTGGTCGCGCCCGCGCTGCAGACCGAGGGCAAGCAGCTCCAGCGCGAGCAGCAGATCGGCATGGCGGCGAGGGGCGGAGCGGTCGCGCTTGTCGCGGACTGACGTCGAGTCGCAAGGGCATGGGTCGGCGGTCGTCGCCGACCAGCCCGTCGAGGAGCTCGCGCTCGAGCGCCAGGTCGCGCATGACGAGGTGCTGGTCCTCGACTACGGCGGCCAGTACTCGCAGCTGATCGCGCGCCGCGTGCGCGAGTGCGGCGTGTTCTCGGAGCTGCTGCCGCACCACGTCGGGGTCGACGAGGTGCGCAAGCGCCACCCGAAGGGGCTGATCCTCTCCGGCGGGCCGGCGTCGGTGTACGCGCCCGGCGCGCCCCGGCTGGATCCGGCGCTGCTCGAGCTGGGGATCCCCGTGCTCGGCATCTGTTACGGCATGCAGGCGCTGGTGCTCACGCTCGGCGGTCGCGTAGAGGGCGCCGAGGTCGGCGAGTTCGGTCGCTCGACGCTGACGGTGTCCGAGCCCGGCCGCCTGCTGGCCGGCACGCCGGCCGAGCAGCCCTGCTGGATGTCGCATCGGGACACGGTCTACGAGGCACCGCCGGGCTTCACCGCGCTGGCGAGCTCGACCGAGTCGCCGGTCGCCGCGGTGGAGGACGTCGAGCGCGGGCTGTACGGCATCCAGTTCCACCCCGAGGTCGTGCACACGCCGTACGGCCAGCACGTGCTGACCACCTTCCTCGAGGACGTCTGCGGCTGCGCGCGCGACTGGAGCCCCGAGTCGATCATCGACCAGCAGATCGCGGCGATCCGCGCCCAGGTCGGCGACGGCCGCGTGATCTGCGGGCTCTCCGGCGGCGTCGACTCGTCGGTCGCCGCGCTGCTCGTGCACCGCGCCATCGGCGACCAGCTGACCTGCGTGTTCGTGGACCACGGGCTGATGCGCAAGAACGAGGGCGAGCAGGTCATCGCCGCCTTCCGCGACCACTTCAAGGTCCCGCTCGTGGCCGTCGACGCCGAGGACCGCTTCCTCCGCCGGCTGGCCGGCCTGTCCGAGCCCGAGGCCAAGCGCAAGGCGATCGGCGCCGAGTTCATCCGCGTCTTCGAGGAGGAGGCCGCCAAGATCGGCGACGCCGGCTTTCTCGTGCAGGGCACGCTGTACTCGGACGTGATCGAGTCCGGCGGCGGCACCGGCGCGGCGACGATCAAGTCGCACCACAACGTCGGCGGCCTGCCGGACGATCTCGAGTTCTCCCTCGTCGAGCCGCTGCGGGCGCTGTTCAAGGACGAGGTGCGCGCCGTGGGCGCGGAGCTCGGACTGCCCGAGCGCCTGGTCTGGCGCCAGCCGTTCCCCGGTCCGGGCCTGGCGATCCGCATCGTCGGCGGCGAAGCGACGAAGGAGCGCCTGGACACGCTGCGGTCGGCCGACTTCATCCTCCAGGACGAGATCCGCAAGGCCGGCCTCTACCGCGAGCTGTGGCAGTCGTTCTGCGTGCTGCCGGACATCCGCACGGTCGGCGTGCAGGGCGACGAGCGCACCTACGGCTACCTCGTCGCCATCCGCGCGGTGACGTCGGATGACGCGATGACGGCGGACTGGGCCCGGCTGCCCTACGACCTGCTGGAGCAGATCGCCTCCCGGATGATCAACGAGATCCGGGAGGTCAATCGCGTCGTGCTCGACATCACGAGCAAGCCCCCCGGCACGATCGAGTGGGAGTAGAACCGCCGGGGCGCGAGACCCCGTGGGAGCACGCTCCGCAGGGCCGCCAAGACGATCCGCAGGGGCGGCACGAGCCGCCCCCGCGAGGCCTGTCCACCCGCGCCAAGATCGTCGCGGGCATCGTCGTCGGCGCCTTCTACGCCGCGAGCATGACCATCAGCGGCCACCTGCTGCCTGGTTTAGTGGGCGGCGCGCTGGGCGGCGTTGTGTGCTTCCTCGTGTTGCGCGAGGTCGAGGCGCAACGCGCGCGGCGGCGTTCCTGAGCCACTTCGTGCGGCGGTGCGCGGTGCGGAAGCCGTCCCGCGTCACGCGCGTCGCCTTCTTTGCCGCGTTGGTCGGAGCGGCGCGCGAGGCGAGGAGCCCCGCGCCGCCGCCGACCGGCGTGTCGCGGTCGGCGACGATCTGCGCCGGCGTCAGTGCCCGGTTGTAGACGCGCACGTCGTCGATGCCGCCGTTGAACCACTCGGCCCAGACGCCGTTGCCGCCGATGCGAAGCGGCGAGGCGGACGTGACGGCGGTGCCGGCGAGCGCGCTGCTCGAGACCTGGGTTCCGTTGACGAACATGCGGATCGTCAGGCCGTCCCACGTCATCGCGAGGTGCGACCACGTGTTGGCCGGCAGGGCGGACGGCCCCTGCAGCGCGATGTCGCCGCTCGTGTAGACGTGCCCGCTGGGCCGTCGGTTGTCCGTGCTCGCGTACAGCGCGTAGACGAGCTGCCCGGGCTGCTCCTTGAGCACGACCGTGCGCCAGTAGTCGACGTTCGCCGGCCGCACCCAGGCTTCGACGGTCATCGACGTCGTGAGATCCAGCGAGCTCGAGTCGTTGACCGTCACCCAGTCGTTGACACCGTCGAACGTCAGGCCGCCGCCGTTGCGGCCCGTGCCGCGCGCGGCGCCGGAGATCGTGCCGTTGTTGCCGCTCCCGGACGCGTCCGCGACCGTGGCGCCGCTCGGTTCGTCGAAGCCCCAGGCACCCACCAGGCCGGTCGCCGGAGGCGTGACCGTCAGCGTCACCGGCACGGTGACCGGTGAGCCGCTCGCGCCGCTCGCTTCGATCCGCACGCTGCCCGAGTAGACCCCGCGCACCAAGCCGGCGGTGCTGACGCTGACCGCGACCGTGGCCGGCGCGCTCCCCGAGGCCGGCGTTGCGGCAAGCCATGCCGCGTCGTCAACGGCCGTGAAGCTCAGCGTTCCGCCGCCGGTGTTGGCGATCGCCAGCGACTGCGCAGGTGGCGCCGCCCCGCCCTCCACCGCGCTGAAGGCGAGTCCCGACGCCGGCGTGACCGACAGCGCCGGCGGTTGCGGTGCCGCGAGCGTCAGCGTGACGGGGATGAGCTTCGGCGACCCGAGCACGCCGGCCGACTCCACGCGGACCGTCGCGGTGTGCGTCCCGGCCGCCAGGCCGGTCGTGTCGACGGACACGCTGAGATCGCGCGGAGCGCTGCCGCTGCCCGGCGTGACCGACACCCAGCCGGCGTCGTCCGTCGCGGTGAACGGCAGGAGCCCGCTGCCCGCGTTCGACACGCTGAGCGTCTTCGCGGCGGGGTTCGTGCTGCCGGCCGTGCCGCTGAACGAGAGCGACGTGGGGGTCACGGCGAGCGACGGAGGCGGCGGCGGGCCCGGCGGGACGCCCATGACGTACGCCGAGAGCGGACCGTCGGACCAGACGGGCCCCGTCACCCAGGTGGCGGGAAGCGCGGAGAGCGTGCCGCTGGAGCTCCCCTGCTCGGCTCCGCCGGTGCTGCCCGCGCGGTCGTGCCAGCGCAGCACGCCGCCGGATCCAGTCGGGTTCAGCAGGCCGATCCAGTAGGGGGTGCCGGCCGTCAGCGTCGGGCCGTCGGCGATCGTCACCACGTTCCACGCCCCGGCCTGCGGGGTGTTGAGACGCCCGCTGGCCAGAAGCGTGGTCGGCTGGCCACCGCTGTCCGCGTAGATGCCGAGCACGAGCGCCGTGGCCGTCGAGTTGGGCGCGAGCCGGATCCCGATCGAGGTCGCCCGGCCATCCGCGGTCGCGCTCGTCCGATAGACCTCGCCGCGGCCGGCCGTCGCCTCGCTCCCGGTCAGGCCGATCACGTCGGTCCCGGCGATCCGCGTGGGCGTCGTGGACCGCGTGAACGTGGCGGTGTACGTCGCCGGCGAGGATCCCGGGACGATGTCGTGCGTGACGGCGCCGCCGTCGCTCCAGGCCGCGAAGTCATGCACCACGCCGTTGATCGTCGGGGACGGCGGCGCCGTGATCGCCAGGCGTGAGCCCTGGATCACATCGAGCGTGAACGGGGCGGTCGCCGTGTCGCTGCCGAGCGTGAGCTCGGCGCCGGCCGGGTTCGACTGGAGCGTGATCGGCACGGTCAGGGGGTCGAGGCGGCGCGTGACGGTACGCGTGAGGCCGAAGGCGTCGGTCGCCGTCAGCTCGAGCTCGAGATGCGACGGGAACTCGTGCTCGGGCGCGACGAACGAGCCGCCGGTGCCGGTGAGGCTCTGCACCACATGGGTGTGGCAGTTCGTGACGTTGATGCGGCTGCAGTGCCGGAGGTTGACGCGCCACGTCAGCGAGGATCCCGGGAGCACGTTGTTCTGGAAGTCGCGCGCCGTGCCGGCGAACGTGATCGTGTCGCCGGTCCGCCACGTCGTGCCCTCGGCGGGGGAGGTGATCGATGCCGTCGGGAGCGTCCCCGCGGTCACGGTCACCGTGTCGGTGTCAGACACGCCGTTCTGGTCCGCGACGCGCAGTCGCACGGTCACGATGCCGGGCGTGGTGTACGTGCGGCTCGGCGTCGCCGATGTCGAGTCGTCGAAGTCGCCATCGCCGTCGAGATCCCACGCGTAGGTCAACGTGTCGCCCGGATTCGGGTCGCTGGACCCTCGACCGTCGAAGCTCACGCTGAGCGGGACGGCGCCGGTCGTGGGCGTCGCGGTGGCCACGGCGCTCGGCGCCTCGTTCGAGAACGAGCCGCGGAATCGCCGGATCGTCCCGCCCGACATGTCGACGTAGAAGAGGTCGCCGCCCGGGCCGACGGTGAGCTGCACCGGGCCGGCCGCGCCCGACTGGAACGTCTGGATCTGGGTGGGGTCAGGCAGACCGTTGGCGCCGCGGAGCATCGCCCAGATGCAGTTCCGGCTGTAGTCGGAGAAGAAGAGCGCGCCCTCGTACGCCGGACCGAGGCTCCCGCCGGCGGGGTAGAACGCCAGCCCGGAGATCGACGAGCTGCCCGTCGGGCACGCCTCTCCGGTGACCGGCCGGGCGCCGTGGTTGTAGGTGTAGTACGGCGTCGCATGCGCGGCGGCGCCCTGGGTGTAGAGCGTCTCGCAGAGGTTCAGGTTGAGGTTGTCGTAGCCGCTCTGGCGGGCCGCGCCTTCGTAACACGGCCACCCGAAGTTGCGCATCGGGCCGGTGGGGGTCACGACACGGTTGATCTCTTCCCACGTGTTCCAGCCGACGTCGCCCGACCACACCTCGTTCGTTCCGGGCCGGATCGTCATCCGGAAGGGGTTGCGCAGGCCGTAGGCCACGATCCGCCGGGCGTTCGCGTCGGAGCTCGCAGCGTTCGGATTGTCCGGGAGCGCCTGACCGTTGTTCGGGTCGACGCGCAGGATCGCGCCGTCGAGCCCTGTCGGGTCGGCGGTGGTCCGGACGTCCTGGCTGCGGAGGGCGCCGCCCTCGGCGGTCGGCGGGGTCATCGTGCCGCCCGCGCCGGCCGGCGGATCGCCGCAGGGGTTCACCGGGCTGCCGTCCTGCCCGTAGTCGGCCCAGTTGAAGCTGGCGCCGTCGCCGGAGCTCACGTAGAGCGCTCCGTCCTGCCCGAAGACCAGGGAACCCACCGAGTGGCTCGGGTACTGCTGGCAGAAGTCCTCGATCAGGACCGTCTCCGTGCCGTCGGAGGTGAAGCGGGAAAGGCGGCCGGTGACCACGCAGCCGTCGTCGGTGCCACCCGGCGGCGTCGGGCAGCCGTCGGGCCAGCGAGGCACCTGACTCGAGTTCGGCGCCTTGTTGTACGGGTAGAGGGCGTACACGTACGGCCGGCTCGCGAAGTTGGGGTCGAGCGCCATGCCGAGGAAGCCGCGATCCCAGAAATCGTGAACGGCGACGTTGAAGTCGGCCCAGATCGTCGGGGTCGGGTCCGCGAGGCTGTCGAAGACCTTGATGCGGCCGGCCTTCTCCGCCACGAAGACGCGGCCGTCGGGGGCGAAGCTGATGGCCGTCGGGGCGGTCAGGCCGCTCCAGACGACGGACTCCGTGACGCCGGGCGGGGCGGCTGCGGCCGCGACGACGAGCTGCTCGGCGGCGCCGGTCAGGCCCGTGGTCTCGAACGCGCTGTCGCCCGGGAGCGCTTGGGCTGGAGCCGCTGCGAAGAGCAGTGCGGCGAGGGCGAGGATGACCATCCGCGCAGCGCGCGCGACCCGTAGCTCAGCTGGCATTGACCGACCCTACGACCGCACGGCGCAGGCGCCCACTGGCCGAAGGAACAGGTCGCCGGAGCCAGGCGGCCGGCTAGGACGTCTTGTCCCAGCTCAGGAGCGACGGCAGCGGATCGAACGGGCTGCCGCCGTCGTACCAGCCGGGTGCCGTCCACATCTCGAGGTGGAGATGGCAGCCGCTGGCGCGGCCGGTCTGGCCGACGTAGCCGATCAGCTGGCCGGTGCGCACGCGGTCGCCGGCATCGACGAGCGCCGCCTCGCGCAGGTGCATGTAGGCGTAGTCGATGCCGGTCTTCTCGCCGTCGATGACGATGTAGTTGCCGGCGCGCGAGTGGTACTGCTTGAACTTGACGGTCCCGCCGCGGGCCGCCACCAGCGGCGTGCCGCACGCGGCGAAGACATCCTGCCCCTGATGCCCGCGGCCGCCGCCGAAGCGGGCGGCGAACTCGCCGAAGTAGTGCGGGCCGCGGACCGGGAACTCGTGCTGGAGGAACTGGATCGCCCCCGGGTTGGGGGCGAGCTCCTGCTGCGCCTGCGCGCTGACCGCCCGCGCGCCGTCGGCGCGCACGGCGGTGACGCGGAACGAGTAGCGCCCCTCCTTCTGCAGCTTCCCGCCGACCATCCCGTCCCAGCTCAGCGTCCGCGGGACCTCGGGCTGGACCTCGCCGGCGTCCCACGTCTGGACGACCGCGGCGTCCTTCTCGCGGACGAGCTCGACGACCGCGCGGGCCGGCTCGATGCCGTGGAGCACGTAGGAGACCGTCGCGGGCTGGGCGGCGTCGAAGAACGCGCGCCGGGCCTTGGCCTGGACCTCGACGGTCGGCGCGACCGCGGCGGGAGCCTCCATCGTCATGGTCGTCGGCGGCGGCGTGACGGCCAGGGCGACGGCGCTCGGCAGCGACCGCTGGTCGTCGTGGTTGGCGGTGACGATCGGCCCGGCGACGGCGCCGAGCGGGACGCGGACGTCGACCACGTTGCGCTTGCGGCGCAGCGGCGCGGCGGCGACGTCGTCCTCGCTTCCCTCGGCCCCGAGGAAGATGACCTCGTACGTGCGCCCGAGCGTGCGCCCGCGCACGCGCACGAGGGAGCCGGTGCTCGCCGTCACGCGGTCCTGACAGGCCCTCACGCAGCGCCACGAGTTCAGCACCGGCGCGGGCCGCATGACCACGCCGGGCGGCGGTGCCGAGAGCTTCGGCGCGGGCTGCGACGACGGCTCGACGGTGGTGCCGCCGGTCGACTGCGCGGCGGCAGGGGAGGCAAGGGCGAGCGCGGTGACCGCTGCGGTCCCCACGACTGATCCCCAAATGCGCCCGCGACATGTCGCGGCGCTCCCCCGTTGGCGCCCCAAACTGCTCCCTCTTAAGAGGCCTACGGGGTTAGCTGACGGGCTCGCGCAAAGACGCAGCGCTACCAGGCGGCAGTGCCTGGATTCGCCCCAGAACTACGGTTCCCCCGTTCCGCCCGTCCGAGGCGGATTCGGCCGTATCTGTGAACGGCCGGGAGTATATGCACGTGTTCCGGACAGCGGCAACGATCCTGCCGTGCACGCGCGTCCCAAAATGGGCGGCTATCATGGTCCGCCGCCTTGAAGACCTACGTCGCCACCCCACAGGATCGCGAGCGCAACTGGCTCGTCGTCGACGCCGAGGGCCAGACGCTCGGCCGCTTGGCGACCCAGATCGCCGATGCGCTGCGTGGTAAGCGCAAGCCGACCTACACGCCGCACGTGGACACGGGCGACTTCGTGGTGGTCGTGAACGCCGAGAAGATCTCGGTCACCGGCGCCAAGCGCCAGGAGAAGCTCTACCACCGCCACTCTGGCTACCCGGGCGGTCTCAAGACCCGCACGCTGAACGACATGCTCGAGCGCCGGCCCGAAGAGGTCATCCGGCTCGCCGTGCGCGGGATGCTTCCCAAGAACCGCCTGGCGCGCAAGCAGCTCACGAAGCTCAAGGTGTACGCCGGTCCCGACCACCCGCACGTGGCGCAGAAGCCGCAACCGATGGAGATCAAGACTTGAGCGCCGACGACGACCGCACCGAGGGCACCGAGCCGGAGGAGCTCGAGTCCCAGGAGCCCGCCGCCGAGGCTCCTGCCGAGGAGGCTCCCGCCGAGGAGGCTCCCGCCGCCGAGGAGGCTCCCGCCGCCGAGGAGACGCCCGCCGCCGAGGCTCCTGCTGAGGCGCCGGCCGCCGAGGCGCCCGCTGCCGAGGCTCCCGCCGCCGAGCCCGAGGAGGAGCTCGAGGAGGTCGAGGCCGCCGACCAGACCCCCCGCGTCAAGCCCGAGATCCCGGGCGCCGACCTCGAGGTCGACATCGTGCGCGAGGACGAGATCCGGCGCGGCGAGTCGCGCTGGAGCGAAGAGGGTGACGAGGACGAGGGCGAGGACTCCGACGACTCGGACGAGCTCGAGTCGCAGCCGATCGCCGACGCCGCCATCGATCTCGCCGCGGGCGCGCGCTACACCGCGACCGGCAAGCGCAAGACGGCCGTCGCGCGCGTGATCCTCAAGCCGGGCACCGGTGCCTACCTGATCAACGGGCGCACGCTCGAGCAGCACTTCCCCCGCAGCACCCTGCAGCGCAACATCCGCCAGCCGCTCGAGACGGTCGGCTACGAGAGCCGGATGGACGTCGTGACGATCATCCACGGCGGCGGCGTGTCGGCCCAGGCCGGCGCCCTGCGCCACGGCATCTCGCGCGCCCTGATCGAAGCGGACCCGAACTTGCGCTCCGAGCTCAAGCGCCGCGGCTACCTCACGCGTGACTCGCGCGTGAAGGAGCGCAAGAAGGCCGGGCTCAAGAAGGCGCGCAAGCGTCCGCAGTTCTCGAAGCGCTAGTGGCCACGGCTGCGACGCCGTCCCGCAAGCTCTTTGGCACGGACGGCGTCCGCGGCGTCGCCGGCGAGTTCCTCTCCGCGGAGCTGGCGCTGGCGCTCGCCCGCGCGGCCACGAGCCGCATCGCCGGCGATGACCCGCCGCGCGTGCTCATCATCCGCGACACGCGCGAGTCCGGCGAGATGCTCGAGGCCGCGGTGGCGGCCGGCGTCGCCGCCGCGGGCGGCGAGGCGCTGCTGGGCGGCATCCTGCCCACGCCGGGCGCCCCGCTGCTGATCGAGCGCTACGGCTTCGACCTCGCGGTCGTGCTCTCCGCGTCGCACAACCCGTACCAGGACAACGGGATCAAGTTCTTCGGCGGCGACGGCTTCAAGCTGTCCGACGCCACGGAGGCCGAGATCGAGGCGCGCATGGCCGAGGCGGGCGGGACGGGTTCGAGCCAGATCGGCCGGGTGCGGCGCTTCCACGGCGCCCTCGAGGACTACCTGCGCGCCCTCCACGAGCGCTTCGCCGACCTCGACCTCAGCGACCGCCGCGTGCTGCTGGACTGCGCCAACGGCGCCACCTACGAGGCCGGGCCGGAGATCTTCCGCCGCCTGGGCGCCCACGTCGAGGTCATGGCCACCGAGCCCGACGGGCGCAACATCAACGCCGGCTGCGGCTCCACGCACCTCGAGCCGCTCCGCGCCGCGATGGCCGAGGGCGACCACCACGCCGGCTTCGCCTTCGACGGCGACGGCGACCGCGTCCTGGCCGTCGACCGCACCGGCGCCGTCGTCGACGGCGACGAGCTGATCGCCCTGGCCGCCACGCACCTGGGCGTCGACGGCGTGGCGGTGACGGTCATGACCAACTACGGCTTCCACGCCGCCATGCGCGACGCGGGCATCGAGGTCGCGACGACCGGCGTCGGCGACCGCTACGTCCTCGAGGCGCTGCGCGAGCGCGGCTGGGCGCTGGGCGGCGAGCAGTCGGGCCACATCATCGACATGGGCTTCGTCCCCTCGGGCGACGGCATCGCGGCCGCGTTGCTGGCCATGGAGGCGCTCTCCGACGGCGAGCTGCACGAGCGGCACGCGATGGAGAAGCTCCCCCAGAAGCTGGTCAACGTCCGGGTGCGCGACCGCGGGGCGCTGGAAGGCGCCGCCGCGGTGCACGCGGCGGTGGAGCGCGAGTCGGCGGCCCTCGAGGGGCGGGGCCGCGTCCTCCTGCGCCCGAGCGGGACCGAGCCGCTCGTCCGTGTGATGGTCGAGGCACCGACGGTCGACGAGGCGGAAAGCGTTTGCTCGCGGTTGGTGGGCCTCGTCGAGGCCGAGCTGACCTGACCGGTCGGCCAGTCCTCGCGGGAGGACCCGGGAACCGGGTCTAGAATGGCGGTCCCGTCCAGGACGGTAGGACGGCGAGCGAATGAAAGGAGGCCGGGCCCATGTGCGGCATCGTCGGCTACGTCGGACATCGCCCGGTGCAGGAGGTCCTCCTGGCTGGTCTGCAGAAGCTCGAGTACCGCGGCTATGACTCCGCCGGCATCTCGATCCAGGGTGAGGGCCAGCTCGACTCGATCCGCGCCGTCGGCAACCTGAGCGCGCTCCGCGCGGCAGTCGACGAGGCGGCCGAGAGCGACTTCGGGGGCGGCGTCGCCGTCGCGGCCCCGCCGGCCACGACCGGCATCGGCCACACGCGCTGGGCCACCCACGGCCGCGTCTCCGAGGAGAACGCGCACCCGCACTTCGACGCCGACAACCGCGTCCACATCGTGGTCAACGGCATCGTCGAGAACTACATGGAGCTCAAGCAGGAGCTCCTCGACGACGGCGTCGAGTTCACCTCCGAGACCGACGTCGAGGTCATGGCGCACCTGATCGCCAAGGAGCTCGACGCGACCGACGACCTCGCCGAGGCCGTTCGGATCGCCTACAACCGCCTGCGCGGCCACTACGCGCTCGTGGCGGTCGCCGCCGACGATCCCGGCGTCATCGTCGGCGCCCGCAAGGAGTGCCCGCTGATCATCGGTCGCGGCGACGGCGAGCAGTTCCTCGCCTCGAGCATCTCCGCCTTCCTCGCCTACACGAACGAGGTCCAGTTCATCGAGGACGACGAGATCGTGGTCGTCCGCCCCGACGGCGTCGAGTTCTTCACCGCGGCCGGCGAGCCGGTCATGCGCGGCATCGAGGTCATCGACTGGGATGCCGAGGAGGCCGAGAAGGGCGGTTACGAGACGTACATGCTCAAGGAGATCCACGAGCAGGCCGACGCCGTGGCCGAGACGATCGCCGACCGCACGGCGCGTCCCGACGGCATCGACCTCCCGGAGATCCCCGACGAGCTGCTGTCCGACTGCCGCCGCATCATCATCGTCGCCTGCGGCACCTCCTACCACGCGGGCCTGATCGGCCGCTACGCGATCGAGGAGTGGGCGCGCGTGCCGGTCGAGATGGACATCGCGTCCGAGTACCGCTACCGCAATCCGATCGTCGGCCCCGGCGACCTCGTCATCGGCATCACCCAGTCGGGTGAGACCGCCGACACGCTGGCCGCCATGCGCCTCGCCCGCGAGCGTGGCGCGAGCGTGCTCGCCGTGACCAACATCATGGGCTCGCAGGCGACCCGCTCGGCCGACGGCGTGCTCTTCACGCGCTCCGGCCTCGAGATCTCGGTGGCCGCCACCAAGACCTTCACCGCGCAGGTCGCGGCCATGTACCTGCTGGCCCTGCGCCTCGCCGAGGTGCGCGGCGCGATGCCGGTCGAGCGCCGCCGCGAGCTGGTGGCCCAGATCAAGTCGCTCCCGCACGCGATCGCCGAGATCCTCGACGCCGGCTCGGCCGAGATCGACCGCGTGGCCGAGCGCTTCAAGGACGAGCCGTTCTTCCTCTACCTCGGCCGGCACGCCGGTCTGCCGGTGTGCCTCGAGGGCGCGCTGAAGCTCAAGGAGATCTCCTACACCGCGACCGACGCGTACGCGGCGGGCGAGATGAAGCACGGCCCGATCGCGCTGCTCGACGAGGGCACGCCGGTCGTCGTCGTGGCCACCGACTCGCCGGTGCTCGACAAGGTCATCTCCAACATGCAGGAGGTCCGCGCGCGCGGCGCGGCCGTGATCGCCGTCGGCGGCGACTCGGCGGCCCCGCATGCCGACGCCGTCCTGCGCGTGCCCCAGGCCGACTGGATGCTCCAGCCGCTCCTCGCGGTGATCCCGCTCCAGCTCCTGGCCTACCGGATCGCCCGGCTGCGCGGCCTCAACGTCGACCAGCCGCGCAACCTCGCCAAGACCGTCACGGTCGAGTAGGACCGCCGACGCCGCGCAGGCGGCGGAGCTCAGCCTCCGCCGCTTCGGCGCGGCGCCGCAGCGCGGCGTGCTCGAGCAGCAGGCCGAAGCGCGCCCGCAGCTCGTCGAGCGTGAGCGGCTCGGCGATGAAGTCCTGCGCGCCCGCCTCCTGCAGCGCGTTGCGGACGGCCTGGTCGCCGCCGCGGTCGACGAGCGCGACGCGCAGCACGCCGGCCAGCCGCCACTCCCGGGCCATGCGGTCGAGCAGCGCGGTCGACGTGCTCTCGCCGTTGAGCTGGCCGATGACGACCATGTCGGGCACCAGATCGGTGGCCAGGCGCAGCGCCTCGGCGGCCTCGGTGGCGGTGAAGACGCCGGCACGGCCGTCGAGCGCGTCGGCGAGCGGGGTCGTGCGGCCGCCGTCGCGGTCGACGAGCAGGACCGACGGGAGGTCGAGCTCGGCCAGCGGGTCGGGGGCGTGGCCCGCGAACTCCGCGGCCAGGTGCTCCTTCACATAGCGGGCGCGCCGGGCGGCGGCGAGCTGCTGCGAGAGCCGCATCGGGGCGGGCTCGGACGCCGCGAGCTCGCGCGGCAGGCGCACCGTGAACAGCGCGCCGCCCTCGGGGGCCTCGCCGATGTCGACGCTGCCGCCGTGGAGCGCCACGAACTCCTTGACGATGGCCAGGCCGAGCCCGGTGCCGGAGCGGCCGTGGCCGTTGTCGGCGGTGCGGAAGCGCTCGAAGAGCAGCTCGCGCTGCTCGGGCGGGACGCCGACGCCGCTGTCGCCGACCTCGATCACGGCCTCCTCGCCGAGGACGCGGACCGTGCAGCGCGCGCTGCCGCCGGCGGCAGCGAAGCGGAGCGCGTTGGCCAGCAGGTTGGAGACGACGCGGCTGACGCGCTCGGGATCGAAGCGCGCGGGCACCTCGTCGGGCGTCTCGATGACGAGGTGGATGTCGCGCTCGGTGGCGAGCGCGTCGAACTGCTCGGCCACGCTGCGCACGGTGGCCGCGAGATCGCCGTCGGCGAGCGCCAGGCGCGCCTCGCCGTGGTCGCGCCGCACCTGCTCGAGCATGGCGTCGACCTGTTCGAGGGCGTCGAGCGCCGCCAGGCGGATGCCCTGCGTCTCGGCCTCGAGCGCGTCGCCGCGGCCGCGGTGGCGGCGCAGGCGCTCGGCGCGGGTGAGGACGATCTGCAGCGGGGCGCGGAGGTCGTGCGAGAGCTCGGCCAGGAGCCGCTCGCGGAAGTGGTGGATGCGCGCGAGGCGGTCGGTGAGCACCGACAGCTCGGCGTTCTGGCGGGCGATCCGCTCCTCCGCGCGCTTGCGGTCGGAGACCTGGCGGCCCTCCGCGACGATGAACTCGACCCGGCCGTCGCTCCCGCGCAGCGGGCGCAGGACCAGGTCGACGGTCTCGGCCACGGTCCCGCCGCTGCCGAGCATGAGGTCGACGTCGAAGCGGGCGAAGCGCCCGTCGGCGGACAGCTCGACCGCGCGCCGCAGGTCTCCCTGGACGACCTCGGAGTGCCGGCACCAGGGCGTCTGCCACAGCGGGTGGCCGATCACCTCGTGACGGTCGAGGCCGGCGGAGGTCAGCGGGGCGTCGGTGACGTCGAGCAGGCGCCCGTCGGCGCGCAGGAGCGCGATGAAGCTGGTGGCTTTGGCCAGCGCCACCTGCGCCATCAACCGCCGGGCCTCGGGATCGAGCTCCGGATCGGCGACATCCTCCAGGCGAGCCTGGAGGGCGTGCTGCACGTCCATGGACGCGCGCCACGGATCGAGTCTTCCTTGCCTCACTATGGGTGGGTTCCTTGCCGTCGTCCCCGCCCCGTCGGGCAGATTCCTTGTCGGCTGTCGGGGGAGAGCCTACTGCTCGTCGGTGGGCGGTCGGTGAAAAAGTTGTCCAGTGGGTGGCCGGGGGGATAGTCGGACCTGGCCGACCGGCCAGGTTGCTCTTCGTTCTGGGCCGAAGCCCACGTAGGCTCGCCGCGATCAATGACCGCCATGCAGCCACCCAATCTCGTCCTCGTTACCGAGACGCCGGACAGCCGGCTCTCTGACGGTCGACCCACCATCGTCCATGTAGTCGGCGCGAGGCCCAACTTCGTGAAGATGGCGCCCGTCATCACCGCCCTCGAGCGACGCGGCTGCTTCCGCCAGGTCGTCGTCCACACGGGTCAGCACTACGACAGTCGGATGTCCGACGACGTGCTGGCCGATCTCGACTTTCCCCCCGTCGACCACTTCCTCGGCGTCGGTTCCGGTACCCACGGCGTGCAGACCGCGAAGGTGCTCTCCGAGTTCGAGAGCGTCCTCCTCGACGTCCAGCCCGAGGTCGTCGTCGTCGCCGGCGACGTCAACTCGACGCTGGCGTGCGCGCTCGCCGCCTCGAAGCTGGGCATCGCCGTCGCCCACCTCGAGGCCGGCCTGCGGTCGTTCGACTGGAGCATGCCCGAGGAGGTCAACCGCGTCCTCACGGACCGGCTGGCCGACATCCTGCTGGCGCACAGCCCGGAGGCCGTCGAAAACCTCGAGGCCGAGGGCATCCCGCGCGGCCGCGTGTACAACGTCGGCAACACGATGATCGACTCGCTGCGCCGCTGCGAGAAGCGCGCGCGTGACCTGCGCGAGTGGGAGACCGCCGGCCTCGACGAGCGCTCGTACGTCCTCGTCACGCTGCACCGGCCGTCGAACGTCGACGACCCCGTCCGCCTGCAGCAGATCGTCGGCGGGCTCGTCTCCCTGTCCGCGCACGCCCCCGTGGTCTTCCCGATCCACCCCCGCACCCGCGCGCGGCTCACGGAGGACGGCGGCCTGGCCCGCCTGGAGGCCGCCGGCGTCCACTGCATCGAGCCGCTCGCCTACCTCGGCTTCCTGTCGCTGCAGGCCGGCGCCGGCGCCATCGTGACCGACTCCGGCGGCGTGCAGGAGGAGGCCTCGGCCCTGGGCGTGTCGTGCTACACGTTCCGCCCGAACACCGAGCGCCCGATCACGCTCACGCACGGCACCAACATGCTGCTCGGCGACGACCCGGCGGAGATCGCCGAGGTCCGCATCGCCGCTCACGAGCCGACGCCGAGCGCCATCCCGCTGTGGGACGGCCGCGCCGGCGAGCGGGTGGCCGACGTGCTCGTGGCGAACTACGTGCTCAGCACGAGTATCGGCGCCACCGCGAGCCTCTGAGATGCCGGCGGGACTAGCCGCCTGGCCAGTAGGCACCGATGTTGATGACGGTTACTCTGATGGCTCATCAATCGCCAGGAAGGTGTGATGATCTCCCCAATTGAGAACGAGGGTCTGATTTACGAACCTCCGACGCTGAGCGTCCTCGGATCGCTGCACGAGCTGACCCAGAGCGGTGGCTGGCCTTGTCTGTGGAAGAAGACGATCGGCCCGCCGGACTACGTGAACTGGATCCCGGTCACCAACTGCTCGTCCTGAAGCGCGCAACGACCAAAGGCCGCCCGAGAGGCGGCCTTTTTCGTGCCCGCTGCCGTCTCGCGTCCTGCTTTTGGGTCACGGTGTCACCCCTAAGTAGGACGAGGCGCCCGATTTCCTCGTCGCGTCGAGTCGAAACGCGGCCGATCCCGGCTCCCTCAATGCCGGGGTTCGTCCCGGCACGACGTAGACTCGCGCGCATTCCCCCTGGCGCCTACGGGATACGCCTGAGCGGCCTGGACGGCGCCGCCGAGCTGCTGGTCGACGTCGACGCCGGCGCGCCGGCCTATGCGGTCGCGTCCGAGGTCGGGACCGCCGCGCCGGCAGAGGAGCGGGTCGACGACGAAGGCGCCCGGCTGCGGCTGCGCAGTGGCGGCGAGATCCTCATCGACCGCGCGGGAGGCACGATCCTCTACCGCGTCCCGCACCCCGTGCGCGTCGACGAGCTCGTGCATCCCTATCTCGCCCCCGCCGCCGCGGTGATCGCCCGCTGGCTCGGCCGCGAGAGCATGCACGCGGGGGCGTTCACGGCCGGCGGGAGCGCGCTGGGCGTCGTGGGGACGCGCGAGGCGGGCAAGAGCTCCACGCTCGCGTGGCTCGCCCAGAGCGGCGTGGACGTGCTGTGCGACGACATGCTCATCGTCGACGGCGCCCGGCCGCTGGCCGGCCCGCGGTCGATCGACCTGCGGGCCGACGCCGCCGAGCGCCTGGGCGTCGGGGAGGCGATCGGGATGACCGGCGCGCGCGAGCGCTGGCGGCTGCGGCTGGCGCCGACGACCGGTGACGCCGTCCTCAAGGGCTGGGTCTTCCTCGCCTGGGGCGATCGCGTGGAGGCGCGGCGGCTGCCGGGGCCGGAGCGGCTCGGCCGGCTCGCGGCCGAGCGCGGGCTGCGGCTCCCGCCGGCCCGCCCGGAGGCCCTGCTCGAGCTGACCTCGCTCCCGGCCTGGGAGCTCAGCCGGCCGCGGGGCTGGGAGTCGCTGCCGCAGGCAGCAGACCTGCTGCTCGAGCTCGCGTCAGCCACACCGACTGGAGCAGCGTGAAGGTGTGCGCCTCGGGCGTCGGCGACGCCCACTCGGCCCGCAGCCGGTCGACGTCGACGATCTCGGGGTCGACGCCCTCGCCGTTCCAGTCGGCCACCAGCTCGCGGGCGTGGTCGGTCCAGAACACCTGGTCGAAGCGCGCCTTGGTCGAGCGCGAGAGCAGCGCCTGCGGCAGCAGGTCGCCGACCAGCATGGTCATCGCCTCGGTGCGCGACGCCGGTCGCTGAGCCGGCTCCAGCGCGGCGAGGGCGGCCAGGAAGCGCGCGTCGTTGAACGGGTGAGCGATCGTCGCGCCATGCGCGGAGGCGAGCGCGCCGAGGCTGCCGAGGCTGACCTCCATGTAGCCCGACGACGCCAGCTGGCGGAACCGCGTGCGCCAGCGCAGCGGCTCGCTCGCGGCCCCGGCGGCGACGTAGGTCTCGACCTCGGCGCGCGCCGCAGGCTGCAGCCAGGGGCAGATCTCCGGCAGCCAGCGCCGGATGAGCGTGCGCTTGACGATCTGGGGGGAGAGGGCGAAGGCGACCTGCGCGAGGTTGCGCGGGCCGGGCCGGCCGCGGCCGCGAAGCACGTCGAGCGCGCGCGACCAGCTCGAGGGCGAGAACGCCTCGTCGCCGCCGACGCCCGTGATCACCGCGCCACCGGCCGCCGCCTCGAAGATCGGCTCGTGGAAGTAGGCGTTGCAGGGCCACAGCAGGCCGTGACGGCGCAGGACCTTCACCGCCACCGGGCCGACGATGTCGAGGTCGCCCGCGGCCTCGATCCGGATCCAGTCGTCGAGACCGAGGTGGGAGATGACCTGCTCCTGCCACTCCGTCTCCTGGGTGTCGGCCATGCTCGGGAAGCGGTGGGTGATCGGGACCGGCAGCGGCAGGCCCTCGCGCCGCGCGATGGCCGTGGCGGTGGCGAGGACGGCCGACGAGTCGCGCCCGCCCGAGAAGCTCACGAGCGCGGGCGAGCGCTGCAGGGCGGGAACGATCGCGGCCTCGAAGGCGGCGCGCGGGGTGGTGCCGGGGGCGATCTCCGGCAGCGCGGGGGCGCGGCGCTCGGGCGGGAGCACGAGGCCGGAGCTGATCTCGAGCGGCGTGAGCGGGCGCATCACTCGACCGGCGCCGGGATCCGGTGGATCTCGTGGTAGTCGGGCGAGGCGCCGTCGGGCATCGTCTCGAGCCAGGCGTGGGCCACGAAGCTGTCGCCGCCCGGCCCGGGGACGCCGATCACGACGTCCGCGCCGGCGCCGTGGGAGGCCTCCCAGCGCTGGAGCACGAGCGCGCGCTCCAGGCACGTGCTCGGCCGGCGCCGGATCACGGCCAGGACGCCGCGGCGCGCTTCGGCCGGGAGCCGCGGCGGCGGAGCCACGCGCGTGCCGTCGAGGCCGTTGCGCTCGAGCCCGCGGCGGGTGGTGCGGAGCGCCCGCGCCGTCCATACGGCTGCTCGCAGCGTCGGCAGATCGATCCGCACGAGGTCGACTTTAGTCGTGGTCGCCGGCCACGGAACCGCGGGGCCTAGACCATCGGCTAAGGGCGGCACCGCCGACCCGACGTACATTCGTCCCATGTCGCTCGCCGCCATGCGGCCGCAAGCCCAGGGTCCCGTCGTCGAGGCCGAGGGACCGCAAGCCCAGGGTCCCGTGATCGAGGTCGAGGGGCTGCACCGCAGCTTCGGCTCCGTCCACGCCCTGCGCGGCGTGGATCTCGACGTGGCCGCCGGCGAGGTCCATGGCCTGCTCGGCCCCAACGGCGCCGGCAAGACGACGCTGATGCGGATCCTCTCCGGCCTCGTGGACCCGAGCGAGGGCTCGGCCTACGTGCTCGACCGCCGCGCCGGGCGCTCGCCCGAGCTGCGCGCGCTGATCGGCATGGTCCCGCCCGGCGACCGCACGTTCTACCTGCGCCTCTCCGGCCTCGAGAACCTCACCTTCTTCGCCCGGCTGCACGGCCTGCGCCGCCGCGCGGCCCAGGCCCGCGCACTCGAGCTGCTCGACGCGGTCGGCCTCGGCGAGGCCGCCAAGCGGCCGGTCAACGCCTACTCGCACGGGATGCAGAAGCGCCTCTCGTTCGCCCGCGCGCTGCTCTCGAGCCCGAAGCTGCTGCTCGTCGACGAGGCCACGCACGACCTCGATCCGGTCGCGGCCCAGCAGGTCCGCGACCTCACGGCCACGTACGTCGCCGACGGCACCGCCGTCCTCTGGGCCACCCAGCGGATCGAGGAACTGCACGGCTTCGCCCAGCGGGTGACCGTGCTCGACCGCGGCTCGCTCGCGTTCTCGGGCTCCGTCGCCGCGCTCGTCGCCGTCGGTGGCGCCGACCGCCACATCGTCGAGCTCGGCCCGGCCACCACGGCGCCGCGCGGCGCGCTCGACGCCGCACTCGCCGGCCTCGGCACGCTGCTCCCCGGCCCTGACGCCGGCCACATCCTGCTCACGCTCGCCCCCGGCGTCGCGCTCGGCTCCGCGATCGCGGCGCTCGTGGCCGCCGGCGCCGACATCGTCAGCTGCCGCGACGAGCGCCCGCCGATCGAGCGCGCCTTCCTCGCCGTGACCACGGAGCGTGCGGCATGAGCGTGCTCGTCGCCGAGGCCCGCAAGGTGCCGGCCTTCATGCGCCGGGACTTCCTCACCATGCTCTCGTACCGCGCCGCGTTCGCGGGCGACCTCTTCTACATCGCGATCCAGGCGGTCATGTTCGGCTTCGTCGCCCAGCTGATCGACCCGGGCAAGCTCCCGACGTACGGCGGCGTGCAGGCGAGCTACTTCGACTTCGTGATGATCGGCGTGGTCATCACCACGGTCAGCGGGCTGCTGCTCCAGCGCGTCGCGACGGCGATCCGCCAGGAGCAGATGATCGGGACGCTCGAGGCGCTGCTCGTCACGCCGACGCACCCGACCACGGTCCAGGCGGGCTCGGTCGCGTTCGACCTGCTCTTCATCCCGGTCCGCATGGGCCTGCTGCTCGCGGCCGTCGCCATCACGCTCGGCCTCGGCTACGACACCAGCGGCATCCTGCCCAGCCTCGTCCTGCTCGGGGCTTTCGTGCCGTTCGTGTGGGGGCTCGGCCTCGTCACGGCCGCCGCGATCGTCACCTTCCGCCGCGGCGAGGGTGTGCTGGGCGTGGTCATGAGCGTCCTCGGCCTCGCGTCGGGCGCGTTCTTCCCGCTCACGCTGCTCCCCGCCTGGCTCCAGACGCTGGCCGGGGCCAACCCCGTCGCCATCGCGATGGAGGGGACGCGCGAGGCGCTCATCGGCGGGGCCGGCTGGAGCGCCATCGGCAGCGAGATCATCGTGCTCGGCGTGCTCTCCATCGTCGCGCTGTTCGCCGGCGTGACGGCCTTCCGCGCCGCGCTGGCCCGCGAGCATCGCCGCGGGACACTGGGGCTCTACTGATGTGGGAGCGGATCGACAGCCTGCTGGCCGCGAGCTCGTCGTCGCTCGACGTGATGCGCATGCACCGCGTGGAGCTGCTCGAGGCGCGCCGCCGTCAGGCGGCCGGCCTGCCGCTGGATCGCGACATGATCGCCGACCAGACGCGCGTCGCCGTCGACGAGATGGCCGCGGTGCCGCTGCTCGCCCGCGTGCGTGCCGCCTGGGATGGCCCGCTCGTGCTGGTCAAGGGCCCCGAGGTGGCGCTCGACTACGGCGCGCCCGGCCTGCGCAGCTTCGGCGATCTCGACCTGCTGACCGACGACGCGGAGGCGGCCCAGGCCGCGCTCATCGCGGCCGGCTTCCAGGAGGTCTTCGAGCCGGAGATCTACGCGGACATCCACCACCTGCGCCCGCTCTGGTGGCCCGGTCTCCCGCTCGTCGTCGAGCTGCACACGCGGGCGAACTGGCCCGCCGACATGCCCGGCCCGTCGACGGAGGAGCTGCTCGCGGCCGCCGTGCCCTCGCGGCTCGGCGTCGAGGGCGTCTCGACCCTCCCGCCCGCGGAGCACACGCTCGTCCTCGCCGCCCACGCGTGGGCGCACCAGCCGCTGGGCCGCCTCGGCAACCTCATCGACGTCGCGGTCACGCTGCGTCGCTGCGACGCCGCCGAGGTCGACGCGCTCGCGCGCCGCTGGGGCTGCACGCGCATGTGGCGCACGACTCACGCCGCCATCCGCACCGTGCTCGAGGGCGACGGGCGCTCGGCCGGCGTCGCCCTGTGGGCCCGCCATCTCGCCGAGGTGCGCGAGCGCACGGTGCTCGAGTGGCATGTCAAGGACCTTCTGGCTCCCGTGTGGGGCCTGCCGCCGGCCCGCGCGCTCGGCGCCGTGCGCGCCGAGGTGCTGGCCACGGCCGGGCCCGAAGGGCCGGAGTCGTGGAAGGCGAAGCTCAGCCGCGCGCGGATCGCGCTCGGCAACGCGGGGGTCGCGCGCTCGGCGCACGACCGCGTGCTGGAGGAGTCGACGGGGACGAAGGAGGCGGGATGACGGAGCTGCGGCTGCGTGACACGGATCTGCACTGGCGCGAGATCGACGGCGAGGTGATCGCCCTCGAGGCGCGTGGCTCCACCTACGTGGCGGCCAACGGCTCGGGCACCGTGCTCTGGCGCGCGCTGGCCGGAGGCTGCACTCGGGCGGAGCTCGTGGACGAGCTCGTCCAGGTCTACGGGATCGATCGCGAGCGGGCGGCCGCCGACGCCGATCGCTTCGTCGGCGCGCTGGTCGAGCAGGGTCTGCTCGCGGGGTGAGCCTGACCGGGCTCGAGCTGGCCGTCGGCCTGCCGATCGGCAGCGAGGCGCCGGTCGCGCTGCCCGCCGGCTCGCGCGACCCGCTCGCGGCACTGGAGGCCGCCGTGCTCGAGCCGCTGCGCCGCGGCCCCTGCCTCGTGAGCTTCTCGGGCGGCCGCGACTCGTCCGCGGTGCTCGCTGTGGCCACGCGCCTGGCGCGCCGCGAGGGCCTGGCGGATCCGATCCCGGCCACGGTCCGCGCGCCGGACGCGCCGATGGCCGACGAGGCGCGCTGGCAGGAGCTCGTCGTCGCCCATCTCGGGCTCGCCGACTGGCAGCGGCTGGAGTTCGGCGGCGAGCTCGACCTCGTCGGCCCGGTCGCCACCGCGGCGCTGCGCCGCCACGGACTGCTGTGGCCGTTCAATGCCCATTTCCACGTACCGATGCTCGAAGCGGCCCGCGGCGGCACGCTGCTGACCGGCATCGGCGGCGACGAGCTGTTCCGCGCCGCGGCGCGGCCGCTGCCCGCCATCACGCCGCGCCGCCTCGCCCTGTTCGCCGCACCGCGGCCGCTGCGCCGGGCCTGGCACGGCCGCGCGTCGGTCCAGCTGCATCCGTGGCTCACGCCGGCGGCGGCACGCGACGCCCGCCGCGCGCTGGCCGCCTGGGAGGCCTCCGAGCCGCGCCGGCTGCGCGCACGCCTGCGCCATGTGCGCGCGGCGCGCTACCTGCGCGTCGGCACCCGCAGCCTGGAGGCGCTCGCCCGCGACTGCGGGGCCGCGATCGCCCACCCGCTGCTTGCTCCGACCGTCTGGGCCGCCGTGGCCCGCAGCGCGCCCGTAGGCGGCCACGAGGATCGGACGGCGGCAATGGAGCATGTCGTCGGCCCGCTGCTGCCTCCCGCGCTGCTCGGGCGGTCCGACAAGGCGTGCTTCGACGAGGTCTTCTTCCACGAGCACAGCCGCGCCTTCGCGGAGACGTGGTCCGGCGCCGGCGTCCCCGCCGAGGTCGACGCCCGCGCGCTGCGCGAGCACTGGCTGGCCGGCGCGCCGCTCGCGCAGTCGTTCTCGCTGCTGCAGGCCGCCTGGCTAGCCGAGCGCGGCGAGCAGCCGCCCGGCGGCGTCGTCGAGGGCGTCCCAGCGGCGCGGCCGGCGCAGCCGCAGCACCGGTAGCGAGCTGTAGTCCACGAGCTCCTCCGGCGCGCCGGGGACGAGCTGGACGCTGCGGGAGGGGAGCAGCGCCAGCAGGCGCTCGGGCCCGCGCAGCGCGTCGACCCCCACCTCGTCGTCCCAGGCCAGCGTGATCCAGCCGCGCAGCGGCACGCTCGCCGGCACCGGCTCGAGGAGCATGCGCCAGCGCTCGCGCACGCCCACGACGCCGAGCGGCTCGCCTACGCCGAGCTGCGAGGCCGATCCCTCGCGCAGGTCGATGCAGCGCGGTCCGGCGAGCACCTGGTCGCCGTCCACGACGAGCAGGTCGTCGGCCACGACGTCGTGCCCGGCGAGGGCGAGGTGCGCGAGCGTCGTGCTCTTGCCGCTCTCCTGGTCGCCGAGCACGGCCCACGCGCCGCCGTCGACGACCACGGCCCCCGCGTGGAAGGTCTCCCGCCCGCCCCAGCGGGCGGCCACGGCGGCCGCCGGCGCGAGGTAGGGGTGCACGAGCTCGCGCGGCGGCGGCGGGGCGGGCAGCCGGAAGGTCACCCGGGCGGGCTCGCGTTCGATCGTCACCCAGCCGCCGTGCAGTGGCAGCTCGGCGCGGTCGGGGCCGAGCGTGTCGAGCTCCGGCGCGCCAGGCCCGGGCGCGGCGTGGTGGAGCTCCAGCACCGGCCAGCCGGAGGGGGCGTCCACCAGCAGCGGCTCCGCGCCCGTCACGCCCACGAGGGCGAATCCATAACACCCGGTCAGCGCCCTAGACCTTTGCGGAGTTGTTATCGGGGCGCAACGCACGAGAATCTTGAGTGGTAGTTGGAGTTCCGGAAAGGAGGGTCCACGATGAACCCTGACACCCAGCACGCGGAGGCGTACGAAGCGCCTGCGGTCCGTGTGCTCGGAACCGTCGCAGAGCTCACGCAGCTCTGTGACAAGCGGTTCGGTGGCTCGGATGGCTTCACCTTCATGGGTCAGGCCATCGTCTGCCGCTCCACCTGAGGCGATCCGCCGCTGCCCGGCAGCCCCCCGGGCGGCGGCGATTGCGTCGCCGCTCCTCAGTGCGCGTGGTCCGCATGCGCGGCGGGCAGCTGCTCCGCCGGCACGGCGTGAGCGAGCACCCCGGCGAGCACCGTCGTCAGCGGTGCCGCGAGCAGCAGCCCGATCGAACCGACCACCGCCGCCGTGACCGCGGTGGCCACGGGCTCGGAGTTGAGCGCGTCGCCGAGCGTGGCGTCGCGCGCCTGGAAGACAAGCAGCAGGGGGAGCGACGCGCCGGCGTAGGCCAGCGCGAGCGTGTTCACGGTGGCGCCGAGGTGGTCGCGGCCGACGCTGAGCGCGCGGCCCACGAGCCGTCGCAGCCCGAGATCCGGATCGGTCCGGTGCAGGGCGAGCACCGTCGACGCTTGCGAGACGGTGACGTCGTCGAGCACGCCGAGGGCGCCGACCACCATCCCGGCGAGCACGAGGCCCTCGAAGGACAGCGAGGAGCCGGTGGTGCGCAGGAGCGAGGCCTCGCCGATGGAGGTGCCGGTGAGGTGGGCGAGGTCCACAGCCACGACGGCCAGCAGCGCCGTCGCGATCAGGCTCGCGGTCGTGCCGAGGATGGCCGCGGCGCTCTTGATCCCGATCCCGTGCGCGAGCGAGATCGTGGCCAGCATGACCGCGAGCGAGCCGACGATGGCCACCGGCAGCGCCGGCTCGCCGGCGTAGATGGCGGGGACGACGAAGGCGAGCAGGACGAGCACGCTCGCCCCGAGGCCCAGCAACGCGCGCAGGCCGTGCGCGCGCCCCAGCACGAGCACGAGCGCCGCGAAGACCAGGCCGAAGAGCAACAGCGCGGGGCGGCGCTCGAAGTCGATGAACGTGTAGCTCGCGAACTCCGTCGCGGTGTCGTCCCTCGGGAAGCAGGCTCGACACGCGGATCGCATCGCCCGGGCTGAGCCGCGGAGCGGCGGTGACCCCGGAGAGCACCAGCGAGCCGCGCCCGCCGCCGTCGGGCTCGATCTCCACGAGCTGGCAGCCCGGCCCCTCCGGCGCAGGCGCCATCAAGCTCGACGGCGACCACTTCGGCCGGCTCGACTGCGCCCGCGCTGGACGTGAAGCCGGGCGGGCCCTCACCGCTGGGCCAGAGGATCGCCACGCCCATGACCACGGTCAGGGCCGTGGTCACGATGACCGCGAGAGCGAGCCGCCCGGCCCGGGCGGCGATGAGCTGGCGAAGAGGGCTCAGCCGGCGATCGCGGTAATGCCGCGCTGGCTCAGCTGGTGGTCGCGCACGTCGTTGACGATCTCATCGAGCGACTTGCGCGGCGTCCAGTCGAGCACATCCGCGATCTTCGAGATGTCGGGCACGCGACGCTGCATGTCCTCGAAGCCGGGCTCGTAGGCCTCGTCGTACGGGATGTACGTGATCTCGGACTCCGAGCCGACGAGCGAGCGGACCTTGTCGGCCAGGCTGGTGATGGTGATCTCCTCCTGGGTGCCGATGTTGAAGATCTCGCCGTAGAGGTCCTCGCGCTCCATCATGTCGGCCAGGGCGCGGACCACGTCGTGAACGTGGCAGAAGCAGCGGCTCTGCGTGCCGTCGCCGAACACGGTCAGCGGGCGGCCGGCGACGGCCTGTCCCACGAGACTCGGCACGACCATGCCGTAGCGCCCGGTCTGCCGGGGCCCGACCGTGTTGAACATGCGGCCGATGACCGTGGGGAGCCCGCGCTCCTTCCAGTACGCGAGCGCGAGGAACTCGTCGATCGCCTTCGAGCACGCGTAGGACCACCGGCCCTTGTAGGTGGGGCCGAGCACCAGGTCGCCGTCCTCCTGGAAGGGTAGCGCCGTGCTCTTGCCGTAGACCTCGCTCGTGGAGGCCACGAAGACCGGCTTCTTCTTCTTGCTGGCCGCGTTGAGGACCACCTCGGCGGCGTGGATGTTGGTCTCGATCGTGCGGACCGGGCTCTCCACGATCAGCTCGACTCCGACGGCGGCGGCCAGGTGGTAGACGACGTCGGCGGAGTCGACGAGCTCGGCGACGAGGCGCCGCTCGTGGCAGGAACCGATGCTGTACTCGAACCGGGGATGGTGGCGGAGGTGACGGATGTTGTCGATCGCGCCGGTCGAGAGGTCGTCGAGCACGCTCACCGCGTGACCGCGGGCGAGCAGCTCGTCGGCGAGGTGGGAGCCGATGAAGCCGGCGCCGCCGGTGATCAGGATGCGCATGAAGTGTGGTCCTCTGTGGTGTGAGCGTTGGTCAGTTCAGGCCGGCGCGACGAACCAGCCGAAGCGGTCGTTGAGCCGGCGGACGAAGGGCACGCGGACGAGAGCCCGCTTTGCGGCGGTGCGCCGGGCCTTGCGGGCCCAGTAACGCCGCCAGTACTCGGCCTTTTCCCTGGGAATTGCGGAGTAGTACGGGCCGCCGGTGTGGTGGACGCGGAGGTCGGCCAGCACGGCGGACGTGTACCCGAGCTGGTGGATCTGCCCGATGTAGGCGGCGTCCTCGAGCCAGAAGACCTCGTTTGGCTTCTCCTTGAACCCGCCCGCGCGGTCATTGAGCTCGCGTGAGGTCATCGCACAGCCGCCGCCGGCGGGGCCGCGCAGGAGGCGGACGCCGTTCTCCTCCACGAGGGTGTACTCGTGCGGGCGCACGTGATGTCGCACCTTCGAAGCCTCGTCGTGCGGGTCGTCCTCGAGGTCGGCGGCCAGGAAGCCGACGTCGGGAAGGCTGCGGTAGGCGTCGAGCATCGTGCGGTCCCAGTCAGCTGGGGCGTCGACGACGTCGTCGTCCAGTTCGATCAGGTAAGGGGCGGTAGTCTCGCGGAAGGCGCGCGCATAGCCGTTCTGGCCGACGTTCTGCTCGCTGCGTATGACCCGTACGCGAGGGTCGTCGATCGAGGCGAGATAGTCTGCGGTCGCGTCGGTGGACGCGTTGTCCCAGATTACGATCTCCCGCGTGGCGTCCGACGTACGGAGCAGCACGTTCTCGACGCACTGTGAGACCAGGTGCGCGCGGTTGTGCGTCAGGACCACGATCGCAATGCCGTCCTCGGAAGCCATGGCACGATCGTAGGCGGGCTCGGCCCGACCGGTCCCCGCCGATCGGTTAGGTCTCGCCTCTCAACGACGCGCGCCGCCCGGATAGGGCGGCGCGCGAAATGGCACTCTCCGTGTCGGCTAGCGCTCGAAGGCGCCCGCGTCAGGCGCGCCGCTGCGTGCCTTGCCCTCGGAGTCGGTCGCCGGGGCGTAGGTCGCTGAGCCCACGTTGATCGCCACTGAGCTTGCGGTCAGGTGGAAGTCGAAGGCGGACGGATTGACCCAGCCGACCGGCATGGTCGAGAGGGACGAGCAGGCGGGCGGCCCGCACGAGTTGGACGGGTTCACGGCGACGTCCGTGGCCCCGCACTTCTTGCCGACGTTGCCGACGTAAGTGACGCCGGGCAGACACTGCCAGCCGCCGCCAATATTGTTGGCCCAGATGCCCGAGTACGGGCCGGGACCGATGTGCTCGGAGTCCATGCGGACCGCGTTCTCGAACGTGTTGTTCACGACCCGGGCGTTCTCGAACTTGCCGGCGAACCACGCAAGGCCGTAGTAATGCCAGCCGGAGCCGTTGACGGAGTGCCCGAACACGTTGTTCTCGAGCACGACGTTGCCGTAGGGCTTCTGGCCCCACCAGTCGCCGTACCCGAGCGAGATGTCCATCGTCGCGCAGTTGCGGAACGTCGAGTTGCGGATCGTGATGCCCGGGGCGTGAGCCATGATGCACTCGTTGTGGACTCCCGCGGTCCGCTGGATCACGTCGTGGAAGTCGACGTTGTCGATGACCAGGTTCGTCGGGTTGGTGCTCGACGAGCCGCCGAGCATTGCGCCCTTCTCGTCGACCACGTTGCCGACTCGGCTGTTCTTGAGCGTAACGTTCAGCGCGCCGCCGTGTTCGAACACCGCGCCTGTGGTCTTGGTGCCGCCGGCGTCCATGTCAAGGCCGTCGAATGTGATGTTGTTCGCGTTGCTCTTGATCTGTCGGATCTTGTTTCCCGGCACGCCGCGGAAGGTGATGGTCTTGCTGCCCGACGGGACCGTCTGGTCGCCGTAGTTGCCCGCCCGGACGTCGATGATGCTGCCGGAAGGCGCGACGTTGTAGGCCCGCTGCATCGACGCGCAAGGGGCAGCTGACGTGCACGGGTTCGAGTCGGACCCGCTCGGCGCGATGAACACGCTGGCCGGGCCGCCCGGGGTGGGGGTGGGGGTGGGGGTCGGGGTGGGGGTGGGGGTCGGGGTCGGGGTCGGGGTCGGGGTCGGGGTGGGCGCTGGGTCGGCGCACGCGGCGGTTGACTCGAACTTGATCGCCTCGGGCCGGTAGGACTCGTTACCGGCGGCGTCGACGGCCGTCAGGCCGATCTCGTACTCGGTGGCGCAGATGAGGCCGGTCAGCGTGTAGCTGGTCTGGGTGGGCGTGGCGATCTCCGTCCCGTTGCGATAGATGCGATAGCCGGTCACGCCCACGTTGTCGGTCGACGCGTTCCACGCCACGCCGATCGTGGTCTCCGTCGTGCCGGTCGTCCGGAAGCCCTGCGGCACCGACGGCGGCTGCGTGTCCGGGGTCGGGGTGGGTGTCGGAGTTGGGGTCGGGGTGGGTGTCGGAGTTGGCGTCGGTGTCGCGCACGCCGTGGTGGACTCGTTCATGACTGCCTGCGGCCGGAACGACTCGTTGCCGGCGGCATCGACCGAGGTGAGGCTGATCTCGTATGTGGTGCCGCAGGTCAGGCCGCTCAGCGTGTAGCTGGTCTGGTTGACGGTGGCGATACGCGTGCCGTTGCGGTAGATGCGGTACCCCGTCACTCCCACATTGTCGGTCGACGCGTTCCACGCGACCGCGATCGAGGTCGCTGCCCGGCTCGTGCTGCGGAAGTTCTGCGGCACAGACGGCGGCTGGGTGTCGGCGCACGCGAGGGTGGAATCGTTCCGGAGCGCCTGGGTCCGAGCCGACTCGTTGCCGGCGGCATCGACTGCGGTGAGGCTGATCTCGTACGTAGTGCCGCACGTCAGGCCGGTCAGCGTGTAGCTCGTGTCGGTGACGGTGGCGATAAGCGTGCCATTGCGGTACACGCGATAGCCGGTCACTCCGACGTTGTCGCTCGATGCGTTCCACGCGACGCCGATCGACGTCTGGGTGCGGGTCGTGGTCCGGAAGTTCTGCGGCGCCGACGGCGCCTGCATGTCGAGCAGCGGGATGATGGGTGGGATCACGCTGCCAAGCAACCCGCCACCCGTTGACGGATTCGCGGCTGGAGACGGCGTGGCCGTGTCGCCGCCGGGGTTCGGGACGGGCCCGACCGTCGTGGAGATCGTCTCGCAGCCCTTGGTGCGCTTCAGCGCGTCGCGTCTGGTCGTGCCGGGGGCGATCGTCAGCGCGAGCCGATCGCGGCCGGTCCCGCAGTCAACGCGGAACGTCAGGCTCGTCGCCGTCAGCCGCACGACGTCGCGGCCCGAGCCGGCGTAGACGGTGTCATGCCCGTCCGCCACAACGGCGTCGGCGCCCGAGCCTGCGTTGATGCGGTCTGCGCCCGAGCGGCCGTCGATGACGTCAGAACCCGCCAGGGCATTGATGGTGTCCACTGCCGATGTGCCGGTGAGCCGGTCGGATGCGGGCGTGCCGCGGAACAGCTCTGCCGAGGCGGTAGCGGGTACGACGATCAAGAACAGCGCAGCGCAGAGCACCGCGGTGCGCAGGCGCGCAGGCGCGTGGGACATCGATCAACTCCTGGAAAGCTGGTGGATGTGTCCGCGATGCGCCCGCCACTGGCGCGGAATCTGCTTTAACGGACGGGCGACGGCTTTCCCGGCCCTGGTCCCCTGCCTCGGCCCGTCCGCCGGAATCTATTACCCCTTGGCCTCACGACCAAACGGATGTCGTATTCAGACCGATGAAAAATCACCAATCGGTCGGATCCGGCCCGTTTCCACTCCCTGTCCCTGCCGGAGCGCAGGCATGATTGCGAGGCCCTGACGGGGAATTCGTCAGGGCCCGCTGGATCACACGCGTCCTACGGGCGTACGGCGGTGGTCATGTCGGCCGCGATCTCGGAGGCCGGGCGGGCGTGATCGAAGATGCGGACCTCGTCGATCAGGCCGTTGAAAAACTGGCTCGCGACGCTCGTGCCGCCAATGCGGACCGCGCCGCTGGACCCGATGAGGGCCGCTGAGTACGGCTGGCTGGCGACCTCAGCACCGTCGACGTAGAGGCGCAGGTTCGCGCCGTCCCAGCTCATGGCCAGGTGCGTCCAAGTGCTGATCCCGATCGGCATGGGTCCGAACGCGTCGCGCGTCGCGCCGGCGAAGACGTGGGCCACCGGCGGGCCGGTCTCGCTGCTCGCGTACAGCGTGTACGGGATGCCCCCGGAGTTCTCCTTGATCATGACCGACCGCCAGTCGGTGTTCATGGTCGGGCGAACCCAGGCCTCGAGCGTGCCGCCGTTAAGCAGGTCGAGCTCGGCGCGGTCGTCGACCGTCACCCAGTCGTTGGTCCCGTCGAAGGACAGGGCCTTGCCGTAGCGCCCGCCGGCGACGCGCGTGGCCCCGGTGATCACGCCGTTGAACCCGTTGATGAAGTCCGTGGCCGCTGTGCCGGAGGCCTCTTCGAAGCCGTAGGCGGCGACAAGACCGGTGTTGTGCACCCGCGGGGTCCGCGCTGCCGACGTGGTCGTATTGCCGGTGGCGTCGCGAGCCACCGCCGTGAGTGTGTGGAGCCCGTCAGAGACGATCGTCGTGTCCCAGTTGTACTGATACGGCACGGTCGTGTCCGGGGCGCCGAGGTCCTGGCCGTCGAGCTTGAACTGGACGCTCTGCACGGCGAGGTTGTCGGTCGCTGTCGCCGACACTGAGACGTTGCCGGACACGCCGACCCCGGTCGGGGAAGTCACCGTCACGGCAGGCGGTGTGACGTCGCCGGCGATCGTGACCGTCGCCTCGTTAGAAGCCGGTCCGAGGTTGCCCGACTTGTCGACGGCCCGCACGCGGTAGTAGTGCGTCCCCGTGGCGACGCCGTTGTCGGCGTAGGTGGTGCCGGTCTTGACCCGGGCGATCCGGTTGGCCGAGCTCGGGGTGAAGCCGGACGTGGTCGAACGGAACACGCGGTACTCGCTGACGGCCTTGTTGTCGGTGGCCGCGCCCCAGCTCAGGTCGGCCCGGGCCGCCTGCGCGGTGGCCGAGAGCGTGCCGGTCGCGCTCGGCGCCTGGGTATCGCCGGAGGCGTCGACCTGGACGATCTGGCCCATCGACGGAACGCCGTTGTCGTCGATCAGGAAGACCATGTACCAGCCGGGCGGTGCCACGTTCGCGTTCGACGGGCCGTTGATGGTCACCGAGTCCGAGCCCGCGGTCATCGACAGGTTCATGTGGCGCTGATCCATGTCGAAGTTGTGCGTGACGGTGCCCATGCGGACCATCGAGACCTTCTGGATGCGGCTCGCGTCGGGCGTGTCGACGCTGAACGACTGGCCGTAGTGGACGGCGTCCGGGGCGGCGGTGACCGTCGGGCGCGGGCCCTTGAAGAGGTAGGGCGGTGAGTAGAGCTCGCCCGACTGCTCGTTCTTGGCCAGGCCGTACGCGCCACCGCCGGCGAGCAGGACGCGGCCGTCGGGCAGCAGCAGCGCCGACGAGTGGTAGAGGCGCGGCCGCCGGCTCGACGCCATGGTCTTCCAGTTGCCCGTATCGGGGTCCCACATCTCAGCCGGCAGCAGGCCGGTTGTCTCGTCGACGCCGTCGGTGCCGTTCTGACCGCCGGTCGCCAGCACGTCGCCGTCGGGAAGCACCGTCAGCGTGCCGTAGGCACGGCGGTAGCGCATTGACCCGCTCTCGGACCACGCAGGGCTTGCGGCGGTCATGTCGATCGCGGCCGACTTGTTCGACGCGTCGCGGCCGGGGAACTCAGGGTCGGACCACGTGCCGGCCTTGAGGATCTTGCCTGGCTGGTACATGACGGCGCTCATTCCGTCGAGCGGGCTCATGCCGACGTTGGTCCATTGGCCGGTCTGCAGGTCCAGGGTGCGGGTCATGCGATCCGGGCCGGCGTCGAACAGCTTGCCGTTCGGCAGCACGAACATGTACGGGTAGAGCGGCATGCGGCGCGAGGCGGCTGGCAGCGCAGTCCATGTGTCCGTGGCCGGGTTGTAGATCTCGGGCAGCGTTTGCGAGGAGTTGATGAGCGGCACCGGCGTGGTCGGGTCCGGGTTCGGCCCGAGCGTCACGTTGTCGCCGGACACCACGAACACGCGGCCGTCGGGCAGCCCTGTGGCCGTCGGGTACCAGCGCGCGACGGCCATGTCCTGGCCCCGCGCCCACGTCTCGGCCTTCGGATCGAAGAGGTTCGTGTCCTTCGTGCCCTCGTAGGCCTGGATGTGGCCGCCGGCCACGAGCAGGCGCCCGTCGGTCAGCGTGATATGGCCGGCGCAGAACAGGTTGCGGCCCGTCGGGATGGCGTCGAACTGGCGGGTCCACGGATCCCAGGTGTGCTCGGAGTTGACCGCAGCCTCGAAACCGTCCCACATGGCAACCTTGCCGTTGGAGAGCAGCGCCAGATGCACCGGGGTGATCGGGTACGAGATCGGCGCGTCGAACTTGCCGATCACGACCGGGTCGGTGTCCGTCGGCGGGCGCGGCGTGCCGGCGACCACGGGGCTGTCCATGTCGGCGAGGATCTCTTCGCGGCTCAGGGTGCGGTTGTAGACGCGGACCTCGTCGATCAGCCCACGGAACTGCTCGCCCCAGACGTGGTTGGCGCCGAAGGTCATCGGGCCGGGGGCGTCCGACAGCTCGCCCTCGATCGCCTTGGATCCGACGAGCGAGCCGTTCACGTAAAGGCGCAGGATGTTGCCGTCGTACGTGGTGCTGAGATGCGTCCACTCGGATGGGTCGAGGGTGGCGAGGCCCGAGGCGCCGGACTCGCCGCTGTTGCCGAGGTGTGCGTGCGGGACGTCTTCGTCGGCGGCGTTCGAGTAGAGGCTGAAGGCGGGACCGCCACTCGCTTCCTTGAAGATGACCGTGCGCCAGTTGGTGGCCGCCGTCGGGCGCACCCACGCCTCGAGGGTCATCGCAGTGCCGAGATGGAGCGATGTGTCGTCCTCGACCTCGACGATGTCCTCGTTGTCCTCGAAGGACAGCGCGCGGCCGAAGCGGCCGGAGTTGGTCCGGTCGGCGCCGGTGATCGCGCCGTCGTTTCCGCCGAACTGGTCTGCGGCGACGTTCCCGGCGGCCTCCTCGAAGCCATAGGAAGCGATCGGGTGCCCGTTACCGCCGGCCACTGTCACGGAAGCCTGGGCGTTCGGGCTCACGCCGCCGTGGCCGTCGAGGGCCTTCGCCGTGACGCTCACCACGTCTCCGGCCTGGACGCCTTCGACGGTGAGCAGGTTCAGGCTGCGGCCGGTGGCGTCGCCGAGCTCGGAGCCGTTCACAGCCCACCGGTACTGGTAGGAGAGCGCGTCGCCGTCGACGTCGGCGAAGCCGGTCGGGGTCGCCGAGACGGTGTCGCTGGCGGCCGGTGCGTCGGGTCGGATCGAGACGGTCCCGGCCGTCGGGTCGGTCGTCACGACCGTCGTGGTGGCGGAGACGCCGTCGCTCGAGTGGTTTTGCGGGTCGGTCACGCGCACGTCGACTCGGATCTCGTCGCCGCGGTCGCCGCGGCCGGCTTGCGAGAGGTCGAGCGTCGAAGCGGTGGCGCCGGCGATCACGGTTCCGTTGCGCGACCACGTGTAGTGGTACGTCAGCGCGTCGCTGTCCGGGTCGTGGAAGCCGGTCGTCGCCGCGGTCACGACCTGGTTGGTCTTCGGCGTGGACGGGGTGATCGACACCGTCCCGTCGAGCGGCGTGGAGTTGTTGCTCGTGATGACCTGCCCGCCGCGGACCACGGGGCTCGAGCCGCCGTTCGGGTCGACGGCGCGAACGTCGACGTCGACACGGTCATTGAGCTGGACACGGCCGGCGACGTCGAACGTCTGGCCGGTGGCTCCGCCGACGGCCGTGCCGTTGATCAGCCACTGGTACTGGTAGGTCAGCGTGTCGCCGTCGTTGTCGGCAAAGCCGCTCGTCACGGCCCGCATGAGGTCCTTGGTCGCGGCCGGCACGGGACGCGTCGTCACGCTGCCGGTCGTGGGTGCCGTGTTGGCCACCGTCACCTTCGCCGAGGCCGGGTCACTCGCCGCACCGCGCCCGTCGGTCGCGTAGACCTCCAGGCGGATGCGGTCACCGAGGTCGCCGTTGCCGGCGAGCGCCAGGTCGAGCGTGGCGGTCGTGGCCCCGGGGATCAGCGTGCCGTTGCGGAACCACTCGTAGCGGTAGGTCAGCGGGTCGCCGTCCGGGTCGCTGAAGCCGCTCACCGTGGCGGTCAGCGTTTGGTTCGTGCGCGGCGACGTGGGCGCTAGCGCGACCGTGCCCGTCACCGGCGCCCCGTCGGTGCCCGCGCCGTAGCTGACCGTGACGCGCTGGAGCGTGGGTGTCGCGTGGGCGGTGCCTGTGATCGTGGCGCGGTACTGCAGGAAGCGCGCGTTCGGGCTGGCGATCGTCCCGCCGGCGCCCACCGGCTGCCAGGCCGACCAGTTCGCGCCGGGCGACCGGGTGTCGCCCGATCGGGTCTGGAACGTGATCCCGGTCCCCGCCGGCAGGTTCCGCGCGGAGGCCAGCGTCTGCCAGTCGTTGGCGCCGGGCCCGCTGTCGAGCGTGCGCGAGGTGAACGTGCCCGTGCTCGGGTACGAGCTCATGCGGATCCAGTGGACCTTCACGCTCGCGCCGAAGAGGTTGTAGTCGCTGATCACCGGGCGGATCTCTTGGCTGATCGCGACCGCATGGGTGGCGACAAGGGCGCCGTCCACGTAGTAGCGGATCGTGCTCGGTGTCCACTCGATGCGGAACCGGTGCGGCTCGTAGAGGCTCACGTTCAGGCGCGCACTCTGCTCCTCGTCGCCCGGCGAAGCGCCGCTGATCGCGTAGATGCCGAACGGGTCTCCCGGGACGCCGGAGCTGAAGACGGCGTACGGGTAGTTGCTCGTGTCGCCGCCGAGGCCGATCGCCTGATCGTTGACCGCATCGAACGTCGCGCTGAACTCGAGCATGCGCGGGCCTGCGAAGTGGTCGATCGTGTGCGCCACGCCGCCGTTGGCGAAGAGCGATCCGCCGGAGAGCATCACCGAGCCGCCCGGCTTCCACGCCTTGCTCATCCAGTCCGACCCGAGCAGGGTGCCTTCGAACTCGTTGCCGACGGTTGGCTGCAGCTGGACCTCGCCGTCGGGGCCCAGCATGGTGTCGCCCGCGTACGTCCCGGACCGGGTGCCCGCGGCGAACTCGGCCGTCCGGGAATCGACCAGCGTGCCGGGCGGGGTGGTGAACGTGACCGGCGTCGCCGGTGCCGTGACGGAGTTGCCGGCACCGTCGACGGACGTAACGCGCCCGTAGTAGGTGGTGCCGGGCTGCAGGTTGCTGAGCTCGACGCGGTGGTCGGTGACGAGCGCCGTGTCCTCGGTCTCGAAGCCGAGGCTGGGGGTGCGACCGTACTGGACGATTGAGGTCGCCGGCTCATCGGTGGTCCACGTGACGACGGCATGGCCCTCGCCGTCCATCACGGCGGCACCGGTGGTGACCTCCGGCGGCGTCGTGTCGCTCGCGTAGGTCGCGGTGTAGCTCCCGCCGACCGCGTCGAACATGACGTAGTCGACGCCCTTGATGGTCTTGCGGGTCCACGCGACGGCCTGACCGTTGCGACGCAGCTTCGAGAGCGGGCCGCTCGCCGAGCTTGCCGGCAGCATCGCGCGCAGCCCGCGAGCGCCCGAATGTGCGCTCAGCGAGAAGGTCAACTGGTTGCCGCTATAGGTGATGTCGCCGAACGACGAGCCATTCCGGCTGTCGAGCCAGGAGAGCATCTGGGCCGCGGTCACGACCGGCACGCCGCGGTCCTTCGCCTCACCCACGAGCTCGTTGAGGCGAGTGTGATCGCCGTGGTCGGAGTGCAGGATGACGTTGAAGACGCCCCAGTAATCCTTAGGGCCGAGCGCGTTCTCGAGCAGCGTGTGGATCTGGGTCGTCGTGGACAGCGTCGTGTCCATCTCGTCGGAGACCTGCGTCATCGACTGGTAGACGTCGATCATCGTGCCGTCGAGGTCCCCGAAGCGCTGCGGGAAGCCGGATCCGGTCATGAGCCCGGGCTTGCGGACCCAGGCCGGCGGACCCTTGTAGTAGTAGTTGCCGTCGAAGCGGATGCCATGGCGGCGCTCCGTCTTGGCCTGAGTCGCCCAGTCGCTCCACACGATGCAATGGGTGCGATTGGAGACGGGCGGGGTGACGCCCGGCCACGTAGCCGTGAAGGCGCCGAGCTGGCTCGCGAAGTTCGCCTCGAGCGACGCTGCGGTGAAGTTCTGGCAGCCCGTACTGAGATGCAGGGCGATCTCGAAGCCGAGAGCCTGATAGGCGTTGACCTGCGTCGTCGTCATCGGCGTGTCCGGGTACACGTAGGAGCTCGCCCGCACGCACTCCCAATCCGATACCGAGCAGCCGGCCGGCGAGGCGGCCTTGAGCCGGTCGAAGTACGCCGGGGTGCCGCCGACCGAGTGGTCGTCGCCCGTAAGGACGATGGCGGCCTTCTCGTCGCGCGGCAGGTACCAGAAGCGCGGTAGCGGGGCCTTATCCAGGTTCATCTGCGTGATGAGGTTGGCCAGCAGTCGCTGCTGCTCGTCGGCCTGTGGTACGTCGAAGCGGTCGGGGTCCACCCAGTCGGGCTGCACGTCGCCGGTCTTGGCGCCGTAGAAGAGGTCGTTGGGCCGGATGCTCAGCGGGGGGTAGCCGTCGCGCTTGTCGCCCGCCCACGCCGGGTTGCCCTGGCGCGTGTAGATCACCGAGCGCGCGAGGTCGAACGCGAAGGCCGCGGCCTGGCCGCCGCCCGTGCCGACCGAGCGCAGCGAAACGGCGGGGTTGGCGGTCGCCGTGGTGGCGGTCGAGTACAGCGTGGCGACGGCGCTCGCCCCGTTGAGCGCGTAGCGGTCGGCCGTGTCGTGGTACTGCAGCGTCTGACCGTCGATCCCGGCGCCGGCCGCCGAGCCCTGATCCACCTTCAGGTAGCCGTTGGCGACCGTCCCACTAGCGTCGGTGAGCCCGAGCAGGCCTGCGAGCTTCTTGTCCGGCCGCATCGCGATCAGGTTTCCGCCGCCAGACACGTAGCCGGTCAGCGTGGTCACCTCGGCGTCCGACAGCGCCTTCTTGGCGAGGATCACGGTGGTCTTGCCGGTCAGCTTGTCGGAGGTGACGGGCCCGGCGGCGACCGCGAAGCTGTTCAGGCCCTCGCTGCGGAGGATCTCGGCGTAGTACGTGCCGAACGCGTCGGCCGGATCGGTGATCACGAGGATTGGTCCGCCGGGGCCTTCGGAGGGGGGCTGGCCGGCAACCGAAAAGGTCCACGTCTTGTCAGCGGCCAGCGGGTTGCCCGCGCCGTCGGTCACGCCCGTCACGGTCACCGTGTAGGTGCTCTGGTAGGCGAGCGGCGCGGTCGGCTCGAGCCTTGCCGTGCGGGTCTGCGCGTCGTAGCTCACCGTCGCGGGCACGAGCGTGCCGCCGCTCCCGCGCAGAGTGAACGTCGAGGCGGTCAGTGTCGCTGCGTTGATCTGCTCGTCGAAGGTCGCGGTGATGTCGGCGTCACGACCGACGTCGCTTGCCGAGGCGGTCGGCGACGTCTCGGTCACCACGGGGCCGCGCGTGTCGGGCGGCACGGTGCGGTCGAAGCTCGCGTCGACCCAGTAGTTCGTCGCGTTGAACGACTCGTCGGGGAACGCGCTCGCGCCGTACTTGTAGACGCCGTTCGGGCTCTCGGCCGCGCCGAGGGCGGTGAGCATCCCTCCGTCATGTGCGTTGTTGAAGTAGCTCTGCTCGAGTGGGAAATGACCGCCCGGCGAGTAGTAGGACGCGACGTAGACCGTGTCCTTGGTGATGGCGACCGGGTTCGGGAGATCGACGCTCTGCCAGCCGGAGACGGTCTCGTTGGCGAACGTCGCCTCCGCCAGCTTCTGCCCGGACGCCGACCACAAGTGTCCGATGTGGGTGCCCGTGTTGTTCGACTGCTTGTAGAAGCGCAGCGCGGTTACGTAGCCGTCCTCGGCCGACCGGAACTTGACGCCGACCTCGAGCGGGCTGTCGTGCGTCGCTGTGGCCGACGCCGGCCGCTCCGAGGCGTTGCCCGGGTCGAAGATCGTGCACGGGCACGAGGTCGGCGTGGAGAACGTCCAGCTCTGATCTGCCGCCAGGCGGTTGCCGGCGACGTCGGTGACGCCGGCCGTGCCGCTCTTGACGGTCACCGTGTACGTCTCGCCGAAGACGAGCGGGGCGGAGGGGCTCAGTGTCGCGGTGCGCGTGCTCTCGTCGTAGGTAATCGGACCGGTGACGGGCCCGCCGGAGTCGTCGCCGAGGAGGATCGAGCCGGTATTGACGGTGTTCCGGTCCATCGGCTCATCGAACGTGATCTCGACCTTCGCATCCTTGGCAACGCGCTTGGCGCCGGCAGCCGGGGTCGCGGAGGCGATGCGCGGCGCGCGGATGTCCTGCGGGCGAGCGCGTTCGAACGACGCATCGACCCAGTAATTGGTTCCGCCGAAGGTCGCGTTCGGGAAGCCGCTCGGGCCGTAGCGGTACACGCCATTGCCACCGGCAGCGAAGTCGCTCGGCGCCCGCAGCGGCGACCGCGAGGTGCCGGCGCCGAAGAAGCCCGGGCTGAAGCCGAACCGCCCGCCGGCGGCGTAGTAGGACGTGATGTACGTCGTGTCCTTGTTGATCGGAACCGGCTCGGGCAGCCGCTCTTCCTGCCAGCCGGACGCCGTCTCGTTCGTGAAGGTGACCTCGGCGAGCTTCGTGCCGGAGGTCGTCCACAGATGGCCGACGTGCGTGCCCGTGTTGTTGGCCTGCTTGTAGAAGCGCAGGGCCGTGATCCAGCCGTCCTCGGCCGAGATGAACTTCATGCCGACCTCGACCGGCGAGTCCGACATCGCGTCGCCGACCGGGGCGTCGGCCGGCCCGAACACGGTGCAGGGGCACGCGGCTGCCGAGCTGAAACTCCAGACGCGGTTCTCCGCCAGCGCGTTTCCGGCGAGGTCCTTCACTCCCGTGGTCCCGCCCGCAACCGTCACGGTGAAGGTGCGACCGAGGGCCAGCGGCGCGGACGGTGTGAGCGTCACCCGGCGGTTCGCGGCGTTGTAGGCGACGGACGCGGCGATGGAAACGTTCAAGTCGTCCTTGAGGGTGACAGTCTGCGTCGTCACCGTCGTCGGATCAAGCGGCTCGTCGAACGTCGCGGTCGGCGCGGTCGCCAGCGCCTGCTCGGTCGCGCCGTTGGCCGGCGTCACGGCCGTGACCCCAGGCGGGCGCGTGTCGCTCGGCGTCGACGCGCTGAACGTCGCGTCGACCCAGTAGTTCGTGCCGTTCCAGCTCTCGTCCGGGAACGCCGGACTCGAGCCGTACTTGTAAACGCCGTTGCCGGCCGCCGGCGCCTGCAGCGCGCCGCTGCCCACCGTCATCGAGAAGTAGCCGGGGCTGAACCCGAAGCGGCCGCCCGCGGCGTAGTACGAGACGACGTAGCTCGTGCCTGCCGTAACGGCGACCGGGGTGGCGAGTGGCTGCTCCTGCCATCCGGAGGCGGTCTCGTTCGTGAACGGCGCCTCGGCGAGCTGCTGGCCCGAGGACGACCAGAGGTGGCCGATGTGCGTGCCGGTGTTGTTCGCCTGCTTGTAGAAGCGCAGGCCGGTGATGAAGCCGTCCTGCGTCGACGTGAACTTCATGCCGACCTCGATCGCGCTGTCAGACAGCGCGTCGCCGCCCGGGCCGTCAGTGGGCGCGAAGACCGTGTCGGCCTGCGCGGCCGCCGGCATCAGGAGGAATGCGACGAGCACTCCTAGCAGCGGACGAGGAAGGCGACTACTCATGAAGCATCCGAGCCTAGGTCACGCAGGGCCGCGCCTCGAGCAGGTCCAGCCTTTCGGTTAGGAGGACGCAGCAGCGCGGGTGCCTTGGCCGTTTCGGTCAGCTTCTCCAGTCCGAGGGCGAGGCCGAAGGCGGCCATCGGAACGAGCACGAGCTCGAGGCGGAACGCGCTGAAGACCGGCACCGCGAGCACGTATGCGACGCCGGCCAGGGCGCCGGCGATCATCAGGATCGCCGGTGGCCCGAAGCGGCGACCTCGCGATAGGACGAACAGCAGGCCGAGTCCGGCCAGCAGGTAGACCGCCGAGTACCAGGCGCCGTCGCGCACGAAACCGCCGTCGGCTTGGAGGAGATCGACGATCGCGCCCGGGTACCGGCTCGCGATCTCGCCCCACCCGAGCTCGGGTGCGGGCTGCAGGCCGTTGAGCATCTGCGCGAGCAGCTCGCGCATCGGGACACGAATGAGGACGACCGCCGGCAGCGCGGCGGCGAAGCCGGTCACCGCGAGCGCGACGGTGATGCGCGAGCGCTGAATGACGGCCAGGCAGACCGCGGCGAGCACCGGGATCCACATGCTGTCGCGCGTGATCGACAGCAGCGCGATCACGGCCGCCCAGGCGATCAGCCACCGCGGACCACGGCGCAGAGCCAGAATCGCGGTGCCGAAGGCTGCCACCTCCAGCGCCAGCCCCCAGCTGTCGGTGAGCGGGAAGCCGGAGTGGTGGGTCAGGACGGGTAAGAAGATCGTGGCCAGCGAGACGGCCGCGGCGACCGGCAGTCGGAAGCCCAGGAGGAGCAGCAGCCAGAAGATGCCGAGCACCGCGGCGACGTAGCCGGCAAGCGACACGTCGAGGATCGCGCGATCGCCGGCGATCGGCTCGATCGCCGAGGCGACGAGCGGAACGGCGACGCGACGCTCGTAGAAGCGGGCGTTATAGGCGACCCACTGAGGGTTCCCCGAGCGCTCGGAGTCGATGGTGCGCAGCTCGGCGCCGAGTGGGCCCTGGAACGCCCGCTGGAGGGCCTCGGGCTGGCTGAGGCCGTCGCGGATCTCATACACGTGCGCCTGGTAGAACAGCCCGTCGGGTGACCAGCGAGCTGGGCCGCTGAGCGAGTCGCTCGAGGCGAAAAGCGCGGCCAGCGCGAGGGCGACGGCCACGGCGAGACGGACGGCGACGGTTCGCATGACGCCATCGTGGCGTGGAACTGACGGTGGAACGCCACCCAGAAGGCTAGGCCTGGCCGGCTGCGTTGCGCTAGCTTCGCCCGGTGCATCATGACCAACGGAACACGCTCTGCAACATACCTTGACCCTACACTTGAGGCTGAGAGTGCGATGATCGACGTTGTGGTCGTCTCCTACCGCAGCGCGGCGACCTTGCGCGGCTGTGTCGAGCCGTTGACGGCGATGCCCGGAGTGCACGTCACGGTCGTCGACAACGCCTCCCCGGACGATGCCCTCGCCACCATCGAGGATCTCGAGTCGGTCCAGGTCGTGCGTGCACCGCGCAACGGCGGATTCGCTTACGGATGCAATCTCGGCGTCGCCCACGGCAGGTCTCAGTACCTGCTCTTCCTCAATCCGGACGCCCGGATCGACTCGGCCTCGCTCGAGGTCCTCGTCGCCGTCCTCCGCGACGACCCGGCCGCCGCGCTCGTCGGCCCGAGGATCCTCGATGACGACGGCTCGCTCGCGTACAGCCTGCGGCGCTTCCCGCGCCTGCGGTCCACGTTCGCGAAGGCCCTCTTCCTGCACCGGCTGCTTCCGCTCGCGCCATGGACGGACGAGCTGATCCGCGACCCGAAGGCGTACGAGGCGCCCGCGACGGCCGAGTGGGTGTCCGGCGCCTGCATGCTGGTGCGGCGCGACGTCTACGAGGCGATCGGCGGCTTCGACGAGGGGATGTTCCTCTATTGCGAGGACACCGATCTCTGCTTGCGCCTCTGGCAGGCCGGCCATACCGTGCGCTACGAGCCCGGTGCTCTCGTCCGCCACGTCGGCGGTGCGTCCTCCGGGGCGGGCGAGACGCAGGCGATCGCCGCCCGCAGCCGTGTCTACTTCGCCCGCAAGCACCACCGCTGGCCGGCGGCGCGACTCGAGGCGATCGGCGTCGCGCTCGACGAGGCGACCCACGCCGCCGCCGCGATCACCCGGCCCGCGAACCGTCGGGGCCACCTGGCCGCCTTGCGCGCGGCGCTCGCGCCGGTCGCCGGCGCTCGCTGATGCGCGTCCTCTATTCGTTTCCCACGCGGCTGGGGACGGCGGGGGGCATCGGCACCACCGCCTATGAGTGCGTTGCGGGCCTGACCGAGCACGGGGTCGACGTGACCGTCGTCTGCAGCAGCTGCGAACGCGCGCTGCCGGACGGCGTGCGCCTGATCGAGACCCTGCGGCCCGGCGGCGTCAAGGTCCCCTTCCGTCTGCTCGGCTTCGACCGCGCCGTGCAGCTCCACGACCGTCTCGCCGCGGGGACGCTGCGGCGGCTGCGGGGCTCGATCGACGTCGTCCACACGTGGCCGCTGGGCGCCGAGCGCACGCTGGCGACCGCGAACGAGATCGGCGTGCCCGGGGTGCTCGAGCGCCCCAACGCCCACACGGCCTTCGCGTTCGACGCCGTCGCCCGCGTCCGCGAGGAGCTCGGCCTCCGGCCCGACGCGTCAGGCCCGCATGCGGTGCGCCCCGAGCGCCTGGCGCGCGAGCGGCGCGAGTACAACAGCGCTCGGGGGCTTCTGTGCCCTTCCGAGTTCGTGGCCGGCACCTTCCGCGACGCAGGCGTGCCGGAGGAGCGGCTCCTGCGCCACCGCTACGGCTACGACCCGTCGCGCTTCAACGCCGATGGGCGCGTGGACGACGGCTCGCGCCCCTTCACGGCTGGCTTCGTCGGGCGCGGCGAGCCTCGCAAGGGCCTCCACACAGCCCTGCGGGCATGGCTCGCCTCCGGCGCGGCCGACGACGGGCGCTTCGTCATCGCCGGCGCCATCGATCCCGACTACCGCGCCATCCTCGAGCCGCTGCTGGCCCACCCAAGCGTGCACGAGCAGGGGTACGTGAGCGACCCCGCCGCGCTCATGCGTAGCTTCGACGTGCTCGTCCTGCCGTCGGTCGAGGAGGGCAGCGCGCTCGTGACCTACGAGGCGCGCGCCAGCGGCTGCGTGCTCGTGGTGTCCGATCATGCGGGCGCGGTCGCCGCCGACGGCGTCGACGCTCTCGTGCATCGCGCCGGCGACGAGACGGCCCTGACAGGCCACCTCCGCCTTACCGCCGAGGACCGCGCCGAGTTGCACCGCCTGCGCGCCGCCAGCCTGGCTGGCGCCGGCGAGCTCACCTGGTCGGCGGCGGGCCGCGCGCTCGTGGGCGCCTACTCGGCCGCTCTCGGCTGCTGACCGTCGGGCGACCAGCGCGTCACCACCGCCGCGAAGCCGAGTATCACGAAGGCGAAGAACGTCACCTGGATGAAAGCGAAGGCGTCGAAGGTCAGCATGCCCACGGCGAACGCGATGATCGAGGCGGCCAGCGAGGTCGCCAGCCAGCGGTCGTTGGGATCGCGCGCGCGTTTCGCCCAGCGGTTGAGTCGGCGGACGGCACCGACCCACAGCGCGAGCAGGGCCAGGACGCCGACGGCGCCGATCTCCAGCAGGCTGCCGAGCCACTGGTCGTCCAGGATCTGCGACTCGCTGTGCTTGGACGCGTTGGGGTCGGCCACCGTGGTGCCGAACCCGGTGCCGAAGAACGGCTTCTGCGACCAGCGGTCGAGCGCCGGGCCGAGGTCGGCCACGCGGCCAGCGGTGCCGCCCTGGTCATACGACTGCTCCTTGATCACGTAGCTCGGGTTGAGCATCGACTTCATCGTCCCGAGCGTGCCCGGCATGGCGACCTGGATCACGACGAGGGCGGGCAAGAGCCAGGGGAGCAGGCGCACAGTCTCGCGCGGGCGGATGCAGAGGAAGCTGACGAGCAGCGCCACGAGCATCGTTGTGCCGGTGCGCGAACCGGTCGACAGGGCGCCCAGGGTGAGGAAGCCGGCCGCTGCGATCCAAATCAGCTTCTGATACCGCTGGTAGAGGTAGAACGCCAGCGGCACGAGCATCACCAGCGCGGCGCTGAGCGCGATCGGGTGCTGCGCCGAGCCGCGGGCGCGCACGCCGCTGCCGCGCGCCTGTGCTACGCCCTCGTCGACGTAGTGCAGGAACGGCATCACGTGGCTATACCAGCCGAAGAAGTTGGTGGATGTCTTCCACTCCACGAGCGAGGCCACGGCCACGACCGCACCGCCGGAGACCAGCAGCTTGATGATGCGGTCAAGATCGTGCCGTGCGCGGACGATACTCGCGATGAAGTAGACCATCAGCAGGTAGCTGAGGAAGAACGTGAAGTTCTTGATGACCATCGCGCCGACCGCGTTGACGCGCCCGATGTTCGCGACCATCGAGAGCAGCATCGCCACGAGGAGGGCGACGATGGGCGCCTCGATGCCGGTCTTGCGCCAGCGCACGGCAGGGTCGGCGGCCAGGGCGCAGAACCAGCAGGCGAACACGAGCGCGATGATGATGCGGTAGGGCTCGAGCTCGATCGGGAGGCTGCTGCCGACCGTGTAGCGCCGGATCGGGATGAACAGGATGACGACCAGGATCAGCCCGAGCATCGTCTTCCAGGCCAGCAGCGTCTGCTGGTAGGCGACGATCACCAGGCCGAGGACCACCGCCAGCAGAATCGGCGTGGCCTTGCCGTCGGTACGGGCGCCGGCCAGGAGGAGCGCCAGCGCGAGAGTCAGCGCGATCCATAGGGCCCACTCCGCGTGTGTTCGGCCGCCGCGCTCCGCCGGTGTTCCTCCCGGCGCCGGGAGCGCGGCGCCGGGGACGCTCATCGCGCTTGCCTCGGTGAGGCGGCCGTCGGGGTGCTCCAGTCGCTCGTTGCGAACGCTGCGGCAAGATCATTGTCGCGCGCCTTTGCCTCGTCCTCGACGGTCCACTCGTCGAAGTCATCCATCGGCACCGCGTCACGCCGGTTGCGCAGGTTCTCGAGCAGGTGCGTCACCGCGACGGTCCCGATGATGAAAAGCAGGAAGGCGAGGATCGACGCCGTGTAGGACGGTCCAGTCGCCAGCACGCCCCGCGACGGCGCCACGAGCGTCGTGATCTGAATACTCTGGGCAGGCGAGATGTCGTTCTTCTCCTGCCGCTCCTCGAGCAGATCGCGCAGCGCTCGCGCGGCATTGCTGTTGAGCGTCGTCGCGGCCTCCGGGCTCTCGGCGATCGTGTCGAGCTGAATGATCGGCAGGATCGGCGCGCCGGAGACGCCTGGCAGCGGGCTCGCCACGATCTGCGTCGGCGCGGGGTGCTCTGGGATCCGACCGAGGACCTCGTCCGAGACGAGCAGCTTGGTGTAGAGGTCCGCCAGGGCCATAAACCGATTCGGGTCGGCGAACTCGAGGCGATCGGGGTCAACCTGCGGCTGCTCGGTCTCGGTGCCGTAGGGGGGGGCCGTCGGCAGGATCACGCGGCCCTCCGGGAACCCCGCCTGCGTCACGAGCAGCTGGGACTGGCTGGTGTAGGTGGACGCGCCGCGAGGGGTGAGCCCTGAGGGCGAGATGTTGTAGGACGCGAACACCGCGAAGAAGACGCCGAGCAGCAGCCCGGCCGCGGTGATCCGGCGGAACCGCCAGAGGACGGCAACGTGGCGGGCAAGGTTCATGGGTTCGAGACTAGGCGCTGCTTGCCGGAAGCTCCCTAACCCATCGTTCAGGCGTCGTCGACCGCGCGGACCTACGATCAACGCCGTGGCCCGCGTTCTGCTCCTCGCACGCTTCTTTCCGCCGATCGGCGGCGCCGGCGTGCACCGGACCGTCGGGTCCGTCCGCCACCTGCCCGCCCATGGCTACGTGCCGGTCGTGCTGACCGGGCCTGGCCAGCAGCGCGGCCGCTGGGACGCGCACGACCCCGAACTCCTGCAGCGGATCCCGGCGGCGACCGCCGTCCACCGGGTCCAGGGCGTCGAGCCGGCCGGAGGCGCAGGCCTGGCCGGACGGCTGCAGCGCCTGCTCCCGGCGCCGGAGCCGTGGGTGAAATGGTGGATCAACGAGACCGTCGCTCTCGGCCGACGCGTCGGCGCCGACGCCGACGTCATCCTCTGCTCCTGCGCGCCGTACGAGACGGCGCTGGCGGGGGCTCGACTCGCCGCCGAGCTCGGCAAGCCCTGGGTTGCCGACCTCGAGGACCCCTGGGCGCTCGATGAGATGCGCGTGCACCCCACCGGCCTTCATCGGGCTCTCGACTTGCGGGAGATGCGCCGGGCGCTTGCCTCAGCCTCGGCCATCGTCATGGCCGCTCCCGAGGCCGCAGTCCGTGTCCGGGAGATGATGCCCGAGTTGGCCGACCGGGTCGTGACGGGCATCCCGATCGGCTTCGAGCGCGACGACTTCCGGATCCCCGCGGAGGCACGCGACGATGACGTGTTCCGGATCGTCCACACGGGGTCGATGCACACGGATTTCGGCATGAACCTGCGGCGGACGCGCGCCCGCAGGCGCCTGCTGGGCGGCACGTTCCCCGGCCTCGACGTCCTCCCCCGCTCGCACGTCTTCCTTGTCGAGGCGATCGCGGCGCTCGAGGCGGCCGATCCCCGCCTGCGGGAGCGGATCGAACTGCACCTCGCGGGAGGGCTGACCGATGGCGACCGGGTGGTCGCTGCGCGGCACGACTTCGTCCGCAGGCCGGGTCTGCTCCCGCATCGCGAGACGGTGGCCCTGATGCGCTCGGCCGACCTGCTCTTCCTGCCCATGCACGATCTCCCGGTAGGCACGCGTGCGGGCCTGATCCCGTACAAGACCTTCGAGTACCTGGCCGCCGAGCGGCCGATCCTCGCCGCGGTCCCCGACGGGGACGTGCGCGACATGCTGGCCCCGCTGCGCGATGTGTCGCTCGTCAGGCCCGCCGACGTCGAAGGGATGGTCGCGGCGCTGCGCGCCGCCGTGGCTCGCGGGCGTGTAGCCCAGGCGGACCGGATCGATTCGCCTGCCCTGCGCGCCCTCGAACGTCGCGAGTGCGTGGCTCAGATCGCATCCGTTTTGGACGGCGTTCTCGCCGGCTCGCGGCCGGCCACGTCCGTCGCCGTCTGAACGGCACAGGCGCTAGCATCCTCCGCTGCGTGCTGGACCTCGTCAAGATCAGGGGCCGGCGAGCGGTGGACATGGTGCGCGCCGGCGGGAGACCGGGGCTGCGCCGGGAGCTCCTCGCCATGGACTACGTGCTGCCCCTGCGGCGCCGCCGTGGAGGATCCGGCCCGCTCGCGCTCAAGACGCGCAGCCGCCGCGCAGAGGGGACCCTCTACTTCGGGCGCGAGAGCTTCCCGGTCGACCGCGTCGCCTACTTCGGGATCTTTCTCGAAGGCTGGTACCGGACCCGCTACGAGGGTGCCGTGGTGATCGATCTCGGAGCGCACAAGGGCTACTACGGGGCCTTCGCGCTGCACGAGGGGGCCGCGGAAGTCCGCTCCTACGAGCCCGAGGCCACCAACTTCGCTGCGCTGCAACGGGCCGCTTCCACGTTCGGGGAGCGCTGGAAGGTCAACAACGCCGCCGTGAGCGCCGAGGCCGGCGAGGTGATGCTCCACGTCAACGTCGAGTCCGCCGGCCATTCGATCGTCCAGGAGCAGACGGCCGACGACAAGCGGCCGACGCTGCGGTCGGAGCCGGTCACCGTCGCCGCCATGCGCGACGTGCTGGCCGACGCCTCCGGCGAAGCCGGCCGCCGGGTGATCGTGAAAATCGACACCGAGGGCGCGGAGTGCGACATCGTGCTGGGCACCGATGTGGACCTCTGGCGCCGGGTCGATCACGTGTTCCTCGAGGTGCACGACTTCGCGCCGTGCACCACCGACGCGATCGTCGATCACCTGAAGGCGTCCGGCCTGCGGGTCGTCCTGCGCGAGGCCGACGCCCAGGCCGAGGCGGACCTCGTCGCGCTCAGCCGCTGACGCGGCGGCGGTAGCGGCGGCGCGGGAGGCCGCGGGCCAGGCGCAGCGCCTGCCGCACCGCGCGCCAGCGCCGGGGCGCCGGGTCGGTGAGCGGCTCACGCTGGCTCAACCAGGCATGCACGTCCGGATGCGAGGGCTCGAGCCGCCCCAGGCAGGTCTCCCAGAACTCCGGGTTCATCGCGTCGTGGTAGTGCAGGATGCGGGCCTCGGCGAGCCGCTCGGGCACGTCGAACTCCGGTAGGAAGCTCGCCATCGGGAAGTTGTGCGAGAGGTCGAGCTGCCGCCACCGCAGCCCGGCCTTGTGCGCTGAGAGCCCGAGGCAGACCTGGTCGAGGTAGTTCTCGGCCTTGTGCTGGAACCCGAAGCCCTGATCCAGCACCTGGGTGCACATGTCGAGGTAGTACTGCGAGAAGCCGATGCCGCGGCGGTAGGCGAACACGCCGGCCTGGAAGTACAGCCTGATGCGCTGGTGGTCCATCTGCGTCTCAACCCACGGCAGCGCCTCGACATCGAGCTCGAGCAGGCCGCACAGGCGGCGCCAGTCGGCCTCGTGAGGGCTGCCCTCGCCGGTGGTGCCGACGACTCCGTCGTCGATCGTCCCCGCCACGAAGTCAAGGTCTGGCGGCAGGAGCAGCTCGCTCGGCTCGCCCATGAAGAGCAGGTCCGAGTCCGCCCAGCAGATGATCGACGCCTCGGTCAGCTCCTCGGCGGCGGCCAGGGCGATCGGCGTGTTGAGGTAGTGGTACCAGGCGTAGCGGGGATGGGAGCGCAGGCGCTCGTGCCGCACTCCAAGCTCGCGGAAGCGGCGTCGGGTGGTCGCCGAGAGGGGCGGCCCGAAGCGCGGGCTGATGGCCAGGATCTCGCTGTCCGCCAGCGCGCCGCCGAAGCGGCGGAGGCTGTCGGCCAGGCGCACGGTCTGTGCCTCGAGCGGGCCTGACTCCACGCAGGCGACGAAGCAGACGGAGGGTTCGCCGGTCACCGCGGGAGCGGCGGGCCGGTTGGACGAGAGGTCAAGGGCCATGGCCACGAACGTACACGCGGGAGGCGGGGGGGAGCCTGGCCGACAGTCCAGGCTGTTAGCCTTTGCCGCCGCCGCGGCGGGGCGGCCCTGACGAAACCGCGCTCAAGGGGACAGAGCCGGTGTCGATAGCGGGTATGGAGGCTCGCGCCGACTCACGAGAGGAATCCCGTGTCGCTGCCGAGGATCTCGACCCATGCATCCATGCTCCGGCTCGCCGCCGTGCTCGCGGCACTCGCCGGCGTGCTCACCTTCGTCGCATCCGCCCAGGCGGCGACCCGCGTCGTGGCGCCGGCCGGCTTAGACTCGAGTGACTGCCTCTCGGTGCCGTGCGCCAGTTTCGCGCGCGCGTACAACGTCGCCGCGCCGGGCGACGTGATCAGCGTTGCGCCGGGCGAGTACGGCCCACAGACCGTCCCCACCGGAAGCAAGCCGGTGACGTTCCTCGGCGTGCCCGGGAACAAGATCCGCCAGCTCAAGAGCGACGCCGACAACGTGACGTTCGACGGCCTCGACCTGGACGCCGGCGGCACGAAGACCACCGGTGCCGTGTTCGAGCACGGCGGGTCGAGCAACGTCACGCTCAGGAACAGCCGGGTCGGCAACGTCGTGGACGAGAAGGGCGCCATGCTCGGCGGCTCGTCGGACCCCAACCCCACCAACGTGGTGATCGACAACGTCGAGTTCCACGACGTCGTGCAGCGCAGTTCGGGCGTGCACAACGAGTGCATCATGACTCACGCTCCGGGGATCACGATCCGCAACTCGACGTTCCGCAACTGCGCGACGATGGACGTCTCGCTGGGGCGTGGAGACTGGTGGGGCCAGCCGCCGTATGGGAACGTCGTGCTCGAGAACAACGTCTTCGGCCACTCGGTCAACGGCTCGGGCTGGCACCACTACTCGTTCGCCTGGTTCATCGGCTCGTTCGAGAACGCCCGCGTGGTCAACAACACCTTTGAGAACGCCGTCCTGACCGCGGACGAGAACATCGGCGGTGGCCCCTACTCGGGCGTCTGGGCCAACAACATCGGCGGCGGCTGGCAGTGCCTGCCCGGCGTGACCTACCGAAACAACGTGGGTCGGGCGTGCCACAGCTCCGACAAGGCCCTCAGCCCGTCGAGCTCGTGCGCTCCGCCGGCCTGCTCGCCGGCGCGCACGATCCCGGTCGGCTGGCTCAACCCGGCCGGCGTCGACTTCCGGCTGGCCGCCACGTCGCCGGCGGTCAACGCGGGCAGCGCCGAGTACGCGCCGTTGCGCGACCGGCTCGGCCTGCTGCGCGACGCGCGGCCCGACGCCGGCGCCTACGAGTTCGGCGCCGGCGGCGCGACCGGTCCGGTGGGTGGGTCCGGGGGTACGGCCACTCCCAGCCGGGCCTGGAAGCTCCGCTGGGCGCGGCTGCTCGTGAAGACGATCTGCCACATCCCGCGACGCGGGTGCCCGGCTTCGACCAAGTTACGGCTGCGGCTCGGCCGCCCGGCGAAGGTCAGCGTCCACATCCAGCGGCTGCGCCGGCACGGCGCGCCTAAGCGCGTTCGCACGCTGGCGTTGCGCAAGGTCAAGCTCCACCGCGCGCGGCGCATACGCGCCGCGGGCCTGCCGGTCGGTCGCTACCGCGTCGTCGTTCGCGGGATCGATCGCAGAGGCCGCCGCTCGGCGCCGGTCCGGCTCGCGCTGCAGGTGCGCTGACTTAGGAGGACGGGGCGCCGCGCCGGAGCGTGGCGCCGAGCCGTTGGCGCTCGCGCACCGCGGCGACCAGCCGCTCGTCCGGGCACCGGGGCACGCGCCGCCGGGCGGCGCCGAAGTACCCCCATAGCATCCCGATCGCGGCCGGCTCCTGGCGGGCGCGGTAGAGCGCCCGCAGGGTGATGTAGGTCGGCCGGTAGCCCATGTACCACGCGGCGCGCCCGAGCGCCTCGCCCTGGTGCAGCGAGCTCAGCTCGCGGCCTCCCTCCGGCCGGTTGTGGCGGAACGGCAGGTCGATGAACGTCTGCGTGCGCATGCCGCGCATCTGGACACTGATTTCGTCCAGTCCGTCCCACCCCATACACGGCTCGAGAGCCATCAAGTCGCCGAGGCAGTCGCTGCGGTACGCGCGCGTCGCGCCCCAGACCGTGGACTCGGCCTTGGTGCGCCGCACCCAGGTGCCGTTCTCCTGCTCGTAGCAGGTGCCGCTCGCGATCGCGAGCCGCTCGTCGTCCTCGAAGTGGCCGATCAGGCGGTGGAAGTAGTCTGGCTCGAAGTCGACGTCGGCGTCCACTTTGACGATCACATCGACGTCGTCGCGCAGCGGGACCGCGCCGAAGAGGAAGCCGTCGAGATCGCGGGCCTTGCGCCGGCCGTCGGCGAGCGACTCCTCGCGATCGGCGGACGGCCGCACGAGCGGCCGGATCCAGTCGTGCGCGGCGGCCAGCTCGGCCAGGACCGTGGGCGTGCGGTCGGTCGAGCCGTCGTCGACGACGACCCAGACGACCGGCGCGAGCTTCTGCGCGGCCATCGCCGCCCCCAGCCGTGAGAGGTTGAGCTCCTCGTTGCGCGCCGGGGTGACGACGGCGTACTGCAGGCGGCTCACGCGGCCACCTGCTCGGAGGTCGGCGTCATCGCACGCGGGAGGTACTCGCTGAGCCACAGCTCGAGGTTCACGAGCGCGAGCAGCAGCTTGGCGTTCTCGCCACGGCCGCCCCGGAACTCGCTGACGGCGCGACGGACGGCGCTCTGGTCGATGACCTGCGCGTACGCCGGATCGTCGCCGAGCAGCACGCGCTCCACGAGGGCGCCGCCGGCGGCGCCGACCCAGTTCCCGACCTGCTCGTTGAAGAACCCCTTCTTCTTCTTGGTGAGCACGAAGTCGGGCACGAGGCCCTGCGCGGCCTTGCGCAGGACGTGCTTCCCCTGGAGGCGATGGACCTTGTGCTTAGTGGGGATCCGCGCGCACAGCTCGACCAGCTCGTGGTCGAGGAACGGGACGCGGACCTCGAGCGAGCAGGCCATCGAGGCGCGGTCGAAGTAGGTGAGCATGTCGTCCGCCAAGGCCAGGCGCGCGTCCATGTAGAGGGCCGCCTCGAGCGGCGCGGATCCAGGCGCGCCGGCCAGCGTGCCGCGCACGACCCGCTCGGCGGCGCCGGCGTGCTCGGCCAGCGCGCCGCTGAACAGCTCGGGCCGCAGGTCGGCGTGCACGAAGCCGCTCGAGGCCAGCAGGCGTGTAGCGGGGTCTCCGGCCTGCAATGCGGAGGCGAGCCTGCCGGCACGGCCGGGGCCCTGCCGCAGCAGCGCCGCGGCGGGGCCGCGCAGGCCGGCGGGCACACGCCCCCAGGTCTCGGCGAGCGAGGCGACGCGGTGCTTGCGGTAGCCGCCGAACAGCTCGTCGGCGCCCTGGCCTGAGAGTGCGACGGTGACGTGGTCGGCCGCCAACTCGCAGAGGGCGAGGAAGCCGATCGAGGACAGGTCGGCAAGCGGCTCGTCGAGGTGCCAGATGAGCCGCTTGAGGTACTCGGGGTCGCTCTGGAGCTCGACCTCGAGCTCGTGGTGGTTGGCGCCCAGCGCATCGGCTACGCGCCGCGCGTCAGGGATCTCCGAGTCCTCGCCGGCGAAGCCGACCGCGAACGTCTCGAGCGGCTCGGTCATATGGCGCGCCATCAGCGCGACGATGAGGCTCGAGTCCAGGCCGCCGCTGAGCATGGCGCCGAGCGGCACGTCGCTCATCAGGCGCATCCGGACGGACTCGTCGAGCTTGTCGAGCACGATCTCGGCCCACTCGTCGGACGTGCGCGCGTCGTCGTCGGCGTCCGGCACCGGGTAGTCCCACCAGCGCTCGAGCCGATAGCGGCCGTCCTCGACGATCAAACGCTCGCCCGGCAGCAGCTTGCGGACGTCGCGGAGCGGCGTCATCGCGCCGGGGATGTAACCCAGCATGAGGTAAGCGGAGATGGCCTCCGGGTCGAGTTCGCCGCTCACCAGGCCGCTGGCCAGCACGACCTTGAGCTCGGAGCCGAAGACGACCCGGTCCTGGACGATCGCGTAGTAGAGCGGCTTGATGCCCAGGCGGTCGCGGATGAGCACGCCGCGCCGGGCGTCCTGATCCCAGACCGCGACGGCGAACATCCCGCGCAGGCGCTCCGCGAGCGCCGGTCCGTGGTCCTCGTAGAGGTGGGGGAGCACCTCGGTGTCGCAGCGGCTGCGGAGGACGTGGCCCCGCGCTCGCAGCTCCTCCCGCAGAGCGTCGTGGTTGTAGATCTCGCCGTTCTGGGCGCCCCAGATGCGGCCGCGCTCGTTCGCGAACGGCTGGTGGCCGCCTTCGACGTCGATGATCGAGAGCCGCCGGGCGCCGATCGAGGCCCCGTCGCCCGACACGAAGCCCGCGTCGTCGGGGCCGCGGTAGTCCATGACGTCGGTCATGGCGCGGAGGACGTGTTCGGGGAGCGCCGGAGCACTGACGCCGTCGAGCCTGAAGGCACCTGTAATGCCGCACATGGACAGCACCGTAGAGGCGGATCCGCAGCGTGGACCCTGAACGACCGTACAGGCTCGCGGCCCCTGACCCGCCCTAGCATCGGCAGCGATGTCGCACGGACTACGCCCCGGGGTCCCGGACCTCCGCTCGCGTGTGCTCAAGGGCCTCGTGTGGGTTGCAGCCTCGCAGGTCGGCGCTCAGCTCACGCGTGCCGTCGTGGCGATCGTCATCGCACGCCTGCTGACGCCCGACGAGTACGGCCTCGCCGCCCTCGCGCTCGTCTTCGCGAGCCTGGTCATGGTCTTCTCCGATCTGGCGCTCGGGGCGGCGCTGATCCAGCGCAAGACCTTGAGCGCGCTCGACAAGGACACGGCGTTCTGGACGACCATGGGCGCGGGGATCATCTTCAGTGTGCTCGGTGTCTGCCTCTCGGGCCCGATCGCCTCACTCTACGGCGAACCCGAGGCCCAGCCGCTGCTGCTCGTGCTCTCGCTCTCGTTCATCGTCAGCGCGCTGGGGGCGACCCAGCAGAACCTGATGCTGCGCGACATGGACTTCCGCCGGGCGGAGATGCTCCCGATGATCGGAGGCCTGGTCGGCGGTGGGGCCGCCGTCATCGCGGCCGTCTACGGCGCCGGCGCGTGGGCGATCATCGTCCAGCAGGTCGCCGCGGTGCTCGTGACCACGGCGCTGGCGTGGAAGCGCTCGCTCTGGCGCCCGCGCTTCGCGTTCTCGGGCGCGAGCCTGCGGGACCTGGGTTCCTTCAGCGCCTACATGCTCGGCCAGCGCATGCTCTGGTACCTGCAGTCCAACGGCGACCGCCTCCTCATCGGGCGCTTCCTCGGGACCGCGGCCCTCGGCATCTACGCGGTCGCCTACAACACCATGCTCGTCCCGGCCAGCAAGCTGGGAGGCCCGCTGCAGCGCGTCTTCTCGCCCGCGTTCTCGCGAATCCAGGACGAACCCGAGCGGATCGCCGCCACGTGGGCGCGCGTCGCCCGCCTGCTTGCTGCGGTCTCCGTACCGGCGCTCGGCGGTCTGATCGTCGTAGCCCCGGACTTCGTCCCGCTCGTCCTCGGCGACCAGTGGACGTCCGCGGTGCCGGTCATCCAGATCCTCGCCTGGGTCGGGATCGTCCAGGCGGTGCAGGCCATCAATATGGACATCCTGCTGGCCCGCGGTCGGTCGCGAACGATGTTCCGCTTCGCGATCGTCGCAACGACGTGCCACCTGATCGCCTTCGCGATCGGGCTCGAGTGGGGGATCATTGGCGTCGCGGTGGCCTACTCGCTGTCGACCACCCTTGTCGAGCCCGCGCAGACCGTGCTGGCCGCCCGCGCCCTCAATGTGTCGCCGTTCATCTTCGTCCGGGCGATCGCCGGCGTGTTCCAGGCCGCCATCGGCATGGCGCTGGCCGTCCTCGCCCTGCGCTACGCGCTGGTGGACGCCGGCGTCGTGGCCGAGGCCCGGCTCGTCCTCTGCATCCTCACCGGCGCGGTGGTCTACGGCGCCCTGTGCCTCTGGCGGGTGCCGGAGCTGGCGGCCGAGGCACGCGTCCTGCTGGAGCGTCGCGGGCGGCGCTCGGCGCCGCTCGTGGCCGCGACCGCCGAGAGCTGACTGGTAGCCTTGCCGCGCTGCGGCGGGGCGGTGACCGGCAGGCGCCGTTAACTCGACGGCTCGCCCGCCGATTGAAGCGAGTACGGAGGCTCGCGCTCTGCAAGCCACGAGAGGAGCCCCCGTGCCGCTGCCCAGCATCCTGGTCGAACCACGCCCGCGCCGCCTTGCGACGGCCGTCGTCACCCTCGCCGTGCTCGCCGGTAGCGCGACCGCGGCGTCCGCCGCCACGCGCTCCGTGGCGCCGAACGGCAGCGACGGAGGCAACTGCCTCGGCGCCCCATGCGCCACCCTGGCTCGCGCATACGAGGTCGCCGCCGCCGGCGACGTCATCTCGATCGGCCCCGGCGTCTACCCGCGGCAGGAGGTCCCTGCTGGCACGAAGGCGGTGACCTTCGAGGGCGCGGCCGGCAACACGATCCGCCAGCTGCACAACCACGCGAGCAACGTCACCTTCGATGGTCTCGACGTGGATGCGAACGCCGGCACCCCAACCGGCGCGGCCTTCGAGAGCAATGCCCCCGGAGTGACGGTGCGCAACACCCGGATCGGCAACGTGACGGACGAGAAGGGCGCTCTGCTCGGCGGCTGGAGCAGCACGAATTCGATGAACGTCGTCCTGGACAACGTCCACTTCCACGACGTGTACCAGGAGGGCGACGGCGTTCACAACGAGTGCCTGTTCAGCCAGGTGCCGGGGCTCGTCGTGCGCAACTCGACCTTCACCAATTGCGCGACGATGGACATGATGGTCACGCGAGGCGACTGGTGGGGGCAGCCGACGTACGGCGGGCTCGTGCTCGAGAACAATGTGTTCGCGCACGCCACGAACGGCCGCGACCCGCGCTGGCACTATTACGGCTTCCTGGTCCACGGCAACATGGGCCAGCTCACGAACGTGCGCGTCGTGAACAATACGTTCGAGAACTGGGTTGGCGGCGTGACGAACGCCGAAATCGGCAGTGCCAGCGGCGTCTGGGCCAACAACATCGGCGGCGGCTGGGACTGCCTGCCCGGGGTGACCTACGCCGGCAACGTGGGCAAGAAATGCGCAGCCTCGGACGTCACTGTCAACCCATCGGGCTCGTGCGCGCCGCCGACGTGCACTCCTCCGCAGACCATGCCCGTGAACTGGGTAAACCCGGCTGGCTACGACTTCCGCCTCAAGGCCGGCTCCGTCGCGATCGACGTCGGCAGCGCCGCGCACGCGCCCGAGCGCGATCGCCTCGGCTACCGGCGCGATGCGAAGCCGGACGCCGGTGCGTTCGAGTACGGCGCAGGGCCCGACACCGGTTCGCCGGCACCGAAACCCCCGGGTGGAGGGAACCCGTCGGCGCGCTGGAAGCTGCGCTCGGCCAAGCTCACGTCAAAGCAGATCTGCCACCTGCCGCGCCGGGGCTGTCCGGCGTCGACGAAGCTTCGGCTGCGGCTGGGTAGACCCGCCAAGGTGGCGGTCCGCATCCAGCGGCTGCGCAAGAACGCCGCGCCGAAACGCGTCCGCTCCCTGGCGCTCAAGCCGGTGAAACTTCATCGCGCCCGGCGCATCCGCGCCGCGGGGCTGCCCTCCGGGCAGTATCGAGTCGTCGTGCAGGCAACGGACGGACGCGGGCGGCGCGCGGCTCCGGTACGGCTCAAGCTGCGCGTGCGCTGACCCGCGCTGCGCCCAGCCCGATAAGCAGCTCGCGGACGTCGGCGCTCAGCGCCGACGCCGCTGAGCGGGCTCGACGTCGCGGCGGCGGCCACGGCGGCCGGAGCCCCGAGCACGGCCGGGAGCTCGGCGGTGTCCTCGACGAGGATCACGAGGCCGGACTCGGCCAGCCGGCGCGCGAGGAAGAGCTGGTGGTCGTCGACCGCCTCGTCGAGGTGGTGGCGGCGCGGCACGACGACCGGCACGTGGCCGCAGCGGCGGGCGAGCATGATCGAGCCGACGCCGGCGTGGCACACCACGACCCGCGCGGCCGTGGCCCGCTCGGCGAGGTCATCGAAGGAGAGGAAGTCGACCCACTCGCCGCGGCCGTGCGGCACCCGGGAGGCGCCGTGCTGGACGAGCAGGTGCTCGTCGCCGCCGAGCTCGGCGGCGGCCCGGACCAGGCGGTCGAAGGGCTGCTCGTTGGTGCCGATGGTGAAGAGGATCATCCGTCTGAGAGGAGGTTGCCGGCGAAGTGGATGCGGCCCGCGGAGGCATCCGCGAGCTCCGGCCACTGCGCGTAGAGGCGCTTGGCCACGGGAGCGATCATGCGGGCGCTGAGGGAGAGCCCCTCGATGCGCGTGACGCTCTCGACGTAGACGGTGGGGACGCCGAGCAGCTTCCCGACCCAGGCGAACGGCACGGCCACCCCGGCGCCGGTGGTGAGGATGGCCGACGGGCGCTCGCGCCGCAGGACGCGCCAGGAGAGGCGGATGTTCCGCAGCAGGTTCGGGATGTTGCGGTTCGTCGGCCCGTAGGCGTGCAGCACACGCTCGTCCCGCAGCAGCGAGCGGGCGTCGGACTTGTCGAACGTCACCCACACGCGCTCGAACGGCTCCCACGCCTCGTGCAGCGAGTGCATCTGCAGCAGGTGACCGCCGGACGAGCAGACGATCAGCAGCGGCCGGTCGGCAGCGCTCACGCCTTCTCCTTCCAGAGGGTCCGCATGAGCAGCAGACCGGCGATCACGCTGCCGGCGGCGAACGCGATGCTCACGCGGTGGAAGGCGGTACCGGTGAGCGTGAGCTCGAGCGCCACGAAGGCGATCGCGCCGCTGGCCCAGCCACGGGCGGCCTCCCACGCCTGGCCGCGGGCGAGCGCCGCCTGGCAGAAGACGCCGGCGGCCATGAAGCCGCCGATGCCGACGCACAGGAGGGCGAGGTCGATCCGGCCGGCGGTGAACTCGTCGCCGTAGAGCAGCTCCATCGCGAACGGGCCCGCGACCAGCGCGCCGGCGGCGAGCGCGGCGGCGAAGCCGGCGAGCATGACGGCGATCTTGACCGTGGCGCGGTGGAGGCCGTGCTCGTCGCCGCGGGCGCGGAACGTGGTCAGGCTCGGCAGCAGCGAGGCCTGGACGCCCTGGAGCAGGAAGACGGGGGCGCGGACGAGCAGCGTGGCCGCGAAGAGCACGCCGGCCGCCGCCGCGGCACCCGGGCCGCCGGCGAGCAGCACGAGCAGCGGGCCGCCGCTGACCAGCACCTGCTCGGCACCGGCGATGACCGCGGCGGGCGCGGCGAAGCGGACGGCGCTGCCGAAGGCGAACGTGCTCTCGCCCTCGCCCGAGATGCGGCGCACGGCCCCGCGCTTGCGGGAGACGAGCGGCGCCAGGGCGCCTCCGGCGGCCGCCGCGGCGATCGCCACAGCGGCCACCGTCTGCGAGGCGACGATGAGCAGGGGAAGCGCGATGACGAAGCGGATCGCCCCGTCGGCGAGCAGCACGAGGCCGTACCCGCCGAACCACTGGACGCCGCCCACGAGACCGCGCGCGAAGTAGGAGAGCCCGTATCCGGCGAGGCCGGCCACCAGGGCCACGGTGAGGATCGCGTTGCCGCCGAAGAGGCGGTCGGTGATCGGCGTCCAGGCGAGGACGCAGCCGGCGACGGCGCCGGCGATCACGAGCCCGGTCAGCCAGGCCGCCGAGCGCACCGCGGGGCGCGCGTCGGCGCCGCGGGCGACGTGGTCGGCCACGGCACGCGAGAGGGTCTGCTCGATCGGCCGGAACAGCAGCACGGCGAGCAGGAACATGCCGCCCCAGAGGGCTCCGATGGCGCCGTAGGCCGAAGGCCCGAGCGAGCGCGCGGCGAGCACGTTGAACGCGTAGGCGAGCACGCCCGAGGCGAGCGTGCCCACGCTCATCAGCGTCGCATCGGAGCGATCGACGGCGTGCAGGAGCGGACGGGACCGTGTCCCGTCCGCACCGACAGCAGCGGTGGCGTCTGCGACGCTCACGCGACCTCGACGGCCTGCTCGCGCAGGGCGAGGTGCCAGGCCAGGGTCTTCGCGAGGCCCTCCTCGAGGGAGACCTTCGGCTCGAAGCCGAGCAGGCGCTTGGCCTTGGAGAGGTCGGGCACGCGGTGCCGGACGTCCTGGTAGTTGCCGCCGAGCGACTCGAACCCGACGTGGTTGACGCGCAGCGGCCCCTCGATGCCCATGGCGGCCTGCACCTTGCGCGGCGAGCTCGATGATCTCGATCGGCTGGTCGTTGCCGATGTTGATGACCTCGCCGGGAAGTCTCCGCCCCCGCTCCAGGGAGCGCACGACGCCGTCGACGGTGTCGCTGACGTACGTGAACGAGCGGGTCTGGCGGCCGTCGCCGTGGATCTCCATGTCCTTGCCGTCGAGCAGGTCCTCGAAGAAGACCGACAGCGGGCCGCCCCACCACGACGCGTGGTTGCGGATGCCGTACGCGTTGAAGAAGCGCAGGATGGTGACCTTCAGGCCCTCCTCCTCGGCCATCCGCAGCGCGAGGTGCTCGTCGTAGTACTTGGAGGCGGCGTACGACCAGCGGCGCGTCGACGGCGGGCCGAGGACGATCGGGTCGTCCTCGTGGAAGGGCGGCTCGGCCTGGCCGTAGACGTCGGACGTCGAGGCGAGGACCACGTGAGCGTCGATCTCGCGACCGAGCTCGAGCGCGACGTGCGAGCCGTCGACGTTGACGGCCAGCGTCTTGAGGGCGCCGCCGTAGCGCGGGATCTTCAGCGCGGCCATGTGGGCGATCGCGTCGCACTCGCCCATGGCCTCGCGCATGCGCGCGGCGTCCCGGCAGTCGAACTCCTCGAAGCGGAAGTTCGGGTGGTCGATGACGCCGGTGAGGTTGCTCAGGGCCCCCATCGACATGTCGTCGACACCGATGACGGTGCAGCCCTCCTCGAGCAGTCGCTCGCAGAGGTTGGCGCCGATGAAGCCGGCGGCGCCGGTCACCCCGATCGTCGCTGGCAGGTTCATGGTCCGTTCCTCCTTGCTGCGGTTCATGGTCAAGCCGCTTCCAAGCGGCGCTGTGGGGTGGGCAGTCGGGCCTCCAGCCCGGCCGCGATTCGCTCAGCCACGCCGAGGATGGCCTGGCCGTGGACGATGTCGGGATAGACCTGCGCGGACGACGCGACGACGAGGCCGGGGACCGCGAACGGGTCCGGCTTGACGGCGCCGACCGGATGGACCGGCTCCGCGACGCGGGCGCGCGCGACCTGGGCCGCGATCACGTCCTCGTCCCGGAAGGCCGGGAACATGGTCTTCAGATGGTCCAGGTACTCGCGCCGGATGTCCGACGTGGACTTGTCCAGCTCCGGGGAGTCGGGGTTCACGTACTTCGGCAGGTAGACGAGGTGGCCCTCGGCGACGGCGGGATCCACGACGTGCGTGGTCTCGACGACGCTGGTGAGCGGCACCCGGCGATCGGTGATGTTCAGCGCGTAGTGCGGGCTCACGCTCTTGCGCACGCGCGCCACCAGGCACACGATGCCGAGGTAGCGCTGCTGGTCCGGGCCGAGCGCCTGCTCGAGCTCGGGGGCGAGCATGTGCGGGAGGTTCGGCCGGATCTGCGTGGCCACCACCGTGTCGTGCGGGCGGAAGCCGGCGTCGAGCACCACGCCGATGGCGCGGTGGTTCGAGCACGGCACGAAGCGCACCGCGGTGGACGTGAGGACCTGACCGCCGCGGGCGCGGATGCGATCGGCGAGCCGGTCGCACATCGCCTGGTAGCCGCCCTCGATCGCGCCCATGACCTCGCGGCCCTTGCGATCGCGGGTGCCGGAGGTCCGGTTCATCCGCGCCCACAGGTACGTGGCCGGCAGGTCGTCGTAGCGACCGTCGAACTTGGAGTCGAACAGCGGCTGCCACAGGCGCTCCCAGAGGCGGTCGCCGCACACGCGGCGGGTCCACTCCTCGAGACCGACGGTGTCGAGCTCGCGATGGTCGCTGATCCGCTTGCAGCGCAGGACGAAGCGCACGAGCCGTGCGCGGTCCAGCGGGCTGAGCCCCGGGAACGTGAGCAGCTGCGCCGGGGTCGACATCTCGGCGTGGCGGCCCTGGTGGTAGAAGCCGACGCCGAGCTGGCGCCAGCGCACGTCGAGGCCGAGCTCCTCGGCCAGGGTCAGCACGCGGGTGTCGTCGGTCGTGACCGCGTGGTAGTAGCGGTCCACGCGCACGCCGCCGAGCAGGGTGCTGCCGGCCAGGCCGCCGAGCGTCGCCGCCGACTCGTAGACGGTCACGCGCACGCCGGCGGCGGAGAGCTTGTCCGCCAGTCCGAGGCCGAGCAGGCCGCCGCCGATGATCCCGACGCCGCTCACGACCTCGCCCTCGCGGCGACCTGGCGCACCATGACCCGGGCGTAGCCGCCCATGGTCGGGAGCACCTTCATCTTGCTCTCGCCCTCGCGCTTGCCCCAGTCCAGGGTCACGGGGACCTCGGCGATGGTGATGCCGAGCCGGGAGAGCTTCATGAGGATCTCCGCCTTGCAGGCGAAGCCGCGCTCGCGGATGAAGGCGTCGCCGTAGCGCTCGTAGCCGGCGTGCAGGGCGCTCGCCCGGTAGACCCGGAAGAACGACGACACGGTGCTCGCGTCGAGCCCGCCGCCGCGGCGGATGACCGACGAAGCGGCGCGCGACAGGAAGCGCCGGTGGGCCGAGACGCCGACCAGCCCGCCCTCCTTGTGATGCGAGGCGAGGACCACGTCGGCGCCCTCGCGGGCGGCCGCCATCATCGCCTCGACGGCGTCGAGGTCGCTGGTGGTGTCCGACTCGAGGGTGACGATCAGCTCGTCGTCTCCGGCGAAGGTGAGCGCCCGGCGGAAGCCGCGGTCGAACGCCTTGCCCGGGCCCTGGTTGCGGACCAGCGGGAGCACCTCGACCGGCAGGTCGCCGTCGTGGGCCCGCGCGGCCTCGACGGTGCCGTCGGTGGAGCCGTCGTCGACGAGCACCACCCAGCCGCCGTCGCGCCACAGGTCGGGGCGCGACTCGAGGTCGGCGAGCAGGCGCGGGACGTTGGCCTCCTCGTTGTACGCGGGAATAACGAAGACAGCCATCAGTACGCGCCTCTGCGATTCAGGACCACCGGGAGCGTCTGGACGAGGATCTTGATGTCCCACCAGAGCGACCAGTTGGTCACGTAGACGTAGTCGAGCTTGACCATCTCCTCGAAGGGGATGTCGTTGCGGCCGAGCACCTGCCAGAGGCCGGTGATGCCGGGGGTGGTCTCGAGCCGCCGGCTGGCCCAGCCGGTGATCTGCTCGGACTCGTGGATGACGAAGGGACGCGGGCCGACGAGGCTCATCTCGCCGCGCAGCACGTTCCAGAGCTGCGGCAGCTCGTCGATGCTCGTCTTGCGCAGGAACGCGCCGACGCGGGTGATCCGCGGGTCGTTCTGGATCTTGAACAGCGGGCCGCCGCCCTCCATCTCGTTGAGCTCGGCGAGCTCGAAGCGCTTGGCCTCGGCGTCCTGGACCATCGTCCGGAACTTCACGATCCGGAACTCGCGCCCGCCGCGCCCGTGGCGCGCCTGGCGGAAGAACACGGGTCCCTTGGAGTCGAGCTTGATGGCGATCGCCGCCACCGCCAGGATCGGGGAGATGGCCAGCAGGCCGGCCCCCGAGGCGACGATGTCGAACGTCCGCTTGAGCGCCCGCACCGTGCGCGAGAACTGCATGGACGGCAGGCTCACGACCGGCACGCCCTCGATGTCCTCGATCGCCGCGTTGGAGGCGAAGAGCTCGTAGAAGTTCGGCACGATCGACAGGTGGACGTCGGGCCGGCGCACCTCGCGCATCAGCTCCAGCGTCTTCTCGTGCGGGGTCTCGGAGAACGCCAGCACGATCCAGTCGATGTTCAGCGTGTCGACGAGCTGCGTGAGGTCGGCGGTGCCGCCGAGGATGTCCGTGCCCGGCTCGTCGTCGACGAAGCCGACCAGCTCGAGGCCGTACTCGGGGTGCGTCTCGAGCTTGCGCTCGAGCAGCCGCCCGGTCGCCCCGGCGCCCACGATCAGCGTGCGCCGCGGGGCCATGACGTTCGGGAACAGCCACGTCCGGACCACGCCGCGCAGCGTCGGGACCAGCACCACGGCGAAGGTCAGGAAGAAGAGCGCCTCGAGCGGGGAGTAGATGAAGACGTCGAAGCCCTTCTTCAGGCCCTGGTTGAGCACGAGCAGCGCCAGCGAGCCGGCGAGCAGCGCGTTGAAGAGGGTCGACACCTCGTCGAAGCTCTTGCGCGCGATCGCCCGCGACTGGCCCTCATAGAGCCGGTAGGTCGCGAAGATGCCCAGCCACGCCATCGTGATCGCCGGGGCGAGCGCCACCAGCAGCCACGTGGGCGCGATCACCGCCGGCGGGCCGATCATCTCCGCCAGGCCGTAGGTCGCAGCCAGCGACACCACGATGGCGAGGAGATCGGCGCCGATCAGCGTGCGGACGCGACCGCGGGAGAAGCCGCCCCGGCGACGCGCAGGCGCATGCACCGCGGGCGGAGGGACGATCCTCAGGCCCGCCTGGTGCAGCGTCTCCGTGTCGGCAGTTGCGGCCGTCAGCTCAGGACGCCAGCCGCTCATGCTGGATCACGAGGTCGTGCATGTAGGCGTAGCGGGTCGCCTCGGTGCGGTTCGCCACGCCGAGCTTGCGGTACGTGTTGGAGAGGTGGAACTTCACCGTCTGCTCGGTCACCCACAGCTCGCGGGCGATGCGCTGGTTGGTGAAGCCCTCCGCGGCGAGGCCGAGGATCTCCTTCTCGCGGTCGGTCAGCGGGCAGTCCTCCTGCGACACGGCCGGGCGGGTGTTGCGGAACCGCTGGACCACGTTGCCCTGGGCGATCTCGCGCAGCATCGTGCCCATGCTCACCGGGTGCACGCTCTTGGAGAGCACGCCGTCGGCGCCGGCGTCGAACGCCTCGCTCAGCCACTCCTCGTCCATGCGCATGGTCAGCAGGAGGCGCTTGGCGTCGGGCGTGTGCTCGGCGGCCTCGCGCAGGCGGGCGATCGCGTTCTCCGGCAGCTGCATGTCGTCGACGACGACGACGTCCGGGCGGAGCTCGGTGAGCGAGCTGGCCGCCGGGCTCCTGCCGTCGATGAACCCGACGACCTGGAAGCCTGCGGTCTGACGCAGGGCGAGACGAATGGCGTGGACGACGAACGAGTGGTCGGCCACGATGACAAGCCGCTTCATGCTGCCACCTCCGTGAGCTCAAACTGGGCGACGCGGGGCGCCGGCAAATCCGTTGCCGGGGGACGTGCCACCGCGTGATCGCGCCGCGTGACGCCACGGAAATCCACCGTGGGCACCGTCGCGGCGACGTGGTCGTGGTCGATGCCCGGGTGGGCCGTGACGATCAGCGCCACGTCAGCGCCGTCGAGGGCTTCCTCGAGCGAGGTGTGGCGGAGCCCAAAGGCCTTCAGCTCCGGCACGTAGGGGTCGTGGTAGGCGATCTCGGCGCCCAGGGACTGCAGGCGGTCGATGATCTTCAGGCTGGGCGACTCGCGGATGTCACCGACGGCCGGCTTGTAGGCCACGCCGAGGACGGCGATCTTCGAGCCGCGGACCGACTTGCCCTGGTCGTTGAGGGCGCGCTCGGCCTGCTCGACGCAGAAGAACGGCTGCGACTGGTTGACCTTGCCGGCGAGCTCGATGAACTCGGTGGCGAAGTCCAGCTCGCGGGCCTTCCACGAGAGGTAGAAGGGGTCGACGGGGAGGCAGTGGCCGCCCATGCCGGGGCCCGGGTCGAAGCGCATGAAGCCGAACGGCTTGGAGGCCGCGGCGTCGATGACCTCGCGGATGTCGATCTGCATGCGGTCGGCCAGGCGCGCCAGCTCGTTGACGAGCGCGATGTTGACCGAGCGGAAGATGTTCTCCAGCAGCTTGGCCATCTCGGCGACCTCGGGGTTCGAGACCGGGACGACCTGCTCGCAGATGATCCCGTAGACGGCCTCGGCGCGGTCGCGGCAGGCGGGGGTGAGGCCGCCGATGATCTTCGGCGTGTTGCCGAGGTGGTGGACCTCGTTGCCCGGATCGACGCGCTCGGGGGAGAAGGCGAGGAAGAAGTCGCGGCCGGCCTTCAGGCCGGTCTCCTCGAGGATCGGCAGGACGCGCTCACGCGTGGTGCCGGGGTAGGTCGTGGACTCCAGGACGACCAGCTGGCCGGCCTGCAGCGCGTCGCCGACGACCTGCGCGGCGCCGATGAGCGGGCCGAGCTCCGGCTCGCGGTTGGCCGTGAGCGGCGTCGGGACGCAGATGATGATCGCGTCGCAGAGGCTCAGGCGCTGGGTGCGCGTGGTGGCCTCGATGTGCGAGGAGACGGCCTGGAGCCGCTCCGAAGGAATGTCCTCGATGTACGACTCGCCGTTACGCAGCTGATTGACGCGGCCGGCGTTGGTGTCGACGCCCACGACGCGCTGGCCGGCTTCGGCGAACGCCACCGCCAGGGGCAGGCCAACGTAGCCAAGCCCCACGATCCCGATGGTCATGCAAGCTCCTTCCGTGTCTCGAAGTCGCCGAGCCTTGTCCGTAGCCCGGCAAGCAGCTCGGCGATCTGCTGCTGCTCGAGGCGCCTGAGCTCCGCGAAGAGCGAGGCAACTTCCGTGTATCCCTCTTGGTTGGCCTCGAATTCGAACACGCGGTAGCGCGCCCGGAGCTCGAGGTTCAGCGACAGTGCCGTGAGGAGGTTCTCAAGGGTCTGGTCGGTGTCCCGGCCGTTGCGTAGATCGCTGATGCTGATTCCCACGTCGCCCAGCTTGGAGCCTGGTCGGGCGTCTAGGAAGGTGAGATGGGAGGGGTGCCGACGAGCGTCTTCCTGCCCCGCGGGTCGCGCACCTCACCTTCCGCAAGAGCGTTCGTCACCCGGCCTGGACGCATGTCTGACCCCCCCTGGGTACGAAAATCCCCCACGGGTGTCTACAGTTGCCGTACAGTGCTGCTCCGGCAGGACGGACCCTCGGAGAGGAACCCGGATGAGTGACTTCATGGATGACGTGCCACCCTTGCGGACCATCGTCGCGGACGACGACCCGCTCGTTCGTCGGTTGATTCGCGACACCCTTCAGCGTGAGAACGTCACGGTGATCGCGGAGGCCTCGACCGGCCGCGAAGCCGTCGAGCTCGCGATCTTCTACCGCCCCGACGTAGTCGTGATGGACTACATGATGCCCGAGATGGACGGCATCGAGGCGACGCGCCGCATCTACGAGCAGGACTCCTCGATCCGCGTGATCCTGCTCACCGGCGCCGGCGACGAGTCGCTCGGTCTGCGCGGCCTTCGCGCAGGCGCGGCCGGGTATCTGTCCAAGGACATGGAGCTCGCCTCGCTCCCGCGCGCGCTGCGCGGGTCGCTCGACGGCGAGGCCGCCATCTCGCGCCGGCTGGCCATGCACCTGGTCCAGCACTACCGCTCGGCCCCGACCGGCGGCATGGGCCTGCGCCCCGTGCGCAGCACCCTGACCGATCGCGAGTGGGAGGTCCTGGACCTCGTCTCGGGCGGCGCCTCGACCGACGACATCGCGCGCCTGCTCGTGCTGTCGACCGAGACCGTGCGGTCGCACCTGAAGAACCTGTACCGCAAGCTCAACGTGCGCTCGCGCGAAGAGGCCGTCGAGGCCGCCGCCCGCATGCGTGAGCTCGGCGGCGTCCCCGCCTGACCGCGCGTCCTATACCTCCGCTCAGTGTGGCGGCGCGCGGCCGGGGCTAGCGTGGCCGTCATGCGATCAGGAGCGGCCCTCAAGCAGCGCAGCGAGCATCTGCTCGGCCGTGCGGGCGTCTACCGCCCTGCACGGCACGCGTACCAGCGCCTCGTCAACAGCGAACACCACGCGTGGCGCATGGGAGCTCGCGGCCTCTTCGGGCAGTTCGTGCCCGACGGCGGCCTGGTCTTCGATGTCGGTGCCAACATCGGCAACTACACCGAGGTGTACCTCGGGCTTGGCGCGCGCGTGGTGGCCGTCGAGCCCAACCCCGAGCTCGCGGAGCGGGTTCGCCTCCGGTGCGGATCACGCCGGCTCGACGTCGAGGAGGTCGCGCTGAGCTCCGCGGAGGGCGCCGGAGAGCTGCACCTCGGCATCGACCACGTCCACTCGAGCATCTCCGACGAATGGGTGGATCTCGTCGAGTCCTCCGAGTTCCCAGAACGCTTCAGGGGCTCGGTGACCGTTCGGATCACGACGGTGGACGCGCTGATCGACCGGTACGGACGCCCGGACTTCCTCAAGATCGACGTGGAAGGCGCTGAGCGGGACGTCCTCGCCGGCCTCAGCCAGCCGATCGCGGCGATCTCGTTCGAGTACCAGGGACTGGATCTCGACGCCGCTCGGGAGTGCGTGGCGAAGGTCGAGGCGCTTGGTGCCTACGAGTGCAACTTCGCCCGGGGCGAGCAGGTCGAGCTGGCGCACGCCGACTGGACCGATGCCGCCACGCTCTTCGCGCGGATCGAAGACGCGCAGGCCGGCCACGCCCACGGCGACATCTACCTCCGCACGCGCCGCTGACCCTGCTGGGCTAGAGTCGACGCGGCCATGGGCGGCGTCGGCATCGACCTCCTGGAGATCGAGCGCCTCGAGCGGGCGCTCGCACGGCGCCCGACCCTGGCCACGCGTCTCTTCACCGACGGCGAGCGCGCCTACGCGGCGACCCGTGCGCGGCCCGTCATGCACCTCGCCGCGCGCTTCTGCGCCAAGGAGGCCGTGGCCAAGGCACTGCAGTTGCGCGAGTGGAGCTGGCGTGACGTCGAGGTCCTCGGCGGCGGCGACGAGCCCCCGTCCGTCCGGCTGAGCGGCGCCGCGGCCACCCGGGCGCAGGCGCTCGGCGCGACCGTGGAGGTCTCGCTCACGCACACGCACGGGATGGCGGCCGCCGTGGCGGTGCTCGCATGACCCTCCCCGGATGGCTGGCGCCGCTGCCCGACGCCGAGCAGATGCGCGCCACGGACCGCTGGGCGATCGACGAGCGTGGCGTGCCCTCGCTCGACCTGATGGAGCGGGCGGGGGAGGGCCTTGCCGCGGTGACCGCCCGGCACGGGCCCATCGGACGGGTCGCCGTCGTCTGCGGCAAGGGCAACAACGGCGGCGACGGCCTCGTCGCCGCGCGGTGGCTGCGCCAGGCCGGCCGCACGGTCGACGTCCTGGCCGTCTGGCCGCCCGATCAGCTGCAGGGCGACGCCGCCGTGCAGCTCGACCGCCTGCCCGGCCATCCGCCGGAGCCGTTCGAGGGCTCCAAGCTCGAGGGCGCCGCGGTGATCGTCGACGCGCTGCTCGGCACGGGGACGACCGGCCCCCCGCGCGATCCCGCGGGCGCGGTCATCGAGGCGATGAACGCCGCCGACGCGCCCGTGGTGGCGGCCGACGTGCCCTCCGGCGTCGACGCCTCGACCGGCGAGACGCCCGGCGCGGCGGTCCGGGCCGTGGCCACCGCGACGTTCCATCTCGCCAAGCCGGGGCTCTGGATCAACCCCGGCAAGACCCATGCGGGGGAGGTCGAGGTCGTCGGCATCGGCACCCCCGACGGCGCGCCCGTGCAGCCCTGGGCCGGCCTCATCGGCCCGGCCGTCCGCGACGGCCTGCCGCGGCGGGCCGCGCACTCGACCAAGTTCAGCTCCGGCAACGTGGTGGTCATCGGCGGGTCGCCGGGCCTCACCGGCGCGCCCACGATGTCGGCGATGGCCGCGATGAGAACCGGCGCCGGCTACGTCACGGTCGCCGCGCGTGCCTCGCTCGAGGCGGCGTTCTCGGCCCGGCTGCTGGAGGCGATGTTCAAGGGCCTGCCGGAAGGCGACGACGCGGTCGACGCCGCGCTCGAGGCCGTCGCCCGGGCCGACGCGGTGGTGCTCGGCCCCGGCCTGGGGCGGACCGATGCCGCCCGGGCGTTCGCGCGCGCCCTGTTCGAGCGCATCGAGGTGCCGCTCGTGGTCGACGCCGACGGCCTCAACGCGCTCGACGGCTACGACTTCCCCAAGCGGGCGGCGCCCGCCGTCCTCACCCCGCACGCCGGCGAGCTCGGCCGCCTGCTCGACGTCGAGTCGTCCGAGGTGGATGCGCATCGTCTCGCGCACGCGCGCGCGATGGCGGACCGCTCGGGCGCCATCGTGGTGCTCAAGGGCGACGACACGCTGGTCGTCCGGCCAGGCTCCGGGGTGGCGATCTCACCCGGCGGCGCGCCCGCTCTCGCCACGGCCGGGACGGGTGACGTCCTCTCCGGCGTGGTGGGCGCGATGCTGGCCAAGCGGATGGATGCGTTCCACGCCACCTGCGCGGCCGTGTACGTGCACCTCGGGGCGGGCAAGCTCGCCGCGGAGCCCTACGGCCCCGACGGCGTGATCGCGTCGGACGTCATCGCTCGGTTGCCGGCCGGCCTCAACAACTAGATTTCAACGGGCTATGCCTCAGACCGTGCGGGACATCATGGATACGGACGTCCCGACGGTGACGGTCGCCGACTCGGTCGAGCGCGTCCTCAAGGTGCTGCGGGACCACGAGCTCCCGGGCGTCCCGGTCGTCAACGAGGGCGGGCGCTGCGTGGGGATCATCACCGAGGCGGACCTCGTGCTCACCGACGAGAACGAGGACTTCCACATGCCGCACTACTTCCAGCTGTTCGGCGGGATCGTCTTCCTCGAGTCGATCTCCCATTGGGAGGAGCGCGTCCGCAAGGCCTTCGCCGCGACGGCGGAGGACATGATGACCCCCGATCCGGTGACCATCGAGCCCGACGCGAGCGTGCGCGAGGCGGCGCGCGTGATCGCGCGCCGGAAGCACAACCGGCTCCCGGTGATCGAGCACGGCCGGCTGGTGGGCGTCGTGACGCGCGTCGACGTGCTCGACGCGCTGACGTCCAACGACGAGGAGTAGCCCGGCGTGCTCCGCGCGCTGGCCCGGGTCGACCTGGGCGCCATCGAGCGCAACTGCGCGCGCCTGGCCGCGATCGCCGCTCCGGCGCGGCTCTGCGCGGTGGTCAAGGCCGACGGCTACGGCCACGGCGCCGTCCCCGCCGCGCGCGCGGCGCAGGCCGGCGGCGCCGCGTGGCTCGCGGTGGCGACCGCGAACGAGGCGGCCGAGCTGCGCGCCGCCGGCATCGAGGGGCCGCTGCTCGTCATGGGCGCGCTGTCGCCGGAGGAGCTGGACGTCGCCGTGGAGGCCCGTGCCGACGTGGTCGCCTGGCGCGAGGGCTTCGTGGCGGCGATCGCGGCGCGCGGCGGCGCCACGGGCGTCCACGTGAAGCTCGACACCGGGATGGGCCGTCTCGGCACGCGCGACGCGAACGAGGCGACCCGCGTGGCCGACGCGATCGAGGCCGCGCCGAACCTCCGCCTCGCGGGCGCGATGACCCACTTCGCCACCGCCGACGAGGAGGACGACGGCTTCCTGCGCGAGCAGCTCGACGCGTTCCGGCCGTGGGCCGCCGCGCTCGCCGAGCGGGGCGCGCTCGTCCACGCCGCCAACTCGGCCGCCACCCTGCGCGCGCCGGAAGCGCGCTTCGGCCTCGTGCGCTGCGGGATCGCCGTCTACGGCATGGACCCCTTCCACGAGGACCCGGCCGCCCACGGCCTCGAGCCCGCATTGGAGCTCGTCAGCTACGTCGCCGAGGTCAAGCGGACGCTGCCGGGCCAGAGCGCGGGCTACGGGCGCCGCTTCGTGGCCGAGCGCGAGACGCGCCTGGCCACGGTCCCGATCGGCTACGGCGACGGGTACCGTCGCGCCCTGACCAACAACGCCGACGTGCTCATCAACGGCAGCCGCCTGCCCGTGGTGGGGACGGTCTCGATGGACAACATCACCGTCGACCTCGGCGCGGCGCCGGTCGAGCCCGGCGCCGAGGTCGTGCTCATCGGCGCCCGCGGGGAGGAGCGCATCCTCGCCGAGGAGCTCGCGAAGCGGCTCGACACCATCAACTACGAGATCACGTGCGGGATCTCGGCCCGCGTGCCGCGGGAGCACCACGGATGAGCGAGCCGCTCGAGGCCGCGCGCGAGGTCCTGGCCGGCCGCGAGGCGTGGCTGGTCGGCGGGGCGGTCCGCGACCGGCTGCTCGGGCGCCCGACCGACGACGTCGACATCGCGCTCGAGGGCGACCCGCGCGAGGCCGCGCGCGCGATCGCCCGCGCCACCGGCGGCGCCCCGTTCCAGCTCTCGGGCGCATTCGGCGCCTGGCGCGTCGTCGGCCCCGGCCACGACTGGCACGTCGACCTCGTGACGCTGCGCGACGGGGACATCCGCGCCGATCTCGCGGCGCGCGACTTCACGATCAACGCGATGGCCGAGCCGCTCGCGGGCGGCGACCTGATCGATCCCTACGGCGGCCGCGCCGACCTCGAGGCGCGCGTCGTGCGCATGGTCTCGGCCCAGGCGCTCGAGGAGGATCCGCTGCGCTCGCTGCGCGCGGTCCGGATCGCCGTCGAGCTTGCGCTGGAGCTGGACGGCGCCACCGCCGAGGCCGCGCGGGAGCACGCCGCCGGCATCGAGGAGGTCGCGCCGGAGCGGGTGTTCGGCGAGCTCAAGCGCGTCGTCTGCGCCGCCGACGTGCGGCGCGGCCTCGCGCTCATGGAGGAGCTCGGACTCACCGCCGTCGTGCTGCCGGAGCTCACCGCGCTCCGCGGCATCGCGCAGAACGAGTACCACCACGCCGACGTCTACGACCACACGCTCGAGGTCCTCGACGCCGTCGCGGCGCTGGAGCGCGGCCCGGACTTCCTCGGCGACCGCGCGGCGGCGCTGCTGGCCGAGCCGCTGGCCGACGAGCTCACCCACGGGGGCGCGATGCGCTTCGCCGCGCTCCTCCACGACGCGGCGAAGCCGCAGACCCGCGGCGAGCGGCCGGACGGCCGGGTGACCTTCATCGGGCACGACGCCGAGGGCGCCGAGCTGGCCCGCGCGGTCCTGCGCCGCCTGCGCGCTTCGCAGCGCACGATCGACTACGTCGGTGCGCTCACGCTCCACCACCTGCGCGTCGGCTTCCTCGTGCACGAGCGCCCGCTCGACCGCCGCGCGGTGTGGCGCTACCTGCGCGCCACCGCGCCCTGGAGCGCCGACGTCACGCTCTTCACCGTCGCCGACCGGCTCGCCACGCGCGGCCGAGGCGCCGAGGAGGCGATCGTCGCCCACGTCGAGGTCGCGCGCGAGCTGCTGGCCGCCGCCTTCGCCGAGCCCGACGATGCCGAGCCGCTGATCCGCGGTGACGACCTGGCGCGCGAGCTCGGCATCGCGCACGGCCCGCGGCTCGGCGAGCTGCTCGCCCAGCTCGAGGAGGATCGCTACGCGGGCGAGATATCCACGCGCGACGAGGCGGTTCCCGCGCTCGCCATCTAATCAAGGCGCTCGACCGAGCTCGCGAGGTCGAGTAAGCCGCATACTGTTTCGATGCCTGATCCGGACTGCCTGTTCTGCAAGATCGTCGCCGGGGAGATCCCTTCCACGCGCGTGGACGAGGACGAGCGCACGGTGGCCTTCATGGACATCAATCCCGCGACGCGGGGTCACCTGCTGGTCATCCCCCGCGAGCACAGCCGCGACCTGCTCGAGGTCCCGGACGCGGATCTCGAGGCCTGCGCGCGCATGGCGCAGAAGCTCGCCGCGCGCGTCAAAGAGCGCCTCGGAGCCGACGGCGTGAACCTCCTGAACTCGTGCGGGTCGGCCGCCTGGCAGACCGTCTTCCACTTCCACCTGCACGTCATCCCGCGCTACGCGAACGACCCGCTGAGGCTGCCGTGGGTGCCCGGTCCGGGCGATCCCGACGAGATCGCGGCGGCGGCCCTGGAACTCACCGGTTAAACAGCCCTTGCGCGCGGCGCGCGAACCCGGATACGTTCTCCCCGTCGGGGCCGGCAGCGGCCGGTCGAGGTCCAGTCAGCGGCGACGTCTCGCGTGACGTGGCGGCAAGTAGGAGTGATCTGTGGGTACCGGTACGGTCAAGTGGTTCAGTGACGACAAGGGGTTCGGCTTCATCACGCCCGACGAGGGCGGCCGTGACCTGTTCGTCCACTTCACGGGCATCACGGGCGACGGCTATCGGTCGCTCGCCGAAGGTGCGAAGGTCGCCTACGAAGAGGAGCAGGGGGACAAGGGCCCGAAGGCCATCAACGTCTCGAAGCTCTAGTCGCGCGCGGGCGCGAGCCCGCCGCACCACAACCCCGGCCGGTCCGTCGTGTTGAATGCCGGGATGCCCCAGCTGAGAATTGCAGCCGCCGCCGGCGCGCTGGTCGGCGCGTTGTTCTGCGCCTCCCCCGCGTCGGCGCGGATCATCGAGGTCGGCGCGAGCGAGACGCCCGCGACGCCCACCTGCCCCGCGAGCCCCTGTCTCGCCGTGTCACGCACGACCGGCTATCAGGCCAAGGTCGTCAACAGCCGCACGACGTACATCGTCCCCGCCAACGGCCGGATCGTCGCCTGGACGATCTCGCTCGGCAGCCCCGACGAGCGGCAGATCTCGTTCTTCCAGGACAACTACGGCGAGGCCTCGGCCGGGATCACGGTCCTGCGGCGCGGCAAGCGCCTCTACCACCGCGTGATGGCGTCGTCGCCGGTGATGGAGCTCGGAACCTATTTCGGCCAGTCGGTCCAGTTCCCGCTCGACCGCTCGCTCGCGGTCAAGAAGGGCTACGTCATCGCGCTCACCGTGCCGACGTGGGCCCCCGCCTTGACGCAGCTCGTCGACGACGGCTCGTCGTGGCGCGCCAGCCGCGCCAAGGACAAGTGCAACGACACGGACTCGCAGACCGCGCAGACGCGGACGAGCCAGCGCACGCAGTACCGCTGCCTCTACAAGGCGCGGCTGACCTACTCGGCGACGCTGATCACCGACCCGAAGCCGAACAAGCCGGCCAAGGCGGAGACGAACCGGTAGCTAGCTAGCGCCGCGTGCGGCCGTCGCTGGGGCGTGGCGGCGGCGCGGCCGGCATCCGCACGTGCGCGGCGCGGTCCGGCCCCTGCGGCCGGTTGTGGCCGAGGAGGTCGAGCAGCGCCTCGACGACGTCGGGATCGAACTGCGCGCGCACGCCGCGGCGCAGCTCGTCGGCCGCATCGGCCGGCGACATCGCGTCCCGGTAGGGGCGGTCGGTGATCATCGCGTGGTACGCGTCGCAGGCCAGGATGATGCGCGAGCCGATCGGGATCATGCGGCCGGTCAGGCCGTCCGGGTAGCCGCTGCCGTCCCAGTGCTCGTGCTCGTGGCGGACCACGGGGGCGATCGCGGTCAGGTCCGGGATGCGCAGGAGGATGCGCTCGCCGGCCACCGGATGCTCGGCCATGACGTCCCACTCCTCGGGGTTGAGCGGACCCGGCTTGTGGAGGATCTCGTTCGGCACCGCGAGCTTGCCGACGTCGTGCAGCAGCGCCGCGTGGGCGATGCGCTCGACCTGGTCGGTCTGGAGCCCGAGCAGCATGGCGACGCCGCGCGCGAGGTGCACGACCTCCTCCGAGTGCTCGTGCGTGTAGTTGTCGCGCTCCTCGATCGCCGCGGCCAGCGCCTGGACGGCCGCGGGCGAGCCCTTCTGGGCCTGCAACATGGCCAGCTCGCGCTCGACGTCGGCGTTGGCGACGGCGACGCGGCCCTTGCCGGTGCGCTTGGCCAGCAGCAGCGCGCGGTCGGCGTGCTCGAGCAGGGCGTCGGCGTCCATCGGCTCGTGCCACTGCGCGACGCCGAGCGAGCAGGCGCTGACCATCGAGCCGACCATCGCGTCGCGGACGCGTCCGGCCACGGCGGTGGCGGTCGCCTCGTCGCTGCCCGGGAGCAGGAGCACGAACTCGTCGCCGCCGTACCGCGCCACCTGGTCGTACGGGCGCAGCTCGGCCTGCAGGAGTCCGGCGACCTTGCGGAGCAGCTCGTCACCGGCCTGATGGCCGCGCTGGTCGTTGACGCGCTTGAAGTCGTCCAGGTCCATGATCACGAAGCTCAGCGGCGCGTCGTCGCGCCGCGCGCGGGCGATCTCCTCGCGCACGCGGACCTGCATCGCGCCGTGGTTGAGCAGCCCGGTGAGGGCGTCGGTGCGGGCCGCCTGCTCCACCTGGTGGTAGGTCTCGGCGTTGTGGCAGGCGACGGTGGCGAGGTCGGCGATCGCCTCGAGCGTCCGCCGGTCCTCCTCCTCGACGCGCCGCATCGTCGTCCAGCCGACCGACAGCGCGCCCTTGAGCTCGTCGTTCCAGCGCATGGGCACGGCGACGGCGGTGCGGAAGCCGCTCAGCGTCGGCTGCCCGGAGGCGGCGTCGCGGGGGTAGTCGTTGGTGACGAAGGTCTTGCCGGTGAGCAGCGCCGAGCCGGCGGCGCCCTCGCCGGGCGCCAGCACGATCCCGTGCCAGTCGTCGGACACGTTGTAGCCGGCCGTGGCCACGCCGCCGGCCTTGCCGTCGCCGAGGTAGACGCCGGACAGGTCGGCGCCGACGGCCAGCGCCGCCTCGCGCGACAGCGTGCGGAGCACCTCGACCAGGTCGAGCGACATGTTGAGGGCGCGCGCGGCACGCACCAGCGCCTGATCGTGGGCGGCGCGGGCGCTGCGGCGGTGCTCGGCGTGCAGGCGGGCGAGGCCGGTGGCGGCGACCTGCGCGAGCGCCTCGGCCTCCGCGATCTCGTGGGCCGTGAACGTGCGCGGGGTGTGGGAGATGACGAGCGCGACCCGGCGCACCTCGCCGGCGAAGGAGACGGGGACGAACAGGGCGGACGCGACGTCGAAGTGCTCGACCAGCTCGGCGCGGATGATCCCGGGCTCGCGGGCGTCCGGGACGTGCAGCGTCTCGCCCGAGGCGACCACGCGCGCCGTGCCCGACGGCCCGCTGTCGAGCGCCATGTCGTAGCCCGGCAGGCCGGGGAGCGACACGGTCGCCTGGCCGCCGCTGCGGTCCTGCGAGACCTCGATGCTGTGCACCTGATGGGCGCCGAGGGCCTGCGTGAGCGCTGCGGTCAGGGCGTCACCGACCTGCCCGGGCGTGCGGGCGTCGGTCGCGGCCTGCGCAACACGGCGGAGCGGGGTTATGGCGACGTCGTCGCCGGTGCGTGAAGTGGACTCGAGTACGGCGGTGCCTTCCCTACATGAGGGCTACACCGGGTATCGGCCGCCCCGAGGGGCGCCTTGATCAGCAGGCGCCCGCGTTCTGCTCGCAGAAGTCCTCGAACTGCTGCGCGTCGGACCCTTCGGGCGGCGGCGTGTCGTTCGTCGGGCTGTCCGCCGCCGTCTCGGGCGCCGTCGTGCCGCCGCTCGTGTCGGGCGTCGTGGCGCCGGTCTCGTCGGCCGGGGGCGTGGTCGTCGTGCCGTCGTCGGTCGTGCCGTCGGTCGTCGCGCCCTCGTCGGTGGCCCCGGACCCCTCGTCGGTCGTGCCCGTGTCCGCATCCGTCGTGGAGGTGGCCTCGACCGTGCCCGACGGGAGCGCGACGTCGGCCGGCGGCCCGGGAACCTCGGGCGCGACCTCGCCGCCCCCGCCGCAACCGGCGGCGAACGCGAGAAAGCCTGCGGCGATGAGCGCGGAGAAGCGCCGCCCACGCATCCCGGTCACTCCTCGACGGGCCGCGGCAGGGCCGACATCCGCCGGCCACACGTCGGGCAGTCGTTGAGGTCGCGCTGAGCGGGCTGGTCGCACCAGTTGCAGAACCGGAGCGTCTCCACCGCCCACGGGAGCCGCGAGCGCGACGGCGAGAGCGGCAGCAGCTTGCCCACCACCTCGAGCGTCTCCCCGGTGTCCCGGTCGGTGTAGACACGGCCCGGCTCGGCCTCCAGCAGGATCTCCCGCCCCGACGACGGGGCACGGAGCCGATACGTCTGTCCTGACATCCGCGCGGACCTTAGCATCGGGTCTGGACGGTAGTCGGGGTGCCGGCGAACTGCGGCTGGGTAGGGGAGTGGCCGGCCGCAGGCCGCGATGAGGGTGCAAACTGCAAGCTCGGAACCCGGCGACTTGCAGAAAGGCACCCCCAGCCTCCCACCCAGCCGCAGTTGGCTGGGGCAATGACCGGGCGGGCGACGTCGCCTCGTAGAGTCCCCGCGCGTGCGCATCCTGATCTTCCACGGCTATCTGCTCTCCGGGACCGGATCGAACGTCTACAACGCCGCTCTGGCCGAGGCGCTCGTGCGCGGCGGGCACGAGGTGCACCTGCTGTGCCAGGACCGGGATCCGCTGGCGCTCGACTGGGTCGACGCCGCCGGCGACTGGGACGGCGGCTCCCTGAGCGTCACCACGCGCCGCGAGCCCGTGCGGGCGACCGCTCTACCGGCCCGACATCGGCGGCCTGCTGCCGCTCTACGTGGCCGACCGCTACGAGGGCATCGACGCGCGGCCCTTCCAGGATCTGACGCCCGAGGAGGTCGACCGCTACGTCGACGCCAACGTGGCCGCCGTCCGTGAGGTGGCCGAGCGGGTGAAGCCCGACGTCGCGCTCGCCAACCACCTCGTGATGGGGCCGGTGATCCTCGCCCGCGGGCTCGAGCGGGCGGGCGTTCCGTACGCGGTGAAGATCCACGGCAGCGCGCTCGAGTACACGGTCAAGCCGCACCCGCGCTTCCGGCCCTACGCGCAGGAGGGTCTCGCGAGCGCGCGCGGGATCCTCGTCGGCTCGTACCACACGGGCGCGAGCCTGTGGGCGGAGATGGACGACCCCACGGTGCAGGAGCGGACCCGGCTCGGCCCGCCCGGCGTGGACGTCGACCGCTTCACCCCGCGCGACCCCGGGCCCGCGCGCGAGGGTCTCGAGCGCCTGCGCGCCCGCCTGGCCGCGGACGAGACGCCGGCCGCGGCGGCCGAGTCGTCGTTCTCCCGGTCGGCCGCAGAGGCGGCGGCCGCGCTGGCCACGATCGAGCCCGATGACCGCCTGGTGGTCTTCGTCGGCAAGCTGATCGCGTCCAAGGGCGTCGAGCTGCTGCTCGCCGCCTGGCCGCTCGTGCTCGCGAGCGAGCCGCGGGCGCGGCTGCTCGTCGTGGGCTTCGGCGCCTTCCGGCCGGGCCTCGAGGCGCTGGCCGCCGAGCTCGAGCGCGGCGACCTCGAGGCCGCCCGCGCGCGGCGCGGCGAGGAGGGGGAGAGCTGCCGCACCTGGCGGCCTTCCTCGACGGGCTCGGCGCCGACGCCGACGCGTACCGCGCGGCGGCGCGCGGGATGACCGAGCGGATCGCCTGGGCCGGCCGGCTCGACCACGAGGAGCTGGTCGACGTGCTGCCCGCGGCCGAGGCGATGGCCGTTCCGAGCACGTTCCCGGAGGCCTTCGGGATGGTGGCGGCGGAGGCCGCGGCCTGCGGCGCCCTGCCCGTCGTGGCGGCGCACTCGGGGCTGGCCGAGGTCGCCCGCACGCTTGGCGCGGCGGCCCCCGAACCGGCGCGTGAGTGGCTCACCTTCGAGGTCGGCCCGGGCGCGGTGCGGGAGCTGGCCGGCGACCTCTCCGCCTGGTTGGCGGCGCCGGACGACCTGCGCGCCGCCACGCGGGACGCCATCGTCGCCGCCACTCGGGCGTCCTACTCCTGGGACGGCGTGGCGCGGTCGGTGATCGCGGCCGCGCGCGGCGAGCTGGACGGCCTTCCGCGCCCGACGTAGCGCCGGGCATCCAGTCGAACCACTAGGATTCCGCGCCGATGAGGAGAGCGCTCGTGCTGGCGGGGATCCTGGCCGCTGCGGTGGTGGTCGGCGGCTGCAATCTCGCCGATTCCGGCACCAACCTGGTCAACGGCAAGGAGCAGTTCGTCGCCAAGTGCGGCTCCTGCCACGTGCTGGCCCGCGCGGGCGCCACCGGCGTCACGGGCCCGAACCTCGACGAGGCGTTCCAGCGCGCGCGCCAGGACGGCTTCGGCCAGAGCACGTTCGAGGGCCTCGTCCACGCCCAGATCCTCCACCCCGCCCGGAACCCGCAGGTCGACCCGGTGACGGGCCGCGAGGCGATCATGCCGGCCGGCATCGTGACCGGTGAGGACGCCGAGGACGTCGCGGCCTACGTCGCGTCGGCCGTCGCGAAGGGCGGCGAGGACACCGGCGCCCTGGCCGCCGTCGGCGGAGGCGGCGCCGAGGGGACCGCCGAGGCCGAGAACGGCGTGCTCGACATCCCGGCCGATCCCAACGGCGCCCTCTTCTACGTGTTCGCCGACGCCAAGGCGCCCGCCGGGGCGATCAAGATCGAGTCGCCGAACGAGTCCCCGACCGAGCACGACATCGCGATCGAGGGCAACGGCGTCAACGAGAAGGGCGAGGTCGTCAGCAACGGCGGCGTCTCGGAGATCGACACGGACCTCCAGGCCGGCGAGTACACGTTCTTCTGCACGGTCCCGGGCCACCGCGAGGGCGGCATGGAAGGCACGCTCACGGTCGAGTGAGCAGGGCCTCGCGCTCGCGAGCCTCCTGGCGGTCGGCGTCCTCGGACGCCCGGTAGAAGAAGAAGCACAGCGCGAAGACCATGATGAGGATGTCGACGGCGACCATCATGGCCCCCGCGGTCTGCTGGTCGGCCAGCGCGCTGAACCCGTGCCCGCGATCTCCGGCGCCGTAGACGCCCACGTAGACCGGCACGCGGATGAGGACGAAGCTCATCCCGAGGAACATCCCGGCCATGCGGGCGCCGATCAGGTACGGGACCTTCCACAGCTCGCCGCTGAAGCGCCGCCGCTTGGGCTCGAGCGCCGACCACCAGACGAGCACGCCGATGGCCACGAAGCTCATGTGCTGCAGCGCATGGACGAACGGGTTCCTCACGGCCGCCTCGAAGAAGATCGAGAAGTGCCAGCCGTAGAGGACCACCACGTAGACCGGCACGGCCACCAGCGGCTTGCGCAGCCACCGCGTGGCACCGCGCAGCCGCGGCGAGCGCGCGAAGGTCACCAGCGCCGGCCGCGGCAGCAGGAAGCCCAGCACCGGGTTGCGGGCGCCGGCCAGGAGCAGCGGCGCCGCCAGGTCGGCGATCAGCAGGTGCTGGGCCATGTGGGCGCTCAGCAGCTCGTCGCTGAGGCCGTGCAGCGGCGAGAAGAACCCGATGACCCACAGCGCGATGCCGAGGTGCCAGAGGACGATCTGCCCGCGCGGCACGGCCACGCCGCGGCCCGCGCAGCACGCTCAGCGCCCGCAGGTACAGCCCCTCGGCCGTCGCGACAAGGACCAGCGCGCCTGGGTCCAGCACGAACTCCACGTCGACAGTGGGCGCTAGAGGGCTTGGATGATCAGCGCGAGCACGATGATCACCGCGGCGCCGGCGAGCACGTAGAGCAGGAGCTGGAAGGCCTCCCGCTCGGAGCGCAGCGGGTTCAGCATGCTAAGGCGCTCGCATGAGCTTGCGAATGCGAGTCAGCCGCACTCAGATTATGTAGACGGTCGTGTAGACGACGATCCACATCACGTCGACGAAGTGCCAGTAGATGCCCGGCACCTCGACGCCGTGGTGCTCGGCCGACGAGAAGTGCCCGCGGAAGGCCCGGAGGGTGACGACGGCCAGCAGCGTCAGGCCGATGAAGACGTGCGCGCCGTGCAGGCCGGTCAGCCCGTAGAAGATCGTGCCCTGCGCGCTGTCCTGCGGCGCGAAGCCGACGTGCACGTACTCGTTGATCTGCACGAAGAGGAACGTCGAGCCGAGCAGGAACGTCGTGAGCATGCCCGCCTGCAGGCCGCGCCGGTTGTCGGACTTCACGGACTCCAGCGCCCAGTGCATGGTCAGCGAGGACGAGACGAGGATCGCGGTGTTGACGCCGGCGATCAGCTTCGGCAGGTGGTCTCCCTCGGCCGGCCACTCGGCGCCCCCCACGACCCGGATGAAGAAGTAGGCCGTGAAGAAGGCCCCGAAGACCATGATCTCGCTGATGATGAAAAGCAGCATCCCCAGCGTCCGGGCGTCGACCCGGGACGACTGGTTGGCCGCGGGCGGCCCGTGATGCACGTGCTCGACGGCGTGCGCTTCCATCAGGCTTCCGCGCCCACGGGGGACGACTCGATGTGCTCGACGGGCTTGTTGGTGGCCGCCTGCACGCGCTCGACGAGCTTGTCGGCCACCCACTTCGAGCTGCCGGACGGCAGCGTCGAGATGACGATCTCGGAGATGTGGAAGTACTGGACGGCGTTCATGATCGCCGTGTAGGGATCCGGGTCGCCGATCATGCCGGCGGCCACGATCCCGTCCTCGCGCAGCGACCCGAGCAGCGCCGCGAGCCGCTCGCGCGCGTCCTTGACCGCGCCGCCGTGGAACGCGGCCTGCGGGACGACGACGATGAAGCGCCGCGGACCTTCGTGGGCCAGCGCCTTCAGGCGGTCGGACAGCTCGCTCGACGACGCGGTGACGTTGGCCGCCACGAGCGTGACGCCGAACGGCAGGCCCTCGGCGGCGAGGTCGACCACGAGGTGCTCGACCGGCAGGCCCGTCGCCTCGCGCAGGCGCTCGGGCAGGTCGCGCCGCAGCCAGCCGGAGGTCTCGGCCGGGAGGGTGGAGACGAGCACCTCGTCGATCCCCTCGGCCTCGATCGCGTCGGTGGCCGCCAGGAACGGGTCGGCGTCGCCGACCTCGCCCGTGCCCTTCAGGCCCTCGTCCTTCAGGAACGCGAGCGCGAGATCCACGCGCACCTGGGCGCTGTCCCGCACCACCTCGTCGTAGACGACGTTGCCGTGACGCGGGCGGGCCTGGGGCACGACGACGTGGAAGCGGACGTCCTCGCCGCCGCGGGCGATGATCGCGTCGAGCAGCTTCTTGCCCGCGATCGTCTCGTTGGCGAGGATCAGGATCTTCTTCACGTCTCGGTCTCCCTCTCGGCGGGCGCCCCCGCGGGCTGTTTCTCACGTGCCTCGGCGGGCGACTGGAAGATGCCGTGCTGGGCGCCCGGCACGCCGTACTCGTACGGGCCGCCGACGACCAGCGGCACGTTGTCGAAGTTGAAGATCGGCGGGGGCGAGGAGACCTGCCACTCGAGCGTGAGCGCCCGCCAGGGGTTGGCCGGGGCGCGCGGGCCGCCGCGCCAGGAAGCGACCATGTTGTAGACGAAGACCAGCGTCGCGAGCCCGAGCAGGAAGGAGCTCAGCGTGATCATCAGGTTCCACGTCGCGAACTGGTCCGGGTAGTCGGCCACGCGGCGCGGCATGCCCTGGACGCCGATGAGGTGCATCGGGCCGAAGGTCAGGTTGAAGCCGATGAACGTCATCCAGAAGTGCAGCTTCCCGAGCTTCTCGTCGAACATCCGGCCCGTCATCTTCGGGAACCAGTAGTAGACGCCGGCGAAGATCGTGAACAGCGAGCCGCCGTAGAGCACGTAATGGATGTGGGCGACGATGAAGTACGTGTCGCTCACGTGGATGGTCAGCGGCACCATCGCCAGCATCACGCCGGAGATGCCGCCGAGCGTGAACATCGTCAGGAAGCCGAGCGCGAAGAGCATCGGCGTGTCGAGGTGGATCACGCCGCGCCACAGCGTGGCCAGCCACGAGAAGATCTTGATGCCGGTCGGGACGGCGATGATCGCCGTGGTGACCATCATCGGGATCCGGATCCACGACTGCATGCCGGAGACGAACATGTGGTGCGCCCAGACCGTGAACCCGAGCAGCACGATGGCCAGCAGCGAGAAGGCCATCATCCGGTAGCCGAAGATGGGTTTCCTGGCCTTCACCGAGATGACCTCGGAGATGATCCCGAAGCCCGGCAGCATCATGATGTAGACGGCCGGGTGGGAGTAGAACCAGAAGACGTGCTGGTACATCAGCACGTCGCCGTCGCGGCTCGGCCGGAAGAAGTTGAAGCCGAGCGCGTAGTCGAAGAGCACGAAGAACTGCGACGCGGCGATGAACGGCGTGGCGATGACGACCAGCAGCGAGGTCGAGAAGTTCGCCCACACGAGCAGCGGCATGCGCCAGAACGACATGCCGGGCGCCCGCATCGTGACGATCGTCACGAGGAAGTTCAGGGCGGTCGCGATCGAGGACGCGCCCGCGAACTGCACGCCGATCGTGAAGAACATCTGCCCGATGGGCACGTCGGTCGAGAGCGGCGCGTAGGCCGTCCAGCCCGTGGCGAACGAGCCGCCCGGGGCGAAGAACGACGCCGTCATCATGATGCCGGCGACCGGCAGCATCCAGTACGACAGCGCGTTCAGCCGCGGGAACGCCATGTCCGGCGCGCCGATCATCAGCGGCAGCACATAGTTCGCCAGCCCGGCGAAGACCGGGATGATGAACAGGAAGATCATCAGCGACGCGTGGACGCTGAACAGCCCGTTGTAGGCGTTCGTGTTCACGAACTGCATGCCCGGCGCCGCCAGCTCGGCCCGCACGATCATCGCCAGCAGGCCGCCGACGAGCATGAAGAAGAAGGACGTGACGACGTACTGGATCCCGATCACCTTGTGATCGGTGTTGACCCGGAAGTAGTCCTTCCACGACGTCGCGCCGTGGCTCGAGTGGTCCTCCGGCAGCGTCGGCTTGCCGGTCGCGTAGTAGAACCAGTACGTAAAGGCGCCGATCCCGACCAGGAAGGCGAGCGACCCGACGAAGAGCGACAGGAGCAGGATCGCGTTCTGCGCCTTGGTCGTCAGCCCGCCGTCGAAGCTCTCGAACCCGTACGCGGCGCGCACGACGAGAACGATGGCGGCCGACAGCAGCACGCCGAGCACGAAGTACACGCCGCCGCGCTTGAGCCCCGGGGCCGGCATCAACCTGCAACCTCCTTCAGATACGTCACCAGCGCATCCACCTGCTCGTCCGACAGGGTGTCACCGTAGCGCGGCATCAGCCCGGGTTGGAAGCCCTCGGTGATCTTCGCGTCCGGGTCCTCGATCGACTGCTTGATCTCCGCGTCGCTGAGGTCCGGGATCACGTCGTCGAGGTTGGGCCCCGTGGTCCCCGTCGTGCCCGCGGCGGCCAGCGTGTGGCATGAGCCGCAGGCCGTGGGCCTCGCTGCCTCGGTGAACAGCGTCTTCCCGTCCGCCTCGGCCTGGCCGCCGCCGCCGCCGGCCCCGCCGCCCGCCTCGGGCGGGTTCCGCAGCTCCTCCAGCTTGGCCTCGAAGTCGTCCGCGGTCAGCACGTGCGCGCTCTGGCGCATCGTGGAGTGCCCGAGGCCGCACAGCTCGGCGCAGACCACCGGGAACTCGCCCATGCGGGTCGGCTTCACGCGGATGTGCGTGTCGATGCCCGGCACCGCGTCGATCTTCATGCGGAAGGCCGGCACCCAGAAGTCGTGGATGACGTCCTTGGACTGGACGGTGAAGTTGACGGGCCGGTCAATGGGCAGGTAGAGCTGCGGCGAGGCGACCTCCTTGCCGTCCTCACCCTGGTACCAGAACGTCCACGTGAACTGCTCGCCGACGACACGGACCTGCATCGTGTTGGCCTCGGCCTTCTCGATGTCGGTCAGCACCACGTAGGCGTAGGTGCAGAGGCCGACGAGGATGATGGCCGGGATCGCCGTCCACCAGATCTCGAGCTTCGTGTTGCCGTGGATCGGCGGGCCGTCCTTGAGCTCCTCGCCCGGCCTCATCCGGAAGCGGATGGCGCAGTAGAGGACGATCGTCTCGACCAGCACGAAGATCGGCACCGAGACGATCAGCAGGACGTCCCACAGCGTGTCGATCGGACCCGCCTGCTCGGAGGCGGGGACCGGGAACCAGTCGATCCAGAGCGCCAGCGCGATGCCCAGCACGGACACGACAGCGCCGATCAGCAGCATCTGTCGCACCTGCGCCCTGCTTTCCCGTGAGCTGACCGGGGGCTGGTCGCTCATCGGCTCCTCTCCACGCAGCCCATGGACGCGGCATCCTACGCAACCACGGTGACGGTGTGCGGCTTACTCGCACTCGCAAGCTCGCGCGAGCGCCTTGATTAGCCTGATCAGGCGGCGCGGGCGCTCAGAGCCGACGCGTTGAACGCCTCGCCGCCCGAGCGGAAGTCGGACGGCGAGAGGCCGCGGTGGCGCCGGAACGCCTTGGCGAACTGGGCGGGCTGGCGGTAGCCGACGCGGTGCGCGACCTCGCGGACCGTGAAGCGGCGCGTCGCGAGCAGCTCGGCGGCGCGATCCATGCGCACGCGGGTGAGGTAGTCGCGGAACGTGGTGTCGCCGATCTCGGCGTACGCCCGCTGGAGCTGTCGCCGAGACGACGCGACGCGGCGCGCGATGTCGTCCAGGGACAGGTCCGAGGCGTACTCGCGCTCGACGATGGCGTTGGCCTCCTCGAGGAGGCTGGCGCGCAGGCGGATGGTGGAAGGTCGCTGCATTCGTGTGTCTTCCTACGTCGTGAGGCTTCCACTTGGATCACGAATGGAACCGGTTCCGCAACGGGGTTTGTCATGTTTGAGACGAACGCGCCAAGGTGGCAACGTTCTCTCGTCTAATCAAGGCGCTCGCGCGAGCTTGCGAGTGCGAGTAAGCCGCACGCGGCATCATCCGCGCCTTCGGGCCTAATAGACTGCCGCGCATGGACCGTCGCCTCGCGCGCCGCAACCTGCGCACCGCGCTCATCACGTCCATCATCGGGCTGCTGATGTTCGCGCTGACCTTCGTCGCCGCCCTCATGTACGTCGGATCATGAGCGCCCCGGAGGACTACACGGCTGCGCCGCCGGTGGGCGAGGAGGTCCACATGCCGGCCCCGAGCGCGCTACCGCTCATCAACGCGGCGGCGCTCGCGGTGGCCATCGTCTCGATCACCATCTCGTGGTGGATCGTCGGCGCCGCGATGATCCTCTTCCTGGCGACCACGATTCGCTGGATTCGTGACGTTCGGCGTGACATCGCCGAGCTGCCACTTGAGCATCCGCATCACTAGCGGAGCGCTCGGCGTAATCTCTCGCGGGTGAAGGAGGCTGGGACCAACGTCGCGCCCGGGCTCGCGGCGGCCTACGCGGAGGCCTTCGCCTCGTTTCTCGCCGACCGCGGGGAGCGGGAGCTGGGTGCCGCCTACGACCTCGGCCGCCAGGCCGTCACCGCCCACCTGAGCGTCCTCGACCTCGCGGAGGCGCATCACGCCGCGATGCGCGCGGCGCTCGCCGACGGCGCCCGCTCGGCCGACGAGACGCTCCAGGCCGGGGCCGACTTCCTGCGCGAGAGCCTGTCGATCTTCGAGAGCGTCCACCGCGGCTACCACGAGGTGCAGGAGGTGGCGCGGCTCGAGCACGAGCACGTCGAGCAGCTGCGGGCGCTGGCCGACGCCTCGGTCGCCCTGAACTCCTCGCTGACCGTCGAGGAGATCCTCCAGCTCACGGCCGACGCGGCGCGCTCGCTGCTCGGCGTCGTGCGCGCGACGGTGGCCATCTTCGCTCCCGACCCGCGGCTGCGGCCGCTGGCCGCCACGTCGCCCCCGCTGCCCGCCGACGGCACGACCGAGCCGGCGCGGCTCACCGTCAGGCTCGTGGCCCGCGGGCGCGAGCTCGGGGTCCTCGAGGTCACCGACGCGCACGCGCGCGGCTTCAGCGCGCGTGACGACACGATCCTCACCCAGCTCGCGCAGCTCGCCTCGGTGGCGATCTCCAACGCCCAGCTCTACGAGCGCGAGCGGACGATCGCCCAGACCCTGCAGCGCTCGCTCCGCCCGGGCGCGCTCCCCGACGTCCCCGGCCTGTCGGCCGCCGTGCGCTTCCGCGCCGCAGGCGAGAGCGTCGAGCTGGGCGGCGACTTCTACGACCTCTTCCAGGCCGGCGGCGGGGCGTGGGCGGCCCTGATCGGCGACGTGCAGGGCAAAGGCCCGGACGCCGCCGCCGTCACCGCGCTCGCCCGCCACACCCTGCGGGCCGGGGCGGTGTACGAGGCGCGGCCGAGCGGGGTGCTCGCGCTCATGCACCGGGCGCTGGTCGAGCAGCGCAACGACGGGCGCTTCTGCACCGTCGCCCACGCACACCTGCGGATATCGCCCGGGCGGCTCGAGGTCGAGCTGGCCTGCGGCGGCCATCCGCTGCCGCTCGTCGTCCACGCGGACGGGCGCGTCGAGCCGGTCGGGCGGCTCGGGACGCTGCTCGGCACGGACATCGAGCCCCAGCTCTACGACGTCACCGTCGAGCTGGGGGAGGGCGACGTGCTCGTGCTCTACACCGACGGCGTCACCGAGGTCCGGCGCCGCCGCCGCGAGGTCTTCGGCCTCGCTCAGCTCACCGAGCTCCTGTCCGGCTCCGGTGGGTTGCCGCCGGACGCGGTGGCCGATCGCGTGGAGCGGGCCGTGGTCGCCGCCTCGGAAGGCCGGCTGCGGGACGACATGGCGATCCTGGCCTTTGGACTCACCCCGAGCGGCGACGGACCTATGCTTCCGCGCCGAGTCCCTTCGACGGAGGACATTGATGGCTGAACCCACGGACGCGCCCCGCACCGACGGGCAGCGGGAGACGAATGCCGACCTGCTGACCGAGCTGGTCGCGCATCTGCGGAACAACCGGACACAGCTGCGGCAGGAGTGGGCCCGGCGGATCGGCGAAGCCCGGTTGCTCACGGCGCTGACCCAGGAGGAGATCTTCTCCGAGGCGACGTCCGTCTACGACAACTACGTCGAGGTGCTCGAGACCGGCTCGGTCGAGGCGCTGCAGGACTACGCGCGGAACCTGTCCGAGCGCATCATCCCCCGCGGCGTGGAGACCGACGAGGTCGTCGGCATCGTGCTCCTCCTGCGCGACGTGCTCGCCCGCTCGCTGTTCCAGAAGTACCAGACCGACTTCGACTACCTCAACCAGGTCCTCGACGCCTACGAGCCGGCCGCCAACCGGATCGCCAACACGGTGGCCGTCAACTTCGTGCAGGAGCGCGAGCGCGTCATCCGCCAGCAGCAGGAGGCGATCCGCGAGCTCTCGACCCCGGTCCTCCAGGTCCGCGAGCGCCTGCTCATCCTCCCGATCATCGGCGTGCTCGACGGCCAGCGGGCGCGCCAGCTCACCGAGCAGCTGCTGCGCGGGATCCGGGCCAACCGCGCCCGCGTGGTCGTGATCGACATCACCGGCGTCCCGACGATCGACTCGACGGTGGCCAACCACCTCGTGCAGACCGTCGACGCGTCGCGGCTGATGGGCGCGAGCGTGATCATCACCGGCCTCTCGCCGGAGATCGCGCAGACGCTGGTCACGCTCGGCGTGGAGCTCGGCAAGGTGAACGCGGTCGGCGACCTCCAGGGCGGCATCGAGGAGGCCGAGCGCCTGCTCGGCTACCAGGTGTCCCTGGAAACGCCCGGGCTCGACTCGGCCTCCGTGTAGTGGCCGTCCCGATCCTCAAGCAGGGGCCGTTCCTCATCGCCACGATCCAGGCGGCGTTGACCGATACGGACGTGCTCCAGCTCCGGGACGACGTGATGGCGCAGGTGACCCGCCATCGCTCGCGCGGGATCATCGTCGACGTCACCGCCCTGGACGTGATGGACTCGTTCGTCTCGCGCTCGCTCCAGGGCATCTCGCGCATGACGCGCCTGCGCGGCGCCGACACCGTCATCGTCGGCATCCAGCCCGAGGTCGCCTTCGCGATGGTCCAGCTCGGGATGTCGTTCGAGGACGTGCTGACCGCCCTCGACCTCGAGGAGGGGCTCGCGCTGCTGCAGCGGCCCCGGAAGGAGACCGGCGACGGTGGCGGCTGAGCCGCACGAGTCGGTGATCCCGATCGAATCGGACGCCGACGTTGTGCTCGCGCGTCAGCGCGCCCGCGAGATGTCCGCGGCGCTCGAGCTCACCAGCACCGACCAGACGCTGCTCGCCACCGCGATCTCCGAGGTGGCGCGCAACATCACGACGTACGCCGTGCGGGGCGAGGTGATCCTCTCGATGATCCGCGACGCCGCCGGGCGGCGGGGGATCCAGGTCATCGCGCGCGACGACGGGCCCGGGATCGAGAACCTCGAGCTCGCGCTCCAGGACGGCTACACGAGCGGTGGCGGTCTCGGCCTCGGGCTCCCGGGGGCACGGCGGCTCGTCCATGAGTTCGACATCGAGACGACACCCGGCCAGGGCACGAAGGTCACGCTCGTGATGTGGGAACGGGAGAGCGCTCGGGCGGCATGAGCGACGCGTGGCCGCTGGTGCTCGAGCGCGGCGTGGCGGGGCTGGCGCACGAAGGGGAGGGTCGCTCCGGCGACCTCGCCGTCTTCGCGCCGTCCTCGCACGGCGGCCTGGTCGCGTGCATCGACGGGCTCGGCCACGGCGACGCCGCGGCCGACGCGGCCGAGCTGGCCGCCGAGATCCTGCGCACGTTCGTCGAGCACCCGCCGCAGCTGCTGCTGCAGCGCTGCCACGAGGAGCTGCGGCAGACGCGCGGCGCGGTGATGACCCTCGCGTGGTTCGACCTCGACGCGCGGACCATGGCCTGGACCGGCGTCGGCAACGTCGAGGCGCGCTTCGTGCGGGCCGCCGGCGGGGCACGACGCGCGCCACGACTCGCCGGTCGTCCTCGGCGGCGTCGTGGGCTACAACCTGCCGCAGGTGCGGGTGAGCACGCAGCCGTTGGAGCCGGGCGACGCGGTCGCCTTCGCGACCGACGGGGTGACCGCCGACTTCTCCGAGTCGCTGGCCCCTGGAGTCGCCGCGCAGGAGCTCGCGGACCGCGTGCTGGAGCGCCACGGCAAGGGCACCGACGATGCTCTGGCCGTCGTCGTGCGGTATCTCGGTCCGCCCGCCCGCTAGTGCTGGCCGCACCCCGTGACGGCGGTTGAAGGCTTCCTAGGACGGAAAATCCCGCACCGTCAGACGCCTGCGACCGCGAATGTCGGGCGGTCGTCCCGCTGGGACGCTGCGCCCCATGAACTCACGGAACCTCGCCGCCCGCGCCGGCAGATGGAGCGCGCAACATCGAAAGGCAGCCATTTTCGGCTGGATCCTCTTCGTCGTGCTCGCCACCATGGCGGGCTCCCAGATCGGCCAGAAGGAGCTTCCCACGGCCGAGATGGGCAACGGAGAGTCGAAGCAGTCCATGGTGCTCATGGAGAAGGCCGACTTCCCCGAGACCGTCGGCGAGCAGGTCCTCATCCAGGGCAAGGGCGACGTCAAGTCGTCGGATCCTGAGGTCACCGCCGCCGTCAAGGACGTGGTGCAGCGCCTGGAGCGGATCGACGGTGTCACCGACATCGAGAGCCCGCTCAACAAGGCCGATCAGGCCAACACCGTCTCCAAGGACGGCCGCTCGGTCGTCGTGAACTTCACGCTCCCCGGCGAGTTCGACGACGCGGCGCAGCTCGAGAAGGTCGCCGAGGCGCCCGTCGCGGCCGTCGCCGCGGTCCAGAAGTCTCATCCCGAGGTTCGCGTCGAGGAGTACGGCGCAGCGTCCGAGCAGAAGGCGCTCGGCAAGCAGGAGGCGGCCGACGAGGCTCGCTCGATGCAGTTCTCCTTCGGCGGCACCCTGATCATCCTGCTGCTCGCCTTCGGCGCCATGATCGCCGCCGGCGTGCCGCTGCTCCTCGGCCTCACCTCGGTGGGCGCCACCATCGGCCTGCTCGGCCCGGTCAGCCAGCTCTCCGGCCTTCATCCCGCCGTCGCCCAGGTCGTGATGCTCGTCGGGCTCGCCGTCGGCGTCGACTACGCGATGTTCTACCTCCGGCGGATGTTGGAGGAGCAGGACAACGGCCGCTCCTCGGAGGACGCCCTCCAGGTCGCCTCCGCCACCTCAGGTCGCGCGGTGCTCATCTCCGGCCTGACCGTCATGGCCGCGATGGGCGGCATGTTCTTCTCGGGCAACCCGATCTTCGTGTCCTTCGGCATCGGCACGATCCTCGTGGTGGGCGTGGCCATCATCGGCTCGCTGACCTTCCTGCCCGCGATGCTTTCCTACCTCGGCCAGAAGGGCTGGCTCGAGAAGGGCCGCGTTCCCTACATCGCCAAGCGCCGTCACCGCAACAAGGGCGAGTCCCGCGTGTGGAGCGCCATCCTCGACCGCGTCCTGCAGCGCCCGCTCGTCTCGGCCATCCTGGCCGGCGGCCTGCTCATCGCCCTGACGATCCCGGCGCTGAGCATGACCCTCAAGGACCCCGGCAACGAGAGCATCTCGCGCGACCAGCCGATCATGCAGACGCTCGACCGCATCGACGCCGCGTTCCCGGGCGGCAGCGTCGCGGCGACCGTGGTCGTCGCCGCTGACGACGTCACGACGCCCGAGGTCGAGGCCGGCATCGCCGACCTCCAGGATCAGGCGATCGCGTCGGGCAAGCTGCACGAGCCCACGTCGGTCGAGATCAGCCCGGACAAGACCACCGCGCTCGTCAACATCGCGGTCGACGGCAACGGCAACGACGCCGCCTCCCAGGCCTCCCTGGCGACCCTGCGCGAGGACGTCGTCCCCGCCACGGTCGGCAGGGTCGCCGGCACCGAGGTCGCAGTGGGCGGCGAGACCGCCTTCTCGAAGGACTTCCTCGACACGATGAAGTCCCACCTGCCGATCGTGTTCGGCTTCGTGCTCAGCCTGGCCTTCATCCTCCTGCTGGTCACGTTCCGCTCGATCGTGGTGCCGATCAAGGCGATCATCCTCAACCTGCTGTCGGTCGGCGCGGCCTACGGCATCCTGAAGCTCGTCTTCCAGGACGGGCACGGTGAGAAGCTGCTCGGGTTCGAATCGGTCGGCGGCGTCGCCTCCTGGCTCCCGCTCTTCCTCTTCGTGATCCTGTTCGGCCTCTCGATGGACTACCACGTGTTCGTCCTGAGCCGGGTCCGCGAGGCGGTCGACCGCGGGATGTCCACGGACAAGGCCGTCGCCCACGGCATCAAGAGCACGGCCGGCATCATCACCAGCGCCGCGGCCGTCATGGTCATCACGTTCGCCGGCTTCGCCACGGGCTCCGACCAGACCATGAAGCAGATGGGTGTCGGCCTCGCCGCCGCCATCCTCATCGACGCCACGATCGTCCGGGCGGTCCTCCTGCCCGCCACGATGAAGCTCCTCGGCAGCCGCAACTGGTACCTGCCGAAGCGCCTCAACTGGCTGCCCAAGTTCGAGCACGAGCCGGAGGTCGCCCCGGCCGCCGCCTAAGCCCTCACAACCCCATAGCGAAGCGCCCGGGCCGCGAGGATTCTCCTCGCGGCCCTTGGCGTTGGGTGGGCCCTACCCAGCGCAGTTGAAGTTCGCGCTCTAGCCGAGCAGGCGTGCGTCGAGCACCATGGCGCCGAACAGCACGGCGAGGTACGCGAGCGAGAACAGGTAGGTCCGGAGGGCGGACCGGCGGTCGGCGCGGCGCTGGAGCCGGATCGAGAGCACGAGGAAGGCGCCGCCCAGCACGACCGCGAACGTCGCGTAGATCGCGCCGAAGAACCCGAAGGCGACGGGCAGCAGCGTCAACACCACGAGCAGGCACGTGTAGAGCACGATCTGGCGGCGCGTCTCGGCCTCGCCGTGGACCACCGGCATCATCGGCACGCCCACCCGGGCGTACTCGTCCTTCATGAGCAGCGACAGCGCCCAGAAGTGCGGCGGGGTCCAGTAGAAGATGATCGCGAAGAGGTAGAGCGCGGCGGGCTCGAGGCCGCCCGTGACCGCCGCCCAGCCGACCAGCGGCGGCACGGCTCCGGCGGCGCCGCCGATCACGATGTTCTGCGGCGTCGAGCGCTTGAGCCACATCGTGTAGACGAAGACGTAGCCGAGGAAGCCGCTGAGCGACAGGACGGCCGACAGCAGGTTCACGGTCGTGGCCAGCAGCAGGAAGGACAGCGCGGCGAGCACGAGCCCGTAGATCAGCGCCGCCCGCGGCGAGATGCGGCCCGCCGGCACCGGCCGCGTCGCGGTGCGAGCCATCTGGGCGTCGATGTCGCGGTCCCAGTAGTGGTTGACCGCGCCCGCCCCGCCCGCCGACAGCGAGCCGCCGAGCACGGTCAGCGCGACGAGCGACGCCGACGGGTCGCCGGCCACGTACATGGTGGTCACCGTCGTCAGGAGCAGCAGGAGCTGCACCCGGGGCTTGGTCAGCGTGACGTAGTCGGCCAGGACCTGGCGGACGCCGCCGAGCGCGAGCGCGTCAGCCGTGGTCGCGCGCGACGCCTCCATCTAGGCGTTCACCATCGGCTTGCCGGCCTCGAAGCGCTGAGGCACGCCCGTCTGGCGCTCGATCTGGCGCCGGATGTCCTTCATCGGCTCCACCGAGCGCACGCGCGGGATGACGTCGAAGTTGTTCTCCGGAGGCGGCGACGTCGTGAACCACTCGAGCGTGTTCGCCTTCCACGGATCGGGACCGGCGATCGCGCCGTTCTTGAGCGAGCGCACGACGTTGATGATCGTCAGCAGGATGCTGAGGGCCAGCGTGAACGCGCCGATCGTGGAGATCAGGTTCATGAGCTCCCAGCCCGCGCCCTCGCCGTACTCGTAGATGCGGCGCGGCATGCCGTCCAGGCCCGCCGAGTGCTGGATGAGGAACGTCAGGTGGAAGCCGACGAAGAAGAGGACGAAGGAGACCTTCCCGAGGCCCTCCGACATCATCCGCCCGGTCATCTTCGGGAACCAGTAGTAGAGCGCGCCCACCATCGCGAAGGCCGAGGCGCCGAACGCCGTGTAGTGGAAGTGCGCGACCACGAAGTACGTGTCGTGGAGCTGCCAGTCGACCGGGAAGACGGCCAGGAAGATGCCGGTGATCCCGCCCATGAGGAACGTGGCGATGCCGCCCACGCAGAAGAGCAGCGGCACCCGCCATTCCACGGTCCCTCGCCACAGCGTGGCGACCCAGTTGAAGATCTTGACGCCGGTCGGCACCGCGATCAGGAAGCTCGAGAGCATGAAGAACGCGAGGACGACCGTGCTCATCGGCGTGGTGAACATGTGGTGCGCCCACACGAGCAGGCCGAGGAACGCGATGCCGGCCGTGGCCGCGGCGATCGCCTTGTAGCCGAAGATCGGCTTGCGCGCGAAGACCGGCAGGACCTCCGAGAAGACCCCGAACGCCGGCAGCACGAGGATGTAGACCTCGGGGTGGCCGAAGAACCAGAACAGGTGCTGCCAGAGCAGCGCCGAGCCGCCCTCGCTCGGGTTGAAGAAGCTCGTCCCGAAGTTGCGGTCCAGCAGGAGCATCGTGACCGTGGCGGCCAGCGACGTGAGCGCCAGGACGATCAGGTACGCGTAGATGAGGATCGTCCACACGAACAACGGCATGCGGCCCCAGCCCATGCCGGGCGCGCGCATGTTGTGGATCGTGGCGATGAAGTTGATCGCGCCGAGGATCGACGCCAGGCCGGTGAGGTGGACCATGTAGATCCACGCCTCCTGGCCGTTGGATGGCGTGAACTCCTTGAGCGAGAGCGGCACATAGGAGGTCCAGCCGGCCTCCGGCGGCGTGAAGAAGAGCGAGCCGTAGAGCGCGAGGCCGCCGAACAGGAACATCCAGTACGACCAGGCGTTCAGGCGCGGGAACGCGACGTCGCGCGCCCCGATCATCAGCGGCAGGAAGTAGTTCGCGAAGCCCGCCCACACCGGCACGACGACGAGGAAGATCATCGTCGTCCCGTGCAGGGTCATGATCTCGTTGTATTTCTCGGGGGTCAGGAACGTGTTGTCCGGCGTCCCGAGCTGGATGCGCATCAGCAGCGCCTCGACGCCGCCGATGACGAAGAACACGAGGACCGTCGCGAGGTAGAGGATCCCGATCTTCTTGTGGTCGGTCGTCGTCAGCCACGAGACCCAGCCGCGCCGGGGCCGGTCGACCTCGTGGGCGATGATCTGCGGGCGGGCCGGGATGGCGGCCATCTAGCGGCCCTCCTCGGTCGCGGCCTGCTCCTCGGTGCCCTGCGCGGCCTCTTCCTGCGCCTCGACGAGCTCCTGCGCCTTGCGCTCGCGCCACGCCTGCCAGTCGTCGAACGGCAGGCCGATCACGCGGGCCAGCATGTCGGCGTGGTTGCGCCCGCACAACTCGGCGCACTGGCCCCTGTAGACGACCCGGTCCTCGCCCTCTGGGAGCGCGTCGAGCGGGATCTGGAACCAGCTCTTGTTCGTGTAGCCGGGGAGCGCGTCGGACTTGCCGCCGAGCTGCGGGATCCACCACGAGTGGGCGACGTCCTTGGATTCCACGTCGAGCGTCACGGTCATCCCGATCGGCACGTACAGGTCGTTGTAGCTGTACACCCGGTCCTGGCCCTCTTCCTGCGGATAGAAGAAACTCCACGCGTACTGCTCGCCCACGACGCGGATGTTGATCGAGGCGCTGCCCTCCGGCGGCGGCGGCTGGTCCGTGGCGGCGAAGAGCGTACTGGCGCTCGAGACCCGGTTCCCGTCGGCGTCGATCTGGGAGGCGGCCGGGTTCTTGATGTCGTCCAGCAGGGCGAACGTGAACACGGTGAGGAAGATGAGGATCGCTGCGGCGCCGACGGTCCAGCCGATCTCCAGCCGTGTGTTGCCGTGGATCTGGGCGGCCACGTGGCCCTTGCGCGCCCGGAACCTGATCATCGAGTAGACGAGCAGGCCCTCGACCGCGATGAAGATCACCAGCGCGATGACCGTGATGAGGATGTAGAGCGTCCGGATCCCGTCGGCGTTCGGGGATCCGGCGGACTCCGGGAGGAACCATCCCGCCGAGGCGGCCGGCGCGAGCACGAGCGCGCCGATGGCCGCTGCGGGCAGCGCTGTAGCCAACCTCATGAGGCGCCGCCGCGTGTTCGTCTGCTCATGCCCCACGGCGTCGGCAGTATATGGACGGAGAGCCGGGAAGCGGCTGCTCATCCACCCGAGAAGGCGGGCCGCCGCTTCTCCAGGAAGGCTTGGACCCCCTCGAGAAAGTCGCCCGACGCCGCGGATTCCTGCTGGATCGCCGCCTCGAGCTCGAGCTGCTCCGCCATCCGCGTGAACAGCCATGCATTGAGCTGCCGCTTGATCCCGGCGTAGGAGCGCGTCGGACCGTTGGCCAGGCGCTCGGCCAGCCCGTCGACGACCGCGTCGAAGGCCTCGTCCTCCGCCACGCGGTTGATCAGGCCCCATTCAAGCGCCTGCTTCGCGGAGATCCGCTCGCCGAGCATCGCCATCTCGGTCGCACGGGCGAGCCCTACCCGCTCGGGCAGGAGGAGCGACGACCCGCCGTCGGGCACCAGACCGATGTTCACGAACGCGAGCAGGAAGTAGGCCGACTCGCGGGCGACGATGAGGTCGCAGGCGAGAGCGAGCGAGCACCCGATGCCCACCGCCGGCCCGTTCACGGCGGCCAGCACCGGCTTGGGCAGCTCCCGCAGCCCGACGATGATCGGGTGGTAGCGCTCGAGCAGGGCGGTCTGGACGTCGGGGTAGCCCTCGGGCGTGGGGTCGAAGCCGGCCTTGAGGTCGGCGCCCGAGGAGAACCCCCGCCCGGCGCCGGTGATGGTCACGGAGCGCACGCCGTCGTCCTCGGCGGCCTCGCGCACCGCGGCCAGCAGGTCGACGCCGAACTGCTTGTTCCACGCGTTCATCGCGTCGGGGCGGTTGAGCGTGATGCGCAGCTCGCCGCCGCGGCGCTCCAGATTGACGGTCTCCATGGCTCAAGGTCCTATCAGGCCGGCGTCGCGAGCCCACGCGCGGGTCCGCTCCATCCCGTCGCGCAGGGTGGTGCGCGGCTCCCAGCCGAGCTCCTCGCGGGCCCGCGCGTTGGGGAACGCGTGCCGGCGTGAGACGAACGTCACGGCCGAGGGGCCGATCCCGAGCGCGAGCGCCGCCGCGCGCAGGACCGGCGCCGGCAGCGTCCGGACCGGGCCGCCGCCGAGCGCCTCGAAGTACTCACGCGCCGACACCGGCGAGCCGTCCCAGACCGTGTAGGCCCGCCCCGTCGGCCGGCGCACCGCGCGCACGATCGCGTCGACGAGATCGTCGATGTACACCGGCGTCATCACGCCGTCACCCGGGCTGGGGAGGAAGAAGCGGCCGGCGCGCATCATCTCCAGCGGCCGGATGACCCACGGGACCGAGCCCGGGCCGTAGACGTCACCGGGCCGGATGACCGTCGCGCCGCGCCGCAGCGCCAGCGTCTCCGTCGCGCCCTTGGTGTCCACGTAGGGGAGACCGCACGGCCGCGGGAGCGCATCCTCCTCCAGGTCGCGCGTGAACTCGTAGCCCCAGCCGGCGACGCTGGCGAGCACGACCGTCGGCCTCCCGGCGGCCGCGTCGAGCACGTTGCGCGTCCCGCGGACATTGACGCGCACGAAGTCCTCCATCCGGCCGCGCTCGGCGACCAGGGCGGCGCAGTGGACGATCGCGTCGGCGCCGGCCAGGGCGGCGATGGTCTGCGAGGGGTCGGCGATGTCGGCGCGGCGGTCCGCCGGGCCTGCCTGGTCCACGCGGATGACGTCGTCGCCGTCGGCCTCGAGTCTCGTGGCGAGCGCGCCGCCGATGAAGCCGGACGCGCCGGTTACGGCGATCATCGCGCCAGCGTCTCAAACTCCTGTCGACCGCACGGCCGGTACGGCCACCCGTATGCCGTACGGCCGACCCACGCACTAGGCTCGCCGGGTGCGCCGCTCGACCGCCGTCCGCGCGGCCGCCGTGACGGTGCTGGCCGCCGGAGTGGCGGCTCCGCTTGTCCGCCGCCGGCTCGCCCTCCGGGCCCCGGTGGTCCTCGGTGCCGCCGCGGCGGCACCCGTGGCGCTGTGCGTGCTGTTCCCGCGCTCGCGTGCGCGCGACGTCGGGACGGTCGCGCTCCAGATGTACGCCTACGTGACGGCGTACAAGATGCCCAACGACGACCCCGAGAAGCTCGAGCGGCGGGTCAGGATCGCCTATCCCGTCAAGGCCGACCGCCTGATCGGCGCAGGCACCACGCCCACGCTGCGGCTCCAGAGGGCGCTTGGCACCCCGGGCAGCTTCAAGGCCTGGGAGAAGGTGCTGGTCGTCTCCCACTGGGTGTGGTTCGCGTTCCCCCACGGCACGGTGCTGTACCTGCTCTTCCGGCGCCCCGAGCGCTTCCCCGACGGCGCCGCGCGCGTGTACGCGACGTTCGACATCGGACTGCTCGGCTACTGGCTCGTCCCGACCGCCCCGCCCTGGTACGCCGCGGCCGAAGGACTGATGGAGGACGGCCGCACGCCGGAGCTGCGCCGCATGATGGTCGAGTACGGCGAGCACTTCTGGAGGTCCGGCTGGGCCCCGCTGTACGGTGTCCTTGGGGGAAACCCTCTTGCCGCCATGCCGTCCCTGCACTTCGCGACATCCGTCACGGCCGCGCACGTGCTGGCCGAGACCGGCGCCGTGCACGGGGCGATCGGCTGGACCTACACCCTGATGCTCGGGCTCGCCCTCGTGTACCTGGGCGAGCACTACGTGGTCGATCTCGCCGCGGGCCTCGCCCTCGCCGAGGGCGTCCGCAAAGGCGTCCCGGCGGCCAAGCCGCTCGGTCGCCGCCTCTCCTCGGTAGTCCAGGCCCTCGAGGTGCGGGCCCGCCCATGAGGGATGCGCCCGCCCGGCGCAGCGCGCCCGTCGACGAATCGTCCGGCGCGCCCGTGCAGGAGGCGAACGGCGCGGCGGAGGACGACGAGGGCACCCCGCCGCGGCTGCACTTCACGGTCCGCAACCTGCTCGTGCTCGGCGGTTTCCTCGCCGCCTCGATCGCGGCGATGTACTACCTGCTGCCGCAGCTCGCGGGCCTGGATGACACCTGGCACCGGATCGAGGACGGCAGCCCGTACTGGATGTTCCTGGCGTTCCTCTTCACGTTCGGGATGTTCGGCGGCTACGTGATGATGTTCCGCGGCGTCTTCACCCGCGTGCCGAGCGAGCACACGATCGGGTGGCGCGAGAGCTACCAGATCACCCTGGCCGGACTCGCCGCCTCGCGGATCTTCGCGGCCGGCGGGGCCGGCGGTCTCGTGCTCACCGCCTGGGCGCTGCGGCGCGCCGGCATGCGCAAGCGACTGGTGGCCGACACCACGCTGTCGTTCCTGATCCTCACGTACATCCCGTACGTGGTCGCACTGATCGTCTGCGGGCTCGGCCTGCGGCTGGGGATCTTCTCCGGCGAGGCCCCGTTCGGCCTCACCGTGGTGCCGGCAGCGCTGGCGGCGATCGCGCTGGCCGCCGGCCTGTCGATCGCGCTCGTGCCGACGGACCTGCAGCGCCGGCTCGGCGGCCTGGCCAACCGCGGCGACCGCTGGGCCCGGATCGCCCAGAAGCTCGCGAACGTGCCCGCCTCGGCGTCGGCCGGCATGCGCGACGCGCTCGCGCACGCCCGCTCGGGAGATCCGGCGCTGTTCGGGGCGTTCCTCTTCTGGGCCTTCCAGATCCTCGTGCTGTGGGCGGCCTTCCGCGCCTTCGGCGATTCGCCGCCGGCGGCCGTGCTCGTGCAGGCCTTCTTCGTCGGGATGCTCGGCAACCTGCTGCCGATGCCGGGCGGCGTCGGCGGCGTCGAGGGTGGCATGATCGCGTCCTTCGTCGCCTTCGGCGTGGACGGCGGATTGGCCGTCGTCGCGGTGCTCGTCTACCGCGCCTTCACGTTCTGGCTGCCGCTCATCCCAGGCGTCATCGCCTACTTCCAGCTACGCAAAACTGTGGAGAGATGGTCGCTACACTATACAAAGTGAAGTAAGGAATTCGGGGCTAACGGGGAAACTGAGAAAATGGCCAACGACGTCGAGAACGTGATCATCATCGGAAGCGGCCCAGCCGGCTACACGGCCGCGCTGTACACCGCCCGAGCCAACCTCGAGCCGCTCGTGATCGAGGGCTGGATGTGGGGCGGCCTGCTCCAGCAGACCACCGACGTCGAGAACTTCCCCGGCTATCCGCAGGGCGTGATGGGTCCGCAGATGATGCAGGACCTGCGCGACCAGGCCGAGCGCTTCGGCGCGCGTTTCATCACCGAGAACGTCACCCGCGTCGAGCCCGGCGCGACCGAGGGCGCGCCCCACACCGTGTGGGTCGACGAGGACGCGTACAAGGCCCGCGCGGTCGTGCTCGCCATGGGCGCCGAGCACAAGAAGCTCGGCGTGACCGGCGAAGAGGAGCTCGGCGGCCGCGGCGTGTCGTACTGCGCGACCTGCGACGCCGCGTTCTTCAAGGAGCGCGAGACGATCATCGTCGGCGGCGGCGACTCCGCGATGGAGGAGGCGATCTTCCTCGCCAAGTTCTCCGACAAGGTGACGGTCGTGAACCGGCGCGACGAGTTCCGCGCCTCCAAGATCATGTTCGAGCGCGCGCGCGCGACCGAGAACATCGAGTTCCTCACGCCGTACGTGGTCGACGAGTTCCTGGCCGGCGACGACGGCCTGCTCGACCGCGCGGTGGTCCGCAACGTCGAGACCGGCGAGACGCGTGAGCTGCCGATGCACGGCGCCTTCATCGCCATCGGCCACGAGCCGCAGTCGGAGATCGTCCGCGGCATCGTCGACACCGACGACGACGGCTACGTGATCACCGAGGGCAAGTCGACCCGCACCAGCGTGCCGGGCTTCTTCGCCGCCGGCGACCTGGTCGACCACACCTACCGGCAGGCCGTCACCGCCGCCGGCACGGGCTGTATGTCGGCGCTCGACGCCGAGTGGTACCTGCGCGACAACCCTTTCGTCCCGACGCCTGAGGCGCTCGAGGGCACCGGCGACCTCGCCGAGGAGCAGTGGGCGCCGGTGGTTCAGCCCACGCGCAGCCGGTAGGACGCGTCGAGGTCGCGCGCGCCGGGCTGGACCTCGACGGCGACGTAGTACGTCTTCGCCCGGCTCCCGCGGTTGCGCAGCGTGATGCGCTCGGTCCGCTTGCCGCGCTTGGCCGAGCGCGTCAGCGGCCGTGAGCTCACCCGCTTGGCCTTGCGCGGGAACGCGTAGAGCGCGACGTCGTCGTTCCCGCCCGGATTCGCGCTGATCTGCGCGCGCCGGCGCGGCTTGACGCGGATGCGGTAGACGTCGGCGGGATCCTCGAAGGCGTCGAGCAGGGCGGACACGACCGTGGCCTTCCCGCCGCGGTAGATGAGCGGGTTGGGCTTGCCCAGCGCGCGCCCGTCGACCCACACGATGTCGTCGTTGGGCTCGGAGGGATCCGGCGGCGGCGGCGCGAAGGCCAGCGCGGCGCCCACCGAGAGCACCCCGAAGCCGGTGTCCGGCTGCCAGCCGTCGCCCTCGGGGTCCTGCGCCGACAGGCGCACCGCCTGCGCGACCTGGTCCGGCGTGAGGTCCGGGCGCGCGGCACGCACCCACGCGAGCGCGGCCGAGACCATCGGGGCCGAGAAGCTCGTGCCGCTCTGGCGCTCCCAGCCGTCCGGCGTGCCGTCGGCGTCGAGCCCGGGCGGGACCGCGGTCATGATGTTCACGCCGGGCGCCGAGAGGTCGATGGCCGGGCCGGTGTTGGAGAACGCGGAGCTGCGCAGGTCGGGCCCCACCGCGGCCACCGTCACCACGTGCGGCAGCGAGGCGGGGAACTCCGGCGGGTTGCCCTCGGCGAACTCGTTGCCGGCCGCGGCCACGGGCACGATGCCGGCCGCCACGGCGCGCTGGAGCGCGACGTACTCGGGAAAGCACGGCGAGGTCGCGCCGTAGCTCATGTTGATCACCGCGGCGCCGGCCTTGACCGCGGCGCGGATCTGCCTGGCGGAGTCCGAGCAGCGGATGTCCTCGGGCAGCGGCAGGTTGACGGCCCGCGCGCCCGGCCAGACGCCGACGATCCCGACCCCGTTGATCGGCGCGGCGGCGACCGATGCGGTCGCCGTGCCGTGCGAGTTGGTCACCCCGAACGTCGGGACGGTGGTCGTGTTGCCGCCGGCGAACTCGGGGTGGGTGGCGTCGAGCTGGGCGTCGATGAGCGCGATCAGCGGGCTCTCGGGCGTGACCGCCGGGGGTGCGAGCGCCGGGTCGGCGACGACGTCGCGCCAGGCGTCCGGCGGCACCGACAGCGGGTCCTGCCCGACGGCGCGCTGGAGCGGCTCCGCGTACGTGTCCGGCTGGGCGTAGACGAGCAGGCCGCGGCGCTCGAGCGCCGCGGCGAAGGCTCGTGCGCGGGATCGCGAGAGCACGTAGCCGCCCTCGCCGAGCCACTCGGCGCCGAAGCGCTGCGCCAGCGCGCGTGCCGGGGCGCCCGGGCGGGCCCCGACGATCCACGTGCCCGGCGCCGCGGCGCCCGCGGACGCCGCCGCCGCGTCTCCCGGCAGCGCCATCGGGGGCTCCACCACGTCCGCGGAAGCGGCCGGGGCGGCCGCGAGCGCGGCAAGGGTTGCGCAGGCGAGCGCCCGCCGCGAGATCGCCTTCATCGCTATCAGGCTAGAGCGTTGATGCCCGTCTCGGCCCGGCCGATGATCAGCTTCTGGATCTGGGAGGTGCCCTCGTACAGGGTCGTCACGCGCACGTCGCGGAAGTACCGCTCGACCGGGTGGTCGTCGACGTAGCCCGAACCGCCGTGGACCTGGATGGCCAGGTGCGAGCAGTTCTGGGCCGCCTCGGTGGCGTAGAGCTTGGCGATCGAGGTCTCCGTCGTGCTCGGCTTGCCGGCGTCCTTGAGGAAGCCCGCGCGGAACACCAGCAGCCGCGCGGCGTCGGTCTGCACGCGCATGTCGGCGATCATCGCCTGCACGAGCTGGAAGGACGCGATCGGGCGCCCGAACTGCTCGCGCTCCTTGGCGTAGGCCACCGAGTGGTCGAGCGACCCCTGGCAGACGCCGACGCAGCCGGCGGCGACCGAGTAGCGGCCCGAGTCGAGCGCGCTCATGGCGACCTTGAAGCCCTCGCCGACCTCGCCCATCAGCGCGTCGTCCGGCACCTCGACGTCGTCGAGCGCGATCGAGGCGGTCTCCATGCCGTGCAGGCCCATCTTGCCCTTGATCTCCTGCGTCGAGAAGCCCGGCGTGCCGGTCTCGACGAGGAAGCAGGCGAGCCCGCGGTGCCCCTTCTCGGGGTCGGTCTGGGCGAAGATCATCGCGAGATCGGCGCGGGTGCCCATCGAGATCCACATCTTGTTGCCGCTGAGCACCCAGCCGTTGTCGGTCTTGCGCGCGCGGGTCTTCTGGTTCGCGGCGTCCGAGCCGGTGTCGGGCTCGGTGAGGCCGAAGCAGCCGAGCGACTCGCCCGAGCACAGCTTCGGCAGGTACTTCTGCTTCTGCTCCTCGGTGCCCCAGCGCAGGATCGACGAGCAGACGAGCGAGGTCTGCACCGAGATCACGGTGCGCATGGCCGAGTCGTGCCGGCCGATCTCCTCGACGACGATCGCGTAGGTCACGTAGTCGAGCCCCGCGCCGCCGTACTCCTGCGGGACGATCGCGCCGAGATAGCCCTGGTCGGCGATCTTGGAGACGAGCTCCGTGTCGAAGTGGTGGTTGCGGTCGTTGTCGCGGGCGCGCTCGGCCAGCTCGCGGTCCGCGAACGTCCGCGCGGTCTCGCGGATGAGCTGCTGCTCCTCGGTCAGGTCGAAGTCCATGGGCCGCGACGCTACTACGATGCCTTCCAGTGGACGTCTTCACCGTCGTCTTCGGGGGCCTCATGTTCTTCTTCATCGCGACGGTGCTGCTGCTCGGGCTCTTCTCGAACCGCTCCTCGCGCGACTACCTGGACTGGAAGCCGACGCGGTCGCCCGAGGTCGAGGCGCAGAACGAGCTCGACGACGTCGCCCAGATGATCGAGGCGCAGAACGAGATGAAGCGCCGGCGGGGCGCGCCGGAGATCAGCGAGGACGAGATCGAGGCGCGCGTCCGCGAGGACCGTGACGAGATCCGGCGATGGCGCGAGTCCTGATCGTCGGCTGCGGCTGCCGCGGTCAGGCGCTGGCGCGTGAGCTGGTCGCCGCCGGGCACGCCGTGCGGGGCACGACGCGCTCCGGCGAGCGCGCCGAGGCGATCGCCGCCGCAGGCGCCGAGCCGTACGTCGGCGACCCCGACCGCATCGGCACGCTCATGGGCGCCCTCGCCGGCGTCACCGTCCTCGTCTGGCTCCTCGGCACGGTCGCGGACCCCGATCTGCACGGCGGCCGCCTGCGCATGCTGTTCGAGAAGCTGGTCGACACGCCGGTCCGCGGCGTGGTCTACGAGCGGGCCTCGGCGGACGGCGACGCCATCGCCCACGACGCCGCCGAACGCTGGCAGATCCCGGTCGAGATCATCGAGCCGGAGGGGGACGCCAGAGCCGCGGTGAGCCGGCTGTTGGGGCTATGATCGATGTGAAACCCATCAAAGCCGATAGGAATTAGGAGGAGATAGCGTGGCTGACTACGCCAACGACGTCCTCGTCGATACCCAGTGGGTCCAGGATCACCTGGACGACGACAGCGTCCGCATCGTCGAGGTCGACGAGAACCCGGCGCTCTACGCCGAGGCGCACATCCCGGGCGCCATCGGATTCGACTGGAAGAAGGACCTGCAGGACCAGCTCAAGCGCGACTTCCTCGGCCCTGAGGACTTCGGCGCGCTCTTCGGTTCGCGCGGCATCTCCAACGAGCACACGATCGTGCTCTACGGCGACCGCAACAACTGGTTCGCCGCCTACACGTACTGGTACCTCAAGTACTACGGGCACGACAACGTCAAGCTCGTCAACGGCCCGCGCGAGAAGTGGATCGCCGAGGACCGGCCGACCACGACCGACGTCCCGAGCTACGACGCGACGACCTTCACCGCCCAGCCGGGCGACGACGCCATCCGCGCCAAGCGCGACGAGGTGCTGGCGGCGCTCGACGCCTCGACCAAGCTGGTCGACGTGCGCTCGCCGCAGGAGTTCTCGGGCGAGCTGATCGCGATGCCGGGCTACGAGCAGGAGGGCGCTCAGCGCGCCGGCCACATCCCGGGCGCGGCGTCGATCCCGTGGGCGCAGGCGGTCAAGGAGGACGGCACCTTCAAGTCGGCGGACGAGCTGAGCGAGCTCTACGGCTCCAAGGGCGTCACCAACGGCGAGCCGATCATCGCCTACTGCCGGATCGGCGAGCGCTCGGCGCACACCTGGTTCGTGCTGCACGAGCTGCTCGGCAAGCCGGACGTGAAGAACTACGACGGCTCGTGGACCGAGTGGGGCAACATGGTCAACGTGCCGATCGAGAAGGCGTAACTCGGCTCAGCAATTCAGAGAGGATTCGGGCGGTCGCTCCCCAGACGACGTGACCGCCCGCCTCGTACGTCGGGGTGCGGAAGGGGATGCCCTTCCGCACCAGCCGGCGCTCGCCGTAGCCGGCGCGCAGCTCGTCGAGTGAGAGCTCGAGCACCTCGTCGACCTCGGTGCGCTGCAGGACCCACGCGAAGCCGGCCTCGATCACGCCGACGAACGGGTAGATCGCGTAGTTGGTGACGAAGGTCGGCGTGGGCGGGAGCGCGCCCACGATGTTCACGCGGTCCGGCGGGAGCCCGACCTCCTCGTGGGCCTCGCGCAGCGCCGTGTCGGCCAGCGCCTCGCCCTCGTCGCGGCGACCGCCCGGGAACGAGATCTCGCCCGCGTGGCGCCGCAGGTCGTGACGGCGCCGGGTGAAGACCGCGTGCAGCGCGCCTCCGCCGTCCTCGAAGACGGGCACCAGCACCGCGGCGTCCTTCCCGCCGTGCACCTCCATGGCCAGCGCCTCGTCAGGGGCGACGAGGACAGCCGCCAGCTCCTCGGCGAAGCTCAGCCTGAATCCAGGCTCAGGCGAGTTCGACTCGCTCGTGGAACATGACCTCGCCCTCCAGCGTGCGATGGACCGGGCACCTGGCCGCGATGACGCGCAGCTTGTCCATCTGATCCTCGTCGAGGTGCGCGGGCATCTTCAGCACGAGCTCGAACTTCGTCGGGCAGCCGCGCTCCGCCGGCGTGTACTCCACGTCGACGGCCAGGCCGCTGGTGTCCCAGCCCTTGCGCTGCGCGTACATCTCCATCGTGACCGCGGTGCAGGAGGCCAGCGCGGCGGCCAGCAGCTCCTGCGGGCTTGGCCCGAGGTCGTCGCCGCCGGCGTCGATCGGCTCGTCGACGGTGAACGTGTGGTCGCCGGCCTTGACGTCGTGGGCGAACTTCTCGCGCTGGCGCGCGACGGCGCGCATGGAGCGAGTGTCAGCGGATGAGTTGCGATTCAGGAGTGCCATCAGTCCAAGAGATTGAACACCATGCCGGTAAGCACCTTAGGAAAGAAGTAGGTGCTCTTCGGCGGCATGCTCTCGCCGGTCGCCGCGACGTCGCGCACGCGGGCGACCGGCGTGCCGCTCATGAAGAAGGCCGCCTGCGCCTCGCCGGACTCCACGCGCTCGCGCGCCTGGGCGGTGTCGCGCGCGTAATCGAGGCCGTGCAGGTGCGAGATGTCGTCCTCGCTCATGCCCAGCGCGCCCTCCAGCACGAGGGCCTCGAGCACCGCGGTGTCGAGCTGCCGGTAGGGCTCGGGCTTGTCGGGGAGGGCGGCGGCGACGGTCCCGGGGTCGCGGAGCGTGAGCCGCTGCGGCGTGCCCGAGCCGTCGAGGTAGCCCATCCGCACCAGCCCGTCGTCGTCGCCGGTCGGCTCGAGGTCGTCGGCGGCGATCTCGGCGCTCTCGAAGTCGCGCTCGAGTGTGGCGCGCAGGGACTCGCGGCGGGCGTCGTCGAGCTCGGTGAGCAGGCGGTGGGTGGGGAAGACGGTCAGCCCGGGGTCCTGGAGCGCGACCAGGCACATGAGCACGTGGCCGGCGCCGCCCTCCTCGTGGTACACGCGCGCGGTCTCGTACCGGTGGTGGCCGTCGGCGATCAGGAGCTCCTTGTCGGCCAGGGCCGCCTCCACGGTCGCGGCGGCGCCGGCGTCGGCGATCCGCCACAGCCGGTGCACCGTGCCGTCGTCGTCGCGGACCTCGGCCCAGGGCTCGTCGCCGAGATGCGGCTCGAGCGCGCCCCACGCGGCCCCGGCCGGGTCGTCGTAGAGCGAGAAGATCGGGGAGAGGTTCGCGCGCGTGGCACGGGTGAGCCGCAGCCGGTCCTCCTTCGGGCCGGGATGCGTGCGCTCGTGCGGGCGGATCCGCCCCGGCCCGTAGTCCTCGACCTTCACGCGCGCGAAGAACCCGTGGCGGGTGCGGCGGCGGCCGTCGGGACCGGTGTACTCCTGCTCGAGCGCCCACAGCGCGGGCTCCGAATCGCGGACGAGGATGCCGTCGGCCTGCCACTGCCCGAACACCTCGGCGGCGTGGGCGTAGGGGTCGTCGCCCTGGGGGAGGTCGATCTCGACGACGTTGTACGGCGACTGGGCGAGCAGCTCCGCCCGCTGGGCGGCGTCGATGACGTCGTAGGGCGGCGCGACGACGGGCTGGAGCCCGTGCGTGCGGTCGCGGTCGTAGTGGAGCGCGCGGAAGGGGAGGACTTCGGCCATGTGCGCCGCAGGCTAGCGGCGCACCCCGAAATCGACGGTGTAGGTCGCGCCCGCCGCGTCGGAGACCGGCACGCCGACGACGATGCCGACGCCCAGCTCGCGGAAGGAGCGCTTGAGGATGTTGGCGCGGTGGCCGGGGGACTGCATCCAGGCGTCGACGGCGCCGCGCGGCGTGCCGAACGAGCCGGTGCCCCAAGCGAGGTTCTCGCCGAGCGACCAGCCCTGGTCCTCGCGGACGTACTTGGCGCGCAGGATGCGGTCGACCATCGTCACGCCCTTCGGCGTGGTGTGCTCGAAGAAGCGGTTCTTGACCATGTCCTGCGAGTGGCCGAGGGCGGCCTTGCGGAGGCGGGGGTTCTCACGCAGCGACGGGAGGTCGTTCGCCGCGCGGACCTGGTTGTGCAGGCAGAGGATCGCGTCGCGGACGCGGCCGAGGTTGTCCTTGGTGACCTCGAGATCGGCGTCGGCGCACTCCTGGGCGGCCTGGGCCGGGACCTTCTGCTTGGCCTCCGCGATGCCCGTGGCGGGCACGAGCAGGAGGGCCGTGAGGAGGGTGCTGAGGAGTGTGCGGAAGGTGAGCGACATATCTGGCGACCCGGCTGGCTCCGTGAGCTCCGTGGCTTTGCGTCCCACCCTCGCGGGCGGTTTGCCTTTTTCTTGTCACCGCAGGTCATCGACCAGCGCCGTGCGGGTCTTTAGGCAACTTTCGTCGAGCGCCAGGCCGGCACGTTCTCGGCCTCCGGCGCCGGCTGGTGGCTCTGCACCCAGGCCACCGCGACGACGACCAGCATGCCCCCGCCGACCTGGATCGCGGTGAGCGCCTCGTCGTGCACGATCCAGGCGATGATGGTCGCGATCGGCGGCTCCAGGGCCGCGATCACGCCGACCCGCGCGGCCGGCAGGTGCCGCAGCGCGGTCAGGTTGAGCAGGAACGGGATCAGCGTGCCGCACGTGGCCACCGTGACGGCCAGCGCCAGCGTCCCCGGGTCCGCGTAGTCGGCGTACGGGAACGTCCACGGCGGGCTGATGACCAGCCAGAACAGGGTCGCGAACCCCAGGGCCCAGACCAGCGTCGTGAACGCGTCGTACGCGTGGCCGGCCCGCTCGAAGCCGACGAAGTACACGGCCAGGGTGATGGCGGCGACGATCGCGAAGGCCACGCCGAGCCCGTCGAGGTCCCCGGCGTCGTAGATCTCGACCACCAGCGCCGATCCCAGCACCGACAGCGCGACCGCTCCGTAGAGCGAGGGCTTGAGGCGCCGGCCGTGGGCGAAGCGCAGCCAGAGGAGCACGAGCATCGGCCCGGTGAACTGGATGGTCAGGGCGACGCTGATGGGCAGCCGCTCGACGGCGAGGAAGTACGAGAACTGCACGATCGCGAGCCCGGCGATCCCGAGCCACGCCATCCGCGGGACGTCACCTTTGGCGATTCGGAGCCGCCGCGGAGCCACGACCGCCAGCGTGCCCGCGAGCAGGGCGAACGCGACGGTCACCCGCACCTGGCTCAGGCTGGCGGCTGAGACCCCGTCGTCGAACAGGAACCGCACCACCGAGCCGTTGACCGCGAAGAACGTGGCCGCGACCGCGGCGAGCAGATAGCCCAGCTGCGGGCGGCGGCGGTCGGCGGACATGAGCCGGGCATTGTGGCGGGCCACCCCACGGCACTGCCATACTCGGCCGCTCGGGGCGTAGCTCAGCCTGGTAGAGCGCCGCGTTTGGGTCGCGGAGGTTCGCTGGTTCGAATCCAGTCGCCCCGACTTTGCGTCGCTGGTTCGAATCCAGCGCTCGAGTGCGCGGATCGGCGCTGCAGCGCGATTCCCGGCCGCACACGCGCCTCACGGTCGTCGCGAGCGACCGCACACGGCGTGCTCGGCTGACTGCCGAGGGACCAGCGCCACGGCGGGCGGGTCCTGTCAGGAAGTCATCCCGCCCGCCCCGCCGTCCACTTTGCGGTCCACGTCCCGCCGGTTCGTCACGCCGCGGGTAGGGCCCCGCAAAGCTGGCCGGCCCGCAGCGCCCCTTCCTGCCACCCACCCGAGGAGCGTTCAGATCGCGGAAGGGACACGATGCTCGTTACTCCTGGTTCGCATGGATACCAGCCCCCGGCTCGGCCGCGATCTTGACTTGCGCAAGCAGGCGATTGCGAAAGCGGACGGCCGTAAGGGGGAACGCGGCCTGGCTGGTCAGAGCGCCCATGCTGTGGCTACGCAAAGCGCCGGGCACGCGGGTCGATCGCGGAGGCGTGCACTCGCACATGCCGACCACAGGCGCATAGCATTTACGTGTGGACCAGGAGATTCGCTTCTGCGTCGCGCCGGACGGCGTGCGGCTCGCATGGGCGAGGCACGGCAGCGGCCCGCCGATCGTGAAGGCCGGCAACTGGCTCACTCATGTCGAGTTCGACTGGCGGAGCCCGGTCTGGCGTCACTGGCTGGAGGGGTTGGGCGAAAGGCACACGTTCGTTCGGTACGACGAGCGCGGTTGTGGCCTCTCCGATCGAGCGCCCGGAGAGCTCTCGCTGGACCGCTGGGTGGAGGACCTCGAGAGCGTCGTCGACGCCGCCGGGCTCGACCGTTTCGTGCTGCTCGGGATATCGCAAGGGGCGGCGACAGCCGTCGCATATGCCGCGCGTCATCCCGAACGAGTCGAGCGGCTCGTCCTCTACGGCGGCTACGCGCGAGGACGGCTGCGCCGGGGCGAAAGCGAGCGCCGGCGACACGAAGCTCTGGTCACTGTCATCCGCGCAGGCTGGGCCGACCCTGATCCGACGTTCCGCCATCTCTTCACGATGCTCTTCCTGCCCGAGGGAAGCCAGGAGCAGATGGCCTGGTACGACGAGCTCCAGCGCCGATCGGCGTCGCCGGAAACCGCTGTCTGGCTCTACCAGGCCCGCGCCGCCGTCGATGTCCGCGAGCTCGTCCCTCGCGTGACGGTGGATGCCCTCGTGGCTCATGCCCGCGACGACCGGGTGGTGCCGTTCGAAGAGGGGCGGATCCTCGCTTCCCTGCTTCCGAGAGCGCGGCTGCTGCCTCTCGAGTCTTGTAACCACATCCTCCTGCCCGACGAGCCGGCCTGGCGTCGCTTCCTCGCCGAGTTCCACGCCTTCCTCGCCCTGCCGATGGCTCCGGCCCGTTCCGAGTTCCCCGCGTTCAGCAACCGCGAGCTAGAAGTGCTCGAGTTGGTGGCGAGCGGACTCAACAACGAGCAGATCGCCTCGCGGCTGTACATCAGCGCCCGCACCGTCGAGCGCCACCTCTCGAACATCTACTTCAAGCTCGGCGTCTCGGGGAAGGCGGCACGGGCGGCGGCCGCCGCCCGGTTCGCGCGACGAGGCGAGGCGGCCGCGGTCCCGGAGGCGTAAGCGGCCGCACGCGTCTGCGTGTACGCCGTCACGCCGCTCGTATGAGGTCACGAACGTTGCGTGCTGGCACCGATGCGGTCGTTGTCCCTGGGACGTAGCGTCGCGGCTGTCCACCCACCAACGGAGGCCCGCGAGATGTTGTACGCGTCACCTGAAGAGGCGTCTCATGCCGCACCGGAGGAGTTCCTGTACCTCGCCTGCCTGCACGAGGGGACTGGCGTCCGCGCCCCAGACTTCCTCGCCGTCGTCGACGCCGAGGACGGGCGGGTCATCCACGAGACGCCGATGCCGAACGTGGGCGACGAGCTCCACCACTTCGGCTGGAACCGCTGCAGCTCCGCATGCCACGGCCCGGATCGCTCGCACCTGGTCCTGCCCGGGTTCCGCTCGTCGCGGATCCACATCCTCAACGTTGCCGACGACCCGCGCCGGCCCTTCGTCGAGAAGGTGATCGAGCGGTACGAACTCGTCGAGAGGACGGGCTACACGCGGCCGCACACGGTCCACTGCATGCCGGGCGACAACATTGTCGTGAGCATGCTCGGCGACCATGAGGGCGGCGGCGCCGGCGGCTTCGCGGTGATCGACGCCCGGACATTCGAGCTGAAGGGCCGCTGGGAGAACGGCGGAGCGCGGCCGCCTCTCAACTACGACTTCTGGTACCAGCCGCGCAGAAACGTCCTCGTCTCGTCGGAGTTCGGCGAGCCGAATGCCTACGAGGAGGGCTTTGACATCGCGGATGTCGAAGCCGGCCGGTACGGACAGCGGCTGCACTTCTGGGATCTGGGCGAGCGACGGCTGGACCAGACGATCGACCTCGGAGAGGCCGGCTTGGTCCCGCTCGAGGTCCGATGGCTCCACGACCCGGACGCGATGGAGGGATTCGTCGGCGCGGCCCTGTCGAGCAACATCTTCCGCTGGCACCGGGCGAACGGCTCTTGGCAAGCGGACCAGGTGGTCTCGGTCGACAACGCGGAGCTCGACGGCTGGCCGCTACCGGGCGGCGTCCCCGGTCTGATCACCGACCTGCTCGTCTCGATGGACGACCGCTTCCTGTATCTGTCGAACTGGCTGCACGGCGACCTCCGGCAGTACGACATCTCCGACCCCGCCCAGCCGCGTCTGACCGGGCGGCTGTGGCTCGGCGGACTGCTCGGAAAGCCGGACGCCGCCGGTCGCGAACTGAACGGCGGGCCCCAGATGATCCAGCTGTCGCTCGACGGGCGACGGCTCTACGTCACCAACTCGCTCTACTCCACCTGGGACAACCAGTTCTATCCCGGCTTGCGCTCGTGGCTCCTGCGAGTCAACTGCGCGCCGGACGGCGGAATGGAAGTCGATCCGGACTTCTTCGTCGACTTCCACGACCGCCCCGGCGGTCCCGGCACGAGCCCACGAGGTTCGCCTCCAGAGCGGCGACTGCACGACCGAGATCTTCCAGTGACTCCGGTCATCGCGCACATCGCCGGGTTCCCGGTCGAGGAGACGCTCGGTGCGTTGGGTCCGATGCTGCTCGCGGCGATAGGAGCGGGCCTCGCCACCGTGAGAGCCCACGTGCGACGCTGGCGCCTACCGCCGCGCGCATAAAGCCGCGAGAGCGCTCGGTTCGCCGGTCCACGAGGAGGTCAGACGTGTCGCATCCCGCCAACACACCGGAGGTCACCACCGATGACGCCGCTGTGGTCGCCTGCACTCTCGACTACTTCCAGGCCTGGTTCGAGGGCGACAGCGAGCGCATGGATCGGGTCCTTCACGCGGCGCTCGCCAAGCGCTCCATGAGGCAGGTCGACCCTGCCTCCGACGAGCTGAGGAGCGTCACGAAGGAGCAGATGGTCGCTTGGACGGCCGAGGGCGAAGGCAAAAGCCTCAACGCGGGCGGCGAACGTGAGATCCACGTCGAGGTCGTCGACCTCTACGGGAACATCGCCAGCGTCGTCGTGCGGTCATCCGTGTACCGCGAATACCTCCATCTCGTGCGCACCGACGACGGATGGAGGATCGCCAACGCTCTCTGGCACCTCACGTGACAGCTGACGCAGTCGCCTGAAGATCGAGATCCCGGCGGTCGTTCTTGTGCGCGTGCAGTGATCTCGCACGCGCGCCGGCGGGGCTCGCTCGTTCTCGGCGAAGCGGCGGAGGATCGCATCAGCGAGGCCGCCAGCGCACAGCCGTGTCCGTCTACTAGTGGAGGGAGCACTCAGGCGGGAGTGCTCGCTTCGCCTGCGAAGCGGGCGCGACGGCACCCGAGCACAAGACGCTCGCAACGGGACGAACAACAGAAGCGACACTCGGCCCGACCCGCTGCATCCGCTGCATAGGCACAACGTCGGCGGGCGCCAGCTTCTGGTCGGAGTGAGCTCGAGCACCGTCGCTGTCGCAATGAGGGATGGAAAGCGACAGTCGCGGCGAGCGAGGGTCTCGCTATCGCCTCCAGGCGAAAGCGAGAGTGCGCCGCCGCCGGGCGTGACGTAGCATCGGCGTGGCGCGGATCTCGTATCGCCGCCATGTCACGTGCAAGGAGGAACCGATGGAGTCCTCACGGCGACGGCGCGTCCTGATCGTCGCAAACCGCACGGCCGCCACGCCCACCCTGCTCGATGAGGTGCGTCGGCTCGCGAATGAGCGGCCGAGCGCGTTTTCGCTTCTGATCCCCGATGCCCCGCGATCCGAGCACACCGATTGGACGCTCGAACTCGCGCTTCCCCTGCTCGAGCGCGCGGCGCGCGGCCCGGTCGAGAGCCTCACCGGCCAGCAGGACGCCTTCGAGGGGATCCGCACCGCCGTCGCCAAGGACCGCCCGGACCTGATCGTGATCTCGACCCTGCCAAGGCGGGTCTCCAAGTGGCTGCGCCGCGAGCTACCGCGCCGAGTCGAGGCGCTGGGCGTGCCCGTCACGGTCATCACACCCGAACGAGAGCGTCTGCGCGGTCCTGTCGGCCCTCCCTGATGTGCCCTGTCGGCCCTCGCTGAGGTGCCGCCGGTAACCCCGCATGGATGGTCGCCCGCGGCGCGTAATCGTGCCACCGACGACTTCCGATTAGGCGTGGCGCCGCTGCTCCTTCGAGGCTTGCTGTTTGGATTCGGCTCGTCGGTGACGTCCGACGCCGAGGGGATGGTCCCGACCGGCGGCGAGCTGACTCTCTTTGAGGCTGTCGGCCGGGTGGGCCTGACTTCCTTTTGTTGTGTCGCTCGTCGCCGGTCGGGGATGTCCGGCGTGACTTGATAGGAGCGTGGCATCGCCCCCAGCAAGCCGTGTCCGCCGGACGTCCACTCACGTCGAGGTGAAGAGGTGGACGACGTCAATGATCGTGCTCGGTGCGGACACCCACAAGCGCTCGCACACGATCGCCGCGGTCGCTGCGGCGACCGGCGAGGTGCTGGGCGAGAAGACCGTCCGCGGTCGGCGCTCGCGGGTTCGCGAGCCTGCTGGTCTGGGCGCGCGGCCTGGAGCGGCGAGCGGGTCTGGGCGCTGGAGGATTGCCGGCACGTGTCGGGCTCCTTCGAGCGGTTCTTGATCGCCCGCGGCGAGCGCGTGCTGCGGGTGCCGACGAAGCTGATGGCCGACGCCCGCCGCGGCGGCCGCGAGCGCGGCAAGTCCGACCGCATCGACGCGGTCGCGGTCGCCCGCGCGGCGCTGCGCGAAGGGCCTGGACGGCTGCCGGTCGCGCAGCTGGACGGGCCCGAGCTCGACATCCGGCTGCTCGTCGATCACCGCGAGCGGCTGGTCCGCCAGCGCGTCGGGCTCAACAACACGCTGCAGTGGCATCTGCACGATCTCTGGCCCGAGCTGCGAGCTGCCGGGCAGCTCGCTGTTCTACGGCAAGTGGGGCCCGCGGATCGCGCGTCGCCTCGCGCGCGCCGAGCAGACGATGCGCGTCCGGATCGCCCGCGACGAGCTGCGCCGCCTGCGCGAGCTCACGCAGACGATCAAGGCGCTCGAGGCCGAGATCGCCGGGCTCGTCGCCCAGGTCGCGCCGCAGCTGCTCACCGAGCCCGGCTTCGGGCCGCTGACCGCGGCCAAGCTCGTCGGCGAGATCGCCGGCGCCGGCCGCTTCGCCACCGACGCCAAGCTCGCCCGCGCCGCCGGCCTCGCACCGATCCCGGTCAGCTCGGGCAAGACCAACCGCCACCGCCTCGACCGCGGCGGCAACCGCCAGATCAACGCCGCCATCCACCGCGTCGCCGTCACCCGCGCCCGCTGCCACCCCGAGACCCGCGACTACATCGCCCGCAAACGCGCCGAAGGCAAGACCACCCGCGAAGCCATCCGCTGCCTCAAGCGCCACCTCGCCCGCCGCATCTGGCACCTGCTCCAGCCGCCCCACCCGGTCCAGGAACACCGCCATCACCATCAATTTCTTGACATAGGAGCAGCACAAGGAGCAGCGCGAGCCCGCCGCTGCGTAGCGCGTGCCGTCAGGCTTGCAGTCGCCGTGATCGGCGAGTCGTCAGATGCCGCCGCCTCCGAGGGGTCCGCCCTTATCGTCGAAGCGCTCATGGCGTAGCCGGCAGCGCCTTAGCCTCGTTTTTCCGGAGCGTCCGCTCGCCGCGAGTGGTGCGTCGCTCCGCGCGGCGCTTGGTGAGGCGATCGCGGATCTGGCTCAACGATTTGATCGATTCCAACCCCTCTCGTGGGTGTCCGCTGAACCTACGCTGCACCGGTGCTGCCCGTCAATCACTGGTTCGCGTGGCAGCCGTCCCGAGACAGCGCCGGCTCGCGCGAGCGGAACGCATGGAAGCAGGCAGTCGCACGGGTTCGCCGCGTCGCTGTCGGTTCCAGGCGGTCTCGACGGACTTCGTGACCACCAGCCCGAACGCGGCCGACAGCCACGTCAGCGCGAACGTGACGAACGCGAGCGGCAGTTCGCCGAGAACGAGCCGTTCACGCCGATCATTCGAGACGCTGCGCGGGCTGCTGATGGGCACGCCGATCGGCGAACAGCTGGATCTGGGCCGTCGGATGGGGCTGACGGCGCTCTCGCTCGGGGGCTACCTGTGGGCGCGCGGCGTACCAGCGGCACTAGTAGGGCGATCTCGCCTGCCGCGAGCATCCCGACGTTGTTCGCGATCCTGCGCTCGCGTGTCTCGGCCATCTTGGCTGTCTGCACGCGGTGCAGGATCGCGTAGCGGTTCTGGCGGCTGAGTTCCGCGAACGCGTCGGTGAGGCCGGCCGCCTCGAGCGCCGCGGCGAGGTCCTCGGGCACTGCGGAGGTGGCCATGCCGTCGTACGCGGCCTCCCAGCGGCCGTCGGCCTTGGCCCGTTCGATCTCGGCCAGGCCGGCCGGCCGCATCCGGCCCGCGGCGATCAGCGCCTCGACCTTC
>CAVZDW010000011.1:0-155568 GCA_963774155.1 uncultured Solirubrobacteraceae bacterium
GGTCACGCTCGGGTGCGATGCCCGGCGCAGTTCGGCGCGTCGCAGGTCGCCGTCGCACGGTTCGTGCGCGTGGTGACCACGACATCGAGACGCGGCGGGTGGGTCTCGCCGCCGCGCCGGCGCTTCGCTGCGCGAACGACGTAGCCGTGCAGGGTGGCTGCCGCTCGGATGAGTGGGTGGATCATGCTGCTCCTTCGAACGAGGGTCGACGGGGCGCCGGCTCGGAGCCGGCGCCCCATCGGTTGGATCAGACGGCGACGCGACGGGCGCGCACGCGGTAGCGGCGGGTGGCGCCTGCGGCGCTCGCGCCGACGATGCTGGCGGCGGCCACTCCGGCAGCCAGCACGAGCCAGATGTCGTCGCCGCCGTCGTCCGCCGGGACGGCGGGCGCGGACCGGGACACCGGCTGGGGGTCGATCGGCCACGTCGGCTGGCCGGGCTGGATCACCGGCGGGCCGGGATCCGTGGCGCGCTCGCCGCGCAGGTCCTGCCGAGGCGAGGGCGGCTCGACGACGCCGGACTGGCCGGGGTCGTACCGGTCGACCCGGTCGATCGGCCGGGCGATGGCGGGCGACGCGACGAGGGTGCCGGCGGCCAGGACGGCGACGAGCGTGGTGCTGCGCTTCATGGCGTGTGCTCCTTGGGGCGCGGTGGACGGGGTGCGACCACCATCCGCGCGCGCGCCTACATGACGCTTGCAAGGCCCTGACAATCGGCGTTGGGCGAGGCCCCGCAGGCACCCGCGGGCGGGCGATACTCCGCGTCAGTGTTGACGCGCGCCGACGTCGCGGCATACCTGATCGAGCGAGGGCTGGTCGACCGAGCCGACCGGCTTCGGGTGCGCGACGTGTCGGGACGCAACCGGGTGTTCGTCGTGTCCCGCGACGGCGCGGGCGGATACGTCGTGAAGCAGTCCGAGGCCCGCGACGGCGGGCTGCTCGCGCGCGAGGCCGGCGTGCGTGGGACAGGTCGTGGCCGCGGAGCCGCGGCTCGGCCCGGAGACGGTCGACGCGTGCCCGGCGGCTCTGCGACGAGGCCGTGCCGGGACTCCCGCGCGATCCCCCGCGGCTCGAGCAGGTGCTGGGCATGAGCGACGCTGCGGTGCGACTGCTGGCTCTGCTGCAGGAGGCGACCGAGCTCCGCGAGCGACTCGCCGAGCTGCGGGGCTCCGGGCAGAGGGTCTCGACGGTCCACGGCGACGTGCGACCGGCACGGCCGACGGCCGCGCGTTCTTGGAGCGCCTGCGGTTGCCGGCGGACGCGCGCGAACGGATCGAGGTCGCGCTGAGGATGATCGACGCGATCGAGGCCCAGATCGCTCCGCTCGAGCGCGAGCTGCGCCAACTCGCTCGCCGCCAGACCGGCTATCGCGCCCTGATGGGCCTGTACGGGATGGGCGAGCTGACCTCACTGGTCACACTGTGCGAGCTACGCGACGTCGGCCGCCCGTCGGCCTCGCTCAAGGCGTTTTCGACCACGCTCACTACCAAGCGCCTCCGGGCCACCCCCCTCGATGCCCGCCGTCGGCCGACGCCCTGCCCGGCGTCGGGCCGTGGACGCCGCGTGCACCGGCGCGCCCGGCGGCGGAGGCGAGGTGCCCGCCCTGGACCTCCGCTGCCCGCCGCGCGATGATCGGCTCGATCGTGCTCGACCTGGCGGATGTGGCGGACTACCTGCTCCAGCGTGAGCTGGTCTCGCCGAGCACGGTCGTGGACGGTGGGCTTCGCGTCGTCGACGCCTCGAAGCTCAATCGCGTGTTCGTGGTCAGCGCCGAAGGTGAACGGGGCTTCGTGCTCAAGCTCGCCGGCGACGCGGACGACCCGGGCGTGGCGCAAGAGGCCGCGGTCCTCGAACGGCTGCCGCCGGCGCCGTGGCGTCCGCGGCTGGTCGAGTACGACGCCGGCGCGGGCGTGCTGATCATGGAGGCGGCGCCGGGCGCGCGCGACCTGGCCCTTCACCACGGCGCCGGCCGCTTCCCGCTCGGCCTCGCCGCCCGCACCGGGCGGGCGCTCGGCGCGCTGCACTCTGTCCCGATGTCCGTGCTCGACGGCCTCCCGGCGCTGCCCTGCTGGACGCTCGACGTCCACCGTCCCGACCTGTACGCCGTGCGCGCGCTGAGCGGCGCGGCGCAGGAGCTCACCGTGAACGTGCAGAGCTCCGGCGAGCTGTGCGCCCTGCTCGACGCGCTCGCCGACGACGCGCGCGAAGAGACGCTGGTGCACGGCGACGTGCGCTGGGAGAACTGCCTCGCGTTGCGCTCGGCCGGCCGCTGGTCGCGTCTGCAGCTGATCGACTGGGAGATGGCGCGTCCCGGAGACCCGGCCGAGGACGTCGGCGCGTTCCTGGGCGAGTACCTGCGCTTGTGGGTGGCGTCGATGCCGGAGCGGCTCGCGCCCGGGGAGGCGCGCCACCCGCTCGTGCGAATGCAGCCGGCGATCGGCGCGTTCTGGGACGCGTATGCTCGCCGCAGCGGCCGGCCTGCGGACGAGCCGAGTCCGGTGCTGCGCCGAGCGGTGCGGTTCGCCGCCGTCCGGCTGCTGGCCGCCGCGTTCGAGGAGTCGCAGCGGCACGCGGAGCTGCAGGCACGCGCCAACGACGCCCTGCATCTGGCGCGCAACATACTCCGGCGGCCGGACGAAGCGGCCGCACACCTGCTCGGGCTGCGGACGGTCGCGTGGGCGTGAGCCGCTACCGCGAGCAGGTCGAGCTCGCCCTGCGCGCCGCGGACGTGGCGCCGCCGGCCTCCTACACTTGGTTCGGCCGCCGCTCGCGCCAGCTGTCAGGCGCTGAGTACCTCGTTCAGACGCTCGCCGCGGAGCTGTACCGGTCGTTCTACACGCAGGGCATGCCGGTCCCGATCAGCCGGCACGGCGCCGTGCCCGCTTCGCCCAACCCTGCGTTCGTGGCCGCGCTCTCGCGCGCCAACGAGGGCCGCGGCGGATGGCAGTCCGGCTGGCGCGTGGAGCGGCCCGGCCCCGCCGAGTGGGAGGTCTCCCGCGACGCCCTTCGCATCCGCGTCGCCCCCGCCGACCGCCGCGGCGGCCCGGTGACCGTGAGCGTGCGCCGCCTCAAGGAGCACCGCGAGGCCTCCCCCGGGTTTTACACGGCGCTGGGGGACGCGGAGCCACGCGTAGGCGGCGCCGCCCGCGAGGTCGAGGTGCGGGTGTACTTCCACCTCACCGCGGCAGGGGCGGTACCGCTCGTCGGCCGCTCCACGCGCCTGCTCAATGCGGCGGGAGTGCCGTTCGAGCTCAAGGTCGTGGACCACCCGACGGGCTTCGTGCGCGCCGACGCGGGCGTGCTGTACCTCGTCGAGCCCGACTTCGTGCGCGTCCGTCCGGCGCTGCGCGAGCTCGCGCGGGCATGCCGCCCGCACTTGCGCGAGGAGGTGCCGGCGTTCACCAGGCAGCTCGAGCCCGGAGTCGCGGTCGGGGAGCACGACCCGCGCCTCGGCGCCAGCTTCGGGTCCACCCGCTGCCGGCTGCTCGCAGAGGCGATCGTCGACGCCCACGGCCTCGGACTCGAAGCGCGCATCGACACCGTCAGGCGGCGATTCGAGGTCGCCGGGCTCGACCTCGACCGCGCGTATCTCGCCCGCCCCGCCGCCGGCGACGGCCATGTCCTCTGAGCCTTTCCTGGTCACCGCCGCCGAGATCGCGCGCGAGATCGCCCGCACCGCGGTCTGGCACGAGAGCCGCTGCAACTGGATGGGCGCGCTCGGCGGCGACGACTCCCGCCCTGCGGCGCGAAGGGTAAGCGCCGCGCTCGGCCCCGACCTCTACAACGGCACCGCCGGCGTCGCCCTGTTCCTCGCCGAGGCCGCGTCGCGCCTCGACGACGACTCCGCGCGCGCTACCGCGCTCGGCGCGCTCCGCCATGCGCTTGACCACGCGCCGCGCATCGCCCCGGAGGTCCGCGACGGCCTCTACGCCGGCCGGGCCGGCGTGGCCTACGCTGCGGCGCGGGTGGCGGACCGGCTCGGCGCTGAGGAGCCGCTCGAGCGCGCGCGTGCGCTGCTCGCTGCGCTCCGGACGCCAGCAGGGGAGGCCTGCGACCTCTTAGGGGGCTCCGCCGGGGCGGTGGTGGCCCTCCTCGCGCTCGGCGACCCCGCCCTGACCGACGCGGCGACCCGCCACGGCGAGAAGCTGATCGACGCCGCGACGCGCGAGAGCAGGACGCCGGCCGCACGCCGCGACCGCGATGGCGCCATGCACAACCTGTGCGGCTACTCGCACGGCGCCGCCGGCGTCGGCCACGCGCTGCTCGAGCTCTACGCGGCCAAGAGTGACGACCGCTACCGCGCCGCCGCCGAGAGCGCCTTTGCCTACGAGCAGACCTGGTTCGATCACGCAGGCACCTGGCCCGACCTGCGCGGGGTCGCCCGGGCCACCGGCTACCAGGCGCCCGCGCCACCCGCCGGCTCGTGGTGCCACGGCGCGCCCGGCATCGCCCTCTCGAGGCTTCGCGCACAGCGGATCCTCGCCGAGCCGCGCGAGGACGCGGCCACCGCCACCGCGCTCACGAAGAACATCGCATCTGGGCTGCTGCAACGCGAGCCGGACGACTTCTCCCTCTGCCACGGCGCGGCCGGCATCGCCGACGTCCTGCTCTACGCCGCCCCCGACGACGCCGACGCGCGCGACCTCGGCCTGCTCGGCATCGAGATCCAGGCCGCCAGGGGCTTTCCGACCGGCATTCCGGCAAGCCCTACGCCCGGCCTGTTCCTCGGCCTCGCGGGCATCGGGCTGCTGTACCTGCGCCTGGCCGATCCGACGCTCGCGACCCCGCTGATCGTCCACCTTGACAGCGCTGGAACGCCTTCCGTAGAGTCGGCTATAGATCCGGAAGCGAGGTGAGTCGTGCCCGACTTCACACCCGATGACGTCGTCACAAGTCTCGAGTCCGAGCGCGGGGCTAATCCCGATCTCGTCGCCCTCCTCGGTTACGTCGGAGAGGCGAAGGGCGAGTACGCCAACGACCGGATCCGCATCTACGGCGACCCCTCGCTGACGCGCTGGATCGAGGTGCCCAAGACCAACGTTGCCCGGCGCGAGATGCTCTCACAGCCGCGCGGCGGGCTATCCGCGGCCAGCCTGGTCTGGGTCGACGGCGCGACGCTCAGGGAGGAGTTCGCCGAGGCGCCCGAGCGGCTACAGCTCGAATACCTCAACGACCGCGCCGAGCTTTTCTTCGAACCGCCCCGCAGCTTGCTCGAGGCGGCCGAGTACATGACGATGTCGGCGGACTACCAGTACGCCATGGGCACACCGCGCCCGACGCGCCACCCCCGCTACCACTGCTGATCAGCCTTCGTCGGGCAGGAACCGCTCGCGTTCGATCGCGCTGAGCTTGAGGTCCTCGCGCGTGCGCGCGAGCTTCAGCACGTCCGACAGCGGCCCGCAGACCTCGCACGGGGTGAAGCGCAGGATGCCGTCGTCGCCGGCGCTGACCACCGTCTTCCCGTCCGGCGTGAAGGCGGTGCCCGTCGCGCGCCCATCGTGCGTGTACAGGAGCACCAGCGTCTCGCCGCCGGCCGCGTCCCAAACGCGGACCGTCCCGTCCTGCCCGCCGCTGACGACGCGGTCGCCGGCCGGGTTGAACGCCGCGGACAGCACCGGCCCCTCGTGCCCGCGCATGACCACCGCGCCGCCGTCGCGCAGGTTCCATACGCGCACCGTGCCGTCCGCGCCGGCGGTCACCACGCGCCCGCCGTCCTCGCTGTAGGCCGCCGAGTTGACGGCCTCGGCGTGGCCGCGCAGGCGCTGCTCGAGCTTGCCGGTCGAGGCGTTCCAGATCCGCGCCGTACCGTCCTCGGACGCGCTGAGGACACGCTTGCCGTCGGGGCTAAAGGCGACGTCGAGCACGTACCCGCGATGGCCGCGCAGCTCTATTCCCCCGTCGCCGTCGGCGGGCTCGACGAAGACCCGAGAGCCGGGGTCAGTGCCCGCGTAGGCGATCCGCTCGCCGGTGGGGTCGAACGCGGCGGCGTTTTTCTGGAAGCGGGCGACGCGAACCCCGCGCGACGTGCGGTCGCGCAGGTTCCAGATCCTCACCGTCCCGTCGAACGAGGCGCTGATCACGCGCGTGCCGTCGGACGAGAATCGCGCCACGCTGACGTCCCGCTGACCGAGCAGCTCCGTCAGCGCGCCGCTCGCGACGTTCCAGACCCGCGTGACGCCATCGCTCCCGCCGCTCACGACCGACTCGCCACCGCGGCTGAGGCTGACGCCGTTGACCGGGCCGTGGAGCATCGAGGTCGCGGCCGGCTGCCACAGGCGGAGCGTCCCGTCCTCGCCCGAGCTGATCACGGCGTCGCGGCCGGGGACGAAGTCGGCCTGCAGCGCCCGCCCGCGGTGTCCCTTCAGCTCGCCCAGCGGCGGGCCGCCCTCGACGTCCCACAACCGGACGACGCTGTCGTCGCCGGCGGTCACCAGCCGGCGGCCGTCCCCGCTGAAGCGAACGGCGAGCACCGGGTCACCGCTCGCGCGGAAGCTCGAAACTTGGCGCCCGCTGCCCGCGTCCCACACGCGCACGATCCCGTCCTCGCCGGCCGTCGCCACGTGGCGGCTGTCGGGGCTGAAGGTCGCGCTCGCCACCGCGCCCGGATGCCGGAGCACGATCGCCGTCCCGTCGGCGACGTTCCAGATCCTCGCGGTGCGGTCGAGCCCTGCGCTCACCACGCGCGTGCCGTCGTTGCTGAAGCGCGCCGCATACACGAAGTCCGTGTGCCCGCGCAGCGTGGTCGGGCGTCCCCCGCTCACCGGGATGACGGCGATCGTGTCGGCGAGCGGGACGACCACCCGGCGGGAATCGGGGCTGAAGTCGATGGTGCTGCCGTACCGGTCGCGGCCGGCGTCCAGCAGCACGCGGCGGTTGGAGCCGTCCGCGTCGTGGATCGCGACGACACCGTCGCCGCCGGTGACGGCGACCAGCCGGCCGTCGGGGCTGAGCGCGGCGCCGAAAATCGCGTTGCCGTGCGCGGCGCCAGGCTCGCGGATCGTCGTCACTGCGCGGCCGCTGTCGGTGTTCCAGATCCGCACGATGCCGTCGCCGCCGCCGGTCACCACGCGCACCCCATCGCTGCTCGGCGACGCCGCGTAGACCCAGCCGTCGTGGGCCTTCCGCACGCCGACGCCGCGCGCGGCGAAGGTCGCCTGGCGCACCACGTTCTCGGCCTGCTCGGTGTCGCGCCGGTCGAGCGCGCGCAGGCCGAGCGCGAGCGCCAGCCGCGGGTCGGCGTCGAGCACGCCGTTGGCGCGCGCCGCAAGCTCGCGCGAGGCGGCGATGTCGCGCTGGCGATCGGCCTCGCGCCCCTGGTAGATCGCGACGATCGGCGACGGCGGTGATCGCCGCGAGCGCGACGAGTCAGCCCGGCGAACGCGAACCGGATCCGCCGGCGGCGCGCCGCTGCGCTCGCGTCTCGCGATGGGCCTCGCTGGCATCGAGGAACTCGCGCTCGAGCTCGTTCAGCACCGGCTTGTGCGGCGGCGCGCCACTCGACGGCCTCGTCGAGCCGGCTACCGCGGAACAGCGCGCCGTCGTCGCGGCCGAGGCGCGTGCCATTCCTGTGCGGCGGCGGTCACGCCGCGATGGATCCGCAGGCCCTCGCGGTCGTCCTCGATCCAGTCGCGCAGCCGCGGCCACTCGCGGAGCAGCGCCTCGTGCGCGACCTCGACGCTTCCGGCGCTCACGGTGAGCAGGCGCCGATCCGTGAACAGCTCGACGACGCGTGCGACATCGTCGCTGCGCTCGGTCTCGAGCTCGGTGAGTGGCACACGCCGGCGCTCCACCGCGCCCCCGCTCCCCTCGGCGGCCAGCCGCACGAGCACGCTCCTCGCGACGGCCTGCTGCGGACCGTCGAGCCGGCCGTACGCCTCCTCGGCGAGGCGCGCGACGGCTCCGCGCACGCCGCCCGAGTGCTCGTACGCGGCATGGCGCAGGCGCCGCCCGTCTCGCTGCTGCCAGAGCTCCAGGAGCGCGGCCGACAGGAGCGGCAGCGCCCCGGGCTCGCCTTCGACATCGGCCACCACCGCGTCGACGAGCTCGGGCTCGACCCGCAGGCCCACGCGCCCCGCCGGGCGCTCGACCGCCTGGCGGAGCTCGTCGCGCCGCATGGAGGTGACGAGGACGTGGTTGGCGGCGAGCTGGCCGGACAGCTCGGGATACTCGGCGCAGCGCTCGTACGCGTCCGCCCGCAGGGCCAGCACGACGGTGCAGCGGCCGCGCGAGTCTCGCGCGGCATGCACGAGCGAGCTGATGAACGCGGTCCGCTCCCGCTCGCTGCTGCCGGCGGTGAACGTCTCCTCGAACTGGTCGATCGCCAGCAGCACGCGGCTGTCATCGCCCACGCGCGCGCCGGCCCGGTTCAGCTCGTCGAGCGGGTGCTCGCCGGGCCGGATGAGCACCTGCTCCCAGTCGGAGCTGCCGGGCAGCACACCGGCGGCCAGAGCGGGCAGCAGGCCGGCGTGGAGCACCGACGACTTGCCGCTGCCCGACGGACCGATGATGCCGAGGAGCGGCGAGCCGACGAGCCGCGCCACCAGCTCCGCGACGAGGCGCTCGCGACCGAAGAAGTACTCGGCGTCGTCGACGTCGAACGACGCCAGGCCCTTGAACGGGCACACCACCGGCGCCCGGTCCTCGACGAGCGGGTCGGCGCGCTCCCGTGCCGTCTGAAGATCGACCACGCCACCGGCCAGCTCGGCCTCCATCGAGCGCAGCTCGGCGCGCCCGGCCGCGGTCCGCTCGGCAACCGCGCCGACGCGGCGCGCGGCCTCGCGCCTCGTCCACTCGCGGGCGGCGACGTGGACGCGCCGGGGCACGCCCTCGCTGGCCTCGTGGAGCCATTCGGCAGGTGGGACGACACCGTTCTCGTGCAGGGCGTACCCGCCCGCGATCAGGCCGACGGCCTCGGCGTCGAGTGGATGCAGCGCGAGCGTGGCGTTCGGGCCAGAGCCCGAGAGCGCCGACGCATCCTCCGCGCTGGCCAGCACGAGCAGCGGACGTCCGGAGACATCGCGCGTGAGCTCCTCGAGCTCGGCGCGCGCGTCCGCACCGGCGCGGTCGGCGTCGTCGACCACCAGGAGCGTCGGGCGCGTGACCTCGCGAGCGCGGCGGAGGACCACGCGAACCGCGTCCACGGGCGCCACGCCCGTCGTGTACAGCACGCCGGCGCCGGCCGCGTGGACCTCGCGCGCCAGCTCGGACGCCAGCCGGCTCTTGCCGATCCCCGGACCGCCGGTCAGCGTCACCATGACTCCGGCGCCGTTCGCCGCCGCCTCCCAGCATTCGCGCAGGCACTCGAGCTCGGCTTCCCGGCCCGCGATCGGCGGTAGGGAGGCATCGAGCTCATCGGGCAGCTCGGCTGCCGCGGCCGGCGTGTCGAGCGACTCGTCCTGGCGCAGGACCGCGTCGTGCAGGCGGCGGAGGTCCGGTCCCGGCTCGATGCCGACCTCGGACACGAGCCGGGTCCGCGCTTCGCGATAGGCCTCGAGCGCGTCGGCCTGCCGCCCGGAGCGGTAGAGCGCGAGCATCAGCTGTCCGGCGAGCCGCTCGCGCGTGGGGTGAAGGGCCACCAGTCGCTGCAGCTCGCCGACGAGCGCGAGGTGCCGGCCCGCGGCCAGGTCAGCGTCGACCCGGGCCTCGAGCGCACTCTGCCGCTGCTCCTCCAGACGCGCGATCTCCGCGTCCACGAACGGCTCGAAGGCGAGATCGGCAAGCGGCGGTCCGCGCCACATCGCCAGACCCTCGCGCAGCAGCGTCGCCGCGCGTTCGGGTTGCCCGGCTGCCAGTATCCGGCGTCCCTCGTCGACGAGCTGCTCGAAGCGCGCGGCGTCGAGCTCGCCCGGCGCCACGCGCAGGCAATAGCCCGCGGGGGTCGTGCTGATGATCTCCGGGCCACCGAGCACCTTGCGCAAGCGTGAGACATACACCTGGACCGTCCCGACGGCGCCGGCCGGGGCGTCCTCGCCCCACAGTGCGGTCGCGAGCCGCTCGGGGCTCACCGGCTCGTTCGCGTTCAGGAGGAGCACGGCCAGCAGTGCGCGCGGCTTCTGGCCTGCCAGCGCGATCGCGCCGTGCTCGTTGCGCACTTCAAGCGGACCGAGGATCAGGAAGTCCATGGTCTCCTAGGCGACGCTACTCCCTCCGGGCGCGGGCGTGAAGGCGTTCGAGACGGCGCGGCTGAGGCGCTCAGTCCACCACCCTGAAGGTGCGCCGCCCGAGGAGGTCGCCGTACGTGCTCCTCGAGCGCCGGCCGTAGCCGGGCCAGACGTACCACCGGTAGCGCCCGGGCAGGAGGCGCTGGCGATCGCCGGCGAATCGCCACCGGCGCGCGAGCTGGAAGCGCGGTCGCGTCGGCCAGACGCTCAGGACCTTCCGCGTGCCGCGGTGGAGCTGCACGTTGTAGTAGCGGGCACCCCGCACCGGCGTCCACCGCAGGAGCGGTGGACGGCTGGCCTTCACGTCCGCGTTCGCGCGCGGCGAGAGCAGGCCGGCGCGCCCGGGCCGGGTGGTCTGCGTCGTCGGGCCGGATCGCTGCTTGTCGGAGTCGGCCGGCGAATCAGGCGACGGGAGGCGCGGAGTGGCCGCTGCTGTGGCGACGCTCTCGTTGCCGGCCGCGTCGGCGACGCGCACCCGGTAGACGTAGCGGACCCCGTTCTGGACGTTCTCGTCCCGGAAGCTCGATCCCGGACCACCGAACACGACGCTCGCCGCCTCCGAGCCGGCCCCGGGGAACCGCAGCACCTCGGCGAAGGTGGCGTCGGGGGTGGTCTCCCATCGCACCGCGGCGAGCCGGTCTCCGGCCGTGACCGTCAGGTGCGAGAGCGGCGGCGGCGTAACGTCGAACATCAGCGCGAACGCACGGCTGGATTGGTTGCCCGCGCCGTCGCGGCACGTGCCGACCACCGAGGCCGCCGGCGCGTCCGGTCCCGAATAGGTCGCCGGAGCGCATTCGGACAGGCCAGAGGTGGCGTCCGCGCCGATGAAGCTGTAGTCGATCGGCGCGCTGTACCAGCCGGCGCGGTCGGGCGGCCGCGCCGCTAACGCAGCCGTCACGTCCGGTCCCGTGGCGTCGTACTTGAGAGCGAACGGCGGCGAGCTGCCGGTGTTGCCGGCGACGTCGGTGCAGGTCCCGACGGCCGCGGCGGCGGCACTGTCCGGGCCCTGATACGTGATCGGCGGACAGGCGGCGACACCCGAGAGCGCGTCCTGGCCGCTGAAGGCGATCGCGACCGCCGCGTTGTACCAGTCGCCGACGTCCGGTCCGCGCGCCGGGATGCCGCTGCTCACCACCGGCGGGGTCCTGTCGAGCCTGATCACCACCTCTCTGGTGACCGGCCCGGTGCCGTCGTCCGCGGTGCAGGACGCGATCGTCCCGGCCGTCTCGCTGTCGAAGTCGCGGTCCTCGCAGCCCACCTTCGTCGCGGTCGATGGCTCGACGATCCAGGTGAGCGACACGCTGGAGCGGAACCAGGCCGAGCAGTCCTCAGGCGCTATCGAGCACCTCGGTGTCACGTCCGCGGCACCGGGGGCGGATGGCGCCTGCGCCAGCGCCGCGACCAGGACGACCAGCACCATGCCCAACGTCCGGAGCACTACCTCGTCGTGTGCGCGCTGGCCGATCAGGCCACTCCCTTCGGCTCCTACACCGAGTTCATGGGGACGCTAGCTCGTAGCACTCGCGCGTGCCGACGCAGCAAACCGGCGACAAACGAACGCGGCTTCGAAGCGGTAGAAATCTCGGAGAGAGTCCAGGACGGGAGCGGCAGCGATGGAGCCCTACTTCGATCTCGGCACCTACACGCGCGGGACGTCGACGGCCTCGACGAGCGCCCAGACGTGGTTCGACCGTGGACTGGTGTGGTCCTACGCGTTCCACCACGAGGAGGCGATCCGGTGCTTCGAGCGCGCGGTCGAGCACGACCCCGGGTTCGCCCTCGCCCACTGGGGCATCGCCTACGCGATCGGGCCGAACTACAACAAGCAGTGGGAGGCATTCGACCCGGTCGACCTCGCGGCGTCGGTCGAGAAGGCGTGCGAGGAGGCCGCGGCGGCGCGCGCGTGCGCGGACCGCGCCGCGCCGGTCGAGCGGGCGCTCGTCGAGGCGCTCGGGAGCCGCTACCAGGCCAACGACCCGTCGGCCGATCTCGTCGCCTGGAACGCCGACTACGCCGAGGCGATGCGTGACGTGTATCGCGCGCATCCCGACGATCTCGATGTCGCGGCGCTCTTCGCCGACGCGCTGATGAACCTCACGCCGTGGGCGCTCTGGGATCGCTACACGGGGCTGCCGTCCGAGGGTGCGGCGACGCTCGAGGCCAAGGAGGTGCTCGAGCGCGCGCACGAGCGGCCCGGCGGCCGCGCGCACCCCGGACTCGTGCATCTCTACGTGCACCTGATGGAGATGTCGCCGTTCCCCGAGCAGGCGCTGCCGGTCGCCGACGAGCTGCGCTCGCTCGTCCCCGACGCCGGCCACCTCGTGCACATGCCGACGCACATCGACGTGCTGTGCGGCGACTACAAGAGCACGCTCGACTGGAACCTGCGCGCGATCGAGGTCAACGAGAAGTACGTCGCGCGCGAGGGCCGGGTCGGGTTCTACGCGCTCTACCACGCGCACGACCGCCACTTCGCGATCTACGGGGCCATGTTCCTCGGCCGGTCGCAGGTCGCGCTGCGGGTCGCCGCCGACCTCGAGGCCTCGCTGCCGGAGGAGCTGCTGCGGATCGAGCAGCCGCCGATGGCCGACTACCTCGAGGCGTTCGTCCCGATGCGCCTGCACGTGCTCATCCGCTTCGGGATGTGGGAGGACATCCTCGCGCTGCCGCTGCCCGCAGACCCCGAGCTGTACTCCACCACGACGGCGATGACGCACTACGCGCAGGGCGTCGCGTACGCGGCGACCGGGCGGATGGGGGAAGCCGAAGCGGCGCGCGAAGCGTTCCTCGCCGCCGTCCAGCGCGTGCCCGACTCGCGCTACCTGTTCAACAACACGTGCCAGGACATCCTCGCCGTCGCCGGCGCGATGCTCGAAGGCGAGCTCGAGTACCGGCGCGGCCGGTTCGACGCGGCGTTCGAGCACCTGCGCCGGGCGATCGCGCTCGACGACGCCCTGCCGTACGACGAGCCGTGGGGCTGGATGCAGCCCACGCGCCACGCCTACGGCGCGCTGCTGCTCGAGCAGGGACGGGTCGAGGAGGCCGAGACCGTCTACGCCGAGGACCTGGGCTACGTCCCAGCGATCCCGCGTTCCTCCTGGCACCCCGGGAACGTGTGGAGCCTGCACGGCTACCACGAGTGCCTCGTCCGGCTGGGGAAGGACGAGCCGGCGCGGATCGTCAAGCAGCAGCTCGATGTCGCCCTCGCCCGCGCCGACGTCCCGATCAGGTCGTCGTGCTTCTGCCGCATGGCGCACCACGCGGCGGCCGCCTAGACGGCCGCTCACTCGCGCCGGAGCCGGTAGACGCGTGGGTCGGCGTTGCGGATGTGCCGGTAGAACCGCGCCCCGGTCACGACGTCGAAGGGCTCCTCGTCGACGACCGTCCACTGTGGATACGCCGCCTCGATGTCGCCGCGGCTTGCGCCCCGGGGCAGCGGTCCTCGGCGCCCGGGCGCCCACGCCGTGATCAGCAGCGTGGCGCCGGGCGCGGCGATCGCCGTCACCTCCCGACCCATCGCGACGCGCTGCTCGTCCGTCAGCTCGTCGTGGAACAGGAAGAAGTCCAGCAGGAACCGGAACCCCGAGCCGACCTCGGCCGTCCCGAGGTTCGTCACGTCGCCCTCGACGAGCCGGAGCTCGACGCCGGCCTGCCGTGCCCGCTCGCGCGCGCGGCGCAGCGCCTTCGGGACGAAGTCCACGCCGGTGACCTGCCAGCCGCGGCGGGCCAGCTCGACCGCCCAGATGCCGCTTCCGCAGCCGAGGTCGAGCGCCTGGCCGTAGGGCGGCCGGCGCCCGACTTCCTCACGTTCGAACAGCGCCGAGACGCGCTCGTCGACGCCCGGAAGCGCGGCGATCTGCTCCCACGGGGTGTAGCCCACCGCGTACAGCAGCTTGTAGGCAAGGCTCACGGTCGCAGGATGTCCTCTTCCGACGCCCTCGGCGTCGGTGGGACTACCTATCTCGCTACGGGTCTTGCGTCGCGCGCCGCGTAGGCGGCGGCTTCGGCGCGGCTGCGCAGCCCCAGCTTCGCGAGGATGCTCGCGACGTGGTGCTCCGCGGTGCGCGGGCTGATGTAGAGGCGCTCGGCGATCCCGGCGTTGGAGCATCCCTCTGCCAGGAGCCGCAGGACCTCCGTCTCCCGCTTGGTCAGCGCCCCAGGACGCTTGGGCCAGGAGCGCCCGGCGGCGCCGAGGCGCCTGAGCAGGCCGGCCGCCCGGTCGGCGTCACGAACGGCACCGAGGCGCTCGAACGTCCGGAGCGCGAGCCGTGCCTCGGCGCGGGCCGCGTCGGGAGCCTTCGCGGCCACCGCCGCGGCGAGCTCGAGCCGCGCCCGAGCCGCCTCGAACGGCAGGTCGAGCGCCGAGAACCCCTCCAGAGCCGCCTGGAGGTGGGACGCCGCTCGCTCGTCCCCCTCGGCCGCGCGCACCCGGCCAGCCGCGACCTCGGCGGAGGCGACGGTGCAGCCGGTCGGGACGTCGGTGGCGAGCTCGGTGAGCCGGTCAGCCGTCTCGGTTGCGGCGTCATGCTCGCCACGCGCCAGCTGGACCTCGACGAGCAGCTCGAGCAGCGGTGCCCGCGCGGGATCGGCTGGAGCCGCGCCGTCGAGGCACAGGCGAGCGCGGTCCTCGGCCAGCGCGAGCTCGCCTCGTCCCAACGCGACCATCGCCAGCACCCGCCTCGCGGCCGGGTGCCACTCGTGGTCCTCGAGCAGGCGCTCGGCCTCCTCGAGGCGCCCCTGCCGCACGCGAAGCTCGGCCAGCCGGACCAGGGGCGACGAACGCTCCGCTCGATAGCCGCTCTCGAAGGCTCGGAGCGCGCCGAGCAGCTCCTCCTCCGCCTCGGCCCAGCGACCGATCGCGATCAGGATCCCGCCGTAGTGCAGCCGGCACGTCGGTGGCACGAAATCGGTCCAGGCGACGGAGCGGCCGACGACCGTCAGCCATTGCTCGGCACGCCGCACGTCCGTGGCCTGCTCGCAGGCGCTCAGCAACCGGCAGTAGATCTCGCCGATCGGAGCGATGCCGCAGACCTCGCCGCCCGAGACGGCGGCCATGGTCTCGTCGAGCAGCGTCATCCCCTCGGCCACCCGCCCGGACGCCACGTAGGCATGGCCCAGCAGGGCCAGGGCGCTGAACTCGAGGTCCCCGTCCCCGAACCGCCTGGCGATCGCGAGCGCCGCGAGGGCGAGCCGCTCGCGCTCCGACGTGTCGGTGGTCCACGGCGCCCGGTCGAGGGTCAGCCAGCCGTGCGCCGGACCCTCCTCCACCCCTTCGAGCAGGCGCTCGGCCCGCGCCATCCACCCGTTCGCCGCGGACCGGTTGCCGTGGACGGCGCCGTGCAGGAAGGCCAGCCAGCGCGCCAGCTCGGCGGCCTCCACCCGCTTGCCGCGGCGCCGGTAGGCGGCGAACGCCCGCTCCTTGAGCTCGATCGCCCGGAGGTGATCGCCCTGGAAATGGACCGCTTGGCTCAGGCCGTCGAGGACCTCGGCGCTCGCGTCGATCTCGCCGGCCTGCTCGAAGCACGAACGCGCTCTCTCCCAGTCGCCCGCCGCAAGTGCCGCCCGACCGTCGTGGAGCAGGTGATCCGCGCCGCCCATCCCGGTGGATGTTCCCACCGATGACCCGGCGGGTGTGGATGAACGTCCACGCCCCGTGCATTGAACCTCGCGCCCCCCAGGTGGTTGACTCCGCCGCTCGGGAGACGTCTCACCTAGGGGGAAGACAATGCGACGACGCGGTCTAGCGGCCGTGCCCGTCCTGCTTGCGGCGCTGGCGCTCGGAGCGCCGGCCCAGGCGGCGGACAGCCTGAAGATGTACAAGGTCACGATCGGCGAGGAGGGCGCAGGAACCCTGCACGGCCTCGGCGTCGACATGAGCCACACGGGCTACAAGCCCTCGATCGACCACGCGCAGACGGTCTTCGTCGACCTGCTCGACGGGCAGGCCGCGAAGGCCCGCGCCGAGGGGCTCAACCTCGAGGAGATCGTTCCCGGCCCGCACGTCAGCGAGACGCAGGTCGCCCAGCGGATCGCCGCCGACGGCGGCACGAGCGCCGCGGCGGCCGACAAGCCGGAGACCGGCGGCGACTCGCCGAACGTGTTCTACGACGTCTTCCGCTCCTACTCGGAGCCGGGCGGCATCAAGGACGAGATGACCTCGCTGGCCGCCCAGTACCGCGGGCTGGCCAAGCTCGTGGTCATCGGCAAGTCCGGCCAGGGTCAGGACATCGTCGCCCTGAAGGTGACGAAGGACGCGCGCAACGTCCGTGACGGCGCGCGGCCGGCCATGCTCTTCTCCGCCGTCAACCACGCTCGCGAGTGGATCGCGGCCGAGGTCGGCCGGCGCATGCCGACGTGGTGGCTCGAGCACGCCGACGACCCGCAGGTCGCCGACCTGCTGGGCCGCAACGAGCTGTGGTTCCTGCCGATCCAGAACCCCGACGGCTACGACTACACCTTCACCTGCGGCGTCGGCTTCCGCACCGCGGGCAACCCGATGTGCGGCGCCACGCTGGTGACCGATCCGGCCAGCCCGCTGCGCGGCACCTACGTCTACAAGACGGCCGACGGCGTCATCCGTGCCCCCAACGCGGCGCAGCCGGACCCGGCCCTGCGCATGCCGACCCAGCGTCTGTGGCGCAAGACGGTGCGTGACAACAACGGCGACGGCGTGGTCGGCGACGGCCAGGACGGCGTCGACCCGAACCGCAACTACCCGACCGCGTGGGGCCTCGACGAGGAGGGCGCGAGCAACACGCCCTCGAGCGGCACCTACCGCGGCCCGGCCCCGCTCTCGGAGACCGAGGACCTGGCGTACGACCGGCTCCTGCGCAAGATCACCCCCGAGGCGGTCATCAACTACCACTCGGCGGCGCAGCTGCTGCTGTACCCGTTCGGCTACATCACCGACGTCTACTCGGACGACGACGCCTGGTTCAAGGCGATCACCGGTACCGACGGCGACGCGGCGGTCGACCCGTACATCTCGCAGCGGTCGTCGGACCTCTACATCACCAACGGCGAGACCACCGACCACGCGTACAACAAGTACGGCTCCATGTCGTGGACGCCCGAGCTCGACGAGTGCGAGACGGCGGCCGGCGGCACGTTCTGCTCCGGCGGTTCCGGCTTCACGTTCCCGGACGACGAGGGCAAGGTCGAGGCCGTCTTCCAGAAGAACCTGGACTTCGCCCGCAACGTCGCGGTGACCACGCTCGACCGTGATCGCCCCGACCGTCCGCGCAACGCGACGGACGACGAGACGCAGTACCAGGTCAAGGGCTCGCCGGACATCGAGCCGAACCGGTTCAGCGTGTCCTACGGCGCCGACCAGGTCCTCGAGACGAACGCCCGCCGGATCCTCGGCCCGGTCGACTTCGTCGTCCAGGTGCAGTCCGGCGCCGGTGGCGGCTCGCGCACGCTGACGCTGCGCGCCGAGCCGTGGAAGGGCGGCGAGCGCTTCGGCGACCTCCGCGGCAAGTACTACCAGCGCGTCCGCGCGCAGATCCCGGCGGACTTCGTCCAGCCGGGGACGGCTCAGACACCGCGGCCGCTGGTCGCCGGTGACATCGTCAACGTCCGCGTGATCGCGGGCTCCCAGCAGCAGCGCTGGTCCTATCGCGTGGTCTCCACGGATCCGGCCGGCAACGCCCCGCGGGTGCTCGTGGTGGCGGCCGAGGACTACACCGGCCTGTCGCCGAACAAGACCCCGTACGCCTCCGCTCCGCGGTACCTCGACGAGCACGTCGCGGCGCTCACGACGGCCGGATACGCGGTCGAGACGATCGACGTCGACGCTCCGCCGGAGGGCCCGAACGGCGAGGCCGGGTCGAAGCTCGTCAACGACCTCGGCGTGCTCTCGCACTTCGACGCGGTCGTGTACTACACCGGCGACGATCTCGTCCCCCAGGCCGCGAGCGAGGGCGTCACGAACCAGAACTACCGTCGCGGCAGCACTCCGGGCAGCACGGGCACGTTCGGCCTCACCGGCTCGACGCACCTGCCGAACTGGGGTGTCCGCAACGCGCACATGCTGCGCAACTACATGAACGACGGCGGCAAGGTGCTGATGACCGGCCGCAACCTGTGGGTGCAGCAGACCACCAGCTCGAACGGCTGCACCGGCGGTGCGGGTCTCAACTCGTACTCCGGCTACAGCTGGTGGCAGGACCCCGTGTACGACTTCGACTACCCGCCGAACCAGGAGGGTGACGACGACCGGCCGCACACGGCGTTCTTCCGCGAGCTCGACATGCCGAACGACTGGGGCCAGTGGTGGCTCGGCTTCGGCCATCGCTGCGAGGGCGTCGGCACGACCAACCTGGTGTCCAGCGCCGTGGTGCCGAGCGCGGGCGGCCTGCTCGAGGGCATGCCGATCTTCTCGCTCGACACGTCGGCGGGCGCCGGCACCACGCAGGAGCCGACGCAGGACGCGCTCACGGGCGCTGCCGATCCGCGGATGAAGGTCCCGACCCGTCTGCGGGCGATGACCTCGCACACCACGCAGCGGGCGTTCCGCCAGGAGCGCATCGACGCGGACTACACGGGTGTCGCGAACACCAACGGCGGCGCGATCATCTCCACGCGGGACTCCGTCTCGCTCGGCTTCGGCCTGGAGCAGATCGCCTCGTCGACGATCCGCAACGAGGTCGTGCGCCGCGCGATGGCGCACCTCCTGCCGACCGCCGCCGACGCGGCCGCTCCGACGGTCACGTGGCTGCGGCCCGGCGACGGCGCCACGGTCACCGTGTCCGACCCGGTCGAGATCGAGGTCGAGGCCGTGGACGAGCGCGGCGACATGAAGGAGACCCGCCTCCTCGTCGGCGGCCAGCTGGTGCAGCGGAAGGTGTCCTTCCCGTTCCAGATGCGCTGGTACGCGACGCCCGAGGACGTCGGCGACACGGTCACCCTGACCGTGGAGGCCGAGGACCGGGCCGGGAACGTCACGACGTCGACCCGGTCGATCCTGGTCGGCGACGCGAACGCGCTCGAGGAGTCGCCGCTGCCGACCGGCGTCACCACGATCGCGGGCGAGCCGTCGGTGGGCAAGGTGCTCACCTGCATCCCGTCCGGGTTCTCCGGCAACGGGGTCGACCTCTCCTACGAGTGGCTGCGCAGCGGCGTGGTCATCGCGGGAGCGGACGCGGCGAGCTACGCGCTGGTGGCCGCCGACCAGGGCTACGGCGTCGCCTGCCGCGTGACGGCGACGAACAGCGCCGGCGACGCCGACTCGACGTCCGGGCCGGTCACCGTCTCCGCGGCGTCCGGCCCGACCGGGCCTCAGGGCCCGCCCGGTGAGGACGGCGAGGACGGCCAGGACGGCAGCGACGGCGCCACCGGTCCGGCAGGGCCGACCGGTCCCAGCCGGTCCGCGCGGCGCCCGCGGCCCGCGCGGCCGTGCCGCCGACATCGAGGTGACGTGCCGCCTGAGGCGCGATTTCGAGATCCGCTGCCGCGTCCGGCCGGCGGACGACGATCGCAGCGACGGCACGCGTCTCGATCCGCCTCGCGGGCTCGAAGAAGAGCGCCCGCGCGAGCGGTGCCAAGACGGTCCGCGTCGGCCTCAAGAGCAACCGCAAGGTCGCGCGCAAGGCGAAGGTGATCGTGCGCTACCAGCGGAACGGCGCCACGACCCGCGCCGTCGTCCGGCTCGGCAGCACCGTCAAGGTGAACGCCGGCCGCTGACGGCCTCGGACGTACGACGAGCGGCCGCCCTCCGGGGCGGCCGCTCGCCATACTGTCGCGCCGTGAACGAGCATCTCGACACCGTCGCGGCGGAGTTCCAGCGCGACGGCGCCTGCGTCGTGCGCGGGCTGCTCGACGCCGATGAGGTGGCGCAGCTCGCCGAGGGCGTCGAGCGCAACCTCGCCGAGCCGAGCGAGCGCGCGATCGAGGGTGGCGGCGACACGGGAGCGGGCCGGTTCTTCGAGGACTTCCGCAACTGGACGCGGATCGCGCCCTACGAGTCGGTCATCCGCAACTCGCGCCTCGGCCCGGTGGCCGCGGCGCTCATGGGCTCGGGCACCGTCCGCCTGCACCACGACCACCTGCTCGTCAAGGAGCCCGGCACGACGATCCGCACGCCGTGGCACCAGGACCAGCCCTACTACAACATCGACGGCTCCGACACCGTCTCCTTCTGGATCCCGCTCGACCCGGTGCCGCGCGAGAGCACGCTCGAGTTCGCGGCGGGCTCGCACGCCTCGCGCACGTGGTACATGCCGCGCGGCTTCTTCGACGACCGCCCGCTGGTCTTCGACGAGGGCACCTTCGCCGAGGTGCCGGACATCGACGCCGACCGCGACGCCCACACGATCCTCGGCTGGGCGCTGGAACCGGGCGACGCCGTCGCCTTCAACATGCTGACGCTCCACGCAGCCGCCGGCTCGCGCAACCGCCGGCGGGCGTTCTCCGTGCGGCTGGTCGGGGACGACGTGCGGCTCGCGGTCCGGCCGCACGCGACGAGCCCGACGTTCCCCGAGCTCGACGGCGTGCTCGGGCACGGCGACGAGCTCGACCATCCGCTCTTCCCGCGGCTCGTCTGACGCCGAGTTGTGCTCCTGAGTGCGTTCGTCGTCCGGGCCGCCTGGTCCACGAACCCCGGCTGGGTGAGGCAGCGAGGGAGCCGGCCGCGCCGGTCGTCCGTGGCGCTAATCCGCGGTATGCGCGGATTAACCGCCACGAATGGGGATGCGCGGCACAACTCGCCAGGGACCGCCGCCGCGGCTGGCTGCCTCGCTCCCCTAGCTAGGGGCCCGTGACGAGCGGTCCGGCGGCGGTCGCCTTGAGCGTGTTGCCGTACGGCGACGACGCCTCGGTGTCGCCGTCCACGAGGACGCTGTCCTGCCCCGGGTTCAGGAGCTTCGCCGTCGCGGTCAGCGTCACGGTCTCGGTCTCGTTCACCGCGCTCCCCGACGTGTTGGCGCCGGTGAAGCTGAACTCGCACTCGGCCTCCCAGATCACCTCGGCTCCGGCGGACGTGAGGTGCGCGTAGCTCGTGTACTCGACGGCGCCGGCGGTCCATGCGCCCGCCGCCGCCGAGTTGCCGCTTCCCACCGCCGTCTTCTCGTGGAGGACGGCGCCGGGCGTCGCGGAGACGTCGCCGACGACGGCGACGCGCGCCGCCATCAGCCGACACCTATGTCACGGACCGCGCGGCCGATCGCCGCGCGGCCGACGGCCGCCTTCGCGGCGGCGGGATCGATCGTCGCGCCGAGCGCGCTGACCGCGGCGCTGACCTCTCCGGGCGTCGCTCCCGCCAGCCGGCCGACCGTGCCGAACCCGGCGCGGGACAGCAGCTCCGCCGTCTGCGCGTCGCCGACCACCGCGCCCACGCCCGAGTTCAGCAGCGCCCCGCCGCGTCGCTCGACCGCCTCGTCGGCGAGCACCGCGCCGCGCAGCTCGCGCGCGCGGTCGGCCGGCAGCGTCGCGATGACGCCCGTGAGGATCGCGTCGACGGCCGCGCCGCGGTCGGCGAGGCGGGTCTCCGCGGGCAGATCCGCCATCACCGCACCGAGCGTCACGCCGCTCGGGAGCACGACGTCCGCCCCCGAGCGCCGCATCTCGCGCACCGTGGTGCCGTCGGGGTCGAAGAGCGGGTCGAAGACCGGCTGCCTGACGGCGTCGTCGATCTCCCCGACGAGATCGACGAGCGCGCGCGGCTGCACCCGCACGGGATCGAAGTCGATCGGCGGGCGGGGCCGGATATCGTCGACGCCCTTGATCGGCTGCTGCTGGAACTCGACGAACTTGAAGTCGTCGCCGAACTGCGTGACGAACGTGTCCTTGCCCTCGACCGTCGCGGTGCCGAGGATCAGCGGTCCCTTCACCGGCTTGGTGGCCTGCTGGAGCGCATGGATCTCGTTCTGCATCGTGGTCAGCTTCGCCTCGAGCTCCTCGGCCACTCCGAAGACATCGCCGCGCAGGTTCGCGACGCAGCCTCCGAGCCGCTTGAACTGGTCGGCGATCGCGTCGAACTCGTTCTCCAGCGACTGGAAGCGAGCGTTGAATCCGAGCTCCTCCGGCGTCATCCCCGCCTGGACGCGGCTCTCGCCGTCGATCCACGGTGCGTGCGAGAAGCGGCGGTCGTAGTCGACCAGGCAGGTCGGGTCGGACTGCTCGACGTCGGTGGCGAACCGAGAACGGCGCCGGCGTCGTCGACCCCGTGACCCCCACGAACCAGCCGCCGACGATCTCCGCGATCGCGTTGCTCGACAGCCCGGCCTTGGCCAGCGAGGTGGTGACGACCTTGCTCGACGTCCCGTTGATCGTGAAGCCGTCGTCGCTGATGTCGATGATCGTCATGGCGTGATGCCTCGGCTTTCTCGCCCCTGCCCGGAACCGAACGGCCTGCGGTGGCGATCTCGGTGGTAGGTCCTCGAGGCCCGGCTCGTCAGGAACTCGGGCTGCCCGTCGCCGTCGATGTCGACGTGACTGCGGCGGATGTCGAACGTGTTGATCTCGATCCCGATGGGACAGAGGAACTCGAGCAGGTTCATCACGTAGCCGTACTGGTCGCGGTCCAGCAGCGCCGCCCGGTCGGCGAGCTCGATGCGGACCTCGAACGGATCGGCGAGGCCGCGCCGCGCGTAGCCGATGGAGACGAGCAGCGCGAGCCCGCTCCGCTGCGCCTTGATCGTCGAGCGGCCGCCGCGCGACTGCACCAGCCCGACCGGGTCCGCGACGTCGGCCTGCGGCGCGGGCAGGCGCGCCGCGTACCAGTAGAACGTCGCCGGGGGCAGCTCGCCGGTCGCGGGCGAGGCGCCCGGGAGCTGGGAAACCGAGCACAGCACGTCCAGCCGCGCGTGCGCCTCGTCCCACATCGCTCGCGTCGTGTAGAAGCCCGCCTCGGCGAACGCGTCGGCCCACGCGAGCAGCCGGTCGCGGACGGCCGCGCCGCCGCCGATCGCGGCGAGCTCGGCCTCCGTCGCGGAGAACGCGACGATCTGGTCGAGGTTGAAGACGCGCAGGATCGCCTGCGACAGGACCGCGGAGTCCAGCGTCACGATCCCGGCGGCCACCGACGCGTCGAGCAGGCCGGGCACGCCGGCTCCACCGGCCGCCATCGCGTCCAGCGCCTCGCGCAGCTCCACCGGCGTCAGCCTCCGCGGCACCGCGCCGAGCCCGCGGTCGGCGAAGACGTCCGCCGCGGCCGCGGCCGACTCCGCCGCGCGCACATGCACGCCGGCGCTCGCGCCCGCCGCGTGGTAGCGCGCTTCGTACTGCGCCGTCGCGCCGATCGCCAGCTCGTCCGGGCCGTCGATGAACTGTCCCTGGGTCGGGAGCGGCGAGACGTGCAAGCGCTCGCGGTCGAGCAGGTGGACGGTCCGGAACCCGCACGGCTCGAGCAGCCACTTCCCCAGCGGATCGTCGGCGGGGGGCCGCGGCTGAAGGCTCGCCGCGAGGGCGCCGAGCTCGCCGCCCCGTTTCGCGAGGTCCGCGACACGCCCCGCCATGCCGACGAGCTCGGCATCGCCGAACGGGCTGAGGTCCACGCCGAGCCCGAGCTCGTAGCGCGACCCGCCGGCCGGGTCGTGGGCGGCGAGCAGCCGGATCGGTCCGCCGTGCCCGAGGGCGCGCACGAGCTGCACCGCCCGGCCCAGGGTGATCGCGACGAGCGGCGTGAACCGCCGCGGGCGGCCGGCTCCGGTGACGCGCGTGAGCTCGCCGCGCAGGAAGCGCCGGATCTCCTCGTAGCGCGCTCGCCGCGCGGCCGGAATGCCCGCGGCCGTGACCCGCTCCAGATCGACGAGGTAGATGTCCTCGAGCAGCCGCTGGAACTGCGCGCGCTCGGTGATGCCGCCGTCGCTCACCGCGACGAGCTTCGTGGCGACGGAGATCTCGTTGATCTCCTCGACGATCCGGAAGCGATGCTCGATGCCGGCGTGCGCCGGCAGACCGGCGTTGGGCGCGGCGTCCGGTCCGGGCCCGTTGAGCGCGCCGGCGAAGCCGGCCGGGGTCGGCAGCCGCCAACGGCCGTAGATCTCCAGCCGCCCGCGGTACGACGCATCGTCCTCAGGGGGGTCGCGGCGGCGCGGCACGCCGAGCGACCGCCCGCGCTCGTCGAGGCCGCCGCTCGCGGCGAGCCCCAGGTGCCGGACCGCGGCGATCTCGCGCGCGTGCCGGATGCAGCGTTGCTTCTCCAGCGTGATGAGGAACAGCAGCCGCGCGAAGCGACCCTCCAGCACGGCGCCCTCGACGACCTCGCCCGCGGCATCCCCCATCGCCGCGCCCAGCGGCGGATGGGCCCGTGCGCTGCCGGGTCCGCTGACCGCGTGGACCGCCGCCCGCACGCTGAAGGGACCGGTGCCGTCGCTGCCCGCGGCGAGCCGGGGCCGGAACAGCGGCAGCAGGGTGCCCGCGGCGCTGAAGGGCGCGAACACCGCCGGGTCGAGCCGCACCCCGCCCACGGTTGGCACGACCACGACCGCTTCGTCGGCGAGCGCCCGGCGCAGCCGGACGAGGAGCAGCGGCTCGCGCCGCGGCCCGGAGACGTCGATGCGGCCGTCGGCCAGCGGCACGGTGTCGAGGCGCATGCCCGCCGCGTACGGCACCGTCAGCGCGGACGCCAGCAGGTCCATCCCGGAGCCGACGGCGGGGCGGGGCGTCATCACCGCGGGCACGCCGACCTCCGCCTCATCTGATGTCCATCGCTTCGAGCGCCTCGACGAGGTCGGCGATCTCGGTGGGCGCGATCGTCACGTCCTGCTCGGCCGCGAACTCCTCGAAGGTGGCGCCCGAGTCGGGGAGCTGCGCCCCGGCCAGGCTGGGCGGGTACCGGCGGAGCCGGAGCTCCTTGACGTCGACGACACCGGGCTCCTCCATGACCGCCCACAGCACCTCGGCGTAGCGGACGCCTTCGCCGATGGCCAGGGCCTGCACGTAGCGCCGGACGCGATCGAGGATCCGGCCCTTGAGGGCCAGCGCCTCGGGCGACGCGTTCACCGCGGTCGGCGTCCCGCCCGGGATCGGGATCCCGTCGACCTGGAGGCGGCACGAGAACCCGGTGCCCACGAGCATCGCCTGCTCGACCTTCGGCAGGATGCCGACGGGCCGCACGGTGTCGACGGCCGCGCGCACGCGCTCGCGGAGCTGCCCCGGCCCGTCCCAGATGGCGCCCTCCCCGGGCGCCACCAGCACGGTGAAGTAGTACGGCTCGCCGAGGCTGCGCTCCTCCGAGAACAGCCGGTCGCCGAAGTTGAAGTTCCCGAAGATCGACTGGTTGATGTCCAGGCCGCCGTACTCGTCCTTGACGACGACCTGGCGAACGCCGGGCACGAGCGCCACCGCGAGCCGGATCGCGTCGGGCGTCCAGAGGTTGCGGGGATGGGCGAGCAGCAGGTCGCGATAGCTCTCGTCGCTCCAGTAGGCGGCGCCGCCCGAGGTGGCGTCGGTGTGCTCGAGCACGACGACGTCGGCGCCGGCGGCCGCGGCGATGCTGCGCACGATCGCCGACCGGTCGTCGAACTCGTTGAACCGGTCGAGCACCTGGTCCGGAACGGCCGGATCGAGGTTCATGTCCGGCCCGGGCGCGAAGGCCGTGACGGGCACGGTCGCGGCCTGCACCGCGGCCGAGAGCTCGGTCGCGCCGGCGAGGAAGTAGTCGTGGCCGCCGGGCGTCAGCAGCCGCGTCCCCCGGGGCAGCGGCACGGTCGGGAACGCGGGCGGCAGTGCGCCGGCGAGCTGGACCTTCACGGTCCCGGTCGCCCGGTGGTGCGGGCGCTCGATCCCGAGCTCGGCGCCGAGCATGCTCAACGCGTCGCCCGTCGCGGTCGACACGAAGGAGTCGGCGTAGTAGGCGCCGAGGTGCTCCCACATCCGCGCTTCCTCGAGCGCCATCATCTCGACCAGCTTCCGCGTCGCGCTGCCGGAGGTGAGGTCGAGGTCGTCGCCGAACAGCACCCGCGCGGCTGCGAGCTTCTCGTCGAGCAGCCGCGCCACCGGCTTGGGCACGAAGCCCGCGTCGGTGATGCCGTAGCCGTTGCCCGACGTGGTCCGGGCGAGGGCCTCGAGGTCGATCTCGGTCATGTCATCTCCCGTCCACCTCGCCGAGCACCAGCTTCATGACGTCGCCGATGACGGTCTGGACCTCGATGTGGGCGGTCCAGCGCCGCGATCCCGGCACGGCCTCCGACAGCTCCACGGCGAGCACCCGGCGGATCCGGGCGTCGAGCGCGATCGTCTTCAGGACCGACAGCCGCAGCATCTCCTCGGTGAGCTGCGGCGTCGTGTCGTCGGTGAGGACGCGCAGGCCGTCGAAGCCGAACGCCACGTTGAAGACGTCGCCTCCCGTCGGCGTGAGGAGCGCGACCTTGAGGTCCTGACCCAGGTTGGGTGCGCCGGCGTCCATCACCAGCGCGCGGCCGTCGGGGCCGTCCGCGAACACGACGTCGACCCCGAGGCTGTCCGGCGCGACGTCCACGAGGCGCAGGCCCTTGCCGAAGTAGCGTGCCTCGATCTCCGCGGACGTCGTGGTCATTGCTGCACCACCTCGGCCGAGTCGGCGACGGCCAGGGTGATCTTGTTCGCCTCGAAGCGCAGATCGGCCGGCGTCGAGATCGTGATGTTGCCGTCCGGGTCGATGTGGATCTCCGCGCCGCTCTTGTGCCGGATCGTGATCTCGTCGACCGGCGCGCTGTCCGGGCGGGTGCCGACGGCGACGAGCTCGGAGTCGCCGACGCCGATGTGCAGCCCGCGCACGTGCACCGCGCGCCCGCCGTGCGCGTCGATGAGGTCGTGCGACGCCGGCCCGCTCGGCGGCGCGGCCTCGGCGGGCTCGGCCGCGCGGTCGAGCACCTCCACCTCGGTGGGGAGCGACAGCCACCAGTCGCCGAGCTCCGAGACCGGCTCGTCGCCGGCGGGCCAGATGCAGCCGGCGACCACCGCGTTCGCGATGTTCTCCCGGAAGTTCAGGTCGACCACGCGGGTGCCCGGATAGTGCGGGACCACGAGCCCGGTCGCTCCGAACGCGAACGGCGTGAGGTAGGGCTTGTTGAACAGCGTCGTGGGCACGTCGACGGGCTCGGCGTTCACCGTCGCGTTGGGATGCGCCTCGCGCACCAGTCCGGCGTGGATCTCGACCCGCTGCGGGTCGAAGGCCCGTCCTTCGACCTCGCCGACGTCGACGGACTGCGCCGCCACGACGCCCACGTCGAGGAGGGCGGTCTCGCGCCGCTCCGCGCGTGCCGCCGCCTGGAGCGCGAGCGCGGCGCGACTGGCCTCGTCGGCCGTGCGGGTCCGCGACTTGGCCTGCGGCTCCGTGTCCGTGGCCGGCGCTCCCTCGGGCTGGCGCTCGACGCGGACGTTCGTCACGAACCCCCGGGCACGGTCGATCTCGTGCCGGACGGACACGACGCGGAACGCGTCGAACGTCGGCGTCGGCGACGCGCCGAACATGCCGGCGATCCCGGCGGCGACGTCCCCGATCCCCCCGAGCACGGAGTCGGCGACCGTCGGCGGCAGCGATCCCGGGGTCGGGACCTCGGCCTCGATCTCCACCTTGTCGGCGACGGCCAGGTCGGGCCGGCCGCGGAGCACGAGGTCGAAGCCCAGCTCCGTCGGCACCGCAAATGGATCGCCGCACGCGTCCGGCGCGGGCGCGACGTCCGGGCGCGACTCCACGAGGCCCGTCGACATCTCGAGGCGCTTGGCCGTGAGCGCATCGCCGGTCTCGGGCGATGTCCAGGGACCGAAATGGAGGCCGTCGACGCCCACGTACATGGGGATCGCCGCGCGCTCACCGCCTCCGTGCGCGCGCCGCGCCACCTTCTCCAGGGCCTTCGCGACGGTGTCGCCCTCCTCGAGCTCGATGACCTCGTCGATCGGCTCGCCGGGACCGTCGGGCGGGTGGAGCATCAGCGGCACGCTCGCCTGCTGTGCCAGCAGCTCGGCGTAGCGGCGGGCCGGGTCGCCCGGCTTCACGTCGAGCTTGGTGGCGGGGGTGCATCGCAGCGCGCGGAAGCGATGGTCGATGCCGGCCATGTGGGTGCGGTAGCGGAAGCTCCCGTGCAGCCGCTCGTACGTCTCCAGGCGGCCGTGGATGACCTCGACGTAGTTCGCGTCGTCGCCGTCGCTGCCGGAGAACACGGCGCCGATGTCCTGGAACGGCGCCGCCGCCCCGCTGCCCAGATCGCGCCAGCCGAGGAGGATCTTCACGAAGACGAACGGGGCGCCGACGATCGTGTTGTGGGTGTCGTCGGAGAGGCCCTCGATCACGACGTCGAACGTCGGCGCGACGAACGCGCTCGTGCGGTGGACCTTGACCGTGCCGAAGTACTGGCTCCGCGAGATCTCGATCATGCCGTCGTCGGTCGGCGCTCCGGCGTCGGCCGCCCGCAGCTCGATCTTCCAGCCGGCATCGAACCCGACGAGGCCGGGATCGGCCATGGACTCAAGTGAGGTCAAAGGGATCCCCTTCGGTCGGCGGCGGCTGTTCGTTGCGTGTGACCCCCTGCGTCGCGAGCCGGACGCGGATCCGGATCACGGCTCCGGTGTCGCCGGGACGGGTGAGCGTTCCGGCCGTGAGCCGCAGCTCGTCGACGACGGCCTCGACGGCGAGGTCGCTGCCCGCCTCGCTGCCGAAGCGCAGCGTCCTCCCGATCACGACGTCGCGCACGCCGAGCCGGCGCTGGTTCTCCCGCACGGCCAGGACGGGCCGGATCATCTGCGACGACAGGGTCGGGGGCGGCGCCGCCCGCAGCAGCGCGCGCGCATCGTCCACGACGCGGACACGGCGCGCCCGCTGCTCGGCCACGGCGTCGACCAGCACGGTGGTCGCCCCGGTCGCCCGCAGGGCCGGCACGTCGGTGATCGACGCGGCAAGCGTGACGGTGAAGCGACGTCCGCCGAGGTCGATCGGCGCGCTCTGGGGGACACCGCGCGCCGGGCTGAACGCGACGAGGACGAAGTCGTCGCTCATGTCAGCGCGTCCACGAGGGTCATGGCGGCCGCCGCGCCGACGTCGACGAGCAGGTTCAGCGGACCCGGCTGAGGGACGTGCTGCAGGCCGATCGAGACCTCGAACGTGTCGCGCCGGGTGGCCGAGGCCGTGAAGGTGAGCTCGGTGACCTGCATGTCGAGCCGGACCGTCATCGCCGTGACGAGGATCAGCCCGCCCACGGCGCCGCCCGTCCAGCGCGCGAGCGCGCCGCCGCGGCGGCTGAAGTCGGCCAGGAGCTCCAGCGTCTGCTTCCAGACGAAGCGCTGCGGGCCGACGAGCAGCGCGCTCAGCGTGACCTTGTCCTCGGAGTTGTCGACCGCCGCGCGGAAGCCGCTCGACCCGACGGGCGGGAGCGAGTAGGTCTCGGTCAGCACCATCCGCGTGACCACGAACAGCGGCACCGGGATGAGCCCGTCGGTGAGGATCGCCGACGGCAGCCGCTGGAACTCGTCGACGCGCGACCGGTTGCTCATCGGCGCCTCTCCGCGCCGGTCACCGGGTGCTCCCGACGAGTCCGCCGACCACGAAGTCGACCTGGAGGTCCGCGTAGGTGGCCGGCAGGCGGTGCGCCAGCGTCCGGAAGGCCTCCGCCAGCCCCTCGTCGTTGCACACCCAGCGGATGCCCTTCAGCCCGTTGTGCCTGGCGAACTCGAGCTGGCGCTCCATCTGCTCGAGCACGTCGCGCTCGTGCTCGACGATCAAGCGCTCCTGCGCTCCGCGGCTCTCCGGCGTGAGCCGCTCCTGCGCGCGGGCCACGTCGCCCAGCTCGGTGAGCACGTCGACCTCCGTGTCGCGCCGCCAGAACGGCGTCGGCCGCGGTGCCGCTTCGCCGAGCACATGCGGGCTCGTCTCCAGCGGCGCGTCGAGGTGCTTGGCGTCGACGACGAACCCGTCGGCGATGCCGTCGATGCCGATGTGCTTCCCGAAGACGCCCGGCGGGAGCTCGCCGTGCCACTCGAACTCGAGGCCGGTGACGAGGCGCTGGTGGATCTCGAACGCCCGCTCGCCGAGATCGACGCCCTGCGGCTCGATCCGCCCCTCGCGCCACAGCACCGCGACGACCATGGCGTCCGCGTCGGGCCCGCCGGCGTCGACCAGACGGCGAACGGCCTCGCCGACGTCGCCGCCGGCGGCGATGACGAGCCGATGCGCGGCCCGGGAGACGGCCCGGGGCAGCGTGCGGGCGTTCCAGAGCGCGGTCGCGCTCGGGCCGGCGGCCCACAACGCGTCGCGCAGGGCGGTCGTCGCCTCGCCGACCGAGAGCGGCGCGACGGCGGCGCGTGGCGCGCGCGGAGCCGTAGGCGGCGGCGCCGTGCGGACGGGCCGAGGCGGCTGCGGCGGCGTCAGCGCCGCGGCGAGCTCGGCCCGCAGCGCCTGCGCCCACATCCCGTCGGGGTCTGTGTCGAGCAGGTCACGCACCCGCTTCTCGAAGTTCGGGAGCTCGTGCATGGCCTCCGCGATCGTGGTCAGATCGGCCGCCCGCATCCCGGCGGTGCGACCGCCGAGGGGCTCCCCCCGCCGCAGCGCGTCGAGGTCGTCCATCGTCCGGGCCAGCGCCTCGTTGAGCCGGTGGAGCACGCTCCGGGTGCGGGCCTCGTGGCTGTGCATCGCCGAGTAGAGCACGAGGGTGACGAGGTCGTCGATCGGGAGGGGCCGAGCGGTCGGGTGCAGGAGGTCCATCGCCCGCTGCAGCGCGGCCATCTCACGGCTCGTGCGGCCGAACGCGCGGACCTCCGCGGCGAGCAGCTGGCGCTGGACCGGCCTCACGGCGCGCTCTCCGGCAGTGGCGGGACCGGGACGGGATCGGGCTGGCCCGCGGCGAGGGCGCCGAGCGCGGCGTCCACCTCGGAGAGCGTGCCGTGCGTGGCCGCCACGCCGCGGAGCCACGGCACGAGCACCGGCGTCACCACCGCGGGGAGCAGCGCGTTCGCGGCCGCCACCACGGCGGCCGAGCTGACCGCCTGCTTGAGCGCGTTCTCGACGAGCTCCTCGGTCATGTTGGCGAGCACGGCGCGGCGCGAGGCGGCGAGGCCGGAGCGGGCCGCTCCGCGCAGGCCCTGCTCCGCCGCCTCCCGCAGCGCGACCTCGGCGCCGCGGACGATCGACTTGCCGGCCTTGCCGACCCCGACGACGTCGAAGACCGAGAACACGAGCGGAGAGGTTGGCCATCATCCGCGCCAGCTCGACGTCCTGCCAGCGCAGGATCGCCTCGGGGTCCTCGAGGCTGCGGTAGAGGTTCTCCAGCCGTTCGGCCTCGCTCAGGTCGTACGCGGTCAGGGCGAGCCCGGCCACGCCGGTCACCGCGCCCGCCGCCACCACCCCGAGCGGCGCGCAGAGCAGGCCCAACGTGATGATCCCCGACGGTCGAGAAGACCATGATGAAGTCGTCCCACCTCGCCTTGATCGAGATCGCTTCGTTGATGCCCACGCGATACGCGTCGGTGCCCTGCGCGTACGGCCGCAGCACGTCATCGGCCAGGTCGTGGATGCCCTGCAGGTCGTAGCGGAGCCCGCGGCTGTTCAGCCCTCCGTTCGCCTTGACGTACTGCGACGCCTCGAGCGCGAAGAACGGGCCCTCGTCCGGCTCGGCCGTCTCCGCCGTCATCTTCGTGTTGGCCACGAGCATCTCCGCGAGCAGGTCGCGGAGATACGTGCGGAGCGTCTCGGGGTCGCGCTTGAAGCGCGTGTACAGCGCATCGAGATCCGCGACCTGCAGGAACATGGGGTCCGTCATGTTCAGGAACCGGCGCCGCTGCGCGAGCGCCTGCTCGAGCTCTGCGTCGGTCCAGTCCCGGCCGCCGTAGCGAGCGACGCCGCCCGCCTCGATGCGCGCGTCGTCGAGCCGCGTGACGACCTCGTCCGCGACGAACGTGATCGGCGCGGGCGGGTCGTACATCTCACCGCGGCCCATGTAGCGCGCCGGCGGCCGGTGCGACAGGACCGAGCGCACCGAGCCGGTCAGGCCATACCGGTCGGCGTGCCCGATCGCCCGGCGGAGCACGGAGATCTCCACGACGCTGCCCCCGAGGATGTCGAGCTTCTCCCGGAAGGCGGTGAGCGTGTCCTCGAACTGCGAACAGGCGCCCGGTGATGCCCTGGTGGGAGCTGCGCAGCTGCTGCAGCAGGATCACGCGACAGCACTCGGCGAAGAGCCACATGCATGACGTGTCGAGCTCGTCCATCTCGATCAGGAAGCGCAGGAGCCAGCCCGCGGCATCGGGCGAGCCCTCGCGGTCCTCCTCGCGGAAGATGAGGTCGGCGTTGTCGCGATCGAGATAGACGCTGCCGATCTCGTCGGCGAGCTGGTCGACCTGCACGGCCAGGTCTCCGAGCACCTGGAGGTACTGGAGCTCGGGCGCGTCGCCGGGCTGGATGTCGACGAAGCCGTGGTTGCCCGCGCCGTCGCCCCGCACGGTCACGCGCGTGGTCGTGGTGCTGCGCGCCGACGCGACGCCGATGGCGTGCGCGCGAGCCCCGATCGCCTTGGCGGCGTTGAGGCAGAACATGCCGGCGTACCCGCAGTACTCGAACTCGAGCTGCCGCGCGATGCTGCGCATCCGTGCGTCGAGCCGAATCGGCGCCGGACCGCAGCTCGGAGAGCGGGGGCTCGCCGCGGAAGGCCTGGCAGACGAGCGGCTCCCCGCCGAGTCCGAGGACGGGCCAGAGGCGGCCTTCGCCTTCGGCGGCCTGGCCCAGCGGCCCGCCGCGCCGGCGCGAACCGCCGGCGCCGGCCTCGGTCTCCGCCGCCTCGGCTCCTGCCGCCGCCGGTCTCCTCCTGCTGCGCGCCGGCACCGGTCGCGCCACCCTCGCCGAGGATGTTCTGCTCGGCGATGAACCGGATCGGAGAGTGCGCGATGCCGCTGGTCTGCTCGTCGCCGGGCACGATCGCCATGTAGCTCACGCGCTCGCCGTCCTCGAGCGTGAAGATGACCGCGCTCGGGTTCGCCACTGCCGCTGCCATGCGGGCGCGGATCTCCGGATCGAGCGGTTCCTCCTCTTCGGCCGCGTGTTCCTCCGCGTGGCGGAGCATGTTCTCGACCGTGGCCGGCTCGGCGGTGCGGGTCAGCAGGTAGTGCCCCATCGGGCCGCTGGGCACCGACTCCGAGACCACGCTGTCCTGCTCTTCGACGTAGGCGATCATGCGCAGCCTGCCCGCGCGCCACGTCCACGCCTCCGGGTAGCCGTCCTCACCGATCGACTCGACGGAGGAGAGGTACACGAGCTCGATCGGAGACCAGGGAGCCTTCGACGGCGTACGTCCCGTACCAGCCCGGATAGCCGAAGCGGAGCGGATCCCACACGGCGCCGAAGCGCTGGCGGTGCGCGTCCCAGAGCCTGACCAGGGCTTGGTCGAAGCTCGGGATCGGCGTGTACTCGTCGCCCTCCTCGATCGTCACCTCGGCGGGCGCCGTCGTGTCGAAGAACGGCATGCGGTACCCGGCGCTCGACCGCCGCGCCGCGTCCGGGCGCTCCGCCACGCGCCGGCGCGGGCGGGCGGGCCGGTCCGGCGACGTCGCCAGCGCGCTGGAGTCGACCGCGTACGCCACGCCGCGCTCGATGCTGCGCAGCAGCTCGTCGTGCCCGGCGGCGCCGAGCCGGTCGCCGGAGTCCACGATCGACGGCGCGGACGTCTCGATGCGGACGGGACGGCGCCCGCCGCGAGGCGTCACCACCTGCTCGTCGACCTGCGCGAGCGCTCGTCGCGCGGCGTCGCCGACGTGACGTTCGAGCGCGGCGAGCTCGTCGGCGCTCGGCACGCCGGCCACGCGGACGGCGATCGGGATGTCGACGGCGACGGGCACCGTCCGGCCTCAGTCGGTCGCCTGGGCTTCGATGGCGGTCCGCAGGCGCCGCAGCGTCTCGTCGACGATGCGGTCCGTCTGCGTCTCGAAGTCGGCAGCCGGGGTGATCTCGACGATCACCGGAAGGGTGATGCGGATCTCGTGGCCGAGGTCCTCGCGGAGGAGCTCGATCTCGGCCTCGCTGCCGGGGCCGGGGACGATGACCTCGCCCTCGTGCACGAGCGCGATGCCCGTGGCCTCCACCCGGCCCCCGACCACCGGTCCATCGGGCCGCGCCGACCGGCGGCGGCCCTGGCCGCTCCCCCCTCCCGTCGAGTCCGATCGCCCGAGCATCGCGGAGGCTCAGCCCGTGAACGACGGCAACGTCTGCGGTGCGCCGTCGCTGGTCTCGACCTGGCGGGCCACGCCCGAGAACGTGGCCAGCGGCGCGCCGTTGATCATCGCATTGGACGGATTCGCGGACGTGATCAGGCACTTGCGCATGATCACGCTGACGAAGTCCCATTCCCCGGTGCTGTCGGCGACCTCGAACATGCCGATCTCGAACTCGGTGCCATCCATCGCGAGGCGCGTCAGGCGCGCGGCGGAGTCGCCGATCGCCCGCACCGTCATGGTGAAGGTGAAGTTCTCGGGGTTGGCGACGTAGCCGATGTGCGTGGCCTCCAGGGAGTGCACGACCTCCGTCACGAGGCTGAAGGTCGGCGTGAACGACTCGATCGGCGAGACGGGGTTCAGCGTGTCGTTGTCGACGATCACGGCGAGGCGGGTGTTCATCCAGTTGGGCATGTGGCCGGCTCCTTTGCGGTGGGTGCCGAGGTCAGGCCTTCAGGGCCAGGTTGATGTCGAGGAAGTGCACGGCGCCCGCGTACGTGACGGACATCAGGACCTCCACCGCCCGGCTCGTGCGAGCGTCGGTGAGCGTCGCGCCCTGGCCGGGCGTGCGTGCCGCCTCCTCGGCCTCGAGGATCGCCAGCACGGGGATCTCGACCGAGTAGCCGGCGATGATGCGGCTGCCGAGCAAGGGCTGCAGGATCCCGTCGAACTTCGCACGGAGCGCCTGCATCCCGAGCCGGTCGATGCGGACGTCGCCGATCGAGCCGATCAAGCCGGCCTTGAGCAGGAACTCGATGTGGTCGAGCGTCCGCACGATGTCCGGGTAGAGCCGGGACGTGTCGGTGGTGAAGGCCCGGCCGCTGCCGGTGAAGAGGCCGGCGCCCGGGATGAGCTCCGGATCGATGAGCGGCACGATGAACTGCTCGGCCAGCGCCTTGATGTCCGACGCGCCGAACTGCCGCTCGATCGGGATGCTGACGCCGCGGAGCTGCTTCATGAGGATGCTGATGTGGACGTCGAGGCCGGCCACGGTGCCCATCACCGCAGCGGCGGCGTCGGCGTCCGGGAGCCCGCCGGCGGTGGCGACGCGCGCCGCCACCAGGATCATGCGCCCCGTGTCGCTCTTGAGAGCCGAGTACTCCGTCGCGGCATTCGCCGCGAAGGTCTCGCCCGCGGCGACCGCGAGATCGGGATCCACCATCGCGACGCCGATCCGCCGGTCCCCGCCCGCGCTCACCGACTCGATGTGGTCTCCGAGCAACTCCAGCGGCGCGGGATCGGTCTCGTTGGCGAGGCAGACGAACTGGACCGGGGCCGCCGTCACGGAGGCGAGCGCGGAGGCGTAGTCCGGCGCTCCGCCGACCGTGGCGGTGGCGACGCCGAAGACGCGCGACGGCGCCGGGTCCTGCTGGAGGACGGTGTTCAGCGAGGCGTACAGCCGCCCGGAGTTGGTGATGCCGCCGGCCGCGTTCGTGTTGGCGAAGAGGGTGCGGGCCTCGGCTTCGCTCCCGACGAGCACGGGCACGTTCGGCACTGCCGTCCCGAAGCCGCCGGCATCACCGATCACGGCGACATTGCCCGTCGCCCGCTTGGCGAGCGGCTGGAGCCCGCGCGTGTCGATGGTGACGTGGATGAACGGGAACTCAGCCGTCACGCTCATGGTTGGTCGCTCCTGGGGCTGGCGGTGGTCGGCGGGTGCATGGTCGGGAGCCCTCCGCTCATGACGTGACCGGCGCGAGGGCGATCCCGAACTGGGTGAGCCGCGTCTGCAGCTCTGAGAGGCGCACCGCCCGCTCCTCCGCGGCGTTCTGCGGATTCGCACCCACCGGAACGGGGAGGTCGGCGTCGTCCAGCGCGGCCTCGGGGAAGAGGACGATGAACGGCAGGGCGGTCCGCGGCGTCATGCCGCGCGGCGGGCTCGCGAGCTCCGTGCCGTGCTCGAGCGCCGCGCGTCCGACCTGGATCTCGCGGATCAGCTCGTCCAGGCGCCCGATCGCGTCCTCGTCGATGACCGCGGCCGCGAGGACGCGATGCGTCTCGATGCGCGATGGCACGGTCCCGTCGATGACCAGCTCGAGCTCCACGCGGCTCGCATGCTCCGGCGGGACGAACACGTCGAGCAGCCCCGCGAAGTCGTCGATGCCGCGTCGCGCGACGAGCAGGTCGACGTCGACGTCGGCGGGCTGGGTGAACCGCTCGTGCAGCAGCGTCTTGAGCGCCTCGAAGCGGCGGGCTTCCAGGGCCGCGGGCGCGGCGGGCAGGGCTCCGTCGTCGGCGACGATGCGGGCGTCCACCGCGGCCACGTCGCCGAGGTCCGACAGGTCCTCGGTCGTCACCCGCTCGACCGTCGTGTCGGCCAGCCGCGTCTCGGTCGTGAGCCTGAGCTCGAGGCGTGCGTGCGCCGCCGTGGTCGTGGCCGACTCGACGAACGTCGCCGACGCCTCCCACCGGTCCCCGGTCGTCGGATGGTGCAGCAGTCCGTCGAGACGGCGAAGGCTCGAGACGGCGGGGAACAGCTCGACGTCCCGCACCGTCAGCCCCGTGACCGGCCCCACGGCGACGTTGTGGAACACGAAGGCGGCGGCGAGGACACGATCGCCCGCGGCCGGTGTGAGCACGGCCGCCTGCTCCGTCGCGTCGGCCAGTCGGAGGAGCGTGCGGGGTACGAACTGCACAGCTTCGAACGTCTCAGACGAACGTGGCGCGGTGGTGTCAACTCGTCGGCACGCCGGTGCCATCCTCGGGTTAGGATCACTCCACCGGTGTGCGACGGCTCGAAGCGTTGGCGCCCTTGGCCGAGACGCAGAGAGGTCGTGGCGCGCTGGCGCGCCTCGCCCGTCACGTCAAGGGAGTCGCCATGCCTACCGGAACCGTTGCGATCTGCGATCCGCTTCCCGTGATGCGGCTGGGCCTGCGGTCGGCGCTCCAGGACATAGAGGATCAGATCGAGGAGATCGGATCGGTCGCCGAGCTCTTGCGCTGGGCCGACAGGACCGAGGTGGGCACGGCGGTCGTATCCCTGCACGGCTCGAGCCAGTGGGCCACCTTGCGCGTGCTGAGCCGGCCCCCGTCGACCGTCCGGATCGTCGCGCTCGTGGACCGGCCCGAGGCGGTCGAGCTCCGCGAAGCGCTGCGCGCGGGAGCGACGTCAGTGGTCTCGTGCCAGTCGACGTGCCGTGACATCGCCGACGTCGTGCGCTCGACGCTGCGCGGACAGGCGGTGGTGCCGATCGGCGCGGCCCGGGAGCTCTCGGGGCACAGCGGGGCGGCATCGAGCGCGCCCTGGTCGAGCGAGGAGCGCGCCCTGCTCCAGAGCCTCGCCCGCGGAGACTCGACCGAGGCGATGGCGCGCTCCTTCGGATACTCGCGCCGCACGATGGCGCGTCGCCTGCAAGGGCTGTACCAGAAGCTCGGCGCCCAGCGTCAAGGTCCCGCGCTGGCGACCGCCGGTCGCCTCGGGCTGATCGAGGTGTAGGCGAAGGCGCCGGCGAACGGCGGCATTGATGGAGTGAGATCGGCCTCCTCGCCCTCCGAGTGTCGACTTTGTCGGCCTGAGGCTGACAAACTCGACACTCGGCAAGCCGACCCGGCCGACCCCTCGCTTCCCCACCCAGCGGGGGTTGGCTCGCGCACTGCACGCGGATCAGCCCGCGGCAGGGCCGGCCTCACGCGGCGTGGGATCGATGACGATCACCCGCTCGTCGAGACCGAGGCGGGAGACCAGGTCCTCGGTGCCCCCAGGGCCGTCGCCCGCCTCGCCGTTCCACACGATCACGGCGTAAGGCCGTTCGTCGATCTCGCGGGCGACCTGGAGAATCCGCTCGTTCGTTCGCTCGTAGACGGTGTCGTCGGGACCGCCGACCACCTCGACTTCGGCGTGCGGCAGCAGCTCGCGGAAGCGGCGCTCCCAGTCCGTGCCGGGAAGCTCGACGGAGTCCGAGACGAAGCGGTCCGGCTCGTACGCGAGGACCAGATGGAGCCCGGCCCTCCGCACCAGAGCCTCCTCGGCGGCCAGGATGTCGGCCCCGCGCGCGCCCCCGGTCACCAGGGTCGTGCCCGGCCCGACGTTCCACCGGGCCAGCGCCGCCCGCACCTCGTCGGTCACGCGCGGCACCTGACCGGGCGGGAACCGGGGTGGCTCGCGACCGGGCGTGTCGACCATGTGGCCGCTCACGACGACGACCTCGGCCTGCCGGCCCGTGCCCTGGTCTCCTGACCGCGGTGTCAGAGCTGCTCCAGAAATTTATCGGCAAGTCCGCTCGAGCGGAGAGGCAAGTCAACCGATCACGACGCTGACCGCGCGGTTGCGGCGGCTCGCCGAGCGGCAATAGCCTGGGCGTCGGTGGCGGTCGCAGCGAACGCGGCGTCGAGTACGACGCATTGATCTCGTACAGCCACGCGGCGGACGGAAGTCTTGCGCCGGCGCTGCAGGCGGCGCTCCAGCGCTTCGCCCGCCCGTGGAACCGCGTGCGGGCGCTGCGGGTGTTCCGCGACGACGCGACGCTGCCGGTGACCACGCGCCTGTGGTCGGAGATCGAGGCCGCGCTGGACGGCAGTCGCTTCTTCGTGCTGCTGGCGTCACCCGAGGCGGCTGCGTCGGAGTGGGTGGAGCGCGAGGTCGCGTTCTGGTGCGCGCAGCTGCGCCAGGAGCGGCTCCTGGTCGTGCTCACCGCCGGTGAGCTCGCGTGGGACCCCGCGCGCGGCGACTTCGACTGGGATCGGTTCCCGCTCACGAAGTAGCCGGCCTCGAACACCACGTTGTCACGCGGCGAGGCCGCGGTGCCGGACGCCGGATCGCTGAGGTTGTCGTCCTTGGTGAAGAGGAACACGCCGGTCGTGCACCTGACCCGGGCTTCCTCGATCTCCTCCAAGATCGACCGGCCGGGGGCGAAGTCGCGGCGCCAGTCGAGGACCGTCGCGCCGACGTCGCCTCCAGGAACCGCAGGACCCGGTCGGCCACCGCCGACGCGGCCCCGCAGTATCCGAGGAACACGGCTTCCCGTCGACAACGATCTCGTCGCCCTGGCCTTCGTCCGGACGGCCGCTCGTCGCGACGTCCGCGTCCGAAGCACGATCGGTCGGATTCGCCCGGCACTCTCCGCTGTACGGCCCGATCGAGGAGGTCGGCCGAGCCTCGGCCGCGAGTTCAGCCCGACGGGCCGCGTCCTCGTGATCGGCGCCATGCGGCAGGAGTTCCGCGGTGTCGTCAACCTCTGGCGTCTGGGCCGGCGTCTGCCGGGGCGCATCAACGAGCCCGCCGAGATCAACTCGGTCGCGGTCCGGCCGGTGAAGCGTGCGCTCGCCTGGGCTACCACCGACGGTCGTGTCGTGCTCTACCACCTGGACCGTGGCCGCATCCCGCTACCGGGACCATCGCATTACGGCGTGGTCGCCTCGCCCCGACGGCAGCCTGCTCGCAGCCGCCGGCGACTCGGGGCGAATTCGCGTCTGGGACGTGGAACGACGCGCCGTGGTCCGAGATCTGCGGACCGGGCGGTCGAGAGCGCGACCGACATCGCGTTCAGCCCCGACGGCCGCGGGCTCGCGGTCGCGAACGGGACCAGGTCCTACGCCATCTGCGACGTTCCCCCGGCCGGCAGCTGCACGCCGCTGAGACGCCGGGCAGCGGGGTCACCCGGATCGCCTGGTCGCCGGGGACGGCCGCATCGTCGCCGCCGGAACCAAGACCGGGCGGAGGCGATGTGCGCGCACGCGCCGGGTTCGAGGGGAGCTGGGTGAACGCCGGGAGGTTCCACGTCGCGACCTGCGCGGCCACAGCGAGTTTGTGAGCGATCTGGCGTTCAGCCCGGACGGCCGCCGCCTCGCCTCCGCGAGCTCCGACGACCGCGCGATCGTCTGGAGCATGCCCGCCCTGACGCCGCTCGACGTGAAGCGGTCGGTGAGCGCACTCGCCTTCGATCCCCGCGGGAGGTTCCTCGTGTCGGCGACGGGCTCGCCGTACCCGGAGGGCTCCCCCACCTCCAGCTCGTTCGGGCGGCCGTGGCCAGACGTCCGCGGGCATGCTCACGAAACCCGTCGTTTGATCGTCATCCCACGGCGAGTCTCGCGCGAGCCGGAGAGGCAAGTCAACCGATCACGACGCTGACCGCGCGGTTGCGGCGGCTCGCCGAGCGGCAATAGCCTGGGGCGTCGGTGGCGGTCGCAGCGAACGCCGGCGTCGAGTACGACGCATTCATCTCGTACAGCCACGCGGCAGACGGAAGGCTTGGGACATCCGCGAGGGCGGCCGGTCCTTCGCCACGCTGGCCGGCCACACGGCCGAGATCGAGGACCTCGCGTTCAGCCCCGACGGCCGCACCCTGGCCTCCGGCGGAGGTGACGGCGATCTCAGGCTGTGGGACGTCGCGCGGCGCCGGACCATCGCGGCGCTGCCGGCCGACAGCCTCGGCGTTCGCCGGATCGCGTTCTCCCGCGATGGAAGCCGGCTGGCCACCGGCGGCTACGACGATCGCACCGTGCTCTGGGACGTCGCGCGCCGGAGCCGCATCGCGACGCTGACCGGCGAGCTGGCGATGCCCAGCTCGCTCGCGTTCTCCCCGGACGACTCCACGCTGGCGATCGGCAACGCCTTCGGAATCGAGCTTCGCCCGCTCGAGCCGGCGGCTGCGCGGGAGCCTCTGCGCGATGACGGGCCGCGAGCTCACGCGGTCAGAGTGGCGCACCCGAGCCGGCGGCTGCGCGGGGAAGCCTCTGCACGATGACCGGCCGCGAGCTCACGCGGTCAGAGTGGCGCACGTTCCTCCCCGACCGGGGCTATCAGGCCGTCTGCGCGGGCGACTGACCGCCGCCCTCGGCGGCCGCCAGGTCCTTCCGGATGCCGACGTGATCCGGATTGCGCTTCGCCGCGTCCCGCAGGTGCTCCAGCGCCTCGTCGTTGCGGCCCAACAGCAGGCACGCTCGCCCGGCGGTGCGACGGTAGTGCGGCACCGCGGCGCCGGCGCGGTGATGCTCGATGGCGAACACGGCCAGCCTGCACGCCTCCTCCACGACCTCGCGGCGCGCCTCCGTCATCACATCACCCCCGGCGTCGCGCGCGAGGAGGTTGAGCGCGAGGGCGTGCGAGGCCGTCCCCCATCTCGGTTCCAGCTCTATCGCCTTGCGGAAGTCGTCCTCGGCCTCCGCGAACGCTCCGAAGAACTCGAACCTCGTGCCGCGCTCGACGTACGACGGAGCGTCGCCGGCGCGCCTGAGGGCTCGCTCCGCGGAGCGTTCGGCGCCAGGGTCCCCCAGCCGCCGCAGCGCGAGCGCGCGGCCCGTGCGCGCCCATCGCTCGAGCGCGTCGCGGCCCGTGCAGGCCTGCAGCAGTCGTGCGAACGCGCGGAGCGCCCACGACGGCTCGCCGCGCAGCAGGCAGACCTTCCCCGCCCCGAGAAGCGCGCTCGGGGAGCTCGGCGCCTCGGCCGCGACGGCGTCGAACCGCTCGAGCGCCTCGTCGTAGCGCTCGAGCTCCGTGAGCGCGGTGCCGGCCAGCTCGAGCGCCAGGATCGACGCTGCCGCGTCCGCCGTCGGGGTGGCCTCGAGCTCCGCGAGCGCCCGCTCGAGCAGCGACGGATCTCCGACGAGCTCGCCCCACTGGATGAGCATCTGCGCGGCCTCGACGTGGAGCCGCGCGGACGTCGCGTCATCGCCCGGCGCGACCTCGCGCAGGAGCGTGCGAACGTCATCGAGCGCACGGTCGCACGCTCCCAGCGCCCGCAACGCCGCGGCTCGGCACATCCGGAGCGCGTGATCGCCGGGAACGGCCTCGAGTCCGTCATCGGCCTCCCGGAGCGCCTTGCGGTACGTGTCGTCCGCCTTGCCCAGGAGCCGCCGGTCGTGGTAGTCGTCGCCCATGGCCAGGCGCGCGAGGACGATTCCGCGGCGGGCCTCCGGGCTCGCGGGCTCGAGCGCGACGGCCCGCTCGTGATCCCACTTGGCCTGCTCGGGGTCGCCCAGCGCCTGATAGGCCGCCCCACGCCCGATGTAGGCGTCGGGACAGCGCGGATCCAGGGACACCGCGGCGTCGTAGTCGGCCAGGGAGAGCTCGGCGGCCCCTCGCGCCAGGTGAGCACGGCCGCGGCCGAGGTAGGCGGCGAGCGACGTGGAGTCGCGCGCGAGCGCGCTCGTGTAGCCCTCGAGCGCACCGTCGATGTCGCCGGCGTCCTCGCGGGCGCGCGCTCGCAGCACGTGCGCCTCCGCGCTGTCGGCGCCGAGCGCCATGAACCGGTCGAGGTCCGCGACGGCCTCCCGTGGCCGGCCGAGACGCTGGAACGCCTCGGCGCGGCGCCGGTACGCCTTGATCAGGGTCGGGTCCAGCGCGAGCGCGTGCGAATAGTCGGCGACCGCCTCTTCGTCGTGACCCGGGAGGTGTGCGTAGGCGTGGGCACGCCCGAGATAGGCGTCGGCCAGCGAGGGGTCGAGCTCCAGCGCCGTGGTGAAGTCCGCGATCGCCGCCTCGGCATCGCCGGCGGCGCCGTGCGCATTGCCACGGTCGCGGTACACCGATGCGCTGTCGTCGCCGAGGCCGACCAGGGCGTCGAGCTCGGCGATGGCCGCGTCGTGGTGGCCGAGGCTCGTGTGGATCGCCGCTCGCATGCGCCGGACGTCCACCAGCGTGGGATCGATCGCCACGGCCGCATCGAGGTCCTCCAGCGCGCCGGTCCAGTCGCCGTTCGTCAGGCGCACGCTGGCGCGGTCGCGCCGCAGGAGCTGGTCGTCAGGCGAGCGCTCGACGGCCGCGTCGTAGTCGTGCAGGGCGTCGTCCAGCCGCAGGCGCGCCTCGAAGTACCGGGCGCGCGTGGCGTACACCTGCGGCAGGCCGCTGCCCAGCTCGATCGCCCGTCCGAAGTCCTCCAGCGCGTTCTCGTCGTCGCCGGCGAGCCCCTGGGCATAGCCGCGCCCGAGGTAGCCGAGCGGACTGTCAGGAGCCAGCTCCACGACCCGGTCGAAGCCGCCGATCGCGGGTTGCAGCCTCGCGGCTCCGCCGCCCTCCTCCTGCGCGGCCTGCATGAGGCGGAGGGTGCTGTCGTAGAGCGACCGGAACGCCGCCTGCGGATCCGGCTCTCCCCCGGGCTGATGCGGCCCTGCCGTCATGCCGTGAGCGAGTCGAGGGCGCGAAGCGCGGGGTCCTGACTCCGTCGCTGGGAGACGATGATCGCGATCTGCCCGATCAGCGTTTCGAGCTGCCCGGCGCGGTCGGATGCGGTGATGAGCTCGCGCGCGCGCGCGTTGGGGTCTGCCCCGTTGTCCTCGAGCGCCAGGCCGAGCGACCAGGCGAGGCGTTCCATCTCATCGCTGGTGAGCACGTACTTGGCCGTCAGCAGGTGGAACGCCTCGAGCATCCTCTGAGGTACCGAGCCGGCAGCCGGTACCGCGTTGGGTTGCGCGGGCAGCACGTCGCGGACGACGGGCGGGGCCGCCACGGCGCCTGGCTGGAGGGCCGCCAGGTTGACGTCCGACGCTTCCGCCGGCTCCGCCTCGTAGATCCGGCCCTGGCTGCCGAGGAAGACCACCGGCGCAGCCCAGTCCCACGCGTCGCGACGGTGGAACCAGACCTGCTCGCGCGCGCGGTTCGCCGCCACGTCGACGAAGCCGTTCGAGCGCGCCGAGCGCAGCAGCGTGTCGTAGAAGGTCTGCGTGAACACCTCCGCCGTCTCGGCCTCGATCTTGCCGTGCATCGCGAGGACCGCCGGCACGCCGTAGTCGAGCAGCTGCGCCGCGATGCTGAGATGCGCGTCCGGCGAGGATCCGGCCGACGTGTAGCCGGTCGAGAGGACGACGAGCCGGAGCGTCTCGACGCCGTCGACGATCGCCCCGACGACGTCGGCCGGCAGCGCGTCGGGTGCGCCCGCCTCGGTCTCGAGCACGAGCTGGCCCGGCTTTCCGGCCTGGTCCACTCCGGGAGCGACGAGGTGCAGCACGTCGATCTGCTCCGTGCGCAGGGAAGCGTTGATGCGGAGCGGGCTCGCGGCCTCTTGGTGGACGTGGAAGTCGACACGATCGTCGAGCGAGGACAGCGCCGTCCGGACCGTCCCGAGCTCTGCGGCGGCGTCATAGTCCTCGAGCCCCGCCCATTCCGGCGGGCCGAGTCCGGCGGGATTCGACACGACGACCAGCAGCTTCACGCGCGTACGCCGGACCGGCTCGAGCTCGGCGCCGTCGAAGAACCGCGACAGCGGCGTGCCGTGCTGCGTCGCCAGGCGCCGCGGCGGCGGCTTCTGGTCGCGCAGCGCCTCCCACCAGAGGAGCTGCAGGAGGTCGGCCGCCGGGTCGATGTACAGGCGCAGGCGGAACCGCGCGAGCTGGCGGATGCGAGCCCGAGCTCGCTCGTAGCCCTCCAAGACCCCCGGGTCGGCACCGAACACCGCGTCGAACAACGCGTCTCCGTAGGCGTCCGGATCGCCGTCGCGCAGGTCGGCCAGGCGCGCGAGCGTCTGGGGGCTGAAGTCGGGCCTCCCGCTGTACGCGGTGTCATCGACGTTGAAGGCGACCTGATCCATGGTGATCTGGACCGCGAGATCCTCGAAGTCACGCGCAGCGTTCACGGCCGCGGCCTGAGGCGCCGGCTCCGGTTCGGCGGGCGCCTCGGGCAGGACTTCGGAGCGTGACATGACGATCTTCTTGAGCCCTTGGAACACGTCGAGGAATGCCTCGTCGAGGTCATCCCACGAGGTGATGGGCTTCCCGTCCTTCGGCAGCGCCTGGAGGTGGCGGAACTCCGTGTCCTCGAGCGGGATGGCCCGCAGGACGATCGGAATCACCACGGCCTCCTCGCGGCGATGACGTTCCAGCGCGCGCGCGACCTCGACGTCCCTGATGTACGTCGAGTTCAGGAAGTCGTTGCTGAGCAGCAGCAGGATGATGTCCGCGCGGTCCAGCGCCTCGTCGATCTCGTCGCCCCACGAAGCGCCCGGGAGGACGCAGCGATCCTTCCACTCCTCGATCTGCTCGCCGTTGCGCAGGGTCGCGAGGCTCGCTTCGAGCTGGCCTCGGAGCTCCTCGTCTTCATGTGCGTACGAGTAGAACACTCGCAGCGGCCTGGACGGCATGTGTCGATCGTCTCAAGGTTGCGGCGTCGAGCGCAAGTCCACCGGGGTTGCCGTCGGCGGTCGTCCCTGGGACGCTGCGCAAGATGGCAAAGGAGCCGACGCTCGAACAGCATCGCTCGCGTGACGATGCGCCCGCGGCGATGGTGTTCGTCCACGGCTTCTCGGGAGACGCCCAGAAGACCTGGGGCAGCTTCCTGGACTTCGTCGGCGCGGAGCCCGAGCTGACAGCCTGGGACATCTACAGCGTGGGCTATGACACCCGGCTGGCCCCGGACATCCGCGGAGTGTGGGCCGCAAATCCCTCGATCGCGGTGCTCGCGACCTTCCTCCGGACGCGGCTGACACAGGCGCCGCTCAAGGACTATCCCGCGCTCGCCCTCGTCGCGCACTCGATGGGCGGCCTCGTCGTGCAGCGGGCGTTGCTCGACCACGAGGACCTCTGCGACCGGGTCAGTCATGTGTTCCTGTTCGGCACGCCGAGCGCCGGCCTGCGGCAGGCCCGGCGCTTCGCGTTCTTGCAGAGGTCGATCCGGGACATGGCGCAGGACGGGGACTTCATCCGCGACCTGCGAGAACGCTGGTCGGACCGGTTCGGCGCGGGCCGCCCGTTCAAGTTCTGGACCGTCGCCGGCGCGCGTGACGACTTCGTCCCGGCCGAGTCGTCCCTGGATCCGTTCCCGCTCGAGGATCGCGTCGTCGTGATCGGCGACCACCTGCGGATCGTGAGGCCCGAGAGCGGCGACGACATGGGCGTGCGCGCCGTCTGCGACGGGATCGTCGGAGGCGCCGCGCCCGGCGGCCCGTGGAACTCGGCGCTCGTCGCCGTGGAGGGCAAGCAGTTCGGGAAGGCGATCGCCCAGCTCGAGCCCCATGCGGACGAGCTCGACGACGCCCACCTCGTCCAGCTCGCGCTCGCGCTCGAGAGCGACGGGCAGGCCGACAAGGCGGTGGCCTACCTGAACGCCCGGCCGACCCTCGGCACGGACGCGCGCGGCGTCCTCGCCGGGCGGCTCAAGCGCCGCTGGCGAGCGGAGGGCCGCAAGGACGACGCCGATGAGGCGCTCAGCCTGTACGCCAGCGGGCTGCAGGACGCGAGCGCCGCCGGCGACCACGCCCAGGCGTACTACCACGCCGTCAACGTCGCCTACATGGAGCTGGCTTCCCGCAACGACCCCGAGGCGGCCGTCGCCGCGGCCGACGCCGCCCTCGAGCACTGCGAGCAGGCGCAAGAGAGCCACTGGCGCGCGGCGGCAGAGGGGGAGGCGTGGCTGTACCGGGGCGAGATCGACGACGCGCTGGCGGCGTACGAGCGGTCGGCCACGCTCGGGCCCTCGGCGCGCGAGACCGAGTCCATCTACGAGCAGGCCTACGTGATCGCCGGCCTGCTCGGCCGCAAGGACGTGCAGGCCCGCCTCGACGACGTGTTCCGCCCGCAGGTGGGGCCTGACGTCGTGGTCGACGCGCCATGACACGCCGGTCCAAGAGCCGGCAGCTCCTGTTCGTCGCCATGCCGTTCGGCAAGAAGCGCGACCCGACCGGACGGCTGCAGATCGACTTCGACGCGATCTACGAGCACGCGATCAAGCCGGCGGCGGCCGCGGCCCGCGTCGAGGTGATCCGAGCGGACGAGGAGCGCGGCGGCGGCATCATCCACAAGCCGATGTACGAGCGGCTGTTGCTCGCCGAGATCGTCATCGCCGACCTGACCTTCGCCAACGCCAACGTCTTCTACGAGCTCGGCGTCCGCCACGCCGCGCGGCCTCACTCGACGATCCTCATGTTCGCGGCGATCGCCACGCTGCCGTTCGACGTCGCGCCGATCCGGTCCCTGCCGTACAAGGTCGACAAGCGCGGACGCCTGACTCCCAAGAAGGCCGAGGCGCTGCGAACCGCGCTCACCGAGGGACTGAAGCTCGCCAAGGACTCCAAGGAGCAGGACTCGCCGCTCTTCCAGCTGCTCCCGGGCTATCCGGGCATCAACCTGCCGCACGAGTCGACGGAAACCTTCCGCGACCGCGCCCGCGAGGCATCGGACTTCACCGTCGCGATGCGCGAGGCGGCAGCGATCGGCGGGAAGGAGGGCCTGGAGCGGCTGCGCAAGATCGAGGAGGAGATCGGCGATCTCTCGTCGGCGTCACGCGAGCTCCCGGTCGACCTGCTGCTCGCCTACCGCGACGTGTCGGCCTGGGACGACATGGTCCGCTGCGTCGAGGCCATGCCCCCGGAGACCCAGCAGGTCGTCACCGTCCGGGAGCAGCACGCGCTCGCGCTGAACCGGCGCAGTGGCCGTGGCGACCGCGAGAAGGCGCGGCGACTGCTCCAAGCCGTCCTCAAGGAGTTCGGCCCGTCTCCCGAGACGTACGGGATCCTCGGCCGCTCGTGGAAGGACGCCTGGCAGGATGCGACCGACCAGTACGTCGGCGCCGCCGCGCTCGACAAGGCGATCGAGGCCTACGGCAACGGCTTCGAGGCCGACCCCCGGGACTTCTACCCCGGCGTGAACTACGCCACCCTGCTCCTCCATCGCGGCACCGCTGACGACCAGCGGCGCCTCGACGAGGTGCTGCCGGTCGTGCGGTTCGCCGTCGCACGCCGAGGCGGACTCGGGGCAGCCGACTACTGGGATCGCGCGACGGTCCTCGAGCTCGCCGTCATCGCCGGCGACCAGGAGACCGCGCGGCGCGCCCAGGGCAGCGTCCTCAGCGAGACGCACCCGTCGTGGATGCTCGCGACGACGGCCAACAACCTCCGGATCCTCACCGAGCCGCTGAATCGCGCGGGCCGGGACACCGCCTGGGTCACCGACATCGCCGACGCCCTTGCGCCGGTCGCGCCGGTGGCCGATGGCGGGACGTAGGGGCGCCGCCTCGGCCTCGTCGCACCGCGAGCACCGGGACGTCTTCGTGTCGTACGCGCGCGAAGACCAGGCCTTCGTGCATCGGCTGCACTCCCGGCTCGTCGCCGGCGAGAAGACGGTCTACGTCGACTTCCGCGACATCCCGCAATGGTCGGAGGACTGGCAGGAGGAGCTGTACACGCACATCGACTCCTCGGACACGATCGTGGTCGTGCTCAGCCCGGCCTCGGCCACATCGGAGAACGTCGAGCTCGAGATCGCGCGCGCCGTCGAGCAGCAGAAGCGCCTGCGCCCGATCCTGGTCGAGAGCGTCGACGAGGACGCACTCGCCCCGGCCCTCCGGCGGCCGCAGTGGATCGACTTCCGCGACGACGGGCAGTTCGACGCGCGGCTCGCCGAGCTGCTCGACGTCCTGAACACCGACGTCGACTGGGTCCAGGGCCATACGCGCTTCCTGCTGGCCGCGAACGAGTGGGACGGTCGCCACGAGGACCCGAGCCTCCTGCTCGGCCGCAGCGAGCGACGCGACGCCGAGGACTGGCTGACGCGGGAGGTCGGCAAGGAGCCGCCGGCGACCGACCTGCAGCTGCGCTTCATCGCCGCGAGCCGCAAAGCCGCGGTTCGGCGCCGGCGCACGATCATCGGCACCGGGCTCGTCGTGGTCGCGGTGCTCGCCGTGGTGGGGTTCATCGCGAACAGCCAGAGGGACCGGGCGGACACAGAGGCCCGCGCCGGCCTGTCGGGGCGCGTGAGTGCCGAGGCCGACGCGCTTCGCGGCCGGCGCCTCGACACGAGCGTGCTGGCGAGCCTCGCCGCCCTGCGGATCGATCGCAATCCTCAGGCGCAGAGCGGCCTGCTCAAGAGCCTGCTCGTCGACGACCGGTACGCCGCCTTCCTTCCCAGCACGGGCAACGTGCTCGACACGGCCTTCACGCGCCGTGGCCTCCTCTCGGTCACCGAGGACGGGCAGCTGGCCACGTGGACCACCGCGACGGGTCGAATCGACGGCGCTCCGGTGGAGCTGGGAAGGGCGACGGCGGCCGCGCTGAGCCCGCGAAACGGGCTCGTCGCCCTGGGCCTCGAGGACGGAGGGGTCGACGTCGTGGAGATCGAGACCGGGCGCCGGAGACATCAGCCGCCGACCGACGGGTCCGGCGAGCCGGTGAGCGACGTGGCGATCACCGAGAGCGGAAAGCTGGTCGTCTCCGCCGCGGGCGTGGGCGGGCACCTGACGGTCTGGGACGTTCGCCGTGATCGCACCTACAAGCTCGGGGGCGTCTTCACGGGCGCGCTGGCCGTCGACCGCGGCGGACTCCTGGCCGCCGGGGACCTCGAAGGTCGCGTCCTGATCTGGGATCTCACGGCCGCCGAGCCGCAGTTTCGCGGCACGCTCGAGCCCGGCCTCCGCGCTTCGGCCGCTGCGGTGGCGTTCGCTCCGAGCGGGAAGCTGCTCGCGGCCGAGGACTTCGAAGGCGCGATCACCGTCTGGGCCATGCCCAGCGGTCAAGTGGTCGCCTCGGCCTCGGCGGGGCCGCAGCCACCGCGGAGCACCCTTCGCTTCAGCGCGGACGGCCGCGTGCTGGCCGCGACCGCGCGCGATGACCGTGTGGCCGTCTTCCGGCTCGACGCATCCAAGCCCACGCGTCTCCGCGCCCTCGAAACCGGGCGCGACGTGCGCTCGCTGGCGATCGACGCACGCGGCGACCGTGTCGTCTCCGCCGCCGACGACGGGATGACCCTCTGGAAGCTCGACGCCGGTCCCCGCCTCGGCCGCACGCTCCCCAAGTCCGTCGGATACGACGCCGCGCTCACCCCCGATGGGCACGTCGTCGCCATGGCGTACCGCGCGCGACGGCTGTATGTGTGGGACCCGCGGACGGGTGCGCTTCGTGTCGAGCGCAACCCGGCGCCCGAGCAAGCCGCGTTCGCGCTCGCCCCCGCAGGAGACCGGATCGCCTGGGCGGGACCGGACGGCATCGTGCGGGTCTGGGACGTCGAGAACCGTCGTCCGCTCGCCGTCTTCGACGCGGCACGCGGCGCGATCGTGGAGCGGATCGTCTTCGACCCGACCGGACGCCGGCTCGCGGTCGTGGAGCGCCCCGACCTGTCGAGCGCGCTCGTACGGGCCCACGACACGCGCACCGGGACGACCACGCCGCCGGTCGAAGTCGCGGTGGGCCCCAATGCGCGCGTCGACTTCAGTCCCGACGGCGGGCTTCTGGGGCTTCATGATCTGGCGGGACAGGGAGCGTTCCTCGACCTTGCCGAGGGGCACGAGCACGCGCTGCTGCCGGACGCGGCCCGGCCGGCCGCCGTCGCGTTCAGCCCGGACGGCGACACGCTCGCGGTGGCGGGGGCGGACGGGAAGCTCGCCCTCTGGAGCCGCCGGTCCCGGCAGCCCATCGGCACGCTGCGGACGCGCGGGGAGCGGATCGCCGACCTGCGCTTCGACGCCGAGGGACAGATGCTCGCCGTGGCCGGTAGCAACGGGCCGGTTGATCTGTACGACGTCGGGAGCCGGACGCTGCTCGCCAGCCTCCCCGGATCGGTCGGCGGGTCCGCCCTGGCGGAGCTCCGCTTCGCGCCCACGGGTCACGGGCTCCTCACGATCATGGGACGGAATCCCGCCGACATCAGCGAGGGGACCCTCACCCTGTCGGATCTCGCGCCCGCCGCCCTCGTCGAGCGCGCCTGCGAGCTGGCGAACCGCGACCTGGAGCCCACCGAGTGGAGCGAGATCGTCGGATCCGGCGAGCCTCAGCAGCCACTGTGCCCCGGCTGACCTGGCGCTCGGCGATGCCGTAGCGTCTCGCGTCGTGAACCGTCGGCGGGCATCGACCTTCGTAAGCACACGGCTGTTCAATCCGCTGGTCAAGGCCGCGACGAACGCCGGGCTGGCGCTGCCCGGGATCGCGATCCTCGAGACGACGGGTCGCAAGAGCGGCCAGCCGCGGCGCACGCCCGTCGGACGTTCGCTCGACGGCGATACCTGCTGGATCGTCGCCGAGCACGGTCTCAAGGCCGGCTACGTGCGCAACATCCTGGCCGACCCGAGCGTGCGGATGAAGATCGGCCGCCGCTGGCGCACCGGAACCGCCCACGTCGTACCGGACGACGACCCACGAGCACGCCAGCGCGCCATGCCGGCGCTCAATTCGGCCGCCGTCCGCCTCATGGGCACGGACCTGCTCACCGTGCGAGTCGACCTCGACCCCGTGCGCAGCAGTGTCGCCGCGAAGCCCTGAACGACGAACTGCGCATTGAGGGGAGCGGACGCAGCTCACCTCCTGCGGCGGCGCAGGCGGCCGAAGGTCTCCAGATACGCGCGCGTCCCGACGGCGCCGATGACGGCGACCGGAGCCGCGACCACGGCCCGCACGGGCGCCGCCACGACGCGACCGGCGCCGCCGGCGACCCGCTTGCCCGCCTTGAGGAAGCCGCCGCCACGGGCGGAGCCGCGGGAGCGGCGGTGCCACCAGGCCCGGAAGCCCTTGCCGAAGCGCTCGTCCGCCACGCCGAGCGCCACGTCGAGCTCGGCATCGGCGGCCAGCGGTCCCGCCAGGCGCGGGATCATGGCGGCGAAGATCCAGTCGGGCCGTTCGTCGACCGCGACGGGCAGGTCCGGCAGCGCCTTCTCCAGCTCGCGACCCGCCATCTGGTATCCGGCGGCCATGAGGGCGTACGCCTCGACGTCGGAGAAGGAGTCCAGGTCGGTCCGGACGTCGGCGAGCGCGCGCTGGACGTCGACCGCGATGTCGTAGTCGTTCTCCGAGGTCACCTCGGCCGCCGCCCGCTCGTCCAGGTGCCGGTCATAGGGCTCCGGGCAGTCCTCGGGCGGGATCCACCAGTCCTTCGGTTCCGCCGGCAGGCCCTTCTTGAGATGGACGACCATGAGTCGGCGCAACGAGCCCGCGCGCTGCCGGCGGCCGAGGTCGACCAGCTGCGCGCCCCGGACGCGGCTCTGCAGGATGCTGTTGGACCGGGTGGCGACGCTCAGCAGCGCCCGGCCGGGCGTCGGGCGCTCGCCCATCTGGCCGCTGGCATCGCTCACCAGCACGACCGCGCACTCCTGCTCGATCAGGCTCGCGACGCCCTGGTTGTCGTGGACGCCGCCGTCCACGAGCTCGACCGTGGTCCCGTCGTAGAGGTCGGCGAGCCGGATCGGCGGGAACAGGCCGGGCACGCACGCCGACGCCGCGACGGCCTCGGCCAGCCGCGGAGCCTGCTTGTCGAAGGGCGGCGGCGCGTCGCCGTAGTACATCCGGCGGAGCCGCGCGTTGGCGTCGATGCGCTCGTCGACCGAGTCCGGCGGCTCGCCCATCCACGAAGCCGTGAACTGCCAGCTGTGGCCGGTGTTGAGCGTCGTCGCGTTGAGGACGAGCACGGGCACCTTGGAGCGCCGCTCCCAGTTCTCGTAGCGCGGCGAGAAGCCCGTGGGGCGGCCGTGCGGGTTGACGAACAGATCCGTCATCCGCCACGCGCCGTCGCGCGCTCCGGCGATGCGCCCGTAGAACAGCTCCTCGAACAGCTCGGCCATGCGATCCGTGCGTGAGTAGCTCGAGCGCGCCGCCATCTTCCAGTTGTCGACCAGGTTGCCCGTCAGGCGGACGCGCGGGTTGTCCTGCACCCCGCGGAGGAAGTCCTCGGACAGGCGCTGCACGAGCTTGACGTACTCGCCGGCGCCGATCTCCTCGTCCGGCGTCTTCTGCAGCAGCTCCCGCAGCAGCAGGTAGTAGTGGGCGCCGACGATCGACCCGCCCGAGACGCAGGAGAGCACCTCGACGCTGCGCAGCACGTCATGTTCGGCGAGCCGGGCGAGCACGCCGATGTGGAACAGCGACGCGCGGAAGCCGCCGCCCGACAGCGCGAGCCCGACCTTGCCGAGGTACGCCCGCCGGATCAGCGCGTCGGGGTCTCCCAGTCCCTGCAGCAGCTCCGCAGCGTCCGACCCCGCGAACTGGCTCACGGAAGCGCCCTTGCGCGCGCCGCCGAGCTCGGCGAGCCGGGCCAGGTCGGCGAGCTGCGACGCCGTGGACTCGCGCTCCCAGCCGCTGGGCCCACAGCCGGCGTACGCGGCGAGCGATCGGCGCGCCGCCTCGAGCTCGCCGATGCCGAGCTGCGCCTCCGCCAGGCTCGCGGTGTCCCACATGTCGAGCTCGCGGCCCTGCAGCTCATCGACGATCTGCTGGCGGATCGCGCGCGCCTTGCCGTCGGAATCGCCGTCGAGCAGATCGAGGACGAACGCCGCGTTGATCCCGCAGTAGGTCCGCATCGGGTCTCCGGCCCGCTCCCACCCAGCGAAATAGTGCTCATACGACTGCTGAAGGTCCTCGAACTTGGCCTCCGCCTGCCAGCGGCGCTTGTAGACGGCGCCGGCGAGGCCGAGCGCCTCGGCGGACCAGGCCTTGCGCTCCCCGCCCTCGCGGAGGATCTCGAGCGCACGGTCATAGCGGCGCGGGCTGGGGAGCTCCAGGTCCTTGTAGACCGAGCGGGCGTAGCGCTCGCGGAGCCGGGCGTCGGACCGGTCGCCGTCGTAGAGACCGCGGTAGATGCGCCGCGCGTAGCCGAACTGCTGGTGCTGGCCGAGCAGGGCGGCGAGCTCGGGCCGCCGGGCCGGCTCCCAGCCCTCCTGGAGCATCTGGCGGGCGCCGGTGATCAGCAGCCGTGCCACCTGATCGTGCTGCTGTTCATCGATCGCCTCGGTCACACGATCGCGGAGCGCATCCAGATCCTGCAGCCGGTTCACTGTGACCGCCATATGACGATCCTCTCCACCTTCCGCCCGCCGGTCAACCTCTCCTGGGGAGCTGAGCGTGTCACCGCAAGGGTTGACACAACTCCCCAGGAGAGGGCGGGACCTCAGCGGCGCACGGCCACGACCTCGAGGTACTCCGCGGGGATGGCGATCGCGCCGTCGCGCTTCCGCGCGCTGCGCTCGATCACGGAGATCAGGGCCTGCTCGAGCTCGGCCTCGCGCTCGGGGCCGGCCGCCTCGAACGCCTTGAGCGTCGGGCCGTACCAGTCGCGGAACGTGTTCACCATCGCGGCGGCGTCGGCGAACCGCCAGGTGAACGTCCGGCGCCGCGTGGTGACCGTCTCCAGCTCGGAGCCGAGCAGCTCGGCGATGCCCTCCTCGGTGCCCCAGCGCAGCGGCGACGCGACCCCGGCGGGCGGCGGGACGATCGCCGCCTGCGCCCGGAACACGTCGCCGAGGAGGCCCTGCGGCGTCCAGGACGCCAGGCCGATCAGGCCGCCGGGACGGCAGACGCGGGCGAGCTCGGCGGCCGCCTGCGGCTGGTCGGGCGCGAACATCGAGCCGAACACGGACAGCACGACGTCGAACGACTCGTCGGCGTAGGGCAGTGCCTCGGCGTCGGCGGGCTCGAACTCGATGGCGAGGCCCTCGGCGCGGGCGCGCTCGCGGCCGCGGTTCAGCAGCGCGGGCACGTAGTCGGTGCAGATCACGTGGCAGTTGCTGCGGGCCGCGGCGATGGCGGCGTTGCCGGTGCCGCCTGCGACGTCGAGCACGCGGGATCCCGCGGCGGGGTCGACGCTGTCCACGAGCCGCTCGGCGACGATGTGGATGAGCGACGCGATCACGCCGAAGTCGCCGCTGGCCCACATCGCCTGCTGCTTGAGCTTGACGGTCTCGAGGTCGATGGTGGTGGTGGTGGGGGTCATGGGTGTCTCCAGTTGGTGGGGGTTGCGGGGAGTCAGTCGCGTTCGAAGTTCCGCTTGAGGCCGGCGCGAGCCACGTCCTCGCCGAGCTCGGCGCCGTCCTCGTCGGCCTTGCGGAAGTGGATGCCGGAGTAGACGCGGGCGTCGACCACCTCGTCGACCGCCTGCGAGAAGCTGCGGTAGCTCCTGGTGGTGTTCGAGGTGCGGCTGGTCATGCTGAAGCGCGTCCGATGGCCGAAGACCGCCTCGAGCGACTCCGCCATCGCGGCGCTCACGGAGGACAGCCCGGAGGGCTGGTCGGGATAGGCGGGCGTGTTGATCAGCGGCACCCATGCCGTGTCGGCATCAGTGCTGCGGTTGCCGTCGGAGCCGGCCTCGCGGATGGCCGTGATCGGGCGCCAGAACAGCCAGCGCGCCTTGTCGTTCCACGTGCTGATCAGGGCATCGGCCCCGGTCGTGTAGAGCATCGCGAACATGCGCGCGGTCTCGCCCGGGCGCAGGCCGCGGTCGATGGCGAGCTCGCGGGCGGCGCGGGTCCACGGCTGCGGGCCCTCCGCCCAGAAGCGCGCCTGGTCGGTCTGGTCGGCGGTGCGGGTGGTCGAGGTGAGCGAGCCGATCTCCTTCACCTCGTCGAACTCGCGTGCGTACGCCTTGCTCGTGAGCGCGTCCGGGCCGTCGGTCCCGTAGTCCGTAGCGTCGTGGATCAGGAACGGCCTGACGTCCTTGATCCAGGCCGCGGGATCGTTGCCGAAGGCCGGCAGCACCGGCCGCCACTGGCCGACCGGCCACGGATCCTGCGGCGAGGCCGGCGCGGGGAAGCGGTACGCGCCGCCGCGGCCGTCGCCCGTGCGCGCGGCCCGCATGGCCGCCGCGGCGATCTCGCCCACGGCGATGCCGCCCGTCTTCGCCCGGCCTTCGGGTATCGCCGCGAGCGAGGCCTCGTAGAGCGGCTTCAGCGCGGGCTCCTGGGCCGGCACGATGTCGAGCAGGACCCGGTACGCGGCGGTCGCGGCCGCGGCGTCCTTCGAGTCCGAGTCGCGCGCCCGCACGTCGACCAGGTAGGGCTCGTAGCGGTCGTCGATCGAGTTCACGGCGTCGTAGACGGCGCCGTGGACCATCGCGAGGTTGACGGTGGAGACGGTCGGCGACTGGCCGGCCGTGCCGACCAACGCGTTCACGGCGTTGGTGTTCCAATCGGTGACGGTGTCCGCGCGTGCGGACGCCGACGTAGCCAGCGCGATCAGGGCAGCAGCGGCGAGGCACAGCCCGAGGCTGCGCGCGCGAAGTGCGAGCATGGTCTTCTCCTGGTTGTTCGGTTCGGTGCCGGCCGGAGCGCCCGCGTGCGCCGCAATATGGGCGCGAGGGGTGAAGCGCTGTGGCTCAGCGGGGAAGATCGTGCACGGGCGTGGTTTCAACGCGGTAACAATCCGGTTGGTGGCCGCGCGTTCCGCTATCGAGTTCCGCATCCTCGGCCCGCTCGAGGTCGTCGAAGGGGACCGCGTGCTGACGCTCGGCGGGGCCCGGCAGCGGGCGCTCCTGGCCGTGCTCCTGCTCCACGCCAACGAGACGCTCAGCGGCGACCGGCTGATCGACGAGCTGTGGGGCGAGCGTCCGCCGCCGACCGCCGCCAAGACCGTGCAGGTCTACATCTCGCGGCTCCGCAGAGCGCTCGGGGATGCGCGAGGCGACGGGACGATCGCGACCCGCGAGCACGGCTACGAGCTCGGGCTCGATCCCGAGCGGCTCGACGCGTACCGGTTCGAGCGCCTGGTCGCGGAAGGCCGGAGCGAGCTGGCCGCAGGGCGGTCGGCACGTGCTGCGTCGACGCTCGAGGGGGCGCTGGCGCTGTGGCGCGGAGGGCCGCTCGCGGACCTGGCCTTCGAGCCGTTCGCCCAGCACGAGATCGCGCGACTGGACGACCTGCGGGTCGCCGCGCTCGAGCTGCTGACCGACGCCGAGCTGGCGCTGGGCCACCACGCGGACCTGGTCGGACGGCTCGAGCGGCTGATCGCGGATCATCCCTATCGGGAGGGATTCCGGGCCCAGCACATGCTGGCGCTGTACCGGTGTGACCGCCAGGCCGACGCGTTGCAGGCCTACCACGACGCGCGACGGCTGCTGGCGGAGGAGCTGGGCATCGAGCCGGGCGAACGGCTGCGCGAGCTCGAGCGCGCCATCCTCGCGCACGATGCGGGCCTCGCTCTGGTCGAGCCGGGCACGCCACCCACCGCCGCGCCGTCCCGGGAGGGGACGTTCGTCGGCCGCGAGCGGGAGCTGGCGGAGCTCGTCGGGGGCCTGGACTCCGCCGTCGCCGGCCGCGGGCGGCTCTTCCTGCTCGTCGGCGAGCCCGGGATCGGCAAGAGCCGGCTCGCCGAGGAGCTCGTCACGCAGGCCTCCGAGCGCGGCGCGCGCGTGCTCGTCGGCCGCTGCTGGGAGGCGGGCGGCGCGCCCGCCTACTGGCCCTGGGTCCAATCACTGCGCGCCTACGTCCGCACGGCCGAGCCCGACGTCCTGCGGGCGCAGCTCGGATCAGGGGTCACGGACGTCGCCCAGCTGCTGCCGGAGCTGCGCACCGTCTTCGCCGACCTGCCGCCGGCGCCGCCGGCCGAGTCCGAGGGCGCGCGCTTTCGCGTGTTCGATTCGGTGACCGCGTTCCTCAGGAGCGTCGCGACCGCGCAGCCGCTCGTGCTCGTGCTCGACGATCTGCACGCCGCAGACGAGCCGTCGCTGCTGCTGCTCCAGTACGTGGCCCGTGAGATCGCCCAGAGCCGGGTCATGATCGTCGGCGCCTGCCGCGACGTCGATCCGACGCTGTCCGATCCGCTCAGGACGACCCTCGCCGAGCTGGCGCGCGAGCCGGTCGAACGGACGCTGACGCTCGCCGGGCTCCCTGAGGCCGACGTCGCCCGCTTCATCGCGCTCGAGGCGGCCGCCGTCCCGGCCACCGAGCTGGGCGCCGCGGTGTACGCCGAGACCGAGGGCAACCCGCTGTTCGTCGGCGAGATCGTGCGCCTGCTCGCCGAGGAAGGACGCCTCGAGGACCACGCGACGGCGCCGCTCGTGATCCCGCACAGCGTCAGGGAGGCGATCGGCCGGCGACTGCACCGTCTCTCGGACGGCTGCAACCAGCTCCTCACGCTGGCCTCGGTCCTCGGCCGCGAGTTCGACCTCGATGCGTTGGCTCGCGTCAGCGAGCGCGAGCACAGCGCCGTCCTGGAGCTGCTCGACGAGGCGATCCAGGCGCGCGTGATCTCGGAGGTTCCGAGCGCGATCGGCCGCATGCGCTTCGCTCACGCCCTGATCCGGGACGCCGCGTATCACCGCCTGTCGACCCTTCGCCGGGTCGAGCTCCACCGCCGCGTCGGCGAGGCGCTCGAGGCCCTCCACGAAGCCGAGCCGGACCAGCACCTCGCCGAGCTCGCGCATCACTTCTACGAGGCCGCCGCGGGCGGGGACACCGACAAGGCGGTCGGCTACGCGCGGCGCGCGGGCGCTCGCGCGGTCAGCCTGTTCGCGTACGAGGAGGCCGTGCGGCTGTACGAGATGGCGCTCGCGGCGCTCGGTGGTGCGGCGACCGCTGCGGAGCGCTGTCAGCTGCTGCTGGCGCTCGGTGACGCGCAGGCCCGCAGCGGGGATGACGCGGCCGCCAAGGCGACGTTCCTGCGCGCGGCGAACCTGGCACGGTCCGCCGGGTTGCCCGAGTTGCTCTCCCGCGCCGCCGCCGGCTACGGCGGGCGCTTCATGTGGATGCACGCGCTCACCGACGAGCGCCTCGTCCCGCTGCTCGAGGAGGGGATCTCCGCGGTCGGCGAGAGCGACAGCGAGCTGCGGGTCCGGCTGCTCTCGCGCCTGGCCGCATCGCTGCGCCACGGCCCCTCGCGCGCGCAACGCGTGCGCCTGATGGACGAGGCGATCCAGATGGCGCGCAGGATCGGCGACCCGGTCACGATCGCGTCCGCGCTCGCCGCCGCAGAGTCCGCGCTGCACGCCCCGCACACCGCCCGCCAGCGGCTGGACAACGCGAGCGAGATCGTCGCGCTCGCGACCGAGGCCGGGGACCGCGAGCGGCTGTTCGACGGGCACGAGCACGCGTTCTGGGCGTCGTGGGAGCTGGGCGACCCCGATCGCCGCGCGCGTGAGCTCGCCGCGATGACCCGAGCCGCGCAGGACCTCAGACAGCCCGCGCAGCTCTGGATGCTCGCCGCGGCGCGCGCGACGCTCGCCCTCGCACTGGGCCGCTTCGAGGAGGCCCCGGACCTGATCGACCACGCCGCCGAGAGCGGTGCGCGCGTGCTCGCCTGGAACGCCGGGGCGACCCGCAAGCTCCAGCTCTTCATGCTCCGCCGCGAGCGGGGCGGACTCGACGACTACCTGCACGAGGTCAGGGACCACGCGCACGCGTTGCCGTCACCGCTCGTGCACCAATCGGTGCTCGCGCACGTCTACTCGCGCCTGGGACAAGCCGACGAGGCGTCGTCGATCGTGCGCGAGGTGACCCGCCGCGACCTCTCGGACTGGCACGTCGACGAGCAGTGGCTCGTCAGCCTCTGCCTGCTCGCGGAGACCAGCGCGATCCTCGAGGACGCCGGACCCGCGGCCTCCCTCTACGACCTCCTGTTGCCCTACGCCGCACAGAACGCCGTCGCCGTTCCCGAGATCGCGCTGGACTCCACCGCGCGCACGCTCGGCATCCTCGCCACCTCGCTCGAGCGCTTCGAGGACGCCGCGGAGCACTTCCGCCACGCCGTGAGGATGAACGAGCGGATGGCGGCCCGGCCCTGGGTGGCGCACACGCAGCGCGAGCACGCCCGCATGCTGCTCCGGCGCGATGCCAAGGGCGACCGCCAGGAAGCCACCGAGCTCCTCGCGGAGGCGCGGGCGACCTACCGCGAGCTCGGCATGCAGGCGGACCTCGCCGCGGTCACCGCAGGGTCGCGCTCGTGGACGTGAGACGTGCCCCGTCTCCGTCGAACAGGTGCGTCGTGCCGGCGAGCTCGAGCCCGATGCTGTCCCCCGGGCCGCCCTCGAACGGCGGAGGCATCCTCGACACGAGTCCCAGCGTCTCACCCCGGTGCTCGAGCGCGACGTGCACGAACACCTCGGGCCCGAGGTCCTCGACCGTCCGGATCGTCGCGCGCAGCCGCCCGTCGCCGAGCCGCAGCGCCTCCGGGCGGAAGCCGAAGGTGATGTTGCCGGCGCCGTCGGCGACGGCGGCTTCGGCGCGCGGGTCGAGGACGATCTCCGACGTGGCGAGCCGGAGCGGCCGATCCTCGCCGAGGTCGACGAGGTTCATCGCCGGCGAGCCGATGAAGCCGGCCACGAACAGGTTGGCCGGCTCGTGGTAGAGCGTGCCCGGCGCGTCGACCTGCTGGAGGACCCCGTCCTTCAGCACCGCGACCCTGTGCCCCATGGTCATGGCCTCGACCTGGTCGTGCGTGACGTAGACCGTGGTCACGCCCAGGCGCGCCTGCAGCTCGACGACCTCGACTCGCGTCTGCACGCGGAGCTTGGCGTCGAGGTTGGAGAGCGGCTCGTCCATCAGGTAGACGGCGGGGTGCCGGACGATGGCGCGCCCCATCGCGACGCGCTGGCGCTGACCGCCGGACAGGTGCTTGGGCTTGCGATCGAGGTACGGCTCGAGGTCGAGCAGCCGCGCCGTCTCGCGCACGCGCGTGATGCGCTCCTCCTTCTTGACCCCCGCCTGCTTGAGCGCGAAGCCCATGTTCTCCGCCACCGAGAGCTGGGGGTACAGCGCGTAGTTCTGGAACACCATCGCGATGTCGCGGTCGCGCGGGCGCACGTTGCTGACGTCCCGTTCGCCGATCCGGATGATCCCGTCGTCGAGCGGCTCGAGACCCGCGAGCATCCGCAGCGCGGTCGACTTGCCCGAGCCGGACGGCCCGACGAGCACGAGCAGCTCGCCGTCGCCGACCTCGAGGTTCAACTTGTCGACCGCGGCGATGTCCGTTCCCTCGTAGGTCCGGGTCGCCTGGTCGTACGTCACTGACGTCATCCGGGCCTCCTCACTTGATTGCACCCATGGCCAGGCCACGGATCATGCGCTTCTGGGCGATCCAGCCGGCGAGCACCACGGGGATGCAGGCCAGCACCGAGGCGGCCGACAGCTTCGCCAGGAAGTCGCCGCGCGTGCTGATGTTCGTGGTGACCCAGATCGGGACCGTCGAGCCCTCCACCGGGTTCAGCTGGACGGCGTAGAAGAACTCGTTCCACGCGAAGATCACGCACAGCAGCGCCGTGGCGGCGATGCCCGGAGCGGCCAGGGGCAGGATGATCGACGTCAGCTGCCCTCGCAGGCCGGCGCCGTCGATCTCGGCCGCCTCGATGAGCTCGCGTGGGATCTCCTGGAAGAACGAGCGCAGCATCCAAATGGCCAGCGGCAGGTTGATGCCCAGGTAGAGGATGATCAGGACGAGGCGCGTGTTCAGGAGCTCGAGCTCCCTGGCCAGGATCCAGATCGGCAGGATCGAGGCGACGACGGGGAGGAACTTCGTCGAGATGAAGAAGAACAGGACGTCGCGCCACTTGAACACGGGCCGGATGGCGAGGGCGTAGGCGGCCGGCACCGCGAGCGCCAGCACAATGATCGTCGACACGAGCACGATGACCGCGGAGTTCGTGAACGCCTCGCCGAACGACAGCAGGCCGCCGGTGCTCGCGGTCACCTCGTCGAACCGGTCCAGGGTCGGATCGAAGAACAGCTTCGGGGCGGTGTTCGCGTCCTGCTCCTCCTTGAACGCGCTCAGGACCATCCAGAAGACGGGGAAGAAGAAGACCAGGCCGACGATCCAGGCCAACACCCCGAAGGCCGCGTTGACCCAGCGGCTCTCGCCTACTGCGGCTGCGGGCGATCCGGCGCTCATGCGGCGTCCTCTCCTTTCAGGAGCCCTGACAGGACTCGCAATGCGATGGTGGCGATGACGATCGAGGCGAGCACGACCACGATGCTGTAGGCCGACGCCTGGCCGAACTCCCAGCCGCCGCCGATCGATCGCTGGAACACGAAGTACGGCACGTTCGTCGAGCCCGGCCCTCCGCCGGTCATCACCGCGATCAGGTCGTAGACCTGGATGAGGTAGATGGTGCCGAGCAGGACGCCCAGCTCCATGTAGGGCCGTAGGTGGGGGATCGTCAGCTGGCGGAAGGTGCCCCAGGACGTCGTCCCGTCGACCTTCGCGGCCTCGAGGACGTCGGTCGGCTGGCTCTGTAGGCCGGCCAGCATGATCAGCATCATGAACGGCGTCCATTGCCAGATGAGCACGATCGCGATGGACAACGTCGGATACCGGGACACCCACTCGACCGACGAGAAGCCGAGCTGCTCGATGACCCAGTTGACGACGCCGTAGAGCCCGTGGAACATCTGGTTCTTCCAGACCAGGCCCACGACCACCGGCATCAGCAGGAACGGCGTGATGATCAAGGTGCGCATGAGCCCCTGACCGAAGAACTTCCGGTCCAGCAGGACCGCGAACGCCGTCCCCAGCGCGATCGCGCCCAGGACCGGCCCGACGGTCAGCTGGAAGCTCACCCAGACCGCGTCGCGGAAGAACTCGTCCTGGACGAGGTTGACGTAGTTGTCGAAACCGACGAACTCCCGCGGGCCCGGCGGCACGACCTTCCAGTCCGTGAGGCTGTACCAGATGCTCATCACGAACGGGACCTGCGTCAGGACGATCATCAGGAGCAGCGCCGGCAGCAGCGGGAGCCGCCGGCGCCATGCCTCGCTCATTTCGGGGCGGCGCCGTGGACGCCCCACCTCGGGGGCGTTCACGGCGTCAGCGGTCATCGCCATGGCGTCAGCCCCCCACCCCCGAGGCGATGTCCTGGCAGGCTCCGAGCGCAGCGTCGACCGAGGTCCGCCCCGCGATCACGGCCGAGAACTGCTGGGTGCACTGGTTGCCGACGTCCTGGAACTCCGGGATGCCGACGAACTGCACGCCCGGCAGGCCGGGGCGCGGCGTCGTCCCCGGGTTGTCGATCGGTGCCGAGGCCATCGCGTCGAGCGTCGGATCGGCGAACGCGGCGGCGGCCTTCTTGTACTCGGGGATCTTGTAGGTCGACTCGCGCGTGCCCGGCGGGATCGCCGCCCAGCCGCCTTCGACCTTCGGCCCGGCCTCCTTCAGGTACTCGGGACCGGTGGCCCACGAGACGTACTTCCAGGCCAGATCCTGCTTCGGGGTCGTCGTCGGGATGGCGAGCGCCCAGGCCCAGAGCCAGCCCGAGGCGTCGGTCTCGACGACCGGCGCGGGCGCGTAGCCGTTCTTGCCCTTCACCGGGCTGTCGTCGGCCTCGAGCAGGCCCGCGGCGACGGTGGCGTCGTACCACATGGCCACCTTGCCGTCGCGGTACTGCGCCAGGCACTCGTTGAAGCTCGCGTTCGCGGCATCCTCCTCGCCGGCGTCGGCGATCAGGCCCGTATAGAACTCGAGCGCCTGCTTGAACTCGGGCTGGGTGACCTGGGCCTCGCCCACCGAGCCGTCCTCGTTCGCGGACCACCAGGTGCCGCCGAAGGTGTTGAGCACGGTGGTGAACGCCGCCCCCAGGTCGCCCCAGCCGGGCTTGCCGCGCAGGCAGATCCCTGCGGTGTCGGGCGAGTCGACCTGCTTGGCGATGTCCGCGACCTGCTGCCACGTCGGCTGCTCCGGCATCTCGACGCCGGCCTTGTCGAGCATGTCCTTGCGGTACATGAGGAACGACGACTCGGCGTAGAACGGCGAGGCGTAGAGCTTGTCGTCCACCGACAGGCCGGTGCGGACGCTCGGGATGATGTCGTCGAGCTCGTACGCCGAGTCCTTGCTGGCGAACGGGGTGAGGTCGACGAGGCTGCCGTTCTGGCCGAACTGCGGCGCCTCGTACATCCCGATCATCGCGACGTCGAACTGCTGGCCGCCGGCCGCCACGTCGCGCGTCGTGACCTGGCGCAGGGTGCCCTCGTCGAGCACCGTGTAGTTGACCTTGATGCCGGACTCCTTGGTGAAGAGCTCGGGCGTGAGGTCCGCGATGTCCTTCATCTGCGGGTTGTCCACGATGGCGACGTTGATCTCACCGCCGCCCGCTCCCTCGCCCGAATCGGAATCGTCGTCGCCACCGCAGCCGACGGCCACGACACCGGCGACGGCCAATCCCGCCGCAACCGACCAAAGGCGCACCCAGCTCCTCATCTCGTTTCCTCCTCCTGGGGACCCGGAGGCAGAATCCCTCCGGACCCCACAACTTTTATCGTTGCTTATGTTGGGTGTCAAGCCTTGATGGCGACAATTCAAATGCTTTCCCACTCTTGCGGCATTGTCTTACCTGTGTTTATATGGCCACCTGTGGGCGTAGCAACCGCGATCGAGCTCCGGCACGACCACCTCGCCGCGATCCGGCACCGCGGGATCCCCGTACCGACCTACGACCGCCGGCGGCTCGCGCCGCGCATCGTCCACGTGGGGGTCGGCGGCTTCCATCGCGCGCACCTCGCGGTGTACGCGCACGAGCTCGCGACCGCCGGCGGGGACTGGGGGATCGTCGGCCTCGGACTGCTGGCCCACGACGCCGAGATGGGCGACGCGCTGACCCGCCAGGACTTCCTCTACACGTTGATCGAGAAGGGCAACGGCGAGCCGTCGGCCGAGGTGATCGGCTCGATCGTCGGGTTCGTGCACGCCCCGTCCGGCCAGGACGCGGCCGTCGCCGAGCTGATCGCCGCGCCCACGACGGCGATCCTCTCGCTGACCGTCACCGAAGCCGGCTATGCCGAGCCGTCCGCGGAGGGCGAGCGCACGACCTTCGATCGCATCGCCGTTGCGCTCGCCGCACGCCGCGATCGCGACGCCGGCCCGCTGACGATCCTCAGCTGCGACAACCTGCAGAGCAACGGAGCCGCCGCTCGAGCGGCCACGCTCGCGGCCGCGGCGCGCGTCGACGACCGGCTCCCCGGCTGGGTGCAGCAGCAGTGCTCGTTCCCCAGCTCGATGGTCGATCGCATCACCCCGGCGACGGCCGACGCCGACCGCGCGTGGCTGCGGGACCGCGCGGGGATCAACGACAGCTGGCCGGTCGTCGCCGAGCCGTTCCGGCAGTGGGTGGTCGAGGACTCCTTCGCCGCCGGTCGCCCGGCGTTCGAGGATGCCGGCGCGCTGTTCACGGACCGGGTCCACGATTGGGAGCTCTACAAGCTCCGGCTCCTCAACGCGGGCCACTCGTCCATGGCGTACCTTTCGGCCCTCGCCGGCATCACCTTCGTCCACGAGGCGATGGCCGTCCCGGCGGTCAGCCGGTACCTCGAGGACCTTCTCCAGCAGGAGGCCGTGCCCACACTCGCCGCCATCCCCGGTCACCCCCGTGAGCGCTACGTGGCCTCCGTCCTCGAGCGGTTCGCCAACGGCGGCGTGCGGGACCAGATCGCGCGGCTGTGCATCGACGGGAGCGCGAAGTTCCCGACGTTCCTGATCCCCACCGTCGTCGCGCAGCTCGAGCTCGGCGGACCGGTCGAGCGTGCCGCGACAGCGCTGGCGGGATGGGCCCGCTACCTCGGCGTCGTCGATCCGGCCGACCAGGCGTTCGACGCCGGCGCGGAGACGGCCCGGCACCACGCCGCGGCGGCGGTCGCCGATCCCGCGGCGTTCCTCTCCTACGACGCGGTGTTCCCGCCGGCGGTGCGGGAGTCGGCGCGGTTCCGCGCCGCGTTCGTGGAGCGCTATCGGAGGATCGCGGAGGCGGGACCGCTCGCCGCCATGGAGGAGCAGGCGCTCGCCGGGGAGGGCCCGTGACCGAAGCGCGTGAGCCGGCGATGCGGCTGCCGCACGACCGGCAGCATGCGATCTACATGCTGGCGCTGCGGCAGGGATCGGTCGACGGGGCCGACCTGGCCCGCCGCTACGGCGTGACGACGGAGACGATCCGCCGCGACCTGTCCGACATGCAGGAGCGGAACCTGCTGCGCCGGGTGCACGGCGGCGCGGTTCCGATCGAGCGCGTCACCCACGAGCCGCTGCTCGACGTACGAGACCAGATGAACGCGGAGGAGAAGCTGCGGATCGTCACGCTGGCCGTCGAGGAGGTGCCCGAGCGCGGCTCGGTGATCATCGACTCCGGCTCGACCGGCCGGCGCCTGGCCGACGTCTTCCCCGTCGACCGCGAGGTCCACGTCGTGACCAACTCGCTGCCCACGGCGCTGACGCTGACCCGGAGAGGGGTTCATGGCTTGACGGTCCTCGGCGGCGCCGTGCGTCCGAACACGCTCGCGATGGTCGACGACACGGGATGCGCGGAGCTGCAGCACATGGCGATCGACACGCTCTTCATCAGCTGTGACGGCCTGTCGTTCACGCACGGGCTGACGACGCCGCACCGCCACGAGCGGGCGCTCAAGCGGGCCATGATCGAGAGCGCGCAGCGCGTGGTCGCGCTCGTCGACCAGTCCAAGTTCGGCAACGCGCAGATGTTCAGCTTCGCGCGGTTCGACGAGATCGACGTGCTCGTGACCGACACGCGGGCCGACGCCGAGGCCGTCGAGTTCCTCGCCGGCCACGGGATGTCGGTCCGCTGTGCTTGATCGCGGCGAGCCCCCGGACTCCCGCGAGCTGGAGCGCATCGCCGGGGCGGTCGCGCGTGCGGCAGCCGCGGTCGTGACCGACGCCCACCGGCGGCCGGTCGCCGTCGGCCACAAGGTGTCACCGACCGACGTCGTGACCGAGACGGACCTCCGCGCCGAGGAGCTCATCAGGCGTCTCCTCGGCGAGGCGACCCCCGGGGCCGGCGCGCTGGGCGAGGAGGGCGGCGAGACGCTGCCCGGCGCCCGCCTGCAATGGGTGATCGACCCGCTCGACGGGTCGGTCAACTTCCTCCACGGCGTCCCGATCTTCGGCGTGAGCATCGCCGCCGCGGTGGACGGCGAGGTCGTGGCCGGCGCGGTGCTCGACGTGCTTCGCGGCGAGCTGTTCTCGGCGCATCTGGGCGGCGGAGCCTGCCTCGACGGCGAGCCGATCGCGGTCTCGGCCTGCACGTCGCTGGCGCAAGCGCTCGTGGCGAGCGGGTTCTCGCACCGGGCCGGCGAGCGGCTCCGGGAGGCTGAGGTCGCCCGTCGGCTGCTCTCGCGCGCGGGAGATCTTCGCTGCTTCGGATCGGCCGCGCTCGAGCTCTGCTGGGTGGCGTGCGGCCGGGTCGACGCGTACTACCAGCGCCACACCGCGGTGTGGGACCGCGCCGCGGGGGCGCTCATCGCCTCAGAGGCCGGCGCGGACGTCGAGCTGCCCTGTCCCGAGAACGACGACCTCGTCCTCGCCTCCGGCCCGGGGCTCTTCGAAGCGCTCCGGGCGCACGTGCAGTCCGGCTGAGCGCTCCCACACCTCGAACAGGGCGCGCGACGCCAGGCCCTCGGCCATGCGGGCCACGGCGTTGATGCCCAGCCAGCGGTCGAGCCGGTCGCGGTCGAGCCCGAGCGGCTCCCACAGCCGCTCCAGGTACGCCCCGCTCAGCGATTCGAGCATCGAGCCGTTGGACCCGGGAAGGTGGCGAGGCCCGACGCCGCCGTCGCCCATCAGCGTCATGCACGTGCGCGCGACGTCGGCGACCCGATCACCGCGCGACGCGTCGTACCAGTCCACGATCACCGGTCCGTCGCGGCTGACGATCACGTTGCTGGGGTGCAGATCGCCGTGGCACACGCGCAGGCCATCCGCCGGCGGGATCAGGTCGAGCGCTCGCGACAACCCGGCGTCGACCTTCAGCGCCGCCAGGCGGATCTTGCTGACCAGCCGGTCCTGCTGGCGCGGGAGCGCCACCGATGGGACGAGCTCGAACAGCGCGAGCTGCAGGTCGGCGAGGCGCCGGCCGATCTCCACGCTGCGTCCGGGACGGTCCAGCACCTGCTGCCACATCGTCTCGCCCTCGATCCGCTCCCACACGCTCGCCGGGCGGCCTTCGATCGACTCGATGCCCAGCAGCCGGGCGGCGGGCGCGCCGGCTGCGCGGGCGGCCTCGGCGTACTGGGCCTCGCAGAGGATCCAGTCCTCGGCCATCCAGTTGTCCGCCGACGTGGGCTTGGGGACCTTGACGACCGCTCCGCGCCCGTAGGCGTGGATGGCCGAGCGCGAGCCACGCGCGACGACCTCACCGAGAAGCTTGGTCACTCCTCCTCCCCGCTCCTTTGAGCGGCACCTCGTTGGAGCCGCTCGTACGTACAGGACGCTAACTCATCGGTGCGATTCGTGCAAGAATGCCGCGCACCCGCTCAAATGAGCACATCCGACGGGGAGGCTTGCCGTGGCGAAGCACGAGGCGAGCGGCCCGGCTGCGCTGGTCCTCACCGCCACCGTCGCCCGGCGCTACTACTTCGACGGCGAGAGCAAGAGCGACATCGCCGAGCAGCTGGGCCTGAGCCGCTTCAAGGTCGCTCGGCTGCTCGACCAGGCCCGCGCCACCGGGCTGGTGCGCATCGAGCTGGACTACCGCGGCGAGCTCGACCTGGACCTGTCCGTGCGCGTGAGCGAGGCGTACGGGCTGCGTCACTGCATCGTGGTGGACTCCGCCGATGACGACGAGGCCGTCCTGCGCTCGCACCTCGGGCGGGCGGCGGCGCGGCTGCTGACCGAGATCGTCCGTGCGGAGGACGTGCTGGGGCTGGCCTGGGCGCGGTCGCTGATGGCCATGCGCAGCTCGCTCACCCGGCTCGCTCCGTGCCACGTGGTGCAGCTGACCGGCGCGCTCTCACGGCCGGACGTCGACGAGAGCTCGATCGAGCTGGTGCGCGACGTCGCCCGCGTCGCCGACGGGGCGGCGTCGTACTTCTACGCGCCGATGATCCTGCCGGACGCCGCGACCGCCCGTGCCCTGCGCACCCAGCCCGAGGTGGCGCGCGCCGTCAGCCGCTTTCCGGACGTGACCATCGCCGTGGTCGGCCTCGGCGGCTGGGCGGCCGGGCAGTCCACGGTGGCCGACGCCGTCACCGACGACGAGCGGCGTGCGATGCACGAGCTCGGCGTGCGCGCCGAGCTCTGCGGCGTCCAGCTCGACGCCGACGGCAACGTCGTGACCACGGAGCTCACCGATCGCCTGATCGGCATCGACGCCGGCGGGCTGCTCGCCATCCCGGACGTGATCGCCGTCGCCTACGGCACGTCGAAGGCCGAGGCGGTGCGCGCGGGGCTGCGCGGTGGCTTCGCCACGAGCCTGATCACGCACACCGCCATGGCGCGCCGGCTCCTCGACGAGGACTGAAGGCGCGATGCGCAGCGACCCTCCGGAAGTACTCCTCCGCGGCGGCTTCACCAACGCCGGGCTGGTCACCCGCGTCGGGGACACGGTCCGCCGGCCGCAGCGACCGACGAGCGCGGCCACGCACGCGCTGCTCGAGCACCTCGAGCACGTCGGGTTCGACGGCGCGCCTCGCTTCCTCGGGGTCGACGATCAGGGACGCGAGATCCTCTCCTACATCCCCGGGCAGGCCGTCATGCCGCCGTACCCGGACTGGGCGCTGACCGAGGAGGCGCTCGTCAGCGTCGCCCAGCTCCTACGCCGCTATCACGACGCCGTGGCCTCGTTCGACCCCGCCGGTCACGTCTGGCCCCACCCGCTCCCCGAGGCGTATCGCGGCGGCCTCGTCAGCCACAACGACCCCAACCTGGACAACGTCATCTTCTCGGCGGGCCGCGCCGTGGCGCTGATCGACTTCGACCTCGCCGGCCCGGGCTCGGTGATCTGGGACGTGGCGTGCGCCGCGCGCCTGTGGGCGCCGCTGCGCGACGAGCACGACACGCCCCGTCAGCTCCGTGGGCTCGCGCTGGGCCGGCTGCGCACCTTCGCCGACGCCTACGGGCTCCCGCTGTCCGACCGCCCGCAGGTGGTCGACGCCATGCTCGAAGCCCACGAGTGGTGCTACGACATCGTCCGGGCGGCCGTCAGCGAGGGCCATGCGACCTTCGCGGCGATCTGGAGCGGAGGCGACGGCGCCCGCGCCGAGCGGACGCAGCGCTGGCTCGCCGAGCACGGCGCGCCGATGCGCGCCGCGCTGACCGACGGCTGATCCTCACACTCGCCCCGGGAGCCGCTCGGTGATCTCCTGGAGCACCCAGCGGTTGCCGTCGGGGTCCGCGAAGGTCGCCCGGCTGAAGTACGAGCGGCGCTCCGGGTCGGCGCAATGGCCGCTGGGTCGCCAGCGAGGTCGAGCGCTCGGGTGGCGGCGGGAACCATGGCGGGGATGACGACTGACTGACTTTGACGCCTCGTTGTCCCGGCGAACGTCAACTGCGGCTGGGTAGGGAGGCTGGGGGATCGGCCTCGTAGGCCACTCCGGAAAGTGGCGTGCTGACTAGACCTCGTATAGCGAGGATTCGTCAGCACGCCAGATTTCGGAGTGGCCATTCAGGCCGATCTCGCTCCCTCAATGCCGCAGTTGACGTTGCCCTAGACCGACGGAGACGTGCGGTCCCGGCGCCTGCCGTCGAGCCCCGATCAGCGCGTCCGCCAGGACCCCCTCGAAATCACTCGAACCGGGCGATGACGACTCACCCGTTCGCGCGGGAGTCTCTCCCCCGGTGATCGGACGTACGGATCTCAGGGGTGGGCCGATGGAGCCGCTGGATGAGGCCGTCGACCACGTGCGAGGCGCACCGACCGGGCGCCTCATCGTGGCGTACGGCGACTACGAGTGCCCGTACTCCCGGCGGGCGCTCCGGGAGATCGCGGTCGTCGAGCAGCGACGGCCCGGCGACGTCCGCTTCGCCTTCCGGCACTTCCCGTTGACCGAGATCCACCCGCACGCGCTCGCGGCGGCCGCCGCGGCCGAGGCCGCCGCGCTGCAGGATCGCTTCTGGGAGATGCACGAGCTGCTCTTCCATCGCCAGAAGGCGCTCGAGGACGACGACCTGGTGCGGTACGCCGGCGAGCTCGGGCTCGACGTCGAGGCGTTCGCCCGTGACCGGACGGGCTCCGAGGTCCTGAACCGCGTGCTTCGCGACGCCGAGAGCGGGCTCGCGTCGGGCGAGGTCCTCGGGACGCCGACCTTGTTCCTCGACGGCGCCGTTCACCGCGGTGGGTACGACGCCGCCAGCCTGCTCGGAGCGCTGGGACGATGACCGCGCTGCCCGAGCTCCACCTGGCCGACTGGCGCGCGACGAAGGACACGCTGCATCTGTATTGCCAGATCATCGGGAAGATCCGCCTGGCCACCACGGCCCCGCGCAACCACTGGTGGAACGTGCCGCTGTACGTCGACGTGCGCGGCCTCACGACGCGGCGGCTGCATCACCACGGCACGACGTTCGAGATCGCGATCGACTTCGTCGATCACGCCGTGGTCGTCCAGACGGCCGACGGGCGCACCCGGTCGCTCGCGCTGGGCGCCGGACTGCCCGTCGCGGAGTTCGACGCCCGCCTCCACGCGCTGCTCGGCGAGCTCGGCCTCGACGTCGAGATCAAGGAGCTGCCGTTCGGCGTGCCGATGACGACGCCGTTCCCCGACGATCTCGAGCACGCGTCGTGGGATCGCGAGGCGGTCGCGCGCTACGGCCGGATCCTCGACTGGTCGGACTCGGTGTTCGAGGTGTTCAGCGGCTGGTTCAACGGCAAGACCAGCCCCGTCCACCTGTTCTGGCACAGCCTCGACCTCGCGGTCAGCCGGTTCTCCGGCCGGCCAGGCGTGCCGATCGACGCCGACGCGGTCACCCAGGAGGCCTACTCGCAGGAGGTCATCTCGTTCGGGTTCTGGGCCGGCGACGACACCGTCGGCGACGCCTCGTACTACTCCTACACCGCCCCCGAGCCGCACGGGCTGCGCGACCAGCCGCTCTCGGCCGGCCGATGGATCGAGTTCGGCGCCGGGTCGCTCGCCGTCCTGCCCTACGAGACGGTGCGGACGGCTCCCCACCCCGATCAGGCGCTGCTCGCCTTCTGCCAGAGCGCCTACGAGGCCGGCGCCCGCCTCGCCGGCTGGGATACCGGCGGCTTCGAGTCCGCATGGTGCCCCAACCCGACCCAACTCGAGGAGCTCCGCGCCAGCGCCGTCGCCACCTTGGGGCAGGACGGTGGACGCGTGTGAGCGACCGGCTTACCGCCGAGGAACCGGCGGCGAGCTTTCGAGGGCGCACGCGATCGCGCCGATCAGCGTCGAGTTGGGCCCGAGGCTCGAGATCCGCAGCTCGGGCCCGTCCGTGACGCGCCGCGCGACGCGGGCGGCGATCGGATCGACGAACGGCGCGAGCGCACGGCCGACACCTCCGTCGAGGATCACCCGCTCGGGGTCGATGACCGCGACGACGTCGACGATCGCCATGGCGATGTGGTCGAGCAGCTCCTCGACGACCGTCGAGGCGACCTCCTCCCCCGCGGCGGCCGCCGCGAGGACGTCAGTCGCGCTCCGACGCCTGCCGTTATCGAGCTCGGCGGCCCGACGTTCGATCGCGGGTCCCGACGCGACGGCCTCCAGCCCCGCCACCACCCCGGGCTCGGCACCGAGCTGCCCGCGCGCCGTCAGGAGCGCACCGAACTCTCCGGCCGCGTTGTGGCGGCCGCGGACGAGCTGCCCGTTCACCCATACGGCACCGCCGACGCCCGTACCGATCGACAGCATGACGAAGCTCGCGGCACCGCGGCCGTCGCCGCGCCACGCTTCGCCGATCGCCGCGAGCGTCACGTCGTTCTCCACGCGGCAAGGCTCGGGGACGTGCTCGCGCAGCAGCGCGCCGAGGTCGAAGCCGCTCCAGTCGACGTTGGGCCCGGCGACCAGCAGGCCGCTGGCCGGGTCGGGCACCGCCGGCACACCGATCACCACCGCGCGCACCGGCAGTGCCCGGGCCGCGGCCGCCGCGCGCAACGCGGCGATCGTCGCCAGCAGGGCTGCCGCGGCGTCGCCCTCACCGTGAGTGCGGCGGCGCTCCTCCGCGAGCGTCGCGCCGGCCAGGTCGACGAGGACCCCGTGGCACTTGGTGCCGCCGAGGTCGATGGCGAGCATCGCACCCGCACGAGCGTCGAGACGGAAGGGGGCGCTCACCGCGGGCGAAGCTTAGGCGGCGCCCGCCGACGTCAGGCGCTCCATCTCCGCCGGCGTCAGCTCGAGCGTGGCGGCCGGCAGGATCTGCTCGAGCTGCTCCGTCGTCCGGGCGCTCGCGATCGGGGCGGCGACGCGCGGCCGAGCCCGCAGCCACGCCAGCGCGACGGCGGCCACCGTGGCCTCGTGCGCGGCCGCGACCTCGTCGAGCGCTTCGAGCACGGCCGCGCCGCCCTTCTCGAGGTACCCGCGCGCGGCTGAGGCGCGCGCGGACTCGACGGCGGCGGCGCCGGGCCGGTACTTGCCGGTCAGGAAGCCCTTGGCCAGCGCGAAGTACGGCAGCACGGCGAGGTCCCAGTGCTCGGCGACCGGCAGCAGCGTGCGCTCGAAGTCGCGCTCGACGAGGTTGTAGTGGGGCTGCAGGACTCGGAACTCCGCGAGGCCGAGCTCGCGCTGGAGCTCGAGGGCTGCGGTGAGCCGCTCCGGCGCGTAGTTGGAGGCGCCGAGGTGGCGGACGGTGCCGGCCCGGACGAGCGCGTCGAAGGCGCGCAGCGACTCCTCCAGCGGCGTCGCTTCATCGTCGAAGTGCGCGTAGTAGAGGTCGATCCGGTCGGTCTGCAGCCGCTCGAGCGAGGCGTGCGCCTCGCGCTCGATCGTGTCCGCCCGCAGGTTGCGCACCGCGCCGCGGCCGCCGCCGACCTTCGTGGCCACGACGACCCGGTCACGATTGCCGCGGTCGGCCATCCAGCGCCCGATGATGGTCTCCGAGCGGCCGTGCTCGACCAGGTAGGAGTTCGCGGTGTCGACGAAGTTGCCGCCCGCCGCGGTGTAGGCGTCCAGGACCGTGCGGGACTGCGGCTCGTCGGCGGTCCAGCCGAAGACGTTCCCGCCGAGGCAGAGCGGGAAGACGTCGAGGTCGGTGCGTCCGAGCCGGATCATCGCATCGGCTCGAACAGCAGCGCGGTGATCACCGGTCGCGACTCCGGGGCCGGCTGGTCGTCCTCCGAGTACGGCCGGTTCAGCAGGTGCCCGCGGTGGACGAGCGTCGCGGACCCACCGCCGTCGAGGTTGATCGCCTCGGTCGCCCCGAACGAGATCAGCAGCCGCGCGAGCTCGGCCAGCTCGAGGCCGGCGTCGACCCCGGAGCGGCGGCCGTCGCAGCAGACGGCGAGCAGCTCGTCCTCGCTGACCCCAAGCGCGCAGCGCGGGTAGCGGCCGACCGTGATGTCGGAGTCGAACTGCGCCGCGCCGCTCGAGAAGCCCTCGCGGTCGGCTTGGTCGGCCAGCGAGCGTCCGTCGCTCACCAGCAAGGGACCGGCCTGCACGAGATCCCCTGGAGGGTCGGCGTCGAGCTCCCCGCGCCGGGCGATCCGGACGGACCCGTCCATGTGGACGCACGCCCGCTGCGGACCCCAGGGCGCCGCGACGGGCTCGTGGGCCACGACCTCCCCACCGAGGCGCACCTCGCCGAGGGGACGGTAGGGGTCGCGCACGAAGAAGCCCGCGACGATCGCCTCCGGATGGCCCTCGGCAGCGCACCAGTGGTCGAGCCGGGTCGGCTCGGCGAAGCACTGCAACGCCATTCGCGTCGTCCTCCGCGGATGCCGCACCAGGTACACGGTCGTCTCCTCACCGTCCCGGGTACGGACGCGGAGCAGCTCATACGCGATCGGACTCACTCCGCCGGCAAGCCTAGTGGTGGAACGCCTCGGGCCGCGAGATGGGCGGGGGCGTCGGCAGCTTCGACAGGTCGTCGGCGATCGCGCGCTCGAGGTGGCCGAGGAGGATGTCGGCCATGTCGGCGTTGAAGCCGTTGCGCACGACGACGCGGAGCACCGCGACGTCCTGGAGGTTGGCGGGCAGCGTGTACGCGGGCACCTGCCAGCCGTGTCCGCGCAGCGCGCGGGAGACCTCGAAGACGGTGTAGTTCGTGACCTCGTCGCGGAGCTTGAACGCGAACACCGGCAGCTCGCTCCCGTCGGTGAGCAGCTCGAAGGGCCCGAGCCCGGCGATTCCGGACGACAGCCGCAGGGCGACGTCCTGGCAGCCCTGCTGCACGGCGCGGTAGCCGTCGCGGCCCAGACGGAGGAAGTTGTAGTACTGGGCGATCACCTGGCTTCCGGGCCGGGAGAAGTTCAGCGCGAACGTCGGCATCTCGCCGCCGAGATAGTTGACGCGGAAGACGAGGTCGTCGGGAAGCGCCTCGGCGTCGCGCCACAGCGCCCAGCCGATGCCCGGGTAGACGAGCCCGTACTTGTGCCCCGACGCGTTGATCGACTGCACGCGCGGCAGGCGGAAGTCCCACTCCAGGTCCGGCTGGATGAACGGCGCGACGAACCCGCCCGATGCGGCGTCGACGTGCACCGGAATGTCGAGGCCGCGCTCCCGCTGGAGGGCGTCGAGCGCCTCCGCGATGCCCTTGACGGGCTCGTAGCTGCCGTCGAACGTGCTTCCGAGGATCGCGATCACGCCGATGGTGTTCTCGTCGCAGCGCTCGGTCGCCTCCGGGCCGGTGAGGTGGCGGCGGTCGCCCTCCATCGGCACGAATCGCGGCTCGACCTCCCAGTAGCGGCAGAACTTGTCCCAGCAGACCTGGACGTTGACGCCCATGACGAGGTTGGGCCGGTCCGCCGGTCTTCCCGCGGCGCGCTCGCGAGCGCGCCAGCGCCAGAGCAGGGCCATGCCGCCCAGCATCGCCGCCTCGCTGGAGCCCGTCGTCGACGTGCCGGTCGCGTGCGCGCCCGCCTCCGCGTGCCACAGGTCGGCGAGGATGTTCACGCAGCGCATCTCCAGCTCCGCGGTCTGCGGATACTCGTCCTTGTCGATCATGTTCTTGTCGAACGTGTCGGCCATCAGCGCGGCGGCCTCGGGCTCCATCCACGTCGACACGAACGTCGCGAGGTTCAGTCGTGCGTTGCCGTCCAGGATCAGCTCGTCCCGCACGAGCCTCGCGGCGATGTCCGCCGGGATCGTGGCCTCCGGGATGCGATACCGCGGCACCGCGCCCGCGCTGTCGGACGTGAAGAGCAGCGGGTTGAGCTCCACGTTCTCGTGCGCGCGCTCCTGGGCGACGTGACGGTGAAGGGACATGGCTCTCCAGACTCGTGGTCAGCGGGAGGACGGCGCCTGGGCAGCGGCCGCGCCGGGGTCGAGATCGCCGAGCGTCAGCTGCCTCGCGGGTGGCCCGTCCAGGATGATCGACGAGGTGATGCCCAGCGTGGGCCCGACGTGGATCAGCTCGCCCGGCTCGAGCAGGCGCCAGCCGGGATGCTCATCCATCGGCTCGCTCGCCACGAGCGCCGACGGATAGCCGGCCAGATGCTCGGAACGCACGCGGACCGTGCCGGCGGTGCCGGCGGCGTCGAGATGACGACGGCCCCGGGCTCCGCCGGCGGGGCGCTCGAGCACCCACAGCTCGTGCACGTCCGGATATCGCAGCGCCCACAGGTCGTCGGGCGTCGCGAGGACGAGGTTCATCGCGTACACGGGCACATGCTCGGCGACCCAGCGAGCGGCCGCCGTGATGCCGGCGCCGACGTCGCCGCCATGCCGGTCCGCGTCGCGGGTCACCAGCGCGAACAGCCGCTCGGAGTCGGTGTCGCCCTGGACGAGCGCGCGGTCGTCGCCGAGCTCGTGCTCCAGGCGCTCGAGATCGTGGATGACCCCGTTGTGGGCGAACAGCCGCCCGCGCTGCTCGAACGGGTGCGTGTTGCGCGCCTCGACCGCGCCGGTCGTCGCGTAGCGGATGTGGGCGACGAACACGGTCGACTCGAGCTCGCGCGCCTCCCGGGCGAACGCCCGGTCCTCGTACGCCGCAACCGGCTGCTTGGCGAGCTGGGGACGGCCCTCGGCGTCGAACCACCCGACGCCGGTGCCGTCGGGCTCGCGGCGGCTCTGCTGGGCCAGGCTGTCAGGCGCCTCGATCAGCCAGAACGTCGCGCGCACGCGCCGGTCGCCACCGCTCATGCCGAAGAGCCGGCACACGAAGCGCAGCATCGCGCCTCGCGACAACCGTGTCGAGCCACAGGCTCGCGCCGCGCCAATAGACTCGCCCCGAGGCCATGAGCGCTCCGCTCACCACCGGTGCGGGCCAGGACGGCACCTTCGTCCCTCTAGGGATCGCGGGACTGCGACGGACGCCCTACGGGCGGGGCGTGGCGTACGTCATCTCGACTGGGCTGATCGCGCTCGCGTATTACCTCGCGGGCCGGGTGGGGCTGGAGCTCGCCTACCTCGACGGCGCGGTCGCCGCATTGTGGCCGCCGGCCGGCCTCGGCCTGGCCGTCCTCGTCCTCTACGGCCCCCGCGCCGTGCCCGGGATCGTCATCGGCGACCTGTTCCTCGGCGACTTCTCCACCCCGCTGGCCACCGTGCTCGCCCAGACGGTCGGGAACACGGTCGCGTTGGTCGTCGCGGCGCAGCTCCTGCTCCGTCTGACGGACGGGCGGCGCGCCCTCGATCGCATGTCGGACGTGCTGGCCTTCATCGGCTGCGCGCTGGTCGCGGCGCTCATCAGCGCCGCCTTCGGGCCGACCGCGCTGTGGCTCGGGGACGTGATCTCGACGGACGAGCTCGACGACGTCTACCGGACGTGGACGCTGGGCGACGCGGCCGGCACGCTCGTCGTGGCGCCGGCGGTGCTGACCTGGGCCGCGGTCGGCGTGCGGGGCATCCGCCGGCGGGACGTCGTGGAGGGCGTGCTCCTGCTCGCCGTCCTGCTGGTCCTCGTGGAGCTGCCGGCCGAGCGTGACGTCCCCTACGTCGTCTTCCCCGCGCTGCTCTGGGCGGCGCTGCGCCTCGGGCCGCGCGGCGCGGCGACGGCGATCCTCGTCGTCTGCTCCATCACCGTCTGGAAGACCGCGCAGAACACCGGGCCGTTCGTGCGCGAGTCGCTCACCGACAGCCTGCTCGCGACGCAGCTCTTCATCGCGACCTCGGCGGTGACGTCGATGCTCCTCGCGGCGGTGACCACCGAGCGCACCCGCGCGGCACGGGCGCTGGCGGCGACCGAGGCGGCGCAGCGCGCCCTCGCCGGCGAGCAGGCGGCGTTGCGCCGGGTCGCCACGCTGGTGGCCAGCGACGCGCCCCCGAGCCGCGTGTTCGAACAGGTGACGGAGGAGGTCGGGAGACTGCTCGGACTCCCGGCCGCGAACGTCATGCAGTTCGACGGCTCCCGCACGGCCACGGTCGTCGGCGCGTGGAGCGAGGACGGCCCACCGCGCTTCCCGGTCGGCGCGAGGCTCGACATCGACGGTGACACCGTCGTCGCACGGGTCGTCCGCAGCGGTCGCCCCGCTCGCGTCCGCTACGACGAGGCGACCGGGACGCTGGCCGCCAAGCTGCACCGCGCCGGCTACCGGTCCGGCGTCGCCGCGCCGGTCAACGTGGGCGGTCAGGTGTGGGGCGTGCTGGCGGCCGCGAGCACGTCGGACGACCCGCTTCCCGAGGACATCGAGCAGCAGCTGCGCGACTTCGCGGACCTCGTCGCGCAGGCGCTGGCCAACGCCGACGCCTACGAGAAGCTCGCGGCCTCGCGCGCGCGACTCCTGGAGGTCGGCGACGCCGAGCGGCAGCGGCTGGAGCGCAATCTCCACGACGGCGCGCAGCAGCGCCTGGTCTCGGTCGCCCTCGAGCTGAGCATGGTGAGCGCGAGGCTGGAGAGCGATCCGCAAGGCGCCCGGCAGATGCTGGCGACGGCGCAGGCCGATCTCACGCTCGGGCTGACCGAGTTGCGCGAGCTGGCCCGCGGCATCCACCCGGTCGTCCTCACCGAGCGCGGGCTGCGCGCGGCGCTGGACGCGCTCGTGGCACGCGCGGCGGTGCCCGTCGAGGTCACGACGCTGCCCGACGAGCGCCTCACGGCGCCGATCGAGGCGGCGATGTACTACGTCGTCGCCGAGTCGATCACGAACGTGGCCAAGTACGCACACGCGTCCCGCGCAAGCGTCGGCATCGCGCGCTCGAACGGCGTCGCCACGGTCACCGTCGTCGACGACGGCATCGGCGGCGCCGATCCGGCGAACGGCTCGGGGCTGCGCGGGCTCGCGGCTCGCGTGGAGGCGCTGAACGGCCGCCTGGACGTCGACAGCCCACCCGGAGGCGGCACCCGCGTCAGCGCGGAGATCCCGCTGGCCTGAGGGTCCGAACTGCGGCATTAAGGGAGCGGGTTCGGCCGGGATTTCGTCCTCGGATCCTGCTTAGGGGTGACACCGTGACCCGAAAGCAGGACGCGACGAAGAAAACCGACCCGGCCGACACCCCAGCCTCCCTACCCAGCCGCAGTTGACGTTGGCTCAGGCGCCGCTGTGGATGAAGGCCGCCCAGACCGACGGGCGGTCGGGAGCCATGGCGCGCAGCCGGCGCACAGCCCGATGCAGCGCCCCGGCCGCGTCGAGCGGGCCGTCGGATCCCACGAGCGCCTCGTACGTCGCCTGCGCGACCAGCAGCGCGGCGCGGTCGGCGATCGGCCACAGCGTCGCGATCACGTTCCGGTAGCCCGCCAGCTGGAAGGCGGCCGCCATGTGCGTCGCCTCATCCGGCAGGCGAGTGCCGGTGCGTGCCGTCTCGCACGCCGACAGGAAGGCGAGCTCGGCCTGCTCGAGGCTCAGGCGCATCACGTCGGAGACGAGCAGCGGTGCCGTCGCGTGGTCGTGGAGCAGCAGACGCCCGGCGGCCGGGTCCTCGGGCGGGCTCTCGCCGTGGCAGGCGAAGTGCGCCCAGCGCGCCGCCGGGAGCGCGTTCAGCACCGAGGCTCGCGTTGCCGCCGGCCCTTCGAGAACGGTGGCGGCGGAGCCGAGCAGCTCGCGGAGGACCGCCGCTTCCTCGGCCGCTCCCGGAAGCGCGCCGGCGCCGGGCGTCTCCCGCATGGCGATCACCGCCGCCGAGCGGGCGCCGCCGTCGACCGGCCGCCGAGCGTGCCGCAGCGCCCGCAGCGTGGGCGTGTACGACGAGACCACGCTGTCCAAGACCGAGGGCGCGCCCGGACGGCCCGCCGCGTGCAGCGGGAGGAACGCGAGCAGGCCGGAGGGGCACCACCAGATCCGCTGCCGGGGCTCGCCGGACGCAGGTGGATCGACGCCGACGCGGTCGAGCACCGGCCGCGCGATCGCGTCGTAGAGCCATTCGAGCGTGCGCACGACGAGCTCCTCGCCGGCCGCGCGCTGCTCGAGCCCGTCGAGGAACTCGATCAGGTGCTCGACGACCGCCTCGGGCCCGACCTCGGGCAACGGGACCACGTCGACGCGGTCCGGCGTGAGGATGAGGGCGTCGGAGCGGATGCTGTGGACGTTGATGAGCACGACCGGGCCGTCACCGGCGACCGCCAGCAGCTCCTCGAGCGGCGGCGGGAGGAGGAAGCGCTCGAACCCCGGGCGCCCGCGCACGTCCGCGATCAGCCGTGCAAGCTCGACCGCGGCACGATGCCGCTCCTGGTGTGCCTCGACCGGGAGCGCGTCGAGCCGGTCGCGGAGCTCGGCGAAGCGCGCCGCGTCCGCGGGATGCCGGTCCGCGAGGTCGGTCACGTCGGTGCGGATGTCCAGCGCCTGGCCGAGCAGCACCCCGCGCCCCTGCTCCCAGAGCTCGACGGCCCGGCGCGCGTCACCGATCTCCAGGCAGCATGCGGCGGCCGACGTCGCCGGTGACCCGAGCTGCGACAGGCTGTGCTCCTGATCGTGGCGCGAGAGATCGCGTCCGGCCACCTCCGCCAGCAGCGCGATCGCGGCGGCGAAGCCCTCGACCGCGAGCTCCCACTCGCGGGCCTCGGCCGCCCAGTGGCCCCAACGCGCGCCGAGGCCCGCCCGCATCCTCGGCGGCGCGGTCGTCACCCCGACTCCCTCCCGGCACGCCCAGAGGGCCTGTGCCAACGCCTCCGGCGCGCCCGTTCGCCGGTAGCGGTCGTGTGCGGCGACGCTGAGGTTCGCGAGCCGGCTGCACAGGCGAGCGTCCCCCGGGCTGGTCGCGACCAGCGCGGCGGTGATGGCCTCGACCGCTTCGTCGAGATCCGACATCGGGCCGCCGCGCTCGGCACGGGCGCGAAGCGCCAGCCCGAGGATGTTCAGCGCGTCGGGCCAGAACTCGTCGCCGGGCGACTTCCCGGCGACGGCCTGCCGCGCATGATCGACGGCGGCCTCGACGTCCTCGGCGGTCGCGCGGGCCTGCAGCGCGATGCTCAGGTTGGCGCTGCGCCCAGCGTGATGGACGTCGGTTTCCGGCGTGAGGGCGACGGCGCCCCGGTGCGCGGCGATCGCGTCGTCGAGGTCCTCGGCGGCGCCGTTCCGTTCGTACAGCGCCGTGAGCACCAGCCCGAGGTTCGACAGGCGCCCCGCGCGATCGGCGTCGGTGAGGCGAGGCTCCGCGAGCGAGGCACGCGCGGCATCGGCCGCTTCGCGGATGCTCGGCAGGTCGCCGTTGCGGTCGTGCCGTGCTTTCAGCGCGAGAGCCAGGTTCGCCAGCCGCTCGCTCCGCAGCACGTCCTCCGGCGGCGTGGCCGCCACCGACGCCCGGAACGCGTCGATGGCCTCGTCGAGCTCCGCGCCGTCGCCTGACCGCTCGGCCCGCATCGCGAGCGCGCCGCCGAGAGCGCTGAGACGGCCGGGCAGGCGGCGATCGCCCGCCGCGGTGACGGCGACGGCCTGGCGGCAGAGCTCGACCGCGTCGTCGAGATCCCGCGGGTCGCCCGTGGTCTCGAAGAAGCGGCGGCTCAGCAGGATCGAGAGCGTCGCCGCGGGCGGGGCGAAGTCCGGGTCGCCCGGAGCCAGGCTCGCGAGCTCTTGCCGCAGCGCCGCGATCTCCGCGTCGATGCCGCCGGCGACGCGGTCCCGGAGCTCGGTGGCCTCGTCCAGGCTCGCGCGACGGGCACCGAGGGCCGGATCGTCGGGATCCGTCACGGCGACCGCCTCGTGCAGGACCGCGACGGCCTCCTCGAGGTCGGCCGCGGCGCCCGTGCGATGGGAGCGCGCGATCAGCGAGCGGCCGAAGTTGGAGGCGTACATCGGCCACTCGGGATCGTCGCGCGGCGTCACCTGCACCGATCGGCGGAGCGTCTCGACCGCCTCGTCGGGATCCTCGCCGAGGCCCGCCTGCTCCTGGCGCGTCGCGAGGGCGACGCCGAGGTTGTTCAGGAAGCGTCCCCGGACCGGGTCATGCTGGCGCGTGGCGTCGACCGCGCGCCGGCTGAACACGACGGCCTCGTCGGCATCCGCCACGTCGCCCCCGAGCTCGAAGCGTGACCGCAGCGCGAGGCCGAGGTTCGACAGGTAGCCGGCCAGATGGGGATGGTCGGGTGGACAGGCCGCGACCGCTTCCCGCCCGGCTTCGACGGCCACGCTCAGGCCATCGACCGAGCGCTCGAGCTCCCCGCGCATCCGCAGGTGGACGCAGATGTCGGAGAGCCGGTCGGCATGATCCGGGTCGTACTTCGCGGTGGACCCTGGGCCGCGGCGTCTGAGCATGGCGAGCGGGGATCTCATGCTGCGACCTCGCACGACGGCGTGGACATCGCTTCCACTCTCCCTGACCGGTCAAGGGAATGTCAACGCTCAGAGGTTGTCTTGTGACATATTCCGGCCTTGACTGAGGCCACACGTGTCCGACACGGCGCTAGACCCTGAGGCGGTGGAGGCGGCCCTCGCGGTCGGCATACGCCTCTACGAGGAAGAGCGCCAGCGGGGCCAGAACCTCGCGTCCAAGACGGCGACGCTGGCGGGCTTCAGCGGCGCGATCCTCGCGCTCGTCGCGCAGTTCGGCCGGGAGCTGTTCAACCTGGACCTGGGCAGCGTCGGCGACGTGCTGGCGCCGATCCTGTTCCTCGTGAGCATCGTGGCGCTCGCGCTGGCCGGGGCGCTCTCGCTCTACGGCGCGCTGCGCCCGCGCGAACGCTGGGTGATCGAGACGGCCGAGGTCAAGCTGCTCGCGACCCCGACGTGGCTGAAGATGGGCAAGCCGGCGATCCAGGGCGCCCTGCTGACCAGCCTCGGCGAGGCGTTCGAGCATGACCGGGCGATCAACGATCTGCGCGCGCGGTACACGCGCTACGCCTCGGCCGCCCTGCTCGTCGGCATCGTCTCGGCGGCCGGCCTCGCCGTCGTGCGGGGGTGCGCGAGCTCGGTTTGTGAGCTCCACCGGTCAGGCGTATGCTCGAACCGCTCCCATGAGCGCGACGCCGCCCACACCGCCCGAGCCCGAAGGCCACGGACCCGCGTTCCCGGGCTTCAAGATGGGCATGGGGGCACCCGAGCGTGCGGAGCCGACGGAAGACTTCGGCGAGTGGCGCAGCGCACCGAGCGCTCGCTACCGACCGCTCGGCCGGTGGCCGCGTCTCGCGCTCGGGCTCGCCGTGCTCATCGCCCTGGCGCTGCTCCGTCTGGCTGCTGCTGGCATAGCCCGGGCGAGCTGACGAAGGCCCCGCCTCAGCGGGGCCTTCGGGTCAGGTCAGGCGTCGAGCGCCACGCGGCGTCGCATGCGCTCGCGCACACGTTCGGCCACCGAGGGCGTCTGCCGGTGCGCCTGTATCCCAGCCGCGCGCGCACGCATGTGCGCGAGGAGGGAGGGCGCGCCGGACATGGCCGCGAGCACCGAACGGTTCTCGGCGATCGCGAGGGCCGCAGCGACGACGCCGCGGATCTCACCGACCAGGATCTGGCCGCTCGGCCAGTCCTTCTCGGTGGCCCAGCCCAGACGCACCAGCTCCGGCACGTCGTCCGGGCGGATGTCGCGAATCACGTAGGCAGTCGCGGAGTGCATCTCGAGTTCTCCTTGCGAGTGCTACGCCGCGACGCGCGCGCGGCGGGCGCGCAGCCGGGTGCGGCTGGTCATCGCCGCCGCGGCGCCCAGGAGCACGACGCCGCCCGCGAGGCCAACGGCGAGCGCCGTCCCCGGCGTGCCGTCGTCGTCCGCGTTCGGCTGAGCCTGCGGAACGGGCGCCTCGTACTCGTACGACCAGTAGACCGGGCCGGTCTCGCCGGACGGCGTTCCGTCGGGCTGGGTCTTGTGGAGCTGCGGCGGCCCGGCAGCGGCGAGCGCCGTCGGTGCGGCGAGCGCCACGATCGCCAGTGCGACGACGAGCGGGCGCATGAGGGTGTGGATGCGAAGCATGGGTGATCTCCGTGTCTTTCTGGGGCGGGCTTGGGGTCGAGGTCGTGCGTGGTGGTGGGCTTGATCGCGGCGCGCGGGGATCGCTGCGTCATCGGACGCCTGCCGTCGACCAGGCCGATCGAGAGCGCGCCGACGGCGCCGGCGGACCCCCGAGGGAGTGGGGTTGTGGCTCATCGTGTGTGCTCTCGATTCGTGGGTGGTGCGGCGGGGCGACGGTGCGACCGTCGCCCCGCTGCGGGAGTCAGGCGGCCACGCGGCGAGCGCGGACGCGAGAGCGGCGAGCGACTCCGCCGGCGCCGGCGACGATGCCGGTGGCGGCGAGCCCGATGCCGAGAATCAGCCAGACGTCGTCGTCGTTTCCGGACTGCGCGGCCGGCGCGGCCGGCGCGGGCTTGACCACGGGGACGGGGTCGATCGGCCAGGTCGGCTGGCCGGGCTGCACCTGCATCTCGGCGGCGCGCGCGGCGTCCCTGGCGTGCTCACCGCGGAGGTCCTGGCCCGGCGAGGTCGTGCCGGCCAGGCTGGAGGTGGGGCTGTCGAAGCGATCGACGCGGTCGGTCGGCTTGGCGAGGGCCGGCGACGCGGCGACGATGCTGGCCGCCAGGGCGGCGGCGAGCGTGTGTTGCAGGGTGATGCGGCGGGGCATGATGCGGCTCCTTGCGGGGCGGGTGGTCGGTGTCCGGCAACGATCCGCGCACCCGCTTGCCGGACGCTTGCAACGCGCTGACAGCGCAGCTCCGCGCCTGCAAGCGGCGCAGGCTGTGCAACGAGCCCCGCCCGCCGATACGGTGCGCGCAGAGCCGCCGTGGAGTTCCGGATCCTGGGTCCGCTCGAGGTGCTCGCCGACGGTCGTGCGGTGGCACTTCCCGGCGCCAAGCCGCGTGCGGTGCTCGCCGTCACTGCTGCTGCACGCGAATCGAGCCGTGAGCGGCGAGCAGCTGGCCGTCGCTCTGTGGGGCGAGGACGCACCGGCGGGAGCGGCCAACACGGTCCAGGTCCACGTCTCACGCCTCCGCAAGGCGCTGGGCGACGACCTGGTGCTGATCACGACGCCCGCCGGCTACGCGCTGCAGGTCGAGCCCGACCAGCTCGACGCGGACTGCTTCGAACGCCGCCTCGCCGACGGACGGAGCGAGCTGGCCGCGGGCCGCGCGCAGCGCGCGGCGTCCGCGCTCGAGGAGGCGCTGTCGTTGTGGCGCGGCCGACCCCTCGACGACCTGCCGTACGCGCCGTTCGCCCAGCGCGAGATCGCGCGCCTCGAGGACCTCCGCGTGGCGGCGGTCGAGCAGCTGGTCGACGCGAAGCTGGCGCTCGGCCGGCACGTCGAGGTGGTCGGGAGAGCTCGAGGCGCTGATCGACGAGCACCCCTATCGCGAGCGCATGCGCGCGCAGTTGATGCTCGCGCTCTATCGCTGCGACCGCCAGGCGGACGCGCTACAGGCCTACCAGGATGCGCGAGCCACGCTCGTCGAGGAGCTCGGGATCGAGCCGGGGGAGCGGCTGCGCGAGCTCGAGCGGGCGGTCCTCGCACAGGACCCCGCGCTCGCGGTGCCGGCGCTCGAGGCGGTCGAGCCGCTCGCGGGCGGCGAGCCGGAGGACGGCCGCGCGCCGCCCGACGCCGACGGCGCGCACGCCGTGCGCCGGCTGGTGAGCGTCGTCTTCGCCGACGTCACAGCGTCGGCCGGGCTCGATCCCGAGTCGATGCACAGCGTGCTCGACCGGTACGCGGATCTCTGCGGAGCCGTCATCGAGCGGCATGGAGGGACGGTTGCGGGGTACTTCGGCGAGGCCGTCGTGGGGGTCTTCGGCCAGGCCGAGGTGCACGAAGACGACCCGCTGCGAGCCGTCCGGGCCGCCGTCGAGCTGCGCGACGCGGTGGCCGGACTCGCTCGCGATCGGGGACTGCAGCTCGGCGTGAAGCTCGGCGTCGAGTCGGGTGAGGTGTTCATCGGCGCCGGCGCGCGGCGCTCGAGGTTTGCGGCAGGCGGCGCCTTCAACGCCGCGGCAAGCCTCCAGGGGACGGCGCCGGAAGGCGAGATCCTGCTGGGTGACACCATCCACGGCCTGGTCGACGACGCCGTGCGCGCCGAGCGTCTGTCGCAGGCCCAGGCTTGGCGGCTCGTCGAGCTCGAGAGCGACGGCTTGACGAGCGTCCGGGCGCCCGCGAGCCCGTTCGTGGGACGGCAGGGCGAGCTGGACGCGCTCCGAGGCGCGTTCGCGCGCGCCCGCGACGAGCAGACATGCGGTGCCGTGACCGTCGTCGGGCCGGCCGGGATCGGCAAGTCGCGGCTCGCCCGAGAGCTCATCGCCGACCTCGGGGAAGGAGCCACCGTGGTGGTCGGCCGCTGCCCGTCGTACGGCGAAGGGGTCACCTACCGTCCGCTGGCGGAGATCGTCGGCCAGCTCGGCGGAAGCGATCCCTGGCAGCGGGTCAGCGAGCTGCTCGGCGGGGACGAGACGATGGCGCAGATGGTGCTGGGCGCGGTCGGTCTCTCGGACGCACCGACCGAGGCCGAGGAGACGTTCTGGGCGGTCCGCCGGATGTTCGAGCGCCTGGCGGAGGCGCGCCCGCTCGTGGTCGTCGTCGAGGACATCCACTGGGCGGAGTCCACGCTGCTCGACCTGCTCGAGTACCTCATCGCGTTCGTGAGCGGACACGCGATCCTGCTCGTCTGCCTCGCGCGGCCCGAGCTGCTCGAGACGCGCCCGGCATGGGTCGCGCCGCAGCCGAACCGGTCGCTGCTGGTGCTGGACGCGCTCTCGGCCGCCGACGCGCGCCGCCTCGTCGAGGACGCCGGGGTCGGCTCGGGCACAGCCTCGCGGATCGTGGAGACGGCCGAAGGCAACCCGCTGTTCCTCGAGCACCTCGCCGCTGTCGGGGCGGAGAGCGGCGATGCCGCCCTGCCGTCGAGCATCCAGGGCGTGCTCGCCGCCCGCATCGACCGCCTCGAACCGGGTGAGCGCGAGCTGCTCGAGCAGGCCTCGGTCCAGGGGCGAAGCTTCTACGTCGGCGCCGTCGAGGAGCCCGACCGGGCACGGACCGCGAGCCGGCTGGTCTCGCTCGTGCGCAAGCAGCTGATCCGCGCGGAGCGGTCCGAGCTCTCGGGCGAGGACGCCTTCCGCTTCGCGCACGTGCTCATCCGCGAGGCGGCGTACCGGGCCATGCCCAAGCAGCGCCGTGCCGAGCTGCACGAGCGCGTGGCCCGCTGGATCGAGGAACGGCCGGGCGCCGAGGACGAGACCGTCGGCCACCACCTCGCCGAGGCCTATCGATACCGCACCGAGCTCGGGCCGGTCGGCGAGCCCGAGCACGCTCTGGCGGGCGCGGCGGCGGAGCGGTTGGCGGCCGCCGCGGACGCCGCGCTGCTGCGCGGCGATCCCGCCGCGGGAGCCCGGCTGCTCGAGCACGCGGCAGCGCTTCTCGAGTGGTACGAGGCGGCGCGCAGCGAGGTGTTGCCGGCCCTTGGGGTCGCGCTGTTCGAAGCGGGCCGCATGGCCGAAGCGACGCGCGTGCTCGACGAGGCGATCGTGGGCGCGCCCGAGCCGCGCCTGCGAGCACGCGCGCAGGTCGAGCGCGAGCTGATACGGCTCGAGACGGAGACCAGCGTCGGCTTCGAGCCGGCACGGCGTGCCGCCGACGACGCCCGTGGCATCCTCGAGAGCGAGGCCGACGAGTACGGGCTGTGCCGCGTCTGGACGTTGCGCGGGAAGCTCGAGTGGCATGCGGGCCGCGTCGGCAGCGCCGACGAAGCCTGGCGGACGGCCGCCGAGAAGGCGCGCCTCGCCGGGAGCGGGCGCGAGCTGTTCGACGTCGTCGGCTGGCGTGCGACCGCCGCGGTGCTCGGTCCGACCCCGGTCGACGAGGCGCTCCGCGAGTGCGCGGAGTTTCGCGAGCTCGTCCGTGCCAGCCCGATCGCCACCGCGTCGACGCTCAACCCTCTGGCGTTGCTCCGCGCGATGCAGGGCGAGTTCGAGGCCGCCGAGCGATTGCTCGCGCAGGCGAGCGAGATCCTGCGCGAGCTCGGGGGCCGCCGCGCCGGCGTGTCGCATCTCGAGGCGTCCGTCTGGCTGCTCGCCGGACAGCCGGCGCTCGCCGAGGCGCCGCTGCGCGCCGACCTCGAGACGCTGGCGGCCATGGGCGAGAGCGACACGCTCGCGACGACCACCGCCCTCCTGGCGCAGTCCGTCTACGCGCAGGGGCGGACGCGCGAGGCCGGCGAGCTGTGCCGAATGGCCGACCGCGCCGCCGCGGCGGAGGACAGCATCACCCAGGCGATCTGGCGCGGCGTGGAGGCGAAGGTCCTCGCGCGCGAGGGCCGTTGCGACGAGGCCGAGACGCTCGCGCGCGAAGCGGTGGCGCTCGTCGCGCCGACCGACTTGCTCTCACACCGTGGCGATGCGATGCTCGACCTCGCCGACGTGCTCCGGATCTGCGAGCGCATGGATGAGGCAGACAGCGCGACCCGTGCCGGCATTGCCCTGTACGAGCGCAAGGGCAACGTCGTTGCCGCTGGTCGGGCACGATCGCAGTTGACGGATCGACCAGGAGGTGCGTGATGGCGTTCAAGCCGAACTTCACGGGGGTGCATCGCTCCGGCGACACGGTGATCGTGTCCGGCGCGTCCGCCGATCCCGCCGATGACATCCTCGACATCCGGGTCATCCTCGCCCAGGGGCACCGGATCGAACGTGCCGTCGTGGCCGTCGTCGGCTCGGCGTGGAACGTCGAGATGCCGTCCGCCGGGTTCGTGCCCGGCGCGGCGACGGCGTTCGGCGTGGAAACCCGCCACGAGGACTTCACCACCGTCACCTGGGTCCAGCCGGTGGACATCCCCGCGCCCTGATCAGCTCACCCGCCGGTGGAGTGCCTCGCAGGATGTGCCCACCTGTAGTCGTAGTGCGGCAGGCGGCCGCCGGCGCGCCGGCGCACGTCGCGCGCGAGTTGTCTGACCACGGCGGGGTGGCGGTGGGCGACGTTGGCTCGCTCGCGACGATCCGCCTTCAGGTCGAACAGGCGTGGCCGCAGACCGCGGTTGTCGGAGATCAGCGCCCAGCGGTCCGTGCGGGCGAAGAAGTAGTTCCCGTAGCCGCCGTAGGCCAGCCTCCTCGCCCGCGGAGCCTCGCCACGCAGGAGCGGCGCGAGGTTGAAGCCGGTCATCGCCTCGGGGCGGCGGATGCCGCTCATCGCCAAGAGCGTCGGGGCGAGATCATGTGTCGACGCGACGTAGCGGGACGTGCGCCCGGCCATCCGGCCACGGGGATCGACCAGGATCAGCGGGCTCTGGGCCAATGCCGGATGCAGCACGCTGGCGTTCTTTCCCGTCCAGCCATGATCTCCGAGCAGGTGCCCGTGGTCGGCCGTGAGCACGATGATCGTGTTGTCGCTCAGCCCGAGCGCGTCGAGCCGGTCGAGGAAGACGCCGAGCCAGCGGTCGGTCATGGTGAGCTCCGCTGCATAGACGTCGCGGAGGCGCGCCACCACCTCCGGCAGCCGCGCCTTGCTGAGCCAGCCGCGGGCCGGGCCGTAGAGCGGGATCCCGGGCTCTGATCCGCGGTAGCTTCGGTCGCGGTAGAGGTCGATGTAGTGCTGTGGCGGTGTCCAGGGTTCGTGCGGCTCGAAGCTGTCGACCACCAGCGCAAACGGCTGCCGGCTCATCGCCTGCTCGAGCGCGACGGCCCCGGTCCTGTAGGTGTGTGCTGCCGCTGAGCGCGCTTCGTCCCGCCAGTAGCTGGATGTCCGCGCGATGTATCGGCGCATCTTCCGCACCATGCGTGGGAAGCGCAATTCCGGCAAGAGCCAGCGGCGGACGTCGCGCTCCGTCACAGCCTTGAGGCGCTCGGCGGTCACCTGGCCGCGCGTGCTCGCAAAGCTGTCGAAGCTCGCGCGAAACCCACGGAAGACGCCTGCCCCGGCGAGGAACGGGTTGTCGGTCACGTACGAGGTCCAATAGCCGTGCCGTCTCATCACGCTGGTGAACGTGGCGCTCAGGTCGGCGATCGGCTGCCAACCGGGCGCGGGTACCAGGCCCGGGTAGGGACGCCAGCGGCGGAAGGGGAACACTCGGCGTCCGGTCATGATCGATCGCCGCGCCGGGATCGTGGCCATCGCCTCGTTGAAGAAGCGCGTGAAGCGCACTCCCCTCCGCGCCAGCCTGTCGATGTTGGGCGTGAGTGCCCGACCGCCGTAGGCGCCGATGTAGTCCGCGCGCACCGAGTCGAGCACGAGAACGACCACGTTGGGGCGCTCGCGAGCCGGCTTTGCCTGGGCGTCTGCACGCGCGCACGCAACTGCGACGGAGACCAGCACCGCGCAAGCCGCCACCAGGAGCTGTGCACCTCTGACTCCCCGCGACGCCACCGGGTCTTCGCCGGGCCTGGGCATTGTGGCGACCGTACGAGCGCGCGAATTGCGGCACGTCGGGCGATCGCCTGATCTTTCGGCGCCGGTACACCCGATCTTGTGCTCAGGCCGACTCGACCGGTCAGCCTCGCTCGCGTAGGCTCGGCGCGGAGGCCTTGAGTGTCCAGCCGATCAACATGGCTCGTCGTAGGGGAAGCCGTCGTCCTTGTCTCGGCCGGCGTCGTCGCGGCGATCGACTCGACCGCGGCCGACTGGCAGCCGCCGGAGCTCTTCGTCTTCCTGCTGGCGCTCGCGATCGGGAGCGACTTCCTCGCGGTGCGGCATCGCGTCCAGCGGATCTCCGGCTCGTTCCTGGCGATCGTGCTGGCGATGGCGCTGCTCGGCCCCGCCCCCGCCGTGGTCATCGGCGTGCTGTCGGTGCTCGTCGACCAGCTGCGGACGCGCAATCCGCTCCCGAGGCTCATCACCAACCTCGCCACGTACGCGACGTTCCCGCTCGTCGGCGGGCTGCTGATCGCGGGCGTCGCCGGCGCGCTCGACCTGCAGGAGGACGACCTCTGGTTCTCGGTCGTGGTCCTCGGCGGCTTCCTCGTCGCCCTGCTCCTCAACTTCCTCGGCATCGCCGGCGACTACGTCTTCCACAGCCGCGGGTCGCTGGCCCACGAGTTCCGCACGATCTTCGTGCCGGTGCTGCCGTCGGAGCTCGTCAGCGCGCTGCTCTGCGTGCTCGTGGCGTTCGTGTACGTGCGCAGCGGCTTCGCGGCGCTGTCGCTCCTGTTGCTGGTGCTCGTCACGTTCCAGTACCTGCTGCGGGAGCTGCTCGTCTCCCAGGGCCGCGCGGAGCGCCTGGCCGCCCTGCAGATCGGCGTCCTGACGTCGATGATCGAGACGCTCGCGTTGCGCGACCGCATGACCGCCCGGCACTCGGCGGCCGTGGCGCGGTACGCGCACGAGATCGGGACCGCCATGGGCCGGCCGCAGGACGAGCTCGAGCTCGTCCACACCGCCGGCCTGCTGCACGACATCGGGAAGTTCGCCTTCCCGGACTCGATCCTCCTGGCCGGTGACCAGCTCAGCGACGAGCAGCGCGAGCTCGTCGAGCGCCATCCCGCCGATGGGGCCCGCATCGTCCGCGGCATCGACGGCTACGGGCCCGTCGCCGAGGTCATCCTCAGCCACCACGAGCGCTGGGACGGAGCGGGCTACCCGCGCAACCTCGCCGGCGAGGAGATCCCGCTCGCGGCGCGGATGATCGCCGTCGCCGACACCTACGACGTGCTGACGGCGCGCGACTCGTACCGCAAGCCGGTCTCCTCCGAGGCCGCGATCGCCGAGCTGCAGCGGGTTGCGGGCACCCAGCTCGACCCCCAGATCGTGGAGCACTTCGCTGCGCTGCTCGCGGCCAAGGAGCTCTCCTTCCGCCACGGCGACGATGCCGACTTCGACGCCGAGCTCGCCCTCGGGCAACGCGTGCGCGACTACGCCCGCGGGCGCCACGTCTCCGCCTGAGCCACTTCCTCAGGTCCGGATCCTGACCGCCGATAACCGGTAGGACCCCGGCGGCGACACTCGCCCGACGGGCACGAAGGTGCTGCACGGATCGCAGTTTCTGCGGCGAGCTCCCCTACGTCCGGAAAGGAATTCCCATGGGCTTCAAGTACTAGTGGCTCCCGCCGGGTCGGATGGTCAGTACGGCAGCAGCGTGCGGTCGATCGCCTCCCAGGCCGAGCGCAGCGCGGCGAGGTCCGCGGGCCGGCGGCGTGCGAAGTCGGCCTGCTCGCGAGCGTCCGCGGCCAGGTCGTGAAGCCGGTCGGTGCCGTCGGGGAGGCGCACGTACTTCAGGTCCCCGCGGCGCAGCGCGCGCTCGCCCCGCATGCGCCAGAAGAGGTCGCGCTGCGGGACCCGCCGGCCCTTGAACAGGTGGTCGACGAGGCTGACGCCGTCGAGCGGGAGCGGCGGCTTCGCGCCGGCCAGCTCGAGGAAGGTCGCCGTCCAGTCCATCGTCACCACCGGCTGGTGGCTCACCTGCGCGGGGACGCAGGCGCCCGGGCCAGCTCAAGAGCGTCGAGACGCGGATGCCGCCCTCGAGCAGATCGCCCTTGCCCCCCGAGAACGGCCAGTAGTGGGAGAAGCGCTCGCCGCCGTTGTCGCTCGCGAAGAAGACGACCGTGTCCTCCAGCTGCCCGCTGCGGCGGAGCGCCTTGATGACCTTGCCGATCGCGCGGTCGAGGTCCTCCACCATCTCCTGGTAGGTCTCCAGCGACCCGCCGTCGTTGTGGAACAGGACGCCCGGCTCGCCGGCCGCGATCCGCGCGGTCAGCTCGTCGCTGACCGCCTTGTCGTCCGGACCCTCCCACGGCCAGTGCGGCGTCGTGAAGTTGAGGTTCAAGAGCCATGGGCGCTCGTGCCGGCGGTCGAGGAACTCGGTCGCCCGCTCGGTGAGCACGTGCGTGTAGTAGCGCAGGTCCTGGTACTCGACCTCGTCCTCGTAGAGGTCGTACGCGCCGTTGTGGTTGATCTTCGAGAAGTAGTCCAGGCCGCCGCTGAAGTTGCCGAAGAACTCGTCCCAGCCCAGCCGGGTCGGGCTGAACCACGGCAGGTAGCCGCAGTGCCACTTGCCGATCAGCGCGGTGTCGTAGCCGCGCTCCTTGAGCAGCGAGGCCAGCGTCGGGTGGCCGATCGGGATCCCGTGCTGCGGGTTGGGGGCACCGATCGGCTCCGGCAGACCGCCCGGGAGCCGGGCGGGATAGCGGCCGGTGTAGAGGCCGAAGCGGGTCGGCGAGCAGACCGAGGACGCGGAGTAGCCGTTGGTGAAGCGCACGCCGGACGCCGCCAGCGCGTCGAGGTTCGGCGTCCGGATCGCCGGCGCCCCGTAGGCCGACAGGTCAGCCCACCCGAGGTCGTCGGCGAGGATGACCAGCAGGTTCGGGCGCCGCGGCGGCCCGCCGTGCCGGAGCGCTTCGAAGTCGCGCTCGACCGCCGCGTTCGCGGGCGTCCAGCTCGGCGCCAGCCCCGCCGTCAGCGTCGCGCCGGCGATGCCGGCGAAGCGTCGCCGTGAGATCCCCCGCTCCTTGTCGTCCATCGAAGCCCTCCGTCGTATTCATCAGTATCTCGATCGAGATTATCAAGATAGACGAACGCGCCTCCTGCCGGCGGCGCGGGTGGACGACAGCGATCGTGAGCCGTAGCGTCTGGGCATGGCGAAGCTCCGCATCTCCCACCACGAGCGGGTCGAGGGTCATCCCAACCGGTGGCACGTGTTCCTGCACGGCCGTCCCGACCCGGTCCCGGTCGAGCTTCCCGAGGACGAGCGCAGGGGCCTCGAGATGACCGACGAGGACGTCCACCAGCTGCTCCCGAGCGCGCTGCAGCGGCATTCGGACGAGAACCGCGACGACGAGCTGCCCGGCGAGGAGTATCAGGACGTGACCTGGGACACGCCCGTGCGCGTGATGCAGACGCACTTCATCGCCTGAGCTTCCCCGCGCTTTATGCGGGCGTGAGCCGGCTCCTGTTTCCTTCCTGGAGTCGCTTACCTTTTGTAACGGAGCCCGCCATGATCCGCGTCGCCGTGATCGACCGCCACCCGGCAATGCGCGCCGGACTCGAAGCGATTCTCACCGCAGCTCCCGGCATCCAGGTCGTCGCCGGAGCCGGCGGCGACCCGAACGCGATCGCCCATGCGCTCTACCGCACGGCGCCGGACGTCGTGCTGGCCGAGGACGCCCCGGGCCGTGCCGACGGCGTCGAGCTGGCGCGCGAGATCACCGCCCTCGGCCCCGGGCCCAAGGTGCTCCTGCACGCCGATCGCCCCGATGCCGTCCAGGTCGCGAGCGCGATGCTCGCGGACGCCGACGGGATCGTCGACAGCGGCGCGCAGCCCCGCGAGCTGATCGAGGCGCTGCGTGCCGTCGCCGCCGGCCGGACCGCGTTCCCGGAGCTCGACGCGCGCGAGCGCGGCGATCTCGCCCGCCGCCTGCCGGCCGAGGACCACGCGATCCTCGCCATGCGCCTGGCGGCGACGCCGCGGCGCGAGATCTCCGAGACGCTCCGCATGGACGCCCGGGCGATGCGACGCCGCGTGGCGGCGATGATCACGCGGCTGCGATCGGGAGCGACGGCGACGCTGTCCGCGGCCACGCCGCGGTCGCTCCGCCCGCCGGCGGGCAAAGCCGCGGCCTGAGCGCGGAGCTCGGGTCGCTAGAGCTCCCGGGCCACGCGGGAGGTGAGCCACACCGCCGCCGGCCGCTTCGCGAGCCACCGTCCCTCCTCGGCCCACGCCCAGGCGCGCGCCGCCGCCAACGCCGCCTGACCCCCTCCGGCGTCGTTCTCCGCGAACCACCGCAGAGCCTGTTGCAGTGAGGCCCGCACGAGCGGCTCCGGCAACTCCGGGAAGACCTCGGTGGGCGGCGGGCCGGCCAGCGCCCGGCCGGCCTCCCGGCCGATCGCCACGTCGAGCACGAACCAGAAGCGCGGCTCGTCGCTTGCGTCATAGGCGAGGCGTTCCGCCATTCGCGGGCCGGTGTTGAGGTTGAGCTGGAAGGCCGGGCCGAGCGGGTCGGCCAGGTCCTCGCGCGCGTAGAGGACGAGCTCGAGGCCTCGTACCGGACACGGGAGCCCGGGGTGCGAGACGCGGCCCACAAGGCTCTCGCGCTCCGAGCGGCCGAGGAGGACCGTCGTCACGACCTGAACGTCGAGGTCGCTCGTCGCGGGATCGAAGTCGCCGAGCGCGCCCGACCCGAAGAGCCACGCGCCGACGAGGCGGTCGCCCAGCTCGTCGCGGATGTGGGCGACGAGCTCGGCGAGGTACGTCTCGGTCTCCGTGTCCAGCACACCTCGGCAGTCTGGCGCGATTCGGGACGAAGGACCGCGGGCTCGGAGGAGTCGGCCTCGCCGGCACGCGCGCAGTAGTGTCGGCTCGTGGCGGCCGCAGCGTTCCACGGCGGCGAGCAGGTACGTGGCGCGGAGCTCGTCGGAGCGCTGTGCCTGGCGACCGACCTTGGGTATGGGATTTCCGTTTGAACACGGGCTCCACACCACCCTGATCGCCATGCGGCTGGCCGACCGGCTCGGCCTGAGCGCGCGATCCGGACCGTACTACGCCTGCCTCCTCGCCCATGTCACGACGGACGCGCACGTGACACCAGCGATCTTCGGTGGCTCGCTGGTGACGCACGCCCACCCGCTCATCTACGGGTCACGCCGCGAGGTCATCACCGGGTTGCTGCGTGCGCTGCCGGACCCGGAGAGCGCGGGGGTGCGGCGTGCCGCCCAGGTCGCCCGCCGAGTACCGAAGCTCACGCGGGAGCAGCGCCCGCACCTGAGCGCCGCATGCGACGTGGCCGCCATGCTCACCGTCGCCCTGGGGATGCCTCGATCCGCGGCCGTGCTGCCCGGGTACATGTTCGAGCGCTGGGACGGACAGGGCCCGCTCGGCCGTGCCAGGGGCGAGGAGATCGCCGCCTGGTCCACGAACCCCGGCTGGGGAGGGAGGCTGGGGTGCATTTCGTTCCCCGAGTCCTTCGTCCCGAGGCTCGTGGAACGCTGAGCACCTCTACGGTGCGTTTCGTTCCTCGCGCGCCGTCCAGGCCCGCCGGGGGAACGAAATGCACCGCGCCCCGGTGCGCAACGTCAACCGCGGCGCGGCCCGAGCGGCGCGGGTGACGTTTGATGCCACATAGTGGTGCGCAACGTCAACCGAGCCGCACAGAGCTCGTCCCGGTTGACGAAATGCACCGCGAAACCGGCTCGCCTCCCTCAATGGCGCAGTTCGTCGGCCGCCGCCGATCACACGACCGAACAACCTGCTCGGGTCTTACAACTAGACCGCGCGGCCGCCCGGCCCGAAGCGGCGTGCGAGCTGCGTCCACAACTCGGGCACGACGACGGCGCGGATGATCCTCACCTTCACCCCGGCCGGCATCGAGCACTTCTTCGAGGAGACGCTCGAGCGGGCACTCGACCCGACGCAGGCTCCGCTCGACAACCTCGACGAGGTGGCGGCCCGCTACGTCGCCGCCGCCCCGCGCTACGGGATCGAGTTCATCGGCGAGATGGGCTAGCTTGGCTCGACATGGGCTCGATCCGGGTCGGCTGGTGGAACCTGCAGAACCTGTTCGACACCGATGACGATCCGATCTCGGCGGATCTCGAGTTCACGGTCGCCGAGGGCTGGACCCCCGAGGTCTACGCCGCCAAGCTGGCCAACCTCGCCGTCGCGATCAACGAGTTGCACGACGCCCAAGGGCCCGAGCTCTTGGGCGTCTGCGAGGTCGAGGGCGATCACGTCTTCCAGCAGCTCCTGGACGAGATCGGCAACCCGCATCTCAAGCTCGTCGGCGACCCCGCAGGGACGTCGGATCTGCGCGGCATCGACACGTCGCTGGCCTACGACGACCGCAAGCTGCGCCCGGTCGAGCAGCGCTCGCATGTCGTCCATCTCCGCTACGCCACGCGCGACATCTTCGAGGTCGTGTTCGAGGTCGTCGAGACCGGCGAGCGGCTGGTCGTCGTCTCGACCCACTGGCCCTCGCGCACCAGGGGCCGCTGGCGCTCGGAACCGCTGCGGATCGCGCTGGCGGAGAACGTCGCCTTCATCGTGCGCGACCACGTGCGCTTCGACGCCGAGCGCTATCTGGAGCTCAAGGCGGCGGGTGACCTGGCGGCCGTCCAGGCCCGCTGGGAGACCAAGGTGCTGATCATGGGCGACCTCAACGACGAGCCCGCGGACCGGAGCCTCGTCGAGCATCTCCAGACCTCCAGCGAGCTCGACCGCGTGACCGGCCCCACCAACGCCATCACGGCGTTCAAGGCCGAGGCCATCGACTACCGCGGCGACGACTGCTTCCTCTACAACGCGAGCTGGAAGTTCCTCGGGCCGGAGAACACCGGCACGTACTTCATCGACCGCACGCAGGACGAGGTGTTCGCCAACCGCTACCAGGTGCTCGACCAGATCATCGCCTCGCGCGGGCTGCTCGATCCCGGCGGCCTGCACCTCGACATCGACAGCGTCCGTATCCACGACACCAAGACCGTCGCCACCCAACCCCTCAAGCGACCGCGCGGCTTCGACCGTAAGACCAAGAAGGGGACCAGCGACCACCTCCCGGTCACCGCCGTCCTCAACTACTGAGCCGGCCAGGTGGAGCCTGGGCGTTTGCTGAGACCGCGAGCTCCCGGCTTATCCCGAGGTGACAGGTGAGTTGCGAGTTTGCAGGGCGAATCCCCAACCGGAAGGAGTCGCCGCCATGGACCAGAAGCCCAGGCCCTGGCACCGCACCCTGTACCTCCCCGCGCTCGCGGTGGTGATCGCCCTCGTCGCGGCCGCGTCCGCGTGGGCGGCGGGGTCGGATCCCAGCGAGCCGACCTCAGCGCCGGCCCAGTACCAGCCGGTGCAGCAGGACGAGTCGGCGCCACCGGCGCGACCGGACGGCGACCGCCGGGGTGGCCACGACTGCCCCGAAGGTGAGCAGGACGGCGACGGCAGCGGGTCCGCGCAGCCGGCGCCGGACACGACGCCGGACGCCGCCACCACGCCGGACGTCTAGCGGTCGCCATTCGTACCGCACGCGGCCGGACATCGGCCATGCTTTCGGCATGACCGGCCGGCTCATCGTGTCCAGGCTCCCGTGATCGCGCGGCTCGGCGTCGCGGGGGCCGGCACGATGGGCGCCGGCATCGCACAGGTGGCGGTGCTGGCCGGGATCGACACCGTGCTCCACGACCCGGTGGCGGGCGCGCTGGAGTCGGCCGAGCAGCGGATCCGCGACGGCCTGGAGCGCGGCGCCGCACGCGGGCGCTGGCCGGCCGCCGACGCCCGGGCCGCCGTGACCCGGCTCACGCTGGTGCCGGAGCCGGCCGGCCTGGCCGGCTGCGACGCCGTGATCGAGGCGGCGCCCGAGGCGCTCGAGCTCAAGCGCGCCCTGCTCGCGACGCTCGCCGCCGCGTGCGGGCCGGACGCGCTGCTGGCGACCAACACCTCGTCGCTCGCGGTCACCGAGATCGCCGCCGGCGTGCCCGGCCCCGAGCGGGTCGCGGGCCTGCACTTCTTCAACCCGGTGCCGCTCATGCCGCTCGTCGAGGTCGTCGCGGCGACGCAGACGTCGCCGCAGACGGTCTCGCGCGCCGTGGCGCTGGCCGAGGCCCTCGGCAAGCGACCGATCGTCGTGCAGGACGCGCCCGGCTTCCTCGTCAACCGGCTCGTCCGGCCCTTCTACGGCGAGGCGCTGCGCCTGGTGCAGGAACGCGTGGCGGAGCCGGCCACGGTCGACCGCATCTGCCGGCTCGGCGGCGGCTTCCGGATGGGCCCGTTCGAGCTGATGGACCTCGTCGGGATCGACGTCGGCCTCGCCGTGGCCCGCTCGTTCGAGGCCTCGTCGTTCGGCGAGCCGCGCTGGCGACCCAGCCCGTTGCAAGCGCGGATGGCGGCGAGCGGCCGGCTCGGGCGCAAGACCGGCGCCGGCTGGTACGCGTACGGCAGCGAGCCGCACCGGCCGCAGGACCCGCCGCCCCCGTCGCCCCAGGCGCTCGCCGGCCCGATCTCGATCACGGGCGACGGCCGGGTCGCCGCCCGGTTGCGGGCGCTGGCCGCCGCGGCGGGCGTCGAGGTCGCCGAAAGCGGCGCCGTGGCGACGCTCGTGGCCGACGGCCCCGTGCCGGCTGCCTCCGGCCCGCTGCTCGTCAACTGCGCGGCCCGGAGCCTCGCGGCCCAGGGCGGCGCGTTCGGGTTCTCCCTGGCGCCCGAGCTCCCGCTGATCGAGCTCACGCGGCTTCCCGGCACGTCCCCTGGGCCGGCCGACGCCGTCGCCGCGGCCCTCGGCCTGCATGCCGAGTGGGTGCGGGACGCCCCGGGCCTGGTACTGAGCCGGATCCTCGCGGGGCTCGTGAACGAAGCCTGCTTCGCCGTCGGCGAGGGCATCGCGCCCGCGGCGGACGTCGACGTCGGCGCCGAGCTCGGGCTCAACCACCCGCGCGGCCCGCTGGCCTGGGGCGCGGCGCTCGGCTGGCCGTTCGTCCTCGACGTGCTCGACGGCCTGTGGACCGAGCGGCGCGAGGAGCGCTACCGGCCCGCGCCGCTCCTCCAGCGCGCGGCGTGGACAGGGATAACGCCCGAGGCCTGACCTCCTCAGCGGCCGCTCGCCCACGAGCTCGTCGGCGACTTGCGGCCCGCTGAGGGCGCTGGTAGAACCGCCCCATGCCGGCTCGACGCTGGACCGGCGCCGCCGTTGCGGCCATCGCGGGGCTCGCGCTCGTGCCGTCGCCCGCGTCCGCCGCCGTGCGCGACTGCTCGCACGACATTCACATCCGCAACCGGCTCGGCGCCGTCGCGACGGTGCTCAACGTCCGCGACGTGCGCTGCCGGGCGGCCCGGCGGGTCGTCCGCCGGCGCGGACGCGACGCCGGCGACGGGGCCTTCGGCCCACCCGGCTCGACGTTCCGGCTCGGTGTCTGGCGTTGCACGGTGACCTTCCGCCGCGAGGAGGCGCACCGCGCTCGCTGCGTCGACGGCGAGCGAGCCTTCCGGGTCGATTACGGCTCCTAGCGCCGCCGAACACTCGTCGTCTGACGCGCTAATCTCAGTGTCGTTGACTGAGATTTTCCATCGAGGACGTATAAGAAATGCCAGCTGAACCCTTTAGCAGCGGGCCCGTGCCCTGCTCCGTTTGTGGGCAGCGGCCGGCGTCCGTCCGACTCCAATACGAAAGCGCCGGCTCTCTCGCCGAGGTCGGCGTCTGCCAGCCGTGCGCTCAGCGCATCGCGCAGAACCAGCGCGCGGCCCCGGGCACGCCCGAGACCCCGAAGAGCTCGACCCCCGCGCTCGACGACTTCGGGCACGACCTGACCGCCGAGGCTGCCGAGGGCCGGATCGACCCGGTCGTCGGCCGCGCCACGGAGATCGAGCAGACCATCGAGACCCTCGCCCGCCGGCGCAAGAACAACGTCGTGCTGATCGGCGAGGCCGGCGTCGGCAAGACCGCGATCGCGGAGGGCCTGGCCCTGCGGATCGCCGACGGCGACGTCGACGACAGCCTCAAGGGCTGCCGCGTGGTCGCGCTCGACCTTGCCGGCATGGTCGCCGGCAGCCAGTTCCGCGGCCAGTTCGAGCAGCGCCTGAAGACCGCGCTCGCGGAGGTTGCGGCCTCCGAGGGCAAGATCGTGCTGTTCATCGACGAGCTGCACACCATCCTCGGAACCGGCAACGCCGAGGGCGCCATGGACGCGGCGAACATGCTCAAGCCGATGCTGGCGCGCGGCGAGCTGCGCGTGATCGGCGCCACCACGCTGTCCGAGTACCGCAAGATCGAGCGCGACTCGGCGCTGGCGCGCCGCTTCTCGCCCGTGATGGTCGAGGAGCCGTCGGTCGACGAGACCGTCGAGATCCTCCGCGGGCTGCGTGAGCGCTACGAGTTCCATCACGACGCGCGGATCACCGACGAGGCGCTGCTCGCCGCGGCGCGGCTGTCGGACCGCTACATCACCGAGTACCAGCTGCCGGACAAGGCGATCGACCTGATCGACCAGGCGGCCGCGAAGGTGCGGCTGCGCGGCGGCGGCGACACGGAGGCCGACCGGCTGCGGCGCGAGCTGCAGCACCTGGCCGACGAGAAGGCCGCCGCGGTGCGCGACGAGGCCTACGAGGACGCCGCCGAGCTCAAGCTCCGAGCGGAGGCCCTCGAGGAGCGCCTCGAGACGCTGGGCGAGCCGACCTCGGCCGCTGAGCGCGTGGTCACCGAGCCGGACGTCGCCGCGGTCATCGCGGCGCGAACGGGCATCCCGGTCGGCGAGCTCGTCGCCGGTGAGCTCGAGCGCCTGCACACGCTGGAGGAGGACCTCCACCGGCGCGTCGTCGGGCAGGAGACCGCCATCGGCATCGTCGCCGACACCGTGCGGCGTGCCCGCGTCGGCCTGGCCGGCGGCGACCAGCCGCTGGGGACGTTCCTGTTCCTGGGCCCGACCGGCGTCGGCAAGACCGAGCTGGTGAAGGCGCTCTCCGAGCGGCTGTTCGGCACCGAGAAGTCGCTGGTCCGGATCGACATGTCCGAGTACCGCGCGCCGCACACGGTGGCGCGGCTGATCGGCTCGCCGCCCGGCTACGTCGGGTACGGCGACGGCGGCCAGCTCACCGAGCCGGTGCGTCGCCGCCCGTACTCGGTCGTGCTGCTCGACGAGATCGAGAAGGCGCACCCCGAGGTCTGGAACGTGCTCCTGCAGGTCATGGACGACGGCCGGCTCACCGACGGCGAGGGCCGCACCGTGGACTTCACGAACACGGTGCTGGTGATGACCTCGAACCTCGGCGCCGGCGAGTCGCGGCGCGGCATCGGCTTCACCGCCGCCGAGCCGACGGGGGATGACGACCGGATGCGGGCCGCGGCCCGCGAGGCGTTCCTGCCGGAGTTCCTCAACCGCATCGACGAGACGGTGACGTTCCACCCGCTCACCCCCGAGCACGTGGAGCGGATCACGGCCGCGATCTGCGACCGGGTCGCCGAGCGCCTGCGCACCGAGCGCGGGATCGAGCTCACGGTCGACGAGGAGCTCGTGACGCGTCTGTCGCGCGAGGGCTTCGACGACGAGTTCGGCGCCCGTCCGCTGCAGCGCCACGTGCGCCGCACGCTGGAGCGCGAGCTCACCGGCGCGATCGTGCGCGGCGAGCTGCCCGACGGCTCGCAGGTCCGGGCGATCGCGACCGAGGACGGCGGCATCGAGCTCGACGTGGTCCAGGTGGCGGCGCAGGCCGTCGCCGCCTGAGCCGGCCGCACGAGCACGGCTTTCGAAGGCCCCGCCACTGGCGGGGCCTTCGTCGTTCCTGGTCCGGGGCTTGACAGCGCGGCTCGTGTTTAGTCAAATGCCTTAGGCGTTCGACTAAGGAGTATCGCCATGTCACCGTCGGAGCAACCGTCCCTCTACGCCTCGCCCGCCGAGGCCCTCCAGGCGCCCGCCGAGGAGCTGCTCTACGTCTCGTGCCTCCACGAGGGCACCGGCGTCCACGCACCGGACTTCCTCGCGGTCGTCGACGCCCACGACGGCCGCATCGTGCACGAGACGCCGATGCCGAACGTCGGCGACGAGCTGCACCACTTCGGCTGGAACCGCTGCAGCTCGGCCTGCCACGGCCCGGACCGCTCGCACCTGGTGATTCCCGGCTTCCGCTCGTCGCGGATCCACATCCTCGATGTCTCGGCCGACCCGCGGAAGCCCACGATCGAGAAGGTGATCGAGCCGGACGAGCTCCTGCGCGCCACCGGCTACACCCGGCCCCACACCGTGCACTGCATGCCCGGCGGCAACGTCGTCATCTCGATGCTGGGCGACGCGGACGGCAACGCCGCGGGCGGCTTCGCCTGCCTCGACGCCGAGACCTTCGCCGTCAAGGGCCGCTGGGAGAACGGCGGCGAGCGGCCCGGGTTCAACTACGACTTCTGGTACCAGCCGCGAGAGGATGTGCTCGTGTCCTCCGAGTTCGGCGAGCCCAACGCGTACGAGCCGGGCTTCGACCTCGAGGACGTCGGCCGCGGCCGCTACGGCCGGCGGCTGCACTTCTGGAACCTGACGACGCGCGAGCTCGAGCAGACGATCGACCTCGGCGAGCGCGGGCTCGTCCCGCTCGAGCTGCGGATGCGCCACGACCCCGACGCGGCCGAGGGCTTCGCCGCCGCGACGCTCTCGAGCGTCGTCTGGCGCTTCCACCGCGCGAACGGCTCGTGGTCCGCCGCCCCGATCATCGAAACCGAGGCCGTCGAGGTCGACGGGTGGCCGATCCCGGTCCCGAGCCTGATGACCGACATGGTCCTCTCGATGGACGACCGGTTCCTCTACGTCTCGAACTGGTTCCACGGCAACCTGCAGCAGTACGACGTCTCCGACGCCGAGCACCCGCGGCTGACGGGCGAGCTCTGGCTCGGCGGCCTGCTCGGCCGCCCGAGCGACGCCGGCCGCGATCTCGACGGCGGCCCGCAGATGATCCAGCTCTCACTCGACGGCCGCAGGCTGTACGTGACGAACTCGCTCCTCTCGACCTGGGACAACCAGTTCTATCCCGGGCTGCGCTCCGCGCTGCTGAAGGTCGACTGCGACCCGGCGGGCGGCATGACGGTCGACCCGGGCTTCTTCGTCGACTTCCACGACCGTCCCGGAGGCCCGGCGCGCGCCCACGAGGTGCGCCTGCAGGGCGGCGACTGCACGTCCGAGGTGTTCTCATGATCATCGCCCACCACGGCTGGGGCGAGGAGCTGCTCGTTCCCGCGCTCGCCTCGGGCGGATCGCTGGTGACGATGATGCTGCTGACCGCGCGAACGACACTGCGCCGGTGGTTCCGACGGCCGTAGCGCGGAACACGACCGAGGAGGCGTTCCTCGACGCCGCGGAGCGCCTCCTCGTCGACGTCGGCTACGCGGGCATGACCACGCGCGCCGTCGCGCAGGGGGCGAACGCCAACCAGGGTCTCGTCCACTACTACTTCGGCACCATGGAGAACCTGCTCGCGCGCGTGCTCGAGCGGTTCACCGAGCGGCTGATCGCGCGTCAGCGTGCGATGTACGCGGCGCCCGACCTCACCTTCCGCGAGAAGTGGCGCACCGCCATGCGCTACCTCGACGAGGACCGCGAGTACCAGAAGGTCTGGTACGAGCTGCAGGCCGCGGCGTGGAACCGGCCGGAGCTGCGCGAGCGCGTCGCCTGGGTCGACGCCGAGTGGCGGGCCGTGCTCACCGAGGCGTTGTCCGAGCCCCGCGAGCGGTACGCGATCCCGATGCCGCTCGACGCCCTCGTCTCGCTCGTCATCACCTTCAACGAGGGCATGATCTTCGAGCGGCTCTCCGGCGTCGAGACCGGCCACGCGGAGCTCATCGAGTGGATCGACGGCTGGCTCGCCGAAAGGGAGCCGTCGTGACCCGGGCCCGGCTGCCGGACGCCGACGGGTACGTCGAGCGCGACGGCGTGCGCGTGTTCTGGGAGCTCCACGGCGAGGGCGAGCCGACCGTGCTGCTGCTCCCGACCTGGTCGATCCTGCACTCGCGCGTCTGGAAGATGCAGGTCCCGTATCTGGCCCGGCACGCCCGCGTGCTGACGTTCGACGGGCGCGGGAACGGCCGGTCGGACCGCCCTCCCACCGCGGCGGCCTACGCCCCGCGGGAGTTCGCCGCCGATGCTCTGGCGGTCATGGACGCCACGGGCACCGAGCAAGCGGTTCTCGTCGGGCTCTCCGCGGGCGCCCGCTGGGCGACGCTCCTCGCCGCCGAGCACCCGGACCGCGTATCTGCCGTGGTCGCCATCGCCCCGGCCGTCCCCCTCGCCGAGCCGCCACCACACGCGCAGGACCCGTTCGACGAGCCGCTCGACGCCTACGAGGGCTGGTCCAAGTTCAACCGCTTGTACTGGCTGGAGCACTACGCCGACTTCCTGGAGTTCTTCTTCCACCAGGTCTTCACCGAGCCGCACTCGACCAAGCCGATCGAGGACTGCATCGCCTGGGGGCTCGAGACGGACCCCGAGACGCTCGCGCTGACCTTCCTCGGCGGCGGGCTCGGGCGCGAGGAGACCGCGAAGCTGTGCGCGCGCATCCGCTGCCCCGTGCTCGTCCTGCACGGCGACGACGACGCGGTGCGCCCGCACGTGACGGGAGCCGCCTACGCGGAGGCGACCGGCGGGACGCTGGTGACGCTGGAGGGCTCCGGCCACTGCCCACAGTCGCGCGACCCGGTGCGCGTCAACACGTTGCTGCGCGACTTCGTCGCCCCGGCGCCGGCCCCGCGCTGGACGCGCGGGCGCGCCCGCGACAAGCGCGCGCTGTTCCTCTGCTCGCCGATCGGCCTCGGGCACGCCCGCCGCGACCTCGCGATCGCCCGCGAGCTGCGCGCCCTGCACCCGGACCTCCAGGTCGACTGGCTGGCCCAGCATCCGGTCACCGCGATGCTCGAGGCCGAGGGCGAGCGCGTCCACCCGGCCAGCCGGCTGCTCGCGAACGAGTCGCACCACATCGAGTGCGAGTCGGCCGAGCACGACCTGCACTGCTTCCAGGCCTGGAGGCGGATGGACGAGATCCTCGTCGCGAACTTCATGGTCTTCCACGACGTGGTGCGCGACACGCCGTACGACCTCTGGATCGGCGACGAGGCGTGGGAGCTCGACTACTACCTGCACGAGAACCCGGACGAGAAGCGCGCCGCCTACGCCTGGCTGACCGACTTCGTCGGCTGGCTGCCGATGCCCGACGGCGGCGACCGCGAACGGATGCTCACGGCCGACTACAACGCCGAGATGATCGAGCACATCGACCGCTTCCCGCGCGTGCGCGACCGCGCCATCTACGTCGGCGATCCGGACGACGTGGTGCCGGACGCGTTCGGTCCCGACCTGCCGGCCATCCGCGACTGGACCACGCGGCACTACGACTTCGCGGGCTACGTCACCGGGTTCGACCCCGCCGAGCTGTCCGACCGCGAGCGGCTGAGGGCCGAGCTGGGCTACGGGCCGACCGAGGCGGTGTGCCTCGTGACGGTCGGCGGATCGGGCGTCGGCGGCGCGCTCCTGCGCAAGGTCATCGCCGCGTTCCCCGAGGCCCGCGCGCGCGTGCCCGCGTTGCGGATGATCGTCGTGGCCGGTCCGCGGATCGACCCGGCGACCCTGCCCACCCACGACGGGCTCGAGGTCCGCCGCTACGTCCACGACCTCTACCGGCACCTGGCCGCCTGCGACCTCGCCGTGGTGCAGGGCGGCCTGACCACCTCGATGGAGCTGACCGCGAACCGGCGACCGTTCCTGTACTTCCCGCTCCGCCACCACTTCGAGCAGAACTTCCACGTGCGCCATCGCCTCGAGCGGTACGGCGCCGGCCGGCGCCTGGACTACGAGACGGCGACGCCGGAGTCGATCGCGGCCGCCATCGGCGAGGAGATCGGCCGTGAGGTCGACTACCGCCCGGTGCAGGCGGACGGCGCCGCACGCGCCGCGGCCCGGATCGCCGAGCTGCTCTGACGGTCAGGTCGGCTCGACGCCGGCCGACTGCGACGTGTCGAGCAGCGCGGTCATCTGCTCGCCGAGCCGCAGGAAGTTGGTCTCGACCAGCCGGGCGGCCTCCCAGGCGTCCACGCGCCGGCAGGCTTCGAGGATCGCGGCATGGTCGCCGCCCGCGCCGTCCTCGCGCGAGAGCGCCGTGAAATGCAGCAGGTCGAGCCGGCGGATGTGGGGCATCACGCGCGCGAGCACACGCTCGATCTCGCGGTTGCGCGACGCGCTGAGAAGCACGCCGTGGAAGCGGTCGTCGGCAGCGATGGCGGCGACCACGTCGGCTCGCCGCAGCGCCTCGGATCGCTCGGCGTCGTGCTGTTGCATCCGCTCGAGGTCGGCCTGCGAGAGGGCCGGGACCCCGAGCCGCGTCGCGAGGCCGTGGAGGGTGGCGACGACCGGGAACGCGTCCCCGATCCGGTCGGCGCGGACGGGCGCGACGCGCGTGTACGCGTTGCGGCCGGTCTCGACCAGGCCCTCGTCCTCGAGGCGCCGGAGGGCCTCGCGTACCGGGGTGCGGCTGACGCCGAGCTGCTGGGCGAGCTCCGTGTCGCGGAGCCGGTGCCCGGGCGCGAGGTCGCCGCGGACGATCGCGTCGAGCAGCTCCGCGTAGGCGCGCTCGGCGAGCGAGGCGCGGGGAAGCGACGGCAACACGTGAATTAGTATATTACATATCATGGTCGCGATCTTCCTTGCCCTCGGTGCCTCCGCCGCGTGGGGCAGCGCCGACTTCCTGGGCGGCCGCGCGGCGCGCGGCCTTGGCGCGCTCGGGGTGGCGACGTTCAGCAAGGTCGTCGGTGCGGGCGGCCTCGCCCTCGTGTGCCTGGCGGCCGGCGACGTCCCGTCGCGCGAGGAGGCCGGATGGGCGATCGGGGCCGGTCTCTTCGGCGCCGTCGGCCTCGTCGAGCTCTACCGGGCGCTGGCCCTCGGCCCGATGTCGCTGGTCGCACCGCTCACCGCCTGCGGCGGTGCCGTGCCGGTGGTCGTCGCGCTGGTCGGCGGCGAGGTTCCGGGGCTGCTGACCAGCGCCGGGCTCGTCGTCGCCTTCGCCGGCGCCGTCATCGTCTCGAGGCCGCCGGCCGACGGTGCGAGCGGGAACGACGGCATGCGCCGTGTCGCGCTCCTGCACTCGCTGGTCGCGGCCGGCGGGCTCGGTGTCGGGCTCGCCCTGCTCCAGCAGGCGGCTCAGGCGCCCGGTGACGCGACGCTCGGGCTGTCACTGGCAGCCGCGCTCACGACGGCGGCGGTGCTGGTCACGATCACGGCTTCGCGCGGCGGTCTCCCGGCGCGGCCTCCTGCCGCTTTCCTGCCCGCCGTGATCGGCTGCGGCGTGCTCGATGTGACCGCGAACGTGCTCTTCGCCCAGGCGTCGGCCGACGGGTCGGCCGCGTCGGTCGCCGTGCTCGGCTCGCTCTACCCGCTCGCGACCGTGTTGCTCGCGCGCGCGTGGCTGGGCGAGCGGCTGAGCGCGATGCAGGGCGCCGGGGTGCTGGCGGCGATGGCGGGTGTCGCGGCGATCGCGGCCGGCAGCTGACTCAGCCGCTCCGGGCGTATCTCAGCGCGCCAGGAACGGAGCGGACGTATCAACGGGTTGCCGTCATTTTGCGATCATCCTCCCGTCATGTCCGCTACGAGAGGAGCTGCGATTGTCCGTTCTCGACGAGGTCCGGTCGCTGGAGAAGCACGTGGTCGCACGACTACGCGAGCTTGAGCCCGCGCTCGCCGAGTACGAAGAGCTGCGGAAGTTGGCCGACCGCCTGGAGCTGGGGTATGACCCGACCGCGAACCCGCCGCCGACCGCGAAGCGCTCTCCCCGCACCCGTGCGGCGAAGGCTTCCGGCCAGCGTGCCACACGCGGCAGAAGGCGCCGCTCGCCCGTCGCGGCAAGCGAGCGCGATCAGCAGGTCTTGGCAGTCATCGCCGAGCAGCCCGGCGTCACGGCGCCTGAGCTCGGCAAGCGACTCGGAGTCGACTACACGGGCCTGTACCGGGTCATCCGTCGCCTCGAGTCGCGTGGCCAGATCCGCAAGGACGGCCCGAAGCTGACGCTCAGCGCTCAGCCGTCGTAGCGAAATCCGGCGCCTCCGGCATTAGTTTGTTGGGTGGCCCAACAGTCAGGCGAACCTGACCGTTCTCTGCGCAAGCCACGCCCGGCTCGCGCATCACACGAAGCTCAGACCTTGCGGCCGAAGTGCAGGATGCCCAGCTCGGTGAAGCGGCGGTTGGCGCGAGCTCGCCCCGCACTCGCTGCGTGGATGTCGAGCGCGCGATCGAGTGTCTCGGCGAGCAGCGCCGTGAGATCCGCGTAGCCCTCGTCGTCGAGCTCGAGCAGCGTGCGGCTCACATGCACGTCGCCGTCGTCGAAGCCGCCCGCCCCGGCCGCTTCCCGGGTGTCGTCGAAGATCAGCTCGATCGTCTGCCCGACGAGGCGCCGGCGCAGCCCGACGGGCAGCTGCGAGAACGCCTCGTCATCGAGGAAGGCGCGCTCCGTCGGGCGGTAGAAGTGCTCGATCGCGCCGCGCACCGGCTGCTCATAGGCCAGCTCGATGCAGCCCGCCTCCGCCAGCACCCCCGTGTGGTACGAGATCAGGTTGAGCGGCCGGCCGAGCTTGCGAGCGAGGCTGCTCGGACTCGCGGGCCCTCGCTCCAGCTCCAGCAGGATCCGCTGGCGCAGCGGATTGGCGAGCGCCTTGGCGACCACCGTGTCGAGTCGGCGCGAGCCGGTGCCAGCAACCTTCATTGTCAGGGAGTTTACAGCCGGTGAAACGGTCTGGGCCCCCTAGCGGGTTAGGCCGGCATGTCCATCGCTCCAGGCGTCGATCACGCCGAGCAGGCCTATGACGCCTTCGCTCCCTTCTATGACGACTTCACCGGCCATCACGACTACGACGCGTGGATCGAGACGCTCGAGGGGCTGGCGCGGCGCCACGGCCTCGGCGGGCGGCGCGTGCTCGACGTCGCCTGCGGGACCGGGAAGAGCACGCTGCCGCTCGTCGGCCGCGGCTACACCGTGACCGGCTGCGACGGGTCCGCCGCGATGCTGGCCCTCGCGCGGGAGAAGCTCCCGGGGGTGGCGCTCCACCACCGCGACCTCCGCGAGATCGGTGCGCTCGGGCGCTTCGACCTGGTGTGCTGCATCGACGACGGGCTCAACTACCTGCTCGACCCCGAAGAGGTGGCGAGCGCGCTGCGCGGGATGGCCGCCAATCTCGCCCCCGGCGGGCTCGTCCTCTTCGACGTCAACACGCTGGCGACCTACCGGGGGTTCTTCGCGCTGCCGACCGTCGTGGAGGGTCCGGCCCGGATGGTCGTCTGGCAGGGCCGCGCCCGGCCGACCTTCGGCCCGGGAGACATCGCCTCCGCGACGGTCGACGCGTACGCCGAGGATCGCGGCGGCGGCTGGAGCCGGGTCCGGGCGGAGCACTTCCAGCGCCATCACCCGGCCGAGGTGATCGCGTCGGCGCTCGCGGCTGCCGGCCTGGAGCGCGTCGCCGCGTACGGACAGGACCTGACGGGCGCCGTCGAGCCAGAGGTCGACGAGGCCCGTCACACCAAGATCGTCTACGTCGCGCGACCGCAGGGGAGGTGAGAAATGCTGCGCATCGAGAAGGCCGAGCTGACGCTCGCCCCGGAGTCGTCCATCCAGAAGGGCAACTGATGACCGGCGCCGCGCCCGCCGGCTCCAGGATGCGCCTCCGGCGATCGCTGGAGGTGCTCGCCACGTCGGCGGGCGACGTCTACGTCCTGCGCGGCGGGACGCGCGCGGAGTGGGTCATCCGCGACGCGAACCCGCTCGAGCGGGTCGTGCTGGAGACCCTGGCCGACGGGCCGGTGAGCGCGGACGAGCTGGCGGCGGCGGCCGGCTGCGCCGCTCCCGATGCCGCGGCCGCCCTCCGCCAGCTGGACGACCTCGGGCTGCTCGAGCCCGAGGCGCCGGAGGACCGCTATGACCGCCAGCGCATCTACTTCCGGGATCACGCCCCGGATCCCGACGCGATCCAGGCGCGGCTCCGGGCCGCCCGGGTCGTCGTCATCGGGTGCGGCGGGCTGGGCTGCTGGGCCCTCGCCGGGCTCGCGTGCGCCGGCGTCGGAACGCTCGTCCTGATCGACGACGACAGCGTGTCGCTCGACAACCTCAACCGCCAGATCCTCTACCGCGCGTGTGACATCGGGCGCCCGAAGGTGCTCGCCGCGCGCGACGCGCTGACCGCGTTCGACCCAGCGCTCGAGATCCACGCCCATCGGCGGCGGGTGGCGTCCGAGGCCGACGTCGGCGAGCTGATCGAGGGAGCCGACGTCGTGGTCGAGACGGCCGACTGGCCGCCCCATCTCCTCTCGCGCTGGGTCGATGCCGCGTGCCGGGCTCGGTCGATCGCGCACATCTCGGCCGGGCAGGATCCGCCGAAGCTGCGCGTCGGGCCGTTCTTGGAGGCGGGCCGGCCGGGGTGCCTGCGCTGTCAGGAGACCGCGGCGCGCGAGCGGTTCCCGCTCTACGACGAGCTCGTCGCGGCACGGGCGCGCCGCCAGGCGTCCACCGCGACGCTCGGGCCCGCCTCCGGCATCGTCGGCTCGTTGATCGCGTCCGAGGTCATGCACCACCTCACCGGCATCGCGCCGCCGGCGACGGCGGGCCACTCGGTGCTCGTCGACATCCAGACACTTGCCGTAACGAGGGAGCCCGTGAGCGTCTCCCCATTGTGTGACTGTGCACGCGGCAGTCACACTGGCGCGATGGGACATACACACCAACTCGCTCCGGCGTCGCCTGGGACTGGGATGCGCTCCGCACCAGCTGCTGGCCGATCGCCTGCCGTTACGCCCGCAGTCCACTAGACGCCGACGACATCGTCCAGGAGACGCTCACGCGTGCCTGGCGCATGCAGGCCCGATGCCCGGCGCCCGAGGCGCGCCGCTCGTGGGTCGCGGCCATCGCCCACAACGAGGGACGACGCCACTGGGGCCGGACGGGACGGGAGCAGCCGGCCGAGCTCGACGCTCAGGCCGATGGCACCGACTACGCCGACGAGGCCGTCCGGCGGCTCGACCTCGCGTCCGCGCTGAGCGAGCTGGCGCCGCCCGACCGGACGCTGCTGGCCCTCCGCTACGACCTCGACCAGACGCAGGCGGCGATCGCGAAGGCCCTCGACGTCCCCGAGGGGACCGTCAAGGTGCGGCTCCACCGGGCGCGCGGGCGGCTGGCCGAGATCCTGGCGCACGAGTAGCCTCAATCGCATGATGGAGCTCCCGGAGCCGGTCGGCGCCGCGATCGACGCCGCCAACCGCGGTGACATCGAGGCGTTCCTCGCCTGCTTCACGCCCGACGGCGTGGTCGACGACTGGGGCCGCGAGTTCCGCGGCCCGGCGGAGATCACCGGATGGAGTGACAAGGAGTTCATCGGCGTCGACGTCTCGCTCGCCGTCTCGGACGTCGAGACCGCCGGAGCGGACACCACGGTGACGGCGCAGGTCGGCGGCAGCGGCTTCAACGGGCCGTCGCACTTCACGTTCACCGTCGACGGCGACCGCGTGGCGCGGATGACGATCCGCGCCTGAAGCTCACTCAGCCGGCGGTCTGGCCGCCGTCGACGATCAGCGTCTGGCCCGTCACATAGTCCGAGGCGCGCGAGGCCAGGAACACCGCGGCGCCCTTGAGGTCGTCCTCGCCGCCGAAGCGGTTGAGCGGGATGCGGGTCAGGTACTCGTCGCCCGAGCGCTCGAGCACGGCCCGGCTCATGTCGGTCGGGAACCAGCCCGGGGCGATCGCGTTGACGTTGATGCCGTGCGGCGCCCACTTGACCGCGAGGTCGCGCGTCAACGAGGTCACGCCGCCCTTGGATGCGCTGTAGCCGACCGCGTCGAGCAGGCCCCCGGGCGCGCCCTGGAAGGCCATCACGGAGCTGAGGTTGACGATCTTGCCGCCGGCGCCGGCCTCGATCATGTGACGGCCGACCGCCTGCGTGAAGAAGAAGAGGCCGGTGAGGTTGACGTCGATCACCTTGCGCCAGCCGTCGAGGGGGTAGTCGACCGCCGGCGCTCCCCACGACGTCCCGGAGTTGTTGACGAGGATGTCGATGCCCCCGAACTCGCGCTTCGCCACGTCGACGACCTCGCGGATCTCGGCCTCGTCGCGGACGTCGCAGCGCACGCCGATCGACGTGACGCCGAGCTCGCGCTCGATCGTCTCGGCGGCCTCGCGGCAGCGGTCCACCTTGCGGCCGCAGAGCACGGTCTGGGCGCCCGCCTCGGCCAGCGCGTACGCGATCTGGTAGCCGAGCCCGCCGCCACCGCCCGTGACGATCGCGCGCTTGCCGGTCAGGTCGAAGAGCTCTCGAAGGCTGGTCACGGGACGGACGATATTGGCCGCACGCCGAGCATGGCCCTCGCCTCGACCACCGTCGCGGGCCGGCGACCCGCGTCCTCGCACATGCGGCGCGCCGTGGCGACGAGGTCGCCGTTCGAGCGTGCGACCGTTCCGTCGGGCAGATGGAAGTTGTCCTCGAGCCCCACCCGCACCGATCCGCCGAGCGACAGGGCGGCCGCGACGAGCGGCCACTGCACCCGCGAGATGCCGATGACGCCCCAGTGGTGCTCGCCCTCCGGCAGATTGTCGGCCATCACGGCGAGGTTGCGCGCGGTGGGCGGCACGCCGCCGAGCACGCCCATGACGAAGTCCACGTGGAGGGGCGGGTCGAGGATGCCCATGTCGATGAGCGGCCACAGCGAGCCCACGTGACCGAGGTCGAAGCACTCGTGCTCGGGCTTGATCTCCAGCTCCCGCATGGCCTCGAGCAGCTCGATGATCTCGTCGAACGGGTTCACGAAGACGGTCTTGAACACGAAGTCGTGGCGGCGCGTGGAGTACTTCGCGTAGTTCATCGAGCCCATGTTCAGCGCCGCGACCTCGGGCCGCACGGCGCGCAGGTACGCGACCCGCTTCTCGACCGAGACGCCGAGCGCCCCCGTGGAGAAGTTGATGATCGCCGCGTCGCCGATCTCGCCTTTGATGGCGTCGGTGATCGCCTGGAAGTCCTCGATCTCGTACGAGGGCGTCCCGTCCGGACGCCGCGCATGGATGTGGATGTGGACGCCGCCCTCTTCGACGATGCGACGCGCTTCGGCCGCGTATTCCTCCGGCGTGTACGGGATCGCCGGGCAGTGCTCGCGGTCGGCCAGCGCGCCCGATATCGCGCAGGTGATGACGGCGGGGTGGTCCATGCGGACCCGAGCCTACCGTCACCCTCGCGCAGGAACCGCCGGGCCTGAGCGCGGTAGCCTGCCCGGTCACATGCCTGAGCTGCTGGACGACACGACGCTCAGCGCCGACGACGTGCTGGAGCTGCTGTACCGCCGCGACGTCGCGATCGGCCGGTTCCGGGTCGCGCTCGGCCGGACGCTCGGCCTGGCCGACGGCGAGACGCTCGCGGTGATGCACCTGGCCCACGGCGAGCTCACGACGGCCAGGCTGGCCTCTATTTTAGGGCTCAGCTCGGGCGGCGCGACGGCCTTCGTCCAGCGTCTCGAGCGCCTTGGCCATGTGAAGCGACGCTCGCATCCGCGCGACCAGCGCAGCTCACTGATCAGCCTGACCGCCGCGACGCGGGAGATCGTGGAGCGCGCCGAGAAGTCGCTCGGCACCGGCCTCGAGCGCGCCCTGGCCGGGCTCGATGCGGCCGCGCACGCCGCGGTCGCGGGGTTCCTCGCGGACCTCGCGGAGCTCACCGAGGAGCTGACGGGCGAGCCGGAGGCCGAGCGCGCGCGCCGTCGCGGCGCCCTGCAGCGCCCGGTGCCCAGCCGCTGGGGCTGACCCCGCCGATCGCCGAGAGGAGACCCTCCGGAGGTTCCTCCGATCGGCGGTCCCGCGTCCGGTGCGCGTAGTCCAGGGTCGCCCGTGTGCTGGCGTGCTGCGCGGCTCCCGTCATCCTGACCATCGACTACGCGCTCGTCAGCGTGCTGGCCCCGGAGATCCGCGCCGACCTGGGGCTCAGCGATGCCGAGCTGGCCTGGATCTTCGCCGCGTACAGCGCCGGCTACGGCGCGTTCCTGCTCGCCGCGGGCCGGTGCGCCGACCTCTACGGCACGCGTCGCGTGCTCGTCGCGGGGCTGGTGCTCTTCGCCGCGGCCGCCGTCGCCGTCAGCACGTCCACGACGCCCGCCACGGCGATCGCCGCCCGCGCGGTCCAGGGCGCGGCCGCGGCGGCCATGTTCGCGGCGTCGCTCTCGGCGATGAGCGGCGCGGTCTTCGCGGGTGCCATCGGCGTCGGCTTCACGGCCGGCTCGCTCGCCGGCGGCGCGGTCGGGGCGCTCGGCTCGTGGCGCGCCGGGTTCGCGCTCACCGTGCCGTGCTGCCTCGCCGCGGCGGCGCTGGCCCGACGCCTGGAGCCCTCCCGGCGCGTCCAGCCGAGCGCCGGCTGGGCGACGGCGCTCGCCGTCGGCGGCCTCGTCGCGGCCGGAGCGGCCGGGACCAGCCTCGTGGGGCTGCCCGCCACGGCCGTCGCCGCCACGGCGCTCGTCGCGTTCGCCCTCCGCGTCGGCGCGCGCCCGGCCGCCGTCGCCTGCGGCGCGACCATGATCCTCACCGGAACCTGCGTCGCGGGCACGCTCGCGATCGCGCTGCGCCTGCAGGACGGGCGCAGCGCGCTCGCGACGGGCGCCGTCCTCGCCTGCTTCGGTCTCGCCACCCTGCCGGCAGCACGCGCGGCCGGGCGCGGGCCGCCGTCCGCACTGGTCGCCGCGGGGCTCGCGGCCCAGGGTGTGGCGCTGATCGGCGCCGCCACGGTGCGCGCCGACCTCGCGGTCGCCGCCTGCGTCGCCGCGCTCGGCTTCGGCCACGTGCTCGGCAACGCCGCGACGGCCGACGTCGCCGCGCGCACGGCGCCGGCGCAGGGCGTCATCGCGGGAACCCTCGGCTCGGCCCAGCGGCTGGGCGGCGCGCTCGGCCCGCTGCTGCTCGCCCCGACCGCCGGCGGCCTGGCGGTGGGCGGCGCCCTCGCGCTCGTGGCCGCCGCCGTGGCCGGGTTCGCGCTCCTCCATGTCCCTCGCCGGTGAGAGGCACATTCTGGTCCGTTGACACCCTTGACCGACGGTGATCGGATGACCGTATGTCCTGCGACGATCACTGAGGAGGATCGGGATGCTGGGGGAGTCAGATCGGCGGACCCGCCGCGATGTGCTGAAGACGGCCGGTGCGATCGTGTCGGCCGCCGCCGTGCCGTCGCTGCTCGCGGCGTGCGGCGACGACGCCGAGACCGAGGCCGCGGGCCGCACGATCGAGGGCATCGCGGTCAAGTCCGACCGCGTCGTCGTCGCCGACTTCGGCGGCACCACGCGCGAGGCGCGCAAGCGCGTGTACTTCGACCCGTTCACGTCGGAGACCGGCATCGGCGTCATCACGCCGGACTGGGACCCGGCCAAGTACGCGCTCATGGGCGAGCGCGGCGACAGCCAGTGGGACGGCGCGGACACGCCGCCGCTCTACGCGGTCAAGCTCCACCAGGCGAAGAGCCTGCAGAAGTTCCCGCCCGAGGTCACGCGCAGCGAGGTCGTGAGCGAGCCCTATCGCGACTACGACACCGCCGGCTACACGATCAGCATCAACCAGGGTTACCTCAAGGACACGTTCCCCCGCGGCGGGCCGGAGTCCTGGGCCGACTTCTGGGACGTCAAGAAGTTCCCGGGCAAGCGGGCGCTGTCGGTCGGCTTCTACATGATCGAGCCGGCCCTCCTGGCCGACGGGGTCAAGCCCGAGGAGCTCTACCCGCTCGACTTCGACCGGGCGTTCGCGAAGCTCGAGGAGATCCGCGGCGATTGCCTCTTCTATAAATCGCTCGCCGAGGGCCAGTTGTACCTCCAGGCGGGCACGGTCGCCGTGGCCGCGCTCACCAACGGCCGCCTGTACGGGCTCGGGCTCCAGGGCGTCGAGCTCGAGGTGGTCTGGAACGAGGCGCTCTACCAGGGCTGGAACGGCGCGACGGTGCCCAACGGCGCGCCCCACGCCGACGCGATGTTCGCCCTGGCCGAGTTCATGATGGATCCGCAGCGCCAGGCCAACTTCGCCGAGGCCACCGGCTACGGGCCGGCCAACCCCGCCGCGCTGGAGCTGATGGACGATGCGCTGCTCGCCCAGATGCCGAACTCCGAGGAGCACCTGAAGATCGGCGTCACGATCGACCCGGCCGAGCTCGTCAAGCAGGAGACCGAGTACGTGGAGAAGACGACCGCATGGCTCGCCGGCTAGCCGGCGACCGCGCGACCGTCTGGCTCCTCGCGCTGCCGGTCGCCTTCCTCGCCGCCTGCCTGCTCGCGCCGCTGGGGTCGGTCGTGATCACGGCGGTCGGCGAGGGCGGCGCGGGAGTCTTCGGCGAGGTCGCGCGCAGCGACCTGTTCCTCGACGCGACGCTGCGCACGCTCCTGCTCGCGTCGGTGGTCACCGCGTGCTGCTGGGTCCTCGGCCTCGCCTACGGCCTCGGCCTCGCGGTGACCGACGGGGCGGTTCGCGCCTGCCTGCTCGGCGCGCTGCTCGCGGTCTTCTGGACCTCGCTCGTCGTCCGCACCTACGGCTGGATCCTCGTCTACCAGCCGCTCGACCTCCTGCAGACGACGACCGCGATGTACCCCGCCATGGTCCACGTGATGCTGCCGCTGATGGTCCTGCCGGTGTACAGCGCGGTGCGGCGCCTGGACCAGCGGCGGATCTGGGCGGCCCGCAGCCTCGGCGCGAGCCCGACCATGCTGCTGCGCCGCGTGGTCATCCCGGAGCTGCGCGTGGCCTCCGCGGCGGGCGCGGTGCTCGTGTTCATCTCCTCGCTCGGCTTCTACGTGACGCCGGCGCTCCTGGGCGGACCGTCGAACCTCACCGTGGGCACGCTGATCGCGCAGGAGTTCTCGGAGCTGCTCGACTTCGGCACCGCGTCGGCGATGGGCGTGATGCTGCTCGCCGCGATCGTCGTCCTCTACGCGGCGAGCGACCGGCTGCTGGGCGTGAGCACGCGCTGGGGTCGCGCGTGAGCGAGTCGGCGCTCGCGCCGAGCGTCGGTCGCTGGCGGATCGCGTTGACCGGGCTCTCGCTCGCGCTCGCGGCGTTCCTGCTCGTGCCCGGGGCGATGATCCTCGTCGCCTCGCTGTCCGGCGGCTACTTCCTCGAGTTCCCGCCCGACGGCCTCTCGCTGCGCTGGTACGGCGAGCTGTTCGACGATCCCGCCTGGCGCGCGGCGCTGTGGACGTCGATCCAGATCGCCGCCGGCGGCGCGGCGATCGCCACGGCGACGGGCACGGCGGCCGCGCTCGGCCTCAGGCGGGTCCGCCGCGGGCGGGGTCTGCTGCGGTCGGTGTTCATCGCCCCGATCGCGCTGCCCTACATCGTCTACGTGCTCGGCCTCTACAACGTCTTCGACGCGCTCAGCGTGCTCGGCGCGGCGTGGCCGATCATGCTCGGGCAGAGCGTGCTGGCCTTCCCGATCGTCTTCGTGACCGTCGACGCCATGCTCGCCCGCATCGACCCGCGGATCCCGGACGCGGCCGCCAGCCTCGGCGCGCCGTGGTCGATGGTCGTCGCACGCGTCGAGCTGCCGCTCGTGCTGCCCGCGGTGGTGGCGAGCGCCGTCTTCGCCTTCTCGTTCTGCTTCGACGAGGTCGTCGTCGCGCTCTTCCTCTCGGGACCCGAGACGGTCACCTATCCGGTCAAGATCTTCAGCGCCGCGCGCGACTCCGTCTCCCCCGTCGTCGCGGCGGCGAGCAGCGCGGTGACCGTGCTCGTGCTCCTCCTCGCCGCGCTGTTCGCCGCGGACGTCCGCCACGCGACGCGGCGAAGGAGCCTGGCGTGAGCACGACGGTTGAGCTCAAGGGCGCGTCGGTGGCCTACGGCGGCCACCGCGCGCTCGACGGCGTCGACCTGCACGTCGAGGCCGGCGAGTTCGTGACGCTGCTCGGGCCGAGCGGCTCGGGGAAGACGACGACGCTCAACGCCATCGCCGGCTTCGTCCCGCTGGTCGAGGGCGACGTGCGCGTCGGCGAGCGGTCGATCGCCCAGCTCTCCCCCAGTCGCCGCGAGCTCGGCATCGTCTTCCAGAGCTACGCGCTGTTCCCGCACATGAGCGTGGGCGACAACGTGGCGTTCCCGCTGCGCGCCCGGAAGGTCTCGCGCCGCGAGCGGCAGCGCCTCGTGGCCACCGCGCTCGAGCTCGTCCGGCTCGACGGCTACACCGACCGCCGGCCGGCGACGCTGAGCGGCGGCCAGCAGCAGCGGGTCGCGCTCGCCCGCGCCATCGTCTTCGAGCCGAAGGTGCTGCTCCTCGACGAGCCGCTGGCCGCGCTCGACAAGCAGCTCCGGGAGTCGATGCAGCTGGAGCTCAAGCGGCTGCAGCGGTCGGTCGGCATCACCACGATCGCCGTGACGCACGACCAGACGGAGGCGATGGCGCTCTCGGATCGCGTGGCGATCATGCGCGACGGGCGGATCGAGCAGGTGGCGCGCCCGGTCGACGCGTACGCCGCGCCGGCGACGCGCTTCGTGGCCACGTTCCTCGGCGAGGCGAACCTCGTGCCCTCCGACTGCCCGCTGGTCGCGGGACCGCCCGGCGACACCGTCCTGCTGCGGCCCGAGCAGATCGTGCTCGACGGCGACGGCATCGATCCGCGAGGCACGGTCGCCGAGGCCGTGTTCCAGGGTGAGCGCTGGCGCCTCCTGGTCGACCACGAGGGCCTGCGACTGATCGTGTCCCGGCCCAGCACGGCTCCGGCGCTGGCCCCGGGGCAGGCCGTGGCGGTCGCCGTCGCCGGCGCCGTCCACGTCGTCAGCGCGTGAAGCTGAGGATCGCCACCTCGGCGTCGCGCAGGTCGCCGCCGCGGCGGCGGCTGCCCGCCTCGATGCGCTGCGTCGCCTCGAACGATTCGCGCAGCAGCGCCGCGAGCTCGCTCAGGCCCTGATCGTCGAGCCGCAGGACCGAGCGGCTCACGTGTGCCGTGGCCTCCTCCATCCCGCCCGCCGGCAGCGCATCGCTGGCGTCGCGCCAGATCTCCTCGAGCACCCGCCGGACCATCCCCCGCCGCAGCACGGTCGGGAGCCGCTCCCAGTCCGCGTCCTCGATCGTCCCGACGACCCGCGCGCGGTAGAAGTGCTCGACGCCGCCGCGGCGCCGCGCCGTCCGGACCAGCTCCAGGTACCCCGCCCGCCGCAGCACGCCGGTGTGGTAGCTGACGAGGTTCAACCGCTCACCGAGGACGGCGGCGAGCCGGCTCGGGCTCGTCGCCTCCGCGGCGTACTCGGACAGCAGGCGGTCCCGCAACGGATGCGCGACCAGCCGGGCCAGCTGGGTGTCCTCCGCCATCGCCGGGATCGTCGCATGCGGGGCAGCCACGCTCGCGCTCGATGGCCTCGCGCCGGACCTCCAGGGTGCGCATGTCCACGATCAGGGCGAGGTCCTGCGTCGCCGGGCGCTGCCCGATCAGCAGATGCATCAGCTCGAGGCCCAGGAGCGCCCCGACCAGGCCCGAGGCCGGGCCGAGCGTGCTCGCCGTGGGCGGGGCCGCGCGCCGGGAGGCCACATAGGCGTCATACGCGGGCGAGGCCCGGCGGAGCGCGGCCTCGTGGCACGCGAAGCACGCGCCGCTCCCGGGGACATACGTCGGCCCGATCCGCAGCAACGGCGGGACCTGGCCGCCGGTTATGAACGGCGTTCGCGTGCTGACACACGCGGCGTTGACCCAGCGGCCCAGCTCGTAGGGCGGCCAGTCCGCCGCGAGCACCACGGCGTCGGCGCCCGCAACGACCTCGCGGGCGTCGGTCTCGCTCGCGACGCGGCGCTGTGACGTCGTGACGTCGATCGCGGGATCGAAGCCCCGCACCCAGGCCGCGGCCGCCGCCGCCTTCGGCGCTCCGACATCGTCGCGCCGGTAGAGGACCTGGCGGTTGAGGTTGCTGAGGTCGACGACGTCGTCGTCGACCAGCTCCAGCCGGCCCACGCCGGCCGAGGCCAGCGCGGCGATCGCCCACGTGCCGAGGCCACCGCACCCGATGACGGTCACGGCCGCCGCGCGCAGGCGTCCCTGGAGCTCGGCCTCGTCGCCGAGCTCGGCGAGGTACGGGAGCTGGCGTGAGAACCGTTCGGCGTCTTCGCCTCCGAGCCGCGTGGCGCGGTGCCGGACGAGCAGGAGCCCGGCGTCGCGAAGGCTCTGCAGCTTCCGGAGGACCGCGCCCGGCTCGATCCCGAGCGCCGTGGCAAGGTCGTCGGCCGTGTGCTCGCCCGCGATGAGGGCCTCGACGATGGCGACGTCGGCCGGCTCGGCGCCCCGGACCACGAGATCGTCGGCGCCGGGCCGGACCAGATACAGGTCGCCGGCGTGGGCGAAGGCATCGATCGACGAGCGCAGGCGGAAGCGCGGACCGCCCGCCTCGAGGGCGAGCGGTCCGCGTTCGCTGGTCAGTTGCCCTTCCAGAAGCCGGACTCGGCCAGGATCGGCCGGTCGGTGGTCTCGATGTTCAGAGCTGGTCACCTCCTTCTCGGGTTCTCAGGGCGCGGCGATCCGCGCCGTGTACACGGCCTTGCCGTGACGCAGCTCGTCGAGCGGCGAGTCGGCCTCCCCGGTGACCTGCGTGCCGTGCACCGAGAAGCAGTTGAGGCCGGCCTCCGCCAGCGCGGCCCGGACGGTCGGCTCGGGGTGATGGCGGTGGTGGTGCTGGGTCGTGACGCGCTCCCACCACCCCGTCTCCAGGCGCTCGAGACGGTCGATCACGGAGATGGCGGACCCACCGCTGGCCAGATCGGGGCGTCCGCGACCGTCGACGAGGACGATCCGGTCCGCCGCCGGGACCACGAGCAGCGAGCTGTAGAGCTGCCGGAACGTGGCGAGCGTGTTGAGGTCGAAGACGACGACGCCGTCGTCGGCGAGGTTCCGCCGCAGGCCCGCGAACGTGGCGACGAGCTCGTCCGGCGTCTGCAGGTAGTTGAGCGCGTCGCCCAGGCACCAGACCAGGTCGTGCTCCCCCAGCACGGGAAGGTCGCGCATGTCGGCGGTGAGGAGCTCGACGCCCGCGGAGAGCTTGCGCCGGGCCTCGAGGAGCATGGCGGCGGAGACGTCGACGCCGGTGACGTCGTAGCCGCGCCCCACCATCGGCACCATCGTGTTGCCGGTCCCGCACGCGACGTCGAGCAGCCGGGTGCCGCGCAGCCCGGCCTCGGCGGCGAGCGACGTGAGCAGCTCGGTCCACGCGGCGTGGTCGTGCCATCCCGTCAGGAGGTCGTAGCCGGGAGCGAGCGCGTCATAGGCGACGCGGGCGTGGTTGTCCGCGACGGCGATCACGAGACCTGCAGCCCCACCTCGACCTCGGAGGCCGACTCGGCGACCGCGCTCCAGTACCCCATGACGTCGGGGCCGACCAGCGTCATCGCGGCCACCACCTCGCCGGACGGGTCGCGCACCGGGACGGCGATGCCCTGCAGGCCGGGCCGGTACTCGCCGTCCTCGGTCGCGAAGCCCTGCTCGGCGCTCGCGGCGCAGACCTCGCGGAGCGCGTCGGCGTCGGTGATCGTGCGATCGGTGAGCCGCTCGAGCGGGAGCTCCAGCACGCTCTCCCGCCACGCCCCGCGATGGGCGAGGAGCAGCTTGCCGCCGGCGCTGGCGTGGGCGGGCACGAGCTCGCGGAGGTGCGGGCGCGCGTCGGCGCAGCCGGCACGCTGCGCCAGACACAGCACCGAGCGGTAGCTGGGGACGGTCAGGTGGGCGGTGGCCCCGGTGCGGTCGTGGAGCGCCCGCACGGGCGCCTGTGCCGCCCGCGCCACCGGAGCGCGCTCGGCGAAGTGCGCGGCGAGGGCGACGACGCGCAGCGAGAGCGAGTACATCCGCGTGCGCCCCTCCGAGCGGGTCAGCCAACCCTCGTCGGCGAGCCGGTTCAGGAGCCGCCGGGCGGTCCGCGCGTCGACCCGCAGCACGTCGGCGATCTGCGGCGCCGAGCACGACTGGAAGGCGAGCACCTCGACCGCCTGCATCGTACGGGTGACGAAGAACGACTCAGGCGAGGCCATGACACCCCGGTCCGGACATGCGGTGATTGGATCACCATGTGCCCGGAGTCGTCCAGCGGCGAACTTCTCCTCCCAAGATGCCTCGACATATCGAGGCACACACTCGTCATATCACTCCAGCATGCCGCGCCGCATGGCCTCGGCCACGGCCTGCGCGCGCTCGCCGACGCCCAGGCGCGCGTAGATCCGGGCGATGTAGCCCTTGACGGTCGACGGAGCCACCTCGAGGCGCGTCCCGATCTCCGTCGAGGAAAGGCCGTCGGCGATGAGGACGAGCACGTCGTGCTCGCGTGCCGTCAGCAGCCCGGCCTGGTCGCCGTGGCGGAGCTGGATCTCCGCGGCCAGCAGGGTCTGCATCTGCTCGCACAGCACGATGCCGCCGCACGCCACGCGCCGGATCGCGTCGCGAACGGCCTCGCTGTCGGCACGCTTGGAGAGATAGCCGTGCGCACCGCCCGCCATCGCCTCGAACGCGACCTCCGGCCGGCGGTCCGCCGTGAGCAGGACGACGCGCGTCGCCAGCTCCTCGCGGGCGATCGCGTGGACCACGCGAAGACCGTCGAGCCCGGGCATGCCCGTGTCGAGCACCGCGACGTCGGGCTCCAGCCGCCGGATCGTCTCGAGCGCCGAGCGGCCGCTGTCCAGCTCCGCCGCGAGGAGCAGGCGGTTGTCCTGCAGGACGAGCCGGGCGAGACCGGCGCGGAACAGCGGCTCGGAATCTCCGATGAGCACCCGGATCGTGCGCTCGACCTGTGCGGTCATGACGCCGCGTGACACTAGGTCCTGGGACGACGATGAGCGAGTCATACGCGTGCGCTGAGCAATCGCTGCGGTCAGAAGTTGACCCTGTCATGCCTCGCTGATTGGATCACTGACCAATGGAGCGGATGTATGTCCAGGTCATGGATGAGCTGCTCGACGCCATCGTGACCGGTCGGTATGCCGCCGCGTCGTGGCTGCCGGGCATCGATGAGCTGGCCGCGCGCCACGCGTGCAGCCCGGCCACGATCCGCCAGGCGCTGCGCGCGCTGGAGGAGCGCGGTCTCGTCGACGTGGCACACGGCCGCGGGCAGCAGGTGCTCGCCGACGACCGCTGGCGGCTGCTGGACCGGGACGTCGCCGCAGCGGTCCTGGTGGAGCATCCGGCGCCCCGGCTCCTCGCCGAGGCCGCGGAGGCCTTCCGCCTCGTCGGCGTCCAGGCGGCCAGGCTCGCCGCGACGCGCGCCCGGCCCGGAGACGCGGCCGTGCTGCAGGACGCGATCGAGCGGATGCGCGAGGCCGCGACGACCCGCGCCAGCGTCGAAGCCGAGACCGACTTCCATCGCGGGGTGGCGCTCATCTCGGGCAACCGGTTCCTGGCCTCGATGCTGGAGACGCTCCCGCAGGCGCTCGCCGCGGCCCGCCGCGAGCGCGCCCCGGACCGAGATGCGCTGACCGTCCGCCTGCTCGAGCGGATCGTCACCGCGGTCAGCGCCGCGGATCCGACGGCCGCGGCCGCAGCCGCGGAGGACTACGGAACCCGGCTCGACGGCTGGTTGCGCCAGACCCCGAAGGGACGGCTCACAGCGCGTGGCTAGCCGAGCGCAGCGGCGAGCGCCTCCTCGGCGGCCTCGAGCGACCGATCGACGTCCTCGGTCGTGTGGGACGCGCTGATATGGCTCCGCCCGAGGCTCTCGGGCATCTCGAACACGCCGCGTTTGATCAGCTCGCGCCGGTAGCGCATGAACAGCGCCGTGTCGTTGCGCAGCACGTCCTCGTAGGACTCGAGCGGACCCTCCATGAAGCAGAGGACGAAGAGGGAGCCGAAGCCGCCGACGATCGCGGGCACGCCGGCGCGACGGGCGATCTCGGCCAGGCCGCTCCGCATCCGCTCGCCGAGCGCGAAGACGTGCTCGTGCACCTGGCCGTCCTCGAGCAGCGAGATGGTCGCGAGCCCGGCCTCGACCGCCACGGCGTTGCCGTTGTACGTGCCGCCGAAGTGGACGTCGCCGTCCGAGCGCGTCGTGAACCGCTCCATCAGGGCGCGCCGGCCGGCGACCGCCGCCAGCGGGAAGCCGTTGGCGATCGCCTTGCCGAGCGTGGTGAGGTCGGGCGTGACGCCGCAGACCGCCTGATAGCCGCCGAGCCCGTGCCGGAAGCCGGTGATCACCTCGTCGAAGATGAGGACGATCCCCTCCTCGTCGCAGAGCGCGCGAAGGCCTTCGAGGAAGCCGGGCCGCGGGAGGAGGCCCGGCGCGTTGTGGGCGATCGGCTCGACGATGATCGCGGCGACGGGCTCGCGGCGGACCGTCGCCGTCACATCCTCGAGATCGTTGAAGCGGCAGACCAGCGTCGCGTCGATCGCCGCCTCGAGCATGCCCTTGGACTGCGGATCCCGCTGCCCCACGAGCTCGCGTGCGGACAGGACGTTGCGCAGCACGTAGTCGTGGAAGCCGTTGTAGCACCCCTGGAACTTCACGATCTTCTCTCGCCCCGTGGCCCCTCGGGCGAGGCGGATCGCGTGGTAGGTGGCCTCCGAGCCGCTGTTGCACACGACCACCTGCTCCGCCGACGGCACGTGCCGGACGATGCGCCGCGCCAGGTCGACCTCGCCGGCGGTGACACCGACCCCGAAGAGGACGGTGTGATCGATCGCCCGGCTCACCCGGTCGTTGACGACGGGGTGCGAGTGGCCGAGGAAGACGGCGCCGTACGCCGCGTGGTAGTCGGTGTACCGGCGCCCGTCGAGATCCCAGAGATACGCGCCGCGGCCCTTGCCGAAGCACAGCTTGGGCTCGCTCCGGCGCCGGCAGGTGTTCACGCCGCCGGGGATGAACTCGGCGGCCTCGTCGAGCAGCGCGGCGGAGGCGTGCGAACGGTCATACATAGTGGTCACACGGTCATTAGATCACCGTATGACCGCTCGCGCAACCGGGACCCCGCAGGCTGGCCAGCGCCTCGCGCGCCTCGTCCTCCTCGACGTCGTCGGCGATGACGGTCTCGCCGAGCCGCACCGGGAGCACGTAGCGCAGGCTGCCGGCGCGGATCTGCCGCACCTTCTCCATGGCGGCCAGCACGGCCTCGCCGTCGACCCGGGCGGGAAGGTCGGCGGCGGACGTCGGCAGCCCACACCGCCGCAGCAGCGCGATCAGCCGGTCCAGCGTGTCCCCGTCGAGCAGGCCGCGGGCGTGGGCGATGCGCGACTCCACGACCATCCCGAAGGCCACCGCCTCGCCGTGGAGCAGCGGCCCGTAGCCCGTGACGGTCTCGAGCGGATGGCCGATCGTGTGCCCGAAGTTCAGCGGGCGGCGCAGGTCGCGCTCGTACGGGTCACGCTCGATCAGCGCGGTCTTGATCGCCGCCGCGGCATGCACGAGGCGCTCGAGCGCGCCGGGCTCGCAGCGCAGGATCGCCTCCGCGTGCGCGTCGATGAAGCCCCAGTACTCCGGCGAGGCGATGACCGCCTTCTTGATCGCCTCGGCGAGCCCGGCGCGCAGGTGGCGCGTGCTCGTGGTGCGCAGGAACGAGATGTTGGCCACCACGCCGGCCGGTGAGTGGAACGCCCCGAGGAGGTTCTTGGCCAGCGGATGGTTCGCCGCGACCTTGCCGCCGAGGGCGCCGTCGACCTGCGCGAGCAGGGTCGTCGGGACGTTCACGTACGGGATGCCGCGCATGTAGCAGCTCGCGACCCAGCCGCCGAGATCGGCGATGACGCCGCCGCCGAAGGCGATGAGCACGTCACGGCGCGCGAGATCGGACGCCGCGAGCCAGTGCCACGCGGCCACGGCCTCGTCGACCGACTTGCTCGTCTCCCCCGGAGGCAGCACCCGGACCAGCGGCTCGGCGCCGGCCTCGCGCAGCGAGCGCACGAGCGCGGCGCCGTAGAGGCTGTCGACGGTGTCGTCGGTGAGCACCGCCACCGAGGCGCCGTCGACGAGCGCCGTGAGCTGCCCGAAGGCGGCCTCCATGGTGGTGCAGACGAGGATCGGGTAGGCGTCGGCGCGCGCGGCGCGGCCGATCACGGGCTCCCCGGGCGGCGGGAGCGGGATGGCGTCGACGACGCGATGGGGCTGGAGCATCGGATCCTCCTCGTGTGGGACGGATCCGCAGCCTCGCGGCGCCCGCCCGCTGCCCGCGACCGGCGATCGGCGGTCGAGCCGGACCTGCACGGACCCGTCGATCGGCGGTCGTCGTGGGTCCGGTCGCACCGCCGATCGGCGGTCCCGCGACCACGCCGGCCGCGCGAACGTCCGTCGCATGCACGAGATCCGCAAGGCGCGGCGAGAGGACCTCCCGGCGGCGGCCGCGCTGCTGGCCGCCGGCCTCGGCTTCCTCCCGCCCGACGCCATCCCGGCGTGGTTCATGCGCACGACCGACGAGTGCGGAGGCATCACGCTCGTGGCTCTGGACGGCGACACGGTGGTCGGCGCCTCCTACGCGCTGCCGGCCCGGGAGCACGAGCTCTTCTCGTGCGGCCTCGCGGTCGCCGCGCCGCACCGGGGCAGGCGCCTCGGCCTCGCGCTCAAGCTCGAGCAGCGGCGTCAGGCCGAGGCAGGCGGATACACCCGCATCCGCTGGACGGCCGATCCGCTCAACGGCCGCGCGCTGCGGCTCTACCTCTCGGGCCTCGGCGCGCGGCTCGTCGCCTACCGCGGCGGCCTGCACGACGGCCTGCGCACCGATCCCGAGGACGACGTGGACATCGTCTGGCCCCTCTCCCCCGCGCCGGCGCTCGACGGCCGCGCGGAGCGGGTCGAGCTGCCCTGGGCCGACCCGTCGCCGACCGATCGCCGCCGGGTGCGGACGGCGATGTGCGAGCTCCTCGACGACGGCTACGTCGGCCACGCGGTCGAGCTGGACCGCGGGGCCGGGCGCTGCTGGATCGCGTTCGCCCATGCCGCGCCGTGACGTCATCGACAGCCGCCGGCCGATCACGCGCTCGCGGCTCGTCCGCGACCTCGCCCGGCTCGGGCTGCGGCCGGGCACGACGGCGATGGTCCACGCCGCCATGAGCTCGCTCGGCTGGGTCGTCGGCGGCAGCCAGACGGTCGTCGAGGCGCTGCTCGAGCGGCTCGGCCCGCAGGGGACGCTCTGCGCCCAGGTGAGCTGGGAGGACATCCCGTTCGGGCACGACGCCTGGCCGCAGCGCTGGCGGGCGGCGTATGAGGCCGAGTACCCGCGCTTCGACCCGGAGCTGTCCGCCGCCGCGCCGTACGAAGGCCGCATCGCCGAGCGCATCCGCACCTGGCCGGGCGCCCGCCGCAGCGCGAATCCCGCGACGGGGATCGCGGCCATCGGGCACCGCGCGGAGGAGCTCACGGCGGCGCACCGGCTCGACGACGGCTTCGGCCCGGACACGCCGTACGCCCGGCTCGTCGAGGCGCGCGGCGCGGTGCTCCTGCTCGGCGCGCCGCTCCACGCCATCAGCCTGCTCCATCACGCCGAGGCGCTGGCCCGCGCGCCCGCGCGCCGGACGACGTACCGGCTGCCGGTCGGCGACGGCTGGACGGACATCCGCGAGCTCGACGTCTGGAACGGCGCGTTCCCCTACGCGGACGAGCGGCCGCCCCTGGGCGAGATCGCCGCCGACGCGCTCGGCGCCCGGATCGGGCGGGCCGGGCGCGTCGGCGAGGCGCCGGCGCACCTGTTCCCGGCGGCCGCCCTGACGGAGTTCGCCGTCGACTGGCTCGAGGCGCGCTTCGGCGACGCCTAGACTGCGCGGCCGCCCGGCCCGAAGCGGCGCGCCAGCTGCGTCACCACGCGCTCGGCGATGAGCCGCTGGCCGGCGGCGCTCGGATGCAGCCCGTCTGCGGCGAGATGCTCGCGCGTGAACCCGGGCCACAGGTCGACCACCGCCTCGACCGTCGTCCGGACGAGCGCCGCCTTCGTCGCGACGTCGTCCAGGCGCCAGGCGAGGCCGGCGGCGCCGAGCACCGGGTCGTCGCGGATCCGCTGCTCGTCGACGGGCGGCGGCGTGACCCAGAGCGTGTCGGCGTAGCGCCGCCGCAGCGCCGCGTCGAGCGCCGCCACGTTGCGCTCCGTCTCGGCGTGGGAGACGAGCATCGGTCCCGGCGCGTGACGGCGCGCGTCGTTGGTCCCCAGCAGCACGATCGCGACCGTCGCGGCGGGGACCCGGTCGAGCCGCGCGAGCGCGGCGGTCGTGGTGTCGCCCGAGAGGCCGGCGTTGACGACCGGCACCGGGAGCAGGTGCCCGAGGATCTCGGCCCAGGACGCGAGGTCGTCGGTGTGGGAGTCCCCGACCGCCAGGATGCGCTCGCCGGGCCGGAAGCGCAGCGCTCCGACGGCGGCCTGGATCGCGGGCCGCCCGGACAGCGCCTCGGCGGCCGCCCGCGCCTGCCGCCGCAGGTCGCGCTCCAGCGCCACGTAGCGCGCCGCCGACGCGCCGTAGAGGCGGGCGACCACCTCCTCGTCGAGCGCCGCGACGCCGGGCAGCCGGGTCGTGGCGAGGATCTTCGCCGGATGGCAGTAGCGGACGAGCCGCTCGAGCTCGGTCACGGCACCGCGACCTCGACCGGCGAGCGCTCGCACGGCGGGCCCTCGCCGACCCGCAGGTGGGGGACGCCGGGCTCCATCACCACGCAGGCGAGCGTGGCGCGACGGTCCGCCCACGCCTCGCCGGGCCGCTCGTGCCGGCAGACCGACTCCGGCGCGCCGGCGTGCGAGCGCAGCGCGGTCAGCGGGTCGCCGCCCCGCAGGCCGCGACCGAGCGCGTGGAGGCGGACGAGCGTCGAGGGCGCCTCGGCCGGCTCGAGGTCCTCGCCGGCGGGCGGCCCGGCCAGGAAGTGGTTCGTGTGGACGAGCCGGTCGCCGGCGTCCGGCCACAGCAGCCGGCACCCGGCGGGCGACAGCTCCGCGGCCACGAGCGCGGCGTCGCCGTTCTCCGCCCAGCCGACGGTGATGCACGACGACGCGCCGACCCGGGTCCCGAGCAGCAGCCGCAGGGCGTCGCTCAGCGTGTCGGTGCGATCGAGGAGGACCCGGAGCAGGACATGGACCGGCATGCCGTCGAGGGCGCCGTCGAGCGAGCAGCGGAGGAAGTTGAGCGCGCAGCACAGGCCGGCGCTCGACACGCCGATCTTGGCCAGCATCCCGGCCTCGGTGACGGTCGCGAACCAGCGACCGTCCGCCTGCCGGACGCTCCACGTGAGCAGCGACGGCGCGAGGTCGGGATGCCAGTCCCAGTTCTGGGCGACGACGCAGCGGCCGCCGAGCAGCCGCCCGGCCACCGAGCACTCGCCGCCGGCCTGCGCGCCCAGCAGCTCGGTGCGCGCGTTGACGGCGACGAGCACGTCGGCGGGCACGCCCGCGCCGGCGGCGATGCCCTCGAGCTCGCGCACGAGGTCCGGCCACCGCTCCGCGACGCGGTCGCCGACGTGCGCGCCGGCCGCCCGGAGGCTCGCGTCGGTCAAGCCGACCGCGTCGTCGAGCAGGCGGCGGTAGACGGCGACCGTGTTGCGGACCGCGTCGCGCTGCGCCGCCCCGAAGGCGCGGCCGCGATCGGCCGGATCGAGCTCGGTGGAGCGGTGCACCCGCACGGCTCAGCCCTCCACGGCGGCCTGGAGCGGGATCACGGCGGCCAGCGAGAGCCCGCCGTCGACGAGCACCGACGCGCCGGTCGCGTACGCGGCGCCGGTGGCCAGCGCCGCGATGATCTCGGCGACCTCGGCGGGCGACCCCGGCCGGCCGAGCGGGGATCTGCGGAAGCGGGAACTCGCGCGGGTCGCGGTCCGCCTTGCCGGTCATCGGCGTGGCGATGTGGCCGGGCGCCACGGCGTTGACCGTGATGCCGGCGCTCGCGAGCTCGAGCGCGAGGACCTTGGTGAGCATGCCGAGCCCGGCCTTGGCGGCGCAGTAGGCGCCGGCGAGCGGGAGCGGCACGTGCTCGTGGATCGACGTCACGTTCACGATCCGCCCGCCGCCCGCGCCGACCATGTGCCGCGCGGCGGCCTGCGCGCACAGGAACGGGCCGGTGAGGTTCACCTCGAGAGCGCGCCGGAACCCGTCCAGCGTGTCGTCGACCACGGCGGCGCGGTGGTTGGCGCCCGCGTTGTTGACGAGCACGTCGATCCCGCCGAGCTCGTCGATCGAGCGCGTCGACGGCCTCGGTCACGCCGGCGCCCGCCGCGAGGTCCAGACGGCCGATCACGGCGCGCCGGCCGGCGGCGGCGACCAGCTCCGCGGTCCGCCGCGCGCCGGGCTCGTCGGTGTGCCAGGTGACCGCGACGTCGCAACCGCGCCGGGCGAGCTCGACGGCGGTGGCGCGCCCGATGCCCGAGTCCGAGCCGGTGACGAGCGCGCGGCTCACGGCGCGCACCGCTCCAGCAGCTCGAGGTCGGCCACGGCCTGCTCCGGCGGCGTCCGGCACGGCTCGCCGCGCGTGACGCACGCGTGCAGGTGCAGGAGCTGGCGCTCGTAGGCCTCGTCCCAGGAGCGGTGCACGACGGCGCCCGAGCCGCGCGTCCACCGGTAGGTCGTCGGCGCGTGCAGCAGATACGGCGCCGGGAACTCCAGCTCGTGCACGCCGTCGCCGTAGACGGCGACGTGCTCGCGGAACGTCCCGGCCGCGGGCAGCGAGAGCCAGACCGCGGTCCAGCGCGCGCCGCCGCCGAGCGCGAACGTCGCGCCCACCGTCCGGCCGTCGCCGAAGGCCGTCGACCACGTGCTCGACGGCGGCCCCGGTCCGCTCCAGGATGGCGTGCCCGAGGTTGACGTCGTGGATGAGCGCGCCGAGGAAGGCGCCGCGCCGCGACGGCGGCGTCCTCCGGCGAGCCGTCCGGGAGGAAGGCCTCGCGCAGTCCGGGGTCGAACGTGGTGGTGGCGAGGTGCCTGGGCGGCTCGTGGAGGTCGGCGAGCAGACGCTCGACGGCGGGGTCGAAGCGCTTCATGTAGCCCACCTGGACGACGCGGCCGGCGCGGTCGCGCGCCGCGACGATCTGCGCGGCCTCGCCGAGCGTGAGGCACAGCGGCTTCTCGACGAGCACGTGCACGTTCGCGGAGAGCGCGTCGAGCGTGACGCGGGCATGGGTCGCGTCCGGCGAGCCGACGAGCAGCACGTCGAGCCCGCCCGCCTCGAGCAGCCGCTGGTGATCCGGGTACGCGCGGGCGATCCCGTGGCGGGCGGCGACGCGGCCGCGAACGGCGGCGTCCGGCTCGGCGAGCGCGGCGATCGCGAAGTGCCGGTCGAGCCGCTGCAGGACGGGGAGATGCACCGCCTGCACCACGAGGCCGGCGCCGATCACGCCGACGCGCAAGCGTGCTTCGCGCTCCATGGCGAGATCGGATCATTAACTGTCTCGCGGCGAAAGGAACGAGCTTGTCCCTCGCCGGACGAGGCATCTGGTGTGCCGGACTTGGCCGTTGACCGCGGAGCGTCGCGAGTGATTCGATCACTGCATGTCGAGGCTGCACGTCAGCGTGATGCGCGTCCTCATGGGCGACATCGTCGGTCGCCGCCTGACGACGGGCGACTGGCTGCCGCGCGAGATGGACATCGCCGGGTCGTTCGGGGTCAGCCGCGGGGTCGCGCGCGAGTGCATCCGGAGCCTCGAGGAGCGAGGCCTCGTCTCGGTCAAGCACGGCCGCGGCGCGACGGTCATGCCCGACACGCGGTGGGACGTGCTCGACCCGGACGTCCTCGGCGCGCTGATCGACTCGGGCCGCGGAGCCGCGATCCTCGCCGACTACCTCGAGTCGCGGCGCATCCTCGAGATCGAGGCCGCCGGGCTGGCGGCGGAGCGGGCGACGCCCGACGACCTGGCCGCGCTCTCCGACGCGTTCGGGCGGATGGTCGCCGCCGCCGAGCGCGCCGTCGACAGCCCCGCCGCCGAGGACCTCTACCACGAGGCCGACATCGCCTTCCACCGGTCGCTGATCGACGCGACGGGCAACCGCGCGCTCGGTGCGATCACCGAGCCGATCCACCGCGCGCTGACGACCGCCCGCCGGCCGCTGGCCAGGCCCGAGCTGCGGGTCGAGCGCGGCCTGCCGGAGCACCGGCGCATCCTCGCCGCGGTCGCCAAGGCCGACCCGGCGGCGGCCCGCGACGCGATGCGCGAGCACCTGCTGACCGTCGAGGCGTACCTGCGCGAGTACGCAGGCGAACCCGGCCCCATCACAGGTCAAACCCGTGACGGGGTCTGACCCCGTCACGGGTTATACGCGTGATGGGGTCTGACCCCCCCGGGGAGGGCTGATGGCTGAGGTGATCAAGGCGCCGGTCGGTGGCGGTGGCGGGAATGACCGGGTCGGCAGGGACGTGTCGGAGATGCTGCTGCGGATCGAGCGGCGCGGCGAGGCGGCCGTTCGCGAGTACTCGCGGGTGCTCGACGACTGGGATCCGCCGGAGTTCCTGCTGCCCGCCGGCGACCTCGCCGCCGCCGCGGATGAGGTGCCCGCCGCGTTGCGGGAGCACATCGCGTTCGCCCAGGCGCAGGTCCGCGGGTTCGCGCTCGCGCAGCGGGCGACGCTGACCGACCTCGAGTACGAGCCGCTGCCCGGCGTCGTGCTCGGCCATCGTCACGTGCCGGTGGGCACGGTCGGGGCCTACGTGCCGGGCGGTCGCTACCCGATGCTCGCGTCGTCGTTCATGACCGTCCTCGTGGCCAAGGCCGCGGGCGTCCCGCAGGTCGTCGCGTGCACGCCGCCGAGCCGCGGGAGCGGCGCCGCCGGCGGCCATGCGGCACGCCATCGCGACCTCGGGAGCGGACGCGGTGCTCTGCCTCGGCGGCGTGCAGGCGCTGGCGGCGATGGCCTTCGGCCTCTGCGGGTCGCCGCCGGTCGACATGCTCGTCGGCGCCGGCAACGCGTACGTCGCCGAGGCCAAGCGCCAGCTCTACGGGCGCGTCGGGATCGACCTCGTCGCCGGCCCGACCGAGGTGCTGGTGATCGCCGACGAGACGGCCGACCCCCGGCTCGTCGCCGCCGACCTGCTCGGCCAGGCCGAGCACGGACCCACGTCGGCCGCCGTGCTGATCACGACCTCCCGCGCCCTCGCCGGCGCCGTGCTCGAGCACGTGCCGGCGGCTGGTGCGGGCGTGGCCCACCGGCGCCGTCGCCGGCGAGGCGTGGCGCGACCGCGGCGAGGTGCTGCTGGTCGCCGACCGCGAGGAGGCGGCCGCGCTGGCCGACGAGCGCGCGCGCCGAGCACGTCGAGGTGCACGCGAGCGACCTCGACTGGTGGCTGGGGCGGCTGCGCAACTACGGCTCGCTCTTCCTCGGCGAGGAGGCCACCGTCGCCTACGGCGACAAGGGCGTCGGGACCAACCACGTGCTCCCGACCGCTCGCGCCGCGCGCTACACCGGCGGGCTCTGGGTGGGCAAGTTCCTCAAGACGATCACGCACCAGCGCCTGACGCCCGAGGGCACCCGGCGCGTGGCGCCGGCCATCGCCGCGATCTCCGACGCGGAGGGCTTCGCCGGACACGCCGCCACGGCCGTGATGCGGCTCGAGCGCGCCTCCGCGTGACAGCCCGGCTCGACGGCGCCGTCGCGGTGGTGACCGGCGCGACCGGCGGGCTCGGCCGCGCGTGCTCGCTCGCCCTCGCGGCGGCGGGCGCCGAGGTCGCGCTGATCGCCCGCCGACCGGACGCGACCGAGCTCCTCGCGAGCGAGATCCGCGCCGGAGGCGGACGCGCGCTCGCGGCCCCGTGCGACGTGACCGTGCCGGCCGAGCTGGAGCTCGCGCTGGCCGGGCTTCCGGCGCCCGATGTGCTCGTCACCTGCGCCGGAGGGAACCGCCCGGAGCCGTTCGTCGACGTCAGCCTCGAGGCGCTCGAGTGGTCGTGGCGGCTCAACGTGCTGGGCGTGTTCCTCGCCGCGCAGCTGTGCGCCCGCCGGATGATCGCGGCCGGCGGCGGCGGTGCGATCGTGCACGTGACGTCGCAGATGGGGCACGTCGGCGCGGAGCGGCGCACCGCGTACTGCGCCGCGAAGCACGCGGTCGAGGGCCTGACGAAGGCGATGGCCGTCGAGCTGGCGCCGCACGGCATCAGGGTCAACGCGGTCGCGCCGACGTTCGTCGAGACGCCGATGACCCGGCCGTTCCTGGCCGAGGCGGGCGCGCGCGAGGCGATCGAGCGCCAGATCCCGCTCGGGCGTCTCGGCACCCCGGACGAGGTCGCAGACGCCGTGCTCTTCGCCGCCACGTCCCGCCTCATGACCGGCGCCAGCCTGCGCGTGGACGGCGGCTGGACCGCGTGGTGAGCCTCACGGCGCGAGGTGCTCGAGCCCACAGGCCGCCAGCGCGTCGTGGATCACCTCCGGATGGGCGCTGAGCTCGGTCGTCCGCGTGCGCCCCGCGAGCTGCTCGATCGCCTGGCGCAGGTCGTGGAGCTCGACGGCCGCGCCCTCGATGCGGTCGAGATCCTCGGCCCGGTGCGTCACGCGATAGCGCTCGGCCGCTTGTGCGAGCTCGTCGCCGCACCGCTGGTGGACGTCGACGAGCGCACGCCGCACGGCGGCGACGTGCCGGCCCGGAACGCGGATCGTCAGGTATGCCATCGACCCCTCCTCTCGCTCGCGCGCCGAGAGAGACGACGGCCCCACACGACCTCGTATCGTGCGGATTGCGCCGAAGGCCTCTACTTCGGTGCCGGCCCCGGAGCGACTGCAATCGCTGCCGGGGCACTTCTTTGCTTGTCCGCCGAAGGCTAGTGGGGTGGGCGGACGGGCGGGGCGTCAGCCCAGCCGGCCCGCCGCGGCCCGGGCGGCTGCCGGCTCCGCCCCGGTGATGGCCGCGCCCAGCTGCCCGTACTCGGCGGCGACCTGCGGCCCTGGGTCATGCGCCTCGGAGAGCGCCCGCAGCATCGCGGCGAGCGGGCGGTTGCCCGCGGCGACCGCGACGAGGCGCCACAGCTCGCGGGGCGCGCCGGGCTCCCCGGCGGCGGCACGGTCGGCAGCGGCGGCGATGGCCGGGCGCTGGCGAGCCCCGGCGCGCTCTGCCGCGAGCGCCGCGATCGCGCCCTGCAGCAGCGCGCGGCTCTCCGCCAGCTCCGCCAGGAACGCTCGCCGGCGGCGCCCGGCCGCCAGGGCCCGGGCCACCGCAGGGTCGAGCACGTTCCACTCCTCGGGCGGCTGGACCGTCGCGCCCCAGCCGTGCTTGACCACGGCGACGCGCCGTTCCTCGAGGGCACGCAGCGCTTCGCGGCCCGTGCCCCGGCTGACGTTGAACTCGGCCTTGAGCAGCTCCTCCTTGGGGAGCAGGTCGCCCGGCGCGTACTGCCCGTCGACGATGCGGTCGAGCAGGACGTCGAGAATCTCGCGATGTCGTCGAGCCACCCGGTCATCGAATCACCGTGCGAGAACTGCGTCAAGCGATCGAGGTACTTTCCTGCCGTTGACGATGTCAGCATGCGGGTGATCAGATGACCGCATGACTGGCGGTCAGCCCTGGGTCCTCGTCACCTGGATGGACTTCGACCCCGAGGGCCGGCGCACCGGGGCCCGGCTGCGCGACGCCGGGCTCCGCGTGCGCCTCGCGCCCAAGACCGGAGCCCGCGACCCGGTCGAGATGGCGCGCCTCACCGGCGACGCCGTCGCCGCGATCGTCAGTACGGACCCGTTCGACCGCGAGGTCATCGCCGCGGCCGGTGAGCTGCGCGTGATCGCCCGCGTGGGCGTCGGGACCGACTCGATCGACCTCGCCGCCGCGACCGAGGCCGGCATCGTCGTCGTCACCACGCCCGGCGCGAACCGGGAGACCACGGCCGACCATGCGCTGGCCATGATCCTCGCCGCGATCCGGCGCGTCGTGGAGCACGACGCCTCCGTCCGCCGCGGCGAGTGGCGGCGCGGCGGCGACCTCACGGCCTGGGAGCTCCACCGGACGACCGTCGGCCTCGTCGGCTTCGGAGGCATCGGCCGCGCCGTCGCGCGGCGGCTCGAGGGCTTCGACGTCGAGCTGCTGGTCTGCGACCCGGCGGAGCCGCGCGACACCGTCGGGCTCGCCGAGCTGCTGCGGCGTTCCGACGTCGTATCCCTGCACCTGCCGCTCGAAGCGTCCACGCGCGGCCTGATCGGCACCGAGGAGCTCGCGCTCATGCGGCGCGAAGCGGTGCTCGTGAACACCTCGCGCGGGGGCCTCGTGGACGAGCGGGCGCTCGCCCGCGCGCTGGCGGGCGGGCGCCTGCGGGCGGCGGCGCTCGACGTGTTCGACGACGAGCCCGCCGTGCCGGCCTCGCTCGTGGCGCTGCCGAACGTCGTGCTCACGCCGCACATCGGCGGTCTCAGCGAGCGCTCGATCGCGCGGATGACGGAGCGGGCGACCACACACGTGCTCGACGTCCTGCGCGGGCGGCCCGACGCGACGGCCGTCGCGAACCCGGCCGTCCTCGGCCGCACGCGGGCGGCGGCCGGATGACCGTGCACGAGGTGCGCTCGCCGTGGTCGGGCGAGGTCGTCGGCACCGTGCCGCTCGCCGGCCCCGCCGAGGCCGAGCGCGCGGTCGCGGCCGCAGCGTCGGCGGCGCCGGTGATGGCGGCGCTCCCGGCCCACGCCCGGGCGGCGATCCTCCGCGCGGCCGCCGACGCCATCGAGCGCGACGAGGCCGAGCTGGCCGGCATCATCACCGCCGAGCAGGGCAAGCACACGGCGGACGCGAGCGCCGAGGCGAGCCGGATCGCCGGCATCGTGCGGCTCTGCGCGGAGGAGGCCGGACGGATCGAGGGCCGCGTGCTCGGGCTCGACGTGGCGCCCGCCGGCGTCGGCCGCCTCGCGTACACCCGGCCGGAGCCGACCGGCGTGGTCGCGGCCATCACGCCGTTCAACTATCCGGCGATCCTCGTGATCCACAAGATCGGTCCGGCGCTCGCCGCGGGGTGCCCCGTCGTGCTCAAGCCGGCCGGGGCGACGCCGCTGACGGCGCAGTTCCTCGTCCGGCGCCTGCAGGCCGCCGGGCTCCCGGACGGGGCGCTGCAGTGCGTCGTCGGTCCCGGCGCCAGCGTCGGCGCGGCGCTGTGCGCCGACCCGCGCGTGCGGAAGATCTCGTTCACCGGCAGCGAGCCGGTCGGGCACGCGATCGCGCGCGCGGCCGGCGCCAAGCGGCTGACCTGCGAGCTCGGCTCCAACGCGGCGCTGGTGGTCCTCGACGACGCCGACGTCGACCGAGCGGCCGCCGCGATCGCCTTCAGCGGCTACACGAACGCCGGCCAGAACTGCGTCTCCACGCAGCGGGTGATCGCGGCGCCGGCGGTCCGCGACGAGCTGGTGGAGCGGCTCCTGCGCCACGTCGACGCGTTGCGGCCCGGCGATCCGGCGGACCCGGCGACGACGCTGGCGCCGCTGATCGACGTGGACGAGGCCCGCCGCGTGGCCGCGCTGGATCGCCGAGTCGGGCGGCCACGTCGTGCGCGGCGGCGGCCGCGACGGCGCGCTCGTCGAGCCCTCCGTGGTCCTCGATCCGCCGGTCGACGCGCGGCTCTGGAACGACGAGCTGTTCGGACCGGCGGTGGCGATCCGCACCGGCGAAGCCGGGGCCGCGCTCGCCGCGGCCAACGCCACGCGCTTCGGGCTCGCGATGTCGGTCTTCACGCGCGACGTCGACCGTGCCCTGGCCTTCGCGCACGGCCTGCGGGCCGGGCTCGTGCACGTGAACCCGCCTCAGGGCGCCACCTGGCGCGTCGACACGATGCCGTGGGGCGGCTTCGGCGCGAGCGGGTTCGGCAAGGAGGGCGTGCGCGACGCCGTGCGGGACATGACCGAGGACAAGCTCGTGGTCGTGCACCCGGGAGCCGCGTGATGCAGGTCGGGACGGTGCTCTCGCTCCCCGGCGCCGCGCTCGCCGAGCTCGCGGGGACGGCGCTCGACCTGGCGTGGATCGACCTCGAGCACGGCGCGCTCGGTCTCGGCGAGGCGCAGGCGATGGCCGTCGGGCTGGCCGCGGCCGGCTGCGAGTCGCACGTCCGACTGCCGGACGCCGCCACCGACCGCCTGGCGGCGATCGTCGACTGCGGGGTCGACGGCGTCGTGGTGCCGCGGGTGGAGAGCCCGGCCACCGCGCGGGAGCTCGTCACGCGGCTTCGCTACCCGCCGGCGGGAAGCCGCGGCTTCGGCCCGCGGCGCGCCGGGCGCTACGGCCGCGCGCAGGGCTTCTGGTCCGCGTCCGAGAGCCGCGTCGCGTGCACGGTCCAGATCGAGTCCGCGGCCGGGGTCGCCGCCGCCCGCGGGATCGCGGCGGTCGACGGCGTGGACGCGCTCGTCGTCGGCTGCAGCGACCTCTCGATCGACCTCGACGTGCCGCAGAATCTCGACGCACGCGCGCTGCGGACGGCCGTCGCGGCCGTGGCCGAGGCGGCCGCCGCCGCCGGCATCCGCTTCGGCCTGGCGGCCTCCGGCGATCCGGAGCGCGTCGCCTCGCTCGCCGCCGGCCGCGCGGACGTGATCGTGTACTCCGCCGATTCGCGGCTCTACGCCGCGGCGGTCGACGCCGCGGTGCGCGCGCTGGAGGCCGGGCATGCTTGAGCTGGGCACCGGCCCGGTGTCGTGGGGCGTGGACTTCGCCGACGCGCCGGGAAACCCGCCTTGGCGCGAGGTGGTCGACGGCATCGCCGCCGCCGGCTACCGCTGGACCGAGCTCGGCCCGCTCGGGTACCTGCCGCACGACGTCGCGCCCGCCCTGGCCGAGCGCGCGCTCGGCGTGAGCGCCGGCTTCGTCTTCGAGCCGCTGCACGACGCGCACCGCCGGCCGGGCGTGCTGTCCGCGGCACGCGCCGTCGCCCGCCGGGTCGCGGCCCTCGGCGGGCGGTTCCTGGTCGTGATCGACGCCGTCGACCCCGTCCGCGCGCGGACCGCGGGCCGGACGCATGAGGCGGTTCGGCTCGACCGCGCGGGGCGCTCCACCCTGCGGTCGACGGTCGCGGCCGTCGCCGCCGTCGCGCGCGAGGAGGGCCTACGCCCGGTGCTCCATCCCCATGCCGGGACGCACGTCGAGTTCGAGGACGAGGTGGAGCCGCTGCTCGACGTCGTCGAGCTGTGCCTGGACACCGGGCACTGGCTCTACGCGGGGCAGGATCCGGTCGCCGCCTACGAGCGCTGGGCCGAGCGGATCCCGTATCTGCATCTCAAGGATCTCTACGCCTCGCGGGTCGCGGGGGACTTCTGGAGCTCGGTGCGGGCGGGCGCGTTCCGGCCGCTCGGGGCCGGCGACCTCGACCTCGCGGCGCTCCTCAACGCGCTCGAGCGCCACGGCTTCTCCGGCTGGGCCGTGGTCGAGCAGGACCGCGCGCCGGGCGGCGACCCCGTCGCCGACCTCGTCGCCAGCCGCCGCTATCTCGAGGCCCTGGCATGACCGTGCGGCTGACCGTCGCGCAGGCGCTCGTCCGCTACCTGGCCGTCCAGTTCACCGAGCGCGACGGCGAGCGCCGGCGTGCGATCCCGGCCGTCTGCGGCATCTTCGGGCACGGCAACCTCTGCGCCCTCAGCACGGCGCTGTCCGAGAGCGCCGAGGACCTGCGCTTCGTCCAGCCCAAGCACGAGCAGGCGGCCGTCCACACCGCGATCGGCTACGCGAAGGCCGCCCGCCGGCTGTCGACGCTGGCCTGCACGGCATCGATCGGGCCCGGGGCGACGAACCTCGTGACGGGCGCCGCCACGGCGACGACGAACCGGCTGCCGGTGCTGCTCCTGCCCGGCGACACGTTCGCCGACCCGCCTCCAGGGGCCGGTGCTCCAGCAGCTCCAGCACCCGGCCTCGCGCGACTGGACGGTCAACGACTGCCTGCGGCCGGTGAGCCGCTTCTTCGACCGCATCGCCCGCCCCGAGCAGCTGCTCGACAGCCTGCCCGAGGCCATGCGCGTGCTGTTCGATCCCGCCGAGACGGGAGCCGTGACGGTCGCCGTCCACCAGGATGTGCAGGGGGAGGCGTACGCGTTCCCCGAGGCGTTCCTCTGCGAGCGCACGTGGAGCGTGCCGCGCCGTCCCCCGGCCGAGACGGAGCTCGCCGCGGCGGTCGCGGCGGTCCGCGCTGCTTCGCGCCCGCTGCTCATCGCGGGCGGCGGCGTCCGCTACGCGGCCGCCGAGGAGGCGCTCGCGACGCTGAGCCGCGAGCACGGGATCCCGATCGCCGAGACGTCGGCGGGCAAGGGCTGCGGCGCGGGGCCGCTCGTCGCCGGGGGCATCGGCGTGAACGGCACCGGCGCGGCCAACGAGCTGGCGTCGGGCGCCGATCTCGTGCTGTGCGTCGGCACGCGGCTCACGGACTTCACGACGGCGTCGCGCTCGCTCTTCCCCGCGGGCGTCCGCTTCGTCGGCATCAACGTCAACGCCGCCGACGCGTGCGTGCTCGGCGGGACGCCTGTGGTCGCCGACGCACGCGTCGCGCTCGCGGCGCTGCACGAGGCCCTGGCGGACTGGCGTGCGCCCGACGAGCATCGGCGGCGCGTGACGGAGGCGCGGGAGCGGTGGTCGGCCGCGGTCGAGGTCGACCTCGCGCCCCGGGCCGGAGAGCCCATGAGCCAGGGCCAGGCGCTGCGGGCGATCAACCGCGAGGCGCGCGCCGGCGACTGGGTGGTGGCCGCGGCGGGCAGCCCGCCGGGCGACCTGCTGAAGCTCTGGGAGCCGCCGGCCGGCTCCGGCGTCCATCTCGAGTTCGGCTTCTCGTGCATGGGCCACGAGCTGCCGGCCGGCATCGGCATCCGGCTCGCCGAAGAGGACGCGGGTGAGATCTTCGTCGTCATCGGCGACGGGACGTTCCTCATGGCGCCGACCGAGCTGGTGACCGCCGTCCAGGAAGGCGCGAAGGTCACGATCGTGCTGTTCGTGAACGCCGGGTACATGTCGATAGCCGGGCTGCAGCGCGCGACGACGGGGATCAGCTTCGGCAACGAGTTCCGCCGACGGCGGGTGCCGGGCGGCGCGCCAGACGGCGACATCGTGGCCGTCGACTACGTGGGCGTGGCCCGCAGCCTCGGCTGCACCACCTGGCCGGCCGACACGCCGGAGGAGCTCCGCGAGGCGCTGGCGCTGGCCCGGGCCGAGCCGGGCCCCGCGGTGATCGTGTGTCGCGTCGAGCCGCGGCCGCTCCTGGCCTCGGGCGCCTGGTGGGATCTCGGCGTCCCGCAGCAGGCCGACGACGCGGCGACCCTCGCGCTCGCCGCGGCCCACGCTGCGGGCGCGCGCGCCCAGCGGTTCCATGGCTGAGGCGCGCTGGTTGACGAACACCCGCTTGTAGGGAGGGTGGTCGGGCTTCCGCGAGGCGCTGATCTCGGGCCTGGGGTTGCCTATACACGCATACCGTGTATTCGCAGCCCCACGCCCCGTTCGGGCCCCCCTCAATGCCGCAGTTCAAGGGCGGCCCGAGGTGCGAGAGCCTCCTCGTGGAGAACGATCAGGAAGCTGTGGCGGTTGTAGTAGGCCTCGGCCACGCAGCGCCGCGTCCGGCCGGAGCGATCCGGGACCCGGATGACCGTCGAGGCGCGCCCCGACCCGCGGGCGGCCTCGGCGAGCTCGTCGAGCTCGCGCCCCGGCAGCATCACACCGCGCAGCCGCTCGGCCGCCGACCCGAAGCGCGAGCGGAACGCTGGCGAGTCGACCGCCCGCCAGACCGGGAGCGCGCCATCGCGCCCGCGGAAGCGCCCGACGGTGAGCAACGCGGTCGGGCTCGCGTGCATCGCGACGAGCTCGTGGAGCGTCGCGTGGGCGGACGCGCCGTGCTCCGCGGCGAGCTCGAGCGCGAAGGCGATCGACGGCGGCTCGCCGGCGATCCGCTCGGCGAACGCGGCGCCCTGGAAGATCAGCAGCGCGGCGCCGGCGTTCGCCTCCGCCTCGAGCGCGGTGACGGTCGGCCGGAAGAGCTCGTCCTCGGTGTCCACGCGCAGGACGGCCTCGTGCCAGGGGCAGAGAGCGTGCACCAGCTCGTGGGCTTCCGTGAACCGGCGGCGCGGCTCCGACTGGCCCTCGTCGACGAAGACGGTGCGCTCGGCGAACCACAGCGCGCCGAGGATGCGCGCGCGATCGAGTGGCAGGCGCTCGATCGGCACGACGCCGCGGATGCCCGCGACGCGCGCGACGGCCTCCAGCGGCGTCGGCCGCACGCCGAGCGCGCCCGCGGCCCGCAGCGCGTCGTCCACGATCCGTTCGAGGCGGCGGCGGGTGAACGAGCGCTCAGCCACCGCGGCGCGCCTTGAGATCGGCCATGTAGCGCAGCGCCTCGGCCTGCTCGGCGGGGGTCAGCTCGCCCATCGCCCGCAGCGCCACCGTCATGCGCTGGCGCTGACGGCCGGACGTGTGGCCGTCCTGCGCGTAGCCCGCGAGGACCAGCAGCTCGGTGAACGCGAGGTCATAGAGGGCCGCGAGCTCCCACAGGATGGCCATCTCGGGCTTGTGGATGGTCCCCGTCTCGAGCTGGGAGAGATGCCCGCTGCGCACGCCGGTCGCGCGCTCGACGTCTCGCAGGCTCAGCCCGCGCGCGACGCGCGCCGCCGCGAGGACGTCACCCAGGTTGCGATCGGTGCGCGTGCGAGGCACGACGCCGATGATGCCATGCCGCTCAGACGGTGAGCGGTTCCGACCGACGGTCCCGCTAAGTTGCTGAGCACCCGATGACCGTTCACACCCGCATCCGCCCCCACCGTGCCTCACGGATGACGCGCCGCGCGTTCTGGCGGCGGTATGGCCGGCTCGAACACGAGCGGCTGGAGTTCAAGCGCACCGCCCTTCGCCTGCACGAGTCGGTTGTGGCCATGGCGAATGGCGTCGGGGGCGTGGTGCTGGTGGGTGTCGCCGACGACCGGCGGCTCGTCGGCTGCGCGCACGATCAGGCCACGCTGGACCGGATCGCGCACGTGGCGCACGAGACGCAGGTGGAGCTCGTGGTGCGGCCGCTCCTGGTGGCGCGGGTGCCGCTCGTGGCGGTCGTCGTGCCGCCGGTCGCCGGCCGGATCGTGACCACGCCCGACGGCCGGATCCTGCGCAGGCAGGGGAGCTTCAACCAGCCGCTGCGGGGCGACGCGGTGGCCCGCTTCGTCCGCGCACGGCTCGAGGCCGCGTGAGTCGCTCAGCCCACCGGCTGTGCGACCGCGGGGATGACCTCCTCGCCGTAGGCGGCAAGCGTCTCGTCCTTCGCGTCGTGCTGGAGGTAGAGCGCGAACTGGTCCGCGCCGAGCCCCTCGAGCTCGCGCAGGCGGGCGACCTGCTCGTCGGGCGTCCCGATCAGGCAGAAGCGGTCGACGATCGAGTCCGGCACGAACGACGTGTGGGTGTTGCCCGCGCGCCCGTGCTCGGCGTAGTCGTAGCCCTGCCGGCCGGCGATGTAGTCCGTGAGCGCCGTCGGGACCGCGCCGCCGTCCGCCCCGTAGCGGGCGACGATGTCCGCCACGTGGTTGCCGACCATCCCGCCGAACCAGCGGCACTGCTCGCGGGCGTGGGCGAGCTGCTCCTCGCTCCCGTCGGTGACGTAGGCGGGCGCGGCGATGCACATGGTCAGCGCCTCGGGATCGCGGCCGGCTTCCTCGGCCGCCTTCTTGACCGCCGCGATGCTCCAGGCGGTGATGTCCGGGTCGGCGAGCTGGAGGATGAAGCCGTCGCCCACCGTCCCGGCCGTCGCGAGGGCCTTGGGCCCGTACGCGGCCACCCAGATCTCCAGCCGGCTGTCCGGGTTCCAGGCGAAGCGCAGCTCCGCGCCCTTGTAGTTGACCGTCCCGCCGTTGGCCAGCCCGCGCACGATCTCCACGCACTCGCGCAGGTCCTTGAGCGAGACCGGCTTGCCGTTGATGACGCGCACGGCGGAGTCGCCGCGGCCGATGCCGCACACGGTGCGGTTGCCGTACATCTCGTTGAGCGTCGCGAACAGGGACGCGGTGACGGTCCAGTCGCGGGTCGCCGGGTTGGTGACCATCGGGCCGACGATGATCTTCTCGGTCTCGGCGAGGATCCGGCTGTAGATGACGAACGGCTCCTCCCACAGCAGGTGGGAGTCGAACGTCCACGCGTACGTGAAGCCGTAGTCCTCGGCCCGCTTGGCCAGCTCGATCACCCGCGACGCGGGCGGGTCGGCCTGCAGCACCACACCGAAGTCGATCATCGCTTCAACTCCCCGATTCGTTCCAGTGCTCGCCCGACGGTGATCCCGTAGGCCTCGATCGCCACCTTCAGCGCCTCCTCGGGCGAATCCTCCACCGCGGTGTGCGAGATCGGCGGGTCCGACTGCGCGAAGAGCATGACCGTCGGGACCTTGCGGCCGATCTCGGTCGCGTCGTGCAGCGGGCCGCTCGGGATCGGATCGCCGTCGTCGCCGCCCGCCTCCGCGACCGCCTCGCGGGCGATGGCGACGAGGTCGGGATGGAAGGGCGTCGGCGTGGCGCCGAAGACGCGGCGCGACTCGACCGTGCAGTCGAACTTCGCCGCCGCCTCGTCGCAGGCCGCGAGGCACTCCTCGAGCATCGTCGCGAGCGTGTCGGCGTCGAGGTGCCTGAGGTCGAGCATCATCTCGGTCTCCCCCGCGATCGCCGTGATGACGCCCGGCTCGGAGCGCATGCTGCCGACGGTGGTCACGCCGTCGTTGCGGATGCCGACCTCGCGGATGGCGAGCGCCGCCGTGGCCGCCGCCGCGAGCGTGTCGCGCCGCAGGCGCATCGGCGTCGAGCCGGCGTGCGCCGCCTGCCCGCTGAACGAGATGAGGTAGCGCTCGTCCCCGAACGTGCCGCTCACCGCGGAGGCGAGCCGGCCGCTGTCCAGCAGGACCGGGCCCTGCTCGATGTGCAGCTCGAAGTACGCGAGCGCACCGTCGAGGCGGTCGGTGGCCTTGGGCGCCTCGTCGAGGTCGATCCCACACTCCTTCAGCGCGTCCTCGAGGCGGGTGCCCTGCGCGTCCTTGAGCTCGCGCACGTCGTCGGGGTCGAGCGTGCCCGCCACGGCCGAAGAGCCGAGCAGGCTGCGGCCGAAGCGCGCGCCCTCCTCGTCGGCCCAGTCGACGAACCGCACGGTCACCGGCGGGTCATCCAGCGCCCGGAGGACCCCGAGCGCGGCGGCGATGCCGAGCGCGCCGTCGAGCCAGCCGCCCGAAGGCACGGCGTCGATGTGCGAGCCGACGATGGCGAACCCTTCGCCCTCGCCCGGGAGCTCGGCCCAGAGGTTCCCCGCGACGTCGCGATCGACGGTGACCGGCAGCTCGTCGAGCTTGCCCTGCAGCCATTCGCGCGCCTTGAGCCAATCGGGCGACCATGCGAGCCGGCGGGCCCCGTCGGGCCCGCCGGTCAGCTCGCGCAGCTCCTTGAGGTCCGCGAGCACCTGGTCGGCGTCGATCCGCAGCGTCACGCCGTCACCGCGGCGCGACCACGCGGGACGAACCGACCGTGGCCGGGCGCCGTGCGGATCTCGCCGCGGTCGTAGACGAGCGTGCCGCGGCTGTACGTGTGGCGGACGCTGCCCGACGCGGTCTCGCCCTCGTAGAGGTCGTAGTCGACGTTCATGAGCGAGTTCGCGACGCCGTACGCGCGCGGCTCGTTCGGGTCCCAGACCGCGATGTCCGCGTCCTTGCCGGGCGCGATCGCACCCTTGGACTCGAGCCCGAAGCGGCGGGCGATCGTCGTGCTCGTGGCGTCCACGAGCTGGCTCGGCGTGATCCGGCCGGCGACCACGCCCTCGTCCCAGAGCTTGGCCAGCCGGTGCTGGATCGCCGGCAGGCCGTTCGGCACGAGGCTGAAGTTGTCGAGCCCGCGCGACTTCTGCTCGTAGTTGAACGGGCAGTGGTCGGTGGAGATGCTCTCCAGCACGCCGCGCCGGACGTAGGCCCACAGCGGCTCGTGGTTGGAGGCGTCGCGCAGCGGCGGCGAGCAGATGTAGCGCACGCCCTCCACCCCCGGCTTGCGCAGGTCGTCGATCGTGTTGACGAGGTACTGCGTGCACGTCTCCGCGCTGACGTTGACGCCGCGCTGCTGCGCGAGCTCGATCTCGGCGGCAGCGGCCGCGCAGGTCACGTGGACGACGAAGAGCGCGGCGCCGGTGTACTCGGCGAGGCGCGCCGCGCGACCGGTCGCCTCGGCCTCGACGAACTCCGGCCGGGTGAGGGCGTGGTTGATCGCCGACGTGTCACCGCGCGCGAGGGCGCGCTTGACCAGCAGGTCGACGACGTCGCCGTTCTCGGCGTGGACCATGATCAGCGAGTCGAGCTCGCGCGCCCGGTCCATCGTGGCCGCAAGCTCGTCGTCGCGGGTCATCAGCTCGCCCTTGTAGGCCATGAAGAGCTTGAAGCTGCTGACCCCCGCGTCGACCATCGACTGCATGTCGTCGATCGTCGCCTCGTTGGCGTTGGTGATGGCCATGTGGAAGCCGTAGTCCACGTGGGCGGCGCCGTCCGCGCGCCCCTGCCACTCCTCGAGCGCGGAGCGCAACTGGTCCGGCTCGCGCTGGATGGCGAAGTCGACCAGGCACGTCACGCCGCCGGCCGCGGCGGCCTGGGTGCCGGTGTCGTAGTCGTCGGAGGACCACATGCCCATGAAGGGCATCGAGAGGTGCGTGTGGTTGTCGATCAGCCCGGGCAGGAGGCGGCAGCCGGACACGTCGACCGTGGTGGCTCCGTCGGGGGTCTCGATCGAGCCGACGGCGGTGATCGTCTCGCCCTCGATCAGCACGTCGGCGTCGTACTCGCCATCTGCGCTGACCACACGTCCGCCGTGCAGCACCGTCACAGGCGCGTCGGTCATGTGCCCTCGTCTCCCCGTGGTCGTGGTCGTCCTGAGGTGAAGCCTACGCCGCCGGAAGCCCGCGGCGCGACCACTCGCTCCAGGAGCCGGGATAGAGGCGCGGCGCCCTGATGCCGGCGGCCTCGGCGGCCAGCACGAGGACCGCCGCGGTCACGCCGGAGCCGCAGTAGGCCACCGCGTCGGCGTCGCCGGCCCCGACCTCGGCGAAGCGCCGCCGGAGCTCGTCGGGCGAGCGGAACTTCCCGTGCGGGGCGAGGTCGGCGAACGGCAGGTTGCGGGCGCCCGGGATGTGCCCGGCCACCGGGTCGATCGGCTCGACCTCGCCCCGGTAGCGCTCGGGGGCCCGCGCGTCGAGCAGCAGCGGCGCGCCGGAGACCTCCTCCAACGCGGCCACACCGAGATCCCCGGGGCGCACCACGAAGTCACCCGGCTCGACCGGCTCGACGGTCGTCGACAGGTCTCCCCCGGCCTCGACCCAGGCCGCCAGCCCGCCGTCGAGCACGGCGACATTCGCGTGCCCGTGATGCCGGAGGAGCCACCACAGCCGCGCCGCGCCACCCTCGCCCGCCTGGTCGTAGGCGACCACGGTCGAGCCGTCCGAGATCCCCGCCCGCCTGGCGGCCGCCTGGAACCGCTCGGGGTCGGGCAGCGGATGCCGCCCGCGCTCCCCGGGCGGGTCCGCGAGGTCGCGATCGAGGTCGAGGAACGCCGCGCCGGGGATGTGGCCGGCGAGATAGCCCCGCTCCCCGGCGCCCGGCTCGCCGAGCTTGAAGCGCGCATCGACCACGACGAGCCCGGCGAGGCGGGCCTTGACGGCGGCGGCATCGACGAGCGGCGTCATCCCTGTGCATCGTTGCGCACGCCGCGCTCCGCGTGCCGGGACGCAGCCTAGAAGTCGCGGTCCGAGCCGCCGGACTCGGTCACGAGCGCGTTGCTCGCGGGGATGCCGGCCGGGTTCGTCGCGGCCGGGGAGGGTCGCCACGTCATGGCGGCGCTCGTCGCGGTGGCGACCGTGCCGGAGATCCGCGAGCCGATCGTGATCACGACCGTGCTGCCGCTCATGGTCATCGTCGCGTTGAACACCGCGGTCGACGAGCTGATGAAGTTGCCGCCGAGGTTGAGGTCGGTCGTGCCGTCCACGAGCTTCAGGCGAGTGCCCGTCGTGGTCGTGAAGTCCATCGTGTCGGTCGTGCCGTTGGCCAGCGTGACGCGGATGGCCTGCGAGCCGCCGGCCCAGCCGGTGAGGATCGAGGCCGGCGCCATCGGCTCGCTGAAGGTCAGGCGCAGGATGTCGCCGCCCTCGATGCGTCCGGAGGTCGAGCCGCCGTTCGTGGCCTGGATGTCGGTGCCGCGCGGCTGGCGGTCGACGACGCGGGAGGCGACGACGGCCGAGGTCGCGGTCCGGCCGGCCTTGTCGGTGGTGCGGGCGCGGAGGTCGTAGCTGCCCTCGGCCACCGTCGTGGTGTCCCAGGCGCACTCGAACGGCGCGGTCGCGTCGGTGCAGATCGCCGTCCAGCTGTTGGCGCCGGCCGCGCTGCGCTCGATGACCACGGAGGCGATGCCGCCGCCGTCGTTCGCCGTGGCCGCCAGCGTGACCGTGGCGTAGAGCGGCGTGCCCGGGTCGGCGAGCGACACGGTCGGGACCACGTTGTCCACGCGGACCGAGGAGACCGTCGCGGAGGTCGTGGTGTTCCCGGCCTGGTCGCGGGCCACGGCGCGGAGGTCGTAGAGGCCGTCGGCGACGCCCGCGGTCGCCCAGCTGCAGCCGAAGGGGGTGGCGGCGTCGCTGCACGCGTCGGTCCAGGTCGAGCCGCCCGAGGTCCGGTACTGGACGGTCCAGGCGGCGATGCCCGAGCCGGCGTCGACGGCCGTGCCGCTGACCGTCACGTTGCCCGAGAGCGAGGCGCCGGGGTTCGTCAGCGTCGCGATCGACGGCGCGGTGTTGTCGACGCGGATGGCTCACGATCGCGCTGGTCGTGCTGAAGCCCGCCTTGTCGGTGGCGATGGCGCGCGCCTCGTAGAGGCCGTCGGGGATCGTCGTCGTGTCGAGGCCCGCGCACTGGTAGGGGGCGTCGGTGTCGGTGCAGACGTCGCTCCAGGTCGACGATCCGACCGCGCGGAACTGCGCCGTGACCGAGGCCACGCCGCTGCCCGTGCCGTCGGCGGCGTTGATCGTGACCACGGCGCTGCCGCTCAGCGCGCCGGGCACCGGGATCGACACGGTCGGGGCCGTGTTGTCGACGACCCGCGTGAGGACGAGGTCGGCGACGTTGCCCGCGGCATCGGTGGCGCGGCCGCGCAGCTCGTAGCCGCCGTCGGCCAGCGAGGCGGTGTTGAGCGCGCAGGAGCGAGGCGACGTGCTGCCGGAGCAGAGCGTGGTCCAGCTGCCGCCGGCGGGCCGGTAGGCGATGTCCAGAGCGGCGAGGCCGCTGCCCGCGTCGGCGCCGGTGGCGGTCAGCGTCTCGGTGCCCGTCATGTACACGCCGGGGTCGCTCAGCGTCACGCTGGGGAGCGTGTTGTCGATGCGGCGGGAGGCGACGACCGCGGAGGTGCGCGTGTAGCCGGCCTGGTCGACGGCGATCGCGCGCAGGTCGCGCACGCCGTCGGCCACGCCGGCCGTGTTGAAGTCGCAGGTGAAGGGCGTCGCCGTGTCGGTGCAGACGTCGGTCCAGGTGCCGGCGCCCGCGGGCGAGGTCTGGATGCGAACGCTGGCGATGCCGCGCTCGGAGCTCGCGGCGGCGTCGAGCGCGACGGTGCCACGCAGGACCGCACCGGGATCGCTGAGCGAGACGGTGACCGAGTTGAAGTCGGTCGCCGCCGCGAACGTGTTGCCCGTCGAGCTCGTGGCCGCCGTGAAGTCGGCGCCGGAGCCGGTGACGCCGGCCGCGGCCACGACGGCGATCAGGCCGAGGAGGACGAGCGCGCGCTTCACGCCGTGGCCTTCGCGGCCTCGACGCCGAGGCGGCGCCAGAGGGCTCCGACGCTGACGAGGCAGATGAGCAGCGCGGGAAGGGCGATGGCGCCCATGCGGACGTCGCGGCGACCGAGGGCGTCGAGCAGGTGGCCGACCTCCGGCACGCCCCAGCGGGCGCGGGCCTGGGTCTCGCCGTCGAGGCGGAACGTCCACGGGTCGGCGACCTCGTTGGCGTCGCCCTTGGTGCGGTACAGCGGGCCCGCCGCGTCGCGCTCGATCGAGGCGATGCGGTGGGTGATCAGATGATCGGGGCCGGCGTCCGCGGGCGGGCGGTACGTGATGACGTCACCGACGCGGAGCTGCTCGACCGGCACGACCTCGGAGAGCACGAGCGTGCCCTCGTCGTACGTGCCGGTCATCGAGCCGGACACGATCACGTACCGCTGCATGCCCAGGGCGGACGGCAGCAGGACGAGCGCGGCGGCGGCGATGCCGGCGAGCAGCGCGGCGCCGGACGCGAGGCGTCCGGCGCGCTTGAGCGTGGTCACGTCTCCTCCCCCGAGGATCGGATCGACTAGGCGGCGTTGAAGTCGAAGCCGACCGACGACGTGTCGCCCTGGTAGGCGTTCGTCGCGCTGCTGTCGAGCGCCACCGTGAACTCGTAGCGGTGCTTCTCGCTGGCCGCGTAGGTGCCGAGGCCCGAGACGAGGTGGCCCGCGGTGCCCATCTGGGAGACCGTGCCGGCCGAGTACTTGGTGACGTCGTCGCCGTCGCCGCAGGTCGGGGCGGTCGAGCCGTTGAAGACGCCGCAGTCGACGACGGTGAGGTTCAGCTTGCCGGACAGCGGGTTGACGCCGTCGGAGTCGACCGGGGTCGTGCGGGAGAGCGTGAACGCGCCGGAGAGGCCGCCGGTGTTCTGGATGTCGACGGTTCCGGTGGCGGCGGCGCCGCCGGGACGGAGGCCGGACGCGGTGAGGACCGCGGTGCCCTCCTTGGAGTTCGTGATGCTCAGCGTGCCGGCCGAGAAGGTGTTCGACGGGTTGGCCGACGAGGCGGTGAAGTCAGCGCCTGAGCCGACGACGGCGGCAGCAGCGAGCATGACGGTGAGCAGGGCGCCGAGGGCGAGCCGGGGATTGGCCGCGAGGACGCGAACGCGAGACATGAGGACGGATAGCTCCTGTGAAGGTGATGCCTGACGGATCGGCGCACTTGCGCCCTTGCCGGCAACCGAGCTATCTCGTCTAAACCGCGAGACCTCTGGCTTTGCGTCCCCGCCTCACGACGGGTTTGCCATTGTCAGCTAGGCCATCTATCGGCATGGAAGCCGTTTCATTTAGCCCAATCGCCAACCGATCGGTAGTCGATTGGATAGCCGATCGGTGATCCGAGTCGTCTAGCGGCTCATGGCCGACCGGTTACTGCTAGTAATTCCGACCGGTGTCCGCTCCAGCAACACGCGTCCTGATCGTCGACGACCACCCGATGTTCCTCGAGGGCATCGCGATGCTCGTCGAGCGCATCGAGGGCGTCGATTTGGCTGGGAAAGCGGCTTCCGGCGACGAAGCGATCGCGGTGCTGGACGAGAATCCGCCCGACGTCGTCGTCCTCGACTTCCAGCTCGGGGACATGACCGGGCTCGACGTGCTCACCCACATCACCGAGCGAGAGCTCCCAGTCCGCGTGCTCTTCGTCTCGGGCCGGCTGGAAGGCGACGACGCCTACCGGCTCGTGGAAAATGGCGCGTACGGGCTCATCGAGAAGGACGCCACGTTCGAGGAGATCGCCGATGCCATCGCGAGCGTCGCCAAAGGCGAGCGCGTGATGTCCAAGCGCGTCACGGCCGTCGTCATGGCCGGCGTGCGCGCGCGGCGCGACCAGCCGGTGGTCATCCTCAGCGACCGCGAGCGGGAGATCCTCTCCGGGCTGTCCCGCGGGCTCTCGGCGCCGGCCCTCGCCGAGGAGATGGAGGTCAGCGCCTCGTCGGTCAAGACCTACCTCCAGCGGCTCTACGACAAGCTCGGGGTGTCCGACCGGGCCGCCGCCGTGGCCGAGGCGCTGCGCCGCGGGCTGATCGACTGAGCGCCCGCACTGCTAGGACTCAGCGCCCAATGAAGATCGTCTACACACAGACCGACGAGGCGCCGGCGCTGGCGACGCACTCGTTGCTGCCGATAATCGAGGCCTTCGCAGCGCCCGCCGGAGTCGAGCTGGAGCTGCGCGACATCTCCCTGGCCGGCCGCATCCTGGCCCAGTTCCCCGACCGCCTCGGCGGCGAGCAGCGCGTGGCCGACGCCCTCGCCGAGCTCGGCGAGCTGGCCAAGACGCCCGAGGCCAACATCATCAAGCTGCCGAACATCAGCGCCTCGGTACCGCAGCTCAAGGCGGCGATCGAGGAGCTCCAGGCAGCCGGCTACGACGTGCCGGACTATCCGGACGATCCCAAGGCCGATCCCGAGGTGCGCGAGGCGTACGACCGCGTCAAGGGCAGCGCGGTCAACCCGGTCCTGCGCGAGGGCAACTCTGACCGGCGCGCCCCCGGGTCGGTCAAGGCCTTCGCCCGCGCGCACCCGCACTCGATGGGCGAGTGGACCAAGGACTCGCGCACGCACGTCTCGACGATGGGCGACGGCGACTTCCGGTCCACCGAGCGCTCGGTGACCATGGGCGGCGCCGACACGCTGCGGATCGAGCACGTCGCCGCGGACGGCACGGTCACCGTCCTGAAGGAGTCGGTGCCCGTGCTGGAGGGCGAGATCGTCGACGCGGCGGTCATGCGCCGGAAGGCGCTCGACGCGTTCCTGGAGGAGCAGATCGCCGACGCCGAGGCGAAGGGCGTCCTCTTCTCCGTGCACCTGAAGGCGACGATGATGAAGGTCTCGGACCCGATCATCTTCGGCCACGCCGTCCGCACGTACTTCGCCGACGTCTTCGCGCAGCACGGCGACGCGCTCGGCAACCCGAACAACGGTCTCGCGGCGATCCTGCAGACGGTCGCGGGCAACGCCGAGATCGAGTCCGCGATCCGCGAGCGCCTCGCGGACGGCCCGGCCGTCGCGATGGTCGACTCGGACCGCGGCATCACCAACCTGCACGTGCCGAGCGACGTGATCATCGACGCCTCGATCCCGGCCATGATCCGCACGTCGGGCCAGATGTGGAACGCGGCCGGCGAGCAGCAGGACGCCAAGGTCGTCATCCCGGACTCGAGCTACGCGGCGCTCTACGCCGAGACGATCGACTTCTGCCGCGAGAACGGCGCCTTCGACCCGACGACGATGGGCACGACGCCGAACGTCGGGCTCATGGCCCAGAAGGCCGAGGAGTACGGGAGCCACGACAAGACGTTCGAGATCGAGGCGGCCGGCACCGTCCGCGTCGTCGACGGGTCCGGCGCGAGCCTGCTCGAGCACGAGGTCGAGCCCGGCGACATCTGGCGCGCCTGCCAGACCAAGGATGCGGCGATCGCCGACTGGGTCCGCCTCGGCGTCGGCCGGGCGCGCGCGACCGGCGCCCCGGCCGTCTTCTGGCTCGACGAGACCCGCGCACACGATGCGCAGCTGCTCGAGAAGGTCCGCCGCTACCTCGGCGAGGAGGACACCGACGGACTGCAGATCGAGATCCTCCCCGTGGCCGAGGCCACGCGCTTCACGCTCGAGCGCGCCGCCCGCGGCGAGGACACGATCTCCGTGACCGGCAACGTCCTGCGCGACTACCTGACCGACCTCTTCCCGATCCTCGAGCTCGGCACGAGCGCGAAGATGCTCTCGATCGTCCCGCTCATGAACGGCGGCGGGCTGTTCGAGACGGGCGCCGGCGGCTCGGCCCCCAAGCACGTCCAGCAGCTCCAGCGCGAGAACCACCTGCGCTGGGACTCGCTCGGGGAGTTCCTCGCCCTCGCCGTCTCGCTCGAGCTGCTCGCCGAGAAGGACGGCAACGCCAAGGCCAAGGTGCTCGCGACGACGCTCGACGCCGCCACCGGCAAGCTGTTGAACGAGGGGCGGTCGCCGTCGCGCAAGGCCGGGGAGCTCGACAACCGCGGCAGCCACTTCTACCTCGCGCTCTACTGGGCGCAGGCGCTGGCCGAGCAGAGCGACGACGCCGACCTGGCCGAGACGTTCGCGCCCCTGGCCGAGCGGCTGGCCGCCGACGAGGAGACGATCGTCGGCGAGCTCGCAGCCGTCCAGGGCGAGCCGGTCGACCTCGGCGGCTACTACCGGCCCGACCCCGAGCGGCTGCGCGAGGTCATGCGACCGAGCCCGACGCTCAACGCGGCCGTCGACTCGCTGGAGTCCGTCTGATGACCGCGATCACCCACATCTGCCAGGCGTACCCCGACCGCGTCGAGGTCCGGGGCCGCGACCTCACCGGCGACCTCATGGGCCGCCTGAGCTTCACGGACTACTTCCATCTCCTGCTCACCGGCGAGGAGCCGACGGAGGAGCAGCGCTACTTCCTCGACCTGCTGCTCATCGCCATCGCCGAGCACGGGATGATGCCGACCAACGTCGCCGCCCGGATGACGCTGGCCGCCGATCCCGGGTCGCTGCACGGCGCTGTGGCGGCGGGCATCCTCGGCTGCGGCCCGGTGCTGCTCGGCACCTCGGAGGAGTGCGCCGTGCTGCTGACGGCCGCGCAGGAGCGCGTGGCCGCGGGCGAGGAGCCCGGCGCCGTGGCGGCGGACATCGCGGGCTCGATCCGCGCCGCGCGCGGCAAGCTGCCGGGCTTCGGCCATCCCGTCCACAAGCCGCTCGACCCGCGCGCCGAGCGCATCCTCGAGCTGGCCGAGGCGCGCGGTGTAGCGGGCCCGCACGTGCTGCTCGCCCAGCGGTTCCGGGACGCCGTGGCCGAGGCCTGGGGCAAGCCGCTGACGCTCAACGTCTCGATGCCGATCGCCGCCGTCATGCTCGACCTCGGGTTCGGCGCGAGCACGGTCAAGTCGGTGCCGATCCTCGCCCGCACGGCGAGCCTCCTCGCCCACCTGGCCGAGGAGCGCGAGCTGCCGACCGGCCTGGCGATGGCGTGGAACGCCGAGGAGTCGGTGCGCTACGAGTCGTAGACGACGGCCTCGACCGGCTCGCCGAGCACCTCGACCGTGACGCGCGCGCCTTCCTTCACGCCGGGCGGGAGCGTCGCCAGCGCCACGTTGCGGCAAAGCGTGAAGCCGTAGGCGGCGCTGCGCACGCGGCCGGCCACCGTGCCGTTGACCCGCACCGCCTCGCCGCCGTAGAGGCAGAGGTACTCCTCGTCGCCCACGAGCAGCATGCGCAGGCGGTGGCGCGGGGGCGGTAGGGCCGGGATCTTGTCGCGCGCCACGCAGAAGCCGACGCCGGCCTCGTCCGGGGTGTCGGCCGCGGTCAGGTCGGTGCCGAAGTAGCGGTAGCCCTTCTCGATCCGCAACGACTCGAGCACCCGGTAGCCGCCCGGGCGGATGCCGTGCGGCTCGCCGGCCGCCATCAGGCGATCCCACACCTGCACCGCCCACTCCGGGGCCACGTAGAGCTCGTATCCCGCCTCGCCCACGTAGCTGATGCGCTGGGCCAGGACCCGCGCCCCGCCGATGTCGATCTCCCGGGCTCCGCTGAACGCGAGGTCGACGGCGAGCACGTCGGGCGCGCGTGGACCCCAGAGGCCGATGACGGCAAGCTCGTCGGAGACGTCGCGGATCTCGACGTCACCCGAGGCGTGGTGCTCGAGCCAGCCGCGGTCGGAGTCGACGGCGGCCGCCCCGGTGATGAGGCGGAA
>CAVZDW010000012.1:0-787952 GCA_963774155.1 uncultured Solirubrobacteraceae bacterium
AGCTCGAAGTCGAAGAGCTCGAAGTTCTCGTGGATGCGCGACGGGGTCGTGGACTTCGGGAAGACGATGTGGCCCTTCTCGATGTGCCAGCGCAGGACGACCTGCGCGGGCGTCCGGCCGAGCCGGTCGGCGATGGCGGTGATCGCGGGATCGCCGAGCACGGCGCCCTGGGCGATCGGGGACCACGCCTCGGTGGCGATCCCGTGCTCGGCGCCGTAGCCGGCGACGTCCCGGTTCTGCAGGTACGGGTGCAGCTCGATCTGGTTGACGGCGGGGACGACGTCGCACTCGGCCGCGAGCCGCTCCAGATGGGCGATCTGAAAGTTCGACACGCCGATCGACCGCGCCCGGCCGTCAGCCTTGAACGCCTCGAGCGTCTTCCACGTCGACACGTAGTCGCCGCCGTAGAGCGTGGGCAGCGGCCAGTGGATGAGGAACAGGTCGACGGAGTCGAATCCGAGGTCGGTGAGGGTGGCGTCGAACGCCCGGCGGGCGTCGTCGGGCCGGTGGAAGCCGTTGTTGAGCTTGCTCGTGACGAAGACGTCGTCGCGAGCGAGCCCGGAGGCGCGGACGGCCTCTCCGACCTCCTTCTCGTTCCCGTACATCTCGGCGGTGTCGATGTGCCGGTAGCCGACCTCCAGGGCATGCAGGACGGCCTCGACGGTGTCCTCCGGCTTGATCTGGAAGACGCCGAATCCCAGCTGCGGGATCGTCCGGCCGTCGTTGAGCTCGATGATTGGCACGGTGCTGGTGGGCACTGGATTTCCTTGGTTCGCTGTCAGGTGGGGCGAGGATCAGTGTGGACACCGCGCCGGATAGTTTCCAATAATGATTCAGACGGTTCGATAGTTTTGGGCTATGGACCCACGACGAGTGATGACGTTCCGGGTGGTGGCCCATCGCCGGTCGTTCTCGCATGCCGCCCGCGAGCTCTCGCTCTCGCAGCCATCCGTCTGCGAACCAGGTCGCGTCACTGGAGCGTGAGATCGGCGCCCGACTGCTCGAGCGCGAACGCGGCGGGCTTCGCCGGTCAGCCCGCGAAGGCGCGATCCTGCTCGAGCACGCCGACGCCATCGCCGAGCGGTTCGAGCTGGCCCGGCACCCAGCTGGCCACCGCCGCGGACACCGCCCGCTCGCGGCTGCGGATAGCGGCGCGTTCCCGACCGCGCTGGCCGAGCTGGTGCCCGACGCGATCGAGGAGATCCGGGGCGCGCACGCGCCGCCGCGCGGGTCACGGTCAGCGAGGGCACGGACGATCTGCCCGTCCGGCGTCCGATCCGGCGCGCTGCACCTCGCGGTCGGCTTTCAGGACGCCGCCGAGCCACGCGAGGTGTTCGACGACCTGGAGCGGCGCGAACTGCTGCAGGAGCGGTTCATGGTCGCGATGGTCGCCTCGCCACGCCCCGTGGCCGACGCGCCGGCGAGTCGACCTCCGCGAGCTCGCGGACGACGACTGGACCGCGGCGACGACCGAGGGATCTGATCGCGCGGGCGTGCCGCGCCGCCGGATTCGAGCCGCGGCTGGTCTGCGATCACCCGCGACCAGCTTCGCGGCGATCCGCGGGCGGTCATCAGCCGCGGGCTCGCCGGTCACGCGGTCGTCCCGCAGGTGACCGATCTCGGCGGATCCGTTCCAGAGGGATCCGTTCGCTCTGACGAGCGGCCCGATCGCCGGCGGCGACTCCACGGGTCCTGTTGGCCCCAGACGGCCTCGTTCTGCTCCACGGTTGGCATACACGCCCCGCGCGCGACATCTACGTGCTGCTCCCGCCCGGCGGGCGGCACCCGCTCGTCGCGCCGGCGCTCGACGCGCTCGACGGGGCCGCCGCGCAGCTGCAGCGCCGGAGCCTCGGGCCGTAGCATCGCGGCGTGGCGTCCGAACCCGCACAGCTCGGAGCCCGCATGCGGGCCGGCCGCGAGGAGGTGGGCCTTTCCGTGCGCGAGCTGGCCCGCCGCGTGGGCGTGTCGCCGAGCCTGCTCAGCCAGGTCGAGCGCGGGCTCGCGCAGCCCTCGGTCGGCACGCTGTGGGCCGTCGTGCGGGAGCTCGGGCTGTCCCTCGACGGCCTGTTCGCGCCCGACGACCAGCCCGCGCGCGGAACCGTCGTGCAGCGCGCCGAGGGCCGGCCGGCGCTCGAGCTCGAGGGCGGCGTCGTCTGGGAGCGGCTCACCGCGGGACCCGACCCGGACGCCGACTTCGCGTTCGTCACGTACCCGCCCGGCGCGGACTCCGGCGCCCAGGAGCCGCCCACCCAGCACGAGGGACGGGAGTACGGCTACGTGATCAGCGGCCGGCTGGAGATCGAGGTCGGGAGCGAGATCCTGGAGCTCGGGCCCGGCGACGCGGTGGCGTTCGGCTCCGAGACCCCGCACCGGTTCCGCGCGCTCGGAGAAGCGCCCGTGACGGCCGTCTGGATCAACCTGCGCTCGCCCGTGTAGGCTGCCCAGCCATGTTCAATCCCATTGAACGCATCGGGTTCGCCGGGCTCGGCGCGATGGGAGCCGGGATCGCCGAGCGGATCGCCGACGCCGGCCACGACGTGACGGTCTGGAACCGCACGCAGGCCAAGGCTCAGCCGCTGCTCGACCAGGGCCTCAAGTGGGCCGACACGCCGCGCGAGCTCGCCGCGAACGTGGACCTCCTGTTCACGATGCTCACCGACAGCAGGGCCATCCAGGCCACCTCGCACGGCGACGACGGCATCCTCGCCGGACTGCGCGAGGGCACCGTCTGGGCGGACCTCAGCACGATCGCCCCCGACGTCAGCGTCGGCCTCGCCGAGGAGGCCCGGCAACGCGGTGCGTTCTTCCTCGACACGCCCGTCTCCGGCAGCCCGGCCACGCTGGCGGCCGGCCAGATGTCGGTGATGGTGGGCGGCGACCGGGCCGCCTTCGAGCACGTCGAGACCGTCCTGCACGCCATCGGGCCCAAGGTCACCTACATCGGCCCCAACGGCCAGGCGATCCTCACCAAGCTGGCGATCAACCTCACGCTGGTCGTCTCCGTCACCGCCTTCGCCGAGAGCGTCGCGCTGGTGGAGAAGGCGGGCGTGAACCGCGCGGCGGTGGTGGACGCCGCGCTCAAGAGCGTGATCGCCTCCCCGGTGATCGGCTACCGCGCGCCGCTGCTCGTCGACGACGACGCCGTGTTCGCCGACGTCGACCTCCAGCAGAAGGACCTCGTCTTCGCGCAGGAGCTGGCGCGCCGCCTCGGCGCCGCCGTCCCGACCTGCGCCGCCACCAGCGAGATGCTCAACGCCGCCCGCAGCACCCCGGTGCGCGACCGCGACTTCCTCGTCAGCGTCCACGAGGCCTACCGGCGCATGGCGGGACTCGAATGAAGCCGCCCTACCGCACCACCATCCACGACGTCCCGCTCGAGCAGAACCTGCGCGAGGACGAGGGCTGGATCGACATGCAGGTGCAGTTCCTCATCGACGCGGGCAACGCGGGCTCCGAGCAGCTCGTCGTGGGCCGCACCGTCCTTCCGCCCGGCGCCCGTCACGAGCGCCACCGGCATCCGAACTGCGACGAGTTCCTCGTGGTGATGAGCGGCCACGGCGAGATCCACACGAACACCGGCCGCGAGCCCTCGAAGGCCGGGGACGTGATCTTCACGCCGCGCGGCAACTGGCACGGCTTCGACAACACCGGCGACGAGGACGTGCTGCTGATCTGGGGCTGGAGCGGCGCCGGCTCGCTCGACGCGGCCGGCTACGCGATCCCCGAGCCCGGCGAGGAGTTCGACGAGTGATCCTCGAGCTGCGGCGGCAGATGCTCGACGCGGGCGCCAATCCCCTGGGCTGGAAGCTCGGCTTCGGCGCGCCCGCCGCGATGGAGAAGCTCGGGATCGACAAGCCGCTCGTGGGCTTCCTCACCGACCGCACGCTGCTGCCCGACGGGGCGACGGCCCACGTCGGCGACTGGGTGAAGCCGATGCTCGAAGCCGAGGTCGCGGTCCGCGTCGGCCCCGGCGGAGCGATCGACGGCTACGCGGTGGCGATCGAGCTCGCCGACGTCGACCCGCCGCCGGAGGACGCCGACGCGATCCTCGCCGGCAACATCTTCCACCGGCACGTCCTCGTGGGGCCGGTGCACGAGACGGCGGCGGGGTTGGAGGCGACCCTGGCCCGCGACGGCGAGCCGCTCGATCGCACCGACCAGCCGACCGCGCTGACCGGCGAGTACGCGGATCTCGTCGGCGTGGTCGGCGAGGCCGTCGGCGAAGCGCTGCGGCCCGGCGACGTGGTCATCACCGGCTCGATCTTCGCGCCGCTGCCGGTCGAGCCGGGCCAGACCATCACCGTCGAGGTCGCGCCCCTGGGCTCGCTCACGGTCGCCATCGACGCCTGACCCGCGTGTCGCTTGACGGGCACGGACGGCTTCAGCTAGCCTGTTTGCAAACGTTTGCAACCTCGATGAGGAGCCCATGAGCAAGGACAACGGGACGAGGATCGGCTGGGTGGGGACCGGCCGCATGGGCGCGGCGCTGGCCCGGCGGCTGCTCGTCGCCGGTCACGACGTGGCCGTCTACAACCGAACCCGCAGCAAGGCCGAGGCGCTGGCCCAGGCCGGGGCCGTCGTCGTCGACTCGCCGGCCGATCTCGCCGACCGCGACGTCGTCTTCACGATGGTCGGGGGCTCCGACGACTTCAAGGAGGTCGTCATCGGCCCGAACGGCGTGCTCAGCCGCGCCGACGCGGCACCGCGGATCCTCATCGACTCCACCACGGTCTCCCAGGCCGCCTCGGACGAGGTCCGGGCCGTGGCCGCCGAGCGCGGCGCCGGCGTGCTGGCCGCGCCGGTCAGCGGCAACGCCAAGGTCGTGGCCGCCGGCCGCCTCACCATGGTCGTCTCCGGACCGGAGCAGGCCTTCAACGAGGCCCGGGAGCTGCTCGAGCTGCTCGCCGCCCGCGTGACCTACGTCGGCGAGGGCGACCGCGCCCGGCTCGTGAAGATCTGCCACAACCTGATGCTCGGCGTCGTCGCGCAGACGCTGGCCGAGATCACGGTGCTGGCCGAGAAGGGCGGCGTGTCCCGCGCGGACTTCTTCGACTTCCTCAACGACAGCGTCATGGGCTCGATGTTCACCCGCTACAAGACGCCCGCGTACGTGAACCTCGACTTCAAGCCCACGTTCACGCCCGCGCTGCTGCTGAAGGACTTCACGCTCGGCGCCGACGCGGCGCGCGAGCACGAGGTGCCGATGCCGGTCGCCACGGCCGCACAGCAGGTGGTGCAGGGCCTGATCGGCCACGGCTACCGCGACATCGACTTCGCCGCCCTGCTCGAGCTGCAGGCGCGCGCGTCGGACCTCGAGCTCGTCTCCGAGGACGCCCCCGTCACCGATGGCCTGCGTGACGGGCAGGTCGCCGCGGCGCCGGCGGGTTGAGGGACATGGCGGTCACGGACCCCCGCGCGGAGCGCACGATGCTCGAGCGCTACAGCCGGATGCTCATGATCCGGCTGTTCGAGAACGAGATCCACCGGCTGTTCCTGCGCGGCGAGGTGCACGGCACGACGCACCTGTACGCCGGCCAGGAGGCCGTCGCCGTCGGCGTCTGCTCGGTGCTCGGGCGCGGGGACTGGGTGGCCGGCACCTACCGCGGGCACGGCCATTCGCTGGCCGCCGGCACCGACCCCGAGGCGCTCGTCGCCGAGATGCTCGGCCGCGCCACGGGCGTGTGCGGCGGCCGCGCCGGCTCGATGAACGTCGCCGACCTCGAGCACGGGCTGGTCGGCTGCTTCGGCATCGTCGGCGGCTCGATCGGCGCCGCCACCGGCGCCGCGCTCTCCGCGAAGCGCACCGGCAACGTCGCGGTCGCGTTCTTCGGCGACGGCGCCACCAACCAGGCCTACTTCCACGAGTGCCTGAACTTCGCCCAGGTGGCGCTGCTCCCGGCCATCTTCGTGTGCGAGAACAACTTCTACGGCGAGTTCACGCCGATGCAGAAGGTGACGGCGGGCTCCGGCATCGTGAACCGGGCGAACGCCTACGGGATGCACTCCGCGCTCATCGACGGCAACGACCTCTGGGCGGTCGACGCGGCCGCGCGCGAGGCGGTCGAGCGCGCCCGCTCGGGCGGCGGCCCGACGCTGATCGAGGCCCAGACCTACCGCCACTACGGGCACTCGAAGTCCGACCCGGCGACCTACCGGCCCAAGGAGGAGGTCGAGCGCTGGATGGAGCGCGACCCGCTCACCATCGCGCGTGCCCGGCTGCTCGAGCTCGGCGTCGGCGAGGGCGAGATCGACGGCGCCGAGCGCGAGGTCCGCGCCGAGCTCGAGCGCGCCGTCGAGACCGCGCTGGCCGCGCCGTACCCGGACCCCGAGACCGACGGCGCGAGGGAGTTCGCGGTATGAGCACGCTCGAGTTCCGCGTCGCCATCCGCGACGCCATCGCGGAGGAGATGGACCGCGACCCGAGCGTGATCTTCCTCGGCGAGGACGTCGGGGCGCCCGGCGGGGTCTTCAAGGCCACCCCCGGGCTGCACGAGCGCTTCGGCTCCGAGCGCGTGGTCGACACCCCGATCTCCGAGCTGGCCCTCGCCGGCGCCGCGTTCGGCGCGGCGGTCACCGGGCTGCGCCCGATCATCGAGATCATGTTCGGCGACTTCATGGCGCTGCCGATGGACGCGCTCGTCAACCAGGCCGCGAAGTACTGGTACATCACGAACGAGCAGGCGAGCATCCCGCTCGTCGTGCGCTCGGCGGTCGGCGGCGGCGGGCGCTTCGGCGCGGTGCACTCGCAGACGCACGGGACCTGGTTCCAGGGCATCCCCGGCCTGAAGATCGCCATGCCGTCGAGCTCGGCGGAGGCCAAGGGGCTGCTCAAGGGCGCGATCCGCGACCCCAACCCGGTGATCTTCCTCGAGCACAAGCGGCTCTACTCGGTCAAGGACGAGGTGGGCGACGAGCCGATCGAGGCGATCGAGCTCGGCAAGGCCCGGATCGCCCGCGCGGGAGAGGACCTGACCATCGTCTCGATCGGCAAGGGCGTGCGCGACGCGCTGGCCGCCGCCGAGCAGCTGGCGGCCGACGGGGTCGACGCCGAGGTGATCGACCTCCGCACGCTGCGCCCGCTCGACCTCGCCACCGTGCTCGAGTCGATCGAGAAGACCAACCGCCTGCTCGCCGTCGAGGAGGGCCCGCGCACCGGCGGCTGGGCCACCGGCGTGCTCGGCGCCGTCGCCGAGGCGGCGCTCCACGACCTCGACGACGCGTGGATCATCGCCACCGACGAGACGCCGATCCCGTACTCGCCGACCCTCGAGGACGCGTTCATGCCGAACACCGAGTCGATCGTGGCCGAAGTCCGCGGCCGGCTCGGGGCCGCCGTCTGAAGATGGCCGCACTCGCCGAGCAGGACGTCGTCGCCGCGGTCCCGCGCGGGCTGTGGATCGGCGGCGAGTGGCGCGAGACCGAGGGGACGGTCCCCGTGGAGGACCCCGCGACCGGCGAGGTCCTGGCCGAGGTGGCCGACGCGACGGCCGAGGACGCCCTGGCGGCGCTCGACGCCGCCGCGGGCGTGCAGGACGAGTGGGCGACCCACCCGCCGCGCGAGCGCGGCGAGATCCTCAGGCGCGCCTACGAGGAGCTCATGCGGCGCCAGGACGAGCTGGCCCTGCTGATGACGCTGGAGATGGGCAAGCCGATCCCCGAGTCGCGCGCGGAGATCGCCTACGCGGCCGAGTTCTTCCGCTGGTTCTCCGAGGAGGCGGTGCGGATCGAGGGGCGCTTCGGCTTCGCGCCGACGGGCGCCGGACGCCTGATCACGATGAAGCAGCCGGTCGGCCCGTGCCTGCTCATCACGCCGTGGAACTTCCCGATGGCCATGGGCACGCGCAAGATCGGCCCGGCGGTCGCCGCCGGCTGCACGATGGTGGTCAAGCCGGCCAAGCAGACGCCGCTCTCGATGCTCGCGCTGGCCGAGATCCTCGAGCGCGCCGGCCTTCCCGCCGGGGTGCTGAACATCGTCACGTCGTCGTCGGCGAGCCGCGTCATGGGTCCGCTGATCGCCGATCCGCGCGCCCGCAAGCTCTCCTTCACCGGCTCGACCGCGGTCGGCCGCACGCTGGTCGAGCAGTCGGCGCAGCAGCTCCTCCGGGTGTCCATGGAGCTCGGCGGCAACGCGCCGTTCCTCGTCTTCGACGACGCCGACCTCGACGCCGCGGTCGACGGCGCGATGCTGGCCAAGATGCGCAACGGCGGCGAGGCGTGCACGGCGGCGAACCGCTTCCTCGTGCAGGAGGGGGTCGCCCGGGCGTTCGGCCGCAAGCTCGCCGAGCGGATGGGGAACCTGCGGGTCGGACGGGGAACGGAGTCCGGCGTCGAGGTCGGTCCGCTGATCGATCGCACCGAGCGCGACAAGGTGGCCGCGCTCGTGAGCGACGCGGTCGGCCTCGGCGCCGAGGCTCTCGCCGGCGGCGCCCCGATCGACGGCCCGGGCGCGTTCTACATGCCGACCGTGCTCGCCTCGGTGCCCGACGGCGCCCGCGTGCTCGACGAGGAGATCTTCGGGCCGGTCGCGCCGCTCCGGACCTTCGCGGCCGAGGACGAGGCCGTCGCCGCCGCCAACGCGACCGAGTACGGCCTCGTCGCGTACGTCTACACGCAGGACCTCAAGCGGGCGTTCCGCGTCATCGAGCAGCTGCAGACCGGCATGGTCGGCCTCAACCAGGGGATCGTCTCCAACGCCGCCGCTCCCTTCGGCGGCGTGAAGGCGTCCGGCTTCGGCCGCGAGGGCGGCCCCGAGGGGATCGAGGAGTACCTCGCCCTCAAGTACGTGGCGCTAGCGACTTGAAGCGCCCGGCCGCGTGGACGACGCGGCCGCCGTTGATCGTCAGGTCGGAGGTGATCTTCTTGATCTTCTCCTCCGGCACCTTGAGGTAGTTGTCGCTGAGCACGGCGAGGTCGGCGAGCTTGCCCTCCTCGATCGTGCCGAGCTGGTCGTCGTCCCCCGTCAGGTAGGCGCTGCCCTCGGTGTAGATGCGGAGCGCCTCGAGCCGCGTGACCGCCCCGGCGGCGTTGGTGACGACGCCGGCGTTGTTGCGGCCCGTGGACATGTGGTAGAGCATCAGCCACGGGTTCTGGGCCGCCACGTTGGTGGCGTCGGTACCGCCGCCGACCGGGATGCCGAGGTCGAGCGCCTGGCGCCACGGCGCGCCGCCGCTGTTGGACGTGTAGCGCCAGCCCTGGATCCCGACGGGGATCCCGAGCGCGGCGATCTCGCCCAGCAGCGCGGGCGTGATGTCGTTGATGTGGTGCAGCGCCCACCGCAGCTCGGCGATGTCGAACGACTGCGCCGCGACCTTGAACGCGTCGACGTGGGTCTGGTTCTCGGTGGCGCTCAGCGAGTGGAGGATCAGCGTCCAGCCGCGCTCGCCGAGGAACTGCGCGACCTCGGCCACCGTCGCGGCGCTCGGCGAGCCGGACGTGATCCGCTCGCCGACGCCGCAGAGCCGGAACTGGTCGTCGCCGAGGTTGTTGTGGTTGTTGAGGACGAACGTCTTCACGCCGTCGAGGGTCGGGAAGTCGAAGCCCGTGAAGAACTGGCGGAAGCGGATGTCGAGCTCGCCCGCCCGCCAGAGGTCGCCGACGATCGCGTAGTCGGGGAAGAGCACGCCGCCGACGTCGGCGATCGTGGTCAGGCCGAGGCCCGCGACGTGGGCGATGCCCTCGGCCGTGCCGCGCCGCTTGTCGTCGAACGTCTGCACCGCGACCAGGGCGGCGCGTCCGGCGCCCGCCGCCAGCACGCCCGTGGTGGCGTCGACCGGCACGCCGGCCGTCGTGAAGAACGCCCGGCCGAGCGTGTTGGTCACCGCCTGGCCACCGCCGCCCGTCTCCGACAGGTAGACGCCGTGCGCGGGCGCCGCGGCGTCCAGCTCGGCCGGCGTCGGGCAGCCGCTTCTCGGCCAGGCCGTTGCGATTCCAGCCACCGATGCAGGTCAGGAACTGTCCGGCCGGCACGCGGCGGGCTCGCGAGGCGAGCGCCGCCTGGACGTCCGCGATCGACGTCGCCGACTCGATGAAGCGCGTCTCGTAGCCGGGGTTGTGCGTCCCGCGGACGAAGTGCTGGTGCGAGTCGATCAACCCCGGGATGACCGTCGCGCCCTTGAGGTCGATCGTCCGCTTGCAGCCGCGCACCGACCGCCCGCGGCGCCCGACCTCGATGATCCGGCCGTTGCGGATCGCGACCGATCCGGCGGTCGGATCGCGGCGATCCAGCGTGATGAAGTTGCCGTTGACGAGCGCGATGTCGTCGTCGTCCTCTGGCTTCCAGTCATGCCGCCCGCGACCGTGCGCGACGGCCCCCTCCGACCCCAGCGCCAGCCCTCCGGCGGCCAGCGCGGCGCTCTTCGCCAGCCCACGGCGCGTCAGTCCGACCCGACCCGACTCAGACATCGCTGCCCCTCTCCTCCGATTTGCAATCGTTTGCAATCAGTACCAGGAACGAAACCTTGCTGTCAAGGGGGGCGATGAGCTACGGTGCAATCGATTGCAACCGTTTTGGGGGAATTGACGATGGGTCTGCACACCTACGGGACGATGGGCGTGGACTGGGAGGAGCGGGTGCGCTTCGACCGCCTCCGCGAGGAGCGCCTGACCCGCATCAAGGCCGAGCTCTCCTCGTCGGACATCGGAGCGCTCCTGTGCTTCGACATGACGAACATCCGCTACATCACGGCCACGCACATCGGCACGTGGGCGCAGGACAAGCTCAACCGGTTCTGCCTGCTCCCCCAGGGCGACGAGCCGATCATGTGGGACTTCGGCTCGGCCGCCCGCCACCACCAGCTCTACAACCCCTGGCTCGGTGACGGCCGCTCGCGCGCCGGCATCAGCACGCTGCGCGGCGCCATGTCGCCGGAGTCCGGCCGCGCCGAGAGCGTCGCGCAGAAGATCCGCGTCGAGCTCGAGGAGCGCGGGCTCCTGAACGAGCCCGTCGGCGTCGACGCCATCGAGCCGGCCGTGCTCTTCGCGCTGCAGGCCGAGGGCATCCAGATCGTCGACGGCCAGCAGCTCATGCAGCAGGCGCGCATGATCAAGACCCAGGACGAGATCACCCTGCTCAACACGGCGTGCGCCATGGTCGACGCCGCCTACGAGGAGCTCTACCGGGCGATGCGGCCGGGCCTGCGCGAGAACGAGTGCGTCGCGCTCGTCAACCGCGCGCTCTACGAGATGGGGTCGGAGTTCGTGGAGGGCGTCAACGCCATCTCGGGCGAGCGCTGCTCGCCGCACCCGCACGTCTTCACCGACCGCGCCCTGCGCCCCGGCGACCCGGCCTACTTCGACATCCTGCACTCGTTCAACGGCTACCGCACGTGCTACTACCGCACGTTCGCGGTGGCCAGCGCGTCGCCCGCCCTCGTCGACGCCTACAAGCGCTGCCGCTACTACCTCGACGCGGCGATCGCGCTGATCCGGCCGGGCGTGACGACCGGCGAGGTCGTCGAGGTGTGGCCGGAGGCGAAGGAGTTCGGCTTCGCGAACGAGGAGGACGCCTTCGCCCTCCAGTTCGGCCACGGCGTCGGCCTCTCGATCTGGGAGAAGCCGGTCTTCAGCCGGCTCGTCTCGCTCGACCATCCCGAGGAGATCAAGGAGGGGATGGTCTTCGCGCTGGAGACGTTCTGGCCGGCGAGCGACGGCTGGTCGGCGGCGCGCATCGAGGAGCAGCTCGTGGTCACCAAGGACGGCTGCGAGGTCATCACCCGCTTCCCCGCCGAGGACCTCATCATCGCCGGAAAGCCGTACTACACGGTGGGCGGCACGCTGCCGCTCGAACGCGAGGTCACGAGCGACCGCAACACCACGCTGGACGCCGACACCCGCGAGGCCACGCCCTGGGCGGACAATGGCGCCGTGCGGGAGCGACTGAGCCCCGGGGCATAATGCCGCCCGTGGCCGGCCGCCCCGCCTCGGCGACGCTCCGCGACGTCGCCCGTCTCGCCGAGGTGCACCCCGGCACGGTCTCGCGCGCCCTGAACCCGGAGACCCGGCGGCTGGTCAACGAGGACACCGCGCGGCGCGTGATCGAGGCGGCCGAGTCGCTCGGCTACCGGCCCAACCCGATCGCGCGCGGGCTCAAGACGAACCGCTCGTACACCGTCGGGGTGCTCGTCCCCGACCTCACCAACCCGCTGTTCCCGCCGATCGTGCGCGGGATCCAGGACCGGCTCGAGCAGGCGGGCTACACGCCGCTGATCGCCAATACCGACAACGACCGCGAGCGCGAGCGCAACGACTTCGAGGCGATGCGCGCCCGCCAGGTCGACGGCGTGATCACGGCGACCGCGACGCTCGATCACGGCGTGCTCGACGAGATGACGGGGACGGGCCTGCCGATCGTGCTCGTCAACCGGCGCCTCGACGACGGCGGCTTCTCGTCGGCCGCCGCCGACGACGCCGACGGCGAGCGGCTGGCCGTCCTGCACCTCGCCGAGCTCGGCCACACCCGGATCGCCCACCTCGGCGGCCCGCAGGAGCTCTCGACCGGCCGCCACCGCTACGAGGGCTTCGTGGCGGGCATGAACGAGGCCGGCCTGGCGATCGACCCGGCGCTGGTGCACTTCGGAAACGCGTTCACGGGGCCCGAGGGCGAGCGCCTGTGCGAGGCGCTGCTGGCGTCGGAAGCCGTGGTCACCGGCGTCGCGGCGGGCAACGACCTGATGGCGCTCGGCTGCTACGACGCGCTCGAGCGCCGCGGCCTGCGCTGCCCGGACGACATCTCGGTGGTCGGCTTCAACGACATGCCGTTCTCCGACCGCTTCGATCCGCCGCTGACCACGGTGGCGATCCCGCACTACGACATCGGGGCCGCCGCGGCCGAGCTGCTGCTCGAGCGGATGCTGCAGCCCGACGAGCCGGCGCGAGCGATCGTCCTGCCTCCGTACCTCGTGGTGCGGAAGTCGTCCCGTGCCCTCGGCGATGCTTGACAACGGCGGCGGGGGAACGATAGGTTGCACACGATTGCTGCAAACGTTTGCAAGTGCCCGCTAGGAGGAGGAGTCGGATGGGGCTCAGAAGCACACGCTGGTGGGTCACCGCGCTCGCGGCTGCCCTCGCGCTGACCGTCGGAGCATGCGGCGGCGACGATGACGACGGTGGTGGATCCACAGCGTCGGAGGAGAACGCCGCACCGCTGAAGATCGGGGCGTCGCTGCCGCTCACGGGCGAGTTCTCGGAGCCCGGCAAGGCGGCCCAGCAGGGCTACGAGGTCTGGCAGGCGATGGTCAACGAGGCCGGTGGGCTGCTCGGGCGCCAGATCGAGCTGGTCATCAAGGACGACGCGTCGAACCAGAACACCGTCGTGTCGGACTACAACGCGCTGATCTCGGGCGACAAGGTCGACCTGCTGCTCGGCACGTTCTCGTCGCTGCTCAACCTGCCCGCGTCGGCGGTGGCCGAGCGCAACCAGATGCTCTACGTGGAGCCGGCGGGCGGCAACCCGGACATCTTCAGCCGCGGCTTCAAGATGGTCTTCTTCGCCCAGCAGGCGACGGCGGACCACCAGGGCGACGTGTGGGCGAAGTGGATCACCGAGCTTCCGGAGGACAAGCGGCCCAAGACCGCCGCCTACCCGACGCTCGACGACCCGTTCACGACGCCGACGTCGGAGGGCATCGAGGCGATCCTCAGCGCCGCCGGCATCGAGACCGTCTACCGCGAGACCTACACCGCGGACACGACGAACTTCGACTCGATCGCCAACGCGGTCAAGGCCAAGAACCCCGACCTCGTGGTCGCGGGCACGCAGTTCGAGGACGGGATCGGCATGCTGCGCGCGCTGGGCAAGGTCAACTTCACCCCGAAGTGGCTGTACCAGACCAACGCCCCGTCGTTCGGTGACCAGTACGCCGAGGGCGTCGGCGCGGAGAACACCGAGGGCGTGTTCTACGCGGTGAGCCACAGCCAGGAGGCCACGACGCCGGGCAACGCCGAGTTCGTCGCCAAGTACCAGGAGATGTTCGACGAGGAGACGGTGCCCGAGGACGCGGCCGACGCCTTCGCGGCCGGCGAGGTCCTGCAGGCCACCGTCGAGGCCAACGAGACGGTCGAGAAGGCCGACCAGCTCAAGCTCGCGGACTGGCTGCGCGCCAACTCCGTCGAGACGATCCTCGGCGAGCTGAGCTGGGACGACACGGGCGCGCCGACGGGCGAGTTCCTGATCGGCCAGTGGCAGGGTGGCAAGCCGGAGATCGTCCTGCCGGAGGAGGCCGCCACGACGGACACGATCATCGAGGGCTACAAGCCGGGTGGGGCCCGCTAAGAGGGGATACTGCGGCGGCGCCCCCGGACGGGGCGCCGCCGCTGGCATGTCATGACCGAGTTCGCGCAGACGATCATCCTCGGCCTTCTCATCGGAGGGGTCTACGCGCTGCTGGCCTCGGGCCTCACGCTGATCTTCGGCGTCATGCGCGTGATCAACATCGCGCACGGCTCGTTCCTGATCCTCGCGGCGTTCCTGACGTACTCGATCTGGACGGCGATCGATCTCGATCCGCTGCTCACGATCCTCATCACCACGCCGGCGATGTTCGCCTTCGGGTGGGTCCTCTACCTGGTCGCCGTGCGGCGGATCCGCGGCGCGCACATGTCCTCGTCGGTGCTCCTGACCTTCGCCATCGCGCTGGTCATCGAGGGCCTGATGGGCTTCATCTGGGGCAACACCTCGCACTCGGTGCGCCCCACCTACTTCAACGAGTCGTTCACGATCGGCGAGCTCTTCCTCCCGAAGGCCCAGGTCTACGGGTTCGCGGTCGCCGCGATCGTGCTCGGCTCGCTGTTCCTGATCCTCAACCGGACGTGGCTCGGCAGGGCGATCCGCGCCAGCGCCGTCAACCCGCAGGGGGCCGCTCTCGTCGGGGTCAACGTGAGCGGCGTGGCGGCGCTGACGTTCGCCGTCGGGGTCGCGGCGGCGGGCGCCGGCGGCTCGATCGTCTCCGTGCTCTATCCGTTCCTGCCCGGCTCGCACTACCAGTGGATCGCGCGCCTGCTGAGCATCGTCGTGCTCGGCGGGCTGGGGAGCATCCAGGGCGCCACGATCGGCGCGCTGATCCTCGGCGTGGCCGAGGCGTTGACGGTCACCTACATCTCGCCCTCGTGGGCCACCGCCGTGCCCTACGTGGTCATCTTCGTGGTGCTGCTCGTCCGCCCGCAGGGGCTGATGGGCTCGCGCCTGCGTGAGGACGTGGCGCCGGCATGACGAAGCTGCTCTCGCCGGGGCGCGCGGTGGTCGCCGTGGCGGCCGTGCTGCTGCTGCTCTACCCGGTGATCTCGGACAACCTCTACTACCAGAACATGATCATCCTCTCCCTGGTCTTCGCGATCGGGGCGGTGGGGCTGAACGTGATCTCCGGCTACGGCGGCTACATCTCGCTCGGCCAGGGCGCGTTCCTGGGGCTGGGGGCGTACACGCTGGCCATCCTCTCCACCCGGGTCGACCTGTCGGTCTGGGTGTGGGTGCCGGTGGCCGGGCTCGTGGCGGGGATCTTCGCGGCGCTGCTCGGCGTGATCGCGCTGCGCACGCGCGGCCCGTCGTTCGTGATCATGACCATCGCGTTCCTGTTCCTGCTGCAGATCGTGGCGACGAACTGGTCGTCGCTCACGAACGGGACGGCGGGCATCACGCTCCCGCTCCCGATGTGGGACATCGCGTACCAGAACTGGCCCTTCTACTACGCGCTGGCCGGGCTCCTGGGGCTCTCGCTGCTGATGAGCTGGCGGATCCGGCGCACGAAGTTCGGCATGGGCCTGGTGGCCATGCGCGAGGACGAGGACAAGGCGGCGACGGTCGGCGTCGCCACGCCGATCTACAAGCTGCTCGGCTTCGTGGCCAGCGCCGTGTTCGTCGGCATGGCGGGCGCCATCTACGGCTACTACCTCGCGTTCGTGGACCCGACCGGGATGTTCAACATCCTGCTCAGCGTCCAGATCCTGCTCTCGATGCTGCTCGGCGGCCGCGGGACCCTGTTCGGCCCGGTGCTCGGCGCGTTCCTCATCGAGCCGCTCAACGAGTGGTCGAACAACAACCTCGGCGGCGGCAACTCGCGGCTGCTGATCTTCGGCGGCCTGATGGCGCTCGTCGTGCTCTTCCTCCCGCGCGGGATCATCCCCACGCTGAAGGAGCTGGCCGAGAAGCGGCGCAAGCGCGGCAAGGCCGGGCTCGTGGGCGCGCGGCTCGAGCTGCGCGAGCGCGAGGTGCCGAAGACGCAGCCGGAGCTCACGGGCCGCGCGCTGCTCGAGGTCAAGGGCCTGGAGAAGCGCTTCGGCGGGCTGCGCGCGGTCGACGGCGCGTCGTTCTCGGTTCCCGAGGGCTCGATCACCGCGCTGATCGGGCCGAACGGCTCCGGCAAGACGACGGTGTTCAACCTGATCGGCGGGACGATGCACTCGAACGCCGGCGAGGTCTGGTTCGACGGCGAGCGGATCGACGGGATGAAGCCGTGGAACCGCGCCTACGCGGGCCTCGGCCGCACGTTCCAGATCACGCGCCTGTTCCGCGAGATGACGGTGCTCGAGAACGTCGTCGCCCCGCTCCGCGGCTTCCGCTGGGGCCAGCTCAACGCCGACGGCGTGAGCGGCTCGGAGGCCGAGCGCGCCGAGGAGCTGCTCGACTTCGTGGGGATGAAGCGCTACGCCGACCAGCCGGCGGCGGCGCTCTCCTTCGGCCAGCAGAAGCTCGTCGAGCTGGCCCAGATCCTCATGCTCGACCCGAAGCTGATCCTGCTCGACGAGCCGGCCGGCGGCATCAACCCGACGCTGATCGAGCGGATGGGCGACATGATCCGCGAGCTCAACGCCCGCGGGACGACGTTCCTCATCGTCGAGCACAACATGCCGTTCGTGCTCGGCCTGTGCGACCCGGTGATCGTGCTCGCGCGCGGGAAGACGATCGCCTCCGGCAAGCCGGCCGCCATCCAGCGCGACCCGAAGGTGCTCGACGCCTACCTCGGCGACGACTTCGCCCTCGACGAGCCGGTCCCGGCGGGGGCGCAGTGATCCTCCGCCTGCGAGGAGTGATCGCCGGCTACGGCGGCGGAGACGTGCTCCAGGGCGTCGACATCGACATCGCCCAGGGCTCGATCGCCTGCATCGTCGGGCCGAACGGCGCGGGCAAGTCGACGGTCCTGCGCACGGTCAGCGGCCTGCTGCGCCCGCGCGAGGGCGAGGTCGTGCTCGACGACATCGAGCTGCACCGCATGAACCCGGCGCAGATCCTCGCCGCCGGCGTCTCGCAGGTCCCGCAGTCCGACGCGCTGTTCCCGAACATCACCGTGCGCGAGAACGTCCTGATGGGCGCCTACATCATCCGGCGCGACCGCCGTCTGGTGAAGCAGCGTTACGACGAGGTCGAGGCGCTCTTCCCGGTGGTCGAGGAGCGCGCCGGCGACAAGGCGGGCAACCTCTCGGGCGGTCAGCGGCGGATGGTGGAGTTCGCCCGCGCGCTGATGCTCGACCCCAAGCTCGTGCTCCTCGACGAGCCGTCGCTGGGGCTCGACCCGAAGGCGCTCAAGCACGTCGGCGACAGCGTCAACCGCATGGTCGCGGCGGGCAAGACGATCCTCCTCGTCGAGCAGAACGTGCGCTTCGGCCTGCGGCTCGCGACCCAGGGCATCGTCATGGAGAGCGGGCGCGTGCTGCTCGACGGCCGCGCCCACGAGGTGCTCGCCAACCCCGAGATGGCCGACCTCTACTTCGGCGGGTCGGTCAAGAACGCCGTGAAGGCGACGACCACGGCGCCCGCGTGACGGGGGCGCTCTGGGCGGTGGCTTCCGGCGTGGGGTTCGGGCTCTTCCAGAGCCTCAACCGGCGCGCGCTGGTCGACATCGAGGACCCGTACGTCTCGACGTTCCTGAACCTGGCGATCGCCACGCTGGCGCTGCTCGGCTTCGCGCTCGCCACCGAGGACGTCGGGCTGCTGTTCGACGCGGAGCCCTGGCCGCTCATCGCCTTCGCGGCCGCCGGCGTCGTCCACTTCCTGCTCGGGTGGACGTTCCTGAACCTCAGCCAGCGGCGGATCGGCGCGGCGCGCACCTCGCCGCTGCTCACCATGGCGCCGCTCTTCGCGCTCCTCGTGGGCGTGATCGCGCTCGGGCAGCTGCCGGGACCGCTGGCGCTGCTCGCCATCGCCCCGATGGTGCTCGGCGCCTACCTGGTCGCGGGCGGCGGCCGCGAGGCGCGCGGGGTCGACGCGCTCCCGGGCCTGGCCTGCGCGCTGATGTGGGCGATCAGCCCGATCTTCACCCTCGAGGGCCTCGACGGTCTCGACTCGCCGCTGCTCGGCGTGACGCTCGGGATGGTCGCGTCGGTGGCGGCCTACGGGCTGTTCCTGGCCGGCCGCGGGAAGCCGATCCGCGCCTCCTCGATCGCCCGCGACGCGCTCGGCTTCAAGGTCCTCGCCGGCGTGCTCGTCGCGTTCGCGACGTGGTGGCGCTGGCTGGCCATCGACGACACGGATGTGGCCGTGGTGCTCGCGCTCGCGCTGGTCTCGGTGCCGATCGTCCTCTTCCTCTCGCCGCTGCTCGTCGGCCGCCACCTCGAGAGCGTCACTCGGAAGGTCTGGCTCGGCGCCGGCCTCGTGGTGGCGGGCGCGCTGACCCTGATCGCGACGACCTGATGTTCGACGCCCACGTCCACGTCATCGCTCCCGGCGACTGGCCGGACCCGCCGCCCTCGGCCGTCGGGGAGTTCCGCGACGTCGACCGCATCCTCGCGGAGACCCGCGCCGACCGCGTGCTGCTGGCGCCGTGGGTGGCGCTCCTCGGCGTCGACGACGAGCGCCAGAACGACGCCCTGGCCGAGCTCGTGCGCGACCGCGTCGCCGTGCTCGGCGCCGGGGCGCCGGACGACCCGGACGCGCTGCGGCGCGCGATGGCCCGCGGCCTCGCCGGCGTCGAGGTCGCGGCGAAGGTCGACGGCGACTACCTCGGCGCGGAGCGCTTCGCCCCGTTCTGGGCCGCCGCCGAGGAGACCGGCGCGCTCGTCTTCATCCACCCGAGCACGCGCGGCTTCACCGGGCCCGACGACCACTATCTGTGGAACACGGTCGGCAACCCGGTCGAGACCACCGTGACCGCCGCGCACCTGGCGATGGCCGGGGTGATGGAGCGCCACCAGGCGCTCAAGGTCCTGCTCGCCCACGGCGGCGGCGCCGTGCTCGCGCTGCGGGGGCGGCTGCGGCACGCCCAGGAGCACCTCGCCGGCGCGCAGAACGGGGTCAGGGAGCCCGTGGCGGACTCGCTGCGCCGCTTCCACTTCGACTCCGTCACGCACGACCCGGCCGTGCTGCGCGAGCTCGTCGCCTTCGCGGGCGCCGATCGCGTGCTGGCCGGCTCCGACCATCCGTTCGACATGGGCGATCCCGATCCGGCCGCCACGATCCGCGCCGCCGGCCTGGGGGCGGACGCCGAGGCGGCGATCCTGAGCGGCAACGCAGAGAGGCTGGTGGCATGAGCGCAAGTGCCGAGATCGTCGTCGCCGGCGCCGGTCACAACAGCCTGATCACGGCGGCGTACCTCGCGCGCGCGGGCTACGAGGTGCTGGTGCTCGACTCCCGCCACATCCCGGGCGGGGGCGCCGCGTCGGAGGAGCTGCTCGGGCCGGGCTACACGATCGACTCCTGCTCGACCGGCCACACCCTGATCCAGACCAATCCGCTGCTCGTGAACGACGAGCTCGGGCTGCTGGGCCGGTACGGGCTCGAGTACCTCCAGCCGGACCCGTTCGCCCACGTGGCCTTCCCGGACGGCACGCACCTCACCGCGTGGCTCGACCGCGAGCGCACCGTGGAGGAGATCTCGCGCTTCTCCAAGCGCGACGGCGAGGCCTACCGGCGGGCCCTGGACGAGTACGACGAGGTCAAGCACATCTTCGCCTCCGGCCAGTTCACGCCGGTGGGCTTCGGCCGGTCGGTGGAGCGGCAGCTGGCCGACCACCCGCGCGGGAACGTCTGGCTGCGGCGGCGGGCGATGAGCGCGTGGGACGTCATCCGCCACGAGTTCGAGGACGAGCACACGCAGGCGTTCCTGCTCTGGCAGGCGTACCAGACGCTCGTGCCGGTGGAGTCCGACGGCTCGGGCCAGCTCGCGTACGCGCTCGTGTTCGGACGCCAGCGCCGGTCGTGGACGATCCCGCGCGGCGGCTCCGGCTCGCTGACCGACGCGATCGTCTCCTGCATCACCGACCACGGCGGCAGCGTGATCTGCGACAAGCGGGTGACGCGGCTGCTGCTCGAGGGCGGGCGCTGCGTCGGCGTGGAGACCGAGGACGGGGATCGGTACCGCGCGAGCGAGGCGGTCGTCTCCACCATCCACGTCAAGCACCTGCTGGACATGGCGCCGCCCGAGAGCTGGGACGAGGGCTTCCGCTACGGGGTCGAGACGTTCGACATCGGCGTGTCGGCGATGGCCGTCTTCATGGGCACGTCGGCGCCGCCGGTGTTCGAGACGCCCGACGGGCCGCGCAGCGCCGTCTCGGCCGGGCTCGCCGCGTTCCCGCGCGAGGTCATCGAGTACGGGCGCGCGCTGCGCGACGGGCGCTACGTCGAGGACCCGGCGTGGGTGCTCGTGGCCACGCCGACCCTCGTCGATCCCTCCCGCGCGCCGGAGGGTCACCACACGGTCAAGTTCCTCTCCGCGAACTCGTACGGCTTCCCGGAGCGGGCGACGTGGCAGGCCGATCGCCAGCTCGAGCGCGTGTCCGAGGTGGCGCCGGGCTTCACCCGGGACGTGATCCTCGAACGGCTGGTGAAGGCGCCCGAGGACATCGAGGCCGCCAACGAGCACATGATCCACGGCACCTTCCACGGCGGCAACCGGACCTACCCGCAGAGCGGCGCGCTGCGCCCGGCGGCCGGGTGGGCGGCGCACCGGATGCCGATCCCCGGGCTCTACCAGACCGGCGGCACCACGCATCCCGGCGGCTCGATCACCGGCGCACCCGGCCGCAACGCGGCGTGGGTCATGCTGGCCGACCTCGGACTCGACATCGAGGAGGTGGTGAGCGGTGCCGGACGCGCGCGTGCAGTCCGCGATTGACCACTGGGCGCCGCGCTTCGTGCAGGCCGGAGTCGACTCCAACGACTTCGTCCGCACCACCGCCCGCATCGAGCGCTGGGAGGACTGGCTCGACGGCTGGCGGGCGCTCGGCGACCAGCACGCCGAGCTCGCGCGCGAGGCGGAGGCGTCCTCGCGCCGCATCACGGCCGGCGACGCGTGGCTGCGCGCGGCCGTCGCCTACCACTTCGGGCGCTTCGTCTGGGTGCTCGACGCCGGCCGCGCCCGTGAGGTGGCCGACCTCGCCGTCGAGGCGCTCTACGCCGCCCACCGCACGCTCGACCCGACGGCCGAGCGGATCGAGGCGCCGCTCGACGGCGGCACGGTGGTCGGCAACCTGCGCCGGCCCGCTCTCGTCGAGCGCCCGCCGCTCGTCCTCCTCATCTGCGGGCTCGACTCCACCAAGGAGGAGTTCTTCACGCTCGAGGAGGTCTTCCTGCGGCGCGGGATGGCCACGCTGTCGATGGAGGGGCCGGGCCAGGGGGAGTGCGGCTACGACCTGCCGATCCGGCCGGACTATGAGGTGGGCGCGGCGGTCATGCTGGACCGGCTCGACGGCCGCGAGGACCTGGACCTCGACCGGGTGGGCGCGCTCGGCGTCAGCCTCGGCGGCTACCACGCGCCGCGGGCGGCGACGTTCGAGCCGCGCATCCGCGCCGTGGCCGGCATCAGCGGGCCGTTCTCCTTCGGCGCGCTGTGGGACCGGCTGCCGGAGCTCACCCGCGAGACGTTCGCCGCCAAGTCCGGCGCCGCCGACGACGAGGACGCCCGGCGCCGCGCGCTGGAGCTGGACCTCGAAGGCGTGCTCGAGCAGCTCGACCGGCCGGCGCTGTTCGTCACCGGCCGCCACGACCGGCTGATCCCGCCGGAGTCGACCGAGCGCATGGCGCAGGTCGCGCCGCAGGGGAGCTTCGTCGTGCTCGAGGACGGCAACCACGTGTGCGCCAACGTGCCGTACCTCTCACGCCCGCTCGTCGCCGACTGGCTGCGCGACCGGCTCGGATGATGCGCGTCGCCGTGATCGGCGCGGGCATGTGGGGGCCGCGGCTCGCGGCCGCCGCGCAGCGCGCCGGGCTCGATGTGGCGACGTGCTTCTCGCGCACACCCGGGAAGGCGGAGAAGCTCGGCGTCCCGGTCGCCGAGAGCTTCGAGGCCGCGATCGCCGCGGTCGACGGGGTCATCCTCGCCACGCCGAACGACGTCCATGCCGAGCAGGCCGTCGCCTGCGCCGCGCTGGGCAAGCACGTGTTCGTCGAGAAGCCGATCGCCGACACGCTCGAGGCGGCCGCGCGGATCCGCGACGCATGCGTCGACGCCGGCGTGGTGCTGGCGGTCGGGCACGGCTTCCGCCGGCTCGGCGCCGCGCGGCGGGTGGGCGAGCTCGTCCGGGAGGGCCGGCTCGGGACGGTCGTCCTGGCCGAGGCGACGTTCTCGCTCCCCGGCAAGCTCGGGCCGCAGGCCTGGCGCGCGCACCGTTCGCGCAATCCTGGGGGACCGCTCATGCAGCTCGGCATCCATCACGCCGACACGCTCGCCGCCTGGCTCGGGCCGGTGCGCCGGACCACGGGCGTGATGGCGCACGTCCACACGGACGCCGACATCGACGACGTCGGCGTCGCGACGCTGGAGTTCGCGTCGGGCGCGCTCGGCGTGCTGACCGGCTCCTACGTCTCCCCGCACACGTTCGCCGTGCGGCTGCAGGGGACCGAGGGCGTGCTCGACTACCGCGCCGACCTCGGGGCCGTGTGGCCCGACGCCGAGCGCGTCGACGAGGTCTCGACGATCACGGTCGGCGGCGAGGAGATCGCGTTCGAGCCGCGCGACATGCTCGCCGAGGAGCTGCGCGAGTGGGCGCTGGCCGCGCGCGGCGAGGCGGTGGTGGAGACGGGTGCGCAGGAGGGGATCGCCGCGCTGCGCGTGATCCTGGAGGCGGTCGGGACGTGAGCTGGATCGGGCGGGCCGTCCCCCGGCGCGAGGACGAGCCGATCCTCCGCGGCGAGGCCCGCTACCTCGACGACCTGCACGTGGACGGCATGCTCCACGCGGCGTTCGTGCGCAGCCCGTTCGCCCGCGCCCGCGTCACCGGCATCTCCGCACCCGCCGGTCTCACCGTCCTGACCGCGTCGGAGATGCCCGGCACCCTGCTCGTCGAGGGCCGGCCCGGCATGGAGGTGGCCGACGCGCCGCACCCGCTGCTGGCCGGCGACGAGGTCCGCTACGCGGGACAGCCGGTCGCGCTGGTCCTCGCCTCCTCGCGCGCGCTGGCCGAGGACGCCGCCGAGCTCGTCGAGGTCGACTACGACCCGCTCGACGCCGTGGTCGATCCTCGCGCGGCGTCCGAGACGCTCCTGCGCTTCGAGAAGCGCAGCGGCGACGTCGAGGGCGCCTTCGCGGCGGCCGCGCACGTCGTCCGCGCGCGCCACGCGATCCCGCGCGTGGTGGCGGCGCCGATGGAGACACGCGGCGTGCTGGCCGAGCCCGCCGGCGACGGCCTGCGCGTCTGGGCCTCGGCGCAGGACGTGCACCGCACCCGAGCCGGGCTGGCGCACGCGCTGGCGCTCGACCCGGCGGCCATCCGCGTGACGCTCCCGGAGGTCGGCGGCGCGTTCGGCTCCAAGGGCACGCCGTCGCCCGAGATGGCCTCGGTGGCGGCGGCCGCGCTGCGCCTCGGCCGCCCGGTCAAGTGGGCCGAGGATCGCTTCGAGAACTTCCTCGCCGCCTATCAGGGCCGCGGCATGGAGGCCGAGGTGGAGCTCGCGCTCGACGCCGGCGGGCGCATGCTCGCCGTGCGCGCGCACATCGTCGCCGACCTCGGCGCGTACCTGCTGGGCAACACCGCCGCCCCGCCGCACACGTGCGCGATGCTGATGTGCGGCTGCTACGCCATCCCGGCCGCCGCGGTCACCGTGGTGGGGGCGCGCACCGACAAGGTGCCGACCGGCCCGTGCCGCGGCGCCGGCCGCCCCGAGGCCGCGGCCTTCCTCGAGCTGACCGTCGACCGCGCGGCGCGCGAGCTCGGCCTCGACCCGGTCGAGCTGCGCCGCCGCAACGTCATCCGCGCCTTCCCGCATGAGACGCCGCTCGGCTTCGTCTACGACTCCGGCGACTACGAGCGCTGCCTGGACCTCGCGGTCGAGCTCGTCGAGCCGGAGCACGGCGACGAGGGCGACCGGGTCGTCGCCACCGGCGTCGCGCTCTACGTCGAGCGCGCCGGCGGGCAGTTCGAGGAGGCGCGCGTGGCCGTCGAGGCCGACGGCGGCGTGGTGGCGACCGCGGGCTCCGGCCCGCACGGCCAGGGCCACGCGACGACGTTCGCCCAGATCGTCGCCGACGCGCTCGGCATCGAGCCCGACGCGGTCGCGGTGCGGCTCGGCGACTCCGACGCGGGCCTGGACGGGATCGGCACGTTCGCCAGCCGCACGACGGCCATGGCCGGCTCGGCGCTGCTGCTCGCCGCCCGGCGGCTCCGCGAGCGGCTCGACGCGGGCGAGACCGGGCCGCTGTCCGAGCAGGCGCGGTTCAGCTCGGATCAGGTCTTCGGCTCCGGCGCGTACGCCGCGGTCGTGGAGATCGAGCGCGCGACCGGCGAGCTGCGCGTGCGGCGCATCGCGGCGGTCGACGACGCCGGCACGATCATCAACCCCCTGCTCGCCCACGGGCAGGTCTACGGCGGCACCGTGCACGGGGTCGGCGCCGCCCTGACCGAGGAGATGGTCCACAACGAGGACGGCCAGCCGACCACCGCGTCGTTCCTCGACTACTCGCTGCTCACCGCGGCCGAGCTCCCGGACATCCGCGCCGAGTTCGTCCAGTCGCCGTCGCCCCGCAACCCGCTCGGCGCCAAGGGGATCGGCGAGGGCGGCGCGATCGGGACGCCGGCGGCGATCGGCAACGCGGTGGCCGCGGCGCTCGGCGGGCGCCACGTCGACCCGCCGTACACCGCCGAGAAGCTGTGGGCGGCGCTGCGATGAAGCCGGCGCCGTTCGCGTACGCCTCCCCCACGACGCTCGACGAGGCGCTCGCGCTGGTCGGCGACGAGTCGCGCCCGCTGGCCGGCGGCCAGAGCCTCGTCCCGATGCTGAACTTCCGCCTCGCGCGGCCGGAGCGGCTCGTCGACCTCGAGCGCGTCGAGGGTCTCGCCGCCCTGCGCGAGGACGGCGGGTCGCTGCGGATCGGCGCGATGACCCGGCACGCGGCGATCGAGCACTCGCCGCTGGTGGCCGAGGGCTGGCCGCTGCTGCGCCAGGCGGTGGCGCTCGTCGGCCATCCGCAGATCCGCTCGCGCGGCACGATCGGCGGCTCGCTCGCGCACGCCGATCCGAAGGCCGAGCTGCCCGTCGCCCTGGCCGCGCTCGGCGCCCGCTACCACGTGCGGTCGGCCCGCGGAGCCCGCACGATCGCCGCGCTCGACCTCGCCTTGGGGCCGCTGATGACCACGCTCGCGCCCGACGAGCTGCTCGTCGAGATCGAGGTCCCCGCGCTGCCGCCCGGCGCGCGCACGGCGTTCGTCGAGCGCGCCCGCACGCACGGCGACTTCGCGATCGCCGGCGTCGCGGCGGTGCGCGCTCCCGGCCACGCGGCGATCGCGCTGCTCGGCGCCGCCCTCAAGCCGGTCCGTGCGCCGGCGATCGAGGCGGCGCTGATCAACGGGGACGAGCTGCCTGCGCCGGAGGTCGACGACGCGTACCAGCGCGCGCTGCTGACCGCCCTGATCGAGCGGGCGATCGCATGAGGATCACGGTCACGGTCAACGGCGCCGAGCACGAGGCGGACGTCGAGCCGCGGACGCTGCTCTCCGACTTCCTCCGCCACGACCTGGGCCTGACCGGCACGAAGGTCGGGTGCGAGCACGGGGTCTGCGGCGCGTGCACCGTGCAGGTCGACGGCGAGCCGGTCCGGTCGTGCCTGATGCTCGCCGTCCAGGCGCGCGACCGGTCGGTCAGCACCATCGAGGGCCTGACGCACCCGCTGCAGCGCGCGTTCCACGAGCTGCACGCGCTCCAGTGCGGCTTCTGCACCGCCGGCATCCTCATGTCGATGGAGGCGTTCCTGCGCGAGCACCCCGCGCCCGCCGAGCAGGAGGTGCGCGAGGCGCTGGCCGGCAACCTCTGCCGCTGCACCGGCTATCGGGCGATGGTCGAGGCGGTGCGCTCCAGCTCGGAGAACGAGCCCTCGCCGTAGACCACGCGGCCGCCGACCATGGTCAGCACAGAGGTCAGGCCGCGGATCTGCCGCGGCTCGACGGAGAAGTAGTCGTCGCTGAGCACGATGAGGTCGGCCAGCCGCCCGACGGCGAGCGACCCGATGCGGCCGTCGAGGCTCATGAACCAGTCGCAGCGGCGGGTGGCGAGGGCCAGCGCCTGCTCGCGGTCCAGGCGCTGATCGGCCGGCACGCCGCCCCGCAGGGGCACGCGCGTCTCGCCGCTGATCGCGTATCCGAGATGGGCGAACGGCGCGTACGAGCCGCCGCTCCCCAGGCACGCCCGCGTTCCGCTCTCGAAGATGCGCTTGTACGGCGGGCTCTCGGGGGTGGCGGCGATCGACCCGTCGGTCGGCACCACGCCGGCGTTGAGGTCGCGCAGCCGGGCCAGCGCGTCGGGGTTGGGCTCGGTGGGCCCGCCGCCGGGACCGAGCATCCGCCAGCGCAGGCCGGTGATCGGCGTGCGGGCGTTGACCTGCTCCCACGCGTCGACCATCCCGTGCTGCGTGGTGGCCGCCGGCGCGAGCTGCTGGAAGGACCACTCGCCGGCGGCGAGCCGGCGCAGGATCCGGCGGTACTCGGCCGAGGGGTAGACCCCGCGGGCGCCGGTGTCGAGCACGTGCTCGCCGATGCCGCCGATGCGCAGCCAGTCGTCGCCCGTCTCCCCGATCTGCGTCGCCGTGAGGCCGCGCACGCAGGCGAGGCCGCCGGCGTCGCAGCCGAAGTTCACGCGCACGCGCGCGTTGAGCTCGCCCGCGCGGTGGAGGCGGTTGACGGCGTCGAGGCCGCGCGCCGCCGGGTCGTCCCAGGCGGTCAGGCCGCGGCGGTTGAGCTCGCGGACGAGGTCGCGCGTGCACGCCTCGCGCTCGTCGGGCGTGAGCCTGGCCAGCTCGGCGGCGACCGCGCGCTGCGCGGCCCGGTCGGCGGCCCCGGTCACCTGCCCGGTGGGACGGCCGCCGGAGTCGACGGCCACGCCGGGGTCGCCCGCGCGGAGCTTCAGCGTCCGCAGGCCGAGCGCGTTGAGCTGCCCGCCCTCGAAGCCGGTGCCCTGCAGGTAGACGGGATGGCTCGGCGCGATGGCGTCGAGCTCGGCCAGCGTCAGCATCCCGGGGACGTCGAGTTGCTCGACGGTCCACCCGGCCGCGGGCTGGAACAGCCACTTGCCGGCCGGCGTGCGCGCCGCCCGGTCGGCGACGTCGCGCAGCGCGTCCGCGCGCGAGAAGACCGCGTCGAAGCGCGGCGAGCGCGTGAAGCACGGAGCCGAGACGGCGCTCAGGTGGGCGTCGATCAATCCGGGGAGCACGCGCCGGCCGCCGAGGTCGATCAGCCGCGTCGCGTCGTCCGCGAGATCCCGGACGTCCTCGTCGCCGCCCGCCGCCACGATCACGCCGTCGCGGATGGCCAGCGCCTCGACGGTCGACCCGCGGTCGTCCATCGTCGTGATCTGCCCGTTGTGGACGATGGTGTCCGGCGCGTCCGACACGCGCTCGACGGACGAGCCGCCGGTCGCCGCCGCGACCGCCACCACCGCTGCCGCGGCGGCGAGCACGCACGCACCGGCAACCAGCCACTTCCTCATCTGCCCTCCTCGACCGACGGCCCGGCCGCGGGATGGATCCCGCGACCGGGTCGCCCGGGTGCGTCTAGTCGGCGTACTCGAAGGCGCCGTCCGCGTGGACGATACGCCCGTCGACGATCGTCAGGTTCGAGCGGATGTCCTTGATCTTGGCGTCGGGGACCTTGAAGTAATCGTCGGTGAGGACGATCAGGTCCGCGTGGTTGCCGGGCTCGAGCGAGCCGACCCGGCCCTCTTGGTCGATGAACCAGCCGCACTCCGTCGTGGCGTGCCGCAGGGCCTCGGTCCGCGTCAGCCGCTGGTCGGCCGGGACACCGGGGACGCCGGGCAGCATCGTCTGGCCGGTGGTCACGTACCACAGCGTCTGGAACGGAGCCCACGGCGCGACGTTCATCGCGTCGGTGGCCAGGCACATGTGGTCCACGCTGTTCATGACCGTCTTGTAGCGCGGGCCGGCGCCGCCGTTGCGGACCGACGAGAACGTCAGCGCCCAGCCGACGCCGATGGCGTTGGCGCGGGCGAGCTGCTCATCCGTCGGCTGGCCGTCGTTCGGGTGCGCGATCCGCCACTTGAGCTTCGCGATGTCGTAGACCTGCGCGCCGGCCTCGAAGCCGGTGAGCAGTGGATCGAGCGAGCCGACGTGCGTCTCCACGCTCAGCCGCTTCGCGGCCGCGTAGCGCGTGAAGTCCGGGTACGTCGGGTCGGTGGGCATCATGTCCTCGCCCGGGCCCATGTACCGGAACATGTCGTCGCCGAGGAAGCCGATGGCGTTCCTGGTGTCCTCCATCTGGCGCGGCGCGCCAGGGGTGACGTAACCGCTCATCGCGTTGTAGGCGATGCGGGCGTTGAGGCCCTTGGTGCGGTACAGGTGCATCGCGCCCTCTTCGACGTGCAGGCCGTCGTTGATGGCGCCCGTGGTCCCCCACGGAGCCGTGTTGCCGCCGGCGTCCTTCCACGCCGTCAGGCCGCGGCTGTTGGCCTCCGCGATGAAGTCCTCCAGGCACGCCGCCTCGCCCTCGATTCCGAGCTGGTCGAGCTCGGCGAGGATCGACGCGTTGGACAGCTGGCTGGCGGCGCCCGTCAGCTGGCCGGTCGGCTGGCCGGTGGCGGGGTCGAGCACGACGCCCGGGGAGCCGGCGGAGAGACCGAGCAGCGTGAGCGCGGCCTGGTTGACCCGCGGCCCGGCGAAGCCGCTGCCGGTGATCCACAGCGGGTTGTTCGGCGCCGCCGCCGACAGCTCGGCGAACGTGAAGATCGTCGGGTTGTCGAGCTGGCCGACGTTCCAGCCACCGGCCGTCGTCCAGATCCACTTGCCGTCCGGCAGCTCGCGCGCCTTGTCGCGATACATGTTCAGCGCGGTGGCGCGGCTGGTGATCAGGTCGAGCCGCACGACCTGCGTCCAGCAGTGGTAGCCCTCGCGCATGCCGTGGATGTGGCCGTCGATGAGGCCCGGCAGGACGCGACGGCCGCGCAGGTTGATCATCTCGGTGCCGCGCTCGGCGAGACGCGTGATCTGCCGGTCGTCGCCGACCGCCATGATCTCGCCCTCGCGGATGGCGATGGCCTCGACGGTCGAGTTGCGCTTGTCGACCGTCGAGATCTTCCCGTTGTAGAGGACGATCTCAGGCACGCCGAGGATGCCGAGGTCGACCTTCGGGGAATCGTGCTTGTCGCCGCCTCCGGCGTTGGCGAGCACCGCCGTGGCGCCGGCCGCGGCAGCCGAGGCCGCGAGCACGGTGGCCAGGCGCCACAGCTTTGTCCTCTTCCCGGCGCTGGACCCGTCTTTCATGGACAGCTCTCCTCTCCTCCGCCTGCAATCGTTTGCAGTCCCAGGTCGACCAGTAGGACACCCGCCGTGCTCTCCTCCGACGGGCGTCAGACTGTCAGACCACCGCGAGTATCTCCGAGCGACGAGACCGCTGTCAAGGCGTGGCGTAGAGTCCGGCGCGATCGTGTCCGACGAGCTCTACGAACCCATCGCCCGCCAGAAGACGTACGAGCTGGTGGCGGACCGGCTGCTCGGGCGCATCGCCGGCGGCGGTCTCGCGCCCGGCGACCCCATCCCGTCCGAGCGCGAGCTGGCCGAGTCCTACGCCGTCGGGCGCTCGTCGATCCGCGAGGCGCTGCGGATGCTCGAGTCCAAGGGCGTCATCCACAGCGTCGGCTCGGGCAGCTTCACGGTCGCCGAGTTCGGCAACGCGCTGCACCACTCGCTCGACTTCCTCGTCAGCGTCGACCAGGCCGACTTCCGCGAGCTGTTCGAGGTCCGGCACATGCTGGAGGCCGAGGCGGCCGCGCTCGCCGCGACCCGCTCGATCGACCAGGACCTCGACGCGATGGCCCTCCAGATCGACGCGATGGAGGCCGGCCGCGACTCCGAGGCGGACTTCATCACCGCCGACCTGCGGTTCCACATGGCCGTCGTGCATGCGACGCGCAACCGCCTCCTCGTGCACCTCATGAACGCGATCCGCTCGCAGCTCCAGCGCTCGCTGGCCACCAGCTTCCACACGCCGGGACTGCCCGAGCACGCGGTCGAGATGCACCGGCTGATCCTCGAGGCGGTGCGCGCCCGCGAGCCGGAGGAGGCGCGGCGCCGGATGCACGAGCACGTCGCGCGGGTCGAGCAGGCGACCGCGCTTGACAAGCGTTCGCGCCCGCTGGTCTGATTGTCTCAACGGCAGACCGGAGGAGCGTGTTCGATCCCGTCGTGCGGCGGAAGACATACGAGCTCGTCGCCGAGCGGCTGCTCGCGTTGATCAGCTCCGACCGCCTGGCGCCCGGCGACCCGCTGCCCTCGGAGCGGGAGCTGGTCGGCCTCTATGGGGTGGGCCGTTCTTCGATCCGCGAGGCGCTGCGCATGCTCGAGTCGAAGGGCGCGATCACCGCCGAGCCGAACGGCGGCTTCGCCGTCGCGCCGCTCGGCAACGCGCTCAGCCAGTCACTCGGCTTCCTCCTCAGCGCCGAGCAGGCCGATCTCGACGAGCTCTTCGAGGTGCGCCGGATCGTCGAAGGGGAAGCCGCGGCGCTGGCGGCCGAGCGGCGCGACGCTGCCTCGCTCGGGCGGATGGCCGAGGCGCTCGCCGGGGCCGACGAGCTCTTCCACCTGCTGATCGTCGACGCGGCGCGCAACCGGCTGCTGGCGACGCTGATGGACGCGGTCCTGAGCTTCCGGGTCCCCCCGTGTCCCGAGGCGGCGATCGAGTCTCACTCGCTGATCCTCGACGCGATCGCCGCCGGCGATCCGGAGCTCGCCCGGCAGCGGATGCAGGCGCACCTCGCGCGCTCCGCGTACGAGGTCGCGACGTGAGGGCGGTCTTCATGGCGATCGTGGCGCTGCTCGCCGTACCGGTCTCCGCCGCTGCGCACGCCGGCTTCGTCTCCTCGTCGCCGTCCGGCGACACGGTGCTCGAGACGGCGCCGAAGGAGATCGTCCTGCGCTTCAACCAGGCCGTGAAGCCGGACTCCCTGCGCCTGTTCGACGGCGTCGCCGAGGCGGTGCCGCTCGGCAAGGTCTCGCAGCCGCGACCGAACGAGATCGCGGCGCCGATCGAGGCGGACCTCGAGCGCGGCTCGTACACCATCGTCTGGCGGGTGATCTCGGACGACGTGGACCCGGTCGACGGGTTCGTCGTCTTCCACGTCGGGGTCAAGCGGACGCCGGAGGCCGCCGCCGCGGGCGGGTCGAGCGGCGGTGGCGGCGGTGCCTCGTCGATCGCCCAGGTCACCGCCCTCCTGCTGGCGATCTCGCTCGCCGGCGTGGTCGTCTTCGCGGTGGCCCGCCGGCGCCGCCTCATCGTGCCGGTCGTGGCGCTGGCGGCCGGGCTGGCCGTCTCGACCGGGCTGGCGATCGCGCTCGACGACGGCGGGTCCCAGGGAGCGGCCGCCAGGGCGTTCCGGGCCGACGTCCAGATGGGCGAGCTCGCCGGCAAGGTCGCCGTCGCGCCCGCGGGGATCGGGGCGAACCGCATCGACCTCGCGCTGCCCGAGCCGACCGGAGCCGAGGGCGGCTACTTCGAGGTCCGCGTGCGGGCCAGCCTGCCGGACGCCGGCATCGGCCCGTTCGTCTTCACCGGCATCCAGGGCGACGATCCGTCGCAGTTCGCCGTGCGGCAGGCGTACCTGCCGCTGCCGGGCCGGTGGAAGCTGGAGGTCTCGGCCCGCCGCGGGCTGAAGGGCCGCTACTCGGGGAGCGTGTCGCTGCCCGTGGCGTCCGAGCGCTGACACATCCGTCCATCGGGCGGACCGTCCCACCCGAATGGTCAGGGCGTGCTCTCCAGTGGTGGTTCAGCGTCCTGGTCATGAAGCGCTCAGTCCTCGCCGCCGTCGCCCTCGCGGTCGCCACGGCGCCCGCCACCGCCTCCGCCGCCTCGATCGAGGTCGCGGCCACGCCGACGGGGTCATCGGTGATCGCCTACAAGGCCTTGCCGGGCGAGGTCAACGCCCTCCACATGAGCGGGACCGTCGGAGGCCCGTTCGACCTGCGCATGCGCTTCACGGAGTTCTCGGCGCCGCTCGCGACCGGGCCGGGCTGCGCCGGCTCCCCGGCCATCTGCGGCGACGTCGGCATCGCGTACCCGGTCCAGGTCGCGCTCGGCGACAAGAACGACGTCACGAGCGTCAACAGCCTCACCGGCGTCGTGGGAGCCGACGCGGGCAGCGGCAACGACGACCTCTTCGCGGGCGGCATCGACGCCACCGCCGACGGCGGCTCGGGCAACGACACGATGGTCCTCGCCGCCAACAACCTCACCACCGCGAGCGGAGGCTCGGGCCGCGACAAGCTCCACGGCGGCCTCGGCGCCGCGGCCGCGATCCTCGACGGCGGCGACGGCGCCGACCTGCTCGTCCCCGGCGGCTTCGCCTTCGGCGACGCGAACGGCGGCGCGGGCGCCGACCAGCTCGTGAGCTTCAGCGGCGACGTCCTCCGGCTCGACGGCTCGTCGGGCGCCGACGTCATCGCGGTCCCGACCGGCGGCGCCGACATCAGCCTCACCGGCGGGTCGGGCGGCGACATCGTCTCCACGCCGGTCGGCGGCACCGACGTCGATGCGGGCTCGGGCGACGACCTCGTCATCGTCCAGAGCGGGACGGACGCCGCCGGCGACTCCGTGATCTGCGGCCCCGGCTTCGACGTCGCGTTCTACGACAGCGCCGCCGACACCGTGAGCCGCGACTGCGAGCTGCGGTTCAAGACCCGCGCCCCGAGCGTCCGCGACGTCACCGAGGCCATCGCCGCCGCACGGGCGCTGATCGCGCACCGGCCGGATCCGAGCACGGCCTGAAGCGCGCGTCATAATGGTTGCGAGAGCAACCATGCCCACGCTACTTCCCGACACCCTTCGCCTCGGCCCGGTCGACCTCACGGTTCGTGACGTCGACCGCGCCGTCGCGTGGTACCAGCGGGCCCTCGGCCTGCGCGTCCACCGCCACGAGGCCGGCTTCGCCGAGCTCGGCGACGGCACCGACGTGAGCGTGATCCTCCACGAGGATCCCCAGGCCCAGCCCGCCGGTCGCCACGCCGGCCTCTACCACTACGCGCTCCTCTACCCGAGCCGCGAGGAGCTGGCCCGTGCCGTGCTCCGCCTCTCCGCCACGCGCACGCCGGTCGACGGCGCGTCCGACCACGAGACGCACGAGGCGATCTACCTCCCGGACGCCGACGGCAACGGCATCGAGCTGGCCGCCGACCGACCGCGGTCGGAGTGGCCGGACCACCTCGGCTACGCCGGCGGCCCGAAGCCGCTGGACGTCGACGACCTGCTCACGACGGTGGCCGGCGAGGCGCCGACCGAGCAGGTCGGGCCGGGCCTGCGCGTCGGCCACCTGCACCTGCACGTCGGCGACATCGAGCGCGGCCTCGCGTTCTACCGCGACGTCCTCGGCTTCGAGCCGCAGGCGCGGATGCCCAGCGCGGCGTTCGTGTCGGCCGGCGGCTATCACCACCACCTCGGCTTCAACACGTGGCGCGGCGTCGGCGTGCCGGGAGCGCCCGATCACCGGACCGGGCTCCGGCACTGGACCGTCGAGCTGCCGTCCGCGGCCGACGTGGCGGCGGTCCGCGAGCGTGCCGAGGCGGCCGGCGCGCCCGGTCGAGCCGTTCGAGGGCGGCTTCCTCGTGCGCGACCCCTGGGGCACCGCGCTGGCGATCGTCGCGCCAGAATGAGCGCGTGCCGCAAGCGCGCCGCCCGTACATGCCGGGGTACGGCATCCAGGGCCCTGACGAGGGCACCGGCCTGCTCCCCTGGGAGTGGGCCGAGGCGCGGCTGCAGCGCTCGCGCAACTACTGGGTGAGCTCGCTGTGGCCGGACGGCCGGCCGCACGCCATGCCGGTCTGGGGCGTGTGGGACGGCGAAGCGTTCTGGTTCAGCAGCGGCGGGCGCTCCCGCAAGGCGCGCAACCTCGCGGCCGACCCGCGCTGCGTGGTGACGACCGAGCAGGCCGAGGAGCCGGTCGTGCTCGAGGGCACCGCCGCGATCGTCCGCGAGCTGCCCGCCATCGAGCGCTTCCTGGAGCTCATGAACGCCAAGTACGCGTCCGGGATGACGCTCGAGTTCCTCGACCCGGACGTCAACGCGTCGATCCGGGTCACGCCGCGGTGGGCCTTCGGGATCGCGCACGACGACTTCACGGGCTCGCCGACGCGCTGGGCCTTTGCCGCCTGACAGGATCCGCGCCATGGAGACGCGACTGCTGATCGGCGGCCTACGGATGATCACGTCCGGACCGCCCGCGACGTTGTAAGGGCGTGTTCACCACCCTTCATCCCAGCCCGGTCGGCGACATCCAGCTGCGCGCCGACGCCGAGGGCCGCCTCACCGGCCTCTACCTGCGCCACGACTCCGCCGGCGGACCCGGCGGCCCGTTCGACGCCGCCCGCGAGCAGCTCGACGCCTACTTCGCCGGCGAGCTGCAGGAGTTCGACCTGCCCCTGGCTCCGGCCGGCACGCCGTTCCAGCGGCGTGTGTGGGAGGAGCTCGAGCGCATCCCCTACGCGGAGACGATCTCCTACAAGGAGCTCGCGCTGCGGCTCGGGGACCTCAAGCTGGTCCGTGCCGTCGGGCTGGCCAACGGCCGCAACCCGCTGTCGATCGTGATTCCGTGCCACCGCGTCATCGGATCCGATGGGACGCTGGTGGGCTACGGAGGAGGGCTCGAGCGCAAGCGCTGGCTGCTGGATCACGAGGCGGTCGCCTCGGGCCGGCAGCTCGCGGTCGGCTGAGCCGACCGTCAGCTCACCAGGTCGAGTCGAACGTGCCCGGGCGGGACACCGGCGGCAGCTCACGGACCGTGGGGAACGTGAACGTGTGGTTTGCCGCGGTGACCGGGGGGCGCGGGGTGACGGTGACGGTCATAGGGGTACCTTCCCACTCGACCCGGATCTGACCAATCGCGCTGCCTTGCGTCCTGGTCTACGGCTTCCCCCAAGGGGGGTACGGCCAGCCCTACCCGGTGTTCCGGAGTCCCGCCGCGATGCCGGTGATGGTGGCCATGAGCGCCGCGCCCACGCTGGTGTCGCCGGCGCGGGCGCGCTTGAGCAGGGCGACCTGCAGGTGCGAGAGCGGATCGACCCAGTGGTTGCGGTGCTCGAGCCGGTCGCGCAGCGCGGGCGTGCCGTCGAGCAGGGTCTCGGCCTCGCGGATGGCGAGCAGGCGGGAGACCACGCGCTCGTGCTCGCTCTGCAGTACCGGCCAGAAGCACTCGGCGAGGTCGGGCTCGACGAGCGCGAGGTAGCGGTGCCCGATGTCGAGGTCGACCTTGAAGAGCGCCATCTCCAGCGTCGAGACGGCCATGCGGAAGAACGGCCACGAGCGGTACATCTCCCGCTGCAGCTCGAGCTCGCCCTCCTCCAGCGCGGTGCCGGCTCCGAACCAGGACGGCAGGAGGATCCGGTTCTGGGTCCAGGCGAAGACCCACGGGATGGCGCGCAGGTCCTCCAGCCGGCCGCCCGCCTTGCGGCTCGCCGGCCGCGAGCCGATGGTCAGCTCGGCCAGCTCGTCGACCGGCGAGACCTGGCGGAAGAAGCGGACGAAGTCCTCGTTGTCGACGAGCCCGCGGTAGACCGTGCACGAGCGCGTGGCGGCGCGCTCGATCTCGGTGCGGAAGGCCTCGGGCTGCGGCGGCGACGGCGCCGCGCGGGCGAGCAGCAGCGCGGAGAGCTGCTGCTCGATCGAGCGCCCGGCGAGGTCCGGGTCGGCGTACTTGGCCGAGATCACCTCGCCCTGCTCGGTGATGCGCACGCCGCCCTCCAGCGTGCCCGGCGGCTGGGCGAGGATCGCCTGGTGCGCGGGCGCGCCGCCGCGCGACGGGGAGCCGCCGCGGCCGTGGAAGAACGTCACCTCGACGCCGTGCTCCGGCCCCTGGGCGACGAGCAGCTCCTGCGCGCGGTAGATCGCCCACTGGCTGGTCAGGAACCCGGCGTCCTTGGCCGAGTCCGAGTAGCCGAGCATGATCTCCTGGCGGTCGTCGTGGCGGTGCAGGTGCTCGCGGTAGACCGGATCGGCGTAGAGCGCGGCCATGGTGGCCGGCGCGTTCTCGAGGGCGGAGAGCGTCTCGAAGAGCGGCGTGATGCGCAGCGGCGGCTGGTCGGGGCCGGCCAGCCCGGCGCGGCGGCCGAGCCACAGCGCGCCGAGCACGTCGGAGACCTCGCTGACCATCGAGATGATGAGCGTGTCGGCGGCCGCCGGGCCGTAGCGGCGGGCGTAGTGGCTGAGCGCGTGCAGCGCCTCGGTCGGCGGGCACGTGGGGCCGAAGTGGTCGGGCTCGGTCGTGGCGTGGATGCGCGCGGAGAGGACCCTGCGCATGCGCTCCTCGTCGGCGCCGTCGAGCTCGGGCAGGTCGCGGTGGACGGACGCCGAGATGGCGTCGGCGGCGAGGCGGATGTCGAGCCGCGCGAGGTGGAGCCCGAACGCGCTCACCTGGCGCAGCAGGTCCTTGATGGCGCCGTCGGCCACCGGGCCGCCGCCGGCGGCGTCGCGCACCAGCTCGATGTCCCGCGCCAGCGACTTGGCGTCGCGGTACGCGAGCGGGCTGTCGGGCTGGTGGAGCGACACGTTCAGGCGCTCGGAGATGTAGTTGAGCTTGGCCCGGACGGGCTCGAAGCGGCGGCGCTCGCCGAGCCGCTTGGTGACGTCCGGCATCAGCGCGCCGTCGCGCCGGATGCTCGCCTCGAGCGCCGCGCGGCCCGCGCCCATCTCGTCGGCGCTCTGGCTCGAGCGCGAGGCGAGCTGCTCGACGCGCTCGCGCAGGAGGCGGACGGCCACGCCGCGATGGAGCGCGACGGTGGTCGCGAACGTCTCGGCGGTCACGCCGGGGTGGCCGTCCATGTCGCCGCCCGCCCAGCTGGAGAAGCGGACGGGCGCGAAGTCGAGCCGCTGCGGGCCGAAGCAGCGCTCCAGCTCGCGCACGACCTCGGGCACCGCGTCGTAGAGCACGTGGTCGAAGAAGTGCAGGTTGCGGCGCACCTCGTCGTCGACCTTCGGGCGGGTCCGCCGGACGTCGGCGGTCTGCCACCACAGGGCGAGCGACTCGCGGATGCGGCCGAGCACGCGCTCCAGCGCGGCGGGGCCGAGCCGCTCGTCGTCGAGGTGGGCGAGCTGGGCGCTGACGTCGCCGGCGTGCTCCATCACCGACCAGCGGGTGGCCTCGGTCGGATGCGCGGTCAGCGTGAGGTCGAGCCGGAGATCGTCGATCGCCCGCGCGGCCGCCTTGCTCGAGCGGGCGGCGAGGCGCTCGGCCGCCTCCGCGAGCGATTCCCGCTGCGGCGGGCCCTCGGCGCGCTCGTAGCTGCGGCGGCGGCGGACGCGCTCCCGGGTCTCGGCGAGGTTGGCCAGGTGGAGCTCCATCGAGCACGCGCGGATGACGTCGAGCAGGTCGTGGGCGAGGATGTCCTCGACGGTCGCGGCCGTCTCCTCGTCCGCGCCGGGCTCCCCCTGGCGGGCGCGTGCGGCGGCGTCGCGGAGCTGCACCAGCCGGGTGCGCACGGCCTCCCCGCCCTGGCCCGCGATCGTCTCCTCCAGCAGCCCGGAGAGGATGCGCGTATCGCGATCGAGCGGCGTGCTGGGGAGTTCGGCGAGCGTCACGGCTCTTCAAGCTTGGCAACCGTGACCTAAAGGCGCGTCCAAGACGCTTGGGACACTGTGTCCAGATGCGCGTCGCGGTCGCCTGGCTCCTCGTCGCCCTGTCTGCGGGCTGGGTGGCGATGCGCCTGCTCGGGCTCGAGCGGGGCTTCCCGCTGGTGCCGCTCATGGCCTACACGCCGTTCGTGACGGTGGGGGTGGTGCTCGTCGTCGCCGTCGCCGCGCTGCTGCGCCAGCGGGCGGCGGCGCTGGCTGCCGCCGTCCTTGCCGTGCTGCTCGTCGTCATGGTCGCGCCCCGCGCGCTCGGCGGGCCGAGCCGGCCCGAGGGCGCCTCGGGACCGACCGTCGTGGTGGTCAGCGCGAACATGCGGTGGGGCAACGGCTCGGCCGACGAGCTGGTGGCGCTCGTCCGGCGCTCGCGCGCGTCCGTCCTGAGCGTGCAGGAGCTCACCCCCGACCTGGTGCGCCGGCTCGACGCTGCCGGCCTGGCGAGTCTCATGCCCGAGCGCATCCTGGAGGCCCGCGAGGACCCCACGGGGATCGGGCTGTTCGCGAACGTCCCGCTGTCGGCGGTCCCGGCTCCCGGCTCCCGCTTTAACCCGCTGGTCATGGCCACCGCGGACGTGCGCGGGGCGGTGCCGCTGGAGGTCGCCGCGGTGCATGCGCCGCCGCCGCTGCGGGGCGCGCGGACCGTCGCGTGGCAGCACGACCTGCGGGCGCTCCCGCGGGCGACGCCCGATGGCCGCCTGCGCGTGCTGGCCGGCGACTTCAACGCGACGCTGGACCACGCCGAGCTGCGGCGGCTGCTCGACAGCGGCTACGCCGACGCCGCGGCGGAGGTCGGCGCCGGCCTGCAGTTCACCTGGCCGCGCCGGCGCCAGTGGTGGCCGCTGCCGGTGGCCATCGATCACGTGCTCGCCGACGAGCGGATCGGCGTGCGGGAGTTCTCCGTCCACGCGATCCCGGGCACCGACCACCGCGCGGTGGTTGCCGAGCTGGTATTCCCTCGCGCGTGATCTCGCTCCGACCCGTCGAGCCGGACGACCTGCCGGTGTTCTTCGCCGACCAGGCCGACGCGGGCGCTGCCGCGCTGGTCGGCCTCCCGTCGCGCGACCGCGAGGCGTTCGACGCGCACTGGGAGCGCATCCTGGCCGACCCGACCGGCCTCATCCGCACGATCGTCACCGAGGACGGCGAGGTGGCGGGCAACATCCTCAGCTTCCTCCGCGGCGAGACGCGGGAGATCGGCTACTGGCTCGGGCGCTCGTTCTGGGGCCGGGGCATCGCCACCCAGGCCGTCACCGAGTTCCTCTCGATCGAGACCCGCCGCCCGCTCCACGCGGGAGTCGCCCCGCACAACACGGGCTCCCTCCGAGTGCTCGAGAAGTGCGGCTTCACCCGCCTCCCCCCGAGCCCCGACGAGGACCTCATCCTCCTCCACCGCACCACCTAAGGGGGTCTGACCCCACACAGGGGTCTGACCCCCTCAGTCGGGCGGCGCGGGCGTAAGGGGGTCAGACCCCCTTACGCGGTGGTGGGGGGCTGCTCGTCGTCCTCGGCGAGGATCGCGTAGAGGGACCGGCGGGCGTTGGTGAGGACCTGGCGGGCCTCGGCGAGCTGCTCGGCGGTGCCGGCCTGGGAGATCTGGAAGATCGCCATGCCGACCTGCCGGGCGACGCCGAAGAGCTCCCAGGCGTCGGAGTCGACGGACTCGCTGGCCGCCTCCCACGGCGCGCCCTCGGCGGACGCGGCCTCGGCGGCCTCGCGGCCGGCGTCGGTGAGGTGGAACAGCTTGCGCCCCTCGCTCTCGGCCGAGCGCACCAGGCCCTCGTCCTCGAGCTGCTGGAGCGCGGGGTAGACCGAGCCGGGGCTCGGCCGCCACACGCCGTCGCTGCGGTGCTCGATCTCCTGCATCAGCTGGTAGCCGTTGCGGGGCTCCTCCGCCAGCAGGGTGAGCAGGGCGGCGCGGACGTCGCCGCGCCTGGCGCGCTGACCGCGCGCAAAGGGGCCGCCGGGGCCGCCGAACCCAAAAGGGCCGCCGAACCCGAAGCCGCCGCCGCGCCCACCGGGGCGCCCGCGGCCGTGGTGGCCGTGACCGTGGTGACCGTGCCGGCCGGCCATGGCGAGCCAGCCGAGGATGTCGGGGTTGCAGCGCTGTGCATACGTCATCGCTGGGCTCCTTGTTCGAGTATCAACGATACGTAACGATATATCGAGATAGTGTCGCTGTCAAGGAGCCGACGACGATGCGACCATCCCCGGCGTGGAGCCGCTGATCCTCGTCGACCCGCAGCCGCGGACGCTGGAGATGATCTGCGACGCCCCCACCCGCGAGCGCTTCGCGCGGCTCGGGCGCCTCGTCGTCCACGACGACGGGCCGATGCCCGACGAGCTCGTCGAGCAGCACCTGCCGGAGGTCGCGGCGATCGTCGGCCAGACCGCGATGCCGGCCGAGCGCCTCCAGCGGGCGCCGAACCTCAGGGCGATCGTCAACGTCGAGGGCAACTTCCTCCCGAACGTCGACTACGCGGCCGCGCTCGACCGCGGCATCCACGTGCTCAACGCCAGCCCCGCCTTCGCCCTGCCGGTGGCCGAGGCGGCGCTCGGCATGGCCATCGACCTCGCCCGCGGCATCAGCGCCGCCGACCGCGCGATGCGCGCCGGGACCGAGACCTACGGCCTGGAGGGCAACGCGGACAGCTTCCTGCTCTCCGGCGCGCCCGTCGGCATCATCGGGTTCGGTGACCTGGGCCGCGCGCTGCGCCGGCTGCTCACCCCGTTCGGCTGCCCCGTCGCCGTCCACGATCCCTGGCTGCCCGACGACCTGATCGCCCGCCACGACGCGCGACCGGCGTCGCTCGACGAGGTGCTCACGACCGCCCGGGTGATCTTCGTGTTCGCCTCGGCGACGGCCGACAACGAGGGCTTCCTCGGCCGCGAGCAGCTCGGGCGCATCCGCCCCGGGAGCGTGCTCCTGCTCATGAGCCGCGCCGCCGTCGTCGACTTCGACGCGCTGACGGATCTCGTCGCGGCGGGCCGGTTCAAGGCCGGCACCGACGTGTTCCCGGACGAGCCGCTCGCCCCGGACCACGCCGCGAGACGCGCGGAGGGGATGCTCCTCTCGCCGCACCGCGCGGGCGGGATGCGCGAGGCGTTCCTGGAGATCGGCCGCCTCGCGGTGGCCGACCTCGAGCTGATCCTGCGAGGACTCCCGCCCGTCTGCTGCAAGCGCGCCGAGCGGGAGACGGTCGGCCGCATGCGCAGCCGACCGGTCGAGCGCTCCTAGCTGACGCCGGCGGTCTCGCGCTCGGGCGCGGGCGCCGCAGCCGCGGGTGCCGGCTTCGCCGCCGCCGTCCCCACGAGCTTCGCGGCCTGCCGCTCAGGCGCGATCCGCACGACGTTCCAGGCGAGGCCGAGCTTCTCCATCACCCAGATGACGCCGGCCGAGATGTCGATCTCGCGGCGCGCCAGGCCGTGCGAGGCCGAGCGCGGGAACGCGTGGTGGTTGTGGTGCCAGGCCTCGCCCATCGACGGGAGGGCGATCCACCACACGTTGGTCGAGCGGTCCTCGATGGCGAACCGGCGCTTGCCGAAGAAGTGGCAGATCGAGTTGATCGACCAGGTCACGTGGTGGAGGAAGAACGCCCGCACGAGACCGCCCCAGATGAGGCCGCGCAGCGCGCCCTCGGCCGTGAAGCCGTGCAGGACGAAGCCGAGCACCGTGGGGATCAGCAGGCTCAGGTACGCCAGCCACGGGAACATGCGGCCGATCCGCCGCATGCCCGGATCCTCGTAGAGCTCGGCGGCGTACTTCTTCCAGTCGGCCTGCCCGTGCGTCTCCATCAGCCACCCGGTGTGCGCATGCCAGAGACCGCGGAGGCCGGAGCCGTGACCGACGTGCGGGGAGTGCGGGTCGCCCTCCTCGTCGGTGTGCGCGTGGTGCTTGCGGTGGTCGGCGACCCAGTCCATGACCGATCCCTGGAGCCCCATCGACCCGAGCACGGCGAACGTGTACTGCGTGGCCTTGTGAGTCTGGAACGCGCGGTGCGTCAGCAGCCGGTGGTAGCCGACCGTGATCCCCAGCCCGAACGCCACGTAGGTGACGACCATGATCCCGATGTCGATCCAGTCGACGGCCTTGTTCCACAGGAGGACGATGGCGGCGAGCAGCCCGAGGAAGGGGACCACCACCCCGATGAGGTTCACGGTGCGTTCAGCTCTCGACATGACACTCAGCATCGCGCACAGGCATGCGCGTTTCTTGCGGCCTTGTCCGTCATCGACAGGGCAAATTTGTAGGAAAGCTACGACTTGCGCGGCGGTTCGTCGTCCGGCCAGTACCCGTGCTTGCCGTAGAACTCGCGCGCCGCGGTCTCCTGCACTCGCTCGTCGTCGCCCCGCGAGCCGAAGCGGAACAGCACGTTCAAGAGCAGGATCGCCAGGCCGGCGCCGACGCACATCGCCCACCCGTCCCAGCGCAGGTTCCCGTCGACCGTGAAGAGGATCACGAAGCCCGCCAGGACGAGCACGGCCGGCAGCCCGTAGCGGAGCGCGAGCAGCGACATCAGACCGCGCTCACCCGGGCCGGGGGCGGCGGCGCCGCCTGGCTCCGGGCCCCAGACAGCGAGCCGGCCGCCACCCAGCTCCAGACCAGCACCGTCCACAGCACCGCGGGCAGCGACGCGTGCACCCAGACGAGCTCCGCGGGCAGCGCGTTGTGGTACTGGATCAGCCCCACCACGCCCTGCGCGGCGATCAGCAGGCAGACGGCGGTCAGCGCCTTGATCAGAGCCCGCCCGGCGCGGCGGTGCACGGCGAACGCCCACAGCGCCACGGCCACGATGCCCATCGCCGTCGCCATGTGCCCGTGCAGGAGGATCAGGTCGCGCAGCGTGGAGGCGCCCCAGGCGTCGAGCCGCTCGACCACGTCGCCGGTGCCCGCTCCGCCCGCGTGCGGGCCGGCGGCCGTCGCGAACGTGCCGGCGACGATGACCACGGCTCCGTAGATCACCAGCACCCGCGTGGCGACCACGATCCAGCGGTCGGTCGCGCCGGCGGCGGCGGACGCGCCCGGCGGCTGCCGGACCCGCCAGACGAGCACGGCCCCCGCGACGAGCAGCACCATCGACAGGAGGTAGTGCGCGATGACGACCTGCCAGGAGAGGTGCAGCGCGACGGTCAGCCCACCGAGCAGGCCCTGCGCGACGACGCCCGCGGCCAGGACGGTCGCCGGCCGCAGCCAGTCGCGGCGCAGCGGCCGCACGCGGAACGCCAGCACGCCCGCGGCGATGCACGCGATCCCGACCACGGTGGAGAACAGCCGGTTGCCGTACTCGATCCACACGTGCGTATCGAGCTCCGGCACGAAGGTGCCCGAGCAGTCCGGCCACGACGGGCAGCCGAGCCCGGAGCCCGTGAGCCGCACGCCGGCGCCGCTGAAGACGATCAGCACGAGCGTGAGCAGCGCCGCGTACGCCACCCACCGGTACGTCTGCGGAGACAGGGTGAGACGCATGGGAGCGGGCGCCATGTTAGGCGGCGCGACGCCCCTCCGGACACGGCTGGGCGATCCGGACGGGGCCCGGCTCGTCGTGCCGCAGCGCCTCGCGCTCCTCCCGCCGCGGGTTGACGATGCCGATCAGCGAGATCACGCCCCCGAGCACCACGAAGGCGCCGGCGACGCCCATCCCGGTGCGGTACGCCTCGACCGAGGCGTGGACGATGGCGGGCGAGCCGGCGGTCAGCACCTCCGCTTCGGGGGCGCCCGGCCCGAGCACGGCATCGAAGCGCACGGTCACGATCGCCCCGACGGCGGCGATGGCCAGCAGCGAGGCCACGCGCGCGACCTGGTTGTTGATCCCGCTGGCCACGCCGGCGTTGTGCTGCGGCACCGCGCCCAGCACGGTGTTGGTCAGCGGCGCCACGGTGGCCGACAGGCCGAGCCCGAAGACGATGACCCCCGGGAGCAGGTCGGTGACGTAGTCCACCTCGGCGTCGAGCTGCCCCATCCAGACCATGCCGATGCCGGCGACGATCGGGCCGAGCCCCATCAGCAGGCGCGGTCCGATGCGGTCCGAGAGCGCGCCGAACCGGCGTGACAGGAGCCACATGATGATGGTGATCGGGACCAGCGAGAGCCCGGCGGCGATCGGCTCGTAGCCGGCGACCTGCTGCAGGTAGATGGTCACGAAGAACGACGAGGCGCCGAGCCCGCCGTAGATGAGCAGCGTCCCGAGGTTCCCGACCGCGAAGTTGCGCGACCGGAAGAGGTCCAGCGGCATCATCGGATGGTCGGTGCGCCGCTCGTGCCAGACGAACAGCCCGAGCAGCGCCAGCCCGGCGACGAGCGGGACCCAGACGATCGGGTCGGCAAAGCCGTAGATCGGCTGCTCGATGAGCGCGAACACCGGCCCCGCGAGCCCCAGCGAGACGAGCAGGGCGCCGAGATAGTCGATCGCCTGCGGGGCCTCCTCGTCGCGGCTCTCCGGTACGCCGGCGCGGACGAGCATCAGCGTGGCGATGACGAACGGGACGTTGATGGCGAAGATCCAGCGCCAGGAGGCGAACTCGATCAGCGCCCCGCCGCCGAGCGGCCCGAGGACGAACGAGATGCCGGTCCACGCCGTCCACGACCCGATCGCCGCCCCGCGCTCGTCGCCGGGGAAGACGGCCGTGATGAGGGCCAGGCTGGAAGGGACCAGCAACGCGCCGGCCATGCCCTGCAGCGCGCGGGCGGCGATCAGCAGCTCGGCGGTCGGAGCGACCGCGCAGATCAGCGACGTGACGCCGAAGCCGATCAGGCCCCAGATGAAGACGCGCCGCCGGCCGAGGACATCGCCGAGCGACCCGCCGACGAGGATCAGCGACCCGAGCGTGAGCAGGTACGCCTCGACGATCCACTGCTGGGCGGCCAGGCCGGTCTCGAGATCGTCGCGGATCGCCGGCAGCGCGACGTTGACCACCGTGCCGTCGAGGAACACCACGCTCGAGCCGAGGATGGCCGCGACCAGGGTCAGCCGCTTCTCGCGTACCACCCCCCCGAGGATGTCACGTCCCGCCGCTACGCTCACGCCGTGCAGCCGCCAGCCGTCGTCGTCGACGACGTCTCCAAGCAGTTCGTCCTGCCTCACGAGCGCGTCGAGACCCTCAAGGAGCGCGTGCTGCACCCCTTCCGGCGCCCGAGCTCCGATCGCCTGCAGGCGCTGGACGGCGTGTCGTTCGACGTCGCGCCCGGCGAGTTCTTCGGGATCGTCGGCCGCAACGGGTCGGGCAAGAGCACGCTGCTCAAGTGCCTGGCCGGCATCTACCGGCTCGACGGCGGCCAGATCTCCATGCGCGGCCGGCTCTCGACCTTCATCGAGCTCGGCGTCGGCTTCAACCCCGACCTCGCGGCGCGCGACAACGTGCTGATCAACGGGATCATGCTCGGGCTCGGGCCGAAGGAGGCGCTGCGCCGCTTCGACAGCATCATCGCGTTCGCCGAGCTGGAGCCGTTCGTCGACCTCAAGCTCAAGAACTACTCGTCGGGCATGCAGGTCCGGCTCGCGTTCAGCGTGATGATCCAGGTGGACGCCGACATCCTGCTGATCGACGAGGTGCTGGCCGTCGGCGACGCCTCGTTCCAGCAGAAGTGCTTCGAGGTCTTCCAGCGGATGAAGGACGAGGGGCGCACGATCCTCTTCGTCACCCACGACATGAGCGCCGTGTCGCGCTTCTGCGACCGCGCGCTCCTGCTCGAGCGCGGCCGGGTGGAGACGATCGGCGAGCCCGGCCAGGTCGGCGCCCGCTATCTCGAACGCAACTTCGCCGCCGAGGGGACGCCGACCGTCCCGGGCGACGAGAACCGGATCGGGGACCGCCGCGTGGAGATCCTCGACGCCTGGTTCGAGGAGGACGGCCGGCGCACCGAGGTGCTGCACCAGGGCGCGGCGTGCACGTTCAACATCCATGTGCGGGCCAACGCGGCGATGCGCGACCCGATCCTCGCCTTCCTGATCGAGAACGACCGCCACCACCCGCTGTTCGCCATCTCCAACGAGGACGGGCGGACGCCGACCGGCGCCCACGAGCCCGGCGACGAGGCCACGCTCTCGGTCTCCTTCGAGAACGTCTTCGCGCCCGGCCGGCTCTACGCCACGCCCTGGGTGCTCCACGGCAGCGGCGCCCCGATCCTCGACCGGCGGGAGCGCTTCGCCACCGCCGTCGTGGCCGCGGTCCACGTGTCGGGCGGCGTCGTCGACCTGCCGGCCACCGTGCGCTACGAGCGCGCCGTGCGGGAGACCGCGTGAGCGCGCCGGCCGCCGTCCCGATCTCCGGCCCGTCGGCCCTCGGCGGCAGCCCGCGCCGGTTCGCGTACCTCGCGGTCACGCTGGCGCTCACCGACTTCAAGCTGCGCTTCTTCGGCTCGGCCCTCGGCTACCTGTGGCAGCTCATGCGCCCGCTGCTGCTCTTCGGCGTCCTCTACTTCGTCTTCACGCAGTTCGTGAAGATCGGCGGCGCGGTCGCGTTCTATCCCGTCGTCCTGCTCTCCAACATCGTGCTCTTCACGTTCTTCCAGGAGGGCACGGGGGCGGTCAGCTCGCTGGTCGACCGGGAGAGCCTGGTCCGCAAGATTCACTTTCCCCGCGCGGCAGTTCCGGTGGCCGTGGTGCTCACCGCGGGGTTCAACCTCGCGCTCAACAGCTTCGTCGTGCTCGTCCTGGCGCTCGCCTCGGGCGTCGACCCGCGCTGGTCGTGGCTGCAGGCGCCGCTGCTGCTGGCGCTGCTCGCCGTCCTCGTCACCGGCACGGCGATGCTGCTCTCGGCCCTCTACGTGCGCTTTCGCGACGTCAAGCCGATCTGGGAGGTGGCGCTGCAGCTCCTGTTCTACGCCACCCCGGTCATCTACGCGATCGAGACCATCGACGTGAGCGAGACGATCAAGCAGATCGTCATGCTCAACCCGCTGGCCGCGATCCTCGAGCAGTACCGCCATGCGGTCATCGATCCCGGCGCGCCTTCGGCCGCCGAGGCGGCGGGCGGAGCGGCCTGGCTGCTGGTCCCGCTCGCCATCGTGGGGCTCGCCGTGGCGCTCGGCTGGCGGGTGTTCAACCGCGCCGCGCCGCGCATCGCCGAGGACCTCTGAGGGGCATCGCCGAAACGTCGTGCCCGCACGTGCGTTTACCCTGCTGTGTCGATGGAGGCCCTGACAACCCGGCGGCTGGCCGTGGTTCCCGCGTACAACGAGTCGCAGACCGTCCGCGACGTGATCCGCTCGCTGCGGCGCCACGCGCCGCATTGGGACGTGATCGTGATCGACGACGGCTCGACCGACGACACGGCCGGCGTGGCCGAGCGGGCGGGCGCGAAGGTGGTGCGGCATCCCTTCAATCTCGGGATCGGCGGCGCGGTGCAGACGGGCTTCCGCTACGCGCTCGACCACCGCTACGACCTGATGGCGCAGGTGGACGCCGACGGCCAGCACGACCCGGCCGAGCTCGACGCTCCTGGAGGCGACCCACGACGACACCCCGGCCGTCGACATGGTCTGCGGCTCGCGCTTCCTCGACGCCGACTTCCACTACCCGGCGCCGATCAGCCGTCGCACCGGCATCCACGTGTTCGCGTTCCTGCTCTCGCGCATCGTGGGGCAGCGTGTCAGCGATCCCACGTCGGGGTTCCGGCTCTACAACAGCCGCGCGATCCGGCTGTTCGCCCGCGACTACCCGCACGACTATCCCGAGGTGGAGGCCGTGCTCATGCTCCACCACCACCGGCTCACGATGACCGAGGTGCCGGTGCGGATGTATGAGCGCGGCGGCGGCACCTCGTCGATCGGCGGCTCGGGCAAGTCGGTCTACTACATGATCAAGGTCCTCCTGGCGATCGGCGTCGGCCTCGTCCGCCGCCGGCCCGTGGTCGCCCCGGGCGACTCCGCCCCCGTCTCAGCGGGCAGGGGGATCTGATGGAGCTGCACCTGCGCGTCGTGGCCATCATCGCCACCGTCGGCCTGCTGTTCGTCGTGCTCGACCTCGTCCGCCGCCGGAAGCTGCTCGAGCGCTACGCGCTGGTCTGGCTCGGCGTGACGGCGCTGCTGATCGTGCTCTCGGTGTGGGAAGGACTGCTCACCGGCGTCTCGTCGCTGATCGGCATCTTCTACCCGCCGACCGCGCTGTTCGTGGTCGCCTTCGGCTTCGTCATCTTCCTGCTCCTGCACTTCTCGGTCGCCGTGTCGCGCCTGGCCGACCAGACGAAGGTGCTCGCCCAGCAGATCGGGCTGCTCGAAGAGCGGCTGCGGCGCCAGGAGGAGCGCTCGGAGGCCGAGCGGACCCCCGCGCCGGACTACGAGCGGTCCGAGGTATAGGCGGCGGCCAGCGCGCGGCTGAGCGCGAACGGGACCGCCAGCAGCACGACGCCGAGCAGCAGCCAGCTCGTCCAGGTGCCGTAGAAGCCGGGCTTGAACAGCGCGCTGCGCTCGATCACGTCGGGCACGAGCGAGAGCAGGCTGGGCGCGGGATCGCTGACGAACGCGAATGCGACGACCGGCGGCTGCGCGGCGTTGCGGTTCGGCGGGGAGCCGAAGAGCGACTGCTCGGCATCCCCGTCGTTGGTGACGCAGCCGCGCAGGCGCCCCCCGGCGGGCACGTGGCCGACCGGGACCTCGATGTTGCCGCCCGCGTTCGACGGGCCGCCCGGGAAGGTCGCCCGGGCCACCGCCGATCCGGTGACCTCGTCGGTCAGCACGACGGTCAGCGGCTGCGCCTCCAGGCGCGGGCGGCCGACCACGAGCCGCACCCGGTCGAAGTCCGCCGGCACGTCGATGCCCTCCGCGCAGACCTGCTCGCCCGGCGGCAGGTTGGCCACGAGGTCGAAGGCCGGGAGGTTGGCCTCGAACGCCACCTCACGGCGGTCCAGGGCCGCGGAGACGAGCAGCACGGCGGCGGCGACGAGCACGGCGATGAGGAGCGGCCTACGCATAGAACCTCGCGGCCACGATCGCCAGCGAGGCGACCTGCCAGACGACGAGACCGCCGAGCACGGCCCCGGCCACGGCCATCTGGCGGCGGCCCCGGAGGCTGGCGATGCCCGCCCCCACGGCGGCGGCCGCCGCGGCGGCGAGCGGGAGCAGGTAGCGCCCCTGGATGAAGCCCTCGCTCTCGCTCACGATGTAGCGGTTCTCGATCACGTGCAGCCCCGCCACGAGCGTGGCGAACGGCAGCAGCAGGAACACGGCCGTCGCCCCGTCGGCCCAGCCGCGGCGGCCGCGGGCGACGAGCACCGCGAGCGCGATCGCCACCAGCGCCAGGCCGATGGACACGAGTGCGGGGAAGCGGATCTCCAGCCAGCCGAAGGCGCCGGTGACGCCCTCGAACCACACGTCCCGCACCGGCCACTGGGAGAGCTCGGCGATGTGCTCCTGGCCGGGCAGCTCCGGCAGGTAGAACTGCCACAGGTAGTCCGCCAGCCCCGACGCTCCGCCCGGCGAGGTCGCGACGGCGACGGCGATCGCTCCCGCGACGAGACCGGCCCCGGCGAGCACCCAGGCGCGCCGGGAGACCGGCGGTCGGGCGCGCCGGCGCCAGAGGGCGACGCCGAGCACCCACAGCACGGCCGGCACCAGCGCGAGCGCGATCGGCTTGACCGCCAGCGTCGCGAGCGTCGCCGCCAGGAGGGCGACCACGCGGCCGCGGCTCGCCCCGTGACGCAGCACGCGGACCCCCAGCCACGTCGCCAGCCCCCAGAGCGGCAGGAGCATGGCGTCGGGGTTCACCGACGCGGAGATGAAGGTGACCATCGGCAGCAGGCCGGCGAGGGCGCCCGCGCACAGCTGCGCGACGCGGTTGCGCCCACCGAGCTCGCCCGCCAGCAGCCACGCGGACGTGGCGAACAGCAGCAGCAGCGGCACCGACCACAGGCGCATGGCGTAGAGGCGGTCGAGCACCGTCCCGCCTGCCGCCTCGTAGGCGAGCGCCGAGTAGACGTAGAACGTGGGCGGGTTGTTCTGGGACGAGACCTCGCCGCCGCCGTCCTGGCGCGCGTCGGCCCCCAGCTCGGCCTCGGCGCGTCTCCAGCGGTCCTCGGCGGCCTGCGTCCACGCGGGGTTGGTCTCCAGGCGCTGGTAGGACCGCCGGAAGCCCGAGTCGTTCTGCGCCAGCTGCTGCTCCGTCGACTGGCCGGGACCGGGCTCGTCGCCCGGCCGGTCGTGCAGCTCGGCGACCGTCTGCGCGTACGCGAAGTGGGAGTCCTCGTCGGGCACCTGCCACGGCGGCACGACCAGTGCCCACGTCACCCCGGCGAGGGTGACGGCGACGAGCAGCCAACGGAGCGCCTTGGGAATGCGGGCTCCTCGCACGAACGGCCACTGTAGTAACCGCGGGCTTTCAGACGGCCGCCCTCGCTAGACTGGCGCCGCGCCTTTTGCGGGATTCGCACGTTCTAGCCAGAGAACGCTGTCCCGTTCCCCAAGCGAGCAGGAAGGACCGACCCCTCGTGTCAGACCACGCCGTCAACGCCCGCGCGCTGCGGATCCAGGACGTCGAGATCAACGACGTCTCGGAGTGCTACGTGATCGCCGAGATCGGCCACAACCACCAGGGCTCCGTCGAGCAGGCCCGCAAGCTCTTCGACGAGGCCAAGGCGGCCGGCGCCCACGCCGTCAAGCTGCAGAAGCGCGACAACCGCTCGCTCTACACGCGCGAGCTGTTCAACAAGCCGTACGAGAACGAGAACTCCTACGGCGCGACCTACGGCGAGCACCGCGAGGCCTCGAGTTCGGCCGCGCCGAGTACGAGGAGCTGCAGGCGTACGCGCGCGGAGATCGGCGATCACGTTCTTCGCCACGGCGTTCGACCTCCCGAGCGCCGACTTCCTCGCCGAGCTCGACATGCCGGCCTACAAGATCGCCTCGGCCGACCTGATCAACACGCCGCTGCTGCGGCACGTGGCGCGAGATCGGCAAGCCGATGATCCTCTCGACCGGCGGCGCCACGCTCGACGACGTCACGCCGCGGCTACGAGACGGTCGCCGAGATCAACGCCGCAGGTCGCGATCCTGCAGTGCACCGCCGGCTACCCGGCCGACTGGGAGGAGCTCGACCTGCGCGTGATCTCCACCTACCGCGACCTCTTCCCGGACGCGGTCGTCGGCCTCTCGAGCCACGACAACGGCATCGCGATGGCCGTCGCGGCGTACGTGCTCGGCGCCCGCATCGTCGAGAAGCACTTCACGCTCAACCGCGCGCTGAAGGGCACCGACCACCGCTTCTCGCTCGAGCCGCAGGGCCTGCGCAAGATGGTGCGCGACCTGCGCGCGCACGCGCGTCGCGCTCGGCGACGGCATGAAGACGATGTACCCGAGCGAGACCGAGCCGATCGTCAAGATGGCCAAGAAGCTCGTCGCGGCGCGCGACCTGCCCGCCGGCCACACGCTGCGTCCGAGGACATCGCGATGAAGTCGCCCGGCGACGGCCTGCCGCCGTACGAGCTCGACCGGCGTCGTCGGCCGCACGCTGCGCCACCCCGTGCGGCGAGGACTCGGCGCTCACGTTCGAGGTGCTCGAGGAGCTGCTGCCCGAGTCGCGGCAGCAGCCCGTCGCGCATGGGGACTGAGCTCGCCGGGCCGTCGCCGTCGTCACCGGGGCCTCGGGGCACCTCGGGCCGGTCTGGATCGCCGCGCTGCGCGAGGCGGGCGCGACCGTCGTCGGCATCGACCTGGCGCCCGCGGAGCGGCGTCGAGGTCGCCGACGTCACCGACCGCGTCCGCGCTCGAGGCCGCGCTGGAGCGCGATCACCGCCGCCCACGGCGCGCCCACCGTGCTCGTCAACAACGCCGGCATCGACCAGCCGCCCGACCCCGGCGCCGCCGGCGCCGAGACCGCCGAGGCGTTCCGCCGCACGCTCGACGTCAACCTCGCCGGCACCTTCCACGCGACGCAGGTCTTCGGCGCGGCGATGGTCGCGGCCGGGCCGCGGCTCGATCGTCAACATCGGCTCGCTCTACGCGCGCGTCGCGCCCGAGCCGCGCTTCTACGACCACATGCCGGGCTTCGTCAAGCCGGCCGCCTACGGCGCCTCGAAGGCCGGCGTGGTCCAGCTCACGCGCTACTTCGCGCGGCTGTGGGGCCCGCACGGCGTGCGCGTCAACGCGCTCTCGCCCGGCGGCGTGCGCGCGCGCCCAGGACGACGAGTTCCTGCGCAAGTACTGCGCCCGCGTCCCGCTCGGGCGGATGGCCGAGCCGGACGACCTCGGCGGCCCGCTCGTCTTCCTCGCCTCGGACGCCTCGCGCTACGTGACCGGCCACGAGCTGCGCGTCGACGGCGGCTTCACGGCTAGTGATCTTCGCGATCATGACCGTCACGACCACCGCGACCGTCCACAACGTCATCGCCGGCGCGGAGCGCCCGGCGCTCGTCCGGCGAGACGATCGACAAGCACGCACCCGGCGACCGGCGAGGTGCAGTCGCTCGTCGCGCGCTCGCGCGCCGCCGACGTCGACGCGGCGGTCGCCGCCGCCGCGGCCGCGCAGCCCGCCTGGGCGCGCGAGACGCCGGTCGCAGCGCGGCGCTCGTCCTGCGCCGGATCGCCCAGCTGCTCGAGCGCGACGCCGAGGAGGTCGCCGGCGATCGTCGCGGCCGAGACCGGCAAGTCGCCACAAGGACGCGCTCGGCGAGACCGGCGGCGCGATCGAGATGGGCTACTTCGTGGCCGGCGAGGGCCGGCGCCTGTACGGCCACACGCACGACCTCGGCGGTCCCGAACCGCCAGGCGCTCGATCACGCGCCAGCCGCTCGGCGTCGCCGGCCTGATCATCGCCGCCAACACGCCGATCGCCAACGTGGCGTGGAAGGTCTTCCCGGCGCTCGTGTGCGGCAACGCGGCGGTGCTGAAGGCCACCGAGGACACGCCGGAGACCGCGCTGGCCTTCGCGCGGCTGGCGGCCGAGGCCGGGCTGCCGGCCGGCGTGCTCAACGTCGTGCACGGCCTCGGCCCCGAGGCCGGGCAGCCGCTCGTCGAGGACCCGCGCGTCGCGCTCGTCTCGTTCACCGGCTCGACCGCCGTCGGGCGCATGATCGCCCGCGTCGCCGGCGAGCGGCTGGCCAAGGTCTGCCTCGAGCTCGGCGGCAAGAACCCGCTCGTCGTCTGCGACGACGCCGACCTCGACGCCGCCGCCGACGGCCGCGGCGCTCTCGGCCTACTCGAACGCCGGCCAGCGCTGCGCGGCGGGCAGCCGCATCATCGTCTTCGACGCGGTCTACGACGAGTTCAAGGCAAGCTGCTGCTCGAGCGCACGAGCGCGCAGCGCGTCGGGCCCGGCGACGAGCGACGACCTCGGCCCGGTGATCAACGAGCGCCAGCTCGAGAACATGCTGCGCCACGTCCGCGAGGCCAAGGAGCACGGGCGCCACGGTGCTCGCCGGCGGCCACCGCGTCGACCGGCCCGGCTTCTTCATGGCGCCGACGCTGATCGAGGACACGAGCGAGCTCGACGCCAAGGAGCTGTTCGGCCCGATCACGACGCTGCACCGCGTCGCGCGGCTTCGACGAGGCGGTCGAGCTCGCCAACGCGACGCCCTACGGCCTCACCGCCGCGATCTGGACCGCGATCGTGCACCGCGGCCAGGAGTTCGTGCCGCGCGATCGCGATCCGGCGTGGCCGTCCGTCAACGGCCCGACCTACGGCTCCGAGCCGCACTGCCGTTCGGCGGCCTGGGCGACTCCGGCACCGGCTGGCGCGAGGCGGGCACCGAGGCGATCGACGTCTACTCCGACCTCAAGACCGTGCTACGTGACCCACGACCCGTCGCAGGTCTAGCTTGCGCGCCGTCGCCCTCGTCCCCGCGCGCGCCGGCTCCGTCCGCGTGCCCGGCAAGAACGTCGCGCCGCTCGCCGGCCACCCGCTGATCGCGTACTCGATCGCCGCCGCGCGCGAGAGCGGGCTGCTTCGACGCGGTCGTGGTCTCGACCGACCGCGAGGAGATCGCCGACGTCGCGCGCCGCTACGGCGCCGAGGTGCTCGGGCTGCGGCCGCCGGAGATGGCGACCGCGACGTCGCCGGACATCGAGTGGGTCCGCCACGCGCTCGACGGCACGCGACTACGACGTCTTCAGCATCCTGCGCCCGACGAGCCCGTTCCGCCGCGGGGCGACGATCAACCGCGCGCCTGGGAGTCGTTCGCGCGAGCACGGCGCCGACTCGATCCGCGCCGTCCGGCGCGTGCGCGAGCACCCCGGGAAGATGTGGGTGCTCGACGGCGACGTCATGCGCCCGCTGCTGCCCGCAGCCCGCGGGCGAGGTGCCGACCCACTCGCGCCAGACCGCCGCGCTGCCCGAGGTCTACGTGCAGGACTCCTCGCTCGAGATCGCCTGGACGCGGATCGTCGCCGACGGCGAGATCGCCGGCCAGCGCGTCGTGCCGTTCTTCCCCGAGGGCCACGAGGGCTTCTCGATCGACTACCCGGACGAGCTGGCCGAGGCCGAGCGCGCTGGCCGCCGCCGAGCCGGAGCTGCTGCCGGCGATCGAGGTGACCGCCTGATGGAGGCCGCCACCTTCGCCGCCAACGCGCCGATCGCGCCTGCGCTACGTGCCGCCCGCCGAGCTCGAGCGCATCCGCGCGCTCGAGGACCCGGTCGTGCGCGTCGCGGCGTTCGCCGACGCCTGCCGCGATCAACGCCCTCTCGAGCATCATGGAGGCCGGCTCCGGCCACATCGGCACGTCGTTCAGCGTCGCTCGACATGCTCGCCTGGCTGCACCTCGAGGTGCTCGAGGGCGACGACGTCTGCTTCTCCTCCAAGGGCCACGACGCGCCCGCCGTCTACGCCGTCGCTGGCCGGCGCCGGGCAAGCTCGACTTCGACCTGCTGCACCGGCTGCGGCGGCTCGGCGGCCTGCCCGGGCCACCCGGACATCGCGCGCGATCCCGGCGGTGCAGACGAACACCGGCTCGCTCGGCATGGGCGTCTCGAAGGCCAAGGGCTTCGCGCGCGCCGCGCGGCTCGCAGGGCGGCCGCCGGCGCGTGTTCGTGATCACCGGCGACGGCGAGCTGCAGGAGGGCCAGTTCTGGGAGTCGCTCGGCCAGGCGGCCAACGAGGGCTTCGGCGAGATCACCGCGATCGTCGACCACAACAAGATCCAGTCCGACACCTGGGTCGACCAGGTCTCCGACCTCGGCGACCTCGAGGCCAAGGGCCGCGCGTTCGGCTGGGCCGTCGCGCGCTGCGACGGCAACGACGTCGCGCGCCGTCGCCGCGACGCTCGGCGACCTGCTCGAGCGCGAGCCGCGACCGCCCGAAGCTGCTGTCGCCGACACCGTCAAGGGCGCGGGCGCGACCGTCTTCGCGCCGCACGACCTCGAGCGCAGCGGCACCGCGCTGTACCCGTACCACTCGGGCGCGCCCGCGCCGGACCAGTACGAGGCCGCGCTCGCCGAGCTCCTCGGCCGCCTGCGCGGACCGGCTCGGCCGCGAGGTCGAGCTCGAGGAGGGCGCAGGCGCCGCGCCGCCAGGCCCGCCAGCGACGCCGCAGAAGCTCGTCGCCGCCTACGGCGAGGCGCTGGCCGACGCGGCCGGCGGCGCGAGCCGCGGCTCGTCGCGCTCGACGCCGACCTCTACCTCGACTGCGGGCTGATCCCGTTCCGCGACGCGCTTCCCGGAGCGCTTCGTCGAGTGCGGGATCGCCGAGCAGGACATGGTCTCCCAGGCCGGCGCGCTGGCGCTCGGCGGCATGCTGCCCGGCCGTCCACTCGTTCGCCTGCTTCCTCACGCCGCGCGCGAACGAGCAGGTCTTCAACAACGCCACCGAGGGCACGAAGGTCATCTACGGCGGCTTCCTCGCCGGCATCGTCCCCGGCGGCCCGGGCCACTCGCACCAGTCGATCCGCGACATCGCGCTGATGGGCAGCGTGCCGGGCATGACGTGCCTGGAGCCCGCCACCGAGGCCGAGGCGCGCCGCTGCGTCGAGTGGGCGGTCGACGAGGCCGACCGGCCCGGTCTACCTGCGCTTCGTCTCGGTGCCGTGGGAGCTCGGCTTCGAGCCGCCCGAGGCGCCGCCGCTGCGGCGCGGGCCGCGGCACGGTGGTGCGCGAGGAGGGCGACGTCGTGCTCGTCTGCACCGGCCCGGTGCTGGCCTCGCAGGCGCACGCCGTCGAGGACGCCGCGCTGGTGCTGCTGCCCTGGCTGCGCGACGTCGACGGCGACTGGCTGCGCGAGGTCGCCGGCGGGCGCGCGGATCGTCGTGCTCGACAACCACTGGGTCCGCGGCGGCCAGGGCGACGCGGTGCGCGCCGCGCTGCCGGACGCGCGACGTCGAGATCGTCGGCATCGACCGCGTCCCGGCCTGCGGCACCAACGACGAGGTCCTGCGCGCCCACGGGCTCGACGCCGCGTCGCTGCGCGCGCGGCTCGGAGTGCCGCGTGACGACGTACCTGTTCTGGGACATCGACGGCACGCTGCTGACCACCGCGCGCGCCGGCGATCTTCGCGCTCGAGGAGGCGGCCGAGGAGGTGCTCGGCGAGCGCGATCGACCTCACCACGACTGCAGACCGCCGGGCTGACCGACGCCGAGATCGCGCTCGCGATCGGCGCGACGGCGGCGACGGCGACCGCGACCGCGGCGCACTGCTGCGCCGCTACGAGCGGCTGCTGCCCGACCGCGCTGCCGCGGCGCCAGGGCCACGTGCTGCCCGAACGTGCGCGAGAACCTCGAGGCGCTGTCCGAGCGCGACGACGTGGTCAACATGCTGCTGACCGGCAACGTCGCGGGCGGCGCCGAGGCCAAGCTGCGCCACTACGGCCTGTGGGACTACTTCGCGACACCGGCGGCGCGTTCAGCGTCGAGGGCTCGCGACCGGCCGTCGATCGCCCGCCGCGCCCGCGAGCTGGCCGCCGAGCACGGCGGCGAGATGCCGCCGGGCGAGCGGATGGTCGTGATCGGCGACACGCCGCACGACGTCTCGTGCGGCAAGGCGATCGGCGCCCGCACGCTGGCGGTCGCCAGCGGCCCGGGCTACGACCTCGCGGAGCTCGAGGCGTGCGATCCGTGGCTGGCGTGCGAGACGCTGCCCGAGCCGGACACCCTGCAGGCGCTGCTGGAGTTGCCCGGCGTGAAGCGGCCGAGCACTGACGCCGCGCTGACGGCTTCCGCGCGAGAGCGGCATCGAGGCGCTCGGCGACGCGCACTCGAGCGGCGTGCCGACAAGCGCGCCGCCGCCGCTCAAGCGGCGAGCTCGCGGAGATCGCCAAGACCGTCGCCGACCTCGACGGGAACGTCCAGGCGCTGCTGCGGCAGAGGCGCTCGAGACGTTCGGCGCCCCGTTTCCCGCAGCGCCTGCACCGCCCAGCGCTGGCGCGGGCTCTCGCACCAGGAGGAGGACGGGCTCACGCTTGCCGTTCTGCGCGAGCTGGGCGAGCCACTCCGACGGGCCGTGGAGATCGGCTGCGGCACGAACGGCGGCAACAGCGGCCTGCTCGCCGCCGAGCTCGGGTGGAAGTGCCTGATGCTCGACGCCGCGCCTGGTGCACGGAGGCCACGACGCTCTCAGTCCCGACACGATCACCGCGGTCACGCGCCCGATCACGTCGGAGAACGTCAACGCGACGCTCGACCGACCACGACTTCGCCGGCGAGGTCGACCTGGTCTCGATCGACATCGACAGCGAGGACTACTGGGTCTGGGACGCGCTGGAGGCGGTCGATCCGCGTCTCGTGATCACCGAGTACAACTCGGCGTACGGCGCGACGCGCGCGCTCACGATTCCCGAGGGCTCGGCCCTGGACCGCGACGCCCTGCCGCAGCCGCTCCGCACGGCTGTGGTTCGGCGCCTCGCTGCAGGCGTTCGCGCGCGTCGCCGCCCGCAAGGGCTACCGCCTCGTGGCCGTCACACCGCCTGGCGTCAACGCGTACTGGGTGCGCGACGACCTCGCGCCGCAGCTTCCAGCGCTCGACGTCGAGCGCGCGTGGCGCCCACTCGCGAAGCTGCATACGGCGCTCGGCCGGCTCGAGCCCGAAGGCGCGGCCACGCTCGAATCCCTCACGTCCGCGCTCGCCGAGCGGAGCTACGCGCTCGTCGACCTCGATGCGCGCTAGTTCGGCAGCCGCAGCAGCAGCAGGTCCGTGAAGCGCCCGTCGGGAAGCCGCGCCGTGATGTTCGGCAGCGTGTCGTCCTGCAGGCGCTGCGGCTGCAGCGGGCCGTCCGCCGGCTCTCGCAGGTCCGCTACGTGGGTGAAGTTCGCGCGGACGATCTCGTACATCGCCTCCAGCCCGCCGTGCCGCTGCAACAGCGCGGGGGCGAACTCCGTAGCCACCGGCGTGCCGCGCTCGAGCAGTCGGCCCGCTCCGGCCAGTACGTGCGGCTCGTGACCCTGGACGTCCATCCACAGAAGTGCGACGTCATCGACGTCGAGCAGGCCGTCGGCCGCCATATCGTCGAGCCGGCGAGCGGGCACCTCGTGCGTCGTGCCCTTTTCCTTGAGATCGCCCTCGACGATCTCGTGAGCGCCCCAGTTCGTGGGCCGGATCACCCGCAGGCGCAGGACGCCGTCGGTGTCCGACGCCGCGGCGTGCACGGCCGTGACCCGGTCCTCGAGGCCGTTGAGCACAACGTTGGCGCGCAGCAGGCGGGCGTTGTCCGGATGGGCCTCGACGGCGAGGGCGCGGTCGATGCCGGTCTCAAGCACGCCGGCGATCGCAACCGATCCGAGGTTCGCGCCGATGTCGACGAGCGTGCCGCCCTGCGCCGGCGCGAGGCCCATCTCCCGCAGGGCGCCGAGTGCGCGCGCCAGCTGATCGGAGGGCGTAACGGCCTTTGAGGAACATCGTGCGGCCGATGCGCCGGTCGGCGGTCGAGACCCAGGAACACCGCTCCCGACGAACTCGTCGTGGCTGCCAGGTACGGCGTGTAGTTCGCCGCGTCGTCGAAGAACTCCAGTCGTGCGGTGCGCTGCTTCGCCTTCTCGCGGCGCCTGACGACGCGGCTGTTGCGGAGCGCGCCTCCGATCCGGTTCGTGACCGTGTGGGCCATCTCCACTCCCCTGTTCATGCGCGTGCCGTCACGTCGGCGCGCTCGTTCGTCGTCGTCGGTGCCGGCAGCGGCTCTCGCAGCGCGCCGACGGTGCGCGGCGGGGTCGGCGGAGCCAAACCCTTAGCGATCTCCCGGGCCTGGACCAGGCGCCTGGCCACGCGCGCTCGCTCGCGGTTGCTGAGGACCATCACGATCGGCCGCCACGGGACGAAACGCCACACGTAGCCGAGCCGCCGCAGCGCCGCGGGCGCCGCAGGCGCCGGCGGTCCAGAGAGCGGAGCGACCGACTCGAGCGCGTCTACGAAGCGCGGAGCGGCCGGCTCGTCGAGAGCATGCGGTCGGACGAACGCGCTCGAGAAGCGTTCGCGTCTCACTGCGCCGTCGTTCTCACCGCGCAGGCAGGCAGCCAGTTGCTCGTGATGCTCGGCCATGTCGCGGCCGACGCGCAGGCAGCCCGCCGTCGGCGCGCGCGATGTGCTCGAAGTGAAGCGTCCCTCCCTGCGTGGAGGCGAACCGCGGGTCGAGCACCGTCAGCACATCGCGACCGACCACGGACGCCTCGATCTGCGCGCTGGTATTGACGCCGACGACCGCGCGGCAGTGGTAGATGGAATCGAAGAAGTCGCTGCGCGACGACCGTTCGACGGGATCGGCTCCCGCCGGTGGGAACAGGACCGCGTTGTCGAGCCCGTCGAGGCTGACGCCCGCCCAGCTGCGCCGCGTGCTGCGGGTGCGGACGCACCAGCACGCCCGCCTCGCGCAGCTCGGGCTCGCGGCTGTCGCGCAGTGCGGCGATCCAGTCGAGCACGAACTGCGCCTCTCCCGGGGCGATAAACGGAGAGGAACAGAGGTAGAGGAGGATCGGGCGGTCGCCACGCAGGCCGGCCTCGGCGCAGAACTGCTCCCGGTCGCGGCTCGGCCGCCACCGGAACCAGTGGTCGTAGCTGTGCGCGCCCGTGGCGATGACACGATCCGCCGGCAGGCCGTGGATCTCGCTCGCCTCGCCGACCTGCGCGTCGTTCCAGACGAGCACGCGGTCGGGCCACTCGCGCAGCTTGCCCTTGACGGTCAGGTTGTCCCAGCTGGCGACGCCCAGCACGCTCGGCACGCCGAGCTCGCGCGCGGCGCGGATCCAGTCGGTTGGGGAGCACCGAGCTCGACCAGCGGCGAGATGAGCAGGACGTCGGGCCGGTTGGCGGCGGAGGAACGACTGGACCTCGGGCGAGACCGGGCTGGCGGCGTCGAACGCCGCGAGGCCGTGCCCGATGCGCTCGCGGCCGCGGCTCGTGCGGCCGCCGGGCGCGTTCGCGAGCAGCCGTACGAGCGCGGGGGCGGCTGCTGCCGCCCGCTCGCGCAGCTTGTCCTTGTCGGCGTAGCGGTCGTCGAGGTAGCGCAGGTAGTCGAGACCCAGGCGTGCCTGGACCGCGGTCTGGTGGCGGGCGTTGTACAGCCGCGAGGGCGCGCGCTTGAAGGCGACGCCTTCGTCGCGAAGCTCGGCCACGAGCGGGTTGCCGCGCTTGCGGATGTCGAGCTCCACGGCGACGGTCACATAGTGGCCGCGGCGGCGCATCTCGCGGATCGCGCCCTCGAAGTTGCGCAGGAACCCGTCGGTTCGCAGCACGAACAGCACCTTCACCGTGCGACCTCCTCGTCCGGTGCCTGATCGAGGTCGCCGACCTCCTCCACCTTCCAGTCGATGCTCGGCGCGACCAGGCCGACCGACTCGGCGATCCCCACGGCGTGGTCGGTGCGGCTCGCCCGCAGTGACAGCGTCAGTGCGTGCTCCGACTCTCTCGGTACGCTCGGCGCCGCGCTTTCGGATCCGGAACGTCACGGTCACCTCGTAGTCCCGCGCGGCGAGGACCGAGGGCCAGGAATGCGCAGGCGGGCGCGGTATGCCGTCGGCTCCTCCGAGTAGACCGACTCCGGGGACTCGCTGGCCAGCACGAGCACGCCGCCGGCCTCGAGCTGGATCCCCGGCGTGATGTCGAGCACCCCGGCGATCGCCTCGAAGTCGAGCTCGATGAGGATGTCGTCGCCGGTCAGCGGCGCCTCGAGCGGCGCACCCGACGCGTCGAGCAGACGCGCGTCGCGCAGCTCGACGCGCGAGCGGTCGCTCGTGACCCGCCGGTGCCCGACGCCGATCCGGCCCGCCATGTCGCGCTCGTAGCCGGCGATGACCTCGTCGGCGGGACCATCGGCGAGCAGCCGCCCGGAGTCGAGCCGGATCACGCGCGAGGCGATGCGCCGCAGCGCCGCCATGTCGTGCGAGACGAAGAGCACGCTCATGCCCTCCTCGCCGGCGTGCGCCACGCGCTCGAGGCAGCGCTCCTGGAACGCGGCGTCGCCGACCGCGAGCACCTCGTCGGCGAGCAGGATGTCCGGGTCCATGTGCATCGCGACCGAGAAGGCCAGCCGCAGGTACTGCCCGCTCGAGTAGTGCTTGACCGGCATGTCCGCCTGCTCCACGAGCTCGGCCCACTCGAAGATCTCCACGATGCGGCGTTCCACGACCGCGCGCGGGATGCCGTGCATCGCCGCGTTCAGGAACACGTTCTCGCGGCCGGAGTACTCGCGGTGAAAGCCGGCGCCGAGCCGCAGCAGCGGCACGACGCGCCCGCGCACCACCGCTTCGCCCTCTGACGGCAGCGTCACGCGGGCGAGGATCTTCAGCAGCGTGCTCTTGCCCGCGCCGTTCGGGCCGATGACGCCGACGACCTCGCCGGGGTGAACGGTCGCCGACACGTCGCGCAGCGCCCACAGCTGATCGGGGATCTCGCCAGGGTCGAGCATCGGCGCGGTGCGCAGGTACGGCATCAGCCGGCCGATCGACCGCCGCCGCAGCTTGTAGCTCTTGGACAGCCCGCGGAGCTCGAGGGCGGGAGAAGGGCTAGATCCGGTCAATCGAGGCGGCCTCCACCCGCGTGAAGAAGATGAGGCCGCCGACCCAGGTGGCGACGATCAACACGAGCATGAACGCGAGCATCCCCATGTTCACCTCGCCCTCGCCGAAAACCCCGAGCCGGAACAGCTCGAGCACCGGTGTGAGCGGGTTCGCGGCCACGATCCCGCGATAGGCCTCCGGCACGCCCTCGAGCGTGTACGCGACCGGCGTGACGAAGAAGAGCACCTCGACGACGTACCTCAGGCTCCAGCGCATGTCGCGGGTGCTCGCGCCCAAGACGGATGTCCAGAGCCCTGCGCCGACGGCGAGCGCCATCAGGATCACGACCGCGGCGACCGCGTAGATCAGCTCCCAGCTGAGGTTGAGGTACTGCACGCCGTCGATCAGCCCGAACACGAGGAAGGCGAAGGCCGACAGGCCGGCGAACACCGCGAGCTCGACGAGCGCGGGTGCGATCCCCGCGAACGGCAGGACGAGACGCGGGAAGTACGTCTGACTGACCAGCCGACGGTTCATCTCGATCGATCGCGTCACCCAGTTCAGCGTACGGTCGAGCGCGGACCATGCCGTCATGCCGACGACTAGGAAGAGGAGGTACGGCACGCCGGCCGACGGAGCGGCGAGGATGCCGCCATAGAAGAACGCGCGGGCGGCGACGCCGAGCGTCGGTCGCAGGACGATCCAGGCGCGCCCGAGGACGGTCCTCGCGTAGAGCCGCTCGATCGCGCGGCGGCCGAAGTACGGGATCAGGCGGTAGTGGGCCACCAGCTCGCGCACGCGCTCCCGGAAGCCCGGGAGGCGTGGGCGGATGACGACCGTGGCCCGGGTCTCAGCCGACATCTACCACCGGAAGCCCGCGGTCGGCGACGAACGTCTCGAGGTCCCAGCCGTCCTCGAGCATCGCGCGGTTGCTGTCCAGCAGCCGATACGTCCGGGCGGGGTCGCAGGCCGGAATGTCCGTGGCGACGTCCTCGCGCAGGAAGAACGCGTTGACGCCGCGGTGATCGGTCGTCACTAGGCGGTAGCCCTTCTCTGTGCCGAGCGCACCGAGCGCCGCCAGCGAGGCGCCGTAGTACTGGCCCCGCGCGCCGTCCACCGCGTGCCGGTCGAACCGCGCGTCGTACGGAACCGCGACCGACCGCTCAGGGCCCCAGAACGAGTTGTACTCGACGCACACGACCCGCGGCCGCACGGCGGTCAGCGCCTTCCAGACCCAGAAGTCGTTGCCGTCGATGTCGATGCCGAGGAAACCGATCTCGCCCTCGAACCCGGCGTCGGTGACCAGCTCGTCGGCGTTCTCGGCCGTTACCCACTCCTGGCGCGCCGTGACCAGCTGCGCGTTGAAGCGCCGCGCGACGCGATCGATGTTGGCCTGCGATGCATCGAACATCGCGCCCTGCCATCCGAGCTCGTCGGCCAGGAACCCGCTGTTGCCGCCGTTGGTCCCGCAGCCGATCTCGACGAACCGCCGCGGCGCGAACCCGGCTGCACGCAGCAGCGCGAACGTCACCCCGTCCTCCTCGTTCTGGGAGAGCATGCGGAACCGGTGGAGCTGGAGCCGCTCGGGATAGGGCACCTCGACACCCTGCAGCAGCGCCGTGCGTTCGATCGTCCCGAGGGCCTGCCGGGCCTCGCCGAGCTCACCCTGTAGCCCGTGCGCACCGACGATGCGCTCGAGCTGGTCGAGCCGCTTGTGGAGCCGGCGGACCTGCTTGCCCTGCTCCTGCAGGAGCTCGAGCACCCGCGCGCCGCGGTCGTACTTGCGGAGTCGCTCGATCATCGGCGTGGCGACTCGGTCCCGCGAATCGTGCGCACCAGCGCGTCCCAGGAGCGCTCCCGGCGGTCTCCATCGCGCGCACGCTGATGCGCTTGAGCGTCAGCGGGTCGGTCGGCAGCGCGTCGCAGCGCGCGATGTCGATGCACGTTGTCCATGTGCCGAGCTCGGGCGGCGAGTGCTCGTCGAGGTTCGTGATGACGACGGCGCCGTGCTCCATGGCGGAGGCGATCGACGTGTTGTTGGCCCGCACGCCGTCGCGGAAGAAGGCGGCGAAGAACGTGGTGTCGAGCAGCTGGTTGTAGACCGCGACGTCGGACAGGTTGCCCATGAAGTAGAGGCGGCGCGGGAAGATCGTCGCTCATCTCGTCGAAGACGAGCTGCTCGTCCTCGATCGAGGACGTCTCGTGGTTGGCGTTGGAGATGCAGAGGGCGTAGCGCGCCCGGAGGCCTCGAGCAGCTCGCGCAGCCGGCCGAACATGTCCGTCCGCAGCTTGTGCGCCATGCCGAACGAGAAGACCGAGATCTCGGCGGGCTCGAAGCGGCGCTCGTCGAGGATCAGCCCGGGCGCCCACGCGTCGCGCGAGCGTCGTCGCCGCGGCCCTCGAGCTGCGCGCGGATCTCGTCGTTGCCGCAGAACACGCGTCTGCGGCGGCCGCGACCAGCCGGTCCTCGAGCGGCGAGCCCCGCGTAGTCGTGCAGGAACAGGCGCACGAGCGCCACGCTCGGCGAGCCGCTCGAGCAGCCGCTCGAGCCGTCGCTGCTCGGCGTCCGCCGAGCTCGCCGACCTTGAACGACAGCAGCGGCGCGCCGGCAGTCCGCCGCCGCCGGGTCGGCGAGCGACGAGCCGCGGCACGCCGAGGCGCTCGGCGAGCACGCTGGTTGAAGCGCGCCACGCCCGAGCCGAACGGGTTCAGGTGGTGCGAGACGACGCGTCGAGCGACGATGCCGCCGAGGTCGGCCGCTCAGCGACGGTCTAGCGTCTCCGGCGCTCGTAGACGAGCACGCGCCCCTTGTCCGCCCAGTCCATCCGCTGCCTCGAGGTCCGGCCGGCGCGCGGAAGCCCTCGAGCACGAACAGGCAGCGCAGGAACGTCCTTGTTGAGCAGCGTGATGTGCGTCGGGTCGACGTCGAACTGCGTCGTGAAGTCGAGCAGGTCCTGCGGCTCGGGGTGGAAGCGCGTCGTCACGTAGACGAAGCGCGAGGACGCCGCGGCAGATCTCGTGCGACGGTGCGGCGCACCTGCAGCACGGTCAGGTGCTCGAACACCTCGCGGCAGATCACGAGGTCGTAGGCGCGCTCGGCGACGTGCGGCTCGGTCGGTCGCGCCGATGATGATGCGCTCGCCGACGCCCTCGCGGCGCCAGCGTCGCGGCTCGCCGGGCTGAAGTCGACGCCGTCGACGTCGACGCCGAGCTCGTGCAGGAAGTACATGAGGAAGCCCGGCCCGCAGCCCATGTCGAGCACCTGCTGCGGCTCGAAGACCTCCTTGATCAGCGCGCGGGTTGCGGTCCTCGATCCGGCGACGCGTCTCGAGGTCGTAGCGGTTGTCGTCCTCGCGCCAGTCGTCCGGAAGTACTCGTCGTCGTAGTGGCCGGGATCGAACGGCTTCTGCTCGAGGACCGCGCCCTCGAAGCGGTCGACCTGGTCCTCGTGGCCTGACGGACTGCGTGGTCATTCTCGGGACACCTCGATGTCGGATGCTTGTTCGCGACGTACTCGCGCAGCAGTCGGGAAGACGAGTTGAGCACCGTGTCGACGATACACGATCTCGGTGCCCTGTGCGGCGCAGATCTCGATCTGCTCCGTCGGGCAGGCGGTCGCGCCAGTCGGCGCCCTTCACGTAGTAGCGCGGGCGCAGGCGGCGCAGGATCTCCTCGGTGCTCGTGCGGGAGATGTGCACGTGGTCGACGTAGCGGATGGCGGCGATGACCTCCGCGCGCTCCTGCTCGTCGAGCAGCGGCGGCGTGCTTGCGGGAGACGTAGTGGTCGCCGGAGACGTTGCAGAGCACGGGCGCGCCGAGCGCCGCGGCGGCCGCGAAGTAGGCGACGTGGCCCGCGTGCAGCGGGTCGAAGCCGCCGTCGACCATCGCGACGCGGCCCGCGAGCTCGCCGAGGTCCTCGGTGGCGACGATCACGCTCCCACCGCCATCGGCTGCGCGGCGAGCACCTCGTCGAGCAGGCGCATGTCGTCCGTCGCCATGGCGACGAAGCGCGGTGCGCGCATCGACTCGACGGCCTGGCGCATGAGCTCGAGGTGGGTCGAGTTGAAGTTGGCGTCGGACCAGAAGCAGATCGACGGCACGCCGAGGAACGGGCCGAGGTACGAGAAGCCGCCGTACGAGCTGAGCAGGCAGCGCGCGCCGCGGATGACCTGGGTCTGCACCTCGAGGTTGTCCTGCGGCGTCATCCACGACCGGGCGTCGATGACGTTCCCGCCGCCGACGGCGACCTCGGAGTGGTCGTCGACCTTCAGGCCGGTCGAGAGCAGCACGACGTTCGTCTGGGTCGCGAGCCGCGACACCAGGTTCTCGACGAACGCGCGGTTCTCGGGGGTGGGCGGGAAGCAGGACGAGTGGTACGCCTTCACGGCCACGTACTCGTCGGGCAGGCGGTCGACGATGTCCTGGCGTCCGGGGTCCGGCAGCGGCCGGAAGGACAGGTGGCGCGTGACGGACTTGGGCGGCGAGCGCCACGACCAGTAGTAGCGGAAGACGTTGTACATCAGGGACGGGTGCAGGAGGGCGGCCCCGTCGGGCAGCCGCGACCGCGGCCAGCGCCGCGAGCTCGCGGTCGAGCTCGGTGACGCCCATGTGCTTCTGGCCGCCGGTGACCTCGACGCGGCGCTCGTTGCGCTCGCGCAGGTCGTCGGGACCGAGCAGGTCGAAGATCTCCACGCCGTGGGCGGCGAAGTCGCGGTACCAGCAGTGCGCGCCGCCGCGCGTGAAGGCCGTCAGCCGCTCAGGCGCGATCTCGTGGCGCTCGGCGAGGCGCCGCAGCAGCGGCACCCAGTAGAGGACCTCGAAGCCGACCTCGGAGATCCAGGGACCGGCCACGACCGGCCCGTCGCCCGGGTCGCGCACGAGCTCGTTGCGCCAGGCGCGCTCCATCCGCAGACGGTTCGTCTCCGCGGCGGCGTTGAAGGCGAGCGAGGCGAGCTCGCCGGCCGAGCGCCGCGCCGCATGCAGGAAACGTCTGGAATCGACACTCATGGGAAGAGGACCCGCTTCTGAGCGACATGGCCACGGCGCGAACGCATGAACTGACCCTGTCGCACCCCAGGAGAAACGGTCGGGCGAGTATAGAGTTCCGCTCTGCGGGCTATCTGGCCGCGTACAGCGTGAGGCTCTGGACGCCCTCGCGGTCGCGCTCGTCCGCCTCGACGATGCGCAACCCCGCCGTGGCCAGGCACCGCTCGACCTCGGCGCGCGGGACCCAGTTCATGCGCATGGGCTGCAGCCGCAGCCGCTTGTAGAGCACGTCGCGGGACACGCCGAGCCCGCGCAGCGCGTCGTAGGCGCGCCGGCCCGGCTGCAGCCGCAGCCGCAGCGCCATGCCGACGGGCAGCTGGGCCACGAGCAGGCCGCCCGGGCCCACGAGGCCCGCCAGCTCGCCGAGGTAGCGCAGCGCCGTCGCGCGCGACGGCTGGTGCTGGAGGACCAGCCCGGTGTAGACGAGGTCGTACGGCTCGCCGGCGAGCGCCTGCAGGTCGTCGCGCTCGTTGAGCACGTAGCGGACGCCCTCGCGGCCGGCGGCGCGCTCGCGCGCCTGCTCGATCATCGCCGGCGCGATGTCGACGCCGACCGCCTCGGCGAAGTGCTCGCCGAGCGGCAGCGTGAGCCGCCCCACGCCGCAGCCGAAGTCGAGCGCCCGCTCGCGCCGCTCGGGCAGACCGAGCCGGTCGAACCTCGCCATCAGCCCCTCCACCTTGCGCCGCCCCGAGGCCATGAACGCGTCCTCGTCCCAGCCGCCGAAGCGGCGGTCCGGCGTGGACGCGATCGCCCACAGCGGGTCCATCGTGGCGAGGTCGTCCCAGTCGCGCTGATGCCGCCCGAGCCGGCTCATGCGCGCAGCCCCCGGATGGCGCGCATCGCCTCGTACGAGAGCACGATCCCGCCGCTCAGCAGCTGGTTGACCGCAACGGCGCCGGGGTGTTCGCGGCCGTGGCGGCGCGCCTGCTCGGCGTGCTCGCGGAACTGGGTGTGGAAGCCGGACATCGACAGCGTCCCTTCGATCATCCGGAAGCTCGCGAGGTAGCGGTCGAGCACGATCGGGTCGTGCCGGCGCGCGATGCGCAGCTGGAGGTCGTAGTCGACCGAGATGCGGTAGCGCTCGTCGAAGCCCCCGGCCTCGGCCAGCGCCTCGCGGCGGAAGAACGTGGCCGGCGCCGAGACGAAGTTGTGCGTGAGGTAGAGCCGCAGCGAGTAGCGCCGGAGCAGCGCGTTCTTGTACCGCGTGATGCCCTGGCGGATCTCGCGCCCGTCGCCGTCGATGATCCGGCAGCAGCCCGGTCAGCCACTGCGCCTCCGGTCGCGCGGCGAAGGCGTTCGCCACCGCCTCCAGGGCGCCGGGCTCGTACACGTCGTCGGCGTTGATCTCACCGATCACGTCGCCGCTCGCCATGGCGATGCCCTTGTTGAGCGCATGGGCGAGGCCGCGGTCGGGCTCGGAGATCCAGCGGATGCCCTCGGCCTGCGCCAGCAGCTCGACGGTGCCGTCGGTGGAGCCGCCGTCGACGACGATGTGCTCGTGCGCCGGATGGCTCTGCGACCGCACGCTGGCGAGCGTCGCCTCGATTGTGCCCGCCGCGTTCAGGCAGGGCGTGATGACCGTGATGGCTACCTGCACGCCGATACCCTGACACGTCGCCGTGACCGACGAGGCAACCGCTGCCCAGCGGAGCCCCTTTCGCCTGGGCCCCGAGTTCACCTCACTCGCCGACGACGACGAGCTGCGCTTCCGCGACGAGATCGAACCGGAGCTGCGCGGCGGCGACGTGGAGGAGTGGCTCGACCGCAAGGAGCTCGTCCCCAAGCTCGAGCTGGTGCTGCGCCGGGCGGGGCTCGTGCCGAGCGGCGTCGTCGTGGACCTCGGTGCCGGATCCTGCTGGCTCGGCGCGACGCTGGCACGGCGCCCGGAGGTCGAGCGCGTGCTGTGCGTCGAGTTCTCCCGCCGGCGGCTCCAGGAGCTGGCGCCGGCCACGATCGCCGCGCTCGACGCGCCGCCCGAGAAGGTCGAGCGCGTGCTCGCCGACTTCTACGCTCCCGGGATCCCGTCCGGGTCGGCCGACCTGGTCACGACGGACGCCGCGTTCCACCACGCCGCCGACCCGGCCCGGCTCGCGAGCGTGGCCTTCGATCTCCTGCGGCCCGGCGGCCGGGTGCTGCTCCATCGCGAGCCGACGCTCGCGCTGCTGCGGCGCACGCGCGATCACGGCATCGAGGACGACCATGGCGCGTTCGAGCACGAGTACACATCGGGCGGGTATCTGCGCTTCCTGCGCGACGCCGGCTTCGTCGAAGCGCGCAAGGTGCCGGCGCCGGGCGCGATCCGCGGCGCACGAGCTCGCGCCGTGCTGCGGCCGCCGCTGAGCTGGCTGAACGGCATCGCGTTCGCGGAGTACGCCTACACAGCCAGGCGACCCGGCTGAGACCGCCGATACCCTGACACGCTGCCATGCGGTTCCTCTTCCTGACGCACGGCTCGTACGAGTCCGACTTCTACGGGCGCGTGAGCACCGAGCTGGTCAACCTGGGGCATGACGTCGACCAGATCACGTGGTCGGAGAGCTCGGCCCGCAGCCTGCGGCGCCGCGGCCTGCGGGCCTTCGTCCTGCCCGACGAGCTCGCCGCGGCGGACCCCGGCGCCGATCTCGAGCGCGAGGCGCTGCGGCTGGAGGCGACCTACCCGATGCGCTCGCTGCGCGACGTGTGGCGGACCGACTGGCCGCTCGAAGGGCAAGTCCGAGGCCGAGTGCCTGGATCGCACGGTGCGCCACTACCGGGCGCTCGAGCGGCTGTTCGACAAGACGCGCCCGGACGTCGTGGTGCCCGAGGTCGGGAGCGAGACGTTCCGCACCGCCGCCCATCAGATCGCGGTGCAGCGAGGCATCGACGTGCTGTTCCTCTTCTACACGATCTTCCCGCGGCCGCTGCGCCTGTACTCGAACACGATGCACGCGCCGATCGTCGCGCCCGAGGACGTCCGGGCCCTCGGGCCGGCCGAGCGCGACGAGGTCGAGCGCTTCATCGCCGAGTTCACGGCTGCGGACAGGCCGATCCGCGCGTACCGGCAGCCGCGGGTCACCGCCCGCACGCTGCGCGACTTCGCGCGCCAGGTCGCCGGGCAGCTGACCGTCGACCGCGCCAACGAGTACGTGCGGCCCCGGCGCTATCTCGAGAACTACGTCCGGGAGCGCACGCGCGGAGCGCTCGCGTCGCGGCTCTACGAGCCGCTGTCCGAGGGCGACCGGCCCGTTCGTGTACTTCCCGCTGCACGTCACCGACGACTACAAGATCAAGCGCGTGATCCCGCACTGCGTGGACCAGGCGTCGATCATCGAGCTCATCGCCGCGTCGCTCCCCCAGGGCGTGGACCTGGTGCTCAAGGAGCACCCGATGTCGATCGGCCGCAATCCGCTCTCCCTGCTGCGCCGGCTGGTGCGCAACGAGAACGTCCGGCTCGTCGACCCGTACACGAGCTCGCACGAGCTCATCCGCCGCGCCCGGGCGGTCGCCGTCATCTCGTCGACCGTCGGCCTCGAGGCGCTGCTGCACGGCCGTCCGGTCCTGACGGTCGGGCAGCCCTTCTACGCCGGCTACGGCGTGACCGTCGACGTCGACTCGTTCCGCGAGATCCCCGACGCCACGCAGGAGCTGCTCCGCTTCACCCCCGACCGGGAGACCACGCTGCGCTTCCTGCACGCCGCGATGCGGCGCTGCTACCCCGGCAAGCCGGCCATGGTCGACGGGTCGCGACGAGAACGCCCGCACGCTCGCCGCCTCGCTGCACGCCGCCGTCCAGCCGTCGCCGGACGACGCGCGGCTCGTGTCCGGCCGGCACTGAAGCGACCGGCACCGGATGAGGGTCGCCCTGGAGTGCACGGTGCTGGAGCTGGACGCCTCCGGGGTCGCGCGCTCGGTGCGAGGGCTGCGGGCCGCCCTGGCCGCCCGCGACGACATCGAGCTCGCGGAGGTCGCGCAGCCCGGCGGCGGCGGGCGGCGGGTCGCCCGCGGGATCGATCGCGAGCTGCGGTGGTTCTGGCTCGGCCTCCCGCGCGCGGTGCGCCGGCTGCGCGCCGAGGTGCTGCACCTGCCCGCGGCGATCGGCCCGTGGCGCTCGCCCGTGCCGCTCGTGGTCACGGTGCACGACGTGCTGGCGCTCGAGCATCCGGAGTGGTTCTCGCGGGCCAACGCCCTGCAGCAGCGGCTCGCCGTCCGCCGCCTCGCGCACGCCGCGCGGCGCGTGATCGTCCCGAGCCGCCACACCGCGGAGCGGCTGCAGGCGGCCACCGGCGTCTCCGGCGAGCGCGTGCGCGTGATCCCGTGGGGCGTCGGCGCCGCCGTTCACGCCCGGCCCCGCCGACCCGGCGGTCCTGCGCGCGGCACGGCATCGACGGGCCGTACGTGGTCGCGGTCGGGACGCTGCAGCCGCGCAAGGGCCTCGACGAGCTCGCCGAGGAGGCCGGGGACCACCGCCTGGTGATCGTCGGCGCCCGCGGCTGGCACGACGCGGACATCGCCGCTCGCCTCCGCGGCCGCGCGATCCTGACCGGCCGCGTCGACGACGACGGAGCTCGTCGCGCTGCTGCGCGGCGCCGACGCGCTCGTGCATCGCCGCGCGAGACGAGGGCTTCGGCTTCCCGCCGCTCGAGGCGATGGCCTGCGGCACGCCGGTCATCGCCTACCGCGCTTCGAGCCTGCCGGAGGTCGTGGGCGACGCCGGCGAGCTCGTCGAGCCGGACGCCGGCGCGCTCGGCCGGCCCTGGCGCGCGTGCTCGGCGATCCCGCGCTGCGCGCGAGCTCCGCGAGCGCGGGCTCGCGCGCGCCGCGCGAGCTCACGCTGGGAGCGCTGCGCCGAGGCGACCGTCGCGACGTACCGCGAGGCGCTCGATGGCTGAGCGCGCTGCGGATCGCGCACCTCACCGCCGTCTACCCGCCGTACGGGGCAGATCGGCGGCATCGCCTGCCACTACCAGGCGGCCGAGCTGCGCGCGTCGCGGCGCACGACGTCTCGCGTCGTGGACGGTCGCCGTCCCCGGGCGAGCCGCCGCCGCACTCGCACGCGCGCGTCGCACCGCCTGCCCGGCGCTGCTCCAGCTCGGCGCCGCGCCGCTGCTGCCCGCGCTCTACCGGCTGCCGCCGGCCGACGTCATCCACGTGCACCACCCGTTCATCTTCGGTATCGAGCCGGCGCTGCTGGCGGCCGTCCGCCGACCCCGCGCGCCGCGCGTCGTCGTCGACGTACCACAACCGCCTGGTCGGCTCGGGCGTGCGGCGGCCGCTGTTCTTCGCCTACGAGGAGACGATGGGCCGGCGCTCGCGCGCCGCGCCGACCGCTCGTCGTGCTGTCGGACGCGCACGCCGAGACCGTATCGTACCTGCGCACGGCGCGGCGCCGGCGCCCGAGCGGCTCGCCGTCGTGCCCAACGGGATCGACACCGAGCGCTTCTCGCCCGGCGGCGCGCGCCGCGCTGCGCGCGGGCCTCGGCATCCCGACGGACGCCGTTCGTGGCCGTGCACATCGGCGACGCTCGACCGCACGCACTTCCTCAAGCGCACCGACCTGGCGCTCGAGGCGGTCGCGCGCGCGCGACCGGCGGCCTGCACCTGATCGTCGTCGGCGACGGCGAGTGGCGCGCGCCGTTCGAGAACGGCGACGCGGCGCGGCGCTCGGCGAGCGCGTGCACTTCATCGGCCACCGCGACCACGGCGCGCTGCCGGAGGCGCTGCGCGCCGCGCGACTTCCTGCTGCTCCCGTCGGACCTCGACTCGTTCGCGCTCGTGCTGCTCGAGGCGATCGCCTGCGGGCTGCCGGCGGTCGCCACCGACCCCCCGGGCGTGCGCGCGAGGTCGGCGACAGCGACGCCGCGCTGTTCGCCCCCGCCGGCGACGCCGCCGGACTGGCCGCTCAGGTCGCCGGCTGGCGAGTGCGCCGGCGCGAGGAGCGACGGCGGCGCGGACGCGGCGGCGCGCGCGGCTGGCCTGCGAGCGCTACAGCATCGCGCACCGTCGTCGATCGCGTCGACGCGCTCTACCGCGGCCCACGCGCGCGGCGTCCTCGAGCTCGGCGTCGACCGCCAGCCGCCCGTAGACGGCCGACGCGCGGTGCGCCTCGGCGGCGAGGACGCCCATGGCCACGATCGGCTCGAACGCCTCCGGGAAGCTCTGCGCGACGTCGGCGGAGCAGGCCAGCTCGTCCTCGTTGTCGTAGGGCAGGTGGTCGCTCCACGGCAGCAGCCCGAAGCCCGGCTGCGCGCGCGGCGCGACGAGGATGCGGCCGGCCGCCAGCACAGCCGGCGCGGCATCGGGCAGCGGGTCGCCGGGCGCGCCGAGCAGCGCGACGACGGCGGCTCGCTCGAGGTCGGACCGCGTGAGCGCGGCGACGCCCCACGCGTCGACCTCTCGGGCGGCGAGCTTGGCGAGCGCGGACTCGCGCGCCGCCTCGTCGCCGCCGGCCACGACGACGCCGGCGCCGCGGCGCCCGCGCAGCTCGGCGAGGGTGTCCGCGGCCGGCAACGGCGCGCGGCGCCAGACCGGGCCGGCCGCGCCGACGACCCGAGCCGCAGACGGCAGGGCCGCGCCCCACGCGATCGTCCGCCACGGACCCTCGGGCGGCGTCGTCCCGAGCGCGAACACGACCGTCGGCTCCGCGCGCCGCCAGGGCGGCGGTGTCGTCCGGCGCATAGGTGCACCCGTCGAGCCCGTGCAGCGCCGCCTCGCGCGCGCCGGCCACGATCGCCACCCGCATCAGCGCGACCTCCGCGAGCAGCCGCTTGACGGCTCGTGCCGCGCGGTAGCTGCGGCGCGAGGTGATGTCGTCCAGCCGCTCCGCCGAGCTTGGCGGTGTCGATCCGCGAGTGGTCGAGGGCGACGGCGTCGCGGCGCTGGCCCTCGCGCGCGATCTCGATGGCCAGCCGGCGGCGAGCGCGCGAGGCGCCGGTGCGAGCGGCCGGCGGCGGGCGGCGGCTCGGCGGAGAAGCTCGCGCAGCGCGGCGGCGAACGCCGCGGCCGCGGCGCTCGCGCGTCCGGCCAGCGCCGCGGCGGTGCGCAGCGCGCCCTCCGACAGCCGCCGTCGCAGCCCGGCGTCGCGGGCCAGCAGGTCGAGCGCCGCCGTCGCTGCCCGGCCCGTCGTCGAACCCGACGACGAGCGCGTTCTCGCCGTGGCGCGCGTAGTCCTCGCTGCCCGTGAACGGCGTCAGCACGCACGGGCGCCCGACGTGCATGGCCTCGAGCGGCGGCAGCGCCAGGCCCTCGAAGCGCGAGAGCTTGAGCAGCACGTCGTGCTCGGCGTAGAGCCGCGCCATCTCCTCGGGCGTCGAGGCCGCCCTCCACGCGATCGGCGTCCAGGCCGGCCGAGCGAGCGTCGGCCGGGTCGTGCACGGCCAGCGTGAGCGTGGCCGGCTCGCGCATCGCCCGCACGGCCGCGACGGCGTCGGCCATGCCCTTGAACCACAGCGTCGGCTGGCCCTCGACGAGCACCCGCAGCGGGCCGCCGGCCGCCGTCGCGGCGCGCGGCGCGAAGACGCGCTTGTCGATCCCGTCCGGCACGAGCCGCACGCGCGCGTCCGGCCGCAGCCGCTCGAGCAGCGCGCGCATGTGCGAGGCGATGACGACGAAGTCGACCGGCAGGTCGAGCACGCCGAGCGCGCCGAGGCGGTCCGCGCGCTCGCGCTCGCGGTAGAAGCGGTGCTCGAGGTTCTGGAGGAACGACGACGCGGCGCGCGGCGTCGATCTCGAACAGCGCGCTCGGCGGTCGTCCACCATGTCGCGACCGCGACGTCGACGGGCACCGGCCTGCGTCGAGCGTGCGTCACCGGGATCCCGTCGTCCTCCGCCGGGAGGGCGCCCGGCTTGGCGCCGCAGACCACCAGCGCTCGCCGCTCGACGTGCCGCGCGTAGCGGCGGACACTGGCCCATCCCGCCGCTGCGGCCGAGCTCCTCGACGAGGAACGCGACGCGCAGCGGCTCAGCCGGCGACGGACTACGTAGAAGCGCTCGAGGTCATCGAGTCGGCGGCTCCAGTCGTACTCCCGCGCGGTCCGCAGACCGGCCTCGGACAGCCGGCCGCGCAGCGTCGGCGTCGTCGAGCACGCGCTGCGACGGCGTCGCGCGACCGCGCGCGGCTCGGCGGCCGGCATCAGGCAGTTGACGCCGTCGCGGCAGAAGTCGCGGTTGCCGTCCGCGTCGGTGCAGACGACCGGCACGCCCGTGGCCATCGCCTCGAGGACCGGCAGGCAGAAGCCCTCGTGCCGCGAGGTCTGCAGGAACGCCGTCGCCGTGTTGAGCAGCTCGTTGACCTCGGCGTCGGTGGGCGCCTCGTAGTAGCGGGCGCCGACCGACGCGCCGAGCTCGGGCTCGATGCCGAACAGCCACAGCTCCGGCCGCGGCTCGGGCAGCGCCCGGTAGGCGTCGAGGGTGAGCGGGAAGTTCTTCAGCGGGTTCGACGCGCCCGAGCGCGAGCAGCGCGCGACTCGTGGCGCTCGCGGTCGAGCGGGAAGAAGCGGTCGAGGTCGAGGCCGGGCGAGACGATCGTCCGGCTCCGCCGCCGAGCTCGCGCAGCCGCGTCGGCGACCCACTGCGACGTCGTCAGGTAGCGGAACTCCGGCCGGTAGCTGGCCAGCACCTTGGCGTGCTCGTCGGGATCGTCGTAGTACGAGGTCTCGATGTCCTGCACGAAGTAGACGGGCACGCCGCGCCGGACCGAGGCCTGCCAGACCGGCGCGCGCGGTGTTCCACCACGTCGCGACCTTGATCGCCTCGACGGGGTCGAGCGCCGCGACGAGCTCGTCGTAGGTCTCGAAGCGTGCGCACCGGCACCTCGAGGTCGAACCAGTCCGGCGGCGCGTCGAGCGTCCACAGCTCGACGTCGTGGCCGCGCGCCGCCAGCCCGTTGAGGTGCTGGAAGACGACGCGGTGGCCGCCGCCGACGCCGGTGTCCTCGGACACGTAGACGATCCGCAGGCCGCCGTCCGGCGCCCGCACGGGCCGGTCGTCGAGCCACGCGCCCCAGGTGCCGCCAGAAGCGCCGCTGGGACTCGAGCTCGCGGTCGCCCTGCACCATCCCGCGGGTCTTGGACTCGAGGTGCGTGAGCGACGACGGGCGGGAAGTAGACGACGCGCTCGCCGGCCTCCCAGGCGCGCAGGCAGTAGTCGACGTCCTCGTACGCCATCCCGTAGCCCTCGTCGAGCAGCCCGACCCCGTCGAGCACGCGGCGCTTGATGTAGAGCGCCGCGCCGGTCATCGCCGAGCGTACGGCTGCGGCACGTTGGCGGCCGGGTGGTCGCTCGGGCTTGAAGCGGTAGCGCGTGGTCGAACCACTCCGGCGCGCCGGGGTTGCGGATCGTGCCCGCCGACTGGATCGTCCCGTCGGGGTAGAGCAGCTTGGGCCCGGCGATGCCGACGCGCGGGTCGTCGTAGGCGCCGTACTGCAGCCGCTCGAGCCAGCCGTGGTGGGCGATCATGTCGGAGTTGAGCAGCACCGCGTCCTCGTCCTGCGCGCACCCGGCGCAGCCCGCGGTTGCACGTTGGCGGCGAAGCCCTGCTGCTCGTCGGCCGAGCACGAGCTCGACGCCCTCGAGCCGCCGCAGGCGCGTCTGGTGCTCGGGCGCGCTGCCGTCGTCGACGACGACGATCCGCGCCTTGGCCCGCCGCGTCGTCGCGCGGACGCTGCGCACCGTCTCCTCGAGCAGCTCCGTCGGCCCGTAGGTCGGGATGACGATCGACGACCGGACGGCCGTGCCGCCGGTACCAGCGGCGCGCGCCGGCGCCGGGGTCGCTCATGCGCGCCCCGAGCCCCAGGCGTGTGCCGCAGCGGCGTGAGGCGCAGCGGGAAGCTGAGCGCCCGCCGCAGCACCTCGCGCGGCCCGTGGTAGCGCCAGGTGAGGGCGATCCGCTGCGGGAGGTTGGCCAGCGTCGCCCGTACGTGGCGGAACGCGCGATGACGGAGGAGCCGGTTCACGAGCGAGCGCAAGCTAGCGGGTCAGGCCCAGAAGCGGCCGAGCGTGAGCAGCTGGGCGAAGAGGTCATGGCCGAACGCGGCGACGACGAGCACGGCCCCCAGCACCGGTCCCCAGCGCGGTCCCAGCGCCCGCGCGGCGAGCGCGACGATCCCGGCGTAGATGCCCAGCAGCGGCACGAGGTAGCGGGCCTGCGCGAACGTGCCGCCGCTCAGGTACGACGAGTACGCGGCGGCGCCGATGAGGCCGAGGAGCCCGACGGCCATCGCCGCGTAGACGCTCAGCTCCCCGACGCGGCCCGCGAACGCGCCGCGGCGCGCGGCCCGCAGGGCGCCGATCGCCGCGAGGACGGCGATGCCGAGCAGCACCGCCGCCCCGGCGCGGTAGACGCCGTGGCTCCACACCGTGTCGAGCCAGCCGAAGCGCCCGATGAAGCCGTTGACCCAGATCTCCCGGATCGGGCTGGACGGGAACTGGTCGTCCATGAACGGCAGCCGCGGGAGGTAGAGCTGCCAGATGTAGGAGAGCCGGCCGGACTGGCTGGCCGCCATGACGTCCGCCGGGGCCGCCTTGTTGAGGTTGGTGGAGGTGGTGGCGTCGGCGCCGAACAGCGCGCGGTCCCACACGAAGACGCTGGCCAGCGCGTACGCCGCCACGGCGGCCGCCGGGATGCCGAGCGCGAGCGTCGCGCCCTGCAGGCCCGGGCCGCGGCGGTCGTCCCGGACGGCCCGCCGCAGGCCGAGCGCCACGGCGAGGACGATGCCGGGGACGAGTCCGAGGAACGCGAGCTTGGAGAGGACGCCGATCGCCGTCGCCGCCCCGAGCGCCAGGCCGCTGCGGGCGTCGAGCCCGCGCCGCAGCACGCGCGCGGCGGCCAGCAGGACGAGCGAGCCGGCGAGCGCGAGCAGCGCGTCGGGCTGCACGCCCGAGGAGACGAAGCCGAACAGCGGCTGCAGCGCCGCGACCAGCGCCCCGACCGTCCACGCCCACGGCTCGCGGGGCAGGACCTCGCGCAGGAAGAGGAAGATGGCGAAGGCGGTGGCCCCGGCCATGAGCGCGGAGACCAGCCGCATCAGCGCCATCCGGTCGAGCAGCGAGAGGCCGCTGCCGAGCCAGTACGGCACCGCCTCGACCGCGTAGTAGAGCGGCGGGTTGTTGGTGGCCGACTGCGCCGTGCCGGTGCCGACCCGCGGCACCTCCTCGAGGTCCTCCATCGCGCGCTGCTGGACGTCGGTCCACGGCGGGCGGCCATCTTCGCGCCCACCACGAGATAGAACTCGGTGATGGTGAGGGCCTGCTGCTCCTCGGGCGAGTACTCGAGGTCGTCGTTGAGCTTCGGCAGGTCGCCGGTCTCCGCGAGGTGCTGCACGTAGGCGAGGTGGGCGACCTCGTCGGGGACGTGGAACGGCGGCGTCACGAACGACCAGCCGAGCGCGCTCAGGAAGCCGACCAGGGCGCACAGCCAGGCGGCGGCAGGGAGCCGGCTCATGTCCGCCGGCCTCGCAGCAGCAGGGCGGCGGCGGCCGCCGCCAGCGCACCGGCCAGCGCCGCGAGCCAGCCGTAGAACGCCCAGCCGCCGAGCAGGTCACCGCGTCCGTTGCCCATCCGGCGGGCGACGGCGCCGGCCACGTCCCAGCCGCTCTCCTCACCGGGTCGCAGGTAGGTGAGCCGCGTCCGCTCGTTGGTGACCACGCCGTCCAGCACCATGCGCGGGCCGTCGGCGGGGGCGCCGTAGCCCCACAGCGTCATCGGCGGCTCGCCCTCGTTGACGAAGCAGACGCTGACGGGAGCCTGGGTGTCGGCGACGACGGGCCGGATGGGGATGTCCACCGGGCCCTCCAGCCAGCCGGCGGCCAGCGAGCCGCGGGCGATCTCGCGCCCGCCCTGCTCCAGCCGCAGCTCGACCGGTCCGCCGGGCGCGCCCTCGGGCTTGACCTTCACGCGCACCGCCGCCGCGTCGCCGGGCACGATCTCGTCGCGCGCGCAGGCCTCGCCGCCGGCCGGGACGGTGAGGTTCGGGAACGAGTCGAAGACGTTGTTGGTGCCGGCCAGGTGCGGGCGCCCGCTGCTGACGACAGCGAACGCGCCCACGAGCACGACGAGCAGCGCGAGGCCGAACGCGACCCGCACGCCGATCAGCGCTGCACGCGACGGAGACCGAGGATGCTGAGCAGGAACGACGTGAAGAAGATCTGGATGCCGACGATGATGAGCGCGGCGGCGAGCACCGCCAGGCGCTCCTCGGACAGCGCGCCGAAGCCGCGGTCGATCCAGATGACGACGATCACGGCCGCGACGACGAGCGCCGGCGAGCGGTGACCGCGCCGCCGAGCAGCAGCCCGTGCTCGAGCCGGAAGCGCGCGCGCATGCGGTCGAACCAGGGGTCCTTCTCGCCCATGAAGTACGTGCCGTAGGCGTGCGCGCACAGGCCCGAGCGCGACGACCTGCGTCGCCGACGATCATCAGCAGCGCGCCGGCGATCATCGTGTGCAGCTCCCACGCGCGGCCGAAGACGTCGATCTGCAGCAGCGACGACCGAGCGCGATCAGCGCGCCGAGCAGCGCAGCATGAGCGCGCCCGGGCAGCACGAACAGGTGCGTCGGGCTGTGGACGAGCAGGAAGCGCAGGTGGCGCCAGCCGTCGCGGAAGCTCGACAGCTTGCGACTCGCCGCCGCGCGGGTGGTACTCGATCGGGAACTCGCGGATGTCGAGGTTCTCCTTCGACGCCCGGATGACCATCTCGGAGGCGAACTCCATGCCGGTCGTGCGCAGGTCGAGCCGCGGCAGCACGTCGCGCCGGACGCGCGCGCATGCCGCAGTGGGCGTCGCTCACGCCGGTGCGGAAGAAGACGTTGAGGATGCCGGTCAGCACCGGGTTGCCGACGTAGCGGTGCAGCCACGGCATCGCGCCCGGCTGGATGTTGTCCATCCGGTCGCCCATCACGAGCTCGGCGCCGTCGTCGAGCTGCTCGACGAAGCGCGGGATCTCGTCGAAGTCGTAGGTCAGGTCGGCGTCGGCCATGACGATGTAGCGCCCGCGCGCGGCGGCGAAGCCGGCCAGGTAGGCGCTGCCGTAGCCGCGCCGCGGCTCGTGCACGACGCGCGCGCCGGCGCGCGGCCGCCAGCTCGGCGCTGCCGTCCTCGGACGCGTTGTCGGCGACGACGACCTCGCCGGCGATGCCGTGGCTCGTCCATCGCCGTCGAGCGCGCCGGCGCACGCAGCGCTCGATGTTCTCCGCCTCGTTGAGGCAGGGGATGACGACCGAGACCTGGATCTCGTCGTCGACCGGCACGGGCCGACGCGACGGGTGGGGCTCGAGGTGCTCATGGAGTCGTCCGCATCACTGGCGAGAACGCGACGCAATCCGGAAAGTCGCGCGAGGAAGCGCGCCAAGGGTAGCCAACGAGCCGGTCTGCCACCCTTGCTCGCCTCGTGCGGATCTGCCTCGTCTACGACTGCCTGTTCCCGTACACGGTCGGCGGCGCCGAGCGCTGGTACCGCAACCTCGCCGCAGCGCCTGGCGGCCGACGGGCCACGAGGTGACGTACCTGACGCTGCGCCAGTGGGAGCGCGGGTCGACGCCGCGAGGTACCGCGGCGTGCGGGTCGTCGCCGCCGGGCCGCGGATGGCGCTCTACGGCGGCGACGGCAGCGCCGGATCCTGCCGCCGCTCGTCTTCGGCGCCGGCGTCCTCGCGGCACCTGCTGCGCCACGGCCGCTCGCTACGACGTCGTCCACACGTCGCTCGTTCCCGTACTTCTCGCTGCTCGCGGCCGCGCTGCGTGCGCCCGCTCGGGCCGCTATCGCGCTCGTCGTCGACTGGTTCGAGGTGTGGAGCCGCGCCTACTGGCGCGAGTACCTCGGCGGGCCGGCGGCCGCGTCGGGCGGGCCGTGCAGCGGCTCTGCCTGCGCGTCCGCCAGCACGCCTTCTGCTTCTCGCGGCTGCACCGCGAGCCGGCTGCGCGAGCGACGGGCTGCGCGGCGACGTGACGGTGCTCGCGGGCTGTACGCCGGCCCGGCTCGGCCGCCGGCGCCGGCGCCCGCCGAGCCGCTCGTCGTCTTCGCCGGCCGCCACATCCCGCGAGAAGCGCGCGCCCGCCGTGCTCGTCGCGGTCGCCGCGCGCGCGCGCGTGCCCGGCCTGCGCGGCCGTGATCTTCGGCGACGGGCCCGAGCGCGCCGCGCGTGCTGGCCGCGATCGCCGAGCTCGGCTCGCCGAGCGCGTCGAGGCGCCCGGCTTCGTCGACGGCCGAGCGGCGTCGAGCGACGCGCTGCGCGCGCGCGCTCTGCCTCGTGCTGCCGTCGCGGCGCGAGGGCTACGGGCTCGTGGTCGTCGAGGCGTCGGCGCGCGGCACGCCGAGCGTCGTGGTGGCCGCGATCCCGACAACGCCGCCGACCGAGCTGGTCGAGGAGGGCGTGAACGGCGTTCGTCGCCGCGCTCCGCCGAGCCGGCCGACGCTCGCGGCGGCGATCGAGCGCGTGCGCGACGCGGGCCCGGCGCTGCGCGCGTCGACGGCCGAGTGGTACGCGCGCAACGCCGCGCGGCTGTCGCTCGACGGCTCGCTCGACGCGGTCGGCCGCGAGCTACGCGCGCCAGCGCGCGCTCGTAGGCTCGCGCGCGGTCAGCTCCGCGGTCCGCTCCCAGCGTGAAGTGCGCCGACCCGCTCGCGGCCGGCGGCGCGCAGGCGCTCGGCCTCGGCCGGGTCGCCGAGCAGCCGCTCGACGCGCGGCGGCGATCGCCGCGCGGATCCTCGGGATCGAAGAGCAGCGCCGCGTCGCCGGCCACCTCGGGCAGCGAGCTGCGGTCCGAGCAGGCCACCGGCACGCCGCGCGCCATCGCCTCGAGCACCGGGCAGCCCGAAGCCCTCGCAGAGCGACGGGAAGACGAACGCGCCGGCCAGCGCGTACAGGCCCTCGAGGTCCTCGGCCGGGCAGCCACGCGGGGAAGACCGCGTCGCACGCCCGAGCGTCGGCGGCGCGCGCGCGCAGCTCGGCCTCGTGCGGCGTCGGGTAGCCGGGCAGCACGAGCAGCGGGCGGCGCTCGCCGGGGATCGCGGCGACGCGCGTCGAGCAGCCGCAGCGAGGTTCTTGTGCGGCCGCTTGGCCGACACGCGAGAGCAGGACCGGGCCGTCGCCGAGCGCCGAGCCGCGCGCGCAGCTCGGCCTCCGGCGTCGGCTCGACCGGCGGCGCGCGGCGTCACGCCCAGCGGCACCACGTCGACCTTGCCGGCGGGCGTGCCGAGGTGCTCGGCCGAGGTCGCGCCGCGTGACTGGCGGCGTCGACGATGATCCGGTGCGAGCGCGCGCGCGGCGGCCGGCACGAGCACCCGCATGCCGAGCGCGCGCACGCCGAAGTGCGCCTCCGGCACGAGCTTGTAGTTGAGGTCGTGGATCGTCGTGATGCGCCGCGCCCGGCTGCGCAGCGGCGCCGTGCTGGCCAGGCTGTGGATGAGGTCGCAGCCGCTCGCGCGCCAGCGCGCGGCACGTGCCACTGCTCGCCGCGCACCCACTCGACGCGGTTGCGGGCGTGCGACGGGCACGACGCGCATCGGCAGGTCCCGCCCCACGGCCCGTCCTGGCCGGCCGCCTCGCGGTTCACCAGGGCGACGACGTCGAGGCCGTCGCGGCGCGCCAGCCGCGGGATCAGCTCGCGGGCGTAGACCTCCATGCCGCCGGTCTCGCCTGGCACGAGGAAGACGAGATTCAGCGCCGACGCGCATCGGCGCCGACCTTAGCCGAGCTTCTACGATCCGCCGCCATGTCGCTCACGGTCGACGTCGTCGTCGTCGCCTACAACCGCTACGACCTGACGGAGAGCTGCCTGCGCCACCTGGTCGCCGCAGACCCGCGAGCACCGGCTGATCGTGTGCGACAACGGCTCGACCGACGGCGCGGACGCGCGCGTCGCGGCGGACTGGCCGGACGCCACGCACCTGCGGATGGAGACCAACCGCGGCTTCGCCGAGGCGTGCAACGCCGGCGTGGCCGCCGGCGACGGCGACGTCGTGGTCCTGCTCAACAACGACGTCGACTGCCGGCCGGACTTCCTCGAGCGGGTCGTCGCGCCGCTGGAGGCCGACGCCGGGATCGGCTCGGTCGCGGCGCTCTGCATCCGGCCCGACGGCGAGCGGATCGACTCGATCGGCCTGACCATGGACCGCACGCTGAGCCCGTTCCCGCGCCTGCAGGGCCGCCCGGTGGCCGAGGCGGCGGAGCCGTCGTCCGGTCCTCGTCGGCCCGGCCGGGCACCGCCGCCGCCTACCGGCGCTCGGCGTGGCGGCAGGCCGGCGGCCTCGACGAGCGGATCTTCGCCTACGGCGAGGACTTCGACCTCGCCCTGCGCCTGCGCGCCGCGGGCTGGGGCGCCGTGGCGGCGCCTGACGCCGCCGGCATCCACCTCGGCTCGGCGACGCACGGGCACCGCACCGCTCGCCAGCGCCGCAACGGCGGCTTCGGCCGCGCCTACCTGATGCGCCGCTACGGCGTCCTGCACGGGCCGCCAGGCGGTGCGGGCGCTGTTCACCGAGGCGCTGGTCGTCGCCGGCGACGCCGTCATCTCACGCGACCTCGAGGCGCTCAAGGGCCGGGTCGCGGGCTGGCGCGCCGCGGCCGGGCTGCCGCGCCACACGCCGCCGCCGGACGCCGCGTTCGACCACGACATCTCGCTGCGCGACGCCGTCGACCTGCGACGCGGCGTCTACCGCACGTCGTAGAGGGCCTCGAAGAAGGCTCGCTGGATCGGGTGCGTCCGCGCGGCCATGGTCCGCCAGCGCGTCCGGGATCGGGTAGCTCTCGCGGTCGACGACGACGTCATCGGCCTCGTTGTGCCAGCTCTGCCACTGCTTGGTGTAGAAGAAGCCCGCCGTGTGGCGGCCGACCTGGCCGACGTAGTGGGCGATCTGCTCGGGCCGCATCTCGTGCAGCGAGCTGATGTTGATGAAGAGGTCCACGCCCAGCGGCTCGAGCAGCTCCAGCTGGTTCGGGCGTGAGGAAGGCCAGCTGCGCCTCGGCGAGCTCGCCGGCCACCTCGTCGTGCGAGTCGAAGTGGCGGAAGCGGAACGTCCGGCGGTCGGGGAAGAGCGTCGTCAGGTAGGCCTGCGCCACGCCGAGCGCCGGCGGGATGTCGACCATGACGTAGCGCGTGTCCGGGAACTCCTCGAGGAAGACCCAGGCGACCCGGCCGTAGCCGCCGCCCAGCTCGAGCACGCCGCCGGGGCCCGGGGCGCCGCCCGGCAGCGCCGCGGTGGCGCTGTAGAGCTCGAAGACGGAGTTGCACAGGTCCTGGCTGATCCGCCGGCCGCGGTAGGTGGCGGTCACCGGGTCGCCGAGCAGGGGCTCCTCGAGGCGGTCGAGGATGCCCCGGCGGTCGCGGCGCCGCACGTACTCCCACAGGAGCGCCAGGAAGAGCGCGTGGAGCCGGCGCGCGCGGGCGTGCCGGAACGGGTTCGAGCGGTCCTCGCCCACCTCGAGCGTGGAGACGTCGCCCAGCCGCGAGGTCAGGACGCGGGGCTGGGGGTGGCGCAGGCCGGCCTTGACCATGGCCTGCAGCTGGTCGTCGCGCAGGGTGTGCGGGATCCAGGCGAAGTAGTTCTGGTTGACGGTCCGCTTGAAGTGCGCGAAGCCGAGGTCGTCGAGCTGCTGCGTGTTGCGCGCGTTCAGCGACTTCCAGAAGTCCGACGGCTGCACGATCGGCGGCGCCGCCTCCATCTCCGCCCACATGGCCGGGAGATCCGCAAGCTCCGTGGCAGGCACGCGGGCAACGTAGCAGGGGCCTCGTAGGGTTCCCGGACGTGACGAACGTCCTGTTCATCTCGCCCGACGCCGTCGGTGACCGCATGGCCGGACTGGGCATCCGGTACACGGAGCTGGCCACGACGCTGGCCCCGACCGCCCAGGTGACGATCGCCACCGGCGACGCCGGCGGCACCCCGCCGGCCGGCGTGGACGTCGTGGCGTACGAGCCCCACGCGCCGCGCGCGCTGCGCCCCGAGATCGAGCGGGCGGACGCGATCGTCGCGCCGCCGCAGTGGCCGGTCATCACGCGCTGGATGCGCCGCTCGGGGGCGCGCGTGATCGTCGACCTCTACGACCCCGAGACGCTCGAGACGCTGGAGCGCTTCGCGGGCCGCCGCACGGTCCGCTCGGCGATGGTGGCGCTCACCGTCGACCGGCTCGAGGACGCGTTCCGCACCGGCCACCACCTCATGTGCGCCAGCGAGAGCCAGCGCGACCTGTGGATCGGCGCGCTGCTCGCCTCGCGGCTGCTCACCCCGGCGGCCTACGACCGCGATCCGACGCTGCGCAGCGTGCTCGACCTCGTGCCCTTCGGCGTGCCGACAGAGCCGCCGAGCGCCGCCGGGCCGGGGATCCGGGCCGCGTTCCCGCAGATCGGCGCGGATGACGAGATCGTGCTCTGGAACGGCGGGCTGTGGCCCTGGCTCGATCCCGCGACCGCGGTGCGCGCGATCGCCCGCCTGGCCCGGTCGCGCCCTGGCGTCCGGCTCGTGTTCATGGGCGCGAGCTCGCGGGCCGCCGCGGAGGAGGCCCGGGCCCTCGCCGCGCCGCTCGGCGACACCGTGCTCTTCAACGAGGACTGGGTCCCCTACGCCCAGCGCGGACCATGGCTGCTGGAGGCCGACTGCGCGCTGAACACCGCCGTCGACCACCTCGAGACCCGCTTCGCGTTCCGCACCCGCATGCTCGACTGCTTCTGGGCCGGCCTCCCGGTCGTCTGCACGCGCGGCGACGCCCTGGCCGAGCGCGTGGAGCGCGACGGGCTGGGCGCGGTGGTCGCCCCGGGCGACGACGCCGCGCTGGCGGAGGCCATCGCCGCGGTCGCTGGACCGCGGCCGCGCCGCGCCGGCCGCCGCCCTGGCCCGCGCGGCGGCCGACCACGCGTGGCCGGTGGTGGCGGAGCCGTTGCGCCGCTGGATCACGGACGGCAGCGAGCTGCCGCCGCGCATGGGTGACGGCCGCGCGGCGGCCGGCGCATGTGCTGCGGAGCGGCACGTACCTCGCCGCCCAGCGCGTGCTGGAGACGCTTGGCGTCCGCTGGCCGTCGCTGTAGCGCGTGAACTGCGGCATTGAGGGGTGGTCCGGGAGGAGCGTGGCGGATTTCCCCCCATATACGGGGGTAATCCGCCACGGACCGCTGGCGCGGCTCGCGGCAGCCCGACCACCTTCCCTACAAGCGGGGTTTCCCGAGCCCGTCGCCTACGCCGGCCGCGCCGCGAGCCCCCACGCGAAGCGGCTCAGGACCTCGCGATGGTGCAGCGGCCCGTCGGCGTACGAGCGCGTCTGGTTGTCGGCGACGAGCAGGTCCTGCTGGCGGTCCTGCCAGAAGACGTCGGCGTCCGCCCACTCCGGCCCGTGGCGCGCCGACCCCGTGCCGGTCGACCACGACCGGCGGGCGCCCGAGCGCGGTCAGCTGCGCGGTGAGGTTCCCGCGGCCGCTCTCCAACGCGTACGCCGCGCGCTTGCTGCCGAGCCGGCCGACGCGCAGCCCCAGCAGCCGCTCGCGCTCGATGACGAACGCGTTCGTGCGCAGGTGCACGGCCGGGAACAGGCTCAGGAGCGGGAGGTCGCGCACGCAGGTACACGAGGTTGCCGATCCAGTGCAGGACGTCGCCGCGATAGCGCGCGCCGCCGATCTCGTGCATGGCCACCCGCACGGCGCGCGCGTCGGGGAAGACGTCGGCGTACCCGCCCGGGAGGCCGGCCTGGTAGAGCTTGTACGAGAGGCCGCCGCCCCAGGAGCCGGTCGCGCCCGCGGCCCCCGCGCCCGCCGCCACCGGCGCCGCCAGGAGCTCGAGCCAGTCGCCGGCCAGGATCTCGCTGAACGAGTTCACGAAGCCGACCAACCGGTGCTCGAGCCGCGCGGCCGCGCGGAGGTAGGCCGTGAGATCGACGCCCTCGTCGTCGACGTGGAGCGCGGCCGGGCGGCTGCCGGCGGCGCGCTCGAGGTACGGCGCGGCCTGCGAGACGTCCGGGAAGCCCTTGAAGAGCAGCACGAGATCGTGCTCGCGGCCCGCCTCATGCGCCTCGTAGGACGCCATGAACGCCTCGAAGGGAGCGAAGCCGTTCGCATGACGCACCAGATGAACCAGGGCGAGGTCCGTCAAGGGCGCGCATTCTAGGATGCGCACGGATGACGCCGCTCGTCTCGGTCCTGCTGCCGACGCGCAACCGGCTCGAGTTCCTCCGCTACGCCATCGAGACCGTCCTGCGCCAGGACGACCCGGACTGGGAGATCGTGGTCTCGGACAACGACTCCGAGGAGGACATCGCCGCCCACGTCGCCGGTCTCGGCGACGATCGCGTCCGCTACGTGCGGACCCCCTCGTTCATCCCGGTGACCGAGAACTGGAACAGCGCGCTGGAGCACAGCACCGGCCGCTACGTGGTGATGCTCGGCGACGACGACGGGCTGATGCCCGGCTACGTGGCCCGCATGCGGGAGCTGATCGAGCGCTACCGCAACCCGGACCTCATCTACCAGGGCGCCTGGCTGTACGCCTACCCCGGCGTCGATCCCGCCGAGGCCTCCGGCTACCTGCAGCCCTATGGCTACGCGGAGTTCATGCGCGGCGCGAAGGAGCCGTTCGTGCTCGACCCCGCGACCCGCCGGCGCATGGTCAAGGCGGCCATGGGCTTCCAGGTCCGCTACGGCTTCAACATGCAGTTCTCCACCGTCAGCCGCTCGCTCGTCGACCGGCTGGCGCCGCAGGGACCCTTCTACCAGTCGGCCTTCCCGGACTACTACGCCACCAACGTCGCCTTCCTCACCGCCTCGGACGTGGTCGTCGAGCCGCGCCCGCTCGTGGCCATCGGCGTCACGCCGAAGTCCTACGGGTTCTTCCACATGAACGACCGTGAGGAGGCCGGCAAGGCGTTTCTCGGCGGCCAGCGGTCACAGGAGATGCCCGGCTCCAACATCAACAGCGGATGGCTCTCGGCGCTCGAGGCGATCGCCCAGCGCTACCCGGAGCTGATCCCCGCGCCGCCCGCACGCCGGCGCTTCCGCGTCCTGCAGGCGCTCTCGGTCTACGAGGCGCACTTCATCGACGGCACCGCCACCGCCGACCAGCTCGCCCGCATGGAGGCGCACCTGCGAGCCGTGGGAGCGGGCGGCGGGCCGCGGCGCGATGCACGTCGCGCGGCTGGCCAAGCGCGTCCTCCCCGCCGCCGTCACGCGGCGCTTCTCGGCCGCCTTCCACCACCTCGGGGTCCGCCAGTACATCGGCTGGCACGCGCCCCGCGTGCGCGGCGGCTACGAGACGCTGCTCGACGTGTTCGAGCGGCCGCCCTTGCGGAAGACGGCGGTGTAGGCGGCGCCGCGGAGCCCGCGCCGCTCGACCGGCGCGAGCGCCCGCGTGAGGACCCTCGCGGCCCCGTGGGCCGCCTTGTCGCGGGTGAGCGACACGCCCGGCCTGCGCAGGAGGTAGTGCCAGGCGAACAGGTTCCAGTGCAGGCCGCCGGGATCGCGGTCGGTCAGCGCGACGAGCTCGAGGCCCGCCGCGCCCGCCCGGGCCACGAGCGCCTCGTGGTCGATGAGGAAGCGGTGGCGCGGCGCGTCGACGTGCGGCCAGCGCCCGCCCAGCACGCGGAAGCCGAAGGCGCGCGGGTTCGGCGTGGCCACGACCAGCACGCCGCCCGGCTCGAGGTTGCGCGCGGCGGCGTCGACCACGTCCCACGGCCGGCCGACGTGCTCGAGCACGTGCCACGCGGCGACCACGCGGGAGGCGGGCAGCGCCGGCAGCACCTCCTCCGGCGCCGCGGAGCGCACCGCCTCGATCCCGACGACGTCGCGCAGGTACGCGCAGGCCCGCTCGTCGACCTCGATCGCGGTCACCTGGAAGCCGGCGTCGACGCGCCTGGACCGCGAAGATCCCGTTGCCCGGGCCGATCTCCGTGAGCCGCCCCGGCGGATGCGCGTGCGCCCCTACGAGGTCCATGCGCCAGCGCTCGGGCACGGCCTGCGCGCGCAGGCCCTCGAGGTCGGGCAGCGAGAAGTAGTCGGCCGGGTAGTAGGCGCCGAGGTCGTCCGGGACGTTCTCCAGGTGCAGCGAGCGGCAGCCCGTGCAGCGGCGGTAGCGGAACGCCTCCGCGGTGATCGCGCGGTTGCGGTCCCGGGTCGTGAAGGCGGCCTCGGTCGGCGAGCCGCAGAGCGGGCAGGGCTTCATCGCAGGGCGTCCGCGACCTCGGGCGGGAAGCGCCGCACGAGGACGAGCAGCAGTGGATAGACGGCGAGCGCGATGCACGCCGCCACGAGGTCCGGGAGGCCGGGCACGAACCAGATCGAGCCGGCCACCAGCCCTGCGGCGATGACGCGCCGGCGCGCGCCGCACCGCGCTCGCGACCGCGGGCCGCAGCCGCACGACCGCCCCGACCACAGCGACGGCCAGGACGAACTCGGCGGCCACGACGGCGACCGCGGCTCCGGTGGCGTCGTAGGCCGGGATGAGGATCGCACCGAGGACGAGGCTCGTCGCCAGCGCGAGCACGTTGACGACCAGCGTCGTCCGATGCCGGTGCAGCGACAGCAGCACGAAGCCGCCGGTGACGATGACGAACGTGGCGACGAGCGCGAAGCTCTGGATGCGCAGCAGCGCGATGCTCGGGTCCGATTCGTGCCCGGCCAGCACCCGGATGATCGGCTCGGCCGCCAGGAAGAGGCCGAGCGTGACCCACACGCCGAGCACGAGCCCGACCTCCATGAGCCGGCCGCGCGGCGTAGTCGAGCCGGTCGCGGTCGTCGCGCGCCGCGCGGATGAGGATCGGGAACGCCGCCCCGATGAGCAGCGCCGGGCACGACGATGAGGATCTCGATCACCCGGAACGCGGTCGCGAAGTAGCCGGTCTGACGCTCCGTGGCCAGCAGCGACAGCATGAGGATGGCGATCGCGGAAGTACGCCGCGTTGAGGGCGACGGCGACCGCGTACGCGAACGTGACGCGCAGCAGCGGCCACCAGCGGGCCAGGTGGAAGGCGGGGCGCAGCGGCATGAGTCCGGCGCACGAGCCACGCGGTGAGCGCCAGCGCCACCGCGAAGGCCGGGATCTGGGCGAGGAAGAACGGGCCCAGCCCGGCTCCGGCCACGACGAGGATCACGACGGTCGCGACGAACAGCGCCTGCCGCAGCAGCTCGGTGACGGTGATCCAGCCGAACCGCAGCTCGCCCTGCAGGCCGGCGCCGAGCAGCAGCTGCACCGACTGGAGCAGCAGCGCGAACCCGGCCGCCAGCGCGCCCAGCGACGAGGACCGAGTCGTAGCCGGCGACGAGCGCGAACAGCGACCCCGGCCACGACGCCGGCCAGCGTCAGCGCGAGCCGGATCCCGAGCAGGTCGCGCATGACGGCGCGCCGGTCGTCGCCCGTCCGCGCGGCGTACTCGCGCAGCGCGATCGTGTTGATGCCCGCCTCGGTGAAGCCGGCGACGATGGCGACGAGCGACATGATCGTCACGTAGCGGCCGAAGTCCACCACGCCGAGGTGGCGGATCATCAGCGGCGCGGAGAGCACCGCCAGGAGCGTGGCCGCGGCGTAGCCGCCGGCGCGCATCGCACCGCCGCGGGCGGCCTGCGGTCCGGCCGCCGGGGTGTCGAGCAGGTCGCCGCGCGCCTGCTCGGTCACGCCTGCCGCCACCACGCGACGGTGTCGGCCACCCGCTGCTCGAGCGAGCGCGGCGGGCGTCCAGCCGACCTCGTCGCGGAGGCGGTCGACCGCGGCCGTGAGCGACGCCGGCTCGGCCGGGTTCGCGGGCCGCGCGCCGATCCGCAGCAGGTCCGGCCGCCCCGCGGCGTCGCCGAGCGCGACGACGAGGTCGCGGATCGGCCGCGGCTCGCCCGAGGCGATGTTGACCGCGCCCTCGACGTCGGAGTCCAGCAGCGCGGCGAACGCGTCGCCGAGGTCCTCCGAGTGACAGGAAGTCGCGCACCTGCGTCCCGGGGCCGGTCGTCCGCCGGCTCGCCGCGCACGAGCGCCGAGGCGACCGACGAGGCCAGCCGCGCCGGATGCTCGTGCGGGCCGTAGACGAAGAAGATCCGCCCCCAGGCGAGGCTCACGCCGGTCAGCTCCGCGTAGCGCTCCGCCGTCAGGTGCAGGCCGTGCTTCGCGGCGCCGTAGAGCGTGCGCGGCGCGAGCGGCGTCACGCCCTCGACGCAGTGCACCTCGTCGCTCCACTCGTACTCCGCGCAGGTGCCGGCGAGCACCGCGCGCTCGCCGCCGCCGTCCGCGAACGCGCGCAGCAGCGCGCAGGCTGGCCTCGACCCAGGCGAGGTTCTCCGGCGAGGTCCAGAACTTCGCCGGGCTCGCGCGTACCACGCGAGGTGCAGCAGGTGCGTGGGCTGCAGCTCCGCGATCAGCGCGCTCCGCCGCGCCCGGCGCGAGCAGGTCGGCCTCGCGCGAGCGCGGCGCGTGCACCTCGTAGCCGCGCCGGCGCGAGCGGCGCGAGCGCGTGGCGGCCGATGAACCCCGAGCCGCCCGTGACGAGGACGCCGCTCACGGGCGCGAAGTCGGGGTAGCCGGCGTCGCGCTCGGAGATCACCCGGCCCGCCGGCCGGCGGCTCCGGCCACTCGATGCCGAACGCCGGGTCGTCCCAGCGCACGCCGCGCGCCGCCTCGGGCACGTAGCGGTGCGCCCATCTGGTAGTGGACCTCGGACGTCGTCCTCGAGCGTCTGGAAGCCGTGCGCGAGCCGGCCGGGACGAACAGCGACGCGGTCCCGCCGGCCCGCAGCTCGACCCCGAACCAGCGGCGGAAGGTCGGCGAGTCCGGCCGCAGGTCGACGACCACGTCGAAGACCGCGCCGCGCGTGCAGCGCACGAGCTTCGCCTCGCCGTGCGGCTCGGCCTGGTAGTGCATCCCGCGCAGCGTGCCCGGCGCGCGCGTTGAACGACGTGTTGCACTGCACGACCGCGCGTCGAGCCCGAGCTCGGCGAACGCCGCGGCGTCGAACGTGCGCGCGAACCAGCCGCGCTCGTCGCGCAGCGGCTCGAGCTCGACGACGTACGCGCCCGGCCAGCGGCGTCTCGACGAGCTTCACGGCAGCAGCGTCAGCTCCGGCGTGCGCACCGCGAACGTGCCGCCCCACTCGCGGATGTACGCGAGCTGCTCGACGATCTCGTCCTTGAGGTTCCAGGGCAGGATGCAGCACGACGTCGGGCCGGTCCTCGCGCGATCGCCTCCGGCGCGCGGATCGGGATGTGCGTCCCCGGCAGCAGGTGGCCCTGCTTGTGCGGGTTGAGGTCGACCGTGTAGTCGAGGAAGTCGCGCCCGACGCCGCAGTAGTTGAGCAGCGTGTTGCCCTTCGCCGGCGCGCCGTAGCCGACGATCCGCTTGCCCTCGTCCTTGAGCTCGATCAGCGGCTCGACGGATCCGCGCGCTTGTCCGCCGCGACGCCGCTCGCCGAAGTCGAGGTACGTGCTCGAGCTCGCGAGTAGCCCGCGGCGTCCTCGCGCGTCGAGCAGCTCGCGCGCGCGCTCGCCGTCCGGCTTCGCCGCGTCGTCGTCGTGGCAGCCGTAGATGCGCAGCGAGCCGCCGTGGGTCGGCAGCTCCTCGACGTCGAACAGGCGCAGGCCGTGCGCGGCGAACACGCGCCGCGCGGTCGTGAACGAGAGGTAGGAGAAGTGCTCGTGGTAGATCGTGTCGAACTGGTTCTCGTCGATCAGCCGCATCAGGTGCGGGAACTCCATCGTGATCACGCCGCCGGGCTTGAGCAGGATCTTCATGCCGCCGACGAAGTCGTTGAGGTCGGGCACGTGGGCGAGCACGTTGTTGCCGAGCAGCAGGTCGGCGCGCGTGCTCGCCGGCCAGGCCCGCGGCGCCGTCTCGCCGCCGAAGAACTCGACCAGCGTCGGGATGCCGCGCGCGCTCGGCCACCTCGGCGACGTTGGCCGCCGGCTCGACGCCCGAGCACCGGCACGCCGCGCTCGCACGAAGTACTGCAGCAGGTAGCCGTCGTTGGAGGCGATCTCGACGACCTGGCTCGAGCCGTCGAAGCCGAAGCGCTCGATCATCGCCTCGACGTAGCGCTCGCGAGTGCTCGAGCCAGCGACGACGAGTAGGACGAGAAGTACGCGTAGTCGGAGAAGATGTGCTCCGGCGACTCGAACTCCTCGAGCTGCACGAGGAAGCACTGCTCGCGCAGACGAGCGCGTGCAGCGGATAGAACGGCTCCATCGCGTTGCCCTGCTCCGGCGTCAGGTAGGAGTTCGCCAGCGGCGACATGCCGAGGTCGGCGAAGACGGCGTCGAGCGGGCTGCCGCAGAAGCGGCAGGTCGTCATGGCGGGCAGGGTATTACGCGCCGTGAAAGGCCTCGAGCTGCTCGAGCGGTGACGGCGCGCAGTCCTCGCCGTCGCGCAGCGCGCCGTACCACTCGACGATCGACGTCGAGCGCCTGCGTCGAGATCCCAGCGCGGCGCCCAGCCGAGGCGGGCGCGCGCGCGCGAGGAGTCGACCTTGAGGTAGTGCGCCTCGTGCGGATGCTCGCCCGCGTCGCGCTCCCAGCGACAGGCCGCCCGGCCACAGCTCGGCCGAGCCGCTCGACGATCCAGCCGACCGGCCGCGCGTCCTCCTGCGGCGGGCCCGAAGTTCCACGCCGTCGCCGCGCTCCGGGTCCTCCCACAGCGCCTGCGCGAGCACGAGGTAGCCGCTGAGCGGGTTGAGCACGTGCTGCCACGGCCGCGTCGCGCCCGGGTTGCGGATCTCGCACCGGCTCGCCCGGCCAGCGCCGCGCGCATGACGTCGGGGATCAGCCGGTCCTCGCCCCAGTCGCCGCCGCCGATCACGTTGCCGGCGCGCGCCGAGGCGATCCGGGCGCCGCCGTCGGCGAAGAACGAGCGCCGGTACGCGCTGGTGACGAGCTCGGACGCGCCCTTGGAGCTCGAGTAGGGGTCGTGGCCGCCCATCGGCTCGTCCTCGCGGTACGCCCACTCCCACTCGCGGTTCTCGTAGCACTTGTCCGAGGTCACGTTGACGACCGCGCGCACGCCGCCGGCGCGCGCGCACCGCCTCGAGCACGTTGACCGTGCCCATCACGTTGACCTCGTACGTCGTCCGCGGGTCGCGCGAACGAGCGCCGCACGAGCGGCTGCGCCGCCAGGTGGAGGACGACCTCGGGCCGCGCGCGCCGCGATCGCCTCGCTCGCACCGCGTCGGCGTCGCGCACGTCGGCCTCGACGCTCGTCGACCAGCTCGCCGACGCGCGCCAGCTCGAACAGCGACGGCTCGGTCGGGACGGACGTCCGAGACGCCGGTCACCTCGGCGCCCATGCGCGGCCAGCCAGAGCGACAGCCAGCTGCCCTTGAAGCCCGTGTGGCCGGTGACGAGGACGCGGCGGCCGCGCCAGAACGCCGGCGTCTACGTCCACGCCTTCCAGGGCGCCCGGCCGGACTCCCACAGCTCCTGGAGCTGCCGCATGTCGCGCAGCGTGTCCATCGGCTGCCAGAAGCCGCCGTGCTGGTAGACCGACAGCTCGCCGTCGCGCGCCAGCCCCTCGAGCGGCTCGCGCTCCCAGATCGGTCGGTCGTCGCCGTCGAGGTAGCGCCCGACCTCGGGCGCGAGCACGAAGAAGCCGCCGTTGATCCAGCCGCCGTCGCCCTCGCGGCTTCTCCGCGAAGCCGTGCACGCGCGCGCCCGTCGCATGCTCCAGCGCGCCGAAGCGCCCGGGCGGCTGCACGGCGGTCACGGTCGCGATCGTGCCCTGCTCGCGGTGGAAGTCGACGAGCGCCCGGATGTCGACGTCGGCGACGCCGTCGCCGTAGGTCAGGCAGAACGTCTCGCCGTCGACGTACGGCAGCACGCGCTTGAGCCGCCCGCCGGTCATCGTCGCGTCGCCGGTGTCGACCAGCGTGACCCTCCACGGCTCGCGTCGACTGCTCGTGCACCTCCACCGCGTTGCCGGCCAGGTCGAACGTCACGTCGCACGTGTGCAGGCAGTAGTTGGCGAAGTACTCCTTGATCACGTAGCCCTTGTAGCCCAGGCAGACGACGAAGTCGTTGATGCCGTGGGCGGCGTAGATCTTCATGATGTGCCAGAGGATCGGCTTGCCGCCGATCTCGATCATCGGCTTGGGCCGCACCACGGTCTCCTCGCTGATGCGCGAGCCGAGACCGCCGGCGAGGATGACGGCTTTCATGGCGGCCGCACGCTAGCGAATCCGCGCCGATCGCTAGCCTGCTCGGCGTCAATGGCGACTTCAGTATCGGTCATCGGACTCGGCCGCGTCGGGCTGCCGCTCGCGCTGTGCTTCGCGGACGCCGGCCTCAGCGTCCTCGGCGTCGACAAGGACGCCGACCGCCTCGACGGCCCTGCGCGCCGGGCGCATGCCGTTCAAGGAGCCCGGCACCGACGAGCTGCTCGCCCGCGACGACGCTCGAGCTCTCCACCCGCGCGGCCGACGCCGCCCGCGCCGACGCGATCGTCCTCACGCTCGGCACGCCCGACGTTCTCGCACATCGAGATCGACATGAGCGACATCCGCTCGGTGCTCGACGACCTGCTGCCCGCACCTGCGCGCCGGCCAGCTGCTGGTCCTGCGCTCGACCGTCGCGCCCGGGCACGACCGAGTTCGTCGCCGGCTACCTGGAGAAGCACCGCGGCTTCAAGGTCGGCGAGGACCTCTTCGTCGCCCACGTGCCGGAGCGCATCGCGGCCGACCGCTTCATGGACGAGATCGGGACGCTGCCGTGCATCGTCGGCGGCGTCGGCGAGGCGTCCGGCGAGCGCGCGGCCGAGCTGTTCGCGCGTCCTCGGCGCGCCGATCGTGCAGACCACGCCGGTCGCAGGCCGAGCTGGCGAAGATCTGGACGAACATCCTGCGCTACGCGACGTTCGCGCTCCCGAACCTGCTGATGATGGACTGCGAGCGCTACGGCGCGAACGTCTTCGACGTCATCGAGCTGATCAACCGCGACTACCCGCGCGGCGGCATGGCGCTGCCCGGCCTCACCGCCGGCACCTGCCTGCGCAAGGACTTCGCGTTCTCGGAGGAGAAGTCGAACGCCCCGGGCATGCTGCTCGGCGTCTCGCGCGTGCACGAGAGCGTGCCGCTGTTCCTCGTCGACGGCGTCAAGCGCCGGCTCGGCGACCTGCGCGAGCGCAAGGTCGCCGTGCTCGGCCTGGCCTTCAAGCGCGACACCGACGACGAGCGCGACTCGCTCTCGCACAAGCTCGTGCGGCTGCTCGAGCGCGAGCTCGCGGACGTCGCCGTGCACGACCCGGTCGTCGCCACGCCGACGGCGAGCTTCGAGGACGCGGTCGGCGGCGCCGACGTCGTGATCGTCGCGACGAACCACAGCGCGTTCTCGACGCCCGAGCAGACGCTGGCCGCTGATCGCCGAGCGGGCCGACCCGACTGCCTCGTCGTCGATCCGTGGAACGCGCTCGGCGCGGCGCAGGTCTTCGCCTACGCCAACGAAGTCGCGGCGCTGCGCGACGTGAGCCGCGTCCTCGTCACGGGCGGCGCCGGGACGATCGGCGCGGCGGTCGTGCGGCGCCTGCTGCGCGACCCGGACTTCGAGGTCCGCGTCTCCGACCAGCGGCCGGCGCCGGACTGGATGCGCGAGGGCTGCGAGGTCCACACGCGGCGACCTGCGCGACGTCGAGCAGGCGCGCGAGGCGATGCGCGGCTGCTCGCACGTGATCCACCTCGCCGCCATCGTCGGCGGCATCGCGAACTTCCACAAGCTCCCGTACACGCTCACCGAGGTCAACCACGCGCTCTACAACGCGGTCTTCCGGGCGGCGATCGACCTCGGCGTCGAGCGCTTCACGTACGTCTCGTCGAGCATGGTCTTCGAGCGCGCCGAGCAGTTCCCGACGACCGAGGCCTACCTCCCCGACTGCCCGCCGCCGCGCTCGGCCTACGGCTGGTCGAAGCTGGCCGGCGAGGTCTACTGCCGCGCCGCGCACGACGAGCACGGCCTGCCGTTCACGATCTGCCGGCCGTTCAACGCCTACGGGCCCGGGCGAGCTGCCCGACGCCGAGCCGGGCATCGCCCACGCCGTGCCGGACCTGCATCCGCAAGTCGCTGGCCCGCATGCGGCCGCTGCCGATCTTCGGCTCCGGCGAGCAGACGCGCACGCTCACCCACGTCGACGACATCGCCGACGGCATCGTGACCGCGACGGCCCACCCGGCCGGCCTCAACGAGGACTTCAACATCTCGGCCTCCGAGGAGCTGACCGTCGCGGAGATCGCGCGGCTCTGCTGGGAGGCGTGCGGGCAACGACCCGGACGAGCTCGAGCTCGAGCACCTGCCGAGCTTCGAGGTCGACGTGCAGCGCCGCTGGCCGTCGGTCGAGAAGGCCGAGCGAGCTGCTCGGCTGGCGCGCGCGCGATCGGCGTCCGCGAAGGGCTCGAGCAGACCGCGGACTGGCTGCGCGATCACGACGGAGTGACCGCGTCGTGAAGCGCGCGCTGATCACCGGCATCACCGGCCAGGACGGCTCGTACCTCGCCGAGCTGCTGCTCGAGAAGGGCTACGAGGTCCACGGCATGGTGCGCCGCTCGTCGACCGAGAAGTTCGAGCGCATCGAGCACCTGCGCGACCGGATCACGCTGCACCAGGGCGACCTGCTCGACCAGCGCTCGCTCGTCGACGCGCTGCGCGCCTCGCGGCCCGGACGAGATCTACAACCTCGCCGCGATGTCGTTCGTCGCCGTCTCGTGGATCCAGCCGACGCTGACGGCCGAGTTCACCGGCGTCGGCGTCACGCGGATGCTCGAGGCGATGCGCGAGGCCTGCCCCGAGGCGCGCTTCTACCAGGCGTCGTCGAGCGAGATGTTCGGCAAGGTGCGCGAGACGCCGCAGACCGAGGCGACGCCGTTCTACCCGCGCTCGCCCTACGGCGTGGCCAAGGCGTACGGCCACCACATCACGGTCAACTACCGCGAGTCGTACGGCCTGTTCGCATGCTCCGGCATCCTCTTCAACCACGAGTCCCCGCGCCGCGGCCTCGAGTTCGTGACGCGCAAGATCACCTGGCACGCCGCGGCGATCAAGCTCGGCCAGCGCGAGCGAGCTGCGGCTCGGCAACCTCGACGCCCAGCGCGACTGGGGCTACGCGAAGGACTACGTCGAGGCGATGTGGCTGATGCTGCAGCAGGACCGCGCGGACGACTACGTGATCGCGACCGGGCGCGACGCACACGGTCCAGCGCTGCGTCGAGATCGCCTTCGAGCGCGTCGGGCTCGACTGGCAGCGACTACGTCGTCATCGACGACGCGTTCAAGCGCCCGGCCGAGGTCGACCTGCTCGTCGGCGACGCGGGCAAGGCCGAGCGCGAGCTCGGCTGGGAGCCGCAGCACGAGCTTCGAGGAGCTGATCGCCCTGATGGTCGACGCCGACCTGAAGCTGCTGGGCGCTTAGCGCCAGGCTTCCAGCAGCTCGTCGTCGCCGACCTCGCGCACCTTGCGGGCCGGGACGCCGACCATGAACGCCCGCGCGGGGACGTCCTTGGTGACCACGGCGCCGGCCGCGACGAACGCCTCCTCGCCGACCTCCACGCCGGGAACGAGGACGGCGCCGCCGCCGATGCGGGCGGCGCGCCGGATCACGGCTCCGCGGAGCGCGTACTCGGGCCCGTGCCGGCCCATCGTGTCGTCGTTGGTGGTCGAGGCGCCGGGGCCGAGGAAGACGTCGTCCTCGACGACGCTGTAGGCGGTCACGTAGACCTGCGACTGGACCTTCACGCGGGCGCCGATCCGCACGTCGTTGTCGATCCCGGCGGCGCGGCCGATCACCGTGCGCTCGCCGATCGTGGTGCGCTCGCGCACCTGCGCCTGGTCGCCCACGATCGCCTCGTCGCCGATCTCCGACCCGGCGTAGACGACCGCGCCGGTGCAGACCGTCACGCGCGCGCCGATGCGCAGCGGCGCGAGCTGCGCCCGCGAGGCGGTCGAGCTGCGCGCGAGCCGCGGGGCCTTGCCGAGCACGGCGCCGTGCTCGACCACGCAGCCGTCGCCGATCACCGTGCCGTCGTGGACGACGACGTGGGCGCCGAAGAGCACGCCGTCGCCGACCACCACGCCCTCGCCGAGGACGAGCCCGGCGGCCTCGGCGGCTGGGTGCATCATCGGCCCGCGAGCGCGACGGTGCGGGAGACGCCGTCGCGGCGGCTCGCGTCGAGCGAGCGCTGCAGCGCCTCGAGCACGCGCACCACGCGCAGGCCGGCGGCGCCGTCCGAGATCGGCGGCGTGCCCTCGCGCACGGCGCGCACGAAGTGCTCGCACTCGGTCCGCAGCGGCTCGACGTTCGAGAGCCGCGGGCTCCAGATGTCGCCCGAGCGGGTGATGTACTCGCCGTACGAGTCCGACGGGCTCGTCGAAGCCCTTGTCGTAGATGGTGATCTTGCCCTCGAGCGCCATGTCGTCGAAGGTCGCCATGCGCGACTCGCCGACGACCGTGAAGCGGCGTTCCTTGTGCGGGTCGAGCCAGCTCAGGTGCAGGTGGGCGGCGAGGCCGGAGGGGAAGCGCAGGAAGCAGAACACGACGTCCTCGACGCCCTCGCGCATGTAGCTCTCGCCGCGGGCCTCGACCTCGTACGGCTCCTCGCCGGCCAGCCGCAGGAGCACCGAGACGTCGTGGGCGCCGAGCGACCACAGCGCGTTCTCGTCGGCGCGCAGCTTGCCGAGGTTGAGCCGGTTGCCGTAGATGTAGAGCACGCGGCCGAGCTCGCCGCCGTCGATCAGCTCCTTGAGCTTGACGACGCCCGGGTGGTACTCGAGCAGGTGGCCGACCATCAGCGTGCGGCCGGCGGCGCGCGCCGGCCGCCACGACGGCCTCGGCGTCGGCCACCGACTGCGCCAGCGGCTTCTCGACGAAGCAGTGCTTGCCGGCCTCCAGCACGCGGATCGCGAGCTGCGCGTGGGTGGGCACCGGTGTCGCGAGCGCCACGGCGTCGACGGTCTCGTCGGCGAGGACGTCGTCGAGGTCGGCGGTGAACCGCGCGGCCGGGAACGCGGCGCGATGCGCTCGCGGTTGGCCTCGCGACGGGTCGCAGCACCACGCCAGCTCGACATCCGGCAGCGCCGGCGAGGTTGCGCGCGATGTTGGGGCCCCAGTAACCGAGGCCGGCGACGGCGACGCGCATGGGCAGCCAGTCTAGATGGGCGCTCCTCCTAGAATCCCGGCCGACGCATGGACCCTTCGACGCAGCCATCCGTCCGGACCGCGCGGCCAGGACGCCGGATCTCGCCGCCCACCGCGAGGTCCTCGGCGTGCCGCTCGCGCTGACCGACTACGACGGCGCGCTGGACTGGATCGACGCCGCCGTGGCGAGCGGGCAGCGGCGGCTACGTCTGCGTGGCGGCGACGCACACGGTGATCGCCTCGCAGGACGACCCGGAGCTGCGCGCCGCCGTGCTCGGCGCCGACTTCACCGTCCCCGACGGCCAACCGCTCGTCTGGGCGCTCAAGGCTGCTCGGCCACCCGCTGACCGACCGGGTCTACGGGCCGGAGCTGATGGACCGTGCCTGCGCCCGCGCGGCCGCGCACCGGCCGCCGGATGTACCTCTACGGCGGCCGCAGCCACGGAGCGCTCGTCCAGCTCACCCGCAATCTGCGCCTGCGCCACCCCGGGCTGCGGATCGTCGGCGGCTACGTGCCGCCGTTCCGCGCCCTGACGCGCCGAGGAGGAGGCCACGGTGGTGGCCGACATCCGGACGTCCGGCGCCGAGGTCGTGTGGGTCGGGATCGGCGTGCCCGAAGCAGGAGAAGTGGATGGCGCGCATGAGCGGACGGCTCGACGGCTGCGTGCTGCTCGGCGTCGGCGCCGCGTTCGACTTCCACAGCGGCCTGATCCCGCAGGCGCCGGCCCGCATGCAGCGCCTCGGGCTCGAGTGGGCGTTCCGGCTCGCCCACGAGCCGCGCCGCCTGTGGCGGCGCTACCTGCGCTACAACCCGCGCTTCGTCGTGGGCTTCGCGCGCCAGTGGGGGCGAGCGCGCCTGCGAGGGCGTCGATGACGAGGTCGTGCTGCGCGTCGGTCATGCCGGCGAACAGCGGCAGCGTGACCGCGCGCGCCGCGTAGTCGTCGGTCAGCGGCAGCTCCGGCGCGCCGTCGGTGTAGATCGCGAAGCCGTGGGCCGGCGGGTAGTGCAGGCTCGTCTGGACCCCGCGCTCCGCGAGCGCCGCGCGGACCGCGTCGCGGTGGTGGTGTGGCTCGAGGACGGCCGTGAAGATGTGGACGGCGGGGTCGGCCGTCGGCTCGATGCCGTCCATCCCGGCCAGCCGCTCGCGGTAGCGGCGCACGAGCTCGGCGCGCTGCGCGTTCTCGGCGTCGAGCCGGGCGAGGCGGGCCGTGGCCAGCGCCGCCCGCGCCTCGTCGATCCGGTAGTTGAAGCCGAGCGCGACCACGTCGTAGCCGGCCGCGTGCCCTCGGTGGCGATCCCAGGTCAGCGTCGTCATGCCGTGCGAGCGCAGCAGCCGCATGCGCTCGGCGAGCGCGTCGTCGTCCGTCACGATCGCGCCGCCCTCGCCGACCGCGAGGTTCTTGTTGGAGAAGAACGAGAACGCGCCGGCGGCCCCGAACGTCCCGAGGTGGCGGCCGGCGTGGCGCACCCCGATGCCGTGGGCCGCGTCCTCGAGCAGGGTCAGGCCGCGCGCCGCGGCGAGCTCCGCCAGCTCGGCGATCGTCGCCCGGGTGGCCGCCGTAGGCCATCGTCATGATCGCCCGCGTGGCCGGCGTGATCGCCGCCTCGACCGCCTCGACGCCCGGCCACGGCCGGTCGAGCGCGGCGATGTCGGCGAAGACCGGTCTGGCGCCCGTGTAGGCGATCGCGTTGACGGTGGCGACGAAGGTGAGCGACGGCACGACGACCTCGTCGCCCGGCCCGAGGCCGGCGGCGAGGCAGATCAGGTGCAGCGCCGGCGGTGCCGTTGGCGACGGCGAGCGCGTGGCGGGCGCCGGTGTACTCCTCCAGCGCACGCTCGAACTCGGCCGTCCGCGGCCCCATGCTGAGCCAGCCGGACCGGTAGACCTCGGCGACGGCCGCGATGTCCTCCTCGGGGACCACGACGTCCGCGAGGGGAACCTGCCAGTCGGGCACGGCGCCAGCGTAGCGGTACGCTGCGCCGTCGATGAGAGCCGTCGTCCTCGCCGGTGGCTTCGGGATGCGGCTGCGGCCGTACACGACGATCCTCCCCAAGCCGCTCCTGCCGGTCGGCGATCGCCCGATCCTGGAGATCATCCTGCGCCAGCTCGCGGAGGCCGGCGTGACGCGGGCCGACCTCTGCGTCGGCCACCTCGGCGAGCTCATCCGCGTGTACTTCAGCGAGGGAACCGTGCTGCCCGAAGGGCTCGTCCTGGACTGGCACTGGGAGCCGGAGGAGCCGCTCGGGCACCGCGGGCGCGCTGCGCGTCGTGCCGGGCCTCGAGGGCACGTTCCTGGTCATGAACGGGGACATCCTCACGACGCTCGACTACCGCGCGCTCGTCGACTACCACGGCGAGTCCGGCCGCGGCGCTGACCATCGCCGTGCAGGGCAAGCGCGTCGACATCGACCTCGGCGTGATCGAGCTCGACGGCGACGTGGTCACCGGCTACCGCGAGAAGCCGACGCTCGACTACGACGTGAGCATGGGCATCTACGTCTACGACGCCCGCGTGCTCGAGTACCTGCCGGACGGCCCCTGCTCCGTTCCCCGAGCTCGTCCAGCTGCTGCTCGACGCCGGCGAGCACGTGGTCGGCTACCGGTCCGACGACGCCTGGTTCGACCTCGGGACGATGAGCGAGTACGAGCGCGCCGTGGCGGAGCTCGAGCGCCGAGGCGGCACGCTGGGGTGAGGCGCGCCCTGATCACGGGGATCACCGGCCAGGACGGCTCGTACCTCGCCGACCTGCTCCTCGAGCGCGGCTACGAGGTCCACGGGCTCGTCCGGCGGCCCGAGGCGCCCGCGGAGCGGATCGCCCACGTCCGCGACCGCCTGACGCTCCACGCCGGCGACCTGCTCGACCAGCAGTCGCTGGAGGACGCGCTCGTCGCCTCCCGCGCCGACGAGGTCTACAACCTGGCGGCGGCGTCGTCGGTCGCCGCGTCGTGGAAGGACCCGGCGGCGACCGGCGAGACGACCGGGCTGGGCGTGGCGCGCCTCCTCGAGGCCTGGCGGCGCGCCCGCCCGCGAGGCCCGGCTCTTCCAGGCCTCGTCGAACGAGATCTTCAGCGCCAGCGGCTCGGCGGACGAGTCGACGCCCGTCGGCGCCGCGCACCCCGTACGGCGCCGCGAAGGCCTACGCGCACCACCTGGTGCTCGCCTACCGGGAGGCGTACGGCCTCGTTCTGCGCCAGCGGGATCCTCTTCAACGCACGAGAGCGAGCGCCGCGGCGCGCAGTTCGTCACGCGCAAGATCAGCTCCGGCGTGGCCGCGATCAAGCTCGGTCAGGCCGAGCGAGCTGCGGCTCGGCGCCCTCGAGCCGCAGCGCGACTGGGGCTACGCGCCCGACTTCGTCGAGGCGATGTGGCTGACGCTCCAGCGCGAGCAGCCGGCCGACTACGTGCTGGCCACCGGTCGCGCCGCCTCGAATCCGGGACGTGGTCGCCCTCGCCGTTCGCCGGCACGTGGGCTTCGGACTGGCGCGAGTTCGTCAAGACGGACGAGGCGGTCGAAGCGCCCGGTGGAGATCGAGCCGATGGTCGGCGACGCGAGCAACTCGGCGGCGCGCGCGAGCTCGGCCTGGCAGGCGACGACCGGCCTCGAGACCATAATCGGTCCGCATGGTGGACGCGCGACCTCGAGCGGCTGGCTAGATCGTAGGTCCGGCGTGAGCATTGGCATCGTCGGACTTGGCTACGTCGGCCTCCCACTGACCGTCGCCTTCGCGGAGGCCGGCGAGGAGGTCATCGGGGTCGACGTCGACCACGGTCGCGTCACGGCGCTCGCGCAGGGCCGCTCCCCGATCGAGGACATCTCGGACGAGCAGCTGCAGGCCGTGCTCGGCTCCTGCCGCTTCACCACCCGCCCGGTCGAGCTCCACGAGGCCGAGGCGATCCTCGTCTGCGTGCCGACGCCGCTCACCCGCAACCGCGAGCCCGACCTCGGTCCGCTGCTGGCCGCCACCCGGGCGCTCGCCGACGTCGTGCGCCGCGACCAGCTGATCGTGCTCGAGTCGACGACGTTCCCCGGCACCACGCGCGAGCACCTCGTCCCGCTGCTCGAGGAGTCCGGGCTGCGGGCGGGCGAGGACTTCGCGCTGGCCTTCTCGCCCGAGCGCGTCGACCCCGGCCGCACCGACTACACGATCCGCACCACGCCCAAGGTGGTCGGCGGCCTCACCCCGAGCTGCACCGAGCGGGCCGCCGCGGTCTACGGCCGCATCTGCGACCACCTCGTGCCGGTCTCCACGCCGGAGGTGGCCGAGCTCTCGAAGCTGCTGGAGAACATCTTCCGCTCGGTCAACATCGCGCTCGTCAACGAGCTGGCGCGCCTCGCCGACCGGATGGACATCGACATCTGGGAGGTCATCGACGCGGCGGCCACGAAGCCGTTCGGCTTCACGCGCTTCAACCCCGGCCCGGGGATGGGCGGCCACTGCCTCCCGGTCGACCCGTTCTACCTCTCCTGGAAGGCACGCGAGTACGACTTCTCGGCCGAGTTCATCGAGCTGGCCGGCAAGGTCAACCAGTCGCAGCCGTACTTCTGCGTCGAGAAGGTCGAGCGCGCGTTGAATGCGGTGGGCAAGCCGGTCAGGGGCGCCAAGATCGCGATCCTCGGCGTCGCCTACAAGCCCGAGGTGGGCGACACCCGCGAGTCACCGGCGCTGAAGATCATCGAGCTGCTCCGCGACCGCGGCGCCGACATCGCCTACCACGACCCGCACGTCCCGGAGCTGACGGAGCTCGGCCTCGCCGGCACCGGCCTGGAGGACGCGCTCGAGAGCGCCGACCTCGCGGTCATCGTCACCGCGCACCCGTCGGTCGACTACGGGCTGGTCGTCGCGCGGGCGCCGCAGGTGCTGGACCTTCGCGGGACCACGCGGCACCTCGGCGCGCTGCAGCTGTAGCGGGTCTCCGCCGGCGAACGTCAACTGCGGCATTAAGGGAGCGGGATCGGCCGGTGTTCGAACTCGAATCCTGCTTAGGGGTGACACCGTGACCCGAAAGCAGGACGCGACGAGGAAACCGGCCCCGCCGGCCTCCCCAGCTCCCCCACCCAGCCGGGGTTACGCCGAGTACACCTCGCGCAACAACGAAGCCACGACCGGCGGCGCATAGCGCAACCGGGCCAGCGCCAGCGCCCGCTCCCCAGCAGCTTCGGAGCCGAACAGCGCCCGCACCCGCTCCGCCAACGCGCCGACGTCCCCGGGCGGATACAGCCCCTCCTCCGGGACCGTCTCGGCCAGCCCGCCCGCCCGCGCCGCCACCACCGGCAGCCCGGCGGCCATCGCCTCGAGCGCGGCCAGGGGCAGGATCTCCTGGTAGCGCGACGGCACGATGGCCAGCGCGGCCTCGCGCCTCAGCGCGGCCAGGGCCGACGCGGTGACCCGGCCGACGAACCGCGTGTCGCCGCCCAGCGCACGGAGCTCGTCGAGCTGCGGGCCGTCGCCCGCGACGACCAGCGGCACGCCGGCGTCGCGGCAGGCGGCGACCGCGTCGGCGAAGCCCTTCTCGGCCGTCAGCCGGCCGGCCGCGAGCGCGAACGTCCCGGCGCCCGCCGACGACCCCGGCGCGATCTGCCGCTGCACCGACGGGATGACCCGTGCGCGGTCGTCGACCGGCGCGCCGAGCTCGCGCAGCCGGTCGAGCGCGAAGCGGCTCGGGACGACGAACGCGTCGACCTGCTCGGCCACGCGCCGCTGCCACAACGCCAGCGCCGCGCCGTAGGTGGCCGACTCCGCGCGCGAGTCGCGGCAGTTCAGGCGGATGCCCGGCAGCGTGTTGCGCCCGTGGCAGCGCGTGCAGTCCGCGCCGCGCGTGAAGCACGTCCCGATCGCGCAGACGAGCCGGTAGTTGTGCAGGTGCAGCACGACGCGGGCCCCGGCCTCGCGCGCGGCGGCGAGCGCCCGCCAGCCGAACGCCGGGTGGATGTTGTGGGCGTGCACGACCCGGGCGCCGGACCGCTCCACGGCCCCGGCCACGGCGCCCGGCCGCAGGCCGCCGCCGAGCAGCCCGGCCGCCGCGCGCGGGCGGGCCACCGATGCCGAGTCCCGCTCGAGCACGGTCGCCCGCTCGTCCAGCTCGGACCGGATCAGCCACGCGAGATCCTCGACCGCCCGCTCCTCGCCGCCGGGTGCGCGGTAGCGGTTGTGGAGCAGGAGGATCAGCGGACGAGCTCCTTCAGCCGGTCCAGGCGCCCGCCCCAGACCGCCACGGCGCGGTGGACGGCCGGCATCACGCGGCGCTGCAGGCGCGAGCCGATGTGCTTGTCGGTGAAGCGGGCGAGCGAGTCCGGCATGTGGACGTCGCGCGAGGCGACGGCGGCGCCGTCGTGGCGCACGCGCACCGACGGCAGGTAGACGACCCGCCCGCCGGCCTGCCGCATGCGCAGGAACAGGTCCTCCTCCTCCTTGTAGAGGAAGAAGCCGGGATCGAAGCCGCCGACGGCGTCGAAGGCGGCGTGCGAGACGAGGCACGCGGCGCCGGACACCCAGGCCGCGTCGGCCGCCGCTTCGCGGCGCCGGTAGTGGCTGCTGGCCGCCGCCTGGGCGACGCGCGCGCGGAAGCCGCGCAGCTCGCCGTGGTCGCGCGGATCCCACTCGCCGCTCGCCGAGACGAGCTGGGGACCGACCGCCACCACCCCGGCGCCGAGCGCCGCGTGCAGCCGCTCGACCGTGCGCGGCTCGACGAAGCGCGTGTCCGGGTTCAGCAGCAGCAGCGCGCCCGCGTCGTGCCGGGCGGCGAGCAGGTTGTGGCCCGCGCCGAAGCCGACGTTCTCCTCGCCGGCCACGAACTCGACCTCGGGATGCCGCGCCGCCAGGTCCGAGAGGTCGTCGCCCGACGCGTTGTCGAGCACCAGCACCCGGGCCCCCGGAGCATCGGCCAGCACCGTCGGGAGACAGGCCTCGAGGTGGGCGCGCGTGCGGTAGTTGACGACTTGGATCGCGACGTCGACCGCCACACCGCCATCATAGGTTCGCGATGAGCGGCGCCCTCGTGACTGTCGCGATCCCCGTGCTCAACGGCGGGGCGGTCTTCGCCGAGGTGCTCCGCGCCGTCGCGGAGCAGGAGACCGACCGCGAGGTCGAGCTGCTGGTCATCGACTCGGGCTCGACCGACGGCTCGGTCGCGCTCGCACGAGCGCACGGCGCCCGCGTGGTCGAGATCCCGCGCGCCGAGTTCTCCCACGGCGGCACGCGCAACCGGCTGATGGAGCTGGCGGGCGGCGACCATGTCGTCTTCCTCACCCAGGACTCCCGCCCCGCCGGGCCGGGCTGGCTGGCCGCGCACCTGCGCGGCTTCACGCTCGCCGAGGACATCGCGCTGGTCTGCGGTCCGTACCTCCCGCGCCCCGACGCCAGCCCGATGGTCCGCCGCGAGCTGCAGGAGTACTTCGCCACGTTCGGAGGCGAGCGCGTCGACCGCGAGGCCGGCGGCGCCGGCCCGGCGCGCTTCTTCAGCAGCGCCAACGGCGGCGTCGCGCGCTGGGCGTGGGAGCGCGTCCCGTTCCGGCCGGTCCCCTACGCCGAGGACCAGCAGCTCGCCCGCGACGTCCTCGCCGCCGGGCTGGCCAAGGCGTACCTCCCGGACGCCGCCGTGGTGCACTCGCACGACCATCCTCCGCTGCGCGCGCTCGGCCGCTACTTCGACGACTTCCGCGCGCTCGCCGAGGTGCACGGGCATCGCGAGCCGATGACGGCGCGCTACATCGCGGCGCGCGTCCGCAACGACGTCGCCGCCGACCGCGCGTACATGCGCCGTGAGGGAACGGACGTGCAGACCCTGCGCTCGCTGCGGCACCACACGGCCCGCGCGCTCGGGCGCAGCCTCGGGAGCAACGCCGACCGGCTTCCCGCATGGGCGCGGCGCCGCCTCTCGCTCGACGGCCGCGACACGTTCGAGCGTTGACCGCTCCCGTCCTGTTCGTCACGAACCACGCGCCACCGTTCCGGGTCGGCGCGTTCGCCGCGCTGCACGAGCGCGAGGACGTCGTGTTCGCGCTGATCGGCGGCGACGTGCGCCACGGCGGCGGAGCGGGCGGCGACGACCTGCCGTTCCCGGTCATCCGGCCGTCGCAGCGCGGCGTGCTGCGGCTGGCCGCCTCGGGGCGCTTCCGCGCCGTCGTGGCCGGGTTGTCGGGCCGCGTGGCGCTGCCCGCGGCGTACGCCGGCGCCCGCCGAGCCGGCGTGCCGTTCGTCCTGTGGGCGACGATCTGGGCGCACCCGCGGACCGCCGCGCACGCGCTCTCCTACCTGCCGCTGCGCCACCTCTACCGCCACGCCGACGCGATCGCCACCTACGGCCCGCACGTGAGCGCCTACGTGCGCTCCAAGGGCGCTCGCGGACCGGTCTTCGAGGCGCCCCAGAGCGTCGACGGGTCGTTCTGGTCAGCGCCCGCGCGCCCGGTCCGCCATGCCCCGTTCCAGGTCCTGTTTGCCGGCCGAGCCGCTCGGGAAAAAGGCCTCTCGGTGCTGCTGCGGGCCTGGACGACCTCCGGCCTGTCTGCGCCATCAGCCGCGCTGGTACTGGTTGGCGACGGTCCGATCCGAGCCCGGGCCGCCGCCACCGGCGCGGCGGTGCTCGCGGGGCCGGCCGGGCCCGAGGAGCTCCGCAACTTCTACGCGGGCTCCGACGTTGTGGTGATGCCGTCGATCCCCACCCGCGACTTCCTCGAGCCGTGGGGACTGGTGGCCAACGAAGCCATGAGCCAGGGAGTCCCCGTGATCGCCAGCGACGCGGTCGGCGCCGCCGCCGGCGGCCTGATCGAGCACGAGCGCACCGGCCTCGTCGTCCCGGCGGGCGACGCCGCGGCGCTCGCGGCCGCCCTGCTCCGGCTGCGCGACGACCCCGCCCTGCGCGAGCGGCTGGGCACCGCGGCGCGGGCCGCGGTGGCCGCCTACAGCCACGACGCCTGGGCCGCCGGAATGGCCCGCGCGCTCGCCGCCGCAGGCGCCGGACGCGCGGAAAGCCCCTGCTAGCGTGCTGCGCCGCATGCTCCGCCCGGCTCTCATCGCCGTGCTGGCGCTCCTTCTCGCTGCGCCCGTAGCGCAGGCCGACGCCACGCGGAACAAGATCCTTCGCGAATGCCAGAGCGGCAACCTCTCCGGTGACTACACGGCGCAGGAGATCCGTGATGCCCGCAACAACATCCCGGACGACGTCGACCAGTACACCGACTGCCGCGACGTGCTCACCCGCGCCCTGTTGAGCCGCGCCGGCGGCTCCGGCGGCGGTGGCGCGGGCGGCGGCGCCGGCGGCGGCACGGGTGGCACGGGCGGCGGGAGCGTCGGGGGCGGCAGCGGCGGCGCTCCGCTGACGCCGTCGACCGAGGCCGACCACGCGGCCATCGCGGACGCCACCAAGGCGGCCGACCAGCCGATCGAGGTCGCCGGCCGCCCCGTGACCCCCGGCGCGGCCACGATGCGCAACGACCTGCCGAGCACCCTGCTCGTGATGCTCGCCCTCGTCGCCGCCGCGGCCGTGGCCGGCTTCGCCCCGCTGATCCGCCGCAGTATCCCGCTGATCCGCCGACGTGTCCTCCCTGGCCGATCCGGTTAGCCGCCCGCAGCGGCGCTCGATCACCATCCCGCTCCCGCGCATCGCGGGCAGCGGCGTGCTGGCGGCCGGGGTCGCGCTCGCGGTAGCGGCCGCCTCGTTCGCGGCCGCCGGCGGCCTGCGGCTCGAGCGCACCACGGACGTCCTCATCGCGATGATCCTCGGCAGCGGCGCGCTCGTCGTGGCCGCCCTGCTGCAGCGTCCGTGGACGCGCGAGGCCCCGCTCTTCGGCGGCACCGCGCTGCTGGCCTGCGCGCTGCTGGCCGCGATCACCGGCGTGTCGGTCCTGTGGTCGCTGGCCCCGTCGGACTCGTGGGTCGAGGCCAACCGCACGTTCGCCTACGTCGCGCTCTTCGCGGCGGGCATCGCGCTCGTCCGGCTGATCCCGCACGGGTGGTCCGCGCTGCTCGTGGGCATCGGCGCCGGCTGCCTGATCGTCTGCGCGTGGGCGCTGCTGACCAAGGTCTTCCCGGCTTCGCTCGCGGGGGAGGAGACCTACGCGCGGCTCCGCGAGCCGTTCGCGTACTGGAACTCGGTCGGCCTGATGGCCGCGCTCGGCGTGCCGCCGATGCTGTGGCTCGCCGTCCGGCGCTCCGGCCACGCCGCCGCCAACGCGCTGGCCTGGCCGGCGATCGGCCTGCTGCTCGTCTGCCTCATGCTCGCCTACTCGCGCGGCGCGCTCGTGGCGCTGGTCGTCGGCCTGGCCGCCTGGTTCCTCCTCGTGCCGCTGCGCCTGCGGGCCACCGTGGTGCTCGCCGGCGCGGTGCTGGCCGCCGGGCCGATGGTGGCGTGGGCGTTCTCGCAGGACGGGCTGACCACGGACGGCGCACCGATGGCGGCGCGGATCGACGCGGGCCACGAGTTCGGCGCGCTGCTCCTGTTGATGGTCGCCGTGCTGCTGGTGGCCGGCCTGGCCGTGCAGTTCGCCGCCGCCCAGCGCCCGCCGACGCCGCGTGAGCGGCACGTCGCCGGCCGCGCGGCGATCGCCGTGCTGGCGCTGCTCCCGATCATCGCCCTCGTCGCGCTCGCGCGGGCCGACGGCGGGGTCGACGGCCAGGTCTCGAAAGCGTGGACGCAGCTCACCGACCCCAACGCCGAGACGCCGGCCAACACGCCCGGACGGTTCACCGCCACATCCTCGGTGCGCGCCCGCTACTGGCGCGAGGCGCTGGACATCCACGCCACCGAGCCGCTGCTCGGCACCGGGGCCGGCGCGTACGCGACCATGCGCACGCGCTTCCGCGACGACACGCTGGTCGTGCGCCATGCGCACGGCTACGTGGTGCAGACGCTCGCCGACCTCGGCTGGGCCGGGCTCGCGGTCTCGCTGCTCGCGCTCTTCGCCTGGCTGTGGAGCGCCGCACGGGCGACCGGCGTGCGCCGCAGGGACCGCGGCCTGCCGTATGACGCCGAGCGGATCGGGATGCTCACGCTCGTCGTCGTCGTGCTCGTCTTCGGCGTCCACTCGTTCGTGGACTGGACCTGGTTCGTGCCCGCCAACGCGGGCGTGGCCATGCTGGTCGCCGGCTGGGTGGCCGGCCGCGGCCCGCTGCGCGCGCGGCTCGCGGCGCCGGACGGTCCGGCGCGCCCGGCCGCGCCGCGGTACCCGCACGCCAGCCGGCTCGCCCGCATCGGCCAGCGCGTTCCGCCGCTGCGCGCGCTCGCCGTGGTCCTGGTCGCCGCCATCGCGCTTGCCGCCGCGTGGACGGCGTTCCAGCCGGTCCGCGCCGTGCACGCGGGCGACGCGGCGTTCGACCGGCTCGACCAGGGGCAGCCGGAAGCGGCGGCCGAGATCGCGCGGATCGCCACCGACCGCAACCCGTTGTCCGTCGACCCGCTGTTCGAGCTCGCGGCGATCGAGGAGGCGCGCGGAGACCTGCCCGCGGCCGAGGCGGCGCTCGAGCGCGCCGTCGAGCTGCAGCCCGCCAGCGCCGAGGCGTGGCGCCGGCTCGGCCGGCTGCGGCTCTCGGCGCTCAACGACCCGCAGGGCGCGCTGAGCGCGTTCCAGGCCGCGTACTACCTCGACCCGCAGTCGCCCGCGTCGACGTCCGACGTGGTCGAGGCCAGCCGCGCCGTCGAGACGCCTACGAGCGCCGAGCCGACGCCATGAGTCCCGTCCGCAGCAGCGGCAGGCCGCCCCACGCCCGCACGTCGACGGCCTCGAAGCCCGTCTCGCGCAGCGTCGCGGCCAGCGACGACGCCGTGTAGAACCGCAGGTGCTGGCCGCGCGGGTCGAAGTGCGCGTCGAAGCGCGCGAGCGCGATCAGCGCGCCCTTGACGCGGCCGTGGAACGGGACGGTGACGAGCAGCCGTCCGCCCTGCTTCAGCACGCGGCGGACCTCGAGCAGGAGCGAGTCCGTATCGGCGACGTGCTCCAGCACCTCCGAGCACCAGACGAGGTCGACGCTTCCGTGCTCGAGGGGCAGCGAGCCGTCCGGCTCGACCAGCCGCAGGTCGGCGCCGGGCACGTTGCGCCGCGCGCGCTCGAGCGCGGCCTCGGCGATCTCCACGCCCACCGGGTCCGCGCCGGCGTCGCGCAGTGCGCCGACGAAGCGCCCGGCGCCGCATCCCAGATCGAGCACGCGCTCCCCGGGCCTGGCGTCGGCGAGGAGCATGGCGCGGCGCTGTTGCCAGGCCCACGGCTCGGGGTCGCCGGGGGCGTCGCTCCAGAAATCCTCGTAGAAGCCCTGCACCGGCCGAGAGTACGCTTCAAGACGTGATGCGGCTGCGTCTCATCCGCAATGCGACGCTGCACCTCCGCATGGCGGGCCGAAGCTTGCTGATCGACCCGATGCTCGATCCCGCGGGCGCGCGGCCGCCGGTCGAGAACACGGCCAATCCGGTGCGCAACCCGCTGTGCGAGCTCCCCGAGCCCGCGACGATCGCGGTCACCGGCCTGCACGCCGTGCTCATCACGCACCTGCACCGCGACCACCTCGACGGCACCGCGATCGAGCTGCTGCCGAAGGACCTGCCGGTGTTCTGTCAGCCGGAGGACGTCGAGGCCCTGAGCGGCCACGGGTTCACCGCCGTGCGCCCGGTCGAGGACACGCTCGAGTGGAACGGCCTGCGCATCGCGCGGACCGCCGCCCGCCACGGCACCGGCGCGATCGGCGAGGCGATGGCCCCGGTCTGCGGCTTCGTGCTCTCGGCGGCCGGCGAGCCGACCGTCTACGTCGCGGGCGACACGATCTGGTGCGCGGAGGTCGCCGCCGTGCTCGACGCCGAACGGCCCGACGCCGTCGTCGTCAACGCCGGCGCCGCGCGCTTCCTCGAGGGCGACCCGATCGTCATGACGGCCGACGACGTCGTGGCCGTCGCCCGCCACGCACCCGAGAGCCTCGTCGTCGCCGTCCACCTCGAGGCGATCAACCACTGCCCGCTGACCCGGGCCGACCTCCACCAGCGCCTGCACGACGAGCAGCTCACCGATCGCGTGACGGTGCCGGAGGACGGCGCGCTAATACCCCTGTAACGTCGCCGAAGGCGAGCGCGTCAGCGATCGCCGGCAGGCGAAAGCCGTTTACCGAGCGCGTCAGCGATCGCCGGCAGGCGAAAGCCGTTTCCACGCAGAGTCCCAGAACGCGAGCTCGTGCTCGCTCGAGGCGCGGAACGCGGAGTGCATGCGCCGCCGCGCGGGCCCCGCGACCTCCGCCGCCGCCGCGTCGGTCAGCTCGCGGCACCACGCGGCGAGCTGCCCGAACTCGTCGCTGGCGTAGGCGGCGATCCACTCGGCGTAGCCGTCGTGGTCCGGCAGCCCCTCGGCCGCCAGGTGGGTGCCGACCTCGGCGTAGCCCCACATGCACGGGAGCAGCGCGGCGACGAGCTCGGAGAAGTCGCCGAGCGTGGCCGTGCGCAACAGGAAGTCGCAGTAGGCGTCGGTGGCGGGCGCCGTGCGCTCGGACTCGAGCTGCTCGGCCGTGATCCCCCAGCGCGCCGCGAACTGGCGGTGCAGGTCCATCTCGCTCTCCAGCACCGACTGGGCGAGGGCCGCGAAGCGCCGCATCCACTCCAGGCGCGGCGCGCGGGCGGCGGCGAGCGCGAGCAGCCGCCCGTAGTCGATGAGGAACAGGTAGTCCTGCCGCACGTAGGCGCGGAAGCGATCCTCGGGCAGCGACCCGTCGCCGATCCCGCGCACGAACGGGTGCTTGAGCTGCGCCTCCCAGACGGGGGCGGCCGCCTCCCGCAGCTCGGCCGAGAAGCTCACTCCGCGCCGGCCGGATGGGGCGCGGTCGGGTCCGCGGCTGCGTCGGCGGCGAACTCGCGCGCCATGAAGTTCTCGATGTCCATCGGGTCGTCCTTGGAGCGCTCGACCACCCGCAGCAGGTCGGACATCGTCGCGACCTCCTCCACCTGCTCCTTGATGAACCACTGCATGAACTGCTCGCTCGTGTAGTCGGCCGCCTCGCGGGCCGCGGCGGCGAGCGCGTTGATCTGCCGGCTCACGCGCTTCTCCTGCTCGAGCGCCAACGCGACGGGTTCGACGATGTCCGCGAAGTGCGGCTTCGGTGCCGCCACGCCGGGGATGACGATCTCCGCGTCGGCGTCGATCAGGTACTGGATCATCATCAGCGCGTGGTCGCGCTCCTCGAGCGCCTGGCGGTAGAAGAAGCGCGCCAGCTGGGGCAGGGTCTCGACGTCGTAGTGGACGGCGATCGCGACGTACTGCTGGTGGGCGGCGAACTCGTGGCCGATCTGCTCGTTGAGCTGGGCGACGAAGGGGTCGGCGGGCATACGGCCGCACGATATTCGAGTGCGGCTTACTCGCACTCGCAAGCTCGTGCGAGCGCCTTGATTGCGTTAGGGCCACCTAAGAGGTGGTGCTACGCTCGCGGATCCGTGGCGAAGTTGAAGCTCGTCAAGCCGAAGAAGCGCTGCTGCAAGTCCGGCCCGCGTTGCAAGAAGTGCCCCGTCGTCTGCAAGCGGCTGATGATGGACGGCCTCGCCGAGCGCACCCCGAAGGGCCACTACCTGGTGCAGCTCGACATCGGCAAGAAGACGCTCAAGGCTGCCCGGGCGCGGTAGCTCTCGGTATCCTGCCCGCGACATGGCCACCTGCCTTGTCACGGGTGGTGCGGGATTCCTCGGATCGCATCTGTGCGATGAGTTGCTCCGACGCGGCCATCGCGTGATCTGCGTCGACAACTTCGAGACGGGATCCCTAGCCAACATCGAGCACATCCGTGTGCCCGAGTTCCGTCACGTCCACGCGGACATCATCGAGCCGTTCTTCATCGACGAAACGGTCGACGTCGTCTACCACTTCGCGTCGCCCGCGTCCCCGATCGACTACCTGCGGCTGCCGCTGCACACGCTGAAGGTCGGCTCGTACGGCACGCACCACGCCCTCGGGCTGGCCAAGCAGCACCGCGCGCGCTTCCTGCTGGCGTCGACCTCCGAGGTCTACGGCGACCCGCAGGTGCACCCGCAGTCCGAGACCTACTGGGGCCACGTGAACCCGATCGGCCCGCGCGGGGTCTACGACGAGGCCAAGCGCTACGCCGAGGCCCTGACGATGGCCTACCACCGCCAGCAGGGCGTGGACACGGCGATCGTGCGCATCTTCAACACCTACGGCCCCCGCATGCGCCCGCACGACGGCCGTGCGATCCCCACGTTCCTGCGCCAGGCGCTCCAGGACCGGCCCATCACCGTGTTCGGGGACGGTTCCCAGACCCGTTCCTTCTGTTACGTCTCCGACCTCGTCGACGGCGTGATCCGCCTCGGCGAGTCGGGTGCCCATCTCCCCGTGAACGTCGGCAATCCCGACGAGTTCACGCTGCTGGAGCTCGCGCAGACGGTGATCGAGGTCACCGGCTCGCGGTCCCAGATCGTGCACGAGGCACTCCCGACCGACGACCCGAAGGTCCGCCGGCCCGACATCGCGCTCGCACGCGAGCTGCTGGGCTGGTCCCCTCAGGTCGGACTCAGCGACGGTCTTCACCGTACGCTCGACCAGTCCGGCGTCGAGGCCCTGACCGGCGCCGGCTTCACCTAACCCCGCTACCTCCGGCGTCCGGGCACGTTTAGTGCCCGGGAAGCCCCAAACGTGGCCGACGCACCTACCAAGACCCCGCAGCGCGAGCCGGACACCGTACGCACGGTGGGATTCGAGCTGCCGTCGGTCGACGTCCGTCGCAAGCGCCCTCCCGCGCTGGCCTTCCTGCTGCGGATGGAGACGCTGCGCACGACCCTGCGGGTGGTCACGCTGCTCGCCCTCGACTTCGTCGGCGTCTTCTCGGCGATCTACGTCGCGCTCATGGTCAAGGCGGTGCTGCGCAGCGATCAGTGGGCGTGGGCCGCGTCCTACGACGAGGCTCGCGACACCGTCGCCTTCGCCTACCTGGTCACGGTGCTGCTGTTCGCCCGCTCGGGCCTGTACTCGTCGCGCGCCGAGCGGCCGGGCCTGTCGCGGATCGTCTCCTCGCTGTTCCAGGTCAGCGTGGTGGCGCTCGTCTTCGCCCTCGTCAACGGCGAGCAGTACTCGAGCTACTACATCTTCTACGGCACGCTGGTCTTCGCGATCTGCTTCATCGGGCTGCTGCGGTGGGGCTACGAGAAGGTCACCGGGGCGCTCCTGCGCATGGCCGGCTACCGGCGGCGCGCGGTGCTCGTCGGCTCCGGCAAGCACATCGAGGACGTCGCCCACGCGCTGAAGGACGAGGTGCACGCGCCGGTCGAGATGGTCGGCTTCGTGTCCCTGACGCCGCGGCCGGACAACGGCCTGCGCTCGCTCGGCCGGATCGAGGACCTCGCCGAGGTCCTCACCGTGCATCGCGTGCAGGAGGTCATCATCGCCGACCCGGACTTCCCGGAGGAGCGCGCGGTCGACCTCGTGGACACGTGCCACCAGCGCGGCGTGACGGTCCGCATCGCGCCGTCGACGATGGAGATCCTCGTCCACCGCGCCGAGTTCGTGCCCGGTGCGTCGGTGCCGCTGTTCGAGCTGCGCCCGCCGGTCTTCGACGGCTTCGACTACGCGGTCAAGCGCTCGTTCGACTTCATCGTCTCGCTGCTGCTGATCCTCGTCCTCTCGCCCTTCCTGATCCTCACCTCGATCGCGGTGGCCGTCTCCTCGCGCGGGCCGGTGCTCTACCGGTCGATGCGGCCGGGGATCGGCGGCGAGTCGTTCGCCTGCCTGAAGTTCCGCACGATGCGCTCGGACGCCGATCAGATCCAGGCCGACCTGGAATCGCTCAACGAGGCCTCGGGACCGCTGTTCAAGATGCGCGACGACCCGCGGCTCACGCGCCTGGGCGGCTTCCTGCGGCGCTACTCGATCGACGAGCTCCCGCAGCTCTTCAACGTGCTCGCGGGGAAGATGTCGCTGGTCGGGCCGCGCCCGCTCCCGCAGCGCGACTTCGACCAGCTCGAGGAGTGGCACAAGAAGCGCTACCTCGTGCTGCCCGGGATCACCGGCCTGTGGCAGGTCTCCGGGCGCTCGGAGCTCGACTTCGACGACCTCGTGCGGCTCGACTTCCTCTACCTCGAGCGCTGGTCGGTCGGGCTGGACCTCGCGATCCTGCTCAAGACCGTCCCGGCTGTCTTCGGCCGGCGCGGCGCCTTCTGAGTGCTGGCGACCGCGCTCGTCGCGGCCGCGCTCGGCGTCCAGGCGCACACCGTGGCGGTGTCGATCGCCCGTGACGGGCCGCGGCCGGCCGCCGGCCAGCTGGAGGCGGCGGCGCACAAGCGGATGAAGGCGCGCTTCCTGCGGGCCGGGCTGGACGTGCGGGTGCAGCGCTTCTCGACGCCGCGCGGGCGCTCGCGCAACGTCATCGGCGTGTGGGAGGGCGCTCGCGGGTGTGTGCGGGTCGTCATGGCGCACACCGACACCGTGCCGCCCTCGCCGGGCGCGGAGGACAACGCCTCCGGCCTCGGGCTGCTCGCGGGCCTGGCGCCGCGGCTGAGCGTCATCTCGCCGCCCTGCACGGTGTGGCTCGTGGCCACGGGCGCGGAGGAGCGGATCTACACGGGCTCACCCGACCACCTGGGCGCGCTCGCGCTGCGGGAGATCGTCCCGCGCGAGCGCCTGCGCTACGCGCTGTCGCTGGACGAGGTCGGCCGCGGGTCGTCGTTCCGGCTGCGGTCACCCGCGGACGCCCCGCGCCGGCGGGTCGAGCGCGAGCTGCTGCGGGCGGCGTCCGACGTCGGCGTGAGCGTCGACTGGCAGCGCGACGAGGGGACCGGCAACTCCGACCACCGCGAGTTCGAGCTCGCCGGGATGCCGGGCGTGAAGCTCGGCGTGCTCGACAACCCGTGCCGGCACAGCGCGTGCGACACCTCCGGCCGGCTCCAGCGCCGCGCGTTCACGCGGGTGCAGCGGGTGGTCGAGACCGTGCTGGCGCGTCGCTGAACCCCGGCATTGAGGGAGCGGGTTCGGCCGGGGCGTTTCCACGATGCGCAACGATCGGGGCCGGCGAGGCCTCACCGAGGCGCCGGGCGGACGCTCGTGCTGACTAAACCTCGTATAGCGAGGAAAAGTCAGCACGCCGTCACGGCCGAGGCCACCGCATTCCACGATGCGCAACCACGCCCGTCCGCGTCACTCCCTCAATGCCGAAGTTCGTCCCGAGCCACCATCCGCGGAGAACGCGCCGATGAGCACCGGCGTAGGATCGCGCCCATGCCCGACGAGCTGCGTACCGTGCGCGTCGCCGCGATCCAGGCCACGCCCGTGATCCTCGACGCCGAGGCCTGCGTCGCCAAGGCGATCCGGCTGCTCGAGGACGCGGCGGCGCAGGGCGCCGAGCTCGCGGTGCTGCCGGAGACGTTCATCCCGCTCTATCCCTCGAACCGCTGGGCCAAGGGCGCCGCGGGGTTCGGCGGCTGGGACGAGCTGTGGGGGCGGCTGCACGCGAACTCGGTCGACGTTCCCGGCCCGCTGACCGACGAGCTGGTGGCCGCGGCGAAGCGGCTCAAGCTCCACGTGGTCATCGGCATCAACGAGCGCGACGGCGGCTCGCTCTACAACGCCTCGCTCCTGCTCGGTCCCGGCGGTCTCCTGCGCAAGCACCGCAAGCTCATGCCCACCCAGCAGGAGCGGCTGTTCCACGGCATCGGCCCCGGCGACGACCTCGCGCCGGTCGACACGCCGGTCGGCCGCGTCGGCGGCCTGATCTGCTGGGAGAACCGGATGCCGCTCGCGCGCTGGGCGGTCTATCAGGGCGCGCCGCAGATCTGGGCGGCCCCGACGGCCGACGACTCGGACGGCTGGATCGCGTCGGTGCGGCACATCGCGATCGAGTCCGGCGCCTTCGTGGTGTCGGTCCCGCAGTACATCCCCGGCAGCGCGTTCGGAGCCGACTTCCCGATCGAGATCGACCGCGACAGCACCTACGGCCGCGGCGGCGCGGTCATCGTCGAGCCCACGTGGGGCGAGATCATCGCCGGCCCGATCTACGACGCGGAGGCCACGCTCGTGGCAGACTGTGACCTGCGGGCAGGGTTGCACGCAAAGCGGTGGTTCGACGCGGTGGGGCACTACTCGCGGACGGACGTCCTCTCGCCGCGCAGTTAGCTGAAGCGCGGAGCGCTCGTTGCCGACCAGTACTTCTGGATGTCCCGGGTACCGAGATATCGCGGCCCCTTCGGGCCTGACGAGGCGCGCCGCCTGCTGTGGCGCGCCGGCTTCGGCCCGCGCCGCGGGCAGGCCGAGAAGCTCGCCAGGAAGGGCCTCGACGGCGCCGTCCGCTCGCTCACGCACCCGCGCTCGCGGCGCCTGAGCGGCCCGTCGCCGCGCGACGAGGACGGCCGCCCGCTCGCCCCGCGCGACGCCTGGGGGCACGACCACTGCTGGTGGCTCGACCGCATGGTCCGCTCCGACGCGCCGCTCGTCGAGCGCATGACGCTCGTCTGGCACGACTGGTTCGCGACCAGCAAGAGCGTCGCCACCACCGAGCTGATGCTGCGCCAGAACGGGCTCCTGCGCAAGCACGCGCTCGGCTCGTTCGAGCAGCTCGTCCTCGACGTGACGCGCGACCCGGCGATGCTCCTCTGGCTCAACGGCGCCGAGAACAGCAAGTGGGAGCCGAACGAGAACTACGCGCGCGAGCTGATGGAGCTGTTCTGCCTCGGCGCCGGGCGCGGCTACACCGAGCGCGACGTGCGCGAGATGGCCCGCGCGCTGACGGGCTTCCGCTACACGTGGTCCGAGGGCCGCGGCCCGCACGACTTCCGCTTCGACCGTGAGGCCTACGACGCCGGCGCCAAGCGCTTCCTCGGCAAGCGCGGGCGCTTCAACTGGCAGGACGCGGCGCGCATGAGCGTCCGCCACCGCAAGAGCCCGTCGTTCGTCGTCGAGAAGCTCTGGGGCTACTTCATCCCCACGCCGCCGCCGCGCGGCACCGCCCGCGCGCTCGAGCGCCTGTACGTCGCCAACGGCCGCAAGGTGCGCCCGGTGCTCGAGGCCATCCTTCGCCACCCGCACCTCTACGACCCCGACCGCCGGATGGTCAAGCCGCCGGTCGTGCAGGCGGCGGGCATGCTGCGGGCCGTCGGCCGCGGGATCGACACCACGGCGTGGTCGTGGCTGTGCGACCAGGCCGGCCAGATGCTCTTCGAGCCGCCCAACGTCTCGGGCTGGGACGACGACCGCTGGCTCGACACCGCGACGTTCCGCGCCCGCTGGTTCATGGCCTCCTACATCTGCAACCCCGCGCAGATCGACAGCGAGAAGCAGGTCTCCGGCAAGCCGGCCGAGCTGGTCGCCCGCGCCGCCCGTTTCTGGGCCGGCCAGCCGCTCTCGCGGCCCACGCGCTCGGCGCTGGAGCGCTACGCCGCGGGCGCGATGCGCACCGCCGACCAGCCGTGGAAGCGCGAGGCGTACCCGGCGCTGACCGAGAACGCGCTCCGCATGCTCGTCGCCGTCTCCCCCGACTTCCTCACCTCATGAGCCACGACCGCCGCATCTGCTGTGAGGAGCACGCCCGCGCCGGAGCGGGCCTGCCGGCGATCGAGCCGGGCATGCCCGCGCCCGCCGGCACCGGCCTCTCGCGCCGCTCGTTCCTCGTGCGCTCCGCTGGCCTCGCGCTGGCCGTCTACGGCGCCGGGCGCCTGCCCGCGTTCGAGGAGGGCATCGCCCGCGCGCAGGCGGGCAACGCCGGCACCGTGCTCGTCAACGTGTTCCTCGACGGCGGGGCCGACAGCCTGTCGATCCTCGCGCCGACCGGCGACCCGGACTACCGCCGCCTGCGACCCACGCTCGGGATCGCGGACGGCGGCCTCGCGTTCTCCGAGGACCCGCGGCTGATGTGGAACCCGCTCGCCAACCCGCTGGCCACGCTGCACGCCGAGGGCAAGGTCAGCGTGCTCCCCGCGGTCGGCTACGACAGCCCGGACCAGTCGCACTTCGTCTCGCGCCACTACTGGGAGGTCGGGGCGCTCGACCCCGGCCTGCGCTCCGGCTGGCTGGGGCGGCTGCTCGACGTCGTGGGCACGGACGACAACCCGCTCCAGGGCGTGTCGATGGGCGGCAGCCTCGGGCCCTCGCTGGCCACCACCCGCGTGCCGGTCGCGGCCGTCGACGCTCCCGAGGACTTCGGCTTCTGGGCGCCGGGCTCGTGGGGCCCGCCGGGCGAGCTGGCCATCCCCGCGTTCGCCGACGTCGGCCGCGCGCTGTCGGGCTCACGCGACCCGGCGGTGGCCCAGGCCGCCCGCGCCGCCGCGTTCGCGGGCGGCGTGCGCGCCTCGCTGGCGCCGCTCGGCAAGGACGGCGAGCCGACGTACGTCCCGCACGCGACCTACCCGGTGGCCGAGCACCGCTTCCCGAAGCGCCTCGCCGGCCTCGCGGCCATGCTCGGCGCGGGCCTGCCGGTCCGCTGCGCGACGCTCACCGCACCGGGCGCGTGGGACACCCACGCCAACCAGGCCGAGGAGCTGCCCGAGAGCCTCAAGCTCACCTCCGAGAGCCTGTTCGCCTTCCAGCGCGACCTCGAGGCGCGCGGGCTGGCCGACCGCGTGCTCACGCTCGTCTGGACGGAGTTCGGCCGGCGCGCCGAGGAGAACGGCTCCGGCACCGACCACGGCGCGGCCGGGATCGGCTTCGTCATCGGCACCCGCGCGAGCGGGCGGATGATCGGCGAGTTCCCGGGCCTCGGCACGCTCGACCCGCAGGGCAACCTGCGCGCGACCTCCGACTTCCGCGGCGTCTACGCGGCGCTGGCCGCGGACTGGTTCGGCGTCGACCCCGCCCAGCTGCTCCCCGGCTCCGGAAGCGTCCCGCGGCCGGCCGTGCTCAAGTGAGGCGGCTCGCGCTCGCCGGGCTCCTCGGCGCCGTGCTCGGCGCCGCGCCGGCGGAGGCCGCGCCGGCGCGCCTGCTCGTCGAGGCGCGCGAGTTCAACTTCACGCTCTCGCGCGCGCAGCTCAAGCCGGGCGTGGCGATCATCCAGCTCGCCAACCGCGGCGAGGACCCGCACGACCTGCGCCTCAAGCGCGTCGGCGGCAAGCGCCGCGGCACGATCCCCAAGACGCTGCCCGACGAGGTCGGCGAGTGGGAGGGCCGCCTGAGCAAGGGGCGCTTCCGGCTGATCTGCACGATCGAGGGCCACGAGGCGCTCGGCATGCGCGCCACCCTGCGCGTCCGCTAGTACACGCGGCGGGAAGTTCCGCGGATAACCCGGCGCCGGAATGCGTGGAACTTTCGGCCGCGTGTACTAGGTCACCGGCACGTCGCGCCGGCGGAAGCCGAGCAGCCCGGCGGCGATGAAGGCCGCCGCGAGCGCGGTGAGGACGAGGAGCGGCAGGACGTCGAGGTCGGCCGCCGGGAGGAGCGGGACGTGGGTGAACGGGGAGAGGTCGCGCACCCAGTCCGGCAGCCCGAGCAGCGGGCCGAGGAAGCCGAGCAGGAAGCACGCCGCCAGCGCGCCCCAGGCCGCGGCCACGGCGCGCGGGAGCCAGCCGAAGAGCACGACGGCGACGCCGATGAGCACCCAGACGGCCGGCGCGAGGGCCACCGAGGACCCGACCAGCACCGGCACGCGGCCGAGGTCGCCGCTGTCCGCGGCGTCGGCGATCCCGGCCCCGAGGCCGCTCGCGGCGAGCACGAGCACGGTGCCCGCGACGGCGACCGCCACGGAGCCGCCGGCCCAGCTCCGCCGCCCGATGGCGGTGGCGAGGAGCGGCTCGAGCCGCCCGGATGCCTCCTCGCTGCGCATGCGCAGGATGACCGAGAGAGCGAGCCCGCTGCCGATCAGCGCCATCGAGAGCAGGGAGACGGCGAGGTAGTTGTCGACCAGGCTGCCGGCCGTCTGGGCGAACAGCTCGTCGGCCGTGTCGCTGTCGCCGACGATGCTCTCGGCATCCTGCGCCGTGAGGCCGATCGAGAGGCCGCCGAGGAAGAGACCGGCCGTCCAGCCGAGCACGGCGCCGCGCGAGAGCCGCAGTGCGAGGCCGGCGGGCCGGGCCAGCAACGGATGCGCGTGCGGCGGCCCAGGACGCGGCTGCAGCAGCCCGGCACCCTCGTCGCGCCGCTGCAGGAGGGCGAAGGCGGCGACCACGAGCAGCGCCGTGCCGGCGAGCAGGAGGAGCAGCGGCCACCAGCGCTCGTCCGCGTAGGGGCGCATGGACTGCGCCCAGCCGATCGGGGAGAGCCACGAGAGCGTCCCGTCGCCCACGTCACCGGCCGCGCGCAGCACGTAGGCCGCGCCGAGCGCGGCGCCGACGATCCCGGAGGCGCCGGCGGTGCTCTGGCTGACCTGGACGGCGACGGCGGCCACGCCCATGAAGAAGAGCCCGGCACCGGCGAGCGAGGCGCCGAACGCCAGCGAGCCCGCGACGGGCTGGCCGGCGGCGAGCATGACCAGCGTGGTGGCCGCGCCCATGAGCAGGTTGGCGATCGTGGCCACGACGAGCGCGGCGGTCAGCGGCGCGCGCCGCCCGACCACGCTCGCCCGCACCAGCTCGCTGCGGCCGCTCTGCTCCTCGCGCGCGCGTGTGGCGGCTGACGATGAACAGGCTCATGAGGGCGGCCACGACGGCGCCGAACGCGCCCCACTGCCAGGCGACGTCGCCGCCGACGTTCGTCACCCCGTACGGCGGCCCGACCATCGCGATGAGCCCGGGATTGCCGGCCACGCTGGCGACGTAGTCGGCGCGATCGGCCGCGGTCGGGTACAGCTCCTCGCTCTGCACGGCGGTCGAGCCGATCAGCGCGGCCATGACGATCACGTAGACCGGGATCCTCAGGCGCTCGCGGCGGAGGTCGAAGCGCAGGAGCGTGGCCAGCGCCGTCACGTCTGCACCTCGTCGCCGTAGTGGCGCAGGAACAGCTCCTCGAGCGTCGGCGGGCGGCTCACCAAGGTCCGCACGCCGAGCGGGGTGAGCACCTGGAGGGTGTCGCCGAGCCGGGCCGTGTCGACGTCGAAGCGCGCGCGATGCCCGTCGACCTGCAGGCCGTGGATGCCGGGCAGCTCCGTCAGCGCGTCCAGGGGCCGCACGGTGTCGACCTCGATCGAGGTGCGCGTGAGGTGCCGCAGGTCGGCGAGGCTGCCGCTCTCCACCGTCTTGCCGGCGCGGATGATGCTCACGCGATCGCACAGCGCCTCGACCTCGGCGAGGATGTGGCTGGAGAGGAGCACGGTGCGGCCGGCCGAGCGAGCCTGCTCGATGCAGTCCTGGAAGACGGTCTCCATCAGCGGGTCGAGGCCGGAGGTCGGCTCGTCGAGCACGAGCAGCTCGACGTCGGCGGCCAGGCCCGCGACCAGCGCGACCTTCTGGCGGTTGCCCTTCGAGTACGTGCGGGCCTTCTTGGTCGGGTCGAGCTCGAAGCGCTCGATCAGCTCCTCGCGGCGCTTGGGGTCGAGCCCGCCGCGCAGCCGGCCGAGCAGGTCGATCGCCTCGCCGCCGGTGAGGTTCGGCCAGAGGCTGACGTCACCCGGCACGTAGGCCAGCCGCCGGTGGAGCGGCACCGCGTCGCTCCACGGGTCACCCCCGAGCAGGCGGACGCTGCCGCTGTCGGCGCGCAGCAGGCCGAGCAGCACGCGGATGGTCGTCGACTTGCCGGAGCCGTTCGGTCCCAGGAAGCCGTGCACCTCGCCACGGGCCACGTTGAGGTCGAGCCCGTCGAGCGCCCGGAAGCTGCCGAACGTCTTGACGAGGCCGGAGACGGAGATCGCGTCGTCGTCGCTCATGTCGAGGTTCAGCGTAGGTCCAGGGACGAACCCCGGCGCCGCAGTTCAGGCCTCGGCCGCGCCGAGCGCGGCCGCGACGAGCGGGAGCTCGTCGTCGGCCAGCGTGCGCGGGTCGAGGAGCACCCGGCCGTCCTCGATGCGCCCGACGACCGGCGGGTCGCCGGCGCGCAGCCGGGCGGCGAGCTCGTCCGGCGAGAGCCCCGGGAGCTCGACCGCGACGGCAGGGCCGTGGAGCTCGAGCAGCGGGAGCGCGCCGCCGCCGACCTTGGCCACCGCGGGGACGATCACGGCTCCCGGCCCGATCGCCGCCGCCAGCTGCTCGGCCCGCGCGCGCAGGACCGTCGCGTCCACCGTGAGCATCTCGAGCACGGGGATCGCGCCGCCGGACCGGTAGAGCCGGAGCGTCGCCTCGAGCGCGGCCAGCGAGAGCTTGTCGATCCGCAGGGCCCGTGCCAGCGGGTGCCTGCGTGCGGCGGCGACCGCGTCGGCCCGGCCGACCAGCACGCCGGCCTGCGGCCCGCCCAGCAGCTTGTCGCCGGAGAAGCACACGAGCGCGGCGCCGGCCTGGACGGAGCGCCGGACGGCGGGCTCGTCGCGCAGGACCTCGAGGCCGTCGGCGAGGACGCCGGAGCCGACGTCGTCGATCACCGGCACCCCGAGCTCGCACAGCTCCTCGATCTCCACCTCCTGCACGAAGCCGAGCTGGCGGAAGTTCGAGGGATGCGCGCGCAGGATGGCGCCGGTGGCCGGCCCGATGGCGCTCTCGTAGTCCGCGCGGCGGGTGCGGTTGGTCGTGCCGACCTCGACGAGCCGTGCGCCCGCCTGGGCGATCACGTCGGGCACCCGGAACCCGCCGCCGATCTCCACGAGCTGGCCGCGCGAGACCACGACCTCGCGGCCGGGCCCGGCGAGCGCCGCGGCCGCGAGCAGGACCGCGCCGGCGCAGTTGTTGACGGCCATCGCCGCCTCGGCGCCGGTCAGCTCGCACAGCAGCCCGGCGACGTGGTCGTGGCGGGAACCGCGCGCCCCCGTCTCCAGGTCGAGCTCGAGGTTGCCGTAGCCCTCGGCGGCGCGCGCCACCGCCTCGCGCGCGGACGGCGCCAGCGGCGCCCGCCCGAGGTTCGTGTGGACGATCACCCCGGTGGCGTTGACCACCCGCCGCAGCCGCGGCGTCTCCGCCTGCGCGGCCCACGCGCGAGCCCGGGCGGCGAGGTCGGTCTCCGCGGCCTCGCCGTCGAGGAGCTCGCTGCGCCGCTCGGCCAGCACCGCGCGTGCCGCCGCCACGGCGATCGCCCGCGGAGCGTCGACCTGCGCGGCGAGCGCGTCGACGGGCGGCAGGTCGCGCAGCATCGCTAGCCGGCCTCCTGGCCGATCAGCACGAGGTTGCCGTCCGGATCGAGGACCCGCGCGACCCGCTCACCCCACGGCTGATCGACCGGCTCCTCGACGATCGTGACGCCCGCCGCGCGCAACCGTGCGACGGCCGCGTCGCAGTCGTCCACGTACGTCCAGAGCTGGAAGCGGGCGCTCGGGCCGTCGGTCAGATCGGGGTCGCGTCCGATCCCGAGCTGCGACGAGCCGAGCTCGAGCCCGGCGTAGGCCGGCTGCCCGTCGGGACCCGGGAACTCGTACGTCACCGCCGCACCGAGCAGATCCCGGTAGAAGCGGAGCGCCGCACCGATGTCGCGCGTGGTCAGGATCGGAAAGAGGCTCCTGAACATGGCCCGACCTTACCCCGGTCGCGGTGCCTTAACCTGCACGCCATGGCGATCGAGGACAAGGACACCGGCGACCAGTCCGTCGCGCCGGTCGTCGGCCCGGACGATCCGCGGCGGTTCACCGACTCGGGGATCGAGGTCCAGCCGCTCTACGGGCCGGACGACCTCCCCGCCGACCTCGATCTCGGCCAGGCGGGCGAGTTCCCCTTCACCCGCGGCATCCACGCCGAGATGTACCGCAAGCGCACGTGGACGATGCGGCAGTACGCGGGCTACGCGACGGCCAAGGAGTCCAACGAGCGGTACAAGTACCTGCTCAAGAACGGGTCGACCGGCCTGAGCATGGCCTTCGACCTGCCGACCCAGCTCGGCCTCGACTCCGACGACCCGCGCTGCCTCGGCGAGGTCGGCCGCACCGGCGTCGCCATCGACACGATCGACGACATGCGGACCGCGTTCGACGGCATCCCGCTCGACGAGGTCTCGACCTCCATGACCATCAACGCGCCGGCGGCCGTGCTGCTGCTGCTCTACGAGCTCGTCGCGGAGGAGCAGGGCGTGGAGAGCGAGCAGCTCCGGGGGACGGTCCAGAACGACATCCTCAAGGAGTACATCGCCCGCGGGAACTTCATCTACCCGCCCGAGCCGAGCATGCGGCTGACCACCGACCTGTTCGCCTACTGCCGCGAGAACATCCCGAAGTGGAACACGGTCTCGATCTCGGGCTACCACTTCCGCGAGAAGGGCGCGAGCGCGGTCCAGGAGGTCGCCTTCACGCTCGCCAGCGGCATGGCCTACGTGCAGGCGGCGCTCGACGCCGGCCTCGCGGTCGACGACTTCGCGCCCCGCCTGGCCTTCTTCTTCAACGGCCACAACAACGTGTTCCAGGAGGTCGCCAAGTTCCGCGCGGCCCGCAACATGTGGGCGCACGCCATGAAGGAGCGCTTCGGCGCGCAGGACCCGAAGTCGATGATGCTGCGCTTCCACACGCAGACCGGCGGCGTCACGCTCACCGCGCAGCAGCCGCAGAACAACGTCGTGCGCGTCGCGCTGCAGGCGTTCGCCGCCGTCTGCGGCGGCACGCAGTCGCTGCACACCAACGGCTACGACGAGGCGCTCGCGCTGCCCACCGAGCGCGCGGCCAAGATCGCGCTGCGCACGCAGCAGATCGTCGCGCACGAGTCGGGCGCCACCGACACCGTCGACCCCTTCGCCGGCTCCTACTACGTCGAGGCCCTGACCGCCGAGATCGAGTCCCGTGCCTGGAAGCTGATCGAGCGCGTGGACGAGCTCGGCGGCTCGGTCGAAGCGATCGCGTTCATCAAGGGCGAGATCGAGGAGTCGGCCTACGGCTACCACGAGCGCTACCGCACGGAGCAGGACATCGTGGTCGGCGTCAACCGCTACGTCGAGGACGACATCGAGGTCGAGGACACGCTGACCGTCGATCCCGAGACCGAGCGCGGCCAGATCGACCGCCTGAAGGCCTTCAAGGCCGACCGCGACCAGGAGCTCGCCGAGCGCCGCCTCGAGGAGCTGCGCGAGGCCGCCCGCGGGACGGACAACCTCCTGCCGCCGATCCGCGCCGGGCTCGCCGACCGCTGCTCGGTCGGCGAGGTCTGCGGCGCGCTGCGCGACGTCTTCGGCGAGTACCAGCCCGAGATCTAGCGGCGCTCAGACGGGCGGGCCGTTGACGCCCTTGATCGACTTCTGCCCGGGCGCGACCCGGTAGCGGAAGCCGGTCGTCGGCAGCGTCTTGCGCGAGCGGCTGCTTGATCGTCTCGAGCCGCCGCAGCGTGACGTCGAACGCGTCGCGCGAGGCCGTCCACCGTGGCGTAGCCGTGGTGGTCGAGGTCGCCCTGGTCGATCCACGGGTTGATCCCGCGCAGCGCGTGAAGATGCCGGGGTCGGTCTGCGGGTTCGCGTCGTCGCCGTGGATGATCACGCCCGCCGCCCGCGTCGATGTCCATCTCGCCGAAGTTCGTCGACGTGATCGAGCCGCCCACGAACTCGAGCGCGACGCTCTCGCCGTCGCCCAGGTTCGTGCGCACGTCGCCGGCCAGGAAGAGGTGGATGTCGCCGGTGATGAAGATGACGTCGTCGATCGCGCGGTCGCTGATGTGGGCCAGCAGCTCCTCGCGCTCCTGCGGGTAGCCCTGCCACGAGTCGAACTGGTAGAAGGACCCGCCGAGCACCTTGGCGGGCATCATCATCGTCTGGGAGCCGACGACCTTCCAGCGCGCCTTCGAGCTCGCGAGGCGGCCCTTGACCCAGTCGAGCTGCTTGCGGCCGAGGAAGTTGCGCGGCTGGTTCGTAGTCCGCGCACGGCGCCGACGACGGCGTCGCCGCACGGCTGGTCGTCGCGGTACTGGCGCTGGTCGAGCATGATCAGGTCGACGTTGCGGCCGTGGCGCTCGGAGCGGTACACGCGGCTGGCGCCCTCGGCGAAGTACGGCATCGCCTCGAAGTACGCCTTGTAGCCGCTGCGCCGGCGGGCGGCCGACCAGCGCTTGGCCGCGTCGAGGCCGCCGCCGGTCGCCCCGCCGGCGTAGTTGTCCTGCACCTCGTGGTCGTCCCAGATGGCGACCATCGGGAACTTCGCGTGCAGGTCGCGCAGCGCCTTGTCGGAGCGATAGAGCTTGTACTTGTCCCGGTAGTCCTCGAGCGTGAGCGCCTCGCGGACGATGCCCGGGTTCTGCGGGTTCGCCTTGCCGATCCGGTCGTCGCGCACGCCGGTGCCGCCGGCCTTGGAGTGGTACGCCTCGCTGTAGATGTAGTCGCCGAGGCAGACCACGAAGTCGAGGTCGTCGCGGCTCATCAGGTCGTAGCCGTTGAAGTACCCGTGCGTGTACTCGCCGCACGAGAAGAAGGCGAACTTCACGGGCCGGTTGGAGTCCTCCGGCAGCGCGGTCTGGAAGCGCCCGACCGGGCTGTTCTCGTCCCGCGTCTCGAAGCGGTAGTAGTAGCGCTCGTCGGGCCTCAGCCCGCCCACGCGGGCCTTGACCGAGTGCCCGCGCGAGCCGCTGGTGGCGATCGTCTTGCGGGCCACGACGTTGCGGAAGCCGCGGTCGCGCGCCACCTCGAGCTGAACGGAGCCCGACCCGGACACGTTGTCGAGCAGCGTCAGCAGCGTGATCCCGCGCGGCGTCGGGTCGCCCGACAGCACTCCCTGGCTGAAGCGGCCGCCGCGCAGCAGGCGAGCGGCGGTGCCGCGCGGCGCGGCGAGCGCCTCGAGCGCGGTCTGGGGGGCGAGGACGATGGCGGCGCCGGCGGAGCCGGAGCGGGCGATGAATTGGCGGCGTGAGAGCATGGCGGGCGCCAGCCTACCGGCGGGCCGCCCACCGAGATGTCACTACGTGCCGACCGGGTGCCAGGCGGTCTTGAGCTCGACGAAGGGCTCGATCCGCGAGAGGCCGTCGAGTCCGGCGACGTCGAGATAGTCGGCGCCGTCCCGCCGCGCCACGCGGGTGACGCTGTCGGCCGCGAGCTTCGTCACCTCGGGGTCGCCGCTGGTGTCGAGCAGCCCGTCGACGTCGCGGTGGCCGGCCAGCGGCTTCACGAGCTCGGACCGCAGCCCGGAGAGCAGGTTGACCACGCCGGCGGGCACGTCGGCCACGCCGAGCACCTCGCCGAGGTGGAGCGAGAGCAGCGGCCAGCGCTCGGAGGTCACCGCGACGACCACGTTGCCGGCCGCGAGCGGCGGCAGGATCTCCGCGACCAGCCCGAGCACGTCGGGCTCGTCGGGCGCGATCACGCCGATGACGCCGCTCGGCTCCGGGAACGTGAAGTTGAAGTGCGGGGCGGCCACCGGGTTCACGGAGCCGAGCACGACTCCGAGCTTGTCCGTCCAGCCCGCGTAGTGGACGGCGTGGTCGACGGCGGCCTCGATCTCGGTGCGCGCCTGCCCGCGCTCGATGCCGCGCAGCCGGGCCATCTCCAACGAGAACTCGTCGATGCGCGATTCGAGCGCTTCGGCGAAGCGGTAGAGGATCTGGCCGCGGTTGTAGGCGGTGCGGCCCTGCCAGCCCGGCAGCGCTCCGCGGGCGGCCTTGACCGCGTCGCGGACGTCCTTGCGGGTGGCCCTCGGGGCGTTGGCCACGTGGTTGCCCTCGTGGTCCGTCGCCGGGACGTGGCGGCCGGACTCGCTGCGCGCGAACGCGCCGCCCACGTAGAGCTTGTAGGTCTTCACGACGGGCAGGCGGCTCATGCGAGCCTCACGTACGGCCGCAGCCCGGCCGCACCGCCCTCGCGGCCGAAGCCGCTCTCCTTGTAGCCGCCGAACGCCGAGGTCGGGTCGAACTGGTTGTACGTGTTCTGCCAGACCACGCCGGCCTTCAGCGCGCGGGCCACGGCCAGCGCGCGCGAGCCCTTGTCGGTCCACACGCCGGCGGCCAGGCCGTAGGCGCTCGCGTTGGCCTTCTCGATCGCCTCCGCCTGCGTGCGGAACGTGAGCACGGAGACGACGGGCCCGAAGATCTCGTCGACCGCGATCCGATGGGCCGGAGCGACGTCGGTGAACAGCGTCGGCGGGAACCAGTAGCCGCGCTCGGGCAGCCGGCAGGCGACGGTCCGCCGCGTGGCCCCCTCGCGCTCGCCGGCGTCGACCAGCGCCTCGATGCGCTGCAGCTGCTCGGCCGAGTTGATGGCGCCGACGTCGGTGTTCTTGTCGAGCGGGTCGCCGACGCGCAGCAGCCCCATCCGCCGCCACAGCTTCTCGATCACTTCCTCGGCCACGCTCTCCTGGAGCAGCAGCCGCGAGCCGGCGCAGCAGACGTGGCCCTGGTTGAAGAAGATGCCGTTGACGATGCCCTCGACGGCCTGGTCGATGGCCGCGTCGTCGAAGACGATGTTGGCCGACTTGCCGCCGAGCTCGAGCGTGAGGCCGACGTCGCGGCCGGCGAGCGCGGCCTGGATGTTCTTGCCGACCTCGGTGGAGCCCGTGAAGGCGATCTTGTCGATGCCCGGGTGGTTGACCAGCGCGGCGCCGGTCGACCCGTCGCCGGGGATGATGTTGACCACGCCGTCCGGCAGCTCGGCCTCCTGGCAGATCTCGGCCAGGAGGAGCGCGGTGAGCGGGGTCGTCTCGGCGGGCTTGAGGATCGCCGTGTTGCCGCAGGCCAGCGCCGGGGCGAGCTTCCAGGCGGCCATGAGGAGCGGGAAGTTCCAGGGCACGATCTGGCCGACGACGCCCATCGGCTCGACCTTGCGGCCGGCCAGCCCGTAGCTCAGCTTGTCGGCCCAGCCCGCGTAGTAGAAGAAGTGGGCGGCGGCGAGCGGGATGTCGACGTCGCGCGACTCGCGGATCGGCTTGCCGCCGTCGAGCGACTCGACGATGGCCAGCTCCCGCGCGCGCTCCTGGATCAGGCGGGCGATGCGGAAGACGTACTTGCCGCGCTCGAGCGCGGGGAGCTTCTGCCAGCGCGGCAGCGCCTCGCGGGCGGCGGCCACGGCGGCCTCCACGTCGGCCTCGCCCGCCTGCGCGATCTCGGTCAGCGGCTCCTCGGTGGCGGGGTTGACGCTCGGCTCGTAGGCGCCTTCGGCCGGCGCCCGCCACGCCCCGCCGACGAACAGCTCGTAGCGGTCCGCGATCCGGATGTGGTCGGTCGCCTCGGGCGCGGGCGAGTACTCCCACTCCAGCGCGGTTCGCGTGGCGGTCATTCCCTCACTCCTTCGAGAAGTCCTCGGGGCGCTGGTAGCGGCCTGAGGTTCCGTGCTCGTACTGCATGAGCAGGTCGTTGAGCAGCGACGAGGCGCCGATGCGGAAGCGGTCGGGCGTGAGCCACTCGTCGCCGAGCGTCTCCTTGACCAGCACGAGCTGGTGGATCGCCTGCTTGCTGGTGCGGACGCCGCCGGCCGCCTTGAAGCCGACGATCTTGCCCGTGCGGTGGACGTAGTCGCGGACCGTCTCGAGCATGACCAGCGTGGCGCTCGGCGTGGCGCCCTTGCCGACCTTGCCGGTCGAGGTCTTGACGAAGTCCGCGCCGCCCTCCATCGAGAGCAGCGTCGCGTGGCGGATGTGGTCGTAGCCGCCGAGCTCGTCGACCTCGACGATGACCTTCAGGTGGGCCGTGCCGCAGGCCTCCTTGACCTGCTCGACCTCCGAGACGACGCGCTGGTCGTCGCCGGCCAGGTAGGCGTCGCGCGGGATCACCATGTCGATCTCGGTCGCGCCGTCGGCCACGGCCTGGCGGGTCTCCTCGAGCTTGAGCTCCATGCTCGTGAGGCCCGACGGGAAGCCGGTGGCGACGCTGGCGAGCTGGACGCCGGAGCCGTCGAGCGCGCGCCTGGCGTCCTTCACGCGGGACGGGTACACGCACAGCGCGGCCACCGAGGGGATCTCGGGATGCGTGGGCGCCGGGCAGACCGCCTTGGCCGCGAGCTGCGCGACCTTGCCGGGCGTGTCCTGGCCCTCGAGGGTGGTCAGGTCGACCATCGACACCGCCATCCGGATCGCCTGGAGCTGCGACTCGGCCTTGATCGAGCGCTTCCCCAGCACCGCGGCGCGCTCATCGATCCCGACGCGGTCGACCGCTGCGACTCGCCGTCTCATAGGCCGACCAGCGTATCGCTCACCCCCCGTCCGGATAGTGGGTTCTCTGAAGCGGTCGCGTACCGTTGCCGCTGTGCTCTCGGAACGGACGCCCCGGCGCTGGCTCTTCCTCGCGGTCGTCGCGCTCGGCTCGGCGGCGGTGATGCCCTGGGCCTACGCGACCACGGACGCCGGCATCGTGTCGGTCAGCGGGATCTCGTACGGCGGGGCGGAGATCCTCGTCCTCGCCGTGGTCGCGGCGCTGCTGCTCGTTTCTGGCCGGGCGAAGGCCGCCGCCTACATCGCCCTCCTGGCCACCGGCTACAGCGCGCTCGTGCTCTACAACCTCCCGGTCTCGCTCCGCTACGAGACCGTCTGGGACACCGAGCTGACCGCCGGTCCCGCGCTCGCCGTCCTCGGGTCGCTGATGCTCTTCGTCGCGGCGGCCATCCCGCTCCGTCGGCGGTCGGGCTCCGGCTCAGCCGCTGTAGCTCGCGTCCAAGGCCCGCCGCAACAGCACGCGCGGCTTGCCGCCGCTCCACGGCACGCGGACGATCGTCCCGTACCGGAACCCGGTGGTGGAGACGTCGCCCTTCTGTCCGATGATGTGGCGGCCGTCGCGACTGAACGCCGTGGGCATCACGCCACGAGCGATCAGCCGGGCGCCGCCGCGAACGGCGTCGACCCCGTACGTGTTCAGCCAGTAGCCGTCCAGGCCCTTGGCGCTCGTCAGCAGCCGCCGCCCATCGGCCGACCAGGCCAGCGGATCCAATCCGAGGAAGATTCGCGTCGGGCGGACGCGGGTGAGGCGCCGGAAGCCGGTTCCGTCGGGGTTGATCGTCGCGACGTCGGAGACGAAGCGCCCGCGGCGGCGGCTGCGCGTGGCGAAGGCGATCGCCCGCGGTCCCCAGACCGGGCGATGGCGTGCCCGCGCAGCGTCGTGGTGACGCCGGTGGCGAGATCGAGCACCTTCAGCGCGCCGCCGCCGCGCACGATGTCGTCGCTCTTCCGGAGCTCGACATACGCGAGCTTGGTCATGTCCGGCGAGAGGCTCGCTCCCGGCTGACGGTGCCGGCCACGAGCTCGGTCACCTCGCCGGTGGCGGCGTCGATCATCAGTAAGCGCTGCATCGTCGCCGTCGCTGAAGTCGGTGGCGAGCAGCTTGGCCGAGTCCGGTGACCAGCTCACCGAGAAGAAGTTCACGGGCAGCGTGAAGATCGGCGGCCCGCCCGCCGCGGGGAGCACCTTGAGCCTGGTCGCCGCGACCGCGTAGTCGACGATGTCGTAGTCGATGACCGCGACCTTGGTGCCGTCCGGGGAGATCTGCGAGCTCTCGCCGGCGGTCAGCGTCCGCTTGTGGGCGCCGTCGTCGTCGGCGATGACGATCCTGTGGTTCCCCGTGTCGGCGTCGTTGCCGGTGGTCGCGGTCAGTTCCGCGCCCGCCGTGGGGACCAGCGCAAGCGTGGCGACGAGCAGACCGGCCGTGACAACGATCGCCGTCACGTACATCCCAGCTCGCCGGCTCATGGCAACCATCCTCCGATGGACGTGGGGTGCGACCGGCGCCACCCTACGCCCAGATCGCACTCCCGGCGACCGCGTGACCTGGCCGTTCGGGTGGGTCGGCGGAGATCGGCCCGATACCCCGACAGATGGCGGGTAACGCTCCTCCAACGCTTGAAGACGAGCGTGACGTCCGTCACACCAAGTGCGCGTGACCCCCACGCATCGGCCTTTCACGCGCCTCGCCATCGTCAACCGCGGCGAGGCGGCGATGCGCGCGATCCATGCGGTCCGCGAGCTCAACGACACTCGGGACGAGCCGATCCGCGTCATCGCGCTGTACAGCGAGCCGGAGCGGCATGCGCTGTTCGTGCGCCAGGCCGATGAGCGGCACTGCCTCGGGCCGGCCTCCGCGTACCTCGACTACGAGGCGCTCGAGCGGGCGCTCGTCGAGACCAAGGCCGACGCCGCGTGGGTCGGCTGGGGCTTCGTGGCCGAGCAGCCCGCGTTCGCCGAGCTGTGCGACCGGCTCGGCATCGTCTTCGCCGGCCCCGACGCCGACGTCATGCGCGCGCTGGGCGACAAGATCGAGGCCAAGAAGGCCGCGGAGGAGGCCGGCGTGCCGGTCGCGCCCTGGAGCGGTGGGCCGGTCGAGACTGTCGAGGACGCCGCGAAGGTCGCCGACGAGCTCGGCTTCCCGCTGATGATCAAGGCGGCGGCCGGCGGTGGCGGGCGCGGCATGCGCCGGGTCGAGAAGGCGGACGAGATCGCGAACGCCTACGAGCGCGCTCGCTCGGAAGCCGGTCAGGCCTTCGGCGACGACTCCGTGCTCATGGAGCGCCTGGTGGAGAACGCCCGTCACGTCGAGGTCCAGCTCCTCGCCGACGGACAGGGCGCCGTCTGGGCGCTGGGCGTGCGCGACTGCACCTACCAGCGCCGCCACCAGAAGGTCGTCGAGGAGTCCGCCAGCCCGGCGCTGACCGCCGAGCAGGAGCAGGAGCTCGACGCCTCCGCGATCCGGCTCGCGGAGAAGGTCGGCTACCGCGGCGCCGGCACGGTCGAGTTCCTCTACGAGCCCGAGTCGAAGAAGTTCTCGTTCATGGAGGTCAACGCGCGCCTCCAGGTCGAGCACCCCGTGACCGAGATGGTCACGGGCGCCGACCTCGTCGCACTGCAGCTGCACGTCGCGGCCGGCGGCACGCTCGAGGGCGACCCGCCGCCCGCCCACGGCCACGCGATCGAGGTCCGCCTCAACGCCGAGGACCCCGCCCGCGGCTTCTCCCCGGCGCCCGGCCGCATCTCGCTCCTCCGGCTCCCCACCGGCCCGGGCATCCGCGTCGACACCGGCTTCGCCGAGGGCGACACCGTGCCGCCCGACTTCGACTCGATGCTGGCCAAGATCATCGCCCACGGCGCCACTCGGGTGCAGGCCATCGCCCGGCTGCGGCGAGCCGTCGCCGACACGATGGTGGTGATCGACGAGGGCACGACCAACCAGGGCTTCCTGCTCGAGCTGCTGGGCCGCAAGGAGCTGCGCTCGGGCGACGTCGACACCGGCTGGCTCGACCGCCTCCAGGCCGAGGGCGACGTGGAGCCCGTGCGCGACGCCGACGCCGCCCTCGTGCAGGCCGCCATCGCCCTCTGCGACGAGGAGACGGCCGCCGACCGCGCGCACTTCTACGCGCTCGCCCGGCGCGGCCGGCCGAACGCCGAGGCGGACGTCGGGCACCAGCTCGACCTCCTCTACCGCGGCAACAGCTACCGCTTCGCGGTCTTCGAGACCGGCCCGCAGCGCTACCGGCTCGAGGTCGACGGCGTGCGGATCGAGGCGGAGATCGAGCGGCTGACCGAGCACGAGCGCCGCCTCACCTTCGGCGGGCGCTCCTACCGCACGGTCACCGCGGTGCAGGACACCGACCTCCTCGTGGAGGTCAACGGCGTGCCCCATCGCGTCTCGCGCGACGAGGGCGGCCTCGTCCGCAGCCACGCCCCCGGCGTCGTGGTGGCGATCCCCGTCAACGCGGGCGACGAGGTCCAGGCCGGCGACGTCGTCGCCGTGACCGAGAGCATGAAGATGGAGACCTCGCTGACCGCGCCGGTCCACGGTCGCGTGCGCGAGGTCCTGGTCGGCGCCAACGTCCACGTGACGGCCGGCCGCCCGCTGCTGCAGATCGACCCGCTCGACGACAAGCCCGCCGAAGCCGGCGACGAGCGCGTGACCTTCACCGCCGCCGACGGCGCGATGACCGAGATGGAGCGGCTGCACTGGCTCGTGCTCGGCTACGACATCCCGGCCGGCGAGGCGCACGACGTCCCGCTCGACGCCGAGGCCGAGCGCCGGCTGCTCGAGCTCTACGCCGACGTCCGCGCCCTCGACCGCCCGCGCGCCGCGGGTGACGACAGCGACATGCTGCGCAGCCCGCAGGAGTACCTGCACGCGTTCCTGCGCTCGCTCGACGCCAAGGCCGAAGGGCTGCCCGACCGCTTCGTGGCCGGCCTCGAGCGCGCGCTGGCGCACTACGGCGTCACCGGCCTCGAGCGGACGGCCGCGCTGGAGGCCGCCTGTCACCGGCTCTTCCTCTCCCAGCAGCGCGCACCCGCCGCCCGCGCCGCGGTGCGCACGATCCTCGCCCGCCGGCTCGACCTGGCCAAGCCCGGCGACGACAGCTTCCGCGGCGTGCTCGACCGGCTCGAGAGCGCGCTCGGCTCGCGGGAGCCCGGCCTCGCCGAGCAGGTCCGCGAGCTGCGCTGGCGCTGCTGCGACGAGCCGCTGGTCGAGGCCGGCCGCCAGGAGACCTACGCGGCGATGACCGAGCACCTCGCGGCGCTGGCCGAGGACCCGTTCCGCGAGGACGCCGACGAGCGCATGGCGGAGCTCGTGAACTGCCCCCAGCCGCTCGCCCCGCTGCTCGGCCGCCACGAGGGCGACGCCGGCCCGCTGGTCGAGGCGATGACGCGCCGCTACTACCGGATCCGCACCCTCGACCGCGTCGAGCAGCGCCTGCTCGACGGCGTGCCGTTCGTCCTCGCCGACTACGACCTCGACGGCGTCCGCCATCACGTCGCCGCCACGGTCGGCGACGCCGACGACTTCGGCGCCTCCCTGCGCGCCGTCGTCGGCTACGCCCGCGAGCTGCCGAAGGGCGACCGCCTGCTCCTCGACGTCTACGGCCGCGAGGGCGCCGACGACCTCGCCGGCCTCGTCGAGGCGGCCGACCTGCCGCCCGTCGCGCGGCGCATCGCGTTCGTGCTCACGCCGAACGAGGACGTCGACGTCGTGACGTTCCTGCGCGGCGACGACGACGCCTGGAGCGAGAGCAGCGACGTCCGCGGCATGCACCCGATGATGGCCGCGCGGATGGACCTCTGGCGGCTCTCGAACTTCGAGCTCGAGCGGCTGCCCTCCGCGCCCGAGGTGCACCTCTTCCGCGCCGTCGCGCGCGAGAACCCGCGCGACGAGCGGCTCGTGGCGCTCGCCGAGGTCCGCGACCTCAGCCCGGTGCGCGACGAGAACGGCACGATCACCGGCCTGCCGCAGCTCGAGCGCACGGTCCGCCAGGCCTTCGAGTCGATGCGCTCGATCCAGTCCGGGCGTCGCCCGCGCGAGCGCACGCTGTGGAACCGCCTGCTGCTCTACGTCTGGCCGACGATGGACTTCGGGCCCGAGGATGCGGGCGCGATCATCGAGCGCTTCACGCGCATGACCGCCGAGCTCGGCATCGAGATGGTGATGCTGCGCGGGCGCATGCTGGAGGACGGCACCGAGCGCGAGCGCGTGCTGCGCTTCTTCAACCCGGCCGGCCGCGGCGTCACCGTCGAGGTCACCGACCCGCCGCGCGACCCGCTCCAGCCGCTCGACGAGGGCGCCCAGCGCATCGTCTCCGCCCGCCGTCGCGGCACGCTGCACCCGGCCGAGATCGTCAAGCTGCTCGCCCGCCCGGGCGACTTCGTCGAGCACGACCTCGACGACGACGGCGACCTCGTGCCGGTCGACCGCCCCGCGGCCACGAACAGCGCCAGCATGGTCGTCGGCCTCGTGCGCAACCGCAGCGCGCGCTACCCGGAGGGCATGCAGCGGGTGATCCTGCTCGGCGACCCGACGCGCGGGCTCGGCTCGCTGGCCGAGCCGGAGTGCCGCCGCATCATCGCCGCCCTCGACCTCGCCGAGCGGCTCGAGGTCCCGGTCGAGTGGTTCGCCGTCTCCTCGGGCGCCAAGATCGCCATGGACTCGGGCACCGAGAACATGGACTGGGTGGCCGCGGCGCTGCGCCGCATCGTGCACTTCACCCAGGCCGGCGGCGAGATCAACGTGATCGTCAGCGGCATCAACGTCGGCGCCCAGCCGTACTTCAACGCCGAGGCGACGATGCTCATGCACACGCGCGGCATCCTCGTGATGACGCCGGCGAGCGCGATGGTGCTGACCGGCAAGCAGGCGCTCGACTACTCCGGCGGCGTCTCGGCCGAGGACAACTTCGGCATCGGCGGCTACGAGCGCATCATGGGCCCCAACGGCCAGGCGCAGTACTGGACCAACGACCTCGCGGGCGCCTGCGCGCTGCTCCTGCGCTACTACGACCACACCTACGTCGCGCCCGGCGAGCGCTTCCCGCGCCGCGCCGAGAGCAGCGACCCGGCCGACCGTGACGTGCGCTCCTCGCCGCACGAGGCGCCGGACTCCGACCTGGCGACGGTCGGCGAGATCTTCGCCGAGGAGACCAACCCCGGCCGCAAGAAGCCGTTCGACATCCGCTCGGTCATGCGCGCCGTGGCCGACGCCGACCACGAGCCGCTCGAGCGCTGGCCCGCGATGGCCGAGGCCGAGGCCGCCGTGGTCTGGGACGCCTTCCTCGGCGGGCGCCCGGTGTCGCTGATCGGCATCGAGTCGCGCCCGCTCCCGCGCTTCGGCTCGGTCCCGGCCGACGGGCCCGACCAGTGGACCTCCGGCACGCTGTTCCCGCAGGCCTCGAAGAAGGTCGCGCGCGCGATCAACGCCGCCTCCGGCCGCCGCCCGCTGGTCGTGCTCGCCAACCTGGCGGGCTTCGACGGCTCGCCCGAGTCGATGCGCCGGCTGCAGCTCGAGTACGGCGCCGAGATCGGCCGCGCGATCGTCAACTTCGACGGCCCGATCGCGTTCTGCGTGATCTCGCGCTTCCACGGCGGCGCCTTCGTGGTCTTCTCGCGCAAGCTCAACCCGCAGCTCGAGACGATCGCGCTGGAGGGCTCGCACGCGTCGGTGATCGGCGGCGCGCCGGCCGCGGCCGTCGTGTTCGCCCGCGAGGTCGACAACCGCGCACGCGAGGACTCACGGGTCGCCGGCAACGCGGACGACGAGGCGCTCTACGCCGAGGTCCGCTCCGAGAAGCTCGGCGAGCTGGCGGGCGAGTTCGACGCCATCCACAGCGTCGGGCGCGCGGTCGAGGTCGGCTCCGTCGACCGCATCATCTCCGCGGCCGAGCTCCGCCCCCACCTGATCGAGACGGTGGAGCGCGGCATCGAGCGCGAAACGCTCGGCGAGCTCGTCAGCGGCTGACCGGCACCTCGGCGCGCAGGACCGCGTTGCGGTCGACGTGGACGCGCCCGCCGACCGCCATCACCCGCTCGAGCAGCGCGCGCAGGCGCTCGTCGCTCGCGTCGATCCCGTCGTGGCTGATCTCCACCAGGAGCACCTCGCCGCGGTCGGCGACCGCGATCTGCACCGCACCCTGATCGGCCACGGCGAGCGCTTCGGCGACCACGAAGTAGGCGGTCGCCTCGGCCAGGGGCGGGAAGCGGCGGCTCGGGAGCTCCTGCAGGTGCACGGTGACGGCCGCCCGCGCGGCGACGCCCTGCAGGGCGGCCGCGAGCCCGCGCTCGGAGAGCACGATCGGGAAGAGGGCGCGCGCGAGGTCGCGCAGCGCCTCGTTGGCCGTCATCGCCTCGGCCAGCGCATCGTCGATGAGTTCGGCGACGCCCGAGCCGGGCTCGACGCGGGAGAGCGCGACGCGCAGCTTGAGCGTGAGCGCGAGCAGGTGCTGCTGCGTGCCCTCGTGCAGCTCGCGCTCCAGGCGCCGGCGAGCGTCGTCCGCGGCCTCGACGATGCGCAGGCGGGAGGCGGCAAGCGCCTCGTGGCCCAGCTCGCGCGCCACCGCGCTGGCGGCCAGCTCGGCAAGGTCGTCGAGGCGCTGCTCGGCGCCGGCCGGGAACGGCTCCTCGCGGCTGGTGGAGATGACGATGGCGCCCCACAGCTCCTTGGCCACGATGATCGGCGCGGCGATCGTCGCCCGGATGTCGAACGCCCGCAGCAGCACCGGGAGCTCGCCGCGCTGCCCCACGTAGCTGTCGGCACGGTCCGGCAGGTGCGTGCGGCGGATGCGCCCCATGGCGCTGTTCCGGCTGTCGAAGTCGATCTCGGCGTTCACCGGCAGGCCGCGGGCACCGCCCGGGCGCCAGAACCCGACGACGACGGCGCGCTCGGCGCCGAGATAGCGCAGGACGCTCCCGCCGTCGACGCCGAAGCGGCGCGCGCCCTCCTCGGCGACGGCGGAGAAGATGGTCTCCGACGGCGCGTCGCGCGCGAGCAGCAGCGCGATCTCGAGCAGGGCGGCCTGCTCGTCAGCCACGATCTGCGTCGCCATTGCGGCAGTCTCCCAGCCGCGCGCGCCCGGCGCTACCGATCCACGAAGACGGCCGTCGTGCGACCCGGCACGGTGAAGGCGCCGGTGCTCGCGCGGTAGGCCGACGCCTTCACGACCGGATCGCCGCCGCGGGCCTGGACCTTGTGCAGCGCGTAGTGGCGGCGGGCGAGCGCGGGGACGGTCTGCGTGGTCGGCAACGGCGAGGCGTTGAAGACCACGACGATGCTCTCCCGGCCCTCGATCGCCATCACGATCACGCCGGGCGTCTGGTCCGGACCGCCGGTCGGGAAGCTCACGCGCCGCTGGATCTCGCGGGCGCTCCCGAGCCGGAACAGCGGCGAGGAGAAGCGGATGCGCAGCAGCTCGGCCGCGCGGTCGCCGGCCGCGCGGATGTCGGCGGCGCGCGGCTCCAGGGCCGGGTCGGCCAGAAGCGGCCGCATGAACGGCCACTTGGACGCGTTGTCCTCGCTTGGTGGGAGGCCCGAGCCCCAGGTCGACTCCTCCCGCGTCCAGTCGATCCGGTTGAACCAGTCGCCCGAGTTGTAGCTGTTGCGGTCGAGCGACTTGGAGCGCAGCAGGTCGGCGCCGGCGTGCCAGAACGACGGGCTCTGCGCGAGCGCGGTGGTCGACAGCGCGACGGTGTTCATCCGGACGCGCGCGGCCATCGTGGTGGCCTGCGGGAGCTTGTACTGGAGGACGTCGAACAGCGTCTCGTTGTCGTGCGCGTCGACGTACGTGATGGTCTCGCTCGGGTCGGCCGCGTAGCCGGCGGGCTGGCCGTTGTAGTCGACCTGCGAGCCGGTGACCGTGGCGCCGGTGCGGTCGACGAAGCGGTAGTCGCGCAGGTTGCCGGCCAGGCCGACCTTGATCTGGTCGTGGTAGAGCAGGAGGCGGGCCTTCTGCTCGGCGGGCGTGCCGTTCGCCGCCGCGCCGTTGGGGTCGGTGACCAGGCCGCTGGCGAAGCCCTGGATGCGCGGGTCCTCGTCGAACGGCCCGCCGCCCCGGACGGCGTCGCGCAGCCGGTCGGAGAACGTGCCGATCCCGGTGCCGGCCATGTTCCGCTGCGTCGCCTGCACGAAGAGCTTGTCGTCGGCGACCTCGCCGAAGTTCCAGCCCTCGCCGTAGACGTAGATGCGCCGGCCGTCGACCCCGTCGCGCGCGAGCGTGAGCGCGTCGAGCGCTCGGCGCACGGCGAGCATGTTGGCCTTCGAGTGGTGGCCCATGAGGTCGAAGCGGAAGCCGTCGACCTTGTACTCGCGCGCCCAGGTCACGATCGACTCGACCATGAGCTTCTCCATCATGCGGTGCTCGCTCGCGGTGTTCGCGCAGCACGTGGAGGTCTCGACCGATCCGGTCGCGGAGAGGCGGTGGTAGTAGCCGGGGACGATCCGGTCGAGCACCGACTTCGGGTCCTGCCCGGCGGCCGGCGTGTGGTTGTAGACGACGTCCATCACCACGCGCAGGCCGGCGCGGTTGATGCCCCGCACCATCTCGCGGAACTCGCGCGTCCGGGCCGTCCCCTCGGGCTGCGTCGCGTAGGAGCCCTCGGGCGTCGTGTAGTGGAACGGGTCGTAGCCCCAGTTGAAGCCGTCGGCGTCGCGGATCGGGCTGATGCAGGCCTGCTGGGCCTCGGAGTCCGGCGGGAAGGCGGCCAGGTCACAGGGCGGCTGCCGCTGCTCGGCGCGGTCCTCCTCGATCGTCGCGATGTCGTTGGAGGGCAGCAGGTGCAGCGTGTTGAGCCCCGCCTCGGCGAGCGAGCGCAGGTGGCGCATCCCGGCGCTGCGCTGATCGGTGAAGGCGAGGAAGGTGCCGCGGTGGCGCGCGGGGACGGTCTCGTCGGTGATCGAGAAGTCGCGCACGTGGAGCTCGTAGATCGTCGAGTCCTCGGGCTGGGCGAGCCGCGGCTTGACGAGCCGATCCCAGCCGTGCGGCTTGAGGTCGTCCTCGTCGAGGTCGGCGAGGACCGAGCGGGTCGAGTTCGTGGTCAGGGCGACCGAGTACGGGTCGGTCACCACGTTGGTGACGACCTCGTCGGGCACGTAGACCGTCACCGCGAAGGCGTACGCCGCGTTCCGCCATGACGGGCGGCCCTCGATGCGCCACACGCCGTCCCGCCCGCGGCGCATGGCGAGCCGGCGGTCGCCGAGCACGAGCTGGACGTCCTTGGCGGTGGGCGCCCACACGGCGAGCGAAGGCGTGCGCCCGCGCCAGGTCGGTCCGAGCCGGGCGCGCGCGGCCTCCGCGTAGAGGTCGTCGAGCACGCCGGGGATCTGCACCCCGGTGGCGTCGACCAGCGCCCCCTGCGCGTCGTAGGCGGCCACGATGAGCTGGCCGGTGAGGAGCTCGCGGGCCGCTCGCCGGCCCGCCGCGGAGAGCTCGAACCGGTCGTCGCCCGCCGGCGTGAGCGCGTAGGAGTCGCCGGCGATCCCGCCGTCCACGATCTCGAGGCCGCCCTCGGGCGCGACGTGCAGCCGGAAGCTCGCGGCCTCGGGCGCGTCCCAGCGGAACAGGCCGCGGCTCAGCCAGTGCGCGGCACGCTCGCTCCCCAGCACCACCGGGGCATCGTCGCTGATCACGTGCGTCGCGTGGTCGTACGTGAAGGTCAGCAGCCCGCCGGGCGCGGTGAGCGGGAGGTTCGCGCCGCCGGGCCCGCCGTAGCTCTCGGCCCACGAGCCGTTGAGCGCGACCTTGTACTCGAAGTTCCCGGCCGGCACGTCGAACGTGCCGCGGTACACGCCGGTCGAGACCCGCTGCAGCTGCGTCTGCTCGCACTCGGGCTGCCAGTCACCCGGGCACCCGAGCTCGGACTGCAGCGAGCCGACCAGCGCCACCACACCGGGGACCTGGGTGTGATGTGCCGCGGCCGGAGCCGCCAGCAGGGCGAAGATCGCGGTGATGAGGACCGCCAACCTCATCGTGCGGCCGACGATACCGCTAGAGACTCCAGCGCGCTCAGCGGGTCCGGCACAGCGCCCGGCGCCAGACCAGTTCGACGCGGATGCCGTCGCTCCGCTGACGCGCCACGACGCGGCCTTCGCAGCGGCGTTCGGCGTCGTTGAAGTTCCAGTACGTCGACCACAGCGCGCAGCTGATCCGGGCCGACGTGGCGCGCTTGCAGTCGCGGGCGTGCAGCTCGTAGGCCGTCCCGTCACCTCCGTCCTCGTACTTCGCCAGCACCCGCCGTACGGTGGCCCGCGCCCGGGCGGCGGGAAGCCGGCGCCGGGTGCTGAGCCCGACCCGGTGGGTGGCGCTCCGCGCGCCGTCGGTCACAGTCAGCGCCAGATGGAGGTCCCCGCGGGGGAGCGGGGGAAGCACGAGCGAGCTCTCGCCGGCGGGCACCTCGTCGACCCCGACCCGGGTGACCGTGCCGGTCTCGTCCGTGATCCGCAGCCGCGCCGGGCCCGCGAAGGACGAGCTGACGGCGAGTTGCCGGCCGACGTCCGTCGCGTAGCTCGCGGGGAGGATGGCCACGCTCGGATGCACGCCCCCGATGACCCGAAGCAGCTCGCCCTGGTTCGGCACCGTGAAGCGCGTGACGAGCGAGGCGCCGAACCGGAAGGCCTCCCGATCGATCGTTCCGCGGGCGTCCATGGCGGAGCCGTCGGCGACGTAGAGCTCGCCGCGGGGCCCGACGGCGAGCGCGTCGCCCTCCCGCAAGCCCGGGTGGAACAGCGCGTGGCGTGCCGGGCCACCGTCGCCGCGACCGAGGCGCGGCCGATGCCCGTAAAGCGGTTGCGCCCGCATGCCCGGGCGAAGCAGCCGGATGAGCCCGGTGCCGGTCTCCTGCACGACGGACCCGTCGGCGAGGACGGCGATCGCCTGGGTGATCCCCGACCCCAGCCGGGTCTGCCGGCCGGCGCCGTCGAGTCCGACCACGCCGGAGCTCGACGCGCCGATCGCGGCCAGACCGCCGCCCGGGAGGGCGACGAGCTGGTCGGTGGAAAGCTGGCCGATCTCGTCGAGCGGCGCACGCCGCCGCCAGACGGTCTCGCCCGACGGGTCGAGCCGCCATATCTGCCGGAAGTCGGCGACCAGCGCCCCGCCGTCCGGCAGCGCTGCGATCTCGTCGAGCGGGAAGGCGCTCACCACCGGCAGCCCCTGCCAGGCGGCGGCACCGGCGGGCAGGCGGTGCACAGCGCCGTCGTCGGCCACCGCGAGCAGCGTCCCGTCGGCCGCGAAGTCGACGTCGCGCGCACGGGCGGGCACCCCGTCGATCAGCAGGTCGGGCAGCCCTCGCAGGCGGCCGTCGCGGTCAATGCGCCAGGTCGAACGCAATCCCGTGAACACCAGCGACCCGTCGGGTCCCGCGGCGATACGGTCGAAACGGAGGCGCGCGTCGGTCGCGGACCTGCCGTCGCGCGGAGCGAGCGCGCCGCCGCCGGCCAGCGTGTGGACCCGCGCGTCCGGCGCGACAAGGTCCTGCCCCGATGCGGCCGCGGGGACCGCAGCCGCGAGGAGGACCGCCGCGACGAACGCGCGGACGGCGGTCATTGGAAGGCCATCACGAGGTTCACGACGCCCGGGATCGGCAGGACGTGGTGGCTGGGCTGTTCCATGCGCCCAGCGTGTCCACGCTCCGGGTGACCCGTCATCACCCACCCGGGGTGACCGGCCGCATGACACGATGCCGGCGTGGAACCGGAAGAGCTCGCGGGCGCGCTCAAGCGGCTGGCGGATTGGGCCCAGGAACACGCGCCGGACCCCGAGCCGGCGGTGCGGCGGCGGCTGCGCGAGCACCTCGGCGACGACCCGCGGGACATGCCGATCGTCGCGCGCGCCCTCGCGCAGTGGGACCGGCCGAACTTCCAGGTCGCCATCGACGCGTGGACCGAAGGTCGCGACGTCGACGTGATCGGGCTGCCCGAGATGCAGGGCTACCGGGCCGGGCTCGCGGAGCTGGCGCGCGGCTCGCCCTGGCTGGCGCAGCTCGAGGTGAGCGCGCTGGAGCACGTAACCGTCCCGCTGGGCGAGCACGAGAGCATCACCTGCGTGCGGTCCGGGTTCTGGCTCGTGCGCGACGCCGAGGGGCCGATCGTCGCGATGCTCAAGAGCTCGGACCGCGGCATGGGCGAGAGCCTCGAGCTGGAGGTGCTGGCGCCGGAGCGCGAGCGCGCCGAGCGCGTGCTGGCCGAGCTGTGGAAGCTCATGAGCGAGCGCAACGTCTATCGCGGGCGCGTGCTCGAGCTGCGCTCGCGGCACTTCCATGAGGACGAGGGTGCACCGCTCACCGTGCGGACGCTTCCGCCGGTCGGCCGTGACCGGATCGTGCTCGGAGACGGCGTGCTCGAGCGCATCGAGCGGCACGCGTTCGGGATCGCCGACCACGCCGAGCGGCTGCGGGCGAGCGGCCGGCACCTGCGGCGCGGCCTCCTGCTCCACGGCGCGCCGGGGACCGGGCCCGCGATGGTCGTGCTCGAGGACGTCGACCTCGTCGCCATGGATCGCGACTTCGAGCCCACGAACGCGGTCCTCTTCGAGCTGCTGAACGGCATGGACGGCCTGGACGAGGACCACGACGTGCTCTTCGTCCTCACCACCAACCGCGCCGACCTGCTGGAGCCGGCGCTGGCCGCCCGCCCGGGGCGGGTCGATCAGGCCGTCGAGCTGCCGCTGCCCGACGCCGAAGGGCGGCGCCGGCTGCTCGAGCTCTACGGCGAGGGGCTGGAGCTGACGCTGAGCGGCGACGAGTCGCTGATCGGCGCGCTGGAGGGCGTCAGCCCGGCGTTCATCCGCGAGCTGCTCCGCCGCGCGGCCCTGCTCTCGGCCGAGGACTCCGAGGGCGCATTGCGCGTCACCGCCGAGCACCTCGAGCGCGCGCTGGCGGAGCTCCGGCAGGGCGCCGGCGAGCTCACGAACACCCTCCTCGGCGCCCGCCCGCAGCCCGGCGAGACCCGGTAGGATCCCGTTGGGCGCGGTCCCGCGCCCAACCCTCGATCCCGGCGCTCACGCCGCCGGCCATCGCGAGGGCAAAGGGGGCTCGAGCCCTTGGGACGCCGGTCGTTGCTGCCCCTTTCCGGCGGGGCGTTCGTGAGCGTGAGTCGCGGAGCCGCCGCCGCTGAGAGGACGCACGAGATGACCAGGCAGAGATCGTTCAAGCGGCTCGTCCGTACCCGGATGGAGAAGACGGGCGAGAGCTACACGGCGGCGCGCGCGTCGCTGCTCGCCACCGCGCCGGAACCGTCGGCCGAGCCGGTGCTGGCCACGTCGGACGACACGATCCGGGAGCGCACCGGCCGTGGCTGGGAGGAGTGGTTCGACACGCTCGACGAGTGGGGCGCGCTGGAGCGGACCCACCGCGAGATCGCCCGCTGGGTGGCCTCCGAGCTCGGCATCGACCCGCTGGCCTGGAACGCGCAGGCGATCACGATGAGCTACGAGCGCGCGCGGCGCGGGCGGGTCGTCGGCCAGCGCGCCGACGGCTTCGCCGCGACGGCCTCGCGCACGGTCGCCGTGCCGGTCGAGCGGCTGTACGACGCGTTCATGGGCGCCGCCGAGCTGCAGGTGCGGACGGCGACGCGGCCGCGGTCCGCGCGCTTTGACTGGGGCGACGGCCGGGTGGCCGTGACGTTCGACGGAAAGGGCCCCGCCAAGAGCACGGCGACGGTCGAGCACTCGCGGCTCGGCGACGCTTCCGAGGCCGAGCGGATGAAGGCGTGGTGGCGCGACCATCTGACGGCGCTGAAGGCGCAATTGGAGGCCGGCGATGCCTGACCTCGACCCGCTCGCCGTGCTCGTCGGCACCGTCGCGGCCTTCGCGATCGGCTCCAGCTACTACGCCGTCCTCGTCAGCGACACCGACGGCGGCGAGGCAGCCGGCGCCCTGGAAGCTCGGCGTGGAGGTCCTGCGCTGCCTGATCCTCACGACGGTCGTCGCCGGGCTCGCCGCCCAGGGCGAGATCGACACCTGGTCCGGCGGGCTGCTCCTCGGCCTCGCGCTCTGGATCGGCTTCCCGCTCGTGCTCTGGTCCGGCGCGATGCTCTGGGAGCGGACGCCGTTCCGGCTCGCCGCCCTACACGGCGGCGACTGGCTGCTGAAGCTCCTCGTCCTGGGAGTGGTCGTGACGATCGTCTAAGGCTCGCGATGGATGTCGTCGACCCAGTGGACGTGCTCCGGGTTCGGCTCGACGTTCGGCAGGTCGAGATTGACCACGACGGGCTCCTGGCCGCTGCGCACGACGACGCAGGACAGTGGCGAGTCCGGGCTCGCGTTGATCTCCTGATGCGGGACGTACGGCGGGACGAAGATGAAGTCGCCGGGCCCGGCCTCGGCCACGAACTCGAGCCGCTCGCCCCACCGCATCCGGCCTTTGCCGTGGACCACGTAGATGACGCTCTCGATGGAGCCGTGGTGATGGGGACCCGTCTTGGCGCCCGGGTGGACGTCGAACGTGCCCGCCCACAGCTTCTCGGCGCCTCCGCGGGCCGCGCTGATCGCCGCCATGCGCGTCATGCCCGACGTCTGCGGCGTGTTCGGGTCGAGCTCGTCGGCTCGCACCACGCGGACGCCGTTGAGCCGCCAGTCCGTCTTCGCGTGCTCCGCCATGTTCCTCAGGGGTATGGTCCCACCGAGGTAGTCATGGGTCAACGCCCGGAGAACGACGCGTCCGAGTCTCACGAGGAGCGGATCGGTGAGTTGAGCCAGGCGTACGCCGCCGCCGTGCTCTCCGGCGACGAGGTCGCGGCCGAGCTGGCGATCCGCGACGCGATCGAGGCGCAGCTCACCACGGCCGAGATCGACGACCAGGTCATCGCGCCTGCGCTCTGGCTCGTGGGCGAGCTGTGGGAGCGGGGCGACATCTCGGTCGCCGACGAGCACCTGGCCACCGAGATCTCGTTGCGCGTCCTCGCGCTGCAACGCGAGGCGCGCCGCGTCGCCGGCTCCCGCGGCGATCACCGCGTGCTCCTCGCCGCGCCCGGCGGCGAGCTGCATGTCGTCGCCCTGCGCATGGCCGCCAACCTGCTGCGGGAAGCCGGCTACGACGTCGTCATGCTCGGCGCCGACGTCCCGCCGCGGGATCTCGCCGCCTCGGCGAAGCGCCTCGAGCCGGACGTCATCTGCCTCAGCTCCACCATGCCCGGCGGCGACGACCGGGTCATCGTCACCATGCACGAGGTGCGGGCCGAGTGGCCCGGCGCGACCTTCGTCGTCGGCGGCAACGGCCTCACGTCACGCGTGCAGACACGGCCGGGACTCGAGATCTGCCGGAGCGTCACCGAGGCCGTGGAGGCCGTCGACGCGTTGGTGCAGCGCTCGGGTATGAACTAGGGCATGACCGATCTCGACCTCGATGCGATCCGCCGCGAGCTGGAAGCGCGGCGGGAGAACTTCGGCGGCCGCGTGGACTCGCTCGCCGAGCGCCCGGAGCTCGGCACCGCGCAGGGCTTCGGCAAGCGGATCGGCGACGGCACGACCGAGGCGATCAGCCGCCTGACCGACATCGGCGTCGGCCGGCAGCTCGAGACCGGCCTCGTCCGCACCGAGCGCGCGCTGGCCAAGCTCGACGCGGGCACGTACGGGATCTGCGACACCTGCGGCAACCCGATCCCGCCCAAGCGGCTGCAGGCGATGCCCGACAGCGTGCTCTGCGTCCCGTGCGCGTCGGCCGAGCCGCGCGACGCCCCGCCGCGTCGCTAGAGCGGGATGTTGCCGTGCTTGCGCTTCGGGCCGGGCTCGCGCTTGGTGGCCAGCGTCTCCAGCGCCGTGATGACCTTCGGGCGCGTCTCGTGCGGGATCAGGACGTCGTCGACGTACCCCCGCTCGGCCGCCGCGTACGGATTCGCGAAGCGCGCCTTGTAGTCGTCGATCAGCTTCTGGCGCCGCTCGTTCGGCGTCGGTGAGTGGGCGATGTCGCGCCGGTGGATGATGTTCACCGCGCCCTCGGGTCCCATGACCGCGATCTCGGCGCTCGGCCAGGCGAAGTTGAAGTCGGCCGCCAGGTGCTTGGAGGCCATGACGTCGTAGGCCCCGCCGTAGGCCTTGCGCGTGATCACCGTGATCTTCGGGACCGTCGCCTCGGCGTAGGCGTAGAGCAGCTTCGCGCCGTGGCGGATGATCCCGCCCCACTCCTGCGAGGTCCCGGGGAGGAACCCGGGGACGTCGACGAAGGTCAGCAGCGGGATGTTGAACGCGTCGCACGTGCGCACGAAGCGCGCGGCCTTCGCGGATGCGTCGATGTCGAGCACGCCGGCCAGCGCGGCCGGCTGGTTGCCGACCACGCCGACGGTCCAGCCGTTCAGGCGCGAGAAGCCGCACACGATGTTCTTCGCGTAGTGCTCGTGGACCTCGAAGAACTCGCCGTCGTCGACCACGTAGCGCACCACGTCGCGCATGTCGTACGGCTTGTTCGGGTTGTCCGGCACGACGCCGTCGAGCTCGGCGTCCATGCGGAACGGGTCGTCGGAGGCCGCCACGCGCGGCGGCGTCTCCAGGTTGTTCTGCGGCAGGAACGAGAAGAGGTACCGGGTGTCCTCGAGGCACGCGTCCTCGTCCTCGGCCGCGAAGTGCGCCACGCCGGACCTGGAGTTGTGCGACATCGCGCCGCCGAGCGCCTCGAACTCGACCTCCTCGCCCGTGACCGTCTTGATCACGTCGGGGCCGGTGATGAACATGTGCGAGGTCTCCTTGACCATGAAGATGAAGTCCGTGATGGCGGGCGAGTACACGGCGCCCCCCGCACACGGCCCCATCACCAGGGAGATCTGCGGGATCACGCCCGAGCAGCGGACGTTCCGCAGGAACACGTCCCCGTAGGCGCCCAGCGAGACGACGCCCTCCTGGATCCGCGCGCCCCCGGAGTCGTTGATCCCGATCACGGGGCAGCCGATCCTGGCCGCCAGGTCCATGATCTTGCACATCTTCTCGGCCATGACCTCGCCCAGCGAGCCGCCGAAGACCGTGAAGTCCTGGGAGAAGACACAGACCCGCCGGCCGTCGATCGTGCCGTGCCCGGTGACCACCGCGTCGCCGTAGGGCCGGTTCTTGTCCATCTCGAACTCGGTCGTGCGGTGGCGGACGTACGTGTCGAGCTCCTGGAACGAGCCCGGGTCGAGCAGCTTCTCGAGCCGCTCGCGCGCCGTGTACTTGCCCTTGGCGTGCTGTTTCTCGACCGCCTGCTCGGACGCGTGGTGCACCATCGCCTCGCGCAGCTCCTGCAGCTGGGCGAGCTTCTCCTCGGAGGTCTCCGGGCTCTTCTGTCTCATCGCAGACCGGACGCTATCGTGCGCCCGTGGTCAACCGCCGCCCCCGGCTGGAGCTCAAGGGCTCGAGCGCGACGCCCGAGGAGGCCGCCGCCGTGATGGCGGCCGTCGAGCAGTTCCTGCGCGACACGACCCCGCCCGCGGTCAGCACGCCGCCCGAGCCGAGCCCCTGGATCCAGGCGGCGAGGCGGGAAGCGGTCGACCGCGACCCCCCGTATCGGGGGTAAATATCTAGATCCTGATACGGATTTGGTACTTTGGCTCGCCTATGGAGCCATCGACCGCCACAGGACGCAAGGGAACGCTGGAGAATCCCGAGGTCCGCGAGGACGTCCCCGGGCACATCATCCCGATCCTCCAGCGCGAGTTCGACGACTTCGACAACGAGGCCGAGAAGTTCCTCGACGGCGGCACGCCGGAGAACGAGTTCATCGGCTTCCGCCTCAAGCAGGGCGTGTACGGCCAGCGCCAGGCCGACGTGCAGATGGTGCGGGTCAAGCTCCCCTTCGGCGGCATCACGCCCGCCCAGATGGAGATGTTCGCCAGCGTGGTGGAGAAGTACGCGCCGCTGAACAAGGGCCACATCACGACCCGCCAGAACATCCAGATCCATCACGTGCCGCTCCGCACGATGAAGGCGCTGATCCGCGAGATCTCCGACGCCGGCCTCTCCAGCCGCGAGGGCTGCGGCAACACGGTCCGCAACGTGACCGCCGACCCCTGGGCCGGCGTCTGCCACGACGAGCTCTTCGATCCCACCCCGTACGTGGGCGCCTACGTCCGCTACTTCGTGCGCCACCCGTCGACCCAGCTGATGCCGCGCAAGATCAAGACGGCGTTCACGGGCTCGGACACGGACCGCGCCATCACGGGCATCCACGACATCGCCTTCATCGCCCGCGAGCGCGACGGCGTCAAGGGCTTCGAGCTGCGGGTCGGCGGCGGCACGTCGATCATGCCGCGCATCGCGCCCACGCTGATCGACTTCGTGCGCGCCGACGACGGCGAGTACCTCAAGTACACCGAGGCCGTCCTGCGCATCTTCGACCGCCAGGACTGGCTGCGCGTCAACCGCGCCCGCGCCCGCATCAAGGTGCTGGTCGACAAGATCGGCATCGAGGAGATGCGCGCCCTGGTCGAGCAGGAGCTCGAGGGCGACTGGGTCGGCGAGCGCGACTTCGACCCCCAGCCCCGCCTCTTCCTGCACGACGAGGAGGACCACGCGCCGGCCAAGCCGCAGTCCTACGGCTCGCCCAACGGCGACGGCGCCGAGTTCGTCCGCTTCGTCGAGGCCAACGTCGAGGCCCAGCGCCAGGCCGGCTTCAGCACCGTCCAGGTCAAGGTCCCGCGCGGCGACCTCACCCCGGACCAGTTCCGCGGCCTCGCCCAGATCATGCGCGACTTCAGCGGCGGCTACGCCCGCACCACGGTGCACCAGAACCTGCTGCTCCGCTGGGTCCGCGACGAGGCCGTCTACGACGCCTGGCGCGCCCTGAAGGAGCTCGGGCTGGGCGACGCCGGCGCCGACCAGGTCAACGACGTCGTGTCGTGCCCCGGCACCGACTCCTGCAAGCTCGGCATCACGAGCTCGATGGGCCTCAACCGCGCCGTCAGCGAGCGGATCGAGGAGATGCAGATCACCGATCCGCTGACCCGCGGGATCCACATCAAGATGTCCGGCTGCCCGAACGGCTGCAGCCAGCACCACATCGGCAACATCGGGTTCTACGGCGCGTCGATCAAGGTCGGCCAGCACACCATCCCGGCGTACGTCGCCCACATCGGCGGCCAGTACGAAGGCGGCGAGGTCGTCTACGGCAGCCGGCTGAAGGTCCGCCTGCCCGCCAAGCGCGTGCCCGACGCCGTCGAGCGCTGGATCCGCAAGTACGAGGCCGAGCGCGAGGACGGCGAGGGCTTCAACGCCTACGCCCTGCGCGTCGGCAACAAGGCGTTCGAGGACACGGTCCGCGACCTCGCCATGCCCGTCGAGTTCGGGCTCGAGACGATGAACGAGTTCATCGACTGGACGAAGAAGATCCCGTTCCAGGTCGAGCGCGGCGAAGGCGAGTGCGCGGTCTGATGCACCACCTCGACCAGCTCGAAGCCGAGGCCGTCCACGTCATCCGCGAGGTGGCGGCGGAGCTCGAGAAGCCCGTGCTGCTGTTCAGCGGCGGCAAGGACTCGATCGTCCTCCTCCACCTCGCCCGCAAGGCGTTCCGTCCGGGGGAGATCCCCTTCGGAGTCATGCACGTCGACACGGGGCACAACTTCCCCGAGGTCATCGAGTTCCGCGACCGCCACGTCCCCGACGTGCTCGTGGCCTCGGTGCAGGACTCGATCGACCGCGGCCGCGTGCAGGACGCGCCGTCGCGCAACCAGCTGCAGACCACCACGCTGCTCGACGCGATCGAGCAGCACGGCTTCGACGCGGCCTTCGGCGGCGCCCGCCGCGACGAGGAGCGCGCCCGGGCGAAGGAGCGCGTGTTCAGCTTCCGGGACGACTTCGGGCAGTGGGACCCGCGCCGCCAGCGGCCTGAGCTGTGGGACCTCTACAACGGCCGCGTGCGGCGCGGGGAGCACGTCCGCGTGTTCCCGCTCTCGAACTGGACGGAGCTCGACGTGTGGGAGTACATCCGCGTCGAGGGCCTGGAGCTGCCGCCGATCTACTTCGCCCACGAGCGCGAGGTCTTCGAGCGCGACGGCATGCTCTACGCCGACTGCGAGTTCCTCCCGCACGACGAGCCCTCGTTCACCGCGTCGGTGCGCTACCGCACGGTGGGCGACATGACCTGCACGGGCGCCGTGCGGTCGGAGGCGAACGAGCTGGACGACGTCGTCGCGGAGATCGCCGCGACGCGGATCACCGAGCGCGGCGAGACGCGCGCGGACGACCGCGTCAGCGAGGCCGCGATGGAGGACCGCAAGCGGGTGGGGTACTTCTAAGCATGCTGCGCGTAGCCACGGCGGGATCGGTGGACGACGGCAAGTCCACGCTGATCGGCCGCCTCCTGCACGACTCCAAGTCCCTGATGGCCGACGAGATGGGCACCGCCGCCGACCTGGCGCGGCTGACCGACGGCCTGCGCGCCGAGCGCGAGCAGGGCATCACCATCGACGTCGCGTACCGCCACTTCGCCACGCCGACCCGGCGCTTCGTGCTCCACGACTGCCCCGGCCACGCGCAGTACACGCGCAACATGGCCACCGGCGCCTCGACGGCCGACCTCGCGCTCGTGCTCGTCGACGCCCGCCGCGGCATGACCGAGCAGTCGCGCCGGCACCTGGCCATCGCCGCCCTGCTCGGCGTGCCGAACGTGACCGTGCTGGTCAACAAGATGGACCTCGTCGGCTACGCCGAGGAGCGCTTCGACGCCGTGGCGCGCGAGGTGCTCGACTGGTCCGCCCGTCTCGGCCTGCACGGTGTCGGCTTCATCCCCGTCTCCGCGCTGCACGGCGACAACGTCGTCGACCGCTCGAGCGCCATGCCCTGGTACGGCGGGCAGGCGCTGCTCGAGCACCTGGAGTCGGTCCCGGCCGCCAACGGCCTCAGCGACGGCCCCGCGCGCCTGCCGGTCCAGTACGTGATCCGCGCGGGCGACACCCGCTGGTATGCCGGCCGCCTCGGCTCGGGCACGCTGCGCGTCGGCGACGACATCGTCGTCCTCCCCTCCGGCCAGCGCACGCGCGTCGCCGCGTTCGAGGGCGGCGGCGAGACGGCCGCCGCGCCGCGCTCGATCGCCGTCGCGCTCGAGGACGAGCTGGACGTCGGCCGCGGCGACCTGCTGGCCCGGCCCGCCGAGGCGCCGGAGCCCGTCCGCGAGCTCACCGCCACGGTCTGCTGGCTCGGCGACACGCCGGCCCGCCAGGGCGCGCGCTATCTGATCAAGCACACCACCCGCTCGGTCCCGGCTAAGCTCGACGCCATCGTGCACCGGCTCGACGTCACGACGCTGGGCAACGAGCCCGCCGACGAGCTGGCGCTCAACGAGATCGGCCGCGTGCGGCTGCGCCTCGGCTCGCCGCTCGTCCCGGACCCGTACGCCGAGGTCCGCGCCACCGGCGCGTTCATCGTGGTCGACGAGGCCACGAACGACACCGTCGGCGCCGGCATGGTCGCCTGACCGGCGGGTGACCACGCTTCCGTTCGCGTTCGAGCTGGGGGACGCGTTCGATCCCGAGCCGCGGGCCGTGTTCGACGAGGGTGCGGTGTTCGGCGCTCGCGAGGCGCCGGCCGTCCTCGCGGTGGTGTGGCACGACGAGTCGCCCGGCGCCGAGCTCGACGCGGCCGTGCGCGAGGACCTGGGCCGGATGCTGGCCGAGCCCGGCAGCGTGCTCGTCGACCGCGAGGCGGTGCGCGTCGGCGACGTCGACGCCGTGCGCACCTTCGTCCTCCGGCAGACCACGGACGGGCTGCCGACCGCCGCCGAGCAGTGGCGGCTGCTGGCGGGCGGGCGGCGCTGGACGGTGTCGGCGATGACGCCGCTCGCCGACCAGCCCGAGTGGGGGCCGCGCCTCGCGGCCGTGGCGACGACGTTCCGGGTCGCGTGACCGCGCTCGATCCCGAGACCGGCGAGCTGGTCGGCCCCGCGGGGGCGATCCAGGCGCTGCTCGACGGCGACGAGCTCGTCGACGACCCGGCCATCGATGCCGCCCTGGCCGCCGCGCGCGACCCCGGCGTGCGGATCGCGGCGCCCGGCGCCACGGTGCTCGGTGATGCGACGGCGTGCCTGCTCCTCACCGAGCGTCCCGGCGGGCAGCGCGCCCTGCTGGCCATCGCCCCCGAGCAGGTCCCGGTGGCGCTCGCCGTCTGGCTCGGTCTCCAGCCGCGACCCGTTCCCTCCGTGCCGCCGGTCCGGCTGGACCCGGCCGCCCTGGCGCTGCGCGTCGCCGAGCTCCTCGAGGCGGGCGCCCGCCACTGGACCGTGCGCGTGGAGTGCGACGCGTTCCGCCGCAACCTCGAGGTGGTCGACGGCGCGGCGGGGATCTGGCGCGTGCGGGCGGCCGACGGGCTCGCCGAGCTCGCGCCGACCAGCACCACCGAGGTGGTGCGGGCGCTCATCGCGCTGGTGGGAGCCGCGCTCGCCTCAGACGCCGACGGACGGAGAGGGGACCGGCCCGCGGCCCCATGATGCAGGCCGGCCCCACTCTCGCATCGGACTGAGCGCCGGCTGACGCCCAGCGGTTCTGCCCCGTGACCCCGAGGGAGGGCAGTCGGAGGGCGCGAGACACGCGCCCCAGAAGCTTCCGCCGCTCACGTAGAACCCCACCGGCGCGCCATGGTCGCGCCACGCCTGCAAGCGGGGACGATCGCCGAGCGCGCTGAGCAGCAGCCGGTGCTCGAAGCGCGGCTCTCCAGGCCCGCCGAGGACGAGCCGGGCGCGCGTCGGGTCGGTCAGGTCGAAGGCGAACGTGCCGGTCGCGTCGGTGATCCAGGCCAGCTCCTGCCGGCTCGAGCGGGAGAGCGGTGGCGGGCTGGAGAGCTCGCGGACGTCGTAGACGGTCAGGCCGCTGCGCGGCCCGGGGCGGCGGTCGCAGATCACGGGCGCGCCCGGATCGCTGACGTCGACCAGGTACGTTCCCGCGTCCTCGCGGGCGCGGGGCAGCGGCAGGTGCGAGCGGATCTGCGGAGAGGCGGGGTTGCTGATGTCGTAGATGCCGAGTCCGGTGACATCGGTGAGGTACATCGTGTCCCCACCACTCGAGATTCGTACACCGATAGCGCCGTTGACGACCACTAACCGCCCCAACGAAGGCGTCAGCGGGAACTTGCGCAAAGTTTCGGATGAGAAGGAACTCATGCGCGCCACCTACGCTCACGCCGTCCAACGATGGCCGCTCAACGCCTTCTCCTCGTGGTCGCGGTGGTCGCGGCGCTGGCCCTCGTCTTCCTCCTGCCGCGCACGTTCGACGAGACCAACGAGGCCGGGGTGCCGCCGATCGAGCTGCGCGACGACCGGCCGGCGCAGCCGCCGCCCGAGCGACGGCGGGGACCGCGCGACGAGGGGCGGCCGCGGCGACGGCAGCCGCAGCGGCAGGCGCCGCCGCCGGCCGCGACTCCGGCTCCCACGGCGGTCCCGCCGGCCGCCACGGCGACGCCGGCTCCGGCTCCCCCACCGCCTCCGCCGCCTCCGCCGCCTCCGGGTGACGACGACGATGATGATGACGACGACGGTGGCGACGACGATGACGACGGGGACGACCGGTGACGGAGCCTGAAGCGCACCCGGCCGGCCGGCTCGCCCTGCTGCTGCGCGGCGCGCGGACGCGGATCCTCGCCGCCTTCGTGATCCTCCTCGTGTTCTCGACCGTGCTCTCGGTCCTGGCCATCCGCCAGCTCCTGCTCGTCCGCACCGCCGACCGCGTCGACGCCGCGCTCACGCAGGAGATCGAGGAGTTCCGCACGCTGGTGCGGGGCCGCGACCCGGCGACCGGCGAGCTCTTCCGCGGCCGCCTGAACCTCATCTTCGACACGTACTTCCGCCGCAACGTGCCCGGCGAGGGCGAGACGCTGATCGCGTTCATCGACGGCGAGCGCTACCAGGACGAGACGGGCGGCCGCGGCGGCAGCTTCCCGATCGAGGCGCGCGAGGACCACTGGGCCGCGCTGCGGCGGCCCGAGCGCGGCGACCTGGAGACGACCGTGGGGACCGTCCGCTACCTCGCGGTCCCGATCAACGGCGCGGCCGGCGTGCGCGGCGTGTTCGTGGTGGCCTCCGCGCTGTCCTCCGAGCGCCGCGAGGTCGAGGAGGCCGTCCGCCTCGCCGCGCTCGTGCTGCTCTCGGTGCTGCTCATCGCCTGCGTGCTCGCCTGGGTGGTGGCCGGGCGCGTGCTCGCGCCGCTGCGCGTGCTCGCCGACACCACCCGCTCGATCGAGGCCAGCGACCTGACGCAGCGCATCCCGGTCACCGGCCGCGACGAGATCGCCGACCTCTCGCGCACGTTCAACGCCATGCTCGACCGGCTCGAGGCGGCGTTCGGCACCCAGCGCGCGTTCGTGAGCGACGCCGGCCACGAGCTGCGGACGCCGATCACGATCATCCGCGGGCACCTCGAGCTGCTCGGCGACGATCCGGACGAGCGGCGCGAGACCATCGCCCTCGTCACCGACGAGCTGGACCGCATGACGCGCTTCGTCGAGGATCTCCTCGTCCTCGCCCGAGCGGACCGCGACGACTTCCTGCGCGTGGCCCAGGTCGAGCTCGGCGCGCTGACCGACGAGCTGCTGGACAAGGCGCGCGGACTCGGCGCGCGCGACTGGCGGCTCGACGCGCGCGGCGAGGCCGTGCTCGTGGCCGACCGCCAGCGCCTCACCCAGGCCCTGATGGGCCTGGCCCAGAACGCGGTCCAGCACACCGGCGAGGGCGATCCGATCTGGATCGGGAGCGAGGCGGACCGTCGCGAGGTGCGCCTCTGGGTGCGCGACAGCGGGCCCGGAGTGCAGCCCGAGGACCAGGAGCGCATCTTCGAGCGCTTCGCGCGCGCCGGCGCGAGCCGGCGCCGCTCCGAGGGCGCCGGGCTCGGGCTGGCCATCGTCCGTGCCATCGCCGAGGCCCACGGTGGCCGCGCGACCCTCTCCAGCCGCCCCGGCGCCGGAGCCACGTTCACGATCATCATCCCCCAGGAGGAGCCTTGAGTCGCATCCTGATCGCCGAGGACGAGCCACGGCTCTCGAGCTTCCTCGAGAAGGGCCTGCGGGCCGCGGGCTACAGCACGACCGTGTGCGACGACGGTCGCCGCTGCGTGACGCTCGCGCGGGACGCGGACTTCGATCTGCTGATCCTCGACATCGGGCTCCCCGGCCAGGACGGCTTCTCCGTGCTGCGCGCCGTGCGCACGCGCGGCGAGCGCCTGCCGGTGCTCATCCTCACCGCTCGCGACGACGTCGTCGACACCGTGACGGGCCTGGACCTCGGGGCCGACGACTACGTGACCAAGCCGTTCGTCTTCGAGGAGCTGCTGGCCCGCGTGCGCGCTCGCCTGCGGGCCCCCGAGGCGGGCGACTCGGGGCTCGAGCTGGAGGCCGGCGGGGTGCGGCTCGACGTCCGCACGCGGCGGGCCGAGGTGGGCGACGACGAGGTCGAGCTGACGGCCAAGGAGTTCACGCTGCTCGAGACGTTCCTGCGCCATCCCGGCCAGGTGCTCAGCCGCGAGCAGCTGCTCTCGCACGTGTGGGGCTACGACTTCGACCCCGGCTCGAACATCGTCGACGTCTACGTCGGCTACCTGCGGCGCAAGCTCGGCACCGAGCGGTTCGAGACCGTGCGGGGAATGGGCTACCGGCTCAAGGCCTGAGTCGGGTCAGTCGTAGTCGAGCCGGAGGAGGCCGAAGTCGGCGGGGTCGAGCTCGACCTCGTACTCGCCGCCGTCCTGGTCGACGCGGACCTCCCACTTGCCGTTGTCGCGGTCGCGGTAGACCGCGAGCACGCGCCCGGGGACGATGTCGAGCGCAGCCGCCGCGGCGCGGCGCGCGCCCGGGGTGTCGGGATCGACCCGCACGTCGTCGTCGCGCGCGAGCGTCGCCGCACCCCAGCCGAGGGCGAAGCCCAGGAGCAGCGCGAGGGCGAGCCTCATGTCGCGATCGGGCCGAGGCGCCGCATCACGTCGACGAGGTCGGGACGGTCGGCAGGGTCCGGCGCCAGGCAGGCGTCGATCGTCTTGGCGAGCGCCTCGGGCGCCCGTACGCCGACGGAGGGCGGGCGGCCCTCCACGACGTCTCCCGTGGCCGCCTCGTAGAGCACCATCCCGACGCCCCAGACGTCGGCGGCCGGCCCGAGCTCCTCGCCGGCCTCCTGCTCGGGCGACAGGTAGCACCACGTGCCCACGCCCGGCTCGTAGCGGCCGGGCGGCCGCGCGAGCGAGAGGTCGATCAGCTTGGCGCGGCCGCCGTCGGCGATCACGTTGGCGGACTTGACGTCGAGGTGGAGCAGGTCGCGGCCGTGCAGGTACCGCAGCGCGGACGAGAGGTGGAGCCCGAGCCACGCCACGTCCTCGGCCGGCAGCCCTCCGGGCGTGCGCTCGACCAGGTGGGCGACCGTCTCGCCGTCGAGCGTCTCCATCACGAGCACCGGCTGTGGCCGGGTGATCAGCTCGTAGCCGCGGACGATGTGCGGGTGGACGAGACCGAGGAGCCGCGTGCCCTCGGCGATCAGCGCGTCGCGCGCCTTCTTGTCGTCGCGACGGTCCTCGCGCACCGTCTTGGCCACGCACGAGCAGGCGCGGTCCTCGCTCCAGACCTCGTACGTGTCGAACCGGCGCGTGCGCGCCAGGTGCTCGATCACGCGATAGCCGGGCAGGTTCACGCGACGAGCTCCGCGGGCCGCAGCTCGACGACCTCGTCGGCGGCGGCGATGAGGATCGGGTCGTGCGTGATGAGCAGGGCCGCTCGGTCGGCCATCACGCGCCGCAGCGGCTCGATCAGGCGCAGCGTCGCGTCGGTGTCCAGGCCGGCCGACGGCTCGTCGAGCACGATCACCGGCGCGCCCTGGACGAGCACGCGCGCCATCGCCACCCGGCGTCGCTCACCGCCGGACAGCGCGCGGCCGCGCTGACCGACGCGCGTGGCGGGGTCGAGCTGCAGACCGACCGCGGCGAGCGCGCCGGCGACCTCGGCGTCGGAGGCTTCGAGCCCGTAGGCGACGTTGTCCCGGATCGTCGCGTCGAACAGCGGGGCGTCCTGCAGGAGCAGCGCGACGTGCTCGCGCAGGGTGCGCAGGGTGAGGTCGCGGACGTCGTGGCCGTCGAGGCGCACGGCACCCCAGTCGGGGTCGGCGAAGCGCAGCGCGAGCTTGGCGGCGGTCGACTTGCCCGCCCCGCTCTCCCCGACCAGCGCCACGCAGCGGCCGGGCATGACCACGAGCTCGAGGCCGTCGAGCGCGGGCCGCTGGGCGCCCGGATAGGTGTAGGTGACGCGGTCGAGCTCGAGCACGCCGCGCACGCGGGTCAGCGTGCGCGCGCCGGCCCGCTCGGTCACGCGCGGCCTTGTCTCGAGCAGCTCGATCACGCGCTCGGCGCCGGCGGAGGCCTCGAAGATGGTCTGGCCGAGGCGCGACACGTCGCGCACCGGGCGGTAGAGCTGGGCGAGGTAGGCGAGGAAGGCGAGCAGGCCGCCGAGCGTGAGGTCGTCGCCGGCCAGCGCGAGCGTCCCCAGCACGATGACGAGGACGGCGCCGGCCAGCTCCAGCAGGTCGACGACCGGCGCGAAGAGGCCGGAGATCCGCGTGCCGGCCAGCTCGGCCTGCACCTTGCCCTCGTTCTCGCGCACGAAGCGCTGGAGCTCGCGGTCCTGCGTGTTCGCGGCCTGCACGAGCGCGGCGTTGCCGAGCGCCTCCTCGGCGACGGCCGTGAGCGACCCGGACCGGCGGCGGCGCTCCCGCGCCGCGCGCCGCGAGAGCCGGGCGAAGCGGTGCGCGGCGAACGCGAAGACCGGCACCACCACGAGCGACGCGAGCGCGAGCTTCCACGAGAGCAGGAAGAGCGCACCGCCGAAGAAGAGGATCCGCGCGGCGGCCTGGACGAGCTCGCCGGCGGCGGAGAGGAGCAGGGTCTCGATCGCGTGGACGTCGCCGGTCAGGCGGGCGAGCACGTCGCCGTGGCGGCGACGGTCGAGCGCGTCCGGCTCGAGCCGCTGGAGGTGCGCGAAGAGCTTCGTGCGCAGCGCCAGCGTGAAGCGCTCCCCGACCCAGGTCGCGGCGTACTCGTCGCCGAAGGAGAGCAGCGCGCCGAGCAGCGCGAGGCCGACCATGGCCGGCACGAGGACGGCCAGGGGCTCGAGCGTCTCGGCCACGAGGACGTCGTCGACGACGAGCTTGAAGAGCCACACCTCGGCCGCCTCGACGGCGGGAAGCAGAGCGGCCAGCGCGATGCCCGCGCCGAACGGCTTCCGGTACGGCCGCGCCAGCGGCCAGAAGCGCCGGAAGACCTGCCGCACCGCCACGGCAGGCGCCGCGGCGACGACCCGGTCGTCGTCGGGAGCCGGCGCGAGCGAGGCGGCAAGGCGGGAAAACGGAGAGCGCAAAGGGACTAAGGGGGTCTGACCCCGTCACGCGTTAAACCCGTGACGGCGGACTAAGGGGGTCTGACCCCGTCACGCGCTAAACCCGTGACGGGGTCTGACCCCCCTTGGCCCGGTGGGCGTGGATCAGGTGTCGGAGTTCCGGCTGCGGTTGCGGCGCCGGCGGCGGCGCTTGCGGCGGCGCTTCTTGCCGGAATCGCTGTCGCGGCTGGATGAGGCGAGGCGCGCCGCGGCGCTGATCCCCTTGAACGAACGGTGAGCCATGGTGGCGTCCCTTCATCGGTTGGAGCTGACGCCGTAAGTGATCTCCGGCCGCGATGAGGACGCCGTGAGGCGCCGATGAGAAGTCGCTTACACGTCGACGAAGATCTCGAGCGCGCCCGCCTCGGCGAACCCGAGCCGTGCGTAGACCCGTGCCGCCTCGTCGGTGTCCGCGTGCAGGTGGGCCAGGCGCGCGCCCTCGGCGAAGCCGCGCTCGAGCAGCCAGGAGCTGATCGCGCCCGCGACGCCGCGGCGGCGCGACGGCTCGGCCACGGCCACGCCCGCCAGCAGCAGGCTCGGGCCGGCGGCGCCGTCCGTGCGCACGGAGTACGCGGTGGCGGCCGGCTCGCCGTCCAATAGAGCGAGCGCGACCGTGAAGCCGGGACCGTCGAGGTGCGGCGCCGCCCACGCGCGCAGCTCGTCGCGGTCGCTCCCGAAGGCGGCGCTGTCGAGGTCGAGCACCGTGTCGAGATCCTCGGGGCCGGCCGCCCGGATGACGAGGCCGGGGACCTCCGGCGCCGGGACGAAGGCGGATGCCTCGAGCGCCATCAGGCGCAGGCGCTGGAGGTGGCGGCCGGCGTTCCACGGCATGCCCTCCGGCACCCGCACGCCGAGCGCCAGGCCGCGCTCCCGGTAGAACGCCCGCGCGCCGTCGAGGTCGGGATCGGGGCCGGTGACGTCGGCGCCGTTGAACTGCTGCTGCGGCAGGCCGGAGGCCATCACGCGGATGCCGCTCAGCGCCACGGCGGCGCCGCCCAGCGGCGCACGCAGCATCCCCTCGGCGGCCCACGCGTCGCCGTGGGCGGTGCGGACCCGTGCAGCCAACCCCATGCCCTCATCCTGGCACCGTGCGGCGCCGGACGGCCATGAGCGTGTTCTCACGCCGTCCTCACCCACCGCTCACCGCGGCCGGGGACCTTGCCGGCCATGACCGGATGGAACCTGAACGAGGGCGACGAGATCGCTCCCGGCCTGCGGGCGGTCCGCCTCCTCGGCGGCGGCCGCCGCTACGAGGCGTACCTCGCGTGGGCCGATCATCTGCGGGCACTGGTCGTCGCCAAGGTGCTGCGACCGGGCGAGGCCGGCGACCTGGAGGGCATGCGCCGCGAGGCGGCCATGCTCGACCGCCTCGCCCACCCGATGCTCCTGCGCGCCTTCGGCGCCGTGCTCGACGGCCCGCGCCCGCACCTGGTGCTCGAGCACATCGAAGGCCCGCGCCTGTCGACGCTGCTGCGGCTGCACGGCATGACCGTCGAGCAGGTGCTGCCGCTGGCGCTGAACCTGTGCGCGGTCCTGCACTACCTCGCGCACGAGCGTGTCGTCCATCTCGACGTCAAGCCCAGCAACATCATCATGGGCTCCGAGCCGCGGCTGATCGACCTCAGCGTGGCGCGCCGGTTCGACGAGCTCGGCGGGCTGACGTCGTCAGTCGGCACCGAGCGCTGGATGGCCCCCGAGCAGGCCGACCCTGAGCGCTTCGGCGAGATCGGGTCCCCGTCCGACGTGTACGGGCTCGGCGCGACCTTGAAGGTCGCGCTGCCCGACCGCGTCTCGCCGGTGCTGGTCGCCGCCGTCGACGCGTGCCTGGAGCCGCGCCCCGCCGACCGGCCGACGGCGGGCGACCTGGCGTGCGTGCTCGAGCCGCTCGTCGACTCGCTGCCCGCGCCCAAGCTCGGCCGCTTCCGACCTTCCCCACACAGACGAAACCCACATCACCAGGAGGTGCACCGATGACCATCGGACGACTGGCCGTGCTCGCACTGGCCGCAGTGATCGCCCTCGGCGGGCTCGGCACGGCCTTCGCCGCCATCGGCGGCGACGGCGACGACGACGCCCGCGCCGCGGCGATCGAGCTCCGCAAGGACGATGCAGGCGCGGAGTTCGTGCAGGAGGACGACGACCCCGGCGACGGGGACGACACGAAGGGCGACGACGGGACCCGCGGCGGCAACAACACCGGCGACGGCGACCGCACCCGCGGCAACGACGGGACCCGCGGCGGCAACAACACCGGCGACGGCGACCGCACCCGCGGCAACGACGGGACCCGCGGCGGCGACAACACCGGCGACGGCGACGCCACGTGGGGCAACGACGGCACCGGCGGAGGCGACAACTCGTACGTCGCGCCCGCGCCCGCCCCTGCGGCCGGCGGCGGCGGCGACTACTCCGACGACACCTGAGCAGCAGCTTCCCGGAGGGGGAAGGGGCAACCGCCCACGGGGCTCCAAGGGGGTACGCCTCCTAGTACGAGCCCCGTGGGCAACCCCCCGTCGGGGAGCGAGCCGTAGACGAGCAGGCGGGGCCGCTCGCCGAGCTCGAACACCGTGGCGCTGGCATTGGGCGGCGAGCCGAGGTTCAGCGGCTCGGCGCCCGTGAGGTGCGAGGTCGCGACCCGGATGCAGCCGCCGTGGGAAACCACGAGCCACGGCCCGCCGGCCGCGACGAGCTCGTCGACCGCGCCGGAGACCCGGGCCGTGAAGGCCTCCCACGACTCCCCGCCGGGCGCCGTCCGCGAGCCGCCGCGCCAGTTGGTCAGCTCGGGCGACTGGGCGTCGATCTCCGCGGCGGTCCGGCCGCCCCACTCGCCGACGTCGATCTCCCGCCAGCGCTCGTCGAAGCGCCCGGGCGAGAGACCGAGGAGCTCGGCGGTCTCGCGCGCCCGGGAGAGGTCGCTGCAGACGATCCGCTCCTCCGGCACCGCGTCGAGGATGGGCTTCAGCGCCCGCGCCTGGTCGCGGCCGAGCTCGGACAGTGGCGGGTCGAGCTGGCCCTGCAGGCGGTGCTCGGCGTTCCAGGTGGACTCCCCGTGGCGGACGAGGATCAGGCGGTCGCGAGATAGCATCACGCGCCGCATGTTCTCGAAAGTCCTCGTCGCCAACCGCGGAGAGATCGCCGTTCGCGTCATCCGCGCCCTCGACGAGCTCGGGATCGCCTCCGTCGCGGTCTATTCCGAGGCCGACCGCGACTCGCAGCACGTCAAGCGCGCCACCGAGGCGTACCTGCTCGGCCCCGGGCCCGCCGCCGAGTCGTACCTGAACGTCGACAAGCTGATGGAGGTCATCGAGACCTCCGGCGCCGAGGCGGTCCACCCCGGCTACGGCTTCCTCGCCGAGAACGCCGCGTTCGCCAAGCGCCTCGAGGAGGCCGGGGTCACGTTCATCGGCCCGCCCGCGTCGGCGATCGAGGCCATGGGCTCCAAGACCAGGGCGCGCGAGCTGATGAAGAAGGCCGGCGTCCCGATCGTGCCCGGCACCACCGAGCCGGTCGAGGACATCGAGGCGGCCAGGAAGATCGCCGAGGAGATCGGCTACCCGATCGCGGTCAAGGCCGCGGGCGGCGGCGGCGGCAAGGGCTTCCGCGTCGCGCTCGACCAGGACAAGCTCCAGGACGCGTTCGAGGGCGCCGCGCGCGAGGGCGAGAAGTTCTTCAGCGACGCGACGGTCTACCTCGAGCGCTACCTCCCCGATCCGCGTCACGTCGAGGTCCAGGTGCTGGCCGACAAGGCGGGCAACGTCGTCCACCTCGGCGAGCGCGACTGCTCGATCCAGCGCCGCCACCAGAAGCTGATCGAGGAGTCGCCGGCCCCGCTGGTCGACGCCGAGCTGCGGGCGAAGATCGGCGAGATCGCCGTCGAGGCCGCCCGCGCCGTCGGCTACCACTCGGCCGGCACGATCGAGGGCCTGCTCCAGGACGGCGAGTACTTCTTCCTGGAGATGAACACGCGCGTCCAGGTCGAGCACTGCGTGACCGAGGAGACCACCGGCGTCGACATCGTGCGCGAGCAGATCCTCATCGCCGCGGGCGAGGATCTGAGCTTCACGCAGGAGGACGTCCGCTGGCACGGCCACGCGATCGAGTGCCGCATCAACGCCGAGGACGCGGCGAAGAACTTCGCCCCCGCGCCGGGCACGATCACGAGCTACTTCGAGCCCTCCGGCCCGGGCGTGCGGGTCGACTCCGGCGTGCTGGCCGGCTCGGAGATCACGCCGCTCTACGACCCGATGGTGGCCAAGCTCATCGTCTGGGACGCCGACCGCGAGAAGGCCACGCGGCGCATGGCGCGCGCGCTGAACGAGTTCCAGATCGAGGGCGTACGCACCCTGATCCCGTTCCACAAGGCGATCATGGCCTCCGAGCAGTGGGCCAACGCCGAGACCTGCCGCGACCTGATCGAGGACAAGGCCTGGCTCAAGCAGCTCGCCCAGCCGAAGCCCGAGAAGCCCGAGGACGGGGCCGAGACGGTCGAGCGCGACTACACCGTCGAGGTCTCCGGCAAGCGCTTCGAGGTCAAGGTCCGTGGCGAGGCCGCCGGGCCGGCGGCAGCGGCGGCCAACGGCGCCACCCGACCCGCCCCCCGCCGCGAGCGCAAAGCCGCGTCCGGCGGAGGAGGCGCACCCGCCCGGCGATGCGCTCACCTCGCCGCTCCAGGGCAACGTGTTCAAGGTCCTCGTCGAGCAGGGCGCCGAGGTCGAGGAGGGGGCCCTCATCTGCATCATCGAGGCGATGAAGATGGAGAACGAGATCACGGCCCACAAGAAGGGCACCGTGGCCGAGCTCCCGATCTCCGAGGGCGCCGCCGTGGCGAGCGGCGACACGCTGGCCGTGATCAAGTGAGCGACGAGCTCGACGCGCTGATCCACGAGACGGCCGACTGGCTGCGGATCCCGTCGATCTCGGCCGGCGCGCGCAACGACGAGGCCCTCCGCGAGGCCGCCGAGTGGGCCCAGCGGCGGGTGCTGGCCGCCGGCGGGACGTGCGAGCTCGAGGACACGCCGGGCGGAGCCCCGCTCGTGGTCGGCGAGCTGCGAGCCGCCCGCGAGGCCGCGCCGACCGTGCTCATCTACGGCCACTACGACGTCCAGGACCCGGGCGACGAGTCCCTCTGGACGACGCCGCCGTTCGAGCCCGACATCCGCGACGGCCGCATCTACGCCCGCGGCGCCTGCGACGACAAGGGCAACTTCCTGCCGCTCCTGCACGTGGCCTGCGAGCTGGCCGACGCCGGCGCGCTGCCGGTCAACGTGCGCGTGCTGATCGAAGGCGCCGAGGAGACCGGCGGCACCGACGTGAACGACTGGGTGGCCGCCGACGAGCGCGGCGCCGACTGCGCGATCGTCTTCGACGCCGGCATGCTCGACGCCGAGACGCCGGCGCTCACCGTCGCCACGCGCGGGATGGTCTTCGCCCACCTCACGCTGCGCACCGGCGAGCGGGCCGCCCACTCGGGCATGTACGGCGGCGCGGCCCTCAACGCGCTGCACGCGCTGCACGCCGTGCTCGCCGCGGTGCTGCCCGGCCCCGACGGCCGCCTGCCGGGCGAGCTGCGGGCCGGCGTCGAGCCGCCCACCGAGGAGGAGCGCGCGGCCTGGAGCGCGCTTCCGGACGGCGCGTCCGTGCTCGCCGAGGCGGGCGCGCGGCCCGCCGACGCCGCCGCGGCGGCCGAGCTCTACGAGCGCACGACCGCCGACGCCTCGCTCGACGTGCACCGCATCTCCGGCGGCGAGACGCGGACGATCGTGCCACCGGAGGTGCGCTGCGACCTCTCCGTGCGCCTCGCTCCCGGCCAGGACCCGGCGGCGATCGACGAGGCCCTGCAGGCGCTCCTGCGCGGCGCGCTGCCCGACGGCGCCGAGCTGGAGATCAAGACAGGGCTCGCCTCGCCCTCGCGGTTCGACCCCGCGGCCGCCCCGCTGCGGATCGCCCGCGATGCGATGGCGCGCGCCTGCGGCCGCGAGCCCGTGCTCCTGCGCACCGGCGGCACGCTGCCGATCCTCGCCACGATCGCCGAGCGCGGCATCCCGGCGATCGTCTCGGGCTTCGGGCTGCCACAGGACAACTTCCACGCGCCCGACGAGTCGTTCGCGATCAGCAGCCTCGAGCTCGGGCTGCGATCGGCGCGGGCGCTGTACGAGGACCTCGGTGCGGGTCTGGCCCTGCGCCGAAGGCTCTAGCGAGCCTTGGGGCGCGGCTTGGCCGGGCACAGCGTGAGGCTGGCCCGGACCAGCTCGCGCTGGCGCAGGTGCAGGTCGCGCTGCGTCGCCAGGACCTGGCGGACGGCCTTCGCGCGGACCGGCTGAAGGGGCGGGGTGGTCATGAGCGGAGAATCGCCCGTTTCGCGCGGATCTTGAATCGAGTAGACGCCCGTACGAGGGTGCGGTTAGCACCCCTCCTTTCAGCGCATCGGGTCGAGCACGATCCGGAGGTCGTCCAGGGTCGTTCGCGGGTTCACGAGAGCGAGCCGGGCGACCGTCTCGCCCTCGTGCGTGGTCGGCAGGACGAACGCGGTCTGCGTCCGGCGCAGCACCTCGGCCCAGACCGTGTAGTCCTCCGGCTTCCACCCGCGGCGGCGGAAGACGAGCACGGTCAGCTCCGGCTCGGCGATCAGCTCGAGCTCCGGCCGGGCGCGGATCTCCTCGGCGCCCGCCCGCGTGAGGGCGAGCGTGCGCTCGACCGCCTCGGCGTAGGCATCGGTGCCGTGGACGACGAGCGAGAACCAGAACGGCAGACCGCGCGGGCGGCGCGTGAGGTGGACGCCGTAATCGGACGAGTTGAAGGCGGAGTCGTCCTCGTAGAGCGACTCCAGGTAGTCCGCGTGCTGGCGGTGCGCGGCGCGGCCGAAGGCGGGATCGCGGTAGACCAGCGCGCAGGAGTCGAACGGCGCGAAGAGCCACTTGTGCGGGTCGACGATGAAGGAGTCGGCGCGCTCGATCCCGTCGAAGCGCGGCCGCGCGCTCGGGGCGCAGAGGGCGCCGAGGCCGTACGCGCCGTCCACGTGCATCCACAGCGCGTGGTCGGAACACACGTCGGCCACGCCGGCCAGGTCGTCGATCGTCCCGAGGTTCGTGGTGCCGGCCGTGGCCACGGCCGCGAACACGCCCTCGCCGTCGGCCTCCACGGCGGCTCGGAGCCCCTCGCCGGTCAGCCGTGCGCCGGGCACCTCGAGCACGCCGGCGTCCATGATCCGCAACATCGAGCGCACCGAGGAGTGGGCCTCCTCGCTCAGCGCCACGCGCGTGGCCGGCTGGCCGCGGTGGCGGGCGCGCTCACGTGCGGCGTGCAGCGCGGAGAGGTTGCCGTTGGTCCCGCCCTGCACGAACGTCCCGCCCGCCGCCTCGGGGAAGCCGGCGAGCTCCGCGAGCCAGGCGAGCGCCTCGTTCTCGGCGTTGGTGGCGCCGGCGGCCTCGAGCCACGAGCCGCCGTACATGTTGTGCGCGCTCACCAGCAGGTCGACGAGCGCCGAGGCCGGGGTGGCGACGCCGGGGATGAAGGCCAGGTAGCGCGGGTGGTCGATCGCCGTCGTCGCGGGGATCACCGAGTCGCGCATGAGCGCCAGCGCGCCCGCGCCGCCCAGCCCCTCGCGGGTGATCGTCCCCTGCGGCAGCTCGCCGGGCTCGCGGGCCAGGCCGAGCTCCGGAGCGTCGGCGGCGAGCCGGTCGAGCGCGGCGGCGAAGACCGCCCTGGCCAGCTCCGGATCGAACCGGTGCAGGCTCACAGCGTCTGGACGTTCTCCGCGTGGACCTTGCGCATCTCACCGGTGCGGCGGGCGAGCGGCAGCTTCGCGTCCGCTCCGTGCTCGCGCAGATCCTCGAGGTAGGCGCGGTCCTCGCGCAGGATCGCCGCCGCCCGCGTGCCGTCGAGCGGCTCGCCGTGACCGGGGACCACGTGCTCGGCCTGCTCGACGAGCGGCTCGAGCCGGGCCAGCGTGGCCAGGTACGCGCTGATCGACGAGCCGGGGTTGAGCATCGGGATCTCGATCGGCGACAGGTAGTCGCCGCACACGAGCACCCCGGCCCACGGCACCCAGACGGCCATGCCGTCGACCGTGTGGCCCTCGGCCGGCTGGAGCTCCAGCTCCTGGTCGCCGACCTCCAGCTTGCCCGGCACCGGCAGCCGCTGCGCGCCCGGCAGCGAGAGCGGCCGGGGGCGCTCGATGTAGAAGCTCTCGTCGAACTCCCGCAGCGCCTTCTGCGCCCGCCCGGGCTCGTTCACCAGGCGGCCGGCGGTCGTCTCCGCGCAGCCCAGCGGGGCCTCCGGGAACGCGTAGCGGCCGAGCAGATGGTCCCAGTCGGCGTGGGTGGCGAGCAGGCCGACGACGGTGAACCCGGCCTGCTCGGCGAGGGCGGGCAGGATCTCCAGCTCATCCGGGAACACCGGCGAGTCGATGCAGAACGCCTCTCCGCCGGAGCGGACGAGGGTGCAGGTGGTCTGGAAGACCCGGGAGGTGGCGACGACGACGTCTGCGTGGAGCCCTACGGCCCTCACGCCGCCCCGAGCAACCGAGCCGCCTCCAGGAGGCTCTTGACCTCGGCGGTCGGCTTCTTGGCACCCGCGTCGAGCGTCTCACCGTTGCGGTTCACCCAGATCACGGGGATCTTGAGCTTCACGCACGGCTCGACGTCGTAGTAGTAGCTCGACGCGATGTGCACCCAGCCCTTCTTGCCGCCGATGCGCCGCTCGGCCTCCTTGAAGTGGGCCGGGTCCGGCTTGTAGGAGCGGACCTGCTGCGCGGTCACCACGAGATCGAAGTCGGCCTTGAAGTGGCGGCGCGTCTGCCCGAGGAGCTTGTCGTCGATGTTGGAGATGAGCCCGATCTCGAACTTCTTGGCGAAGCGATCGAGCTGCGTGTTGGTCTCCTTGAACGGGGGCCAGCGCATCACCGAGTCCGGCAGGAAGCCCGAGCGGCTCGGTTCCAGCGGCCACCCCAGCTCACGCGAGATGTTCACCGCGGTCCGCCGGAGCACCTCGGCGTACAGCTCGTACGACCCGCCCTTGATCTCCTGCTGGGCCTGCTTGAAGAGCGGGATGAGCTCCTCGCGCGAGAGGGTGTAGCCGTCACGCTCGGCTTCCTTGGAGAATGCGTCGAACGCTCCGGTCTCCCAGTCGATCAGCGTTCCGTAGACGTCGAAGGTGACGAATGTGACTTCTTTCGGCAGCGGCATGCGGCCGTGCATTGTGGCACGCGTCCGTAACGCAGGGGACGGGAAGCGGCGTTCGGCTGTATTAGAGTCACCGGCCCTCCTTATGGATCTTCTCGAATACCAGGGCAAGCAGCTGTTCGCTCGCCACGGGGTCCCGGTTCCCTCCGGCTCGCCCGCCACCACCGTCGAGGAAGCGGTCGCCGCCGCGGACGAGATCGGCTATCCCTGCGTCGTCAAGGCGCAGGTGCAGATCGGAGGCCGCGGCAAGGCCGGCGGCATCAAGGTCGCCAAGGACCGCGGCGAGGCCGAGGAGCACGCCAAGGCCATCCTCGGGATGGACATCCGCGGCCACACCGTGCACGAGGTGTGGATCGAGGCCGCGTCCGACATCGCGGCCGAGTACTACGCCTCGATCGTCTTCGACCGCTCGGCCAAGCGCCCGCTCGTCCTGCTCTCCACGCAGGGGGGCATGGACATCGAGGAGGTCGCCGAGCGCGACCCCGACGCCATCGCCCGCCTGCACGTCGACCCGCTGCTCGGCTTCCAGGACTTCCACGCCCGCCGCCTGGCCTTCGAGGCCGGCGTCGACGCTGACGTGGTGCGCGGAGTCGGCGCGCTGCTGAACCGCCTCTACGACGCCTTCGTGGGCGAGGAGGCCATGCTCGTCGAGGTCAATCCGCTGATCGTCACCGGGGACCGCAAGGTCATGGCGCTCGACGCCAAGGTCACGCTCGACGACAACTCGCTGTTCCGCCACGCCGACAACGCCGGCCTGCGCAACACCGAGGGCGAGGATCCGCAGGAGCGCATGGCGCGCGAGCGCGGGCTCACCTACGTGAAGCTCGACGGCAACGTCGGCATCCTCGGCAACGGCGCCGGGCTCGTCATGTCGACGCTCGACGTCGTGGCCCAGGCGGGCGGCTCGCCCGCCAACTTCCTCGACGCGGGCGGCGGCTCGAAGGCCGAGGCGATCACCCAGGCCGTCGAGGTGATCCTCTCCAACGAGAACGTCACGGCCGTGCTCTTCAACATCTTCGGCGGCATCACGCGCTGCGACGAGGTGGCGAAGGGCCTGATCGAGGCCTTCGCGCAGATCAAGCCGGACGTGCCGTTCGTGGTGCGCCTGGACGGGACCAACGACAAGGAGGGCCGCGCGCTGCTGGCCGAGGCCGACCTTCCCAACGTGCACACGGAGTCGACGATGCTCGACGCCGCCCGCCGCGTGGTGGAGCTGGCGGGATGAGCATCCTCGTCGACAACGACACGAAGCTCTGCGTCAGCGGCATCACCGGCCGCGAGGGCACCTTCCACACGCTCAACAACCGCAACTACGGCACCAACGTCGTCTCCGGCGTCACGCCCGGCAAGGGCGGCCAGGACGTCGAGGGCATCCCGGTGTTCAACACGTTCCACGACGCGGTGGCCGAGACCGGCGCCAACACGGCGATGATCTTCGTCCCGCCGCGCTTCGCCGCCGACTCGATCCTCGAGGCCGAGGACGCCGGCATCGCGCTCGTGGTCTGCATCACCGAGGGCATCCCGGCCCACGACGAGCTGCGGGTCTACAACCACCTGGCGCGCAACGAGAACGTGCGCCTGGTCGGGCCCAACTGCCCGGGCATCCTCTCGCCGGGCAAGGCCAACGTCGGCATCATCCCGGCCGCCTTCTTCAGCGAGGGCAACGTCGGCGTGGTGTCGCGCTCGGGCACGCTGACCTACCAGATCGGCAACGAGCTGGCCCAGCGCGGCTTCGGCAACTCGAGCATCGTCGGCATCGGCGGCGACCCGGTCCCCGGCTCGAGCTTCATCGACATCATCGCCCTCTTCGAGGCCGACGACGAGACCGAGCTGATCGTGATGGCCGGCGAGATCGGCGGCTCGGCCGAGGAGGAGGCGGCGGAGTTCATCGCCGAGAACGTCTCCAAGCCGGTCGTCGCCTACATCGCGGGCTTCACGGCCCCGCCCGGCAAGACCATGGGTCACGCCGGCGCGATCGTCTCCGGCACGGCCGGCACGGCGGTCGCCAAGCAGGAGGCGCTCGAGGCACGAGGCGTCCGCGTCGGGCGGACCCCGACCGAAGTGGCGGAGATCGCCGCCGAGATCGCGGGCTCCCTGGCCAAGTGACCTATTCGTCGTCTCTCGCAGAGGCGCTGGCTCCGGACCTGCTGGCCCGGTTCCTGCGCTACGTGCGGGTGGAGACGACGTCCGCGCCCGACGCCGGGCGCACGCCGAGCACTCCGGGCCAGCTCGAGCTGGGCCGGATGCTGGTGGGCGAGCTGGGCGAGATCGGGCTCGAGGACGCCCGCATGGACGACAACGGATTCGTCTTCGCGACGCTGCCTGGGAACGGCCCCGTGGTCGGCTTCCTCGCCCACCTCGACACGTCGCCCGAGGTGTCGGGCGCCGGCGTCGAGCCGCTCGTGCACCGCGCCTACGACGGCGGCGTGATCGAGCTCCCGCGGGACGGGACGGTGCTCGACCCGGCGACGATGCCGGTGCTGGCGAGCAAGGCCGGGCACGACATCGTGACCACGAGCGGCGACACGCTGCTCGGCGCCGACGACAAGGCGGGGATCGCCGAGATCATGGCCGCCGTCGCGCACCTGGCCGCGAACCCGGCGCTCCCGCGCCCCACGCTGCGCGTGGGCTTCACGCCCGACGAGGAGATCGGGCACGGGGCGACCGTGTTCGACATCGAGCGCTTCGGGGCGCAGTGCGCCTACACGCTGGACGGCTCCCAGCCGGGCGAGCTGCAGGACGAGAGCTTCTCGGCGATCGGCATGACGGTGACGTTCCGCGGCGTCGACGTGCACCCCGGCTGGGCGAACGGGATCCTCGTCAACGCGACGCGGCTGGCCGGCCGCTTCCTCGCCGCGCTACCGCCCGAGCTGAGCCCGGAGCGGACCGCGGACCGCGACGGCTTCGTCCATCCCTACGACGTGAACGCCGCCACGGCGAGCGCGACCGTGAAGCTCATCGCGCGCGACTTCGACGACGAGCGCCTGCAGCAGCACGTCGCGCTCGTCCGGGAGGCGGCCGAGGCCGTCGTGGCGGACGAGCCGCGGGCGCGGGTGGAGATCGACGCCAAGCACCAGTACTCGAACATGCGGCGTTACCTGGAGGCGTTCCCCGAGGTGGTCGAGCGCGCGGCGGCGGCGATCCGGGCCGAAGGGCTCGAGGTCGTCCGCGTGCCGATCCGGGGCGGCACCGACGGCTCGATCCTCAGCGCCCGCGGCCTACCCACCCCGAACCTCTTCACGGGCGGTCACGAGTACCACTCCAAGCGCGAGTGGGCGTCCGTTCAGGACATGGCTTCAGCGGCCGCCACGGTCGTCCGGCTCGCCGAAGCCTGGGCCGTGGAGTGAGTGGCCGCGACGGCGCGACCGCTTCCGCTCCACCACCACGCCGCCCATCAACGAGAACGCGCGCACGCGGACGAGCGGGGCGTCGGGCAGCGGGGTGACCTTGTCGTCCGGGCCGGCATTGCCGCCCATCAGCGAGAAGCCGCTCATCTCGACCGAGACGCCCTCGGGCACGGTGATGCTGACCGCGCCCATCACCCCGATGGCGAGGAACTCCGCGCCGTCGGCCAGCTCGGCCTCTCGCAGGTCGATGTCGACTCCGCCCATGACCGCGACGGCGTTCGTCCGGCGGGACGGGCGCCAGCGGCCCTTGCGCGTCTCGCCGCCCATGACGGCGACGACCCAGCGGCGGTCCTTGCTCGGCGCGAGCGGAGGCGGAGCGGCCCGGTCGGAGGCCGGGAGGTCGGCGGTGAGCACGTCGAGCTCGCGCTGGGTGCGCGCGGCGTCGGCCAGCTCGACGCGCTCGGCCAGCTCCTCGAGCGTGAGCCGGCCCTCGCCGCCGGCGACGCGCAGCCGCACGACCGTGGCCTCGCGGTCGGCGTCCGACACCCGCAGCTCGGGGTGCTCACTCACCCGGCGCAAGCTAGCCGTGCGGCGTTTCGGGCGGAGTACGGCCAGCTCCACTGTGGCTCCTGAGGCCGGCGCGCTACCGTAGGCAACGTGAGCTGACGCGACGACACGCACCCTTCACGACCGGCCTCTCCGCCGGTGCGTGCGTGCCGAGTCCGCGATCACCCTCGTAGTCCCGGAGGTCCCGCATGCCGGTCAAGGCATCCGATCTGGTCGCCGCTCACGGCGACGTCACCATCTTCGAAGGTCTCAACCTGACGCTGTCGGGCACGCGACGCGTCGGCCTCGTCGGCCCCAACGGCGCCGGCAAGACGACGCTGCTGCGGCTGCTGGCCGGCGTCGACGCTCCTCTGCACGGCACCGTGAGGCTCGGCCCGGGTGACCGCGTCGGCTACCTGCCGCAGGAGCCGCCCGGCGCGGAGTTGACCCTCGACCGCCTGCTGGGCGCCGCGCTGGGCGAGGTGTGGCGCCTCCACGGCGTCCTGGCGGAGCTCGAGGGGCGGCTCGGCGATCCTGCCGCGCTGGCCGAGTACGGCGAAGCGCAGGAGCGCTTCGGCGCGCTCGACGGCTGGACGCTGCAGGCCCAGCTCGACGGCGCGCGGCGCGCGCTGGGCATCGCCGACGTCCCGCTGGACGCACCGCTCGGCACGCTGTCGGGCGGCGAGGCGGCGCGGGCGCTGCTGGCGGGCGTGCTGCTCGCGCGGCCGACCGTCCTGCTGCTCGACGAGCCGACCAACCATCTCGATCTCGACGGGCTCGAGTGGCTCTCGGCGTTCCTGGCGGGCTTCGACGGCGCGGTGCTGGTGGTCTCCCACGATCGCCGCTTCCTCGACGAGACCGTCTCGCAGATCTGGGAGCTCGCGGCCGGGGAGCTGACGACGTACGAGGGCGGCTACACGGCCTACCGCGAGGAGAAGGCGCGGCGGGGCGCGCGGCTCGCGCTCGACTACGAGGCGCAGCGGAAGCGCCGCCGGCGCCTCGAGGGCGACATCACGGCCACGTACGGCTACGCGCAGCACACCGAGAACACGGCGAGCCGGGCCGAGGCCCCGCGGCTCAAGCGCTACGCGAAGAAGGTCGCCAGGAAGGCGAAGGCGCGCGAGGGGCGGCTCCAGAAGGAGCTCGAGTCGGAGCGCTACATCGAGAAGCCACGGCGCGTGGCGCCGCTGAAGCTGGAGCTCGAGGGCGGCGGAGACGGGCGGCTGGTCGGCGCCCTCCGCGGGGTGACCGCCGGCTGGGACGGTCCGCTGCTGGCGGACGTCTCGCTGGCCATCCACGGTCGTGATCGCGTGGCCATCACCGGTCCGAACGGCGCGGGCAAGACGACGCTGCTGGCGTTGCTCAGAGGCGAGCTGGCGCCGCTGACGGGCACGGTCGAGCGGCCCGTGCGCGCGGCCGTGCTCCCGCAGGGGCCCGACGCGCTGCCCGCCGAGGTCCCGGCGGTGGACTTCGTGCGCGCCCACGCCTCGGTCGGCGAGGGCGAGGCGCGCCGCCTGCTCGGGCACTTCGGGCTCGAGGGCGACGCCGCGCTGCGGCCGCTCGGCTCGCTCAGCCCCGGCGAGCGGGCGCGCACGGCGATCGCCGCGATGGTCGCCGCCCAGGCCGAGCTCCTGCTGCTCGACGAGCCGACCAACCACCTCGACTTCGCGTCGCTCGAGGTGCTGGAGGAGGCCCTGCGCTCGTATCCCGGCGCGATCGTCGCGGTCTCCCACGACCGCGCGTTCCTCGACGCCATCGGGACGCAGCGCCGGGTGCGCGTCCGCGACGGGAGCGTTGTCGAGACGTAGCGCCCCTAACATGCGAGGCATGGCCGACACGATCTCGTTCGCCCGCGGGGCGCCGTCTCTGGACATCGTCGACGTGGAGGGCCTGCGCGAGGCCGCGCAGCTCGCCTTCGAGAACGATCCGGCCGGCACGACGGCCTACGGCACGTCCGTGGGCTACGTCCCGTTGCGCGAGTGGATCGCCGAGCAGCACGGCGTCGGCGTCGATCAGGTGCTGGTCACGAACGGCTCCATGCAGGCCGACGCCTTCCTCTTCCAGCTGCTCGTGAACGCCGGCGACGCCGTGGTGGTCGAGTCCCCCACCTACGACCGCACGCTGCTCAACCTGCGCAACCGCGAGGCGGACATCCGCATGGTCGAGCTGGAGACCGACGGCATCGACGTCGACGCGCTGGAGCGGCTCCTGCGCGAGGACGGCGTTCGCCCCACGCTCGCCCACGTGATCCCGAACTTCCAGAACCCCGCCGGCTACACGCTCAGCGCCCCCAAGCGGGCCAAGCTGCTCGAGCTGGCACGCGAGTTCGACTTCACGCTGTTCGAGGACGACCCGTACATCGCCATCCGCTTCGAGGGCGAAGGGCTCCCGACCATGCTCTCGCAGGACGACTCCGGCCAGGTGGTCTACGCGTCGTCGTTCTCCAAGACCGTCTGCCCGGGCATCCGCGTCGGCTACCTCGTCGGCCCCCAGGCGGTGATCAAGCAGATCCAGGGGATCGCCACCAACACGTACATCTCGCCGAACATGGTCTCCCAGTCGATCGTGAACCAGTTCTGCCGCACCGGCCGCATGGACAGCGCGATCGCCACGGTCAAGGACGCCCTGCGCGAGCGCCGCGACACGCTCGTGGCCGCGCTCCGGCGCGAGCTCCCCGAGGCGCAGTTCACCCCGCCCGAGGGCGGCTACTTCATGTGGGTCGTGCTGCCCGAGGAGGTCAGCGTCGCGGAGCTGGAGACGGCCGCGTCCGAGCGCGGCGTGATCTTCGTCAAGGGCACCGACTTCCTGCTCGAGGGCGGGGAGAACACCCTCCGGCTCGCGTACTCGGGGGTGACCCCCGCACAGATCGACGAGGGGGTCTCGCGGCTTGCGGAGGCCGCACGATCCCTTGGCGTCACTGCCTGAGGTCCGTCGCTACGGGGCTCACCCGTCGCAGTTCTGCGAGGTGCACGGCGACGCCGAGCGCGTGGCCGTGCTCCTCCACGGCGGCTTCTGGCGGCAGCGGTACGGCCTCGAGCTCGAGGGCGGGCTGGTCAAGGACCTCCTCGCGCGCGGGTGGGCGGTGTGGAACGTCGAGTACCGGCGCCTCGGCGGGGGCGGCGGGTGGCCGGAGACGTTCGAAGACGTGCGGGCGGCGCTCACCGCGGTCCCGGAAGCCGAGCGCGTCGTCGCCATCGGCCACTCCGCGGGCGGCCACCTCGCGGTGTGGGCGGCGGCCGAGGGCCTCGTCGGCGAGGCGGTCTCCCAGGCCGGGGCCCTCGACCTCGACGAGCTGGCGCGGCTCGGCACGTCGCGCGGCGTGGTGCACGAGCTGCTCGGCGGCACGCCGGACGAGGTCCCGCACCGCTACGACGCCGCGTCCCCCCGGCGGCGGCTCCCGATCGGGGTGCCGATGCTGCTCGTCCACGGCGAACGCGACGACGACGTGCCGGTGCACGTCTCGCGCGAGTTCGCCGCGGCGGCGGGCGACGGCTGCGAGCTCGTGGTGATCGACGACGAGAGCCACTACGAGCACCTCGAGCCGGGGTCGCGCTGCTGGGAGGCGGTGATCGAGTGGCTGGACCGCTGAGCCGCGAGCACGCGGCCGCGCTCGACGCGGCCGACGCGCTGGCGGGCTTCCGCGAGCGCTTCGTCAACACCGACCCCGAGCGGATCTACCTCGACGGCAACTCGCTCGGCCGCCTGCCGGTCGCCACCCGTGACCGGCTGCGCGAGCTCACCGAGGAGTGGGGCGACCGGCTCGTCTCCGGGTGGCCGGACTGGATCGACGCGCCGACGCGCGTGGGCGACGCGCTGGCCGCCGGCGTGCTCGGCGCGCAGCCCGGCGAGGTCGTGGTGGCCGACTCGACCACGGTCAACCTGTTCAAGCTCTGCTCGGCGGCGCTCGACCTGCGCCCGGGTGCCGTGGTCACCGACACCGCCAACTTCCCGACGGACCGCTACATCCTCGAAGGGCTGGCCGGTCAGCGCGGGCTCGAGCTGCGGATCGTCGACGACGTCGAGGCCGCGCTCGAGGGCGCGGGCGTGGTGGTGCTCTCGCACGTCGACTACCGCACCGGCGAGCTCGCCGACCTCGCGCGGCTGACCGAGCTGGCGCGCCGTCACGGCGCCAAGCTCGTCTGGGACCTCTCGCACTCCGCGGGCGCCGTCCCGATCGGCCTGCGCGACGCGGGCGTGGAGCTCGCCGTGGGCTGCACCTACAAGTACCTCAACGCCGGCCCGGGCGCGCCCGCCTTCCTCTATGTGGCGCGCGAGCTGCAGCCCGACCTGCGCTCCCCGATCCAGGGCTGGTTCGGCCAGCGCGACCAGTTCGCCATGGAGCGCCCGTACGACCCGGCCGACGGCATCGCCCGCTTCCTGGCCGGCACGCCGCCGATCCTCGACCTCGCCGCCGTCGAGGAGGGCGTCAAGCTCACGGCCGAGGCCGGGATCGGTGCGCTGCGCGACAAGTCGCTCGCGCTCTGCGAGCTCATCGTCACGCTGCACGACGCGTGGCTCGCCCCGCTCGGCTTCGAGCTCGGCTCACCGCGGGACGGCGCCCGCCGCGGCTCCCATGTGTCGATCCGGCACGCCGAGGCGTGGCCGATCTGCCAGGCGATGATCGAGCGCGCGGCCGTCGTCCCCGACTACCGTGGCCCGGACTCGATCCGGCTCGGCGTCGCCCCGCTCTACACGCGCTTCGTCGACGTCTGGGATGCGCTCGACCGCATCCGCGCGCTCGTCGCCGCCGGTGAGCAGCGGCAGTTCGACGCGACGCCCGGCCGGGTCACCTAGCGGCCGTAGCGCTCCTTCGCCAGCACGAGCTGCTCGGGCAGCGCGGTGCGCGGTGGCGGCGACGGGTCGGCGATCACGGAGACGGTCTCGGACACCGAGCGGGTCAGCGTCGCGTCGCCGTCGGCGAACGTGACCACCACGTGCTCGGCGTCGACCTCGGAGACCTTGCCCTCCTTGCCCGGCGCGAGGCCCTCGTTCTTGAACAGGTGGAGCAGGTCCTCCGCCTCGTTCTCGAAGCGCAGCACCATCACCTTGGCGCCGGGCTCGACGTCGGCCAGCGGCACGCCCTCGATCCGGTCGCCCGGGGAGATCGGGTGGCCGTGCGGACACGTCTTCGCGTCGCCGATCGCGGCCAGCATCCGCTCCTCGAGCTTGGGCGACATCGCGTGCTCGAGCCGCTCGGCCTCCTCGTGGACGTCGTCCCAGGGGATGCCCAGCACGTCGGTGAGGAAGCGCTCGATCAGGCGGTGCCGGCGCACGACGCCCTCGGCGTGCTCGAGGCCCTGGTCGGTGAACAGCAGGGCCTTGTCCGGGCTGCGGGTGATGTAGCCGTCACGCTCGAGCCGGCCGATCATCTCGTGGACGGTGGGGGCCGAGAGCTGCATGGCGCGGGCCACGTTGGCCCCGGTCATCGGCAGCCCGGCCTCCTGCAGCCAGAAGATGGTCTGGAGGTACTCCTCTTCGGCAACGGTGGCGTGATCATGCGACATGTCTCTGAGCATATCCTCCGCCCGATGCGCATCGATGCGTCGACCCGGGCGCTGGTCACCGGCGCTTCGCGGGGGATCGGAAGGGAGCTGGCGCGGGCGCTGGCCGCTCGCGGCGCCGCGGTCGGCGTGCTCGCCCGCTCCGAGGACGAGCTCGCCAGGCTGGCGCGCGAGCTGGGCCCGCGCGCGGTCGCGCTCCCGGCCGACGTCGGCGACCGCGCGGAGGTCGAGGCCGCCGTCGGGCGCTTCATCGCCGAGGCGGGCGGGCTCGATCTCGTGATCGCCAACGCCGGCGTCGCCCACTACGGCCCGCTGCTCGCCCAGGACGTCGAGAAGCTCGAGCAGATGACGCGCGTGAACTGGCTCGGGACGATGTACACGGTCAAGGCGGCGCTCGGGCACCTCGTCGACCGCGCCGAGGGCCACATCGTGGTCGTCGCCTCCGGCGCCGCGCTGCGCTCGTTCCCCTGGGCCGCCGGCTACGGGGCCACCAAAGCCGCCCAGCGGGCGTTCGCCGAGGCCCTGCGGCACGAGCTGAGCGGGTCCGGCGTCTCCCTCACCACGGTCTACCCGGGCGAGATCGACACCCACCTGCACGACCACGAGAAGGAGGCGCTCCCGGACTGGTACCGCGGCGGCACCAGCGCCGCCGACCCGCGCGGCCTCGCCGCCGCCGTCCTGCGCGCGGTGGAGAAGGACCAGCGCGCCGTCTCCTACCCGCCGGTCGTCCGGCTCCTGGGGTTGAACGGCATCGCGCCCCGGCTCACCGACGCCATCGTCCGCCGGCTGCGCGGCGGGACGGCTGCGCCGCGGCGCGACTGAACGGCGTTCGTCACAACCGCCGCTGGAGCTCCGCCACCCGCTTCTCGGCCAGCGCGATGAACTCCTGTGCGGCGGGCGAGAGGTGGGCGTTGCGGCGGGTGATGAAGGCGAACGTGTCGTGGAGCGGCGGGTCGAAGCCGACGCCGGTGAGCTTGCGGGCGAGATCGCGCGAGCGGACCAGCGCCATCGAGCTGACCGTGTCCCCCAGGCCGCGCGCGCAGAGGTCGAGCGCGGCGGTGACGTACTCGACCTCGATCTGCGGCTCGAGCGTCACGCCCGCCTGCTGGGCGCGCTCGCGGAGCTGGCGGCGCATCGGGTCGTCGGCGCCCCAGCGGGCGTCGTAGAGGATGAGCGGGGCGGTGGCGAGCCGCTCGATGGTCATCGGCTCGCGCACCCGCTCCGGGTCGGCGCTGAGGTAGTAGAGCTCCTCGCGCATGGCGGGCCGGACGTCGAGCCCGCGGTCGTCGACCGGCAGCGCGACGAGGCCGGCCTCCAGCTGGCCGTCGCGCACCCCGTCGGCCACCTCCGACGAGTTCTGCCCGATGGCCCGCACGCGGACGTTCGGGTGGCGCCGGCGGAAGTCCTCGATGAGGCCGATGAGCAGGTAGTGATGGGCGCTGCCGAACGTGCCGAAGGCGACGGTGCCGCCGCTGAGGTCGCGCACCTCCTGGACCGACTCGGCCGCCTCGCGCGCGGCCGCCACGGTGCGCTCGGCGTGCGGGCGCAGCAGCCGGCCCGCCTCGGTCAGCGTGATGCCGCGACCGACGCGCGCGAACAGCGCCACGCCGAGCTCGGCCTCGAGCCGGCGGATCTGCTCGGACAGGCTCGGCTGCGCCATGAACAGGCTCTCGGCGGCGGCCGAGAACGAGCCGTGCTCGGCGGCGGCCAGGAAATAGGTGAGTTGCTGGAGCGTTATAGGCGTAACCTTCTGATGCAGTAGTCAATCAAGCCTAAAACAATCACTGCCGCCGTCCGATAATGAAGGACATGATCACCATCGCCGCCATCGCGCTTCCCCTGGCACTGGCGCTCGGGATCAAGTTCGGGCCGGAGGATCGGCCCGGCTTCGACGAGCGCAAGCCCCTCAACTAAGCGCCACATACTGCCTCGAGCCCCTGTCCTGCAGGGGCTCTTTGCTTTTCTAGGGGACATGCCGCTCCCGCTCTCCCCGCCGCTCCCGCCCCAGCTCGCACGAACCGCGAAGGCGCTCCCCACCGGCGACGGATGGAGCTACGAGCCCAAGTGGGACGGCTTCCGCTCGATCGCCTTCGTCGACGGCGCCGACGTCTACCTCCAGTCGCGCAACGGCCGCCCGTTGACGCGCTACTTCCCCGAGCTCGCCTTCCCCGAGGGCCGCTACGTGCTCGACGGCGAGATCGTGCTCTTCGACGACCAGGGCCGGCAGGACTTCGATGCGCTCGGTCAGCGCATCCATCCGGCCGAGTCGCGCATCCGCATGCTCGCCGAGCAGACGCCGACCCGCTTCATCGCCTTCGACCTGCTGGCCGAGGGCGACGAGTCCCTGCTCGACCTGCCCCAGCACGAGCGCCGCGCGCGGCTCGAGAAGCTCGTCGACGCCCCGGTCGACCTCACGCCGGTCGTCTTCGATCCCGACGGCGCGCAGGAGTGGCTCGAGGGCGCCGAGGGCGTGGTGGCCAAGGAGCTCGCGGCGCCCTACCGGCCGGGCGAGCGGACCGGCATGCTGAAGATCAAGCGCGTCCGCACGATCGACGCCGTGGTCATGGGCTGGCGGCCGGGCAAGGAGGAGGGCACGGTCGGCTCATTGATCCTCGGCCTCTACGACGAGGCGGGGAAGCTGCGCACCGTCGGCCACACGTCGGGCTTCTCGGCCAAGGAGAAGCGCGAGCTCCCGAAGAAGCTGGCCGCGTACGAGACCGGCGCGCGCGGGATGGGCGACCCGAGCCGCTGGGCGAGCGACCGCGAGCTCGAGTGGATCGAGCTGCGCCCCGAGCTGGTGGTCGAGATCACGTTCGACCACACCAGCAACGACCGCATCCGCCACGGCGCGAAGGTCGCGCGCTGGCGCGAGGACAAGCCGCCGGCCGAGTGCCGGACGGATCAGCTGCTCCAATAGTCGCCCGGATGGCGACCCTGCCATCAGACCGCCGGCATGGATGCCCGGCGGAGGTGACTACACGATCCGCGGGGTCGCCTGCGAGCGGGCGGTGATGGCCTCGCCCTCGCTGCGCCAGCGCTGCAGGCGGTCGAAATGCTCGCGGGCGCTCGACATGTCGCCCCGGTGCTCGAGCCCCCAGCCCGCCAGCGGCACCAGCACCTCGAGCAGGTGCTCGCCGACCGGCGACAGCTCGTATTCCACTCGCGCCGGCACGCGCGGGTAGACATGACGCTCGACCAGCCCGTCGCGCTCCAGCTGCCGGAGCGTGGCGCTGAGCATGCGGCGGGAGACGCCGTCGATCTGGCGCAGCAGCTCGTTGAAGCGGTGCGTGCCCTCGGCCAGGCTGGTGAGGACGGCGACGCTCCACTTGGCGGCGAGCACGCCGACAGCGGCCTGCAGTGCCTGGAGCGTCTCGTCGTCGGACGCCCGCAGCGTGACGTGATGCGTGGTACTGGCCATGGCTCTCGATGGTGACATGTCCCCAGGCGTGAGAATGTGTCGATGGCCGTTCCCGAGCGCCCCGTCCTCGTCGCTCCCGACTCCTTCAAGGGAACGTTTCGCGCGTCCGAGGTCGCCGGCGCGATCGGCCGCGGGCTCGAGCGCGCGGGGCTCATGCCGCCCGACCTCTGCCCGGTCGCCGACGGCGGCGAGGGCACGGTCGACGCGCTGCTGCCCGGCCTCGGCGGGGAGATCGTGGCGGCCGACGCGCACGACCCGCTCGGCCGGGAGCTGCGTGGGTCCTTCGCGCTCGTGGAGGACGGCGGGACGGCGATCGTGGAGACGGCGACGGCCAGCGGCCTGAACCTCGTGGCCGAGGCCGAGCGCGACGCCTGGGCGGCCTCGACCTACGGCACGGGGGAGCTGATCGCGGCCGCCGCGGCCGCCGGCGCGGCCGTGATCGTGGTCGCCGTGGGCGGCTCGGCGACGTCGGACGGCGGCGCCGGCGCGCTCGAGGCGATCGAGGAGGCCGGCGGCCTCGGTGGAGCGCGCCTCGTCGTGCTGTGCGACGTGCGGACGGTCTTCGAGCACGCGCCGAAGGTCTTCGGACCCCAGAAGGGCGCCGACGAGGCGATGGTCGGGCGGCTCGAGAAGCGGCTCGACGAGCTGGCCGCGCGCTGGCCGCGCGACCCGCGCGGCGTGCCCATGACCGGCGGCGCCGGCGGGCTCTCGGGCGGCCTCTGGGCCGTCCACGGCGCGACGCTCGAGCCGGGGGCGCCGTGGGTGCTGGACGCGCTCGACTTCGACGGGCGCATGCGCGCCTCCCGCGCCGTGATCACCGGCGAGGGCCGGCTCGACGACCAGACCCTCCAGGGAAAGCTGGTCGGCGAGATCGGCACCCGCGCCCGGCAGGCCGGCGTGCCGCTCCACGCGATCGTCGGCACCGACGCGCTCGACGCCTTCGGCAAGCGCATGATCGATCTCATGCGCGTGATCGAGGCGACCGACCTGGAGGAGCTGGAGGCGGCCGGCGAGACCCTCGGCCGTGAGCTGGCCGAGGGTCTCGCGTGACCGAGTACCGCGTCTAGAAGCGCGTCTGCGTCTGCGCGTTCAGGGTGCCGTACTGGTACTTCTCGGCGCCCTTGATCGCCTTGTCCTCGAGCTTGAAGACGTCGAAGCCACGCTGGATCTCCGATCCGTAGATCGATCCGTTGTAGTAGTACGACGACCAGAAGCCGCCGAGCACGAGCTTGGCCGGATCGACCGGGCCGCGATCGAACCAGGCGAGCTCCTTGACCTTCTTCGGCTTCGTCCAGTCGATGACGGACACGCCGCCCTGGTACCACGACTGGATGAGGATGTCGCGACCCTTCTTGTTCGGGATCAGGTTCCCGTTGTGGGCCACGCAGTTCTCGAAGTTGGACTGCGCCCGCGGGATCTTGAAGTAGTTCAGGAACCGCGGGTTGGCCGGGTCGGTGATGTCGTAGATCGCGTCAGCGCCCTTGCGCTGCCCGATCGTCGGATTGCACGTCGGCGCGCCGCCGCCGCCGAGCTCGTCGGTGAACAGCACGCGCTTGCCGTCGTTGCTGATCGTGGCGCTGTGCCAGAACGCGAAGTTCGTGTCCTCGATGTTGGACAGGACCTTCGGGCGCAGCGGGTTGCGGATGTCGAAGATGACGCCCTCGCCGGTGCACGCGCCCGCCGCCAGGCCGATCTCCTGGTAGACGGTGATGTCGTGGCAGCCGGTCGTGGCGCGCAGCGTGCCGGCGCTGCCGTCGTTGCCGCCGTCCGGGAACAGCACCGGCTCGGCGACGACCCGCGCGGCGGCCGGGTTGCGCTTCGGAATCGAGACGATCGAGATCTTGTCGTGCGGCGCCGCGCACTCGTACTTCGCCGGAGCGGTCGGACCCGGGACGTCGTACGAGTTCACGTAGATGACCAGCCGGTCACGCTCGGGCAGCACGGTGTGGGTGTGCGAGCCGCAGTCCGTGCGGACCGAGCCCACGTACTTCGGGCTGTACGGGTTCCGCACGTCGAAGATCCGCAGGCCCTCCCAGTTCGTGGGCTGCCCGTACTCCGGGCTCGTCGTCGGGACCGAGAGATTGCCGTCGCACTCGGCCTTGTTGCGGATCGAGTCGGTGGACGTGACGAGGATCCCGTCGTTCACCGTGACGTCGTTCTGCGAGCCCGGGCAGTGGATCTTGGAGGCGAGCGCCGGCGTCTGGCCGTCGCGCACGTCCCAGATCTGGACACCGTCGTAGTTGCCCCCGAACGCATAGCCGTTCTCGAACGCGAGGTCGGAGTTGAAGTCCGCCTCCGCCTCGAAGGGCTCCGCCTTCGGCGTGCTCGACTGCAGCGTGAGGTTCGGCGTGCCGGCCTGCTCGCCGGCGGCGAGGTCGGCGTCCGAGTCGTCGAAGCCCGCGACCGCGGCGGCGTTCATGCAGCCCTCGGACTCGGCCCAGCTCGCGAACCAGTCTGCCGACGGCCCGCCGCTGAACGCGCCCGTCGTCGCACACTCCTCGGGATGGGCCCCCGCCGATCCCGGAGTCAGCGCTACGACGCCAAAAGCGATCGCAGCAGCGAATAGATGACGCACTCTTCGTGCGTTCATGGTCCCTCCCCTGTCATGGGCGCCGTCCCGCCGGCGCACCGTGCGCGGCATCATAACCGGATGCCGCCGCGACCCCATCTCTCCCTGCCGTCGCCCGGATCGCGGCGCGCCGTGGTCATCGGGGCGGGCTCCTTCGGAACCGCGACGGCCGTGCTGCTGGCCCGCGGGGGGTTCCGGACGACGCTCCAGACCCGCACGCCGGAGCAGGCGGAGCGGCTCGAGCGCGACCGCGAGAACCGCGAGTACCTGTCCGAGGTGGCGCTCCCGCGCGAGCTGCGCGTCGAGCCGATGAACGCCGGTCTGGGCCGCGCGGACTACGTGTTCCTGGGCGTCCCCTCGCGCGGGCTCGACGAGGTGATCGAGAACCTCGTCGGGGCCGGGCTCGGCCGCCGCACGCCGGTCATCTCGCTGGCCAAGGGGCTCGTGCCGCCCGACGGGCTGGCGCCCACGACGCTGCTCTCACAGGCGCTCGGGGCGGGCCGCGTCGCCTGCGTGGGCGGCCCCGCGCATGCCCGCGAGATGGTCACCGAGGGCGCCGGGCTGGTGGCCGCCTCGCTCGACGCCACCCTCGCGCTGACCATCGCCAGCGTCTTCATGCGCGCCGGGGTGGTGTGCGAGCAGTCCAGCGACCCGGTGGGCGTGGAGTTGTCGGGCGTGGCCAAGAACGCCGCCGCGCTGGCCGCGGGCGCGACCGAGGCGCAGGGCCTCAACGCGGCCGGCGCGGCCGCCGGGCACATCTTCCTCGAGGTCTGGCGCTTCGCCGAGCTGCAGGGCGCGCGGCCGGAGTCGATGATCGGCCTGGCCGGCACCGGCGACCTGGTGGCCACCGCGCTCGCCCCGCAGAGCCGCAACCGGCGCGCGGGCGAGCTGCTGGCCGCCGGCGTGGCGGCCGCCGACATCCCCGGGCGGATCGGGCAGGCCGTCGAGGCGCTCGACATGGTCCCGCTGCTGGCCGAGGCGCTGGAGAAGGCGGCGATCGAGGCGCCCGTGACCCACGCGCTCAACCGCCTGATCGCGGGCGAGCTGCCGCTGGACGAGTGGGTCGCCCAGGTCCGCGCCACGGTGCCGCCGCCCGCGCGCTTCGACGGCGGCGCCGCGTGGCGCGGCTGGTGGTGGCGGGTCCGCGGCCGGGTGCGCCGCCTCAGCGCATGACCCCGGTCGCGGTGCTCTTCGACCTCGACGGCGTGCTGCTCGACTCGCGCACGGCGATCGTCCGCTGCATCGAGCACGGGCTGCAGGCCAACGGCGTCGCCGTGCCGCCGACCGCGGAGCTCGAGGGCTGGATCGGGCCGCCGCTGATCAACGCCTTCGCCGAGCTGGCCGGCCCGGAGCGGGCCGCCTCGTGCCTGGCCGCCTACCGCGAGCGCTACGTGTGGTCCTCGCTCGAGGAGACGGTCGTCGTGCCGGGAGCGCGGGAGGCGCTGGCCGCCGTCGCCGCCCGCGTGCCGGTCGCGCTCGCCACGACCAAGCCACACGAGTTCGCGGTACCCCTGTGCGACCGCCTGGGGCTGTCGCCGCATCTGCGCTTCATCGCCGGCCCGGAGCTCGGCGACCCGGACGAGGTCAAGACGGTCACGATCGTCCGGGCGCTCGAGGCGCTGGGGCTCTCGCCGGGCGCGGACGCCCCGATGGTCGGCGACCGACGGCACGACGTCGAGGCCGCCCACGCCAACGGGCTGGCCTGCGTCGGCGTGCTCTGGGGGATCGGCGACGAGGCCGAGCTGCGGGCCGCCGGCGCCTCGCCGATCGTGGCCTCACCGGACGAGCTCCCGGCCGCCCTCGGGCTCTGACTGAGGCCGCCTTTATCCGAATCTGACCCGCCGGCGCTAGCAATGCCGACATGAGTCGGCTCCTGTTCTTCATCGCCGGGGCGGTGTCGGTCGGCGCCGTCGTCGGCATCCTCGCCGTGGCGGGCGCCTTCGAGGACGACTCGGAGCCGCCCGCCCGCAGCGCCACCACGCCCGAGGCCACGACGACCCAGGCGCCACCCGGCGCCACCGTGGACGTCGCCGACCTCTACGCGCGCGTCTCCGGCGGCGTCGTCTTCGTGCAGGCCAACTCGGGCCGCGGCGAGCTGCCGTTCCCCGGCGGCGGCCAGGCCGCCTCCGGCTCCGGGTTCCTCATCGACGACGAGGGCCACATCATCACCAACGACCACGTCGTCGAGGACGCCGACCAGTTCCGCGTCCGCTTCGGTGAGGACGGCGCGCCGATCGAGGCCGAGCTCCTCGGCGCCGACCCGTCCGTGGACCTCGCGCTCCTCAAGGTCGATCCCGACGACGTCGAGGAGCTGCAGCCGCTCGAGCTCGGCGCCTCCGAGAACCTGCGGCCGGGCGATCCCGCGATCGCCATCGGCAGCCCGTTCGGGCTCTCGGGCACGGTCACCAGCGGCATCGTGTCCGCGCTCGGACGCACGATCCAGGCCCCCAACGGGTTCAGCATCTCCGGCGCCATCCAGACGGACGCCGCGATCAACCCCGGCAACTCGGGCGGCCCGCTGCTCGACGAGCAGGGCCGCGTCATCGGCGTCAACTCCCAGATCCGCACCGACGGCGGGAACGCCAACAGCGGCGTCGGCTTCGCCGTGCCGGTCGACGAGATCAAGCGCTCGCTGCCCGCGCTCGAGCGCGGCGAGGACCCCAAGCGGGCGTTCCTGGGCGTCTCGAGCGGCCTCGCGCCCGACGGCGGCGCCCAGGTCGGCGCGGTGGTCACCGACGGCCCGGCGGCCAAGGCCGGCGTCCGCGAGGGCGACGTGGTCGTCGAGATCAACGACCAGCCGGTGCGCGATCCCGACGACATCTCGGCGGTCGTGAACTCCCGCCGGCCGGGCGACGACGTGCGAATCGTGGTCGAGCGCAGCGGCGAACGGCGTACCCTCACGGTGACGCTCGGCGAGCAGCCCGAGCAGGCGAGCACGAGCAACCCATAGGAGATCGGATGACAGCGGACGAGCGGCGCCTCCGGGCCCTGGAGCGCGAGGACGAAGATCCCCGGCCCGCGCGCGCCGCCCACGACGCGCTGGAGAAGGGGCTGTTCGAGATCAAGCGGGTGATCGTCGGGCAGGAGGCGATGCTCGAGCGCGTGCTCGTGGCGCTGCTGGCCGGCGGCCACGTCCTGCTCGAGGGCGTCCCCGGCCTGGCCAAGACGCTCACCGTCAAGACCGTGGCCGACGTGCTGGGGGGCTCGTTCAAGCGCCTCCAGTTCACGCCCGACCTCGTGCCCGCCGACCTCGTGGGCACGCGCATCTACCGGGCCGACACCGGCGGGTTCGACACCGAGCTCGGCCCGGTCTTCTGCAACTTCCTGCTCGCCGACGAGATCAACCGCGCCCCGGCCAAGGTCCAGTCGGCCCTGCTCGAGGTCATGCAGGAGCGCCAGGTGACGATCGGGCACGACACGCACAAGGTGCCGGAGCCGTTCCTCGTGCTCGCGACCCAGAACCCGATCGAGTCCGAGGGGACCTACCCGCTGCCCGAGGCGCAGGTCGACCGCTTCATGTTCAAGCTCGTGGTCGACTATCCGCACCCGCGCGACGAGGTCGCGGTGGTGGAGCGCTCGCTCGACGGCGGCGCCCGGGCCCGCCAGGTGCTCAGCCCCTCCGCCCTGGCCGAGCACCAGCGGGCGGCGGCCAACACCTACGTGGACCGGCGCGTGATGGAGTACGCCGTGGCGCTGACCACGGCGACCCGCGAGCCCGGCGAAGAGGGTTGGGTGGAGTTCGGGGCCAGCCCGCGCGGCTCGATCAACCTCATCCACGCCGGCCGCGCGCTCGCGCTCCTGCGCGGCCGCGACTACCTGCTGCCGATCGACGTGCGCGACCTCGCCCGCGACGTCCTGCGCCATCGGATCGTGCTCACCTACGAGGCGCTGGCCGCCGGCGTCGACGCCGACCGCGTGCTCGACGACGTGCTGGAGATCGTGCCGATGCCGCGGATCGAGCTGGCGGAGGGGCACGCGCGGTAGATGAGCTTCCGCGAGCCGCTCCTGCTCGCCGGGCTGCTGCTGGTCCCTCTCGCGCTGGCCGCCTACGTCGTCGCCCAGCGGCGACAGCGCCGGTTCGCGGTCCGCTACACGAACATCGACGTGCTGGCGAGCGTGGCCCGGCGCGTCGGCTGGACGCGGCACATCCCGGCGCTGCTCGCCCTGCTGGCGCTGGCCGCGCTGCTCATCGCCCTGGCCCGGCCGGAGCGGACCGTGGCCGCCGAGCAGCGCCAGGCGATGGTGGTCATGGTCACCGACACGTCGGGCTCGATGCGCGCGACCGACGTCGCCCCCACGCGCTTCGCGGCCGCCCAGGCCGCGGGCCGCGCCCTGGCCGACAAGCTGCCGCGCGACTTCCGGCTCGGCCTCGTCGGCTTCGCCTCGACCGCCTCGCTCCTGGTGGAGCCGACGACCGACAAGGCGCGGGTGCGCGTCGGGATCGACGGGCTGAGCTTCAACGGCGGCACCGCGATGGGCGACGGCCTGGCGCTCGGCCTGGAGGCCGCGCGCACGCCGGTCAGGTCCGAGCTGGGCGTGCCGGAGCGGCTCCCGGCCGCGATCGTGCTCCTCTCCGACGGCACGAACACCGCCGGCGCGCAGGACCCGATCACCGTCGCGCAGCGGGCGCGCGAGCTGCGGATCCCGGTCTACACGGTCGCGCTCGGCACCCCGACGGGGACGATCGAGCACACCCGCCAGGACGGCACGACCTGGACCGAGACGGTCCCGCCCGACACCGGCACGCTGCAGGAGATCGCGCGCGAGTCGCGCGGGCGCTTCTACGAGGCGGCCGACGCGCAGCGGCTGACCGAGATCTACCGCAACCTGGGCACGCGCTTCGCCACGCGGAGGGAGAAGCAGGAGATCACCGCCGCGTTCGCGGGCGGCGGGCTCGCGCTGCTCGTCTTCGGCATGGTGGCCGCCATGGCCCGCGGGGGGCGGCTCCCGTGAGCCGGCGCTCGCAGCGGCTCCCGAGCGTGGAGCGCACGCCCGAGCGGCCCGGCCCCGGCGACGTCCCGCCCGCGGTCCTGCGCTCGCTCGACCTCGCCGTCCTGCGCCGCGTCGAGAGCCTCGTGCCCGGCGAGCACCTCACGCCGCAGGTCGGCGCCGGGACCGAGCTGGCCATGATCCGGCCGTACTTCCCGGGCGACGACGTCCGCCACATCGACTGGAACGTGACCGCGCGCCTGCGCGAGCCGCACGTCCGGGTGCACGTCGGCGAGCGGGCGCTGACCGCCTGGATCGTGCTCGACACCTCGGCCTCGATGACCTTCGGCACCGCCGATCGCCGCAAGGCCGACGTGGCCGAGGGCGTGGCCATCGCCATCGGCCACGTCGCGAGCCGCCGCGGCAACCGGCTCGGCGTGGTCGCGTTCGGCGGCGGGCCGCCCAAGCTGCTGCGGCCCCGCCAGGGCCGGATCGGGCTCATGCAGCTGCTCGCCGAGCTGCGCGCCGAGCCGGAGGCGGACGGCCTCGGGGCCACCTCCCTGGGCGGCGCCGTGGCCGCGGTGGCCGCGGTGGCCCGCGCCCGGGGGCTCATCGTCGTCATCTCGGACTTCCGCGGCGAGCGCGACTGGGAGGGTCCGCTGCGGACGCTGCGTGCCCGCCACGGCGTGCTGGCGGTGGAGATCCGCGACCCGCGCGAGCTGGAGCTCACCCCGATGGGCGACCTCTGGCTCGTCGATCCGGAGACCGGCCGCCAGCTGCAGGTCAACACGAGCCGCCGCCGCGTGCGCAAGCGCTTCGCCGAGGCGGCGGCGGCCGAGCGCGAGGAGGTCGCGGCGGCGATCCGCCGCACGGGCGCCGACCATCTCGTGCTCTCCACGCACGGGGACTGGCTGCGCGACCTCGCCGGGCACCTGCGCCGCGGCGAGGCCGCGTTGCGGGCCGCCTCGCCCGCGCGAGCCGGCGCGGCGGCGCGGGCGCGTGTCGCCGGGCTCGAGGCGGCGCCGGGGCGGCCCCGGCCGCCGGTGGTCGACGACGACCCGGAGATGCTCGGGTGAGCTTCCGCGAGCCGGTCATGCTCGCCGGGCTGCTGCTGGTGCCGATCGCGGTGCTGGCCTACCTGTCGGTGCAGCGACGCCGCCGGCGGGAGGCGGCCACCTTCGCGAACCCCGCGCTGCTGCCCAATCTCGTCACGGCGCGGCCCGGCTGGCGGCGCCACCTCCCGCCGTTGCTCATCCTGCTCGCGCTGGCCACGCTGGTCATCGCGCTCGCCCGCCCGCAGCGCACCGTCGCGGCTCCCCAGCGCGCCGCCACGGTGATGATGGTCACCGACGTCTCCGGCTCGATGAACGCCAACGACGTCTCGCCGGACCGGCTCACGGCCGCCGTCAAGGCGGCCCGGCGGCTGACCGACGAGCTGCCGGAGACGTTCCGGCTCGGGATGGTCACGTTCGCCGACTTCCCCCGCATCGAGGCGCCGCCGACCACCGACCGCGACACCGTCCGGGCCGCGCTCGACCGCCTGCGCGCGGAAGGCGGCACGGCGATGGCGACCGGGCTGCAGCAGGCCATCACCCTCGCGCGCGAGCCGGTGCCGGACGAGCGGGGCACCGGCACGCGGCGGCTGCCCGCCGTGCTCGTGCTCCTGTCCGACGGCAAGGACACCCAGAGCGCGATCTCGCCGCTCGAGGTCGCCCGTCAGGCCGAGGATCTGCAGATCCCGGTGTTCGCGATCGCCCTCGGCACGCCGACCGGCGAGGTCGAGGTGCGCGACCAGTTCGGCGGCATCCAGCGCATCCAGGTCCCGCCCGACACCGAGACGCTGCGGGAGATCGCGCGCATCACCGGCGGCCGCTACTTCGCCGCGCCGGACGCCGCCCGGCTCGAGTCCATCTACGCCAACCTCGGCACCCGGCTCTCCTCCCGCCCGGTCGAGCGCGAGGTCACCGTGGCCTTCGCGGGAGGCGCGCTCGTGCTCCTCCTGGCCGGCGGCGCGCTTTCGCTTGCCTGGTTCGGGCGTCCTCTTTGATGGGTAGCCCAAGGCTCAGGTTCCAGACCTGAGGGAGGCGAAGGACCATGGACGCAGCGGAGCGCGGGGGTGCGACGCAGTCGGTGAAAAAGGTCGCCGCGGCGAGCTTCATCGGCACCACCATCGAGTGGTACGACTTCTTCCTGTACGGCACGGCGGCGGCGCTCGTGTTCGGGGATCTGTTCTTCCCGAACGCCGAGCCACTGATCGGAACGCTGCTGGCGCTGAGCACCTACGCGGTGGGCTTCGCCGCCCGGCCGATCGGCGGCGTCATCTTCGGGCACTACGGCGATCGCATCGGCCGCAAGTCGATGCTCGTGCTGTCGCTCCTCATCATGGGGATCGCGACGTTCCTCATCGGCGTGCTGCCGACCCACGCCTCGATCGGCATCGTCGCCCCGATCCTCCTCGTCGTGCTGCGCTTCGCGCAGGGCATCGGCGTGGGCGGCGAGTGGGGCGGCGCGGTGCTGATGTCGGTCGAGCACGCGCCGAAGGGCCGGCGCGGCTTCTTCGGCTCATGGGCGCAGATGGGCGTCCCCGCGGGCCTGCTGCTGTCGACCGGCGTCTTCGCGCTCGTGCAGGCGATGACCAGCGAGGCCGCGTTCATGTCCTGGGGCTGGCGCGTCCCGTTCCTGGCCTCCGCGCTGCTCGTCATCGTCGGCCTCGTGATCCGGCTGAAGATCATGGAGTCGCCCGCCTTCGAGCGCATCAAGGAGACCAAGACCGAGGCGCCGAAGCCGATCGTCGACGTCATCCGCAAGTACCCGCGCGAGGTCCTCACGGCGATGGGCATGCGCGTCGGCGAGAACGGCTGCTTCTACATCCTGACCGTGTTCGTGCTCGCGTACGGCGAGGAGGAGCTGGGGCTGAGCAAGGGCACGATGCTCACCGGCGTGATCATCGCCGCGGCCATCGGCCTCGTGACCGTGCCGCTGTGGGGCGCGCTCTCGGACCGCGTCGGGCGCAGGCCGCTCTACCTGGCCGGCGCCGTGATCACGACGCTGTGGGCGTTCCCGCTGTTCGGGCTCATGAACACCGAGTCGCCCATCCTCATCTGGGTCTCGATCGCCATCGGCATCAACCTCGGTCACGACCTCATGTACGGACCGCAGGCCGCGTACTTCTCCGAGCTGTTCGGCACGCGCGTGCGCTACAGCGGCGCGTCGCTCGGCTACCAGCTGGCTTCGGTGTTCGCGGGCGGCTTCGCGCCGCTCATCGCCACCGCGCTGCTGGCCGCCAACGGCGGCGACCCGATGCTCGTGGCCCTCTACATGATGGGCATGGGCCTGATCTCGGTGGTGGCGACGCTGCTCGCGCCGGAGACGTACATGAAGGACGTGCACGAGGACGAGGACGCCGAGCGCGACCTCGTTCGCGAGAAGCGCTTCGACCGTGAGCGCTTCCGGGAGCCGGCCGAGACGCGGTGACGCGCGAGCAGGTCTTCACGCTGGAGGCCACCCCGCTGAAGTTCGGCCGCGGCGCGGCAGCTGACGCGGGGTGGGAGCTCCAGCGCCTGGGGGTCGAGCGCGCGATGCTCGTCTCCGATCCCGGCGTGGTGAGCGCCGGGATCACCGACCGTGTGCGCGAGGCGATCGAGGCCTGCGGGATCGCGACGGAGGTGTGGGACCGCGCGCGGGTGGAGCCCACCGCGGACTCGTTCGCCGAGGCCGCCGCCTTCGCCGTGGACGGCGGGTTCGACGGCTTCGTCGGCATCGGCGGCGGGTCGAGCATCGACACGGCGAAGGTCTCGGATCTGCTCGCCACCCACGGCGGCGAGGTCATGGACTACGTCAACCCGCCGGTCGGCGAGGGCCGCAAGCCGCCGTCGGCGCTCAAGCCGCTGCTGGCTGTCCCGACCACGTGCGGCTCGGGCGCCGAGGCGACCACGGTGGCGATCCTCGACCTCCCCGAGCAGCAGCTCAAGACCGGCATCTCGCACCGCTACCTGCGGCCCGACCAGGCGATCGTCGACCCGGAGCTGACCGCTTCGCTGCCGGCCGAGGTGGTCGCCTCCTGCGGCCTGGACGTGGTCTGCCACGCCGCCGAGTCGTTCGTCGCCAAGCCGTACTCGGAGCGCGATCGGCCGGACTCGCCCGGCGACCGCCCGCCCTATCAGGGCGCGACGCCGATCTCGGACATCTGGTCGGCCAAGGCGCTGGAGTACGGCGGCCGCTACCTGCGGGAAGCGGTCGGCGGCGACGCGGAGGCCCGCGGCTGGATGATGCTCGGCGCGTCGCTGGCCGGGATCGGCTTCGGCGCCGCCGGCGTGCACATCCCCCATGCCTGCGCGTATCCGATCGCCGGCCGCGGCCACGACCACCACCCGGCCGGCTATCCCGACGACCACGGCTTCATCCCGCACGGGCAGTCGGTCATCGTCACCGCCCCGGCGGCCTTCCGCTTCACCTACGAGGCGGCGCCCGACCGCCACCGCCGCGTCGCCGAGCTGCTGGCCGGCGAGCCGCTCCCGGACGCCGACGAGAACACCCTCCCGGACCTCCTGCTCGAGCTCATGCGCGACGTCGGGGTGCCGACCGGGCTGCGCGAGCTCGGGTACGACGCCGGCGACGTCGACGCCCTGGTCGAGGGCGCCCTCAAGCAGCAGCGGCTGCTCGTGGTGGCGCCGCGCGAGGCGGACGGCGAGGCGCTCGGCGCCATCCTGCGCGCGTCGCTCTGAACCGACCGCTGGCCCGGTACGTACCTTCCGACCGTGGACCTGTGGCGCGCCCTGGACGCCGAAGGACTCGGCGAACCGCGATACGTGCGCTTCCAGCCGGGCCGGCGACTGGTGGTGCTCTACGAGCGCGACGGCGCGCTCGCGCATCTGACGGTGCTGCGGCCGCGGCCGCTCGAGCGACTCTGGAAGCTCGTCGCGGGATCGCCACTGGCCCGCCGGGAGCTCGGCGGCGTGGTGCAACAGTTCCCGCTCGACGCGCTGCTGCCCGGGCTGCGGGCGGCCGTGCGCGGCGGCGAGCTCGTCCGCTACAAGCCCGGCCGCCGGGCGGTGATCCGCTATCCGGACGCGTACGGCAAGGTGCGGGCGGACGGCGCGGGCTGGGCCCACGTCGCGCTCGCTCGGGCCCTGATCACGGCGGGCATCGCCACGCCGGCGCCGCGCAGCTACGTACCGCAGCTGCACATGGCGCTCTACGAGGAGGCTCGCGGCGTGCGGCTGGCCACGCTGCGCGGCGGGCTCGAGCCGTGGATGGAGCCGGTCGCCGCGGCGCTGCTGCGCCTGCACGGCACGCCGGTGCCCGGCCTGCGCGCGCATTCGATGGAGGCCGAGTTGGAGGATCTGCGGGCGGCGGCGCAGACGGCGGCGGCCCTCGGGTCCGACGGCGTGGCGCTGGCCGAGAAGCTGGCACGGCGCCTGGCCATGGTGCCGCCACGCGCGGCGACCCTCCACGGCAGCTTCCACGACGACCAGGTGCTGGTCGGCGACGAGATCACGCTGCTCGACCTCGACAGCGCGGCGATCGGGCATCCGCTGCTTGACGTGGGCCACTTCGCCTCGTACCTGACCGCGGCGGGCGAGGAGGCGGCGCGCGCCGCGTTCCTCGAGGCCTGCGGCGCCGGGCGCGACGTCCTGCTCTTCGAGGCGGCCGCCCTGCTCCGCTGGAGCAGCCTGCCGTTCCGCAGCCTGGAACCCGGCTGGCCCGACGCGGTGGCGCGGCGCGTGGCGCTCGCCGGCGAGCGCTTCGCCGACTACGAGCGGCGCTCGGCCAGCTCGGTGATCACGGCCTCGTAGACGCCGGCGCCGTTGGGCTCGGCCGTCACCCGCGTGTTGGCGGTCAGCGCCTCGCGGATCGTCGGGTCGCGCTCCAGGCCGTTCGCGACGAGCCAGAACGTGGCCACCACCGCGGCCGCGCCGAGGTCCTCGCGCGAGTCGCCGATCGCGATGCATTCCTCGCCCCGATAGCCGCGGGCGCGCATGTGCCAGGCGACCGCGCCGGCCTTGGACGCGCTGCGCGGGATCAGGTGGAACGCCCGGGTGTTGGGATCCGTCCCGGGCGTGATCGGGTGGATGCCCCCGTTGTCGACCAGCCGCAGGTTGCCGTGGCCGGAGCGCTCCAGCAGCTCGTCGGCCTCGAAGGCGTCGACGTTCCCGCGGAAGAGGTGCGAGACCTCGCGGCCCTCGTGCCAGGGGGCGTGGTACTCGAGCCGCCCGGCGTAGTGATCGAGCAGCAGCTTCGGCGCTCCCGTCGCCTCGATCTGGTCGAAGATCGTGCTGCCCTCGCGCGGGACGATGTCGCCGGTCAGCCAGTGCAGCTCGCCGTCGAGCACGACGCCGGCGCCCGCCTCGAACGCGTACGACGTGATGCCCATCACGCGGGCGTCGTAGAACACCGTGAGCTGGCGGCGGCCGGAGTAGATGACCACCTCGGTGCCGGCGCGGTCGCAGGCCTCCAGCGCGCGGGCGCCGAGCAGGGAGAAGCTGCCGTCGGCCGCGCGGAGCAGCGCGCCGTCCTTGCCGAGCAGCGTGCCGTCGAGGTCCACGTAGACACAGCGCAAGTTCGGCACGGCGATCCAGGGTACGACCGTCGCGGGCTCGTAGAGTGGGTCGACGGGATGGCCGTCGTCCGTGACATCGAGCCGTGGGACGCGCTGCTGCAGGCCGGGCGCGACGACGAGCGGCTGGTCATGCAGGCCTCGCAGCACCCGAAGCCGGCGCGCGAGGTCGCGATCCCGGAGGAGCTGCACCCCGAGGTGGCGAAGGCGCTGCGCGCGCGTGGGATCGAGCGCCTCTGGGCGCACCAGGCCGAGGCGCTGCACGCGGCCTGGGCCGGGCCGACGATCGTCACGACCGGCACGGCGTCCGGCAAGTCGCTGGGCTTCAACCTGCCGACCCTCGACGTGTTGTGTCGGGACGCGCGGGCGCGCGCGCTGTACCTGTACCCCACCAAGGCGCTGGCGCAGGATCAGGCGCGGGCGCTGAACGCGCTCGGCGTGGCGCGGGCGCGGCCGGCGATCTACGACGGCGACACGCCGCGCGAGCAGCGGCGGGCGATCCGGGCGCGGTCGAACATCGTCATCACCAACCCCGACATGCTGCACCTGGGGATCCTTCCCAACCACGGCGCGTGGGGGGACTTCTTCGCGAACCTGGCGGTGGTCGTGGTCGACGAGGCGCACGTGTACCGCGGCGTGTTCGGCTCGCACGTGGCCAACGTGCTGCGCCGCGTCCGGCGGGTGGCCGACGCGTACGGCACGGCGCCGCGCTTCCTGCTCGCGTCGGCGACGGTGGCCAACCCGGGCGAGCTGGCCGAGCGGCTGACCGGGCTGGACGACGTGACGGTGATCGACCGCGACGGCGCGCCGCAGGCCAAGCGGACGATCGCCATGTGGAACCCGCCGATCGTCGACGAGAAGACCGCCGCGCGACGGTCGGTGCTGGCCGAGGCCGCGGACCTCCTGGCCGATCTGGTGACCGAGGACGCGCGGACGATCGTCTTCATGAAGTCGCGCAAGGCGGTCGAGCTGATGTCGCGCTTCGCGCAGCTCACGCTCGAGGGGCGGGGCCGCGCCGACCTCGCCGAGCGGATCGCGCCCTATCGGGCCGGCTACACGCCGCAGCAGCGCCGCGAGCTCGAGGCGCGGCTGCTCTCGGGCGAGCTGCTGGGCGTGGTCGCGACGAACGCGCTCGAGCTGGGGATCGACATCGGCTCGCTCGACGCGGCGATCTGCGTGACCTTCCCGGGCACGGTCGCCTCCCTGCGGCAGATGTGGGGGCGCGCCGGGCGCCGCGGCCGCGGGCTCGCGGTGTACGTGGCCGGCGAGGACGCGCTCGACCAGTTCTTCTGCCGCCACCCCGACGAGTTCCTCGACCGCCCCGTGGAGGCGGCGATCCTCGACCCCTGGAACGAGCAGCTGCACTCCGCTCACCTGCTGTGCGCGGCCCACGAGGGGCCGCTGGAGGACGCGGACGCCGAGATCCTCGGGCCGCGCTGGCGGCAGTTCGCGGAGGCGCTGGTCTCGTCCGGCGACCTGCGCGAGCGGCCCGGCGGGACCTTCGTCCCGCGCCACCCGGAGGAGTTCCCGGCGGCCAACGTCTCGCTGCGCTCGGCGAGCCGCGACGGCGTGGTGATCGTCGACACGACCTCGGGCGAGATGCTCGGGACGGTCGACATGGCGCGGGCGCATTCGACGGTCCACGACGGCGCGATCTACCTGCACGGGGGCCGCTCGTTCGAGGTCGAAGGGCTGGACCTCGAGGGGCGCCGGGCTCTGGTCCATCCGTTCGACGGCGACTGGTACACGCAGCCCAAGTACGAGACCGACACCTACATCGAGCGGCTGATCGAGCGGCGGACGGCCCTCGGCGTGCCGCTGTCGTTCGGCACCGTGGTGGTGACCGAGCAGGTGCTGGCCTACCAGCGGCGCCGGCTCTCCGACCACGAGGCCGTCGACATCATCGCGCTGGACCTCCCGGCCACGTCGTTCGCCACGCAGGCGCTCTGGTACGAGATCCCCGACGCGATGCTCGCCGGCTCGATGCCGTTGGAGGCGCTGCTCGGCTCGCTGCACGCCGCCGAGCACTCCCAGATCGCCGTGCTCCCCCTGCTGGCCATGTGCGACCGCTGGGACATCGGCGGGCTCTCGACCAACCTCCACCCACAGACGGGCGTGCCGACGATCTTCATCTACGACGGTCATCCCGGCGGGATCGGGATCACCCGCCGGGGCTGGCAGTCGTTCGAGGCGCTGGTCGACGACGCGCACCGGCTCGTCAGCGAGTGCCCGTGCGAGAGCGGTTGCCCGTCGTGCGTGCAGTCGCCCAAGTGCGGCAACCTCAACGAGCCGCTGTCGAAGGCCGGCTGCGCTCAGCTGATGGGCCGCATGCTGGCCGCGTAGCGGTCGTAGTGGACCTGCCAGCGATCCAGCGGCCAGCTCGCCCAGTCGACGGGCGTGCCGTCGAGCGCGTCCTCGAGGAAGTCGATGTGGACGTGCCAGCCGGCCTGGACCTTGGCCAGGTCGGCGTCGGGGATGTCGGCCCTGACGGTCAGCGTGAGGTGCGTCTCGTCCCCCTCGGGACGCAGCTCCCAGAGCAGGACGCCGTGGGGCTCGGTGTCGAACTCGATCGCGTGCGGCGGCTCGAGGCGGCTGATGCGGCCGGCGGCCACGGCGTCGCCGTTGAGCCACTCGAACCGCGCGCGTCCGCCCTCGGTGAGGTCGAGCCGGGCGCGCGCCCACCACTGCTCGATCTGCTCCGGATCGGTCAGCGCCGCCCAGACCTTGTCGATCGGGTGCCGCAGGTGCCGTTCGAAGTGCAGCTCGATCATCGCTCCTCCGTTCCTTCGTCGAGATGGCGCTCGAGCGCGTCGAGCGTGCCCTCCCACAGACGCCGGTACGGCGCGAGCCACGCGTCGATCTCCTCGAGCGGCTGCGCCCGCACCCGGTAGAGGCGCCGCTGGGCGTCGGTCCGGACCTCGACGAGCCCCGCCTCGCGCAGCACCCGCAGGTGCTTGGAGACGCCGGGCTGGCTGATCGCGAGCCGGTTCACCAGGTCGTTCACCGGGCGCTCCTGGTCGCGCAACAGGTCGAGGATCTCCCGCCTCGTCGGCTCCGCCAGCACGTCGAAGGTCGCGCTCATATTGCTATTGAAGCATATAACTGCTTGTTCATGAACTGCGCTTGTATGGAGGACACGAGAGCCGCGGGCTCGTCGGCGATCCGCCGGTAGGTGGCCCGCTGTGTCCGGAGCCCAAGGGTCAGCAGGTCCGCGTCCTTCCGGCGGTCGCGCTCGAACGCCTCGCGCGTGGAGTGGAACGCGAAGCCGTCGACCTCGATGACGAGCGGCTGGTCGCGCCAGAGGAAGTCGACCTCGTAGCCGGCCACGCACGCGTTGGTCTCGGGCTCCGGCAGCCCGGCCTCGCGGACGAGTGCCAGGAACCGCGCCTCGGCCTCCGACCGTGTCATGGCCGGGTCGTCGCGCGCGAGCGCGCCCAGCCCGGCCCGCGTGACGAGCCGCAGGACCTGCGCCTGCTCGGCCGCTCGCTCGAGCTCGCGGCGCGGCAGATGGCGCGCGAGGTCGCGCAGCGTCCGCGCGGGCGACGTGATGGCGATCCCTTCTCGCCACCAGACGTCGTGCGGCTCGAGGGCGGTCGTGCGGTGGATGCGAATGCCCGCCCGGTGGCGCGCCTTGCGACCGGCGACCAGCACGTCCACGTCCCCTTCGTTGGCGGGTCGAACACCCCAGAACGCGGCCGCGGAATGGTGGCTCAGCGCCGCGCCGTCGCCGACGGCGAGCACCGCCGCGACCTCGCGCGTCCACGTTCCGTGCAGCGGCCCGAGGAGGTACACCCCGCGATGAAGGCGGCGGAGCCGGCCTTCCGCGATCCGGTGCGAGAGCGCCGTGCGGCCGATCCCGGCTGCGGCGAGATCGTCGAGGGTCACGACTCCGTGCCGGCGCGCCGCGATCGCGTCAGGGCGGGTCACGTGGAACGTTTTGCATCGCCTGGCATGCATTTCGTTCCACTCACCGCGCAGGGTGCCCGCCGCGCGACCCGCGGCTGCCGGGCGGATTCGTAACGAAGGGCGCGCGACTTTGAACGAAGGCGTGCAGCGGTTGAGGCCGTCGACGGGCGCGCCGAATCTCCTTCCGTGCGTCATCCGTCCGCACTCCTGACGATCGTGGCCGTCCTCGTGGCGGCTGCTCCGGCCTCCGCGCAGACCGGCGGGGCGGAGTACGTTCCGGCGCCGAAGCTCACCGCGACGACCTTCACGGTCACGCCTGCGGCGATCGCTCCCGGGGCGCCGCTCACGATCCAGTACCGGATCGCGGGCAAGCCGCGGCGGGTCCGGGTGCGGGTCGACCTCCTGCCGGAGGGCGGGACACGTCCGGCCGCCACGCTGGCCTTGGGCCGCCTGCGCACCGGCCGGGACCTGACCGCGACCTGGCGGCCGAAGCTCGCTCCTGGCCGGTACACGGCCCGGCTGCGCGCGACGACGCTGAACCGCGCCGCCAAGGCGCGGACGTCGGTCGACTCGACGCTGGAGATCGTCGCGCCGCCGGTCGTGGCCTCCAGCGGCGTCTTCCCCGTCCAGGGTCCGTACAGCTTCGGCGGCGCCGACGCCCGCTTCGGCGCCGGCCGGCCCGGGCACAGCCATCAGGGGCAGGACATCGTCGCGGCGGCGGGCACGCCGGTCGTCTCGCCGCGGGCCGGGAGCGTGCACTGGCGCGCGTTCCAGAGCGGCGGCGCCGGTCACTACGTGGTCATCCGCGCCGACGACGGGCGCGACTACGTGTTCATGCACCTGCTCGACGGCTCGATCACGGTCACCAAGGGCGCCTTCGTGAGCGCGGGACAGCAGATCGGCGCCGTCGGCTCGACCGGCGCGTCCAGCGGGCCCCACCTGCACTTCGAGATCTGGCCGTACGGCTGGTACGCCGACAAGACGTCGGCGCCGATCGACCCGCTGCCCGACCTGCAGGCCTGGGCCGCCCAATAGCCTCTGCGGGCGTGGATGTCCTCGCCCGCCGCCTCGCCGCCCAAGGCATCGCCGCACGCGATCGCAGCGCCGCACAGGTCGCGGCCTCGTTCGGCCTCCAGGACTCGCCTCCGCAGGCCGCGGCCACCGCGCTCAACGCCCGCAGCCCGGACGCTGCGGCGCTCGGCGAGCTGCTCGAGCGGCGCGAGCTCGTCGCCCTGCCCAACCCGCGGACGGCGATCGCGGTGCTGCCCGCCGCGGACGTCTCGACGTACCTGACCGCCCTGCAGCCGCCCGACGAGCGGGCGCTGAAGGCCGTGCTCCTGCGAGCGGTTCCCGAGGGCGACGATCTCGAGGACGCGCGCGACCGGGCGGTGGAGGCCGTGAGCGACGCGCTCGACGGCCGGACGCTGAGCCGCGACGCCCTCCACGAGGAGCTGCGACAGCGCCTGCCCGAGGCGCTCCTGCCCTGGTGCCCGGGGTGCAAGAGCTTTCACGCCCGCCGCGGGCTGCTGACCGTCGCCGCGCTCGCCGGACGCCTCTGCATCGCCGGCCGGGAGGGCCGCCAGAACACGTTCGCGCGCACGGACCAGTGGATCGAGCTCGAGCCGGCGGCGGACGCCCGGGCCGAGTTCGTCCGCCGTTACCTGCATCACCTCGGACCGTCGACGCACTCCGACCTCGCCGCGTGGGCCGGCATCGCCCCGTCGCACGCCAAGGAGCTCTGGAAGACCGTCGAGGACGAGCTCGTCCAGGTCGGCAAGGCGTACCTGCTCGCGGCCGACGCGGAGACCGAGCCGCCGCCGGCCGACGGGCACGCGTCTGCTCGGTGCCGGCGACCCGCTGCTCAACGCCCGCGACCGCCGCAACCTGGTGCCCGAGGACGTGCACAAGCGACTCTTCCGCATGATCGCCAGCCCCGGGCTGGTCCTGCATGACGGCCGCCCGGCCGGTCTCTGGAAGGCCCGCAAGCAGGGGCGCAAGCTCACGCTCGAGACGGAGTGGTTCGGCCCGCCCGTCGACGTGCGCGAGGAGGGGCGGCGGCTCGCGGCGCTCAGGGGCGCCGAGCTCTACGAGGCGTAGCCCTGGACGACCCGGAAGGGGAACGGCTCGGCCGCGGGGGCCGGCGCGAGCTCCGCGGAGCGGCGCTCGGCGAGCAGGCGGGTCATGGCCTCGGCAGGCAGGGGGCGCGAGACGTAGAAGCCCTGGGCGAGGTCGCAGCCGAGCTCGGCCAGGCGGCGCCAGGCCTCGTGCGACTCGACGCCCTCGGCCACGACCTTCAGGCCGAGGTTGTGGGCCAGGTCGATCGTGGAGCGGACGATCGCGGCGTCCGACTGGTCGTGCGGCATGTCGATGACGAACGACTTGTCGATCTTGATGACGTCGACCGGCAGCCGCTTGAGGTTGGCCAGCGACGAGTAGCCGGTGCCGAAGTCGTCGACGGAGAGGCTGAGGCCGATCGCGCTGAGGCGGTCCAGCGTCGCCTTCGCGCGCGCCGGGTCGAGCATGAGCATGCTCTCGGTGATCTCCAGCTCGAGCATCCGCGCGTCGACCCCGGTCCGCTCGAGCAGCCGGGGGATCTCGACGGCGAGCTGCGCGTCGAGGAACGAGCGGGCGGAGAGGTTGACGGCGACGCTCAGCTCCTCGCCGTCCTCGGCCCACACGGCGAGCTGGCGGAGGGCCTCCTCGAGCACGTGTGAGGTGAGCGGGCCGATCAGACCGGTCTGCTCGGCGATCGGCACGAACTCCGACGGGCCGATCAGCCCGAGCCGCGGGTGCTGCCAGCGGGCGAGCGCCTCGACGCCGATGATCTTGCCGGTCGTCAGCTCCGCCTTGGGCTGGAAGTAGAGGACGATCTCGCCGTCGGCGATGGCCGAGCGCAGCGCGCCGGCCAGCGAGAGGCGCCGCGGGCTGTAGCGGTCGAGCTGCTGCTCGAAGAGCAGGAAGCCGCGGCCGCCCTCCTTCGCGGCGTACATGGCGATGTCGGCGCGCTGGATGAGCTGCTCGACGGCCGAGCCGTGCTCGGGCGAGCAGGCGATGCCGATGCTGGCGTCGACCTCGAGGGTCAGACCCTCGATCGAGAACGGCTCGCGCAGCTGGGCGAGCAGGCGCTCCGCGGTCGCGGTGGCCTCGCCCTGGTCGACGAGGTCGGGGAGCAGGACGCCGAACTCGTCGCCGCCGAGGCGGGCGACCATCTCGTGCTCGTCGAGCGAGGCGCGGAGGCGCTGGGAGACCTCCTGGAGGAGACGGTCGCCGGCGTGGTGGCCGAGCGTGTCGTTGATCTCCTTGAAGTGGTCGAGGTCGATCAGCATCACGGCCGCGATCCGGTCGGCGCGACGGCCGGCGTTGACGATCTGCTCGATCTGGTGGCGGAAGAGCGACCGGTTGGGCAGACCGGTGAGCGCATCGTGCACCGCCTGGTGCTCCTTGGCGATGGCCTGGCGGCCGCCGCGGTGCACCGCGAGGAGCGGCAGGAAGAGGAGCGCCACCGACGGCAGGGCGAAGTCGGCGGCCATGGCGACCATCGGCGCGAGGCCGAGCATGAGGCCGCCGGTCGAGACCTGGAAGAACCAGTCCTGGACGAGGTAGCGGCCGACGCGGATGTCCTGGACGAGCGCGATGACCACGGCCACCAGCGACGAGTTGACCAGGAAGAACGCCGCCGCGGCGATGAGGATGCCGGGCAGGTCGGCGGGCGTGAAGTGGAACTGCTCGCCAACGCGCGGAACGCCCGTGAGGGCGTCGAGGACGAACGAGCTGGCGGTGAGCGTCACGACGTATTGCGACGCGTTGAACAAGAGCTTTGTGAGCGCCTTGCGCTGGATGAGGTCGGCCGCGAAGCTGGCGCAGATCAGGGCGACGATCGCGCAGGCCGGCCCGGCGACCAGCAACGCCGCGAACGCGAAGGTGGTCGAGGTGGTGACCTCGCCCTCCGCGCCGCGGGTTACGACCTTGAGGGAGATCAGCTCGCCGGCGAACGCGCAGGCGGCGAAGAGCATGACCTCCGGGGTGAAGAGCTGCGAGAGGCTGTCCCCATCACGCGAGAACACCAGCGCGCCGCAGACGGCCCCGAGGAAGATGACCCCGGTGACGTAGGCCTTGAGCGGCGGAAGTCTGGTTGTGATGGAACGCATCGAGTGAGAAAGGTGAGAAGAGGGTGCCCTGCCCTGGTGCGCCGCTGAGCGGCACACGGCACCCTCCCCGCTACCACTTACGGCCGTTGAGAACCTTCATGGTTTCCATCCCTCCAATCGAGTTGAGTCGGTGCAGACCAGTCGGGCTAGGGGGGTGAACCCTTAGCTCCACTTCCAGCCGGCGCCGAGGCCCTCGAGAAGGACGGCGACCATGGAGACGGTCAGAGCGGTGCGATACATGCGTGCCTTCATGCCTACAAGACCTCCTTGTCATGGCTCCCGATCCTGTTCCGGAAGCCCGCTACGCGACCCTCATCGGCGTACACGAGTCCGAAGCTGAGCAATTGGACATTTGTTGGAGCAAGCCCCATGCCCTCCCGAGCCGATGCGGGTTGGGACATGATTCTCGGACTCGTCTTCCTCGCTTGCCTGCTCACCGTCCCCCTCGCGCGCGGGCGCCTGAGCGCGCTCGGGGATCTGAAGCTCCGGCGCGGCTACCTCGCGCTCGCGGGCATCGGGGTCCAGATCCTCATCATCGAGGTGTTCCCGGGCGCGCCGCAGTGGCTCAGCGAGGCGGTCCACATGTTCAGCTACGTCCTGCTGGGCGCGTTCGCGTGGTCGAACCGCCGGATCCCGGGCGTGCCGCTCGTGATCCTCGGCGGGCTGCTCAACTTCGTGGCCATCGCCGCCAACGGCGGCGTGATGCCGGCCGACCCGGAGCTCGCCATGCACGTGGCGGGCGCCGACGGGTTCGTCAACGCCGGCGCGGTGGCCGACCCGAACCTGCTGTTCCTCGGCGACGTCTTCGCGACGCCTGAGTGGTTCCCGCTCTACAACGTCTACAGCGTCGGGGACGCCACGATCGTCCTCGGCGTCTTCGTGCTCCTGCACGCCGTGTGCGGCACGCGGCTCGTGCCCCGCCGCTGGCGGGCTGTGGTTCCCGCGGGGGCCTGAGTGCTCCGCGCCGCGCTCGCGGACAAGAAGACCCGGCGGTTCTTCACCGCCCACGCTCAGTCCTGCCTCGGCTCGGGCCTCGCGCACGTGGTCCTGCCGCTGCTCGCCTGGGAGCACACCGGCAGCGCCTGGGCCGTCACGGCCGTGCTGGTGCCCGACCTGTTGCCGGCCATCCTCTTCGGCCCGCTGCTGGGCGCGCTGGTGGACCGGATCGGCTGGCGGACGTGCGCGATCGCGGCCGACCTGCTGCGCTTCGTCGGCTTCACGCTGGTCGTCTTCGCGCACTCGCTGCCGGCACTCATCGTGGCCGCCGCCCTGGCGGGGACCGGCGCGGCGCTGTTCTCTCCCGCCGCGCTGGCCGGCGTCAGCCAGATGGCGCCGGGCGAGAAACGCCCGGCCGCACTCGGGTTGTTCGGCGCGATCGACGACCTCGGCCTGACCGCGGGCCCGGCCTTCGCCGCCGCGCTGCTGGCCGTGGTCCCCCCGGCGGCGCTGCTCGGCGCCAACGCGGCCACGTTCGCCATGTCGGCCGTGCTGCTGGCCGGCGTCGGCCCGCGGGGGCAGAGCGTGGAGCGCATCGAGTACCGCTCCGTGTGGACCGACCTGCGAGTGGGCCTGCGGACCCTCAGCGGCCGGGCGGACGTCCGGCTCCTGCTGGCCAGCTCGACGGCCGCGGTGCTCTTCGCGGGCGTGACCAACGTTGGCGAGGTGATCCTCGCGCGCGACGTGCTCGGCACTTCGGCCTCGGGGCTTGCGGCCCTGGTGGCGGCGCACGGCGCGGGCACGGTGCTCGGCTCGCTGGCCGCGCGCTTCAAGTTCGCCTTCCAGTGGCGGCGGGCGTACATCGCCGGCCTGGCCTGCATGGCCGTCGACCTGGCGCTGTGCGCGCTGTGGCCGAACCTCTGGCTGCTCCTGCCCGTGTTCGCGCTCGGCGGCTTCGGCAACGGCTTCGCGCTCGTGCACGACCGGCTCCTGCTCGGCGACGCCGTCCCGGACGCCCTCCACGGTCGCGTCTTCGCGCTGCAGAAGGCGCTGACGTCGCTCGCGTTCGCGGGGTCGTTCCTGGCCGCGAGCGTGCTGATCTCGGTCAGCGGGGTCCAGACGACGTTCGCGATCGCGGCGGCTGGCATGCTGGTGGTCATCGCCATCACGACTCCCCGCATGCGCGCCACCTGGCCGGCACCGGTCGGAACCCCCGTCCCGGCCTGAGCCGTGTGGTCCGATCCTGATCTCTACGAGATGGAGAACGCCGACGACCCGGCGTTCGACCTCGGCTTCTGGACCTCGGTGGTGACCGAGCTGGCGCCCGCCCGGATGCTCGAGCTGGCGTGCGGCACGGGACGGGTCACGCTGCCGCTCGCGCGGCTCGGCGTGGCAACCGAGATCGTGGCCCTGGACATGAGCGAGCCGTTCCTCGAGCGGCTGCGCGAGCGGGTGGCGGCCGAGTCGCTCCCGATCTCGGTCGTCCGCGGCGACATGCGGGCCCCCGCCGTGGAGGGCCCGTTCGACCTCATCGCCATCCCGTTCAACTCGCTGGCCTACCTGACCGCGCGAGCCGACCGCCTGGATTGCTTGGAGGCGTGCGCGGCGCTCCTGGCCCCCGGCGGCCGGCTGGTCTTCGACCTCGTCATGCCGCGCTACGACTTCATCGCCGAGGCCCTCGGCGGCTGCCCCCCGATGCGCGTCGACGCCGACCACCCCTCACCGGACCACGGCGTGGCCCGCTTCCTCCGCACCTACACCGACACCTACGACGAGGCGTCCCAGACCCTGCGCTCGACCAACCGCTACGAGATCTTCTACGACGACGGCCGGGTCGAGCACCGGATCACCGATCTCGACTGGCACATCTACTACCCGGAGGAGCTCTCGCTCCTGCTCGAGGCCTGCGGCCTGGCGGTCGTGGACCGCTACGGGGACTACTCCCGCGAGCCATGGACGACCGAGTCCCGGCGCTATCTCTGGCTCGCGGGCGCGCGCTAGGCTTCTACGCCGCTACGGCGAGATAGCTCAGTTGGTAGAGCACACGACTGAAAATCGTGGTGTCCCCGGTTCGAGTCCGGGTCTCGCCACTCCTGCTGCTCCCGGAGCACGCGGACGTGCTCCGGGAGCAGTGGCTGGTTACGGAGTCGTGGTCGACAGCGTGAACGTCAGCGTCTTGCTGTAGGTGCCCGTGCGCAGGCCGTCATTGGCACCGATGCGCTGCAGGAGCGCCACCGTGACCGCGTCGTTGCTGGCCGGGCCGGTGTAGCTGAGCAGCGGCGTCGGCGCGGCGGAGCCGCCGACGTTCGCGTACGCGCCCCCACCGGTGCCGCCCGCGCTGCTGGCCTTGACCTGCAGGGCCGACGGGAGCGCGAACGTCCCGTTGACCAGATGGCCCGTCGCGGTGCTGCTCGCGTCGGCCACGGTCAGCGCCGCGTCGCCGCCGCTCGAGACGACGTTCGCCGCCAGCGTCGTGGTGTAGTCCCACGCCCGGCCCGGCGTGAACACGCCGAACGAGGCCGACGGGGTGGTCAGCGACAGGGCGAGCGTCGCCGGCACGGAGCCGCTGACGGTGCCGTCGACGTTGGTGGCGTCCAGGACGCGGTAGTTGACGGTCTTGACGAACACGTTGCCGACGTTGTCGGTGGCGGTGATCGTCAGCACCTGCATGCCGGCGGTGCCGGTCGGCAGGTTGGAGCCGCTGGGGGTCGAGCCGACGCACGAGGCGACGCCCGATCCACCCGCCTCGTCAGCGCACGAGAACGTGAGCGGGACCGGACGGCCCTGGGTGTAGACCGCGCCCTCCGGGATGTTGACCGTGACGGTCGGCGCCGTCTGGTCGAGCAGGAAGGACCTCGACTGCACCGCGGACTGGTTGCCCTTGATGTCGACGGCGAACCACTTGACGGTGGTCGCGCCCGGCGTGCTGATCTTGAGGATCTCGCCGATGCTGCGCGCCCGCTGGTTGTTGTACTTGGGCGAGGACAGCGTCGGGGTCGAGCCGTCGGTCGTGTAGTGGATGACCGCCGCCTCGTCGTTCCAGACGAAGCGGTAGGCGATCGGGTCCTTGGACTGCGTGACTCCGTCGGAGTCGAGCGAGGTGCTCGGCGGCGTCGTGTCCATCGCGTAGTCGTACGCGGACTCGACCATGCCGTAGTTGCCCGCCGCGAACTCCAGCGCCTCGTCGCGGCCCTCGTTGACGAGCGAGCCGTTCGTCGGGCAGGACCCCTGGCCGCCGCCGGTGCCGACCGCGCCGAAGCACGGCTGGAAGCCGACCTGCGTCATGGTGGTGCCCGTCGTCAGGTTCAGGAGGCGGTCGGCGCCCGTCTCGAACGAGTAGGCGATGACCCCCTTGCGGTACCAGCCGTCGTCGGCGGAGTTGCCGGCGGCGGAGTAGAGCACGTCGGCGATCGGGCCGGTGCGCTGCGGGAGGATGACCGTGCCGCGGACGTCCTTGATCCGCTTGAGGATCTTCTCACCGGCCTGGAAGAAGTAGTTCTCGATGCCGATGTTCGGGGCCGGAGCCGTCGTGCGGTTGCCGTCGTCCTTGTAGGAACCCGGCGCCCACATGAAGTACCCACCGTAGGAGTGGATGTTGTTCATGAACTTGATGTTCGGGAACGTGTCCGCGACCCACTTCTCGTTGCGGCTCTCCGGCTCGGAGTACTCGCTCGGCCCGGCGAAGAGCTCGCTCGTGCACGAGGTCGAGGCGCCGTAGTAGCCGTCGAACGGCGAGTACTCGCCCATGTTGCGGTTCATGTCGACGCCCCACGCCGTCCGCGCCGCCGGGTCGGAGGTGCCATTGGCGGGGCAGTAGTTGGGCATCGTCTTGCGCTGCACGGACGAGTCGTACATCGAGTAGTGCGCGCCGTCCGGGTTCGAGTTGGGCAGGATGAAGACCTCGACGTTGTCGAGCAGCTCCTTGGTCTGCGGGTCGGTCGCGTAGTTCTCGACCAGCTGGTGCGCGGTCTCCTGGCAGGTGAGGCTGGTGGTCCACTCGCGAGCGTGCTGCTGGCAGAAGAGGAACACGCCCACCTTGGAGCCGTCACGGACCGCGCCGATCCGGTACATGCGCTGCTGGAACGGACCACGCGCGACGCTCGCGGGAGCGTTGAGGAAGTCCGAGAGGTTCGTGCGCGCGCGGGGCTGGACGATGCCGAGGCCCCGGTTGCCGCGGAAGGTCGTCGCCTGGACGAGCGCGGCGGCCGCCGGGCTGGCGTTGATCGCGTCGACGACCTGCTTGGCCGTCGAGTTCAGCGCGCCGGTGCTGTCGGTGCCGAGGACCACCTCGATCAGGTTGCCCGTGACGGAAACGCCCAGCGGCTGGTCGGCCGCGCCCGGGTTGCGGAACTCGGCCTGGACCTGGTTGCCGCCCTCATGGCCCCAGTCCCGGGTGGTGAGCACGACCGCCGAGTAGAAGACCTCCTGGATTTGGAACGTGAAATCGCCGAGATCGCCCTGGAAGCCCGAGACCTCGTAGGTGTAGGTGCCGGTCGTGGGCATCACCTGCGTGATGGTCTCCGGGCTCGTGCCCGTGTCGATCACCTGCAGGACGTTGCCGGCGGGGTCCTTGAGCGTGAAGATGAAGTCGGTCGTGCCGCCCGGGATCCCGTTGACGATCGCGCGGTACTGCACTCCCGCCTCGCCGGTGAACGGGATCGAGGCGACCGGCTGCGCGGCCGTGATCTCGCCCGTGGTGTTGATGAGCAGCGGGCCGAACACGGCGGGCGGCGTCCCGCCGATCGCCGTCGTGCCGTTCATGGTCGCCTGCGCCTTGCGCTGATAGCCGGAGGTCAGCTCCGGCAGGTTGACCGCGGTCACCAGCTCCGGGTACCGGGCGGCCAGCGCGTCGAGGTCGGCGCGGGTCTCGGTCGGATCCTGGTACTTGGTGAAGAACTGGGTCTTGAAGCCCGCGACGTGCGGCGGGAGGTTGTTGCCGAGCCACTCGCTGACCGGATACGTCTCGAGGCTGGCGTCAGCGCCGCCGGGGGTCGCCGTGGTGGCGATGCGAAGCTGGATGTCCGAGGCCGCGAGGCTCGCGTAGGCGCCGGTCAGGCGGATCAGCTGCCGGTGGTACATGTACGCGTCCGGCGTCGGCTCGGTGTCGACGAAGCGAACCATGTTCGACGCAGTCGAGTAGACCCCGTCGGGGCCGGCGAAGGAGAGCGCCAGCGTCGGGCCCGTGAAGGCGGTGTTGGAGCCCGGGACGCGCGCCGTGGACTTGTTGAACGCCTCGACGTAGAGGAAGCGCGCGGTCGAGAGCGCCGAGTTGGGACCGACCGCGTCGGTGAAGACGACGGCCCGCTGGATGACCGTGTCGCCCTGGCCGGGGACGAGGGACTGCGCGCCGGGACCACTGAGGCCGTTCTCGGCGAGCTCGGCGGCGGCGGCCTCCTGGTCGATGATCTCCTGGCGCTCCTTCATGCGCTGGGGACCGGTGTCGGAGTCCTCGATGACGCGGCCGATCTCGTAGCCCTTGGCCGCCAGCGCGGCCTTCTCCTCGGCCGTCACGAAGACGTTGAGCAGGATCGAGCCGTCGTCCTGCACGGACTTGTACTCGGCGGCGTCGTACTTGTTGACGACGCGGTCGACGGCGTCCTGGTCAGGCACGTAGACCTGCACCAACTCCTGGAATGGGATCCCATTGTCGTCGGCCGCGAACGCGGACTGGCTTCCTGCCAACAACAACGCCGACGCGACAAGCGCGATCAGTGGCCTTCTCGCGACCATGGACAGATCCCTCCGTATGTTGACCTTGCCTGCTCTCGTGCAGGCAACCTGCGCATCTCAACAGAAACGAGGGGGCCCTGCTCGGTGCGGGTGTGGAGATCCCTCCACGCTTTCCCGACGAGGGCCTAGTCGCGTGCGTACGTTCCCGTGAACGTGCCGCGGGCGACGGCGCCGGCGAGCTTCGCGCGGACCTCGTCGGGCTCCGCGCCGTCGGGGAGCGCGCTCGCGTCCTCGAGCGCGTACACCGTGAAGACATAGTGGTGCGGGTCGTCGCCTTCGGGCGGGCACGGCGGCGTCCAGCCGGTCTTGCCGTCGGAGTTCTTCCCGTACTTGGTGCCGGTCGGGAACTGCCCTTGTGGCGCCAGCCCGCTCCCACCTGCGGCGCTGATGCCGTAGGCCGTCCAGTGCGTGAAGCCGGCGTCGGGATCGTCGACGAAGAGCACCAGTTCCGTGGCGCCCTGCACGTCCTGCCAGGTGATCGTGGGCGCGGTGCCCGCGCCGTCGCACGTCAGCGCGCGCGGGATCGGGCCGCCGTCCTTGAAGTCCGGCGTGGCGAGCTCGATGGTCTCGGGCGCGGTGGGAAGCGGCTCGCTCTCCCCGCCGCAGCCCATGAGCAGGGCGAGCGCTACGAGCGCGCCGCCGCGCCATCGCTTCTGGGAACCCGGTCGGCCGGACACGCTGGACGATGATGACGAAAACGCGACCGGGTCTCGCCATCCTCTCGGCTAGCGCAGTGACCTGAAGGTCGCCCGCACCTCCTCGGAGAGGATCTGCGGCTGCTCCCAGGCGGCGAAGTGGCCGCCCGCGCCGACCTCGTTGAAGTGGACGAGCTTGGGATACGCCTTCTCCGCCCAGCTCCGCGGCGCCGGATACAGCTCGTCGGGGAAGACGGTCACGCCGACCGGGATCTCGACGCCCTTGACGTCGAAGAAGGCCAGGTGGCTCTCCCAGTAGAGGCGAGCCGAGGAGATCGCCGTGTTGGTGAGCCAGTAGTGCGTGACGTTGTCGAGCACGTCGTCTCGGGAAACGCCACCGGGTCGCCCGGCGAAGGCGCGCGCGATGAGCTGGTAGCTCTGCTCGTCGTGGTCGAGCATCCAGGCCGCGAGGCCGACCGGCGAGTCCGCGATGCCGTAGAGCGTCTGCGGGCGGTTGGCCATCTCGGTCGCGTAGCCCAGGCCCGTCGCGAAGAAGTGCGCCAGGATGTCGTAGGCCCGGTCCTCGTCGGCTGCGAGCCCGTCTGGCTTCGGACCGCCGGCGGAGAGCGCCTTCGACACGTCGGGCGGAACGGTCGCCGGCATGTTGGTGTGGATGCCCAGCAACCCGTCGGGCTTCAACAGAGCCATCTGCTCCGTGACGGCATTCCCCCAGTCGCCGCCCTGCGCGACGAACCTCGTGTAGCCCAGGCGCTTCATCAGGGTGACCCACGCCCGGGCGATGCGGATCGGGTCCCAGCCGGTCTCGGTCGGCTTCCCCGAGAACCCGTGCCCCGGCAAGGACGGGATCACGAGATCGAAGGCGTCCGCGGCGCTCGCGCCGTGCTGCGTGGGATCGGTGAGCGGATCGATGAGCTTCAGCTGCTCGATGGTCGAGCCCGGCCACCCGTGGGTCACGATGAGCGGCAGCGCGTCCGGATGCTCGGAGCGGACGTGAAGGAAGTGGATGTCCACCCCGTCGATCTCGGTGATGAAGTGCGGTAGGGCCGCGAACCGCTGCTCGAACCTGCGCCAGTCGTAGTCGGTGGCCCAATAGCCGGCGAGGCTCTTGATCGTGTCGAGCTGCACCCCCTGGGCGGAATCCGTTTCCCGGTCAGGCCACCTCGTCGCGTTGATCCGGTTGCGCAGGTCGGTGAGTTCCTCGTCCGAGACGTCGATCTCGAACCGGCGGATGGGTGCCCCGTCCGATCCGGTGGTCGGCGCTGTGGCGGTGGTCTGATGCGACATCCACTTCCCCTTCTGGTTGAGCTGCGCGGGGTGCACGAAGCAGGCTGATCGCCGCACCGACACTTCGCGCCCGTGTGGTCCCTGGTCAGTGCCCTGGCTGTCGAGGCCTGGCTTCAGACTCCGGTGCGTCCGGGCCACGCAGTGCCGTCCTGCCCGGTACGGCGGCTTCGCGAGGCGCGTTGGGCGTCACGACGCTGTCCGTCGCACTCCACCAAGATGTGCAGGTCATGACCGACGCACGCGGCCAATCAGATCTACCGACGGCACGGAGCGTCCACCGGGTCGTCATCGTCGGCGGTGGCTTCGGCGGGCTCCAGGCTGCGCTCGGGTTGCGGAGCGCGGACGTGGAGATCACGCTCATCGACCGCCGCAACTTCCACCTCTTCCAGCCGCTGACCTACCAGGTCGCGACCGGCGCGCTGTCACCGGGCGAGGTCGCCTATCCGCTGCGGGCGATCTTCAAGCGCAACCGCAACGTGCGCGTCCTGCTCGCCGAGGTCGAGCGGTTCGACCTCGACCGGCGCGAGGTGATCCTCTCGCCGGTCGGCGATCTGCCGGTTCCGGAGCCCGCGCCCTATGACACTTTGATCGTCGCCGGCGGCTCGCACTACTCCTACTTCGGCCATGACGAGTGGAGCGCGCATGCGGCCGAGGTCAAGTCGCTCGAGAGCGCGCTGATGGTGCGGAGCCGCATCCTCGCCGCCTTCGAGGCCGCCGAGCTCGAGCGCGATCCCGAGCGGCGAGAGGAGTGGCTGACGTTCGTGGTGGTCGGCGCCGGCCCCACCGGCGTCGAGATGGCGGGCCAGATCGCCGAGCTCGCCCGCGACACGCTGCGCAGCGACTTCCGCACCGCCGATCCCGGCAGCGGCCGCATCGTGCTCGTCGAGGCGCTGGACCGGGTGCTCTCCGGGTTCCCGCCCTCGCTCTCGGCGAAGGCCGAGCGCTCGCTGCGCCGGCTCGGCGCCACGCCCGTGCTGGGACGCTCCGTCATCGACATCGACGCCACCGGCGTCACCGTCGAGGATCGCGACGGCGCGACGGAGCGGATCCCGACGCGCACCGTGGTCTGGGCCGCCGGCGTCACCGCCTCCGCGCTGGCGACCATGCTCGCGGAGGCCACGGGCGCGGAGCAGGACCGCGCCGGCCGCGTCACGGTCGAGCCGGATCTCAGCCTGCCCGGACATCCCGAGGTCCTCGCGCTCGGCGACATGGTCCGCGTCCGCGGCCGAGACGGCACGGCGATCACCTTCCCCGGCGTGGCGCCGGTCGCCATGCAGCAGGGACGCTACGCGGCCAAGGCCATCCGCGACCGTCTGGAGGGCCGTACCGAGAAGCCGTTCCGGTACCACGACAAGGGCAACCTGGCCACCATCGGCCGCGCCGCGGCCGTCGCGGACATCAAGGGCATCAGGCTCAGCGGCTTCCTCGCCTGGGTGACCTGGCTGGTCGTCCACCTCTTCTACTTGATCGGAGGCCAGAACCGGCTCATGGTCCTCATCCGCTGGTCCGTCAGCTTCGCGACGCGCGGCCGCGGCGCACGGCTGATCACGAGCCCGGCTCTGACGTGTGTCGCTCTGGAGCGCGCTGATCAGCTCCGCGAGCGCGTCGGTGGCGTCTGTGAGCGCCTTCAGCTGATCGTCGGGCATCGCGTCGAGGTGCCGGTGCAGCGCCGCGGCGGCCATGGCTCGAAGGTCTTCGAGCGCGGCCTCTCCGGTCTCCGTCAGCGACACGAGCACGACCCGCTGATCGTGGGTCTGGCGCTCTCGCCGAACCAGTCCGCGCTCGTCGAGGCGCTTGACGAGCAGCGTCGTGGTCGGCTGCGCGAGGCCCTCGAGCTCGGCCAGGTCGGTGATCCGCTGCGGGCCGTCGGCAAGGGAGCTCAGGAGCCGGGCCTCGGTGTACGAGTAGCGCCCGCCGAACTCCCTGAGGAGGAGTCGCGTCAGCAACCCGATGCGCGACGGCAGGTGGGTGGAGATGTGCTGCGCCCGTGCGGCGCGATCAGGTTCCGCAGGGGCGCGATTCATATTGACAGACTATATTGTTCTGCAATAAGATTTGCAAGCAATGCATCGCCTGATCCCGGCCCAGAGGAGCGGATCATGTTTCACGACATCCTGGTCGCGGTCGACGGCTCGCCGGAGGCCGAGCAGGCGCTGACGCACGCGATCGACCTGGCCGAGAGCGCGCACACCCGGCTGACCCTGATCACCGGCGCCACCAAGACGCCCGCGGTCGCGTACCTCTCACCGGGCGGCGCGGTGTTGGCCGCGATCGACGCCGATGCCCTCGCATCCGCGGAAGCCGAGCTGCGGCGCGCACGCGAGCGTGTTCCCGACGAGATCCCCGTCACCACCATCCTCACCGACAAGCCGATCCGCGCCGCGCTGATCGAGCAGATCGACCGCGGCCGGCATGACCTCGTGGTGATGGGCTCGCGCGGGCGCGGCGCGGTCCGCGCCGCCCTCCTCGGCAGCGTCAGCCACTACATCCTCAACCACAGCCCCATACCCGTCCTGATCGTCCACCTCGACACCCAGCCGACGCTGACCGTCGCCGACCCCAACCCGGTCGGCGGGCGACTCTCGATCGCCAGGCCGGCGGCCGCGTAGCGTCGCGCGCGCCCCCGCCGCGCTGCCCATCCGCACGGCGGTGTCGGTCACTTAGAGTTCTAACCATGTCGCCCGGGAGCGATCGCGACGCGACGCTGCAGCTGATGATCGCGCTCGGCCGCGCGTACCGCGCGCTCGAGCGCGGCGTGCGACCGCACCTTGCCGAGCGCGGCCTCGGGCTCAGCGAGTTCGCGGTGCTCGAGGTGCTCTACCACAAGGGTCCGCAGACGCTGAGCGAGATTCGCGACCGGATCCTGGTGACCGGAGCCAGCACCACCTACGTCGTCAAGAAGCTCGAGGACCGCGGTCTGGTGCGGCGCGTGGCCGGCGAAGACGACGAGCGGACCGTCATCGGCGAGCTGACCCAGAAGGGTCGCGCGCTCATCGCGGACGTGTTTCCGGACCACGTGGAGCAGCTCCACCGGCTCACGTCGGGCCTGTCGGTGGCGGACAAGCATGCGGCCGCCACCTTGCTGCGCACGCTTGCCACGGGAGTGTCCGCGAGCCGGTGAAGCGAACGGCGCCGGCTTATTCGCCTCCGGTGTCGACTGATAGCCGTTCGATATCGAAAGTCCTTCGCGGGGTCGGTACTTAGTTTTCTAACTACCGAACCGAAGAGGATCCGCATGCGTGTATTCATCACCGGCGGCACCGGCTATATCGGACGGGCTGTCGTCGAAGCGCTCGTCGAAGAAGGCCACGAGGTCGAGGCGCTCGTGCGCGAGGGCGCGGACGCCAGCGTCGTGGCGGACCTCGGCGCCGAGGTCCGCCGCGGGCATCTCGGCGATCTCGACCTGCTGCGCGCGGCAGGCGACCGCGCGGACGGGGTGATCCACCTCGCCCCGTCGGATCCGGATACGGACCTGGCCGCCTCGACCGCGCTCCAGGAGCAGCTCGGCGACCATCCGTTCGTCTTCACCGGCGGCGCCTGGGTCTACGGAGACACGGACGGTGTCGTAGACGAGGATGCGCCGCTCGCGCCGCCCCCGATCGTCGCCTGGCGGATCGCGAACACCGACGCGATCATGTCCGCCGAAGACGGGGGCGGGCGACCGGTGCTGATCATGCCCGGCGCCGTCTACGGCGACAGCGCCGGCCTCATCACCGCTGCGATCGTCGAGCCCGCCAGGTCCCAGGGCTACGCGAGCTACATCGCCGACGGCGGCAACCACATGGCCCTGGTGCACCGGCGCGACCTCGCACGCCTCTACGTGCTCGCGCTGGGCGCCGCAGCCGGATCGAGGTACCTCGGCGTGGGCGAGTCCGACGTGACCATGCGCCAGGTCGCCGAGGCGGCGAGCCGCGCCGCCGGCGCCGGAGGGGCGACACGCTCGCTGACCCTCGACGAGGGACGGCAGGTCTGGGGCCCGCTCGCGGATGCCCTCGCCCTCGATCAGCGGTTCACCGCTCGCCGCGCCCGCGATGAGCTCGGATGGGCTCCGCGGGAGGCCGGCGTCCTCGAGTACCTGGCGGATTCCGCGGTCGCCGCCCGCTCATGACCACCCACACCCACTGGAGAACCTGATGTTCGTCACACCAGCATCATTTGCCAGCTTCGGCCGTCGGCTCACGCACGACGCCGCCGTGCAGCTGGCTCGCAACTGGACGACGCTGCTGTTCAACGGCGTCGTCCTCGTCATCGCCGGCGTGCTGATCTTCAGCATCGACTGGAGCGTCCGCAGCCTCTCCACGTTCATCGGAGCGCTGTTCATCTTCGAGGGCATCTGGGCGATGGCCACGGTCGGCATCGACCACCGCGCCGCCAACCTCGTCACCGGCGTCCTCTCGGCGGCCGCGGGCGTCGTGATCATCGTCTGGCCGTCCCCGAGCCTGACCGTGCTCGGCATCTTCGTCGGCGCGTGGCTGATCGTGCTCGGGACGATCACCATCTCGGGAGCCTTCGCGGCTCGCCGGGTCCTTTCCGACTGGTGGCTGCTGCTCCTGCTCGGTCTGGCCGAGGTGCCGCTCGGCGTCCTCGCTCTGGCCAACCCCGGCGCGACGCTGGCGGCGATCATCACCGTCGGCGGAATCTGGGCCGTCGTCATCGGAGCGATGCGGATCGTGTACGCGTTCGAGCTCCGGCGTCTGCCGGAGGAGATCGACGAGGCATTCGCCGACCACACCGCCAACGGCGCGACCGGACGTGCCGGCTCCGACCGGCACGCCCCGGCGCCGGCGGCATCGTCGAGCTGACCGGAAATCCAGCGGCGCTCGTGGATCTCCAGAAGCACCGCACATCCCCAGGCTCCGTGCCGGCGCCCGCCTCGTTCGGGCGTCGGCGCGGAGCGCCGCTCGGCCGGCGGCTGCGCCGGCTCCTCGTGCCGATGCCCAAGCCGAAGCCGCCGATCGATCCGGCGCTGCTGAAGCACGAACAGGAGCGCGCCGAGGCGGCGCAGAACCGGCTTGCTGACCGGATCACCGGTTTCGCGGGCTCGCTGCTGTTCGTCTACATCCACATCATCTGGTTCGGCTGCTGGATCGGCTTCGGCGTCGAGAGCTACCCCTACGGCCTCCTGACGATGATCGTCTCGCTCGAGGCGATCTTCCTCTCGACCTTCGTGATGATCAGCCAGAACCGCGCCGACGCGAAGCGCCAGGTGATCGCCGACGAGCAGTGGACGACCGTCCAGGAGGAGGACCACCAGAACAAGGAGCTGCTCGACCTGTCCAGGCAGATCCTTCAGCTGACCAAAGAGGTCCGGGCGCTGGCCGCCCGCGACGGTGGAGCATGAGCACGTCCGCGTGGTGGAGGCTGGCGGTGGGTGTGCTGGTCATCGGCGGCATCTTCGTGGCGCTGTGGGTCGAGTACGGGCCGCGGACGTTCGGCGACGATGACGAGCCTGCCGCTTCCCTGCTTGCCGATGCCGACGCCGTCGTCGAGGTGCAGGAAGGCTCGCGCACGCAGCGCGCCTCGATCACGTGCCACGGCGAGCACCGCAGCGCCTCGGGGTTCTGGGCCTCTGCCGTGCCGGACGCGTGCGACGCGCTGGCCTCGACGCGGGACGCGCTGGTCTCCGGGCCCGGCTGCCCGCGAATCGGGCCCGACCAGGTCGGGATCGTCGTCACGGGCTCGTTCGGCACCCGCCGGTTCACCCACCGCGCCGTCCGGGACGGATGCCCGGATCCGCAGCGCTGGCTCGAGGTGAACGCGCTGGCCCTCCCGGTGCTCGGTGAGGATCAGGAACTCGAGGCCAGCCCGTAGGCGGCTACCCGCGCAGGCCCAGCGCCCAGGGGGGCGTGACGCGACCGCCGTGCGCCCGGACCTCGGGCAGCGAGGGCTCCTCGAGCGACAGCCGATCGTCCCCGAAGATGATCTGCTCGAGCTCGTTCGAGGGGCGCGGGGGGCGCGGGACCGCGACCGGCCGGTACGCCGGCTTGGGCGGCTTCTCGCGTCTCGGCATCTGGGGCCGGGGCGGCGGCGCCGGCTCGCGCGCCGGGAGCATCGCGCGCGGCGTGATGCCCGTGTCGACGTCCACCGCACGGGAGCGGACCTCGCTCAAGCACCCGGTCGCGGTCCGGCGACGCCGGGAGCCGCTCGAGCCGATCCACCAGGTCCCGCAAGCGCTTGACGCGTTCCTCAGCCATTGATCGGGGCAGCGTAGTGCGCGCGAGCCGCCCCGTAACGCAACATCGGTCCACTCCCGAGGGGTAAGCTCCATGGAGTAGCGCGCACCGTCAGATGTCACGCCCCTGCATCTTCGCGTGGCGATGGAGCCAAAACCTAGGGGCTGTTAGGTGGCGCGATGAAGGACTCCAGCAAGCAGGAACCGGTGGTTGCGGCGCCCAAACGAGGCGAAGCAGCTTGGAGAGCGGCCAAGGAAGCGATCGCGACCCGCAACGAGCAGGCACGCAAGTCGGGCCGCGAGCGGCGCCAGCGGGAGCACGACAAGTTCCACGCCGATCGCCGGGTCGCCGAGCTGCGCGAGCGGGCAGAATTGGCCAACCGCGCGACGTAGACTGGCGGCGTGGACGTCGTCGCCCGCAACAACGTCACGCAGTGCGGCCAAGCAGCGGGACCTCCGATGCTGTTCGCCCACGGCTTCGGGTGCGACCAGAACATGTGGCGGCTCGTCACGCCGGCGTTCGAAGAGGACCACCGGATCGTCCTCTTCGACCACGTCGGCGCGGGGAACTCTGACCTCTCGGCGTATGACCGCGACCGCTACGCGTCGCTGGACGGCTACGCCGCGGACGTGCTCGAGATCTGCCGCGCCCTCGACCTGACCGACGTGACGTTCGTCGGGCACTCGGTCAGCAGCATGATCGGCGTGCTCGCCGCGATCGAGGAGCCCGAGCGGTTCGCGCGCCTGGTCCTCGTCGGGCCGTCGCCGCGCTACGTCGACGACGAGGGCTACGTCGGAGGCTTCGCGCGCGCGGACATCGACGAGCTGCTCGACTCGCTCGACAGCAACTTCCTCGGCTGGTCGAGCGTGATGGCTCCCGTGATCATGGGCAACCCGGAGCGGCCGGAGCTCGGGGACGAGCTGACCAACAGCTTCTGCCGCACGGATCCCGACATCGCCGCGGACTTCGCGCGCGTGACCTTCCTCTCGGACAACCGCGCCGACCTCGCTCGGGTCACCGTCCCCACGCTCGTGCTGCAGTGCTCGGAGGACGCGATCGCCCCGCGCGCGGTGGGCGAGTATGTCCATCGGGAGGTCGCGGACAGCCGGCTGGCCGTCCTCGACGCGGTGGGGCACTGCCCGAACCTCAGCGCGCCCGAGGAGACGATCGCCGCGATCAAGGCGTTCCTCTAAGCCGGTGGCGGACGACCACCCGCTCCAGGAGAGCGCGGAGGAGCTCTACGAGGACGCGCCCTGCGGCTACCTGTCGACCCGCCCGGACGGCACGATCGTCCGGGTCAACCGGACGCTCCTGAGCTGGACGGGCCATGGGCGGGACGAGCTCGTCGGCCGTCGCTTCGCGGAGCTGCTCACGGCCGGCGGCCGGATCTACAACGAGACGCACGTGGCGCCGCTCCTGCGGATGCAGGGCGCCGTCCGCGGGATCGCGCTCGAGATCGTCTGCGCGGACGGCCGTCGCCTCCCGGTCCTCGTGAACTCCGTGCTCAAGCAGGACGAGGACGGGACGCCGCTCGCGGTGCGCACGACCCTGTTCGACGCGACGGACCGCAAGGCCTACGAGCGCGAGCTGCTCGAGATCCGCGACCGCGAGCGGGCGGCGCGCGAGCACACCGAGCGCCTCCAGCGCATCACCGCGATCCTGGCCGGCGCGCTCGTGCCGGACCAGCTCGTGGCGCAGGTCGGCTCCGAGCTCGCGGCCGCCGTCGGGGCCGACCACGTCGAGCTGACGGTCGACGGGGCCGAAGCCGGCGAGCCGGTCTTCGAGCCGGCACGCGCGGTCCTCCCGCTCGTGGCCGGCGGGCGGGCGGCGGGCGCGCTGGCGCTCGTCTTCGACCCTCCGCGCGAGCTCGCCGAGACGGAGCGCGCGTTCCTGCTCGCCGCGGCCGGCCAGTGCGCGCAGGCGCTCGAGCGCGCCCGCCTGCACGAGCGCACCGTCGAGGCGGCGGAGCAGGCGGCGTTCCACGCCGAGGCGAGCCGGGTGCTGGACGAGCTGCAGGGGGTCGGCGAGCGGGCCCAGCGGCTCGCCGACCTCCTCGTGCGCGGCGTGGCCGACCGCGCCTGGATCGAGCTCCGCGCCGATGACGAGCTGCAGGTGGCCGTCGCGGCCGACAGCCAGGGCACGCCGCGCGAGGCGCTGCTGCGGTCGCGCCACCGTCCGGAGGTCGCCGCAGCCGTCGGCGCGGCCATGACGGGCGCCGCGCCCCAGGTGCTTGCGCCCTCGCACGCCGTCCTGCCACTGCGCGTCCGCGGCCGCGTGCTCGGGGTCGTGACGGTCGAACGCGATGGCCAGACGCGGCGCTTCGACCCCCGCGACCTGCCGTTCCTCGCCGACCTGGCCGAGCGCGCAGCCCTCGCGATCGAGAACGCGCGGCTCTACGAGCAGCAGCGCGACGTCTCGCACACCCTCCAGCAGAGCCTGCTCGCCGGCGTCCCGCCGCAGGACCCGCGCTTCGCGGTCGCGACCGAGTACCGCCCGGCGATCGAGACGCTCGAGATCGGCGGCGACTGGTACGACACGTTCGCGACGGGGGAGGACCACATCGCCGTCGTGGTCGGGGACGTCGTCGGCCGCGGGATCGGCGCGGCCAGCGCGATGGGCCAGCTCCGCAGCGCGGTCCGGGCGCTGGCCGCCGCCGGCCTGGGACCGGCGAGGATCCTCGAGCACCTCGACGCGTTCGTCGAGCAGATCGAGCCCGCCCAGTGGGCGACGCTGGTCATCGCCGACGTCGACCTGCGCAGCGGCCGCGTGCGCCTCGCGGTCGCCGGGCACCCTCCACCGGTGCTGCTCGAGCCCGGTTCGGACGCGGGCATGATCTGGGAGGGCCGCTCCGGCCCGCTCGCGCTCCGCCCCGGTCCGGGCGGCCGCCCCGAGGCCGAGCTGATGCTGACGCCGCAGGCCCGGCTCCTGCTCTACACCGACGGGCTCGTCGAGCGCCGCGACGAGTCCCTGGACGACGGCCTCGCGCGGCTCGTCGACGAGTTCGCCGCGCGCCGGGCGACGCCGCTCCCGGCCCTCGTCGGCGAGCTCGCCGACGCGATGCTCCTCGGGGAGCATCGCCGCGACGACGTGTGCCTGCTCTGCCTCGAGCTCTGCGCGCGCGGCTGAGCCGTGCTCCATCCTGCTACGGTCAAGGTAAGCGCTCAGACCCCCTGCCGACGTCGACGAACCGCAAGTTCCTCGGCTGTCACTCACGGGCCGGGCGCACCGGAGGACTCAACCGAGACCTCCACCCCTGCAGAAACGAGTACCTCATGCATGCCACCATTCGGCGCTACGAGTCGATCGACCAGAGCCGCAAGAGCGAGCTCGTCAAGAAGGTCGACGAGGGCCTCCTTCCCAAGCTCCGCGCGCTGCCGGGCTTCACCAGCTACTGCCTGATCGACGCCGGTAACGGCGTCATGACGTCCGTCGGCTTCTTCGACACCGCGGCGCAGGGCGACGAGTCGACCCGCGTCGCCGGCAGCTGGCTGCGCGACCAGAAGCTCGATACGGCGCTCCCGACCCCGCCGAAGATGACGAGCGGCGAGGCCGTCGTCGACTCGACGCGCGAGCTCGTCCAGGCCTAAGCTCCGAGTTCGTCAGCAGCACAGGGAAGGCCCGCTCGCGCGGGCCTTCTCCGATGTCCCGCACAAACCCAGCCCGATTCCAGGGAGCCAGCGATGACCGTAGAGCCCACACGCAGCGCGCGCGCACGCACGGTGGGACACATCTCACGCGGCGCCCAGGTACGCATCGACGGGCGCGTGCGGGAGATCCTCGCCCGTCGCGTTGCGCTGGAACGAGCGCGGGACGCGGCCGAGCGCATCAAGGTGGGCGTGGCCGCCGCCGGTCGCTAGACCGGGTACAGGAAGGTGTAGACGGCGGACGGGCCGGCCTGCGTCCAGTCGTCGAGGCAGTACCGGTACATGCTCCCGTCGTCCGCCTCCGCGTCGATCGTCCTCGGAGGACGCCCTTCCACGACCTCGGACTCGAGGCGCCGGCCCGCCAGGGGCCCGCCCTCGAGGACGGCGACGATCGTCGGACCGGCCTGGTGCGCCGAGACGCTCGGCTCGGCCGCCGGCGCCGCCGGAGCGGTCTGCGGGGCGAACGGGTCCGCGTCGTAGCGGACGAAGCGCTCGAGCTCCGGGTAGAACTCGCTGGTGGTGATCGGCACGCGGGCGAAGCGCGCCAGCGGCTCCTCGCCCTTCGCGCCCTGCCCGGGCTGCCGCATCGCGATGCGGACCTCCTGCTCGTCGATCTCGATCACGTTGTAGGACGGCGGCATGGTCCCGCGCACCCGCAGCGTCGAGACGGTGCCGGAGTGCACCACGCGCACCCCGGAGATGCTCCACACGTAGGGCACGTGGCGATGCCCGCTCAGGACCAGGTCCACCTCGAGCTCGCGCAGGATCGCCATCACGTCGCCGGCGTCGCGCAGGTTGTTGACGTCACGGCCCGTGCCGGGGACGGCGAGGATGTGATGGTGGAGGACCACGATCCGCGGCCCCTCCGTCCAGCCCCGGAGCTCCGCGTCGAGCCAGCCGTAGTGCTCGCGCCCCACCTCGCCCTCGTCGAGGTCCGGCTTGGTGGAGTCGATCACGACCACCTTCGCGCTCCCCTCGCTGAAGGGGACGGTCGTGACCGAGTCGCGGGGCCCGAAGAAGTCCTCGAAATGCCGGTAGCCGACGTTGCGCGCGTCGTGGTTGCCCATGGCGACGACCACGTGGGCGCAGCCGAGTCCGGCCAGGAACCGCTTGCAGGCCTCGAACTCGCTGCGATAACCCTCCATCGTGAGGTCGCCCGCGACCACCACGAGGTCGGGCGCGAGCTCGTTGGTCTCCTCGATCGCGGCGCTCAGCAGGTCGGGGCGGAAGAGCCCCTCCCCGACGTGCAGGTCGGACATCTGGACGATCCTCACAACGGGAGTATCACCGGTGGCGCTCCGCGCGCTGGTACGGTGCGTGAACCGACTGATGCCCTTCACCGCAAGCCACATAGACGAAGTTCGCCAGGCCGCCGACGGGCGGCTCTACGACGTCGAGCTTCCCTATCGCCGGCTGGGACGCTGCCGCATGTCCGACGCCGTCGCCGCGGTGGTCGGGATCGAGCGCGCCGAGGTCGCCCTCGCGCTCTCGACCTACGAGGTGCGCAACGGCAAGCACGCCACGGCTTCCGAGCTCCTCGGCCCCGGGGTGGACCTCGGCGTCGGCGACGCCCCCGCCGCCTGACTCACAGCACGGCCGCCCTGCGATGATCCGACCGCTCCGGGGAGCGGCACGGGTCTGGTGGCCCATCCGGTCTTCAAAACCGGCAGGCCGGGCGACCCTCGGTCGGAAGGTTCGATTCCTTCGTCGCTCCGTCCACGTGGCATGACCGATCCCGCCCGTCACGAGCCCCACGATCCCGCCCGCGGGCAGCCGCTGACCCTCGGGACGGCGGGGCATGTCGATCACGGCAAGACCGCGCTCGTGCGCGCGCTGACCGGCGTCGACACCGACCGCCTGCCCGAGGAGCGCGCGCGGGGGTTGTCCATCGCCCTGGGCTACGCGCCTCTCACGTTGCCGTCGGGACGCCGGATCTCGGTCGTCGACGTCCCCGGCCACGAGCGCTTCGTGCGGACCATGGTCGCCGGCGCGACCGGCGTCGACCTCTACCTGATGACCGTCGCCGCGGACGACGGCGTGATGCCGCAGACGCGCGAGCACGCCGCCGTCCTGCGCGCCCTGGACGTGACCGTCGGCGTCGTCGCGGTGACCAAGGCCGACCTTGCCGAGCCCGCGGCGGTGATGGACGACGTGGCGCGGCTCCTGCCCGGCGTCCCCGCGGTGCCCGTGAGCGCGCGGACCGGCGCCGGTCTCGACGAGCTCCGTCGCACGCTCGATGCGGTGGCCGCCGCGATCCCGCCGCGCGCCGCCTCCGACGCGCCGGCGCTCCTCCACATCGATCGCGCGTTCACCATCCGCGGCGCGGGCACCGTGGTCACGGGAACGCTGCGCAGCGGCAGCATCGGCCGCGGCGACGTCCTGCGCCTGCTGCCGCGCGACCAGCTGGTGCGGGTGCGCGCGGTCGAGGTCCACGACGAGGCCACGGAGCGTGCGCCCGCCGGCCAGCGCGTCGCCGTCAACCTGACGAGCGTCGACCTCGACGAGGTCGGGCGCGGCGACGTCCTCGCCGGTGAGACGAGCACGCTCACGGCCGCCGCGGTCGTCGACGTGGAGACCGACCTCGATCTGCACGGGCTCCGCGTGCAGGTCCACCACGGGACGCGCGAGGTGCCCGGGCGCGGCCGGCGGCTGGACGACGGCCGTCAGCCGGCTGCGGCTCGAGCGCCCGCTGCTGCCGGCGGCGGGAGACCGGCTGGTCATCCGCTCCATCGCTCCGCCCGGGACCCTCGGCGGCGCGATCGTCCGTGCGGCCCACGCCGTGGGCTCCCCGGCGCCGCGCCGGCCCGAGCCACCCGTGCCCGCCCCTGCGCCGCCGCCCGCCGCGCCGGCGGAGCCTGACGAGCGCGCGCTGGCGATCGAGGAGCGGCTGCGTGCGGCCGGTCATGAGCCGCCGCTCAACTCCGAGCTCGACGCGGACGCCCTCGCCCAGCTGCGGGCGACGGGACGCGTGGTGCGCGCCGGCCCGGCCCTGCACTTCCATCGCGACGCGATCGCCGACGTCGAGGCGCGCGCGAGGCGGATCGTCGACGCCGAGGGGGCGATCACGCTCGCCCGCCTGCGCGACGAGCTCCACACGAGCCGCAAGTTCGCGCAGGCGCTGCTCGAGCACCTCGACGCCGCGAAGATCACGGTCCGCCGCCCGGACGACTCGCGCGTCCTGCGCCGAGCGGCGCGGGCCGGCGAGCCGGACCCGGGCGCTTAGTCAGCGGACGTGGACGGTCCCCACGGGACCGGCGACCAGGCGGCCCACGCGGGCGCCCGGCACCTCCGCGGCGCGCGCCTCGGGCACGGCGACGAGCAGGCCGCCCGAGGTCGTCGCGTCGGTCACGAGGCGGCGCTGCCAGTCGGGAACGGCGCCGGCGAAGGTGGTGAAGCTCTCGGCGTGGGCCCGGTTGCGCCGGCTGCCGCCGGACTCCCCTTCCCCGCGGGCCAGCAGATCGGGAACCCCGTCGATGGCCGGCACGCGGCTCGCCTCGACCTCGGCGGCCAGGCCGCTGGCCAGGGCCATCTCGTGCAGGTGGATGAGCAGGCCGAACCCCGTGACGTCGGTGAGCGCGTGCGCGCCGGCCGCTCGCGCCGCGGCCGAGGCCTCGTCGTTCAGGGCGACCATCGTCGCGACGGCCGCCGGCAGCAGGTCGGCGGCGCCCGGGACGCCGCGCTTGATGGCGGTCGCGATCGCCCCGACGCCGAGCGGCTTGGTCAGCACGAGGGCGTCACCGGCCCGGCCGCCGGCGTTGGTGAGGACCTCGCGCGGGTGCACGAGTCCGGTGACGGCCAGGCCGAACTTCGGCTCCGGGTCGTCGATCGAATGGCCTCCCACGACCATCGCGCCGGCGCTGCGGACGACGTCGATGCCGCCGCGGAGGATCTCGCCGAGCACCTGCGCCCCGAGCCGCTCGAGCGGGAAGGCCACCAGGCTCAGCGCGCTGAGCGGCCGCCCGCCCATCGCGTAGATGTCGGACAGCGCGTTGGCCGCGGCGATCCGGCCGAAGTCATAGGGATCGTCGACGATCGGGGTGAAGAAGTCGACCGTCTGCACGAGCGCCAGGTCCTCGGCGATCTGGACCACGCCGGCGTCGTCCGCGGTCTCGTTGCCGACGAGCAGACGCGGATCCTCCGTGCGCCCGAGCGAGCGCAGGATCGGCATGAGCTCGCCGGCGGGGAGCTTGCACCCGCAGCCCGCCCCGTGCGACAGGGACGTCAGGGGCACTGCTCCGGTCGCCGCCATCGGCCGAGTCTAGCCCCGCGTTTCGCGGCATCCTATGGACGGTCCGCATGACCGAGCTCCGTGCCGCAACACCCGCTGACGCCGAGCGCCTCGCGCGCACGGTGATCGAGGGCTTCGAGCACTACCGCGCGTTCGCGCCGCCGGGCTGGGAGCCGCCGCCGCTCGATCACGAGATCGAGACGCTGCACGACCTGCTGCCCGACGAGCGGGTCTGGTGCCGGCTCGCGGAGTCCGGCGGCGAGATCGTCGGGCAGGTGACGTTCCTCCCGGCCTCGCGCGCGGCGGTGCCGGCCGACGACCCGGAGCTCGCGCACCTGCGCAACCTGTTCGTCGACGAGCGCCATTGGGGCACCGGCCTGGCCACCGCGCTGCACGCCGCCGCGATCAGCGAGGCGCGCGAGCGCGGTTTCAGGACGATGCGGCTCTTCACGCCCGCCGGCCAGGCCCGGGCGCGGCGGTTCTACGAGCGCGAGGGGTGGCGGCCGGCGGGTGACGAGTTTCACGCCCCGGGCCCGGACCTCGTGCTCATCGAGTACCGCCTCGCGCTGCGCTAGGCGAGGCGGCGCCATTGCTGAGTGCTACAAAGCATTCGATGGCGGACCACCGCCGGCTCCCAAATGTCGACCCACAGGCCTTCCAGGGCCTCTGCGAGCTTGCGGCCGTGATCTGCGACACGCCGATGGCGACCGCCTACCTCGTGGACGAGCACGGCCGGCGGCACGGCGCCGCCCACGGCGGCGTGCCGATGGACGAGCCGATCGCCGGGACCCCCTGCGCGGTCGTCTTCGCCCACGGCGCGGCGCTCGCCATCGCCGACATCGAGGAGACCGGGCGGTTCACGGGCGGCCTCGGCGACGTCCGCGGTTATGCCGCGGCGCCGATCTGGGGCACCCGCGGCGAGCCGGTCGGCGCCGTCTGCGTCATGGATCCCCGGCGGCGCGAGTTCGACGCGACGCAGCGGGCCGCGCTGGCCGCGCTCGCGCGCCAGGCCGGGGCCCACGTCGAGCTCTCAGCCTCCCACGCCCGCCTGCGCGCCGTGGTCGACGGCCTCAGCGACAGCGTGCTCCTGACCGACGGGGTCGACATGGTCCTCGTCAACGAGGCGTACGCCAAGCTCGTCGGCCTGCCGCCGGAGTCCGCCCAGCAGGTCACGGGCCCGCAGGTCGCCGACGCGTTCGAGCGCGCGTTCCCGAACCTTGCCGCGACCCTGAGCGGCACGATCGCCGCGCACGAGGCGGGCGTCCCGATGACGGACGAGATCGACACCGGCGACGGCTGCATCGTCGCCCGCAAGTACACGCCGCTCGAGATCGACGGCCGGCCCGGACACCTGTGGCAGCTGCGCGACGTGACCGAGCAGCGCCTGGCCGAGCGGCGCTCCGCGACGAGCGAGCAGCGCTTCGCGGCGCTCGCCGCCGCGGCGCCGATCGGCATCGTCGCTCTCGATCCGGACGCCGAGCTGGTCTTCGCCAACTCGGTCTCCCACCACCTCTTCGCGATGGCTTCGGGCCGCCCGTGGCACCAGGCGCTGCTCGAGGAGGACCGCCCCCGCGTGGTGGCGGAGTGGGAGGCCGCCGTGGCGTCGCGCACGCCGTACGTCACCCGCTATCGCGTCCGCGACGCCGACGGCGAGATCCGCGAGATCGACGCCCGGGTCGCCGCGGTGGTCGGGCCGCGCGACGCCCTCCTGGGCTACGTCGGGATGTTCATCGACATCACGGACGCCCGTGCGACGGCGCGAGCGCTCGAACGCTCGCAGGTCGCCGAGCGGGAGGAGCGCGACCGGCGCGTCGAGACCGAGCGCGAGGCGCGCCTCCAGGCCGAGGCCGCCCGCGCCGACCTCGCCGCGCGCAACGAGGAGCTGCTCGCCCTGGCGGCCGCGAAGGACGAGCTGGTGGCCTCCGTCTCGCACGAGCTGCGCACCCCGCTCACCTCGATCCAGGCCTTCGTCGGGATGCTCGAGGAGGACGCCGATCTGAGCGCGGACCAGCACGAGGCGATCGAGGTCATCGGGCGCAACGCCGCGCGGCTCGAGCGCGTGGTGGGCGATCTCCTCAGCCTCAAGCAGGTCCCGGAGGTCGACGGCATCGCGCGCGAGGCACTCGACGTCGGGCTGATCGCCGGCCAGGCCGTCGCCGCGGCGCGGCCGCGGGCCGAGCGGGCCGGCATCGACCTCGCGGTCGACAACGGCGCGGCCCACCTGGCGTGGGGCGATCCGGAGCGGCTGCCACAGGCGCTCGACTGCCTCGTCGACAACGCGCTCAAGTTCACGCCCGCGGGCGGGAAGGTGGTGCTCCGGGTACGACAGGAAGGGATGCGGGTCTTCCTCGACGTCCAGGACACCGGCGCCGGCGTGTCCGGCGAGGAGGTCCGGCGCATCTTCGAGCCCTTCTACCGCGGCGACGCCAGCCGGGCCACGGGCGGCGGCAGCGGCCTCGGCCTGGCGATCGCCAACCGCCTGGTGGGCGCCCAGCAGGGGCGGATCACCGTCAGCGGCGGGCCGGGAACCGGCACGACGTTCACGATCGAGCTCCCCGCCGCGGGGCCCTGATGGCGACCGTCCTCGTCGTCGACGACGAGCCCGACGTCCAGCTCGCGCTGCGGCGCCTCCTGGAGCGGGCGGGCCACGCGGTGCGCCTGGCCGGAAACGGCGACGAGGGGCTGCGCACGTTCTTCGAGCAGCCGTCCGACCTCGTCCTGCTCGACGTGTCGATGCCCGTCCTCGACGGCTGGGACACCCTCGCCCATCTCCGGCTGGTCAGCGACGTGCCGGTGCTCATGCTCACGGCCCGCGGGCTGGAGCTCGAGAAGGTGCGGGGCCTGCGCGCCGGCGCCGACGACTACCAGACCAAGCCGTTCTCCGGACCGGAGCTGCTCGCGCGGGTGGAAGCGCTGCTGCGCCGCGCCAGGCCCGGCGGCGTGGCCGTGGCGCCCGAGGCGTACGTCGACGAGCGGCTGACCGTCGACTTCGTCCGCCACGAGGTGGCCATCGGCGGCCGCGAGATCCCGCTGAGCCCTCTGGAGTTCCGCCTCCTGAGCGCGTTCGTACGCCACCCCGACCGCGTGCTCACCCACGGCGAGCTGATCGAGCTCGCCTGGACCGATCCGGCGGCCGGGAGCCGCGATCAGCTCAAGACGTACGTGCGCTACCTGCGGCGCAAGCTCGGCTGGGATCGCGTCGACGAGCACCCGCTGGAATCGGTGCGCGGGGTCGGCTACCGGTACCGGACGCCGGTCTGGTCCGTCGACTGATACGGGCGGGCGGGGCTAGCCCGTCACGTCTGCCGTCTGGACGACGGTCCCGAACTCGCCGTGGAGGCTGGCGGACGTGGCGCGCGCGAGCTCCTCGGCCGCGACGACGCGGCCGGTGTGGTCCGGCCGGTCGTACGTGTGCGTCGCGTCGATGACGAAGCGCATGTCGTAGCCGAGGTTGCCGGCGACCCGGGCCGTCGTCTCGCAGCAGTGGTTGGTGGTGATGCCGCAGATGTAGACGGTGTCGATGCCCTGGCCGTCGAGCCAGGCCTGCAGCGAAGGCTCGCCGTGGAAGGCGGAGTTGACGGACTTGGTCACGAGCAGGTCGTGCTCGCCGTCGAGGAACTCCATCAGCGGGTTCCCGGGCGCCTCGGGCCGGAGCACCGAACCGGGCTCCACCGAGTCGTGGCGCACGAAGACCAGCGGCCAGCCCTCATCGCGCCAGTGGGCGACGAGCGCCGCGATGTTCGCCTCGCTGTCGGGGTTGTCGCGGCGGCCCCACGCGGGGTCCTCGAAGCCGCGCTGGACGTCGATGACGAGGAGTGCCGGGTCAGCCATGCCTCAAGGGTTGCAGAGGCCGAGGGCGGGAGCGACCTCGTCGCGCACCGTGGCCAGCACCGCCTCACGGCGGTACGGCGCGAGCTCCTGCGCCGCCCGTGCGGCGTAGCCGGGGTCGTCCAGCGCGAGCCCGGCGCGCAGCGCGACGGCCAGCGCCGGGGCCGAGACGTCGGCCGCGACCAGCCCGGGAGCGAGCCGGCGGGCGATGGCCAGCGCCTCGTAGGCGCCGGGGGACGGCACGGTGATGAGCGGCGTCCCGGCGGCCAGCGCTTCGAGCTGGGCCTGGCCGTAGTCCTCGCGGCGCGACGCGTTGGCGAAGCCGCGCGCGCGGGCGACGCGCGCGAGCCAGCGGTCGTGCGGCACGTTGCCGGCCCACTCGACTCCCGCCGGCTCGGGCACGCCGCAGCGCTCGAGCCAGCGCCGTCCCGCCTCGCGATCGGCGCCGCCGATCACGAGCTTCACGTCACGCGGAGCCGCCTGCGTCCAGGCGTCGCAGAGGATGTCCACGCCGCGCTTCCACTGCCAGCCCGCGTAGGCGAGGACCTCCGCCTCGCGCGGCCCGGGCAGCGGCTCGCCCTCGATGGCGACCGGGAGCGGGATGGTCCGCGTGCCGATAGGCCTCCGCTGCGGCCGCCGCGGTCCTCCCGTACGGCAGCAACAGGTCGGCGGCGGCGAACACGCGGCGCTCGCGTGCCCGCTGCCAGGCGCCGCTCCACCCGGGCCGGTTGAGCGCCGTCGGGGAGTCGAAGCGCACGGCCCACGGCACGCGCGGGCGGCGGATGAGCAGCGAGGTGGTGGCGCTCGACACGATCACGGCGCGGGCGCCGGCCGTGGCGCGGGCGGCGCGACGGGCGGCCAGACCCTCGACGAGGTCGATGACCGTGATCTGGCGGCGGAGCTTCGCGGTCGCGCCGAGGCGCACGCGGACCACCCGGCAGCTCAGGCCCGCGGCCTGCAGCACGTCGGCGAGCGCCTCGTCGGCGTGCCGGAGACCGAGGGTGGTGCCGAGCGAGAGGAGGGCGACGTCGACGCGGCCGGACAGGCCCGGCAGGTTAACTGGGCCCGGTGCCACTGCCCAAGGCCCTCCGCCGGCTCACCCCCGACCGTCTCCGCCACGACGTGCGGCTGCGCGCGCTCGCGGTCGGCGCCGGGCTGATCCCGCCGCGGCTCATGCACACGCAGGCCGAGGCGGATCTGCTCGCCGACGTCGCGGGCGCGAGCCGCAACGCCGTCGAGATCGGCGTCTACGAGGGCTCGTCGGCCCTGGTGCTCGTGCGCGCGCTCCCCGTGGACGCCGTGCTGCACCTCATCGACCCCTTCGTGGACAGCCGCGGGCTGGCGGCCGGCTGGCGCGGGACCGCGTGGGCCACCCGCCGCGTCGTCGGGCGGGCCGCGCGCCGGCGCGGCGGGCCGACGCTGCGCTGGCACGTCGAGCGCAGCCAGGACGCCGGGGCACGCTGGGCCGAGCCGGTCGACCTCGTCTTCATCGACGGCGACCACACGCTCGAGACCTGCCGGAGCGACTGGGAGCAGTTCAGCCGCTGGGTCCAGCCGGGCGGGATCGTCGTCTTCCACGACGCGCGGATGGGGATGCCGGGCGGCGAGGGCCTGCCGGGCGAAGGCGGCGTGCTCGGCCCGACCACCACCGTCGACGAGCTGTTCCGCGGCGAGGGCGCCGTTCCGGGCTGGCGCATCCGCGCCGAGCTCCACACGACGGTGGCCGTCGAGCGGGTCTAGAGCAGGCCGCGGTAGACGGCGGCCACACCCGCCGCGCAGGCGTCCCAGTCGAAGCGGCGCGCGTGCTCCCGCGCGCGCTCGCCCATGGCCGCCCGGCGGGCGTCGTCGGCCAGCTCGCGCACCGCGGCGGCGAATGCGTCGGCCGTGGGCGCCGCGAGCAGCCCGCTGGCGCCGGGGTCGAGCGCCTCGACGGTCGCCGTCCCGGCGGCCGCGACGACCGGCACGCCACGCGACTGCGCCTCGGCGATCACGAGCCCGAAGCCCTCGAGCGTGGAGCCGAAGAGCAGCACGTCGGCGCTGTCGTAGAGCCGCCACTTGTCCTCCTCCGAGACGCGGCCCGTGAACCGCACGGGCTGGCCGGCGGCGCGCGCCTCGAGCGCCTCCCGCGGCCCTTCGCCGGCGACGACCAGCGAGGCGTCGGTTCCCGTCGCGCGCACGGCGGCCAGCGTGTCGATGGCCAGGTCGGGCCGCTTGCGCGGCTCCAGGCGGCCGAGGTGCAGGAGCCTGAGCCCCGGTCCCGGCCACGCGGCCGCCCAGCCGCCGGTCGGCTCCGGCCGGGCGATCCCCTCGAGCACCACGTGGACCCGCTCCGCCGGCACCCCGAGCGCGACCAGCTCGCGCTTGGAGTGCTCGGAGACCGTGACGACGGCGTCGGCCCGCCGGGCGATCGCCGCCTCGAGCCGCGCCCAGCGCGGATACAGGTGGTGGTGATGGAGCACGACGGGCATCCGCGCCCGGGCCAGCGCGCGTCCCAGCAGCAGGGCCGGGCCGGTGTGCCGGACCGAGTGCCCGCGCAGGAGGTCGACCCGACGTGTCAGCCGGAGCACGTCCGGCAGGTACACCAACGGTGCCAGGACCCAGTGGACGGCCCGGTGGTGGGTGATGACCCTGACGCCGTGCGCCGGGAGCCGTGCCAGCAGCTCCCGCTCGTAGACCTCGCCGCCCACCGTCGATTCGGGCCGCAGCGCGTAGTAGTGCGGCCCTCCGGCTGTCAGCGATGACACAGCCGGAGTCTAGATTCAAGGCCCGACTGGACGAACGTACGGCAAACCCCACCCCATGATTGGTGGTATCCGTGATGTAGAACCGATGCCGTTAGCCGAATACTAGGGCTGGTCATGTTCTCTCGCGCGTACAACCGACTCCGTGGCGCCCAGGATCGTCCCGATCCTGAGATCCACCTGGAGACCTGCGCGCTGTGCGGGACGGACTTCGTGAATCCCGTCGACTGGGAGCCCGCCGGCGACACGCACTGGTGGATGCTCCTCCGCTGCGGCGCGTGTGACACCTGGCGCGAGGCGACCGTGACGAACGACATCGCGGCGCGCTACGACCTCGAGCTCGACCGCCGCCTCGACATCCTGGCCCACGCCCTCGATCGAATCGACGCCCGCGAGATGGCCGCCGAGGTCGAGACGATGATCCAGGCGCTCCGGCGCGGCCTGGTCGACCCGATCGACTTCGCTCGCTGACGTGCTGCCGGTCGCCCTGGCCGCGGCGACGCTGGCGGGCTGCCCGCTCTTCCCGGCCGGCTACGCGACGAACCAACGCGTGGACCAGCTCCCCGTCGCCGCCAACTCGGACGCCATCGTGCGCTCGATCGGGATCGACGACACCATGCACGCCGACTTCGGCTCCGGGCTCTGGGAGGGCCGCCCGATCGGCATCCCGTACACGGTGGTGAACAAGCGGACCAAGCGCTCGCGGGTGACGTTCGACTACGCCTCCGAGTCAGACCGGGTGCGCTACCCGATCCCGCCGGACGTGAAGATCGAGGGCGGCGGCGACCGCCATGCGCTGCTCGTGGACCGCAGCGCGTGCAAGCTCTACGAGCTGTTCGCGCTGCGGCGCGAGAACGGCCGCTGGCACGCCGGCTCCGGTGCGACCTGGAACCTGCGCAAGCCGAAGATGCGCCCCAAGGGCTGGACGTCGGCCGACGCCGCGGGCCTGCCGATCCTGCCGCTGCTCGCGCGCCCGGGGACGATCGACCACGCCATCCGCGTCACCGTCTCGCGCTCCCGCCGCGCGTTCGTGTGGCCGGCCCGCCACTTCGCGTCCGACGACGAGGACCCGTCGCTGCCGCGGATGGGCGAGCGGCTGCGCCTGAAGGCGAGCGTCAACGTCTCCGGCCTGCCGCCGCAGGCCCGCCGGGTGGCCAAGGCGATGAAGACCTACGGCCTGATCGTGGCCGACAACGGCTCCGACTGGTTCATCTCGGGCGCGCCCGACCGCCGCTGGGACAACGACCAGCTGCACGAGCTGGGCGCGCTCAGCGGCCGCGACTTCGAAGTCGTCGACACCGGACGCTAGTCGGGCCGCCAACCGGGCCCGCGCAGCGCGAGCTCGAACCGGGTCCTCCAGGTGCTCGCGGCCCGCAGGTCGCGCAGCAGCGCGCCGTACTCGCCGAACGCGACCTTCACGGGATTGAACGTCTCGATGTTCTTCGTGAGCCCGTAGCGCACGCGCTCGGACTCGCCGACGAAGGTCCCGAAGAGGCGATCCCAGATGATCAGGATGCCCGCGTAGTTGCGGTCGAGGTACTGCTCGTTGGCGCCGTGATGGACGCGGTGGTGCGAGGGCGTGTTGAGCACGAGCTCGAGCGGCCGCGGGAGCCGCCCGATCCGCTCGGTGTGCAGGCCGAACTGGTAGATCAGGCTCCAGGACTGCGCGAGCAGGACCATCCACGGCGGGAAGCCGATGAGGAGCAGCGGCAGCCAGAAGGGCAGGTAGGTCATCGGCACCCACGTCTGCCGCACCGCCGTCGAGAGGTTGAAGTGCCGGCTCGAGTGGTGCACGACGTGGCTGGCCCAGAAGACGCGGCTCACGTGCGAGACGCGGTGGAACCAGTAGTACGCGAGGTCGTCACCGAAGAAGAGGAGGATCCACGCCCACCAGGCGTCCTCGGGGATCCGCAGCGGCGTGAGCTCGTAGAGCGCCGCGTAGACGACGACCACCGCGAGCTTCCAGACGGCGTTGACGGCGACGTTGCCGAGCCCCATGGTGATGCTCGTCCGCGTGTCGCTGACCTCGTAGCCGACGAGGTCCTCCTCGTGGTAGTGGCGGAAGGAGAGCGCCTCGACGACGAGGAGCAGCACGAAGAACGGGATCGCGTAGTAGAGGACCTCGACCACGGCTCAGCTCACCTCGGAGCGCTCGAGCAGGTCACGGGCACGGGCGTGCGCCGCGTCGCCGTCCCCGGCGGCGATCGCGGCCGCGAGCGCGCGCACCGCCGCCTCGTCGGCGAGCTCGGCGCCGACCACGCTCGCGTCGAGCGCCAGGACGCGCTGGCCGGCGACCAGCGTGTTCAGCGCGAGGCGGTACGCCAGGTTGTCGGCGCCCTCGATCACGAGGTCCCAGAACGCCTCGTAGAGCGTGTTGCGCGCATCGAGGCCGGGCTCGGCGGCCAGCATCTCGGCCCGTGCCTCGAGCTCGGCCCGCACGACCGCGCTGGCCCGCACCGCGCAGCGGCGCGCCGCGTCGGCGCCGACGCTCGCGCGCATCTCGAGCACCGACCGGCGTAGCCCGAGCTCATCCGGGACGTCGCCCTCGACGCCCAGCTCGAGCAGGAGGTCGAGCCCGCCGTGGCGCCGCCAGTCGCGCACGCGGGTCGCACCGCCCTGGCTGATCCGCACGAGCCCGGCCTGCTGGAGGCGCTTCAGCGCCTCGCGCACGACATGCCGGCTCGCGCCGAGATCCTCGCTCAGCCGCCGCTCGGACGGCAGCGCGTCGCCGGGCGCGTAGGCCCCGGCGAGGATCTCGCCGCGCATCTGCGCATGGATGCGGGAGGACACACTGGTTGAACCAGTCACGAGAACTGGTTGTACCAGTTGCCGCGCGATCACACAACCGTCACGCCTCGTTCACTCCCGGCGCCAGGCGCGCGACAACGATGCGGCCATGAGAACCCAACTCGCGCTGACCGCGCTGCTCTCGCTTATCGTGGCCGCCGCCATGACGAGCCCCGCCGCGGCGCGCTCCCACAAGTCCGACAAGGCCGAGCCGCTGGTCATCGCCCATCGCGGAGCGTCCGGCTACCGGCCCGAGCACACGCTCGGCGCGTACGCCCTCGGCGCCCGCATGGGCGCGGACTACGTCGAGCCGGACCTCGTCTCGACCAAGGACGGCGTGCTCGTGGCCCGCCACGAGAACGAGATCGGCGGCACCACGGACGTCGCCGACCATCCCGAGTTCGCGAGCCGCCGGACGACCAAGGTGATCGACGGCGTCAGCTTCACCGGCTGGTTCACCGAGGACTTCACGCTGCGGGAGCTCAAGACGCTGCGGGCCAAGGAGCGCATCCCGGCCATCCGGCAGCGCAACACGCTCTACGACGGCCGCTACGAGATCCCGACGCTGCAGGAGGTCATCGACCTCTCGCGCAAGCTGTCCAAGGAGCTCGGCCGGCCGATCGGGATCTACCCCGAGACCAAGCACCCGACGTACTTCAAGTCGATCGGGCTGCCGCTCGAGCCGCCGCTCGTGCGCACGCTCGAGCGCAACGACCTCGACGGCCGCCGGGCGCGCGTCTTCGTCCAGTCCTTCGAGGTGGCCAACCTCAAGGAGCTCAACCGCCGGATCGACACCCCGATCGTGCAGCTGCTCAGCGGCGCGAGCGCCCGGCCCGCGGACGGCTCGGACCGCACGTACGGCGAGATGGCGACGCCCGCCGGACTGAAGGACATCGCCAAGTACGCCGACGGCGTGGGTCCCTCGAAGGACTACATCGTCCCGCGCGACGCGACCGGTGCCTCGCTCCCGCCCACCACGTTCGTGCGGGACGCGCACCGGGCGGACCTCCTTGTCCACCCGTACACGTTCCGCAACGAGAACACGTTCTTGCCACTCGAGCTCCGCTCGTCGGCCAACCCGGTCGATTACGGGAACGCGTTCGCCGAGTACGACCAGTTCTTCGCGCTCGGCGTCGACGGGCTGTTCTCCGACAACCCGGATACCGCCGTGGAGGCGCGCGACTAAGCGCGCGCCTCCAGGACCATGTGGAAGGGCGTCTCGGCCGCGCGGCGGACGCGGCCGAAGCCGCCCTTCTTGATGACCTCGCTCAGCCGCGCCTCGCCGGCCAGCGTTCCGAGGCCGGCCCGGCCGGGCTGGTTGAGCGAGCCGGGCGTGCAGACGAGGTTCGAGAACCCGTAGCTCAGCCGGGCGAGCGGGTTCAGGTTGTCGGCCACGCTGTCGCCGGCGTTCGGCTCGACGATCATCCACGTGCCGCCGTCCTCCAGCGCCGACAGCGCGTAGCGCGCCGCACCCTCAGGGTCGCCCATGTCGTGCAGGGCGTCGAAGAAGGTGATGACGTCGTAGCGGCCGGGGAACGTCGTCGCGGTGGCGATCTCGAACGTCACCCGGTCCTCGACGCCGGCCTCGCGCGCCCGCCGGCGCGCCAGCGCGATGGACTCCTCGTGGTAGTCGAAGCCGGCGAACGTCGAGTTCGGGTACGCCTCGGCGAGCAGGACGGTCGAGATCCCGAGCCCGCACCCGACGTCGGCGACGCGCGCGCCGCGCTCGAGCTTCTCCTCGACGCCGTCGAGCGCCGGGATCCACTCCGGGACGAGGAACGTCCGGTAGGCGACGCCGAACGACTCGGCCACGCCCTCGACGAGGTCGTGGTGGTGCTCGTGCCAGCCGAGCCCGTCGCCGCTGCGGAAGCGCTCGAGGACGCGGTCCTGGGCGCGCAGGGCGCCGGTCGCGGCCTGGAACATGCCGCCCTGGTAGACCGGGCTGTCCTCGTAGGCGAGCACGGCGGCGTGCTCGGGCGGCAGCGTGTAGGTCTCCGCCTCCGCGTCGTAGATGACGTAGCCGCCGGCCGCCTGGTGGGCCAGCCACTCGCGGATGTAGCGCTCGTGCGTGGCGGTGCGCGCGGCGAGCTCGGCGGGCGTGACGGGCTGCCCGTCGCCCATCGCCGCGTAGAGCCCGAGCCGCTGGCCGATGACGGTCAGCGGCACGCTCATCGCCGCCCCGATCTCGTCCACCACGCGGCCGAGGAAGGCCTCCACCCGCGTCTCGTCGATCATGATGCTCATCTCTGCAACCTCCGTCGAAAGTTCTCGGAGGCGAGATGGTCCACCCGCATCGGGCTCGGACCCTGAGGATCGGATGAGGCGTTCCTGAGGTCAGGCCTCGTCGACGCTGATCCGGCCGCCCGGGCCGACCGCCAGCCGCCGCCGGCCGGCCAGCAGCTCGATCAGCTCGGCGCCCACCAGCGTGTAGCGCCAGCCGCGCAGCGTCCGCACGTCGGGCTCCTCCAGCCCGCGCCGGGCCGCGACGACGATCGGCGCGAGGTCGGCCCGCGCGGCGATCAGCTCGTAGGCCAGGCCGGCCTCCTGCGCCCGGCCGCGGACGAGGGCCTCGGCCAGGGCGATCACGGGCCCGTCGACGGCCTCGGTCGAGAGGCGGTCCGCCTCGTCGAGCCGGATCGGCTCGGCGCCGCGCCCGCGCTGGACCGCGGCCAGGATGTCGTCGCCGCGCCGGCGCACCACGTCGGGGCTGATGCCGCGGATCTGCGCGAGGTCCTTGCGGCCGCTCGGCGTGCGCTTGGCCAGCTCGATCACCGTCGGGTCGCGCAGCACGGCGCCGACCGGCCGGTTCTCGTGCTCGGCCGTCAGCTCGCGCCACGCCGCCAGCTCGCGGGCGACGGCGCGCTCGCGCGAGTCCAGCCCCGTGGCCCGCGGGAGCCGCCGCCACACCTCCTGCGGGTCGCGCTCGTCCGTCGAGTCGGCGACGGCGCGGCACTCCTCGCGCGCCCACTCGACGCGGCCGGTGTTCTCGAGGCGTCGCCGGATCTCGTCGGCCAGCGGGATCAGGTGCTCGACGTCGCCGCGCGCGTAGCGGAGCTGCTCATCGGTCAGCGGCCGGACGTCCCAGCGGGTGAAGCTCGCGGTCTTCGGGAGCCGGATCCGCAGCACGTCGTGCAGCAGGCCGTTGTAGCCCGCCTGCGCGGAGAAGCCCGCGAAGCCCGCCGCGACCTGCGTGTCGAAGACGTTGGTGACCGGCGTCGACCATTCGCGCCGCAGGATCGCGACGTCCTGGCGGCCGGCGTGGACGAGGATCTCGATCGCCGGGTCGGCGAGCACGCCGGCGAGCGGCTCGGGATCGAACCCCTCCAACGGATCGAGCACCCACACCTCGTCCTCCACCACGACCTGGACGAGGCACAGGAGCGGGCGGTAACGGCCCTCGGGCAGGAACTCGGTGTCGAGGCCCAGGCGTCCCGCTGCGCGCGCCTTCTCCGCGATCGCGGCGACGTCAGGCCCGGCCAAGTGCCTTCTCCCACCGCTCGGCCTCCCAGGTCGAGCGCATGCCGACGGACTCGTACAGGGCCAGCGCGCCGCGGTTGCGGCCGTGCACGCTCAGCTCGGCGTACCGCAGGCCGGCACGCCGGAAGGCCTCGAAGCAGCCGAGCAGGAGCGCCCGGCCGAGCCCGCGGCCGCGTGCCCGCGTCGCGACGGCCAGCTCACCGACGTAGCCGACGTCGTCGGGCCAGCGCTCGCCGAGCACGGCGCCGACGACGCCCTCGTCGTCGTCCACGAGCAGCCAGAGGGACGGGTCGTGGCCCGCCTTGGCGATCCCCTTCGCCCGCCACTGCTCGAGCGTCTGGAAGTCCTGTCCCTCGATCTCCGCGAACGCCTCCTGGATGAGCTGGTACACCGCCGGCTCGTCGGCCGCTTCGAACGTGCGCAGTACGACATCGGTCGGCGGTGGCACGTCGTCGAGCTCGGCGCGGAGCCGGAAGTAGTGCTGGACGGGCTCGTAGCCCGCCTCGCGAAGGTGCCGGCGGCCGGTGTCGTTGCTCCCGGCCGCGAACTGGCGGATGACCCCCGTCCCGCGCTCGGTCGCCCGCGCCTCGGCCCAGCGCCGCAGCACGGTCCCGGTGCCCTTGCCCTCGCCCTCGGGGTGCACGAGGACGACCGCGTCGTCGCCGAGCAGGATCGCGTAGCCGCGGATGGCGGGTCCGTCGGCGGCCACCCGGGCGTCGTCCTCGAGCACGAGCCCGGGCGTCGCCCAGTCGGCCTCGAGGTCCTCGAGCGTGAAGTCGGGAGCACCGAGATCGGCGATGTCGCGCGCGACGATCAGCTCGAGCACGGCGGGCGCGTCGTCGGCGGCTGGGGGCCTCACGCGGGGCGGCATCGGGCGACCCTACCCGCGCCCGGCTACTAGGGGGACCTAATTGGTCAGGATTACTTGGGCTGCGGGAAGGACGATTTGAGCACCGCGTCCCAGCCCTTGTCGGGCAGCACGGCGTTGAGTCCCATGAAGACATGGGCCGACGGAGTGACCTTGTAGCGGGCCTTCGGCCGGCGGGCGTCGAGCGCCTTCTCGATCGACTCCGCGACCGCCTCCGGGGGCCCGGCGAGCTTGGACAGCGGGCCCTTCTCGTACGCGTCGACCGAGGCTTCGGCCACCGCCTTGTTGAAGTCCGCGTACGGACTGTCATCCGTCGTGGCAGCGTCGATTTCGCGAGCTACGACCGCGCTGAAGCCGGTCCGGATGAGGCCCGGCTGGATGAGGATCACGTCGATCCCGAAGCCCTTGAGCTCGAACCGCAGCGCGTCGCTCAGCGCCTCGAGCGCGTACTTGGTCGCGTGGTACACGCCGCCGCCCGGGAAGACGATCTCCCCGCCCATCGAGGAGATGTTCACGATCTTGCCCCAACCCTGCCTGCGCATGCCCGGGAGGACCATGCGGGTGAGGGCCAGCGGACCGAAGACGTTGGTCTCGAACTGGGCGCGAACGCGCTCATCGGGAATCGACTCGACCGCGCCGGACTGACTGAAGCCGGCGTTGTTGATGAGCACGCCGACCGCTCCCTCGGCCTCCTCCACGGTCGCGACCGCGGCCTTCATCGATGCCTCGTCGAGCACGTCGAGCGCGAGCGTCTTGCAGCCCTTCGCCTCGAGCGCGGCGAGCGTCTCGGGCCGGCGGGCGGTCGCGTAGACGGTCCAGCCGCCGGCGGCGAGCCGCGCGGCGGTCGCCTCCCCGATCCCAGACGAGCAACCCGTCACCAGGACGGCGCGGGACGGCGTCGCCATGCTCAGCGGATCAGGACCGCGGCGCCGACCGGCACCTGGTCATAGAGGTCGATCACGTCGGCCACGCGCATCCGGATGCAGCCGTGCGAGGCGGCGGTCCCGATCGAGTACTCCGCCGCGGTCCCGTGGATGCCCACGCCGCCGACGATACCCATCCAGCGCGCCTTGAGGGGATTCTCCGCGCTGCCCCCCTCGACGACCTCGTTCCGGTAGGCGCCGGCCCACGGCTCGTCGGGCGCGCTCCAGGCCGGGTTGACGGCCTTGTTGTGGATCGAGAACCGACCGGTCGGCGTCTCGTAGCCGGGCGCGCCGACCGCGACGCCGTAGGTCCTGCGCAGCTTGAGGTTGCGGAAGAGGCGGAGCTGGAAGCTGGACCGGTCGATGGTGAGGACCGTGCGGTGCCGGCGGCGCAGGTCGTTCGCGTTGACCTTCGGATGCACGCGCACGCGCTCGAAGCGGACCACGCGCGCGGCGTGCGGATCGGCGAGCAGCACGTCGAGCTGCTCCTCGACCGCGTCGACGTCGATCGCCCAGCCCATCCGCGCGCGCTTGAGGATCATCCGGCGCACGGTCATCTTCAGCGTCGCGCTGCGCTGCTGGATCCGCGTGCGCTTGGCGAACTTGACGAGGAACGCCTCGAGCTTGTCGCCGTCGTAGGTGACGTGCAGCGGGACGTCGACCGGCACCGTGCCGTCCGCCGCAGGCGGGGTGTTGCGCGCGGCGATGTTCGCCCGGCGGGCGGTCCGGTACGGGTCGAAGACGAAGCCGATCGACGGCAGCATCAGATTGGCGCGCCGGCCGGCGACGCGCAGCTGGTACCGCTCGGCCATCGGGCCGGAGAAGGTGAGGCCGATGCGGGCGGCCGCCTCCGAGAGCGGCAGGCCGCCGATGTCGAGCCCGGCGGCCTTGACGCCGAGCGGGAGAACCGGCTCGGGCGCCGGTGTCGGCGTCGGGACCGGGTCCTGCGCGAGCGCGGCGGCCGGCATCACGAGGAGGACGAGGATGGCGGTGACGAGCAGGCGCATGGGCACCTGAGGGTAGCTGTGCAATCAGGCCGCCGGACGTGCTGCAAGGCGGCGTGCGGGCGCGTCCAGGAACGCGTCGAGCAGCGGCCACGTCGTGTCCCGCGCCGCCCGTCCGGTGAGCACGCCGAGGTGCCCTCCCGGCGCCGTCTCGAGCGCGATCGAGGCGTTCGGGACGAGGTCGGCGAGGTGGTGGCAGGCGCGCACCGGGGCGATCCCGTCACCGCGCCCGGCGATGGCCAGCAGCGGGATCGTCGCGTCGTCGAGGTCGATCGTGCCGTCGGTGAGCGCGAGCTTCCCGTCGGCCAGGTCGTTGGTGCGGAAGAAGCGGTGATAGAGCTGCCCGAACGTGCGCCCGGGGTAGGCGTGCATGCGGTCCATGAAGGCGTCGACCGCCTCGAGCTGGGCCAGCAGGTCGCGGTCGCCGAGGTTCGACATGACCGTCCACGGCTTCATCACGTACTTGTCGATGCCGGCGATCTGGTAGCCGCGCTTGACGAGCGGCGCGGGCGCGCCGCCGAGGAACCGGTAGAGCTGCGTCACGAGATGGCCGCGCGTCACCGCGTCGATCGGCCGCAGCGGCGCGACGAGCGGCACCTTGGAGAAGTCCCAGGGGCTGGCGACGAGCGCCGCCGCCTCGATCGGCAGGTCGCGATCCCACGCGTGCGCGAGCAGCGAGAGGATCCCGCCCAGGCACCAGCCGACGATCCGCACCGGGCGGCCGGCGTCGGCCGCCACGGCCCGCACCGCGGCGGGGATCACGTCCTCGACCCAGTGCTCGAGCCCGAGGTCGCGGTCGGCGAACTGGATGCCGCCGTACTCGAGCAGGTAGGTCCGGCGCCCGCCGAGCACGAGGTGCTCGGCGAGCGAGCACCCGCGCCGCAGGTCGAAGCAGATCGCGGGCGCGGCGAGCGGCGGGACGAGGAGCACCGGCGCGGTGCGCTTGCGAGGCGCGCCCTTCACCCGCTCGTAGCGCGAGACGGTGCGCTGCGGGCCGGTGTCGATGACCTCGGCCGGCATCCGCGTCAGGTCGGCGAGCCCACCGCCGATCGCGGCGCGGTAGAGGTTTTCGGCGAGCCCGAGCAGGGTTAGAGCGTACGCCGCGGTTCACGAACCCCGGCATTGAGGGAGGCAGGTTCGGCCGGGTTTCGAACTCGCATCCTGCCTAGGTGTCGACACCGTGACCCTTAGGCAGGACGCGACGAAGAAGACCGGCCCCGCCGGCCTCCCCAGCTCCCTACCCAGCCGAAGTTCCGAAGTCCAGCAGCAGCTCGAGCAGCGCGCCCGTGGCCTCGAGCTGCGGGCAGTGGCCGCAGTTCTCGATCAGCTCGACCCTCGTCGCCGGCAGGGCGTCGAGCACGAGCGCGGGCGCCGCTGTGCGGGACCATCCGGTCGCGCGTGCCCCATACGAGCAGGACCGGGCAGACGACGGCGGCGAGGTCGAACGGGGCCGCCTGCAGCTCGGGCAGCAGGCGCCGGCCCGAGTCGAGCAGCCCGGCGACCTTGGTGCGGGAGTCGTGGTGGGTGGCGAACGCGTCGACCACCTGGCGCTGCGCGGCCCGCGGGTGCGAGAAGGCGAGCTGCTTGTAGGCGGTCCCGACGAGCGCGCGCACGAGCGCGCCCGGGACCGGCATCGGCAGGTCGAGCAGGCGGCGGATGATCGGGTCGCGCTCCACGAGGTCGAACCAGCCGGGCGTCTCGAGCCCGGCGGGCGCCACCGGGACGACGCCGGCGATCGGCAGGTCGGCCCGCTCGGCCAGGCGCAACGCGACGGCGCCGCCGAGCGAGTTGCCCACCACCATGACCGGCTCCCCGCCGCCCCACTCGAGCACGAGCGCGGCCGCGAAGTCGTCGAGCTGCGGGAGGATCGCGCCGGGCGCGAGCCGGCTCGCCTCGCCGAAGCCCGGGAGGTCGACGGCGATCGCGCGGCGGCCCGACATGGCCAGCTCGGCGAGCAACGGCCGCCAGGTGTCGGCCGAGTCACCCCAGCCGTGCAGGAGGACGATCCCGGGCCCGGCGCCCTCGAGCTCGAGCACGCGGGTCCGGTGTCCGGTCAGCTGCATGCTGTGCTCGACGAGCGGCTCCACGCCTTTCACATACCCGCAACAGCCTCATCCGAGCGCTCGCCACGTTTCCGACCGGATCGCCCACCGCTCGTGGTCGCGCCAGCGACCTCCCACCTTGAGGTAGCGGCGCGAGAATCCCTCGAGCTCGAAGCCGGCGCGCTTGGCCAGCGCGATCGACGGCGTGTTGTCCGGCTGGATGTTCGCCTCGAGCCGGTGCAGGCGCAGGGTGACGAAGGCCTCGCGGAGCAGGAGCTGCATCGCCTCGGTCATGTAGCCCTGGCCCGCGAAGTCCGCCGTCGCCCCGTAGCCGAGGAACGCGCTCTTGAACGGCCCGCGGACGATCTCGCTGATGTTGAGGAAGCCGACGATCGCGCCGTCCTCGATCCGGCAGGCGATGAACGGCGCCGCTCGCGGGTCCTCGGCGCGCGCGACGTACGCGGCGTAGCGCTCGGGCGTCTCGGGCATCGCGATCCACGGCCGGTGGAACCCGCGGCTCGCGCGCATGCGCGCAAGGAACTCGTCCTGATCCTCGAGCGTGGGGGTACGGAGAGCCACACGTTGCATGGGCCTGATCGTGCCACTCCGGACGCCGGGTGGCACATGCGGCGACGCCGGGAGACCGCCTGGCTGCGCCGGCGCCTGGGCGAGAGTCTCTCCAGGCCCCCTCCCCCTCCCCAGGAGCCCCCTGCATGTCTCTCGCCATTCCGAGCCCTTCACCGCTCGCGCCGTCCGCGGCCGCCGTGTCCGCCCAGGACCTCGTCCGCCGCTACGGCGAGGGCGACACCGCGGTGCACGCGCTGCGCGGCGTGTCGCTCGACATCGCCGCCGGCCGGCTCACGGCCGTCATGGGCCCGTCGGGCTCCGGCAAGTCGACCCTGATGCACATCCTCGCCGGCCTCGACCGGCCGACGAGCGGTGAGGTGTCGATCGCCGGCACCGACATCACGCAGCTCGATGACACGGACCTCACCAAGCTGCGGCGCGACCACATCGGGTTCATCTTCCAGTTCTTCAACCTGCTCCCGATGCTCACGGCGGAGGAGAACATCGTCCTCCCGCTCGACCTCGCCGGCCGGCGCCCAGACCGCGAGTGGCTCGACGAGCTCGTGCAGCGCGTCGGGCTCGGCGACCGGCTCAAGCACCGTCCCTCCGAGATGTCGGGCGGTCAGCAGCAGCGCGTGGCCGTGGCCCGCGCCCTCGTGTCGCGCCCGACGGTGATGTTCGCCGACGAGCCGACCGGCAACCTCGACTCCCGCACCGGCGGCGAGATCCTCGAGCTGATGCGCGAGTCCGTCGACGCGCTCGGCCAGACCACCGTGATGGTCACCCACGACGCGCACGCCGCGGCGATCGCCGACCGCGTGCTCTTCCTCGCCGACGGCGAGATCGTCAACGACCTGCCCCGCTCGGACGCCCACACGATCCTCGCGGCGCTCGAGGAGGTCACGGCCCGATGATCAAGGTCGCGCTCAAGGGCCTCGCGGGCCGCAAGATCCGCGCCCTGCTCACCGCGTTCGCGGTGATCATCGGCGTGTCGATGGTGAGCGGCACGTTCGTGCTCACCGACACCATGCAGAAGTCGTTCGACAGCATCTTCGAGACGTCGTACGAGAACACCGATGTGATCGTCAGCGGCCACCAGGTCGTCGACTCAGAGACCGCCGACGTCCCCACCATTCCATCGAGCCTGCTGCGTGACGTGCGCGCCCTCCCCGAGGTCGGGGCGGCCGCCGGCAGCATCTCCGACCAGACCACGGCCAAGCTGATCGGCCGCGACGGCGACTCGCTCGCCGGCCAGAACCCGACGATCGTGTCGGCGTTCGACTACAGCCAGCCGCAGCTCAGCCCGCTCAAGCTCCAGTCGGGCGACTGGGCCAAGGGCTCCGACCAGATCACGATCGACGCCGGCACCGCCGCCAAGCACGACTACGCCGTCGGCGACACCATCGACGTGTCCGCCAACGGGCCGGTCGAGCCGTACACGATCACCGGCATCGCGACGTTCGGCGAGGTCGACTCGATCGGCGGCGCCGTCATCGCCGTCTTCGACATGCCGACCGCACAGGCGCTCCTCCACCAGGAGGGCCAGTACGACGAGCTGTCGATCACGGCCGCGGACGGGACCTCCGAGGCGCAGCTCCGCAGCGCCGTCGCGAAGCTCGCGCCGGCCAACGCCGACGTCAAGCTCGCCGCCCAGGAGGCCGCGGACGCCGCCAAGGAGACGAACGAGGGCCTCGGCTTCGTCCGCATCTTCCTGCTCGGCTTCGGCGGCATCGCGCTGTTCGTCGGCGCGTTCGTGATCTTCAACACCCTGTCGATCACGGTCGCCCAGCGGACGCGCGAGTTCGCCACGCTGAGGACCCTCGGCGCCTCGCGCAAGCAGGTCCTGCGCTCGGTCCAGGTCGAGGGCCTGGTCATCGGCCTGCTGGCCTCGATCGTCGGGCTCGTGCTCGGCATCGGCATCGCCAAGGGCATGAACGCGCTGTTCGTGGCGTTCGGCATCGACCTGCCCAACGCCGGCACCGTCGTCGGGCCGCGCACGATCATCGTGTCGCTCCTGCTCGGCACGGTCATCACGCTGCTCTCGAGCATCGTGCCCGCCCGGCGGGCGACCCGCGTGCCGCCGATCGCGGCCGTGCGGGAAGGCTCCGAGCTGCCGCAGACGAGCATGCAGAAGCACTCGACGAAGGTGGCGCTCGGCGTCATCGCCGCCGCGGTGGCGGCGATGACGATGGGCGTGTTCGGCGGCGTCTCCGGCGGCCTCATGGCGCTGCTCCTGGGCGGCGGCGTGCTGACGCTGTTCGTCGGCGTGGCCCTGATCGCGCCGCGGCTCGTGAAGCCGCTCGCCGGTCTCGTCGGCTGGCCGGCGCGCCGCACCGGCGGCTCCGCCGGACGGCTCGCGAGCTCCAACTCGGTCCGCAACCCGTCGCGCACGGCCGCCACGGCCGCCGCGCTCATGGTCGGCCTCACGCTGGTCACGGCGGTCGCCGTGCTCGGCAACGGCCTGCGCGCCTCGGTGAACGACGCCGTGGCGAAGCAGCTCCAGAACGCGGACTACGTGCTCGCGGGCTCGAACGGCGCCACCTACTCGGCCGCGGCCGACACGGTGCTGGCCGAGACCGACGGCGTCGAGCTGGCGTCGAGCGTCCGACAGGGCGAGGCGCTGATCGACGGCGACAAGGGCACCATCGCGGGCATCGACCAGGCCACGATCGGCCACTTCTACACGTTCGACTGGACCAAGGGGTCCGCGGACACGGTGTCGCAGCTGAGCGACGACGGGGCCATCATCTCCGAGCCGTACGCCGACAAGCAGGGTCTGGACGTCGGCGACCGGATCGCGCTCACCACGCCGACCGGCGACAAGCACACGGTCGTCGTGCGCGGCATCCACAACCCGCCGCGACTGGACTCCCTCCTGGGCGACGTCGCCGTCGGCCAGAAGGCGTTCGACGCCGCCTACCAGGCGCCGAAGAACAGCATGACGTTCGTCGACACCGAGGCCGGCGTGAGCACGGCGGCGATCGAGCAGGCCGCAGCCGGCTTCCCCGACGCCGACGTGAGCACCGCGGCCGCGTTCGGCAAGGACCGGACGAAGAGCTTCGCCACGTTCCTGAGCATGATCTACGTGCTCCTGGCGTTCTCGGTGATCGTGAGCCTGTTCGGCATGGTCAACACGCTCGTGCTCTCGGTCTTCGAGCGCACGCGTGAGCTCGGGATGCTCCGCGCCATCGGCATGACGCGCCGCCAGGCGCGCCGGATGATCCGGCAGGAGAGCGTGATCACGGCGCTGATCGGCGCCGCGCTCGGCCTCCCGCTCGGCGTGTTCCTCGCGGCGCTGCTCACCGGGGCGCTGTCGGAGTACGGCGTGACGCTCGCGATCCCGTTCGGCACGCTGGCGGCGTTCACGCTGGTCGCGGTGCTGGCCGGCGTCGGGGCCGCGATCCTGCCCGCCCGCCGGGCCTCGCGGCTGAACGTCCTCAACGCGCTGCACTACGAGTGATGACGGCCACCCTCGCTCCCGCTCCGCCGCGCGTGCGGCGGAGCGGGCGGGGGCGGGTCGCGCGGCTGGAGCGTCCGCTCCTCGCCGCCGGCCTCGCCCTCGTCACCTTTCACCTGCTCGACCGCGCGTTCTCCGGGTCGGCCACGGCGGTGCTCGGCGTGCTGGGGATCGTCGCGGTCCCCGCCGCGTGGTTCGCCGCGCAGCCGCGACTGCTCCGTGGCAGCCGCCTGCTGTTGGCCGTCGTCGTGGGTCTGGTGGCCACCGGCTTCGGCGTCGTCTCCCACGGGCTGCACGTGGTCAACTCCGGCCTCGACCGGTACGACCTGACCGGCCTCGGCATGATCGCCGGCGGCCTGCTGCTCGTGGCGTCGGGCCTGGCGGCCGCCGCGGCTCCTCGCCGAGCCGCGCGCAGCCATCGCATCGCCCGCGCCGTGGCCTGGCCGCTGGGGGCGATCGCCGTCTTCTTCGCCTTCCTCATGCCGTTCAGCGGCGCGCTCATGTCCACCCACGCCCCGCGCTGGGAGATCCAGGAGTCCTCGCTCGGCATCCCCCACGAGGAGGTCTCGATCGACGCCTCCGGCGGCCGCGAGCTGGCGGCCTGGTGGGTGCCGTCGCGCAACGGCGCCGCGGTGCTCGTCGGCCACGGCTCCGGCGGCAGCCGCGAGCGCGTGATGGAGGAGATCCGGATGCTCGCCCGCCACGGATACGGCGTGCTCGCCTTCGACCTCTTCGGCAACGGCGAGAGCACCGGGCACTCGAACGGGCTCGGCGACAACGCCCAGCCGGCGGTCGACGCCGCGCTGGACTGGGTCGCCCGCCGCCCGGACGTCGACCCGCAGCGGATCGCCGCCTTCGGCTCCTCGCTCGGCGGCGAGGTGCTGCTCGAGGCGACGGCTCGCGACCCGCGGCTGCGCGCCGTGGTGTCGGACGGCGGGGCGCGTCCCGAGGATCAGGCCGACGTGAAGGATCGCGGCCCGCTCGAGCGCGCCGTGGTCGGCCTCATGCTGGGCGCCACCCGCGCGATCTCCGGCGAGCGGCCGGCGCCGTCGCTGAACGACCTGGTCCCCCGGATCGGGCCGCGGCCGGTGCTGCTCATCGCGTCCGGCGGCGACCCCGTCGAGATCCCCGTGAACCGCCGCTACCGCGACCTCGCCGGCCCGACGGCCGAGCTCTACGAGATCCCGGAGGCGGGCCACACGGCCGGCCTGGCCGCGCGCCCGCGCGAGTACGAGCGGCGCGTGACCGGCTTCCTCGACGCCGCGCTAGTGCCCGACGAAGTCGGAGGGGCGAACGAGCAGCCCTGAGAGGACGGCGCCCGCGAAGGCGAGGATCGCCGCGAGGATCAGGATGTGGTCGAGCCCGGCGACGAAGGCCTGCTCGGCCACGCGGACGAGCACCGGTTCGCCGGACCGTGTCGCAACGCCGAAGGAGACGAAGTCGGCGATGTCGCCGCGGACCGGCGCGCTGGGTGCCAGCTCCTCGAAGCGGGCCGTCACCTGGTGCTGGAAGATCGCGCCCCAGGCGGCGATGCCGGTGGCGATCCCGACCTGCCGGAACGTCGAGTTGATGCCCGAGGCCATGCCCGAGCGGGCCGGCTCGACGACGCCGATGGCCGTCGTGGCCAGCGCCGGGTTCGCGATGCCGATGCCGCCGCCGGCGACGAGGAAGCCGGCCAGGAGCGCGGTCCAGTCGTCGCCCGGGTCGACGCCGCTCATGAGAAAGAGTCCGAGCGCCACGAGCGCGAGGCCGCCGGCGAGGAACCAGCGCGCCCCGTGCCGCTCCGAGAGCTTGCCGGCGATCGGGGCGGCGACGAACGAGACGACCGTGACCGGCATGAAGCGCAGACCGGCCTCGAGCGCCGAATAGCCGAGGATGTTCTGTATGTAGAGCGTCAGGTACAGGAACATCGAGAACATCGAGGCCGAGAGGACGAACGCGGCGATCGACGCGCCGCAGAACGACGGCTTGCGGAACAGCGTGAGGTCGAGCATCGCGTTCGGGCGGCGGCGCTCGTAGGCGACGAACGCCAGCAGCAGGCCCGCGCCGACGATCAGGATGGTGATGATCCCGCCGCTCCAGTCCTCGGCGTTGCCGCGGATGAGCCCGAAGATGATGGCGAAGAGCGCGCCGCTGAAGGTCGCCGTGCCGATCCAGTCCACGCCGCCGCCGTGCGGGTCGCGCGACTCCCGCACCCGGGTCAGGGTGAGGGCGACGGTGGCGATGCCGATCGGGAGGTTGATGAAGAAGATCGCCTCCCACCCGCTGACCTCCACGAGGATGCCGCCGACGAGCGGGCCGACGGCCGTGGCCGCGCCGATCGTCGCGCCCCACAGCCCGATCGCCGTGCCGCGGTCACGGCCGCTGTAGTTCGACGCGAGGAGCGCGAGCGCGGTCGCGAACATGAGCCCGCCGCCGATGCCCTGCAGCCCGCGTGAGAGGTTGAGCATCAGCGGCGTGTGGGAGAGCCCGCAGAGCACCGAGGCGGCGGTGAAGACGACGAGCCCGGCCACGAAGACGCGGCGGCGCCCGAGGTCGTCGGCGATCGAGCCGGCCGTGAGCAGGAACGCCGCCAGCGTGAGCGCGTACGCGTCGATGACCCACTGGAGGTCCTCGAACGAGGAGCCGAGATCGCGCTCGATGTAGGGCAGCGCGACGTTGACCACCGTGATGTCGAGCAGCAGCATGAAGGTGGCCACGCAGACGGCCACTAGCGTCCACCATTTCGCCATGGTCGTTCACGGTACGTGACTCGGCCCCTGGGTAGATTGATCGCCAGTGACGACGACCGAGTCCACCGAGACCCAAGGAGTGCCCGAGAGCCTCTGGGAACGCGTGCGCGCGGATCCGGTGCGGGCGCCCGAGTACATCGCGCTCGCCGCCTCGGAGCAGCACGCCCCGGCGGCGGCCGAGTGGGCGGCCACCAAGCGCAGCCGCTACGCCGTCTCCGGGCCCGAGCTGGGGCGGATGGCCAAGCGCCGGCACGCGACGCTGGCGCGCTTCGGCGGAGCGGCGACCGGCGTCGGCGGCATCATCACCTTCCTGCCGGACATCGTCCTGCTGGCCTGGATCCAGTCCCGGCTCGTCTTCTTCATCGCGGCCGCCTACGGCTACGACCCGAAGGACCCGATGCGCCCGGCCGAGCTGCTCGTCCTACGCGACCTCTACCCCGACCCGCAGACCGCGCGGCAGGCGCTCGACGGCATCGGCAAGACCGTGGCCGAGGCCTACGTGGGCTCCAAGCTCGACAAGACCACCCGCGACCAGGCGGTGCTGACGCGGCTGCTGCGCTTCGTCGGCAAGCGCACCGTGAACCGTGCCGCCCGGCGGCTGATCCCGGGCATCGCCATCGCCTTCAACGCGATCGCCAACGAGCGCGATACGAGGGCGCTGGCCGACAAGGCGATCAAGTTCTACGGCGGTTAGATCCCGGCGAACGTCAACTGCGGCATTAAGGGAGTGGGTTCGGCCGGGATTGCCACTCGCAATCCTGCTTAGGGGCTGACACCGTGACGGCCTTAGGCAGGACGCGACGAAGAAGACCGGCCCCGCCGGCCGATCCCCAGCTTCCCTACCCAGCCGGGGTTGACGTTCGCGCCCTAGACCGGCAGCACCGCACCGTTCAAAGGCGCCGAGTCGTCACTGCACAGGAACCGCACGACGGTGGCGATCTCCCGCGGCGGGGTCATCTTCGCGTTCGGGCTCGCGGCCCGGTTGGCGGGCGTGTCGATCATCGTCGGCGCGATGACGTTGCAGCGCACGCCGTCGGCGGCGTGCTCCTTCGCCACCGTGCGCGCCAACGCGATGACGGCCGCCTTGGACGCCGCGTAGGCGGAGCCGCCCGCCCACGGCTCCAGCGCCGCCTTCGCCGACACGCACACGATCGCGCCGCCGCCGGCCGCGACGAGGCGCGGCAGCGCGGCCTGGGTGACGAGATAGGTCGGGCGCACGTTGAGCTTGAAGAGCGCCTCGAACTCGGGGAACGGCGTCTCGAAGACCGGCATGCCGTCCTTGTAGCCGCCGACGAGGTTGACCAGGGCGCGCAGCGGCTGCGCCTCGTCGCCGGCGGCCGTGCGGACGACGCGCCCGACGTCGTCGGGATCGCCGAGGTCGGCCTCCACCGCCTCGGCCGCCTCGGGCAGCCGCTCCTGCTCGCCGCCCACGATGTACGTCGCCACGACGCGCCAGTCCGCCTCGAGGAACGCCTCCACCACCGACACGCCGAGGCCGCCGGTCCCACCCGTGATCAGTGCCGTCGCCATGGGATGGATGTTGCCATCCGAGCGCGGCTCTAGCGTTGCGGACGAATGGTGGTCTGCGAGCTCACCGACGGCCAGGACATCGAGCAGGCGCTGCTCGTGCGGGACCGTGTCGTGCGCACGGACGGGTCGCTGTCGCTCACGCTGGGCGACCGGTCGGGCGCTGTCGCCGCCACCGCGCACGAGGACCTGCTGGCCGTCTGCGAGCCGGGTGCCGTGGTCGTCGTCACGGGTCGCATCCACCGCGGGGAGCTGGTGCTCGCCGCCCTGCGCGCGGCCAAGCCGCACGAGTACGACGTCGAGGACCTGCTCGACGGGCCGCCGCGTGACGCCGGGCTCATGGAGGAGGCGCTGCGCGACCTCGTCGCCCAGGTCCAGAACCGCCACCTGCGCACGCTGCTCGATCGCGTCCTGGGGCCCGACGCGCCGACGTGGCCGCTCTACCGCGACGCCCCCGCCGCCAAGCGCTACCACCAGGCGTACCGGCACGGGCTGCTCGAGCACTCGCTGAGCGTCGGCGAGGCCGTGGCCGTGATCTCCACGACGTTCCCGGGGATCGACCGCGACGTCGCGATCACCGGCGCCCTGCTGCACGACATCGGCAAGCTCGACGCCTACACGCCGGACCCGCTGGCCATCGACCTCACGGACCTCGGGAAGCTGCACGGCGAGATCGCCCTCGGCTACTACCGGATCCGCCGCGAGATCGAGGAGATCCCGGGCTTCCCCGAGGCGCTGGCCGCCGCCGTCCTGCACATCATCCTCAGCCATCACGGCCAGCTCGAGCACGGCTCGCCCGTGGTCCCGGCCACGCGCGAGGCGACGCTCGTGCACATGATCGACAACCTCGGCGGCCGGCTCGGATCGTTCGACCGGCTCGAGAAGCAGCTCCCGCTCGGCGCCGCGTGGTCGGCGTACGACCGCGCGCTCGGCGGCGGCGCCTACTTCGCCGCCCGCCAGGCGGCCTAGCGCCGCGGACCTCGCGCGGAGAGAATGGGCGCGTGCCCGAGTCCGCTGCGGCACACGAGGAGCTGAGCTGGGCCGCGTGGTGGCGGGACGACGCTCCCGCCGTCTTCGCCGAGCGCGAGCGGGCGTACGCGCTGTACCGCGCCGCCGGCGACCCGCACGGCGCCGCCCGGATGGCGACCTGGCTGGCCTGCGACGAGCTCGACTTCCGCGGCGGCGTGCCCGTGGCCCGCGGATGGCTGCAGCGCGCCGCCCGCCTGCTCGACGGCGTCGCGCCGGCGCCGGAGCACGGCTGGCTCGCGTTCTTCGAGGGCTATCTCGCCGCCAAGACGGGCGACGCCGGCCAGGCCGCCGAGCGGGCCGACCGCACGACCGAGATCGGCCGGCTCTGCGGCGACGGCGACCTGGTGATGCTCGGGCTCGCGCTCGGCGGCGCGACCGACGTCTCCGGCGGCCGCGTCGAGCTCGGGATGCGCCGGCTCGACGAGGCGACGGCGACCGCGCTCGAGGGCTCGGCCGTCCCGATCGCCGGCGCGTGGACGTTCTGCTTCCTCGTCTCGGCCTGCGTCACGGTGCTCGACTACGACCGCGCGGCGGCCTGGTGCGACCGGATCGCCGAGTTCGCCCAGCGGTACGGCAGCCGCATGATGCTCGGCTTCTGCCGCGCCGAGTACGGCGAGGTCCAGCTCTGGCGCGGCCGCTGGGACGAGGCCGAGGCGCTGCTCGAGGCCTCGGTGGAGGACTTCCTGCGCTCGCGCCCGGCCATGGTCGGCGGCCCGCTCGTCGCGCTCGCCGAGTTGCGCCGCAGGCAAGGGCGCGTGCAGGACGCGAACGCGCTGCTCGCCCGCGCGGGCGAGTCGTCGGGCGCCCAGCTCTGCCGGGCGCGGCTCGCGCTCGATCGCGGCGACGCCCTCGAGGCGGCCGAGCTGAGCGAGCGCGTCCTGCGGCGCCTGCCGGAGCTGCAACGGGCGCGCGGGCTCGAGCTGCTCGTCGGTGCCCGCGCGGCGGGCGGCGAGCTCGAGCAGGGTGCGACGGCGCTGGCCGAGCTGCGCACCGTCGAGCGCCTCGCCGGCACGGCGCCGCTGGCCGCGTACGCGGCGCTGGCCGAGGGCCGGCTGGCGACGGCCGGCGGCGATCCCGAACGCGGGCGCGTGCGGCTCGAGGACGCGGTCGACGCCTTCGAGCGCTGCGGCGCGCCGTTCGAGGCGGCGCAGGCACGGCTGGAGCTGGCCCGCGCGCTCACCGCGCTGGGTCGCGCCGAGGCGGCCGGTCGCGAGGCGGCCGCCGCGCGCGAGCGGATCCAGCAGCTCGGCGGCGAGCCACGCGAGCCGCTGCCCGAGCTCACCCCGCGCGAGCGCGAGGTGCTCGCCCTGCTCGCCGAGGGCCTCACGAACCGCCAGCTCGCCGAGCGGCTCGTCCTCAGCGAGCACACCGTGCACCGGCACGTCACGAGCATCCTGCGCAAGCTCGACCTGCCGTCGCGCACCGCTGCGGCGGCGCTCGCCGTGCGCTCCGGCCTGTAGCCAATTCTGGCCATACGCCGAAGCACGCAGATGGCCCCTGTGGGCGAAGTCGTGCGACCGCGCCGCGCGTAGCGTCGGCGCCATGGAACAGACGCAGACGATCTGGGCGCTCGGCGACTACCACCGCTTCGCCCGCGACATGGTGTGGAGCTTCGGGCCGACGCTCGTGCGGGCGTGCGAGATCTCGGCCGGCGAGCGGGTGCTCGACGTCGCCGCCGGCACCGGCAACGTGGCCATCCGCGCGGCGCAGGCGGGCGCGAGCGTCGTGGCCTGCGACCTCGAGCCCGCGCAGTTCGAGGCGGGCCGCCGCGAGGCCGCGGCGGCGGGTGTCGAGATCGAGTGGGTCCAGGCGGACGCCCAGGCGCTCCCGTTCGCCGACGGCGAGTTCGACATCGTCGCGTCGGCGGCCGGGGCCATGTTCGGCGCCGACCACCAGGCCGTCGCCGACGAGCTCACCCGGGTCTGCCGCCCCGGCGGCACGATCGGCATGCTCACGTTCACGCCCGAGGGCATGGCCGGCGACTTCTTCGCGCTGTTCGACCCGTACGTGCCGCCGCCCGAGCAGCGGCCGATCGACTGGGGCGTCGAGGCGCACGTCGCGGCCCTGTTCGGCGACCGCGTGGCGGCCCTGGACATGACGCGGCACACGTACGTCGAGGCCCGGGCGGGTGGACCGCAGGCCTTCCTCGACTTCTACAAGCAGACGTTCGGCCCGATGGTCGCCGTGTACGCCGCGCTCGACGAGCCCGGGCGCGCGGAGCTGGACCGCGCCGCCCTCGCGTTCGTCCGGCGCTGGGACCGCGGCCGCGACGGGAAGGCCGAGCTGCCCGTCGAGTACCTGCTGACCGTCGCCCGGCGCGCCTAGCAGAGCGTGTCGAACAGCCGCACGCGCTTCGCCGGGCCCGACCCCCAGACGATCAGCTCGGCGCAGCGGCCCTCCCGCGGCGCCTTCTCGTAGTCGATCGTGAAGCCGCCGGTGAACAAGGTCCTGCGCGCGCACGCCCGCAGCGTCACGGCGCTGCCGCCCCGGCCGCCGTAGCTGATGTGGTTCCACGCGCGCTGCGCCCGCGGGATCACGAGCGTCACCCTCGCGCGGGGCTCGACCAGCGCGGGCGCCTTCATCCACTGGTCGTCGTCGACGATGGCCCGCCAGTCCGCCTCGTAGAGGCCGAGGCCGACGATCCGGAGCGGGCCGACCACCTTGTCGATCTCGTCGTCGGTGCCGATCGGACCGTGCGGGCCGGCGGCGGTGGCCGAGTCCTCGCACCGGGCGACCGGCGCGGCGGGCGGCGTGCGGCTCTCGGCGGCCAGGCGGTCCGGCACCGGCGGCGGCGGCTCGTCCTCTTCCTGGGCCACGAACACGGACGCGACGAGTCCTGACAGGAGCACCAGGATCACGGACGCGCCGCGCATCGTCCTAGGCGGCGGGCTCCTCGAGCAGCGCGTCGATCATCGTGCGCAGCTCCTCCGCCGCCGCCTGGATGCGCGCCGCGTAGTCGCGCCGCGCCTCGTCGGAGATCGGCTTGTCGGACGCCAGCACCTCGGAGAAGCCCGCGACGATGGTCAGCGGCGTCCGCACGTCGTGACGGAGCCGGCGGAGCTCCTCCTCGGTCATGGCCCGTCCTGCTCGGACGGCCCGGAGATGTAGCCCTCGCGCAGCGCGATGGCGACGGCGTGCACCCGCGTGTGGGCTTCCAGCTTGCTCATGGCGTTCCTGATGTGCGTCTTGACCGTCTCGCTCGAGAGGAAGAGCTGCGACGCGACGTCCTCGCCCGTCAGCCCTTGCGAGAGCAGGTCCATGATCTCGCGCTCGCGCTTGGAAAGCGAGGGCATCCGCTGGGTGGCCTGGCGCGACAGGAGCGCCGAGCGCAGCCGTGGATCGACGTACGTCCCGCCGCCGGCGACGGTCTGCAGCGCCCCGGTGAGCTCGCTCGGCGTGCCGTCCTTGAGCGCGTAGCCGCGTGCCCCCGAGTCGAGGCCGCTGATCAGCAGCTCCACGTCGCTGGAGCCCGTGTAGAGCACGATGCGGCGGCTCGGATCGGCGTCGAGCACGGCCCGCGTGAGGTCGATCCCCGAGTCGTCGCCGAGGCGAATGTCCACCAGAGCGACATCCGGTTCGTGCTCCTCGATCAGCGTGCGACCCTCGGCCGCGGTACCCGCCGTTCCCACGACCTCGATGTCATGGCGGCCGAGCAGCAGCTCCAGGCCCTCGCGGAGTGCCTGGTGGTCTTCGATCAGGACGAGACGCATGGGTGCTTTCAAACTCCCGCAAAGAGCAGCCGGATACAAGGTAGACGGATCGCTCCCCGACAGTCACGTCTAAGGTGGGACGGGACTTGGCGAAGGACACCGAAAAGCTGATCAGGCAGCTCTCGCTGATCTCCTATCTGATGGCCGAGCGCCGGCCGGTCACCGCCACCGAAATCCGGCGCGACGTTGAGGGGTACTCGGATATGACCGAGGACGCCTTCGCCCGCCGCTTCTACGCCGACCGCGCGGAGCTCGACGCGCTCGGCATCCACCTCACCGTCGACAAGCCCGCCGACGGGTTCTCCGAGCAGGAGAACTACTCGCTCGCGCCCGAGGCCTTCCACCTCCCGGCGATCGCCTTCACCGACGAGGAGCGCGCCGCGCTGCAGACCGCGCTCACGCTGCTCGGCGGCGAGTTCGCGTACGCCGAGCCGCTCCGGCTCGCGCTCCAGCAGATCACCTGGGGCCGCCCGAGCCCGCTCGGCTCGGGCCTGCGGCAGACGATCGGCCTCGGCATCACCGCCTCGGCGGGCGGCGCCGAGCACTCCGCGCGGCTGGCCAAGATCGACACCGCGATCTACCGCCGCAAGCGCATCGAGTTCGAGTACTACACGATGCAGCGCGACGAGACGGGCTTCCGCAAGGTCGACCCGTACCACCTGCTCTTCGAGGGCGGGCAGTTCTATCTCGTCGGCCACTCGCACGACGCGGATCCGCCCGGCGTGCGCATGTTCCGCCTCTCCCGCATCCGCGGCAAGGTCGCCTACGCCACCAAGGCGGAGCACGACTTCCAGCGCCCCGCCGACTTCGACCCGCGCGAGTTCTCGGGCCGCATCCCGTGGCAGCTCGGCAGCCCTGCCGGCACCGGCGAGGTGTGGGTCTCCGACGACGTCTCGTGGTACGTCGAGCGCCAGTTCGGCCAGTACGGCGAGCTGCACGACAACGTCTTCCGCACCGAATACGCCGTTCCGCGGCTGCTCATCTCCTGGGCGCTCGGGCTGCGCCAGCACGCTCGCGTGGAGGGCCCGCCGGAGCTCGTCCAGGAGGCCCGCGAGCGGATCGACCGCATCATCGAGCGCCATCGCGGCGAGCCGCAGGCCCTCGCCCTGGTGCCGCCGTCCGCGCCGGTCGAGGCCGAGGCCAACGGACGCTCGCGCGGCGAGTCGGGCGGCACGATCCGGCCGGAGCGCTTCGCGCGGCTCGTCACGCTCGCCTCGGTGCTCATCGCCGCCGGGCGCGAGGGCCGCAAGCTTCCGGTCGCCGAGGTCTGCGACCAGCTCAAGATGTCCCCGCAGGAGCTGCGCGAGGACATCTCGGTGCTCAACGTCGTCAACTTCGGCGGCGGCGCCTACGTGATCTACGCCGAGGTGCTGCCGTCGGGCGAGATCGAGGTCGACCCCGAGCCCTACTCGGACACGTTCGACCGCCCGGCACGGCTGCTCCCGATCGAGGCCAAGGCGCTGGTCGCCGCCATCGACCTGCTCAACCTCGCGCAGCCCGAGCTGGGCACCGCGCGCGAGAAGGTCGTCGCCGCGCTCGGCCACGACCCGGTCGAGGAGGGCCTCCAGATCATGTCCCCGACGGTGGCCGACGACGTCGCCCACACCGTCGAGCGCGCGGTGCACGAGAGCCGGCTGCTGAGCTTCGAGTACTGGAACGCCGAGGGACAGTTCTCGCGGCGGGTGGTGGAGCCGTACGCGCTCTTCAACGGCGTCGAGGCCTGGTACGTCGCGGCGTTCGAGGACCGTCTCAAGCACTTCCGGCTCGACCGGATCAAGAGCGCGGTCGCGCTCGACGAGCATTTCGAGCGGCGCCCCGAGCTCGCGCCGCTGGCCGACGTCGGCGGGTGGCCGCGCACGGGCGAGATCGAGGGCTCACAGGCCGCGCGTGTCTGGATCTCGGCCGAGCAGGCCCGCTGGGCGCGCGAGAAGCGCACCGTCATCTCGGAGCACGAGGACGGCTCGATCGTGGTCGAGCTGCGCTTCCAGGGCATCGACTACCTGGTGAAGGAGATCCTCAAGGAGGCCGGCGACGCCGCGGTGCTGGAGCCGCCGGCGGCGCGCGAGGCGGTCCTGCACGCGGCCGAGAGCCTGCTCGCGCGCACGACTTGAGCCGTCGAGCCGCGATCGCCATGTCGGACGAGGAGGCCGCGGCCTTCCTCGAGCAGGAGCGCACCGTCACCTGCGCCACGCTCGGCCGCGACGGCTGGCCGCACCTGATGCCGCTCTGGTACGTGATCCGGGCCGGCGAGATCTGGGCGTGGACGTACGCGAAGTCGCAGAAGGTCCGCAACCTCGAGCGCGACCCGCGCTGCACCCTGCAGGTCGAGACGGGCGACACCTACGACCAGCTGCGCGGCGTGATGATCAAGGCCGAGGCGGTGATCCACCGCGAGCACGTGCTCGAGCTGGGCGTGGAGATCTTCGAGCGCTACACCGGCGGGCCGGTCGACCCGGAGCCGCTGCGCGGCCAGGCAGCGAAGCGCGTGGGCCTGCAGTTCATCCCGCGGTCGACGGCGACCTGGGACCACCGCAAGCTCGCCGGGACCTACTGACTAGCGGTCCAGGACGCGCAGGAACGCCTCGACCACGCGAGCGTCGAACTGCGTGCCGGCGCCGCTCTCCAGCTCCGCGCGCGCCGCTTCGGGGCCGAGCGAGACCCGGTACGGCCGGTCGGCGGTCATGGCCTCGTAGGCGTCGGCGACGGCGAGGATGCGGCCCTCGAGCGGGATCGCCTGCTCGCGCAGGCCGCGCGGGTAGCCGGCGCCGTCGACGCGCTCGTGGTGGGCGAGCACCCAGCGCGCGACGTCACGCAGGTTCGCGTGCTCGAGGATGCGGGCGCCGAGCTCCGGATGGCGGCGGATCTCGTCCCACTCGGCCGCGTCCAGCGACCCGGGCTTGAGCAGCACGGCGTCGGAGATGCCGAGCTTGCCGACGTCGTGCAGCACGCCCGCCACGCGCACGCGCTCGACGTGCTCGGCGCCGAGGCCGAGCTCGGTGGCGATCTGCTCGGCGTAGCGGCCGACGGTCTCCGAGTGGCGTGCGGTGGCGACGTCGCGCAGGTCGAGCGTCTCGGCCAGCAGCATCGCGGCCTCGAGCTGCTCGCTCGCGCGATCGTCGGCCAGCGCGTCGAGCATGGCCAGCGTCTCCTGGTGATGGACGACGCAGCGGTCGCGGCCGAGCCGCTTGGCGGCGTAGAGCGCGCGGTTGGCGGCCCGGACGAGCGACTCGGCGCCGCCGCCCGAGGGCGAGTCGGCGATGCCCACGGAGACCGAGATCGGCACGGGGAACTCGCGGAACTCGTTCGCCACCTCCTCGCGCAGCCGCTCGGCGACCGCGAGCGCGGCGCGCTCGCCGACGCCGCTGAGCACGAGCGCGAACTCCTCGCCGCCGAGCCGCACCGCGGCGTCGCCCGCCCGGGTGCAGGCGCGCAGGAGGTCGGCGAAGCGGCGCAGGACGTCGTCCCCGGCCGGATGGCCGAGCGTGTCGTTGACGCGCTTGAAGTGGTCGAGGTCGCAGATGAGCAGGGCCAGCGGGCCGCGGCGCGCCTCGAGCCCGTGCTCGAAGCCGCGGCGGTTCTGCAGGCCGGTCAGCGGGTCGCGCTCGGCCAGCTCGCGCAGGCGCTCCATCTGGCTCGCCGCCTCGATCGCGCCGACGGCGTGGTTGCCGAACGCGCGCAGGGCGCGCAGGCCGTCGACGCCGGGGAGCAGGCGGTCGACCGGGTCGTCCGCCCACAGGAAGCCGAGCAGCGCGCCGGCGCGGTCGCGCAGCGGCACCATCAGCCAGTGGTGGTTCCAGGCGCGCGGGCCGCGGCCGTTGTTGTGGGAGGCGTAGACCGTCGGCATGCCGGCCTCGCGGGCCAGCGCGCTGGCCGTGTCGGAGTCCAGCAGCACGCAGCCCTCCTGGACGAGCTCCGGGGAGATCATCCGCTCGAGCGCGGTGGCCGTGAAGCCGCCGAGACCCTCGACGAAGTCGAAGCCGACGCCGGCCACCGGGAGCAGCCGGCCGTCGCCCTCCTCGTCGAGGAAGACGCCGGCGAGCTCGAAGCCCAGTGCGTCGCGGATGCCCTCGCAGACGGCGTGGAGCATCTCGGCGCGCGAGCGGCTGGTGGTCAGCTCGGAGCTCACGCGCAGGAGGTGCTCGACGGCGGCGCGGTGGCGTGCGGCCTCGGCGGCGAGCTGGCCGTGCTCGATCACGCTGGCGGCGATGGCGGCCACGGCTGAGCCGACCATGAGCGCCTCCTCGCTCGGGCGGCCGTCGAGCGGATCGTCCAGCGAGAGATAGGCGAGCGGGCGGCCGTCGGACGCCGTGAGCGGCACGACGAGCACGTCGTCGGACTGCGCGCCGTGACCGTCGCCGAACACCAGCTCGTAGTCGTCCCAGGCCGGGCGATGCAGGTAGACGGCGACCGACGCGTAGCCCATCGCGGGCGCGATCGTGGTCGCCGTCGTCTCCAGCAGGCCGCGGAGGTCGTCGCGCGAGCGCACGACGGCCGCCACGTCGAGCAGGGCGCGCAGGCTGGCGAGGGTCGGCAGATCGGTCGGGGCGGCCACGATGCGGTCTACATCGGCGGATTCCGCCGATTCCTCTAGGCTCCTCCGCCTTATGGAGCAGCTCAAGGGCCTGATCCTCTCGGGCGGGCGCGGCACCCGTCTGCGCCCGATCACCTTCACCTCGGCCAAGCAGCTCGTGCCGGTGGCCAACAAGCCGGTGCTCTTCTACGGCATCGAGGCCATGGCCGCCGCGGGCATCGAGGAGGTCGGGATCATCATCGCCCCCGAGACGGGCGACGAGATCCGCGAGGCGGCCGGCGACGGCTCCCGGTTCGGCGTCCGCATCGAGTACATCGTGCAGGACGAGCCGGCCGGGCTCGCCCACGCCGTGCTCACCGCGGAGGCGTTCCTCGGCAGCGCGCCGTTCGTGATGTACCTCGGCGACAACCTGCTCCAGGGTGGGATGAAGGAGCTCGTCGACGAGTTCCGTGCCCAGCAGCCGGAGGCCATGATCCTGCTGACCCCGGTCCCCGACCCGGAGAACTACGGGGTGGCCGAGCTCGGGACGGAGGGATCCGTCGTGCGACTGGTCGAGAAGCCGGCGGAGCCGCCGTCCGACCTCGCGCTGGTCGGCGTGTACATGTTCACGGCGATGATCCACGAGGCCGCGCGCGCGATCGAGCCGTCCGCCCGCGGCGAGCTCGAGATCACCGACGCGATCCAGTGGCTGGTCGACACCGGCAAGCGCGTCGATCCGCACATCGTGCGCGGTTGGTGGAAGGACACCGGCCGGCTCGACGACATGCTCGAGGCCAACCGGCTGATCCTCGACACGGTCGAGCGCCGCATCGACGGCGTGCTCGACGAGGCGCAGGTGGAGGGCCGCGTGGTGGTGGAGAACGGCGCGCTGCTCGAGCGGGCGACGGTCCGCGGGCCGGCCGTGATCGGCGCCGGGGCCGTGGTGCGCGACGCCTACATCGGTCCGTACACGGCGGTCGGGGCCAACTGCGTGATCGAGGGCGCCGAGGTGGAGCACTCGATCCTGCTGGAGGGCTCGTCGGTGCGGAACCTCAACGGGCGGATGGAGTCCTCGCTGCTGGGGCGCGACGTGGCGATCTCGCGCGACAACCGCCAGCCGCGCGCCTACCGCTTCATGGTCGGCGACAAGTCGGAGATCGGGATCCTCTAGCCGAGCCGGGCCGCCAGCTCGCTGAGGTCGGCCGCGATCACGTCCGCGTCGAGCTCGTGGGCCTCGTGCGTCGTCGTCACGCCCCACACGGCCATGCCCGCGGCGCGGGCGGCGGCGATGCCGGCCGGGGCGTCCTCGATCACGACGCAGTCGGCAGGGTCGGCGCCGAGGGCCTTGGCTCCCGCGAGGTAGGGGTCGGGGTGAGGCTTGCCGCGCTCGGTGAGATCGCGGGTGATGAGGATGGCGGGCGTCGGGAGGCCGGCGGCCCGCAGCCGCGCGGCGGCCAGCTCCGGCGTGCACGAGGTGACCACGCCGACGTTCTCGCGTCGCAGGAGCTCGGCGGCACCCGGCAGCGCGGTGCCGCCGGTGGCCGCGTGGCGGCGCTCGATCCGCTCGATCTCCTCCTCCGAGTAGAGGTGCGGGGCGACCCGCTGGACGATCGCCGGCGAGGGGACGCCGTGGCTCGCGCGGCCGACCTCGTCGGGATCGATGCCGTTCTCGACCGCCCACTCGCGCCACACGCGCTCGACGGCGTCGCCGGAGTCGACGAGCACGCCGTCGAGATCGGAGAGGATGTACCTCATTGCGCGGGAATCCGTTCCCACCCACCCGCGGTGCTCGGGCCGACGGCGCCGGCGCCGATCCGGCGCCCGACGACCGTCACGAAGGCGAGGCCGACGCAGAGGGTCGAGAGCGCGAGCGGCAGCGACGTCGCTTCGGCCAGGAAGCCGATGAACGGCGGCCCGGCGAGGAAGCCGAGCGAGCCCATCGAGCTGACGGCGGCGATGTTGGGTCCGGACTCCCGGCCTTCCGCGTGGCCGGCGGCGCTGAAGACGAGCGGGACGCCGTTGGCGACGCCGACGCCGACGAGGAAGAAGCCGGCGATGGCCAGGCCGGGCGAACCGAGCAGGAGCATGCCGCCGAGCGCGAGGCCGGCCAGAGCGCTCCCGCCCTGCATCAGCGACGCGGCGCCGAGCCGGTGGTTGAGCCAGTCGCCGAACACGCGGGCGGCGGTCATGCCGCCGGAGAACGAGGCGAACGCGAGCGCGGCCACCGCGGTGCTCGTCCCGAGGTCGCGCGTGAGGTAGAGGCCGCCCCAGTCCGCCATGGCGCCCTCGGTGACCATGATGATCAGGCACAGGACGGCGAGCACGACCACGCCGCGCGTGGGGCGGACGAAGCCCGACGGCGCTTCGGCCGTGGCCGAGCCCTCGCCGAGACGTCGCAGGCAGACCGCCAGGAGGGACAGGAGCACGCCGGCGGCGATCAGCCCCTCCACGCGCGGGTCGATCCCCAGCCCGCCGGCGCCGGCCACCAGCGCCGCGCCGGCGAGGCCGCCGAAGCTCCAGCCGGCGTGCAGGGACGACATGACGGGCCGGTGGAGGATCCGCTCCACCGCGACGCCGTGGGCGTTCATCGAGACGTCCATCGAGCCGCTCGCGGCGCCGAGGACGATGAGGGCGAGCGGCAGCAGCCACGGCTCGGGCGCCAGCAGCGGGAGCGGCAGCACGAGCACGCAGAACGTCCCCGCGAGGCGGGTCGCGCGCACGCTGCCCAGCCGCACGATCGCCTGGCCCATGATCGGCAGGGCGACGATCACGCCGATCGCCATCGCGAGGATCACGAGGCCGAGCGTGCTCTTGGAGAAGTCGAAGCGCTCCTGGATCCACGGGATCTGGCCGACCCAGGTGCCGATGACGGCGCCGTTGACGAAGAAGACGCCGATCGTGGCCAGGCGGGGACTCATGCGCGCACCACGCTCACGCCGGCGGCGGCGTAGTCGGCGGTGAGGTCTTCACCGGCATCGGTGACGAGGTGGGTGAGGTCGGAGAGCGGCGCCACCAGCCATGGGCTCGCGGTGCGGAGCTTCTCGGCGGTGGCGAGCGCGATGACCTCGGCCGAGGCCTCGACCATGGCGCGCTTCACGTGTGCCTCGTCGTGATCGGTCGCCGTCACGCCGATCTCCGGGTGCAGGCTGCAGACGCCGAGCACGCAGGCATCGGCGTGGACCTGGCGCAGCGCGTCGACCGCCGCCGCGCCGACCGTGACCTGCGAGTCCTTGAGCAGCCGTCCGCCGATGAGGACGACCTCGGCCCGCGGGTGGGAGGCGAGCGCCGCCGCCACGGGCGGGGAGTTGGTCAGCACGGTGCAGTCGCGCTCGGCGGGCAGGCGGCGGGCCAGCTCCAGCGCGGTCGTGCCGCCGTCGAGGATGAGGACGTTGGCGGTCGCCAGGAGCGGGAGCGCGGCCTCGGCGAGATGCGCCTTGGCCTCCGGCGAGACCCGCAGGCGCTGCGCGAAGCTGCCTCCGGCAGCAGGCGGCGGGAGCGCCCCGCCGTGCACGCGCTGGACATGCCCGCCCGCGGCGAGCTCGCGCAGGTCGCGCCGCACCGTGTCCTCGGAGACGCCGAGGTCGAGGACGAGCTCGGAGGCGACGACCTTCCCGTCCCGTTCGAGTCTCGTGAGGATCGCCTGGCGGCGTTCGGCGGTCAGCACCGCGCCGGTTATAGCACGGTTCTGCCCGTTTCTGCCCGTTTAGTACGGCTAGCCGCACTAAGGGGGTCTGACCCCTTGGTCGGCGCGGGTAAGGGGGTCTGACCCCTTTTGTTGGGGTTAGGTTGCGATCTTCATCTTCTGCTGCTGGCGCTCGGGCTTGATCTCGACCACGTTCCAGGCCAGGCGGGCGGCTCGCATGCCGCGGATGAGCCACGCGGTCGGATCGACCTCCCACCAGCGCAGCCCGTGCATGGCCGAGCGCGGGAAGGCGTGGTGGTTGTGGTGCCAGCTCTCGCCGAACGAGAGCAGGGAGAGCCAGAAGACGTTGGTCGAGTGGTCCTCGACGTCGAAGCGCCGCGTCCCGAAGAAGTGGCAGACGGAGTTGATCGACCACGTCACGTGGTGGAGCGCGAAGATGCGCACCGGACCGCCCCACAGCGCCGCGGTGAGCGCGCCGGCCAGCGTGCCGTCGATCAGGTAGCCGAGGCCGAACGGCATCAGCAGCCCGACGAGCACCCAGAGCCCGAACGTGCGGTGGATCGCGCGCATCCCGCGGTCCTCGTAGAGGTCCTTCGCGTACCGCGAGTGCTCGGAGGTCCCGCTCGCCTCGAACAGCCACCCCATGTGCGCGTACCAGAGGCCGGCGACCGCCCCGCGGACCCCGCTGCCGTGCCCGTGCGGCGTGTGCGGGTCGCCCTCCTTGTCGGTGTGCGCGTGGTGCTTGCGATGGTCGGCGACCCAGGACATGACCGGGCCCTGGACGGCGATCGAGCCGAGGATCGCGAGCGTGTACTCGACCGGCTTGAAGGTCTGGAACGAGCGATGGGTGAGCAGGCGGTGGAAGCCGAGCGTGACCCCGTAGCCGCTGATGACGTACATCACCAGCATCACCGCCAGGTCGCTCCAGTCGACCAGGGTGTTCCACAGCAGGACGACGGCCACGACGAAGCCGAGGAACGGCAGCAGGACCCCGGCGAGATTGAGCCAGCGGTGCAGGGAGGACATACCTTGAGTCCTACCTGCAGGCGATGCGCCGCACCTCACGCCACAGACACGATTCGCTCCCCAGTTCCTGTAGCCTCGTGACAAATGGCGACGCCCGCCGCCCGGACGAGCTTCGCCGCGGTGCCGCCGGAGGCCGCAGACGTGCTGCGACCGGCCCTCCCGGGGCTCGCGGACGAGATGATCGCGGCCATCTCCGCCGAGGTGCCGGACTACGCCCGCGCCATGGAGGGGACGTTCGGCGATCTCGTGCGGCTGGGCGTCGAGGTGGCGCTCAACCGCTTCATGGACATGATCGCCGACCCGTCCGTCGACGTGACCCGCGCCCGCGACACCTACGTCAACCTCGGCCGCGGCGAGTTCCACTCCGGGCGCAGCCTCGACGCGCTGCTCGCCGCCTATCGCGTGGGCGCGCGGCTGGCCTGGCGCCGCTTCGTCGAGGCCGGGACCGCCGGCGGCCTGCAGCCGGGCGCGCTCTATTCGCTCGGCGAGGCGATCTTCGCGTACATCGACGAGATCTCCGCCGAGTCGGCCGACGGCTACGCCGAGGAGCAGTCGGCCGCGGCCGGCGAGAGCCACCGCCGCCGGCGCCGCCTCGTGCGCCTGCTGGCCCAGGCTCCGCCCGCGTCCCAGGAGGCGATCCGCACCGCGTCGCAGGCCGCCGCCTGGCCGCTGCCCCGGCGCGTCGCGGCGCTCGTGGCCGCAGCCGCGGAGACGGCGGCCGGCGCCGAGGCCGGCGGCGCCCCGCCCGGCGGCGGCGAGCCGGTGCCCGGCGAGGAGATCGTGGAGTCGATCGCCCTGCGGCTGGCGCGCCGGATCGCCGGCAGCGCCATCGGCGGCGCCGCCGGTGGCCTGGCGTGCGTGTTCGTCCCCGACCCCGACGCGCCCGGGCGGCGGCGCCAGATCAAGGCCACGCTGGGCGACGACGACCGCGTGGCCATCGGCCCCACCGTCCCGTGGCACGAGGCGTCCACCAGCCTGGCCCGCGCCGCCGCGACGTACCGGCTCGGCGTTCCCGGCCCGCTCGTGGTGGCCGACGACCACCTCGCCACGCTCCTGCTCGCCGCGGACCGCGGCCTGGCCGCCGACCTCGCCGCCTCGCGCCTGGCGCCCCTCGACGGTCTCCAGCCCGGTCCGCGCGCCCGGCTCACCGAGACGCTCAGGGCCTGGCTCGATCGCCCGGGCCAGGTCCAGGCGGTCGCCGCCGAGCTCGGCGTCCATCCGCAGACCGTGCGCTACCGGCTGCGCCAGCTGCGCGAGCTGTTCGGCACCCGGCTCGAGGATCCGGACGCGCGTTTCGAGCTCTCTCTGGCCCTTCGGGTGGGCTGACCCGCAGTTCTTGCGCTTTCATGTGCGCCATGCGCCTCCTCGTGACGGGGGCCGCGGGCATGCTGGGCCGCGACGTGGTGACGGCCGCAGGGGACGCCGGCCACGAGGTCGTCGGACTCGCCCGGGCCGACCTGGACATCACCGACGCCGACGCCGTGCGCGCCGCGGTCGAAGCCGCCCACCCCGACGCCGTCGTCAACTGCGCGGCCTGGACCGACGTGGACGGGGCCGAGGAGCACGAGGCCGCCGCGACCGCCGTCAACGGCGCCGGCGCGGGCACCGTCGCGACCGCCGCCGCGGCGATCGGCGCGCTCCTCGTCCATGTCTCCAGCGACTACGTCTTCGACGGCACGGCGAGCGAGCCGTACGCCGAGGACGCGGCGACCGGGCCGCAGGGCGCCTACGGGCGCTCGAAGCTCGCCGGGGAGGACGCCGTCGCCGCCGCCGGTGGCCGCAGCGCGATCGTCCGCTCGTCCTGGATCTTCGGCCCTCACGGCCGCAACTTCGTCGACACGATGCGCCGCGTCGGCGCCGAGCGCGACGAGGTCGCCGTGGTGAACGACCAGACCGGCTGCCCGACCTACACGGGCCATCTCGCGGCCGCGCTCGTCGCCATCGCCGAGCGCGACGTGACCGGCGTCCTGCACGTCGCCGGCACCGGCTCCTGCACGTGGTTCGACCTGGCGGTCGCGACGTTCCGGGAGGCCGGCATCACCTGCCAGGTGAGCCCGCAGACCACCGCCGACCTGGGCCGCCCGGCCCCCCGGCCCGCCTTCTCGGCGCTCGCGAGCACCCGCTCCGACGCGCCGGTCCTACCCGCCTGGCGCGACGGACTGCGCGCCCATCTCGCCCGCCTGGAGGTTCGCGCATGAGACTGCTCGTCTGTGGTGGGGCCGGCTTCATCGGCTCCAACTTCGTCCGCCTGAGACTCGCCGATCAGGGTGACGAGATCACGGTCCTCGACAAGCTCACCTACGCGGGCCGGCGCGAGAACCTCGAGGGCCTCGACGTGCGCCTCGTGGTCGGCGGGATCGAGGACCCCGCCGCCGTCGCCGACGCGCTCGAGGGCGTCGACGCGATCGTCAACTTCGCGGCCGAGACGCACGTGGACCGCTCGATCTCCGAGCCCGACGCGTTCGTCACCACCCACGCGCTCGGCACCTACACGCTGCTGGAGGCGGCCCGCGAGCGCGGCCTGCGCTACGTCCAGGTCTCGACCGACGAGGTCTACGGCTCGATCGAGGAGGGCTCGTTCACCGAGGCGTCCCCGCTGCAGCCGTCCTCGCCCTACTCGGCCACCAAGGCGGGCGCCGACCTGCTCGTCGCCTCCTACCACCACACCTTCGGCCTCGAGTCGCTCATCTGCCGCGGGTCGAACAACTACGGGCCGTACCAGTACCCCGAGAAGCTGATCCCGCTGATGGTCCTCAACGCCATGCACGGGGACAAGCTGCCGGTCTACGGCGACGGCATGCAGGTGCGCAACTGGATCTACGTGGAGGACTTCGCCCGCGGGATCGGCACCGTGCTCGAGCGCGGCGAGCCCGGCGAGGTCTACAACGTCGGCGGCCCGGACGAGGCGCCGAACCTCGAGGTCGTCCAGAAGATCATCGAGTACACGGGCGCCGACGAGTCGCTGATCGAGTACGTCACCGACCGCCCGGGTCACGACCGCCGCTACTCGCTCGGCTCCGAGAAGGCCCGCGGCCTCGGCTGGGAGGCGCAGGTGCGCTTCGCCGACGGCCTCGAGCGCACGGTCGCCTGGTACCGCGAGAACACCGCCTGGTGGGAGCCGATCCGCTCGGGCGACTACCGCGCGTACTACGAGCGCCAGTACGGCCGCGCGCTGGGCTGAGAGTCCCGTCGTTCGCAGGTACGTGCGGTCGCCGGGACTAGCCGCCGCTCAGGGAGGTCGCGCGCCACTGGTCGTCCTGGCGCTCGAACTCCATCGTGTCCGTCGCGCCCTCCGGGCGCCGGACCTCGGCCGTGGCGGTCTCGCCGGTGACGGTCACCTTGACGACCTCGAGGTCGTAGTCGTCGGCGTCCTCGATGGCCAGCCGCATCTCGTCCACGCAGTCGCCGCCGGCCGCCTCGATCTCCTGCACGAGGCTGCGCGCGAGGATGTTCGCGCAGATGTCGTCGGGCTTGCGGCGCTCGCCCGCCGTCTGCAGTTCCTCGATCTGCTGGGCGACCGCGGCCTGCTCGCCCTGGAACTTGTCGTCGACGGACGGCTCGGACTGGGCGCCGCAGCCCGCGAGGGCGGCGGCGAGGAGGGGAATGAGGACGATCTGACGCTTCATCGGGGCTGTGATCCTAGCCCCGCGGTTACCATCGGCGCTCGTGCAGGAACGTGCCACGGTCCCGAGGGGGCGCCATGCGCCCCCGCTCGAAGTGCGCCAGAGCCGTCAGCGCGGGCGCCTGTTCGCCGCCGCCGCGGCCGTGTTCGCGCGCGTCGGCTACGCCGAGGCGAGCGCCGAGGCCATCGCCCGCGAGGCCGGCATGTCGAAGGCCACGTTCTACGAGCACTTCGCCAACAAGGAGGAGTGCATCGTCGCGCTCTTCGACACGGCGACGGAGATCGTCCTCGACGCGATGCGCGACGCCGCGGCGCGTGACACGGCCACCGATCCGCAGGCGCGGGTGCACGCCACGCTCGGCGCCTTCCTGGGCACGCTGGCCCACTACCAGAACGAGTCGCAGACGCTGCTCGTGGAGATCGTCGGCGCCGGCCCGCGCGCGCTCGAGCGCCGCGACCGCGCGCTGGACGCGGTCGCGCAGTACCTCGACGAGCTCAACGCCGAGGACGCGCAGCGCGGCGCCACGCCGCGGCTGCAGCCGCATGACGCGTTCGCCATCGTCGGGGCGGCCGTCGAGCTGGCCTCCCGCCAGATCCGCACCGGCGTGCCGGCCGACATCGGTGAGCTGGAGCCGGTCATCGAGCGCCTGACGCTGGGCTTGATGGCCGCCGGCGACGGACCGTGAGCGCCCTCCAGGCGCTCGAGCGGGAGGTCATCGAGTGCCGCCGCTGCCCCCGGCTCGTCGCGTGGCGCGAGCAGGTCGCGCGTGAGAAGCGGGCCGCGTTCCGCGACGAGGAGTACTGGGGCCGGCCGATCGCGGGCTTCGGGGATCCGGACGCGCGCGTGGTGCTGCTCGGGCTGGCGCCCGCGGCGCACGGCGCCAACCGCACCGGGCGGGTGTTCACCGGCGACCGCTCGGGCGACTTCCTCTTCGCCGCGCTGCACGCCACGGGCTACGCGAACCAGCCGACCTCGGTCCGTCGCGACGACGGCCTACGGCTGACGGACTGCTTCATCACGGCCGCCGTCCGCTGCGCGCCGCCGGCCAACAAGCCGCTGCCGTCCGAGCGCCGCGAGTGCGGCCACTGGCTGGAGCGCGAGCTGGCGCTCCTCGAGCAGGCGCGGGTGATCGTGTGCCTGGGGCAGTTCGCGTGGAACGTGGCGGTCCCGGCCCCCCGTCCCCGCTTCGGCCACGGCGCCGAGGCGCGCGCGGGGCGCTACGCGGTGCTGGGCTGCTTCCACCCGAGCCAGCAGAACACGTTCACCGGCCGGCTGACGCCGCCGATGCTCGAGGATGTGCTGCGGCGGGCTCGCGAGCTGGCCGGGCCGTGAGGGCGTACGCCGCGGTCCTGCGCGTGCCCCACGTGGCGGCGCTGATCGCGACGACGCTGCTCGCGCGCTTCCCGATCGGGATCAACGCGCTGGCGATCATCCTCTACCTGCGTGCCGAGCGCGGCTCGTACGCGGTGGCCGGCGCGGTGGCGGGAGCGCTCGCCGCGGGCAGCGGCGTCGGCGCGCCCGTGGCCGGCCGGCTGGTCGACGCGTTCGGCCAGCGCCGCGTGCTCGTCCCGCTCGGCTTCCTGCACGCCGCCGCCCTGGGCGCGATCGTGGCCGGCACCGAGGCCGGCGCGCCGGTGGCGGTGCTCATCGTCTGCGGCGTGGTGGCCGGCTTCGCGATCCCGCCGACCTCGTCGGTCCTGCGCTCGATGTGGCCGACGCTGCTGCGGGAGCGGCCGCAGCTCCTGCAGCCGGCGTACGCGCTCGACTCGGTGATGATCGAGCTGATCTTCATCCTCGGCCCGCTGCTGACGGCGCTGATCGCGACGGCGTTCAGCCCGCCGGTGGCGCTGATCGTGTCGGCGACGAGCGTGATCGTGGGCACCATCGGCTTCACCGCGCTGCCGCCCTCGCGGGCGATGAAGCCCGTACCGGACCGGCCCCGCGCCGGAGCGCTCGGGGCGCTGGCCTCGCCGGGCGTGCGCACGCTCGTCTGGACGTCGCTGCCGATGGGCATCGGGATCGGGATCTGCGAGGTCACGCTCCCGGCGTTCAGCGACGCGAGCGGCGCCGCGGCGGCGGCCGGGCTCCTGCTCGCCGTCTGGTCGGTCGGCAGCGCGGTCGGCGGGCTCGTCTACGGCGCGCTCCCGAACCGGCCGCCACTCGACCGCGTCCACCTCGTGGTCACCACGCTGCTCCCGCTCAGCCTGCTGCCGATGGCCGCCGCGCCGTCGGTGCCCGTGATGGCGCTGCTCGTCCTCCCGGCCGGGATGTTCATCGCGCCGCTGCTGGCCACCCGCAACGAGATCGTGGGCTGGGTCGCCCCCGAGGGATCGCGGACCGAGGCCTACACGTGGCCGGTCACCGCGTTCGTGGGCGGCATCGCCATCGGCTCCGCGCTGGCCGGCGCGATCGTCGAGTCGGCGAGCTGGCGGACCGCGTTCCTGGTGGCCGGCGGCGTGGCGTCGGTCGGCACCGTGATCGCGTTCGCGCGGCGGGACACGTTGCCGCAGTTCGGGAGCTAGCACCACCGAAACCGCAAAGCGTCGCCGTACCCTGGAACGAGTGCCGCTCTCTCGCTTCACCCCCCAGGTCCGGGAGTGGTTCGAGCGGGCGTTCGCGGCTCCCACTCCCGCGCAGGCGCAGGCCTGGCCCGCCATCGCCACCGGCGAGCACACGCTGATCTCCGCCCCCACGGGCTCGGGCAAGACGCTGGCGGCCTTCCTGTGGGCGCTCGACCGCATGGTCGCCGAGCCGACCGCGGACCGCACCCGTCTCGTCTACGTGAGCCCGCTGAAGGCGCTCTCCTACGACGTGGAGAAGAACCTGCGGGCGCCGCTGCGCGGCATCGGCGCCGACGTGAAGGTCGCCATCCGCACCGGCGACACGCCCGCAGAAGGACCGGCGGGACATGGTCCGCCACCCGCCGGACATCCTCATCACCACGCCCGAGTCGCTGTACCTGATGCTCACCAGCCAGGCGGCGAAGATCTTCGACGGCACCGAGCAGGTGATCGTGGACGAGATCCACGCGGTCGCGCAGACCAAGCGCGGCGCCCACCTCGCGCTCACGCTCGAGCGCCTGGCCGAGGCGGCGGACCGGGACGTCCAGCGCATCGGCCTGTCGGCGACGCAGAACCCGCTCGAGGAGGTCGGCCGCTTCCTCGTCGGCCCCAAGCGCACGTGCTCGATCGTCGACACCGGCGTCCGCAAGCCGCTCGACCTGCAGATCCACGTGCCCGTCGAGTCGATGGTCGAGCCGGACACCGACGTCGTCCTCGACCCGTTCGAGGGCACGGGCCAGGAGGCCACGCGCAAGTCGATCTGGCCGGCGATCTACCCGAAGCTGCTCGAGCTGGTCAAGGAGCACCGCTCGACCCTGATCTTCGTGAACAACCGCCGCGGCGCCGAGCGGCTCGCGCTGCGGCTCAACGAGCTGGCCGACGAGAACATCGCCCGCGCCCACCACGGCTCGCTGGCCCGCGAGGAGCGGCTGCTCGTCGAGGACCTGCTCAAGGCGGGTGAGCTGCCCTGCCTGGTCGCCACGTCGAGCCTCGAGCTGGGCATCGACATGGGCGCCATCGACCTCGTGCTCCAGGTCGAGTCGCCGAAGTCGGTCACGGCCGGCCTCCAGCGCATCGGTCGCGCCGGCCACAACGTCGGCGACGTCAGCAAGGGCCGCATCTTCCCCAAGTTCCGCGCCGACCTGCTCGAGTGCGCCGTCGTCGCCCAGCGCATGCGCGAGGGCATGATCGAGACCACGGTCGTGCCGCGCAACGCCCTTGACGTGCTCGCCCAGCAGATCGTCGCCATGGCCGCTTCGGCCGGCGACGACGGCCTGGCCGTCGACCACCTCTTCGCGCTCGTCACGCGCACGTACTCGTACGGCGAGCTCTCCCGCGAGCAGCTCGAGAACGTGCTCGACATGCTCGACGGCCGCTACCCGAGCGAGGAGTTCGGCGAGCTCCGCGCCCGCATCGTGTGGGATCGCGTCGCCGGCACGATCCGCCCGCGGCGCGGCGCCCGGGCGCTGGCCATCACCAACGCCGGCACGATCCCCGACCGCGGGCTGTTCTCCGTGAACCTGCCGGACGGCCGCCGCGTCGGCGAGCTGGACGAGGAGATGGTCTACGAGGCCCGCCCCGGCCAGACGTTCCTGCTCGGCGCGTCGAGCTGGCGGATCGAGGACATCACGCGCGACCGCGTGGTCGTCACGCCCGCGCCGGGCGTTCCCGCCGCCGTGCCGTTCTGGAAGGGCGACGGGCTCGGCCGCCCGCGCGAGCTGGGCGAGGCGATCGGGGCCTTCGCGCGCTGGGCGGTCGATCAGCCGCCCGCGGCGCTGCAGGCGGACTACCACCTGGACGAGCTGGCGGCGAACAACCTCGTCGAGTTCCTGCGCGAGCAGCAGGCGGCCACCCGGGTCATCCCGAGCGACCGCACGATCGTCATCGAGCGCTTCCGCGACGAGATCGGCGACTGGCGGCTGTGCGTGCTCTCGCCCTACGGCGGCCGCGTGCACGCCGCGTGGGGCCTGGCGCTGAGCGCCCGCATCCGCGACCAGTACGGGCTCGAGTCCGACGCCATCTGGTCCGACGACGGCATCATCGTCCACCTCCCCGACGCGGACGAGCCGCCCGGTATGGAGCTCGTGATGATCGAGCCCGACGAGCTCGAGGACCTCGTGGTCGGTGAGCTCGGCGGCAGCGCCCTGTTCGGCGCGCGCTTCCGCGAGAACGCCGGCCGCGCCCTGCTCATCCCGCGCGCCTATCCGGGCCGCCGCACCCCGCTCTGGCAGCAGCGGCTCAAGAGCCAGTCGCTGCTGGAGGTGGCCAAGCGCTACGGCCAGTTCCCGATCGTGCTCGAGACCTACCGCGAGTGCCTGCGGGACGTGCTCGACGTGCCGGGCCTGCGCGAGCTGCTGCGCGGCATGCACTCGCGCGAGCTGAGCGTGGTCGAGGTCGAGACCCCGACCGCCTCGCCGTTCGCGTCCTCCCTGCTCTTCGACTACGTCGCGACGTACATGTACGAGGGCGACACGCCGAACGCGGAGCGCCGCGCGGCCGCCCTCGCGCTCGATCGCGACCTCCTGCGCGAGCTGCTCGGCCAGGAGGAGCTGCGCGAGCTCATCGATCCCGACGCGCTCGATCAGGTCGAGGCCGACCTCCAGCGGACCTCCGAGCGCACCCGCGCGGACAGCGTGGACGCGCTGCACGACGTCCTGCGGCGCGTGGGCGATCTGACCGACGACGAGGCGCGGACCCGGGGCGGCACGCCCGAGTGGCTCGAGCGACTGGGCGCCGAGCGGCGCGCCGTGCGGCTGCGCGTCGGCGGCGAGCCGCGGTGGATCGCGGCCGAGGATGCCGGGCTCTACCGCGACGCGCTCGGCGCCGTTCCGCCCTCCGGCCTGCCCGAGGTCTTCCTCGACGACGTGCCCGACGCGATGGAGCGCCTCGTGCGGCGCTTCGCCCGCACGCACGGGCCGTTCGAGAGCGCCTTGCTGAAGGAGCGCTACGGGCTCGACCTGACGCCGGTGCTGGCCGGCCTCGAGCGCGCCGGCGAGCTGGTGCGCGGCGAGCTGCGGCCCGGCGGCACCCAGCGCGAGTGGTGCGATCCCGAGGTGCTGCGGCGGCTGCGCCGCGCCTCGCTGGCCGCCCTGCGCAAGGAGATCGAGCCGGCCGACCAGCGGGCGCTGGCGCGCTTCATGCCGAGCTGGCAGGGCGTCGACCGCCACCCGCCCTCGGGCGCCGGGATCGACCGGCTGCGCGACGTGCTCGTCCCGCTCCAGGGCCTGGCCCTGCCCGTCGACGTCTGGGAGCGCGACGTGCTCCCCCGCCGCGTCGGCGCCTACTCGCCTTCGTGGCTCGACCAGCTCTGCTCGGCGGGCGAGCTCGTGTGGGTCGGCGCCGGGTCGCTCGGCCGCCGCTCCGGCCGCGTCGCGCTCTACTTCCGCGAGGACGCGGCGCTGCTCGGCGCCCCGCCCGCGCCCGCCGCTCCCGAGGGCGGCGTGCACGACGCGCTGCGCGCCCGCCTGGCCCAGGGCGCCTGCTTCTTCACCGACCTGCTCACCGACGTCCCCGGCATGCCGACCGAGGAGCTCGTGGAGGCGCTGTGGGACCTCGTGTGGGCGGGCGAGGTGACCAACGACGCCTGGGCGCCGCTGCGCTCGCCGAAGCTCACCGCCGCCGCTCCCTGGTCGCAGAAGGCGCGCGCGGACCGCCGCCGCAGCTTCTCCGCGCGCCGGCGCGGCGCGCAGCCCACGGTCCAGGGCCGCTGGTCGCTCACCGAGCGCCTCTTCGCGGGTGACGATCCCGCGGGGCGGCGGCGCGCCCAGGCCGAGCTCCTGCTCGAGCGCTACGGCATCGTCACCCGCGAGCAGGTGCTGGCCGAGGGCATCCCGGGCGGGTTCTCATCGCTCTACGACTCGCTGGCCGCGCTGGAGACGATCGGGATCGCCCGCCGTGGCTACTTCATCGAGGGCCTCGGCGGCGCGCAGTTCGCGCTCCCCGGGGCGGTCGAGCGGCTGCGCGCGCAGCGCGACGACGACGCCGCGCCCCCGGTCGTGCTCGCCGCCACGGATCCCGCGCAGCCCTACGGCGCCGTCCTGAAGTGGCCGAAGACCGAGAACCGCTCCCCCGCCCGCACGGCCGGCGCCTACGTCGTGCTGGCCGGGGCCGAGCCCGTGATCTACGTCGAGCGCGGCGGCAAGGGCCTGCAGTTCCTCGTGGCCGAGGACGACCCGCGCGTGGCGCCGAGCCTCGAGGCGCTGGTCGACGCGGTCCGCCGGAGCCGCGTCAAGCGGCTGGCGATCGAGCGCGTGAACGCCGAGCCGGTGGTCGGCTCGCCCTACGAGACCGTGCTGCTCGAGCTCGGCTTCCGCGCCGGCCCGCGCAAGCTGACGCTCAGCGCCTGAAGGTCGAGCTCGGCGGCCGGCAGCGGCCGCGAGATGTGGAAGCCCTGCGCGATGTCGCAGCGCAGGTCGGCGAGACCCTGCATGATCTCCGCCGTCTCCACGCCCTCGGCGACGACCTGCAGGCCGAGGTTGCGCGCGAGGTCGATCGTGGAACGCACGATCACCGCGTCGTTCTCGTCGTCGGCCATGCCGGCCACGAACGAGCGGTCGATCTTCACCTCGTCGAGCGGCAGCCGCTTGAGGTAGGCGAGCGAGGAGTGGCCGGTGCCGAAGTCGTCGAGCGAGAGCCGCACGCCGAGGGCGCGCAGCCCGCTGAGGACGTCGGTGGCGCGGACCGGGTCGGCCATCACGGTGTGCTCGGAGATCTCGCACTCGAGCCGGTTGCCCTCCACGCCGTGGTGCCGGAGCAGCCCCGCGATGGTGGCCGGGAGCGTGACGTCGACGATGTTGGCGGCCGCGAGGTTGACGGCGACGGGCAGGTCGTGGCCCTGCTCGCGCCACGCGCGCTGCTGGGCGAGCGCCGCGTCGACGACCCAGCGGGTGAGGTCGGCGACGGCGCCCGTCCGCTCGGCGAGCGGCACGAACTCGTCCGGGGCCAGCAGCCCGCGGGTCGGGTGCTGCCAGCGCACGAGAGCCTCGAAGCCGATCAGCTCGCCACTGCCGAGCGAGAGCTTGGGCTGGAAGTGCAGGACCAGCTCGTCCTGCTCGATCGCGCGCCGCAGCTCGGCCAGAAGGCCGAGCCGGTCGGCGGAGTAGGGATCGCGCTCGGACGAGTAGGTGGCCACGCCGCGGCGGCCGCGCTTGGCGTCGTACATGGCGACGTCGGCGCGCTGGAGCAGCGCACCCGCGGTCGTCCCGTGCTCCGGATAGAACGCGACGCCGACGCTGGCCTCCAGCTCGACCGCGACCCCGCGCAGTGCGAACGGGCGGCGGAGCGCGTCCTGCAGGCGGCCGGCGAGGTCGATGACCGCTTCGCGGCTCGGGGCGCCGTCGATGAGGACGGCGAACTCGTCGCCGCCGAGGCGGGCGAGCGTGTCGCCGCGGCGCACCGTGGCCTGAAGGCGCTCGGCGACGTCGATCAGCAGCGCGTCGCCGGTGTCGTGCCCGAGCGTGTCGTTGACCTCCTTGAAGCGATCGAGGTCGATCAGGAGCATCGCGGCCTGCGCGTCCCCGCGCAGCACGCGGTCGGCACGGGCATGCAGGAGCGTGCGGTTCGGGAGGCCGGTGAGCGCGTCGTGCAGCGCCTGCCGGCGCAGCCGGCGCGAGGCGCCGGCGACGATCCGGAAGAGCGCCGCGAAGAGCAGCACGAGGCCGCCGCCGAGCAGGATGGCCACGAGCAGCACGTCCTCGCGGATCTCCTGCGCGACCGGTCCGTAGCTCATGTAGAGCTCGAGCACGGCCGACGGCTCGCCGTTGGGGACGAGCCGCACCGGGACGTAGACCTCGAGGACCTTGCTCCCGGAGCCGTCGTCGCGGACGCCGTTCTCCAGGTTGCGCACGACCTCGCCGGCGAGCGCCGTGTCGACGTTGCCGCCCTTGAACGCCCATCCGCCGATGATCGAGCGGTCGTTGGAGTAGACGAGCCGGCCGTCGCGGTTGAAGAGCTTGACGGTGACGATCCCCGCGTCCTCGAAGTGGCGGGCGCCGAGCTCGCGGTCCAGCTCGCTGAGGCGCCGGAGCGTGTTCGGATAGCGGAGGTCGGCGGCGGCGAGGTGCGTCCCGACGCCGAGCTGCGTCATGACCTGGGCGTGCTTGACGGCGCGGTCGAGCGCGCGCTGCTCGATGCGGTGCTTGAGCACGAGCCCGATGGCGAGACCGAGGGCGGCGACGATGACGATGCCCAGGGCGAAGAATCGCCCGAGCAGGGACACGCGTGCTGACCAAGTCCGCATATGACATTGATCGGCGGCAGTCGCCGTACCCTGAAGTTGTGCCGGAGGGCGACACGATCCACTACGCGGCGATCCGCATCCGCCCGGTGCTCGAGGGTTCGGTCCCGGACGAGATCGCCACGCCGCACCCGCGCTTCGGCCGCGACCGCTGGCCCCAGCGGCTCGCCGGCCAGGCGGTGCGCTCGGTGGATGCCCACGGCAAGCACCTCTTCCTGCGCTTCGAGGGCGGGCTGGTCATCCACTCGCACCTGCGCATGACCGGCTCCTGGAGGGTCCGGGAATTCGTCCCGCCCGCCCCCACGCCGTCTACCGCCTGGCTCGTGCTCCGCCGGGGGGAGCGCGAGGTCCTCCAGCTCAAGGGCCCGGTGCTCGAGCTGATGACCGAGTCGCGGACGCGCTTCGACCAGCGGCTGGCGGGGCTCGGGCCCGACATCCTCGCCCCCGAGCTCGACGAGGCCGCGTTCCTGCGCCGCCTGCGCCACGACGACCCGACGCGGGCGATCGGCGACGCGCTGCTCGACCAGCGGACCATCGCCGGCATCGGGAACCTGTGGAAGTCCGAGGGCTGCTTCGCCGCGCAGATCGACCCCTGGCGCCCGGCGGGCACGGTCAGCGACGCCGAGGCGCTGGCCATCGTCCGTGAGACACGCCCGCGGATGCAGCAGTCCGCCGCCGACGGCCGCCAGGACCGCTGGCGCCGGGTGTACAACGCCGCCGGCCGTCCATGCCCGCGGTGCGGGCCGCCGGCGCTCATCCGGGCACGCGGGCAGGGAGACGGCAACCGACCCACGTTCTGGTGTCCGACCTGTCAGCACTGAGACGCGTCGGCCACAAGGGCGCCGACCACATCGCACCCGGCAACACCGCCGCGTCGTTCGATGCTGCGCTGGCCGCCGGCGTCGACATGATCGAGTTCGACGTGCTGCCCGAAGACATGCACGACCCGGACGCCGGACGGCTGCTGCTCTCGCACGACTACGACCACGACCTCTCGGGCGCCCTCACGCTCGGCGAGGGACTGGCCCACCTCGCCTCGTCGGCGTTCGGGGCCACCGAGCTCGACGTCGACCTCAAGCTGCCCGGCTACGAGGCGCGCGTGGTGGAGGCGCTGCGCGAGCACGGCCTGATCGAGCGCACGCTGATCTCCAGCACGTTCATGCGCAGCCTGGTGGCCGTGCGCGAGCTGGAGCCGCGCCTGCGGCTCGGCTGGTCGGTCCCGCGCGCGCGGCGCGACTACACCGCGTCGCGGCTGACGATGCTGCCCGCCTACGCCGCCGTCGCCCGCATCCGCCGCCGCCTCCCGCCGGCCGCCGCGCGCCATCTCGAGGCCGGGCGCTGCGACGCGATCATGGCCCACTGGCGGCTCGTCTCTCCCGCGCTCGTGCGCACCGTCGCCGAGCACCGAGCCGAGCTCTACGTGTGGACGGTGGACGACGCGAAGCGCATCCGCGCGCTCGAGGCGCTCGGCGTGACCGGCGTCATCACGAACGATCCGCGCCTCTTCTCGACGTAACTCACCGCAAGGTTGGGCGTGCCGGCGTGATGGACTCCGGCCTGCGCCGTAGTACCGGCGTGAACTCTGCGATGACCCTCCCCGCAGCGGCACCGGCTCGGCTCGCGCTCGACTTCGACGCGCTGTACCGCGCCGCCCGGGATGACGTGTTCGCCTACGTCGCGACGCTGCTCCACGATCGCTCGGCAGCCGAGGACGTGACCGCGCTGGCGTTCGAGCGCGCGTTCCGCAAGCGCAAGAGCTTCAACCCGCAGCGCGGGAGCGAGCGGGCCTGGCTGTTCGGCATCGCCCGCAACGCCGCGCTCGACGAGCTGCGCCGCGGCAAGCGGACCGCCGCCCTGGCCACCGAGCCGGAGGCCGCCACCCCGGCCCCGGAGGAGGCGCTCGACCACGCGCTGCGGCGGGCCGCCGTGCGCACCGCGCTGGGCCAGCTCCCGGCGCGCGACCGCGAGCTCATCGCCCTCAAGTTCCACGCGGGGTTCGACAACGCCGAGCTGGCCGCCGTGCTCGGCGTCAGCGTCACCAACGCGGGCACGCGCCTGCACCGCGCACTGACCAAGCTCCGGGAGATCCTCGATGACCAGTCCTGAGACCCTCGAGCTCGAGGCGATCGACGACGCCCTCGCCGGGCGCCCCGTCGCCCCCGAGCACGCCGAGCTGGCCGAGCTCGCGCTCCTGCTGCGCGACGACCGGCCCGAGCCCAGCCTCACGTGGGCGACGCACCTGGACCGTCGCGTGGAGGCCGGCTTTCCACGCAAGCCGCGGAAGCAGTGGATCTGGGTCCGCAAGGCGCTCCCGGCCGTTGCCGTCGCGGCGATCCTCGTGCCGATCATCTCGCTGGCGGCGCTGACCGACCCCTCGAGCGACGACGAGTCGGGTTCGAGCGGTGGCGGCGAGGCCAGCACCGCGGCCGAGGCGCCGTCGAGCGACTCCGCCGGGGCCACCGAGGAGTCGGGCGGCGGCGAGAGCTTCCAGCGCGCCGACCGCCAGGCGGTGCCGACCTCGCCGCCCTCGGGCGGCGGCGATGCCGCCTCCGACGGCCGCAGCAACCGCAAGCAGGAGCGCTCGGCGACGCTGATCATCGCCATCCCGCGCCGCGAGCTCGACGCTGCCGCGAGCCGCGCGAGCTCGGTGACCGGCCAGCTCGGCGGGTTCGTGGCCTCCTCCAACATCTCGACGAACGGCGGCGGCACGCTCGAGCTGCGGGTGCCGACCGAGCGGCTCGACCAGGCGATCCAGCGGCTGTCCGAGCTCGGCCGGGTGCGCGAGCTCTCGCGGCAGACGCTCGACATCACGTCCGACTTCGTGTCGGCCCGCGCGCGGCTGAGCGAGGACCGCGCCGAGCGCCGCGGCCTGCTGCAGCAGCTCGAGGACGCCGACACGATCGAGGAGACCGACGAGATCCGCGACCGGCTGCGCATCGTCAACCGCCAGATCTCGGCCGCCCGGCGCTCGCTGAGCCGCATCACCAACCGCGCCGACTACGCGAACATCTCGCTGTCGCTCGTCCCCGCCTCGGGCAGCAACGAGGAGGTCGGCGGGTGGACCCCGGGTGACGCGTGGAACGACGCGCTGCGCGTGCTCGAGGTCATCGCCGGCGTCGCCCTGATCGCCGCCGCGGTGCTGCTCCCGCTCGCCTTCGTGTGGCTGCTGGCCTGGCTGGCGCACCGCGGCGTGACCCGCCGGCGGCGCGACCGGGCGCTCGACATGGCCTGACCGCCTCCCGGCGCCTGTGGCATGCTGCGCCGATGCCCGCGAGCGCCGAGGAGACGGCCGCATTGCTCGCCCGCGTGCCCGTTTTCGAGGAGCTCGCGGACGACGATCTGCGCCGTGTCGCAGACGTCTCGGTGCCCCGGCGCTTCGGCGCCGGGGAGGTCGTGTTCCGCGAGGGCGACGACTCCGACACGTGCTACGTCGTCCACGCGGGACACGCGCGAGCGATCCGCGAGCACCCCGACGGACGCCAGATCACGCTCGCCACCTTCGGCCCCGGCGACATCTTCGGCGAGCTGGCGATGTTCGACGACGAGCGCCGCTCGGCCACCGTCGAGGCCAGCGACGACCTCGAGGTGCTCGGCATCCTCGGCGGCGACATGCGCCACCTCATGCGCCGCCATCCCGACATCGCGGTGAAGCTCGTGATCGCGCTCGGGCGGCGGCTGCGGGCGGCCAACGAGCGGCTCGCGCGGCAGTCGTTCCAGACCGTCCAGAGCCGCGTCGCGGCCGTGCTCGCCCAGCTCGTGGCCCAGGCCCACGCCGAGGGCGGCCCGGACCGCGACGTCCCGGTCGTGGCCACCCAGGCCGACCTCGCCAAGCTCGCCGGCTCCTCGCGCGAGTCGGCGAGCCGCTTCCTGGCGGTCCTCGAGCGCGCGGGAGTGATCACGCAGGGCCGCGGCCGCCTCACCGTCCACGATCCCGGCGCGCTGCAGGGCTATGTCTACTGACAACCGGCCGCTCAAGGAGACCTCGTACGGCGGCGTCGTCGTCCGCGACGACGAGGTGCTCGTCATCACCCCGAGCGGCAAGCGGCGGGTCGTCGGCCTGCCCAAGGGCGGCCCCAATCCCGGCGAGCGGCCGGAGGAGACCGCGGCCCGTGAGGTCCGGGAAGAGACGGGCGTCACGGCGACGGTCCGCGAGCCGCTCGGCGACGTCAACTACTGGTACCGCCGCGGCGGGCGCCGGGTCTACAAGACCGTGCACTTCTTCCTCTGCGACTTCGTCTCGGGGTCGACCGAGGACCACGACCACGAGGTCGAGGAGGCCCGCTGGATCCCGCTCGCCGAGGCCGTGACCGCCCTCAGCTACCCGGGCGAGCGAGCGCTGATCGAGCGGGCGCTGTCCAAGTCGACCCCTGGTCGCTAGTCTGCCGGGCCGTGCAGGTCCTTAACTTCTATTCCACGGTCTTCGCCGACCAGATGAAGCGCGGGCGCAAGACCGCGACCATCCGCCTGGGCGACAAGCGGCACAAGTACCGCAAGAACCAGGTGGTCCTGGTCACGGTCGGCTACCAGTACTCGCCTCGCGAGAAGCTCTTCCACGCGGTCATCGACAACGTGGAGGTCAAGCGCGTCAAGGACCTCTCGCCGCGCGAGATCGAGCACGACAACCCGGAGTTCCGCCGCACCGAGGAGATGGTCCACTTCCTCGAGCAGATCTACGGGCGCGAGGTCTCGCTGGACGACACGGTCACCGTCGTGCGCTTCTCCCAGATCGTCGAGAACCCGCCGGACTTCCAGGATCGTCTGCGCGGCGTCGGCGGGGCGCAAAACTAGGTCACCACCAGCGCGGCTCTGCGGTGTCCGGCACGGCGATGTCGGCCGTCTCGCCGCGGTACTCGACGCGCGCCCGCCCGTCGGCGAGGTGGATGGCGATCGCCTCGAGGTTCTCGGGCTCGCCGAGGTCGCGGTGGAACGCGTGGGCCGCGAGCGCCCGCATCGGGCCCGAGTGGGCGGCGACGACCGTGAGGTGATCGCCGGCGTGGGCGACGATGGCTCGCCAGTAGCGGCGCACGGCGACGGCCGGCGGCTCGAAGCCGAGCAGCGGCGTCTCGAGCCAGAAGGCGATCGGGTCGCCGCCGGACACGTGGATCTCCCGGAAGCGCGCGAGATCGGCGAGCCAGCCCGGCAGCTCGCCGGGCGCGCGCCGCTCGCCCGCGTACTCGCCGAAGACCTCGGCCTGCTCGCGCACCTCGCCCCCCGCCGCCACCGTGAAGTTCGCGAAGCCGCGCTCGGGGGCGGTGGTCGTGCCGAGCTGCTCGGCCAGCACCTCGGCGGTCAACCGCGCGCGAACGCTGGGCGCGTGCAGGACGCGAACCGCCTCGCGGGCCTCGGCGGCCAGCCCCGCGGCGGCCTCGCGCGCCTGCGCGGTGCCGCGCTCGGACAGCCCGAGGTCGCCCTCGTAGCCGGCCGTCTCGCCGTGGCGCAGCAGCCGGAGCTCGCTCACGCCTCGGTGTCCTCGTAGCGGTTCTCTCCGGGGATGCGGCGCACGGACCCCCATCCATAGCGTGCCCAGCAGACGAGAAGCAGCGCGCCGCACGCCGAGCCCGCCGTGTCGGCCACGAGATCGCCGACCGTGTCGTCGAGCCCGAGCTGCAGGCTGGAGCCGAAGCTGCGGTCCGAGACCCACTCCCAGATCTCCCAGAGGCCGCCGAGCGCCACGCCGAGCGCGAAGGTGATCACGAAGATCCCGACGTAGTGCCGCGTCTCCGTGTCGTCCTTCGGGTCGGGCACCACGTCCGCCCGCGCGAGCGCGATGTAGAGCGTCGGGGCGAGGAAGAACGGGAGCGAGAAGTGGGCGAGGTTGTCGAACCACGTGATCGAGTCGTACGCGCCCAGCGCCTCGCCGCCCGCCTGCAGGGTGAGCGCGGTCACCAGGCAGGCGTCGTAGGCGCGCGGGAGCTGGACCGGCCGCACGAGCCAGGCGAGCGCGCCCGCGCCGCCGAGCAGGATCGCACCGTCGGTGTCCCCGGCGGCCAGGAACCCGACCGCGGCGACGACCAGCAGCACGCGGACGACGTCAATCGGGTCGCGGATCCACCGGTTCCAGTCGCCGAGCAGGAGGGTCCGGGTGCTCACGCACCCATCATTACTCCAGCTATCGCGAGGCGTAGGCCGGGTGGGCCGCGCGGCGGCGGCGGAGCGACGTCGAGGCGATCGCGGTGCCCGAGGTGAACGCGACGAGGGCCGCGCCCGTCGCCACGAGCGACCCGAAGCGCAGCTCGAGCGCAAGGTTGTCGCCCGGCGTGTCGACGAGCTTCCAGACGATGATCGCGATGCAGGCGAACGCGCCGTAGCGCACGCCCTCGCGGGCGACGCCCTGCACGGACGGCACGAGGCAGCAGAGCGCGCAGCCCGCGCTGAACGCCGCCAGCACGCCGATCACCGTGCCCCAGGTGCCCAGCGCATCCCAGCCGGTGGTGCCGCCGGACTCGCTGATCAGGCGCTCGATCCCGGCCTTGAAGCCGGCGGCCTCACCGTCGAGGAGCCCGCGCATGCCGACGCGTTCCTCGACCGCCTGCGGCGAGGCCGCGTACCAGGGCTGGCCGAGGGCGGCGATGACGCCGACGGCAGCAGCCACCGCGAACAGGACGTGGGTGCGAAATCCGAACGTGCGCATGGTGGCTGAAATTTCGGCGCCAACCACGGGCAACTGGAGCAGTTGCGGTCGAACCTGGACGCTCTGGTCGTTGGCACTCTCGTTACCAGAGTGCCAACCTTGGCTTGACTTCGCGCCAAACCGTCCTATCATCATCGGCCGTTGGCACTCTCTAGGTGGGAGTGCCAATACAAGCTCGGTAGTTCGAGATCTTAGTGGAGGTCACTCACATGAAGCTCAAGCCCCTAGGCGATCGACTGATCGTCAAGGCGGTCGAGGAGGACGAGACGACTGCTTCCGGCATCGTGCTCCCCGACACCGCCAAGGAGAAGCCGCAGAAGGGCAAGGTCCTGGCTGTCGGCGACGGCAAGCTCGACGACGACGGCAAGCGGATCCCGCTCGACGTCGCGGAGGGCGACGAGGTCCTCTACTCCAAGTACGGCGGCACGGAGATCAAGGTGGAAGGCGAGGATCTCCTCGTCCTTCGCGAGTCTGACGTGCTGGCCAAGGTCCAGTAGGAGGGCATAGGACACATGGCTCACAAGGAACTCAAGTACGACGTCGAGGCCCGCAAGGCCCTCGAGGCCGGTGTCGACGCCGTGGCGAACGCCGTCAAGGTGACGCTCGGCCCGCGCGGCCGTTACGTGGTCCTCGACAAGAAGTTCGGTGCTCCGACCATCACGAACGACGGTGTGACCATCGCTCGTGAGATCGAGGTCGCCGACCACTTCGAGAATCAGGGCGCCCAGCTCGTGCGTGAGGTCGCCACGGCGACCAACGACGTCGCGGGCGACGGCACGACCACGGCCACCGTTCTCGCTCAGGCGATCGTTCGCCAGGGTCTGAAGAACGTCGCGGCCGGCGCCAACCCGCTCGGCCTCAAGCGCGGCATCGAGATCGCCGTCGAGCAGGTCGTCGAGTACATCAAGTCGCAGGCCAAGGAGATCTCCGGCAAGGATCAGATCGCCCGCGTGGCGACGATCTCGGCCGGCGACGAGGAGATCGGCGACGTCATCGCCGACGCCATCGAGAAGGTCGGCAAGGACGGCGTGGTGAACGTCGAGGAGGGCCAGACGTTCGGCATGGACCTCGAGTTCACCGAGGGCATGCAGTTCGACAAGGGCTACATCTCGCCCTACATGGTCACCGACCAGGAGCGCATGGAGGCCGTCCTCGAGGACCCCTTCATCCTCATCGCCAACCAGAAGATCGGCTCCGTCCGGGATCTGCTCCCGGTGCTCGAGCAGGTCATCCAGTCCGGCCGCCCGCTGCTGATCATCGCCGAGGACGTCGAGGGCGAGGCCCTCGCGACGCTCGTCGTGAACAAGCTGCGCGGCACCTTCACCGGTGTCGCCGTCAAGGCTCCGGGCTTCGGCGATCGCCGCAAGCGCATGCTCGAGGACATCGCGATCCTCTCCGGCGGCGAGGTCATCACCGAGGAGATGGGCCTGAAGCTGGAGAACACCCAGCTCTCCCAGCTCGGTCGCGCCCGCCGCGTCGTCGTGGCGAAGGACACCACGACGATCGTCGACGGCGCCGGTGACACGGACGCCATCAAGGGCCGCATCAACCAGATCAAGGGCGAGATCGAGAACACCGACTCGGACTTCGATCGGGAGAAGCTCCAGGAGCGCCTCGCCAAGCTCTCCGGCGGCGTCGCCGTCGTGAAGGTCGGCGCGGCCACCGAGACGGAGATGAAGGAGAAGAAGCACCGCGTCGAGGACGCGCTGCAGGCCACCCGCGCGGCCCTCGAGGAGGGCATCGTGCCGGGCGGCGGCGTGGCGCTGCTCGAGGCCCAGAACGCGATCAACACCGATGCGATCGCCATCGACGACGAGAAGACCGGCGCGCGCATCGTGTTCCGGGCGCTCGAGGAGCCGACGCGGCAGATCGCCGAGAACGCCGGCTTCGAGGGCTCGGTCGTCGTGAACGACGTCCGCAAGGCCCCGACGGGCCACGGCCTCAACGCGGCCACCGGCGAGATCGTCGACCTGGTCCAGGCCGGCGTCATCGACCCGGCCATGGTGACGCGCTCGGCGCTCCAGAACGCCGCGTCGATCGCCAAGAACATCCTCACCACCGAGGCGATCGTCGCCGAGGCGCCGGAGCAGAACGGCGGCGGCGGTGGCGGCGGTATGCCCGACATGGGCGGCATGATGTAAGCCAGTCTCACGGCTGGCTGGGTTTCTCTGCGAAGGCGCCGGCTCAGCAGCCGGGCCCTTCGTCGTTCAAGAATGCCTCGCCGCGCGGCGAGAGGCGGTAGCCCGGGCTCAGCGAGATCGTGAGGCCGAGCTCCTTCAGCCGCCGCACGCGCGTCTTGAAGACCTTCGTCTCGACGCCCTTGGCGGCCGCCAGGTCGGGCGCGCGGACCTCCGGCTGAGCCTCGATCGTCCGCAGGTAGTCGAGCGCCCACGGGAGCCGCTCGACGGCGCGGCGCAGTGCGGCGAGGTCGTCGCCGGCGGCCACCGTCTCGCGCAGTGCGACCCGCGGGTCCGGGCCCTCGAGGTGCAGCTCGACCCGGTAGAGGTCGCCGGGCTTGTTGAACGCCGCCAGCACCGCCTCGCGGCTCTCGAACCCCGCGCGCCGCGCTTCCTCGTCGGTCAGGTCGTCGACGCGCTCGACGGCGTCGATCCGGATCACGCCCACCGCGGTGCGCTGGCGGCCACCGGTCTTCGCCCGCGGGCGGTCCCAGCGCCGGAACGCGAGATCGACCTCGCCGGTCTCGATCGCCCGCAGCTGCGGCATGCGAAAGAGCACGCTCTGACCATAATGGCCGTCATGGAATCCGGTGTCTCTTACGCGGTGCTCGACCCCGACGGCGAGGATCGCTTCCAGCGCCTGCGCGCGGAGCTCGGAGTCAGCACCTTCGGCCTGAACCTCATGCGGCTGCGGCCCGGCCAGGGCGGCCGCGTCCACCGGCACGAGCACCAGGAGGAGGCGTACCTCGTGCTCGAGGGCACGCTCACCCTGGAGCTCGAGGGCGGCGAGGCGCGCGAGCTCCAGCGGGGAGAGCTGGCCCGCGTCGGCCCCGAGGTGCGGCGCAAGCTCGTGAACCGCCACACCGCATCGCTGCTCGTGCTCGCCCTCGGCGGCGCGACCGAGCACGTGGGCCGCGACGGGATCGCCTGGGAGTCGTGGGAGGACGAAGGCGAGGGCCGCCCGCCGGCCGACGTCCCGCTGCCGCGCGACGAGGCGGTCTAGAGCCCTAGGGAGCGACGCGCTCGCCCGGGCGGCGGACCCGGAACCAGCGGTGGCCGTAGCGGCCGAGCTCGACGGTCACGCGGCCGTCGCGCGGCTCCAGCTCGCCGGGCCCGAGGAGATCGACCACGGCCTCGGCCGGGCCGACCTCGAGCTCGACCGACCGCGGCGGCTCGGCGAAGGAGTGGACGGCGACGATCGTGCTCCCCTGCCACTCGGCCTTGTGCGCGAAGACCGCCGGGTCGCCGGTGTCGAGGACCGTCATCGCGCCCCAGCCCAGCTCCGGGCACTCGCGGCGGCGGCGGATCAGGCGCTCCATCCAGCTCAGGAGCGAGTCCGGGTCACGCCGCTGGGCGGCGACCTCGGCGGCTCCGGGCGCGAGCGGACGGCACGGCACGTCGCCGGTCGTGAACCCGCGATGGCGCTCCGAGGACCACTGCATCGGCGAGCGCACGCTCAGCCGGCCGGGGATCTCCAGGCTCTCGCGCATGCCGATCTCCTCGCCGTAGAAGAGCACCGGCGTCCCGGGCAGCGAGAACGCGAGCGAGTAGGCGAGCCGGATGCGGTCGGGGTCCTCGTTGACCATCGACGGCAGCCGGCGGCGCAGCCCGCGGCCATAGAGCTGGAGCTCCGGCTCGGGGCCGAAGGCGGCGAAGACCTCCTCGCGCTCGCCGTCGGAGAGCTTGTCGAGCGTCAGCTCGTCGTGGTTGCGGACGAAGTTCGCCCACTGGCTGTCCTGCGGGATCGCGGGGAGCGAGTGCAGCGCGCGCACGAGCGGCTCCGCCTGCGAGCGCGCGAACGCGAGATACATGGCCTGGTTGAGCGTGAAGTTGAGGACCATGTGCAGCTCGTCGCCGTCCTCGTCGCCGAAGAACGCCCGCTGGTCCTTGGGCGGGAGGTTCACCTCGCCCATGAGGATCGCGTCGCCGCGGCGGCGGCCCATCGCGCGCCGCAGCTCGCGCAGGATCGCGTGCGGATCCTCGATCGCGCCGGCCGGCGTGCCGATCGGCTCGATCAGGAACGGCACGGCGTCGACCCGGAAGCCGGCGAGGCCCTGCTGCAGCCAGTAGCCCACCACCTGGGCGATCTCGTCGCGGACCTGCGGGTTGGCGACGTTGAGGTCCGGCTGGTGCGAGTAGAAGCGGTGCAGGTACCACCGCTTCGCCTTCGGGTCGTACTTCCAGTTGGACTTCTCCTGATCCGGGAAGACGACGTCGCCGGGCTTCTCCGGCGGCTTCTCGTCGGCCCACACGTAGAAGTCGTGGTACGGCGAGTCCCGGTCGCGGCCGGCCTGGAACCACGGGTGCTGGTCCGACGTGTGGTTCATCACGAGGTCGGCGATCACCCGGATGCCGCGGTCGGCGGCGGTGCGGATCAGCTCGACGAAGTCGCCGGGCGTCCCGAGCCGGCCGTCGATCCCGTAGAAGTCGGTGATGTCGTAGCCGTCGTCGCGCTGGACCGACGGGTAGAACGGCATCAGCCAGAGGCACGACACGCCGATCCCGGCGAGGTAGTCGATCCGGTCGGTCAGCCCGGGCAGGTCGCCGCAGCCGTCGCCGTTCGAGTCGAGGAACGTCTCGACGTCGACGCAGTACATGACCGCGTTCTTCCACCACACATCGCTGGCGGCCTTGCCGCTCACAGGCGCGGCAGCACCTTGGAGCCGAAGGCCTCGATGAACGGCCGCTGCTCCTGGCCGACGTGGTGCAGGTAGACGGCGTCGAAGCCCAGCTCGATGAGCTCGGAGAGCCACTGCACGTGGCGATCGAGGTCGGAGGAGATCAGCACGGCGCCGTCGAGGTGCTCGGGCCCGACGTGCTTGGCGGCCTCGTCGAACTGCTCGACCGTCGCGAGGTCCCAGCACAGCGGCGGGGAGAAGACGTTGGTGCGCCACTGGTCGTGGGCGATCCGGCGCGCCTCGTCCTCGTCCGGCGCCCAGGAGAGATGCACCTGGAGCGCGATCGGCTTGCCGTCGCCGCCGCCGGAGCGGAACGCGTCGATCATCCTGCGCAGGTGCTCGTGCGGCTGGGCGATGGTGATCAGCCCGTCGGCCCACTCGCCCGCCCAGCCCGCGGTCTCCACGCTCACCGCGGTGGCGAGCAGCGGCGGCGGCTCGGCCGGGAGCGTCCAGAGCTTGGCGCGGTCGACGCGGACGAGCCCGTCGTGGTCGACGACCTCGCCGGCCAGCAGCGCGCGCATCACGTCGACGCACTCCCGCAGCCGCGCGTTGCGGACCTTCTTGTCCGGCCACGGCTCGCCGGTGATGTGCTCGTTGGAGAACTCGCCGGTGCCGAGGGCGACCGACAGCCGCCCGGGGAACATCTCGGCCAGCGTGGCCGCGGCCTGCGCCACGATCGCCGGGTGGTAGCGCTGGCCGGGCGCGTTGACCACGCCGACCGGCAGCGACGTCGCCTGCATCATCGCGCCGAGCCACGCCCAGGCGAAGCCCGACTCGCCCTGGCGCTCGCTCCACGGCGAGAAGTGGTCGGAGGACCAGGCCCGCTGGAAGCCCGCGGCCTCGGCCTCCTCCATCGCTCGCACCAGCGCGCTGGGGGCGATCTGCTCGTGCGAGGCGTGGATGCCGATGGCGGCCATGCCGCCGCGCCTACCCGGCCGTCTCGTACGGTACGCCGATGCCTGCCTACGTCATCGCCGGCGTGAACGACGCCTGGGACCAGGAGAAGCTCGTCGAGTACCGGGAGCGCAACACCGACGCCGTGGCGAACCACGGCGGCCGGTTCGTGGCCCGCGGCGGTGCGGTCGAGGTGCTCGAGGGCGACGCCGCGCCCATGCGCGTGGTCATCATCGAGTTCCCCGACATGGCCGCCGCCCGCGGCTGGTACGAGTCCGACGAGTACGCGCCGCTGCGTGAGCTGCGCCGGAGCGCGTCGCAGACGGACATCGTGCTGGTCGAGGGCGCAGACTGGGCGGGTGGGAGCTGGGGAGGCCGCGGGCGGCTCTCGCGTCCGCTTTCGGGTCACGGGTCCCTGCAGGATTCGATGAAACCCGGCCGAACCCGCCTCACTCAATGCCGCAGCGGCCGAGCGGAGCCCGCGACGGCCCACCACGCGAACAGCGCGACGAGCGCGGCGGCGAGGCCGAACGTCGCGGCGAGCGGCGCGCCCGTGCCGCCGATGAGGTCGCGGCCGGTCTCCACCAGCGCGGTGAACGGGTTGACCGACGCGACCGCGTGGAGCCAGCCGGCGAGCAGGCCGAGCGGGACGTAGACCGGCGCGAGGAAGAGGAGCAGGAACACGGGCATCTGCATCGCCGGGCCGGCCTGGATCGTCCGCAGGCGCATGGCCACGCCGGCGGCGAACAGGCCGGCGGCGAGCGTGACGAGGTAGGCGAGGAGGACGAGCGCCAGGACGTCGACGCCGTTGCCGCCGATCTGCATCCCCGCCAGGAGCGCCACCACGAAGAGCAGCGCGCCGTTCATGGTCGCCCGCGCGAGCCCGACGAGCACGTAGCCGGCGAGGATGGCCAGCCGGTTCGGCGCCGCCAGCAGCAGCCGCCGCGAGAAGCCGCGCTCGAAGTCGGCGGCGATCCCGAAGCCGGTGAAGACGCCGCCGAAGGCCGACGCCTGGAGCAGCACGAAGACGAACTGGAAGGCCGTGTAGCCGGAGGGGAAGTCGAAGCCGGGCACGTTCCCGAGGCCCGACAGCCCGCCCGCGAACGCCGTGAAGAAGAACAGGGGGAAGATCAGCGACGGCAGGAAGAGCGCCGGGTTGGTGATGATGTTGTGGAGCGACCGCCACGCCACCGCGAGCGCGACCTGCACGAAGCGCCTCATGTCCGCACCAGCCTCGTGCGCAGTGCCGCCGACGCCGCCGTGATGCCCACGACCGCGACGGCCAGCGCGATGCCGAAGCCCATCGCCAGCGCCTGTGCGTCCCAGCCCGTGACGATCAGGGAGCGGATCCCCTCGATGAGGTACGAGACCGGGTTGTAGGTCGCGACCGTGCGGAACCAGTCCTGCTCGATCAGCGGCCGCGGCAGGTACATCGAGCTCAGGAAGAGGAGGACGAAGAAGAGCGGGAAGAAGCCCTGGACCGCCTCACCGGAGCCCGACCGCAGGCCGACCAGCGCGCCGAGCGAAGCGAAGGCGAGGGCGATGACCATCGCCAGGGCGAGCAGGACGAAGAGCCCGAGGAACCCGGACTCGAGGCGCACGCCGAGGAGGAACCCGACGGCGAGGTAGACGATCGCCGACATCAGCGCCACGGCGAGGACGCCGGCGAGCTGCCCGATGAGGAGCGCGGCGCGCTGCATCGGGGTCATCGCCAGCCGCTTGAGGAAGCCGGTCTCCACGTCGCGCGCCATCGACGTCCCGGCGTTGATGAGCGCGAACAGCGGGCCCTGGATGAAGGGGACGGCGATGATGAAGTCGAGGTACGAGTCGCCGGGGAAGCCCGGCAGCGCGGTCGCCGAGTCGAGCCCGCCGGACGCGACCAGCACGAGCACGAGCGGGAACACGACCGACGGGATGACCACGGCCGGCTGGCGCAGCGTCTGCAGCAGCGAGCGCCGCGCCATCTCGACGATCTGGCCGATCATGCCGGCAGCGGCTCGGGCTCGGCGGCGGGCTCGCCGCCCTCCAGCTTGCGCCCGGTCTTGGCCAGGAAGACGTCGTCGAGCGTGGGCGCGTGGAGGCGGAAGTCCGCGACCCTGAGGGCTTCGGCGTCGAGCGCGCGGACCACCTCGGGCAGCTCCTCGACGCCGCCCCGCAGGCGCACGGCGGCGGCGCCCGGCGGCGCGGCGACCGGCATGCCGAAGCGCTCGAGCACGGCCGCCACGGCCTCGCGGTCCTCTCGCTCGGCGGGCTGGATCTCGAGCGACGGACGGCCGATCTCCGCCTTGAGCGAGTCGGGCGTGCCGCGAGCGACGATGCGCCCCTGGTCGATGATCGCGATGCGGTCGGCGAGGACGTCGGCCTCCTCGAGGTACTGCGTGGTGAGGAAGACGGTCACGCCGTCCTCGCGCGCCAGGCGCGAGACCTCCTGCCACAGCTCGGAGCGGCTCGACGGATCGAGCCCGGTGGTCGGCTCGTCGAGGAAGAGGATGCGCGGGTGGTGGACGAGGGCGAGCGCGAGGTCGAGCCGGCGCTTCATGCCGCCCGAGTAGCCGCGGACCTTGCGGTCGGCCGCGTCGGTCAGCCCGAGGCGCTCGAGCAGGGCGTCGCCGCGCGCGCGGCGGTCGGCCTTGGGGACGCCCTGGAGCGCGGTCTGCAGCCGCATGTGGTCGCGCCCCGTGAGCAGCGGGTCGAGCGCGGCCTCCTGCAGCGCCGCGCCGATCTGGCGCCGGACGTCGGCGCCCGCGGTGACGATGTCGTACCCGGCCACGCGGGCCGTCCCCGCGGTCGGCGGGAGCAGGGTCGTGAGCATGAGCACGGTGGTGGACTTGCCCGCGCCGTTCGGCCCGAGGAAGCCGTGGATCTCACCCGGCTCGACGCGCAGGTCGATCCCGTCGACCGCCCGCACGCCGCCCTTGAATTCGCGCACCAGGCCCTCGACCTCGATGCCGTTTCCGAACTCCGTCATCAGTGCTTTGTAGCGTAGATATTTGAGGTAGTCAAACTTTATTTGGTGCCATAGTCGCGGCTGATAAGCTCCGGCCGATGGCATCCACCGCTCCCCCCGCCAACGCCGCGGCGCGCGAGGCGTGGGGCCTCTTCTGGCGGATCTTCATGGAGGACAAGCGGCGCCGCTGGGCGATCCTCTCCGAGATGGGCCTCTCGCCACAGCAGTCGATGGCCATCAGCACCCTGCGCCCCGGCGACCCGATGCCGATGAGCGCCCTGGCCGAGGCCATGCACTGCGACAACTCGAACATCACCGGCATCGTCGACCGGCTCGAGGCCGCCGGCCTGGCCGAGCGCCGCCCCAGCGAGCGCGACCGCCGCGTGAAGGCGGTCGTGCTGACCGAGAAGGGCGAGTGGACGCGGATCGAGGTCGAGCGCCGTGCCGGCGAACCACCGCCGCGGCTCGCGAAGCTGTCGGACGAGGACGCCGTGGCCCTCCGGGCGATCCTCCAGCGCGCGCTAGACGGCTGACAGCTCGCGCTCGGGCTCGCCGACGTAGCGCGCGCTCGGCCGGATCAGGCGCCCCTCGCGCTTCTGCTCGAGGATGTGCGCCGACCAGCCCGCCGTCCGGGCGCACGCGAAGAGCGGCGTGAAGAGCTGGGGCGGCACGGCGGCGTGGTCGAGCACCACCGCCGACCAGAACTCGACGTTGGTGTGCAGCTCGCGGTCGGGCTTGCGCGCCTTGAGCTCGGCCAGCGCGGCCGTCTCCAGCGCCTCCGCCACGGCGACGCGCGGCGAGCCGATCGCCTTCGCGGTGCGGCGCAGCACGCGGGCGCGCGGGTCCTCGGCGCGGTACACGCGGTGGCCGAAGCCCATGAGCCGCTCGCCGCGGTCGAGCACCGCCCGGACGTAGCGCAGCGCGTCGCCCTCGCGCTCGACGTCGTCGAGCATCTTCAGGACGCGGGCGGGCGCGCCGCCGTGCAGCGGGCCGGAGAGGGCGCCGACCGCGGCCGACAGGGCGGCGGCGACGTCGGCGCCGGTGGAGGCCACCACACGGGCGGTGAAGGTCGAGGCGTTCATGCCGTGCTCGGCCGCCGAGATCCAGTAGGCGTCGATCGCCTTGACGTGGTCCGGGTCGGCTTCGCCGCGCCAGCGGACGAGGAAGCGCTCGGGGATCGAGGTCGCGCGGTCGATCTCCGCCTGCGGCACCGGCGCCCGCTCCGTCCCGCGCGCCGACTGGGCCACGAAGCTCAGCGCCATGACCGAGGCGCGGGCGAGGTCGTCCCGCGCCTGCTCGTCGGAGACGTCGATCAGCGGCCGCATCCCCCACTCGGCCCCGAGCAGCGCGAGCGCGCCCTGGAGGTCCGCGCGGGGATCGCTCGAGTGGACGCTCAGCTCGTGCGGCTCGGCCGGCGCCAGGCCGGGCTCGAAGCGCCCGTCGACCAGCAGCCCCCAGACGTGCTCGAACGGCACGGAGCCCACGAGCGCCTCGATGTCGACGCCGCGGTAGCGCAGTGCGCCACCTTCACGGTCGGGCTCGGCGATCCTCGTGTCGAACGCGACCACGCCTTCCAATCCGCTCATCGCTTCTCCCGGAATCGTCGCGCCTTTGCCTGGTTGCCGCACTCCGCCATCGAGCACCAGCGGCGGCGCGCGGCGGGAGAGCGATCGTAGAAGCGTGCGGAGCAGGTGTCGGAGTCGCAGATGCGGACCCGGGACCGCTCGGACTCGGTCCCGAGCATGCGCGCGGCGTCGTAGGCCACCATCCCGAGCGCGCGGCGCGGCGAGTCCGCCCGCGGGCGCTCCGAGAGCAGTGGCCGGCCGATCTGGTCGGTCAGCAGGGCCGGCCGCGAGCCGGCGAGCGCGAGCCAGTCGTCGATCAGCGCGACGGCGGCGCGCGCGGGCGTCGTGCCCGCCACGGCGGCGCGTGCTCCGGCGTCGATCGCCTCGCGCAGCGCGCGCGCCTCGGCGAGCACCGACGCCGGCGCCTTCATCGGCTGCGGCAGCAGCCGGGCGCGGACGAGCCACTCCACGACGTCCTCCACTGACAGCAGGCATTCATAGTCGCGGCGCCAGCGCTCGCGGCGCGTGTTCACGAAATCGAGCGCCGGGCGGCCTCCAAGCCAGTACCAGTGCGCGGCGCCGGTTTGCAGAGGGACCTGCTCCATAACCGGATGATACGTCCTCAACTGGTTATTCGCGAGGTCAATCGGCCCGCCGTCCTTCGAATTCCCGTAGGCTGCCGCCGCCGCATGAGCGCCACAGACCTGATGCTCAAGCCGGTCCAGGACCTCGCTGCCCTCGTGCGAGGGGGTGAGATCAGCGCACGCGAGGTCGTCTCGGCGGCGCTCACGCGCATCGATGACCTGGACCCGCAACTCAACGCCTTCGTCGAGGTGGACCAGGACCGTGCGCTGGAGGCGGCCGACGCGATCGAGCCCGGCGACGAGCGCCCGTTCGCGGGCGTGCCGATCGCCATCAAGTCGAACGTTCCGGTCGCCGGGCTGTGCATGAACTTCGGGTCGAAGTTCCTCTCGGGCCACCGGCCGAGCCACAGCGCCTACCTGGTGCGCCGCCTGCGCGAGGCGGGGTTCGTGGTCGTGGGGACGACGAACATGCCGGAGTTCGGGATCCTGCCCACCACGGAGCCGCGCCACAGCGGCGCGACCCGGAACCCGTGGAACCTCGAGCGCACGCCGGGCGGCTCGTCGGGCGGGTCCGCCGCCGCGGTCGCGGGCGGCATCCTGCCGGTGGCGCACGGCAACGACGGCGGTGGCTCGCTGCGCATCCCCGCCGCCTGCTGCGGGCTCGTCGGGCTCAAGCCGAGCCGCGGCCGCGTCTCGCGCGGCCCGGACCTCGGCGAGTCCTTCCTCGCCAGCGACGGCGTGCTCACCCGCACCGTCGGCGAGACGGCGGCGCTGCTCGACGTGCTGGCCGGCTACGAGGTCGGGGACGCCACCTGGGCGCCGCGCCCCGTCGAGCCGTACTCGACCTCGGTGCGGCGCGATCCCGGCCGCCTGCGCGTGGCGATGACCGCGGACAACCCGCTGGACGTCGACGTCGACCCCGAGTGCGTGCGCGGGATGCACGCCGCCGGCGAGCTGCTCTCCTCGCTCGGCCACGAGGTCGTCTCCGCGTCGCCCGCCCTTCCCGGCGGAGATGCCCTCGGCCTCTTCATCGAGGTCTTCGGGCCGCAGGTCAGCCTCGGGATCATGTACGGCCAGCTGCTCGCCGGCCGGGCGCCGGAGGACGACGAGATCGAGCCGCTGTCGAAGGCCATCTTCGAGCGCGCCCAGACGCTCCCCTCGGTCGGCTACCTCGGTGCGGTCGCGCAGCTCCAGGCGGTCGCACGCGGGATCGTCGCGTTCTTCGCCGAGTACGACCTGCTCCTGACCCCGGCGCTGGCCGAGCGGCCCGTGCCGATCGGCGAGATCCACGGCTGCGGCGAGAATCCGATCGAGGACCTCATGCGCTCCGGCCGCTTCACGCCGTTCACGTCCCTGTTCAACGTGACGGGCCAGCCGGCCATCTCGGTCCCGCTCGGGTTCGGGGACGACGGGCTGCCCACCGCCGCCCAGCTCGTGGCCAAGCCGCTCGGGGAGGACACGCTCCTGCAGGTCGCGGCGCAGATGGAGGCCGCCCTGGGGCGGCCGCAGCAGGTCCCGCAGCTCTAGCCGAGGACCTCGGCCATGCGGCGGGGCTGCACGCCGAGCCGCCGCGCGTCGGCGGTGCCGACGGCCGTGAGCATGTCGGCCGCGTGGATCTCGGCCTCGCTCCACGTCGTGAACGCGGTGGGGCCGGCGAGCATCTCGTGGGCGCGCAGGATGGGGCGGGCGAGCGTCAGCGGCACGGGGACGAGCCGGCGCCGGCGGCCGCGGAAGACCAGGCGGGCGACGTCCCGGTTGCTCAGCACGTCGGGACCGGCGAGCTCGAAGCGCCCGGTCTCGCTCTCCCGCAGGGCCTGCAGGATGCAGTCGGCGACGTCGTCCGCCCAGATCGGCTGAGAGCGGGCACGGCCGCCGAGCAGCGGGACCGCGGGGAGCAGCGCGAGCCGCTCGAGCCGCTGCAGCCGCCGGTCGCCCGGCGCGTAGACGAGCGAGCAGGCGAGCGTGGTCGTCTTCAGGCGCGAGCGGCCGACGGCGCTCTCGGCGAGCGCCTTCGCGCGATGGACGCGCGAGCGGTGGTAGGGCGAGGCCCCCAGCGGGGTCAGCCACAGGAACCGCTCCGCGCCCGCCCGTTCGGCCGCCCGCACGAGCCGGAGCGCCGCGAGCCCGTCGATCTCCTCGATCGTGGCTCGCGGCTGGTCGCGCTCGGTGGCGGCCAGGTGGACGACGGTCTTCACGCCGCGGAGCGCGTGACGCCAGGACGCGGGGTCGGAGAGGTCGCCGATCGAGAGCTGCACCCGCACCCGCTCGGTCCCGAGGCGGCGAGGATCGCGTACGAGGCAGCGCACGTCGTCGCCGCTCGCGGTGAGCCGGCTCAGGACCGCGGATCCGACGACTCCGGTGGCACCCGTCAGCAAGAGCACGTCGTGCAGCCTAGAATCCGGGACCGCTCCCCGTCGTTAGAGGATCGAGGACCCCTCGCTTATGGCCTACGTGATCGCTGAACCCTGCATCGGCACCAAGGACAACTCGTGCGTCGAGGTCTGCCCCGTCGACTGCATCCATCCGACGCCCGACGAGCCCGATTACGACGCGGTCGAGATGCTCTACATCGACCCGGAGGAGTGCATCGACTGCGACGCGTGCGTCGAAGCCTGCCCGGTCGACGCCTGCTTCGCCGAGGACCAGCTCCCGGAGGAGTGGGCCAACTACACCAAGATCAACTCGGACTACTACGCAGGAAAGTAACGTCGCGCACCTGATCTCCCGTGGTTAATCCCCCGTGGGCACGACCCCGGCGGGTTCGACCATGAGGATCGCGGTGCGCTGGGGCGCCCGGGTCCGATGCATGACGCCGCGCGGCACGGTGTAACCCTGGTGGGGCGTGAGCTCCACCGTCTCGCGGTCCTCGAAGTCGATCAGCAGCGTGCCCTCGAGCACGAGGAAGAACTCGTCGTCCTCGTCGTGCTTGTGCCAGTGGAAGTCGCCCTCGATGAGGCCGAGCCGCACCACCGAGTCGTTGACCGTGGTCAGCGTCTGGTTGAACCACGGCTCGTGCGCGGCCAGCTCGGCCGGGATGTCGACCACGTTCATGTGGCCGTACTTGTCGTCGAGGTGGATGTCGTAGCTCATGCCCTGGGTCGATACCACGCCCGGGCGTTGTCCGCCAGCGCCTCGGGGGCGACGGCGGCGACCAGCTCGAGGTCGGCCCGCGCGAACGGGCGCCGCGCGCGGGTGCCGGGGAGATCGGTGCCGAAGAGCAGCGCGCCCGGATCGAGTGCCCGCAGCGCGGCCTCGACGTCGAGGCCCACCCGCCCGAACCCCGTGGCCTTGACCTTCGCGCCGAGCCGCTGCAGCACGTCGAGCGCGGCGCGGTCGAGGCCGAGGTGGTCCACCACGAGCCGCGGCAGCTCGCGCAGTTGCGGCTCGAGCCGCGCCAGCGTCGTCCCGTCCGCGTAGACCTCGGCGTGCCAGCCCGCGAGTGCGTGCACGCGCAGGGCGAGCTCGGTGTCGAGCGAGCCGCCGCGGTGCAGGTTGAAGCGCACGGCGCGCACGCCGGCGGCGTCGAGCGCCAGCACCTCCTCGTCCGTCACGCCCGCCGGCAGCTGCGTGACGCCCACGAACCCCGGACCGAGCCGCTGCAGCGCGTCCAGGAGATACGCCTGGTCGAAGGCCTGGAACGAGCCGGAGACCACGGCGCCGCCGACCACGCCCAGCCCGTCCGTCGCCCGCAGGTAGTCGTCGACCGTGAACGGCTCAGGCACGAAGCCCTGGTTGGCGACCAGCGGGAAGCGCGGGTCGATGATGTGGAGGTGGCTGTCGAAGACCGCTAGCGGCGCCACGCGTAGGCGACCGAGATCGGGTGGTGCCGGAAGCGCTCCCACTTGGGCTTGAGCTCGATCCAGCGGTCGTCGATCACGCCCTCGCGCATCTCGGCGAGGGTCCAGCCCGCCCCGAGGCCCGCCGTCACGTGGTCGCTCAGCAGGTGGACGTACGTGGAGATGGCGAGCGGCTCGCCGGACGCGCCGGTGAAGTGGGTCGGCATGCCCGTGGCCATGATGAAGTGCGGGTGGAAGCCCACGAGCACGAACGCGCCGCCCGGCCGCGCCAGCCGCCACGCCTCGCGGTACATCGGCTCCAGGGACGGCAGGTGCTCGTCCACCAGCGAGGCGACCACGAGGTCGTAGGCGCCGCTCTCGAGGCCGGTGTCGGCGACGTCGCCCTCGCGCAGGGTGTCGTGCGCGCCGCGCTCGCGCGCCACCTCGAGCATCTCCGGCGTGAGGTCGACGCCGTCGATGACCGCGACCCCGTGCGCCCGCAGCCAGGCCGCGGTGCGGCCGGTGCCGCAGCCGAGGTCGGCGGCACGGCCCGTCCACGCGACGTCGCGCAGCTCGTCGAGCAGCGCGATGTCCATCGCGTCCGAGACCGTGTCCTCGTACGTCGGGACCCACTCGCGGTAGCCGGTCCGCACGTCCACCGTGCGGTACCCCCGCGTGTCGAAGGCGGTGAACTCCAGCGGCACTAGCCCGCCATCGGCAAGGACATGCCGACGGGGGCGGGCGGCACCGGGTCCGCCATGACGGGCAGCGGCATCGGGACGATCGCGATCAGGCCGCGCGCGGCCTGACGGACCGCCTGCGAGGCCGGATCGTCCGGGTTGACCTCCACCAGCGGGATGCCGGCGTCGGCCGTCTCGCGCAGCGGCATGGTCAGCGGGACCTTGCCGAGGAGCGGCACCTCGAGCTCGTCGGCCAGCGACTGGCCGCCGCCCTCGCCGAAGATCGGGAAGCGCTCGCCGCCCGGCGTCGTGAAGCCGGACATGTTCTCGATCACGCCGCCGATCTCGAGCTTGACCTTGTCGGCCATCTCGGCCGAGCGCCGCGCCACCTTCTGGGCGGCCGCCTGCGGCGTGGTGACGATGACGAACTTGGCCTGCGGCAGGAGCTGCGCCAGCGTCATCGACACGTCGCCGGTGCCGGGCGGGAGGTCGATGAGCAGGAAGTCGAGCTCGCCCCACGAGACGTCCTCGAGGAACTGCGTGAGCGCCTTGTGGAGCATCGGGCCGCGCCACACCACGGCCTCGTCCTCGGCGATGAAGAAGCCGATCGACATGACCTTGATGCCGTGCGACTCCAGCGGCAGGATCTTGCGCTCGCCGGAGACCTTCGGCCGCTGGCCGCCGAGGCCGAGCATGCGCGGGATCGAGTAGCCCCAGACGTCCGCGTCGAGCACGCCGACCTTCTTGCCCTCCGCCGTGAGCGCGGCGGCGAGGTTGACGGTCAGCGACGACTTGCCCACGCCGCCCTTGCCGGAGCCGATGCAGATCACGTTGGCGACCTGCGCCAGCGAGCCCTCGGGCAGGCCCTGGGGCCGGCCGAGCTTCTTCTGGAGGCCCGACTTCTCCTGGTCGGTCAGCACGTCGAAGCCCACGTTCACGCGCGTGACGCCCTCGAGCGCCGACACGGACTTGGCCACGGACGTCTGGAAGTGCCCCTTGATCGGGCAGCCCGGCGTGGTCAGGGAGACCGTGACGTCGACTACCCCGCCGTCCTTGATGTCGATGGCCCGGACCATCTCGAGCTCGACGATGTCCTTGTGGAGCTCAGGGTCGATGACGGACTTCAGCGCTTCGGTGATCTGCTCTCGCGTCGGCATGCTGCCGTCATTGTGGCAGGAGCTCCTCGCGGTCCGCACCCCCCGAGACGCCGAGCGCGAGAACGAGGCCGACGCCCTTGGCGTAGAGCTTGTACTCGCTGACCTTCGGTTCGAGCGGGTTCCAGTCCCGGGTGAGCAGGACATCGGTGAAATGCCCGCCGGGCACTTCGACCTGCTCGTCGCGGCTCAGGACGCGCGCGCGGTCCTCGGCCACGCCTGGAGCGCGCTCCTGCGCGTACTCGCGGCCCACCCGTGGCCGCGCCAGCATGACGATCCCGCGGCGGGCGCCGTCGACGCCGTCCTCGAACGACCCGGCCGTCGACACCGGCTTCCCATCCTCGTACTCGGTCGTCCGCTCCCCGAGGTACCAGACGTTGCCCTTGCGGTCCTGCGCGTACCAGTCGAAGGTGTCTTCCACGAGCTGCCCGTCCTCGGTCACCGTGTCGCGCACCACGCGGCCCACGATGCCCGAGGCGACCCGCTTGGTCCGCCGCGTGACCCGCACCACCACCTTCTGGACGTGGCCCTCGGCATCGGTTTCGCGGTAGACCTGGCGGGTGCCCGGCCGCAGTGGGAGGTACGGGTTGTCGATCCGCGTCGTGAAGTCCCCCGGGCCGGCGAGGGCGGCCGCGACCGCCCCCGCCGCCAGGAGCGCGCTCATCGCTCCTCGTCGCCCGCTTCGTCCGCGCTCGAGGAGACCACCTTGAAGTCGCGGTCGAGCTGGACGTCGACCTGGCTGCCGTCCGGGCGCGTGACCTCGACCTCGTAGTAGCTCTCCTCGTCGCCGACCTCGGTCTCGGTGACCTCGCCCGGCGTGTCGGCGAGCGCGGCGGCCTTGGCCTTCTCCAGCGCGCTGCCGCTGATCGGCGTGTCGGAGGCGTCGTCGTCGCCCCCGGCGGCGCCGGCGACGGCCGCGCCGCCCGCCGCCAGGGCTCCGGCGGCGGCAATCGTGATGAGGATGCGTGTCTTCATGGCCGGTGATCCTCGACGGCGCCGCTGAGAGGCCCCTGAGACGGCATCCAGACGCGCACGGTGGAGCCGGCGAGCGTGGCGCGACCGCCGTGCGCCTCGGCGATCGCCCGCACGATGGCGAGTCCGAGGCCGGTGCCCCCGCGGGTCCGGGCCTGGTCGCCGCGGGTGAAGCGCTCGAAGGCCTCGGCGGCGATGTCGGGCCCGAAGCCCGGGCCGGCATCGGAGACCTCGAGCGTGACGCCGCCGTCGTCGCGCTCCGCGCTGAGCACGATGTCGCCGGCGCCGTGCCGCAGCGCGTTGTCGACGAGGTTGCCGAGCGCCTGCCGGACGCGCAGCGGGTCCCCGCGGACCGTCACGCCGGCGCCCTGCACGTGGATGGCGCGCCCGTCGCGGGCCGCGCGGTCGGCGAACCGGTCGCGCATGCCCTCGAGCAGCGGCCCGGCGGCCAGCGGCTCCGGCCGCACCGGCAGCTGCCCCTCGCCGGAGCGGGCGATCACCAGCAGATCGTCGGCGAGCTGTGCCAGATGGTCGCACTCCTCGATGGCCGACGAGATGGCCGCCCGCGTCTCGGGCCCCGCGTCGCCGGTGCGCAGGGCCGCCTCCAGCTCGGTCTTGAGCACGGCCAGCGGGGTCCGCAGCTCGTGGCTCGCGTCGGCCACGAACCGGCGCTCGCGCTCGAACGCGCGCCGCAGCCGGGCCAGCATCTCGTTCAGCGTCTCGCCGAGGCGGCGGATCTCGTCGCGCGCCGGGGGCAGCGGCAGGCGCTCGTCACCGGCGGCGGCGCGGGCGCGCATCGCCTCGACCGGCCGCAGGCCGGCGCCCGCCAGCCCGTAGCCCAGCAACGACGCCAGGAGGATGGCCAGCGGGCCTCCGACGGCGAAGGCGGTGACGAGGCCGGCGAGGACCTCGTCGCGGTCTTCGAGCGACTGGCCGACCACGACGACGTTCGCCCCGGCGGGCCGCACGAGCACGCGGGCGGTGCCGTCGACGCCGGGTATCCGCCGCTCGCCCGCGCGCGGCTCGACCGGCCCGCGCGCCCCGCCGGCCGCGTCGGCGATCCGGCCGTCGCGAGCGAGCACCTGGGCGAAGCCGTCCTCCGAGTCGCCCGCGACGCCGGCCGCGGCGCCGCTGCGCGCCACGGCCGCCGCCCGGACGGCGAGGGTGGCGTCGACCGACTCGTCGAGGTCGGCGCGCAGCTGGACGTAGACGAACGCGGCGGCGGCGGCGAGCACGAGCGCGGTGGCCGCGGCGAAGGCGATCGTCAGCCGGACGCGGATCGGCAGGCGGCTCAGGCGCCACCGTCCTTGCGCAGCCGGTAGCCGACACCGCGGACCGTCTCGAGCGAGACGACCCCGAACGGGCGGTCGATCTTCTCCCGCAGGTAGCGCACGTAGACCTCGACCACGTTCGAGCGCTGCTCGAAGCCGAGGTCCCAGGCGGCGTCGAGCAGCTGCGTCTGGCTCAGCACCAGGCCGGCGCGGCGCATGAACGCCTCGAGCAGGCCGAACTCGCGCGCCGAGAGGACGATCTCGGTCTCGCCGCGCCAGACCTGACGGGTGGCGGGATCGAGCCGCAGGTCGCCGGCCTCGAGGACGACCGGCCGCTCGACCGGCCCGCGGCGGGTGAGCGCGCGCACGCGGGCGAGGAGCTCGGCGAGCGAGAACGGCTTGGTCAGATAGTCGTCGGCGCCGTTGTCGAGCCCGCGGACGCGATCCTCGATCGCGTCCCGCGCCGTGAGCATCATCACCGGCGCCCACTGGCCCTCGGCGCGGAGCCGCCGGCAGGTCTCGAACCCGTCGATGTCCGGCAGCATCACGTCGAGGACGATCGCGTCGTAGTCGGTGGCGCGGGCCATCCCGACCGCGTCGGCGCCGCGGCCCGCCACGTCGGCGACGATCCCCTCGTAGCGCAGGCCGCGCAGGAGCGCCGCCGCCATGCGGGCGTCGTCCTCCACGAGCAGCAGCCTCATCGCGTCATTGTCTCGCTGCCCGGATGAGAGTCCGCTGAGAAGACCGACGGCCCACCACAAGGGCGGGCCGACGGTTGAGGGAGGAGAGTGCTACGTCCGCCGGCGGGATATGAGGCCGGCGAACCCCGCCGGCGAGAGGTATGAGGCCGGCAGGCTTGCCCGGGAAGTGCCGCTCTCCTCTGCGGCCCCGGGGGAAACTGTGCGCTTAGACCAGCGCGGTCACGCGGTCCTTCGCCGCGTTGGCGTTGCGGCGGAGCAGCTTCTCCGCGTCGCGACGGCGCGTGCGCAGCTGGCGCTCGAGCCGGGTGCGGGCCTTCTTGACGTCGCGCTCGAGCTGGTTGCGCGCGGTGGTGCCGCGGCGCTCGAAGCGACGGATGTCCTTGTTGAGCTCGCGCTCGGCGGCCGTGCGCGTGCTGAACCGGCTCGCCAGGCCCTCGGCGAGGCCGACGACGCGGTCCCGCGCCTCGAGGGTGGCGCCGACGTAGACGAGCGCGGCGCGCTCGGCGACGTTGCGGCCCTGGGCGGCCGTGGTCTTCGCGGCACGCACCTGCGCCTGGGCGGCGTCACGCGTGTCGTTCCGCGCGATCGTGCGCTGGCGACGACCCGTCGACTTGCTCGGCGCCTTGGCGGCAGCCGTGCGACGCGGCGTCGTGCGCGTGGTGGCGGCACGCTTGCGGGCGGCCGGCTTGCGCTTGGCAGCAGGCTTCGCCTTGGCGGTCGTGGTGTTGGTGGTGGTGGTCGTGGTCTCAGCCATCTGAGAAATCAGCCCCTTCGTTTGGGCCCCGTAGGTCATTGGTTCCAAGGTGGTCCAACGGGAACGGTACCCATCGAACACTTGTACGTAAACCGTGGGGGACCCTGCGTTACGCACCATAGCTTACTTTGTGCGCTCGCGTCGTGAACCTGACGTGAATCCGCCGGAAATCGCCCGGAAGTTTGTAACAGAACGAACGCAGGTTCGAAATTTCTGTGACCGGTCGCACACGTGGAGCACGAACGTCAACCCCGCTGGGTAGGGGAGCTGGGGAGGCCGGCGGGGGCGGTTTTCTTCGTCGCGTCCTGCCCTGGGGTCGTATAGCGACCATAGGGCAGGATTCGAGTTCGAAAACCCGGCCGAACCCGCTCCCTCAATGCCGCAGTTGAAGTTCGTCCCTAGCGAAAGACGAGCCCGAGCTACGCCGCCGGGCGGCCGAGCCCGAGCCGATCCGTCCGCGCCAGCCAGGCCAGCGGGTCGTCGAGCTCGGCGAAGCTCGGGAGTGCCTCCGGGGCCGCCCAGGCGCGGTTCAGGGCCGTGATGCCGCCCGTGGCGACGACGTCGTCGCAGAACTTCTTGCCCTGCTCGTACTGGCGCAGCTTGAGGTCCATCCCGATCATCCGCTCGAGCACCTTCAGGAGGCCCGAGCGCTCGCGGCGGCGGCGGGTCATGGCCTCGCGCATCGCCGAGACGTCGCTCAGCAGCTCGGCGCCGACGGCGTCCATCACGTGCTCGGCGTAGCCCTCGAGCAGCGCCATGAAGGCCTGCGCGCCCTCGAGCTGCGCCCGGCGGTCCTCGCCGACCATGACGAAGGCCAAGCCCTCGTCGCGGACGCGGTCGAGCATCCCGCGCAGATCGTTCATGTCCGGCATCCGCAGGAGACCGGCCGGGTTGACGTCGAGCGCCGTCAGCAGCTCGCCGACGAGCTGCGCCAGGTGCTCGCGCAGCCACGCGACGCTGCCGAACTGGAGCGCGTGGGTCGTCTCGTGGAGCGCGACCCAGCGCAGGAGCTGGTCCGGGTCGGCCTCGAGCGTGGTGGCCGCGTGGCCGAGGTTGGGCGCCACGAAGAGCAGCCGCGCGGGGGCGCTCGGATCGAGCGGCGGGAAGTCGTACTGGCCGAGCACGCGGCCGCCCAGGAAGCCGGAGACGGCGCCCGCCTCCAGCGCCAGGAGCGCGCCCGCGGCACCGCCGAGCGGGCCGAGCTTGGAGCCCAGCCGGGTGGACACGGGCTCGAGCACGCCCGCGACCGAGCGCAGGTTCGCGTCGATCCACTGGCCGCGGTCGACCGCCTCGGCGACCGGGAGCGGCGTCAGCGGGGTGAGCCCGGTGTAGGCGGAGACCAGGCGCTCGCTCTCGGCGGCCGGCCCGGTCAGCTGCTCGAACGGCTTCGGGTCACCGGAGGGCTGCAGTCCGGCGATTCCGCGGGCGACCTGCCCGGCGAGGTTCCAATCGATCACCTCTTCATGGTGGCAGGCACGCGCGCGAGCTCCGCCAGCGCGGCCTCCGAGCGCGCCGCGACGACCGGCGAGTGGGGCAGCAGATCGAGCGGCGCGGCGAGCGGGTATTCGAAAGCCGTGAAGGCGACGTGACCGCCGGCCTCCCGGACGATCAGCTGCGCGGCGGCCGCGTCGACCGCCCGGCAGCCCTTCAGCGTGAGCATCCCGTCGAAGCGCGCGCCGGCGACCTGGCAGAGCGCGGCGGCGATCGTCCCGATGGCGCGCAGCCGGTGCGCGACCTCGACCAGCCCCTCGGCCGACTGCAGCACCCAGCGCGGGTCGGCCGACTCGAAGCCGACGATCTCGAGCTTGCCGTCCGAGGCCCAGCGCCGCTCGCCGACGGTGGGATCGAGCGGGACGCCGTTGAGCTGCGCGCCGCCGCCGCGTGTCGCGACCCACTCCTCGTGGGGCCCGAAGTCCTGCACGAAGCCGAAGACCACGTCGGCCATCGTCGGTCCCTCGGCGACGGCGATCGAGACGCAGTGGTGCGGGAGCCCGCGCTTGGCGTTCAGCGAGCCGTCGATCGGGTCCACCACGACGAGCACGTCCGTGCCGCCGAAGTCCACGGTCCCGGCCTCCTCGCTGAGCACGGTGAAGCGCGCGCCGGCGTCGTAGAGCCCCTGGAGCTCGGCCAGGATCGCCTGCTCGGCCAGCGCGTCGATCTCCAGCGTGCGGTCGCCGCCCTCACCGCGCGTGCCCGTCTCGACGACCCGCTCGGCCATCGTCGTGTGTTCCGCCAGCATCGTGCGGAGAGCGGAGGCCGCGCGACGCGACGCTCCGAGCCAGTCGGGGCTCATCGCACGCGTATCCTACGAAGGTGCCCCAGGTGAGCTCCGAGCAGCACGCCGCGGTGACCCATGCCGCCGGGCCGCTGCTCGTCCTGGGCGGCGCCGGAACGGGCAAGACGACCGTCCTCGCCGAGCGCTTCCTGCACCTGGTGGCGAACGGCGCGCCGCCGGAGTCGCTGCTCGTCCTCTGCTACTCGACGGCGGCGGCCGACGCCCTGCGCGCCCAGCTCGAGGACCGGCTGCCCGGCGCGTACGAGGAGCTGGCCGTCACCACGTTCCACGGGTTCTGCGCGCGGCTCCTGCACGACGAGGCGCTGGAGGCCGGCCTCGACCCGTTCGTCAGCCCGGTGAGCGCGGCCGACCGGCTGGCCATGCTGCTCGAGCGGATCGACGAGCTGCCGCTCCGCCACCACGACCTGCGCGGCAACCCGAGCGCCACGCTCGGCGCCATCGTCCAGCGCATCGACCGGCTCAAGGACGAGCTCGTCACCGCCCAGGACTACGCGGACTGGTCGGCGAAGCTGCCCGAGGAGCGCAAGCGCGACCGCGAGTTCGCCGAGCTCTACGCCGTGCACGAGCGGCTGCTCGACGAGGCGGGGACGGTCGACGTCGGCGACCTCGTGCTGCACAGCTTCCGGCTCCTGCGCACCAGCCGGCGGGTGCGCGAGCGGCTCGCCGCCCGCCATCGCCACGTGCTCGTCGACGAGCTGCAGGATGCGAGCTTCGCCCAGGGCCTGCTGCTGCGGCTCCTCGCCGCCCGCGGGGAGATCACCGCGGTCGCCGACGACGACCAGTCGATCCACCGCTTCCGCGGGGCCGCGACCAAGAACATCCTCGACTTCCGCGCCGAGTGGCCCGAGGCGACCGTCATCCGGCTCGAGCACTCCTACCGGAGCGGCGAGCGGATCCTCCAGGCGGCGGCCGCGGTGGCCGAGAAGGCGCCGGACCGGATCGAGAAGGTGCTCCATGGCGAGCCCGGCGGTGAGGTCGCGTTCTGGCGCTGCGCTTCCGAGCGCGCGCAGGCCCAGGCCGTGGCCGCCGAGGTGGAGCGGCTGATCTCGCGCGAGGACGTGGCGCCCGAGGACGTGTGCGTGCTCGTGCGCAGCGTGCGCGGCGAGGGGCAGGCCGTGGCCGTCGCCTTCGAGGAGCGCGCGGTGCCCTACCGGCTGTCCGGCGCCGCGGCGTTCTTCCAGCGCGCCGAGGTGCGCGATCTGCTCGCGTGGCTGCGCCTGCTCGTCGACCCCGGCGACGCCGGCGCCGTCGTGCGCGCGCTCGCGCGGCCGCCCGTCGAGCTGCGGGCGATCGACCTCGCGCGCGTCACCCAGATCGCCCGCCGCCGCAAGCTCGACATGGTCGCCGCCCTGGGGGCCTCGCTGGAGTCGCCGCAGATCCCGCCCGAGGCGCGCGAGCGCATCACGCACTTCCTGCGGCTCCACCGCGCCGCCGCCTCGGCGATCGACTCGACGCGGCCCGACCTCTACGTGCACCGGCTCGTCGAGCGGCTCGGCCTGCGGCGCCAGCTGCTCTTCGCGGCGTCCACCGAGGTCGTCGAGCGGCTGCAGAACCTGGCCAAGTTCGCCGAGCTGGCCGCCGACTACGTGCGGCGCTCGCCGCAGGCCACGGGCCGCGACTTCGCGCGCTCGATCGCGGCGGTCGCCGACGCCGGCCTGCGCGAGGAGGAGGCCGCGGGCGGTGAGCGCCCGCCGGGCGTGCGCGTGATGTCGATGCACGCCGCCAAGGGTCTCGAGTTCGACCACGTGTACGTGCTCGGCCTGATGGCCGCGCGCATGCCCGGCCCGCGGCGCCGCGCCCTCGAGCCGATCCCCGGCGCGCTGATCAAGGAGGCCGTCCCGCCGGACACCAAGGCCACCCACGCCGCCGAGATGCGCCGGCTCCTGCACGTGACCATGACCCGCGCGCGGCGGCGGCTCGTGCTCGCCTTCCCCGAGCGCACCGAGCGCGGCGCGCTGCAGCAGCCGTCACCGTTCGCCGAGGAGGCGCGGGCGGCGGTCGACGGCGAGTGGGAGGCGCGCGAGGAGGAGCTGTTCGGCCCCGCCGAGACGCTGCAGTCGACGTTCCGGATGCTGCGGGACGAGCTCCTGACCACCGTCGCGCAGGTCGGCGGCCGGCTCGGCGAGCTGCGCTTCGACACCGACCTCGACGTCTCGCACGCCGTCGTCCGCTACCTCGAGCTGCTCAAGCTGGCGGCGCTGATGGAGCGCACGCGCAGCAGCGAGCAGGAGGTCGGCGACCTGCTGCCGGAGATCAACGCCCGGCTCCTGCAGGCGGTCACGGCCGAGCAGCGCGAGATCTTCGAGACGTCCGCGCTGGACGAGTACCTGCTCGACGCCGAGCGCGACGAGAAGCTGCGCGCCCGCGCTGTCGCGCAACGGAACGAGCCCTCGCTCGAGTCCTTCCTCCCGCGCCGCGGCGACGGGCTGATGCTCTCGGCCACCGACATCGAGACGTACCGGACGTGCCCGCTCAAGTACAAGTTCGCGCGCGTCTTCCGGATCCCCAGCGAGCCGACCATGAACCAGCGCTTCGGGATCCTCGTCCACCAGGTGCTGGAGCGCTACCACTCTGATCGTCGTCCGAAGGTCCGAGCTTGCGAGGACCGGAGGCCGAAACACGTTCTCCGGGTCTTCCCACGCTCCTGAACCTGCTCGACGCCGGCTGGCGCCGCGGCGGCTTCGGCGACTCCGAGGAGGAGCGCCAGTTCCGCGCCAAGGCGACGCAGGCGCTCGTCCGCTACCACGACCGCTTCCGCGACGAGGACGCCGAGCCCGTGTGGTTCGAGCGGTCGTTCTCGTTCCGCATCGGCCCGCACCTGCTGCGCGGACGGGTCGACCGCGTGGACAAGCTGCCGGAGGGCGGCTACGAGCTGATCGACTACAAGACCGGGCGCCCGAAGTCCGCCGCCCAGCTGCGCGACGACGTGCAGCTCTCGCTCTACGCGGTCGGCGCGCGCGAGGCCTGGCAGCTCGAGGCGCCGCAGCAGTCCTACTACTACGTGCTCGACGACGCCAAGGTGCCGGTCCCGCGCTCCGAGGAGGATCGCGACTGGATCACCGAGACGGTCTTCGAGGTCGCCGACGGCATCCTCGGCCAGGGCTTCGAGCCCACCCCGAGCTTCGCCGCCTGCTCGATGTGCGATTACCGGATCGCGTGCCCGGCGGCGGAGCGATGAACGTCGACGCCTGTCCGAGCTTGCGAGGACACGCGGCGAAATCGATACGCTCGATCGGCGGCAGCGAGGCGATCTCCGCAGCCACGCGACCGGCGTCGTAGCGGTAGCTCGGGTCGTCGAGCAGCGCATGGACGGCGGCACCGAGGTCGTCGGCCACGATCCCGGCGCCGAGCTGGGCCACGCGCTGCGCGTTGGCGGGCCCGTCGACGAAGAGCGGGACGAAGGCCTGCGGTACCCCGGCGGCGAGCGCCAGCAGCGTCGAGCCCGACCCGCCGTGGGAGATCATCGCGGCCGCGTGCGGCATCACCTCGGCCTGCGACACCCAGCGCTCGACGCGCACCGAGGACGGCAGCGGGCCGAGCTCGGCCGGGTCGCGCCGCTCGCCGATCGTGACGAGGACGGGGTAGAGGACGTCGGCGAGGGCATCGATGGCCTGGCGGTAGACGCGGGGGAAGTGCTCGGACCGCGGCGCCTCCGAGCCGAACGTGACGTAGACGAGCTCCGGGTCGCTGCGCGCGAACACGTCCGTGCGGAAGCGGTGGACGCCGGGCTCGTCGCCCGGCGAGCGCGTGAGCAGCGGCCCGTCGCTCAGCCGCTCGGGCGCGAGGTCGAGCGCGGAGGCCGCGAGCTCGTCGAGCTGCCCGCCGCTGTCGATCCGCGAGTCGAGGTGGATGCCGATCCGGGCCTGCGGCACGCCGAAGCGGTCGGCGGCCACGGCGGAGGCGAACTCCATCGTCTCGCGGACGAGGAGGTCGGGCCGCCAGGCCGCGACCGTCTCGTGCATGTCGGCCTGCGCCGTGCGGGCGTACAGCCCGACGAAGAGGTCGCGGACGACGTGCTCGACGCTGGCCTCGCGCGCCCACACGGGCGCGAAGGCGGCCTCGACGACGTCGGCGGGCGCCTCGGCGACGGGGTGGAACGGGAGCCCGGCCCGCGCCACGAGGCCGGCCACCGAGCGTGGTCCGGCGACGAGCACCTCGTGGCCCGCGCGCACGCAGGCGTGGGCGAAGGGGACGAGCGGGCCGAAGTGTCCGGCGCCCCGGGTGGTGGCGAAGAGCACGCGCACGTCTCTACTGACGGCGCGCGAACATCGGATATTCCCTTTCGCCCACCCGTCCTCGCAAGCTCGGACAGGCGTGCGACGTTACGTCTGCGACCCGGGACCGCCGCGCTGGCGCAGGAAGCGCTGGAACTCGCGGGCGAGCACGTCGCCCGACGGGAGCTGGCTGAGGTCCGTGGGGCCCTCCTCCGCGTCGGCCGCCCGCTCGAGCCGCTCGACGAAGGCCTGCACCTCGGGGTCGAGCTCGACCGCGCGGGTGACCTGACGCTCGTAGTCGACCGCCGCGGACTCGAGGTCCGAGGCGTCGACGGTCACGCCGACGAGGCTCTCGAGCCGGCGCAGGATGGCCAGCGCGCCCTTGGGGTTGGGCGCCACGGCGACGTAGTGCGGGACGGCGGCCCACAGCGAGGCGGCGGGCATCCCGGCCTCGGCGCAGGCGGTCTGCAGCACGCCGACGATGCCGGTCGGGCCCTCGTAGCTGGGCGCGGAGAGGCTCAGGCGCTCGACCAGCGCGGGATCGGAGGCGTGGGCCGTGACGCCGACCGGGCGCGAGTGCGGCACGTCGGCCAGCAGCGCGCCGAGCGTGACGACCATCTGCACGCCGAGCGCCTCGGCCAGCTCGACCACCTGCCCGCAGAAGCCGCGCCAGCGGTACGACGGCTCGGGGCCGGTGAGGATCACCAGGTCGCGCGGGGCCCGCGGCACACGCGCCTCGTAGACCTCCCACTCCGGCCACTCGACGCGCCGCGTGCGGCCCTCGACGAGCTTGACCTGCGGGCGGGTGGCCTGGAAGTCGACGTACTCCTCCGCGTCGATCGTGGCGAAGCGCGTGGCGTCGAGGCTGGCGCCCATGAACGCGGCGGCCGACGTGGCGGCCTCGCCGGCGTCGTTCCAGCCCTTGAACGCGCACACCAGGGCAGGGGCCCGCAGTCCGTCCGGTCGCCTCTCCCAGCGCAATGGCTGCACCGTTCCACCGTAGCGAAGGGCCGTCCGGTGCGGCCTCCATCATCGGGGTGTGGCGATTGCCGATGCGCCCACCATCGCGACCCTCCGTGCCGGCGACGACGTCGACGCGGTCTTCGCCTGCGCGCGCAAGGATCGCCTGCAGGCGCGCTCCGGGATGCCCTACCTGGCGCTCGAGCTGCGCGACCGCAGCGGCGCCATGCAGGCGCGCGCGTTCCGGGACGCCGATCTGCTGGCCGGGCGCTTCGAGCGCGGCGATCTCGTGCGCGTGCGCGGGCGAGTCGATCGGTTCCGCGACGAGCTGCAGCTCGAGGTGCGGGACATCACCCGCGCCGAGGCGGCCGATCCGGCGGCCTTCCTGCCCGTCGCGTACCGCGACCTCGACGAGCTCGACGGCTTCCTCGAGCACCTGGCGCGCGAGGTCCACGACCCGGGCTACGCCGCCGTGCTGGAGCGCCTGCTGGGCGACGGCGAGCTGCGCGCGGCGTGGCGGCGCGCGCCGTGCACGATCGGCGGTCACCACGCCTACCTGGGCGGCCTGCTCGAGCACACGGTGGCGGTCGCCACGCTGGCGCTCGAGGTCTCCCAGCTGCACGTGCGGCTGAACTCCGACCTGCTCATCTGCGCCGCGCTGGTGCACGACCTCGGCAAGACGCGCGAGTTCACCTACGGCGCCGCGATCGAGCAGTCGGCCGAGGGCCGGCTGCTCGGGCACCTCGTGCTCGGCCAGCAGATCCTCGAGCCGTTCCTGGGCGACCTCGAGCCCGAGCGCCGGCTCGCGCTCCTGCACTGCGTGCTCTCCCACCACGGGACGGACCGGCGCTTCGGCTCCGCCGAGGCGCTCGCGCTCTACCGCCTCAACGCGCTCGACGCGACCGTCAAGGGCGCGCTCGAGCACGGCCTGTCGTAGCGCAACTGCTAGGTTGCGCGTCATGCGCACCCTGATCCTCGGCGGGACCGTGTTCCTCGGCCGTCACGTGGCGGCCGAGGCGCTGTCACGTGGCCACGAGCTGACGCTGTTCACTCGCGGGCTGCACGGCGGCGACCTGTTCCCCGAGGCCGAGCACCTGCACGGCGACCGCACGAGCGACCTGTCGGCGCTGCGCGGCCGCGAGTGGGACGTCGTCGTCGACACGTCCGGCTACCGGGCGGAGGACGTGGCGGCGTCGAGCGCGCTGCTCGGCGACGCGCATCTCGTGTTCGTCTCCAGCCTCAACGCCTATCCGGGCTGGCCGGAGCAGGTGGTCGACGAGGACTCGCCGGTGTGGACGGAGGGCGAGGACTACGGGCCGCAGAAGGCGGCGAGCGAGCGGGCGGCCGAGGCGGCGCTGCCCGGCCGCGTGGCGGCCGTCCGCGCCGGGCTCCTCTGCGGCCCCCACGACAACGTGTTCCGGCTCCCGTGGTGGGTGCGGCGCATCGCGGCCGGCGGTCTTCTCCCGGCGCCGGGCGACCCCGGGCAGCCGATCCAGCTGATCGACGCGCGCGACCTCGCGAGCTGGATGCTCGACCTCGGCGAGCGGCGCGTCGCCGGCGCCTTCAACGGCACGGCGCCCGCGGGCCATGCGACGTTCGGCGAGGTCCTGGACGCGGCGGTGAGCGCGACGGGCAGCGGCGCCGAGCTCGCGTGGATCCCCGACGAGCGGCTGCAGGCGGCCGGTGTCGAGCCGTGGACCGAGCTCCCGCTCTGGCTGCCCGAGCCCGGCACCTGGACGGCCGGAACCGAGCGCGCGCAGGCCTCCGGGCTGCGCTGCCGTCCGATCGCCGACACCGTGGCCGACGTCTGGGCCTGGCTGCGCGACGGCGGCGAGGCCGAGCTGCACGAGTGGCGGTCCGAGCACAGACCTTCGGCGATGTCCGCCGACCGCGAAGCCGAGCTGCTGCTGAGCTGACGCTACATTGGCGTCCAGTCGCGCCCTGGCAGGGGTGTCACGGTCGCGGCGCACAACGACGTCCCAACAACCGATGGGAGGATTGGATGCGACGTCTTTATGTGGTGCTGCTCGCCGCCTTGGCGTGCGCGTTGGTCATCGTTCCCGCCGCTCAAGCGGCCCGGGTGAAGACCAAGGCTGTCGCGCAGGACAAGGTCGCGGTGCAGCAGTATTGGACCGCGGAACGCATGCGCAACGCCATTCCGGCCGACAAGACGCTGGCGGGCAGCTTCGCCGCGGCCAAGAAGCCGGCGGCGGCCCTGGCGCCCGCGCAGCAGATCCCGCCGCCGTACACGTCCGCGCCCACGCGCACGAACGGCAAGGTCTTCTTCTCCGACGGCGGCTCCAACTACGTCTGCTCCGGCACCGCGGTGCTGTCCGGCAACAAGAGCGTGGTGTGGACGGCGGGTCACTGCGTGCACGACGGCGCCAGCAACTTCCACACCAACTGGAGCTTCGTGCCGGCGTACGCGGACGGCAGCGCTCCGTACGGCGAGTGGACGGCGCGCACGCTGCTCACCACCAGCGGCTGGGCGTCCGGCGGCGACTTCTCGTACGACAACGGCGCCGCCGTGGTCAACGCGAACGGATCGGCGCTGACCGACGTGGTCGGCGGCCGCAACATCGCCTTCAACACGGCGCGCAACCAGAACTACGCCGCGCACGGCTATCCGGCGGCGCCGCCGTTCAACGGCCAGCGCCTGTGGGTGTGCAACTCGCCGCTCGTCTACGACGACACGTCGGCCAACCCGCCGACGATGGGCATCGACTGCGACATGACCGGTGGCTCGAGCGGCGGCGGCTGGATCGCCGGCGGCTCGGTCGTCTCGGTCAACTCGTACGGCTACACCACGCTGCCGAACGTGATGTTCGGGCCGTATCAGGGCTCGGTCGCCCAGAGCCTGTACACGCAGGCCGCCGGCAGCTGATCTCGAGACCTCAGCGGCTGCGCCGGGCGTACCTCCGGACGACGGAGTACGCCCGGCGCGGGGTCCCGTCGGCGCTCACGAGGCCGGCGTCGAAGCGCGCGCTGGGCGGCTCGCCGAACCACCGGTACACGTAGAGGCGGGTGATCCGCGAGCGCAGCCCGCGCCGGCGCTCGTCGTAGCGGTCCGCCAGCCGGAACATCCAGCGGGTGCGGTCCGCCGCGCGCGCCTCCGAGTAGGCGAACTGCGGGCTGTTCCCGAACTTCACGATGCCGCCGGTCTCCGTCAGCCAGACCTCGCCGGGCACGAGGCTGAGCATCTGCCGCGTGTCCGCCGACGTGCGCCGGTTGACGTCCCCGTAGTTGTGCAGGCCCCACAGCCGCGGGCGTCCGGGCGCACGGCCGCGGAACGCGCGCAGGTAGCGACGAAGGTTCGACGTGTCGATCAGGTCCGCGGCCATCACCCGGAACCCGCGCCGCCGCGCCTCGCTCCGGAGCACGGCGAAGTAGCGGGCGACCAGCCGCGGCCGGGTGAACGTCGGCTGCGAGACGTGGTTGACCTCGTTCCAGGTCGCGTAGACGCGGACCCAGGGATAGGCACGGTCGAAGGCCCGCACCGAGCGGCGGTACGCCCGCACGCTCGGCGCGCGGCAGGCCGGAGCACGGGAGTAGCGGCCGGCGTCGAAGCAGCCGCGGCGTGCCGTGAAGGTCACCAGCACGTCCTGCCCGTGGCCGCGCGCGGCCGCCATGAACGCGGCGACCTCCGCCTGCTGCCCGGTCTCCCGCCAGTCCCAGGGCACCAGGTAGCGGACCTGCTTCAGGTTCAGCGCCTGCCAGGCCGGGCTGCTGAACATCTCCGGCTTCTGCTCGCCGATCCCGACGCGGTATCGAGCCTGCGCTCCGGGCACGGCGACGACGGCGACAAGCAGACCGAATATCAGGATGTCGCGAAGTCGACCGATCGGTTTGACCTCCTGAACAATCGAGACTAGCGTCGATCGCCTACTCGTTCCTTGCCCGGAAGGAGGCGGACCGTGCGTCGCACGCACTCTTCCCATGCCGCCACGGCGGCCATCCTGGCGTTCGGCATCCTGGTCCTCGGACCGGCGAGCGCATCAGCCGACGGAAAGGGGAAGCGGGACAACCTCCGCCTGGTTGCCACGCTGTCTCAGGAGGAGTTCGTCGACGTCGGCGCGCCCGGAGCTTCGCTGGGCGACCAGCTCGTGTTCTCCGAGACGCTGCGCAGCCGCGGCCGTGAGGCCGGCACGAGCGGCGTCGTCTGCACCGTGACCGCGGTCGTCGCGTACGAGACCACGACGTTCCAGTGCATCGGGACCCTCGACCTGAAGCGCGGCCAGATCACCCTGCAAGGCCTCATCGAGGCCCAGGGCGAGGACGACCCGGGGCCCTGGCGCGTGGCCATCACGGGCGGCACCGGCGCGTACCGCGGGGCCTCCGGTGAGGCGCTCGTCGGGGACCTGAGCCCGACCGTCAGCTTCTACAAGCTGAGCTTCGACTCCAACGACAAGAAGAAGCACAAGAAGAAGAAGCGGGGGCGGCACTAAGTGCCGTAGGGGAGCACGGCACGGATGATCGTGCCGTGCCCCTCGGCGCTGATGACGGTGAGCGCGCCGTCCAGCGCCTCGACGCGATGGCGCAGCCCGGTCAGGCCGCTCCCGGCCGGGTTCGCGCCGCCGCGGCCGTCGTCCGTGATCTCGAGCGTGAGCTCGTGCGAGCCGTCGCGGATGCTCACGTGCGCGCGGGCCTCCGGGCCGGCGTGCTTGGACGCGTTGGTGAGCGACTCGGCGATGACGAAATAGGCGGCCGTCTCCACCACCGGTGGCGGACGGTGCCCGATCTCCGCGTCGACCGTCGCGCGGATGGCCGAGCGGCCGGCGAGCGCCTCGGCCGCCGCCGGGAGGCCGCGATCGGCCAGGACCGGCGGCGCGATGCCGCGGGCCAGGTCGCGCAGCTCGGCGATCGCCTCCTTGGCCTCACCGCGCGCCTCGCGGACCAGCTCGGCGGCCTCCGGGTTGTCGCCCAGCCTCGCCTCGGCACGGCCGAGCTGCATGGTCAGCGCCACCAGCCGCGCCTGCGCGCCGTCGTGCAGGTCGCGCTCGATCCGGCGCAGCTCGTGCGCCTGCACGTCGAGCGCGCCGCGGCGCGTGCGGGTGAGCTCGTCGACGCGCTCGACCAGCTCGTCGTCGCCCGTCCACAGCGCCGCGAGCACGGCGTGCAACCCAAGGATCATGCCCAGGCAGCCGACGGGGATCAGCGGCCAGAACTTGCCGCCGCCCGCCATCGCCCAGGTGAGGATCATGGTGCCGCTGGCCCACCCGGAGACGGCCGCGTGGACGGCGAACTTGCGCCAGCGGCCGCGGCGGACCTGGCAGGCGCCATAGAGCGCCGCGTTGAGCCCGAAGGGGATCGCGAGGCCGAACCAGACCCACTTCGGCCAGAACGTGCCGCCGCCCGTGAGCGCCCACAGCCCGGCCATGGCGACGCCGACGACCCCCGACACCGCGGCGTGCAGTGCCAGGGCTCGTCTCCAGCGGCGCATCCTCCGATGATCTCACCTCACCGGCAGCTTCTCCTTCAGGCAGGAGATCTTCGCGCCCTCCCCGGGGGTGCTGGGGAAGTTGTCCCGGCGGCCGCCGTCCGAGCTCGTGACGCACAGCGTGCGGTCGACGATCACCGGGCTCGTGGGGAACTCCAGCGGGCCGATGTTGCGCAGGCGGGTGGCCGGATCCACCGGGTTGCGGAAGAGCTCGATGCTGCGGCCCTCCTCGGTGACCACCACGATCGCGTTGCGCTCGTTGGCGGCGACGATGATGTTGTCCTTGCGGTCGAGCACGATGCCGTCGGCGCCCTCGAGGTACGGGTGGGAGGCCAGCACGTTGTCGAGGCACAGCGTGTTCGGCGTGAACGTGGTGTCGCAGCCGGTGGGGCTCCGGACGCGGCCGCGATGGTCGAGCGCCACGCGCCAGATCGCGCCGCGCGCCGTGTCGGCGACGAACAGCGTTCCGTGGGAGTCGAACGCAAGGCCGTTGGCGACCAGGTGCTGGGAGCCCAGCGTGTTGGAAGCCTGGCGGCCCGTCGGCGTGATGGTGATCGTGCCGGGCGGGAGGCCGCGGTTGTCGCGGCCGATGCCGCCCTCCATGACGTCGTTGGCCAGCGGCTGAACGCGGAAGATCTCCGACGGAGTGCGGTCGCTGCCGATCCGCCAGACGCGACCCTGGGCCGTCGTGCCATCGGAGACCCAGAGGTCGCCGCGCTCGTCGAAGGCGACGCCGTTGGCCCCGGGCACGTCGGTCGCGTAGACGGTGGCCACGGGCGGGTTGGACGCGCTCGGCCGCAGGGTGACGATGCGGCCGCCGTCGGCGATGAAGAGATCGCCGTCGCGATCGAACGCGAGGCCGGCCGGGTTGCACGGCGCGGGGATCGTGCCGACGGTGACCGCCGGGCCGCCCCGCGGCGTGGTCCGCAGGATCGGGCACGGATCGACGCCGCGACCCGGCGTGTACAGGTTGCCGCGGCGGTCGGCGGTCAGCCCCTCGAGCCCGACGGGGGAATCGAGCACGGTTGTCCACGGCGCGTCGGGTGGGAGCGGCCGGTAGCGCTGTTCATGACCTCCGAGCGCGGACGCCCCCGCGGCGACGGCGACGATGACGGACACGGCAGCGACGAGCGCAAGCTTCGGCATGGTTCCTGCTCCTCCCGTTGAGGTGGTTCGTGCGGGATACGGCGGGGCGCGGCGAACGGTTCTGGGTCGTCCTCGAGGATGATGCCCCGTCGCTCTTGCGGCGGGTGGAAGATCGTCCGCGCGAGCCGCAGCGGATCAGCAGCGAGGCCGACGACGTGCGACGTGGCGGCCGGAAGGCTCCTGGCATCGGATCACCCCCCATGCAAGGAGCTTTCGAAATGGCCTACACCGGACAGACGATCGAGAACCCCGTCAGCGGCGAGCGCATCACCTTCCTGCAGACCGCCGGCGACACCGAGGGCGAGCGGCTCGAGTTCCAGCTCGAGCTCACCCCCGACGGTCACGTCCCCGGCGCGCACGTGCACCCCGAGCAGGAGGAGCGCTTCCACGTCCTCGAGGGCACGATGAAGTTCCGCCTCGGGCTGCGCACGATCGTCGCCGAGGCCGGCGAGACCGTCGTCGTCCCGGCCGGCCGCGTCCATCGTTTCGCGAACGGCGGCGACGACGTCGCCAAGTGCCGCGTCGAGGTGCTCCCCGCGCTCGACATGGAGCAGCTGCTGGAGACCACCGTCGAGCTGGCGCTCGAGGGCAACGTGACCCGCAAGGGCATGCCCAAGCCGCTCCACCTGGCCCTCTTCGTCCGCCGCTTCGCCCGCGAGGTCAAGGCCCCGTTCCCGCCCGCGTGGATGGTCCGCGTCCTCATGGCGCCCCTCGCCGCCCTGGCGCGCAGCCGCGGCCACGCCGAGCGCTACGAGCCGGCGGCCGAGGTCATCGCCCTGCGGCCGCAGCCCACCGCAGAGGTGGCCGCCGCTGCCTGACGTTCCTGCCTGACATCCGGTTCACGACACGGGCGGCGTTCCCTCACGGGAGCGCCGTTCCCGTGACGGTGAGGCCACGCAGGCGCCCGACGTTGTCGAACGACCCGAAGCCCACGCGGCCGGAGCCGAAGGTGCCGTCGACGGCCGTCATCAACGGGAACCTCGAGTTGTCCATGTACACGGCGATCTCCCCCGAGGCGGCGCAGTGCGTCACGCGCACCCGATGCCAACGGGCGTCGCGGATGGCCGGGGGCGCCCCGTGGTGGCCGAGCCACTGGTCGTCGATCCGCACCTGGTTGGCGTCGTCGACGCGGAAGATCCCGTTGTTCGTGAGCCTCGTGTTGTTCGACGACAGCTGCGCGTAATAGAACTCGGTGTCCGATCGGTGGCCGAACAGGACGACCACGTCCCGGCCGCTGATCCGGACCGGCGTGTCGATGCGGACTCGCCCGCTGAGGTGGAGCGACCCGAACACCGGTCCCTCGGTCAGCACCGCGTACTCGAACGGACGCCGCGGCCCGGGCCGCCGGTCACCGGGTCGCGCAAGGACCACCTGGTCGCCGGGGAACCGCCACTTCGCGGGCGTGATCGGCGCCCAGTCGCCGGCGCCCATCACGCCGGTCACCGTCGTGGCGCCCGCCGCGCAGCTCGCGAAGCGCTGCGTGTCCGTGATCTTCCAGATCCTGCCGTTGCCCTTCGAGAGCACGTACAGCTCGCCTTCGGCGTCGCGGCCGAACCGGAGGTCGACCCGGTCGGGGTCGCCCAGGCCGTCGGCGTTGAGGAGCCGTCGCGTCGTCGTGCGCCGGCCCGCCCCGTCGTAGACCATCAGCTCGTGGATGGGCGCCCGAGGCCTGCCGGTGACCATCCTGGCCGCCCGCGTGTAGAAGAGCTGCCCGGTCACCAGGTCGGCGAAGACGTACTTGCCGCGCAGCCGCGGCACCGCGCTGCCGCGATAGACGAAGCCGCCGATGATCCCGTGGCCGAGGTCGGACTTGCAGTCCCACCCCGGCGGCGCGTCGTGGTCGTAGGCGACCACCGGGTACGTGTACCCGCGGTCGTTCCGCGGGAGCGGGAGGATCTTCGCGCAGGGACCCGCCGGCGTCTTGTCGTAGACGAACGGACCCTCTCGCTTGCTCCACCCGAAGTTCGCCCCCGGCTTGATCTCGTCGACCGCCTCGATGGCGTGCTCGCCGATGTGGCCCAGGAACATGCGATGCCGTCCGCCGGGATCCCAGCTGAAGCGATGCGGGTCGCGGAACCCCACGGCGTAGACCTCGCCGAGCGCGCGTGGCCGGCCGACGAAGGGATTGCCGGCCGGGATCCCGTAGCGGCGGTTCGAGCTGTTCCTGCGCAGCGGGTCGATCCGGAGCAGCTTCCCGTGGGGCATCGCCAGGTTCTGGGGCTCGTCGCTGCGCACGCCCCTGCCGCCGTCGCCGACCGCGATGTAGAGCAGGCCGAAGTCCCGGTCACCGGGCTCGGCCTCGGGATTGAAGTCGATCTGCTGGATCCCGTGGATCGGGCCGGCGAACCCGAGCCGGAGCACCTCGCGACGGGTTCCGCTGAACGTGCTCGCCGACGGATCCGCCGCCGTCCACTCGGTGATGACGCCGTGATAGACGGTGTTCCGCTGCCGGGTCAGGTCGGGGCGGCGCCCCGCGCCCGAGGCCAGCTCGGTGTGCACGGTGTAGAAGCGGCCGTTCGTCCGGAACCGGGGGTGGAACGTCACGAAGCCGAAGCCCTGCCCGAGACCGCGCCGTGAGAAGAACGCCTGCCCGAGCCTGGCGCGGACGTCGAAGTAGGCGTGCGGCGTCCCGTTCTCGATCGTGTAGAGCGTGCCGTTGAGATCGGGCACGTAGAGCCGGCCCGACCCGTCGGGAATCTCACCCAGGTAGTTGATCCGGTTCCAGCGGACGAGCCGCCCGTCCCCGGGCGCCGTAGGGAACGTGCTCGACCGCGGTAGCCGGGCGACCTCGGTCAGCCGGATCCCCAGGCCGGACTGGATCGGCTGCGTGCGGATCGGATCCTGGATCGGCCTGCGGTTCTGCGCGGCGCCCGGCGTCGCGGCTGCGGCCGTCGTGACAAGACCCAGGATCAGCGTCCAGCGAGCAATGCGCATGGTGCTCCTCCGCCGCGAGTCTACGCGAGCAGGCCGAGGTCGCCGGCCTTGGCGGCGGCCTCGGTGCGCGACCGGCAGCGGAGCTTCGTGAGGATGTGGCGCACGTGCATGTCGACCGTGCGCGTGCTGAGCACGAGCTCGCTGGCGACCTCGCGGTTCGTGCGCCCGGAGGCCACGAGGCGCATCACCTCGAGCTCGCGGCGCGAGAGGCCGGCGTTCTCGTGCTCGGCCGCCGCGCGCCGCCCGAGCCGGCGCTCGACCGACTCACCGAGCTTGGCGACCTCGTCGGCCGCCTGGGCGGCCAGCGGGGACGCGCCGAGGCGACGCGCCGTGACGTGCGCCTCGGCGAACCACTCGGCGGCCTCCTCGCGCTGGCCCGCCGCGGCGAGCGCCACACCGGCGCGGAGCTGGATCTGTGCCCGCTCGAACGGGATCTCGAGGCTCGCGTGGAGCTCGGCCGCGCGGCCGAGCGATTGAGCGGCGGCGTCGGCATGCCCCTCGGCCAGCGCCGTCTCGCCGAGCGCGTGCGCCAGCGCCGCCAGGGCGTCCGCGTGGCCCGTCCTGGCCGCGATGCCCGACAGCGCCTCGGCGCACGCGCGCGCCTCGCCGAGCGAGCCGTGACGGGCGAAGAAGCACGAGGCCCAGCGCAGGCCCCAGACCGCGTAGTGGTGGTCCTCGCTGCGCTCCCAGCGCTCCAGCAGGAAGCGGCAGTGCGCGTGGGCGCCGTCGAGGTCGCCCGCCTGCTCGTCGAGCCAGGCGAGCGCGGCCGCGCTGTCCACGCTCATCGAGACCACGTCGAGCCGTGAGGCCGTGTCGAGGCAGCGGACGAGCAGCGGCCGGGCGGCCGACCACTCGCCGCGGAAGGCACGGATCGACCCGAGAACCCCGTCCGCCACCAGCGTGGCGTCCGGGCTTGCGCCCGAGGAGCGCAGCTCGTCCGAGAGCTCCGCGGCGCGATCCCAGTCGCCGAGCTCGCGCAACACGTAGGCCATGCAGCTCAGGCACGTGTACTCCATGCCGTTCCCGCCGTCGGCCTCGCAGAAGCCGAGTGCGGTCGCGAGCGCATCGCGAGCGCCGCCGTAGTCGCCCGCGATCTCGTGGGCCGTCCCGAGCCGCTGGTACACCTCCGCCGCCTCGAGGGTCAGGTCGTGCTCGAGGGCCAGCGAGAGCCCCGCCCTGATCGTCTCCATCCCCGCGTCGAACTCGCCGCCCTTGACCCGCGCCACCCCTTGCAGCCCGAGGATCCGCGCGCGCAGGTCGGTGCGCTCCGCGCGCCCGGCCTCCTCGCCGGCACGGAGCATGAGCTCGACGGCGTCACCGTGCTTGCCGGCGCTCTGCAGGTAGCCGGCCGCGATCAGTCGCTCGGCGGCGGCCTCGCCGGGCAGGCCGTTCGCGGCGAAGGCGTCGGCCGCGACGCGCCGGGCGCTCAGCGCGCGCTCGCGGTCGCCCTGGAGGGCGTAGATCGCGGCCAGCCTCCGCTCGGCATCGGCGAGCGCACGGCCGGCGCCTTCGGAGCGCCGCGCGGCCACCACCTCGCGCTGCGTGCGGGCCGCCTCGGCCAGCTCGCCCGCGAGCTCCGAGAAGCCGGCGTGGCGCTCGAGCACGGCGATGCGGTCCGCGCCGCGTTCGCCCTCGGGCCACAGGTCGAGCGCCTGGCGCCCGAGCCGAGCCGCGTCCCGGTAGGCGTGAACCGCCGCGTGCTCGTCGACCGCGCGGACCAGCGAGTCGAGCGCGCGGGCGGCGTCGCGGGCCGCGAGCCAGTGCGCGGCCACCTCGGCCTGACCGCCGTCGCGCGCCTCGAGCGCCGCGGCGAGAGCGCGGTGGAGCGACCGGCGGCGCAGCCACGGCACGTCCTCGTAGATCGCGTCCCGCACGAGCGGGTGGCGGAAGGCGGCCCGGCCCGGCTCGGGCTCGGAGATCAGGCCGCTCTTGAGGAGCTCGTCGAGACCCGCCTCCCAGCCGAGGGCGGCCAGGAGCTCGACGTCGAAGCGGGTCCCGGCCACGGAGGCCGCCTCGGCGGTCGCGCGCGCCGGATCGGACAGCCCGCCGGTCCGCAGCAGCACCGCGTCGCGGATGGTCTGCGGCAGCGGCACGTCGGCATCGAGCGTGAGCTCCACGCCGGTGCCGCGGGGCTCGAGGCGCCCCGCGGACTCGAGCGCCGCGGCGAGCTCCTCGATGAAGAACGGGATGCCGCCGGTGCGGTCGTGCAGCGTGCCGGCAAGCCGGGCGGACGGGGCGGCGCCGAGCACCCGCTCGGCCAGCTCGGCGGTGCCTCGCGCGGTGAGCGGCTCGAGCGTCAGCTCGGCGAGCGAGCGGTTCCGGCGCAGCTCGTTGCGCAGCCGCCTGAGTTGATGGGCGCGCGGGATCTCGTCCGAGCGGTAGGCGCCGAGCACGAGCATGGGCAGCCCGCGCAAGGGAGCGGCGAGCGCCGCGAGCAGCTCGAGCGTGGCGTCGTCCGACCACTGGAGGTCATCGAGGAGCACGACGGCCGGCCGTTCGGCGACCACCGCGGCCAGCCCGCAGCGGATCGCCTCGACGAGCGTGGCGTGATCGCTCTCCTCGATCGCCTCGCCGAGCTCCGGGAGCAGCAGCGCCAGGTGCGGGCGCAGCGCGCCGCACGCCGCGAGGCCTCCCGGAGCGGCCCGCAGGAACTCGCGCAGCGCTGCGGTGACCGGCCCGTAGGCGAGCATGCCGGGGCTGGAGGCGCCGCGGAGGAACCGCACGTCCGCGGACGCCACCACCTCCTCGACGAAGCGCGTCTTGCCCACACCGGCCTCGCCGGCCAGGAGCACCAGCGAGCCGCGGCCCTCGCGCGCCTCCGTCAGCGCCGCCTCCAGCCAGGCGCGCTCGGATTCGCGCTCGATGAGGGCGCCGCGGCTCATCTGGCGAGTCTATGGCGACCGCTGGCTAGCGCGGGAGGTCTCGCGGCCCGGTGCTGTCGAACACCGAGGCGACCTCGGCGACGAGGTTGGCGGGGAAGCCGCCGGTGGTCGCGTGCTCGCGGATCACGTCGGCGTTCTCGGCCTGGTGGAAGCAGTACACCTTGTCGCCCGCCACGTAGCTGTGCAGCCACTTGTAGGGCTTGCCGAGCGACGCGACGGCGTCGTTGGACGTGCTCGTGATGCCGCGCAGCTCGGCGTGGGTGAGCTCGCCGGCGCCGGGGATCTCGCGTTCGATGACGAAGGTCTTCACGTCGGTCTCCTTGGGGGATCGGTTGCAGCGCCGAAGCTACGGCGGCGCCCGGCCCGCCACATCCGCCACATCGCCGTAATTCCGTCCCGGCGTTGCCGTATCAGGCGGCCCTGAGCTCGAGGTAGCGCGCGCGATCGGCGAACACGGCGCGAAGGTCGCCGGTCAGCTCCTCGAGGAACTCCTCGCGGTACGTGCTGTCCGTGAGCATCGATGCCGCCCACCTCCAGCGCGAGGATCTGGCGGCCGCCGCTGCCGGTCCAGGAGTCGATCACGTCGGCCGAGACGACGAGGGCGCCGAAGGCGACGAAGAACACGCCCACGGCCGTTCCCACGAGCAGGATCTGGAGCGCCTGCGTGACGAAGAGGACGAGCCCGACGTTGACCCGCTGGCGGCGATCGAGGGCCGGCCCGGCGGCGACCTCACGGACGATCTGGTCGACCTCGCGCGGGAGGCGCACGGCGAGATGACAACGTCAACTGCGGCTGGGTAGGGAGCTGGGTGTCGGCCTCGCTGGCCACTCCGGAAAGTGGCGTGCTGACTAGACCTCATATATCGAGGATTCGTCAGCACGCCGGTTTCCGGAGTGGCCATCCCGGCCGAACCCACTCCCTTAATGCCGCAGTTGCAGTTGCAGTTCGAGCCCTACGTCGTCATCAGCCGTCTCAGGGGTTGACGATCGCGGCGCCGTCGGCGCGGGGGTCGCTGCCGGCGTCGAAGGCGCCCTCGGAGACCCAGATCGCCTGGGCGTGGCCGACGTCGGACGGGCTCTGCGGCTCCAACAGGCGGACCGGGGTGCCGGCCTGCTCGAAGGCCGCTCGCGTCTCGGCCGGCACGTCGGCCTCGACCTGCACCCCGTCGAAGTCGGCCGTCCAGCGGGGGGCGGCGACGGCCTCCTGGGCGCTCGCGCCGGCGAGCAGGTGCAGGATGACCTGGGTGTGGATCTGGGCGTGGAACGGTCCGCCCATGGCACCGAGCACGCCACGCAGGCGGCCTTCGCGCTGCACCATGACCGGCATGAGGGTGTGGGCCGGCCGGCGGCCGGGCGCGAGCCGGTTCGGGTGGCCCGGCTCGAGTGAGAACGCCGCGCCGCGGTTGTGGAGCACGATGCCGGTCGAGGGCTCCAGCACCCGTGAGCCGAACGCGCTGGCGAGGCTCTGGATGAGCGACACCGCCCGGCCTGAGGCGTCGGCCGTGACGATCGCAATCGTGTCGCCGGTCGGCCGCGGGTCGGCGAGCCACGCCGCGCGCTCGCGCAGGCCCGCCTGGAACACGTCGGCGAGGAGGACGGGATCCCGGTCGTCCGCGCGATCGACCGCGGCGAGCGCTCCGAGCAGCAGGAAGCCCGACGAGTTGGGCGGGCTCGTGAGCACGTCGAGCCCGCCGAAGTCGCCCGCCAGCGGCGGCGTCAGCTCCGGCTCGAAGCCCGCGAGGTCGGCGAGGCGCAACCACGCGCCGCGCTCGCTCAGGCCGGCGACCAGCCGCGCCCCGACGGCACCGCCGTAGAGCGCTCGCGCGCCGTCGGCCGCGAGCGCCCGCAACGTCGAGGCGAGCTCCGGCTGACGCAGCCACCCGGTCGGCTCGAGCACGCCCGTCGCCTCGATCGCCGCGGCCAGCGAACGCGGCACCGCGAAGCCGTCGTCGGCGCACGCGATCGCCGCCTCGAAGCCGCTCTCCCACGAGAGCGCCGCGCCGAGGCCGTGGAGTTGCTCCCAGCCCGCGACGGCGCCCGGCACCGTGATCGTCGCGACGCCGGTCTCGGGCATCCGGTCACCGAGCGCGGAGGGATCGGCGAGCGCCGGCGCCGGCCCGCTGGCGTTGACGCTCGTGATCTCGCCGGCCTCACTGCGCACGAGCGCGAAGAGATCGCCGCCGACGCCGCACATGTGCGGGTAGGTCACCGCCAGCGTGGCGGCCGCCGCCAGCGCGGCGTCGATGGCATTGCCTCCGGCCTCGAAGGTGCGCGCCCCGGCGGCCGTGGCCGTCCGCTCGGGCGTCGCGATGGCATACGCGCTCACGACGCCCGACGATACGGCCTCGGCTGACGCTCAAGTTCCGGCGCATCGAGGCCGAGACGATCGGTGATGGACGAGAGCGAGCCGATCGAGCTCCACCGTGCGCTGGACCGTGCCCGCGGCATCCACCACGAGGACCACGCGTCGGCGCTCGCCGAGGCGGTCCGCTGCTGCGAGCACGCGCGGGTGCTGGACCACGACGCGCTGCGCTGCCGCGCGCTCGTGCTCCAGGGCGCGGTAGCGCTCCAGCGCGGCGACCTCCGCGGCGCCGTGCGCCTGACGAGCGAGGCCGCGCCGCTGGCCGAGCGCTCGGGCGACGACGTCGCCCGCGCGGAGCTCGCGTCGGTCAAGGCGCAGCTCAGCTTCTTCGCCGGCTCGTACCCCGAGGCCCACGCGCAGGCCGACCGCGGCATCGCGCTCGCCGACGGCGTCGGCGACCTCGACCTGCGCCTCTTCGCCCGCCGCTGCGCTTGCGTCGTCTTCGGCAACCTCGGCGTGCCCGACCTGGTCGAGAAGATCGACGAGACGCTGCGGCTCTCCATCGAGGCGGGGAACCCGTGGGAGGAGGCGCTCTCACGCAACGACCTCGCCCACTCGCTGATGGAGCGCGGCGAGCTGGCCGCCGCCGAGCGCGAGATCGGCACGGCGCTCGCCGTCGCGGACGAGCTCGCGCCACGGAACCGCTTCGCCCTCGCCGGGCTCAACTGCACGCGGTCCGACATCCGGCTGCACGCCGGCCGGCCGGCCGAGGCGCTGACCGACGCGCGGCACGCCGTCGAGCTGCTGCTCGGTCAGGCGGGCGACCCCAATCCCTACCTGCTGGCCATGACCGTGGTCGTCGAGGTCCAGGCGCTGCGCGCGCTCGGCCGCCTCGACGAGGCCGCCCAATCCGGCCGCCGGATGGTCGAGCGGCTCGGCGACGGCGTCCCGCAGGCACGCGGGCTGATCCTCGGCACCGTGGCCGGCGCGCTGCGCGAGGCCGGCCGGACCGAGGAGGCCTACGACGTCCTCGCGCTCAGCGCCGAGGTCGAGCGCGCGGCATTCCAGGAGCTGGCCGAGCTCCGGCGCGGGCTCGAGCGCGCCACCCTGGAGGCCGACACGGCGCGCCGCCTGACCGACGCCCTGGCGGCCAAGAACCGCGAGCTCGAGGAGGTCGTCCGCCAGCTCGGGGAGGCGCGCGAGCGGCTGCGCGAGCAGGCCGAGCGCGACCACCTCACCGGCCTCCACAACCGCCGCTATCTCGCGCGTTACGCCACGGCGGACGGGCCGTTCAGCCTCGCCGTCCTCGACCTCGACGCCTTCAAGACGATCAACGACCGCTTCGGTCACCAGGCCGGCGACCAGGTGCTCATGCGCGTCGCGGCGCTGCTCCTGGGCGGGGTGCGGAGCCACGACGTCGTGGTGCGCACGGGTGGCGAGGAGTTCCTCCTGCTGATGCCGGGGACCAACGCGCTCGACGCCGCCCACGCGTGCGAGCGCCTCTGCGACGCCCTCCGGGCGGAGTGCTGGGATGAGATCGCGCCCGGGCTCGTGGTCACGGCGAGCGCCGGCGTGGCCACCGCGGACGAGATGGTCGACCTCGACGCCCTGAGCGAGCTGGCCGACTCGCGGCTCTACGCCGCCAAGCGCGCCGGCCGCGATCGCGTCGTCGCCTGACGTTACCGCCGCCTGACCGCGGCGAACGCCGTCTACGGCGCGGCGCGCGACAGCGGCCAGCTGCTGGGACCGGCCTGCGCCGCCGCCGTGCTCCTCTTCACCGGGCCTGGGGCGCTGCTCGCCCTCAACGGCGCGACCTTCCTCGTCTCCGCGCTGCTGCTGACGCGGCTCCGCGGTCTGGCCCAGCCCGTCGAGTCCTGGGGATTCGGCGCCGCGCTGCTCGCCGGCGGCGTGCTGGCGAGCACGGTGGGCGGCCGCGTCACGTTCGCCCTCGCCGGGAGCGGCGCCCTGGTCGTGTGGGCCGCCGCCCGCAGCCGACTCATGCCCAGCCGACCCGCGAAGGAGACCCTCATGCCGATGATGCGCCGCTGAACCCGAGGGAGGAGACCCGCAATGCCGATGATGAAGCGCTAGAGCACGACGCACGACGAGCCCGCCATCCGGCGGGCTCGCGCGCTGTCGTCAGCCCTTCACGGTGTGGTCGTGGACAGCGTGAAGGTCAGCGTCTTGCTGTAGGTGCCGGTGCGCAGCGGCTCGGTCGAGCCGATCGACTGCTTGAGGCCGACCGTGACCTGGTCGCCGCTCACCGGGCCGCCGTAGGAGAGCAGCGGCGTCGGCGTGCCGCTCACGGCCGCGTAGTCGGCGCCCGGGCTGGTCGCGCTCGACGCCTTGGCCTGGAGCGGCTGGGCGAGGAGGAACGCGCCGTTGGCCAGGCGGCCGTCGCCGCTCGCGTCGGTCACGCTCAGCGCTGCGTCGGCTGCCGTGGAGGTCACGACCGCGGCGAGGGTCGTGAAGTAGTCCTGCGCGAGGCCGGGCTTGAAGGCCCCGAACGACGCCGGGCCGGACACCGCCAGGTTCAGCGTGGCGGGCACGTCGCCGCCCACGTCGCCGTCGTCCTCGTCGATCAGCGTGACCGTCACGTCGAACGTGTCGGTCGCGATGTTGCCGTGGGCGTCGGTTGCCGTGCACGTGACCGTCGTGGTGCCGACCGCGAAGAGCGCGCCCGGGGCGGGCGTGCAGGCCACGGCCGGGCTCGGATCCTCGTTGTCGGTCGCGGTCGGGAGCGGGAAGGACACCGCGATGCCGTCGGCGCTCTGGGTCTCGACCGCGACGTCGTTCGGCACGCCGGCCAGCACCGGCGGCACGGTCTCGGCCACGAACGCGCCGGCGTCGACCGCCGCCGCGTAGCCGCCGACGATCGGCAGCCGGACCTTGCTCAGCTTCGTGTCGAGCGTGACCGTGCTGCCCGCGGTCCCGGCGACGGAGCTGTAGCTCGTGTAGTTGGCCACGAGGATGATGCCGATCTGGTGCCCGGCGGCGAAGACGACGTCATTGGGCAGCGTCGGGAACGTGAAGCGGTACTTCGTCCCGATCACGCCCGGCATGGCCGTGAACAGCGATTCCCGGTTGTCGGAGTCGAGGATGCCCTTCGACACGCGCCACTGGGTGGCGCTCGTCGTGAGCGTCTGGACCGACTTGTAAGCCGCGCTGTCGTTCGGGCTCGACAGGCCCCAGCGCTCCGGCTCCGGCGGCTGCGGGTTCGCATCGGCGATGCCGTCGCTCGTCCGCGAGACCTGCGTGCTCGGGCCGTAGTCGACGATCACCGCGCCGAGGTTCGACTGGGCCGTGCTCAGCGAGGCCTGGATGTCGATCACCGGTGTGCCGGAGATCCGCAGCGGCTTCGCGAGGACGGGCGAGAGGAACACCTGCCGGGCGGTCTGCGCGCCCGTGGGGTTGTTGATGATCGCGTTCTCGTTCTGCGACGCGTCGGTCCACGACAGAGTGTCGGTGGCGCCACCCGAGCTGCCGCCCCACGTGCCGGCGGTGTCAGCGCCCGTGCCCTGGAGGTAGACATCGGTGCCCACGGTCCCCGGCACCGGGAAGTCCTCGGCGATCTCCCACTCGTTCGCGCCGCGCTCGATGGCGACCTTGGGCTCGTTCATGATCCCGTTGTCGAGGCCCTGCAGCCAGTGGTCGAACCAGCGGTGAAGCGTGTCGACCCACTCCGTACGCCGGAAGTCGAACGGATCCTCGTGGCCCGTGCGCGTCAGCCACAACTTGCGCGGCACGCCGTTGGCCTCCAGCGCGTCCCACCACTGCGTGACCTGGTTGGGGCGCACGTTGTCGTCCTGGAGGCCGTGCGTGGCGAAGACCGCCGCCTTCACGTTCGCGACGTCCTTGAGGTGGTCGCGGTCGGTCCAGAACTGGTTGACGTCGCCGTGCTCGTCGCCGTCCGCGTTGTTCATCAGCGTCCGCGACGGCTCGCAGAACGCCCGGCGGTCGGGGTTGGTGACGGTGTTGCCGAGGCTGTTGCCGGGATAGTTCGTGTTGTGCCGGATCCCGCCGGTGCGCGAGTACTCGTACCACTGTGAGATCGCGGAGATCGGGACGATGGTCGACAGCCCCTCGACGCCCGTCGCCGCGACGCCGTTGGACAGCGTGCCGTCGTAGGACTTGCCGATCATCGCCGCCTTGCCGTTGTGCCAGGGCGCCGTGACCGCGTTGCCGTCCTTGTCGAAGCCCGGCACGCGGCCGTTGAGCCAGTCGACGACCGCCTTCATGCTCGCGATGTCGCCCGGCCCGCCGTGCATCGGGCAGCCGGTGGAGAACCCGGTGCCGTCCATGTGGGCGAGGATCACCGCGTAGCCGCGCGGGACGAAGTAGTTGTCGTAGAAGAGCGGCCAGCGGTCGTTGAGCCCGTCGCCGTCGAGGTCGGCGATCAGCTGGCCTTCGTGGCCGCGGCCGAGCGTCGTGTAGTACGGGCTCGGGTCGATGATGGCCGGCGCTTTGAGGCCCTCGTTCGTGGCCTTCGGGCGGATGATGTCGATCGCCGTGCGGTCGGCGAGCCCGTCCATGTCCTGGTCGACGCCGGGCAGCGGGATGAACACGCGTTCGCGGACGGCGTCGGAGTAGCCGAACACCGGCGCCGTCTTGCCGTTGTCGACCACGATCGTCGGCTCGGCCGCCTCGGCGGTCCCACCGACGAAGAACGCGGCCATCGCGACCGCGACCAGCCTCCGTGCCAGACGTCCCATTCCTCATCCCCCTCGACCGGCGCTGCAGAGATCGCGAACTCTCTCAGAGCCGCGGAGCCGGCGCGAGTGGATTCGTCTCCACGCTCGGCGTGTCAGTCCGTGAAGTGCAGCGAGCTCTCCTCGCCCGCGCGCAGGCGGGCGACGTGCTCCTCGAAGTCGAGGCGCTCGAACAGGCTCTTGCCGTCGCGGATGCCGGCCAGCATCGACGCCTCGGTGGCCTGCAGGGCCTCGACGGCGTCGATCACCGCGGCGAGCTGGTCCGGCGTGCCGACGACGATGCCGTCGTCGTCGCCGATGAGGATGTCGCCGGGCGACACGTGCACGCCGCCGCAGCGCACGGTGCGCGGCTCGCCCGGAACCGCCTTGGCGGGCGCGGCGTTCGGGACGCTGCCGCGCGCGTAGTACGGCATCGGAAGCTCGCGCAGGGAGTTCGTGTCGCGGCAGTAGCCGTCGATGACGATGCCCGCGAGCCCCTTGCGCAGCGCCTCGTTGCCGAACAGCTCGCCGGCCAGCGCGCGCGGCGAGCCGCCGCCGTCGACCACGAGCACGTCGCCCGCGCCCGCGCGCGCGAGGCCGTCGATGACCGGGAGGAGGTCGTCGTGGGCCGCGACGGGAACGGCGCGGCCGACCATCAGCAGGCCGAGCCGGAGCGGCCGGATGCCGGGATCCATGACCGGGAGGTGCTTGGCCGCGTCGCTCAGCGTGGTGGTGTCGATCGCCCGAAGACGTATTAGAAGCTCGTCCATTGACCGGTAGCTTGTACTGGAGTGAGCGTTTCCACGACAAGTCGCCCCGTCGCCAGCCGCCGCGCCCGTGCCGGGCGGATCGTCGAGGCCGCCGCCCGCGGCGGCCTGATCGGGACCGTGGTGGCGCTCGCCGCGTGGCTGATCGCCGGCGCGCTCGCCGCCTCGGCCTTCGTCGTTCTCGTCGTCGCCAGCCTGGCGGTCGCCGCCGTGCTCGTCTGGCGCGGCTCGGTGCCGAACTGGGTCTGGCTCGGCCTGGCCATCGCCTGGGTCGTCGTCCTGCTCGAGCGCGCGGTCGTGCAGGAGAACGGCGGGCTGTGGGTCGCGCTGGCCGGCTGGCTCGGCGTGATCTTCGCCGCCCGTCGCGCGGGCATCTCCCGCTGGGCGTTGCCGCTGCTCGCCTACCCGCTGATCTCGGTGGCCATCGTCCTGCTCGCGGGCGAGGACCTCGACGACCCCTGGGGGTCGTCGTGGCTGTGGATCCTCGCCGTCCTCGGCCCCGTCGTCGGGGCCCGCACGCTGGTCAGGCCGTCCGAGCCGAAGCCTGCCGCTTCTCCCTGACGAAGCACAGCAGCACGAAGCTGGCCAGGATGAAGGCCGGTGTCCAGCCCGTCGCCGCCGGGTAGGCCGCGTCACATGGAGGCAGGCAGGAGCTCCTTGCGGCGGGTCATCGGCGCCAGCGTCGTCGGCACCTCACTCGAGTGGTACGACTTCTTCCTCTACGGGACGGCCGCCGCGCTCGTCTTCGGCGATCTCTTCTTCCCCGACGCCGAGCCGCTCGTCGGGACGCTGCTGGCCTTCGCGACCTATGCCGTGGGGTTCGTGGCGCGACCGTTCGGCGGCGTCATCGCCGGCCACTTCGGCGACCGCGCGGGACGGCGCAACGTGCTCGTCGCGACGCTGCTCGTCATGGGCGTGGCCACGTGCGCGATCGGCCTGCTGCCGACCTACGGCACGATCGGCATCGCCGCGCCGATCCTGCTCGTCGTGCTGCGCTTCATCCAGGGCCTCGGCCTGGGCGGCGAGTGGGGCGGCGCCGTGCTCATGGTCTCCGAGCACGGCGACCAGAAGCGCCGCGGGCTGTTCGCCAGCTGGCCGCAGGTCGGCGTCCCGGCCGGCAACCTGCTGGCCGCCGGCGTGCTCGCGGTGCTGGCCGCCGTGCTGAGCGAGAGCGCCTTCAACGCCTGGGGCTGGCGCATCCCGTTCCTGTTCAGCGCCGTGCTCGTGTTCGTCGGCCTCTGGGTCCGCCTGCGGATCGAGGAGTCGCCGCTCTTCCAGAAGGTCGAGGAGAGCGCGGCGGAGGCCAAGGCCCCGATCGTCGAGGTCGTCCAGCAGTACCCGCGCGAGCTCGCCGTCGCCTTCGGCGCGCGCATCGGCACCGACGTCGCGTTCTACGTCTTCTCGCTCTTCATCGTCACCTACGCCACCGAGCAGGCCGGGCTCGACAAGAGCGTCGCGCTCAACGCGGTGCTGATCGGCTCGGCGTTCCAGCTCTTCCTCATCCCGCTGTTCGGCGCCCTGTCGGACCGCGTCGGGCGCCGCCCCGTGTACCTGGCGGGCGCGATCGGCGCCGCCGTCTGGGGCTTCGCGTTCTTCCCGCTCATCGACACCGCGAGCTGGTGGGGGATCGTCCTCGCCGCCACCGGCGGGCTGCTCTTCCACGCCCTCATGTACGGCCCGCAGGCCGCGTTCATCGCCGAGCTCTTCGCCACCCGCGTGCGCTACAGCGGCACCTCGATGGGCTACCAGCTGGCCGGCATCCTCGGCGGCGCGCTGGCCCCGATCATCGCCACCGCGCTGCTCGCGGCATCCGGCTCGTCCGTGGCGGTCTCGCTCTACGTCGCCGGCGCGCTGGCCGTCACCGTCGTCGCGCTGTTCTTCGCGAAGGAGACGGCCGGCGTGGACCTGGACGACCGCGAGCCGCCCGCGGGCCGGCGCTTCGTGCGCGAGACCGAGCGCGAGTCCGTCACCGGTGTATCATGAACACCGGTTATGCGTTACGCCGTCATCGGTGCACCCACGAGCCTCGGCGCCTTCGCGCCCGGGCAGGAGCAGGCCCCGCGCGCGCTGCGTGAGGCCGGGCTCGTCGAGCGCCTGAGCGCCGACGACCTCGGGGACATCCCCCTTCGCCGCTGGCGGCCCGATCCCGAGCACCGCAGCGCGCAGCACCCCGCCGAGGTGGCCGAGGCGGTGCGCGAGGTGGCCGAGCGAGTGGAGGCGGCCGTCGCGGCCGGCCTGACCCCGATCGTCCTCGGAGGCGACTGCACCGTCGGCATCGGCACGGTCGCGGGCGCGAGGCCCGCAGGGCTCATCTACTTCGACATGCACCCGGATCTCAACACGCCGGGGAGCGTTCGCGACGGCGCGCTCGACTGGATGGGCGTCGCCCACATGCTCGGCCTGCCGGGCAGCGTCCCCGGGCTGGGCCCGCACCTCGCGCCCGACCAGCTGCTGCTCTTCGGCCGCGAGCCGAGCCAGACCCGCCCGGGCGAGCAGGAGGCCATCGACCGGCTCGGGATCGCGACCGTCGACGCCGCCGACGTGTCGGCCGCCACCGCCGCCGAGGCCGCCGGGCGCTTCGACCGCTATCTCGTCCACTTCGACGTGGACGTCATCGACTTCCTCGATCAGCCGCTCTCGGAGAACACGGGCCACAACATCGGCCTGTCGTTCGCCACCGCCGCCGAGGCGCTCTCGGCGCTCGTCGCCGGACCGGGGTTCGCGGGCCTGACGGTCACCGAGCACAACCCGCTGCACGGAGCCGAGGACGGCTCGACCACGCTCGCGCTGGCGACGGCGCTTCAGCGCGCGTTGAGCTGAGCGGCCAGCAGGCCGACCGGCGCGCCCCAGTCCTCGATCGAGGCGGGAGCGGGAATGCCGTAGCCCGAGCCGGCGAGCGAGACGCGGCCGTGCAGCGCCCACTTGGCGAACGTGTCCGCGAAGCGCTCGGGAATCGCGGTGCACGCGCCGATCGGGAGCCCCTGCGCGTGGCAGTGACCGACGCGCGGGATGCCCTGGTCGAGCTGCTCGACCAGCTCGTCGGAGACGAGGTACCAGTCGATGACATGGCCGAGCTCGTGCAGGACGACGACGTTGCGGTCGAGCGCGCGGTCGCCGTTGAGCTGGGTGACGTCGAAGCTCACGGTCGCGCCCTCGTGCGTCAGCTCGGCGAGCCCGATCGCGGCGCTGTCGCGCAGGTCGGTGCGGATCTCGACCGTGCCGTCGACCTCGGCGATGAGCCGCTGCGCCTCGGGCCGGGCGGCGGCGATGGCGGCCTGGATCCAGGCGCGGTCATTCGCCGTGACCTGCGGCGCGAAGCGCAGCGTGGCGGCGCGCACGTCGTCGCTGATCTCCCCCTCCGCCGACGCGGGCGCCTTCATCTTGGCGACCGCGAACGCGACGACCACGATGGCGATCAGGCTCAGCAACGTACGGCTCGGCATGCCCCGACTACATCGGCGGGGCGCGCAGAAAGACTTAGTGCTTGCCCGCCTTCTCCCGCTCCTCCTTCGGGACGTCGCGGTAGGGCGCCTTGATGTCCTCCTCGGCGCCGGGCACGCCGGCCTCGAGCTCCCGCGCGCGCTCGGTCTCGGCGTTGAGCTCCGCGCCGAGCAGCACCGCGATGTTGGTGATCCACATCCAGACGAGGAAGACGATCACGCCGCCGAGCGCGCCGTAGGTCTTGTCGTAGGAGCCGAAGTTGGCCACGTAGACGGCGAAGCCGGCCGACGCCACGATCCACAGCGCGACGGCGACCACGCTGCCGGGCGAGACCCACCGGAAGCCCGCGATCTTCGCGTTCGGCGCCGACCAGTAGAGGATGGCCAGCATCAGCATCACCACGACGAGCATCACCGGCCACTTGGCGATGTTCCAGACCGTCACCGCCGTGTCGCCGAGCCCGACCGCGCTGCCGATCGCCTCGGCCACGGGGCCGGTGAGGATCAGCGCCAGCACGACGAGGGCGGCCATGAGCACGAGGATCAGCGTCACGACGAGCTGGATCGGCCGCAGCTTCCAGAACGGCCGGCCCTCGTCGCGCTCGTAGATCGCGTTCGAAGCGCGCATGAAGGCGCCGACGTAGTTCGACGCCGTCCAGATCGCCACCGCGATGCCGAAGATGAGGCCGAACACGGCGGTCGAGCGGTTCTGCGCGAGCTCCTCGATCGGGCCCAGGAACGTGTCGACGGCCGAGGCCGGGCCGAGCTGCGAGACCACGTCGGTGATGACGCGCGTGATCGTCGCGGGGTCGACGACGAGCCCGAGGATCGAGATCAGCGCGATGAACGCGGGGAAGATCGAGAGGACCGCGTAGTAGGTGAGCGCGGCCGCCCAGTCCGTGAGGTTGTCGTCCTTGAACTCGGAGACGACGCGCTTGAGCGTGCCGAACCACGAGCGCTTGCCGAGATCGGTGGGTGCGTCAGGGGCCTTCATATACCGAAGGCTTCCCAACGGTCAGGGCGTCTGAACCCTCACACGCGCGCCAAGTTGGCCGACCAGCCGCCCTCGTAGGCGTGGGCGGCGCCGTCGGCGACCACGACGATCCGGTCGGCGATGCGGTCGAGGAAGTAGCGATCGTGGGAGACGGCGACGACGGTGCCGTCGTAGTGCTCGAGCGCGTCCTCGACCACCTCGATCGAGTCGATGTCGAGGTGGTTGGTGGGCTCGTCGAGCAGCAGGCAGTTCGGCGCGTCCTCCATCAGCAGCAGGAAGGCGAGCCGCGTGCGCTCGCCGCCGCTGAGCGTCCTCACCGGCCGCCGGACCTGCTCGTAGTCGAAGAGGAAGCCCATCAGGCGGCGGACGGCGGTGTCCTCGGCCATCGAGCGCCCGGCGCGCAGGACGTCGATGACGTCGGCGTCCGGCGGGAGCCCGGCGGCGGCCTGCGAGAGGTAGCCGACCTCGATGCCCGAGCCGATCCAGCGCTCGCCGCCGGCCGGCGGCAGCGTGCCGCCGAGGGTGCGCAGGAGCGCGGTCTTGCCGGCGCCGTTCGGGCCCACCACGCCGACGCGCTCGCCGCGGCCGACCACGAGGTCGACGTCGAGGAGCACCGGATCCTCGGGGTCGAAGGCCACGTCGACGCCCTCGAGCGCGAGCACGCGCTGGCCGCCGCGGACCCCGCTGCGCAGGGCGAGCGCCATCTTGCGGCGCTCCAGCACCGGCCGCTCGACCTTGTCCATCTTGTCGATCTGCATCTGCTTCACGCGCGCCTGCTTCGCGTGCCGCTCGTTGACCGTGATGTGCGCCCAGTGGCGGAAGCGGCGGATCGCCTCCTCCAGCCGCGCGATCTCCTTCTGCTGGGCCACGTACTGCTGGCGCTGCTTCTCCAGCTCGAGCTGGCGGGCGACCGCGAAGGCGCTGTAGCCGCCGGGCCAGATGCGGATGCGGCCGCTGTCGAGCTCGGCGACGGCGCCCACGCACGCGTCGAGCAGGTGCCGGTCGTGCGAGACCATGAGCACGGCGCCGTCGAAGTCGTCGACGAGCGCCTCGAGCTGGTCGCGGCGGCGCATGTCGAGGTGGGCCTCCGGCTCGTCGAGCATGAGGACCTGCGGGCGGCGCGCCAGGCAGGCGGCGAGGGCGACGAGCTTGCGCTGGCCGCCGCTCAGCTCGCTCGTCGGCATCCCGAGCGCGCTGTCGGGGACGCCGAGGTCGTCGAGGAGCCCGCGGGCCTCGGTCTCGGCGCGGTCGCCGCCCTCGTCGGACCAGCGCGCGAGCAGGCGCTCCTGGTGGCCGAGCGCCCGGGTCATGGCGTCGAGGTCGGTGGCCAGCCGGGGGTCGGCCAGCCGGCGCTCCACCGCAGCCAGCTCGGCCTCCAGCGCGGCCAGCTCGGGCCGGGCGGCGCTCACCCAGCTGAGCGGCGTGCGCTCGTCACCGGGCACGTGCTGGGGCAGGAACGCGTGGACGAGCCCGCGCCTTCGCGTGACGCTGCCCGCGTCCGGCTGCTCGAGGCCGGCGAGGATGGCCAGCAGCGTCGACTTGCCGCCGCCGTTGGGCCCGAGCACGCCGATCCGCATGCCGTCGGCCAGCTCGAGGTCGAGGCCGTCGAGGACGAGGCGCCCGCCGAACGACTTCGCCAGGCCGCGGGCGGAGAGGAGCGGGACGATCGCCATCGGGATTGTCTAGGTTCGCACCATGCAGCCGACCGTGCACGTGGCGCCCGAGTCCGATCCGCACATCGAGGAGGCGGTTTCCGCGGCCGGCGGCCGGATCGGGCCGCTCGAGGAGGCCGACGCACTCGTGTGGGTGGAGGCGAACCCGGAGCGCTTCCCGGAGGCGCTGCCGGAGCGGGTGCGCTGGGTGCAGCTCCCGTCGGCGGGCGTCGAGTCCTGGCTCGAGCGGATCGACGGCGAACGCGCGTGGACGTCGGCGGCGGGCGCCTACGGGCGCCCGGTGGCCGAGCACGCGCTGATGCTGCTGCTGGCCGGCGCGCGACAGCTCGCCACCTGCGTCCGGGCGACCTCGTGGTCGTCGCCGCCGGTGATGCCGCTCGACGGCTCGACCGTGGCCATCGTGGGCGCCGGCGGCATCGGGCGGGCGCTGATGGCGATGCTCGAGCCGCTGCGCGTCGAGGTGCTGGCCGTCACCCGGCGCGGGCGCGACGGGACGATCCCGGTCTCACGGCTCGACGAGGTGTGGCCGCGCGCCGACCACGTCGTCGTGGCCGCTCCCGCCACGGCCGACACCCGCCATCTGATCGGGGCGGCCGAGCTGGAGGCCATGCGCGAGCACGCCTGGCTCGTCAACATCGCCCGCGGCGCGGTGGTCGACACCGACGCGCTGGTCGGCGCCCTGGCCCGCGGCGCGATCGGCGGCGCGGCGCTCGACGTCACCGATCCCGAGCCGCTGCCCTACGGCCACCCGCTGTGGACGGAGGAGCGCGCCATCATCACGCCCCACGTGGCCAACCCGGAGCGGACGCTGCGCCGCTACCTGGCCGAGCTCGTGGGCGAGAACGTCCGGCGCTTCGCGGCCGGCGAGGAGCTGCGGTCGCTGATCGACCCCGAAGCCGGCTACTGAGCCGCTCTTCGCGCCTCGTCGAGCAGCCGCTCGGCCGTCTCGCGGTTCTCCCAGCCCTGGATCTCGACCGCCTTGCCCTCGGGCATCTTGTAGATCGTGAAGAAGTGCTCGATCTCCGCCCGCAGCTGGCTCGGGAGGTCGTCGAGCTCCTCCATGTGGCTCCAGTTCGGGTCCCCGTAGGGCACGCAGAGCAGCTTGTCGTCCTGCCCGGCCTCGTCCTTGGTGCGGAAGACGGCGATCACGCGGACGAGGATCACGCAGCCCGGGAACGTCGCCGCCGACACGCAGACCATGGCGTCCAGCGAGCTCCCCTTGGGCGAGCGGGTGCCCTGGATGAAGCCATAGTCTGTGGGATACACCACCGAGGAGAAGAGGAAGCGATCGAGCTTGATCGCACCGAGCTCCTCGTCCCAGGTGTACTTGTTGCGCGATCCCTTGGGGATCTCGACGAGGCAGTGGACAGGCTCGCCCGGCATCCGCGGGGCGAGCATACCGCCGGGGAGGGAGGCGACATGCTCAAGGAGTTCCGCGAGTTCCTGCTGCGGGGCAACGTCATCGACCTGGCCGTCGCGGTCATCATCGGCGCGGCGTTCGGCGCCGTGATCACGTCGTTCGTCAACGACATCCTCATGCAGTTCATCGCCATGATCGGCGGGAAGCCGGACTTCTCCGCCCTGTCGTTCACCATCAACGACGCGGAGTTCCGCTACGGCGCGTTCCTCAACGCCGTGATCGCGTTCGTGATCGTCGCCGCGGTCATCTTCTTCCTCGTCGTGAAGCCCATCAACACGCTGATGGCGCGGCGCAAGGCCGGCCTCGAGCCCGAGCCGCAGGCCGTGCCGGAGGACGTCGTGCTGCTGGGCGAGATCCGGGACCTGCTGCGGGACGGGCGTACGTCAACCCCGGCTGGGTAGGGCGGTCAGGGCAGCTGCCCGTCGCGGCCCACGTAGCCGCCCTCGGCGCCGACGCAGAAGTACACCGCCTCCTCGGTCTCGCTCGTGTTCCGGAGCGAGCGGACGGTGGCCGGGTCGACGCGGGCGATGCCGCCCGGGCCGAGCGTCTGCTTTTCGCCCCCGAGATCGAACTCGATCTCGCCGCGGAGGACCAGGTAGAGCTCCTGCTGGCGGTCGTGGAAATGGGCCCGGGTCGTGTACGCAGGCGGCAATATGACGGCGTTCACGCCGAACTCCGTGACGCCGACGGCGTCACGGACCTTGCGGAACCCCGGCCCGTCGCCGAGGTCGTCGATTCGGGCGACGGCCCAGCCGTCACCCTTTATGGGTTCGTTCGCCATCGGCCGCCATACTAATCCGGGTGCCGGGCCCGACAGGAACTCTCGAGGAGCTGCTCCAGCCCCTCAAGGCGGAGCCCGAGCGTTCGGGCGTCCTGCTCGACGTCGACGGGGTGCTCGCGCCGATCGTCCAGCACCCCGACGATGCGCACATGCCCGAGAGCACGCGCCGGCCGCTGATCGACGTCGCGCGCCGCTACGGCGTCGTGGCCTGCGTGTCCGGCCGCCGCGCGTCGGACGCGCGCCGGATCGTCTCGCTCGGCTCGATCGCCTACCTCGGCTCGCACGGGTCCGAAGTGCTGATGCCGGGCTCGATCGCGCCGCAGCTGGACCGCGAGCTGCAGGCCTGGACGCGCCGCGTGCAGAACTTCGCCCACGACGCCTACACCGAGGACCTGCGCAAGCTGCGCGTGCGGTTCGAGGACAAGGAGGCCATCGCCGCCCTGCACTGGCGCGGCGTGCCGGACGAGGACGAGGCCCAGGCCGCCGTCGAGGCCGTCGCGGCAGCCGCCCAGAAGGCGGGCTTCACCGCCCACTGGGGCCGCAAGGTGCTGGAGATCCGGCCGCCGGTGCGGATCGACAAGGGCGCGGGCATCGTCTCCCTGCTGCGCGACCGCAACCTCGCGGCCGCCGTCTACGTCGGCGACGACACCACCGACCTCGACGCCTTCCGGGGCCTCACCGAGCTGGTCGAGGCCGGCCGGCTGGGCACCGCCGTCCGCGTGGGGGTGCGCTCCGACGAGGGGCCGTCGGAGCTGGCCAGGGAGGCCGACATCATGGTGGAGGGGACCGACGGCGTCCGGTATCTGCTCCAAGCGCTCCTCGACTGACCGCCGGTGCGGTTCGGCGATTTCCTCAAGGCCACCGTGCTCCTCAGCGCCGGCTCGGCGACGCTCCTCGCCGCGCTCACGGTGATCGGGCTCGCGCAGGACTCCGACGGCACGCTCGCGCTGTTCAGCGCGATCTGGTGGTTCGGCTCCGTGCTCATCGGGATCCTGCTGGGCCGCCGCGCGGAGACGTCGCCGCCGATCGCCCGCCTGCTGGCGGGCGCCAAGACCCAGACCGCGCTGCCGGAGCTGCGCCCCGGGCTGACGCTCCTCAACCGCCTCTGGCCGTTGCTCTTCGTCACGCTCGCCTCCTCGATCATGAGCGTGTTCGAGCCGCAGGTCGCCTCGGTGGCGGCGGGCTTCACGATCATCTGGGCGCTCGCGTGGCGGCGCCAGGAGTCAGCGGTGCTGGCGATCGAGGAGCGCGACGGCGCGCGCTTCTACGTCGACAAGACGTCGCCCATCCACCCGATCCGCCTCGTGCGCACGCCGGGCTTCGGCGGCGCGTTCCTCCGCCACCACGCCTAGCGCTTCGCGCGCTTGCGGAGCTTGGCGAACTGCTTCCAGGGGAGCGTGTTCGCGACGTCGTCGGCGGTCAGCCAGGCCCGCCGCGCCGTGGCGATCCCGTAGCGGCGGTTCTCGAAGTCCGCGAACGAATGGGCGTCGGTGTTGATGAGGATCTGCACGCCGGCCTGCGCGGCCGCCCGCGCGTGCACGTCGTTGAGGTCGCGCCGGTCCGGTGAGGCGTTGATCTCGATCATCGTGCCGTTCGCGGCCGCCGCCTCGATGAGCTTCTCGACGTCGACGTCATAGGGCGGGCGCTTGGCGATCTTGCGCCCGGTCGGGTGGCCGATGGCGTCCACGAACGGGTGCTCGATCGCCGCCACCATGCGCTCGGTCATGGCCTTCTCGCCCATCCCGAACGACGTGTGCACCGAGGCGATGACCCAGTCGAGCTCGGCCAGCAGGTCGTCGGGGTAGTCCGGCGACCCGTCCGGGAGGATGTTCGTCTCCGTCCCGATCAGCAGCTCGATCCCCTCGAGCGTCTCGTTGAGCGCCCGGATCTCCTCGATGCGGGAGCGCAGGGTGTCCGCGGTCACGTGGTCGCCGAAGCCGTGCGTCGCCGAGTGGTCGGTGATGGCCAGGTACTCCATGCCGCCGTCGCGCGCCGCGAGGGCCATCTCCTCGGCCGTCCGCGTGCCGTCGGACGTCGTGGTGTGCGAGTGCAGATCGCCCTTGAGGTCGCCGAGCTCGATGAGCTTGGGCAGCATGCCGGCGGCGGCCGCCTCGAGCTCGCCGCGGCCCTCCCGTAGCTCGGGCGGGATGAACGGCAGGCCGAGGGCGGCGTACACCTCCTCCTCGGTCGCGCAGCGCTGGGTCTCGCCGGTGGCGTCGTCGAGGATCCCGTACTCGGAGACGTGGAGCCCGCGACGCACGGCGGACTCGCGCAGCGCCACGTTGTGGGCCTTGGAGCCGGTGAAGTGCTGGAGGACGTTGCCGAACTGATCCGGCTCGACCACCTTGAGGTCGACCTTCATGCCCGCGTGCGTGCTCACCCGGGCGCCGACCTCGCCGGCCGAGTGCACCGACTCGACGAGCGGCAGCTCGGCGAGGGCCGCCGCCAGCGCGGCGGGATCGGACGCCGTGGCGATGATGTCGACGTCCTTCACGGTGTCGGTCCAGCGCCGGAGCGACCCGGCCACCTCGACGCGCTCGGCGGCCGGATGCGCGCGCAGCGCGGCGACGATCTCCTCGGCGGCGTCGACCGCCTTCGAGAGGACGACCCGAGGCGTCGGCCCGCCGTCGGCGTCGTGCTCGGCCAGCGCCTTCTTGAGGTTCTCCTCCGCCTTGGGGCCGAAGCCCTTCAGGGCCTTGATGCGACCGTCCTGCAGCGCCGCGCGGAGCGCGTCGAGCGAGTCGACGCCGATCTCGTCGTAGAGCTTGCGCGCCCGCTTGGGGCCGAAGCCCGGCAGGTGCATGACCGACACGAGGCCGACGGGGATCTTGGCCCGCAGCTTCTCCGCGGCCGGGATGTCGCCGGTCTCGTCGAGCGCGATGAGCTTCTCCTCGAGCGTCTTGCCGATGCCGGAGAGCTCGGTCACGCGGCCCTCGCGGGCGAGCCCGATGACCGAGACGGAGGAGTCGCGGACGGTGCGCGCCGCGTTGCGGTAGGCGATCACGCGGTACTGGACCGCGCCGTCGAGCTCGTAGAGATCGGCCAGCTCCTCGAACGCGGCCGCGATCTGGGTGTTGGTGATGTCGGGCACGGCGGTCCCGTAAGGCTACGCGGCCGGGCTGCCGATCATCGAGGAGATGAAGACGGAGGATCTGGCGCTCGTCCAGGGCTGGGCGGACACGCGCTCCACGCTGCTGCGGTGGAAGGGAGCCCCGTGGCGCACGCTGCGGCCATGGGCCCTGCACTCGTTCGGCGTGACGGTGCTCCTGCTCTCCGCGGTCTGGGTCGTCGGCACGCTGGCGACGCCGGATCCCGCCGGCGCCGGCTTCCCGGGCGTCTCGCGGCCCGCGACCGGGCACGACTTCGCCTTCGTGCTCTTCCGCAACGGCCTCGTGCTCGCGCTCCACGCGCTCGCCTGCGTCGCGGGCTTCATCGCCGGCTCGTCGCTCCCGACGGCGGCCGAGGGCTACACCGGGCTGTGGCGCAAGGTCCACGACCGCGCCGGGCCGCTGGCCATCGGGTTCGTGATCGCCGCCACGGTGTTCTCGCTCTGCACGCAGGCCTACGCGCTCGGCCTCGGCGCCGCCAACCTGTCGGGGGAGCTCGGGCTCTCCCCCGGGCTGCTGCTCGTCGGGCTGCTCCCGCACGCGCTGCCGGAGCTCGTCGCGCTGTTCCTCCCGCTGGCCGCGTGGACCCTCGCGGCCGAGCGCCGCGCATGGGAGGAGCTGCTCGCCGCCACCGTCGTGACGGTCGCCGTCGCGGTCCCCGTGCTCATCGCCGCGGCGTACGTCGAGACGTGGGTCTCGCCCGATCTCCTCGCTATACTTTCTGAAGCGAACTGAGCTTTGAGAGGAGCCAAGAATCGATGGCCGGCAGCATCACCGAAGTCACTGACACTACGTTCCAGGCCGAGGTACTCGAGTCTGATCAGCCTGTGCTCGTGGACTTCTGGGCCCCCTGGTGCGGCCCCTGCCGCGTGATCGCCCCGATCCTCGAGGAGATGGCCGCCGAGCGCGACGATCTCCGCATCGTGAAGCTCAACATCGACGAGAACATGCAGACGCCGGCGAGCTACGGCATCCTCGCGATCCCGACGATGATCCTCTTCCGCAACGGCGCCGAGGCGACCCGCATCCAGGGCCAGAAGCCCCGCAAGCGGCTCGAGGCCGAGCTCGAGCCCGCGCTGGCCTAAGCGCGCTTTACAGCGATGTGCAGCGGGCGGCCCTTGACGGTCGCCTGCTCGCCGCTCGCGCCGTCGTAGACGACGGCCACGGCCAGCGTCTCGCCGGTCAGGTAGTCCTCGAACGCCCGCGCCGCTTCGAGCAGCTCGGCGTCGCCGCCCAGCGTGAGCTCGATCCGGTCCGCGACCTCCAGCCCCGCCGTCTTGCGCGCGTTCTGGACGGCGTGCACGACCTCGCGCGCCAGTCCCTCGCGGGTCAGCTCGGCGTCGAGCTCGAGCTCGAGCGCCACCGCGTGTGAGCCTTCGCGCTCGAGCTGGTAGCCGTCGAGCGGCTGCATGGCGAGCAGCAGATCGTCGTCGCCGAGCTCGTGCTCGCGCCCGTCGACGTTCACGCCGACCCGGCGGCCGTCGCGCAGCGCCTCGGCCACGTGCGCGGGATCGAGCGCGGCCACCGCGGCCGCCACCTGCGGCATGCTCTTGCCGAAGCGCGGCCCGAGCGCGCGGTAGTTCGGCTTGACCTCGTAGGAGCCGAGCTCGTCGGCCTGCGTGACGAAGCGCAGCTCCTTCACGTTGAGCTCCGCCTCGACGATCTCCCGCAGCCGCTCGATCGCCTCGCGCTCGGCGCCGGCGGCGACCACGACGGCGGCGCGCAGCGGCTGGCGCACGCCGAGCTTGGCCTGCCCGCGGGCGGCCAGCCCGAGCCGCACGGTCTCGCGCACGACGCCCATCGCCACCTCGAGCTCGGCGTCCCGGGCGCCGACCTCGGGGAAGTCGCACAGGTGCACGCTCGGCTCGGTGCCGTCGAGGTTGTCGTAGATCTCGTCGGCCACGAACGGGCAGAACGGCGCCAGCAGGTGGGCGACGCCGACCAGGCACGCGTGCAGCGTCCCGAAGGCCGCCGGGTCGCCGTCCCAGAAGCGCGCGCGGGAGCGGCGCACGTACCAGTTCGAGAGCTCGTCGACGAACGCGGCGATCGCGTTGCCGGCGCGCGTGGCGTCGTAGGCATCGAGCCGGTCGCGGACGATCTCGGTCGTCGCGGCCAGGCGGGACAGCGCCCAGCGATCGAGGTCGTTGGCCGGGCCGGCGAGCTCGTCGACCTCGTTGACGTTCGCGTAGAGCACGTAGAAGCCGTAGGTGTTCCAGAGCTGGAGCAGGAACTGGCGGACCGACTCGCCGACCGTGTCGACCGAGAACAGGTAGCCGTCCCACGGCTGCTTCGAGGTGAAGTAGTACCAGCGGAAGGCGTCCGCCCCGTGGCGGTCGATGACGTCCCAGGGCACGACGATGTTGCCCAGCGACTTGGACATCTTCTTGCCGTGCTCGTCGGCGATGTGGCCGAGGACGAGGCACGTCCGGTAGGGCGACTGGTCGAAGAGCAGCGTCGACACCGCGAGCAGCGAGTAGAACCAGCCGCGCGTCTGGTCGATCGCCTCGCAGATGTAGTCGGCCGGGAAGCGCGCCTCGAAGGTCTCCTGGTTCTCGTGCGGCGCGTGCCACTGCGCGAACGGCATGGCGCCCGAGTCGAACCAGACGTCGATCACCTCGGGCACGCGGCGCAGCGGCTCGCCGCCCGTCGGCGACGGGATCTCGACCTCGTCCACGTACGGCCGGTGCGGGTCGTCGATGCGCACGCCGCTGAGCTGCTCGAGCTCGTCGAACGAGCCGATCGCCACCGTCTCGCCGGCCTCGTTGCGCCACACCGGCAGCGGCGTGCCCCAGTAGCGCTCGCGCGAGATCGCCCAGTCGACGTTGTTCTCCAGCCACTTGCCGAAGCGCCCGTGCTTGATGTGCTCGGGGTGCCAGTCGATCGTCTCGTTGGCGGCGAGCAGCCGGTCGCGCAGCGACGACGTGCGGATGTACCAGGACGGCTTGGCGTAGTAGAGGAGCGGCGTCCCGCAGCGCCAGCAGTGCGGGATAGGAGTGCAGGTACCGCTCGGCCCGCAGGAGGCGGCCGCGGCTCTCGAGATCCGCGACGAGGTCGTCGTCGGCGTCCTTGACCCAGCGGCCGGCGTACGGGCCGATCCGCTCGTCGTAGGTGCCGTCGAGCCGCACCGGGTTGACCACGTTGAGGCCCTGCTCGGCCCCGAGCCGGTAGTCGTCCTCGCCGAACGCGATCGCCGTGTGCACGATGCCGGTGCCGTCCTCGGCCGACACGAAGTCGCCGGGCAGCACGGTGTGGCCCTTCTCGCCGTACTCGGACGCCGGGATGAATCCGAACGGCGGCTCGTAGCCGGCGCCGAGCATGTCGGAGCCGTGGAAGCGATCGGCGACCTCGGCCTCCTCGCCGAGCACGCGCGCCACCAGCGCCTCGGCGAGCACGTTGCCGTCGGTCGTGCGCACGTAGGTGAGCTCCGGGTCGACGGCCACGGCGGCGTTCGACACGAGCGTCCACGGAGTCGTCGTCCAGACGAGCAGCGTGTCGCCCTCGCGCAGCGCGCCGGCGGGCCGCGTCACCGGGAAGCGGACGTAGATGCTCGGGTCCTCGACGTCCTGGTAGCCCTCCGACACCTCGTGCGAGGACAGCGCCGTGCCGCAGCGCGCGCAGTACGGGACGACCCGATGGCCCTCGTAGAGCAGGTCGCGGTCGAACATCGTCTTCAGCGCCCACCAGACCGACTCGATGTAGTCGTTGTCCAGCGTCCGGTACGGGTGCTCGATGTCGACCCAGTAGCCGATCCGCTCGGTGAGCCGGTTCCAGTCCTCGAGGAACTCGAAGACCGACTCGCGGCACTTGGCGTTGAACTCGGCGATGCCGTACCGCTCGATGTCCGCCTTGGAGTTGAAGCCGAGCTGCTGCTCGACCGCGATCTCCACCGGGAGGCCGTGGCAGTCCCACCCGCCCTTGCGCTCGACGTAGCGCCCGCGCATCGTCTGGTAGCGCGGGAAGATGTCCTTGAACGCCCGGGCCAGCACGTGGTGCGAGCCCGGGCGGCCGTTGGCGGTCGGCGGGCCCTCGTAGAAGACGTACGGCTCGGCGCCCTCGCGGCGGCGGATCGACTCGCGGAACACGTCGCGCTCGCGCCAGCGCTCGAGCACCTCCTCCTCGAGCTTGGGGAAATCGGGCTTGGCGGGCAGCGGGCGTGGCACGGGACTGGCCATTCTAGGTGCGATGATTCCGCGGACCGTGGGCGCCCTCGACGAGCTCGACCTCTCACTGAAGCTGAGCCGCGAGGAGGAGGCCGAGCGCCTCGCCGCGGCGCAGACGCGGCTGCTGGAGCTGCGGCTCGTGCTCGCCGGGCTGATCGGCAGCCAGGGCATCGGCCCCCCGCTCTGCGTCGTCCTGGAGGGGTGGGACGCGTCCGGCAAGGGCGGCGCCATCAAGCGGCTCGTCGCCCTGCTCGACCCGCGCCATGTGCGGGTGAAGCAGTTCGCCGCCCCCACGCCCGACGAGAAGCGCCACCACTGGCTGTGGCGGTTCTGGCCCGCGCTGCCCGGCTGGGGCGGCATGGCCGTGCTCGACCGCTCGTGGTACGGCCGCGTGCTCGTCGAGCGCGTCGAGGGGTTCGCCGACGAGGCCGCGTGGCGGCGGGCCTACGAGGAGACGCGCGACTACGAGCGGATGCTCGTCGCCGAGGGCATGGTGCTCGTGAAGCTGTGGCTCCACATCTCCGCCGAAGAGCAGCTCCAGCGCTTCGAGAAGCGCGCCGACGATCCGCTGAAGGCGTGGAAGCTGACCGAGGACGACTGGCGCAACCGCTCCAAGCGCGCGGACTACGTGCAGGCGATCGAGGACATGGTGGCCGAGACCAGCACCGACTGCGCGCCGTGGACGCTGGTGGAGGCCGACTCCAAGCGCTACGCCCGGGTCAAGGTCATCGAGACGGTGATCGCCGCGGCCGAGGACGGCATGCGCCGCCACGGCATGAAGGTCCCCTAGCGGTTCTTGCGGCGCGCGGCCTTCTGGGCCTTGCCGCGCGCGCGGGCCTTCGACTTGGCCTCGCGCTTGTGCTTGTGCGGGCCCTCCTCGCGCAGGCGCTCGGCGCCCGGCCGGTGCCGCTCGGGGAGCGAGCGCCGGGCGTCGCGCGAGATGAACATGCCGATGGCCACGAAGATGAGCAGGAGCACGCCGCCGATCACGTAGAGCGTCTCGGTGCCGGTGATCTCGCTGTCGAGGAAGCCGCCGCCGTCGTCGGGCTCGACCACCGGCGGGGGCGTGGGCTGGGGCGCCGGCAGCGGCGTGAACGGCTGCGTCGGGTTCGACGGCACCGGCGTCGCGGTCGGGGTCGCTTCCTGGTTCTGGTTCTGATTCTGGTTCTGGGCGAGCGCGGCGGCGGGAGCGGTCAGCGCGAGCACGAGCGTGAGAACGGCGAGACGTCGGAGCATGCGGCCGGGCAAGGTACTACGCGGGAGCTCCGGTGAGAACCCAGCGGGTGCTCAGGAAGCGCAGCCCGCAGATGAGCGCGCGGGCCGCGATGAGCCCGGCGAGCCCCCACCAGACGCCCACGATTCCCCACCCCTGGTCGAGCGCCAGGAGGGCCACCGGCACGTACACGGCGGCGGCCGCGAGCATGCCCCACATCAGGAATCGCGTGTCGCCGGCGCCGATGAGGATGCCGTCCAGCGCGAAGACGACGCCGTTGAGCGGCATGAGCAGCGCGAACAGCCACCAGATCTCCTGGGCCTGCTGCACGACGGCCTCGTCGGTCGTGAAGGCCCGCGGCAGCACGTCTGTGAGCGCGAGCAGGACCCCCGCGAAGCCGGCGCCGACCACCGCCGACCACAGGATCACCCGCGTCGCCGCGGCCCGCGCCCGTGCCGCGTCACCCGCGCCGAGCAGGCGGCCGACCATCACCTGGGCCGCGATGGCCAGCGCGTCGAGGATGAGCGCGAGGAAGACGAACAGCTGGAACGCGATCTGGTGCGCGGCCAGCGGGGCGGCGCCGACGCGCGCGAGCACGGCCGACGCGACGAGGAACGAGGCGAGCAGCGCGCCCGTACGCACCGCGATGTGCGCCCCGATCCTGATCAGGGGGCGCATGAGCGCGAACACGGGCGGCTCGAAGCCGGCGCGCCGCTGCACCTGCACGAAGGCCAGCCCCATGCCGGCCTGGGCGATCACCGTGCCCCAGGCCGAGCCCGCCAGGCCCCAGCCGAAGCCGTAGACGAAGAGCAGCTCGAGCACGACGTTGACCGAGTGGGCGACCACGAGGATCACGAGCGGCGTGCGCAGGTCGCCGATCCCGCGCAGGAACCCCTGGCCGGCCGCGGCGAGCATGAAGAACGGCGAGCCGAGCGCGGCGATCCGCAGGTACAGCACGGCTCCCTCCTCGATCTCGCCCTCGCCGCCCATGAGCCGCACCGCGGAGGGCGCGAGGACGATCGTGCCCACGAGCAGCACGAGGCCGAGGCCGATGGCCAGCCACAGCGCCTGCGAGCCGAGCGTCGCCGCGTCGTGGTCGCGCCCGGCGCCGTGCAGCCGCGCGACCTGCGCCGTGGTCCCGTAGGTCAGGAAGTTGAGGACCGTGAAGCCCGTGGAGAGCAGCGTCGCGGCGATGGCCAGCGCGGCGAGCTGCACGGTCCCGAGGTGGCCGACGATCGCCGTGTCGACGAGGACGTAGAGCGGCTCGGCCGCGAGCGCGCCCAGCGCCGGGATGGCGAGGGCGAAGACCTCGCGGTCGAGTTGTCGCGGACATCGCTCCGACACGAGCGCTATGAAGCTCCGGCTCTATCACCACCACGACGGGGCGCGCGTCGCGTACCGCGAGGCGGGCGCCGGCCGGCCGCTGGTGCTGCTGCACTCGCGGATGCTCTCCCATCGCGAGTGGGAGCCGATCGTGGACGAGCTGAGCCACCGCTACCGGCTCGTGCTGCCCGACCTGCCGCTGCACGGCGACTCCGAGGACCGCCCGCGCCACCCCTACACGCCGGACTGGCTCGCCGAGGTGATGTCCGGCTTCGTGCGCGAGACGTGCGGGCCGCGGCCGCTGGTCGGCGGGCACGACGCGGGCGCGCAGATCCTCCTCCACGCCATCGCCACGAGTCAGCTCACGCCGGACCGGCTCGTGCTCATGCCCAACCCGATGCACCGGCGGCCCGAGCGGGCGCGGCTGGAGCGGGCGGTCGGCCTCGGGCTGCGCGCGGCGGCCGTGCCGGGCCTCGACCGCCTCGTCGCCCGCAGCGCCCCGCTCGCCTTCCCCCCGTCGACGGGGGAGAAGCTGACCGCCCGCGGCAACCCGGCCGCGCGCGATCTCGTCCGCCACGCCTTCGGGCCCTTCCCCGGCAACGCGAACCGCGCCCGGTCGTGGGCGCGGGCCGCACGCCGGTGGCCGAAAGGTCCCCAGCCCGACCTGCTCGACGTCTACGGGCTGATCGAGATCCCGACCCTGCTGCTGTGGGCCGACGAGGACCCGATGTACCCGTTGGAAATCGCCGAGGAGGCGCTCGATCTGCTCCCGAACGGGCAGCTCCGGGTGCTCGAGGGAACCGGCTTCCTGATGGCCTACGACGACCCCGTGGGACTAGCCAGAGAGCTGGCGGCCTTCTGCGGCTGACCCGCTACCGTCTGCTCCATGTACGAGCTGGAACGCCCGGAGTACTGCTCGGTCGGCCGGGCGATGGACATCCTCGGTGAGCGCTGGACGATGCTGATCATGCGCGAGGCCTTCTACGGCGTGCGGCGCTTCTCCGACATGCAGCGCAACCTCGGCATCGCGCGCAACATCCTCTCCACCCGCCTCCAGACCCTGGTGCGCTCGGGCATCCTCGAGCGCCGCCGTTACCAGGAGGAGCCGGAGCGCTTCGAGTACCGCCTCACGCAGGCCGGCCGCGACCTCTACCCGGCCGTGATCGCGATCATGAAGTGGGGCGACGAGCACCTGATGGGCGATCAAGGCCCGCCGGTCGTGCTCCGTCACTCGTGCGGCGAGGAGGCCGACGCGGTCCTCGTGTGCAGCCACTGCAAGGAGCCCTTGCACCCGCATGACGTGACGCCGGAGCCGGGTCCCGGCGCCGATGTTCACGCGGCGACACCGACCTAAAGCCGGTCTTCCGCCGTGCTCGGATGACGCAGCGCTAGCGTTCTCTCCCCGAGCTAAACGAAACGAGGGTTCCCGGCATGAGCGTTGAGACGACGGAAGAGCGGTGGGGTGTGGAGACGCGCAAGGCAGTGGCGAACTTCCCGGTCTCCGGGGAGCGGGTTCCGGTGTCCGTCGTGCGCTGGCTCGGGCGCATCAAGGGCGCGGCCGCGCGCGCGAACGCCGAGCTCGGGCTGCTCGACTCCGACCTCGCGCAGCGGATCGCCGCCGCGGCCGACGAGATCGCCCAGGGCCGTCACGACGCGCAGTTCCCGATCGACGTCTTCCAGACCGGCTCGGGCACGTCCTCGAACATGAACGCGAACGAGGTCATCGCCAACCTCGCGGGCGAGGGCGCGCACCCGAACGACCACGTGAACATGGGCCAGTCGTCGAACGACGTCTTCCCGAGCGCCGTCCACCTGGCCGCGCTCGACGAGGCGACCAACGGCCTCTTGCCCGCCCTGGAGCGGCTCGAGAAGGCCTTCGCCGACAAGGCGGACGCGTTCAAGGACATCGTGAAGTCCGGCCGCACGCACCTCATGGACGCCGTTCCCGTCACGCTCGGGCAGGAGTTCTCCGGCTACGCGGCGCAGATCCGGCTCGGCCGCGCTCGCGTCCAGGCCGCGCTCCCGCACGTCGCCCAGATCCCGCTCGGCGGCACCGCGACCGGCACCGGGCTCAACACCCACCGCGACTTCGCGGGCAAGGTGCGCGCGACCCTCGCGACCGAGACCGGGCTGGAGATCCGCGCGGCCGAGGATCCCTTCGAGGCGCAGGGCAACCGCGACGCGCTCGTGGAGCTGTCCGGCGCGCTGAAGGTGATCGCCGTCTCGCTCACCAAGATCGCCAACGACCTCGCGCTGATGGGCTCGGGCCCGCGCGCCGGCATCGGCGAGATCTTCCTGCCGGAGCTCCAGAAGGGCTCCTCGATCATGCCCGGCAAGGTCAACCCGGTCCTCCCGGAGGTCGTCCTCCAGGTCAGCGCGCAGGTGATCGGCAACGACACGGCGATCACGGTCGGCGGCCTGCAGGGCCAGTTCGAGCTCAACGTGCGCATCCCGCTGATGGCGCGCAACCTGCTCCAGTCGATCCACCTGCTGACCACCGCGAGCACGCTGTTCGCGGAGAAGTGCGTCGAGGGGATCGAGGCCAACTTCGCGGGCTGCGAGGCCTCGGCCGAGAGCACCCTGGCCGTGGCCACCGCGCTCAACCCGTACATCGGCTACGACAAGGCGGCGGAGATCGTCAAGGACGCGTCCGCCAGCGGGCGCACCCTGCGCGAGGTCGCGCGCGAGCACGGCGTCGACGAGGCCACGCTCGACGCGGCGCTCGACCTGCGCAAGATCGCCGCAGGGTCGTCGGCATAGGTCGGCTGCTGGACCGGCGGCCGGCGATCGCCGGCGTCGCGGGTGCACTCACGATTGCGTTCTCGGCGATCCTCGTCGAGCTCGCCGACGTGCAACCGTCGACGGCGGCCATCTTCCGCTGCCTGTACGCGCTGCCCGCCCTGGGGCTGCTCGCGTGGCTGGAGGACCGCCGCTACGGGGCGCGATCGTGGCGGAGCCGCCGGATCGTCGTCCCCGCCGGCATCTTCTTCGCCGCCGACCTCATCTTCTGGCACCACGCGATCGCCGACGTCGGGGCCGGTCTGGCCACGGTGCTCGGCAACCTCCAGGTCGTCGTGGTGCCGTTCGCCGCGTGGGCCGTGCTGGGAGAGCGGATCCAGCCGCGCGTGCTCGCCGCGCTCCCGCTCGTCTGCAGCGGCGTGGTGCTGATCTCGGGCGTGCTGGAGACCGGCGCCTACGGCGACCATCCGGTGCGCGGCGTCGTGTTCGGCATCCTCACCGGCGTCACCTACGCGGGCTTCCTGCTGTGCCTGCGGCAGGCGGGCGCCGACCTGCGGCGCCCCGCGGGGCCGCTCTTCGACACGACGGCCGTGGCCGTGGTCGCGGCGCTCGTCGCGGGCGTGGCGGTCGGCGAGGCGGACCTCGCGCCGACGTGGCCGGCCCACGCCTGGCTCGTCGTGCTCGCGCTGACCTCGCAGGTGCTCGGCTGGCTGCTCATCACCGTCTCGCTGCCGCGGCTGCCCGCCGCGCTGACCTCGGTGACGCTGACGATCCAGCCGGTCGGCTCGGTCGTCCTCGGGGTGATCCTGCTCGGCGAGGAGCCGAGCGCGCTGCAGCTCGCCGGCGTCGCCTTCATCGTCGCCGGGCTCGTGTCGGTGGCCGTGCGGCGGAACTACCCGAGCGCGGCACGCACGTCGGCGGCGACGGCGTCCGGCCCCTGAGCCCCGTCGACGCGCTTGAGCACGCCGCGGTCCTCGTAGTAGGAGACCAGCGGCTCGGTCTGCTCGTGGTAGACGCGCAGGCGCTCGCGGACGGTCTCGGGCTTGTCGTCCTCGCGGCCCTGGCCGCGGCTGCTGATGCGCTCCACGACGGTGTCGTCCGGGACGTCGACGAGGACGACGGCGGTCAGCTCACGGTTCTGGTCCTCGAGCATGGCGTTCAGCGCATCGCCCTGCGTGACGGTGCGCGGGAAGCCGTCGAGCAGGACGGGATCGTCCGCATGCTCGTCGAGCGCGTCGCGGAGCACGTCGCTGATGAGGTCGTCCGGGACGAGGTCGCCGCGATCCATCACCTCGGCGACCTTGCGGCCGAGCTCGGTGCCGGCGGCGCGGGCGGCGCGCAGCAGGTCGCCCGTGGACAGCGGGACGAACCCCACGGCCTCGAGCCGCTCCGCCTGGGTGCCCTTACCGCTGCCCGGTGGCCCGAGAAGGACGATGGTCGGCTTCATGGCCGCATCATCGAACATATGCGGCTTGGCTGAGCTCCGGTCGGCGCGTCTGGGCGTCGTCATCGTCTTCTTCGTCTACGGCGGCGTGCTCGCCACGTGGGTCTCGCGCATCCCGCTCATCAAGACGGAGCTGGGGCTGGACACCGCCGAGCTGAGCGTCGCGCTGCTCGGGTCGCCGGTCGGGCTGATCTCGGCGACCCAGGTCGTCTCCAGGCTCGTCGAGCGCTGGACGAGCGCGACCGTGGCGCTGTGGGGCGTGATCGCCGCGAGCACGGCGCTGGTCCTGCCGGCGGTCGCCTGGAACCTGCCCTCGCTCGCGGTCTCCCTGTTCCTGCTCGGCTTCTCCCTCGGCTCGCTGGACATCGCCATGAACACGCAAGGGGTGGCGATCGAGAAGGGCTACGCGCGGCCGATCATGTCCGGGATCCACGGGATGTACAGCGTCGGCGTGATCGTCGGCGCCGTGATCGGCGCGGTGGCCGCCCACGCCGAGGTCGACCCGCTGGTGCACTTCGCCGTCGCCGGCGTCGTGCTCGCGGCCCTGGGGGTCTTCGGCGCCCGGCGGCTGTTAGGGGCCGAGGCCGACCGGGAGCACGAGGCCGACGCGTCCGGGCGCCCGATGCGGCTCCTCAGCCAGCCGACGCTCATCGCCCTCGGCGTGATCGCGTTCTGCTGCCTCTTCGCCGAGGGCGCGGTGGACGACTGGAGCGGCGTCTACCTGCACGAGGAACTGGGGGCTTCGCTGGGCGTCGCGCCGCTGGCCGCGGCGGCCTGCGCTGCCGGCATGGCGATCGGGCGGTTCCTGGGTGACGCGGTCATCGCGCGCTTCGGGCGGCCCGCGACCCTGGAGCGAGCGGCGCTGGTGGCCGGCATCGGGATGCTGGCCGCCGTCGCCGCGCCCACCCCCGGCCTCGCCATCGCCGCCTACCTCGTCCTCGGCCTCGGCGTCGCGACCATCGTCCCGATCGCCTTCACGCTGGCCGGCACGACGCCCGGCGTCCCGCCCGCGTGGGGCATCTCGCGCGTGACCACGCTGGGCTACGCGGGCCTGTTCAGCAGCCCGCCGGTCATCGGTCTCGTCGCCCAGGTCACCGGGCTCACGGCCGCGCTGCTCATCCCGGCGTTCCTGCTGCTGCTCGTCGTGCCGCTGAGCCGCGTGACGCGCAGCCGCTCAATTCCATGATCGCTCAGCCGATCTAAGTACGTAATGGAGGGCACCCCGCGTCTCGTGCGCATGGCTCAGTACGTCCTGATCGCCGGGCTGGCGATCGACGTCGCGCATGGCGTCTTCGGCCTGGGAAGCGGCGAGCTCGTCTCGCGGGTGATCGAGGACGTCGTCCACAACGTCGTGCTCGTCGGCGCCGGGCTGATCTGCGTCGCGCGCGCGTGCCTCGTGCGCGAGGAGCGCACGGCATGGGCGCTCGTCGGCTTCGCGCTCGTCACGTGGAGCGCGGCGGACGTGTACTACACGGTCGCCCTCGCGAACCTGGAGGAGCCGCCGTACCCGTCGATCAGCGACGCCGGCTGGCTCGTGTTCTATCCCGCCTGCTGGTTCGCCGTGGTGCTGCTCATGCGCCGCCGGATCCGCGAGTTCCACGCCAGCCTGTGGCTCGACGGTGTCGTCGCCGCGCTCGGCGCTGCCGCGTTGACGGCCGCGCTCGTGCTGCCCCCGATCCTCTCGATGAGCGTGGAGGGCGAGCTGACGGCGGTCACGGTCAACCTCGCGTACCCGGTCGGCGACACGCTGCTGCTCGTGCTGCTCGTCGGCGCCCTCGCGCTGACCGGCTGGCGGCCCGACCGCCCGCTCGTGCTCCTCGGCGCGGGCATCGCGCTCAGCGGAGCGGCGGACATCATCTACCTCAGCGCGATCGCCCACGGGCTGCCGGACGCCCCCGCCTGGGCGCAGTCGCTGTGGCCGGCGTCCGCGCTGACCATGGCCCTGGCGGCGTGGCAACCGCTCGCCCGCGTGCGCGCGGTCCGGCTCGAGGGCCGCCGGATGCTCACGCTGCCGCTCGTCGCCATGCTCGCCGCGCTCGTGCTGCTGCTGGTCGACCACTTCTCCCGGATCAGCGACGTCGCCGCGATCCTCGCCTTCGCCACGCTGGCCGTCGCCGGGCTGCGGCTCTGGCTGACGCTCGGCGAGCACATGCGGCTGCTCGGCACCAGCCGCGGCGAGGCCACCACCGACGACCTGACCGGTCTCGGCAACCGCCGCCGCCTGGTCGAGGACCTCGAGGCCGAGCTCCGCGGCGTCACGGCGGAGCGGCCGCTCGCCCTGATGCTGTTCGACCTCAACGGCTTCAAGGCCTACAACGACCTCTACGGCCACCCGGCCGGCGACGCGCTGCTCGCGCGCCTCGGCGGCGCGCTGGCCGACGCGGTCGAGGGCCGGGGCAACGCCTACCGGATGGGCGGCGACGAGTTCTGCGTGCTCGCGACGCTCCCCGTCGAGCGCCACGCCGAGCTCGCCGCAGCGAGCCGGGCCGCGCTGAGCGAGCACGGCGACGGGTTCGAGATCAGCGCCGCCCTGGGCACCGCCCTCCTGGACCGGCCCGACGGCGACTCGGCCGACGCCCTGCGCGACGCCGACCGCCGCATGTACGCCGAGAAGAACGGCCGCCGGGCTTCGGCGGGCGGGCAGAGCACCGCGGTGCTGCTGCGCGTGATCGCCGAGCGCCATCCCGACCTCGGCGCCCACGTCGACGGCGTCGCCACGCTGGCCGCGCAGATCGCCTCGGAGCTGGGGATGGGCGACGAGGACCGCAACGCCGTGTGGCAGGCGGCCATCCTGCACGACATCGGCAAGGCGGCCGTCCCCGACGCGATCCTCAACAAGCCCGGCCCGCTCGACGATGACGAATGGGTCTTCATGCGCCGCCACACGATCATCGGCGAGCGCATCATGCTGGCCGCGCCGGCGCTGGCGTCGGCCGCGCCGCTCGTGCGCTCCTCGCACGAGAGCTTCGACGGGAAGGGGTACCCGGACGCCCTCGAGGGCGAGGGCATCCCGCTCGGCGCGCGGATCATCGCGGTCTGCGACGCCTATGACGCCATGGTCTCCGACCGCGCCTACCGGCCCGCCCTCACGCACCGGCAGGCCCTCGACGAGCTGCAGCGCTGCGCCGGCACCCAGTTCGATTCGCGCGTGGTCCGCGCGTTCGTCAGCGCCGTCGAACGCCAGAACCTGGCACTCCGCACAGCCGCGTGATCGCCGCAGCGCCGAGCTCTGGCTCGGCGCTGAGTCCATGACCTCGGAGGTCATGGAGTTCTGAGCGGGCGCGACCTACCGTCGTGCCCATGCCCGCATACGTCATCGCCCACCTCTGGTCCCTGCAAATGGGCCCGGACATCGTCCGCTATGTCTCCGAGATCGACGCGACACTCGAGCCCTTCGACGGCCGCTACGTGGTCCACGGCGGCCCGGTCGACGTCCGGGAGGGCTCGTTCCCCGGTGACGTCATCGTTCTCGAGTTCCCGGACCGGGAGCGGGCTCGCGGCTGGTACGAGTCGGACGCCTATCAGGCGATCCTCGCGCTGCGGACGAGCCGGTCCGAGGGCTGGGTCATCATCGGCGACGGCGTGCCGGCCGACCACCGCGCGACGGACATCCTCATCATGGAGTGAGGTGCCAACGTCGGCAGGAGGACAGATGCTCGACCACGTCGGATTCACGGTCAGCGACTACGACCGGAGCAAGGCGTTCTACGCGGAAGCGCTCGCGCCGCTCGGGATCGGGCTCCTGATGGAGCCGGTGGCGGCGGCGGCCGGGTTCGGCAAGGACGGCAAGCCGTTCTTCTGGATCGAGGCGCGCGGGAAGGTGCTGTCCGGATACCTCCACGTCGCGTTCGCGGTCGAGGACCGCGCGACGGTCGACGCGTTCCACGCCGCGGCCCTGGAGGCGGGCGGGACGGACAACGGCGCCCCGGGCGTCCGGGCCATCTACCACCCCAACTACTACGGCGCCTACGTGCTCGACCCCGACGGCCACAACATCGAGGCCGTGTGCCACAAGCCGGCGGAGTGACGCAGTTCGGAACTGAACGTCGCTCCGTTGGGCGCCGCTACACCCCGCGGAGGAAGGCGCGGACCTCGGCGTTGAAGCGCTCCGCGGCCTCGATGTTCGACACGTGGCCGACGCCCTCGAGGACGACGAGAAGCGAGCCGCGGATCGCGGCGTGCAGCTCGCGCGCCACGTCCAGCGGCGCGCGCACGTCCTCGTCGCCGTAGAGGAGCAGGGTCGGGACGTCGATGCGCGGGAGGGCGTCGCGGAGGTCGGCCTGCGCGAACGCGCGGGCGCTCGCGCGCAGCCCGGCGGGGTGGAACTCGGCGAGCGCCGCCGCGAACTCCTCCACGAGATCCTGCGGCGCCGCGGCCGAGAAGAGGGTCGGAAGCAACTCCTCGACGAGCTGCGCCGGCGGCAGCGCCGCGAGTCGCAGCGCCTGCTGCAGGCGGTGCTCGACGACCTCCGTGGGCAAGGACCCCGCCCAACCGGCATAGGCGGCCACGAGCACGAGCGTCGCCGGGAGCGTCGGATGCCGGCGGGCGAGCTCGATGGCCAGGCCGCCGCCGAACGACAGGCCGACGACATGCGGGCGCCCCAGCCCAAGCGCGCGGATGAACGCGGCGAGCGCGTCGGCGAACCCGGAGAGCGGGAACGAGTCCGGCGGATCCGAGGAGCCGCCGTAGCCGGGAGCGTCCCAGGCCACCACGGTGAACTCGTCCGAGAGCACGTCGAGCTGGCGGCGCCAGGTCCGCCGGTCGCCGACGTACCCGTGCAGGAAGACGATCGGCGGCCCCTCGCCTCGCTGCTCGAAGGCGATGCGGTGCCCACCGGCTTCGATCGTCTTCAATCAAGGAGCGCTCGCAACGACTGCGTGTTGACGACATCCGCGGCGGTCGCCCAGCCGCGGCGGGCCGTGTGGACGGAGAGCTCCATGTTGCCGAAGCCTTGCACCGAGTGGGTGTCCGTCGAGCAGACGATCCGCACCCCGGCTGCGAGGGCGTCGCGGACGTGCTCGCCGCTGAGATCGAGGCGCGGGGCCAGGCCGTTCACCTCGAGCGCGACGCCTTCCTCGAGCGCCACCTCGTAGACGCGCTCGAGGTCGACGGCGTTCTCCGGCCGGCGACCGATGAGCCGGCCCGTCGGGTGGCTGAGGCAGCGCACGGAGGGGTTGCGGAGCGCCTCCTCCACCCGCTTGGTCATCTCCCTGCGCGGCATCCGCTGCCCGCCGTGGACGCTGGCCTGGACCCAGTCGAGCTCCGCGAGCACGTCGTCCGGGAGGTCGAGCCGGCCGTCGGGCAGGATGTCGCACTCGATCCCGCGGAGGATCCGGAACGGTGCCAGCACCTCGTTCGCGGCGGCGATCTCCTCGGCCTGGCGGCGGACGTCGTCCGCCGTGAGGCCCTGTACGGCGCCCACCGCCGGCGTGTGGTCGCAGATCGCGACGTACTCGTAGCCGCGGTCGCGCGCGGCGCGACCCATCTCCTCCACGCTCGCGCGACCGTCCGACCACGTCGTGTGGCAGTGCAGGTCACCGCGGATGTCACCCAGCTCGACGAGCGCCGGCGGCTCACCGCGGAACGGCAGCTCGCGCAGCTCGGGCGGCAGGAACGGGATCCCGAGCGCCTCGTACACCGCGGCCTCGTCCGGCTCGTCCGGCAGCGGCCCCAGCGCCTCGACGTAGGCGGGCGAGCCCGTCGCCCGCAGCAGCGCGGTCCCGAACTCCGCCGGCTCGGCGACGACGAGCTCCACGGGCACGCCCTCGATCGTCACCCCGACGCCCGGCTCGAGCACCGCGACGATCTGCGGCAGGTCGGCGAACCGCGCGGACGCTTCGGGTGCCGCCACGACCGCCAGGTGCTCGCACGAGTCCCGCCAGCGCCGGACATCGCCGGCCACCACGCCGTCGAGCGCCTCGGCGATGCCACCGACCAGCTCCCATGCCTGGTTGAGCAAGAGCCCGCGAGCGGGCCGGGGCTCCCCCTCACGCGCGAGCGCCTCCACGATCTGCGCCTCGCGCTTCGGGCCGATCCCCGGCACGTCCCGCAGCCGCCCGGCCACCACCGCCTCACGGAGCTCGTCGGCGGTCCGCACGTCGAGCGCTCGCGCGATCTCCACCGACCGCTGAGCACCCAGCCCGAGATAGCGGCCGAACCCGATGAGCGCGGGCGACAGCTCCCGCTCGAGCTCCGCCAGCTCCGCGATCTCGCCGGTCTCGATCAGCTCCCGCAGCCGGGCCTCGATCCCCGGCCCGACCCCGCGCAGCTCGCGCACCCGCCCGGATCGAACGAGCGCCTCGACCGGCACCGCCGTGCCCCGGATCAGCTCCGCCGCGCGCCGGTACGCCCGGATCGTGTAGCCGTTCGCCTCCGCCAGCTCCAGCATCGTGGCGAAAGCCTCCAGCCGGTCGGCGATCTGCGCGTTGCCCACCAACGGAGTGTCGCCGAATCGTTCACGGCGCCGGACGAAGCCCCCATGCGCCGACGACGGCCGGCGGAAGCATCACCGCGTCGCGATCGGTGACCTGCTCGGCGATTCGCGCCTGCAGCGTTTCCAGCCCGAGCTCCGCCTCGTCCGCGATGCCCTGCGCCACGATCTGCGGTGCCAGCGACCTCGTGACTCCCGCGCACAGGACCGGCCCGGTCGGGTCGCCGGGGCCGAAGTAGGGCTGGATCCCGAACGTCGAGACCTCCTCAAAGCCCGCACGGCGCAGCATCTCCCCGGCCCGGGCGCCGATGCGCGGATCGGCCCCCGCCGATCTGAACGCGGCCTCGATCCACCGTCGCACCGCGTCGACGAGCGGGACTTGCGGTTCCGCGCGCATGGCACCGAGGTCGAACTCGACCAGGACCATGGTGCCGCCCGGGCGGAGCGCCTCGAGCTGGCGCCGTAGGACCTCCTCGCGGTCAGGCAGGTGAAACAGCAGGAGGCGCGAGACGATCGCGTCGAACTGCTCGATCGGACTGAACGCCCGCACGTCGGCCTGGACGAACTCGATGTTCTCGATACCCGCGGCCGCGCGCCTGCGCTCGGCGACCTCGAGCAGCCGTTCCGCCTGGTCGACACCGAGCACCGAGCCCTCGGGATCGAGGATGTCCGCCAGCTGAAAGGCGACGTGGCCGAGGCCGGTTCCGAGATCCAGCACACGCATCGGACCACGGAGCCCGGCCGCGCGGAGCAACGCGTCCGTGGCCCCCGCAATCGAGGCCGCTTGAGCGTCGAGCCGCGCGATCTCGGCGTCGTGGCTTCCGAGGACGTATGCGGTCCGCTCGCTCATGGCTGCTCCTTCTCTCGCCTCGGACCATCCTCCCCCCTCGGGGACTGCGGGGGCAAGCCCAGTCCGTAGCCTGAGGAGCATGAGCGACGACGAGGTCATCTTCGAGCTCGACGGGCACGAGGTCCGGCTGTCCAGCCCCGGAAAGGTGCTGTTCGGCGAACGGGGCGAGACGAAGCGCGATCTCGTGGACTACTACCTGCGGGTCAGCGATCCGCTCATGCGGACGATGGGCGGACGGCCCGTGCTCATGCAGCGCTTCCCGCAGGGCGCGACCGGTCCGTCGTTCTTCCAGAAGCGGGTCCCGAAGAACGCGCCGGAGTGGCTCGAGACGACGACGGTGACGACGGTCAACGGCACGCCCTCGCGCGCGTTGGTGATCGCCGACCGCGCGCACGTCGTGTGGGCCATCAACCTCGGCTGCCTCGGGTTCCACGTCTGGCCCTACCGCGCCGACGACCCCGCGCACTGCGACGAGCTCCGCCTGGACCTCGACCCGCAACCCGGCACCGACTTCTCGGACGTGCGGCGCGCCGCTGCTGCGCTGAAGGCCCTGCTGGACGAGCTCGGCGTCGCCGGCTATCCCAAGACCACGGGCAACCGCGGCCTGCACGTCTACGTCCGCCTGCAGCCGCGCTGGGACTCCTACGCGGTCCGCTCGGCCGCCGTGGCGATCGCGCGCGAGCTCGAGCGACGCCATCCGGACGTCGTCACGGCCGCATGGTGGAAGGAGGAGCGCGGCGAGCGGATCTTCATCGACTACAACCAGAACGCCCCGCACAAGACGGTCTTCGGCGCCTGGGCCGCTCGCGCCCGGGCCGGCGGCCAGGTCTCAGCACCGCTGCTCTGGGACGACGTGTTCGAGCTCCACCCGGACGAGCTGACGCTGGCGACGGTCCCCGACCGGCTCGACCGCCTCGGCGACCCGTGGGAGGACATCGCCGAGCACCCGCAATCGCTCGAGCCGATGCTCGCGATGCACGAGCGCGACCGCGCCGCCGGCCTGCTCGACGCCCCGTGGCCGCCGGTCTACCCGAAGATGCCCGACGAGCCGCCCCGGGTCGCGCCCAGCCGCGCCCGCAAGGATCCGTCCTAGCCCACCGACCGTTCGGCTCGCGCCGGCTATAGCGGCTTCTCGCGGATCTCGAGGTCGCAGGGGGTGGCGAGCAGCGGCGCCAGGTGCGGATACGCCTCCTGCATCGTGGTGGTGCGGACGAGCCGGTACCCGAGCCGGCCGTACCACGCCTTGAGGAACTCCTTGCTCGGATGACTCCAGGTGCGCGGGAGGAGCAGCTCGAGCTGCATCGCCCGCAGGCCGCGTTCGCGCCCCTGCCGCTCGGCGAAGTCGACGAGGGCCCGGCCGACGCCGGCCCCGCGCTGCTCGGGATCGGCGGCGAGCATCCCGAACGCGCTCGTGTCGCTCGCGACGTCATGGACCTGGACGACGCCGGCGATCCCGCCGCCCCGGGTGGCGACCGCGATCTCGCCCGCGGCGATGAGCCCGGCGAGCTCGGACGGCGTCGTCCGCACGGTCCCTTCGCGCCAGAGCCCGCTCTCGGCCGTGGCATAGACCTCGGTCACGAGCCCAGTCAGCTGATCGACGAGCGCGGCATCCTGGCTCGCCTCCGGCTCCAGTTCACGGACGGCGATCGTGTCGGTCGAAGTCATCGTTCGAGGATGCCCACTCGACCAATCGACGCCATTAGAAGTCTTGAGCAAAGCGATCACGTTCGACAATCGACGCGCACAGCCCGCGAGCTTGCGAGCGCTGCCCCGGGAGGGCATGACGACGGGCCGACCCCAGCCAACGATCACGGCGACAGTCGTTCAACCAGCCACGACCCGTCGGGCTGCAGCAGGAAGTGCTCACGATCATGGAGCCGGCTCTCCCGGCCCTGCCAGAACTCGACGGCGTCGGGCGTCAGCTTGTAGCCGCCCCAGTACTCCGGGCGCGGGACCTCGTCCGGGAACCGGGCCTCGACCGACGCGACCGCCTCCTCGAGCTCGACGCGCGAGCGGGATGACCGAGCCCTGGGCCGAGGCCCAGGCGCCGACCTGGGCGCCGCGCGGCCGGGACGCGAAGTACGCGTCGGACTCCTCAGGCGACAGCCGCGCGACCGGGCCTTCGAGCCGCACGGCTCGATACAGGGGTTGCCAGTACAGCGTCGCCGCCCCCCGAGGGTTCGCGGCCAGCTCGCGCCCCTTGCGCGACTCGTAGTTGGTGTAGAAGCGGATGCCGTCGTCGTCGATGCCCTTCAGGAGCACGATGCGGACCGACGGCCGGCCGTCCGGGGTCGCCGTGGCGAGCGCCATCCGCTCGGCCTCGATGATCCCCGAGGCCGCCGCCTCCTCGAACCACTCTCGAACCTGATGGAGGGGGTTCACATCGCCATCGCGACGTACTTGATGCTCAGGTACTCGTCGATGCCCTCGGGGCCGCCCTCGCGGCCGAAGCCCGACGCCTTGACCCCGCCGAACGGCGCCGCCGCGTTGGAGACCAGCCCCTGGTTGAGGCCGACCATGCCGGTCTGGAGCTTCTCGACGACCCGGAACGCCCGCTTGATGTCGCTCGTGTAGACGTACGCCACGAGCCCGAACTCCGTGTCGTTGGCCGCCGCGATCGCCGCGTCCTCGTCGTCGAAGCCGATGACCGGCGCGACCGGGCCGAAGATCTCCTCCTTCAGGAGCCGGGCATCGCCCGTGACGTCGCTGAGGACCGTGGGCTCGTAGAAGTAGCCGGCGCCGTCGCGCTCCTGCCCGCCGACCAGCACCTGTGCCCCACGCGAGGTCGCGTCGGAGACCAGCTCGGCGACCTTCTCGCGCTGCGTGGCGTCGATCAGCGGCCCGACCTTCACGTCCTCCTCGACGCCGCGTCCGACCTTCATCTCGCCGAGCTTGGCGGCCAGCTTCTCGGCGAACTCCTCGGCCACGCGATCGGCGACGTGGAAGCGGTTGGCGGCCGTGCACGCCTCGCCGATGTTGCGCATCTTGGCGATCACCGCGCCCTCGACGGCGGCGTCGATGTCCGCATCCGGGAAGACCAGGAACGGCGCGTTGCCGCCGAGCTCCATGGACGTGCGGAGCAGGCCCTCGGCCGACTGCTCGACCAGCTTGCGGCCCACCTCGGTCGAGCCCGTGAAGGTGAGCTTGCGCAGCCGCGGATCGGAGATCAGCGGCTTGGAGACCCCCGAGGAGGACGACGAGGTGATGACGTTCAGGACGCCCGCCGGGAGCCCGGCCTCCTCGAAGATCGCGGCCAGGGCGAGCATCGACAGCGGCGTCTGCTGCGCCGGCTTGACGATCATCGTGCAGCCCGCCGCGATCGCCGGCCCGATCTTGCGCGTGCCCATCGCCGCCGGGAAGTTCCACGGCGTGATCGCGTAGCACGGCCCCACCGGCTGCTTCATGGTGATCAGCCGCCCGACGCCGTTGGGCGCCGTCCCGAACCGGCCCTCGATCCGCACCGCCTCCTCGGAGAACCAGCGCAGGAACTCCGCGGCGTAGGTGACCTCGGCCTTGGACTCGGCCAGCGGCTTGCCCATCTCCAGCGTCATCAGCAGCGCGAGCTCGTCGGCCCGGGCGGTCATCGCCTCGAACGCCCGCCGCAGGATCTCGCCCCGCTCGCGCGGCGGGTGCACGGCCCACTCGTCCTGCACCGCGACGGCGGCATCGAGCGCCGCCACGGCGTCCTCGGGCGTCGCGTCGGCCACCTCGACCAGGGTCGAGCCGGTCGACGGATCCTCCACCCCGAGCGTCTCCCCGCCGGAGGCGTCACGCCACTCGCCGCCGATGAACAGCTGGTTCGGAGCGGCCGAGACGACCGCGCTCTCGTTGTCTGTCGTGATGCTCATGCCGCCACCGTTTCCGTTCCGAGTTCTTCAGAGATTGCGACGTCGATCGAGTAGTCGATCGGCAAGACGATCAGCGAGGGCAGGTCGAGCGTCAGCGCATGGCGCAGGTGGCGCCCGAAGTCCTCGACCGCCTCGCAGCGCCAGGCCGGCATGCCGAAGGCCTCGGCCAGGCGCACGAAGTCTGGGTTGGTGAAGTCCGTGCCGAAGTGGCGGCCGAACTTCTTGTCCTGCTTCCACACGATCGAGCCGTACTGCCGGTTCTCCCAGATCACGTTGACCACCGGCGTCCGCAGCCGCACCGCGGTCTCCAGCTCCTGCACGTTCATGAGGAAGCCGCCGTCGCCGTTGACCGTCACGACGCGCCGGTCGGGATGGACGAGCTTGGCGGCGATCGCCGTCGGCAGCGCGATCCCCATGCCGGCCAGGCCGTTGGCGATGAACACCGTGTCCGGCTCGTGGGCCGGGAACATGCGCGCGATCCACAGCTTGTGGAGCCCGACGTCCGAGATGAGCATGTCGCGGCGCCCGAGCGCCTGGCGGATCTCCCACAGCGCGCGCGGGGGCTGCATCGGGAAGGCGTCGTCGTCGCGCGCCCGCTCGAAGCGCCCGAGCACGATGTCGTTGAGCCGCGAATGCGGCGGCTCGACCGGCGCCTCGCGCAGCTCGCGCGCCAGCACCAGGAGGATGTGGTGGAGGTCGCCGATGAGGTCGACGTCCGTGACGAAGTGCTCGTCCACCTCAGGCGACACCGTGTCTATGCACACAATTCGCTTCGTCCCGCGCGGGTTCCAATTGACCGGCGCGTGCTCGACCAGGTCGTAGCCGACGGTGATCACCACGTCGGCGTCCTCGAAGCCCGCGAGCGCGTAGTCGCGCGACTGCAGCCCGACCGTGCCGAGCGCGTGCGGGTCCTCGTAGTCGAGCATCCCCTTGCCCATGAACGTCTCGGCCACGCCGATGCCGGTGACGTGGGCGAACTCGCGCAGGGCGGGAGCGGAGCCCGTGCGGGCGACGCCGTTGCCCGCGAGGACGATCGGGTGCTCGGCGCTGCGGATGACCTCCAGCGCCGCGGCGAGCTCGTCGCCGCTCGGCTCGGGCCGGCGCAGCGTGCGCCGGGAGGGCAGCGGCTGCGCGTCGACGGAAGCCGCCATGACGTCCTCGGGCAGCTCGATGTGGGTCGGCCCGGGCTTCTGCGCCTGCGCGACCTTGAACGCCTTCCGCACGACCTCCGGGATCACCCGCGGGCTGTTGAGCCGCGCGTTGAACTTGGTGATCGGGCGGAACATGTCCACCACGTCGATGTGCTGGTGCGACTCCTTGTGCATGCGCTCGAGGTCGCCCTGGCCGGTCAGCGCGACCATCGGCGAGCGGTCCAGGAACGCGTCCGCGACGCCGGTCACGAGGTTCGTCGCGCCCGGTCCGAGCGTGCCCAGGCAGACGCCCGCCGAGCGGGTCAGGCGACCGTACATGTCGGCCATGTAGGCCCCGCCCTGCTCGTGCCGGACGGGCACGAACTCGATCGAGGATTCCTCCAGGGACAAGTTGAGGTCCAGCGTCTCCTCGCCCGGGATGCCGAATACGTACCTGACGCCTTCGGCCTCGAGGCATTCCACGAACAGATCCGCTGCCTTGCGCTCGCTCACGATCCTCCAGTCTTACGCAACTTCTGATCACTCCCCGTGTCGGGCTACCCTGAACCCCTTGCTGCGCCTCGTTTCCCTGACGCTCGCAGCCCTCGTGCTGCTCACAACGCCCGCCTTCGCCGCGAAGGCCCGGTTCACGATCCGTGGAGCGGGCTTCGGCCACGGCGTGGGGATGAGTCAATACGGCGCGTACGGGTTCGCGCAGCACGGCACGAGCTATGACGCGATCCTGCGGCATTACTACACGGGGACCGAGCTCGGGACCACCGACCCCGCCCAGACCGTGCGGGTGCTGATCCAGTCGACCGGCACCGCCACCGTCACCGGCGCCTCCCAGGCCGGCAGCCGCAGCCTCAACCCGGCCAAGACCTACTCGGTGCGCCGCCGCGGCGCCTCGCAGGTCGACCTCCTGTCCGGCAGCAAGAAGGTCGCGAGCTTCTCGGCGCCGCTGCAGATCACGGGCGCCGACGGCACCCTGGCGCTCGGCGGCTCCGGCACCTACCGCGGGGTGCTCGAGTTCCGGCCCGACGTGTTCGGCGGCGTCAACGTGATCAACGCGGTGTCGCTGGAGGACTACGTCGCCGGCGTCATCTCACGCGAGTCGCCGTCCTCCTGGCCGGCCGAGGCCCTCAAGGCCCAGGCCGTGGCGGCGCGGACGTACGCGATCACCACGTCGAAGCAGGGCGCCGGCTTCGAGCACTACAACGACACGCGCTCGCAGGTCTACGGCGGCGTGGCGGCCGAGACGGCGTCCACGAACGCCGCGGTGACCGCCACGCGCGGCCAGGTCGTCACCTACCAGGGCGAGCCGGTCGTGACCTTCTTCTTCTCCACCAGCGGCGGCAAGACCGAGAACGTGGAGAACACCAACGTCGGCGCCGGGCCGCAGCCGTGGCTGAAGTCGGTCGCCGATCCCTACGACGACGTCTCGCCCAAGCATCGCTGGGGCCCGACGAAGTACACGCTGGCCCAGGCCGGCGCCAAGCTCTCCGGGCTCGTGAAGGGCACCTTCAAGGGCATCCAGGTCGTCAAGCGCGGCAAGTCGCCGCGGATCGTCGCCGCCGACATCATCGGCTCGCGAGGCAAGACGCGGGTCGACGGCGCCACGCTGCGCGCCCGCCTCGGCCTGCTCGACACCTGGGCCTACTTCACCTCGATCGTCACGCGCAAGGCGCCGCCGTCGCCGTCCGGCGGGACCCAATCACCCGCGGGCGCCGCCGGGCCACGGGCCCGCGCGGCGGTGGCCGGCAGCGTCATCCCCGCCCGCGAGGGCGCTGAGGTGCAGATCCAGATCAGCCGCTCCGGCGGGTGGGAGACCGTGGCCTCTACTCCTGTGCGGCGCGGCGGCACGTATCGCGCGGCGGTGGCGAGTTCCGGCCTGTACCGCGCGGTGTTCTCCGGCGAGGCCGGGCCCGCCGTGCGCGTTCGCTAGGGCTCGAACTGCGACTGCGCTGGGTAGGGAGGTCGGGGGATCGGCGAGGTTGGCCACTCCGGCAAGTGGCGTGCTGACGATATCACCTCGCTATGCGAGGATTCAAGTCGCGACAATCGGCCGATCCCGCTCCCTTAATGCCGCAGTTTCGAACCCTCAGCCCGTGTAGACCCGGGCCAGGGTCTGCGCCACGCAGGCCGGCTTCTCGCCGCCCTCGACCTCGAACGTCAGCTCCACGGTGATCTGCGCACCGCCCGGGATCTCGTCGAGCGAGGCGAGCTTGGCCGTCGCCCGGACGCGCGAGCCGACCGGCACCGGCGCCGGGAAGCGCACCTTGTTGAGCCCGTAATTGACCGCGAAGGCGAAGCCCTCGAGCGCCATCACCTGCTCCATGAACATCGGGGCGAGCGAGAGCGTGTAGTAGCCGTGGGCGATCGTGCCGCCGAACGGGGTCGACTTCGCGCGCTCGACGTCGACGTGGATCCACTGGTGATCGCCGGTGACGTCAGCGAAGTCGTTGATGGCCTCCTGGGTGACCTCGTGCCACTCGGAGGTACCGAGGATCTCGCCCTCGGACGCCTTCAGCTCGTCCAACCCGGTGATCGTCTTCATGCGCCGCACCATATCCTCAGCAAGCGTGACCAAGCCCCTGTTGGCCATCGACGGGCCCGCCGTCCTCTATCGCTCCTTCTTCGCCCTGCCGGACTCGATCACCGACGACGACGGCAACCCCGTCAACGCGCTGCTCGGCTCGGTCAACCAGACGCTCTGGTGCGTGGAGAAGTACGACCCGCGCGCGGTCGTGTGGTGCTTCGGGGCCGAGGCGGGCGCCTACCGCGTGGAGGCGTTTCCCGCCTACCACGCCGACCGCCCCCCGATGCCCGACCCGCTCGCCTGGCAGTGGGAGCGAGCGCCGGCGCTCTACGACGCGCTCGGCTGGTCGGTCACCTCGACCGAGGACCTCGAGGCCGACGACCTGCTCGGCTCGTTGGCCGAGATCGAGACGGCGGCGGGCGGGACGACGCTGATCCTCACCGGCGACCGCGACATGTTCCAGTGCGTCAACGACTCGGTGAAGGTGCTCCTGCAGCGCACGGGTGGCGACGGCCCGGAGGAGGTCGACGCCGACGTGGTGCGCTCCAAGTACGGGATCGACCCCGAGCAGGTGCCGGACTTCATCGCGCTGCGCGGCGACCCGTCGGACGGTCTGCCCGGCGCCAAGGGGATCGGCCCCAAGACCGCGGCGGACCTGCTCAAGCGCAAGGGCGACCTCGACCACGTGATCCTCGGCGCCATCCGCGAGAAGCCGTCCGTGCGGCGAGCGCTGATCGAGCAGGCCGACGAGCTGCGCAGCTTCAAGGACATCGCCACCCTGCGCACGGTGCCGATCGAGCGGCCCCAGGACCGCGCGACCGACTACGCGGGAGGCGCCAAGGCGGCGAGCGAGCACGGCATGGGCCGCCTCTCGAAGCGGCTCGAAGAGGCCGCCGCCTGAGGGTCCACGCCCTCCAGACCGGGACCGTCGTCATCCGGCCCCGGCAGGTCCGCGGCGCCCGCGGGCCGCTGCGCGTCGCGGCCACGCTCGTCAACCGCGGCTGGACCGCCCCGCTCCCCATCCGCGCCTGGCTGATCGAGCACCCCGACGGCCTGATCCTGGTCGACACCGGCGAGACGGCCCGCGCGACGCAGCCGGGCTACTTCCCGGCCTGGCATCCGTACTACCGGCGCTGCGTGAAGCTCCGGGTCACGCCGGACGACGAGATCGGCCCGCAGCTGCGCGCGCTCGGCGTCTCGCCGGACGACGTCCGCTGGATCGTGCTCACGCACCTGCACACCGACCACGCGGGCGGCCTGTCGTACTTCCCGCGGGCCGAGATCGTCATCTCGCGCCGGGAGTGGCGGTTCGCGACCGGCATCGGCGGCGTCGTCAACGGCCTTCCCCGCCGGCACTGGCCGTCCTGGCTGGACCCGACCCTGGTCGACCCGGACGTGCCGCTGGTCGACGGCGTGACGCTGCTGGACACGCGCGGCCATACCCCCGGCCACATGTCGGTGCTGGTGGAGGACCGCTTCCTGATCGCGGGAGACGCGTCCTACACGGAACAGCTGATGCTCGACGGCGTCCTCGACGGCGTCGCGCCCGACGCCAAGGCCTATCTGGCCAGCCTCGACCGCATCCGCGGCCTGGTCGTCGACCGGCCCACCGTCTACCTCCCGACCCACGACCCGGAGGCCGGGGCGCGGCTTCAGGCCTGAGCCAGGTCCTCGGCCAGGACGCGCTCGGCGCGCTCCAGCACGTCTTCCGCGAGGTCGCCGCCCCAGTGCGCGAAGCCGACGTGGCCGCCGGTCGCCTCGCGGACGCGAGCGGCCACGCGGGCCGCGCCGACGCGATCGGTGTCCGGGAGCAGCGCGAGCAGGTCGCCCTCGTCCCAGTTGGAGAAGATGTCAGCGCCGCGCAGGACGCCGGCGAGCACGTCGGGGTCGGCGCCGCGCACCAGCAGCACCGCGAAGCTGTGCCCGTAGCGAATGCCCGAGGCCACCATCCGCCGCAGCATCCAGCGGCCGAGCGGAGCGGGGAGCGGGCCGATCAGATCTTCGAGGTCCACACCCGTATGGTCGGCGTGTCAGGGCGTGAACTTGACGGTAATTACGTCCCCATCGGCCATGGGGTATTCCCTGCCCTCCAGCCGGAGCGTCCCGCGCTCGCGCGCACCGGCGTAGCCGCCGGCGTCGACGAGGTCCTTCCAGCCGATCACCTCGGCGCGTACGAACCCCTTCTGGATGTCGGAGTGGATCTCCCCGGCCGCGTGCCACGCGGTGAGCCCTCGCTTGAGGTGCCACGACTGCGCGGGCTTGTCCTCGCCGGCCGTGAAGAAGGCGATCAGGTCGAGCAGGCCGAAGGCGCCGCGGACCACGCGGGTGAGGCCGGACTCGCCCACCCCCATCTCCTCGCGCATCATCGCCGCCTCGTCGTCGTCGAGCTCGGACAGCTCGGCCTCGATCCGCGAGGAGACGGCCACCGCCGCGGCGCCGTTGGCGGCCGCGTGGTCGGCCACCGCCGAGGGGACGGCGTCGTCGCCTTCGTCGACGTTGGCCACGAAGAGGACGGGCTTGCCGGTGAGCGGCGAGAGGTCGCGCATGGCGTTGGGCGCGGCCGCGGGGACCGGGACGGTGCGCGCCGCCTCGCCGGCCTGGAGCGCCGCGATCACGCGCTCGAGCCACTCCTGCTCGGCGATGGCCACGCGGTCGCCGCTGCGGGCGGTCCGCACCACGCGGGCGTGGCGGCGCTCGGCCTGCTCGAGGTCGGCGTAGATGAGCTCGGTCTCGATCGTGTCGATGTCGGCCGCCGGATCGACGCGCCCCTCGGGATGGATGACGTTGTCGTCGCGGTGGGCCCGCACCACGTGGAGGAGGGCGTCGGTCTCGCGGATGTTGGCCAGGAACTGGTTCCCGAGGCCCTCGCCTTTGTGGGCTCCGGCCACGAGGCCCGCGATGTCGTGGAACTCGATCGTGTCCGGGACGATGTTGGACGCGCCGATGGTCCGGGCCACGGCGTCGAGCCGGTCATCGGCCACCGGCACGACGGCGACGTTGGGCTCGATCGTCGTGAACGGGTAGTTGGCCGCCTCGGCGCCCGCGCGCGACAGCGCGTTGAAGAGCGACGACTTGCCCGCGTTGGGCATCCCCACGATGCCGACCTTCATCGCCCGAGGCTTCCCACGACGGTGCCGAGCGCCGCTCCGGCCGCGACGTCGGACGGGTAGTGGACGCCGAGATAGAGCCGCGAGAACGCCATGGCGGCGGCCGCGCCGAGCAGCGGGCCGCGCGGCAGCAGGCGCCCGAAGGCCTGCGCGGCGGCGAACGAGGACGTCGAGTGCGACGACGGGAAGGAAAGGCCGGTCGGCGTGACCATCAGGTGCGGCAGGTCCTCGACCACGGGACGGCGGCGGCCGATGGCCAGCTTGATCGAGGTCGAGAGCAGGTAGGCGCCGCCGACGCACAGCGTCGCGCGCGCCCAGCGACCGCGGCGCTGGTGGTCGGCCGCGGTGCCGAGCAGCCCGATCCCGAGCCACAGCGCGCCGTGCTCCCCGAGCCGCGAGTAGCGCCGCACCCACAGCACGCGCTCGGGCGCGTGGGCGAGTCGCCGGACACGCTTGTAGAGGGCGAGATCGACCGCGTTGAAGACGACTCGCAGGCTTGGCACCGCGGAGAGGCTAGAAGCCGACGCGGTGCTCGCCGGATTCCACGCGCAGGTAGGAGACCTGCCCGAGGTCGACGAGGACGGCGCCGTCGGTCGCCTCGACCTCGTACCAGCGCTCGTCGCCGGCCTGGAGCGCCTTGCGCAGCGCCGTCAGCTGGTCCTCGCCGATACGGAGCGACAGCACCTGGCCGCCGCCGGTGAAGCCGAGGGCGGCGCGGCGGAAGCTGGGAGGAGTGTGTGTGGGATCTGTCATACGTGCACCGCCGCGGGTTGAACGAGCTCGGTCAGGACGCCTCCGGAGGCGGAGGGATGAAGAAACGCTACCTGAGAGTTGCGTATTCCGGTGCGCGGCGTCTCGTCGATCAGCCGCACGCCGGCGGCGCGGAGCTCCTCCAGCGCGGCCGCGACGTCGTCGACCCGGTAGGCCACGTGGTGCAGGCCGGGGCCGCGCTTGGCCAGGAAGCGGCCGACCGGCGTGTCGCCGGACAGCGGTGCCAGCAGCTCGACATGGCTGTCGCCGACGTCCAGCAGCACGGCCTCGACGCCCTGCGCCTCGATCGTCTCGCGGTGCACGACCAGCATCCCGTAGGTGTCGCGATGGACGGCGATCGCGGCTTCGAGGTCCTCGACGGCGACGCCGATGTGGTCGATGCTGCCGAACACGGGGGCGAGTGTACCCTCAGCGTCCGTGCGGATCGCCCTCGCCGCCAACCGCGCCTCCGGCGGCGGGCTCGACCCTGAACCGCTCGCCGTGGCCATGCGCTCGCACCGTGCCGTCGTCGCCGTCTTCGGCTGCCGGGGCGAGGATCTCGAGCGGGCCGCAGACTGGGGGCCCGACCGCCTGGTGGTGGCCGGTGGCGACGGGACGATCGGCTCGGTGGCGGAGCTGGCCGGGCGCCTCGACGTGCCGCTGGCCGTCCTCCCCACCGGCACGGCCAACGACTTCGCGCGCGTCCACGACGTGCCCGACGACCTGCTCGCGGCGGCCGCGCTGGCCGCCTCGGGGGAGCGCACCCGGCCGCTCGAGCTGGGCCGGCTCGCCGACGGCCGCCCGTTCGTGAACGTCGCCAGCGCCGGCCTCGCGTCGGTCGCCGCCCGCAACGCGCAGCCGCTCAAGCCGCGCCTCGGCCCGCTGGCCTACGGGGTCGGCGCCGCCCGGGCGGCGGCCCGCGAGCACCCGCTCCCGGTGAGCGTGCGGGTGGACGGACGGGAGGTCTTCGACGGCGGCTGCTGGCAGCTCATCGTGGCGGTGAGCGGCGCGTTCGGCGGCGGCTCGGGCGTGGCCGAGGCCAACCCGGACGACGGCGTCCTCGACGTGGTGATCATCCCCGCGGGGACGCGGATCGGGCTCGCCCGCCGCGCCTACGGCCTGCGCCGGCAGACGATCGCGCAGCAGCGCGACGTCCCGCACGAGCAGGGTCATGTGGTCGAGGTGGGGCTCCCGCCGGGCAGCGAGATCAACGTCGACGGCGAGATCCGCGACGGCGGCCTCGAACGCGTGACGGTGGAGCCGCGGGCGTTCAGGCTCGTGGTTCCGGCGCCACGATGACGCCGTCGCGCCCGCCGCGCTTGACGTCGTAGAGCGCCTGGTCGGCGCGGGCCACGACGGCCTCGTCGCTCTCGCCCGGCCCGGCCAGCGCCAGGCCGACGGACAGCGTCGAGCCGAGCCGGTCGCGCGCCTGCGAGCGCAGCTGCCAGCCGACCTGCTCGGCGTGCGCCTCGTCCTGGCACTCGAACACGAGCGCGAACTCGTCACCGCCGATGCGGAACGCCCGGCCGCCGGTGGGAGCCGCGTCGCGCATGAGGCCGGCGAGCGAGCGCAGCAGGTCGTCGCCGGCCGCGTGCCCGCGGGTGTCGTTGATGGTCTTGAAGCCGTCCACGTCGGCGAGCAGCAGCGCGCAGCGCTCGCCGGCGCCGCGCAGCGACGGCAGCGCCTCGTAGAACGTCGCGTGATGGCCGAGCCCGGTCAGCGGGTCGCGGGCGGCGCGCTCGCGCAGCTCGAGCACGGCCGCGGCCATGCGCAGCCCGCTGGCGGCCTGGAAGGCCAGCAGCTCGAGCAGCTCGACGTGCTCGGTGGAGAGCCGGTGCGGCGTGCGGTCGGCCAGGACGAGGATCCCGAGCCGCTCGCCGGCCGACGCGACCGGCAGCACCACGAGCGAAGCGGCGCCGGCCCGGCGCAGCGGCTCGTGTCCGGCGAAGCCGCGGCCGGCGGTCTCGTTGACCGTGTAGGAGGACGTCCCGTGCGTGACCCAGTCGCCGATGGCGGTGAGGTCCTCGGGGGCGAGGTCGGCGAAGGCGACCGCGAACGGACCCTCGGCGTGGTGCACGTAGAGGCTGCCGTGACCGTCGGCGAGCGCGAGCATGGCGGCCTCGAAGCCGGCGAGGTGCAGCGCCGAGCGGACGGTCTCCCGCACGAGGTCCTCGGGATCCTCGAGCGTGGCCAGCTTGGCCACCGAGCGCGCCAGGCGCTGCGCGGGGCCGACGCGCGCCTCCGGCCCGCCGAGCTCGCCGATGCGGCGGGCGAGCAGGTCGGCGCAGCGGTCCATCTCCCAGCGGGCGTCGTCGCCGAGCATGGTCGGCGACTCGCAGTTGAGCACGCCGACGACGCGACCGTCGATGCGCAGCGGCACGCACAGCTCGGCGACCACGGAGGGGACCGAGGGGAGGAAGTCGGGATGGCCGACGGTGTCGATGACCTCGGTCGTCTCGCCCGTGCGGAAGGTGCGGCCGATGATCCCGGCCCCGGCGGGCATTCCGTCGTAGATCTGCCAGTAGCCGCGCACGGCCTGGCAGCGCAGGCGGCCGCCCTGCTCGAGGTAGACGCTCGGCATCAGGCCGGTGCGGGCGAGGTGCTCGACGACCACGGTCGAGGCGTCGCCGACGGTGGTGGCGGAGGCGACGGCGCGCTCCAGCCGCCCGCCGCCGGGGGCCGAGGCGAGCAGGCGCCGGCCCGCGGGCTCGGGCTCCGGCGGCCAGGCGACGCCCGGGCGGCCGAACAGCCAGCCCTGGCCGAAGTCGACCTCGGCGGCGCGCAGGACCTCGAGCTCCTCGGGGCGCTCGACGCCCTCGGCCACCACGCGGGCGCCGACCTCGCGGGCGAAGGCGACGGTGGCGCGCAGGACGGCCTGGCGCGAGGCGTCGAGGTCGACGCCGGCGACCATGCCGCGGCACAGCTTGAGGAAGTCGGGGCGGATCTCGGCGACGTACTCGAGCGACGTGAAGCCGGCGCCCGCGTCGTCGACGGCGATCAGCGCGCCGCGCGCGATCCACGGCCGCAGCCGCTCCTGGATGCGCTTGATGTCCTGCACCGCGTCCTGCTCGGTGAGCTCGATGACCAGGCGCGCGGGCAGGCGCTCGGCGAGCTCGGCGAGGCCCGGATGGCCGAGCGCGTCGGGCCCGACGTTGACGAAGAGCAGCCGGCCGTGCGGCGGCTGGCCGGCGCCGGTCATGGCGGCCCAGCAGGCGACCTCGAGATCGTGTCGCAGGCCGCTGCGGGCGGCGGCGGCGAGCGTGACGTCCGGCGGGAGCGCGACGAGGCCGGGCGGCGAGGGGAAGCGGGCAAGGCCCTCGTAGCCGATCGGCTGCAGGTCGCACAGGCGCACGATCGGCTGGAAGACGGCGCGGATCGCCCCGGGCTCGAGGAGCCCGCGAAAATCGGCGGCGCGATCGACCTTCGCGCGCGAGAGGGAGTCCGGCTGCCCCATTTCCCGGGGCATCGGCGGATTGCTCAGCGAGCTTGAGTCAACGTTCGTCCGAGGCGCGGGCCGCGACGACCCGGAGCCCGTGGCCCGGCGCGCGGTACAGCCGGGGCACGCCGTCGAAGATGCGATCGATGTCCTTGCGTTCGAGCACCTCGTTGCGCAGGAGCGCACCGGCGAGGGCGTCGAGCTTGTCGCGATGCTCGTTGATCAGGCGCACCGCGCCGCGCATCGACTCGTCGGCGAGGTGCTGCTGCTCCTCGTCGCGCATCGAGCGGGTGCGGTCGGAGACGGCACCGCCCTCGGCCGAGACCTGCCGCGAGGTGATCGACGTGCCCATGGCGTACTCGTGGATCATCGAGCGGGAGATCTCGGCGACGCGCCGGAGGTCGTCCGAGGCGCCCGTCGTGATGGCCCCGAAGACGATCTCCTCCGCCGCGCGCCCGCCGAGCAGCACCGTCATGTAGTCGATGAGCTCCTCGCGCGTCTTGAGGTAGCGGTCCTCCTCGGGCAGGTTCAGCGTGTAGCCGAGGGCGCGCCCGCGCGGGACGATCGAGATCTTGTGGACGCGGTTGACGCCGGGGAGCAGCTCGGCGCACAGCGCGTGGCCGGCCTCGTGGAAGGCGACCACGCGGCGCTCGTGCTCGTTCATCGTGCGCCGCGACTGCATGCCGGCCACGACGCGCTCGAGGGCGGCGTCGAAGTGGCGCTGCGCGATCTCCGTGCAGACCTCGCGGGCGGCGAAGATGGCGGCCTCGTTCGCGAGGTTCGCGAGGTCGGCGCCGGTGAGGCCCGAGGTCTGGCGCGCCGTGAGGTGCAGGTCGATGTCGTCGGCCAGCGGCTTGTCCCGCGTGTGGACCTTGAGGATCGCCTCGCGGCCGGCCACGTCGGGCGGCGAGACGAAGATCTGGCGATCGAAGCGCCCGGGGCGCAGGAGCGCCGGGTCGAGCTTCTCGAGCAGGTTGGAGGCCGCGATGACGACGACGTCGCCGGTGCTGCCGAAGCCGTCCATCTCGACGAGCAGCTGGTTGAGGGTCTGCTCGCGCTCGGAGTTGTTGTCCGAGCCGCGCTCGCCGCCGACGGCGTCGATCTCGTCGATGAAGACCACCGAGGGGCGGTGGCGGCGGGCCTCGTCGAACAGCCGCCGGATGCGGGCGGCGCCGAGGCCGGCGAACATCTCCACGAACGCGGCGGCCGACTGGGAGAAGAACTCGGCGCCCGACTCCTTGGCGACCGCCTTGGCCAGCAGCGTCTTGCCGGTGCCGGGCGGGCCGTGCAGGAGGATGCCCGAGGGGACGGAGGCGCCGAGCTTCTTGAAGCGCTCGGGGTCGCGCAGGAACTCCACGACCTCCTGGAGCTCGGCCTTCGCCTCGTCGGCGCCGGCCACCTCGGACCAGCCGATCGAGGTCTTGGACTCAGGCTTGATCTGCTGCGGCTTGGTCCGCGGCATGAGCCGCATCGTCCGCCAGAGGACGACGACGATGAGCAGCATGAACAGGATCGGAGCCCACAGCAGCGTCTCGTTCTTGACCTCGTCGAACAGCCCGATCTTGGGCTCCTGGATGACGGTGACGACCTTGACCGGCGTCCCCACGACCCACGTCGAGTTCGGCAGGGGATTCTGGAGCTCTTGCCCGTCAAGCAGCATTGGGCAAGTATGCCCCTACCACCAGCTTCTGGACTAGGGTCCAGACCCTAACCTGGACCATCGATCGACCGCCGCGGGAATCGACGGTTCAGGTTTGAACGGAGGGCGAGGGTTGCTCCACGCGGAGGATCTCCGCGAGGGCCGCGCGGCCCACCTCGAGCTGGTGCTCGTCGGGCTCGCGGGTGCCGAGGACGCGCTGCAGCTCGAAGCCCGGACGGCGCAGCGCGCGGGCCAGCGGGCTGGTCGCGTTGCGCTCGCACCAGGCGAAGATCTCGACGGCGGCGGCGGTCGAGGCGACGGCCACCCCGGCGCCCGCCACGGGTCCCGGATGCTCGAGCACCCGCTTCACGAGCAGCGCGCCGGCCAGGTTGGAGGCGAGCATCGGCGTCACGAGATGCGAGCCGCAGCGGTCGTGCTCCTTGGCGGCGTCCGCGGCGTCGGCGGCGTCGTCGTCGGACTCGTAGGCGGCGATCGCCTTGTGCTCGACGCCGTGGTAGGCGGCCAGGTCGCCGCCGCGCAGGGCGAGCACGGCGGGCGCGAGCGAGAGCATGGCGGCGGCGCCCTCGCCGACCGTGCCGCCGATGCGGCGCCGCAGCAGCGCGCCCGAGAGCGAGGCCGCGGCCGCGACCCCGAGCACGCCGGGCGACTCGAACGGGAGCTTGGCCTGCGGCAGCGCGCGCTTCACGAGCGGGATGACCACGAACGCCTCCCCGAGGCGCACCACGCCGCGCAGGCCGGGCACGTCGTCGACGGCCCGGATGCGCGGCTTGCGGCCCGAGGCGGTGCGGATCTCGCCCGCGCTGTCGCGCACGGACGCGGCCCAGTGCGTCGGGCCGTGGACGAGCAGCCCGTTGCGCAGGGCCATGCCGCCCAGCCTGAGCTTGCCTTCGGAGACAGGACTCAAAGGAGCCTCCTGGGGAGGTCGAGGAAGAACGCGGTCGCGAACGCGAGGTCGCGCAGATCGATCCGCTCGTCGTTCGAGTGGATCAGCGACCAGACGTCGTAGTAGCTCTGATGGCGCTGCGGGAAGAACCCGTACGCCGTGCAGTCCGGGAACGCCTCGCGGAACGTCCGCGAGTCCGTGAAGGCCGGGAGGACGCTCGGCACGGCCTCGGCGCCCGGGTCGTTCTCGGCGACCCAGTCGCGGATGGCGTCCATCAACGGCGTGGCGATCGCCGAGCGGTTGCCGACGACCTCCTCCATCACGTCGATCTCGAGGCCGTCCTGGCCGAGCAGCTCGCGGATGCGGCGCAGGCCGGCCGTGCCGTCCATGCCCGGCGGGAGCCGGCCGTCGACCTGCAGCTCGGCGCGGGCCGGCATCACGTTGATCTTGTCGGAGGCCGAGATGCGGGTCGGGACGGCGGTCACGCGCAGCGTCGGATCGACCATGGCCGCCAGGCGGGGCTCGCGCTCGCGGATGCGGGCGATCGCCGCGGCGGGGTCGGACGGGTCCTCGCCGATGGCCTCGAGCAGCGCGCGCGGCTCGGCGGCGACGTCGTACTCGGGCTGGGCCTCGCCGAGCCGGGCGAGGACCGGCGCGAGCTTGAGCAGCGCGTTGTCGCCGAACTCGGGGATCGAGGCGTGCCCCGCCACGCCGCGCGTGCGGAGCGTCAAGCGGAGGGTGCCCTTCTCGGCGACGCCGACCGGGTAGAACCGGCGGTCGCCGTAGGGCATCACGGAACCGCCGCCCTCGTTGACGAGCCAGTCCACGCGCACCTTGTCGGGATGCTGCTCGGTGAGCCACTGCGCGCCGAGCCGGCCGCCGACCTCCTCGTCGACCACCGAGATGACCTTCAGCTCGCCCCTGGCCGGGCGCCAGCCGCTGCGGGCCAGCGTCGCCGCGGCGACGACCTCGGCCGCGGTCTGGGACTTCATGTCGAGCGCTCCGCGGCCCCAGAGATGGCCGTCGGCGATCACGCCCGACCACGGGTCGTGCGTCCAGTCGTCGGGATCGGCCAGCACGGTGTCCACGTGGGAGAGGTAGCCGAGCGCGGGCCCGGGTTCGTCCCCGCCCAGGCGCGCGACGAGGTTGGGGCGATCCGGCTCGGCTCCCAGCAGCTCGACCTCGAGGCCGGCTTCGCGCAGGTAGGCGGCGAGCCATTCCTGGCACTCCCGCTCGTTCCCGGGCGGGTTCACGGTCTTGAACTGGATGAGCCGCGCCAGGACGTCGGCGGCCTCCTGCTCGGGCGCGGCCATGTAAACGATGCTAGTGCGTCGGGGTCTGACCCCCTCACGCCTTATACCCGTGACGGGGTCTGACCCCCACGCGTTATACCCGTGACGGGGTCTGACCCCCTTGGCGGCGGGTGACGCCCCGCTGCGCGAAGATGTCCGTATGGAGCGCTTGTTCGATCCGCCCGAGGAGCGCCCCGGTGACCGCCTTCCGCCCGACGGCCCGCTCGCCGCGCGGATGCGGCCGCGGACGCTGGACGAGTTCGTCGGCCAGGAGCACCTGCTCGGCGAGGGCTCGGCCCTCCGCGGCGCGCTGGAGTCCGGCCACCCGCACTCGATGGTCCTCTACGGCCCGCCCGGCACCGGCAAGACCACGCTGGCCCGGCTCGCGGCCGAGCACGCCGACGCGGCCTTCGAGGAGCTGTCCGCCGTGCAGGCCGGCCGCGCCGAGGTGCGCGAGGTGCTCGCCCGCGCGAAGGAGCGCAAGCAGGGCGGCCGCGCGACGATCTTCTTCCTCGACGAGATCCACCGCTTCAACAAGGCGCAGCAGGACGCGCTGCTGCCCGCCGTCGAGGAGGGCCTGGTGACGCTGATCGGCGCCACCACCGAGAACCCGTACTTCGAGGTCAACAGCGCGCTCCTCTCGCGGACGCAGATCTACCAGCTCGAGCAGCTCACCACGGGCCACATCGAGACGCTGCTCCGGCGGGCGGTCGAGCGCGGCGAGTGCCCCAAGGTCGAGGTCCCCGACGACGTGCTCGCGTTCCTCGCCACCCGCTCCAACGGCGACGCCCGCACCGCGCTGAACGCGCTCGAGCTCGCGTGCACGACCGCCGTCGGCGAGCGGCTGACGCTGGCCGAGGCCGAGGACGCGATCCAGCGCAAGGCCGTCCTCTACGACAAGGGCGGCGACCAGCACTACGACTACATCTCGGCGTGGATCAAGGCCACGCGCGGCTCGGACCCCGACGCCTCGCTCTACTACCTCGCGGCCATGCTCGAGGGCGGCGAGGACCCGCGCTTCATCGCCCGGCGCATGATCATCCTGGCCAGCGAGGACGTGGGGAACGCCGACCCGCAGGCGCTGCCGATCGCCGTGGCCGCCGCGCACGCGGTCGAGCACGTCGGGCTGCCGGAGGGCTGGTTCCCGCTCGCCCAGTGCGCCATCTACCTCTCGCTGGCGCCGAAGTCCGACGCCGTCAAGCGCGCGATCGGCGCGGTCCGCTCGCACATCGCCGAGCACGGCGCCGCGCGGCCGCCCGCCGCCCTCCAGTCCGCCGCCTACCCGGGGGCCAAGACGCTCGGGCGCGGCGCCGGCTACGACTACCCGCACGACCATCCCGGCCACGTGAACGACCAGAACCACCTGCCCGAGCGGCTCGGCGACCTGCGCTTCTACAAGCCGGACGACGCCGAGGCCGACCTGCGCGAGCGGCTGGAGCGCATCCGGAAGGCTCGCGGCCGGTGAGGGTCCATCCGCTCGCGGCCCGCGCGTTCGACGCGATGGCCGACGACTACGACCGCGGCCGCCCGGGCTGGCCGGCCGATGCGGTCGCCGCGCTGGTCGAGCGCCTCGGCGCGACGACGGTGCTCGACCTCGCCGCCGGCACCGGCAAGCTCACCCAGGTCCTCGCCCCGCTCGCCGAGGTGATCGCGGTCGAGCCGCTCGCCGGCATGCGACGGGTTCTCGAGGCGCGCGTGCCCGGCGTGCGTGTGCTCGACGGCACGGCCGAGGCGATCCCGCTGCCGGACGCGTCCGTCGACGCGGCGTTCGTCGCCGAGGCCTTCCACTGGTTCGACGCGCCGCGCGCGCTCGGGGAGCTCGCGCGGGTCATCCGGCCTGGCGGTCACCTCGTCCTCGTGTGGAACTACCTCGTCGACGAGCACCCGGAGGTCCTCGACGAGCTGTTCGAGGTCGTGATGGCGCACCGCACGCCCGAGGCCGAGGGGCGCACGCGCGAGTCGTCGCCGTGGCGCGAGGCGCTCGAGGCCGACGCGCGGTTCGAGGCGATCGCCGACGAGGAGGCGCCGCACGTCCAGCACACCAATCGCGACGAGATGGTGGCCAACATCGCCTCGTTCAGCTCGATCGGCGGCCTCCCCGACGATGCGCGGGCCGCCGCGCTGGCCGACGTGCGCAGCGTGCTCGACCGCCACGGCGTGGAGGACCTCGAGATTCCGCTGGTCACGAAGATCACGACAGCGCGGCGCGGCGATGGCTGAGCTCGAGTCGCGCTCGCCGACGACCGGCGAGGTCCTCGGCACGGTGAAGGCCGCGGGCGCGGACGACGTCCGCGCGGCGGCCGAGGCGGCGCGGCTCGTCCAGCCCCTGTGGGCCGCCGTCCCGGCGCGGGCGCGGGCCAACTACCTGCGCCGCGCGGCGCAGGCCGTGCTCGACGAGCTCGATCGGCTGTCGCGGCTGATCGCCCGCGAGACCGGCCGCCCACGCAGCGAGGCGCTGCTCGCCGAGCTGCTGCCGTCGGTCAGCGGGCTGCACGCGCTGGCCGACGACGGGCCTCGCGCGCTCGCCGACGAGCGCCTCGGCCGGCCGTCGCTCCTGCGCGCCGGCCGCCGCGCGGTGCTCGTCCAGGCGCCCGCGGGCGTGGTCGGCGTGCGCGGCCGCAGCGCCTCGCCGTGGGCCGAGCCGCTGCTCGAGTCGGCTGCCTCCCTCCTGGCCGGCGACGCGGTGCTCCTCACGCCCTCGGCACCGCTCGTCGGGGAGCGGATCGCCGCCGCCTTCCTGCGCGCGGGCGTGCCCGGCGAGCTGATCGCCGTGCTGCACGACGCGGAGCTCGACGGGCTCGACCGCGTCGTCGACCTCGGCGGCGACGAGGCGAAGGCGACGATGCTCGTGCTCGAGGGCGCCGCGCTCGACGCCACGGTCGCCGGCGCGCTGTGGGCGGCCTTCGCGGGCGCCGGCCGCCATCCCGCCGCGGTCGGCCGCCTGATCGTGGCCGGGCCGGCCGACGCGCTGCTCGAGCGGCTCGTCTCGGGCGCCCTGCGCCTGCGCGTCGGCGACCCGACCCACGCCGACACCGAGGTCGGCCCGCTCGCCTCGCACGACGACCTCGCGGCCGTCGAGCGGCTCGTCGCCGAGGCCGAGGCCGGCGGCGCCGAGCGGCTGTGCGGCGGCCGGCTGACGCTGCCCGGCCTGGCGGGCGCGTTCTACGCCCCGGCCGTCCTCCGCGACGTGGCGGCGGACGCCCAGCTCACCCGCGAGATGCCCCCCGGCCCGGTGCTCGCCGTGCTCGAGGCCGCATCGATGGACGAGGCGATCGCCCTCGCCGCCGACCACGCCCAGACGCCGATCTCCGTGTGGACCGAGGACCGCCGGCGCGGTGAGCGGATCGCCCGCACGCTCGGGAGCGAGCTGACCTGGGTCAACGAGCACGGCCAAGCGGTGCCGTCGGTCCCCGTCCGCCTCGCGCGCCACACCGAGCCGCAGCGTCTCGCCTCCCAGGCCGCGGTCGTGCGGGCGGCGCGCTGGCTGCCGTACGACCCGGCGCTCGTGAGCACGCGGACGGCGGTGGCGCGCGTCCTCCACGGCCGCGAGAGCGAGCGGCTCGGCGCGCTCAAGGAGGGCGCGATACCGGCGACGCGGCTCGCGCTGCGCGCCGCGCGGGCCCGGGCTCAGCGGCTGAAGCGGTCCGGGGCGAACGGCGCGAGGTCGACGAGCGACGGCTCGCCGCAGTAGGCCTGCGCGATCAGCCGGCCCGTCACCGGACCGAGCGCGACCCCGGCGCCCTCGTGACCGGTCGCCAGCCACACGCCCTCGACGGCGGACGCCCCGATGGCCGGGAGATGGTCGGGAAGCCACGGCCGCAGCCCGGCCCAGGCGGCGACCCGCGGGAGCTGCGCCAGCCGCGGGAAGAGCCGCGCCGCGCGGGCGACCATCGCCTCGGACACCGCATCGTCGACCGCGGTGTCGAAGCCCCGCCGCTCCCGGCTCGAGCCCACCAGCACGTCGCCGTCCCACGTCGTCTCGACCACCGTCGTCACCTGCAGCCCGGCTTCGGCGCTCGCCACCGAGGTGAGATAGGAGCCGTCGACGACCTTGTGCCGCACCGGCAGCGGACCCAGCCGGACGAGCTGGCCCTTGCGCGGCTCCAGCGGCAGCGGCACTCCGGCCGACTCGGCCAGCGCGCGGCTCCACGGACCCGCCGCGATCACGACCGCGCCCGCGGCGATCCGCTCGCCGTCGGCGAGCACGACGCCGTCGCCCGACACGGAGGCGACACGGGCGCCGGTGCGGACGTCGGCGCCGGCCTCCACCGCCTCCCGGGCGAGAGCGCGGGCGATGGCCCGCGGCGCGCACTGGAGGTCGTCCGGGAAGAAGCTCGCGCCGAAGAGCGGCCCGGTCAGCTCCGGCTCGATCTCTTTGACGTCGCGCACGAGCTCGGACCGGACACCGGTCAGCCGCTCCAGCCGCGCCGGCTCCGCCGCCCAGGTCGCGGCCTCGGGATGCACGATGAGCGCTCCCTTGCGGCGGATCCGCGCCTCGTCGCCGAGCCGCTCCTCCAGCTCGTCGAACAGCTCGCGGCCGCGCAGGGACAGCTCCAGCTCCGGCCCGGCGTCCTTGTCCGAGCAGAGCACGTTGCCCTCGCCGAGCCCGGTCGTGCCGCCGGAGACCTCACCGGCGTCGAGCAGGACGACGGCGACCCCGCGGACCGCCAGCTCGCGCGCGGTGGCGGCGCCGACGATCCCCGCGCCGACGACCGCGACCTCGCGCGGCCTCACAGGGCGAAGCCGGCCGGGAAGGGGTCGTCCGCCTGCAGCAGGTAGCTCCCCCGCCCGGTCACCCACGCGCGACCGGTGATCTCCGGCACCACCGCCGCGAAGTCGCCCACCCGGGTCTCCCCGACCAGCCGCCCGGTGAAGCGCGTGCCGATGATCGACTCGTTGACGAAGGCCTCGCCCAGGGCGAGCTCACCGCGCGCGTGCAGGGAGGCCATCCGCGCGGACGTGCCGGTCCCGCACGGCGAGCGGTCGAGCCAGCCGGGGTGGATCGCCGTCGCGTTGCGCGCGTGCGCGCCGTCGCGGCCGGGAGCGTGGAAGACGACATGGCGGCAGCCGGCGATCCGCGTCGTCGAGCGGATGGACCGGCGGGTCCTCGTTGACCAGCGCCATCAGATCCAGGCCGCGGGCGATCAGCTCGTCCGCCCGCGCCGGATCGACCTCCTCGGGCTGCACCGGCACGAGCGCGTAGAAGTTGCCGCCGAACGCGAGGTCGCACACGACGTCGCCGACGCGGCGATCGCGCTCGTAGAGGAACGACGGCACGTTGCGGAGCGTCACCCCGCGCGCCCGGCCACCCTCCACGGCGACGCGCGCCTCCACCAGCCCGGCCGGCGTGTCGAGCCGCACGACGGTCTCCGGCTCGCGGACCTCGACCATGCCGGTCTCCACCAGCACCGTGGCCACGCCGATCGTCCCGTGCCCGCACATCGGCAGGCAGCCCGAGACCTCGATGAACACGACGCCCCAGTCGGCGTCCTCGCGCAGCGGCGGCTGGAGGATCGCGCCCGACATCGCGGCGTGCCCGCGCGGCTCCCGCATGAGCAGGAGCCGCAGGTCGTCCATCTCGCGCTCGAAGTGGAGCTTGCGCTCGAGCATCGTCGCGCCGGGGATCGGGGCGACGCCGCTCGTGATCACGCGCGTCGGCATCCCCTCCGTGTGCGAGTCGACCGCCTCGAACGCGGTCATACAGCGGCGCCCTCGCGAAGCAGGCTGAGGGCGTCGGCCAGCTCGGCCCGCTCGGCGTCGGTGAGCGGGAGCCGCGGCGCGCGGGTCGGGCCGCCGGCGAGGCCGACCTCGTCCATCGCCGCCTTGAAGAACTGCACGAGCTTGGGGCGCATGTCGAAGCGCGCGAGCGGCAGCATCCGCCGGTAGATGGCCCGCGCGGTCTCGAGGTCGGCCGCCGCGACCGCGTCGAACAGCGCGACGCACTCGCCGGGCACGACGTCGGCCACGCCGCTGACCCAGCCGGTGGCGCCGGCGGCGAAGCCCTCGAGCGCCCAGTCGTCGCCGCCGACGAGCACCTCGAGCCCGGGCGCGGCGTCCGAGCAGCGCGGGGATGCGCCGGGCATCGCCCGAGCACTCCTTGACGGCGACGACGCCGTCGATCGCCTCGTACAGGTGCACGAGCAGCTCGACCGGCATGTCGATGCCGCTCGCCTCGGGGTTGTTGTAGGCCATGAGCGGGAGCCCGCTCGCCTCGGCGACGGTCCGGTAGTAGGCCTCGATCTCGCGCGCGTCGCCGCGGTAGCCGAGCGGCGGGAGGAGCATCAGCGCGGTCGCTCCCGCGGCCGCCGCGTCGGCGGCGAGGGCGATGGCGGCGGCCGGCGTGCCGGACGACACGCCGGCGATGACCGGCACGCGGCCGTCGACGACACGCGCCACCGCCTCGATGACCTCGCGGCGCTCGGCGGTCGAGAGGCTGCCCGCCTCGCCCATCGTGCCGGTGGCCACGATGCCGTGCACGCCGGCGTCGAGCAGCGCCGCCACGTTGGCCTCCAGCCCGGCGTGGTCGATGGCGCCGGAGGCGTCGAACGGGGTGGTGACGGCGGGGATGATGCCGGGGAAGCGCATTGCGGCCTTTCAGTCGAGGGTCATGTACTTGCGGACGCGCCGGATGTGCTGGGAGGCGTAGAGCTCGGCGGCGTCCGCGTCGCCCTCCGCGATCGCCTCGTAGATCATCCGGTGCTCGGCGAGGTGCAGCGTGGTGCGGCCGGGGGTGGCGATCGAGTCGTCGCGCAGCCGCTGCCACAGCGGCTCGTCCATCACCGCCGCGATCCGCTCGGCGAGGTCGAGCACGACGGCGTTGCCGGTGAGCGCGGCGATCCGCTGGTGGAAGCGCCGGTCGCAGTCGTTCCAGCCGGCGAGGTCGCCCTCGCCCGCGGCGGTCTCCATCGCGGCGAGGAGCTCTTCCACTTCCTCGTCGGCTCGCCCGCGCTGCGCGGCGAGGCGGGCGACCGCGGGCTCGAGCAGCGCGCGGGCCTCGAGCAGATCCGACGGGCTGGAGTCGTGCCGCTCGGGCGCTTCGTCGAGCGCCGTCGCGGCGACGAAGGACCCGGATCCGGGGCGCGTCTCGATCATGCCCGCGACCTGGAGGGCGGCGATCGCCTCGCGGACGGAGGCGCGGCCGACGTCGAGCCGGCGCGCCAGGTCGCGCTCGGAGGGCAGGCGCTCGCCGGGCGCCAGACGGCCGGCGCGGATGTCGGCGGCCAGCCGGTCGGCCACCTGCTCGTAGCGCTGGCGAGGGCGGAAAGTGGTTTGTTGATCGAACGGCATTGGTTCTGTTACCGAACCGGTAACGTACACGCGATGGCGCTGACTTTCAACTCCGTGGACCCCCGCACCGGCGAGACCGGCCCGAGCTTCGAAGAGGCCTCGCCCGAGGACGTGCGGGCGGCCGTCGAGGCCGCCGCCGCGGTCCACCGGTCCGGCGCGCTGCGCGACCGCGCCGCCAGGGCCGCGCTCCTGCGCGGCGCCGCCGCGCGCCTGCGGGCGGCGGGAGACGAGATCGTGGCCGTCTGCGAGGCCGAGACCGGGCTGCCGGTGGTCCCGCGCCTGCGCTCGGAGCTCGAGCGCACCTGCGGGCAGCTCGAGGCCTTCGCGGCGATCGTCGACACGGGCGACGACGCCGAGGCCATCATCGACCACGCCGACCCGGACGCGAAGCCGATCCCGCGCCCCGACGTGCGGCGCATGCGCGTCCCGCTCGGGCCGGTCGCGGTCTTCGGCGCCTCCAACTTCCCGCTCGCGTTCTCGACCGCCGGCGGCGACACGGCCTCCGCGCTCGCCGCCGGCTGCCCGGTGATCGTCAAGGGCCATCCCTCGCACCCGGGCACCGGTGAGCTGGTGGCGCGCGAGCTGCGCGCCGCGGTGGCCGAGGCCGGCCTGCCCGAGGGGACGTTCGCGAACCTGCCGGCGGCGGGCGTGGAGGTCGGCGAGGCGCTGGTCGACGCGCCGGAGATCGCCGCCGTCGGCTTCACGGGCTCGCTGCGCGGCGGCAAGGCGCTCTTCGACCGCGCGGCCGCGCGGCCCGTCCCGATCCCGGTCTACGCCGAGATGGGGTCGATCAACCCGATCGTCGTCACCGAGGCGGCGCTGCGGACCCGGGCCGGCAAGATCGCCGAGGGCCTGACCGCCTCGGTGGCCAGCTTCGGCGGCCAGCTCTGCACGAAGCCCGGCGTGGTCTTCGTCCCGGCCGGCGAGGCGGGCGACGCGTTCGCCGCCGACCTCGCCGCGCGGCTCGACGCCGCCGACCCGCAGGTGCTGCTCAACGAGCGCCTGCGCGACGCGCTGCGCGAGGGCGTCGACCGGCTCGCCGGGCACGCCCGGCCGCTCGGGACGTCGGACCAGCCCGACGGACCCGGGTTCCGCTACCAGCCCGTCGCGTTCGAGGCGCCCGCCGGCGAGCTCGGCGACGAGCTGCTGGAGGAGCATTTCGGCCCGGTGGTGATCCTGCTCCGCCACGGCTCCGACGAGGAGCTGCTGGGCGCGCTCGAGCGGTTCGAGGGCCAGCTCTCCGGCACGCTGCACGCCGAGCCGGGCGAGGACGTCGCCGCGGTCGTGGAGGCGCTCGGCGCGCGCGTCGGCCGCGTGGTGTTCAACGGCTTCCCGACCGGTGTCGCGGTGACCTACGGCATGCACCACGGCGGCCCGTTCCCGGCGGCCTCGAACCCGCTCCACACGTCGGTGGGCATGACCGCCGTCCATCGCTTCACGCGGCCGGTCGCGTTCCAGGACGCGCCCGCCGACGCGCTCCCGCCCGAGCTGCGCGAGGACAACCCGCTCGGGATCCGCCGGCGCGTGGATTCGAACCCGGACTGAGGTGTACGATCGGCCTATGACGACCGGACGCTGAGCCACCCCGCGCTGCCGAGCACCGCCTCGGTGAGTTGCCCCTGCTCACCTCGTCCCAGGAGTCGTCATGTCCGCCGTTGAAGTCGTCCGTCTCCGCAAGGAGTTCCATCGCCGCCGTCGTCCGCCGCTCGTCGCCCTCGACGACGTGTCGTTGACCATCGCGCGCGGCGAGTGCGTGGCGGTGCTGGGCCAGAACGGCTCCGGCAAGTCCACGCTCGTGCGCCTGCTGTCGACGCTGCTGCTCGTCGACGGCGGGTACGCGCGCGTGTTCGGCCACGACGTCGCGCGTGACGAGCGGGCCGTGCGCGCGCTCGTCAACCGCGTGTCGGTCGAGGCGTCGTTCTTCAAGCGCCTGTCGGCGAACGAGAACCTGTCGTACGCGGCTCGCTTCTACGGGCTCGGGCGCCAGGTCACGCGGCGCCGCATCCCGGAGATCCTCGAGCGCGTCTCGTTCCCGGCCGACCGGGCCGGCTCGCCGATGGAGGACCTCTCGCGCGGCATGCAGCAGAAGGTCGCGCTCGCGCGGGCGCTGCTGACGTCGCCGGTGCTGCTCCTGCTCGACGAGCCGACCACCGGGCTCGACCCGCGGGCCAAGCTCGAGGTGCAGGCGTTCATCCGCGAGGTCCGCGCCGAGCACGACACCACGACGCTGCTCTGCACGCACGACATGACCGAGGCGGAGACCCTGGCCGACCGCGTGGGCATCCTCGACCGCGGCCGGCTGCTGGCCCTCGAGGCCCCGGCCGCGCTCAAGCGGCGGTACGGCGCGGGCACGCTCGAGGAGGCGTTCCTCGTCGCCACCGGCCGGACCTTCGACGAAGAAGAGGAGGCGGCGTGATGGGTGCGATGCGCCACCAGGCGATCGCGCTGGCCGGCGTCGTCGAGCGCAACACGTACCTCGTGAAGCGCTACGGCTGGTGGGAGCTGGCCTTCTTCGTCTGGACGGTCGCCAACACGCTGACCATCGTGTTCATCGCCGAGGGCGTCGAGGCCACCGGCGGGCAGCTCGACGTGGAGCGCCAGACGACGATCCTGCTCATCGGCGCGGTCATCTGGGCCTACCTGGGCGTGGTGTTCGAGATCCTCACCGAGACGGTCGCGTGGGAGCGCTGGGAGGGCACGATCGAGTACACGTTCATGGCGCCGCTGTCGCGCGCCGTGCACCTGCTCGGCATGGGCGCGTTCGCCGTGCTCTACGGGGTGCTGCGGACCGCGCTGGTGTTCGGTGTCGTCGCGGTGTTCTTCGGCCTGAGCTTCCCCGACGCCGACTTCGCGGCGGCGCTCGTGCTCCTGGCCGTGGCGTCGATCTCCTTCGTGGGCATCGGCATGGCCACCGCCGTGCTGCCGCTGATCTCGCCGGAGAAGGGCGCGCAACTCGGCTTCATCGCCCAGGGGCTGCTGCTCGTGGTCTCCGGCGTCTACTACCCGATCGAGGTCATGCCCGGCTGGATGGAGGCGCTGGCCGCGCTCTCGCCCGCGACGTACGCCCTCGAGGGGATCCGCGCGGCGATCCTCGACGGCTCGAGCCTCGGCGAGCTGGGCGGCGACCTGTGGCCGCTCGCGGCCCTCGGCGTGGTCTCGATCCCGGTCGGCCTGCTGGTCTTCCGCGCCGGCGAGCGCTACGCCAAGCGGCACGGCAAGCTCAAGCGAAGCGGCTGATCACGCGGCGGGTGTACTCCGCGCCGCCCCGGTGCGCGATCGCGCGCACCGGGTCCCACCTGAAGCCGTACTGCCGCCGCAGCGTGCCGGGCAGCAGGCCGATGGTGATCTGGTTGACCAGCTCGCGCAGCGGCCGCAGGTAGAGCGGGACGGGCGGGCGCATGACGATCTCCTGCGCCAGCGAGCGAGCCGCGTCGGTGACCACGAGCTCGCCGCTCGCGTACATGCGCGCCATGTACGCGTCGAAGTCGGCGACGGTCCGCGGCATGTCGCGCTCGCGCAGGCCGAAGCACCGGCCGACGATCCGATAGTCGCGCCAGAGCGCGTCACGCTCGGCGTCGGAGAGGCGGCGGACGTAGCGCGGGTAGACGACGAGCGCCGACTCGGCCATGGCCGCGAGGATCCACAGGAGCAGGTCGGGATCGTCGGCGCGGTAGGTCCGGCCGTCTTCGAGCTCGCCCGCGACGCGGCGGTGGATGGCGCGCACGCGCCGGGTCGCCCGGTCGGCGTCCTCCTTGGTGCCGAACGCGATCGCGTCGAGCACGTCGCCGGTGCGCCGCAGGCGCGCGTAGGGATCGTCGAGCGCGCCGGTGTGGGCGAAGAAGCCGGCGAACGCGACGGGATGGGCCGCCATGACGAGCAGCGCCCGGGGGCCGGACAGCGCGGTCAGCCGGTGCGAAACGACCTCGCGCAAGAGCGAATCCTGATCGAAATAGCCGTTGGCGAGCATCTACGCCCTTGTACGGTGTAGAGCGGAATGCCGGCTCAAGCGTATGCGGGTAAGGAGTGCGTCTGCCAGTTCAAGAAGGGCATCTGCGATCAGACCTGCGTTCAGGGGATGCTCGAGACGCCCTTCTACATCGCGTGCCTCAAGCTGACCGGGCGGCGGTGCGTCGTCGTCGGCGGCGGTGACATCGGGCTCGAGAAGGTCGAGGGCCTGCTCGCCTGCGACGGCCGGGTCGTGCTCGTGGCGCCCGACGCCGTGCCCGAGCTGGAGGCGCTGGCCGCCGAGGGCTCGATCGAGTGGGTCCGGCGGCAGTACGAGCCGGGCGACCTCGAGGCCACGTTCATCGCCATCGCGGCGACCGACGACACCGACGTGAACATCCGCGTGTTCGAGGACGCCGAGCGCCGGGCGATGCTCGTCAACATCGTCGACGTCCCGCCGCTGTGCAACTTCATCCTCCCGGCCATCGTGCGCACGGGGCCGCTGGCCATCGCGATCTCCACGGCGGGCGCCTCGCCGGCGCTGGCCAAGCGCATCAAGCGCCAGATCGCGGAGGAGTTCGGCGAGCCCTATGCGCGGCTCGCGGTGCTGCTCAACGAGGCGCGCGGCTGGGCCAAGGGCACGCTGCCGACCTACCAGGACCGCAAGGAGTTCTTCGAGGGGATCGTCAACGGCGACCCCGACCCGGTCGAGCTCCTGCGCGCGGGCGACGAGGCCGCCGTGCGGTCCCTGATCGCGGACGCGCAGCGCACGCACGCGCTGGCCTGATCGGCCCCATAACCGATCGGTCTTGGAAGGGCGGCCCCGCGGCTGCCACCGTCGGGCCATGCCCACCGACACCTCCGATGCCCGCTTCACGGCGGACGTGCTCGAGTCCGACGCCCCCGTGGTCGTCGACTTCCACGCCGCCTGGTGCCCGCCCTGCCGCGTCATGAGCCCGATCCTCGCCGAGCTGGCGGATGAGCGGCCCGACGTCCGCTTCGTGAAGGTCGACGTCGACGACAACCAGGAGACGGCCGTTCGGTACGGGATCCTCTCGATGCCGACGTTCATGGTCTTCCGCGACGGCGCGCCCGTGCTCAAGCTCGTCGGCGCCCGCCCGAAGCGACGGTTCGTCCAGGAGCTCACCGAGGTGCTCTGAGCCGCTCGGCCAGGAGGCGGCCGGCGGGCGGGAGCTCGCCGGCCGTGACCAGGCAGACGCGGTGCACGAGCTTCTCGGCGAGCGTGGCCGCGCCGATCTGGCCGTCGACCCACGACGCCGGGACGAGCGCGATGCCCAGCCCGGCGGCGACGAGGAAGCGCACCGTCGCCGGGTCGCCCACCTCGAGCAGCGGGACCGGGCTGAAGCCGTGCTTCTGGCAGGCGGCCATCACGGTCTCCCGCAGCGCGCTGCCGGGCTCGGCGAGCACGAACGGCCGGCCGCGGAGGTCGCCGAGGGCGACGGCGCTCGCGTTCGCCAGCGGGTCGTCGGGCTCGACGATCAGCCGCAGCGGCTCCTCGTGGATCGGCGTGACGGTGAGGCCGGTGACGTCGCCCGCGGGCGAGAGCACGGCGAGGTCGACCGCGCCGCGGCGGACGAGCTCCAGCGCCTCGCCGACCGACGCGTGGCGCAGCGCGATCCGGATCCGCGGATGCTCGCGATGGAAGGCGGCGAGCTCCTCGGGCAGGCGGACGGCGTCGGCCGCCGTGGCCGCCACGCGCACGGCGCCGCGCACCACCCCCGCGTGCTCGTCCATCGCCGCGCGGGCCTCGGCCGCCTCGGCCAGCATCGCCTCGGCCCGGGTGAAGAGGTCGGCGCCGGCCGGCGTGAGCTCCACGCCGCGGCTCGTGCGGCGCAGCAGCTCCACGCCGAGCTCGGCCTCCAGCCGCCGCACCTGCTGCGACAGCGCGGGCTGGCTGACGTACGCGGCGTCGGCGGCGCGGCCGAAGTGCCGGTGCCGGGCGACGGCGACGAAGTACTCGAGCTGCCGGAGCTCCACGCCTTGAGACTAAGCTGGCGCCATCCGCACCGCCGTGCTGACCATCTCGACGTCCGTCTCGCGCCGGGAGGCGGAGGATCTCTCCGGGCCGCGACTCGCCGCGGCCGCCGAGGCCGCCGGTTGCGACGTCGTCGCCATGGAGGTCGTGTCGGACGACTTCGGCCTGATCGAGGACCGCCTGCACCATTACGTCGACGCCGGCTGCGACCTCATCTTCACCACCGGCGGGACCGGGCTGACGCCCGACGACGTCACGCCCGAGGCCACGCGCGCGGTGATCGACCGCGAGGCGCCGGGCTTCGCCGAGGCGATGCGCATCGAGGGCGCCAAGTACACGCCGCTCGGCATCCTCACGCGCGGGATCTCCGGCATCTCCCACCGCACGCTGATCGTGAACTTCCCGGGGTCGCCGAAGGCGATCGACCAGCTCTTCGGCGTGCTCGCCCCCACGCTCGCGCACGTCGTCGGGACGCTGCGCGGCGACTCGTCGCACCATGGCCGCCGCTGACGGCGCGCCCGCCGTCGCGCTGCGCGATCTCGGGCGGGCGTACGGGGAGCGGGTGGCGCTCTCGGGGGTGACGCTGGAGCTGCCGCGCGGCGCCACGCTGGCCGTCTTCGGGGCCAACGGCGCCGGCAAGACGACGCTGCTGCGGGTCCTGGCGACGCTGCTGCGCCCGCATCACGGCTCGGCGCGGGTGCTCGGCCGCGAGCTGCCGCGGGAGGGCTGGGCGGTGCGTGGCAGGATCGGGCTGCTGGGGCACGAGCCGCTGCTCTACCGCGACCTGACGGCGGCCGAGAACCTGCGCTTCCACGCGCGGCTGCACGACGTCGCTCCCGCGCGGGCGGCCGAGCTGCTCGACGCGGTCGGGATGGCGCGGCGCGCCGACGAGCCGGTGCGCGCGCTGTCGCGCGGCATGGCCCAGCGGGTGGCGATCTGCCGGGCGCTGCTGCACGAGCCGGAGCTGCTGCTGCTCGACGAGCCGCTGGCCAACCTCGACCCGGGCGCGGCCGGCGCGGTCGAGCCGCTCCTGGGCCGCGCGAGCGGGGCCACGCGCGTGCTCATCTCCCACGACGTCGAGCAGGGGTTGGGGGAAGCCGACCTCGTGCTCGGCCTGCGCGGGGGCCGGCCCGCGCTGCTGGCGCCGGTCGGCGAGGTCTCCGAAAGCGACGTGCGAGGGCTGTACCGGTGAGGCGCGCCGTCAGCGCCCTCGTGCGCAAGGACCTCCGGGTCGAGCTGCGGACCGGCGAGGCGGTGCCCTCGATGCTCCTCTTCAGCGTCTCGACGTTCGTGCTCTTCCACTTCGCGCTGGACGCCCGCTCGGTGGAGGGCGACCTGGCCGCCGGGGTGCTCTGGGTGACGCTGCTGTTCGCGGCCGTCCTCGGCATCAGCCGGCTGTTCGTGGCCGAGCGCGAGCAGGGCGGCTTCGACGGCTTCCTGCTCGCCCCGGTCGACCGCACTTCGCTGTTCGTGGCCAAGGCGGCGGTGCTCTTCGCCTTCCTCGTGGCGGTCGAGCTGATCGCCGTCCCGGCCTTCGCGATCCTGCTGCTGGAGCCCTCCGCGGCCCAGGCGCTGCCCGAGCTGATCGCGGTTCTCCTGCTCGCCGACGCGGGGATCGCGGTGGTCGGGACGCTCATCGGCGCCCTCGGCATCCAGACCCGCGCCCGCGAGCTGATCGTGCCGATCCTGGCCCTGCCGCTGATGATCCCGCTCGCCATCGCGGCCTCGCGCGCGACCTCCCCGCTGCTGCTCGAAGCGGGCGCGGGGGCACTTCCGGGTTCCTGGCTGCTCGTCCTCGGCCTCTATGATCTGGTGTTCGGACTGCTCGCCTTCGCGGTCTTCGACTATCTCCTGGAGGAGTAGCCAGTGTTCTCCCGGGGCCTCAAGTCCCTCTCCATCGCCTCGGTCGTCCTCGTCATCGGTAGCTTCGCGCTGGTGTTCTTCTACGCGCCGAACGAGGCGGACCAGGGCTTCGTCCAGAAGATCTTCTACCTGCACGTGCCGCTCGCGATCGTCGCCCTGGTCGGCTTCGTGGCCGGCGGTGTATGGGCCATCCGCTACCTGCGTGACGGCGACCGCGCGCACGACCTGCGCTCCTACGTGGCCATCCATCTCGCGCTCATCTTCGGCGTCGGCGCGCTGGTCACCGGCTCGATCTGGGCCAAGGCCTCGTGGGGCCAGTGGTGGGTGTGGGACGAGCCGACGCTGGTCTCCTTCCTCATCGTCTTCCTCCTCTACGCCTGCTACACGCCGCTGCGCTTCTCGATCGAGGACCCGGAGCGCCAGGCGCGCACCGCCTCCGTCTTCGCCATCGTGGCCGGCGTCTTCGTGCCGCTGAACTTCATCGCCGTGCGGATGGCCGAGTCGCTCATCCATCCGCGCGTGCTGAGCACCACCGGCGGCTCGATGCCCGGCGAGATGCGCCTCACCTTCCTGCTCTCGCTGCTCGGCATGGCCGTGCTCTTCGTGACGCTCTGCAAGTACGAGCTGACCTCCAAGCAGGCCTCCATGCAGCTCAAGGCCCTCAAGCGCCGCCTGGCCGAAGAGGACGAGACCTGGGCCCCGACCCGGCGCAGCGCCGCGCCCCAGCAGCTGTGAACCCGGCGCTGCCGCTCGACGACGCCGGCCCGTACGTGGCCGCCGCCTACCTGGTCTTCCTCGCGCTGATCCTCATCTACGTGGCGATCATGGCCGGCAAGCTCGCGCGCATCGCCCGCGACCTCGGCGAGCTGACCGAGATCGTGGACCGCCGCGACCGCACGCGCGACAAGGACGCGGACGCCGAGACCGAGACGGTCGCGCGATGAGCGAGCTGCTGGCGCTCGGCGCCTCCCACAAGACCGCGCCGCTCGCCGTACGCGAGCGCATCGCGCTGACCGAGGACGCCGCCGAGCCGCTGCTCCGCGAGCTGACGGCGCATCCGGCCATCGGCGAGGCCGTCGCGCTCTCCACGTGCAACCGCACCGAGCTGTACCTGCTCGTCCGCGAGCCCGTGGAGGCCGAGTCGGCCGTGCTGTCGCTCCTCGCCCGGCGCGCCGGCATCCGGCCGACCGAGCTGATGAACGGCGTCTACTCGCTGCGCAACTGCGACGCGGCACGGCACCTGTACCGGGTGGCGGGTGGACTGGAGTCGATGATCGTCGGCGAGGCCGAGGTGCAGGGGCAGGTGAAGCGGGCGTACGAGGCCGCGCTGGCCGCCCGCACCACCGGGCCGATGACCAACAAGCTGTTCCGCGCCGCGCTGGCCACCGGCAAGCGCGTGCGGACCGAGACGGCGATCGCCGTGGGCCGCGCGAGCGTCGCCTCCGTGGCCGTCGACGCGGCCCGCGAGCTGCTCGGCGACCTGGCCGAGCGGCACGTGCTCATCATCGGCGCCGGCGAGACGGCCGAGCTGACCGCCCAGGCGCTGCACGACCACGGTGTCTCGACCATGTTCGTCGCCAACCGCCGCCGCGAGCGGGCGATCGCCCTCGCCCAGCGCTTCGGCGGAGCCTCGGGCTCGTTCGACGAGTTGCCCTCCGAGCTGATCCGCGCCGACATCGTGATCTCGTCGACCTCGTCGCCGCACACGCTGCTCGGCGCCGAGGACCTCGCGCTGGTGCTCGAGGAGCGCCACGGCCGGCCGCTGCTGCTCGTCGACCTCGCCGTGCCGCGCGACATCGAGCACGACTGTGCCGAGCTGCCCGGCGTGACCGTGCTCGACATCGACGGGCTGCAGCAGCAGGTCGCCCGCCACATCTCGGTCCGCAAGGCCGAGGCCCGCAGCGCCGAGGGCATCATCGAGGAGGAGATCCAGGCGTTCGCGGGCTGGCTCGGCTCGCTCGAGGTGCTGCCCACGCTGACCGCGCTGCGCGCCCGGGGAGACGAGGTGGTCGCCCAGGTCCTGGCCGAGAACGAGAACCGCTGGGACCAGCTGTCCGAGCGCGATCGCCAGCGGGTGGAGGCGCTCGCCAAGGCGGTCGCCAACCGCCTGCTGCACGAGCCGACCATGCACGTGAAGAACCTCGACACGGCACAGCGCCACGCGCGCCTCCAGCTCCTGCGCGAGGTGTTCGGGCTCGAGGAGCCGGCGGCTGCCGACACGGCGGAGCAGCCGGCCGAGGTTCGCGCGCTGCGCCGGCGTTGACGGCCGCGCCGCTGCGGATCGGGACGCGCGGGAGCACGCTCGCCCTCGCGCAGGCGCGAGCCGTGGCCCGCGCGCTCGGCGTTCCGACCGAGCTCGTGATCATCACCACCGCGGGCGACGTGAGCGAGGCGCTGGGCGACAAGTCGCGCTGGGTGAGCGCCCTCGAGGCCGCCCTGCTCGCCGGCGAGATCGACGTGGCGGTGCACTCGGCCAAGGACGTGCCCGGCGAGCTGGCGCCCGGGACGGCGATCGTGGCCGCGCCGCGGCGCGCCGATCCGCTGGACGTCCTCGTCGGGGAGAAGCACCTCGCCCACGTGCGCGAGGGCGCGCGGGTGGGGACGAGCGCGCTGCGGCGGCGGGCGCAGCTGCTGGCCGAGCGGCCGGACCTCGACGTCGTGGAGCTGCGCGGCAACGTCGACACCCGGCTGCGCAAGTGGGCGGCGGGCGAGGTCGACGTGCTCGTCCTGGCGGCGGCGGGGCTCGACCGGCTCGACCGCCGGCGCGAGGCGGGCGGCGCCCTGCGCGGCACCGTCTTCGTGCCCGCCCCGGGCCAGGGCGTCCTGGCCCTGCAGGCGCGCGAGGGAAGCGCCACCGCCGATGCCGTCGCCGTCGTGAGCCATGCGCGGACCCTGGCATGCCTCGAGGCCGAGCGGGCCGTTGTGCGTGAATTGTCCGCAAGTTGTCACACCCCTGTGGGAGTGCACGCGGATGGCGAGACGATTCGCGCGTTCGTGGGGCTGCCCGACGGGTCGGAGTGGCTCGTCGACGAGGTCGCGATGGACGAGACGGCCTCGCTCGGCCCGCGGATGCTCGCGGCAGGCGCCGCCGAGCTGCTGCGCGACGCCGAGGCGATGGCCGCGCGATGAGCGGCATCGTCCACCTCGTCGGCGCCGGGCCGGGCGACCCCGGCCTCCTCACCGTCCGGGCCGTCGAGCTCCTCGAGCAGGCCGACGTGATCCTCTACGACCGCCTGATCCCGCCCGAGGCCCTCGCGTACGCGCGCGCGGACGCGCAGGTCGTGTACGTCGGCAAGCAGGGCGAGGGGCCGCAGTTCCCGCAGGACGACACGCACCGCCTGCTGCTCGAGCACGCGCGCGCCGGCCGCCGCGTGGTGCGGCTCAAGGGCGGCGACCCGTTCGTGTTCGGCCGCGGCGGCGAGGAGGCGCTCGTGCTCGCGGAGGCGGGCATCGCCTTCGAGGTCGTGCCCGGCGTGACGGCCGGTGTGGCCGCGCCGGCCTACGCCGGCATCCCCGTCACCCACCGCGAGCTGGCGAGCGGCGTCGCCTTCGTCACCGGCCACGAGGATCCCGCCAAGCCGGACACCACGATCGACTGGGCCGCGCTCGCGCGCTTCCCCGGCACGCTCGTCTTCTACATGGGCGTCCGCTCGCTCCCTCGCATCGCGGAGCGGCTCGTCGCCGAGGGCCGGCGCGCCGACGAGCCGGTCGCCGTGGTCGAGCGCGGCACGCTCCCGGGCCAGCGCACGCTGCTGGCCACGCTGGCCGACGTGGCCGACCGCGCCGACGAGGCGGGGATCCGGGCGCCGGCCATCACGCTGGTCGGCGAGGTGGCCCGGCTGCGCGAGGACCTCGCCTGGCTCGAGCGCCGCCCCCTGCACGGCCGCACCGTCGCGGTGACCCGCGCACGGGCGCAGGCCAGCGCGCTCGCGAGCCGGCTCCGCGCGCTCGGCGCCGCGGTGGTCGAGGCGCCGGCCATCCGCATCCGGCCGCTCGACACGCCGCTCCCCGACCTCGCCGGATACGACCTCGTGTGCGTGACCTCGCCGAACGGGGCCGACCTGCTCCTGGACCGCCTGCGCGACGCCCGCGCGCTGGCCGGGATCACCGTCGCGGCGATCGGACCCGGCACCGCTCGCCGCCTGCGAGCCCGCGGGGTCGAGCCGGACGTGGTGCCGGAGCGCGCCGTCGCGGAGGGCCTCGTGGAGGCGCTGGCCGACGTGCCGGCGCAGCGCGCGCTGATCGCCCGCGCCGCCGAGGGTCGCGACGTGCTCCCGGACGCCCTGCGCGAGCGCGGCACGCAGGTCGACGTCGTCGCGCTCTACGAGACGGTCGCCGAGCCGCTCGACGACGCCACCCGCGAGGCGGCCGCCGCGGCGGACGACCTCCTCTTCACCTCGGCCTCGAGCGTGCGCTTCTACGCCGAGGCCGGCGGCTCCCTCGAAGGCCCGCGGATCGTCTCGATCGGCCCGGCCACCAGCGCCGAGCTCCGCGCCCGGGGCGCCGAGCCCGACCTCGAGGCCGACCCCCACACGCCCGACGGCCTGATCGAGGCGCTGCTCCGGTGACCCGGCCGATCACGTTCCTCTCCGACTACGGGCTCAGCGACGAGTTCGTCGGCGTGGTCCACGCGGTGATCGCCGGGATCGTCCCGGACGCCCGCATCATCGACCTCACCCACGGCATCCCGCGGCAGGACGTGCCGGCGGGAGCGACCGTCCTCGCCCGCGCCCTCCCCTACACGCCCGCCGGCGTGCACCTGGCGGTCGTGGACCCCGAGGTGGGAGCGCTTCGCCGCGCCGTCGCCCTGCGCACCGCCGAGGAGGATCGCCTCCTCGTCGGGCCGGACAACGGTCTGCTCATGCGGGCCGCCGACGCGTTCGGCGGCGTCGCCGAGGCGGTCGAGGTCTCCACGTCACCGTGGCGGCTCGAGCCGGTCTCGGCGACGTTCCACGGCCGCGACATCTTCGCCCCCGTGGCGGCCCGTCTCGCGAGCGGGGCGCCGCTCGCGTCCGCCGGGACGCCGCTCGAGCCGGCCGAGCTCGTCACCCTCGAGCAATCGGTCCCGCGGCACGAGCACGGCATCCTGATCGCTCACGTCACCGGCACCGACACGTTCGGCAACGCCATCCTCGACGCCGGGCACGACGACCTGCGGGAGAGCGGCCTGCGCCTCGGCGAGCCGTTCGCCGCCCGCGTGGGCGCGCGGCGGATCCGGGGCGTGGTCGCCCGCACGTTCTCGGACGTCGCGGCCGGCGGGCTGCTCCTCTACGAGGACGCCGGCGGGTCGCTGGCGCTGGCCGTCAACGGCGGCGACGCCGCCGCGCTGCTCGGGGTCCGCCCGGGCGACGAGGTGCGGCTGGAGGCCGGATGACGCTCGGCCGGCCGCGCCTGCACGTCCGGGAGATCCCGTCGACCAACGACCGCGCCCGCGCGCTCGCGCTCGCCGGAGCGCCCCACGGCACGCTGATCACGGCCGGCGTGCAGACCGCCGGCCGCGGCCGCCAGGGTCGCACGTGGACGACCCCGCCGGGCCGCGCGCTCCTGCTGTCGCTGGTGATCCGCGACCCCGATCCGCTGCTCTCGCTCCGCGCCGGCCTCGCCGTGGCCGACCTGGCCGGACCGGCCGCGCGGGTCAAGTGGCCCAACGACGTGCTCGTCGAGGGCCGCAAGGTGGCCGGCGTGCTCGTGGAGGGGCGTCCGCAGGAGGGCTGGGCGGCGGTCGGGATGGGCATCAACGTCGCGCTCGAGGAGAGCGACCTGCCGGTGGAGACCGCGGGCACCCTCGGGCGGCGGCCGGAGGAGCTGGAGGACGCGCTGCGAGAGCTGCTGGAGCATCTCGAACGGCGCATCGGGGAGACCGCCGGCGAGACGCTGGCGGCGCTGCGCGGACGGGACGCGCTGCTCGAGGAGCGCGTGTCGTGGTCGGGCGGTGCGGGCGTCGGCGCGGGGATCGACGAGAGCGGCCGGTTGCGGGTGCGGCTCGACGGCGGGGGCGAGCGCGTGCTCGACGCGGGCGAGGTGCACCTGGTGGCCTCGGGACGAACTTCGGCTGGGTAGGGAAGCTGGCGGATCGGCCTCGCGGTCGGTCCGGAAAGTGGCGTGCTGACTAGACCTCGCTATGCGAGGAAAAATCAGCACGGGCCTCGATCCCGCCTCCCTCAATGCCGGGGTTCGGGGCTCTAGCCGACTTCGTCGCCCACGGGCCGCTCGCTGGCCTCGCGGACGGCGGCGCGGACTCGCTCGGAGGCCGCCTCCAGCGGGTTCGCCGACGTGCCGTTGGGCGCCGGCGGTGCGGGCTTGGCCCGCTTGGCGCGTGGCTTGGCGGCCGCCTTTGCCTTGGCCGGAGCCTTGGCGCGCGGCGCCCGCTTGGGCTTCGCCGGCGCCTCGGCGACCATGGCCTCGACGACCTCGGCGACCTCGGGAGCAGGCTTGGCGCGCCGGGCGCGGGCCGGCTTCTTGACCGGCGGCTCGACCGCCTCGACTGCCGCGCCTCGACGACCGAGGGCGCCTCGACGACCTCCGGGGCCGGCGTCACACGACGCGTGCGGCGCGGCTTGGCCGGAGCCTCGACCGGCTCGGCCGCCTCGACGACCTCGGGCGCAGGCTTCGCGCGCCGGGAGCGAGCCGGCTTCTTGACGGGCGCCTCGAGACCGTCGGGGTCCGCCGAGGCGCGCCGCCGCGAGCGGCGCGCGGGCTTGGCCGGCGCGTCGCCCTCGGAACCCTCACGACCGTCGGAACCGCCCTCGGCGGCCGCGACACCCTCGCGAGCGGGCGGCTTCGCCCGCCGCCGGCGCGCGGGCCTGGCCGGCGCGTCCGCGCGGTCCTCGCCGCCGCCCCCGGCCAACACGAGATCCTCGGCCACGGCGCCGACGACCTCGGGCGCGCCCGCGGCCTCGCCGGGAGCCTTCTTCCGCCGCCGCCGCTTCGACCGGCCCTTGCCGCCCTTCGGGAAGTTGCGCAGGAGCTCGCGCGCCAGGGCGGCCGGCTTGCGCGACATCCGCGTGCGGGCGCCGTTGACCACCTCGCCGGCCTCGGCCGTGTGCGGGAGCGCGGCCGCCAGCAGCGCCGCCGCCAGCCGCCGGTCCTGCTGCCGGGCGGCGTGCACCAGCCGCCGCGCGTTGCGCGCGTGGGCGCCGCCGGAGGAGTTCACGAGCAGCCCGAGCAGCCGCTTGGTCTCGGGCCAGCGCTGGACGGCGTACTCCTCGTGGACGTCGCGCGTCATGTTGGCGCAGCGCCAGATCCAGTTGTTCGCCTGGTCGCGGCGGCCGATCTTCTTCTCGGCGAGCGCCTGGAGCACGACCTTCACGCCCTCGCGCTTGTCATCGCGGGGCCAGCTCTCGACGAAGTCCAGCGCGCGGTCGAAGGCCTCGGCGTCGCGGCCGCCGGCGATCTCCTGCAGCGCCTTGAGCCGCAGCTGCGGGTTCTTGTTGCGCTCGACGGCGGTCGTCAGGAACGTGCGCTTGAGCTCGCCGCCCTGATCGAAGTGGAGCATCGCCCGCGCGCGGCGCCAGCCGTTGGGCGCGACCCGGGCGCCGGCCAGCGCGGCCCACTGGACCTGCTCGCCGTAGTCGAGATGCTCGACGGCGATCCGCCACAGCTCGCGCTCGAAGACCTCGATCCGGCGGTTCTCGTCGGCCGTCACGGGGAGCACGCGACGCTCGACCCGCAGACGCCGGCCGCGGCCGCGGCGCACCGGGCCGACCACGATCGCGCCGCCGCGGTAGACGTCGCGATCGAGGAGCGAGTGCAGCGTCACCACCGGGTCGTCGTGCTTGGTCGCCGGATGCACGAAGTCGACGACGATGCCGGCCTCCTTGCCCGGATGGCGGCGCGTCACGCGACCCACGCGCTGCTGGTAGATGCGCTTGGACGCCGTCGGCGCGAGGTGCATGCAGACGGTCGCGCGCGGTGAGTTCCAGCCCTCGGCGAGGAGCTGCGCGTTGACCAGCACGTCGATGGCGCCGCTCTCGTAGCGGGCGAGGATCGAGGCCAGCTCGCGCTTGCGCGTCTCGCCCGAGACCGCCTGGGCCTTCAGGCCCAGGTCGCGGAACGCCTGGGCGACGTTGTACGCGTGCCGCACACCCGCCGCGTAGACGACGCCCGGCACGCCGTTGAAGCGCGTCTTGTAGAGATCCGCCACGGCCAGGTTGAACGGCAGCTGATCGAGCAGCTCGGCCAGCATCTCCTGGTCGAACTCGGTGTCGACCTCGCCGCGGCGCAGCGGCACCTTGGCGATCGTCCGCACGCCCGGGCCCGGCGGGATCCGCACGCAGCGCAGCGGCGAGATGACGCCGCGGCGCGCGGCCTGCGCGAGGTCGAAGCGCGAGGTCTGGGTCGGGAAGAGGTCGGTGACGTGGCGGGCGATGAGCGCGCCCGTCGCCGTCATGCCGATGAAGATCGGGCCGGCCCACTGGCGGATCGAGCCGGAGGTCTTCTCGCCCAGCGCGGTGTGCGCCTCGTCGCAGATGACGATCGTGTACGCGTCGGAGATCTTCCCGGCGTTGCGCACGAACCACTGGTAGGTCTCGACCGTGACCGGCCCGTCGGTGCGGTCCTGGCCTTTCAAGAGCGCCGGAGCGATCCGGTCCTTGTAGCCGCGGTCGCGCAGCTCGCCGTGGAACTGGTCGACGAGGTTGCGGCGGTGGGTCAGGATGAGAACCCCACCGGTCCGCGACGCCTCCACGAAGCCGAGCGCGGCGACCGTCTTGCCGGCGCCCGTGGCGTGCTCGAACCAGAAGCGCTTGCCCGCGTTGGGATCCTCCGGCGCCTCGGGGAGCTGCTCGTCGTCGTCTCCGGACGACGACTCGTCCCAGTCCTGCGGCTCCTCGGGCTCGTCGTCGTCGTCGTCGAGGTCCTCCTCGCCGGGGATGCCGGCCGGGGCGAGCACCGGCTCGGCGACCGGCCCGCCGTTGCCGTTCCCGGTGCGCTGGCCCTCCGCGTAGAGCGCGGTGAGCGTGCCGGACAGCGCGTCGACCTGATGGGCGGAGAGCACCGTGCCGTCGACCAGCGACGGCTCATCCTGGCTCAGCAGGCGCTCGAGGCCGAGCAGCAGCGAGAAGTTCCGCCGCCACGTCACCGACGGCGCCGTCAGCCCGGCATCGAGCTCCGCGAGCGCAGCGTCGAACGCCCGCCGGTGGGGTGTGCCGGGCGCGAGCAGCGACGCGGCATCCTCGCCCTCGGGGAGGAGCGGCTCGCGCGTGAACTTCGACGCGCGGGCGATGTCGTCGGGTGAAGGGAACGTGGCCGTCATGGCCACTGAAGTGGACTCAGCCATACAGGCGGGATTCGGGTCAAAAGACCGCGGTCAACTGCGTCGCGGACTCGGGCGCTGCGGGGAACCTTGGGCTCGGAGGGAACCGGGCGCTGCTCTCCGGCTCTCCGTGCGATCGTCCCTGCGAGGCGACACCTATTCAAGCAGGTCCGCGCCGATCTGCCACCCTGAGGCCCATGCGTCGCGCCCTCGTCGTGCTCGCCACCGTGGCCATCGTCGCCGTCGTGGTGATCGGGCTCGGTCAGGCCGGCGGCGGCGAGCGGGACGAGGCCGAGCCGTTCGACCTCGCCCAGGCCAAGCAGCAGCTGGCCGGCGCGCCGGCCCCGCTCGCGGCGCTCCACGACGAGTCCAGCGAGATCCTCGACGGCGGCGTCGACGCGTTCGAGGCGCGGATGACCGAGCTGGAGGGGACGCCGATCGTGATCAACAAGTGGGCCTCGTGGTGCCGTCCCTGCCGTGCCGAGTTCCCGATCTTCCAGCAGGTCGCGACCGACCGCGGCAAGGAGATCGCCTTCCTCGGCGTCAACGGCGGCGACAAGCTGCCCGCCGCGGAGAAGTTCCTCGCCGAGCGGCCGCTGCCGTACCCGTCCTACGAGGACCCCGACGAGGAGATCGCCCGGGAGCTCAAGGCGGCGAAGTTCTACCCCATGACGATCTTCATCGACGCGCGCGGGAAGCGGTTCACCAAGGCCGGCGAATACACGACCCGCGAAGAGCTCGAGCGCGACATCAAGCAGTATCTCGGCACGTGAACCAGCTCCGCGTCGACCCGCTCACCGGCTTGCGCAGCATCATCGCGGCGGCCCGCGCCGATCGCCCCGGCGGGGGCTTCGCGATCGATCCGCCGGATCCCATCGACGCCGCGAAGGACCCGTTCGCCCCGGGCCACGAGGACCAGACGCCGCCCGAGGTCTACGCCGTGCGCCCGAACGGCAGCGGGCCGGACACGCCCGGCTGGAACGTCCGCGTGGTGCCGAACCTCTACCCCGCGCTGACCGCCGACGCCGAGGAGCCCGAGCCGGAGGCCAACCCGGACCTCTACACCGCGCAGGCCGCCGCCGGCTACCACGAGGTGATCGTCAACGCCCCCGATTCCGTCAGCTCACTTACAGACCTCGACGCCCGGCAGGTCGGCGTGGCGGTCGAAGCGTGGCGGTCGCGCATGCGCGACCACGCGGGGTGCGCCTGCCGGCACCTGATCGTCAACGAGCGGCGCGAGGCCGGGGCCTCGCTCCCGCACACCCACGCGCAGCTCTACGCGCTGCAGTTCGTGCCCGCCGCGATCGCCCGCGAGCGCGAGCGCTTCACCGCCTACGCGACCCGCACCATGGGCGGCAACCTGCTCGGCGACCTCGTGCAGGAGGAGGTCCGCCGCCGCGACCGGATCGTGGCCATCGACGACGAGGCGGTCGCCATGGCGCCCTACGCCTCGCGCGTCCCGTTCCAGCTGATGATCGCGCCGCGCCGCCCGCGAGCGCGCTTCGAGGACGACGGCCCGCTCGGCGCCACGCTCCTCCACGACGTGCTCTCCCGGCTCAAGCGGCGCATGGGCGCGAGCCCGCCGCTCAACCTCTGGGTGCGCACCGCGCCGGCCGGGGCCGAGCACTTCTGCTGGCGGATCGACATCCTCCCGCGGCTCACGCATCTGGCCGGGCTCGAGCTCGGCACGGGGGTCAATCTGTGCATCACGTCGCCCGAGCAGGCCGCCGCCGAGCTTCGCGACATTTGAGGCAAAGCGGCTGGAAGCCGACAAGAGGAGGGTGACCCCGAGCCACAGCCGTGCCGCCGCCCTCCTCGGTGCTCTCACCGCGCTGGCCGGGCTCCTGCTGCTGCTCGGGATCGGACCCCTCGCGGGAGCACCCGCTCCGCTGGCCGCCTGGCTCGTCCTCGCGGGCCTGGGGCTGATCTGGCTGGGCATCGACGCCGGCCGCAGCGGCGACCGCGCCGCCGATGCCCTCCAGGCGCGCGACCGCGCCGAGTCCGCCCGCCGCGCGGCGGACGCGCGCTCGCGCGAGCTGGCCGATCACTCGGGCGACGTGCTGGCCACCATCGGGCCCGACGGACTCGTCCGGGAGGTCTCCGAGAACTGCCGCGAGCTGCTCGACCTCGCGCCCGGCACGCTCGCCGGCACGCGCGGCGCCGACCTCGTGCACCCGGGCGACTCGACCACCACCGTGGCGGCCATGCGCCGCCTGGTCGGCGGTGAGGACGCCGTGGCCGTCACGGTCCGCCTGCGCCGCGCCGACGGCGCCTGGCGCTGGGCCGAGGCCCGGCTGCTGGCCGTCCGCGACGCGCAGGGCCTCGCCGAGGTCCACGTCACGATCCGCGACGTCCACGCGCGCGCCGAGGCCGAGCGCGCGAAGGCCGAGGCCGAGGCCCGCTTCCGCACCGCGTTCGAGGACGCCCCGATCGGCATGGCCATCGCCACCATCGACGGGCGCTTCCTGCAGGTCAACCGGGCGCTGTGCGCGTTCACCGGGCGCGAGCACGACGAGCTCGAGGGCACGCCGATCGTGCGGTTGATGCACCCCGACGACCGCGCCGACGAGGACGAGGCGATCGCCCGGCTCGGCCGCGGCGACCGCAGCGCGGTGCGCGGCGAGCGGCGCTGGCTGCACGCCGCCGGCACGGTCCTCTGGGCCGCCATCAACGCGACGCTCGTGCGCGACGCCGCCGGCGAGCCGCAGCACATCCTGCTCCAGGTCCAGGACATCACCGAGCGGCGCCGCTACGAGACCGAGCTGCGCTACCTCGCCGACCACGATCCGCTGACCGGCCTCCTCAACCGGCGCGCCTTCACGCGCGAGCTGGAGGCCCACATCGAGCACGTCCGCCGCTACGGCGCCACCGGCGCGACGCTGGTGCTCGACCTCGACCACTTCAAGAACATCAACGACACGCTCGGCCACGGCACCGGCGACGAGCTGATCGTCTCGCTCGCGGACGCCCTGCGCGGCGGGCTCGGGGACCGCCCGTCGATCGCCCGGCTGGGCGGCGACGAGCTGGCCATCCTCCTGCCCGAGGGCGACGAGGAGGACGTCCAGCACGCGGCCGAGGTCATCCTCGACGCCGTGCGCGGGCAGCGCGTGCCCAGCCCCTCGGGCCGCCTGCGCACGGTCAGCGCGAGCATCGGCATCGCCCGCTTCGACGAGCCCGGCCTCGAGGCCGACGACCTCCTCGCCAACGCCGACCTCGCCATGTACGAGGCCAAGGAGGCCGGCCGCGACCGCGCGGTCGCCTACCGCAGCGCCGGCCGCAGCACCGACGGCCGCGTCTCGTGGCCGGACGTCATCCGCGACGGGCTCGACGAGGATCGCTTCGTGCTCCAGGCCCAGCCGATCATGAACCTCGCCACCGGCGACGTCGGCCAGTTCGAGCTGCTCCTGCGCCTGCGCGACCCGTTCGGCGAGCTGATCTCGCCCGCCGCCTTCCTGCCCGCCGCCGAGCGCTACGACCTGATCGGTGCGATCGACCGCTGGGTGGTCTCGCGCTCGATCGCGATGCTGGCCGAGGAGAACCGCCGCGGACGCCGGCTGACCTTCGAGATCAACATCTCGGGCCGCTCGACGGGCGACGCGGACCTGCTGGCGCTGATCGAGGGCGAGCTGCGCACCCACGAGGTCGACCCCGCCCAGGTCATCTTCGAGATCACCGAGACCACGGCGGTGGCCAACATCCCGCGCGCGCAGGCGTTCGCCAACCGCCTCGCCGCGCTCGGCTGCCGCTTCGCGCTCGACGACTTCGGCGCCGCCTTCGCCTCCTTCTACTACCTCAAGCACCTCCCGTTCGACTACCTCAAGATCGACGGCGAGTTCGTGCGCGGCTGCGTGACCGACCGGACCGACCAGCTCGTCATCAAGGCCGTGGTCGACATCGCCCGCGGCCTCGGCAAGCGCACGGTGGCCGAGATGGTCGGCGACGAGGAGACGCTCAACCTCGTGCGCGAGCTCGGCGTGGACTTCGTGCAGGGCTTCCACCTCGGGCGCCCGGCGCCGCTGGCCCGGTGGCTCGTGGACCGCAAGCCGGCCACGAGGGACCGCCCGGCACGGGCGGTTAATACGCTGGCCCGGTGATCTGGATCGCCCTCGCCATCGCCGCGTCGATCGCGGCGGGGGTGGAGGCGGAGCGGCGGGCGGGGGCAGCGGCGGGCCGGCTGGCACGGCGGATCCTGACGTTCCTGCTCTACGTGGTGATGCCGATCGTCGCGTTCTTCAACATCGCGCGGCTCGAGGTGAGCGCGGACCTCGGCGTCGGCATCGCGCTGGGCTGGGTCGCGCTCGTGCTCACCGCGCTGTGCGGCTGGCTGATCGGACGCAGGCTGCTGCATCTGGAGCCGCCGTCGGCCGGCGTGCTGGCGATCTCGGGCCTGCAGGCCAACACCGGCCTCCTGGGCCTCGCCGTGGTCGCGGCCCTGCTCGGCTTCGACCACCTCTCCGAGGGCGTCGTCTACGACGCGCTCGTGCAGCAGCCGGTGTTCTTCGTCGGCTCGTTCGCCATCGCCGCCGCGACGGGGACCAGGGCCGGGGAGACCGTCCGGCAGCGGGTGCGGGCGTTCTTCGTCCGCAACCCGCCGCTCATCGCCGTGTTCCTCGGGCTCGTGGCGCCTGACGCCCTGGCGCCCGACGTGCTGGTCGACGCCGCGCGGCTCCTCGTCCTCAGCGTGCCGGTGCTCGGCTTCTTCGCCATCGGCGTCACGCTGGCCGAGGAGGCCGAGGAGGGCGCCATGAAGTTCCCGCCGCCGCTCACGCCGGGGATCGGGACCGCGATCCTCCTGCGCGGCGTGGTCGCGCCCGGGCTCCTGTTCCTCCTGGCCGCGCCGTTCATCGACCTGCCGGCCGCCTTCCTGCTCATGGCCGCGATGCCGGCCGGGCTCCACATCGTCGTCCTCGCCCATGTCTACGGACTCGACGTCCCCTTCGCGGCCGGCCTGATCGTGTGGACGACCATGGTCACGGTGCCGGTCCTGCTCGTCGCTTCCGTCATCGTCTGAGGCCGATGCGCGCGTGGTGCAGCGGGTGAGCCGGGCCTCGGTCGACGTCGACGGCGAGCGGGTGGGCGAGATCGGACCGGGTCTGCTCGTGCTGCTCGGGATCACGCACGCGGACACGGCGGCCGACGCCGACAAGCTGGCCGACAAGGTGCGTGCGCTGCGCATCTTCCCGGACGCCGACGGGCGCATGAACGAGCCGCTCGGCGAGGACCGCGGCGTGCTCTGCGTCTCCCAGTTCACGTTGTACGGGGACGCTCGCAAGGGCAACCGCCCGGCCTACGTCGCGGCCGCGCGGCCGGAGCAGGCCGAGCCGCTCTACGAGCGCTTCTGCGAGCGGCTGGGCGCCCAGCGCGGGGTCTTCGGCGCGCACATGGATGTCGAGCTCGTCAACGACGGCCCGGTGACGCTCCTCGTCGAAGTCCCGTAGGCTGCGGCGCCGTATGCCGCCCGAAGATCGCTTCGTCTGCCGCTTCGCCGCCGAGCCTCCGCAGGAGCCGCTCGCCTCCGGCCGCTGGGCCGAGACCCTGCAGAGCGAGTTCCTTGCCGCCGCCCTGCGGATCGACACGGAGGGCGTCGAGCTGGGCGACCCGGGCGAGATGAAGTGGTTCCCGGATCGCACCTGGGCCGGCCGCACCTTCGTCCCGGTCACCTCGCGCACGGCCAACGGGCTCGACCTCTTCGGCTACGTGTCGTACGTGCCGGGCGAGGGCGAGGACCAGCCCGACGACTTCTACTCGTGGGCCGACTTCACCGACGAGACGTCCGACCGCAACCCCGACTGGCAGATGGACCTCTGCGAGGAGGTCATCGGCGGATGGCGCGGCGAGCACGGCGAGGTCGCGGCCATGACGCTCGTGTGGGGCGTGCCGATGGTCCGCGGCGGCGCCGTCGCGACCGCCGAGCTGGCCGGCCTGGTGGTCGACCAGTGCTCGCTCGTCCGGGACCGCTGGACGCTGATCGCGCCGGACGCCTACCGCGGGGACTATCTCGAGATCGCGCTCTGGGGCACCTCCGGGTCCGAGCTGGCCCGCGAGTCGCTCTACGAGGACGACGGCGACGACTGACCGTTGCCGTTCCGGTAGTGCATGACCCGGTCGACGAGGCCGAACTCGTGTGCCTGCTCGGGCGTGAAGAAGCGGTCCCGCTCGAGCGCCTCCGAGATCTCCTCCACGGGCTTGCCCGTGTGGTCGGCGTAGATCTCCTCCACGCGCCGGCGCAGCTCCAGCGCCTCCTTGGCGTGGATCTGGATGTCGGACGCCTGGCCCTGGAAGCCGCCGCTGGGCTGGTGCACGAGGATGCGCGCGTTGGGCAGCGCCGCGCGCTTGCCGGGCGCCCCGCCGGCCAGCAGCAGTGAGCCCATCGACATGGCGATGCCGCAGCACGTGGTGGCCACGTCGGGCTTGATGAAGCGCATCGTGTCGTAGATGGCCAGGCCCGAGTAGACCTGCCCGCCGGGCGAGTTGATGTAGAGGTGGATGTCCTTCTCCGGGTCCTCGGCCTCGAGGTGCAGGAGCTGGGCGACGACGAGGTTGGCGACGGTGTCGTCGACGGCGCTGCCGAGGAAGATCACGCGCTCGCGGAGGAGCCGCGAGTAGATGTCGAACGACCGCTCACCGCGGGCGTCCTGCTGGATGACGACGGGCACGAGGGGCATGGCGTGGACTCCGATCCGCAACCGTGTGGTTGCATGTTTTCGCCCATGGTACTATCCGCAACCTATGAGTTGCGTCACACGCGAGATCGTCCTCCCCGTACCGCGCGAGCGGGCCTGGGAGCTGGTCACCGAAGAGGACGAGCTGCGCGAGTGGCTCGCCGACGAGGTCGAGTTCGAGGCCGAGGAGGGCGCGCCGCTGCGGATCGACGACCGCGAGGGCGTCGTGGAGGCCGTCGAGCCCGGCGAGCGGATCGTGTTCACCTGGGAGGGCTCGCGCGTCGTGTGGCAGCTCGAGGACCACGACCAGGGCACGCGCTTCGTCGTCACCGAGGAGCGCCACGACACGGTCTGGGGTCCGAAGCTCACCGCGCTGGCGGCCACCGCCGCGCTGTGCCCGGCCTGAGCTCAGACGACCACGTCGGCGCCGTCTTCGCCGCGCTGGCCGACCCGACGCGGCGCGAGGTCGTGCGGTCCCTGTCGGCGCGGCCCGGCCTGACCGCGTCGTCGCTGGCCGGCGAGCTCCCGATGACCCGCCAGGCGGTCGCGAAGCATTTGAACGCGTTGTCGGGCGCCGGGCTGGTCACGGCGCGCCGTGAGGGACGCGAGACGCGCTACACGCTCACTCCGGCGCCGCTCGCCGATGCGATGGAGTGGATGGCCGCCGTGGGTGCGGAGTGGGACGAGCGGCTGGCTCGGTTGGCGCGGCGGACGAACGTCAACCCCGGCATTGAGGGAGCGGGATCGGCCGGGATTTGAGTTCGAATCCTGCTTAGGGGTGACACCGTGACCCTTGGGCAGGACGCGAGATGGAAACCGGCCGCGCCGGCCTCCCCAGCTTCCCTACCCAGCCGCAGTTGACGTTCGCCGGGGTCAGGCAGTCCGAGCCGTCGGCACGCGCTCCAGCACCTCGGAGTCCGTGAGCGGGAAGTGGCAGGCGACGACGTTGCCGCCGTCCTTCTCCTCCAGCACCGGGTCGTCCTGGCGGCAGATCTCCTGCGCCTTCCAGCAGCGCGTGTGGAAGCGGCAGGCCGGCGGCGGGTTGGCCGGAGACGGCACGTCGCCCGCCAGGATCTGGCGCTTCTTCGTGGCCGCCAGCCGCGGCTGCGGGACCGGGACGGCCGACATGAGCGCGCCCGTGTAGGGCATCCGCGGGTGCGCGTAGAGCTGCTCGTTGGTGGCCAGCTCGACGATCCGCCCGAGGTACATGACCGCGATGCGGTCGCACATGTGCCGCACGACCGAGAGGTCGTGGGCGATGAAGACCAGCGTGATCCCCATCTCGCGCTGCAGCTCGCGCAGCAGGTTGAGGATCTGGGCCTGGATCGACACGTCGAGCGCGGAGACCGGCTCGTCGGCGACGATGACCTTCGGCCTGAGCGCGAGCGCGCGGGCCACGCCGATGCGCTGCCGCTGGCCGCCCGAGAACTCGTGCGGGTAGCGGTTGTAGTGCTCCGGGTTGAGGCCGACGCGGTCCATCAGCTCCTGGACGGTCCGCTTGCGCTCGCCCTCGCCCTTGGCCAGGCCGTGGATGACGAACGGCTCGCCGATGATCGTGCCGACCGTCTTGCGCGGGTTCAGCGACGAGTACGGGTCCTGGAAGATCATCTGCATGTCGCGCCGCAGGGCCTTCAGGCGCGGACCCTTGGCGGTGGCGATCTCCTCGCCGTCGAACTGGATCGAGCCGCTGGTGGGCTCCATCAGCCGCAGCAGCAGGCGCGCGGTGGTGGACTTGCCGCAGCCCGACTCGCCGACGAGCCCGAGCGTCTCACCGCGGAGCACGTCGAAGGACACGCCGTCGACGGCCTGGACGGCGCCGACGGTGCGCTGGAGCAACCCCTGGCGGATCGGGAAATGCTTGACGAGGTCGCGGACCTCGATCAGCGCTTCGCTCACGGTGCGGCCTCCTCGATGACGTCCTTGCGCGCCTCCTCCGGCTTGACGCCGGACTGGAGCTCCGCCCACAGCTTCTTGCGGGTGCCGGTGTCGAGCAGGCACGCCACGTGGTGTGCGGGATCGTCGCCGATCGGCTCGAGCACCGGCTCGATGCGGCGGTGGGCGTCCCGGACGTAGGGACAACGCGGGTGGAAGGAGCAGCCGCCGGGCAGGTTGATGAGCGACGGCGGGCGGCCCGGGATCGGCACCAGCTCTTCGCCGCGCGGCGCGTCCATGCGCGGGATCGAGCTCAGCAGCCCCCACGTGTAGGGATGCTCGGGCGCGTTGAAGATCGTGTCCGCCGGGCCCTTCTCGACGATCCGGCCGGCGTACATGACGGAGATGTCGTCGGCCATCTCGGCCACGACGCCGAGGTCGTGGGTGATGACCACCACGGCCGTGTCGAACTCCGACTGCAGGCGCTCGATCAGCTCGAGGATCTGCGCCTGCACGGTCACGTCGAGCGCCGTGGTGGGCTCGTCGGCGATCAGCAGCTTCGGATCGTTCGCCAGCGCCATGGCGATCATGGCCCGCTGGCGCATGCCGCCGGAGAACTCGTGCGGGTAGGACTCGGCACGGCGGCGCGGCTCCGGGATGCCCACGAGCCCGAGCATCTCGACCGCGCGGTCGTACGCCTGCGCCTTCGAGACGTCCCGGTGGGCGAGGACCGCCTCGACGATCTGGTTGCCCACCTTGTAGAAGGGATGCAGCGACGACAGCGGGTCCTGGAAGATCATCGCGATGTCGTTGCCGCGGATCGCGCGCAGGTCCTCGTCGCTGGCGCCGATGAGGTCCTTGCCGTCGAACCGCACCGAGCCCGAGATGCGCGCGTTGCGAGCGCGCGTGAGGCCCATGACGGTGAGCGACGACACCGACTTGCCGGAGCCGGACTCGCCCACGATCCCGAGCGTCTGGCCGCGATCGACGGTGTAGGAGATGCCGTCGACGGCCTTGACGAGGCCGTCCTCGGTCTCGAAGTGGACGCTGAGGTTCTCGATCTCGAGCAGCGGGGCGGACATCAGTAGCGAACCCTTGGGTCGATGAAGGCGTAGAGGATGTCCACGACGAGGCTCATGATGACGATGAAGAATGCGCCGAAGAGCACGGTGCCCTGGATGACCGGCAGGTCGAACCGCACGATCGCCTCGTAGGCGAAGCGCCCGATCCCCTGGATGTTGAAGACGGTCTCGGTGAGGATCGCCCCGCCGAGCAGGATGCCGATGTCGAGGCCGAGCAGGGTGACGATCGGCGTGATGGCCGACCGCACGCCGTGGCGGAAGATCACGCGCCGCTCGCTGAGACCCTTGGCGCGGGCCGTGCGGATGTAGTCCTCCTGCATGGTGTCGAGCAGGTTGCCGCGCAGGAAGCGCGCGTAGATGGCCGCGAAGGAGGCCGCCAGCACGCACCACGGCATGATCAGCGCCTCGGCCTTCCCGAAGATGGTGTCGGCGTCCTGGTAGGCGCCGCTGCCGGGCAGCAGCGGGAAGCGCCCGATGCTGTCGTCGAACAGGAAGAGCGCGACGAGGCCGAGGAAGTAGACCGGGGCCGAGATGGCGATGAGCGCCAGGCCCATCGTCACGCGGTCGAGCAAGGTGCCGGTCTTGATGGCCGAGATCATGCCGACCGGGATGCCGATCGCGAGCCAGAGGATGACGGCGCCGCTGGTGAGGAAGATCGTCGCCGGCAGGCGGTCGAGGATCTGCGGCAGCACCTCTTGGTTCGACTGGTACGAGTAGCCGAAGTTGAAGCCGTCCCCGCCGACGAACGGCAGGATGTCGCCGAGGTACCGGAAGAACTGGACGATGACGGGGTCATCGAGGCCGAACTGCTGGCGGATCGCCTCCACGAGCTCGGGCGAGGGCTGACGCCCGGCGCGGAGCACCGCCGGGTCGGCGGCGGGCAGCACCGTGAACACGATGAACGTGACCAGGGTGACCACGAACAACAGGAAGATCACCCAGAGCAGTCGGCGGACGATGTAAGCGGCCATATCTGGCTCTCGTCTGGAAGGAAGTTAGAGGAACCGAAGGGGCCCCGCCACCGTGGCGGGGCCCCTTCGACGAGCTACTTGACGGACGTGAAGGACAGGTCCCACTGGCCGTTGTCGGCGCTGGCGACTCCGTTCACGTTCTCGGAGCGGATCAGCGGGGTCTTGTCCCAGATCCAGTCCACGGCCGGCGCGAGGTCGGTGATCTTCTTGTCGATCTCCGCCCACGCGTCCGCCCGCTCCTGCGGGTCGGTGATGAGCTTGGCCTTGTTCATCTCCTCGTTCAGGGCCTTGTCGTTCAGCTGCGACCAGTTCGAGTTACCGGTCTGGAGGATGTTGTCTCCGTTGAAGGTCGGATCCAGGTAGGTCTGGGCGTCCGAGAAGTCCTTCAGCCAGCCGACGTTCGGGCAGATCGCCACCTTGGCGGGGGGCGAGTTGCAGAACTTCGTGTACATGGCGTCCTGCGTCACGAGGCGGAGGTTGATCTTGAAGCCGAGCTTCTCGAAGTTCTCCTTCGCGACCTCAGCCGCCTTCTGGGCGACGCCCTCGGAGGTGCCGACCATCAGCAGCTCCTCGGTGCCCTCGTACTTGCCGGAGGCGTAGCCCGCCTTCTTGAAGTACTCGGCGGCCAGCGCCATGTCGCCCGCCGGCTTGGAGTAGAAGTCGATGCCCGGACCCTCCAGGCCACCGGCCTCGTCGAAGCCCGGGACCTCGGGCGGGATGAAGTGGGTCGGGATGTCACCGACCACCTCGCCGCCGCGGGTCAGGCGCATCGCCTCGCGGTCGAAGCCCGCCACGACTGCGCGGCGCACGTCCACGTTGTCGAACGGCGCGACCGTGGTGTTCATCGCGACCCAGCGGCCGCCACCGTTCGGCACCAGCGTGAGCTGCTCCTCGGACTGCGTGATGACCTGCTTGAGGACGGCGGGGTCCGGCGAGAAGTCGCCGTTGATCATGTTCTCGCCGTCGAGGATCTTGCGCGACGCCACCGTGGTGTCGTCGTTGCCCTGCGGCATGTCGATCTCGTCGAGGTACGCGGGGCGGAAGTCACCGTCGGCGACCCAGTTCGGGTTGCGGACCAGGTGGATGCGGCGGCCGGCCTCGTAGCCGATCGCCTTGCCCTCGGCGTCGTTCTCGATCATGTACGGGCCCGTCGCGACCTGGTTCTGGCCGTAGGTCGACGGGTTGGCCGCGTCGAGCTTCGAGGCGTACTCCTTCGGGACCGGAGCCGACAGCGGGAGCGAGAGCGCGCCGGCGATGACGCCGCCGGTGCCCTTGGTGAGGTTGAAGACGATCGTCGTGTCGTCCGGCGTCTCGATGCCGGCGATCTCGGTGCCCGGGTCGGCGCCGACCTCGGCACCCTTCAGGTCCCCGAAGTACGCACCGGCGTAGCCGTTGTTGACCGTGTTGAAGAAGCCGCGCTCGATCGCGTACTTGACGTCGGCGGAGGTGACCTCGCGGTCGACCGGCGGCGAGAACTTGATCCCGGAGCGGATCTTCACCGTGACGGTCTTGCCGTCCTCGGAGATCTCGGGATCGGACTCGGCGAGGTCCGGGATCGCGTTGACCGCGTCCTCGGGCTCGTAGCCGTAGAGGGCCTTCTGCGTCGCCTTGCAGACCTGGAAGCCCATCTGGTAGTAGCTGATGCCGCAGTCGATGTTGTCCACATCATCGGTCCAGAGGGCGGTCAGCTTGCCGCCCTTCTGGCCCTCCGCGGGCGTGCCCTGGCTCGTGCCCTGCTCGCCGGAATCATCATCGTCGCCGCCGCACGCGGCGACGCCGAAGGTGAGTGCGAGCAGGACGCCCAGGATGAGGGTCCACTGGAAGGACCGTCGCATGAAGCGTCCTTTCATGAGTGTTGCCGGAACTACCGGGATTCGATGGTTAGTTGGAACGAGTGCTCTTGGGGTTGAGCGCGTCCTGCAGCCCATCCCCGACGAGGTTGAAAGCAAGGACGGTGAGCAGCAGTGCCATGCCGGGGAAGAACATGAACCACCAGGCGTCGCTGAAGATCGAGACGGCGTCCGACAGCATGTCCCCCCACGAAGCACGAGGCGGCTGCACACCGACCCCGAGGAACGAGAGCGCGGCCTCCAAGAGGATGTTGGCCGGGATGAACAACGTGGCGTAGACGATGATCGGCGCCACGAGGTTGGGGAGGATGTCGCGGAACATGATCCGCGAGTTGGAGGCCCCGAGGGACCGAGAGGCCTCGACGAACTCCTTCTCGCGCAGCGAGAGGACCTGGCCGCGGATGATGCGGGCCACGTAGGGGGTGTTCGCGAGGACGATGATGAAGATCACGACCGAGAGGCCGGGCTGGATCAGCCCGCCCGCGCAGCCGTTCTGCACCGGAGCACGCGGTGGCCAGGCCGAGGCCCAGCAGGAGCACGGGGAACGCGAGCATCACGTCGAGCACACGGGCGATCAACGTGTCCACCCAGCGGCGGTAGTACGCCGACACGGTTCCGAGGAACACGCCGAAGATCACCGACAGGCCGGTGCCGACGAAGGCGACGGTCAGTGACACCTGGGCGCCGTAGAGCACGCGCGAGAACACGTCGCGCCCGATCGGATCGACGCCGAACAGATGCTCGCTGCTCGGCCCCGAGGGGAGCCCGAAATCGTCGAGCGCCGCCGTCTCCTGCGTGTTCGGGGGCGGAGCGCCGACGAGCTTGGTGATCGGCCCCGCGAGGATCGCGACGAGGATCAGGACGACGATGAAGGCGAGCGCCACCATCGCGACCTTGTCGCGGCGGAACCGGCGCCAGAACAGCTGCAGCGGCGAGCGGGCGGCAACCGCCTGCTCGCCCCTGACCATCTGGTCGAGGCCGCTGTCCTCCGCGTGCAGGAGGTCGCTTGCGCCTGCGCCCGTGCTCATACGAGCGCCTCTCGGCTGCTGGGTGCTGCGATGTTCAGTTGGAACCCTCCTCCGAGCATGCGAAGAACCGAACGCACGGTCGGCACATACATTCCCCTTTGAGGCCGGACAACCTACAAGGCCGCCCGGCAAAGACTTCCCGCTTCCACGAACCGGCCAGTGCGCAGGTCACACGTATGTTCCCTGACCCCGACCGGAGTGGATCCTTCTTGCGGGCCAGCATAGCCACGAACACGCAGGTCCCCATTGGTCCCCGATTAAGATTGGCGAGCAGGCCCCGATAGCTCAGCCGGATAGAGCGACTCCCTCCTAAGGAGTAGGCCGCTGGTTCGAATCCAGCTCGGGGCGCTCACTTTCATGTGCTGACCAAAGACCTGCGCTCTGACAGACTGAGCGAAATGGCTGGCTTTGCAGGAACGTCTCCGAACGGAGCGGGAGCGATGCTCCGCCTCATCCGCGACGGGCGCGCCAAGACGCACGCCGAGCTCGTGGAGCTGACGGGGCTCTCACGCTCGACCGTCGCGCAGCGCGTCGATGCGCTGCTCACGCGCCGGCTCGTCGTGCCCGCCGAGCCGGGGGCGTCGCGCGGCGGCCGCCCGCCACGGACGTTCGCCTTCAACCGCGACGCCGGCGTGGTGCTCGCGGCCGACCTCGGCGCCACGCACTCGCGCGTGGCCGTGACGGACCTGGCGGGCGACGTGCTGTCCGAGACGCGCGAGGACATGCCGATCGCCCAGGGGCCGGAGGTCGTGCTGGCCTGGCTCGAGCAGGCGCTCGACGGGCTCCTGCGCGAGGCCGAGCGCGGCCGCGCGGACGTGCGCGGCATCGGCGTCGGCGTCCCGGGTCCCGTCGAGTTCGTCACCGGCACGCCGGTGGCGCCGCCGATCATGCCCGGCTGGGACGGCTACGGGGTCGCCGCGCACCTGCGCGAGCGCTACGGCGCGCCGGTCCTCGTCGACAACGACGTGAACATCATGGCCCTCGGCGAGTACTGGTCCCGCTGGCGCGACACGGCGCACCTGCTGTTCGTGAAGGTCGGCACCGGCATCGGCTGCGGCGTCATCACCGACGGCCGCATCCACCGGGGAGCGCAGGGAGCCGCTGGCGACATCGGCCACATCCACGTCCCGGACCACGACGACGTCATCTGCCGCTGCGGCAACCTCGGGTGCCTGGAGGCGATCGCCGGCGGCGGCGCCATGGCGGCGCGCCTCTCGGACCTCGACATCCCGGCGGCCAACAGCCGCGACGTGGTCAAGCACGTCCGCGACGGCCGCCCCGAGGCCATGCGCCTCGTCCGCCAGGCCGGCCGCGAGCTCGGCGGCGTGCTCGCCACGGCGGTCAACTTCTTCAACCCCGGCGTGATCGTCATCGGCGGCGACATCGCCCACGCCGACGAGCATCTCCTCGCCGGCGTCCGCGAGGTCGTCTACCGCCGCTCGACGGCCCTCGCGACCCGCTCGATCCGCATCGCCCGCTCGACCCTCGACGACCGCGCCGGCATCCTCGGCGCGGCCGTGATGGTCACCGAGGCCGTGCTCGCACCGGACGCGATCGACCAGGCGATCTCCTCCGGCGCGGCAGCCTGAGCGCCTAGCGGCGGCGCCGCGGGATCTTCAGGTTGGCCAGGTACTTGTGGCTCGTCCATGCCGTGTTCGCCGACCCGGCGGGGTTGCGCGGGCGCGGCGAGAGCGGCTGGCCCGCCGGCGTCGACGCGGTCTCGTCGTCGGGCGCGTCGTCGTGCTCGACGAAGTAGTGGTGATCGCGGGGGTCCCGCAGCGCCGAGAAGACCTTGCCGAAGTCGATGTCGCCCTTGCCGACGTCGCGCAGCCAGTACGGCCGGTTCGGCAGGTTGACGTTCGCCGGCGTCGTCCGCGGCGGCCGCGGATCGGGCGTCACGTTGGCGGGCGGCGCGGGCGGCGCCGTGAACGTGAGGTCCTTGACGTGGAAGAGCGGGAAGCGGGAGGACCCGTGCTCGCGCAGGTACCGGTACGGGTCGGCGCCGCCGGCCACGAACCAGGCGATGTCCATCTCGAAGTACACGAGCCGCGGGTCGGACTCCTCCAGCAGCGTGTCGTAGATCGGCGTGCCGCCGTCGAGCGCGAAGTCCGTCGGGTGGTTGTGGAAGTAGAACTTCAACCCACGCCGGCGCGCGGCGGCGCCGAACGCGTTGAACTCCTCCGCCATGGCCGCGTAGGCCGCGTGCGTCTGCGGCGTCCCGCCCGCGGGCGAGGCCACGCCGACGTAGCGCAGGCCGAGCGCCTCGGCGTCGTTGAGGACGGCCTCCGGGTCGGCCCGCCACGCGACGTGGCCGCCGGGGTTGTGCATGCCCTCCGGCTTGAGGTCGTACTGCTCGGCCAGCGCGCGGAACTGCGCGGCCGTGTTGGGCACGTTGTTGGTCGAGTCGTACGTGCCGCCGACCTCGACCTCGGCGTATCCGGCATCGCTCAGCATCTCGAACGTCCCGGCCAGGTCGAGCTCGTTGTCGGCCAGCAGGTCGCGGACCGTGAACAGCTGCAGGCCGATGCGGCTCAGCGGGATGTCGCCGCCGCGGCCGAACCCGTGGTCGTGGTCGTCGTGGCCCTTGCGGCCGTGGGCGCCGGCCGTGCCGCTCAGCGGGCCGAGCGCCCCGGCCGCGGCCACGCCGCCGGCCGCGCCGATGAAGCCGCGACGGCTCAGGTGGTTCTCCTCGGACATCGTGTTCCCCCTCCCGTGGTTCAGAGCGGCAAAGACTATCGCCGATCTTCGATCAAGTTTCGACGGAAAGCGTCGGAAGTCGGACGTCCTACGCGCGGTCCGGCCGGTCGGGGTAGACGTCGTCGATCGTGGCGAGCGGCTCGTACGGAGCGTCGCCGGCCGCCGCACGGATCGCGTCGGCGCCCCCGGCGAGCCGGTCGAGCACCGACACCACCCCGCAGACCGCGAACCCCTCGGCCAGCACCGCCTCGATGGCCTGCACCGTCGAGCCGCCCGTGGTCACGACGTCCTCGACGATGAGGCAGCGCTCGCCCGGCGACAGCGGCGGCCCTTCGACCCGCCGCTGCAGCCCGTGCTGCTTGGTCTCCTTGCGCACGAAGAACGCCTTGACTTCGGCGCCGCCGGCCAGCGCCGCGCACGCCGGCGCGTCGGCTCCCATGGTCAGCCCGCCCACGGCGGTCGCCTCCCACTGCCGGGCGTACGACGCGACCAGCGCGGACAGCGCGCGGAAGCCGGCGGGCCGGAGGATCGCGCGCTTCGCGTCCACGTAGTACGAGGCGGTCCTGCCGGAGGTCAGCGTCACCTCGCCGATGATCAGCGCGTGGCGGCGGAGCTCGGAGATCAGCGTCTCTCGGTCGGTCATCGGCGCCGGATGCTAGGGCCGACGGCCGACGGTCCGTAGACTCGGGTAGGTGGAGCACAACTTCGGCTCGGCGCCGTTCGCCATCGGGGTTGAGGAGGAGCTGTTGCTGGTGGCGGAGACTCCGCCGCACGACCTCGAGCACCGTGCAGGAGAGCTGCTCGAGCGGATCGCGCTCCCGGACCTCAAGCCCGACGTGTACGAGGCGATCCTCGAAGGCGCGTCGACCGTCTGCGCCACCGCGCTCGACGCCGCCGCCGAGCTCGAGGGTCTCCGGGACACGCTGCGCGACGCCGGCGCCACGCTCGCCGGCGCGGGCATCCATCCGGCCGCGGCGTTCGGCGAGGTCCGCCACGTCAACGAGTCCCGGTACGACCGCATCCATTCGACGATGCGCGGCCTGGCCGAGCGCACACCCACGTGCGCGCTCCACGTGCACGTCGGCATGCCCGACGCCGAGACGGCCATCGCTACCGCGAACCGGCTCCGCAGCTTCCTCCCGCTCCTCCAGGCGCTCGCCGCCCACTCGCCGTTCTGGCACGGCCGCGACTCCGGCTTCGCCACCGCCCGCGCCCAGCTCTTCCGCGGCTTCCCACGCGCCGCCATCCCGCGCGCCTTCGACGGCTGGGACGACTACGCGACCACGGTGCAGCGAGTGGGTCCGTGCCGGCGCACTGCCCGACTACACGTACCTGTGGTGGGACCTGCGGCCGCACCCCAAGCTCGGGACGATCGAGGTCCGCGCCATGGACGCCCAGGCCCGGATCGACTCCGTCGCGGGCCTTGCCGAGCTCGTGCACGCGCTCGCCACGGCGTGCGCCGACGGCCACGGCGCCATCGAGTCGGCCGAGACGCTGAGCGAGGCGTCCTTCCGCGCCGGCCGCGACGGCCTCACCGCCACGATCTGGTGGGCCGGCGAGCTGACCCCGATCCGCGAGGTCGCCCGCGACGCGCTCGCCGTGGCCCGCCCCTACGCCCGCACGGGGGCGCTCGAGGAGATCGAGCGGATCCTCAGGGAGGGCAACGGCGCCGACCGCATGCGCCACGCGCACGCGATCGGCGGAACCCCCGCGGTGCTCGCGCGCCTGCTGCGCGAGACCGCGGCGCCGCTCTACGGATACACCCGCACGACGGTGCCCATCCGCACCCACTCGTAGATCGACCACGCGTTCGGGATCGGCACACGCAGGCAGCCGTGGCTGGCGTTGTACGGCGGCACCGACATGTAGCCGTGGATCGCGTAGCCGCCGATGAAGTAGCTCGAGTGCACCATGCCCTTGGCGTTGGTGCCGGGCGACTTGCGGTAGGTCTTGAAGCGCCCCATCACCGTCGGCGTCGCCGGAGCGCCGGTCGACGTGTGGTAGACGCGGTAGACCTTGCCGCCCTTGTCGATCAGGGCGAGGATCTGGCGCGAGATGTCGGCCTCGACGTGGCGGCCGTCCTTGGGGTACTTGACCTTGAACGCGCCCTTGCCCTCGAGCACGGCGCGCACCATCCCCTCGGACGCGCTGTAGGCGCGGGAGTAGCCGTTGACCTTGCGCCACGCCATCACGGCGCGCGCCGTCGCGTCGTCATAGACGCCCGAGCGCGAGACCGCGTACTTGAGGCCCGCGAGGCCCTTCTGGAGCAGCCTGACCATCGTCGGCGAGCTCACCGAGGGGGTCATCACGCCGACCCGCACCTTCTCGGCGCGCGCCGTGTCCATCTCCGGCGTGGCCAGGTGCACGGCCTCGACGACGACCCGCCCGGCCTTGCCGCTCTTGAACGGCGTGCGGAACATGCCGACCGTGCCGCCGTTGATCGGCTGCAGCTGCTCGACCTGCTCGTGGATCCTGCGGCCGTCGCGGAAGAAGCGCACCCGCACGGTCTGGCCGGCGATGTAGGGCCGCAGCTCCCCGCGCACGCGCCACGCCTGGCGGGTGAGCGCGACCCGGCGGTCGCCGTCGCGCAGCGTCTTCTGCGCCTCCAGCGTGAGCTTGCCCTGCACCTGGACCGGCGGCACGGGCGTGGGGACCGGGGTCGGTGTGGGCGTCGGAACCGGGTCCTGCGCAGCGGCCGCGGCGGGCACCAGCAGCAGCCCGGCGAGGGTCGCGACTAGGCCGGTGCGGGCACGCGCCGCGAGCCGGCGCGGGTGGCCAGCAGGGAGATGGCGAGCGTCGTCATGACGCTTCCGACGGTGAGCAGCAGGAATCCCCACCAGGGCAGCTCCTTCGTGAAGCCGAACGAGATCGAGTTGTGGAACGCGTGCAACATGATGCACGGAACCAAAGACGACGTCAGGAGGAAGAGCGCGCAGAGTGCGATTCCGAACGCGCTGAGGACGATCACGGCGATCCAATTTCCGCTCGGGAGGTGCACCAGGCCGAACGCGCAGCCGGAGATCGCCACGCTCACCACGAGGTTCGTCCGCTCACGCAGGACCTTCAACAGGAAGCCGCGGAAGAAGAACTCCTCGGCCAGCGGCGCGAGCAGGCAGGTCATCACGCCGAAGGCGGCCAGCACGAGGACCGAGTCCTCCGCCTTGAGGTCGGTGACGATGTCCTGGTCCTCGGGCTCGCCGAAGATGAGCCCGGCGATGATCGCGATCACCCAGAAGCTCCCATAGGCGGCCAGCGTCCAGCCGAGCGCGGAGCGCCACTCGGGCTTGCGCAGGCCGAAGTGGGCCGGCGTGGGCCTCCCCGCGCCGAGCCACCAGACGATGGCCACGCTGCAGAGCACCAGCGACACGTCGAGCACGACCGTGAAGCCGATCGTCGCGGCGTCCCCCTCGGCGAAGCGATCGACGTCGCCGCCCGCGAGCTGCACGATCGCGACGGCCACGATCTGCACGACGAGCACGACGACGAACGCGACGAGCACGGCGAGGAACGGCGACCACACGGGCACGTTGAAGCGAGGGAGCACGTCCGGCCGCTCGGGCTCGGGCACGACGACGCCTTCAGGGACCTCCGGCCGGAACGGCGGCCCCCCGGGGTGCTGGAAAGGCGTCGTCATCGGCTCTCACCAGCGTAACCATCCTCACCCGCTCAGCGGCGGCAGCTCGGCCAGCGATCCGATGACCGTCACGCCGGGCGGGGCCGGCACCGGGCCGTCACGCGCCAGCAGCACGGCCCGCAGCCCGGCGGCGAGCGCCCCCTCCGCGTCCTCCACCGGCGAGTCGCCGACATGCAGGGCGGCAGCCGGATCCACCCCCGCCAGCGCGTGCACGAAGATCGCCGGGTCCGGCTTGGCCCGGCCGAACTCCGCCGAGGCGACCGCGCCGTCGAGGAGCGGCGCCAGCCCCGTCTCCTCGAGCCGCTCGTGCAGCGAGTGGTCCCAGTTCGACACCACGACGAGCCGCACGCCGCGCGACCGCAGCTCGCGCAGCGCGGGCGCCGCGTCCGGATAGGCGCGGAAGCGCAGCGCGGCCAGCAGCGCGTCGGTGAGATCGGCGTCGGTCTCCAGGAGCGGGCGCATCGCCTCGGCGGCGTCGCGCCGCAGCGCGGCCAGCGAGGCGGCGTCGCGGCCCTCGTGCAGGTGCGCCCGGTAGTACGCGATCTCGGCCTTCATGGCGGCCTGCGCCACCTCGAGCGAGACCTCGAGGCCGAGCCGCTCGCGGAGCTCCTCCCGCAGCAGCGGAGCGGGCGGCTCGAAGTGCATGAGCGTGCCCAGGGCATCGAGCAGGACGGCGCGGGTAGGGTGCTGCACGCCATGAATCTAGGCACGTGGTGGGCCGACCACGACACCCAGGTGATCATCGCCGTCAGCGCGATCCTCGGCGCGTTCGTGGTCGCGCACATCGTGGACCGCGCGCTGAACCGCCGCACCGACCAGCTGGCCGCCGGCGTCCTGCGCGGGCACATCTCGCGCGAGGCGGAGACGCGACTGCGCTTCGTGCGCCGCCTCGTCTACGTGGTGATCCTCCTCGTCGGGCTGGCCATCGCGCTCTCGCAGTTCGACGGCGTGAACCAGATCGCGGCCAGCCTGCTGGCCTCCGGCGTCGTCGCCGCCGCCATCATCGGCTTCGCCGCCCGCCAGACGCTGGCCAACTTCGTCGCCGGCGTGATGCTCGCCGTCACGCAGCCGATCCGGGTCGGCGACTGGATCAAGGTCGAGGAGCACTACGGCGTCGTCGAGGACGTGCGGCTGCACTACACGGTGCTGCGCACGGCGGGCGAGCAGCGCGTGCTGATCCCGAACGAGAAGCTCGCGTCGAGCGTGCTCCAGAACGACACGCTCGTCGTGGACGCCGTCGGCTTCGAGGTGGCCGTCTGGATCCCGCCCGGCGCCGACGCCGCCCGCGCCGCCGAGATCCTCGGCGAGGAGGGCGACGTCGCGGTGGCCGAGACGGTGCCCTGGGGGGTGCGGCTGGCCGTCGGCGGCGGTCCCGTCAAGCCGGCCGAGCGCGCCCCGAGCGAGAACGCGCTGCGAGCGCGCTGTCACGCGCGCCTGCGAGCCGAGGGCCTTTTGGAGGGTTTCCCGGGGCCCGACCGAAGCTGAGGGGTGACTACACTGGGTGGTTCGCGCCGCCCTCGCGAAACGCCCCCATGAGCCGTTCGCAACGCTATAGGCGACGCCGCCGCTACCGCGGTCGTCACCGCTCTCAAGCCCTGCTGGCCGTCCTGGTCGTGCTGATCGGTATCGGCATCGCCGGACTGTCCGTGGTCGGCTGGGTCGTCGCCACCGCCGCGTCGGCGCCGGCGCTGACCACCCTCAAGGAGCGCGATCCCGGCTCCAACACCGAGGTCCTGGCCGCCGACGGCACCCGCCTCGGCTTCATCTCGGCCGACGAGCTCAGCCGCCCCGTGGACGGCGACCGCCTCCCCAAGCTGCTCAAGGACGCCACGGTGGCGATCGAGGACGAGCGCTTCTACAAGCACCAGGGCGTCGACTACGAGGGCATCGTCCGCGCCGCCGTCAAGAACTTCATGAACCGCGAGACGGTCGAGGGCGGATCGACCCTCACGATGCAGCTCGTCAAGAACCTCTACACCGCCGACCGCACGCGCGAGGGCCTGGCGGGCTACCAGCGCAAGATCCGCGAGGCGAAGCTGGCGGAGGAGCTCGAGAACGAGCACGACAAGGACTGGATCCTCAACAAGTACCTGAACACCACGCCCTACGGCACGATCGGCGGCCAGACCGCGATCGGCGCCGAGGCGGCCGCCCGGGTCTACTTCAACAAGCGCGCCAAGCAGCTCGACCTGCACGAGGCGGCGCTGATCGCCGGCCTCCCGCAGGCGCCCTCGGCGTACTCGCCGATCAAGAACGGCCCGGCCGCCAAGCGCCGCCGCAACGACGTGCTCGACAAGATGGCCGAGCTCGGCATGGTCACCCCGGCGCAGGCCCAGGCCGCGAAGAAGCGGGGGCTCGACCTCAACCCGTCCGACTACTTCAGCCGCCGCCGCGAGAGCTACTTCTTCGACTACGTCAAGGACGAGCTGATCAAGCAGTACGGCGCGCGCACGGTCAAGCTCGGCGGCCTCATCGTGCACACGACGATCGACCTCGACATGCAGCGCAAGGCGCGCGAGGCGATCGCCACGCAGCTCGGCGACGCGGGCCCGTCGTCGGCGCTGGTGACGATCAACCCGAAGAACGGCTACATCCTCGCGATGGCGTCGACGGGCGACTACGCGGACTCCAAGTTCAACCTCGCCGCCCAGGGCGAGCGCCAGCCGGGGTCCTCGTTCAAGACGATGGCGCTGATGACCGCCCTCCGTCGCGGCGTCGATCCGAACGCCACGAGCTACACGTCCGTCTCACCGACCCGGATCAACGATCCGCGCTTCGGCGCCCCGTTCGAGATCAAGACCTACGGCGGGACGAGCGGCGGCACGATGAGCCTGTTCCAGGCCACGCTGCGCTCGGACAACTCGGTCTTCATCCAGCTCGCGCTCGACCTCGGGCCCGAGAACGTGGCCGACACGGCGGTCGACATGGGCATCAAGCGCCGGCACGTGCACGGCTACCCGGCCGAGTCGCTCGGCGGCCTCGAGAACGGCGTCTCGCCGCTCGAGATGGCCACCGCCTACGCCACGATCGCCTCCGGCGGCTACCGCAACCGGCCGACCGCGATCACCAAGATCGAGTTCGAGAACGACGCCAAGAAGTCCGAGCTGCCGCGCCGCTGGCGCGTGCACCGCACCAAGGTGTTCGACGACGGGATGACGCACGAGGCCACCAAGATCCTCGAGGCGAACATCCAGGGCGGCACCGGCGGGCGCGCGTCCACCGGCTGCCCCGCCGCGGGCAAGACCGGCACGACCGACCGCAACACCGACGCGTGGTTCGCCGGCTTCACGCCGCGGCTCGCCACCGCCGTGTGGGTCGGCTATCCCAACGACCGCACCGAGATGCACACGCTCTTCTACGGCGGGCCGGTCGACGGCGGCACGTTCCCGGCCGCCATCTGGGGCGCGTACACGAAGTCGGTCATGGGCGACTACTGCGGCGACTTCCCGCTGCCCAAGGAGCCGTTCGTGGCGCAGCCGTTCTTCGGCGAGTACGAGTCGAGCGGCGGCGGCAAGCTGGGCTACTCCGACACCACCGACGAGGAGACCACGGAGACCCCCGAGGTCGCGGAGCCGACGGTCCCCGAAGAGACCCCGGAGGACACCGGCGGCACCGAGTTCGACCCCGAGCAGTACGAGTCGGCCCCGCAGGACCCGCCTGAAACAGATTCCCCGTAGCGCGCCACGACGCCGTGGCGCTGGTATAAACCGCGCGACATGGCATCTGGCGTCACGCGACTGGTCTGAGCTTGCCCAAGGAAGAGAAGGTCGAGTTCGAGGGCGAGGTGGTCGAAGCACTGCCGAACGCCATGTTCCGGGTGCAGCTCGACAACGGCCACGAAGTGCTCGGCCACGTGGCCGGCAAGATGCGCCGCTTCCGGATCCGCATCCTGCCCGGCGACCGCGTTCGCGTGGAGGTCTCGCCGTACGACCTCAACCGCGCGCGGATCGTCTACCGCCACCGGTAGGCGCGCCCTGCGCGAGCTGCGCCTGATCGAGGCGATCGCGGGCGCGCTCGAGCGCCGCCCGGACACGCGGGTCCTGCGCTGGCTGGGAGACGACTGCGCCGTCGTGCGCGCGGGCGGCGTGGCGGCGGTGTCGGTCGACGTGATGGTCGACGGCACGCACTTCCGGCTCGGCCAGGGCTGGACGGCCGCCGATGCCGGGCATCGCGCGCTGGCGGGCGCGCTCTCGGACCTCGCGGCCATGGGCGCCGAGCCCGGGGAGGCGTACCTCGCGGTGGTGCTGCCGCCGGCCCTGGCGGAGGCCGACGTGCTCGCGCTGCATGCCGGCGCCGAGGCGCTGGCCGCCGAGTGCGGCGTGACCATCGCGGGCGGCGACCTGGCCGCCGGCCCGGCGCTGACCATCGCGGTGACGGTGATGGGCTGGGCCGACGAGGCCGGACAGCTCGTGTGTCGCGACGGCGCCGCCGCCGGCGACCTCGTCGGGGTCACGGGCGACCTCGGCGCCTCGGCGGCGGGGCTGGCCGTGCTCGAAGGGCGCGCCGAGGGCTCGGCCGAGCGGCACCTGCGGCCGCGGCCGCGGCTGGCCGAGGGCCGCGCGCTGGCGGCGGCCGGGGCGAGCGCGATGCTCGACCTCTCCGACGGGCTCGCAACCGATGCCGTGCGGCTGGCCGAGGCGAGCGGCGTCCACCTGGAGCTCGACACGGACGCGCTGCCGGTCGCGCCGGAGACGGCGCGGGTCGCCGACGCGCTGGGAATGTCGGCGGCGGAGCTGGCGGCCACCGGGGGCGAGGACTACGAGCTGTGCTTCTGCGTCGCCCCCGAGCGGCGCGCGGCGGTCGAAGCGGCGGCTCCGGTCACCTGGATCGGCCGCGCCACGGCCGGTGTGCCCGGCGTCGGGTGGCGTGGGGATCCGTCAGCCGCGCGGTGGCGCGGCTACCTGCATTAGGCGATCGACGATCGCGGCGGCCACCTTGTCGGCGTCCACGGCGTAGTCGTCGCACTCGATGCGCGCGCGCAGCTCGTCCAGCTTGGCCATCCGTGACTCGTCTCGTCGTTCGAACCGGCGTCGCGTGCCGGACTCGCATCGGACTCCTTGAACGGTCATGTGTACATATGTCGTCGCCCGCGGGCCGAGCGATGATGGGGTGGGCACCCGAACCCGCCTCACGCGGCCTCCAGGCGAGCGAAGACCACGATCCGCTGCGCGGCCGAGTAGAGCGGATGGCAGGCGGAGAGGATCAGGCGGTCGAAGCTCACGCGGTCGGTCACCGAGACCTCGGTCGGGGGCACGATCCGGGTCTTCTCGACACGGTACGTGAACCGCCCGTAGGGCATCCGCAGCTCGATCCGGTCGCCCGCGTCGAGCTTGTCGATGTTGCGGAACGGCGCGCCGTACGTGGTGCGATGGCCGGCGATGGCCACGGTGCCGCGCTCGCCCGGGAACGGCGTGCCGGGGTAGTGCCCCGGTCCCGTGCGCAGGTCGCCGGCGCCCGTCCCCTCGACGAACACCTCGGAGACGCCGATCGCGGGCATCACGATCCGGCCCATCGGGTCGCCGTCGTCGAGCCGGCGGTCGAGCACGCGGGCGCGGAAGGCGAGCTTGCGCTTCGGATCCGGGATCCGCTCCAGCGCGCGCGCCTCGGCCGGCTCGAGCGGCGTCGCCTCGAGCTGCTCGAGCTGGTCGCTCAGGCGCCCCTGCTGGACGTTGGCGTAGAGGGCGGAGACCGGCTCCTGCCAGATGAGCGTGACGCCGGCGTCGGCCAGCAGGATCACGCCGGCGACGATCATCACGCTCGACACGACGCGCACCACCCGGCGGGCGCGCGAGCGGCGGGGGGCGACCGTGCTCATCGGCGCAGCGCGGACTCCGTGCCGCCGAGCGAGCCCGGACCGGCGTAGGACGCGGGACCGCGCGTGCGCAGCGGCTCGGGCCCGACCGCGGCCGCGACCCGGCGCCGCGTCCGCATGATGGCCAGCAACGCCGCCAGGCACGCGAGCAGTCCGGCAGCCACCACGGCGGCGATGAACGAGAGCTGGCCGGAGGCCGCCGAGAGCAGCGCCATCCAGGCCAGCTCGAGCGGGTCGAGCGCCAGCGCTCGGGCGAAGGAGTAGATCAGCAACGCGAACGGCAGCAGCCCCGCCGCGATCGCGGCGGCGCCGGCCCAGCCGGTCAGCCGCGTCTGCGGGGCGGCCGCGAACAGCCACAGGTGGGCGGCCGGCAGCAGCAGCGCGGCCGCGTACGGGTTCACGGTCCAGATCACCGCGGCGAGCATGCACAGGCACGCGCCGGTCGCCGCGGCCAGGCTGCCGGCTGCGGGGCTTCCGCGGTCGCGCACGCGCGCGAGAAGCAGCGGGCGGACCCCGAACCAGCCGATGAGGAGGACCAGCGGGATCGAGCCGAGCGCGACGCCCTCCACCGGCGGCAGCGGGAGCACGGGCGCGGCTGGCGGCTCGAGCGCGCCGGTGAGCCCGAGCGCGCGCGCCCACGCCCAGGCCAGCAGCACGGGCAGGGCCGCGGCGCCGAGCCAGAGCATCCACGGGCCGACGGGCAGCTTGCGGCGGCGGACGCGGAAGAAGCCGTCGAGCGCGGTGAGGAAGGCGGGCAGGAGCAACGTCCCGACGAGCAGCCGCACGGCCCAGTCGGGCAGCACGTTCTTCAGCGTGACGATGCCGGTCGGCCCGTTCTCGAACGCCGTGGCCGTCTCGTCGCTCACGGGCCCGGCGGCGTCGATCGCCGTCACCGCCCGCAGCGCCGCGCGGCCGAAGCCCTCGAGCCGCGCCCGGCTCACCTCGGCGTCCGGCGCCGGGCCGCGCTCGCCCGACGCGCCGATCATCACCGCGGGGATCCCGGCGTCGGCCACCACGCCCTGCTCGGAGACCGTGAAGGGCAGCGCCCGCCGCAGCCACTGGACGAGCGCGCGGGTGCCGCCCGGGCCGCCGGCCTCGGCGCGCATCGCGCTCTCCACCGTGCGCTGGAGCCTGAGCGGGACCGGCTCGAGCCCGAGCGACCACGGGACGACCCACGGCCGCGTGGCCTTCGCGCCGGCCATGTCGCCGAGCACGATCACGGCGTCCACGCTGCCGTCGTCGGCCGCCTCGGCCCACGCCCGTGCGCCCGAGAAGCCGGTGGTCGCGCCCGAGGTCGAGACGAGCACGAGCGTCTTGGTGAGCTCGCGCGCGCGGAACAGGCGGGCGAGCTCGAGCATCGCCGCGGTGCCCGACAGCTCGGCCAGGCCGGGCCGCCCGATGGCGTCGCGGTGCGAGAGGACGACGATCCGGCGGCTCGAGAGGCCCGGCCGCACGCCGATGACCGTCTCCACGTCGCCGGTGCTCTCGCGCGAGACCTGGAAGGCGGGTCCCTGGGTGCGATCGGGGCGGCCCAGCGTCTCGGCCACGCGATCGGCGAGCCCCGCGTCGCCGGCCGTGCCGGGCGCCCGATCCGGGAACGAACGGGCCAGCTCGGTGAGCGAGTTCTGCAACGGCGCGCGGCCGCCGAAGGCGCGCTCGGAGTCGAACGAATCGGGCGGCGAAGGCGACTGCGCGGGCTCCGGACGGTCGGCCAGCGAGAACGCCGCGATGAAGAGCGCCACGAGCGCCGGCAGAAATGCTGCCCGATAGACCCGGATGTCGAGCACAGGGCGAGGGTACCTCGCACTATCCTCGATCTAGAGCGCACATGGCCGATCGCGCACCCCGCATCCTGCTGGTCGACGACGAGCAGCCGATTCAGACCCTGCTGTCGTTCCCGCTCCAGCGGGACGGCTACGAGGTCGTGCAGGCCTCGGACGGCCGCGAGGCGCTCGCGCGCTTCTCCGAGCAGCAGTTCGATCTCGTCGTCCTCGACCTCATGCTGCCGCGCATGGACGGCCTCGAGGTCTGCAAGCGCCTGCGCGCCAAGGGCTCGACGGTGCCGATCATCATGCTCACGGCCAAGTCGGAGGAGATCGACAAGGTCCTCGGGCTCGAGCTCGGCGCGGACGACTACATCACCAAGCCGTTCTCCATGCGCGAGTTCCGCTCGCGCGTGAAGGCGGCGCTGCGGCGCGCCGGCATGGTGCGGCCGGAGACCGACGACGAGCAGCCGATCGACGTCCTGGGCCTGAGGATCGATCCGACCCGGCGCACCGTGAGCCGCAACGGCGACACGGTGGCCACGACGTTCGTGGAGTTCGAGATCCTCACCGCGCTGGCGCGCTCGCCCGGGCGCGTGTTCACGCGCGACATGCTGCTCTCCCGCGTCTGGGGCGACTCGGCGTACCGCGACCCCCGCACGATCGACGTCCACATCCGGCACCTGCGGGAGAAGATCGAGGCGGATCCCAAAGAGCCCGAGTACCTCTTCACGGTGCGCGGGGTCGGCTATCGGTTCCGGGACGACGAGGACTAGGTCCACTTGATCGGCCTGCGGTCGCTGCGCAACCGGCTGGCGGTCGTGTTCGGGCTCATCGTCCTCGGCGCCATCGGGACGATCTACCTGACCGTCACGCCTCGGCTCGAGGAACGGCTGCGCGACCAGAAGCTCGAGCGGCTGGAGTCCGACGCGCGGCGGTACGTCGGCGCGGAGCGGCGCGGCTGGTCGCGCGACTACATCACCGAGGGCGACGAGGTGCTGACGGACACGCGCGTGAACGCGGCCGCCGCCGACGTCAGCGCCGAGGTGCTGATCCTCGACGTCCTCAGGGGCAGCCCGACGGCGCTCGCCCTGAACATCGACTCGGCGCCCGACGGCGGCGTGACGCAGGCCGACGTCACCGCCCTGGCCCTCGAGGCCGTGGAGTCCGGGCGCCCCATCTCCACCACGGAGTCGACGGGCGAGGGCCGGCACGCGGTCGTGGCCGCGCCGATCATCAAGGACAAGCAGGTCGAGGGCGTCGCGGTGTTCGCCGACACGCTGGACGAGGTGGAGGGCAGCGTGGATCTCATCCGCCGCCAGATCCTCCTCTCCGGCGGCGTCGCGCTGGTCATCGCGCTGCTGGCCGGCTACCTGGTGGCGCGGGCGCTGTCGCAGCGCGTCGGCCGGCTCGAGCACGCCGCCCGCAAGGTGGCGGCCGGCGACTTCTCCAACCCGATCCGGGCCGACTCCGACGACGAGCTGGGCCAGCTCGCGGCCGCGTTCGACGACATGCAGAACCAGCTCGCGCGGCTCGACCGCGCGCGCAAGCAGTTCATCGCCTCGGCGTCGCACGAGCTGCGCACGCCGATCTTCTCGCTCGGCGGCTTCCTCGAGCTGCTGGCCGACGAGGACCTCGACGAGGAGACGCGGCGCCAGTTCCTCGAGCAGCTGCGCGGGCAGGTCGACCGCATGCGCAAGCTCGCCACCGAGCTGCTCGACCTCTCGCGGCTGGAGGCCGGCGCGCTGGAGCTGCGGCCGGAGCCGACCGACCTCGGTCAGCTCGCCCGCGAGGTGGCCGGCGAGTTCACCCCGGCGGCGCAGCGGCACGCCTCGCCGGTCAAGCTCGAGCTCCCCACCGACCCCATCGAGCTCGACTGCGATCCTGAACGGGTGGCGCAGGTGCTTCGTATCCTCCTCGACAACGCGCTCGTGCACACCCCGGCAGGCACGGGAGTACGGGTTTCGGCGGCCCGCCGCAACGGGCACGTTCGCCTGGAAGTCTCCGACCTCGGCCTTGGGATCAAGCGACAGAACATGCCCCACATCTTCGAACCCTTCTTCACCTCCAACGAGGAGGCCCAGGGCGCCGGGCTGGGACTCGCGATCGCGCGCGAGCTCGCCGAGCGGATGCAGGGGCGGCTGACCGTTCGCTCCGTCCCGGGGTCGACGACCTTCTCCCTGGTCCTCCCGGGATGAAGCGCTCCGCGAGCCTGCTCGCCGTGCTCGTCGCCGGCCTGGCCGGGTGCGGCGGCGGCGATGACGACGACAAGGCGCCGGCGGCCGACGGCGGCAAGTCGGAGACCACGCGCGTCGAGGTCATCGAGAGCTCGGGGCAGAGCTCCGGCTTCGACCCCAAGGCGATCTACGAGAGCGAGGCGCCGGGCGTGGTGACCGTGATCTCGCTGTTCGAGGCCGGCGGGCTGGAGTCGCTCGACTCTGGCGGCGGCGGCGTCGGCTCGGGCTTCGTGCTCAACGGCGAGGGCGAGATCGCCACCAACGCGCACGTGGTGACCACGGGCGAGGGCTCGGCGGCCCGGCCCGCCCGTGAGGTCTACGTGGAGTTCGCCGACGGCAACCAGGTCGAGGCGAAGATCCTCGGCTCGGACCCGAACGCCGACATCGCCCTGCTCAAGATCGACCCTGAGGGCCTGCGCCTGCGGCCGCTCCCGCTCGGCGAGAGCGCGAGCGTGGAGGTCGGCGAGCCCGTGGCGGCCATCGGCTCGCCGTTCGGGGAGCGCCAGTCGCTGTCCGTCGGCGTCGTCTCGGCCATCGACCGCTCGATCGAGTCGCTGACGAGCTTCAACATCTCCGGCGCGATCCAGACCGACGCCGCGATCAACCCCGGCAACTCCGGCGGCCCGCTCGTGGACGCCGACGGCAAGGTGATCGGCGTCAACCAGCAGATCAAGTCCACGTCCGGCGGCGGCGAGGGCGTCGGCTTCGCGGTGCCCGTGGATGTCATCGCGCGGTCCGTCGAGATGCTGCGCGAGAGCGGCGAGGCGCGCTACGCCTACCTCGGCGTCTCGTCCGTCGAGCTCTACCCGCAGCTGGTCGAGAAGTTCGACCTCGACGTCGACAAGGGCGCCTGGGTGCAGGACGTCAACCCGGGCGGCCCGGCCGAGAAGGCCGGCCTGGAGGGAGGCAGCAGCCCCGTCGAGTTCCAGGCGCAGAGCTACCGTCCCGGCGGCGACGTGATCACCAAGGTCGACGGCAAGGCGGTCGAGGACTCGGCCCAGCTCGCGCAGCTCATCGCGCAGTTCGATCCGGGCCAGGAGATCCCGCTCGAGATCCACCGTGACGGCGAGACGCGCGAGATCGACGTGAAGCTCGGCGAACGGCCGCTCGGCAACGTCGCGGGGTAGGCTCGGGACGTGCTCCAAGCCGTCGCGCTGGCCTCGAAGAGCCTCGCCGACTACACCCACATCGTCGGGCGTCCGCTCGTGGAGGAGATCCGCGAGCTCGCCGAGCCGCTCCAGGGCCGCCGGGTCGTCCACCTGAGCGCCACGGCGTTCGGCGGAGGCGTCTCGGAGATCCTCTACACCCTCGTGCCGCTGATGCGCGACGTCGGGCTCGAGGTGGAGTGGCAGGTCATCTACGGGCGCGAGGAGTTCTTCAACGCCACGAAGCTGATGCACAACGCGCTCCAGGGCAGTCCGCAGGACCTCACCGAGGAGCAGTGGGCGACCTGGACGCAGTACAACGAGATGAACGCGCGCGAGCTCGCCCGCGGCTGGGACGTCTGCATCGTCCACGACCCGCAGCCCGCCGCCCTGTACTCGCTCGTGCCGGAGAAGGCGACCGGCTGGGTGTGGCGGTGCCACATCGACGTCTCGACCCCCAACCCGGAGACCATGCAGCGGCTGCTGCCGTTCATCGAGGGCTATCCGCAGACGCTGTTCCACGTCGCCGCATACGTGCCGCCCGGCATGAACGGGAACGTGAACATCGTGCCCCCCGCGATCGATCCGCTGGCGCCCAAGAACATGGCGCTCTCGTTCGAGGACGCCTCGTTCGTGTGCAAGCAGTTCGGCATCGACATCGAGCGCCCCATGATCTGCCAGGTCTCGCGCTTCGACCCCTGGAAGGACCCGCTGGGGGTCATCGACGCGTACCGGATCGTGAAGGAGAAGCGGCCCGAGGTGCAGCTCGCGCTCGTGGGCTCGATGGCCTCGGACGATCCCGAGGGCTGGGACTTCTACAACTCCACGCTCGCCCACGCGGACGGCGACCCGGACATCCACATCCTCAACAACTTCAACAACGTCGGGGCGATCGAGGTCAACGCGTTCCAGTCGCTGTCGGATGTCCTGGTCCAGAAGAGCACGCGCGAGGGCTTCGGCCTGACCGTGAGCGAGGCGCTGTGGAAGGGCCGGCCGTTCATCGGCGGCAACGTCGGCGGCATCCCGCTGCAGGTCTCCGACGGCGAGACGGGCTATCTCGTCGACACCGTCGAGGAATGCGCGGCGCGGATCGAGGGGATCCTCGACGACCCGGCCCTCGGCAAGTCGCTCGGCCTGCGCGGCAAGGAGCACGTGCGCGAGCATTTCCTCACTCCGCGCTACCTGCGGGACTATCTGAAGATCTTCCACGAGGTGCTCTGATGGGTGACGGTTCTCAACCGCTGGTCCTGGTCTCCAACCGGGGGCCGGTCACGTATCAGGAGGACGGCTCGGCCAAGCGCGGGACGGGCGGCCTGGTCACGGCCCTGACCGGCCTGGCCTCACACCGCGACGCGATCTGGATCGCCTCGGCGATGACCGACGAGGACGTCGTGCAGTCCGAGCGGTCCGGCGGGCGGCCGTTCGAGGTCGACGCGCCCGACGGCGGGAGCTACCACGTGCGCTTCGTGGCCTCCGACCCCGAGGCCTACGACCGCTTCTACAACATCTTCGCCAACCCGATGCTGTGGTTCATCCAGCACTACCTCTGGGACCAGAGCAACGCGCCGGACATCCGCAAGCACGAGGTCGACGCGTACGAGTACGGCTATCAGGTCGTGAACCACGACCTGGCGGAGGCCGTGCTGGAGGAGATCGAGGGCCTGGACGAGCCGGTCGTGATGGTCCACGACTACCAGCTGTACACGCTGCCGGGCATGGTCCGCGAGAAGCGCCCGGACGTCTTCCTGCACCACTTCGTGCACATCCCGTGGACGCAGTCGGACGCCTGGCGCGTGCTCCCCGCGTGGATCCGCGACGAGATCTTCCACGGACTCCTGGCCAACGACATCATCGGCTTCCACACGCGGTCCTACCGGCGGAACTTCCTGCAGTGCTGCCGCGACCTGCTGGATCTGGAGGTCGACATGGAGCGCGGCGTGGTCTTCTGCGCGGACCGGGCGGTCTGGGTGCGCGCGTACCCGCTGCCGATCGACTACGAGGCGACGCGGGCGGTCGCGCGGCGCGACGGGGTTCGCTCGTTCGAGGAGCAGCTGCTCCGCCGCCGCCGCGAGTTCTCGATCCTGCGCGTCGATCGCGCGGACCTCTCGAAGAACATCCTGCGCGGGTTCACCGCCTTCGACATCTTCCTGGAGCAGCACCCCGAGTTCGCCGAGCGGATCACCTTCACGGCGCAGCTCATGCCGTCGCGAACCGACGTGCCGGAGTACGCCGAGTACCTGGAGAAGGTCGAGGCGCTGGTGGCCGTGGTCAACCACCGGCACGGGACGCCGGACTGGATGCCGATCGATCTCAAGCTGCGCGACGACCTCGAGGAGGCCGTCGCGTCGTACAAGCACTACGACGTGATGATGGTCAACGCCATGTTCGACGGGATGAACCTGGTGGCCAAGGAAGGACCGCTGGTCAACGAGCGCGACGGCGTCTCGATCCTCGGCGAGAACACGGGCGCGCACGAGGAGCTGGGCGAGCACGCGCTGTCGGTCAACCCGTTCGACGTGCAGGAGCTCGCCGACGCGATCTACTCGGCGCTGACCATGTCGCCGCAGCGGCGGGCCGAGCGGGCCGCGGGGCTGAAGGAGATCGTGACCTCCCGCGATCCGGGCGACTGGATCGACGAGCAGATCGCCGATATCCGGGCGAAGGCCCGGGGGGCGGCCGCTTCGGCTTAGGGGTTCGGTTCGGTTCGAACCCCGGCATTGAGGGAGCGGGATCGGCGGGTGTGCTGACTTTTCCTCGTATAGCGAGGTTTTGTCAGCACGCCGGTTTTCGGTGTGGCTAGGGCTGTTCGAATCCGAACTCGGCCTGCGCCGGGTCGACCGCGGGCGGCTCGTCCGGCGCGGGCGGCTCGTCCGGCGCGGGCGGCTCGTCCGGCGGCGGCGTCACCACCGCCGGAGCGGGCTCATCCCGCGCGACGGGCGCGGCGCGCTCCTCGCGAGGCCTCACCCACGTCCGCACCCTCCCTCGATGCGGGGTTTCCCGTCCCACCACACCACCCCGAGCCCTCCCTCGATGCGGGGTTTCCCGTCCCACCACACCACCCCGGACCCGCGCCGGCCGGCGCGGCGACGGCGACGGCGACGGCGTCGGCTCCACCAAGGGCACCACCGCGTCCCCGACCACCTCCACCCCAGGCGGCGCAAGCCGCGGCCACGCCACGACGCCGGCCACCACACCCACGACCACGGCGGCCCGCATCACGTTCCCCCAGCGCAGGCGACGACGCATGCCAGACTTAGGCCGAGAGGCGCGGCCGATTCGCCCCGCCTTGCTAGCATGCGCCGCCGTTATGGCCTCTGAACCACCCGTCTACGACCTCATCCTGCTGCTCGACACCACGATCGAGCAGGAGCGCCGCGACACCATCCTCGCGAACGTCGAGGACGCGATCGATCGCGCCGGTGAGCTCGTCGGGCGCCACGACTGGGGCAACCGCACCACGGTCTACGAGGTGCGCAAGCACACCGAGGCCGATTACCACCTGCTCCAGTTCCGCGGACCGACGTCCCTGCTCGAGCAGCTGGACCACAATCTGAAGATCACGGACGGCATCCTGCGCTTCCGGATCGTCAAGCTCCGGCCCGGCACGCCCGCCCCGCCGGACCTGCGTCCCGCCGCGATGGCGGCCGTCGCACCGGCCCCTGAGGCCGACGAGACCGAGTAGTCGGCGCTCCGCGCCCCCGGTTCGTCACGCCTCCAGCGGCCTTCGTCACGTCTCTGTCAAGAAAAGGTCGCAATCTGCGACTCCTCCCTCGAAGCTGCCGGGTCGGCACCTAGACTCGGCCTCCACCGAACTTTCGAGACGTTCTGGCAGCACGAAAGGAGCCACCTATGGCCGCCACCAACATCAACCGGGTCGTCCTCACCGGCAACCTCACGCGTGATCCCGAGCTGCGCTCGACGAGCAGCGGCATGTCCGTGTGCTCCCTGCGGGTCGCGTGCAACACCCGCCGCAAGAACCAGTCCACCGGCGAGTGGGAGGACAAGCCCAACTTCTTCGACGTGACGGTCTGGGGCGCGCAGGGCGAGAACTGCGCGCGGTTCCTGGCCAAGGGCCGCCCGGTCGCGATCGACGGTCGCCTCGAGTGGCGCGAGTGGGACACGCCGGAGGGCCACAAGCGCCAGGCGATCGACATCATCGCCGACGCCGTGCAGTTCCTCGGCGGCCGCGAGGACGGGATGGGCAACGGCAACGCCGGCTTCGCCCCGCGGTCCGACGTTCCGGCCGACACGCGCGACTTCGAGCCGGCCGGCGCCCGCCCCGCGGGCGGCGCCAACAACGCCGGCGACGACGACATTCCCTTCTAGCCACTGAGCGGTGGCGCTCCCGTACGGGGGCGCCACCCGCGGCTTCGCTACCCTTTCGAGCTGCGCGCGCCCTGCAGCGGCGCGCATTCCGAGCTCCAGCAAGGCAGCCAAGAGAGGTTTTCGAACAGTGGCAAAGCAGCGCAGCCGGCCGACGCGCCGGCGAGATCGCAAGGGCGGTCCCGGCGGCGGGCGCCGCAAGTCCTGCCAGTACTGCCGCGACAAGGTCGAGTTCGTCGACTACAAGGACATCACGTCCTTGCGCAAGTTCATCTCCGACCGCGGCAAGATCCGCTCGCGTCGGATCACCGGGGCGTGCCGCCGGCACCAGAACCAGATCGCCACGGCGGTGAAGCGTGCGCGCGAGATCGCGCTGCTGCCGTACGTCGGCGATACGCGTGAGTCGCGGGACGAGCGGGGCGGCGGTCGCGACCGGGATCGCGATCGCGATCGCGACAGAGATCGGTAGCCCGTCGTGCCCCAGGCCATTCTCCTCCAGGACGTGGAGCAGCTCGGCGAGCGCGGCGAGGTCATCGACGTCTCGAAGGGCTACCTGCGGAACTTCCTGATCCCGCGCAAGCTGGCCGAGCCCGCCACCAAGGGCTCGATCGCGGCCGCCGAGAAGCGTCGCGAGGCCGCCGACCGCGCCGTCGCCACCGCGCAGACGCAGGCGCGCGAGCACGCGGACATGCTGAATCGCACGGTGCTCACCATCCCGCACCAGGCCGGCGAGGACGGCCGCCTGTTCGGCTCCGTCACGTCGCAGGACATCGCGGATGCGATCAAGGACGCCCGCGGGCTGACGATCGACCGCCGCGACATCCGGCTCGAGGACCCGATCAAGACGGTCGGGACCCACATGGTCGAGATCGAGGTCGCCTCCGGGCTGGTCGCGACCGTCAAGACCATGGTCACCGAGCAGAAGTAGCGCCCTCCGCGCGCTTCGGGTCACGCCCGAGGCGCGCTTCGCGCCGACTTCGCAACCGGTCCGCGACAATTTTGCGGAGTACGCGGGGACGAACCTCGTCCGGTTCGAGATCGGGCCCTGAGCGACCGGTAGTCGACCTAGAGTTGACCGCCGCATGAGCGCTCCGGATCGGACCAACGGCCACAGCTCGCACCCGAACGGCGGCGGTGGCGGCCGCGGCGGGTTCGAAGGCCCGATGGCGCCGCCGCAGAACCTCGAGGCCGAGCAGTCGGTGCTCGGCGCCGTCCTGCTGTCGGACACCGCGCTGCCGGCGCTGATCATCGACGAGCGGCTCCACCCGGACGACTTCTACCGCGAGGGCCACGCCCGGATCTACCAGGCGATGCTCGACCTCCACACGCTGGGCGAGCCGGTGGACGCGCTCACCCTCGTCGAGCACCTCAAGCAGGCGGGCGACCTCGAGTCCGTCGGCGGCCGCGCCGCGATCGACCTGCTCGCCGGCTCCGTCCCGGCCGTCGGCAACGTCCGCCAGTACGCCCGCATCGTCCGCGACAACGCGATGCTCCGGCGGCTCCTGCGCGCGTCCTACGAGATCCAGACGCGCGTGCACTCGCACGAGGCCCTGCCGCGCGAGCTCGTCGACATGGCCGAGCGAGCCATCCTCGAGGTCGCGCACGAGGACAGCCGCAAGGACTTCCGCCCGATCCACGACCTCCTGTCCTCGGAGCTCGACAAGCTCGAGCGCCTCTCCCGCGAGGGCAAGGCCATCACCGGCACCGCGTCCGGCTTCGAGGACCTCGACACCATCACCGGCGGCTTCCAGGGCGGCAACCTGATCATCCTGGCCGCACGCCCATCGATGGGAAAATCGGCCTTGATGGCCAACTTCGCCGAGAACGCGGCGCTGGAGTCCAAGAAGGCCGTGGCGCTGTTCTCGCTCGAGATGTCCGAGGGGGAGCTCGCCCAGCGCTTCATCGCCTCGCAGGCCTCGATCCGGGGCGACGATCTGCGCAAGGGCAAGGTGCCGCCGTCGCGCTGGCCGAAGATCCTCCAGGCCTCGAACCGGCTGGCGGAGTCGCCGCTCTACATCGACGACTCCTCCGACCTCTCGGTGCTCGACGTCCGCGCCAAGGCGCGCCGGCTCGCCCAGCAGAACGCCGACGGGCTCGGGCTGATCCTCATCGACTACCTGCAGCTCATGCGCGCGGGCGGGAGCGTGGAGAACCGCGTCGAGCAGATCGGCCAGATCTCCCGCGGCCTCAAGACGCTCGCGCGCGAGCTCAACGTGCCGGTGATCGCGCTCTCGCAGCTCAACCGCGGCGTCGAGCAGCGGACCGACAAGCGTCCCGTGCTCTCGGACCTCCGCGAGAGCGGATCGATCGAGCAGGACGCGGATCTCGTGATGTTCATCTACCGCGACGAGTACTACAACGACGAATCGGACCGCGAGGGGATCGCGGACCTGATCATCTCCAAGCACCGCAACGGCGGGCTGGGGACGGTCGAGCTGGCGTTCCAGAAGGAGTTCCCGCGGTTCATGTCGTACGCCGGGGATGACGGCTATTGAGCGGCTGCCCTGAGAACCTCTGCGACGGCTCGGGCTTCCTCTACGAGGAGGGGAGCCGGCGTGCGCGGCCGTGCACGTGCCGACCCTCCCGGATGGCCCGCAAGCGGTCCGCCGCGGTCGCCGGGCGGCTGCCGAAGCGCTTCCGCGAGGTGTCGTTCGACCGCGAGCCCGTGCTCTCGATCGAGCGTCGCAACCCGCCGGTCATCCGGGACGTCCGCACGTACGTCCGCAGCGTGGCCGAGCGCCTGGACGAGGGCCGCGGCCTGTGGTTCATCGGGGACGTCGGGACCGGCAAGACGACGCTGGCGATGCTCGTATCCAAGGCCGCGATGGAGGCCGACCGGACCGTGGCGATCTACTCGCTCCCCCGCCTGCTGGCCCTGCTCCGCGACTCGTACGACGACTCGTCCACGTACTCGCTCAGCGAGCTCATCGACCGGCTGTGCGGCGTCGACCTGCTGCACATCGACGACGTCGGCGCCGAGCAGACCTCCCCGTGGGTGCTCGAGCAGCTGTACACGATCGTCAACACGCGCTACGAGGACGGCAAGGCGCTGCTGCTGACGACGAACCTCGATCACGCCGGGCTGGTGACGCAGATCGGCGAGCGCACGGTCTCCCGGATCTACGAGATCTGCGGCGATCCGCTGCCGATGTGGGGCGACGACGAGCGCCGCTCACGCGGGTTCGTGCTGCCCGACGCCTCGTCGCACGACGCGGACGCCGAGTGGGAACGGCCGGCGCCGTCGCGCTACGGACGAAGCCCCCTAGACTGACTTTCCGCAATGGCTGGCATCGTCATCGTGGGAGCCCAGTGGGGCGACGAGGGCAAGGGGAAGATCACCGACCTCTTCGCCGAGCACGCGGACATGGTCATCCGCTTCCAGGGCGGTAACAACGCCGGCCACACCATCGTGCGCGAGGGCACCAAGTGGAAGTTCCACCTGATCCCCAGCGGCATCCTCTACCCGGGCCGCCTGTGCGCGATCGGCAACGGCGTCGTGATCGACCCCAAGGTCCTCACGGGTGAGCTGGACGACCTGCGGGCCAAGGGCGTCGACCTCTCCGGCCTGCGGATCAGCGCCAACGCGCACCTGATCATGCCGTACCACACGCTCCTCGACCACGCGGGCGAGGCCAAGCTCGGCAAGCTCCAGATCGGGACCACGCGGCGCGGGATCGGCCCCTGCTACGCCGACAAGGCGGCCCGCCTGGGCATCCGCGTGCAGGACCTGCTCGACGAGAAGATCCTGCGCAAGAAGATCGCCGCGGCGATGGAGCCCAAGCGGCTCTCGCTGCGCCCCTTCGCGAAGGCCCCGGAGCTCGACCTGCAGGGCATGACCGAGGACTACCTGACCTACGGCCACCGGATCGAGCAGTACATCGCCGACACCGCGCGCCTCACCTGGGACGTCCTCGACGCCGGCGGCAACGTCCTCTTCGAGGGCGCGCAGGGCACGTTGCTCGACATCGACCACGGCACCTATCCGTTCGTGACGTCGTCCAACGTGGTCGCCGGCAGCGCCTGCGCGGGCGCCGGCGTCGGGCCCAAGGACATCGACGAGGTGTGGGGCGTGGCGAAGGCCTACGCCACGCGCGTCGGCTCCGGCCCGTTCCCGACGGAGCTCGACGACGAGCTCGGCCACGCGATGCGCGAGGCCGGCGGCGAGTACGGCACCACCACCGGCCGGGCGCGGCGCGTCGGCTGGATCGACCTCGTGGCCCTCCGCTACGCGGCGCGCATCAACGGTCTCGACCACCTCGCCGTCACCAAGCTCGACGTGCTCACCGGCCTCGGGCCGCTCAACGTCTGCACGCGCTACCGCGGCGTCGAGGAGGCCAGCTTCGACGCCTATCCGTACCACCAGACCGTGATGCACCACGCGACCGGCGACTACGAGCAGCTCCCCGGCTGGGACGAGGACCTCGGCGAGTGCCGCGACGAGCAGGATCTCCCGCAGGCCGCGCGCGACTACCTGGCCTACGTCGCCGACTTCGTCGGCGTGCCGATCAGCCTGGTCGGCGTCGGCCCCGGCCGCGAGCAGACGTTCTTCACGGAGGCGGGCGAGGGCAGCCACGCCGCCCGCGCCACGCAGCCGGCCTAGCCGGGCTCAGTCGTTGATCACCCGGGTGTCCACGATGAAGTCGTGGAGCGCGCGGTTCTCCTCGTCCCACAGCGGCCACAGCACGTCGGCGAGGCTGGCCAGGCCGAACGTGAGGCTGCTGGCGATGCCGAAGAGCAGCGACTTGACGACCACCTCACGCAGCAGCGCGAACCCGAAGGTCATCGGCTGGCCCTTCGCACGCACGACGCGGACGCCCGTGACCATGCGCCCGAGCGTCTTGCCGTTCGTGCGCGCCATCAGCGCCGGCGCGTAGAGGAGGGCGATGACGGTCACGCAGAGCGTCGCGATGAGCAGGCCGACGATGATCGCCACGATGCCGACCTCGTCGTCGACGAAGAAGCCGATCGAGAACGGCGCGGTCAGCGCGATGGTCAGCACGATGCCGCCCACGCCGACGATCAGCGCGTCGACGAGGAACGCTCCCACGCGCGACCACCAGCCCGCGAGCACGTGGCGGCCGACGCCCGGCGCGCTCATGGCCGCCGGGCCGCCCGCCCCGGGTGGTGGAGCCGTGGTGTAGCCCGGTACCTCCGGGCCTGGGGCAGTACCTCCACCCAGGAGTGGATCGCCGGACCGCAGGCCGCTGGTATCGCTCGGAGGGCGCTCGCTCATGCCCGCGACTCTAACGCCGCCCGGAGCGCGTCCACCACGCGCTCGCCCGCCCGCCCGTCGCCGTACAGCGGCGGCCGCTCGGCCGGGAGCGGCCGCTCGAGCGCGGCCTGCGCCGCCGTCGGGTCGAGATCGACGACCGCGTTCCAGCCGAGCTCGACCGTCTCGGCCCATTCGGTCGACGGCCGCAACGTCACGCAGCGGACACCCGCGAGGTACGCCTCCTTCTGGACCCCGCCGGAGTCGGTCAGCACCGCCCGGGCGTGCAGCAGCAGCGCCATGAAGTCCAGGTAGCCGAGCGGCGGCACCAGCGAGACGCCGGCGGCGAGCCGCTCGAGCAGCCCCGCCGCCTCCAGCCGCGCCCGCGTGCGCGGGTGCAGCGGGAACACGACCGGCCCGGGCAGGCTCAGCAGCAGCTCGACCAGCTGCGCCAGCCGCGCCGGGTCGTCGACGTTCCCCGCCCGGTGCGCCGTGACCAGCAGGTACTCGCCCGGCGCCACGCCGTACGACTCCAGGACGGAGACGCGCTCGCGCGCGCGAGGGGCGAGCAGCTGCGCGACGTCCACCATCACGTCGCCGACGACGACGACCTCGCCCACCACCTGCTCGGCGCGCAGCGTCTCCGCCGCCCGCTCCGACGAGCAGAGCAGCAGCGAGGACGCATGGTCGGCCAGCACGCGGTTGAGCTCCTCCGGCATCGTCCGGTCGTACGAGCGCATCCCCGCCTCCACGTGCGCCACCGGAACCCCCGCCTGGGCGCCGGCCAGCGCGCCGGCCAGCGTGGAGTTCGTGTCGCCGTAGACGAGCACGACGTCGGGCCGGTCGCCGAGCAGCAGCGGCTCCAGCGCCCGCCAGCATCCGCGCGGTCTGGGACGTGTTCGTGCCCCCGCCGAGGTCGAGGTGGTGCTCCGGCCGCGGCAGCGCCAGCTCGTCGAAGAAGACGCGCGAGAGCTCGGCGTCGTAGTGCTGGCCGGTGTGGACGAGCACCTCGTCGGCGACCGACCGGAGCCGGTCCGACACCGCCGCCGCCTTGACGAACTGGGGCCGGTTTCCGATTACGGTGAGTACACGCACGAATTCGGGGTACGAAGCTGTCTAGACATGTCCGCGCTCATCGAGAACGTCCGCGGCACGGTACAAGGCATGCTGCACGCCGCCGGTCACATCGTCTGGTACGTGGACTGGCACACGGGCGGCCAGACCGCCCGCCAGGCCCGCCGCTAGGCCACCGCGAGCTCGCGCTCGATCCGCGCGAGCAGGCGGGAACGCGCCTCCCGGGTCAGGGGACCGGGAGCCGCCGGCAGCTCGATGTCGTCCACGACCCCGATCGGCAGGCCCTCGCGGACGGTCGACGCGATGAACGCCTCCTCGGCGCCCGCGACGTCGTCCATCGTGCAGATCCGCTCCTCGGCCTCGCACTCCTCGATCACGTACGCGCGCGTGATCGAGGCCAGGATCCGGTCCTCCAGCGGCGGCGTGTAGAGGCGGCCCTCGGAGACCCAGAAGAACGACCACGTCGGGCCCTCCAGCACGCGGCCGTGCGGCGTCACGAGCAGCGCCTCGTCGAACCCGCGCTCGCGCGCCAGCCGCCCCGCCAGCATGTTCGCGCCGTACGACAGCGTCTTGAGGCCGTCGAGCACGCGCGTCGGGGCGTAGGTGACCGTGGCCACGCGGGCCACGGAGACGTGCTGGGGCAGCGGCTCCATGGTCAGCACCCGCCTGCCGCCGCGCGTGAGCACGATCCGCATCAGCGCCTCGACCGTGCCCGACGCCTCCAGCAGCGCGGCGACCTCGGCGCGCAGCGCCTCGGCGTCGTACGGGAGGCGCAGCCCGGCGCTGGTGCGGGCGAGCCGCGCGTAGTGGTCGTCGAGCGCGAACGGCCGGCCGCCGTACAGGCGCATGACCTCGAATGCGCCGTCGCCGCGCGTGAGCCCCTCGTCGGTGACGGGGATCCGGGCCTCCTCGATCGGGCCGATCGACCCGTCCACGCTCGCCAGCATGCGGCCAGGCTATCGCCCGGGTCCAGTCCGGCGCGCGGCCGCCGATGACCGGGGGAACATGTCGTCGTACCGCAGCCTGGGTGTGATCGCCCTGCTCGCCGCCTTCGGGGTTCAGCTCGCCGTGCTCCAGCATGCCGGCGGCGTCGTCCTGTGGGCGCTGTTCGCGGTCGCCGCCGTCGCCGCGTGGCGCGCCACGACCGCCCGGCGCTCCGAGGGCCGGCTCCTGGAGGCGATCGTCGAGGGCACGAGCGACGCCGTCTTCGTCAAGGACGTCGAAGGCCGCTACATCCTCGTCAACGACGCCGCCGCCACCCTCCTCGGCCTCCCGCGCGAGGCGATCCTCGGCAGCACCGACGCCGACCTCTTCCCCGCCGCGCAGGCCCAGGCCCGCCGCGCTCGCGACGAGGCGGTGATGGCCGGCAACGAGCCGCGGACGCTACTGGCGCACCGCCGAGCTCCTCGGCTCCACGCGCTCGCTCTCCGTGGTCAAGGCGCCCTACCGCGATCGCGCCGGCCGGGTCATCGGCCTGATCGGCACCGTGCGCGACGAGACCGCCGCCCAGCAGCTCGAGGAGCAGGCGAGCCGCTACTTCGATCTTGCCCCCGACATGCTCTGCACGCTCGGTCCCGACGGCCGGTTCGAGCGCGTCAACGACGCGTGGACGCAGGCGCTGGGGTGGACCGCCGAGGAGGTGCGCGGCCGTCCGCTGGGCGACTTCGTCCACCCCGACGACCGCGCCGACCGCTCCGCGCTGCGCCTGGCCACCCGCTCGGGCGGCTGGCGCGACGTCGAGTGGACCTCCCGCTACGCGGACGGTCGCGTGTACGCCGTCGCCCGCGACGTGACCGAGCGCAACCGCATCGAGGGCGCCCTCGCCGCCAGCGAGGAGCGCTACCGCGAGCTCGTCCACAACCTGCCCAACGCCGCCGTCCTCACGTTCGACCACGACCTGCGCTACACGTTCGCCGCCGGCGAGATGCTGGCGGCGGCCGGGCTCGACAGCGGGGTGGTCGGCCGCACGCTGGGCGAGTCCCTTCCGGACCTCGCCGGCGCGCTGACCCCGCGCTACCGAGCGGCGCTCGGCGGCCACCCGCAGGCCTTCGAGTTCAGCGCCATCGACCGGGAGTTCTGGATCCAGATCGCCCCGCTGCACGACGCCCACGGCGCGATCGACGGCGGCATGGTGCTGGCCCAGGACATCACGGCGCTCAAGGACGCGCAGCGCGAGCTCAACCAGGCCGAGGAGCGCTTCCGCACCGCGTTCGAGCGGGCGCCGATCGGCATGGGTCTGCTCTCGCCCGACGGCCGCCACCTGCGCGTCAACGAGGCGCTGTGCCGGATCACCGGCTACGAGGCCGAGCAGCTTCTCGCCACCACGGTCGAAGCGATCACCCACCCCGACGACGTGGCCGCCGACACCGCCGGCCGCGCCGACCTGCTCGCCGGGCGCACGGAGATCCACCGGATGGAGAAGCGCTACCTGCACGCCGCCGGGCATCAGGTCTGGGTCTCCGTCCACGCCACGCTCGTGCGCGACGCCGACGGCGAGCCGAGCCACATCCTCGGCCAGATCCAGGACATCACCGACCGCCGGCGCTTCGAGGAGCGCCTCCAGCATCTGGTCGATCACGACCCGCTCACGGGCCTCTTCAACCGCCGCCGCTTCGAGCAGGAGCTCGACCGCCACGTCGCGCAGGTCGCCCGTTACGGCGCCGAGGGCGCGCTGCTCATCCTCGATCTCGACAACTTCAAGCTCATCAACGACACGCTCGGCCACCACGCCGGCGACGAGCTGATCGTGTCGGTCGCCGGGCTGCTGGGGCACGCAGCTGCGCGACTCGGACATCATCGCCCGCCTCGGCGGCGACGAGTTCGCCGTCCTGCTCCCGACGGGCGGGCTGGCCGAGGCCGAGACCGTCGCCGCCAAGCTCACGGCGGCCATCCGCGAGCGCGTCACCGTGGCCGCCGGCGGGCGGGCCCGGCGCGTCACGACCAGCGTCGGCGTCGCGCCGTTCACGGGCGGCACCACGACGGGCGAGGAGATGCTCATCAACGCCGACGTCGCGATGTACGAGGCCAAGGAGGAGGGCCGCAACCGGCACGCCGTCTACGCCGCCGACCTCCACGACCCGTCGCGGCTCCAGGGCCGCATCGCCTGGCTCGACCGCATCCGCGACGCGCTCGAGGACGACCACCTCGTGCTCCACGCCCAGCCGATCCTCGACCTGCGCACCGGCGAGATCGCCCAGCACGAGCTGCTCGTGCGCATGCTCGTCGGCCGACGGCGACGTGATCCCGCCCGGCGCCTTCCTGCAGGTGGCCGAGCGCTTCGACCTCATCCAGCAGATCGACCGCTGGGTGGCCGGGCGCGCGCTCGAGCTGATCGCCGAGCACGACGTGCGGCTGACGGTGAACCTGTCCGGCCGCACGCTGACCGACGACCAGCTCCTGACCGAGCTCGAGGACGGCATCGCGCGCACGGGCGCCGACCCGTCCCGCCTCACCTTCGAGGTCACCGAGACCGCCGCGGTGGCCAACATCCATCTCGCGCGCGAGTTCGCCGAGCGGCTGCGCGCGATCGGCTGCCGCTTCGCGCTCGACGACTTCGGCGCCGGCTTCGGCTCCTTCTACTACCTCAAGCACCTGCCGTTCGACTACCTCAAGATCGACGGCGAGTTCGTCTCCAACTGCCTGCGCAACCGCACCGACCAGCTCGTGATCCGCGCGGTGGTCGACATCGCGCAGGGACTCGGCAAGGAGACGGTCGCCGAGTTCGTCGGCGACGCCGAGCTGGTCGAGTTCCTGCGCAGCCAGGGCGTCGACCACGCCCAGGGCTTCCACATCGGCCGCCCGATGCCGCTGGCCGACGTGCTCACCCGCCGCTGAGGTACCGTCGCGCTAGTCATGGGCGCGGAGTTCTTCGACTACCCGACCGACGACGCCGCGGGACGGGCCTCCGACCTGACGTTCCTGGAGCGGCATTTCAAGGAGGACTGGACGATCCTCCTCGGCCACACGGAGGCACGGCGCTTCTCGGCCGGCGACGTGGTCATCCACGCGGGCGAGGTCGACCGCGCCCTGTACCTCGTGACCGCGGGTAGCCTCGAGGTCGCCGGCTCCGGCAGCTTCCGCGCCATCGAGGCGCCGGCCGTCATCGGCGAGGTGGCCTTCCTCGACGGCGGCCCCCGCTCGATCACCTTGGTCGCGACGACCGACGTCGAGGTGCGCCGCCTCAGCTTGGATGCCTTCGAGACGCTGGCCGGCCGCCATCCCGCTCTTGCCCGCGAGATGCTCTTCAACCTCGGCAAGATCGTCTCCCGCCGCCTTCGCCACCTCACCCAGGTCATCGAGGACGGGGTCGGCTGAGCGCCGAGACCTTCCCGAACTACACGCAGCTCCCCGATCCCGTGCCGCAGCCGGTCTGGCGGGCGGCGCGGATCGCCTCGGTGGCGTTCCTGATCGGGCTCTGCGTGCTGCTCGTGGCCGCGCCCGACACCGGCCTCGACCTCTGGTGGGGCGTGCTCGTGCCGGCGCTGCCGCTCGTGTGGTTCGCCGCGCCGGGACTGTGGCGCAACGTCTGCCCGCTGGCGGCGGTCAACCAGGTCCCGCGGGTGCTCGGCTTCACCCGCGGGCGGACGGCGCCGGGGTGGTTCAGGACCTACGCGCCGCTGGTCGGCATCGGGCTCTTCCTCGCCGCCGTGTTCTCCCGCCCGGTGCTGTTCGAGGACTCCGGGACGGCGACCGCGGGGCTCATCCTCGCCGCCCTCGTCGCCGCGTTCTCCGGCGGCCTGGTGCTGAAGGGCAAGAGCGGCTGGTGCTCGTCGCTGTGCCCGATGCTGCCGGTGCAGCGGCTCTACGGGCAGACGCCGCTGGCCACGATCCCGAACTCGCACTGCAAGCCGTGCGTGGGCTGTACGAAGAACTGCTACGACTTCAACCCGCGCGTCGCCTTCCTCGCGGACCTCCACGACGACGACCGTCAATGGAGCACGACGCGCAAGCTGTTCGCGGGCGCCTTCCCGGGACTCGTCGTCGCGTTCTTCACGGCGCCGGATCCGGACACCGCGGGCGTGGCCGAGCACTACGCGCGGATGGCGCTCGCCGTCGGTGCGAGCGCCGGCTCGTTCGTCGCGCTCGAGGCGCTACTCCCCGTGAGCACGCCCAAGCTGGCGGCCGTGTACGGCGCCGCCGCGCTCATCCTCTTCTACGCCTGGGTGGCGTGGCCCGTGGCCATCGTGGCGGCCGCTCTCGCGGTCGTCTGGCTGCGCCGCACGTTCGCCAAGGAGGCGGACTACCTCGCGCGGGCCGCCGGGCCGGCCCTCCCCGGAGCGGCGAAGCTCGGCGCGGGGGCGGCCGCCGCGCTGGCCGGTAGCCGCGAGCCGGAGGTCACGTTCGAGGAGGGCGGCCCGCGCGTGCTCGCCAAGCCCGGCATGGCGCTGCTCGAGGTCGCCGAGACGGCCGAGCAGAGGATCGAGGCCGGCTGCCGGATGGGCGTCTGCGGGGCCGACCCCGTCTGCATCGTGGCGGGGATGGACAACCTCTCCGCGATCGGCGCCGACGAGCAGGCGACGCTGGAGCGCCTCGGCCTCGACCCCGCGGTGAACCGGATGGCCTGCTGCGCACGGGTCGAGGGTCCGGTCACCGTCTCGATGACGCCGAAGCGCGACACCGGCACGCCCGTGACCGTCTCGTTCCCGTTCGACCCGGCGATCGCGCGCGTCGTGGTGATCGGCAACGGCATCGCCGGCGTGACCGCCGCCGACCACGTCCGGCGCCGCCATCCGGACTGCACGATCGACCTCGTCGCCGCCGAGCCGCACCCGCTCTACAACCGCATGGGCATCTCCCGGCTCATCTACGGCCGCTCCGCGATGGTCGGCCTCCACCTGCTGCCGGACGCCTGGTACGACGACAACCGGGTCGCGTGCTGGCTCAACACGCGCGCCCTGGCCGTCGACCGCGCCGCCGGCGAGGTGCGCCTCGGCACCGGCGAGCGCCTGCCGTTCGACCGCCTGATCCTCGCCACGGGCTCGGAGGCCTTCGTCCCCCCGATCACCGGCTTCGGCGTCCCCGGCACGTTCGTCCTGCGGGCGGCGGCCGACGCGCTGTCGATCCGCGACTTCGTGCAGCGCGAGGGGGCGCGGCGCGCGGTGGTGGCGGGCGGCGGCCTGCTCGGGCTCGAGGCCGCCTACGCGATGCACAAGCTCGGCCTGCGCACGACGGTGCTCGAGCGCGGACCGGCGCTCCTGCGCCGCCAGCTCGACCCGGCGGCCGGGGAGCTCCTGCGCACGTATCTCGCCAACGTCGGCATCGACGTGTTGCTCGACGCCGACGCCGAGGAGCTCGAGGTGCGCTCGCGCGTGCGCGCTGTCCGGCTCGCCGACGGACGCACGGTGGAGGCCGACGTCTTCCTCGCCGCGGCGGGCATCGCGCCGTCCACCGAGCTCGCGCGCGCGGCCGGGCTCGACGTGGAGCGCGGCGTGCTCGTCGACGACCAGCTGCGCACCTCGGATCCGCGGATCTTCGCGGCGGGCGACGCGGCGGAGTGGCGCGGACACATCCTCGGGCTCTGGCCGGTCGCCGTCGAGCACGCGGAGATCGCGGCCGAGAACGCCGTCGGCGGCACCCGGACGTACGCGGGCACGATCCCGGTGACCATGCTCAAGGTGGTCGGCGTGGACCTGCTCTCGGTCGGGGAGATCGAGGGGCCGAACGAGCACGTCGAGGCCGACGAGGAGGCGCTCCGCTACCGCAAGTTCGTGGTCGACGACGACGGCCGCGCCGTGGGCGCGATCCTGCTCGGCCACCCGCAGCTCGCGCCCGAGGTGACGGCCGCGGTGCGCGAGCGGCGGATGTTGAGGGAAGTCCACACACAGACGCCCTGATATCTGGTCAGATATCGCTCAGCGGGGTCTCGCAGGCACATACACGGAGGGAAGATGGCCAGGAGAGGGTCAGTGGGTTTGGTCGCCGTAGCGTTGCTGCTGCTCGGCGGCACCCCGGCGAGCGCGGACGACATCACCGGTGACGCTCACTCGATGGTGAAGGTCACGGCACCCAGTCGCGCCGCGGCCGAGCGCCTCGGGATCGCGTACGACGTGGCCTACGTCACCGGCGACCGCACGGCCACCGTGGTGGCGACCGACGAGGAGATCGCCCGCCTGCGCGCCGACGGCTTCACGGTCGGGGCCGTCGTCGCCGACGAGGAGACCCTGGAGGCCCGTGCCGACGAGCGCGAGGCCGACGTCCGCGCCGAGGCCCGGTCCGAGGCCCTGGCCGAGAGCGGCCAGGCGCCGGTGAACCCGCCGGGCGAGGTCGTGATCATGCGGGCGTACAAGTTCACGAACTACGCCGGCACGTTCCTCTACGTGGAGGCGCACAGCAAGCTCGGCACCACCAGCGCGACCACGACGGCGAACCTCTCCGTGGCCACCGCGGGCGCCGACGGCGTCTTCGGCACGGCCGCGCCGTTCACGATGCCGCTCGCCATGCCCGGGACGGCCAACGATCCCGCGCGCTACACGGACGAGGGCCAGTACATGTACCACCGGCACCTGCAGCCGCTGACCGGCGATGCCACGAAGGTCCGCGTCGCGTCCGACAAGGGCGGCATCGACGAGGCCCCGATCACCACGTGGCTCGGCAAGCAGCTGCCCCCGCATGTCCCGGAGTTCCAGCGCGGCTTCTTCAGCCGCTACATGGATCCCACCGAGGTCTACGGGCGCTTCGACGCCCTCGCGGCCGAGTTCTCCGACATCGCCCAGATCGTCCCGCTGCCGCACGACACCGCGGGCTACCAGCGTCGCGCGGCCACGGCGCTCGGGACGACGACGCAGTACTCCGGCCAGACCGGCAACTTCAGCGCCACGGCGGGTGCCCAGGCGGTCATCATCGAGTCGCTGGCCATGGGCCACCAGGGCGGCAACCTGATCACGGCGCAGCTCGTGAATCCCGGCGTGCCGAACGCGCCGCTGTCGGTGACGATGAACGGACTCGACCTCACGGTCAGCCTGGCCACCGACAACGCGAGCGCCGCGACCAGCACGGCGAGCCAGATCGTCGCCGCGATCAACGCCCATGCCGGAGCGGCCGCCGCCGTGCGCGCGTTCACCTACCGCGGGAACGCGGGCGCCGGCGTCTCGCTGGCCGGCACGCGCCGGACCCTGAGCGACTTCCTCAACGCTCCGGCACACGTCCAGCGCGGCCCGTTCGACATGCGCGTCCTGCGGATCGGCAAGCAGCGCGACGGCTCCAAGGTCGGCGTGTTCATCTACTGCCAGCAGCACGCTCGCGAGTGGGTCACCCCGATCACCTGCCTGGAGACCGGCGAACGGCTCGTGCGCAACTACGCGACCGACCCGCAGACGAAGGAGCTCATCGACAACCTCGACATCTTCATCGTCCCGTCGGTCAACCCGGACGGCGCCCACGCGTCGCTCTATGACAACCAGATCCAGCGCAAGAACTTGATCAACCGCTGCGCGCCGAACACGTTCCAGGATCCCCTGGCGCGGAACGCGGTCGGCGTGGACCTGAACCGCAACAACACCATCGGGTCGCTCTTCGACGGCTACGACGGTGCGGATACGAACTGCACGAGCGAGGTCTACGCCGGCCCGTTCGAGGCGTCCGAGGCGGAGATCCGCAACGAGCAGTGGGTCGTGGACACGTACCCCAACATCAAGTTCGCGATCAACATCCACACGCACGGCGGCTACTTCATGTGGGCGCCGGGCGCGTACAAGCCCGGCACGCGCGAGACGCTGCCGGCGCCGAACATCGGCGTCGAGCGGTACTTCTTCGAGGTCGCCGACACGATCCTGTCCCGCATCAAGGAGTCGCGCAACACCGTGGTGCTGCCGAACCGGACGGGCCCGATCGCCGACGTCCTCTACTCGGCCGCCGGCAACTCCGCCGACGACCAGTACTACCGCAAGGGGATCATCTCCTACTCGTTCGAGGCCGGAGCCCAGCGGATGTCGTTCGACGACCAGAACCGCCTGCGCGTCCAGGACGTCGGCTTCTTCCCGCCGTTCGCCACCGAGGGCCAGTTCGAGGCGCTGGAGTTCGCCGACGGCAACTACGGCCTCCTCGAGGGTGCGCTGGAGTACGCGAAGGACACCACCGCTCCGGTGGTCGACATCGAGTACAGCGGCGACAAGCAGACGGCTCCGCCGATCCACTGGCGCTTCAACTGGCCGGGCGAGGCGGCGGTCATCTACTACACCACCGACGGCTCGACGCCGACCACGGCCTCGCGGAAGTACGAGAACCAGGGTCCGCGCCGTCCCGGCCAGGTGTTCACCATCGACCGGCCGGGGGCCCACACCGTCAAGTGGATCGCCGTCGACATGAAGGGGAACACGTCCGCGGTCCAGACGAAGACGTTCCTGATCGGCCCGGACTCCACCGTGAGCGGAACCGTGCCGGCGACCCTGTCCCTGGCGGTCGCGCCGGCGGCGTCGCTCGGGTCGTTCACCCCAGGGGTCAACAAGGACTACGAGACCACGTTGGCCGCCCAGGTGCTCTCGACGGGCGGCGACGCCGCCCTCTCGGTCGCCGACACGTCGCCGACCGCGCCGGGCCACCTGCTCAACGGACCGTTCGTGCTCCCGCAGGCGCTGCAGCTGAAGGCGTCGAGCCTTGGCGGCGTCGGCCAGGCGTTCGCGCCGCTCGGCGGAAGCCCGCTGCCGCTCCTCACCTACGGCGGGCCGGTGTCCAACGACCAGGTCACGATCGGCCTCAAGCAGCCGGTCCTCTCCACGGACGCGCTGCGGACGGGCACGTACAGCAAGACCCTGACCTTCACGCTGTCGACCACGACGCCGTAGAGGTCCCTTCGAGAACGCCGGCCTTCGGGTCGGCGTTCTCTTCGACTTGACATATGCCGATATCGGAATATGATTGTCGGCATGGCACGAGCAGCGACCACGGCAGATGCCTTCAACGCGGTGGCCGAGCCTCGCCGGCGGCAGATCCTGGACGTCCTCGCCGGCGGGGAACGGCCCGTCAACGACCTGGTCCCGCTGCTCGGGCTCACCCAGCCGCAGGTCTCCAAGCACCTGCGGGTCCTCCGAGAAGTAGGAGCGGTCGACGTGCGCGAGGACGGCCGGCAGCGGCTCTACAGCCTCAACGCCGAGGTGCTCAAGCCCATCCACGACTGGGTGGTGGGCTTCGAGCAGCTCTGGACCGAACGGTTCGAGCGGATGGACGACGTGCTCGAAGAACTCAAGACGAAGGAGCAAGGAGAATGACCATGGCGACGACGGGGTCCGCGAAGCTCACCCTCCCGAGCGACACCGAGATCCTCATGACGCGCGAGTTCGCCGCCCCGGCGCGACTCGTGTGGCAGGCCTACACGACACCCGAGCTCGTGGCCCAGTGGTGGGGCGGCAAGCGCGGGAACGTCACGCTCTGCGAGATCGACCTGCGGGTCGGCGGCAAGTGGCGCTACGTGATGACCGCCCACGGCGGCTTCGAGGTCGGCTTCCACGGTGAGTACCGCGAGATCGCCGAGCACGACCGCCTCGTGTACACCGAGATCTTCGAGGGCATGCCGGACGGCGACAGCGAGCCGGCGCTCAACCTCGTCACGTTCCACGAGACCGACGGGCGCACGACGCTCGAGATGCTCACGCAGGTCTCCAGCAAGGAGATCCGCGACATGATCATCGACTCGGGCATGGAGGGCGGCGCCCAGGAGGGCCTCGACCTCCTCGAGCAGGTCGCGCTACGGCTTGCGGTAGACGGAGACGTGTGACGCGCTGAGGTTCGTGAAGGGCTCGCGCCGCCAACCGGCCCACCGGTTCTCGAGCGCGAGCCCCGCGACCCGCGCCATCAGGTCCAGCTCGGCGGGCCACGCGTACCGGAACTCCACCGGGAACGCCTCGGCCCGCCCGTCGACGAAGTAGTAGTGCTGTGAGCTGAACCGCTGCGTGACGACGTCGTAGACGTCGAACGACACGCCCTCGGGATCGGCTCGGAACGGGATCACGGTCTGCCCGACCGGCAGGCGCTGCAGGTCGGGCACGCCGTTCTCGATGACGAAGCGCCCGCCGGTCGTCAGATGCCGCGCGGCGTTCTCGAAGGCCGCGACCTGCAGGTCCTGCGTGGTGAGGTTGCTGATCGTGTTGAAGACGAGGTAGGCGACCGAGAACTCGCCGTCGAGGCGCGTCGTCGTCATGTCACCGAGGACCGCCTCGACGGCCTCGCTCCCCGGCTTCGCCCACAACCGCTCGAGCATCGCCTTGGAGCTGTCCATGCCGGCGACCCTGACGCCGCGCCCGCTCAGCGGCAGCGCGATGCGCCCGGTGCCGATCGCCAGCTCCAGCGCCGCGCCTTCACCGGCGTACTCGGCGAGCAGGTCCACCACCGGGCCGGTCGCCTCCGGGGTGTCCATGAAGCCGAGTCGCTCGTCGTAGAAGGCCGCGACGCGTTCGCCGAAGAACCCTTCGTCGGTCATGGCTTGCGGTAGATCGAGACGTGGGAGGGGCTGAGCGCGGTGAACGGCTCACGGTTCCAGCCGCCCCACCGCTCCTCGAGGCGGAGCCCGGCCAGCCGCGCCATCAGGTCCAGCTCGGCGGGCCACGCGTACCGCATCTCGATCGGGCTCGGCTGCACCCGGCCGTCGACGAAGTGGTAGTGCTGCCCGTCGAGCCGCTGCGTGACGACGTCGTAGACGTAGTACGACATCCCGCGGGGATCGGCCCGCCACGGCAGGACGGTCTGACCGAGCGGGAGCCGCTGCAGCTCCGGCACGCGAGCCTCGATCACGAACCGGCCGCCGGGGCCGAGATGTGCCGCCGCGTTCTCGAAGCACGCGACCTGCCCGTCCTGCGTGACGAGGTTGAAGATCGTGTTGAAGACGAGGTAGACGAGCGAGAAGTCGCCGTCGACACGGGTCGCCGCCATGTCCCCGACCAGGCTTTCGACCTTGTCGGCGCCGGGCTTCTCGCGCAGGCGGACCAGCATGGCCTCCGAGTTGTCGATCCCGGCGACCTTGACGCCGCGCTCCGCGAGCGGCAGCGCGATCCGGCCCGTCCCGATCGCGAACTCGAGCGCGGCGCCGTCGCCGGCCAGCTCGGCGAGCCGTTCGACGGCGGGCTCGACCACAGCCGGATCGAACATGCCGGCCGAGTGGTCGTCGTACACCGCCGCGACACGCTCGCCGAAGTACCCCTCCTCTGCTCCCACGAGCTTTAGTCTGCCACCCCCGCGAAGCCTTCGGGTCTACTGGGGCGTGATGGCGATCGACCACGCGTTGAGCGTGCCGATGTCGTCGTACTCGTCGTCGTACACCCGCAGCGTCCAGATGCCGTCGGCGGGCTCGCCCGCCAGCGCCGCGAGCTCCGGCACGTTGCCCGCATGGAAGCGTCGCCGCAGCCGGTCGGGCTCACTGAACAGCACGGTGCTCGTGCCCGACGGCGACACGAGGTCGACGGTCAGGTCCATCGGATACGGGTGGTCGATCCGGACCCGCACGTCGACCGATCCCACGGTCGCCGCCTCGCCGACCACGATGACGTCCTCGACGCCGGTCGAGTCCCCATCCGGGATCGCCAGCACGGGATCCGACGCCTGCTCGATGACGGTCGGGGCCGCGGGCACCTCGGGCGCGAACGTCTCGCCCGACCCCGACCCGCCGATCGCGAGGACGAGCACGACCACGCCGCTGAGGATCAGGGCGAGCACGAGCAGCGCGGCGCCGCCCAGAGTGGGCGTGAGCGGTGGATTGATGCGCGCCGCGCCGTTCACAGCAGCACCCCGACCGCGACCTTGAGCGCGCCGACCGCCTCGGCGACACCGCCGACCGAGCGCAGGGAGGTGGTGAGCCCGTCGAGGAGGCTGCGGATCGTCAGGCGGTTCGGCTCCGGCTCGGCGAGCCCCGCGGCGAGCAGCTCGAGCGCCTGCAGGGTCTCGTCGAAGTCCGCGATCGTCGCCCGCTGCGCGAGCATCTCGGTCTTCAGCTCGTTCAGCCGCTGGGCGACGTCGGCATGGCCGCCGTCCTCCAGTGTCTGCGCCGCCGCCTCGATGGTGGTCACGGCGCGGGCGCCGCGACCGACCGCGATCGACTGGCCGGAGATCGTGCCCTGGTTGATGATGCCCTCGTTCACGTCAGGCGTCGTCATGCCTTGCTCGCTTTCGCCTTCCGCCGCGTCGTCGCCCGCGCGCGGCGGCCGACGGCGAGGCTCTCCGCGTGGATCGAGCCGCCGGTGACGATGACCCCGTTGTTGAGGATCGCCGACTCGCGCTCCTTCAGGTCGGACGTGTCGATCCCGTGGTCGTCGAGGAACTCGATCAGCCCGTTGAGCATCTGGCGCTCGATGATCTTCTGGAACATCTCGGAGTCGAGCTTCTGGAAGTAGTGGTCGAAGTTGAGCGAGCTGGTTCGCTCGCGCAGCGTCGGCCCGGCGCCGTAGTCGAATGCCGGGTTCTCGAGGACCTCGCTCCGCCAGCGTCGCCGCTGGCGCCAGCGCTTGTACGGCGCGGCGGCGGCCTCCAGGAGCGCGAACGGCGCGGCCAGGAAGAGGAGCGGCGTTGTCCAGAGCGCCTCCCAGGCGATCTTGACGCGGCGGCGCCACGACAGCGAGCGTGCGATCTCGTCCGCGCGGCGGTAGCCGCGCGCGAGCGGCGGCAGCAGCAGGTAGTTGACCTCGGTGAAGAGCTTGTCGCTGACCTGCGTGAAGCGCAGGAACACCGTCACCACCAGCTCCCCACGCCACGCGTAGACGCGGATGCGCTTGTAGAAGCGGATGTGCTCGTCCGAGCCCGTCATCACCGACGCGAGCAGCTCCGGGTCGGCGTCGACACGCGGCCGCTCGAGCGGCCGGCGCAGGAACCGTTCATCCTCGCGGATCTCGCGGCCGTCGACATAGATCTGATCGTCGATGGCAACGCCTGCTCCGCTGAGCTGCGAGAGCGCGTCCGCCACATGCGCGTAGAGCTCCTCGAGCGTGAACGGCGCCGGCGTCCACGTGCGGCCCAGCTCGCTCTTGCCCTGGTTCGTGTCGAGCGCGAACGACCACCCGCCCAGCTCCGTGCCGGCTCCCACGAACGGCGAGAACCCGCTGTAGACCGTGATGTTCCCGCGCTCGGCGGCCAACACCGCATCGAGCTGCTCGTCCTGCCCGCTCGGCACCTCGGGGCTCGGCGCCTGGCTGCCGCGCAGGAGCAGCGGTGCGACGACGCGGTTGACGGCGAACGCGATCTCGGCGTAGACGACCTCCCACGCGATCACCGCCACACAGAGCCCCACGACCACCCGCTCCGCCGTGGTGTCGGCGATGGCGACCGCGATGATGAGGACGAGCAGGAGGGCCGTCAGAACGGCGTCACGGACGTGCTTGCGAGCTTCGGCGGCGCGGCAATGCACGATCACGGGCGAGAGCTCGACGCCGGGGGACGCGCCGACCGCGCGATACGGGTGCCGGCCGATGTCCTCCAGCACAGCCCGACGGAACTTCCGCCCGGACAGCCGGAACCGCCCGTGGTCGAGGTGCGCGGACGCGCACAGATGCCGCGTCACGTCGCTCTCGGCCGGTCCCCAGGCCTTCCGGTGACCGTTCGTGGAGCCCGTGTGTGAGGCCGGTGGAGCCTGCTCGACTCGCGAGGGAGGAGCGTGGTGCGAGTGTGTGCTCATTGATCAAATCCAGTCTTCAGTCAACGCTCTCGCATTGCTCCGGCCCCTGTCAAGACATCTTTTTCGAGCCTCCTGGTCTGGCGATCGATCGGCTCCGCGACGATCAGCGTTGCCGGGCTGCTTCGTGTTGCTCGGCGAACACCTGCTGGGCGATGCGGTAGCTGTCGAACGCGCGGGCTGCTCCGGCGTAGGCCTCGATGTGGATGAACGCCTCGACGATTTGGTCGGGCGTGACGCCGTTGTTGAGCGCGATGCGGAGTTGTCCGCGAAGTGGTTCGAGTGTCCCGAGGGTGGCGGCGATCGTGACGGAGATCAGCGCGCGGGTCGGGGTGTCGAGGGCTTGGGTGCGGGGCCAGGCATCTCCGAAGGTGTGCGTGGTGGCGAGGCGCTTGAAGTCCGTGGCCGCGGGGGGCTCCCCGGGAGCGGCCTCGAGGAACGGTTCAAGTCTTCTGCCGAGGAGGTCGGCCGCCGTCTGGAGTGCCGAGGCGTAGGCCTGCTGGTCGTGAACGTCGTCAGTCATCGTGGGTCCTCATTCGTTCTCTTCGATGGTCGGGGTCATCCGGAACGGCTCGCCGGCACCCACATGTCCGCCTGCCGGATCAGCGCGAGCGCGGCCACGGCGCCGGCGGCGCTCATCAGCGCCGCGATCAGCAGCAGCTCGCCGAGCCCGTCGGCGAACGCGGCCGGGCTGTCGCCGCCGTCGCGCAGACCCGATCGCAGACTGCAGCAGCGCCGTCTTACCGACCCCGGGCTCGCCGCTCACCACCAATACCCGGCTCTGGCCACCCGACACGGCCGCAAGAAGTCGATCCAACACCTCGCGCTCGACGCGCCGGCCGTGCAGCACGCCCGCAGGCCCCTCGGTGACCATGCCGCAGCGACCATACCGCCGCCCAACGCTGCCGTCGACACCCGGTCGAAGGCGCGGTTCCCGCTGCAGGGACCAGTCGCCCGCGGTGATCACCGCCAGGATGGCGATGCCGACGATGTCGAAGTCGCGGCGGATCGCCATCAGCGCCCCGGAGATTCCGAACGCGAAGATGCCGATCAGGTCGAGCAGGGCGTGCATGGCGGTCGGATGACCTGCGACGGACGCCCCCGCCGGTGTGCCGGCGGGGGCGTCCACTGCGCCTTCAGTGCGCGCGGGTGCCGATGAGCTCGGCGGGGGCGGTGGCGCGAGCGGCGGTGTCGATGAGGTCTGCGACGGCGCCGGGCTGGGAGACGGCGACGGCGTGGGAGGCGTCGATCTCGACGGTCGTCGAGCCGGCCCTGGCGGCCATGAAGCGCATCGACTCGGCCGGGATGGCCAGGTCCTGCGTGGTCACCAGGGTCCAGGACGGGATCGTCTTCCAGGCCGCCTTGGTGGCGCGGTCCTCGAGCGCGGAGGCGGCGATCGGTCGCTGCGTGGCCGCCATGAGCTCGGCCACCTCCGGCGCGACGTCGGCGGCGAACACCTCGCGGAACCGGTCCTGCTGGATGTACAGGTCCGTGCCGCCCGGGTAGGGCACGGAGTCGAGCGCGGGGCCGAGCTGCGCCGCCCGGGAACTTGGCGGCCAGCTCGGCGGTGCTCTCGCCGACCTCGAGGTTGAAGCTCGCGACGTAGACGAGAGCCGTGACGCCGGGGACGCCGTCCGCGGCCTCGCTCATGACCGAGCCGCCGTAGGAGTGGCCGGCGATCACGACCGGGCCGGACAGGCTGTCCAGGACGCTGCGCAGGTAGTCGGCGTCGTGCTGCAAGCCGCGCAGCGGGTTCGCGACGGCGATGACCGTGTAGCCGCTGCGCTGGAGCTCGGCGATCACGCCGTTCCAGCTCGCGGACTCGGCGAAGGCGCCGTGTACGAGAACGACAGTGGGTAGGGGCGGGGCGTGCATCGGTGATCCTCCTTGAGGGGTCGGTGATTGCGGTAGCGCGTCGCCTACGGCGCGATGACCAGGCGGCGGATCCGGTCGTCAGAGACCGTGAAGTCCCACCTCAGGTCGGCGACGCCGCCGGGGAAGTTCCCCGTGATCCGGCCGTCGACGACGTAGCGGCCGGGCTCGCCGTCGGTGATCGCGAGGATCTCGGTGGAGTACGTGTACTTCGACGCCGCACCGGTCTGCCACGCCCGGATCTCGTCGGTCCCGTGTCGTGTCTCGGCCTCGTCGATGACGGTTGCGTCATCGCTGAACAGGGCGACGATCGCGTCGATGTCTCGATCGGCGTCGCGCTCGAAGTAGCGGCGGATGACGTCAGCGCTGGTGCTCATGCGGTCCTCCTGGGGTTCGTGTCGCATCGCCCAGCGAGCATCCGGCCTCCGGTTGAGGGAGAGTCAAGGGGCCGATGTCGGCTTGACTCTCCCGCTACCGGAGGGTTGATACTCGGCGTCATGCCATCGCGCGTCACGATCGGCGACTTCTCCCGCGCCTCGCACCTCACGGTGAAGACGTTGCGCCACTACCACGACGCCGGGCTGCTCGAGCCCAGCGACGTCGACCCGGACACCGGCTATCGCTACTACTCGGCCGATCAGATCCCGGTCGCCCAGGTCATCCGCAGGCTCCGGAACCTGCAGATGCCGGTCGCCGAGGTCAAAGCCGTGCTCGCCGCGCCGGACACCGACGCGCGCAACCGACTGATCGCCGCGCACCTCACCCGCCTCGAGGCAGAGCTCGCCCGGACCCGAGCGACGGTCAGCGAGCTACGCGACCTCCTCGAGCCGCAGGCGCCGCACCCGATCGAGCACCGTACGGTGCCGCCGACTCCTGCCATCGCCGTTCAGGAGATCGTCGATCGTGAGGACATGTTCGCCTGGTGGCAGGGCGCCATCGGTGAGCTCAACGCGAGCGCCGTCGCGCAAGGGATGCGCCGGACCGGCCCCATCGGCGGCCTCTACGCCGACGAGCTCTTCCACCACGGCCGCGGCCTGGCCACGGTCTACCTGCCCTGCGACGGGACGGTCAAGACGGTCGGCCGGGTGGTGGCGCAGACCATCCCCGGAGCGGAGCTGGCGGTGGCGCGTCACGACGGCTCGCTGAGCGACATCGATCGCACCTACGGCGAGCTCGCCACCCACGTGATCAAGCACGAGATCAGCGTCGAGGGCCCGCTGCGCGAGCACTACCTGCGTGGCATTGCCGAGACCGCAGACTCCGGCGAGTGGGAGACCGAGATCGGCTGGCCGATCTTCCGCACCCACGGGTGACGTCGGCCTCATAGGAGACAGAGAGATGGCATCGAAACGGGCAGAGAACATCCTCACGACCGTCCGGTCGATCCCCGAAGGGTTCGTGCGGACCTACGGCGACATCGCACCCGACGCGCCGCGGCTCGTCGGCCAGGTGCTCTCGACCACGCACGACGGCGTGCCCTGGCACCGCGTGGTGCGCGCGGACGGCAGCCTCCCGATGGGCGACGTCCAGCGGGTCCTGCTCGCGGAGGAGGGCGTCCCGATGCGCAACGGACGCGTGGACCTCTCACGGGCGCGCCTCCCCGCAGGTGAGCCCGGCGCAGCCCCGAGCAACGCGCCACGGGCTGCTCGGGACTTCGTAACCGCTCGGCTGAATACCCGGAACGCGAAAGGCCCGCGATCGCGGCCTTTCGGATGTGACACCAGGAGATCGAACCTGGAACCTGCGACTGAGCGCGACTCGATCGCGGTCCGAATTGGCGTCTGCGGAGCCAATACGAGTGAACCAACAGGTACCGGTCGGATCACTTCTGCTGAGTCGGGGATCTCGTTCGGCACCCCGTCAGCTCATCTCACCCAGAGCTGGTCGAGAAGCGGGCCCCACAACGGGTGATGCTGGTAGTTCCCGACGCGTTTGGCGGTCAGCGACGTGCTGCTCTCGTTGACGAGGGGAACGGTGGGCGCCTGCTCGGCCAGCGAGGTCTCGACGCGCTGCCACAGCTCGGTGGCCTCCGGACCGCTCGCGTCGGCGGCCCGCTCCATCTGGGCATCCAACTCCGGGTCGCAGAAGCGCGAGAGGTTGAATTCGCCCGCGCACGAGACGAGCGCCTTGAGGAAGCTGAAGCGCCCGGCCGAGCTCGCCTCCCAAACCCAGAGCCCGAGCTGCGGGCGCGGCCGGGGTTCGCCGGCGGCGTTCACGAAGATCGAGCTGAGCTCGTCGAACGTACGCGCTGTGGCGCGATAGCCGAGCTCGCTCAGAAGCGACACGAAGTAGCGGGTGAGCGGTGCCCATTCGCGGGTCCCCCAGAACTCAACTTTCATGCCGCGTGTCCCGGACGCGGCGACAAGGCGGCGCGCCGTGGCCATGTCGGGGCCGATCCAGGTGCCGGCGGCGTTCGGGTTCACCGTGAAGCGACACGACGGCGCGTATCCGTGGAGTCCCGGCGGCAGCAGCTGGCACGTCGGCGTGTGCGTCTCGGGCGTGCCGAAGAGCTCGGCGACCCGGTCGCGATCGACGGCGAGGTTGAGCGCCCGCCGGACACCTGCGTCATCGAACGGCGGAGCGCGGACGTTGAGGAACGCGTACCAGGTCAAAGCAGACGGGTCGGTGTGCAGCCGTGCACCATGACGCCCCCTGAGCTGAGCGAAGCTGCCGATCCCGCGGGATACCACGGCGATGTCCGCGGCGTCCTCTTCCACCGCCGCGACCTGCACTCGTGGCCGCTGGAGCCGCACGGCGATCTCGTCGGGGAAGCCGTCGGGCCGCGCCTCTGGCGACCAGACCTGAAATTGCGCGTTGCGGACCAGTTGCCCGCCTCGCCGCGGGTCCCAACGCTCGATCATGTACGGGCCCGTGCCCGGCAGCGGCCGCGTCGTCACCGGCTTCGACGGGCTCCCGGAGGGCACGATGAACACGTTGTGGAGCTTGTGCAGGGCGTCGGGGTCGGGCTGGCTCAGATGGATCGTGACGGTCCCCGCTGCCGCGTTGGTCTCAATTGCCTCGGAGAGATCGCAGCGGTTGGGGCGGCATCGCCCTGCTCCCTGAATCGGAGGCAGGTCGGGCACGAAGAAGTTGCGGATCCTCGTCGGCATGCCCAGCAGGCGCTCGAACGACGCGCGGACGTCCTCGGGCCTCAGGGGCGCTCCATTGGAGAAGTGCACGTTCCGGCGCAGCGTGAACAGGTACGTCCGGCCGTCTCGGCTGGGCTCCGGCAAGTCGCTGGCCAGGTTGGCCGCGAGCGTCCCGCCCGCCGAACCGCCGGCTCGCCGGTAGCCGACCAGGCCGTCGTACACGAGTGCCGCCGGCGGGAACCAGAGGGCCGGCTCGATCAAGGACAGCCGGGGCCGCTGAACGGTCGCGCTGACACGCAGGGTGCCGCCGCGGTGCGTGGAAGTGGCCGCGAGCGCGGCGGTCCAGACCCCGCTGTCGAAGACGGCCAGCGCCGCGGGGCTGCTGCCGATCTCGACCGTGTCGACGACCTGCAGGCTGCGGGGATCGATCCGCAGCACGCTTCCGCTCGCGGCATCGGCCACCCACACGCCCTCGTCGCCGGCCGCGACGGCGTGGAGCGCGCGTCCGACCCGCCGCGTCTCGGCCACGTCGGTGCCCGGGTCGATCCGTGACACGGTCCCGTCCGTGCGGTTGGCCACCCATACCGCTCCGGCACCGACGGCGACGTCGCTTGGACCGTTGCCCACCCCGATCCTGCGCAGCGGCGTCCCCGAGCGCGGGTCGAGCCGGACGACGCTCGCCGTAGCTTCGCTCGCAACCCAGATCGCCCCTGCTCCCGCCGCGAGCGCCGTCGGTCGCGCCTCGACCTCGATCGGCTTCGAGCTCTCCGGTCGTCAGGTCGATCCTCACGACGGTCGCATCGAGCGCGGACGCGACCCACACCGCGCCATAGCCGACGGCGACGGCGTGCGCCGCGTTGCCGACCTCGTGCCACTTCACGACCTTGTTGAGCGCCGGGTCGATCTGGGCGACCTTGCGTCCCTGGCCATCGGCGACCCACAGCGAGCCGGCGCCGAATGCGAGCCCGGTCGGCTCGCCCCCGACATCGATCCACGTCACTCGGTCGCTGGGCTCCCGCTCGATCCGCGAGACGGTTCCGTCGAGCCGGTTGGCGACCCACACCGACCCTGCCCCGGCGGCCACGGCCTCCGGCCCGTGCCCGACGGAGTACCGGGCCGTAATCCGGCCGCTGTCGGCGTCGATCAGCCCGACCTCGTTCTCGTCGATGCCGGAGAAGCTGTCCGGCCGCGTCACGCGACTGATGCCGAACGCGGCAGGCCGGCGAGCAGGAGGAGCGCCGCGATCGCGAAGACCGGCGCGACTCGGCGGCGTGATCGACGCGCGGGCGTCGTCGCCTGCACGGGCGGCGGCGGCGAGCCGAGGTCAAGGTTCGGATCCTGGGCCAGGATCGCCTCCTGGAGGCGACGCAACTCGGCGCCCGGCTCGACCCCGATCTGCTCGACCAGCAGCGCCCGCGCCTGGCGATACGCGCTCGAGCGCCTCGGCCTGGCGGCCGGCGCGATAGAGCGCCAGCATCCTCTGCGCGTGCAGCCGCTCGCGCAGGGGATGCTCGTCGATCAGCGCGTCGAGCTCGCCGATCACCTCGTCGTGGCGGCCAGCCTCCAGGTCGGCGTCGATCGCCTGCTCGGCCGCATGCACGCGCAGGTCGCCGAGCCGCCGGATCTCGGCGGCGGCGAACGGCTCGTCGGCCACGTCGGCGAGGGGCTCGCCGTGCCAGAGCGCAAGCGCATCGCGGGGGCGATCCTGCTCGAGCAGGCGCTCGAACTCGACGGCGTCGACTGCGCCGTCGGTCAGCCGCAGCTCGTAGCCGCGGCCGCGGGTGACGATCTCGGCGCCGTCGCCGTCGAGCAGCCGGCGGAGCTGCGACACGTACAGCTGCACCATCTTCGGCGCGCTGGCCGGCGGCTTCTCGCCCCACAGACCCTCGGCGAGGCGGTCGGCCGACACCGTCCGACCCGCCTCGAGCGCGAGCATCGCGAGCACGGCGCGCTGCTTGGGCGCGCCGAGCGCGACCGGGCGCTCGTCGCGGCGGGCCTCGATCGGTCCAAGGAGGCGCAGATCGATGCCTGGCGGCGGAGATCGGGCCACGACGGACCGACCCTACTCCCGGTCTAGGCGCGCGTAAACCGGGCCTCGACCGATCCTCGACCGGCCCAGAGCAGTGTCCCACGGCGTTCATCCGAGACCGCCTCAAGGGAGGCAGCCATGTCCGCCCAGCACCGCACCCACCGACTCGCAGGCCTGCTGGCCGCCGCAGTCACCGTGGCGGCTCTCACCGCGCCGCCGGCGTCTGCCCGGCTGATCGATGGCCCGAACGAGCCCGTCCGCCCCGACCCCGGCGTCCCCGTCGAGCTCGAGCAGGCTCCGGTCGTGCAGACGATCGACGACGGCTTCGACTGGGGCTCGGCCGCAATCGGCGCCGGCGGCGCGGGCGCAATGATCGTGCTCGTGTCGGCCAGCGGCTTCGCATACACGTCCCGCAACCGCGTTCGAGTCACGGGATCGTGACCGGCTCGCCGACCGGTACTCCCAACCGGTCGGCTGACGTCCGCGGCGAGGGACCGCCGCGCTCGGCCTACCTACGCGCCCGCCCTGTCGAACGCCGACGCAGAGATCTGCAGCATCACATCCCGTTACGGACGCGGAAACACGAAAGGCCCGCGAACGCGGGCCTTTCGGAGTGCCCCCGCCAGGAATCGAACCTGGAACCTTCGGATTAAGAGTCCGCTGCTCTGCCAGTTGAGCTACAAGGGCGGGTGGAGCGGCCCTAACTTTAGCGTGAGGGCTCTAGTCGCCGGACTTGTTGTTCTGGTTGTTCTTCTTGCCGTTGCCGGAGCCGCCGGAGCCCGAGTTTCCCTCTGCCGTCGGGGCCGGTGTGGCTGATCCCGTGGCGCCCGTGGCGTCCTGGATCTGGCTGGAGATGGCCTGCTGCTTGGCCGTCTCGAGCTCGGACTTGAGCGTGTTCCGGTCGGCCTTGTCCGACAGGGCGAGGGCCTCGTTGGTGGCCAGGTCTCCCTTGCGGGTCTGGCCGGCCTGGTAGGCGAGCACGGCCAGGGTCGCGAAGGTGGAGTCCTTCGGGCGGGCCTCGGTGATGATCTCCTGGGCGCGGACGGCCTTCTCGGGATCGTTGAGGCCGACCTGGCTGTAGACCTGGACCATCACGTTCGCCACGCTGTCGTCGGGCTTGTTGCCGGCCAGCTGGAGGTGCTTCTCCCAGGCTGTGGCCGCGGCCTGCAGCTGGGCCTTGCCCTCCGCGGTGTAGGTGCCGGTCGCGCGGTCGACGAAGTCGCCGGCGCTCGCGTACTGGTAGCGCGCGCGGGCCAGGGCCGCGAAGGCCGCGGCATCCTGCGGGTTGGCCTCGGCCGCCCGCTGGGCCTCGGTGGCGCGGTCGCGGAAGCGGTCGTCGCCGCTCTGCAGCGAGCCGCTGTCGCTATTGAGGGCGTCGACGAGACCGCCGGAGACATCGCCGCCGATGCCGAAGAGCACGAGACCGCCGCCCATGAGCAGGGCGAGGGTGAGATAGACGGCCTTGACGGTCGTGCGACGACCAGAGCCTCTGAGGTCGAACAGCATGGTTTCAGTCTTCTGGGTCGGGGTCTTCCGGGAGCTCGCCGTCGTCGCTGGCCGCCAGCCTCTCCTCTTCGCGGGCGGCGGCCCGCTCGGCACGGCGATCGATCAGGCTGGCCATGAGGATAGAGCCCTCGAACAAGACAATTAGCGGGGCCATCATCATCAGCATCGTCACGGGGTCCTGGCCGGGCAGGAGCATGGCCAGCACGGCGATGACGAGAATCGCGTAGCGGCGGTTCTTGCGCAGCTGCCGCGGGGTGACGATGCCCACGCGCGTGACGGCGAGGATGCCGATGGGGACCTGGAACAGCAGCCCCATCACCATCAGGACGGAGATCGAGAACTTGTAGTAGCCCTGGGCCTGCAGCAGGATGTCGAAGTTGTCGTCGTTGAAGTTCTGCAGGAAATCGATCGCGTTCGGCAGCACGAAGTAGTAGGCGAAGACCACGCCGGCGGCGAACAGGAACGGGACGAGCGCCATCAGCGGCAACGCGACCTGTTTCTCGCGCGGGGAGAAGGCCGGCAGGATGAACGCGTACGCCTGGTAGAGGAGCAGCGGGAGCGCCAGGAGCAGCGCGGCGTAGCCCACCACGCGGAACGTCGCGGTGAACGGCTCGCCGACGCCGAGCGTGACGGGACGGCGGCCGGTCGCCGCCGGCGCGGCTTCGGCCGCGAGGCGCGACTCGGTGGCGAACTGGGCCCAGCGGGCCTGCGCCGCGGTGCTGAGGCTGTTGTCGCGCGCCATCTCGCGCGCGAGCAGCTCCTGCTTGAGATAGAGGCTCTTCTGCGCCTGCTGGAACGCGGCCGCCTTCTCCAGCGGATCCTCGCTCCCCTTCGTGAACGCCGACTGCTCGAGCGGCCGGTCCATGATCTCCAGGATCCGGTCGTTCTGCCAGAAGCACAGCGCGAAGCACGCGAGGAACGCCGCGAGGCAGATGATGATGCGCGTCCGCAGCTCGTCGAGGTGCTCGACGAGACTCAGTCGATCGTCGTGCGCGATCGGCCGCAGTGCGGTTGACATGCCGGCCGCGCCCCCTTAGACGGCGTCAGCTACGCGTGCGCGTGCGCTCGTCGACGACCTCGCCGTCGACCGGCGAAGCCTCCTCTGAGCGCCCGAGCGCAGCGTTGGCCTGGCGCTTGGTGTCGGCGTCGTCCTCGTCGAAGTCACGATCCGCCTTGCCCGTGACGGAGTCCTTGAACTCCTTCATCCCGGAGCCCAGCGACTTACCCAGCCCCGGCAGGCGCTTGGGCCCGAAGATGACCAGCACGATCACCAGGACGATGATCAATTCGGTCGGTCCGATACTCTGGAAAACGGCAAGGTTCACGGTTTGATCCCTTTCGAGGCCTGCTGCGAAGAGTAGCGAGACAGACATTCGTCCAATCCTGGCCGTTCGGGTCGATTGGGGTCAAGTTCGTCACCGGAACGCCGATCTAAGGGCCACGATGAGCCAGCACGCCAACAACGGACAGTACGTTCGCCGGGTGGTCCTTCCCTCGGGCCGCGCCATCGAGGTCGTCTATTTCGAGACCCTCGCCGACGAAGCGGGCGCTGCGCTCCCGACGACCGACGGTCCCGTCCGGGACCTGCATCTCTGCCCCTGCTGCGACCGCGACCTCGTGTACCCGGTCGAGTGGGAGGAGGTCTCCCCGACGCACTGGGAGGTCCTCCTGCGCTGCCCGAACTGCGAGTGGAACGAGACCGACACGTTCGATCAGCCCACCGTGGATCAGTTCGACGAGCAGCTGGACATCGGCACCGAGATCCTTCTCCGCGACCTGAAGCGCCTCCAGCAGGCGAACATGGAAGAGGAGATCGACCGGTTCGTCCGCGCGGTCAACGCGGACGCGATCCTGCCCGAAGACTTCTAGGCCTCAGCTGTATCGGTCGACGACCCCGTCGGCCACCAGCTCCAGCGCCCCCTGCTGCGCCTCCGGCAGGACCGGGAGGTCGGCCTTCGCGTCGGCCACGATCCCCAGCGCCGTCGCCCGCGCGTCCTCCAGGACGCCGGTGGCCGCGATCGCGTCGCACACCGCCTCGGCCTGAGCCGGCGTCCGCACCGCACGCAGATCGAGCGACCGCAGGGCCGGATCGCGCTCGCGCGCGAGGATCAGCGGCAGCGTGACCGTGCCGTCGAGCAGGTCGGTGCCGCGGTGCTTGCCGGTCCGCTCGGCCGGGCCTGACACGTCGAGCACGTCGTCCAGGAGCTGGAACGCGAGCCCGATCCGCCGGCCGAAGCGCCCCAGCACGTCGACGGGCGCCGTCCCCTCCATCGCGCCCAGCTCGCAGGCGGCCTGGAAGAGCCGCGCCGTCTTGAGGTCGCACCGCTGCTCGTAGCGCTCCTGCGAGACGCCCACGTTCCACGCGTCCTCGCGCTGCAGCAGCTCGCCCTCGGCCAGCGCCGACGACGCGTCCGACAGCACCCGGACCGACTCCGGCACGCCGTTGCGGGCGAGCTCGGCGAACGCGCGCGAGAAGAGCAGGTCGCCCGTGGCCGTCGCGATGCCGCGCCCGGCGGCCGCCACCACGGTCGGTCGCCCGCGCCGGAGCTCGGCGGCGTCGAGCACGTCGTCGTGCACCAGCGTCGCCGAGTGGATGAGCTCCACGGCCACCATCGCCCGCAGCACGCGCTCCGGATGCTCGGGGGACGGGCCCGCGGCGAGCAGCACGAGCAGCGGGCGCAGGCGCTTGCCGCCCGCGGCGATCGTCGCGCTCGCGTGCTCGGCCAGCACGGGTCCGTGCGAGTGCGCGAGCTCCTGGAGCCGCTCCTCCAGCTCGTCCATCAACCCCGGTACGTGGGCTCCACCCGCGGCGATGACCGCGGCGACCGCCTCGGCGCTGGCCACTTAGCGCACCGTCCCCGAGTGCAGCGCGATGATCCCGCCGGCGGTCAATATCCAGCGTACGTCGCTCAGCCCGGCTTCGACCATCAGCCCGCCGAGCTCGCGCGGCGCCGGGAAGCGCTTCACGGAGCTCGGCAGATACGTGTAGGCCTGGTCCTCGCCGGTCACGCGTCCGAGCAGCGGCACGATGCGATCGAACCACAGTGAGAAGAACGTCGACAAGGGCGGCTTGGTCGGCGTGGTGATCTCGAGGATGACCACGCGCCCTCCCGGGCGGACCACACGCGTCATCTCGCGCAGGCCGAGAGCGAGGTCGGAGAAGTTCCGCGCGCCGAACCCGACGGTGCAGGCGTCGAACGAGTCGTCGGCGTAGGACAGCGCCTGCGCGTTGCCCTGCTCCCAGTGCACGGCCGTGCTCTTCACGCGCGCGCGCTCGAGCATCCCTTCGGAGAAGTCCGAGCCGACGACGTCCGCGCCGCGCGAGGCGAGCTCGATGGCCAGGTCGCCCGTACCGGTGGCGACGTCGAGCGCCCGCGAGCCGGGCCCGACCCGCGCCAGATCGACGGCGCGCTCGCGCCAGCGATGGTGCAGGCCGGCCGTCATGACCGAGTTCATGACGTCGTAGACCCCCGCGATGCGATCGAACATCGCGCGGACCTGCCCCTCCTCGAGGGTGCCGCTGCGTGCGGCGGCGGACATGCGGGCGCTAGGGCCCGCCGCCCTCAGCGCCGCTCCCCTGCTCGGAATCGGAGCTGCTGCCCTCCGGCTCGCCCGTGAGCTGCGCCAGGAACGCGACGAGCGCTTCCTTCTTCTCGGGGTCGAGCGTGGCGTATGACGGCATCGGCGGTGTCGGGTTCTCGAGCGTGCGGGCGATGGCGGCCGCGGGCAGCACGTTGCCGATGTTGGTCAGCTCCGGCCCGGGTCCGTCGTTGCCGTTCTCGCCGATCTTGTGGCACGCCAGGCAGCCCGACTGGGCGGCCACGAGCTTGCCGGCCTCGTACTGCGGCGCCACCTGGTACTCGATCTCGTTCGGCGAGCCGGCCGCGGCGCCGAGGTAGGTGAGGTAGGCCATGGCGGCGATGACGAAGATGCCGGCCGTGGTGGCCACCGGCCGCCGCTCCGGGCGCCGCTCGGGCGAGCGGTCGACGAACGGCAGCAGGATGATCAGGATCATGCAGATCGTCGGGATCCCGATCGTGGCGAGCGGCGTGAGCTCCGGCGGCTTGACCACGCGCAGCAGCTCGAAGAGGAAGAAGAAGTACCACTCCGGCCGCGGCACGTAGGTGGTCGTCGTCGGGTCGGCCTTCGGGCCGAGCTCGGCGCCGAACAGGAGCGACAGGAAGGCGATGAGCAGGACGACGATCGCCGCCATGATGCTGTCCTTGGCGACCGCGTAGGGGAAGAACGGCTTCCCCTTGGCCTTCAGGATCGCGTACTCCCGGAGGTACTGCTCCTTCTCGGCCTGATTCATCTCAGACCTTGTCCTCGACGAGCTTCTCGTCCGGCTCGGCCTTCATCCACGGCGGCGCCGTGGTGCCCAGCCGGGTGACGAGATAGATGTGCGCGCCGATCATCACCGCGATCAATCCCGGCACGAGCAGCATGTGGATCGAGTAGAAGCGCGACAGGGTTGTGGCGCCGAATTCGGCGCCCCCTCTCAGGAAGTCGCCCAGGAACGGGCCCACGATGGGACCGGAGGCGGTGATGTTGGCGGCCACGATCGTCGCCCAGTAGGAGCGCTGGTCGAACGGCAGCAGATAGCCGGTCAGCGACATCACGAACGTGAGGAGCAGCAGGACGAAGCCGATGATCCAGTTGATCTCGCGCGGGTACTTGTACGCGCCGAAGAAGAACACCCGGCCCATGTGCAGGAAGATGAAGATGACCATCACGGTCGATCCCCACTTGTGCATGCCGCGCACGAACTCGCCGAGGAAGATCTCGTTGGTGATGCGCCGGGTCGACTCGTAGGCGTCGGTGACCGAGGGCGTGTAGTACATGGCCAGGAACACGCCGGTCACGGCCTGCGAGAGGAAGGCGAAGAGGGTCGCCGACCCAAGCGTGTAGAACCAGTTGGTGCCCTTGGGCACCTTGCGGAACATCACCCAGCGCAGGCCCGCGGACAGCGACGTGCGCTCGTCCACCCAGTCCGCCGCGTGGATCCCGGCCTCCTTGGCCTGATCGAGCGGCTTGACCGGCTCGACCTGGTCGGGACGCTTGGGCTTCGGCAGAAGCTTGGGCGGCAGGGGTGGGAGAGGGAGCTTCGGCATCAGTCCATCTTCGGGGTCGAGAAGCGGCCCGGGTACAGGTATTGGCCGATGCCGTCGAGATCCTGCGCGGGGTCACGGTAGCTCGGGAAGCGCTCGAACTCCGAGTTGACCGAGTAGCGCGGCCCGATCTCCACCTGGCCACCCTCCACGCGGGTGTAGAAGTGGTCGAGCGGACGCACCGGCGGGCCGCCGGAGACGCTGCCGGTGAAGTCGTAGACGCCGCCGTGGCACGGGCAGATGAACCGCTCCGAGGCCTCGACGTAGCGGACCGGGCAGCCGAGGTGCATGCAGCGGGTCGAGAGGGCGATGAAGTCGCCGCCGCCCGGGATGTCCGGGTCCTTCGCCCCGTCGATCTCCTCGTTGTAGGCGCGCACGTACACCGTGGTCTTCCCGACCTCGCCGATGCCCGCGACCGTGGTGACGACCTTCGGCACGTAGGTGTCGTTCGGGAAGTCGTCGGGCGCGCCGACGGCCTCCCACGTGACGGGCGGGCGCTCGAACAGGGCCGAGCCGACGGCGAAGCCGAGCGCGGGCAGCGTGAACGTGAGCACCGCGACGCCGCCGGCGACCTGGACCGTGAGGCCCATGGCTCGGCGCCGGGTGACGGTCTCGCCCTCGAACGCGCCCGGGATCAGGCGGTCGCTCGTGTACTTGGGCTTCGGTGTGCGACGGGGCTGGGGCACGTACGGCCCCAAGATTATCGACGCCGGACTAGCGTGCGCCGCGCCAGGCTGCCTTGGTGGCCTCGTGGCCGGGTGCCGGACCGTCGGCGACGACCCGGACCCCGGCCTCCCAGACCGCCGCGGCGCGGTCCGCATCGCCCTCGGCGTGCGCCTGGGCGGCGAGCGAGATCACGTCCGCGAGCTCGGCGACGGCTTCGAGGTCCCCGAGCTCGGCGAGCCGCGCCAGGCCCAGCGCATACAGGCGATCGCCGGCCAGCAGCGAGAGATCGGGGTCCTCCGGCTGCACGACGCGGCCGGCCGCGTAGTGCAGGAGATAGCCCTCGTGGATGGCCTCGACCAGCAGCGAGTAGTCGTCCTCGTGGCCGGCCGCCCGGGGGCCGGCGGACGCGATCGCGCCATAACGGCCGTCGGCCGAAGCGGGCGCAACCGACTCCGCGAGCAGGCCGCCGCGGTCTCGCACCTCGCCCGCGAGCCGCTCGAGCGTCATGCGATCTCGGCGAACGCCGCCGTGGCGGCCTCGACGGTGCGGCCCACGTGGTCGCTGGTGTGGGCCAGCGACGGGAACCAGGCCTCGAACTGCGACGGCGGCGGATAGACGCCGCGGGCCAGGAGCGCGCGGCACCACGCGCCGTAGGCCTCGGTGTCGCACGCCGCGGCGCCCGCGTAGTCGCCCGGCGGCTCGGCGGCGAAGAAGACGGTCAGGAGCCCGGTCGTGTGGACGACGGACACCGCCCGGTCCCCGGCCGCGTCGCGCAGCCCGTCGGCGAGCGCGGCGGTCGTGGCCGAGAGCGTCAGGTAGGCCTCCTCGTCGAGCAGGCCCAGCGTGGTGGCGCCCGCGGCCACGGCCAGCGGGTTCCCGCTCAGCGTCCCGGCCTGGTAGACGTCGCCGGCCGGCGCGATCCGGCTCATCAGCGCCTGCGAGCCGCCGTAGGCCGCGGCGGGCAGCCCGCCGCCGAGCACCTTGCCCATGACGGTCAGGTCGGGCGACACGCCGGTCAGCTCCTGGGCCCCGCCGGGCGCGATGCGGAAGCCGGTGATGACCTCGTCGAAGATGAGCAGCGCCCCGGTCTCGGTGCACAGCTCGCGGAGGAGCTCGAGGATCCCGCAGCGGGGCGGGACGAGACCCATGTTGGCGGCGTAGGGCTCGGCCAGCGCGGCGGCGAGCTCGTGCTCGGCGAAGGCCTTGCGGAGCGCCTCCGGGTCGTTCCACGGCACCACCACGGTCTGCGCGGCGGCGGCGGCCGGCACCCCCGGCGAAGCCGGGATGCCCTGGGTGGCCAGGCCGGAGCCGGCCTCGGCCAGCAGGCCGTCGACGTGCCCGTGGTAGGCGCCGGCGAACTTGAGGATCTTCTCCCGCCCGGTGGCGGCCCGGGCGAGCCGCACGGCGCTCATCGTGGCCTCGGTCCCCGACGAGGTCATGCGCAGCATGTCGACGGCCGGCATGCGGGAGGTCACGAGCTCCGCGAGCTCGACCTCGCCGGCCGTCGGCGCGCCGTAGGTCGTCCCGCGCGCGGCCGCCTCGGTCACCGCCTCGATCACGTCCGGGTGGGCGTGGCCGAGGATCAGCGGCCCCCACGAGCAGACGTAGTCGACGTACGTGTTGCCGTCGACGTCCGTGATCTCGGCGCCCTCGGCCCGCTCGATGAACACCGGCTCGCGCCCGATCGAGCGCATCGCCCGCACCGGAGAGTTGACCCCGCCCGGAAGGACTCCGAGCGCGCGGCGGTACAGCTCGGCGGAGCGGACGTCCGACAGCGACGTGGTCAGGCCCGCTCCTCCTCCCACCGCCGGAACGCGTCGGTGAAGTAGAGCATCCGGACCTTCTTGAACTCGGTCGAGGAGTAGAGCGTGGCGCGCTCGGTGATGCCGGTCGCGGCCGAGACCGCGTCGAGCACCGCGTCGCACTCCTCCTTCGAGCGGCCGTGGGCCATCGTGAACACGGAGTAGGGCCAGTCGGCGTAGGTGGGCCGCTGGTAGCAGTGCGAGACGCCGCGGAAGGCGGCCATCCGCTTGCCGGTCTCCATCACGTCCTCCTCCGGCACCTTCCAGACGCCCATCCCGTTGGCCGAGAAGCCGGCGCGGCGGTGAAAGAGGATCGCGGCCACGCGGCGCAGGCCGTCGCGCTCGCGCAGCGACTCCAGCCGCCGCAGGACCTCGTCCTGGCTGACGCCGAGCCGCTCGGCGGCGGCCGCGTAGGGCTCGCTGACCACCGGCATCGGCCCCTGCGTGGCGCGGATCGTCTCGATGTCCTCGTCGGAGAGCTCGATCGGCTCGAGCTCGCGGGGCTCGACCGCCTCGCCGGCGGTCGACAGCGCGTCGGTCCCCTGCTCCATCTCGAGCTCCATGCGGATCTTGAAGAGCTTGAGCGTCGGCAGCATGCGGATCGACTCCGCCCCGGTCTCGGCGGCGAGGGCCTCGAGCGTCCCTTCGAGCCCCAGCTTGGACCCTGGCTCGGTGGCAATGGTGAACCAGAGGTTGAAGTCGTGGTTGCGCAGGTAGTTGTGGGTGACGCCCGGGTGCCCGTTGATGATCTTGGCCGCCCGGTGCGGGTGCTCGGCGTCCACCTTGGCCGCCACGAGCATCGACGAGTAGCCGAGCGCCCGCGTGTCGAAGATCGGCGTGATCTCGCGGATGATCCGCTTGTCGAGCAGGCGCTGGACGCGGGTCATCACCTCCGCCTCGGGCAGCTCGGCGAGGCCGGCGACGTGGGCGAACGGCCGTGCGGTGAGGGCGAACTGGCCCTGCATCAGGTTGAGGAGCTTCTTGTCGGCCTCGTCGAGCGGGATCGCCGCTCCGTCGCGCCGCGAGCGGACCTTCACTGAAGCCATCGGGCGACGTCCTTCGCGTGGTAGGTGATCACGATGTCGGCGCCGGCCCGGCGGATGCCGGTCAGCGCCTCGAGCACGGCGGCGCGCTCGTCGAGCAGGCCCTGCGCGGCCGCCGCCTTGAGCATGGCGTACTCGCCGCTGACGTTGTACGCGGCGACGGGCAGGTCGGTCGACTCCCGGACGCGCCGGATGACGTCGAGGTACGGGAGCGCGGGCTTGATCATCACGACGTCGGCGCCCTCGGCGGCGTCGAGCGCGACCTCGCGCAGCGCCTCGCGGGCGTTGGCGGGATCCATCTGGTAGCCGCGGCGGTCGCCGGTCTGCGGAGCGGAGTCGGCGGCCTCGCGGAACGGCCCGTAGAAGGCGGAGGCGAACTTCGCGCTGTAGGCGATGATCGGGGTCTCGCTCAGCCCGTGGTCGTCGAGCGCCGCCCGCAGCGCGCCGACGCGCCCGTCCATCATGTCGCTCGGCGCGACGGCGTCGGCGCCGGCCTCGGCCTGGGCGACCGCCGTGCGCGCGAGCAGCTCCAGCGTGGCGTCGTTGTCGACGACGCCGTCCGGCCTGAGGACCCCGCAGTGGCCGTGGCTCGTGTACTCGCACAGGCACAGGTCGGTGATGACCAGCAGGTCGGGATGCGCGGCCTTGATCGCCCGCGTGGCGAGCTGGACGACGCCCTCGTCGTCCCACGCCCCGGAGCCCTGCTCGTCCTTGTCGGCGGGCAGCCCGAAGAGGAGCACGCCCGGGATCCCGAGCCCGGCCGCGATCCCGGCCTCCTCGACGGCGCCGTCGATCGAGAGGTGGTCGACGCCGGGCATCGACGCGATCGGCGTGCGGCGCTCGGATCCCGCCACGACGAACATCGGGTAGATCAGGTGGTCGACCGACAGCTCGGTCTCGCGCACGAGGCCGCGGAGCAGTCCGGTCCGGCGGAGCCGCCGGAGGCGGGTGGCGGGGAACACAGGGTGAGTCTAGGTCAGCCGCCGCAGCCCGATGCGAGCAACCACGCCATACGTGATCGTCAGAACCAATAGGTGGACGATCGGGAGCAGCAGCTCGCCGCCGTTGATCGCGCCGTCGAGGGCGCGCAGGGTGGGCTTGAACGGGAACAGCCCGGAAACCACGTTGACCGCGTCGTAGAGCGCCGGCGCGACGCTGCCCGAGGGGACCAGGGCGAGGAAGGTCAGCGGGAGCGCGAGGAGGATGGCCAGCAGCGTGGCCGCGCGCACCTCGCCCGCGAGGCCGCCGAGCGCGACCCCCATCGCCGCGAACGCGAGCGCCCCGCCGGCGAGCGCCGCGAGCCACGCGGGCGAGCGGCCCCAGTCGAGCCCCACGAAGGCGGCCAGCCCGCACAGCATCACCACCGTCACGAGGAGCGCGCAGGCCGCGCTCAGCAGCACCTTCTCGGTGAGCAGGGTCGTCCGGGAGACGAGCCGCAGGAGCCGGCCGAACGCCTGCTCCTCGCGCTCGAGCGCGAGCAGCCCGGCCGCCAGCAGGAGCGTGACGAACATGAGCGAGACCGCCACCGCCACCGCCACGGCGAACGCGTCGAGCGGGGTCCGGCTGCCGTTGACGACGGTCTGCTTGACGCGGACCGGCGTGCCGATGGTCGCGAGGATCGGCTGCGAGACGTCGAGGTTCTCGGCCGCGAGGCGGGCGAAGCGCGAGACCTGGGCGAGCGCGGCGCGGTCCGGAGAGCCCTCCGGCAGCCCGGACGCCACGCCGTCGATGATCGCCCGCGAGCGCTCGAGCCCGAGGATCTGGACGGCGCCGACCAGCGGGAGCGGGACCTCCCCGCCGCGCACGATGACGTCGATGTAGCCGGCCGCCTCGCGCAGCACGGCCTCCGACAGCGCGGCGTTCGCCTCGGCCAGCCGCGACTCGATCGTCGCCTCGACGAAGCGGCGCTTCACCGGGTCCTCGGCGTTGTAGTAGACCTCGACGGTGGGCGGATCGCCGCCGCCGAGACCGAGCGTGGCCCGCAGCCTCTCGGTGGCGTCCGCGGGGAGCACGAGCGCGCCGAGCGCCTCGCCGGAGCGGACCTTCTCGATCGCCTCCTCGCGGGTGTCGACCCGGATCGGGTCGATCGAGTCGAAGAGGCGATCCGCGTAGTCGGCCGCGTCGAGCGTCTGGCCCCCGACGCTGAACTCGCTCTCCCCCGGGGGGACGAGGTTCGCGAACGCCACGCGCGGCTTCTCGGGCCCGCCCGAGAGCGCGAGCCCGAAGAGCACGGCGATGACGATCGGGTAGATCACGAGCAGCGCCAGCAGGAGCGGCGAGCGGCGCAGGATCTGGAGGTCCTTGAGAAGCAGCCAGCGCACGCTCAATGCCCCCGCTCGTGGAGGAAGCGGACGAAGGCGCTCTCGAAGTCCGGCGCGGGCCCGATCTCCTGCTCGAGCTCCGCCGCCGTGCCGCTGAACAGCAGCTCGCCGTCGGCCAGCACCAGCACGCGGTCGGCGAAGCGCTCGGCCTCGCCGACGTCGTGGGTCGAGAACAGCACGCTCGTGCCGAGGGCGGCGATGAACTCCCACAGCCGCTCGCGCTGGCGCGGGTCGAGCGAGGCCGACGGCTCGTCGAGCAGGAGCACCGACGGCTCGCCGAGCAGCCCGATGGCGATGTTGACCCGCTGGCGGTTGCCGCCGGAGAGCTTGGCGACCTCGTCGTCCGCGCGGTCGGCGAGCGCCGTCTGCTCGAGCATCCGCTCCACGGTGGCCGGGACGTCGGCGACCTTCTCCAGCCGCGCGAAGAGCCGCAGGTTCTCAGCGACCGAGAGCTTCGAGTAGAGGGCCGGGTGCTGCGGCACCCAGCCGACCTCCTCGGGCGTGAGCGAGACCGTGCCGGCGGTGGGCCGCAGCGTCCCGGCGAGGATCTGCAGCAGCGTCGTCTTGCCGGCGCCGTTCGGCCCGATCACGGCCACGCGCTCGCCGTCGGCGACCTCGAACGAGACGTCGCGCAGCGCGTCGCGCGCGCCGTAGCGCTTGGCGATGCCCTCGGCGCGCACTAGCCGGGGGCGCTCGAGGCGGCCGCCGCCTCCGCGTCGGGGCCGCCGAGCTCGGTGCCGCAGGAGGGGCAGGAAGTCGCCTGCTCAGGGCACCGCGCACCGCACTCCGGGCACCTTCGCTCGTCGGGGAGGGCGTCCGGCACCGGCTCGGCCGCGGACGGCAGGTCCCAGCGGTCGAAGCGGTAGTGGCGGCGGAAATAGTCGACGCTCTCGCGCACGATCGCCGCCAGCGGCAGGGATATGAACGCGCCGATGAAGCCATAGACCTGCCCGCCCAGGAGCAGCGCGAAGATCACCAGCAGCGGGTTGATGCGCAGCGCCTGCGAGAACACGGTCGGGGCCACGATGTGGCCCTCGATCTGCTGCAGCGCCGTGAAGGCGATGGTGAGCCACACGGCGTCGAGCGGATCGCCGCTGAACAGCGCGATGAGCACCGGCGGGGCCGCGCCGATCGCGGGCCCGACGTACGGGATCAACTCCGCGAACCCGTACCAGGCGCCGAAGAAGAGCGCGTACGTCTTGCCGTCCGGGAACACGCCGAGCGAGCCGAGCACCCACAGCAGCAGCCCCGCGCTCGTGCCCATGATCAGCGAGAACAGGAACTGCCCGCGGACGTAGCCGAAGACGGCCCGCTGGATCCGCGTCGGGTAGTCGTCCTCCGGCGTGCTCGGCACGACCGAGCGGACCGCCGCGCCGATCCGCTCCCCGTAGAGCAGCATGTAGACGCTGATCACCACGATGAGGATCAGCGCCAGCGAGGCCTCGACCAGCGTGCGCAGCGCGTCCTGGGTGAAGGAGACGAGCTCGCCGGAGCCCTCCGAGAGGTTCTGCCCGAGCGTGCCGAGCGCGGTCTCCCCCTCGTCGGCGATCTGGATGTTGATGCCGTTGTCGTCGAGCCACTCCTGGACGTCGGCCAGCGTCGTGTTGGCGTCGTCGACGATCTCCGGCACGTTGTCCCGGAACGCGTCGACCTGGTCGGCGACCGGGTTGGCGATCAGGAAGCCGAGCGCCGTCACCGTGGCGACCACGCAGAGCATCACGATCATCACGGCCAGCCCGCGCGGGACGCCAGCGCGCCGCAGGAGGCCGACGAAGGGGTTGAGCAGGAGCGCCACCAGCCCGCCGACGATGAACAGGAGCAGGACGCGGCCGGCCGCGGTGAGCACGACCCAGAGGCCGAGCACCGCGAGCGGCAGCATCACGAGCTGAACCCAGCGAGGGATGAGCACGCGCTGGTCCGTCATGCCAGGCATGCTAAGGCGCTCGCGCGAGCTTGCGAGTGCGAGTAAGCCGCAATCGCCATCGTAGGATCAGGTGAGTTGAGCACGTTCCTCTTCATAGGCGACGTCGTCGCCCGCGCCGGGCGCCGCGTCGTGCGAGACCTGCTGCCCGGCCTCCGCGACGAGCTCGAGCTCGACTTCGTGGTCTGCAACGGCGAGAACGCGGCCGGCGGGATCGGCATCACGCCGAAGGAGGCGGACGAGCTCTTCCGGGCCGGCGTCGACGTCATCACCCTCGGCAACCACACCTACCGCCACCGCGAGGTCTGGCCGTACCTCGACGAGCAGCCGCACATCCTCCGGCCCGCCAACTTCCTGCCCGCGCAGCCGGGCCACGGCACGACCGTGGTCGAGCGCGAGGGCAAGTCGCTCGGCGTCGTGAACATCAGCGGCAACCTCTTCATGCAGACCGGGAGCCCGGCGCTGGTCACCATCGACGAGGCGCTGAAGGAGGTCCACGAGGCCGACCAGGTCCTCGTGGACATCCACGCCGAGGCGACGAGCGAGAAGGTCGCGATGGGCTGGTACCTCGACGGACGGGTCACCGCCGTCGTGGGCACGCACACGCACGTGCCGACCGCCGACGCCCGCGTGCTCCCCGGCGGCACCGCCTACATCACCGACGTCGGGATGACCGGCGCGCGGGGCGGGGTGATCGGGGTGCGCAAGGAGCAGTCGATCGCCGTCATGCGCAGCCACATGCCCCAGCGCTACGACGCGGCGGACGAGGACCCGTGGCTCAACGCGGTGGTCGTCCGCAGCGGCGGGCGGCGGCGGGCGGCGTCGATCGAGCCGGTGCTCAGACCTGGAAGTGGTCCCACACCATCGGGGTGATGTCGCGGAGCGCCCACTGCTCCTTCGCGTCGGCCGAGTCGGGGCCGGTGCCGCACCAGATCAGCGAGCCGAGCGAGTCGTTCGCGTGCAGTGACCCGTGCGAGCCGCCGCCGACGTGGTGGGCGCCGCCCCAGTCGAGGAACTCGTAGCCCGGCTTGGCGGACGCGAGGACCTCGCCGGAGGTCCGCGCACGCAGCGCCGACCAGACCCGCTGGAGCGCATCCGGATAGGTGGCCGAGCCGACCTTGCCGTCGCGCGCGTCCAGCGCGATCAGGTCGAGGTCGCCCTCCACGTGCCACTGGCCGCCGCGCGCGTCCTCGTGGTCGCCCCCGGGCGCGAAGCGCAGCTCCTTGGTCACGCCGCCGCGCTCGCCGCGGATGGCCGCCTCGCCGTCGGGATGGTCGGTCATCCGCAGCACGAGATCCACGCCCTCGAGCGCGAGCAGCGTCCGCTCGATCCGCGGGACGAGCTGCCGGCGCTTGTCGCGATCGAGCACGTAGACCTGCGCCGCGCGGGAGTTCGGGCAGACGGCGATCTCCGCGTCCTCGGGCCGGGAGCGGGCCGCCGGCAGCACGCTGAAGCCGTCGAACGCGCGGAAGAGGTCGATCTCGTGCTCCACGCGCGACTGCGAGTGGTCGCTGCAGACGATCACCGCGTGGTCCTCGAGGAACGCGTCGATCCCGCCGGCGGCCGTGACCAGACGCTCGATCTGGCGGTCGGCGGCGGAGAGCGAGTCGACCTGGGCGAACGGCCCGTTCTTGTGCGAGTGCGTGTCGTTGTCGGGCAGCGAGAGCAGCAGGAAGTCGAAGAGGTCCTGCTCGACGAGGAACTCGCCGACGCAGCCCGAGTGCTGGTCGCGGATGCCCGGCAGGCCGACCATCGAGCGGCAGGGCGTGCGGCGCGAGGCGAAGATGTCCGCGTAGAAGAGCTCCCGCGGGCCGTAGACGGCGTGGCGGAAGACGGTCGAGGCGATCCGGGTCAGCGCCGTGTCGCCCGACACCTCGTGGCGATGGCGGCCGCGGTACATGAGGTACGTCGTGCAGGCCGTCCGGATGTCCGCGTCGTCGAGGCGCTCGAACACCGTGCTCACGTCACGCGAGAGGTGCTCGAGGTTCATGTTGTAGATCGTGTCGGTGAGCGACTGGCGGAGCCCGAACGACTGCGAGGCCTTGAAGCTCGTCCCGTACTCGATGTAGCGACCCTCCTGGCGGTGGTACCAGTTCATGCCCGGGATCTCGTGCTCCTCCGGACCGGTCCCGGTGGCGATCGAGGCCGCGCACACCGGCGTGACCGACGGGAAGGCGGCGACGCAGTCGTCGACGTACTGCCCGTCCTCGAGGAAGCGCTGGAGGACCGGCGCGCGTCCGCTCGCCACCGCCCGGTCCAGCATGGCGGGCTTCATCGCGTCGATGACGACGAGGACGAGCTTCTTCACCGCCGCGGGACCGCAGCCGGGATCGACGGAGGCCGGCGTACTTCTCGCCGGCCCGCCGGCGGCTGCCCAGGAGCAGCCACACGAGGCCGCCGATCACGAGGATGGCCAGCGGCGGGAAGAGGACCGAGAGTCCGGCGGCGCCGACCGCGGCGCCCTCGCCATAGAGCGGCAGGATCGACTGGGCGTCGGCGTCGAGCCGCCGGCGCACGCGCGTGAACAGCGAGCGGGCGGCGAAGAAGCCGAGCGCCGCGGCAGCCACGCCGGCCAGCGCGCCCACGGCCACCGGGTAGTCGTTCTCGGCCAGCGAGCCGGCGCCCTGCAGCCCGCCCAGGACCAGCGCGATGCCCAGCAGCACCCAGACCACCGGGCCGGTGTCGACGCTCGCCCGCCGGCGCGTGGCGATATCGGCGGCGGCCACCAGGAGCAGCGTCGCGAGCAGGAACGGCCACTCCTCCAGGAAGGCGAAGCTGGTGCCGTCGAAGTCGATCCCCAGATCGGCGGAGGCGAGCGCCCCGACGAGCAGGACGGGGAGGAATGGGCGGATCCCGATCGCGGCAGCGATCCCGGCGCCCTGCAGCAGGTCGAGCACGAATTCCACTTGCGGCGTGCGACGATAGCGATCCGATGGGGCGAGACGAGACACCGAGGCGCTCGGGCGCGCGTGACCTCGAGCGCTATGCGGGACTGTTCGCGCAGCGCACGCAGGCCATGAAGTCCTCCGCCATGCGCGACCTCATGGCCGTGACCGCCCGGCCCGAGATCATCTCGCTGGCCGGCGGGCTCCCGGACACGTCGACCTTCCCGGCCGAGGACTTCGCCGCGCTGATGGCCCGGGTGGCCGTCGACGCGTCGGCCAAGGCGCTGCAGTACGGCCCGACCGAGGGCCTCGAGGAGGTCAAGGAGTGCGTCGTCCGCGTGATGGCGGCCGAGGACATGGAGGTCGAGACCGACGACCTGCTCATCACCACCGGCGGCCAGCAGGTCATCGATCTCGTCTGCAAGACGCTCATCGACCCCGGCGACGTGGTGATCGCCGAGGCGCCCACCTATCCCGGCGCGGTCCCGGTCTTCATCTCCTACCAGGCCGACGTCGTGCAGATCGAGATGGACGAGCACGGCATGCGGATCGACGTGCTCGAGGCGGAGCTGGAGCGGCTGGACCGCGAGGGTCGCGTCCCCAAGTTCATCTACACCGTGCCGTCGTTCCAGAACCCGGCCGGCGTCACCCTGTCGCTGGAGCGCCGCCGGGAGCTGGTGAGGATCGCCCGCGAGCGCGAGCTGCTCGTGCTGGAGGACAACCCGTACGGGCTCCTGCGCTACGAGGGCGAGCCGCTGCCGACGCTCTACTCGCTCGACCGCGGCGAGTACGTGATCTACCTCGGCACGTTCTCGAAGATCCTCTCCCCCGGGCTCCGCCTCGGCTGGACCGCGGCCCCGCGCCCCGTGCTGGAGAAGCTCAACCTCGGCAAGGGCGGCGTCGACCTCTGCTCGGCCACGATCTCGCAGTCCTTCGTGTCCACCTACTTCGCCGAGCGCGACTGGCGCGCCTACCTGCGCACCCTGGTCGATCTCTACCGGCGGCGGCGCGACGTCATGCTCGCCGCGCTCGCCGAGCACTTCCCGGCCGAGGCGACCTGGACCGAGCCGCAGGGCGGCCTCTTCATCTGGGCCGAGCTGCCCGAGTTCATCGACACGACGGACCTGCTCGCGCGGGCGCTACGGGAGAACGTCGCCTTCGTGCCGGGGCGTGCGGCCTACCTGGACGGGCGCGGCGGGACGGAGATGCGGCTGAACTTCTCCGGCGTGGGCGACGACGACATCCGCGAGGGCATCCGCCGCATCGGCAAGGTGGTGCGCGAGCAGGTCGAGCTGTACTCGACGCTGACCGGGACCAAGCCCGCCGCGAAGCGCGCGCCCAGGAACGTGGTCGAGCTCCGGCGGCGCGCCGGATGAAGGTCGCCGTGCTGAAGGGCGGGCGGTCGCTGGAGCGCCAGGTCTCCCTGCGCTCGGGCGCCCGCGTGGAGGACGCGCTGCACCGACTGGGTCACGAGGTGGTGCCGATCGACGTCGGCGCGGACCTCGTCGACCGGCTGGTGGCGGTGGCGCCCGACGTCGCGTTCGTGGCGCTGCACGGGCGCGGCGGCGAGGACGGCACCGTGCAGGAGCTGCTCGAGCTGGTCGGCGTGCCGTACACCGCCTCGGGCCCCTCGGCCTGCATCCGCTGCATGGACAAGGTCGTGGCGAAGCACGAGCTGCGCGGCGCCGGCGTCCCGACGCCCGACTTCTACGCGTTCAGCCAGGCCGCCTTCGAGGAGCTCGGCGCCGCTCGCGCGCTGCCGGCGCTGGAGGAGCGGCTCGACTTCCCGGTGGTCGTCAAGCCCGCCGCGCAGGGCTCTGCGCTCGGCATCAAGTTCGCGCGCACGGCCGCGGACGTTCCCGGCGCGATCGTCTCCGCGTTCTCCTACGACACGAAGGTGCTGCTCGAGCGGTACGTCGAGGGCCGCGACCTCGCGGTCTCGGTGCTCGACGGCGCGGACGGCCCGGAGGCGCTGCCGGTCGTCGAGGCCATCCCCCACGAGGAGGACTTCTACGACTTCGAGGCGCGCTACGAGATCGGCCGCACGGCCTTCATCTGCCCGGCCGACATCGGCGACGAGGCCACGGCGCGGGCCCAGGAGCTGGCGCTCGCCGCCTATCGCACGCTGGGGTGCGAGGGCTTCGCGCGGATCGACCTCATGCTCGACGCGGCCTCAGGAGAGCTGACCGTTCTGGAGATCAACGCGATCCCGGGGCTCACCGACACGTCGCTCCTCCCGCTGGCGTCCGAGGCCGCGGGCATCCCGTTCGACGAGCTGATCGCGCGGATCGTCGACCTGGCGGTCGCCCGCACTCCCGCCTGAACGCCAGCGTTCATTTGGCACGAACTGCGGCATTAAGGGAGCGGGATCGGCCGGTCTCGCACCGAATCCTGCCCAAGGGTCACACCGTGACCCCAAAGCAGGACGCGACGCGAGAAAACCGGCCCCGCCGGCCTCCCCAGCTCCCCTACCCAGCCGCAGTTGACGTTCTCCCCGTCGACCTGCCGCCGGGAGGTTCCCTACTCCTCGCCCTTGAAGTCCTCGGGCGTCACCTGGTCGAGGAACTCCTTGAACTTGTCCACGACCTCCTCGGTGTCCTCGACCTCGTGCTCGAACTCGATCGCCGACTCGGCGATGACGTCCTCGGCGGCGAAGATCGGGGCCCCGGAGCGGACGGCGAGAGCGAGCGCGTCGGACGGCCGCGAGTCGATCTCCACCTCGCGTCCGTTCACCGCGAGGGTGATCGAGGCGTAGAACGTGTTCTCGCGCAGCTCGGTCACCGAGACGCGCGTGCAGGCCACCTCGAGCTCGCCGAGCATGTCGAAGAGCAGGTCGTGCGTCATCGGCCGCGGCGTAGAAGCCCCCTGGAGCTTCATGAGGATCGCCGCCGCCTCCGGATGCCCGATCCAGATCGGCAGGAATTTGTTCGTGTCGACAGCCTTGAGCAGCACGATCGGCTGTTTGCCGACCATGTCGAAGCTCACGCCGTAGATGACCATCTCCTGCAAGCGGGGCGCTCCTCGATCGGGGCCGTGGCGGCAAGTCTAGCGGTCGGCACCCCTCCCCCGGGGGCCCTTCCGGACCCGCCTCATGGGGCCCGAGAATCGCGAAAGGCCCGCGAGGGCGGGCCTTTGTGAGGTGGGCGATCCAGGACTCGAACCTGGGACCTCTTCCTTATCAGAGAAGCGCTCTAACCGACTGAGCTAATCGCCCGCAACGGCGGCTCATCATAGCGGCGGTCAGGAGCTGCGTCAGGCGGGTTCGAACGCGCCCAGGCGCTCTGCGAGGAGCTCGGCGGCGCCCGGATCGGCGAGGTCGACGACGACCCGGTAGCCGGCGCCGCGGGGGGTCACGCGGACGTCGGCGCCGAGGGCGCGCCCGAGCGCGTCGCCGAGGCGCTCGGCGGCCTCCGCCTGGTCCGGGTGCGTGGCCGCCTTGCGGGCGTCGCGGACCCGGATCGGGTCACGGCGGCCGCTCTCGCGCGCTCGGGCCTCGGTCTGGCGCACCGTCCAGTCCTCCTGCACGGCGGTGCGGGCGAGGCGGCGGCGGGCGTCGTGGTCGGGCGCGGTCAGCAGGGCGCGACCGTGGCCCTCGGTGAGGTGACCGGCGGCGAGGAGGTCGAGCACCTCGTCGGGCAGGTCGAGCAGCCGCATGAGGTTGGAGACGGCGACCCGCGAGCGCCCCACACGGCGGCCGATGTCCTCGCGCGTGAGACCCAGTTCCTCGACGAGCAGCGAGCAGGCGCGCGCCTCCTCGACCGGATTGAGGTCCTCGCGGGCCATGTTCTCGATCAGCGCGAGCTCGAGCGACTCGGCGTCGTCGTGCGGGCGCACGAGGGCCGGGACGCTGTCGAACTCGGCGAGCTGGGCCGCGCGCCAGCGGCGCTCGCCGGCGATCAGCTCGTAGGTCCCGCCGGCGAGCGGGCGCAGGAGCACGGGCTGGAGGACGCCGCGCTCGCGGAGCGAGTCGGCCAGCGCGAGCAGCGCGTTCTCGTCGAACTCCTGCCGCGGCTGGCGCGGGTTCGCGCTGATCAGCTCGACGGGGATCTCACGCAGCTCGCTCCCGCGGGACGCCGCGTTCTCGGGCGTGGGCGCGAGCAGCGCCGACAGACCACGGCCCATGCCGCGAGGTCGCTCAGCCACGGGACGCAACCTCCTTGGCCAGCGCGAAGTAGGCCTCCGAGCCGGCGCAGTATGGATCGTGATGGATGACGGGCCGCCCGAAGCTCGGCGCCTCGCCGAGCCGGACGTTGCGCGGGATGACGGTGTCGAAGACGAGCGCCGGGAAGTGCTCGCGGACCTCCCGCTCGACGTCCTGGGCGAGCTTGGTGCGGCTGTCGTGCATGGTCAGGAGCATCCCGGCGACGGTCAGCCGCGGGTTCATCTCCCGCTGCACGAGCGACAGCGTGTCGAGCAGCCCGGCGAGCCCCTCGAGCGCGAAGTACTCGGTCTGCACGGGCACGATCACGCGGTCGGCGGCCACGAGGGCGTTGACCGTGAGCGGGCCGAGCGACGGCGGGCAGTCGAGCAGCGTGTAGGCGTACCGCTCGCGCACGCCCGCGAGCGCGTCGCGCAGGCGGGTCTCCGAGCCGGGCAGCCGCGGGAGCTCCATCGTCGCGCCGGCCAGGTCCGGCGTGGAGGCGAGCAGGCTCAGGTGCTCGATGGCGGTCGGGCGGGCGGCCTCGAGCGCGCCGACCTCGCCGCCGAGCACCTCGTAGAGGCCGGTGCCGTCCCGCTCGATGCCGAGACCGGTCGTGGCGTTGCCCTGCGGGTCGACGTCGACGAGCAGCGTCTCGTAGCCGGCCTCGGCGATGCAGGCGGCGACGTTCACGGCGGTCGTGGTCTTCCCGACCCCGCCCTTCTGGTTGGCGATGGCGTAGACGATCCCCATTGCGGGCCACGACGCTAGCGACCGGCCCGGACGCCCGAACCGCCCGGACGGGACGAACCCCGGCATTAAGGGAGAGGGATCGGCCGCCTGGGGTTGCCAATGGTCGCTATACGACCGCGGGCAACCCCATGGGGTTGTCAATACACGCTATGCGTGCATAAGCAGCCCCACCGAGGTCGCGCCGGGGCCGATCCCTCCCCCTTAATGCCGGGGTTGGCTCAGGCCAGCGGGCGCTTGACGGCCATCCCCGGCCGCCGCGGGAACCGCTCCGGCGTGGGCGCGATCTTGCGGAACACATGCAATGTGCGCCCTGAGGCCGCCGGGAACGGCTGCACGTGGACCACCTCGACGGGCTCCAACCCGACGATCACGGCCGCCGCTGCGCCCGAGGCGATCTCCTCGGCCGGGGCCACGCCCTTCCAGGCCACCAGGACACCCCCGTCGGCCAGCAGCGGCGCCGCGTATTCACATAACACCGGCAGCGACGCCACGGCCCGCGCCGTGACGACGTCGACGCTCGCCGCCCACTCCTCCACGCGCGCGTGAACCACCTCCACGTTCTCGAAGCCGCCGACCTCCACCGCGCGCGCGAGGTACCGGCAGTGCCGGGCCGCGCTCTCGACCAACGACACCCGCGCGTTCGGGCAGGGCCGCCGCCAGGGCCAGCCCCGGCCACCCCGCGCCCGCGCCGAGGTCCGCGATCGTCCGTGCCGCGCGGACCGCCGGAAGATCGACCGCGACGAGGGAGTCGGCGACGTGGCGGTCGAGGGCCGCGTCGATGTCCCGGATCGTCGTCGAGGCCGCGGGGTCGACCGCCTGGAGCTCCAGCACCGCGGCCAGGGACGCCAGGCCGGCCGGCGGCACCCCGAAGCGCCGGCCGAGCTCCTCCAGCCGGGTCACGCCGCCAGCGCGGCGCGGGAACGCAGCCGGGCGATCGCCTCGGCGTAGCGCGTGGTCATCGTGGTCAGGCGCTCGTACGCGTGCTCGTCCAGGTCGGGCGTCACGTTGCGCTCGAGCACCGGCAGGACCTCGGAGACGAGCGCCTCGCCGCGCGCGGTCCACTGGAAGTAGTGGCGTCCCCCGTGGTGGTACGGGCCGTAGAGCTTCGTGCGCGGGAAACGCTCCGCGAGCCAGCGCATCAACGCCTCGTGGCGCACGTGCATGCGCAGCGTCACCTGCGGCTGGCGGCCGTCTCCGCCGAAGTGGCCCTCGCCGATCAGCAGACCGACCACGATGCCCTCGTCGCGTGGGTTCATACGCGGGGCCAGTCTCGCAGGACCCCCGGCGGAACGTTGTCTCACCGGGGAGAAAAACGTGAAACGTGTACTAGTCGAGCGGCGCCACGACGAGGTGGCGGTTGGGCTCGGTGCCCTCGGAGTACGTCTCCACGTCCTCGCGGTCCTTGAGGTACTCGTGGACGACCTTGCGCTCGGTCGCGCTCATGGCATCGAGGGCCACGGGCCGGCCCGAGCGCGCCGCCCGTGAGGCGGCCTGGTCGGCCTGGCGATGGAGCATCTCCTCGCGCCGCTCGCGGTAGCCCGCGGCGTCCACGGTCACGCGGACCGCCTGATCGCGCCCCGCATCGCGGTTCGCGATCTTGAACGCGAGGTGCTGCACGGCGTCGATGGTCTGGCCGTGACGGCCGATGAAGAGGCCGAGGTCGTCGCCGTGGAGCGTGGCGCGGATCCCCTCGTCGTCCTCGTCGACCTCCAGCTCCTCGACATCGAGCCCGAGCGCCTCGATGACCTTGGTCAGCAGCTCGTCCACACGATCGGCGGCGTCGCTCATCGGCGTCTCCCTGAGCGTTTCTTCTTGCGTCGCGGCGGTGCCGGCGGCGGCCCGCTCGGCTTGCCCTTGGGGGGCTCGCCGTTGCTCCCGCCGGCCACCCGCACCGGTTTGGGCGCGGTCGTCGACCCGCCTCCGCCGGCACTCTTGAACAACTCACCGAGCCCCATGCTCTCCTGGCCCGGTGGTCGCATCGGGCCGAGCCGCTTCCGGATGATCGCCTGCTGCACGATCGTCCACACGTTCGTGGTGATCCAGTAGAGGAGCAGACCGGCCGGGAAGTTGATGACGAAGATCACGAAGACGAACGGCAGCGCGAGGAAGATCATGCGCTGGGTGCGGTCCGTCGTGGTCGACATCAGCAGCGTCGAGAAGAGCTGCGAGCCGATGTAGAGGACGATCAGGATCGCCAGCTCGGAGCCGCTGGCCTTGTCCGTGAGGTCGTTGATGAAGAAGAACGACGCCTCGCCCGGGCCGCACGGCTGCGCGGACTGCCCGCAGATGTCGATCCGCAGGTCGTCCTGCAGCATGTAAAAGAGCGAGAGGAAGACCGGGAGCTGTGCCAGAAGCGGCAGACAAGATGCAAACGGGTTGATCTTGTTCTCCCGGTAGAACTTCATCATCTCCTGGTTGAGCCGCTCCTTGTCGTGCTTGTAGCGCTCCTGGAGCTTCTTCATCTCCGGCGCGTGGGAGGCCAGCGCCTGCATCGACTTGAACTGCTTGAAGGTCAGCGGGAGGAGCGCCGCGCGCACGAGCACGGTCATGGCGATGATCGACCAGCCCCAGCTGAAGCCGAGACCGTCGTGGAACCGGAGCAGGATCCACTCGAAGAAGTCGATCAGCGGCTGGAAGATGTTGGCGATCACGTGATCTGGGAGTGTGACGCGGGCGGCTCGGCGGACCGGAAGAGGGTCTGCGCCGAGACGGGGTCATAGCCGCCGTGGCTGAACGGATTGCAGCGCAGGAGACGCCACGCCGCGAGGACGGAGCCGCGCAGTATGCCGAACGACTGGATCGCCTGCACGGCGTAGGCGGAGCACGTGGGGTGGTACTTGCAGCGCCGCGGCAGCAGCGGGGAGATCCCGCGCTGGTAGGCCCGGATCGGGACCAGGAACAGCGCCCTCACGCGAGCTCCTCCGGAGCGGTGCCGCCGAGCGCCTCGACGAGCTCCGCGAGCGCGGTGCTGATGCCGGCCGTGCCCTCGCGCTCGGCCAGCCCGAGCGACTCGGGGCGGGCCACCACGACGTAGTCCGAGTCGGCCGGCAGCCGCTCGGCCTCCTCCCAGAACGCCTCACGCAGCACGCGCTTCACACGCGCGCGATCGACGGCGCCGCCCACGCGGCGCCCCACCGACAGCCCGAGGCGCGGTCCCTCGTCCGGCCCCTCGTCCGCGCGCGGGAACGCATACAGCACCAGGTACCGGTTGCCTTTGGAGCGGCCCTGGCGATAGACCCGCTCGAACTCGGCGCTCCGCGAGAGGCGGCGCCGCTTGGGGCCACGCCCGCCGCTCGCGCGCTGCGCGCTCACAGGACTCAGACGGTCAGGCGCTTGCGGCCCTTGTCGCGGCGACGCTTGAGCACCAGGCGCCCGGCGCGGGTGCTCATGCGCGCGCGGAACCCGTGCGTCCGGGCGCGCTTGCGCTTCTTGGGCTGATAGGTCCGCTTCACGTTGAGGCTCCTTCGCCGCGGGCAGATCGAGGGGAGCCCGACAACGAGCGAACAGGATACCGACCGCGCGCGGCAGCGGTTCGCACAGGTCTGCGCACAGGCTGCGAACACCCTTCGACAGGCCGTCCGAAGCGAACTGTGCGCGATTTGCGAGGTCGCTCGAAAAGGCGGCGTTCGGGCCGCCAGGCCTCTGCTATGTTCGCGATTCCGGGGCGCCTTCCGGCCCCTCTCGTCACCGCTTGAGACCCTCGACCTCCCCGGAGGAGGCGCTTCCGCACGCTCGTGCACGACCTCGAACTACAGCCTGCTTGGCGGCGCATACGCGCCGAGTTGCGACGAGCGGTCGGAGACTCGACGTGGCAGCTCTGGCTCGAGCCGCTGGCCGCGCGACAGATCGAGGGCGACACGCTGATCGTCGAAGCGCCGGCCGAGAGCCGCGCGTGGGTGGAGGCGAGCTTCTCGCGACCGCTGGCCGCGTGCGCGAAGGCGGTCCTCGGCTCGCAGGCACGCGTTCAGGTCGTCGGGCCGGGCGCCAAGCTCGTCGAGGCGCCGCGCGCCCGCGCGTTCACCGGCGCCGAGCTCAACCCCCGCCTCACGTTCGACCAGTTCGTGATCGGCGACACGAACCGCCTGGCCCACGCCGCCGCCCTGGCCGTGGCCGAGATGCCCGGGCTGGCGTACAACCCGCTGTTCATCTGCGGGCCGCCCGGGCTCGGCAAGACGCACCTGTTGCACTCGATCGGCAACTACCTCAACGAGCACGGCGACGGGCTGAAGGCGCTCTACACGACGGCCGAGGCCTTTACCGACCAGTTCGTCGGAGCGCTGCACACCGGCGCGCTCGAGGCGTTCAAGGCGACGTACCGCGGCGTCGACGTCCTGCTCGTCGACGACGTCCAGTTCCTGCAGAGCAAGGCCCGCACCGAGCAGGAGTTCTTCCACACGTTCAACGCGCTGCAGGGCGCCGGCGCGCAGCTCGTCCTCACCTCGGACCGCCTCCCGCGTGATCTCGAGGCGCTCGAGGACCGGCTGCGCGAGCGCTTCGAGGCCGGGCTCGTGACCGACGTCCGCCCGCCCGACCTCGGGACCCGGCGCACCATCCTCCGCAAGCGGGTCCAGCAGGACGCGCTGCACGACATCGATCCCGCCGCCGTCGAGCTCATCGCCGACCGGATCGACACCAACATCCGCGCGCTCGAGGGCGCGCTGATCCGGGTCGTCGCCTACGGCTCGCTCACCGGCCGCGCGGTCACGCCCGACCTGACCGGCGAGGTGCTCGCCGGCCTCTATCCCGGTACGCGCCCGCGAGGCTGCTCGCTGCAGGACATCCAGCAGCGCACCTGCGAGGCGTTCGGGGTCACGCTCGAGCAGCTCGTCTCGACGAGCCGTGCCGCCCCGGTCACGTGGCCCCGCCAGGTGGCCATGTACCTCGCGCGCGAGCTCACCGACCAGACGCTGCCGGCCATCGGCCGCGCCTTCGGCAACCGCAACCACACGACGGTGCTCCACGCCTGCAAGCGCACGGCCGAGCGCATCTCCGTCGATCGCGAGGCGTACGACACCGTTCAGCGCCTCACCGCCGAGCTCGGCGGCCGCCGGTGAGGTCCGGAGCGCCTGGCAGACTGCGGGGTTCATGCACAGGCCCCTGTGCGCGCCCCGACCGCGCTGCAGCGCGGAATCCGGGAGCTGTGCACAGGTTGAACAGCCCCGATGACCACGAATCCTGTCCTCTCGTTATTCATCGTGATCTGAGGCGATCCAACAGATGAAGCTTTCCACCGCGCGCGACGCGCTCTTCGCTCAACTCCAGACCGTCACCCGCGCGGCCTCCACCCGCAGCGCCGTCCAGGCGCTCTCCGGCGTGCAGATCCAGGCGACGGGCGGCGCGATCGAGTTGCGCGCCACCGACATGGAGATCGCGCTGCGCGTTCCGCTCGAGGGCGACATCGCCCGCGAGGGCGCCGTCGTCCTCCCGGCACGCCTGCTCGTCGACGTCGTTCGCGCGCTGCCGGCCAACGAGCTCACGCTCGAGCTGCGCGCCGCGGAGCAGGACGTCGAGCTGACCTCCGGCTCCGCCACCTTCCACATCCGCACGCTCCGGCTCGAGGACTTCCCGCCGTTGCCCGAGCCCGACGAAGACAGCCTCGAGGTCCCGGGACCGGCGCTCGTCGAGACCGTCCTCAAGGTGGCCCGCGCGGCGTCGCGGGACGAGACCCGGCCGGTGCTCACCGGCGTCATGGTCTCGGCCGGCGAGCAGGAGCTGCGGATGGCCGCGACCGACTCGTACCGCCTGGCCGTCAAGGACACGGCGCTCGACGCTCCGCTGGCCCGGTCCTTCGAGGCCAACGTGCCGGCGCGAGCGCTCCAGGAGCTCACGCGGATCGTCCAGCACGGGAACGCCGAGCGGATCTCCGTCTCGCTGCGCGCCAATCAGGTCGTGTTCGAGGCGGCCGGCGTCGTGCTCTCCTCGCGGCTGATCGACGGCCAGTTCCCCAACGTGCGGACGCTGCTGCCGGAGGCCTACGAGCACGAGCTCCAGCTCTCCGGCACGGAGATCGCCGACGTGGTGCGCCGCATCTCGCTGCTCGCGCAGAAGAACGCGCCGCTCCGACTGGCCTTCGCCGAGGGCGAGCTGACCGTGTCGGCCCGTACACCGGACGTCGGCGAGGCGCAGGAGACCGTCCCGGTGCCCTTCCAGGGCGAGCCGCTGGAGATCGGCTTCAACCCGGAGTTCCTGCGCGACGGGCTCGAGGCGCTCGACGGCGGCGACCTGGTGCTGAAGCTCATCTCGCCGCTGCGGCCGGGACTCATCTCGGCGGCCGACGGCAGCGGGTTCCAGTACCTCCTGATGCCGATTCGCCTCAACGTGTGAGGGTTACGCGGCTCAGCCTCAAGGACTTCCGGTCCTACGAGTCGGCTGAGCTGCGGCCGGGGCCCTCGCTCACCGTCATCGCCGGCCGCAACGGGGCCGGCAAGACGAACCTGCTCGAGGCGCTGTACTTCGCCTCCACCGGCCGCTCCTGCCGGACGGGCAACGAGCGCGAGGTCGTGCGTTTCGGGCGGACGGTGACGCGGCTGGAGCTCGAGACCGAGGACGCGCAGGGCCGCCACGAGATCACGGTCGGGTTCCAGCCCGGGGAGCCGAAGCGCCTGCGGGCCGACGGCGCGCCGGTCGAGCGGCTCACCGACTCGGTGGCGCGGCCGCTCGTCGCGGTGTTCCTGCCCGACCGGCTCGAGCTCGTGCTGGGGGCGCCGGCGCTGCGGCGCGCGCACCTCGACCAGGTCGTCGCCGCGCTTTGGCCCGTCGCGCGCGGGCACGCGACGCGAATACGTCGCAAGCGCTCGCGCAGAGAAACGCGTTGATCGCCGCCGTGCGGGCCGGCCGCGCCGGCCGCGGGTCGCTGCCCGCGTGGGACACCGCGCTCGCCCGCCACGGCGTGCAGCTGATGCGCGACCGCACGGAGGTCGTCGACCGGCTGCGCCCCCGCTTCGCCGCCGCCGCGGAGCTGCTCGGGCTGGAGGGCGAGGCGGAGCTGGCCTACCGGCCGCGCTCGAAGGCCGAGACCGCCGAGGAGCTGGCGGCCGAGCTGGGCGAGCGCACCGACTCCGACCTCGAGCGCGGGTTCACCGGCCATGGGCCGCACCGCGACGACCTCGCGTTCCGGCACGCCGGCCGCGAGCTGCGCTCGTACGGCTCGCGCGGCCAGGTGCGGCTCGGCCTGCTCGCGCTGCTGCTGGCCGAGCGGGAGGAGCTGGCCGCCGAGCGGGGCGCTCCGCCCCTTCTCCTGCTCGACGACGTGATGAGCGAGCTCGACGCCGTCCGCCGCGGGCGGCTGGTCGAGGTCCTGCGCCGCTCCGGACAGAGCGTGATCACCGCGACCGAGCTCGGGCACGTGCCCGGGGCCGACGAGGCCGACGTGGAGCGCGTGGCGATCGCCGAGGGCCGCGTGCTGCAGCAGGCGCCCGAGGAACGACAGGTTGGCTAGGCGCCGGACCCTCGCTCCGGTTTCCGGCGCACTGGATGCGCTGACCAGCCGCCTGGCGCCCGCGACGCTGCTCGCCGAGGTCCAGCGGGCGTGGCCGGAGGCGGCCGGCGAGAGCTTCGCGCCGTACGCCGAGCCGTGGGCCGAGCGCGGCGGCGAGGTGCTCGTCGCCTGCCCCGAGGCCGTCCGCGCGCAGGAGCTCGACCTCATGTCCGAGCTCGTCGTCGAGCGCCTCAATGTGGCCCTCGGGAGGCCCGCCGTGCGGCGGTTGCGGGTACAAGCTCGGAAGGCTCCGGTAAGGGATCCCTGAGACGGGCAGTTTTTGTGCACTTTTGCAGGAGTTTTGGCACGGTCTGAATGGGGTGTCCAGACCCACTGCCTGCTAGAATCATGACCACGTTATGGGTACGCCCCGGCCCTGGGGGACCGAGTCCTCACGCCGGGGCGTCGCATGTGTAAGACGAAAGGCACCGTGGCTTCTAAAGACGGCAACTCCGAGCAGCAGCGAACCGGTTACGACGCCCAGGACATCACCGTCCTCGAGGGTCTCACGGCGGTTCGTAAGCGGCCGGGCATGTACATCGGCTCGACCGGGGTGCGCGGCCTGCACCACCTGGTCTACGAGGTGGTGGACAACTCCGTCGACGAGGCGCTGGCCGGCCGCAACGACGCGGTCGAGGTCATGATCCACCCCGACAACTCGATCACGGTCGTCGACCACGGCGCCGGCATCCCGGTCGGGATCATGGAGAAGGAGGGCAAGCCGGCCGTCGAGGTCGTGCTGACCGTCCTGCACGCCGGCGGCAAGTTCGGCGACGGCGGTGGTTACAAGGTCTCCGGCGGCCTGCACGGCGTCGGCGTCTCGGTCGTCAACGCGCTGTCCGAGTACTTGCGCGTCGAGGTCCGGCGCGACGGCTTCACCTGGTGGCAGGAATACGCGCGCGGCATCCCGCAGAACGACCTCCAGAAGGGCGAGCCGACGAAGGAGACCGGTACGACGATCACCTTCCGCCCGGACGCCGAGATCTTCGAGAGCCTCGACTTCGACTTCGCGACGCTCGAGCAGCGCCTGCGCGAGACCGCGTTCCTCACCCGCGGCCTGAGGATCTCGATCGAGGACGAGCGCGGCGAGGACCGCCGGGCCGAGTTCCAGTACGAGGGTGGGATCGAGGACTTCGTCTCGTTCCTGAACGAGAACAAGGACCCGATCCAGAAGAAGGTCGTCTTCTTCAGCGGCGAGTCCGACGAGGGCGCGGTCGAGGTCGCGCTGCAGTGGAACTCCTCCTACCAGGAGTCCGTCTTCTCGTTCGCCAACAACATCAACACGCACGAGGGCGGCTCGCACATGTCGGGCTTCCGCTCGGCGCTCACGCGCACACTCAATGCCTACGCGCGCAAGACCGGCGAGCTCAAGGAGAAGGACGAGAACCTCTCAGGCGAGGACGTCCGCGAGGGCCTGACCGCGGTGATCTCGGCGAAGCTGACCGACCCGCAGTTCGAGGGCCAGACGAAGACCAAGCTCGGCAACCCGGGCATGGAGGGCTTCGTCGCCTCGGTGGTCAACCAGAAGCTCGCGCAGTTCCTCGAGGAGAACCCCCAGGAGGCGCGGGCGGTCCTCCGCAAGGCCGTCTCGGCCGCGCAGGCGCGCGCCGCGGCGCGCAAGGCGCGCGACCTCACGCGCAAGTCGGCGCTCGAGCGCAGCGCGCTGCCGGGCAAGCTCGCCGACTGCACGGTCAAGGACCCGGCGCTCACGGAGCTGTTCATCGTCGAGGGCGACTCGGCCGGCGGCTCGGCCAAGCAGGGCCGCGACCGCTCCACGCAGGCGGTCCTCCCGCTGCGCGGCAAGATCCTCAACGTCGAGAAGGCGCGGATCGACAAGGTGCTCCAGAACACGGAGATCCAGGCGCTGATCACCGCGCTCGGCACCGGGGTGCGCGACGAGTTCGACATCGAGAAGGCGCGGTACCACAAGATCATCCTCATGACGGACGCCGACGTCGACGGCGCGCACATCCGCACGCTGATCCTGACGCTGCTGTTCCGCGAGATGCAGGACCTGATCGACCAGGGGTACGTCTACATCGCCAAGCCGCCGCTGTACAAGCTCACGCAGGGCAAGCGCGAGCGCTACATCGAGAAGGAGTCCGAGTTCGAGGAGATCCTGCTCGGCGACAAGCTCGAGCGGTTCGAGATCACCGACCACGACGGCCAGGCGTTCAAGCTCACCGACACGCGCTGGCAGCGCTACTCGCGCCTCCTCAAGCAGTACGAGGGCTGGTCCAGCGCGCTGCGCGCGGACTACGGCCACGAGGTCATCCAGTTCCTGGAGGAGTCGCAGATCCTCGACAACCAGGTCACGACGGTGGAGCAGCTGCTCGAGCTGGTCGGCCGCGAGGACCCGGAGAACGAGCCGTATTCGACCGAGCTGGTGTCGGCGGACGACGGGATGGTCCGCGTCCGGGCGACCGAGCGGCGCACGAGCATGGCCCGCACGCACCGCCTGCGCCGCGGGATGTTCGACGCCAACGAGTACCGCCAGCTCGCCCGCGTCCACGGCGAGCTCGTGAAGATGGCCGGCACGCCGCCGTTCACGGTGCGGCTCGGCGAGGAGTCGGAGGACGCGCTGTCCTTCGAGGACCTCCGCCGCAAGGTCATGGAGGTCGCGGCCAAGGGCATCAAGCTCCAGCGCTTCAAGGGCCTGGGCGAGATGAACGCCGACCAGCTCCGCGAGACCACGATGGATCCGACCACGCGCACGCTCATGCAGGTCACGATGGACGACGCCTCACTGGCCGACCGGCTGTTCACCATGTTGATGGGGGACAAGGTCGAGCCACGACGTGAGTTCATCGAGGAGAACGCCCGCGTCGCGACCCTGGACGTCTGATGGCCGGCACCGATCTCATCTCAGGCGGCAACATCGAGCCCCGCGGGCTCGAGGAGGAGATGCGCTCGTCGTATCTCGACTACGCCATGTCGGTCATCGTCGGGCGCGCGCTGCCCGACGTCCGTGACGGCCTGAAGCCCGTCCACCGCCGCGTGCTGTTCTCGATGAGCGAGAACGGCCTGCAGCCGAACCGCCCGTACGCGAAGTCCGCGCGCATCGTCGGCGACGTGATGGGCAAGTACCACCCGCACGGCGACTCGGCGATCTACGACGCCCTCGTGCGCCTCGCGCAGGACTTCTCGATGCGGTACATGCTCGTCGACGGCCAGGGCAACTTCGGCTCGATCGACGAGGACCCCGCGGCCGCGATGCGGTACACGGAGGCGCGGCTGGCGCCGATCGCGCGCGAGATGCTGCGCGACCTGGACGCCGACACGGTCGACTTCCAGCCCAACTACGACGGGCAGAACCAGGAGCCCGTCGTCCTGCCGGCGCGCTTCCCGAACCTGCTGGTCAACGGCTCGAGCGGCATCGCCGTCGGCATGGCCACGAACATCCCGCCGCACAACCTGCGCGAGACGATCAAGGCCACGATCGCCTACATCGACGATCCGGACATCGACACCGTCGGGCTGATGCAGCACATCAAGGGCCCGGACTTCCCGACCGGCGGCCTGATCCTCGGCCTCACCGGCATCCGCGACGCCTACGAGACCGGTCGCGGCCGGATCCGCGTGCGCGCCAAGGCGCACATCGAGGAGGGCAAGCAGGGCAAGGACAACATCGTGATCACCGAGCTGCCCTACATGGTCAAGAAGGGCGGCGACGGCGGCCTGATCCGCAAGATCGCCGACCTGCACGCCGAGAAGAAGCTCAGCGAGATCACGAACATCGAGGACCACTCGGACCGCCGCGGCATGCGCGTGGTGATCGAGCTCAAGCGCGACGCGAACCCGAAGGTCGTCCTCAACAAGCTCTACAAGCACACCCAGCTGCAGACCACGTTCGGCGTGAACATGGTCGCGCTGGTGGACAACGTGCCGCGGACGCTCCCGCTGCGCTCGGTGATCCACAACTACGTGCAGCACCAGCGCGAGGTCATCGTCCGCCGCTCGAAGCACGAGCTGCGCACGCTCGAGGCCCGCGTCCACCGGCTCGAGGGCCTGCTGATCGCGCTCGACCACCTCGACGAGGTGATCGCGCTGATCCGCAGCTCGCGCGACCGCGACACGGCGCGCACCGGCCTGATGGAGACCTACGGGCTGACGCAGATCCAGGCCCAGGCGATCCTCGACCTGCGCCTGCAGCAGCTGACCGCTCTCGAGGCCGACTCCATCAAGCGCGAGCACGCCGACCTGGTCGAGCGGATCCGCGAGCTACGTGAGCTGCTCGGCGACGAGGACAAGGTCTTCGGCCTGATCAAGGAGGAGCTCGAGGAGATCGCCGAGCGTTACGGCGACGAGCGCCGCACGGTGATCGCGCCCAGCGAGGACGACATCGACATCGAGGACCTGATCGCCGACCAGCAGATGGTCATCGCGATCTCGCACTCGGGCTACATCAAGTCGCTCCCCCTGGCCACGTACCGGAACCAGCGCCGCGGCGGGGTCGGCATCACCGGGATGGACCTCAAGGAAGACGACTACATCGAGCACCTCTTCGTGAGCTCGACGCACGACTTCCTGCTCTTCTTCACGAACCGAGGGAAGGTCTACCGGTCCAAGGTCTACGACCTGCCGGAGGCCGGCCGCACGTCCAAGGGCCGCTACCTCGGCAACATCCTGCCGCTGCGCGACGGCGAACGGGTGCAGTCCGTGCTCGCCACGCGCGACTTCTCGGAGACGCAGTACCTGCTCTTCGCGACCCGCCAGGGCACGGTCAAGAAGACCGAGTTCCAGGCGTACAACACGCCGATCAAGGCCGACGGCATCATCGCCATCAAGATCCGCGACGACGACGAGCTGGTCGCCGTGCGGCGCGTCGATCCCGAGGACGAGATCCTCATCGTCTCCCACGAGGGCCTGACCGTGCGCTTCCGCGAGCAGGACGCCCGCGCGATGGGGCGCGACACGAGCGGCGTGCGCGGCATGGACGTCTCCGGCAAGGACAACTACGTCCTGGCCATGGACGTCGCGCGCCCCGGCCAGGACCTGCTCGTGGTCACCGAGGCCGGCTACGGCAAGCGCACCGGGATCGACGAGTACCGGCTGACGTCACGCGGCGCCAAGGGCGTCAAGACGATCTCCTTCACCGAGGCCAAGGGCCTGCTGGCCGCCGCGCTGGTGGTCCGCGAGCACGACGATCTCGTCTTCATCTCGACCAACGGCATGGTCCAGCGGACCGGCGTGCGCGGGATCAACCGCTACGGCCGGGCGTCGCAGGGCGTGCGCGTGATGAACCTGCGCGAGGGCGACGAGGTGTCCGCGGTGGCGCTCGTGGTCGAGTCGGCCGCCGAGGAGGCGGTCGCCGAGGCGACCGAGCCGCTGGACCTCGAGGACGGCGAAGCCGTCGTCTCGATCGAGCCGGACGAGGCCGTCGACGCGGCGCCTGAACCGGAGGCCGACGAGGAATAGCGCCCGGTCGTGCTCCGCCGTCTGGTTCGCTACTCTCACAGGACCAGAGAAAGGGGGTGGTCCAAAGTTGAGTGACAGTTCTTGTGGGACCCTGGAGGTGTCCGGCCGCTAGCGTCGGTGCTGGACCCGCTGGAGCGGAATCCACACCGTGACACCGCCGTCGTTTGGTGCCGGAGTTCGTCCCCCCGGCCGCTTAGAAGAGCCATCGGCGGCATAACGTCCAGCGAGTTGTGCGAAAGGCCCGGAGTGTCGACTCCGGGCCTTTCGCGGTTCTACGACGCGCTCGCTGCCACCGTCGCCGTCGCGTGGAGCCGGAGCTCCGCGATCCCCAGCGCCGTGGCGCGCTCGCGCCAGCCGGCCGCGGCGGGTGAGCTCTCGGTGAGCTCGGGGACGACCGCGTAGGGCTCGATGCACGCGTCGCCGCGCTTGGCCACCACGGGCTCGCCGAGCGCCGCCTCGATCGCCCAGCCGTCGCGTGCCAGGGCGGCGGTCAGCGCGTCGCCGAGCAGCGTGACGGCGATCGCCGGGCCCGCCTCGGCCGGCACGTCGTCGAGCCGCTGGCACAGCTGCGTGCCGATCTGCTCCAGCCGGCCTTCGCGGGCCAGCTCGCCGAGGTCGCCGACCTTCGCGTCGTCGAGGATCTCGCCGTGGGCGTCGGCGAAGGCCGTCGCGCGCGAGAGGTAGATCTCGCGCCCGACCTCGGCCCAGGCGAGCCCCGGCAGCTCGGCGGCCTCCGGCCCGAAGTGCGCGACGAGCATCGCCTGCTCGAGCGCCTCCGGCTCGCGGATCAGCGCCATGGCCGGCGCCGAGTCGTCCGGCGTGTCGCGCGGCCAGCCCTCGACCGCGGCGATGCGCTCGGAGAGCGACGGGTGCGAGTCGTACGGGTCGGTGCGCTCCTCGAGCTGGCGGACCAGGAAGTCGTCGGCGGCCTTGGCCACGGGCTCGCTCCGCAGGAACGTCTGGAAGCCGGCGACCACCGGCGGCCGCCGCCCGGCCGAGAGCACGGCCGCGACCTCGTTCTCCCAGTAGGCGTCGAACGCCGGCGCGTACGCGTGGATGCGCCGCAGGGCCTCCACGTGGACGTCGCGACCGGCCCGCTGGACGGCGAGGGCGTCGGCGGCGAACTCCTCGCGCCGCCGGATCGCGCTCGTGATGCGCATGAACGCCCGCCCGTACCAGAGGAACGGCAGGCGGACGAGCTTCTGGGTCCAGCCCTCGTCACCGTCCTCGTCGCTCAGCCGCACGATGGTGCGGCCGATGGTCTCGCGCGTGCGGTAGATCCAGGGCCCGAGCCGCGTGTCACCGCCCGTGTAGTGGCCGTATTCGTGCGCCACCACGCCGCGGATCCCGCGCTCGGACACGACGTGCAGCAGCGGGACGCCGATGAACATGATCCGGCGCTGCCGGTCCGGCTCGACCACGGCGGCGTTGAGCTCGAGCGTCGCGTAGACCTCGTCCGGCGCGCGCGTGCCGCAGGCCCGCGCCTCCTCCTCGATCATCCGCAGCAGCCGCGGCTGGTCCTCGGACTCGAGGCGCACGCCGTGCGGCTCGAACGGCTGCCGCCGCGGGAAGATCGCGACGAGGATCGAGACGCCCAGGAAGAGGCCGGTCAGCGTGATCCACAGGTTGTTGCCGCCGCCGACGATCCACGGCAGGATCGCCGCGCCCAGCAACCCCGCCGCGATCGCGATCGCCAACGCGTAGAACCCGACGGTCAGCGCGATCGCCGCAGCGAACCGACCCGCGAGCGACGGGCCCTTCGTACCGGACATCCCCTACCTCCACATGGTCCTTGCCGGCATCTCCGGGCCGGCGCCGCAAACGTTTGTACCCATCCGTCGCGGTTGGTATGCCGGAATGGTGAGTTTCGCCCTCCGGTTCCGGAAACCCCACCCGGAACCTCCGTGCGACGTTACTTAGGCCGCTTCAGGCAGCGGCAGGTACTGCTTCCACGTCGCGGGGATCGTGGGGGAGGCGAGCTGGATGAAGATGTGCGCGGCCGGGGTGCGCGGCTTGATCCGCGGGTGCATGTTCACCTGGTGCGGCAGGCGGTCGCCCTTGCGGCGGTTGCACGGCGCGCACGAGGCCACGATGTTGTCCCAGCCCGAGCCGCCGCCCTTGGACCGCGGGATCACGTGGTCGACGGTGAGCGACGTGCGGGCGCCGCAGTACATGCATTGCCAGCCGTCGCGCGCGAAGACGGCCCGGCGGGTGATCTTCCGCTTGTGGCTGTCACGCGGCACGCGGACGTAGGTGACCAGCCGGATGACGACCGGCTTGGGCAGCGAGCCGGTCGCCCAGTGGAGGTCGGTCGCCCCGATCTCGATGACCTCGGCCTTCTCCTTGAGGAGCAGCACCGTGGCGCGACGGACGGTGCAGACGTTGATCGGCTCGTACGTCGCGTTGAGCACCAGCACACGACCACCAGACCAACGGCCAGTGCCGTCGGCGTTCGGTCCGTGCCGCGGGTGATCGTGCTGCGGCACGGACCCCAGTGGTACTGGGGTGCTCGATCCCATCGTCAATTTCGGAGTGTAGCCACTGATCTGGACCCACCCACCCGTTCACGCCGCCGGAAACGACCCGAGAACGCGGACGACCTCGGCGTGGCGGCGGAGCCCGGCGACGGCGCCGGCGACACGATCGTCGCCCGCGCGGCCGTCGAGGTCGACGAAGAACATGTACTCGCCGAGCCGCTGCCGCCGCGGGCGCGATTCGATCCGGGTCAGGTTCACGTCGCGCTCGGCGAACTCGGCCAGGCAGCGCACGAGCCAGCCCGGGCCGGACGAGCCGGCGCCCCAGAACATGAGGGCCGTCTTGAAGCGCTCGCCGGCGTCGGGCTCGGTGCCCGCGCCGGCGATCCAGACGAAGCGCGTCTCGCTGCCCGGGTCGTCCTCGATGTCCTCGCGCAGGATGGTGCAGCCGTAGCGCTCAGCCGCCGCGCGGGTGCCGATCGCCGCGGCCCCGGACTCGAACCCGCCGGACACCTGGCGCACCGCCTCGGCCGTCGACGTGGCGGCGAGCACCGACACGCGCGGGAGCGACGTGCGCAGAAAGCGCGCGCACTGGCCGCTGGCCTGCGGGATCGAGGTGACGCTGCGCACCAGGTCCAGCTCCAGCGGCCCGGCGGCGATCAGGTGCAGGTGGACGGCGTGGCGCAGCTCGCCGACGATGATCACGTCGTCGGTGGCGAAGGCGATCGCGTCGAGCGTCGGGTTCACCGAGCCCTCGAGGGAGTTCTCGATCGGCACGAGCGCTCGATCGACGGTGCCCTCGTGGACGGCGATCACCGACTCGTGCAGCGTCGCCTGCGGGACGAGCTCGAACGCCTCGGCGCCGGCGACCGTCATCAGCGCCTCGTGGCTGACCGACCCGTCGGGGCCGAGATAGCCGACGCGCATCAGTCGAGCGTGACGCTGTGGGGCGTCTCGCCGGCCAGGGCGATGCGGATCGCCTCGTCCTCCTCCGGCGACAGCTCGTGCTCCCCGCGCCCCTCGTGGACCCGCTTGCAGTACAGCCGGGCATTGTCGCGATGGGCGATGCACGAGAGGACCACGCCGTTGCGGTCGGCGTCGAGCAGCGCGAGCGAGGTCGACTGGTGGCCGGAGAGCTCGCCGTAGGCGTCGTAGCGGACGAGGGCGCGGTGCGCGATCGCCCCGTCGAGCCGGCGCTCGGCGGCGGCCATGCGGGCGTCGAGCCGCTCGGCGACCTCCTCGACCCGGCCGTGCAGCGCCTCGAACGCGGTCTGCAGGGAGCTCGCGTGCGCGATGAGGTCGTCGCGGCCGCCGGCGCCCAGCACCACCACCTGGGCCGCTCGCAGCCGCCGCAGCTTCACGGCGAGCACGATGGTCACGACCAACGCGATGAGGGCGAGCGCCGCGGCCCCCAGCGCCACGAGGCCGGCGGGATCCGTCAGGTCGTTCACGACGCGAAGATTCTACGAACGTGCGGCGGGGACTCAGCCGCGGGTGAAGAGCGCCGGATACTCCGACTTGTTGTTGTCGACCTTCTCCTCGCCCGGAACCCGGGCGACCTGCACGCGGATCGTCACCGCGGTGTCGAGCGGCGGCTGGTCCTCGAGCGGGAGCTCGGCCGTGGCGGTCTCGCCGGCCGCGATCTGCGGGATCGTGTCGGACGTCGTGATCGGGTCGGCGCCCTCGGTGATGATCCGCAGCGTCACCTTGACGTCGAACTCGTCGTTCTCGCCCTGGTTGGTGAAGGCGATCTGGAAGGGCGTGCCCGGCTCGTAGGTCAGCCGGTTGGTGACGCCCGGCTGGAGCGTGACGTCGCCGTAGCTCGTGGAGTCCAGGCCCGAGCCGTGGAGGCCGGGGCCGGTCGGCGTGCCGCCACCGTCGCCGCCGCTCGAGAGCTGCTGGTCGAGGATCTCGGCGATCCGCGTCGGCTGGATGAGCGTCGTGTCGGTGAGGAACGGCGAGCGGCTGATCTCCTGGCCGCCGATCTCGTCGGCCTCGAGCGCGTTGGTGATGAACGGGATCACGCGCGTCTCCCAGGCGACGTCGGAGGCCAGGAAGACCGCCATCTGACCGGCGATGTCCTGGATCGCCTCGTCGGCCTGCTCGCTCTCGTCGCCGAGCGCGGGCCGGATCAGCTGGGCGATCCGGTCGAGCCCGTCGCGGCGCCATTCGAGCGCGATCAGAGCCGACTCCTGGGCGCCCTCCATCTCGCTCGGGACGTCCAGCCGCCGGGCCTGGTCGTACTGCTGCTCGGCCTGCACGCGGTAGCCGGAGATGTTCGTCTGCAGCTCCTGGGGCGACGCGCCGGCGCCCTCGGCGAGCAGCGCGAAGAACGGCTCGCCGACCTGCTGGGCCGACTCCGTGCCGATCGTGGAGATCTCGCGGTTGTAGTCCTTCAGCGCGTTCTCGCGGGCGCTGTCACGGCAGGAGTCGACGAAGAAGAAGAGCAGGAGCAGCACCACGATGCCGCCGACGACCGCCACCACGCGGCGGATGAGAAGCGTCTGCGAATCGGCTGATGTGGCGACGCCGCCGCCTGACGGACTCGCGCGTCGCGGCCGAGGGGTCCGGCGGGGCTCGTCGTCCTCGTCGAAGAAGGACAAGACTGGAAGTTCGTCTCCTCGTGATGCGGCGCCATCTCGCCGCATCGATCGACCCATATGAAGGGTCCAGTAATACCAACCCGCCCGGCGGCATCGCGGGAAGGGTCCTCACCGCGGGCGTCGAAGGGGGCTCCGGATGGACACGACCGCGGTCGCGGGGCGGGATGTCGTCGCCGGCCGCTACCGGCTTGGCCGCAGGCTGGGCTCCGGCGGCTTCGGGACCGTGTTCGCGGCGCACGACGAGCGGCTGGACCGGCCCGTCGCGCTGAAGCTGATCCCCGCCCACGGGCCGGCGCCGGAGCGCTCCCAGCGCGAAGCGCTGGCCGCCGCCCGGCTGCACCACCCGGGCATCGTCGCCGTCTACGACGCGGGCGACGACGCCGCGGGCCGCTACCTCGTCTCGGAGCTGGTCCACGGACGCACGCTCGACGTGCTCGAACGCGACGGGGCGCTCAGCGACCGCGACGTCCTGCGGGTGGGCCTCGCCCTGGCCGACGCGCTCGCCCACGCCCACGAGCGGGGCGTGATCCACCGCGACGTGAAGCCGCAGAACGTGATCGTCCCCGACGAGACGCACGACCCGCGCGGCGCGGCCAAGCTGACCGACTTCGGCGTCGCCCACCTGGCGGGCGACGAGCCGCTGACCCGCACCGGCGACGTGGTCGGGACGCTGGCCTACATGGCGCCCGAGCAGGCGGCCGGCGAGCACGTGGACGAGCGCGCCGACCTCTACGCGCTGGCGCTCGTGCTGTACGAGGCGCTGGCCGGCGGCAACCCCGTTCGCGGCCCGAGCCCGGCGGCCACGGCGCGGCTCGTCGGGACCGTCCTGCCCGCGCTGGGCGCCCGCCGCCGCGACCTGCCCGAGGCGCTGTGCGCCGCGCTCGACCGCGCCCTCCTGCCCGCTCCCGACGACCGCGGGACGCTCGAGGATCTCGCCGGCGAGCTGGCCGACGCGCTCCCCGAGGTGGGGGACGACGGGGGCACGATCGCTCCGCACCCGCTGGAGCGGGCCGCACGACCGCTTCCGCCGCTCGGCCGCGCCGCGGCGGGCCTGGCCGCCGGCGGGCTGGCCGCGGCGGCGCTCGTGGCGGCCGCAGACCCGGCCGTGTCGCCGCTCATGGGCGCGGCGGCCGTCGCGTTGCTCGTGGCCATCCTGCCGCGCGCGGGCTGGCTCCTGGCCGCCGCGGGTTGCGTCGCCGTGCTGGCCGGGCCGCGGCCCGAGACCGCCGCGCTGGTCGCCGCGGCCGCGGTCGTGCCGCCGCTCCTGCTGCGCCGCCGCGGGCTCACCTGGTCGCTGCCGGCCGTGGCGCCGGCGCTCGGCCTGCTCGGACTGGCCGGCGCCTACCCGGCCGTGGCCGGGAACGTCCGCGGCATGTGGACCCGGGCCGCGCTCGGGGCGACCGGGCTGTGGTGGCTCCTCCTGGCCGAGCCGGTGCTGGAGCGCGACCTCGCGTTCGGCACGGCTCCCGGCTCGGCGCAGGACGTCCTCGAGGCCGTCGCCGCCTCGGGCGCGCTCGCGCTCGCGCCGCTGTGGGCCGCGGCCGCGCTCGTGTTGCCCTGGCTCGTACGCGGGCGGAGCCTCGGCTTCGACATCGTGGCGGCCACCACCTGGGCCGCGGGCCTCGTGGCCGGAACCGGGGCGGTGGCGGGCGCCGTGGGGCTCGCCGAGCCGCGCGGTCTCGTCGTCGGCGGGGTCGCGGCGGGCGTACTGGCGGTGATCGCCGCACGGGGGCGGAATACTCTGGACGCCGACGATGATCGCCCGTGAGCGGGTATCCCACCGCACCAGCCGCCCATGAGTGTGCTGCGAAATCTCGAATCCAAACTCGCCGGCCTCGTGGAGGGGACGTTCTCGCGCGCCTTCAGGTCCGAGGTGCGCCCGGTCGAGATCGCGCGCAAGCTGGCGCGTGAGATGGACGAGCACAAGGTGCAGTCGCTCTCGCGCGTCTACGCCCCGAACGAGTACGCGGTCTGGCTCTCGCCCGACGACCGCAAGCAGTTCGAGGGATACGAGGACGACCTCAAGGCCGAGTTGTCGGGCTACCTGCTCGAGCACGCCCGCCGCGAGAAGATCTCGCTCGCCACGCGGCCGTCGATCGAGTTCCGCACCGACGACCGGCTGAAGCTCGGCGAGTTCGGGATCCAGGCCCGCCTCGTGCGGCCGCCCGAGCGCCCCGAGGAGCAGCCCAGCCAGGGCGATCACGGCCACACGATGGTCTACACGGCGTCCGAGCGCCTCGCGGAGCCGCTGCGGGAGCCCGACCCGCGCCGCGGCAGCGCCCGGCTGCGGATCGACGGCCGGACCGAGGTCCTGGGCTCCGGCGGCGCCGTGCTCGGCCGCTCGCGCGAGGCCGATGTGGTCATCGACGACGCCAACGTGTCGCGCAAGCATGCCGAGGTGCGCCCCTCGGGCGGCTCCTGGACCGTCCGCGACCTCGGGTCGACGAACGGCGTGAAGGTCAACGGACGACGGATCCAGGGCGCCCAGTCCCTGCGCCCGGGCGACTCGATCGAGCTGGGCACCGCCCGCGTCACCTTCGAACTGGAGTAGCCCAGTGGCCCTGGACCCCGTCGCCGTGGCGCTCAAGTTCGGCTTCCTCGCCGTGCTGTACCTCTTCCTGTTCTGGATGGCCCGGAGCGCGCTCAAGGACCTGCGCCGCGGCGCCGCGCCCGACGACGAGGCCACCGGCATGCACCACGCCACGGCCGGGCTCACGCCGGAGAGCGACGGCGGGTCGCCGCGCCTGCGCGTGGGCACCGCGGCCGGGCTGCGGGCGGGGTCGGCCTATGATCTTTCCGACGGTGCCCTGCTGGGGCGGGGCGAGTCGGCGGACATCCGGCTCCAGGACACCTTCGCGTCGACCGCGCACGCGCGGCTGGTCCCGCAGGGCGATGTGATGGTGCTCGAGGATCTCGGGTCGACCAACGGCACGTATCTGAACGGAGAGCCGCTGCGAGGACCGCAGCCGCTGCACGTGGGTGACAGCATCCGAATCGGGGATTCGGAGTTCACCTTCGAACGGTCATGAGTCATGAGTAACGTCGCACGCAGGTCGCCGGGTGGGGTTTCCGGCGACCGGAGGGCGAAATGCTGATTGTCGCTGAACACTTCCACGCGTCCGACCTCGGCCGCCAGCGCCAGGGCAACGAGGACAGCTACTTCGTGCGCGCGCCGCTCTTCGTGGTGGCCGACGGCATGGGCGGCGCCCAGGCCGGCGAGGTCGCCTCGCAGATGGCCGCGGACGCGTTCGACCAGGGCCTGCCGGACGGCCCGGCGGCCGAGGGGCTCGTCCGGGTGATCGAGGACGCCAACCGCGAGATCCACGATCGCTCGCGCACGGAGGCCAAGCGCGCGGGCATGGGCACGACCGTCACGGCCGCCTACGTCGGCGAGAACGAGGTCACGATCGCCCACGTGGGCGACTCGCGCGCCTACCTGTTCCGCGCCGGCGAGCTGACGCGGCTCACGCGCGACCACTCGCTGGTCGGCGAGCTGGTGGCGCGCGGGAAGCTGACCGAGGAGCAGGCCGAGACGCATCCGCAGCGGTCGGTGATCACCCGCGCCCTGGGGCCCGAGGCCGAGGTGCAGGTGGACGTCGACACCTTCCAGGCGCGCGACGGCGACGTCTTCATGGTCTGCTCGGACGGCCTGACGTCGATGATCACCGAGGCCAAGGTGGGGCCGCTCCTCGCCGGCGCGGACTCGCTCGAGCAGGCCGGGCGCGACCTCATCGCCGCCGCCAACGACGCGGGCGGGCGGGACAACATCACCGTCGTCCTCTTCCGGCTCGAGGACGTCGACGGCGAGGACGCCGCCGAGGCCGAGCAGCAGACCACCGTGCGATCGGCGGTGGCGAGCGAGGACCACGAGACGGCGGCCCAGGGCACGAACGGGCCGACGGCGCTGGCCACGCGGGAGCCGCGCGCGCGGCTCGTGGCCGAGCCGCCGCCGCGGACCGCGCCGCCGCCGGCCGCGCGCAAGCGGCGCCGCTTCCGCTTCCGCATCCCCGGATGGCTGATCGCGGTCGCCGCGGTGCTGCTCATCGTCGGCGGCGCCGGATGGACCGCCTCGCGGGCGGTCTACTTCCTCGGCGTCGACGACGCCGGCACCGTGACCATGTACCAGGGCCTGCCGTTCGAGCTCCCGCTCGGCGTCGAGCTCTACCGGCCCTACTACGCGTCGAGCGTCCGCCTCGCCCAGGTGCCGGACCGGCGTCGCACCACGTTCACCGACCACCAGCTCCGCTCCAAGGACGATGCCGAGAACCTCGTGATCGAGTTGGAGCGGGGCGACATCGAGTGAGCGCCCGCAATCGCGAGCTGCTGGCGCTGGTCCCGGCGTCGGCGCTCCTCACGCTCGGCTTCGCCGCGATCTTCATCCAGGAGTCGGATGTCCTCTCCGACATCTCGCTGACCTACGGCGCGTGGTTCCTGGCGCTGTGCTTCGCGGGCCACCTGTTCCTGCGCTTCACGCTCCCGTACGCCGACCCGTACATGTTCCCGCTGGTCGCCGTGCTCGCGTGCTTCGGCCTCGTCGTCATCTACCGGATCGACGAGGACCTCGCGCGCCAGCAGGCGACGTGGTTCGTGGCCGGGCTGCTGCTCTTCGCGCTCACGATCCTGCTCCTGCGCGACCTGCGGATCCTCGAGCGCTACCGGTACACGATCGCCCTGGCCAGCCTGTTCCTGCTCTTCCTGCCGCGCGTGCCGGGGATCGGCGAGCAGGTCAACGGCGCCTACCTCGGCGTCGGGATCGGGCCGATCTCCTTCCAGCCGGCGGAGTTCGCCAAGATCGGGATCATCATCTTCCTCGCGGCGTATCTGCGCGACAACCGGCAGATGCTCGTGCAGGGCGCCACGCGCATCCTCGGCGTGACGATCCCGCCGCTCAAGCACTTCGGGCCGCTGCTGGTGGTCTGGGGCGCGGCCATGCTCATGCTCGTCTTCATCCGCGACCTCGGCTCGTCGCTCATGTACTTCGGCGGCTTCCTGGCCGTGCTCTACGTCGCCACCAACCGGCTGTCGTTCGTGACCATCGGGCTCGGGCTGTTCGCGGTCGGGGCGTGGTTCATGGCCTCGACCGTGAGCCACGTGCAGGACCGCGTGGACGTCTGGCTCGACCCCTTCAATCCGGAGTGGGTCGAGAAGCAGGGCTATCAGATCGCGCAGTCGCTCTTCGCGCAGGCCGACGGCGGGCTGTTCGGGACCGGGCTCGGCGCCTCGCTGCTGCGCGCCCCCGACGGCGCGCCGCTGATCCCCGCGCCCCACACCGACCTCATCTACGCCGTCATCACGAGCGAGCTCGGCCTGGTCGGCGCGTGCGGCCTGATCCTCGTCTACATGATGCTGGCCGAGCGCGGCTTCCGCACGGCGACGCTCGCCTCCGACTCGTTCTCGAAGCTGCTGGCCGCCGGGCTGAGCGCGGTGTTCGCGCTCCAGGTCTTCGTGATCGTCGGCGGCGTCACCCGCGTGATCCCGCTGACGGGCGTGACGCTGCCGTTCGTCTCCTACGGCGGCTCGTCGATCCTCGCCAACTTCGTGCTGCTGGCGCTGCTCCTGCTGGTCTCGGACCGCGCGCGCCGCCCGGCGGGCGCCATGGGCCGGAGGGGGCTGCGGTGAACGTCCCGATCACCCGGCTCTTCCTGCTCGTCCTGGTCCTCTTCGGCGTGCTCGTCGCGTTCACGTCGCGGTGGACGGTCTTCGATGCCGAGGCCCTGCGCGAGAACCCGAACAACCGCCGCGTGCTCTTCGAGGAGGAGCGGATCAAGCGCGGCATCATCCGCGCCGCCGACGGCGAGATCCTGGCCGCCAACCGCTCGCTGCCCGGCGACCGCTTCGCGCGCCGCTATCCGACCGGGGAGCTGTTCGCGCATCCGGTCGGCTTCACGTCGCTCGATCGCGGGCGGACCGGCCTCGAGGACTTCTACAACGACCAGCTCACCGGCCGCCGGACGGACCCGATCGGCGCGCTCGAGCGACTGCTCGGCCCGAGCGACGTCGGCGACGACCTGCGGACGACCCTGTCGCCCGAGGGCCAGCAGGCGGCGTACGAGGGGCTGGCCGGTCGCCCGGGCGCGGTCGTGGCGCTCGACGTCGAGTCCGGCGCCGTGCGAGTGCTGGCGGCCACGCCGTCGTTCGATCCGTCGCGGCCCGCGGACGCGGAGACGTTCAACCGCGCCACCCAGGGTCGCTTCCCGCCCGGCTCGACGTTCAAGACGGTCACCGCCGCGGCCGCGCTCGACTCCGGCCGCTACACGCCGGACTCGCGGGTCAGCGGCGAGAACGGGAAGGTGATCTCGGGTACGCCGCTGAACAACTTCGGCGACGAGAACTTCGGCGACATCGATCTCACGACCGCGCTCACGAACTCCGTGAACACCGTCTGGGCAGAGGTCGCCGAGAAGCTCGGCAAGGAGACGATGGCCGAGTACATGACCAAGTTCGGCTTCTTCGAGGACCCGCCGATGGACTACCCCGACGAGCAGATGGTGCCGAGCGGCGAGTACGGGCCGAACGGCCGGCTGCTCTCGCCGACCTCTCGGTCGATCGACGTCGGGCGCATGGGCATCGGGCAGGACAAGCTGCTCGTCACGCCGCTGCAGATGGCGACGGTGGCCCAGGCGATCGGCAACGGCGGCATGCGCATGGAGCCGCGGCTGGTGCAGAAGGTCGTCGACCCCGACGGCCGCACGATCGACGAGCCGCTCCCCGAGGAGGCCGAGCGCGTGATGTCGGAGGAGAGTGCGGCCCAGCTCACCGAGATGATGCGCAACGTGGTCCGTGAGGGCACCGGCACGGCGGCCGCGCTCGAGGGCGTCGAGGTGGCCGGCAAGACCGGTACCGCGGAGATCGACATCGACGCCGGCATCAACACGCTGTGGTTCATCGGGTTCACCGACAAGGTCGCGGTGGCCGCCGTCGTCGAGCGCCAGCAGGGCGGCTTCGGCGGCACGGTGGCGGCGCCGATCGCCAAGCAGGTCCTCGAGGCACTGGGGGAGTGATGCAGCGCCTCGAACGCGACACCGTGGTCGACAACCGCTACCGGATCCTCAACCGGCTGGGGTCGGGCGGGATGGCCGACGTCTACTGCGCCGAGGATCAGCAGCTCGGCCGCCGCGTCGCGCTGAAGATCCTGCACCGGAGGTTCGCGGAGGACGAGCAGTTCGTCGAGCGCTTCCGCCGCGAGGCGTCGAGCGCGGCCAGCCTCTCGCACCCGAACATCGTCGGCATCTTCGACCGCGGCGAGTGGGACGGCACCTACTACATCGCGATGGAGTTCGTCGACGGGCGGACGCTGAAGGAGATCATCCGCGAGAAGGGGCCCGCGCCCGCCGAGGCGGCCGCCGACGTGACGCTCCAGATCCTGCGCGCGGCCCGCTACGCGCACAAGCACGGCGTCGTGCACCGCGACATCAAGCCGCAGAACGTCCTCATCGACCAGGACGGGCGCGTGCGCGTCACCGACTTCGGCATCGCCCGCGCCGGCGCGTCGGACATGACGGAGACGGGCTCGATCATGGGCACGGCCCAGTACCTCTCGCCCGAGCAGGCCCAGGGCCGGCCGGTCGACGCCCGCGCGGACCTCTACGCGATCGGCATCGTGCTCTACGAGCTGCTCACGGGCCGCGTGCCGTTCGACGCCGACTCGCCGGTCACCGTGGCGCTCAAGCAGGTCAACGAGACCCCGATCCCGCCGAGCGAGCTCGTCCCGGCCATCCCGCCCGCGATCGAGGCCGTCGTCCTGAAGGCGATGGAGAAGGCGCCCGAGAACCGCTTCCAGAGCGCGGACGAGTTCATCCTCGCGCTCGAGAGCGCGCGGGCGGCGCCCGACGTGATCCCGCCGCCGCCGGTGGTTGTCGAGGATGTGTATGAGGAGGACGAGGAGCCCGGCCGCCGCTGGTGGCTGTGGCTGCTGATCCTGCTCGCGGTGGCCGCGATCATCGTCGGGGCCTACCTCGTGCTGCGGCCCGAGCAGCTGACCGTCCCCGACGTGATCGGGCGCGAGCAGGACACCGCCTCGCAGATCATCCAGAACCGCGGGTTCGAGGTCGACATCGTGCCCGTCGTGACCGCGGACGTCGAGCGCGGACTCGTGGCGGCGCAGGACCCGCGCCCGAACACCACCGCGCCCGAGGGGTCGACCGTGACCATCCGCGTCTCCAGCGGGCCCGGCGAGGTCGCCGTGCCCGCGCTCGCGGGAAGCACGACGGAGGAGGCGGAGGCGGCGTTGAAGGACGCCGGACTCCAGTCGCGCGTCGAGCGCGTGTTCTCCGACGAGGTGGAGCGCGGGACGGTCATCGAGAGCTCGCCGGCCGAGGGCACCACGATCGAGCGCGGCAGCACGGTGACCCTGCGCGTCTCGCGCGGGCCCGAGCAGGTCGAGGTGCCCGACCTCGTGGGCCAGACCGAGGAGAACGCGCGCAGCGCGCTCGAGGCCGCCGGCCTGCGGGTGGGCAAGATCACGGGCGAGGAGTCCGCCGAGGACCCGAACACGGTGCTCGACCAGGACCCGGCGGCCGGCCAGCAGGTGGACACGGACACGGCCGTCGACCTCACGGTGGCGCGTCCGACGCCGGTGCCCGACGTGGTCGACCTCACCGAGGAGGAGGCCGTGGCCGAGCTCGAGGACGCGGGGTTCGAGGTGCGCGTCGAGGACCGGGAGACCACCGTGCCCGACGAGGACGGGATCGTGCTCGAGCAGAACCCGATCGACGGCACCGAGCGCCGCCAGGGCAGCCGGGTCACCATCGTCGTCGGGCGCGTGTCCGCCGACCCGACCCCGACGCCCACGCCGACCGAGACGCCCGTCCCGTGAGGATCGCCGTCCTCCAGGGGGGCCGCTCGTCCGAGCACGAGGTCTCGCTCAACTCCGCCGCGTTCGTCCGCTCGGCGGTCGCCGAGGCGGGGCACGAGGTGGTGCCGGTGACGATCGAGCGCTCCGGGGCGTGGCGGCACGAGGGCGACGAGCTCGCCCTCACGCCGGGCGGCGGGCTCCTGGACGCCGACGCGGTCTTCCCGGTGCTGCACGGGCCGTTCGGCGAGGACGGCACCGTCCAGGGCCTGCTCGAGCTGCTCGACGTCCCCTACGTCGGCGCCGGGGTGCTCGCCTCGGCGCTCTGCATGGACAAGATCGTCTTCAAGGAGGTGCTGGCGGCGGCCGGCGTGCCGCAGGTGGCCTACGCCGCCGTGCGCGAGCACCGCTGGCGCAGCGAGCCGGACGTCGTCCGCAACGAGCTCTCGGTCCTCGGCACGCCGATCTTCGTCAAGCCGGCGCGGCTCGGGTCGTCGGTCGGGATCCACAAGGTGTGGTCGGAGGCCGAGCTGGGCACGGCGCTCGACGACGCCTTCTCCCACGACGCCCTGGTCATCGTCGAGGCGTTCTGCGGAGGCATGGAGGTCGAGTGCTCGGTCATGGGCCTCGACGAGCCCGAGGTCTCCCAGCCCGGCGAGATCGTGATCCTCAAGGGCGACTGGTACGACTACGAGGCCAAGTACAGCGACGACGGGATGGAGCTCGTCGTGCCCGCCCGCATCCCGGACGCGGTGCGCGAGGAGGTCCGCCGGCTGGCCGCCGACACGTTCACGCGGGTCGGCTGCGAGGGCCTGGCCCGGGTCGACTTCTTCGTCGACGGCGATCAGGTGCTGGTGAACGAGCTCAACACGCTGCCCGGCTTCACGCAGACCAGCGTCTTCCCCAAGCTGTGGGAGACCGGCGGGCTCTCAGGCCCGGAGCTCGTCGGCAAGCTGATCGGCTTCGGGCTCGAGCGCTACGAGCGCGCCCGCTCGGGCCATGCGTTCTAACGGCGCTCGAAGAGCGCGATCTCGCTGATCTCGACGCGCTGCGCTTCCGGCGGGAGCGCGGTGATCCACACGAGGTAGTAGCGGTAGCGCTCCCCCGGGGTGGCGAGCCGGAAGCGCTGGTGGTCGCTGTCCACGACGCCTCCGCCGAGGCGGTCCCAGCCGCTCTCGATGCTCTCCGGCACGCGGTTGCCGGTGGCGCCGAGGATCTCGGCGCGCCAGCCCGTCTCGCTGCTCTGGATCTCCATCCGCACGGCCTCGACGCCCGGCTTGGCGTCGACGTAGATGCCCACGCCGGCCTTGTTGGCGCCCTCGAGCCCGTTGCGGTAGCTCTCGGTGATCCAGGTCGTGCTGGGCTCGCGGTCGACCGCTCGGCTGGCGGCCTCGGGGTGCTCCTCGTCGTCGCCGAGCGGGTCGTAGTCGCCCGCCGAGGTGCTGGCGACGGACACGACGCGCTCTCCCGCGGGCGCCTCGATGGTCCCCGCGCCGGTGCCGCGCTGCGTGCGGTCGACGCCCTCCTTGAGCAGGAAGACGATGGCCACGACGGCGACGGCGAGCAGCACGACGGTCCCGAGGACGGGCAGCGGGTGGCGCATGCGGAACGGCAGCCGCCGGCGGGTCGACTCCGGCAGCGTGCGCAGCACGGCGGTTGCCTCGCCGGTCGACTTGCCCGACCGCGCGGCCTCGATGGCCAGCGCCTCCTCGAGGTCCGCGACCAGCGACGTGATGTCGGGGTAGCGGCGCTTGAGGTCCTTGTCCGTCATCCGGTCGAGGACCGAGGCGACGGTGGCCGAGGCCTCGGGCCGGCGCGACTGGAGGTCCGGCAGGTCCTCGCGGACGTGCTTCATCGCCACCGAGACCTGCGTCTCGCCGTGGAACGGGACGTCGCCGGTGAGCATCTCGTAGAGCACGATGCCGAGCGAGTAGATGTCCGACTGGCCGTTGACCGCGTGGCCGAGCGCCTGCTCGGGCGAGACGTAGTCCGTGGTGCCGAGCACGCGCCCGTCGGCGGTGAGGCCGTCCTGGTCGAGCGTCCGGGCGATGCCGAAGTCGGTGACCTTGGCCGAGCCCTCGGCGTCGATCAGCACGTTCTGGGGCTTGACGTCGCGGTGGACGATCGAGCGTCCGTGGGCGCACCCGAGCGCCCGGGCGATCTCGATCGCGTAGGCGAGCGCCTCGTCCATGGGCAGCCGGCCCATGCGCCGGATCCGCTCCTTGAGCGTCTCGCCCTCGACGTACTCGAAGACGATGTACGGGCGGCTCTCGTCCTCGCCGGCGTCGATCACGCCGACGATGTGCGGGTGGCTGAGCTGGGCCACGGCGCGCGCCTCGCGGCGGAAGCGCTCGAGCTGGTCGGAGTCCGACGCGATCTCGCGGTGCATGAGCTTGATCGCGACCTGACGCTCGAGCGTCTGGTCGAAGGCGCGATAGACCGTCGACATCCCGCCGGCGCCGATCTGGGCGTCCAGCCGGTACCGGCCACTGAGCTGCATCCCGACGAGCGTGCTCATCTGCTCGGTCCTATTGTGGCCGATATGGCCGAAGTCTCGGTGACGGTCTTAACGGATCCCTATTGCCCATGGTCGTGGGCGGCCGAGCCGCAGCTCAGGCGCCTTCAGGTCGAGTTCGGCGCCGCCCTGCGGTTCACCTTCGTCATCGTGGGCCTGAGACGGCAGATCTCGGCGCCGGACGCGGCCGCGCTGGCGTACGACACGGTCGAGGCGGCGGCCGCCTCCGGGATGCCCGCCGACCCCCGCGTCTTCCTCCGCGACCCGCCGTCCTCGACCCACCCGGCGGGGCTGGCCGTCGCGGCCGTCTCCGAGCAGGGCGACCCGGGCCCGTTCATCCGGCGGCTGCGCGAGGCGATCTTCCTCGAGCGGCGGCGCATGGACACGGCGCCGGCGCTGCTCGACGCCGCGCGCGAGACGGGCGGCCTGGACGTGGACCGGCTGCGGATCGACTTCGGCTCCAACGCGATCGTCGAGCGCTTCGGGGCCGACCTGGAGGCCGGGCGCGGGGTCACCACGCCGGCGTTCCGGTTCGGGTCGGTGCTCGTGGAGGGCTACGGGCCGTACGAGCGGCTCCGCGAGGCCGCGGTCGCCGCGGGCGCGGCGGTCAACGGCACGGCGCCGCCGGGTGTTCTCGACGCGCTGCAGCGGTTCGGGCGGCTGGCCACCGCCGAGGTGGCCGCGGTCTGCGACCTGCCCGGTCCTCGCGGCCCGGCCGAGCTCTGGCGGCTCGCTCTGGAGTGGCGGGTCCGGCCGGTGGCGGCGTTCGGTGGCGAGCTCTGGGCTCCGGCCTGACGGCAACTGGGACAACGTCAACTGCGGCATTAAGGGAGCGGGTTCGGCCGGGATGGCCACTCCGGAATCCGGCGTGCTGACTAAGACTCGTATAGCGAGCATTCGTCAGCACGCCACTTTCCGGAGTGGCCACAGAGGCCGATCCTCCAGCTTCCCTACCCAGCCGCAGTTGACGTTCGAACCGCTACGGGTTGACGCTCCGCCCGGACCACGTGCGCCAGTCCGACCCGCCCTCGTCGTCCTTCTTGTCGTCGTCGTCTTCTTCTCGTCGTCGTCCGACGACGTGGGCGGCTCGAACTGCGTCTGCTCGCCCTGGACCTCGGTGGGCTGCTCCTCGAACGGCGCGGGCTCGTCGGTGCGCTCCGGGACGGGCGGGCTCCAGCCGCTCGACGTGTCCGTCGGCTGGTCGACCGGCGCGGCGTCCGTGTCGGGCAGCGGCTCCGCGTCGCGCTCGATCTCCGCGTCGGAGCTCGCGAGGGGTTCGATCTGCTCGCCGGCCAGCGGGTTGGCGGCCTCGTCGATCGCGTCGTCGATCGCTCGCTCGGCGTCGGAGATGCCGGGGGCGGTGGGCTCCGCGGCCTCGACGAGGTCGTGCTCGGCCTGCTCCAGGCCCTCGGACTCGCCCTCGCCGGCCTCGACCAGCGGGCGCTCCGCCTCGGTCGCCCGGTCGTGGCTGATGCCGGCGTAGTCGCTGACGACGCCGCCGATGTTGGCGGCCTCGGCCGCGGCGGCGGCCTCCTCGGCGGCCTCGTCGATCGCCTCCGGCTCCTGCGGGTCGGGGGCCGGCACGGGCGTGGCCGTGTTGGCCACGGGACCGGACACGTCGTAGTTCGACGGCGCGGGCGGGGGCGGCGGCGCCGGCGGCTCGTAGGTCTGGCCGCGGCCCGGCAGCAGCCCGGCGACCTTGTCGCGCTTGAGCAGCACGCCGGCGGCGACGACCGCGGCTCCGAAGAGCAGCAGCTTGGTTCGGGCCATGAAAGGTTCTCCTTGGCGGTCTCGGTCGAGAAGTCTCAACCGGGACGGTACCCGGACGGCGTGCCGCGACGAACCCCGGAACGAAATCGGGGCCCGAAGGCCCCGATTTTTCAGGCGTCGTTCTTGGTCGGGACCGGAAGGTCCTCGGGAGCGGCGTCGGCGGCGGCGCGGTTCTCATCGCGCACGGCGTTCCAGATCTCCTCGCGGTAGACCGGGACCGCGCGCGGCGCCTGGATGCCGACGCGCACGGAGTTTCCGACGATCTCCATCACATGCACGACGATGTCGTCGCCGAGCATGATCTTCTCGCCAGGACGGCGGGTGATGATGAGCATGAAGATTCCTCCTTGGAAAGCTTCGAAAGGTTCGAAAGAAGAGTATTGCGCGGTTTGCGCCCGCGCAATCGGCCGTCGCTAGGCGACGGCCGGCTGCGGAGCGGCGACGACGGCCTCGGGGAACAGCGCGGCGCGGACGGGAGCGTCCTTCGCCTCGTTGATCACCTGGTGGCCACGGCCGCCTGAGATGACGATCGGCGCGCGGAGGTTCGCGCTGAAGTCCGAGAGCTCGGAACCGGCGCGGACGGTCACATACACGACCGTGTCGTCGCCGGCGTCGACGCGCTCGGTCTCCTCGTCGGACAGCTCGACCTCGTAGGAGGCGAAGAAGGCCCAGGGGCTCGTGACGGGCAGCGCGAGGCTGGGATCGTCGATCGAGTGCAGCCACTGGAACGGGCCGTCGGTGATCTCGCCGACGATGGTCCAGCGGCTGGAGTCGAGGCCGATCAGGCCGGCCGGGAACTCGATGATCGCGTCGGCCTCGATCTCGAGGGTGCCGAAACGCGTGCTCTCGACGGTCAAGGTGGACATTGCGGTTGCTGCTCCTTGGGTTCCGAGGGACGGGAGGGAGGGAAAGGACTCGGCTGCGCCCGGATCAGCGCAGGAAGTCCATGAGGGAGGTCTGGACGATGCTTGCCCCCGCACGGAGGGCGGCCTGGTAGGCGGCGGTCTGGGAGTTGAGCTCGATCAGGGTCTTCGCGAGATCGGCGTCCTCGACGCTCGAGAGCTGCCTGACCGTCGCGTCCTCGACCTCGCCGAGGCGCGTCATCGCGGCCTCGAGGCGGTTGCTGCGGGCGCCGTTGGCGGCGCGCACCTCGAGGATGGCGTCGAGGCTGGCGTCGAGCCGGGTCTGGTCGGTACCGCGCAGGGAGGCGCCGTCGCCGGCCCGCAGGTGGCCGACCGCGTCGCGCAGGGTGTCGAGCAGCTTGTCGTCGCCCGCGGCCTGACCGTCACCGAGGATCTGGCGGCCGACCACGTTGATGTTCATGGTCACGCCGGGCCCGATCACGCGGGCGATGCCGGGGACCATCGGGTCCAGGCCGCCCTCGTCGCCCTTGTAGGCGTCGTCGGCGCCGAGCTCGTACGGGCGGACCGCGGTCTCGCCGCCGGAGAAGACGTAGCTGCCGCGGTAGGTCGCGTTGGCGTTCTGCTTGATCGACTCGATGATCTGCTCGAGCTCGGCGGCGATGGCGTCGCGCGACGTCTGGTCGGTCGCGTCGTTGCCGCCCTGGACGAGCAGGTCCCTGGCATCCTGGATCGACTTCGTGATCAGGTCCATGGCCTGCTCGGAGGCCTCCTGCCAGCCCATGCCGTCCTCGACGTTGCGCTGGTACTGCTGCGTCGCCTCGATGTTCTGCCGCAGCGCCATGGCGCGCGAAGCGTTGAACGGATCGTCCGACGGCTTGCTGATCTCCTTGTTGGAGGCCGCCTTCATCTGCGACTTCGTCAGCTTGTCGGTGATCGAGTTGAGGTCCGCGAGCACGTTGCGCGTGACCATCGAGGTGGTGATGCGCATGGCCATTAGAGACCCACCCGGCCCGTGCGGTTGATGAGGACGTCGAGCATCTCGTCCATCGTGCTCATGGCGCGCGAGGACGCCTGGTAGGCACGCTGGAAGCGGACGAGGTTGGACATCTCCTCGTCCATCGACACGCCGGACACGCTCTGGCGGCGGTTCTCGACCGCGTCGGTGAGCGCCTGCTGGTTGCCCTCCTGGCGGCCGGCCTCGCGCACCTGGGCGCCGACCTGCGCGACGAACGCGCGGTACTGGCCGTCCACGGCGGCGTTGTCGCGAAGCTGCGAGATGGCCAGCGCGATGTCGCGCGAGCCGGAGGCGCCGCTGCCGGCGACGACCGCGCTCGGGTTGGCCTGCAGCGCGGCGTCGACGTCGAGCGTGCCCGCGGCGGGCGTGCCGACGGAGAAGAACGTGCCGATGTAGGTCGTGTTGACCAGCGTGGCCAGCGACGAGGCGACGGTGTCGAGCGAGGTGAGGTAGCCGTCGATCGTGCCGCCCGGCTTGGTGGCCTCGAGCAGACCGCCGAGGCGGCCGCCGGGCGACCAGGCGTCGGCGGCCGGCGGGCCGGCCCACGTCGCGGTGTCGCCGGTGACGATCGGGTAGGTCGTGCCGGCCGCGGCCTTGTCGACGAACGCGACGTTGAGCGTGCCGTCGCTCTGCTCCTCGACCGAGATCTGGCCGAACTCGGAGAGCTGGTCGAGCAGCTGGTCGCGGCGGTCGAGCAGGTCGTTCGGCAGGTCGCCGGCCGTGATGTAGCGGCTGATGGTGTCGTTGAGCTGGCCGAGCTCCGTCGCGATCTGCGCGATCTCGCCGCCCGGGTCGCCGGCGCCGGCGGGGCGCGCGAGGTCGGCGTACTCGGCGTAGGACTGGCTCCGGACGAGGCCCATCTGGTCGCGGATCGACTTGAAGGCGTCGGCCAGGCCGCCGGCCTGCTCGACCAGCGCCTGCTTGGCGGCGCCTGGGTCGGCGTTGGCGTTGGCGAGGTTGGCCCACGCGTCCCAGAACTTGGCGAGCTGCTCGTTGAGCCCGTTCTCGCCCGGCTCGGCCAGCGCGGCCTCGGCCTGCTCGAGCGCCCCGGCGCGAGCGGACCACTCGCCGAGGTTGGTGTTCTGCGCGCGGTACTGGAGGTCGACGAACTGGTCGCGGACGCGGCGGAAGGTCTGGACGTCGACGCCCGAGCCGAGGTGCGCGCCGGCGCCGCCGGCGATGCCGCCGGCCGCGATCTGCAGCGCCGGGGAGGCGATGAGGACCGCCTCCTGGCGCGAGTAGCCCTTGGTGGAGGCGTTCGCGATGTTGTGGCCGGCCGTGTCGAGCAGCCGCTGCTGGGCGAGGAGCCCGCGCAGCGAGGTCTGGAGGCCGTAGAAGGAGGAGATCGACATCGGCTAGGCCTGCAGGTCCAGGGCGCGGTGGATCGGGGGCGCCGTCGGGGCGGTGCCACCGGCGTTGGGGCGGCCGTAGCCGGGCTCGGTCTCCTGGCCCACGAGACGGGTCAGGTGGGCGAGGAAGGAGAGCTCCTGACGCATCAGGGCGCGGTTGATGCCGTGCTCGCGAGCGATCTCGGCCAGCAGGCCGCGCAGCTCGGCGGAGCGATCGCGGGCCGCGGTGGCGGCGCCGGGGGAGACGAGCGCGCAGAGGCGCTCGAGCGTGACCTGGGTGGCCGGGACGCCGAGCGCGATGCCGGCGCGCTGGAGCAGCGCGGCACGGTCCTGCTCGAGCGAGCCGCGACGGCCCATCTCGGTCTGCACGTCGGCGAGGCGGGCGAGGACGGCGTCCACGTCGCGGGCGCGGATGGCCTTGCCCTGCTCGAGCACGAGCGCGAGCAGCTTGCTGCCCGAGGCGATCTGGGTGTCGAGGTGCGCGAGCAGCTCGGCTTCGAGGACGGTGCTCATCAGGCGTCCTTCCGCATCGACGGGTAGAGCTGCGCGGCGAGGCCGATGCCGCCGTTGGCGATCAGGCCGCCGGTGAAGGCCTCCTGCATCGCGGCGGCGTGCGGGCCTTCGGTCATCTCGCCCTTGGGCAGCATGTCGCCGACGAGCTGGCCGAGCAGGATCTGCTCGAAGCCGAGCGCGGCGGTGTACGCCTGGCGGTCGGCCTTGGAGCCCTCGCGGACGGAGGCCGGCAGGGCGCTGGACGGCACCGTGGGAAGGCCGTCGATGCTCATCGCTTCACCTGGTTGGCGATGCCCATCATCTCGTCGGCCGTGGTGATGGCCTTGGAGGCGAGCTGGTAGGCGCGCTGGGACTCGATCATCGAGACCATGGCCTCGGACATGTCGGTGTTGGAGGCCTCGAGCGCGCCCTGGGTGAGCATGGTCGCGCGCGGCGCGGCGACGGCGGGGCCCGAGGCGGCCGAGGTGACGAAGGCGTTGTCGCCGGTCGAGACGAGGCCCTGGACCGAGCGGACGGTGACGATGTCGAGCCGGCCGACGCGGCGGCCGCCGGCGAGCACGGTGCCGTCCTGGCCGACGGTGACGCCGTCCTCGCCGATCCCGTCGGGGATCTTGATGGCGGGCTGCATGAGCGCGCCGGAAGCGGTCGTGAGGTTGCCGGCGCCGTCGATGTGCAGGCCGCCGTCACGGGTCAGGGCATCGCGACCGTCCGCCAGGCGGACGCGCAGGAAGCCCTCGCCCTGGATGGCGACGTCGAGGGGACGGTCGGTGCGCTGCAGGCTGCCCTGCGCGAAGGCGCGGCCGGCGTCGACCGCGGCGGCGCCGGAGCCGGTGCGCACGCCCTGGGCGGACGAGCGGCCGGACTGCTCGTAGACGAGGTCCCGGAAGCCGACGCGCTGGTGCTTGTAGCCCGTCGTGTTGGCGTTCGCCAGGTCATTGGCGACGGCATCCATTCGCTGCTGCTGCGCCGCCATGCCTGCCGCGGCTGTGTTAAGGCCTGAGAGCATCTAGGTGGGGTGTTCGGCCGTTCAGCGCCGAACTTGAGCGACGAGGCGGCTCAGCCGCCGGAGACGGAGCCGACCTTGGAGACGGCCTGACCGAGCGTCTCGTCGATCGCCTGGATCACCTTCTGGCCCGCCTCGAAGGCGCGCATCGAGGCGATCATGTCCACCATGGAGCGAGCGGGGTCGGCGCCGGAGCCCTCGAGGGCGCCGGAGCGGACCGTGCCGGCAGGAGCGGCGCCCGCGGGGGTGCCGGTGACGAGCGAGTCGCCTTCCTTGCGCGGGTTCGTGAGGAGGGTCACGCCGATCAGGCGCGGGTCGACCTTGCCCTCGGCGCCGGCGGCGATCGGGCGGCCGCCGGTGCCGAGCACCAGATGGCCCTGGGCCGTGATCAGCTGGCCGTTGGTGTCGAGCGAGAACTGGCCGTTGCGCGTGTAGCGCACCCCCTGCGGGGTCTGCACGGAGAAGAAGCCCTCGCCGGTGATCGCGAAGTCGAGCGGCTCGCCGGTGTCGCGGGCCGCGGTCGGGCGGAAGTCGGTGCGGATCTCGGCCACCTGCACGGCCGTGCTCTGGCGGCCGACGACGGCGCCGGTGGCCGAGTTCGCGAGCAGGAGGTCGCCGAACGTGGCCTGCGCCGTGCGGTCGCCCTTGTAGCCAGGGGTCGACGCGTTGGCGAGGTCGTTCGCGATCTGGTCCTGCCGGATCTGCTCGGCGAGCATGCCCGACGCGGCGATGTAGAGCCCGCGGTCCATTCCGCCTGAGTGATCGGCCGCAGGTGAGGTACCTTGACCTCATGCGCAAAGACGAGGCCGAGGCGCGCAGCGCGCAGCTCAATCGCGAGCATCCGGATCGCGCGACGCACCGCTGGTTCCCGCGCAAGGACGCCGCGGGCGAGTGGACCGTCGCCCGGGTCGCCGTAGCAGCGCTGGCGACGCCCACCGGCACCCTTCAGCTCTCGAAGGAGGAGTCTCCGGCCGAGACTCCGGGGCAGATGCCCGGTGGCGTGCAGCCCTGGGCGGCCGGTGGTTGATCAAGTCGTCGCAGTCAAGACGCTGCTGCTGCAGACGCAGCTGCCCGATGTGCAGCTGCGGCCGGGCACGTCGGTGGTCGCGCGCGTGCTCTCGCGCGGCGAGCAGCACGGCGTGCTCGTCATCGCCGGCATCCCGCTGACCGCCGAGCTGCCCAAGGAGGTGGGCCGCACGGGAGAGACCCTGCGCCTGGCCGTCAGCGATGTGACGCCCGAGCGGGTGACGCTGCAGTTGCAGGAAGTCGTGCAGCCGCCGGTGGCGCCACCGCAGGCGCCGACCGCGCGTGTCGAGGTCGAGGAGCAGGCCCGGACGGTGCGGGTCGGAGACGAGGAACGCCACACGGTGGCACTGAGCTTCTCCTCCGAGGCCCTTGGCCGGCTGGACCTGCGGCTCGAGGTCGTGGCCGGCGCGCGCGTCCACGCCTCCGTCGAGGCCCCGGCGGGCCGCTCGTACGAGCTGGCCGACGCCGCCTCCGGGCGCCTCCAGGACGGTCTTAACGCGCGCACGGGACTCGAAGCCGAGGTGCAGATCACCCCGCGGCGCGAGCCGCTGGACGTCTATGCCTGACCGCGCGGTCACGGCCGCGCTGCGCTACACGGGCACCGGCGCGCCGCAGGTGGTCGCCGCCGGCCGCGGGCACGTGGCGGCGACGATCCTCAACGCGGCGCGCGAGGCGGGCGTGCCCGTCCACAAGGACCCCGAGCTGGCCGACGCCCTGGCGCATCTCGCCCTCGGCGGCGACGTGCCGGAGGAGCTCTGGGCGGCCGTCGCGGAGGCCCTCGCGTGGGCCTATTCGGTGTCGGGGACGGCAATTACCCCGAACGGGTGATCAAGGAGATCGGGTCCAGGCCCGATACAGGTCCGGTCCGCCAGATCCTTGTCCGTCGCTTAGGAGTCCGTCCCGTCATGAAGACCGCCCCGTCACCAGGTCGCCGCCGCGTCTCCGCGGACGAGGCCCTTGCGCTGTGGAGCGAGTACAAGCGCACCGGCGACCTCCAGGTGCGCAACCGCATCGTCATGACCTTCGCCCCGCTGGTGAAGTACATCGTCTTCAAGAAGGTCCGCGAGCTGCCGGCCCGCTGCGAGGTCGAGGACTTCATCTCCTGCGGCCTGGAGGCGCTCATGTCCTCCATCGACCGCTACGACCCGGCCAAGGGCGCCACGCTCGAGCAGTTCGCGTGGACCCGCATCCACGGCGCCGTGCTCGACGAGCTCCGCCGTCAGGACTGGGCGCCGCGCTCGCTGCGCCGCTGGGAGCGCGACATCCACAAGGCGCGTGACCAGTTCACCGCCATCCACGGCCGCCGCCCCTCGCGCGAGGAGCTTGCCGACTCGCTGGCCGTCTCGGTCGCCGACCTGCGCCGCCGCGAGGACGACATCGCGACCTCCGACGTGACGTCGCTCAACACGCTCGTGATCTCGGACGACGAGACCACCGTCGAGCGCATCGACACGCTGGCCGCCGGCGACGAGCGCCTCGATCCCGAGCATGCCACCGCCACCGGCGAGGCCAAGGACAAGTTCCGCGCCGCGTTCGAGAAGCTGCCCCAGCGCGAGCGCGAGGTCGCGATCCTCCTCTACGTCAAGAACCTCACGCTGCGTGAGATCGGCGACATCCTCGGCGTGTCCGAGAGCCGCGTGTGCCAGATCCACTCGCAGCTCAAGCGCACGCTGAAGGCGCAGCTCTCCGAGAACGCGCTGTTGTTCTCCGCAGTCGGATAAACGTCCAGCGCCTCAAGCCTGGGAATGAGCGGCCGACAACCCAGGCTGAGATGAGCTTCGAGATTGGAACCCTGCCGCAGTACGTGCCCCCGGTCGCGACCCCGCGAGCGGCGAAGCCCGCTACCCCGGGCGCGGATTTCTCCGCGCACCTGGAGCAGGCGGTCGCGCCGACGCGTGACGTGGTCGTGGCAGACATCTCATGGCCGGCCACGCCGCCGCCCGAGGTGCAGGACGAGATCGCCGCTGCGCGTGACCGCGCCGCCGACCTCGCCTCGCAGAACCGGGAGCTGCACTTCAGCAAGGACGAGGACACCGGGCGCGTCATCGTCCAGGTCCGCGACCTCGACGGCAACGTGATCCGCACCATCCCGCCGTCCGAGGCCATCGCCGTGATGACGGGGCAGGAGCTCTAAGGCCCCTTCATGGCCGGCATCAGCCTCTCAGGACTCGCGTCCGGCGTCGACACTTCGTCGATCGTCGACCAGCTCATGGCGCTCGAGCGCAAGAGCATCACGCGCCTGGGCTACCGGCAGAGCGCCGTCACCGGCCAGTCGAACGCGCTCAAGGACATCGCCACCAAGCTGGCGGCGCTCAAGACCGCCGCGGGCGATCTCAAGTCCGACTCCACCACGTGGAAGCAGACGCAGAGCGCCGAGTCGTCCGATCCCACGCGCGTCGCGGTCGCCATGACCGGCGGTGCCGGCATCGGCGGCCACACCGTCTCGGTCAGCCGCCTCGCCTCCTCGGCCCAGCGCGGCTTCGCGTTCCAGCCGGCCGCCGGCTCGATCCAGATCTCGTACGGCACCGGCGACCCCAAGACCATCACGATCGCCGTCGAGGCCGACGACACCCTGCAGCAGGTCGCCGACTCCATCAACGCCAAGGGCGCGGGCCCGGTCGTCGCCGCGATCGTCAAGAACGATCAGGGCGAGGATCGCCTGGTGCTGTCCGCGCGCAAGACCGGCTCGGACTCCGACTTCACGGTCAGCGGCGCGGGCGTCCTCACCGAGGACGCGGCGTACGCCACGGCCGACCTGAGCAAGCTCAACGCGCTCTACTCGCTCGACGGGGGCGCCGACGTGTCCTCCAAGACGAACGTGCTCGAGAACCTGCTTCCGGGCCTGCGCGTGACGCTCAAGGGCGTCACGAGCGCTCCGGCGACGGTCTCCGTGACCGAGCCGACGCTCGACCGCGACGCCGTCAAGGCCAAGATCAAGACGTTCGTCGACGCCTACAACGCGCTCGTCGACACCTCCGAGGCGAAGCTCAAGGAGAAGGCGATCGCCAACCCGGCGAGCGAGTTCCAGGCCGGCCTCGGCCAGCTCTACGGCGACGTCGGCGTGCGCAGCATGCTCAGCTCCCTGCGGAGCGAGATGACCAAGATCGTCGCCGGCGCCGGCATCAACGACCTCGCCGATCTCGGCATCACGGTGCCCAAGTCGACCGGCTCGTCGTCCGCGGACGGCAAGGCCGGGCGCCTCGTGCTCGACGACGCCAAGCTCACGGCGGCCCTCGAGTCCGACTGGCCGGCCGTCAGCAGCTTCTTCAGCGACTTCTCCGCCAAGGTCGACACGTTCGTGAAGGCCCAGACCGGCGGCTCCGGCATCATCGACGAGCGGCTCAAGAGCGGCACTCGCTCGCTCGATCGCCTCAAGGACCAGGTCGACAAGACCAACGAGCGCCTTGACGCGAAGGAGAAGCGCATGAAGGCGCAGTTCGCCGCGATGGAGCAGGCCATGGCGAACTCGCAGACGCAACAGGCCTGGCTGACCGGCCAGCTCACAGCACTTCAGAGCCAGACCCGCTGATTTCCTCAAGCGTAGAGCGGCCGCGCCGACTACCTGAGCAGCAGCACGACCGTCACCGATCCCGTCCCGAGGTCGCCCCGTTGCCCGTCTACACCGCTCCCCAGTCCCAGACCGCCGCCTACCGGCAGCAGAGCGTCCTGACCGCCACCCCGGGTCAGCTCGTCGTGATGCTCTATGACGGCGCCCAGCGCTTCCTGCACCAGGCCGCGTACGCGATGCGGGAGGGGAACGTCTCCGTCTCCGGCAACCGCCTGGCCCGCGCCGAGGCGATCATCGACGAGCTGCTCACCACGCTCGACGTGGAGAAGGGCGGCGTCGTCGCCAGCCGGCTCCAGGGCATCTACGTCTTCTGCCTCCGCCACCTGATGGAGGCCCGGATCGAGCGCGACCCCGAGATGATCGACAAGGTCTCCGAGCTCCTCGGCGAGCTCCGCGAGTCCTGGGCGCAGGTCGCCGCGACCGCCTGATCCGATGGACCCCTGGACCGCGATCCTCGCGCGCGCCACGGCCGAGCGTCAGCTCGCCGCCGAAGGCCGTTGGGACGAGCTCGCCGAGTCCACCGCCGAGCGCGTCCGCATGGCGACCGCGCTCGGCCCCGCGCCGATCAGCGCCAAGCTGGTCCTCGAGGCCCTCGCCGTCGTGCAGACGGAGCTGACCGCCACCCTCGCCACCGCTCGCGCCGAGATCGCGCGCGAGCTCGCCTCGCTGCCCCGCGCACGCGGCGCCGTGGCCGGCTACGCCGCCGCCCAGGCTGCGCCTTCGCGCAACTGGGTGAACGACACCGCCTGAAGGTCACTAAAGGTCCGGCCCTCGAGGCCGATCTACCGACTGGCTGCCTCAGGGATGGGGCCTTGGAGGTCCACGGACGGACCTAGCACCTTCTTCCAAGGAGATCTGTCCCCGTGCTTTTCGACATCACGCAGCTTGCCCTCGAGCGCGCCATCGAGGGCGCCGGCAAGCGCCATGAGGCGCTGGCGGGCAACCTGGCGAACGCCAACACCCCGGGCTACCAGCGCGTCGACGTGGATTTCCACACGGCGTTGACCTCGGCGGTCAACCGCGGCGAGGAGTCCAGCGCCGCGCTGCACTCCCTCTCCTTCGAGCCGGCCCGTGACGCCTCGGCCGGCGCCGTCCGCGCCGACGGGTCGACGGTCGACGTCGACGCCGAGTCGGCCAAGCTCGCCGCCAACGCGCTCGAGCACCAGGCCGCCGTCCAGGTCGCTCATGCCCGCATCGGGATCCTGAAGGCCGCCATGGGGGTGGGTGGCTGATGAGCATGTTCGGTGGACTCGAGGTCTCCGCCTCGGCGCTCACGGCCGAGCGCCTGCGGATGGACGTCGTGGCCGAGAACCTGGCCAACGCGCAGACCACGCGCGGCGCCGACGGTCAGCCGTACCGCCGCAAGGAGGTCGTCCTCCAGGAGCAGGCCGGCTCGTTCGGCGCGTCGCTCTCCGCCGCCATGGGCACCAACGGTGGCGCGAAGGGCGGAGGCGTCGAAGTCGCCGCCATCGTCGAGGACCAGACGCCGCTCAAGCAGGTCTACGACCCCGGTCACCCGGACGCCGACGCGAACGGCTACGTCGCGATGCCGAACGTCGACACCGTCACCGAGATGGTCGACCTGATCGGCGCCCAGCGCGCCTACGAGGCCAACGTGACCGCCATGCAGGCCGCCAAGCAGATGTTCTCCCGAACGCTCGACCTCCTCCGCTGATGCCGCTCCCCATCGATCCGTCCTTCTCGGTCACCGGTCCTGAGTTCCGCATCGACGGGATCCAGGACGTCACGGAGACGCCGACCACCGAGGGCGCCGGCTTCGGCGACATGCTCAGCAAGTCGCTGTCGTCGCTGGCCACCTCCCAGCAGGAGGCGTCAGACGCCGCCACGGCACTGGCCACGGGCCAGGCCTCCGACCCCACCGCCGTCGTCATGGCCGTGGAACGTGCCCAGCTCGCGATGCAGCTGGCCTCGCAGATCCGCACGAAGGCCGTCGAGGCCGCCCAGGACATCTTCCACACCCAGGTGTAAGCCATGCCCCCGTTCGTCGATACCTTCCGCGCTCTCCCGACTCGTTCCAAGGCCATCATCGCCGTCTCGGCGGTGGCCATCCTCGGCATCGCGTTCCTCATGCTGCGCATCGCCGGCGCGCCGTCGTACACGATGCTCGCCTCCGGCATCGATCCCGCCAAGACCGGCGAGATCACCGCCTCGCTCGACGAGCAGGGCATCGCCTACGAGCTGCGCAACAACGGCACGGCGCTCGCGGTCGACAAGGGCCAGGCCGCGCAGGCGCGCGTCGCGCTCGCCGGCTCGGGCGTGAACGTGAGCAGCGCCGGCGAGGGCTTCGAGCTGTTCGACGAGCAGAAGCTCGGCGCCTCCGAGATGCAGCAGCAGGTCACGTACCAGCGCGCGCTCGAGGGTGAGATCGCGCGCACCATCGGTGCGGTCGACGGCGTCAGCAACCCGCAGGTGCAGCTCGTGCTGCCCGAGGACGACCTCTTCGCCGACGAGGCGACGCCGGCCACGGCGGCCGTCATGCTCGGCAACTCGGCCGACTCGATGGACCCGGGCGCGATCCGCGGCATCTCCCAGCTCGTCTCCTCCTCCGTCAAGGGCCTCAAGTCCGAGAACGTCACCATCACCGACGCCTCCGGCACGCTGCTGTGGCCGCAGGGCGACGGCGCGGGCGGCGGCGGCATGGTCGCCGGCAAGCAGGCCCTCGAGGCCCGCTACTCCCGGGCCATGGAGGCCGACCTCAACGCGCTCCTGGTCCGCACGCTCGGTGCGGGCAAGGGCGAGGTCTCGGTCACCGCCGACCTCAACGCCGACAAGACCACGCAGGACGAGGTCACGTACGAGAAGAAGGGCGTGCCGCTCAAGACGCAGACCGAGTCCGAGAAGCTCACGGGCGGCGGCACCACGACCGGCGGCACCGCCGGCACGGGCGCCAACGTCCCGACCTACTCGAACAACGCGGCCGGCGGCGGTGCGGACTCGAACTACAACCGCAAGACCGAGAACACCGAGTACGGCGTGGGCAAGAAGGTCGCCCGCACCGAGATCGCTCCCGGCGCGGTCAACAAGCTCAATGTCGCCCTCCTGGTCGACGAGACGGTCGACCCGAAGGTCTTCACCTCGCTGCAGGAGGCCGTCTCCAGCGCCGCCGGCATCGACACCGCTCGCGGTGACACGATGCAGGCCGCCCAGGTGCCCTTCGCCAAGGTCGAGGCGCCGAAGGCCGGCCCCGTGCCGACCACGATGCTCGGCCCGCTGAAGTGGGTGGGCATCGGCCTCGCCTCGCTGCTCTTCCTCTTCTTCATGAGCCGCTCGCTCCGCAAGCGCGAGGGCGAGCAGATGGCCAAGCCGGCCTGGCTCACCTCGATCGAGGAGCCGGTCTCCCTGGCCCAGCTCGAGCAGCAGACGCAGATCCTGCCGGGCTCGGGCAACCCGACCATCACGCTCCCGCCGCGCGCGCCGGACGCCAACATGCAGGCGATCGACCAGCTGATGGAGCGGGAGCCCGAGCGCGTCGCGGCTCAGGTCAAGGCCTGGATGTCCGAGGACTAGGACGATGAGCGCCGAGCTCGCCACCCGACCCAGCTCCGAGGCCACCAAGGACCTGCGGGGCATCGAGAAGGCCGCCATCCTGCTCGTCGCCATCGGCGAGGAGCGCGCGAGCGAGATCTTCCGCCACCTCGGCGACACCGAGGTCGAGGCGCTCTCGCTGGAGATCGCCAAGTCGCGCAAGGTCCCGACGAACGTCTCCCGCGACGTGCTCGGCGAGGCCGTCGAGACCGTGCTGGCCGAGGACTACATCGCCGAGGGCGGCGTCGACTACGCGCGCAGCATCCTCGAGCGCTCGCTCGGCTCGACCCGCGCCGAGGAGCTGATCGGCCGCCTGTCGGCGACGATCGAGCGCCGGCCGTTCGAGTTCCTGCGCCGCACGCCGCCGGAGCAGATCCACGTCTTCCTGCGCCACGAGGCGCCGCAGACCATCGCGCTCGTGATCGCCAACCTGCACACGACGCTCGCCGCCCAGGTGCTCTCGTACCTCGAGCCGGACGAGCAGGCCGAGGTCGCGCGCCGCGTGGCCAAGATGGCCGAGACCCGTCCCGAGGTCGTGACCCAGGTCGAGAGCGTCATGCGCCACAAGCTCTCGAGCATCGTCTCCCAGGAGTACGCGGCCGCCGGCGGCGTCAAGTCGCTCGCCGACATCCTCAACCACTCCGACCGGACGACCGAGCGCAACGTGCTCGACGAGCTGGCCAAGACCGAGTCGCTGCTGGCCGAGGAAGTCCGGCTCCTGCTCTTCACGTTCGAGGACGTCGTCAAGCTCGACGACCGCTCGATCCAGATGGTGCTCAAGGAGGTCGACCAGAAGGACCTCGCCATCGCGCTCCGCGGTGTCAGCGAGGACGTTCGCGGCCGGATCTTCTCGAACATGTCCGAGCGCGGCGCCGAGCTCCTCCGCGAGGAGATCGAGTTCCAGCCGCCGCAGCGCAAGCGGGTCATCGAGGAGGCGCAGGGCCGCATCGTCGGCGTCGTGCGCCGGCTCGAAGAGGCGGGCGCCGTCGTGCTCTCGCGCGGTGGCGGCGCCGGCGACGACGAGCTCCTGTGATGACGCCGACCGAGTTCTCCTTCGAGTCGCTCGAGGCCGCCCTGCCGGTGGTTTCGCCCGGCACTTCGCATGCCGACGCCGACGCCGTGATGGACGCGCTGGCGCGTGCCGAGTCCCAGGCCGACGCCCTGCGCGCGGCCGCCCGCGAGGAGGGCCTGCGCGAGGGTCGCGAGGAGGCGCTGGCCGCGCTGACCCCGGCGATCGAGGCGCTCGCCCAGGCGGCCGAGGCCGTCCAGGCCGAGCAGCACGTCCGCGCCGAGCGCCTGGAGGCCCACGCGGTCGACCTGGCCCTGTTCCTGGCCGAGAAGGTCCTCGGCGGGACCGTCGCCGTGGAGCCCGAGCGCGTCCTCGAGGCCGTCAAGGGCGCCCTTCGCGGCATCGTCGAGCGCGAGCGCGTCACCGTGCTCGTGCACCCCGAGGATCTCGAGCTGGTGCGCGAGGCCATGGACGACGTCCGCGGCTCGCTCGGCGGGATCGAGCACTGCGAGGTCCAGGCCGAGCGCCGCGTGTCGCGCGGCGGCGCCGTCGTGCGCACGCCGGAGGGCGACGTCGACGCTCGCGTCGAGACCAAGCTGCAGCGCGCTCGCGAGGTCGTCGAGGCCGCGCTCTCCGCCGGAGCCGTGGCGTGAGCTTCGCGTTCGACGAGGCCACCGCCGCGCTGCGCGACGCCGACCTGCACCGCCGTCACGGCCGCGTCTGCGACCTGATCGGCCTCATCGTCGAGGCCACGGGCCTCGAGGCCGAGGTCGGCGAGGTCTGCACGATCGAGACCGGCCGCGGCCGCACGGCCGTCCCGGCCGAGGTCGTCGGCTTCCGCGCCGGCCGCACGCTGCTCATGGCCCTCGGCGAGGCGACCGGCATCGGCCCGGGCGCCCGCGTCAGCGCCAGCGGCCGTGCGCTGCGCGTCGACGTCTCCAACGATCTTCTCGGCCGGACGCTCGACGGACTCGGCCGGCCACTCGACGCCTTCGGGCCGCTGGACGGCACGCGCTCGCGCGCCGTCGAGGCCTCGCCGCCCGATCCGCTCACCCGGCCCCGGATCACCGAGCGCGTGTCGCTCGGCGTGCGGGCGCTCGACGCCCTGGTCCCGTGCGGCCGCGGCCAGCGCCTCGGCATCTTCGCCGGCTCCGGCGTCGGCAAGTCGTCGCTCCTGGGCATGATCGCCCGCTCGACGTCCGCCGACGTCAACGTCATCTGCCTCGTCGGCGAGCGAGGCCGGGAGGTGCGCGAGTTCATCGAGCGCGATCTCGGGCCCGAGGGCATGGCCCGCTCCGTCGTCATCGTCGCGACGTCCGACCAGCCCGCGCTGGTGCGCATCAAGGCCGCCTTCACCGCCACGACCATCGCCGAGCACTTCCGCGACCAGGGTCGCGACGTGATGCTCATGATGGACTCGGTCACGCGCTTCGCCATGGCCCAGCGCGAGGTGGGCCTGGCCATCGGCGAGCCGCCGGCCACCCGCGGCTACACGCCGTCCGTCTTCGCGATGCTCCCGAAGCTGCTCGAGCGCTCGGGCACGTCCGTCCGCGGCTCGATCACCGGCCTCTACACCGTGCTCGTCGACGGCGACGACATGAACGAGCCGATCGCCGACGCCGTGCGGTCGATCCTCGACGGCCACATCGTGCTCTCCCGCTCCCTGGCGCACGCCGGCCACTACCCGGCCGTCGACGTGCTGGCGAGCGTCTCCCGGCTCGTCGGCGAGGTCGTCACCCGCGAGGTCCGCTCGGCGGGCGACGACGTGCGCCGTCTCATGGCCGCCTACAGGGAGAAATCCGACCTGATCTCGATCGGCGCCTACGCGCGCGGATCCGACCCCCTGACCGACGCGGCGATCGACGCCCGCGACCCGATCGACGGCTTCCTCCGCCAGCACGTCGAGGAGCGGACGAGCGCCGAGGAGGCCGACGCCGCCCTCACCCAGCTCGCGCTCCTCTCAGGCGTGCCCGACCCGATCGCGGGCGCCGTGCCCGCCGAGCCGGCGCAGCCCGCCGGCAGCGGGCCCGGCACCCCGCTGCACACGGCGATCCCGCCGCTGCACCTCGCTGCCTAGCCGCTCGGTTCACGAACCCCGGCTGGGTAAGGAGGCGGAGGGGTCGACGCCGCCGGCTTCCCCGCTCCCTACCCAGCCGTCGTTGACGTTCGCTCGCGCCTTAGAACGGCAGCGTCGGGAGCTCGCAGCTGAACACGCGCTCGGCGTTGACGCACGCGTCGGTGCCGTCGTCGCCGCTCGCGCGGTCGCGGCCCGGGCCGCCGTCGAGCTGGTCGTCGCCCGGTCCGCCGCTCAGGCGGTCGTCGCCTTCCTCGAGCTCGACCCACGGCAGGCCGAGGAGGTCGTCGCCGTCGCCGCCTTCGAGCTCGTCGTCGCCTCGCTCGCCCTGCAGGCGGTCGTTGCCGGCGCCCGCGACGAGGCGGTCGTCGCCACCGCCCGAGAAGGTGAGGTGGTCGTCGCCCTCGCCGCCGAACACGAGGTCCGCCTCGTTCTCGATGACGACGCCGCTGCCGTAGGTGGCGTCGTTGCCCGGGCCGCCGACGACGACGTCGCGGCCACGGCCGCCGCCGATCTCGTCGTTGCCCGCGCCGCCGTCGACGTAGTCGTCGCCGTCGAGCGCGCCGGCGTTGTCGTCGCCCTCGCCGCCGAAGATGCGGTCCGCGCGGTCGGCCGTGGGCTTGCCCTGCTCGGAGCGCAGGCCCATCGCGTCGTCGGCGCCGTCGATCCAGTCACGGCCGTCGCCGGCCACGATCCAGTCGCCGCCGGCGCCGCCGCAGAGGATGTCGTCGCCGCCGAGGCCGTAGACGACGTCATCGCCGCCGCCGGCGTAGATGCGGTCGGGCCCGCTCGTGCCGACGAGCACGTCGCCGCGCGCGGTGCCGACGATCGTGAAGTCGCCGGTGCCGCCGAAGCAGGTGGGGGCCGGCGCCGCCGATGCGGTGGTGGGGAGCAGCGCGCCGAGCAAAAGCGCGCCGAGGAGGAGTGGGGAGGTCTTGAACATGGGCCGGACGGTATGGCCGGGCAGCGCCCGGTTCCTGAGGATCCGATGAGCCGACCATGAGCCCGCCGGGGCGGCCGAGGTGACCGCGGCGCTCGTCGAGAACCTCGAACGCCATCTTCCCTCGATCGAGGAGGCCGAGCCCGAGCACAGGGTCTACGCCGAGCTCGTCGACCGCCTCAAGCCGGCCGCCGACGAGCTGTGTGCGCTGCTGGAGGCCCGGGCGCCCGAGCACGAGCAGATGCTCGCCGCGATGCAGCGCGCCTAGCGCTACAGGTTCCGGCGTGGCGGCCGATCAACCCGTTCGTGGAGATTCCGTCCTTCACGTTCCGCCTCGAGCGGGTCAAGTCGCTCAGGGAGCGCGCTGAAGAGCGCGCCCGCGAGGAACTGGCCCGTGAGCTCCGCCTCCGCCTGCGCGGCGAGGCGATGCTGCTCGAGGCCACGAACGCCGCCTCGGCCGCCACGCAGGTCGGCCGCGACACCGTGCTCGCGCCCGGGTCCGCCATGGACCTGATCGCCGCCCAGGCCTACATCGAGCGCTCCGAGCGGATCCGCCGCGAGGCCGCGCTCGATCTCGACCGCCGCAACGCCGAGGTGGATGCGCGCCGCGAGGCGCTGCAGGCCGCCGCTCGCGACCGGCAGGTCATGGACAAGCTCGAGGAGCGCCAGCGCGCCGATCACAACGCCGAGTGGGCCCGCCGCTCGCAGAACGCGCTCGACGAGATCGCGCTCGGCGTGCACCGTCGCGGAGCTGTCGCATGAGCGTCGACGTCGTCGTCGCCCGCGTCGCCCAGCTCCAGCAGCTGATGGGCGGCGTTCCCGTGCCGCCGGCCGCTCCGGCCACCACCACCACCTTCGCCTCCCAGCTCGCTTCCGCGACCACGACCCCCGCCGCGCCCGCTGCCACGGCCGCGACGGCCACCGCCCCTTCCGCCGGCCTGCTCTCGACCGGCGGCGCCTCCGAGCTTCCCGCGGGAACGCCCTACGCCGCCGAGATCACCGCCGCCGCGAAGAAGCACGGGATCGACCCCGCGCTGCTCGCCGGCCTGGTCAAGCAGGAGTCGGGCTTCGACCCGAACGCCGGCTCGCACGCCGGCGCTCGCGGCCTCACCCAGCTGATGCCCGCCACGGCCGCCGGCCTCGGCGTCACCAACGTGCTCGATCCGCTCCAGTCGCTCGACGGCGGCGCGAAGTACCTGCGCCAGCAGCTCGACGCCTTCGGCGGCGACGTGACCCGCGCGCTGGCCGCGTACAACGCCGGCCCCGGCGCCGTGCAGCGCTACGGCGGCGTCCCGCCGTACGCCGAGACCCAGAACTACGTCCGCGTCGTGCAGGCCAACGCCGCGCAGTACCGCGCCGCAGCGCCCACCCCCTCAACTCTGTGATGACCACCGACCGCACCCAGCCCGCGCGCCCCGCCGCGCCCACCGAGCGCACTTCGGCCCCGGCCGAGCGCCGCGACGGCAACGCGTTCGCCGCGTTGCTGGACGCCCACGCCGCCCCCGCCCGCCGCGACGAGGCGCCCGCGCGCCGCGAAGCGCCGCAGGCCCGCCGCGACGACGCCAACGGCCACCCGGCCAACGGTGGCGGCAAGCCCGCCGCCGAGCGTCGCGACGACGCCGCGCGCCCCGAGCCGACCGCCGCCCCGCAGGCGCAGGCCCAGGACGGCCAGCCGGCCGTCCGCCCGGAGCACGCGCTGGCCGACCACAGCTTCACCGTCCCCGCGAGCCTCCTCGTGGCCCAGGCCGCCGCTCCCGTGACGCCGCAGACCGAGGTCCCCGCTGCGCCGGTGGTGCCCGCCGCCGCGACGCCGGTGCCGACGGCGCCGCTCGTCGATCCGGCGCTGGTCGCCCTTCCGGCGGCTGCACCGACGCAGCCGGTCGCCGCCGCGCCGGTCCCGGCCGAGGCGGCCGCGCCGACGCCGGCCGTCGCCGCGCCGGCCACGCCGTCGGTCCCGACCGCACCCGCCACGCCGGAGCAGACCGCCGCGCCGGTCGCCGACGAGGCGCCGCAGCAGCAGACCTCGGGTCAGCCGCAGACGCAGTCGCAGGACGCCCCGGTCGCTCAGGAGCAGCCGCAGGGTGCCGCGCCCGAGACGCCCGAGACGCCCGAGACGCCCGCCGAGCCGGTTCCGGCTCAGGCGCATGCCGCCCCGGCCCGCACCGTGGCTCAGCCCGAGCCGACGCCTCGCGCCGGTCGCCGCACCCGTCGACGGCCCGGCCACCGACCCGGTCACGCCGGCCCCGGCCACGACGCCGCTGTCCGGCGCGGTCGCGCCGGAGCGCGCCGTGCCGCTGCACCGTGCGTCGGCCGCCGTGGCCACCCTCCTGCACGTCGCCTCCGAGCGCGGGATCACCCGCGCGAAGATGGCGCTGAAGCCCGCCGAGCTCGGCGGCATCGAGATCCGCCTCCAGGCTTCGGCCGCCGGTGTCGCCGCTCAGGTGATCGCCGACTCGCCAGAGGCCGCCAGGCTGCTGGCCCAGGCCGGCGACGACCTTCGCCGTGCCCTCGAGGCGCGCGACGTCACGCTGATCTCGCTCGAGGTCTCGACCTCCGGCGACCAGGAGCAGCAGAGCGCCCGCGGCGAGTGGGCGGACGGCGATGAAGCAGCGCCCGCCGGCTCCGGCCGCAACGGCTCCAGCGACGCCGACGGCGACGACGAGCCGACCGAGACCTCCCACAGCGTCATCGAGCTGCCCGGTGGGCTGCTCGTCGATGTCCTCGCCTGACCCCCGAAATCGGAACCGATGACCACGATCAACACAGACAGCACGATCAAGTCCACGGAGGAGTTGCTGCCGAAGTCGGCGAGCAACGGTGAGCTCGGCAAGGACGACTTCCTCAAGCTGTTCGTCGCCCAGCTGCAGCACCAGGACCCCATGAACCCCATGAGCGACAGCGACTTCATGGGCCAGATGGCGTCCTTCTCCTCGCTGGAGCAGATCTCCAACCTCGCGGCCGTCAACACCCAGATGGCCGCCAACCTGACGTCCAACAGCGCGATCGGCCTCATCGGCCGCACGGTCAGCTACGTGGACGCCAACGACGAGATTCACACCGGTGTCGTCGAGAAGGTCACCACCGCGGGCGGCACGCCGTCCCTCACGGTGGCCGGAATCGATGGCATCGACCCCTCAACCATCACGCAGGTCGCTTAGGCGACGGAAGGAGTTGATGCCCGATGATGCGAGGCATGTTCGCCGCCATTAGCGGCCTCAAGACCCACCAGGTGATGCTCGACGTCACCTCGAACGACATCGCGAACGTCAACACGATCGGCTACAAGTCGGCGCGCGCGACGTTCAAGGACTCCCTGACCCAGATCCAGCGCGGTGCCTCGGCCACCGGCGGTGGCACGGGCGGCTCCAACGCGGCCCAGGTCGGCCTCGGGACGCAGCTCGGCTCGATCGACAACCTGATGACCTCGGGTTCGCTCCAGTCCACGGGCAACACGCTCGACGTCGCGATCTCGCAGGGCTCGGGCATGTTCCGCGTCGCCGCGAGCACGGCGACCCCGCCGGCCGCCAACCCGGGCGCCGTCGAGTACACCCGCGCCGGCAACTTCACCACCAACAGCGCCGGCTACCTGGTCACCCAGGACGGCTACTACGTCCAGGGCCGCACGGCCGGCGGCGCCGACACGCTGATCCAGATCCCGACCGGGTCGACCAACACGGCGATCGGTCAGAACGGCGAGGTCAGCTACGTCGACGGCACCGGCGCGCGCGTCACCGCCGGCTACCTCTCGCTGGCCTCGTTCTCGAACGCGGCGGGCCTCGAGCGCAGCGGCAACAACCGCTGGATCCAGAGCGCCAACTCGGGCGCGCCGACGATCGGCACCCCGAGCGCGAACCTCGGCTTCACCACCGCGGGCGCGATCGAGATGTCCAACGTGGACCTCGCCCAGTCGTTCACGAGCATGATCACCGCCCAGCGCGGCTTCCAGGCCAACTCCCGCGTCATCTCGACGGCTGACGAGATGCTGCAGGACCTGGTGAACCTCAAGCGCTAGTAACGTCGCACGAAGGTCGCCGCCGACACGATCGGTAGGGGACCACGAACCCCGGTCCGTCGAAGCGGCGACCGGAGGGCGAAACACTCAATCAAGAGCCCTCAGTTCAAGGGCCCGCACAGACGTGCGGGCCCTTGTTCGTTCAAAGACCGGGGCTCCCGGCCGATCAACAGGACAGGAGCCATCCGTCTCCCCTCTCTCGCCATGATCCGACTTCACAAACTCGGGCGCACGCCCCAGCCCTTCCACCTGAACCCCGACCTCATCATCACGGTCGAGGCGAACCCGGACACCGTCGTGGTCCTCACGACCGGTTCGCGCCTCGTCGTCATGGAGACGCCGGAGGATGTCGCCGAGGCCATTCGCGGCTGGCGCGCGTCCGTGCTCGACGCCATGACGCGCGTCCCGCGTCGCTCGTCCGGGCTCGCGCTCGTGCGCGGCACCGCCGGTGACGGCGGCGTCGTCTCGCTCAACGCCGAGGCCGCCCGTCAGGACAGCGAGCTGCCGTCGAGGGGGCCGCACTCATGAAGTTCGGCACCGGCATCGGCATCGTCATCTCCTGCATCGGGATCGCCATGGGCGCCACGATGGAGGGGACGAACGTCATGGTCGTCCTCAACGTGCCGGCCGTGCTCATCGTCCTCGTCGGCACGCTCGGCGCCACGATCGCGGCCTGTGGGCTCCCGGTCCACATCAGGCTTCCCAAGCTGTACATGAAGGCGCTCATGCCGCCGGACCTCGACCTCGTCGGCCGGGTCAACCAGCTCGTCGGCTTCGCCGACCAGGCGCGTCGTGACGGCCTGCTGGCCCTCGACGAGGCCGTCAAGGGCATCGACGACCCCTTCACCAAGAAGGGCGTCCAGCTCGTCGTCGACGGCACGGACCCGGACCTCGTGGCCGCCGTGCTCGACGCCGAGAACGAGGCCATGCGCAAGCGCCACGTGGCCGGCCGCGCCCCGTTCATGCAGGCCGGCGCGCTCGCGCCGACGATGGGCATCGTCGGCACGGTGTTCGGGCTCGTGAACGTGATGAACAACCTGAACAACCCGTCCAGCCTCGGTCCGCTGATCGCCGCCGCGTTCCTCGCGACGCTGATCGGCGTGGGCTCGGCCAACGTCGTCTTCCTCCCGCTCGCGAACCGCCTCAAGGAGCTCTCCGAGGCCGAGATGCACTTCCGCGAGATGACCCTCGAGGGCATCCTCGCGATCCAGGCCGGCGACAACCCGCGCGTCGTCGCCGAGAAGCTCATGGCGTACGTCGCCCCCGGCGATCGTCCCACCGAGGAAGAGCAGGAGGCGGCCAAGGCCGCTGCCAAGCAGGCGGCCTGAGGTTGACCCATGAGCGCGGCGCGACGGCACAAGAAGCACCATCACGAGGAGCACGAGAACCACGAGCGCTGGCTCGTCTCGGGCTACGACATGATGACGCTGCTGTTCGCCGTGTTCGTGGTGCTGTTCGCGATCTCGTCCACGAACGTCAGCAAGGTCAAGCTCCTGGAGCAGTCGCTCCAGGAGGCGTTCTCCGGTCCGGTTCTCTCCGGCGGCCGGAACATGATGAAGACCGGCGCGACGTCCGAGGGCACCGATCAGGCGGCGCCGCAGCCGCCGCTGCCGTCGCTCACCCCGAGCCAGGCCGTCGCGGAGGCGATGAGCTCGGAGACCCCGGAGGAGCGGGCCGAGAAGGCGCAGGCCGAGGAGCGCGGATTCCAGGACTTGAAGAAGCGGATCGACAAGCTGGCCAAGGAGGCCGGCCTGTCCGACAAGCTGTCGACGACGGTCACGCCCGACGGCCTGAAGATCAGGCTGATCACGGACGGCGTGCTCTTCGACTCAGGTAGTGCGATCGTCCGATCGGTCGGGCGTCCCACGCTCGAGCAGATCGGCCGGATCATCGCCCAGGAGGGCGGTCATCCGGTGCAGGTCGAGGGTCACACCGACGACCAGCCGATCGCCACGTCGCAGTACCCATCCAACTGGCAGCTGTCCGGCGCGCGCGCCGCGGCAGTCGTCCAGCAGCTTGCCTCGTCCGGAGTGTCGGGCAAGCGCATGGCGCTCGCCGGCTACGCCGCCGAGCATCCGGTCGCCAGCAACGCAACGCCCGCTGGCCGGTCGGCAAACCGTCGGGTCGAGATCATCCTGACCCGTCTGCATGGAGCAAACCCGTCGCATGGAGGCGACACACCATGAAAAAGAAGCTGATCATCGTCGTCGTCCTGGCCCTCGTGGTCGGGGGCGGCGCCTACAAGACCGTTCTCGCAGGTCCGAAGAAGAAGGAGCCGGAGCCCAAGGTGCACGGGACGGTCTACGTCCTGCCCAAGGAGTTCCTGGTCAACCTGGCCGACGGCCGCTTCGCCAAGCTGCAGGTCGCGCTCGTCGTCGAGCACCTGCCGGTGGCCGCCGGCGGCCACGGCGCCCCGACCCCGCCCGAGGGCTACGGCGCCGAGCCGCAGGAGGCGATCGTCCGCGACCTGATCACGGACACGCTCACCGACGCCACGGACAGCGAGCTGATCGAGCGCGAAGGCCGCGAGAAGCTCAAGAAGAAGATCCTCGAGTCGATCAAGAAGCACACGGATGTCCACGTCGAGGAAATCCTCTTCCCCGACGTCACCGTCCAGTAAGGAAACCATGAGCGATTCCGTCGACTACGTGCCCTTCGAGACCACCGTCACCACGCCTGCGGGCGTGGATGGGACGCCCGAGCTCGAGCGGCTCTACGACGTCCCCGTCGAGCTGGCGGTGGAGATCGGGCGCACGCGGATGACGATTCGCGAGACGCTCGCGCTCGGCCCCGGATCGATCGTGACCCTCAACCGCCTCGCCGGCGAGCCCGTCGACCTGCTGGTCAACGGCAAGCCGATCGCGCGCGGCGAGGTCGTGGTCATCGACGAGGAGTTCGGCCTGCGCGTCACCGAGGTCGTCTCGGGCGACGGCGCGCCGGCCGCCGAGCCGGAGGCCGCGCCCGCGGTCTCCGATCCGACTGGCGTCTTCCAGCAGGCGTAGCGCCGCGGCGGCGCGGATACTCGGGGCTGAATGCCCCGCGTCCGCGCCGCCGTCGTGTCCTTCTGGCGCAAGGCCTACGAAGACAACCTGACGGGCCTCTCGTCGATGGTGGCGTACAACCTGCTGCTGTCGATCTTCCCGGTCGCGCTCGTGGCGCTGTTCGTCGCCGGCCGCATCCTCCGCTCACCGGAGGTGCAGGCGTCGGTCCTGCTCGACCTCGAGCAGCTCTTCCCGACCGCCGCCGAGACCACGTTGAGCGATTCCGTGCGACGGCTCCAGGAGTCGTCCACGACCGCCGGCATCGCGGCCATCGTCGCGGCCGTGTGGTTCGCCTCGTCGTTCTGGGGCGCGCTCGACACGGCGTTCTGCACGATCTATCACCGCCCGTGCCGGACCTGGGTGCGACAGAAGCTGTTCGCGCTCGGCATGTTCGCCGTGGTGCTGCTCTTCATCGTGGCCAGCGTGGCGGTGCCGACGCTGCAGGGGCTGCTGATCACGAGCACCGACGACCTGCCGTTCGGGCTCTCGGATGTCCGGGGCCTGATCTACGCGGTCACGCTGGTCGCCGGCGTGGTGCTGCTCTTCGCGGTGCTGGCCACGACGTACCAGCTGGTGCCGCGCGGCGGCGTGCCCTGGCGGTGCGTGTGGCCGGGGGCGCTGGCCGCGACCTTGGCCATGAGCGTCGTCGACTACATCTTCCCGCTCTACCTCCAGAACGTGACCACGCTCCGGGCCGGCACGACGTTCGTGTTCGTGCTCATCGCGCTCGTCTGGTTCTACTCGCTGGCGATCATCCTGCTCGGTGGCGCGGTTGTGAACGCGCTTCGGTTGGAACGCGCGGAGCGCTAGTCTGCGCCGCCGTGGCGGCGATCGAGACCTCCGGTCTCACCAAGCGCTACGGGGACGTGACGGCGGTCGACGACCTCTCGTTCTCGGTGCGCGACGGTGCGGTGACCGGCTTCCTGGGACCGAACGGCGCGGGCAAGACGACGACGCTGCGCATGATCCTCGCGCTGGCGCGACCGTCGGCCGGGTCCGCGACGGTCAAGGGCGTCCCGTACACCCAGCTCGAGCACCCCGCGTGGACGGTCGGCGCCAACCTCGAGGTCGCCGGGGCGCATCCGGGCCGCAAGGGCCGCGACCACCTGCGGGCGCTCGCGGCGATGGCATCGCTGCCGCTGTCGCGGGCCGACGAGGTGCTGCGGCTGGTCGAGCTCGAGGGCGCGGGCAACCGGCGGGCCGGCAAGTACTCGCTCGGCATGCGCCAGCGGCTGGGTCTCGCCGCGACGCTGCTCGGCGATCCCGAGGTCCTGATCCTGGACGAGCCGGCGAACGGCCTGGACCCCCAGGGGATCCGCTGGCTGCGCGACTTCCTGCGCGGGATGGCGGCCGAGGGCCGCACGGTGCTCGTGTCCAGCCACGTGCTGGCCGAGGTCGCGCAGACGGTCGACGACGTCGTGGTCATCCACCGGGGGCGGCTCGTGGATCAGGGGCCGGTCGCCCGTCTCACGGCCGGCGGGCACGTCATCGTCCGCTCGCCGCGTCGGACGCGCTGCGCGCGGCGCTCGAGGCCGCGGGCCTCGCGTTCACCGCCGACGGCGACGAGCTGGTGGTCGACGCCGAGGATCCCGCCCAGGTCGGCGACGTCGCGTTCGCGGCCGGCGTGCCGCTGCACGAGCTCACCACGCGCGCGACCTCGCTCGAGGAGGCGTTCCTCGCACTGACCCGCGACGAGGAACCGGCGTCGTGACCAACCTCGTCCGCGGCGAGCTGATCAAGGTGCGTACGACGCGCACGGCGCTCGGCTTCGCCGCCGCGGCGCTGCTGCTGGTGCTCGCCGTCGTGCTGATCACGATCCTGGCCGGCGATCCCCAGACGACGAACGAGAAGCGCGACGCGCTGAACGTGGCGGCGGCGATCTTCGTGCCGCTGCTGCTCTTCGGCATCGTGGGGGCGACCGGCGAGTTCCGCCATCGCACGCTCGCCCCGGCCGTGCTCATCGCGCCGAACCGGGCGAAGCTCACGGTGGCGCGACTGATCGCCTACATGCTCACCGCGGCGCTGGTCGGGGTGGCCATGGTGGTCGTGGGGTTCGTCATCGCCCTGCCGCTCCTCAGCGGGCAGCCGGGCCCTGACCTCGCGTCCTCCGATCTCGTGGAGGTGGGCGGCGGCGCGATCATCGTCGCCGTGCTCTGCTCCGCGATCGGCGTGGGCATCGGCGTCGTCGTCAAGAACCAGGTCGCCGGCGTCGTCGGCATCCTCCTCTGGCTCTTCATCATCGACCCGCTGCTCCCGCTCATCGACGACTGGCTCGTCAAGACCTCGATCATCGGCGCGTCCGCCACGGTCGGCGGAGCGGAGCCCGACGAGGTCTCCTGGGCCGGAGGCGTCCTCGTGCTGTGCATCTGGGCCGCGGTCTGGATCACCGCCGGCGTCCTCGTGGACCGCCGCCGCGACGTCGACTAAGCGCGTCCGGCCGCCTCGTCGGCCCAGCGGACGCAGAGGGCCAGCCCGGCGGCCCGGGCCGCGTAGCGCGCGTGAGCGTCGACGGTGGTCCCGTGCCCATAGGCCGGGTGCTCGTCCGCGCTCGCGTGCTCGAGGCAGTAGGCCGTGAGCCAGTCGTACTTGACGGCCGAGGCGCAGATGCCGAGCCGGACGAGAGCCTCGTCGCCGCGCCGGCCCGCGTCGCGCAGGCCGCCCAGGTAGGCCGCGGTGAGCCGCTCGTCGAGCTCGCCGAGCCGCTCGTGGGGCAGGAGCAGATCGAAGACCGAGTCGGGCACCAGGTTGCCGATGTCCTCGCCCAGCGCGCCGTCGCCGGTGAACGCCCAGTCGAGGAACACGATCTCGCCCGAGGGGCGGCGGATCAGGTTGTTCGGCCACACGTCGAGGTGGCAGACCGTGCGCGGTAGGCGCTCGGCGAGCCGCAGGAGGTCCTCTCGCCGCTCGTGGAGCCGGACGAGGCCGTCGCGCAGGCCCGCGAAGTGCTCGCGGATGAGCGGCTGCTCCCAGGCCGCGTCGTCGTACAGCAGCGCCGGGTCGGCCGGGCGCGTGCCGCTGTAGGCGCGCAGGAACCGGCGGCTGAGCCACTCGCGGTCGGGCAGGTCCGCTCGACCCTGCGCGCGGCCGAGGGCCTCGGCCGCGGCCTCCAGGTCGTCGATCGTCAGCGCGCCGGCGTGCCGGCCCTCGACGTGCTCCAGCCGGAGCTCGACGTCGCCCTCGGGGGACTCCGAGGTCCCGAGCAGGCGGGGTGCTCCGAGCCCGAGCTGCTCCGGCAGGCCGGACGTGTAGACCTCCGCCTCGCGGCGCCAGTAGTTCCAGTGCCGCGGATCCTCCGAGGCCGTCCAGTGCGCCGGCGCGTCGCGCCGCCGCCGCGTGAGCACCTTGTGGACGACGCCGTCCTCCCGCCACACGTCCGCCGTGACGCCGTTCGACGGGTTGTGCGTGAGCGGCTCACGAGCCATCGGGCGAAGGCTAGGGCGCGAACTTCGGCTGGGCCGGGCGATGACCGCGCGAACGGTGCGCAACTGCAAGGTTCGGCGTCGCAGGACCGGCTGAGCTTGCAGAAACGCACCTAGAGAGGTGCGCATACTGACGAATGCTCACGGCATACCGGTCCCGGAGCTTGCAGACATGCACGCGGCCAGCTCCCGCTCCCCATGCCGGGGTTCGTCCCTGCAAACGGGCCGGAAAAATCCTCGCTCAAGGCCCGCGGATGACGGCCGATGAAAGTGGGCGAGTCCTATCCAGGCTCGCCCTCGGTGATGCGGATCTCCCCTGCCCTCATGTCAGCGGGATCGGCCGTGCTCGGCCTTTTCCTGCTCGCGCCCGTCGCATTCGCGGCGGACGGTGAAAGCACGCCCCTCAAGCTGACGGACGCCGATTCGGCGCCCGCTCAGGCGGCGAGCTCGACCGGTGGCGGCCTGGTTCGCACGATCGTCGGTCTCGCGGTCGTGATCGGCGTCATCTACGGGCTCTACTGGATCCTCAAGCAGGTCAAGGCCTCGCGTGAGGACACCGCGACGGGCTCGGGCCTGCAGACGCTTGCCACGCTGCCGCTGGGCACCAACCGGTCGCTGCACCTGGTGCGCGCCGGTGAGGAGATCGTCCTCGTGGGTGCCGGCGAGCACGGCGTGACGCCGATCCGCACCTACACCGAGGCCGAGGCCCGGTCGATCGGCCTGCTCGACGAGCCCGAGGCGGAGACCACGCCCGCCAAGGCCGCCAAGGCCGAGCGGAAGCCCCGCGGCGGCTTCATGGAAGAGCTGCGCCGCCGGACGGTGATCCGATGAAGGCCGACGGGTCGAACGCGATCCAGCTCCTGCTGCTGATCGGCGGCATCTCGCTGGTGCCCGCGCTGCTCTTCACCGTCACCGGCTTCACCCGCATCCTCATCGTCCTCGGCTTCATCCGCTCCGGCCTCGGCACCCCGACGGCCCCGCCGAACCAGGTCCTGGTCGGCATCGCGCTCTTCATGACGATCTTCGTGATGGCCCCGACCTTCACCAAGATCAAGGACGAGGCCTTCCTGCCGCTGTCGAAGGGCAAGATCTCCCAGGAGGTCGCCTACAAGCGCGCCGAGGGCCCGATGCGCGAGTTCATGTTCGACCAGACGCGCACGAAGGACCTGGCCCTCTTCGCCAAGCTCGGCAAGATCGAGACCCCGAAGACGCGGGCGGACATCCCGACCCACGTCCTCATCCCCGCCTTCATCATCTCGGAGCTCAAGACGGCGTTCCAGATCGGGTTCCTGATCTTCCTGCCGTTCCTGATCATCGACCTCGTCGTCGGCGCGACCCTGATGTCGATGGGCATGGTGATGCTGCCGCCCGTCTTCATCTCGCTGCCGTTCAAGATCCTCCTCTTCGTCCTGGTGGACGGGTGGAACCTCGTCACCCGCTCCCTCGTGGAGAGCTTCAACTGATGACCCAGGACGACGTCGTCAACGTCTGCACGTCCGCGATGGAAGTGGCCATGAAGGTCGGCCTGCCGATCCTGCTGGTCGGCCTCGTGATCGGTCTGGTCGTCTCGATCTTCCAGGCCGTCACGCAGATCCAGGAGCAGACCCTCAGCTTCATCCCGAAGATCATCGGCCTCGCCGTCGTCCTCATGGTCGGCGGCCCGTGGATGCTCGGCGAGCTGATCGGCTGGACCCAGGAGCTCTACGGCCAGATCCCGAGCCTGGTGGGGTCGTGAACGCCGAGGCGCTCGTCGCGGAGTTCGGCCAGCAGCAGGTGCTGGGCTTCTTCCTCGTCCTCGCACGCATCTCGCCGCTCTTCCTGCTCGCCCCGCTCTTCTCCTCGAAGATGATCCCGGCCCGCGCCCGCGGCGTCGTGGCCGTCGGCCTCGCGATCGGCATCGCGCCGATCGCCCTCAACGCCCCCGGCGGCGACGACATCCCGACCGGCGTGCTCGAGCTCGGCGGCCTCATGGTCAAGGAGCTGCTCGTCGGCCTCGGCTTCGCGTTCACGCTGGCCGCGCTGTTCGCCGCGGTCCAGGTGGCCGGCAGCCTCCTCGACACCTTCATCGGCTTCTCGTTCGGCGCGCTCGTCGACCCCATCACGGGCACCAACGGCGGCGTCCTCAACCAGCTCTACGCGCTGATCGGCGTGATGATCTTCGTCGTCATCGGCGGCGACGCCTGGGTCGTCCAGGGCCTCGCCCGCAGCTACGAGGCCGTCCCGCTCGCCGACACGCCCGCCATCGGCACGCTCGTCGAGGGCGCCCAGGTCGCCTACAGCGGGATCTTCGCCTCCGCGATCGAGATCTGCGCGCCGGTCATGCTCGCCGTGGTCCTCTGCGACGTCGCCTTCGGCCTCGTCTCCAAGGTCGTGCCGCAGCTCAACGTCTTCGCCGTCGGCTTCCCGGCCAAGGTCACGGTCGGCCTCGTGCTGATCGGCGCCTCGATGCCGTTCCTCGGCGGCTGGCTCGCCGACGAGCTGCAGCACTCCGTCGCGACCGCCCTCGAGTCCCTCCGGGTGGCCGGGTAGCCATGGCCGAGAACAAGACCGAGAAGGCCACACCCAAGAAGCGCGACGAGGCCCGCAAGAAGGGCCAGGTCTCGCGCTCCATGGACGCCAACGGCGCCGTCGTGCTGATGGCCGGCATCCTCGCCCTCTCGGCCTTCGGCCCGGGGATCATGCGGCGGATGCAGGAGGCCACGCTCGGCGTGCTCTCCTTCATCTCCTCGCCCGAGGTCGTCGATCGCAAGGGCGTCGGGGAGCTCTTCATGAGCGTCGGGCAGCACATCGGCCTCGCCGCCGCGCCCGTGATCGCCGTCTGCGCGCTGGCCGGCATCGCCGCCAACGTCGGCCAGATCGGCTTCAAGCCCTCACCCCAGGCGCTCAAGCCGGACTTCAAGAAGCTCAACCCGATGACCGGCGCCAAGAACCTCTTCGGCACGGGAGCCCTCGTCGAGACGATCAAGAACGTCCTCAAGGTCGGCGCCGTCGGCGGCATCGTCGCCCTCGCCGTCTTCCCCAAGCTCAACGAGATGGCGGCGCTCGTCGGCATGCCCGCCGCCGTGTTCCTGCCGCACCTCGCGGGGATCATCCTCAGCGTCGGCAAGTGGGCCGCGCTCGCCTACCTCGCGATCGCCGCCGGCGACTTCTTCTACCAGAAGCACAAGTTCGAGAAGAACTTGAAGATGGACAAGGAAGAGGTCAAGCAGGAGCACAAGCAGCAGGAGCTCCCGGCCGAGCTCAAGGGCGCCCAGCGCCGCCGCGGCATGGAGCTCTCCCGCGCCCGCATGATGGACGCGGTGCCGACCGCCGACGTGGTCGTCACCAACCCGACCCACTTCTCCGTCGCGCTCAGGTACGACTCCGACAAGCCGGCGCCGGTCGTCGTCGCCAAGGGCAGCGACCACCTCGCGCTCCGCATCCGCACCGAGGCCGCCGCCCACGGCGTCGCCGTCGTCCCCGATCCGCCGCTCGCCCGTGCGCTGTACGCCAGCGTCGACGTCGGCCGCATGATCCCCGAGGAGCTCTTCGCCGGCGTGGCCTCGCTTCTCGCCTACGTCTACAAGGTCGCCGGCACCAGGAGGGCCGCCGCATGAACTTCCTAAAGAGGGTCGGACGCTATTCCGACCTGTTCGCCGCCGGCGCCGTGGTGCTGGTCGTGGCGATGATGGTCATCCCGCTTCCGCCGTTCATCCTCGACCTCCTCATCACGCTGAACATCTCGGCGGCCCTGATGATCGTCGTGGCCACGCTCTACGTGCCGCGCGCGCTCGACTTCTCGTCGTTCCCGAGCCTCCTCCTGCTCACGACGCTGCTGCGGCTGGCGATCAACATCTCCGTCACCCGCCTGATCCTCCTCGAGGGCGACGCGGGCCACGTCGTGACCGCGTTCGGCGAGTTCGTCGTCGGCGGCAACGTGGTCGTCGGCCTCGTCATCTTCCTCATCCTCATCGTCATCCAGTTCGTGGTCATCACGAACGGTGCCGGCCGCGTGGCCGAGGTGGGCGCCCGCTTCACCCTCGACGCCATGCCGGGCAAGCAGATGGCGATCGACGCCGACCTCAACACCGGCCAGATCACCGACGAGGAGGCGCGCAAGCGCCGCGCCGAGATCTCCCAGGAGGCCGACTTCTACGGCGCCATGGACGGTGCCTCCAAGTTCGTCAAGGGCGATGCCATGGCCGGCATCCTCATCACCGGCATCAACCTCATCGGCGGCATCGTCATCGGCGTCATGCAGATGGGCATGCCGTTCGGCGAGGCCGCCCACCACTTCTCGCTGCTGACGATCGGCGACGGCCTGTGCGCGCAGATCCCCGCGCTGCTGATCTCCGTCGCCACCGGCATCCTCGTCACCCGCTCTTCCTCGGAGAAGGACCTCGGCTCCGACGTCGCGGGTCAGATCCTCGAGCAGCGCAAGGCCCCGCTCGTGGCCGGCGTGGTCATCATGGCCTTCGGCCTCGTGCCGGCGCTGCCGACGCTGCCGTTCCTCCTCATCGGCGGCATGTTCTTCTTCGTCGGCTGGACGCTCCGCAAGGCGCCGACCCGGGCCGAGCGCGAGGAGACCGAGAAGACGGCAACCGCCCAGGCCGCGATCACGGCCGGCGCCGAGGCCGCCGCGCCGCGCGACGCCGCGCTGGACGCCCTTACGCTCGACCCGCTCGAGCTGGCGATCGGCTTCGGCCTCGTGCCGATGGTCGACCAGCAGGCCGGCGGCACGCTGCTCCAGCGCGTCGGCACGATCCGCCGCCAGATCGCGTCCGAGCTCGGCATGGTCATCCCGTCCGTCCGCATCCGCGACGACGTCGGCCTCGACTCGCACGAGTACGTCATGCGGGTGCGCGGCACCGAGGTCGCCCGCGGCGGCGTCATGCCCGGCCACCATCTCGCGATGGATCCGGGCGACGCGATGGGCCAGCTGCCCGGCATCCCGACGACCGAGCCGGCCTTCGGCCTGCCGGCCGTGTGGATCCCCGAGAGCGGACGCGCCGAGGCCGAGGCGCTGGGCTGGACCGTCGTCGACCCCGAGTCGGTGGTCGTCACCCACCTCACCGAGAGCATCCGCGCCAACGCCTCCGACCTGCTCACCCGCCAGGAGACCCGCCAGCTGCTCGACCAGCTCAAGGAGGTCAACGCCGCGGTGGTCGACGAGGTCGTCCCGGACGTGCTGTCCGTCGGCGAGATCCAGCGCGTGCTGCAAGCGCTGTTGCGGGAGGGCGTCTCCGTGCGCGACCTCGGCGCGGTGGTCGAGGCGATCGGCGACAAGGCGCGGCTCACGCGCGACGTCTCGATGCTCGCCGAGTACGCCCGCCAGGCGCTGGGCCGCACGATCGTCGCCCCGTACCTCGACAACGAGAACACGCTCCGGGCGATCGCGCTCGACCCGGCGCTCGAGCAGGAGATCGCCGAGGCGCTCGTGCAGACGGCCGACGGCGAGTTCCTCGCCATGGACCCCGCCCGCGCCCACGCGCTGGTGGACACGAGCGCCGAGGTGGTCGAGCAGGCCATGGCCCGCGGCGGCCGCCCGGTGATGCTCTGCTCGGCTCGCGTGCGCCGTCACCTGCGCCGGCTGTGCGAGCAGCGGCTCCCGCAGCTCGCCGTGTGCTCCTACAACGAGATCGCGCCGGGCGTCAGCGTTGAGACCATCGGTGTCCTGGATCCGACAACCATTGGCGCCCGGGCAGGCATGGGCGCTGTTGCCCTCGCCGTTTAGTGCCGATTGAGAGTCTGGACATGAACACCACCCTCGAGACTGACACCAAGACCTTCCGCGGCCGCTCCGTCGAGGAGCTGCTGCCGAAGATCCGGGCCGACCTCGGCCCCGACGCCATCGTGCTCCGCCGCCGCGAAGGTCTCGCGGGTGGCGTGGGCGGCTTCTTCCAGAAGTCGTACGTCGAGATCGAAGCCCGCTCGGCGCTGCCCGACGAGAAGCCGCTGGAAGCGCGCAACGACCGTGCCACCGCCGAGGGCCTGTCCTCGCCGGCGATCCAGGCGCTCGTCGACCAGGCCGCTCCGTTCGCGGACGCCCTCCAGGTCGCGCAGGGCACCGTCGGCGATCGGGCCCACGAGGTCCTGATCGCCGCCGCCACCGCCGCGTCTGCGCCGGGTGACGCGGGCCTGTACGGTCCCCAGCCGAATCGCGTCGCGATCGAGGAGTCTGTCCCGGTGGCACCCGGCTACATCTCGGCCTTCGAGCCGGACGAGGACGACGAGGATCTCGTCCCGCTCCCGGTCGCCCCCCCGAACCCGGCAAGGTCCGGGCGCTCCACGCCCGGCGACCGCCGACGCGGCCGAGCAGCGCCTCGTGGCCGCCGGCCTCAGCGCCTCGCTGGCCGCCGACATCGTGTCCGAGGCCGTGGCCCACGGGCTGCCGTTCGCGCAGCCGCGCGGCCTCAAGAAGCTGATCCGCAACGCGCTCGCGCGTCGCATGCCGGTCATGGCCGACCTCGGCGGCGAGGCCCGCACGCTGGCCTTCGTCGGCGCCGGCGGCTCCGGCAAGACGTCCGCGGCCGAGCGCCTGGCCACGGCCTACGCCCGCGCCGACGCCGATGTGGTCGTCGTGTCGCTGCGCTCGATGGACGGCGGCAGCGGCCTCGCCTCGCGACTCGAGCCGCTCGGCGTCTCCGTCGTCGCCGCCGACACCGCAGAGCAGGCCGCCCGTCGCCTGCGCGGTCGCGACGTGGCGCTGACCATCGTCGACGCCCCGTCCGCCGGCCCGGCCGACAAGGCTGCCGTGACGCGCATCGCGGAGGACCTCAAGACGCTCGCCGTCAACGAGGTGCACCTCGCGCTGCCGGCCACGCTCAGCGCGGCCGCCGCCGACGAGCTGGCCGCCGCCCTGGCCCCGCTCGGCATCACCCACGTCGCCCTGACCCACACCGACCAGACGCTCCGTCCCGGCGCCGCGGTCGAGCTGGCCATCACGGGCCGCCACGCCCTGTCCTACGTCAGCACGCGCGAGGAGATCGCGCCGGCCGACACCGACATCCTGGCCAAGCAGCTCCTGCCCTGATCGAATCATGGCCGCTGTGACCGCTCCCGCCACCCCGTCGCTCGCCACGGGCGAGCACGTCCAGATCAACCTCCCGCACATCGGGCTGCTTCCCGCGACCATCGAGTCGTGCAGCCCGGGCGCGGTCGTGGTGACGCTGGCGGTCGAGGACGAGCGGGTCAAGCGGCTCGACGGGGCCGAGGTCGCGGTCGAGCACGCCACCGGGCGCGGGATCAACCGCTTCGGCGGGACGCTCCGGCTCGACCCGAGCCGGCCGGCGCAGCTCCGCATCGAGCTCCAGGGCGAGGCCGAGCGCATCCAGCGCCGCGGCTGGGCCCGCATCGAGGCCACGCTCAAGGTCACGGTGAAGGGCGTCGACGAGCCGGTCGGCGGCGAGACCGTGACGCTGAACATCTCCGGCGGCGGAGTCCTGGTCAAGGACCCGTGGAACATGCCGCTGGGCATCGACGTCCGCGTCGAGATCGAGGTCGAGGCCGGCTCCGCGCCGATCACGGCGCTCGGCCGCGTCGTGCGCGAGCCCGCGCGCGACCAGAAGGGCATCCGCATCGACTCCATCGCGCGCGACGACGAGGAGCGCCTCGTGCGCCTCGTCCGTGAGCGTGAGCTCGCCGCCCTCCGCATGTCGAGGGGCCGATGAGCAAGAAGAAGGAAAAGAAGGGCGCCGCCCCGGCCTCCGACGGGATCTCCGTCGCCGCCCACCCGCGCGCCCGCGCCTCCATCCGCCGCACCCGCGCCCGCGTCGCCCTGATCGCGTTCGCGCTCGTGCTCTTCATCTCTCTCAAGGCCGGCGTGCCGGGCCAGGAGGCGGCGCTCCGCGCGCTCGTCGCCGGGCTGATCGGCAACCTCGTCGCCTGGGCGTGCGCGCTCGGCGTCTGGAAGGCGCTCGTCCTCGCCGAGATCAAGGCCGCGCACGACGCGCATCTCGCGCGTCAGCGAGCGCGCGCCGAGGCCGTTGCCGAGATGGCCGCGTCCGAGCAGAAGGCTCGCGCCGCGAAGGCCGCCGCAGGCGTCTGAGGCGCTGAGCCTTGTACGACCGGATCGAACCGATCGGGCCGGACCGTCGAGTCCAGTCCGTCGAGCTGACGATCCTCACCCCGCTGGAGCGCGAGCGGGAGAAGGAGCGCCGCGAGCGCGAGCGCCGGCGGCGCGAGAAGGCCTCAAAGGGCCCGCGCAAGCCCGCTCCGCCGGCCTCCGGCGGGATCGACATCCGCGTCTGATCCCGCGTTCTCCCGCCGTTCGTCGAGGCGGAGAAAAGTTTCCTCAAGTCCTCGTGATCGAGGCCGATCACTCCGGTTGTAAGAAGGGGTGACAAGGAGTCGCCCCGGCCTATCAACCAAAATCATCAAGGAGAGATGATCATGGGCCTTCGTATCCAGAACAACGTTGAGGCGTTCAACGCTCACCGTCAGCTCACCAACACCGCGGCCAAGGCCGCCAAGTCGATGGAGAAGCTGTCGTCGGGCTACCGCATCAACCGCGCGGCCGATGACGCCGCCGGCCTCGCCATCAGCGAGAAGATGCGTGCGCAGATTGGCGGTCTCGCCCAGGCTCAGCGCAACGCGCAGGACGGCGTTTCGCTCGTGCAGACGGCTGAGGGCGCCCTCAACGAGGTGCACTCCATGCTGCAGCGTGTGCGTGACCTGAAGGTGCAGTACTCGAACGGCACGCTCGACACCGACGACAAGGCGGCGATCGTGTCTGAGGTCAAGGCGCTCGCCTCGGAGATCACCGAGATCCGCGGCAAGACCGAGTTCAACGGCATCAACCTGCTCGACGGCACCGGCGGCAGCGCCGGCACCATCTCGTTCCAGGTCGGCGCCAACGGCAGCGAGACGATCTCCGTGGTGACGAAGGACGTCGCCGGCGCCTCTGGCACCGGTGCGCTCGACGCCGTCACCGACACGGCGACGTGGGAGGCCATCGACCTGGCTGCCATCGACACCGCGATCAACAACGTGTCGACGATTCGCTCGGACTTCGGTGCCGTCCAGAACCGTCTGGAGCACCGTCTCACGAACCTTGCGACGTACCAGGAGAACCTGGTCGCGTCCGAGAGCCGGATTCGCGACGTGGACATGGCCAGCGAGATGGTCCATTTCACGAAGCTCGGGATCCTGCAGCAGGCCGGCACGAGCATGCTCGCGCAGGCCAACCAGGCCCCGCAGAACGTTCTTTCGCTTCTGCGTTAGTAGGGCCCTACATAACCCCACCGAGGGACGGATCGCAACGGGCAGCCTCACGGCTGCCCGTTGTCGTTAAAGGTCCGGTGTTTGCGGCCGATCAACGGGGCGCATCCGTCTTCCAAGGAGGGAGTCCTCCCAATGGGTCTTCGCATCCAAAATAACGTCGAGGCGTTCAACGCCCACCGTCAGCTGTCGACCACGGCCTCAAAGGCCGCCAAGTCGATGGAGAAGCTTTCATCCGGTTACCGGATCAACCGTGCGGCCGATGACGCCGCCGGGCTCGCCATCTCCGAGAAGATGCGCGCGCAGATCGGTGGCCTGGCTCAGGCGCAGCGCAACGCGCAGGACGGCGTCTCGCTCGTGCAGACCGCGGAGGGTGCCCTCAACGAGGTCCACTCGATGCTCCAGCGCGTCCGTGACCTGAAGGTGCAGTACGCCAACGGCACGCTCGACACCGACGACAAGACCGCGGTCGTGTCCGAGGTCAAGCAGCTCGCGTCGGAGATCAAGGAGATCTCCACCAAGACCGAGTTCAACGGCATCAACCTGCTCGACGGCACCGGCGGCAGCGCCGGCACCATCTCGTTCCAGGTCGGCGCCAACGGCAACGAGACGATCTCCGTGTCGACGCGTGACATCGCCGGCGCCTCCGGCACCGCCGCGATCGACGACGTCGCCGACACCGCGACGTGGGAGGCCGTGTCGATCGCGAACATCGACACCGCCATCAACAACATCTCGTCGCTGCGCTCCGAGTTCGGCGCGGTCCAGAACCGCCTCGAGCACCGCCTCACGCACCTCGCGACCTACCAGGAGAACCTGGTCGCGTCCGAGAGCCGCATCCGCGACGTGGACATGGCCAAGGAGATGGTCGACTTCACGAAGCTCGGGATCCTGCAGCAGGCCGGCACGAGCATGCTGGCGCAGGCCAACTCGAACCCGCAGAACGTCCTCACGCTGCTCCGCGGCTAAGACGTACTCGCTTGACGCACACGGGCGGCCCTCGGGCCGCCCGTCGTCGTTAAACCCCGGCCACGTTCAAGGCCCGCGGACGAGGGCCGATGAACCGGGCATGTCCGTCCTCGCCGTGGTTCCCGCGTGCCTGCGTTCGCCGCAGGACGCCGAGCTGCTCGGCCGCTGCCTCGTCTCGCTCTGGCGCACCGCGCCGGGCGTGCCCGCGATCGTGGTCGACGCCTCGCCGGGCGGCCACGGCGGTGAGCTCGCCGCCGTCTGCGCCGAGCTCGGCTACGAGCTTCTGTGCCTGCCCCGGTCCGCCTCGTTCGCCGCGGCGGCCAACGCGGGCCTGGCCATCGCCGAGGGCGCGGGGATCGACGCCGTCGTCCTCCACCACGACGTCGAGCTGATCGAGCCGGGCTGGCTCGAGGCGCTGCTCGACGCCGACGGCGTGATCGCGGGCGGCCGGCTGCTGTTCCCCGAGGGGACGCTCCAGCACTGCGGCTATCTGTACTCCCAGCTGCTCGGGCGCTTCGAGCCGCGACTGCTGCTCGGCCCCGCCGACCTGCCCGCGAGCCTCGAGCCCGCCGTCTGCCCGGTCGGCTCGGCCTTCACCCTGATCCGTCACGACGCGCTGGTCGCCCTCGGCGGCTACGACGAGGGCTTCGAGCTCGGCGGCGAGGACCTCGACCTCTGCCTGCGCGCGTTCGCGGCCGGCGGCACGTGCGTGTACGAGCCGCGCGCCGTCGCCATCCACCACAACGTCACGTGGCGCAACGTCCGCGACGCCGATCGCGAGCGCCTCCAGGCCGCCTCGTACGAGCGGCTGATGGAGCGCTTCGACGATTCCGCGCGGCGTCCGTTCGCGCTGGGGGCGGCGTGAACGCCCTCTTCGCCGGCGTCGGCAGCAGCGGCGTCTGCTGGTACCGCTGCGCGCTTCCCGCCACCGCGCTCGGCGCGGACTGGCTCGGCGTCGCCGGCGAGCCGGGCTCGCTGCGCCGCGTCACCGGCGCGTGGGACCTGGCGCTCGACGAGGACTCCTGGTTCGACTACGACGTCGTCGTCCTCCAGCTCGTGCACGGCGCCGGCTGGCTGAAGCGCATCGCCGAGCTGCAGGAGGCCGGCGTGACCGTCCTGTACGAGATCGACGACGACCTGCGCGCCGTGGCCGCCGAGCCGGGACACGAGTTCGCCCGCCTGTTCCCGCCGCAGCGCCTGCGCGCCCACGAGGCCGCCATGCGCGCGAGCGACGGCCTCATCTGCTCGACGCCCGGCCTGGCCGAGCGCCTCGCCGAGTTCAACGAGGTCCGGCACGTGTGCGAGATCGGCATCGACCTCGCCCGCTACCCCTACCCGCTCCCGCAGCGCGAGACGGTGACGTTCGGCTGGGCCGGCGGCACCGGGCACGAGCGGGCCATGCGCCCGTGGCTGCGGTCCGTCGCCGACGTGCTCGAGGCGCGGCCCCATACCCGCTTCTGCTCGGTCGGCCAGCCGTTCGGGAACCAGCTCGCCGAGCGCTTCGGGGCCGAGCGGTCGAGCGCGATCCCGTTCGCCGCGCTCGACACCTATCCCGCCGCCATGGCGGCCTTCGACGTCGCGCTGGCCCCCGCCGCGCGCTCGCCGTACTTCGCCGCGAAGAGCGACCTGCGGTTCCTCGAGGCGGCCGCGCTCGGGCTCCCGGTCATCGCCGACCCGATCGTCTACCCGACGATCGTCGACGGCGAGACCGGCCTGCACGCGACCACGCCGGAGGAGGCGCGCGAGGCGATGCTCACGCTCGCCGACGATCCCGCTCTGCGCCACCGGCTGGGCGCCGCGGCGCGCTCGTACGTCGAGCGCGGACGCACCGCAGAAGTGGCCGCGAGGCAGTGGGAAACGGTTCTGACGCCGTCCCTCAAGATCGCCGCCTAGCGGTCGATTGCGAGGATATGACCGTCCCGAGCGCACCGCTGTGCGTGATTCCGACGTACCTGCGCCGCCCGCAGGACCTCGACCTGCTCGTCCGCTGCCTCGTGTCGCTGTGGACCACGGCGCCCGACGCCGGCGTGCTCGTCGTCGATGACGGCAGCCCCGCCCGCGAGCTCGTCGCGCAGATGGCCGTCGCCGTCGAGGAGCTCGGCTACGAGCTCGTCGCCAAGGACGAGAACGAGGGCTTCTCGCGCACGGTCAACGTCGGGCTCCAGCGCGCGCTGGACACGGGCCGCGACGCGGTCCTCGTCAACGCCGACGTCGAGTTCCACGAGGCCGGCTGGCTCGACCGCATGGTCGCCCGCACCGACACGCAAGGCCGCCCGGCCGCCGTGGTCGGCGCCCGGCTCCTGTACCCCAACGGGTCGATCCAGCACGCCGGTGTCTTCTTCTCTCCCCGCACGCGCGCGTTCTGGCATCGCTGCCAGTACGGCCCGGCGAACCTGCCCGAGGCGCTCACCCCGGTGCTCTGCCCGGTGACCGGCGCCCTCCAGCTCATCCGCCACGAGACGCTCGAGGCCGTCGGCATCTACGACCCGGCGTTCCGCATGGCGCACGAGGACATGGACTACTGCCTGCGCGTCTTCAAGTCGGGCCGCGAGTGCATCTACGAGCCCAGCGTCTGCGCGTTCCACCACGAGAGCGTCTTCCGCGGGCGCCCGACGCCCCAGATCGAGCGCTGGCAGGTCGACTCCTTCGCGCGCCTGCTCGAGAAGTGGGGCACGACCGACTTCTCCAGCTTCACCCCGGCACTGGTATGAGCGAGCTCCCCCGCACCCTCTTCATCGCGACCGGCAACGGCGCCGTCGCCTGGTACCGCTGCGCGCTGCCCGCGACCGTCCTCGGCTGCGAGTGGCTGAAGGTCAAGGGCGACCCTTCGGACCCCCGCATCCGTCACGGCAACACCGATCCGAGCATGACGCTCGACGCCGTGCCCTCGTACGACGTCGTCGTCGTCCAGCAGGTCGCGGGGCCCAACTGGCTGAAGGCGATCCGCGAGTGGCAGCAGGCCGGCGTGACCGTCCTCTACGAGATCGACGACTGGCTCCACGGCGTCCGCCGTCTCCAGCACCACGCGAACGCGGCCAAGTTCGACAAGGCCACGGTGGAGACGTACGAGCTGTGCATGCGGGCGGCCGACGGGCTCATCTGCTCGACCGAGTGGCTGGCCCAGCGCTACGCCTCGGTCAACCGCAACACGTGGGTGTGCCGCAACGGCATCGACCTCGTGCGGTACGACTTCTCGCGGCCGCAGCGCTCGCACGTGGGCATCGGCTGGGCCGGCGGCACCGGCCACGTCGTCGCGATGCGGCCGTGGGCCGCCGAGGTCGCCAAGGTCATGCGCGAGCGCCCGGACACGACCTTCACGAGCGTCGGGCAGCCGTTCGCCAAGTGGCTCGAGCCGGAGTTCGGCACGCGCACCTTGAGCATCCCGTTCGCGGGCCTCGAGGTCTACCCGGCGGCGATGCGGCACTTCGACATCGCGCTGGCACCGGCCGGCAAGGGCGACTTCTTCAAGGGCAAGAGCGACCTGCGGTGGCTCGAGGCCGCCGCGCTCGCGATGCCCTGCATCGCCGATCCCGACGTCTACCCGGACATCGAGCACGGCGTGACCGGGTTCCACGCGTCCACGCCGGCCGAGGCGGGTGCGATCCTGCGCGAGCTGATCGCCGACGCCGACCTGCGCGAGCGCGTCGGGAACGCGGCGTACGAGTACGTCGCCGAGCATCGCCGCGCGCAGGTCACCTCGCTCGCCTGGGCCGAGGCGCTGACCGAGGCCGTCGCGGAGCCCGTCGCCGCCTGATGAGCCTCGAGGCCACGATCGCCCGCGTCGCCCAGATCCATGGGCTGCTGCAGCCGGTCCAGCCGGCTCCGCCCGCGACCCCCTCCTCGACGTCGACCACCGCGACCGCGTTCACGCAGGCCCTGCAGGCCGCGGGAGTGGCTCCCGCAGCGACCGCCGGCGCGTCGCCGACCGGGCTGCCCGTCGCCGGGGGCACGAACGCCGGGCAGGCGATGGTCAACCTCGCGCGCAACGAGATCGGCGTGACCGAGCAGCCGCCGGGGTCGAACGAGTCGCCGCGCATCTCCCAGTTCCGCCAGGCCACGGCCGGCGCTCCCGGCCCCGGTCCCTGGTGCGCGTACTTCGTCTCCTGGGCCGCCCGCGAGGCGGGCGTGCCGATCGGCGACGCCGGCCAGGGCTTCGGCGCCGTCGCCGACGTGTGGGCCTGGGGTCAGAAGGCGGGCAAGTCGCTGCCGGCCGGCAGCACTCCGCAGCCGGGCGACCTGATCGTCTGGAACAGCCACATCGGCATCGTGGAGTCCGTCGGCGCCGACGGCAGCATCAACACCATCGAGGGCAACTCCTCGCACTCCGTCGCCCAGCGGACCTACGGGTCCGACGGCAACGGCGCCATCGGCTACGTCCGGCTCGGCTGAGCCCGGTCCGACGCCCGGCGCCCGGGCGGTAGCACGTCGGCCATGCGCCGGAGCTCGTCCTCGCCGATCCAGCGGTCGTTCTCGTCGGACGAGTAGCGGAAGCCGTCGGGCAGCGCGGCGCCGCGCGGCTGCGGACGGCCCCACGTCGCGAGCTGGGGGAAGATCACGTAGCGGTCGCCGAGGTCGTAGCAGTGCCGCGCCTCGTCCTCGGTCACCAGCACCTCGTGGAGCTTCTCCCCCGGGCGGATCCCGACCACCTGCCGGTCGGCCCCCGGGGCCAGCGCCTGCGCGATGTCCACCACGCGCATGCTCGGGATCTTCGGCACGAACGTCTCGCCGCCCTGGACGAGCGGGACGCAGCTGAGCACGAACTCGACGGCCTCCTCGAGCGTGATCCAGAACCGCGTCATGCGCTCGTCGGTGATCGTCACGACGCCGTCCAGCGCCTGCTGCTTGAAGATCGGGATCACGCTGCCGCGGCTGCCGACGACGTTGCCGTAGCGGACGGAGGCGAAGCGCGCCGGCGTCCCGGCCGCGTAGGCCATGGCCTGCGACACGATCTTCTCCGCGCAGAGCTTGGTCGCGCCGTAGAGGTTGACCGGGTTCACGGCCTTGTCGGTGCTCAGCGCGATGGTCATCGGCACGTCGTTGTCGATCGCCGCCGACACGACGTTCTCGGCGCCGATCACGTTCGTCTGCACGGCCTCGAACGGGTTGTACTCGCAGGCGGGCACCTGCTTGAGCGCCGCGGCGTGGACGATCACGTCGACCCCGCGGGTGGCGAGCCGCAGACGGTCGCGGTCGCGCACGTCGCCGATCAGGAGGCGGAGCCGGTCGTCGGGGATCGCGCTCGAGAGCTCGGACTGCTTGAGCTCGTCGCGGCTGAAGGCCCGGATCGACTTGACGTCGTAGCGGCCGAGGACGGTGCGCACGAACGCCGTGCCGAACGAGCCCGTCGCGCCCGTCACGAGCACGGTCTTGCCGTTGAGGTCGAGATCCACCCGCGGCAGTCTAAGCGTCGGTGGACCCAGGCTAGGCGTGGGTCCGGCGCTCGCCTGCCCTACGATCGCGGCATGCACCGGGTCGTGATCGTGCAGGCTCGCATGACCTCGGCGCGGCTGCCGGGCAAGGTGCTGATGGATCTCGAGGGGCGTCCGCTGCTCGAGCGCGAGCTCGAGCGCCTCCAGCGCTGCGAGCGGGCGGACGAGATCGTCCTCGCCGTCACCACGAACGACGACGACGACGGGCTCGTGGCGCTCGCCGACCGGCTCGGGGTGCGCTGGTTCCGCGGCAGCGAGCACGACGTCCTCGCGCGCTACCTGGGCGCCGCTCGCGAGGCGTCGGCCGACCTCGTCGTCCGCGTCACCGCCGACTGCCCGCTGATCGATCCGGGCGAGACCGACGCCGTCATCGGCGCGCTCGAGGCCCGGCGGGTGGACTACGCCTCGAACACGCTCGAGCGCACGCTCCCGCGCGGTCTCGACACCGAGGCGCTGTGGCGCGACGTGCTCGAGCGCACGGCCCGGCTGGCGACGTCGCGGCCGGCGCGCGAGCACGTGACCTGGTTCTGCCACTCCGAGCGCCCCGACCTGTACGCGCTCCACGCCGTGCGACGTCCCTACGACGCCGCCGACCTGCGCTGGACGGTCGACACCCTGGAGGACCTCGCGGTCGTCCGGCGGCTGTACGCCGACCTCGGCCTCGCCGACGCGCCGGTGCCGGTGGCGGACGTCATCGCCCACGTCCGCGCGAACCCGCAGATCGCGGCCATCAACGCGGTGGTGCAGCAGAAGGATCCGGTGCAATGACGGCGCTGGTGATCCGCGCCGACGCCTCGACCGCGATCGGCCTGGGTCATGCGATGCGGTGCCTGGCGCTGGCGCAGGCGCTGGCCGACGCGGGCGGTGGAGAGGCCGGGTTCGTGATGGCCGATCCGCCCGACGCGTTCGTCGCTCGCGCCGGCCGCGAGGGCGTGCGGGTGGCCGCGCTCGCCGCCGACCCCGGCAGCGCCGACGACGCCGCCGAGACGCTCGCGCACGGCGCCCCGTGGGTCGTGGTGGACGGCTATCACCTCGACGGCGCCTACCAGCGGGCGCTCGTCGACGCCGGCGCGCGCGTGCTGGTCATCGACGACCACGCCCACCTCCCGCGCTACCACGCGCACGTGCTGCTCAACCAGAACGCCGGCGCCGGCGAGGAGCTCTACCGCGACCGCGCGCCGGGCGCCCGGCTGCTGCTCGGACCGGAGCATGCCCTGCTGCGGCGCGAGTTCCGCGTCTGGGATGCGCCGCCGCGGGAGGCGCCCGCGGTCGCGCGCCGCATCCTCGTGACGCTCGGCGGCGGCGATGCCGACGACGTGTCCTCGCGCGTCCTCGGCGCGCTCGCGCTGCTCGACGAGCCGCACGAGGTGCAGCTGCTGGTGGGCGCGGCCAACCCGCATCGCGAAACGCTCGAGCGAGCCGCTTCGGCCGGTCCGTATCCGGTCGAGCTGGTCGCCGACGCCGGCGACGTGCCGGAGCGGATGGCGTGGGCCGACCTCGCCGTCACCGCGGCGGGCAGCACGTCGTGGGAGCTGGCACGGATCGGGACCCCGCAGCTGGCCATCGTGCTCGCCGAGAACCAGCGCGCGATCGAGCGCGGGCTCGAGCAGGAGGGCCTCGCGGTCGCGCTCGGCCGGCACGACGATCTGCGGCCGGAGCGCATCATCGCCGCCGTTCGCGAGCTGGCGCGCGACCCCGGCCGGCGCCGCGAGCTGTCGCGTCGCGGGCGCGAGCTGGTCGACGGCCAGGGCGCCCCGCGCGTGCTGGCGGCGATGGGCCTGCCGGGCTGAGTCAGCGCCGGGCGCTCCGCAGGGCCCCGAGCGGCGTGTCCCAGCCGTTCGTGATGAGGTGCTCGACCGCGGCACGGTCCGCCACGCGATGGGACGTGCCGGCGCCGCTCTGCGGGCGCCGCTCGCAGGTCCCCGCGCGGATCGCCGGCCACTGCTCGCGGAACAGGGCGAGCATCGCCGCCTGCAGCGCCGCGTAGCTGCCGGCCAGCGTCTCGTCGTCGCCGAACTCGAGCCCGCGCTGGGCGATGACGTCGCCGGTGTCCACGCCTTCGTCCACGAAGTGGATCGTGACTCCCGCCGGCGTGGACTCCAGGGCGCTCCAGAGGTTCGGGTCGGCGCCGCGGTTGTACGGCAGGTAGCTGATGTGCAGGTTGACCACGCGGTCGGGCAGCCGGTCGAGGACCGGGCGGCGCAGGATCAACCGGTAGCCGTGGCTCACCGCCAGCCGCGGATCGAGCTCGTCGATCCGCTCGACGGTCAGCGGCTCCTCGGGCCCGACCGCGACGACGGCCGGCTCGACCTCGCGCAGATGGGCGAGGATCGCCGAGTCCTCGCGCCCGAGGAACAGCACGGGGCGTGGCACGGCGGCAATCGTAGACTAGGATGCCGCGCGATGCCCATCCCCTACGGACGGCAGTCGCTCGACGACCGCGACGTCCAGGCCGTGGTCGACACGCTGCGGGGCGACTGGCTCACGCAGGGTCCGGCGGTGGCGGAGTTCGAGCAGGCGTTCGCGGCCGCGTGCGACGTGCCGTACGCCGTCGCCTTCTCCTCGGGGACCGCCGGTCTCCACGCGGCGGCGTTCGCGGCCGGCGCCGGCCCTGGCGACGAGCTGCTGACCAGCGCCCTCACGTTCGCCGCCAGCGCGAACTGCGGCGCGTACCTCGGCGCCACGCCGACCTTCGCCGACATCGAGCGCGACACGTGGAACGTCAGCGGCCGCACGGTCGCCGCGGCGCTCACCGAGCGCACCCGCGTCGTGGTGCCGGTGCACTTCGCCGGCCTGCCCGCGCCGGTGGCTGACATCCGCGCCGCCGTCGGCCCGGACGTGGCGATCGTCGAGGACGCCGCGCACGCGGCCGGAGCGGTGACGCCGGACGGCCCCGTCGGCGCATGCCGTCACGCGGAGATGGCCGTCTTCTCGTTCCATCCCGTCAAGCCGATCACGTCCGCCGAGGGCGGGATGGTGACCACCCGCGACGAGACGCTGCGCGACCGGCTGGCCGCGTTCCGGAGCCACGGCCTGTCCCCGACCGCCGAGCTCGAGGACGAGCCCTGGCTGCGCCGCCAGCACGTGCTCGGCTTCAACTACCGGCTCACCGACGTGCAGAGCGCGCTGGGGCGCTCGCAGCTGCGCCGGCTCGACGCGTTCGTCGAGCGCCGCAACGCGATCGCCCGGCGCTACCGCGAGGCGCTCGCCGACGTCGATGCCCTGGAGCTCGCCCCGGCGGCCCCGCACGGCTCACGCCACGGCTACCACCTGTTCGTCGTCCGCCACCGCGACGGGGCGCCCGCCCGGCGCCGGCTGTACGACCGCCTGCGCGAGCGCGGCATCCTGTGTCAGGTGCACTACGTGCCCGTGTATCGCCACCCGTGGTACGCGGAGACCTACGGCTACGAGCCGGGCCTGTGCCCCGAGGCCGAGCGCTACTACGAGGGCTGCCTGTCGCTGCCGTGCTTCCCGGCGCTCACCGACGCCGACCAGGACCGCGTCATCGCCGAGCTGCGGGAGGCGGTGTGACCCTTCCGCGGGAGTTCGCGATCGGCGGCCGCATGGTGGGACCCGGACACCCGACCTACGTGATCGCCGAGGCGGGCGCCAACCACAACCGTGACTGGGACACGGCACGGGCGCTGGTCGACGTCGCCGCCGACGCCGGGGCCGACGCGGTGAAGTTCCAGACCTACTCCGGCCGCGGCCTGTACTCGACCAAGACGCCGCGCTTCAAGTACCTGGAAGGGCTCACCGACCAGTCGCCCTCCGAGCTGCTCGAGGACATCTCGCTGCCGCGCGAGTGGCAGGCGCGAGCTCGACGCCTACGCGCGGGCGCGCGGCATCGCGTTCTTCTCGAGCCCGTTCGACCACGACGCGGTGCACGAGCTCGACGCGCTCGACGTCCCCGCGCTCAAGATCGCCTCGTTCGAGATCGTCGACCCGCAGCTGATCCGCGCGGCCGCCTCCACCGGCCGGCCGCTGCTCATCTCGACCGGCATGGCGGTGCTCGGCGAGGTGGAGGACGCGCTCGCCGCCGCGGTCGAGGGCGGTGCGCCCGCCGTCGGCCTCATGCAGTGCACATCGGTCTATCCGGCGCCGGTGGAGCGCATCAACCTCCGGGCGATGGCGACCATGGAGCAGGCCTTCCGCGTGCCCGTCGGGCTGTCCGACCATTCGCTCGGCATCGCGGTCCCGATCGCCGCGGCGGCGCTCGGCGCGGCGTTCGTCGAGAAGCACTTCACGCTCGACCGCGGGATGCGCGGCCCTGACCACCCGTTCGCGGTCGAGCCGGACGAGCTCCGGGCGATGGTGGCCGGCATCCGCGACGCGCAGGCCGCGCTCGGCGACGGGCGCAAGGACGGACCGTCGCCGGAGGAGCGCGAGGAGATGTACGGCCTCGGCCGCCGCAGCCTGATCGCCGCTCGGGCCCTCCCCGCCGGGACGGTGCTCGAGGCGGACATGATCACCACCAAGCGGCCCGGCTACGGGATCCCGCCGAAGCACCTCGAGCTGGTGCTCGGGCGCGCGCTGAAGGTCGCCGTCGAGGAGGACGAGATCCTCCTCTGGCAGATGCTTTGAGTGGGGGCCCGCCCAACGGGCCATTACGTGTAGAGCGATGTCCCGTTGGGCACCCCCTAGAGCCGGACGGGAACGCCGGCGTCGGCCAGCACGCGCTTCGCGGACTGCGTGCTGTGCTCGGTGAAGTGGAAGATGTTGGCCGCCGACACGGCCGACGCGCCCGCGCCGACGCCGTCGACCAGGTGCTGGAAGCGGCCGACGCCGCCGCAGGCGATGACGGGGATCGAGGTGGCCGCGCTCACCGCCTCGATGAGCGCGAGGTCGTAGCCGCCCGCCAGCCCGTCGCGGTCGACCGAGTTCAGGAAGATCTCGCCCGCCCCGCGCGCCTCGGCCTCGCGCGCCCACTCGACGACGTCGAGCCCCGAGCCCTGGCGCCCCCAGTGGGTCATCGCCTCCCAGCCGCCGTCGCGCCGCTTCGCGTCGACGGAGACGATGATCGCCTGGCTGCCGAAGACGCCCGCGGCCTCCTCGACGAACGCCGGGCGCGCGACCGCCGCGGTGTTGACGGTCACCTTGTCGGCCCCGTGGGCGAGGCGCAGGCGGATGTCCTCCACCGTGCGGATGCCGCCCCCGAAGGTCAGCGGCATGAAGCAGGTGCGCGAGACCTCGTCGATGATCTCGAGCAGGTCCGTCTTGGCCTTGATCTTGTGGTCGTCGCGGCGCAGGTCATGGGCGCCCTCCCGCGTGATGTCGATGTAGATCAGCTCGTCGACGGCCCACGCGTTGAAGCGCTCGACCTGGTTCACCGGGTTGCCGATGACCTGGTGCAGGCTGAACTCCTCGCTGCGCACGAGCAGCCCGTTCATGAGCAGCAGGCACGGGATCAGACGCGTCTTCAGCACGCGACGAAGCCCCGCAGGAGCTCGAGCCCGTCGGCGGCGCTCTTCTCGGGGTGGAACTGCACGCCGTACACGCTCTCGCGCGCGACGGTGGCGGTGACCGGGCGGCCGTAGTCGGTGACGCCGGTGACCATCGCCTCGTCGTCGGGGCGGAGCTCGTACGAGTGCACGTAGTAGAAGGTCGGCGCCGGCCCGAGTCCGCCCAGCAGCGGATCGCCGGTCCGCCGCACCTCGAGGTCGTTCCAGCCGACGTGCGGGATCCGCAGGCCCGGCTCGGTCACGATGCGCTCGACCGTGCCGGGGATGAGGTCCAGCCCTTCGTGCTCGCCGAACTCGAGCGAGCGCGTGGCGAGCAGCTGCATCCCGAGGCACAGGCCGAGCACGGGCCGCCCGGCCGCCGCCGCGTCGCGCACCGCCTGGGCCAGGCCGCGCTCGCGCAGGGCGCCGATCGCGTCCCGGAACGCGCCGACGCCCGGCAGGACCACCCGGTCGGCGGCGCCGAGCTGGATCGGGTCGGCCACCAGCACGGCCGGCGCGCCGATCGCCTCGAACGCGTTGAGCACGGACCGGTGGTTGCCCATGCCGTAGTCGACGAGGGCGATCAACCCTTCTCGAACACCCAGTACGTGATGTCGTCCCAGACGCCGTCCGCGCGGGCGAGGAAGCCCTTCTCCACCAGCCGCAGCGACGGGTGCCGCTCCCGGTACAGGCGTCCGTAGTCGTGGCGGAAGAGCGCGCCCTCCTGGCCCCGGTAGGGCACCGCCTCGAGGTCGTCCGCGCGGTACTCGCCGCACAGCACGTAGCGGCGCGAGCAGCGGACGATCTCGTCCATGACCTGCGGAAGCTCCTCGGGCGGCTGGTGGATCAGCACGCCGGTGGTGAACGTGAGGTCGAACGAGGCGTCGTCGTAGGGGAGCCGCCGCGCCGGGGCTCGCCGCGCGTCGATGCCCGGGACCCGCTCGCGCAGGATCTCGAGCGCTCGGTCGTTGACGTCCACGCCGGCGACGTGCTCGGCGCCGAGCAGCTCGGCCAGCCAGTACAGGTTGCCGCCGACGTTGCACCCGACCTCGAGCGCGGAGCCGAACCCGTGCGCGGCGACGCGCGCCTCCCAGAACGGGCGGCGACCCTCGCCCGCCGCGCGGTTGCGCACGACGTAGTCGTCGCCGAACTCGCCCGCCCACAGTGCCTCGAGGCGGGCCGCGTCGTCCGCGTTACCGGTCATGCCGCCGCCATACTGCCACGGAGATGACCGGGATCCCGCTCCAGCACTACTGCACGCGCTGCGTCTACCCGTCGGCGGCGGCCGCTGCCGCGATGTACGACGACGAGGGCGTCTGCACCGGCTGCCGCGTCAACGACCAGAAGCAGCGGATCGACTGGGCCGACCGCAAGGAGGAGCTCGGGGAGATCCTCGAGCAGTACCGGTCGAAGGACGGCTCCAACTACGACTGCATCATCCCCGTCTCCGGCGGCAAGGACTCGCATTACCAGACGTACGTGATCACGCAGGAGTTCGGGCTCCGCCCGCTGCTCGTCACCTACCACGGCAACAACTACCTGCCCGTCGGCCTCCGGAACCTCCGCAACCTGCGCGAGCGCTTCGGCTGCGATCACATCTTCGCCAGCCCCAACGTCGAGGCCCTCAAGAAGCTCAACCGCCTGTGCTTCCGGATGATGGGCGACATGAACTGGCACGCCCATTGCGGGATCTTCACCTACCCGGTGCAGATCGCGGTCCAGCACCGCATCCCGCTGATCATCTGGGGCGAGCACGGGTTCACCGACCTGGCCGGCATGTACTCGCTCAACGACCGCATCGAGATGACGGCCAAGTTCCGGCTCGAGCACGTCCAGCGCGGCTACGACTGGCACGACATGATCGAGGAGACCGAGGGCCTGCAGCCGCAGGATCTGCTGTGGGCGCGGTATCCCAGCGACGAGGCGCTCGCCGAGGTCGGCGTGCGCGGCATCTACCTCGGCAACTACGTGGACTGGGATGCCAACAGCCACACCGAGATGATGGTCCGCGACTGGGGCTTCGAGGAGTCGCCGGAGCCCTTCGAGCGCACCTACCGGCGGATGTCGAACCTCGACGACATGCACGAGAACGGCATCCACGACTACCTCAAGTTCGTCAAGTTCGGCTACGGCCGCGGCACCGACCACTCGTGCAAGGACGTGCGGTCCGGGCGGATGACGCGCGACCAGGCGATCGAGATGGTCGAGCGCTACGACCACGTCAAGCCGCGCCGGGACCTCGAGCGCTGGCTCGAGTACGTGGGCATGGACGAGGACGAGTTCGACGCCGTCTGCGACGGCTTCCGCGACCCGCGCGTGTGGGCGAAGGACGAGCAGGGCCGCTGGGCCAAGGACTCCATCCGCGCCTTCGACGAGCGCCGCGGCGCCCTCGTGTGACCCGCCTGCGCGAGACGGACATCCGGCCCGACGCGCTGATGGCCGAGCAGGCCCGGCGCTACGCGGCCGACGTCGCGTGGCTGCTGGCGCGGCGCGATCGCTTCGTGGAGGTGGCGTGCCCGGCCTGCGAGGCGACCGAGCACGAGCCGCGCTGGAGCAAGTACGGGCTCGACTACCGGCGCTGCGCGGCGTGCGACAGCGTCTACGTGAGCCCGCGCCCGGACCCGGGGCTGCTCGACGAGTACTACCGCAGCTCCTCGAACTACGCGTACTGGAACACCGTCGTGTTCCCGGCGTCCGAGGACGCCCGCCGCGAGCGCATCTTCCGCCCGCGCGCCGAGCGCGCGGTCGAGCTCGCGCGCCGGCACGGCGCGGGCACGGGGACGCTGGTGGACGTCGGCGCGGGCTATGGGACGTTCTGCGAGGAGGTGCTGCGGCTGGGCGCGTTCGAGCGGGTCATCGCGCTCGAGCCCGAGCCGCACCTGGCCGAGACGTGCAGGGCCAAGGGCCTGGAGGTGATCGAGGCGCCGGTCGAGCAGGCGGCGCTCGCGACCGCCGACGTGGTCACGAGCTTCGAGGTTCTCGAGCATCTCTTCTCGCCGCGCGCCTTCGTCGAGCAGTGCGCGGGCGTCCTGCGCACGGGCGGGCTGCTCATGCTCACCTGCCCGAACGTGCACGGGTTCGACGTCGCGATGCTCGGCGAGGCGTCGGCGACCGTCGACGCCGAGCATCTCAACTACCTGCATCCGGCCTCGCTCGGCGGGCTGCTCGAGCGCTGCGGGTTCGCCGTGGTCGAGTCTCAGACGCCGGGACGGCTGGATGCCGAGCTGGTACGCAAGAAGGCGCTGGCGGGCGAGGTCGAGCTCGACGCGTTCCTGCAGCGCGTGCTGGTCGACGACTGGGAGCGGGTCGGCGACGCGTTCCAGGACTTCCTGGCCGCGAGCGGCCTCTCCTCGAACATGTGGCTCGTCGGCGCCGCGCGCCGCTAGCGCGCGGGGGAGAGCAGCCCGGAGAACCGCGGCAGCCGGCCGACGAGGCCGGCGGCAGGCCACTCGCTCAGCAGCGCGTCGGCGCGCTCGGCCAGCGCGCGGTCGACGGCGGGCGTGCCGGGCAGGGGCAGGAGGAGGATGTCCGGCAGGCGGTCTTCGTCGACGCCGGCGGCGGCCACGGCGGTCTGGACGGTGTCGAGCAGCGCTTCGGGCTCGAGGCCGGGGCCCCAGAGGACGAGCGTCGCGTCGTCGTCCGGGCCCACCGCGCGGGCATAGGCCGCCAGCAGCTCGGGTCGCTCGAGCATCTCGTCGGCGAGGCCGACCACGGTGAGGCCGCGCGTGTCGTCGATCACCGGCGCGGACGGCGGCGCGAGCACGGTGCGCTCGACGAGCGCCACGAAGGCGGCCGGGTCGAACGCCGGCCCGACGAAGCGGCGCTTCCAGTCGGCGATCGGCTGCTCGCTCGCCGCGGCGGCGTGCAGGATCTCGTCGAGCGGGCCGTCGGCGGGATCGAACGGGTAGCGCAGGTAGTCGCGGTATCGCTCCGGGCGCAGGAACGGGACCGGCTCCTCGCCGGGCTCGCCGTACGCGACCGGCAGACCCTGTGCGTAGATCACCGTGGGCACGCCGCGGGCGATCGAGACGTGCGGGAACGTGCCCTCGCCCGCCACCACCACGTCGGTGGCGTCGATCTCCCCGTGGGCGAGGTCCATGCCGCCCTGCACGTACTCGACGCCGTCGGCCTCCCAGAGGCCGTTCTGCTCGAGCGTGCCGAGGTGGCGCACGGTGAGGTGCCAGGGGCCGTCGAGCAGGCGCGAGAAGGTCTGCGCGTTGTGCTCGCGATGGAAGTCGACGAGCGTGCCGTAGCCGGACGGGTGGGTCGGGGCGAACAGGACGCGGCGCACGTCGGTGCGGGGGCGGAACGGCCGCATCTCGCACATCGACCAGCCGATCACGGGAGCGGCGTGGGCGTACTCGATCCGGCGCAGGAACTCGGCGTGGCCGGGCCCGATGACCATCCGGGCGTCGACGTGCTCGTACGGCTCGTAGAGCCCGTCGTACTCCAGGGCCGGGGCGGCGCCGTGCGGATAGAGCAGGATCTTGGCGCCCGCCGCGCGGTGCTGGTCGATCAGCTCCCGGTAGCCGAACTTGGGCGGATCGAGGTCGATCAGCAGCACGTCGGCTCCCAGCAGGCCGGGGCTTCCGACGGAGTGGCCGGCGGCGACGAGTGCCGAGGTCAGCGCGGCGGCGGCGCCGTAGTGGTCCTTGACGGCGATATTCAAGGGTCGGTCCATCCGGCCCGTTGATCGGCCGCGGCGACCAGGACTTAACTTCTGCGCGCGGCTGCCGAACACGCGGGTATCCGCCCGTCGTTCTCCCCTGTCAGGAGTCCTATGTCTCCGCACGCCGCTCATGCCGACGGCGTCGCCGCCTTCGAGGCCGGTGACCTCGACGCCGCCGCCGCGCTGCTCGCGCAGGCCGCCGCGCCGACGAACCCGACCGCGCTCAACGACCTCGCCGTGGTCGAGCTCGCGCGTGGGGACACGGAGCGCGCCAAGGCCTTCCTGCTCACCTGCCTGGCCCTCGACGAGGGCAACGAGGACGCCGAGGCCAACCTGGCCGACCTCGAGCGCGTGGAGGGCCGCGCCTGGCGCGGCTCGCCGACGCTCGGCGGAGACGACCCCGACATGCCCGAGCGCGCCTACCCCGGCATGGCCGGCGCCTCGACGATGGCCGAGCACGCGACGCGCTACTCGATGGCCCTCGGCCTGCTCGCGGGCCGCCACGTCCTCGACGTCGGCTGCGGCACCGGCTACGGCAGCGAGATGCTCACCTGGTGCGCCGACACCGTGCGCGGCTTCGACCTCTGGCAGCCGGCCGAGCACGAGCGCCCGCACTGGTCCGGCGGCGCCGAGCTCATCTACGGCTTCGACGTCTGCAAGGACGAGCTCCCGGCCGCCGACGCCGCCGTCATGTTCGAGGTGCTCGAGCACCTGCACGACGCCCCCGCCGCGCTGCGCAACATCTTCAACGCGGCGCCCACGCTGCTGGTCTCGTTCCCGAACCCGGTCTACCACGGGTCGCACCTCAATCACCACCACGTGAACGACTGGCCGATGGAGCGCGTCGAGGAGGAGCTCATGCGCGCCGCGGCCACCCGCTTCACCGAGCTGAGCCTGGCGCACATGTACCAGCCGCACGGCACGCCGGCGATCCTCAACGGGCGCGAGCCCGAGGCGCCGTTCTGGATCTTCCTCGCTCAGTGCCGGTGAGGCCGCCGCGGGCGCGATAATGCCCGCATGGCCGATCCCAAGACCGAAGAGCTGCAGCTCGAGCAGGTCCAGCGCGAGATCGCCGAGCGCAAGCAGGCCGAGGGCGCCAGCGAGCGTGCCGAGGAGGACACGCACGAGCGGCGCGCCGACCGGGCTGCCTATCTGAAGAAGAAGCTGGAAGAGCGGGCCAAGTCCGAGGAGGAGCTATGAGCGAGCACCAGGAGCGCGCCGACGAGCTGGAATCCGAGCTCGACGACATGGAAGAGCGCTCCGAGCGCCTCGAGGACGACATCGACGAGTCTCGCAAGGACTGGGAGAGCAAGAAGGCCGACCCGAGCGTCCCGGGCGCGGTGCCCGACGAAGGCTCAGACGAGGACTAGCCCGGGGAGCTCGATCCGCCCGGCGCGGTCGGTGACCGTGCCGATCCGGCGCGCGCCCGGGTGGTGGGCGGCCAGCAGGGCCGAGGCGGCGGCGGCCGTCGTGGCGGGCACGACGGCGCAGAAGCCGCAGCCCATGTTGAAGACCTCCCACATCTCGGCGTCGGCGACGCCGCCGAGCTCCTGGACGAGCTCGAAGACGGGCGGGACCGGGAGTGGGGCGGTGATCTCGAAGCCGATCCCGGCGTTGAGCCGCGTGAGGTTCAGGAGCCCGCCTCCGGTGATGTGGGCGAGCCCGTGGACGCGCAGGCCGGAGCGCAGCAGCTCGAGCACGGCGCGGACGTAGATCACGGTCGGCTCGAGCAGGGCGTCGGCCACCGTCCGGCCGCCGAGGCGCGGCGGGCGATCGTCGAGCGCGAGGCTCGAGAGCGCGGAGCGGGCGAGCGAGTAGCCGTTCGAGTGCAGGCCCGAGGAGGGCACGCCGATCAGCGCGTCGCCGGGGTGGCACCCGGCGCCGGTGACGATGGCGTCGAGGGCCACGGTGCCGAAGCACGCGGCGGTGAGGTCGAACCCGTTCGGCGACGGATGGCCGCGGATCAGCTCCGGCAGCACGGCGACCTCGCCGCCGGGGATCTCCACGCCGGCCAGCTCGGCACCGCGCTTGAGCCCCGCGCCGATCTGCCGCATCGTCTCGGGATCGACGCGCTCGACCGCGAGGTAGTCGAGCAGCGCGATCGGCTCCGCGCCGACGCACACGACGTCGTTGACGTTCATGGCCACGCAGTCGATGCCGACCGTGTCGTACCGGCCGGCCTGCTCGGCCACGATCAGCTTCGAGCCGACCCCGTCGGTCCCGACCGCGATCCCGAGGTTCGGTCCGACCCGGATCACAGCGGCGAAATGGCCCGGCAGCGGGACGACGCGCGAGGGATGACCGGTGTCGATGGTCTTGAGGACATCGACGAGCGCCGCCACCCCGCGATCGGCCGCGGAGGTGTCGACCCCGGACTGCGCGTACGCGTCGCTCATCGCGGCCGATCGTGCCATACGGCGCGGTCATTGCGCGGCCGTAACGTCAACCCCGGCATTAAGGGAGCGGGATCGGCCGGTTTTCGCGCTCGAATCCTGCCTAAGGGTGACACCGTGACCCTTAGGCAGGACGCGAGATGGAAAACCGGCCCCGCCGGCCTCCCCAGCTCCCTTACCCAGCCGCAGTTGACGTTCGCCGAGCCCGCCACACGGCAAGGATCGACGCCGCGAGAGCCACCCGGTAGGCGGCGAAGACGCCCAGCGGCAGCGACCCCTCGAAGCGCAGGGCGGCCGCCGAGGACGCGGCGGCGGCGCCCACGCCCGCGGCCAGAGGCGCGACGGCATCGCGAGACGGGCGGCGCGCGGCCAGCCGGACGCCCTTCAGCGCCGTCGCCCCCGCCAGCACCGGCAGCGCGACCTCGCGCGACAGCGCCACAGCGTCACCACGCCCGAACCCGAGCGCGCGGGCCGCGGCGATCGTCGCGCCGCTGCGCGACACGCCCGGGATCAGCGCGACCGCCTGGGCGAGGCCGAGCACGAGCCCGTCGGTGACCGACGACGACCGTCGCCGGGCCGGGACGCGGTCGGCCAGCACCATCGCGACGGCGCCGAGCACGAGGCCGAAGGCGACCGTCGGCGGCGTTCCGAGCCGCTCCTCGATGCGCCGTTCGAAGATCAGGCCGGCCAGCGCGGGCGGCACGGTCGCGGCCGCCAGGAAGCGCAGGCGCAGCGAGCCGCGCTGCGAGACGGCGAGGACGAGCGCGGTACCGGCGTGCAGCGCCACCTCGACCTCCTTGCGCTCCGCTCCGGACAGCGATGCGTGCTCCCACCCCAGCGCCCACGGCAGCAGCCCGACGTGGGCGGACGAGGAGATGGGGAGCAGCTCGGCCGGGCCCTGCAGGAGCCCGAGGACGACGGTCTCGCTAGCGCGAGGCATCGGCGGCCGGCTCGCCGGACGCCGGGACCGCCTCGTCGTCGTCCTTGCGGCGCCAGCGGATGAACAGCCAGATCGCGCCGAGGACGATGAGCCCCGCCACGAAGTAGTCGAAGTAGTGCAGGTAGTCCTTCCACTGCTCCCAGCGGTCCCCGACCTGCTTCCCGACGAACGTGAGCATGAAGATCCACGGGATGCAGCCGAGCGTGGTCAGCACCGTGAAGCGCCAGAACGGCATCCGCGCCACGCCCGCCGGAAGCGAGATGAACGTGCGGATGATCGGCAGCATGCGCGAGAAGAACACCGTCGCGTCGCCGTAGCGCTCGAACCAGCGGTCCGCCCACTGCAGGTGCGACGGCTTGATGTGCAGCTTCTTGCCGTGCTTCTCGAGGATGTCGACGCGGCCGTAGTAGCCGACCGCGTAGGCGAGCCAGGAGCCGACGACGTTGGCGAACGTGCCGACGGCGACGACGGCGAACATCGAGTACTCCCCGCGCGACACGTTGAAGCCCGCGAAGAGGAACGTCGTCTCGGACGGGATCGGGATGCACGCGCTCTCGGCCACCATCAGGACGAAGATCCCGGGAAGGCCCATCGCGTCGATCACATCGACCGCGAATTCGACGATCGGGTCGGTCAGAGACGCGAGGTAGAGGGGCAGCGGCACGGCGGTTCAGGGTATCCACCGTGCCGCTGCCGACTCCTGTGCTTTAGGGGAGCAGCGGGCCGCGGAACGGCTCGGTGCCGTTCGCGAGCGTCACGTCCGGCCCGCCGTGCGACTCCATGTAGGCGATCATGCGCGACAGGTCGCTGACGCCGTTGGCCCCCGCCAGCGGAGCGATCTGCAGCGTGCTGAGCACGCCGAACGCCGCGCCCGTGCCCGAGATGAACGCGCTGCCCGAGTCACCGGGGATGCCGGGGGAGACGGTGTAGACCGAGTGGGTCCAGCCGTTGCCCTCGGCGCCGAGGCTGAGGCCCTCCTTGGGCGACAGCTGCGTGATGCCGAGGCGCAGCGACGAGTTGCCGTAGGAGAGGACCTTGTCGCCCTGGGCGGTCGTGTCCGTCGTGCCGACCGGGCCGCCCCAGAACGGGATGCTCGGGTTGACCTTGCCGTAGTCGGCCGCGTTGAGCCTGATCAGCGCGATGTCGTTGTACGCGCAGGCGTCGGGATTCGTCTCGCCCGCGGCCTGCATCGCCACCCACGAGGAGTAGACGATCGTGCCGGGCGAGGAGGCGCCGTCGACGTTGACCGGCGTGCCGTGCGGGAGCGAGCCGGCCTCGCAGCCGTTCGTCGCGGTGTTGCCGTCGGTGCCCGAGCAGTGCGCGGCCTGGCCGATGTACACGTTGTCGGAGGCGTCGTAGAACACGAAGTTCGCCGTGCACTGGCCGCCGTTGGTGTCCGTCTGGACGCCCGGATGGACCGGAGCCGTCGCGGCCGGCGCCCAGGCCGGTTCGGCTGACGCCGGACCGGCGACAGCAAGGGCCGTACCGGCGGCTACGACACACGCAGCGATGAGCTTGCGCATAGAGGGGACCTCCCGCAGAGAGTCGAAAATAGGGCCGTCTGACGGCTAGAACGCAAGCCCGCCCCCGAACTTGCGCTTACTAGGGTGTACCGCCGCCCATGTCAGTACCCCTTTTCGACACCCGTACGCCCATCGCACCGCTTCGCGGTGCCATTGACGCGGCGTTGGCCGACGTCATCGACGGCAGCCGCTTCATCCTCGGCCCCGAGGTCGCGGCGTTCGAGTCCGAGTTCGCGTCCTACCTCGGCACCGGACAGGCCGTCGGGGTCGCCAACGGCACCGACGCGATCACGCTCGCGCTGCGGGCCATGGGTGTCGGCCCGGGCGACGAGGTGGTCGTCCCGTCCTTCACGTTCTACGCCTCGGCGGAGGCGATCCCGCTCACCGGCGCGCGGCCCGTGTTCTGCGACGTCGACCCGGCCACCTTCTGCGTGACGCCCGAGACCGTCAAGGCCGCGCTCACCCCGCGCACCAAGGCCGTGATCGTCGTGCACCTCTTCGGCAACGTCGCGCCGGTGGCCGAGATCGAGGCGCTCGGCGTGCCGGTCCTCGAGGACGCCGCGCAGGCCGTCGGCTCGCGCAGCGAGGCCGGCATGGCCGGCTCGCTCGGCACCGTGGCGACCTTCTCGTTCTTCCCCTCCAAGAACCTCGGCGCCTTCGGCGACGGCGGCGCCGTGGTCACGAGCGACGACGCGCTCGCCGAGCGCGTGCGGATGCTGCGCTTCCACGGCTCGCGCGACAAGCAGACGTTCGAGCTCATCGGGCACAACTCGCGGCTCGACGAGATGCAGGCCGCGATCCTGCGCGTCCAGCTGCCGCACCTCGACGGCTGGGCCGACGGCCGGCGCGCCGCCGGCGCGCACTACGAGGCGGCCGGCCTCGGCGAGCTGGTCGACCTCCCGCAGGCGCTCGGCGAGCCGGCCTGGCACCTCTACGTGGTCCGCCACCGCGAGGCCGACGCGCTTGCCGCCGCGCTCGGGCGGTCCGGCATCGGCCACAAGATCTACTACCGCGTGCCCACGCACGCGCAGCCCGCCATGCGCGAGTACCCGCCCGCGGTGGAGCTGCCCGGCACCGACGAGGCCGCCCGCACGCACATCGCCATCCCGATGAGTCCCGTGCTCGACGCCGACCAGGCGGCCGAGGTCGTGGCCGCCGTCCGCGATGCGGGTCTGGATCGACCTCACTAACTCGCCGCACGTGCTCGTCATGCGCCCGATCGTCCGGGTGCTCGAGGAGCACGGCGCCGAGGTGCTGGTCACGGCCCGCGACTTCGCGCAGACGCTCGACCTGTGCGAGCGCCACGGCCTGCGCTGCGAGGCGATCGGCCGCCATCGCGGCGGCCGCCTCGCGGCCAAGGGGCTGGGCCTGCTCTCGCGATCGGCGGCGCTCGCCCGCTGGGCGCGCGGGCGCAGGATCGACATCGCGCTCGGCCACGGCTCCAACGACGTCACGATCGCTTCGCGCCTGCTGCGCATCCCGAGCTCGACGGCGTTCGACTACGAGTGGGCGACCGTCCAGCACACGGTCAACTGCCGCCTCGCCCGCGCCATCGTGGTCCCGGACGCGATCCCGCTCGACCGCCTCACCCGCTACGGCGCCACGCCGGCGAAGTACCGGCCGTACCCGGGGCTCAAGGAGGAGTACTACCTCGCCGACTTCGAGCCCGACCCGTCGGTGCTCGACGAGCTGGGCCTCGACCCCGCCCGGCCGATCGCCGTCGTCCGCACGCCGCCGGCCGTCTCGCTCTACCACCGGTTCGAGAACCCGCTCTTCGCCCAGGTGCTCGACCGCCTGCGGGACGAGCAGACCGTCGTCCTCCCGCGCACCCCCGAGCAGCGCGCCGAGCTGGGCGGCTTCATCGTCCCCGAGCAGGCGATCGACGCGCAGTCGCTGGTGGCCTACGCCGACCTCGTGATCTCCGCCGGCGGCACGATGAACCGCGAGGCGGTGGCGCTCGGCACGCCGGTGTGGACGACGTTCGAGGGCCGCATGGGGGCCGTCGACGAGGCACTGATCGCCGACGGTCGCCTGCGCCGTCTGGAGCGCGCGGAGGACCTCGAGCTGGTCAAGCGGACCGGCACCGGCGAGGAGCGGACGCGGCGCGATCCCGCTCTGCTGGCGGATCTGCTGCTGTCCCCGATCGGCGGGCTGAAGGCCGTTGGCCGCGCGCGCCAATAGAATTGCGCCGATGCGCCGCCGGATCCGCTCCGCGGCCCTTCCCGTCCACCGCCACGCCCTTCCGCAGGCCGCGTTGGATGCGGGGCTGGCCGCGCTGGCTTATTTCCTCGCCTACTGGCTGCGGTTCGACGGCGGCGTTCCGCCTCGCTACGAGGAGCTTTTCCAGAGCACGATCGTCTTCGCCGTCTGCTCGGCGCTGGTGATCTTCGCGCTCTTCGGGCTCTACCGGCACTGGATGCGGTACTCGTCCCAGCGCGAGTACCTGAGCATCGCCCAGGCCTCGGCGGGCGCCGTGATCGCGCTCGTCGGCTACGTGGTCGTCTTCCAGCCGCTGCAGACGCTGACGCCCGACGGCTACGCGGTCGTCACGGTCCCCACCGGCGTGCTCGTGTTCTACGGGCTGCTCCTGCTCGTCTTCGCCGGCGCCGTCCGCTACGTGACCCACCTCGTGTACGAGCGCCCGCTGCGCGGCTACCGCGCCCGGCGCGACGCGCGCTCGGTGCTGATCGTCGGCGCGGGCGACGGCGGCCGCCTGCTCCTGCGCGAGATCCTCCGCAACCCGGACCTCGGCTTCCGCCCGGTCGGCTTCGTCGACGACGACGAGCGCAAGCAGGGGGTCCGCGTCGACCGCGGACTTGCCGTCCTCGGCACCACGTTCGACCTCCCGCACGTGCTCGACGACGTCGAGCCCGACGAGGTTCTCATCGCCATCCCCTCCGCCCCGGGCACGCTGCGCGCCCGCGTGGTCAGCGCCTGTCGCGCCCGCGGTGTGCCGGTGCGCACGATGCCGACCGTCTTCGAGCTGCTGCAGAACGGCTCGCAGCTCGTCCGCCAGGTGCGCGAGGTGCGCGTGGAGGACGTCCTCGGCCGCGAGCCGGTGCGGATGGAGACCGAGCTGACCGGGGGCTACCTGACCGGGCGGTGCGTGCTGGTCACCGGCGCGGGCGGCTCCATCGGCGCCGAGCTGTGCCGGCAGATCTCGCGCGTCGGCCCGAGCCGGCTCGTCTTGCTCGACCACGCCGAGGACAACCTGTTCGAGATCGAGCGCGAGCTGACCGACGACCGGCACGCGCGCAACACCGTCGCCGTGCTCGCCGACTGCAAGGAAGAGGAGCGCATGCGGGAGGTGTTCGCCGAGTACCGCCCGACGGTCGTCTTCCATGCGGCAGCCTTCAAGCACGTCGGCCTCATGGAGACCAACCCGGTGGAGGCCGTCCGCAACAACGCGCTGGCCACGCGCGTGATGGCGCGGGTGGCGGGCGACGCCGGCACCAAGATCTTCGTGCTCGTCTCCACCGACAAGGCGGTCGCGCCGGCCACGGTCATGGGCGCGTCGAAGGCGCTGGCCGAGTGGGCCGTCGAGGCCGCCGACCAGCGCTACCCGGAGACCGCGTTCACCGCCGTGCGGTTCGGCAACGTGCTCGGCTCCTCCGGCTCGGTGGTGCCGATCTTCCGCCGGCAGATCGCCACGGGCGGGCCGGTCACGGTCACCGATCCCGAGATGACGCGGTTCTTCATGACCATCCCGGAGGCCGTGCAGCTCGTGATCCGCTCCGGCTCGCTGGCGGCCGGTGGCGAGGTCTTCGTGCTCGAGATGGGCGACGCCGTGAAGATCATCGACCTCGCACGGGACATGATCCGCTTCTCCAAGCTCGAGCCGGACAAGGACATCGCGATCGAGATCGTGGGGCCGCGTCCGGGCGAGAAGCTGCACGAGGAGCTCTTCAACCCGTACGAGCGCCCGGAGAGCACCCCGGCGGGCAAGATCCTGCGCGCCGCGCGGCCGCCGATCGACCCGGTCTGGGTCGAGGAGACGTTCGCCGACATCGGGCTGCTCGTCCTCGAAGGTGACGCCGCGACGCTCGCCGCGAAGGTCGCCCGGCTGGGCGCCGATCGGGCCGCGGTGGCGGTCGCGACGGCGGCCGAGGAGCCCGGAGAGGACCCGTCCGAGACGGCCGAACCCGCTGGCGGCCGGTTGGCGTCCTAGAATCGTCCGCTTCCCCTGATGGTGCTGATCCTCGCGTTCTCGCTCCAGGATCAGGTCGAGAAGTACGGCGCGTACGTGGGACTCGCGGCGTTCATCGGCCTGGCCGTGCTGTCCCTGCTCTACTTCGCCCAGGCGCGCGAGCTCAAGCGCCTGCGCGATTGGGCGGGCCGCGCGCCCGAGCGCGCCGCCGAGATCGAGGCCCGCGTGGTGGCCCAGGCCGAGGCGGCGCTGGGCGATCCGGAGCCGGTCGTGGACGAGCGCACCGGCACCGTCGGCCCCGCCGTGCCGATCCCGCAGCCGGTGGCCCTCGAGGGGGCCGAGAACGGCCGCAAGCCCGGGGTTCCCGCTCCGGTCCCCATGGGCCCGCGGCCGGCCGTCGCGATGGCGGCCGTGGCGGCTGCGACCGCGGCCGCGCCGGCCACCGTCGTGGCCGAGCCGGAGGAGGCCGAGGCCGAGGTCGCCGATACGCCCGCCGAGGACACGGAGGTGCCGGTCGCCGCCACCGAGGCGCCGCCCGAGGTGCCCGCGGCGCCCGAGGTGCCTGCCGCGCCCGAGGTGCCCGCGGCGCCGCCCGAGGTGCCCGCCGCGCCCGAGCCCGAGCCCGCGCGCTCCGGCAACGGCGTGCCGGCGCCGCCGCCGGCCGAGATCCCGCGCGCGACCCCGCGTCCGCAGCCGAAGCCGCGTCCCGTCCCGGCCGCGCCGCTGCGCGCCGCCCAGGCCACGCGCTCGCCCAAGGCGCCGCCGCGCCGTACCGCGCGCCCGAAGCGCGACGACGGCTCCCGGGCGGGGCTCTACACCGCGGCCGGGATCGTCGTCCTGGTCATCGCGGTCTTCATCCCCGTCTACTTCACGGTCCTCTCCGGCGACGACAGCCCGCCGCCCCCCGACAACTCGATCGCCGATCCGGGCGGCACGCCCACCGGCTCGTCGACCGGCGGCGGCACGGCGGCCGCCGAGGCACGGCCGGAGAAGGTCGTCGTCGTGCTCAACGGCACGCCGATCGACGGCCTCGCCTCGGGCCAGCGCGACGCCCTCATCACCGCGGGCTACGTCGACGGCAACATCCGGATCGACAACGGCGACGATCAGCAGCGGCAGGACTCCGTCGTGCTCTACGCCGAGGACGAGCGTGCCCAGGCGCGCGATGTCGCGCGAGTGCTCGACGTCTCGCGCACCGAGGCGATCGATACCGAGACGCAGGCGCTGGCCGACAGCTCGGACGAGAGCGGCTCGCGGCCCGCCGACGTCGTGGTCTTGCTCGGCGCCGACAAGTCTCCGTAGGTGACGCTCCTCGCGCGCGCCGTGTTCGTGCTGCTGGTCGGCGCGACGTTCGCGGCGTTCTTCGCCGCCCAGCGCGTGAAGGGCGAGCCCGCGGTGGCGCAGGTCGTCGGGCTCCTGCGCGTGTTCTCGCCGAACGACGACGGGCGGCGTGAGGTCAACCGCTTCCGCGTCGTGCTGCGCGAGCGGAGCGAGATCTCCGTCGACGTCGTCGACAGCTCGGGCAACGCGGTGCGCCGGCTCGCGGACGACGCGGCGGTCGGTCCCGACCGCCCGCTGCAGCTGGAGTGGGACGGCCGCACGGACACCGGCCGGCGCGTGGCCGACGGCCGCTACCGCGTGCGGGTGACGCTGCGCCAGGAGGGCCGCTCGGTGATCGTCCCGCGGACCACGCTGGTCGACACCAAGGCGCCGCGCCCGCGGGTCAAGGCCATCGTGCCGGGCCCGATCGTCGGGCCCGTGGCGGGGCCGGTGGAGATCGAGGTCGGCTCGATCTCGCGCCGCCTGACCAAGCGCGGCCGCGTCTGGCGGACCGACGACGGCGAGCCCCGCGTGGTGGCGGAGCTGCCGCCCGTGGAGGACTCCCGCACCTTGGTGTGGGACGGCCGCGTCGACGGCGGCCCTGCGCCGCCCGGCACCTATCTCGTGCAGGTCATCGCTCGCGATCGCGCGTACAACCTCGGCCGCGAGCCGCGGTCGGTGCCCCCGCGGCCCGGCGCGTCGCGCGGCGGGGCCGGGCTCACCATCCGGACCATCGCCGCCGAGCCGCCGCTGCGGCCGGTGACCAGCGGGCGCCGGGTGGAGGTCAACGTCGACGCTCGCGGCCGGCCGTACCGGTGGCGGCTGCGCCGCGTCGGCGGCCAGGAGCCGGTGCTGCGTGGCCGCGAGCCCGCCCGCGCGCCGGTCAGCTTCATCGCGCCTCGCGGCGACTCCGGCCTCTACGTCCTCGAGGTGTGGGCGGGCCGCCATCGCACGGCGGCGCCCGTGATGGTCCAGTCACGCGACCGCGCGGTCCTGCTCGTGGTGCTGCCGACGCTCACGTGGGCCGCCACCGAGCGCGTCGACCAGAACGGCGACGGCGTCCCCGACACGCTCGACGGGGGCGGGCCGGTCAACTGGCCGCGCGTCTTCGACCACGGCCTGCCCGAGGACCTGTACACGACCGCGGCGCCGCTCCTGCGCTTCCTCGACGACTCGAACATCCGCTACGACCTGACGAGCGACCTCGACCTCGCGCTCTCGCGCAGCCCGCGCGCGACCGACCGCAAGGCCGTCCTGCTCGCCGGCTCCGAGCGCTGGATCTCGCGCTCCTACGGGCGGCGCCTGCGCCGCTACGTGCAGGACGGCGGGCGGCTCGCGAGCTTCGGCGCCGACACCCTGCGCCGCGGCGTGACGATCCAGCGCAACGCCAATCGCACGGCCGGGCGCCTCGTGCGCCCGACGCAGCCCGCATTCCAGGACCCGTTCGGCACGCGCTTCGAGGACCTGCGGCGCACCTCGACCCCGGTCACGCTCTCGCTCATCGACGGCGATCCGGCCTACGGGCTCGTCGAGGGCTTCGACGGCGCCCTGGTCGGCTTCAGCGTGCTGGAGGAGAGCGGCGCGCCGTCAGGCGACCAGAGCACCCTGCTGGCGGCGCTCGGCGTCGAGACGGCCACCGAGGAGGAGCCGGACGTGCCCGATGCGCCTCCCGAGCCGCCGAAGCCGGTGGTCGTGGCCACGGAGCTCGGCGAGGGCCTGGTCATCCGCGTCGGGCTGCCCGAGTGGTCGAAGCGGCTCGACGACCGTCAGGTCGCGCAGATCACGCGCAACATCGTCGACCTCCTGCGCGGCAGCCCGACGAAGATCAGGACGACCCCATGACGTCGGAGCGCTCGGAGCCGAGGCGCCCGGTCTCGATCCCGAGCGCCTCCATCCGCTCCCACAGCGGCCGGTTGGCCTCGTAGGCCGGACCGGGGATCCGCTCGAAGCGCACCGCGGCGCGCGCGCTCGCGAGGTCGTCGAGCGTGCGCGCGCGCTCGTCCTCGGGCGGGTCCCCCGGGCCGTACCAGAGCTCGGCGTCGGGGTGGATCGCGGTCAGCGCGCGGGCCAGCGGGTACTGCAGCGGGTCGAAGAGCACGAGCATGCGCGGGAAGCCCGGCAGCCGCATGCGCCGCGCCTGGAGCACGGCGAAGGCCTCGGCGAGCCGCCGCCTGCCGTAGCCCATCCGCGGCGGGTCGAGGGCCGCCACGCCGGGCGCCCTGAGGAGGTCCTCCGCCCGCTCGCGCAGCTCGAACGTCTCCAGCGGCTCCGGCAGCAGGAGCAGGCAGAGCGGCCGCTCCTCGTCCAGCGGACTTGCCTGGCGCGCGACCTGCGCCCAGCCCATGACGCCGCCGCGCCGGCGCGGCAGGTGCTCCGCGCTGCGCCAGCCGTAGCCACCGCCGGGGTCGGTCATGCCTCCATTCGTACCCGGACGCGGTCGGCGCCGAAGCGCACGGTCTCGTAGGCGATCAGCGCGACGGTCACGGCGCTCGCCAGGGCGAGCGCCACGAGCGAGTCGACCTCCGGCCCGACGAGGATGCAGAGGGCGAGGACGACGGCCGCGACGAGCCGCTGGCGGTTGACCGTCCCGACGTTGCGCAGCCGGAACGCCACGTGGGCGAGCAGGTACAGGGCGATGCCGCCGAACAGCGCCGCGGAGGCTTCGATCGGCAGCGCCTCGTCGACGTGCCCGACCACCTCCTCGACCCCGAGCGCGAAGAGCTCGATGCCGGCGATCATCGGGAGGTGCAGGTAGGCGAAGGAGTCGCGGGCGAGCGTGTTCCGCGCGACGCCCGTCAGCGCCCCGAGGGCCTGGTGGGCGACCGGCGCCACGACGTCGAAGTACGCCCACCAGAGCGCGGCCGAGGTCATGAGGGAGAGCACCGCGGCGACGCCGATCGCGGTGCTCAGCGGCTCGTCTCCCGCACCGGCGCCGATGGCGATGATCGACTCGCCCAGGGCGATGATCACGATCAGCGAGAAGCGCTCGGCGAAGTGCGCGGGGTGCACGCGATAGCCGGCGACGCCGGTGACCAGCGGCCCGCCGTAGTCGATGGCCAGCGCCGCGATCCAGAGACCGGCCTGGAGGGCGCCGTCGGTGAACGCCGCGATGACCAGCAGCAGCGGGCCGACCGTGGCGGACGGGAGCAGGCGCGCGACCGCCACGTGGACCTCGGGCTCCTCGCGGCTGGCCGCCCAGTAGAGCCCGAGGTGGGCCATGCGCATCACGAGGTACGCGAGCGCGAAGAGCAGCGCGTGGTCGCCGAACGCGCCCGGCACGGCGAGGGCCACCAGCACCATCGCGCCCATGGCCACGAACACGGCCATCCGCGCGCGCAGGTCGTCACCGGCGACGTGGTTCGTCAGCCACGCGTAGGCGGCCCAGCCCCACCACAGGGCGGCCAGCACGAGCAGGCCCTGGCCGATCGAGGTCCACGAGAGGTCGTGGGCCATGAGGCTCGTCACGCGGGTGATCGCGAAGACGAACACGAGATCGAAGAACAGCTCGAGCGGGGTGACCCGCTGCTCGCCCGACTGAGCGCTCATGGGCGCCGACCTTAGCGGTGCTCGTGGTGCACGGCCCGGGCCTCCGGGGCGTACAGGACACGCCAGCCGGCGGCGTGCAGGCGGCGGCAGAACTCGATCTCGTCCTCCTGCAGCCAGCCCACCGCTTCGGCCGCCTCGCGGCGGACGAGGAGCGCGGCGGCGGGGGCCCAGTCGACGTCGCGCACGGCGCGGCCGTGGCTCTGGACCAGGAACCGGCGGCCGAGCCCGGCCATCGCGACCGCTCGGGTCCACGGGCTGGGGAAGCGCCACGCGGACGGCTGCTGGTGGCCGCCGGGGGTGACGAGCGTCGCGCCGGCCGCAGCGGCGTCGTCGGCCGCCGCGAGGGCATCGTGGAGCGCCGCGGTCGCGCCCGGCTCGAGCTCCGAGTCCTCGTTGAGGAGCAGGCAGAAGCGACCGCGGGCGCGCTCGAGCAGCGCGGTGGCGTTCTGGGCCTGATGGCGCCGGCGGTCGAGGGCGATCACGTCGGTCGTCACGGCGTGGGAGCGGGCGGTGTCCGCCGAGCCGTCGTTCGACGCGTTGTCGAGCACCAGCGTCTCGGTCTCGAAGTCGACCGTGGCGCGCTCGCGCGCGATCGCGTCAAGGCAGTAGCTGAGGAGCTGACGCTGCTCGGTGTTGACGACGCAGTAGCTGAGCTCGACGGCCATCCCCGCTGATACTGGCAGCGCGCCGCGTCATGCGGGGGACCGGACATACACGGCGTACACGGGATCGTCGTCGTCCAGGCGCGGTGAGACGACCAGGCGACCCGAGTCCACGTAGCCCGCCTTCTCCGCCACACGGCGCGAGGGCGCGTTGTCCCTGTGCGCGAGGATCTCCAGGTCGCCGCGGTCCTGCTCGAGCGCCCACCGGGTGAGCATTCGCACCGCCCGGGTCGCCACGCCGCGGCCGCGGGCGTCGGCGGCCACCCAGTAGCCGATCTCGCCGTAGGCGGGATCGCGGTCGAGCTCCATCAGGCTGAACGAGCCGAGCAGGCGGTCGTCGGCCGCGTCGACCGCGAGGAAGTTGACCGACCGGCCGGCGGCCTCCTCCTCCGCGCTGCGGGCCAGGAAGAGCTCGGCGTCGGCGCGCGTGTAGGGGCTCGGGACGCGCGTCCAGCGCGAGATGTCCGGGTCCTGGCAGGCGGCGGTGATGGCGTCGATGTCGTCGAGCCGCTTCGGCCGCAGGACCAGGTCGCCGTCTCGCAGGGTCGTCGGCATGGCGGTCCGAGTGTGGCGCACGCGGCGGGTTCGAGTCCGGCGTCTGCCACCATGCGCCGCCGTGCGCGCCCTGTTCTGGATCCCGCTCGCGCTGCTCGCCTGGACGCAGGTGGGCTACGGCGTGTTCCTCGGCGCGCTGCGGCGGCTCGGCGCGCGCTCGTGGACGCCGCCCGAGCCGGGCGCCGACCGTCCGATGGTCACGCTCGTCGTCGCCGCGTACAACGAGGCCGGGGTCATCTCCGAGAAGGTCGCCAACGCGCTGGCGCTCGACTGGCCGCGCGACCGCCTCGAGATCGTCGTGGCGGTCGACGGGGGCGCCGAGCCGGGGGCGGACGCGACGGCGGCGCTGGCGCGCTCGGCGGGCGCCGACGTGGTGCTCGAGCTGCCCCGCGGCGGCAAGTACCGCGCGCAGGACGCCGCGGTGCGCGTGGCGCGCGGCGAGCTGCTGGCGTTCTCCGACGCCAACGCGCTGTGGGAGCCGGACGCGCTCGTCCGGCTGATGGCGGCGTTCGCGGATCCCGAGGTCGGCTACGCGTGCGGGCAGGTGCGGTTCGTCAACGACGCCGGGACGAACCAGGAGGGGCTCTACTGGCGCTACGACATGTGGCTGCGCGAGCACGAGTCGGCGCTCGCCTCGGTCACGGCCGGCAACGGCGCCATCTACGCGGTGCGGCCGGCGCTCTACATGACCGCCGACGAGGTCCTCGGCCACGACCTCTCGTTCCCCTTCAACGTCGTCAAGCGCGGCTCGCGCGCCGTGTACGTGCCGGCCGCGCGGGCGGTCGAGAAGATGGTCCCGACGGTCGAGGGCGAGTGGGCCCGCAAGCGGCGGATGATGGCCCACGCGTGGCCGATCATCCTGCGCGGCGGCCTGCTCGATCCTCGCGGCTACTCGCCGCTCTACACGCTCATGATCGCCTCGCACCGGCTCCTGCGGTACGCGACGCCGCTGCTGCACGCGCTCGTGGCGCTCGCGACGCTCGTGCTGCTGCGCCGGGGCCGGGCGTACGCGGCGGCCGCCGCGGCCCAGGCCGCGCTGGTGGGCGGCGCCGTGGCCGGCGGCCGGATCCGCTCGCGCCCGCTGCTCGTCGCGCGCTACTACGTGCTCACCACGGCGGCGCTGGCCTTCGGGCTCTACGACTGGCTGCGCCTCGGGACCGAGGTGGGCTGGGAGACCCCCGAGGGCACGCGATGAGGCCCGCGCCGTACCTGCGCTCGCGCCGCAAGCGCGGGCTCGACATCGTCGTCGCCGGGCTCGCGCTGACCCTGGCCTCGCCGGTGCTGCTGGCGTGCGCGATCGCGATCCGGCTCGAGACGCACGGCCACCCGATCTACCGCCAGCGCCGCGTCGGCCGCGCCGGCGCGCCGTTCGAGCTCTGGAAGCTGCGGACGATGGTCAGCGGCGCCGAGACGATGGGCAAGGGCCTGGCCGTCGACGAGGGCGACGACCGCATCACGCGCCTCGGCTCCTGGCTCCGCCGCACCTCCTTCGACGAGGTGCCCAACCTCATCAACGTCGTGCGCGGCGAGATGTCCGTGGTCGGCCCTCGCCCGACCGTGCAGGTCCAGGTCGACCGCTACGACGAGCAGCAGCGCCACCGGCTCGACGCCCTGCCCGGGGATCACCGGCTGGGCGCAGGTCCACGGCCGCGCCTCGCTCCCGTGGCACGAGCGCATCGAGCTCGACCTCTGGTACGTCGAGCACGCCTCCCTGCGCCTCGACCTCCAGATCCTCGCCCGCACCGCCCGCCTGGTCACCACCGGCTCGGGCCTCTACCGGGGCGAGACCGGCGGCTGGCGGGAGCCTGCCGGGTCCTGAAAACGTACGGCTCGCGCACGAAACGCACCGCTATTCCGCGCAAGGCCGTGCACCGGTGCGCGGGATCGAGTAGAAGACACAACGTGGGGAGCCGGGTGACGTTGAAGACGATCGCCGACGTGGTCGGCGTCTCACGCACCACGGTCTCCAACGCGTACAACCGGCCCGACCAGCTCGCCCCGGAGCTCAGGGACCGGATCCTGCAGACGGCGAGGGAGCTCCGGTACGCGGGTCCTGACGCCGCCGCGCGCCAGCTGCGGTCGGGCCGACGGGACGCCGTCGGGCTCCTGCTCGCCGCCGGACTCTCGTCCGCGTTCAGCGACCCGGCCGCGAGCCTGCTCCTCCAGGGCATCGCCCGCGCGGCCGAGAACGCCGGGCTGGGCCTGCTCGTCATCCCCGAGCGCGGGACCGGCGTGCACGATGCCGTGGTCGATGCGTTCTGCCTCTACGCGATGGCCGCGGACCACCCGAACGTCACGGCCGCGCGCGAGCGCGGGCTGCCGCTCGTGGTGGTGGACGAGCCGCGCCTCGACGGGCACGCGTTCGTCGGGGTCGAGGATCGCCGGGGGGCGCGGATGGCGGCCGAGCACCTGCTCACCCTCGGTCACACGCGCTTCGCGCTGCTCGCCGACCGTCGCTCCACCCACAACCTCGAGCGGCTGGGCGGCTATCGCGACGCGCTCGAGGGCGCGGCCATCGACTGGAGGCGGGTGCCGCGCTCCGAGCGGCCCGCCGACGCGCTCGACGCCGACCCGCTCCCGACGGCCGTGATCGCCGCCACCGACCAGCTCGCCATCGCGGCGATCGAGCTCGCGCGCAGCCGCGGGCTGCGGGTGCCGGAGGACATCTCGGTCGTCGGCTTCGACGACGTTCCCGAGGCCGGCCCGTCGAACCTCACCACGGTCCGCCAGCCGCTGATCGAGAAGGGCGAGATCGCCGGTCGCATGCTCACCGATCGCGGGGGCGACGGTGAGGTGATCCTGCCGGTGGAGCTGGTCGTGCGCGGCACGACCGCTCCGGCCGTCACGGCCTAGGGGACGTTCTCCGGACCCTGGTCGATGTACTCGTTGCGGAACGTGCGCACCGCGTCGAAGACCTCGTCGTTCATCTCCGGGCACGTGAGCGAATGGCCCCACGTCGTCGCGGCGACCTGCGCGGTCATGTCGGTCGTGTTCTCGTACAGGAGCATGTGGTAGCCGTCGTTCTGCTCGGCGAGCAGCGCCTCGAGCTGGGCGACGGTCTCGTCCGGCGTGCCGGGCTTGTACTGCACGTTGATGCGGCCGTGCTCGAGCGTGTGGACGAGCATGCCGAGCTGCGGGGTGCTGCCCGGCTGGTACACGCCGTCGTTGTACCACTCCGGGAAGTGGTTGCCCGAGGTCGGCGGGTTGGTCTTGTAGTCCGAAGCCGCGAACTCGCGGTCCTCGTGCTGGGCGCCCTCGATCTCGGGGTTCGAGAGCTTGCAGCCGGCCGCCTTCGCCGCCTCTTCGAGGTCGCCGATGGCGGGCTCGGGGATGCTCACGTTGGCCGCGTCCGGCGTCGAGGCCTCGCCCGCCGAGCTGCCGCTGGCGTCTCCGTCACCGCCGAGCGCGCCGGTCACGAGCAGGACCACGACGGCGATCGCCGCCACGCCGACGAGCCCGCCGAGCACGATCTGCAGCCGCTTCTGGCGCGCGTGGCGCGCCTTCTCGGCCTGCTCTTGCGCCATTCGCTCCTCGCGACGGCGGGCCTTCTCCTCCTGGCGGTGGGACATCGGCGGATGAATGTAGCAACCCCGGTGTACCCCACCGGGGTATTATTCGCCTCATGCAGGCCGATGCCAAAGCCGTCCACAACCGTCTCCGCCGGATCGAGGGCCAGGTCAGAGGGCTCCAGCGGATGGTCGACGACGACGCCTACTGCATCGACATCCTCACCCAGGTGGCCGCCGTCCAGACCGCGCTCGAGCAGGTCGCCGTCAGCGTGCTCGACTCGCACGTACGCCACTGCGTGGCCGATGCGGTGGCCGTCGACGGCGCCGGATCGGACGAGAAGCTCGACGAGCTGATGGCCGCCGTGCGGCGCTTCGCGAAGGTCCGCTAACCGGCGCGACGCGACGGCGCGGTGGCCGCCCGCGGCCGCCAGCATTCGTCGAGGAATGCGGCGATCTCGTCGGTGAGGCGGTCCGGCGCCAGGCGCAGCTCGACGATCGAGTTGGCCTGCAGCAGCCGCCCGTTCGGGAGCTCCTCCGCGAGCATGCCGGCGTCGGAGAACGGGTGGACGATGTCGAACTGGTGGCCGATGACCAGCGTCGGCGCCTCGAACGTGCGGCGCTCGTCGCGATGCGGGGCGGTGCGGCCGAAGAACAGGCCCTGGATGACCGCCGCGCTCGGCTCGGGGTCCTGCCGGACCAGGTCGAGGAGGATGTCGACCTGCCACGGCAGCTTCCGGGCCGGGACGGTGCGAGCGGCCCGGGCCAGCAGGCGCGCGGCCGGCGCGCCGAAGGTCAGGCCGATCATCAGCGGCGTGAACGCCACCGCGCAGCCGAGCAGCGCGTGGTCGAGCACCGGCATCTCGATGACCATCCCCCGCACGCGCTCCGGGGCGATCGAGGCGACCTCGAGCGTCGTGTTCGCGCCCAGCGAGGTCCCGAGCACGACCGCCTCGTCGATGTCGAGGTGGTCGAGCAGCGCGACGACCTCGCGCCCGAACTCGGTCATCGAATAGCGCCACATGTCGGTCGGCCGGTCCGACTCGCCGTGGCCGAGCAGGTCGAGCGTGAGCACGCGGTGGCCGCGCTCGGCCAGCGCCCGGGCCAGCGCGTCGTGCATGTAGCGGCTGAAGAGGAGGCCGTGGAGGAGGACGACCGTCCGCGGGCCCTCGCCGTACGAGCTGTAGGCCAGGCGCCGGTCGGCGTGGGCGAAGCTGCCGTCGATGCGATCCACTGCGACCGCATTCTAGGGTCCCTGCCGTGCCCGACCCGTCAGTTCGACCGCTCCAGGCCACCGACATCGACGCGGTGCACGACGTCAGCGTCCTCGCGTTCCGGGAGCTCGCGCGCGGCTTCAGCGAGCGGCCCGATCCGGCCGGGCCGATCGCGCTCAGCCGGATCCGCGTCGGCCACCTGCTGGCCCGCGATCCCGGCGGCGCGTGGGTGGCCGAGCAGGATGGCCAGGTCGTCGGCTGCTCGCTCGCGGTCATGCGCGAGGGGGTCTGGGGCCTGTCGCTGCTCGTCGTCCGGCCCGAGGTGCAGTCGGGAGGGCTCGGCCGCGAGCTCCTCGCCCGCGCTCGCGCCTACGGCGACGGCGCCCGCGGCTGGATCGTGCTCGCCTCGCGCGACCCGCGGGCCCTGCGCAGCTACGCCCGCCTCGGGCTCGACTTCCATCCCGCGGTCGCCGCCCGCGGACGCCCGCGGGGCGCGGCCATGCCGCCCGAGGTCCGGCGCGGGGACGCCGCCGACCTGCCGCTGACCGTCGAGGTCGACCGCGCGGTCCGCGGCGCCGCCCACGGCGACGACATCGTCGCGCTGCTGGACGGCGGCGGCGATCTCCTCGTGCATCCCGGCCGCGGCTACGCGGTCGTTCGGGAGGGCGTCGTGCGTCTGCTCGCGGCCTTCGACGAGGCGGCCGCCGCCGCGCTCCTGCGCGGCTGCCTGGCCGCCGCCGGCACCCGCCACGCGGTCGTGGAATGGATCACCAGCGCCCAGAACTGGGCCGTCGCGCCGTGCCTGGAAGCGGGGCTGGAGCTGCGCTTCGACGTCGGCGCCGTGTTCCTGGGGGGCGACGTCGGGCCGTTCGCACCGTACCTTCCGAGCGGCGCCTACCTCTAGGGTGTGGGCATGGCCAAGGAACCACGTTCGCTGACCGGGAAGGTCGTCGTCATCACCGGCGGCGGCAGGGGAATCGGCCGCGCGATCGCGCAGTCGCTGGCCCGCGAGGGCGCTCGCGTGGCGGTGGGAGACCTCGACAAGGAGTCCGCCGAGGCGACCGCGGCGGCGCTCGGCGGCGGGGCGGTCGGGCTCGGCATCGACGTCACCGACCACGCCGGCCTCGTCGCCTTCTTCGACGAGGTCGAGCAGCGCCTCGGCCCGCTCGACATCGTGGTCAACAACGCCGGGATCATGCCCGTCACGCCGCTCGTCGAGGAGAGCGCGGAGAGCATCGCCCGCCAGCTCGACATCAACCTGCGCGCGGTCATCCACGGCACGCAGGAGGCGATGCGCCGGATGGTCCCGCGCCGCACCGGCCACATCGTGAACATGGCCTCGATCGCCGGCCGCACCGGCTTCCCGTACCTCGCCACCTACTGCGCGACCAAGCACGGCGTGGTGGGCCTCTCCGAGGCCGCGCGCGTCGAGCTGCGCGGCACGGGCGTCGAGGTCTCCGTGGTCATGCCGAGCGCCGTCAACACCGAGCTCACGGCCGGCCTCGCCGAGTCGCGCGTGAAGGCCATCGAGGTCGACGACGTGGCCCGCGAGGTCGTCTCCGCGCTCAAGCACCCGCGCTTCGACGTCTTCGTGCCGCGCTCCAACGGCGCGCTGGTCCAGGTCACCAGCCCGCTGCCGCGCGGCATCCGCGAGGCGCTCGGGCGCTGGCTGAAGGCCGACCAGTCGCTGCTGAAGACCGATCGCACCGCCCGCGCCGACTACGAGGCGCGCGCCGCGAGCAGCGCGCCCGACCGCACCACGGTCTAGGAAGCGAGCCAGTCGGCGACGATGTCGCCGACGTCCTCGCCGCAGTCCTCCGGGACGAAGTGCCCGGCGCCGTCGAGCACGCGCGGCGCCGGCCGGCCCAGCGCCGCGGCGAACGCCTCGCCGACGGCCGGCGGGAGCGCGGCATCGTCGGCGCCCCAGAGCATGAGGAGCGGGCGGCGGTCCTCCTTCAGCGCGTCGAGCGTCCGCTGGCCGGCCTCGGCGCCGGCCATGGCCGGGCCGGCCTTGATCAGCGCCGGGAACGCCCGCGCGCCGGCCTTCGAGGCCTCGTTGACGAACGGCGCGTCGTAGGCGGCCGCGACCGCGTCGCCGGGATCGACATGGCAGCCGCGCCGGACGAGCAGCCCGATCGGCAGCTCCTCGACCCGTGCGACGAAGTCGGCGAACGTGTGCCAGGCGTCGTTCATCCGCTGGCGGCCCGTCACGAGCCCGGTGTTCATCACGACGAGCCGGTCGACCCGCTCGCGGTGCTCGACGGCCAGCCGCAGGCCGATCGGGCCGCCCCAGTCGTGGACCACGAACGTCGCGCCGCGCAGGTCGAGGTCCTCGAGCAGCGTCGCGCCCATGGCCACGTGGCGGTCGTACGTGTACCAGCCGGCGTCCATCGGCTTGTCCGACCGGCCGAAGCCGGCGTGGTCGGGGAGCACGACGCGGTACCCGGCGGCCAGCAGCCGCGCCGCGACCTTGCGCCACAGGTAGCCCCACGTCGGCTCGCCGTGCCAGAGCACCACCGGCGGCCCGTCGCCCTCGTCGACGTGCGCCATGCGCAGCCCGTCGACGGTCCGGAAGCGCGCCGGCCACGGGAAGCCCGGGAGACCGTCGAGCAGCTCGTCGGGGGTGCGGATGGCGTCGGTCACGGCTCGATGTTCACACGTTCGAGCAGCGGGAGGAGCACCTCGGCGTCGCGCGACACGGTGATGTGGATCGCGCGCGGCTCGCGCACCCAGGCGATCACGTTGAGCGAGCGCAGCCGGTCGAGCACGAACTGGAAGGCCTGCGCCTGCCGGCGCGAGCGGTAGTCGCGCAGGACGTCGAACGCCCAGCCGGTCGTATGGAGCGAGTAGCGGCGCGTGGCCTCCGAGTTGCGCTCGACGAGCTCGTGCTGGTAGCTCGCGTCGCGCACGGTCGAGGTGACGATGAGCGGCGACTGGCCGCTGATCCCCCGCACCTGCGCGCCGAGGTAGAGCGCGAGCGCCAGCGCGGAGCGGCGCAGCCCGCGGTAGCGCTCGGCCGGCTGGTCGATGCGCCGCGCCAGCTCGCCCATCCGCCGGTCGCGCTTGAGCCCGGTCACCGCCTCGTCATCCGGGAAGGCGACGATGTCGCCGCTGTCCCAGGCCCGCGCCAGGTCCTCGGGCAGCGCGTAGACCTCGGTGTCGTTGATCGGGTGCAGGACCTCCTCGGCCGAGGCCTTGGCCCCGTGCAGCGCGTCGAGCCGCTGGAGCTCGGCGCCGTCCTCCCGCCACAGCCGCATGATCTCCCGCGCCGCGAGGACCTTCCACCAGTAGTTCGAGGAGTCGTCGCCGAGCGCGCTCAGCCGCTGGTAGGCGCGGCCGTGACGCGTCGGCGTCGAGTCGAAGTAGAGCTGCACGTAGGGCGGCGGGTCTCCCGGATCGGCCCCGTAGGCGCGGATCACGTCCTGCAGGTTGCCGATGCCCATGTGGTACGAGACGAAGGAGAGGTCCTCGCGGCGCACCTCGTCGCGCGCGATCTGCAGGTAGCGCGCCGTGCCGGCCAGCGCCCGCTCGGGGTCGTAGCGCTCGTCGACCCGGGCGCGCGTGCGCCGGAGCGTGGCCGCACGGCGCTCCTGGCCGCGCCGCTCCGCGCGGGCGATCCGCCGCGTGAGGCGCTCGCTCTCGGCCACGTCCACACGCAGCCCGAGCAGGTTCTGCCCGGTCTCGGCGAGGATCTGCGTGAGCCCGGTGGCCGATTCGGCGCCGCCCGGCGCCTGGGCGTCCTCGCGTCCCGCGCTCTCGAGCAGGACGAGCCCTTCGAGGGTGTCCGGGTCGACGCCGGCCGTCTCGGCGGCGCGCTCCACCAGCGGGCGCCAGCGGGCCGTCCGCTCGGCGCTCGCCACCACGCCGCCCGGCGACAGCGCGTAGAGCAGGTGGCTGTTGCCGGCCGCCGCGCGCCGCGTGAATTCCTCGGCGCGATCGGGGTCCCAGGCGAAGGGATCGGCGAACGGCTCGACCTCCGCGCCGACCTCGCCGGGAGGCGTCGGGACGACCGGCACGCCGGCCGGCGGATCGTCGCTGCGCGTGAGGAGTCCGGTCACGCCCGCCGCGAGCAGAACGAGCGCGGCGACGACGACCAGGGCGAGTCGGGGCACCCCTCTCAGGCTGGCAGGCGCGCCAGCTGCTCCACCGCGCGCTCGCGGACGTCCTGCCGCGGCTCGGTCGCCACCAGGCGGCGCAGCGCCGCCTCGACCGCGGGGCCCCACTGCTCGCGCGGCGTCTGCGCCAGCGCCCGGATCGCCCCGTTGCGGGTGAGGATGACCGGGTGCATGAGCGCCGTCGCGATGATCCGCTCCGACCAGCGGTCGCCGCCCATCTCCTGCACGAGGAAGCCGAGGCAGAGGCTCGCCTCGCGATGCGGATCGCCCGGCAGCAGGCGGTCCTCGGGGCCGGTGGCGAGGATGTCGAGCGGGAGCTCGCGCTCGGCGAAGGCCACGAGGCGCGCCCAGCGGCCCGCCTCCCGGGTGCGGGAGAGGCGCAGATAGAGGCCGGACGGCTCGCTCTCCTCGTGCAGGTGGCGCCAGCCCGCCTCCCACGGGTCCAGGCCCATCGCCTCGGCGACCCCCCACACGCGCAGCACGTCGCCCGGCCGCTGCAGGCGGCTGGCCACGAAGCGGCGGGCCTCGGGGCGGTCGAGCAGCCTGCCGCAGCGCGCCGCGATCGCCACGTGCTGCTCGTAGTCCTCGGCCCAGTTGCGCAGGTCGACGACGGCCCACAGGCGGATGAGGTTCGGCGCGCGGCCGTCGAGCAGGTCGAGCACCGCGGCGGCGACGTCCGGCGCCGGGTCGTAGTCCTGCATGTCCTCCGTCGGCCCGCCCGTGACGAGCGCGCTGAGGATCGCGCACGCGCCGTCGAGCAGCTCGTCGTCGACGAGCCCGGTCACCGCCTCCTCGAGCCGTCCGGCGGTCGCGCAGGCGAACGCCACGTACTCCGGGATGTCGGCGGTGAGACAGCCGCTGCGCAGGAGCCAGGCGCGCACCTCGGGGGTGAGCTGCGGCTCCATCCCGGCGAGGCGGTCGACGGCCTCGACGCGGCCCCAGCCCGTGGCCAGGCAGCCGACACGCCACCAGGCCCGCACGGGGTCGTCGAGCACGCTGGCCAGGGCGATGCCGGCCACGAGGCTGAACTCGTCGTGGCGGGCGAGCGTCTCCAGGAGGTCGACGTCGCGTTCGTCGCCCGCGCTGCCGACGAGCGAGATCGCCAGCTTGAGCGGCTCGCGGTGGCGCGCCTCGCGGGCGAGGGCGCGGCCCAGCTCCGCCACCGGCTCGGCGGAGACGCCGGCCCGGGCCAGGGCCTCGAGCGCCTCGTCGAGGGCGAACACGATGCCCTCGCCGCGGGCCGCCTCGTAGAGCACGCGGCGCGCGTCGTCCGCGCCGCCGGCGGCGTGCTCGATCAGCTCGGCCAGCGCGGCGGCCCGCAGGGGCTCGGCGGTGCCGCCGCCGTGGCGGCCCGCGACGCCGTCCAGCGCACCGGCGCCCCAGCGCACGGTGCGCCCGTCGTCGGGCGGCTCGTCGGGTAGCTCGGGCGGGGGTCCTCCGTCCCATTCCGCGATGAGCTCGACGATCGACGGTTGCCGTGGCCGGAACCGCATTGCGCGGCGATGGTAGACGGCGTGCGGTTGGCCACGCGCGGGTAGCCCTTTCCTATGAGCCTCAGACGCAACAAGAGCAAGAAGGCCCGAGCAGCCGATGCTCTGGGCACCTATCTCAAGGTCAAGGCCGCCGGCAAGGCAGCCAAGGGCGCCAAGAAGGCCGCCAAGGGAACCGCGGTCTACCAGGCCGCCAAGCGCACGCCGGTCGTCAAGCGCGTGCCGCTGATCGTCGCTGGTGCCGCGGCCGCCGTGTTCGTCGCCTTCAAGGTGCGCGGCGGCGGCGGAGAGCCCGCCAACGCGTAGCTTCGATGGCCCCGCTCCGGCGGGGCCATCGCTTTTCAGGAGGCCGCGATCAGCGCGAAGTGCGCGCCCTGCGGGTCGCTGACCCGCGCGTAGCGGCCGTAGGGGGAGTCGACCGGCTCACCGTGGACCGCGCCGCCCAGCTCGAGCACGCGCGCGAAGCCGGCGTCGACGTCGTCGAACATGAAGTAGGTCAGCCAGTGCGGCGGCGCGTCGCCCGCCATCCCCGAGATGCCGCCGACGACGGCCTCGCCGACCTGCATGAGCCGGTAGGCGACGCCGGGCGGTGCGTCGGGCAGCTCCGCGAACGCGAGGCCGAAGACCGCGCCGTAGAACTTCGCGGCGCCCTCGACGTCCTTGCCGATCAGCTCGTTCCAGGCGAGGGCCGCGTGCTCGTTGACGATCTGCGCGCCGACGTGCGCCTGCGGCTGCCAGATGCCGAAGACCGCGCCCGCCGGGTCGCGCCCGACGAGCATCCGGCCCTGGTCCATCACGTCGAGCGGGCCGAAGAGCACCGCGCCGCCGGCCTCGGTGACGGCGGCCGCGTGAGCGTCGACGTCGGTGCCGCTGAAGTACGTCGTCCAGAACGCGGCGGGGGAGCCTCCCGGCTGGGCGGGCCCGAGACCGGCCACGCGCTTCCCGCGGAGCAGCGCCTGGTGGTAGTGGCCCGCCTCCTCGCCGGCGTCCTCGAACTCCCAGCCGAAGAGGCCGCCGTAGAACACGAGGGCGGCCTCCAGGTTGGGCGTCGTGAGATCGACCCAGCTCGGAGTCCCCGGCGCGTATTCGGTCCGTTCCGCCATCACACGCACTCCTGCTGGTTGACCCACGGCACCTTGCCGCCGGTGATCGCCCAGACCTTGCCGTTCGCGACCGAGAAGATCAGGCGGCCGCCCTTGCGCCCGCGCCAGACGAGGTCCTTGCCGCCGCCGAGGTTGCCGCGACTGCCGAGGCCCTTGTACTTCTCACGCACCTCCTTGACCTTGTCGCCGACCTCCACGCCGCGCTGGGTCGCGAAGCCCTTGCGCGCGACGTTGATGTGCCGCAGGCGGCCGTTGTGGAAGCGCAGCGTCGGGCCCTGGCCGGTGCCGGGAGGGCCGTTGTCGAGGTAGACGCACTCGCCGACGGCCTGCTGGGTCATGTGCGTACCGGCGGCCTCCTTCGCCTCCTTGATCGTCATGCCGGTCTTGACCTGCCCGATGCCGTTCGGGCGGATCTTGGAGACGCCCTCGACGAGGCCGGGCGTCTGGGCGGAAGCGGGGGCGGCCAGCCCGATCGCGAGGACGACCGGCACGGCGGCGGTGATGAGGCGGCGCATGGAGCGGCAAGCTAGCGCGTGGCGGCGCTCTTACCAGGCTTTCAGCTTGGCCCGGCACGATCACCGCGTGCGCATCCTGGTCGTCGACGACGAGCCCGCGGTGCGCGAGGCGGTGGACCGCGCGCTGCGGCTCGAGGGCTACGACACGGAGCTGGCGGCCGACGGCGCCGAGGCGCTCGACGCGCTGGCCGTACGGGCGCCCGACGCGCTCGTGCTCGATGTCCTCATGCCGCAGGTCGACGGCCTCGAGGTGTGCCGGCGGCTGCGCGCGGCGGGCGACCGGACGCCGGTGCTCGTCCTGACCGCGCGCGACGCGGTGCCCGACCGCGTGCGCGGGCTCGACGCGGGCGCCGACGACTACCTCGTGAAGCCCTTCGCGCTGGAGGAGCTGCTGGCGCGGCTGCGGGCGCTCCTCCGCCGCTCGGCCGGCGCAGGCGCCGGAGAGCTGCTGCGCTACGCCGACGTCGAGCTCGAGGCGGAGGCGCACGCCGCGCGCCGCGGGCGCCGCTCGCTCGAGCTCACCCGCACCGAGTTCCTCCTGCTCGAGCTGTTCATGCGCCACCCGCGCCAGGTGCTCACGCGCACGCAGATCTTCGAGCGCGTCTGGGGCTACGACTTCGGGCCGGCGTCGAACTCGCTCGAGGTCTACGTCGGGTACCTGCGGCGCAAGCTCGAGGCGGGAGGTGAGCCACGAATCCTGCAGACCGTGCGCGGCGTCGGCTACGTGCTGCGGGAAGCATGAGCCTGCGCCGCCGGATCGCCTTCACCGCGGCCGCGGCCGTCGCCGTGGCCGTCGCCCTCGGCTCGGTCGTCGCGTATCTCGTCGTGCGCGACACGCTGCGCGGCCAGATCGACCGCTCGCTCGACCAGGCACCCGCTGCCGAGATCGGCCAGCGGTTCAGCATGCAGGTCCCGCCCGGCGTCGAGCCGTCGATCGAGCCGCTCGAGCGGCCCGTGCTCTTCATCCAGCTCGTGTCCGACGGCCGCATGGTCGCCAGCGCGGGCGAGAAGCGCCGGCTCGGGGATCCCGAGGCGGTGCAGGCCGTCGCCGACGGCGAGCGCGACGCGTTCTTCTCCGACCAGGAGGTGGACGGCGTCCACGTGCGCGTGCTCACCCGGCAGGCCGGGCCCGAGCTGGCGATGCAGGTGGCGCGGCCGCTGACCGAGGTCGACGGCGCGCTCGCCGACCTGCGGCTCGGCCTCGGCCTCGTCGCGCTCGCGGGGATCGCGCTCGCCGCCTTCCTCGGCCGGCTCGCCACCCGTCACGCGGTGCGGCCGGTGACCGAGCTGACGGAGACGGCCGAGCACGTCGCCCGCACGCGCGACCTCTCGCACCGGATCGAGGCGGCCGGCGGCGACGAGCTGGCCCGCCTGGCCGCGTCCTTCAACACCATGTTGGAGGCGCTCGACGAGTCCCAGCGCGCGCAGCGGCGGCTGGTGGCCGACGCCTCGCACGAGCTGCGCACGCCGCTCACCTCGCTGCGCACCAACCTCGAGGTGCTCGGCTCGCCGCGGGCGCTCGCGCCGGCCGACCGCGAGCGCCTGCGCGCGGATCTCGTGGCCCAGCTCGAGGAGCTGAGCGAGCTGGTCGGGGACCTGATGGAGCTCGCCCGCGACGGCGAGCCCTCCGAGGAGCCGCTCGAGCCGCTGGCCTTCGACGAGCTGGTGGAGGCCGCGGTCGAGCGCGCGCGAAGGCACGCGCCGCAGGTCGCCTTCACGGCCGACCTCGCACCGTGCGTGGTCACCGGGGCCCGCGGCCGGATCGATCGCGCGGTGGCGAACCTGCTCGACAACGCCGCGAAGTGGAGCCCGCCGGGCGGCGCCGTCGAGGTCGGGCTGCGCGACGGCGAGCTGACCGTGCGCGACCACGGACCGGGGATCGCGGCCGACGACCTCCCGCGCGTCTTCGACCGCTTCTACCGCGCTGCGTCGGCCCGGAGCCGCGACGGCTCGGGGCTGGGGCTGGCCATCGTGCGGCAGGTGGCCGAGGGTCACGGCGGGACGGTCGAGGCCGAGGCGGCGCCGGGCGGCGGCGCGCTGCTGCGACTCGCGCTCCCGGTCTCTCATCCGATTCCTATCTGACCGCGAACCGGCTCTCAGGGCGCTCCGGCTGTATGGAGCCCATGCAGATCTCGATCCCAGTCACCGCCGTCCTCTGCGCCCTGGCCTTCGCCGCCTGCGGCGCCGACGACCCAGCCGGCGAAACCGCCGCGGACCCCGAACAGGACCGACGGGATGCCGCACTCGCCTACGCGCAATGCATGCGCGAGGAGGGCGTCGACATGCCCGACCCGGAGGTCGGGGAGGGGGGCCTGAAGCTCGTCGGGCCCAAGGGCGCCACCCCCGAGAAGATGCGCGCGGCCGACGGCGCCTGCCGCAAGCACCTGGAGGCCATCAAGCCGCCCGAGGTGTCCGAGGAGGAGCAGGCCGAGTTCCGCGAGGAGGCGCTCGCCCACGCACAGTGCATGCGCGAGCACGGGATCGACATGCCGGACCCGACGTTCGGCGAGAACGGCGAGGCGCGGATGCGCATCGGGCCCGGCTCCGGCGTCGACCCCGAGTCGCCGAAGTTCCGCGAGGCCGAGGAGGCGTGCCGCGACGAGGCGCCGCGCGGGCCCGGCGGCGACGGCCCGCAGACGGAGTCGTCGCCGTGAGGCGCGCGGTGGTGGCCGCGGCGGGTGTCGCCGCCGCGGCCGGAGCGGCCGTGCTCCTGGCGGGCGGCGACGAGGCGCCCCCGGTCCGCGCGGCCTCCGCCGCGACGGCGACGGCCGCCGTGGAGCGGCGCGATCTCGTCGACCGCGAGACGCTGACCGGCACGCTCGGGTATGCCGACGCCGCTCCGCTCCTCGCCGCCGCGGCGGGCACGGTGACCGAGCTGCCCGAGGCCGGCCGCGTGGTGCGCCGCGGCCGCGCCCTCTACGAGGTCGACGGCGAGCCGGGCGCCTGGCTGCTCTACGGCTCGCTGCCGGCGTGGCGCGACTTCGGGTCCGGCATGGAGGACGGCGAGGACGTCCGCCAGCTCGAGCGCAACCTGCGCGCGCTCGGCCACGACCCTGACGGCGACATGACCGTCGACGACGAGTGGACGTGGGCCACCACCGCGGCCGTCGAGCGCTTCCAGGACGAGCGCGGCCTCGACGAGGACGGGACGCTCGCCCGCGGCGAGGTCGTCTTCCGGCCGGGGCCGGCTCGCGTCGGCGAGGTGCGGGCCGCGCTCGGCCAGGCCGTCGGCCCGGGTGCCGAGATCGCCGAGCTCTCGACCACGCGGCGCGAGGTGACGGTCGACGTCGAGGCCACGCGTGCGTCGCTGGCCCGCGCGGGCGACGCGGTCACGGTCGGGCTGCCGGACGGGCGGACCGTGCGCGGCCGCATCACCGAGGTCGCCAAGGTGGCCGAGCAGCCGGCCTCCGAGGACGGCTCGCCGACCATCGCCGTGACCATCGCGCTGCGCGGCAAGGCCGCTCGCGGCACGGGCTACGACCAGGCGCCGGTCGACGTCGGCTTCGAGGTCGAGCGCCGCAAGGACGTGCTCGTCGTGCCGGTCACGGCGCTGCTCGCGCGGGCCGGCGGCGGCTTCGCGGTCGAGCGGGCCGAGGACCGCAAACTCGTCGACGTGGAGCCCGGCACGCACGCGGACGACATGGTCGAGGTGGCCGGGGACGGCCTCGAAGCGGGCACGAAGGTGGTGATCGCCGAATGACCGTTCTCGCGCTCGACGAGGTGCGCAAGACGTACGACGGCGGCGTCGAGGCGCTGCGAGGCGTGTCGCTGCGCGTGGCGCAGGGCGAGCTGCTCGCGGTGGTCGGGCCATCCGGCTCCGGCAAGTCGACGCTCCTGCACGTCATGGGCACGCTGGAGCGACCCACGAGCGGCGACGTCGCCGTGGCCGGCCAGGCCGTGGCCTCGCTCGGCGACCGTCCGCTGGCCCGGCTGCGGGCGCGCGAGATCGGCTTCGTCTTCCAGCAGTTCTTCCTGCTCGACGGCATGTCGGCGCTGGAGAACGTCGCCACCGGGCTGCTGTACGCGGGTGCGCCGGTGGCCGAGCGGCGCGCGAGGGCCCGCGAGGTGCTCGAGCGGGTCGGCCTCGAGCACCGGCTCGGCCACCACCCGGCGCAGCTCTCCGGCGGCGAGCGCCAGCGCGTGGCCATCGCGCGCGCCCTCGTCGCCCGGCCGGCGATCGTGTTCGCCGACGAGCCGACCGGCAACCTCGACAGCCGTGCCGGCGCCGAGATCGTCGGCCTCCTGCGCGAGCTCCACGCCGACGGCGCGACGATTCTCGTGATCACCCATGACCGCGACATCGCCGCGGCCATGCCGCGCCGCGTCGAGGTCCGCGACGGCCTCGTGGTCTCCGACGCATGAGCGCCGCCGACCTCCTGCGCACCGGCTCGATCGGGCTGCGCACGCGCCGCGCGCGAGCGGTGCTGTCGGCGCTCGGCGTCGCCATCGGGATCGCGTCGATGGTGGCCGTGCTGGGCATCTCCGAGTCCTCGCGGGCCGACCTCATCGCCCAGCTCGACCAGCTCGGCACGAACCTCCTGCGGGTGTCGCCCGGCCAGTCGTTCCTCGGCGACGACGCGGAGCTGCCGGAGAGCGCCGGGGCGATGATGGAGCGCGTCGGCGGGGTGGAGGCGATCGCGTCGACGAAGGCGATCGACGACCTGACCGTGCGGCGCAACGCCCTGATCGACGAGAACGAGACCGGCGGGATCGCCGTGGCCGCGGCCGACCCGTCACTGCCCGGGACGGTCGGCGCGCGGCTCGCCCACGGGCGCTTCCTGTCCGACGCCACGGCGCGGTACCCCGTCGTCGTGCTCGGGGCGGACGCGGCCCGGCGGCTGGGGATCGACCGCACCGGCGTGCGCGTGTGGATCGGCGGCCGCTGGTTCCAGGTCGTCGGGATCCTCGAGCCCGTCGCGCTCGCCTCGGGGCTCGACTCGGCCGCGCTCATCGGCTTCCCGTTCGCCGTCGACCGCCTCGAAGCCGACACGTCCGCCTCGACGATCTACGTCCGCGCGGACCCCGACGGCATCGAGGGCGTCCGCGACCTGCTCAACAGCACCGCCAACCCGGAGCGACCGGAGGAGGTCGAGGTCTCGCGCCCGTCCGACGCGCTCGAGGCCCGCGCGGCCGCCAAGACCGCGTTCACGTCGCTGTTCCTCGGGCTCGGCGCCGTGGCCCTGCTCGTCGGCGGGGTCGGGATCGCGAACGTGATGGTCATCTCGGTGCTCGAGCGCCGCTCGGAGGTGGGGCTGCGGCGGGCGCTGGGCGCCACGCGGCGGAACGTCGGCACCCAGTTCCTGGCCGAGTCGCTGCTCCTGGCGGCGGGCGGCGGGATCGCCGGGGTCGCGCTGGGCGCGCTCGTCACGGCCGGCTACGCCGCCGGCCAGGGGTGGCAGATCGTCGTGCCCCTGGTGGCCGTGGCCGGCGGTGTGGGCGCGGCCGTGGTGATCGGGGCCGTGGCCGGGCTGTACCCCGCGTTGCGCGCCGCCCGGCTGTCGCCGACCGAGGCGTTGCGGTCTGTGTAAGCCTCGGCCAACGTCAACCCCGGCATTAAGGGAGTGGGATCGGCCTGAATGGCCACTCCGAAATCTGGCGTGCTGACGAATCCTCGCTATACGAGGTCTAGTCAGCACGCCACTTTCCGGAGTGGTCTACGAGGCCGATCCCCCAGCCTCCCTACCCAGCCGCAGTTGACGTTCGCCGGCGCAACGAGGCGTCAAGTCAGTCGTCATCCCCGCCATGGTTCCCGCCGCCACCCGAGCGCTCGACCTCGCTGGCGACCCAGCGCCCATTGCGCCGCGCAACGACGACCTCGATGTTGCGCATGCCGGCGTGCAGGGCCGAGAACCCGGCGATCCGCTCGAAGCGGGTGTTGCCATTGACCTTGATGCGCTTCACACCGCGCTCGCTGTCGTGGAGGCGGAAGGTCTTGCTGTCGCGGTTGACGGACAGCACGGTGCCCTCGAACTCGGCGGCCGAGGCGGCGGCGGGCGCGGCCGCCACGGCGGCGGCGACGAGGAGGGGAGCCACGATGCGTGAGGTCTTCATGCCGCCAGGTTCTCGTTCGCACTGTGAAGCGGCCGCCAACGCCGGGTGAAGAACAGGGAAAAGGTGTCTACTCTGCCTCGGGCAAAGCGAAGGGGGAGTAGGGGAAGATGAGAAAGGTTGGAGTGCTGGCCGTCCTGGCGACGGCGCTGCTGGTGGCCTTGCCGTCGGTCGCTTCGGCGAGGCACGGGCACAAGAGCAAGAGCAAGGACACGAACGTCCAGCTGCTGGCCATCAACGACTACCACGGCAATCTGGTGCCGCCGGCGGGCTCGAGCGGCCGCATCTCGACCGGCCCCACGACCACCGTGGACGCGGGCGGCGCCGAGTACCTCGCCACGCATCTCGAGCAGCTGCGCGCGGGCAACCGGCACAGCTTCTCCGTCGCCGCCGGCGACAACATCGGCGGCACGCCGCTCATCTCCGGCCTCTTCCACGACGAGCCGACCATCGAGTCGCTCAACAAGATGGGGATGGACGTCTCCGGCGTCGGCAACCACGAGTTCGACGAGGGGTGGAGGGAGCTGCGCCGCATGCAGGACGGCGGCTGCCATCCCGTCGACGGCTGTCAGGACGGCGACCCGTTCAGCGGGGCCTTCTTCCAGTACCTCGCGGCCAACGTCTTCTTCACCGGGACCAACCGCACGGTGCTCCCGCCCTACGAGCTCAAGCGCGTCGGCCGCGAGCGGATCGCCTTCATCGGCCTCACGCTCGAGGGCACGCCGCTGATCGTCACGCCGTCCGGCGTCGCCGGCCTCGAGTTCCGCGACGAGGTGCAGAGCGTCAACAAGCTCGTCCGCCAGCTCCGCCGCGAGCGCAAGATCGAGACGTTCGTCGTGCTCATCCACGAGGGCGGCCAGCAGAACGCGCCGTTCGCGAACGGCTTCATGGACGTCAACCGCTGCGACAACTTCAGCGGCGCCATCAAGCCGATCGTCGAGGGCTTCAACACGGAGGTCGACGCGGTCGTCTCCGCGCACACGCACCAGCCGTACGTCTGCACGTTCAACGGCATCCCGACGACCAGCGCCGCGTCGTTCGGCCGCCTGATCACCGAGATCGAGATGCGGATCGACGGCCGCAGCGGTGACGTGGAGTTCATCCACGCGGCGAACCGCATCGTCACGCGCGACGTCCCCAAGGACGCGAAGCAGACGGCGCTGATCGACAAGTACAACGCCATCTCCGCGCCGATCGCCAACCGCGTCGTCGGCTCGATCACCGCGGACATCAACCGCGTGGCCACGCCGGCCGGCGAGACCCCCCTCGGCGACGTGATCGCCGACGCCCAGCTCGCGGCCACGTCGCCGACCGACTTCGGCGGCGCCGTGGTGGCGTTCATGAACCCGGGCGGCATCCGCGCCGACCTCGTCTACAACAACACGGCCGGTGGCGAGGCGCCGGGTGAGATCACGTACGGCGAGCTCTTCACGGTCCAGCCGTTCAGCAACGTGATGGTCGTGAAGACGATGACCGGCACCCAGATCGACGCGCTGCTCGAGCAGCAGTTCAACAACCCGGGAGTCGGCCAGAACCGCTTCCTGCAGGTGTCGAACGGCTTCACCTACTCGTGGAGCGCGTCCGCCCCGATCGGGAGCAAGGTCTCCAACATCGCCATCAACGGCGTGGCGGTCGCCCCGGCCGCGTCCTACCGGGTGGCCATGAACAACTTCCTCGCCGACGGCGGGGACGGGTTCACGGTCTTCCGCCTGGGGACGGACCAGCTCGGAGGGGAGATCGACCTCGACGCGGCGGCGAGCTACTTCATGGACAACTCGCCCGTCGCACCCGGCCCGGTGAACCGGATCACGCAGATTCCCTGACGACGTGCAGCCTGGCGCGCTGCTCGAAGCGGAACCCGCCGCGGTCGGCGAAGTACTCGTCGACCGCGGCGCGGCAGCCTGACCACGCGTAGTAGTCGTCGAGCACGATCCGGCCGCCCGGGCTGAGCCGGGGGGCGATCCGCTCGAGGCACGTCATGGTCGACTCGTACCAGTCGCCGTCGAGGTGGGCGACGGCGACCGGCTGGTCGAGCTCGATGGTGTCCTCGAACAGCCCGCGGACGAGCTCCACGTTGTGCACGCCGGCGGGCACGCCGAGCCGGCTGAACGACTCGATGACCTCCTGGTAGAGGTCGTCGCGGTAGCCGTAGTAGGTCTCGCCGCCGACACCCTCCGCCTCGCCCGCGGCGATCGTCCGGTAGCGCTCGTGCACGTCCGGCCCGTCGTGCTCGCCCGGGGGCGGGATCATCCCGAACACGTCGTAGACCTTCATCGGGCGGATCGCCGCCTTGGCGGTGGCCATCACGATGGCCGAGCCGCCACGGGCCGCGCCGGCCTCGATGATCAGGCCGGGCCGCAGCGCCTGGTCGGCCTCGGCGACCACCGAGGCCAGCGAGCGCAGGTGGTGGGGCTCGAGATAGGTGAGGTGCTCGTTGCGCGCCTGCCGGATCGCCTTCTCGACCTCGGGCGGGAGGTCGTAGCGGGCGCGGGAGAGCTCGGTCCGCGCGCGCCGCAGCTCGGCCTGCAGCTCCGGCGCCGCCCAGTTCGCGATCTTGCGGCGTACCCGCCGTGTGAAGCTCGCCATGTGGGCGCGCCAGTCTAGTGCCGCCCGGTGAACCCGAGCCGGTACGCTCGGCGTGGTGGCCAAGAGCGAGCACACCACGCTCGAGGTGGCGGGCCGCGAGGTCCGGCTCTCCAATCCGGCCAAGGTCTACTTCCCCAAGCCCGGTTGGACGAAGCTCGACCTGGCCGAGTACTACGTCACGGTCGCGGAGGCCGTGCTGATCGGCGTGCGGGAGCGCCCGACGGTGATGAAGCGCTTCGTGAACGGGATCATGGAGGAGCCGATCTGGCAGAAGCGCGTGCCGCAGAAGGTGCCCGAGTGGCTCCAGACGGCCACCGTGGCGTTCCCGTCCGGGCGGACCGCCGAGGAGCTCGTGGCCAACGACGAGGCGCATCTCGTCTGGGCCGTCAACCTCGGCGTCGTCGACTTCAACCCGTGGCCCGCCCGCCGCAGCGACCTCGACCATCCGGACGAGCTGCGCGTGGACCTCGACCCCACGCCCGGGATCACCTGGGACGCGGTCCGCCGCACGGCCATGGTCGTGCGCGACGTGCTGGCCGACAACGGGCTCCGGGGCTACCCGAAGACCTCGGGCTCCAAGGGCATCCACGTGAACGTGCGGATCGAGCCGGAGTGGGACTTCCTCGAGGTCCGCCGCGCCGCGCTGGCCATGGCCCGCGAGGTCGAGCGCCGCGCCCCCGACCTGGCCACCACCAAGTGGTGGAAGGAGGAGCGGCACGGCGTGTTCGTCGACTACAACCAGAACGCGCGCGACCGCACGGTGGCCTCCGCGTACTCGGTGCGCCCCACGCCGGACGCCCGCGTCTCCTGCGCGCTCCAGTGGGACGAGGTGCCCGACGTGGAGCCCGGCGACCTGCGGCTCGACACGGTGCCCGACCGCCTCCGCGCCGTGGGCGACCCGGCAGCCGACATCGACGATGTGCCCGGCTCGCTCGACCAGCTGCTCGACCTGGCGCGCCGCGACGAGGAGGGCGGGCTCGGGGACGCGCCGTGGCCGCCGCACTTCCCGAAGCAGAAGGCCGAGCCCAAGCGCGTGCAGCCGAGCCGCGATCGCGACCGGCCGACCCAGCGCGGCCGCGCCGGAGACCCCCAGCCCGGCGGGCCCCCGCCCGGCGTCTCCACCGGCGGGCTCCAGCGCGGGTTCGGCTCCAAGCCGCGCACCGGCCAGGGCCACGAGCACGAGTTCGAGGAGGCCTGATGCGTGCCGCGGCGGCGCTCGTGCTGGCGCTCGCCGCGTCGCTGCTCGCCAGCCCGGTCGCGGAGGCCCAGCAGGGCTACAAGTGGCGCGGCGAGCGCGTCCCGTACTTCAACGCGGCCAAGCGCTATCGCGCCGAGGTCGTCGCCGCCGTCAAGGCCTGGAACGGCAGCGGCGTCGAGCTGCGCTGGGTCAAGGCTTCGCGGCGCACCGCGCTGCAGCGGGGCGTGGTCTTCGATGTCAACAACCACGTCGTGGCGCTCAACGGCGGATCGGGGGCCCTCGGCGTCGCCGAGGTGCGCGTCACGGGCCGCCGGGCGACCGTGGGCATCCATCTCGTCAGCTCCCTGCTCAAGCAGCCCGTCGCCGGCCCGAAGCGCCAGGCCGTCCAGGTCATCGCGCACGAGATGGGCCACGCCATCGGGCTCACGCACGACGACCGCGGCTGCGCGACCATGAACACGCGGGTCAACGGACGCTGCAAGCTCCCGCCGGAGCGGTGGCAGTACGCGTGCCAGATCCTGCGGCCGGTCGACGTCCGGCGGGCGGTGAAGCTCCACGGCGGCGCGGTGCGCCTGAAGCCCGGCCCGGTCTTCTGCTCGCGGCCGCGGCCGCCGCGGGTCAACGGCCTCTCGGTGACGATGGGCGAGGACGGGCGCACGCCGATCGTCTCGTGGCGCAACCCCAAGGGCGCCGTCGCCGAGATCGAGATCGCCCGCGGCGATCTCGACGGGTCGTGTCCCGATCCCGACGAGGTCGGCTTCCTCGGCGACTCCCCGAAGGGCACGACACAGAGCCTGGAGGACGACACGTTCCTCGGCGACGTGGGCCGCTACTGCTACTCGGCCGTCACGCTCGACGACTTCGACCGCCGCAGCCTCCCGGTCACCTACACGTGGAACTTCACCGGCTCCGGACCCGAAGCCGACTTCGACTGGTTCGACGATCTCGAGGATCTCAACCCGCAGACCATCGAGTTCGACGACATCTCGTTCGATCCCGACGGCGACATCGTGGCCCTCACCTGGGACTTCGGCGACGGCGCGCCGCCGCTGCAGGAGGGCGAGGACGGCGGCGAGCCCGTCCACACGTATCCCGCCGCCGGCACCTACCAGGTGAAGCTGATCGTGACGGACTCGGCCGGGCACAGCGCAAGCATCTCGCTGCCCGTCACCGTCGCGTAGCCCGGATCAGGGATCGGTCCCGAGGACCGTCGAGTTCTGGCCGACCACGGCGGCCACGACGAGGTTGATGCCGGCCTGGCCCGCGCGGGCGCGAGCGAGCTTTCTGGCGGTGGAGACGTCCCGCGCCCCGATGTTCGCGTACCAGGGCGTGAGCGTGTGCTTGTCGAGTCCGACGACGAGGTAGATCACGGTCGGCGACGTTAGGCGCGGGGCCGCCGCGGCGAAATCGCGGAAACCACGGATCTTTCGGCCTTACGGCGCCGGAACCGTGTCCTCGCTCGCGGCCTGACCGGCCAGCCACGGGGCGAGCTGCGCGCGCCCGCGGACTCCGAGCTTCGCGTAGGCGTTCGTGAGGTGCGCCTCGACCGTCCGGACGGAGACGAAGAGCGCGCTGGCGATCTCCTTGTTCGCGAGCCCGTCGGCCGCGAGCTCGACCACGCGGCGCTCGGTGGCGGTGAGCTCGCCGGTCGCGGCCGGGCGGCGGGCGCCGACGCGCTCGAGCTCGGCCCGGGCTCGCTCGGCCCACCCCTCCGAGCCGAGCGCGTCGAAGGCGGCCGCGGCGGATCCCAGGGCGTCGCGCGCGGCGCCCCACTTGCGGTGGCGCCGCTGCGCGCGCCCGAGGCTGAGCAGCGTGCGCGCCGCGTCGGGGCGCAGGCCGAGCTCGGCGTAGGTCTCCGCCGCCGCGCTCAGCGCGGCCGCCGCCGCCTCGTCGGGCGCCGCGCCGAGCTGCGTCAGCGCGGCGCAACGCGCCGCGGTCGCCAGCCCCCAGGGATGCTCCTGCTCCTCGGCGAGCGCCCGGAGCCGGGTGGTGACCGGCCGCGGGTCGCCGCCCGTCTCGACGAGCGCCTCGACGAGGTCGGCGGCCACCGGGAAGGCCCCGGGCTCGTCGATCCCTTCGCGCACGGTGTAGTCCCAGACGGTGCGCAGATGCCCAACGGCCGTCCCCGGGTCGTGGGCCAGGAGCGCCGCGGTGCCGAGCGCGCGATGGGACTCGAGCACCTGCCAGCGGTACCCGAGCGCCTCGGCCTCGGCGAGGGCGGGCGCCGCCCACCCCTCGGCGGCCGCGGCGTCGCCGCGCCCGGCGGCCAGCAGCGCGCGACAGCGCCGGTAGGTCGGCGCGATGAGCAGGTTCCGGTCGCCTGAGTCGGCCCACTCGTCGAGCCGGCGCTCCACGGCTTCCCACTCGCCCGTGCGCAGCTCGAGCTCGCAGGCGTTGAGCCGCAGCCAGGCGTACGAGACGGCCTCGCCGCGCTCGTCGGCGAGCGCGAGGAAGCGGGCGATGTTCTCGCGCGCCGGTTCGATGTCGCCGCGCCAGAGGAGCCGCAGCCCGGCGACGGGCTCCGGGCAGTCGACGATGTGGGCGGCGCGCTCGGAGACGGCGTCGAAGCGGTCGCAGAGGTCGTCGATCGGGCGGCCGCGGAGGCTGCGGGCCCAGCCGAGGCCGCGCAGCGCGAGCCGCTCGGCCTCGGGGTCGGCGGACTCGGGCAGGGCCTCGACGGCCCACGCCTCCGCCTCGGGCATCCGCTCGACGCCCTCGGCGGCGGTGCGCAGCGCCAGGGTGGCCAGGACGGGAGCACGCAGCGCCGGGTCGTCGCCCGCCTCGGCCAGCGCGCGGGCGAGGTGGCGATGGACGTCCGCGTAGGCGTCGACCTCGCCGCCCTCGGAGAGCAGGAGCCACGCCCGCACGCGGGCGCGGCCGGGCGGCAGCGTGTCGAGCTCCGGCCGCAGCAGCGCCGTGACCCGCTGCCGTGCGCCGGTCGTCTCGAGATAGCCGGCGAGGGCGAGCACGCGCTCGGCCCGCACGGGCGCGTCCGGCGGGGTGAGCCGCAGGGCCTGCTCGGCGAGCTCCACGGCGACGGCCGCGGCGCCGTGGGCGGACGCGCCGGCGGCGGCCTGGGCCACCGTCTCGGCGAGCGCGGCGTCCGGGCGCTCGGCGGCCAGCGCGAGGTGGCGGGCGCGCAGCTCGTCGTCGGCCACCACGTCCGCGAGCGCGCGGTGCAGCTCGCGCCGCTCGCGGCGCCGGGAGCGGCTCCGGGCCACGGCGGCAAGCAGTGGATGGGAGGGACGCAGCCGGTCGCCGTCGGCGAGCAGCAGCCCGTCGTCGAGCGCGTCGTCGACCGCGTCGCGGCCCACGATGGCCGCGAGCGCGTCCGTCCGCAGGTCGCCGCCGAGCGCGACGGCGAGCAGCGCCCGGCGCAGCGGCTCCGGCAGCGCCGCCACGCGCGTGCCGAGCAGCGCCTCGACGTTCTCCGGCACCGGGATCTCCTCGCCGACGGCGGGCTCTCCCCGCTCCTGCAGCACGCGCCCCTGCTCGAGCGCGAACAGCGGGTTGCCGAGCGTCGCGGCGACGATGCGCTGCAGCACCGGGCGGGAGACCCGGAGCCCGAGGCGCTCGACGAGCAGGCGGCGGATCGCCTCGAGCCCGAGCGGGGCGACCTCGAGCCGCCGCAGCGCGCCGCGCTCCAGCGCCAGCTCCAGCGTGGACCGGCGGCCGGGGCGCCGCGCGAGCAGGAAGCGCACGGGCTCGCCCGCGAGCCGCCGCGCGGCGAAGGCCAGCGCGTCGGCCGAGGCGGCGTCGAGCCACTGGACGTCGTCGATCGCCACCACGAGCGAAGCGCCGAGCCCGCGCAGCGCGTTGAGGGCGCCGAGCGTGATCGCGTGCGGCTCGGGAGCCGCGCCGCCCGGCTCGGCGCGCAGCAGCGCGACCTCGAGCGCGGCGCGCTGCGGACCGGGCACGGCGCCGAGCTCGACGCCGTCGAACAGATCGGCGAGCGCCGCGAACGAGTGGCGCGCCTCGGCCTCGTTGGGCCGGGCCAGGACGACGCGCATGCCGTCCGCCCGGGCCGCGTCGATCGCCGCCTCCCACAGCGTCGTCTTGCCGATGCCGGGCCCGCCGGTGAGGACGAGCGCGCGTGCCGACGGCGCCGCGAGGAACTCCCGCAGCGCCGTCAGCTCAGCTTCACGGCCGACCGGGCCTGGCACCCGCCAACTGTCTCAGAGTCAGGCGGCGCTCTTCTGGACCGCGTGCTCGACGGCCCAGTCGAGCGCGTCGTCGGCGACCTGCTCCCAGCCCGGCCACGACGGCAGCAGGTGCGGGCCCTCGTACTCCTTGACCTCGGTCACGACGGCCGAGTTGTAGTGCTTGGCGTTGGACTGCTGGATGCTCGGCGGCATCAGGTGGTCGTTGCTGCCCGAGATGAAGAGCAGCGGCGCGCGGTCCTCGTTCTTGTAGTCGACCCAGTTGTCGTCCTTGCCCGGGTGGATGTTGGCCAGCGCGCTGCCCCAGAAGATCTCGCCGGAGGCCGGCACGTGGTAGCGCTCGTAGAGCCGGTGGGCCTCGTCCTCCGGGAAGCCGTTGGTGAACGCGTAGTTCCACTCCTCGAACGTGAGCCCGACCGCCTTATGGCGGTTGGCCGGGTTCTTGAGCACCGGGAACGAAGCCCGGACCTGCGAGAGCGGGATGCGCTTGACGCCCTCGGTGGGCGCCGAGTTGATGGCCACGCCGACGGCGCCGAAGCCGTGGTCGAGGAGGATCTGCGTGAACACGCCGCCGGCCGAGTGGCCCATGAGGATGGGCGGCGCGTCGAGCCCGCCGACGATCCCTTCGAGCTTCTCGATGATCTGCGGCACGGTGACCTGCTCGATCGGGGTCGTGTCCGCGTTGAGCGCCTCGACCTCGACCTCGAAGCCCGGATAGGCCGGGGCGATGACGGTGTAGCCCTTGGCCTCGTAATGAGCCTTCCAGTCCTCCCAGCTGCGCGGCGTGACCCAGAAGCCGTGGATGAGCACGATCGTGTCAGGGGCCATCGGTCGTCCTTTCGGGTGTGGAGAGCGGGTTGACGGACACGAGCTCGAGGCCGAGCTCCTGGACGCGGTCGAGCAGGCCGTGCAGCTGGGCCTGATCGCGTACCGGGCCGGTCAGGACGGTGGTGCCCCGGACCCGCTCCAGTCGCATGCCGTCGAACACCAGGCCGAAGTGATCGCCGATCTCGCCGCGAAGCACGAACTCGTAGTCCATCGCGCGCAGCCTCTCGCGCACGTAGGGGAGCTGTCACGCCTCACCTAGGTGATCTCGCGGGCCCGTGCGACCGCCTCGGCACGCGAGGAGACGCCGAGCTTGCGGTAGATCGACTTCACGTGGCTGTGCACGGTGTTGAACGAGAGGTACAGCTCGAGCCCGATCTCGCGCTCGGAGAGCCCGCTGCCGAGCAGGCGCAGGACCGTCAGCTCGCGCTCGCTGAGCTCGCCGGCCGCCGCGGCCCGGGCGGCGGCGATCCGCTCGGGCAGCGCGCCGGCGTCGGCGCAGCCGGCGACGAGCGCCTCGGCCTCGGTGAAGGTCTCCTCCGCGCGGTCGCGGTCGCCGACCGCGGCGAGGGCCTGGGCGAGCGCGATCAGGCTGTCGACGAGATCGAGCGGCTGGCCCCAGAGCCGGCGCAGGAAGACGCCGCGCTCGAGCTCGCCGAGCGCTTCCGCGAGCCGGCCGTCCGCGATCATCGCGACGCCCATGGCGGTGTGGACCTCGCCCTCCTCCATGGCGTCCAGCAGGCCCGTCGCCCGCGCCATGGCCACGGCCTCGTTCGCGAAGCGCATCTGCTCGGCGCGGTTCCCGCGCATGCCCGCGATGAGCGAGAGGTCGGCGATGGCGGCGACGGCGACGATCCACTGGTCGGCGGGCGGGCCGAGCACCGTCGTCTCCGTCAGCCAGCGCTCCGCCTCGTCGAGGTCGCCGGTGACGTAGTGGGCCCAGCCGAGCGCCCAGCTCACCACCGGCCGCCAGGGCGACTCGGGTCCCTCGAGCGCGGCGGAGCGCGCTCCGTGCTCGAGGATGGCGGAGACGTCGCCCCAGCCGAACGTCGCGAAGAGAACCGAGAGGCTGGACTCGAGCGAGGCGAACCCGTCCGGCAGCGGACCGGTGTCGAGCCCGCCCAGCGCGCGCGCCTTCGCCGCCGCGATGCGCATGTCGCCCTCGCGGCCGCGCAGCGCCGAGACCCACGCCTTGACGGCGAGGAGCCTGGCGTCGGTGTCGACGTAGGCATCGGGGATCCGGGTCAGCCAGTCGAGCACGGACGTGGTGCGCCCGGCGTTCGCGTAGTGGACCCAGGTCTCGGTGATCAGCGCGCCGGCCTCGGGATACGCGCCGGCCGCCACCGCGTGGTGGATCGCCTCGTCGGTCGTCCCGAGCTCGGTGTGCCACTCGAACGCGCGCCGGTGCAGGCCGGGCACCACGTCCGGGCTGCGGCGCTCGAGCTCCACGCGCAGGATCCGGGCGAAGAGGTGGTGGAAGCGGAACCAGCGCCGGCGGTCGTCGAGCGGGATGAGGAAGAGGTTGGACCGCGCGAGCGTGTCGAGCGCGGCGGCGGCCCCGTCCGTCTCCAGCACGGCGTCGCACAGCGGCGCGCACAGCCGCTCGAGCACCGAGGTGCGCAGCATGAAGTCCTGCAGCTCGGGGTCGTAGGCGGCCAGCACCTCGCTGGAGAGGAAGTCGACGATGTGCGCGCTCGTGCCGTCGAACGCGGAGACGAGCGCGTGCTTGTCCGCCTTGCCGGCCAGCGAGAGCGCCGCGAGGTAGATGCCGGCCGGCCAGCCCTCCGTGCGGGCGACCAGGAGCTCGACGTCGTCCTCGCTCAGCCCGAGGTCGAGCCGGCCGTTGAGGAACTCGGCCGCTTCGCCGGCCGTGAAGCGCAGCTCGTCTGCCCGCAGCTCGAGCAGCTGGCCGTGGGCGCGCAGGCGACCGAGCGGCAGCGTCGGGTCGGTGCGCGTCGCGAGCACGAGCTGCACGCTGGCCGGCAGGCGTTCCACGAACCACGCCACGCTGTCTCTGGCCGACGCGCTGGAGAGGCGGTGGAAGTCGTCGAGCACGAGCACCAGCTCGGCCTGCTCGGAGAGCTCGTTCACGAGCTGCGGCAGCACCACCTCGACGATCGGCGCGGCGAGCACCGCCCCCGGCAGCGCGTCGTCGAGGTCCGGGCAGACCCGCGCGAGCGCCTCGACCACGTGCGACCACAGCACCACCGCGTCGTTGTCGCCGTCGTCGAGCGTGAGCCAGGCGACCGGCCGCTCCTGCGCCTCCCGCTGCCGCCACGCCGCGAGCAGCGTCGACTTCCCGAACCCGGCGGGACACGCCACCAGGGTCAGCTTGAGCCCGCGCCCATCCCGCAGCCGGTCGAACAACCGCGCCCGCGCGACCGTCTGCGCCGGCACGGTCGGGGCGTGGAGCTTCGTGACGACGAGGTTCGGCGCTTGCACCGGCGCACCCTAACCCGCCCGCGTCGGCTTGGCGCGAACTCGCCGTGAAGCTCTCGCGTCCTTCGCGAGCGGCGGTGTGCCGGGGTGCGCTGTTCCAACTCGCGGGTGGACAGCGTAAGACGGTGTGGGACGACAGCGCTGAAGCGTCTCGGTGACATCAAGCCAACGGAGGTGACTGGAGAGTTGGGCCCCCTCAGCTGAGAGCCCAGCCTCCCGGGCCGGGCTGATGGAGCCCAGGGGGCGTAGGTGTGAACCGCTCAGCCGCCCTGCTCTTCGTTCTTCAGGGCGTCGCGGGCTTCGATGACCGGGACATCGCGGATGAGCTGCAGCCCCTCCCGCTCTCCGTGCCTCGCGTAGTCGCGGGCGGACAAGGCCGTGGTCAGGACGAGGTTGCCGGCTGGTGACGCGCCGTTGCCTGCTGCTCGGCGCTGCTTCAACTGCTTTCGGACGTCCCGCACCACGACTTTGATGCGCTCAACCGCATTCGCTTCGCCGGCGATGGCGGCCGCGACCGCGCGGTCGAGGCGCGTTACGAGTTCGTCCATCGCCAAGTAGTAGTCGTCGCGCGCCGTGGCTGTCGCGGAGGCGGTCGCCGTCGGCCGGGACGTGCCGCCTCCACCCTCGTCACCGCACCCGCTCAGACCCAAGGCGATGACGACCATCCCGAGCACGGCGGCGTGCCGCATCGTTGGCGAGTCTATGGTCGACGACGACCTACGACAACTCGCCCGTTCGAGAGCTGCGTGGCTCGCCCGGCGACACATCCACCCGGCCTACGCCATGATCGTCCAGTGGGAGGTCTCGCACGACGCATCGCGTTCGCCCCTGTCGTTTTGGTTGCCGTGGCCGTCGTCATCTACGGCGGGCTGCGGATCCTGCGGCCGGATCTCTATCCCGGCGACCCGCTGCTGGGCGGGATCCTGCACGACCTCAACCGCGCGCTGCTGCACCTCGACTTCGGCTGTGCGCCACCCGGCGGAACCGGGTCCGGCGCCAGGCCCAGCGGCGCTTGCACGCCTCTCCGGGTCGTGTGGCAGCGCGGCATGGCGGCCGACATCTGGCTGCTGGCCGGGTCGATGGTCATCGGCGTCGTCGGCGGCGTCCTGGGTGGGCTGTGGTGCGCCGGGCACCCGCGGACGCTGCGGGCCCGCGCGCTGCAGATCGCGGCCGTACTGGCCTACTGCGCGCCCGTGTACTTCGTGGGCCTGGGGCTGCTGTACCTCTTCAATCCCACATTTGGGGCCTTCCCCGTCCCCCTCTTCTTCGACGCCGTGTCGCGCTGGGCCTCGCCGTTCACGGATCCGTGGATGTGGCTGCGCACGCTGCTCGTCCCGTGGCTGGTCCTGGCCGCGCCGCTGGCCGGCATGTGCCTGCGGATGACGCTGTCCCAGGCCCGCGAGATCACCCACGAGGACTACGTCCGGACCGCGGTCGCGAAGGGCGTGCCCCCCGGCAGGGTCATGCGCCGCCACGTCGGCGTACCGACGTTCGGCGCGACGGTCTCCTTCGCACCCGTCGCGCTGCCGCTGTTCCTCACCAACATCATGCTCGTCGAGAAGGTGTTCTCGGTCCCCGGGTTCTTCTACTACGTGTGGGGTGCGATCGGCCACAACGACGAGAACGCGATCAACCTGCCGATCGTCATCGCGGCCGCGCTGTGGACGACGGTGCTCCTGATCGTCCTCCTGCTGCTGGCCGACGCGATCCTCGGGTGGCTCGACCCGCGGGTGCGCGACGCGGCGTTCTAGAGCCTGATTCCACGCGGAAACCCGGGCGATGGAGCTAGGGGGACTCGAACCCCCGACCTCCTGGGTGCGATCCAGGCGCTCTCCCAACTGAGCTATAGCCCCGAGGTGTGTGCGATTGTAGCTCTGCGCCACACGCAGGGATCCGGTGCCACGCCCGGAAGTGCGCCGTAGCTGCGACGATGTGCGCGCATAATGCGTCGCGGGACCGACCGATGAGCTTCCTCCAGCTCCGCACCCCGACCTTCCGGAGCCGACTCCGGCTCTTCTTCGTGGTCATCGTGATCGTGCCGATGATCACGATGGCGGTGGTCCTGTTCCAGCTCATCGTGGCGTCGGAGCGCAGCCAGACCGACGCCCGGCTCGCCGAGGCCCAGACCGTCGCCCAGCAGATCCTGCGCGAGGAGGAGGTGGCCGCCGGGGAGACCGCGAGCGTCATCGGCAAGGACCAGGCGCTCGCCAACGCCCGGCTGGACGAGGACGAGGACCGGATCCAGCGTCGCCTCGACCGGCTCACCGAGAGCACCGGCGCGCAGTACGTCGAGCTGCAGCTCGACGATCTCGGTCGCTTCGAGGGCGGCTCGCTGCCGGCGATGGCGCCCGCGCAGCGCCGGCTGGTCGACGAGCGCGATCGGCCCAGCGGCCGGATGACCGTGTCGATGCTCTCGCCGGACCAGTTCGCCGAGCGCCTCTCGAAGCTGACCGGCGCCGACGTGGTGATAGACGAGGGCGACGACCGACTCGCCACGACCGGCACCAACACCCCCGAGGAGCTCCCCGACAAGGGCGCCGTCGATGTCAGCGGCACCGACTTCCGCGTCGGGTCGTTCAGCACCCAGACGGTCGGCGGGGGAACGGTGAAGGTCCGCCTGCTGCTGCCCGACCAGGACACGGCCGACCCGCTGGATCCGCAGTCCATCGCCGCCGCAGCCGCGTTCGTCGCCTTCCTGGCGCTCGCGTTCATCTTCGCCGTCGCCGTCTCCCGGCGCCTGCAGTCGGAGATCCAGCGGCTGCTGACCGCCGCCCGCGAGCTCGGCAAGGGCGACTTCTCGGTCACCGTGCCGGCCGAGGGCAACGACGAGTTCGCCGCGCTCGGCAAGGAGTTCAACGCGATGGCGCGCCAGCTCGAGTCCCGCCTCGAGGAGCTCGAGCGCGAACGCGGGCGGCTGCAGGAGGCCATCCGCCGCGTCGGCGAGTCGTTCTCGGCGAACCTCGACCGCGTCGGGCTGTTGGAGATCGTGGTCCAGACCGCGGTCGACGGCATCGGCGCCGCGGCCGGCCGCGCGAGCATCCGCGGCGAGGAGGGCAGGCTCCAGGAGGTGGCCCGCACCGGCGAGCCCGAGGCCTTCCAGCGGGCGCTCCACGCCGCCGAGGCGGCCGTGATCGACGCGGGCGAGATCGCGGAGATCCAGGTCGGCGGCGCCAGTGCGCTCGCCGCGCCGCTGGGCGCCAACGAGGAGGGCGACCCGGTCATCGGCATCGTGTCGGTGGCCCGCGGCGATCGCGTCTTCACCGACGGCGAGCGCGACCTCTTCGCCTACCTCACGAACCAGGCCTCGGTCTCGGTGGAGAACGTCGACCTGCACGAAACCGTGCAGCGCCAGGCGGTGACCGACGAGCTGACCGGCCTCTTCAACCACCGCCGGTTCCAGGAGGTCATGACGGCGGAGGTCGAGCGTGCCCGCCGCTACGGCCACGAGCTCGGGCTGATCATGCTCGACATCGACAACTTCAAGGCCGTCAACGACACCTACGGCCACCTCCAGGGCGACCAGGTGCTCCGCGAGGTCGCCCGCGTGCTGCGGCAGAGCTCGCGCGAACCGATCGACGAGCCCGCGCGCTACGGCGGCGAGGAGATGGCCGTCGCGCTCCCGCAGACCGACCTCGAGGGTGCCTATCAGTTCGCCGAGCGCGTCCGGCGCCGCATCGAGGCGCTCGAGCTCCCGCTCCTCGACCGCGAAGGCACCCTGCGCGTCACGGCGTCGTTCGGCGTGGCCTCGCTGGCCGCCGCCGACGCGACCGACAAGGACGCCCTGGTGGCCGCCGCCGACGGCGCGCTCTACGTCGCCAAGCGCTCCGGCAAGAACCGCACGGTACGGGCGTCTTCGAGCTCCCGCAGGGCTCGCAGCGTTCACGGTGTCGCCTCGGGGGAGTAGCCTGTTCGGGGACGGAATGGGACTGCTCGACGACGCCATCCGAGAGCACTTGGAGCTCAAGCGCAAGCACGGCGCCGATCCCGGCGAGGTGGACCGCCAAGTGGAGGAAGCACTCGGCGCGCCCCAGCGCGCGGAGTTCGCGGACGCCTCCGAAACGCCTGAGGAGGAGCCGGACGCGGCCGCCGAGGCGCCCGTGGAGGAGGCCCCGGCCGCCCCGGAGCCCGAGCCGTTCGACGTCGAGAACCTCGACGAGGCAGCCCCCGTCGCCGACCCCGATCCCGCGCCCGAGACGTCCGCCTGGCTGGACGACGACGAGCCCGACGAGGTCCCGCCCGAGGAGTCGCTCTCGCACGAGCCCGCGCGCGACCCCGAGCCCGGCGAAGAGCCCGAGGACGAGGACGTGCTGCAGGACACGCCGGACTTCCTGCAGGAGACGCCCGAGCACGACCGTCTCTGGTTCGAGCAGCGCCCGCCGCGCGACTTCGACTGGGACAAGTAGCCACCGGACACCCGTCCAGGCCGCTTGAGTCGCGCGTTCGCGCGGCCGATGCTGGAATCGAGGCCGCCCCGAATGCGGCGGTCCGCCTCGTCACTCCCGACAGAGGCACGCCGGAGCCAAGGGCGGGGTCACTCTCCTGCCCCGGAGCGCCACTCCGCCCTCCGGCCGGCTCGCTCGACACGGGCCGCGCGGTTGCCGCCGCGCGGCCCGGAGCCGAGCCGCGCGGGAGGAGTGGAGGCGAGGGGAATCGAACCCCTACTTCAGCCTTGCAAAGGCCGCGTGCTCCCGTTACCACTACGCCCCCGGGGCCACCAGACAGCTTAAGTGCTGCCGCCGCCCCAGGGTGAACGAGGCGACGGCAGCCGGGGGGTAAGGGAAGCTTCAGGTGTTCTTGGGCGGCTTGTGGAGCTGCCCGCGGACGGCGCCGCCGGGGTGGTCGGTGGTGTGGACGTTCACGTAGTAGCGGCGCGGCTTTTCGAGGATCGCGCCGATCGTGCTCTTGGCGACGCCCGTGGTGCAGCCGGTGAAGGTGTCGCCGTCCTCGGGCTCGGTCACCAGGTCGACGACGATGCTGCCGTCGACGCCGTCGCCGCCGGCGTGGATGTGCGCCGCTGCGACGTCGCCGATCCGCTTCACGCGCAGCGTGAAGCAGACCTTCTTCTTGGCGCGGTCGAGGCGGAGCTTCGCCGTTCCGGACCCGTTGGCGTCGGTCGTCGAGCTGCCGCTGAGGTTCGCTTCCAGGCGCTTGACGGCGGCGCCGGCGGGAGCGGCGAGGACGAGCGTGGCGACGAGCGCCACGATCACGGACAGCGAGCGCATTCGGATCTCCTCCGGTAGGACGGAGGGGTTAACGGGCGACAGGCGCGCCAGGTTCGACGCGCGCGCGCTTTGCCGCGTAGAGCGCGGCGTCGGCCGCGCGGGCGAGCTCCCCGGCGGTGTGCCCGTCGACCCCGTACACGGCGGTGCCGATCGAGATCGCGACCTCGGCCCGGGCCGCGAGGCGCTCGGCGGCGACGCGGGCGCCCGCGGTATCCGTGTCCGGCAACAGGACGGCGAACTCGTCGCCGCCGGTGCGGCCGACGGCGTCGATCGCGCGCAACTCGGTCGAGAGCATCCGGGCGAGCGTGACGAGCGCCGCGTCGCCGGCCGCGTGGCCGTGCCGGTCGTTGATCTCCTTGAAGCGATCGATGTCGATCACCAGCGCCGCGAACGGCGACCCCGTGCGGCGCGCGCGGGCGAGCTCGTAGGCGCCGCGCTCCTCGAGGGCGCGGCGGTTGAGGATGCCGGTGAGCGGGTCGGTGGACGCGGCCAGGCGCAGCTCCGCGACGAGCCGCTCGATCCGCTCGGTGAGCACGCGGACGACGATCGCGGAGCCCGTCGCGAGGCCGACCGTGGTGAGCCAGCGGCTCGTGGCGATCGGCCCGGGATCGATGGCGATCAGGGCCACGGTGTACGCGGCGGCGATGAACGCGACGTGGGCGGCCGTGGCCACGCGGCCCAGGTAGTAGGCCGCGAAGAGCGTGACCCACAGGTAGTACATCTCGTCCATCCCGGCGGCCCCGCCGCGGCGCTCGCCGTTGAACAGCAGGCCGAACGACACGAAGACCGTGCCGCAGGCCACCCAGATGTGGATGGTCCATGCGGGGAGCCGCTCGCCGCCCGCCAGGAGGATGGCGGTGACGATCGCGGAGCCGAGCGAGACGAGGACCAGGCCGTCGGTCTCGAGCTGCGGCTGGTGGGGGAGGAGGACGCTGAGGAGCGTGATCAGCCCGGCGCCGCCGAACAGCGCCGCGGCGATGCGCGACATGTGGCCTCTGCTGTGAGCCTCCGGGTTCACAGCCTGTTCATCGGCAAAACTGAGCGTTGTCCTCAGTGAACCAGCGCCACGCTGACCGTCGCGGCGTTGATGTCGACCGTGTCGTCCACGGCTTCCGCGTAGCCGCCGGCGAGCACCACGCAGACGCGGGCGCCTTCCGCGCGCAGGCGGTCGAGCACCATCTCGTCGCGCCGGCGCAGCCCGTCCTTGGTCAGCGCGAGGCGCCCGAGACGGTCGCCGTGCCACGGGTCGGCGCCGGCCAGGTAGAAGGCCAGCTCGGCCTTCGCACGCGGGATCGCGTGGTCGAGCGCCTCCTCCAGCGCCGCGAGGTACCGATCGTCGCCGGTGCCGCTCGCGATGTCGACATCGAGGTCCGACGGGATGCGCTGGAACGGGTAGTTGCGCGCCCCGTGGAGCGACAGCGTGAAGCACTCCGGATCGGGCCCGAGCAGGTCGGCGGTGCCGTCGCCCTGGTGCACGTCGCAGTCCACGACGAGCGCGCGGCGGACACGGCCCTGCTCGCGGTGGTGCCAGAGCGCGACGGCGACGTCGTTGAACAGGCAGTAGCCGCGCGCGAACGAGCGGCCCGCGTGATGGGTGCCGCCGCCGAGGTTCATGCCGACACCGCGGTCGAGCGCGTCCTCGGCGGCGCGCACCGTGCCGGCCACGGAGCGCCGCCCGCGCTCGACGAGGCTCGCCGACCACGGGAGGCCCAGGCCGCGCTGCTCGCGCACCGTGAGCGCGCCGGAGCGGATCCGCTCTACCAGCGCGGGGTCGTGGACCGCCTCCAGCCACGTCCAGGGGACCGGATCGGCCTCGCGGATCTCGATCCCCAGCGTCTCGACGCGCTCCCGCAGGCGCGTGTACTTGTCGAGCGGGAAACGGTGACCCTCCGGGAGCGGGAACCGCCAGCGATCATGGGTCCAGACCCGCAGCGCTACACCGCCGCGAACAGCTCGTCCGCGACCTGCGCCGACGCGCCCGCCGTGCCGCCCAGCAGCCGGCGCGAGAGCTGCGCGCGGCGGAAGTACAGCGGCGCGTCGTGCTCCCACGTGGCGCCGATGCCGCCGTGCACCGAGATGAGCGCCCGCGTGGCGTGGTCGAACGCCCCGCCGGCGGCCGTCCGGAACGCCGCGGAGGCCAGTGCCAGCTCGTCGGGCTTGTCCTGGCTCGCCCAGCCCGCGTAGTACATGAGCGAGCGGGCGTTCTCGAGCCGCCGCAGGATCTCCACCAGCTCGTGCTTGACGGCTTGGTAGGAGCCGATCGCGCGGCCGAAGGTGAAGCGCTCCTTGGCGTAGGCCACCGCGGTCTCGAGCGCGACCTCGACCGCACCGAGCGACTCGGCGGCGATCAGCGCCTGCGCGAGGTGCCAGGCGGCGGCGGGATCGGTGCCCTCGAGCTCGGTGGCGGGCGTCGCGTCGAACCGCACGTGGCCGAGCGAGCGCGTGGCGTCGTAGCGCCGCACGGCCTCGACCTCGGCGCCCTCCACCACGACCACGCGACCGCCGTCGGCGACCACCACGAGCACGTCGGCGCCCGGAGCGTCGGGCACCCACGAGACCTCGCCGGTCAGCGTGCCGCCTTCGAGGACCGGGGCGGGAGCCCGCACGAGCCCCTCGCGCGGATCGGTGGTCCAGTCGGACGGGCGCGTGGGGACGTAGGCGGCCCGGCGCGACCCGTCGGCGAGCGCCTCGACGCCGTCCCAGCCCGCGGCGTCGAGCAGCGCGGTGGCCGGCAGGTGGCCGAGGAGCGGGACGGAGGCCAGCACACGCCCCAGCTCGGCGAAGACGAGCATCGCCTCGATGGCGCCCAGGCCGGCGCCGCCGCGGGCCTCGGACACGAGCAGGCCCGGCCAGCCCGCCTCGACGGCCAGCGGCCAGAGGTCGGGGAGCTCGGCGTCGTCGAGCGCCTCGCGGGCGGCGGCCACGGTCTCCACGCGGCCGAGCGCGCCGCGGGCGGCGTCGCGCAGGAACTGCTGTTCGTCGGACAGGGCGAAGTTCACGATGCCGCTCCCGCCCGCTCGCGGGCGCGCAGCTCGCTGAACGGCAGGCCCTTGTCCAGCCGCGGCTCCGGCGGCAGGCCGAGCACCCGCTCGCCGACCATCGAGCGCAGGATCTCCTCCGTGCCGCCGGCCGACTTGAGGCCCGGCATGTCGGAGACCAGCTCGCCGAAGCGCGCGTCGGCCAGCGCCTCGGGGCCGAAGACGTCGCAGATCAGGTCGCCGGCGGCGATCGCCGCCCGGATGGTGGTGACCTTGGCCAGCGCCGCCTCAGGCCCCGGGATGCGGCCCTCCTGGAGCGTCGTGAGCGTCCGGTAGCCGAGGAAGCGCAGGGCGAGGAACTCGGACGCGATCTCGCCGAAGCGATGGCGGACCTCGCCGTCGCGCGTCGCCGCCTCGTCGGCCGCGAGCGCCTTGGCGAAGCGATCGGCACGCCAGCCGAAGCCCTCGCCGCCGAGCCCGATGGCCACGCGCTCGAACATCAGCGTCGTCATGGCGACGCTCCAGCCGGCGTCGACGGGGCCGACCTCGCTTCCCTCGGGGAGGTGGACGTCGTCGAAGAAGACCTCGTTGAAGTGCGCCTCGCCCGAGACCTGGCGCAGCGGCCGCACGGTGACGCCGCTCGCGTCCATCGGGACGACGAACATCGTCAGGCCCTTGTGCTTGGGCAGGTCGGCGTCGGTTCGCGCGAGCAGGAGCCCGAACGAGGCGTACTGCGCGTTCGTGGTCCACACCTTCTGGCCCGACAGCCGCCAGCTGCCGTCGTCCTCGCGCCGCGCGCGCGACTGCACGCCCGCGAGGTCAGAGCCCGCCGCCGGCTCCGAGAAGAGCTGGCACCAGACCTCCTCGCCCGTGAGCATCGGCCCGAGGTGGCGGTGCTTCTGGTCCTCGCTGCCGTGGGCGATGATCGTCGGTCCGAGCATGCCGACGCCGATGACGTCGAAGATCCCCGGCACGCCCGCGCGCCCGATCTCCTGGTTGAGCACGACCTGATGCAGCGGGCCGAGCCCCTGGCCGCCGTAGTCGGCCGGCCAGGTGACCGCCGCCAGACCGGCCTCGGCCAGCTTGCGCTGCCACTCGCGGCGGGCCGGGACGTCGTCCACCGGCGGCGCCTCGCTCTTGTGCTCGTCAAGCCAGGAGCGAACCCGCACGCGGTACTCCGCCAGCTCAGGCGTGTCGTTGAGATCCATAACTGAACGCTAGCGTGCAGGGGACGCCAGAGCTGGCTACTCGTAGACGATGAGCTCCGGCTTCGGCCGGAGCCGCATGACCTGCTTGGGCGACATCAGGTCGGTGTCCTCTTCGTAGAAGAGCTTGAAGCCGTGGTGGAAGTCGGGTGCGTCGCGGGCGAAGCGGCGGTACTTGGCCGCCTTGATCTCCGGCCCGCCGAAGCCGTCGACGTTGAGGACCATCTCGAGGCCCTCGCGGCGCTTGACGGTGGTGTCGTCGACCATGTCGTCGGTGAACTGGTGGATCACGAAGAGCTTCTCGGGCAGATCGTGCTCGGCGACGAGCTGGGCCAGCCACGCCGACGTCGCGTTGACCTCGCGCGAGGAGACGTGCCCGATCACCTGGCCCGGCACCTCGCTGCCGCTCACGCGCCACTCGGGATCGAGCGCGAGGCCCACGTCGGGCTCCTTGAGGAACTTCTCCAGCCGTGTGGTCTCGCTGAAGAAGTCCGACCGGCCGGGCTGGATGTCGAGCAGGAGCAGCGCCTTGTGGCGGCGCGCGGCGCGCAGGTAGCGCCGGATGACCGTGTCCTCCTGGCGTGCGCGGTACATCCCGTCCTCGCCCGCGTCCGCGTTGGCGATCACCGCGATCAGCTCCATGGCGGGCAGCTCGGGGCGCTTCTCGGCCCCGTAGCGGCGCGCCTCGCGGGCCAGGCGGCGCGCCATGGCGTCCGGCTGGCCGATGCCGAGTGCGCCCAGCTCATGCGCCTGTGGCGCGCCGTAATACGCCACCACGCGGAACTCGGGCAGGATGCTCCGCCCACCGCGCGGCAGCTCGGGCGGGGCCGGGGGCTCCTGGCCCGCGGAGGCGGATCCTCCGGAATCGCCCTCGTCCCCGCTGCCGTTGCCGGCCAGCAGCGCACCGGCCAGGATGAGGGCGGCGAGGCCGCCGAGAGCCGCCAGGCGGCGGCGCCAGTAGACATGTTGCGGCTTGTTCACCAGGGCACCGTTACCCGCGTTGGCGCGGGCAGGCATCATCCCGCACGGTGCACGTCCTCGAAGCCTTCGTTCTCGACCTCGTCAAAACCCCCAGCCCGTCGGGCCAGGAGGGTGCCGTGGCGGCGCTCGTCCGGGAGGAGATGGAGCGGCTCGGCTTCGCCGTCGAGAGCGACGGGCTCGGCAACGTCGTGGGCACGCTGGACGCCGGCCCGGGCCCGTGCGTGCTGTTCGACGCGCACATGGACACGGTCGGCGTCACGGACCCGGACGCGTGGTCGGCCGACCCCGCGGGGGAGGTCCGCGACGGGCGCCTCTACGGTCGCGGCTCGACCGACATGAAGGGTCCGCTCGGGGCGGTGCTGCACGGCGTCGTCGGCGCACGGCTGGAACGCGGCCGGGTGGTGGTGAGCGCGACGATCGCCGAGGAGATGATCGAGGGCTTCGCCACCGTCGTCGTGGCGCGCCGCGTGCGGCCCGACATCGCGGTGATCTGCGAGCCCTCCCACCGCACGGTGGTCCTGGGGCAGCGCGGGCGCGCCGAGGTGATCGTGGAGGTCGACGGCAGCCCGTCGCACTCGTCGCGGCCCGATCTCGGCGTGAACGCGGTGGAGGCGATGGCGGACGTGCTGCGCGCCCTGCGTGACGTCGAGCTGCCCGAGCCGCACCCGCAGCTCGGGCCGGCGATCCTCGTGCCGACCGAGATCGCGAGCCGCCCGTTCCCGGCGCTGTCGGTGCTCCCGGACCGCTGCACGGTGACCTTCGACCGGCGCACGCTCCCGGGCGAGGGCGAGGAGGACGTGCTGGCGCCGCTGCGCGCTGCCGCCGAGGTCGCCGCGGCCGCCCACGGCGCGCGCGCCACCGTGACGATCGGCCTCGATCGCTTCGAGGCCTACACGGGCGCGCCGGTCGAGGCGCGCAATCTCGCGGAGGCCTGGTACACGGGCCCCGACGCGGCGGTGTCACGCGCGGCGCTGGCCGCCGTCGGCGGCGAGGCCGGGCACTGGCTGTTCTGCACGAACGGCAGCGGCACCGCGTCGCTCGGGATCCCGACCATCGGGTTCGGCCCCGGGGACGAGACCCTGGCCCACCGCGTCGACGAGCACATCGAGCTGGCCGAGCTGCACGCCGGCGCGCGCGACTACGCGGCGCTGGCCACCGCCCTGACGGCATGACCGAGCGGCTCGTCGCGAACCCGTTCGCCGCGCCGCTCGAAGCCGCGCCGCCGCTCACCGATCCGGTCGCGTTCCACCGCACGCTGCCCGGCTACGCGCCGACACCGCTGGTCGAGGCGCCGCGCGCGGCCGACGCGCTGGGCGCCGCCCGCGTGCTGGTCAAAGACGAGTCGAGCCGCCTCGGGCTGCCCTCCTTCAAGGTCCTGGGCGCCTCGTACGCCATCCACCGGGCGCTGGCGGAGCGCGACGCGTCCACGCTCGTGTGCGCGACGGAGGGCAACCACGGCCGCGCGGTGGCGTGGATGGCCCGCCGGCTCGGACGGCGCGCGCGCGTGCTCGTGCCCGCCGCGATGACCGGCGAGCGGCGCGCCGCGATCGCCGGCGAGGGGGCCGAGGTCGAGGTGGTCGACGGCACGTACGACGAGGCCGTCGAGGCCGCCGCCGCGCTGGCCGGGCCCGACGCGCTGGTCATCCAGGACACGGCGTGGCCCGGCTACGAGGAGATCCCGCGCTGGGTCGTCGAGGGCTACGCCACGATCGGCGCGGAGATCGACGCAGCGCCCGACGTCGTCGCCGTGCAGATCGGGGTCGGATCGTTCGCCTCGGCCATGGTCCGGCACTTCGCGGGCGCGCGGATCGTCGGCGTCGAGCCGGTGCCAGCGGCGTGCCTGCTCGCGTCGATCGAGGCGGGCGAGCCGGTCGACGTCCCCGGCCCGCACGACTCGTCGATGGCGGGCCTCAACTGCGGGCGCCCGTCGCCGGTCGCCTGGCCGGTCCTGCGGCGCGGTGTGGAGGCGTTCGCCGCGATCTCCGACGGGACCGCGGCCGACGCGGTCGCCCTGCTGGCCGCCGACGGCGTCGCCGCCGGGCCCAGCGGCGCGGCCGGACTCGGCGGTCTGCTGCGCTTCCGCGACGAGCTCGCGCTCGGCGACACGACCGTGCTCGTGATCAACACGGCGGCGCCATGAGCGATCCCGTCAGCTCGTGCGGCTGAAGCCGCGGTCCAGCAGGCGCGTGGCCTGCGCGCCCGGGTCGGGCGAGTCGAGCAGCACCACCCCGAGCCGGCGCGAGCCGCGGCGGGCCGTCGCCACCAGGCAGCGCCCCGCGGCGTCCGTGTAGCCGGTCTTGAGCCCGGTGGTGCCGCGGTAGCCCGCCCGCAGCAGCGGGTTGTTGTTGTAGAGGTAGAGCTTGCCGCCCTTGATGGGGAACGGCAGGACCGCCGAGCGCCGCCGGACGATCCGCGCCAGCCGCGGCTCGCGCAGCACCGCGCGCGCCATGGCCGCGAGGTCGGGCGCGCACGAGTGGTTCCCGCGGTCGACGATCCCGCTCGGCGACGAGAAGCGCGTGCACGCGAGGCCCATGGCCCGCGCCCGCGCGTTCATCTGCGCGACGAACGCTGGGACCGAGCCCGCCGACGACTGAGCCAGCGCGATCGCCGCGTCGTTGCCCGACGGCAGCAGCAGGCCGTGGAGCATCGTGCTCACGCCGATCCGCTTGCCTCGCTTGAACATCCCGACGCCCGAGCCGGTGTAGGCGAGCGCCTCCTTGGTGATCCGCACCTTGGAGCCCTCCTCGAGCCGGTCGACGGCCACGAGCGCCGTCATCATCTTGGTCAGCGAGGCGATCGGCAGCACCCGCTGCGGCTCGTGACGCCACAGCACGCGGCCGGTGTCGAGGTCGAACATGAGCCCGGAGCGCGGCGGCTTGCGCAGGCGGAGCGTCACCAGGTCGCGCGGGTCGTCGAGGGTCACCGCGAGCGGCGAGGGCGCCGTGCCGCCGCCGGCCAGCGGCGCCGTGCCGGAGTCGAGCAGCGGGCCGGGCGCGGCGGGCTCGGTGGTCGCCGTCCCGGGCGCCGGGTCGCCCGCGCGGGAGCTCAGCAGCAGCGTCGCGAAGATGGCCAGCAGCAGCACGGCCACGACCGGCCTCCAGCGCCGGCGCCGACGGCGCCGGCCTCCCTGCAGCAGCGTGTACGGCATCTAGTGCATGAGCTCGATCTGCCGCTTTCGTCTTCGCTCGCTCGCGAACACGCGGATCAGGGCGAGGCCGACGAGGAAGCCGCCGATGTGTGCGAAGTACGCGACGCCACCGCCCTCGCTCGGCCCGACGAGGTCGAAGTAGGCGAAGAGGAACTGCTGTCCGATCCAGATGGCGAGGAAGAGGATCGCCGGCAGCTCGAGGATCGTGAAGAAGAAGATGATGAAGATGACCGTGACGACCCTCGCGCGCGGGAAGAGCAGCAGGTAGCCGCCGAGCACGCCGGCCACGGCGCCCGAGGCGCCGAGCGTGGGGATGGTCGAGCTCGTGTCGATGAGGATCTGCGCGGCGTCGGCGGCGAGGCCGCTGAGCAGGTAGAAGACGATGAACCGGAACGGCCCCATGGAGTCCTCGACGTTGTTGCCGAAGATCCACAGGAAGAGCATGTTGCCGCCGATGTGCAGCAGGCTGCCGTGCATGAACATGCTCGTGAACGCCGTGAGGATGGTCGGCGGACCGCCCGGCGCCGTGTTGCAGACCCCGTCGCCGGTGAACTCGCACGGGATGGCGGCGTAGAGCGCCACCGGCCAGTCCCCGCCCGCGCCGCCGTCGGGGAGCGACCAGAGCCCGCCCTGCAGGAAGAAGTAGACGAACGCGTTCGCCACGATCAGCAGGACCGTGACGACCGGGAAGTGCTCGGTCGGGATGTTGTCGCGGAGCGGGAACACGAGCGGCCGCCCCTAAAACTAGGTCAGGCCCCGGCGGCGGCCAACGGGCCGATTCCCGCACGTTCCTGCTTCACGTGCTCGTCCGCGTGGTAGGACGAGCGGACGAGCGGGCCTGCCGCCACGTGCTCGAAGCCGAGCCGGTAGGCGGCCGCCTCGAGGGCCGTGAACTCCTCCGGGTCCCAGTAGCGGACCACGGGCAGGTGGCGCTCGGTCGGGCGCAGGTACTGGCCGACGGTGAGGATCTGGACGCCCTGCTCGCGCAGCTGGCCGAAGGCCTCCACGAGCTCCGCGTGCGTCTCGCCGAGGCCGACCATGAGGCCGGACTTGGTGGCCACCTCGTCCCCACCCATCTCCTTGGCGTTGCGCAGCACGCGCAGGGAGCGCTCCCAGCGGGAGCCGCGGCGGGCGACGGGATAGAGCCGCGGCACGACCTCGACGTTGTGGTTGAAGACGTCCGGGCGCTCGGCGATGACCTTGGCCAGCGGCATCTCCTCGCCGCGGAAGTCCGGCGTCAGGCACTCGATCTTGCACCACGGCGCCTGGAGGCGGATCGAGCGGATCACGCCGACCCAGGCCTGGGCGCCGTAGTCGGGCAGGTCGTCGCGGTCGACGCTCGTGACCACCGCGTGGCGCAGGCCCATCTTGGCCACCGAGCGGGCGACGCGGAGCGGCTCGAGCGGATCGTGGAACGTCGGCTTGCCGGTCTTGACGTTGCAGAAGCCGCAGCGGCGCGTGCAGGTGTCGCCGAGGATCATGAACGTGGCCGTGCCGCGCTCCCAGCAGTCGCCGACGTTCGGGCACGCCGCCTCCTGGCAGACCGTGTGGAGCCCTTCGCCGCGGATCATCTTGTCCAGCTCGCGGTAGCGCTCCCCGCCCGGCGCCGGCACCTTGAACCAGCGCGGCTTGCGGGTGCGGAAGGGCAGCGTGTCCTGTCCCAGGACCTTCAGCACGTCCATGCCGCCGGGGTTTGCGCGGGAGCGGGTGCTCACGACGTCGATGGTATCCACGAGCGCCACCGCTCCGGCTCCAGGGCGATAACTGGCCCGCCGGGGCGCGCGGCCTTGTACTGGTCGTACTTCTCGACGAGCGCGTCGACCGCCGCCTCGGACTCGATCACCGTGGCGGTCCCGTCGACGCGCACCCACCACAGCGCCGACCAGTCCTCCTCGTAGTGGTCGACCAGCAGGCTCGCCCGCCCGGTCGCACGCACGTTGTCCAGCCGTGCCAGCTTGGTCGTCGCCTTCGGCTTGGCGTCCACCGCGTTGAAGATCCGCCCATCCGACAGCACGAAGCACACGGGGACGATGTGGGGGCGGCCCGCCGCGGTCACGGTCGCCAGCCGGCCGACCCGGGCGCGTGCCAGGCGCTCCTCAGCGGTGGCGGGCGGCAAGCTCGGCATAGCGCTCCACCACCGGCAGCACGGTCTCGGCGCCCTCGGCCGGGAGGTCGAGCAGCACGCGGTCCACGCCCGCCGCCTCCAGGCCCTCGACGAACGCGTCCTCGGGCGGCGCGGCGAAGTACGTGACCGGCACGTGCCGGCCGGCGCGCTCGCGCAGCTCGGCGATGCGCGGCGCCAACTCCTCCGGCTCGGCCCGGTTGGGCATCCACTCGTCGCCGTACTCGAGCACGCGGTCGAGGACCGTCGCGCCGATGCCGCCGACGAGCACGGGCGGATGCGGGTCCTGCACGGGCTTGGGCCACGACCACAGCGGCCCGAAGTCCACGTGCTCGCCGTGGAACTCCGGCTCGTCCTTCGTCCAGATCTCCTTCATGGCCAGCACGCGCTCGCGCATGATCGAGAAGCGCCGCCGCGGGTCGGTGCCGTGGTTGCGCATCTCCTCGCGGTTCCAGCCGCCGCCGATGCCGAACTCGAAGCGGCCGCCGGAGAGCTGGTCGAGCGACGCGACGGCCTTGGCGGTGATGATCGGGTCGCGCTCGACGATCAGGCAGATGCCGGTGCCGATCCGCAGCGTCTCGGTCGCCTGGGCCACGGTGGCCAGCGCCACGAACGGGTCGTGCGTGTGCCAGTACTTCGACGGCAGGTCGCCGCCGCGCGGGTTCGGCGTCTCGCGGCTGGCCGGGATGTGCGTGTGCTCGGCGAAGAGGAGCGCCTCGAAGCCCGCATCCTCGGCCGCGCGGCCCAGCTCGGCGGGGGCGATCGCCTCGTCCGTCGGGAAGATCATCAGGCCGAACCTCATGGCTGCCCGCTAGGCGGCGACGCGCTCATAGGCCCCGATCCGCCGCGGCGTGACGATCCGCTGGCGGCGCTCGAAGGCGCGGGCGAACGCGTGCGCCGCGCGCTTGCGGAAGCAGTCGATCCCGTCCGGCGACCCCTCGGCCTGCAGCGACGTCATGCGCACGTCCGGCAGCCCACAGGCGATGACGCCGGCGAACGGGCCGAGGTCGTTGTCGACATTGACGGCGAAGCCGTGCATGGACACCCGGCGCGAGACGTGGATGCCGATCGAGCCGATCTTGCGGTCCTCCACCCAGACGCCCGTGAACCCGTGTCCGTCGCGCGTCCCGGCGGGCACGCCGGCCTCGCGGATGGCGTCCACCAGCGCCCGCTCCATCGTCTCGACGAAGCCGCGGACGTTGGGGACGTGCATGATCGGATAGCCGACGAGCTGGCCCGGGCCGTGGTAGGTCAGCTTGCCGCCGCGCTCGGTCTCGACGACGTCGATGTCGCCGGCAACGGGCAGCTCTCCGGGCTCCGAGCGGCGGCCGGTCGTGTAGACCGGCGGATGCTCGAGCAGGAGCAGGAGATCGGGAAGCTCTCCCGCCTGCACCCGCTCGCGCAGGCGCTCCTGGATCGCGACGGCCTCGCGGTACTCCACCCGGCCGAGATTGCAGGTCCAGAGCTCGTCGGACATCGCTACGGATGGTAAGGGGTCCGTCCCGCCTCGGGCCGCTTGTCAAGGCGACCCGAGGCGGGTGTCCGTCAGACCTGCCCTACGTAGTCGGCCAGTTCTCCAGCTTCTTTCGCAAGAAGTTCAGGAACTGCGCGGCGAGCGCTCCGTCGAGGGCTCGGTGGTCCCACGACATGCACAGATAGGTCATGGGACGGATCGCGATCGAGTCGTTCCCGAGCTCGTCCGTGATCACCACGGGGCGCTTCACGACGGCCTCGGTGTCGAGGATCGCGACCTGCGGCTGGTTGATCACCGGGGTGGCGATGATCGAGCCGTAGCCGCCCGGGTTGGTGATGGTGAACGAGCCGCCGCGGACCTCGTCCGGCGACAGCTGGTTGTTGCGGGCCCGCACCGCGATGTCCTTGATCCGCTTGGCCAGGCCCTCGACCGAGAGCTCCTGGGCGTCGCGGATGATCGGGACGATGAGGCCGCCGCTCTCCCCGAGCGAGACTGCGATGCCGAGGTGCACGCCGTCATACGTCGTCAGCGTGTCGTCCTCGAGCGTGGCGTTGAGCTGCGGGTACTCCTGCAGCGCCTCGATCGTGGCGCGGGCGATGTACGGCAGGTACGTGAAGCCCGACTTCGCGCGCGCGGCCGCGATCCGGATCAGGTCGGCCTCCACCACGGTGGTGCAGGTGGCCGCCGTCTGCAGCGAGTGCAGCATGTGCGTGCCGATCGACTGGCGGATGCGCGAGAGCGGGGCGCTGGTGCCGCCCGCAGCCGCCGGCGCGGCCGCTGCCGCCGGGGCGGCCTCCGCCGGCGCCTCGACGCGCGGCTTGCGGGTCTTGGGCGCCGCCGGCTCGTCGGGCCGGTACGGGCTCTCGATGTGCATCGGCGGCTCTTCGGCGGCGGAGCCGTTCTCCACGTACGCCAGCACGTCCTGCTTGCGCACGCGGCCGCCGCGCCCGGTGCCCTCGACCTGCTCGAGGTCGACCCCGTGCTCGGAGGCGATCCGCTGCACGACCGGCGAGTAGCGCCTGCCGCCCTCGCGGCGGGCCTGGACGGTGGTGTCGCCCTTGAGCTCCGCGGCCTCGCCGGAGGACTCCATGGCCACGTCGGCCTCGCTCGTGCCCCCGGAGGAAGCCTCGCTCTCGCTCATATGGGCCTCGCCGGGCTTGGCGTCGGTGGCGATGCGCGCCAGCACCGTCCCGACCTCGACCGTCGTCCCGACGTCGACCAGCAGCTCCTGCACGCGGCCGGTCGCCGGCGCCTCGACGTCGGTGTCGATCTTGTCGGTCGAGATCGAGGCGATGATCTCGTCGGCCTGCACCCAGTCGCCGGCCTCCTTCTTCCACTCGACGACGGTGCCCTCGACCACGGACACGCCCATCTGGGGCATCGTGACGTCGATGAGGGTCGTCTCAGTACTCGAGGAGCTCACGGCAGGCCTCCCTCACGTCGTCGACCTGCGGGAGCACGGCCTGCTCGAGCGGGGGCGAGAACGGGATCGGCACGTCGGGCGTGGCGACGCGGACGACCGGGCCGTCGAGGTCCTCGAAGGCCTTCTCGGCGATCAGCGCGGCCACCTGGGCGCCCGCCGCGCAGGTCATGTTGGCCTCGTCGACGATCACGACCTTCGAGCACTTGCGCACGGAGGCGAGGATCGCCTCCTCGTCGAGCGGGACGAGCGAGCGCAGGTCCAGGACCTCGATCGACGCGCCGTCGAGGTCGTGCGTGGCCTCCAGCGCGGTGTGGACCATCGCCCCGTAGGCGATGACCACGAGGTCGGTGCCCTCGCGCGCCACGCGGGCGGTGAACGGCGTCTCGTACGTGCCGTCGGCGACGTCGCCCTTCACGCGGCGGTAGAGGTGCTTGTGCTCCATGAAGACGACCGGGTTGGGGTCGCGCACGGCCTTGATGAGCAGGCCCTTGGCGTCCTCGGCCGTCGACGGGGCGACGACCTTCAGCCCCGGGCTGTGCATGAACCACGCCTCGGGGTTCTGCGAGTGGTACGGACCGCCGGAGAAGCCGCCGCCGGAGGGCAGGCGGACGGTGATGTTCACCGAGAGGCCCTGGCGGTAGTACATCTTCCCGGCGACGTTGACGAGCTGGTCGAAGCCGCAGGAGATGAAGTCGGAGAACTGCATCTCGGCGATCGGGCGCATGCCCTCGACGGCCGCGCCGATGGCGGTGCCGATGATCCCCGACTCGGCCAGCGGCGTGTCCATCACGCGCTTGGGGCCGAACTCGTCGATGAAGCCGTCGGTCACCTTGAAGGCGCCTCCGAAGACGCCGATGTCCTCTCCCATCACGAAGACGCGCTCGTCCTCGCGCATCTCCTGGCGCATGCCGTCGGAGATCGCCTGCAGATAGGTCATGGTCGGCATGGTCAGCCCGCCTTGAAGCCGGACCACGGGGCCTGGCCGTCCTCGAGCAGCGCGGGCTCGTCGGCGAACAGCCGGTCGGTCGCGGTGTCGGGGTCGGGCATCGGGCTCTTGAGCGCCTGCTCGACGGCGGCGTCGATCGTCGCCTTGACCTCGTCGCGGAGCGCCTGGACGTCGCCGCCCAGCGCCTCGACCCGGCGGATCTGGCGGTCGATCGGATCCTTGGCGCGCCACTCCTCGACCTGCTCCTTGGGCACGTACTTCATGTCGTCGTGCGCGGCGTGGCCGTGCATGCGCATGGTCACGGCCTCGAGCAGGGTCGGACCGTCGCCGGCCAGCGCGCGCTCGCGGGCGACACGGGTCGCCTCGAACATGGCCTCGGGGTCGTTGCCGTCGACGGACACGCCCGGGAAGCCGTAGGCGGCGGCGCGCTCCACGGGATTGACCGCGAACTGCTGCTGGGTCGGCGTCGAGTACGCGTACTGGTTGTTCTCGAGGATGAAGATCACGGGGAGCTTCTGCACGCCGGCCCAGTTCATGGCCTCGTGGAAGTCGCCGCGGGAGGTCGACCCGTCGCCGAACCAGGTCATCGCCACGCGCGGCTCGTCGCGCAGCTTGAAGGCCATGGCGAGGCCGGTCGCGATCAGCATCATGTCGGGGAGCATCGAGACCATGCCGACGCAGCCGACCTTGCGGTCGCCGAAGTGCACGTTGCCCTCGCGGCCGCTGGTGATGCCGTCGGCGCGGCCCATGTACTGCGCGAAGATGCGCTCCGGCTCGACGCCGCGGATGATGTGCGCGGCGAGGTCGCGGTGGAGGATGCAGAGCCGGTCACGCGGCCCCATCGCCCAGGTCGCGCCGGCCGAGACGGCCTCCTGGCCGAAGCCGTCGTAGAACGATCCGGGCACCTTGCCCTGCCGGTAGAGCGTCATCGCCCGCTCCTCGATCCCGCGCATCATGAGCATCGCGCGGAGGAGACCGACACGGTCCTCCGTGGTCAGGTGCTCCGATACGTCGGGCGGTGCGGACTGCTGCTGAGCCGTTTCCGTCGCCATGTGGCGTGCCTTCACCCTTTCCTCTGTCCGCGCGGACGCCGGGATCGCCGGGGTCCCGCGCCGTGATCGCCGCCGGTCGGGATCTCCGAGCGCAGGCTGCGTGAACTCCGGCGAAAGGGTATCGGGACGGGGGTACGCTGCGTGGCCATGGAGGGCGTGGAGCGCGTATGGCACCGGCGGCTCCGCTGGCGCATGCGCGGCGCGTGGCAGTGGCCCGCGTTCGTGGCGCTCACGCTGGCCGACGGGATCCTCCTCGTCGCGCTCCCGCCGTACGACGGCGCGCCCACACACGTGTTCCCGGGCGTGATCCTCGCGGGCTTCGTCAATCTGCTGCTCGTCGCGGTCGTCGCTCCGGCGCTCGGCGTGCTCGTGCGGCGGCGCCGGCCGGACCTGCCGCGGGCCATCGCCGCGAACTACGCGGGCGCGGCGCTGCTGGGGTCGATCGCGGTGCTGCTGGTGGGGGCCGGGCTGCTGCACCGATCGGCCGCCGCGGCCGAGGACGGCCGCCGCCAGGCGGTCGCGATCGCCATGCACGATTACGTGCTGCGCTCGGAGCCCGCCTTCCGCGGCGGGCTCGGGACGATCGACGTGATCCGCATCGACGTCGACTACTACCGCGCGTGCATCCCGGGCGAGGACGCCCGCCACTCGATCTGCCTGTTCGTGAGCACCGACCAGAGCCCGCCGGGGATCACGCGCGACACCGAAGAGGTCCCGAACGCGACGTACCGGCCGTACGGCGGCTTCGACTGACTCCGGCCGCTCGCTGGACATAGAGCCAGTTTCCGGTAAGTCGGATACGGTGACTCGGGCGAGGCCATGAACCTGCGCGGACTCCTCACCAGCCTCGGCGCCGGCGGATCGCTGATCGGCGCGGCGCTGTGCGCCTTCGTGCTCGTCGGAGCGATGATCGCGGTGCGCGACGACGACGACGCAGCGGCCGCGAAGGGCGGCGACCTCGTGCTGCCCGCGGGCGTGGCGGGTCAGCGTGCGGACGGGCCGGCCAGGCCCCGCCAAGCCGTCGCCTCGTCGCCCGCCGCCGCGCCGCGCCGTGCGGTCCGTCCGCGGGCGCCCAGCCGGGCGACGACGGAGTTCGACGCCCCGCGTGAGACCGCGCCGGTCGCGCCGGTCGCGCCGGTCGCGACGCCGGCACCGGTGGCACCGGTGGCGCCGCCCGTCGTCGAGCCCGCGCCGGCGCCGCCCCCCGAACCTCCTCCCGCGCCTGAGATCAGCCTCCGCCGCGTCGTCGAGGAGACCGTCGCGCCGGTCGTCGAAGCGGCGCCCGAGCCGGTCGCCGAGGCGGTCGAGCGGGTGATCGAGCCGGTCGACCGGGTGATCGAGCCCGTTGGTGGGCTGTTGCCGAACGTCAACCCCGCTGGGTAGGGGAGCTGGGGAGGCCGGCGGGGCTGTTTTCTTCGTCGCGTCCTGCTTTCGGGTCACGGTGTCACCCCTAAGCAGGATTCGAGTGCGAAACCCGGCCGAACCCGCTCCCTTAATGCCGCAGTTGAAGTTCGTCCCGCCGCGAGCTACAGAGCGAGCTGCAGCGGGTTCTCGAGCCGCTCGCGGATGCGGCCCAGGAACTCGGCGGCGTCGGCGCCGTAGAGGATCCGGTGGTCGCACGCGAGCGTGAGCCGCATGACGTTGCGGACCACGACCTCGCCGTCGCGGACGACGGGTGTCGGGGTCATCGCGCCGACGGCGAGGATCGCCGCCTGCGGCGGGTTGATGACGGCCACGAAGCTCTGGATCCCGAACATGCCGAGGTTGGACACGGTGAAGGTGCCGGACGAGAGCTCCGGCGGGGTGATGGCTCCGGCACGCACGCGCTCGGCGAGCGCGCGCGTCTCGCGGGCGATCTGGCCGAGTGACTTGCGGTCGGCGTCGAACACCGTCGGGACGACCAGCGCGTCCTGACCGGCCACGGCCACGCCGACGTTCACGCGCGAGTAGAGCTCGAACTTGCCGTCGCGGTACGCGCCGTTGGCGCGCGGGAAGTCGAGCAGGGCCAGCGCCGAGGCCTTGACCACGAAGTCGTTGAACGACGGGACCTGCTGCCCCTCGTTGGCGGCGGCCTTGAGGCGCTTGCGGAGGTCGACGGCCTCCTCCATGTCGACGTCGATGTTCAGGACGAACTCCGGCGCCGTGGCCTTGGACTCGGCCATGCGCCGCGCGACCGTCTGCTGCAGCCGCGTGAGGTCCTGCGTCGTCGTCTCGCCCCTGCCGCTCTCGGCGTCGCCGGAGACGACCGCGGGCGGCGCCTTCTTCTCCTCCTTCTCGGGAGCGGCCTCGGGAGCGGCGGACGGCTCCGCCTTCGGCTCCTCGGCGGCGGGCTCGGCCTTCTCGGCGGCCCCGCCCTTGGCGGCGGCCTCGACGTCGGCCTTGACGATCCGCCCGCCGGGGCCGGTGCCCTGGACCGAGCCGAGCTCGAGCCCGAGCTCGCGCGCCATCCGCCGCGCGACCGGCGAGGCCTTGGTCCGCCCGTTGGCGCCGCCGCCGGACTCCTCCTCGGCCTCGGCCTTCGGCTCCGTGGGCTGCTCCTCCTCGGCCTCCGGTGCTTCCTCCTGCTCGTCCTCGTCCTTCTCGGGCTGCTCCTCCTCTTCGGAGGCCTCCTCGTCCTTCGCCTCGGTCTCGGCGCTCGCGCCGTTGCTGCTCCCGCCGCCGATCGACGCGATCGTCTCTCCGACCGGCAGGGTGTCGCCTTCCTGGGCGACGATCTTCAGCGTCCCCTCCTGGTCGGCCTCGTACGTCATGTTGGCCTTGTCGGTCTCGATCTCCACCAGCTCCTCGCCCTTGGAGACCTCGTCCCCGTCGGACTTGAGCCACTTGAGGATCGTTCCCTCCTCCATCGAGTCGGACAGGCGGGGCATCGAGACGTCGGCCATGAGGCCGGAATGTACAGATCAGGCGATGGCGGTCGCTTCGAGGGCACGAGCGAGGTCGAAGCCGACCGGCAGCTCGAGATCGTTGGCGAGCAGGAGCGGCTCGTCGTCGAGGATCTCCGCGCACGGCCCGTCGGCCACCACGCGACCACCGGAGAGCATCACCGCCCGCTCGCACAGCTGAGCGGCGAACGGGAGGTCGTGCGTGACCACGAGCATCGTGCGATCGATCGTGTCGAGCACCTCGAGCAGCTCGCGCCGCGCGCGCGGATCGAGGTTGGCCGACGGCTCGTCGAGCACGAGCAGCCGCGGGCGCATGGCGAGCACGGTGGCGATGGCCACCCGCCGCCGCTGCCCGAGCGAGAGCTGGTGCGGCGCGCGGTCGGCGACGTGCTCCATCCGCACCGCGGCCAGCGCGCTGCGCACGCGCTCGTGCACCTCGCCGCGCGGGAGCCCGAGGTTGAGCGGGCCGAAGGCGACGTCCTCGCCGACGGTCGGCATGAAGAGCTGATCGTCGGGATCCTGGAACACGAGCCCGACCGCCGCGCGCAGCCCGCGCGCGTCGCCGCTGCCGACGCGGATGCCCGCCACCTCCAGCGAGCCCTCGCCCTTCAGCAGCCCGTTGAGGTGGAGCATGAGCGTCGTCTTGCCGGCGCCGTTCGGTCCGAGCACGGCGACGCGCTCGCCGTGCGTCACGTGGAGGTCGACGCCGTCGAGTCCGACCACGCCGTTCGGGTACCGGTAGCGGAGCCCGCTCGCGTCGATGGCGCAGCTCATGCCGCCACCCGCACCGGGAGCAGGGCGATCGCCAGCACGGCGAGGAACACCGTGTCGGCACGGCGGAAGGCGAGGACGCCGAGCCGCGGCATGGCGCCCGCGTAGCCGCGCGCGAGCATCGCGAGGTACACGCGCTCGCCGCGCTCGTAGCTGCGCAGGAAGAGCGCCGTGACCATCCGCCCGAGCGTCGCGACCTGCCCGAGGTGCCGGGGCCGGTACGCGCGCGCCGAGAGCGCGGTGCGCATCCGGCGCGCCTCGTCGGCGATCACGAACACGTAGCGGTACATGAAGCCGGCGATCACGGTCAGCAGCCGCGGCGTGTGCAGCCGCTCGAGCGCGTGGAGGATGTCCGGGAAGCTCGTCGTCGCGCCCAGGAGGACGGCGCTGAGCGCGCCGATCGTCGCCTTGGCGGCGACCAGCGCGAACGTGGCCAGGCCCGCCTCCGACAGCGCCAGCGGGCCGACCTCGACCGTCTCGCCGCCGCGCACGAACGGCACGAAGGCGGCGACGAAGAGCACGAGCGGCAGGATCACCCGCACCCGGCTCCAGAGCACGCCCGGGCCTACCCGGCCGGCGCCCGCGATCGCCGCCAGGGCGATCGCGCACGCGACGAACGCGGGCCACGCCGTCAGCGGCGCCGAGACCGCGACGAGCGTGATCCCGGCGAACCCGATCAGCTTCGCCCGGGGGTCGAGGCGATGGATCGGGCTCGCGGGATCACCCGCCACGCCCGTGCGGTGCAGCGACTGGCTCACGCCGTGACCGCTCCGCGGCGCGAGACGAGCACGACGCCGTAGCCGAGGCCGAAGACGAGCAGCGTCCCGACGAAGCCGGCGAGCCCGGTGGCCACGCGCGGATCGGTGACGCCCGGGAACGCGTAGTCGGGGACGGGCGACCGCTCCTGGACCGCGTGCAGGCGGCCCTGGTCGAGGAACGCCTTGTCATCGGCGACCTTCTCGAGGCCGTCGGGCGACGAGGACGCGTACGGGGACACGCCCGCGGCCAGGCCGATCGCGACGGCGAGCGCGAGAACCGTGAAGAGCCTCATCGCGCACCGCCGATGGCCGGCGTGGACAGGATCGGGCTCGTCACCGCAGGCACCGGGCCGTGGATGAGATCGGGCCGCGTGGCGAGCACGGCGCTGACGGCCGCGACGGTGATGACCGCCTCGCCGGCGCCGATGATCATGTGGACGCCGACCATGGCCGGCAGCACGGTGGAGAGCGGGACCGTGCCGGAGATCGCCAGCTCGGCCGCGCAGAGTGCGGCGCCGGCCACGACGGCCAGCCACGCCCCGCCGCCGGCGACTCCGAGCAGCGCCGTCCGCGTGTTGGGGAGCGCGTGCCGGGCGGCGAGCATCAGGCCGCCGACGAGCACGCCGCCGACCACGCCCATGTTGAAGATGTTGGGCCCCAGCGCCGTGATCCCGCCGTCCGCGAAGACCAGCGCCTGGACCACGAGCACGACCGCGAGCACGAGGCTCGCGAGCCACGGCCCGAGCAGGATCGCCGCCAGAGCGGCGCCGAGGAAGTGGCCGCTCGTGCCGCCGGCGACCGGGAAGTTGAGCATCTGCGCCGCGAACACGAACGCGGCGGTGACGCCGAGCAGCGGGACGCGGCGGTCGTCGAGGTCGACCTCCGCGCGCTTGAGCCCGTAGGCGACGGCGCCGAGCGCCGGGAGCGCGCAGGCGACCGCGACCTCGTTGGTGAGGAACCCGTCAGGTATGTGCATGGCGATGGTGCTCCTGGCTCGGGGTGATGGCGCGGCACGCGGGACACGTGCCGACGAGCGGGAAGTGGGTGAAGCGCGGCCGGTAGCCGGTCTCGCGCTCGATCAGCGCGCGGGCGGCGCTCAGCCGGTCGGCGGGAACCGTCTCCACGGCGCCGCAGCGGTCGCACGTGACGAACTCGAGCTCGTCGGCGGCGGCGAGCGCGTAGAGCCCGGGGCCGTGGCCGGCGTGGAAGTGGCGGACGAGCCCGAGCTCCTCGAGCGTGTCCAGGTTGCGGTAGACCGAGGCGAGGTCGGAGGCCGGCAGCCAGCCATCCAGGCCCGCCGCGATCTCCTCGGCGGTCAGCGGCCGCTCGGCGGCGAAGAGCGCCTCGATGACGAGGCGCCGCGCCGACGAGACGCGCAGGCCCCGGTTGCGGAGCAGGTCGATCGCGGCGGCGACCGACGGGGCTTCGAGTGGTGGTGTGCGGTGCGGGACGGTCACGGTTCTCCTCGGTCGTCGGGGCCCCCGCCCGGCCACTGTTCCGCTCTTTCGCACGAGACGCAGGAGCGGATCACTCGCAGGACGCATCAGGCGACCTGCGGGACCGCTTGCACCGTGAGCACGAGCCCGACGCCGACGATGAGGAGCGCCGAGAGCGTCGGGAGCGCGGCCGTCAGGCGGCCCGGTACCGGCAGCCGGCCGAGCACCCGGCCGGCGTGCACGACCGCGAGGCCCAGCACGGTCAGCGTGGCCGCGAGGCCCGCGCTGAACGCGACGATGAGCAGCATCCCGAGCGCGATCTGGCCCTGCGCGATCGCTCCGAGGAGGACCACGAGGGCCGACGGGCAGGGGATGAGGCCCGCGGCCGCGCCCATCGCCACGAGGCCCCGCCACGAGAGCGTCTCCGGCGGGCCGTGGTGATGGTCGTGATCGTGGTGATGGTGATGGTGGTGGTGGTGCGCCTTCGCCGCGCGGAAGCGCGACCGCAGCACCGCGGCGCCGACCACGACGACCAGGGCGCCGGAGGCGAGGTTGAGCCACGGGTACAGGTCCTCGGGGAGCACGTACTGCGACAGCAGCAGCGCGACGGCGCCGAGCGCGAACACGCCGATCGTGTGGGTGGCGGTGACCGTCGCGCCCAGCGCGACCGCATGGCGTGCCGTCCCCCGCGTCCCGACCAGATACGCCGCCACCATCGCCTTGCCGTGGCCGGGCGACAGCGCGTGGATGGCGCCCCAGGCGAACGCCGTGAGCAGCAGCAGGATGAGCACGCCACGACCCGCGGCCGCGTCGGAGAACGCCTTCGTCAGCCCGTCCTCGCCCGCGCGGTGATCGGCCGCGGCGACGCTCGCCTTCGCGCCCGCCACGGTGCCCTCGCCCGGCTGCACGGCGAGCGTCGCGGTGCGCACGTCGGACGGGCTCGAGAGCAGGTCCTCGGGATAGCGGCGCAGGCCGTCGGTGGGGTCGTCGGCCGCGGCGCTCGTGCGCACGGCGGTGCCGCTGCCCGGCTCGACGACGATCGCCTTCCAGCCGACGCGGCCCGGGAACGTCCCGTCGCGCAGCTCCACGCGCCGCGGTGCGGAGACCGCCGCCGTGAGCGGCAGCTCGACGCGCGTCGTCTCCAGCCCGCCCGAGCCCTCCGGGTGCGAGATCGAGCCCTCGCCGGCCGGCCGCAGCGCGACCCGGGCGCCGTCGACGGTCAGCACGAGCTTCTGCGCCACCTCCGCCTGCTTGCGGCGCAGCAGCTCGGCGTCGGCGACCGCGCGCTGCTGGAACGTCGGGATCTCGGCCTCGTCGAGGATGTAGCGGACGTCGACGCGGTCGGTCGACACCGACACCTCGGCGACGTGGTTGACCGAGAAGTTCCCGAGCGGATGCGCGCTCGCGACGGCCGGCCAGAGTGCCAGGGCGACGAGCGTCGCCACGAGGATGCGGATCATCGGTCCTCCAGCGCCGCGCGGGCGCGCTTCGCATGCAGGGGGTAGGCGTCGAGCCCGTGGCGGAGCGCCAGGCGCAGGTCGCGGGCGCCGCGGGCGCCGGCGGCGATGCCCGCGTGGTAGCGGAAGGTGGGGTCGAGCGAGCCGAGCCGCAGCGCGCGTCGCGCCCAGCGCAGGCCCGCCTCGGGCCGGCCGGAGCGCGTCAGGGCCCAGCCGAGCGCGTCGGCCGAGCGCACGCTCGGAGCGTTCGCCCACGCCTCGCGCGCCAGTCGCACGGCGCGGGCGCGGTCGCCGTGGTCGGCCTCGTAGATGGCCAGCTCGACGTCGGAGTTCACGCCGGCCGAGGCCAGAAGCTGCTCCTGGACGCGCACGAGCGCCAGGTCCTCGCGGCCGGCCACGACCCGGCCGGCGGCGAGCTCGGCCTCGCCGAGCGCGATGACGTACTCGGGCAGCGGCAGCCGCTCGACGAGCCGTCGCCAGCGTGCGATCGCTCCTTCGAGATCGCCGGCGCGTGCGGCGAGGCGCGCGCGGCCGGCCAGCGCCGGCGCGTAGTCCGGTACCGCGGCCAGCGCGGCGGTGTACGCGCGCCGCGCCTCGGCGAGCCGTCCGCGGCTCAGCTCGAGCGAGCCGAGCAGCGACTGCACGTACGCGACGTTCTCCGGCACCGGGCCGCCGGCCGCGATGGCCAGCCGCAGCGCCTCGGCGGCGCCGGGCAGGTCGCCGGTCAGCTCGCGGAAGTACGAGACGCGCGCGTACGCCGAGAGGTTCGGCTTGAGGTTCACCATGCGCTGGAGCGTCCGCTCGGCCTCGCCGTAGCGGCCCAGCTCCACCAGCGCGTCGACGAGGATCGGGTAGGCGCCGATCGTCTCGGGAGCCAGCGCCTGCGCACGCTGCGCCAGACGCAGGGCCCCGCGGAAGTCATGGCGGCCGGCGGCCAGCGCCGCGGCCTCGCCGAGCTCGCCGGCGTCCTCCGGGCCGCGCTGCAGCGCGCGGCGCAGCACGCCGTCGGCGCGGGCGTAGAAGCCCGGATCACCGGTCTCGCGCGCCTTCTGCAGGTACGCGGCGGCCAGCTCGGCCTCGCGCGGCGCACCGCGGCGCACCGCGGTCTGCAGGCGCTGCAGCTGCGTGTCGGTGTCGACGTCCGGGCGCAGGCTCGGGGCGTCGGCGGCGGGCGAGCCCGCCGCCGCCCGCTCGTCGTCCCGTGTCGCCGAGAACACGGCGACAGCGGCGACGAACGCGAGGGCGACGGCGAACAGGCGGCGGGCTCGCATCACGCGATCAGCCTCCCGTGGGGGGCTGGGGGACCGGCGCGTGCCCGGGCTCCGTGCGCTTCACGATGCCCGAGATGCCGTCCGTGGGCAGCGCCACGTACGGGAACGCCGAACGGAACGGCTTGTCGTTGCGGTCGACGCCGTCGCCGAGCGGGATCTGCTTGCCGCCCTTGTCGGCGGGCAGCAGCGCGCCGGCGATGACGCGGAGCTCGATGTCGGTGACGTCATCGGCCAGCCGGCGGCCGTTGGGGAAGCCGGCCGTGTCGCCCGCGAGGACGCCGAAGCGGTTCTCGGTGGCGGCGGGCGCGACGCCCAGGTTGAGCTTGAGCGTGTCGGCCGGCGCAGCGTTCTTGCTGATCTGCGTCAGGCCGGGCACGCCGGTCAGGAGCGCCTGGACGATGTCCGTGCGGTCGGTCTCCTTGACCCCGAGGCCGAACAGGGCGTTCAGCAGCCGGGCGGGCTCCGGGTTGAGGGCGTACTTGCCGAAGTTCTGCAGGTCGTCGGCGGGCGACGTCCGGTTGAACTTGTCCTTCTGGCCGATCGGGATGACGACCTCGTTGATCAGCGGGTTGCCGAGCCGCGAGACCTGCACCCAGTGCTGCTTGGTGTGCTTGCGGCCCTGATGGCGGCGCACCGAGATCTGCTTGCGCTCGGTGGTGGCCCACACGCCCACGACGGCGTTCCCGGCGCCCGCGCCGGAGACCGACTTGCCGTCACGCGTGACCTGCGACTCCGGCACCTGGAGCACGAAGCCGTGGGTGTTGTACGAGGAGACGTCGTCCTTGCCGCCACCCTGGTTGCCGAGGCCGATGTTGGGCCGGCCCGGCTTGTCGATGTTGATGCCGTCGAAGACCGCGCCGAGGTCGACGAAGAACGGGTCGTCGATCGGACCGACGAACGTCTTGCCGCCGCCCTTGACCGGCGCGATCGCGTCGTTCGAGACCGCCGCGTAGTCCGGGATGGTCTTGGGCCCGACGTTGTCCGGCGCGACATAGATGTCGTTGCCGACGAGCTTCGAGTGCTTCAGCTCGCCCTTCTTGTCGTACGTCTCCCGGTAGAGGTCGTACGTCTGGACGAAGTTGACGTCCGGATCGTCGGCCGAGGTGACCGTGGGAGCCGCGTACAGGAACGAGTCCGGGTTCCGGAAGCGCTGCTTGAACTGCCACCGGTACGCGACGTCCTCGCGACCGTCACCGGTGTTGTCGATCTTGACGTAGTACCGGGCCTCCGGATCGAGCTTGCCGAAGTACGGGCCACCGGCCGGCTCTTCGAGCGGGATCCAGTTGGCGACGACGGTCAGGCTGCCCGGTGCGTCGGCCGCCGTGAAGGCGTAGACGTCGGTGTTGTCGGCCGTGGGATCCTTGAGGATCTTGGGTGCTTCGCGGTGACTCGAGCCGAACACGCCCGAGACTGCCAGCGAGCCCGCGACCAGCGCGGCGGCCGACGCCGCGCCGAGGGCCTTGGATCTGCGCATTGCGCACTCCTTGACTGGGGGACGAACCAGCCCCCTCTACGACCCGGGTTGCGAGCCGGATGCGTCCCGATTCGCAGCTGCGAACCGGTTGCGATTGACAATCGTCCGTTCGGACGATGCCCGGTTCACCCCTCCGGTCGATGCCCGGAGTGCGGGAGCGCCGCGACGATCACCACATGGACCGGATCTCGCTCGTCTACACGGCGGCGTTCGCCGCCTCCGGGGATCGGGCGGTGGCCGAGCAGGTGACCGAGCGCGTGTTCTTCGCCGCTCCCTCCGGCGACGGCGAAGCGCTGGCCGAGCGCGCCGTTCTGCTGGCGCTGCGCTCCGCGCCCGATCCCGCCTTCGCGGCGATGCCCTCGGATGAGCGCGACGTCGTCGGGCTCGCACGGCTCACGGGCGCCCACACGGGACGCGTGGCGTCGGTGCTCGGGATCACGCCGGAGGAGGTCCGGGCCCGCATGCGGCGCGGCCTGCGCGCGCTCCTCAGCGCAGGTGCCGCGCCGCGAACGCCGCCGCTTCCGCTCGGTTGCGGATCCGCAGCTTCTCCAGGACATGCCGGACGTGCGTCTTGACCGTCGGCTCGCTGATGACGAGCCGCTCGGCGATCTCGCGGTTGCGCAGCCCCTCGGCCACGAGGCCGAGCACCTCGCGCTCGCGGTCGCTCAGCACGGCGAGCGGGTCCTCGGGCAGAGGGGCGCCGCGCCCGAGGTCGGCGAGCATCCGGCTCGCCATCGCGGGGGCGATCCGCGGCTCTCCGCGCGCGACGGCCAGCACCGCCTCGATCAGCTCGGCGGGTGGGACGTCCTTCGTCAGGTAGCCCGCTGCGCCGACGCGCAGCGCGGCGTACAGGTCGGGCTCCTCATCCGAGACGGTGAGTATCAGGACTTCGGGGGCGGGCGGGGATCGCATCCCGCGGAGCCGGGCGCACGCCTCGAGCCCGTCGATGCCGGGCATGTTGAGGTCGAGCAGGACCACGTCCGGCGTGCGGCGCTCGGCCAGCGCGAGCGCCTCGCCGCCGTCGCGGGCGAGGCCGACGACCTCGATGCGGTCGTCCATCCCCAGCAGCGCGGCGGTGCCCTCGCGCATGAGCTGGTGGTCGTCGGCGACGAGCACGCGAACGGGCGGCACGCCGCGACGGTAGCGTAGGTGCCGACCGTGAAGCCGCCCCGCAGCGATCTCGGTGCGCTGGGCCGCACCGCCCGCGCGCTCGTGAGCGCGGTCACGCTGCCGGAGCTGGCGCGCGGCGCCCTCGAGGAGATGTGCGGCACGCTCGGCTTCGAGGTCGCGGCGCTCTACCTGCCGGCGGCTGACGGGCGGCCCGCGCTCGAGCGGCTCGCGGCCGCGGGCGCCGCGCGCGAGCCCTGCGAGCGGCTGGTGTTCGACGCCGAGGCGTGGCAGCTCGCCGTCCAGGGCGATGCGCCGCTGCTGATGCGCGACCGCGGCGCATGGCTGATGGAGCACCCGTTCACGCCGCCGGCGGACAGCTGGCTCGTGCTGCCGCTCGGCGACCACCTCGGCGTCGTCATCGCGGAGCCGGCGGGTGCGGTCGGCCCGGAGTCCGGCACCGTGCTGCGCCTGCTCGGCGACCTGCTGGGCGCCGGCATCGCCACCGCGCGCCTGCGGCAGGAGCTGGAGCGCACGGCGGTCGAGCGCGAGCGCCTGCGGCTCGCCGCCGAGGTGCACGACGGCCTGGCCCAGGATCTCGCGGTCGCGATGCGCGAGGTCGCCCTGCTCGACTCACAGCCGGCGCCGGCCGTCGCGGAGGCCAGCCGGGAACGGCTGCGAGCGGCGGTCAGCGCCGCCCACGGGATCGTCCGCTCGCGGCTCACCGGCATGGTGGCGCCGCCGGCCCTCGGCGGCCTGCGCCCGGCGCTCGAGGAGCTGTGCGAGCGCTTCGGGCATCGCGGCCTGCGGGTGCGGCTCGAGTGCGACGGCGAGCTGCCCGAGCTGCCGCCGCCCGTCGCCGCCGCGGCCCTGCGCGTCGTCTCGGAGGCGCTGGCCAACGTCGAGCGGCACGCGGACGCCGACGGGGCCGCGCTCGCCGCGCGCCGCGACGGGGACCGGCTGCGCCTCGTCGTGGAGGACGGCGGCCGCGGGTTCGCCGCCGCCGCCGGCCCGGAACAGGGGCACTTCGGCCTGCTGCTCATGCGCGAGCGCGCGCGAGCGGCGGGCGGCTCGGTCACGATCGACAGCGCGCCGGAAAGCGGTACACGGATCACGCTCGACCTGCCCGCCGGACGGTCGTAGGGTTCCGGGTGATGAGCTCGCTGGAGGCGCATCTGGACGGCGAGCCGTGTCCGCATCTGGCGGTGTTCCTGCGCACGGCTGCCGAGCTGCCGCGCGTGGTCGCCGACTTCTACGCGCTCGGCGCCCGCCGCGGCGGCTGGCTCGCGCATCGCACGCTGCCGGGCAACGCCGAGAACGAGCGCGCACGGCTCACCGAGGCGGGCCTCGACGTCGCCGCACTCGAGGCGCAGGACCGGATGGTGTTCGTCGACCTCGACCCGGACGCGCCGGCCGAGGGCTCGGCCGACCCCTGGCGGGAGGCGCTCGACGCCGCGCTCGCCCGCGGCCTCACCGGCCTCTGGTACGCGCGCTTCCCCGTCAGCGAGGCGGGCGTGGACTTCGAGTACATCCTCGCCGTCGAGCGCGAGTGGCACCGCATGTCGCGCGGGCGGCCGGTGGTGACGATCTGCCCGTTCCTCGTCGGCGACGTGGACGGCGCGGACGAGCTTCGCCGCGTTGCCGAGACGCACACGTCCGTGCTCGTCGCGGGCGAGGCGCCCGGCGAGTTCTCTAGATATCCCGGAACGTAGCGAGCACGGCCTCGACGATCTGCGGCTCGTGCGGGTAGGCGATCTGCTCCAGCGGCTTGGAGTACGGCATCGGCAGGTCGGCGCCGGTGACGCGCTGGACCGGCGCGTCGAGGTCGTCGAAGGCCTGCTCCTGGATCAGCGCGGCGAGGTTGGCTCCCACGCCGCCGTGCGGCCAGCCCTCCTCGACGATGACCGCGCGGTTCGTCTTGGCGACGGACTCGAGGATCGTGTCGAGGTCGAGCGGTCGCAGCGTGCGCGGGTCGATCACCTCGGCTTCGACCTCGTGCTCCTTGGCCAGGATGTCGGCCGCCTTCTGGGCGGTGAGGGCCATGCGCGAGATGCCGACGATCGTCACGTCGGAGCCCTCGCGGCGGATCGCGGCCTGGCCGAACTGGGTGACGTGGTCCTCGTCGTCCGGCACGTCGCCGCGCTGGCCGTAGAGGTACTCGTGCTCGATGAAGACGACCGGGTTGTCGTCGCGGATCGCCGCCTTCAGGAGGCCCTTGGCGTCGGCCGCCGTGGACGGCACCGCGAGCAGCATGCCCGGCACGTGCAGGTAGAGCGCCTCGAGGCAGTGCGAGTGCGTCGGGCCGAGCTGGTGGCCGGCGCCCTGCGGCATCCGGACGACCATGGGCACCTTCGCCTGGCCGCCGAACATGTAGTGGATCGTCGCCATGTGGTTGACGATCTGGTCCATGGCCAGCAGGGAGAAGTTGATGGTCATCAGCTCCACGACGGGCCGCAGGCCGGTCATCGCGGCGCCGACGCCCATGCCGACGATCGTGTTCTCGGAGATCGGCGTGTCGCGCACGCGCTTCTCGCCGAACTCCTCGAGCAGGCCGGCGGTGACCTTGAAGGCGCCGTTGAAGACGCCGATGTCCTCGCCCATCAGGAACACCCGCTCGTCGCGCTGCAGCTCCTCGCGCAGGGCCTGGTTGAGCGCCTCGCGATAGCGGATGACGCTCACGACGACTCGTCCTCGGACCCGTCCGGCTCCTCGGTCTCGTCCTCCGCCTCTTCGGCCTCGTCGTCCTCGGCCTGCGCCTCGTCCGTCGGCTTCTTCTCGCCGACGTCCTCGCGGTTCGCCGCCTCGACCGCCTCGTGGTAGGGCTCCAGCGGCCCGCGCTCGGACTCGGCGAGCGCGCGCTCGTGCTCGCCGCGGTGCACGCCGGCCGAGCGCTCGTCGACCGAGTACCAGCCCTGCACCTGGTCGCCGAGCACGTAGATGTGGTCGTAGAGCGACTCGGGCGCCGGGAACGCGGCCTTGTCGGCGAACGACACCGCCTCGTCGACGCGCGCGACCGTCGCCTCGTCGAGCTTCTCCGGCTCGCCCTCCTCGAGCACGCCGTCGCGCAGCAGCCGCTCGGCGAACGTGTTGATCGGGTCGCGCTTGCGCCACTCGGCGACCTGCTCCTTCGTCCGGTACTCCTCCGGGTCGGCCATCGAGTGCCCGCGGAAGCGGTACGTCACCGCCTCCACGAGGATCGGCTGGCGATCCTCGCGGGCGCGCCGGATCGCCTCGCGCATGACGACGTAGGTCTCGATCACGTCCATGCCGTCGCAGCGCAGGCCGGGGACGCCCAAGCCCTCGCCGCGGCGGTGGAGGTCGGTCACGGCCGAGTGGCGCTCGATCGACGTGCCCATGCCGAACTGGTTGTTGGTGACCATGAAGACCACCGGCAGCTTCCAGAGCGCGGCGAGGTTGAGCGTCTCACCGAACGTGCCCTGGTTCGAGGCGCCGTCGCCGAACACGCAGACGGTGACCTCGTCGAGCCCCTGGTAGTCGGAGCTGAGCGCCATGCCGGCGGCGAGCGGCAGGTTGCCGCCGACGATGCCGTAGCCGCCCATGAAGCGGTTCTCGAGGTCGAACATGTGCATCGAGCCGCCGCGGCCGTGCGACACGCCCTCCTCGCGGCCGAACAGCTCGGCCATCACGCGGTCGGGATCGGCCCCGCGCGCGAGCGCGTGCCCGTGCGAGCGGTACGTGGAGATGAGGTAGTCCTCGTCGCGCATGGCGCGCACGGCGCCGACGATCGTGGCCTCCTCGCCGATGGCCAGGTGGAGGAAGCCGCCGACCTTCGCCTTGGCGTACATCTCGCCCGCCCGCTCCTCGAAGCGGCGGATGAGCATCATGGCTTCCAGCCATTCGCGCGCCGCGTCGCGATCGGGAAGGTCGCGCTGAACGGCCTCCTGGGTCACGTCACCCACGGGCGGGACAGTAGCGCTAAGACGTCTCGTACCGCCGCCAGCGGGCGATGAACTCGTCCGCTTCGAGACCGGCGAGGTCGGCCTTGAGTGCCCGGGCCAGGCGGCCGGTCTGGGCGGGCGTGGTGTCCCAGAACAACACGACCTCGCCGGAGCCGATCTCGACGACCTCGACGTGGTCGACCTCGCTCGAGGAGCGCAGCAGCGCCGGCCCGCGTCCGCCGCGCCGGACGAGGAGCTCGTACGCCCGGTTGGCCCTCATCGCGGCACCTCGATGACCTCGCCGGCCGCCGTGACCACCGCCGGAACCTCGCGCACGCCGGCCGCGCGGGCCTCCTCGCTCGCCGCCTCGAGCCGCTCCCGCGTGCCGCGCAGCTCGGCGCCCTTGGTCAGCGCCAGCGGGTGCGTCTCGCACGCCGCGGCGGCGATCAGCACGTTGTCGCGCACCGAGAGGTCGCGGCCCGCGGCGAAGGCCTGGCGGAAGGCGGCGAGGCTGAAGGCGACGGCGCGCCCGATCTGCTTCATGTACGTCGCGGCGAGCATCGCGAAGTCGGTGTCGGCCGGGAACGGGTCCGGCCACACGAGCGGCTGCAGATCCTGCCGCCGTGCCGCCCGCTCGATGTCCTCGCGGTAGGCGGCGAGCTCCTCCGCGCAGCGGAACGGGCCGACGTCGTCCAAGCGCACCGGGACCCACTCCGGCACCTCGCCGAGCGCGTGGTTGACGCGCTCGGCGGCCAGATACGCCACCGGTGACGCCAGGTCGAAATAAAAGCGCGGCTGGGCCGGGTCAGCCGTGGATGAGCCAGCCATCGGCGGCACGCGCCGCTTCCATCACGGCTTCCGACAACGTCGGGTGCCCGTGGATGATGCGCGCGACCTCGGGGTAGCCGCCCTCGAGCAGCTTCGCGTTCACGAGCTCCTGGATGAGCTCGGTCGCGCGCGAACCGACGATGTGCCCGCCGACCATCTCGCCGTACTTCTTGTCGCCGATGATCTTGACCACGCCGCTGCGGTCGCCGTAGACCGTGCCGCCGCCGACGGCGCCGTACTGGACCTTGCCGACCACGACGTCCATGCCCTGCTCGCGGGCCTGCTCCTCGGTGAGCCCGAAGGAGCCGACGTTCGGGGTGCAGAACGTCGCGCGCGGGATGTCGACGTACTCGATCGGGTGCGTCTCGAGACCCGCCGCGTCCTCGACGGCGATGATGCCCTCGTCCGAGGCCTTGTGCGCGAGGGCGGGGCCCAGGACGAGGTCGCCGATCGCGTAGACGCCCTTCACCGAGGTGCGGAGCGCGCCGTCGACCTCGATCAGCCCGCTGTCGCTGAGCTTCACGCCGGCCTCGTCGAGCCCGAGGCCCTCGACGTCCGGGCCGCGACCCGCGGCGATGACGAACCAGTCGACCGTCTCGCTCTGGTCGCCGAACGAGAACGTCACCTTGTCGTCGCCGCCCTGGACGTTCTCCACCATCGTGCCGGTGTGGATGGTCATGTTCTGCTTGGCCAGCGACCGGGCGGCGACCTTGGAGATGTCGGCGTCCTCGGTCGGGAGCACGCGGTCGAGCGCCTCGAAGAGCAGCACCTCGCTGCCCAGGCGCCCGTAGGCGGAGGCGATCTCGGCGCCCGAGGCGCCGGCGCCCACGACGGCGATCTTGCCCGGGAGCTCGGGCATGGCCCAGGCTTCCTCGGTGCCGATCACGCGGCCGCCGAACGAGGTGCCGGGCAGCGGCTTGGGCACCGAGCCGGTGGCGAGGATCACGCACTTCGTGGCCTCGATCTCCGTGCCGTCGAAGTTGCCGCCGACCTTGACGTTGCCGTCCGCGGTGACCGAGCCGAAGCCCTCGATGTACTCGATCTTGTTCTTCTTGAAGAGCCCGGCGACGCCGCCGGTCAGCGTCTTGATGACCTTCTGGCGGCGCTCCATGACGGCGCCGAAGTCGACGCTGCGGCTCTCGACGGTGATCCCGAAATCGCCTGCATCGTCGATCTCGGAGAGGATGTCCGCGACGCGCAGGACCGCCTTGGCCGGGATGCAGGCGTAGTTCAGGCAGCGGCCGCCGACCGTGTCCTTCTCGATCACGGCGGTCTTCATCCCGAGCTGGGCGGCGCGGATCGCGGCGACGTATCCGCCGGGTCCTGAGCCGATGACGATGCAGTCGTAGGAGGATTCGGGCATGGGCGCCGCAGGCTAGCGAAGCCGCTCTTTCAGCGCGTCCGGGATCGCCCAGCTCATTCGGGGCGCTTGACCTTCGGCATCTGGATCCGCGCCATCGCCTTGACGAGGTACCAGAACAGCGTCCCGGCCAGACCGAGGATGAGCAGGCAGTAGACGACGGCCAGCAGGTTGCCGGCGAAGAGCAGCGACACGCCGGCGAAGACGAGCGTGAGGCCGAGGAAGAACTGGAAGCCGAGCACGGCCCAGTACTGCGCCCGCCACATGCCGGCCGCGGCGAGAGCGAGCACGAGCCCGAAGAGGATGATGCCGTTGCGCTCGTCCGTGTCTTCGCCGCCGATGACGGCCTGCACGAAGAGCAGCAGCGCGAGGAGGGCCGACACGATCGCCGCGACGGTCACGGCGCGCGGCCGCTCGCCTGGCGCCAGCGGCTTCAGCGTGGCCCGCGCCGCCTCGTTGCGCTCGCGCGAGCGGGCGTACCCGCGGCTCATCCGGTCGTCAGGCATGGGCGAGCAGCTCCCGCGCGGCGCGCTCGGGGTCGGCGGCCTCGGTGATGGCGCGGACGACGACGATGCGGGTCGCGCCGCGCTCGAGCACCGCGTGCACGTTGCCGGCGTCGAGCCCGCCGATGGCGAACCACGGCTTGCTCACGGTGCGCGCGGCGTACTCGACGTACTCGAGCCCCGCGGCGGGCCGGCCGGGCTTGGTCGGCGTCGCGTGCACCGGCCCGACGGCGAGGTAGTCGACGTCGGGGTCGCGGTCCGCGGCGTCGGCCTGCTCGGGCGCGTGGGTGGAGCGGCCGACGATCCGCTCCGGCCCGACGGCGGCGCGAGCGGCGGCCGGCGTCGCGTCGTCCTGGCCGACGTGCACGCCGTCGGCCCCGCACGCGGCGACCAGGTCGGGCCGGTCGTTGAGCAGGAACAGCGCCCCGTGCTCGTCGGCCGCGGCGCGGAACGAGAGAGCGGCCTCCACGAGCCCGTCGTCGCCGAGCGCCTTGTCGCGCAGCTGGATCAGATCGACGCCGCCGCGCAGCGCCGCGCTCAGCCATTCGCGCGGCCGCGCGTCGCAGACCAGATACAACCGGGAGGTCGCGAGGCGCTCGCGTGGACTCATGTCACAGCTAGCATATGAGGGCCACTACGGGAGCCCGCGACCACCGGGCTGAGAGGGCGGCAGTGGGCCGCCGACCGTCGAACCTGATCCGGGTAACGCCGGCGTAGGGAGGGAATGTCCAGCAGTGACCTCCAGCACGTATGACCTCGCCATAGCGGGCGGCGGGGCGATCGGCCTCGCCTGCGCGTGGCGCGCCGCCCAGCGCGGCCTGCGCACCGTGGTCGTCGACGCCGGCGAGCCCGGCGCCTGGTCGGTCGCCGCGGGCATGCTGGCCCCGGTGGCCGAGGCGCAGGTCGGCGACGCGGCGGCGGTCGAGCTCGGCCTGCGCGCCGCGCGCGGCTTCGGCGCGTTCTGCGACGAGCTGGGCGAGGACGTCGGGCATCGCACGACCGGCACGCTGCTCGTGGCGCGCGACCGCGACGAGGCCGAGGCGCTGGAGCGCGAGCTCGTCTTCCGCCGCTCGCTCGGCCTCGAGGTCGAGCGGCTGCGGCCGAGCCAGGCCCGCCGCGCCGAGCCGGCGCTGGCGCCCACCGTGCGGCTGGCGCTCGACGTGCCCGGGGATCACTCGGTCGACCCCCGCCGGCTGGTCGCCGCGCTGGCGATCGCCTTCGAGCGCGCCGGCGGCACGCTGCGCCGCGCGCGGGTCGTCGCCGCCGACGGCGGCGGGCTCCGGCTCGCCGGCGGCGAGCTCGTCCGCGCCGGCCAGGTCGTGCTCGCGACCGGTGCGTCGCCGGTCGAGGCGCCCGACGCGGTCCCCGTGCGGCCGGTCAAGGGCCAGGTCCTCCGCCTGCGCGATCCACGGGGAAACCGTCCCCACCCGCCCCTCGTAGACCGCACGATCCGCGGCCCGCAGGCGTACCTCGTCCCGCGCGACGACGGCGGCTACGTGCTCGGCGCGACGATGGAGGAGCGCGGGCACGACACGGCGCCGACCGCCGGCGGCGTGTACGAGCTGCTGCGCGACATGAGCGAGATCGTCCCCGGCGTCCTCGAGCTGAACCTCGAGGAGCTGCGCGCCGGCCTGCGGCCCGCGACGCCGGACAACCTGCCCGCCATCGGGCCGGGCACGGTCGACGGCCTCCTGTGGGCCACCGGCCACTTCCGCAACGGGATCCTCCTGGCGCCGCTGACCGCCGAGCTCATCGCGGCCGCGGCCTGCGGGGAGCCGCTGCCCGACTGGGCCGCGCTCGTCGACCCGCGCCGCTTCGCGAAGGTGCCGGCATGAGGGTCCTGCTCAACGGCAGCGAGGCCGAGCTGGCCGACGGCGCGACCGTCCAGGCGGCCGTGGCCTCGCTCGACCTCCCGGCCTCGGGCCGCGGCGTCGCGGTCGCGGTCGACGCGGAGGTCGTGCCGCGCACGCAGTGGGAGACACACGAGCTGCAAGAGGGGGCGCGGGTGGAGATCCTGCGCGCGATCCAGGGAGGCTGAATGGCGACGACCGACATCACCGCCGATCCACTGACCATCGCGGGGGCCGAGATGCGCTCGCGCCTGCTGCTCGGGACCGGCGGCTTCCGCTCGCTCGACGCCCTCGCGGCGGCCATCGAGGCCTCCGGGGCCGAGCTCGTCACCGTCGCGCTGCGGCGCATCGAGCCGGGCCAGCGCGGCTCGATCGTCGACGTGCTCGACGGCGCCGGCGTGCGGCTGCTGCCCAACACGGCCGGCTGCTTCACGGCGCGTGACGCGGTGCTCACGGCCAAGCTCGCCCGCGAGGCGTTCGCGACGGACTGGGTCAAGCTCGAGGTGATCGGCGACGAGCGCACGCTGCTCCCCGACGCGCCCGCGCTGCTCGAGGCGGCCGAGGAGCTCGTCGACGACGGCTTCACCGTGCTGCCCTACACGAACGACGACCCGATCCTCGCGCGCCGGCTCGAGGACGTCGGCTGCGCGGCGGTGATGCCGCTCGGCTCGCCGATCGGCTCGGGCATGGGCCTGCTGAACACCTACAACCTGCGGCTCATCCAGGAGCGCGCCGGCGTGCCGGTGATCCTCGACGCGGGCGTCGGCACGGCGTCCGACGCCGCGCTGGCCATGGAGCTCGGCTGCGACGCCGTCCTGTGCGCGAGCGCGATCTCGCGCGCCGAGGACCCGGTGGCGATGGCGCGGGCGATCCGGCTCGGCACCGAGGGCGGGCGCCTGGCCTACCGCGCCGGCCGCATCCCGCGCCGGCTCTACGCGCAGGCGTCCACTCCCGAAGAGGGCGTGGCGGAGTTCTGAGCGCCCACCCGTACACCCTTCTCGACGTCTTCACCGACACGCCCCTGGCCGGCAACGGCCTGGCCGTCGTGCACGACGCCGACGAGGTCTCGTCCGAGACGATGCTCGCGTTCGCCAAGGAGACGCGGCTCGTGGAGACGACGTTCGTGCAGTCCTCGGACGTCGCGGACTACCGCAATCGCATCTGGACGCCGGCCGAGGAGATCCCCTTCGCCGGGCACCCGTCGCTCGGCACGGCGGTGGCCGTCGCGCTCGAGCGCGGCGAGACGGAGGTCGAGTACCGCCAGCAGACGCACGCCGGGATCCAGCCCGTGCGGGTGCGGCGCGACGCCGACCGCGCGCACGCCTCCGTGCTGCAGGAGCCGGCCGTCTTCGGCGACGAGGTCGACCCGGCGGCGATCCTCGCGGCCATCGGCCTCGGGCCCGGGGACGCCCATCCCACGCTGACGCCCCAGCACGTGACCACCGGGCTGGCGACGCTGATCGCGCCGCTGGCGAGCGCCGACGCGGTCAGCCGCGCCCGCAAGGACCAGGCGGCGGTCGCCGCGCTGGCCGACGGCACGTTCAACCTCTACCTCTGCGCGATCGAGGACGGCCTCGCCCGCGCCCGCTCGTTCCCGAGCGAGCTCGAGGGCGAGGACCCCGCCACCGGCTCGGCCGCCGGCCCGCTGCTCGCGTACGCGAACGCGCGGCTCGGCACCGAGCGGCTCGAGGTCACGCAGGGCGTGGAGATGGGCCGCCCCAGCCGGCTGCTCGCGTCGATGGAGGACGGCCGCGCCCGCGTCGGCGGCGACGTCGTCGTCCTCGTCACCGGGACGCTTCGACTGCCATAGCCCGCAGGTCGCGCACCTCGCGCGACGCCAGGGCGCCTGTCAGCGCGACGAGCGCGACGGCGCTTCCCACGGCCAGCACCTCGGCCGCGCCGAGCGCCTCGCCCAGCGGGCCGGCGAGGACGTAGCCGATCGGCAGGAGGGCGAGCGAGCCCATCCAGTCGTACGACGTGACGCGCGAGAGCATGTGCGGCGGCACGCGCTGCGCGAGCGCGGTGTGCCACCAGACGTCGAAGAGCGCGATGCCGGTGCCGGCGAGGACGAAGATGGGGAACAACGCGGCGGCGGGCAGGCCGAGCGCGAACGCCCCGAACGCGGTCGGGAACGGCAGCGCCAGCAGCATCCCGGTGCGCATCGGGAACTGCGGCCGCCAGCGGAAGCCGATGAGGGCGCCGACGATCGTGCCGGCGCCCATGGCCGAGGCGAGGATGCCGTAGACGGCGGCGGTGTCGTAGCGCTCGATCGAGACCGTCGGCCCGAGCGTCATCCACGGGCCGAAGCACGTCAGCAGGCCGAGCGAGAAGGCGCTGACCACGACGAGGATCCACGTCCGCGTGCGCACCTCGGACCAGCCCTCGCGCAGCTCGCCGAGCACCGTCGTGCGCACGGGCACCTCGCCGCGCTCGCGCGGCTTGAGCCGGACGAGGAAGGCGGCGGAGACGAGGAACGTCGCGGCGTCGATCGCGAACGCGAAGCCGGGCCCGACGCCGAGCACGAGCGCGGTGGCCAGGGCCGGACCGGCGAACTCCGCGAGCGTCTCGATCGTCCCCAGCGTCGCGCGCGCCGGCTGGATCTCCTCCTCGGGAACGGTCTGCGGCACGAGGCCGGTCAGGGCCGGCCGGAAGAACGCCTCGGCGGTGCCGAAGCACGCCTCGATGATCACGATGTGCCAGATCTCGACGGTCCCCGTGAAGATGAGCACGGCGAGCAGCGCGTGCAGGCCGAAGCGGATGAGGTCCGTGGTGACCACCACGAGGTGGCGCGGCAGCCGGTCCGCCCACACGCCGCCGATGAGCAGGAAGCCGACCAGCGGCACCGCGTGCGCGGCCAGCACGATGCCGACGTCGCTCGGCGAGCCGATGTCCGTCACGTAGAGCGCGAGCGCGACGAACACGATGCGGTCGCCGACCGTGCTCGCGCTCTGGCCGAGCAGCAGGAGCCGGAAGTTGCGGTGGGCGAACAGACTGCGCATCACCCGCCATGATGCCTCCGTGAACGTCGACGAGGTCTTCGACGCCTGGGAGCGCGCCTGGTCCGGACGAGACCCCTCCGGGTTCGAGTCCGTGTGCGCGGACGAGTTCGCCTACGAGGACCCGCTCACGCCGGAGCCGCTCCACGGGGCGGACGCGATGGCGCGCCACGCGAAGGCGCTCTGGCGCGCGTTCCCCGACGCGCGGGTCAACCAGACCGGCGAGCGGCTGTGGAACGGCCGCTTCGCGTGCGCGCCCTGCAAGATCCTCGGCACCCACCAGGGCGCGATCGGCAACGTCGGCCCGACCGGCCGCTTCGTCGTCGTCCACGCGGTGGTCTACGCCGAGCTGGAGGAGGACCGCCTGCTCCGCGCCCGCGCGTTCTTCGACGCCTGGGGCGTGGCCACCGACCTCGGCGTCCTGCCCCGCCCGGGCACCGCCGGCGAGCGCGCGATGCTGCTCCTGCGCGGCTTCGGGTTGCGGTAGCCGAACTTCAACTGCGGCATTAAGGGAGCGGGTTCGGCCGGGTTTTCGCACTCGAATCCTGCTTAGGGGTGACACCGTGACCCGAAAGCAGGACGCGACGAAGAAAACCGGCCCCGGCCGGCCTCCCCAGCTCCCCTACCCAGCCGGGGTTGACGTTCGTCCGCCGACCGCCTCAGCGCTCGACGGTCAAGGTCCCGGTCATCCCCGGGTGGACGGTGCAGACGTACTCGACCGTGCCGGGCGTGTCGATGGTCGTGGTGAACGTCTCGCCCTTGCCGTAGAGCTCGGACTTGAAGTCGGCCCCGGACTCGGCCACGGCGTTGTGGTCGATCGTGTCCTCGTTGATCCAGCAGACCGCCTGGCCGACGTCGGCCGAGGCCTCCTGCGGATCGAACTTGACGTCGATCATCTTGATCTCGACCGAGCCGCTCGGGCAGGCCTCGGACGACGCGCCCCCCTCGCCGTCGTCGCCGCCGCCACAGGCGGCGGCCGCCAGGGCCAGCAGGAGCAGTGGGAGCGCGACGAGCCTCTTCATCGAGCCGGGCATTCAATCAGGCGAGCGTCACGGCCACCGGCGGGTGGTCGGAGAGCTTGCCGCGGTCGAGCACCTCGCGCTTGCCGGCGGCGGCGCGGCCGGAGGTGAAGAGGTGGTCGACGTGGTTGCCGCCCACGTGCACGAGGCCGTCGAACGGCGGCGGCTTCTTCAGGTTGATGTCGCCGCCGAAGATCAGCGGCGCGCCACCCGCCCACTCGAAGGCGGCGCCGATGGCCATCCGCGTGTCGGCCAGCGCCTTGTCCTCCGGGTGGTTGTGGGAGTGCACGTTGACCACCCAACTGCCGTCATCCAGCCGCACGCCGTGCACCCAGCGGGCCTCCGGCGACTTCCGCAGCTGCAGCGCGCGATGGTCGCGGATGCTCCCGCGCACGAGGATCGCGTTCGAGCCCCCGCCGTTGGACTTGAGGATGTCCGGATTGCGGTCGGAGATCAGCCGGCGCAGCGGCAGCAGCCAGTTGCGCGACGTGAGCTGCGTGCGCTCCTGGGCGCCGGCCGCCTCGGCCAGCATCGGCGGCCACCACGGCGGCACCTCCTGCAGCAGCGCGACGTCCCATTGCCAGCCGGCCAGCAGGGCCGCGAACTCGTTGTGCAGGGGGCGGCCGGACGGCGGCACCGTGCGGCCGTGGTAGAGGTTCCAGGTGAGGACGCGCATCGCGCTCCAACGTACACTCCCGCGCCTGCACTTCCTCGACGGCACCGAGCTCACACGCGACCAGCTGACGTCGCTGCTGGACCGCGCGCTCGCGCTCAAGAGTGCCCCGGCCGCCTCGCGCGCGCTCCAGGGCCGGAGCATGGCGCTCATCTTCGAGAAGCCGTCCACCCGGACGCGCGTCTCGTTCGAGACCGGGGTCGTCGAGCTCGGCGGCCATCCGATGGTCCTGCGCGCGGGCGAGCTGCAGATCAGCCGCGGCGAGTCGCTGCGCGACACCGCGCTCGTCTTCAGCCGTCACGTCGCGGCCATCGGGCTGCGCACGGGCGACGAGGACCAGCTGCGCACCCTCGCCGAATACGCGACCGTGCCCGTGGTGAACATGCTCTCGCCGCTCCACCACCCGTGCCAGGCGCTGGCCGACCTGATGACGCTGCGCGAGGCGTTCGGGCCGCTCGACGGACGGGTGCTCACCTACGTCGGCGACGGCAACAACGTGGCGCGCTCGCTCGCCCTCGTCGGGTCGCTCGCGGGCGTGCAGGTGCGCGTCGCGGCCCCGGAGGGCTTCCAGCTCGAGGCCGACGCGGGCGCCGAGCTGTTCGACGATCCGCGCGAGGCGGTCGAGGGCGCGGACGCCGTCTACACCGACGTGTGGGTCTCGATGAGCGATGACGAGTCCGAGGCCGGCCGGCGCCGCGAGGCGCTCGCGCCGTACCGGCTCGACGAGGCGCTGCTCGAGCACGCCGCCCCGCACGCCATCGCCCTGCACTGCCTGCCCGCACACCCGGGCGAGGAGATCACCGAGGGGGTCCTGTATGGCGATCGTCAGCGCATCTGGGATCAGGCCGAGAACCGGCGCCACGCGCAGAAGGCCCTGCTGGAGCTGCTCGTTTCGAACTGAAGGCCGACGGGGTAGGGCGTCAGCCGCATGACTCAGGCCCGGCGCAAGCGCCCGCTCAACGCCCTCGTGCTCACGCGCGAGCGGATCCAGGAGGTGCTCGACGACGCCGTCGAGCGCGGCCGCATGACCCGCGACGACGCCACCGAGCTGCTGCAGGAGCTCGTCCGGCGCGGGACCGGCGGCATCGTCGGCGGCGCCCGCCGCGTCACCGGCCTCGGCTCCTCGTTCCCGATCGAGGACTACGAGGACCGGACCGCCGCGCAGGTCGCGGAGCAGCTCGACGGGCTCAGCCTCGCGCAGCTCCGGCAGGTCCGGGACCACGAGCGGCGCAACGCGAACCGCAAGACCGTCCTCGCGGCGATCGACCGAAAGCTCCCCTAGACGGCTGTCATCCTGGGAGGCGTGTCCAGCACCGCTTCCCAGGCCCGGCCGTCGCGCGGCGACGAGCTCGAGCTGACCATCGATTCCCTCGCCCACGGCGGGAACGGCGTCGCGCGCCGTGACGGCTACGTGGTCTTCGTGGCGGGCGCGGTGCCCGGCGACCGCGTGCGTGCGGTCGTCGGCAAGGCCAAGCGGGCCTACGCCGAGGCCCGTGCGGTCGAGGTGCTCGAGCCGTCTCCCGACCGCATCGAGCCCGCCGCGCACCACCCCGGCGCCCCGTGGCAGGTGCTCCCCTACGAGCGCCAGCTCGAGATCAAGGCCGATCAGGTGCGCGAGGCGCTGGAGCGGATCGGCAAGCTCGAGGCCTTCGAGCTCGAGCCGATCATCCCCGCCGTCGAGCAGTGGCGCTACCGCAACAAGCTCGAGTTCTCGTTCGGGAGCGGCGCGGGCGGGGAGCTCGTGTGCGGCTTCCACGCTCCCGGCCGCTGGGACGAGATCGTGCCGATGGAGGTGTGCCTGCTCGGCTCCGAGCGCGCCGACGCGCTGCGCGCGGACGTCCTTGCCTGGGCGCGGGCGCAGGGTCTCGAGCCCTGGGACCGGCGCGACGGGAGCGGCTTCCTGCGCAACCTGGTCATCCGCGAGGGGCGCCGCACGGGCGAGATGCAGGTCCGCCTCATCACCTCACCGGGCAAGCTCGACACCGACTCGCTGATCGACGCGGTCCGCTGCGACGGGCTCTTCTGGACGCAGCAGGACCGGCTCGGAGAGAGCTCGGCGGGCGGCGAGACGATGCTCCTCAACGGCTCTACGCAGCTGCGCGAGCAGATCGGCGGCCTCGAGTTCCTCATCAGCCCCGAGGCGTTCTTCCAGACCAACACCGAGATGGCCGAGCAGCTCTACGGCGTGGCCGCCGAGATGGCCCAGCTGCGCGGCCACGAGCGCGTCTTCGACCTCTATTGCGGCATCGGCACGATCGGCCTCACGCTCGCCTCGCGGGCCCGCGAGGTCGTCGGCGTCGAGATCGTCGAGCCCGCCGTGGCCGACGCGATCGAGAACGCCCGCCGCAACGACGTGCTCAACGCGCGCTTCTACGCGGGCGACATCCGGCTCGCCATGCGCGACCTGGTCGAGCAGGCCGGCCGCCCCGACGTGGCCGTCGTCGACCCGCCGCGTGCCGGCCTGTCGCAGAAGGTCGTGCGCCGGATCCTCGAGGCGCAGCCGAAGCGGATCGTCTACGTCTCCTGCAACCCGACGACCCTCGCGCCGAACGCGGCGCAGATGGTCGAAGCCGGGTACCGCCTCGTTCGCGTGCGACCGGTGGACATGTTCCCCCAGACGCCGCACATCGAGTCCGTGGCGCTGCTCGAACGCGACTGAGCCGCCGCCATACGGGGCAGCACGCCCCTATGACCAGGTTCGCCGCTCCCCTCGCTGTCCTCGCCTTCCTCCTCGCCGGCTGCGGCGGTGACGAGGGCGGTCTCGCGCTGCTCGACACCGCGGCCCAGAAGACGGACGAGGCGGAGTCCTACAAGCAGGAGCTGACGATGGAGTCGGACCTGGAGGGCCAGTCGATGACCATGGACGCCGAGGGCGTCTTCAGCGCCGACCAGCAGACCGGCGAGATGACCGCCACGATGGAGCAGGGCGGCGAGAAGCTCGCGTTCGACGCGTTGATCGTCGACGGCACGATGTACCTGAGCGGCGACGACTTCGGCCTCCCGGGCGGCAAGAAGTGGCTCAAGACGCCCGACGCGCCGACCAGCACGATGTCGCCCTCCGAGTTCGTCAAGTTCCTGCAGGAGTCCGGTGACGTCCAGGAGGTGGGGCAGGAGGAGATCCGCGGCGAGGACACGACCCACTTCCGCGGTCCGGTGGACATCAAGGAGCTCGCCGAGGAGTCCGGTCCCGAGATCATGCAGGAGCTGCGCAAGAGCCCGGAGGTCGACAAGCTGAACTTCATGGTCGACGTGTGGGTCAACCCGGACGGCCTGCCGGCCCGCCTCAGCCTCGACATCACGGCCGACGGCGTCAAGGGCGCGATGAACATGACGTCCGAGCTGCTCGAGTACGACGTCCCGGTCGACGTCGAGGCGCCGCCGTCCGGCGAGGTGGCCGAGCCGGGCGATCTGGGCGGCCAGGGCGCCTAGCTACGCCGCGCGGGGGAGCGGCTGCTCCGGCGCCGCTCCCGCGAAGACCGCCAGTGCGCGGGCGACCTCCTGGTAGGCCTCGCGGTTGACGGCCATGCCGCAGTGCGAGGCGTGGATCTCGACGAGCTCGTCGGCGGCCGGATCCAGGCACGCCTGCCAGTCGACGACCCCGTCGCTGCGCGAGTAGACGCTCACGTAGCGCACGCCCGGTGGGAACTGGTCGCCGAGATCGCTGCGGAACGGCGCGCAGCAGGCGCCGCGCAGGCAGCTCATGCGGAACAGGCCGGGGACGCGGCTCGTGCCCAGGGCGCCGACGAGGCCGACCTGGAGCAGCACGAGCGGATGCACGCGCAGCATGCCCACGGTCGGGGCGCCGAGGGTGATGACGCCCGACACGAGGTCCGGCCGCCGCGTCCCGACGACCCGGGCGAGGACGCCGCCGCGGCTCTGGCCGACGATCGCCACCTTGCCGCCGGTGCGGGCGGCCAGGGTCTCGAGACGCGCTTCGACCCGCTCGCAGGCCGCCTGCGAGCAGCCGACGTTGGCCCGGATGCCGGCCCGCGACGTCCAGTAGCCGTTGGCGCGCAGCCAGCGGGTCATCGTGGAGAGCGACCCGTCGCCGGCGAGGAAGCCGGGGACGAGCAGCACCGCGCGCCCGTCGCCGGGCTTCACGCCGGCCCCGCGCCAGATCGGGCTGCCGAAGAGCTGGGCGGCCTCGAGGGCGACGCGGGACTCACGCCACAGCGGCGGAACCCGTGGCAGCGCGGGCGTCGGGATGCTGGGGCGGGGGACCCCCATGTCTTACGTATTTACTCGGTCGACCGGATGCTCACCATGGCCGATCGGGGAGGGTGCGCCGCGCGGTAGCATCGCGCCGATGCGCGCGGCCACCATTCACGAAGGCGAGATCAGCGTCCAGGAGCACCCGGATCCGCGCCCGCAGGCGGGCGAATTGCTCGTCCGCGTCCGTGCCGCGGGCCTCAACGGGGCGGACATGCACCAGCTCGCCGGCGGCTATCCGGCCCCGCCCGGGTTCCCGCCCGACATCCCCGGCCTGGAGTTCGCCGGCGAGGTCGTCGAGACCGGCGACGGCGTGCAGCGCTTCGAGGTCGGCGACCGCGTCATGGGCATCACCGGCGGCGGCGGGCAGGCCGAGCTGACCGTGACCAACGAGCGGATCGCCATGCCGGTGCCGGACGAGCTCGACTGGATCGCCGCCGGCGGCACGCCCGAGGTCTTCTTCACGGCGCACGACGCGCTCTTCACGCAGGCGGGCCTGACCGTCGGCGAGCGGCTGCTCGTGCACGGCGCGGCGGGCGGCGTCGGCACGGCGGCCGTGCAGCTCGGCACCATGGCCGGCGCGCGGGTGACCGCCACGGTGCGCGACGAGCACTGCCGCGAGCAGGTCACCGCCCTCGGCGTCAACGCGATCTCGCCGGACGAGTTCGTCGAGGCGGGCCCGTTCGACGTCATCCTCGAGCTCGTCGGCGCCCCCAACTGGCCGGGCAACCTCGAGGCGCTCGCCACGAAGGGCCGCATCTGCGTGATCGGCGTCGGCGCCGGCTCGAAGCTCGAGCTCGACCTCCGCCAGCTGATGTTCAAGCGCGCGCGGATCTTCGGGTCGACCATGCGCGCCCGGCCGCTCGAGGAGAAGGCCGCGGCCACCCGCCTGATCGAGAAGTCGGTCCTGCCGGGCTTCGTCTCCGGTGACCTCTCGGTCCCGGTCGCCGCCACGTACCCGCTGGACGCCGTCGCGACCGCCTACGACCGCTTCAAGGCCGGCTCCAAGCTCGGCAAGGTCGTCCTCGAGCTCTGAGCCTCAGCTCGAGGTGGCGGAGCTTGTCCGGGTTGACGATGCCGCGGATGGCCTGCACGGCGCCGCCTGAGCACTCGAACGCCCACACGGCCATGAGGCGGCCGTCCTCGTGGGCGACGAGCCCGGGCTCGCCGTTGACCTCGGCGACCGTGATCTGGACGTCGCGGCGCGCGCCGACGCGCGCGAAGCCGAGCAGCATGCGGACGACGGCGTCGGCGCCCAGGACCGGCGCGCCGACGGCCGGCGCCTTGCCGCCGCCGTCGCCGTAGAACGCCACGTCGGCGGCCAGCAGCTCCACCAGCGGTTCCGTCTCGCCCGCCTGGAGCGCGGCGACGAAGCGGCGCACCAGCTCGCGTGACGCCTCGAACCGCGGCTGCCGCTCGCCCACGTGCCGGCGGGCGCGGGTCGCCAGCTGGCGGCAGTTGGCCTCGCTCTTGCCCACGATCGCGGCGATCTCGTCGTAGCCGTAGTCGAACGCCTCACGCAGGACGAAGACCGCGCGCTCGACCGGCGACAGGCGTTCGAGCAGCACGAGGACGGCGAGCGAGAGCGTCTCGGCGCGGATCGCCGCCTCGGGCGCGGGATCGGCCAGCACGGGCTCGGGCAGCCAGGTCCCCGGGTACTGCTCCCGCCGCACGCGGGCCGAGCGCAGGTGGTCGATGGCCAGCCGCGTCGTGACGGTGGTGAGCCACGCGCGCGGATTCTCGACGTCGCCCTCCATGTGCAGCCGCAGGAACGCCTCCTGCACGAGGTCCTCCGCCTCGCTGAAGCTGCCGACCATGCGATAGGCGATGGAGAGCATGAGCGGCCGCAGCTCGTCGGATGTCACAGCCTGGCTGCCGGTCTCGTCTACAGCCACATGGACACCCTACGCATCTTCCTCGCCGGCGCGACCGGCACGCTCGGCCGCCGCCTCGTCCCGCAGCTCGTCGAGCGCGGGCACCACGTCATCGGCACCACGCGCGCCTCGCCGGATGCCGTGCGGGCCCTGGGCGCCGAGCCCGCCGTCCTCGATCCGCTCGACGCCGCCGCCGTGCGGGAGGCCGTGCTGCGCGCCCGGCCGGACGTCGTCGTGCACGAGCTGACCGCGCTCGCGCACCTCAAGCTCGGCCGCAACTTCGACAAGGCGTTCGCGATGACCAACCGCCTGCGCACCGAGGGCACCGATCATCTGCTCGCCGCCGCCCGCGAGGCCGGCGTGCAGCGGCTGGTGTGGCAGAGCTTCGCCGGCTGGCCGTACGCCCGCGAGGGCGGCGCCGTCAAGGCCGAGGACGCGCCGCTCGACCCCGATCCGCCCGCCGACGTGCGCGAGACCCTGGAGGCCATCAAGCACCTCGAGGCGGTGGTCACGGAGGCCGGCGGCACCGTGCTGCGCTACGGCGGCTTCTACGGCCCGGGGACGTCGATCGACGAGGGCGGCGAGCAGGTCGAGATGATCCGCAAGCGCCGCATCCCCGTCGGCGGCGACGGCGCCGGCGTGTGGTCGCTCGTGCACATCGACGATGCGGCGGCCGCGACGGTCGCGGCCATCGAGCGCGGCACGCCGGGGATCTTCAACGTGGTCGACGACGCGCCGGCGACGGCGGCCGAGCTGATCCCCGGCCTCGCCGCCGCGTTCGGCGCACCGCCGCCGCGGCACCTCCCGGCCTGGCTGGTCCGGCTCGCCGCCGGCGGGCAGGCGCTGTCGATGATGACCCGGACGCGGGGCGCCTCGAACGCGAAGGCGCGGCGCGAGCTGGGCTGGACGCCCGCCCACACCTGGAAGGAGCTATAGGGCGAAGCCCGGTTACGGCCGGCCGGATGCCGGCACGGGCACTAATACGGCGGGAAGTCGGCGTACCAGTCGCCCAGCACGCGGAAGGCCTTCCAGAACGCGCGCTTGGCGTCCTCCTCATCCAGCGCGTCGTCGATGCTCGGCGTGTAGAGCGCGTCGATCGACGGCGTGAAGGGCTGGATCTCCCCCGGCGCGGCGAGCACCTCGCGCGCCAGGGGGAGCTGGAGCTCGTTGAGCACGTCGAGCGACTCCGGCCCCATGACCACGACCAGCTTGGGCTGGACGATGGCGATCTCCTCGACCAGGCGCGCGATGCACTCCGGCGCGGCCAGGGCGGTGTCCGGCACCGGGCACTTCACGCACAGCGTGCCGTAGACCGCCAGCGGGTCGATGTCGAGCCTTTTGAGGGACTTCATCAGCGCCGATCCCGAGCGACCGTAGAAGGCGACGCCCTCTTCGATCTCCGCCGGCTTCGGGTGGTGCTTGAGGAGGAACACATCGGCCTGCGGATGGCCGGAGCCGAGGACGGGCATGAGGCTGCCGCGCGGACAGCGGTCGCAGGCCTGCACGTCTCGGGTGAAGTGGTTGAGCTCGCGAATGGCGCGCTCGAGGTACTTCTCGCGGATCTCGTCGTCGGTGGCGGGCATCCCGCCGACCGAGTTAGGCGCTTCCGGCTGTTCTCCTTGCCCCTGCATCGGTCATTGCGAGTCGCGGCCGGCCACGGCTCGTGCCACGCGGCGCCGGCGCGAGGCTCTGCGGGCCGCCGCCGGCCTCGCTCGGGTCTCGAGGAACTTGAGGGCCTGGACCTGCGCGTAGCGGAGCGAGGAGGGGCGTCCGAGGATGTCCGCGTCGCGCAGCGATTCCAGGAATTCCTCCGGGCCGTCGAAGTCGCGCATGCGGATCCGCACCGAGCCGAGGCCCTGCGCCACGTGGGCGTCCGAGCCGGCTCCGCCGGGGATCCGGTACTTGCCCGCGAAGCGCACCGCCTCCTCGTTCCAGGCGGCGATGGCGATGCGCGGGTTGAAGATCTCGATGGCGTCGACGTCGTCGACCACGGCGAGCAGGTGCTCGTAGTCGGGCACCGAGTGCAGGCGGTCGAACGGGTGCGGCACGTAGACGAGCCCGCCCTGGCGGCGGATCTCGGCGATCGTCTCCTCCAGGCTCATCCCGCGCGGGATCTTCTCCTCGATGAAGAGGCCGATCACCTCGCCCTGGTCCTTGGTCTTGACCTCCTCGCCGACGATGACCTTCACGCCGTACTCGGCGGCCTTCTCGCGGGCCGCGTGGGCGCCGGAGATCTCGTTGTGGTCGGTGACCGCGATCGCGCCCAGGCCGCGCTCGCGGGCGGTGGCGAGCAGCACCTCGACCGGCGTCACGCAGTCGTGCGAGTGGTCGGTGTGCATGTGGATGTCGACGTCGATGAGCGGCCGCTTGGCGAGCCGCTCGCGGACCGCGGGCTTGAGGCCCACGATCGGCCGCCTGAGGGCGGCGAGCTCCTCGTAGATCGCCTCGGTCTCGCCGGCGACGCGCTTCCACGAGAGGTGGTCGCGGTCGACCGCCTTGCGGAGTCGCTCCGCGATCTCGGGCTCGCGGATCACGCGCTCGAGCTGGCCGGCGAGGACGTCGACGTCGCCGGGCTCGAAGAGCAGGCCGCGGTCGCCCTCGCCCAGCACCTCCTCGTAAGCGGGCAGGCGGGCGGCGACCGGGACCGCGCCGGCCCCCAGCGCGCGGACGAGCAGGCCCGGGGCGGGGGCGTGGCCGAGCGAGGCGGCGATCGCGACGTCGGCGCGCGCGAGCACCTCGCTCTCGGTCGCGTCCTCGGCCGAGAGGATGGTCAGGCGGTCGCGCAGCCGGCTCCGCAGCGCGCCGGTCGGCGCGGCGCCGGTGGGCGAGAAGACCGTGGCCTCCCACTCGAGGTCCTCAGGAAGGCGCCGCAGGGCTCGGAGGAAGAGCCTGAGCGCCTGGCGCTCCTCCTGGGCGCAGAAGGCGAGCCGGAGCGGCCCGTCGTAGGGCGGGCGCTCGACGGTCGCGGCACCCGGCCGCAGCATCCGGTAGCCGGCCGGGAAGAAGCGCTCCATGACCTCGTGCGTGGCGCCGAACGAGGTCGTCCTGGCGTCGAGCCGGCCGAAGAACAGCTCCACGAACCGCCGCGCGACCTGCGTGGAGACCACCCGCTCGGTGGGGGCGTGGAACGAGCCGACATTGAGCGCGCGGGAGTGCCGCAGCGCGACCGAGGACGCGCTGGGCGCGAACGGCTCGTGCACGTGGACGAAGTCGAGCGGCGCGAACGTGAGCACGTCCTCGAGCGTGCGCGCCACGTCCACGGGCGGCGACGGCCCCCCGCGGCGCGAGAGCGGCAGCAGCTCACCGACGCCGAGCACCCGCACGCCGCCGTCGGGATCGAACAGCGCCTCGGGGTTGTCGCGGGCGCCGCGGATCAGCTTCCGCGACTCGCGCACGAGCGCCGGCGACCGCGAGGGCGCGAGCACGAGCAGCCGATGCCCGCGGGCAGCGAGCTCGTTCGCGAGCTCGCCCGCGAACGCATTGACTTCGTGCTCGTCCTCCCAGGCATAGGGAGAGACTTGCGCGATCGCGAACCGCTCAGGCACCGTCGAGGAGCTTAGTGGCGCGGCCGTGCCGGGACGAACTTCGGCATTAACTGGAGCGGGATCGGCCGCGCCGATCCTCCGTCATCGCCCTTGGGTTCGCGGATACACGGTATGCGTGTATGAACAACCCCACGGCGCCGGCGCTCCCTCGATCCCGCCTCCCTCGATGCCCGAAGTTCGTCCCGGCGCGCGCCGACGAGGCGGCGGCGGCCCGGGCAACCCGGGCCGCCGGACGAACGCGCTAGTCGGCGACGGCCGACTTCTCCTCGGCCACCTTCTCCGCGGCGGCGCGGGCCTTCTCGGCGGCCTCGCGGGTGCGGGCGTGGCGGGCGATGAAGTCCTCGGTCGCCTCGCGGGCCAGGTGGTCCGGGCGCTGCGAGTACGGGGACTTCATGAGGTACGAGCTGGGGCCGTCGAGCTGGCCGCCGAGGCCGTGGTTCAACGCCAGCTTGCAGCAGCGCACGGCGTCGATGACGATGCCGGCCGAGTTCGGCGAGTCCCAGACCTCGAGCTTGAGCTCGGCGGTCAGCGGCACGTCGCCGAAGGCCTGACCCTCGAGCCGGATGTGCGCCCACTTGCGGTCCGTGAGCCACGGCACGTAGTCCGACGGGCCGACGTGGACGTTCTCGGCCTTCATCTCGTCCTCGAGGATCGAGGTGACGGCGTTGGTCTTGGAGATCTTCTTGGACTCCAGGCGCTCGCGCTCGAGCATGTTGAAGAAGTCCATGTTGCCGCCCACGTTGAGCTGCGAGGTCCGCTCGAGCCTCACGCCGCGGTCGCCGAACAGGCGCGCGAGCGTGCGGTGGACGATGGTGGCGCCGACCTGCGACTTGATGTCGTCGCCCACGATCGGGAGGTTGGCCTTCACGAAGCGGCGGTTCCAGTAGTCCTCGCGGGCGATGAAGACGGGAATGCAGTTGACCATCCCGCAGCCGGCCTCGAGGATCTGCTCGACGTACCACTTGGTCGCCTGCTCGGAGCCGACCGGCAGGTACGAGACGACGACGTCGGTCTTCGTGTCCTTCAGCACCTGCGCGATGTCGACCGTCGAGCCCTCGGCCTTGGTGATCCGCTGCGAGAGGTACTTGCCGAGCCCGTCATGGGTCATGCCGCGCATGACCGGGACGCCGAGGTGCGGGACGTCCTCCTTGACGAACTTGATCGTGTTGTTCTGCCCGGACCAGATCGCCTCCGAGAGGTCCTTCCCGACCTTCTCGGCGTCGATGTCGAAGGCCGCCGAGAACTCGATGTCGCGGATGTGGTAGCCGCCGAGGTCGACGTGCATCAGCCCGGGGACGCGCGCGTTCGGGTCGGCGTCGCGGTAGTACTGGACGCCCTGGACGAACGCGCTGGCGCAGTTGCCCACACCGATGATGGCCACCCGGACCTTCTCGTTCTGGTAGCGGCTGCCGCCGTTCGTTGAAGGCTGGGGTTTCTGGCTCAAGGGGATTCCTCCGGAATGGGTTCGGCTGACACACAAACCCCTCTAAGACGAGGGCGTTACAAGTCCATCGCGACGCGCGTGAGTTCCTTGCGGACGTGCCAGATGCGTTGGAAGACGGTGATCGTTGAGAGCGCGGCGAGTACGTAGACGGCGGGCGCGAGCAGATCCAGGCCCGCGAGGACGAGGCCGGCGGAGAGGATCACGACGCGTACGGTGCGGTCCGCGATCCCGACCTTGCACTCGACACCGAGCGCCTCGGCCCTCGCACGAGTGTAGGAGACCATGAGCGAGGCGAGAACCGCGACGACCGCGGCCGCGACGGCGATCTCGTCGCCCTCGCGGGAGAAGTGCGCGGCCACGGCGGCCAGGACGAGGCCCTCCTCCATGCGGTCCAGCGTGGAGTCGAGGAACGCCCCGAACGGGCTCCCCTTGCCCGACATGCGCGAGTAGCGGCCGTCGAGCGTGTCGCAGACCGAGCCGACGATGAACGCGATGCCGCCGAGGAGGAAGTACTCCTCCCAGACGAGCACGGCGGCGACGACGCAGAGCGCCAGTCCGGTGAGCGAGATCGCGTTCGGCGTGAGGCGCGACTCGATCAGGCGGTTGCGCATCAGCGTCTGATACTCGCGCGCCGTCGGTCGTGGCGGGCGGCCGACCCCTGGGGAGCTCATGTGCCTGAGATCCTAGGGAAGAACCGGCTCGGCGCCAGAGCGGGGCGGAACGTTCCAGCCCCAGACCTCCGGCCGCGCGCGGGCGAAGAGGCTGTACGCGCAGACCGCGGCGACCAGCGCCACGACGGCGCCGAGGAACGCGTCGAGCCACCAGTGGTTGGCCGTGGCGACCACGACGAAGGTCACGACCGGCGCGTAGGAGAGCCACAGGACCGCCGACCAGCGGCGGCGGACGATGTGGGCCATCGTCGCGCCGAGCATCAGCGCGAAGGCGACGTGCATCGACGGGATCGCCGCGAACGGGTTGAAGAGCACGTCGGCCGACCCCGAGTCGGCCTTCACGCCCGTGAAGGCGGCCACCGAGTCGGTGAAGCCCCACTCCGGCATGAAGCGCGGCGGCGCCGTCGGCAGGGCGATGTAGCCGATCAGGGCGAGCCCCATGGCCACCAGGAACATGTTGCGGACGAAGTAGAAGCGCTCGTTGCGCCGAAGGTAGATCCACGCCAGCGTGACCGTGGTGATCGTGAAGTGCGAGTTGACGTACATCCAGCTCGCGGCGTCGATGATCAGCTCGTGGCGCTCGGACCACGCGTGAACGGCGGGCTCGATGAAGAGCCCGAGGCCGCGCTCGACGTCGATCACCTGGCGAGCGTTCTCGAACGCCTCGGCGGCACGGGCGTCGACCTGCCCGCGCACCAGCCGGTAGAGCCAGTAGGCACCGCAGAAGAGCACGATCTGCCGCAGCAGATCGATCGGCCCGTTGGGGAGGAGTGCTCGGGCCCGCGCGCGCATCCGACAGATGTTAAGCCGCTCGCCAGCGCACGTCAGGGCGGTTGCCCGCACCTTCAGCGCGTGGCGACCGAGCCCGCGCAGTCAGGGCCGTCACCGCGCGGGAAGCCCGCGCGCACGGACACCGCCCCGCCCGCCCCGCCGTCGCGCACCGGCGTCACGCGCGTCCAGCCGCCCGGCGCGCGGCTCACGCACGCGCCCTCCGAGCGCCACCAGCGCGTGTAGCGCTGGCGGACGACGGTCGTCCCGCCGGTCTCGACCTCGAAGCCGTCGGGGTCGGCGGCGATCACGCGTGCGCCGTCGGACGCCGGCGGGGCGGCGTCGCGGACCTCCCAGATGCGCCAGCCCGGCGACTCGTGGGCCAGCCGCAGGTACGGCAGCCCGGAGGCGAGGAGCCGCGCCTCGGCCTCGGCGGAGTAGTCCAGCGGCGCGTCGGGGAGCGCCACCCAGCGCACGGCCGACTCCTTGAGCCAGCGGTGGTAGCGGTCCGGCGTCAGCGGCCGGCCGTCGTAGAACAGCGAGTTGGCCTTCTCGTCGAGCTGGCGCTCCCAGCCGCGCGCGAGCGGCACCGCGGTGGCCAGGTGGGCGGCCTCCCAGTGGTTGTGGGTGAACGCGACCTCCACCCGCTCGCCGGGCCGCATCGCGTCCTGCAGGAAGGCGCGGGGCTCCGCGAAGAACGCCTGCTCGGTCGACGGGTCGCCCGTCGCCTCGGCCACCGCGCGCACCGCGGGCAGCCACTGCAGGTAGACCAGGGCGACGAGCACGAGCGCGAACGCGGCCCGCGGCGCCGCCGTCCGCGGGGCCAGCAGGAGCAGTGCCGGGCCGAGCAGCACCGGCAGCCGCAGGGCGTTCTGGCCGAACGGCGTCGGGATGACGAAGGCGCCGACCAGCACGGCGACGTACAGCACCGCGCCGATCCGCACCGCGCGCCGCGAGGGCGCAAGGAGCGCTGCGCCCGCGGCGGCCACCGCGAGCATGGGCCAGAACGCGGTGGCCACGAAGCGGTCGTCGCCGCCCTCGGGGAAGAGCGTGGCCATCGTCGCCCCGCCGACGGCCACCGGCACGGCCAGCACGGCCGCCCGCGTCACCTCGCCCGTCCCGGCCGCGCGCGCGGCGGCAGCCAGCGCCAGGAACGCGCCCGCCACCGGGCTCGTGAGGACCGACGCGAGGGAGAGCACCGCGGCGACCACCAGCCAGCCGCGCCCGCGCTGCTCGGTACACAGCCAGGCGGTCACGGCCAGCGCGATGCCGATGGTGAACGGCATCCGCCCGATGACGACGTTGCTGAGCACGCCGGCCGCGAACAGCCACGTCGCCGCCGTCGCGGCGCCCGGCGACGGCGCCGCCTTGCGCGCCAGCGGCACGAACGCGGCGGTGGCGGCGACGGCGCCGATCGCTCCCGCCCACGCCGGGCCCGGCCAGGCCGCGAACGGGGCGAAGAGCATCGAGTAGCCGAGCACGTGGTGGCCGCCGTACCACTGCGCGTTCCAGACGGTCATCCCCTGGGTGTCGAACAGCCACGCCCGGAACGCATGGGCGGCCATGTCGGCCGTGGCCGGCTGGATGGCCAGGTAGAGCGCAGCGGCGAGCGCTGCGCCCGCCACCGGGGCCCAGGGATAGACGAGGGGACGCTTCAACGCGCCCCCGATGCTAGGGCCGTTACTTCCTGGAGCCGAAGTCTGCGGTGACGACGCAGGCGCGGCTGCCGCCGAGATTGCCCGTCCGCGAGCCGACGCCGACGCGCGAGTAGGAGCCCGAGAGCAGCACCGCGCGATGCGGCGGCGAGTTCATCCACATGCGGACGATCTTGCGCGCCGCCTTGCGACCGCAGCCGCCCAGCATGGCGAGCGTCTCGCCGAGGGCGTTGTGGTTCGCGTAGCGGCGAACGCGCTTGTCCCAGGGGCTGCCGTCGCGCGAGTCGTGCGCGAAGTAGTTCGCGTCGAGCATCTCCCACGAGTGGTAGTCGGCGGCCCGGGCCAGGCGCGCGCTGGAGCGCAGGCCGGCGAGCCCGTGACGGCTCCGCTGGTGGTTGATGGCACGCACGATGGCGCGCTCCTTGCCGTTGACGCGTGGCTTCGCGTCAGCTGTGGCGATGACCGGTGTGACCGACAAAAGCGCCAGTAAGCAGGCGCAAGCAAGCGTCGACGATGCGACGGTACGCATGGACTATTCCCCCAACGACCGAGACTCCCCCGAGTCCCGGGTCGATTGTTCTCCGAGCCAATCCTTGCGGGTCTGTTACTGCCCTGAAATGCAGTCCGTCGCGGCGTGCGACCCTACACGCCACCTCGGCACGAGTTGAGAAGGAATTGAGCGATATCCCCCGAAGAGGGGACCTTTCTGTGTCATCCAGATGACAATTCGAGGAAATCGGCCGTCCGCTGCACGATTTCTTTCTTTTCCATCCATGGCCAGTGTCCCGCCCCGGGAACGATCTCGGCGACGGCCTTGCCGCCGAGCGCCCCCGCGACCCGCTCAGCCCAACTCGGATCGAGATAGCGATCCTTCGCGCCCCACAATACGAGAGCCGGCGCGGTGACGTCAGCGAGCGGCGCCGTGACACTTCCCGAAGCGCGATAGAGCTTGAGGATCGCCCGCTGCGTCCCGTGGTCGAAGTGCCGTAGGACCTGGTCGGCGTGGTCGCGCGAGAGGCCGCCGACGCGGCGGAGCAGGGTGCGGCCGGTGAAGCCCATGCCGAGCTCCCCGACGACCGGCGTCCGCCACAGCCGCGCCACCCGGTGCCAGCGGTGGCCGGGCAGGAGCGGGACCACGTCGAGGGCGACCAGCCGCTCGATGCGGTCCCCGAGCGTCAGCGCCACGGCGCCCCAGTCGTGGCAGACGAGCCGCACCCGGTCGATCCCGAGGTGGTCGAGGAAGGCGGGCAGGAAGGCCGCGTAGCCCTCGAGCGAGTACGGCCAGCCCGGGCCCTTGCCGCTGCGGCCGAAGCCCGGAAGGTCGACCGCGATGCCGCCCGTGCGCTCGAGGAACGGCGTCCACAGCTCGGCCGAGTCCGGCACGCCGTGGACGTAGAGGACCGGCGGGTCGTCGCACGGCTCGCGCAGCCAGCTCACGAGCGTGCCGTCGATGTGTGCCTGATTTCGCATGCGGCTTTCCCAACTCTTTCCCATCCGCTCCCCGGACGCTTCCCGGCCGCGGCTTAGCGTCGCTCTCGTCAACTCAAGGAGGTCGTACATGAGCGTCTTCTCCGCAATCCAGCCCGCCGCACGGGCGAGCTCGAGCCGCACCCGCACCCGCACGCGAACGCGCGGCGGCGACACCAGCACGCGTACCCGCACGGGCCGTCGCGGCGGTCGCCGTCGCGGCCGTCGCCGGGGCCGCCGGGGTCGCGGCTAGCCATGGTCGCGCACGCCCCCGCGCTGCCGGCGCGCGCGGTCGTGCGCCGTTTCTGGCCCGACGCCCGCCCGTTCCGGCGCTGGCTGCCCCTGGCGCTGACGCTGATCGCGGCGGGCGTCGCGGTCGAGACCGCCGAGATCTTCCTGTTCAAGCTCGTCGTCGACGAGGTGCTCGTGCCCGGCGAGCTCGGCCCGCTGGTCCCGATCGGCGCCGCGTGCGTCGGCCTGCTCCTGATCGGCGGTGCCATCGGCCTCGCCGACGACCTGCTCAACACCTGGCTCGGCGAGCGTTTCCTGCTGACCATGCGCACGCGCGTGTTCGGGCATCTGCTGACGCTCGCGCCGGATTCCCTGGACCGGCGCCGGCTCGGCGACGTCCTCACCCGCCTGAGCGGCGACGTCGCCGCGATCGAGAGCTTCGTGCTCTCCGGTGTCGCCGGCGCGTTCGCCGCCGTCCTGCAGATCGGCTTCTTCGTCGGCGCGCTCGTCTACCTCCAGTGGGACCTCGCGCTGGTCTCGCTGATCGTCGCGCCGCTCTTCTTCGTCGTCGCCCGCCGGTTCTCCGGGCTGATCAAGCGCGCGTCGCGCGAGAAGCGCCGCCGCTCGGGCTCGCTCGGCGCGGTGGCCGAGCAGACGCTGGGCAACGTCGCCCTCGTGCAGGCCTCGAACCGCGAGGGCGCCGAGCTGGACCGCTACCGCCGCGAGGGCGAGGGCGTGATCGCCGCGGAGCTCTCCTCGGTCCGGATCCGCGGCGTCTTCTCGCCGCTCGTCGACCTCATCGAGCTCGCCGGGATCCTGCTCGTCGTGTACTTCGGCACCCGGGCGATCGCCGGAGGCGGGCTGACGCTCGGCGGCATGCTCGTCTTCATCGCGTACCTGACGCGGCTCTACGGCCCGGTGCGCGACCTCAGCTCGCTCTCCAACACGGTGTTCAAGGCCCTGGCGGGCGCCGAGCGCGTGATCGAGCTGCTCGACGAGCGGCCGCGCGTGACCGACGGACCTGTCCGCCTGGAGCGGGTGCAGGGCGCCGTCGAGTTCGACGACGTCTGGTTCGCCTATGACGACGAGCCCGCCCTGCGCGGCGTCACGCTCCGCGTCGCGCCCGGCGAGCGCGTGGCGCTCGTCGGCGCCTCGGGCGCCGGCAAGTCGACGATCGCGCGGATGCTGCTGCGCTTCGGCGACCCGGAGGCCGGCACGGTCCGCCTCGACGGCCACGACCTGCGCGACCTCGAGCTGGCCTCGCTGCGGCGCAACGTCGCCCTGCTGCTGCAGGAGACGCTCGTGCTCCACGGCAGCGTGCGCGAGAACATCGCCTACGCGAAGCCGGACGCGACCGACGCCGAGGTCGAGGCGGCGGCGCGGGCCGCGGGCGCCCACGAGTTCATCGCGCGCCTGCCGGAGGGCTACGCGACCGACCTCGGCGAGCGCGGCCGGCGCCTGTCCGGCGGCCAGCGCCAGCGCATCGCCATCGCCCGCGCCCTCCTGGCCGACGCGCCGGTGCTCGTCCTCGACGAGCCCACCACCGGGCTCGACGCCGAGCTCGCGGCGTCCCTCGACGGCCTCATGGACGAGCGCACGACGCTGGTCATCTCCCACGACCTGCTGCTCACGCGCGACGCCGATCTCATCCTCGTGCTCGACGGCGGCGAGATCGTCGAGCGCGGCCGGCACGACGACCTGATCGCCAACGGCGGCGCCTACGCACGGCAGTGGGAGGCCCATGAAGGGCTACCAGCTGCTTGAGCTGCTGAGCAGCGGCCACGCCTGCGACACGTACGACGCGTGGAGCGAGGAGCGCGGCTGCCGCGTGATCGTCCGCACCGGCGACGTGCGCCGCGAGGGGCGACTCCTCCGGCGCCTCACGCACCCGAACATCGTGCGGGTCTACGAGGTGCACCGCGACTGGATCGTCCTCGAGACGCTGAGCGGCTCGACCCTCGACGCGCTGGGGGCGCTGGAGCGCGACGACGCGATCGAGATGGGCCGCCAGCTGTGCTCGGCGATCGGCTACCTGCACGGCCGTGGCTGGCTGCATCTCGACCTCAAGCCGGACAACCTGATCGCCGACGGCGGGCGGCTGAAGGTCATCGACTTCTCCATCGCCCAGCGGCCGGGCCGGATCGAGCCCGGCACCGGCACCCGCCGCTGGATGGCGCCCGAGCAGGAGCACGGGGGCCGGGTGAGCGCCGCCACGGACGTCTGGGGGATCGGGGCGGTCCTTCGCGCGGTCGGCCTGGATCTCGAGATCGCGGAGGACCCCGACGAGCGCCCCGCGGTCGCGGACGTGCTTCGATGGCTCGATGGTCTCGAGAGCCCGCGTCCGGCGCATTCGCGACAGGTTGCGTGAGGTCTACGGAAGACCGGTCGCGCCGCCGCACCAGCACGGGCTCGACGAGCTCATCCTCACCGTGCTCTCGCAGTCGACCAACGACCGCAACCGCGACGTCGCGTTCACGCGGCTGAGGGCCCGCTTCCCGAGCTGGGAGGCGGTCCGCGAGGCGCCCAACGAGGAGGTCGAGGAGGCGATCCGGCCGGGCGGCATCTCGAAGGTCAAGTCGGTCCGCATCCAGGCGATCCTGCGGGCACTGCCGGAGCCGATGGACGGCCCGCACCTGCGCGACCAGGACTTCCTCACCTCGCTGCCCGGCGTGGGGCGCAAGACGGCGGCCTGCGTGCGGCTGTTCGCGTACGGCGAGCGCGACGTGCCGGTCGACACCCACGTGTCCCGCGTCGGCACCCGGCTGGGCCTGTTCCGCGAGAAGGCGCCGTTCGACGAGCTGCACGACACGATGCTCGCCATCACCCCGCGCGGGCAGGAGCTCGAGTTCCACGTGAACCTGCTCCGGCACGGCCGCCGCACCTGCCACGCCCGCCGCCCGCAGTGTGACGAATGCGCACTCCTGAGGATGTGCCCGACCGGCTACAATCTGCGTCACGCAGACTGAGATCTTGTAGTAAGGGAGCACATACCACATGGCAAAGACCATCGGGATCGACCTCGGAACCACGAACTCGTGCATGGCCGTCCTAGAGGGCGGCGAGCCGACGGTCATCGAGAACGCTGAGGGCGGGCGCACGACCCCGTCCGTCGTCGCCTTCGCGCAGAGCGGAGAGCGGCTCGTGGGCACCGTGGCCAAGCGCCAGGCGGTGACCAATCCGACGAACACCGTCTTCTCGATCAAGCGCTTCATGGGCCGCAAGGAGGCCGAGGTGCGCGAGGAGGAGGCGATCGTCCCGTACGACGTCATCTCCGGCTCCGGTGGTGACGCTCGCGTCAAGGCCGGCGGCAAGGAGTACTCCCCGCCGGAGATCTCCGCGATGATCCTCCAGAAGCTGAAGGCGGACGCCGAGGCGTATCTCGGCGAGACGGTCGACAGCGCGGTCATCACCGTCCCGGCCTACTTCAACGACGACCAGCGCCAGGCCACCAAGGACGCCGGCCGCATCGCCGGCCTCGAGGTCAAGCGCATCATCAACGAGCCGACCGCTGCGTCGCTCGCCTACGGCCTCGACAAGGAGGCCGACCAGACGATCCTCGTCTTCGACCTCGGCGGCGGCACGTTCGACGTGTCGGTGCTGGAGATCGGCGACGGCGTGTTCGAGGTCAAGTCGACCGCGGGTGACAACCACCTCGGCGGCGACAACTTCGACAAGGCGGTCGTCGACTGGCTCGCGGCCGAGTTCAAGCGCGACCAGGGCATCGACCTCACGCAGGACAAGATGGCCCTCCAGCGGCTCTACGAGGCCGCCGAGAAGGCCAAGATCGAGCTGTCCTCCGCGCAGGAGACGCAGATCAACCTGCCGTTCATCACGGCCGACGCGTCGGGCCCGAAGCACCTCGACGTCCGCCTCACCCGCTCCAAGCTCAACGAGCTGGCCTCGCCGCTGATCGAGCGCGTCGTCGCGCCGGTCCGCCAGGCGCTGGACGACGCCAAGGACAAGGGCGTCAAGGAGATCCAGCACGTCGTGATGGTGGGCGGCATGACCCGCATGCCCGCCGTGCAGGAGAAGGTCAAGGAGCTCACCGGCAAGGAGCCGCACCGCGGCGTCAACCCGGATGAGGTCGTCGCCGTCGGCGCCGCCATCCAGGCCGGCGTGCTGGGCGGCGAGGTCAAGGACGTCCTGCTGCTCGACGTCACCCCGCTCACCCTCGGCATCGAGACCAAGGGCGGCGTGATGACCAAGCTCATCGAGCGCAACACGACCATCCCGACCCGCAAGTCCGAGGTGTTCTCGACCGCGGAGGACAACCAGCCGAGCGTGGAGATCCACGTCCTGCAGGGCGAGCGCGAGATGGCGGCCTACAACAAGTCGCTGGGCAAGTTCCAGCTCACCGGCATCCCGCCGGCGCCGCGCGGCATCCCGCAGATCGAGGTCGCGTTCAACATCGACGCGAACGGCATCGTCGAGGTGTCGGCCAAGGACCTCGGGACGGGCAAGGAGCAGCAGATCCAGATCAAGGCCGGCTCCGGCCTCTCCGACGACGAGATCAAGCGGATGGTCGGCGACGCCGAGACGCACGCCGAGGAGGACAAGAAGGCGCGCGAGCTGGCCGAGGCCCGCAACGCCGGCGAGTCCGCCGCCTACCAGGCCGAGAAGCAGGTCAAGGACCTGGGCGAGAACGTCGACGAGGCGTCCAAGAGCGAGATCGAGGACGCGATCAAGGACGTCAATGAGGCCGTCAAGGGCGAGGACGCGGAGGACATCCGCGCCAAGACCGACCGCCTGCAGACCGCGTTCCACAAGGTCTCCGAGGCCATGTACGAGCGCGCCCAGGCCGCTCAGCAGGAGACCGCCGCGTCGTCCGCGAACGGTGCCTCGGCGGACACTGACGGCGACGCCGCCTCCGACGAGGAGGTCGTCGACGCCGAGGTCGTCGACGAGCAGAAGTAGTCATGGCCACCGAAGAGACCAAGACCGACGAGTTCACCGCTGCCGCGCCGCCCCACCCCGGGGCGGCGGGCACCGGCGAGACCTCGTTCGGCGACGCCGAGGCGCCGGCGGCGTCCGCGCACGCCGAGGCGCTCGGTCAGGTCGAGGACGAGCGCGACAAGTACCTCGCGCTCGCCCAGCGGACCCAGGCCGACTTCGAGAACTACCGCAAGCGGATGGCGCGCGAGAACGCCGCCGCGCAGGATCGCGGGGTCGCGAAGGTCGCCAAGGAGCTCCTGCCGGCGCTCGACCATCTCGAGCACGCGATCAAGGCCGTCGAGGGCGACGATGGCGTCGTCAAGGGCTTCACGCTCGTGCGCGACGAGATCGTCGCCGCCCTCGGCCGCGCGGGGATCGAGTCGTTCTTCCCCAAGGGCGAGCCGTTCGACCCCAACGAGCACGAGGCGATGGCCGCGCAGCCGTCCGAGGACGCCGAGTCCGGGACGGTGATCGAGGTCTACCAGCAGGGGTACCGGCTCAACGGCGCGGTGCTCCGGCCGGCCCGCGTGGTCGTGGCGGCGTAGGAGGGCGGCCGTGGCGCGCGCCAGCGACTACTACAAGACCCTGGGAGTCGACAAGAAGGCCTCCCAGGAGGACATCAAGAAGGCGTACCGCAAGCTCGCGCGCACGCACCACCCGGACACCAACAAGGAGGCCGGGGCGGAGGAGCGCTTCAAGGAGATCTCGGAGGCCTACGACGTCCTCGGCGATCCGGAGAAGCGCAAGAAGTACGACCGCGGGCAGTCCGTGTTCGGCGGCGGCAACCCCTTCGGGGGCGGCGCGCCGGCGGGCGGTACCGCTGCCGGGGACTACGGCTCGTTCTCCGACATCCTCTCGAACATCTTCAACACGACCGCGGGGCGCGGCGGGGCGCGGACGCGTCCGGCCGCCGAGCCCGGCCGCGACCTCGAGACGTCGGTCTCGCTCTCCTTCGAGCAGGCCGTCGAGGGCGCGCAGGTGCCCGTCTCCGTGGCGACGCACGTCGCGTGCAACACGTGCCGCGGCACGGGCGCCAAGCCCGGGACGTCGCCGATCGTCTGCCCCGTGTGCCAGGGTCGCGGCGTGGAGTCGCAGGGCCAGGGCGTCTTCTCGATCACGCGGCCGTGCTCGCGCTGCGGCGGCTCCGGCACGGTGATCGAGGAGCCGTGCCCGACCTGCAACGGCCAGGGGCGCCTGCGCGAGCTCAAGAAGTACCGCGTGAACATCCCGGCGGGCGTGAAGGAAGGCTCGCGCATCCGGCTCCCCGGCAAGGGCGAGGCGGGCCTGCGCGGCGGGCCGGCGGGCGACCTCTACGTGATCACGCACGTGAGCGATTCCCCGGTCTTCCGCCGCAAGGGCGACAACTTCGAGGTCGAGGTGCCGATCACGGTCGCCGAGGCGATGCGCGGCGCCGACGTCGAGGTCCCCACGCTGCACGGCACCAAGAAGCTGCGCGTGCCGGGCGGGACCAAGCACGGCACCGTCCAGCGCCTGCGCGGCGAGGGCCCTCCGGGGCTCGCCGGCGGCAAGCGCGGCGACATCCACTACCGCTTCGTGATCGACGTCCCGGCCGACCTCACGGACGAGCAGCGCGAAGCGGTCGAGGCGCTGTCGAAGACGCTCAACGGGCGCAACCCGCGCGAGTCGCTCCTGCGCGAGGCGGGCGTCGGCGAGGGCTCGTGATGGCCGAGCAGCGGCGCACGCGTATCACCGCGCGGGTCGAGCACGACCGCGGCGTGTTCATGATCTCGGTCGCCGCCGAGCTCGCCGAGATGCACCCGCAGACGCTCCGCATGTACGAGGCGCGCGGGCTGATCGAGCCCAAGCGCTCGCCCAAGGGCACGCGGCTGTACTCGCACGCCGACGTCGACCGGCTGCGCAAGATCCAGGAGATGACGACCGAGCTGGGGATGAACCTGGCGGGCGTCGAGCGGGTCTTCGAGCTCGAGGACAAGCTGGCCCGGCTGCAGCGCAAGGTCGACGCGCTCGAGGGCCGCGCGTCGGCGCTCCAGGAGGAGATCGCCCGGCTCGAGGAGGTCCGCCGGTCGGTCCGCGCGGAGATCGTGCGCTACGAGGAGGCGCCCGGCACCGCGCTCATCCCGATCCGGCACGTGCGGCGGCGCGGGGACTAGGCGCCGGGAGCGCGCGCAGGATGCCGAGGTAGAGGAACGGCGTCCCGGTCGCGATGAGCAGGACGGTCATCCAGGCCGTGCCGGCGTCGCTCCCCGAGCCGAGCGTGTGGATCACGCCGAGCACGTAGACGAGCGGCGTCAGGCGGTGCAGGTTGCGCCAGCGGCGCGTGCCGATGCGGCGGCGGATGTAGAACGTGAGGCCGGCGATGGCGGCCAGGTAGCCGCCGATGATCCCGAGGCCGGTGAAGACGGGCTCGTGGTCGATCACGAACGGGATCGCGATGCCGGCGACGCCGGGTGCCAGGAAGCCGTCGCCGAGCAGCGTGATGCCGTGGACGGCGATGGCGACGAGCGCGGCCAGCGCGGCGTGCTCGTGGATCGCGAGCAGGATGCGCGGGAGGCCCGGCTTGCGGAACGCCTTGGCGGCCATCGCGAGCCCGATCGCCACGGAGACGGCGATGAGGACGAGCGCCACGATGCCCGACGCGCGGCTGGCGAGCCACCAGCCGTACTCCATCGGATCCCTCATGCCTCGACCTCCTCGCACTCGGCCGTCATCACCGCGCCGTCGAACGTGATCACCAGGCCGCCGTAGCGCGTGAGGCTCTGGCGGCCGGCCGGCGGGCCGGAGAGGACCGCCGCCTTGGCCAGCGCCTCGGCGAGCGCCGCCGTCGGCGCCTTCGCGGTGGCGCTCAGCACGCCGGTCCAGGCGGGACGCTGCGTCGACGGGTCGAGCAGGTGGTGCGCGGGCCGATGGGTGGCGTCCCACCAGAGCCGCTTGTCGATCCCGCTCGTGGCCACCGCGTCGCCGTCGAGCGCCACGACCTCGGCGAGCAGGCCCGTGACCGGGTTGGGGACGAGCACCTCGTGCGCGCCGCGCACGCGCAGATCGCCGCCGAGGTCGGCCGCGCAGGGCCCGTACGGCGCGAGCAGCTCGGCCGCGAGGTCGGCGGCCAGGCCCTTGGCGCTGCCGCCGAGGTCGAGCTTGACGCCCGGCGGCCGCACGATCGTGCCGGCGGCGTCGTCGACGTGGACGCGCCGCCAGTCCGCCGCCGGGCTCGGCCGCGCGGGACGGGGATCGGGCGCGGACGCCAGCGCGTGGTCGAGCCGCGCCCGCGGGTGGCCGACCAGCGAGCGGTTGTAGCCCGCGCTGACCACGGCGCCGAGCAGCGTCGGGTCGGCGAGGCCGCCGGTCGCGGCGGCGCCGGCGATCGCGACCTTCACCGCGTGGCGGAGGGGGCTCGAGGCGGGCACCGCCTCGCGCGCGTCGGCGTTGAGCCGGGACAGCTCGCTCTCGGGGTCGAAGCGCGTCAGGCGCGCCTCGAGATCTTCGACGAGGGCGCGGGCTTCGGCGAGCGGGGCGCCCGGGCTGCCGAGCAGCCGGACGCTGGTCCCCATGGCGGGGAAGGCGAGCTCGTGGAGCGTCATGAGGACTGGGTGGTCAGGGGGGCCGGTGCCGGTGCCGGTGCTGGCGCGGGGCTGCCGGGGCAGGCGCCGGGGTCGTGGTCGTGGGCTGGGACGTCCGAACGGCGCCAGGTGGGGAGGCGGCGGACTCGGGCGGGTGGTGGACCACGATCCGCTTGATCACCCGGCGGATGACGATCCGTCGCGGCTTCGTCTGGGTCTGGGCGACGGGCTCGGCGGGGCCGAGCGCCGGATCGTTGCCCGCTCGGACCTGGAACGCGAGCAGCGCGAGCGCGGCGAAGAACGCCCCGAGCGCCGCGGCGAAGACCCAGCCGGCGCGCGGCTTCCGGTTCTCAGTCATCGTCGTCCCCGCCGCGCCCGCGGCCACGACCGCGGCCGTGCCCCGAGTCGTCGTCATCGCCGCCGTGCCCGGACGAGTCGTCGAAGTCGTCGTCGTCGCCGCCGTGGCCCGACGAGTCGTCGTCGTAGTCGTCATCGTCGCCGTGGCCCGACGAGTCGTCGTCGAAGTCGTCGTCGCCGCTCGTTCCCTGCCCGCCGTTCGACGAGCTCGCCGGCGCGGCCGGCGCGGGAGCGGCAGCGGGAGCGGGCGCCGCAGCCGGGGCCGAAGCGGCCGCCTTCGGCCGGCGGTGGACCGTGCGCCGGATCACCTGGGTCCGGACCTCGACGGGCGGGTCGGTCTCCGCGGTCGGGGCCGGCGCGCTCGCCGGCTCCTCGGCTCCGCCGGCGGCGAGCGCGACCGCCGCGAGCAGTCCGAGGGCGAGGACGGTGACGGCGGCGGCGATGGTCGAGCGCGAGAAGGTCATGCCCTCACCGTCGTCGCGCGCCGCCCAAGGCTCCGGCAACCGCGGGTTAAGGCTTGGGAAAACCCGGGCGAGCGCGGCTACATTCGCTCACCGTGCACGCCAGACCCCGTGTCCTCTTCATCGAGGACGAGCCGAGCATCTACGAGCCGTTCACCAAGGCGCTCTCCCGCGAGGGCTTCGAGCCGGTCGTCGCCCGCACGGCGGCCAGGGCCCTCGAGCTGGCCGACGGCGACTTCGCCATCGTGCTGCTCGACCTCACGCTCCCGGACGGCGACGGCCGCGACATCTGCCGCGCGATCCGCCGCACGTCCTCGGTCCCGATCCTCATGCTCACCGCCCGCGGCACGGAGGCCGACCGCATCGTCGGCCTCGAGATCGGCGCCGACGACTATGTCGTCAAGCCGTTCAGCGGCGCCGAGGTGATCGCCCGCATCCGGGCCATCCTCCGCCGCAGCGCCGCGGGACCCACCCCGGAGGACCCGGCGCCGCCGGGTCCGATCACGGTCGGCGCGCTGGAGGTGGACATCGCCGCCCGCCGCGCCCACCTCGACACCGAGGAGCTGCAGCTCAGCCGCAAGGAGTTCGACCTCCTGGCCGAGCTGATCCGCAACGCCGGCCGCGTCGTCACCCGCGAGCAGCTCATGGACCGCGTCTGGGACGAGAACTGGTTCGGCTCCACCAAGACCCTCGACGTGCACGTCCGCTGGCTGCGCCAGAAGCTCGGCGACGACCCCGCCGACCCGCGCTTCCTGCACACGGTGCGCGGCGTCGGCTTCCGCTTCACCGCGCCCGAGGAGCTCTCGTAAGCCTCCGCCTCCGCCTCCTGCTCGCGCTCGCGTACGTGCTGGTGCTGGCGGTCGTCGCCCTCGAGGTGCCCCTCATCATCAGCCTGCGCGACCGCGTCGACGCCGAGGTCCGCTCGGACGCGCTCAGCCAGGCGGAGATCGTGGCGGTCCTCGTCGAGGACGAGCTGACCAACCGCGACGAGCTCGCCGACGTGACGCGGCAGGCGGCCGGCCAGGTGCGCGGCCGCGTGATCGTGGTCGGCCCCGGCGGGCGCCTGGTCGCCGACTCGGCGGGCCGGGAACGGCTCGGGATGGACTACGGCACGCGGCCCGAGATCGCGCGGGCGCTGGACGGCGACACCCACCAGGAGGAGCGCCGCAGCGACACGCTGGACGGGACGATCCTGGCCACGGCGGTGCCGATCCGCGGCACCGGCACCGAGGTCGTCGGCGCCGTGCGGGTCACGCAGAGCGTCAGCGCGGTCGATCGCGCCACGCGCCGCGCGACGCTGGGCCTCGTGGCCATCGGGCTGCTCGTCCTCGTGCTCGGCCTCGCCGCCGGGGCGCTCATCGCCGGCCAGGTCGCGGGACCCGTGCGGCGGCTCGACCAGGCGGCCCGCCGCGTCGCCGAGGGCGACCTGAGCGCCCGCGCCAAGGTGGAGGGGAGCACCGAGCAGCAGCGCCTCGCGCGGACGTTCAACGACATGACGGGACGGCTCGAGCGGCTGGTCGCGAGCCAGCGCGAGTTCGTCGCCGACGCCAGCCACCAGCTGCGGACGCCGCTCAGCGGCCTCAGGCTCCGGCTCGAGGAGGCCCGCGCCTCGACGCGCGACGTGGAGGCCCACGAGGAGATCGACGCCGGCCTGCGCGAGCTCGATCGCCTGTCGTCGATGGTCACCGAGCTGCTCGTCCTCTCGCAGGCCGGGGAGGTCGACGCCCCGCCCGAGCGGGTCGACCTCGAGGACGCCGCCCGCCGCGCCGAGGCACGCTGGGACGGCACCGACGGCGGCCGCGTGCGCTCGACCGGCGAGCCCGCCGGCGGGCTCGTCCCGCGCGCCGACCTCGACCGCGCGCTCGACGCCCTGATCGAGAACGCCGTGCACTACGGCAATGGCGAGGTCGAGGTCCACGCCCGGCCCGGCGCCATCGAGGTGCTCGACCGCGGCCCGGGCCTCGACGCCGCCGAGCTGAGCGCCGTCTTCGAGCGCTTCCACCGCGGCGCCGCCGGTCGCGCCGGGCCGACCGGCACCGGCCTCGGCCTGCCGATCGCGCGCGAGCTCGCGCGGCGCTGGGGTGGCGACGTCTCGCTCACCAACCGCGACGGTGGCGGCGCCCGCGCCACGGTCACCGTCCCGCCCTTTCCCGGGGCTTAACCGGCCCCTGGCTACGGTGAGGCCATGCGGTTCGCCTGGGTCTTTCTCGCGCTCGCCGGTGTGATGCTCGTCGCGGGCGTCACGCTCGCGGCCTCGAGCCTCTCCACGCAGACCATCGGCCTCTCATCGGAGCCGCTCAGCGCGGGCGACGAGCTCAGCCCCGCCCCCACCGCGACGGCCACCGCCGCCCAGGGCGGCCCGGCCGCCGAGAACGCGAACGAGCGCCGTCGCACGCGCCCGAGGCCGCCGCGCGCCACCCCGGCGCCGACCGCCGCCGCGACGGCCGCTCCGACCGCGGCGCCGCCCGTGGCCACAGACGACGGTGACGATGACGACAACTCGGGCTCGGGCTCCAGCGGGAGCGGCAGCGACGACAGCTCCGGGCGGGGCCGCGGCCGCGGGCGCGGTCGAGGAGGCGACGACGACGATTGACAGGGCGCTAAAATCTTAGTCAATCTGACTGAGATCTAGGAAGTCCGCCCTATGCAGCTCGATCGCTTCACCATCAAGTCGCAGGAGGCCTTGCAGCAGGCGATCCGCCTGGCTGCCGACCGGCGCAACACCGAGGCCGCGCCGGAGCACCTCCTGCTCGCCCTGCTCGACCAGCAGGAGGGGATCGTCAATCCCGTCCTGCGCAAGGTCGGCACCGACCCTGCCGCCATCCGCTCGGAGCTCGGCGGCCGCCTCGACCGCCTGCCCACCATCACCGCCGGCGCCCGCGAGCCCGCGACGTCGCGCGAGCTGCTCGACGTCCTGCGCGCCGCCGAGCGCGAGGCCGGCAAGCTCGGCGACGAGTACATCTCCACCGAGCACCTGCTGCTGGCGCTCTCGGAGGCCGTCGAAGGCCTTCCCAAGCGGGACGACATCGCCACCGCCGTCGAGCAGGTCCGCGGCCCGCACCGCGTCACCGACCAGACTCCGGAGGAGAAGTACCAGGCCCTCCAGCGCTTCGGCCGCGACCTCACGGAGGCCGCCGAGGACGGCAAGCTCGACCCGGTCATCGGGCGCGACGACGAGATCCGCCGCGTCATCCAGGTCCTCTCCCGCCGCACCAAGAACAACCCGGTCCTCATCGGCGAGCCCGGCGTCGGCAAGACGGCGATCGTCGAGGGCCTCGCCCAGCGCATCATCGACGGCGACGTCCCCGAGTCGCTCCGCGACCGCCGCGTGATCGCGCTCGACATCGGCGCCCTGCTGGCCGGCTCCAAGTACCGCGGCGAGTTCGAGGAGCGCCTGAAGGCGGTCCTCAAGGAGATCCAGGAGTCCAAGGGCCAGGTCATCCTCTTCATGGACGAGCTGCACACGATCGTCGGCGCCGGCGCGGCCGAGGGCGCCGTCGACGCGGCCAACCTCCTCAAGCCGATGCTCGCCCGCGGCGAGCTGCGCGCCGTCGGCGCCACCACGCTCGACGAGTACAAGAAGCACGTCGAGAAGGACGCCGCGCTCGAGCGGCGCTTCCAGCCGATCCAGGTCGGCGAGCCGACGGTCGAGGACACGATCGCCATCCTGCGCGGCCTCAAGGAGCGCTACGAGGCGCACCACGGCGTCACGATCACCGACGACGCGCTGATCGCCGCGGCCACGCTGAGCCATCGCTACATCGCCGATCGCTTCCTCCCGGACAAGGCGATCGACCTGGTCGACGAGGCCGCCTCGCGCGTCTCGATCGAGCTGTCGAGCGTGCCGACCGAGATCGACGAGGTGCACCGCCGCATCCTCCAGCTGGAGATCGAGCAGGCGGCCGTCGGCCAGGACGACACGGCGACCGCCCGCCGCGACGAGATCGAGCGCGAGCTCGCCGACCTCCGCGAGCACGAGGCGGGCATGCGCGCCCAGTGGGAGCGCGAGAAGGAGCAGGCCGAGGGCCACGGCAAGCTGCGCGAGCGGCTCGACCAGGCCCGCGTGGAGTTCGAGCGCGCGACGCGCGAGGGCGACCTCAACGCCGCCGCCGCGCTCCGCCACGGCGAGATCCCCGAGCTCGAGCGCAAGCTGGCCGAGGCCGAGTCCAATCCGGAGGAGCTCGAGCCCGCCGTCTACCTCTCCGAGAAGGTCGACGCCGACGAGGTGGCGGAGGTCGTCGCCAAGTGGACCGGCATCCCCGTCACGCGCCTGCTCGAGGGCGAGGTCGAGAAGCTCATCAACATGGAGGAGCGCCTCCATCTCCGCGTGATCGGCCAGGACGAGGCCGTCGCCGCGGTCTCCGACGCCCTGCGCCGCTCACGCGCCGGCCTCAGCGACCCGGACCGCCCGATCGGCACCTTCCTCTTCCTCGGCCCGACCGGCGTCGGCAAGACCGAGCTGGCCCGCGCGCTGGCCGAGTTCATGTTCGACTCGCAGGACGCGATGGTGCGGATCGACATGTCCGAGTACATGGAGAAGCACTCCGTGTCGCGGCTCGTCGGCGCGCCTCCCGGCTACGTCGGCTACGAGGAGGGCGGCCAGCTCACCGAGACCGTGCGCCGGCGCCCGTACTCGGTCGTGCTCCTCGACGAGATCGAGAAGGCGCACACCGACGTCTTCAACGTGCTCCTGCAGGTCATGGACGACGGCCGCCTGACCGACGGCCAGGGCCGCACGGTCGACTTCAAGAACACCGTGCTGATCATGACCTCCAACATCCCCGGGGGCCGCGAGGGGGCGGAGCTCACCTTCAAGCCGGAGTTCATCAACCGGCTCGACGACATCGTCGAGTTCGATCCGCTGTCGCGCGCGCAGCTGCGGGAGATCGTCGACCTCCAGGTCACGCGGCTGATCGGCCGGGTGGCGGAGCGCGGCGTCGAGGTGACGCTGACCGACGCCGCCCGCGACCTGCTCGGCGACATCGGCTACGACCCGACCTACGGGGCGCGGCCGCTCAAGCGGGTGATCTCCAAGCGGCTCGTCGACCCGCTGGCCCTCGGGCTGCTCAAGGGCGAGTTCGCGACGGGCGACCGGATCGAGGTCGACGCCGCCGACGGCGAGCTGACGTTCACCCGCGCGAGCGCGGTCCAGCCCGCCGTGGCCTAACGCTCGAGGAAGACCTCGACCACATCGATCGGCAGCCGGACCCACACCGGGTCCGGCTCCGCCGAGTAGGAGCGCTTCTGGTCGAACTGCACGACCCACCGCCCGGTGCGCGGATCGTCGACCGGGATCTGCCGCCGCTTGACGCTGAAGGTGCCGCACGCGCCCGAGGTGCGGCGCGCGAGCCGGACGGTCCGCTGCTCCTTGCCGCCGACCAGGTAGTGCGCGTAGACCGGCGCCGACCGCATGAAGCCGCGGCCGCGGAAGCGCACGCGCCGCGCCGGCGCCGCGGTCTTCGGCGTGAGCTTCACGTCGAGGTCGGTCACGGCCGAGAGGGCGGTCACGCGGTTCACGCTGTCGCGGACCTCCAGCGTGAAGGGCCGTTCCCCGGTGCGCTGGAACGGCGCGTCGACGAGGACCTCGAACGCGCCGATGGCGTCGGTCGGGGCGCTGGACACCGGCACGCCGTCGATCAGGACCTCGACCGTCGTCAACGGCGCGAACGCCTCGCCCTGGACCCGGATGTCCTCGAGCTGCACGGTCGTCTTGCCGGTCGACGCGTAGCACCTCTTGAGCGGCGTCAGCGTCGCCGCGGAGGCGGGCGCCGCCGCGCCGGCGAGGGCGATCAGCGCGACGAGGGCGACCCTGGACATACCAGCCGAAGTATCCACTGGATCGGAGAACACCGCATGCGTCCGGAAGGATCGGATACAACGATCCGATGCCCACCTACATCATGCTCTCCACCCTCACGCCCGAGGGCGTACAGACCGTCAAGAACAACCCTTCGCGGATCCGTGAGGTCAACCAGGAGGTGGAGCAGCTCGGTGCGACCGTAAAGGCGCAATGGGCCACGCTCGGCCACTTCGACTTCGTGAACATCGTCGAGGCGCCGGACGAGAAGACCATGGCGCGCGTCTCGCTCGAGCTCGGCTCGCGCGGCACGGCCCACTACGAGTCGCTGGCCGCGATCCCGATCGACGACTTCATCGCGTCGCTTTGACGCGCGTCCTCGTCGTCGGCGGCGGCGGCCGCGAGCACGCGATCGTGCGGGCGCTGAAGCGCTCGCCCCGGCAGCCGGAGCTGCTCTGCACCCCGGGCAACGCCGGGATCGCGGGTGACGCGCGGATCGTGGAGGCGGAGGACGTCGCCGCCTTCGCCGCCGCCGAGGGCGTGGACCTCGTGGTGATCGGCCCGGAGGCGCCGCTCGTCGCGGGCCTGGCGGACGACTGCGCGGCCGCCGGCGTCACCTGCTTCGGACCGTCGGCCGCCGCCGCGCGGCTGGAGGGCTCGAAGGCGTACGCCAAGGAGATCATGGAGGCCGCCGGCGTCCCCACGGCGGCGCACGCGGTGGTGCAGTCGGTGGATGACGGTCTCGCCGCGATCTCCGGCTACCCGACCGTGATCAAGGCCGACGGCCTCGCGGCGGGCAAGGGCGTGGTGATCGCGGCCGGCGAGGCCGAGGCCCGTGCCGCCCTCGAGGAGATGCTCGTCGAGCGGCGCTTCGGCGAGATGCCGGTGGTGGTGGAGGAGTTCCTCGACGGCGCCGAGCTCTCGCTGCTCGCGCTGTGCGACGGCGAGATCGCGCTCCCGCTCGCCCCGGCGCGCGACTTCAAGCGCATCGGCGACGGCGACACCGGCCCGAACACGGGCGGGATGGGCTCCTTCAGCCCCGTGGCGGAGGTCGACGCGGCGCTCGTGGAGCGCATCCGGGCGGAGATCCTGCAGCCGATGGTCGACGAGCTGGCGGGGCGCGGCACGCCGTTCCACGGCGTCCTCTACGCCGGCCTGATGCTCACCGCCGACGGCGTCAAGGTGGTCGAGTTCAACGTCCGCTTCGGCGATCCCGAGACGCAGGCGGTGCTCCCGCGGCTGCGCTCGGACCTGCTCGACCTGCTCGAGCGCGTGACGCGGCCCGGCGGGCTGGCCGGCGCGACCCTCGAATGGGACGCGCGCGCAGCGGTCACGGTGGTGATGGCCTCGCGCGGGTATCCCGCCAGCTCGTCCTCGGGCGACGTGATCTCCGGGCTCGACCGCGTGCCCGAGGGCGTCGAGGTCACCCATGCGGGCACGGCCTGGCGCGGCGGCGACGTGGTCACCGCGGGTGGCCGGGTCCTCAACGTGACCGCTCTCGGCGACGAGCTGCGGTCGGCCCGCGAGCATGCGTATGCTGCCGCCGACGTGATCGCGTTCGACGGCCGCCAGCTGCGCAAGGACATCGCCGCATGACCCAGGAACCGGTGGCCGAGGCCACGGTGGAGGCCGAGTTCGAGGGCCTCGAGGTCGACGCGCCACGCGTCGGCATCCTCATGGGCTCCAAGAGCGACATGCCGGCCATGGAGGCCGCGAGCGAGGAGCTCACCAAGCGCGGCATCAGCCACGAGGTGCGCGTGATGTCGGCCCATCGCGAGCCCGACACCGTGTCGGACTACGCGAAGAACGCCCAGATGCGCGGCCTGCGGGTCATCATCGCGGGCGCCGGGCTGTCGGCCGCGCTTCCGGGCGTGGTGGCCGCCCACACGGCGCTGCCGGTCATCGGCGTGCCGCTGACGTCGTCGAAGTCGGTCGCGGGCGGGCTCGACGCCCTGCTCTCGATCGCCCAGATGCCGCCGGGCGTGCCGGTGGCGTGCGTGGGCGTGGACAGCGCGCGCAACGCGGCCGTGCTCGCCGCGCGCATACTGGAAGCGTGATCGCGCGCTACACGCGCCCGGAGCTGGGCGCGATCTGGACCGACGAGGCTCGCATGACCGCGTGGCGCGATGTCGAGGTCGCGGCCGCCGAGGCGCTCGACGAGCCTTCGCCGGAGGATCTCGAAGCGATCCGCGCCGCCACCTTCACGGTCGAGGCGGTCAAGGAGCGCGAGGCGGTCACCGACCACGACGTGGCCGCCTTCGTCGACGTCCTCTCGGCCAGTGCCGGCCCGGCGGGGCGCTGGATCCACTACGGGCTGACCTCCTCCGACGTGCTCGACACCGCGCTGGCGCTGCAGCTGCGCCGCGCGGGCGAGGTCATCCTCCCCGGGGCGCGCGAGCTGGCGCGGGCCCTGGCCGAGCAGGCGCGCGTCCATGCGGGCACGCTGACCGTCGGCCGCACCCACGGCGTGCACGCCGAGCCGACCTCGTTCGGGCTCAAGCTCGCCGGATTTGCGCTCGAGGCCCACCGCAACGCCGACCGGCTCGAGCGCGCCTTCGCGCAGGCCGCCACCGGCGCGATCTCGGGTGCCGTCGGCACCTACGCGTCGCTCGGCCCGGAGTACGAGGCGCGCGTCCTCGAGCGGCTCGGGCTGGCCGCCGAGCCGGTCTCCACCCAGGTCGTGCCGCGCGACCGCCACGCCGAGCTGCTCAGCGCGATCGCCCTCGCGGGCGCGGGGCTGGAGCGCTTCGCCCAGGAGATCCGCCACCTGCAGCGCACCGAGGTGCGCGAGGTCGAGGAGCCGTTCCGCGCCGGCCAGAAGGGCTCGAGCGCGATGCCGCACAAGCGCAACCCGATCACCACCGAGCGGATCTGCGGCCTGGCCCGCGTCCTGCGCGGCTACGCCCAGACGGGGCTGGAGAACGTCGCCCTCTGGCACGAGCGCGACATCTCGCACTCGGGCGCCGAGCGGGTCGTCCTGCCCGACGCGACGATCCTGCTCGACTACATGCAGTCGCTGGCGCTGCGCGTGGCGCGCGGGATGGTCGTCCACGAGGACCGCATGCTGGCGAACCTCGAGCTCACCTCCGGCGCGCTCTTCTCCCAGCGCGTGCTGCTGGCCCTCGTCGCGCAAGGCATGCAGCGCGACGACGCCTACCGGCTGGTCCAGCGGCTCGCCCAGCAGGCCTGGGACACCGGGACGCCTTTGCGAGACTTGCTGCAACAGGAGCCCGGCGTGGAGCTCGACCTCGACGCCGTGTTCGACTACGCGCACTACATCCGCTACGTGCCGGAAGTGCTGGACCGGTTGGAGGTCATCCCATGAGCGATGCGTTGTTGATCTACGGCTCGCCGGAGCACTCGGCCGACCTCTTCCATGCCGTCCCGACGGGGATCATCGACCCGTTCCTCTACATCGAGACGAACGGGACCAAGGCCGCCACGATCTCCGTGCTCGACTCCCACAAGGTCGAGCCGTACGGCATCGACGTGCTCGACCTCTTCGCCCTCGGCGCCGACGAGCTGCTCAGCCGCGGCATCTCCCGCCACGAGGTCGAGCTCGAGTTCGTGCGCCGCGCGTGCGAGAAGGTCGGCGTCAGCAGCGCCGTCGTGCCGTCCGAGTTCCCGGTCGGCGTCGCCGACTACCTGCGCGGTCACGGCGTCGAGATCGTGGTCGATCCCGAGGCGTTCGTCACCAAGCGCCGGGTCAAGACCGAGGCCGAGATCGAGGGCATCCGGCGCGCGCAGCGGGCGGCCGACCAGGCGATGGCCGTCGGCGCCCGCATGGTGCGCGAGGGCGGCGCCACCAGCGAGGCCGTCCGCGAGGCCATGCAGGCCGTCTGCGACGAGCACGACTGCGACCTCCCCGACGACGTCATCGTCGCCCACGGGCCGCAGTCGGCGATCGGCCACGAGGCTGGCCACGGCCCGATCGGCGAGGGCGAGGTCGTGATCATCGACATCTGGCCGCGCGACCGCGTCTCACGCTGCTGGGCCGACATGACGCGGACGTTCATCGCCGGCGGCATGGAGCCGCCCGAGGAGATCCTCGAGTACTGGCGGCTCACCCGCGAGTCGCTCGACCGCGCGTTCGCCGAGGTCCTTGCCGGCGCCGACTGCCAGCAGATCTACGGGATCTCGTGCGAGCCGTTCGAGAACGCCGGCTACCCGACCCAGCGCAGCAAGCCGGCCGGGCAGTCGCTCGAGGAGGGCTACTACCACTCGCTCGGTCACGGGGTCGGACTCGAGGTGCACGAGCGCCCCAACCTCGGCCGCACCCCGGACACGCTCCTGGCGGGCGACGTGATCACGCTCGAGCCCGGCTGTTACAGCAAGGCGCTCGGCGGCGTCCGCCTCGAGGACCTCGTGCTGGTCCTCGAGGACGGCGCCGAGCTGCTCACCGACTTCCCGTACGACCTCTAACAGAGGTTCTGGTCGGCCACGATGTTGACCGTCACCGCGTTGCTCGGGCCCGAGCGGTTGCCCGCGCGGTCGACGGCGACCACGAACCAGGTGCCGACGCCCGGCGGCGTGTACTGGAACGAGGACGTCGCGCCCGGCGGCGTGAGCACCCAGAACCGGTCGTTGCGGTAGAGCTCGTACTCGATCGCCGACGGCGGGTCGGCGTTGTCCGTCGAGCCGGTCCAGCGGAGCACCTGGCTGCCGCAGTTGTCGTTCAGGTCCTCGACCGTCAGGTTCGCCGGCGCGGTGGGCGGTGTCGAGTCCCCGTTCCCCGCGAGCGTGACGGTGACCGTGTTGCTCAGCCCGGACACGTTGCCCGCGAAGTCGCGCGCGCGGACCTGGAACGTGTGCGTGCCCGGCGGGATCGTGCGCAGCGTGGTCGACGGGGTGCCGATGTACGGATGCTGCGCGGAGGCGCCGACCTGCCCGTCGATCAGCACGTCGTAGCTGAACGACCAGCGGTCGGACGAGCGGTCCCAGGCGAGCGACACGGTGGAGATCGACGACCCGGTCACCCGGAGATTGGCGGGCGTGGTGGGCGCGGTGACGTCGGGCGCCGTGGTCCCGGTGATGGGAGCGCTGTAACCGGAGACGTTGCCGGAGGGGTCCATGGCCTGGACCTGGAAGCTCCGCGTGTAGCTCGGCACCAGCCCGGTGAAGGTCTTGGTCGTGCTGTTCGGAGGGTGGTAGATGCCGCCGGCGATGTAGGCGTGGAGCTTGCCCGAGTTGTCCGTCGAGGCGTTCCAGGCGATCGTGATCGAGTCGTCGGTGACCGCGACGACGCGGACGTTGGTGGGCGTGGTCGGCGGCGTCGTGTCGCGTCTGGGTCCCGCCGACGCGGTTGGGGCGAGCGACGGCGAGTGCGACGAGGACGGCACAGCAGGCGAGGCTGAGCTTCATCGGATTTCCCCCGGACGTTGCGGTTCCCGGTGGTATACGGCGCGTTACCGCTGCCGGTTCTGGCAGGTGCCTGATCTAGCCTGTGAGGCGTGACCGGCCTGACCCTGCTGGCCTCCGGCAAGGTGCGCGAGCTCTACGAGCTCGGCGACGACCTGCTGATGGTGGCCTCCGACCGCATCTCGACCTATGACGTCGTCCACCCGACCCCGATCCCCGACAAGGGGAAGGTGCTCACCGCCCTCTCGGTCCTGTGGTTCGACCTGACCAACGGTGTCATCCCCAACCACCTGATCTCGGCCACCGACGGCGTCCCGGACGAGTTCCGCGGCCGCGCCCTGCGCGTGAAGCGCCTGCAGATGCTGCCGGTGGAGTGCGTCGTGCGCGGGTACCTCTCCGGCTCGGGCTGGAAGGACTATCAGGCGACCGGGAAGGTCTCGGGCATCGAGCTGCCACCGGGGCTGCGCGAGTCCGAGCAGCTCCCCGAGCCGATCTTCACGCCGTCGACGAAGGCCGATGTGGGGCACGACGAAGCCATCGACTTCGACCAGGCCGCCGAGCTGGCCGGCTCCCGGGAGCTCGCCGCGAAGCTGCGGGACGCCTCGCTCGAGGTCTACGACCGCATCGCCCGCCACGCCCGGTCGCGCGGGATCATCCTCGCCGACACGAAGTTCGAGTTCGGGCTGGACGCCGAAGGCACGCTGACGCTGGGCGACGAGGTCTGCACGCCGGACTCCTCGCGCTTCTGGCCGGCCGACCGCTACGAGGTCGGACAGGGCCAGCCGAGCTTCGACAAGCAGTACGTGCGCGACTGGGCGTCCGGCACCGGCTGGGACAAGACCCCGCCCGCCCCGCCCATTCCGGACGACGTGGTCCAGCAGACCCGCGAGCGCTACGTGACCGCGTACGAGCGGCTGTCCGGCGAGCCGTTCTCGGCCTGGCTGGACCGGACGGCGCCGTGAGGGTGACGGTCCTCATCCGGCCCAAGGCCGGGATCCTCGATCCGCAGGGCCAGGCGGTCGAGCGGGCCTTGCCCGCGCTCGGGTTCAGCGGCGTGTCCAACGTGCACGTCGGTCGGCTCGTGGAGCTCGACGTCGACGATCCGGACCGGGTCGACGAGATGTGCGAGCGCCTGCTCACGAACCCTCATCGACAACTCCAATGGCCGGAGCCATTGGTTCGTCGACCGCAGGGCCGGACGCCTACGAGGGATCCAGTGAAGTTCGGGGTCGTCCAGTTCCCCGGCTCGTGCGACGAGCGGGATGCGCTGCTCGCTGCGCGGCGGGTCGGTGAAGCCGAGCTGCTCTGGCACGCGGACGCGGACCTGCACGGGGCGGACGCGGTGATCATCCCCGGCGGCTTCTCCTACGGCGACTACCTGCGCGTGGGGGCGATCGCCCGCTTCTCGCCGGTCATGGGAGAGGTGGCGCGGTTCGCGGCCGAAGGCGGGCTCGTGCTCGGGATCTGCAACGGCTTCCAGGTGCTGTGCGAGGCCGGCCTGCTGCCGGGGGCGCTGCTCCCCAACACGTCGCTGCGCTTCGTCTGCCGCCAGGTCGAGCTCGAGGTCGTCAACACGTCGATCCCGTGGACGCGCTCGCTCGAGCTGGGGCAGCGGCTGTCGATCCCGGCCAAGCACACGACCGGCCGCTACTGGGCGCAGGACCTCCCCGACGAGCAGATCGTCGTGCGGTACGCCCCGGGCCACAACTTCAACGGCTCGATGGACGACATCGCCGGCGTCTGCAACCCCGAGGGGAACGTGATGGGCCTCATGCCGCACCCGGAGCATGCCGTGGACGTCCTCACCGGCTCGGTCGACGGCTTGGCCCTGATCGGCGGGCCGGCGTGACCGTGGGCTCGCCGCGGCACCGCGAGCTGGGGCTGACGGACGACGAGTACGAGCTGATCGTCGCCAAGCTGGGGCGCGACCCGAACGAGGTCGAGCTGGCGGTCTTCAGCCTCATGTGGTCCGAGCACTGCGGCTACAAGCACTCGCGCCGCCTGCTCAAGACGCTGCCCACCGAGGGCCCGCGGCTCGTGCTCGGCCCGGGCGAGAACGCGGGGGCGGTCGACGTCGGCCACGGGATCGCCTGCGCCTTCAAGGTCGAGTCCCACAACCACCCGAGCGCGGTCGAGCCGTTCCAGGGCGCGGCCACGGGCGTCGGCGGCATCCTGCGCGACGTCTTCGCCATCGGCGCCCGGCCGATCGCCATCCTCGACTCCCTGCGCTTCGGCGAGCCGACCTCGCCCCGCTCGCGCTACCTGCTCGAGCACGCGGTGGCCGGCATCGGCCACTACGGCAACTCGATCGGCGTGGCCACGGTCGGCGGCGAGATCTACTTCGAGGGCCCGTACGAGCAGAACTGCCTGGTCAACGCGATGTGCGTCGGCCTGATCGAGACCGAGAACCTGATCCGCTCGGCGGCGGCCGGGGTCGGCAACGTGGTGGTGCTCTTCGGCGCTCGTACGGGTCGTGACGGGATCGGCGGCGCGTCGGTCCTGGCGTCCGCCGAGCTCGGCGACGCCGACGAGGGCAAGCGCCCGACCGTGCAGATCGGCGACCCGTTCGAGGAGAGCAAGCTGCTCGAGTGCTCGCTCGCGCTGCTCGAGGCGGGGCTGCTCGTCGCGCTGCAGGACCTCGGCGCGGCGGGCCTCACCTCCTCCTCGGCGGAGATGGCGGCCAAGGGCGGCCTGGGGATCGACCTCGACGTCCGGCGCGTGCCGCTCCGTGAGGCCGACATGGAGCCGTTCGAGATCATGATCTCGGAGTCGCAGGAGCGGATGCTCTGCGTGGTCGAGCCCTCGAAGGTCGACGCGGTGATCGACCTGTGCACGCGCTGGGAGGTCAACGCGACCGCGATCGGGGAGGTGACCGACAGCGGCCGCCTGCGGGTGTACGACGGCGAGGCGCTGGTCGGCGACCTGCCGGTGGTCGCGCTGGTCGACGAGTGTCCCGCCTACGACCTCGAGCCGCTCGAGCCCTCGCGGCCGGTCTATCCCGCGCCGCCGCGGGTGCTGGCGGACGGGCTGGACGCGGCCGGGACGCTGCTCGCCCTGCTCGGCAGCGCGAATCTGGCCTCCCGCCGCTGGGCGTTCGAGCAGTACGACTGCGTCGTCGGCTCGCGCACCGTGCGGCGGCCCGAGCAGGCCGACGCCGCGGTGCTCACGCTCGACGCACGGCGGCGCCATCGCCGTCTCGATCGACGGCAACGGCCGCCGCGTGGCGGTCGACCCCTATCGCGGCGCCGTCGAGGCCGTGCTCGAGTGCTCGGCCAACCTCGCGTGCGTCGGCGCCGAGCCGCTCGGCCTCACCAACTGCCTCAACTTCGGCAACCCCGAGAAGCCGCACATCGCCTGGCAGTTCTCACGGGCGATCGCCGGACTCGGTGACGCGTGCCGCGCGCTCGGCGTCCCGGTGGTCGGCGGCAACGTCTCGCTCTACAACGAGGGCGGCGAGGGCCCGATCTACCCGACGCCGGTCGTCGGCATGGTCGGCGAGCTGCCCGACCCCGCGCGCTCCGGCCGCCTCGGCTTCTCGGAGGCGGGCGACGCGGTGGCGCTGATCAGCGCCTCGTGGGCGCCGTCGGAGGTCGGCTCGGAGCTGGCCAAGCTGCGCGGCGACGCGCTCGAGGGCGCGCTCCCGGCCGCCGATCTCGGCGAGCTGCGCGCGCTCCACGCCGCGGTCCGGCAGGGCGTCCGCTCGGGCGCGCTGCGCTCGGCGCACGACGTCGCCGAGGGCGGCGTGGCCGTCGCGCTGGCCGAGTGCTGCATCGCCGGAGGCGTCGGCGCCGACGTGGCGCTCGACGCCCCGCTCTTCGCTGAGGGCCCGGGAGCCTTCGTGGTCTCCGGCCCGCCGGAGGCGCTGTCCCGCTTCGGCGCCGCCGCGCGGGTGATCGGCACCGTCGGGGGCGAAGCGCTGACCGTCGAGGGCGAGCTCTCGGTCCCGGTCGCCGAGCTCGCGCGCGTGCACGCCGGCGGCCTGGCCGCGCTCATCGACTGACGACGAGGACGTCGCCCGCGCGGCGGGCGACGAAGTCCTCGGCCATGAGCGTCGGCGGCCCGCCGAGCACCTTCTCGGCCTCCTGGTAGCGCTTGGTCTCGCCGAGCCGACCGGTGCCGGACACGCCGCCCGCGAAGTCGATCGTGAGCCGCTCGCCGCTGATCCGCGCGGTCTTGAAGTCGTCGAGCGGCGGATCGCCGGTCACCTCGGCCTCGAGTCGGCCGCCGTCGCCTTCGAGCACGATCGTGCCCGCGCCCAGGAAGGGCTTCAACGGAGCGAGGGCACCCTCGCGCGGCCGGAGCCGCGCGTCGGCGTACGCGAGATCGTCGCCCTCGGAGAGGTCGCCGCTCGCGATGGCGAACGTCGCGTCGGCGCCGGCGTCCGCGAGGCTCGGCGGCTCCGGTCGTTCGGCGAGTCCGCTCAGCTCGATCCGCTCGCCGGTCGCGCGCCCGGTCATCGCGCCCGCGCCGAAGTCCACCGACGGGAGGTCGTCCGGCAGGTCGTGGAGGAACTGCTCGAGGCTCGCCACGAACGTTCGCGGCTCGAGTGCGGCGACGAGCACGTCGGAGCTGGTCTCCCCGTTCACGTCGAGTCGTGTGGAGTCGGCGAGCGCCTGGCCGCCGGCCGCGGCGTTCGCCGCGCGCAGCAGCTCGCGCGTGCTCGTCACCACGAGGTGGCCGTCGATGATCGCCGACGCTCGCAGCGGGCCGGCCGCGGTGACCTTGCGACCGAACGCCTCGGCCGCATTCGTCGTCCTCCGACTCGAATACGAGTCCGCCGGAGTCCGCGGAGCCGTCCGTGAAATACGCCGCGCGGTCCCCGAGCCAGGGCCGCACGTCGCGGTCGAAGACGACGTCGGCGCGCGAGGTCCCCGCAACCAGCTGCTCGGCGCGATCGGCGGACAGCGAGACGTAGACCGCCGCGTCGGCGGGCACCACCGCCGACGGCGGATCGTCCCCGCCACAGCCGGCGAGGAGCAGAACGGTGAGCAGGGCGCACCGGCGCATTCGGACACAAAGTAGGGTGCGCGACGTGGCCACTGTGCTCCTTATCGGCGAGGGGGATCTCGCCGAGGAGACTCGCTCGGCGCTCGACGCTGCCGGCGCCGAGGTGTATCGGATGAAGGCGCCCGAGGAGCGCGAGGTCAAGCACGCCCTCGAGGACGGCGGAATCGACCGCGTGGTGGTCGTCTCACGCGACGACGCGGTGGTCCTGCGCACCGCGTTGATGGTGCGCAACGTCGACGACGCCGTCCCGATGCTGGTGACGATCTTCGATCCGACCATGGCCGGCCAGGTCGACCGTGACCTCGAGTACTGCGAGGTCACGTCGATGGCCGACATCGTGGCGCCGTCGCTGGCCGGTCCGTGCCTGTCCGAGGACCTGACCGCCATACGCGAGGACGCCGACCCGCCGGTGGGGATCCGCGAGAGCAACGGAGGCGTCGAGGAGGTGCCGATCGAGGTGCCCGACCAGCGCCGCGCGGCGGCGCTGGCATCGGCCGTCTTCGCGCCCTACGACAAGAGCGCCGCGCTGCTGCTCTGGGGCGCCCTGGGCCTGATCGTGATCCTCGTGCTCGAGACCATCGCGTGCATGGCGGTGCTCGAGCAGGGCCTGATCGACGCCGCGTACGGCTCGGCCAAGACGCTCGTCACCGTCGACCCCAACGACAAGGTCGCCGACGGCCCGAAGGGGCTGAAGGCGTTCCTCACCGTCTCGATGCTCGCCACGCTCGTCTTCGAGGCCTCGTTCACGGCCGGGCTCGTCAACCGCCTCGTCAACAAGCGCCTCACCGGCCTCCTGGGCCAGCGGGCGGTGCCGCGACGCGATCACGTCGTGGTCGTCGGCATGGGCCAGGTCGGCCTGAGGCTCTGCATGCTCCTGCGCAAGTGCGGGGTCGGCATCGTCGCGGTCGACGACCGCGAGGCCGGCGAGAACGTCGGCCTCGCGCGCGAGCTCGGGTTCCCGGTGGTCATCGGCCGCGGGGCCGACCCGTCGCTCCTGCGCCGGCTGTCGCTCAGCCGCGCCGTCGCCCTCGCGGCCGTGACCGACGACGACCTCCAGAACATCTCGATCGCCATGGCGGCGAAGTCGGTCGTTCCGGACCTCCGCGTGGTCCTGCGCGCCGGGGACGGCCGGGTGGCCAACGAGACCCGCTCGCTGTTCCGGATCGGCCTCGTGCGCGACGTCCACCGGATCGCGGCCGTGCTCATCGCCGCCCGCGCGACCGGATCGGACGCCACGCGCGTCGTCTGCATCCAGCACGAGGTGCACCTGCTGTACGACGACGGCCGCCTCGAGGAGGCGGCCGTCTCCGCTGCGAATTAGGCCATCAGGCCATCAGCTCGTCGGCCATCGCCTCGAACACCTGGACGTACGTGTCGACCGACTCGTCGTCGTGGGTGACCGAGAGCGTCCACTCCTCCTCACGGCCGGGCGTCATGAAGATGCCGCGGTTCATGTTGAAGAGCCACGCGAGCTCCGCCATGTCGGCGTCCTGGTTGGCCTTGAACGTCTCGTAGTCGACGATCTCCACCGGGGAGAAGGTCACGCAGCCCTTGGAGCCGACGCCGACCGAGTAGCCGGCGAGGCCGTGCTTGTCGATCACGCCCTGGCAGCCCTTGAGGATGCGGTCGTTGAGGTGATCGAGGTGGGCGTAGGCGTCGGGCGTGAGCACCTCGAGCAGGTTCGCGCGCGTGGCCGCCATGCCGAGCGGGTTCCCGTTGTAGGTGCCGACCTGGTACACGGAGCCATCCTCGACGGTCTCCATCGCCTCTTCGGTGCCGCCGATCGCCCCGGTGGGCACGCCGCCGCCGAGGGCCTTGGCGAGCGTGACCATGTCGGGCTTCACGCCCCAGCGCTCGGTGGCGCCGCCGGCCGCGATGGTCAGGCCGGTCTTGACCTCGTCGAAGATGAGGATGATCCCGTGCTTGCGGGTGATCTCCCGGACGGCCTCGAGGTAGCCGGGCTGGGGAAGCACGATCCCCAGGTTCATCATCGCCGCCTCCATGATCACGCAGGCGGGCTTGCGGCCCTCCTCGGTGAGGCGCTCGATGCGGCGCTCCATGGCGGGCGCGTCGTTGAACGGGACGGCGATCGTCATGTCGACCGTCGCCTGCGGGATGCCGGCGCCGTAGGGCAGCGACGCGAGGTTGTCGCGGTCGCCGATCTTGCCGTACTCGACGCCGATCGAGACCATCACCGTGTCGTGGTGCCCGTGGTAGGAGCCGAAGATCTTCAGCACCGTGTCGCGCTTCGTGTCGGCGCGCGCGATGCGGATCGCGTCCATCGTGGCCTCTGAGCCCGAGTTGGTGTAGCGCCAGCGCGAGAGGCCGAAGCGCTTCGAGAGCTCCTCGGCGACGACGATGGCGTCCTCGGTCGGGGCGGCGAAGTGCGTGCCCTGGCTGTACCGCTCCTGGATCGCCCTGCCGATGGCCGGGTGGGCGTGGCCCTGGACCATCGCGCCGAAGCCGTTGTGGAAGTCGTACATCTCGTTGCCGTCGACGTCCCACACCTTCGGGCCGCTGCCGCGCTCGAGATAGATCGGCCACGGGTCGCGCAGCTGGTACGACGATGCGACGCCGCCGGTGAGCACCGCGTGGGCACGCCGGTACATCGCCTCGGACTTCCTGGTGGAGTCGTTGAGCGCCTTCTCCTCGCGCTCGATGAGCTCCCTGATGCGCTGACGATCGATCTGGACCGGTGCGTTGACGGCCATCTATCGCTCTCCTAAGCGGGTTAGTCCAAGCAGCGTACTCGGGGGGTGCGTGCCGGAGCGGCGCAGGCGGCCGGCGGCCGCGCACCCAACCGGCGTGCGCCGGGGCCGTTGCTAGGCTGCAAACCCGGTCGTTCGCCTTGCTTCCTGACCTCATCGACCTCCGCGACGGACCGCGCGACGAATGCGGCGTCTTCGGCGTATGCGCTCCCGGGCGCGAAGTCGCCCGCCTCGCCTACTTCGCCCTGTACGCGCTCCAGCATCGCGGGCAGGAGTCCGCGGGCATCGCGACCTCGCAGGGCGGCCACATCATGGCCATGCGCGACCAGGGGCTCGTCAACCAGGTGTTCGACGAGCAGCGGCTGCGCGCGCTCCAGGGGGAGATGGCCGTCGGCCACGTCCGCTACTCGACCACCGGCGCCTCGTCGTGGGAGAACTCGCAGCCCGTCTGGCGGTCCGACCGGCGCGAGATCGCGCTCGCCCACAACGGCAACCTCATCAACGCGGTCGAGATGCACGCGGCGCTGCGCGAGAAGGGCGTCTCGTTCCGGTCGACGTCGGACTCGGAGATCATCGCCGCGCTCGTGTCGACCCACGAGGCCGACTCGGTGGAGGACGCGCTCGTCGATGTCATGGGGCGCGTCGAGGGCGCCTACTCGACGGTCGTCATGGCCAAGGACCGGATCGTCGCGTTCCGCGATCCCGCGGGCCTGCGGCCGCTGTCGCTGGGCATCCTCGACGACCACTACTGCGTGGCCTCCGAGACCTGCGCGTTCGACATCATCGGCGCGCGCTTCCTGCGCGACGTGCAGCCGGGCGAGATCGTGTCGCTGACGCCGAACGGGCTGCAGACCCGCATGGGCGTGGTGGGCGAGCGACCCGCGCTGTGCGTGTTCGAGCACATCTACTTCGCGCGTCCCGATTCCCGCCTGGGCGGCCAGGTGCTGCAGGTGGCCCGCGGCCGGATGGGCGAGATCCTCGCCCGCGAGGCCCCGGTCGAGGCCGACCTCGTCATCCCGGTGCCGGACTCGGGCAACCCGGCGGCCCGCGGCTTCGCCCGCGCCTCGGGTCTGCCGCAGGACGACGGCTTCGTCAAGAACCGCTACGTGGCGCGCACCTTCATCCAGCCGGGCCAGGACCTGCGCAAGCACGGCCTGCGGATGAAGTTCAACCCGCTGCCCGACGTCGTGGCCGGCCAGCGGCTGGTCGTGGTCGACGACTCGATCGTCCGCGGCAACACGACGCGGCAGATCGTGCAGATGCTGCGCGACGCGGGCGCCGCCGAGGTGCACATGCGCATCAGCGCGCCGCCGATCCGCTACCCCTGCCACTACGGGATCGACATGTCGACCTCCGAGGAGATGATCGCCCACGGGCGGACCGAGGCGGAGGTGGCCGCGGAGCTCGGCGCCGACTCCCTGGCCTATCTCTCCCTGGGCGGCGTCTACGAGGCGATCCGCGGGACGCGCGAGACCCACTGCGACGCGTGCTTCTCGGGCGAGTACCCGCTGGCCGGGACGACGGCCGCGCAGCGCAAGGACGCGTTCGAGCTTCCGCTGGTCCGGGCGTAGCCGCCCGGTTCTTCGAACTGCGGCGCTGCGCCCCTCGCGTCGACTTCGTGCCGACTTTGCAACAACGTCGCGCGACGCCCCCTTTGCCCTCCGGACCCGGCGATATGGTCGCCGGTCCCATGTCGCTCGCCGCAGAGAACGTCGCGCTCCCCGGCCTCGGCCCGCCGCCGCAGGAGCCGGTCGCGCGCTCGCGCGATCCCGAGGGTGCGCTGCACGAGCTGTTCGCGTTCCCGGCGTTCCGGCGGGGGCAGCGCGAGGCGGTAGAAGCGGCGGTCGCCGGGCGCGATGTTCTGGTGGTCATGCCCACCGGCTCGGGCAAGTCGCTCTGCTACCAGCTGCCGGCGCTCATGCGGGCCGACCTCACGGTGGTCGTCTCCCCGCTGGTCTCGCTGATGCAGGACCAGGTGCAGGCGCTCGAGCGGGTGGCGCCGGGCCGCGTCGGCCTGGTCAACGCGCAGCAGGACGCGGCGACCAACCGGCGCGTCGTCGAGCGCGCCGCGCGGGGTGACCTCCGGCTCCTCTACGTCGCCCCCGAGCGGTTCTCCTCGCCCGGCTTCCTCGAGCGGATCAAGCACGCGCGGATCGGGCTCTTCGTGGTCGACGAGGCGCACTGCGTGTCCCAGTGGGGGCACGACTTCCGGCCCGACTACTTCCGGCTGGCCGACGCGGCGCGCTGGCTCGGGGCCGAGGCGATCGTCGCGTCGACGGCCACCGCCACGCCGCAGGTGGCGGCGGACATCGTGGCGCGGCTCGGCCTCCGCGACCCGGTCACGGTGGCCACGGGGTTCGATCGCCCGAACCTCTCCTTCACGGTCGTGCCGTGCGCCAACAAGCCGGCCGTCCACCGCGGCATCGCCGCCGCGCTGGCCGACCCCGCGGCCCGGCCGGCGATCGTCTATGCGGGCACGCGGGCGGACTGCGAGCGGCTCTCCGAGCGGCTGGCGGGCCAGCTCGGCGTCGAGGTGATCGCCTACCACGCGGGCCTGCCGCGCGATGCCCGCTCCGAGGCCCAGCGGCGCTTCATGGCCGGCGAGGCGCCGATCGTGGTGGCCACCAACGCGTTCGGCATGGGCGTCGACAAGGCCGACGTCCGGACCGTGGTGCACGAGAGCGTGCCGAGCTCGATCGAGGCCTACTACCAGGAGGCCGGCCGCGCGGGGCGCGACGGCGCGCCCGCCCGCTGCCTGCTCTTCGCCACGGGCAAGGACAAGGGCCTGCACGTGTTCTTCATCGAGCGCTCGACGGTCGGCGAGGACGCTCTGCAGGCGGTCGCCCGCCGGATCGTCTCGGCCGCCGCCGCCAACGATGCGCCCGCCGCCGCCGGGTCGGCGCCGCGCTTCGATCTCCCCGTGAGCGCCCTCGTCGGCGCCGCGAGCGGGGAGGAGGAGGTCGTGCGGGCGATCGTCGGCCACCTCGCCCGAGCGGGCGTCGTGCAGCCGGCGCCGTCGGCGCCCGATCGCGTCGCCGGGCGGCTCGTCGGCCAGTGGGACGGCCGCGCGCAATCCACGTGCCGCACGTCCGCGCAGGAGGGCACGCGCGTGCGCTGGCGCCAGTACCGCGCGGTCTGGGCGTGGGTCGAGGGCACGCGCTGCCGGCGCGAGGGGATCCTCCGCCACTTCGGCGACCGCGCCGCCCCGGCGCCCGAAGGTCCGTGCTGCGACGTGTGCGATCCCGGCCTGGTGCCCGAGCCGCCACCCCCGCCGCAACGCTCGGCGGCGCGGCGGCCGGCGCAGCTCGCCCAGCGGCCGGTCGCGAGCGGTGACCTCGGCGCGCTCGACGAGGCGATCCTCGACGTCGTGGCGACGGCCCAGCCGGAGGTCGGCCGCACCCGGGCCGTGGAGATCCTGCGCGGCGGCCGCTCGAAGGTCGTCACCAAGTACTCGTACGACGGCCTGCCGCACTACGGCGCCTGGTCGCACCTGACCGGGTCGGCGGTGCTGGCGCGGGTGGACGCCCTGCTGGGCGCCGGCACCCTGCGCTCCACCGGCGGGCGCTTCCCCAAGCTGGAGGTGGCATGAGGGTCGGCGTCCTGGCCTCGGGCGCCGGCACCAACCTCCAGGCGATCCTCGATCGCGTCCACGGCCGGCACGGCGTCGAGGTCGTCGCCGTGGGCACCGACCAGCCGGGAGCGCAGGCGCTCGGCCGCGCCGAGCGGGCCGGCGTGGCGACCGCCACGTTCCCGCTCGCCGGCGCGTCCGACCGCGCGGCGCGCGACGCCGCGGTCGCCGACTGGCTCGAGGCGAACGGCGTCGAGCTCGTGGTGCTGGCCGGCTACATGGCGCTGCTCGACCCCGCCTTCCTGGCCCGCTTCCCGGGGCGCGTCATCAACGTCCACCCCGCGCTGCTGCCGGCCTTCCCGGGCCTGCGCGCGATCGAGCAGGCGCTCGACTACGGGGTCAAGGTGTTCGGCGTGACCGTCCACTTCGTCGACGACGGGGTGGACACGGGACCCGTGATCGCGCAGCGCGCGCTCGAGCTTCCGGAAGCGACCGACCCGGCGGCGGTCCGCGAGGCGCTGCGGCCGCTGGAGCACGACCTGCTCTGCGAGGCCGTCGAGCTGATCGCCCGCGGCGCCGTGGAAATCGACCCCCAGCATTCGAGAAGGGTGGTGATCAGGCGGTGAGCCAGTCCCCACAGGTATCGTCCCCGCCCGATGGACGGTGGGAGATGACGCAGCCGGGGGAGGTCCGAGTCCGGCGCGCCGTCCTCTCGGTGTCCGACAAGACCGGCATCGTCGAGTTCGCCCGCGGTCTGGCGGAGCTGGACGTCGAGCTCGTCTCGACCGGCGGCACGGCCGCGGCACTGCGCGAGGCCGGCCTCCAGGTCCGCGACATCGAGGACTTCACGGGCTTCCCGGAGATCATGGGCGGCCGCGTCAAGACGCTGCACCCGAAGCTCTATGCGGGCGTCCTCGCCCTGCGCGACGACCCCTCGCACATGGCCGCCGCCGACGAGCACGAGGTCGAGTTCGTGGACCTCGTGTGCGTGAACCTCTACCCGTTCGAGGCGTGGGCCGGCCGCCGCGGCGTGACCGAGCACGAGGTGCTCGAGCACATCGACATCGGCGGCCCGACGATGATCCGCGCGGCCGCCAAGAACTTCGCCTTCACCGCCGTGGCGGTCAAGCCCGAGAGCTACGACGCGGTCCTGCAGGAGCTCCGCGAGGGCGCCAACAAGCTGTCGCTGCAGACCCGCGAGTCGCTGGCCGCCGAGGCCTTCGCCTACACCGCCCGCTACGACACCGCGATCTCGCGCTGGTTCGCCGAGAAGCAGGGCGACTTCCCGGAGCTGATGATGTCGGCCTACGAGAAGGTCACCGACCTCTCGTACGGCGAGAACCCGCACCAGCGCGCGGCGTACTACTCGCAGGTCGGCGCCCGCATGCACGTGCTGTCGCAGGTGCGGCAGCTCGGCGGCAAGGAGCTGTCGTTCAACAACGTGCTCGACATCAACTCCGGTCGCCTGCTGGTCTCGGAGTTCGAGGTCCCGGCCTGCGCGATCATCAAGCACAACAACCCGTGCGGCGTGGCCATCGGCAGCTCCGGCGTGGAGGCCTACAAGCGGGCCTTCGCGTGCGATCCCCAGTCCGCCTTCGGCGGCGTCATCTGCTTCAACCGGCACGTCGACGCCGAGCTCGCCCAGGCGCTCACCGGCCAGTTCGTCGAGGTCGTGCTCGCGCCCGGCTTCAACGGGGACGCGATCGACGTGCTCTCCACCAAGCCCAACCTGCGCATCCTCGAGGACGGTGAGCGGCGCCGGGTCAACATCTCGGAGTGGGATCTCAAGCGCGTCATGGGCGGCCTGCTGGTGCAGGACCGCGACCTCGACCTCGAGGACCGCTCGGAGATGGAGGTCGTGACCCAGCGCAAGCCGTCAGAGGGCGAGTGGGGCGAGATGCTGTTCGCCTGGAAGGTCTGCAAGCACGTCCGCTCGAACGCGATCGTGCTGGCGAAGGACCTCGCGTCGGTCGGCATCGGGGCCGGGCAGATGAGCCGCGTGGACTCCGTCCGCCTGGCCATAGACAAGGCGCGGATGACCGAGGTCGACCTCACGGGCGGCGCGCTGGCCTCGGACGCCTTCTTCCCGTTCTCGGACGGGCCGCAGCTGGCGGTCGACGCGGGCATCACGGCGATCATCCAGCCGGGCGGGTCGGTGCGCGACCACGAGGTGGTCGAGGCCGCGGACGCCGCCGGCATCTCGATGGTCTTCACCGGCCGGCGGCACTTCCGGCACTGAGCCGCCGCCGTAGAGCACCCGCGTCCAGATCGTGATGAGCACCTCGGCGACGTCCTCGGGCGGCGTCGTCGGCTCGTGCCCGAAGCTGAGGTTCAGATAGCGCTCCATCATCCAGACGAGCGCCTTGGCGGTCTCCACGGGGTCGACCGGAAGGCTCGTCCCCGCGGCGATCTCCTCCTCGATGTGGCGGGCCGTGGCGTCGACGAACCCCTGCACGATGCCCGAGTACGCCGCCTCGACGTCGGGATCGTCGGCGGCGGCGTCGGCGAGCGCGCGCATCACGGGGCCGTGGGCGGCGTAGACCTGGACGACGCCCTGGAGCGCCTCGCGGGCCCGTGCCGTTCCCTCGCCGGTCCCGCGCAGCCAGCGGTTCGACATCACGAACAGCTCGGCGCCGAGGTGCTCGACCAGCCGCAGGATCAGGTGATGGCGATCCCGGAAGTAGACGTAGAACGACGGACGGGAGAGGTCCGTGCGGCGCATGACCTCGTCCACCGTGAGCTCCCGGAAGGGCTGTTCACGCAGAAGAGCCTCCGCGGCTGCGATGATCTCGCGTTCCGCAACTTCCGGGGTCCGTCTCCGCCGCCGTGCGGGAACCCGTCGACCCTCATCCTCGGGGTGCACGGGCTCAGCTTACCCCGGCGATTTACCATCTTGGAGCCCCTGTAGCTCAGCGGTTAGAGCGGCGGACTTTTAATCCGCGCGACGCAGGTTCGATTCCTGCCGGGGGCACTGCCTATGTTCGAGTTCATCTGGAGTGTCATCGCCGTCGCCGGCGCCCTGCTCGTCGTCGGCGTGATCTTCTATTTCCTCTTCACCGGCTCCGGCGATCGGGAGAAGGATGAGGACGCGCGGCGGTTCTACGACGAGCACGGCCACTGGCCTGACGAAGCGGGCTAGTCGATCAGCGCCCCGGCGCTGACGTTCACGGTCGCCGCGGTCATCGTCCGCGCGCGGTCCGAGGCCACGAACGCCGCGACGTTCCCGACGTCCTCGAGCGTCGCCGCGCGCCCGAGCATGGTCGTCGCCACGATGCCGTCGACGATCGCATCACGGCCCTCGAAGCCCACCGGAATCGAGTCCACTACGCCACCCGTCCGGAGCGTCACCGTGCGGACCCCGTACGGGCCGAGCTCGGATCCGAGCTGCCGCCGCATCGACTCGAGCGCCTCGAACGCCGTCTGCAGCCCGCCGAGGCTGTAGTCGCGCATCGGCTCGCCCGAGCCGCCGAAGAAGAGCAGCACACCGGACCCCTGCCGCTTCATGATCCGCGCGGCCGCCTTGGTCGTGATGAAGTGCGTCCGCACGGTCGTCTCGACCGGACGCAGGTAGTCCTCGACGTCCATCTCTGCCATCGGCGTGCCCTGCACGTCGTTCATCGAGGTCACGTTGAACGAGATGTCGATGCGGCCGACGGCGTCGGCATGCCGCTCGACCGCGGCGGGATCGAGCGCGTCGACCACGGCCGTCTCGGCCACACCACCCGCCGACCGCACGTCCGCGGCAACCCGCTCCAGCGACTCCGCCGTCCGCCCGGCCAGGCACACCCGAGCACCCTCCCGAGCGAACGCCCGCGCCACCGCACCCCCGATCGCCCCGCCACCGCCGTAGACCACTGCCGTCCTGTCCTGGAGAAGCACGTCATCCCTCCTGCCGTTTCCCGTTGAGACCGGCCCGACCCCCGGAATCTCATCGTTCCGTCCGAACGTAATGCGAACATATGTTCGTGGCGAGGGCCAAGCGGAGCTCTGGAGTGAAGCGTGCCGGCTTCGCGGAGAAGGGTGGTCGCTGCGGCAGATCGCCCGGCAGCTCAATGTCGCGCTGTCCTCGGTGAGCGTCTGGACTCGCGACGTCGCCCTGCCCGTTCCACAATCGGTCGCGACGATCGCTCCCGCGACGGCGACGCCGTGGTCGAGCCGCTCCGACGGTGCTCGCGGTGCTTGACGCTGCTCCCGGAGAGCCGCTTCAACCGGTTCGGGGCCGGCCGGCAATGGTGGTGCCGCGGCTGCTTCAAGACGTACTACGCCGAGCGGCGGGCGCACCATCGGGAGCGGAACAACGCACTCAAGACACGTCGCGTCGAAGAGGCGCACGAGTTCGTGTTCGGGTATCTCTCGCAGCGGCCTTGTGTGGACTGCGGTGAACGTGACCCGGTCGTGCTCGAGTTTGACCACGTCGCCGGGAAACGGGCCGAGGTGGCGCGTCGCTGCCCTGTGCGACGTGGAGTGCGCCTGCCATCGCCGCGCCGAGCCGGCTGGCGGCGGCTCGCTCCCGACCTCGCTCCCGGGCAATGGCGATCGGTGCGGCACGAACGCAACGTCCGCTTCGTGGTCTCGGCACTCGCCGGGTCCGGCTGCGTTGATTGCGGCGAGCGCGACGCGTGCGTGCTCGAGTTCGACCACATCGGCGAGAAGACCGGCGGTGTGATGCGGCTCGCCCGCAAGGAGGTCAGCCTGCTGCGGCTCGAGCAGGAGATCGCACGCTGCGAGGCGCGTTGCGTGAACTGCCATCGCCGGCGGACGTCGCAGGCCGGTGGGCACTATCGGACACGATCAGCAGTACCCCCAGCGAGAGTCGAACTCGCGCTACGAGATTGAAAATCTCGCGTGCTAACCGTTACACCATGGGGGCCCGGACGGACAGTCTAGGCGGCGATCGGCGCGGGGTACTACGCCACGCTGTGCGACGCGCCGCCGTCCACGAGGAGGCTCGTGCCGGTGATGTAGGCGGCCTGGGTGGAGCAGAGGAAGACGGCGGCCGCGGCGAGCTCCTCGACCGTCCCGAGACGGGCCGCCGGGATCGCCGTCCGGGCCATCTCCTGCGCCGCCTCGAGCGACCCCGAGGTGCCGATCATGCGGTCCGTGGCGATCCGGCCGGGGTGGACGTGGTTGAGCGTCACGCCGTCCGCGGCGGCTTGGCTGGCCAGCACCTTGAAGGCCGCCACCAACCCCGGCCGGTGGGCGTTGGAGAGCTGGAGGTTGCCGATGGGCTCCCGCACCGCGATCGAGCCGATGGCGACGACGCGGCCGAAGCCGCGCGAGCGCATCCCCGGGAGCAGCCGCTCGAGGAACGCCATCGGCGTCACGATCAGCGAGCGGTGCGCGGCCTCCCATTCCTCGCGCGTGAAGGCGTGCGGGTCGGCGCCCGCCGGCGGGCCGCCCGTGTTCGCGATGTAGATGTCGATCGGGCCGAGGTCGGCCTCGACCCGGTCCGCCAGGGCCGCGGCGGCGTCCGGATCGTCGGCGTCGAACACGTAACCGCGGGCGCCGATCTCCTCCGCGGCCGCCCGGATGCGCTCCTCCGAGCGCGAGGCGATGGCCACCCGCGCGCCTTCGGCCACGAGCCCGGCGGCGATCCCGCGGCCGAGGCCCTTGGACGCCCCCGTGACCAGCGCGACCCGATCCTGGAGCCCGAGGTCCATCTACGCGGTCACCGGCTCATGGCCGCGTCCGCCGGCCGCCAGCCACCCGCACCAGATCCCGAACACGGCGAGCCCGAGCGGCGAGCCGATCCAGTGCACGCCGACCGCCACGCCGAGGAGCATCGGCAGCCCCGACAGCGCGGCGCCCACGAGCACCCACCCGAGCGGGAGCTGGAGGAACGCGCCCGCGACCAGGGCGCACCCGCCCCAGGCCGCCGGCCCGGCCAGCCAGCCCCAGTCCTCGAAGAACGACGTCGGCAGCGACAGGGCGAGCGCCACTGCGACGGCGGCGACGAGCAGCGCCTGCAGGAGTGCGGCTCGCCATGCGACCGAGCGATCCATCGACCCCACGCTACCGTTCCGCCGGGGTCGATGAGGTCACGACGCATCATGCTCGCGGTGGCGGCGTTCGCCGCCACGACGACGCCCGCGCAAGCGCAGGAGCCGCCCTCGTGGCTGAAGCTGGACGGCGGCGTCAGCCGGCCCCAGTTCGCCCTCGCCGACGCGATCGAGCAGACCGTGTTCGTCGAGACGCGGCTCGACACGGACAACGACGGCGCCCGCGATCGCGTCCGGATCCGCATCAGCCGTCCGCGCGAGACCGACACCCAGGGCATCGATGTCCCCGTCGTCTTCGAGCACAGCCCGTATCGCGGCCCGGGCGGCACGGCGACCAACCACGACGTCGACGTCGCCCGGCTCCCACAGGCCAGGCACAGCGCCTCCAAGGGCCTCGACGGCTCGCTCGACGACTACTACGTGCCGCGCGGCTACGCGGTCGTGCTGGGGGAGAGCATCGGCACGTTCGGCTCCACCGGCTGCCCCGACGTCGGCGGCCCGGCGGAGACGGCGGGCGCCAAGTCCGTGATCGACTGGCTCAACGGGCGCGCCCGCGGCTTCGACCGGAGCGGCGACCGCGTCACGGCCGACTGGACGACCGGCGCCGTGGGCATGACCGGCGTCTCGTACAACGGCACGCTGGCCAACCAGGCGGCGACCACCGGGGTCGACGGGCTGAAGGCGATCGTCCCCGTCGCCGCGATCTCGAGCTGGTACGACTACTACCGCGCCAACGGGCTCGTCGTCGCACCGCACTCGAACCCGAACGGCGCCGGCGAGAACGAGTACCTGGGTGAGGACACGGACGTGCTCGCGGACTTCATCGCCCCGCGGATGGCCGGCCGCTGCGCGCACGTCCGCCGGCGCCTGCTCGAGCGCCAGGACCGCGTCACCGGCGACTGGAGCACGTTCTGGGAGGCGCGCGACTACCTGACCCGCGCACGCCGCGTGCGCGCCGCGACCTTCCTGGTGCACGGCCGCAACGACTGGAACGTCCGCAGCAAGGCCTTCGCCGCGTGGTGGGACCGGCTCGCCGAGCACGGCGTGCCGCGCAAGCTGTGGCTGCACAACGGCGGTCACGGCGGACCCGGCGGCAGCGCGTACCGGCGCGCCGAGAACCGCTGGTTCGACCGCTGGCTCCACGGCGTGCCCAACGGCATCGACGGCGAGCCGCGGCTGACCATCCAGCGGGAGGACGGCAGCTACGCCGACGAGCCGGACTGGCCGGCGGCCGGCGCGCGCGTGACCCGGCTCAAGCTGTCCGCGACGAGCCGCACCGGTCCGGGATCGCTCGCGCCGCGGACGACCCGGGGCCGGCAGCGGGAGCAGTCGTTCGTCGACCGCGGCCGCAAGCTCGACACCGACACCCAGCTCATCACCCAGCCCGACGCGGCCAACCCGAACCGCCTCGTCTACCGCACGGCCGCCCTCGCGACCGACATCCGCATGAGCGGCACGCCAGGCGTCCGCCTGCGGATCTCGATCGACAACCGCCGCGCCGCGAACCTCACCGCGGTCCTCGTCGACTACGGCCGGGACGGGCCGACGATGGTCACCCGCGGCTGGCTCGACCCGCAGAACCGCGGCGGCATCGCCCGCAGCCGCCCGGTCCGGCCGGGCCGCGAGTACGACCTGCGCTGGGACCTCCAGCCGGACGACTACGTGTGGAAGGCCGGCCACCGGATCGGCCTCGTCGTGGTCTCGACCGACCACGACTACACGCTCCGGCCGCCGCCCGGCACCAGGCTCACGCTGGATCCCGCCGCGAGCGAGCTACGGCTCCCGATCGTCGGAGGCGCCGCCGCCCTCGGACTAGCATGACCCCCGACCCGGGCGGTTAGCTCAGCTGGTCAGAGCGCCTGCCTTACAAGCAGGAGGTCGGCGGTTCGAGCCCGCCACCGCCCATCTTCGGGACTCACTCAGGCGGCAGGCAGGTGCTCGACGTGCCGCGCCCGGAAGAACGCGGCGAGCGACGCCGCCAGCGTGGCGACGACCGAGATCGCCCAGACCTCGAGCACGATGTCGAGCACCCGGCCGGGTGTCGTGACCGGGTTGGGCATCTGCGAGCTGACCGTCGTCAGCTGCGCGGAGACCCAGAACAGCGCGCCGCCCAGGTCGTCAAAGCCCGAGCCGCGGTGGTCGTGCTCGAACAGGTACATGAGGACGGTGCCGACGGCGTCCAGTATCAGGGTGACGCCGAACAGGAACGTGAGCCGGTTGCGCAGGATCCGGTGCGTGCGCGACTCGCCTCGGAGCACCATCCGGATCTCCGTTGCCGTGTGGCGCATTCCCGGAGGCGGCATCTCCTTCGAGCCTGGCGGAACCGGCACGCCGTGACCGTATGGCACGAGGCGGCGGAGCCTTACCGCGCACCGGCACCTGCACGCCCGTCTCCTCGTAGAGTCGGGCCCATGCGCATCGCTCCCGGCGAGGCGCGCGCGATCCTCGCCGCGCCCGAGCTGTTCGACGACCCGCCGACCGAGGAGTGGACCGCGCGGTTCCTCCAGGCGCCCGGCCATCACATCCTCATGGCACTCGAGGGCGACGACGCGGTCGGCTTCGTCACCGGCATCGAGCTGAGCCATCCGGACAAGGGCACCGAGATGCTCCTCTACGAGCTGTCCGTGCTCGAGGAATACCGGCGGCGGGGGATCGCCACGGAGCTCGTGAACGCGCTCAAGGCCTTGGCCGAGGAGCGCGGGTGCTACGGCATGTGGGTCGGCACCGAGCACGACAACGTCGCCGCGCTGGCGACCTATCGGGCGGCCGGCGACCCCGAGCGGGAGTCGTTCGTCGGCCTCACTTGGACCTTCGGAACGGACGCCACTTCCAGCTGAACCGCTTGTCGCGCTCCCGCGTGCCCGGCTCGGGCGAGCCGCCGTGCTCGAGCCACAGGTCGGTGACGGCCCGCCACGAGCGCTCGGCCAGCGCGTTCGCGCTCTCCGGCGTCGGCTCGCCCTTCTCGACCGGGATCGGCTCCGCCGCGTGCACCTGGCAGTGCACGGGGCGGATGACCAGCTTCAGCCGCCGCACCTTCTCCGTGCCCAGGACGCAGCACGGGACCACGGTCGCGCCGGTCTCGATGGCCATCCGGAACGCGCCGCGCCTCGGCGATCCCAGTCCGCCGCCCCGGAACCGCGTGCCCTCGGGGAAGATGACCAGCACGCCGCCGCGCTCGAGCACCTGCCGCGCCGTCTCCAGCGCCTCCGGATCGGACTCCCCGCGCCGCACCGGGAAGCACCCGCAGCGCGAGATGTACCAGCCGGCGCGCGGCCGCTTGAAGAGCTCGGCCTTGCCCATCGCGCAGACCGGTCGCGAGGAGGGCAGCAGCATGCCGAGCAGGAACGGGTCCAGGAAGGACCGGTGGTTGGCGACGAGCAGCACGCCGCCCTCCTTCGGGATCGCGTCCATCCCGGTCCGGGTCAGCCGGAACCAGGTCACGGCCGCCGGGATCAGCACCCAGTGGCTGAGCCGGTAGACGAGCTTGTTCGCCCCGTGCTCGCGGGTGTACTCGTGGTACTTGGCGAGCGCGCCGAGATCGTAGACGGACATTGCGCGGCATTCTCGCGGCAAAGCGGCGACGGGGGTCCCGTCGCGCCGCGACGGAACCCCGGCCGGCCCTTACCCCTTCCCCAGGTGCCATTGCACCGGAAGTCGGGGTCGAAAAGCAACCCTCAGTTCTCGACGTCGCTCAACGGCGCCGGCTCACGGACGAACCGGGTGGCGATCGTGAGCAGCAGGTGCACGATGCCGAGCACGAGGAAGAACGCCGTGGCGGTGCCGTCGTCTTCGAACCCGAAGAGGAACGGCGAGGCGATCAGCAGGATGGCCAGCGCGTAGTCGAGCATCACGTGGGCCTGGACCGGGATCGACTTCACGAGCCCGGTCGACATCGCCGTCGAAGCGTTCACGATCAGGACGACGACGCCCGCCGCGATCGCGATCCCCGTCGCCGTGTCGGACTCGAACGAGAAGAGGAACGGGGACACGATGAGCAGGATCGCCACCACGTACTCGAGCAGCCCGTGGACGAACGCGGGGATCGGGCCTTTCTTGAACACCGAGGTGGGTCCTACCCGAAAAAGAACTCGGCGGTCTCGTACAGCTTGGGATCGAGAAGCTTCGGCTCGGCCAGCGCCTCGTCGAGCGGCACACGGACGATGTCGGTGGCGCGCAGGGCGACCATCTTGCCGAAGTCCCCCTCGGTCACCGCGTCGATCGCCGCGACCCCGAAGCGCGTGCCGAGCACGCGGTCGTACGCGAGGGGTGTTCCCCCGCGCTGCACATGGCCGAGGATCGTCATGCGCGACTCGTAGCCGGTGCGCTCCTCGATCGCCTTCTCGAGCGCAAGGGCGATCCCGCCGAGCCGCACGTGGCCGAACGCGTCGGTCGCGCCGCCGAACTCGGAGACGATGCCGCCGTCCTTCGGCCTGGCGCCCTCGGCGACGACGACGATCGAGAACGTGGCGCCCTTGGAGTGGCGGCGCTGGATCAGCGTGCACACCTCGTCGATGTCGAACGGGCGCTCGGGGACGAGGATCACGTCGGCGCCGCCGGCCAGTCCGGAGTAGGTGGCGATCCAGCCCGCGTGGCGGCCCATCACCTCCACGATGATCACGCGGTTGTGCGACTCGGCCGTGGTGTGCAGGCGGTCGATCGCGTCGGTGGCGATCTGCACGGCCGTCTGGAAGCCGAACGTGAAGTCCGTGCCCGCGAGGTCGTTGTCGATCGTCTTCGGGACGCCGACGACCGGGATGCCCTCGTCGACCAGCCGGCGCGCCACGCCCAGCGTGTCCTCGCCGCCGATCGGGATCAGCGCGTCGAGCGCGTGCTTGCGCAGCGACTCGCGGACCTGGTCCACACCGCCGTCGACCTTGTACGGGTTCGTCCGGGAGGAGCCGAGGATGGTGCCGCCGCGGTGGAGGATCCCGCGCGTGTTCGCGTTCGTCAGGTCGACGGCGTTGTTCTCGAGCACCCCCGCCCACCCGTAGCGGAAGCCCACGAACTCGTGGCCGAGGTGGTTGATGCCCTTGCGGACGATGCCGCGGATCACCGCGTTGAGGCCGGGGCAGTCTCCGCCGCCGGTCAGAAGGCCGATGCGCATGGGTCGGAGCGTAACGTCGCCCGGAGATCTCCGCCGACACGGGGTGCCGGCGGAGATCAACACGTATGGACGAGCGGGAGCGGAGGGCGAAACCCCCTATCCGAGCTACGCCTTCGCAGGCTCGGGCAACGGCCCCTCGTGCGAGATCTTCGGCAGCCAGCTCAGCCGCTTCGGCAGGTACCAGTTCCAGTCCCCGAGCAGCTTCATCGCCGCCGGGAGCAGGACGCCGCGAACGATCGTCGCGTCGAGCAGGACGGCGACCGCGAGGCCGACGCCCATCTGCTTGAACTCGATCATGCTCAGCGAGCCGAAGATCGAGAACACCGCGACCATCACCACCGCCGCGCTGGTCACCACGCCGGCCGTCTGCTTGATGCCGTAGGTCACGGCCTCGTCGGTCGACATCCCGCGGTCGACCGCCTCGCGGATCCGGCTGATGATGAACACGTGGTAGTCCATCGAGAGCCCGAAGAGGATCACGAAGAGGAACAGCGGGAGCCAGGCGGTGATGCCGCCGATCGACTCGAACCCGAGGATGCTCTCCCCGTGGCCGTCCTGGAAGACGAGCTTGAGCACGCCGTAGGAGGCACCGACCGAGAGCAGGTTCAGGACGATGGCCTTGGCCGGCACGACGATCGACCGGAACGTGACGAGCAGGAGCAGGAACGCCAGCCCGAGCACGAACGCGAACACGATCGGCAGGTGCGACTTCAGCGAATCGTTGAAGTCCTTCGATCCGGCCGTCATGCCGGTCACGTTGGCCTCGACGCCGTCGACCCGGTCGATCGTCGCCGGGATCACGTTGTCGCGGAGCGACGCGAGCGCCCCCTCGGACACGTCGTCCGTCCCGTTGCCGTCCATCGGGATGGAGACGACCGCGACGGACTTGTCCGGGCTCACGTTGGTCGTGATCGGCTCGGACATCTTGCCGGTGGCCAGGGCGGCCGTGGTCATCTCGTCGATGCCCGCGACGACCTCGGGGTTGGTGACGTCGTCGGCCTGCACCGCCACGAGCGCGGGGAGCGGGCCGCCGGGGAACGCGGTCTGGATGCGGTCGTAGACCTGCATGACCTCGAGGTCCTTCGGCAGGGCCGAGGCGCCGGGGTTGACCGTCTTCATCGACAGCGCGGGGATGGAGAGCGCGATGAGCAGGGAGCCGGCGAGCACGAGCGCCAGCACCGGGCGCCGCAGGACGCGGTCGAGCACCCAGCTCCACACGCGCGACTCGCCGTGGTTGCGATGGCGCATGCGGCCGATGACGGGCACGCGGCCCTTCTCGACCTTGTCGCCGAGCTTGGACAGCACCGCGGGGAGCACGGTGACCGAGCCGAGCACGGCCACGGCGACCACGAGGATGGTGCCGACGGCGAAGCCGGTGAACACGACGCTGCCGGCGAAGAACATGCCGGCCATGGCGATCATCACCGTCAGGCCGGAGATGAGCACCGCCTGGCCTGACGTCGCGGCCGCGAACTCGAGCGCCGCCTCACTGGAGCGCCCGGCGTCGCGTTCCTCCATCTTGCGCCGTAGGTAGAACATCGAGTAGTCGACGCCCACGGCTAGACCGACGAGGAGGATGACCGAGCTGGCCGCGTCGTCCATCGGGACGATCTGGCTGATCGGGGCGACGAGGCCGAGCGTCGCCATCACGGCCGTGAGGCCGAGGAGGAGCGGGACGCCGGCGGCCACGAGCGCGCCGAAGGCCACGACGAGGATCAGCAGGGTGATGGGGAGGGAGAGGAACTCGGCCTTCTGGAAGTCGTCCTCGAACGCCTTCGAGATCGCCTCGTCGGCGGACGCGTCACCGAACTGGCCGACGAAGACGTCGGGGTTCGCCTTCTGCGCCGCCGCGGTGGCGGCGAGGGTCGGCGTCACGCGATCGGTGATCTGGTCGTCGTCGCCGAGCACCTCGAAGGTGACCAGGGCGGAGCGGCCGTCCTCGGAGAGCTGGCCCTCGTTGCCCTCCGCGAGCGGGGACTCGATCTTGTCGAGGTGCTTGACGCCCTCGAGACGTGTCACCACGTCATCGACGGCGGCGGTGAAGGCTGGGTCGCCGACCTTCACGGATCCCTTGCCCTGCACGAGCACCTGCTCGTCGGAGGAGTCGGGATAGTCGGCGTTGGCGATCGCCTGGTCGGCGACGCGCGAGGAGCCGTTGCCGTAGTCCTCGTCGGCGATCGACTTCTGGCCGATCGCGCCGCCGAGCACGAACGCGATGATCACGAAGGCCAGCCAACCGAAGACGGCGGTCTTGCGATGCTTGGCGCTCCAGCGGCCGGCGCGAGCCGCGAGATTCGTTGATGGCTGCACTGGGGGAGGTCCTCCGGGAGAGCTGGGGAGCATTCCCGGAAAGCTTCGACCTGCAGCCGTTTGCCGGCATTGGAGGGGACTGGTGTTTCGCCGGTGCGGACAGCCTCACCTGGTCGGTGAGGCTTCCGCACGGCTGTCGTGCTGATCTAGAAGACGAAGATGATCAGCAGGATGATGATGATGAGAAGTGTGCCCAGTCCGATGTACATGGACTGGACATACCCCGGTTAGAGCGCCCTCACTCGGACGCGCTCGCAGTCGGTCGCCACGTCGTCGAGCGAATCTGCCTGCACACGGTCGATTCCGGGGCCGCAGGTGACCACGTCGCGGAAGCCGTCGCGGACGAAGATGCGGTCGTCGCCCTCGTCGCCGTTGACGGTGTCCCCGTACGGATCGTTGCGGACCATGGCGAGCAGGCGGTCGTTGCCGGTGCCGCCGCTGATCGCGTCCGAGCCGGTGCCGGCGCGGATGAGGTCGAAGCCCTCGCCGCCGCTGATCGTGTCGTTGCCGGCACGGCCGCGGACGCGGTCCCAACCCGGCCCGGCGTCGACCACGTCGTTGCCCGCCGCGGCGTAGATCGTGTCGTTGCCGGCACCGGCGTCGATGGCGTCGTCCCCGCCCCCGCCGTCGAGGTGGTCGCTGCCGTCGCCGCCGCTGATCGAGTCGTTCCCGCGCAGCGCGAACACCCGGTCCGGGCCGCCCAAGGCCACGATCGTGTCGACGCCCCGGGACCCGAAGATCCGGTCGTGCCCGTCGGTGCCGGTGATGTCCAGCGCCACGGCGGTGCCCGCCGCCGCCATGGTGATCGCACCCGCGATCACCGAGGCCGCTGACAGGCGCTTGAGATAATGGGACACAGGGCCCCACCTCCTGGCTGATCGGTTGACGCCCCGGAAACCCGCGGTGGACCGCTGAGTTGCGGGCCGCCCGCGAGGTCCGGTTGCAGTCGGGAGGTCGGGGCCCGTTTTGCGTGCCATACTGGGCCCGCGTAAACCCCTCGGGGGGCGTAGCTCAGTTGGTTAGAGCGCCGGCCTGTCACGCCGGAGGTCGCGGGTTCGAGTCCCGTCGCTCCCGTCCCCCGGAAGCCCTGCAAGCGCAGGGCTTCTCACGTTTCAGGGCCTCTCAGCGCTCATCCTCTGACGCCACTACAACGCCACTACGCGCCTCGAGGAGCTCGCGCAGGTGGTCCTCGGAGTCGTGTGCCAGGTGCCCGTAGGTCTTGTCGATCGTCTTCACGCTGGCGCCCATCATCCGCGCGAGCTGGAAGATGCTCACGCCGGCGGCGAGCGCCTCGGTGCAGGCGAGACCCGCGGTAGCCGCAGGTGGATCGCGCGGCCGCGTCTCGTCGACCGTCCGCGGTCCCGGCGCGTCGAATCGCGCAGCCGTGCGTACCGCGGAGGGCGCGCGTAGCTCAGTGGATAGAGCGGCACTATCGCAAGTAGCAGGTCCCGGGTTCGAATCCCAGCGGGGATTCGCGCGGAGGCGACCGGGCCTCCCCCGCCTAGCGGCGCGCGCGGCCCGCTCAGACGCCGCTTTGGGCTACTCCTCGCCCTCCCAGTAGTCGAGCTCAGGCCCGGGCTTGCCGAACATGATCCGGTCGCCGGCGACGCTGCGCGCGCCGACCTTGCCGCTGTCGAGGTACTCGACGATGTCCGGTGCGATAAGGGTCGAGAGCATGAGGACACGGATCGGCGCGTCCGTGTCGTTGCGGATCTGGTGCGCGCCTTCCTTGCCGCGCGGGAAGGCGACGACGTCGCCCTCGCGCAGCTGCCGCTCACCCTCGTGCGTGCGAAGCGTGGGCTCGCCGCGGAGGACGATCACCCACTCCTCGTTCGCGTGGTGCGTGTGGAACGGCCCCTGCTTGTCGCCCGGTTCGACCTCGTACATGCTCGCGCCGATCAGCTCGGCGTCGATGTGCGCGCCGACCCAGGCATCCCTGATCCGCCAACCCTCGCGATCCTCCGTGCGATAAAAAAATGCCCACTCGGGGTCGCTGTTGAGATTGAAGACCTTCATGCCGCAAGCCTACGAGAGGGCCCGGCGGCAGCTGCTGTATAGGGTTCCCGCCGCGCCACCATTAGCGAGCTGAGCCGATGACCGAGCGTAGGCGCGCCGGCCCGCCGGCGCTAGACGCCGTTCGGGACGTGCTGTGTTGGCACGTAGTCGACCCACGGAACCTCGATCCGCGTCGAGCTCACGAGGTTGCCGCCCGGCTCGAGGCCGCGCGCCGACGTCCTGCAGCGCCGTGATCTTGTTCTGCAGCAGCGTCCCAGTACTGCTCGAAACGCGCGCGCGATCCGAGCGCACCTGCTCCGGGAAGTAGGAGAGCTCGATCGAGGCAGGCGGCCATCATCGCGGCGGCGACCGTGCCCGCGTCGGCGAGCTCCGGCGGCGGCGTAGATCGCCCATCCGGGCCTGGATGTCGGCGACGGCCTCGTCGATCAGCGTGATCGCCTGGCTCGAGGTCGGCCGGGTGTCGTCGTTGAACGTCCCGATCTCGTCGCCGTTCAGATCCTTGGTCCTCGCCCTCAGCAGGGCCGCCACGTCGGCGACCGATGGCGTGAGTCGATCGGATCGAACGCGACCCGGTCGAGCGCGAGCAGGGCGGCGCTACAGTCGGCGACCGAGCGGCGTGATGTCGATCGCGTACGCGACCACGGCCATGGTTGAAGATCTACGCGGCGCAAAATTCCGGCACTCGCGGCGATTGCGCGCCACCGCGTCAGCGCCGGGTTCGGATGTCACTCGACGAGGATCGGACATGTAAGGCAAGACGCTCATGCCGCTTCGGAGCCGTTTGCGGACGTCGAAGACCCGCGATCAGAAAGGGACTGCTGATACGCCGATCCAGCTCACGGCATGACCGGTCGCTGCTGCTCACGCACGCTCAGCGATTGCCGTGGCGTTCGCGACTTCCACAGTCGCTACTCGCAGCGACTTCAGCCCATCGGGCCAGTCGTCGAAGTCGCGGGACTCGACAAGTGCCATCTCTACAGGAACCTGACGGCGGATCGCAACACACCGCGAGAAGCGCGACACGCGGCAGATCGTGGCAGCGGCGGCGTCGCTTCGACGGGGCCGCCAGACGTACCGCCCGAGTCGGCCAATACACCGATCGAGATCGACTCCGACGACTCGAAGGACATCATGGCCTTGCGGCAGTCATTACTCGCCATCTGCCGACGGCCCACAATCCCTGCTCGCTGGCTCGGCACGAATCTCAAACGCCGGATCTGCCGCGGCGCGGTCCCACTCTGCCGGCGGGTAGCCGACCAAAGAAACCGGCGCCAGCTCAACGCCACTACAACGCCACTACGATCGGATCTCGCGCCGCGCAGGATCCGCGCCGGTCGCGTGAGCCGAGCTCGTGAAGTCCCTGCACCTACGCACATTCTCGCACCGATTCGACACGAGCCGACGTCAGCCGACATCGGCCTGTCGCGGCCTGTCACGCCGGAGGTCGCGGGTTCGAGTCCCGTCGCTCCCGTCCCTCGGAGCCGCCGGCAACGGCGGCTTTTCTATGTCCGCTTGCGCACCAGCGCGCGCAGGTCGCCCACGGGCCCCAGGTGCCGCAGCTTGTCCGGGTTCACGATCGAGCTGATGCCCTGGATCTGGCCGTCGGCGACGTCGAGGATCATCACGGCGATCAGCCGGCCCTCGCGGTCGAAGAACAGCGCACCCGGCTGCCCGTTGACCTCCTCGCGGCGCGAGGCGAAGCCGCCGAAGCGGCCGCTGGCGCTCAGCCCCTTCGCCAGCGTGCGCGCCACCCTGGCGCGGCCGTGGAGCGCACGTGTGAAGGCAGGCGCCTTGCCGCCGCCGTCGCCGTGGAGCACCACGTCGTGGGCCAGCAGCTTCTCCAGCCCTTCGAGATCGCCCTCCTCGGCGGCCGCGAAGAAGCGCGTCGCGAGCTCGTCGCGCTGCTTGCGCGAAGCTTCGAACCGCGGGCGCCGCTCCTCCACGTGGCGGCGGGCCCGTGTCGTGAGCTGGCGGGCGTTCTGCTCGCTCGTGCCGACGATCTCCGCGATCCGGTCGTAGGGCTCGTCGAAGACGTCGCGCAGCAGGTACGCGGCGCGCTGCTCGGGCGACAGGCTCTCGAGCAGGACGAGGAAGGCGAGCGACAGCGAGTCCGCGATCTCGGCCTTGCGGGCGGGATCATCGTCGGCACTCGCCACGAGCGGCTCCGGGAGCCACTCGCCCACGTAGGTCTCGCGCTGGACTCGCGCCGAGCGCAGTTGGTCGAGCGAGAGCCGCGAGACCACCGTCGAGAGGTAGGCGCGGGGCGACTCGATCCGCTCCCCGCCCGCGCGCGCCCGGTGGAGGCGGAGGAACCCCTCTTGCACCACGTCCTCCGCCTCGCTCACGCTGCCGAGCATCCGGTAGGCGATGGCGAACGCCGACGGGCGGAGCTGGTCGAACTCTTCCTCGGTCATGTCAGCCGAGTCCTTGCGCGAAGCCCTGCCGCCAGCTCGGATACCGGAGCTGCCAGCCGAGGTCGCGCTTGGCCTTCGCGTTCGAGGCTCCCATTGCCTCGGTCATCATGGCGGTCGCCGCCTCACCGGCCAGGGGTCGAGCGAGCCAGCGTGGGATACGCCTCGGCGGCTTGGCGTCCAGCGCGCTCGCCAGTACCGCCAGCCACTCCCGCACGGGCGCGGGGTCGTCGTCGACGATGTTGTAGACACCCGGCCGGCCGTGGTCGACCGCGGCGACGGTCGCCGCCGCGGCGTCGTCGATGTGCACGTGCGACCAGACGCCGGCACCGTCGCCGACGATCGGGAACCGACGCTTGCGGATCGGCGCCGCCATCTGCGCGTCCGGCGCCAGGCTCGTCGAGGTCCCCGGACCGTAGAAGCCGCCGTAGCGCAACGCGAGACCCTCGCCCCACTCGATCGTCGTCACCGCCCGCTCCAGATACAGGTACGCCGCCTGCGCCGTTCGCATCGACGCCGGCGGGTCGTTGGGATCGAGGGGATCGGCCTCGGTCAGCACCGGTCCGCCCGTACGGGCGAAGCGGAACGCCCCAAAGCTCTGCGCCACGAAGCGCCGTGCCCCCACGGCGCGGCCGGCCGCCAGGAGATGGTCCGTCGCCTCGGTACGCAGCCGGTTGGTCATGATCGCGCCCTTGAAGCGCTCGGGGTGCCGCGCGTCACGCATGCTCATCGGCCCGGACAGCGCCGTGAGCTGATGCACGATCACCTCGGGCTCGGCGGACGCCACCGCGTGGGCGACCGCGTCGGGATCCAGGGCGTCGGCCACGACCGGGCGCGCTCCCAGGCTGCGCACCAGATCCTGCTTCGACGCGCTCCTGGTCATCCCGACCACCTCGTGGCCTTGCGCCACGAGCTGCGGGACCAGCGCCCTGCCGAGAGCGCCTGTGGCGCCGGCTACGAAGACCTTCATGATTGCTCCTCTTGTCGCATCTGTCTTCGTAAGACGGGTGAGAGGCGCCCCCTGTGACAGTGCGCCGACTGTCACAGCGCCGGTTCGCCAATCGTCTCTGAGGTCATGAAGCCCACGCCTCAGCCCCCGCGTCCGACGCTCGGAGAGATGCTCGAGGAGCTGATCGATCTCAGCGCCGGCCTCGGAGTCGCTCTGCTGCCCCTGATCGTGCTCTCCGTGCCCGGGATCATCCTCTTCGTCGTCCTGCCGGCCATCCTGCTGCTCGCGGTGGCGGCGCCCCTGGCCGCGATCGGAGCGGCGCTCGCCGCGCCGCCGTACCTGCTGACGCGCCGGCGTCGAAGCTAGTTCCCCCGAGCCGCCAGTCCGGTCTGTCCCCCTGGCTGGAGCAGATGCTGTTGGAGCTGGTGACGGGACTTCACCCCGAGCTTGCGGAACGCCTTGCGCAGGTGGTAGTCGACGGTGCTGGGGCTGATGAACAGCTGGGCGGCGATGTGCTGGTTCGTGCCGCCCTCGGCCGCCAGGCGGGAGATCTGCGCTTCCTGGGGCGTCAGCTCGTCGCGGGTGTCGGCGGTGCGCTTGCGGGCGTGCTCGCCGGTCGCCTCGAGCTCGATCCGAGCGCGTTCGGCGAACGCCTGCATGCCGAACTGGTTGAGCAGCTCGTGGGCGGTGCGCAGCTGCTCGCGGGCGTCGAGGCGCCGTCGCTGGCGGCGCAGCCATTCGCCGTACAGGAGGTGGGCGCGGGCGAGCTCCACGCGAACGCGGGTGCGCTCGAGCGCCTCGATCGCCTGGCGATAGAGCGGCTCGGCGGCCTCCCCTTCGGTCAGCAACGCCCGCGAGCGGGCCTCGACGCCAAGCGCCCAGTCGGTTCCACTGGCCGCGGTCGTCTGCGAGAGCTGGTCGAGGGCATCGACCGCGAGCTCGGCCTTCCCGCTCCGGGCGGCCGCTTCGATCAGCTCGGCCAGTCCCCAGTGGCGCCACCACCCCGCGTGTGGGTCTTCGCCCGCCCGCTGCGCCGCGGCGAGCGCCTCCTCGTAGCGGCCCCGGCCGTTGTGGAGCACGGCGGTCACCCAGTGGATGAACGTCAGCCCCTGTCCCTCGCCTCGCCGTACGACCTCCCTCGTGGCGGCCTCGATCAGCGGCGCGGCCTCGGCGTCGCGGCCCTGGAAGGTGACCAGCGCCAGCGCGATGTACGGCGCCAGGCTGGCACCCGTCGCCTCGTTGACCGCCTCCACCTCCTCGAGCAGCGAGGAGGCCATCGCGAACTCCCCCGCGAACAGGTGCGCCCCCGAGCGTGTCGTCAGTGCCAGGGGCAGCACGCTCAGCGCACCGGCGTCACGCGCGAGCCCGACGAAGCGCGCAGAGAGCTCGTCCCAGGCCTCGTCGTCCCACAGGAATGCCGCGACACGGGATGCGAGCCACAGCCACCGCCCGTCCCCACAGGACTCGTCATCGCCTCGGAAGGCGTTGACCGCCCTTCGCAACGTCGGCGCGCCTGCGACGTATCCCTCGGTGATGAGCAGGGCCAGGCCATCCAGCAGCAGATCAGACGCGTGCGGAGGCTGCGGCGATGGAGGCGCTGCCCTGGCGGCCCGCGCCGTCTCCAGGATGTTCCCGCCGCTCGTCAGACGGCCCGGGAAGAACACGGCGGTGAGCGCTTCGAGGTAGGTCTCACGCGCGAGCCGCTCATCGAGTGGCTCGAGTCGCTTCGCGGCCTTGAGCAGCAGGGGTGGAGCGTCGCTCCCGCGGCTCAGCGCGAACGCGATCTGACCGCGCAGCAGGTCGACCTGGGCGCGCTGGAGCTCGTTCAGCGGTCCGGACTCGGCGATGCCAACCAGTCGGAGCGCCGCGTCGAACGCGCCCGCCTGGTGCTTGGCCTGTGCCGCGACGAGCGAGCGTTCCGCCCGGGACGCCGGCTCGGGCGTGAGCGCGGCGGCACGCTCCAGGAACGCGGCCGCGGCCGCCAGGCCGCCGCGCGCCTGAGCGCGACAGGCCGAGCGCTCGAGCTCGGACGCGACGTCCTCGTCGATTCCCGGGGTCGCGTGCGCGCGGTGCCAGGCGCGGCGGTCGGGATCGACCTCGGGATCGGTCGCGTCCGCGAGCGCGCGGTGCACGGCCTGCCGGTCCTCGGGCGACGCCGCGCGATACACGGACGAGCGGACCAGCGGATGACGGAAGGTCACTCGTGTACCGATCGCCAGCAACCCGTCGGTCTCCGCCGCCGCATGGACGCCGATCCCGAGCCGCCCGGCCGCCCGCCACAGCAGCACCGGGTCGCCGACCGGTTCGGCCGCCGCCACCAGCAACAGCCGCTGGGTGGCGGTTCCGAGCCCGGCAAGCCGCCTTCGGAAGCTGTCCTGGATCCGTCCCGACAGCCCCGGCGCGTCCAACCCACCGAACCCGCCCGCCAGCTCGGCCGGCGTCAACCCCCGTGGCAACTCCAACAGCGCCAACGGGTTCCCGCGCGTCTCGGCGACAAGCCGCTCCCGCACCCGCTCGTCCAGCGGCACGCGCAACGCCGAGTCCAGCAACGCGCGCGCGTCACGATCAGGCAGGCCCTCGACCGCCAGCGTCGGCAATCCCGTGAGCTCGTCGCCCGGCTCACGCGTCGAGAACACCAGCGCGACCGACTCCGCCAACAGCCGCCGCGCCACGAACACGAGCGCCTGCGCCGAGGCCCGATCGAGCCAATGTGCGTCATCCACGACACACACCAGCGGCCGTTGCTGGGCCGCCTCCGACAGCAGGCTCAGCACGGCCAACCCCACCAGGAACCGATCCGGGGCGTCTCCCGCACGCAGCCCCAACGCCACGCCGAGCGCCTCCTGCTGGGGGACGGGGAGCCGGTCCAGCCGATCCAGCATCGGCGCACACAGCTGCTGCAGCGCCGCGAAGGCGAGCTCCATCTCTGACTCCACGCCGACCGCCCGCACGACCCGGAACCCCGACGCGGAGCCGATCGCGGACGCCAACAGCGCCGTCTTGCCCACCCCCGGCTCCCCGGACATCACCAGAACCCGGCTCTGCCCGCCTCGCACTTCGTTGAGCAGCCGTTCGAGCACCTCGCGCTCATCGCGCCGACCGTGCAACACCTCCGCCGGTCCCGCGATGGTGCTGGCCGTGCCCGGCATGACGCCTCAGGCGGCTGCGGCTCCCGGGTGCAACTGCTCGAGCCTGTGCGCGGCCGCCTCCTCGATCTGCAGCTCGGCGATGTACTCCCGGTATGCCGCCGCGCGGGCGCGCGGCGCGGCCGTGTTCCAGGCGCGCAGCGCTCGTGAGCAGCGGCTGTGGGCGCCGAACCATTCGGTGTAGGCGTCGTCGACGGGAAGGCGGCGGGTTGACATCGGACGCCCGACTTTCCCGGCACGGCGACGCCTGCGCCATGTCCCCTAGCCCCACATCATGTTCCGGGCTCCCCGAAGGGCGGGGTGGGGGCCTGCCCTACCCACCACCGGCGCCCGTCGCGCCGTTGGGCGCGCTCTCCAGGATGGGGGCCACAGGCTGATCGGCGGCCGCAGCCGTTTCGCGAGCGACGAAGGCGCCGAGCTCCTGGATCGTGCTCATCAGCGGCGCGGGGAAGATGACGGTGGAGTTCTTGTCGACGCCGATGTCGACGAGCGTCTGGAGGTTGCGGAGCTGCAGCGCGAGCGGGTGGGCCTGCATGACGTCGGCCGCGTGCGCCAGCTCGCCGGCGGCGAGCGCCTCCCCCTCGGCGCCGATGATCTTGGCGCGCTTCTCCCGCTCGGCCTCGGCCTGCCGGGCCATCGCGCGCTTCATGCCCTCGGGCAGCTGGATGTCCTTGAGCTCGACGACGGTGACCTGGATGCCCCACTCCTCGGTCTGGACGTCGAGGATCTCGCGGATGTTCCGGTTGATGGTCTCCGTCTCCGCCAGCGTCTCGTCGAGCGTGTGGCGCCCCACGACGGCCCGCAGCGTGGTCTGGGCGATCTGATCGATCGCCGCGGAGACGTTCTCGATCGCCACCACGGACCGGATCGGATCCGCGATGCGGTAGTACGCGACGGCGGACACGTCGACGCTCACGTTGTCGCGCGTGATGATCCCCTGCGACTGGATCGGCATCGTGACGATGCGCAGCGAGACGCGGTGCACGCGATCGATGAAGGGGACGAACACGATCACGCCCGGCCCTCGCGCGTCGCCCCTCACACGGCCGAGGCGGAAGAGAACGCCGCGCTCGTACTGCTTGAGGATTCGTACCGCCAGGGCCAGGCCCGCGACAACCGCGAGCACGAGCACCACGAGGACGTAGACGATGGTCATGTCGATCCCTTTCGTTGGCCGATCCCGCCCTAGGCGGCAAGGCGCAGGGCGCGCGCCGCGGCGGGGCGGGTGAACCTGCCGGCGGCGGAGATCGCGCCGGCTCCGCCTGCGACGACGAGTCCGGTCTGGTAGGCGAGCACAACCAGTTGCGCTCGGTCGTGCGCGTGGAGCTTCACCATCGCGCGGTTCACATGGGTCTTCGCGGTCGCCGGGCTGATCGAGAGCCGCTCGGCGATCTCTCCGTTCGTGAGCCCGTAGGCCACGAGTGCCACGACCTCGCGCTCGCGGTCGGTCAGGTCTTCGAGCTGTTCCGGCGCAGCCCGGGGGCGCTCCGGCCAGGCGACGAACTCCTGGATCAGCCGGCGCGTGGCGGACGGGGACATCAGCGCCTCTCCCGCAGCGACGAGGCGCACGGCCTTGACCAGCTCGACCGGGTCGCTGTCCTTGACGAGGAAGCCGCTCGCCCCGCTTCGCAGCGCCTCGAACAGGCACTGGTCGTTGTCGAACGTGGTGAGGATCAGGACCTTCACGTCGTCGAGGTGCTCGTCGGCGGCGATCCGTCGCGTCGCCGCGACCCCGTCGACGCCGGGCGTGCGGACGTCCATCAGGATCACGTCGGGGCGGGTCTCGCGGGCGAGGCGCACGCTCTCCTCCGCGTCGACGGCTTCGCCGACGACCGTGATGTCCGGTTCGGACTCGAGCAGCACGCGCAGGCCGGCCCGCACCAGTGCCTGATCGTCGGCGAGGAGCACGCGGATGTGCGACGGCCGGGCGGTCGGTAACCCGGCCATGCCGGCGATGTGGTCGGACGATTCCATGAAATGCGCCACCTTGGTTGGCTTCCGCATCGACGGTCGCAGCTCCCAGTAGTGATCGAATCCCGGAACGCGTAGTCCGCGACCAGAAACCTCGTAGTCGCTCAGCCGCTTGATGAGCGATCTGCTCCAGCCGTGCGTCGGAACCCGAGCTCGAGCGTCAGTGCGGCCGCCAGCAGGATCACGGCACCGGCTTCGGTGATCATCGCGAGCTCGACGGGCGTGCGGAATCCGCCCTCCTGCCAGCCGAACAGCCCCTGGCCGTAGCTCACGATGAGGCTGGCGAGCGCGACCGCGGAGATCACGACGCCGGCCAGCGCCGCAAACGGCCGGGTGCGCGGCAGGGCCAGGCCGGCGATCGTCACGACCACCGCGACGGCGTTGGCCAGGAATAGCGGTCCGATCCAGCGCACGTCGTGGAACACGGCGATGAACTGCTGGACGTGGACAACCCCCTCGCCCGCGAGCAGGACCGCACCGAGCGCGTACAACGCCGGAGCGGCCGCGTCCATCGCGACCGCCCTCGACCGCAGCCGCGGAAGCGGGCTGCTAGTAGCCATTGGTGCTGCCGCCCGAGCTCGACGATGCCGCCGTGATGGCGTTCCCGCTCGGCGAGAGCACATACCAGAGTGCGCCGAACGCATCGAGGCCCTGGCCAGTCGTGTCGCCGGCCTTGCTGTCGCCCTGATAGCCGTAGAGCGGATGGCCGTTGTAGGTGACCTGCGGGTCGCCGTCCGACCGCGGGGTCGTGCCGAGCGACGACGCCGTTCACGCCGCTGCCGGCCGTCGGCTTGCCGCTCGCGCGCAGCGGGGGCCATGCCGAGGCGCATCCGCCGGTGCACGTGCTCGTCTTGCCTGTGTCCTTCTCGAAGAGGTAGAGGGTCCGGCCCTGCGAGTCGACGAGGATGTTCCCGAGCCCGGTGTTTGCGACGCTGACCGTCGCGGAGCTTCCGTGGGCGGCGTTGGACGATGCCGCGGGCGTGTTGTTGTCACTGCCGCAGCCGGCCGCCGCCAGCGCGACGAGCGGCACTACCACCACCGCGGCGAGGAGGCTGAGAGGTCTGCGAGTCATGCTCGCTCCTTTGCTTGGGGAGGACAGAGCGGTACGGCACTCATCGTGGCCGCGGGCCGCGCGGTTTTCGTCGGCCACCTGGGCGGCTTTTCGGCTACCGCCCCAGGGGTGCGCCGAACCGCCGTGTTGGCTCGCCGCAGTACGCGCAACAGGCGCCTGGCGACCGACGACAGACGCCTCGGCGCGCAGGATCGTCTCGTGCATGGCTGACACCACACGCGTCATCTACACCGCACAAGCCCACGTCACCGGCGGTCGCGCCGCCGGCCACGGCCGCACCTCGGACGGCGCCCTGGAGGTGGATCTCCGCCCGCCCGTCGAGATGGGCGGCGAGGGCGGCGGCACGAATCCCGAGCAGCTCTTCGCGATCGGCTACGCCGCCTGCTTCGAGAGCGCGCTCGGCGCGGCGGCGCGGCGGCGCCGGCTCGAGGCCGGCGACGTCGCGATCGACTCGAGCGTGATGCTGTTGCCGACCGAGAGCCGTGGCTACAGGCTCGCGGTCACGCTCGCCGTCTCGCTGCCGTCGATCGACGATGGGGCCGAGGCCATGGAGCTGGTGAGCGCGGCCCACCAGATCTGCCCGTACTCGAACGCGACGCGCGGCAACATCGACGTCGTGCTCATCGCGAACGGGCACACGATCGAGCCCAGCGAGTCGGTCGCCGCATAAGCGGGTCAGTCGCCGTCGAGTTCGTTCAGCTTCGCTTCGGCGAACTCGAGCTCCCGTTGGCGGTCCGGGTTGTCCGGAGCGGCGTCCCGGAGCCGCCGCCGGATGGTGACGCTCTGCGTGTAGTACTGCCGCGCGCGGTGCTTGTCCCCGGCGGCCACCATCATCTTGGCGAGCCGGTCGTAGGAGATCGAGAGATCGCGCTGGTAGTCGGCCCGGCCGGGCTCCCCCGCCGCGATGCGCTCGGTGATCGCGAGGTCCTGGAGGTAGTACTCGCCCGCCTCGTCCGGCTGCCCGACGGCGGCCATGTAGTCGCCGAGCTTGCTGTAGGTCACCGAGAGATCGTGCTGGTGGTCGACGCGGTCAGGCTCGTCCTTCGCGAGACGCTCGACGATCTCGAGACCCTGGAGGTAGAGCTCCAGCACCCGCTCGCCACGGTCGAGGCGGTGCATGAGGTCGCCGAGGTTGAAGTAGGACAGCGCGAGGTCACGCCGGTAGTCGGTGCGGTCAGGCTCGATGTCCACCAGTCGCTCGCGGATGTCGAGGGCCTGGGTGTACAGCTCGAGCGCACGGTCGGTGTCGTCGAGCTGGGCCACCATGTCACCGACCCGGTCGTAGGAGATGGCCAGGTCACGTTGGTAGGCCACGCGATCCGGTTCATCCTCCGCCAGCTGCTGGGCGATGAGCAGGTCCTCCGAGAAGAGCTCGAGGGCACGTTCGGCGTCGCCCAGCGCGGCGATCAGGTCACCGAGCTTGTTGTACCCGACCGACAGGTCGCGCCGGAACTCTGCGTTGTCGGGCTCGGCTTCGGCGAGCTGCCGGCGGATCTCGAGGCTGTCCGTGAAGAGCTCCAGCGCGCGGTCTTCCCGCCCCTGCCTGGCAAGTACGTCGCCGAGCTTGTTGTACGTCACCGCGAGACCGCGCCGGAACTGTGTGCTGTCGGGCTCCTGGGCGACGAGCCGCTCGCGGATCTCGAGACTCCGCGTGAAGAGCTCGAACGCCCGCTGGCCCTGTCCGACCGAGAGCATCAAGTCGGCGAGCCGTTCGCAGACGACCGAGACGTCGTGCTGGTAGTCGAGCCGTTCCGGCTCGGCCAGCGCGCGACGCTCCTGCTCTTCGGCGAGCTCGGTGTAGCGCTCGATGGCCGCCAGGGAGAAGCCAAGGGCGAAGAGCGCCGTGGCCTCGTGATCCACGAAGATGTTGTAGTTCGGATCGCTGCGCGGCAACGCGGCGCGAACCTGCGCGGCGAAGCTCAGCCGAGCCAGCGTCGACCTCTGCTCGAGAAACGCGACGACGCCCTTCGCGACCGTCGCGGCACGGTCGGTCGAGCCCGCGACGAGGAAGTTCTCGGTGGCTTCGATGCCTTCGTCGATCGACCGTGACGCCCGCTGGATCCGCCGCACACGCAGCTCGCCGGCACGATCACAGCGCTCGCGATAGGCGTCTTCCGGCTGGTGCTCGCGCAGGGCCTCCGCCGTCCACCGATGCACCCAGAGCTCCCCCTCGACACGAGCGATGAGGGAGAGCTCGATGAGCCGTTCCGCGGCACGCTGCGTGGCTTCCGCGCTCAGCCCCAGCTCGTCGAGCGTCTCCGCCAGGTCCTCGAGTGGGACGGAGATGTTGGACACCGCCGTCTGGAGCAGCACCTCGCGTTCGGCGTCGTCGAGCTGGGTCAGCAGCTCCTTGAGGAAGATGTCGGCCGCGCCGAGCCGGACGGCGTCCTCGATCGCCTGGGGCAGCGCCCGCGGATCGCGCGGATCGATGGCCTCGCTCCGCGCCAGATCGCGGAGCTTGGACCGCACGGTCTTCACCGACGCCCCGCGGCGCAGGAGCGCATCGAGGAACTCGAGCACCCGCGGGTGGCCGCCGATCAGGGAGCTCACCAGCGTCACGTCTTCGCGACCGAGCTGCTTGAGGCCCTCGAGGCGCAGGAAGAGCCGCCGCGTCTCGGCCGGCGAGAGCGGTCCGACGGCCAGTTCGTGGACGCCGGCCGAGAGGCCGGGAAGCGGGTAGCGCGACGTGACGAGCAGCTTGCCGACCGAGCAGCAGTCGAGCAGGGCCTCGAGCACGGCGGCGCGCGCCGGGTCGAGGAAGGCCCCGCCGTCGACGGTGAGGTTGTCCTCGAAGTTGTCGAGGATGAGCAGCAGGGGGAACCGCTGGAGCGTCCGGCCGAGGCCGTCGAGCCGGGCCTGGTCGTCGTCCGGCACGGCGCTCAGCCGGGCGCTCAGGTCGTGCGCCCACGAGAGCGGGGCGTCGGCGAGGTCGGCGGTCAGCGCGCGGTAGATCGCCTCGAGGCTGAACGCGCCCCGGGTCGCCGAGCAGACCCAGCCCTCTTCTGCCAGCCGCGTCCACACCCGGCCGGCGACGCTGCTCTTGCCCACGCCGCCGATCCCCGTCAGCACCACGCCGCCGACCTCGCCGTGCTCGGCCGTGAACGCGTCATCGCCGCGCAGGGCGCGCAGCGCGATCCGCACCTCGCGGCGGCGCCCGATGAGCTCGTCCCAGCCCAGCGAGGGAACCGGGCCGGCGATCGCGTGCACCGGCGGCCTCCGCAAGGGCGTCTGCTCGAGGTCGCTGTCGATCAGCGGGTCGTCGTCGCCGGCCAGGAGCAGAGACGCGGTCGCCCATTCCGGTCGCAGCTCGGCCGCCGCCTGCTTCCGCATCGCCTCGACCTCCTGGCGCGCGACGGCCAGCGCGACGCCCGCCCGCGGGGACGAGGCTCGCGAGAGCTCGCGGTAGAACACGCGCGCCAGCGCGGTCGCGTAGACGTCGGTCACCGGCGCCTGCATCGCCAGCACGCGCGGCACGCCCTGGTGATGGAGCTCCACCGCCAGGCTCGCGCTGTCGCCGCCGCTGTTGCACGACGACACGAACACCAGGGGGAGCGCCTTGCCGCCGGCCTGGAACGCGGCGACGAGCTCGTCGGCCGACACGGGGACCGCCTGTCCGTCCTCGTCCTCGAGCTCGATCTCCCGCGGGCCGCCGTGGCCGGAGAGGTGCAGGACGTGGTAGTCGTCCTCGGCGAGCGCGTCGCGGATCGCGTCGGGATCGGCCACCTCGAGGATGCGCACCTGCGCGCGCCCGTCGCGCACGGCCGGACTCACGGCCTCGAGGATCGATCCCATCTCGGCCTCGACGTCGAGCGGCACGTTCGGCGTGTAGCCCTCGTCGGGTGCGCCGACGGCCACGAGCACCTTCAGCGGGCCCGGAGCCGGTGCCGGCAGTCCGCGCCTCGCGCCGGTCATCCTGCGCCAGAGCCGCACGCCGGGATGCAGGGCCGGCGCCCTGCCGCTCACGAGCAGCGCGGCCTCCATCGGCAGCGCGATCAGCGGGCCCGGCGCGGCCTCGACGCAGACGTCGACGAGCGTGTTCGCGTCGAGCGAGTCGACGAGCGACTCGACGACGGCGCCGACCTCGCCCGCGAACACGACCCGGCCGACCCGCCGCCCCAGCTCGCCGAGCGAGAGGCCGTGCGGTGCCCCGGCGAGCGTGAGCCCCGCCGGAACGGGCACGCCGTCGACCGCCGCCCGCGCCTCGTCCTCGACGGTGAGCGCGACGGTGGCCAGCCCATCGCTGTCATCGCCGAGCGTGATCGTGACGCGGCGCGCGTCGAGTCGCAGCGGCGAGCGCAGCCCCGGCTTGTGATCGATCCCCAGCAGGGCGTCGCGAATGGCGTCGAAGTCGTCCACCGACCGCCGGGCGAGCGTGCGCAGGGCGGCTGGGAGCCGACGGTCCAGCCCCTCCTCCAGCGTCACCGGTATGACGCGGATGCCGTCCTCGACCTTCCGCAGGATCAGCTGCGTCAGCTCCTCCCACGCCCACTTCCCGTCGAACCACGTCGAAGACACGAACACGAGCGCGGCGTGACACCCGTCCACGCCGCTGGTCATCCTCGTGACGATGTTGTCCCCGGCCGCGATCTCCCAGCGGTCGAACCAGGCGTCCACCCCGCTGTCGACCAGGCGGCGGGCGAACGCCTCCACGGCCTCCGCGTCCAGGGACCGGTAGCTGAGGAAGACCTTGGGGGCGGCCTGGTCCATCGCCGTGATCATCTCTGACCAGCGACGGCGCGTGAACCCCCTTGACTGGTGAGGCTAGGTCGTCCTCGCTCACGCCCGTCCGTCTGCGGAGACCTCGTACTGCCCGACCTCGCGATACGTGAGGAAGCGGTGCTCGGCCGAGCCGTCGCGGAACAGGTCGACGATCGCGAACCCGGCCGGGGTGTCGCGGTAACCGGGGTCGGCCTCGTCCCACCAGTTGCCGGAGACGGCGCCGCCGCAGGCGAAGCGGACGGTGTTGTAGGTGATGTCGTCGCGCACGTGGTTGTGGCCGCTCAGGGCGAGCTGCACGTTGAGGTGGCGGAGGAAGAGGTCGTTGAGCTCCGGCAGGTCCGAGTGGACGCCCCAGCCGCCCGGCACGCGGAACGACCCGTCGGGCTCGCGGAGCGAGCTGTCGGTGAACGGGAGCGCGGTCTGGATCGGGATGTGCGAGGCGATCACGATGTGTGTCGAGCGCGGCGTCGTCTCCAGCTCGCGCCGCAGCCACGCGGTCTGCTCGTCGCCGAGGCGGCCGACGTACGCGCCGCCGCCGAGCAGCTCGATCGAGTCGAGCACGATGAGCTTCCAGTCGCCGAGGCGGACCGAGTAGAAGGCCTTCCGCAATCCGAGCTCGCGCAGCGCCTGGACCTTGCCGCCGTCGGGATGCGTCTCGGACCCGGGGCCCGACCAGCAGTCGTGGTTGCCGATCGCGTGCGCGACCGGCGTGCGGATCCCGCGGTAGATGCGCTGGTGGGCGGCCCACTGGGCATCGACGTCGGGCTTGGACGCGTAGAGCGCGTCCATGATCGCGTCGCCGGACTGGAGCACGAGGTCCGGGTCGTAGCGCAGCCCGAGCTTGAGGGCGCGCTTGGTCTCCGGCTCCGAGCGCGGAACTCCCGGCGTCACGTGCGCGTCGGTGAAGTGCAGGATGCGGACCGCGCGGCCGCGGCCCGGATGGGCGAGCGCGACCCCGGGCGAAGCGACGATCGCTCCCACGGACGCGGCGCCGGCCCCTGCGAGAAAGCGACGGCGGGTGCTGTGCTGCATGCGGCCTCCCTCGTGACTGAACGCAACGCAAGCTACGGGGGCGCCTGGCGCCCGCTGTTGCTCAGCCGTGAAGGTACCTGCCCCTGGCCGTCCGGCGGTACCAGCACCTGAGCTGTTGACCAGTACTCAACTTTCGAACAGGTAAGAAACCCGACAGTGTTGGCACCATCGACACATGTCCTTGTTGCCACGGACGGCACGCCGGTCGGCGCTGGTAGCTGCGGCTCTCGCGCTGACGCTGCCCGCCACGGCCGGCGCTGCCCAGACGGTCACCTCCCTCGCCGACAGCGGCGCGGGCTCCCTGCGCGCCGCGCTCGCGGACGCCGCCTCGGGCGAGACCATCGACTTCGCCGTCGAGGGCACGATCAGGCTCGACAGCGGGCTCCAGATCGACAAGGACGTCCGCATCGACGGGCCGGGAGCCCGTGCGCTCGCGCTCTCCGGTCGCAACGAGGTGCGCGTGCTCCACGTCATGGGGGACGGCACCGAGGCGCGGATCGACGACCTGACCATCCGCGCCGGGCGCGTGGACGGCGACGAGACGCTCGGCGCCGGCCTGCTGCAGACCGGCGCGAACAGCCTCGTCCGGCTCGAGCGCGTCGCGCTCGTCGACAACGAGGCCATGCTCGACGAGACCGTCCCGCTCGGCGGCGGCGCCGCCATCGTGCGCGGCAAGCTCGAGCTCGTCGACTCCACGGTGGCCGGCAACCGCGCCATCGGCGGTGGTGGCGGCGGCGTCTTCGTCGGCGAGCTCGCGACCTTCGAGATCCTCGGCAGCACGATCGCCGGCAACGCCGCGACCGGCGGCGGGGGAATCCTCCAGCTGGACGCCGACGGCAGCATCCGCCGCAGCACGATCGCCGGCAACACGGCCGACGCGGTCGGCGCCGGCATCGGCGGATCGCCCGGCGGCGCGGTCACCGTCGGCGACTCCCTCATCGCCGACGCGTGCGACGGCCCGGTCGCCAGCGAGGGCGGCAACGTCTTCGCCACCGCCTGCGTCGTCGCCCCGGCGGCCACCGACCTGGTCGGCAGCGCGCCCGTCAGCGCGCTCGCGGACCACGGCGGGCCCACGGACACCGTCCTGCCGCTGCTCGGCAATCCCGCGCTCGACCACCTTGCCGGCCCGTGCGCGCCCGCCGACCAGCGCGGTGTCGCCCGCCCGCAGGGCGCCGGCTGCGACGCCGGCGCCGTCGAGGCGCGCACCGCGCGGCTCTCCTCTTCCGGTCCTCTCTCGCTCGGCACCGCGCTCATGGGGGAGCGCACCGCGCCCGCGACGGTCACGCTCACCAACGCCGGCGAGGTCGGCGCGGTGCTCGGGGCCATCACCGCCTCCGGCCCGGCTGCCGCCGAGGTCGAGCGCGTCGCCGGCACCTGCGCCGAGGGGGCGGTGGTCGCGCCGGGCGCGACCTGCACGCTCTCCGCACGCCTGGCGCCGACGAGCGCCGGCGCGAAGGAGGCCGTGCTCTCGGTCGCGCTCGGCGCGCCCGCGCCGCGGCTCGACGTGCCCGTGTCGGGCGCCGGCGAGGCGCCGCCCGTGACGGTCCAGCCGCAGCCGCAGCCGCAGCCGCAGCCGATCGTGGCCTCGGCCACGGCGAGGGTCGTCGGCATCACCACGCGGGCCGCGACGCTGCACGTGCGCGTCCGCTGCGCCACCGTCGCCGCCCCGCGGTGCGCGGGTGCCGTGAAGCTGCGGATCGGCAAGCGCAAGCTGACGCGGAGCTTCTCGGTCAAGGCCGGCGGGCAGGCGACCCTCAAGGTCCGGCTCAAGCAGCGCGCCACGCGCATCTCGGTGGTCACCGTCATCACCCGGCAGCCCGACGGGACCCGCACGACGACGCATCACGGTCCGCTGAAGGTACGGCGCCGGTAACGGCGCCGTAGGCGGGCCGTAGGACGGCTCCCGCAGGGTTCGGTCCGCAATGACCGACCTGCAAGGAGCCCCCGTGACCCTCACCGTCGATCGCACCGACGCGCTCACCGAGCGCCTCTTCCAGGCGACGCTCGGAACCCTCGAGCTCTTCTCCGTCTACCTCGGCGTCGAGCTCGGCCTCTACCGCACCCTCGAGCGCCACGGCGCGCTCAACCCCGCCGAGCTGGCGCAGCGCTCCGGCATCGCTCCTCGCTACGCGATGGAGTGGATGGAGCAGCAGGCCGTGGCCGGCTTCCTCGACGTGGTCGACGCGCCCTCGCGCCGCTGCGCCCTCGCTCCCGAGCATGCCCGCGCGCTCTGCCATGCGGACGATCCCGCGCACGTCGCCCCGTTCGCGCACATGGTGGCCGGCATCGGGGGCGTGCTCCCGCGCGTGGCCGACGCCTATCGCACCGGCCGCGGCGTGCCGTACGAGGCCTACGGCGGCGAGTTCCGCCACGGCCAGGGCCACATCAACCGCCCGGCCTTCACCACCGAGCTGCCGGGCGAGTGGCTCGACGCGATGCCCGACATCGCCGCCCGCCTCGACGAGCCGGGCGCCCGTGTGGCCGACGTCGGCTGCGGCCAGGGCTGGTCGACGATCGCCGTCGCCCAGGCGTACCCGAACGCGTCGGTCGAGGGCATCGACGCCGATCCGGGCTCCGTGGCCGACGCCCGCGCCCACGCGGACGCCGCGGGTCTCGGCGCGCGCGTGCGGTTCGTCGAGGGCGACGCCGGCGCGCTCGGCGGCGGGCCGTACGACCTCGTCCTGATCCTCGAGACGCTGCACGACCTGCCGCGGCCGGTCGAGGCCCTGCGCGCCGCCGGCGCGGCCACCGCGCCCGGCGGCGCCGTGCTCGTGGTCGACGAGCGCGTGGCCGACGGCTTCGCCGCGCCCGGGGACGAGGTCGAGCGGATGATGTACGGCTGGAGCGTCACCCACTGCCTGCCCACGCAGATGGTCGAGGAGCGGTCGGCCGCGCTGGGCACCGTCATCCGCTCCTCGACCGTGCGCGAGCTCGCGGCCGAGGCGGGCTTCTCGGCCATCGACGTGCTGCCGGTCGAGAACGACTTCTTCCGGCTCTACCGGCTCCACGCCTGACGTCGCAAGGGTCGTTGCAGCGTGCGAGGGCCGGACGGGGCGCGGCTACCGTCCGGCCCCTTGCGCCCGATCGTCCTCGCACTCGTCGCCCTCGCGCTCGGCGCGGCAGCGCCCTCGCCCGCGGCGGCTCAGAGCGAGACGGACCTGCGCTCGCGGATCGAGCGCAGCCGGGAGCGGGAGAACGCGCTGGCCGGCGCGGTCGGCCGGCTCGGGGAGCTGGCCGGGCGCGCCGGCCGCGAGGTCGCGATCGTCCAGGGCCGGCTCGCCGAGGTGGAAGCGGACCTCGCGAGCGCGGAGGTCGAGCTGGCCTCGACGCGCGACCGGCTCTTCACCGGCCGCCGCCGGCTCCTGCGGCTGCAGGAGCGGCACGCGGAGGGGCGGGACCTGCTCGCCGCCCAGCTGGTGGCCGAGTACAAGGCCGACCCGCCGGACATCGTCTCGATCGTCCTCGACGCGACGAGCTGGGCCGACCTGATCGAGCGGATGGTCTTCGCCGACCGGATCCGCGAACGCAACGCCGAGATCGTCGCCCGCGTGCGCGACGCGCGGGTGCGCACCCGCCACCTCGCGAGCACGCTGGGGCGCCTGGCGGCGACGCGCCGCGAGGCCGCCCAGGCGATCGCCGCCCGCCGTGCGGCGCTGGCGAGCATGCGCGACGGGCTGGCCGCCCGCCAGGCGACGCTGGTCAGCGCCCGCGCGGCGCGGCAGCAGGCGCTGGCGGGCACGCGCGCCGGCCGCGCCGACGCCCAGCGCACGCTCGACCGCCTGATCGCCGAGCGCGAACGGGCGGCGCGGGTCGCCTCGCAGGGCCCGGGCGGCCCGTGGGCGATCCCGTGGCCGATCGTGCAGTGCGAGTCGGGAGGCCAGAACCTGCCGCCCAACTCCGCGGGCGCGTCCGGCTACTACCAGATGATGCCCGCGACCTGGCGGGGGCTCGGCGGCTCGACGCCGCACGCCTACCAGGCGTCCAAGGCCGAGCAGGACCGCCTCGCCGCCGTGCTGTGGGCCGGCGGGGCCGGGGCGGGGAACTGGGTCTGTGCCGGGATGGTCTAGCGGGCCGCGGGACGAACCCCGGCATTGAGGGAGGCGGGATCGGCCGCCCGTGCTGACGTTTTCCTCGTATAGCGAGGTTAGTCAGAACGCCACTTTCCGGACTGACCACGCGAGGCCGATCCTCCAGCCTCCCTACCCAGCCGCAGTTCGCCTACAGCTTGCGGCGGCCGGCGGAGACGGACCCGTTGCCGGCGGCCACGTCCACCAGCGGCTCCAGCCCGGCCAGCCCGTCGATGCTCTCGGCGTTGTTGGCGGTCACGTACTCCCTGACCGCCTCGGGGCCGATCTTGCGCAGCCGGTTGTCGGCGTACCGGTACAGCTGGTCGCGCTCGCCGACGTAGTCCATCCGCGGCACCACGAAGCCGCAGGAGTCGCCGACCCGCTCGACCTCGACCGACACGACCGAGCGCACGGCCGCGAGCTGCTCCGGGGAGACGTCGAAGGTCGCCAGCAGCTCCTCGAAGCGCTCGTCGTGCTGCTCGACCGGGCGCCCGACGCCGTGCAGGCGCACGATCTTCGGCGCTCCCTCGAACGCGCAGAACATGACCACGATGCGGCCGTTCTCCTTCAGGTGGGCGATCGTCTCGATGCCGCTGCCCATCAGGTCCACGTAGGCGAAGCCGTGCGGGCCGGTCACGCGGAAGAGGCCCTCGCCGCCCTTGGGCGAGAGGTTGATGTGGCCGCCGTCGCCGCTCGGCGCGGTGGCGACGAAGAACATCCGCTGCGCCTCGATGAAGGCTTGCAGCCGGTCGTCGATGCTGTCGAACACCTCGGCCATGGGCGAGCCAAGTTAGCTGATGGCGCCCGCGGCCACCAAGGCCAGGACCAGGGTGCCGAGCAGCACGCGGTAGATCACGAAGATGCGGACGGAGTGGTGCGCGAGGTAGCGCAGGAACCACGCGATGGCCGCGTAGCCGACGATGAAGGAGATGACCGTGGCGATGGCCACGTAGGCGAACGGCTCGTCGCCGCCCTCCTCGCCGGAGATGATCCCCTCGAGCTGGAACAGGCCGCTGGCCACCACCGCGGGGACGGCCAGCAGGAAGCCGAACTTGGCCGCCGCCGGGCGCTGGAGGCCGAGGAGGAGGCCCGCGCTCATGGTCGCGCCGGAGCGCGACACGCCGGGGATGAGCGCGAGCGACTGGGCGAGGCCGATGAGGATGCCGTCACGCGTGGAGAGCTGCTCGATCTCGCGCTCGTGGCGGCCGTGGCGGTCGGCGTAGCCGAGGACGAGGGCGAAGACGATCAGCACCGTGCCGATCAGCCACAGGTTGCGCGCGCCGTCCTCGATCTGCGTCTCGAAGGCGAGGCCGAGGACGCCGATCGGGATGGTGGCCACGATCAGGTACCAGCCGAGCCGCGCGTTGGGGTCCGAGCGCAGGGACGGGTCGCGCAGCGAGCGCAACCAGGTCGTCGCGATCGCCCACAGCTCGTGGCGGAAGTAGATGAGCACCGCCGCCTCGGTGCCGAGCTGCGTGACCGCCGTGAAGGCCGCCCCCGGGTCCTCCCAGCCGAGGAACGCGGGGACGATGCGCTGGTGGGCGCTCGACGAGATGGGCAGGAACTCGGTCAATCCCTGCACGATCCCCAGAACGATGGCCTCGATGAGGTTCACGGCCGCGAGAGGCTAGCCATACTGCGGTCCCATGTCCCTGACCGAACGGCAGCGACTGTCGCCGGGCGTGTTCCGGCTTCCGGTGGAGAAGATCCGCGACGGCTACTACTCCGACGTGTACTTCAACCACACCAAGGCGCTGCTCGAGGCCGACGATCACCACGCCCACGTGGTGATGCAGGTCTTCCAGCGCAAGGAGTCGGTGCTCGGCGGGATCGACGAGGCGATCGCCATCCTCAAGCAGTGCGCCGGCCACCGCGGGCCCGACGGCCGCTGGGTGAGCGGCTTCAAGGAGCTCGAGGTCAACGCGCTCTACGAGGGCGACGAGATCGCGCCGTGGGAGACGGTGATGACGATCGAGGGCGACTACTCCCGCTTCGCCCACCTGGAGACCGTCTATCTCGGCACCCTCGCCCGCCGCACGCTGATCATGCGCAACGTGCACGAGGTGGTGGAGGCCGCCAACGGCAAGCCGATCCTCTACTTCCCCGCCCGCCACGACCACTGGCTCGTGCAGACGGGCGACGGCTGGGCCGCGCACGTGGCCGGCGCGATCGGCGTCTCGACCGACGCGCAGGCGTCCTGGTGGGGCGGGCGCGGCGTCGGGACGGTGCCGCACGGGCTGATCGCCGCCTACGGCGGGGACACGGCGCTCGCGTCGCGCAAGTTCGCCGATCGCTTCGCGGCCGACATGAACGTCACGGTGCTCGTCGACTTCGACAACCACTCGGTGAAGACGGCGCTCGAGGTGGCCGACGCGCTGGGCGACGACCTCTGGGGCGTCCGGCTCGACACGTCCGACAAGCTCGCGGACGTGGCGCTGCAGGAGCTCCACGGCAACGACGCCCCGACCGGGGTCAACCCCGAGCTCGTGCGGCTCGTCCGCGAGGCGCTCGACGCCAACGGCCGCCGTGACGTGCGGATCGTCGTCTCCGGCGGCTTCACCGCCGATCGCATCCGCGAGTTCGAGGCCGAGGGCGTGCCGGTCGACGCCTACGGCGTCGGCTCGTCGCTCATCCGCGGCTCGAACGACTTCACGGCCGATGTCGTGATGCGCGACGGCGTCCCCGCGGGCAAGGTCGGCCGCGTGCTGCGGCCGAACCCGCGCCTCAGTCCCGTGACCTGACGAGCGGGACGAAGCGCACGCGCTCGAGCTCCTGCAGCGTGACCCCCGCGTCGGTGCGGCGGGCCACCACCAGCCGTTGCTCGCCGGCTTCGACCGGAGCCACCAGCCGGCCGCCGGGAGCCAGCTGCTCGGCGAGGGCGGTCGGGATCGCCCCGCCGGCCGCCGCGGCGACGTTGATCGCGTCGAACGGCGCATGCTCGGGCAGGCCCAGCGAGCCGTCACCCACGTGCAGCGTCACGTTGCCCACGCCGGCCAGCTTCTCCGCCGCCTCGCGCGAGAGCGACGCGTGGACCTCGATCGAGTGCACGTGGCGCGCCAGGCAGGCGAGCACGGCCGCGTGATAGCCGGACCCGGTGCCGACGTCGAGCACCGTCTCGTCGCCCGACAGCTCGAGCAGCTCGCACATCCGCGCCACCACCAGCGGCTGCGAGATCGTCTGCCCGGCGCCGATCGGCAGCGGGATGTTCTCCCACGCGTCGGCGAGCAGCGGCCTGGGCACGAAGCGGTCGCGCGGGACCGTGGCCATCGCGGCCAGGACGCGCTCGTCCGCCACGTGGCGGCGCAGGATCTTCAGCAGCCGCTCCTGGGCGGCGGGCATCACGTGACGCTCGCACCCGCGGCGCGGACCGCGTCCAGGGCCCGCTCGGCGTCACCGGGCTGCACCTCGACCCCGCGCGTGGCGGTGCTGTCGACGGTGACGGCGAAGCCCTCGCGCAGCGCGTCCAGCGCCGTGTTCTTCACGCAGTAGTCCGTGGCGAGGCCGACCACGGTGAGGTCGTCGACGCCGCGCCCGCGCAGGATCTCGGCCAGGCCGGTGTGCTCGAAGCCCGAGTAGCCCTCGGTGTCCCGGTCCTGCCCCTTGTCGATCACGAGGTCGATCGGCGTCGGGTCCAGCGCGTGGTGCAGCTCGGCGCCCGGCGTGCCGGCGACGCAGTGGACCGGCCACGGCCCGCCCTGCTCGGCGAAGGAGCCGTGGTCGGGCGGATGCCAGTCGCGCGTGGCCACGACGAGGTCGAACCGATCCGAGGCGGCCAGCTCGTTCAGGCGGCCGGCGATCGCGTCGCCGTCGGGCACGGCCAGCGCGCCGCCGGGGCAGAAGTCGTTCTGGAAGTCGACGATGACGAGCGCCGCGCTCATCGCCCCGCCTCGACCGTCGCCGAGAGGTCCTCGTCCCCGTGGCCCTTCCCGATCGCGACGGCCATCCGGTCGGCCACCAGCCGCGCGAGCGGCGCGTCGAAGCCCGCCGCCTCGGCCGCCGCGACGATCAGGCCGGCGTCCTTGTGGGCCAGCTTGAGCGAGAAGTTCGGCTCGTAGCGGCGCTCGATCATGTTGGTGCCCTTGAGCTTGGCGTACGGCGGCCCCATCGGCCCGCCGTCGACGATGTCCAGGAACGCCTGCGGGTCGAGCCCGAGGGCCTCGGCGAGCAGCACGGTCTCGGCCAGGCCCTCGACGAGCGACACGACCCAGTGGTTGAGCACGAGCTTCATGCGCGTCCCGGCGCCCGGCTCGGCGCCCAGGTCCACGGTGCGGCCGACCGCGTCGAAGACCGGCGCGCAGCGCTCGTGCGGCCCGGAGGCGAGCACCGTGAGCGCCCCGGCCTCGGCCTGCGGCTTGGAGCCCAGCACCGGGGCGTCGACGAACGCGCCGGGCGCCCGCGCGGCCAGCGCCTCGGTCGCCTCGACGCCGACCGTGCTCATCTGGGCCCAGACCGCGTCGCCGAGCTCGAGGCCCTCGGTCGCGGCGAGCACCGCGGGCCCGTCCGAGAGCATGGTGATCACCACCTCGGCGCCCGCGCAGGCCTCGGCCGGCGAGCCGGCGACCCGGGCGCCGAGACCCTCGGCGCGTTCCGGGGTGCGGTTCCACGCTCGCAGCTCGTGCCCCGCGGCCACCAGGTTGCGCGCCATCCCGGCGCCCATGATCCCCGTGCCCAGGAGGGCGACGCGCATCAGTAGCGGAGCACTGCGCCGATCCCGCCGAGCGGGCCGAGGTCGTCGTAGGAGCGAACCTTGATGACCTTCGCGGACTGCTCGATGGCCTTCTCGATCGCCAGCTCGACGATGTTCTCGCAGTGCTCGAGCGCCTTGCCGTCCGGGCCCTCGTCGCCCGCGTGGAGCATCCCGGTGTCGCGGTCGCGGCCGCCCGGGGACGCGACGCCGTCGGCCACGAGCAGCACCTCGACGCGGTGCTCGTTGAGCGCCTCCAGCACCGCGGCCAGGCCCGCCGCGCCACGGCCGCCACGGCCGACGCCCTCGGTGAGCCGGTCGAGCGCCTCCCGCTCGCGGCGGCGGCGCCAGTCCTCGATCGCCGCGTTCGCGGCGGTGCGCACGTCGTCGATCGTGGAGTTCTCCACGTCGAGGTGGACGCGTGCGGCGATCCGCTCGCGCAGGTACGCGTGCAGCTTGGCCTCGAGCTCGTTGACGAGCTCGTCGGGGGCACCGATGAGCAGCCGGTCGAAGCCCCGGCTCTGGTACGCGGCGAAGGCGACCTCGGCGACGTGCACGAGATGGTCGTCCTTCTCCTTCTCGACCCCGCGCTGGTAGCGCGACTGCGACCAGCCGCCCTGGTCGTGCTGGCTGTGGACGTCGTCCTCCACCCGGTCGGTCTCCTCGAGACCGCTGCTGTCACCGACGAAGAACCGCGCGTTGCGCCGGTTGGCGAGCAGGATGCACCAGCGGTCCTCGTCCGCGTCGCCGACCAGCGGCTCCAGGTAGGGCGAGCGGTCGAGCTTCACGGTGGAGGCCACCGGGCGGCTCAGCCGCACGACCTCGAGCAGGTCGGCGGGCGAGCAGGCATACACGGCGACGGCGCGCGTGCCGTTCTGGGCGATGTCGCCGGCCATCAGCGTCTCACGCACGCGCTCGACGTCGACCTTCAGCGCCTCACGCTCGGCGTGGTCCAGCCCCTCGGCCTCCTCCACGCGATGGGCCGCCTCGGTGAGCACGGAGGTGATCGCGGTCGAGCGGGCGGCGGGCGTGGCGAACTCGGTCGGGTCCAGGTTGAGGAAGACGGACAGGACGCGCCCGCGCGCCGGCTTGACGTCGGCGAGCCGGCGCAGTCGGTCGCGGGTGATCGTGTTGGCTGCCATTCGGGTCGCCTACCCTTCCTGTGTCGCGGGAGAACCCTGTGGTGGGACGACGCGGACACGCGTCTCGGACCGCCGATGCGGGACGTCCGGGAGGATCTCGAGGCCCTCGAGGAGCACGAAGAACGCCCGTGCGAAGGGCGACGGCGCGGTGCGCGCGCGGACGTGCTCCCAGTCGATCTGCTCGCGCAGGGCGCGGGCGATCTGCAGCAGCCCCTCGTACCGAAGCGAGTGCTCGGTGAGCGCCATCAGCTTGGTCGCCATCACGTCCTCGAGAGCCATCACGCGGATCTCCATGCCAAGGACTGCCAGCTCTTCGCCGCGGGCGATCACCTCATCGTCCATCGGCAGGCCCTTAGGACAATAGATGAGGTCCACGAGGGTGTCGCCGTCCCACGCCTTCACCAGCCAGTCCTCGGGCGGTCGCTCGGGGCGCATCCCCGCCGCCTCGAGCGCCGCGAGGGCGGCCTCGACGTCCTCGGGCTTGAGCATGAGGTCGAGGTCGTGGCGCGTCTCGGGGCCCCCGCGCGCCCAGCTGGCGAGGCTGCCGCCCAGCAGGAACGGGATGCCGGCGTCGCGCAACGCCGCGCTCGAGCGCTTGAGCGCGTGCTCGATATCGGCGAACGGCTGCTCGTCTGAGGCCATGGCCAGGTGGGTACCCGCCACGAGGGATGACGATAAACACCACGCATCGCCCGGGCGGCGACCCGGACGAGTGCCGGATCCGCATCGCGGCCGCCGGGGACATGCACTACGGGCGCGACAGCGACCGCGAGCGAGCCCGCAAGACGTTCGCCGCGCTGGAGGGCCGCGTCGACCTCGTCCTGCTCGCGGGCGACCTCACGACCCACGGTGAGCCGGAGCAGGCCGCGATCCTCGGCGACGCGGCGCGCGAGCTCGACATCCCGGTGCTCACCGTGCTCGGGAACCACGACCATCACTCGGCGCGCGGCCCCGAGGTGATCGCCGCGCTCCAGGAGCGTGGCGTGGTCGTGCTCGACCGCTCGCACCACATCCTCGACGTGTGCGACGCCGAGCTGGGGATCGTCGGCACCAAGGGGTTCGTGGGCGGCTTCGCCGGATCGCACATCCCGGACTTCGGCGAGCCGCTGCTGCGCCAGCTCTACGCGGAGACGACCGCGGAGGTCGAGGCGCTCGACGAGGGCCTGCGCGCCGTCGCGCTGTGCCCCTTCCGGATCGTGCTCATGCACTACGCGCCGTGCGCCGACACGCTGGAGGGCGAGCGGCGCGACATCTGGACCTTCCTCGGCACCGACCGCCTGGCCGCGCCGATCCTCGAGCACAACCCGGATCTGGTGCTGCACGGGCATGCCCACGCCGGGACCTTCGAGGGCCGCGTGGGCGAGGTGCCCGTCTACAACGTGTCCGTGCCGGTCATGGGCGAGGACTTCTGGGTGTTCGAGATGACCGGCTCGCGGCGCGCGCCGTCCGAAGTGCACTAGGAACCGGTCCCGCACCGCAGGCGTAAAGTCGGCAGATGGCCGGGCTGACGCGCAAGCAGCTGCTGGCCGGCGCGGCGGCGGCCGGCGTGGTCGCCGGCTGCGGCTCCTCCTCGAAGAAGCCCGCGGCCTTCGACCCCGAGGACTGGGCATCGGTCAAGGCGCAGTTCGCGCTCTCGGGCGACGTGCGGCACTTCGACGCGTTCGTCTTCGCGACGCACCCGAAGCCGGTGCGCGACGCCGTCGAGCGCCACCGCCGCGGCCTCGACGCCGATCCGGCCGGCTACCTGCACGCCCACGAGGCCGAGCTCGACGAGCGGGTCGTGCAGGCCGCGGCGCGCTACCTCGAGGTCGATCCCGGCGACGTCGCGTTCACGGACTCGACCACGATGGGGCTCGGGCTCGTCTACGGGGGCATCCAGATCGAGGGCGAGCCGGTGGCCACCGCGCACGACTTCTACTCGACCCACGAGGCGCTGGCCCTGCGCTTCGGGAAGGTCCGCCAGATCGCGCTCTACGACGATCCGGCGCAGGCGACCGGGCCGAGCATGGTCGAGGCCGCGAAGGCCGGCGTGCGCGACGACACGGGCCTGCTGGCGCTGACCTGGGTGCACTCGGGCACCGGCGTGAAGATCCCGGTGCAGGACATCACCGCCGCGGTGCGCCGCAGCGGCATGCTCGTGGTGCTCGACGGCGTGCACGGCCTCGCCGCCGACGACCTGCCGATCGCCGGCGAGGCACTCGACGTGCTCGTCGCCGGCACGCACAAGTGGCTCGGCGGCCCGCGCGGAACCGGTCTCGTGTGGAGCAGCACGGCCTGGGACCGGCTGAAGCCGATCATCCCGAGCTTCCATCCCACCGGCGGCGCCGACGCGGCGACCTGGAGCCCGGGCGGCTACCACACGTTCGAGCACCGCTGGGCGCTGGCCGAGGCGTTCGACTTCCACGCCGCGCTGGGCCGCACGCGGGTCACCAAGCGCATCCAGAGCCTGGCCACGCGGCTCAAGCAGGGCCTCACCGAGCTCCCGAACGTCCGCCTCGTCACGCCGCTGGCCGAGGAGGTCTCGGCCGGGATCGTGTGCTGCGAGGTCTCCGGCATGGATCCGGCCACGGCCGTCGCGCGCCTGCACGAGCGGAAGATCGCGGCGTCCGTGACGCCGTACGCCGAGCCGTACGTGCGGTTCGGCACCGGGCTGTGGGTCGACGAGAAGGACGTGGACGCCGCGCTCGACGCCGTCACGCGCCTCTGAGCGCCAGTTTCCCTCCGCGACTTCGTTGCAGGTCGCATGAAGTCGCTTCTGATCGCCGTCGCGGTGCTCGCGCTCATCGCCCCGGCTGCTGTCGCCCATCCCGAGCGCCCGGCGTTCTTCCCCGACGGCAGCGTCGGCGCCGTCCCCACGTACCGGACCAGCGCCGAGCAGGTGCTGATCGTCTGCAAGAAGGACTCGGCCAAGCGGATCCGCAAGGCCTTCGCCAAGCAGCCGAACACCAAGCGCAAGCGGCTGAACCAGCTCGAGAAGTGCCGGTTCAACCACATCCAGGCCGCCGTGAACAAGGCCCGCAACGGCGCGATCATCCGCATCATGCCGGGCGTCTACCGGGAGGCGCCGAGCCGGCGCGCGCCCGAGCCCGATCCGGCCTGCGCCGGCGACTACGACACGATCGGCAGCTCGCTGCTCGAGTCCGGCGTCGCGGGTGAGGGCGGCGGTGCGCCGGTGGCCAACTACGAGTACCAGCGCAAGTGCCCGAACGCGCAGAACCTGATCGCGATCATCGGCGACGGGCCCGACGAGGACCGCGTGTGCGACAGCAAGTGCAACCTGCAGATCGAGGGCATGGGCCGCACGCGCCGGGACGTCCTGATCTCCGGCCAGCGCACGAAGCTCAACGTCATCCGCGCCGACCGCGCCGACGGCATCTACCTCAAGCGCTTCACCGTCGAGTACTCCGACTTCAACAACGTCTACATCCTGGAGACCAACGGCTTCCGGATGGAGGACATCAAGTCGCGCTACTCGCGCGAGTACGGGTTCCTCTCCTTCACGTCCGACCACGGGCTCTACAACCGGCTCGAGGCGATCGGCTCCGGGGACTCGGGCATCTACCCGGGCTCAGGCCCCGAGGGCCACTGCCAGCGCTACGGGATCGAGATCCGCAACTCGAACTCGCACCACAACACGATCGGCTACTCGGGCACGGCCGGCAACGGCGTGTGGGCGCACCACAACCGCTTCCACCACAACTCGACCGGCATGACGACCGACTCGTTCGCCTCCGGCCATCCGGGCATGCCTCAGGACTGCGCCAAGTGGGAGGACAACCTCATCTACAGCAACAACGAGGACTACTTCAGCGACGAGCGCGACGCCTACTGCAAGAACACGCCGATCCCGGAGCGTGACCCGAAGATCGTGTGCCCGACGTTCCAGGTGCCCGTCGGGACCGGCATCGGGATCTTCGGCGGCAACGGCGACATCGTCCGCAACAACTACCTCTACGACAACTGGCGCGACGGCGTGAAGCTGCTCTTCGTCCCCGCCGCCTTCCGCGGCGAGCCGGACAAGGGCGTCGACACCTCGTTCGACAACCAGTTCGCCGACAACAAGATGGGCGTGCGGCCGGACGGCGTGCGCGACCCCAACGGCAACGACTTCTGGTGGGACGAGGAGGGCCGCGGCAACTGCTGGAGCGGCAACGTCGGCCCCAACGGCGCCGCGCCGTCGTCGAACGTGCTGACCGGGCTGCCCACCTGCCCCGGCCCCACCGTCTTCAGCCCCGGCATCCCCGTCAAGACCGCCAGCCAGGCCACGTGCGCGACGTGGGACCCCATGGAGAACCCCGACCCGCCGGGCTGTGACTGGTTCACCCGGCCTCAGGAGCCGCAATGAGCACCATCGCCACCCGCGTCCCGGCGGCGACATTCCATCGCCGCCGCGCCGTCGCCCTCGCCGTCCTGGCGGTCCTCGCCACGGCGCTCTTCGTCGCCCTCTCGAGCCTCGGCGGCGACGCCCGCAGCGGCCCGCTGAGCTGGTCCGGCGACGCCGAGGTCTTCACGCACCCGACGCTGCCCGAGGACCGCGTCCTCACCGCGAAGCTGCGCAACGACGGCATCCACCCGCTGCGCGTCGACATCGGCGACGTCCGGCTCGTCACGAGCTCCGGCGCGGAGGTCACATCCGCGCCCGTGTTCCTGCAGACGTTCGGCAAGTCGCTCTGGGCGGCCGGCCGCGGCCCCTCGCAGGTGCCGGACACCGAGCTGCAGCGCACCGGCCGCATCGCCGTGCTGAGCCCCGGCGAGGAGGTTCCGCTCACCGTGGCGTGGCACGCCGCGGATGGCGAGCCGGCGCGCGTCGTCTACGGGGAGGGTTCGCTGCCTCTCCCGGGGTAGTCTCAAAGCGAGACTTCTGAACCCGGAGAGACAATGTCCGAGAACTCCTTCGACGCCCGTGCCGACCTCGACATCGGCGGGCGAACCTACGAGATCTACCGCCTGGACGCCCTCCAGTCGAAGTACGACGTCGCCCGCCTGCCGTTCTCGCTGAAGGTCCTGCTCGAGAACCTGCTCCGCAACGAGGACGGCGTGGGCGTGCGCAAGGAGGACATCGAGCGGCTGGCGAGCTGGGACCACGCGGCCGAGCCCGACATCGAGATCGCCTTCACGCCGGCCCGCGTGGTGATGCAGGACTTCACGGGCGTGCCGGCCGTGGTGGACCTCGCGGCGATGCGCGACGCGATGGCCGACCTCGGCGGTGACGCGAACAAGATCAACCCGCTCGTGCCGGCCGAGCTGGTCATCGACCACTCGGTCCAGGTCGACGTGTTCGGCACGCGCGACGCCTTCCGCATCAACGCCGAGAAGGAGTTCGAGCGCAACCAGGAGCGCTACGCGTTCCTGCGCTGGGGGCAGGGGGCCTTCGAGGGCTTCAAGGTCGTCCCGCCCGACACCGGCATCGTGCACCAGGTCAACCTCGAGTACCTGGCGCGCGTGGTCTTCGACAACGAGGGCACGCTCTATCCCGACACGCTGGTCGGGACCGACTCCCACACGACGATGATCAACGGCCTGGGCGTCCTCGGCTGGGGCGTCGGCGGCATCGAGGCCGAGGCGGCGATGCTCGGGCAGCCGATGTCGATGCTCATCCCGCGCGTGGTCGGCTTCAAGCTCAGCGGCGAGCTGCCCGAGGGCGCCACGGCGACCGACCTCGTGCTCACCGTCACCCAGATGCTGCGCGAGCACGGCGTGGTCGGCAAGTTCGTCGAGTTCTACGGCCCGGGCGTGCCCAACCTGCCGCTGGCCGACCGGGCCACGATCGGCAACATGAGCCCGGAGTTCGGCTCGACGTGCGCGATGTTCCCGATCGACCGGGAGACGTTGCGGTATCTGGAGTTCTCCGGCCGCTCGAAGGAGCGGATCGAGATCGTCGAGGCCTACGCCCGCGAGCAGGGCCTGTGGCACGACGAGGACACCGAGGCGCCGACCTACTCGGAGACGCTCGAGCTCGACCTCGGCGAGGTCGTGCCGTCGCTGGCCGGTCCGAAGCGCCCGCAGGACCGCGTGTCGCTGACCGAGTCCAAGGCGTCGTTCCGGATCGCGCTGGAGGACCTCGTCGGCAACGGCGAGGAGTCCGAGCACACCGGCAACGACGAGGCGAGCGACGAGTCGTTCCCCGCGTCGGATCCCCCGGCCACGAACGGCGACGGCGCGCACGACGCGGGCGCCGAGCCGGGGAGCGGCGGCACCGGCGGCCTGCAGGTGGCCGACCGCGTGTCGGTCAAGGCCCAGGTCACGCTCGAGAACGGCACTGAGACCGAGCTCGACCACGGCCACGTGGTCATCGCGGCCATCACCTCGTGCACGAACACGTCGAACCCGTCGGTCATGCTCGGCGCCGGGCTGCTGGCCAAGAACGCCGTCGAGCGCGGCCTCGAGGTCAAGCCGTGGGTCAAGACCTCGCTGGCCCCGGGCTCCAAGGTCGTGACCGAGTACTTCGAGAAGGCGGACCTGACCCAGTACCTCGAGCAGCTCGGCTTCCACCTCGTCGGCTACGGGTGCACCACGTGCATCGGCAACTCCGGACCGCTGCCGGAGGAGATCTCCGACGCGGTCAACGCCGAGGACCTCGCGGTCGTCTCCGTGCTCTCGGGCAACCGCAACTTCGAGGGCCGCATCAACCCCGACGTGAAGATGAACTACCTCGCCTCGCCGCCGCTGTGCGTGGCCTACGCGCTGGCGGGGACGATGGACATCGACCTGCTCGACGAGCCGCTCGGGCAGGACAAGGACGGCGCGGACGTCTACCTCAAGGACATCTGGCCCAGCGCCGAGGAGGTCGCGCGCACCGTCGAGGAGGCCGTGCAGAGCGACATGTTCACGTCCTCCTACGGCGAGGTGTTCGCGGGCGACGAGCGCTGGAACTCGCTCGAGGTGCCCGAGGGCGAGCGCTACGAGTGGACCGACGACTCGACCTACGTGCGCCGGCCGCCGTTCTTCGACGATCTCCCGACCGAGCCGGAGCCGGTCGCTGACATCGAGGGCGCGCGCGTGCTGGCCCTGCTCGGCGACTCGGTCACCACGGACCACATCTCGCCGGCGGGCGCGATCAAGAAGGACTCGCCGGCCGCGCGGTACCTCAACGAGCACGGCGTCGAGAACAAGGACTTCAACTCCTACGGCGCCCGCCGTGGCAACCACGAGGTGATGATGCGCGGCACGTTCGCGAACATCCGCCTGCGGAACCTGCTGGCGGGCCGCGACGACCTCGTGGGCGGCCTCACGCTGTTCGACGACGAAGTGATGCCGATCTACGACGCGGCCATGAAGTACGCCGAGCAGGGGACGCCGCTCGTGGTCCTGGCCGGCAAGGAGTACGGCTCCGGCTCGTCACGCGACTGGGCGGCCAAGGGCACCCGGCTGCTCGGCGTGCGCGCGGTCATCGCGCAGTCCTACGAGCGCATCCACCGCTCGAACCTGGTGGGCATGGGCGTGCTCCCGCTCCAGTTCGCCGACGGCGACTCCGCCGAGTCGCTCGGGCTGACGGGCGAGGAGGAGTTCTCCATCAGCGGCGTCGAGGGCGGCGAGGCGAAGGAGGTCACCGTCACGGCGTCGGGCAAGGAGTTCAAGGCTCGCGTGCGGATCGACACCCCCAAGGAGGTCCAGTACTTCAAGCACGGCGGAATCCTGCAGTTCGTCCTCCGGGGCCTTTTGCAGTCCGGCAGCTAATCTGCCGGGCTCCATGCCGCTCCCCGAGACCCTTCGCAAACTCCTCACGGCGCCCGGGCCGTCCGGCTACGAGCAGGCGGCCGCCGCCGTCTTCCGCGACGCCGCGTCAGCCTTCGCCGAGATCACCTACGACACCGTCGGCTCCTCCGTCGCCCGCGTCAAAGGCACGGGCGACGGGCCGTTCGTGGCGGTGATCGGCCACATCGACGAGATCGGGCTCATCGTCCACCACATCGACGACGACGGCTTCCTGTGGTTCACCGGCGTCGGAGGCTGGGATCCGGTGATCCTCGTCGGCCAGCGGGTCGAGATCTCCACCCGCGACGGGCTCGTCCCGGGCGTGGTGGGCAAGAAGCCGATCCACCTGCTCAAGGACGACGAGCGCAAGAAGGCGCCGGAGCTCAAGCAGCTGCACATCGACATCGGCGCCAAGGGCGGCGACGACGCTCGCGCCCGCGTGCGGATCGGCGACGTGGCGGTCATCGCCGGCGAGCCGGTGGAGCTGCCCAACGACCGCGTGATCTCACGCTCGATGGACAACCGGCTCGGCTGCTTCGTGGCGCTCGAGGCGGCGCGGCTGGTGGCCGAAGCGGGCGGAGCGCCCGGCGACGTCGCGGCCGTCGCGGTCGCCCAGGAGGAGATCACCTTCGGCGGCGCGCACACGACCGCCTACACGCTGCGCCCCGACATCGCCGTGGTGGTCGACGTCACGTTCGCGACCGACGCGCCCGGCACCGACGAGAAGGAGCTCGGCAAGCACCACTTCGGGACCGGGCCGGTCATCCAGCGCGGCTCGACGCTCGACCCGACGGTCTTCGAGCTCATCCACGCCGCGGGCGAGGCGGAGGGCATCCCGTTCACGGTGGCCGCCTCGGCGCGCTACACGGGAACCGACGCCGACGCGTTCCACGTGTCCCGCGGCGGCATCCCCTCGACCGTCGTCTCGATCCCGCTGCGCTACATGCACTCGCCGGTGGAGATGGTCCAGCTCGACGACGTCGAGAACGCCGCCAAGCTGATCGCCGCCTTCGCGCAGCGCCTCGAGGCCGGCCTGGACCTGCGCCGCTGAGCGGCCTGCTGCTCCTGTTCGACATCGACGGCACGCTGCTCCAGCGTGCGTCGGTCGAGCACGGCCGCGCGCTGCGTGAGGCGGCGGCGAGCGTGCACGGGATCCCGCCGCTGGACGGGCTGCGCGTGGAGTTCGCGGGCCGCACCGACGCGGCGATCGTGCGCGACCTGCTGGTGCTGGCCGGGGTGGACGGCGACGAGGCGGACGCGCGCTGGCCGGAGGTGATGGACACGGCCGTGGACGCCTACGAGGCGCTGTGCCCGCCCGACCTCTCGTCGGCCGTGGCGCCCGGCGTCCCCGAGCTGCTCGGCGCGCTGGCGGGGCGCCCGGACGAGTTCCGGCTCTCGCTGGTGACCGGGAACCTGCAGCCGATCGCCCGCCGCAAGCTCGGCAACGCGGGGATCGGCGACTACTTCGAGCCCGGCCAGGGCGGCTTCGGCTCCGACCACCTCGACCGCGAGGAGCTGCCGCCGATCGCCCGCGCCCGCGCCGGCGACTGGCCGCGCGAGCGGACCGTGGTCATCGGCGACACGCCGCGCGACATCGCGTGCGCGCGGGCCGACGGCGTCCGCGTCGTCGCCGTGGCCACCGGCCCGTTCGCGATCGACGCGCTGGCGGACGCGGACGCCGTGGTCGACGACGCCCGCGCCCTCCTGCCGGTGCTCGAGGACTTCAGCGCTTCTTAGAGACGACCGCCGCGCTGCCGCCGCCGCGCCGGACCGGCTCCGCCGCCGCGAGCAGCTTCCCGCGGCCGAGGAACTCGATGCCGGTCACCGCGCCGATCTCGGCCTGCGTCGGCCCGAACGCGTGCCCGTGCTCGGCGGTCAGCGCCGGAGCCTCCGTGGTCATGAACGCCGGCTCGGCGATCGAGGTCGCCCCGTTGCGCTGTGACGCGCGCGGCGCGGCGATCGCCTCCGGCAGCGACTGGCCGAGCTCCAGGCGCTCGATCAGCACCTGCAGCACGGTGGTGATGATCATCGAGCCGCCCGGGGAGCCGACCGCCAGGACCGGCTCGCCGCGCCGGGTGATGATCGTCGGCGCCATCGAGCTGCGCGGCCGCTTGCCGCCCGCCGCCGAGTTGGCGGCGCCCGTCTCCGTGTAGTTGAAGTCGGTCAGCTCGTTGTTGAGCAGGAAGCCGTAGCCCGGCACGACGATGCCGTTGCCGCCCGTCGACTCGATGGTGAACGTGTACGAGACGACGTAGCCGCGCTTGTCGGCGACGGTCAGGTGCGTGGTCGACGGGCCCTCCTGGTCGACCTCGACCGACGTCTTCGAGCAGTCGCCGGCGAGCACGGACGCGTTGACGGCCTGCTCGCCGATCAGTGCCCGCCGCTCGGCCGCGAAGCGGTCGGAGAGCAGGCAGCGCAGCGGGACGTCGACGTAGTCGGGGTCGCCCAGGTAGGCGTTGCGGTCGGCGAACGCGTAGCGCGACGCCTCGAGGTAGCGGTGCAGCGCCTGCGTCCGGTCGGAGCCGAGCGGGCGGTAGCCCTCGAGGATGTTCAGCGCCTCGCCGACGGTTGACCCGCCGCTCGACGGCGGGCCCATGCCCCACACGTCGAGGCCCTTGTAGCCGATGCGCGTGGGCTCACGCCAGACGGCCTCGTAGCGCCGCAGGTCGCTCTCGGTCATCAGGCCCGGCCGCCAGACGTGGTTGGCGTCGGCGGCGAGCGGCGGCGCCTGGGCGGCATCCGCCATCGCGCGGGCCACCGGCCCGGTGTAGAACGCGCGCGGGCCGTTGCGGGCGATCAGCTCGTACGTCCTGGCCAGGTCCGGGTTGCGCAGGATGGAGCCGACGTCGCGCGGCGTCCCGTCCGCGTCGAGGTAGATGGCGGCCGTCGACGGCACGTCGTTGAAGTAGTCGACGACCGGCGTCGTCTGGTCCACGAACGTCTGGTCGACGGTGAAGCCGCGGCGGGCGGCGTCGATGCCCGGCTGGAGCACCTTGCCCAGCGACATCGAGCCGTACCGGTCGAGCGCCTCGTCCCACTGCGCGACCGTGCCGGGAACGCCCGCGGACAGACCGCTCCAGCGCGCCTCGTCGAACGTCGGCGCGCTGCCGTCCGGCCTCAGGAACGAGCCCGGCCGCATCGCGTACGGCGCCTTCTCGCGGCCGTCGATCGTCGTCACCTGGCCGCGCGGCGTGCGGATGACCATGAAGCCGCCGCCGCCGATGCCGGCCGAGAACGGCTCGGTGACGCCGAGGACGCCGGCCGCGGCGACCGTGGCGTCGACGGCGTTGCCGCCACGCCGCAGCGTGTCGATCGCCGCCTTGGTGGCCAGCGCGTCGACGGTGCCCGCCGCTCCGCCGCTTCCGACGGCCGTGGGCTCCTTCACGAAGTCGTCCCGGTGCCCCGCCTGAGCCACCGGCGCCGCCAGCGCGACCGTGGCCAGCGCGGCCGCGAGCACCTTGAATTCCCTGCGCATCATCAGTCCCTCCCGAAGTCTGTCGGGAGATGACGTACCCGGTGAGCTAGCGCTCGACGCGCAGGATCTCGGCGACCAGCGGCTGGCCGGCGACCTGGCGCAGCCGGGTCACGTAGGCGAACTCCTTGGCCAGGGCGGTCGTCCACAGCGTCGCCGAGACGCCGGCGCGGGGCCGCTTCCAGAGCCTGTGCGGCTGGCCGTGCTTGTGGTGCTCGATGCCCGGCTCGTGGCCGGCGTCGCGCCGCCCGGTGGGCACCATCGTGAAGATCGCGCGGTCGCCGAACGGCGAGCGCCGCGTCTGCGGGCCGAGCCGCAGCTCCTGCCGCTTGAACGTGGTGCGCACGTAGAGCAGGCGCCGGCCCTCGAGCGCCGGGTTGAGCAGCAGCGCGCGCTTCTCCGACCGGACCGTGGCGGTCTGGTTGGAGGCGAGGTCGGCGAGCACGATGCGGCTCTGCGACGGCGTGTTGACGTGGAACGCCGCCAGGCCGCCGAGGAGCGCCGGGCGGCCCAGCTCGGTCGCGCGGATGATCTCGATCGGCGCGCCGCCGGCCAGCGGGAACGCGTAGAGGACGTCGCCGGTGCCCTCGCGGGCCCGCCAGACGACCCACTCGGCCGACACGGCGACATGGTCGGCGCCGGGCGCCGGGACGCTGGTCGCGAACCCGTCGTCCGTGGTCGAGTGCACGTCGATCTGCGCGCCGGCGACGACCGCCAGCCGGCCACCGCCGAGCGCCGGGTGCGTGCCGGGCGTGCGCGCCTGCCGGTCGCCGTCGACGAGCATCCCCGGCTTGCCGGTCTCGTGCCAGGCGAGCAGGGCGCCGTCGACGCTCGGGTCAGCCGCGTTGGTGGCGACCTTGCGGGCCATCAGGTGACGAGCGCCACCGCGCAGGCCGCCATCGCCACCGCGTCGACCGCCCGCAGCGAGCGCAGGATCCGCGGCCGCTCGGCCATCGCCGCGTGCAGCCACGCGCCCGCGGGCGTGCGGGCGGCGGGAGCGAGGACGACGACCGGCAGCAGCCGGCCCGCGCCGAAGGCGAGGCCGATGGCGACGCCGAGCGCCGGATCGCCGACCGCGACGCTGACCCCGGCGAGCGCCCAGACCGCGAACGTGAGGATGAAGGTGGTGAAGCCGAGCCCGAGGAGCACGCCGTAGAGCCCGGCGGCCAGCGGCACGGGCATGCGGCGGCGCCAGGACTCCGGGACCTGCCGGCGCACCTGCGGCAGGATGCGCGCGCCACGCGCCTCGCCGATCGCGGCGGCCAGGGCGACCGCGGCCGCCACGGCCAGGGCGGCGGATCCGCCGGCGCCGAGCGCCTCGCCGAGCAGCGCGAGGCCGCCGAACGTGACGACGCCGCCGGCCAGCGCGCCGAGCGCGAAGGTGAGGCACGCCGCGACGGTCGTGCGCAGCCGCCCGGCGTACCCGTCGGGCGCCAGCGTCTCCACCATCGAGAACCCGCACGGAGACCACGCGCCGGTCACGCCGGCCGCCGCCGCGGCGAGGATGAGCACGGTCTCTAGCACTTGATCCTCGTCTCGTAGTACATGACGCAGAAGACCTTGCGCCCCTGGTAGCAGTAGCCGGTCAGCGAGGCGTCGCCGTTGATGCGCCTCGGGTGCGGCGAGCAGCAGTCGACGAGCTTGCGGATGCGGCCGCCGCAGCAGCGGTACCAGGCGCCGTCGATCGCCGTGCTGATGTTGAAGCGGTCGGCCACGACGTCGCACACCCGGCTGCGCGTGGCGGCGGGCAGCGGGCGGCCGTCGGGGTCGGTGAGCGGGCGGTCGTCCTCATCCACGGCGTGCCCGTCCTCGCCGATCAGCCGGCCGAGGTCGTCGATCGGGTGGCCGTCCTGCGCGCGCAGCGGGAAGCCCTTGGCGTCGATCCGGGGCAGGCCGGTCGGGTGCGGGCAGGAGTCGGTCGTGTAGATGTGGCCGCAGAAGTGGTACGCCTCGGCCTCGCCCGGGGCGATCATGCCGGCGACGGTTCCCGCGCCGGCGAGCCCCATCACCGCGCCCGAGACCCGGGAGAGGAACCCGCGGCGCGAGCTGCCGGCCGCGACGCGGTCGCTGAAGCTAGGCACGCACGAACCCCCGGCGCCGCTCCGCCGCGGCCAGCACGGACTCGAGCTGCGCCGCCGTGTTGAACGTGCCCTTGGCCAGCACGGTGCCGTCGGCGTCGAGCGCGACCGCGAACGGGCTGCCGGGCACGTCGGCGGCCGCCCAGGCGTCGGCGTCGCGGACCTCGTCGAAGGTCCGCAGCACCACGCGCGGGTCCCGGCCGAAGGAGGCCACCGCGGGGGCGAGGGCGCGGCACATCCCGCAGCCCTCGGAGCTGAAGACGGCGAGGCCGATGCGGCCGGGGCGCGCGTCGAAGTACGAGGCGAGCGCGGTGCGCCCGCCGACCTCCGGCCCCTCGTGCGCCACCTCGAGCGCCCCGCGCGGGTCGGCGGCGAGGCGCAGCATGCCGACCTCGCGGGCCAGGGCGACGACGACCACGGCGAGCGCCGCGAGTCCGATCAGCGCCGTCGCGAGCCCGATGGCCAGCCAGCCCTCGGTCGTCGGCTCGCTGCGGGGCAGCAGCGGGAGCGCGGCGAACGCCACGGCGAGCAGCGCGGAGCGGGCGACCGACGCGCGGGAGATCCGCCCGCGGGCGCCGAAGCAGGCGCATGGGGCGCCGTCGCGGCCGGCGGCCAGCGCGACGGCCTGCGCGAGGCAGAACAGCGCCAGGAGTCCGCCCGCGGCGTACGCCGCGGCGTCGACGCCGGCCCCGACGCCCACGGCCAGGACCGTCTCGACGGCGATGAGGGCGCCCCACACGACGGTCGCGGATCGCGTGATGCCGTAGGTGGCCAGCGCGGCGCGCGCGCCGGCGGGGTCGGCGAGCTTGGCCGCCGCCGAAGCGAGCAGCACGAACCCGAGCACCAGGCAGGCGACGACCGCAACCATCAGGGCGCCGAAGGTAGCAACCTCCGGGGCGCGGCCCCGCCGGTCAGACCGGCGGCTGCTCGTGCGCCGGCCGGCCGAAGCGGCCCGGTGCGGAGCGCGGCCCGCGCGCCCAGTCGCTGCTGCAGGTGCGGTTCTTGCCGCCGCGCTTGGCGTCGTTGAGGGCGTCGTCGGCGGCCTCGACGAGCGCGCCCGCGTCGGCCGCGCCGGGCTCCATGGCGCTCACGCCGACGCTGACCGACACGCCGAGGGAGGCCACCGAGCGGCGGATGCCCTCGCCGAAGCGGCGGGCCGCGGCGAGGTCGGTCTCGGGAAGGATCACGGCGAGCACGTCGCCGCCGATGCGGGCGGGCTCGTCCGCGCTCCGGCAGGCACGGCCGATGGCGTCGGCCACCGCCTGCAGCACGACGTCCCCGCGCAGGTGCCCCTGCGCGTCGGTGAGCGCCTCGAAGTCGTCGATGTCGACGAGGGCCAGCGCCATCGGCTCGCGGGTGCGCCGCATGCGCTCGACCTCGAGTCCGAGCGCCTCGCGGAAGCGACGGTGGTTCGAGAGGCCGGTGAGGTCGTCCACGGCCGCCTGCCGCCGCAGCCGGTCGTGCAATGCGACGTTCTCGATGGCCAGCGCGGTCTGCTGTGTGAGGTAGCCGAAGAGCGCCTGCTCGTCCGCGGTGAACGCGGGCCCGCGGCGGGCGACGACGAGCACCTCGGTCGAGGTGCGCCGGCCGCCGCTGAGCGGCTGCGCCATCGCCACGAGCGCGTCGTCCGCCGCCACGCGCAGCGCTCCGGCGCGCTGGGCCGCTCGTGCCGCCGAGCGCAGGACGGCATCGGCCTCGGAAGCCGGGCCGGGCCGCTCGATCGTGCCCGTCGCGAGCTCCGCCCGCCCGAACGAGGCGCCGACGGCCTCGACGGCGGTGCGCAGGCCGATCTCGGTCAGCTCGGCGCGGTCGAGCTTGGAGCCGATGACCTCGCCGATCCGGTGGATCGCCCGGTCGAGCCGGATGTGTTGCTCGGTCAGCTGGTCGAGCCGATCGACGGCGTCCCGGATGCGGCGGCGGCGATCCTCGGCGAGCGCGGTGAGCAGCACGAGCAGCGGCACGGCGAGCACGAAGGCGTACGGCGCGACCGTGCAGGCCATCGCGATCACCAGGCCGACCGGGGTCAGGCAGGCGTCGATCAGGTACACGGTCACGATCACCTGGATCTGGGCCACGGGGGCGATGCCGCGCCCGAGCCACTCGCGGGCGGTCGCGAAGACCAGGTCGGTCGCGAACTGGGCGAGCGCGGCGACGAGCAGGATCGCCCAGTAGGCGGGTTCGGCCGGCGGCGCGCCGGCCGCGGCGAACACGAGGCTCGGGGCGACCGCGTGCCAGGCGTCGGCCGTGCCGGTCACGGCGCGCTCGGGATGCGCGCGCCGGCGGGCGGCGTCGAACAGCGCCGAGCCGGCGAGGCCGCACGCGACGCACGCGGGCACGACCGCCGGCGGCAGGAGGAAGAGCATCGGGACGAGCACGAGCTGCGTCGGCATCGCGGAGCCGGCGCCGAGGTGGAGCCCCACGCGCGACGCGAGCGCCAGGCACACGATCAGCGCGACCGCCAGCACGGGGTCGAACGCGCGCTCGGCGGGCAGCGCGACGACCATGATCGCCGCCACCAGCACCAGGCTCGCCGCGGCCGTGACCTCGACCACGAGCTCGCGGCGCGTCAGGCGCCGCTCGTCATAGGGCCGCCAGCGCTCCAGCAGCCCTTCGATGCCCGAACGCATGGGGCCTTAATCGGCAGGTCGCCCGAGAACTTGAGGGGAAGTTTGTCACCGCTCGGACCCGGGCCCTCAAGGCCTGCCGGCGGGCGCCCGATAGGCCTCTCGCCCGGTCCCCTCGCAGTAAGGACGGTCCGCATGTCCCGCCACATCCTCCTCGGCTTCGCGGTGCTCCTGATCGGCCTCGTCGCCGCCCCTGCGGCGCAGGCCGGCACCTGTGAAGGACAGGTGCTCGAACACCCCTTCGAGCCCTGGCACGACAGCGCGCCGTACACGCTCGTGCCCAACGGCGACCTCTCGGCCGGCGCCTCCGGCTGGCAGCTCGACGGCGCCGATCTCGTCGCCGACAACGAGCCCTGGTACGTGCACGGCGGCACCACGCCCGGCGCCATCCGCCTGCGCACCGGCGACAGCGCGACGACTCCGCCGGTGTGCGTCAGCCTCCTGCATCCGACGATGCGCTTCTTCGCGCGTGACACCGGCAGCGTCCTCGGCTCGCTGAAGGTCGACGTGGTGCTCAGCGATGGCGTCGCCCTGCCGGTCGGGGTCGTGCTCGGCCTGCTCCACGGCGACTGGGCCCCCTCGCCCGTGCTGCCGGTGGTGGCGAACCTGATCGACGACGAGGTCGCGTTCCGCTTCACCGCCGTCGGCCTCGGCAGCTCGTGGGTGGTCGACGACGTCTACGTCGACCCGTACAAGAAGGGCTAGGAGGGAGACCAGTAGCCGTCGCCGCCGACCGGCTCGAAGCGCGCCGTGCGCGCGAGCTCGGCCCGGACGTCGGGGATCTCGCGGTCGCACACGGCGGCCACCTCGGCGGTGGCGAGCGGGATGCCGGCCCAGGCAAGCACTTCACCTGCCGTCTCGGGATCGGGGCGGCGGGTGAGGTCCGGCGCGAGGTTGGTGAGCGCCGCCTCGTAGGCCTCGACTCGGGAAGAAGCCCGCCAGCGTGAACTGGTCGTCGCCGGCGACGAGCTCGTACGACGGCGGGCTGTAGCGCCGCGCGCCGGGCGGTCCGCCGAGCTTGTGGGCCAGAGCGCCGGGCGCGGGGTTGCGCGCGGCGGCCATGTCGGCCCGCAGGGCCCGCTCGACCTCGGGCTCCGCGCAGTAGGCCGCGAGCTCCTTCACCGGCAGCCCGGCCTGCTCGGCGGCGATCTCCAGCGTGTCGGAGTCGTCGAGCAGCGCGCCGCCCATGCTGAGCACGCGCAGGCGGCGCAGCAGCGCGTCCGCGCGGTCGGGCCAGCGCAGCCGCGCGGCGACGACGGCGCGGCAGGCGTGGATGGTCGCCGGTCCCCACAGCCGTTCGCGCCAGTCGATCGGCATGCCGTAGAGCAGCTGCAGGCGGCGCATGCCCTCGGAGGCCTTCCACTCGCGCTTCTCCTCCGAGAGCACGATCAGGTGCAGCTCCCAGTGGATCTGGTCGCCGTAGAGCCACAGCAGCCGGTGCCGCTGGCGCTCGGCGGAGAAGCCGAACGGACAGCCGGGATCCGTGAAGTGGCGGACCGTGACCCGCGCGCTCACGCGCGGGTCAGCTTCTTGTAGCTGATGCGGTGCGGGCGGTCGGCCTCGGCGCCGAGCTGCTCGTGGCGCCACTCCTCGTAGGCCTCGAAGTTGCCCTCGAACCAGTGCACCTGCGAGTCGCCCTCGAAGGCGAGCACGTGGGTGGCGACGCGGTCGAGGAACCAGCGATCGTGGGAGATGATCACCGCGCAGCCCGGGAAGGCCAGCAGCGCCTCCTCGAGGGCGCGCAGCGTGTCGACGTCGAGGTCGTTGGTCGGCTCGTCGAGCAGCAGCACGTTGCCGCCGCGGCGCAGGAGCTTGGCGAGGTGCACGCGGTTGCGCTCGCCGCCCGAGAGCTTGCCGACCTTCTTCTGCTGGTCGGAGCCCTTGAAGTTGAAGCCGGCCACATAGGCGCGCGAGTTCATCTCGCGGTCGCCGACCTTGATGTTGTCGTAGCCCTCGGAGATCTCCTCCCACACCGTCTTGTCCGGCGCGAGGGCGTCGCGCGACTGGTCGACGTACGCGAGATCGACGGTCTCGCCGAGCTTGATCGCGCCCGCGTCGGGCTGCTCGTCGCCGACGATCATGCGGAAGAGCGTCGTCTTGCCGGCGCCGTTGGCGCCGATCACGCCGACGATCCCGGCCGGCGGCAGGTCGAAGGTGAGGTCCTCGATCAGCAGGCGGTCGCCGAAGCCCTTGCGGACGCCGTTGGCCTCGATCACCTTGCCGCCGAGGCGCTGGCCGGCGGGGATGTGGATCTGGACCTGGTCGAGCTTGACGTTGCGCTCCTCGGCGAGCAGGCGCTCGTAGTTCGCGAGGCGCGCCTTGGACTTCGTACGCCGGCCCTTGGGGTTGGTGCGCACCCACTCCAGCTCGGCGGCGATCGTGCGCTGGCGGGAGGACTCCTGCCGCTCCTCCTGCGCGAGCCGCTCCTGCTTCTGCTCGAGCCAGCTCGAGTAGTTGCCGCGGAACGGGAGGCCGTGCCCGCGGTCGAGCTCGAGGATCCAGCCGGCCACGTTGTCGAGGAAGTAGCGATCGTGGGTCACGGCCACGACGGTGCCCTTGTAGTCCTCGAGGTGGCGCTCCAGCCAGGCGACGGACTCGGCGTCGAGGTGGTTGGTCGGCTCGTCGAGGAGCAGGAGGTCGGGGGCGGAGAGGAGCAGCCGGCAGAGCGCCACGCGGCGGCGCTCGCCGCCGGAGAGCGTGGTGACGTCGGCATCCGACGGCGGGAGGCGGAGGGCGTCCATCGCCTGGTCGAGCTGCGAGTCGAGGTTCCACGCGTCGACGGCGTCGATCTGCTCCTGCAGGCGGCCGAACTCGTCGGCCGTCTCGTCGGAGTAGTTGGCGGCCAGCTCGTTGAAGCGGTCGAGCAGCGCGCGCGTCTCGGCGACGCCGTCCTCGACGTTGCCGCGCACGTCCTTGCTCTCGTCCAGGTGCGGCTCCTGCTCCAGGAGGCCGACGGTGGCCCCGGGGGCGAGCTGCGCGTCGCCGCGGTACTCCTTGTCGAGCCCGGCCATGATGCGCAGGAGGGTCGACTTGCCCGATCCGTTCAGTCCGAGCACGCCGATCTTGGCGCCGGGGAGAAAGCTGAGGGAGATGTCCTTGAGCACCTGCTTGTCAGGCGGATGCGTCCGGGACAGCTTGTACATCGTGAAGATGTATTGGCTCGACATGGGCGTCTGAGGATAGGCATCGCCCTGCGGTCGAACTTGAAGCGGCCCATTCCTGGCCATATGTCCATTCCAGAAATGGTGTGGTTGCGGCGATAACTGTGGATATGAAGCCACTCATCGGCGTGACGACGTCGGAGCTGCGATCCAGCGGCGCCGGCACGTTGCGCCGTCACGGCGAGCCGCCCCACGCCGAGATGGCCCTCGGCATGACCTACCTGCGGGCGATCGACGGCGCGGGCGGCATTCCCGTCGTGCTTCCGCCGCTGGGCGACGCGGTGGCGTTCCTCGACCGCCTCGACGGCATCTGCCTGTCCGGCGGCCCTGACCTCGATCCCGACGCCTACGGCGCCGTGGAGCGCCATGCGGAGCTGGGGCCGACCGAGCCGGGGCTCGACGCGTTCGAGCTGGCGCTGGCGCGGGCGGCCGACAAGCGCGGGCTCCCGATCCTCGGCGTCTGCCGGGGCGCCCAGGCGCTGAACGTGTCCCGCGGCGGGACGCTGCACCAGCACATCCCCGGCCATCGCCAGACCGAGCCGGCCACGGCGACCACGCACACCGTGCACGTCGAGCCGGGCACCGCGCTGGCCGAGCTGATCGGGACCGACATCCTGCGCGTGAACTCCTTCCACCACCAGGCCGTCGAGCGACTGGGCCGCGGCCTCCGCGCGGTGGCCTCGGCAGCCGACGGGACGGTCGAGGCGATCGAGGCCGCGGGGCCGCGCTTCCTGGTCGGCGTGCAGTGGCACGCCGAGGGCCTGATCGCCCACTCCCGGCACATGGCGCTGTTCGAGGCCCTCGTCGCGGCCGCCGCCGCGCCCGCCCAGGCTCTCCCACGCGCGGCCTGAGTTGAACTAGGGAGCTCCCTGATGCCGTCCGCGGCCGCGGACGGGATCCTGGTGCCATGTCGCTCCTCCTGCCGTTCGCCTCACCCTCGATCCATCGCTTCTCCGGCACGCTGACCGAGACCGACGAGGGTCTCGTGGCCCACTGCTGGTCGGTCGCCGACGCGGCGGCCGTGCTCGGCCACCGGCGCGAGACGGAGATCCCGGTGCGGATCGACCTGGGCGCGCTGCGGGCGGTGATCGTCGACCCGGTGCGCCGGATCGCCTGGGTTCAGCCGGGCGCCACGTGCCGCGAGCTCGACGCCGCCACGCAGGAGCACGGCCTGGCCGTGACCGGCGACCGCGTCTCCGGCGCCCGCGTGGTCGCCTCCGCGCTGGGCCCCGGCGGCGGCTGGCTCGAGCGGCGGATGGGGCTGGCGAGCGACAGCCTGCGGGCGGCGCGCGTCCTCACCGCCGCGGGCCACCTCGTCACCGCGTCGGCGACCGAGAACGCCGACCTCTTCTGGGCGCTGCGCGGCGGCGGCGAGGAGTACGGGATCGTCGTCGAGGTCGAGCTCGCCCTGCGCCCGGTCGGGCCGGCCGTGCTCGGCGGCACCCTTGCGTGGCCGCGCTCGCGCGCCCGCGAGGTGATCGCCGCCTACCGCTCGCTCATGGCCGAGGCGCCCGACGCGCTCGGCGGCGGCCTCGTGCTCGACGGCGACACGGTCAGCGTGCTCGTCGTCTACATCGGGCCGGCGGAGCGCGGCGCCGAGCATCTCGTGCCGCTGCGCGCCCTGGGCCCGGCGCGCGACGACGTCGCCCCGACCACCTACTGCGCCGTGCAGCGGCTGACCGCCGCCGCGGCGACCGAGATCCGCTTCCTCGACGCGCTCGGCGACGACGACATCGACGCGATCGCGGACGCCGACGGGATCCGCCTGCGGCCGCTCGGCGGCGCCTTCGGCCGCGTGGGCGAGATGGAGACCGCGCACGGTCATCGCCACGCGCCGTGGGCGGTCGAGGTGCTCGGCTCCGGGGCTTCGGCGGTCCCGCCGCCGCCGCCGCCGGACGGCTCGGCCGAGCGCCGCGCCCGCCTGGCCGACGTCAAGCACCGCTGGGACCCGGAGGGTCTCCTCTAGGGAATAGCCGGCGCCGTCCGGCCGTCCTCCTTCGTGCCATGCACTACGCCGCCATCATGCTCCGCGACGGTTCCAGCCTCGGCGTGCGACCCATCTCCCCGACCGACCGCGCCGCCTACCACGCGTCGTTCCACCGCCTCAGCCCGGAGTCGCGCCGCCGGCGCTTCCTCGGGCCGAAGCCGCGACTGAGCTCGCGCGAGCTGACCTACCTGACCGAGGTCGACCAGGTCTCGCACGCGGCCTTCGTGGCCGTCGACGGCCGCGGCCGCATCGTGGCCGAGGCCCGCTACGCCACCGGCTCGCCCGAGCAGCGCATCGCCGACCTGGCCATCACGGTCGAGGACGGCTGGCAGGGCCGAGGCATCGGCACCCGCCTCGCCGCCCTCCTCGTCGGCGCCGCCCGAGCCAACGGGATCGCCCGCCTCACCGCGATGACGCTCCACGAGAACACCGCGGCCATCGCCCTCCTCCGAGGCCTCGGCTTCCGCCGCTCCGGCCAGGACGGCGACGCACTCGAGTACGAGCTCGTGCTGGCTGCCTGAACCCCGGCATTGAGGGGGCGAGTTTTCGTCCGTGGCGACTAATCCGCGGTATGCGCGGATTACCTGCCACGGACGTCGAAATCGCGGCCCTCGCGGCCGGACAACACGGGATCGTGGCCCGCTGGCAGCTCGTCCGACTCGGGATGAGCGACGATTCGGTCGAACGTCGAGCTGCGGCCGGAAGGCTTCATCGCCTTCATCGCGGGGTGTACGCCGTAGGCCACCGCGCGCTGACGCGGGAGGGTCGTTGGCTGGCGGCGGTCCTGGCGGCCGGCGACGACGCAGTGCTCAGCCACGCCACAGCCGCGGCGGCGTGGGACCTGCGCGCCAGCGAAGGCGTGATCCACGTGACGGTGCCCGGCGATCCCGGGCGCCGCAGACTGGCCGGCGTGCGCATCCATCGAAGCCGCACGCTCACCCCCGACCAGACCACCGTCCACCGCGGGATCCCGATCACCACGCCGGCCCGCACGATCATCGACCTCTCCCGCACGCTCACCGGCCGCCCGCTCGAACAGCTCGTCAACCGCGCCGAGCGCCTCGTCGACTTCGACGAACTCCGCCAAGCCACCCGATCCCGCTCCCTAAAAGCGCAGTTATCGCGCTACACCCCCACCCTCACCCGCAGCGAGCTCGAGGAGGCCTTCCTCAGGCTCTGCGACGACTACGGCATCCAGCGACCCGAGACGAACGCGATCGTCGAAGGCTTCGAAGTCGACTTCCTCTGGCGCGACAAGCGACTGATCGTCGAGGTCGACGGCTACGAGCACCACCGCACCCCCACCGCCTTCGAGACCGACCGCGAACGCGACGTGATCCTCACGCTCGCTCAATGGCGGGTCATGCGCTTCACCTGGACGCAGGTGCACCAGCGACCCGCCTGGGTGGCCGCGGCGGTGACGAGCGGCTAGCTCGACGGGGGGCCCAGCACCAGCGGCTGGTCGAGCACGCTGCGCATGCGGCGCTGGACGTGCAGCTCGGTCTCGAGGTCGGCGATCCGGCCCTCGTGGTCGATGACCGTGCCGCGCAGGACCTGGGTCACGAAGAGCCAGACCAGCCGGCCGTCGAGCTGGGAGCCGGCCACGCGGCGGAGCTCGTCCTCGGCCTCGGCGGCGCCGAGCGGGATCTTGTAGGAGTCCGGCGCCGTCAGCACGTCGTAGACCTCGGCGATGGCGAGGATGCGCGCGGTCATCGGGATCTCGTCGCCGGTGAGGCCGTCCGGGTAGCCGTGGCCGTCGATGCGCTCGTGGTGGGCGAGGACGGCGTTGGCGACCTCGCCCAGGCCCTCGACCCGCAGCAGCAGGCGCGCCCCGTCACCCGGATGGCGCTCGACGAGCCGCCGCTCGGCCGCGTGCAGCTCGGACCGCCCCAACAGGATGTGGTCCGGGAGCGCCTCCTTGCCGATGTCGTGCAGCAGCCCGGCGGTGTGCACGACGGCCTGCTCGCGCTCCGACAGCCCGGCCGCGCGCGCGAGCTCGTGCGCGTAGTGCGCGACGGCGGCGGCGTGACGGGCCGCCGTCGGGTCGCGCAGGGCCAGCGTCTCCAGCAGCAGCCCGACCATCCCCTCGTGGCGGATGTCGAGCTGGTCCGTGCGCCGCACGACCTCCTCGCCGTGGGCCTGTCCCTCGAGCAGCGCCCGCAGCAGCAGCTGGCAGACGCCCAGGGCCAGGGCGAAGAGCCCGATGATCCCGGCGCCGTAGAGCTCGAACCCGTAGACGGCCATCGCGGTGATCGAGCCGGTGGCGAGCTCCCACGGCAGCACCGGCCAGTAGACGCTCTTGAACATCTCGCGCAGCGAGCCGCCGCGCAGGAAGACGGTGTGACCCGCGATCATCGTGAAGTTGAGGACGTTCGCGAGCATGAAGACCACGAACACCGCGATCGCGAAGCCGCCCTCCTTGGCGATGCCTGACTCGTCGAGCCACTGCAGCGCGATGCCGCCGAGGAGCGGGAAGGTGGCGTAGGTGACGAGGTTGTTCAGCAGATAGGTCCCTCGCGGGCGCGAGCGCAGCGCGTCCGCCGCGGCCGAGGCCAGACCGAGGAGCACGGCCGGGGCCGGGCCGAGGAGCGCGCTGGCCAGGACGATGCCGAGGAACGAGCCTCCGATCCGGAAGCGCTTCGCGTCGAGCACGATGAAGTCGCTGCCGAGCACGAGCACGAACAGCAGTCCGAGCATGGCGGGCGGGTTCCACTGCTCTTCGGTCGAGAGCAGGGCGGCGCTGGCGATCACGACCGCGAGCAGTACCGACTGCCCGATCACCGCTACGCGACGCCGCCCCGGGCGCAGCGGGGGAGCGGGCCGGCGGGCGGTTGCGCGGCGGTCTCCGGGCGCCGATCCGCGGTCGGCAGAGCCGGCTGCGCGCATCAGCGCGAGCGACCATGCGACGATCACCAGCCACAGGACTACGGCAAGCCAGACGATCACTAAGTCGGAAGGTAGTGCCCCGACGCACGAAGCGCTACCGGTCATCCGATGGGTTCGCTCTGTGACCGACGACTTGCACCGGAAAGCGGGGCGTTCCATAGTCCCGTTTGCAGCGCACGATCAAAGGGGAGGTCGCTTGCTGCGTCGGGGGGTTACAGCCGTGCTTGCAGGGCGCACATCCGGGATTAACCGGATGCGGTGGCCGCTGCCCCGACCGATCACTCAGGGGGACGCACGACCAGAAAGGAGCGGTCATGGGTTGGCGCAACTAGCTCGCCGCAGCCTGACCTTGCCCCATCAATTGCAGGGAGGAGGCCGACATGGGTTGGCGCAACTAGCAGGTCCCGAAAGGCCCCATCGAATCCACGAGAGGAGCCCCTCATGGGCTGGCGCAACTAGCAGGACCCCGCAGGACCCAACACCCGTGACCCACGTCAAAACACGACTTCAGGGAGGCAAGGACATCATGGGTTGGCGCAACTGACCACCCTGTCGTATCCCACCGCCGCCGCATGCGGCGAGACGCCACAGTCGCAAGCGGGCGGCCCGGCGCGTATGGACGCGCCGCCGGGCCCTAGCCCGCCCGCTACCGTAGAACGGTCATGCCACAGGTGCTGGACATCGAGCAGATGGTGTTGCTGCTGGAGCTCGAGCCACCGTTCGACAAGCGCGACATCCAGCTTGCCCGTCGCAAGCTGGCCAAGGTGTGGCATCCGGACATCGCGCCGCCAGGACGACAGCTCGAGCACGAGCGTCACCTGAAGGCCATCAACGAGGCCGCCGACCAGCTCGAGCAGCTGGCCGAGGAGTCACGTGGCGGCAAGGTCACGCGCAACGCCGTCAAGGTCGGCGCCGCCGCGGCGCGCAAGCGTCGCGCCGAGGAGGGCCAGCGCGCATACGAGGAGGAGCAGCGCGCGCGCGAGCACGACGCCGATCGGGCCAAGCACGATCCGTTCGCCTCGCGGGTGCCCGACCACTCCGTGGTCCACCGCTACGCCCGGTGCCTCTCGTATCCCGAGTGGGGCGTCGGCACGGTCAACGGCATCTACTTCACCGGCGGAGGCGACGACATCCAGCAGTGGGCGCGGGTGAGCTTCCACCTCGGCGTCCGCACGGTGCCCGCCGGCTCCCTCCGGTTCGTCGACTTCTCCAAGCCCGACCCGGCCGCCGAGCGGGTGGAGCGGTTCATGACCGCCGCCAAGCACGCGCTGGCCGAGGGCGACTTCCAGCTGGCGGCGCGCCGGCTCGTCTACGCGCGCGACGCCGATCCGCGCAACGCGGCCGTCCTGCGGCTCATGACGCTGGCCTTCTGGCAGGCCGGTGACTTCCCCGCCGCCGCCCGCGCCGTGCGCGACTGGATCCGCGCCGAGGCGGACCGGCCCGCGCCCTACCGCTACGCCGCCCGCATCTACGAGGACATGGGCTCGCTCTCGCAGGCCGTCGAGGCCTCCACGCGGGAGACCGAGCGCGTGCCGACCGACCCGTCCGCCTGGGAGCGGCTCGGCCGTCTGCGGATGCGCTCCTTCGATCGCGAGGGCGCGCGCGAGGCGCTCGAGCGCGCGCGCGAGCACGGGCCGAGCGAGCAGGGCCTGCTCGACCTGGCGCTCGTGGCGAACCTGATGGGCGACGTCGGCGCCGAGGTCACGGCGTGCGAGCAGGCCACGGCGCTCGCCCCCGAGTCGCCCGACGCCTGGGCGCGCTACGCGCACGCGCTGGCGAGGACCGACCGGGTGTCCGACTGCCTCGCCGCGTGCGAGCGGGCGCTCGAGCTCGCGCCCGACCCGGAGGTCCGCGACCTGCTCGAGCAGGTCCGCGCCACCGCGCCGCGCGAGCTCACCGAAGCGGCCTAGCGCCCTAGACCGCCTGTTCCTCCAGCCCGCCTGGTTCACGTACCCCGGCTGGGTAGGGCGGCGGGGGTGCATTTCTGCAAGGTTCCGTGGTCGTCGCCGGGAAAGCTGCAGTTGCGCACCTATACGGTGCGTTTCTGCAATCTCGCCTCGTCCGGCGCGGAAATACTGCAGAAAAGCACCCCCAGACCCGCCTCCGTCAATGCCGAGGTTCGTCGGTCGCCACCGATCACACGACCGAACGACGTGCTCGGGTCTTACACCTAGACGGCTCTAGACCGCCTGCTCCTCCAGCCCGCGCACGCGCTTCACCTCGCCCACGGCGGTGCGCTTCTGCTCGTGGATCTCGAGCCGCCGCGAGAGGCGCGAGAGCAGCAGGTTGACGATGATGAACAGGGCCCCGATGACGAGGAAGACCTGGAGGATCGGCGCCTGCACGCCGCCGAAGAAGTTGGTGCCGGTGAGGATCCGGCCGTGGCGCACGACCTCCTGGATGGCGACGATGCTGACCAGCGTCGTGTCCTTGTTCAGCGTGATCAGCTGGGACACCGTGGCCGGCACCATCCGGCGCAGCCCCTGGGGCAGCACCACGTGGCGCATCGACTGGCGGTAGCTCATGCCGAGCGCGCGGGCGGCCTCGTTCTGGCCGCGGTCGAGCGACTGGATGCCCGCGCGCATGATCTCGGCCAGGACGGCCGAGTTGTAGAGCACGAGCCCGAGGATGGCCGCCAGCACGCGGCCGGACTGCAGGCCCTCGGGGAACCAGGAGGGGATCGCGTCCTCGTACGCCGCGGGCCACGCGCCCGGGATCGTGAGGTAGAGGTAGAGGATGATGAAGATCAGCGGCAGGTTGCGCCAGATGTCGATCCACGCTCCGGCCACGATGCTGAGCGGCGTCCAGCGCGACAGACGGGCGAGCGCGAGCGCGAGCCCGGCGATCATCGACAGCACCATCGCGATCACCGCGATCTCGAGGTTGACCGCGAAGCCTTCGAGGATGAACCGGAGGTTGTTCCCGGTGATCACCCACTCCCAGTTGTCGGGGTCGAAGACGTAGTTCATCGGTGGATCGCGTAGCGCTTCTCGAGTACGCGGATCGCGAGCGTCGCGAGCCCGGTCAGGATCAGGTAGCCGACCGCCGCCCAGAAGAACGCCTCGGTGTACTGGAAGCCGCGTGACCCGACGGTGCGCGCGGTCTTGAGCAGGTCGTCGAGGGCGAGCAGCGAGACGCCGATGATCGCCGAGTTCTTGATCATCGCGATGATCAGCGAGCCGAGCGGCGAGATCACCGTGCGGAACGCCTGCGGGAAGACGACGCGCCGCAGCGCCTGCCGGTACGTGAAGCCGAGCGAGAGCGCCGCCTCGATCTGGCCCTTGCTGACCGAGAACACCCCGGAGCGGAGCGCCTCGGCCACGTAGGCGGCGGTGTAGAGGCCGAGGCTGGCGATGCCGGCCTCCCACGGCCCGATGTCGGCGCCCGCTCGCCGCAGGCCGGCGAACGCGATGAACAGCAGCACCAGCAGCGGGATGTTGCGGAACGTCTCGACGTAGATCCCGCCGATCCGCTGCAACCCCTTCGACGGCGAGATCCGCAGGGCGGCCACCAGCGTCCCCACGACCATGGCGATCACGAACGCGAACACCACGAGGCGGACGGTCACCCAGAACCCGGCGAGGAACTCGTCGAGGTTGTCGGTGAGGACGCTGATGAGGTCGCCCATAGGGCTACGAGGTCGCCTGGATGGCCTCCTCGAGGGTCATCGTCGGCGGATCCTGCTGCTCGTCGGTGTACTGGCCGACCCACTTCTCGTAGGACTCGGCCCAGCCGCCGCCCGACTTGTACTCCGCCAGCACGCCGTCCACGAACTCCTTGAACTCCGTGTCGCCGTCCTTGATGCCCATGCCGTAGGGCTCCGTGGTCAGCGGCTCGCCCTCCGTGAGCTTGAGCGTGTCGTCCTGGATGATCATGCCGGTGAGGATCACGTCGTCGGTCGAGACCGCGTCGACGGCGCCGTTCTGCACCAGCTCCAGGCACTCCGAGTAGGAGTCCACGAGGCTCAGGTCGGCGTCGGGCGCCTGCTCCTTCAGCGTCTCCTCGTACGTCGAGCCGAGGGCGGTGCAGACCTTGCGGCCACCCAGCGAGTCGACGCCGGTGATGTCCGAGTCGCTCGGCACGAGGATGCGGCCGCGGGCGATGTAGTACGGCTCGGAGAAGTCGATCTCCTGGTCGCGCTCGGCGTTGATGGTCATCGTCGAGAGCACGAGGTCGACCGTGCCGTCCTCCAGGAACGGGATCCGGTTGTCGGAGATCGCCTCGATGAAGTTCGGCTCCACGCCGAGCTTGTCCGCGATCGCCTGGCCGAGGTCGACGTCGAAGCCCTCGATCTCGTCGTTCTGCGGGTTCTTGAACCCGAACGGCGGCACGTCGTACTTGACGCCGATCTTGATCTCGCCGGCCGCCTGGATCTTGCCCATCGTGGTGTCCTCGGGGAACTGCTCCGCCTCGGCAGCGGGCTCCGGGGTCCCGCCGCCACTGGCTGGCTCTTCGTCATCGTCGCCACAAGCCGCCACGAACAGCCCGAGCACGAGCGCCAGGATGAGCGCCCATCGTGTTGCCTTCATACCCGCCTCCTCTAGTGATGGATGATCTTGTCCACGAAATCGCGCGCCCGCTCGCTCTTCGCCTGCGCGAAGAACTCCGCGGGCGGCGCCTGCTCGACGATCACGCCGCCGTCGATGAAGACGATCCGGTCGCCGACCTCCCGCGCGAACCCCATCTCGTGGGTCACCACGGCCATCGTCATGCCGTCGCGCGCGAGGTCGCGCATGACGTCGAGCACCTCCCGGATCATCTCCGGGTCGAGTGCGGAGGTGGGCTCGTCGAAGAGCATCAGCTTCGGCTCCATGGCCAGCGCCCGGGCGATCGCCACGCGCTGCTGCTGCCCGCCCGAGAGGTCGGCCGGGAAGGCCGTCGCCTTCTCGGTCAGCCCCACCCGCTCGAGAAGCCGATCGGCCCGCTCGCGCGCCTCCTTCTTGCCCAGCCCCTTCACCTCGACCGGCGCCATGGTCAGGTTCTCCATGACCGTCTTGTGGGCGAAGAGGTTGAACTGCTGGAAGACCATCCCGATCTCCGCGCGGATGCGGTTGACGTCCCTGCCGGCCTTGCTGAGCGACGCGCCGTCGAAGCGGACGTCGCCCTCGTCGATCCCTTCGAGGCCGTTGATGCACCGGAGCATGGTCGACTTGCCCGATCCGGACGGCCCCGCGATCACGACGACCTCACCGCGGTCGATCGTGAGGTCGATGCCGTCCAGCACCAGGTTGTCGCCGAAGCTCTTGCGCACGCGCTCGAGCTCGACCAGATGCCCCTTCCCCGCACTCATCTGCTGCGGCCGGACCCTACAGACCGCGGTGGCGAACCCGTCTCGGCTCACGCACTGCCGGGTGCGCCAGGGGCGACGATCCCGGCCTCGTAGGCGAGCACCACGGCCTGGACGCGGTCCCTGAGGCCAAGCTTCATCAGCACGCGGCTGACGTGGGTCTTGACGGTGGGCAGGGTGAGGAAGAGCTGCTCGCCGATCTCCGCGTTCGAGAGCCCGCGGGCAACGAGGACGAGCACCTCGCGCTCGCGTGCCGTGAGCTCGTCGAGGCCGGCCGGGGTCGTCAACGGCGCGGCGTAGCGCTCCACGAGGCGCCGAGTGATCTGCGGTGCCAGCAGCGCGTCGCCGTCGTGCACGGCATGCACGGCGGCGACGAGCCGCTGCGGCGGCGCGTCCTTGAGCAGGAAGCCGCTGGCGCCCGCGCGGAGCGCCTCGTAGACGTACTCGTCGAGATCGAAGGTGGTCAGGACGAGGACGCGCGGACGGTCGCCCCTGGCGAGCAGCTCGCGCGTCGCCGCGATGCCGTCCATGCCCGGCATCCGGATGTCCATGACCACCACGTCGGGCTTGAGGCGCCGCGCCTGCTCGACCGCCGCGCGGCCGTCTCCGGCCTCGCCGAGCACCTCGACGCCGGAGCGCTCGAGGATCGTGCAGAGGCCGGTGCGGACGAGCTCCTGGTCGTCGACGACGAGGACGGAGGTCATGCGCTGCCGTCGTCGACCGGGAGCACGGCTCGCACCACGAACTCGCCGTCGCGCGAGCCGGCGGCGAGCGTGCCGCCGAAGACGCGGACACGCTCGCGCATGCCGGCCAGCCCGCGGCCGGCGCCGCCGTCGAATCCGGCGCTTGCGGGCGCCAGCGCGTTGCGGATCTCGACGGTCAGCTCGTCGCTGTGCCGCTCGAGATGCACGCCGGTCGGCGTGCGGGCGTGCCGGAGCGCGTTGGTGAGCGCCTCCTGGACGATGCGGAACGCCGCGAGGTCGGTGCTCGGCGGCAGCCCGGCGAGGTCGCCGTCGACATGGAGCTCGACCGGCAGGCCGGCGCCGCGCGCGCCCTCGACGAGGTCATCGAGCCCGCCGAGGCCCGGCTGCGGCGCCACCGGCGCGCCGCCGTCCTCGAGCAGCCCGAGCAGCCGTCGAAGCTCGCCGAGCGCCTGGCGGCCGGAGTCACGGATGGACTCGAGGGCCTGTCGCGCCCGCTCCGGCTCGTCGGCGGTCATGAGGCCGGCCTCGGCCTGGATGACCACGGTGCTCACCCGGTGGGCGACGATGTCGTGGAGCTCACGGGCGATGCGGGCCCGTTCCTCGGCCGCGGCGGCGGCCTCGCGCACCTCGCGGTCACGATCGAGCAGAACCTCGCGCCGGCGGCGCGCACGCAGGTTGCGACCCACGATCCACGCCACCGTGAAGAGGAGTGCCGGCGCGGTGAGGTCGGTAACCGTCGCGTCATCGGTCTCGGCCGTCGAGACGCCGAGCATCGCGAGGCTGAGGGCGAGGCCGACCACGGCGAGCTCCGCGCTCGCATGGGCGGCGACCGAGTAGACGGCGAGCAGGGTGGTCGGGAGCACGAACACCGCGACGGGCAGCTCGGCCACGACGCTGAGCACGCCGAAGCTCCCCATCACCACCCCGAGCACGACGAAGGGCGCCCGCCGGCGCCACGCCAGTGCCGTGGTGGCGATCGCGGCGGCCACCGCGGTTTCGACCTCGCGCCCGTCCGTCGCGCCGCCGAGCCAGATCTCGGCCTGCGCGAGCAGCAGGAGCCCGAACGCGATCTGCAGATCCTGGCGCGCGGGCATCGGCCGACTCTACGCGCCGGATCCAGGAGCGTCGTCGTACTCAGGTATGACGAAGATGGTGCCGGCGACCGACGACGCGGCCAGCACGCGTTGCGACGGTCCCGGCATGACCGAACTCATCATGTCCGCAGCGTCCGATCCGACCGAGCTGGACGCGCCCGGCCGCCGCGTCGCCGTCGCCGCTCCGCTGATCGCCGTCTTCTCGATCGGCGTCGGGGCGCCGCTGTACGCCGATGACCTCTCCGAGGCGGCCGCCACCGGCCGTTTCGTGCTCGCCAACGCGACGGCGCTGGCCGTGCTCCTCCTGCTCGCGCTCGCGCTGGTCGCCCTCCACCGCCGCCAGGCGGCCGCGTTCGGCCGCTTCGGCCACGTGGCCTTCGCCATGGCGCTGGTCGGCACCGCGATGGCCGTCGGCGGCACCTGGGACCAGGTCTTCGCCGTCCCGCACCTGGCCGACGAGGCCCCCGCCGTCCTCGACGCCGGCGCCTCCGGCTCGCTCCTGGTCGGCTACCTGCTCTCCTACCTCGCGCTGGCCGTCGGCTGGGCGCTCTTCGCGATCGCCACTCTGCGCGCGAAGGTGCTCTCCAAGGCCGGAGCCATCGTCCTGCTCATCGGCGCCATCTTCGCGATCCTGCCGTCCCCGACCGCGATCCGGATCCTCCCGCTGGCCATCGGCGCGGCGCTCGTCACCCGGCCTCGCGTCCGCGGGGGCGCGTAGATTGTCCCGCCCATGCGCCTGATCGTCGCCCGCTGCTCCGTCGAGTACTCCGGCCGCCTCTCGGCCCGGCTCCCGGAGGCGCTGCGGCTGGTGATGCTGAAGGCCGACGGCTCGGTGCTCGTGCACGCCGACGCGGGCGGCTACAAGCCGCTGAACTGGATGACGCCGCCGACGGTCATCGAGGAGGAGGACGGCCGGATCGTGGTGCGCAAGATCAAGGGCGAGGACCGGCTCGAGATCCTGCTCGCCGAGGTGCTGTCGGACGTCACGCACGCCATGGACTTCGACGCTGCCCAGCTGGAGAAGGACGGCGTGGAGGCCGACCTGCAGGTGCTGCTGGCCGACGCTCCGGCCTGGTGCGGCGAGGGCTTCCGGCTGGTGCGGCGCGAGTGGCCGACGGACATCGGGCCGGTCGACCTCATGTGCCGCGACGAGGAGGACGGCTGGATCGCCGTCGAGATCAAGCGCGTCGGCACGATCGACGCGGTCGAGCAGCTCTCGCGCTACCTCGAGCGGATCCGGCGCGACCCGGCGATGGCCGAGTGCCGCGGCGTGCTCGCGGCGCAGGTCGTCAAGCCGCAGGCCCGCGTGCTGGCCGAGGCTCGTGGGCTCGACTGGGTCGAGGTCGACCTCGCGACGCTGCGCGGCGAGCGCGAGCCCGCGCTCACGCTGTTCCTCGCCTAAAGCGGCACGTACTCCTGGCAGCGGGCCGGATCGCCGCTCTGGAAGCCGGTGAGCCACGCGGTCCGCCGCTCCTCCGGCGTGCCGTGATGCTGCGCGTTGCCGAAGTCGAAGTCGCCGACCGCCTGGGCGGTGGAGATGGCCTCCTGGACGTCCTGCTCGTCGTAGCGCCCCGCGCGGTAGACCGCGTTGCCCCAGAGGCCGGCCATGCAGTCGGCCTGGAGCTCGAACGCCTTCACGCCGTCGCGCGGGTCCTCCAGCTCGTAGAAGCCGAGCTCGAACTGCACGTTGTGGGCGTACTCGTGGGCGACCAGGTAGGCGAGGCCGAACTCGCCGACCGCCTTGCCCTGGCCCGCCTGCTGGCCCGGCAGGCCCTCCGCGATGCCGTCGTAGACGTCGGAGGCGAGCTTCTCGGCGATGTAGATCGTGTCGTCGGCGGGGCAGTAGAACGCGGCGCGGTCGTCGGCCACCACCTGGCAGCCCGACAGCGCGGACCGCCGGCGCGGCACCCACAGGTAGCGCACCCGCGGCTCGTTCAGCCCGGAGGAGGTGAGCGTCCGCGTCCAGTAGCCGTCGACGCTCTCCAGCACCTCGGTCAGGTACCCGGCGATCGCCGTCTCGCGCTGGACCTCCGGCGTCGGCAGCGAGGCCTCGGGGACCGCCTTGCGGATCTCGTCGAGCACCTCGCGGACGCGGTCGCCCAGCTCCCGGCCGGCGTCGCGCGCGCGGTCGCGGAAGCGCTCGGCGTCGTCGCGCAGCTCGTCGACGCGCGCCTGCAGGTCGTCGCGGGCGTCGTCGGTGGCGCCGCAGCCCCCGAAGGCCAGCAGGAGCAGGAGGAGCGCCGGCAGCCGCCGCAAGTCAGGCGTCGC
>CAVZDW010000013.1:0-137191 GCA_963774155.1 uncultured Solirubrobacteraceae bacterium
CCCGCGTGCTGGCCGAGGCCCGCGGGCTCGACTGGGTCGAGGTCGACCTCGCGACGCTGCGCGGCGAGCGCGAGCCCGCGCTCACGCTCTTCGGCGCCGCCTAGCTCACTCGCCGTTCAGCGTGACCAGCAGCGACCGGGAGCCGCCGTGGTCGCGGTGCTCGCACAGGTAGACGCCCTGCCACGTGCCCAGGGCGAGCCGGCCGTCACGCACCGGCAGCGAGAGCGACGGCCCGAGCAGCGAGGCCTTGATGTGGGCCGGCATGTCGTCCGGCCCCTCGACCGTGTGGGTCCAGTACGGCTCGTCCTCGGGAACCGCCGCGTTGAACCACGCCTCGAAGTCGCGCCGGACGTCCGGCGACGCGTTCTCGTTGAGCGTCAGCGACGCCGACGTGTGCCGGATGAACAGGTGGGCGAGCCCGATCCGCAGCTCCCGCAGCTCCGGCACGCCGGCCACCACCTCGTCGGTGACGAGGTGGAAGCCGCGCGGCCGCGGTCGCAAGCGGATCTCTCGCTGGGCCCACACCTAGCCAGGTTGTACCGCGACGGACGTGCCGAGAACCATGCCCGACGCGTCGAGCGCCCGGACGGCGACAAAGCTGAACGCGCCCGGCGCGGTCAGCGACGTCTCGAAGCCGTCGCGCGGAGCCGAGCCGACCGGCGCGAGGGTCTCCGGCGTGGCGCCGCCGAGCAGCTCCCAGCGCGCGACCTCGGTCGCGCCGTTCCAGCTCGCCCACGCCCGGACGCCGTCGTCACCGGCGTCGGCGGCCACGTTCGGGGCCGTTGCCGGGCGGCCGACCCAGGCGGCGCGCTGCGCCCGGTAGCTGCCGTCGGTGGCGCCGGCGAACCGGGCGTTGAGCACGATGCGGCCGGTCCGCGTGAACTCCGTGATCATCGGGATCGCGCCCCAGGCCACGAGCATGTTGCCGTTCGCCTGGAGCCGGGCGCCGCCCTTGTTCGGCGCCGCCGGCCCGGCCGGGTGCTTGTAGCCGCGCAGGAGCCGCACCCGCTCGCGGCGCTCGTCCACGCGCAGCTTGATCGCGCGCGACTCCCCGCCGTCGGCCGGGCTGTCGACGTGGTTGTCGAAGACCGTCAGCTCGTTCTCGGAGATCCAGCGCGCGTCGTGCTGGCGGCAGAAGCGCGTGCTGCGGTCGATGGGGAAGTCGCTGCGGCGGCCGCCGAGCGTCCAGTGCACGGCTCCGCTGGTGCGGTCGATCTCGTACAGCGCGCACGTGTTGCGGGCGGAGACCAGCAGGTCGCCGTCCGGCGCCACGTCCACCGCGTTCATGTGGAAGTAGTCCCAGGCGTCCGGACCCCGAGGCCGGTCGCGGCTCTCCCCGAGCTTGACGTGATCGAGGCTGTGCCACTCGAAGAGGAGCCGGCCTGTCTCGAGGTCGATCTCCTGGATGACGTTGTCGAGGATCTCGCCGCTGCGGCGGCCGCCCCACGGCCGCAGGTCGCGCTCGACGCGGTTGTAGGCGAGCACGAGCGCGGTGCCCTCGGGCGTCAGCCGCATGTCGTGGATGTCGGCGCGGTAGCCGCCCAGGGCGCTGATCCGCGCGATCTCGCGGTAGGCCGAATCGAGCATCACGTAGTCGCCATAGCCCCAGCCGGCCGCGAAGCGGCCCTCCCAGTACGTGAGCACCTGCTGGCCCCGGTAGTCCTGGACCTCGACGTCGAAGAGCTTCCGCTCGGCCGTGCGGCGCCGGAAGAAGACCGGCTCGCCGTCGTCGGTGGCGATGAGCGCGCCCTCAGGCCGCGGCCGCGCGTCGTCCCAGCCCGTGTTCATCACCAGATAGCCCGCGGCGCGGCCGGCGCGCCGCCGGTCCACGACCAGGCGCGGCGCGCGCAGGCTGGGATCGGAGCGGTAGGCGTGGTACGTGCCCCGCCGCGCGGGCGGGACGCGCTTGTCGGAGCCCGCCGTGCCGGTCTCGAACTCGCCGCGCAGGATGGTGAAGCGGAAGTCGCCGTCGTCGCCGCCGCGCACGTTCAGGCCGGTGCGGACGGTGACCCGCTCGCCGGGCCGGAAGTCGCGGTCGGGCACGAAGCTCGCGCCGGTGCCGTCCGAGTGGGGGAGGATCTGGCCGGCGTGCGCGCCGCTGCGCGAGCCGGTCACCTCCACCGCCCCGATCCCCGCCGGCGCGATGCCGCGCAGGCTGATCTCGGTGCCGCGCTGGGCGGCCTTCGTGCCGGGCGCCGGGAACGCCTCGACCGGCGGCCCCTGCGCCGTGCTCGTCCCGCCTCCGGCGAGCGCCATCACGCCCACCACAGCCACCGCCGCGATCCTCTTCATGCCTGCATCCAACCGCGTTGACCGGCGGAGTTGCGGTGGTCAGGGGATGCGGGCCGCGCGCATGTCGACGCGATCGCCCCGGAACGGGACCCCTTCGGCCTCCAGCAGCGCCCGCTGCCGCGCGCCTTTGGCGAGCGAGCCGTCCGCCCGCACGATGCGGTGCCACGGCACCGTCGGGTCGTCGCACTCCGCGAGCACGGCGCCGGCGAAGCGCGGGGCGCCGGGCGACACGTCGCCGTAGGCGCGGACGAACCCCTCCGGGGTCTCGCGGATGCGGGCGAGGACCCGCTCGGCACGCTCGGACACCGGGATATCCTCGCGCGATGCGCCACGGGACCTACTCGATCGTCGCCCTCGACCCCGAGACCGGCGAGCTCGGAGCCGCCGTCCAGTCGCACTGGTTCTCGGTCGGATCGCTCTGCATCTGGGCGCATCCGGGCGTCGGCGCGGTGGCGACGCAGTCCGTGGTCGAGCCCGCCTTCGGCCCGCACGCGCTGGCGCGCATGGCGGACGGCGCGAACGCCCGGGAGGCGCTCGACGCGCTCATCGCCGCCGATCCCCTGAGCGCGGTGCGCCAGGTCGGCGTGGTCGACGCCCGTGGCGGCGTGGCCGTCCACACCGGCCCGGACTGCATCCGGTGTGCGGGCGATGTGGCCGGCGCCCACTGGACCTGCCAGGCCAACATGATGGAGCGCGACACGGTCCCGCAGGCCATGTCGGCCGCGTTCGAGCAGGCGTCCGGAGACCTGGCCGATCGCCTCATGGCCGCCCTCGACGCCGCCGAGGGCGAGGGCGGCGATGTCCGCGGCCGCCAGTCCGCGGCGCTCCTCGTCGTGCCGCCGGAGGGCGAGCCGTGGCAGACCCGCGTCGACCTGCGCGTGGAGGACCATCGCGAGCCGCTCGCCGAGCTGCGGCGGCTGCTCGGTCTCCAGCGCGCCTATGAGCTGGCCGGCCGCGGCGACGAGCTGATGGCCTCCGACGACCCGGTGGCGGCCGGCGCGCTCTACCGGCGCGCGGCCGAGCTGGCGCCCGAGTCCGACGAGCTGCTCTTCTGGGCCGGCCTCGCGCTCGCCCAGTCGGGCGACCTCGAGGCGGGGACCGACGCCGTCCGCCGCGCGATCGACGTCCACGCCGGCTGGGCGCTCCTGCTCGAGCGCCTGTCCGAGGACTTCGCGCCCGCCGGACCGGCGGTCCGGCGGGCGCTGGGTCGCTAGCGGGTCAGCAGATCACCTGCAGGTAGAACGCGACGGGCGTGCCCGTCTCCTCGGTGACCACGACCTGGTTGACGAGGGTGCCGGTGGCGCCGGCCGACTGCACGGCGAGCGCCTCGGGTGCCGCTCCGCTCGCGGTCGCCGTGTAGGAGCACTTGGAGACGTCGCGGTTGAGCGTCACGGTCGTCGCGTCGCCGTTGCGGGTCGCGGCGGTCGCGCCGCGGTTGGCGGCGATCACGGCGGTCTCCGACACGGCGGCGAAGAGCATGTCGGCCGTCCCGACGAAGTCCGTCGCCTCCTTGTCGTCGAGCTTGTCGGCGTTGAGGTTGGCGACCTTGCCGGTCGCGTTGGTCACGAACGGCACGCCGGTCGCGTCCTTGACGACGATCTCGCCCGCCTCCTTGCCGCCGGTCTCGAACTCGAAGGCCCGGCCGGTGGTGAGGTTGTTCGCGCGGATGCACGGCTCCGCGTTGCCGGTCTCGGCGCGACAACCGTAGATGGCGCCGCCGCCCGCGCCGAGGTTGGACTGCCGCGTCGCGTACGAGCCGTTGCGGGCGATGATCTGGGTCTCGCGGGTCAGCTCACCGCCGGTGGGGTTGCGCTTGCCCATGATGAGGGAGCGACCCTCGCCGGCTCCGTACGCCACGGCGGGGATGCCGACGGCCAACACGAGTGCGCATATCAGGACTCTTCTCATGCACCTTCCGACAACTCGGCCGCGGCCGAGTTGCGGTCAGCGCTCGCCGGGGAGCTTGGCCGGGTTGACCGAGACCGGCGTCGTGAGATCGAGCGCGGTCCGGATGATCCGCGTCTGCTCGACGGTGTGGGCGGCGGGGTAGCCCTCGCCCGGCGAAGCGCGCTCGGGCCGGCCGACGTAGCCGAACTCGAGCGTCTGCGGGAGGATGTGCAGCAGGCGCGGCGACATGTGGGCGCGGGCGCCCATGTTGCGCGGCTCCTCCTGCGCCCACACGACCTCGCGCAGGTTGGGATAGCGCGAGACCTCCTCGAGGATCTGCTGCTGCGGGAACGGATAGAGGAGCTCCACGCGGGAGATCGCGACGCCCTCGTTGTTCTCGCGCGTCGCGTGGCCCTTGAGGTCGTAGTAGATCTTGCCGGTGCAGAGCACGAGGCGGGTGACCTTCTCCTCGTCGATCCGCGGCTCGGACAGCACGGGGAAGAAGCGCGACTCCGACAGGTGCTCGATCCGCGACGTCGCCTGCGGCATGCGCAGCAGCGACTTCGGGCTCATGATCACCAGCGGGCGCTGCTTGGCCACGCGCGCCTGGCGGCGCAGCAGGTGGAAGTACTGGGCCGGCGTCGTGAGGTTGGCGACGCGGATGTTGCCCTCGGCGGCGAGGATCAGGAAGCGCTCGAGCCGCGCCGAGGAGTGCTCCGGCCCCGAGCCCTCGTAGCCGTGCGGGAGCAGCAGCGTGAGGCGCGTGGTCTGGCCCCACTTGGAGAGGGCGGAGACGATGAACTGGTCGATGATGACCTGCGCGGAGTTCACGAAGTCGCCGAACTGCGCCTCCCAGAGCACGAGCGTCTCGGGCGCCTCCATCGAATAGCCGTACTCGAAGCCGAGGCAGGCGATCTCCGACAGCGGCGAGTTGTGCAGCTCCATCGGCGCCGTCGCGTTCGGCAGGCTCTGGATCGGCGAGACCCGCTGGCCGGTCACGGCATCGTGCAGCACGAGGTGGCGCTGGGAGAACGTGCCGCGCTCGGAGTCCTGGCCGGTGAGTCGCACCGGGGTTCCCTCGGTGAGCAGCGACGCGTAGGCGAGCGCCTCGGCCTGCGCCCAGTCGATGCCGCCGTCGGGCCCGACCGTGTCGCGCCGGCGCTCGAGCTGCTTGACGAGCTTGGGATGGATGGTGAAGCCGGGGGGAACGGTCAGCAGCGCGTCGTTGAGCGTCCGCAGGATGTCGGCGTCGACCGCCGTCTTGACCTCCGGCGATGGCGAGCGGTCGAGCTCGTAGCCGCCGGTCGGCTGCTCGGCACCGGCGCCCTGCAGCTCCTCCTTGAGCGCCTTGTGCCGGCGCGCCAGCGAGTCCCAGGTCTCCTGCGCGAGCGCGTCCGTCTCCTCCTTGCTCATCACGCCCTGATCGACGAGCTGGGCGGCGAAGAGCTCGCGCACCGGCGTCTTCTTCTTGATGATCGCCGCCATCTCCGGCTGCGTATAGGCGGGCTCGTCGGCCTCGTTGTGGCCGAACCGCCGGTAGCCGATGAGGTCGATCATCACGTCGTGGCCGAACTCCTGGCGGAAGGCGAAGGAGAGCCGGACGGCCGAGACGCAGGCCTCCACGTCGTCGGCGTTGACGTGGATGATCGGGACGTCGAAGCCCTTGGCGATATCCGAAGCCCACCGGGTGGAGCGCGAGTCGTCCGGGTCGGTGGTGAAGCCGACCTGGTTGTTCGTGATGATGTGCAGCGTGCCGCCGACGGTGTAGCCGTCGAGCGCCTGGAGGTTCAGCGTCTCGGACACGACGCCCTGGCCCGGGAGCGCGGCGTCGCCGTGCAGGATGATCGGGATCGCCGCGTTGGTGTCGAGCGAGGCGTGCGGACCCTTGCGCGAGGTCTGGACGGCGCGCGTGGCGCCCTCCACGACCGGCCCGACGTACTCCAGGTGGCTCGGGTTGGACTCGAGGCGGACGATGATCGAGCCGTCGCCCTCCAGCTGGTAGGTCCCCTGGGCGCCGTGGTGGTACTTGACGTCGCCGGTTCCGCCCTGCGGGATCGTGGTCACGGCCTCGATCGACGAGGCTCCCTCGAACTCGCGGAAGATCGTCTCGTAGGCGCGGCCGAGGTTGTGGGCGAGCACGTTGAGGCGGCCACGGTGGGCCATGCCGAGGACGACCTCGCTCGCACCGGCCGTGGCGGCGAGCTGGATCATCTCGTCGAGCATCGGGACCGTCATGTCCATGCCCTCGATGGAGAACTGCTTCTGGCCCAGATAGGCCTTGTGCATGAAGCGCTCGAGCGAGTCGACCTGGGTCAGGCGCCGCAGCAGCTTGCGCCGCTCGTCGTCCGAGAGCGGCGCGCGGAAGGCGCCGGACTCGATCTTCTCCCGCAGCCACATCCGCTGGCGGTGCGAGGCGATGTGCTCGATCTCGTAGGCGATCGTGCCGCAGTAGGTCTCGCGCAGGTGTGGCAGCGCGTCGGCCAGCGTCGCCCCCGGCACGTACGTGCGCAGGATCTTCGAGGGGATCTGGCGCATGATCTCCTCGGTGAGGCCGAGCGGCTCGGGATCGAGCGCCGGATCGCCCTCTGGCTCGCCGCCCAGCGGGTCGAGCCGGGCCGCGAGATGCCCGTGGGTGCGGTGCGCCTTGATCAGCGAGGTCGCGGCCTGCACGGCCTGCAGGAGCTGCTCGCTCGGCACGTCGGCGGGCGCCGCGGCCGGAGCCGGCGCCTCGCGGGCGGGGACGATCTTCGGCTGCGGCGGCGCCGGGGCGGCGCCGAGCGCGGCCCCGAGATCGGAGAAGACCGCCTCGTAGAACTCGTGCTCGCCCTGCAGGTACTGCTCGACCACCTGCAGGAACTGGCCGGACTCCGCGCCCTGGATGATGCGATGGTCGTAGGTCGACGTCATCGTCATCACCTTGTCGGCGCCGATCTGCGCGCCGACGCCGGCGAGGCCGGGCGGGTAGCCGATCGCGCCGGTGGCCACGATCGTGCCCTGGCCCTTCATCAGGCGCGGGACCGACGCGATGGTGCCGATGCCGCCCGGGTTGGTGAGCGACACGTTCGCGCCCTGCAGGTCGTCCGCGGTCAGCGCGTTGTCGCGCGCGCGGGCGATCAGGTCGTTGAAGGCGTCGAGGAAGCCCTGGAAGGAGAGGCGGCCCGCGTCCCGGATGACCGGGACCATCAGCGTGCGCCCGCCGTCCTTGCGCTCGACGTCGACGGCGATGCCGAGGTTGACCTGGCCGGCGTCCAGCACGTGCGGCTTGCCGTCGATCTCCTCGAACGAGCGGGCCATGACCGGCATCTGCTCGGTGGCCGCGCGGGCGATGGCGTAGGCGATCAGGTGCGTGAAGGAGACGCGCTGGCCGGCCTCCTTGAGCTGCTTGCGGCGGGCGTCGAGCGTCGTGACGGCGATCGTGCGGAAGGAGGTCGCGGTCGGGATCGAGCGCGACTCGTCCATGTAGCGCGCGAGCATCGCGCTGGCGCCCTTGAGGAGCTTGGCCTCGGCGGGGGCGGCGCCGTTGGACTCCGCGGCCAGCACGTCGGCCTTCGAGATGCGGCCCGCGGGGCCGGAGCCCTGGACCTTCGAGACGTCGACGCCCAGCGCGTCGGCCACACGGGCGGCGACGGGGGTGATCTTGACCTCGTCGGGGATGGGCGCGGGCGCGGAGCCCTGCGGGCGTGGCGCGGCCGTCGGCTCGGGCGCCTTGGCCGGCGCGGCCGTGGCGCCGTTCGACGTGGTCATGCGCGCGATGACCTGGCCGACGGTCACCGTGTCGCCCGCCTGCGCGAGGATCTCCTCGATCACGCCGGACGCGGGCGCCGGGACCTCGGCGTCCACCTTGTCGGTGGAGATCTCGACGATCGTCTCGTCCTCTGAGACCGATTCGCCGGGCTCCTTCGCCCACTCGAGGATCGTCCCCTCGCTCACCGACTCGCCCATGGCCGGCATGACGATCTCGAGCGTCTCGCCCTCGCTGGACGCGGGGGCCTCTTCGGCCTCGGCGGCCGGCGCGCTCCCGTTCGGCGAGATCTCGGCGAGCACCGAGCCGACCGCGACGGTGTCGCCCTCCGCGGCGTGGATCTTGATGACGGTGCCCGTGGCGGGAGCGGGGACTTCGGCGTCGACCTTGTCCGTCGAGATCTCGACCAGCACCTCGTCGGCCGCGACCTCATCGCCTTCCTGTTTGTGCCATTCCAGGACGGTGCCCTCGGAAACCGAGTCACCCATCTGCGGCATGGTCACTTCGACCGTTGTGTTGACCGCCATCCTGGCTTTAGACCATACCGCGTCCGGCACCGGCTTCGGCCGGTGCAGCGCGTCGTTCACAGACGACGAAGGAGATGCTGCCGGCGAAGGGTCCGATGCCGCCCACCACGGCGACCATCACGCCGAGCCAGAGCGGGATCACGCGCAGTCGCACGGCGGCGATGCAGAGCAGCGACATGACGATCCAGCCGATGCCGTGCGCCCACCCGAGGATCATGCGGATCTCGTCCGGCCCGTCGGAGAGCCACATTGCGAGCAGGCCGAGGTAGATCGCCGAGTGCAGGAACGACAGGTACTTGAGGCGGGTGAAGGTGATCACTGGGCGAGCAGCGAGGCCATGTGGCGGAGCACCGGGTCGGCCTCGTCGGGCCAGTCCTCGGGCTCCGGCGGCCACCAGGCGTGGGCGTCGTGCTCGGCGTCGCGCTCCACTTCGGCGCCCTCGGGCAGCCAAGCTTGGCCAACCAGCATGACGAGGCCGCTGGGGAGCGAGACGAGCGCCTCGATGGCCAGCCGCTCGGGCCGGACGCCCCACTCCTCCTCGAGCTCGCGGGTCAGCGCCTCCACGGGGTCCTCGCCGACCTCGACCGAGCCGCCGGCGCCGAGCGCCCAGCGGCCCGCCCAGGTCGCGACCCACGGCGCGCGGCGGCCGGCGAGCCAGCGCCCGGCCGTGTCGCGCGCCACGCAGAGGACCGAGAGCGAGGACGCCGCGTTGTCGCCGAGGCGCAGCGACCAGCGCATCGGCTGGAGCTCCATGGACAGAGTCCCGCCCTCGGCCTCGAACGAGCACAGGCGCGCGGCCAGGCCGTCGTGCGCCGGCGAGCCGCGATCCTCCAGCTCGGCGATGGCGCGATCGGCCGCGGCGTTCTGGCCCTCGTCGCCCTCGAAGAGCTCGTCGCGCCAGTGAAAGGCCACCTGGCCGCTCTGCCAGGGACCGCGCGCGAGGATGCCAGGTGGGAAGGACACGAAGCGGGGAGGGTACCCTTCGGCTGGTGGCCAACCTCGACGCCTCAGCCAAGAACATGCAGGCCGTCTGCAAGGCGAAGGACGTCCACAACAACTCGTGTCCCTGGGGCGGCATGGCCAACCGGGTGCACCTCTCGTGGTTCGACCTCGAGCGCATCGGCTGGGAGGAGGGCGACGTCATCTGCGGCCTGATCGTCGTGGGCGACGACAAGGTCGCGACGGGGATGATGCGCGTGTCCTGCGACGCCGAGCCCGACGGCGACAAGGAGATCGCCGAGGAGGAGGTCGTGGAGGCCGTCAGCGAGCGCGAGCTGGTGACCGTCGCGCCTTCGAGCGAGCCTGCCGGGCCACGCTGACCTCCAGGTCCTTCCCGAAGGCCTGGCGGAACACCTCCTGCTCCTTCTGGGCGGCCCAGCGGGCGATCGTGACGTCCTCGTGCGCCTCCAGGCGGAGCTCCACGCGGCCGTTCTCGGTGTGGATCTCGACGCGGTCGACCGCCTGATCGCGCGAGCGCTCCATCTGCTCGGCCAGCCGCACCAGCGCCGAGCAGCGCGTCAGCAGCTCGCCGTCGCCCTTGCGCGCGAGCGCGGAGAACTGGCCCAGCGTCGGCGTGCCCTTGCGGTGATACCGGGCGATCTGGCCGATCAACGCCGTCTCGCGCGGTGAGTAGCCCGGCAGCCCCGCGTTGAGGATCAGGTAGCGCGAGTGCTTGTGGTGGTCGTCGTAGTCGACCGCCGTCCCGATGTCGTGCAGGATCGCCGCGGCCCACAGCAGCTCGCGCTCCACCGGGTCGCCGCTCCCGAGCTCGTCCCACATGCCGAGCGCGAGCTTGGCCACGTGCTCGGTGTGGGCGCGGTCGGAGTCGTACTGGGCGGCGAGGTTGCGCACCGACGCCTCGCGGACGTTCTCGAGCAGCGGCGGGTGCCGGCCGTCGAGCAGCGAGGCGAAGAACACGCCCTCGCGCAGGCCCGCCTCGGTGACCTCCATGCAGTCGAAGCCGCCGGCCTCCATGACGGACTGGATCACGACGGCGCCCGCGAGGATCAGGTCCCCGCGCTCCGGCTTGATCCCCGGCACGTCCGCCCGCTCGGCCGGCGTCATCTCGGCCATGCGGTCGACGAGGTCGTCGAGCACGGACTTGCGCAGCGGGAAGCCCTGGACGCCGAAGGAGGGCAGCTCCTCGGCCAGCTCGGCCGCTGCCGCCAGGTTCCGGACGGTGCCGCCGATGCCGGCCAGCGCGCCGCCGTCGTCGAGCCAGGGGGCGCCCGCGAGCGAGGCCGCGATGTGCTCGCGCAGGGCCTTGAGGTGCTTGGGCTTGATGCGCTCGCGGGCCAGGAAGCGCTCGGTCATGCGCACCGCGCCCAGCGGCCAGGACCGCATGTCGACGGCGAGCCGGTCCTCCACGCGGGTGAGCTGCATCGAGCCGCCGCCGAGGTCGAGGGCGACGCCGTCCTCGGAGCGTGGTGGAGTTGACCGCGGCGAGGTAGCCGTAGAACGCCTCCTCCTCGGTGGTCAGCACCTCGACGTCGAGGGCGGCGCGGCGGAGGAACTCGTCGCGGTTGGAGGCGTCGCGGATGGCCGACGTGGCCACGGCGCGCACGTCCTCGATGCCGGTGGCCCGGCAGAAGTGGGCGTAGAGCTCGACGGTCTCCAGCGCGCGCTCCATCGGCTCGGGCGCGAGCACGCCGGCCGCGTCGAGACCCTCGCCGATGCGCACCGGCTCGTGGATCTCGTCGGTGCGCTTCCACCACTGGTCCGCCACCCACGTGAAGACCACGAGCCGGAAGGAGTTGGACCCGAGGTCGATGACCGCGAGCCGCTTCTCCGTCATCGCTTCTCGATCAGCTCGATGCGGTAGCCGTCCGGGTCGCGGACGAAGCAGATGCGCGAGCCGCCCTCGCGGACCTGGTAGGGCGGCTTCTCCGGCTCGATGCCCTTCGAGCCGAGCTCCGCGAGGGTCCCGTCGAGGTCGTCGACGGTGAGCGCGATGTGGTTGTAGCCGGTGCCGAGCTCGTAGGAGTCGACGCCGTGGTTGTAGGTCAGCTCGAGGCGGTCGCCGTCCCCGGGCAGGCCCATGAAGACGTTGATCGCCTCGTCGCGGATCGGCATCCGGCGCCGCTCCTCGAAGCCGATCGCCTCGTAGAAGGCGACGCTCCGGTCGATGTCGCCGATGCGGTAACAGGTATGGATGAGTTCCACGGCTCGGAGCGTACCCTCCGGCCCATGATCGTCGAACGCTCTATGAGTGATGGTTGGCTCACGAACACGTACCTGGTCGCGGCCGAGGACGGGGGCGACGCGTTCCTCGTCGACGCCGGCGGCCCGCTGGAGCCGCTGTTCGCGGCGGCGGACGCGCACGACCTCACCGTCACGCACATCCTTCTGACGCACCACCACTACGACCACGTCGTCGAGCTCGAGAAGGCCGTCGAGCACTGGCCCGACGCCGCCGTGCTCGCCCATCCGGATGAGCGCGTCCCCGGCACGACGGGCGACCTCGAGCCGGGCGAGGAGCTGACCATCGGCGGGCTGACCGTGAAGGCCCTGCACACGCCGGGCCACACGGCCGGGATGCTCTCCCTGCTGGTCGACGGCAACGTCTTCACGGGCGACACGCTCTTCAAGGGCTCGGTCGGCGGCGTCCGCGCCCCCGGGAGCACGGGCTACGCCGATCTCAAGGCCTCGATCATGGACGTCCTGCTCGGGCTCCCGCCCGAGACGACCGTCCGGCCCGGCCACACCGACCCGACGACGATCGGCGACGAGCTGGAGAGCAACGGCTTCGTCCGCATCTGGCGCGGGCTCGACCCCGAGGGCTCCGAGCCGTGCACGGCGCTCGGCGAGCCGGCCACCCTGATCCTGCTCGGCGACGACTACGACGGCGGGCACAAGGCCTGGGTGCGCTGGCCCGACGGCCGCGACGACATCGTCCCGGGCTCGAAGGTGAGCCGCTAGAACAAGAGGGGTGGCTTCAGAGGAGAAGCGCAGCGGAATCTCGCTCCAGACGCTGATCATCTCCGCGTGCGCGTCGGTCGCCGCCGCCGTGGTGGTGCCGATGATCTGGGAGCGCGGGACGCTGATCGCGACCGCGATGACGCCGGTGATCGTGGCTCTCGTGTCCGAGGGCCTGAGTCGGCCCGCCACCAAGGTCACCAAGGTGGCGAAGACCGTGACGCAGCGAAGCGCGGCCGGCGCCGCGGTGCGCAACCCCGACTTCGATCCGCTCCCGCCCGAGGAGCGCGAGGTCGTGGACGTGCCGGCCGACGACGACCCGTTCGGGCTGCGCTCGAAGGCGCCGGCGCGCCATCACTGGAAGCTCGCGCTGGCCACCGGCGCCGCGGCGTTCGCGATCGCCGTCGTCGGCCTGACGGTGTCCGAGCTCGTGTTCGGCGGCCCGGCCACGCGGGACGGCGGCAACACCACCTTCTTCTCGGGCGGCTCGCGCAACGACGAGGCGAACCCGACGCCGACCCCGACGGCGACGCCGAGGGACGAGGAGGCGACGCCGACGGCGACCCCGGAGGCGACCGAGACGCCCACGCCGACGCCCACCCCGACGCCGGCGCCCGCCACCGGCGAGGCTCCGGCGCCGTCCGAGGCGACGCCAGCGCCTACTGTGCTCCGTAGATGGCCAAGGATCGGATCCCGACCTCGCGCATCGCCCGGACCGCGCGGGTGTCGGGACTGGCCGCGGGCCAGGCGGCCCGCCATCTCGGCACGCGCGCCACCAACCTCGGCCGCGGCGACGAGGGCAAGCGGGCCGCGCTCGAGCGCCGCAACCTCGAGGCGGCCGAGCAGATCGTCGCCGCGCTGGGGACGATGAAGGGCGCGGCGATGAAGCTCGGGCAGGTCATGAGCTTCCTCGACGTCGGGCTCATCCCCGAGGAGCACCGCGAGGAGTTCCAGCGCAAGCTCGGCGAGCTGCGCGACGCCGCGCCGAAGGTCCGCTTCTCCGACATGAAGAAGGTGATGGAGAGCGAGCTCGGCGAGTCGATCGAGGACGTCTTCGCGGCCTTCGACAGCGAGCCGGTGGCGGCGGCCTCGATCGGCCAGGTCTACCGCGCCCGCCTGCACGACGGGCGCGACGTGGCGGTCAAGGTCCAGTACCCGGGCGTCGCCCAGGCGGTCCGGGCCGACATGCAGAACCTCGGGATGATCCTGCGGCTCATGAAGCGGATCGCCCCGGGGCTCGACGTCAAGAGCACGGCGGAGGAGATCCGCGCGCGCATCGGCGACGAGCTCGACTACGAGCTCGAGGCCCAGAACCAGCGCACGCTGGCGCGCATCTTCCGCGGCCACCCGTTCATCCGCGTGCCCGAGGTCGTCTCGTCGCTGAGCCGCGAGAAGGTGCTGGTCAGCGAGTACGTGACCGGCCTGGGCTTCGACGCCATCAAGGAGCTCGACCAGGAGACCCGTGATCGCGTCGGCGAGATCATCTTCCGCTTCTTCTTCGGCTGCATGTACCGCCACCGGCAGTTCTCCGGCGACCCGCACCCGGGCAACTTCCTGCTGCAGCCCGACGGGAGCGTCGCGTTCCTCGACTTCGGGCTCTTCAAGGTCATGCCGGCCGAGCTGATCGAGATCGAGCTCGCCTGCCAGCGCGCCGGCCACGAGGGCGACGGCGAGCGGCTGCACGAGATCTTCAGCCGCACGGGCTTCCTGCGCGAGCCGGATCGCTTCCGCCCCGACAAGCTGCTCGCCCAGTTCCTCGACGCCACCTGGTGGTACGTGCTCGACGAGGAGATCCACCTGCAGCCGGAGATCGCCACCGAGGTGATGATCGAGATGTCCGACCCGCGCTCCTCGCACTTCGGCCAGATGCGCCACGAGACGCTCCCCGCCGACCACCTCTTCGGCCGTCGCGTCGAGCTCCTCACCCTGGCCGTGCTCTCCCAGCTCGGGGCGACCGCGAACTGGCACCGCATCGCCCGCGAGTGGATGTACGACGACCCGCCCGTGACGGACCTCGGCAGGGCCGAGGCCGCCTTCTACGCTTCACCGTAACGTCGCCCGAAGGTCGCCGGGTGGGGTTTCCGGCGACCGGCAGGGCGAAACCGGTCTCAGGCCTCTTGGATCTGCAGTAGCGATGTAGTGCCCGGCTTGCCCGACGGCAGGCCGGCGGTCACGCCCACGCGGTTGCCGCGCTTGACCCAGCCGAGCTCGATCGCCCGGTCGACGGCGGCCCGGATCAGCTCCTCGGTGACCTCGAAGCGGCGCATCGACGCCGCCTGCACGCCCCACATCAGCCCGCAGCGGCGCACGGTCTCGCGGCCGGGGGAGAGCGCGTAGATCGGCACCGCCGGGCGGTGGGCCGAGATGAGCCGGGCGGAGCGGCCGCTCAGGGTCGGCACGACGAGCGCGTCCAACCCGAGCTCGTGCGCCGCCCGGCAGGCCGTGTAGGCGACGGTGTAGGCCGGGTCGCGCCGGTCGCGCCGCACGCGGTGCTCGTTCCACTCGCGATAGGGCAGCGTCATCTCCGTGCGCATGGCGATCGAGGCCAGCATCGCCACCGACTCGATCGGGTACTGGCCGACCGCGCTCTCCTGCGAGAGCATCACCGCGTCGGTGCCGTCGAGGATCGCGTTGGCGACGTCGGTCACCTCCGCGCGGGTCGGGCGCGACGAGCGGACCATCGAGTCGAGCATCTGGGTCGCCGTGATCGAGGGGCGGGCGAGCGCGCCGGCCAGCGCGATCACCTGCTTCTGCACGATCGGGACCTCCTCGATGCGCATCTCGATGCCGAGGTCGCCGCGCGCGACCATCACGCAGTCGGCGGCGCGCACGATCTCCTCCGCGCGCTGCACCGCCTGGGGTTTCTCGATCTTGGCGATCAGCGGCAGCCGCGTGTGCTTGCGCAGGAACGCGATGTCCTCGGCCCGGCGCACGAAGCTGAGCGCGACGAGGTCGACGCCGATCTCCTCGCCGGTCTGCACGTGCTTGAGGTCCTCCTCGGGCACCGACGGCAGCGACGCGGCCTCGCCCGGGATGTTGAGGCCCTGGCGCGAGGCGACCGCGCCGCCGGCCTCGACCTCGGCGTCGATCTCGCCGTCGCCCGGCCGGGTGGCCGTGACCCGCAGGCGCACGGCGCCGTCGGCCAGGTAGAGGATCTCGCCGTCGGTGACGCTGTCGGCCAGGCCCGCCCACGTGATCGACATCCGCTCGGCGTTGCCCTCGAAGCCGTTGGGGCCGCAGACGAAGGTGAGCTCGTCGCCGGGCTTGAGCTCGGCGATGCCGTCGACCAGCGGGCCGATGCGGAGCTTCGGGCCCGGCAGGTCCTGGAGGATCGCCACCTGGCGGCCGGCGCGGCCGGCGGCGTCGCGGACGAGCTGCGCCGTCTCGGCGTGCTCCTCGGCGGTGCCGTGGGAGAAGTTCAGCCGCGCGACGTCCATGCCCGCCTCGACCATGCGCACGAGCACCTCGGGGTCGCGCGAGGCGGGGCCGATCGTGGCGACGATCTTCGTGCGGCGCATGGGACGGCGCACGGTAGCGGTTGCGTGGCATGGACAATGTTGTCGAGATGTCGATCGAGACCGAGGAGGAGCTGGAGGGCCTGCGCCGCGCGGGACGCGTGGTGGCGGTCGTCCTGCGCGAGCTGCGCCGCCGGGTGGCACCGGGAGTGACCACCGGGGAGCTCGACGAGCTCGCCGGCAGGGTGTTCGCGCGTCACGGCGCGCGCTCGGCCCCCAAGCTCGTCTACGGCGCGCCGTGCGAGGTCTTCATCAGCGTCAACGACGAGGCGGTCCACGCCGTGCCCGGCAAGCGCCGCCTGCGGCGCGGCGACCTCGTGTCGATCGACGTCACGGCCGAGCTCGACGGCTACTACGCCGACGCGTGCGTCACGGTGCCCGTCGGGCCGGTCTCGCCGCGCGCCCGCAAGCTGCTCGTCGCGGCCGACGCCGCGCTCGCCCGCGGGCTCGAGGCCGCGGTCGACGGCGCGCCGGTGCAGGCGGTCAGCGCCGCGGTGGCGGCCGAGGCCGAAGCGCGGGGCGTCGCCGTGCTCGACGACCTCGGCGGCCACGGCATCGGGCGCACGATCCACGAGCCCCCGGCGGTCCCCAACCGCCCCGATCCGGACGACCCCTCGCGCCTCCACGAGGGCCTCGTCATCACCGTCGAGCCGATCCTCGGGGCGGGCGGGCCGGGCATCCGCGAGGGCCGCGACGGCTGGACGATCCGCACGGCCGACGGCGCGCTCGCGGCGCACGTCGAGCACACGATCGTGGTCACGGCCGGGCGCCCGCTCGTGCTAACCGCCTAGCCAGGCGACCACGGCGAGCACGCGCCGGTGCGCGCTCTCGGCCGGGGGGAGGCCGAGCTTGGCGAAGATGCTGGCGACGTGCTTCTCGACGCCGCTGGGGGTGATCTCCAGCTCGTCGGCGATGCCGTGGTTGGTGCGGCCCTCGGCCATCAGGGCGAGCACCGCGCGCTCGCGCGTGCTCAGCTGGGCGAGCGGGCCGTCCTCGTGGCCGGCCACGAGCTGGGAGACCGCCTCGGGATCGAGCGCCATGCCGCCGCCGGCCACGCGGCGGACGGCGTCGACGAACTCGCGCACGTCGGACACGCGGTCCTTGAGCAGGTAGCCCACGCCGCCGTTCCCGTCGGCCAGCAGCTCCGACGCGTAGGTCTGCTCGACGTACTGCGAGAGGATCAGCACCGGGAAGCCGCTGCGGCGGCGGCGCAGCTCGAGCGCGGCGCGGACGCCCTCGTCGCGGAACGCGGGCGGGAGCCGGACGTCGACGATCGCCACGTCCGGCGTGGTGTCGTCGACGGCGTCGAGCAGCGACGGCCCGTCCGAGACGGCGGCCACGACGTCGAAGCCGCTGTCGCGCAGCAGCCGGGCCAACCCGTCTCGCAGGAGCGCGAGATCTTCGGCGATCACCACCCGCACGGCAGCAATGCTCGCACGACCGTCGGCCCGCCGGGAGGGCTGTGGACCTCGAGCGAGCCGTCGAGCGCGGCGACGCGCTGCGCCAGGCCCCTGAGGCCGGAGCCGCTCGGGTCGGCGCCGCCGCGGCCGTCGTCGACGACCTCGACGTGCAGGTGGGCGTTGCGCAGCGTCACCCAGACGGCGGCGCGCTCGGCGCCGCTGTGCTTGGCGGCGTTGGCGAGCGCCTCGGAGACGACGAACCAGGCGGCCGTCTCGATCATCTCCGGCGGCTTGCGCGGGACGTCGACGGTGGCGGTGGCGGGCACCGGGCTGCGCGCGGTGAGCGCCGCGACGGCGGACGCCAGGCCGCGCTCGGAGAGCAGGCTCGGGCGCATCCCGCGGGCGAGGTCGCGCAGCTCGGCCAGCGCCCGCTTGGCCTCCTCGCGAGCTTCGCCCACGAGCTCGCGCGCGCCCTCAGGGTCGCGCTCGAAGCGCTCCTCGGCCATGCCGAGGTCCATGGCCAGGGCCACGAGGCGCGCCTGCGCGCCGTCGTGCAGGTCGCGCTCGATCCGCTGCAGCTCGCTGGTGGCGGCGTCGACGGCGCCCGCGCGCGTCTCGGTCAGCCGCTCGACGCGGGCGGCCAGCGAGGGGCCGAGCAGCCACTTGGCCATGTGGGCCTGGCTGAGCGCCAGCGGCCGCTGGCTGAAGAGCGCGAGCGGGAGCAGGGCGACGCCGATCGCGGCGGCCCCGAGCATCTCCTGCCAGTTGTCGAGCGTGAACCACAGGTACTGGGCGTCGTCAGGCAGCGCCCACCACCAGAGCGGGGCGGTCAGGCTGCCGAGCGCGTAGGCCCACAGCGTGGCCCAGACGATCCCCCAGGCGAAGCCGACCAGGCTCAACAGCACGAGGTAGGCCAGGTCCTTCCAGCGCTGCGGGTCGTGGGCGGCGGCCTTGAGGCGGCCTGCGAGCCGGCGGTCGGCCGGACGCGGGCGGTAGGCGGCGGCGATCGGCGTCCCGAAGACGAGGGCGGCGCGCCGGCGCTCGAGGTCGGCGAGCAGCTTGAACAGCGCGAAGCTGCCGATCACCACCGGGAAGCCGATGATCAGCAACCCGAGCGAGAGCGACAGCGAGACGGCCGTGATCCACACGGTGAACGCCACGATCGACATGACGAGGCCGAGGAAGAGGTAGGCCGCGTCGCCGCCGAGCTGCCGCAGGCGGGCGGCGGCCGTCGGCCCGGGAGCGATCGCGGTGGCGGTGGCAGCCATACCGGAAGTGTCGGCCTCCGGCGGGCCGCGGGCAGCACGGTTGGCTCGTGAACCGCCGGTGCGGCCAACCACACCTAGCCCTAGCCCAGGTCGACGAACCTGGGCAGCGTGAAGGTGGGGTACGTCTTGGCGAACCAGTCGTAGAGCTTCACGCGCGTGCTCATCCGGTAGACCGCGGCCTCGCCGGTGTCCGGCGCCTTGACGTTGATGCGGAAGGTGCCGTCGGAGCGCGGCTTGAAGCGCTTGACCACCTTCCAGTCGCGGCACGTGACGCGTTGCTTGACCACGACCGTCTGGATCGGCGTCGTGAGCGGGCCGATGACCCGGCCGGCGATGGTCACGACGCGCTGGCGGCTGCGCAGCTCGCTCACGCTCATCCGCCGTGCGAGCTTGAGGCGCATCGAGCGTTGCTTGCCGATCGACGCCTCGTAGCGGGCGCGGTTGGTGCCGCGGATCCGGAGGTCCGGCAGCGGCGCGGTGGCCGTGAACGTCCCGTCGCGGCGCACCTTCGGGCGGGCGACGGTGCGGCGCGTGTCCATGAAGCGGATGCGCACGCGGCGGCCGACGTAGCGCCGGTCGGCGGCGCCGAGCAGCTGCACGCGCCCGGCCCGCTCGTAGACGTCGATGAGCACGAGCCGGCGCAGCGTGCACTGGAGAGCGAGGTCGGCGACGCCGCCGCAGCTGACGTCCCCGACGCCGACGGTCGCTTCGCCGGCCACGACGTCGAACAGCCGCTGACCGGCGATCGTGATCTCGGCGTGCAGCGCGCGCTGGATGAGCCGGGTGCCGGACTCGATCCGCTCGTTCGGCACGACCCGGACGCGCGCGACGGTGGCGGGAACGGTGATGTTGGGCAGCGCGTTGAGCACCGGCTGGATCGCCGCCTGGAGCAGCGTGAGGTCGGCGCCGGCGGGCGCCACGACGCGGCTGACGTCGATGTTCGAGGGGTCGATCGACTGCGAGTCGATCAGCCGCACGGTCTCGGTCACCGCGCGCTCGAGCCCGAGCTCGACCCCGTTGACGGAGACCGACGCGAGCGCCGAGTCCCCCGAGAAGCGCGGCACGCCGCCGGCGCAGCTCGCCGTCGCGGTGGCGTCGGCCGCCCGCACGCGCAGCAGCTCGACGTCCGGGAGGGCGCGCGGCTGGATCAGCGCCTCGAGCGCGGGCCGCAGGTCGACGCGGCCGATGCCGGGCACCTGGATGGCGTCGACGTCGGAGAAGTCCGGATCCGGGAGCTCGACCGGCAGCTCGGGCAGCGAGGCGACCCCGACGTCGGCCACCGTGCCGTGCGCGCGTGCTCGGCGCTCGCGAGCGGGCGCCCCGGGCACGCCTTCGAGCAGCGTCGTCGCGGTCAGCGTCGTGGCGCGCAGGCCGAGCGGCAGCGCCGGCGCGAACGCTCCGCCGCCGCCGGCCTCCTGGCAGGCGGAGGAACCGCGGTTGGCCACGGCCGGCTCGACCGGTGGCGCCGTGAGCAGCTGCACGCGCAGCGCGCTGGCCTCGCACGTCCAGCCCGCGGCGGAGGCCTGGGCGGGCCAGGCCGCGAGCACGACGAAGGCAACGGTCAACGGCCCGAGCAGCCGGTACATGCACATCCCCCTGCGGTCGAAAAGTTCTCCCGCAGGGGGTTGTACTCCGGGCGCGCCAGGTTCGCGCCGGTTAGCCCGGGAGGTCCTGGATCGCCCGGTAGCCCTCGTTGATCGCGCTGTGCGTGTAGGCGAACGCGGCCGAGTCGCTGTTGGCCACCGACACGTTGCGGTACGGCTGGCGGCCGACGACCTGCGGCTGCTTGGCGACCGGCCCGTAGAGCGACTTGTCCCACACCGACGTCAGCTCGTGGGCGTAGCCGTAGTTCCAGCGGTTGATCATGATCGAGTGGATGTCGCGCTCCGGCTCGAAGTCGCCGCCGTTCTTGTTCACCGTGCGGTCGACGACGTCGATCAGCGCGCGCTCGAGGTCGCGGAAGCTCATCTCCAGCAGCCGCTTGCGCCCGCCCTCGTAGGCGGCGAGCTGCGGGGTGGCCCGGTGGTCGGTCGCGACCACCGTGAAGTTGAGCATCGCGGGAGCCGTGGGCGGCTGGTTCGGCGTCGGGCCGTAGGCCGAGCCGAAGCGGGCGCCGGCCTGCAGCGCCGTGCTGTCCCAGAACAGGCTGTTGCCGCGCGGGCTGATGTTGCTGATCTTCGCGTCGGCGAACGCCTGCCAGTTGTTGAGGGCGGCGCGGCCGTAGATGAGCGGCACCTTGCGGGCGTAGCAGAGCCCTTCGACCTGCTTGCGCGGGAGGTCCTCGACGATCTGCGCGGTGACCCGGTTCCAGCACGCCATGACGACGTGCCTGGCCTCGACGCGGCGGGACCGGCCGTCGAGGATGTAGTCGACCTTGGCGACGTCGTGGCCGCGGCGGCCCTTCTTACCGGGCTGGACTCGGTGCACGAAGCTGTTGAGGCGGATGCGCACCGTGTTGCCCGGGCGGTCGAGCTTCGTGTAGTCGGCGGGCGCCTTGACGATGGTCTCGTGGGTCGGAGGCGCGCCGTCGACGTCGCCGATGGAGCCCGGGATCAGCTTGCCGACGAGCAGCCTGAGCAATGACGCGTTGCCGTCCGGCCAGGTGGGGCTCGGATCGGCGTTCGGGCTGAGCGCGAACTGCGGCGTGCGGCCGATGCCCGGGAAGAAGTCGCCGTTGAGGCCGAGGCTGTCGAAGCCCGGGTTGCCGAGGGCCCACATGTCGCCGGCGCTGACCGCCTGGGCGCCGGCGCCGAGGAGGCCGTGCCCGAGCCGCTGGTACTGGATGACCGCCTGCTCGGGGGCGCCGACGTACTTCATGAGGTACTCGCGGTACGTGAGCCGCGAGAGGATCGCCTTCTTCTCCTGATCGGTCTTCGGGCCGTGCTTGAGGGCGATCCAGTCGGTGGTCTCGTCGGTCTGGATCCGCACGATCGCCGCCTGGGCGGCCGCGCTGTACGGCGTGCGGGCCATGAACGCCGTCCAGCCTTCGGGCGTGTCCGGCTCGGTGCGGTTCTGGACCACGTAGTCCCGGCCCCAGTCCTTGGCCGGGAAGAGCAGCATCTGGCGCATGCCGAAGCTCGCGGGGATCCCCGGCGTGCTCGTGCTGGGGAAGTTCTCCCAGTCGACGCCGCAGAACTCGAGCATGTCGAGCGCCGGCTGCCCGTACTCGCCGGGGATGTCGAGCAGCCCGCCGGTCGTCTCGTTCCACGTGCCCACGCTGTCGAGGTTCACGGTGCCGCCGTTGCGCAGGAGCATCAGGTCGGCGCCGCCGGCCGCCTGGTTCGGCACATGGAACTCGTTGCGGTGCGAGTGGCCGCCGAAGTCCGGCAGCGGGTCGAGGAGGAGGATCTTCGCGTCCTCGCCGAACCGGTCGCGGTAGAACTTCGCGGCCGCGAGGCCGGACGCGCCGGCGCCGACGATCACGCAGTCGTACGTGATGTCGTGGTCGTCATGCGGCCAGGCGTGGATGCCCGGGCCGCCGCGCGTGGAGTGCACGTCGCGCTGGTTCGGCAGGCCGTCGACCTTGATCGTCTTGGCGACGACGTCGTCCGGCGTGCCGGTCAGGCCGGTCTGCGTCGGCGGGTAGTAGCCCGGCGGCAGCGGCTTCGGCGGCCGGTGCCCGTGCGCGGCCAGCGCCGCCTCGGCGCCCGTGATGTGCGGCGACGCCGCAGCGGCGGCCAGCCCGGCGGCGCTGATGGCCACGCCGTCGAGGAAGTCCTTGCGTGTGATCCCGTCCCTCTTGCCCTCACTCATGCGCCCGACCCTCTCGGTTGCCCGTCGGCGGGTCAATAGCCGTCATGGACAGCATCGAGCGCTCGCGATGGCCTGCCCGACCCACGCGGGCCTGCTACTAACGCGATCCCACGTGAAGCGCATGACCCGCCATTGAGCGAGCGTGAGGATCACGTCGCGTTCGCGGTCGGTCTCGAAGGCGGTGGGGGTGCGGTGGTGCTCGTAGCCGTCGACCTCGACGATCAGTCGCTTGTCGCGCCAGAGGAAGTCGACTTCGAAGCCTTCGACGATCGCGTTCGTCTCGGGTCGCTGGATGCCGTAGTCGTCGCAGAGCCTGAGGAAGGCCTCCTCGAGCTCGCTGCGGGTGACGACGGTGCTGTAGCGCGATAACACCGCTTTGAGGGAGCGGGATCGGGCGTGGCGCAGGTCGTCGAAGTCCACGAGGCGCTCGGCGCGGTTGACGAGCTGCTCGATCGCCCGTTCCCCGAGCCCGAGCGTCACTCGCCCCCTCAATGCCGGGGTTTCAGGCCTCGACCAGCTGGCCGTCGGACTGGATGAGCTCTCCGTCGGCGTAGAGGCGGCCTCCGGAGCGGAGGTCGCAGATCATGTCCCAGTGGATCGCGGACTCGTTGGTGCCGCCGGTCTCCGGGTACGAGCGCCCGAGGGCGAGGTGGACGGTGCCGCCGATCTTCTCGTCGAGGAGGATGAGGCCGATCGGGCGGTCGATGCCGTAGTTCGTGCCGATGCCGATCTCGCCGAGGCGGCGGGCGCCCTCGTCGGTGGCGAGCATCGTCTGCAGGATCTCGTCGCCGACGTCGGCGTGACCCGACACGACGACGCCCTCGCGGAACTCCAGCGTGATGCCGGAGACCTCGACGCCCCGCGGCGACGACGGCACGTCGAACCGCACGACGCCCTCCGCCGACGACTCCACAGGGCCCCGTGAAGACCTCGCCCGACGGCATGTTCCGTCGCCCGTCCGAGTTGACCCACCGACGCCCGGCGACGGAGAGCGAAAGGTCAGTTCCCTCTCCCTCGATGCGCAGTTCCGAGGCCGCCGACAACCGCGAGACCAGCGCCGCCTGGCGATCGCGCAGCCTTCGCCAGGCGCCCGCGGGATCGTCCTGATCGAGGAACAGCGCCCGCCGCACGAACGCGGCGAAGGCGTCCGGCGACAGCCCGGCCTGCGCCGCCAGCGCCTCCGTCGGCCACAGCGACACGCACCACCGCCGCCGCAGGGCCGCCTCGCGCACCGGCGCGCGCGCCCGCGCCCCGCGGGTCAGGCGCGAGGGATCCACGCCGGCGAGGGCACGGACGTCCTCCGGAGCGTGGATGGCGACCGAGGCGTCGGTCTGCTCGGCCTCGACGAGCTCGAGCGGCGCGAACGTGTCGAGGTGCACGTCGCGCGCCGCCGTCCACCAGACCGTGTCCTGCCCCGGCAGCGACACGCGCAGCAACGGCCACGCCTCGCGCTCCAGCAGCGCGCGCTGCATGGAGAGCAGCGCCGGCGCGGCCAGCGTGGAGGACCGCACGACGACCTGCTGGCCCGGCGACACCTCCAGGCAGTAGTCGCACAGCAGCTCCGCGAAGGCGTCGGGATCGATCACGGCGGCTGCAGCTCTGGGAACTGCTCGGCCAGATGCTCGCGCAGCACGTCGCGGATCCAGCGTCGCTCGGACTGCGACGCCATCCGGAACCGGCCCAGCAGCTCCTTCTGCTTGACGATCGGATCCGTCCCGGCGACCGCCCAGCTCACGGCCAGCCGCTCGAAGAGGAACTCCACGCCGCGATGCCACGCGTCCTCCTGCGACAGCGGCGAGCCACCCAGGGTGTCCGCGTACTCGCGCCGCGTCCCCGGCGTCATCGACCCGCGCAGCACCAGCACGTCGCCCTCCTCGGAGCGGTACTCGCTGTTCGGCGCCTTGAGCTTCTTGCGCGCCATCACGCGGCCGCGCGCTCGAGCTGCGCGCGCACGTCGCCCGTGACGGCGTCCCTGTGGCCCGGCCAGGCGGCGGACAGGTCGAGGGCCGCGAGCTTGCGCAGCGAGGCGCGCGCCTGCTCGGTGTCCTGGTTGAAGGCGTCCGGCGGCACGGCGGGGGCCATCTTGCGGCCCGTCTCGACGTCGACCACGTAGAAGGCGTCGCTGGTCAGCGCCAGCCCGTCGCGCTCGCGGTAGAGCGCGATCAGCCCGGGAGCGTGGCCCGGCACGTGGACGACGCGGAAACCGCTCACGTCGTCGCCCTCGTCGACCGTCCCGTCGATCGCCACCGGCCCGCCGTCCCAGAAGGCCAGCAGGTGCTTGTAGACGTGGCGTGCCGGGAAGCCGAGCAGCTCGACCCGGTGGTAGTCGCGCAGCGACGCGTCGCTGCCCGCGGCCTCCACCTCGAGCGGATGGCAGAGCACCGGCACGCCCAGCCCCGGGGCGACGCCGCGGTGGTCGGCGTCGGCGTGGCCGAGCACGATCCGGTTGATCGGGCCCAGGGACGCGGCGGCCTCGGCGACGGCGCGGGTCATCGCCTTGATGCCGGCGTCGAACAGCGTCACGCCGCCGCCGGAGTCCTCGAGCAGGTACACGTTCATCGTCCGCGGCATCCCGCCGCGCAGGAGCCAGACGCCGTCGGCGACGCGCTCGAGCTCGCGGCTGGCCGCCAGCCGCCGGTCGGCGCGCGTCTTGGCGTTGAAGGCCGAGAACAGCCGCTGCTCGACCGGCGAGCCGCCGCCCGGCAGCACGCCGATCTGCCGTGCCACGGCCATCGCGTCGGGCACGGCGTCGTTGCGGACGATCAGGCCGTCGCGCACCTCGATCATGTCGATGCCCTCGAAGCGACACGCGCGTCCCGGTGCCCTGGATGCCCCACAGCACGCCGAGGTGCGTCCCGGTGGCGACCCAGTGCACCGCCGTGCGGTCGCCCTCGGTGACCATCGAGCGGACCTCGGTCGCGAGGTCGGGGAAGGCGGCGAAGAGCTCCGTGAAGTACTCGCGCACGCCGCCCGGGCCGACGGCGTCGACCTGCGAGGCGATGTGCTCCTCGCCGTCCGGCGCCCACATCCCGGCCATCGCCTCGACGTCACGGCGGGCGATCGCCTCGAAGTAGTCGGATACGACTCCCTGGCATCTGGCGCCGCACGTTACCGTCCGCTCGTCGTGCGCAAACCCGACTCGCAGCCGGGAGGTCGGCCGCGGGGAGCGGGTCCTTCCCGGCGTCTGGCGGCTCCGGCTGCCGCTGCCCTGGCCCGGCGTCCCGCACTGCAACGCGTGGGCCTTGGCGGCCGGCGACGGCATCGTCCTCGTCGACACGGGGATGCACGAGCCGGGCTCGATGATGCACCTCCAGCGCGCGCTCGATCAGGCCCGCCTGCGGATCGAGCACGTGAAGCTGATCGTCTGCACGCACGCGCACGTGGACCATTGCGGCCAGGCGCCGGCGATCGCCGAGCAGGCGGGCTGCGAGGTGTGGATGCACGAGGCCCACGCCCAGCGCAAGGGCTCCCGCACCGGCCAGGCCGGGACGCTGCGCATCGACCGGGAGCTGACCGAGGGCGACACCGTCGCCACCGACCTCGGCGAGTGGCGGGTCATCGAGACGCCCGGCCACGCCCCCTCGCACATCTGCCTCTACCAGCCCGAGCGCCGCCTGCTCGTCTCCGGCGACCACGTGCTCGGCCGCGTCGCGCTCTACTTCGAGACCGGGCACACGCCGGATCCGGTGCAGGAGTTCCTGCACTCGCTCGACAAGCTCGACGGCATCGACGCCCGGCTCGCCCTGGCGGGCCACGGCCGCCCCTTCACCGACGTGCCGGGCCACGTCTCGGCCAACCGCTCGCTGGTCGAGACGAGGCTCCAGGCCACGCTGGAATGCCTCGCCCGCGGGCCCAAGACCGCCTACGCGGTCGCCGAGCACCTGTACGGCGACGGGCTGAACGAGGTCACCACGGGCTGGCTCCTCGACAAGACGCACGCCTGGCTCGCCCATCTCGAGCGCCGCGGACTGGTCGTTCGGCGGGGAGAAGCACCCGAATGCTGGGAGCGCGCGGCCTAGACTTCGGGCATGCGGATCGACGAGCGACTGGCGGGCGGCTCCGAGCCGGCGTTCTCCTTCGAGTTCTTCCCGCCGAGGACCGACGAGGGCGAGCGCAACCTCGGGCGCGCGCTGGCCGAGCTGGCCCGCCTGGACCCGACCTTCGTGTCGGTGACCTACGGCGCCGGCGGCAACGCGGTGCAGAAGCGCAAGACCGTCGACATCGTGTCGTCGATCAAGACCGCGTACGGGCTCGAGGCCATGGCGCACTTCACCTGCGTCGGCGCCACGACCGACGAGCTGCGCGAGACGCTGGACCTCATGCGCGACGCGGGCATCAAGAACGTCCTCGCCCTGCGCGGGGATCCGCCGCAGGGCCAGACGGAGTGGACCGCCACCGAGGGCGGCCTCAGGTACTCACGCGAGCTGATCGAGCTGATCCGCGACGACTACGACTTCGCGATCGGCGCGGCCTGCTTCCCCGAGGTCCACATCCACGCGACGTCCGCCGAGAGCGACCTGAGCTACCTCAAGGAGAAGGTCGACGCGGGGGCGCGCTTCCTCATCACCCAGCTCTTCTTCGACAACGGGATCTACTGGGACTTCGTCGCCCGGGCCCGCGACACCGGCATCGACGTCCCGATCATCCCGGGCATCATGCCGATCACCAACTTCGATCAGATCCGGCGCTTCACGAGCATGTGCGGCGCCACGATCCCGGACCAGCTGATGCGGGAGCTCGGCCTGCGCGCCGACCAGCCCGACGCGGTGGCCGACTTCGGCGTGGCCTACGCGACGCTCCAGTGCGCGGACCTGCTGGCCAAGGGCGCGCCGGGCATCCACTTCTACACCCTGAACCGCTCGACCGCCACGCGCGCGATCCTCAGCGCCCTGCGCACGATGACGCCCTGGCGGGACGCGGTCGCGGCGTAGCGCTTTCACGATCCTGCGCTGAGCCCGCGCCAGGCCCGCGGCGCGCGATATGGTCCGCCGCCATCTGTCCCTAGACCGATGGGAGGGTCACGTGAGGGGGAAGGGATTGGCACTGGGCCTCGGTGCCCTGCTGCTGTTCGCCGCGCCGGCCTCCGGCGCGTCCAAGAACGTCAAGCTGCTGGACAACTTGCCGGAGGTGAAGGACGCCACGGCGATCAACTTCCTGGAGTACGGCGGGAAGCGCGACAAGGGGTGGGGTCGGAGCAAGCACCGGCGCTCGCACGACGTGATGCTGGTCACCGGCCGGTTCGGCCTGAAGTCGTATTCGCTGCGAGATCCCGCGCATCCGGAGTTGCTCGACGAGGTGACGGCGGAGGAGCTGCGGCTCCCCGGCGATCCGGCCGTCAACTTCGATCCGGCGCAGGGTCCGGTCTCCACGTTCTGGCAGAACGAGGACATGGACGTCGACCGCGACCGCAAGCTCGCGTTGCTGTCGCGCGATCCGCGCGCGTACGCGGGGTCGACCACCCGCGAGCCGGGTGAGCCGGACCCGAACAACGCCACCAACATCGCCGGCGTCTACATCATCGACGCGAAGGATCCCAAGCGCCTGCGGATCCTGAGCTTCGAGCAGCTGCCGACCGGCCACACCACCACCTGCATCAACGACTGCGAGTGGCTGTGGACCGGCGGTCCGGCCGCGACCACGAAGCAGCAGGGGCCGCCGCAGAACTGGACGTTCGGACGCCCGATCATCGTCACCGACCTGCGCGACCCGCGCGACCCGCGCGGCTACCCGATGAACCCGGTCGACCTGTTCCGGCGCGACGGCGCGACGGCGTACTCGCACGACGTCCAGGTCGACGACATGGGCATCGCCTGGGTCTCGGGCGACGGCGGCACCCGCGGGTACTGGACCGAGGGCAGGCACTATGACCCGCTCGAGGGCCGCAAGCGCACGGCGACGCCGCTGGACCCGATTCCGTACGGCGGCGGTGGCCTCCCGGCCTCGGTCGTCGGCGACACGACCGGCGGCTTCGAGCACAACGCCTGGCGTCCGGTCGGCAAGGACGCCCCGAAGGGCGACCGCCGGTACCGCAAGGGCGAGCTGCTGCTCGCCACGGAGGAGGACTTCGGCCCCGCCACCGAAGCGTGCGCGAATCGCGGCCAGTTCACGATCGCCTCGTTGAAGGACAGCTTCAACGGCGAGGCGTGGAAGTCCACCCCGGCGAACCCGTTCCGGCTCGAGGTGGTCGGCAAGTGGAGCCCGGCAGGTCAGGAGGGCTCGCGTCCGGTCGGTGGTCCGTATGACCCGAACGCGAACTTCTGCTCGGCGCACTACTTCGACGTGGACGGGCCCGTCGTGACGTACGCCTGGTACGGCGAGGGGACGCGGTTCCTGGACATCTCCGATCCGGCCAACCCGCGCCAGTTCGCGTACTGGCGGCCCGACGACACGATCGTCTGGGCCTCCTACCTGCACGACGGATACGTCTACACCGCGGACCGCAACCGTGGCGTGGACGTCCTGAAGTTCGCTCCGGGCGCCAGCTCGGCGCGGACGAGCGGCAAGGAGGTCGTGGCACCGCCGCAGTCGGCGCGCCACCGTCGCTTCCTCGCGCGGATCGCGGCCCAGTTCCGGGCCGATCCCGCCACGGCCGGGCTCTGCTTCCTGCCCGTGACCTAGCTCATGAGGAGCCGTGCCGGCCCGTACGGGCCGGCACGGCGCCCTCGGGCGGCCGGATATCGAGCGCGTGGGCCACTCGCGGCTGCCCGTTGACGTGCCAGGCGATGTCGACCTGGTCGTTCTTCCGGTAGGTCCCGATCCCCCAGGCGCCCCAGAACCAGCGCCAGAAGCCGAGGCGGCCCTCCTTGGCGAGCGGGCGGTCGAAGACGAGGATGCGCCCGCGGATCTCGTAGTCGCGGCCGGGCTCCTGGCGGACGCCGTTGATGAAGACCTCGAACGGCGCGCGCACGCCGGAGGGGAGTTCGACGGTCCAGTCCGCCACGGTCGCCATCATGGCAGCGGTGACCGAGTACACCCTGCGTCGATCGCCGCGCGCTCGGCGGGTGCGCGTGAGCGTCGAGAGCGACGGCGCGGTGCGCGTGACCCTGCCGCGGCGGGCGCCGCTGCGCGAGGCCGACGCCGCGGTCCAGGAGCTGGCGCCGTGGATCGAGCGCCGCCGGCGCGCCCTGGCCGCCGCCGCGGCCGAGGTGGCGCGCACGCCGGGGACGGTCCCGTACCTGGGCCGCGAGTTGCAGCTCGTGCCCGAGCCCGGCCGGACGCGGGCGCACCGCCGCGGCGACATCCTGCTCGTGCCCGAGGCCGGCGGGGAGGCGATCGAGCGCTGGTACCGCCGCGCCGCGCGCACCGAGTTCACGCAGCGGCTCGACGCCGCGACGGCCCGCGCCGGCGTGACCTACACGCGCCTGACCATCCGCGGGCAGCGCACGCGCTGGGCCTCGTGCTCGGCCGGGGGCGCGATGTCGTTCAACTGGCGGCTGCTGCTCGCGCCGGAGCCGGTGGTCGACTACGTCGTCGAGCACGAGGTCTGCCACATCACGGTGATGGACCACTCGAAGCGCTTCTGGGCGCTGCTCGAGGCTCGCGTCCCCGACTGGCGCGACCACGCCGCCTGGCTGCGGCGCTACGGGTCGACGCTGGTGCTCTGAAGCGCGCGCCGGAGCGCGTCGTACGGCGTCTCCCCGCGCTCGGGCGCGACCACCTCGCGGTGCACGCGGCCGGTCCACGCCTCGACCTCGCCGTCCCCGCGGACGTCGATCCCGGCGCGCACCGCCGGGCGCCAGCGCCCCGGTCCGCGCAGCTCCGCGCGGGTCGCCACCTGTTCGGAGGGCGCGAAGCGCCGGAAGCGCACGTCGATCGTGCCGAGCCGCGTCGTGGTCGCCGCGGCGCGGGTCTCGCGCTCGATCACCTCGAGCGCCTGCTGCAGCGTGTCCGCCCGCTCGCGCTGCACGCTCGGCCCCGTGCGCACGGTCACGGTCCAGGCGCTCATGAGGCCAGGTCGAGCAGGGGCTGCGCGTCCTGCCAGCGGGCGATCTCGCAGCCGTTCTCGCGCGAGAAGCTCGCGTCGACCTCCTCGCCGCGGAGCGTCCCCGTCACGGTGGCCTTCTCCGGCCCGCCGTACTGCTGGGTGCAGGCGGTGGTCCCGGGCGTCGGCTCGAAGATGGCGGGATCGAGGTCGGCCACGGTCTTGCAGTCGGGCGACTCCTCGGGTGCGTCGCACGCCACCGTGGCCGTCTTGCCGTCGACCGTGATCTCCAGCATCGCGAGCTCCGGGCCCGGAGACGGGCCGCCCGCCGGCACCTCGTCCTCGCCGCAGCCGGCCAGCAGGGCCAGGGCCACGAGGATCAGCGCGATCCGCATACGATCAAGATAGGACGCCGACGCGCGGGGGCGTCATCAAGCCCTCGACCACGTCCGGGGCGGCCGGCAACCCGAGCAGGAAGCCCTGGGCCAGCGGGCAGCCGGCGCGCTGCAGGAAGTCGCGCTGGGCCTCCGTCTCCACGCCCTCGGCGACGGCGGTGCGGCCGAGCGCGCGGGCGAGCTGGAGGATGGCCGTGACCACGGCGGCGGCCTCGGGCCGCTCCGGCACGTCGCGCAGGAACGCGCGATCGATCTTCAGGGTCGAGACGGGCAGCTCGCCGAGGCGCGACAGGGAGGAGTAGCCGGTGCCGAAGTCGTCGAGCGCGATCCGCAGCCCGAGCGCGTGCAGCTCGCGGACGAGCGCCTCGGCCAGCGCCGGGTCCTCGACCGTCGAGGACTCGGTCAGCTCGACGGTGAGCCGCGCGGGATCGACCCCGGGCGCCGTGATCCGCTCCCGCACGCGGGCCACGAGGTCGCCGCGCCGCAGCTGGCTCGGCGACACGTTGAAGGAGATGTGCGGCCGCATGCCGCGCCCGGCCCAGTCCGCCTGCTGGGAGCAGACGGCGCCGAGCACCCAGTCGCCGATCGCGTCGATCAGGCCCGACTCCTCGGCCACCGGGATGAAGTCGGCGGGCGAGACCGGCCCGAGCACGGGGTCGTCCCAGCGCAGCAGCGCCTCGAGGCCGACGAGCAGGCCGGAGCGCAGCGCGAAGATCGGCTGGTAGTGCAGCCGCAGGTCGCCGGCCGTCAGCGCGCGGCGCAGCCGCGCCTCCAGCGAGCCGGCGGCGGGCGCCTCCCGCACCGTGCCGGTCGCCCACGTGCCGAGCACGCGGTCGCCCTCGGAGAGCAGGGTGAGCTGCCAGCTCACGAGCCGGTCGCCGTCGACCACGTGCTCGGCCCGCTCGCCGCCGAGCAGGGCGGCCCGCACCGCGTCGCGCTCGGCCTCCGGTACCGCGGCGGCGGCCCAGTCGGTGCCGAGCAGCTCCTCCTCGGAACGGCCGGCCAGCGCGCACGCGTTGTCGTTGGCGAGCAGGACGCGGCCCTCGGCGTCGAGCGCCAGGAGCGGCGCCTCGGCGGCGTCGAGCCAGCGGCGCGTGCCGTCGACGGGGGCGCCGGCATGGCGATCGAGGTACTGCGCGACCTGCCCGCCGACGGTGGCGAACATGGCCTGGATCTCGGGGTTGGGCTCGCTGATCCCGTGCGAGAAGAACTCGATGACGCCCGCGCAGTGGTCGGCGATGGCGATCGGGAACGCGGTCGCGGTCATCAGGCCGGCCCGGCGGGCCGTGAGCGCCCGCGGCTCGTTGGAGGCCACGTCGGCCACCCAGGCCGGACGGCGGAACGCCCACACGCGCCCCGGGAGTCCCTGCCCGGCCGCCAGCACCGTGCGGCTCGAGGCGTCCGCCAGGGCGGCGACCTCGGCGGTCGCGGTCGCGGCGTGCCACGTGGCCGCGCAGCGCAGCTCGCTGCCGTCGTCCGAGGGGCGCCAGACCGCGCCGCAGCTCCAGCCGAGCGTCTCGCCGAGCGTGGCCAGCACCCGCGCCAGCAGCTCCGCGGGGTCCAGCCCGGCGGCCACGTGGTCGGTCACCGCCTGCTGGGCGAGCAGGAAGCGATGGGCGCCGCCCACGCGCCGGCGCAGCCGCGTGGCGTCGAGCGCGCGGCGCAGCGCGCTCGGGAGCTGCGCCGGATCGGGCACCACGGCTGCGGCGCCGTCGAGCCCGCGGACCACCGCGGCCAGGTCGCCGGCGTGCACGTAGGGAGAGACGGCCAGGAAGGGGAGATGGGGATCGGCGAGGCGCACGAGCGCGAGCGCCTTGCGGGCGGGCACCGCCCGCGGGCCGTCGCCCCCGTAGAGCACCGCGCCCCAGCCGCGCCGCTGCAGCGCGGCGGTCAGGCCCTCGAGCCCGTCGGCATGCTCGGCGGTCACCCGCCAGCCGGCCTCCTCGAGCGCGCGCGCGATGACCCGCCCGTGGGCGGCGGGAACATCGACGAGCAGCGCGCTCAGGGACCGATAAGGCCGCATCAGAGACCCATCGGCATTCGCGCCCGGTGCGTTGAGCCGGCCGGGGGCGCGCCGGCCTCGTCCCGCGGCTACGTCCGCTGCTCGCGCCGGAGCCGCTCGGTCATCGCGGCCGCGGGGATCGCGTCGCCGAACAGCCGGCCCTGCGAGAGCGGGCAGCCCTGGGCGGCGAGGAAGTGCTGCTGGACCGGCTGCTCGACGCCCTCGGCCACGGTCGTGCGCCCGAGCGCGTCCGACAGCGCGATGACGGCGCGCACGATGGCGCCCGCCTCCGGGTTCTCGGGGATCTCGCGCAGGAACGAGCGGTCGATCTTGAGGATCTGGACCGGCAGCGACCGCAGGCGCGACAGCGACGACCAGCCCGCGCCGAAGTCGTCGATGGCCAGCTGGAGCCCCAGCGCGCGCAGCTCGCGCAGCAGCGGGCCGATCCGCTCCGGCTCGCGCAGCGTGGCCGACTCCGTGAGCTCCATGGTCAGCAGCGTGGGGTCGGCGCCGGCGCGCGCCAGCCGCTCGCCGAGGTCGGCCGCGAAGTCCGGGCGGTGCAGCTCGCGCGGCGAGACGTTGAAGGAGACGCGCGGCTCGAGGCCCTGCGCCTGCCACTCGACGACCTGGGCGGCGAGCTCGTCGATCACCCAGGCGCCGATCGGGTCGAGCAGCCCCATCTCCTCGGCGGCCGGGATGAAGGAGTCGGGCTGCACGAGGCCGCGCTCGGGGTCCTGCCAGCGCAGGAGCGCCTCCATCGAGTGCAGGCGCCCGCTGGCCGTCCAGACGATCGGCTGGTAGTGCAGCGCCAGCTCGCCGCGCGCGATCGCCCGCCGCAGGCGGCGCGAGAGCGAGAGCCGCTCGAGCGGGTCGTGCGTGATGCCGTGGTAGACCGTCGAGGCCGCGCGGCCGCGGCCCTTGCTCTGGTACATCGCGACGTCGGCGTGCTGGAGCAGCTCCTCGGCGCCGTCGGCGTCCTCCGGGAGCAGCGAGATGCCGATGCTCGCCTCCACGTGGAACTCCGCGCGGGCGACGGTGAACGGCTTGGCCAGCCGCAGCGCCAGCTCGTCGGCGGTCTCGCGCGCGACGCGCTCGGCCTCGTCGCGCTCCAGGTCGCCGACGAGGAGCATGAACTCGTCGCCGCCGGTGCGGGCGAGCAGCCCGTTCTCGCCCTCGGCGCCGCGGAGCCGGCCCGCGACGCGGCGCAGCAGCCGGTCGCCCGCTCCGTGGCCGAGCGAGTCGTTGACGAGCTTGAAGTTGTCGAGGTCGACGAGCAGCAACGCCACGGCACGGTCGCGCCGCCGCGCGCGGGTCACCGCGGCACGCAGGCGCGTCTCGAGCTGCGCCCGGTTGGGCAGCCCGGTCAGCGCGTCGAAGAACGCGAGCTTGCGCAGCTCGCTCTCGGCGCGTACGCGGTCGGTGATGTCCTGGCCCGACAGCACGGCGACCATGCGGCCCTTGGCGTCGGCCAGCGACGTCACCTGCCAGGCGATCCGCCGCCGGGCGCCGGTGCGCGTGATCACGTCGCTCTCGAAGTGCTCGACGCCGGCCTCGCCGCTCAGCAGCCGGTTGAGCTGGATGCGGGCGTCGTCGCGCTCCTCGGCCGGCACCACCTGGTCGACCCAGCTGGCGCCCACCAGCTCGCCGTCGGGGTCGCCGAGCACGTTGCGGCTCTGGCGGTTGAGCAGGCCGACGGTGCCGTCGGCGTAGAGGATCACCAGCAGGCCGCTGGCCACGTCGAGGTAGGTCTGCGCGCGATCGCGCTCGACGCGCAGGACGGTCTCGATCACCGCCGCCTCGTCGGCGCTGCGGGCCCGCTCGCCCGCGTCGACCAGCACGCAGGACCAGTACGCGATCTCGTCCTTGGGGCCCTCGACCGGCGAGACGGTCAGCTCGCAGCGCACCGGCGCGCCGTCGCGGCGCCGGATCGTCAGCCGCGCCTGCCCCGGACGACCGACGGTGCTCGTCGCGGGCCCGAGCACGGTCTCCAGCCCCTGGCCGAGGGCCGCGTCGGACGTCCAGCCCGTGAGCGCCTCGAAGGCCGCGTTCACGTACAGCAGCGGCGCGTCGTCGTCGCGGCTGTCGGCAAGGCAGACCGCGACGCCGAGGGCGTCCAGCATTCGAGCGCCGGTGGGCGCCCGCTGTGTGGCAACCGCAGTCACGCGCTTGGAAGGCACCAGATCAGGCGTGGCGCCGGGTTTCCGGCACCCCGGGGGAGAGTAGCTACGCGGCGAGCTCCACGACGACCTCACGCAGGCCGCCGGACACCCGCGCCTCCTCCAGACGCAGGGAAAACGTGCGCATGAGCCGCCGGGCGGCCTCGTTGTCGCCCAGCATCGTGGCGGCGAAGCGCCGGATGCCGACGGCGACCGCGGCGTCGGCCAGCGCGTTCGTCAGCGCGCGGCCGAGGCCCTGGCCCTGCAACGGGTCGCCCACGACGATGGCCATCTCGGCGGTGGCCGGGCGGTCCGGCAGCCGCACGCAGCGGGCGACGGCCACGAGCATGTCCGGATCGTCCGCGAGCACCGCCACCAGGGCGATGTGGTTGACCCCGTCGATCTCGGTCAGGTAGCGGAGCTCGGCGCGCGTGAAGCGCGGCTTGGCCGCCAGGAACCGCTTGCGGATGCTCTCGTGGCTCAGCCGGTGGAGGCCGTCGACGAGCCGATCCTTGTCCTCCGGCTCGATCGGCCTGATGAGGACTCGAGTCCCGCCTTCGAGCGTGAAGAACACGGTTTCAATTTACTACCTACGTCAAGATCAGCGGTCCCCGATCGGGACGTAGTCGCGCATGCGGTCGCCGGTGTAGATCTGCCGCGGCCGCGCGATCTTCTGCTCGGAGTCGTCGATCATCTCCAGCCACTGGGCGATCCAGCCGCTCGTGCGCGGGATGGCGAAGAGGACCGGGAACATGCCGACCGGCATGCCGAGCGCCTCGTAGATCAGGCCCGAGTAGAAGTCCACGTTCGGGTACAGCTTGCGGCTGACGAAGTAGTCGTCCTCGAGCGCGATCTTCTCCAGCTCGAGCGCGATCTCGAGCAGCGGGTTGGTGCCCGTCACCTCGAAGACCTCGTCGGTGGCCTTCTTGATGATCTTGGCGCGCGGGTCGTAGTTCTTGTAGACCCGGTGGCCGAAGCCCATCAGGCGCTCGTTGCCGTCCTTCACGCCCTGCATGAAGTCCGGGATGTTCTCCTTGGACTCGATCCGGCGGAGCATCCGCAGGACGGCCTCGTTGGCGCCGCCGTGCAGCGGGCCGTAGAGGGCGCCGACGCCGGCCGCGACGGCCGAGTACGGGTCGACCTGCGAGGAGCCGACCGACCGGACCGCCGAGGTCGAGCAGTTCTGCTCGTGGTCGGCGTGGAGGATGAAGAGGATGTCCAGGGCCCTCTCCAGCCGCGGATCCGGCTGGTACTTGAGCTCGGTCATCTTGAACAGCATGTTCAGGAAGTTGCCGGGGTACCGCAGGTCGTTGTCCGGATAGACGTACGGCTGGCCCATGTTGTGCCGGTAGGCGAAGGCCGCGAGCGTCGGCATCTTGGCGATCAGCCGGATCACGTGGGAGTAGCGGATGTCCGGATCCTTGATCTGCGACGCGTCCGGATAGAACGTCGAGAGCGCGCCGACCGACGACAGGAGCATCCCCATCGGGTGGGCGTCGTAGCGGTAGCCCTCCATGAACTTCTTCACGTTCTCGTGCACGAACGTGTGGATCGTGACCTCGTGCGTCCACTCGTCGAGCTGGGCCTGCGTGGGGAGCTCGCCGTGGACGAGCAGGTAGGCGACCTCGAGATAGGTCGACTGCTCGGCCAGCTGCTCGATCGGGATCCCGCGGTACTCCAGGATGCCCTTGTCGCCGTCGATGTACGTGATCGCGCTGCGACAGGAGGCCGTGTTCATGAAGGCCGGGTCGTAGGTCATCAGGCCGAAGTCGTCGTCGTCGACCTTGATGTCGCGCAGCGCCAGCGCGCGGACGGTCCCGTCCTCGATCGGCACCTCGTACGTGCGACCGGTCCGGTTGTCGGTGATCGTGAGCGTCTCGGACGCCGTGGCTACGCCGTCACCGCTCGTCGTGGTCTGTTCCTCGGTGCCCATGCACCCATTGTGACGGTTCAGGGCTCGGTTGCGGGCCTAGCCCGTGATCACGGCGCTCGCCATCGTGAAGATGACGAGAACGAAGGCCAGACCGAGGACGGCGGTGCTCGCGCCCTTGGTCGGCGGGAAGCGGTCGTGGGCCCTGATGCCGATCGCCGAGACGATGACGGCGAACGCCGTGAGGATGATCCCCGCGACGTAGAAGAGCGTCTTGGAGGTCTCTTCGCCCTCTTCGGCGACGGTGGCGAGCAGGCTCAGCACGGTCGCGGAAACTACCGCATGTAGCGGCTCTCGGTGGCCGCCACCTGGCCCTGGTAGTGCGATCCCAGCTCAGGCGAGCCGTACGGGCGCTCGGCGGGCGCGTCGAGCGCCATGAACGACAGCTGGGCGATCGGCAGCCCGGCGTAGAGCTTGATCGGCACGCGCGTGAGGTTGGTGATCTCCAGCGTGAGCGTGCCGCGGAAGCCGGGGTCGACGAAGCCCGCCGTGGCGTGCACGATCAGCCCGAGGCGGCCGATCGAGCTCTTGCCCTCGATCCGGGCGACGATGTCCTCGGGGATCGTGACGGACTCGAGCGTCCGGCCGAGCACGAACTCGCCCGGGTGGATGGCGAACGGCTCGTCATCGGCGATCTCGACCTCCTCGGTGAGGTTGCGCGGCGGCTCGCGCAGGTCGATGGCGGTGACGCGGTGGTTGTGGAAGACGCGGAAGGAGCCGCCGAGGGTGAGGTCGACCGACGCGGGCTGGACCCGCGTCTCGTCCCAGGGGTCGATGACGATCCGCCCCTCCTCGACGAGACGGCGGATGGTGCCGTCTGAGAGGACGGACGTGATCACCGCGACGGCGCCCGGCCGCGGGCCGCGGCGGTGCGGATGCGCGCGGGCGACGGCGGTGCCGGCTCGCGATGCGGGCCCCGGCGCGGGGCGTGCGGCAGCTTCGGCACGGGATGCGGCCGGCGGCGGCCCCCGCCACCCTCCGACTCGTCGGCACCGGGGTCCTGCTTGATCGCCCACCACAGCAGCAAGCACGCTCCGATCAGCGGCAGCTTGAGGAAGACGAACAGGTACAGCATCGTCCAGCCCATCGGCCGCATGGTACCTCCGGCGGGCACGAGTGGTGCTAACCCCCATGACCGGCGGCGTCACGTTCCGTACGCTCGCGCCCGATGGCCATGACCCTCGGTGCCCTGCTCGACGAGCGCGCCGGCACGATCGCCGGCCGTGAGGACGAGCGTGCTCGCCTGCGGACCCTGATCGATCCGGGCGGGCCGGTGGCCGCGTACGTCTACGGGCTCGCCGGGGTCGGCAAGTCGACGCTGCTGCACGCCTTCGCCGCCGACGCCCGCGCGACCGGTGCCGTGACGGTGACGCTCGACGCCCACTCCATGTACTCCACCCACCGCTCGTTCCTGGCCGCCGTGGCCGGGCGCGACGAGGAGCTCGAGCCGGCCGAGGTGGCCGCCGAGCTGGGCGCGCGCGGCGACACGGTGGTGCTGCTCATCGACAGCTTCGAGCTGCTGGTGATGATCGACCGCTGGATCTGCCGCGAGTTCATCCCGGCGCTGCCCGCCAATGTCCGCGTCGTGGTGGCCGGCCGCACCGTGCCGGCCGAGCGCTGGCGCCGCTACGGGCCGTTGCTCTGCGCGCTCCCGCTGGGCAACCTGAGCCCGGCCGAGGCGGCCAAGCTGCTGCGCGAGAACGGCGTCGAGGAGCGGATGGTCGCGCGCATCAACTCGATCTGCCGCGGTCACCCGCTGAGCCTCCAGCTCGCCGCCTGGGCGCTGCGCGACCGGCCCGGCCTCGCCCTCGACGCGATCGCCGCCGGCCCGGTGGCCGACGAGCTCGCCCGCGTCTATCTCGACGGCCTCGAGGGTCCGATCCGGCGCGCGCTCGACGCCGCCGCTCTCACGCGCCGCACCACGCTCTCGCTGCTCGAGGCGATGCTCCCGGACGAGGACGCGGTGGCCGTGTTCCATGGTCTGCGCGCGCTGCCGTTCGTGGAGCTCGACGCGGACGGCCTGCTGGTGCACGACACGATCCGCGAGGCGACCGCCGCGCTGCTGCGCGCGGCCGACCCGCAGGAGTACTGGCGCCTGCGCACCGCCGCCTGGGGCCGCCTGCGCAACGACCTGCGCGGCGCGCCGGCCCGCGACCTGCGCCGCTACACCGCCGACATGCTCTACCTGATCGAGGAGGACGCCGTGCGCGACGTCTTCTTCCCGGCGACGGACGGCGAGCAGCAGGTCTCGCCGGCGCGGGAGTCCGACCTCGAGGCGATGGCGGCGCTCGCGCCCGACTTCGAGCTCCTGCGGGAGTGGTGGGAGGCCGTGCCGGAGGCCTTCGTCGTCGCCCGCTGCGGCCGCGAGGGCACGGCCGGCGGCTTCGCGATCCTCGCCGAGCCCCACACCGTCCCGGCGCGCCTGCTCGACCGCGATCCGCTGGCCGGCGCCTGGCGCGCGCACCTGCGGCGCGACGCCCCGCCCCGGGGCCAGAAGGTCCTCTTCCTGCGCCACCTCGTCGCGCCGTACGGCTCGGCGGCGCAGGCCGCGCTCCTCATCGAGGCCACGCGCTGCTACTTCGAGCTGCGGCCGGAGCTGCGCCGCGTCTACGCCGCCGCGAGCGACTTCATCGGCGCCGACGCCTCCTGCGCGCTGGTCCTCGGCTACCTGCCCCTGGAGGGCGAGCCCGACTCGGTGTGCATGGACTTCGGCGCGTCGTCCGTCGACGGCTGGCTGGCCGACCTCGGCGCCCGCCAGCAGCTCGCGGCGGACGACGCCGGCCCGGCGGTCGACGGCCTCACGAAGCTCGAGGCCGAGGTCCTGGCGTACCTGCAGCGCCACGAGGGCCGGCCGGTCGAGCGCGCCGCCCTGCTCCGCGACGTCTGGGGCTACGACTGGACCGGCGGCTCGAACGTCGTCGAGGTCGTGGTGTCGTCGCTCCGGCGCAAGCTCGGCGACCGCTCGGGCGCGCTCGAGACGGTGCGCGGCGTGGGCTATCGCATCCGGGCGCTGTAGCGCCCGGGCGTTTGTAACCCCGGCTGGGTAGGGAGGCGAGGGAGCCGGCGCGGCCGGTCGTCCGTGGCGGATTTCCCCCGATATGCGGGGGTTACCCGCCACGAAGCGGATTGTGGCGAGTATCCGCGCATACCGCGGCTCACTCGCCCGGACGACCGGCGCGGCCGGCTCCCTCGCTCCCCTACCCAGCGCAGTTCGGACCCGGCGCGGCGCCGGGTCAGGCGCGCAGCGGCACGGGCGCGGCGTCGAACCGCGTCACGCGCTGGAGCTCGGCGACCCGCTCGGCGACCTCGTCGCCGGTGAGGGTCTGCATGCGCTCGGTGCCGAAGGCCTCGACGTTGAAGGAGGCCAGGGCGGTGCCGTAGGCGATCGCGCGGCGGAGCATCTCGTCGTTGCGCTCCTCGCCGGCGTGGGCGGCGACGTAGCCCATGAAGCCGCCGGCGAAGGTGTCGCCGGCGCCGGTCGGGTCGACGACGTCGGCCGTCGGATACGCGGGGAGGCCGAAGAAGCCTTCGGGCGTGTACATGCCCGCCCCGTGCTCGCCCTGCTTGGCGATGACCACGCGCGGGCCCATCTCCATGACGGCGCGGGCGGCGCGGACGAGGTTCGGCTCGTCGGTGAGCTGCTTGACCTCCTCGTCGTTGACGATCAGGCAGTCGACGCCGGCGATCGTCTTCTCGAGCGACTCCCGCGTGACCTCGATCCACATGTTCATCGTGTCCATGGCGACGAACGTCGCGGCGCTGCACTGCTCGTGCACGGCGCGCTGGAGGTCGGGGTGGATGTTGGCGAGGAACACGGTCTCCGACGCCCGCGAGGCGTCCGAGAGCTTCGGCTCGAAGTCGGCGAAGACGTTGAGGTCGGTCTGCAGCGTGTGGCGGACGTTGGGGTCGCGCTCGTAGCGGCCGGCCCAGAAGAACGTCTTGCCGCCCGGGACGTGCTCGACGTCGTCGGTGATCACGCCGCGGTCGTGGAGGACGGCGTACTCCGCCTCGCCGAAGTCGTCGCCGACCGGCCCGACGATCCGGGTCTCGGCGAGGAAGGACGACGCGAGCGAGAAGTGCACGGCGGCGCCGCCGAGCAGGCGGTCGCGCTTGCCCGAGGGCGTCTCGACGGCGTCGAAGGCGATGGATCCGACCACGGTGAGCGACATGGCGGCGCGCAGCGTAGCGGGTAGCCTGCCCGACGACGTGCGCGCGATCCGGATCAGCGAGTGGGGCGGCCCCGAGGTGCTGGAGCTCGTCGACGACGCTCCGACCCCTGAGCCGGGACCGGGCGAGGTGCTCGTCCACGTCAACCGCGCCGGGGTGAACTTCGCCGACACGCACGCCCGGGAGAACGCCTATCTGGCCCCGTACGCGCTGCCGCTCACGCCCGGCGCCGAGGTGGCCGGCACCACCGAGGACGGCCGGCGCGTCGTCGGCATGACCATGAGCGGCGGCTACGCGGAGTACGCCGCGGTCCCGGCCGCGGCGACGTTCCCGATCCCCGACGGCGTGTCGGACGCCGCCGCGCTGGCCCTCCTCGTCCAGGGCCTCACGGCCTGGCACCTCTACCGCACCGCGGCCAAGCTCGCCGAGGGGGAGAGCGTGGTGGTGCACGCCGCGGCCGGCGGCGTCGGCTCCCTGGCCGTCCAGCTCGGGCGCGCCTTCGGGGCCGGCCGCGTCATCGCCACCGCCTCGACCCCCGAGAAGCGCGAGCTGGCGCTCGAGCTCGGCGCGCACGTGGCGGTGGATGTCACACGCGAGGACCTCAAGGACGCGCTGATCGAGGCCAACGAGGGCCGCCGTGTCGACGTGGTGCTGGAGATGGCCGGCGGCGCCGTCTTCGACGCCTCGCTGCGCGCCCTCGCGCCGTTCGGGCGGCTGGTGACGTACGGCCAGGCCTCGCGCGACGGGAACCAGGTGCAGGTCACGAACCTCCTGCGGCACTCCAGCGCGGTCATCGGCTTCTGGCTCGCCCACTGCGTCGTCAAGCCCCGCGAGATGCTGGCCGAGCCGCTCCAGGACCTCTTCGCCCGCGTCGCCTCGGGCGACCTCCGGGTGGTCGAGGGCCCCGTGTATCCACTGTCGGACGTCCGCCGCGCGCACGAGGATCTGCAGGCGCGGCGCACCGTCGGCAAGCTGGTGCTGGACCCGGCGTCCTAAAGTCCCTGTCCGAATGAGTACGTTCGCCGACCTCGGGCTTGCTGAGGACATCCTTGCTGCACTGCGTGATGTGGGCTACGAGTCGCCCAGCCCGATCCAGGAGCAGGCGATCCCGATCCTCCTCCAAGGCCGTGACGTCATCGGCCAGGCGCAGACGGGCACGGGCAAGACCGCCGCGTTCGGACTGCCGCTGCTGCAGTCCGTCGATCCCGAGGATCCGGACGTGCAGGCGCTCGTCCTCACGCCGACACGCGAGCTGTGCATCCAGGTCACCCAGGCGCTGCGGACCTACGGCTCGCACAAGGGCATCAACCCCGTCGCCGTGTTCGGCGGCGCCCCGATCCGCGACCAGCAGGCGTACCTGAAGGGCGGCGCGCCGGTGGTGGTCGGGACCGTCGGCCGCGTGCTCGACCTCATCTCGCGCCACTCGCTGATGCTGCACTCGTGCCGCAACGTGGTGCTCGACGAGGCCGACGAGATGCTCGACCTCGGCTTCCTCGAGGACGTCGAGAAGATCCTCTCCCACACGCCGAACGGCCGCCAGACGGCGCTGTTCAGCGCGACCATGCCGGCGCCGATCCGCGCGCTGGCCGAGCGCCACCTCTACGACCCGGAGATGATCAAGGTCAAGGCGGCGACGCTGACCATCGACACGGTCGAGCAGTTCTTCCTCGAGACCAAGCCGCAGGACAAGGTGGCCTCACTGGCCCGCGTGCTGGAGGCCGAGCGGCCGACGCAGGCGATCGTCTTCGCCCGCACGAAGATCCGCACCGAGCAGCTCTACCGCACGCTGCGCGACAAGGGCATGAACGTCAAGGCGCTGCACGGCGACATGTCCCAGGGCGCCCGCGACGGCGTGATGATCTCCTTCAAGGGCGGCCGGGTCCCGATCCTCGTCGCGACGGATGTCGCCGCCCGCGGGCTCGACATCGCCGACGTGACCCACATCGTCAACTTCGACGTGCCGACGTCGCCCGACGTCTACGTGCACCGCATCGGGCGCACGGGCCGCGTCGGCCGCTCGGGTCGCGCCATCACCTTCATCGAGCCGCGTCAGAAACGAGACCTCGAGGCGATCGAGAAGCACGCCGGCACGCAGGTCGCGCCGTGGGCCGAGGGCGCGCACGTCGCGCCGGCGCGCACCGTGGAGCCGCCCCGCCGCCACCGCAAGCCGCGCGATTCGAACGGCGCCGTGGACTTCGCGAAGCTGATCGCCTCCGGCGGTCGCGCCGCCGGCCTGGCCGAGGCCGACCTCATCCACGCCGTCACCTCGCGGGCCGGGCTCGACGGCGAGGCGGTCCGCAACGTCCGCGTGCTGGAGCGCTTCGCGCTGCTCGAGGTGCCCGCCGCCGAGGCCGACCGGGTGGCCGGTGCGGTCGACGGCACCGAGGTCCGGGGCTACAAGCTCCGGGTCGAGCCCGCCCGAAGCTGAGCGGCCTCCGAGCGATACGGTGGGAGCCATGTCGCAGATGACGATGACTACGAATCACGGGGACATCGTCCTCGAGCTGTTCGACGAGGATGCCCCCGAGACGGTCGAGAACTTCCGGACGCTGGCGGAGAAGGGCTTCTACGACGGCCTGATCTTCCACCGGGTGATCCCCGACTTCATGATCCAGGGCGGCTGCCCCGAGGGCACCGGCACCGGCGGCCCCGGCTACACGTTCAAGGACGAGTTCAACGACCACAAGGTCGTGCGCGGCGCGCTGGCCATGGCCAACGCCGGGCCCGGCACCAACGGGTCGCAGTTCTTCATCGTGACCACCGATGCGGCGCCGTGGCTCGACGGCAAGCACACGGTGTTCGGCGAGGTCGCCGACGGGATGGACGTGGTCAACACGATCGGCACGCTGCCGACCGACGGCCGCGACCGCCCCACGCAGGAAGCGCGGATCGAGCGGCTCGCCGTCACCGCCTGAGGCTCTAGCCTCTGGCCATGGCCACCACGATCGAGAAGACCGCGACCGTCGAGGTCGAGAACCCGGCGACCGGCCAGATCATCCGCTCGCTGCCCGTCACCTCACCCGACGAGGTGGCGGCGATGGTGGAGCGCGCCCGGGCGGCCCAGCCGGCCTGGGAGGCCCTCGGCTACGAGGGCCGCGGCCGCGTGCTCAAGCGCATGCGCAAGTGGCTGGTGGACAACGCCGAGCGCGTCATCCGCACGATCATGGACGAGAGCGGCAAGACGTACGAGGACGCGATGGTGGCGGAGATCGCCTACGGCGCGGGCGCCCTGGGCTTCTGGGCCAAGAAGGCGCCCAAGTACCTGGCCGACGAGAAGGTCCGCCCGTCGAACAAGTTCATCCCCGGGCGCCGCGCGGTCGTCCGCTACGCGCCGGTCGGCGTCGTCGGGGTCATCGGGCCGTGGAACTACCCCCTCAACAACACGTTCGGGGACGCGATCCCGGCGCTGGCGGCCGGCAACGCGGTCGTGCTCAAGCCCTCCGAGGTCACGCCGCTCACCTCGCTCCTGCTCGCCGAGGGGATGCGCGAGAGCGGCCTGCCGGAGGGCGTGCTGCAGGTGGCCATCGGCGCCGCCGACACGGCCACCGCACTGGTCGACGCGGTCGACTTCGTGATGTTCACGGGCTCGACGGCGACCGGCAAGAAGGTCATGGCCCGCGCGGCGGAGACGCTCACGCCCGTCTCGCTGGAACTGGGCGGCAAGGATCCGATGATCGTGCTGGCCGACGCGAACCTCGAGCGCGCCGCGAACGCCGCCACGTACTACGCGATGCAGAACGGCGGCCAGACCTGCATCTCGGTCGAGCGCGTCTACGTCGAGGCGCCGGTCTACGACCAGTTCGTCGGCGCCGTCGCCGAGCGCGTCAAGGCGCTGCGTCAGGGCCCTCCCGGCGGTGCCGGCAGCGTCGACGTCGGCGCGGTCACCTTCGCACCCCAGATCGACATCGTCGATCGTCACGTCGAGGCGGCGCGCACGGCCGGGGCGCGAGTGCTCACCGGCGGCCACCGGCGCGAGGGCGCCGGGCGCTTCTACGAGCCCACCGTGCTCGCCGACGTCGACCACACGATGAGCGCGATGACCGAGGAGACGTTCGGCCCGACGCTCCCGATCATGAAGGTCGCCGATGCCGACGAGGCCGTCCGCATGGCCAACGACTCGGTCTACGGCCTCGGCGCGTCGGTCTGGACCAAGGACACGGCGCGCGGCGAGGAGATCGCGGACCGGCTCCAGAGCGGCTACGTCTGCGTGAACGACGTCAACGTGAACTACTTCGCGTACGAGCTGCCGATGGGCGGCTGGAAGGAATCGGGACTCGGGGTGCGCCACGGCGCCGCGGGCATCCGCAAGTACACCCGCCAGCACGCGATCCTCGTCACGCCGTTCGCGATGAAGAACGAGATCCACTTCTTCCCGTACAGCGCGCGCAAGACGAAGCTCGTCGGGCGCCTGCTCAAGCTCCTCTACGGCCGCGGGCCGCGAGCCTGAGCGCGCAGCAGCCCGATCGCGTGCCGTGCGCGCCGGCGGGTCGTGTCGAGCCGGTAGACCCGCCGCGGGATCGCCGGATCCCCGAGGAACGGGTAGTCGCCGTACGCCCGCCCGCCGATCCGGACCTTCGGATTGCGGCGCAGCTCCTCGCGCTCGAAGCGCAGCACCTCGAGCAGCTCAGGGACCCGCCGGTGGCGGACGAGGTGCCACTTGAGGCGCTGGATCGGCGGCAGCGGAGCCTCGACGCCCTCGCCGGCGCGCTCCAGGTAGGCGGTGGCGAGATCGAGGAACGCCTCCCGGTAGGCGTCGTCGCCCTCGGGGAACACGTCGAGGTGGTACAGCAGGTCCTCGCCGACGACGCTCTCGTCGTACCAGCGCGGCGAGCCCGGCGGGCCGTCCGCGACGAGAAAGGCGCGCGCGTGCTCGATCGCGGCGAAGCGATCGCGCAGGGTGCGGAGCTCGGTCCGGCGCTGGGTGATCGAGCCCTCGCGCACCCGGTAGAGGTAGACGGGCTCGGCGATCACGTCGACCGACCGCGCCAGGAAGTGCGCCGGGATGGTGACGGGGATGTCCTCGTGCAGGACGCCCTCGGGGAAGCTGAGGGCATGCGCGTCCCAGAACGCACGACGCCAGAGCTTGTTCTGGGCCATGCGGTCGGAGAGCAGCCAGCGCAGGCGCGTGACGTGCGTGCGGTCGCGACGGCGCAGGAACGCCTTGCGCAGGAAGGCCGTCGGCCACGTGCGGGCGCCGTCGAAGCGATGGACGTTGCCGGTGGCGAAGTCCGAGCCGGTGCGATCGAGCGTGGCGACGAGCCGCTCGAGCGCGCCCGGCGGGAGCCGGTCGTCGCTGTCCGCGAAGAGGAGCAGCTCGCCCTCCGCCTCCCGCACGCCGGTGTTGCGGGCGCTGCCCAGGCCGCCGTTGGGCTGCCGCACCAGCCGCAGGCGCGGATCGCGCTCGGCGTAGCGCTCGGCGATCGCCGCGCTGCCGTCGGGCGAGCCGTCGTCGACCATCACGACCTCGAAGTCGCGGAACGTCTGGGCCAGGATCGAGTCCAGGCACTCCGCGAGGAAGGCCTCGACCTCGTAGATCGGCACCACGATGCTCACGCGCGGCATCAGCGGCTCACGGTGACGGCATGACGCGCGTGTCGCGGCGTCGCCGGCTGCTGGGCCGGCCGGCCCTCGCCCTGCACCGGACGGCGCTGGCCGCCGTCCGGCGCCTGCCCGCGCGCAGGCCGCGGCCGCCCGCCGAGCCGCCGGCGATCCGGATCGTCCTGGCCAACGCCCACGCCATGGGCGGCACCATACGCACCACGCTCGAGCTGGCCGGGCATCTCGCCCAACGCTACGAGGTCGAGGTGATCGCGCTCAAACGGCTCGAGGCGCGTGAGCCGTTCTTCCCGTTCCCGGCGGGCGTGACGGTGACCACGCTCGACGACCGCGGGCGGCCGCGGGGCCGGGTCGAGCGCGTGCTGGCCCGGCTCCCCAGCGTGCTCACGCATCCCGAGGACTACGGCTACGGCGCGGCGAGCCTGTGGACCGACCTGCAGCTCGTGCGCCGCCTGCGCGCGGCGGGCGGCGACGTCGTGCTCGCCACGCGCCCGGCCTGGGCACTGCTGGCGGCCGCCGCGGCGCCGCCCGACGCCGCCGTCGTGGCCCACGAGCACATGCACTTCGGCGCCCACCGGCCCGCCCTCGGCGCGGACATCCGCCGCCGCTACGGCGACCTCGAGGCGCTCGTCGTGCTCACCGAGGGCGACCGCGCGGAATACGCCGCCCTGCTCGGCGACCGCGTCGTGCGCATCCCCAACCCGACGCCGGCGGGCGAGGGCGGCGTCTCGGCGCTCGACCGCCCGGTCGTGGTGGCCGCGGGGCGCCTCAACCGCCAGAAGGGCTTCGACCTGCTGATCGCGGCGTGGGCCGCCGTGGCCCGCGAGCATCCGGACTGGACGCTGCGGATCTACGGCGGCGGGCCGGAGCGGGCCGCGCTCGAGGCGCTGGTGGACCAGCACGGCCTGCGCGGGAGCGCCGAGCTCATGGGCCCGACGCGCAAGCTCGGCGAGGCGCTCGCCCAGGCGAGCGTGTTCGTGCTCAGCTCGCGCTTCGAGGGTTTCGGCCTGGTGATCCTCGAGGCGATGAGCCACGGCCTGCCGGTCGTGAGCTTCGACTGCCCGCGGGGCCCGGGGGAGATCATCACGCCCGGCAGCGACGGCACGCTCGTGCCGCCGGAGGACGTCGAGGCCCTGTCCGTGGCGCTCGGCGACATGCTCTCCGACCCCGGGCGCCGCCGTCGCTACGGCGCCGCCGCGCTCGAGACCGCGGCGGCCTATGACCCGCGCGCGATCCAGGCGCACTGGGAGACGCTGATCTCAGCCCTCCAGAAGGGCGAGCCGCCCAAGGCCTAGGAGGCTCGCCTCGAGCTCGGCCTCCGGCCGGCCGAGCTCGCGCACCAGCGCCGCGCGGTCGCGCGTGCCGTCGAGCAGCCCGATCAGCCGCCGCCCGAGCTCGTCCTGGATCTCGACGCTCGTGTGCACGAGCGTGGTCACGCGCGTGCCCTCGGCGGCCATCAGCCGGGCGAGCGCGCCGGCCACCGGCCGCTCCGCCGGGACCGTGCTGAGCGCGGGCGACCAAGTGTGCAGCCGGACGAGGTTGGCCGCGTAGGCGCGGCTCAGCGTCTCGCACAGCACCGCGCTGTCGTCGCCGGCGGCCAGCTCGGCCACGGGCAGCGCCCGCGGCCACGCCTCGGCCAGCCGGACCAGCGCGCGCTTGACGCCCTCGTGGTCCGTGGTCAGCGTGGCGCCGGCCGGGCCGGCGAACGTCACCCGCCCCGCGATCGCCTCGCCCACGGGGCGTGCGGGGGTCGCCGCCAGCATGCCGAGCACCGCCTCCGGGCCCGGGCGGCTTGTCGCCGCCCCGGCGTGGCAGAGCAGGCTCTGGCGGAACATCCGGCCCTTGAAGAAGTCGAGGTACTGCTCGCGCGCGATGTCGTCGTCGGCGAGCGCGGCCAGCGGGTCGGCCACGCCCGCGGTACGCATCTCGAAGACGTCCGCCTCGGCCAGGAAGCGCAGCCCGTGGCGCTCGGCGTGGGCGGCGAAGTCGGCGAAGAGGATCGCCTCGTGATGCTCCGCCAGCTCGTCGTGGAAGAGCGCGGCGTCGCCCTGCTCGAGCGCCCGCTCGGCCTGGCGGGCCAGCGTCTGGCGAAGCTCGTCGCCCTCACGGCCGGCGTCCGCGACGGCGCGCAGCAGGGCGCGGGCCTGCTCGATCCGCTCGGCCGGGTCGGCGACCCCGCGCAGGTGCCACCGCAGCATCTGCCGCGTGATCTCGCGCAGGTGGCCGCCCGGCAGCACGTCGTAGGAGACGTAGGCGACCCCCTGCGGCGCGAGGTGGGCGCGGCAGGCGGCGAGCAGCGCGTCGCGGCGCGCCGGGTCGATCCACGAGTACACGCCGTGCGCGACGACATAGTCGAACTCCCCGAGCTCCGGCAGCGCCGCGAGGTCCGCCTGGCGGACCGCGAGGTTGCCGAGGCCGAGGGCGTCGCCCAGCGCGGCCGCGCGCTCGATCGCGCGCGCCGACGCGTCGAGCCCGGCGAACGTCGCCGCCGGCAGCCCGTAGGCCATCGGCACGAGGTTGCCACCGTCACCGCAGCCGAGCTCGAGCAGCCGGCACGACTCCGGTGGAGCCGGGCTGAGCCCGAACAGCGTCGCGACGGTGGCCAGGCGGTCTGGGTGGGTCTGCGCGAACGGGTGCCCGGGGTACGGAACCCGGTCGTACTCCGTCAGAGCTTCTTGTTGGCCTTGGCGTCCCACCCGGCCGTGACCGGCGCGTCGAGGGAGCCGTCGGCCTTCTGCGCCTTGTACTCCACGCGGATGGCGCCGAAGTTGAGGGAGACCGAGTCCGTGGGCGGCTCGCCGCCCGCGGCGCCGGTCTGGTAGCCGGTCACCAGCACGTCGGTGAACGTCCATGTGAGGAACTCGAGCTGCGTCGGGCCGGCCCGCACGGCGGACAGCTTGGCCTCCTTGGTGTGCGTACCCGACGCGCAGGCCAGGAACAGCTTCGGGCTTGCCTTGCTCACCGGCGTCGTGAACTGAAAGTCCTGCATCTGCACGCGGCCGGCGCCACCGCCCCCGCCGCCCGGCGCGGCGGGCGTCTGGGTCTCGCCCCACGACCAGGACTCGACGTCGAGCCAGCCCTTGTGCTTGGCGTCCCGGCTCTCGCCCTCGATGCCGGTGATCTGCAGGAAGTAGTCGACCGCCATGGGCAGAGCGACTATGTCAGAAGCTCGCGGACCTCGGCAAGCGTGCTCGGCGCGTCGCCGCGGTGAAGCACGGTGGCCATGCCGAGCGCCCGTGCCGGTTTGAGGTTGCCGGGCAGGTCGTCCACGAAGACGCACGCCTCCGGCGGCAGACCGAGGCGCGCGGCGGCGAGCTCGTAGATCGCCGGGTCGGGCTTGCGCAGGCCGACGTCGCTGGAGATCACCCAAGCGTCGAAGAGCTCCTCCAGCAGCGCGTCGTCGTACACCGCCGCCGCCCCGACCGAGTTCGACAGCAGGCCCAGCTTCACGCCCGTCCCACGCAGCCCGCGGATGCCGTCGATCATCTCGACGTCCGGCGCCATACCGCCGAACAGGCGGTCGAGGAGCCGGTCGGACTCCACCTCGAGCATGGCGGCGAACCGGGGCTCGAACTCGGCCGAGGTCAGCTCGCCGGTCTCGAGCCGCGCGAGCAGCGCCTGCGCCTCAGGGTCGCTGCGGAAGCGCTCGCGCACCGTGTCCGGCGCCAGGCCCTCGGCGGCACAGAACGCCTCGAACGACACGAACGGGCTCGTGGTGAGGACGCCGCCGTAGTCGAGGATCAGCCCGTGGCGGTCTGCCATGCCCGTTCGGCGATCGCCGGCACGCCCGTCTCGAGCTTGTCGAAGAAGGCGTCCTCGGTGGTGCCCGCCAGGCGCCGCTTGTAGGAGCCCTCGAGGAAGACGGCCGACTTCCACAGCGCGAGCGTCGTGTACCAGCGCACGTCGGACATCGAGCGGCCGGAGCGCTGCTCGTAACGGGCGATGAGCTGCTCGCGCGTCGGGAAGCCGGGTCGCCGCGTGACCGCGCCGAGCGCGAACAACGTGTCCTCCTCGTCGCCCGGCTGGGCGTAGGTCGCCACCAGGTAGCCGACGTCGGCCAGCGGGTCGCCGATGGTGGCCAGCTCCCAGTCGAAGATCGCGTTCAGCCGCGGCGGCGCCTCGCGCGCGAACATCGTGTTGCCGAGCCGGTAGTCGCCGTGGACGATCGTCGCGTCGCCGGACGCGGGGAGGTTCTCGGCGAGCCAGGCCCCGGCCCGGTCGAGCACGGGCAGCTCGCGGGTGCGGTTGTGCTCCCACAGGCCGCCGAAGCGGCGCAGCTGCCGCTCGAGGTAGCCACTCGGCTTGCCGTAGCCCTCGAGCCCGCACGCCCGCCAGTCGACGGCGTGGATCTCCACGAGCGCGTCGATCAGCTCCTCGCCGATGCGCGCTCGGGACGCCTCGTCGTCGAACGCGCCCGGCAGCTCGCTGGTGAGCACGTCGCCCTCGACCAGCTCCATCACATAGAACGGCGCCCCGATCACCGACTCGTCGTCGCAGGTCGCGAGCACCCGCGGCGTGCGCACGTCGGCGTCCTGCACGGCGCGCAGGAGCCGCGCCTCGCGCAGCACGTCGTGGGCCGAGGGCGGGAGCGGCGGCCGCGGCGGCCGGCGCAGGACCCAGGCGCCGCCGGCACGGCGGACCAGGTACGTCACGTTCGAGTGGCCCTCGCCGACCGGCTCGGCCTCGAGCCGGCCTTCGCCGAGGCCGCGCGCGTCGAGGAACGCCTCCAGCGGACGGCGCACCAGCAGCGGTGCGAGCTCGAGCTCGGCGGCCTCCTCCGGCGTGTCGACTATCGCCGTCATCGCCCGCGCACCGTACCCTTCCACCGCAACCTCGGCCGGTCTGGCCGGGTTTGGGATCCCTACATGCGCATCGCACTGCTGACCATGGCGCTCGTCCTGCTGCTCGCGGCGCCCGCCGCCGCGGCGCCCAACCAGGTCATGACGTTCGAGGCGCCGGACGAGCTGTTCGACCAGACGCGGCGCGACGCCACGCTCGACGAGATCAAGGCGTTCGGCGTCACCCAGGTCCGGCAGCTCGTGTACTGGCAGAGCTTCGCGCCTCGTCCCAAGAGCAAGCGCAAGCCGGACTTCGACGCGACCGACGGCAGCGCGTACGGCACCGCCGGGTGGTCGGCGCTCGACGGGCTGATGACCGCTGCCTCGCTGCGCGGAATCAAGGTGATCCTCACGCCCACCGGACCGGTACCGAGGTGGGCGACGGGCAACAAGAAGGACAACCTCAACAAACCCAGCGCGAAGGAGTTCGGGCGCTTCGTGACCGCCCTCGCCCGTCGCTACGGCGCCGCGGTCGACACGTGGTCGGTGTGGAACGAGCCGAACCAGCCGCAGTTCCTGATGCCGCAGTACCGCAACGGCAAGCCCTACTCGCCGCAGCTCTACCGCGGCCTCTACCGGGCGGCGTACAACGCGATCCGGAGCGTGGCCGAGAACAAGCGCGACAGGATCCTCATCGGCGAGACGTCGCCGCGCGGCAACGAGAACATCGTGCATCCGCTGAAGTTCCTGCGCGGCATCGCGTGCCTGAAGAACAACTACAAGAAGGCCCGCAAGTGCTCGCGGCTGCCCGCCGACGGCTACGCGCACCACGCGTACACCACCCGGATCGGCCCCCGCTTCAAGCCCGACGAGCAGCCCGACGACAAGGACGACGTGACGATCGGCGTGCTCGACCGGCTGGTCGGCGCGCTCGACAAGGCGGGGCGCGCCGGCGGGCTTCCGCGCGGCCTGAAGATCTACCTCACCGAGTTCGGGATCCAGTCCGAGCCCGACACCATCTCCGGCGTCTCCTTCGCGCGCCAGCCGGCGTACTACGCGGTGGCCGAGCACATGGCCTACGTCAACCCGCGCGTGGCGCTCTTCTCGCAATACCTGATGCGCGACGACGCGCCGCGCGAGGACGGCTATCGCTTCCGCGGCTTCGAGAGCGGGCTGCGGCGCAACAACGGCGCGAAGAAGCCGGCCTATCGCGCGTTCCCGAACCCGCTCGCCGCCGAGCGCGTCGGGTCGAGCGACGTGCTGTGGGGCCGCATCCGTCCGCAGGCCGGCGTCACGCGCATCACGATCGAGCGCCGCCGGCCCGGCAAGCGCAACTGGACCCGCCTGAAGGTCCTCGACACCACGGCGAGCGGCGTGTACGGACTGAGCACCGCGCACCGCGAGGGCCAGGACTACCGCGTGCGCTGGACGTCGGCGGCCGGCAAGGCTTACACGGGCCCGGCCATCCGCGCGTACAAATTGGGGTCCTGACCCGGTAGCGGACCACCCGTCGCAGCGCGATAAGTGCGGTATGCGACGAGTCACGCGGAGGAACCTGCTCGGCTACCGGGTTCTCGACTGCTACGGGGATGAAATCGGACGGGTGGTCGACACCTGGCCGGACGACGGCGGCTGGGAGGTCGAGCTGGTCGTCGTCCGCATGCTGCGGTTCGGCGAGCGCCGGATGCTCCCGATCGACGACGTGGCGGCGTGGGGCGGCACGCTGCGCGCTCCCTACACGCGACGCCAGATCGAGGACGCGCCCACGGTCGAGGGCGGCGTGCACCGCGCCGACGAGCCGTACCGGGCGATGGCCTACTGGAGATTCGAGGAGATCGGCGGCAGCGATATGGTGAAGCTGCCATGGCGCCGCAGCTCTGGCTTCTTCGTCACGGAGAGGCTGTCCCGCACGACTCCAAGCCGGACGACTCCGACCGGGAGCTGACGGCTCGCGGCGAGCGCCAGTCGATCGCCGCCGGGCGGGGCCTTGCGCGCCTCGGCGTCGAGTTCGATGCCTGCTACTCGAGTCCGAAGGTGCGCGCGCTCGAGACGGCGAAGCTCGCGTGCGACGCGCTCAACATCGAGCCGATCGTCGAGGACGTGCTGGCCGACGGCTTCGACTCCGAAGATGCGCTCGAGCTGTTGCTGCGGCATGGCGCGGATGCCCGCGTGCTCGTCGTCGGGCACGAGCCGTCGTTCTCGCAGGTCGTCTACGACCTCACGGGCGGCCGCGTGGACTTCAAGAAGGGCGGCATCGCCTCGCTGCGCGTCGAGCGCCCGAACGCCGAGCTCGTCGTGCTCCTGCGCCCGCGCGAGCTCGAGTCACTCGCGCTCGGATAGCGCGGCGGGATACGGCGGCAGCTCGCGGACCTCGCGGACGGCGAGCAGCGACAGCCAGATCGCCGTCTGGATGCCGAACGCCAGCCAGAGCGCGGTGTCGACGCCGATCGCCGCGGCGAGCGGGCCCCAGATCAGCATCCCGACCGGCTGGGCGGCGATCGAGCCGAACCAGTCGTACGAGTCCACGCGCGAGAGCTTCTCGGGCGGGACGTGGCGCTGCGTGGTCGTCTCCCAGAGGTTGTTCGCGACCATCAGGCCCGCGCCCGCGACGAAGCCGAAGCAGGCCGTGACGACCGCCGGGATCGCCATGGCCAGCGCCGCCAGCGGGAGGCCGTAGAGCAGGACGGAGAGGGTGGCCACGAATACCGGCCGCTGCGGGTCGATGCGCATCACGATCAGCCCGCCGACGAGCAACCCGGCGCCGAAGCCCGCGACGATCACCCCCCAGGCCGCCGCCCCGCCCAGCTCGCGCTCGGCCACCAGCGGCCCGAGGACGAAGTACGCGGCGAAGAACAGGTTGCCGAGCGAGGCCGCGGTCACGGACGTCCAGAGCCAGGTGCGCGAGCGGAAGTCGTCCCAGCCCTCGCGCAGGTCGGCGACGAACGAGTGCGCCGGCGGGGGCACGTGGGCGGGGAGGACGAGGCGGGAGAGGAAGAGGGCGCTGATGCCGAACGTGGCGGCGTCGACCGCGAGCGCCCAGCCGGCGCCGGCGCTCGCCACGAGCACGCCGGCCAGGATCGGGCCGGCGATCCGCCCGGTCGCCTCAGCCATGCCGCGCAGCGCGTTCGCCTGCTGCAGCCGCTCGGGGCTGGTGACGTGGGGCATGATCCCGCCCAGCGCCGGCGTGAAGAAGGCGCTCGCCGTGGCGCCCACGGCCGCGAGAACCGCCAGCCACGCCACGCTGGCGGCGCCGGTGATGACCAGCGCGGCCATCGCGCCGTGCGTGACGAGGCGCGCGAGGTCGGCGACGACCATGACGCGCCGCCGGGGCAGCCGGTCGGCCCACACGCCGCCGACCAGCAGGAAGACCACGAGCGGCGCGGTCCGGGCGGCGAGGACGATGCCGAGATCGGCCGCCGAGCCCGTCAGCTCGAGCACGGCGAAGGCCAGCGCGATCGACACCATGCCGTCGCCGAGCAGGGAGGTCGCCTGCGCGAAGAAGAGCAGCCGGAACGAACGCTCCCGCAGTGCCTCAGGCAACTTCATGGCGGCTCAGAGTACGGCGGCGAGGACCGCGAGCGCGACCTGCGCCCGCGGCATGAGCGAGTCCTCGTAGACGAACTCGCCGGGGTTGTGCGCCTTGCCGCCACGCGGTCCGAGGCCGTCGATGGTCACCGGGATGGCGGCCGCGAAGTGGCTCGCGTCGCTGGCGCCGCCGCGCGAGGCGCCGTGCACCGGCCGGCCGAGGAGCGCGGACGCGCGGGCGAGCACCGGGGTGACCGCGGGCTCGGAGTGCATGCCCGGCCAGCGGCGGATCAGCTCGGGCTCGAGCGTGGCGCCGCCGACCTCGCGCGGGATGGCGTCGAGCACCGCCTCGATCGCCGACAGCTCGTCCGCGCGGCAGTCGCAGAACAGCTCGCCGGTGCCGGGCACGACGTTGAACGCGTCGCCGGACTGGAGGATGGTCGGGACCGAGGTGAGCCGGTGCGGGCCGCGCGGGTCGTGGCACGCGGCCACGGCCTGGGCGGCGGCGGCGAGCGCGAGCAGCGCGTTGCGTCCGCGGTCGGGCGCCGAGCCCGAGTGGGCGGCGCGGCCCCTCGCCTCCACGCGGATCGTTCCCGCCGCCTTGCGCCGCACGACGACACCGTCCTCCCCGTTGGCCGTGTGCTCACCGCCCTCGAAGCAGAGGCAGGCGTCGAAGTGGGCGAAGCGGTCGACGTGGGCGATCGAGCCGGTGCGCCACTCCTCGTCGCAGACGAGCAGGAGCGCGGCCTCGGCGTAGGCGTCGGGCCGCTTGGCCAGCGCGCGCATGACGCCGATGGCGAGGACGTCGCCGCCCTTCATGTCGATGCTGCCGGAGCCGAGCAGCTTGTCGCCCTCGCGGTGGAGCGGCTTGTGGTTCTGATGCGCGACGACGGTGTCGAGGTGGCCGAGCAGCAGCACCCGCTTGCGCCCGCTGCCCTTCAGGTGCGCGACCAGGTCGGGCGCGTGGTCGGGCGAGGAGCACGGGATGCGCTGGATCTCCGCCTCGTCGGGCAGCAGCGCGGCACAGACCGCGGCGCACTCCTCGGCGCCGTGGACGTCGCCCGACGGCGACGAGACGCCGACGAGCGCCTCCAGCTCCCGCACCGCCCGCTTGGAGATCTCCGCCGCCACCTGCTCGACCCAGGGATCCATGGCGCTGACGGTACTGTCTGAGCGATGATCGAAGCTGGCGAGAAGGCCCCGGAATTCACCCTCCCCGACCAGGACGGCAACGACGTGTCGCTCAGCGACTTCGCCGGGCGGACGCTGGTCCTCTACTTCTATCCCAAGGCCGACACCCCCGGGTGCACGACCCAGGCCTGCAGCATCCGCGACCGCGCGGACGAGTACGAGGCGGCCGGCGCCGTGGTCGTCGGCGTCTCGCCCGACCCGGTCAAGGCCGTCAAGAAGTTCCACGGCAAGCAGTCGCTGAACTTCACGCTGCTGGCCGACGAGGACCACGCGGTCTGCGACCTCTACGGCGTCTGGGCCGAGAAGAGCATGTACGGCAAGAAGTACTGGGGCGCCCTCCGCTCGACCTTCATCATCGACGGCGACGGCACCGTCGTGCACGTCATCGAGAAGGCCTCGCCCAAGACGCACGACGACGAGGTCCTCGGCGTGCTGCGCGAGGGGGCCGCAGCTGCCTGAGCTGCCCGAGATGGAGATCGTCGCCCGGCGGCTCGACAGCGTGCTGCCGGGGGAGACGATCGAGTCGGCGATGACGCCGGGGCTGAACGCGCTGAAGACGTTCGACCCGCCGTTCTCGGCGCTCGACGGCGCGACGTTCACGGGCGCGCGGCGGCGCGGAAAGCTGCTGCTGCTCGACGTCGACACGGTCGGGCATGGGCCGCTGGTGCTGCTCGTGCACCTGATGAGCGCGGGGCGGGCCCAGCTGTTCGACAAGCGCGCATCGATGAAGGACCGCACTTCGCGCGTGCTGTTCCGGCTGTCCGACGACCGCGAGCTGCGCGTGCGCGAGTTCGGGACCAAGCAGGCGGCGTGGGTGAAGCTGCTGCGCCCCGACGCCGTCGACTCCGACGAGGCGCTGGCGAACCTCGGGCCGGAGGCGTGGCCGGAGCCGCCCGCCGACCTCGCCGAGCGGCTGTCCGCGCCGCGCCCGCTCCACTCGATGCTCCGCGACCAGCGCGTGCTGACCGGCATCGGCCGCACCTGGGTCGACGACATCCTGCACGCCGCGCGCCTGTCGCCCTTCAAGCGCGGCGACGACCTGTCCGCTGAGGAGGTCGAAGCGCTCGGCGAGGCCATCGCCGGCGAGCTCGAGCGCGTGATCGAGGTCTACGAGGCCGAGGTGCAGCTCCCGCTGCCGGAGAAGTTCCCGAAGCCGACGCGCGTCCACGCCCACCAGGGCGAGCCGTGCCCGCGCTGCGGCACGGTGCTCGAGGCGGTCTTCTACGAGGACTACGTGATGACCTACTGCCCGCACTGCCAGACCGAGGACAGGGTCCTGAAGGACCGCCGCCTCTCGCGGCTCCTCAAGTAGCGCCCGGGTCCCAGTCGTCGCGCTGCGTCAGGCCGAGCGAGGCGGCGCGGTCGCGGCCGTTCGAGCGCGGCGTGTGAATCCACTCGAGCGCCTCGTTGACGGCGCCGGTCTCCCGGCGGCGGAAGAGCCGCGGGGCGGTGCCGCGGCCGCTGCGCAGCGGCCCGATCTCCAGCGCGCCGGCGTGCCAGCCGCCCACCGCCTCGCTGTCGCCGTCGGCGGCCACGTAGACCACGGGCGCCTGCTCGGAGACGACCTCGAGATAGCCGAGGACCGATTCGGTCAGGCGCGGGAGCGTGTCCGGCAGCTCGGCGAGCGGCTCGTCCATCGCCACCTGCACGCGGACGTGGCAGAGCCCGAAGCCGTAGGCCAGCGGCTGCATCCCGTGCATGCTCGGATGCCGCAGGCCGCCAAGGACTCCGCCGTTCCCGATGACGCCGTAGAGCCGGTAGGCCACTCCCGCCACACCTTAGGTTTTCCCGATCCGCTCACGGTTTCTGAGTGCCTCGCGCCGGCTGAGCGGGCTGAGCTCGTGCGTGGCGCAGTAGCGCTCGACCTCGGCGAAGTCGACCCAGGCGTACGCGCGCAGCGCCCAGCCGATCGCCTTGCGGATGAAGAACTCGCGGTCCAGGCGGTTGGGCTCGATGCAGTCGTAGAGCAGCGGCAGGTCGGTGTGCCGCTTGCGCCCGACCTGGGCGATGATCGCCGAGCGGCGCGTCCACAGCTCGTCGCCCGCCGCCCAGCCCCGGAGCACCGGGGCGAGGGCGTCGAAGTCGCTCGCCAGCAGCTCGCCCACGAGCCGGACGGCGACCTCGTCGACGAAGTCCCACCAGGCGCCGGTGACGATGAGCTCCTCGTAGAGGCCGAGCGCGGCCATCGTGCGGTGCTCGCGGTAGCGACGGTCCCCGGCGAGCGCGAGCGCGAGGTAGCGCTCCTCGCGATAGGTCGCCTCGTTCCAGAGCGCCAGCACCGTGTCGTGCCACGCGTCGAAGCCCTCCAGCGGGTACGCCGCGAAGATCGTGCGCGCGATCTCGGTGCGGGCCGGCTTCTGCACGCCCAGGAACGGCATCTCCGACTTCATGTACGCGCGCATGCCGATGGCCTTCTCGGGGTCGGCCCGGGCCTGGAGCGCGGCCCGCAGCTCGGCGATCATCGCGGCGGCCGCACCCGCCGGCCGCTGACGTAGCCGCGCCGCTCGAGGTCGGCGAGCGCCACGAGCGAGAGATCGAGATGTTCAACCATGGTTGTACAAGATGCCTTCAGCTGGACCGGCTCCGCGGCAGCTCGAACCCCAGCATCGAGGGAGGTGGGATCGGCGGTTGTGCTGACTTTTCCTCGCATAGCGCAGGTTTGTCAGCACGCCACTTTCCGGAGTCGACGCCACATCGATCCCCCACTGCCCTACCCAGCCGCAGTCTGACGTCCGGCAACCGTTGACGCCCGGCCACCGGACGCCGACCGTACCCTGTGAGCGTGCCCCTTGCCTCGCTCGGTGACAGCTTCACGTCGTTCTTCAACGCCGTCGGGGACTTCTTCGGGAGCGTCGCCGCGATCCAGTGGCTGGCGCTCATCCCGGCCCTTGCGTCGTTCCTGATCTACCTCACGCTGCGCTCGCGCGCGTCCTTCAACATCCTGCGCGCGGCGTATCCCGAGGAGCGGATCCAGTTCCGCTTCATCTGGGGCGCCTACATCGCCGCGTACGGCTTCAACAGCGTCGTCCCGGCCCGTGGCGGGGACGTGGTGCGGCTCTTCCTGACCAAGACGAGCGTGCCCAACGCGAGCTACCCCGCGGTCGCCTCGGCCTTCTCGGTCGAGCTCATCTTCGACCTCTGCATGGCGATCCCCATCCTCGCCTTCGCCTTCACGCAGGGCGTCTTCCCGAAGCCGCCGGACTTCTCGAGCCTGCCCGCCTTCGACCTCGCGTTCTTCGCCGGCAATCCGCGCTTCACGCTCTTCCTGCTCACCGTGCTGGGCATCGCCGTGCTGGCCGGCTTCGCGCTGCTGTCGGCGCGCGTGCGGGCCTTCTGGGAGCGCGTCCGCCAGGGCCTGACGATCCTCTTCGACCGCCGCCGCTACTTCCGCGAGGTGTTCCTCGTCCAGCTGACCGGCTGGCTCTTCCGCTTCACCGCGTTCTTCCTGCTGCTCGAGGCGTTCAACGTCGGCGGGTCGGTGCGCAACGTGCTGCTCGTGCTCGGCGTCAACGTGGTGGCGGCGCTCGTGCCGTTCACGCCCGGCGGCGCCGGCGTCCAGCAGGCGCTGCTCGTGAAGGTGTTCGCCGGCACCGCGACGGGCGCGACGGTGGCGGCCTACTCGGTCGGCCAGCAGATCGCGATCGCCGCGTTCACGTTCGCGGTGGGCTTCGCGGCGCTGGTCTGGATCTTCAAGATCCGCTCCTTCAAGGAGGTCATCGCGCAGGGGCGCGCGGCGCGTTCGGAGCAGCAGCCGCACGAAGCGGCGGCCTGAACGCCAGCCGCAGTTCTCTAGCTCAGGCCCTGCCGGGCCTCGCGCACGAGCGTGACGGCCTCCGGGAACACCGTGGCCATCACGGCGCGGACCTGCTTGGCCTGATCCTCCGCGCTGCCCTGGAGGTTCACGCGGTTGATCGCGGCGACGGTCATGTCGACCGCGAGCTTGATCGCGTTGTCGGCCCACGCGAGGTTCTGGGTCGACTGCATCTGCTCGGCCATGTCCTGCAGCCGCTTCTGGAAATCAGGGTCGTTGAAGAAGCCTCCGAAGCCTTCCATGACCCTAAGGCTACTGGTCAGCCGCCGCCGCGCTCATGGAAGAAGAAGTCCGGCATCACGGCGCGCGTGACGCGGGCCGAGAGCTGGCTGGACAGCTCGGCGTCACCGGTCCGGGAAGCGAGGTCGTCGAGCGTCACGATCCCGGTCAGCCGGCCGCCGTCCATCACGACGAGCCGGCGGATGCCGTGGCGGACCATCAGCTCGCCCGCCTCCTCGACCTCCATGGCGCCCGCCGCGGTGATCACCGGCGAGGAGGCGTGGTCGGCCACGTGGTCGCCGAAGTCGCGCCCGTCGGCGATGACCGACAGCGCGAGGTCGCGGTCCGTGACGAACCCCACCGGGCGGTCGCCCTGGACGATCACGACCGAGCCGACGTTGCGCTCGCGCATGAGCTCGGCGATCTCCCGCACCGTGCGCTCCGGCGCGGCGGTGACGACGGACTCCGTCATGACGTCGCGGACGAGCACGCGGGCGAGTCTACAATCGCGCGCCGTGGCGCATCGCACCCCCACACAGCAAGCGATCCAGCGGCGGATCGAGGGCCTGATCGCCCTCGCCGCCCCGGTCCTCGACGTCGTCCTCTACGCCGGCGACCGCGTGTCCCGGGTGGCGGGCCGCAACCAGATCGATCCGGACCCGCCGCGGCGCATCGGCGAGCGCGGAGCGCGCAGCTCGATCGGCGGCCCTCCGGACGGCGGCGAGGCGAGACACTAGGATCTTCGCCGCGTGGCAGCGGTCGCCGGAGACTCACGAGAGCAGCAACTCGCCTGGGAGGCGCGTCAGCGTCCGCGTGCCGCCGTAGCCGCGATCCTCGGCGGCGTCCTCACCATCGTGGGCTACCTGTGGTGGGGCCTGACGCTGCGCGACGCCCCGCGGGCCGGCTTCCTCGAGTCGCTCGAGCGCCTCGGCGACGGCCCGCTCGGCCCGATGCCGAGCCTGCTCACCCCGCGCTTCGAGTTCCTCAACGACCGCGCTGTCGGCCTGATCGGCTCCGGCATCGTCCGCGCGCTGGCCCTGTTCGCGCTCGCGTGGGCGGTGACCTTCATCGCCGTCGCCACCCGCGCGCGCCGCAAGGAGTTCATCCGCGCCGCCGTCTACGTGACGATGGTCGGCGCCGTGGCTTCCGGCCTCGCGCTGATCGTCACCAGCGTCGCCACGGCGCTCGCCGTCTCGAGCTACCTCGACGGGCCGCGGACGGTGGCCGAGGCGACCGACTTCGGCGGTGGCTCGATCTTCGCCACCGGCGAGCTGCTGATCTACTACGTCTGCCCGTTCGTGATCGGCGCCGGCCTGCTGCTCGTCTCGCTCAACGCCATGCGCGCCGGCCTGCTGACCCGCTTCCTCGGCATCCTCGGCGTGGTCAGCGGCGTCCTCGCCGTGCTCCCGCAGCTCATGCCGCTGCCGGTCATCCAGTCGTTCTGGCTCATCGCCGTCGGCATCATGCTGCTCGGCGGCGGCCGGGCGGGAATGCCGCCCGCCTGGCGGACCGGACAGGCCGAGCCGTGGCCGAGCGCCGTGGAGGCCGCGAACCGCCGCAAGGCGGCCGAGGACCGTCGTCAGGGCATCGAGCCGGGCAGCGCGAAGCCCGCGCCCGCGGGGGAGCGCGTGCCGGCCGGCAGGCCGCACGTGTCCTCCAAGAAGCGCAAGCGCAAGCGCCGCGACTAAGCGCCGGCTGGCTACGGACTGCTGCTCGGCGCGGCGTTGAGCATGGCGTCGATGGCCACCAGCAGGCCGAGCCACCCGGAGAACGGGCGGTCGTCGCCCGTTCCGTCGGTAGCGCGCCCGTCCAGCTCATCGCCCGCCAGGCGCAGCTCGAGGGTGATCGTGACCGCTCGTGAGGTCATGGCCACAGGATGGCCGGGTGGGTGGGGATTTCCATCGGGGGGACCCCTAAACGCCGTCCCCAGACTTTGACCGGCGCTCACGGCCCGCCGAGGGCTCCCGCGAGCTCGCGGCGGGAGCGGATCCCCAGCTTGCGGTACGCGTTGCTGAGGTGGACCTCGACGGTCTTGGGCGTGACGAACAGCGTCTGGGCGATGTCGCGGTTGCTCTGGCCCTCGGCGGCGAACGCGGCCACGCGCCGCTCGCTCGCGGTGAGGGCGTCGACGCCGCCCGTGGCGGTCGTCCGCGGCCGCGCGCCGGACGCGTAGAGCTCGGAGCGCACGTGCTCCACCAGCCCGTCGGCGCCGCAGGCGTCGGCCAGCTCGAGCGCGCGCCGGAGCGGGTCGCGGGCGTCGCTGGGCCGCCGGTCGCGCCGCAGGGCGCCGCCCAGCTCGGCCAGCGCCTTGGCCTGCTCGAGCCGGTTGCGCGACGGCTCGAGCACGACCACCGCCTCCTCGAGCAGCCCGATCTCGCCGCGGATGACGCCGAGCGTGCGCAGGACCGGCCCGACCGTGCCCGGGGCGCCCCAGCGGCGGGCGTCGGCCAGCTCCTCCTCGGCGAGGGCGACGGCTTCGTCGCGCCGGCCGAGCCGGTCGAGCGCCCGCGCCGTGTTCGAGCGCGGGTGCGTGGCGGCGGGCAGCTTGAGCCAGCCGTGTACGGCGGCGAACTCCTCGTACGCGGCGACGACCTCGTCGTCCCGGCCCTCGGCGAGCAGCACCGCCAGGTTGGCGGCGCGCCAGAAGCGGACGCCGTCGGCCCAGCCGTGCATCCACGGCCGCCCCCGCTCGAGCATCGCGCGCGCCTCGTCGGGCCGGCCCCGCTCGAGCAGCGCGGTGGCGATGAAGGCGCTCGTGTAGCGGCCGGCCGTCAAGCCGAAGCCCCAGACGTCGAACTCCTCCTGGGCCGCGCGCAGCGACTCCTCGGCCTCGACCAGCTCGCCGAGCTGCAGGAGCGCGAACCCGTGCCACAGGTGCAGCGACGAGATGCCGAGCAGCGAGCCGTGGCGGTGCGCCTCGCGCTGGGCGGCCGCCCACTGGGCGTCCGCCTCGGGGCTGTCGGCGAGGACGAACGTGTTGAGCGCGGCCAGCGCGAGCATGCCGTTGTCCTGCGTCGCCATCTCGCCGCCGTCCATCGAGGCGAGGGCCATCCGGACCGCAGTGTCGGCGGCGCCGCCCTTGTAGGCGTACACGAGCCCCGCCATCGCGCCGATCCGCTTGACGCCGAGCGGGGAGCCCGGTGGCGGCGGGTCCAGGTGCTCGTCCAGCACGTCGAGGTCGGCCGGCGTCCCGACCCCGAAGAAGCGCATGATCGTCCCGAACGCGAAGAGGCTGCGGCGCTCGTCCTCGCGCTCGGCGGGCAGCTCCGCGGCCGCCCGCTCCGCGAACGCGGCGGCCTCCTCGCCGCGGTCGGTGAACACGAGCGAGTGCACCAGCGCGTAGGCGACGATGCCCTTCAGCCCGGGGTCGGAGAGCGTCTCGTAGGCCTCGGCCAGATGGGCATGGGAGGCCGGGCCGTCGGTGAGGATCTCGGCGAGGCCCAGCTCGGCCAGCAGCCCGGGCCGCCAGTCCGCCGGCGCGGGCTCCTCGAGCGCGCGCCGCAGGATGGTCACGCCGCTCTCCGCCGCCCCGCGCGAGACGGCCGCGCGGCCGGCTTCGCGGAGCTGGCCGGCGACCCACTCCTGCCCGCGCCGCGGGGCACTCAGGAGGTGGGCGGCGACCTGCTCGGGCGGGGCGCCCGCGTCGAGCAGCACGCGCGCGGCGCGCTCGTGCTGGAGCTCGCGCTCGCCGAGCGGCAGCTCCTGATAGACGGCGTCGCGCACGAGCGCGTGGACGAAGCCGAGCGGCGCCTCGGGTCGCAGGATCTCGGCCCGCGCCAGCGCGCCCGTGGCGTCGGCCACGCGCGTCTCGTCGAGGCCGGTGAGCGCGGCGACGGCGGGCAGCGTGGCGCTCTCGGCCAGCACGGCGACGGCCCGCGCCACGGCGATCGCGTCCTGCGAGAGCCGGGCGAGCCGCATGATCACCGTCCGCGAGACGGCGCGCGGGCCGATCTCCAGCACCACGTCGGCGTGCGCGGCGTCGGGCTTCACGCGGTCGGTCTCCAGCGCGGTGAGGAGCTGGCGCAGGAACAGCGGGTTCCCGCGCGTGGCCTCATGGCAGGCCGCGCAGAACGTGTCGTCGGCCTCGGTGCCGAGCCGGTCGCGGACGAGCTCGCGGACGGCCTCGGCGCTCAGGGGCACCGGCCGCACGGCGATCGTCGCCGGATCGTGGGCGATCTCGCCCATCAGCGCGACGTCGGTGCCCGGCTCGCCGGTGCGGATCGTCGTGGCGACGAGGATCGGCTGCCCCTCGAGCCGGCGCGCGAGATAGGCGACGAAGCGCAGCGACGGCCGGTCGCACCAGTGCAGGTCGTCGATGGCCAGGATCAGCGGGCGCTCGGCGGCGAGGTTGAGCGCGACCCAGAACAGGCCGTGCAGCGCGGCGAACGAGACGTCGCCCTCCCCGCCGGGCGAGCCGAACACCGCCGCCGCGGGCGCGGCCGCGCCCGCGAGCGCCCGCTCGCGCTGCGCGGGGTCGGCGACCAGGCCCTCGAAGAGCTGCCGCACGACGCCGAACGGGAACTCGCCCTCGAGCTCCGACCCGCGGGCGGCCAGCACCAGCGCGCCGTCGCCGGTCGCGTGGCGGCGCGCCTCGGTCAGGAGCGTGCTCTTGCCGATTCCCGCCGGCCCCTCGATCCACGCGACCCGGCCCTCTCCCGCCGGCACCGCGTCGATCAGGGCCGCGAGCGCTGCCGTCTCCCTTTCGCGCTCGACGAGCTCCGGTCCGTGGGCCATCGAGGCGGAATCTTATGCGCGCACGGAAAGCGCCTCGTCATCTTCCTCGAAGCCGAGCCCCAGGCCCTCGGGCGCATGCATGGCCAGCAGCTCGGCGTCCGCCCGGCGGCGCCCGGTCCGGTCCCGCAGCGAGACGAGGATCATCACCGCGAAGGCGACCGGCACCGAGATCACCGCCGGCTGGGTGAGCAGCGCGTCGACCGTCGGATGCCCGCCCTCGAGCACCAGGCCGCCGAGGATCAGCCCCGTGGCCAGCACCGCGCCGGCCACGAGCCCGGCGGCCGCGCCGCGCGCGGTCAGCCGCTCCCACCAGATCCCGAGCAGCAGCAGCGGGCAGAACGTGCTCGCCGCCAGCGCGAAGGCCCAGCCGACGAGCACCGAGATGTCGAGCCCGCGGGCGACGAGGGCGAGAGCGACCGGCGCCACGATGCCGCCGAGGGCGGCGAGCCGGAAGCGCCGGCGGCGGAGCTCCATCTGGCCGGGCCCGCGGCGCCAGAGGTCGAAGGAGATCGTCCCGGCCACCGAGACCATGAGGCCCGACGCCGTCGACATGAAGGCCGCGAACGCGCCCGCGGCGACGAGCGCCCCGAGCAGCTCGCCCCCCAGCCCCGGCCACGCGGCCTCGGGCAGGCGCAGGACCACCGAGTCGGTCGCGCCCGTCAGGTAGAGCTCGGGCACGAGCACGCGGCCGAGCATGCCGTAGATCACGGGGAAGGCGTAGAAGATCGCGAGCAGGCCGAGCACGCGGACCGTGGTCCGCCGCGCCGCCGGCCCGTCCGGGTTGGTGTAGAAGCGGACGAGGATGTGCGGCAGCCCCATCGTGCCGAGGAACGTCGCGAGCAGGAGGGAGTAGACGAAGACCGGCGACGTCGGCCCGCCGCTCTCCACCGGGCGCGCCCAGTCCTCGCCGGTCTGCGCCTCGATCCCGTCCGCGACCGGCACGACGGCGCCCGGCGGCAGCCCGATCTCCCCGGCGGGCAGCGTCAGCTCCTCGTCCTCGCGGGCGGCCGCCGGCCGTCCGTCGACCGTGTAGCTCGTGGCCTCGGGGAAGGTCACGGACTGCGGCTCGTCGAGCATCACCACCAGCCCCGCGTCGCCCGCCCGCGGGAGCTCTTGGCCGAACATCGCGGCGCGCTCGGGCAGCCCGCCGAGGTAGATGAGCAGGAGGCACGCCGGCAGCGCGATGGCGAACGTCTTCATCCAGTACTGGAAGGCCTGCACGTAGGTGATCCCGCGCATGCCGCCGGACGCCACGTTGAGCGCCACCACCGCGCCGACCGCGACCACGCCGACCCAGTACGGCGCGCCGGTCACCTCGCCGAGCGTCAGCCCCGCGCCCTTGAGCTGCGGCACGAGGTAGAAGCCGGCGATGAGCAGCACGACGGCCGCGGCGAGCACGCGCAGCCGCGGCGAGCGCAGGCGGGCCTCGGCGAAGTCGGAGATCGTGTACGCGCCGAAGCGCCGCAGCGGCGCGGCCACGAAGAGCAGCAACGCGAGGTAGCCGGCCGTGAAGCCGAGGGGGAGCCAGAGCGCGCCGCTCCCGAGCTTCATCTGCAGCCCGGCGATGCCCAGGAACGAGGCGGCCGACAGGTACTCGCCGGAGATCGCCGCGGCGTTCCACCAGGGCGTGATGGCGCGTGAGGCGACGAAGAGGTCGGAGGTCGTGCGGGCCAGTCGCACGCCGTAGAGCCCGAGGCCGATGGTGGCCCCGGTCACGGCGAGGATGGCGCCGATGGCGATCACTCGCGGGGCCCCACGAGGTCGCGGAAGGAGTCCTCGAGCGCCTCCGCCCGCCGCGCGTAGAGCACCGCGATGGCGATGAAGAGCGGGAACGGCGGCCAGGCGATGATGAAGATGGACAGCGGCACGCCGAGCACGAACACGTCCCCGAGCCCCGGCAGCAGGAGCAGGGCCAGCGGCAGCGCGCCGACGATGCCGCCGAACGCGATCAGCGCCACCGTGCTGAGGCCGAGCTGGGCGCGGATGAGGCGCCGCAGGTAGAGGCCGCCGTGGGCGGTCGCCTCGGCGAGCTCGTCGCGAGGGGTCCGGCTCACACGGCCAGCTTCCGCCGCAGCTCGCCGACCTGGCGGCGGGCGATCGGCACCTCGTCGCCGTTGGTCATCACGAGCACGGCGGTGCCGTTGAGCCGCGGGCGCACCTCGACGGCGCGGCGCAGGTTGACGACGAAGCCGCGGTGCACCCGCAGGAAGCCGTGCGCGGTCCAGCGCTCCTCGAGGTCGCTCAGGCGGGCGCGCACGAGGAAGCGGCCCTCGGTGCTGGCCACCCGGACGTAGTCGCCGTGCGCCTGCAGGTAGAGGATCGAGGAGCGCGGGAGCAGCCGCGTGCCGCCGCCGCGCAGGAGATCGACGGCCAGCATCTCGTCGTCGGGCGCCGGAGGCTCCTCGCCCACGGCGCGGCGGCCGGCGCGCTCGATCGCCTCGTCGAGCCGGCTGCGGGAGACCGGCTTGCGGAGATAGTCGACGGCCGCGAGCTCGAACGCGTCGACCGCGGCGTCGTCGAAGGCCGAGACGAAGACCACGGCCGGCGGGTCCTCGAAGCGCCGCAGCACGCGGGCCAGCTCGAGCCCGTCGAGGCCGGGCATGCGGACGTCGAGGAAGACGGCGTCGATCGCCGCCCCGTCGCCGAGTGCGACGAGCGCCTCCTCGGCGGAGGCCGCCGACTCGACGCGGTCGATGGCGGGCGACGCCTCGAGCAGGCGGACGAGATCCTCGAGCGCGGGCAGCTCGTCGTCGACGGCCAGCACCCTCATGCGGCGCGCACCCCGGCGCGGAACTTCGGCAGCGTCATCACCACGGTCGTACCCCGCTCCTGCGCCTCGATCTGCAGCCCGTACCCCTCGCCGAAGGCCGATCGCAGCCGCGCGTGCACGTTGCCCAGCCCGATCCCCGGCCCTTCGCCGGTGAGCGCCTCGCGGGCGCGGTCGGGGTCGATCCCCTCGCCGTCGTCCGAGACGCGCAGGGCGACGTCGTTGCCGAGGTCGATCCCCTCGATGGCCACCAGGCCGCCCTCCGGCTTGCGCTCGACCCCGTGGCGGACGGCGTTCTCCACCAGCGGCTGGAGCGAGAGCAGGGGCAGGACCGCGGGGAGCACCGCGGGATCGACCTGCACGCGCACCTTCAGCCGCTCGCCGAAGCGCGCCTGCTCGAGCCGCAGGTACTTCTCCACGTAGCGCAGCTCGTCGGCGACGGTCACGTAGGGGCGCTGGCGCGCGAACGCGTAGCGGATGAACTCGGCGAACTCGGTGAGCAGCTCGCGCGCCTCCTCGGGCCGCGAGTGGATGAAGGCGGCGACGGCGGCGAGCGCGTTGTAGATGAAGTGCGGCGAGATCTGGGCGCGCAGCGCGCGCAGCTCGGCCCGCGCGAGCCGCTCGCCCTGCGCCTCCATCTCCGACAGCTGCACCATGGCCGCGACGAGCGCGGCGGCCTCGCCGACGGCGCGCGTCTCCTCGAGCCGCAGCCGGCCGGGCCGGTCGTAGAAGGCCACGAGCGCGCCGACGCGGCGGTCCTGCACGGTCAGCGGCGCGACGATGGCCGACCGCAGCGGGCACCCGGGGTGCTCGCACTGCAGGCGCGGCTCGACCCGCACGCGGTCGTCGCGGATCTCCCCCGCCACCGCCGCGAGCCCGTCGCCCGGGTGGTGATGGTCGCTGCCCGCGCCGTCGAAGGCCAGCAGGACCTCGCTGTCGGCCAGCGCGACGGCGCTGGCCCCGGTGAGCGTCCGCAGGTGCGGCGCGGCCTCCGCGCTGCCGGGTCCCAGGCCCCGCCGCAGGTGCGGCAGGAGCGACGTGGCGGCGTGGACGGCGCCCTGCATCGACGAGGCGGAGGGATCCTGCACGCGCGGCGCGCGCACCAGACGCCAGCCCGCGGCCACGGAAGCCGCGAGCGCCAACCCCAGGATCACTCCCAGCGCGACGTCCACCCTCGCCGGGAGCGTAGCCGGTGGAATCCGAGCTCAGAGCCGGGCGGTTGCCGTTCGTCGCGCGGGAGCCGCCGTTCGTCGCACAGATCGTACCTTTGAGCGATTCCGCACAAAGGTCGTTTGGAAGCGGGTAGGAGGTACGCCCGAGTCAACCATTCGACGGGAGGAGTCAAGGATGGGGGAGCCGGTCTACGACTACGAGCGCATCGAGCGCTCACCGGAGTTCCAGGAGCTGGTCCGCAAGCGGCGCTCGTTCGTGCTGCCCGCGACGATCTTCTTCCTGAGCTACTACATGGGGTTCATCCTGCTGGCGGGGTACGCCGAGGACTTCATGGCGTCATCGGTCTATGAGGGCCTCACGGTCGGCTACTGCCTGGCCCTGACGCAGTTCCTCATGGTCTTCGTGCTCGGGATCCTGTACCTGCGCAAGGCGGATCGGGATTACGACCCGCTCGCCAAGACGGTGGTCGAGATGGCCGAGAACGGCGAGCTGGCCACCGACGGCAGCACGCGCTTCGACCGTGAGGCGGCCGCGGCGACCCCGGAGGCGACGCGATGAGGCTCTTCGCCGCCATCAACGTCGAGGCGGTCGTGATCTTCGCGATCGTCCTCTCGATCACGCTCGGCATCACGTGGTGGGCCTCCAAGCGCGCCACGAGCGCCGTCGGCTTCTACGCCGCCGGCCGCCAGATCACCGGTGTGCAGAACGGTCTCGCGATCTCCGGCGACTACCTGTCGGCCGCGTCGTTCCTGGGCATCGCCGGCCTGATCTTCCTCTATGGCTTCGACGGGTTCCTGTATTCGATCGGGTTCCTCGTCGCCTTCCTCACCGTCATGTTCCTGCTGGCCGAGCGCATGCGCAACGCGGGCAAGTTCACGATCGCCGACGTGCTCGCCTTCCGGCTGCGCGAGCGGCCGGCGCGCACGGCCGCGGCGATGGGCACCCTGGCCGTCGTCGCCTTCTACCTGATCGCGCAGATGGTCGGCGCGGGCGTGCTCATCCAGGCGCTCGTGGGCATCGACTTCACGCCCGCCGTCATCCTCACCGGCCTCTTCATGCTCTGTTACGTGGTCTTCGGCGGCATGGTCGCCACCACGTGGGTGCAGATCATCAAGGCCGTGCTGCTGATGGCCGGCATCACGGTGATGTCGATCTTCGTGCTCGGCAAGGTCGGCTTCAACCCGATCGAGCTGTTCAACCGCGCCGACGCCAACAAGGGCCCGGAGAGCACGTTCTCGCTCGGCCCGGGCACGTTCCTGGCGTCGCCGATCGACACCGTCTCGCTCGGCCTGGCGCTCGTGCTCGGCACCGCCGGGCTGCCGCACATCCTCATGCGCTTCTTCACCGTGCCGAACGCCAAGGCGGCGCGCAGCTCGGTGGTGTGGGCCATGTTCCTGATCGGGTTCTTCTACCTGCTCACGACGTTCATCGGCTTCGGCGCCCGGGCGTTCCTCGGCGAGGCCGGGGTCGCGGCGACCGGCACCGCGGGCAACCTCGCGGCGCCCGAGCTCGCGAAGTTCCTCGGCGGCGGCGAGGGCACCTTCGGCGGCGACCTGTTCCTCGCCGTGATCGCCGGTGTGGCCTTCGCGACGATCCTCGCCGTGGTCGCGGGCCTCGTGCTCTCCGCCTCGGCGGCGGTGTCGCACGACATCTGGTCGAACGTCGTGCGCAAGGGCAAGGAGTCCGAGCACGAGGAGGTCGTGGTCGCCAAGATCGCGGCGGTCTCGATCGGTCTCATCGCCATCATCGTGGCCGTGATCGGCGGCTCCGGGCTGAACGTCTCGTTCATGGTCGGGCTCGCGTTCGCGGTGGCGGCCAGCGCCAACTTCCCGGCGTTGCTCCTGGCGCTCACGTGGCGCCGGTTCAACACCACCGGCGCGGTCACCGGCGTGCTCTTCGGCGTGGTCAGCTCGATCGCGCTGGTCATCGTCTCGCCGAAGGTGTGGCCGGGAGCCGACACCGTCACCGGCTCGCCGATCGGCTGGGAGCTCGCCAACCCGGGGATCATCTCGATCCCGCTCGGGTTCATCGGCTGCTGGCTGGGCACCGTGCTCAGCCAGGAGCACGGCGCGGAGCACACGTACCACGAGCTGTACGTCCGTTCCGAGACCGGGCTGGGCTCCGAGAAGGCGCTCGTCACTCACTGACGTCCGTAGGGGTACACAATGAGGGGCGGCGGCCGGAGGTCGCCGCCCCTTGACGTTTCACGAGAGGAGACACGGGATGGCTGAAGCGACGCTCGAGGCCCAGCTGGAGCAACTCCTGGACCAGGAGACGTTCTCGCCTCCGAGCGAGTTCGCGGAGCACGCCGTCCTCGACGACCCCGACGTGCACGAGCGGGCCGCGGAGGATCCCGAGGCATTCTGGGCCGAGCAGGCCGAGTCGCTCGACTGGGCCGAGAAGTGGGACCAGGTCCTCGACTGGTCCGACCCGCCGTTCGCCAAGTGGTTCGTGGGCGGCAAGCTCAACGTCTCCTACAACTGCGTCGACCGGCACGTCGAGGCCGGCAACGGCGATCGCGTGGCCTTCCACTGGCGCGGCGAGGAGGGCGAGGAGCGCGACATCACCTACGCCGACCTGCACCGCGACGTCCAGCGCTTCGCCAACGCGCTCAAGGACCGCGGGATCGGGCCCGGCGACGTGGTCGGGATCTTCCTGCCGATGATCCCCGAGGTCGCCGTGGCCATGCTCGCGTGCGCGCGGATCGGCGCGCCGCACAACGTCGTCTTCGGCGGCTTCTCGCCCGAGTCGGTCAAGGAGCGGATGGAGTTCTCCGAGGCCAAGGCGCTGATCACCGTCGACGGCGCCCGCCGCAAGGGCAAGACCGCGCCGATCAAGCAGCAGGTCGACGAGGTCATGGGCGACCTCGAGCAGCTCGAGACGATCATCGTCGTCAAGCACACCGACGCCGAATGCTCGATGCAGGAGGGGCGGGACTTCTGGTGGCACACGGTCGTCGAGGCCGCCGCCGACGAGTGCCCCGCGGAGCCGTTCGACGCCGAGCACCCGCTCTACATCCTCTACACCAGCGGCTCGACGGCCAAGCCGAAGGGCATCCTCCACACCACCGGCGGCTACCTCACGCAGGTCGCATGGACGCACGCCAACGTCTTCGACCTCAAGCCCGAGGAGGACGTCTACTGGTGCTCGGCCGACGTCGGCTGGGTCACCGGCCACTCCTACATCGTCTACGGGCCGCTGGCCAACGGCTGCACGTCGGTGATGTACGAGGGCGCGCCCGACTACCCCGACAAGGACATCTGGTGGGAGCTGGTCGAGCGCTACAAGGTCACGCTCTTCTACACCGCGCCGACGGCCATCCGCGCCTGCATGAAATGGGGTCGCCGACCCACCCCGAGCAAGCACGACCTGTCATCGCTGCGCCTGCTCGGCACCGTCGGCGAGCCGATCAACCCGAAGGCCTGGCTCTGGTACCACAAGGTCATCGGCGGCGAGCGCTGCCCGATCGTCGACACGTGGTGGCAGACCGAGACCGGCGCGATCATGATCACCACGCTGCCGGGGATGCAGGACGCCAAGCCGGGCAGCGCCGGCAAGCCGCTCCCGGGCGTCGTCGCCGAGGTCCTGACCGAGGAGGGCGAGGACGCCGGCACCGAGCAGGGCTTCCTGGCGATCCGCAAGCCGTGGCCCTCGATGCTCCGCACGCTCTACAAGGAGGAGGAGCGGTTCGTCGAGACCTACTGGTCCAAGTACGGCAAGGACACGTACTTCGTGGGCGACGCCGCGCGCCGCGACGAGGACGGCTACTTCTGGATCATCGGGCGCGTCGACGACGTCATCAACGTCTCGGGCCACCGCCTGTCGACGGCCGAGGTGGAGTCGGCGATCGTCTCGCACGAGAAGGTCGCCGAGGCGGCGGTCATCGGGCAGCAGGACGAGGACACCGGCCAGGCCATCACGGCCTTCGTGACCCTGTCGGGGACCCTGGAGGGCGACGACGAGCTCGTCGGCGACATCCGCGAGCACGTCGCCAAGCGCATCGGCAAGCTCGCGCGGCCCAAGCGCATCATCTGGGCCGACGACCTGCCCAAGACCCGCTCGGGCAAGATCATGCGCCGCCTCCTGCGCGACATCGCCGAGGGCCGCGAGCTGGGCGACGTGACCACGCTCCGCGACCCGGACGTCATGGCGCAGCTCGAGGGGAAGATCAAGGAAAGGGGCGACGAGGAGTAACGTCGCACGCAGGTCGCCGGGTGGGGTTTCCGGCGACCGGAGGGCGAACCCGTCCGAAGTCCTACCGCGCCGTCCAGCCCAGGTCCATCGTGACGGCCGCGCCGGTGAAGGCGCGGCCGCCGGGGCCGAGCAGGAAGGCGACCGTGTCGGCGACCTCGGACGGCTCGATCAGGCGCTTGACGGCGTGCGGGGCGAGGATCTCGTCGAGCGTCCGGTCCGGGGTGACCTGTCCCTCGACGAGCGGCGTGCGGACGTAGCCCGGGCAGACGGCGGTGGCGAGGATGCCGTGCTCGGCTCCCTCCAGCGCGATCGTCTTGACCAGGCCGAGGACGCCGTGCTTGGCCGCCACGTAGGCCGCCTTGTCCGGCGAGGCGACGAGGCCGTGCGCCGAGGCGATGGCCACGAAGCGCCCGTCGCCGGAGTCGCGCAGCGCCGGCCACGCGGCGCGGGCGAGCAGGAACGGGCTGGTGAGCAGGAGCGCGATGATGCCGTCCCATTGGTCCTCGGGGAACGCCTCGACCGGCGCGACGTGCTGGAAGCCGGCGTTGGGGATGACCGCGTCGAGCCGGCCGAAGCGCTCGAGCGCCGCGCCGACGGCGGCGGCGTTGCCCTCGCGCGTCGTCAGGTCGGCGGCGAACGGCTCGCCCGGGCCGTCGCCGTCCGGCCGGAGATCGACGGCCAGGACCTGGGCGCCGTCCGCCTCGAGGCGCTCGGCGATCGCCCGCCCGATCCCGCTCGCCGCGCCCGTGACCAGCACCGCCCGTCCCATGGCCGCTCAGTCTTCCAGCTCGGCGAACGCCTGGCGGACCGCCCGCGGGGCGTTGCCGCTCGCCACGAGGTAGGTGCCGCGCTCGTCCTCGTCGAGGTCGATGGTCACGCGCTCCGCCTCCTTGTGGAGCAGGACCAGGAAGCTGAAGGGCGGGAAGAGGATGGCGAGCGGGTAGACCCACGCCGGTCGCCGCTCGCGCTCGAAGCGCAGGCGCCCGTCGGAGCGCTGCGTGAGGTCGTAGCCGAAGCGCTCCATCGGCGGCGCCACGTGGCGCATCATGCGGCTCATCGTGACCTTGGCGCTCGCCGGCGTGTTCCAGCGCACCGTGAAGCCGCGGGAGCCGGGCATCAGGGGCCGCCGGCGGGCCGGCGCCGCCGCGGGCCGGGGCACCGGCACCGCGGGGAGGTCCGCCTGCAGACGCGCCAGCTCGCGCAGCGTCGTGGCCCCGTACGCCGCCTCGCAGCGCTCGTCGAGCTCGTCGACGGTCAGCCGGCCGGCGAGCGCGTGCTCGCGCAGGACGGCGACGGTCTGCTCACGGTCGGCGTCCGAGGCGCGAAGGTCGGGCACACCCCCAGTATCGTCAGCCGTGGACGTCGAGGAGGAGATCGATGACGCTGGACATCGGGTCATACGAGGAAGCCGTCGCGGCGCACGAGTGGCGCGTCCCCGAGCGCTACAACATCGCGGCCGACTGCTGCGACAAGCACCCGGCCGACAAGCTCGCGATGATCCACGAGGACTTCGAGGGCGCGGTCCGCGAGATCCGGTGGGGCGAGCTGCAGGAGTGGTCGAACCGCTTCGCGAACGTCCTGCGGGCCCACGGTGTAGAGCGTGGTGACCGCGTCGCCATGCTGCTTCCGCCGACCCCCGAGACCGCCGCCGCCTTCTTCGGCACCTACAAGGCGGGCGCGATCCTGCTCTCGATGTCGGTTCTCTACGGCGACGACGGCATCCGCCACCGCATCGACGACTCCCAGCCGACGGTCCTCGTCACCAACGCGGCGAACGCCGGCCGCGCGCAGGCCGATCAGGTCCTGATCCTCGACGAGGAGCTCCTGGCCGGCGGCGACCCGGACTTCGACGCGGTCGACACGGCGGCCGACGATCCCGCCCAGCTCTACTACTCCTCCGGCACCACCGGCCTGGCCAAGGGCATCCTCCACGCCCACCGGTACCTGCTCGCCCACGAGGAGTTCCTCTACTGCCACGACGTGCAGGACGGCGAGCGCTTCCACGGCATGGGGGAGTGGGCGTGGGCGGCCGGCATCGCGCCGCTGCTCGGCCCGTGGCGGCTCGGCGCCGTCCAGCTCGTGTACCAGCGCCAGGGCGGCTTCGATCCGCACAAGCAGCTCGACTTCCTCTCCCGCCACGAGGCCACCAACGTCTTCACGACGCCGACGGCCATGCGCTCGATGATGTCGATCTCCGACGCCGGCAAGCGCTACCCGCAGAGGTTCCGGCGCGTGTGCTCGGCGGGCGAGCCGCTCAACCCGGAGGCGATCCGCTGGTTCCGCGAGCAGTACGGCCTGACCGTGCTCGACTACTACGGGCTCACCGAGTCGTATCCGCTCGTTGCCAACTACCCCTTCATGGAGGTCCGCGAGGGGTCGATGGGCAAGCCGATGCCGGGCTGGGACGTGCAGATCCTCGACGAGGACGAGCGGCCGGTGCCGCAGGGCGAGCGCGGCGAGATCTGCCTGCGGGCCCGCTCGAACCCGCACTATCCGATCGGATATTGGCGCAACGAGGAGGCGTCCGCGGAGACGTTCGGGGGCGAGTGGTTCCACTCCAAGGACGCGGCGCGCTTCGACGAGGACGGCTACGTCTGGTACGAGGGCCGGGCCGACGACGTGATCATCGCCGCGGGCTACCGGATCGGGCCGTTCGAGGTCGAGTCCGCGTGCCTGGAGCACGAAGCGGTGGCCGAGGCGGCCGCGGTCGCCTCGCCCGACGAGCGGCGCGGCAACGTGGTCAAGGCGTTCATCGTGCTGGCCTCCGGGCACGCCGCCTCCGACGAGCTGGTCTCAGACATCCAGCGCTTCGTGCGCGACCGGCTGTCCGCATACGCCTACCCCCGGAAGATCGAGTTCGTGGACGAGCTCCCGAAGACGCTCACGGGCAAGATCCGGCGTATCGAGCTGCGCCAGAAGGAGATGGAATCGCCGCGGTGAGGACACCCGAGCGCGGGCCGGACGCGCTGCTGCCGGTCTGGGCGGCGCGGCTGGTGGGCTTCGCCGCCCTCGGCTCGCTCGGCGCCCTGCAGTGGCAGCGCATGGTCGAGGGGCTCAGCTCCGGCCGGGCGCTCCTGTGGGTCGCCGCCGCCACCCTGGCCGCCGCGCTGATCATGGGCTGCGATCGGCTGCCCCTGCGCTGGCGCGGGATCGGGCTGCTGGCAGCGACGCTGGCCGGCCCGCTGGCGGCGCTCGTGGTGTCCGGGATCGACCTCACGTTCCTGCGGCCGCGCAACTGGGACGTGCTCGTGGAGGGCGTGGTCAGCGGCGTCCAGTCGCTCGGCACCGTGCGGCTCCCGTACGCCGGGCAAGACCCGTGGCCGCGAGTGGCGCTCGAGCTCTGCGGCGCCCTCCTGCTGGTGCTGTCCGGGCAGCTCGCGTGCTGGCCGCGGGGAACGGATCCCCACCCGCCGCGCGGCTACCCGTTCATGGCGCTCGTGGGCCTGCTGGTCCTGGTCGTCTCGCCCGTGGTGTCGCTCGGGGGCACGCGGCCGCTGTTGCTGGGCGCCGTGCTCGCCGCGCTGACCGTGTGCTTCCTGTGGCTGGAGCGGCTGCCGCTGCGGCCGGGCCTCGGGGTCGCGGCGCTGCTCGGCGTGGCGCTGGCCGGCTCGCTGCCGCTGGCGGCGGTGGCCGATCGCGGCGAGCCGTGGTTCGACTACAAGGCCTTCGCGGAGGGCCTCGGTCCGGACGATCCCGTGCGCTTCAGCTGGAACCAGGACTACGGGCCGATCGACTGGCCGCGCGACGGCAACGAGGTCATGCGGGTGGAGTCCGACGAGCCGCACTACTGGAAGGCGGCGAACCTCACGCGCTTCGACGGGCTCGGCTGGAACGAGGCGACGCCCGGCGACTCGTTCGACGTCGACAGCGAGCTGCGCGAAGACTGGCGGAACAAGCCCGGCTGGGTGGACGACATCTCGGTCTCCGTCCGGCGGATCCGGACCTTCGACGTCATCGCGCCGGGCGCGATCATGAGCGTCGGGCGGACCACGCGGCCGATGGCGCCCTCCGGTGTGCCGGGCCGCTGGCGCGCCACTTCGGAGCTGCGCCGCGGCGACTCCTACACGGCCTCGGTCTACGTCCCCACGCCGAGCGCGGGCGAGGTGCGCCAGGCCGACGCGACCGGCTTCCGCAACGCCCGCGGCGCCGATCTCGAGCTGACGGTGCCGTTCCTGCCGGGCCGGATGCCGACCACCCGCTCCGTGGGCGGGGTCGAGAACGGGCGGATCGCCGAGGCCGTGGTGCACTTCCGCCCGTTCGGCGACGAGGCCGAGCCGTACGTCACCTATCCGGCGGCCCGCCGCTCGCGCTACGACGCGGTCGACGAGACGTTCCGCCGCTCGCCCTACGCGCGCACCTGGCGGCTCGCACAACGCCTGCGCTCAGCCGCCGAGACGCCGTTCGAGTACATCCTGCTGGTCAACGCCTACCTCAAAGAGGGCTTCGGCTACTCGGAGCGGCCCGCCGCGCCGGACCCGGGCCGGGCACCGCTCGACGCCTTCCTGATCGACACGAAGGAGGGCTACTGCCAGCACTTCTCGGGCGCGATGGCGCTGCTCCTGCGCATGGGCGGCGTCCCGGCGCGCGTGGCCACGGGCTTCAGCCCGGGCGGCTTCTCCGAGCGCCGCAAGGCCTGGATCGTGCGCGACACCGACGCCCACGCGTGGGTCGAGGCGTGGTTCGACGAGCTCGGGTGGGTCACCTACGACCCGACGCCCGACGCGACCCCCGCCCGCTCCCAGATCGCCGCGCTCGAGGCGCCGGCCGCCCCGATCCCCACGTCGGCCGATGCGGCCGCCGATCTCGCCGCCGGGGGAGGCGCCATCGGCGTGCGGCCGGGCGGCGTCCGCCCGGACCTCCTGCTCGACCCGCAGCGCAACAACCCCGCGGCGGCGGCGGACGAAGCGGGCGGCGGCCCGGCGTGGTGGGTCTGGTGCCTGATCGGCGCCGCGGCCGCGGCGCTCGCCGCGCTGGCGTGGCGCTGGCGCCGCGCGCGCCGCCGCCTCGCGGACCTCTCCCCGCTGGATCGAGCCGTCGCCGAGCTCGAGTCCGCCCTGCGCCGGGCGGGCCGGCCGCTCAAGCCGGGCACGACCCTGCGCCAGCTCGAGCAGCGGCTCGGCGGGTCGTCGTCGGAGGCCGCCGAGTACCTGCGCGCCCTGAGCGCGTCGCGCTACGGGCCGACCGCCGCGCCGCCGACCGCCGCCCAGCGGCGGGCGCTCCGCCGCGCGCTGGCGCAGGGGCTGGGGCCGACGGGGTGGCTGCGCGCCCTGTGGGCGCTGCCGCCTCGGCCGCGCTGACTCGCCGGCTCTCGTCGGACGCGCCCATTCGCCCCGGCCAAACCCCGCATTGAGAAATGCACCCTCACCGCGCCCAGCCGAGCCAGCTTCCCTACCCAGCCGGGGTTACGCCGGGGCGATGAACGCGCTCACCCAGACGACAGCGCGGCGCGGCGGTCGTGGAGCCGCATCTCGGCCAGGATGCGCTCGAGCCGCGGCTCGGACGACCGGTCCACGTAGTCCATCGCGGCGGCCACGCCCGGGTGGATCGCGGCGATCTGGGCGTGCATCTCGTGGGCGACCGCGCGGTAGCCCGGGTGGCCCTCGTGGCCGGAGCGGAGCTCGATCAGGTGCATCGCCTCGCGGGCGTTGAGGTCGAGCACGTAGCGCATGCGGTAGCCGAGGCAGAGCGCGTAGGGCGCGGCTTCGGACAGCCCGGCCGCGGCCAGCCGCTCGTACTCGGTGCGGGAGCGCTCCAGCGCCCGCTCGTACAGCGGGCCGCAGCCCGCGGCCACGACCTCCTCCGGCACGCCGGCCCCGAGGTCGGGCGTCAGCGCCTGCCATTGCACGGTGAGCATCCGGTGGCGTTGGAGATCGCGGAACGCTCCGTAGTCGGAGACCACCTCGAAGCGGTAGCGGAGCGCCTCGAAGCCGCGGCCCGGGCGGTGGCGGCGATTGCGCCGCTCGCCCACGAGGTCGGCCAGCGCGCGGGCACGCTCCTCCTCGCCGAGCGCGCGAACGGCCTCGAGCGTCTCGGCCTCGCCGGCCGCCGCGCCCTCGAAGAGCAGCGCGGCGAGCAGGCGCTCCTCGTCACCGTCGACGTGCAGCAGGCGCACCGACGGCCCGCCGTCGGCCGCGGCCTCGCGCCGGTCCAGCCCCAGGCGGGCGGCCCAGCGCTCGGTGGCCTCGCGCCGGCGCTCGAGGTACGAGACCCACTCGCCGCCGCGGTCGGGCCGCTCGACGCGTGAGACGAAGCTCGGCATCACGGCCTTGATGGCGTCGAGGATCATCTGCCCGTAGGCGCGCGCCTCCGGCAGCGGATCGCCCATCAGGTGGAGGATGAGCTGCTCGTAGGCCTGGCCGCTCGCGTAGATGCCCATGTGCGAGAGCGAGGCGGCCGGCAGCAGCCCGCGCAGGAGATCGAACGACTTCGCGTTCACGGCGCGGCGGCGCGCGGCCTCCGGCTCGCCGTCGGTGCGCGGGAACGACTCGTCCACCCACGTGCGCACGCGCGGCAGCGCCTCGGCGTACGCGTCGAACAGCGCGTCCATCGCCGCGTCGTACGCCGGGCCGAGCTCGCCGGAGCGGTAGTAGCGGTAGCCGCCGCCCGGCATCGGGGCGTCGTACGCGATGTAGCGCGTGGACTGCTCGAGGTAGGCGGCGAGCCGCGGCCGCTGCAGCCGCTTGGTGAGGATGTTGGAGACCCACTCGCAGGCGACGTGCGCGCCGCCGAGCTGGGCGACCGAGTCGTCGCCGTAGCCGACGAAGATCCGCTCGTAGAGCTCGGCCGCCCGACGGCCCTCGGAGGCCTCCCAGCCACGCCCCTCGGGCGCCGGCAGCGAGTCCGCGAACTCGTCGAGGAACAGGCGCCGCAGCGTCCCGGGATAGCGCGAGTAGCGGGCGAACAGCGCGCCCTTCACGGTCTCCGGCAGGTTGACCAGCGCGAAGACGGGACCGTCGAGATCGGTGACGTGCGGCGCCAGGCGCGCGCGCTCGGCTTCGGTGAGATCGTCGGACGGGTAGCGCACGGGTTGGTGACCCTAGCGCGGCCGTCGGCCGGACCTACGAGGCCGCGCCGGCCGGCACTTCGGGCCTCAGCGCGTCGCCTGCGGGAGCCTCCGGCGGCGGCGCCGCCTTCTCGGCCGCGCGCCCGTCGAGGCGCTCTGTCGCGAAGCGCACGACGGCGACCGCGAGGAACGCGGTGACCAGCGACAGCGCGTCCCCGACGAGGTAGATGATGTTGCCCGTCCGCCACTCCTCGGGCGTGTCGGCCTGGGCGTAGTTGTTCCCGGCGATCCGCAGCACGACGTCGGCGAAGATCCAGAGCGCCCACCAGGAGAGCAGCAGCCAGCCCGGCTGGGCGTGCTCCTCGTCGCGCCCGCCCGCGCGCCAGACGTCGTTGACGATCTGCTTGGGACGCCAGAGGTTGAGGAACGGGACGAACCAGGCGCCGATCGCCCACCCGTGCCCGTAGCGTCGCTCGACCGGGGCGACCACGTCGACGTTGGAGTACGCCGCCCGCAGCCAGCGGATGAAGGCGAAGGCCGCGAAGATCCAGACCACGATGCTCACCGGCAGCAGCGCGAGGTTGCGGTCGTCGATCGCGGTCAGCTCGGCGTCACTGACCGCCGCACCCGCCAGGAGACGATCGATGGTTCGCAGCTCGGCGAAGCCGAAGCCGATGGAGACGGCGCACAGCACTGCCATGACGCCGAGGGCGATGGTCGCGAGGCGGACGCGGCCGCCGAGCGGGATGTAGGAGGCGGGCATGGCCGCCCCAGTACCCGCTAGTCAGGAAAGTGAAGCGGCGAAGGACCGGGTGTGCACCCCCGGCCCTGCGCGGGCCGGCGCCTAGACGCCGGTGGGATGCGTGCGGTGGGTGCTGACGCGGAAGTCCTCGAACAGCCGCGGCACCATCATCAGCCCCGCGAGGCCGACGATCACGTAGACGATGTCGGCAACCGTGCCGGCACCGAAGATCTCCTCGACGAGGTTGAACTCGAAGAGGCCGACGAGACCCCAATTAAGGGCTCCCACGACGATGAGCGCGAGCCACACGGGCTCCATGCGCTTGATGAACGTCCATCGCTTCCTCCTGTGATCGCGACGGATTGTGTGAGACGTCACGATGTACGCTCCAGGCCGGCTCCGGTTACACCACAATCTGCACGTTCCCTTTCACGGGAGCCGTTCGTCCAGGCGCTGGCCGCCACCAGGCGCCGCTCGATCTCGACGTCGTCGACGTCGAACCCGAGCGCGACGCCGAGCTTGGCGGACAGCTTGAACTCGCCCGAGTCGTCGCGCACGTCGTAGACCGACCGCTCGACGACGCCCGTCTGCACGGCCCGACGCACCAGCGAGGTCAGGTCGCCGACGAGACCTCCCGGCCACGGCAGCCGGCGGTCGAGCAGCGGTGCGGCGGCGGCCCGGTTCCGCGGATCGCGCAGGTCGAGCCGGGCCACCGTGTCGGTCACCTGGCCCTTGCCGGGCCCGGACTGGGCGGTCCGGAAGGCGAGCTCGCGCAGCTCGCCGCCCTCACGCGTCACCTCCACGATGACCTCGCCCGTCGAAGGCCCGTGCCACGTCGCGTCGCGATGCGGTACCCAGACCTTGGCGTCCAGGGCGTCGAGCCGTCCGCGCAGGTAGTACGTCACGCGGCCCTGGCCGGCGCGCACGCCCAGCGCCGCGTTCGCGGTCGACTCGATCCCCGTCAGCGTGGCCCCGCCGATGCTCGCGCCCGCCTCGCCCTGCAGCACGCTCCCGGCATCGCCGAAGCGCCACGCCGGCGAGACGCCCTCGCGCTCCCCGGCCAGGAACCGCGCCGCGCTCGCGGCGTCGGGGAACTCCCACGCGCGGCCCGCGTCGAACGTGAAGTCGACCTGGCCCTCGACGCCGAACTCGAGCCCGAGGCCGCTGGCCTCGATCCCCACGCCCGTCTCGGCGCCCAGCGAGCGCCCCTCCGACTCCACGACCAGCACCGTCCCGTCCGATCGCGTCGCCACGGTCAGGCCCTCCTTGCCGCCCGCGCGCACCGACAGCACCGTGATCGTCACGCCGTCGCCGCTCGTGTCCTCGCTCACGGTGCATGGGAGCAGGCCCGCCGCCTCCGCGTCGGACGCCCGGCAGACGTCCCCGGCCACGATGCAGATGCCGGTGCGCACCCCGGCCGCGACCGCCGCCGCCACGTCTCCCACCCCGACCACCGCGCCCGACGCGGCCAGCGCGATGCCCACGAGGCCGAGCAGCGCGGCGTACTCCGCCGTGGTCTGACCCGTCGCGTCGCGCATGACCCCTAGAGGTCACGCCGCGAGAAACTCGCCCGAGGCAGTGTCCGGATCAAAGAGACTCGGCGGCGCGGCATCCGCCGGACCGCTCCGAATCGGCCTAGACCAGGGACTCGAGCGCCGCGCCCGCGTCGCGCGCGACGTCGAACAGCGGCTCGGGGTAGACCCCGATGAAGACCGTGGCCAGCGCGCAGACGACGGCGACGAACACGAGCTCGCCCTGGAAGCGCCGCCGCGGGCGCGCGGCGACCTCGACGTCCGCCTCCGCCGACCCGCCGGCCATCACCGGCCGCCCGCCGGGCGACCCGCCCGGCCGCACCGCGACGGCCTCGGTCGGCGAGCGCATCCACACGGCCGCGATGACCCGCAGGTAGTAGGCCAGGGAGATCGCCGAGCCGACCACGATCACGGCGCCGAGCCAGCCGTAGTCGTTCTCCACCGCGGCCTGGATCAGGTAGAGCTTGCCGAAGAAGCCCGCGGTGGCCGGGAAGCCCGCCAGCGCCAGCATGGCGATGGTCATCGGCCACGCGAGCAGCGGCCGGTCGTTGCCCAGCCCGTAGAGCGCCGAGATGTCATCTCCCAGTTCGGTCTCCCGCTCGCGCGCGACCACGACCGCGAACGCCGCGAGGTTCATGACCGTGTAGGCCATCAGGTAGAAGACCGTCGCCCGCACGCCGAGCTGGGTCGAGACGATCACCCCGACCAGCATGTAGCCCGCCTGCGCGATCGACGAGTAGGCCAGCAGCCGCTTGATCGACGACTGCCCGATGGCGCCGACGTTGCCGACGACGATCGTCACCACGGCGAGCACGGCGAGCAGCGGGCCCCAGGTCGTCGCCTGGTCGATGAGCGCGACGTCGAACAGGCGCAGGAGGACCCCGAAGGCGGCGGCCTTGGTCGCCACGGCCATGAAGCCGGTGACCGCCGTCGGGGCGCCCTCGTAGACGTCCGGCGTCCACTGGTGGAACGGCGCCACCGACGCCTTGAAGGCGAGTCCGGCGACCACCAGGGCGATGCCGGCGTAGAGCAGGACGTCCGACGTGGCCGCCTCGGCGATGCCGGCGTAGTCCGTCGAGCCGGTCGCGCCGTAGAGCAGCGCCAGGCCGTAGAGCAGCGTGGCCGATCCGACCGAGCCGACGATCAGGTACTTGAGGCCCGACTCCAGCGAGTGCTCGCGCCGCATGTGCGTCGCGCACAGCACGTACAGGGGGATCGACAGCAGCTCGAAGCCGAGGAAGAGCACGACCAGGTTCTGGGCCGCGACGAGCACGACCATGCCGAGGATCGAGCTGAGCAGCAGCGCGTAGTACTCGCCCTCGCCGGACTCGGTCACCGCGGTCGAGCGCCACGACATGAGCACCGCGGCGATGCCCCCCACGCAGAAGATCATGGTCAGGGCCAGCGTGAGGTCGTCGATGGCCAGCGAGCGCTCGATGATCTCCGTGTCGACGCCCCACTGCCAGACGCCGAGGCCGATCGTCGTGCCCAGCGCGACGATGGTCAGCGACGGCACGACGTGGCGCCGGACGAAGCCCGAGCGCAGCAGCCCGACGAGCAGCACGATGCACGCGCCGCCGGTGAGGGCGAGGAGCGGGGAGAGCGCCTCCCAGTCGATGACGGGCGCCTTGGGCGTCACCGTGTGCCTCCCGTCACGGACTGCGAGGCGGCCTGAACGGCCGGCTCACCGGCGTCGACCGCGCGCTGCGGGAAGACCGCGAAGGCGAGGATGGCGAGCACCAGCGGCACGATCACCAGCCCGTCCCGGAACGACATCTCGAACGACGTCACGGCGGGGCCCTGGCGGTTGTGCATCGTGCGGATGTACATCCGCAGCGCGTAGACCGACGCCAGCACGACGCCCGTCGAGGCGATGATGGCGATCGCGAGCTTGGACTCGAAGACGCCGAGCAGGATGAAGAACTCGCCGACGAAGTTGGCCGAGCCCGGCATGGCCAGGGTCGCCAGCGTGACGATGATGAACAGCGTCGCCAGCACGGGCGCCCGGAACGCGATCCCGCCCATGTCGCGCAGGTCCTCCGACCCGCCGGCGCGCGCGGCCAGCAGGGCGATGATCAGGAACAGCGGAGCCACCACGAGCCCGTGGTTGACGGCCTGCAGGAGCGCGCCCTGCGCGCCCCGGGCCTCGGGATCCAGGGCGAAGATGCCGAGCGTGATGAAGCCGAGCTGCGCGATCGACGAGTAGCCGAGGATGAGGCGCAGGTTGGTCTGCGTGAACGCCTGGATCGAGCCGTAGAGGATCGAGAACAGCGACAGGACGAGCAGGATCATCTGCCAGTCCTGCACGGCCTCCGGGAACAGCGGCAGGGCGATGCGCAGGAAGCCGTAGGCGGCGACCTTCGAGACCACGCCGGAGAACACGGCGAGCGCCGGCAGCGGCATGTTGCGGTACGCGTCCGGCATCCAGCCGTGGAACGGGAAGGCCGGCATCTTGATCAGGAAGGCGAGCGCGAAGGCGGCGAACAGCACCTTCTGCGTGCCCTCGCCCAGCAGGTTGGCCTGCAGGTCGCTGAAGGCGAAGCTGATCGTGCCGTCGCCGGGCGTGCTCAGCACGGCCGTGGCCACGGCGGCGGCGAGCATGAGCAGCGAGCCGACCAGCGTGTAGATGACCATCTTCAGCGCCGCCTGCACCCGGTCGGGCCCGCCCCACTGCCCGAGCAGGAAGTAGAACGGGACGAGCATCAGGTCGAAGAAGAGGACGAAGAGCGCCAGGTCCTGCGCGAGGAACGCGCCCAGCACGGCCGTCTCGGCGATGCCGAAGTGGACCGCGAAGAGCTTCGGCCGCACCGGCGGGCGCAGCACCAGCCACAGCGCCGACGCCGCGAAGAGCAGCGTGGTCAGCCCGACCAGCCACAGGTTCAGCCCGTCGACGCCGAGCGAGTAGCGGATGCCCATCTCCTCGATCCAGGCGTCGTCCGTGACGTACTGCAGCCCGGCGCCCGGGTCGAAGTCGATCAGCATGATCACCGCGTAGCCGAGCGGGACCACCGCGCCGACGAGCGCGAAGAGCGGCGCCACCGGCCGCGGCGCCAGGCCGCCGAGCACGGCCAGCAGCAGCGGCCAGAAGATGAGGATCGAGAGATGGACGGTCATGCGGCGATGAGGAAGTAGGCGCCGAGCGAGGTGACCCCCATCAGCAGCAGGGCGGCGTAGTAGCGCAGGTAGCCGGTCTGGACGCGGCGCACGGCCGCGGACGCGAGCCGCACGACGCCGGTGGCCCCGCCGACCAGCGCGCCGTCGACCACCAGCCGCTCGAACGTGGTGCTGGCGAAGCGCCCGAGCCAGGCGAAGGGCCGGACGACCAGCAGGTCGATCGCCTCGTCGAAGTACCACTTGTTGACGAAGAACGTGTGCAGCCCGGAGAAGCGCGCCTGGAGCGCCCGGGGCCGCTCCGGCTGCTTCACCCACAGCGTGTAGGCGACGAAGATGCCGAGCAGGGCGATGACCGTGCCGACGAGCATGCCGCCCCAGGTCACCGTCGCGGACGGCTCGAGGTTCTCGTAGACCACCGAGTCGTGGAAGGACGGCTCGAGGAAGGAGTGAAGGCCCTCGTTGACGTCCGGGATCTGCAGGACGCCGCCGACCACCGCGAGCACGGCCAGCCCGCCCATGGCGAGCTTCATCGGGAAGTCGCGCTCGGCGATGTGGTGCTCGGGGCTGGGGAAGCCGACGTCGGTGTCCTCGACCTCGCCGGTCATCGGGTTGGTGGGCTCGGGCGCGTGGTACAGGTGGCCGTGCTCGAGCTCCTGCGCCTCGCGGACCGGCTCGCCGAGGAAGGCGCGGAAGATCATCCGGAACGTGTAGATCGCCGTCAGGAACGAGCCCACGTAGCCGAGGACGCCGAGGACGATGTGCCAGTCGTCGCGCGCGAGCAGCAGGGCGATGATCTCGTCCTTGGAGAAGAAGCCGGAGAAGGGCGGGACGCCGGAGAGCGCGAGGCCGCCGACGAGCATGCAGCCGAACGTGAACGGCATGGCGCGGCGGAAGCCGCCCATCCGGTCCAGGTTCTGGATGCCGGCCATGGCCGCGATCACCGAGCCGGCCGCCATGAAGAGCAGCGCCTTGAAGAAGGCGTGCGTCATCAGGTGGAACATGCCGGCGGCGTAGGCGGCCGACGACACGGCCATGATCATGTAGCCGATCTGCGACATCGTCGAGTAGGCGATGACGCGCTTGAGGTCGGTCACCACGAGGCCGATCGTCGCCGCGATGATCAGCGTCAGGCAGCCGATGACGGCGCCGACGTCGGCGGCGATCGGCGCCTGCTCGAAGAGCGGGTGCATGCGCGCGATCAGGTAGACGCCCGCGGTGACCATCGTCGCCGCGTGGATGAGGGCGGAGACCGGGGTCGGGCCCTCCATGGCGTCCGGGAGCCAGGTGTGGAACGGGACCTGGGCGGACTTGGCGAACGCGCCGACGAGCAGCAGCAGGCAGCCCGCGACGAGGTCGGCGTCGTTGCTCGCGAAGGCCTCGGGCACCGCCTCGAAGACCTTGAGGAAGTCCAGCGAGCCGGTGCCCTGGAAGATGAAGAAGGTGCCGAGCACGAGGCCGACGTCGCCGACCACGTTGATGACGAAGGCCTTGATGCCGGCCGCCGTGGCGGTGGTGCGCCGGTACCAGAACGAGATCAGGAAGTACGAGGCGGCGCCGACGAAGGCCCAGCCGATGATCAGCAGCAGGAAGTTGGCCGCCAGGACCAGCAGCAGCATGCTGAAGACGAAGAAGTTCAGGAACGCGAAGAACCTGGCGTAGCCGCGGTCGCCGCCCATGTAGGCGACCGAGTAGAGGTGGATCAGCGTCGACACGCCGGAGACGACGAGGATCATCAGGACGCTGAGCGGGTCGATGAGGATCGAGACCTGCGCGTCGACCCCGCTGGTCACCGCGTAGTCCCAGCCGACGGCCACGACCTGCCGCTCCTCCTCGCCGAGCGACTGGAGCTCGGAGTAGGCGCCGACGGCAGCGAGGAACGAGAGGAAGATCGCCAGCGTGCCGAGCGCGCCGTGCCCCCGGCCGAGCGGCAGCTTGAAGGTCAGCCCGATGAGGATCGCGCCCGCGAGCGGGAAGGCGAGGACGAGCCAGGCTGTAGGTCTCGAGGCTCATCCGGAGAGCTCCCGCAGCTCGTCGACGTCGATCGGCAGCCGCCGCCGGAAGAGGGCGACGATGAGGCCGAGGCCGACCGCCACCTCACACGCCGCCACGACCATCACGATCAGGGCGAACATCTGCCCGTCCATGTTCCCGTGCACCCGCGAGAAGCCGACCAGCGCGAGGTTGGCCGCGTTGAGCATCAGCTCGATGCAGAGCAGGATCACCAGCGGGTTGCGGCGCACCAGCACGCCGCCGGCGCCGATGCAGAAGATCAGCGCGGAGACCACCAGGTACCAGGTGAGCGGCACGGCTTCTACCTGTGCGGCGGCCCGGCCGCCTCGATCATCGAGCCCGGGGTCGCCTCGCCCGCCGAGACCTCTGGGCGGCGCATGACGTCGGCCACCGAGACCTCGCCCGCCTCGGGGAGCCCGCTGCGCCGCCGCGCGAGGATCACCGCGCCGACGGCGGCGATGAGCAGCAGCAGCGACGCGATCTCGAAGGCCACCAGGAAGCGCGTGAGGAACAGCTCGCCGACCTTGGCCGGCGTGCCGAACGCGTTGTCCACGCCCGCCCCGTCGCTGTCGAGCGCCGAGAGCGAGGTGCCGACCAGGGCGATGGTCAGCTCGACGAAGAGCGCCAGCGCGAAGAAGATCGAGGCGAAGCGCAGCGTCGCCCCCGTCCCGCCGGCCAGCGGCTCCCCGCTGCCGCCCACGTAGGCGACCACGAACACGTAGAGGACCATGACCGCGCCGGCGTAGACCACGACCTGCGCGGCGGCCACGAACTCGGCGCGGAGGAGCAGGAAGAGCGCGGCCAGCGCCAGCAGATGGCAGACGAGAGCCAGCACCGCATAGAACGGATTGCGGAGGGCCACGGTTCCCACCGCGCCCGCAACGGCGCCGATCGCCGCAAGGAAGAAGATGACCTCCGCCATCGAACGGCGGTGATGCTACGAGGTCGCGCGCAGGTTCGCTGCCAGACACGAGCCTTTGCGCATTTCGGCACAAGCGGTAGGGTCCCCGGTTCGACGGAGGGAGAGACCGTGTGCCTGGCCATTCCTGGTCAGATACTGGAGATCACGGACGCTGAGCAGCGGCTCGCGAGGGTCGACGTCGCGGGCGTGCGCCGCGCGGTCAACGTCGGGTTGCTGGACGATGTCGGCCCTGGCGACTGGGTGCTCATCCACGTCGGCTTCGCGCTCTCCAAGGTCGACGAGGAAGAGGCGATGGCGACGCGCCGGCTCCTGGAGCGCATGGGCACCGAGTACGAGCAGGAGCTCGAAGAGCTGAAGGCGAGCGCGATCGAGTGACCGCGTGCGACCCTCACGAGGAGCACTGCATCACGTGCGGTGACGTGGGGGTGGCGATGCGCATCGTGCGGTTCGAAGAGGGGCTCGCCGTGTGCGAGGCCGACGGCGAGCAGCGCACGGTCGAGACCGCCTTCGTCGAGGGCGTCGAGCCGGGCGACAGCGTGCTGGTCCACGCCGACGTGGCGCTGGTGAAGCTATGAGGTTCGTCGACGAGTTCCGCGACGGCGAGCTGGGGCGGGCGGTGGCCGCCCAGATCCTCGACGTGGTCGAGCCCGGCCGCCACTACAAGGTGATGGAGGTCTGCGGCGGCCACACGCACTCCATCTACCGCTATGGCGTCGACGACCTGCTGCCGGAGAACGTCGAGCTGGTGCACGGCCCGGGCTGCCCGGTCTGCGTGATCCCGATGGGGCGCGTCGACGACGGGATCGCCATCGCCCAGCAGCCGGGCGTGATCTTCGCCTGCTTCGGCGACATGCTGCGGGTACCGGGCTCCGACGGCACGCTGCTCGACGCCAAGGCGCGGGGCGCCGACGTCCGGATGGTCTACTCGCCGCTCGACGCGCTGCGGATCGCGCGCGCCGAGCCCGACCGCCAGGTCGTGTTCTTCGCGATCGGCTTCGAGACGACGGCGCCGTCCACGGCGCTCACGCTCATGCGCGCCCGCGCGGAGGGGCTCGAGAACTTCTCCTGCATGTGCAACCACGTGACGATCGTCCCGCCGCTGCGGGCGCTGCTCGAGTCGCCCGACCTGCGCCTGGACGGCTTCATCGGCCCGGGCCACGTGTCCACGGTGGTCGGCGCGCGGCCGTTCGAGTTCATCCCGGCCGACTACGGGCGGCCCGTGGTCGTCGCCGGCTTCGAGCCGCTCGACATCCTCCACGCGATCCACATGATCCTCGTGCAGCTGCGCGAGGGCCGCTGCGAGGTCGAGAACCAGTACAAGCGCGTGGTGCCGTACGACGGCAACCCGGCGGCGCTGCGCGCGATGGCCGAGGTCTTCGAGCTCCGCCCGCACTTCGAGTGGCGCGGGCTCGGGTTCATCTCCCAGAGCGCCCTGCGGCTGAGCGACGCGTTCGCCGACTTCGACGCCGAGCGCCGCTACTCGGTGCCGGGCGTGCGGGTGGCCGACCCGAAGGCGTGCCAGTGCGGCGAGGTCCTCAAGGGCGTCATCAAGCCGTGGGAGTGCAAGGTCTTCGGCACCGCCTGCACGCCCGAGCACGCGATCGGGACGTGCATGGTCTCCCCCGAGGGGGCGTGTGCCGCCTACTACCAATACGGGAGGTTCGCGCGTGAGCGTGTCCTCACGTGAGCAGCGGATCCTCGGCATCATCGAGACGGCTCGGGCGAAGCGGCCGCGCTTCAAGGACGAGCGCATCACGATGGCCCACGGCGCGGGCGGCAAGGCCACCCAGACGCTGATCGAGGGGCTGCTGGCGCCGGCGTTCGGCATCGAGGAGCTCGCCGACGCCGCGATCGTGAGGGAGATCGTTCTCACAACCGACTCGTTCGTGGTCAAGCCGCTGCGGTTCCCGGGCGGCTCGATCGGCGACCTGGCCGTGAACGGAACGGTCAACGACGTCGCCGTGGCGGGCGCCCGCCCGCTCGCGCTGAGCCTGGCCCTCGTGCTCGAGGAAGGGCTGCCGGCCGACGTGCTGCGGGCGGAGGTCGAGGCGATGGCGGCCGCGGCGGAGGTGGCCGGCGTGCGGATCGTCACCGGCGACACCAAGGTCGTCGAGCGCGGCCATGCCGACGGCATGTACGTCTGCACGACGGGGATCGGGATGCGCGACCCGCGGGCGGCGCTGTCGCCGGGCGCGGTCCGGCCCGGAGACCGGATCCTCGTCTCCGGCCCGATCGGCGAGCACGGGACGGCGATCATGCTGGCCCGCGGCGACCTCGGGCTCGACGCCGACATCGAGTCCGACACGTGCTCGCTGTGGCCGGCGGTCGACGCGATGCTGGGGCCGGACATCCACTGTCTTCGCGACGCCACGCGCGGCGGGGTGGCGTCGGTGCTCAACGAGATCGCGCGGGCGGCCGGGGTGGCCATGCTCGTGCGCGAGGGCGATGTGCCCGTCGACCCGGCCGTGGCCGGGGCCGCCGAGCTGCTCGGCATCGACCCGATGTACGTCGCGAACGAAGGCCGGCTGGTGGCCTTCGTCGCCCCGGAGGGGGCGGAAGAGGCCCTCGCCGCGCTGCGCGCCGTGGACGGCTGCGAGCGCGCCGCGGAGATCGGAGAAGTGAGAACGGAACCCACCGGGATGGTCCTGGTGGAGACGGCATTCGGAGGGCGGCGGGTCATGGACCAGCTGGTCGGCGACCCCCTGCCCCGGATCTGCTGAGAGGAGCGCAATGGCGTCAGTCGAGTTCGCACCCAAGGAGAAGGAGACCGAGGCGATCACGGCTCACGTGATCTGGATGACCACGGGGCTGAGCTGCGACGGTGACTCCGTCGGCATGACGTCGGCGACCAACCCCAGCCTCGAGGACATCATCACCGGGGCCATCCCCGGCATGCCGAAGGTCATCGTGCACAACCCGGTCCTGGCCTTCGAGCAGGGCTCCGAGTTCATGCAGGCGTGGTGGGACGCCGAGGCGGGCAAGCTCGATCCCTTCGTCCTCATCCTCGAGGGCTCGCTGCCGAACGAGAACCTCAGCGGCGACGGCTACTTCGCGGCGATGGGCGACAACCCGGAGACCGGCCAGCCGATCACCACGACCGAGTGGATCGACCGGCTCGCGCCCAAGGCGGCGGCCGTGGTCGCCGTCGGCACCTGCGCGACCTACGGCGGCATCCCGGCGATGAAGAACAACCCGACGGGCGCCATGGGCCTGCGCGACCACCTGGGCTGGAAGTGGAAGTCCAAGGCCGGCATCCCGATCGTCAACATCCCCGGCTGCCCCGCGCAGCCCGACAACATCACCGAGACGCTGATGTACCTGGTCTTCGCGCTCGCCGGCCGCGCGCCGGTGCCCGAGCTCGACGACGCCGGGCGCCCCACCTGGCTGTTCGAGCGCACCGCGCACGAGAGCTGCAATCGCGCCGCCTTCTACGAGACCGGGAACTTCGCCACCGAGTACGGCAGCGACCACCGCTGCCTGGTCAAGCTGGGCTGCAAGGGCCCGGTGGTCAAGTGCAACGTGCCGCTGCGCGGCTGGGTGAACGGGATGGGCGGCTGCCCCAACGTCGGCGGCATCTGCATGGCCTGCACGATGCCGGGGTTCCCCGACAAGTACATGCCGTTCATGGACGAGGACAACATGGGCCGGCTGTCCTCGAACGCGGCGCGGTTCACCTACGGCCCGCTGCTGCGGCTCGGGCGCAGGTTCAACGTCAAGCGCAAGTATGACAAGGAGCCGGAGTGGCGCAAGCCGGGCAACGAGCTCCTGTCCGGCTACCAGAAGCGCTGGTAAAGAGGGGGATGAGGAATGGCCACGATTGACACGCCGGGGACCGAGCAGCAGGTGCTGGTCAAGGAGATGTCGTGGGATCCCATCACCCGGATCGTCGGGTCGCTGGGCATCCACACCGAGATCGACTTCACCAACCAGCAGGTGCTCAAGTGCTACAGCACGTCGATGATCTTCCGCGGGTTCGACATCTTCATGAAGGGCGTCGACCCGCGTGACACGCACTTCCTGACGAGCCGGATCTGCGGCATCTGCGGGGACAACCACTGCACGACCTCGGTCCTGTGCCAGAACATGGCGTACGGCATCTACCCGCCCAAGCTCGGCAACTGCGCCTACAACCTGGCCGAGCTCGCCGACTACATGTTCGACCATGCGATCTACAACGACTGCATGTGCAACGTGGACTTCTGCGAGCAGATGGTGAAGGACACGAACCCGTCGCTGCTCAAGAAGGCGGAGAACACGCCGTCACCACACGGCGACGTCCACGGGTTCAAGACGATCGCCGACATCATGCGGGCGCTCAACCCGTTCACCGGCGAGTTCTACCTCGAGACGCTCCAGGTCGCCCGCTACACGCGCGAGATGTACTGCCTGTTCGGCGGCCGTCACACTCACCCCTCGACGATCATGCCGGGCGGCGTCAGCGCCGACATCACGTCGCAGACGTGCACGGATTACTACGTGCGGCTCATGCGCTACATCGACTACTGCAAGCGCACCGTGCCGATGCACGATGACATCTATGACTTCTTCCTCCAGGAGCTGCCCGGCTATGACATGGTCGGCTACCGCGAGACCGACCTGATCTGCTGGGGCGCCTTCGACGACCCCGACGTGCTGCGCTACGACTACCGCGACATGACGGAGTGGGGGCGGACCCGCTACGTCACGCCGGGGCTCGTGTTCGGCGGCGAGCTGATCACGACGGACCTCGTCGAGATCAACCTCGCGATCCGGATCCTGCTCGGCTCGAGCTACTTCGACGACTGGGGGAGCGAGGAGACGTTCGTCACGCACGACCCGCTCGGCAACCCCGTCGACAAGCGCCATCCGTGGAACAAGGTGACGCTGCCGAAGCCGCAGGCGCGCGACTTCGCCGACAAGTACTCCTGGGTCGTCTCGCCGCGCATGTACGACAAGCGGAACGACCGCTACGTGGCCAACGACACCGGCGGCGGCCCGTTCGCCCGCCAGTGGGTGACGGCCAAGGCCGGGCTCGTCGACGTCGGCTACGTGAAGGCCACCGGCCACAGCATCCAGATGGTGCTGCCGAAGACCGGCTTCATGCCCGAGATGGAGCTCGAGTGGAAGATCCCGGAGAAGTCGAACGCGATCGAGCGCGACCGCGCGCGGTCCTACCACCAGGCGTTCTCCGCGCTGCTCGGGCTCTACCACATCGAGCAGGCGCTGGGCGAGGTGCGCGCCGGCCGGACCAAGAGCGCCAACATGGTCAAGGTCCCGGACAACGCGGTCAGCGTCGGCTTCCACGAGGCCGCCCGCGGGGTCCTCTCGCACCACATGGTCATCCGGGACGGCAAGGTCGCCAACTACCAGCCGTACCCGCCGACCCCGTGGAACGCGAACCCGCGTGACGTCTACGGCACGCCCGGCCCGTACGAGGACGCCGTCCAGAACACGCCGATCTTCGAGGAGAACGGCCCCGACAACTTCAAGGGGGTGGACATCATGCGCGCCGTGCACTCCTTCGACCCGTGCCTCCCGTGCGGCGTGCACATGTACACGGGCAAGGGCAAGGTGCGGAAGGTCATGCACACCCCGACCGGGTTGGCGTGAGCGCTGAGCTGACCGCACGCCTAGACGAGATCGGCGACCCGCGAGCCGAGGAGCTCGTGGGTGAGCTGATGCAGCTCTACGGCGAGGGCCTGGCCCGGATCTTCGACGCGCTCGACGCCCAGACGCGCGCGCGGCTCGCCGACGACGGCGTGGTCGGGAGCCTGATGCTGCTGCACGGGCTCTACCCGGTCGCGCTCGAGACCCGCGTGCGCGAGGCGCTGGAGACCGTGCGGCCGTACATGGAGTCGCACGGCGGCGGGGTCGAGCTCGTCGCCCTCGCCGACGGCGTGGCGCGCCTGAAGATGCTGGGCGGCTGCGAGGGCTGCCCGGCCTCGGCCTCCACGCTCGAGCACGCGATCATGCACGCGCTCGACGAGCACGCGCCGGACCTCGCGGGCGTCGAGCTGGACGGGGTCTCGGTCACCCCCGCTGCGCCGCGCGAGTGGTCCGCGCTCGAGGTCGACGGGCTCGCCCCGGGCGCGCTCGCGACGGTCCGCGACCTCGTGGTGGCGAACGTCGACGGCACGCTGCTCGCGTACCGCAACGCGTGCGCCGCCTGTGGCGCGCGCCTCGACGCGGGCGTGCTGATCCTCGGCACGCTCACCTGCGCGTCGTGCGGCCACGGCTACGACCTGCCGCGCGCCGGGCGGTCCGACGACGGGCTGCAGCTCGAGCCGGTGCCGCTGCTGCGCGAGAACGGCGCGGTGCAGGTGGCGGCTCCGGCTCGCGAGCCGCACACGGGCTGCGAGCTGTGCGAGCTCTCGCTGCCCGAGGACCACAAGCACCTGCTGCACCTCGCCGAGCGCCGGATCCTCTGCGTCTGCCAGACCTGCTGGGCCGTGCGCTCGGGCGACGCCGACTACCGGCCGGCCGGCAATCGCACCCTCGTGCTCGACGACCTGCACATCACCGACGAGCAGTGGGCGGGCTTCCAGATCCCGATCGGCCTCGCCTTCCTCATGCACAGCACGGTCGCGGGCGGCGTGATCGCGCTCTACCCGAGCCCGGCGGGAGCGACGGAGTCCGAGCTGGACCTGGACACCTGGGCGCAGCTGTGCGAGGCCAACCCGATCCTGGCCTCGCTGGAGCCCGACACCGAGGCGCTGATCGTCAACCGCCTGGCCGAGCCTCCGCAGCAGGTGATCGCGCCGATCGACGCCGCCTACCGGCTCGTCGGCGTGGTCAAGGCCTCGTGGGAGGGGATCACCGGCGGCCCGGCGATGCGCGCCGCCGTGGCGGAGTACTTCGAGGGCCTGCGATGAGGTTCGAGGTGCTGGGAGCCGAGGCGGTCGCCAACGCCGTCGCGCCGACCATGCGCTTCCGCCTGCAGGTCGAGGAGGACCGGCCCGTCCACGGCATCGCGCTGTCGGCGCAGATCAACGTCGACCCGGCGCGGCGGACCTACGACGCCGAGACGCGCGACCGGCTCGTCGAGCTGTTCGGCCCGCCCGAGCGCTGGGCGGCGACGACCCGCAGCTTCCTGTGGACGCAGGTCGGCGCGCTGGTCCCGGGCTTCGACGGCACAGGCGAGTTCGAGCTCAGCGTGCCCTGCACCTACGACCTCGACATCGCGGCGGCGAAGTACTTCTACTCGCTGCCCGACGGCGAGGTCCCGCTCACCTTCCACTTCAGCGGGACGATCGTCCATCCCGAGCTGCAGATCGCCATGGTGCCCTGGAGCTGCTCGGCGCGCTTCATGCTGCCGGTGGCGACGTGGCAGGGGCTGATGCGGCTCTACTACCCCGAGGGCGGCTGGGTCCGGCTGGACCGGGAGACGCTCGACCGCCTCCAGGCGCGCAAGGCCGAGCGCGGCCTGCCGTCGCTCGACGCCGCGGTGGCGGAGCTGCTGGCATGACCGATCTCGAGCAGCTCGTCGACACGCTCCTCTACGAGGGCTACGCGCTCTATCCGTACACGCCGTCGGCCACGAAGAACGCGACGCCGACGCCGTTCGGGATCGTCTACCCGCCGGCCTGCACGGTGGGGACGAAGGCGCGCCATGACCGCATGCGGATCCAGGTGGTGGCGGACGCGGGCGACGACGCGACCTTCCGGGGGTCCGTGCGCTTCCTCCAGGGCGCCGGCGAGCGCCACGAGGCTGTGGCGCGGCGGCTCGACCTGCCGGCGACGCCGATCGGCGAGTCCGTGGTGGAGCCCTTCGAGTTCGACGGCGTGCGCGGCCGCGCCCGGTTGTCGGTCACCCGGCTCGAGGGCGGCGCCGTGCGGCTGGCGCTGTGCGTGCACAACACCACCGAGGTCGGCGAGGACCTCGAGCGCAGCGAGGCGCTCCGCCACAGCCTGCTCTCCACGCACGTGACGGCCCACGTCGACGGCGGCCGCTTCCGCTCGCCGCTCGACGGTTCGCCGGAGGTGGTCGCCTGCGAGCAGGTCAACACGTGGCCGGTGCTGGCCTCGGACGCCGACGATGCCGTGCTCGGCGCCGCGATCATGCTCCCCGACCATCCGCAGCTGGCGCCCGAGAGCCGCGGCAGCCTGTTCGACTCGACCGAGATCGAGGAGGCGCTGCTCCTGCACGTGCTCGCGCTCAGCGACGACGAGCGCGAGCAGGCCGCCCAGTCGGATCCGGCGGTGCGGGCGATGCTGGCGCGCGCCGCGGCGGCGACGCCGCAGGACGTGATGGACCTCCACGGCCGCGTGACGGTGAACGACGTCACCTACCGCCCCGGCGACCACGTCGTGCTGCGGGCCGAGGGGAACGCCCGCGACCACCTGCTCATCGGCCGGCGGGCGACGATCGAGCGCATCTACCACGACTACGACGGCCGCGTGCACCTGGCCGTGACCGTCGACGACGACCCCGGCCAGGACCTGTTGCGCGAGATGGGGCGGTTCCTGTTCTTCGATCCCAGCGAGGTGGTGCGGGCATGAGCCCGGAGTTCGAGAAGCAGATCCTCGTGGCGGGCGTCGGCAACGCGTGGATGCAGGACGACGGCTTCGGCGGCGAGGTGGCGCGGCGGCTCGAGCACCGCGACCTGCCCTCCGGCGTGACGGTCATGGAGTTCGGCTCGGGCGGTCTCGACCTGGCCTACGAGATCATGCGCGGCTACCACGCGCTCGTGCTCCTCGACGTCAGCCGCCAGGGCGGCGAGCCCGGCACCCTGTACGTGATCGAGCCGGATCCCGACGAGTTCGGCGGCGCGATCGAGGACGGCGAGGCGATCAACCCGCACGGCATGGATCCCAAGACCGTCCTGCGGTTCGTGAGCGCCGTCGGCGGCTTCTCCGGCAAGGTCGTGGTCATCGCCTGCGAGCCGGCCGAGATCGAGGATCTCGGCATCGGGCTCAGCCCGGCGGTCGAGGCTGCCGTGGTCCGCGCCGTCGACCTGGTCGCCGAGACGATCGAGGAGCTGCGCTCCGACGCGGCCTATCGGAGCTGATGCACGAGCTGTCGGTCTCCAGCGCGGTGGTGGACACGGCGCTCCGGCACGCCGACGGGCGGCGGGTCACGCTCGTGACGGTGCGCATCGGCCACCTGCGCCAGGTGGTGCCGGACTCGCTCGCGTTCTACTTCGAGCTCGTCGCCCGCGAGACGCTGTGCGAGGGGGCGCGGCTGGAGCAGGTCATCGTGCCGGCGCGGCTGCGCTGCGGCGCCTGCGCGCGGGAGTGGGATCCGGAGGACGCGCTGTTCCGCTGCACGTGCGGCGCTCCCGGCGAGGTCGTCGCGGGCAACGAGCTCGAGGTCGAGTCGATCGAGGTGGAGGAGGCTGCATGCACCGCGTGAAGGTGAGGATCGTCGAGGACGCCCTGGACGCCAACAACACGATCGCCCGCGCCAACCGCGACGACTTCGACGCACGCGACGTGGCCGTCGTCAACCTCATGAGCGCGCCGGGAGCGGGCAAGACGGCGCTGCTCGAGCGCGTGCTCGGAGCGCTCGGCGACGTGCGCGCCGGCGTGCTGGAGGGCGACGTCGAGGGCAGCTACGACGCCGACCGGCTCGCGAGCCTGCACGTGCCGGTGACCCAGCTCAACACCGGCAACGGCTTCGGCGGCGAGTGCCACCTGGACGCGAACATGGTGCGCAGCGCGCTGCCCGCGTTGCCGCTGGAGGACATCGACCTACTGGTGATCGAGAACGTCGGCAACCTCGTCTGCCCGGCCGAGTTCCGCGTCGGGGAGGACGCGCGGGTGATGGTCTGCTCGGTCACGGAGGGCGAGGACAAGCCGCTCAAGTACCCGCTCATGTTCCGCGCCTGCGAGCTCGTGGTGATCAACAAGATCGATCTGCTCCCGCACCTGGAGTTCGACGTGGAGCGGCTGCTGCACAACCTCGACGCCGTGCACCCGGGCGTGGAGCGGATGCTGGTGAGCGCGCGCACGGGCGAGGGCGTCGACGCGTTCCGCGACTGGCTGACGGCGCTGCCCGCGCGCCGGAGGGTGGCCGCCTGATGAAGGCGCTCGCCGCCGATCGGCGTCGCGAGGCGAACGCCGCGTGGTTCGCGGCCGAGGCCGAGCGGCTGGCGCGCCTGTGCGGCGAGATGGCCGAGCGCTTCGCGCGCGGCGGGCGGCTGCTGGCGGTGGGCGGCTCACCGGCCGGCTGGTCCGACGCGCACCATGTGGCCGTCGAGTTCGTGCATCCGGTGATCGTCGGCAAGCGCGCGCTCCCGGCGCTCGCGGTCTCGGCCGAGCAGCTCTCGCTCATCGCCGAGCCCGACGACATGGTCATCGCGTTCGACGCCTCGCTTCCGGACACGCCCGCGCTGGTCATCGAGCTCGACCCGCCGGTGGCCGATCCGTTCGTGCGCCAGGAGCTCGTCGAGACCGCCTACCACGTGCTGTGGGAGCTCGTCCACGTCTTCCTCGATCACCGCGAGCGCAGCGTCCACGACGTCGGCGGCGCGAGCTTCCTCTACCCGTTCCTCGGTGAGGTCGAGACCGATCACGAGGCGGTGGTGGAGGACGTGCGGCAGTCGATCCTCATGAAGGCCGAGGAGATCGGTGCGCTGCGCGAGCAGACGCTGACCGAGGGGCGCGAGACCCTGCTGGCCGCCGCCGCCGCGATCCGCTCCGGCCGGGTCCTCGCCCTGGGGAACGGCGGCTCGGCGACCGACGCGATGGACGTCGTCGCCGATCTCCTGGCCGCCGGGAGGCCCGCGCTCGACCTCACGGCGGACTCCGCGGTGCTCACCGCGATCGCCAACGACGTCGGCGTCGAGGTGATGTTCGCGCGTCAGGTGATCGCCCACGGGCGGGCGGGTGACGTGCTGCTCGCCTTCTCCACCAGCGGCGGCTCGGCCAACGTGATCGCCGCTCTCGCCGAGGCCCGCCGCCGCGGGCTCGTGACCGTCGCGCTCGTCGGCTACGACGGGGGCCGGATCGCCGCCGAGGGCCTGGCCGACCATGTGGTGGTCACGCGCTCCCAGCACATCCCCCGCATCCAGGAGGCGCAGGCGAGCGCCTACCACGTCCTCTGCGAGATGGTGCGATGAAGGAGATCATCCACGCGAAGATCCGCGGCGTCATCGGCGCGATGGCCATGACCGGCCTGCGGGTCTTCGCGCTCCACGCCGGCCTCATCCGCGAGGATCCGCCCTCGCGGCTCACCCGCAAGCAGGCGCGCGGGCTGCTCAAGATGGTCCCGCGCAAGCGGCGGCGGGTCGTGGTCGAGCTGGTCCACTGGGCCATGGGCGGCATCTTCGGCATCGTCTTCGGCCTGCTCCCGGAGCGCATCCGGCAGCGCGTGTGGTCGGGCCCGGTCTACGGCCTGCTGGTCTGGATGGGCTTCGACACGGTCGTGGCTCCGGCGCTCGGGCTCACCGAGCGCGACTGGCCCAAGGGGCGCGAGCGCACGGTGTTCATCGCCGACCACCTGCTGTTCGGGTTCGTCCTCAACGAGATGCGGTCGCGGCCACGGGAATGAGCGCCACGCTGCGGCGCCTCCGGCTGCGGGTGGACGGCGTCGTGCAGGGCGTCGGGTTCCGGCCCTACGTCCATCGCCTGGCGGGCGAGCTCGGGCTCGACGGCTTCGTCGGCAACGACGAGCGCGGTGTGGTGATCGAGGTGCAGGGGGAGCCGGAGGCGGTGGAGGCGCTGCTCGCCCGGCTGCCCGCCGAGGCGCCGCCGCTCGCCTCGATCGAGCGTGTCACGCAGGAGGCCGTCCCGGCACGAGCCGAGCGCGGCTTCAGCATCGTCGCCAGCAGCCCGCACGCCGCCTCGCCCGACGCGCTCGTCTCGCCCGACGTCGCCACCTGCGAGGCCTGCCTGCGCGAGCTCTTCGACCCGGCCGATCGCCGCTACCGCTACCCGTTCATCAACTGCACCGACTGCGGCCCCCGGTTCACGATCGTGCGCGGCGTCCCCTACGACCGGCCGCTGACCACGATGGCGCCCTTCGCGATGTGCGAGCGCTGCGCGGCCGAGTACCACGACCCCGCCGACCGCCGCTTCCACGCCCAGCCGAACGCCTGCCCGGACTGCGGCCCCACCCTAAGGGGGTCAGACCCCCTTACGCGCTCGGAGGCCAGAGGGGGGTCAGACCCCCTTAGCGTCAGGGTGCCCCTAGTGGCGTGGCGTCTTGCGGGAGGGTGGTGTCGTCGCGGTGAAGGGGATCGGCGGGTTCCATCTGGCCTGCGTGGCGGAAGATGAGGCCGCGGCCGCCCGGCTGCGGGCTCGCAAGCACCGGGAGGAGAAGCCGTTCGCGGTGATGGCGGCCGACGTGGACGCCGCGCTCGAGCTGGTGACGCTCGGGCCCGTGGAGCTGGGGCTGCTGCGCGGGCGCGACCGCCCGATCGTGATCGCCCCGCGGAGGCCGGGCGCGCCGGTGGCGCAGGCGGTGGCACCGCGCACGCGAGAGCTCGGCGTGATGCTGCCGTACAGCCCGCTCCACCACCTGCTGCTCGCCGACGTCGGGCAGCCGCTGGTGATGACGAGCGGGAACGTCTCCGACGAGCCGATCGCCTACGAGGACGACGACGCGCTCGAGCGGCTGGGGCCGATCGCCGACCTCGTCCTCCTGCACGACCGCGCGATCGAGACGCGCACCGACGACTCGGTCCTGCGCGTGGCGCGCGGGCGTCCGCTGCCGCTCCGCCGCTCCCGCGGCGCGGTGCCGAGCGCGCTCGCGCTGCCGGTGCCGGCCGAGCGCCACGTGCTGGCCTGCGGCGCCGAGCTCAAGAGCACGTTCTGCCTCGCCCGCGGCCGCCGCGCGTGGGTCGGGCACCACATCGGGGACCTCAAGAACGCCGAGACGCTCGCGTCGTTCCAGCAGGGCATCGCGCACTTCGAGCGGCTGTTCGCCATCGCCCCGGAGGTCGTCGCGCACGACCTGCATCCGGACTACCTCTCGACGAGCTACGCGCTCGCCCGCGAGGGCGTCGAGCACGTCGCGGTCCAGCACCACCACGCGCACCTGGCCGCCTGCCTGGCCGAGCACGGCGAGACGGCGACGGCCGTGGGCGCGATCTTCGACGGCGCCGGGCTCGGGACGGACGGCACGGTCTGGGGCGGCGAGATCCTCGTCGGCGACCTGCGCGGCTTCGAGCGCGCGGGTCATCTCTGGCCGGTGCCGCTGCCGGGCGGCGACGCGGCGGTGCGCGAGCCGTGGCGGATGGCGTGCGCGTGGCGGATGGCGGCGGGCGGCGACGCGAGGCCGCTCCCCAGGGTGGACCCGGATCGCTGGCGAGCCGTGGCCCGCCTGGCCGAGACCGGCGTCGCCGCGCCCCCGACGACCTCGGTCGGCCGCCTCTTCGACGCGGTGGCCGCGCTCTGCGGCCTGCGCCTCGAGGTGAGCTACGAGGGCCAGGCGGCGATCGAGCTCGAGGCGGCCTGCGACCCGTCCGAGCGCGGCGCCTACCCGCTGGACTCGGTGGCCGGGGTGCTCGACCCGCGCGAGACGATCCGCGCCATCGACCGCGACGTCTCCCGCGGCGTCTCGATCGGCGTGATCGCCACGCGCTTCCACCACGCGCTCGCGGACGCCACCGCCGACGACTGCGCCCGCCTCGCGGGCGACCGCGGGCTCGAGCTGGTCGTCCTCTCCGGCGGCGCGTTCCAGAACCGCCGCCTGCTCGAGCGGACCGCCGGCGCGCTCGAGCACGCGGGCCTGCGGGTGCTGGTGCCGGAGCGCCTTCCGCCCAACGACGGCGGGATCGCGTTCGGCCAGGCGGCCATCGCCGCGAATCGGTAGATTCGCAGTTGCAACTCGTCGCAATTGCGAATTCATGAGTCGCGCCCACTCCGCCGCACCCCTGGCCGAGGCGCCCGATCTCGAGGCCGCCGCGGCGGTCGTGCGCGCGGCCGGGCTCCGCCTCTCGGCGTCGCGACGGCTCGTGCTCGAGGCGCTCTACCGGGCCGACGGGCCGCTCACGGCGGATCAGCTCGCCGGCGGCATTGACGTGGCGTCCGTGTACCGCAACCTCGAGACGCTCGAGCAGCTCGGCCTCGTCCGTCATGTCCATCTCGGCCATGGCCCGGGCCTCTACGTCGGCGCGTTCGCCGGCGTGCGCGAGTACCTCCTCTGCGAGAGCTGCGGCGCCGTCCGCGCGGTCGAGCCGGAGTCGCTCGACGAGGTGCGCGCGGCGGTCCGCCGCGACTTCGGCTTCGAGGCGCGGTTCACCCACTTCCCGATCGCCGGGCGCTGCCCGGACTGCTCGCGATGAGCTTCGACTTCCTCTTCGGGCCGGTGGAGGAGCTCGACGAGTGGCTCACCAGCCTGTTCGAGGGCGCGCCGCTGCTCGTGGCGCTCGGCATCGCCTTCGTCCTCGGCCTCCGGCACGCCTCGGACCCCGACCACCTCGTCGCCGTGACCTCGCTCGTGGCCGCCGACCAGGGCGACGTTCGGGGCGCGGCCCGGCTCGGCGCCTGGTGGGGCCTCGGCCACGCGACGACCCTGCTGGCCGTCGGCCTCCCGCTCATCGCCTTCAAGGAGGATCTCCCGGCCTGGCTCGAGCGCGGCGCCGAGACGGGGGTCGGCATCGTGATCCTGCTGCTCGGTGCGCGGGTGATCGTCAAGTGGGCGCGCGGCGACTACCGCGCCGACACCCACGACCATCCCGCGCGCCACCACCGGCACCTCCGGCGCGGCGCGCATTCGCACCACCGGCCGCGGAGCCCGCGCCAGGCCTTCGCGATCGGCACGCTCCACGGCCTCGCGGGCACCGGCGCCGTCGTCGTCCTGCTCATCGCCGCGATGCCGGGCCGCCTCGAGGCCGCCGCCGCGCTCGCCGTCTTCGCGCCGATGTCGATCCTCTCGATGGCGCTCTGCACGAGCGCCTTCGCGTGGGTCCTCACGCGCCCCGTGATCGAGCCGCTCTACCGGACCGTCCTCGTGCCCGCGCTCGGGGCCTTCGGCCTGGTCTTCGGCCTCTGGTACACCGGCCTGACCTGACGGCCGGCGACGCGCTCGCCCCCGCTACGAGGCGGACACCACGCGGCCCTCGGAGGGCTGCACGAGCACCCAGCCCTGGCCCGAGAAGCCGAGCTGGAAGCTCTCGCCGGACCCCATCCCGATCAGCGACTTGGCCTGCACGTCGGACTTCAGGTTCGTGGTGACGCCGCCCGACCAGGCGATCGCCGCCTGGGGGTCGGCGAACGTGGGCGCCTCGCCGACGTCGAGTCGCAGCGGCTCGCCGTCCGAGACGAGCGCGACGAGGCCGGTTCCGCGCAGCCCGACGTTGAAGAGGCCGCCGGCGAGCATCCCCGCCGTCCCGCCCTTGACCCGCGTGATGTCCCAATCGATGGTCGTCTCGAACGCGAGGATGTTCGCGCCGTTGACGGTCAGCGTGTCGTCGGCGAGGCGCAGGACGTGGACGAGCATCGCCTGGTTGGCGAGGAACAGCTCGCCGGAGCCCGAGGCCTCCATCAACCGCAGCGACTCGCCGGTCGCGGCCTTCTTGAGCAGCCGCCCGAGCCCGCCGCCCTTGTGCTGGAACCGGACGTCGCCCTGGTACGCGACCATCGATCCGTTCTTCGCCATCACCGACGTCTCGGACAGCTCGATCTTCACGAGCCGCGGGTTCTGGATGGTGAACGCCTCGCCGGTCTCGACCTCGGCGAACTGATCGAGCGGCTGGCCCATGTCCGACATGCCTCAACGCCTCCTGATCGGGTCCTGCCTGACGATACCGTGGCTTCCGTGGAGCGCGGTGCACTGGAGTCGATGAACGAGGCGGTGCTGGCGATCGCGGCCGAGCGCCGGGTGGAGCCGGTCCTGCGCCGGCTCGTCCGGTCCGCGCGCGAGCTGGCCGGCGCGCGCTACGCCGCCCTCGGGATCCCCGACGGCGAGGGCGCGTTCGCGCAGTTCATCACCGACGGCATGAGCGACGAGCTGATCGCGGCCATGGGCCCGCTCCCGCGCACGCACGGGCTGCTGGGAGCGATGCTGGAGTCGGCCGAGTCGCATCGCACGCCGGACATCCGCCGCGACCCGCGGTTCCGCGGCTGGTGGCCGAGCGCACACCCGGAGATGCGGTCCTTCCTCGGCGTGCCGATCGTGGCCCACGGGCACCCGATCGCCGCGTTCTATCTCACCGACAAGGAGGGGGCCGAGGACTTCGACGCCGACGACCAGCGGCTGATCGAGATGCTCGCCGCGCACGCCGCGGTGGCGATCGAGAACGCCCAGCTGCTGGAGCGCGGGCGCGAGCTGAGCATCATCGAGGAGCGCAACCGGATGGCGCGCGAGCTGCACGACTCGGTCAGCCAGAAGCTCTTCGGCCTCGTGCTCAGCGCCGAGTCCGCGGCGACGCTGCTCGAGCGCGACGGCGCGGCGGCGCGCGAGCAGGTCGGCCGCATCGGCGAGCTGGCCCAGGAGGCGCTGACCGAGCTGCGGGAGCTGATCTTCGAGCTGCGCCCGACATCGCTCGACGAGGAAGGGCTGTCGGCGACGCTGCGCAAGCACGTCGACATGCTGCGGCGCGTGCACCGGCGCGGCATCGAGCTGCGCATCTCCGGGACGGCGGCCTGCGCGCCCGAGAGCGAGGCCGAGGTCCTGCGCGTGGCCCAGGAGGCGCTCCAGAACGCGCTCCGGCACGCCGAGGCCGAGCGGATCGAGCTGCGCATGGAGACGCGCGACGGGCGCCTGATCGTCACCGTGGCCGACGACGGCGCGGGCTTCGATCCCGATGCGCCCGGCGTCCGCTCCCGCCGGCTCGGGCTGACGTCGATGGAGGAGCGGGCGAAGGCGCTCGGCGGCACGCTCGTCGTCGTGTCCAAGCCGGGTGAGGGGACGACGGTGACGCTCGAGGTGCCGACGTGATCCGCGTGCTGATCGCCGACGACCACGCCGTCGTCCGCCAGGGGCTGCGCACCTTCCTCGACCTGCAGGACGACATGGAGGTCGTGGCCGAGGCGGCCGACGGCGCCGAGGCGCTGGCCGCCGCCGAGGAGCACACGCCCGACATCGTGCTGGTCGACCTCGTGATGCCGAACGTCGACGGCATCGAGGCCATCCGCGGGCTGCGCGAGCGCGTGCCCGCCGCCCGCGCGATCATCCTCTCGAGCTTCATCGACGACGAGAAGCTCCTCCCCGCCGTGCGCGCCGGCGCGGCCGGTTACCTGCTCAAGGATGTGCAGCCGCAGGAGCTCGTGGCCGCCATCCGCACGGTGCATGCGGGCGGCGCGCTGCTGCATCCCAAGGTCGCGTCGCGGCTGCTCGAGGAGCTCTCCACCGACCCCCTCACCCCACGGGAGCGCGAGGTGCTCGCCCTCATCGGCCGCGGGATGGCGAACAAGCTCATCGCCCGCGAGCTGGAGCTCTCCGAGAAGACGGTCAAGGCCCACGTGAGCAACATCCTGGCCAAGCTCGGGGTCACGGACCGCACGCAGGCGGCGCTCTACGCGGTGCGCGCCGGGCTCCTAGGACCAGGGTCCTAGGACCAATTCCCGATGGGAAGCCGGTGCCGGCGCACCTAGCTTCCAGGCATGGACACGGCACTGATCACCGGCGCGTCGCGCGGCCTCGGCCTCGCGCTGGCGCGCGAGCTGGCGCGCCGCTCGTGGCGCCTCGTCATCGACGCCCGCGACGCCGACGCGCTGCACGCCGCGCGCGACGAGCTGAGCCGGATCACCGAGGTCGTCGCGATCCCCGGCGACGTCGCCGACGCCGAGCACCGCCGCGCGCTGGTCGAGGCCGCCGGACCGCGCATCGACCTGCTCGTCAACAACGCGAGCGTGCTCGGCCCGAGCCCGCAGCCGCGGCTCGCCGACTACCCGCTCGACGTGCTCGAGCACGTCTACCGCGTGAACGTCTTCGCGCCGCTGGCGCTCGTCCAGGGCGCGCTGGGGGCGCTCCCGCCCGGCGCCTGCGTGCTCAACGTGACCTCCGACGCGGCGGTCGAGGCGTACGAGGGCTGGGGCGGCTACGGCTCGTCCAAGGCGGCGCTGGAGCAGCTCACGCGCATCCTCGCGGCCGAGCATCCGGAGCTGCGGATCGTCGCCGTCGACCCCGGTGACATGAACACCCGGATGCACCAGGAGGCGTTCCCGGGCGAGGACATCTCCGACCGCCCGCCGCCCGAGCAGAGCGTGCCCGGCCTGCTGGCCATCGTCTACGGCGAGGCGCCGAGCGGGCGCTACCAGGCCGGGGCGGTGGCCCCGGCATGAGCGCGGCGCTCGCCTTCGAGCTGCCCGAGCGGCTGGAGGCGACCCAGCCGCCGCCCGAGCGCGACCGGGTGCGCATGCTCGTGGCGTCGCGCGCGGGCATCCGCCACGCCACCTTCCTCGACCTCCCCGACCTGCTCGAGCCGGGCGACCTGCTCGTCGTCAACACCTCCGCGACCCTCCCCGCGGCGATCGAGAGCCGGGACGGCCTCCGGGTGCATCTCTCCACGCCGCTCCCCGAGCCGCCCGGGCGCGGCTGGCCGGACGACGGCCACGAGCGCTGGGTCGTCGAGCTCCGCGACGGCACCGCTCCGTACCGCTGTGGCCGTGCCGGCGAGCGCCTGGCGCTGCCCGGCGGCGCCGAGCTGGAGCTGCTCGCCCCGTACCTCGGCGGCCGGCGCCTGTGGGCCGCGCGCCTGCGGCTCGGCGAGCCGGTGCTCGACTACCTGACCCGCCACGGCGGGCCGATCCGCTACCGGCACTCGGCGACCGCGCGGCCGCTGGCCGACTATCAGACCGTCTTCGCCGACGAGCCCGGCAGCGCCGAGATGCCGAGCGCCGGCCGGCCGTTCAGCGCGCGGGTGCTCGAGGCGCTCGAGGACCGCGGCATCACCGTCGCCACGGTCGTGCTCCACACCGGCGTCTCCTCGCTCGAGCTCGGGGAGACGCCCTACCCCGAGCGCTTCCGCGTACCGGCCGGCACCGCCGCGGCGGTCAACGCCGCGCGCCGGGTGATCGCCGTCGGCACCACGGTCGTGCGCGCGCTCGAGAGCGTCGCCGCGAAGGACGGCGAGGTGCGCGCGGGCGAGGGCTGGACGCGCGTGGTCGTCGGTCCCGAGCGCGGCGTGCGCGCCGTCGACGGCATCCTCACCGGCTGGCACGAGCCGGACGCGAGCCACCTCCTCATGCTCGAGGCGATCGGCGGGCGCCGCCTGGTCGAGCGCTCCTACGAGGCCGCGCTGGCCGACGGGTACCGCTGGCACGAGTTCGGGACTCCCACCTGCTGCTCGCGGCTAGTGTCCTGCTTCAAAATTTCGATGGCACTCGGCGGCGCGGCCGGCCGGCACCCGGCATCCGGTCACGTGCCACCAGCATGCATCCGGTGCCGTGCACCGGCAGGCACGACCCGGCATCCGCCGGTGGTGCCACCGAACTTCCGAAGCAAGACACTAGATGCACGCGATCGTCCTGCACGAGTTCGGGCCCGCCGCGAACCTGCGCTACGAGGAGGCCGGCGATCCGTCGCCCGGCCCCGGCCAGGTCCGCATCGCCGTCGCCGCGGCCGGCGTGCACCTGATCGACACGGCGATCCGCTCGGGAACGCGGATGGGCCCGATGCCGCTCCCGCAGCTGCCCGACATCCCCGGGCGCGAGGTGGCGGGCACGGTCGACCGCGTCGGCGACGGCGTCGCCGAGGCCTGGCTCGGCCGCCGCGTGGTCGCCCACCTCGGGCCGGCGAGCCGTGGCTACGCCGAGCTGGCCGTGCGTGAGCTCGAGCACGTGCACGCGCTGCCCGACGGCGTGGCCGAGGACGTCGCCGTGGCCATGATCGGCACCGGCCGGACGGCGATGATGATCCTCGACGCCGCGGCGATCACGGCCGACGACGTCGTGCTCGTCCCCGCCGCCGCGGGCGGGCTCGGCGCGCTGCTCACCCAGGCCGCCCGCAACGCCGGCGCGACGGTCATCGGCGCGGCGAGCCCGGACAAGCTCGACCGGGTGATCGCCGACGTCGTCGTCGACTACACGCAGCCGGGCTGGACCGACGGCATCGGCGACGTCACGCTCGTGCTCGACGGCGTCGGCGGGGAGCCCGGGCGCGCCGCGCTCGAACGGCTCGTCCGCGGCGGCCGCCAGGTGATCTTCGGCTGGTCGGCGGGCGAGATCACGCGCGTCTCCGGCGGCGACATCGTCTCCCGCGCGCTCACCGTCTCGTCCGCCCTCGGCCTCGGCGGCGCGCTCCGTCCCCTGGAGGAGCGCGCGCTCGCGGCGGCCGCCGACGGCTCGCTGACCCCGCTCCTGACGCGCTTCCCGCTGGCCGAGGCCGCCGCCGCGCACGAGGCGCTCGAGGCCCGCCGCACGGTCGGGAAGGTCGTGCTGACTACTCGCCCGCTGCCCGCAGCGGCGTCCGGTCCAGCGGTTCCGCGAGCAGCATCTCCTTCGTGAAGATCAGGTCGCCGCGGTTGTAGTCGGACATCTCGTAGTCGTGCCCCATGGTGATGGCGTCGAACGGGCACGCGATCTCGCAGTAGCCGCAGAAGATGCAGCGCGAGAGGTTGATCTCGTAGACGGCCGCGTAGCGCTCGCCCGCGCTCACGCGGTTGTCCGGCGTGTTCTCGGCGGCCACGACGCGGATGCAGTCGGCCGGGCAGGCGGCCGCGCACAGCGAGCAGCCGACGCACTTCTCCAGCCCTGTGTCCTCGAAGCGGTGCAGCTTGTGGCGCCCGCGGAAGCGCGGGTAGACCGGCACCTTCTCCTCGGGGTACTGGATCGTCTTGGGGCCCTCGACCAGACGCGCGAACGTGGTCTTGAGGCCGCGCAGCGTCTCGCCGAAGGCGCGGTAGGTGCTCCGCGCGGCCCCGGGCCTCGGGGAGCGGATCACCTCGATGACGTCGGCGCCAGGGTCGTACGGCATCAGTCGATCACCACCACGATCGCGGTCACTAGGGCATTCAGCGTCGCCAGCGGGAGGAAGACCTTCCAGCCCAGTGACATCAACTGGTCGTACCGCAGGCGCGGCAGCGTCGCGCGCACCCAGAAGAAGACGAAGACGAGGAGCAGCGTCTTGGCCAGCACGACGAACGGATCGACCCAGGTCGGCGGGTCGACGAAGGGCAGGTGCCAGCCGCCGAGGAAGATCGTGGCCGTGATGGCCGAGACGACGACGATGTTCAGGTACTCGGCTGCGAAGTAGCCGGCGAAGCGGCCGCCGCCGTACTCCGTGTTGTAGCCGCCGACCAGCTCGGCGTCGGCCTCGGGGAGGTCGAACGGCGGCCGGTTGGTCTCGGCGAAGCCCGCGACGAAGAAGACGATGAAGCCGACGAACTGCGGGACGATGTACCAGAGGTTGTCCTGCGCCTCGACGATCTCGGTCAGCGAGAGGGACCCGGCCATCATGATCACGCCGACGAGCGAGAGGCCCTGCGCCACCTCGTAGGAGATGAGCTGGGCGGCGCCGCGCATGGCCCCGAGGAACGAGTACTTGGAGCCCGAGGCCCAGCCGCCGAGCATCAGCCCGTAGAAGGCGATCGCGCCGAAGGCGAAAGCGAAGAGGATCCCGACCGACGGATCGATGCCGTAGAGCCCGACCTCGGTGCCGAAGATGTCGACGGTGTTCGAGAACGGGATGATCGCGATCGTCGCGACGGCGGTCATCATCGAGATCGCCGGGGCGAGCGCGAACAGCCAGGCGACCGCCGTGCGCGGCCGGAACTGCGCCTTGAAGATCAGCTTGCCGATGTCGGCCATCGGCTGCAGGATCCCGAAGGGCCCGACGCGGTTGGGGCCGTAGCGGTGCTGGAAGCGGCCGAGCACCTTGCGCTCGGCGAGCAGCACGATCGGCACGAGCTGGAAGACGACGGCGAAGATCACCAGCCCCTTCAGGACCTGGATCCACCAGGCCTCGTAGAAGCCGACCTCGGCGAAGACCGTGCTCACGTGCCCGGATCCTCGAGGAGGAGCGGCTCCGGCTCGGCCGGGCCGCCGACACGCGTGACCCGCACGAGCGGCTCGGTCAGGAGGTTGGCCGGCTCGTCGGTCACACCCTCGGCCAGGAAGACCGACCCGGCGGGCACCGCCGCGCGCAGCTTCGCGGCGCCCCGCACGCGCGTGCCGTTGTGGCCGACCTCGACGCGGTCGCCCTCGCGGACGCCGAGCGCCGCGGCGTCCTCCGGCGAGAGCTCGACGACCTGCCGCGGCCGCAGGAACTGCAGGATCGGCGAGACGTCGACCTCCTTGGCCGCCCACAGCGAGCGGAAGGTGCCGAGGCGCAGCGCGCCCTGGTTGGCCGCGGCGCTCGCCGGCGGGACGTCGAGGCCGCTGGGGGCGGGCGAGCTCCAACTCCACTCGGTGACGTTCTCGGGCCAGCGGATCCCGCGGCCGCCGATCGCGTCGAGCGTGAGCCCGGCGTACATCGGCACCGCCTCGAAGAGCTGCTTGGACGCGGCGCCGCCGGTGAGCACGCCGAGGTCGCCGACGTCGGAGATGACCTGCCAGATCGGCCGCACGCCGGAGCCCGGCATGCCGGAGCGGCCCTTCGGGCGGCCGATCGCCACCCGCAGGCGCTGCACGCGCCCGTCGAGGTTGGTGAGCGTGCCCTCCTTCTCCGGATAGGCCTCGCCCGGGAAGACCACGTCGGCGTGCTCGCGCACCGTCTCGGTCATCACGTTCTCGACCGCGATCACGGTCTGGGCGGTCCCGAGCGCCTTCTCCCACAGCGCGCGGTCGGGGAAGAAGCGGAGCGGATCGGCGTAGTTGAGCCAGACCGTCGCCAGGTCGCCGGACGCGAGGCCCTCGGCGATGCCGCGGGCGTCGAGGCCGGTGGGGGGTGGGTGGGCGGGATCAGATCCCAGCGTCTCGTAGCCGGGGCCGTGGCCGGGGGCGAAGCCCGCCTCGCGCAGGCCGCGCGCGTTCGGCACCGAGGGAACCTCGATGAGGCCGGCGCCCTCGCGGCCCGCGAGCCCGAGCCGGCCGGCCAGGCTGAGCAGGGCCTGCCCGCCGCCGTCGCGCAGCGCGCGCTCGCCGTAGACGATCACCACGTCCTCGCCCGCGTCGCGCAGCCAGCCGGCGAGGTCGCGCATCGACTGCGCGTTCGAGCCGGCCGCCGTGGCGGCGCCGCCGAGGTTGCCGTCGTCGCCCGACAGCGCGGCGTCGAGCGCCGTCAGCAGGCTCGCGCCGCCGCCGGGGGCGATCCGCGTCACCGAGACGGCCGACGCGTCGAGCGCGGTCGGCCGCGCGCTGGCCACCGCCAGGTCGACGTGGTGGCGGCGGATGCCCTTGCGGATCCGCAGGTCGAGCACCGGCGCCTCGTCGACCGGGTCGCAGTCGACGAGCAGCACGGCGTGGGCGAACTCGAGGTCGGGGATCGCGGCCTGCAGGCCCGGGTCGGCGAGGCCGCGCGCCACGTCGAGCGGCAGCTCGCCGTGCGGGCGGGAAGCCAGGTGGCCCGAGCCGAGCTGCTCGCGGAAGAGCCGCTGCAGGAGGAAGCCCTCCTCGTTGCTGGTCTCGCCGCCGGCGATCGCGGCCGTCCTCGCGCCGGCCTTCTTGAGCGCGCCGCGGGCGGCGGCCAGCGCCTTGTCCCACGAGGCGGGCATCAGCTCGGTGCCCTCGCGGACCAGCGGCTCGACGATCCGCTCGTCGACGTGGACGGCCTGGTAGCCGAAGCGGCCCCGGTCGCACAGCCAGCCGTCGTCGACGCCCTCGTGGTCGCGGGCGAGCACGCGCATGACGCGGTCGTCGCGGACGGTCAGCTCGACGTTGCAGTGGGCCGAGCAGCCCGCGCAGACGGTGCCGGCGCCCTCGATGTCCCAGGGGCGGGCGCGGAAGCGGTACGCCCGCGACGTCAGGGCGCCCACCGGGCAGAGCTCGATGATGTTGCCGGAGAACGGGCCGACGTACGGATGGCCGTCGAACGTGCCCACGTAGCTGTGGGCGCCGCGCTCGAGCAGCACGAGCTGGTAGTCCTCGCTGAGCTCCTGCGAGAAGCGCACGCAGCGGTAGCAGAGGATGCAGCGCTCGCGGTCGATGGCGATCAGCGGCGAGAGCTCGAGCGGCTTCTTGAAGTGCCGCTTGGGCTCGATGAAGCGCGAGGTGCCGGGGCCCCAGCCGTACGTGATGTCCTGCAGCGGGCACTCGCCGCCCTTGTCGCAGACCGGGCAGTCGAGCGGGTGGTTGATGAGCAGGAACTCGACCACCGCGCGCTGGGCCTCGTGCACGCGGTTCGTCTGCGTGTGGACGACCATGCCGTCCCGGACCGGCGTCGAGCAGCCGGTCTGCAGCTTCGGGATGCCCTCGATCTCCACCAGGCACATGCGGCAGGCGCCCACGGGCTGCCCGAGCTTGGGCTCGTAACAGAAGACCGGGATCTCGACGTCGCCGTACTTGGCGGCGTCGACGAGCATCGCGTTCTCGGGCGCGCGGACCTCGAGTCCGTCGATCGAGAACGTGATCCAGTGGACGTCGGGACGCGGCATCCGGCTAGGCCACCGTCGCCATCGGGTAGGCGCCCGCGCTGTCGGAGCGGTTGACCTGCGGGATCGCGGCGCCGAGCCCGTTGCGCTCGCGCGCGGCCTCGATGTGCGCCTCGAACTCCTCGCGGAAGTGCTTGATCATCGAGCCGATCGGCATGGCCATGGCGTCGCCGAGCACGCACAGGCAGTTGCCGATGATCTGCTCCTGGACCGAGGCCATGATGTCGAGGTCCATGGGCGTCGCCTCGCCGGTCTGGACGCGCTCGAGCATCTTCACGGTCCAGTTCGTGCCCTCGCGGCACGGCGTGCACTTGCCGCACGACTCGTGGCGGTAGAACTTCGCCGTCTTCAGCGCGACGTCGACGATCGAGATCGAGTCGTCGATGACGATGATGGCGCCGGAGCCGAGCATCGAGCCCGCCTTGGCCATCGAGTCGAAGTCGTAGGGCAGATCGAGGTACTCGTCCGTGCCCGGGAGCACCGGGGCGGAGGAGCCGCCGGGGAACCAGGCCTTGATCGTGCGCCCGTCGGGCGCGCCGCCGGCCAGGCCGTTGATGATCTCGCGCGACGGCGTGCCGAGCACGATCTCGTAGTTGCCGGGGCGCTGGACGCAGCCGCTCACCGAGACGACCTTGGTGCCCGTCGAGGTCTGGGTGCCGATCTCCGCGTACTTGGCCCCGCCCATCCGCAGGATGACCGGGACGTTCATCAGCGTCTCGACGTTGTTGATCAGCGTCGGGCCCTTGTAGAGGCCCTGCACGGCCGGGAACGGCGGCTTCAGCCGCGGGTTGCCGCGCTTGCCCTCGAGCGCGTCGAGCAGCGCCGTCTCCTCGCCGCAGATGTAGGCGCCGGCGCCGCGGTGCACGACGAGGTCGATCGTGTGCGTGGAGCCGAGGATGTTCTCGCCCAGGTAGCCGGCGGCGCGGGCCTCGGCGACGGCTTCGTCGAGCACGTCGGCCTGGTGGGAGTACTCGCCGCGGATGAAGATGAACGAGCGGTTGGCGCCGATCGCGTAGGCCGCGATGATCATCCCCTCGATGAGCAGATGCGGGTTCTTCTGCATCAGCTCGCGGTCCTTGAACGTGCCGGGCTCGGACTCGTCCGCGTTGCAGACGAGGTACTTGTCCATCGTCCCCTTGGGGATGAAGGACATCTTCTTGCCCATCGCGAAGCCGGCGCCGCCGCGACCGCGGACGTTGGACGCGAGCATCTCCTCCAGCACGTCCTGGTGGTCCATCTGCAACGCCTTGCGCAGCATCTCGTAGCCGCCGCGGTCGGAGTAGCCGTCGATCGTCCGGAGCCGCGGATCGTCGATGTCCGTGAAGAGCAGCTTCTCCATCAGTCGGCCTCCGACTGCCAGTAACGCTCCGCCACCGGCCGCCGCTTGAGCTGCTTGTCCGGCAGCACCTCGCGCCCGGCCTTGACGTCCTCGACGATCCTGGCGCAGTCCTCCGTGTCCAGCGGCCCGACGTACTCGCCGTCGACCGATGCCATCGGCGCGATGTCGCACGCCCCGAGGCATTCGAAGGACGTCACGTGGAAGTCGGGGTCGTCGCCGGCCGCGCTGAGCATCGCGTCGTAGAGCGCGTCGGCGCCGAGCAGCGAGCACGAGATGTTCGTGCAGACGAAGACGTCGTGGCGGCCCTTGGGCGTCGTCGAGAACATGTCGTAGAACGTGGCCACCGCGGTCAGGTAGCCGGGCGTCAGCCGCATCACGCAGGCGGCCTGCTCGATCGCCGTCGGCGAGCACCAGCCGTGCTCGCGCTGGACGATGTGCAGCGCCGGGATGGCGGCCGAGCGGATGTCCGGGTACTTGGCCATCTGGGCCTCGATCGCCGCGCGCACGTGGGCGGGGACCGGCGTCGTCGCGGGATCGGGGACGACCGCGGGGTCCTTGGTGAGGTCGGCGGCCTCGTCCCAGCCGGGCACGCGCGAGCCGTGCGCGTACCGCCGGACCTGGCTCGGGTCGATCGCCATCAGCGGTCGATGCCCCCGAGCACCGGGTCGAGCATCGCGAGCGTCGCGATGAGGTCGGCGATGTAGAGGTCCTGCACCATCGGCTTGGTGGCCTGCAGGTTCACGAAGGAGGGGTCGCGCATGTGCACGCGGGCGGGCTTGGACGAGCCGTCGGCGCGCAGGAAGATGCCGTACTCGCCGCGCGGGCCCTCGATCGGGAAGTAGACCTCGCCCGGCGGCACGCGGAAGCCCTCGGTCACGAGCTTGAAGTGGTGGATGAGCGCCTCCATCGACGTCGCCAGCTCGTGCCGCGGCGGCAGCACGTACTTGCGGTTGTCGGAGACGTAGGCGCCCTCGGGCAGGCCGTCGAGCGCCTGCTCGATGATCTTCACCGACTCCTTGATCTCCTGCAGGCGCACGGCGAAGCGATCCCAGTTGTCGCCCGTGGTGCCGACCGGGATCTTGAACTGGAAGTCCTCGTACGAGCAGTACGGCTCGGCCTTGCGCAGGTCCCAGGCGTTGCCGCACGCGCGCAGGAGCGGGCCGGTGACGCCGAGGCCGAGCAGCGTCTCCTCGTCCACGGCGGCCACGCCGCGCAGGCGCCGCAGCACGATCTCGTTCTTGGCCAGCAGGTCGAGGTACTGGTCCACGCGGCCGGGCATCTCGGCGCAGAAGGCCCGCACCTTGTCTTCGAAGCCGATCGGGATGTCCTCCATCACGCCGCCGACCTGGAAGTAGCGCGGGTGCATGCGCTGGCCGGTCGACATCTCGAAGAGATCGAGGACCGTCTCGCGGTCGCGGAAGCAGTACCAGAACATCGAGATGGCGCCGAGGTCCAGCGCGCTGGTGCCGAGCCAGACCAGGTGGGACATGATCCGGTTGAGCTCCATGTGGAGCACGCGCAGGTACTGGCCGCGCGGCGGGACCTCGAGCTCGACGAGCGTCTCGACCGCGCCGCAGAACGCGTACGCGTTGAAGAAGTAGGCGAGGTAGTCCATCCGCTCGACGACGGGGATGACCTTCCAGTACGCCTTGTCCTCGGCGGTCTTCTCGATCCCGGTGTGGACGTAGCCGATGATCGGCTTGATGTCGCGCACCACCTCGCCCTCGAGCGTGGTGAGCAGGCGCAGCACGCCGTGCGTGGCCGGGTGGTGCGGCCCCATGTTGAGCGTGAGCAGCTCCTGCTCGGCCCCGTGCGAGATGTGCTGGAGCTCGTGCGAGTCCTCCATCTCCCGGTACGGGATCTGGGGGGCGGCCGGCCGGGCCTCGAGATCGCTCATTGCGTGTACCTCGGAAAGCGCGGCTCGTTGTGGGTGAAGAGCACGGGCTCGCCGCCGACGGGGAAGTCGCGGCGCTGCGGATGGCCCTCGTAGTCCTCCGGCATGAGGATCCGGCGCAGGTCCGGGTGGCCGTCGAAGATCACGCCGAACATGTCGTAGACCTCGCGCTCCTGATGGTCCGCGGTCGGCCACTGCGGGGTCACCGAGGGGACGGTGGGAGCGTCGAGCGGCACGCGCAGGCGCACGGTGATCCGGTCGACCTCCTTCATGTCCAGCAGCTCGTACTGCACGCCGAGGCGCGGCTCTTCGGGGTAGTAGTCGACGCCGTGCACGCTGGCCAGGAAACGGAAGCCCTTCTCGCGCAGCGATTCGAGCGTCTCGCGCACGCGCGCGGGCGCGATGTCCAGCGTCGCCTTGTTGCGGAAGAAGAGCGTGCCGAGGACGGCGTCGTCGCCGTGGGCGCTCCGCAGGTCCTGGGCGATCAGCTCCAGGCCGGTGGCGTCAGGCACTCGTGCCCATCCTGCCGCCGCCGGAGACGCCGATGGCGTGGCCCGCCACCGGATCGATGGCGAGCTCGGACTCGACGAACTCCTCCGTGCCGCCGCCGCCGTAACGGGTGCGCCAGCTCAGGTCCGGCTTGGCCAGGACCATGGCGCGCAGCTTGAGGATGCCGTGCATGAGCGCCTCGGGGCGCGGGGGGCAGCCGGGGACGTGGACGTCGACCGGCATGAACTTGTCGGCCGGCACGATGGCGTAGTTGTTGAAGACGCCCATCGACGACGAGCAGGCGCCCATGGCGATGGCCCAGCGCGGCTCGATCATCTGGTCGTAGATCCGCCGCACGATCGGCGCCATCTTGATCGAGACGCGGCCGGAGAGGATGAGCAGGTCGGCCTGGCGCGGAGACGCTCGGAACGCCTCGCCGCCGAAGCGCGCGACGTCCACGCGGGCGCCGACGATCGACATCATCTCGATCGCGCAGCACGCGAGGCCGAAGGTCGCGGGGAACATCGCGTTCGCGGCCGCCCAGCGGGCGGCGCGGTCGAGCGTGGTGGTGAGGATGCTGTCCTCGACGTGCTGGTCGAGCGCGGGGCCCTCGAGGTCGCCCTGCAGCATCTGCCGCGCCGTGAGCTGCCGGGAGCGGAACGACTCCATCTCACCCGTTCCGAGCTGGCGGCGGGTCACCTCCATTCGAGTGCTCCTCTCCGCCACACGTAGATGAACGCGATGGCCAGCAGGGCGATGAACACGATCGTCTCGACCAGCGCGAACGTGCCGAACGCGTCGAGCTGTATCGCCACCGGGTACAGGAAGATGACCTCGATGTCGAACAGGATGAAGAGCATCGCGATCAGGTAGAAGCTGATCCCGAAGCGGAAGTTCTGCTTGACCTCGGAGGGAAGGCCGCACTCGTACGGATCGGTGGTCGACTGCCGGACGCGCTTGCGCGGGCCGACGTACGAGTTGATCAAGGCGAAGACCAGGCCGAGGATCGCCCCCAGCCCGACGAACACCAGCGCGGGGAGATAGGACCGAATCACCGCGAGTGATTTTTAGCACCGCGAGGCGGTGTTTGTGCGGTCGTGTTACATAGTGGCATTCCGCTCATAGGATTCCTGCCGCTCGTACCCCGAGGAAGCCGACCACGAGCGCCGATGCGGCCATGACGCCCATTTCCCTCCGGATGATGGCCGCGACGAGCTCCTGCTGCTCCTTCGCGGGCAGCGCCTCGACGTCCGCGCGACCCTCCAGGTCGCGCTGTGCCAGCACCGTATCGGCCGCGGCCAGTCGGAGCTGCTCCGCCAGGAACGACACGCCGAGCGGCACCAGGCCGTAGATCAGGTGCAGCTCCGGCAGGTCGCGGCCGATGAGGATCAGGATCCCGCCGTCGATCGCCTGGAGCATCACGAGCCCCTGGCCGACGCGCAGCAGGGGCCAGAAACCGGCCGAGTGGCGGCGCCTCCACCAGCCCCAGGCGCCCCACAGGCCCGCCGCGAAGTTCACGACGATGAGCGCGACGCCGAGCCCGATGTGGAACGCGGTCACGAGTACTGCCCGCGGAACCAGATCAGCGCATCGCCCTCGCCCGCCTCGGCGGCCTCCACCGCGCCGATGCCGATCGTGTGGTCGCCGGCCGGGATCAGGCGCTCGAGCCGGCAGCCGATCCAGGCCAGTGCGCCCTCGACCACGGGGAGCCCGTGGTGCACGGTGAACGGCACGTCGGCGAACTTCTCCCGCTCCGGGGTCTTGGAGGCGAACAGGCGCGCGAGCTCCTCCTGGCCGGAGGCCAGCACGTTGACCGCGAAGCGCCCGGTCTCGCGAACCACGCGCAGCGTGCGCGACTCGTTGTCGAAGGCCACGAGCAGGAGCAGCGGCTCGAGCGAGAGCGAGGAGACGGCGTTGGCCGTCATGCCCACCGGGCCGTCCTCGTCCATCGCCGTCACCACCGTGACGCCGGTGGCGAAGTGCCCCATGACGGAGCGGAAGTGCTCTGGCTCGACCTCCCTCATCGCACGACGAGGCGGCCGGTCATCCCGAGCTGTTCGTGGTTGGCGACGGTGCAGAGCATCTTGTAGCTGCCTCGGGACAGGGTGACTGACGCGCTGTCGGACCGCCCGGGCAGCAGCGTGGGGATGGCGACCGGCTCGCCGCCCGCCGTCCGGAGCCGGAAGTTGTGGCCGAGACGGCCGCGGTTGGCGACCTCGAAGGTGACCTCCCCGGCCTTCGCCCGCACGTTCTGCGGGCGGATGAGGAAGTCGTCGAGCTCGATCGCGATCCGGCCGTCGTCCTCTTGGGCGACCGGTTCCGAGCTGCCGCAGCCCGCCAGCGCAGCGATGACGAGCACTGCGGCGGTGAGGCGGGCGACGAGCATTCGGGTCGGGATTGTTCCGTATGCTGTGGCACCCTCATGGGCCGCCGACTTCTTGCCGCACCTCTGATCGTCGCCGCGCTCGCGGTCGGCGCCTGCGGCACCGAGGGCATCGAGCTGGCCGAGGGGGACCCGAACTACGAGGGCGCCGTGCTGTTCGACGAGAACTGCGCGGGCTGCCACACGCTGTCCGCCGCGGGCGCCACGGGCTCGACGACCAACGTCAGCTCGCGCGAGCGCCGGGACGGCCCGAACTTCGACGAGCGCAAGGAGACCGTCGACGACGTCCTCTACGCGATCCACAACGGCGGCTTCTCGTCCAGCTACATGCCGCAGAACATCCTCACCGGCGAGGAAGCCCGGAAGGTCGCCGAGTTCGTCGCGAGGTTCTCGGGCGGCGGCGGCTCCGAGTAGAGGGGTCCCGCCCGCCCCGCCCGCCCACATGCTCGACCTCAAGCAGATCCGGCGCGATCCGGGCCCGGTGCGCGAGGCGCTCGCACGGCGCCGCGACGGCTCCGAGACGCGCCTCGACCGCGTGCTCGAGCTGGACGAGCGCACGCGCTCGCTGCGTCCCGAGGTCGAATCGCTCAAGGCCGAGCAGAACGCGGCGTCGAAGGCGATCGGCGCGGCCAAGCAGGCGGGCGGCGACGCCGCGGCGGAGATCGCCGCCATGCAGGAGGTCGCCCGCCGCGTGAAGTCGCTCGGCCAGGACCTGGCCGACGCCGACGCCGAGCTGCAGACGGCGCTCGCGACGCTGCCCAACCCGCCGGACCCCACCGCGGCCGACGCCGACACGACGCTGCGCGAGGAGGGCACCGCCGGCGCCACCGGCCGTGACCACCTCGAGCTGGCAGGCCCGATGATCGACATGGACGCGGGCGCCCGCGTGTCCGGCTCGCGCTTCACCTTTCTGCGTGGCGACCTCGTGCTGCTCGAGCTGGCGCTCTTCCGCTGGGCGCTCGACGTCCTGGGGGAGCACGGCTTCGAGCCCGTCGTGCCCCCGGTCCTCGTGCGCGAGGAGGCGCTGTTCGGCACCGGCTTCCTGCCCGACACCGAGCAGCAGATCTACCGGCTCGCCGACGACGACCTCTACCTCGTCGGCACCAGCGAGGTCCCGCTCGCCTCCCTGCACGCGGGCGAGATCCTCGAGGCGGGCTCGCTGCCGCGCCGCTACGCCGGCATGTCGCCGTGCTTCCGGCGCGAGGCCGGCGCCGCGGGCCGCGACACGCGCGGCATCCTGCGGGTGCACCAGTTCGACAAGGTCGAGATGTTCAGCTTCGTGGAGCCCGAGGCGGCCGCCGACGAGCACGAGCTGCTGCTCGCGCTCGAGGAGCGGTTCCTGCGCGAGCTCGGGATCCCGTACCGCGTGGTCAACATCGGCGCCGACGACCTCGGCGCCTCGGCGGCCAAGAAGTACGACCTCGAGGCCTGGATGCCCGGCCAGGAGCGCTACCGCGAGGTCACGTCGACCTCGAACACGACCGACTTCCAGTCCCGCCGGCTCGACATCCGCTACCGCGACGCCGACGGCCGGCCGCGCCACGTCTACACGCTGAACGGCACCGCGGTGACGTGGCGGCACCTGATCGCCCTGATGGAGAACCACCAGCGCGAAGACGGGTCGGTGGCCGTGCCCGAGGTGCTGCATCGGTGGGGTGCTCCCGAGACGCTCCGGGTAGGGGACGCCGCATGAGCGAGCGCGAACGCGACACGCCGATCACCCCCGAGGACCCGGAGATCCCCGCGGAGGCGCCCGACCCCGGCGCCATCGAGCCCGAGGTCGAGGACCAGCCGCTCGGGCCGCCCGCGGATCTCGACGAGGAGGACGCGCCGCTGCCCGGTCTCCCCGAGTCCGAGCCACCGGCGGCGGACTGATGACCTCCGCGCAGGTCCAGGCCTGGATCGACGCGTACGTCGACGCCTGGCGGACCTACGACGGGACCGCCATCGGCGAGCTCTTCGCGCAGGACGCGACGTACCGCTACCACCCGTACGACGACCCGGAGCGCGGCCGTGAGGCGATCGTCCGGAGCTGGACGGAGGAGCCCGACGCGCCGGGTTCCTGGGAGGCCGAGTACCGCCCGCTGCTGATCGAGGGCGATCGTGCGGTGGTCACGGGGGAGACGCGCTACCGCGACGGCGAGGTGTTCTCGAACCTGTGGGTGCTCGAGTTCGACGGCGAAGGCCGGTGCTCGGACTTCGTCGAGTGGTACATGCAGCACCCCTGACGCTTCGATCGGGCTCCGAACGGGAAGGATGTCCGTACAGGAAAGGAGGCGGACCATGGGCCGCACCAAAGGGGTTTCGCTGGCCAAGGGGCCGGTCGGGATCATCGGCGCAGTACTGCTGGCCGGTGGGATCCTCGGTTTGCTGATGGGTTCGACGGACTTCACGACGAGCGCGCCGAACGGCGACGTGACCGGCGGCACGTTCCTCGGCATCGAGGGCAACGGCTGGACCTGGCTGCTGTTCGCCGGCGCCGGGATCATCCTCCTCATGAGCGCGCCGATGCACTGGGGCGCGAAGACGATGGCCATGATCGTCGGCCTGGCGATGGCTGCCGCGGCCGTGATCGCGCTCGTCGACGGCAGTGACGTGCTGGGCATCTTCGCCGCCAACAACGCGACGATCCTCGCGTTCGGCGCCGCCGCGGTGGCGCTGCTGGTCGTGGCGATGCTGCCGCGGGTCGGGCGCAAGCGCGAGACGGTGGTGACCGAGCACGACGGGAACGGGCGCTTCCATCGCGACGAGACGCGGACGACCGAGCCGGTCGAGCCGACACATCGGCGCGTCTAGCGCGCGGCACTGCTAAGCATGGGCGGCATGGAAGCCGCCACCGCCACGCCGTTCTCGCTCGAGCTCTCGCAGGACCAGCGCGACATCCGCGACTGGGTGCACGGCTTCGCCGAGCAGGTCGTGCGCCCAGCCGCCTCCGAGTGGGACGAGCGCGAGGAGACCCCGTGGCCGATCATCTCCGAGGCGGCGAAGATCGGCCTCTACGGCTACGAGGCGCTGGCCTCCTTCTTCGCGGACGAGAGCGGGCTGACGCTCCCGATCGTCAACGAGGAGCTGTTCTGGGGCGACGCCGGGATCGGCATGGCCATCATGGGCACCTCGCTGGCCGTCGCCGCCATCTTCGGCCAGGGCACGGGCGAGCAGGCGGGGGAGTGGATCCCGCAGTGCTTCGGCACCGAGGCCGAGCCGGCCGTGGCCGCGTTCTGCGTCTCCGAGCCCGACGCCGGCTCGGACATCTCCTCGCTGCGCACCCGCGCGGTCTATGACGCGGCGTCCGACGAGTGGGTCCTGAACGGCCAGAAGGCCTGGGCCACCAACGGCGGCATCGCCGGGGTGCACGTGATCGTGGCCTCCATCGACCGCGACCTCGGCTCACGCGGGCAGGCGGCGTTCGTGGTCCCGCCCGGCACCCGCGGGCTGTCACAGGGCGCCAAGGTCAAGAAGCACGGCCTGCGGGCCTCGCACACCGCGGACGTGTTCCTCGACGACTGCCGCGTGCCGGGCGCGTGCCTGCTGGGCGGCAAGGAGAAGCTCGACGAGCGGCTCGCCCGGACGCGCGAGGGCATCACGACGTCGCGCGGGCAGGCGGCGATGCAGACGTTCGAGGCGACGCGGCCGACGGTCGGCGCGCAGGCGCTCGGCATCGCCCGCGCGGCCTACGAGTACTCGCTCGGCTACGCGCTCGAGCGCGAGCAGTTCGGGCGCCCGATCATCGACAACCAGGCGATCGCCTTCATGCTCGCCGACATGAAGATGGAGATCGACGCCGCGCGGCTCCTGGTCTGGCGGGCGTCGTGGATGGGGCGGACGGGCCGGCGCTTCGAGAACGCTGAGGGCTCGATGTCCAAGCTCAAGGCCGGCGAGGTCGCGGTGTGGGCCACCGAGCGCGCGATCCAGATCCTCGGCGGCAACGGCTACACCCGCGAGTACCCGGTCGAGCGCATGCACCGCGATGCGAAGATCTACACGATCTTCGAGGGCACCTCGGAGATCCAGCGCCTGGTGGTGGCGCGGGCGATCTCGGGTAGACAGATCAAGTGAGCGACGACGAGGACTGGACCGGCGAGCCGCCCGAGGGCCGGCATTCGCGCGACCGCGCCAAGCCCGGCTTCTGGGAGAACCAGTGGCAGGCGGGCGCGGCCTACGCGCTCCTGGGGATCACGGTGATCGCCGCGATCCTGGTCATCGTGCTGCTCTGAAGGTGGGTCGCAGCGGGCCGTTCACCGACGAGTGAACACCGCGATGACGACCGCCGCCGTCAGCACGTGCATGAGCATCAGCGTGCCGACGGAGGCGGCGTCCGTGCCCGGGAACTCGGGCGGGTCCTGGAGGCCGACCCAGAGCGGCGCGGCGAGCGACAGGATCAGGACGACGACCGCGATCCGCGTGAAGGTCCTGGCCGGGTCGGCCGCGCGCCGGGCGACGACCGCGTAGACGAGCGCGGCGGCCAGCACGCCGACAAGCGTCGAGACGATCACCGCGCGCAGCGCGAGGTGCTCGAACGCGTCCGGGATGTCGAACAGCGCGACCGCGAGCGCCCGCACCACGACGTTGCCGAGCACCGCGACGACCGCGGCGATGGCGACGCGGCTAAGCAAGGGTGCGCAGGGCCTCGCCGGCGGCGAGGGCGAAGGCGAGCAATGCAGCGGGCACCCACAGCGGCCGCTGGCGCCGCGTCCACCGGCGCCCGTGGCGACGGTCCGCGGTGCTGGCGTAGATCTGCCGGGGCTGGTGCACCACGGGCGATGGAAGCCCTCCGGTGAGCAACGGTCAACCCCTCGATCCCGCGTGCTGCGGGAATCGCCTCGGGCCTACTCCGCAAGCAGCGCGAATTGCCGTGCCTGCGCGACGAGCGCGCCGGACTCGTCCCAGACGTCGAAGTCCTCCTCGTGGAAGCCGCCGATGACGTGGCGGGTCTTCACGTGGCACGCGAGCCAGCCTGGCGCGGGTCGCCGGCGCACGTGGACGGTGAGCTCCATCGTGGCCGACCCCTGGACGCCGAGGTCGAGCACGGCGGGCGCGGCGGCGTCGACGAGCGCGGCGAGGGCGAGCGGGTCCGGCTCGCGCCCGTCCTTGAAGCGCATCCAGAACGTCACCGTGGGGTCGCCCGACGGCGTGCCGCTCGTCCAGCCCGGCGGCAGGTCCGAGCGGTACTCGACCCGGTCGGTGATGCTCACCCCGGGCATCGCGCCGTTCGCGAGCACGGCCGGCGTCTGGGCCGGTGGCGGCAGATGCGGCTGCGCGACCAGCGGATGCGTGCGGCCGGTGGCCTGCGTGAGGTCGCCGAAGGTGGACACGAGGCGGACGATCTCGCGGCCGCCCTGGATGAGGCGCGCCTCGCCGGTCGCGACACGGCGGCCGACGCGGACGACCTCGGTGTGGACCTCCGCCGGCCCGACGGCGCCGGGTCGCAGGAAGTGCGCGGACGTCACGAGCGGGTCGGGGAAGGGGATGTCGGCCTGGAGGGCCCGGAGGGCCACGGCCAGCATGTAGCCGCCGTTCGGCGTGCCGCCGAGCGCGGTCCAGCGGTCGGTCAGCCGAGCGGTGTGGCGGTGCTCGCCGGCGGGTTCGACCGCGGTGTCGGCATCGAAGGCATGGGTCATCGCCCGGCACGGTGACCGAGCCGGTCTGGAGTCTCAACTACCTCACGGGTAATGACTTGTATAGGTGTGCTATATAGGTAGGCTATGCAAATCGGCACGACCTCGTCCCTGGCCATCCAGCTCGAGCGGCGCTTGAGCCGTGTGAACCAGCTCCTGCGCGCGAACGCGCGGGTGCGCAGCAGCGTCGCGGCGCTGTTGACGCTCCGCCGCCTCGAGGATGAGGGGCCGCTGCGGATCACCGATCTGGCCGCTGCGGAGCTGGTCGCGCAGCCGACGATGACCGGGATCGTTCGCCGCCTCGCGGCCGACGGGCTGGTCATGCGCTCGTCGGATCCCGACGACGCGCGGGCGGTTCGCGTGGCGCTCACCGAGGCCGGACGCGAGGAGCTCGCCAGCGTGCGCAGCTCGCGCGTCGCCGTCCTCCAGGACCGGCTCGACCGGCTCGACGACGAAGCCCTCGCCACGCTCGCGGCCGCGCTCCCTGCCCTTGAAGACCTCCTCCTGACGGACCCCCACTGATGCCAATCTCCTCCCCCCGGCTGTTCGACCAGCCACGCGCCGTCCTGGCTGTCGCCTTCGCGTGCGTCGTCGCCTTCATGGGCATCGGCCTGGTCGACCCGATCCTCCCGACCCTCGCCAGCGAGCTCGACGCGACGCCGAGCGAGGTCTCCCTGCTCTTCACCACCTACTTCGCCATGACCGGCGTGTCGATGCTCGTCACGGGGTGGGTCGCGAGCCGCATCGGCCCGCGCCGCACGCTGCTGTCCGGGCTCGCGCTGGTCGTGATCTTCTCCGCGCTCGCGGGCGCGGCCGGCAGCGTGTTCGAGATCGCCGGCTTCCGCCTCGGGTGGGGCCTCGGCAACGCGCTCTTCATCGCCACCGCGCTGTCCGTCATCGTCGGGTCGGCGGCGGGCGGTCTGACCAGCGCGATCATCCTCTACGAGGCGGCGCTGGGGCTCGGCATCGCGTCCGGCCCGCTGCTCGGCGGCCTGCTCGGCGACATCACGTGGCGCGGGCCGTTCTTCGGCACCGCGGCGCTGATGGCCGTCGGCTTCATCCTCATCACGGTCTTCCTCGAGCCGGTGCCGAAGCCGGCGCGGCGCGTGTCGTTCACCGATCCGCTGCGCGCGCTGTCGCACGGCGGTCTGCGCTCGATGGCCATCGTGGCCGTCTTCTACAACTTCGGCTTCTTCACGATCCTCGCCTACACGCCGTTCCTGCTCGGCCTGGGGGCGCACGAGCTCGGCGCGATCTACTTCGGCTGGGGCCTGCTGCTGGCGCTGACGTCCGTGTTCGGGGCCCAGCGGCTCGAGCGGCGGCTCGGGCTCGTGGTCGTCCTGGGGGTGGCCCTGGGCGGCGTGGCCCTGGACCTGCTCGCCGGCGGGCTGCTGCACGACTCCGTCGCCGGGCTGATCGTCGTGGTCGTGCTCTCGGGCGGCCTGCTCGGGATCGCCAACACCGTGCTGACCGAAGCCGTCATGGCCGCTGCCGTGGTCGAGCGGTCGGTCGCCTCTTCCGCCTACAGCTTCGTCCGCTTCACCGGCGGCGCCATCGCGCCGTGGATCGCGGGCAAGCTCGGCGAGCACGTCTCCGAGCCGGCCCCGATGTACCTCGGCGCCGGCATGGTCGGCTTGTCGGTCGTGGCGCTGGTGCTCTCGCGGCACCACCTCCGCCGCCACGAGGAGCCGGTGATCGAGGCCGTCCCGGCCGTCCCGACGGGCGCCGTCCTCGTGGCCATGGACGCGACGCCCTCGGCCGAGATCGTGCTGGAGACGGCGGGCCGCGTCGCGCGCTCACGCGGCGTCCCCGTCCACGTCGTCCACATCCGCGAGACCCGCGTCGTCGCCGACGAGGTCGCCGAGCTCGAGGATCAGGCCGCCGCCGCCGCGCTCGTGGCCGACGCCGTGGCCCGCCTCGGCGACGGTGCGACCGGCGAGGTGCTCGACGTCACCGGCCACCACGAAGACGCGGCCACCGCCGTGCTCGGACTGGCCGAACGCATCCTCCCGGTCGCCATCGTGGTCGGCCGCCCGGGCCGGCACGGCGGCGAGCTGGGCGCCCCGAGCCTCACGACCCTGCTCACCGAGCGCGCACCGTGCGACGTCGTCGTGGTGGCCGGCGCCGCACGCCGCGTGCCCGTTCCCGCCTGAGCCCGCGCTCCCGGCACCCGACGCCGTCGGGCAGGCCGCTGCTCGGCGGCGGTCGAGATCGGGTGTTGCGGGGGTCCGAAATCGTGCGTTCGCCCGATGCGCCGGCCACCGGTCCGGCCGTACGGTCGGCAGACCGCCCTTCCCTGCCGCCCGGGGGGTCGCGGACAGCCCCCGACACGAAGGACGCCCAACGGTGAAGCTCGCCGTTGCCATGACGCTGCGCCTGCTCTCGGGCGCCGCGCTCGCACTGACCGACGCCTACGGCCTGCACTCGATGGTCTACTCGAACGCGCCGTCGGGCTTCAAGGACGCGATGTTCCGCGAGGCCGCCGCGGTCGGCGCCCGTGACATCCGCGCCGACCTGGCGTTCACGCAGGTGATCCTCGGCACACGGGGCGAGCGCGACTGGGCCGCGGTGGACGAGTACGTGGTGCTCGCCCGCCGCTACGAGCTGAACTTGACGCTCGTGCTCCTCGCGACGCCCGTGTGGGCCGCCGATTGCCCGAGTCCGGCCGCGGCCGCCGAGTCCTACAAGTGCGCGCCCTCGGACCCCGCGCAGTTCGGACAGTGGGCGGGCGAGATCGCCCGCCGCACGAAGGGCACGATCAGCCACTTCGAGATCCTCAACGAGCCCGACCACCCGGACGGCTACTACGGCACCCCCGTCCAGTACGCGCGGACGCTGGTGGCCTCCTACAAGGCGATCAAGGCCGCCAACCCGCGCGCGCGGGTGCTGCTCGGCGGCATCCACAAGCCGATCGGCGACGGCTGGATCGGCCGCGCGTTGCGCGTCCCCGGCGCTGCGCGGAGCTTCGACGTCGCGAATGTCCACATCCGCGGCGGGCTGCGTTCCGTGGCCCGGCAGACCCGACGCTGGAAGGCCTTCTTCGCCGCCTACGGGTTCACCGGGCCGCTGTGGGTGACCGAGCACGGCTATCCGTCGGACACCGCCTACCAGACCGACTCGCGCTTCACCGGCGGCGAGCGGGCGCAGGCGCGCTACCTCCGCGCCTCGCTCCCCGCCATCGTCCGCGCCGGCGCCGGCAAGGTGTTCGTCAGCCTGCGCGACAACCTCTCCGGTGCCTTCGCCTCCGAAGGCGTCCTCGGGGGCACCGTGGCCGACCCGCCGTCCGCGAACCCGCACATCATCCGCAAGCGGTCCTTCTACGCGCTCCGCGCGATGATCGCCGAGCGGAGGGGGCGGGATTCGAACCCGCGGTCCGCTTGCACGGACTCCGGTTTTCAAGACCGGTGCATTCGACCACTCTGCCACCCCTCCGGGCCGTCCATGATGACTGCCCGCCGCCCGTGGCGGGCAGGTGACCGGACATGTTCGACGGCTTCGCGCTCGAGCGGATCGACGTCGGTGAGGCGGTGCTGCGGGTGCGGCACGGCGGTCAAGGGCCGCCGCTGCTCCTCCTTCACGGGCATCCGCGGACCCATGTGACGTGGCATGCGGTCGCGCCGCTGCTGGCGAGCGACCACACCGTGGTCTGCCCCGACCTGCGCGGGTACGGCGAGTCGTCGAAGCCGCCCACCACCGCGGACCACGAGCCGTACTCCAAGCGGGCGATGGCCCGCGACGCCGTCGCGCTGATGGCCGCGCTCGGGCACGAGCGGTTCGCGGTCGCGGGCCACGATCGCGGGAGCTACGTCGCCTTCCGGACGGCGATGGACCACCCGGAGCGCGTGACCGCGCTGGCCGTGCTCGACTCGGTGCCGATCGGCGAGGTGCTGGCCCGCGCCGACGCCCGCTTCGCCGCGGCCTGGTGGCACTGGTTCTTCCTCGGCCAGACCGAGAAGCCCGCCGAGCGGGTCATCTCCCGCGACCCGGACGCCTGGTACACGGCGACGGCCGAGCACATGGGGGAGGAGGCGTTCGCCGACTTCCGGCGGGCGATCCACGACCCGGAGACGGTCCACGCGATGTGCGAGGACTACCGGGCCGGCCTCGGGATCGACCGCGAGCACGACGACGCCGACCGCGCCGCCGGCCGCCGGGTCAGGTGCCCGACGCTCGTCGCGTGGTCGCTGCGGGACGACCTCGAGGACCTGTGGAGCGACCCGGTCGCGATCTGGCGCGAGTGGGCGGACGACGTCCGCGGCGCGACGATCGACAGCGGCCACCACATGGCCGAGGAGGCACCGCAGGAGCTGGCGGCCGTGCTGCGGGAGTTCCTCAGCGCTCGCGCTTCGGCCTGAGCCACTTCGGCACCTCGACCGGGATCTGGAACACGGTCGAGGTGAGCGACTTGCGGTCCTCGCGGCTCGGCCGGTCGTCGTCCGGGTCGTGGCGGTGGCCGGGGATGCGGCTCAGGCGGTCGGCGTGGTCGCCGACGTAGCCGGCCGGCGGTGGGGTGGGCTTGGAGCGCTTCATGTCCCTTCCTCGCGCGGGCGATCGCGGTTGTGACCGCGGCTACTTGGAGCGGGGCTCGCCGGCCAGCGCGGCGACCAGCCCCAGCGAGATGAAGACGCCGCCGCTGAGGCGGTCGAGCGTCCGCCGGGCGCGTGCGGTCTCGCGCAGCCGCCGGCCCGCGCCCGCCGCCACCAGCGCGTAGGTGCCGTCGCTCACCACGCCGAGCCCGACCAGGAGCGTCCCGAGGACGAGCATCTGCGGCGCGACCGGGCCCGCGGACGGGTCGACGAACTGCGGCAGGAAGGCCAGGAAGAAGAGCGCCGTCTTCGGGTTGAGCAGGTTGACCACGGCGCCCTGCCAGAACAGCCGGCGCGGCGAGACGGAGCCGAGCACGTCGACCTCGTCCTCCGCCTCCCCGTGCGACAGCAGCTTCCGCACGCCGAGCAGGATCAGATAGGCCGCGCCGGCGTACTTGACGATCGTGAAGGCGGTCGCGGAGGACGCGATCAGGGCCGAGACGCCGAACGCGGCGGCGACCACGTGCACGAGCCCTCCAGCCTGCACGCCGAGCATCGAGGTGACGCCCGCGCGGCGCCCCTGGGCAAGGCTTCGGGTGACGATGTAGAACACTGAAGGCCCTGGAATGGCGAGGAATGCGAGGCTCGCCGCGGCGAAGAGCAGGAACGTCGACGCATCGGGCATGTGGGAACCGTACAGGCGCGCCCCTATCCTCAACGGTGTGTCCTCTCGGGGAGTGTTTCGCTCGCAGCGGCGGCGACGGTGGTCGCTGGCCTCGCTGCGGTCGGTCGGCGACATGGCGATCGACCTCGGCACCGCCAACACGGTCGTCTACGTCCGTGGTCGCGGGATCGTGCTCTCCGAGCCCTCGGTGGTGGCGATCGACCAGCGCACCGGCGAGGTCCACGCGGTGGGCGCCGACGCCCAGCTGATGATCGGCCGCACGCCGGCCACGATCTCCGCCGACCGCCCGCTCCGCCACGGCGTGATCGCCGACTTCGAGGTCACCGAGGCGATGCTCCGCCAGTTCGTGGGCAAGGTCCTGCACAGCCGCTTCAGCCGCCCGCGGCTCGTGATGTGCGCGCCCTCGGGCGTCACCGACGTCGAGCGCCGCGCCGTCGAGGAGGCGTCGCTGAGCGCCGGGGCGCGCGAGGTGCACCTGATCGAGGAGTCGCTCGCCGCCGCCATCGGCGCCGGCCTGCCGATCGCCGAGCCGGTCGGCCGGATGGTGGTCGACGTCGGCGGCGGCACCAGCGAGGTGGCGGTCATCTCGCTCGGCGGCATCGTCGTCTCCCGCTCGCTGCGGGTGGGCGGCTACGACCTCGACGACGCGATCACCAACTACATCCGGCTCGAGCACCGGATGGCCATCGGCTCCCAGAGCGCGGAGGCGATCAAGCTGGCGATCGGCTCGGCTTCCCGGCTCAAGGAGGAGATCTCCACCCGCATCCGCGGCCGTGACCTGCTCTCCGGCCTCCCGCGCGAGCTCGAGCTCGACAGCGACGAGGTCCGCCAGGCGATCGACCCGCCGCTGACCGACATCCTCGCGTCGGTGCACGCGACGCTGGAGGAGACGCCCCCCGAGCTGGCGGCCGACATCGCCACCAACGGCATCGTCCTGGCGGGCGGCGGCGCGCTCCTGCGCGGGTTCGCCGAGCGCATCCACCGCGAGACCGGCATGCCGGTCCACATCGCCGACGCGCCGCTGACCTGCGTGGCGTCCGGCGCCGGCCAGTCGCTCGAGGAGCTGGACACGCTCGGGCGCCGCCGCCGGGTGGCGTAGGCCCTCTACACTGCGCCCAACCCGGAGAGGTGGCCGAGTGGCTGAAGGCACTCGCCTGCTAAGCGAGTATGGGGCGGAAAGCTCCATCGCGGGTTCGAATCCCGCCCTCTCCGCTCACGGTCGCGATGTTGGTGTGTCGAAAATCCGACCACCCGACCTATGCCTTCGTAGCGTTGCGTCCTCGCTGAGCGGCCATAGGGTTTCGGACGGTCGTGCTCCGAATCCTCCCCACGCTCGTCGCGCTGCTCCTGGTGCTCGCGGCGCCCGCTCACGCTGCCGGCATCGACGAGGACCCGTTCGCCCCGGGCCTCTTCGCGGCGGCGGCCGACGTGCCCGACGACTTCGTCGAGGAGACGGCCTTCAACAACCTGATGGCGCCGGCGTCCATCTCGTTCTCTCCCGATGGGCGCGTCTTCGTCGCCCAGCTCGACGGCGTCATCAAGGTCTTCGACGGACTCGAGGACTCCAGCGCGACGGTGTACGCCGACCTCTCCGAGCAGGTCGCCTGGCACAACGACCGCGGCCTCATGGGCATGACCCTGGACCCGCAGTTCACGACGGGCCGCCCGTACCTCTACGTCGCCTACACGTACGACGCCGCGATCGGCGCCACCGCCCCCCGCTGGAACGACAACTGCACCGACCCGCCGGGCGCCGAGCGCGACGGCTGCATCGTCAGCGGCCGCGTCTCGAAGATCCTGCCCGACGGCTCCGAGATCCCGCTCATCAAGGACGACTGGTGCCAGCAGTACCCGAGCCACTCGCTCGGCGACGTGCACTTCGGCCCCGACGGCGCGCTCTACGTCAGCTCCGGCGACGGCGCCAGCTACACGTTCGCCGACTACGGCCAGGACGGCTCGCCGGTCAACCCGTGCGGGGACCACCCGCGCGCCGTGGGCCAGGCCCAGACGCCCCCGACCGCCGAGGGCGGCGCGCTGCGCAGCCAGGACGTGCGCACGAGCTCCGATCCCACCGGCCTCGACGGCACGATCATCCGGGTCGATCCGGACACCGGCGACCCGCTCCCCAGCAACCCGGGAACCGGCGATCTCAACGCGCGCCGGATCGTCGCCTACGGCCTGCGCAACCCGTTCCGCTTCGCGTTCAAGCCCGGCACGTCGGACATCTACGCGGGCGACGTCGGCTGGCTGGCCTGGGAGGAGATCAACAAGATCCCCGACGTCGCGTCGCAGGTGCGCAACTACGGCTGGCCCTGCTACGAGGGCAACGGGCGCCAGTCGGGCTACGACGCGCTCGGCCTGAACATCTGCCGCGATCTCTACAACGACGGCAGCGCGATCCCGCCGCTCTACACGTATAACCACAGCGCCAAGGTGGCGACCGAGAGCTGCCCGGTCGGCTCCTCCTCGGTCTCGGGCGTCGAGTTCAACGACGGCGGCACCTTCCCGGCGGCCTACGACGGCGCGATGTTCTGGGCCGACTACTCGCGCAACTGCATCTGGGTCATGTTCCCCGGCCCGGACGGGTCGCCCAACCCGGCCACGCGACAGGTCTTCGCCGACGGCGCGGCGTCGCCGGTCGACCTCGAGATGGGCCCCGGCGGCGACCTCTACTACGCCAGCGTGGGCACCGGCGAGATCATGCGGATCCGGGCCGTCAACCCGAACCGGGCGCCCACCGCCGCGTTCACGGCCACCCCGCAGACCGGCAACCCACCGCTGCAGGTCTCCTTCAACGGCGCCGGCTCCAGCGACCCCAACGACGACCCGCTGCAGTACGCCTGGGACCTCGACGGCGACGGCGCGTTCGACGACTCGACGTCCGCGACGCCGACCCGCACCTACACACAGGAGGGCCACGTCACCGTGCGCCTGCGGGTGACGGATCCCGGCGGGCTCGCCGACACCGTGCAGACGGAGATCACCGTCGGCACGCCGCCGGTCGTCCAGATCGCCGCGCCGACCGGCAGCACCACGTATGCCGTCGGCGATCCGGTGCCGTTCAGCGGCAGCGCCACGAGCAACGGCAACCCGGTGCCGGCCTCCGGCCTGCGCTGGACGGTCGATCTGCACCACTGCTCGGCCATCAACCCGTCGAGCTGCCACGTGCATCACATCCAGGACTTCGCGGGCGTCGCCTCGGGCTCGTTCAGCTACCCCGACCACGAGTACCCGTCCTACATCGAGCTCGGCCTCACGGCCACGACGGCGGGCGGGCTGCACACGAGCCGGTCCGTGCGGCTGGATCCCAAGACGGTCTCGCTGACCTTCGACAGTGTGCCTTCGGGCCTCCAGGTCGCCGTCGGCGGCGAGGCCTCCACGACGCCGTTCACCCGCTCGGTCGCGCAGAACTCGACGGTCGGCGTCGCCGCGCCGCCGAGCCAGGTGTTCGAGGGCTTCTCCTACGACTTCTCGTCGTGGTCGGACGGGGGCGCCGCCGCCCACCAGTTCACCGCGCCGAGCTCGGCCGCGACCTACACCGCGACGTACGCGGAGGCCGCCTGCGCGGTGCTGCCAGGGCTGGTCGGCGCGTGGGGCTTCGACGAGCCGTCCGGTACGGCGGTCTTCGACACCTCCGGCCACACGAACACGGGCACGATCGCCGGCGCCACGCGCACCGCGGACGGCCGCTACGGGAGGGCCCTGAGCTTCGACGGCAGCAACGACATGGTCACGGTGCCCGACGCGATCTCGCTCGATCTCGTCTCCGGGATGACGCTCCAGGCCTGGGTGAACCCGACGGCGCTCGGCCCGTGGCGGACCGTGATCCTCAAGGAGCAGCCCGGCAACCTGGCGTACGGCATGTACGCGAACGACGGCACCGGCCGGCCCACCGGCCACGTCGCCGTGCCGTCCGACACGCGCACGACCGGCACGCCGCTGCCGCTCAACACCTGGACGCACATGGCCGTCACCTACGACGGCACGACGCTCCGGCTGTACGAGAACGGCGCCCAGGTCGCGAGCGAGCTGACGCCCGGGAGCATCACGGTCAGCAACGGCGCGCTGCGCTTCGGCGGCAACGCGGTCTGGGACGAGTACTTCGCGGGCCGCATCGACGACGTGCGGATCTACGACCGCGCGCTCACGCCGGCCGAGCTGAGCGCCGACCAGTCGCGGCCGGTGACCTGCACGAACGAGCCGGGAGCGCCGGTGCTCTCGGTCTCGCCCGGCGTCGCTCTCCTTCAGCGGGACGGCCGGAGGCGCGTCACCCGCCGCCAAGACGCTGGACGTCGCCAACAGCGGTGCGGGCACGCTCGAGTGGACCGCATCGGAGAACGCATCGTGGCTCAGCACCTCGCCCGCCTCGGGCACCGGCGCGGGAAGCGTGACGGTGACGCCCAACCTCACCGGACTGGCCGCGGGCACCTACACCACAAACGTCACGATCGCCGCGGCGGGCGCCGGCGGCTCTCCGAAGACGATCCCGGTCACGTTCGTGGTCGACCCCGCCCCGCCGGGGCCCGGTCTCGGCGTGACGCCCGGCAGCCTCGCGTTCACCGCCACCCAGGGCGGCGCGAACCCGGCCAACCGCACGCTGGCGGTCAGCAACACCGGCGGGGGGACGTTGAGCTGGACGGCCGCCGATGATGCCGCGTGGCTCTCGGTCACGCCGGGCAGCGGCGCCGGTGGCGGCGACATCACGGCCTCGGCCTCGATCGCCGGCCTCACCGCGGGGACCTACACGGCGACCGTGACCGTGACCGCCGCGGGCGCGACGGGCTCGCCGCGCTCGATCCCGGTCACGCTGACCGTCGACCCACCGCCGCAGCCGCCGCAGCTCTCGGTCTCGCCGACCGCGCTCTCGTTCAGCGCGGCGCAGGGGGCGGCAACCGTGGAGACCAAGGCCTTCAACGTGACCAACTCGGGGGGCGGGACGCTCTCCTTCACGGCGTCCGCCAACGTCCCGTGGCTGACCGTCACGCCGGCGTCCGACGCCGCCCCGCGCACCGTCTCCGTGACGCCGTCGACGGCCGGGCTGGCGCCGGGCCTGCACACCGGCACCGTCACAGTGACCGCCGCGGGCGTCTCGGGCTCGCCGAAGACGGTCGACATCGCCTTCACGGTCACCGAGGCGCCGAGCTGCCCGGTGGCCTCGGGTCTCGTGGGCGCCTGGGGCTTCGACGAGGCGTCGGGCACCACGACCCCCGACGCCTCGACCGCGGGTAACACCGGCACGATCAGCGGCGCCACGCGCACCACTTCGGGCCGCTTCGGCGGCGCCCTGACCTTCGACGGGGTCAACGACTGGGTGACGGTCAACGACGCGAGCTCGGTGCGGCTGACGACCGGCATGACCGCGTCGGCGTGGGTGAACCCGACCGCGCTCGGCGGCGACTGGCGCACAGTGCTCTTCAAGCAGCGCGCCGGCGGCATCAGCTACTCGCTCTACGCGCAGACCGACTCGAACCGCCCGAGCGGGCACGTCTCGACGCCGTTCGAGGTCGACACGCGGGGCTCCTCGGCGCTCGCTGCCGGCGTCTGGACGCACCTGGCGACCACGTACGACGGCGCCACGCTGCGACTGTTCGTCAACGGCACCCAGGTCGGCAGCCGCGCCGCGAGCGGCTCCATCGTCAACGACGCCAACCCGCTGCGGATCGGCGGCAACGCCGTCTGGACCGAGTGGTTCGCCGGCCGGATCGACGAGGTCCGGCTCTACAATCGCGCGCTCTCCTCGACCGAGCTGCAGACCGATATGGCCAACCCGGTGACCTGTTCGGCGCCGGTGTCACCCGCGCTGTCGGTGTCGCCCGCGTCGCTGTCGTTCTCCGGTGCCGAGGGCGGCTCCTCGCCGGCGGCCAAGACGTTGAGCGTCGCAAACTCCGGGGGCGGGACGCTGAGCTGGACCGCCTCCGAGAGCGCGCCGTGGCTGTCCGTCTCGCCGGGCAGCGGCACGGGTGCGGGGACCCTGAACGTGACGCCGTCGATCGGCGGGCTGGCCGCCGGGACCTACTCGACCGATGTGACGGTCACGGCCGCGGGGGCGAGTGGCTCGCCGAAGACGATCCCGGTGACGTTCGTGGTCGATCCGCCGCCACCGGTGCTCTCGGTGTCGCCCGCGGCGCTGTCCTTCAGCGGCACCTCGGGCGGGGCCTCGCCCGCAGCGAAGACGATCGAGGTCGCGAACACCGGCGCCGGGACGCTGAGCTGGTCGGCCTCGGAGGGTGTGCCGTGGCTGTCGGTCTCGCCCGGCAGCGGCACCGGCGCCGGGTCGGTCACCGTGACGCCGTCGATCACCGGGCTGACCGCGGGGACCTACACGACGGACGTCACGGTGTCCGCCGCGGGCGCGACCGGGTCGCCGAAGACGGTCGCGGTGACGTTCGTGGTCGACCCGCCGCCGCCGGCTCTGGCGGTGTCCCCGGCCTCGCTGTCCTTCAGCGCCGTCGCCGACGGGCCGGAGCCCGCGTCCAAGACGCTCACCGTCGCCAACACCGGCGGCGGGACGCTGAGCTGGACCGCGTCTGAGAGCGCGCCGTGGCTGTCGATCTCCCCGGGCAGCGGCACCGGCGCCGGGACGATCACCGTCGCCGCCGCGAAGTCCGCGCTCGCCCCCGGCACCTACACCACGGACATCACCGTGTCGGCGACGGGCGCGTCGGGCTCGCCCCGGACGATCGGCGTGACCTTCACCGTCGACCCGCCGGCGCCCCCGGCCCTGTCAGTGTCGCCCGCCTCGCTCGCCTTCAGCAGCGTGCAGGGCGGCGCCTCTCCAGCCGCGAAGACGTTCGGCGTCTCCAACACGGGCGGAGGCACGCTGAGCTGGAGCGCTTCCGAGAGCGCGCCGTGGCTGTCGGTCTCGCCCAGCAGCGGCACCGGCGCCGGGTCGGTCACCGTGACGCCGTCGATCACCGGGCTGACCGCGGGCACCTACACGACGGACGTCACGGTGTCCGCCGCGGGCGCGACCGGGTCGCCGAAGACGGTCGCCGTGACGTTGGTGGTCGACCCGCCGCCGCCGACCACGCCGCCCGGCCTCGTGGCCGCCTACGGTTTCGACGAGGCCTCCGGCACCAGCGTCACCGACGGCTCGGGCAACGGCCATCTCGGCACGATCAGCGGCGCCACGCGCTCACGTGAGCGGTCGGTTCGGCAGCGCGCTCAGCTTCGACGGCATCAACGACTGGGTGACGATCCCGGACGCCAACCCGCTCGACCTCACCACCGGCGTGACCATGTCCGCGTGGGTGAACCCGAGCGCCGTCGGCTCGGCGTACCGGACCGTCCTCATGAAGGAGCAGCCGGGCGGCCTGATCTACACGCTCTACGCGGGCGACGGCACCGGCAAGGCGAGCGGCCACATCTTCACGACGTCCGAGCAGCGCGCGACGGGCACGGCGAACACGCCGGTCAACGCGTGGACCCACCTGGCCTCGACGTGGGACGGCGCCACGCTCCGGATCTTCGTCAACGGCGCGCAGGTCGGCACCCGCGCGGTGTCGGGAACCCTCAGGACCTCGACCGGCGTGCTGCGCATCGGCGGCACCGCGGTCTGGCCCGAGTGGTTCGCCGGCCGCATCGACGAGGTCCGCGTCTACAGCCGCGCTCTCAGCGTCGCCGAGATCCAGGGCGACATGACCCGAGCCGTCACGCCCGCGGGCTGAACGGCCCGGCGCAGCGCCGCTAAGATGGGCCGCTGCCCCTGCGCCCGTAGCTCAGCTGGATAGAGCGTCGGTCTACGGAACCGAAGGTCAGAGGTTCGAATCCTCTCGGGCGCGCTC
>CAVZDW010000014.1:0-46509 GCA_963774155.1 uncultured Solirubrobacteraceae bacterium
ACGATGCCGATGCCCCACGTGGCGAGCATCGTGGCCATGAAGCCCTGGTCGTAGACGTGGCGCAGCACACCGCGCTCGATCAGCACGCCGAGCACCAGCCCCAGCACCATGGTGACGGCGAGCGCGGCGAGGAAGGGCATCTCGCGCATCGCGTACATCGCGCCGACCATCAGCAGGTCGCCCTGGGCGATGTTGACGATCTTCCAGCTCACCGAAGATCAGGCCAAGGCTGAGCGCCACGAGGCCGAGCACGGCGCTGGCCCAGAAGGCGTCGAGCAGGAACTGCGCCAGCGAGCTCAGTCCCCGGTGGTAGCAGACATGACGAATCGATTCACCACTAGACGGCGGAGTCTATGCACAATCGATTCATCACCGCAACCGCCGCGCCCTATACGCTCGTGGTGATGTCCAACCCCCGCGCCACGATCCGCGAGGTCGCCGAGGCGGCCGGCGTGTCGCGCGCGACCGTGTCCTACGCGCTCGACGGCGGGCGCGTCAGCGCCGAGACGCGCGCCCGGATCCAAGCGGTCGCCGTGCGGCTGAACTACCGCCCGCACCGCACGGCGCGCGGGCTCCGCATGGGGCGGTCGCGGACGCTGGGCCTGATGCTGCCCGCCCCGACCGACGGTCGCGCGCACCCGGTCTCGCGGATCGATTTCTACCTCGATCTGGCGTTGGCAGCGGCGACCGCGGCGTTCGAGCGCGACCACGGCCTCCTCCTCCTGCCGTCCGCCTTGGCAGGGAACCTCGATCAGGTCGGCGTCGACGGGATGCTCATCTGCAACCCGGAGTCCGGGGACGTGCGCATCGCGTCGGTGGAAGCCGCGGGCGTCCCGGTCGTCACGATCGACCGCGACCTGGCCCGTCCCTCCCACCGGCGCTCTGGGTCGCGGCCGACACGCGCCGGTCCACCCGCCTGCTGCTCGACCATCTCGTCGATCGGGGAGCCGGCCGGATCGTGCTGCTCAACGGCTCGCCGCGCTGGAGCTGGCCGGCCGACACCGAGGAGGCGTATCGCGACTGGTGCGCCACCCACGACCACGAGGCCAAGGTCGTGACCGTTCCGCTGCCGCCTGACGAGGAGGCCACCGCGCGGGCGGTCGACCGGCTCCTCGGCACCGGCGACCCGCCGGACGCGATCCTCGGCCTGCCGATCGCGTTCGCGACGACGGTTCTGCGGGTCGCCGAGGCCAGGGGCGTGCGCGTCCCGGACGACCTCCTGGTGGCCGCGTGCGTGGACGGCCGCGAGGCGATCGCGGCCCAACCCCGGGACCACGGCAGTCGACATCTCGCCGGACCTCCAGGCGCGCGCCGCGGTCGACATGCTGCTCTCGCTCGTCGATGGCGGCTCCCCGGCGGCGCCGAAGGTCGTCGAGCCGAGGCTCTGCGTGCGAGCCTCAACCGCTGGCTGGCGCCCCGTAGCAGCGTTTCGCTGGCCACGACGGTCGCGGAGGCGTCGGTGAGGGCCGCCATGAAGGCCGCGTGCACCGTCGCGCCGGGCAGCGCTGCGCCGTCGAACTCGAGGTCAGGGGCGGCGCACGCGTCGTGGACGACCGTCGCGTCGAATCCCAGGTCGATGGCTGCGCGGACGGTGGCGTCGACGCACATGCTGCTCATCATGCCGGTGACGACGAGCTCGTCGATGCCGTGGTCGCGGAGATACGACTCGAGGCCGGTGCCGACGAAGCCGTTGGGTGCGGCTTTCTGCATCACCGGTTCGGTGTCGTGGGGCGCGAACCAGTGGATGGATCTCGACACCGTCCGTGCCGGGGCGCATGAACGCGGCGTCGGGAGCGTCCCATACGTGCTGGAGGTGGATGACCGGCTCGCCGCCGGAGCGGAAGGCTTCGAGCACTCGTCCTGCCGCCGTGGCCGCCGCGACGGGCTCGACGAGCGGGTACGCCCCGTCGGCGAAGTAGTCGCGCTGAATGTCGATGACGAGCAGCGCTCGAGTTACTCGACGGTCGCTGCGGTGGAGGTGGAGGTGGTCGTCGCGGCGGGTGAGGGCGGCTGCGGGAGTGTCCGCAGGTCGTCCTCGTCGTCGCGATTGACACCGCTGACCGAGTCCTTGAACTCGCGCATCCCGCGGCCGACGGAGCGGCCCACTTCGGGAAGGCGCTTGGGACCGAGCACGAGCAGGGCGATGACGAGGACGATGATGAGCTCGGTCGGCCCGACGCTGAATGGCATGGCTACCCCTCTTCTCCGTAGACGTGAAACCCGCGTCCTGCTTTGCGCCCCAGCGCGCCGTCGGCGATGAGCTCCCGGATGCGCGGCGGGACGTCGGCGCCGATCGTCTCGCCGATGCTCGCCGAGACGTCGAGACCCACGAGGTCCAGCAGCGCGAGCGGCCCCATCGGGTGCGCGGCGCCGAGCTGCAGGCACGTATCGACGGACTCGGCTTCCAGGCCGGTGCGGGTCATCAGCCGGACCGCGTCGAACAGAAATGGGAACAACAGCCGGTTGACGACGAACCCCGGCGTGTCCGGCACCTCTATGGCCGTCTTGTCGAGCGCTGCGCACAGGGCGTGAGCCCGCTCACGGGTCGAGGCGGCGGCCGCGTCGTCGAAGACGAGCTCCACGAGATCCATCTTCGCGACGGGGTTGAACACGTGCAGGCCCACGAAGCGCTCCGGATGGCCGCTCGCACGCGCGAGGGCTGAGACGGAGAGCGACGACGTCGTGGTGGCGAGAACGGCGTCGAGTGCGAGGTGGTCGTGCAGCGAGCGCCAGACCGCGGTCTTCGCGGCCGCGTCCTCGATCACCGCCTCGACGACGAACGTTGCCTTCCTCAGCGTCGCCGGGTCGCTGCTGACGGAGAGGTCCGGCTGCGTGCCGGCGCGCTCACAGAGTCGATCCACGCGCGCGCGGGCACGCGCGCACGAGTCGCTCGACCGTGCCCACATGGAGACCGGGCCTCGGCCGGCCGCCAACGCGGCTAGCCCGCACGCGATCGCCCCGGATCCAACGATCGCCACCCGTTCCGTCAAGACGTTGCTTGTCATGAGTGATCCGCCGCAGTCTGTCGGCGGCGAAGCGGACGGGCAACCGTCACTCCGCCGCACGCTTGGCTGCCGAACCCCACGTTGTGTCGTCAGTGGCCTCCGGGCCATCGCGACATGACCGCGACAGGCTGTCGCAGCGCCGGCGCGGATGTCTTGACGATACGGCCCCTTTCCAGCGCTGCCGGGCGTGGCACGATCGATCGTATGAACACGACCGCGAGCGAGACCTTGCTGCAGCACTGGATCGGGGGCCGCCGCGACGACCGCGGCGCCCAACGCTACGGGGAGGTGACGGACCCAGCCACGGGTCAGGTTGTGGCACGGGTGCCCTTCGCGACCGCGGATGACGTCGATCGCGCCGTCGCGGCCGCCGGTGTGGCGGCGCGCGAGTGGGGCGCCGCGTCGCTGAGCAAGCGCACGCGGGTGATGTTCGCCTTCCGCGAGCTCGTCCACGCGCATAAGGACGAGCTGGCCGCGCTCATCACCCGTGAGCACGGCAAGGTGCTCTCCGACGCCCGGGGCGAGGTTACGCGCGGGCTGGAGGTCATCGAGTTCGCGTGCGGACTCGGTCAGCTCCTCAAGGGCGAGATCACGCCGCAGGTCTCCGGCGGCGTGGACTCGTACTCGATGCGGATGCCGCTCGGCGTCGTGGCCGGCATCACGCCGTTCAACTTCCCGGTGATGGTGCCGCTGTGGATGGCGCCCGTCGCGCTCGCGTGCGGCAACGCCTTCGTCCTGAAGCCGTCCGAGCAGGATCCGTCTCCCAGCCTGCGCCTCGCCGAGCTGCTGGGCGAGGCCGGGCTGCCGGACGGGGTGTTCACGGTCCTGCATGGCGACCGCGAAGCGGTCGACGCGATGCTCACGCACCCCGGCATCGCCGCCGTCTCGTTCGTCGGGTCGACGCCTGTCGCACGGCACATCTACGAGTCGGGCACGGCGCACGGGAAGCGTGTTCAGGCGCTGGGCGGCGCGAAGAATCACGCCGTGGTGCTCCCGGACGCCGACCTCGACCTGGCCGCCGACGGCCTCGTGTCCGCGGCCTACGGCTCAGCCGGGCAGCGCTGCATGGCCGTCTCGGTGGCGGTCACGGTCGGCGACGTCACGGAGCCGCTGCTGGAGCGCATCCGCGAGCGCATCGCGGGCCTGACGATCGGCCCGGGGGCCGACCGGTCCTCGGACATGGGCCCGCTCGTCTCTCAGTCGCACTACGACAAGGTCCGCGGCCTGGTCGACGCCGGCGTCGCGGAGGGCGCGCAGCTGGCGGTCGACGGCCGCGAGCTGACCGTGGAGGGCCACGAGGGCGGCTACTTCCTCGGCCCGTGCGTCTTCGACCACGTGAAGCCCGGCATGCGCATCTACGACGAGGAGATCTTTCGGCCCGTACTCGTCGTCGTGCGCGCGGAGAGCTACCCGGAGGCCCTCGCGTTGCTCAACGCCAACGAGTACGGCAACGGCGCGACGATCTTCACGCGCGACGGCGGCGCCGCCCGGCTCTTCGAGCAGGAGGCGATGGCCGGGATGATCGGCGTCAACGTGCCGATCCCTGTCCCGATGGCCTACCACTCCTTCGGCGGCTGGAAGGCCTCGCTGTTCGGCGACCTGCACATGCACGGGCCGGACGGGGTGCGCTTCAACACGCGCGGCAAGGCGATCACCACCCGCTGGCCCGACCCCAGCCACGGGGGTGTGAACCTCGGATTCCCCACGCAGACGTGAGGCTCAGCGCTCGGTTGACGGCTCGAAGCTGCGCCGAGCCTTCAACGCGAAGCGGATCCCGAGGAGCAGGTCGTCGTCGTCGAGCCGCACGCCCATCACCTGCTCGATCCGCTGCAGCCGGTGGTAGAGCGATTGGCGCTCGAGATGGAGGGCGCGCGCGGTGGCCGACTTGTTCGCGCCGGTGCGACAGAACACCTCGAGCGTCTCGAGGAGCCGGGACTTCCGCAGCCGGTCGTATTCGACGACGGGTCGAAGGCGGGCCTCGACGAAGGCCCGCACCTCGGCCTGGTCCTTGAGCGTCCAGATCAGCCGGCCGAAGTCGGGCTGCGCCGCGTCGTGCCATGGCCGCGCCGGTAGCGCCGGGGCTGCGTCCAGTGCTTCCAGCGCCTCCGCGAGACCGTCGCGCATCTCGCTCCACGAGTGACCGGCGCGCCCGACTGCGACCACGGCCTTGCTCCGCCCATCCGTGTGTCGCGCCGTCGCGTCGTGGATCAGCTCGGCCACCACGCCGGCGCTCTGGCTCCGGTGCGCCGGGCTCTTGAGGCCGATCACCGCTCGCCCGGTCACGCCGTGCATGCCGCCGATGAACGCCACGTGGCGAGCCTGCAGCTCTCGCTCCAGCTCGTGCCAGATCCGCGACCAGGCGTCCTCGTCGACCTGGTCGGCGGCATCGCTGCCGGCCACCAGCGGGACCATCGTCGTCGCGGCGAAGCCGAAGTCCAGCGCTCGCATCTCGGCCTCGGTCTCGTCGAGGTCGGGCTTGAGAAGCCCGGCCAGCAGGTTCCAGCGCTCCCGGCGTGCGACCCGGCTCTCTTCGCGGGTCTGGAGGAGCATCATCGAGATGACGCTCGCCCCCCGCTCCAGGGCCAGGGCGTCGAAGTCCTCAGTGGGCGTCTCGAGGCCGAGGCTGATGAGCGTGCCCCAGTCTTCGTCGGCCCCGCACGGAACCGGGCGCTCGACCGACGGCGGGCGCCCGGAAAGCCCTCGCCGGACGGCCTCGAGGCCGGCGACGACGCTGGCCGTCGTCGATCGGTGAGGCGCGTGGAAGATGATGCCTTCGAGCTTCTTCTCGAGAACGACGGGATTGTCGACGGCGTCGGCCAGCAGGCCGAGCACCTCCTCGATGCCGCGCCCGGAGCGCATCAGATCGGAGAGCAGGCCGTGGAGCTCGTCCCTGCGTCGCAGCGAGACGGACTCGCTGTCGAGGATCCGCCGGTGGATGAGCTCGATGATCTCGATGAACCGAACGTCGCGGTGCAGCACGATGAGCGGAAGCTCTCGCAGCCGTGCCGTCTCGACCAGGGGCTCCGGCAGCTGGGCGAAGCGACGCCCGAGCTCCACGATCAGACCCGCGACCGACCGGTCGGCGAGGTCGTCGATGAACCGTCGCTGACCGCGGTCGTCGCGGTCGATGCCGAGGCCGGTCGTGAGCAGGAGCTCGCCGCCCTGCAGCGTCGAGGCGATGTCCGGGATCTCGCATGCATGGGCCCAGCGGATCGGTCGGCCGAGCTGCTCCTCGCCGCTCAGGACCTCGGGCACGCCCCGCTGCACGGGCGGCAGCTCGATCGCCGTACGGATCGAAACGGCGGAATCGAGAGTGGTGTCGGAGCGCTGGCCCATGGATGGGCGCCGACCTTACAACCTGTCAAATCCTCGCGCGAAACACGGCACGGCTCGCCGTCTTGCGGGGGTCCACGGCCGACCTGAGAATCGCCACAACAGGGAGAGGGTCGACGATGGGAGGTCGAGGGTGCGGGTCTGCGTGAACGACGTGCACGTCTGGAATGGACGGGCCGGTGGTCGCCGGGAACGGTGCGCGGTGGAGATCGAGGACGGCGTCATCGCGGCCGTCCGCCCGGCCGGCGACAGCACGGCGGACGTGGTGCTCGAGGGCGACGGCCGATGGGTGATCCCCGGCCTCATCGACTGTCACATGCACTTCTTCGGGGCGCGCCGGTCCAACCCAGTGGATTGGTGTCTCGACGACCCGATGCGAGGCGCCGTGCGCGCGGTCGCCGACGCTCGCCGGCTGCTCGAGGCAGGGTTCACGGCCGTCCGGGACGCGGGTAGCCGCATCGGACCCGCGCTCCGCGACGGCGTCGCCGCCGGAGAGATCGCGGGACCGCGCGTCCACGCGGCGTGGCTGGGGATCTCCCGAACCGGCGGTCACGGCGACGTGCACTCGCTCCCGCTCGAGGTCGTGCGCGAACGCCCGTTCATGGCACTCATCGCCGATGGTCCCGACGAATGCCGGCGCGCGGTGCGCCAGATCGCTCGCGCGGGGGCCGACTGGGTGAAGGTCTGGGCGACCGGCGGGGTGCTCTCCGAACGCGACAACCCCAGGCACACCCATCTGCTCCCGCACGAGCTCGAGGTCATCGTGACCGAGGCACACGAGGTCGGCCTGAAGGTCGGCGCGCACTGCGAAGGGCTCGCTGCCACGAAGGCCTGCGTGGCCGCGGGGGTCGACTTCATCGAGCACGGCTTCTACCTCGACGACGAAGTCTGCACGCGGATGGCGGAGCGGGGCGTGGCGCTCATCACCACGGTGTCATTCATCTGCCGCACGGCGGAGTGGCAGGGCGACGAGGTCCCGAAGTACGCGCGGGACGAGGCTCGAACCGTGGTCGACGACTGCGTGGCGAGCCTGCAGACCGCCTACCGGAACGGCGTCACCATCGCCATGGGCACGGACACGTTCTCGGAGCCGCTCACGCCGTTCGGGCGCAACGCCGACGAGCTGCTGGCCCTGCGGGACGCGGGGATGACGGTCGAGGACTGTCTCGTCGCAGCGACGTCGACGGCGTCTGGAGTCCTCGGCATGGAGGACGAGATCGGCACGCTCGAGCCCGGGAAGGACGCGGACCTGCTGGTCCTGGGACACGACTCGCCGCTCGACGACCTCACAGCGGTCACCGGCGACGGGGCGATCAGCCTCGTGCTGCAGCGAGGACGGCCGGTCGGGGGGAACGAGCTCGAGGACTGGAAGGCGCTCTGGCGCCACGAGATGCGGGAGGAGGCCCGATGAAGGCGCTCGTCATTGGCATGGGGGAGCTGGGCTGGCGGACGGTCCAGCTGCTCACCCACGAAGACGGCATCGACGAGGTCGTCGCTGTCGACGTGGACGCGCGCCGGGCCGGTCGCGCCACGGTCGTCGCGCACGCCGCGCGCTTGCTCGATCGGTCGACTGCCATCGAGTTCGAGACCGCCGACGTGTACGACGTCGGAGCCACGGCCAGCCTGATCGGGCGCGTTCGCCCGGACGTCATCGTGAACACCGCCTCGCTGCAGTCGTGGCACGTGATCCAGGCGCTGCCGGCGCCCATCTGGCGCCAGGTGCACGACGCCGGATTCGGGCCATGGCTGCCGGTGCATCTCGGTCCTGCCTACCTGCTGATGCGGGCGGTCCGCGAGAGCGGCCGCGAGCCGCGAGTGGTCAACATGGCGTTCGCGGATGCCGTCAACCCGTCGCTGGCCTGCGTCGGCCTCGCGCCCGACGTCGGGGCCGGCAATGTCGAGGAGATGGCCGTGCCGCTGGCGCGTGCGGTCGCTCGACGCGAGGGCGTCGCGCTGGACGACGTCAAGGTCTGGATGGCCGCGCATCACTCGGTCAACGCCGCGGTCATGGAGATGCAGCGGACGGAGGGCCTCCCGCTGCTCTGCGAGGTCGCGGTCAGGGGCGAGCTCGTCTCGGACCGTCTCGACGTCTCCGCGCTCTTGCTCGAGAGCACGGCCGACTTCCCGCCGGGGGCGGAGGACACGTGGCTGATCGCTGCGTCCACGGTGTCGAAGACCCTGGGGATCCTCGGCACGCGCGAGGTCGTGGGGCACGCCGTCTCGCCGCCTGGGCTGCTCGGCGGCTACCCCGTCACCATGCGCGACGGCCACATCGAGCTGGATCTGCCCTCCGGCTGGACGCGCGAGGCCTGCCTCGAGGTGAACCTGGAGGGCCAGCGCCTGGACGGGATCGACCGCATCGAACCGGACGGCGTCGTGGTCATCGCCGACGAGGCCCGCGACGTCATGCGCGAGACCATCGGCTGGGATGTCGATCGGATCGCGCCGGCCGACGCGCCCGAGCTCGGACGCGAGCTCGTCCGCCGCTATCGCGAGTACGCCGCGAAGACCATCGCCGCCGCGGCCTGACCTTCCCTGCCACCGAGGAGATCTCATGCGAGCTCAGCATCGACTCAGCACCGGCGGCCGTCGCGGCGCCTGCGCCATCGCCCTCGTCGTCGCCGTCTCGCTCGCGGGATGTCGCGGGACGGACAGCTCGACGGACGGCGGGGAGGGCAGCCAGGGCGTCGACGAGTCGAGCATCAAGATCGGCATGTTCGCGCCGTTGACCGGCTCCGCCTCGCTCTTCGGCAAGGGCCAGCACATGGCCGAGGCGATCTACCGCGAGGCGAACGAACGCGGCGGCATCAACGGACGCAAGCTGGACCTGCAGATCGAGGACGACAAGTGCGATCCGACGGTCGTCAACCTGATCATGCGCAAGCTCATCGCCCAGGACAAGGTGTTCATGATCCATGGCGGGATCTGCAGCGACGCGCTGATGGCCGGCCTGCCGCAGGCCAAGAAGTCGGGCATCCCGCTGCTCGTCCAGGCGGCCGCGACGAGCAAGACGACCGACCCGCCGAGCCGGAACGTCTTCGTCGCCGCACCGGTCCAGGCGGACATGGGCGCCGGCGTCGCGGACTTCGTCAAGAGCTTCGCCGACGTCGAGGGCAAGCGCCGGGTCGGCATCCTGGCGGAGACGACGGAATGGGGCCAGGGCTGGCTCGACCCGTTCGAGGTGCGACTCGAGGAGATCGGCGGCCTGGAGATCGTGGCTCGGGAGTCGATCAGCGAGGACACCGGCGACGCGACGGCGCAGGTCCGGAAGCTCCTCGCCGCGAAGCCGGACATCGTCGTCGCCTTCGCCTTCCCGCAGCCGCTGTCGGTCTTCCTCCGGGATGCCCATCAGCAGGGCCTGCGCGTGCCCGTCGTCACGGGTAACACGGCGCAACCCGACTCGGCGCTTCAGCAGATCGGGACGAGGCCGCCCGCCGAGCTGCTGTTCGGCGAGTACTGCTACGGACGGCCGATCGGGGAGCTCGACCGGTACCGCGATCTCCTGAAGAAGTACTACCCCAAGGATCAGTTCGACACGAACGCGATGCTGTCTGCGGCCGGCGCCGAGACTCACCCTCGACGTGCTCGAGCGGATGGGTGACGATCTCACCTGGGACAACTGGGTCAAGACCATGGAGGCGTTGCAGGGCTTCGAGACCGAGGCGTCGCCGGTGCCCATCGGCTACAAGGCGTTCGCCGAGGGCGACCCCGGCACGCGCCGTGGCGCGTCGCGGTGCAACTTCTCGCATCTGACGCCCGGCGGTGAGGGCCTCGACACCTCGGTCGTCAAGGACTGGTCCGAGTGGGAAGACCTGTCGCGCGCCGGCTGAGATGAGCGATGCGATACAGAACGTGGTCAGCGGCCTGGCCCTCGGTTTCGGTGTACTCCCTCATGGCACTCGGGCTGACGATCGTCTACCGCTCGACCACGGTCGTGAACTTCATGCAGGGCCAGTACCTGCTGCTGGGCGGCGTGTTCGCGCTGGTCGGCGTCGTGTACTGGGATCTGCCCTATCCGGTCGTGGTGCTGGCGGCGGTGGCGCTCGCGTTCGCCATCGGCGTGCTCATCTCCAAGAGCGTCTTCGAGCCGCTGCTGAGCGCGTCGCACCTGGCCCAGGTCTTCGCCACCTTCGCGCTCGTCTTCATCATCACGGGCATCGTCCGGTTCTTCCTCCCGGACGAGCACGGCCTGCCGCCTCTGGCCGGTTCGGGCGTGGTGCATCTCGGCGATGCCTCGATCCGGCGGCAGGACGTGCTGACCATCGCAGTCCTGATCGCGGTGGCGGCGAGCTTCGCGTACCTGTTCTACCGGACCCACATGGGGCGCCTGCTGCGGGCGAGCACGGAGAGCCTGCGAGGCTGCGAGCTCGCGGGCATCAACGTGCGGCGGCTGTTCGCCGTGATGTGGGGGGTAGGGGCGCGCTCGGCGCCGTCGCGGGAATTCTCGCCGGGCCGGTGCTCCTCGTGAGCCCCGAAATGGGCACGCAGCCCCTCCTGCTCGGGTTCGCAGCCATGACGCTCGGCGGCTTCGGCAGCTTCCCCGGCGCCATCGTGGGCGGTCTCCTGGTCGGCCTCGCTCACACCCTCGTGGGCTTCTACGTCTCGTCGCGGCTCGGAGAGGTCGCCGGCTTCATGCTCATCCTGCTCGTTCTGCTGATCCGGCCGCAGGGCCTCTTCGGAAGCGAGGAGGTTGCATGACCCGCGGGCGCTCACGCCTGGCCGCCGCGTTGATCGTGCTCGTCGCGCTGGCGATCCCGCAGGCGCTCAACGACTACACGCTGTTCCTCGCCAGCACGATCTTCACCTACGCGATGATCGCGATGGCGTTGAACATCGTCATCGGCTGGACGGGCCAGTTCGCGTTCATCGACGTCGCGTTCTTCGGCCTCGGCGCGTACGTCGGGGCGCGATCCGCGGCCGTCCTGGAGCTCCCGCTCGAGGCCGCGCTGGTCGCCGGCGTCATCGCCGGCGTCGTGGTGGGCCTGGCGTTCGGCGCGCTCGTGTGCCGGCTTCGCCGCTACTACCTGTCGATCGTCACGATCGCCTTCATGTTCGTGCTGATCTACGTCTACGAGAACGCGACGACCCTCACCGGGGGTCTCGCGGGGTTCAGCGTGCCGTCGCCTGAGCTGCTCGTGCTCGGCGGCCTCGAGATCCCGAACAGCTATGGCCACTACTACATCGGCCTGGTCCTCCTGCTCGCGACCTACGCGTTCGTGACCCGGCTCGGGCGTTCCACGCTGGCGCGCGGCTGGTACGCGATGCGGACGGACGAGCACGTGGCGGCGTCGATCGGGGTCAACGTGTACCGCAGCAAGGTGTTCGCCATCGCGATCGCGGGCGGCCTGCTCGGGCTGGCTGGCGCCTGGTTCCCGTACCTGTCGGGATCCGCCTTCCCGACGAGCTTCGGGTTCCAGCAGCTCCTCTTCGATTTCCTGGTCATCGTGGTGGGAGGGCTCGGCTCCATGCGCGGCGCCGTGCTCGCCGCGATCGTCCTGGGGCTCCTGAACGAGCAGCTGCGCGGGCTGGTGGGGCTGAGCGAGCTGGCTTTCGGCCTGGCACTGCTCGCCTGCGTCATGTTCCTCCGGCGCGGCATCTACGGCGAGCTGGCGGCCCGCATCCCGCAGCTCCGTGAGCGGGCGGTGTGACGTGGTCGGTGCTGCCGAGCCCGTGCTGCTCGCGGAAGAGGTGACCGTGCGGTTCGACGGCCTCGTCGCCGTCGACGCTGTCTCACTGGAGTGTCATCGTGGCCGGGTCACCGGACTCATCGGGCCCAATGGCGCCGGCAAGACGACGCTCTTCAACGCCATCACCGGGCACCAAACCGTCACGCACGGGGCGGTCCGGTTCCTCGGCCGGGACGTCACGCGGACCCCCGCGCACACGCGCGCGCGAATGGGCATCGCCCGGACGTTCCAGCTCGGGGGTTGCATCCCCGATCTCAGCGTCCTCGAGAACGTGGTCCTCGGCCTCGACCTCGCCGCCCGTGCCGGTCGAGGCGTGCCGCGGCATGATCGGGTGCACGCGGCCCGCGAGCTGCTCGTCCGCTTCGCGCTCGACGGACAACAGGACGCGCTCGTCAGCTCGCTTTCCGCCGGCCTGCGCCGCGAGGTGGAGATCGCGCGTGCGCTCGCCTCGGGAAGCCGCCTCCTGCTGCTCGACGAGCCCGGCGTCGGCCTGACCGAGGCAGAGCGCGAGCGGCTCTCCCGGCTCGTGCGGCAGGTCGCTGCCGACCACGACACGGCGTTCCTCGTGACCGACCACAACACCGACCTGATCTTCTCGGTCGCGGATCGGGTCATCGCCATGAACTTCGGATCCACGATCGCCGAGGGCGCTCCGGGCGAGGTCCAGGCCAGCGCGGCGGTCCTCGACGCGTACCTGGGCCTGGCCGAGGTGGTGCGGTGAGCTCGGAAGCGCGAGTCGACGCGCCGGTGGCGGAGGAGCTGGAGCGCGCGACGCTCCTCGACGTGCGTGGCCTCGAGTGCCAGCGCGGGTCGACGCGGGCGGTCCGCGGCGTGTCCCTCGCCGTGGGTCACGGCGAGACCGTCGCGCTGCTCGGCCCGAACGGCGCCGGCAAGTCGAGCGCTATCGACGGCCTGTGCGGTCTGACCACCCGGCGCGCCGATCGCGTGTCGTTCGACGGCCACGACATCGCGACGGCCCGCGCGCACGAGATTGCGCGCCTCGGACTGATCCAGGTCTCCCAGGACCGGGATCTCTTCCCCGGCATGACGGTCCGCGACAACCTCGAGCTGGGGAGGGAGGCGCTCGGCCGGCGCGCGGCGCCGGATCCCGCCCGCCTGGAATGGATCCTCGAGCTCTTCCCCCGCCTGCGGGATCGTGCCGGGCAGCGGGCGGGATCGCTGAGCGGCGGTGAGCAGCAGATGCTCGCGATCGCGCGTGCCCTTGCCGGCGAGCCGAAGCTGCTCGTGCTGGACGAGCCGACCGCCGGCCTGGCCCCGATCGTGGTGGATCAGCTCGGCCGCGTTCTTCGGGTGCTGGCCGGCGAGGGCCTGACGCTCCTCCTCGCCGAGCAGAACGTGCGCGTCGCGCTCGACGTGTGCGAGCGCTTCCTGGTCATGCGCGACGGGCAGATCGCCTTCGACGGTTCCCGGCCCGACCTCGGCCCGGACCCGCGGGCCAAGCTCGGAGGCCTCTTCCTTTGACCGCGCCACGATGAGCGCGCGGAGGAGGATGCGAGAGCCGGATCGCTTCTTCAACGCCGTCCGGAGCGACCTGGAGAACATTCGCGCGGTCTACGGCGAGCTGACGTGGCGATCGCCCGCGCGCGAGTTCGCCGACCTCAACCTCCCGTGACACCTGCGACACTGCTCGTGGCTTCACCGATCTCCCATGACGAGCAACGACTTCCACGGCCTCAGGGTCAGCAACCTGGACGCGGTCGACCGTGCGATCGTCCGCGAGCTCCAACAGGACGGACGCCGGTCGGTGGCGACGATCGCCAAGCAGATCGGCCTGTCGCACGCCGGTACCCGGCAGCGGGTCCAGCGGCTGCTGGAGTCCCGGATCGTCCAGATCGGCGCCGTGACGGCGCCTGAGACGCACGGGTTATCAGCTGCAGGCCTTCATCGGCATCCGAACCGACCACCGGGTGCGCGAGGTCGCCGCCGCGCTCGACAAGCTCGAGGAGGCGTACTACGTCGTCATCTGCAGCGGCACGCTCGATCTCATCGTCGAGGTCATGTGCCGCGACGACGGGCACCTCATCGACCTGACGGCGGAGATCCGTGGGATCCCCGGCGTCGTGGGCACGGAGACGCACGGCTTCCTCGAGCTGGACGAAGTGGCGCTACGCGCCGGAAGTTCCTCGACGGCGCGGCGCCGATCGCCGAAGCGTCAGCGGGCGGGAAGGGCTGACCCCCGCGCGGCCGAGGGCTTGTCGAGCAGGTCTCCCAGATCGAGCCGCTCGAACGGCGTGGAGCAGGGGCTTCCGGACGCGAGCCACATGCTGTGCGTCGCGGGCTCCATGACGGCAGCCATCACGGTCCCGTAGCGCTCCGGGTCGCTCGCCGCGCGCGGGTCCGGATGACAGCACACGCCGAACGGGAACATCGCATGGTCCGCGAGCGTCTCGGTCCAGAAGGCGAGATCGAGGTGGCCTCGGTGGGCGCGCACGAGCGCGTCGAGGCGTGCCAGCCGGAACGGGCTGTCGGGCATGGCCACGAGCGAGACGTCGCGGCCGTCGAACCCGCGGTTGCGAAAGTGGTTCGTGTGGAGCAGGAGGTCATCTTCGGGGAAGCCGAGGAAGAGCCGCGAGTGGTCGCCGGGTGCGGCCTCGACGTCGATCGCGACGCCGCCGGCATCCGCGAGGACGTAGTTGGCCGAGGATGCGCGGCCGCCCGCTGGAGCGCTGCCAGGGCCTCTGAGACCGTCTCGGCGTCGAGGATCGAGCGGAGCAGCACGTGGTACGGGACGCCGGGACTCCCCGCATCCGCGTCGGACACGAGCGCATTGGTGGCCAGCGCGACTCCGGCCGAGTTCATTCCCGCCTTCGCCAGGAGCCCGGCCTCGACCACCGTGACGTAGTTCGGCGCATCGCTCTGGCGCGCCTCGATGACGACCACCGTGTCGAAGGCATGGGCGAGCCAATCCCAGGTCTGGCCGATGAGCAGCGGGCCGCCGCTCCGTCCGGAGAGCGCGGCGAAGGCGCTGCATTCCGGCGGCAGGCGGCGGGCGTTCTCGGCGTTGCGCGCCTCGGCCGCGAACATGATCTCGGTCCGGACGTTGATGGCGAGGATGTCGATCTCGTCGACGGCGGCCCCTTCGGCGATCCCACGGATCTCGTCGAGGTAGCGCTGCCCGTGCGCCGCTATCGGAGCACGGAACGTGGCCGCCTCCTCGCGCACTCGACGCCGATCCCAGCGGGCGTAGTGCGCGAACGCCTCGTCGTAGGCGGCGACCGACCGCTGAACTCGCTCGCGGGCTGATTCGCCGTATTGCCGTCCGCGTTCGGACGCATCACCTGCAATTGCTATGCGCGGGTACATGGGTCGGCCTCCGGTCGCCGCTGGTGGCATTGTCGCGCGCCGTCACGGGCTTCAGTGATGATGGGATCAGTAGTTTGCCGCGAATGCGCGGTGTGTCGCCGGAGGAGTTCGCTGGACGAGCTGAGCGGGCGTGCGAGCTCGCTGCTCGCCGGGGCCTCGCCGGCCTCGTCGTGTTCGGTCGAGGGGGCGGGCCGTTCGAACGTCACGGCGATCTCGCATATCTCACCGGGCACTACACGACGTTTCCGGCGATCCCGGATCGCCCGCCGCATTGGCGGATGCGAGGCCACGCCGCTGTCGTCGTGGCTCCGGGGCGGACCGTGCTGGTGACCGACGATGCGGTCGGCGGTGGCGACGCGGTCGCCGACGAGGTTCATCCCACGCACGATCTGCCGTCGGCGCTCGTCGAGGCACTGGGCGATGCCGGGCTGGCGCGGAGGCCGGTCGGGGTCGTCGGGAGCGACGCGCTGAGCGCGCGGCACATGCACGCGATCCTCGGGCAGGCCGCCGATCTCGAGCTCGCCGACGGGATCCTCATGCCGCTGCGCATGGTCAAGAGCGCCGCCGAGCAGGAGCTGCTCCGGAGTGCCGGCCGCCTGGGTGGTGCAGCCGTCAGCGCGGCGATCGAGGCAGCGCTCCACGGTGCGTGCGAGCAGGAGGCTGCCGCGGAGGCGGCCTCGGTCGCGATGCGCGGAGGGGCGGCCGTGATCAACATCTTCACCGAGCTCTCCGGACCGGAAAGACCGGCCCGTCGCCGGCCGTTCCCGTCGTACGCGAACGACGTTCCGCCGCGCCCCGGCGATGTCTTCGCGATCGACATGTCGGGAGCGCTCGACGGCTATCTCTTCGACTTCAGCAGGACGTGCATCGTCGGCGAGGACCGCAATGGCGGGCGGCGTGCGCTCGATGACGTCCAGGAGGTCGTGCGGACGGTGGTGCAGGGCCTCCGAGCGGGGCGGACCGTCGCGGCGGCCGTTGCCGATGGGCGTGCCGCGATGCGCCGTCAGGGAGAGCTGGGGATGGGGGGCGAGTTCGACGCCCTGGGGCATGGTCTGGGCCTCGGGTTCGAGGATCCGTGGCTCGTCGAGGACGACCGCACCGAGCTCCAGCCCGGGATGTGCCTGGCCGTGGAGAAGTACGCCGTCCGCGGTCCGGTCAGGGCGGCGTTCGAGCGCAACGTGCTCGTAACCGAGGGCGAGCCCGAGGTGCTCGATACCGCTCCCGACGAGTGGTGAGCTGCTGTGGAAGTCGCGCACAAATCTCGTGGCATGTAGCAATTCCATGCGGAATACGTGATCATGCCATGATATTGATGCAGTACGTCGATTGAGGGTGAGCGCGATGAATGTGGAGAGGGACGGCAGGTGCAGCTGAACGGGGCCATCGGTCTGGGCACCGCCGATGCGCACATCCACCTCGAGCGGGTGACGAAGGCGTACGGCGCCGTGACCGCGGTCGACGACCTCACGCTCACGGTCCAGCGGGGCGAGTTCTTCAGCCTGCTCGGCCCGTCCGGGTGCGGGAAGACGACGACGTTGCGGCTGCTCGGTGGCTTCGAGGAGCCGGATCTCGGCGTCGTGTACCTGGGCGGGCAGGACGTGACCCCGCTCCCGCCGTACCGCCGGGAGGTCAACACGGTGTTCCAGTCCTACGCGCTCTTCCCGAACTACGACGTCTTCGGGAACGTCGCCTTCGGCCTGCGCCGGCGCAAGGTCGACAGCGCCGAGATCAGCCGGCGGGTGACCGAAGCGCTCGAGCTGGTGGATCTCGCTCGCTACACGCGCCGCCGCACGCACGAGCTGTCGGGCGGACAGCAGCAGCGCGTGGCCCTCGCGCGCGCCCTCGTGAACCGCCCGCAGCTCCTCCTCCTCGACGAGCCGCTCGGTGCGCTCGATCTGCAGCTCCGGAAGAGCATGCAGATCGAGCTCAAGCGCATCCAGGCCGAGGTCGGGATCACCTTCCTCTACGTCACGCACGACCAGGAAGAGGCGCTGACGATGTCCGACCGCTTGGCCGTGATGCGCGCGGGCAGGATCGAGCAGCTCGGGCCACCAGCGCAGATGTACGAGCATCCCGAGACCGCGTTCGTCGCGGGCTTCCTGGGGGCGTCGAACCTCCTGTCGGGGGCCGTCAGGGGCCGCGGCCGTGAGCTGGCCGACGTGACGCTCGAGGGCGGAACGCGGGTGCGGGTGCCGGTCGAGCGCGTCCCCGCGTCGGGCTCGTGCCTCGTGGGCGTCCGGCCGGAGAAGGTCGCGATCGGCCTGGCGAACGGTGCCGCCCCGGAGGGCTGCAACGCCGTGGAGGGAGTCGTGCGCGACGTCGCGTTCGTCGGGGTCGGGCGGCAGTACACGGTCGATGGTCCGGCCGGTTCGACGCTGGTGGCGTACGTCCAGAACGTCGACGCCGAGACCGTCGTGGGCAAGGGCGATCGCGCGCGGCTGATCTGGCGGGACGTTCACACATTCGCGGTCCCGCCTGACCCGGCCGGGACCTCGCTGGAGAACCAGGAGGGCTCGGAGGGATGACATCGATGCGCAGTGACGACCACGTGGGCGACGCGATCTGGAGTCCGAGCACGAGACGGGGCTTTCTCTCGGCAGCGGGCGTGCTGGCCGCCGGCGGGCTCGTCTCGGCATGCGGAGGCGGCTCGACCACGTCGGCAGGCTCCACGAGCGGGCCCGAGGCCGCTGCGGCGAAGGTCGATGGCGATCTGCACTTCTTCTCGTGGGCGGACTACGTGCCGCCCGACGTCATGAAGTCGTTCGAGCAGGAGTACGGGGTCAAGATCAAGCAGACGTTCTACGCGACCTCGCAAGAGGCGCAGGCAAAGCTCTCCTCGGGCCAGCCCTACGACCTGTCGTTCATCGGTTCCCAGCACATCCCGAAGCTCTCGGCCGCCGGCCTCCTGCGGCAGGTCGACCATTCGCAGCTCGAGAACGCCGGCGAGCTCTTGGAGTTCTTCAAGGACCCCCCGTACGACCCAGGCTCGAAGCACATCGCGTCCTCGTACGCGATCGGGGGGGTGGGGCTCGCATGGCGAAAGGACCGTCTCGGCGACCTCACCGGGTCGTGGAAGGACCTCTGGGACTTCGCGGGCGAGGCCGACGGCCGGACGTTCATGTTCGATGACTTCCAGCTGTCCCTGTCGGTCGCCCTGACCCGGCTCGGGCACCCGATCGACAGCAGCGATCCCGCGCAGCTCGAGGAGGCGGCCGACTCCATCATCGAGCTGAAGAAGTCCTCGCTCGGCGGCTTCAGCCCGACCGGTATCCAGGACATCCTCGGCAGCGGGCGCGCAACCCTGATGATGGCGTACGCGGGTGATACGCGGCAGGTGCTGCTGGCGAGCAAGACCCCCGAGACCATCGGGTTCCAGTTCAACAGCGAGAACCTCCTCTTCAACTCCGACAACTTCGTCCTGCCCGCCGCCGGCAAGGCGCCGGGCACGGCGATGCTGTTCGTCGACTGGGTGCTTCGCCCGGACAACATGAAGAAGGTCGTCGAGTTCATCGGCTATCCCGTTCCCACCACGACGGGCATGGCCGAGTACGCGAGGATCGTCGAGGACTACCCGGAGCTGACGTTCGACGAGAACGTCGTCTCGGACTCCTCGTCGTGGCTCCCGACGCTGTCCGGCGAGACGCTCGATCTCTGGAACCAGACCTGGACGCGCGTCAAGGCCAGCTGATGCGCCGGACGAGGTACCAGATCGGGCTGCTCCTCCCGGGAGGCGTCTGGCTCGCCCTGCTCTACGTGACGCCGATCGTCGTGGTCGTGCTCGCGTCGCTCGGCACCGCGGACCTCGTCGGACGGCCCATCTACGGCTTCAACCTCGGGAACTACGAGCGGGTCTTTCAGCCGCTGTTCCTGCCGGTCGTGTTCAAGACGCTCCTCTACGCGACCGTGACCACGGCGGTGTGCCTGCTCATCGGCTACCCCACGGCGTACGTGATCGCCCGCTACGGCGGGCGATTCCGGCTGCTGCTCGTCCTGACGTTCCTCGTGCCCTGGTTCGTCGACTACCTCGTGCGGATCTACGCCTGGATCCAGATCCTCGCCGACGAGGGACTGCTCAACGGCGTTCTCGGCGAGCTCGGCCTCAAAGGGGACGGACCGATCAATCTGCTCGGCAATCAGTACGCGTTGATCGGCGGGCTGGTCTACGGCTTCCTGCCCTTCATGATCCTCTCGATCTACGTCGCGGTCGACCAGCTCGACCAGCGGCTGATCGAAGCGGCCAAGGATCTCTACGGCACGCCGCGGAGGACGTTCCTGCACGTGACGCTCCCGAACACCCTGCGGGGCGTCGTCTCGGGATGCGTGTTCGTGTGGCTGTTGTCGCTGGGCGACTTCGCGACGGCGGAGTTCCTCGGCGGCTCTCAGTTCATGCTCGGCAACCTCATCAACGGCCAGTTCCGGACGGAGGGATCGCTGCCGTTCGGCGCTGCGCTGACGATGACCCTGCTCGGGTTCCTGATCCTCGCGCTGCTGGTGGTCGTGCTCGTGTCCCGCCGGCGCCGCAACGGGGACCCCGCCGGCCTCGCCCTGGAGCCCGCAGCATGATCGCCGCCGAGCCGCAGGCTGCTGCTCGGCCCGGGCGCCGCGGTGCCGTCGATCGGCCGCGGTTCCTGATCGTGGTCGCGATCGCCGCGTTCGTCTTCCTGTTCCTGCCGATCGCCGTCGTCGTCCTGTTCTCGTTCAACTCCGAGCGCTCGCTCCAGTCGTTCGGGCACTTCGACCTGCGCTGGTATCGAGCGTTCTTCGATGACGATGCGTCCCTGACGTCGCTGCGGGCGAGCCTGGGCATCGCGGTCACCGCGAGCGTCCCGGCCACGGTGATCGGCACCGCGCTCGCGCTCGGCATCGCCCGGGCGGGCCGTCGGCTGGCGCGGCCGTTCCAGTCGCTCGTGGTGCTCACGCTCGTGACGCCGGAGATCGCGACTGCGGTGGCGTTCCTGCTCCTCCTCACCGCGCTCAGCGTGCAGCTGTCGAACGTGACGGTGGTCCTCGGGCACATCACGTTCTCGATCGGCTTCGTCGTCGTCCTGGTGAGCGGTCGCCTCGGGAACCTGAACACCCACCTGGAGGAGGCGGCGATGGACCTCGGGGCGACGCGTCTTCAGACGCTTCGCCTCGTCGTCCTTCCCCAGATCGCGCCCGCCGTGGTCGGGGCCGCGCTCCTGACCTTCGTCCTGTCGTTCGGCGACTTCGTGACGTCGCTGTTCGTGTCGGGGGCCGACGTGTCGCCGTTGCCCGTGCGGATCTACGGGATGTTGCGCACCGGCGTCACGCCGCAGGTGAATGCCATCGGGACCCTCATGACCCTGGTGACCGTCGTGCTGGGAATTCTCGCGTACGCGGTGCTGATGCGGCGGCGACGGTCGGAGTCCTGATGGCGGAGAACTCCGTCATCCGCGCGCTCTACGACGACGAGATCGCGAAGTTCCCCAGCGCCCCGCCTGCGCCGGCCTTCGACGCCGCCGAGTATGCCGATCGGCTGCTGCGGCTTCGCGCGGCCATGGCCGAGTCGCGCATCGACCTCCTGCTGGTGACGTCGCCCGACGGTATGTGCTGGCTGCATGGCTACCAGGCGCGCTGGTACCGCAGCCACAGCCCGAGCGTGTGGCCGCCGCTCCAGGCCACGGCCGTCCACGTCGACCACGACCGGATGCTGCAGTTCGACCATTCGGCCCATGAACACCTCATCCACAAGACGTCGATCGTCGAGGAGCTGCGGCTGGCCCCGCGAGAGGATCTGGCCGGCGGCCTCGAGTTCCTGATCCGCGCGCTGGACCGCGAGGGCTGGCTCGGCGGGACCGTCGGGCTCGAATTCCACAGCCACATCCCGAACCACGCCGTCATGGTCGCCATCGTGGATGCGCTCGTCCAGCGTCGGAGCACGGTGCTGGACGCGACCAAGGAGATCCGCGGCGTTCGGCTCAACAAGTCGCAGGCGGAGATCGCGAAGGTCGAGGAGGGTGTCCGCATCTGCGATGTCGGGCTCCGCGCGCTCGAGGACGTCCTCGCTCCCGGCATCACCGAGCTCGAGGCGTGGGCCGCGATGATGTCCGCCATGGTGGCCGCGGGCGGCGAGCCCGCCGCCCTTCACGAACGGGTGTCGGCCGGCGGCACGCACATGGGCCACTCGATCAGCTCGCGGCGGGTGCTCGAGGAGGGAGCCTTCGTCGGCGCCGATCCGTGCGGCGTCGTCGATCGCTACCACGGCAACGTGTGCCGGCAGTTCGTGCTCGGCGAGCCGCCACCAGGCGCGATCGAGCTCTCGCAGATCCAGGGCGGCGCGTTCGACGTGCTGGCGGCGACGGCGAAGGTCGGCACGCCGATCCGCGACGTGAACCGCGCTCTGAGGGAGTACTACCGCGACGCCGGCGTGTGGGACATGCGGGGCTGGCTCGGCGGCTACGAGCTCGGCATCTCGTTCCCGCCCGACTGGGTCGGCGAGTTCGTCTTCAACGTCGATGACGAGGATGTGGACGGTGTCTTCAGCGATGGGATGGTCACGAACTACGAGAGCATCGTGCTGCACTCGATGATCGACACGGTGATCTACGAGGAGACGGGCACGCGCGTCCTCTCGTCCCTGCCACGCGAGCTCGTCGTGGTTCCGGTCGGCTGACTCGATGACCGTGCCGAAGCCGAGGCGGATCCGCACCGTGGGGCCCGAGGAGCCGCCTGGCGGACCGACGGTCCGGGAGGCACTCGACCTGCCCGTCCTGCGGAGGGGACTGCCGAAGGTGGTGACCGGGAGGAACGCGCTGGACCGACCGATTCGCTGGGTTCATTCGAGCGAGGTGTCGAACATCGCGATGCTTCTCACCGGCGGTGAGATGCTGCTGACCACGGGCATGGGCATCGGGCATTCGGCCCACGAGCAGTCCGCGTTCGTCGCCGCACTCGCACCACGTCGCATCGCGGCGCTCGTGATCGAGCTCGGCGAGGTCTTCGCCGAGCTTCCGCGCGCGCTGGTCGACGCGGCCGCCGCGCACGATGTGCCCGTCATCGCGCTGCGGCGGCCCGTGCCGTTCGTCGAAGTCGCCGAGGCGGTCCACACCCGATTGGTCTCGAGCGAGTACGCGGCCTTGCGTCGCGCCGAGGAGGTGCACCGGACGCTCACCTCGCTCATGCTCGACGGCGAGGGCGTCCCGGGTGTCATCGCGGCGGTCGCCGAGGTGCTCCGCGGGCCCGTGTTCCTCGAGGGGGCGGATCGCCGGCTGCTGTTCCATGCGGCCCCGGCGGGCGCCGGAGACGACCCGCTCGCCATCCGCGACGCCTTGAGTGCGCAGCCCGGCAGCTCCACGTGGAGCGGCGTGATCGAGGCCGAGGTTCAGATGGGGGGGCACCAGGCACCGGGCCGCCTCGTCCTCGTGACGCTCGAGTCGACGGTCGACCCCGCCGCGAGCCTCGTGTTGCAGCACGCGGCCGGGATCGTCGCGCTCGCCCTGATGCGCGCTCGACAGGAGGACGAGCTGCTCGCACGCGAACGGGGCAACCTCCTCGTCGACCTCTCCGATGGGCGCATCTCGCCGCAGGCGGCCGAGCGGGTGGCGGGGTCGGCCGGCATGGCACCGGCGAAGTTGATCCTGCCGATTGCCGCGGCGCTCCAGCAGTACGTCCTCGCGGGCAAGGCTGAGCGAGCGATCCTTCTCGGAGACCTGGATCGCCGGCTGCGCGGGCGCGGCCTCAACGTTCTGCTCGGCTTTGCCGCGGGCGGCGACTGCGTCGTCGCACTTGCGGGGGTCAGGAGCGGCGATGATCGCGAGACGACGGCGACGGTGGTCGCCGACGAGCTGCGACGCGTCGTTGCGCGCCGTTTCGGCGCCGGCGACGTCGCCATCGCGGTCGGCCTCGCGGGTGACTGGGTGGCAGCCGGTCCCGGGCTGCGCCTCGCCAGCGAGTGCGCCGCGAGCGCGTTGGCGCTGCCGCCGGTCCCTTGGCACGACATCGCGGCACTCGAGCTCCCGCGGCTGCTCTGGCGCTGGCGCGACGACGAAGAGCTGACGGCTTTCGTGCAGCGCACGCTCGGCCCGCTCATCGACCACGACCGTCAGCGACGGCTGAACCTCCTGCCGACGCTCGAGGTGCTCCTCGAGACGGGAATGCGCAAGGCCGAGGCGGCGCGCATCCTGCACTCTGAACCGTCAGGCGCTCTACCACAGGATTCGCCGCATCGAGACGCTCCTGGAGATCGATCTCTCGAACTCCGAGCACCTGCTGGCGGTCCACGTCGCGCTGAAGGCCCGGGTGCAGCAGCCCGCGGCGAGCGGGCATTGAGCGCTAAGCCCATTCTGCGTCGAAGACGACGACACCATCCACGATCGTGAGGCGGACCGGGACCTCCGGGAGCTCGTCTGCGGCTGTCGTCACGGGATCGGCGGCCAGGACCGTGATGTCGGCGCGAAGACCTGGGCGCAGCGTGCCATAGACGTCGCCGTCGCCGGCGACGGTCGCGGCCGAGCGCGTGTACCCGATGACGGCTTCCTCGGCGCTCAGGGCCTGCGCCGGGAGGTAGGGGACGCGATCGGGGCGACCGGGAGCGCGTCGCAGCCGGGCCCACGCCATGCCGACGCGCGGATCGAAGTCGGCCACCATCCAGTCGGAGCCCAGGGGAACGACAGCTCCGGCCGCGACGAGATCGCCCGTCCGGAAGCCGCGCTCGTAGCGGCCGGCCGACAGGCCCTCGACCCAGGAGCTCGGGGCCGTCGGATCGTCCAGCCCTTCGAGGTGCAGCGGCTGCATCGAGGCGGCGACGCCGAGGGCCGCGAACCGCGGGAGGTCGCCGTCGAGAAGGGTCTCGATGTGCTCGATGCGGTGCATCCCGCGAACGGGCGGACCGGCCTGTTCGTACGCGTCGAGGGCTGCGCGCACGGCGCCGTCGCCCACGGCGTGCGTGACGACGCTGAAGCCGCCGTAGCTGAATCGCTCGACCAGCTGCATGTACCGCTCGACGTCGGGCCAGAATGCGTGTCCGTTTCGCCCACCGGGGCCTGGCTCGTCGAGCCACGCCGTGCCGGAATCGAGCACGCCGTCGAGGAAGAACTTCGCGGTTCCCGTTCTCCACAGCCGACCCCGGTCCCCGAGCGCAGCCAGGTGTGACTCGAGCATCTCGTCGGAGGTCGTGGGCTCCTGGTGCATCGCGACGAGGAGCCGGAGGGTCAGATCGTCGCGTCGCTCGAGCGCACGGCAGACCTCCAGCAGCTCGGGGTCGCCGATCATCACGTGCGCGCCCGTCAGGCCGACGCGATTGAAAGCGCGCAGCGTCGCGGCGTAGGCGTCAAGCATCTCGGTCCGCGTCCACGACGGCACGAGGCGCTGCACGAGATCGATGGCGGCATTCTCGAGCAGCGCCCCGGTCGGGCGACCGTCCGCGTCGCAGACGATCTCCGCGGACTCGGTGAACGAGCGAGGGCCGTCGATGCCGGCGCTGGCAAGCGCGGTCGCCGACGCCAGCGCCGTGTGGCCGTCGTAGAAGCTCAGCAACGCCGGCGCGTCGCCGACCGCGTCGGCGATCTGGTCGGCCCGGATGCCGACCCGGTAGAACGGCTCGTAGCGGACGCTGTGGCCGAGCACCCAGCCGGCCGCATCGCCGCGGGACCGCTCTTCGGCGAGCAGGCGCCGGACGTCGTCGATCGACTGCGCCGAGCGCAGGTCCACGCCCCGTGTCCTGTGCGTTCCGAGGAACGGATGGGCATGGCTGTCGACAAGCCCGGGCACCACCGTCATTCCCCGGCCGTCGATCACGTCCGTGCGGGAATGCACGTGTGAACGGATCTCCGCTTCGGACCCGACGGCGATCAGCACCCCGTTGCGCCATGCAAGGGCCGAGGCGAGCGGGCGAGTGTCATCGAGGGTGCGGACCATCGCCCCGACGATCGCGGAATCCGCGTAGCTGGCCGACTTGACCACCCGGCTCAGACTTCCCGCCCGCAGCGCGCCGATCAATCGTCAGGTCGTCGCATCGTCGTCGGACACCACATGACGTATTGCCAGGGCTGCCGGTGGGCTGTCCCGTGACAGAGTGTCGGAATATGCCGCGTGCGGTCTCGTTCTGGCACTCGCAGCTTCCGGACCAGGGGCCGCCTCGACCGCCGCTGAGCGGGACGGCCGAGGTGGACGTCTGCATCGTCGGCGCCGGCTACACGGGGCTGTGGACCGCGTACGAGCTGCGGCGAGCGGAACCGGCCCTTCGCGTCACCGTGCTCGAGGCCGAGACGGCGGGATTCGGGGCGTCCGGCCGCAACGGCGGTTGGGTCGCGGGCGAGCTCGCGGGCTCACGCAGCGAGTGGGCGGAGCGGGGCGGCCGCGATGGGGTCCTCCGCCTCGAGCGAGCGATTCAGGCCACGGTTGACGAGGTCGGCAGGGCGGTGGCCGAGGAGCGCATCGACTGCGACTTCGTCAAGAGCGGTTCGCTCCACGTCGCGCAGACGCCGCTCGAGCTGCGGCGCATCGCGGCGGAGGTCGAGGAGGACCACGAGCGGGGGCTCACCGAGGCGGACAGCACCTTGCTGGACGCCGAGGCGGCCGCTGCCCGAGTGGCCGTCGCGGGCGTGCTGGGTGCCCGTTTCACGCCGCACTGCGCGCGCGTTCAGCCGGCCAAGCTCGTCCGCGGGCTCGCGGTCGCTGCCGAGCGTGCGGGCGCGATCATCCACGAGCGTTCCCGAGTTCGCCGCATCGAGCCTCATGCCGTGGAGACGGAGGTCGGGCGCCTGCACGCTCGCTACATCGTGCGCGCGACCGAAGGCTATACCGCTCGTCTGGCCGGTCTCCGACGCGTCCTCGTCCCGTTGACCAGCTCGATGATCATCACGGAGCCGCTCTCGTCCGAGCAGTGGGCGCAGCTTGGTTGGGACGCCGCCGAGACGCTGCTGGACGGGCGCCAGAGGTTTGCCTATCTGCAGCGGACGGCGGACGGGCGCGTGGCCATCGGCGGGCGCGGGGTCCCGTACCGCTACGGGTCGGGCAGCGAGCGCGAGGGGCCGCTCGACCGGCGCACGGTGAAGGAGCTGCGCGTCGCGCTGCGCAACCTGTTCGGAGTCCTCGACGACGTCCCGATCGCCGCTGCGTGGCACGGCGTGCTCGGCGTACCACGGAACTGGACGCCCGCCGTGGGGCTCGACGAAGCCACGGGCATCGCGTGGGCGGGCGGCTACGTCGGCGAGGGTGTCGCAGCGGCGAACCTGGCGGGACGCACGCTGCGCGACCTGATCCTCGGTCGTGAGACGGAGCTCACCGACCTTCCCTGGGTCGGCCCGATGCCCCGCAGGTGGGAGCCGGAGCCGTTGCGCTTCGCCGGGGTCCGCGGCGTCCACGCGCTCTACCGCATGGCCGACGCCCGCGAACGCCGTACGGGGCGCCCGGCCCTCGCGGGCCGGGTCGCCGATCGCATCGCGGGTCGCTGAGTGTACTCACGCCCTTCAGGTACTGCACGGCGGCGTGGGCGGTCTCGATCGAGGACTCGAAGAACCCGTGGTTGCCGGCGTCGGTCGACGCGACCGTGATGCGCCCCACCGGCCGCGTGCCGATCTCCGCCGGTGTCGGGCCCTGCGGCCAGAAGCTCGCGTCGTAGGGGACGTTGTAGACCCGCATGTAGCCGTGCGGCCACCGGTTGACCGTGATCGCCGCGATGTCGCGGGCCGGATTGAAGCCGGCGCCGCCGAGCGCGCGCAGCAGCTGGTCGCGCAGCCGGCGCTCGTAGTCGGCAAATGACGTCCGCGCGACCTCGGCGCGGCCGGCGCGCGCACTCTCCTTGAACGGGAGGCCCGGCTTGAGCGCCGCCTTGGTCGCGGTCACCAGCACGGGCTGGCTCGGCGTCGTCGCCGAGTCGTAGCCGCCGATGCGCCGCGGCGCGGCGAGCGCCAGGCTGCCCCAGTACCCGCCCGGGTAGCTCACGCGGCTGATCCCGAGCTGCTGCCACGCCTCCCAGTTGCGCAGCGCGACACGCGTGTAGTTGAGCGGAGACTTGACCGCCTCGCGCAGGGCGGTCTGCTGCGTCGCCGGGAAGTCCGGCGCGATGAAGGGCACCATCGCGTTCCAGCAGGCCATCACGACGGCGCGGGTGCGCACCCGGTACAGGCGTCCGCACTGGACGTAGTCCACGTCGACGTGCTTCGCGCGGTCGGGCCGGCCGCCGTCGTGGCGCACCCGCACGGCGGTCGCGCCGAGCCGGATGCGGACGTGGTTGCGCGCCCGGTCGAGGCGATCGTAGTCGCACGCGGCGAGCGTCAGGTCGGCGGTCGTCGAGCCGGGGATCGCGTTCGGGATCAGCTTGCGCACGAGCAGCCGCGCGATCCCGGCGTTGCCGTCGGGGAACGTGTAGGTGCGGTCCGTCGCGTACCAGCGGAGGTGCGCCGTTCGCGAGAGGCCCGGCCATGGGGCGCTGAAGTCCATCTCGATGCCGGTGAGGCCCGCGACGCCCTGGGAGACGCCCTCGAGGGCGCCGAAGTGCTCGTAGAACATCCCGTAGGCGCCGCCGATCGACTGGTTGAGGTACTTCAGGACGTCCGGATGCACGTTGCCGTACTCGGTCAGCATCTGCGCGCACGTGCGCTTGGACAGCTCGGCGATCTTCTGCTCCTGGCTGGACCCGGCAAGCCAGTCCGGCGGATCGGTGAGCAGTTGCACGAGCTGGGCCTTGGCCTCGGGCGCCAGCGGCGCGTCGGCCAGCGTGGCGGCCAGGCCCTGGTTGACGACGAGGTGGTCACGGCCCCAGACATCCCGGAGAAACAGCGTCGCGGAACCGCCGGCACCGTGCGAGGCGTAGTGGTTGGCGACGCCCGACGCGGCCAGCGCGTCGAGGTCGACGCCGATCTCGTCGATGAGCTGCTTGCTGGGCGCGAGCGGGCCTGCCCAGTCGCGCGGGTTGTCGATCGTCGACGACCCGCCGTTGGAGATCAGCAGCCGTCCGTCGACCACGAACTCGTTGCGTTTGGCGTGCCCGCCGAAGTCGTCGTGCGGATCGACGATCAGGATCCGGGCGCGCGGGTCGACGTCGCGGAGGAACAGGTAGGCGGCGGACAGGCCGCTGATCCCGGCGCCGACGACCACGAGGTCATACCGCTCGCCGGTCTCGCGCGGCCGGCCCGCACGCCGCCAGAAGTCGCCGTCACGGACCGCGTGCGCGACCTCGTAGGAGCCTTCGTGACTGCCGCGCAGGCGGGTGCGCCGCGGCGGGTAGCCGGCTCGGTCGCCGCCGCCGTGGCCCCAGTGCGCCTGTGCGGTCCCCGTTCCGGCGAGGCCGGCGGCGCCGAGGGCGCCGACGGTGACGGCCATCCCGTCGAGGAAGTCGCGACGCGAGATCTTGCGGTCCATCCCCAGCTCGCGATCGCTGAACTCCGACGTGAAGCGGTACTCGTCCGACACAGCTCATCCCTCCTTGTCGTCGTGTGCATCGAGAACGCGGCGCGCCGGCTCGGCGCGTTGCCGCGGTGTCCAGCCCGCCGTCGGTACGCTGGCGCGCAGCTGCTGCGTGTACGGGTGACGCGGCGCGTCGAGGACCGTCCGGGTCGGTCCGCGCTCGACCACGCTGCCGCCGCGCATCACGAGCGTCTCCTGGGTGAGCTGTCGCACCACGGCCAGGTCATGGCTGATCAGCACGTACGCGATCCCGGTCCGCTCCCGGATGTCCATCAGCAGGTTGAGCATCTGCGCCTGGATCGAGACGTCGAGCGCCGCGACCGATTCGTCGAGGATCAGGACGCGCGGCTCGGCGGCGAGCGCACGCGCGATCGCCACCCGCTGCCGCTGGCCGCCCGACAGGGTGCGCGGCCGGGCGCGGGCGTGGCGCTCGTCGAGCCCGACGAGCTCGATCAGCTCCAGCACGCGTGCGCGCCGCGCGGCAGCCGGGAGGCCGTGATGGTGGCGCACGATCTCGTCGAGCGACCGCTCGACCGTCTGCTGCGGGTCGAGGCTCGCGTACGGATCCTGGAAGACGATCTGCACCTCGCGTCCGCGCCGCCGGCGCTCGGCGGCCGAGCGGGCGGGCGCGCTACGAGGGCGGCCGCAGGCCCGGATCGTCCCGGCGGACGGCCGCTCGAGCCCGACGAGCATCCGCGCCACCGTCGTCTTGCCCGAGCCGGACTCGCCGACGATGGCCAGCGAGCCGCCGGCGGACAACCGGAAGTCCACGCGCTCGACGGCGACGAAGTCGCCGAACGCCTTGTGGAGCCCTTCGACCTCGAGGACGGGCTCAGCCATGGACGAGCTCGCGCAGGCGGGGACGCACGTCATCCGCGCGCCGGCAGCGCACGGCGCCTTCGTCGCGGGCGACGAGCGCCGGGCGTTCGGCGCGGCAGGCGGGCTCCGCGTAAGCGCAGCGGGCCGCGAACGCGCAGCCGGGCGGCGCCTCGAAGGCCGACATCGGCCGGCCCGGGATGGCCGACAGGCGCGGCGTGTCGCCGTCGATGCGAGGCCGCGCGGCGGTGAGCGCCGCCGTGTACGGATGGAGCGGGTCGTCGTGCAGCTGCGCCGAGCGCCGCGTCTCCACGATCTGCCCGGCGTACATCACGGCGGTCCGGTCGCACACCGCCGCCGCGAGCTCGAGGTCGTGCGTGATGAACAGCAGCGCCAGCCCGCGTTCACGCCGCAGCGTGTCGAGGATCGCCATCACCTCGGCCTGGGTCGTCACGTCGAGGGCGGTCGTCGGCTCGTCGGCGAGCAGCAGCCGCGGCCCGGTGAGCAGCGCGGCGGCGATCATCACGCGCTGCAGCAGGCCGCCGGAGAGCTCGTGCGGGTACTGGCGCAGCCGTCGCGCGCCGTCGGGCACGCCGACCTCGCCGAGCAGCTCCACCGCACGGCGGGCCGCCTCGGCCTCGCGGACGCCCTGGTTGACCCGCAGCGCCTCCGTCATGAAGTCGCCGATTCGCCGCACCGGGTTCACGTGCGCGCGGGGGTCCTGGAAGACGATCCCCATCTCACCGCGGACCGCACGCAGCTGCGCGCGGCCGAGCCGGTGCACGTCGCGCCCGTCGAAGCGCACGCTTCCGTCGACCTGCGCGCCCGCCGGGAGCAGCCGGGCGAGCGCGCGGGCCGTCATCGACTTGCCCGACCCCGACTCTCCGACGAGGCCCACGGCCTCACCGGCGGCGATCGTCATCGATACGCCGCTGAGCACGGGGCGCGGCGCCCCGTCCACCGGCAGCCGGACCCGCAGGTCGTCGATGACGACGAGATCGCTCACGCGTGCGCCGCTTCGAGCTGCGGGTCGCGGGGCCACGGGCGCTCGCGCTCGAGCGCCGCGCCGAGCCGGAACACCGTCGGGTCGTCGTAGGTGCGACCGACGATCTGCACGCCGGTGGGAACCCCGTTGCGGGCCAGCCCGGATGGCACGGCGAGGACGGGGCAACGGCTCGCGATGTTGAACGGCGTCGTCAGCGTCGCCTCCAGGTGATGCCCGGTGGCCCGGCCGTCGACCTCGACGCCGTGCTCGACGTAGTCGTCCCCCGCGGTGAAGCCCCGGGTCCCCACGGTGGGGCACACGAGCGCGTGGTAGCGCTCCAACAGCGCGCCGACGCGCTCCTGGATCTCCGCTTCGAGCTCGAGCATCTCGAGGTAGCTCGTCGCTCCTGATGTCGTCTCGCACCACCTCGGCAGGTCGCGTGCGTAGGCGGTGAGCTGGCCCGGAGCCCGCTCGCTCTCGCCGGAGATCCAGCCGGCGAAGGCGAGCCCGAAGTGCGTCGCCACGGCGCGCAGGACGTCGGCCTGGGGCAGGTGCAGGTCGACGTGCTCCACGATCGCCCCGGCAGCGCGGAGCGCATCCGCGGCCGCCTCCGCGTTGTCTCGTACCTCGGGGTCGACGGGCCAGTCGCCGAGGTCGAGCGAGAGGGCGACGCGCAGCCCGGCGGCGCCCTCGGGCTCGAGCGGCAGGACCACGGGCCAGCGGAGCGACGTAGCGTCGCGCGGATGCGGGCCCGCCAGGACGTTCTCCATGAGCGCGCAGTCCGCGACGCTTCGCGCCATCGGGCCGGTGTGGCAGTACGTGTCGAGGTTGAACGGCGCCTGCTGCGGCACGCGGCCGTACGGCGGCTTGAAGCCGACGACGCCGTTGAACGCGGCGGGGATGCGGATCGAGCCCGCGATGTCAGACCCGCTCGCCAGCGTCGCGGTTCCGGCGGCCAGCGCGGCGCCGGAGCCGCCGGAGGATCCGCCGACACCGACGGCGAGGTTCCACGGGTTGCGGGTCACGCCCCACAGGTGCGAGTGCGTGTAGGCCGCGCACGAGAACTCGGGCGTGGTCGTGCGGGCGTGCACGATGCCGCCGGCGGCGAGGATCCGCTCGGCGGCGGGCGACGTGTCGTCCGCGACCTGGTCGCGATACAGGAGCGAGCCGTGAGACCACGGCTGCCCCGCGACCGGCTCCTCGGCCTTCAGTCCGACCGGCAGCCCTTCCAGCGGCCGCGGGTCCGGGCCGCGGCGGCCGTAGCGCAGCTCGGCCTCCCGCGCCCGCTCGAGCGCTGCGTCGAACTGCGGTTCGCAGAGGGCGTTCACCAGCGGTTCCGTCACCTCGGCCCGCTCGATGACCGCCTGCATGAGCTCGACCGGTGACAGCGTCCGGGCGCGGAAGTGCCCGAGCGCCTCGACGGCGCCGAGGTAATGGAGCGCGTTCATCTGCCGGTCTCCTCACCGCGGATCGAGAGGCGCTCGCCGAGCAGGTTGAAGGCGATCACCAGGACGACGATGCAGGTGGCCGCGGCCAGCGACTCGGCCGGGTAGCCCTGCAGCACCCCCGACTGGCCTTCGGCGACCATCACGCCCCAATCCGCCTGCGGGGCCTGCACCCCGAGTCCGATGTAGGAGAGCGCCGCGAGGTCGACCATCGCGTAGCCGAACAGGATCGTCGCCTGCGCGGTGACGAGGCCGAGGACGTTGGGGATGAGGTGGCGCACGCAGATCGCGGGGGCCGGCAGGCCCTGGACCTCGAGCGCCGCGATGTACGGCTGGCCGCGTTCGCGCAGCGCGGCCGAGCGCACGACGCGCGCGACGTACGGCGTATAGGCGATCGACAGCGCGATCGACGCGGCGAGCAGGCCGGGACCCAGGACGATCGTCGCGAGGACGCCGAGGAGGATGGCGGGGAACGCGAACACCACGTCCAGCACGGCGGCGACACCGCTGTCGACCCATCCGCCGCGCCACGCGGAGACCACCGCCAGCAGGACACCGACCGTCGTCGCGAGCGCGACCACCGCCAGCGGCCCGAGCAGGGAGCTGCGGGCGCCCGCGAGCAGGCGCGAGAAGATGTCGCGCCCCTGGCTGTCGAAGCCGAGGGGATGCGACGGCTCGGGTCCGACGAAGGCGAGGGAGAGGCTCGATGCCTTCGGGTCGTGCGGCGCGAGCAGCGGGCCGAGGAGGGCGAGCACGGCGGCCACGACGATCACCGCGGCCGAGACGGTCCCGAGCCTTCCCATGCCGGCGAGCGCGGATCGCGAGCGCCGTGGCTGGACGGCCGTGGCCGGCAGTGCGGTGCTCATCTCCGGCCCTGCAGGGTCACGCGCGGGTCGAGCAGCGCGTAGAGGATGTCCACGATCGTGTTCACCACGACGAACGCCGCCACGAGCACGAGCGCGATGCCCTGCACGACGGCGAAGTCCTTCGAGAGCGCCGCGGTGATCAGGTAGGAGCCGAGCCCGTTCAGGTTGAACGCTCGCTCGACGACGGCGGCGACGGCGATCAGCGCCGTCACGGACAGGCCGGCGACGGTGGTGATCGGGATGGCCGCGTTGCGCAGCACGTGCCGGCGCACGACGACTCCGTACGGAAGGCCACGGCTGACGGCCGTCTGGACGTGCTCACGCTGCAGCTCGTCCCGCGCGGAGGCGCGGGTGACGCGGGCCACGATCGCGACCGAGCCGATCGCGAGCGCGATCGCGGGCAGCGTCAGGTGCTCGATGCGGTCGAGGAAGCCCGAGCCCGACCCGAACGCCGGGAACCAGCCGAGCTGCACCGCGAACACCCAGATCAGCACGATCGCCGCGACGAACGCGGGCAGCGCGGCCCCGATCGTGGTGCCGACGAGCACGGTCGTGTCGAGTGCGCCGGGGCGCAGCGCCCCGAGCAGCCCGAGCCCGACGCCGACGATCACGATGATCACCGCGGCGTAGAAGACGAGTGCCGCCGTGGTCCCGACGCGCGACGCGAGCAGATCCGACACGTCCTGACGCAGGGCGATCGACATCCCGAGGTCTCCCTGCAGCGCGCCGCTCAGCCACTCCCAGTAGCGCACGAGGAAGGGGTCGTCGAGGTGGAAGCGCTCTTCGAGCACGGCGACGCTCTCGGGCGGCAGTGATCGGCCGCCCGAGAGCGCGGCGAGCGGGCTGCCCGGCGCGAGCGAGAGCGTCGCGAAGATCGCGAAGCTCGACACGAGCAGCGTCGCGACCAGCATCGCGAGTCGGCGCACCAGGTACCGTGCCAAGACCTCAGCCCTTGGCTCCGAGTGTCGTCGCCCACGGCGCGAACATGTACGAGTACGAGGCGGGCGCGCCGGTGAGGGACGTGTTGACCAGCAGCACGTTGTCGGGCGCGACGACCGGGATCCAGGGCAGGTCGCGCGCCAGGACCTCGTCGATGTTCCCCACGAGCTTGGCCCGCTGCTCGGTGCTGGGGGTCGACCGCGCCGCCGCCAGCAGGCGTGTGAGGTCGGCATTGCGGTAGTCGGAGTAGTTGAGGAAGCCTCCAGGCGACGCGATGGCGGTGTAGAGCGACGCGGGGTCGGCGTAGTTCGGGGCGGCGATCGTGAAGAACGCGTCCACGTCCGCGCGCGCCTTCGGGTCGACGAAGAACGAGATGTAGTTGGCCGCGGAGACCGTCTTCATCTGCACCTCGAGGCCGATCGCCTCGCCGGCCGAGCGCAGGACGTTCGCCTCGGTGGCGAGGTTCTTGATCTCGTTGGTGGTCCCGAGCACGACCGTCTTCCCGGTGGCGCCCGCCTCCTCGACCAGCGCGCGGGCGCCTTCGATGTCGACCTCCGGATCCTCGAGCGCATCCCATGCGGCCTGGAACGTCGCGCGCTCGTAGCCCCACGTGCCGGGGTTGGCGAGGGTGCGCGGCAGCTGCGCCATTCCCTTGTAGGTCTGGTCGACGATGCCCTGGCGATCGAGCGCCATCGAGAGGGCCTGGCGGACGCGGACATCGCCGAGCGTGCCCTTCAGGTTCGAGACGATCAATGCGTCGGACGCGTACGACGGCCCGCGGTGGATCGCGACCTTGCCGCTGCTGCGCAGCTGGTCGATCGTCGTGATCGCCTGCGGGTACGTTCCCGCGATCTCCCCGGTGAGCAGCCCCGAGGTCAGGGCCGCCTCGTCGGGGACCCCCTTGAAGTCGATCTGGCGGGTGAGCGGCGCCGGTGCGTCGCCCCAGTACTCGTCGTTGCGCACCACCGTCAGGGCGTCCCCCGGCTTCCACGACTGCATCCGGTAGGGACCGCTGCACATCGTCTCGCCGCCCGGGGTGCCGTAGCGTGGGCCGGCGGCCTTCGCGACGCGCTCGCTGATGATCGCCCCGGGCGCGCCGGAGAGCTCGCCGCGGAGCAGGTAGTCGGGCTCGGTGAGACGGATCTCGACCTCGTCGGGGCCTGTGGCCTCGATCGCCTCGACGTGCCGGAAGACCGGTGCGTACGGGCTGCCGAGCTTGGGGTCGCGCTGGCGGTTGAGGCTGAACGCCACGTCTGCGGCGGTGACGCTCGAGCCGTCCCAGAACTTGACGTCGTCGCGAAGCGCGAGCACGAGCGTGCGCTCGTCCGCGTACTCGGCACTGGTTGCCAGCCCGGGCTCGAGCGAGCCGTCGGGGCGCTGGCGCAGGACCGTGTCGCACAGGATGGCCACGACGGTGTTGTCGGGGTAGTCGAACGCGAACGCCGGGTCCACCGTGCCCGTGTCCCGGTACAGCGCCCAGGTGACGCGGTCGACCTCGCTCTCGGCCGCCGGCGTGGTCGGCGTGAGCGTGGCCGCGGGCTCATCCGCGGCGGGCGACGACTGGTCCGTCGGCGCGTCGCGCCCGCACCCAGCACCCAGGGCGGCAATGCCGACCGCCAGGGCGATCGCACAGATTCGACCGCTCGCCAACGGGTTCGCACTCATCGCTCGTCCTCCGGATCTCGTCAGTAACTTAGCGGTGCTAAGTTTTGCTGGCGGCTACCGTAGAGGCGGCTGCCGGGCATGTCAAGGCCCGGATTGGCGTCCATGGCACGACCTCGAATCCCGCTCCTCAGCCGTGACCGCATCGTCGAGCGCGCCCTCGCGATCGTCGACGCGGACGGCGCCGCGGCGCTCTCCACTCGCCGTCTCGCTCGCGAGCTCGGCGTCAGCGGGCCGGCGTTCTACAGCCACTTCGCGACGATGGACGAGCTGCTCGACGCCGTCAGCGAGCGGGTCGCCTCCGAGGTGCGCCACGTGCACGGCGAGACGTGGCAGGAGGTCCTCCGCGACTTCGCGTGGTCGTACCGCCGCGTGATGGCCGCGCACCCGAACGCCGTCTCCTTCATGGCGCTGCGGCCGGTGCACCACAAGACCGCGCTGTGGTCGTACGAGTGGCAGCTGCGGCACCTCACCCAGCTCGGCTGGGAGCTCGAGTTCGCCTGGGAGGCGATCATGGGCATCGACGCCCTCGTCCTCGGCGCGGCGCTCCAGGTCGGAGGGCCGCCGCTGCGGATCGAGCAGCCCGACGCCCGTGCCGACTACCCGCTGCTGGCGGCCGTCACCGACGCGGAGCCGCCCGACGGGTCGTTCGATGCCGAGTTCGAGTCGGTGCTCGAGCATCTCGTCCTCGGGATCGAACAGCGGCTGGCGACCGGTTCCGCGACGGCGCGCCGTCCCAGCGGCCGAGGCCGCCGTGCCAGACTGGCGCGCACCGATGACCGGCCTCGACTTCCACGGCCTCCGGATCGCGGATCTCGATGAGACCGACCGGCGGATCGTCCGCCTCCTGCAGGAGGACGGCCGCCGGTCCGTGGCCTTGATCGCGAAGGAGATCGGGCTCTCGCACGCCGGCGCGCGCCAGCGGGTCCAGCGACCTGCTGGAGTCACGGATCGTGCGGATCGGCGCGGTCTCGGCGCCCGCCACGCACGGCTACCAGCGCCAGGCCTTCATCGGCGTCCGCACCGACCAGCGGGTGCGCGACGTGGCGGACGCGCTGGATGGCTTCGACGAGGCGTACTACGTGGTCGTCTGCAGCGGCACGCTCGACATCGTCGTCGAGGTCATGTGCCGCGACAACGCGCACCTCCTCGACCTCACGTGCCGGATCCGCGCGCTTCCCGGCGTCCTCGGGACCGAGACGTACGGCTTCCTCGAGCTCACGGAGTGGCGCTACGCACCGGGCTTCGTCGATCGCGCTCCGCCACGTCGCTGAACCGCACTTTCGTGTCCTGACGGATAAGTGGACACGAGCTTCTTGTCTTTTGCAGGGCTTGAAGCTGTAATATCTCGTTCCGAGGGGACTTCCGTGACGATTCTCGATCGGGGCATACAGGCTGATGCGACCGTCGCCTACCTGGGCGGCACGCTGATCGACGGCACGGGTGCCGAGCCGGTGGCCAACGCCGCCGTGATCTCGCGCCGGGGGCTGGTCGTCGCCGCCGGCCCGGAGCACGCCGTCGACGTCCCGGCCGACGCCAGGAGAATCGACGTCGACGGGCTGACGATCCTTCCGGGCCTCGTCGACTGTCACACGCATCTGGGCGGCGCGTCCACGATGGACTACAGCGACTGGGTGCTCGAGCCCGACGCGCGGCAGGCCATCAATTCGACGGTCCAGCTGCGGGAGCTGATGCGGCACGGGGTCACGACCATCCGTGACATCTCGCGCAACGGCCTGCACCTCAAGTGGGCCGTGAACCACGGGACGATGGAAGGCCCCCGCATCGTCTCGTGCGGGCCGGGGATCTCGCGCACCGGCGGGCACGGCGACGCGCATCACCTGCCGTGCGACTTCGTCCAGCGCAGCCACCCGTGGGCCATGCTCGCCGACGGCATCGAAGAGGTCCGCAAGGCGGTTCGGACGCTCAACCGGATGGGCTCGGACGCGATCAAGATCTGGGCGACCGGCGGCGGGATGTGGGACAAGGAGCTGGAGACGGACCAGCACTTCGATCTCGAGGAGCTGCGGATGGTCGTGCGCGAGGCCGCGATGGTGGGGCTGCCGGTCCTCGCGCACTGCGAGAGCTTGGCCGCGACCAAGGATGCGCTGCGCGCCGGATCGCGACGCTCGAGCACGGCGAGGAGCTCGATGAGGAGTGTCTGGAGCTGATCACGTCACGCGGGGTGATCATGGTGCCGACGCTGTTCCTGCTGCTGGGCCCGTGGTGGGACGAGTACCCGCCGCCGCCGCGTGAGGGTCTCGAGCACTACCGCGGCGAGACGATGGGGGAGAAGGAGAAGAATCGCGTCGCGGACAACTTCAACGCGGCGCGTGACGCCGGCGTGGTCATGGCGGTCGGAAGCGACTCGTTCTCGAGCGTCGAGGTGCCGTACGGCGGCGCCACGCACGGCGAGATCCACCGCATGGTCGAGACCGGGATGCCGGCGATGGACGCGATCGTGGCCGCGACCCGCAACGGCGCGAGGGCGCTCCGCGTCGATCACGAGACCGGCACCTTGGAGGCGGGCAAGGCCTGCGACCTGATCGCGCTCGAGGGCGACCCGCTCGATGACATCACGACCCTCTCGGAGGACCGCCTCCGGCTCGTCGTGCGCCAGGGCCGCACGTGGCTGGACCGCCGCGGCGACGTGAGCACCGTCCACCACGGGCTGCTGGTCTTATCGGTGCGGATCGGTGTCGACACCGGAGGCACGTTCACGGACTGCGTGCTGATCGACGGCGCGCCGGATCGTCGTCGCCAAGGTGCCGTCGTCGCCGAGCGCACCCCACGAGGCGATCGCCGCCGCGATCCGCGAGGTGCTTCGCGCCGGGACCGGCCCGGTCGAGTCGGTCACGCACGGCACGACGATCGCCACCAACGCGATCATCACCGGCGACCTCGCGCGCGTCGGACTGATCACGACGACGGGCTTCCGCGACGTGCTCGAGATCGGCACTCAGCAGCGCCCGAAGCTCTACGACCTGCGTCAGAGCCCCCGGCCGCGCTGGTCCCGCGCGACCTGCGGCTCGAGGTCGGCGGCCGGATCGCGGCCGGCGGCGAGGAGGTCGAGCCGCTCGACGAGCGCGGTCGTCGAGCGGGCGTCGAGCTCCTGCTCGACGCCGGGCGTCGAGGCGATCGCGGTCGCCTGCCTCTTCTCGTTCGTCAACCCGGAGCACGAGCGGCGATCCAGGGCCTCGTGCGCAGCTGCGCGCCGGATCTCTACGTCGGCCGTTCGTCGGCCGTGAGCAGCGAGCCGCGCGAGTATCCGCGCTTCGCCACCGCGGCCGTCAACGCCGCGCTCGCCCCGGGGATCGATCCGTACATCCGCACGGCTCGAGGCGGAGCTCGCGCGAGAGTCCGGGCACCGCGGCTGTTCGTGATGCAGAGCAACGGCGGAATCGCGACCGCCGACCGCTCGGTCGGCGAGCACGCCCACCAGCTGGTGCTCTCCGGGCCGGCCGCCGGGGTGATCGGCGGCGCTCGCGAGGCCGCCGCCGCCGGCTTCCGAGACTGCGTCACGTTCGACGTCGGCGGCACCAGCGCCGACGTCGGCGTGGTGCGCGACGGGCGCCCGCGGAGCGCGATGGACATGACGCTGCCGAACGGCGTCCCCTGCAAGGTCCCGCACATCGAGATCGAGACGATCGGCGCGGGCGGCGGCAGCATCGCGCGGGTCGACGCCGGCGGCGCGCTCACCGTCGGGCCCGAGAGCGCGGGCGCCGATCCCGGCCCGGCCTGTTACGGCCGCGGCGGCACCGAGCCGACCGTCACCGATGCCCAGCTCGTGCTCGGCCGCTTCGCCCCGCGGGCTGATCGGCGGCGGCGCTCCCGCTCGACGCGGTCGCCGCCCGGGACGCGATCGCCCTGTGGCCGGGCGCTCGGGACTCGATCGAGGACGCGGCGCTCGGCATCCTCGCGGTGCTGGAGGAGAACATGGCCGGCGCGATCCGCCGCGCGGCCGCCGCGCACGGCGACGACCTGCGCGACTTCGCGCTGGTCGCCGGCGGCGGCGCCGGTCCGCTCCACGCCGCCGCGATCGCCCGCGAGCTCGGCATGCCGGCCGCGGTCGTCCCGCCGCACCCCGGGCTGCTCAGCGCGCTCGGGCTGCTCGGCGCGCCTCTCCGCCACGATCTCGTCGCGCCGCTGCTGGCGGCCGAGGTCGACTCGAGGCCGGGCGTGGAGGCCGGTTCGCCGGCCTCGAGGCCGAGGCGCGGCGGCGCTGGACGAGGACGGCGTGGTCCCGAGACCGCCGCATCGAGCGCAGCCTCGACATCCGCTACGTCGGTCAGGAGTACGCGTGCCCGTGCCGCTCACGCAGGGCGAGCCGCTCGAGCGTGTTCCACCGCTTCCACGCGCTCCACGAGCAGACCTTCGGCCACGCCGCGCCCGGGACTCCCGGTGGAGGTGGTGGCCGCCCGGGTCGTGGCCTCCGGCCGCCGCCCGGCGCCGGCGTCGTCCGCGAGCTGCCGAGCGAGGCAGCCGCGCCCGCGGGCACGCGCGAGATCCGCTTCGAGGTCGGCGCGGACGCCGTGACCGCCGCCGTCTACGACCGCGCGGCGCTGGCGGCGGGCCAGGTCGTCGACGGCCCTGCCGTCGTCGAGCAGCTCGACACGACCACGCTCCTGCCCCGGCTGCCGCGCGACCGTCCACGCCTCCGGCGCGCTGATCGTGGAGGCCGGGAGCAGCCGGACGCCCATGCGGACGGCGACCCGATCACCGTCGCGGTGGTCGCCAGCGCTCTGCGCGCGATCGCCTGGGAGATGTCGGAGGCGCTCCGGCGCAGCTCACACTCGCCGATCATCCGCGAGATGTACGACTTCTCCTGCGCCGTGTTCACCGCCGGCGGGCGAGACGGTCGCCCAGGACGAGCTGATCCCGGCCTTCCTGGGCACGATGGCCTCGACGATGCCGTTCGGTGATCGAGGCGGCGGCGAGATCGAGTTCCGGACGGGGACGCTTCATGACCAACGATCCGTACCGCGGCGGCACGCACACGCCCGACATCCAGCTCTTCGTGCCCGTCGTCGTCGACGGCCAGGTGCGTCGCCTGGTGCGGGAACATCGCTCACCACAGCGACATCGGCGGGACGAACCCGGGCACCGAGGGCTACGCCAACCGCTCGATCTTCGAGGAGGGCCTGCGGATCCCGCCGATCCGCTTCGCCCGAGGACGGGGTCGACCCGGCGATCCTGCGGCTGCATCGAGAACAACATCCGCGACCCGATCTCGACCGCCGGGCGACCTCCGCGCCCAGCTGGCCGCGGCGCAGCTCGGCCAGCGACGGATGGCCGAGCTGATCGACCGCTACGGGCCGGACGACCGTGGGCGCTGCGATGGCGTCGGTGCTCGATCAGTCCGAGCGGCGGATCCGCGCCGCGATCGCCGCGCGGCCCGACGGCCCCGCGCAGGCCGAGGGCTGGCTCGACGACGACGGACTCGGCGGCGAGCCCGTCCGCATCGCGGCGACGGTGAGGTCGCCGGCGACCGCGTCCGCGTCGACCTGACCGGCACCGACGAGCAGATGGCCGGCGGCATGAACATGTCGGAGACCGCGGCACGGCGGCGATCTTCTTCGTGGTCAAGGCGATCTTCGACCCGGACGCGCCGCAGAACGGCGCGTCGCTGCGGCCGATCGACATCGAGCTGCCGGAGGGCCGCCTCGCCAACCCGCGCTTCCCGGCCGCGGTGAGCCTCCGCCACCTCGCCGTCCAGCGGCTCACCGACATCCTGTTCCGCGCCTTCGGCGAGCTCTATCCCGATCTCGACGGCGGCGGCTCGTTCGTCGGCTTCTCGAGTCTCGCCGCCGCCTGCCGGCACCCGCGCCTCGGCAACCAGGTGGTGATCCAGGACGATCTCGGCGGCGGGATGGGCGCGCACGCGGGCGGCGACGGCCTCGACGCCGTCGACGTCTATCTCGGCAACGTGCAGATCCTCCCGGCGGAGATGTGCGAGCTGCAGTACCCGGTCCGGATCGTCGCCACCGAGCTCGTGCCCGACTCCGGCGGCGCGGGGGGGTTTCGCGGCGGCCTCGGCATCCGGCGCGTCTACGAGTTCCTCGACGACGCCGACGGCGTCTTCTACACCGAGCAGACCCGGACCGTTCGCGCCGCACGGCGTCACGGCGGGCCGCCCGGGACCGCGGCGCGGCTGGCCGTCGAGCGGGCGGACGGCGAGGTCGAGATCAGCAAGCAGCGGCTGACGGTCCGTCCGGGGGACCGGCTGGTCGTCGTCACCGGCGGCGGCGGCGGCTTCGGCGACCCGCGGGAGCGCGACCAGGCGGCCTGTGCTGGCGGATCTCCGGGAGGAGCGGATCGGCGCCGAGGCGGCGGCTCGCGTCTACGGGCTGCGGCTCGAGGAGCATCATCGAGAGGAAACCGAGGAAGAGCGATGAGCACAGAGACGATTGGCCACGGCGGCACTCCGGTCGCGGACCCGGCGGCCGCTTCCGGCGCCACGGCGCACCTGGCCCGCAACGAGCTCGGGCCGGTCTCGATCGCGCTGTTCGTGGTCGCTGCCGCGGCGCGCGCTCAGCGTGATGGCGGGCGTCGGCCCGCTGGCGATCCAGCTCGGCGGCCTGGGGGCACCGGGCGGCTACCTGATCGGTGCGCCTGCTGATGGCGGTCTTCGCGGATCGGCTTCGTGGCGATGGCGCGTCACATCCCGAACGCGGGCGCGTTCTACGCCTACATCGGCCGCGGCCTCGGGCGCCCGCTCGGCGCGGGCGCCGCGCTGTTCGCGACCTTCGCCTACAACGCGCTCGAGATCTGCTTCGTCGGCGTGTTCGGCTACTTCGCCGCGACCACCTTCGCCGAGGTGCTGGGGATCGACGTCGCGTGGCAGTGGTGGTCGGCGCTCTGCATCGCCCTGATCGCGTTCCTCGGCTACCGGCGCGTGACGCTGAGCGCCACGGTGCTCGGCGTGATGCTCGGCCTCGAGGTCGCGATCCTGCTCGTGCTCGCCGTGCCGGTGATCCTGCAGGGTGGGGAGACGGGCCTCACGCTCGTCACGTTCGATCCCGCCAACATCTTCACGTCCGGCGTCGGCGCGCTCTTCGTGCTCTCCTTCGGGGCCTTCATCGGCTTCGAGTCGACCGCCATCTATTCCGAGGAGGCGCGCGACCCTCGCCGCACGGTGGCGCGCGCGACGTTCCTGGCCGTCGCCTTCCTCGGGCTCTTCTACACGCTGATCATGTGGATGATCGTGGTGGCCTTCGGACCTGACGGCGCGCTCGTCATCGCCACCGACGACCCGGCCGGGATGTTCTTCGTGGCCATGGACCAGTACGTCGGCGGCGTCTCGACCGACGTGATGCGGCTCCTGATCGTCACCAGCGCCTTCGCCGCCACGCTCGCCTTCCACAACGCCGCCGCGCGCTACCACTTCGCGCTCGGCCGCGAGCACATTCTCCCGCGCGCGCTCGCGCGCGCGAACCCGCACACCGGCGCGCCCGCGGCCGGCAGCCTGGCCCAGACGGTCATCTCGATCGTGGTGATCGGGATCTGCATGATCATCGGCGCCGACCCCTACCTGGAGATCTTCCTCTGGCCGGGCAGCATGGGCATCCTCGCGGTGCTCGCGCTGCAGACGCTGTGCTCGCTCGCCGTGGTGGCCTACTTCCGCGCTCTGGGCGCGCGGCGAGGACGGACCGGGGGAGAGCGTGTGGGCGACGACGATCGCGCCGGTGGCGGCGGCGGTCGGGCTGGCGATCACGTGCTACCTGATCGTGCGCAACTTCGACCTGCTGACCCGCCGCGTCGGCAGGCACCGACCTCGCGCTACCTGCTCCCGCTGCCGGTCATCTTCGCCGCCGGGGTGCTCCGCGCGCTCCAGATCAAGCGCACCGATCCGCGGCCTACGAGCAGCTGCTCAGCAGCCGCGTCGACTGACGGGGCTGTTCACGAACCCCGGCAGGTGGGGCGGTGACGAGGCAGGCCGGGGGGTTCTCCGCCTCGCATCCTGCCTAGCTGCCGTCAGACAACAGCTAGGCAGGACGGCGGGGCCTGTGACCCTTGGGCAGGACGCAGGGCCGATTTCCCGGTCGCCCGCGCAAGCACACGCCCCACGAACGACCAAACCCGCCGACGTCCCCGCTCCCCTACCTAGCCGCAGTTGGCCGGCAGCAGCCGAGACCTACGACGGAGCACGTGAACAGCGGCAACAGCCTGCTGTGCGACTACAGCCGCCAGGCCCGGACCTCACGACTCCACCCGCGCCGCCAGCCCCTCGGTGCTCGACTACTTCTCGAGCCCCGTGCCTGGATGGAGCAATCCCACCCGCCGCTCGATGAGCTCGAGGAGCTCCTCACGCTGGTCGGCGAGTAGCCGGACTCCGCCGGCGGTGGGCTCGCGCCCACCAGGCGGTCGCCGGGCTCAGCCCTTCAGGCTGAGCCCGCGGGAGCCGCCCGCCGCGATCGTCGCGGCGGCGCGCCCGCCGGAGCGGACCGTCACGCGGGCACGCGCGCCGCGCTCCATCCGCTTCGCGCCGGAGACCGTTCACCGTCCACGGCGCCGCGCCCTGTGCGCCTGCGCCGTCCGGTTCCCGACTGCGCACCCGGCCGGTCGCGCGGGCCGAGGGCGGCGCAGGCCGTGGCGCGCGCTGTGCGGCGGATCGCCGTGCGCTGCCGGACGACGCCGGCACGACACCCTGACCGAGGTCGCGCCGGCGCGCCCGCGCCGCCCACGGTCGCCCTTCCGGCCCTGGGGGCCCCGCGCGGCCGGCCGAGCCCTGCGGCCTGGACGCATCGAGCGCCGTGCTGCGCGCGGTGAGCGGGATCCGGTGTGCGTTGCGCCCGCCACGTCTGGCCTCGAGCGCGAGGCCGGCGGTGGAGGTGGCGTCCGGTCGCGACGGCGCGAACCGCACCTTGAGCAGGCCCGCGCAGCTCTCGCCGGTGGCGAGCGAGTGTCCGGCGCAGGCTGCTCGCCGGCCAGGAGGAAGTCGCCCGTCGGACCCTGCGTCGCCGGGCTGGACCGAGACCGCGCCGATCCGCAGCGGCCGGTCGCCCTTCGCGGTGACGGTGACCGTACGCACCGGGCCGGTGGACCCGCCCGGCTGGTCCGGGAACGCCGGGACGGCGGCCTCGATCCGTGCGCCCTCGGCGCTGAACGACGTCGCCGGATCCTCGTGCGTGATCACGCCGCGGGCCATGGTCAGGAGCACCCTGGTCGCGGAGATGTCCTGCACCGGGATCTCGAGCAGGTTCTGGTCGAGGACGATGATGTCCGCGTCCTTGCCCACGTCGATCGAGCCGGTTCGAGTCGTCGCGGTGCATCTGGTACGCGCCGCCCATCGTGTGCATCTCGAGCGCGTCGATCAGGTTGAGCCGATTCTCGGCGCCGAGCGGCCCGGGCCACCGGACCTGGTAGGCCGGGTTGTCGGACGTGCGGTCGACCGCGGTCTCGATCTGCATGAACAGGGTTGAGCGGGTCGACCGGCCAGTCGCTGCCGCCGGCGAGCACCGCGCCGCCACGCTGCAGGCTCTTCGCCGCGTAGATCGTGCGCATCACGCTCGGGTTCAGGTAGCCCTCGACGGCGTCCACCGTGTACGCGTCGCGGCCCGCCCAGTTCATCGTCATGTTGGCCACGACGCCGAGCTTGCCGAAGCGCCTCATGTCGGTCGGGTGCACGAACTCGAGGTGGGTGATCGTGTGGCGCGAGTCCCACTTGCGGTTGTGCTTGCGCGCCGCCGCGAAGTTGTCGAGCGCCACGCGCGCCGAGCGGTTGCCCAGCGAGTGGATGTGGATCGACCATGGCGGTCGAGGGCGACGAAGCCGGCCTTGGCGTCCTCGCACGACGGGTCCTCGCCGCGGAGGGTCCCCGGCACCCAGATCGGCGCCTCGGGGGTCCCGATGTTCACGTTGTACGGCTCGAGCATCGCCGCCGTCTGGGAGGGGAACTCGGCCACGCCGTCGCAGAAGATCTTCACCGTGTCGACGGTGATGCCGGCCGGGCTGTTCGGGCTCTTGTAGCCGTTGTAGGCGCTACGGGTGGTGTTGAGGCCGTCGATGAACGAGCGGATCGCCGCGGGGTCGGACTCGCCGCGCGGGCGCCCGCCGTCAGCGCCTGGTTGATCCGGACCGTGAGCAGCCCGTCGTCGGCGATCCGCTTCCAGATCGCGAGGTCGGACTCGCTGCCGCCCGGGCGCAGGTAGGCGGTGATGCCCTTGCGGGACGCCTCCGCCACGTTCTGCGAGCGCGACAGGTAGGTCGAGTCCGGCGGGGCCGGCGGGTTGGGACCCCAGGCCGCGCTGAAGTCGGCGAACAGGCCGTTCGGCACGCCATTGGCGTCACGGCCGATGAAGCCGTCCGGCGGGTCGGGGTGTTCTCGTCGATGCCCGCGTTGATGATCGCCTGGCTGTTGGTCGAGAACTCGTGGCCACCGGAGTCGCGCACGACGATCGGGCGCGTGGTGCCGGTGCCGAACTCGTCGTCGGCCGGCGACTTGCTCAGCCGGTCGAGCACGGTGCGGTCCAGGATCTGCGTGCCGGGCGGTCTGCGCGGCCTCGGCGACGAAGTAGTGCGCGGTCAGTGACGGCGTTCGTGCTCAGCAGCGCGGCCTGATCCGGGACGGAGCGAGACAGGCCTTCAGCTTGCTCGAGGATCATGGTCGACGGTGCCGCCCTCGTAGCCCATGTCGCATTGACACGTGAAGCCCTGGCCGTGCCGGTGACCGTCGCCGAGTCCGCGGCATAGAGCATGCGCTCCGTGGAGGTCGAGCACGTGCGGTGTCGCGGCCCGACGTACTCCGGCGCGACCGCGGTGTTGCCGCCGACGTAGACGATCTTGCCGTCGCTGCACGGCGACGGCCTGCGACCACCGCTCGAACCCGGCCTCGGGCCGGCTGTGGTCGGCGTAGCGCAGGACCTTGCCGTTGAGGAACACCGTGTCCGCCGCCGGCGGGGCTGCGCCCCGAGAGCTCACGGACAGGATCAACGGCGCAGCCAGCGCTCCCGTGGTGGCGAGCACCGCCACGAGCGCGCGTCTCGCACCTCGTGCTGCTAGCACCTGACATCCCCCTTCTGGCGGGCCCGCCTGGCGGTCCCGCCGCTGGACCCTCTGCGTCAGAATCGTCTAGATAAC